>CAVZRV010000001.1:0-7187 GCA_963777605.1 uncultured Acidobacteriota bacterium
CACCCAGCCTGCGGCCAGGTCCAGCGCCAGGATGCCCGGGGCACAGCGTCCGAACCGATCGGTGGCGCTATACCGAGTGGGATTTTGGGGACAGGGGTGCCGAGCTTTACGACCATCAGTCCGATCCCCATGAACTCCGCAATCTGGCAGCCGCCCCCGGGATTCCGAGGCAAGGCGACATTGCAGCACTGAAAGTGCGATTCAATCTCGCTCCTGTCACGGGGCTAACCCACCTGCAGTTACGGAATCACGGAGGTGGAGTCACATCTTTGACGGGCTACTGTCCGCCGGCGCTCGCGATTTGAATCGCGCTTACGGCCCGGCTTCGCGACGGAATATTGCCTTAGAAGTAAATGAGCGTCTTGAATAGCACGAAATGATCAAGTAGGCTGGACAGTAAATCTTCTGGCCTGGATCAAATCTCACCTTTCCAACGGCCTCTAAAGCGGAACTTCGAGGAACGGACCATGTTTGATTTCGAGCACCTGAGGCGCCCGGTTGCGGCACTTCTGATCGTCACTCTCTTCACCTTTCTGCACGGCGGGGCTGCCCTGGCGGTGGCTCGGGACGTGATTCAGCGAAACTCCATCAGCGGTCAACAGGCCATCGACTCAATTCGGCGGGAGACGCGGCCCCGCATGGAAAGCCGCATGGGGAACTCGGTGGATGCAGCGACGGGAGCATTCATCCTGGACATCCCTCTCGTGTCGGTCGAGGGCGGGAGGTCGCTGGACTTCGACCTGCACTACAACTCGCTCCTCACGCAGAACAGGGGGCTCCTGGGCTACGGCTGGAGCACCCAGTATGACGCCTGGATCGACGGAAATCCGACGGGGGTCATGACCGTCCACTGGGACCAGGAGCGGAAGAACGATTTCCAATATGCCGGCCCCAGCCAGGACTTCACGCCCCTGGATGAAGCCGCTCGCTACGACCGACTGTTCCGGCGGTATGACGACAACTGGCGGCTCGTCCGCCAGGACGGGTCGGTGTACGAATTCAATTCCTCGGACGGCAGCCTCCTCCGGATCGGAAACAAGGTCCAGCAATACCTGGTTCCCCATTACTTCAACGGACGGCTCAACTGGATCGAGGAGCCGATATCGGGACGCAGGCTGGACCTCTGGTACAGCTTCGGAGGCCTCGTCGAGACGGTGCAGGATTCTTCGATTTCCAGGAGAAGCGTCTCTATCACATCGCCTACGGACCCGGTGACCTGATCTCGACAATCTACAGTCCGGTGACGCTGGGAGACGAGTACGGCACCTGCTGTCCGAACATCGACATTCCCGACAACGATCCGAACGGGCTCGACTTTGACGTCGAAGTAACCGAAACCGGGCCGATCGGCCTGGTCCAGGTCAGTTCGGGGACGATCAATCATTCTCGTCCCCAGGATTTGCAGGTGACCCTGATTTCTCCTGAAGGGACCCAGGTCGTCCTTTTCAACCAGGTTCCCCTGGGTGTGAATACCGTGGACTTCAGCGGAAAGGTGACCGAGCGCTTTCTACGGAGAGAACCCCAAGGGGACCTGGCGGGTGCATGTTGTCGATAAGGCGGCGGGCACCTCGGGAGTGTTCCGTGGCTGGGCGCTCCGTTTCAGCGGACCGACGAAGGCGACCCATTTCAGTTACCAGGGCCGCCAGATCGTCCGTACGACCGATGTTCTCGGTGACCAGATTGCGGCCAACACCTATGACAGCCAGGGGCGCGTGGCAACCCAGGACGACGGCGTTTCAACGAACCAGGTCGCGACTTTCCAATATGAGGATCTCCCCTCCGGAGGTCTCCGCACCCATTATCGGAACCGGCTCGGAGACACCACCATCGTGGAGCACGACTCGGGATACCACCTCCGCAGCCTGACCGATGCACTCGGCAACACCTCCACCTGGAATTACAACGCGGATGGAGACCGGATCAGCGCAACAGACGCCCTTGGCCGCACCACCACATTTGGCTACGACGCCGAGCGGCAATGTGTCCAGCTTCGTCGATCCTGCCGGCTATGCAACGAGCTTCGAGTACGTCGGCGACGGTAATCTCATTCGGGTCCGGGACGCGCTGGGCAAGGAGACTCGCTTCAATTACGATCCCAACAACAACCTGAACCGGATCACCGACGCGCTCGGAAACGAAGACAACAAGAGCTACAACGGAAATTCCCAGTTGACCGGCAATCTGCTGGCCGGACGCGGCGGCATCAATATGACTTATGCCTCCGGCCTGCCAAAACGGCGTCTCACCCGGCCGAAAGCGGGCACGTCGGGATGGACTACGACGCCCAGGGGCGGATGACCTCGATCACCGACATGGACGGGTACACGAGGACCGTGGAGTACAGTCCCACCGACCAGGTGACGAAGCAGACCGACGCCCTCGGCAACAGTGAGACCTCCGAATACGACCATCGCGATCGCCTGGTGCGGAAGGTCGACGCCCGGGGCGGCGAGACCCGGTTCGAGTACGACGGGAACAACAACCGGGTCGCCATAACGAACGCGCTCGGCCAGGTGACCCGACTTCGTCTATGACGGAGAGGACCAACTGGTGCGGACGATCGATCCGGAGGGCAACGTCAGTCTGGTGACCTATGACGCCGTCGGCAGAGTGGCAACCGAAACGGATCCGTTGGGGAATACGATTACCCACGAATATGACGCGGTTGGCAACGCGGTCGCCACCTACGACGCCGAGGGCCGGATGGTTCGGCATGTCGATTATGACTCGAGGAACTTCCCCGTGCCGCAGCCGGGATGTCTTCGGTCAGACTACGACGCTGACCTACGATGCGATTGGCCGCCTGACGGAGTCCGTCGATGCGATGGGCCGTCACACCAGGTACGGCTACGACCGTCTCGATCGGCCGACCTCGGTGGCGGATCCGCTGGGTCGGGTGAGTTCGAAACTCTACTGGCCCGACGATTTCACCCGGAGCCTCACTGACCCGAAGGGGAACACGACAGATTTTGACTACGACCAGGCTCGCCGGCTCGACAGGTCCCGGACTCCGCTGAACCAGACCACCGAGGTTCGAGCAAAACAAGCGCGATCTCCTCACCAAGGTCACGAAGCCGTCGGGGGCGACCTACAACTTCACATACGACGAAGTGGGGCGGGTCACCCGTTTCACCACGGATGGCCCCGGACTGATCGTTCCGGCCACCTACTATTCCTATGACGAAAACGGAAATCTGACCACCGTCAGCACCAAGTCCTTTTACGATATCGAACCTCAACCCCAGTTGGTGCGGACCTTCGATGCACTCGATCGGATGACCTCCTATACCGACGCCGCCGGAAACCGGATCGGCTACGAGTACGATGCCGCGGGGAACCTGTCCGCCCTCGTGTATCCGGACGGAAAGCGGGTCAGCTATTCCTACGATGCCGCCGGCCGCCTGGTCAGGGTGACCGACTGGGCGAACCGGACGACGGACTACACCTGGGACTCCAACAACCTGCTGACCCGGGTCGAGTTTCCGAACGGCACGCACCGCGAGATGGAATATGACGCTGCCGGCCGCGTGCTGGTCCGACAGGATGTCGATAAGTCCGGGCACGTCATCGTCGGCTACCGATACTCCTACGACGCTGCGGGTCAGATCGGTGCCGAGCAGGTCGAAGGCGACTCGCCTCCTCCCTACCAGGCGCAGGGCGCGACGATGACTTACGACCGCGCCAATCGCCTTGAGAGCTTTAACGGTCAAGCCACTGCCTTCGACGACGACGGCAACATGACGCGCGGCCCCCTCGGGAACAGCTTCAACGATTACTTCTACGACCACAAGGGGAACCTGCTCTCGGCGGGTGATGTCAGCTATTCCTACAACCCCGATGATCAACTGATCAGCTTCGGGGTCGGTAACCAGCGCACCCAGCTGGTCGTATCCCCGTCGGGTGACCTGTCGCAGGTGATTCAGAGCACGGATCCCTCAGGCACCAAGAGCTATTACGTCTACGGCGTTGGACTCGCATACGAAGTGACCGGCTCCCAGGTGCGCGTTTATCACTTCGATCAGCGCGGCAGTACGACGGCCTTCAGCGGGCCGTCGGGCACCGTGACGGGAAGGGTCCATTACGGGCCCTTTGGCGAGATCTCCGAGCGTACGGGAGCGTCTGATTCACTCTTCCTGTTCTGCGGGCTGTTCGGGGTGATCACCGACTCCAACGGCCTCAACTACATGCGCTACCGGTGGTACTCGCCGCAGATCAAGCGTTTTGTCAATGCCGACGCCCATTATGGGGACATTGCTCTTCCGAACACCCTGAATCGCTACACCTACACGGGCAACAACCCCGTGATGCGGGTGGATCCCGGGGGTGAGTTCTGGAATCTCATTGCCGGAGCCCTGGTCGGAGGGGCAGTGAGCGTGGGGATCAAGATTGCGGCGGACGCCATTTCGGGTAAGAAGGTGGATCTCTCGAGCGGCGATTACTGGGCCGAGATCGGAGGGGCCTTCGTCAACGGGGCGGTTACGGGAGCCTGTTTTTCTTCTGGCGTCGGAGTGGCAGGGGGTGCCGCCTGTGGAGCTCTGGGTTCCTCCCTCGGGTACCTCACGACGCAGGGGTTGAAGGGTGAGAAGGTCGACCCGGGACGGCTAGCTTTCGAAGCCGGCGTCGGCGCGGCCTCCGGTGCCGTTGCCGGAGGGGCTGCCCGCTATGCGCGATATGGGTCAAAGACCTCCGCGGGGAATCGGTTTACACAGTTCCGCCAGGGGTACGCAGCCGAGAACCCGACCAGCTTCAAACTCGGTCTGCTGGCGCGCGACAAAGCCATCATGGGAAGCGATGAGTACCTCATCACGCAGATCCTTCCGAGGGCGGGAGCGAGGAAGCTGTTCGGAACCACCGTCGGTAAGGCCGTCGGCAAGGCCGTGGCTCGACGGGTGTTCTCGCCGACCTTCATTGCGCTGACCGGAGGCGCGCAGGCACTCAAGTTCGGCGGAGTTTTCGCCGGTAACGCCCTTTTCAATTCAGGGGCAGGAGGATCGCCCGGGGCGGCGCAATCCTCGGCGGACATCCAGCAGGCGGGCTGGAACGAAGTCAGTTCCGGGCACAAAGGAGTCTACGGCGAGTTCATCCACTGGCAACTCTACATCAACGCGTTGCGAGCAGCCGGCAGGCCGATTCCCGACAATCCGAACAACGTACTGGCCACTTTCTAGAAGAGAGCACTCATGGAGACTACAGTGAATCAAGACAAGCGTATCCTCTCAAACGTGGCCTTTGGCGCGGCCCTGGGCCTTGCTATCTTCTCGTCCCTGACCTTCGCGCAGGCCCAGAGCTATTTTTATGACGATGCCGGCCGCCTCACGCAGGTGGCCTACCCTGAGGGAAGCGGCGTCGGTTATACCTACGACGATGCCGATAACCTGACCGCCGTCACTCCGCTGAACCTGCCTCCGGCCCCGTTGCTGGTCAGCGTCACCCGTGTCTCTCCGGGTTCAGTCGAACTCGTCTGGCAGGATGCATCCACGCGGGAGACCAGCTTCCTGATTCAGCGGCGTTCCGCCGGCAATCTGACTTGGGAGACCGTTTCAAGCGTGGCGGCGAACACGACCGTCTATACCGATTCCGGCCTGGATCCGAATGCCGATTACGTTTATCGAATTGTCGCCGAAGCAAGCAGTGGTTACTCTGCCTATTCCCCGGAACTCTCTCCCGGCCCAGGGGGACCTCCCGGTTCGTCGGTCAGCCTCTCACTCGAATCGCTCGGAGTGGCCACCACCAGCACTCTCGGCGCCGCGGGCACGGCACAGCCGGGATACGCAGTCGTCTCGGTTAACAGTGGTGCCACACCCTATGGCACCGCTGTCTTTGGTCTGTCTCAGAACGGAGTCGTGGTGAGCGAAGCCGGCGTGCCTGCGTCACCGCCCGCTACCGAATCGCGGATCTTCATAGACTTCCGGACCCAGGTCCGGGCGCACTCCAACGAATATCAGGGCACGGTGGAAATCAACACCGGCCTCGCCGTGGTCAACACCGGTTCGGAGACGGCCCAGGTCAACTTCACATTGCACAACTCTACGGGGACGGTAATTGCAGGCGGCAGCGGCTCGTTGGAGGCAGGCGCCCACTTCGCGAAGTTTATCAATCAGCTCAAGGACATTGCTCCCTCCTTCCTTCTGCCGGCCGATTTCGCCAGTGCTGTGAAATTTGGAACTTTGGATCTTTCGAGTGACCAGCCACTCTCGGTGCTCGCGCTGCGGCTGACGACCAACCAGCGCGGCGAGGCACTTCTTACAACGACCCCGGCGGCGGATCTGACCCGTCAGACGGCAAGCGAACCGCAGTATCTGCCCCAGTTCGTGGACGGGCAGGGTGCGACCTCATCCCTGATCCTGGTGAATCCGACCGCCGACGTGGTCACCGGGACCGTCCGACTTTACGACCGTGACGGAGCCCCGTTGCAGGTTCGCCAGGCCGGAGGCGCCCGGTCTTCGGTCTTTGCCTACTCGATCGAGGCAAACGGAGCATACGTGCTCCAGACCGATGGATCATCCAACCCGTTGGAGGTGGGTTGGGCATTGTTGACGCCCGATCCGGGCAGCGCCTCGCCCCTCGCGGCGGGTGTATTCCAGCTGTGCAGCAACGGGTTGGTGGTGACCGAATCCGGGGTTCCAGCAGCCTCACTCACCAATCGTGCTCGTATCTACATCGACACCACCCAAGGACACGACACGGGTCTGGCCATTGCGAACCCAGGCGGCAGTGCTTCCGAGGTAGCGGTATCGGCTTTTGCTGCAGACGGGAAGACCACGGCTGGAACGGCCGACCCCCTGCCGATTCAACTCAAGGCGCGCGGCCAGGATGCCAGGTTTGCCACGGAGCTGGTTCAAGGGTTGCCGGCAAACTTCACGGGCGTTCTCGATCTGCAGTCTTCAACGCCGTTCGCGGCGCTAACGCTGCGCTCGCTCACCAACGGGCGGGGAGAGTTCCTGCTGACGACTTTCCCGATCGCAGATCTGAACAAGCCAGCCCCCGATCCGGTTGTGTTTCCGCAAATCGCCGACGGCGGGGGAATCCGCACCCAGTTCATCCTGATCAACCCGAGTGACAACTCGGTGATCAACATCCGTTTTTACGACGAACAGGGGGCGCCCTCGGGAATCGGCAACCCCTGAGGTGGAAGACCCGGAGAGAAAGTGCGAATTTCGACGTGCGACGTGAATCCGGATTTGAGT
>CAVZRV010000002.1:0-10668 GCA_963777605.1 uncultured Acidobacteriota bacterium
CTCGCGGGACCCTGTTTTCAACAGAAGCACCTTGGGCCCTCTCGGGCGTTTCTGTCGTTCCCTCAGCGTTTCGGAGGAGAGTTGGACTTTGGGCAGACAATCAGCTTGACTTGGAATATAGGTTGCAATTCACTCAAAGGGAGAAATCGATGCAATCAGATCGGTACTGCTCTCTCTTTGTGGCTGCCTTTGTACTGCTGGTGACTTTCTTTAATGCTTCCGTCTTCTGCGGAACCTTCAGGTATCTTTGGCAGGGCCAGCTCAACAACTCGGGAACCGTGGCGTTTTCGGCCGGACTTGAGGATGGCAGTCCCGATCCGAACGGGCTCTTCTTGAGGTTACACGGCGACACGATTCGGGCTATCGCCGTTCTCGGGGAAGTGTCCCCGGTGCCTGGGTTCACCTACCAGGAGATCGGGGATTTCTATCTCAACAACCGGAACAACATTCTCTTCGGCGCGACACTTCAAAACGGAGACAAGTCGTTGAAAGGCGTCTTTCTCTACCTGCATGACGAGCGACGGGTGAAGGCATTGGTCCTGCCTCAGGATGCGGCCATAGACCATCCCATTCAGACGGTATCCGCTTTTGGACTCAACGACCGGGATCAAGCCATCTTCAGATCGCCCTCGTGATCACTCCCTGCTCGGACCCGACCAAATGCAGAGCGGTCACTGAGGCCAGATTTTGCGAGTACGATCGAAATCGAGACGAACTGGCGCTTCTTGCCCAGGAGGGCGGTCAAGCGCCCGGAGGCGGAACGTTCACGACAATCGGCAACCCGTGCGCCATTAATGACCGAGGGACGGTGGTCTTTTACGGTCAAGGGTCCGAACCCGGAGTGTCGTCATTCAATGACCTCTTCATCAAGCGATCCAGTTCGTCCCCGGTCGAGCGGCTCTACGTGAGCGGCCCAGGGACCGACTTGTACCTTCCGGTTTCGGTTCAACTGACCGATTCCGATGCGTCTCCCGTTCTGTTTTCCGCCTACTACCCGAGCCCCTCCGCTCCGCCCTACGGCGGGCTGTTTGGACTTACCGAAGAAGGGCTTAACACGCTTGCGACAGACGGGCAGACGGTCGATAACATTGAAATCAACCTGCGTTTCATGTCGGGGTTCCTGGGTCAGTACACCGAGCATTTCGACCCTCCTGCCACCGTGTTGTTGAACGACGGCCTGGTGATCTTCACCGACCACCTCAACAACACCTTCGCGACATCGATGCAGAACGAACTGTTGGTTTTCCTTTCCGGGGAATCCCAACCGGTCGTGATCGAAGGGAGGAGCTACGTCCCGTTGCTCCATGGGCCAGCCTGCCGGTCCTACCAGTGATGGACATCTCGTCGGACCGCACAACGACGCGGGGCAGGTCGCCTTTCGGACTACCAGAGGAGATCTGCTGCTATTCAATGCTTCCTCGGGGTTCCACAGGGCGCTCGACAACGGAAGCCCGGTCCCAGGCACGGCCCAGTCGGTCTTCGATACGATTGAGCCCCTGGATATGAATGACACCCAGGTGCTTTTCTCTGGAACTTTCTCGTTGAGCCAATCGGGTCTTTTTCTGCTGGATACTCAAACCGGAGTGGTTCAGAAGGTCGTCGCGCGAAACGAAGTCGCTCCCGGAGCCCCCTTGTCCCTGACTCACGTATTTCCGCAGTTTGCGGATGGATCTTACGAAGACGGTTCCATCAAGACCGCCTTCCTCCTCGTCAACTCGACTTCGTTCGAAAACGTCGTCTCGCTGAACTTCCGAACCTCCGACGGATCAGCGGCCAATGTCTCGATCGGCGGCGAAACCGCAGATCACTTCAGCTTCTCTTTGGCCCCGAAAGGAAGTGCCCTCGTCCAGACCCAGGCCATCGGACCGATTCAAAATGGCTACGTCCTCCTCGAATCGGAGGGAGAGATGGCCGCCTCGGAGATCTTCGCGGTCTTTGACGCTGAAGGCAATCGCGTGACCGAGGCGGGAGTCTTGCCCTCCCTTCCGGGGAGGCACTTCACGCTTGGAGTTGAGGCACAGAACGATGTAAACACTGGAGTCGCATTGGTCAACTTGAGCGGCGAGGAGGCCGATCTCGTCTTTATCGCCCGCGACCAGGCCGGCAACATCGTTGCCTCGATAGAGCAAACGCTTGGACCAAATGAGCATCTTGCGGAATACGTCGCCGGAGAGTTGTTCACAGACCTGGAGACCCTGGTTGGAAGTGTGGAGGTGGTTTCCTCGGTCGAGGTCCACAAGTTGACACTCCGGTCGGGGGCGCATTCACTGACGACACTTCGGATCGCTGATTAACCTCAGTCCCCGGCATCGGGATGAAGGAAGGCTCTCTTCTTCACCGGTTCTCCTGGGGACAGTCCCCCTTAGTAAGCCTTCCCCTTAATAAGCCTTGCGAGGAGTGTCCCCTTGGACGTATTGGCACCAGTCCGGCCCCTAAAGGAGAGAGGGAAATGGGGAAATGGGGGAGTGTCCCTATGACGCGTTTCTCCCTCTGACGCGTTCGCGATACCCCTTCTATCAAGACAGTGTCCCTTGGACCGCTTCTCTCTCCCTTGGACCGCTTCTCTCCAGTTAGGATGGTTGGAAGGCTCGGAGAATGCTATTCTGGCTTTAGCCGTCACGTCCATTTCCTGACTTTCCTTGCGTCAAGCTTTTTTTCGACTGGTTATGCCTACGGCCGGTGGAGGTCGGTTGCCGCATGAGGATCAGAGAGAAATCTCAAAACCTGTACGAATACGTCGTCAAAAGCATCGCTTTCTACCCGACGTTCATTGCCGTACTGTTTTTCGCGGTCGCTGTTCTGATGATCAGCCTGGAAGGTTCAGGGCTCTTCGAAAGCCTTTCGGACACAGCTCCCTATTTGTTCATCAGCAGCGCGACCACAGCCCAGACGTTCCTGGGAACCGTGGCTGGAGGCATCCTCTCGTTGACGGTTTTCTCGTTTACGATGATCATGCTGGTGATCAACCAGGCATCTTCGATTTATTCCCCGAGAGTCGTGCCTGGACTCATCTCACAGAGGAAGCATCAGATCGTTCTCGGATTCTATGTAGGGACGGTCATCTATGCGCTACTGATTCTGATCAATGTGGGAAGAGAGGGCGGTCGAGTGCCAGGAACCTCGGTCTTCCTTGCGCTGGTCTTTGCCATCTCCTGCCTGGTCCTTTTCGTCTACTTCATTCATTCGATCTCGAGATCCGTCCAGATCGGGACCATTCTGGAGTCCCTCTACTCCGTTACCAGGGCCGGACTCGAGGAAGAACGAACGAGGCCGTCTTCCCAACCTTCCGAAAATGCTTCGCCTGACGATTCGTCCGATTGGGTGGCGGTCTACGGAAGGAGAACCGGTTACTTGCAGGAGATCGAAGAGAGCAAGCTCGCTAAGATTGCCAGCGAATACGACCTCACGATCCGGATGATGGTTCCGATCGGATCGTACCTGCTCAAGGACGATCTTCTGTTTCTCACCAACCAGGACCTGGGAGACGAAAACTTGAGGGAGCAGATTTTGGACTGCTTCATCTACCACTCCATAGAACTGCCCAGTGAAAACTATCTTTTCGGCTTCAAGCAGATTACGGAAATCGCCCTGAAGGCCATGAGTCCGGGAATCAACGATATGGGAACGGCGATAAACGCGATCGACTATCTCTCTGACCTGTTTGCGATCCGGATGGAACTGAACGATCAGAGAGAAATCAAGGACGAGGACGGGACTGTGCGAGTCATCCTGAAGATTGTTTCCCTGGAACAGGTGGCGTATTTCTGTTTCTCGCCACTCCGAACCTACGGCCGCAGAGATCCGATCTTGACGCTGAGACTCCTGGCCGCCGTCAAGAGTCTTCTGATTGTTGCCGTCAAGAAGTGGCCGCACTTTTCCGACGTCTGGCTCGCCACCGTCAAAGCCATCGTGGAAGACGCCGGCTGGAATATCACCAATTCCACCGATCGAATTCACTTAAATGACATCGTCAATGAGATGGAACAAATCAGTGGCGTAGAACTCCCCCAACTACCCACCGGCAGTGGGGAATTTGTTGAGTTGTAGTCCTGCCGGAATCGGGACGTTCTGCCAGCCCAACGTTGATAATGCAAATCCCCGTGTAGCCCAAGTTCGACAGTTGAAGGGTATAAATCTCGGTAAGTTCTTTAGATTCAGTCTTCGGTTTTAGTTCTCTCCACTACACGCACTCGCCGGAAAATCCCCACTGAAACCACTGAAGTTTTCGACAAGAATGAGTCAAAATTTTTGGAATACCAGCCCCGCTGCGCGGAGTATCCATTCCCAAGCAGTGTCACCACCCTGGAACTTCTTCCGTGACGGGAAGGGTCGCGTATTCGCTGTCGGTCAGGAGGATCAGCGTGGCGGCGCACTCGGCATTGCTGCGGGCCCGGATTGTGCCGGAGAAGGACGCAAGATCCACCCCCGGGTCCCATTCGACTTCGTTGACTAAGCGGGCCCAGTGCCCGTGAGCGGGAAGCGGAATGTCGGCTGCGGCGACAGTCTGACCCGATTCGTCGATCAGTTCGAGTTCGATCGTCTGTGCCTCGTCGAATCCCATCAGCGCCAATCCGGTGCTCAGGCCGTCTCCAAAGCGTACCGGAGACCGAAATCCGCTGACCCGTTGACTGCTGTGGACGGCGGCCAGGCCGTTGGACCCGTGATAGAGCAGGTAGCCTCCCAGGGGCACGATCGATCGAATCGTGACCGATCCGACCTGAAGGGGACCCGCCGCACTGCCTGCAAGGGTGGTGCTGCCGTTCGGCGGCAGGTAAACGCTCGTTCGGCCGGTCACCGTCTCGCCGTTGAGCGTGGTGGAGATCCAATCTCCCGCGTCATCCCGGATTTCGATGACGGCATTCGAGGCCGTCGTCGTGGCATTGAACAGCGTGATGTCGCTCGAAATCCAGGCTGATCCTTCGGAACCCGCTCCAAACTGGGGGAAGTGGAGATACTGATTTTGTTCCTCCACTGGTTGGGCGAGGAAGAGTCCGTCCCCTTCGATGCTCCCCTGGACCGCCTCGGCGAAGACGATCTCGTTCAGGTTGTTCATCGCCACCTGGGCAATGCGCCCCGCAAAGAGGGACCCGAACTGCGCTCCGGGCAAGCCCGGGATCGGGTCGTTCGGTCCGGCAACCCGGGTCAAACCTTTCGGCCCGGCATAAAGCACGCTCCCCGCTTCGCCACCGACCAACTCGGTTTCCGGTCTGCCAGTTGCCGGCAAAAGCCACCGCCCCGTTATTGTTCAGGTCCAGGTCTACGAACGTACCGCCTCGAGGGGCGCTGAGGTTTCCGATTTGATAGGACGCCAGGTCGGCTTCCGCAATGTTGTATCGGAACAGGCTGGTCCTTCCGTTGTCGAGACCGGCACTGAATACGAGGTCCCCATCATCATTCAGAACGGGATTTTCCAGATCCGCCTCGAAGTGGACGGCGCACCAAGAGTTCGGGCACAGGTGGGGGAGCAGATCTCCTTCCGATGCAACGCGGGTCACCTCTCCGTTCGAAAGAAGGCTGATGTGCAGGCCGGGCTGATCGGAGTTGAGCTGCCCCGTCACCCACTGTTCCTCGAAGGCGATTTGACCTTCGCGGTTGAGCGAAAGGGCCGTCGGGACCACGTCCTGGTATTCGGTCGGAATCGCGGGGGTGAATTGCCCGTCCGCGGCAAGAAAGAGGCGGATGCCATTATTGGCCGTGCCGCCGGTAAACGCAATCTGATCCAGGTCATTCAGCGCAAAGTCCGCGATCGAAGTGGGCTCGGTAAAGGTGCCGTAGTCCACCTCGACGACGGTGGACCATGCTCCGTCGGCGTAGAGGAATATCCCTCCGAAGGGAGCCCGGATCGCGACATGGCCGCGGTTGTTGATCCGCAGGTCGTGCACGCTGAGATCGGTTGCACCGGTGGGAAGAGGATCTCCCGAGAGGTAGAGCGGTTGGATCTCCCCGTCGTCGAAAAGAAAAACACCACCGGTCGTGGAACCGTTCAGGACGGTGGCGCCGAAGACGACCTGACCCAGATCATTGACGTCGAACTTGCCGAAGCGGTTGAAGGTGCCTCCCGCCGTGCCCGGCGCGGGATCGCCGGTCAGGACGAGCGGTCGGATGGTGAAGTCCTCGGCACCGAGGCACCCCCCGATTCCGGCCCAAAGCAGCAGGCTCGCAATCAGGCCGAATTGCGCAAGCGATCTGAACCGTACAAGACAAAAGGCATGACGAACTTGAGTAGGCATCGTTTGACTCTCCCCTGGTTTCTCATCATCAAACCCAGCCCACCTAGGGATCCGGCAGGACCGGGAAGGTACTCCAGTAGGTGTCGTCGACCCGAATCACCACCGCAGCCAGGTCGATTGAACTCGTAAACTCTGCTGTCCCCTGGAACCGATCTGGGCTTCGATTGACCAGCGTGAACTCGGTGGCAAAGTACTCGTCGGGATGCGTCGGCTCGTTGGCACCGTCGGCAACCTGGGGAATCCAGATGGTGGCCGCCTGGATCTCAGCGGTTCCGGTGAATATGGTGAGCAGACCCAGTGCAAGGAGACATAAAGACGGCGGTAGTTTCACCATGACCTAAAAGTTAAGCACTGACCGTACCAGTGTCCACCTCGAACTCAATGAATCGTTTATGTGGCCGCGTTTGCGGGGATAACAGCACATCCTGGGTTTCGCCGGCCACTGGTCCCACGGCCAAGGAGCTCTTACGGTTGTGTCCGATTGACCCACAGAATTGGTATTCTGCCACCAAATCGGTGACACGCACATAATTGGCTCATAAACTCCCGTCAATTAACACTTTCAGTCCAGAGCTGGCACCCATTTCAGCGGATCGCTGGGAGGATCAGCCTGATGAAGTGATCTGTCGCGAGCTTTTCCGAGGTCTGTCACTCTGTAGGCACGGCGGGCAAAGTCAACTCCCGGCCTCCGGTGACGATTCGACCGAATTCCTTGAAATTGGGGCCAGACCGCTCACGGAATCTTTTTTTCAGGTACTTACGCTGCAAATCGGTGCGTGTCACTTCCGTGCGACGCGCCGGAATCGGTAGTCAAAGATCGAGTGGGTTTCTATAATGAAGGCTGGACAGCAAACCTATCCGGAAGGAGGGAATGATGGCTGATCAGCCACAAGGATGCGCTCGGATCACTGGAACTGTGACAGGCGAGAAGCACGAGAAGGAACAAGCAGTCGAGCAAAGTGCCTCGAAGGAGGAAATCATGGCCGTCCGTGTTGGGCAAAAAGCCCCCGACTTTACCGCCCCCGCTTACCTCAAGGGCGGATTTACCAATGTGAAACTTTCCGATCACCTGGGGAAATGGGTTCTGCTCTGTTTCTACCCTGGTGACTTCACCTTCGTCTGAGCGACCGAAGTGTCGGCGGTCGCCGACAAATACGACGTGCTGCAGGGCATGGGTGTTGAAGTCATTTCGGTCAGCGTGGACAGTCATTTCGTACACAAGATGTGGAACGACCACGAACTGGTTAAGATGGTGGACGGAGGCGTCCCCTTCGCCATGGCATCGGACCAGGCGGGCAACGTGGGCAAGGCCTACGGAGTCTTTGATGAAAACCAGGGGATCGAGCTTCGCGGACGGTTCATCATTGATCCGGATGGAGTCGTCCAGGCGATGGAAGTCCTGACTCCCCCGGTGGGCCGCAGGCTTGCGGAAACCGTGCGCCAGATCCAGGCGTTTCAACATGTCCGGGCCACCAAGGGAGCCGAGGCAACCCCGGCCGGATGGGAGCCGGGCGACATTACGCTCAAGCCGGGCCCCGACCTGGTTGGAAAGGTCTGGGAGGTCTGGAGTCCATCGATGGAAAGCGCAAAGAAATAGACTTTGCGTCTGTTTGCTGTCAGTGAAAAGGGGCTGGCCAACCCGCCCCTTTTTCGTCTCGGCCCGAACGCGGGCTCAGTTGATCAGCTTGCAGTCTTTGATGTAATCCATCTCCGGAAACTCCCGGCGCAAGTACTTGTTACCGAGGCGCTGAAGGAGATTGGGCTTGGGCCCGTCCCCCTTCGGCTGCAATTCCCCATACCCGGTGTAGATTGAATCCATCACTTCCATGCCCTCGGTCACACGGCAGATCGGTGCCAGTCCAAACTGGTCGAGATCGGCCGAGTTGTCGGCAAGGTTGAAGAACAGCTGCGTCGTGCGGGAATTCGGGGCTTCCTGGGCGAAGGAGAGGGTTCCGCGATCGTTCGAAAGCTGGGGCTCGTCGTCCCGGATTTTCGCCTCCGACCAGATCTGAGTGACCTCGGGGTTTCCGTGCGTTCCGAACTGGACGATATAGTTCTCGATCGCACGGTAGAAGGCAACGTCCTGAAAGTAACCGGCCCGGATCAGGTTGTAGAAACGATCGACGCCGTAAGGGGCCCACTCCCGCCTGCAATCGATCGTGAAATCGCCCTTGGTGGTCTCAAACCGAACCGAGAATTCCGCCGGGGCCTCTGCTTTCATCAGCGCAGGAGAGAGAAGTCCGGGGTTGACTTCGGGTTCGGCGGCCTGAGGAACCGGTTCAGGGGTTGAGGAACATCCCCAGACAACACACAACACCAACAGAAGCACCAATCCCAGAAGCCGATGACTCATGAATCCTTACCCTTCCGACAGACTGCCACTTCCGGGGCACCATACGGAAGAGCCGGTCCGCTGATCAGCCTCGTTGTACCACAATCCGGCCGAACCGGTCCCTCTATCGAAGTCCGAAAACTCCAAACCGCGGCTCAATCATTCAATCGGACGCCGCCCATGCTGCCGCAGGCCGGGGGAAGCACAGTCCCGTCGCCAAGACTCAGCTGAAGCCGGATATCCCCGGTCAACTGTCGCCCGGTTCGATCCAATTCGGCGTTTGAATGCCCCTTGGCAATTCCGATCGCCTGGCCATTCAGCTTAGCGAACCGCCACGATTCAAGCACGAAGCCTCCCTCTTGAAGCCTTATCTGGATGAACTGGAAAATTTGAAGGAGTTGGCCCCGTCCGATGTGAGATTGAGGCTGCGAAATCGGGTCCGCAGAGGGTTTGCGCCGTTGGCGCGGTGGTCTGGCGGTAGCCCCACAGTTTCATACTTTGAACGGTCTTCGCACAGCGCGGAGGGCCGGGGCTGATCAGGCAACCGGCGCTGTCCCTGCCGACTGATGGCTTCCTTGATGTGAGCCCATCCTGCTACAGTGAGGAAACAGTTGAGGATGGGGACACTCCCCTGGCCCGTTGGAAATCTCTTTCGGCAATGAAACGGAGAGAATAATGGATCGACGAAAATTCCTTCAGTTTTCAGTGTTCGCTGCCGGCACCGGACTCAAGTGCCTTGCGCAGACGCCGATGCCCGTGGCGACTCTGGGACGCACCGGCCTTCGGGTCTCGCGATTCACCGTTGGCGGCTACCACATGGCGGTCCATGGCGACGCCGAAGGTGTGCGGATCATCCATCGAGCCATCGAACTGGGAGTCAACCTGTTCGACTCGGCCCACCACTACAACGATGGGCGCAGCGACGAAATTTACGGAAAAGCCCTGGCCGGATCGCGTCGCCAGAAGGTCTACCTCATGTCCAAGGCTGAGCGGCGCGACGCCAGGACCGCGCTGCGTCAACTCGAAGACACCCTTCGACGAATGCAGACCGACTACCTTGACCTTTGGCAATGCCACCAGGTCAGCGAGATGGAGGAGGTGGACCAGATCCTGGCTCCTGGAGGTGCCCTGGAGGCGTTCGAGGCTGCCAAGAAAGATGGAAAGGTCCGTCACATCGGGTTCACCGGCCACCGGGATCCCGCGGTACACCTTCGCCTGCTGAACGCCTACGAAGGATGGGAGACCGTTCAGCACCCGGTCAACTTGATCGACCCCCATTACCTGAGCTTCACGAAGACCGTTTTACCCAAGGTGCGGGAAAAGGGACTCGGCCTGCTCGCGATGAAGTCCAATGCCATGGGGGGGATTTCAAAAGCCGGGATTGCCACGATCGAAGAATGCCTCAGGTTCACCTTGAGCCAGGATATCGACACAATGGTCAGCGGAGTGGAAACCGTCGAACAGCTGGAGCAAAACGTGCTGCTCTGCAAAACGATGGAGCCGATGACCGAAGATGAGCAGCGCCACATCCTGGCGAGAACGGCCCGAGGCCAGATCGGGGCGAAAATAGAGAACTACAAGCGAAGCTAGTTTCCAAAGTCTCGGTGCCTATCGGCGGAGCCCGGAACAACACTTTACAGCAAATCTTCGGCCTTCCTTACAGCTCTGTTCCCTGCTCCTGTTCGAGAACCTGCCTCACCTTTTCCGCCAGGGCCTGGGTCGAGAAAGGCTTCTGGATAAACGCAAGGCCGTCGTCGAGAATTCCTCTTTTGGAGACCCGGTCCTGGGTGTAGCCAGACATGTAGAGGACGCGGATTCGGGGGTACTGCCGGAGAACTTCCTGGTAAATCTCGGTTCCGCCCAGGCCAGGCAAAACCACGTCCGTAAGCAGGAGGTCCACCGACCCCTCGTGGCGAGCCAACATCTCAAGGCATTGGGTACCGTCTTCCGCTTCGAGCACCGAATACCCGCGACGGCGCAGGATGGTGGCCGCCAGTTCGCGGACCTGTTTTTCGTCCTCAACGATCATGATGGTTTCATTGCCGCCAAGATCGGTCGGCACATCGGTCGAGCGTTCTCCTCCAGTTTCGGGCATATCGACCGCGG
>CAVZRV010000003.1:0-30879 GCA_963777605.1 uncultured Acidobacteriota bacterium
GGGAGTCCCCGTCGCGGCCACATCAAAGGGCGCCGAGGGGCTGGATGCAGTTTCCGGTGAACAGATCCTGATTGCTGATCGGCCAGCTGAATTTCAGGCGGCCTGCGTGAGGCTTCTACGGGAGCCCGTGCTTCGATCGATGATCTCGACAAATGCCCGGAAGCTGGTCCGGGAACGATATGATTGGACAACGCTAGGACAGAACTTCATGGACCTTGTGGAACGTTGTGGAGCCGTGAATGCTCTACCTGCAAACTGAACCGGCAATCGAACCGGAGAGGGAAGTCCCCGTGCAAAGTTCGCCTATTCCGGCCCGCAAACTGGTCCGGTTCGAGGAGGTCTCGAAGGGGTACCGGTGGGCCTCACCCGCAACCAGCCTTCCCCGCCTCGTTGCGTCATGGTTCCGGCGTACCCTGCATCGGTCGAAATGGGCGTCAGCACCACTCAGCGAGGCTACCTCTGGGCATTGAAGAACGTGAGCTTCGACCTCGAGCCCGGTGAATCACTTGCTCTGGTTGGCCCCAACGGCGCCGGCAAAACGACGATTCTGAAACTCCTGGCCAACATCACCAAGCCGAGTACCGGTGAGATTCAACTGAATGCAGGTTGTCGGCCCTGATCGAACTGGGGGCCGGATTCCACCCGGAGTTGACCGGACGGGAGAATATCTTCCTGAATGGAACCATCCTCGGTTTCCAGTGATCGGAAATCGAAAAGCGCTTCGATGAAATCGTCGAATTCTCGGAACTGAGCCGGTTCATCGATACGCCCGTGAAACGGTATTCGTCCGGCAATGACCGTCCGGCTCGGGATTTGCTGTTGCAGCCTGCATCGATCCTGACCGTCGGCTGGTTGATGAGGTCCTGGCAGTCGGTGATGCTGCATTCAGACAGAAATGCCTGGGTCGGATCCAGGAGCTCCTTGACCGGGGGACCAGCATCATCTTCGTCTCCCACAACCTTTACATGGTCCATGCGGTTTGCCGGAAGGCGATCTACCTGCGCAACGGTTCGATCCAACTGGCGGGGAAGACGGAGCAGATACTCGAGGCCTACGAATCGGATCTGCACGCCGATCGGGCCCGGAAGTTCGACCGGGATCGGGGTGTCTCAAAGGGCCGATCGGCAGGTGGTGTCGAGATCACTGCAGTCCAGTGGAGTGGAAAGGGCGGTGCGGATGGGAGACTGCTCAACTCGGAAGCGGCGGAGATAGCAATCGACTACCTGGCCGAACGAGACCTGGGCCGCGTGCAGATGTCACTCTTTATTATTCGCTCGGACGGGATGAGTTGCTGCATGGTACGCAGCCGCCATGCTGATTGCTGTCTCGAGGTCGGTCGGGGCCCGGGCCCGGTCACGGGTCCGCCTCCAGCCGCTCCAGTTGATCACGGGGACCGATTTCGTAGAGGCGTTCTTCCTCAACCAAGCCGACTCGCTGCCCCTGACGCCGGGCCCGGCCCGTTCGGAGTGGTTTCATGTCAAAGGGCTGGCCCGCAGTTATGAAGACGACAGCGGAGTTTACGAGCCGATTACGTCCTGGTTTCAGGCGACGTAGGTTCCGAGGAACAATGATGATCGCTTCCCTTCTTGCTTCTCGTGACCTTCTTTGGGATGGACCGTCGCAACGTGCGGGCCCGCTATCAGCAGTCCGTCCTGGGTTGGCTCTGGGCGCTGTTGCAGCCGGCGGGGCAGGTGGCTATCTTCACGGTGGTGTTCACCTACGTGGTCCGGGTGGACACCGGGGATATTCTTTATGTGATCTTCTCTTACGTGGCCACCGTCCCCTGGACCTTTCTCGCCATGTCTCTGACCGACATGTCAAACGCTGTCGTGGAAAACATGAGCCTGGTCACCAAGATCTACTTTCCGAGGGAGATCCTGCCCATCGCCGCCATGTTGGCCCGGCTGATGGATTTTGCGGTGGCTTCCTCGATCGTGGTGATCCTGATGGTGGCCTACCGTGTGGAGATTTCCCTGCCGGCTCTGCTCTGTATTCCGGTGATTCTGATCGTCCAGTTGATGTTGGTCGTTGGGTTGGGGCTCCTCCTCAGCGCCGCCAACGTCTTCGTTCGTGACGTGCGATCGGTTCTGGCGCTGGGAGTCCAGCTCTGGTTGATGCTTCTCCGATTCTTTACCCGGTCACCATGATCCCCAAAGCCGATCGTTCCTATTACTACCTGAACCCGATGGCGGGAATTCTCGAGGCCTACCGGGAGGCCCTCCTTCACGGGCAGGTGCCGGGTATTCACCCCGCCGTAGCGGCGGCCGTTTCAGTGCCGGTCTTTATCGCAGGGTACTGGATCTTCAAACGTGTCGAGTTCCGATTTGCCGATATCATCTGATTCTCCTCCACTACCTGGCGATCCGGTTGTCAGTGTGATCATTCCCGCCTACGGCGGTGCGGCGGTCCTGCCCGCTGCGATCGAGAGCGTCCTGAAACAGACCTGGCAGGACTTCGAAATCGTCGTGGTGGACGATTGCTCGCCGGACAACACGGCGGAAGTGGTTCGAGGCATGTCCGATCCCCGCATCCGCTATCTTCGAAATGCCGAGAATCAAGGAGCATTCACGGCGAGGAAGACGGCAATGGGTCGGGCCAGAGGGAAGTTGATCGCCTTTCTGGATCAGGATGACGCATTCCACCCCGATAAGCTTGCCTGCCACGTCCGGTTCATGGAGGCCCACCCTGAGGTCGGAAGCAGTTGCAACGCGCGCTTTAACGTTGAGTCGTGGTCGGGAAAACTCTGGGTGTCGGACCCGCCAGGAGTCGTGGGATTGTCCGACCTCGTATTGGGTTTCCCGATTCACCCAGCGATGCCGTCGTCAGGAGAGAATGGGCGATTCGAGTGAGGTTTGGGACGATAGCTTCGCACTCCGACGTGGCGACCAGGTGATCTTCAATGGTGGGGAGACGGTGATCTGGGGGCGAATGGCCCTCGCCGGCTGTCAGATAGGCAATGTCGGCAGAGTCCTCAATTATCGGCGCTATCACAAAGGCCGGATACAGAGGGACCTTGCAGGGGATGTGAGGCCGAATTGCGTTGCCAGAGGCTCATTCTCGAGGACGCCCGCTGTCCCGGGACGGTACGCCAACTGGAGGAGTCGGCCTTCAGCGAAACGTACATGGTGTGGGTGTACACCGCCTACGCCCAGGGTGAGGTGGAGACCGGCCGAAGATTGCTGGCCCGTGCCTTGAAGGAAATCCGGCGCTCCAAGGGGTCGCCCCCGCAAATCGTCGAACTGATTTTCCGGAAAGGGTTGGTTTCAGCACCCATGGACGGCACGGGACCGTTTCTGGGGATTGTCAAGGAGTTGCCCCCTAACTGCGACCGGATACCCGAACCGTGGAGGAGATGAACGCGCACATTCTGCTGGCGGCGTTTTGCAGGAATGCTCTGTGGAATGGAATGAATGGCGACCGTCCACCGGCCCTCCCTCCTGGCTATGAACCCGGTGAGGTCATCCTCGCCGGACTGGTCCATCAACTCCGGTGTCATGATCTGGCGCACGGCGACGGGTCAGCCGAAGCCCCTCTGCGACGATCTGGCCCCACAACTCAACAAAGTCCTTCCCGGATTCGATCGAAGGGTGCTGGGACGCTACCAATTCAACCGGGCGATCGCAGCACGACCAAGAAACGCAAGTTCAAGTGCCTTAGAATCGCGTTGCGGGCGGTGTTTCACGATCGACGGTTCCTTGGTAATCGGGGGTTTTACTCCATGTTGCTGGCACCGGTCAGGGACATTCCAGGCACTTTTCGAAGAGGCATCGGCGCCGGAAGGTAAACGACGATCAGCATGCAGCCAGACGTTTGTCTCCTTGTATTGGGTGTAGGTGGAAACGTGGGACAGGGGATTCTCAAGGCTCTTGCCCATTCGAAGTTGCATGCACGGGTCATCGGCGGCTGCATTTCACCTCTTTCGGCAGGACTTTACACCGTGGATCGAGGCTACCTTTCTCCCCCGGCGGCCGATCGGCAGTTCCTGGACTGGCGATGCGACCTGCCGCAAGGAACGGGTCGATGGGGTACTTTCTGGGGTTGAGCCGGTGTTGAAGGTCCTATCTGAGAACGCGGATCTGATTCGACACGAGTCCGGAGCAGTATGCCTGGTCAGCTCTCCCGAGAAACTTGCCGTCGGTCAGGACAAGCTGGCCATGTGCCGGTGGCTCGAGAGCCTCGGCCTGAACACGCCTCGCTACGCCGATGCGAACGATGTGGACGCGGTGAATCGGCTCGTGGAACAGTGCGGGTTCCCACTCATCGCCAAGCCTCGTTCAGGGAAGGGATCCCACGGAATTGCAGAGGTGAGTACTCGGGAAGCGCTCGAGGCGGTTATTCGGCAGAACGCTTACTTGATACAGGAACAAGTCGGCGATGCCACGGAAGAATACACAACGGGGACGTTTTCGGATCGGGATGGGGTGGTTCGAGGTGTGATTACGATGCGGCGCGAATTACAGTACGGAACCACTTACCGCGCCCGGCTCGGTGAATTTCCTGAAGTCGCGAATCAAGCCACGAAAATCGCTGCTGCGTTGCGTCCCGCCGGTCCTTGCAACGTTCAATCCCGACTGACCGGGGGGCGTTCCGCCTGCTTCGAGGTCAACCTGCGTTTCTCAGGCACAGCTCCGTTGCGGGCACATTTCGGATTCAACGACGTGGAGGCGGCTGTCCGCCACTACATCATGGGTGAGCCGGCCGCAGATCTTCCAAAGTTGACGCGTGGAGTCTGCCTGAGGTACTGGAACGAGATCTACATCTCCCCTGAATCTGTCGCCGAACTGGACGAAAACGGGGCCTTCGATCCCACGCCCTCCCGGGCGGGACAAGTGGAAGACTTCGGGATGAGCAAGTGAAGGTACTGGTATCGGGGCACACCGGGTTGATCGGACGTGTGGTTTGCCGGACGCTGGCGATGGCGGGACACCGCGTTTACGGCGTCAGCCGAGAGCCTGGTGGGCACGGCGAAGTTGCGGCGGAAGTAATCGCCGACCTCGGGACGCCTGAGAGCCTCGAAGAGGTTCTGAGTTTGGATAAGTGTGACGCAGTGATTCATGGTGCCGCGATACTGCACGGAGGAGCATTGTCTCAAGAATTGACGACTGTCAATTGCATCGGGACGCAGCATCTGCTGCAGGTTGCCTCGAAGTGGAAGGCGGGCTGCTTTGTCTACCTGTCCAGCATGCCTGTAATTGGAATTCCCAGGCATCTGCCGATCACCGAGGACCATCCCACGGTGCCAGAGTCGGCCTATCATGCTTCGAAACTCTACGGCGAGCAACTGTGCCGCCTTGTGGACGATGGAATTTCCAGGAAGCCGATCCTGAGGCTGACGTCCCCGGTTGGCCCGGGCTTGCCATCAAGTCGAATCTTTCCGGTATTCATCAAGCGGGCACTGGCTGGAGAGCCTTTGGAATTGAGCGGGCTTGGCACCAGGAGACAGGACTACGTTGATTTGAGGGACATTGCCTCTGCCGTGAGTACGGTTCTTGAAAGTGATTGTTCCGGGATTTACAACATCGGCAGGGGACAAAGCGTCTCGAACCGCGAACTCGCAGAAGAAGTCATTACGATCCTGGGATCGTCTTCCCGGATTTGCTTTTCCGGCGCAGCGGATCCGGATGACGAGCTGGATTGGACTGTCTCGATTGAACGGGCCCGCCGTGACTTGGGTTACGACCCTCGCCACTCACTGGGTGATTCGATTCTGTGGAGTGCAGGCCGGCGATGCGGATAGCCCTGATCAGTGACATTCATGCCAACTTCGAAGCCTTGAATGCGCTCCAGGAAGACCTCGTCGGAGTTGATCGAGTCGTTTGTCTCGGAGACATCATCGGTTATTACTGCCAGGAAATGAGGTGGTCAGCACTCTTCGGGCATGGAACGCGCACTGCATCCTGGGGAACCACGACTGGTTCCTCGTCAACGGAGTCCCAGGGGAGGCAAACGACAGCGTCCGGTTCGGAATCGAGTTCGCTGATGCGGTGATCGATGCGGATCACCGCGCCTGGCTCTCGGGCCTGCCGGTTGCCTGGAGCGGACAGATTGGCTCGCAGTTTTTCAACCTGGTCCACGGGAGTCCATGGAGTCCCCTGCACGACTATCTCTACCCGGACAGCCCGAAGCTGGAACAACTGGATTGCTTCGACTACGACGTCATCGCGTTCGGGCAGACGCATCGTCCGTACCTCAGGGACGGGGCACACCCTCGCCTGATCAACCCGGGTTCGGTCGGCCAGTCCCGGCACAAGCCTAACGTGGCGTGCGCTGTTCTGATGGACACCGGAACCGGGGAGTGCCTCCCGATCGAACGACCTTATGATCCGAATCACGTGATCAGACTTGCAAGAAGCAGGGGGGCCGGCGCCTGGGTGGAACGACATTTCCGGGGCGGCGTTTAGGCTTACGGGAGGAGATCCGACTGAAAATGAACGAAGCGATCAAGATTCCCTTCAACAAGCCGACCCTGATCGGTCGCGAGCTCTTCTATATTTCACAGGTTATTCTCAGCGGCCGGTCCGCCGGTGACGCGGGATTTACCCGGCGCTGCCATACCCTGCTGGAGGAGGCCCTGGGCGTTCCCAGGGTCCTGCTGACTACCTCCTGCACTGACGCCCTGGAGATGGCTGCACTCTTGCTGCAGATCGAACCGGGAGACGAAGTCATCGTCCCCTCCTTCACCTTCGTATCGACTGTCAATGCCTTCGTCCTGCGAGGGGCCCGCCCCGTCTTTATTGATGTTCGGAAAGACACCCTGAACCTCGACGAATCGCTCCTGGAAGCTGCGATCACGCCCCGCACGAAGGCGATCGTCCCGGTTCACTATGCCGGCGTCGGCTGCGAGATGGACGTCATCGGCAAGGTGGCCTCCCGAAACGGAATCCCCGTCGTCGAAGACAACGCCCATGGCCTGTTCGGCAAGTACCGGGGGCGCTTTTCGGAACGTTCGGCACGTTTGCGGCCCAGAGTTTTCACGAAACCAAGAATTTCATCTGTGGAGAAGGCGGCGCCATCCTCATCAACGACCCCGGCTACTGGAGCGGGCCGAAATCGTGCGAGAGAAAGGCACCAATCGGAGCCGTTTCTTTCGGGGAGAAGTGGACAAGTACAGCTGGGTCGATATCGGGTCGAGTTTTCTTCCCTCCGACATCCTGGCCGCCTTTCTCTACGCCCAACTGCAAGCATGGGAAAAATCAAAGCCGGCGCAGGTGGATCTGGGAGTACTACCAGGATCACCTGTGCGATTGGGCGGATGAGAACCAGGTCCGCATGCCGGTCGTTCCTGGGTACTGCGAACAGTCCTACCACATGTTCTACCTGTTGCTTCCGTCGCTCGAAGCGCGGCAGGGATTGATTGAACATCTGCGAGAGCGCGGCATCTTGAGCGTGTTTCACTATTTGCCGCTGCACCTTTCGGAAATGGGAATCAAGTTTGGAGGCCGTCCGGGAGACTGCCCGGTGACCGAGTCAGTGAGTGATCGGCTGGTCAGAATTCCCTTTTACAACGACCTGACTGAAAAGGACCTGGCGGAGGTCGTTGAGGCGATTGCCGGTTTCGGGTACTTGCCGGTGATTCGACCCCGCTTGAATCGCTTGGGGAATCCCCACGGCCTGCTCCGGGAGAAGCCGCCGAGTGAGCGACTCTGGAATCCGGCTGGGTGTGGCGATCGAAGAAACATGGAGTTTCTTCCGGGATCTCTTTGAGGATTTCCAACGTCACTATGAGGTCACCCAGTTCGAACGCAAGACATTCCAGTTGGCGATCTTCAACACGAGAATCAATCGGTATCGGTTGAATCGGGATATGGACCGATTCCTTGCCCGCAACGACGTCGTCTTCTTCGAGTGGGCGAGCGGGTTGCTGTCTGCGGCGACCCAGCTTTCGCAGAAGGCGCGAATCGTGACCCGGTTGCATCGGTATGAAATGTACGAGTGGGTCGAACGGATCAACTGGAACAGGGTTGACCGGGTAATTCTGGTCAGTGAGGCCATGAGGCGCGATTCACAGCACGATTTCCCGAATACGCTTCCAAGACCCGGGTGATTATCAGTTCCGTGTCATTAGACCGCTTCCGGCAGGCCGAACGAACCTACCGGGGCAACCTGGGAGTGCTATGCCAGCTGATTCCGAGAAAGCGTGTCTACGACCTGATCCTGGTGCTTGCCGAGATGCTGAAGGACGGGGACCGGTTCCATCTCCACATCGGGGGAGCGGATCATCCTGCTCACGGGGATTACTCGCTGGCGCTGCGCAGGATCGTAGAGCGCCTGGGCATTCAGGACCGGGTTACTTTCTATGGCAATGTTGAGGACACCCCCTCCTGGCTTGAGAAGATCGACGTGTTCATTTCCCACAGCTATTCGGAAGGGCTCCAGGTGGCCCCGATCAAGGCAATGGCCACGGGGTGCTACACTCTCGTCCACGGTTGGAATGGGGCCGAGGAAATGGTACCCGGCGACTGCATCTACCTGACCGGCGATGAACTCAAAGCCAGGCTGAGGGCCTACGCCGCTGCCTCCGAGGAAGAGAAGAACCGGCAGCAGGCGCGAATGCGGTCGATTGCCTGTGAGCAGTTCGATGCCGAGGAATCGAGGCGGAAATTCCGGGAAGTGATTGACGAACTCGCGTCTGGGAGGAAGGCTGGCTGATCAGTTGTCCTGGACGACGCGGAGGTTGCGGGGGCGCTCCGGTTCGGAAGGACCGCCCGAGTTCTCAGTGGGCACGAGTTTGAACGCCGCATCAGTTGTCAGGTTCTGTATTAAATGGAAAGCCGGCCTTCTCCATCGCTCGTGACAACGGTCTCTGAAATGGGAACGGCCGGGTTGGCGATGCTGTACGGGTCCCACCGTTCCAGTTTGAAGGACGATCCGGCGGCAAATCCACCGATGGAGACCGTTCCTGACGCTGCCGGGATGGGAGCCCCGGAAACGACGTTCTTCCAGGTGTGCGACCGATTTTGAACCCAGAGATGAGCCAGTCCATCGCCGGGAGCCTTCTGGCCGACAACCCGGAACCCCGGGTTGTTCGTGGTGGCGGAAAGGTCCTGGTAGCGACCGTTGTTGAGATGAAGGCCGGAGAGGAAGGCGGCGACGCCGCGGTAAATCTCGTGCAAACCCTTGACCCCGTCGGGACCAGGCTGGTTCTCCCGATTCTCCGACCACCAGTACAACTCGTAGAGGGCTCCCGGGTCGAGCGATGACCAGAGGAAGTTGTGAAGCCAGATACCCTGCCGGTCTTGTGACAGGGCGGGGTTTTCCTTCTGCTCCAGAGAGGAAATCGAGTCCTGCTTCACCACGGACAATCGGTTTGCCCGCGAGGTGGGCAGATGAGACGGCCGAATCAGCAGAATGCGCGACGCACTGCTGTAGGCCAGGTCGTAGCCGGCTGCATCGGACTCCAGGGCGGCGTCCCGAATCCACCCGGTACTGACGTAAGCATGAACGTCCACGTAATCGATGTTGGGATAGCGCGGATTCTCCCAGACCTGCTGGGCGGGCAGGGAGTGCCAGAAAGAGGTGGTCACCAGGTGACCGTTGGGGTGGTCATAAGTGCACTTCGCGCTGTCGCCGGTTCCAACCGCTCGACCAAAGCCCGGCAATGCATGTACTTGCCGAATTCATCCGTCAGAATGTAATGCTGATCGCTGTAGGGGTCCCCTTCATTGAGCAGTTCCCAGGAGTGGATCGAAGTCGAGTACCCCCAACGGGCCTGAAGGTAGCGCCACCATGCCTGTTGAAGCCAGCGTACCTTGCCGACCTCCCGTCCGCGCCCGAAGAAGAAGGCGTCGTTGTCCTGGGCGAAGTTCCCGTCGAAATCGATCTTCTTGGAGATGACCTCGCTCTTTTCGAGGATGACCACCTTCAGGTAGACCCCGTTGCGTTCGGCCATCTCAACCAGGCGGTCGAGGTGATGAGAGTTGTGCTGCTGAAAGTAGTTCTGATGCTCCATCGACGGCTTGTGGAGGATTTCAGGCCCAAAATGCCCGCCTCCCAGGTTTTCGCGGATGGAAATCGTGTCGATGTAGACCTGGCCCGCGAGGACGTTTTCCAGGGTCAGAAAGAACTTGGGGAGAAAGTTGTTCGTTCCCGAAAACCATTCTCCGGTGATTGTCCCCCAAGAGGAGGGGGTATTCCCGCCATAGCCGGTGACGGCGGAACCGGTTCCGGCGTCGAATGCCCGGGAGTAGTTCTGCCAGGCGACGTCGGTCTTGACGACCAGACCATAGTTTTGATGTCCCGTGTCTCTCGGCCCGGAGACCCCAAATCCCCGGTAGCGGACCTCCACCCGGTAGGTGGTGTTCGGTTTGACCTCCGTTGGAGTTCCCCAATAGCCGATCACCCGGCAGGCATCGAACCAGCTGGTGTTGCCGTCCGCTTTGTAATCGAGGCGCATCTTGATCGAGGTTTTCCCCTCGACTTCATCCTCAAAAGGAAGGACACCGGGGCGTGGAACGTAGCCCAGGTACTGATTCCGGATTTCGTAATAGGGCTTCCACTGCGATCCGAAAATCGATTCGGGCGTCCACCACATGCGGAGAAACTGGATCCCGTTGGCGGCCATCTTCTGAAAGTCTGCTTCGGTCAGGTCGGCGGCGGCCTGGTAACCGGGGCCGAGGAAGGGAGATCCATCGTCGAATTCGAAATAGCGGGGATCGTCGGGCTCACTTGGATGAAGCCCGGGGACGAAGCCTCCGCAACCTCAAATGTTCGTGGCGTGGATTCGACGGTGCCCCCCGCGTCGTGGGCTCTCAATCGAAACGCCCAGGTTCCCGGGCGGTTGGGCAAAAGCGGACTTTCCAGCTGTATTGACCGGTCGGGTAATACCAGGGCTTCCCGTCGCGGACTTCGTCTCCGAAGGATTCGTGACAGGAAGGCCGGCTGGACGTAGACGGTCGACCAGTTGTCCGGGCTGAAGAGGCCGTCAACCGAGATCCCCGATGCAGAAGGAAGGCCGATTGGAGGGGCGGAGTCGTAGGGCCACTGGAGATTGTCGGCTACAGTGGAGCCGACCTGAAAGGTGGCTTCAAATCGCCAAACTTCGATAGCGCTGGTCGGGTGACTGATCGAAGTGATCTCCGGAGATCCCTCGGCAAGGAAAGGCAAAGCAGGAATGCTGTCAGGACGATTCCAGAGGTTCGATTCCTCCCGGGAGAACCGGTCTGGATGTGGTGCGTCGAACTTCCCTGTTTCATCGTTCTTTCTCCGCCGCAACCCGGTGCGGATCAAAGCCCAGCGCCCTCGGCGACGGCATCCTGGGCTCAGTCTCCTCAGTCACACGAAGGTTGCGCGGGCTCGCCGGAGCCGCGCCGTCGCTCAACTCGAAGTCGAGGTAGTTAATGTCGTAGCCGCCGATCTCGAACTTCAACGTCAAATCATGTTGACCCTTCGAAAGCGAGACTCCTTCGACCGTAATGTCGGTGAACTGCTCCCAGCCTCCCGTAAAGACCGGATTCAAGGTGGCTGTCGATTTCCCGTCGATCATGACGGTTACCTTCTTGGAGCTGGTGTTGTTGAGCGAAGCGACTCTTGCCGTAATATCGTACGTGCCGGCGGTCTGGGCGTCGATCACAAAACGTGCTTCGGCGCCGGGAGTGATCCCTCCGATCTTCAGTCCTCCGCCATTGTCTCCGGTCACGGTGACCTGAAAACTTCCCGCGGAACCGGATACTGTTCGACCTCCAGCCTGCCGGGAAGCGGGATTCGGTCGGGAACGATCCGCGATATCCCAGACGGGTAGACTGTCGGAGGAACGGGAAAGGCGGGGCTCCAACGCTCGTGAATGCCAGGTCGCCGGTTTGGGGCGTGCCGGCACCAGGAGAAAACGAGACGCGGACCGTACAGCTCTGGGATGCGCCGAGGGAAAACGCAAAACCCGGACAGGTCCCCGTCGCTACCGAG
The DNA here is from genome assembly GCA_963777605.1 of uncultured Acidobacteriota bacterium. Taxonomy (GTDB): domain Bacteria; phylum Acidobacteriota; class UBA6911; order RPQK01; family JAPXNP01; genus CAVZRV01. The sequence goes on from CAVZRV010000003.1 coordinate 11,899, forward strand.
AATGCAGTTCCGCTCCCGAAGCAAAGGAGTCTCCGGTGACCGTAATGGAGGCATTTCCAATGTTCTTCAGGACCACTTCCGATTGCGGGCGCGGTGCCTTCAACAACGCCAAACGGCAGGTAGACGGGAGAAACGGCCAGGGAACCCTTATTCGGTCGGAGTGATTTGCCCCGCCTGCTCGGGGATAATGCCCGAGATGGGTTGGTCACCGAAACGCCGATCTCAGCTCGAATGCGGTCTTCCATCGGCCACGGCCACAGCGACTGGGCGTCCAGCCCCGTCCGAGCCGTCCTTGAGAACGCCTTCAACGTATCGGTGCCTCAGGCGGGCCCCTTCGCCCGTCAAGGAAGGGCTGGAACGGTCCCACTGATCCTTGATCACCTCGATGTGGCTTGCCGTCACCGAATCCAGTTGGGCCAGGTCGGCCGGCCGGGCGTCGGCAACGTTATAGGCGTGGCCATTGTCGGTGAAAGTCGCCCGGTTAATACGGTTGTTGGTGGCGGTTTCGCCGAGTCTGCCGAGCGAATATTGACTTCCATTCCCAGTCCGGCATTGCGGGTGGCCAAAACGTCCTGGAGCAGGTTGTCCCTGAATTCACCGCTGGCCCGTATCGTGAATCCGTTTCTTGAAGGCCACCCCGGATTGGACACAAAACTCGCCGGGCGGCACTGGATGGCTGGGGGCGGATCGATCCCCAGTTGAAGAGGTTCCCCAGTTGATCGGTCCCGCCGCTGATCGAAATCGACCCCAGGATCTGGTTCCCTTCGACCAGGGTGTTCTGACTCAGGAGTCCGATCGAATCGAAATGACCGACCGAGATCACGTTCTCAAAGCTGTTGAAAGAGCCGTTGTATACCTCGACTCCGTCTCCCCATGGCCAGTGGTCGTGCCAATTTCTCCCGTCCCACCTCCGCCAGAATGCAAAGCAGCGCCGGTAAGTGTTGTCGTGCCCGTGGAAGATCTCGAACATCTTTCGGCCGCTTCCGGAGGCGACGGCGTCTTCGACCAGGTTGTAATTGCCGATGATGCCGATCACGTGACTGTTTCCATTGGTGTTGGCGTTGTAGCCGGAAATCCGTCGGAAAACGTTGTGATTCCCGAGATCTGCCAGACCCAATCGTTGCTGTTGGCGGCGACGATTCCCTCGACAACGTAGTAGTCGCCGACCGGGTTTTCACCCTGCTCACCTTCCCAGGTGTCGCCGATTTTGACCGGGAGAAGATCCCCGGTTCCGTCTCCATTGAGGTCACCGTCGATGAGGACGGCGCCGTCATTTTCGGCTCGGATCGTTATCGGGTTTCCGGGGCGGCCGTTGCGGCGCTTGGGGTTGAGGGACTGCCGGTAGACGCCATCCAGGAGCACGAGAACGTCTCCCGGGTAGAGCGATTGCCATGCGCGGTTGAAACTTCCCCAGGGTTGAGAGCGGGTTCCGGGATCGGAGTCCCGCCCGTTCGGCGACATGTAGTAGGTAGCGCCTCGCGATATGGTTGCCGAGAAGCAGAGAACAATCAGGAACAAATGAAAAAAATGTTTATTCATTGGGCTTTACCTAAGAGTTGCCCCTCTGGTGAGATCAGCCACGATGGTAGCACACCGTTTTTGACGAGAGAGTGACCAACAGCACAGCCGGATCGAGGTGGGGGATATCCCCAGTTCCGGCCTCAAGATACAGGGCAGCCGGCGAAAGACCTGCCGGAGGACAAGATCATGATCATTACTCAGACGCCGTTACGGGTCAGTTTTTTTGGGGGAGGGACCGACTTTAGAGGGTTCTTTCGCCAGGAGGTAGGCTGTGTACTGTCGAGTGCAATCGACCGGTACATCTTCGTAATTGTCAAGGAGCGGTTCGACGACAAGATCCGCGTTGGATACACCAAGACTGAAATGGTGGACGACATCGACGAGCTCGAGCACGAACTTGTCCGGGAATGCCTTCGCAAGACCGGGATAAGGAAGCGGATCGAAGTTTCTACAATGGGGGACATACCGTCCGCCGGGTCGGGAATGGGTTCCTCCAGCACCGTCACGGTCGGGCTACTGAACGCGATGTACGTCCATCAGGGAGTTGCCAAAGACTCGGCGACCTTGGCCAGGGAAGCCTGCGAAATCGAGATCGACATCCTCAAGAAGCCGATCGGAGAGCAGGATCAGTACATAGCGGCTTTTGGGGGACAGCGATTCATAGAGTTTGGGCGCAGCGGCGACGTCGGGGTCTCAACAGTCATCCTGGATGATGCCATCCGACGCCGGCTCAACGAGAACCTGATGCTCTTCTTCACCAACACGACCCGTCGCTCCGAGACGGTCCTCTATGAGCAGGTGAGCCGGATGAACGGCCAGCTTCCGCTGCTGCGTGAACTAAAACGGCTGGCCGGAGTGGCTCGGGAGACTCTTCTAGCGGGAGAGTTGGACGAATTCGGACTTCTTCTCGACACCAGCTGGAAGATTAAGAAGCAGTTGGCGAGTCGTGTCTCCAACGGAGAAATCGACGGCATGTACGAGGCGGCCCGGAGCGCCGGGGCGCTCGGTGGTAAGATTGCCGGAGCAGGTGGTGGTGGTTTTCTTCTTCTCTACTGTCCCCGCAATCGACAGGATGACGTCCGGTCGGCGCTTCACGCTCTTCCAGAAATGCCATTCCATCTCGAACGCGACGGCACCAAGGTGATTTTCAACTACCGCCGCTGAATGCCATTCGGGTCGGCAGTGCGCAATGGACATCCCCGGCGGGGTTTTCAACAACGAATGCAGGGAGTACTCCAGTGAATAACCGCAAAATGGCCCTTCATTTTCTGGTCCTGTGCGGGACCTTTCTCGTCTCAAATGTCCTGGTTCGCTCACAGGGCAGTGACTACATGGGCTATCCCTACAACTACGACAGCATGAAGGGGCGAGTCGCCGATGATCGTCAACTCCAGTTCCTTCGCCTCCCGGGCACGTCGGAGGACTACAAAATCGGTCCTGGAGATGTGTTGGAGATCCACATCGTGGGGCTCAAAGACCTGTCACAAACGTTGAAGGTGAGCAATTCGGGCAGTGTCTCCCTTCCGTACCTGGGGACGCTCGAGGTTTCTGAAAAGACGGCCGTCCAACTGGAAGACGAGATCTCGACGCGGCTTGCCGAGGAGAACCTGATCAAGAACCCGGAGGTGCTCGTGTACATTAGCGAGTACCGTGCCAAGCCGATTTACATCCTGGGGCAGGTCGATCGTCCGGGCCAGTACATCATGTCTCAGCAACTGACCCTGATGGACGCGATCCTGCTTGCGGGCGGGCTCGATTTCACAGCGGGCCGTTATGGCTATCTCCATCGCCTGATCACGGAGTCCGACAATTCCGACAACGTCGCTCCTGCCGTGATCAGCGGCGACGGTTCTATTGGATCTCCACAGACTGTCGTTACCCGGATCGACCTGCAGCCGGCCAAAGAAGGCGGCGTGATTTCTCCCAATCCCGCGATGCGCCGGGGGGACACTTTCTTCATCCCAGAACGGAAGATTGAAACCTTTTTTGTGGTCGGCGACGTGCACAGCGCCGGGGCTTTCGAAGTGCCTCCGGAAAACGAGCTCAAGGTATCCCAGGCCATTTCCCAGGCCGGAGGACCGACCAAGACCGCGAAGCTGGGCGACGGCCTGCTGGTCCGTTACGACAAGACGGGTTCCCGGAAGGAGATGGCGGTGGACTTCGGCGCGATTTTGAGGGGCGATCAGCCCGACATTCTGGTCCAGGCCAACGACGTTATCTTCATTCCTGGCAGTAACGCCAAGACGGTGGGGTTCGGGCTGCTGAACATTGTTCCGGGAATCGTTCAGAGCGCAATTATCTACGGGCCGATTCGATGAAGCGGAGCGACTTCGCCATGAAAATACACTGGAAATCATTCGTCTTAATTCTGGCCGTCCTGTCGGCTTTGTGGGGCGTGCCGCAGGCTCAGGCAGGGGACGGGCCCAAGGACACGAAGAAACCGGTCGCACAGGATACCTCTCCCGATTACCGGTTGGGACCGGGTGATCTTCTCTCGATCCAGGTGTTCGGCCTGGACGACCTGAACCAGGAAACTCGCATCAGCAACTCGGGCAAGATCCACGTGCCGTACCTCGGATTACTTTCCGTCGGCGGCCTCAGTGCTGCGGAGCTGGAGACCGGGATTGCACGCCGGCTCGAGGAGAAGCAGTTGATTCGCGATCCAAAGGTACACGTCTTTGTGACGGAGTATCGAGGGCAGCCTGTTTACTGCCTCGGGGAAGTGATGATGCCCGGTCAGTTCATCATCATGGACAAGCAGATGCACCTGATGGACCTGCTCACGATGGCCGGCGGCGCTAACGAGGTGGCCAGTTCAACCGCCTACCTCTACCGTCGGGGGGCGTCAGCATTGTCTGCAAAGGGTGAAGTGACGGCAGAGGAGACGCCGAAAATGGCCGGCGGAGACTCCGTTCAAGAGTCCCCCGACTACCAGGTGATCCCGGTTGATATCGACGCCCTTCGGGAGGGGAGCCAGATCGCGCTTAACGTTTCGCTCAAGGGTGGCGACGTGTTCTATGTGCCCGAGCGAAAGCGGAATTTCTTTTACGTGGTTGGCGATGTCGGGCATCCCGGCGCCTACGAGATTCCCCAGGGAGAGCAACTGCTGGCCACCCAGGCCCTCTCGTCCGCCGGAGGGCTACCCGGACGGCAAAGATGAGTGACGGGATCCTGGTGCGGGAAGGCGAGTCCGGCAGCCGCCAGGAACTCAAGCTCGACTTCGCCGCGATCCTCAAAGGGAAATCCCCGGACTACCCGGTTCGACCGGACGACGTCATCTTCGTCCCGGGAAGCGCCGCCAAGACCATTGGCTACGGCCTGCTCGAATTATCCCCGGGCTTGCGCATGGAGCGGTGATTTACGGCCCCCAGAGGCATTGATTGGGATCGATCTCCGGCACTCCTGTCGGTGGAGCGTTCCATTTGTGGAAGCAGCACCATCCGGGTGTGTGCCGACAGCGGTCCCGTGGAGATTGATTGCTGCTTCACTCCTTTGATTCCGGCGACGGGGGGGAATGTTTAATCGGATGACTACTGAGTACCCAAGGGACGGTCGTCTCGGCGCCCGTTCGAAGAACAGGCAGGGCGAACTCCCGACGCCGTTGCCGTGGTTTTTGAGAACTGTCGCCTTACCTACCGGGAACTGAATGACCGGTCGAACCGGGTAGCTCACCACCTGAGGCGGCTGGGGGTTGGGCGCGACCTGCTTGTCGGGGTTTGCCTGGAACGTTCGCTGGATCTGATCGTTGGGTTGCTGGGAGTTGTAAAGGCGGGAGGGCGCTTACCTCCCTCTCGACCCCGAATACCCGGGGCAGCGGCTCGAGTGGATGGTCCGGGACGGAGGTTCAAGTGGATCCTGACTCGACAGTCTGAGGCGGGAACAGTTGCCGGCCTGGGGGCCGAGTTGGTGCTGATCGATGACTTGGAGTAGTTCTCGAAAGATACCGGCAATCCCAAGCCGGTCAATCAGGCTACCGACCTGGCTTATGTGATGTACACCTCGGGGTCAACCGGGGAGCCCAAGGGGGTGAATGTCGTCCACAGAGGGGTAGTCCGACTTGTTAAGGGCCCAAACTACGCCAGTTTCGAGACCGACGACGTCTTCCTGCAGCTGGCGCCGGCCGGATTTGACGCCTCCACGCTGGAGATCTGGGGATGCCTTCTGAACGGAGGACGCCTGGTGGTCATGAAGCCGGGGCAGCCGACACTGAGAGAACTGGGTGAGGCAATCCGGTCCGCGGGCGTCACCACTCTCTGGCTGACGGCGAGCTTGTTTCACCTGATGGTCGAGGAGGAGTTGGAGAGCCTCGCCGTTGTCCGGCAGTTGTTGGCCGGGGGGGACGTCTTGTCTCCCACTCACGTCAGAATGGTGTTAAAGAAGTGCCCCGGAGTGACGGTCATTAACGGTTATGGGCCGACAGAGAACACGACGTTCACCTGCTGCCACCCGATGAAGTCGGTTGGGATCTTCGGGGAGGGGGCGGTCCCCATTGGGCAGCCGATTTCGAATACGTCGGTCTACCTCCTCGACGGGGCAGGCCAACCGGTGCCGGCGGGGGTTATCGGCGAACTCTATGCCGGCGGTGACGGGCTGGCCCGGGGCTACTGGGACCGGCCGGCCCTGACGGCGGATCGTTTTGTGCCGGATCCCTTCAGCGGGAACGGGTACCTGTACCGTACGGGCGACCTGGCTCGCCGCCGCGACGACGGGGTCATCGAGTTCCTGGGAAGGCGTGACCACCAGGTCAAGATCCGGGGCTACCGGGTCGAACTGGGAGAGATCGAGGCTGCCCTGCGCTCTCTCGACGGAGTCAGAGACGCCGTCGTGGTTGCCCGTGACAATGGACCCGAACAGGAAAAGAGCTTGGTCGCATATGTTGTCGGGAACACTGAGCCCGATGGCAGTACCGCCGAAATCCGAAGTTTCTTGGAGGCGCGACTGCCGGCGTATATGGTCCCGACGATGATCCGTTCGTTGGAATCTCTTCCGCTGACCGCGACCGGCAAAGTAGACCGGAACCTGCTCGCTCGCCAGCCGATTTCCGCGGCGCCTCCCACGCCCGGCGTAGCCGCCCCTCTGTCGGACATTGCTGCCGCGCTCGGGGACATCTGGGCAAGCGCTGCTTCGACCTCCCCCGGGTCAGCCCGAGCGACAACTTTCTCGAGTTGGGGGGGCACTCCTTGCTGGCCGTCCGGCTGATCGCCCGGATTGCTGACGCTTTTGGCGTGGATTTGCCGCTCCGGATGGTCTTCGAGAATCCGGCCCTGGCGGCCCAGGCCCAATTGATCGAGAAGAACCTTCCTCATGCCCGGCCGCGGACCCGGCTGCTTCGGCACTTCGGGAGCCGGCAGGTGCCGGTTTCCTTCGGCCAGGAACAGCTCTGGTTTCTGGAGGAGCTGGGGGTGGAGGCGGGGACGTACAACGTGGTGAGCGGGGTACGCCTGAGGGGGGAATTGAAGGAGGAGGCGCTGGAGCGGGCACTGGGGGAGATGGTGCGCCGGCACGAGGTGCTGCGGACGGTCTACCGGTGGGACGGGGAGCGGGTGGTGAAGGGAGTCCGGGAAGGGTTGAAGAACGAACAGAGCCGGGAGGACCTGAGGGAGCGGAGCCGGGAAGAGCGGGCAGGGCGGGTGCGGGGAGCGAGGCGTGGAAGCGGAGACGCGAGGCTACGACCTGGAACGGGACCCGATGTTGCGGGTGTGGCTGTTGCGGTTGGGCAAGGCGGAATGGGCGATGTGGGTGAGCCTGCATCACATTGCGACGGACGGCTGGTCGTTGGGGGTTTGGTGGGAGGAGCTGAGCGCGCTGTACGGGGCGTACTGCGAGGGCCGGGATTCGGAACTCGAAGAGCCGGAGGTGCAGTATGGAGATTACGCGATCTGGCAGCGGGAGCGGCTGACGGAATCGGAACTGGACGGGCAGCTGGAGTACTGGAAGGGGGAGCTGGCTGGGGTGCCGCTGCTGGAGTTGGCGACGGACCGGCGCAGGCCTGGGTGCAGAGCTACCGGGGCGGGCGATGTGAGTTTGAGCTGGGAGCGGAAGTGGCGAGCGGAGTGAGGGAGTTGAGCCGGGAGGAAGGGGCGACGGCGTACATGACGCTCCTGGCGGGGTTTGTGACGCTGTTGTACCGGTACACGGGGCAGGAGGATTTTGGGGTGGGGATGCCGGTGGCGAACCGGGAGCGGCCGGAAGTGGAAGGGCTGATCGGGTTTTTTGTGAACACGTTGGTGGTGCGGACAAAGCTGGGAGGAGAGGAAAGTTTTCGGGAGTTGGTGGGCGCGGTGAAGGAGAAGGTGCTGGCGGCGCAAGAGCAGAAGAGGTGCCGTTCGAGAAGGTGGTGGAGGTACTGAAGCCGGAGCGGGACCTGAGTCGGAGTCCGCTGTTCCAGGTGGTGTTTGCGCAGCAGGAGCGCGGGGATTGGGGGCTGTCAGGACTGGAAGGGGAGCGGCTGGAAGGAGAGGGGGAACGGGTCCGGTATGAGGTGGAGTTTCATGTATGGGAAGGAGAGGCGGGGATCCGGGGAGAGATTCTGTAAACCGGGACCTGTTTAAGGGAGAGACGGTAAAGGGGATGGCGGGACACTACGGAAGGCTGGTGGAAGAGGCGGTGAAGGCCCCCGGGCTCCCCTCTCCCGGATTCCCCTGGCCAATCGGAACGACACCAGTTGCTGGCCGAGTGGAGCCCAGAACTCCCAGCTCGTTCCGAGGAGATCTGTATCAAGCAAGGCTTCGAGCAGCAGGTGGAACGAACCCCGGAAGCTGTTGCCGTTGTTTTCCGGGATCGTCAACTGACCTACCGCGAGCTGAAGCCCGGGCGAACCGGCTGGCCCATCGTTTGCGAGCGCGCGGAGTGGGTCGAGGCGTCCTGGTCGGAGTCTGTCTGGAACGTTCACTCGAACTCGTCGAAGCGTTGCTGGAAGTCGTGAAAGCAGGGGGTGCTGATCTGCCCTCGATCTGAGAAATCCCCGCGAGCGTATCCAATGGATGATGACTGATGCACTCGGACGCCAGGATTCGCGCATCGTCCTGGCGGACGAGGCATCGAAGCACCTGGTTGAAGCCGGGGGTTTCGAGGTGATCATGATCGACGAGTTGTCGCCGGCGGACGAAATGGAGGTGACAACAAATCCGGTGTTGCCCGCGGGCGAGGGCGGGTCGGACCGGCTGGCTTACGTGATCTACACCTCGGGAATCACCGGGCATCCCAAAGGGGTCCTCGTGCCCGACCAAAACGTGATTCGGCTGCTCACGGCGACCGATCCGCTGTTCGGCTTCCGGAAGGCGCAGGAAATCAGCAGGAAGTCTGGACGCTGTTTCACAGCCCGGCCTTCGACTTCTCGGTCTGGGAATTTTGGGGTGCGCTCCTGCACGGCGACCGACTGGTCGTTGTCCCGCCGGAGACGGTGTTGTCGCCTCGCGATTTCTACAGCCTGCTGATTGACGAGAATGTGACGGTCCTGAACCAGACTCCGTCGGCTTTTCGGCAGTTAATCCGAGGACTCCGCCCGGTCCGCGCGGGAGCGGAGCTTCTGAACTGCGATATGTCATCTTCGGCGGTGAAATGCTCGACTTCACCCTACTGCGGGAGTGGACACGACACCATCCCCTCGGGAATCCGACTCTGGTGAACATGTACGGAATCACCGAGACGACCGTTCACGTCACGCACCACGAGGTCTCGCCGGAGGAACTTGACCTGGGAATGAGCCTGATCGGTCGGCCTCTTCCAGGATGGGCTGTCTGCCTGCTCGATTCCCATCAGGAGCCCGTTCCCATTGGAGTCTTCGGGGAGATTTACGTTGGTGGCTTGGGGTTGGCCAGGGGCTACCTGGGGCGACCCGACCTGACCGGATTCCGCTTCGTTTCCAGTTCATTCGAGAGTGAACCGCTGAAACGTCTCTATCGGAGCGGAGACCAGGCCCGGTGGCGCCGAGATGGCACTCTTGAATTCGGTGGGCGGATCGACAGCCAGATCAAGGTCCGGGGATTCCGGATCGAGCCGGCCGAGGTCGAGGCGGCAATCCGGCTCCACCGTCCGTGGCTGACGTTGCCGTGATCGATCGCGTCGAGGTGGAGACGGGTGAGTCGAGAATGGTCGCATACCTGGTCACCCGTGCGGGCCAGGCTGTCACCCCAGATGGCATGCGAACTTTTCTCTCGACGCGTCTTCCCGATTACATGATTCCAGCGGCGTTTGGGAATTGCAGGCCCTCCCCTCACCGTCAACGGGAAACTGGATCGATCGGCCTTACCCGACCGGGGTTTGAGCGCCCGCAGCTGGCAACCCGCTACGCTGAGCCGCGGGATGTACTCGAGCGCACCGTTGCCAGGACATGGGAAGAAGTCCTGGGCCTCGAGCGGGTCGGCCTCTACGACAACTTCTTCGATTTGGGGGCCACTCCCTGAAGGCGGTACAGTTGGCGACTCGCCTCTCCGAGGCGACGGGCGTTTCAGTACCGGTCCGAAAGTTATTTGAGTCCCAGACAGTTTTCGCCCTGGCGGCCGCTCGGCCGAGCCCGAAGCCGTCACCCTGCCGTCGGTTGATCAGGGGATCCGTCAACGGTCGACTCAAGGTGCCCTTCCCCTTTCCTTTGGCCAGGAACGACTCTGGTTTCTGGAGGAGCTGGGGGTGGAGGCGGGGACGTACAACGTGGTGAGCGGGGTGCGCTTGAGGGGGGAATTGAAGGAGGAGGCGCTGGAGCGGGCACTGGGGGAGATGGTGCGCCGGCACGAGGTGCTGCGGACGGTCTACCGGTGGGACGGGGAGCGGGTGGTGCAGGAAGTCCGGGAAGGGTCGAAGTACGAACTGAGCCGGGAGGACCTGAGGGAGCGGAGCCGGGAAAAGCGGGCAGGGCGGGTGCGGGAGCGAGGCGTGGAAGCGGAGACGCGAGGCTACGACCTGGAACGGGACCCGATGTTGCGGGTGTGGCTGTTGCGGTTGGGCAAGGCGGAATGGGCGATGTGGGTGAGCCTGCATCACATTGCGACGGACGGCTGGTCGTTGGGGGTTTGGTGGGAGGAGCTGAGCGCGCTGTACGGGGCGTACTGCGAGGGCCGGGATTCGGAACTCGAAGAGCCGGAGGTGCAGTATGGAGATTACGCGATCTGGCAGCGGGAGCGGCTGACGGAATCGGAACTGGACGGGCAGCTGGAGTACTGGAAGGGGGAGCTGGCTGGGGTGCCGCTGCTGGAGTTGGCGACGGACCGGCGCAGGCCTGCGGTGCAGAGCTACCGGGGCGGGCGATGTGAGTTTGAGCTGGGAGCGGAAGTGGCGAGCGGAGTGAGGGAGTTGAGCCGGGAGGAAGGGGCGACGGCGTACATGACGCTCCTGGCGGGGTTTGTGACGCTGTTGTACCGGTACACGGGGCAGGAGGATTTTGGGGTGGGGATGCCGGTGGCGAACCGGGAGCGGCCGGAAGTGGAAGGGCTGATCGGGTTTTTTGTGAACACGTTGGTGGTGCGGACAAAGCTGGGAGGAGAGGAAAGTTTTCGGGAGTTGGTGGGCGCGGTGAAGGAGAAGGTGCTGGCGGCGCAAGAGCATGAAGAGGTGCCGTTCGAGAAGGTGGTGGAGGTACTGAAGCCGGAGCGGGACCTGAGTCGGAGTCCGCTGTTCCAGGTGGTGTTTGCGCAGCAGGAGCGCGGGGATTGGGGGCTGTCAGGACTGGAAGGGGAGCGGCTGGAAGGAGAGGGGGAACGGGTCCGGTATGAGGTGGAGTTTCATGTATGGGAAGGAGAGGCGGGGATCCGGGGAGAGATTCTGTACAACCGGGACCTGTTTGAGGAAGAGACGGTGAAGGGGATGGCGGGACACTACGGGAGGCTGGTGGGAGAGGCTGTGAAGGCCCCCGAGATTCCCCTCTCCCGGATTCTCCTGATGGGCCCGGGTGCGGCGTTCTTGTCGGGAGGGCTTCCCGGAAGCAGAGAGAGTATCAATCCAGGAGATGCAATCGGTGTTCTCTCCAGGACTGGAGATCGCACGGCGGACCCACAGCCGGAGCAAGTGGTTGCTGAGCACTCCGTTCGGGGAGGCCGGCAACGCGTGGAGCCCCGAAGTGACCTGGAACGCCTAATGGTGGACATTTGGGCGGAGACCCTGGGGCTTGAGTCCTTGGGGTTGAGGAGGATTTCTTCGCGCTGGGGGGGCATTGGCTCCTGGCGTTGAAGCTGATGGCCCGTGTTCGTGAGGCGCTGGGTTTTGAAATCCCGCTCCGCCGGCTTTTTGAGAATCCGACGGTGGCCGACCTTGCGGAGGCCCTGGTCCGTGAGGAACCTCGCCCGGGTCACGCGGCCGAGGTCGCTGCGTTGTACGCGCGGGTTGCCGCGCTTTCAGAAGACGAGGCAGCCGAACAGCTGAGACAACTGAATTCTGAAAGGAGCCGCGGTGAAGTCGCGTCCGCCGGCTGCGAGCAAGTGGCAGTTGTTTGAGGCACTGGCCTCGAAGGAGGGACTGTCTGCGCGAAGCTCGATCAGCCCCCGCGGTGGTTCGGGACCCTTGCCGCTTTCGTTCTCACAGGAACGGATGTGGTTCCTGGAGCAATTTGGCCTGCACGGGCACTTTCACATTGTTGAGTCGGTCCGCATTCGAGGCCGGCTGGACGAGGGGCTTCTCTCCAGGAGCCTCGAGGAAGTCGTCAGACGACACCAGGTCCTTCGGACCCGGTACTTCTCCCACGAGGGGACTCCGTCCCAGGAGGTCATGTCGGAGTGGGCGTTCGAGGTGCCTCGAGTCGATCTCGAAGGCCTCTCTCCCGAAGAGCAGAAAGAACGGGCGCGCACCTGGGCGGCGGAAGAGAGCGTGCGGCCATTCGACCTGCAGACGGAACCGACTTTTCGAGCCCGGCTGCTGAAGTTTTCGGCAGAGGAATACGTGCTCCTTCTGGTGATGCATCACATCTCCTCGGACGGTTGGTCGCTGAGTGTCTTTTGGCGGGAGGTCTCCGAAATTTACACCTCACTGGAGTCGGGTGGACCGGCCGATGTTCTGGTTCCACCCCCGATTCAGTACAGTGACTTTGCGATCTGGCAGCGGGATTGGCTCCAGGGCGAAGAACTGGAACGTCACCTCGCCTTCTGGCGGGAGGAACTCTCCGGAGTTGCCCGTTCTCCAACTCCCGTCGGACCGCCTGCGCCCGGCGGTTCAGGGTCACCGGGGTGCAATCGTGCGGATGCGGGTTCCCGAGGATTTAACGGGACGCCTGAAGGAATTGAGCCGGGACCAGGGAGCGACGCTGTTCATGACGATGATGGCTGCGCTTCAAGTTCTTCTCAGCCGGGTAAGCGGCCAGGAAGATTTTGGGATTGGGGTGCCGGTGCAACCGGGATCGTGAGGAGATCGAGAACCTGGTCGGTTTCTTTGTGAACAGCCTGGTGTTGAGAGCCGATCTCAGCGGGCGACCGACGTTCGTCCAGTTGTTGGAGAGGGTCCGCAACGTCACTCTTCGGGCCCTGGCAACCAGGATCTGCCGTTCGAGAAAGTCCTGGCGGAAGTTCACCCGGAACGGGATCTCAGCCGGACTCCCCTGTTCCAGGTTGCCTTCAACATGCTGTTTTCTCCCGACTATCAGCCGCGGCTCTGTGAAGTTGGAGGTGGAGAGACTGCCCCTGGAGCAGGAGGAATGCCAATTTTGACTTCACGTTCTACGTTGCCGACGCCGGGCCTGAGATCGAGATTTCCGTTGTTTTCAACGCCGACCTGTTCTCCCGGGAGCGGATGGAGGAGTTACTGGGCCAGTACTGCCACCTGCTGGAGGATATCGAACGGGACCCGGGTCACGACGTGGGGGACTATTCACTGGTTACACCAACCTTCCGATCGCTCCTGCCCGACCCCCAGGCCGAGTTGGAGGACGACTGGAAGGGCCCGGTCTTCAGCCCCTTGAGCCGGTGGGCCGCCGAGGAGCCGGCCCGGATCATCGTCTCCGACCCGAAGAAGGACTGGACTTGCCGGGGAACTGGAAGTCGCCTCCAACCGGCTGGCGCGCTACCTGCTTAATCGTGGAGTGGCCAGGGGTGAAGGTGATCAGCATATGGGCATCGCGAAGTGCAGCGCTGGTCTGGGCCGTCCTCGGGATCCTGAAAGCGGGAGCGGCGTTCCTGATCCTCGATCCGGCCTACCCTCCCGAGCGCCTGGCCGAGTACGTGCGCCAGGCTCGACCGAAAGGACTGCTCTCGATTTCCGACGCCGAACTTCCGGGTGAAGGGCGTGTAGACCTTGTTCCCTGGGTGGACACGATCCCGACCGGTACAGGATCGGCACTGGGTATCGGAGAAGCCCTGGATAGCCAGCCGGATACTCTCCCGGAAGTCGTGCTGACGGCCGGTGACCTTGCATACGCGACCTTCACGTCAGGGTCTACAGGCCGGCCGAAAGGGGTACGAGGGCTTCACGGTTCTCTCTCCCACTTCCTCCCCTGGATGACGGAATCATTTGGTTTGCGGGCGGAAGATCGTTTCAGCATGCTCTCGGGACTCGCTTTTGACCCCCTTCAGCGGGAGATATTCACTCCGCTCTGGGTGGGCGCCCGGATCCGTATTCCCGGTCCGGACCTGCTTGACGGTATCGGGCGGCTGGCAGACTGGCTGATCCGCGATGCGATTACGCCTGCCCACGCGATCCGGCGATGAGCCAGATCCTGATGGAGGGGATTGACGAGTCGCGCAGCCTGGACGGCCTCCGCGATGTCGATTTCGTCGGGGACCGCCTGACCGGCGATCTCGTGAATCGCATGCGGCAGTTCGCCTCCTCGGCCACTTTCGTCAATTCCTATGGCTCTACTGAGACCCAGAGAGCGGTTGGCATCTTCGAGATTCCCCCGGGACAGGGCCTCTACCAGGAGAGCGAGGTCCTGCCAGTTGGGCGCGGCATACCCGATGTTCAGCTCCTGGTTCTGAACCCGTGTGGAGCGCTCGCCGGGATGGGTGAGCTGGGGGAGATCCTGGTCAGGAGCCCCCACATCGCCGGGGGCTACATTGGAAGTCCTCTCGACCGCGAAGCCGCCTTTATAACGAACCCGCTTCGAGACCGGGACGCTGACCCCGTCTACCGGACGGGAGACCTGGGCCGGTACCTGCCCGACGGTACGGTGCTTTTCCTCGGCGGAATGACGATCAGCTCAAGATCCGTGGAATCCGGGTCGAGCCGGCCGAGATTTCTGCGGTCATTGCCCGCCATCGCGACGTGCGCTCGAGTGTCGTCCTCGGGGAGCCAGGCAGCGACGGGCAGCCGATCCTGGTGGCGTATGCAGTCGTCGAACCGGGCCGGAGCCTGGACACCGGCGAGCTTCGCCGGCACGTCGGACGATTTCTTCCCCGCGCCCTGGTTCCGTCTGCATTCACCTTCCTCGAACGAATCCCGCTTACTCCGCGGGGAAAGATCGACCGGGCCGCCCTTGCAGAGGAGCGGGTGAGACAGTCCAGAAGCGAACGATCCGGATCGGAAGCCCATTCCGATCTCGAGAAGAAAGTCTTGCGGATCTGGCAGGAACTTCTCGGAGCCGGCTCGTCGGGGACCCGGGACAACTTTTTTGACTGCGGAGGCCATTCGTTGCTCGCGGTCCGGTTCCTGTACAGGGTTGAGTCGGAATTGGGGGTGAATCTCCCGCTGGCACTGTTCTTCCAGAATCCGACCGTTGAAGGGGTGGCCCAGGCAATCGAACGCCAGAAGGGACTGGCCCGCTGGCCAGCCCTGGTTTCAATCCGGCCGTCCGGATGGAGACCGCCCTTCTTTTGTATTCATCCGTTCTGCGGCGACGTGGTGGGATTCGGGATCTGGACGAAGTACCTGGATGATGAACAGCCGTTCTATGGACTGAGAGCCCGAGGCCTGGATGGGATTGGAAGTCCCAGCGATCGAATCGAAGATATGGCGGCCGAGTACATCGAAGCGATCCAGGGAATCCAGCCGACCGGCCCCTACTATCTGGGTGGATATGGGCCGGGTTCGGTGACTGCGTTCGAGATGGCTCGCCAACTGCGGGTCGCAGGTGAGGAGGTCGCGTTGACGGCGGTCATCAACTGCGCGGCTCCGGGATCGAGCTACCACTCGATCGACTGGAGTCCCCGCTTCCCTCTCCGTCTTCTCCGTAACCTTCCTTATTGGATCGCCGAGCTGGCGCGGCTGGGCTACGCCAAGTCCGTTTTCCGGTTTCACGAGCTCCTCCGTCGAGAGGTCCTGGTGTCGCGGATGGCTCGCAGCCTGCGGCTGGTCACCCTCCTCCAGTCTGCCAAGTTGAAACTCAAGGCCAAGGCACGCCAGGTCATCGACGAACATGACCTGGCCCGTCTCGACAGCGGGGGAGTCCCGACCACCCACGAAATGCGGCAGTCACGAGTTGCCCGGGCCCACCGCGATGCCCTTGCCGGGTATTTGCCGCCGGGCAGCTACCCTGGAGATTTGGTGGTTTTCCGAACGAAGCGCCAGCCTCTGCTCTGCTCCTTCGCCCCCGACCTCGGCTGGAGTGAAATCGTCACCGGCCGAATCCAGGTCATCGAAATCCCGGGTTCCACCCGGGCCCTCCTCAAAGAACCCTACGCCCGCTCGTTCGCCAAAGAGTGGGGAGGGTCCTCCAGCAGATCCAATCCCGGTCGTAACCCGGCCGGCCCCTCCGGATCGTATCTCCGTTGCCGATTGTCGAGAATTCTGACACAGGGGTTTACTTGCGTCCACGTATCGTTCGGGCTGGACAACCACAGATTGCAGTGCTCTTGTCTGCCCGATTCCCGGGTGAAGTCCGAAAGGCGCGTTGCCCGCCCGGCCCTTGAGCGGTCCGACTGGCCAATGACTTTTCCCCAGAATTTGGCCAATAAAATTCCCCACCTTGATTACGATCTATTCTGAATCCGAGTCAAAGAGATTTCCCGGGTTTGGTTTTCCTTTCTGCTCGGGGGCCAGCTAGGAGTCTGCGCGGCAGGAACCTCCGCGAACAAGTACGCGAGTGGTAATGAGCGCTTCTCCGGAAGCTCAATAACCAATACCAGTGCTGCCGAAAGCCGAATCCATCAGGGTTCGAAGCCAGATCCAGGTCTGGCGGTTGAGTTGATCAGGCGTCGCGCCCATTGCATTCGCGACCGAAACTTCCGGCCTCGGTCCGTCCTTTCCACGCTTCGCGCAACAGTTTCCCCGCTGAATACTTCCGCCGATCGGACGGCCCTGCCTATCTGTAACCGTTAGAGCCAGGACTCGACACTCCGAGAGCCTTGAAGCCTCGCGAATTCTCAAAAGGAAACGGCCGGCTACCCTGGAGAGCAACCGGCCGTGATCATCAGCAGTTCTGATAGGCCAGAGAGGCGACTGCGACTAGATTCGGCGTTTCGGCCAAGGCCCAGCAGTCCAAAACCCAAGAAAAACAGAGTGCCCGGCTCCGGGACGCGAAGAAGAAAAGCATCACTGTCACTCTTCACCACATAACCACCGTCAATACTGCGAACATGGATTCCAATCGGCATCGCTCCGCTTGCGATCGCTGCAGCTACATCCGCAGGAGTATGGTTTCCAGCCAAGTAAAAGAAGAACTTCGCCGACTCTCCTGGCGAGAGACCTGCCGAAGCGTCGCTGCCCACATCCGCTTCAGGGCTCCAGTAAGCATCAGACGGGTTGCCACCCGGCAGATGTCCTGGACTGGCAGAGTCGCTCCAACCAGTTTGGAGTGGGGTCACGTAGCCATTCAGTAATCCCAGAGAGTCATGCCAGTAAATCTCTGTAAGGTTGGAAGCCACAGGTCCAAGATTGGAGAACAAGAAACCGATCTGTGTCCCTCCTGCCTCACTTGAGATCGTCAACTTGAACTGGGATCCATCGAGTGTTGTGTTTCCGTCAAGACTGGATGAGTTGAAATAGAACACCGGATCCGCCATTGCTGGCGTCAGGCAAAGAAACAACAGGGCAATTAAGGCGAGAGAGGATTTTCTATTCATAAGAAGACAAACTCCGTTTTCTCCTTTAACTTGCAGCATGATCCATGCCAGAGTTCTGAATGTGCATTACACAGAGCCACAAGAGAATTAGAATCTGCAGGTTACGGCAATGAAGTGGGTACTATGGAATTTGGCGATTCTCTGTAAATGGAGGGAAAGTGTCGGAAAAGATTACAGGGCTTGAAAGCCAGAAGTAATGATAGGTCCCGAGGTTTGCCGGCGGGTTCCTGGTTCAACGTTCCGGGTTCCTGTTCACACACTCCCAATTGGTGCGTTCCAACGAAAGATTCCTCAGCACGAGCAGTGAGACGCGGAAAACGGTCGTTCTCCTCAGGCCGGCGTCGGCGGGGCGGTCAGGAGGATCGGCCTGTGTCGGAGCTGACATGCCGCCCGACCGGGTCGGGCTCGGGGCCGTTCACTGAGTTGACCCAGGACTACGCCTTCGGCTGCGTCCTGGGCTACTTCATAACGCCTCGCCAGAAGCGGTGCTCAGCCCGAAGCCGGTGTCGGGCTGCACGACCCCCTCGAAGAAGCCGATCCCCAATACCCAAAAACCAAGCCCCAGGCACCGGAAACCTGAAACCCCGGAACCTCGAAACCCTTGAATCATCCATTTTCCGCCAGCGTACTCCGTGCCTCGGCAGCGCCGTCGAAATCAGCCGAAAGCTCGAGCGCCTTCCGCGATCTCTCCCTGGCGTGGTTATGCCGGCTGCTTGTCGGCGTTTAGGGGGCTGGTTCCTGGTCGCTCCTACCCAATTTCCGCCAGGGTGGTCTTTGCTTCGGCTACGCCGTCGAAGTCCTGCGACATCTCGAGCGCCTTGCGCAGGGACTGCTTGGCGTGGATGCTGTCGCCCTTCTTGAAATAGGCCATGCCGAGGCGGTAGTAGTGCTGGGCCTGCGGTTCACCCTGGTTGACGGAGAACTCGTACTGGTCGACGGCGAGCGTGTAATTGCCCATCTTGTAGTAGATGTAGCCGAGCGTGTCGGCATAATGCGCGTTCTGGCCGTCGATCTCGTCGGGCCCGCTGGGCCAGACTCAAGGCTTCGGTCAGGCTCTCTCCCCGGCTCGCGAGCAGCCAGGCCAGGTTATTGGCGGCCGCTCCGTAGCCAGGACTGTCTTCGGGAAAGAAATCCAGGCTCTTGCGATAAAACTGAACGGCCTCGGCACCGTCGCCCGAGGCATCGAGGTAGTAAGCCTTGAGGAGATAGGCCGGAGCGAACTGGTTGTTCTTGGCGATCAGTTCGTCCACTTCCTTGATCGCTTCAGGAAGCTTCTTCTGGGCCATCATCAGATCGCCCAGCAACAGGTAGGGTTGGTAGTCGTCGGGACTGACGGCGACCGCCTCCCGAAGTTCTTTCTCCGCCTGGGCGTAATCCCCCTTGGCCATGTAAACCCGGCCCTTCAACACGAGATAGATCTGTTTCTTGTCCGACTTGGTGGAGAGCTGGTCCAGCTCCCGAATGGCTTCGTCGTAGCGTTTCTCCTGAACCAGAACGGCCACCATGTCGTTCAGTGCATCCGTAACGTCGGGGTACTTGGCGAGCGCGC
>CAVZRV010000004.1:0-13822 GCA_963777605.1 uncultured Acidobacteriota bacterium
ACTGATCTTCCCTGAAAATAAACGTAAAGATCTCGGTTCAAGTCATTGAATAGTAATGACTTCAGGGGTCTTCTTCGGCGAGTATGTCCTGCCTACAGCTGTTGTCCTTTCGGCAAGGTGATGTTCAAGGCCTCCAGAATGCTCTGTTGACGAGAGTCCGGTTGAGGCAGCCGGGTGATCGTCGTTCCGTTCTGAAGCGAGTAGTGCTGCAGGCACAGTCGGCTCAGGGCGGCCAGAGCGTCGGGTAAGGTCACCGTGTGAGGATCGGCCTCGGTCGTTCCGAAGCGAGCCGTCAGGCGGCGTTCCATCTCCCGGACGATCTTCAAGGCCAGCATGCAGACCAAGGCATGCGCCCGAGTCCGATTCGCTTTGCGCAGAAACAGCGGCCGGATCTCCAGTAACCCGGTCTTCATCGATCGCCAGTCCCGCTCCACTTTGGCCAGATCCTTGTAGCAGTCGTGGACCCGCTCGGCCCCGAGCGCTTCCGCCGGGACGTCGGTCTCGATCACATAGCAGCCGGCCAACAGCAGCGTTTCCTCCTGTGCCGCCTCGTCAATCTCGACGACCAGCATTCGTTCCGTGAGGCTCACTCGTACGAAGTTCTGCAGTTTGTAGCGACGGATCCACGCCTCCAACTGACGCAGCCCGCTCTCGGGAACCGCCCGTTCCGAATCCGCCACGAACCGGTTGCGCACCTCCACTTTCTGCGTCAGCTTGGCCAGTTTGTTTTTGACCCGGTGGTGTTCCTTGCGCTCGATCTCGGGATTCTTGCGCAGGACATAGCGCAAGCCGGCGGCCTCGACCTCGCACACCTGCTCCTCGAACAGCCCCATCTGCAGGGTTCCCTGCTTGAGCAACTTGCGGATCTGAGGATCGGTCAGAGCTGTGATGTAGCGCAGATCCGCCTGCTTCAAGGCGTCTTTGCCCAGGCTCTTGACCATCCCCCGGTCCCCGACGAAGACCACTTCCCGCACCCCGAACTGCTCCTTGAGAATCTCGATCTGCGCCCCCACCGTCGTCGGATCCGCCTGATTCCCCTTGAACACCCGCACCGCCAGCGGCTCGCCCCGCTCGTCGGTCAACAGTCCCACCAGGATCTGCCGCTTGCCTCGCTTACCGTCCCGGTTGTAGCCGTACTCTCCCAGTTCGTGACAGTGCCCCTCCAGGTAGCTGCTCGTCACGTCATACAAGACCAGCACGGGCGGAGTCCCTCCACGCCGCCGGACCGCCTCCCGATACAGCTTCTGTTCGATCCGGGGCTGAGCGCCGGCCAGTTCATCCAGGGCTCGATACAGATCGTCTTCGTCGAACTCCCCCAGACCCAGCACTTCTCCGACGGCCTGGTCGGCGGCCCAGCGCACCGCCGACAGTCGCGATCCCTGATGCGCGACCCGAGCGAAGACCAGAAACAGCGCCAGTTTGGCCCAGGCTGCCTTGCCCAGCGCACGGCCGATCCCCATCTCCTCGGCCACCTGCTTCAAGGCGAACAGCAGACCAAAGACGGCCCCGCAGACGGGGTCACCCAACGGCAAATGGTCGAACTCTCCGCGCAGGGCTCGGCGCAGGGCCTCGACTCGAGCAGAATCCCAGCGCGAGAGGTTGGCCAGGGTGCGGGTCTTGACCGAGCCCCGTCCCGATAGCTTTCACGCAGGAGAATGGCCGGCGGAGAAGAGCGATTGGGGACGGTCGCCACATACATGCGGCAATCATACAACTAAAGACGCCATTAGTCCATGATAAAATCACATATTACATGCCTACATATATCAGCTCAAACCCTCCCCATCTCGTTCAAAATACGGGGCTTACATGTTCAACCTACTCGGAAGATCAGTCAGAGTCGCGGGACCCTGTTTTCAACAGAAGCACCTTGGGCCCTCTCGGGCGTTTCTGTCGTTCCCTCAGCGTTTCGGAGGAGAGTTGGACTTTGGGTAGACAATCAGCTTGACTTGGAATGTAAGTTGCAATTCACTCAAAGGGAGAAATCGATGCGACCAGATAGGCACTGCTCTCTCTTTATGGCTGTGTCGGTACTTCTGCTGACTTTCTTTGATACTTCCGTCGGCTGCGGAACCTTCAAGTATCTGTGGCAAGGCCAGCTCAACGACTCGGGAACGGTGGCGTTTTCGGCCGGACTTGAGGATGGCAGTCCCGATCCGAACGGCCTTTTCGTAAGGCTGCGCGACGACACGATTCGGGCCGTCGCCGTTCTGGGGGGAGTGTCCCCGGTGCCCGAGTTCACCTACCTGGCGATCGGGGATTTCTATCTCAACAACCGAAACAACATTCTCTTCGGCGCGACACTTCAAAAGGGAGACGCGTCGTTGAAAGGCATTTTCCTTTACTTGCATGACGAACGACGCGTGAAGGCATTGGTCCTGCCTGAACAAATTCAGCCATAGGGCATCCCATTCAGACGGCATCCGCCCTTGGACTTAACGACCAGGATCAAGCCATTCTTCTGGATTGACCTCGTGATCACTCCCTGCTCGGACCCGACCAAATGCAAAGCGGTCACCGAGTCCAGATTTTACGAGTACGATCGAAACCGAGACGAACTGGGCGCTCTTGCCCCAGGAGGGCGGTCAGGCGCCCGGAGGCGGAACGTTCACGACAATCGGCAGCCCGCGTGTCATTAATGCCCGAGGGACGGTGATCTTTCGCGGTCAAGGGTCCGATCCTGGAGTATCGTCATTCAATGACCTCTTCATCAAGCGATCCAGTTCATCCCCGGTCGAGCGGCTCTACGTGAGCGGGCGAGGCACCGACCTGTACCTTCCGGCTTCGGTTCAACTGACCGATTCCGATGCGTTTCCCGTTCTGTTTTCCGCCTACTACCCGAACCCCTCCGCCCCACCCTACGGAGGGCTGTTTGGACTTACCGAAGAAGGGCTGAGGATGCTTGCGACAGACGGGCAGATGGTCCACAACGTTGAAATCAACCTGCGTTTCCTGTCTGGGGTCCTGGGTCAGTACACGGAGCTCTTTCGACCCTCCTGCCGCCGTGTTGTTGAACGACGGCCTGGTGATCTTTACCGACCATTTCAACAACACCTTCGCGACATCGATCGTGAACGGACAGTTGGTTTTCGTTTCCGGCGAAATCTCAACCGGTCGTGATCGAAGGGAGGAGCTACGTCCCGTTGCTCCGGGGCCCAGCCTCCGGTCCCGCCGGTGGACGTCTCGTCGGACCGCACAACGACCTGGGACAGGTCGCCTTTCGGACGAGCGAGGGTGATCTACTCATATTTGATCCTTCGTCGGGATTCCACAGGGCGCTCGACAACGGAAGCCCGGTCCCAGGCACGGCCCAGTCGACGTTCGCGGCGATTGAGCCCCTGGACATGAATGACACCCAGGTGCTTTTCTCCGGAAATGTTCTCGTTGAACCGATCGGGTCTTTTTCTGCTGGATACTCAAACCGGAGTGGTTCAGAAGGTCGTCGCGCGGAACGAAGTCGCGCCCGACGCCCCCTTGTCCCTGACTCACGTATTTCCGCAGTTTGCGGATGGATTCTATGAAGACGGTTCCATCAAGACCGCCTTCCTCCTCATCAACTCAACTTCGTTCCCAAACGTCGTCTCGCTGAACTTCCGAAGATCCGACGGATCGGCGGCCAACGTCTCTATCGGCGGCGAAACCGCAGATCACTTCAGCTTTTCTTTGGCCCCGAAAGGAAGTGCCCTCGTCCAGACCCAGGCCGTCGGAGCCGTTCAGAATGGCTACGTCCTCCTCGAAGCGGCGGGAGAGATGGCCGCCTCGGAAATCTTCGCGGTCTTTGACACAGAAGGCAGCCGTCTGACCGAGGCGGGAGTCTTGCCCTCCCTTCCGGGGAGGCACTTCACGCTTGGAGTTGAGGCACAGAACGATGTAAACACTGGAGTCGGCATTGGTCAACTTGAGCGGCGAGGAGGCGAATCTCGTCTTTACCGCCCGCGACCAGGCCGGCAACATCGTTGGCACGACAGAGCGGACGCTTGGAGCGGATGAGCACCTTGCCGTATACGTCGCCGGCGAACTGTTCACCGACTTGGAGACCCTGGTTGGAAGCGTGGAGGTGGTTTCCTCGGTCGAGGTCCACAAGCTGACGCTCCGGTCAGGTGCGGTATCTCAAACGACACTTCCGATGGCCCATTAACCTTTGGCCCAAACTTCCGGATATGAAAAGGGCTCGCCTCCTCTCTCCTTTTCCTCCGGCCTCCTTCCTGCTGGGGACACTCCCCATTATTGGCCTTGCGGCCTTGCGAGCAGTGTCCCCTTGGGCGCATTGGCCACCAGACCGGCCTCTGAAGGAGGCCCCGGTTAAGGCCTTGGCTTCAGCCAGGGAACGGGATCGAGGATAGTGTCTATCCGGCCCTCAAAGGGCCGACGGGATTTGCCTCGGTGCCAGACCCGGCGCGACCTTACAGGCTACAATTCCGGGGTAAGAATCCCTGTAACCCAAGGTAAACCTTTGACTTTAACGGACGGCTCCTCCAGCGCCGTTGGCCCAGGTTCACCTCTTTGCGTGATCTCCGCAGCGCAGGGTGGCGGGGCTTACCTGAGATTCCGCAACGGGACGGTTAGCATGACTGCCCGAGTGCGAGTAGAGTGCCGAATTCGAGCGACTGCGGCGGATCGTCTTCGGCAGCCACCTTGGCGGAAGCTCTCGCTTCCGTGCGGCGTGCCGGGTTTCAAAGCGGAACCTTTCGGTTCGCGCACTCCGGATGGACCAGGAGACGTGCCGGAATCTGCAGTTGAGAACCCGGAAGAATGGAGGGGAGCGTCGCCACCATTTTGCAGCTGTTGATCTGGTTGTGGTCAGGCAGGAATTGAGGGAGCGGAGACTCCGATGAGAGTCTCCGAGACTCACAAGCGGGAACCCGCTCCGCTACTTTTGGCCGCTCCGTTCCGTCGCGAGCTCTTTTTCCATCTCCTTGATCTCCTGCTGAAGCGCGTCAATCTGTGCCTTCTGCGCCTTGGCGGCCTCAACCAGGACGGCGGCCAGGGCGCCGTAGTCGATCCCCTGGGGAGTCCCCCTTGGAAATTCACGACTTCGGGCAGGACCTCGGCCACTTCTTCTGCTATCAGGCCCAGTGAGGGCTTTCCGTCACTCTTCCAGTCGAACGTCACCCCGCGAAGCTGCTTCAGTTTATCGACCGCGTCGGGAAGTGTTCGGACATCCGTTTTCCGGGTGATTGAACTGGTCTGATAGAACTCTCGCGCGGAGACTGTCCCCGTGAAGATCGCTTCGCCGTCGTTGGTGATGGTCAGCCTGCGCTGGCCTTCACCCCCGACCGACGTACCCAGGTCGTTGATGATGAACTCCCCGTCATTCAGATCGGACGCATTCACGCCGACGACGAACGTTTTCAGGATTTCCCCTTTGGTGTTGTTTCGGACGAGTATGAAGGCCGCCGAGTCCGCCGATCGGTCCATTCGAAACACGGCATTCGGACCTTTCAGGTGGACGGCGCGTTCGGGGGTGTCCGTTCCGACGCCCAAGTACCCGCCGATCGTGAAATCTCCCGGATGATCCACCGCCAGTGCCACCGCAGTGGGCGCTTGCTGAGTGAACGGGAAGAGCCGAATCTCTCCGACACTGTAGCCGATCGGCTCCGACCAGTCGTCCCAGGCCTGGAGGGTGTAGCGAACGTAACCCTCGGGATTATCGACCCAGTCTGCCAACAGCGAGTCCCATTGAACCGACGATCCGGGCTGAACGCCGGAGTCGGCGATTTCTTTACCGTCCGGTCCTTTCAACCAGAGCCGAAGTGAACCCACGCGCGGGTGATCGACTGAAAAGTTCACCGCCGATCCATGGAACAAAACGGCTACCGCGTTTGACCTGACTCCGCTGTCAGAGGGTCGCAGCGGCCCCAGATTGTATTGAATCGGGTGACTTGAGGGCGCGCCGAACCCGTCCCCAATCAGAATGAACATTGCCGTCAGTACCAGTCCTGCCATTCTCATGGTTCTCTTGTCTCCTGGTGCATTTGAACCCTTCACAGAGCGTGGATTCGGGTTATTTCAAATTCCGGCGCTGATTCAGTTTCTGCCGGAGCTGTTCTTTTTGCCGGGCGAGGGCATCCACCTGCCGTTGAAGTTCCTGGTAGGTCTCAATCAGCACTACCAGCAACCCGCGATAGTTCACCTGGGGGACACTGTCCGGATTCCGGAGTACCAATTGGGGGAAGAGCGTCTCGACTTCTTCAGCGATCAGGCCGATTCCGGGCTTTCCGGAATCCATCCAGTCGAACTGGACACCGCGCAGGTTCATCGTCTTTCGAAGCGTGTCGGAAAGCGGGAGGATGTTCGTCTTCAGGTTCCGAGAACTCGTCTGAAAGAAACTCGTCGCAGCGAGACCGCCATCGAATACGGCGTCTCCGCCGGTAGTGATCGTCAGTCGTCGCCGACCGTTGCCGCCGACGTACCGCCCCAGATCATTGATTAAGAACTCTCCCTGTCCGAAATCGGAAGCATTCACTCCCACCACGAAAGACTTGATCGGCAGGCCGGTCTGGGTGGTTCGGACGAGCATGAATGCGGCCGAGTTGCTGCTGCGGTCGAGTCGGAAGACCGCGTTTGGTCCGCTGACGTGAAAGGCCCGGGAGGGAGCGTCGGTACCGACTCCGAAGTAGCCGACGACGGTGAACTTCTCGGTCATCGAGGGTGCACCGGCCTCTGGTTGGGCGAGGAAGAGGCCGTCCCCTGCCTTGGTACCCTTGACCGCTTGGGCGAAGACGATCTCGTTCAGGTTGTTCATGGCCACCTGGGCAATGCGTCCTGCAAACAGGGAACCGAACTGAGTGCCGGGCAAGCCCGGGATCGGGTCGTTCGCTCCCGCAATTCGGGTTAACCCTTTCGGCCCCGCATAAAGCACGCTTCCCGCTGCACCGCCGACCAACTCGGTTCCGGTTTCCCAGTTGCCGGCAAACGCCACCGCCCCGGCATTGTTCAGGTCCAGGTCTACGAACGTCCCGTCTCGAGGCGCGGCAAGGTTTCCGATTTGATAGGACGCCAGGCTGTTGTCCGCGATTCTGTACCGGAACAGGCTGGTCGTACCATCGTCGAGACTGGCACTGAAGACCAGGTCTCCGCCGTCGTTCAGTACCGGGTTCTCCAGGTCAGCCTGGAAGTGCACCTCACACGCTGGATCGGTGCACCCGGCGCCCCAAAACGGATCGTCTACCGATGCGACGCGGGTCACCTCTCCGTCGGAAAACAGGCTGATGTGCAGGCCGGGTTTATCGGAGTTGAACTGCCCGGTCACCCACTGCTCTTCGAAGGCGATTTGACCTTCGCGGTTGAGAGAGAGGGCCGTCGGGACCACGTCCTGGTATTCGGTCGCGACCACGGAGGCGAACTGTCCGTCCGAGGCAAGAAAGAGGCGGATGCCGTTATTGGCCGTGCCCCCGGTAAACGCAATCTGATCCAGGTCATTCAGCGCAAAGTCCGCGATCGAAGTGGGCTCGGTAAAGGTACCGTAGTCCACCTGGACGACCGTGGACCAGGCCCCGTCGGCGTAGAGGAAGACCCCTCCGAACGGAGCCCGGATCGCGACATGGCCCCGGTTGTTGATCCGCAGGTCGTGCACGCTGAGATCGGTTGCACCGGTGGGAAGAGGATCTCCCGAAAGGTAGAGCGGCTGGATCTCCCCGTCGTCGAAAAGGAAGACGCCCCCGGTTGTGGAACCGTTGAGGACGGTGGCACCGAAGACGACCTGCCCCAGGTCGTTGACGTCGAACTTGCCGAAGCGGTTGAACGTGCCCCCCGCGGTGCCCGGCGCGGGATCCCCGGTCAGGACGAGCGGTCGAATGGTGAAGTTCTCTCCACCGAGGCACCCCCCGATTCCGGCCCAAAGCACCAGGCTTGCAATCAGGCCGAATTGTGCAGACGGTCTGAACCGGGCAAGACATGAAGCATGACGAACTTGAGCAGGCATAATCTGACCCTCCCCTGGTTTCTCATCATGAAAGCCAGCCCACCCCACCTAAGGATCTGGCAGGACTGGAAACGTACTCCTGTAGCTGTCGTCGACCCGAATGACGACCGTAATCAGGTCGGTTGAACTCGCAAACTCTGCTGTCCCCTGGGACTGATCCAGGCTTCGGTTAACCAGGATGAATTCGGTGGCGAAGTACTCGTCGGAATGTGTCGGCTCGTTCGCCCCCTCGGCAACTTGGGGAATCCAGATGGCGGCCGCCTGGATCTCAGCGGCTCCGGCGAACATGGAGAACAAGCCCAGTGCAACGAGAAATGAATACGGCCGCGATTTCACCATGACCTAAACGTTAAGCACTGTTCGTACCAGTGTCCACCTCGGACTCAATGAATCGTCTATGTGGCTGCGTTTGGGGGAATAACAGCACATCCTGGGTTTCGGCGGGCACTGGTCCCACGGTCAAGGAGATACTTACGGATGTGTCTGATTGACCCACAGAAGTGGTATTCTGTCACTAAATCGGTGACACGCACATAATTGACTCGTAAACCCCCGTCAATTCACTATTTCAATCAAGATCTGGCACTCATTTCAGCGGATCGCTGGGAGGGTCGGTCCGATGAAGTGATCCGTCGTGAGCTCTTTCGGAGGTCAGTCACCCTGTCGATACGGCGGGCAGAGCAACCGCCCGGCTTCCGGTGAGGATTCCACCGAATTCTTCGAAATTGGTGCCAGACCGCTCACGGAATCTTTTGTTTTCCAGTACTTACGCTCCAAATCGGTGCGTGTCACTTCCCTTCGAGGAGATTGGAAGATCTGGATGAATTGGCGGGATCTGGGGTAGCGTTGCCGGGAGGGGGCGGACTTGTGAATCAAGCACGGCTTCCGGAGCGCCGGAGGAGCTTTTCGCACCTTAGCCCAGGAGTTCACTCCTGGAAAACGGTTGAAGCATAAAGAGAATTAGTCCCGGAGGGACGGCCGAATCCGGGCTGACAATGGTTGGTCGTGACGCGCCGGCAGGAGTCATCGGCCACCCCTCCGGGGCTTGAGGAATCGCGTGAACAGCCCATTTCCCAGGACTTGAAGTTCTGGGCTGGAATCGAGATGTCCCTCCGGGACAATGGGGTAGTCCCCAAACCTATGGCAAGTTTCACAGTCTGAATAATCCACAGAGGCCGCCGGGGCGGAGCTGATTTGGCAACAGAAACAGGGAAAACGGCAGCGTGGAGGCTCGAATAGCCTCACTCACCCGGCGGAAGACCTGACCGCGGCTCTGTCGAATCGACTCACAACCGCGGCTTTCTGTCCCGCCATGTGATTAACAAAGTCCGAAAGGGATTCAACCTGAAGAGCCAATCCGAATCCCGAGACCCACACTGATCCTGGGCGCCTCAGACACAATACCCGGCCACTCGAGTTTGAGAATTTCCTGATCGAAGTGACCACTCTATCAGAGGTCACTCCCCGCCAGCAGTCCCAAAAGTCCCCTTACCTGTTCAGAAACCCCGGCAGCAAGATCGCCGGATCCATCGTAACCGACATGCTTGTACTGGATGATGCCGTCACCGTCTGAGATGTATATTGCCGGGATCTCTCCCAGCCCGAAAAGCCGAGGAGCGTCCAGGCTTCGCACGACTGGAAAGGTCAGCTTTCGCTTCTTCAGAAAATCCCGAACTGAGCCATCCCGCTCGTCCAGGCTGATCGCGATTACGCGGACCCGGGGATCGTCCTTGAAGAGTTGGTACACCTTCTCCACCTCGGGGAGTTCCTTCACACACGGACCGCACCAGGTTGCCCAGAACGCCAGAACTCCGACCCTGCCGTCGAAATCCGATCGGTCGACACTGCTCTCGTCCAGTGTCCGGAAGGAGAACTCCGGAAGACTCCGTGCGTAACGCCGACGCGCTGCGGCAATCGCCTCATCGAGCGACAGATTCGCAGGAGCTTCCTCCAACGAAACGACGGATGTCGCACCAGCGGACTGATTGAAGGCAAGCACCAGGGCTCTCAACGCATCGGGCCCGCCTGGCGTCATCTCCAGGAGTGTTCCACGGGCTGCGTCATTCCGGTATCGGATCAACGCCTCGAGGTAATGCTCCCGGGCTAATTCCTTCTTCCCCTGCTGTTCGAACAAGTTTCCCAACAATAGATGAATCTCGGAGGCATCCTCTTCCGCTTCGTTGAGAAGTTTGCTCGGCCAAGCTGTTTCGTCCACGGCTTCGATAATCGGCTGCAGCACATCGATTGCCTTTGCTTCTGAGCCGAGTTGGACGTCGAGCTTTGAGATTTCCAGCGCAATGTAGGCGCGATCCAGAAGCGCTCGCAGCCTGCAATCTCTTTCACTCGGTCTACCATAAGCGTTAATGGCAACCCCGGGCATATTCTCGGGAATCGCCGCGTTGAAAGCCTCCTCATAAAGGCGCAGGGCGAGGTTGGGCAAACCCTCTTCAACCATATGGCTGCCGAACCGGACATACAGGATGTGGTTCGGATAGTGCTTCGCCAGGATCGTTTCCGCCAGCTCAGTTCGGTGATCTTTCTGGTTCGATGACTTAAAGAGAAACTCACACGCGTCGAGAAGCAGCGATGGATGTTGATCAAGGAGCTTGGCATCGTCGAGGACGGCGTGGGCCAGTTCGGCCCCTTTGTTTACATCGTGGGTCGCGTAGTAATCGAGCAGCCCGCGGTAGGCGACATTGATGTTGGCGTACCCGGGGTATTCATCAATCAGCTGTTGCCAGATTCTCGCCTTCTCAGCCTCGCCACTTGCATTCAAGCCAAGGTGATAAAGGTGATCAGGCGTTTCGCTCGCCGCCGGCTTCGCAGGGCGGGATGCCTCTGGCGAGACATTTCCCGTCTGCATGTCTTGTGAACAGGAGCAGCCGAGAGCGAACGCAAGGCAGAAACCGAGAACCCCACAGGACCCGCGTGTCATACGGGCGATTCTACGAACCAGGATTCAGATATGCACCGATTATCTGAATCGAGGCCATCGGCTCCGTCCGCAGTGACTTCCGCACAACGACCGCCCCTGATTGGCGATGCGAGCAAAAGGAGTGTCCCTGTGTCCGCGAGGTTTGCCTGGTGGAGTCAAGTGAGATCAGCACAGTCTTCGCGATCTGGCCCGAAACTCTTTTGGAGTGCTGAATCGACAGGTTCAGCTTTTTCCCAGCGAGGTATGTCTCCCACGGCATCAGGAAGCGAGAGCTTCCGTCTCCTCAGCCGATGGCCCCCGTCTGTCACCGAGCCGTGGACTGACGGTTCCGGTGAAATCTCTTTCCCAGAAGACGGTTCTCAGGCCTGCCGAGTGCCGGCAGGGAGCCAAATCTGAGCGGCGTTGGAGATGAGTTTCCGTCGTTCACCTTGGCGGAAGCTGTTCGCTTCCGTCCGACTTGCCGGGTTTCAAAGGGGAAGCTCTCGGTTCCGCACTTCCATACGAATTAGAGACGTGCCGGAACCGGTAGTCAAGAATCGAGTGGGTTTCTATAATGGAGGCTGGACAGCAAACCTATCCGGAAGGAGGGAATGATGGCTGATCAGCCACAAGGATGCGCTCGGATAACGGGTACTGTTACGGGCGAAAAGCACGAAAAGGAACAGGCAGTCGAGCAAGACGCCTCTAAGGAGGAAATCATGGCCGTCCGTGTTGGGCAAAATGCCCCCGACTTTGCCGCCCCGGCTTTCTACAAGGGCGGATTTACCAATGTGAAACTTTCCGATCACTTGGGGAAGTGGGTTCTGCTCTGCTTCTATCCCGGTGACTTCACCTTCGTCTGAGCGACCGAAGTGTCGGCGGTCGCCGACAAATACGACGTGCTGCAGGGAATGGGTGTCGAGGTTATCTCGGTCAGCGTGGACAGTCATTTTGTACACAAGATGTGGAACGACCACGAACTGGTGAAGATGGTTGACGGAGGCGTTCCCTTCGCAATGGCATCAGACCAGGCGGGCAACGTGGGAAAGGCCTACGGAGTCTTCGATGAGAACCAGGGAATCGAGCTTCGCGGACGGTTTATCATCGATCCGGATGGAGTTGTCCAGGCCATGGAAGTTCTGACCCCGCCGGTCGGTCGCCGGCTTGCAGAGACTGTTCGCCAAATCCAGGCATTTCAACATGTTCGGGCCACCAAGGGAGCCGAGGCAACTCCGGCCGGGTGGGAACCGGGCGACATTACGCTCAAACCGGGCCCGGATTTGGTTGGAAAGGTCTGGGAAGTCTGGAGTCCGTCCATGGAGAGCGCAAAGAAATAGACTCCGCGTCTGGTTGCTGTCGCCGAAAGGGGCGGGCGAACTCGCCCCTTTTTGTCTCGGCCCGAACGCGGGCTCAGTTGATCAGCTTGCAGTCTTTGATGTAATCCATCTCCGGAAACTCCCGGCGCAAGTACTTGTTACCGAGGCGCTGAAGCAGATTGGGCTTCGGACCATCCCCCTTGGGCTGCAGTTCCCCGTATCCGGTATATATCGAGTCAAGAGTTTCCATCCCTTCGACAACTCGGCAAATCGGAGCGAGCCCGAAGCTGTCTAAGTCGGCGGCGTTGTCGCCAAGGTTGATGAACAGCTGTGTCGTGCGCGAATTCGGGGCTTCCTGGGCGAAAGACATGGTGCCACGATCGTTCGAAAGCTGGGGCTCGTCATCTCGGATTTTGGCCTCAGCCCAAATTTGAGTAACCTCGGGGTTCCCGTGCGTTCCGAACTGGACAATGTAACTCTCGATGGCCCGGTAAAACGCGACATCCTCAAAGTAACCAGCCTTGACCAGGTTGTAGAAGCGGTCTACACCGTAGGGAGCCCACTCCCGGTTGCAGCGGACGGTAAAAGCGCCCTTCGTCGTCTCGACGAGGACAGAGAACTCCGCGGGCGCCTCCGCCTTCATCAGTGCAGGAGAAAATAGTCCGGGGTTGACATCGGGTTCGACGGCCCGCGGGACAGGTTCAGGAGTCGAGGAACATCCCCAGAAGGAAGACACACCCAACAGAAACACCAATCGCAGAAGCCGACGGCTCATGAATCCTTCCCTTCCGACAGACTGCCACATCCGGGAAGCCGTTCGGAAGGGCCGGTCCGCTGATCAGCTTCCTTGTAACATATTCCGGCTGAGCCGGGATCTTGATTGACGGTCGAAACCTCCGATCAGCTTGTCAATCACTCAGTCGGACACCTCCCATGATGCCATGGGCGGGGGGCAGTTCCGTTCCGTCAACCAGGCTCAGTTGAAGCCGGATGTCGCCAATCAACGGCTCTATATATTTCGAAGGCATTCCAATACGATCTATTCATCATTAGGCCCGCCTTCCGCCCGAAACTCCGCCGACTGTTCCTCACGTTCGTCCCATCGCACCACAACCGTTTGCCCGCCCGGCGCTCGTGATCGATT
This sequence comes from uncultured Acidobacteriota bacterium, assembly GCA_963777605.1. Lineage (GTDB taxonomy): Bacteria > Acidobacteriota > UBA6911 > RPQK01 > JAPXNP01 > CAVZRV01. The sequence continues at coordinate 13,299 of CAVZRV010000004.1, forward strand.
CCCGAGTCATCCGAGGGCGTGAAGGGTGATGGCGGTGTTCCTGCTCGTGTCCCGCAGAATGTTCGGCGACTCCTTCCCCGGCGTGAGCAGCCTAAGCTTCATCAAGCACCTGCCTCACCTTCTTCGCCAGTGCCTGAGTTGAAAAGGGCTTCTGAATGAACGCAAGTCCGTCGTCGAGGATTCCCCGCTTCGAGACCCGATCCTGCGTGTACCCGGACATGTAGAGCACCCGGATCTCGGGATATTGCCGAAAGACTTCCCTATAGATCTCGGTTCCGCTCAGGCCCGGCAGCACGACGTCCGTGAGTAGAAGGTCCAAACGCCCCTCGTGGCGAGCGAGAACATCGAGGCACTCGGCGCCGTCTTCAGCCTCCAGCACCGAGTAACCACGGCGGTTGAGGATCACGGCCGCGAGTTGCCGAACCTGTTTCTCGTCCTCCACGATCATGATGGTCTCGCTGCCGCCGAGATCGGTCGGCACCGTGGCAGACGGCTCACGCTCAGGCTCAGGTACATCTGCAACA
>CAVZRV010000005.1:0-6359 GCA_963777605.1 uncultured Acidobacteriota bacterium
GGTGTCCTGAGTCATAAATTGGCACGCACCTGTTGCGAGCGCGACGGGTTCCAGATCAAGGCGTCGCCGACGCAGTCGACGCGAGCATCGCCGAGGAGGCGCAACGAAGAGATGGGGCCCGTCCCGCCGCAACCCAAAGGGCGGAGGGGATTGCGGCCGATCTCTTTGTCGCTCGTCGTCGATGATGCTACGGCATCGACTCCTCCTCGCTTCGCGAACTCCACTCGCAAGCCCCTTCGCAGGTGCATGCCAATTTATGACTCGGGACACTAGCTTCTAATCGGCGAGAAGTCGGCAATGCTTGAGAAACAGGTCAGAAGTCCTTGTTGTTTTCTGAATTGGGATTTGCCGGAGAATCACTTCAACACACACTCTCGAGGCATCCGGCACGCAAGAACGAGCCCTCATGGTAGACGAGATTCGGTGTCGTCGGGGTCCGTCCCCAGTCATTGGCCCAACTTTCAGGGTCCGTCCCTATTGGTTCACCCGAACTTGCAGTTCGACGAACAGGACCAGATCCGGCATCCCTCGCTCTTCGGATCAGTCACCGCCGGAATGGCATTCTGTACAGGGAGATTGTTTCCACATCCCCCCAATTGGAGCAGGATGCTTGAATTCGAGCCCCTTGTCGTCCTTCATATATTCTTCTTCTCCCGGCTTGCCCTGCGTCATGATGATGTGACAGGTTCGGCAATCGTGTGGTATGACATCTCCGTCCTGAGACTTGTGCTGCCCATCGTGACAGCGCATGCAACCGGGAAAGATCCAGTGGCCTTCGTTGTCAGGATAGGCGGTCCATCGAGCTTTCATTGACGGAAAGAAATTCTCTCCGTAGATCTGCTGTAGTGCTGCAACGGCATTGGAGATCCGTTTGCCGCCGTTCGAAAGCAAATCCGGCGAATTCTTCTGATAATAGTCGTGTATGCCTTTTTCAATGCCTTGTAGGGCAGCGTTGCTGCTCGAGTAATTCTTCGAAAGAACCTGCACACCGGCATCCTTGATATAGGGGAGCTTGGGACTAATCCTTCCAGACGCCAGGGCGAGGTTAACCGCATCAACGGGAGACCGATATCGATGACTCGGGCGGTTATGACAATCGAGACAATCCATGGTACGCCTCTCGCCCTTGGCCCTTTGACTGGGTGTCAATGGAGAATCACCTGACTGATACTCAACCGACTTTCCGGAGTTTAGATAGGTCACTTTCACCCAGGGGATCGTCTGCCGGTCCTGATCCGTCGCGAGGTACTCGATACGCACGTCCGACGCGACGTGCCAATGGATACCTTTTGCGGTAGCCTCCTCGGGAGTCTGTCCACCAATTTTCAGGAGAAGACTCACATTCCATTGCGTGTTTGAGTCGTCGGATAAGAAGAACGACTCTCTCTGTTCCTTCTCGCCCCAAAACGCCTTCGGCCAGTGACACTGCTCGCAAACCTCTCGTGCCGGGCGCAGGTCGGTAATGGTGCCCGGAATCGGCCGTGGATACTTGTTGAGTAGAGTGGCATAAACCTGATAAAGACCGGAAAGTTTTGACCGCACATACCAGGTGGCGCCCGGCCCCACATGGCATCCCACGCATTTGACTCGAGCGTGAGGCGAGTCCTGATGCGAAGTGAACTCAGGCTTCATCACGCTGTGGCAAACCTGGCCACAGAAGGCGACCGAGTCCGTGTACTGGTAGGCGCGATAGCCACCGTAGCTGGAAAAGAACAGCAGGATTGCGGACCCAACCAGAAATACAAAGGTTGCATTTCGGTGACCCGAATCATTCAGGTCGATAGTCGGGAACTTGGGGATAGATCGACGTCCCGTTCGGCGCCAGTGAAGCCATTCAAAGAACATTCCAACTGGAATCAAGGCCAAGCCGAAAAGGATGAACGCAGGAACCAGGATGAAGATCACCAGCCCGGCATATGGGACTTGGTTCGGTCCAGAGAGAGTGTGAAAGATGAAGAGAAAGCTGAAAACGGCAAAAGCAAGGGCGGCTATCGCCGACCCAATATAGCTCAACCAGTTATGATAAGAATCCGGCAATTTCACGACCCCTCCTCCTCAGCACCGCTGCCACCGACATTCCGGGATACAAACCTCTGTTTCGACTGCCTTCCAAGAACCGACGACTTATCTGCCCATCAACTAACATATTGTAGGTACAGAACCCACTCTTCAAGTTTTCATCCACACTCGGATTCTCGGCCGTTTCCCTGGCATCCTTTCAGCACTGGACTGGACGACAGTGGACTGAAGCGCCTGTAATCCCTGCAACATCTGGGGTTGTCGGAGTAGAGAGAGTCCCCTGTCAGGTCCCGCTTTGATCGGCACCACGGTACCGGTTCTGCAGGAAACGGTTGGCTTGCTGGCACACTGGAAAAGCTGCTTGGCTGCGCTCCTGCTTCAAATGTCCGCGACAAGACTGCCGGTATTTCCTGCTCAACCCGCGTCGTCACCGATAGAGCACGTGACGAAGCCTCGGCCAGAACGGGAATCCCAGCCAATCGGATTCTTGTGGCAGCAACTCACACGCATACATGCCGTTGGCAGCCTTTTGGGGACGGACCCCGAATGAACTAGAAGAAGACGGCGCAATACAACTGACTGCCGAACACGTGCTTGGCGAAGCAATCCATCGGCGGGCCATAAAGTTTTCTGAATCAGCCCTTTCAGGGCGAAAACCAAGGGACTCCTTCAACGCCAACTTTTCCTGTGACTGCTCCTGTTTGATCATCAAATACGACACCCGCGCGTCTTCGAGAGCCGCCTGGGCTGCCGATTAATTGATTATCGTCATATCTCCAGAGTCGACCGCTTTGGCACCATATCCAGGTTTTCCCGGAGACCTTCACCTCATCGACTGCCACCGAAGCTATTGCGCCAGAAACGTCACCCTGTAGACGTGAAGCTTGGCGGATTCGGCTACCTGCCATTGGTTACCTTGGCAACCTAGATATCATTGGCTGTGGCTACGGAAGTAGGAAAAGGACGTTAACAGTAAAGGCTCAATCCCATTAGATGGACCGCAAGACCGAAGTGGAAGTTTCAGGGTTGCGGCTGCACGTGAAACAGAGACCTCCTGTCCATCCCACGGTTCTTTTTCAAGGCCAATGGAAGAGAGGAATCTTCTACGGTGAGGTCTCTCTGGACGAAGTGTCCGCTGCAGGTTTGCGAAAAGCGAGAACCAGCTTGACGGTCCAGTAGAGCGTATAGCCCACATAGAGCCCAAAGGGCCACCAGAAGAGGTCCTCCCGGAATCGGACCGGCGTCGAGAGATTTGCCTCCAGTACGAGAACTCCGACTAGAAACATGAATAAAAACGTAACCGCTCCGAACTGATACAGGAATTTAGTCAGCATCCGTGACATCAGGGCTCTATTCTCGCTTCTCAACCAATACTTTCTGTTTGGCAAGCTGATCCATCGGGCGGGGACCTTGAGAATCAGGCAGGGAAGAAAGTAGAAGGATCCGAAAATCAGTAACTCGAGAGCCGTCATTAGCAGGGCGTTGACGTAGGACGGGGCCCAACCGTTGGGCTCGCCTCCCGCCCCGAAGTGGATGGCCATCGGGCTTGGGGAGAGGAGAGACACTACCAACGTTAGGGCCAGATTGGCCACGAAACTGAAAATGAGTGCACTTCGCATATCCAGAACAACCACTACAGCCGGTCGGTCCAAGGCAACTCGTCGTGCCAATCTTCTCGCCACGGACTCGGCTTCGAATCACTCCCTGCCAAAATCCGGCTGGATGTAAGCGATGACGATCTGGAGACTGAAGATCTTCGGATCGTCCGGAAATAGCCCGATGAACTCTTCGAATTCGGCCAAAGCTTCCTCTCCGAGAAGTAACAACAGGCAAGCTAAACTCAAGTGTCGTCTTTGCCTATGAAGCAATGGACTCTCTGTTTTCGCGGGATTCTATAGATTGCGAGGATACCAGAATTCACACCCTTTTCTCCCTGCATTGCGAGGATGACTGTCTCCGAGATATGACTCGGTGGGTCACGACGGCATGGATACTACAAGGTTTAAACGGAGGTTGGGGACAAACCCCGACCGGTCGGACCCGAGGTCATATACGCGGCTCCCCATCCGAGGACGGAACCGTGAGACCGCCCCTTCGGGCAATGGATGTCGATATTTCTCCGTCAGCACATTACCAAACTTGAAAAAAGTACCAGAGATGCAAAAAAACTCTTAATGAACAAGACTTACGACCAAGATTGGTGCGTGTCACCGTTCCCGAGATGGGCATCAATCAGCATGAGAACGATCAAATCCGCCGCAGCAAAAGATGTTGACAAATTCCCCCTGCTATAAGAGAAGAGAGCCGTGTTTGCCAAGACCTGTTTTCCGATCGCCACGCTTGTCACCCTGGCCTCCGCGCTTATGATCGCCGCTTCCTCCCCGTCGCAGCAGTTCTCGCCCATGACCTCCGTAGCCATAAGCCAGAACCAGTTCCTCTTAAACGGGCAAGCCACCTACCGTGGTTACATCTCCGAAGTCCGCGGTCTTCTGATGAACGCTCGAATGGTCAATGCCATCTTCGACGATGAGAATCCGCAGACCCGAGCCGCCGGATTCGAACTCGACCGCAACAGCGAGGAAAATTACCAGCTGTACGAGGCCCCTTCCGAACTCCTCGGTGGCGAGCGTCAAGAATGAAGAGATTACTTCTCCTGATTTGTCTGCTTTGTTTTGCTTTGTCCTCCTGTACGTCTGATCAATCGGCAAACGTAAAGAAGCCGCCCAATATTCTCATCGCCATCAGCGACGATCAGTCGTGGGCTCATGCTGGCGCGTACGGCAGTCCCTTCGTCAAGACTCCTGCGTTTGACAGAGTTGCCCGTGAGGGTGTCCTTTTTTCCAACGCAATCGCCCCATCGCCGGGGTGCGCCCCCTCGCGGGGAGCCTTGGCACTGGGCCGGTACCCCTGGCAGAACGGAAGGGCAGGCAACCACCAGAGCCTCTGGCCCGAACAATACAAAACCCTGGCCGATCGATTACAGGAAAACGGATACCACACCGGTTTTACCGGAAAAGGAGTGGGGCCGTTCTTCTGGGCGCTGGGCGGCAGGGAGACCGATCCGGCAGGAGAGGAATATCAACCTTCGCCAAATCGATCCGCCGTTCGACTACATCAGCGACATCGACTACGCGGCGAATTTCGAACATTTTCTCGAGAGTCGGCCTGGAGGGAAAGCCCTTCTATTTCTGGTACGGCGCCCACGAACCCCATCGATGGTTCCAGCAGGGAGCGGGAGAGGCTGCCGGAAAAGAGACCTCAGCAGGCGGTCGTGCCATCCTTTCTTCCGGACGCTGCGCCGGTCAGAACCGATCTCCTTGATTACGCCAACGAAATCGAATGGTTTGATCGGCATCTTGGGAGGATGATCGATAAGCTGAAATCGATTGGCGAACTGGAGAACACGATCATCATCGTCACCTCCGATAACGGCATGGCGTTCCCTGCCGCCAAAGCGAACTGCAGAGAATACGGAATCCATGTTCCGCTTGCCGTACGTTGGGATGCCGGGGCCGTTCCCGGTCGCGTCGTCGATGACTTGATCAGCTTCGTCGACATATTGCCGACCATTGCCGAAGCGACCGAACTCCAACTGCCCGACACCACAAGACTTGCCGGCAAAAGCTTTCTCGACATCCTGCGATCAAACCAGCAAGGCCAAGTAGACTTAGCGCGAACTGCGGTTTTTTCAGGACGGGAGCGACACTCTTCCTCCCGCTATTACAATCTCTCCTACCCAGCTCCGGGCCATCCGGACGCAGGATCACCTGCTGATCTGGAATTGTCGTCCGGAACGGTGGCCGGCGGGTGCACCGGTTCAAATCGTTGACGGCCAGGAAGCACCGGGATTTACGGATGTGGACTGGACGTCAGAGCACAATCTGAGCATGCTCTATCTAGCTGAAGATAACGGGACTCACTCCGATACCGAAATGCTTCGCCCAATGCCTGGATAAACGCCCTGAATTCGAATTGTTCGACATCAGGAGGGATCCGGGCTGCTTGAAGAATCTCATCGAAGTGCCGGACCTGGCGTCGGTACGGAAACGCCTCACGAAGACCTAATGGATTACCTGCAAGCAACTGGGGACCCCAGGGTGGACCCAGTAAGGCAGCACGAATTTGAATCACACCGCCGGTATGCCGGGATCAGGCAGTTCCCTCCTCCGGAATGGACCAAACAGATCTCCGAGGCGGAACTCAATGAGATCAAATCGTGGGCCGACAAGGATACGGAACCGGTCGTGCTGCCGGTTGAGATTGGGGATTGGGGAGTTCAGACTGACCGATGGAGGTTGGTCCGCGAGGAGCGGTGACTGGCAACTCTTTGACGTCGCCGC
>CAVZRV010000006.1:0-171647 GCA_963777605.1 uncultured Acidobacteriota bacterium
GAAATACCCTTGATTCCGGCGGTTGGTGAAGGCGCGGAGGTCGTGCAACACTCCAGCAGGCTCATGCATTTGAATTGAGTTTAACTAGAACGGAATTGGGTAACTCTTGGTTCTTGCTAGCTTTATCCGGGGACCTATCCGATGGACGCGATCACGTTTGAGAACGCCTACTACATCAAGCTTGGTCGGAGTGGCGAATGGGAACGCTCCAGCATTGAAGAGAACAAGTTGCGGATTGGATGGCCTGGGCAGACGATTGGAGACATCAATTCCGGCAACTGCGATGAGATCAGAAAACAGATCGAGAGTGAAATTCCAAATAGTCTTCCAGTACACGCGATTTCAACGCTTTGCGGATGATTGTCGGCAGCACGCCCAGCGATGTCTGGATCACCTTTCACGGTTCCAGGCTGTGGTGGTGTCGGCTGGCTGAATCGATGATCGAGCAGGATGAGGTATCGAAGTATCGCATTCTGAAGGGGGTCTGGTCAGACACGGATATAAAGGGCAATCTTCTGCTCATCGAGCAACTTCCAGGTAGACTCGCGCAGATTCAGGGGTTCCGTGGAACAGCATGTCGAGTCCGGGAAGTCGAGGAACTTCGCCGTCTCCTCAACCATCAACCGAGCGAGGTTCTCAAAGCGATTCAGAGCTCCCGTGAAGATCTCGCCCAAAAGGTCGTTGAAGGGATCCGGCAGCTGCACTGGAAGGATTTTGAAGTCCTGGTCGACCTGGTCTTCCGTGCGTCGGGTGGAGAAGGACGATCTGTGGCAAAACCATGAAGTATTCCGATCTCATTCTGGAAGATCCGATCACGGGCGACACTTACCTGGTTCAAGTCAAGTCGCGCGCAACACAGGCAGAATTTTCCGAATACTGCCTCAATTTCCCCAAACGTGGTTACCGGAAACTGTATTTCGTCGTACACACGGTTTTTGGCACCCTCGCACCGCCGGACGACCTCGACAACATTGAACTGGTTCTGCCGCATCGCCTTGCAGAGATGGTGGTTGACCACGGACTTTTGCGGTGGCTGATGAGGAAGGTCCAATGATCTATCGATCGCGGAGTTGATGTGGGCGAACTTCAATGAAATATGCACTACTGAGGCCGACCCGCATTCAAGGCGACTACCATCGCCGGTCTGAAAGCGACGTTGAGCCTCAGAGAGCAGATCAGTAGGCGGCTTCGTATGCGAATCGTCAGCTGGAACATGAACTACTGGCAGCGAAAACCGGCCCAACGCTTGGCCGCGTGGCGCTTCCTGGAGAGCCTCGAGCCAGACGTTGCGCTCCTGCAGGAAACCGTACCGGAAAGTGGGTATGACTCAAGTCGAGTTGTTTACCATCCCCCGGGAATTGACAGGAATGCTCGCTGGGGCTCGGCACTCATCTCCTACGGAGGAATGGTCGAACCATTGGTGGAGGTCAAGTCTCGTTACAACAAGACCCCGGCCAATCTCCACGAAACTTTTCCAGGCAGTCTGGCAATCGCACAGGTCAATGGCATCACCCTCATCAGCTTCTATGGCGTCTTCTCCAATAACTACACGCTGACGACCGTCCATAAGCAGCTTTCCGATCTGACGCCTCTGTTCGACTCCCGGTTGGGCAAGCGCGTCATTCTCGGCGGTGACTTGAACATTACGACCCAGATGGCCAGGCCACATGGAAGGCGCCACCAAAACCTCCTTGATCGCATCGCCTCCCTGGGCCTAATTGATTGTCTTGCCCTCCAGCGACCCGCCCGCCCGCCGCTGGTCGGCTGCCCATGCGAAGACTCGCCCTGTCTGCACGTCCAGACGCACCGCCACAACCGCAGTAGCCTGCCGTGGCAGGCAGACTACATCTTCGTCAGTGAATCACTGAGTAAAGTGGTGACATCCTGCTCAGCACTGGACAGCGGCGACCCGGATCCCTGGCAATTCAGCGATCACTGCCCAGTGATCCTTGAACTAGATCTCTAACAGGCTCGTCTGGGAGGATTGATTTACTGCGCATGCCGCCTGGGAGCCTCACTGATCGATTCTGATTGTTCCGAAACCTGTTGTTAGGCGCCTTATCGGGAGTCAGATGGACGCCGGGCTCAACGGGCCTGCGGCTGTGGGCTCGGCGCCGAACTTGGAGCGCCCCTCGAGTCTGCAGGCGCAGCAATCGAGATTCAAGGCCGTGTCAGATTCCTGGGTTGACAATTGGCACGATTTCGCTGGAGAAGCCAGATCCGGCAACGTGTCTCGCTGGGTCCGGGGCGCGCCGCGTACCCCCGGCTCTATGTTTGTGAGTCTGGAAGTGTGCGAGGCGACCTCCAGATAGTGGCTTTGATCACGAGACAAGCGGGGGCGGTTGGCCTACACTCGTTCGGGGGATTTTGCGCCCTTTTACAGAGAGGAACTCAATGAACGACGGGTTACTGCAGGTTATTTTGGAGCGGCTCGAAGCGGACGACCTCGGGCCGAGTACCGAAGCTCTGGTTCTGGCGGCCTGCGAGGGGGATGCGGAACTGCACGGACTGCTGTCGGGAACGGCGTTATCACCATCGGCTGACCGAAGGACCGTGAGCGGGAAGGCGATACCCGGTGTCTTCCTCAAAGAGATCCTGGTCGAAGGGTTTCGGGGGATCGGGCCTGAGGCGACGCTTCAGCCGGCGGTCGGGGCGGGTTTGACGCTCGTGGTTGGGCGGAACGGCTCGGGGAAGTCGAGCTTCGCCGAGGCCCTCGAGATGCTCCTGACCGGGGCCAACCAGCGCTGGGCGAACCGTCCTACGATCTGGCAAGAGGGATGGCGCAACCTCCACCACGAGGGCCGGCACGAATCAGTGCGTCATTTCTGGTCGAGGGGGCCTCCGCCCCTCTGACGATCACTCGGGCCTGGACCGAGGACCGCAGGCTTGACGATGGAGAGAGCTGGATCGAACTGCCCGGCGGCGAGTGCCGCACGTTCGACGATCCGGACTGGCAGCGGGCCCTGGCCGATTTCCGCCCGTTCCTGTCTTACAACGAACTCGGCGGCATGTTGACCGCCCGGCCGGTGGACCTTACCGCGCCCTCAGCGCCGGGCTGGGACTCGAAGAAGTCGAAGAAGCGCGGGAGCGCCTGCGGCAGCGCCGCCTGGTCGCCCAGAAGGTCCTGCGCTCAGCCCAGGAGCAACTGGCTCCCCTGCTCGGCCGATTGCGGGAGGCGTCCGACGAACGGGCTCAAGTCTGCGCGACTGCCCTGGCCCGGGAACCCTGGGAACTCGAACCGGTCTCCGCCGTGATTCTCGGAGACGAGGACGGGGCCGCAGAAGTGGTCTCCAGGCTCCGCAGGCTGAGCAGCTTCGAAGTGCCGGGCGGCGAGGAGATCGCCTCCATTTCAGCGGAACTCCGGTCGGCGGCTGCGGAACTGGAATCGGCCGTCGGCACCCCGGTGGAGCGGGACCTGGCCGTTGCGGGACTGCTCGATGGCGCCATCCGATTCCACGCCAATCACGGAGACCAGCCCTGTCCGGTCTGCCGTGAGGGAGTCCTCGACGACTCATGGCAAGCGCGCGCCGTCGAGGAGCGGGACGCCCTTCGCCGACGGGCGGCGCAACTCGAGTCCGGCCGAAAGCGGATGGAAAAGGCCCGTGAGCGCGTGATCGCCCTGCCTTCGTCGTTTCCCCTGGCCCGCCAGGGCGAGGGCGAAGGTATCCCGGCCGGGGCGTTCGAACAGGCCATGGAACATTGGGCGTCCAAGGACTCGATCACGGATCCGGCGGCCCTTGCCGACCACCTGGAGCGGTCCGGAGCGGCCCTCGAGGAGGCGGCCGAGCTGTTGCGGGAAGCGGCCCGCCGCGAGCTGGACCGTCTCCGGGCGGAGTGGCTGCCTCTGGCCCGGGATCTCACCAGTTGGCTCGAGGCGGGACGAAGGGCCGAGTCGGTCCGAGAGTCGATTGCCCAACTGCGGTCGGCCGAAGACTGGATTCGAGATGCGGCCGGAATCCTCCAGGAGGAGCGGTTTCGGCCGATCGCCGAGGAAGCCGGCGAGGTCTGGAAGATGCTCCGGCAGCAGAGCAACGTCGATTTGCGGGAGATCGTCCTCAACGGGACCGGCAACCACGGCAAGGTCGAACTCGACGTGACCGTGGACGGTCGGCCCGGCGTCGCCCTCGGCGTCATGAGCCAGGGAGAACTCCACAGCCTGGCCTTGAGCCTTTTCTTCCCGCGGGCGCGCCGCCCGGAGAGCCCGTTCCGGTTCGTTGTCATCGACGACCCGGTCCAGTCGATGGACCCCTCCCGCGTGGACGGACTGGCGCGGGTACTCGAGCTCTGCTCCCGGGACCGCCAGGTCCTGGTCTTCACGCACGACGCCCGCCTGGCCGAGTCGGTCCGGCGCCTGCAGATTCCCGCGACGATTCTCCAGGTGACGCGGGCCGCAGACTCCCGGGTCCACCTCGATTCGGTTCAAGACCCGATCGCGCGTTACCTCGATGACGCCCGGGCGCTGATCTGCACCTCCGATCTTCCGGTCAAGGTGAAGCGGCGCGCCGTGCCCGGGTTGTGCCGTCACGCCCTGGAGGCAGCCTGCGACGAGGCCGTCCGCCGTCGTCGCCTCGCCCGCGGGGAGACTTCGATCCAGGTGGAGAGCCTGCTCGAATCGTGTCACCGCCTGACGGAGCGGGCAGCCCTGGCTTTCTGTGACGACCTGGAGCAAGCGGGCGAGGTCCATCACCGGCTCCGCAACATCGGCCCCTGGGCGGTGGAATGCTTCAATCACTGCAACCGCGGCAGCCACGAGCTCTCCGAGATCGAGCTGGACCGGATCGTCGCGGACACCGGAAAGCTCGCGGAAAAGATCCGGAGGGCCTTGTGAGCTTTTCCGAGACGCACGAGCTCGTCGGACAGGCGCGGCGGATCTGCGCCGAGGGAGGCGGCTCGGCCGTTCGGATCTCGGCCCTGCTGGCGCGCCAGGCCCTCGAACTCGCCCTTGGGATCTACTGGGTCCGGCGGGGTTTTCCCGATGTCGCCGAAACGTCAATGCGAGCGCAGCTCCTCTGCCTGCAGGAGTACTTGGGAGAAGAAGAGGCGGCCGAACAGGCCAGCCACGCCTGGTGGGCTCTCAGCGGCGCCTGCCACCATCACCCTTACGAGCTCTCCCCGTTGCCAGGTGAGATCAGCCGCTGGGTGGAACAGGTCGCGACTACCACCCGGGTCCTGGAGAAGCTCGGCGGGGACTGAACAACTGAATTGATGTGTTTGAGAATCGGTAGTCTTCAGATTTTGGAAAGGTGAAAAGGAAACATGAGCACAAAGCTGGCTGAGCTCTACCGGGGCTGCGTCTGTTGCAGTGCTCCATGTATTGGGATCGTTAATGAGGCAAATCTGGGCCTGACACCCCGCGGTTTCTGGTATTCCGACCGGATGGAAATCCCTCTTCAGATCCTGGTTGTCGGCAAGAACCCGGGAAATGCGGCGCCGGAGTCCCCTGAGAGCCGGGAAGCCGCTCGATTGAAAGGACAGTCCGGAAGCACTGCGCGCCCATGTGATCGACTTCGCCGATCAACTGCTCAGACGCCAACAGGCCGGTTTTCACCGGACGCTGCGAAGGATTCTGGCCCGGCTGCTCCCACCGGGAGACTGGCAGACACTGGAGAAATCGACCGCCATTACAGAGTTGGCCAAATGCGAGGGCATCGACGAGCAGGGGCGCATCCCGGCTTCGACGGTCAGGACTTGTGTCGATCGCTGGCTGAAACGGGAGGTGGAAGTCTACCGGCCGCGAATGATCCTCGCGTTGGGACGGGAGGCGGAACGGGGCCTGGTCGACCTTCTCGACGAACCCTGGCGCTCGCGAGTCGCCTACTGTTATCACCCGTCTTGGGGAATCAGAAATCTCGACGAGATTGAACAGCGCTGGGCCGAATTGCGCTCTGGCGCCGATCTAACACCGCAGCCCCAGCGAGGAAGAACCCGGGGCGGGCACTGGATTAGGTTCATAGAGCATCGACGCCGTAATTGGATTCGACACTGCGTTCGGATCGGACCTACTCATCTTCATCCTCCCCTGATTCACTCGCCTCCGGAAGGTGCCCGGCCGGGGCGACGACCTCAAGCTCGAGTGCCTGGATCTCGGGGAGCGAGGCGCCGACGATCCCCCGGATGTCGCCGTAGACTGATGCCGTGTTGACGGCGATCCGTTCAATCTGCTTCTCCCGCTCCTTCCAGATTCGCTGCATGGCCCGCTTCTCCTTGATGAGCTGGCTGTGCATGGCGGTGAAGTTCTCGACGATCCCCGAGACCCGCTGGCGGAACTCGACCCCGGAAAGATACTGGTAGATCGCTTCCATCTTCTCGTTTTTGCCCACCTGGGCCGACTTTGCGAAATGGACCTCCATCAACTCGTGCCGCAGGATCGCAGCGACTGCGAAGGCCAGCCTGAGCGGGCAGACCCAGACCCCTTCGATCAGTCGCGAAACCGTCGAAATCCTTCGGCAATGCCTGAGACACGATGACCGCCAGCTCCGCCCCCAACTCGCGCTGGTCGTCCTTGAGCTTAGCGATCCAGCCGTCGCTCCAGTTCTTGGTCGACTTGCTTTCCCACAGGATGACTCCGCACGGCCGGCCGGAGCTGTTTCGGACCTTCTGGATGATGTCTGCGCCTCGAATCCCCTTGGGAACCGGTTCGAATCTCATCCTGCGGAAATGCTTCAGCAAGGGAACGCTCCAGATCCAGCTCCAGCACTTCGCCCTGGGTCTGCATCGAACCCTGTTCTGCCTTCCGTTTCATTTCGTCGAGCGCTTTCCGCAGATCCTGGATGACTTTGTCCTTCTCAAGGTCTTTCAGGCGGTGAGCTCTCCTCGAACTTCAGTGCCGCCTCACTTCGAGGACCTTCTTCCTTTCCTCGTCGATCTTCCGGGCCACCTCAAGCTGGAGTTCTCTTCGCTTCGCCTCGACTCTTCGCTTTTCCTCGCGGAGTTGGAGTTCAGCCTTCCGGAATTTGGAAAGCTGAACGTCTTTCTCGGCAATCTCTTTCTCGCGATCCGCCAGTTCGAGCGCCAGCTGTTCCGACGCCTCCTTGCGGGCCTTATCCAGCAGAGCCGTCTCGCTCTGCTTCAGTTTCCGGCGAACCATCTCATCGATGGTCTGCTGCTGGTTTTCAAGCTGTCTGCTTCTCTTCTCTAGGTTTCCTGGAGTTTGCGGGCCGCGTCTTCCCGCGCCTTGACCTCCACTTCCAACTCATCGCGAAGCCCGGCACGGATCTGGTTGGTGAACATCTCGGATAGTTCAAACTGATGCCCACATTTCGGACACTTGATCCCTTCGGCCATCTCATCCTCCTTCGCAGCCTTTCCCCCGCAAGACCTCATCGGTACTCTGGGTGGGAAACGCACGACCGCGTTCCTCTAGCGCAATCGCGATGCCAATTATCACGGGCGTGCTGAAAATGAGCGAATGTGACTGGATGTCTTCTTTGAAGCGGACGTGAAGACCCTTGCGTTTCGGGATTCCTCCGCCCGGCCATCGTCAACCGGCTGATCGGGACACGGGCTTCCGGAACGCCCAAGCCGGCTGGCCAGAACTCGCCCGCAAGAAAAAAGGTTGTGTGAATACAAGAACGCTTGTATTCTCCGATGAATGCAGAAGCTGCTCTTCGCCTGGGTTGGGCAAACCGATCTGAACGCTTCGAAGGGAGTCGAAGAGGCAGGGCTGGGACCCATCGCGCCGGCTTTGGACAAGTATGCGTTTGACGGCGTCCACCTGTTGAGCAACTATCCCGAGAAGGAGTCGCAGGCTTACATTAAGTGGCTTGGAAAGCGCACCGAAACAACGCTTCATCTCTATCCCAGGAAGCTCTCCAGCCCGATGCACTTCGGCGAAATCCATGAAGCGGTCGTCTCCGCAATCGCGACCGCTCTCACAACTACCGTCGCAAAACAGCCGGGCGCCAACGCGAAAACCGGAACCCGAAACCCGGAACTCTTCTTCCACATCTCTCCCGGGACCTCGGCTATGGCTGCCGTCTGGGTGATCCTGGCCAAGACCCGCTATGCCGCCACTCTGCTGCAGTCCTCCCGGGAAGCTGGTGTGCAGATCGCCTCGGTGCCCTTCGATATCTCGGCCGAGTTTCTCCCCGAGCTCCTTCACCGGCCTGACCGAAGGCTCGAGGAATTGACCGCGGGCCTCGCGCCTGAAGCGCCCGAGTTTCAGGACATTGTCTGCCGGAGTTCCGTAATGAAGAAGGTGATTGCCCGCGCCCGGCGGGTCGCGGTTCGTTCGGTGCCGGTCCTGATCGAAGGGGAGTCGGGGACGGGCAAAGAGCTTTTGGCCCGGGCGATTCATGCCGCCAGCCCGCGGAAAGGCAAGCCCTTCATCGCCGTTAACTGCGGTGCCATCCCCGAGAACCTGATCGAATCGGAGCTCTTCGGCCACGAAAAAGGAGCCTTCACTGGAGCCGATCGCCAGCGCAAGGGGCATTTCGAAGAAGCAGACGGCGGCACGCTCTTTCTCGACGAGATCGGAGACCTGCCCCTTTCCGCGCAAGTGAAGCTGCTCCGGGTCCTCCAGGAAAAGGAGATAACGCGACTCGGATCGAGTACGCCGATCCCGGTCGATGTCCGGATCCTGGCAGCCACGAACCGATCCCTGATCGAAGAGGTCGAAGAAGGACGGTTCCGGGAAGACCTCTTCTACCGCCTGGCTGTAATCGTGCTCAAGCTTCCGCCGCTACGGGGCCGGGCGGGCGACTTGGGGCTCCTGATCGATCACCTGATCGACCAGGTCAACCAGGAAAGTCAGACCGAACCCGGCTATACAGAGAAGAAGCTTTCTATCGGCGCAAGAAATCTTCTTCTGGAGCAGAATTGGCCGGGCAATGTGCGCGAACTCTATAACACTCTTCGTCGATCGGCGATTTGGGCCGTAGGGACGAAGATCTCCCGGGAGGACGTGGCCGAATCGCTCCTTCCGTCCCGGCGTTCACGGAGTGCTGGCATACTGGACCGGGCCTTGGGAGAGGGCCTGGATGTCCGGGAATTACTGGCTTCCGTGGCCCGCCACTACCTGGAGCGCGCCATGGAAGCGTCCCACGCCAACAAGACCGAGGCAGCCAAACTGATCGGCCTCCCCAACTATCAGACGCTCACGAACTGGCTCGAGAAATACGGAGTCAAACGCTAGAAGACAAGATTGGCACGAGGGTTGCAAATGCTTCCGGTGCCGTGCAAAGTCGGATCATCATGAAATCGACCAATTTCGAGTTCCTGCGGGACACCTGGCCCGAACTGGCGGACCTGGGAGCTTTCGCGGAACAGTACGCCCAGGTCGATCCGGCCGGCCCTCTCGCCAGGATGAAGATACTCGAAGAGCAGAGGTATCAGGGGGCGACTGCTGCCGAAGCATCCCCGAGGCTCGAAAAATGGCAATCGGGCTTCAACGGAGTCGAGTTCCTCCACTCTTCACTCTCAATTCGCAGGTTTGCAGGTGAACTTGGCCCGAGTTGCGGCGTGCAGGCCTTTGTGGAGTCCAGATGATCCTAAAATCCATGACCCTCCAAAACTTCAAAGCCATCGGCGACGACCCGGTCACGATCGAGTTCAAGCCGATCACGCTGCTGTTCGGCCCCAACTCAGCCGGCAAGTCAACCGTGATTCAAGGCATTAGTTATGCGCTATACCTCCTTCGAGATGCGACTTCCGCAGAAGACAGCGAAGAGTTTGCTGATATTGTGCACAGTCGGGATCAATCGCGGAAAGTCAGCCTTCGGCTCGAGTTCGACACATGTGGGCAGGACCTCCCCCAGGAAGACTACCTAAGGCTTCGGTCCCAGGGCACTAGAACGGGAAGCCCTGAAAGCCTCCCGCTCGCCGAAGTCGAAGGTCCACTGCTGCCTGATTTCTCGAGAGTCTCACCTTTCTTCGCAGAGCTCAACGTTCGGTCAACGGCACTTGGATCCGTCTCGTCCTATACCGTTGGGGCGCTGGGACAGGCCATCGGAAGGCTCCAATTTGGAGGTAGCGGAAGCGCAGGATTTTTCGACTATCTGAATTTAGAGCATCCACTCTTCTCTCTTCGCGGGATGGCGAAGGTCAAGAGAAAGCTCTCGAAGTTTATTGCGTCGTGCCAGCCGATCATAGGCGGCTTATCGGAGAATCCGACCTTGAGGAGCACGCTCCGCAGCATTCTACCTGACCTCGATGATGATTCCCGGTTGTTCGGGATAACTAACTCGCTGGGACCTAACAACCTCCCTCGAACTGCTGTGAACGTGAAACTTGTCAGGTCGCATGGTGAAGTCTGCGAAGATCAACTCTTGGACACATTTAGTACAAAACTCTTTGTCGGCTGCCGACAAGCGCTGATGCAGATCCTTAAAGATGTATCCCATGTGGGGCCGCTAAGGACGATTCCGGGACGTAATTGGCGATTGCCGGGGAATCCATCGGCGGCGAGCCAGATCTCAGGCGAAGCTGCCTGGATTGCGGTGTGCAAAACGCCTGATCTCAATGCCGAAGTGAACACATGGCTGGAAAAGAAGCTCGGGGCGGGTTGTCGAGTAGAAATAAGGATTATCCGGGAGGTAGACGAACACCCTATTGACGAGCTGCTCGCTCGGGGAGAGCTGGCTGACGACTTCCTTCATCGGGATGAAGACGGCGGGTATCTCGATCAGTTCATCTCTTTGTGGCACCAAACCAAACGCCTGATCGAAATGTCACCGACTAGGGCAGCTGTGAAGATCGTAGATGAGCAAACTCGACTCGCAATTTCGGTTGACGACGTGGGAGTAGGCATCTCCCAAGTATTGCCAGTTATCGTTCAGTCAGTTGCTCGTGATTCCGGAATCGTTGCGATCGAGCAGCCGGAATTGCATCTGCACCCGGCAATGCAGGTGGAACTCGGCGATCTGTTCTTGACGCAAGCGAAGAAGAAAGCTGGACTCAGATTCCTGCTGGAAACCCACAGCGAGCACATCATTCTTCGCCTGCTCCGTCGTGTCCGGGAAACATCTGAGGGGACGTTGCCGGAAGGTATTCCGCCGGTGACTCCCGGAGACCTTGCCGTCTACTATCTTGAGCGAGTGGACGGTTCTACGCGGTCAAAGAAGCTGGAAATTGACTCCTTGGGGGAGTTTCTAGAATCTTGGCCGAGAGGATTCTTCGAGGAGAGGGAGGAAGAATTGTTTTGATCCTTCACGAGTTTGCTGTCGAGCCGGGATGTGTGGCCGAGTCGTTTGAGAGGTTTCGCTACATCACTGAGAAATTCGGGTTCGACCACGGCCGCGTCATCAGTCGACTGCCGGCGCGGTGGGAGAAGGCAGTCTTGGACCAAACATCCGAAAAGGGCGTGGGTCGCTCGAGGATGGTGGCGAAGCTGAGACAAATGAAGCGGCAGTCCCTGATTTCTCGTTCCCGGGCCTTTGATCCGAACCTGGACTGGTTGTGTAACGCTGAGACAAACCACGACTCGGACCCATTTCATGCCGTTTTGGCCGAAAAGAATCCGCGAGATAGAGGCTTTGTTTTCAGGGTCTGCAATCTCGCCGGAGACCTCCCCCCTCTCTCGACGCCCAGAGAAGAGCGGGTGCCTCGAACCGCATCTGCCCTGGCCGCGTCCATCGAGCTCCTGCTCCAAGTCTCCCGGGAGGTGATCTTCGTCGACCCCTATTTCGACCCAGGCAAACGCCGCTGGCAGAACACGCTTCGGGAGTTCCTCCGCGTGGCAACCGAACGGGGGCATCAACTGTTGCGTTGCGAATACCATCTGCGGGACAAACTCGGTTTGGCTTACTTCCAGAGTCAGATCCAAAGCCGAATCGAACCCATCATTCCTGCAGGGTTGAGCATCAAGTTCATCCGCTGGAGTGATGCGCAGACTGAGGCTGAACTCCACCCCCGGTACGTCCTGACTGACTTGGGAGGTGTCCGAATCGAGCACGGCCTCGATGAAAAACCGGGTGGAGCCAATACCGACGTGAGCCTCCTGGATCAACAGCTTTGGAATGCACGGTGGGCCGATTACCAGCGAGACTCATCCCCGTTCAGCTTTGCGGACGAAACGACAGCCGTCGGGAGAGACTGAAGCGGAGCCACTGCACAATGAAACTCTACTCGTACATCATCATCCATGATTCCGGATTCGCCCCGAACCCGTTCTGGGGATTCTGTACGCTGGCCTGTTGCAAGCCGAGTATCCGAAGAACTGCCGGTAAAGGTGACTGGGTTGTTGGAATCAGTTCCCATGCTCGTGGCAACCGAATCGTCTATGCGATGGAAGTGACTGAGCGCCCCCTGTCATTTGAAGAGTACTTCGCCGATCCTCGCTTTCGGCAGAGGATCCCCAATCTGAACCGTAAAGACATCGTGTATCGCTGCGGGGACAACATTTACAGGCCAGTTGGTCGTGGCCGGTTCGAGCAGGTGCCCAATCCGTTTCACAAAGAGGCGCGAATTCAACCATGATCTCAATGGAAAGAATGTCCTGGTTTCAGAACACTTCTTTTACTTTGGGCGAAACGGGATTGAAATTCCGGATGACCTGGATGTGTTGATTGCAGGGAGAGGGCACAAGTCGCGGTTTCCGGCTGCCACTATTCACCGCTTTCTCGCGTTCATCCACCGGCATCGACCGGGAGTGAATTCAGCTCCGACCAAATGGCCCGATCACGACACCTCGTGGGCCCAGCCCGGGAGCGCCCGTCTGTAGGTTGGCAATGAAGCTTTATGTGGCCAATGTCGGCGTGAATACTGCTGATGCCGGGCGCCGTGGGCTCAGGAGCCCCATTTTTCCCGACGGAACGTTTGAATTCGTCCCGATCAAGGAACCAGCACGGTTCTCTCACTGCGGGATGATCCCGCGGTACTGCGAACTGCCCACCGAGTCGGGGCGAGGAAGCACGCTCGCCGATTACCTCCCCGATCGCATTCGAGACTACAGAGCACATGCTGATCCGGAGTTTGAGACCTTCACGTATGGAGATATCTTGAGCTCTCGGGCGGCCAATCTCCGGAGGATCGGAACTGGGGACGAACTCTGGTTCTTGGCGCGGCTCTGGGATCATGACGGTAGTTCCTGGACCGGCGGTCACGACTTCCATTTCATTGGATTCCTTGTCGTCGAAATGCTGATCCATTTGCTTCCTGGAACCGCACAGGACGTGCCGCTCGAACACGCTCAGTCAATCACGAACAACGCTCATTGGCGGCGGCGCAAGGCCGGTGACAACTCCGCAGCAACGGTCGTGGTCGGTGATCCGTCCCGCTCCGCCAGGTTTCACCGGGCCCTTAAGATCACGCCAGCTGTGGCAGGACTTATCTTCGGAGGCGAATACGATCCAACCAGCGGCCTTTACAGGGCGGGCAGGAGAATCCTCAATAACAGAAATGGACGTCCGCGCCGATTCCGGACATTTGGCTCTGCCACCCGCTCCATCCAGGCTTTTCTGGATTCTGGGATTCCAAGAGAGCGGGCTTACTGGGAGCGGCTTCGAGAGGTCAGCGATTTATGAATTCACTGCTGCCGGAGCTCAGGACAATACAGCACGGAGGACCTCTCGGATCCCCCCGTGCTTCCTGCCGGTCCCTTCGGTACCGAGATCGTAACGGCGTCCCGGGGGACATTTCGAAAATCGAAGAGGACGACGTCGCGTTACTCCTGTAACCGCACAACAGATGTTCTATATAGATAATGTTTCTTGTGTCAACGCTCTCTTAGAGCGGACGATCTGGATTCCTCGATCGAACCTTGAAGCGGATTCCTCCGAGTATAAATATCCCGTGAAACCTTGCGTTTCCAAGGAGTTGTACGAACTTCGGTTGCCTTATCATCCCCGCTGGCTAGAATTGGCACGGGGCTTGCTCTAACGGGGACGTGGAAGGAGCGAGGATGACCAATCAGGGACGTTTTCAGGCTAGCGAGATTTTGGACGAAGAGATCGCCGATCTGGTCGATGAACTGTTCTCGGTAACAAAACCGATTCGACCATGGCTGGCCGGCAAAGTGTTGCCGTCTCGGCAAGATGTGAACACGACCCCGTCCCCGGTTCCACTAAATCAAACCTTGGATTCGACACCTTCCCTCCTCGATGGGCTTCATGACCATGACCTGGCCCTGATCGACCAGGCTTCCGATGCCCTCCAGGCGCGACGCATCTCTTATTCTTTTCAGGACGAGTTCGAGTCAGGACGGGGGCAATCTGATCTGATCGATTCGCCACCTTCGACGATTACTACTGTTGAAGTCCCGCCCGAGCGGGTTGACGAAATTCTGATCGAATCTCCAGCCTGGTCCGGCGGGGAAAGTGCTTCCGACGAAGCCGTCGAGCTTCCCAACTCTATATCCGAAACCGAGTTGGAGGAAGAGTGGGAATTCGGGACTGGTAAGGCCTCCCCAGTCTCGAGTGAGGACGATGAATTCTGGTTTCAGCACGACGCCGGAGAATTCGATCCGGAACCAGACCACCAGGATCTCGGCCAGGTCGAGACCGGTGGGGCGGTCAGCGCGCAGGATCGGGCCTTTCAGGTGGCCCAGGCGCTCGGTAACAAGTATGGATGGGATCGCTCGGGGATTCGCATTCTTGCCGGTCTGTTCGAGATCCATCGGTCCAACCCGGCTCGGGCGGCGATCGAACGCCTGATGGCGGACGACCTCATGCCGGACGAGCTGATCCTGGCCGAACAGGTCAGGGAGCTTTGGGCCGAGTGCGTGGAATTTCATACCTGCGGCGTCCGGGAAGGAAGTGCCAGATGCGCACCGGCGGTTTACCCGACACTCGGATGGCCAGCGGCTTTGGACGTGGTTCGCGCCTTCGGATCCTACCCCGATGCGGATGAAATCCGATGCACGCTCAGTGAACTGCTGGATAACTGGTTGGAGGTCCCGGCATTACAGCGCGAGTTTCCTTCTTTTCTGAATTACCTGACCCACTGTACCCGGGCGTGCCGGCGGCCGGATCTCTTCTCCGTTCTGGCGGATCGGCAATACGAAATGATGGAGCGGGACTGGGATCGGGATGACGATCTGAATGTTCGTCGAGAAGTCGACCGGCTTTGTGGCGGTGGTCTCCTCGCCGGGATTGTGTAGCTTCCACGAATTCTGAACCGAAGAACGTCGAATCATGATGCTTAATCCTGTCACTGGCTGCTGGGTGCGAAGATCTGAAAACGGACCGTTCGGCCGGGTCCTCGGATCTCGCGACAGCGACTGGGGAAGGCAAGTTCTTGTGGAGTGGGTACCCAGCCGGGGCCAGGACTGGGTCCTGCGCTCCGAGGTCCGATGTGGTTTCAAGCTGGGCATGGAGGTCCAGGACGTGCCCCGGTCCCGGACTCGGCCGAGCCTGGGCGAGGGCGTTGTCCGGGAGACCCGGGAGATCGGAGGGAGGGAACAGGTGCTGGTTGAGTTTCCCGACTCAGGACAGCGGTTCTGGATCCCCTACGAGAACCTGCGCCAAATCAAGGGGCCTTACCACCGTTTTGCGCTTGGTCAGCTGGGCGGCGCCGGGAATGCGGAACGTTTTCGGCTCCGCAGTCTCGCCCGTGCCATCGAAGTCTGGAATGAAAACACCGGCGCTCTGTCCCGTCTCGATATCGATCCACTGCCCCACCAGATCCACTCGGTGCACCACATCCTCGCATCGGGGAACCTGAACTGGCTCATTGCCGATGACGTCGGTTTGGGGAAGACGATCGAGGTTGGGATGCTCCTGGCCGCCCTTAAGCAGCGGGGAGCCTTTCGGCGAATCCTGATCGTCACCCCAGCCGGGTTGGTGAAGCAGTGGCAGGAGGAGCTCTTCCACAAGTTCAATATGAAGGAGTTCCTGATCTACGGCCGGGACTTTGAGGTCCACGAAACGCGGCAGTGGAAGCTCTTTGACCACGTGATCGGTTCGATCGACCGGCTCAAGCAGGACCAGGACCGGGCGAAGCTGATGCAGGCCGGAGCGTGGGACCTGGTCATCTTCGACGAAGCCCATCGTTTGAGCCGCCGTCAATACGGCCTGAAGTTGGATGCCACCGAGCGTTTTCGGCTTGCCGCGATGCTTCGGGATCGCACCGACTCCATGATTCTCTTGACCGGAACCCCGCACCAGGGAATGCAGGACAAGTTTCAGGCCCTCCTCGAGCTGCTCCGTCCAGAGTGGAAGAGCCAGATCCGGGCGCTTTCGATGAACCCGGAGATTCTGCGAGATCTGATCATACGCAACAACAAGTCGACCGTAACCGACGCCGAAGCGAACTTCATCTTTAAGGGGAAGAAGACCTACATCATCGAGGTTCCCACAAGCCCCGAGGCGCAGGCATTCGACCGCCGGCTCCAGGACTATCTTCGCAAGGGCTACCGTGCCGGGAAGGCCTTGGGGCGGGCCGGAATCGCGATCGGCTTCGTGATGACCACGTACCGGAAGCTCGCAGCCTCGAGCGTGGCAGCGATCCATCTCGCCCTGGTTCGCCGGCGGGAGCGGCTTCTCAAGTCGCGGGACGAGTTGTTCAACGCAGCCTCGGAACGAGTGGATGAGCGCTTCTTCGGTGAATGGGAAGAGCACTTCGAGACCCAGGATCGGGAGTTCTTCGACGGAGAACTGGCACTCCTCGGGGAACTGATCGAGGCGGCGGCGGCCCTCGCCGACACCGATCTGAAGCTGAGTCGCTTCATGGAAAACCTCGTGGAACGGATCCTCCAGTCGAATCCGCGGGAGAAGGTGCTGATCTTCACGGAGTACCGGGCTACCCAGGACTATCTGGCCGGGGCCCTTCGCAAGCGGTTCGGCGATGGTTCGGTGGTTCTGATCAACGGCAGCATGGACTTCGAGGAGCGTGGTGCGTCGATCGCTGATTTTGAAGACACGGCCCAGTTTCTGATCTCGACGGAGGCTGGAGGAGAAGGGATCAACCTTCACCGTCGGTGCCATTTGATGGTGAATTTTGACTTGCCCTGGAACCCGATGCGGCTTACCCAGCGGGTCGGTCGTCTTTATCGATACGGCCAAAAGCAGCCGGTCGTGGTCTTTAACGTCGAGTCGCTCCAGACTCTCGACAGCGAGATCGTCAATCTCATGTATCGACGCATCGAACAGGTCGTCGCCGACCTGTCGGTTCTGGGAAGCGAATTTCACGAGCGACTGGCTGACGAGATCGTCGGCGAGTTGACCGAACTGCTCGACGTTGAGGAGATTCTCGAGCGGCTCACCGAATCCGGCGTGGAGCGGACGGAAGAGGAAATTGAAGCGGCCCTCGAGCGGGCGCGGGAAGCCTTGGCCCACCAGCGCGAGTTGATGGAGTTCGTCACCGGCTACGACCCGGAGGAGACCCGGGGAGAACTACGGATCACCAACGAGCATGTAGCGAGCTTTCTTGAAGCCATGTTCGCGCATGAAGGAGTGGAGATCGTTGATCGAACTCATGGCGGCCGAGTCTGGGACATCCGGATACCGGACGCCGTCAAAGACCATCTGCACGAAAATCGCTGGCGATTCCGGGTCACCCTGGACCGGGACCTGGCTTCCCGCCGTGACGACATCCACATGCTCGATCTCGAGTTCCCGCTGTTTCGCTACCTGCTGGAAAAAGCCAGGGCGCATGACTTCGACGGCCTGGCTGCATCCATCGCCCGCCTTCCCGGAAGGGCGCTCTTCACGGCCCTCCTGCGCTGGCAGAACGACCAGGGCGTGCGCCTCCGCCAGGAGTTCGCCGCGGTCACGGTCCACCAGGACGGCCGTTCGGAGAAGAACCCGGAGGCTGTCTCAGAATGGTTGCTGGAACCAGCGAACGACGGCCCACCGGTCCGCCCGGATATCGAAACTGCGAAGACGCTACGAGCATCAGCCGAAAAAGCCCTCGACAAGCGCCTGGGCGAAGTCAGCAATCTGGATCTCCACCCGGAAAGTCGCCAGTGGATCAGCGCCGGGTGGTGTGAACATCAACGCAGATGGGATTAGAACATGACGGAAGAGTTGGAAGGGCTGAATAAGGCTAGAAATCAGTTCACTGAAGCAGGCTTGCCGCTGCCACCGATTCCAGAGCAATTTGCCAACGAAATTGTTGAAGTTCGGGAATGGACTTACGGAACGCGCGAAGAGGGACCCTCAATATACGAGATTAGGGATTACGTATCCGAGTTTCTTGATGCGCCTCCCGAGCCCTATCTTCTATTTGGCCATGCGGGTCACGGTTTGAATTCCTATGCCATCCACTATCACCTGGTCGTGGATGGCCTCGGAGTCTTCTGTCAAATCGGTTGGGGTGGTGTCTACATGGATCACAACAGCGCCACGCAAAATGTCAAATTGACTTTTCGTCTGCTCGAGCAGCTTGCAGAACATCTCGACTCTCTGAGGCCGAGTTCGCCATCCAGAACCCTATTGGTTCTTACCAATTTCCGAGGGAGTGAACTTTCTCTTCTGGGTCCAGAAAGTCACCGGCAAGTTATCTTTAAGCAGAAGAACTTGGAAAAGGCCGTTCAGGAGGCGGCGAAGTTCTTGTATGGTAAGGTTTCTTGAATCAGATACCCAATGAAGTCCGTCCAGAAACAGGCGCAGTCGCTCGCGAAGGATACCCAGCGGTGGATTAACGAGATTCAGCGGGCAGGTGAGAATGTGTTTCGAGGGACTTTGTGGGATGGCATCATGCACAAGGCATCGGCCTCAGTCGATTTGCTCCTCACACCTCTGGTGTGTGTCCTCAAGCCGTTGGCTCCTTCCTTTGATGAAGCGTCCCGGAAAGTCGGTGGTGGAAAACCACTAGGTCGTCTGACGTTCGGACAGAAGACTCAATTGTTGATCAGTCTCGACCAGGACCTCTCTCGATCTTTTCAAGATATGGATCCAGACCGCTTCCACGGGCGTGTCCTCGGCAAACCAGGGAAACACTTGCTCGAGAGAATGACCAAGATCAGAAATGACTTTACCCACCCCGAGGACGACGCGTTGGAAGAAAGAGGTGGATCGACTGCTCTCAAATTCGAACCGGAGAGCACTCTGGAGTTTCTCACACTTGTTCAAGCGTTTACGGAATCTGAGGTCGTCTCGCGGGCGATCTTTCTGGAGCAGAGGGCCGAGCCTGAATCCTCAGCTGACTAGAAACGAAAGTTCGTCGTCGGAATCATTTACTGTCTTCAGCTTGCGAGTTCAGCAATCTTCTTTTAGGTTTAATCTTATGCGCCGAGTTTAGATCAAGGAGAAGCAATAACTCGCACCAAAGTCGGAGAACATCGGGTTGGGGTAACCCGAGCGCGCGGAAACTCAATTCGATCTTTCTTAGTGAACGAACTTGAACCGATCGGAATACTCAAATGATGGTGGAGATCAGCAGGTTGCTCAACGAAACAGCAGTGGAGCTTTGCCGCTTCCTCGAGAGAATTCTTCCCTCTCTCGAAGGTGAAGATTGGTGGAAGAACGAGTGTTTGGACTGCTTTCGTATCAGCAGCAGCGGCATGTGGAGCAGCACAAGATCGACGATCTGAGCGGATGTGATCTCGCCGCGTTGATACGGGTTCTCGATCAGAACTGGTACGACATTGCGTCAAAGCCGGTTTCCCGCCGGATGCCCGGCATTTCGTTAAAGAAATGCAGTCGGTTCGGAACCGGTGGGCGCATGCCACGGTTCAGGAATACCCCGAGGAAGACGTCTATCGAGACCTGGATACCCTGGAGCGGTTCCTTAAGGTGATCGGTGCGAGCCAGACATTACAGGATGAGGTTCGGTAACAGCGGGAGGCGTTGATGACCGCGGGAGCTTCGACAGAAAGTGCTGGCAGCCCTGCCGAGGCGTCGCCGATCGCTACGCGGAGCCGATTGGACAAGCGGGAGACGGCTATCAGCCGACGCAGATGGTCCAACTCAAGTCGGACCCGTAGAAGAAGGGGCCAGTGCTCCAGCGGCAGGAACTGGAAGCCGAGAACCGCTATATGGTGTTCGTGGACAACGCCGCAAAGTGGTTCTATGATCTCAGTTGGAGCCGGTTGGGGCTCAGGACGGCGGCTTGAAGCAGGTCTCCATGGGTCGATTTCCACGCCTGTCTCACCGCACTCCAGATCGAGCATCCCAGCCTCTCATCTCTCTACTCTTTGAACGCGGCCCGGGTAGATTATATTCCGTATCAGTTTCGGCCCGTGCTGAAGTTCATCCGATCCGACAGGCCTCGCCTTCTGATCGCTGACGGGGTCGGAGTCGGCAAGACCATCGAGGCGGGACTTGATTCTCCGAGAACTCCAAGCGCGGAGGGAGGTTCGCTCGGTCCTCATCATCTGTCCTCGCCCGCTCGTGACCGAGCGAAAGTGGCTGCTTGAGATGAAGAGGTTCGAGGAGCGGTTCACTCATTTGGACGGAAATACTCTCCGCTATTGCCTAAGCGAGATGGATTCGAAGGGGAGTGGCCGGAACAGCACGCCAAAACGATCCTTCCGTATTCGCTGCTCGATGAGGTTCTGCTCTTTGGTGCCCAAGCAGAGGAGACAAATCGCCGAACTAAGGGCCGTATCGGACTGCTCGACCTCGACCCGCCCCCCGGTTCGACATGGTGATAGTTGATGAAGCCCATCATGTCCGAAATCCACTGACATTCTCCCACCAGGCGGTTCGGTTCTTCTGTGATAATGCAGACGCCGTTGTTTTTCTCACCGCGACACCGCTGCAACTTGGGAGCGAAGACCTCTTTGTCCTGCTGAACCTGCTGAGGCCGGATCTGATCATCGACCGTGAGAGCTTTCAGCACATGGCTGCCCCGAACCCTTACATCAACCAGGCCATCGATGCAGCTCGGGCTGGCCAGGATGGTTGGCACGATCAGGCGCTGGAGGCGCTGGATCAGGCTTCCGCCACTGACTGGGGATCCCATATCTTCGCCAGGGACCCGGAATTCAGAAGCCTGACGACGAAGCTGACCCAGACCCAACTCTCTCCAGAAGAGCGCCTCGAGTTGGTCAACCGAATGGAGGGATTCCACACGTTCTCTCAGATTATCAGCCGAACGCGGCGACGAGACATCGGTGAATTCACGGTCCGAGAACCTCACACGGTGGCTGTCGAGTTCACTCGGGAACAACGGGAACTCCATGACGCATTGCTAGTGATGCAGGCACGGATTCTCTGAGCATCCACCCGGATGTCAATCTGAACTTCATGATGACCACTATCCGCCGGCAGGCGGCCAGCTGCCTGTATGGGCTGGCACCGCTGATTAAGGACATTCTGGGAAGACGGATCTCTGATCTAAAAGATGAGGAAGCCGACGAGACGTACGCCCTGTTGGACGCAGGGGCCGCCGCCGGCTTTGCAGAGGAAATCGCCAATATCGTGGAGCAGGCGGAGAAGCTGAACGATACGGAAGACCCCAAGCTCAAGGCCCTTCAACGAGTCATCCGAGACAAGCAGTCTCTTGAGAACAACAAACTGATGGTCTTCAGCAGCTTCCGCCATACGTTGACGTACCTGATGGGTGCCATCTCGAGATCGGAAGTCCGGGTCGGTATGGTGCACGGCGGCACTCCCGATGAAGAACGGCTCCGTCTGCGAGAGCGGTTCAAGCGGTCCCCGGTACAGAGTGATGCACTCGACGTACTCCTTTTCTCCGAGGTCGGCTGCGAGGGGCTCGACTACCAATTCTGCGACTGTATTGTGAACTACGACCTGCCTTGGAATCCCATGCGGGTGGAACAGCGCATCGGGCGAATCGATCGTAAGGGCCAGAAGAGTGAGAAGGTGGTTATCTATAACCTCATCACACCGGGGACGGTGGATGCCGACATCTACGAACGCTGCCTGCTTCGGATCGGTGTCTTCAACCGGGCCCTGGGGTCCGGCGAGGAGATTCTCGGAGATATTGTCCGGGAAATTCGAAGCGTTGCAGAGGATATCCAATTGTCCGAGGCTGATCGGCAACAGAAACTCCAACAAATCGCTGACAATCAGATTCGTCTTATCCAGGAACAGCAGGGCTTGGAAGAAAGGCAGGCTGAGCTCTTTGGTATCCGCCTTCCGCTTCACCAGACTCAAAGCGAGATAGAGGGAGCTTCAAGTTTCTGGCTGTCGCCGATGGCCTTGCAGAATCTTGTTACAAGTTACTTACAGCGGCAAGGGGAGGAAGAGAAGGATCACATACTCGGGGAAAAGGCCTCAAAGACGTTGCGTGTTTCTCGCGCCACTCGGGAGAGTCTGTTGAAGGACTTTCAGCAATTACCGCGCACAGCATCTCCGATGCATCGACAATGGGAAACCTGGCTCAAAGGAGCTGATCCGCATCTTTCCATCACTTTTGATGCTCAAGAGGCAGTCGAACAGCAAGAGACTGCTTTTATCACGCCCGTGCATCCCCTGGCGAGGCAAGCTGCGAAGGTCCTTGTACCGACCGGGACCAAGCCGCTCTCGGTGTTCCAGGCCTGCTATCAGGACCTTCCTCCCGGTCGATACCCGTTCGCGATCTACGAGTGGTGGTACAGGGGGGTCCGAGAGGACCTATTGTTGCATCCGTTTGCCGAATCCTCCGAAGTCTCGAACACTTGCCTGAGTTGCTCGAACACGCACGCCCCGGGCACCTTCCAGCCGGGGAAATGCCGGGCCAGGAGGTTTTCGACGGGCTTGAGGCCGCTCACTACGATCAATGGGCCGCTGCTCGCGACCGTCACCGGGAGCAGAACCAACTGCTGGCGGACTACCGGCGAGAGAGCCTCAAAAGCAGCCATCGAGCCCGCACTGTCTATGCTCGAGAGAACAACTGGAGAGGGCTTCTGAAGAGAGAATTCGCCGCATGCGCCAAGGCACAAATTAGTACGGCCGAGGCGGACTTTGAGCGGCGTTTGGCTGAGCTCGACGAAGCGGTCCAACGCGCTGATCTGACCAGCGAAGCCGTAGCGTTCGGGGTTGTCATTGTCAGTAGGGAGCAGGGGGATGGCTAGCGACTACGACCGCATTCGTCTGGACAATATCCGCGACTATGGTGAAAAGACTCAGCACTTGGAGCTCCTGAAGCAGCTCTACAGCGACCGCACGCACTTCGTCTACGAGCTTCTTCAGAATGCTGAGGATGCAGGTGCCCGCAAGGTGGCCATAGAGTCAGAGAGAGACCGGCTCGTCTTTCTGCATGACGGGAGACCATTCAATGAGGCCGATGTGCGCGGTATCTGCGGTGTTGGAGAGGGAACGAAGCTTCAGGATTTCAACCAGATCGGCAAATTCGGCATCGGTTTCAAGTCGGTCTACGCCTATACGTCCTCCCCGGAAATCCATTGCGGCGACGAACACTTTCGTATCGAGCATTTCGTTCGCCCGTCGCGTGTCGTCCCGGTGTCAATCGACGCCCCTTGGACGACCAAGATAATTCTTCCCCTCGATGAGTCCTCTCGCACGCAATCCTCTGAGATTGATCACCGCCTCCGGTCCCTGGACGTTCGCACCCTACTGTTCCTCAGAAACATTGGAGAGATTGCCTGGAGATCTTCGCAAGGACAGGAAGGACTGTATCTTCGAACCTCCAAACCGAGGGGCGAAGCACGCCAGGTAACCTTGCTGGGCGAGATCGGCACAGCAGAGCAAGAAGAAGAGAACTGGTTGGTCTTCGAACGGCCCGTCGCGTCTCCGCAGGGAGATGTAAACAAGCCGGTCGAGATCGCTTACAGAATCGAAAGAATCGCGCAAGGGAAGAGGATAGGCGAAGAGCAAATAACTCGTCTCCATCAGTCACCGCTGTTCGTGTTCTTTGCGACGGAAAAGCTGACTCATCTCGGGTTTCTGATTCAAGGGCCGTTCAGGACCACTCCCGCCAGAGACAACATTCCGAAAGATGATCTCTGGAACAAGGGACTGGTGGCGGAAGTGGTCACTTTGCTGAACGACTCACTTCACCAGCTGAAGGAAATGGATCTTCTGACCGCATCCGTGCTGGAAGTGATGCCGATCCAGGAAGAGGATTTCCCGGAAGGGAGCATGTTCCGGGAGCTTTACGACCGCTTCGCAGCGATTCTGAGGGACGAATCGTTTCTGCCATCAGTGGGAGGAAAATTCATCACCGCCCGGCAGGCCGTGCTCGGGAGGGGGGGAAGAGATCAGAAAGCTGCTTTCTTCCGAGCAGTTGAGCCGGCTTTTAGCACCTTCGGAGTCCTCTGCCCGACAAGACTTGTTGTGGTTGAGTGGCCACATCAGTGAGAACAGAACACCGCAACTGCACAAGTACCTCATGAGGGTACTTGAGATCAAGGAGTTTACGCCGGAGGACTTTGCGCGGCGAGTTTCCTTGGGATTCTTTGAGCAGCAGTCGGATGAGTGGGGGCTTGAGTTTTATCGGTTTCTTCTTGGCCAGGAGGCGCTCTGGCGTAAGACTAGCTTCAATTGGCTCCCTTCTCTCCGTGGGAAACCGTTTATCCGTCTCCAAGACGGACGTCAAGTTAGCGCTTTTGACGACGATGGCAACGTAGCAGTTTACCTTCCTGGCAAGGTCGGAACGGAACTTCCTTGCGTCGCATCCCGGTTTGCCGAAGATCCGGCGGCCCGTGAGTTCCTTGAAAGGCTCGGCCTGCACGAACCGAATGTTGTCACCGAGGTCCTCGAGCGAGTACTGCCCCGGTATGAGGTGGCTGATGTCGAAATTACCGCCGGAGAGAACGCAGCAGATATTGAGCTAATCGTGGAAGCCCTGAAGACAGATTCCAAGGAAAGTCTGCACCGCCTTGTCGAGAAACTGGAGGAGACCTATTTTCTCTTTGCTTACAGTGCCGAAAGTGGCGAGTTGTACCGCGTTCGCCCCGGGGATAGCTATGTCAGGTCCCCTGATCTCGAGGTCTTTCTCTCGGGTAATCCAGACGTGTTCTTCCTGGACGACCGTTACACGACTGAACAGATCGAGGCGTTTAGAGAATTGGGCGTCCGTCAAACCATAGAAATCACTTGCCGACGGGCAGACGCTAGGGGTTACGTCAAAGTTTACGGTTCTCATGGCAGCCATCAACGAGGATTGGAGGAATTTGATCCGTACTGTCAGGTCGGACAACTCGATTTTGCACTCCAGTCACCGACGGTTGAGCGTAGCCGTTTCATCTGGGAACAGATTGCTCTTCCCTTGAAGGCGCAGATTCGAGGCAAAGTAGAGACCTCGACTCGCCAGAACTATGAGAACAGCGAGATCAAACTGGTGAGTTCTCCTTTAGGTACTGCCCTGCTCTCAAACGCATGGCTTCCTGATTCTGAAGGCAGGTTTCAAGTTCCAACGGAACTTCGATTGGACAATCTTCCCGGGGATTTCACGCGGGATCCGGGCTTGGCCGCCCAGCTCGCAATGAAGGACGCGGGCTGGGCGGAACTGGCTAGAAAGGCAGGTTTCGATACCAGTGACCTCGAATTGCTGAGGAATCTTAAGGCACAGCCCGAAGAATACGAGAAGGTCAAGTCCTGGATGGCGAAGCTGCGAGAGAAGCCAGCCTTCCCGGAGTACCCATCACAATCACCCGAGCGACGGCTCCAAAAGGCCCGCGAGCGAGCAAGTGAGGCGCCGGGCAAGGAGTACGCGGATCGCCTGCGGAGCGTCCGGACATCGAAGCCGGCAGGAGACAAGGTCACATATCTAAGACAGAGTTACACGAATGACGCAGACGAGCTCGTCTGTCAGATCTGTGAAGAAGTGATGCCCTTTCGCGGCAGAGATGGAGACTTCTATTTCGAGGCGGTGCAAATCCTGGACGACCTCGCCCGGGAACACGTTGCGGCCCACCTCGCCCTCTGTCCCCTCTGCGCCGCCAAGTTCATAGAGCTGGTAAAGCGGGACGACGAACAGGTCAACGAGTTAAGAGCCCGCCTCCTGGACGACAACGGCCTCCGCATCCTCATCAAACTCGGTGAAAAGTCTGGAGGGATTCGTTTTGTCGAAAGGCACTGGTTGGATATCCGGGCAATCCTGACGGGGGCGGAGCCATCGAACAGCTGATCGAAGCGTATGTTAATGGCGTAGTCAAGTAAGTCGTGGTGGTCGCCTTGGATACCAGGCATGGGCGTCCCTCCAAAACGGTCGCAAGGCAGAATCACCAGGCAACGTGGTCTGGCAGGATTGGCCTGATTGCTCAGAGACGTGCTTTCGACGAAGCAATGTGGTGGTCTCATTCGGGAATACCTCGTCTCCAATTGACTGATGGGACTGGCGAAGCCAGCCTTACTGTGTAGTTACCAAGAGGGCAGATGATTCCGGCATTTCGTCCCAGGTTCTCCCTTCCAGCAGCCGGCCCGTCTTCTTTTTGTTGACACCGCCCCATTGTTTGAAAAAGAACGGGACGTTGGATTCCAGGCATTGATCCCGGATTTCGGTGACCCAGGCGGGATCCATGGGGCGGGATTTGGGGCCCGATTCGCCCCCGACGATGACCCAGTCGATGCCTTCGAGGTTCGGGCTGGGGAGTGGTCCAAGGAGGGGTTCAAGGGAGAGGAACTTGATCGCTGCATGGGTCTCCCGGAGATCGTCGATTCGATGGGTGTATCGGGACGTCTCGACACTCACTCCCATCCAGATGTTTTCACTCCAGGACAGTTCTTCGTTCACTGAGCGCAGCCGTACGGATCGCTTCGTCAGAACCTGAAAGCGGTGCCAGTCGGCCGCGCGCATTGTGTCGAAAACCCGTTGAATGTAGTCGACCGGGACGTCCCGGTGAAAAAGGTCGCTCATTGAGTTTACGAAGACCGTCTGGGGTCGCTTCCAGGTGAGGGGCAGCGTCAGGGCATGAGGATGAAGCGTGACTTCGAAGCCGTTGGCATAGTTGGGTTGCCCCATCGCCCGAAGCCGTTTGGCCATGCGCTCGGCATAGCAGTGCTTGCAACCCGGGCTGATCTTGTCGCAGCCGGTCAGCGGGTTCCAGGTGGACTCGGTCCATTCAATTTTCGATTGTGCCATCGTTCAGACTCTCCTCTTCTCCTGGTTCATTTTGCAGCGAATCTGTCCTCAATCTCCTTACGGATGAGAACCTCGCTCGAGGTTCTCATCTCAATCATGATCTGGATTCAGCGACTGCAGCTCCATGTTCTTCTTTTGCAATAGATTGGATGTGGAAGCCCCGGGCACCCTGAAAAGAAATGCACTACAACTGTTATTAATTGTGTCGATCACCCGACTCCCCGGGGTGATCAACCTTGGGAAGCGATCCTTACCAGCTGATTACGGAGCAAATCATCGAACGTTTGAAGCAGGGAGTCGTTCCCTGGCGCAAGCCCTGGTACACGGAGAACCCGAAGAATCTTCTGTCCAAGCGGGAATACCGCGGGGTGAATTCCCTGCTGCTGGGCTCCGCTCCGTACACTTCCCCCTACTGGCTGACCTATCGTCAGGCTCAGCAGTCGGGCGGGTACGTGCGGCGCGGGGAGCATGCGCAGCCGGTCGTTTTCTGGAAGTGGATCGCCAAGGAACGGGACGACAAAGAGATCGAATATCCGATCCTTCGCTTCTATCGGGTCTTCAACACCGAACAATGCGACGGACTCGAATCGAAGATTCCGGAATCCCCCATCGAAAGATTTGACTCGATCGATCGGGCCGAGGAGATCGTGAACGGAATGCTGAACCCGCCGCAGATCGTTCATGCGGGGCAAAGCGCTTTCTACCAACCGGCGGCAGATACAGTGACTATGCCGCCGAAGCATCGTTTCTTCAGTCTCGAGGAGTATTTTTCGACCCTGTATCATGAGCTTACCCACAGCGTCGGCCACCCTTCTCGGCTTCATCGATTCGAGATCGACGGCACCTCGGCCTTCAGCTCCCGCGACTACAGCATCGAGGAGCTCATCGCCGAAATGGGGGCTTCGTTCCTCTGCAACGAGAGCCGCATTGCGCCACAGACGCTCGACAATTCGGTCGCCTATATCGGGAGCTGGCTGCACTCGCTGGAGAACGACCCCAAGATGGTGGTCTACGCCGGTGCCCGCGCCCAGCGTGCTGCGGACTACATCCTGAACCTCGCTCCGTCCAGTCAATACGACTAATGCGACTGTGGCCGCTCCACAACATCGGGCCGGCCGCGCTCGTCCACTTTTCCTTCTGACACCGAAATCATCGCACCCTAGAAGAGGGTCTGTTTCACAGCAGTCCTGCTGAGCGCTCAACTGCACTACAAAGCTTAAGCACTTCCTGGAGTATCACCACTTCAGGTGATACCCATGACTGCCCCGGAAAAGCGATTTCAGGTCGGCAACTGTGCCGCCAGTGTGTTCGTCAACGACATCGAGACGCGCGATGGTCCCCGGCAAGTGCGTAGCGTTCGGCTCGAGCGGGTCTATAAGAGCGCGGACGGTGAGTTTCGATGGACGGCCGTCTTGCGTAAGAACGACCTGCCCAAGGCCGTGATCGTGCTCGAGCAGGCGTTTGAGTACCTGGCGACCTTGCGGGAGCCGTCGGGGGTGCGACCGGCCCCGACCAAGGGAGGCGGGAGTCGGAACGGGCCCGAAGCGAAACCTTTTTAAACCCTTCGGTCTGGAACGCTCCGCATGGAGTTCCTCCCTCGACTTCTGGCCGACCATCGCTTCGTCGTCGACGCGGCCGTCTATCTGCTTGTTTTCGGGGCGGTCGCCCGGGCGGCCTTGTCGCGTTCCTTTCCCGGTCGTGAGGGTCGGATCTTGGCCGTTGCCGTCGGCGCGATGCTGGCCTTGGCGCTTCTGTTGGCCCAAAAGCGGCTCGGATTCACGATGGAGAAGCTCGGACCGGTGGCACTGCTGGTTCTCGGACTCGCGATCCTCTCCATGGTTGGCCTGTTTCTCCATCGGACCGGTCTCCCGACCGCGTTCGTTCTGCTACTCACGGCGCTTGTCGGGTTAGCGTTGGCCCAAACGCTTGCGACAAGGCGTTCCGTGTCCTGGATCGAATCCCTGGCGGCGCCGGTCTTTTCCCTCCTGATCTTTCTGATCGTCCTCTCGTGGCTCTTTTCGGAGCAGCGCGCAGCCGGGGCGATCCGACGTCGGCCCGGGCAGACGCTGGCCCGCTCTCACTACCTGCCGAGCGAGCCGCAGCTGGCCGACGAAGTTCGTCTTGTGCGCAGGCGGACACTTCCGGAAACCCGGCATGCCGTTCGGGACGAACACCGACTCAAGAAGGATCTCCACCAGGCCGGGCGACTCGCCGAGAAAACCACACTCTCACCCAAACACCGAAAGCGGGAGGTCGCGTACCTGGAAGATGCACTGCGCCGTACCCGATCGGTCCGGGAGGCCCACCAACGGATCGTTCAACTTGTCGCGGCAGTCGAGCACATGGACGTCGAATTCCTTCACCTCACCCACCGGGTCGACCTTCGGATGCTGACCCCCGACCAGCGGCGGCGAATCCAGGAGGCCTTCGAGGAGGAACGGCGACGGATCCGCCTCGAAGAGCATTTGAAACGGATCGACCAGGACACCGGGACCCGGGCCGAAAAGCTCGAGAGCCTCCTTGTCAAAGCGGCCGAGGCCGCGCAATCGGGGAACCAGGCTGCGGTCCTCGGCTGGCAGCAGGAAGCACGACCGCTCGAGGATGAGCTTCGTCAGGATCTTCTTCAGCTCAAGCGGATCGAGCGGCGCATCCTTCAGCTCCTCCGCCGTCAGATTGCCGATCTCTCGAAGCCGGCCGGGAAATAGGCCGCTACTTCACCCACTGGCGCAGGAACAGATAGAGGAGTTCCCAGTCCTCCGGTCGTCGGGGCCTTCGCCC
Organism: uncultured Acidobacteriota bacterium; assembly: GCA_963777605.1. GTDB lineage: Bacteria > Acidobacteriota > UBA6911 > RPQK01 > JAPXNP01 > CAVZRV01. Next base: position 29,587 of record CAVZRV010000006.1, read on the forward strand.
GCGAAAGTGGATCCCGCGGAGCACCTCGACATCGGAATCGACGACTCCCAGGGCCTTTCCCCGTTTCTCGACGAACTCTCCGAGGCCCTCTGGCAGTTCGTGTCCCGGGGTGGGGGATTCTGAGAGATCGCAGAGCTGGGAGACGCCGACCTCGAGGGCTTTGGCCAACCGTTTCAGGATCTCGAGGCTGGGGCGGTCCTTGCCGCCGTGTTCGAGCTGCCAGAGATAGCCGCGAGAGATACCGGCCTCACGGGCCAGTCGTGCCGAACTCCAACCCTTCTCCCGGCGCAGCCGCTCGATCATCCCAGGCAGATCCATCGCCCAGAAGATACGAATGTTCTCCAGAAGATGCAAGAACGATTGCCTCGGCAATCAGATGAATGTATTCTGTACTGCTCACTTCTTGTCTATATAGAAAACAATAGGAGGACTCGATGGACTCACTCGAAACCCTGGTTCAGGAACACTTCGGAATATTGCTGATCGTTGCTCTGTTTCTCGTCTTCGGCGGCATCGGCCGGATTGCGTTCTGGCGCGAGCGGGACGGGTTGCGGGTCGGAGGGCCACTGGTTTTGGGCCTGGCGCTCCTTTTGACTCCGGCCCTGTTTTTCTGGGCGCAGGAGCGCCACTATTCGGTCGCCGATTTGGGACTGATCGCGCTGCTGCTCGTTTTTGAGGCGATCGTCATTCTGGCCGTCGGAGCCTTCTGGAAAGGGCTTCGCGGCTAGCTTTGGGGTCCGAAGAACCGAAAGGTATTTAAACTTCGAAGCGTTTCTCTTGGCCGGTGATAACCATGAACAACTACCGGCGAATGGAAACACACTGGACGCGCATCCGCACCGAAAGCGAACGGATCCGGGAGTACGAGCCTTCGCTCTACACGGCTTATCAGCCGAACTATGCAGCCGATTCCACCTACCGCCCCCAGGCCGAACCGGCCATCACCCGTTGCCCCGACTGCCATGTGGTAATCGAGGCCGCGCGCCCGCGATCCCAGCTGAGGTGATTCCGATCGAGGCCGAGCAGCTGTTACGGATCTGGGAGGAGCGTCGCCGAAACCTCCGCGCCGATATTGCCCGGACTGCCGGGCGAGGCGCACCGCTTGACGACCTGATGCAGGACCTCTTCTTGAAGGTTTATCGCCGCCGGGAGCGGATTCAACCGGAGCGGGCTATTCCCTACCTTCGTCAGGCCGCCACCAACCTCGGCCGGGACTATCAGCGGATGACCTATCGTCGCCTGCCCTACCAGGGAGAGATGCCCGAGGAGATCGTCTCGGAAGAAGCCGATCCCGAGACGCAGTATGCCCGGAGCGAGCGCTCGAAGCGCTTCTATGAAGCGGTCCTGCCGGTTATCGAGGGGCTCGGGCCGGATCGGATCCAGGCGCTTGAGGCCTTTGTTTCCGACCTGCCGCGCTCTCGGGCGGCCGAGGAACTCGGGGTCAACTACAATACGCTTCGCAATCGCGAACTCTCGGCCCTCCAGGAACTGCGCGAGACACTGGCCGGATACGACGCCAACCCCTCCGACGGCTACCGGAGCTGAAGGCTGCACTACAAAGCATTTGAGGGTGAGCGAATGCAGCTCAGACATGGAGCACTCCGAAGAAGGCCAGGCAAAACACTTTTCGAATCCGGACAGCGACGACGCCACCCGTGAACTCCTTCACTGGTCCCGGACCACTGCGGAGCTTCGTGAAGCCGTCTCTTACCTGATCGCGCATCGCGAAGCCCTGCGGGACGCGGAACTTCAACGGCTTACCACAGAGGCCCGGACGCTTCTTTCACGGCTTTCGGAGCTCCGCCAGGAGGCCCTGCTCGAAGAGATCCGCTGTTTCAAGGACGTCTTGCTCCTGCACCGAAAAGCCTTGACGGAGCATGACCGCAAATCCGACTGAGGAGAAACTCCGCAAACTCGCTTCGGTCGATCCGGAGGCGGCCCGAAACGCCTGGTTGTTCTTTCTGGCCGCGGAAGGACCCGAACGGCAGGCGGCCGACGATCTCCTCGATCTGCTGCTCTATCAGGCCATCGACGCCGATTATGAGCGCCGCATCCTGCTCGATCCGCCCCCGGCCGGACTCTGCGACGGGCAGTATCGGCTCGGGACGGTGCTCTATCCCTCGGGTCGCGCCTTCGCTCCCTTTGGGATTCGGGAAGAGGAATGGATCAAGCACATTCTGATCGTCGGGATGACGGGAAGCGGCAAGACCAATCTCGGATTTCTTATCCTCCGCGAATTATGGCGTCAGCAAAAGCCAACCTTGGTCTTTGACTGGAAGCGCAACTACCGGGATCTTCTGCAACTTCCCGAGATGCAGGAGGCCCGCGTTTACACGATCGGACGGGACATCCTCCCACTACGTTTCAATCCACTGCTTCCCCCGCCCGGGACCAAACCGGGCGAATGGATCATGCGCCTGGTCGATGTCGTCAAGCACGCTTACTTCGTCGGCGAAGGGGTCGAATATCTCCTCCGAGAAGCTATCGACCGCGTCTACCAGGAGTGCGGCCTTTTCGAAGAAACACCCCGCCAATCGCCCAATTTCTTCCAGGTTCGGGCCTATGTCACGGCCAAGCGGCTTCAGGGCCGTATGTCGCTCTGGAAAGCCTCAGCTGTTCGGGTCCTGGAGAGCCTCTGCTTTACGCACGGGCTGGGACCAGTCGTCAACACGAACGCGCCCTGGGCCCACCGGGAGATTCTGTCCCGGCCCGTCATTCTGGAACTCGACGCACTTTCCGATGCCGACAAAATCTTCTTCACCGAAGCGCTCATCCTATGGATCTATGAAATGCGCAAGGCCGAGCCCAAGCGGGAGATCTTCAAGCACGCTCTTCTGATCGAAGAAGGACACCACGTGCTCTCCCAGGCCAAGGAGAACCACGAAGGGGTCGAGACGATCATGGAAACGAGCCTTCGTCAGATCCGCGAGTTCGGCGAAGCCGTGATCGTGATCGACCAGGAACCGACCAAGCTCAGCAACTCAATCAAGGCCAATACCTACACCAAGTTCGTCTTCAATCTCGGAAACGGCCGGGACAAGGAGGACATCGCGCGCTGTCTCGGACTCGATGACGAGGAGCGACTCTACATCGACCGCCTGGGCGTAGGCGAAGCCGTCGTCTCGACCAAGCGTCCGGGCCTGGTTCCGCTCCATGTGCGGAACCCTCTGGCCGGAGTCCGCAAAGGAATCATCACAGACCTTCGACTGTCGGAATCTCGCGAGTCCTGATTTTGTGCGCTCTCGACTATTCTCTGACTCCTTTCTACTCACGACTTTTGAGTCCGGGCGGCTCCGACCGTCTCAAGGCACGTAGTGCGGACTTCACGACAAAATTGAAGAACTTCCCCTCCCTCCCAGTGGGGGGGTGGGCTGCCCCGAGGCATGGCGAAATACCGAAACGTTGTAGATCGATTGTTTTGACAATCGAAGATAAGCTGTCGAACAAGACCTTCACACCGATCGCGGAACAAATCATTCTTTCGGGATCCCGGTGAAAGGTCGAAACAATGACTCATCCAGTCTCTTCAGTCTGTTGCACTCGAAGAAGGCCGACGTCCGGGTGCACTACAATCCTTAACAACGCCCACGACCGGCCTGGAGGCATGCCCAAATCCGATGCCCTGGACAGGGCGCTGGCCGAGTTACCCGAGGAGGAGCGTTTCCTGGCCCGGGAGTTCTTTCGCACGCATCGGCGCGTCAACGGACGATGGTTCCGCTGTGACGAATCTCCAACCGCCAAGGACCGAGACTAAGACCGCTGCGCCTCGCCACCGCGCGAAGAAGAAAAGAGGTTTCGGGGCCGAGACCCCCGTCACTCGGCCGTCACCACGGCCGCCGGCTCCTCTTCGGCCAGGAGGAGGCGCACCCGGGCCATGACCGCCTCGAAGGTCTCCCCGATGGCCGTGGCCTGGGCCATCGTTAGGAGCTGGAAGCCGTCCTTCGGCTCGAGCTCGCAGAGGACCTCGGTCAGGTACTCGAGGTTGGTGGCTCGGTCGTGCAGCCACGCCGTCAGGTCGGACGTGTAGACGTCGACGGCCGCGTCGATGTCCTCGGTCGGATCGTACTCTTCGATGTGTTCGTACTCGTCCAGCCAGGCGTTGATGCTTTCGAGCGCCCGCAGCAGCCACCGGTAGCTGTAGTCGTTGAACGGGTCGAGGATGTCCTCTTCGCCGCCGAACCACTCCCAGGCCCGGCTGTCGTCAAAGACCACGCGCTGGCGCTGCTGCTCCCGGATCTCCACGTACCGGGCGCTTCGTTCGATCTCGACCAAAGCCTGTCGTATGTTCATGTTCCACACCTCGGTGACCCCGTCTCTGCGGGGCCTTTCGTGCGATAAAGGCCCCGAACGTCAGAATTCCCGGTCCGTCCGGCGCGGCGGCACAATAAACCTGTCGAGTGTGGAAATCGACAGGTTTATGATGACGGTTCGCGCCCTGGACCGGGAATCCCCCAGCGGGCCTCGGGTGCCCAGGGTGGAACGCGTCACTCCTTCTTAAATGTTCCTCCAAAACATTCCGCAAACCCGCATGCCCACTCGATCGCAGCATGTCGGGATGGGGAAAAAGGGGCCGAGTTACGCCCGCTCTTTATCCCCGGGTTTCTCCCCCTCCCCAGGTGGTCTCGAAGGAAACGGGGGCCCCACTGGAGGAGACTTCCCTGCCCTTCCTGCCGAACCACTTCTGGCGGGTTCCTTCTGCCCCTCCAGGAGCTGCATTCGTTGCACCTGGTCGGCGTGCTGTTTGAGCCAGGAACGGCGTTCCTGGGCCAGCCGGGCAAGATCCGCCCATTCCTTCACGACTTCGGCCCGACGTTCCCGGACGAGCGTGTCGTGCCGTTGCTCGAGGTTCTGGCGCCGTTGGTCGATATGCGGCGCCGAACCGACCGGCCAGTGCTCCAGCTCCAGCAGGTTGTTTCGGACCGCCAGGGCATCCTCGTCCAATTCGGTCAGCAACCGTTCGGAGATCGACCGCCGGAGCCGGGCCAGGAACTCGATCTCGGTCAAAATATCCGAGAGGATCCTCACGCGCTCGCCCATCAGGCGATTAAGTACCGCCGAGGACTGGTTACTGCCGGGCTTCGTCGGTGGGTCCACTCCGTCGCCTCCCTTTCCGCTTTGACGCGTCTCCGAGCAGATGCCGGTGGATCTCGATGATCTTCTCTTCGAGGACGCGGTCCTGGCGCAGTGCGGCATAACGCAGGTACGCGGAGAGTGACGAGAACCCTTTGCGTTCCGCAGTGGCACGCAGCTCCTGGTGCTGCGTCCGGGTCATGCGGACCTGGACGGCGCGGTTTTTGACCATGACTGCGCAGTGGGAACGCGGTGTCACTATTTAAGAGTTTCGAAAAGAAGTTTGGGAAAGGTTTCCCGACCGCTTCGGCCGGAGGATGAGGCCGAAGTCGTAGCTGGCCCGCAGTCGCCTCAGGTTGTCGTAGAGCGTGCTGGTCGGATACCCGGTTCGCCGGGACATCTCGACGAGACTCATCCGGCAGTCCTGCTCGAGACAGCGCAGGATCGCCCGACAGGCCCGCTCCGACGTGCTGACAGGAACCGGTAACACCAGCCCTTCCGCTATGAGCGACTGCCTTTCGTGCGTTGGGTCTTCCATACAGACACCTCCGGGATCTCCAGCCAGGCTGGGTCCCATCTCCAAGACCCAGCCCCCAGACCCGCGTGCCCCTTCAGCGAACCGTCATTTATGCCTTGAGCCGCCAGGCGACCCGCCAGGGGCAAGGCTTAAATCAGACGGTTTGCGCGGGGCAGGCGGGCGTTGGTGAAGAGGACACCACAATCCTTAATAGAAGCTTGCCCCTTCAAGAAGCGTACCGATAGACTGCTGATGATTGGAGAACGAAGGGACGAATATGCTCGAAGACCGGCTCGGCTGCACGCGAACCAAGTCCAAACGGTGGATCCAACGGTACGTACGGAAACTCCCAGGTTGCCTGCTCCCGATAGCTGCGATGGCCTGGTTCGGCGGCGCGTACGCCCAGGAAGCGGCGGACTTTCAATACTTCGCACACACCGTCCAGGGTGACGGCAACTCCATTCGTATTCTTCTTCTGAACAACAACTACCATCGGGCCTCCGGTTCGGTCCGGTTCCGCACCCAAGCAGGCGCCCTCGAAGAAGAGATCCCCTACAACCTCGACGGCTGGGCCACCGCCGACTTCACAACAGCACCCGAAGGCAACCTCGCAGTCCAGAGCGGCACCCTCCCCGCCAACGTCCAAGCAGTCGAAAGCTTCAACGTACTCGGAAAATACCTCACCATCCCCTCCGGACGCGCCCTCCACAACCAAACAGTCTACGTCCACCAAGGCAACGGCGAACAAACCAGCCTCGCACTCTACAACCCACACGACCACAGCATCATCGTCCCACTCACCCTCCGCAACAAGGAAGGAGCAACCACCAACCAAACCAGCATCCCCATGGAAGCATACGGACAATTCCCCCGACGGCTCAGCGAAATCTTCCCCACCCTCCCCGCAACGTACGAAGGCACCCTCGAAATCACCAGCGAAGACGGCGTCGCAGCACTCAGCCTCCTCCAACTCCCAACCGGCGACCTCCTCGCAGCCGGAGCAACAAGCCCGAGCGTCACCCCACAAAGCCTCGAAGAACGCACCACCTACCTCGCACAAAGCGTCACCGGAGCAAACACGAACACCCGACTCATACTCAGCAACCCATACGACAACCCCATCGAAGGAGACATCACCTTCAACTACGACGGCGAACCAACCATCGAAGGGAACACCACCCACTACACCCTCCCACCCCGCGGCACCACCACACTCACCACGAAAAACACCGGACCACTCCGCGCAGGCCCCATCACCATCACCGGAGGCGCAGAAACCAGCGCCTTCCTCAACCTCCTCTCAAAATACTACGTCAGCATCCGCGCAAACCAAGCAAGCACCAGCTTCCAAACCTACGCCAGCAGCACACCAGAAGAAGACACCGGCGTCGCACTCTACAACCCGGGCAACGAAGACGCGCACATCACCCTCACCATCAGCGACACCACCGGCGTACAAGGACCATACGTCCAAGCAGGACTCACACTCCAACCAGGAGAACACGTCGCCAAATACATCAAAGAACTCACCGCCAACCTCGACAACGCCAGCACAAGGACTCCTCAGCATCACCAGCGACCAAGACATCGCAGCAACCGGACTCCTCCAAAAAACCAGAGGAGACCTCATCGGACTCCCAACAGCCTACACCCACTACAACCCCACAGACAACATCACACTCCACCTCATCGCCTACGACCTCGGAACACAACAAACCATGCTCGCACAGACCGGCACCGAAGCCACCATCACCATCGACAACGAACACACAGCAAACATCATCACCGGACCAGGACAAACACTCGAAATACTCGTCACACACCCCAACTACTGGACCGGCGACCTCCTCGACATCCGCGACGGCAACCCCAACGGAGACACAATCGTGCGCGCCGACGGCAGCACACCCTACGGCACCGCGGCCAGCCTCATCATCCCCGCGGGCTGGGCGGGCCTGGAGAAAACGCTGTATGCCGGCGCCTTGAACAAAACAGAACTCAACGGAAGCCCGATCATCGTCACGAAACCCGGATGGCCCAGCAATCATCCCGATGGACAAAGAGAGTCGCCTTCAGCATGCTTCACATGGAGAAACAACACGGTCTTCAGCCACCCGAATCCAGGCAACATCACGACATACCTGAACGACTCGGTTGGCGGAACCGAAGGACAAGCAGTTACTCGACCGTTTCCGCAACGTCATTGCCAACTACATCAACGCGACCAGCCCAGTCACGCAACTCATCATCACGCCCGGACGAGTACATCTACCAACCGGGCGCTACAAGAACGATCTGGTACTCGGTGCCGCAGGATGGCACACCCAGCAACAGCATCATTGAATACGACAACAACTCAGCTCATATTTCTCTCGTTTGGCATCCGTCGACCGAGTAAAGGTTCCAGGAAATTTCAGGGAGTTTAGTGAGGAAATCTTAAATGCCATGGGTTTACGCGATCCAATCGTGAGGAACCCAAACAACCCTGCCGACAAACGCAAGCAAGACTTGCCTGTCACCCTCTATTCGGACTAAGAACAAAACAGCGTAAATGAACTCTTCCAAGACGAGACCAAAGCAGGCACCTACTTACGCAATCTGAAGCTCGGCGGCGGCATCCGCCCCGGCACGATTCTCATCTACGACGCCGCACACCCGGACTAATGAGCGGAAGAGACGCTGATTCAGTACACGCTGACGGTGTTATCGACGCAGGCATACTCCCAGTCCGTATAGCCGACCTGCTGACCGGGATAACAGCACGCAGTCGTCGTCGCGGCCAACAGGTCGACACACTACCAGGAGGAGTCTGCGGAGCGCAATCAACATGGTCCAATACACTTCCACACACCAAGATTCGAGTCCTGACCCCAAATCTCCCCCGGCTGCGGACAGCAGTGTCCCGGATAATTCGCGTTGTTCGCACACCAATAGGGATCACTCCCCCTGCTCGCCTCCGGCGTCCCGAAGGGGCTGCCGCCCGTGCACTCACTCGTCGCAGTAATACTCGTCGCAGCACCACAACAAACCTCACCATACGCCCCGCAGCAGCTCGCCGTGTACGGCGACGAGGACTCCTGGTCGCAACTATACCCGCACGAACCCCACGACCACGTCGTGTCAGAACCCGTGCACGTACTCACCGTATGACCAACACCGGACCCGCACTCCGCCGTGCGGCAGCCGTCCGTCCGGCCGTCACAAAACGCCTTGAATGTCGCAGAAGACGGCAAATACCACTTCCACGACTCATCAAGGAACGAACCATCCTTATCCGTATCGACCCGACGACAATACTTCACACCCTCACTATCAGTACAATTAGCACCGCACAGCACCGACGACGAACACGTACTGTCATCGCACAACGACCCGCACTCAGCGAGCGTCCCCTGACGCACCGTCTTCGTCTGATCAGCACCCTCCTGATACGACTTCGCAGGCTCCACGCTGCACCGGAGCAGCTTGTTCCCCGTCGCACTCGACGACATGGTCACATCATACGTACCCCACTGGGCGTCCCACCCGGCCCAGGCGATGCCAGAACCACTCTCCATCGTCATCTTGATGCTGTTCGCCCGCACCGGGCCGACCTCGCACCCCACGGACAACACCTCACCAGGACAATAAAACGAATCAGCACGCGCACCAGTAATCTCCACCCGGCAAGCCGTGTCGCCATGCAAACCGCACGTGGCACACAAGGCCTGATTGTCATAATCACTCTCACCATTCCCATCCTCATCACCAGAACCCTGAGAACAAACCTCGGAAGGCGCGGCGATGACCAGCTGCCCCGAGGCCTTCACCTCCGCGTCAGCAGTGCTTGGAAAGATCGAACTCAAACCAGCACTCGCACGGCAATAGACATCATACGTGCCCGGCGTCCATCCAGACACATCCATCGCCTGCGAATACAACTGGAGAGGGCCGGGCAAAGCCCAATTCTGAGAAGGAAAATCATAAGTCGAAGGCCCGACAGCGTGCCCATACGCCCCCGAGTCGAAACCACACGTCTTCGCAGTACAGGAACTCACCGCCAACGTGTTCGAGATTGAAAAAGAGACCGTGACCGCATCCCCCGAACGAGACCACGCACAGGACCCGATGTACACTCCCGGATACTCAACGGGATTCAAAAAAGGAATGCAATACCCCTCAGTGACACTCCCAGCAGTCGTATCACAAATCGAACCAGGACCACACTGCCCGACCGTCTGCGTACACGCAGCCATAACTGCAGGAACCAAACAGACCGCGGCAACAGCGCACACGAACCACAGCACCAGCCTCACACCCGCACCCCCGGCACCGTCCGGATGACCGGCAGCATCGGCCCGGGCGAACGCTCCTGGATCGGCCCCGGCACGAGAAGATACCAGCCCGGCGACAACGACAACGACTGGCCATTCCAGTCCGACGAGCACCAGACAGGCTCCAACGCCGCCCGGGAATCATCCCAGCGATACACCCGCGCCTCCCACAGGCAGGAGAACGAGACCTCGGAATCGGGAAGCACCTCGAACAACGCCGCCGGCGACGAACCAGGCCACTCCACCCCGAGCAGCTCACCACACTCGGCAGGCGACAACGAGCCCGAAGGCCCATCCGCGGAGACCGCGACCGTGCCGCACGAGACCGAGAACGGCGCCGACTGCATGACCCGATCGTCCGGCACCGCCGGCACATCATCAACAGCCTGCCCGCACGCCGCCAACACGACCAGAACCACGAGCAACCACCGCATAGCCGTCTCCGCGCGCCAGGGCTATTTAAAATTTGTGCTCGGGCGCACTGGCCACTCCGCCGTACGCTTTAAAAACAAGGCCTCCCCACGGCGATGCGCCGCGGCCTCGACGACCGGAACATCCTGGATGAGTTCGTCCTCGACTTCGTCAGGGTGCTCGAACCCCACGCGTACATGATCGTCTCGGGCTACCTCGCCATCAGCCACGGCCGCGCCACCGAGGACATCGACCTCATCCTCGAACGCCTCGACGAAGCAGCATTCAGCACGCTCCACCGCGCCCTCGTCGCGGCCGGCTTCACATGCATGCAGGGCGAGGACCCCCACGAGCTGTACACGGACTACCTCAGCCGGTCGACGGCCGTCCGCTACACGCGAACGGGCGAGTTCCTCCCCGAGATGGAAGTCAAGTTCGCCAAGGACGCGCTCGACGAGGAGCAGCTGCAACAGCGCGTCAAGCTCCCCCTCACCGGCCTCGACGTCTGGTTCGCGCCCGTCGAAGCAGGCATCGCCTTCAAGGAAGCCTACCTCGGAACGCCCAAAGACCAGGAGGACGCGCGCCGCCTCAGACTCATCTACCAGGACGAACTCGACGAAGAGGAGATCGAACGATGGAAACGACGACTCACGCAACGCTAGACCCCGACCGCGCAGCCGCCATCGACCGGTGGGCAGCCCACGTACGCACCCATCCCGACTGGAAGCGCGAACACACCGCGTTCATCAACGCCCAGTTCGAGAAAGCAGCAGCATTCTACAAACGCCTCGCCGCAACCGAAGACGGCCGGAAACGGCTCGCACGGCTCCGGAAGCACCGCGCGGGACAATCCTTATAGGCCGTGGCACCAACACGGTTTACCTGCACAGCGTCCAGCGCGCCACCGAAGAGGCGCTCGCCTGCGACCCCCACCACCCTCACGGACGAGAGGCTCACACTGGCCAGGCCTCGAACAAGTCCCGACCACGCATCACCTTCTCCTGAACCCGGCGCGGCAGGCCCCCAACGACCAGGAAGGACTGTCGGGAACGCCCAAGCCACGCACAAGGTGGACCGCGAGGAATGCCGTCTCGACGTCCGCCGAACGAACCCCCAGATGGCGGCAGCGATGGACAACGACATCGTCGCCCTCCTCGAGTACACCGACCGGCTCGCCGCCAGCACGCCGGAACAGCTCCGCCAGGCCGGCGTCCGGAACTGGACGCTCGACTACATCCACCAGACCCTCCACGGCGCACCCGCCGAGGACATCCTCCGCACAGTGCCCTCCCGGCCGCCGCCCATCAGCTACACCGGCGGCCGCCCCCTCAGCGAGGACCCGAGCCCCGCAACGCCCCAAGAAGCCGGCTACCAACCGGGAGGCCACCACTAGGAAGCAAGCGGACACCCTCACGCCAGGAACACAGCCGAAGCAAGGAAAAAGCCGGATACGCGAGCAGCCGCATGCTCGGAATCCACCCCGAGCGCCACCGCCACGTACCAGCCGGCGACGTTCCCCCGCCCCCCGCGACCAAGGCCACCGGTCAAAGCAACCGAACGGCCACACCACCAAGCCGAAAGCCCCGACAAGCAGCCAGACGCGGCACGACGCCGAACCGAGTACCCAGCACGCGAGCAGCACGGCCACATCCACCGCGAACGCCACCCACCGGCGACAAGGCCGGCGCGCCCCACCCTGAACGCGTACTGCGCCGGCGGCAGCCCGCCTTCCGCGTTCGACGCCCGCGGAACGCGGCCAATACCACGGCCGACCGCCATCCCGGGACAACCACCCAAGGACGGCCGGAGCACGAACGCAGCCCCCCTTGCATCGCAAGCGCCCGGCCGACAAAGCCCGCGATCCCGGCGCTCACGAGGAAGGTCGACGCGCGAACAGGCAGCAGAAGGAACGCGCTGCGCACCGCGAATCCCTCCGAATCATAAAGATCCCGGAACCCTCGCCAGACCCACGTCGAGCCCTCGCGCCCAAGCACGCCGCCCGCGCGAAGACACGTAAGAACCGAAGAACTCGAGGAGCCGCCCCCCCCCCCCTCCCCCCCCCCCTCCCCCTAGCTCTCGCACGGCTCCCAGGTGTAGACGTTCAACGTCACGGGCTGGCCCAAATACCGGATGACCCGGGTGAACGAAACCAAGTCCTTCATACACCCGCCCGCCTCGACCGCAGAATCGCACCTTGGGCTTGTACACCTCGCCGCAGCACTGGACGTAATCCGTGCTGTTGTACGACCGCCACTCGCCCGGCGCCAACAAGATGCTGGAAAGTGGGAAAGCCGAAGTCAACGCTGAGATGGAACGATTACGGCTGGAACTTGGAAAAGTCAAAGAAGCTGCTTCCGCTGCATTCGCCCGGTCCGGAAAAGCCAATGAAATGGCCGGTCAACTCGGTCAGAAGTAGCAAGATTGGCTGCTTGGGGCCCGTCACCTCAGGAAGGAGTAACACGCCGAATCCTAGTGCGAACCCTTGCCTAAAATTTATGGACTCAATATCTCATTCATCGTTCTTCTGTTGAGAGGAACAGCTTCCTCGCAGTGATAGCTTCAATTCTTTCCTGCAAAGTTGGGTAGGAGGGCAAGAGTAGATAAGGTTCGTAGTTGACCTTCAGTATAGACGACCAGGCAGACAACCACCATGCTCGCCCGCTTCCACTTGTCGGGTAGCCACCATCGGGGCGACCTTGGCTATATAAGGCAGGCCCAAGTGAATATAGTGCCTCAATTAACGGATCCACGCTCTTCAGGTGCGAGCACGCAAACTCGTCGGCCCGTTGCTCCATTTCTGAAGTTTCAATTCCCAAAGCAAGAAATCCCCGTCCCAATCCTACGACAACTGAAAGAAGTGCCAGCCTTCGGACGGTAGACATGTCGTTTACGATATGCCCTAGTTCATGAAGGATAATTGCACGTAGGGCATTCCGACTCACGACTGTCTCATCAAGCAAAAGCTCACCAAGAACGATCCTCGACCGCCGCGACAGGAGGCTGCAAGGCTCTGAGTAAGCCACGGCACCGGAAGCTCGGTCAGAAATTTGGAATTCGATCAAACCGGTGAGACCTAGGTCCGCTACATCCGTTTGGACCATCTCCAAGAGTTGATGTTCGACCCTGTTGTTGCGGTCAAGCTTACGCCAACGCCGGCGTCTTCGATGTCCACTCCAAAGAACCAAGAGGCTCGGAGAATAATGGCCAAACAGTCCTGTGATTAATAGGATAACTACTGGGATGTCCACGCGCGGAGCAATTGAAAGCGCCCACGACCAGGGCTCAATCAGGACCCACGATGTGCCTATCTTCCACCATGCCATCCAGAAGCAGCAGATGACGACGACCAAGGTCACACTTTGAATCAAGGCAAATCCGGCCGCAAGATAGAGTTTGCAGCTACTGAGAGTCGGCAATTTGGCCTGATCTTCCTTCAGCCTGGATGCGAGAATTTCGTAGCGGTACACGGTCGCGAGCTCCGACTGAACAATCAGGGCAAAGCCGATCAGGCTAAGCCCACATGCAACCCAACTTATTATCAGAAGTCCTTCGGCCGTCGGCCCAATCATCGAGCGTGGGAGTACATTTAAGGACTCGGCGCACCGTTCTCGAAGGGTGGAGGACAAAAATGGATACCACCGTCCTTCACCCGAGGCCAGGAACGGAAATGGTTCCGTCCTGTAGGCCTCTTGCAAACATAGCGGATTCTCGACACACCCAGCATAATTGCCCGCGATCAGCCAGAAAGAAACGATTGCCAGAAACACGATCAGGACCGGCGCACTCCAACGCCGAGACCAAAGCAAAGACAGCGAGTACCGCAGATCGTGCCGCCGTCTCCCGGTATTCGTCAGTAAGCTCAAAGGGTCTGGTAAAAGCAGCAGCAACAAAAGCACGCCAAGTAATATTGGGAAATTGACCCAGCCTAAGACGAGCAGAAGCACCAAACCCTCCAAACCAACCACGAGAAATGTTCGCTGTGAACGCTTCGCTGAATCAGTCAGAAAGGCTTCAAGTTCAACCTCAAGGTCTGGGCCAAATGCTTGGCTCATTTGCTCGAGTGATATCGTCTCCCGCCGAAAGAGTGTGAGAATCACCGCCACAGCACCAATCGACAATAGACGAGCCTAGTAGTCCTGCTATCAGAATTAGAGGACTGTCCGAGTGCGTCTGAAGTAGGATAGCCGCAATAGCCAGTGAAAATGCAGTAAAGAAAACCGCGTAGATCCACCGATTCAAAGGCCTCTCGAGATGCCAATCGGTCGTACCATCGTCAGCACGCGTCGTGTGAAGAATAAGCCCAAGAGGCGAGAGCGCACCGGGCCGTCCCCCCGCAGCAAGATAACGAACGCACTGCCACAGGCAAGGGCAGAGACTTTCAACTCCCAAGGCGATCCCGGACCCTCCATGAGTAACGCCCCCACCTCTGAAGGCGGAAGCCGAATTCGTCCGAAGATCACGCTTCCCCCTTCACCAGCCTCTCAAACTCGTCGTAAATTCGAGTACTCTCAGAACGCCCCAAATTCCCCAGGCGGACCAATGCGTCGATTGTTCCTCGCCTCTGACTGGAAGGAAGCCGCAACAGTCCCTCATCGGCGGTCCTGACCTCCCTTAAGCAACCGGCCGAGGATCAAGACCGACGCAGAAAGCGAGCGATTCGCGGTGACCGACGAAAACCCCAGCCCCTGCTGGAAGGCGAGTCCCGAATCTGGAGTCCAACTGTCCAAGAGACCTTGCCTCTAAAGCAGGCTCCACAACACCTCAAATTTACCCGGCATCGGCCGTGAAAAAGTGCTGTACAACCTCGGTGAGGAGCCCCTTGCGCCGTTCCCAAGGATTCTCAGCTCTATGGCGATCCAACTTCAGCTCCCGCAGTGCGCCCTCGGCGGCTCTCTTCCGACTGCGTCAATTGCGGTGGGATCTTCATCGGCAATGCAGTCCGTCGACGCGCTTGAGCCGCTTGAAGGTTAAGGAACTCCTCCCAACAGCGCCGGCAGGTTTCGACGTGAGCCAAGACGTTCCCGCATCTCTTCGGTCCCAAGTTCTTGCTCGACGAGCTTGGCCAACGTCTCGCTCGACGGGCAATGCGATCGGGTCCTCTCAGTCATCGAAACTCCCTCCATGGTACGCACCCTTCTTGAGCTTCCTTACGGCATTATCATTGGCCACTCACACCCGTTCGTAGGTTGTACCCAACCTTTTCAGCAGTCTCCTCAAGAGTCCACCGAAGAATAGCCTCACACATATGATGAGCCGCTCCATCCGGTGAGGCAGATTCGGGTCAAGCAGCAGCGGAATCGATCAGCTTGCGCAAAGGATCACGGCCAGACGAAATTACATCCTCTTCAATCGATCATTGTCGACTCCAGCACTTCAATGATCCCCTCAAAGTTGATTCGGTCGGCCGTGCTCCGGTAGATGACCGTATCGTCGGCAACCGTGCCGGCACCAGAAACCTCAAGCCAAGATCGTCTGACCCCAGTTCGTAGAAGTCCGATTTGCCCGCCGCTTGAGAAATGTCACGGCTCGGTTAACCACAATCCTCTTCGCAAAATACAAGGTCAGTTCAGGATCTTGAATTCGATTGATTCCACGGTAGAGCCGAATCAGCGATTCCTGAACAATGTCTTCCGCGTCATCCGGATTATTCACAATCGCATATGCCCACCTCGCAAGCGGCTTGCTCAGTGCGCCGAAGACAAAATTCCAAAGTCGACTCAGAGTCCTCTGCTTCATTTTGTAATCGCCGAACCGCCTCTCCCAGTGTCACACCGCCATTTAGCCACATTCAGCCTTTCTTGATAAGCCCCAGAGTGCGACTTCAAAGGCATTTCGCAACTCGGTCTAACAACCAAAGACCCTGCAAAACCGACCTTGGCGTCCAATCTCCCGATGATTTCTCGCCCGCAATACTCCCGGTGGGTCCTCCAAGGCGAACTCTCACGAAAGGAGCAGACGCCCCATGAAAGACTCAACCAAAATGCCCGAACCGGTCGCCAAGTTCGACGGAAGTGCCGCCGATTGTGCGTTCTACCGCCACAACCGGAAATCGCGGCGTCAACTGCCTCTTGACGGTGCCTCCTCTGAACGGCCGGGTCCTGAGGAACTGGAAAGAGCCCGTCAACGCCACCAGGAAAAGCAGCTCGACCGAGTCGCCGAGTTCGCAGTACAGGACGTTTTGGAACAGTAAAGAAGGAGGTAGCAGATGGACACCACTAGTCTCAATGGACTGGTCTGGGCGGACGATGATTTTCCCCAGCGGGTCCGCATTCTCATTCGCACCATCGAAATCATCATGCCGGCACCGATCGGCGTCAAGCGATCCACTCTGTTCGGGGATGGCTTCCACTCGATCGGAGAGATCTTCGTGGAAGACGCGGTCAACCGCCTTGAGCGGCTGGGGTTCATTCGGGTAGTCACCAAGGGGCGGGCGACGCTTTACCGCCCGGTCCTCAATGAAGTGACTGAAATTGCGATGAGCTTACAGTTCCACTCTCAATTCAGGGCAGCCCAGGGTGAGAGGGCTGCCCTGAGGTCCTCCAATCTGACAAGGAGGTACAGAGTTGAATCACAACTGGTTTATTCAAGGGTTAGTGATCCTGATCTTGTGCTGGTTCCTCCGGGATCGCGTTCCGTATATCGGCAGACTTCCCGGAGATTTCGACATTGTCTTCGGCAACGTCCGGTTGTTCCTGCCCATCATGTCCGGGCTGCTGCTCAGCCTGGCCTGGTCCGTCATCCGGGGGATGCTCGATGGACGGTAAGAAGCTTGCGCCCTTGGCTGCATTTCTTTTGCTCGTTCCCCCGATCGATCGGGTTTTCAACCGATTCAACCGGGAGTTCTTCGAAGCGGTCGGGCAGGTTGCCGACCTGCTCGGGGAACACTCGGTGATCACCATTGGTCTCGTGGCCCTGCTTCTTGGCAGTGGTCCAGACACTAAGGAGGAACAAGATGCCCTTTAACTTGTTCGACTCCCCCCGCCACTATTCTCCGACGGAGATTCTCAGCCAGCGCTTAGATCAGTGGGGCTACCCCAGCGGCAATAGCTACTGGTGGCGCCGCTATCCGGACCGGGCGGTCGAGGAACACAAATAAAGATGCTCAACAGCACCAATGCGGTTCCCGATTTCCAAGGAGACTCCTTGGTCTGGGTCGAGGAAATCGAAACCGATTTCGGGCTCAGTACCTATTGGCAGTCGTTCGGGCCCGTACTTCCCCTCGGATCGGCCGAAAGCGTTCGCGCCGGAAGTCGACTGCCACAAACACCGCAACTCCGACAAGTCCCTGTGCCTGGCCCACCCCTCTGAACTCGGCGCGGCACTACCGTCCTCGAGATTAGAAACATGGCGTGTGCATGGTTCTTCGCCTACGACGTGTACTCGAGAACCGGGGAATGGCCCGCTGCGGAGGCGGATTAGGAGGATCGGATGCCTTTCAAATTTAGTCTCACTTTCTGGGCTGACCGGCCATTGATCATCACCATCACGGACGGTCAGAGATCGGTGAGGGTGGACTACTTCCCGGAACCGGAATACGAGTACTACGAAGATTACACGTACTTCCCGGAGACGACCCGCCCACTTACTTCTTTGAGGAAGAACCCGGACTCCTGCCGGCGCAACGCTACCGGCGAGGAAATCCACGAGAAGGGAGGTGAAAAGAAATGCCCGGTGTCAATCTGAATGCCTTGCGAGACCGTTTACAGTCACGGTCAAAAGTCGGAGTCAATAAGAACGGAACTCTGGAACGCGCGATCCGCAAAACGACGGCTCGAAGCAGGGTCCGACGACCCTGCAACCAGCCCGTTCTTGAGTGGCCGTTCGAAGCGGGGGACTCCCGATGGCCCCCGCTTTCAGAAACCAGGAGTCGAAACTCATGAGGAACTATCTCTTTAACCAATCATCCGCATCGACCATGCTGGTTGAGTGCTTCCGGCGAGGTGACCAGCGAGAGGCGGGCGGTATCCTCGCCGAACGCGACGGTACGCGGGTGATTACCGACGCCGTGCCATCCACCGAACATGCCGAGCGCCAACGTTACACCTACTACCAGAGCCCGGAAGACGTCGCCTATCTGAACAACGTTCTCAGAAAGCTCGAGACACAAGGTCGAAGATTCTGCGGCTACTTCCATCGCCACCCCTCCGGTATGACCGGCTTGAGCCAGGGCGATCTGGACAGCTGTCGCCAGATCCTGAAGGATCCGCACTATTTTCTGCCGGACGGGCTCTTGATGCTGATCATCACCGATTCGGAACGTTCCCGGATCCCGATTTTCCCGTACCTGGTCCGGCTCGAGGAGGACCGTCCGGTGGTCGAACCCGTCACCATGACGATCCTTCCGGATGATCAGGTCGACACGATTCTTTCTTATCTCGAAGTGCCTCAGACAAACCGAAACAGCAAGGAGTTTTACGATGAAGAAGTGGTTCATTCTGGATCAGGCCCTCTCCGGCCAGTCTTCCGACCTGTACGTCCTGGAAACCGAGGACGGGCATATCATCAGTTCGACGCCGCTCGACGCGAGCTTCAAGAAGGTTGAGCAGGTCCGGGTCCCGTCCCAGACCGATTTTCAGGCTCGCAATGCCGGCCTCGTCGATCCCTCACGGCTCCAGGAGCATCGCATCCTGATCATCGGTGTCGGCAGCGGCGGTTCGAAGACCGCGACGAGCCTGGTGAGATCGGGGGCGATCAATCTGACACTGGTCGATTTCGACCGGGTCGAAGTCTCCAACCTCTGTCGCTCGGAGTACGAACTGCCCGATGTCGGCGAGCTGAAGGTCGAGGCCTTGAAACGGCGCCTGTTGCGGATCAACCCGATGGCCCGGATCGAGGTCATCAGTAAGAACCTGCATGAGATGAGCCGCACTGAGGTCGAAGAGCTAATCGCGGGGCACGATCTCTGCTTTGAGTGCACCGACGATCCCAAGACCAAGCTGATCATCAACGCGGTCGCCTACGATCAGATCCCGGTGATCTACCCGGCCGTCTACGACGGGGGCAAGGGGGCGAGGTGCTCTACACCCTGCCCGGCATCACGCCCTGTTATCAGTGCATCATGGGCTCGATTCTTCCGCAGATGACCGAGGTCAAACGGGGGGATTGGGACTATACGACCGGCACGCTGAAGCCGATGGCGGGGCTGAACTCCCACATCGACGTGGTGGTTGCGCGAAGTATCGATATCGCCCTGGCCATTCTGTCGGCAGGAACCGAGACGGATCGCTCGGACAAAGTCCTGGTGCCGGGTTCTTCCATTCTCTTTATCGGCAACGAGAGTGGGTTCTTCATTTTCGACGAGCCTTTCCAGGAGATCTGGGGGGAGACGGAAATCGACCCCGACTGTCCCTGTCAGCAAGCCCCCAGCCGGGAACCCGAGGGCAAACGCGATGAAGCGATCGATGCCGAGGCTATCGCCTCGAGACCGGAAGATCCTCAACCTGTTGCGGCTGAGCCCGCACACGACGTCCCAGCTCGCCCGTCTCCTGTTTCCGAACCGGAAGAAGGCGAGTCAGCGGCTTCGGCAACTGACCGCGGCCGGCCACCTGAAACGGTTCAGTAGCCCAATCGTCCACCCGACCGGCCGGCCCGAGTTCGTCTATACGGGCCGGTCGGGTGCCGCGCAGCTATCACCTGATCCGACACGCACTTCAGGTGTCCGAGGTAACCGTGATCCTGCACGAATGGTTAGCTGAGAACCCGGAATTTACGGGCCGTCTCTACTGGCCGCAACAGGTCATACTGACGGGCGGGATCATTCCGGATGGGATCTTCACCGTGGCCCAAGGTGATCGGATGCTGCTCTTCCTGATCGAGGTGGATCGGGGCACGGAATCAAAGGCCGGTGCAGACTACAGCGTCCGTCGGAAGCTCATCGCCTATGGCGAATACTTCGATTCGGGAAGGTTTGCGGAGGATTACGCGATGCTCGGGACGTTCAACTCCTTTCGAGTGGTCTTCGTCTCTGTATCGGAATTGGCGTTGCCGGGGCTGCTCCGAATCGCCGCGGAAACCCAGACTGATTTCGTCTACTTCAAGCCAATGTCAAAGCTCACTCCCAAGACCTTTCCCGAGTCATGGGCTACGGCAAACCAGGATCGAGCGGACCTCTTTGGACGCACCGAGAGACAGACATGAAAGACACCCGCCCCATCGAACTTGCCCGCCATGCTTTCGAAGGGCTCCTGCACCAGTCTCTGCTCGCGGAAGGCTCGAAGGGATGCGACGCGACTCTCCACTCCTACCCCGTCGATCTAGAGCCCCATTTCGGGCGCTTTGATCCGTCGCGCATACACGCTTCGAAGATAAGCCCCGGGATTCCGGAAGATCCGGTTCCCGAACGGGCCTGGTCGTCCTTTCGCCTCCGGCTTCCCCGTCAGTCGATCGCTCCCAATCAGGTCGTTGCCGCCATCGAGGCCTCGAGCATTCAAACGACCCGCTTCGCGTTCGAGATCGTCGCTGATGCCGGAAAGGCCGACGTGTATCTTGTGGCCGACGATCCCGAGTCCGCTTCCTTCATGCGGGATGCGTGGCTCAGTCACTGTCCGGGCGTGGTCCTGATTCCCTGGGAGGATCCCTGGAAAGACCTGTTGTCGGAGACTGATCTCCGAGTTTGGGAAGCCTATCCCCTCCCCCTTACTCCCGACGGCTGGCCGTTCCCCGCTCGCCGAACTCTTCCCTTGCTTCTGCGCCAGGCGGCACGCCTTCGCGCGGGAGTCCGTTTGGTCTATCAGATTCTCTTTCAGTCGGTCCGCCACGACTGGCATCGAAACATCTACCTGCTGACGGCGGCCGAAACCACCGCCCAGGGTCGCATCCCCTGGCGGCATACCACACAAGCAGCGATCAAGCCGCCCGATCAGCCTCTGGTTGCTGCGATTCTCCGGATCGCACTCCTCGGAGGAGCCGACTCGCCGGCCGTCGATCCGGCACGCTACTGGGCGGGTTTCAGTCAAGGCGGCCGCCCCTTGCAGGTCAGAAGACCTGTCCAGTTCCGGGAGGTTCTCGACCAGCCTGCTCTCCTCTCGATGCTCTCCCGGCGGCGCACCCATGCACCAGGCGTCCTGCTGACGGCGGAAGAACTGTCGGCCTTCATTCAAGTGCCTGAGCAGGCAACCACGACACTCCGCATCGACTGGACCCGAGGGCTCGAAGTCCCCACGCGCTTTCAGGCTTCGGGGCGGCTTCTCGGGTTCAACTACTCGCACGCGGAACCCACGCCGGTTCGCCTGCCCGATACGGAACGAAACCGCAGCATCTATCAGATCGGCTCCTCCCGAAAAGGCAAGAGCAACTCGATCCTGCATCAATGTCTCGAGCTGGCGCGATCCGGCAGTGGGCTTGCCCTGATCGATCCGCATCGATCAACCGCCTTCGATCTGGTCCGTGCCCTTCCGCCCGAGGCTCTCGACCGAGTTGTGTGGTGCGACTTTCAAGACCCGGACTTTGTCCTGGACTATAACCCCTTCGATGCTCCCGACAGCTTCGGCCGCCGGGCTACGGAGTACGTCCACAGTTTCAAGCACCTCTTCGAGGCAGGCTCGTTTCACCGGATGGGTCGCATCCTGGGCTTGGGCGTCCATGCGCTGTTCGACCTCAAGGAGAATCTCGCCACCTTCTCGCGCCTCTTCGCCGCTACCGCAGAGGGCGAGCGCCTGCGGGCACGCGTCATCGCCCGATCCCAGAATCCCGATGTGCAACGCTTCTTCGCTGATGAGGTCCGATCGCTTCCCTCAGAAGCCATCACACCGATTCTTAATCGGATTTCGACGCTCTTGCTCGATGAGAGCGCGCGCCGCATTTTCGAGCGTCGAGAGAACAAGCTCGACATCCCCACCATTCTTCGCGAAGGACGGTTGTTGGTCGTCGCCCTGCCGTCGAATATCGATGTCGCCAACATTGTCGGGGGGATGCTTCTCGCCCAGATCCAAAAGGCAGGCCTTGCTCGCATCGGGCGTGATGAGCCCGATTTCTACGTCTTTCTCGACGAGTTTCATCGGTTCTTGAACTCGGCCAAGATCCTGGAGAGCCTCCTCAACGAATGTGCCAAGGCAGGCCTCTTTCTCTGCATGGCGCATCAGGAAACCGGCCAACTGAGTACCGAGCTCTTCCGAGCGGCCCTGACCGCTCCGCTCCTCATGGTCTTCGGCGTCAACTACGAAGATGCCCGCAAGTTCGTGCCGATCTTCAACGGTCGCATCCAGGTCGATGATCTCCTGTCGCTCCGGGTCGGAGAGGTCTGCGCCCGGCTCGATCAGGACATCGTGGATTTCCGTTGCCCTCCGCCACCAGCGGATCTCTCGGAAGAACGCGCCCGTCACGTGATTGAAGCAAGCCGGCGCCTCTACTACACACCGATCCATGAAATCGGGCGGTCCCGAAAGACCACTCAATCTCGACACTTGGACCATTTCTAAGGAGAACCACCATGCCGGAGATTCAATCCGTCGACCAGATTATGGCCCTCCTCCACATCGACGTCATCGGACAGATCGAGGCGGCGCATGACATGATCCGTCAATCCGTACAGATTGAGCCGACCGTTGCGAGCTACCCCGAGTTTCAGGAAACTGTTGGCGACTACGTCCGCTACCACAACGCCATGTGGCACGGCGTCGACCCCGGACAGGACCGGGCGTGGGGGCAAGCCCGCGCGGCCATCGATGAGCAGATGCGACCCGAGCCGACGCTTGCGAGAATTCGAGGTTTTCTCGACGCCCAGGGAAGCTATGTCCAGGCGATCAAGAACGGGCTCACCGGCCGTCACGGAGGGATGATCGGTGTCATCGATACCATCGCTGAGCAGATCAAAAAGGAAGCCGTCAGCCAGTGGGTTCGCTCGGTCTTTCTGACCCACATCAATCCGCTTGATTTCGACCGGAAGGTGGAATTCGCCCGGGAGTATCTCGCAACCTACGGCGCACTCTTGCTTCCCAATGAAACGACGATGTCGCCCTACGAGCTGGCGGCGCAGATCGAGGTCCTCTTGGAGACCCACGTCCGATTGGTGAACCAACTGCGGGACCGGTTACAGTAGGTCGCCTTCTTCCGGCCCTACCAGCCGGGTGCTTCCGTACCTAAACGGTTGCAATATCTCACGTTCGGGAGCATCGCTTTGCTGTTCCCCTCAGGTCGAGGACCGCGATCATTCTGGCGAAGCACAAAGAGCCGAAGGCCATCAGCATGACAACACCCTTCCGACATCTGCAATTTCGGCAGAGACTCGGGGATCATCAAGATCCGCCCGACGTCTCGAAACGACGAGATGCGTCAACCTGCACTACAAACCATAAGAACGGGAAGACGGAATCCAAAGAGAACATGGCGGACTATCTGCCGGAGCATGCCGCGGCCACCTACCGGTTACTCTCCCCTGAGTCTTCCGGCTTTCTCGAGCTGAACGCCTTTCACCCGGACTATCGACCTGGCCGCGAAAACACCGAGTGGAACCGCCAGAGAGACACCTGGCCACGCCTTGCCTATGTGAGTTCGGAGGAAGAGTTTTTGGACTTCGTCGGACAATACGTCGGCGAACGCATGGTCTGTTGCGGCCTCAATCCCCGGCCCGCCATTCGGCGTAACGACTCCGGGTATCTTCGTCCGTCGCGTGAGTCGGACATCCAGGAGGGCCGGGCGCTGCTACTCGATCTCGATCCCATCGGTTCCGAGGCTCCGGATGCGGCTAGCCTGGAGCGCCTTCTCGCGCGGGCAAACACCTACTTCCAGGATTTCGGTCTCAAGAGACCCAGTCAGGCCAGCTCCGGCCGGGGATACCACCTGATGGCGGTCTATTCCCCCATTTCGACAGTCGAGACCCCGGACTTGAAGCAACGCGTTCGCGCGTTTTCGGATCAGTTTCGCGACGCACTCGGAAGCGAGATCGGCGATGCCGGCCTTCGGCTTGACGGCACCTACGATCTCAGACGACTCGTCAAGGTCTACGGGACCGCGAAGCCCGGCGGACCCGTCAGTCGGCTCCTGCGAGCAGAGTACGGTGCCGATCTCGCGCTTCGAGAAAAGCTCCTTTCCTACGACGTCTCTTGCCGTTCCAAGAAAGCCGAATCGGCGGCAGAAGCAGTGGATTCCGTCACAGTTCAGCGCAGGCTCCCAGACTGGTTCCCTTCTCTTCTGGATGATCAACGGGTCGCCAACCTCTGGAACGGAGAAGGAAAGCCGGAAAGTCTCGACTGCTCCCGTTCCGGTTATGACTTCAGCCTTGCCCGGACGTTGATCGCTCTCGGCCACAACACGGACGACATCGCCACGATCCTCGCGCTTCGTCCAAAAGGGGCCTTCAAATCCCGTGGCCGCAGTCCCGAGTATCTCGAGACCACCATCTCCCGCGCCCGTCAAAGCCTTGCTCGTCCCAGGCTTTCTCGTTGATAGAGCACAAGTTCGACGATTCACCTTCTGATTTCGGGCAAAGGGTGCCAGGAGGTGAATTAATGAACACAAGCCACGAATTAGCCTCAATCTACGAACCGATCGCCGAGCTGCACTCAACAGCAAGCGAATCAGAGGCCCCGCAGATTCGGACAGCCGGCGAAGACTCGCCAAGCTCGGATCATCGGTCCCACCAGTCCCGAAGGCAGACTGCCCCTGTCGATCCCAACCACTCCTTTGTGGAGGCCGTTGCCGTCGCCCTCATCCACGCGGGGATCTGGTGCTGGTTTGCCTGGTGCCTCTGGTAGGCGCTGCTCTCTCGATTGCCAGAAACCGGTCAACAGCCGCCCGGCGGCTTTCGGTGAAAGGAAGTACAAGATGAGTGGACTCACAAAAACCCTGGAAAGAAATAACGGAAACGGCGACGGGGCTCCTGCTTCCGGGCAGCCCGGATTCGACGGTGGCGCTCAACTCGATGCCGTAGTGGACTCTGCCGTCCGACCGTCGGAAGACTTGCGGCGAATCGGCCTCGCCGATTTCCACCTCGTTCTGTACGCCTCAATGGGGCTCGAATTCGACTTCAGCAATCCACTCGAAGACCAGCTGCACGAACTCAGTAACGCCGACCTGGGCATCCCGACTCCCATGTTGAATCCGACCAGCCAACGGCCATGGTCCTCGGGCAAAGAAGCCCCGTCGAAACGAAGGAGGGCATCGCTCCTCGTCTCGGCATTCAATTTAGGCGTGGCATCTTTCAGGTACCCCACGACTCACTACGAGATCGTACGCCGTCTTCTGGAACGGACCGACTACCGGGTAATCCTCCGAACCAACGATGCGTCGATTGCAGACAAGGCGTGGCTGGACCTGTTGCTGGCCCATCGTGAGCGGACCACGGTCGGGCTGGTCATCCCGACTCTGAATGACGACGTCCTCGCAATCCTTGATCCAGACGGTTCGAGCCTGCCGGATCGCTTTCGGGCCTTCAAGTCGCTGCACCAGGCCGGAATTACAACGTGCGCTTTCCTCTGCCCTGTGCTCCCCGATATTGTGCCGCACCTCGACGCCGTCTTCCGAGAGATTCAGGTCGAACGACTCACGACGATCTGGGCGGCTCCATTTCACCAGAACTACTGGCAACGGATACAGAAAGCATTCGGCAAAGAATCACCCGAGCATTCCTGGTTCACAGCGGTCTTTAAGCACGGACACGATGAGCGCTGGAGTCGTTTCGCCGCCGATTTCTACCTGCGCCTCGCTCTCAAGGGCCGGGCCGAAGGGTGGTTCTCGAAAGTGCGGTTCCTCCTCGACGAACAACGGATCCGCCCGCTCGATGCACTCCTCTTCGACCAGCTTGAGCGAGTCGTGTTGCTCGGCCCAACCGATGCAGACGGCTACAGCCAGAACCCAAGTATCCGCAGGCAGCAAGAGAAAGCCGCATTCTGGGACAAGAATGGGCTGGAAGTTCCAAAGGGAAACCCAAAATGGGCACGCCCCTCTTGATGACAGAGGATTCCGTGGCTGAGAACTGGCCTCACGAAACTTCTCCGACAGTCACCGATTCAGGATCGCCGGCGGCGTCAAAAAGGGTTGACAGAAGGAGGCACAAACTCGACATAATGTCCCCCGAGGAGGTTGCCCTGTTCCTCCGCAAGAGCTTGAGTTGGGTTTATAAGCACGCTGAGGAATTGGGCGCTGTGAAGCTCGGGGGTTCCTTGCTGTTCCCCAGCAAGGAGGACCTCTATGAGCGTTTATTCAACGAAAGGCAAGGGGTGGCGATACGACTTCAAGCTGAACGGCCGTCGCTACACCGGAGCCTGGTTCAAGACAAAGAGAAAGGCCACCGAGTCCGAAGAGGAAAGGAGGAAAGAAGTACTGAAACCCGAGGAGGTCGAAAGTCAGACCCCAACCGACATGGCCTTCTTGGAACTGGTTAATCACCGCCTCGATTTTGTGCAGGCGTTCCGATCGGATCACTACTATCAGGACACCTGTTGCATGGCGAGACGTTGGGTTGTCGAATGGGATGGCCGGCTGTGTGGTGAGTTTACCCAGGAAATGATCGAGAGTTTCTTGATGAAGCGTGCCAAGGTATCCCACTATGCGGCAAACATGGATCTGAAACTGCTCCGGGCGCTGTTCAACCATGGAATCAAGCGCCGGTTCATCCGTGGCAATCCGACGACCGGTGTCGAGTTCTTCCCGGTCGAGAAGCGAATCAAGTACGTCCCTCCCGCGGAAGATGTGCGGCGGTTGATCTGGAGCGCGGAAAAGGACGATCGCGATTATCTGATCGTGATTGCCGAAACGATGGCCCGGGTCGGAGAGGTGAACCGCCTGGTCTGGGACGATGTCGATTTCCGGGAACGAACGGTTGTCCTTTACACGCGGAAAAAGCGTGGAGGTCACCTGACGCCTCGCAAGGTCCCGATGACCGACCTGCTCTACCGAACCCTCCACCGTCGATTCGAACAGCGGGATCAGGCGAAGCCCTGGGTCTTCTGGCATCGCTACAAGGACAAGAAGAAGGGCGTCCTGGTGGAAGGACCATACCTGAGGCGAAAACGATTTCTCAAGAGCCTCTGTGAGAAGGTGGGCGTCCGCCCGATCGGCTTCCACGCCCTTCGCCACAGCGGGGCGTCGATACTCGAACACGCCAATGTCTCGATCAGTACGATTCAGCGCTTACTCGGTCACGAGAACCGCACCACGACCGAAATTTATCTCCACAGCCTGGGACAGCCGGAGCGGGAAGCCATCCGGATTTTCGAAGGTTTGAGAGAAAAGTCCCACACAGAGTCACACACAGAAGCGAACGATGCGCAGGAGCAATCTGCGTAAACTATTGATTTTATTGGTGGGTCGTGTTGGATTCGAACCAACGGCCCTCTGATTAAAAGTCAGATGCTCTGCCAACTGAGCTAACGACCCACCCGTTGGACGCGCACAGTTTAGCACGCCGGTCCGTGGCGGCAAACTCGGAGCCGTCTCTCGGAGTCCCCGGAACCGATTGACCGCATCTCAGGGATGCCGGCGGCGCCTCTCAGTCCGTCTTGCCACCGATATCCCGGGCTCGCAGCGGGCGAGTACCTCCAGCAAGGTAGAGCGCTGGAAGTCGGTATCGCGTGGGTCGATTCGGCTGGTCCGACGTCACCGTCACAGAGCCCACCAGCAGATCGGCCAGAGACCGTCCGTGGCCAGGACCTGCAACCCCCTGGGCTCCAACTCCACAGGCTTAGCGCGCCAGTAGCGCCGAGACGTCCGCCACCGATGGCCGGTCCTTGCGGTAGGTGACGGGGACCGGGTCCAGCCAGTCCAAAAGATCGTCCTTGATGGCAAAGGCGAAGAAGTGGTTTCCGGCGGGCGCGTAGTGGCCGTTGTAGTAGCGGTGTACGTACCGATCAGATGGAATGTCGAAATCCCGGAAGTCCTCGACATGCTTCTGGAGCGAGTCGACAAAAGGAATCTCCGTCTGCCGGAGGAATTCCACAAAGGGTTCGTCAAGACGGGTTCTCCCCTCACAGGCGGCGGCGACATCACCTCCCCGGTAGCTGACCAGTATCAGGAGTCTTTTCTCCCGTTCGCCGGCAAACTGCAGGGCCTTGTCCACGAGTTGCTCGCTGGCTTTCATCCCGGAACGCCAGAAGAGCCGATCCGCCGACTCGGACACGGCTTCAGGACTGTCCCAGCGACCGCCGACGCCCAACAACTCATCCAGGCGCCGCATCTCCTCCAGCATGGGAGGAGTTCCGCCGCCGATGGCGTATTCGATCTGGACGTAGAGGTCGTCCCTGAAGTGCTCGACAACGTATTCCGGGTCGCACATCAGGTAGAGCGACTCGGGGCTCGGGTGAGAGTTTTCCAGTTCCAGCAACCGCCCGTCATTGAGATCGAAGCGGACATGGCACCAAGGGTTGGCGTGAAAGTAGTGGGTGTCCTGACGGTTGTTGATCAGCTCGCGGAAGAACTGGATGTGAAACCAGCGGCAACTCATCAGGCTGCGCCGGTGGTCGTCGATCCAGATGTTGAAGAGGATGAACGGCGCCGACGCAGCCGTCTTCTCTTCCCGCAGCATTCTTCGATAGGCCTGGTAGACCCCGTAGCCCCCGGTCCCGTAGTTTCGAATCGGCTCGCCGAAATGGGCCGCCAAGTACTCCTGCCACGTTTCGCCGTCGCTGACCTGGTCGCAGTGGGTGAAGCTGTCCCCGTACGTGTTCATCCGGCAGGGCGCGTCGGCGAACTGAATCCGCCTGCGCTCTCCGCTGGGTTCCATCCGGTAGAAGCAGTAACTGCCGTCGATCCCGTCCTTTTTGAACGTATTGGCGTGTCGGTAGCCCAGTTCTGCGTCGAACGTGGCCCAATTCGGTTCTCCAGGATCCAGAAATTCGTCAATCACTTCCCGATTCCACGCCATGCTCGCAAGAAACCGCTCAAAGCGCGGCGGTTTCTGTAAAAGACTGGCTCGGCTGGAACGGGTGAAAGGCACAGCTCCCAACGCGGCCAAAGCGGCCCTGCGACTGATCCGGTTCATGGTAATCACTCCTGGTCCCGGGTGTCTTTACCCGGACAATGGTCCTGTCAACTCATGCTACTCCTAGTCTCCTGAGATCTCCATGGTGCTTGGGCCGGTTTGTGCCGTCGAGGATTCGCAAACCCCCGCACAGTCCCTTGGTGGGCTCGAAAGAAGCGCATCCCTGCTTTCTGGAGCTGTGTCGGCTTGCCGAAAAAGATTCGTTGGACCTCCCAGGCGACATCCTCACCCGAGACGTGGCCCGCTTCCTGATATCGACGTGGGACGGTATCCTCGATCCCCTCAGAGCCCTCATCGAGGATAGCGCCCTCTATGACTACGGCAGATCTGCGGCCGTGGGCGCGCTAACGGATCTCGTTCTTCCGGGCCGGATCGACCGATCCATGATGATCCTCTACTTCCATTCGCTGAGCCGTCAGCGTTCTTCCGCGAGTCGTTTCTCCGGCTCGTTTCCTGATACTCTTTGCCCTTGAAAAACGGGCCGCATCAGGCGATGATCAGGACCTTTGCTAAAAGGGACACTCTCGAACGACCATCTGGCTGCCCGCCCGATTTTCTCCAGGAGTGTTAGTTGTCCATCATCAGATTGAAACGTTGAGTCATGCAGCCTGTCGACCGATTGTTAAGCCGTCCCCTTTTGGTCATGCTCCTGATCGGAGTCGTGCTCTCGGGAATCTGCCTGGGAATGGAGGATTCCAAACAGGAACAGGCAACTCCGCCCGAGCAGGACTCGGCGGAGATCGAGGCGACCGCCCAGCGGAATGAGAACGTCCCGGTCTATCAGCTCGACACCAACGAACAGCGAGAATTGAACAAAAGGATCGGAACCACCCCTGAAGCAATCGAAGAGTTCGAAATTGAAAAGAGCTACTATGCCTCGGAACTCGGCAATTCCCCGGAGGACCCGCTTCAGTTGGAGGTCCCCGTGCCGGTCCAGGACTGGCATGGCGAGCTTTTCGCCAATCACCAGAACAGCGTTTTGAACAGCCGCACCTTTTTCCAGGTCGGCTCGGTCCAGCCCGCCCGGCAGAACAACTACGGATTCACGTTGGGCGGACCCGCGGCCTGGCTGGGAGATGTGACGGTCACAGCCGGGCAGGACAAAGTCCGGGGCATGGTCAACGGCAACGTCCTGGTTCCCCTCGAATCGGAACGGACCCCGCTCGCCACCGACCCCGAACTCCGGTCGATTATCACCGATATCCTTCGCGCTTACCCCGAAGAAGCCCCCAATCGCGTCGACTTTGATCCGCGGGCACTCAACACCAACGCTCCCCAGCGAATCGACACCACTCAGGCTACCCTGCGCCTCGACCGCGCCCTCGGGAAGACCCGCAACCTGGCGATTTCCTACTCGGTCGATCGGACCCTCATCGACGCGTTCCAGCTGGTCGCCGGACAGAATCCCGACACGGAACTTCACACCAACCGGGCTCATATCGCCTACGTATACGCCCCGTCGCCCAAGTCCACCCTTGAACTCGGCGTGACCGTCCAGCGCGCCCGTTCCGTCCTCAAGGCAGAGCCGAATGCCTACCAGTCAGAAATTCGAATCAGTCACCAGATCGAAGACCTGGGTCCAAAGAGCGAGTTCCCCATCGACCGGGCCCAGAACAGCTTCACCTGGGGAGGGCTTTTCAGTCACGCGCCGGGGGCCGGCAACCACATTCTGAAACTGGGCGGCAACCTCACCCGGGTTCAGTTGAACGGCATCGAAAGCAACTACCTCCGGGGATCTTTTCAGTTCAGCAACAGCTTTGGCCGAAGCGCCATCGAAAACCTGCGGTACGGGACCCCCAGCAAGTACATCGTGACTCTCGGAGATCCGTACCGGGCCTTCCGAAATTGGAGAGGGCAACTCTTTTTCGGCGACCAGTGGCGACTGACACCCAATCTGGAACTCAGCTACGGCCTGCGTTACAGCTTCGAAGCAAAGCCGGTCGAAGTCCACCAGATCAACGCCATCCCTTACTCCTGTGACTGCAACAATCTCGCTCCCCGGCTCGCCTTTGCCTACCGTTTTGGTCAGAGTGCCGCAGTTTTGCGAGGTTCCTACACGGTTTCCTTCGGTCAGATTTTCCCGGTGACGTATCAGCAGATTAGGAACAACGCCCCGGAACTCCGACAGTATCAGATCCAGAATCCCGATTTCCTTGACCCCCTGGGAGGAGTGGACCTGGGCGGTCTCGAACCGCGCGTTGCTCCAACCCAGTTCAGCCCCGACCTGGTCACTCCCTATTCGCACCAGTACAACCTGAGTCTCGAACATCGGCTTGGGGAGTTCCACATCCGCTGGGCCTACATCGGAAGCCGGACCTTCAAGCTGCTGAAACCGTACGTCCTGAACCGCGCCGAAGTCGTCCCTGGAATCCCGCAGACTACGGAGACGATTGACGAGCGCAGACCCGACGCCCGCTACTCGGAGGTATACTCCATCGCCAATGCGGGAGCAGCCTACCTGGATGCCGCACAGACCACGGTTCGGACCCCGAACGTGAAGGGGCTCGACATGACGGTGACCTACACCTTCAGCAAGGCCCTCGATACGGGGGCGGACTTCACCTCAACCGCGTCCGGAAGCGAGATCCGAGGCGGTCGAAACCAGAACCAGTACGAGGCGTTCTCCGATCTCAAAGGCCTGAGCACCTACGACTCACCTCACTCGTTCCTCCTTCTGTACACCTACACCATCCCGGCCTGGCAAACCGGACTTTCATGGTTTGACGCGACCGTCAACGGCTGGCAAATCTCCGGTACCGCGATGGCCAAAAACGGTACGCCGTTCACGGTCTACGTCGGCTCCGACTCTCCCGGATATGGCAATGTCGACGGATCGGGAGGAGATCGACCCAGCATCCTCGATCCCGCCATTCTTGGCGGAGCGGCCACAGATCCCGACGCCTCGATTGCGTTGCTTCGCCCCGACCGGTTCGCTTTCGTTGAACCGGGACAACTGCGGGGCAATATCGGCCGATCCACCTTCCGCAAAGGTCCGATCAAGAATGTCAATCTCGCCCTAGGGCGGCAGTGGAGCCTGGGACAAAGTGAGACGCGCCTCAGCTTTCGGATGGAGGTTTACAACCTCACCAATTCTCCCCAGTTCGATGAACCGCAAAGAATCCTCACCTCTTCCAGCTTTGGACGCATCACCAACACCCTCAACCAGGGGCGGGTCTTCCAGGGTGGTCTGCGATTGATGTTCTGAGTCTCTTGGGCGCGTGGCCGTGTCACAGGCGTCCCCGCCTGTGACCATTGGAATGCATTTCATCGATTATCTGTGGTCACAGCCGGGATTTTGGTGCCCCCTCGTTGGAGGAGCGCAGACATCTTCACCTGTGACTCTGGGAACGCACTTCATGGTTTCTCTCTGGTCACGGCCGGGATTTTGGTGCCCCTTCGTTGGGAGGAGTGCAGGCATCCTCGCCTGTGACTCTGGGAACGCACTTTATGGTTTCTCTCTGGTCACGGCCGGGACGGCCGTGCCACCTTCTTCAGCAAGGTTTCTGAAGAGTTTTTCCGGGGGAGTCTCGCGGTTGTTGAAAGGTCTCAAGTAGATCGTGTACTCGTACTTTTGGGGTAGCACCCGGTAGGGCTTGAGGGTTTTGATGGCCGTGCAGCCGACGCCGGAAACCGCATGGTCAACATTGAGGGTGATCCCCTCCCCCTTCTTCAGTTGATAGGGGTACTCCGCCCGGTAAAGGTTGTCGGTCGCAAAGTCGTGGGCGCTCACGTTGAGGAGATCGGTTCCCGCGAAGAAAAGCCCAACGCCATCGTCAGCAGTCAGGGTTCCCCAGCGGACATCAGTTCGATTTCCATAATCCTGGGGGATCAGATAGGGTTCATACATCTTCTCAATCACTGATGAGTAAACGCCTGTTTTTGCACCGCTTTTTCGATCCGGCCAGGTTTCGAACGGTCCTCGTCCAAACCAGGTCAACCGGCGCAGAGAGCTGTCGAGAATCGCCGAAACACCAACCCTCCCCAGCCAGTCGGGCATCTCTCCTTCGGGCTCAAGCGTGTGCGTTATCGAGACCCCTCCGTCGGGAAGGAAGCGGTATCGAAAACCGGAACGAAACCGGGTACTCCCCTCCGGGTTCTTCAACTCGGTTTCCACCCGGACCACCACCGCCCGCTCAGTCCGGGACTCAACCTCGAACTTTCTGACGGTCCGGGCCAGTGAGTCTATCCCGAGGGAGAACCACTGTTCCGCCATTCGCGGCTCTCCCCACGAGCGTTCGAACTCGTTCGCGACCGGAGGCCGGAATACGCTTTCCTGAAGGCCTCTTACGATCAGTTCTCTGCCCTGCCATGTCAAAGATTTCAGAGACCCGGATCGCGGGTCCACGACCCAACGGTAAGACCCTCCTTCGATCGAAAGCCCCTCTGGTCGCGACATCACCCGGAATCTGGAACCGGGTGCGGAGCCAGGTTCTCCAGCCACCAGGGCGGGCGCGTTGAGAGGGATCTCTTCCCAAGCCACTTCGTGCCCTTCTCCGGCCCAAGGAGTAGCTTGACTCAGCAGGAACTGAACCAGGAGGCGATCCTGTCGGGCGCGATCGTCGTCAGTGGGGAGTGAAAAGGGGAGGTCAATCTCGCGTGACTCTCCCGGTGCGAGGCTCACTTCAAGTTCTCCCGAATCGATCTTTCTTTCGTCGCGGTAAAGCGTCCATCGAGTCTGAAACTCCGAAAGATTGGTGAACCCAAACCGGTTGGTAACCCGTATCCGGTTCGGGCGGGAATCGGAATGCGCGACACTGATCGGCTGCGGGCTCTTCTTCAGTTGCTGGAGTTCGGGTTGCGCCACCCGATCGGGCCAGACCAGTCCGTAACTGCGGGCCCCGATACCGAGCGAAAAGAAATCTCCCAGGTCCTTGAGAGTGTCGAAATTCAGATCCAGAACAATCTGTTTCTCATTTATTGCAGAACCTTTAGAGATCTCTTCTTCAGTTAAAGCACGAGCATAAATCCGGACGTTGTCGAAAGCGGCATCGACCAGGTACCCATCATGCTCCTGCCCAATCATGTCCGCCTTTCTCCCCACGTTCACGGCAAATGCCGAGCGGTCGATGGGGCCAGAATGGCTCCTCGTTGCGGCGGGGTTGCCGTCAATGTAGAGGCAAAGCCCTGTCCCGTCATAGACGCCGCTGAGTCGGTGCCAACCATAGCTCCAGCCGGCGGGAATGGGTGCTTCCGCAGAAATCTCATTTCCGTCACTTTGGATGTAGAACAGCAGGGTCTGTTCGTCCTTCTGGATCAGGCCGTAGGCTCCCTCTCCCTTGTTCAGAAACCACCCGTGTCCGGTCCACTTCCGAGGATAGACCCAGAAATCCAGGGTCAGCCCCGGTTTTCGGATGTCCAGCGCAGGATCCCGGTAGACCTCCAGGAAGTCGTCCTGTCCGCTCAACGACAGGGCGTTTCCGAACCTGCCGACGACGAGTCGGGCCCGGCCCATCAAGATGCCGTCGTTTTGCCGCGGTGAGGTGTCCGGGGCAAGTCGCACCTTTTCCCGAATACCAGGACTAACCCAATCCCATATCGCCCCGCCGGTCAGGCGCGGATAGCGCCAAATCAGGTTCCAGTACTCGTCCAACCCGCCGAGTCCGTTGCCGGCAACCGAAATGTACTCGTCCATGAATGACGGCCGGGGATCGACCGAAGCCGGTGCCTTGGCGACGACTTCTTCGAGAACTCGAGGGGTGGGATAGCGGGGACCGACGATGTCCTCACAGCGGGTGGGATGCCAGGCGTTGGGATCGTCGCCCGTGGAGTCGTTGTTGCCACCGTACATCCAGCCCGGTCGGCTCGGGTCGATCCGCTTTCCCTCGGCAATGAGCGCGCAGATGTTGTCTCCTGATCCACTTTCGTTCCCGGCACTCCAGATGATGACACTGGGATGGTTGCGGTCGCGAAAGACCATCTGACGAGCCCGATCGACGTACGCATCTCTCCAGGCCGGATCCTCGGAGAGCTCTTCAGTGGCATGGGCCTCGTCCCCGGTCTCGTCAATAATGTACATTCCCAGTTCGTCGGCCAGTTCCAGGTAGGCGGGAGGCGGCGGGTAGTGGGAGGTTCGAACCAGGTTCACGTTGAACTGCTTCATCAGCACGAGATCTTTGCGCATGGTCTCCGGATCCACGGCCCGGCCAGTGTCGGGGTGATGCATGTGGCTGTTCACGCCATTGAACTTCACCGCTCTACCGTTGATGAGCACCTGTTGGTCACGAATTTCCACCTCGCGAAAGCCGAACCGAAGCGGTATAGCTTCCAGGGTGCTTCCCCTCTCGTCAACCAGCTCCGCAACCAGGCGGTAGAGGTTCGGTTTCTCGGCGCTCCACTGCCTGGGTTGGGAAACCAGCGCCTCCCATTTCGCGTGGACCTGGTTTCCCCGACCGCCAACCGCAATTTCCTGGGTCACCCCTTCAACAACGCTCTCTCCGTCCGACAACACCCTGAACCGAAGCGAAATCCGGCGGTCCGCCTCTCCATGGTTGACCAGCGTCGAATCAATGCTGAGCCTGGCATCCTGATAGCTCGCGTCGAAGTCGGTCACTACGGCGAGATCCCGGAGATAGACCGAGGGACGGGCGACCAGGGTGACGTCACGGAAGATTCCAGACAACCTCCACATGTCCTGGTCCTCAAGGTAAGTCCCATCGGAGAACCGAAAGACCTGGACCGCGATCAGGTTGGCGCCCTGGCGAATGTACGGTGTGACGCGAAACTCGGCCGGCTCCATTCCACCTTCGTTGTAGCCGACCATTTTGCCGTTGATCCAGATGTAGGCGGCCGATTTCACTCCCTCGAAACGGAGGACGACTTCTCGCCCGTTCCAGTCCGCGGGAATAAAGAAGGTTCGGCGATAGCTGCCCACGGGATTGAACTCGGAAGGGACCCGGGGCGGGTCGGCCGGAAACGGCTGGTGTACGTTGCGAAACTTCGGGTAGCCAAAGCCCTGCATCTGCCAGCAGCCCGGAACCTGGATCCCCGGCCAGAGACCGTCATCGTACCCCTCCCGGTAGAACTCGGCCGGAGCTTCCTCGGGAATTGGCGCCCACTGGAACTTCCACTCCCCGTTGAGAGACTGCACCCGGTCGGAGCCGGCTGGGCGGGATGCCAGGGCAAGGTCAAGTGACTCGAAAGGAGTCAGGCTTGCGTGAGGCCGCAACTGATTCCGTTCGAAGACGGCGGGATTTTCCCAGTCTCTGGGTGGAGCCTGGGCAGCAAGTCCGGCGATTGACGCCAGAAGAAGGAGAGAAAGACCAAGAAGGGCTCGCATAACCACGGGTGTAACACATTCCCAGTGAGGTTGAAATGGTCGAGGTAGTCCTGGTGTCCTGCCTGGTTTGTGCATCGGGCAGCTTGCCCGGTGGTGGAGGTGAGTGTTCCAAGGGCGCCGGGCAAGGCTGCCCGGCGGAAACTCCAGGCTAGGCAGCCTGGACTACCCTGGTGAGGTGTCGCGCTGGGAAGTGTGGCCTATTTTGGTGGCTCGTTGGAAATTGTGCGGCGAAGCATATAGAGGATCAGGCAACCCATCAGGGCACCTATCAGGGTTTCGAGTCCGATGCCCATGGTGAGATGCCCGATGATGTGACGGGAATGGCCGGGGTCACCCGGGACCGAGTACTCGGGTGCCGAGTAGACATTCTGGATTCCGGTCAGGACAGTAAAAGCCACCGCAGCGACGATCAGGAGTTGCCCCCAGGTCACCAGAAGGAACGCCGCCACGACCACGTTGGTGTAGCCGCCAAAGCGCTTGGTGCGGATGAGCAGTGTCGCCAGGATGATACAGATCGGAACGAAGACGCTGATGCTCATTGCCCGAACAACCGCCACGGGCATGCCCGGAATGGCGGCGGTTAGGAGGCGAAGCAGCCAGACTGCGGCAATCACCGCAAAGAGGGGAGCCAGGAGCTTAAGATGTTCACGAAAAGCGTGTTGGCCAATTCTCATCCTTGATTCTCCTCGGAGGCGGCTGGCCCCCCCTGGTCTCCGGGGTCCGGAGTCCTCCCAGGAACCCGTACCTCCGCTTCCTCCGGCGGTCCCATCAGCCGGACTTCGTCATCGATCCGGACCATCAAAAGAGTCATGTCATCGTCCGGGTCCTTTCGCGTCCAATGACTTACCGCTTCCAGCACCGCTTTCTGCATCTCTCTCAGGGCACGATCTCGCGATGACTCCAGGACCGCCTCCAGCCGCTCAACTCCGAATTCCTCATCTGACTCGTCATGGGCTTCCACGATACCGTCCGAGTAGAGCACGATGGTCTCCCCGGTTCGCAAACCGATCCTCCCCGACTGGTATTTCACACCCGAGAAGAGACCAAGCGGAGGTCCTCCCTGATCCGGCAGGGTGTCAGTCGCCCCCAGGATGACAGGGAGTTGGTGGCCGGCGTTTACGTACTCCATCCACGGATCTCCCGGGCGCCACTGGGCAACGAAGAACGTGGCGAACTTTCCGGAATTGGTAAAGCTCGAGATGTGATCGTTGAGTCGGATGCAAACCTCGGAAAGGGACTCGTGGGTCTCGATGAGGGCTCGGAAATGGGCCTGGACGTTGGCCATCAGGATGGCCGCCGAGACGCCCTTTCCGCTGATGTCGGCAAGGCAGACCGCGATCCGGCCATCCGGGCACTCCACGATGTCATAGAAGTCTCCGCTGATACTCTGGGCTGGGATGCAGATCGCCGAGAAGCTGAGACCCCGGTCGCTCGGAAAGGAACGGGGAAAGAGGGCGGCCTGCACTTCACGGGCGAAGGTCAACTCGGCGTCCTTTCGAGCCAGTTCGCGGCGGCTGTGTTTGAGCTCGAGTTGAACCCGGTAGAGGGAAACCAGCAACACGGCTACCGCGGCCGTGGCACCGAAAGTGATCCCCCAGGTGAGAACAATAGATGACGGAAGCTGGTCCCGGCCAACGATGAGCAGGGCACCGGAGATCAGCAGAAAACCAAGCAAGTATGCAGTGTCTTTCACCGGATTCCGCCCTCATCAAAGCTGTCGATGTGGAAAACCAGGTCTCCGATCTGGCGGTGCATCTCGGCGATTGCCCGCCGCGAGACCGACACGTAGTCCCGACCCTGAGTTAACCGGTTGGACAGCGTGTCGGAGGCAAACTCGAGATCAGGCATGTAATTATCCACTATGCCTTCGAGTCACCTAAGGTTTCCCGCCGGCTCGTATCCCGATTCCACAATTTCCCGCTTCGTCCCGGAGTCGGCGGGTTCTGCAACTCCGGGGACACAGGGAACAGTTCTCGATCCGCTCGACGGCCCGATCACGCCGCCGGGCGAGTTCTCCGGACCAGCTCAATTCGATGTACCCGAGCGATGACCGGCTTTCCATTCCACCCACTCTATTGGACTCCGGGCGCTGTTGAAATAAGCGCACCGCTACAATATATTCCTGACGTGAGAACGCAAGACACGACATCCAGCGCATTTGCTTCCCGACATATTGGCCCCCGCGAACGGGACATCCACGAGATGCTCCGCCTTCTCGGAGTTTCGTCCCTGGAAGAGCTCACCGAACAGGCGGTTCCGGAATCGATTCGGCTCACCGCTCGCCTGGACCTCCCTGCCCCGCTCAGCGAGACGGAAGCCCTCGCCGCGTTGCGCAGAATGGCGGACAAGAACGAGTGTTACCGGTCGCTTATCGGCCAGGGTTATTTCAACTGCATCACCCCACCGGTAATCCAGCGCAATATCCTGGAGTCCCCCGGCTGGTACACCCAGTACACTCCCTACCAGGCCGAGATTTCCCAGGGTCGCCTGGAAGCGCTCCTGAATTTCCAGACTATGATTTGTGATCTCACGGGGATGGAATTGGCAAACTCCTCCCTGCTCGACGAGGGAACAGCTGCCGGAGAGTCCCTCTCCATGGCGTATTCCGCAAGGGGAGACGAAACCCGAAATCGTTTCTTTGTTTCTTCCGACTGCCACCCGCAGACTATCGACGTGATGAAAACCCGGGCTCACGGGCTTCCGGTGGAGATCGTTGTTGGAGAGATCGACGAATTGATTCCCGACTCGAGGCTGTTCGGTGTACTCATTCAGTACCCCGGAAGCGACGGTGTCCTCCGCGACTACGAATCGATTGCACGGCGCGTCCGCGAGGCGGGAGCCCTGGTTGTGGTGGCATCCGACCTGCTCAGTCTCACCCTCCTCCGGACACCGGCGGCCTGGGGGGCCGACATCGTTTTGGGGAACAGCCAGCGCTTTGGAGTCCCACTCGGATTCGGTGGCCCGCACGCCGCCTTCTTTGCGACTCGTGACGAATTCAAGCGCCTGCTTCCGGGCCGGATCGTCGGAGTTTCCCGCGATTCTCAGGATCGCCCGTCGTTGCGGCTGGCCCTGCAGACCCGAGAACAGCACATTCGCCGGGAGAAGGCGACGAGCAATATCTGCACGGCCCAGGTCCTGCTCGCCATCATGGCCTCGATGTACGCGGTCTATCACGGGCCCGACGGGCTTCGCGCAATCGCCCGCCGTGTCCACCAACTGACTTCCCGGCTGGCACGAAAACTTGAAGAACTGGGAGTGGAGATCGTCCACCGGGAGTTTTTCGATACCCTGCGGCTCCGCCGGGTTGATTCGGAAGGAGTCCGGCAACGTTGCCGGGAGCGGAAGGTCAACCTTCGCTATTTTGATGACGGGACGGTCGGAGTCTCTCTCGATGAAACGGTCACGGAGGCCGAACTCTCGGCGCTGACCTGGGTCTTGACCGCCCAGGAATCGAACGTACCCGACGTCGAACCCGATTTCGCGATCCCCGAGACTCTGCGGCGCACCTCCGATCTCCTCACCCACCCCGTGTTCAACCGCTACCACTCCGAGACCGAGTTCCTTCGCTACGTCAACCGGCTGCAGCGCCGGGACCTCTCCCTCACTTCGTCCATGATCCCGCTTGGATCCTGCACGATGAAGCTCAACGCCACGGCGGAAATGATGCCCATCTCGTGGCCGGAGTGGAGTTCCATTCACCCCTTCGCACCGGCCGACCAGACCGCCGGGTACCGGGAACTGATCGAGGACCTGGAAAGACTGCTTGCCAAGATTACCGGCATGGACGCGGTATCGCTTCAGCCCAACTCGGGCGCCCAGGGCGAGTACGCGGGACTCATGACGATCGCCGGCTACCTCGAGGCGAAGGGGGATGGTCACCGCCGGATCTGCCTCATCCCGCAGTCGGCACACGGAACGAACCCGGCCAGCGCCGTAATGGCCGGGATGAAGGTCGTCACCGTCCGCTGTCGAGAAAACGGCGACATCGACGTTGAACACCTTACCCAGATGGCCGACCGCCATGCGTCTGAACTGGCCGCTCTGATGGTGACTTATCCGTCGACTCACGGGGTCTTCGAGGAGTCGATCCGGGATATCTGCTCGATCATTCACGACCGCGGTGGACAGGTCTACCTGGACGGAGCCAACATGAACGCCTTGGTGGCGGTCTGCTCGCCAGGTGATTTTGGTGCCGACGTCTGCCACTTGAACTTGCACAAAACGTTTGCCATTCCCCACGGCGGCGGAGGTCCCGGGGTCGGTCCCATCGCGGCCAAGGTTCACCTTGCCCCATTCCTCCCTGGCCATCGCGATCTTCCCCGGAAAGAAGGTGCCGTCTGCTCGGCGCCCTACGGCTCCGCCGGTGTACTCCCGATCTCCTGGGCCTACATTCGCATGATGGGGGAGAGCGGCCTTCGGCGGGCGACTCAGGTAGCGATTCTCAATGCAAACTACCTGGTCCGGCGCCTGGACACCTATTTCCCGGTTCTCTTCAAGGGCCGTAACGGGATGGTAGCGCACGAATGCATCCTCGATTGCCGGAACTTCAAGAAGACTGTGGGAATCACCGTCTCGGACATCGCGAAGCGGTTGATGGACTACGGCTTCCACGCCCCGACGATTTCCTGGCCGGTCGTCGAAACCGTCATGGTGGAACCAACCGAAAGCGAGTCAACGGAGGAGCTTGATCGCTTTTGCGAAGCCATGATTTCGATTCGGAACGAGATTGAGGAAATCGCACAGGGTGTGGCCGACCCCCACAACAACGTGCTCAAGAACGCACCCCACACTGCGACCATGGTGACGGCCGACGACTGGCAGCATCCCTACTCCCGGGAGAAAGCCGCTTTCCCGGTTGAAGCCCTGCGGGAAAATAAGTTCTGGACGGTGTGTGGGCGGATTGACGACACTTACGGCGATCGGCACCTGTTCTGTGCATGCGTCCCGGTTCAGGGATTTGCCGCCGTCGATGCGGAGTAACGGTCGGTTCCTGGTTCCGGGTTTCGGGTTCCTGGTCAACTTGTCCCCCAAACCCGAAACTCGAAACCCGCGACCCGGAATCAGTCTCGGTGCGACCGAGTTTGGAACAAGATCTCGTTCACTGTCGTAATCTAGTTATCGACAATACTGGAGCTTTGAAGGGCCGGCGTCAGCGAGAACCATGAAAAGACCCCGACTGGGATTCATCATAGAGGCAACCTGGATCGCGTTGCACTCGATCTTTGCCCACAAGATGCGCACCTTCCTGACTCTACTTGGGATCATCATCGGGGTCGCTTCGGTGATGCTCGTGGGAGCCAGCATCGAGGGCCTGCAAACCTACGTTCTGGACACCGTTTCCAAGGCACTGGGCAGCGATTCGTTCATCCTCGCCAAGTTTGCCCGCCTCGGTGAGGTCAGCCAGGAAGAGTGGGAGGAGATGGTCCGTCACAATAAGAACATCTATTACAAGGATCTTGAGTTCATCCGCAGTCATTGCCCGGATTGCAAGGAGATTGTTGGGCAATTGAACACGCGCCAGACGGTCTACGCTGGTTCCGCGGAACTGTACAACACCGATGTTCAGGGGGTGACCGCCAACCGGATTCTCCTGGGGAGCCAGGAAATCGAGGAGGGCCGATTCTTCACCGACGAGGAAGTTCGCCGTTCCCGGTTCGTGGCCGTTATCGGGTCGGATGTCTACGACAAGTTCTTCCAGGGACGGGACCCGCTCGGAGAGATCGTCAAGGTGGGCCCGGAGCCATTTCGAGTTGTTGGAGTCCTCGAGAAACTGGGATCCAGCTTCGGCCAGAGCATGGACAATGTCATGTTCATTCCCATCACCGCCTACCAGAAGATATACGGCACCCGAAGCAGTATCACGGTCCGGGGCACCGCCATTTCCCGGGACCGCTTCGAACAGGCGGTAGACGAAGTCCGGGTCGCGATGAGGATTCGCCACAAGCTCGAGCCCGGCGAAGAGGACACTTTTGGAATCATCTCGACCGAGGACATCAACTCCAGTGTCGATCAGTTCGTCGGGGTCATCGCCATGGTCGTCGTTCCGATTACGGCGATTTCCCTGCTAGTAGGTGGAATCGTGGTGATGAACATCATGCTGGTCTCGGTCACCGAGCGGACCTTCGAAATCGGCCTCCGCAAGTCACTTGGGGCGCGCCGCAGAGACATCATGAACCAGTTCCTGATTGAGGCCTTCGTGGTGGCTGCCGCAGGAGGCATTGTGGGGCTCCTGCTGGCCTGGGGGGCCGCTCTTCTGATCGAGGCTGCCACTCCGATGACGATGACGATCCGCATGAGCTACATCCTCCTTTCGGTCGGAGTCTCGGGCGGAATC
This sequence comes from uncultured Acidobacteriota bacterium, assembly GCA_963777605.1. GTDB lineage: Bacteria > Acidobacteriota > UBA6911 > RPQK01 > JAPXNP01 > CAVZRV01. The sequence continues at coordinate 72,421 of CAVZRV010000006.1, forward strand.
GGAATCGTTTTCGGGATCTACCCGGCCTACACGGCCTCCAAACTGGATCCGATCGAGGCATTGGGGCGAGACCTATGAATCTCAACAGCTACCTGGAAAACATCTGGATGGGGCTCGATACCCTTCGCTCTCACAAGATGCGGAGCCTCCTCACGGTACTCGGAGTGATCATCGGAGTCCTGACGGTCATCGTGATCTCGTCAATCCTCACCGGAATGCGTCAAAGCATCATCAACCTGGTCGAGGAGTACGGGACCCACAACATCTACGCTTTTCATCTTTCCACCGGCCCCCAGTTTGGCCCTCGCGACCGCCAGGAGTGGCAGCGGAAGCCGCTAACCGTCGCCGATGCCGAGGCGATCAGAACCGAAGCGCCTTCGGTCGAAGAAGTGAGTTACCAGGCCTTCTACCGCGGCAGTCCCAACATGAAGTACCGGGACCGCTCATACCGTCAAGCCCAACTGCTGGGAGTAGCGCCTACTCATGCAGAACTGACCAACATTGCTCTTTCCGAAGGCCGTTTCATTACTCGGGTCGATGACACCCGGCGGAACAACGTCGCCGTAATCGGCGTGAATGTAGCAGAGGCCCTCTTCCCCTTCTACGACAAGGTTGTGGGCCGGTTCATCGAGATCGACGGAAACCGGTTCGCCGTCATCGGGACGCTGGAAAAGCGCAAATCAACCTTCTTTGGGGGAGGCGACGAGGACAATGTCGTCTACATCCCTTACCGAACGTTTAGAAAAATCTCGCCTAAAAGTGAGTTCCTGATGATCCTGTCCGAGGCAAAGGAAGGTCAACTCGCGCGGGCACTAAGCCAGATCGAATCGATCCTGCGCCGGCAGCGTGGAGTTCGGTACAACGAAGAGAGCAATTTTGACCTGACGACGGCCGATCGCTTGATCGAGCAATTTGACGCGATCACCTCTTCGGTCGGCTTGATCGCGATCGCGGTGTCAGGGGTCGGCCTGCTGGTTGGAGGAATCGGCGTCATGAACATCATGCTCGTTTCCGTGACTGAACGAACCCGGGAAATCGGCGTCCGCAAGGCCGTCGGCGCCAAGCGCAGGGATATTGTCTTTCAGTTCCTGTTCGAAGCTATGACGCTGACCACGAGCGGAGGCCTGATTGGAGTACTAGCCGCCGTCGGCGTCAGCTACCTCCTTCTCTGGCTCCTGCCAAACCTGCCGGCTACGATCCCGATGTGGGCAGTTATGTCCGGAATCCTGGTGTCGATCTCGGTCGGCCTGATCTTCGGCGTCTGGCCCGCAGTGAAGGCGGCCCGATTGGACCCGATCGAATCACTTCGATACGAGTGAGTCCAGGCGACCACTTCGGGCTGTCACCTCTCAATCCAGCGCCGGGACCTGCCGTTTCAGCGCAGCCTGGCTGGTCCAGCACACCCTAACGGATAGATCTATATGAACCGTCTCAGCCTTCTGAAGTTCCTCTTCACCATCACATCAACGTTCGCTCTCTTCCGGCCGGTCTTCCCGGCGGTGATCGAGATGAAGAACGGCGACCGGATTTCAGGGACCGTCAAGGCCCTCGCTTCCGGAGAACTGACCGTCGAAACAGCTTACGCCGGCACTCTCGACATCAAGTGGGACCTGGTTCAGGGTTTCGCGTCAGACGAATCTGTTCTGGTGAAGTTCAGCCAGGGGAAGTCATTGGAAGGACAGCTTCAACTCGATGCAAGCGGGGAGGTCGTCGTCCGGTCGCCCCAGCGCACGGAGACCTTTCCCCGGTCGCAATTGCACGAGTTCGGCCCTCCCCCCAGGGAAGAACACTACAAACCCTGGCAGGCCTGGCACGGAGACCTCAAGTTTGGTCTCAATTTGAGTCGCGGAAATACCGATATAAGCACGATTTCCTTCATTGCGGACCCTGCCCGGGTGACTCCCGAGGACCGGATAAGCATCCACTACGCATCCCTTCAGAGCCATGAAGACGGACGCCAGCTCGGCGCAGTCTACCGGCTCTCGGGTCGCTACGACCGGTTCTTCTCCGAGCGAAAGTTCGTCTTTGCGCAGGGGCGCTTTGAGCGCGACGGCAAGGCGACGCTCGACTACCGGTTTCGGGAGGGGGGTGGACTCGGCTACGACGTTCTCTCGCGGAGCGACGTCTCACTCGCATTGACGGGAGGCTTCTTTCTCTCCCAGGAGCGCTTCTACGAAGAGCCGATCAACCGCGGGGCAGAAGGTTCAGTGGGAATCGAGTTGGAGACTTCACTGCTCAATCCTGTGCACCTGACGTCGCGAGGTGAATTCAACCCGGTGGTTTCCGAGAACCGCTTTTTTGCGAACTGGTCAAGTGCCATCACCATGCCTCTTTTCGGCAACCTCCGGTTCGGATTCCAGTTCCTCGATTCCTACGACTCTTCTCCTGCCCAGGAAACCCGGAAGAATGACCTGCAGTTCCTCTCGACGCTGACCTGGGGATTCTAGTGTCCGGTCACGCACCATATGACGTTTCCTAGCCCCGCGAACATGCCAGGACAAGGCGCAGTTGGCAGGGAATGGCACTAACTAGGCTGGATCCTCAAGCTTGGTCTGGACGTCCGAAACCGAATAGGGCTTCACTACCAGTTCATCGGCACCAGCCGCGCGGATCTCGTCCTCGGAGTACGGCACCGCGTCGGCGGTGATGGCCAGAATCTTTACAGGAGGCGGACAGAGGTGGCGAACCGCCTTCAGCAGATCCAGGGAATCCGCCCCGGGCACCATCATGTCAACAATTACGATATCGGGCTTAAGCTTCTCGAGAGAGGCCGCGAACCGGGCGTTGACCTCCATCCCGACCGCGTTGTAGCCGAGGCTCTGGAGGATGAACCGGAACGAGTAGATATTGTCCGTGCTCTCTTCGATAACGACAACAGTGCGCGACTCTTCCGATTTTGAAAGCTTTCCCATCACTCGGCCTTCAGTCTTTCTGCAAGTAGTTCATTGACCAGTTTCGGGTTTGCCTGCCCCCGGGTTTCACGCATCACCTGCCCTACGAAGAACCCGATCAGCCCGACCTTCCCTTCCTGGAACTGTTTGACCTTGTCGGGGTTCACCGCCAGGATCCTATCGACGATTACTTCGAGTTCACTGGAATTGCTGATCTGCTTAAGGCCAGACTCCTCGACAATTTCAACCGGGTCCCGACCCGTTTCGTACATTTTCACGAAAACATCTTTCGCGATCTTGCCAGTGATCTCACCCTTCTCAATCAACTCAACCAGGCATCCGAGATGAGCGGGAGGAACTGGACTGCTCACGATCTCCAGGCCATCCCGTTTCAAATCACGCGTCAGGTCCCCGAGAATCCAGTTGGCCACCTTGACGGGAGGACCCGAGCGGGTGGCTTCTTCGAAATAGTCGGCAGTCGATCGAGTCTGGGTCAGCAGGTCGGCCACTTCGGGCTCCAGATCATAGTCGGCAGCCAGGCGATCACGACGTTGATAAGGCATCTCGGGAATCGAGTTGCGCAGTTCTTCGAACCACTCCTCGCTGACGACCACCGGCAGGAGATCGGGTTCGGGAAAATAGCGGTAGTCGTGTGCTTCTTCCTTGCTCCTCATGCTAAACGTCGCCTGTTCGGCTTCGTCCCAGAGGCGGGTTTCCTGTACGACTCTCCCCCCTGAGGCGATCAGCGCTTTCTGGCGTTCGATTTCGTACTCGAGTGCCTTGCCCAGGAAGCGGATCGAATTCATGTTCTTGATCTCGGTCTTGGTCCCGAAGCGCTCTTCGCCGACGGGCCGAATCGATATGTTGGCGTCGCAGCGGAGACTTCCCTCCTCCATGTTCCCGTCGCAGACCTCAAGGTAGAGCAGCACCTGTCGGAGATAGCTCAGAAACTCCTGGGCCTCGCCCGGAGAGCGAAAATCCGCTTCAGTCACGATTTCAATAAGGGGTGTGCCGGTCCGATTAAGGTTGACCTGAGTCCAGTTCCCGGCCGTATGGATCGACTTTCCGGCATCGTCTTCCATGTGAATTCGGTTGATCCGAAACCGCTTCCGCCTTCTCTTTTGCCGGGCATCCTCTTCCGTATTCAAATGAAGTTCCAGGCTGCCGCCGCCGACCAGGGGTTCGTCGTACTGGGAAATCTGGTACCCCTTCGGAAGGTCGGGATAGAAGTAGTTCTTGCGGGCAAATACCGACTTTCGGTTTATCTTGCAGCCGAGTGCGAGTCCCATCCGGACGGCCATCCCGACCGCTTCGCGGTTGAGCACCGGGAGTGCCCCGGGGAGTCCCAGGCAGACCGGACAGGTGTTCGAATTGGGGTCGGCGCCGAACTTGGTGCTGCACCCACAGAAGATCTTGCTCTGGGTCAGCAGTTGAGCATGGACCTCAAGGCCGATGACGGGTTCGAATTCCATGTCGCTCCTTTGCCTCTTCAACTACCCGCAATGCCTCGGTCAGCGCCACAGGATCGTCTCCGGCACAATCCAACCAGGTCACATTCTCTTCTTTCCGAAACCAGGTGAGCTGGCGCTTCGCATAACGCCGCGTATCTCTCTGGGTCAACTCCACGGCCTCGTCCACCGTCAATTCACCCCGGATTGCCTGAAGTGCATGTCGATATCCAAGAGCCTCAAACCCCTTTGCAGACGGGGAATAGCCCCTTTCAAGCAACGCTCTGACCTCGTCGATCAGCCCCAGATGAAACATCTGCTCGACGCGGCGGTTGATTCTATCATAGAGCCTCGCACGGGGGACATTCAGCCCAATCACCGACAGCGTAAACCCTATCAACGGTTCGATTTCCGCCTGTACCTCACTCATCTTTCGACCGGTCTGGATCATCACTTCGAGTGCCCGGACGATCCGAACCGAGTCCTGCGGCTGAAGGGAGCCGGCCAAGGCAGGATCTCTTCGGGACAGAATGCGATAAAGCGCCGCCAACCCTCCCCGCTTGACGATCCCCTCCAGCCGGTCCCGCAACTCGGGTGAGCGCCCCGGTCCCGTGAAGATTCCCTTCACCAGAGCCCTGAAGTAGAGTCCCGTCCCGCCAACAACAATCGGAACTTTTCCGAGAGCGACAATTTCGCGGCTCGTCGCCCGAGCCTGCGCCATGTAGGCACCGGCGCTGAAGTACTCGTCGGGGTCCAGGACGTCAAAAAGGTGGTGGGGAACCTTCCGCCGATCCTCGGAACTGGGTTTCGCAGTCCCGATCTCGAGGTAGCGCACCATCTGCATGGAGTCACAATTGACGATTTCTCCGTCAACTCGAACCGCCAGGTCAAGCGCCAGAGTGCTCTTGCCCGACGCTGTGGGGCCCAGAATCGCAATCATCAGTGAGTCTGGCCTGGCCATAATCGTTTAACAACCACGCTGCTCACCTGGCCACGGGAGAGCTCAGTGCGAAGGATGATCTCAGGCGGTCAAACACTTCGTGGCCAACTCCAGGAGAGTCCCCCAGGATCAACCGCCCGATCCACACTCTCATGAAACCCGGGTCACCGGTACCAGCGCTTCAAGGCCACACCCTGGTAGTAGTGGTGCAGGATTTCGTCGTATTTCTTGCCGCTTTCCGCCATTTCAACCGCCCCAATCTGGCAGAGCCCGACCCCATGCCCCCACCCCCTTCCTTTGACATGGATCTTCTCAATGTAGCCGTCCCGGTCCCGATTCAAGTCGAGGGAAAGCAGCCAGTTGCTCCTGAGCCCCAAGGCAAATCGAAGATCGTTTCCCTCGAGAACGGATTCCCGGCCATCCCCAAAAAATTTCATCCGGATCACCCGCCCTCGTGAACTGCGGGCGAGGATCTTCAGATCTTTCACTCTCCCGAATCCGGCATAGCGTGTGATCTCCGGTACCCGCGTCCGCAAGTCGATCCACTCGTCCCAGCTGTGGTACGGGCTCAATTCATCCGAGCAGGAGGCCCCTCCCCGCAAGTAATCGATGGGTCCTCCTTTAAAGATCACGTCGAAGCTCTCAGTCATTCCTCCACAGGTCGAACAGTAAAGCGAGACAATCGGCTTTCCCTGGTAGGAGGCAACCATTCCCCGGGTCTCCCACACTGCACGGTTGGAGAGTGCATCCTCGGAGTCGAATCCACCGTAGGCCTGAGAACGGGAATCGAGATACATGTCGAAGCCCTTTTCGGCATTTCGTCCAAGCGATTCCACCGCGAACGTGCGGGCAGCTACCGACTGTGCTTTGAGCGCTTCCAGTTCAGGATACTTCTTTGGGCCCAGTTCCCGGGGAACTACGCCCTGCAAGTACTCCTCCATCGGGAGATCATTGACCAGCGTAGGCCTTCCGATCGGGTTGACGAAGACGTCCACGACGCCGCGGTACTCCTTTCCAGCGATTCGGAGAACATCCTTTGCCGGAACGAGCCGGAAACCGCTTCCCTGCCCTAACGATTCGGGCAACCCGCCGGCCTGGCGCAACAGCTGGATTTCCGATCCTTTCGAAATCACCCGGAGCCGCGGAGCACGTTGGGAACCTTCGACCGTGACTTCGTCGAAATTCTCCGCCAAGAGGATACGAACGCGCGGTTCTGCGGCCAGCCGTACCTGCCGACTGGTTCCGGGGGGTGTGGGCACGGTAACGCTTTTGGCCCTTTTACAGCCGGTCCCTTGGACCAGAATCAGGAGCAGGGCGCCGCATATCAACAGCTGCAAGCGCTGGCCAGAGGCCGGGGTATACTTCATCGCCTCCAAGTCTACGTGGTGACGGTGTCGATTTTTCCCGCTCATAGCGGTCCACGACGGGAGGCGGTCAGCACGTCGAGTGCGGTCGCCAGGGCAGTCCGCCCCTCCTGGCCGGTGCAGAGCGTGTCGGAGTTCTCGCCGCGAATTGCGGAAACGAATGCGGCCAGCTCTTCCCTGAGGGGTTCAACATCACGGACTTCCGGACGTCTCTCGACGATGGCCCGGGCACCGTTTTCCTCGGCGAGCCCGAACATCTCGAGCGAACGGCTGTGAAAATCGAGCGATACGTATTCCTGGGCCTGGAAGAAACGAAACTTGCGAACTCGCTCCCTGCTTACGCGGCTTGCCGTGACGTTGGCCACCGATCCGTCCTGGAACTCGATCCGGGCGTTGGCAATGTCGATTCGCGGGGTCAGTACCGGAATTCCGACTGATCGAATCTCGGCTACCGGCTGTCCCGTCAGCCAGAGGACCAGGTCCAAGTCGTGGATCATCAGGTCGAGCACGACGTCCACGTCGAGGCTGCGAGCTACGAAGACTCCGAGCCGGTGCGCCTCAAAAAAACGAGGCTTCCTGACATACGGCCGAACGGCCTGGAGAACCGGATTGAACCGTTCAATGTGTCCCACATAAAGGAGCCTTCCGGCCATATCGGCTTCCTGGATGAGCCGATCGGCGCTCGCCAGGTCGCCGGCGATCGGTTTCTCCACCAGGAGGTGGGCGCCCCTGCGAACCACTTCGATGCCGAGCTCGGCGTGTGCCTCGGTCGGCACTGCAAGGCTCACGGCTTCGACCGTTTCCAACAGCTCCTCTGCGGAGCCGAAGGCCGGACAGCCCAATTTCTCCGCAACTTCCCGTGCCCTCTCCGGACGTCGATCGCAAACTCCCGCCAGCTCGACACCTTCCAGCTCCGAGTAAACCCGGGCGTGGTGCTGCCCCAGAGAACCGACGCCAATTACACCCACTTGAACATTCTTCATCATGGAAATCCCACGACCGTCAACTTGAGGTCAGCTGCCCGCCTGAGGAAGGCGGGCTTGTCTATGAGCAAGGTCTTTCCGGCATCGAGTCCCAATGCCGACACATTGCACTCCGAGAGCACATCGAGGGTGCGGTCCCCCACGACCGGAACGTCGTACCGCATTTCCCGGTTCGGGCGGCTCGCCTTGACTACGGTCAGGCGTTCCCCCTTGACCATTTCGGCCGCCCGACGAATGGTAGCATCCGTGCCTTCCATGGCCTCCACCGCTACCACGGCCTGATCCTTTACCACGATCGTCTGCCCCACATCGAGCCGGGCAATTTCCTTCGCCACTTCCCTCCCGTAGGAAAGGTCGCGAGATTCAACTTCGTCAGGGGCCCTGGCGGTCAATACGCCTTCCCCGGCGAGCAGGTCCTGGAGGAAAAGTGTGGAGTCGATGATCTGCATTCCTTCTCCGGCCAGATCGTCGATGATTGCCTGAATCAGGGAACCGGTGTTTCTCTTCCGCAGGGAGGCCAGCAAGCGAATCATACGAAGGTCGGGGAGTTGCTTCAGCTGGTCGAACGGAGACCGGGAGCCCGGGGCGAAGATTCGGACGTGCTTGACTTGCCCGACCATTAGCACCGACTCAACACCGGCTCCCCGGAACGTCTTGATCAAACGACCGAGTTGCCCCACTCCCATCCAGTGAACCGACGAGCCCTTCGCCGCCCGGCCGACCTCCTCTTCGATTCCCGGGTCGGTTTCCTCCATGATCGCGGCGACCGTGACGGGAATTCCCTGGCGGCCGGCTTCCCGAACCACTTCCAAAGGAAGCGGGCCATTGCCAGCGATCAAGCCCAGTCGTTCTGGCTTCATGAACGGGGTACCTCCTCAGCGAACGAAACCTCGCCGGGAGGCTTCCACGAAGTTCAGGAGGATCTCGACATCACTGGTCAGGTCGGGGGAATCCCGAAGCTCACGGACGGAAGCAGCCAGTCTTGGCCCTCGCCGGCAGATCAATCGATAGGCCGCCTGAAGCGCATCGATGCGCACCTTCGAGAAACCCTTTCTTTCCAACCCAACCGTGTTGACGCCGTAGGTCTTGGCGTCGTTGCGACTGCCTACCGTCTTGATGAACGGCAGGGCGTCCCGGGTGAGGACGCTGTACCCGCCGATGAAGGCATGCGACCCGACACTGCAGAACTGGTGAACGCCGGTGAATGCTCCAACGGTAGCGAAATCACCGACATCGACGTGTCCAGCGAGCGTGGCCGCGTTTTCCAGGATCGTATGATCGCCCACCACGCAGTCGTGGGCCACGTGCACGCCCGTCATGATCAGGTTGTGGTTGCCGATCCGGGTGTTGGACGTACCCGCCCCGGTTCCACGGTTCAGGGTGACGAACTCACGAATCCAGTTGTCGTCACCGATCGTCAGATAGGTCTCTTCGCCGCGAAATTTGAGGTCCTGGGGATCGGTTCCGATCGAGGCGTGGCCGGTAATCCGGTTCCTGGTTCCAATGATGGTCGGACCTTCGATCAGGGTCGAAGGGCCGACACGGGTACCGTCCCCGATCTGCACCTTCTCCCCGATTACGCAATGGGGTCCGATGACTACGCCCCGCCCAAGGACCGCATCGGGGGAGACAACAGCGCTCGGATGAATGACAGGTCCAGAAAGTTCCGCCGACATTGATGTTTCAAATCAGGACGCCATTGCGGCGTCTTTCTCCACCAGCGAGAACATCACCTCTGCCTCGGCAACTACGGCGCCATCGACATAGGCTTTGCCCTTCAACCGGCCAACCCGGGACTTGATCCGGATCACTTCCATTTCAAAACGAAGCTGGTCGCCGGGACGCACCGGCTTTCGGAACCGGGCATTTTCAATCCCTATGAAATAGACCAACTTGTTCTCCCGGTCAGCGAGCGTCTTGAAGACCAGCACCCCGCCAGCCTGAGCCATGGCCTCGACGATCAGGACACCGGGCATGATGGGCACTCCCGGAAAGTGCCCCGGGAAAAAAGGTTCGTTGATCGTGACATTCTTAAGCGCGACGATTCGCTCATTCGGCACGTACTCGATGATCCGGTCGATCATGAGAAACGGGTACCGATGGGGCAAATAATTCAGGACTTCCTGGATGCTCAGCACTTGGCCGGAATTCTCCATATGTCGGTCCTCCGTCAAGGATTCTGGGGTGCGGTGGCACCGCCCGAAGCCGGAGCGGATGCAGCGGCGGCGACCGGGTTCTTCTGGTCGTAGAGTTTAATAATATCCGCAGTAATGTCGAGGGCAGGCGAAAAGAAAGGAAGAGTCGGGGTCTCCATGAAGACCGCACCGTAGCCGTTGGTCTCAGCGTATTCCGCAATTACAGCCTGGATTTTCTCGCTCATCCGGGTCAAAACTTCATTCCGGCGCCGGTTGATATCCATCTCGAGGTCCTCCTGGGCGCGGCGGACCGTCCGGTCCTTCTCCGTGATTGAGCGCTGCATTTCCGCTGCGGTATCCGGGTTCAACATTCTGGATTGACTGTCATATTGTCGGCGGAGTTCCTGCAACTTGGTCTGCTCGGCCTCAAGGGCTTGCTGCCGCTCGTTGACGTAGGCCTCCAGCGCGGTCAGTTCCTTCTTTCCCTCGGCCGTGCCCTGGAGGATTGCCGTTGTATTGACAAAGGCAATCTTGGAACTCGCAGGTGCGGCGCCCTGTGTGGCGCCGCCGAACAAAAGTCCACCGGCGAGCATGCTCGTAACAGCGGTCAATATTACTTTCATATCTATCTCCCCCTTCGGCAGGCATCCCAAGTCGTGGAACCGGCAACTACCCCGGAATGCCTGAGTTTCAATCGTTCCATTCTCGGCCCGGGGCTACTGTTGCGGTTGAGGTGCAGGTTGAGCCGCCGTAGCGCCCTCGCTGGGATGCTTCTCATTGTAGAGGCGGATAATGTCCTGCGTCACGTCAAGGCTCGGAGAAACCCAAACCTGGGACTGGTCCCGCATAAAGACAACATCGAAAGAGTTGATCTTGGCGTACTCCTCAATCACTCCCTGCACTTTCTGGCTGATCACGCCGAGCAACTGTTCCTGCCGGTCGTTCAGATCGGTCTGGATGTCTTCCTGGAAACGGCGGATCTCCAACTGAAGCTGCTCGATGTCGCGCTGCATTTTGGCGGCGGCATCCGGGTTCAGTGTTCCCTGCTTGGTCTGATACTCCTGCTGCAGGTCAGCCAGGGCCTTGTTCTTGCCGTCGAATTCCTGCCGCTTCTGCGTCATGTAGCGCTCAAGCTGCTCGACGCCCAATTTACCCTCGTTCGTTTGATAGAGGATTTCCTGACTGTTCACGAAACCGATTTTCCCTGCCTGGGCAAAAAGGGAGCCGGTTCCTGTCAACAACAGCAAGGCTCCTACCGTGGCAAGCAAAGACTTGTGATTTCCCATGTAATTCCTCAGCTCCTTCTCCATTCAACGGCTAGAAATTATACCCGACTGTAAATCTCACGTTGTGGTTCGGTTCGCGAAGCGGAAACTTGACTCCACCGACGACCACATCCGAATCCAGTCGCATCGGGTTGTAGGCAAATATCAGCCGAAATGGCTGGTTGATCACTGGCAGCAGGAACTGCACCTCAGCGCCAGTCGACATTCGCCAAATGTTGTTGGTCCGATCGAGCAAATCAATGTACGTGTTCGGACCGAAAAGCGTCAAGTTGTCCTTTCGAAGAATCGTCGATGTTCCCATGTCGACAAAACCCGAAACCTGGAGCGGACCGGCAATCGGGATTCGGTACTCCCCGTTCACAATCACGCTGGTGTCTCCCCCAACCGGAATCAACTGTTCAGAGACCGAGGGGAGACCGGTCCCGGGGTTGATGATCGGATTCCCGTTGCTATCCACCAACGCCGATCGGGTGAATGCCCACGGGCTGACCGATCGGATGTCGAAACCTCTCAGGGAGAACTCTCCCCCGGAGAAAATCCGTTCGAAGAACGGCGCCGTCATTGGATCCCCCGATGGAAGGTTCCCGAACGGGACGATGTGCATGAGTCGGGCCCGGACCGCAAAGCTGTTCCTGCCACCACTGAGGAATCGATCAGGCCGAAACCACTGGTACTCCACAAAGGGGCGGATCAGGTTGAAGTCGCCGCCCAGGATGCCACCTGATACCGGCATTTCAACGGTCAACTGCGACCCATCGGTCGCCGTGAAAAAGGCGTTCTTCGAATTGTAGATCAAGCTTGGGGTAACTTCACTGCGAATGATCCCGCTCTTGGCATCCTCGAGACTGCCCCCGGGCACAAAACCGATCAACTGGTTGAACGCGAAGTCCCCGTAAATGTCGTTGACATTGTCGATGCTGATGTTCTGGAGGGAATAGCTCAGGCCGGAGCGCATCCAGCGCCCCACCGGACGCGATCCGGACACAGTAAAACCGGTACTGCGCCTGGTGTATAGCGGGATGTTGTTGTCCGGACCCACCAGTCCAAAATAGAGGGTGTAGGTATCAAACCGGTAGCGCTGGCTAAACACCGAAAGACCAAGAGTGGTCCGGGTGTCCAGGAAGTAGGGCTGGGTGTAAGAGAACATGTAGTTGGAACTGCGCGTCCCAGTGAGGAGTTGAACGTCGATCCGCTCGCCACGTCCCCGGAAGTTGTTGGTGGCGTAATTGATCCCGAAGAATCCTCCGCTGTAACCCGAAACTCCTCCAGTCAAGCCAATCGACTGCTGGCTGCGCTCCTTGACCTTGACCAGGATGTCCACATCGCCTTCGGTTGGCCGCTTGATGACTTCGTAGTCCTTCTCCTCTATGTTCTCGAAGAACCCGAGTTGGTTCAGTCGCCTGATGGAAATGTCGAGCAACTGACCGTTGAACTCCATCTTCTCTTCGAGCAGGAATTCCCGGCGCAGCACCTTGTCCCGGGTCTTCGTGTTCCCGGAAAAGTTAATCTGGTTGACCAGGTAGCGCTTGCCTTCCGTGACGCTGACGTTGATGTCAACCGTTTGGGTGTCCACGTGGGGCTGGATGTCGGGCCGGGCATCCATGTCAAGGAATCCGAGCGTCGAGTAAAGCTCCTTCAGCTTGTCGGTCGATTCCTTCAGGCGGCTGTAATTGACCACCGCGCCTTCCTGAATGTTGAAGCCCCGCTTGACGATTTCCTGATCGAACGTCTGAACCCCGTTCACCTCGAACTTGCCGACCCGGTACTGCTCCCCTTCCTCGATCGGAATCGTGATGTAGTACTGCTGTTTGGTCTTGCGGAACCCGATCAGCGGGCCCCGCGGACCTTCAACAATCTCCACCTTGGGACTGCCCGCCTTGGCCATGATGTAACCGATCTCGCGGTATTTCGCGAGGAGGTTCACCTGGACGTCGTACTCGAGCTTGTCCGCGATGTACTTGTCCTGGCCCTTGAACATCACGATCGGACCGCGCTCCTTGTTGAGTTCGAGCGCACCCCTCAAGGCGTCGTCAGAAAGCACCGTGTTGCCTTCGAATTGGAGCTTCCCAATACGGACCTTCGGCCCCTCCGTCAGCTTGAAAATGATCCTGACCGACGAAGAAGTGATCGGCTCGACAGCGATGTCCACGGTCCCCAGCGGCTTACCGTTGAGGTCGAGGAGCAGACGAAGAGCCTTCCGGGCCTTGGGAAGCTTGGATTCGTCAAAAGGGGAGTCGACCGTCAGGCCAACTTTCAGGTCCCGAAACTTCTCGAGGACGTCCGATTCCTTGAACGACTTCATCCCCTCGTACTCGATGGCGCGGACAAGCGGCCTTTCCGTGACCTCGAAAATGACGATGTAGCCGGTCTCTCCCTGTTCAAGGAGAACGTGTGCGTCCGAAAAGAAATTCGTGTTGAGCAGGTTGCGGAAATCTCGCAGTACCTGCTGTTCATTGTAGGGGTCGTTCTCCTTGGACTGGACGTAGTAAAGAATCGTGCTCTCCGGAATTCTCCGATTTCCGACGACCCGGATTTCTTCGATTCTTTGAGGCGGATTTTCGCCCTGAGCCAACATCGGGCCCACCTGGGCCAGGAAACATAACAACAGGCAGGAAAGAGCACGCCCGCGAGTTCGCCACAGCAACTTCAATATCGACTCCCGCATTTTCAATCGACTTAGCTCCAACTCTCGGCCGCAACCATCCGCCCATGAACGCCAAGCGCCCGTCCCAGCGTCCCAAAACGAAGTCCCCATTTAAGTGAGAGACGACGGTCTTTTCAAGAGCCCGGGGAAAAAACTGCAAGAACGACTGGTGTCGATACCCGGCTCAGGCCAGGTCGCAAGAGAACAGAGCTCCTTCCACCAGGGACCCATCGTTCCGATAATACAGCGCATCCTCTTTCCAATAGACGGTCAAGGCCTCATTGTCTTTCAATTTCCCCTGAATTATCAGTTCGGAAACAGGGTCCTCAATATACTTCTGGATCGCTCTCCGTAACGGCCGCGCTCCGTAGGAGCGATCGCGGCAGGTCACATCGATAATCCATTTCTTAGCATCTTCCGTCAGCTGAATGTGTATCCGCTTCGAGGCCAAGTTCTCATTGCCCTGCAACAAGAGCAGATCGACAATCTCCCGCAAGTCCTCTTCACTCAGGGACTCAAAGATAATCGTCTCGTCGAGCCGGTTCAGAAACTCCGGGTTAAAAACCCGCTTGACCTCTCCCAGAATCGCCTCCTCGGCCTGGATACGGGTTTGGTCCCCATCAGGCGTGAATCCCATCTTGCCCCGAGACATCAGGTGTCGGGCACCCAGGTTCGAAGTCATGATCAAGATGGTGTTCTTGAAATCAATGGTATTCCCATGAGAATCGGTCAGTTGTCCGTCCTCAAAAACCTGCAACAGCAGATTGTACAGGTCCTGGTGTGCCTTTTCGATTTCATCCAGCAGTACCACTGAGTACGGATTCCGACGAATCTTCTCAGTCAGCTGACCGCCTTCCTCGTGCCCGACATAGCCCGGCGGCGAACCGATAAGCTTCGAAACGGCGTGCTTTTCCATGTACTCAGACATGTCAAAGCGGACCAGCGCCTTCTCGCTCCCGAAGAGAAATTCCGCCAGCGACTTGGCGAGTTCCGTTTTCCCGACTCCCGTCGGTCCAAGGAACAAGAAGGAGCCCACAGGTCGATTCGGGTGCTTCATTCCGGCCCGGCTCCGACGAATCGCCCTCGCCAGCGCGGACACCGCCTTGTTCTGGCTGACCACCCGGCGATGGAGGTAATCCTCCATGAGGAGCAGCTTCTGCATTTCCTCTTCCTGGAGGGACTCGACCGGAATTCCCGTCCACCGGGAAATCACCTTTTCAACGTGGGACTTCTCAACCACCGGAGTCGTCGCCCGAGAGGCACTCCAATCCTGCTTTTGCGCCTCCAGCCTTTCCCTCTCAGCCTGTTCGGCCTCCTTCAGGCGGGCGGCCTCTTCGAAGTCCTTCGCCGAGATCGCCTCGTCCATCTCCCGTACGATCCCCTTGATGCGGCTCTGCGCCTCGGCCACCTCTTTTGGAAGAGAGGTGTTGTCCAACTTGACCCTGGCCCCTGCCTCATCGAGAACATCGATTGCCTTGTCCGGCAGAAACCGGTCGGGGATGTAACGGCTGGACTGGTAAACCGCGGCCAGAATGGCTTCTTCGCGGTACTCCACCTGGTGAAAGGCCTCGTAGCGCTCCTTGATGCCCCGGATGATCTCGATGGTCTCCTGCTCGGTCGGAGGGCTCACGCGTACGGTCTGGAAACGACGCTCCAGCGCCCGGTCCTTCTCGATCGAACGGCGGTACTCATAAGGAGTTGTCGCCCCAACGCACTGAAGCTCTCCTCGAGAAAGAGCCGGCTTCAGGATGTTGGCCGCATCCAGGGACCCTTCCGCCGATCCCGCACCGACGAGGGTATGCAACTCATCGACAAAGACGATGAAGTTGGGATTCTCGGCCAGCTCCTTCATGATCGACTTGAGGCGTTCCTCGAACTGGCCCCGATACTTGGTTCCGGCAACAATCAGAGAGATGTCGAGGGCCACGATCCGCTTGTCGCTCAGCATCGAGGGAACCTGCCCGACCACAATGCGCTGGGCCAGGCCTTCGACGATCGCCGTCTTGCCGACGCCGGGTTCACCGATCAAGACCGGATTGTTTTTGGTTCTCCGGCAGAGTATCTGGATGACCCGCTCAACTTCGTCTTCCCTTCCAATCAGGGGATCGAGGGAACCGTTCATCGCCGATTCCGTCAAATCGCGACTAAACTCCGTCAGAACCAGCCCGTCCTTCGACTTGTTGGAAGGCTTCTCGGGAGCGGTTCCGGCAAGCTCTTCACGAACCCGTGAAAGGCGGAGCCCCTTCTGTTGAAGAATGTCCGCGGCAAGGGAGTCCTCGGCTCGCAGAAGCCCGAGCAGGATGTGCTCAGTTCCGATGTAATTGTGCAGAAGGCGGTCAGCTTCCTCGCTGGCGTAGGTCAGAACCCGCTTGGACTGGTCGCTCAGGGGAAGTTCGACCGAGGTCGAGACCTTCTCCCGTTTCTGGCTTCGTCCCTCGATCTCCTTACGAATCCCGTCGAGGGTCGCCTGCGCACGGGGAAAGAACCGTCCGGCAAGCGCCTTGTCTTCCCGCAGCAGGCCCAAAAGGAGGTGCTCCGTCTCGATACAGCGCGACCCCAGTTGGCTTGCCTCATAGCGGGCGAAGAAGATTACTCGCCTTGCCTTTTCTGTGTATCGTTCGAACATGTGAAGAAATCAGCCGTACAGGTCTACTTAATTAAATCAGAATTTCTCGATCTATCGCAAATGACGGACCAGACTCTAATCTACTCCGTGGAGCCGACCATCTACCATTCGGCAGCGTCTTCCGCACAGCAGCGCCAACTCAGGATTGTGGGTAACGATGACCGACGTCAGAGCGTAGCGGCGATGAATGCGGACGATCAGTTCGTGGATAGCCCCGGACGTCTTTTCGTCAAGATTTCCGCTTGGCTCGTCGGCGAGAAGGAGGCTTGGCCTGCCGACGAGGGCCCGCGCTATTGCCACTCTCTGTTGCTCGCCTCCGGATAGCTCCCCCGGCTGATGACCCATCCGGTGTGACAGCCCAACTTCTCCCAGGATCTCCTTTGCACGCGTCTCGGCTTCCCGAAATCCCACTCCCCCGAGCAGCAGGGGGAACATGGTGTTCTCGAGAGCAGTGAACTCCGGCAGGAGATGGTGGAACTGGAACACAAAACCGATCGACTCGTTCCTGAAGACCGCCAACTCCCGGTTGTTGAGCGTGCCCAGGTTTTGACCATTGAAAAGAATCCGCCCCGCATCAGGACGTTCCATCGCCCCGACCATGTGCAGGAACGTGCTCTTTCCGGAACCGCTTTCCCCCATGACAGCCAGCATCACCCCCGACTCCAATTCCAGGGACAGACTCCGGAGGATGTCGATGGTATCTTCCCCGGAACGAAATGACTTCGACAGGTTCTCCACGCTGAGGAGGCTACTCATAGCGCAGTGCCTCCACCGGGTCGAGTCTCGAAGCCGCCCTCGCCGGATAAAGAGTGGCCAGGAAGCTGATCAGCAGGGCCGCCGCAGAAACCAGGGCCAGATCGCTCAGCGTCCAGCGAAAGGGCACGTAGGGAATTGAATAGACCTGGGGCTCGAGCCGGAAAATGCGGTAGGCGTCCAGATACCAGGAGATCCCGATTCCGAGGACGTCTCCCATCACGGTTCCCACCAGGCCTATCAGGAGTCCCTGGAGCATGAATACCTTGTTGAAGACCTTCGAAGAGCCACCCATCGCGTGGATGATCGCGATATCCCGGTTCTTCTCCATCACCATCAGAGTCAGCGTACTGATGATGTTCAGAGACGCCACCAGGACGATCAGTCCGATGGCCACGAACATGGCCAGTTTCTCCAGCTGAAGGGCCGAAAAGAGCGGCCGGTTCAACTCGATCCAGGTGCTCGTTGTGTACCCGGGCCCAGCGAGCTTGCGCACTACGCCGGCCACTTC
This sequence comes from uncultured Acidobacteriota bacterium, assembly GCA_963777605.1. GTDB lineage: Bacteria > Acidobacteriota > UBA6911 > RPQK01 > JAPXNP01 > CAVZRV01. The sequence goes on from CAVZRV010000006.1 coordinate 90,002, forward strand.
CGGAGCCTGATAGAGGTCCTCGAGCCGGAACTCGATCGTAGACACCTCGTCCGGTCCAAACCCGGCGAATTTCTGGGCCGCATCGAGAGGGACCAGCACCCAGTGGGCATCGTAGTCCCACAGGCCCGATTCGAAGATCCCGGCCACCTGAAAATTCTGAAACCGGGCCATTTGACCCATCGGCGAAAGCTCGCCGCCAAACCCCACCGCCCGAACAAACTCACCGGTTGAGACGGCAAGCGAATTCGCCAGGTCTCGCCCCAGGACCATCACCGGTGGATTGCCGTTTTTATGGAAGTTGGCCCATGAACCCTCCACTAGCGGTGGTTCCGCCGTTGCCGCGATCGTGGGGTCAACACCCTTGATAACAGCCGGGTCCTGAAGGCCCGAACTCTGGATCAGGCACTGGGTGTAGACCGTCGGCGTGATGCTGACGACTCCCGGCGCTTGGGAGACTCGCTCGATCAGCTTCTCGTACTGCGAAACCGGAGCCCCCCCCTGGCCAAGCAGGTTGACGTGGGAGGTCGCACCCAGGATCCGACTCTGGAATTCCTCCTGGAAGCCGGTATTGAGGGCCAGTGCGATGATTAGCGCCGCCACGCCGGCCGCCACCCCGAGTACCGAGATCAGCGTGATCACGGAGACCACCGCCTGTTTCCGGCGGGCACGAAGGTAGCGAAGCGCGACGAAAAGCTCAAATTTCACTCTTGCGTCACCTGCGGCCTCAAGTGCGGGAACAGGATGACCTCCCGAATCGAATTCGAGTCGGTCAGGATCATCGTCAACCGGTCAATACCTATTCCCTCCCCCGCCGTGGGAGGCATTCCATAGCGGAGCGCCCGAACGTAGTCCAGGTCCATCTCGTGGGCCTCGTCATCCCCCTTCTCCCGTTGCTGAAGCTGTGATTCAAAACGTCGCTGCTGCTCTTCGGGGTCGTTCAACTCACTGTAAGCGTTGGCCAGCTCCATGCCGCCGATGAAAAGCTCGAATCGCTCCACGAAACGTGGATCGCTGTCCTTTCGCTTGGACAGCGGAGAGACTTCCACCGGGAAGTCATAGATGAAAGTCGGCTGGATCAGCTTTTGCTCGACAACGGTCTCAAAGAGAAGGCCGAGCAGGTTGCCCCACAACGCTCCATCCTCGGCTTCAACCCCCGCTTCGGCGAGAAGGGACTTCAGCGAGTCGGCGCCATCGAGTTGCTCCAGTGTGAGCGGTTCACCTTCCCAGAACTCGATAATCGATTCCTGCATGGTCAGCCGGCGGAACTGCCCGAAGTCGATCTCTTCTTCGCGAAATGGGACCTTCAACGATCCGGTCACCGCCGGCACAATGGTCCGGAAAAGATCTTCGCTGAGATCCATCAGGTCCACATAATCACTGTAGGCCTGGTAGAACTCCAGCATCGTAAACTCGGGATTGTGCTGGGTCGAGATGCCCTCGTTGCGAAAGTTCCGGTTGATCTCGAAGACCCGCTCAAACCCGCCAACGACAAGCCGCTTGAGGTAAAGTTCGGGGGCGATCCGCAGAAAGAGCGGAATCCCCAGCGCCTCGTGAAACGTCCGGAAAGGCCTCGCCGTCGCCCCTCCGGCGATCGGCTGCATCATCGGTGTTTCGACCTCGAGGTAGCCTCGGTCCTCGAAAAAGTGTCGCATCTCGGATATCAGCCGACTTCTCCGCTCGAAGATCGTGCGCACGTCCGGGTTCGCAATCAGGTCCAGATAGCGCTGGCGGTAACGCGTCTCTACGTCGGCCAGTCCGTGCCACTTCTCGGGAAGCGGCAACAACGCCTTGGCCAGAAACTGAAGCCGGTCAACGAATACCGTCAGTTCACCGGTCCGGGTTCGCGCCAGGATTCCTTCGACCCCAATAAAGTCACCCAGATCGAGCAACCCGTACAGTTCGTACGCTTCGTCCCCGACCCGGTCCTTGCGAACGTAGATCTGAAGCCGGTTCCCGCCGCCGGAGAGGTGTCCAAAGCTGGCTTTGCCGTGACCGCGAATGGCAGTAAGTCTTCCCGCGATCGTGACCCGTACCTGGGATTCATCGAGCTCTTCCGTGCTCTTGGACTGGTATTCCTCGACTATCCCGGGAATCGTGTGGGTATAGCTGAACTTGTGTGGATAGACGTCGTAACCGGCTTTCTCAATCGCCGCCAGCTTTTCGTACCGCTGTTGGACGTGGTCGGCACCAACACTCATACTTCACTCCGTTGCGGACCGGTCAACACCCGGTCCAGGATTCCATTGACAAACTCGGGCGACTTTTCACCGCCGAACTTCCGCGCAATCTCGATAGCCTCGTCGATCAGCACAGGCTTGGCAGTCCCGGTCGAGAGCGACTCGGCAATGGCCGCGCGCAGGATGCATCGATCGACCGCAGCCATCCGCTCGAGCTTCCAACTCCTCGCGGTCTCGCGGATCATCTCATCGATGACCTCCCGCCTTTTGACCGCCGCCCGAAAGATTTTCTCGGCGAGTTCCCGGGTGCCTGTTTCGGCGCGGTGGCTCTCCCAGAAGAGTTCCACCACTTCTTCCGGAGAGGCTCCGCTCTGTTCTTCCTGGAAGAGCATCTGCATCGCCATCTCCCTTCCCTTTCGACGACTCACTGGCGCCCCATCTCCCGAAACAGGTTCGCCATTTCAATCGCCGCAATGGTGGCTTCGCCTCCTTTGTTGCCGAACTTGATTCCAGCCCGATTCATGGCCTGCTCAACCGTCTCTGTCGTCAGCACCCCATAGCTGACCGGCAGACCGAACTCAAGAGCGACCTGATCGATCCCTCTCGTCACCTCAGACGACAAGTAATCAAAGTGGGGCGTCTCGCCCCGGATCAGGCAACCAAGGCAGACGATCGCATCCAGTTTCTCCGAGGAAGCCAGTTTGTGGGCCGCGATCGGAATTTCGAAGCTTCCGGGGACCCGCACGACAACAACATGGTCCTCCCGTCCCCCACATCGTGTAAAGGTGGAGAGTGCCCCCTCGAGAAGCTTCTCGGTGATCATGCTGTTGAACCGGCTGACTACGAATCCGATACTCAAGCCGTCTGCTGTGAGCGTTCCCGACCACTCTTTCATTGCATCACCTTACTTTCCATTGAAACGGGGAGGACGCTTTTCCAGGAATGCGGTCATCCCTTCCTTCGAGTCCTCGGCTGCAAACGCGAGTCCGAACGCCATCCCCTCGAACGCAAGACCTTCAGGCAGCGGCATCTCCAAACCGGCCCGAACCGCCCTGAGACACCCGCGGACTGCAACGCGGCTGTTGGCCAAAATCTTCCGCGCCAGCTCCCGGCACTCCGCCTGGAGTCGAGCCGCTTCCACAACTCGGTTGACGAGGCCCCACTCACAGGCCATCTCCGCCGTGATCATCTCGCCGGTCAGCAGCATTTCGCAGGCCCGACCGGCGCCAATCAACCGAGGCAGCCGCTGAGTAGCCCCAAATCCCGGGATTATGCCAAGCTTTACCTCCGGCTGCGCAAACCGCGCGGACGTCGCCGCGATCCGAAGGTGGCATGCCAGAGCCAATTCACAACCACCACCGAGGCAGTACCCATTTACTGCTGCTATTGCCGGAATCCCCAGGCGTTCGATCCGGTTGAACAGGCCTTGGGCGAATTCAGACAAGTGAACGGCACCGGCCGGATCGAGCGCAAGCAATTCCCGGATGTCCGCTCCAGCCACGAACGCTTTCTCTCCGGCCCCTGTAACAATCAAGGCACCGACATCCCTTCTCTCCTCGAGTTCATCCAGGAAGGCGCCCAGTTCCCGCAGAACCTCCTCACTGAGGGCATTCAGAGCATCGGGACGACGGACGGTCAGGAGACCAATCCCTTCGTCGAGGCTGAAATCGATGGTGGAAAAATCTGCCATTTGGCGCTTCCCGACCGGCTTGGGCCTGTCGAAACGGGCCCCGTCGGTCTGCTCTCTAACGGGGTTCGTTCAAGTTCGACACCGACGCGCCTCTCGATTCCCTCCCCACCAAGGTCATTCCCTGGACCATGTAGTGGAGGCCGGAAGCAACGGTAATCACCAGTGCCACGAAAACCAGAATATTCATGCCGGGTAAAGCCCGGCCAACGAAGTTGCTGCTCAGCACCAGGAGGACCAGGGCCAGTTGTACAACGGTGGTGCACTTTCCCAGTATGGATGGAGAAAACGCTCGGCGATCAATCGTCAGATTGAACACCAGGACGCTCAGTACGAGCAGGAGATCCCGACTGATCACGGTGATCGTCAGCCAGAGGGGGATTCGCACCACCAGGTCGAGAGACCCGAAGGTGAGGGCAGCAAAGGAACTCACCAGCAACAATTTGTCCGCAATCGGGTCAAGCAAGGTCCCGAGGGGAGTTTTCTTGCCCCATCTTCGCGCGATCAACCCGTCCAGGCCGTCGGTGATCCCCGCAATAACGAAGGCCCCGATCGCCCATCCAAAATGGCCGTAGACGATCAGCAGAATGAAGACGGGGACCAGGGCCATTCTCAAGACCGTCAATTGATTTGGGGATATGGGGGGCGCCATCAGGTCAATCTCCGATTCTCGTCACTGAGACCGCAACTCAGCAAAATCTCCACCAACTTCCGGCAACAGGTGATTGTCCACGAAGGCCCCAACCTCGGCCAGGGATCGCTGGACCACCAGTTCGCGACAGAGTTCGCTCAAAACCATTGCCGAAGTGCCCCGCAGCACCTCCTTCAAGCGGGGAATCGCAAACGACGTCATCGAAAGCTTTCTATAACCCAGCCCGACAAGGACAGCTGCGTAAAGCGGGTTCGCCGCCATCTCGCCACAGACCGCCACCTCTCTTCCGAATTCAGTAGCCACCCGGTGAATTCGCACGAGGCTCTTGAGAATAGCCGGGTGCAGCGGGTTGTACAGTTCGGCGACTTCATCATTCAGGCGGCCGGCCGCGAGAGTGTACTGGATCAGATCGTTCGTTCCAACCGCCAGAAACTCACACAGTGGTGCGATCGCCTCCAACGTCCAGACCGCCGCCGGAGTCTCAATCAAAACGCCGACCGGAATCGGCCCGCCGTCCGCAGTTCCGACATGCCGTTCCGCCTCGTCGATCAGCGCTCTCGCCTTGATCAACTCGTCCACGCTCGAGACCATGGGGAGGACGATGCGCAAGTCGCCATACTTCCGGGCCCGAACAATAGCACGGACCTGTTCCTGAAACCGCACGCGATCCGAAAGACTGTATCGGATTCCACGAAGCCCGAGAACCCCGGCCTCGTCACCCGCTGCAAAACGGGAATCATGGCCGCGCGCGACATCCAGCGTTCGAACGTCCGCCGTAAGAGGAGACACCGTCATGGCCAGCTTCTGGTACCACCGGAACTGCCTCTCCTCCTCTTCACCACCCTGGGCATCGCTCATGAAGAGGAATTCGGTCCGAAACAGCCCGATGCCTTCGGCTCCAAAACGGAGGGCAGATTCGACCTCGGCTCCGAATTCGGTGTTGGCAAGCAGGCGCACCCGCTGCCCGTCCAGAGTCAGGCACGGCTCTTCGTCAACCGAGTGCCCGCTTGGCTCGCTGCGTTCGAGAATTCGAACCCGCGTCTCCTGCAGAAACTCCCTTGACGTTCCAATTTCGACAACACCCCGGAAACCGTCCACACACAGGTAATCCCCGGTTCTGATCCGGTCTCGAAGATCGTCCACACCGGTGACCAGAGGAATCTGCAGCGAGCGGGCAATGATCGCCAAATGAGAATTCACCCCGGAACGGGCCGAAACCAGTCCCTGGACCCGTCCGAGCGGAAAACGGGCCAGCGTTGAAAGCCCGATCTCGGAACCCACCAGGATCACATCTTCCGATGGTTGAGACTCCGCCTCACTGACCAACTTCAGAAGATTGGCAAGAATCCGGTCGATCACTTCCTGGAAATCGAAGCCGCGATCCTTGAAAAACTCGTCTTCCAGGGATTCGTATGCTGAGAGGAGTTTCTCTGCCACATGACAAACGGCGTTTTCGGCGGTGTCGAGCCGCTCAGTAATCCGGCGTTCGACCTGGCCGAGCAGATCCTGGTCGTCCAGCATGAGGAGGTGGGCTTCGATGATGTAGGAGTGATCCGTTTCCAATACCTGCTCGAGCTTCTGCTTGTCGCGCAGGTACTGCTGGCGAGCCTGGCGGACCGCCTCCTCAAATCGGGCCCGTTCGGAATCAACCTCCGCCTCTGAGATGCGCAATCGGTAGAAGCTTGGCTGGGTCGCCTCGACCCGGTAGGCGACACCACACCCGACTCCCGGAGCGAGACCCTTGCCATCGAGTTGTCCTGTATGGTTCTGCCTGTCTGCCGTCAACGTTCTTCACCAAATCTGCTCTGTATTAGGTCAATTATCTCCCGGGCCGCGGCTTCCTCGTCACCACCGTCGAACGTGATTCTCAGACGAGTCCCCCGCTTGGCCGCCATGAGAAGGATTCCAAGGATACTCTTGGCATCAATGCGCTGGTCCTGCCCGTCCCTCGACAACTTTATGTCTGATTCAAACGTCGATGTCAGGCGGACCAGCTTGGCCGCCGCGCGGGCATGAAGGCCCAGTTCGTTCTCAATTTCGACTACCCGCTGAATCATTCGCCCAAGAGTTCGCTGGCGATGGTGATGTGACGCTGACCCTGGTCCCTGACTTTCTTCGCAAGATCGTCAAGCGATTCCTCACCACTCTGGTTCGCCAGTTTGATCAGCATCGGAAGATTGACACCGGTTACGATTTCAATCTGATTCTTCTCCAGCAGGGGCATCGACAAGTTCGAGGGCGTGCCTCCGAACATATCGGTCAGGATGATCACTCCCCGTCCCTGATTCACCTGTTGGACACCGTTCGAGATCCGGTGCTTCGATTCCTCCACGTCATCGTTCCATCCGAGCGAGAGAAATGCCATGTGGCTAACGTCGCCCACAATAGTACGGGTCGCCTCGAGAAGCTCTTCCCCAAGACGGCCATGGGTTACCAGCAAGGTGCCAATTAAATTCATTTCGCTCATTCGAGATGAAGATCGCGGTGCACAAGGTTCACTTCGAAACCCTTGGAAGCCAGCCGGCCGGCAAGTTCTCCGGCGATCATCACGGACCGATGTCGACCGCCCGTGCACCCGATTCCCACCGTGCAGTAAGACTTCCCCTCCTGAGAGTACCGCGGGAGCAAATATTCTAGCATGTCCTGGATTTTCCCAAGGATCTCTCCAGTCTCCTCAAACCGGTTCAGATACTCGATTACCGGGCGATCGTTTCCGCTCTGTTCCCGCAGACCCGGTTCGAAGAACGGATTGGGCAAAAAGCGAACGTCGAAGACCAGATCCGAGTTATAGGGGATCCCACGCTTAAAGCCAAAACTGACGATGGAGAGGTTGAACGGGCTTCCGGCCCCGCTCCGAAACCGCTCACCGATCAACCTTCGCAATTCGTGGACCGAAAGGTCCGCCGTGTCGACGACCATGTCCGCCATGGCCTTGATTTCTGCCAGCGACTCCCGCTCGGCCTGGAAACCATCCAGGAGCGAGGCGCTCCGTGCCAGGGGGTGAACCCGCCGGGTTTCACTGTATCGCTCGGCCAGGATCCGGTCCGGTGCATCGAAAAATACGATCTGGGACGAAAACGGGAGGGAACGGAGACGGCTAAAGAGCTTCTTGAAATCGGCCACCGATTCGCCCAGCCGGGCATCCACTACCACGGCCAGCTTCTCGATCTTGCCGCCTGATGCGATCGTCATCTCGATCAGCCGGGGAACCAGAGCGGTCGGGAGATTGTCCACGCAAAAGAAACCAAGGTCCTCAAATGCCTTGAACGCGGTGTGCTTCCCGGACCCGCTCATGCCGGTGATGATTACGACCTGTTTGGCATCTCTCGAGGGCTCAGTCGACACTGTCATCTTCCATTCCCGTCAATCTGGCGTGGAGGGAATCCAGAAATTCAGCAGACGGTCGATATCCCTGCTTCTTGAGCAACTGAATCCGAACAGCCACCTCGACGAGCGTGGCCACATTTCTTCCCGAAGCTACCGGCATCGTGATCAGCGGCACCGAGCAATCGAGGAGCCGGCACTCCTTCTCTTCGAACTGCAACCGATCCTCCTCCTGCCAGTCCCTCCAGTGGACCAGCTCGACTGCAAGTTCGACCTGCTTTTGCCCGGTAACCGACGAGATTCCGAAAAGCTCACGGATATTGATCACGCCGAGTCCTCGGACTTCCATGTGGTACTTCATGTGATCGGGCCCGGATCCCATGAGACGCTCCGCCCCGAAGCGCCGCATAACGACCATGTCGTCGGTCACGAGTCGATGTCCCCGCATGACCAGTTCGAGTCCGCATTCGCTCTTTCCGATTCCCGATCGTCCGGTGATTAGAACGCCCAGCCCATAGACGTCGATCAGCACACCGTGAATCGAAGTCGAGGGCGAGAGTCGTTCCTCGAGGAATTCGGTGATCTCGTCTACCGTCCGCACCGTAGGCAGAGGCGTGATCAAGATCGGGACCTCGTATTCCTTGGCCAGAGTGAGAAGGACGCCGGGAGGGTTCATGCCGCCCGTGATCACGATGCAGCACACGCCAAGGCCGAAAGTCCGGCGCAGTGCTTCGGACCGTTCTTCCTCGGTGAAATTGGACAGCAATCCCATCTCGGAACGCCCGATGAACTGAACTCTTCCATGATCCAAGTAGTCGGTGTAGCCAGCGAGGGAGAGCCCCATCTTCTGGATGCGGGCAGAGGTTATGCGGGTTGTCGAGCCCGTTAGCCCCGGCGACCAGGCGAATCTCCAAAGACTTGGCCTTGGCCTGATAGAGCTGGCGAACAGTTCTGCTGGAAACAATCTCATCCGACATGGGGGCAAGACACATTCGGACTCTATCTCACCGCAAACTGGGACGCGGACACCACTCAGGGGTCACTGCAGGAGGGAAAGTTTCCGCTCCCGTGAGCCCGGCAAGTTCATCTGATCGCGATACTTGGCGACTGTCCGGCGGGTAATCTGGATTCCCTCCTGGCTCAACATCTTCGAAATGCGCTGGTCCGATAGAGGCTTCTGCGTGTTTTCCTCTTCAATTATCTGCTTGATACGCTCTTTAACTCGAACCGTGGAGACATTCTCCCCATCGGCACCTTCAACACCAACCGTGAAAAACTTCCGGAGCTCGATCACGCCCTGAGGAGTGTGGGCATACTTGTTGGCCACGACGCGGGAGATGGTTGAGGGATGAACTCCCAATTCCGCGGCGATGTCCTTGATCAGCATCGGCCTCAAGAACATGCGCCCCTTTTCAAGGAACTCGGACTGCAGGTCCACAATCGCCCGGCACACCCGGAAAATCGTCTGCTGCCGCTGGTCGATACTCCGAATCAACTCCAGGGCCGCCCGGAAGCGTTCCTTGACATAGCTCTTCGTGTCCTTGGGAACGTTGTCTCCCTTGAGCAACAGGCGTCGGTAGGCCCGGTTGAGGCGCAAGTGGGGCAGGCCGTCATCGTTCAGGACGAAGTGGTACTCGTCGTCCAGCTTATAGATGTAGACGTCGGGGCGGATGTACATCGGCTCCTTGGCGCTGTACTTCTGGCCCGGTTTGGGCGACAGCTTGCGGATCACCTCAAGAGCCGTTCCGATGTCGCTCAAGTCACACCGCAAGCTCTTTGCAATCTCCTTGTACTTCTTCCGCTCAATCAACGGGAGATAGTTCAGAACCAGCTCCTCGGCCATGGTTCCATCCAGCCCCGCGGCATGCAGCTGAATCAGGAGGCATTCCCTGAGATCCCTCGCCCCCACACCGATCGGGTCAAGGGACTGGACCAGAGCGAGCGCCTCTTCAACCAGTGTCATTTCGACACCAAGGGATCTCTCCACTTCCTCCACTGTGCAGGTCAGGTAACCGTCTTCGTTGATGTTACCGATCATGTAGTCGATGATCGGCCTAATCTCTTCGGGAACCTCGGACATCGTGATTTGCCACTCAAGGTGGTCGGTCAGTGACGTCGATGTGGAGAGAAACATCTCGAAGGTCGGCCGGTCGTCCGGGATCTCGTATTCCCGGTTGCGGAACGGTGAGCTGAGATACTCTCCGAAGAAGTAGTCGTAGTCGAAGTCCTCCAGGCTGTCCTTGGGCTTTTCCGGCTCCGCCTCCTCGGTTGGAGTCTCCCGCGACGATTCAGGATCGGCGCCGTCCGGCACCTCTTCCAGGAACGGATTCTTGACCATCTCCTGGGTCATCAGGTCGCAGAGCTCGAGCTGGTTGAGCGTCAGCAGCTCAATCTTCTGCAACAGCGAAGGCGTCATCGCCAGCCGCTGCGAGATGGTCACATTCAGTGTCGGTCTAAGCTGATTCTTGCTCACAGTTAAACAATCAGTATCTTAACAGCGTTCGATGACCGGAATACATGGCCTCAGTACAGCCTGAAATGTTCTCCGAGGTACACTCTTCGGACCTCCAGATCCGATGAAAGCCGGTCCGGAGTCCCCGACCGAAAGATCGAGCCCTCTTTAATTATATAGGCTCGATCCGTGATGCGGAGTGTCTCTCTCACATTGTGATCGGTGATCAGGACGCCGATTCGGCGTTCCTTGAGTCCTCCGATGATCCGTTGGATTTCGAGTACCGCCAGCGGGTCAATCCCCGCAAATGGCTCATCCAGCAGAATAAACGATGGATGCGTCACCAGCGCCCGGGCGATCTCAAGCCTTCTTCGCTCGCCGCCGGAAAGAGTGTAAGCCAGGTTCCGACGAAGTGGGGCAATTCCGAATTCTTCGAGCAGTTCACTCACCGTCTGATCGGCCTCGCCCGGGCTCATCCCCAGAACCTCGGCGATCGCGTACAGGTTGTCTTCCACCGACAGCTTTCTAAATGCCGACGGTTCCTGCGGGAGATAGCTGATTCCCTTGCGCGCCCTCAGGTACATCGGAAGCCAGGTAATCTCCTCTCCGTTGTGGATTACCTGGCCGGCGTCGGGCGCAGCGAGGCCGACCATCATGTAAAACGTCGTGGTCTTGCCCGCACCGTTCGGCCCCAGCAGTCCAACGACCTCTCCGGAACACACTTCGACGTCCACGTTATCGACCACACGCCGCCCGCGATAGCTCTTGATCAATTTCCGGGCAGCCAAGGTTGGAACGAATTCTTCCAGTGTCATTAAAAATGCGCCTCAGAAACTCGTCAGCAGTCTAGCACCGGGGGCGGTTAAGGGTCAACCAGGATACAATGTAAGACTTTATTTTTCAGTGATTTGTAACGCGACTCACTTCGCCGCGATGACCCGATCCGTTGCCCGGTAGTAAACCGCCTTTTCGGTCTGCCAATGGCGCCCTTGCTCCCGAATGTCGACACCACCACCGGCCTCGATGCGGTCCATCCCCTTCGCCGGAGCCGTCGCGAAATAGGCATCCAGGCGCGGTGCCTTCAGTACCAACTCTTCTGCCTCGAGGACGACTTCACCTTCATAGGTTGCGCGGTTTTCACCCGACATGACCCGCATTCGATTCGATCGAACCTCAAATTGCTTGGCTTCATTCTTTTGCCGATCCACCCAGACACTATCGACTTTTCCACGGGCCTCGAGTGCGCCTTCGGTTCGATTCACGCGGATCTCTTCCGCCTTCACCAGGTTCTCATCCTGCACCATGCGCGGATTTCCAGTGTACTGGATCCATCCCGTCACGCTAGAGGACTCCATGTACTCAGCAGTGATCACACTGAGGCCACCGTCGCCTTCCAACGCGCTTTCGACATTGCGCTCAGCCACGATCTCCCCTTTGGCCCGCGACAGGCGAAGTTCCCCGGCCCGGGTTCGAAACGTATTCCCGCCCGATTCCAGAGTCAGTTCGGGCCGATCTTTGCCGCGGATCGTCAGGTTGGCGCTGGTCAGGTCGTAGAGCCCGGTGTCACCCTTGACTGTGAGAGCTCCTGCCGAGTCGGCACGGTTCAGGCGGAACTCCCCGGCAAATTCGGCCTCGGCGAGGGTTCCACCCTTGAACCGGGTCACGAGCCTTTCCCCGGAGGCTTTGACTTCCTCCAGGGCGGACTTGAGCGTGAGCTCTGCTCCGCCTTCCGCAACCCCCTCGTCCGGCTTTCCATCAGAAAACCGAAGCCGAAAGGTCGGCGCCGTGACCGCTTCGCGCTGAACCTCGCTCTCGCTGACCAACCGGCATCCGCCCGTGGCCTGGATAAGCTGAGGAAGACCATCACGGTAGTTAATGGTTGCGTTCCCCCCGGCCGTCACTTCGCGGGTGCCCGCACCTCCTGAATGAATGAGACGAACGGGTCCCTCAGCCAGGCAACTCTCCGGAGAACCCGACTCCGCGAACTGGAGATCCAACCGCCGGCACCAGAGTTCATCATTCTCTCCAGATCCTGACGGTTCCGCCCCGCCGTCCCGGCGCAGGTAGGCGTCCCCATCCAGTCTCAGTCGAGTGATGCCCGCTCCAGAACCCGAAAAGTCGGCCCGAAAACGTTCCGCTGTGCCAGTGGTAAGTTGGGCTGGTTCAGAACGAAACGAAGTCTGTCCACTCCCCGACAGCGAGGAGAGCGCAATCCCGGCTCCTGCCGGCGACGCCTCATCGAGATACGGTGCGTCTATGCGATCCGCCAGCAATTCGTTGACTCCGCCTTCCACTGATTCGCTGTAGCGCGCCGCCTCCACGCGCGGACGTTCGGGGCTCAGCCGGTCTCCGAATATCACGAGGCTTCCTGGCATTCCGGGTTCCGGAGGCACCACCATCTCGATCCTCTGGCCGGTGAAGCGCCGGTCCTCTCCGATGTGCAGCGACGCCGAGCCGAGCGCAGACAGCCGTTCGAGGCGGGACTGATCGACGACCTTCAAGTCGATCTCGGCGGCGCTCAATTCATGTGCCGCCATCTCGACCCGAGAATTTCCCTTCAGCCGGATGATCCCGGCAGCCATTTCGTAAACACCACTCAATGCAGACGAGCGCCCCTTCTGACCGGCGGTGTCGAACTCGAACTTGAGCCCTGAACTGATGATCAGCCGGCGAGGGTTGATCTCATACAGCAACCCCTCGCCTGACCCCTCGATGGTTCCCTGCACGAAGCGGAACTGATCCTGGATATTGACGATCTCCCGGTCCAGGTCGGCATCCGCTCGATCCGCGAAAATCCGTGTTCCCTGGGAGAGGTTGATGACTACGTCATCCCTGAACTCCAACTGCTTCTCATTGAGTCGGTAAAGTGCGGAACTGGCGTCGATCGTGTCGGTTTCCTGGCCGGCCTCGTCCAGCCGAACGAGGTGAACCTGCTCCAACAGATGCTCGTCGTTGCGGGTCGTGGTGCTCACCCCCGCCTTTACCAGGAAGAGGACCCGTCCCCCCTTCAACTGGGAGTACTCGAAGTCAGTGGATCGACGGGTGATCTCCGAGGTGAGGATTTCCGAGGGCCTGTTCCCGTCTACGCGGCGCTCACTCCGGTTCCAGATATTGACGGCAATGACGGCAACCCCGCCAAGGAGGAGGACGATCAACAGGAATCGAAAAGAGCGGGAGCGAAACATGCGTTCTCCGGGAGGCCCATTCTACCCGATCGTCAACGCAGGAGTGCGAACAGCGGCATTCGGGAGTTCAACCGCGGAGATCCTTGACCGTCAGAACGATCCTCTCCTGCCCCCTGAACTCCTCCCGGGCGACCGTGTAAGCGAGGTCCACCCGCTGTCCGGTCTGAAGTTGGGAAGCCAGCTCCCCGTGCCGCCACCAGATTATGTCGATCGGCATGCCATTTCCACCGGCACTCAGCTTCAAATGCCGGTCCCCGATCACCCAGGGCCCCCCTTCGATCTCCACTTGCTCCGAGGAAAAAATCGGGACCGGGTTTCCAATCCCGAACGGGGCCAGGCTCTCCAGTTGCCGGCAAAGGTCCAGTGTGACCGACTCGACTGAAAGCACCGCGTCGACCGGAATTTCGGGCTGCAGTTCCTCCTCTCGAATATTGGCGGCCGCATATTCCTGCAACGCAGTGCGCACCTCGTCCAATCCCAGAATCGAGCAGTATTTGGGTTTCAGGGTGCAGCCTGCCGCCTGGGCATGTCCGCCGAAGCGAACGAAGTAGCGGGCATAGTGCTGGATCGAATCGAGGAGATGGAACCCGGGAATACTCCGACCAGACCCCTGTGCCCCGTCCTCCCCGAGAGAGAGGACGATTACCGGACGATGGAACCGGTGGACGAGCCGGGCGGCAACATTTCCCAACACGCCCCGGTGCCATCCTTCCCCGGCCACAAGCAGAAATGGCCGGTCCCAGGATCCCGGGTCCTCCTCGATTCGACGGTTGATCTCCTTCAGGATCCGGTCCTCTTCGGCTCGCCTTTGACGGTTTTTCTCGATTCATCTCTTCAACAATCGCCGCTGCTTCGGCGGGGGTTCTGGCGGAGAAGAGTTCAACGATCTCCTTGCCTCCTCCCATGCGGGTGAAGGCATTAATCCTCGGTGCCAGCTTGAAGCCGACATCGACATGATCTACCCGCCGGCCGACACCGGCAGCCTGAAGCAGCGCCTGAAGCCCCAGGTTTGTGGTCTCCGGAAGGTCACTCAGTCCCAACTTGACGATCACCCGGTTTTCCCCGGTCAGGGGAACCATGTCGGCGATCGTCCCGATAGCGACCACTTTCAGGAAATGGGGCACCAGATCGCCCCTCCCACGCTCGGTAAACATGGCCTGCACGATCTTGAGCCCCACTCCGACGGCTGCCAGTTCTTTGTCCGGGTAGTTGCAGTCGGACCGTTGCGGATTGAGCACAGCCAAGGCCTCAGGCAATGCTTCGGCGGGTAGGTGGTGATCAGTGACGATCAGGTCCAGACCAATTTCACGGGCATGACTGCAAGCCTCGAAATCGCGGATGCCGCAGTCCACCGTGATCACCAGGGAGTAACCGTCATGGCGGGCCTGGTCAAGGACGTCGCTCTTCATTCCGTAGCCGTCCTCAAGGCGATGAGGGATATGATAGCCGACGTCCCCGCCCAGCATCTCGAGGGCCCGTTTCAGAACCACGGTCGCGGTGATTCCATCGACATCGTAGTCGCCGTAGACCAGGATCTTTTCACCATTTTCGATGGCGGCACCCAGGCGGTCAACCACCGTCCTCATGTCCTTCATGAGAAAGGGATCGTGCAGATCGGAGATGGACGGGTTGAGAAATCTCCGCGCTCGTTCCGGATCGGTGATGTCGCGGTTCACGAGGAGGGACGCAACCATCGACGAGACCCCCAGTTCGCGGCTGAGGACACGAACCTGTTCCGGCTTGGGCTCGAGACACTTCCACAGGTACTGCACGAGGGCATCCTAGCAGCGCAGCCTGACGGCAACCCAGGGCGGTCGGTGCGCCAGATCAGAAGAGCGTGTAGATGAATGGAGCCACTGCGGACGACTCCGTAAAGACGATCAGGAAGCCCAGCAAAACCAGGAAAACGACGATCGGAAGCAGCCAGAACTTCTTCCGGACCTTCAGGAACTGCCACAGCTCAAACAGGATTCCAATCTTGCCCATCTCAGGATTGCCTCGCCCACATTATGCCCGCACGGCAAAGTCTGCATCAAGGCCGCCCTTTCACCGTCCAACCGCTTGGGGTTAGAATTGATGTCAATGTTCAGCCTTCGAAATCTCAAGGCCCGTCCGGGATCAATCATTGAGGAAGACCCTCTGCGGACGATTGAGCTGGCAACCGCCTTTCGGCGTCTCCACTGCTACCGGTGTGACATGACTGCGATCTACAAGTACCGGGTACAGCAGGTTCGGCGCAGTCCGGCTCCGGTCGACGGCGATGGCCTGGAACTCCCGGAAGACCAGGTCCGTGCATGGAGAGACATGCCACGATTTGCCGAAATCCCCGAAACGGTGAAATGCAAGCGTTGTGGCGAGGTTCTGGGACTCCACACCGACTGCATCTACTGAAGCCAGCCGCCGCCGCCGGGCCTTCTCAGGCTTGCCAGCCGTTGATGATGGTCTCCCGCAGGTCGAACCCGAACGAACGTTCCGAAACCACAATGATCGGGGCCGCCTGCATTCGTTTGTACACCGAACGGTTCAGGCTTTGGTAGAGTCTCGCGGCCAGCTCCGAGAATTGCTCGATCGAATACCTGGAATAGAGGGTTTCTCCAAAGGTGGCAGGGTTTAGCTTTCGTTTCCTGAAAAGCTCAATCATGTCGGCCGGACTGAGTCCGCGCTCAACGTAGGAACTGACCAACGGACCGACCACTTCATAGTCAAACGGGTCAACCTGGCCTTCACTCAGTTCGGCCGACGCCGGGATCTCAAAAATGTCCTCGGGGATCACCGGGCGCCCCCACTTCCGGTTGACGTACCGAGCAACGCGGTAGACATCGGGTTTGGAAAGGTCGCCTATGACGGCCAAACCTCCAACCATGTCCCCATAGAGGGTGGCGTACCCAAGCGCGATCTCCGTTTCATTGCCGTTGGTGAGCAGGAGCGCCTCCCGATCGTTGGACTCGGCCATCATGATCAGGCCGCGGACCCGCGCCTGCAGGTTCTCGATCGTCAGCGACTGCTCGACAGCATGGAGGTTTTCCTCGAAGTCGGAGACGATTCGATCAACCATCCGTTGGATCGGCACTACCTTGTACTCAAGCCCGAGGTTGCGCGCCAGTTCGCGAGCCGCCTGTTGAGTTCGGGACGAGTTGTAACGGGACGGAAGGTTGTAGAGGGTCAGCAGTTCAGGGCCCATGGCTTCGTAGGCGATAGCCGTCCCGAGAGCAGAGTCGATTCCTCCGGAGACCGCTTCGAGTACGCCCTTGAAAACCCCGACTTTGTAGTAGTAATCCCGGACACTCATCGCCAACGCCTGGAAGATCTCGGCCTCACGATTAAACTCGGGAGGTTCAACTCGGTCGGCCAATCCATCCTCGAAGACCACGGTAGACTGGTCTTCCTCGAAACTCTTCAGTGATGCCACCATTCGCCCGGACCGGTCATAGGCACAACTCGCTCCATCGAACGGAAGCACGTTCTTACCGTTGTCCCCTGCACCGACCGTGTTCACCGAGATGATCGGGACGCCAATCCGGTCGATCTGCCGTCTTATCAGGGCTTCCCGCAAGAATCGCTTGCCGTCCCGGGCCCCGGGGTTGGAGCCGACAAATGGGCTGGCATTGATACAGAACAGGTAATCGACGCCCTTTTCGTGGTAGATCCGGCAAGGCTTGAGATCGTACTGCTCGTCCCAGAGGTCTTCACAGATCAGAACCCCAACATGAACACTTCCCTCGGAGAACTCCAACTCGAGGGGTTCAATCTCGGTTCCAGGGCGAAAATAGCGCTTGTCGTCGAAGTAACGATAGGAAGGCAGCAACCGCTTGTAGACCACCTGCCGCGCCACTCCCTGGTGACAAATTGCAGCCGCGTTGTAGCGGACCGGATCCTGCCCGGGTCCCTGCTGCCCCTCCTCGAAGTCGACAAATCCGACGACGGCCGCAACATCGGTGCACGCCGGAGCAATTTCCTCGAAAAGGATGCGGCGATTCTCTCGCAAGAACTGCCGATTGAGGAGCAGCTTTTCATCGAGGCAATACCCCGTCAAGCACATCTCCGGAAGCACCACGACGTGAACCCCGGCCCTGCGCCCTTCCTCGATCGCGGCCAGGATCCGGTCCCGGTTTCCTCGAAGGTCGCCAGTCTTCGGGTTGATCTGGGCAATTGAAACTCTGATCCGCATTTTCGCCATCTTCCTCAAAGAGTACATCTTCCAACCGTATTCGCGCATCCGCGCGGAGGCTGCGAAACCACCGCCGAACGGTTCCCAAATCGTCATTGCCTTTCCCGCCTCCAGCGCCTAGGATTCTACCGACGAGGTGCTGGCCTGAAAGGAAATCCACTGTCTTTGAGAATTCGCTGAGGTGCAAGTGAGCAACAGAACATCCTTTCCCCGCGTATTCTGGGTAGCAAATTCGATCGAAGTCCTGGAGCGCTTCTCTTACTACGGGATCTACTTCGGATTCGGTATCTACATGGCCTCCCTCGGGTTTTCAAAGGCCGACCTGGGGATCATCCAAAGTGTCTTTCTGCTCTTCTCCTACGCCGTTCCGGTGGTCTCTGGAACCCTGGCCGATCGCTATGGATTCAAGAAGGTTCTGATTGTTTCCTACATGGCCTATCTGCCCTCAATTCTCCTTTTGATCCTGACCCGATCCTTCTCGGGAATCGCCTTGACCATGTTGAGCATCGGACTGGCAGCGGGCATCTTCAAACCGCTGGTCTCGGGAACCGTCCGGGCCGTGACCGACAAGTCGAACAAGACCCTGGGATTCGGGATCTTCTACGCGATGGTCAACGTCGGCGGGACGTTCGGCCCCATCGTGGCCGGGAAGCTTCGCGCGATTTCCTGGAACTACGCCTTCATAGCGGCGGCGATTGCCATCTTCATGATGCTCGTCATCACAATCCTGTTCTACAAGGAACCGGAGCGGGACATCGAGCGGAGCACACTGGGCGAGAAGTTAAAGGAGATAGGGACTGTCCTCTCCGACGCGAAGTTCAGCGTCTTCCTGCTTCTGCTGGGAATCTTCTTCTGGCTTCCATTCTGGGCTTTTTTCAATCTCACGGCGATCTACGTAGATACCAACATCGACACGGCTCAACTCTATCTCACGATGAAGGGAATCTTCGGTACCGGCTTTGCAGACTTCTTCTCTCATGACGAGGGAGGCGTCCGGAAGGTACTGGGAGAAACCATCTCCACTACCGGCTACATCATCATGATCCTTCAGGTTTTCGTTTCCCGAATCCTGGAGAAGTTCCAAGCCATCCCGTCCTTTCTCTTCGGCCTGTTTGTCTCCGCTGTCGGGTTCGTCGTTCTCGCCCTGGCCATCAACTCGGTCCCGGCCCTGATCTTCCTTGGAATCTTCTTTTTCGCAATCGGTGAGATGATCTCGTCTCCACGGATCCAGGAGTACATCACGTGGATCGCGCCGAAGGAAAAAGCTGGCCTTTACATGGGCTCGAACTTCCTCGCCACCGGCCTGGGAGGGGCGACCAGCGGAGTCACCTACACCAGCCTTTACGGGTACTTCGACAACATGGGTCATCCTGAATACGTGTGGTTCACGCTTGCAGCCCACCTCCTCCTCGGAATCGTCGCGCTGACTCTCTATACCAGGATCGCCGGGGAATTCCGGGAGCGAGAGGAGTAGCCCGGTCCAGGTCGAACACCCAAACGAGAATCCGTGGCAGGATGGACATAACCCGGGCAAATCAAGTCCCGGACCGTGCTCCGGCCACAGTAAGGTAGATCGATATGGCCAAAGAACTCATCCGGCAGAAACTGGAACAGGCGGCAGAGATTCTACGAGGAATGCGGCATCGACTGCTGGCTGACTTTCGTCAGAGAGACCGCGGTGACAAGCGACCCGATGCTTGCGTTTCTCACCCCCGGCCACCTCACGTGGCACTCTGCGATCTTCGTGACGGCTCGTGGTGACAAGATAGCCATCGTCGGAAGCCTCGACCAGCGAGCAATCGAAGACCTCCAGCTCTACGATCCGGTCATCGGGTACGTCGAAGGCATCGGCACTTCCTTCAGGGAAGTCATTCGGAAGCTGGAGCCCCGAACGCTGGCAGTGAACTTCTCCAAGGAAAGCGAAATCGCCGACGGCCTCACTCATGGAATGTTCCTTCAGCTCGAGGACCTCCTCGCCTCGGCGGGATTCGCCGGAAAACTGATTTCCGCGGAGCCGGTCATCTCGAGTATACGGGCCCGGAAAACCCCCTATGAACTGGAACGGATCCAGCTGGCCATCGACGAAAGCCTTGACATTTTCGAGCAGGTCAAAGGCCTGCTTCGGCCCGGGATCAGCGAAACCGCCATCGCCGACTTCGTTCACGCCCAAGCCCGGGCGCGCCACCGCGAAACGGCCTGGGATCCGTCCCAGTGCCCGGCAGTCTTTACCGGTCCGGACACTGCGGAAGCCCACTATCAACCGACTGAACGCCTGGTTGAAGCAGGGCATGTCGTCAATATGGACTTCGGCCTCAAGGTCGATGGCTACTGTTCCGACCTGCAGCGCACCTACTACGTTCCCGACCATCCTGAGGGCGACGTCCCCGACCCAGTGCAGCGTGGCTTCGACACGATCGTGACAAGTATCGAAAAGGCTCGCCTGGCGATGCGCCCGGGCGTTCGTGGATTCGAAATCGATGCCGTCGCGCGCGACCACATCTGCGCGACCGGCTATGAGTCATTCCCCCACGCGCTGGGACACCAGGTGGGACGCTTTGCTCACGACGGCACGGCGCTGCTCGGACCCACCTGGGAGAAGTACGCCACGAAACCGAACCATCCGCTCGAGGCCGGGAATGGTGTTTACGCTGGAGCCCCGCCTCAAGGTCCCCGGCCGTGGTACGGTTACCATCGAAGAGATGGTCGTGGTGACCGAAAGTGGTGCCGAATTCCTTTCAAACCCCCAGAAACAGTTATGGACCAGCGATTTCACTTGACTTTAGACTTAATCTATGGATTCTTAGTTGTGACAAAATTGAGCCTGGGACCTGACTGTGAAGTACTTTTTCAAGGACATTAATGAGACGGCGAGCATCGAACGCCTGGAAGGCGCGGAAGAACTCTTCCGACTCCGCTACACCAACCAGTTCTATGGGAACTGCGCCCTTCGTCTCCACCTGAGCCGGAAGACGGACGGTCAGATCCACGTTCACCGCCCGTCGATGCAGGTCGAAGCCAGTGACGTTAAGAAAGGGGATCTGAACTCCCTGATCACGGTTTCACTCAGGTTCCTGACTCAAAAACTGGCGCAACATCCTGAGATTCTTCGTGGTGAACGCACCCAAGCCAGATCAGGCGTATTGGCCAGGTTACGATCGTGGTGCGGACTCGCGCAACCGGCTCCGAAAACGACCGTCTACGAGAAGGAGCGGTCCCCGCTCCGCAAGACCGGTACTGCTTAGATAGCCCCGCCTCCTCCGTCTCTCCACAAGTACTCACGAGAACTGAGAACTCTTGCTGGGTGAGCCCATGAAGGAATAAGGCCGTTGATCTTCGCCCTTGCCGGGCAAAACCTTTGAGTTCCGGAAGAGAGATAGTGAGGATTCCCCAAGCCGGCATCGCGGGAGCTGTTGCTGGTTCAACTCCCGCGATATCGCTACCCGATCGGGAAGATCAGGGCACGCCCAGTTCCTTCTTGGCAGCGTTGATGAACTTGTTTGCGTTCGATGTGTTTCCGTACCGAGTCTTGAGGAGCGTGTAGAGCTGCTGCCGCGCCTCCCGCGCGCTCTGCCCGTTCAACGCCACGGTTCGTGCATACCCGAGGATGGCGTCGTCCATCCGGCCGTTCCTCCAGCAGCATTCGGCCAGTCGGAACTGCCCGAAGTCGTCCTTCGGATCGAGCCTGACAGCCTCCTTGAAATTCTTGTATGCGGTCGAAAAATCACCCAACCGGTGGGCATTTTCACCAATCGCGCGGTAAGCGAATGCGCGAGTCGCGTTGGTCTCGGGGTCCTCTTTGTCGCCCATGGCGGCGAGCAGTTGTTCCCCTCGCTTGGCTGCTCCGGCGAAGTTATTCGATTGCCAGTCGGTAAAGACCAGCAGTTTGAGCACGTCAATATTCTTCGGTTCATGCTTGAGTGCCCGCTCCGCCCACTTCTCCGTGTTCGGGTAGTCCTTCATCCCGTAGTACGCCGTCATCAAAAGGTAGGCGGTCGCACCCGACGGAGCCTGCGAGTAGAGTTTGGTCCCGAACTCGATCAACTTGGCCGGTTGCCCCAGCTTCTGATAAGCCTCGGTGGCCATGGCAGCCGCCGTGCCGTCAGATGGCCGGTACCGCAGGTATTGTTCGGCGGCGGTGGCCAACTGAGCCCACCGCCCACTCTGCTTCAGGCTGCCCAGGTATTCCCCGTAGAGGTATGCCACGTTCGGGTCAAGTGCAGAGGACTTAAATTTCTGGACGAATTGCAGCGCCAGATCTTTCTGCTTGGCGGCATTGGTTTCGGATGCGGCCTGCTGATAGAGCGCGTACTCCTCAGCATAGGTAGGGCTCTGTTCTTGAGCCAGGACCATGGCCGAAACGCAGCAGGCCAGGATCATCAAGAGAGACAGTTTCCGATAGGTAGAGTGCATCGATCCTCCTTCCGACCGCCTTTCGCGATCAATCACCTTCGCACAACCCGGCGAGCCAGGGCCTGATCGATCGGTCTCCGATGCCCAACACCGCGACCGAACGATCTCAAGATCCCTCCTTAAAGCGGCGACCTCATCGCTTCAAAAAAACGCGCCAAGCCCGCCAGGTCAGGCACCGGTTTCAAGTTTACTCCTGAAGAAAGAGAAAGCCCATCCGAAACCGCTTTGAGGAGGTCCAAATCTCCAAATTTCCGCTCCGGGAGTCATTGATTTTTGAGGCAATCGAGACTAAAGTGACGTTCGGGTATTCCGAAAGAGGCTTTTGATTAGGCGAAGGAGTGTTAACACATGCTCGTATGCTCATACGGTTCGGAAGACCGAGTCGGATTCGAGGATTCGATCCTTCTTCGCCTTTTTGTCATTTCTCCATTCCACTTCACTTAGGAGGATTCCATGTCGCGACTTAAAGAGAAACTGCATGACAAGATTGTCGAGGGTCGAGATCGGGTAACAAAGCTGCTCAAAGAATCGGGGAACGTCAAGATCAGTGACGTCACGATTGCCCAGGCGATTGGTGGAATGCGAGGCGTTAAATGCCTGGTTACCGACATCTCCTACCTCGACCCGGAAGAAGGCATCCGTTTTCGCGGCTACACAATTCCGGAGACCCTGGCCCAGCTGCCGAAGGTGCCGGGCTGCGAGATGCCTTACGTGGAAGGCCACCTCTACCTGCTCTTGACCGGCGAAATGCCCGGGGAGGAAGACGTTCAGGAAGTCGTCCAGGAGTTTAAGTCGCGCCGCGCCGTGCCCCAGTACGTTTTGGATATCTTGCGTGCCATGCCGCGCGACAGCCACCCGATGACAATGTTCTCGGTGGCGATCGACGCCATGCAGAGGGAATCTGAATACGTGCGGCAGTACCAGAAGGGCATCAGCAAGTTCGACTACTGGGACTCCACCTACGAGGACGGGCTCAACCTGCTGGCCAAGCTGCCCCAGATTGCGGCTTACATCTTTCGAATGAAGTATCGGGGCGATACTATCATTCCGTCCGATCCGAACCTGGATATGGGCGGTAATTTCGCTCACATGATGGGAATCCAGAAGCCCTATGACGACGTGTCCCGCCTCTACTTCATTCTCCACAGTGATCACGAGAGCGGCAACGTCAGCGCCCACACCGGACACCTCGTCTCCAGCGCCCTTTCCGACATGTATTACTCCATTTCCAGCATGATCAATGGCCTGGCTGGACCTCTCCACGGCCTGGCCTGCCAGGAAGTGCTCCGCTGGATCCAGGGAGTCATGGAGAAGATGGGTGGAAAGATCCCGACCGAAGAAGAGATGCGTGAGTTTGTCTGGGATACGCTCAACTCCGGCCAGGTCGTACCCGGCTTCGGTCACGCCGTTCTGCGCAAGACCGATCCGCGTTACCAGGCCCAGCGGGAGTTCTGTCTGAAGCACCTGCCTGACGATCTGACCTTCAAGTACGTCAATCTCCTCTTCAACGTGGTCCCACCGGTACTCCGGGAACAGGGCAAGGCCAAGAACCCATGGCCGAACGTCGATGCCCAGTCCGGCGTCATACAGTGGCACTACGGAGTCCAGGAGTACGATTTCTACACCGTCCTGTTCGGCATTGGCCGGGCTCTGGGAGTCGTCAGTAACATCATCTGGGATCGCGCCCTCGGTTACCCGATCGAGCGGCCCAAGTCCCTCACCATGGCCATGCTCGAAGAGATGGCCAGGCAGGCTGCCGGCAAAGAGACAACCGGCGTCCGCTAGAGAATCACACCCGAATCTTTCTGTTTCGGTGAAGAAGGCAGGGCGGCTTCCCACGAAGCCGCCCTTTTTTTCGCCCGCCCTCTTCCTTTTCGACGGAGTGACACAGGTGTCCGCGACGGTGATCAGGGAGTAGAACCCCTTATTGCTCCCATCGTCACGGCCGGGGACGGCCGTGCCACAGTTGAAATCATGCAACCATTTGCATACTCTTTTCGTTAATTATTCCAACCTGGGTTTCCTAACAGTTCACATTAATCGAGGAGGTGCTGTTTGCGCCATATCCATGATGCAATCATGTATCGAGTCCTGGTTGTGTTCCTTGGAGTCGTCGGGGCAGTTCTGTTCTTGGACGGGTCATCCCTTTTTTCGCAGTCGGGCGTGGTTCAACCAAGCGAGCGGGTCCAGAAGGGTGCCTACCTCGTCACGCTCAGCGGTTGCAACGACTGCCACAGCCCCAAGGTGTTCACCGACAAGGGGCCGGAACCCGACCCGACACGCCTCCTGGCGGGGCATCCTGCCGGAAGCCCGATGCCTGAAATCGACTTCGACCGGATTTCCCCAGCCGGATGGGTACTGCTCAGCAACGATCTGACCGCCGCGGTCGGGCCCTGGGGCATCACTTACGCCGCCAACCTCACGTCCGACGAAGAGACCGGCATTGGACGGTGGACGGAGGAGGCTTTCATCGCCACCATGCGGAGTGGCCTGCACTGGGGAGTGGGTCCTGCGATCCTTCCACCCATGCCGTGGCAGAACCTGGGCCAGGCGTCCGACGACGATTTGAAGGCCATCTTCGCCTACCTGAAATCTACTCACCCGGTGCACAACCCGGTACCGGCGCCAATGTCGTTGGAAGAGCTGAAAGCGAGTCGGAGGAAGTAGGCTTCAAGGTTTCGGGTTGCGGTCGGCGGCCCGTCCAGTGGGACCCCGAAACCCGAAACCTCGGAACCCGGGGCCGCGGGCTACTTCCCAGGCCAGCTGCCGAGAACTTCGATCCAGTCCACTCTCGACGATGCCGGCGTCAGGCCACCAGGCATCAGGTCAGTGAATCCGACTTCGAGAACCCGGTTCAGAGCAGGGTCTTTCTGCCAGTCCTCTTCGGTCACTCGCTCGATATTCAGCTTTCGCCAGTGAACGTCCCGCAGGTTGACCTCCCAGATGTGCCAGTCAGCAGTTGTCCCATCGAACTTGTCGCTCACCAGCCAGGTTCCATCCTCGAGCCTTACGATCACACGAAGATCACGGAAGCCGGACTGCCTTGAACGCCACCGGACAACGGCGTCTCCGGACAGGTTCAGGGCCCCGCGCTTGTGCCGGAGGGTCACCGCCCAGTTTCCGGGGCAGACACCGGACCAGACGTAGTAAGGATCATTTTCGATCCAATCATGATGGCTCTTCTTGATGCCGGCAAAACCCGGCCCGTAAAGGCCCACTGTGAGATCGGGGTTGGCGACGTGATTCTGACCCAGGGGAATCTCAGCCGGAGTCTCTTTCCAGTCCTCGCGAAACAGCAGTTCCGGCGCGGCCTCGACCAACGATGATAATGGCAATGAAAGGAGCAGCAGGATAAGGATCCTCATGGCAGAATCATAGCGTGGCCGCATCAATCGAGCAATTGACTAATCATCAGGATCGGACAAGACTCAAGTGGTGAACATTTCGGAAGAACAGGCCCACCGTCATCCACCAGGCTAGCCTGCGCATTCTGGATTCCACCGGCATTCAACTCGAGCACGACGAGGTCGTCTCGCGATTGATCAGTGCGGGAGCCCGGCCCGGAGACCGGGCCAACCTGGTCAGGATTCCGGGAGGCCTCGTCCACGAAGCCCTTGATCGAGCTCCCGGCGAGGTCCTCCTTGCCGACCTGGCCGGCGGCGTTGCAACCCTCACGGCCCGAAGCAAGGCGATGTACTGGACCAACCCCGGGCTCCTGATCCAGGACGGAGACAACCCGCGGGAGGTCACATCAGCCGACCTCGCCAGGGTCGCCCGGCTCTGTGATCGCCTTGAGAACGTTGGCGGGGTGATGGGCATGGCCATGGCCGACATTCCACCCCATCACCGCGATTTTGTCGGAGTCCGGGTCATCGCCGAAAACTGCCGCAAGCATGTACGGGCACTTTGCTTCACTCCGCGAGGGATGGAGGCACTGGGAGCGATGCATCCCGTATTCGAAGGGAACTGGCTCAGCATCGGCTTCACCGCCCACGGACCACTGAGGTGGACCCACCTGGCACTCGATATTTTCCTGCGCAGTTCCGGAAGAGGTATCCCGGCGACCATCAACGGGGAACCGATGGCCGGAGTGACCGGCCCGGTCACCCTGGCTGGTTCGATTGCCGTCGGCAATGCCGAGATCCTCGCTGGGATTGTCGTCAACCAGATTCTCGAGCCTGGCCGACCCGTGATCTACAACCTGGGCCTGGCTCACACCTTCGACATGCGCTACGCAACCGCCGTCACGGGTGGACCCGAGAACGCCCTTTTTGCCGCAGCCAGTGCCGCCATGGGACGGTACTACAACCTGCCATCCGCGTCCTGGGTCTCGACCGATTCTCTCTTCGACGATTCCCAGGCCGCCCTTGAAAAAATGTTCGGGTTCCAGACCCACTCGGCGTCCGGTGTTTCCTTGGTCTGGGGAATGGGACAACTGGAAAGCGAAAAGAAAATCAGCCTGGTTCAGCTCGTCCTGGACAACGAGATGATCAACTATTGCAACCGCTTCCAGCGCGGCATCGAATTCGATCCGGACTCGATTCAGGTTCCGCTTATCGAACATGTCGGCGCCCTGCGGCTCGTTTCTCGAAACCGACCACACGTTTACCCACTTCAGAGAGGCCTTCTGGGAACCTGGGCTGCTCAATCGCCAGGCGGCGACGCCGGACTCCCGGCCCGTGGAAGTACTCGCCGCCGCGAAAGCGGACGCACTCCTCCGCGAGGAACCGCTGTCCCGGCAAGATCAGGATCGTGTCAGAGCCCTGCGGGAAATTGAGGCGTATTACCGTCGAAGTTCGGAGGACGTTTGGAACTGAGCGAAGTTTACCAGACCGGAAATCTCTGGTATGAGATGAATATGGATCCAAATTCAAGGAGGTCTCTTTTACGATGAGTATTTCAAGACGGGCTTTTTTGGGCTCTTCCGCCGCCGCAGTGATCACTGCCGGGGCCGCTTCCAGAAGTGAGATCTGGGGAGCCAACGACCGGATAGGCACGTGCGTGATCGGGTTCAACGGACGCGGTGGAGAACATATTCGCCAGATTTTGAAAGAGCCTGGTGCCGAAATCGTCGCTCTTTGCGACGTTGACTCCCGGGTCCTCGAAGCCGGCATTGCCGAGGTCGCGAAAGCCCAGGGAAAGGCGCCAAAAGCCTATCGTGACGTTCGTGACGTAATGGCTGACCCATCCATTGACGCAATCACAACAGCCACTCCCAACCATTGGCACTCCCTGATCACGGTTTGGGGCTGCCAGGCAGGCAAAGACGTCTACGTCGAAAAGCCGATGGCGCACGAACCGTATGAAGGCCGACAGTGCGTTGCGGCAGCCAAGAAATATGGCCGCATCGTCCAGCACGGTACGCAGTCACGCTCCGATCACACTCTCATCCGCGACATGAAGTTGATGCACGAGGGTTTCATCGGAAAGATCGTGCAGTCTCGCGGCGTCGTCTATAAGAACGGAAACCGCCAGGCCATCGGCCACGGTGCAGTCGGCCCAGTTCCCTCATACCTGGACTGGACGCTCTGGCAGGGCCCGGCCATGGAACAACCCTTTCTGATCAACAAGGACCACCCAGACAAGCCCGGTCTCTACGTTCACTACGACTGGCACTGGTTCTGGAACTACGGAAACGGAGAGATCGGAAACCAGGGTGTCCATCAGATGGATATCGCCTGCTGGTCCCACAATCGCGGCAAGCCCGTCAAAGTGACGAGCACCGGAGGACGCTATGCCTGGGACGACGACGGCCAGACTCCGAACACTCAGGCAACCCAGTTCACATACGCAGACGGCTCCATTCTGACGTTCGACGTCCGCAACCTGGGATCGTTCTGGGAAGGGGGCGAAGAGGCGGGAGCCAGCACCAACAGCGCTTTCGGTGAAACCGGCTACTGGGTCTACAATCGGGGGTTTTTCGACTACAAGAACAAGCCGATGGAAGTCACCGAACCCCTTCCCGAGGATATCGGCCCCTTTACCCGGTTCTTCCGCGCTGTACGTTCGCGGAAACTGTCCGATGTACCGGTCAGCGTCGAAGAGGCCCACCTGGCTTGTCTGCACTGCCAACTGGGAAATATCGCGTATCGAACGGGACACACACTCTTCTTTGAAGGCCAATCGGAGCGCTTTCTGAACTGCGAGGAAGCCAACCAGTTGCTCAAACGGGAGTATCGGCAAGGATTTGAGATTCCCGAGAGTGTTTGATCACAAGCCGCAGGCAACGACATCTCTTTGACCAGGGAGGTTTTCGATGGAAAATTCTTTCAATCGGCGCAAGTTCCTCGTGACGTCCGCTTCAGTCGTGGCATTGACCGGAGTGGGACCGGTCGAGGCTCGAAACGCCCCGGGCGAACTGAAGCTCGGGGTTGCCACCTACTCACTTCGCAAGTTCCCAAGAGACAAGGCGATCGAGATACTGAAACAGCTCGACGTCTCCTATGTCAGCATCAAGTCCTTTCACCTGCCCTACGAAGGCTCCGCCCAGGAGACCGCGGCCGGGAGCCAGGAGTTTCGGGATGCCGGGTTCACGGTTCTGAGTGGTGGCAACATCAGTCTCCAGAATCCGGCCGAGCTGCGTGCCATGTTCGAGTATGCCAAGGCGGCCGGAATGCCGATGATGGTCTGTGCCCCGACGCCCCAAACCCTGGACGCGGTCGAAAAGCTGGTCCAGGAGTTCAACATCAAGATTGCGATTCACAATCACGGTCCGGAAGACAACGAGTTCCCTTCCCCCGAAAGTGCCCTGGTTGCTCTGAAGGGAAGGGACCGGCGGATGGGTCTCTGTATCGACGTCGGCCACACGGCCCGGACGGGAGCCGATGTCGTGGAGTGGATTCGAAGGGCGGGGCCCCGTCTCTTCGACGTCCACATCAAGGACCTAGCCGACCTGATGGCCGCCGACAGCCAGGTCGCGGTCGGTCAGGGAGCCATGCCGGTTACCGCGATTTTCCGACAACTCCTGGACATGAACTACCAGGGCGGCGTCATGCTCGAGTACGAGATCCATCCCGACGATCCCCTGCCGGGCATGATCGAGTCCATCGCATACATGCGGGGAGTTCTGGACGGCTTGGCTGTCTAGACCGAATCCCTCCAGTCGAGACCTTTTCGATGCCCTGTCCGGGCGAGAAAGTCCTCCGCCCGGACAGCCTTCTCCGAACGGATCGAAAGATTTCCCAGGTGGCCGGCTGCCGCTGACTTTATTGAACGTGCCAGTGATCGGGGGCACCGATGATGACCGCGTCAATATCCGTGCGTTCCAGGTGCCTTCGATCGTCCACCACCTCATCCGCGCCTGGAGCCAGTTCCGTTTTGGCGCGACTCCGGTTCAGTCCGTAACCATCACACACCGCAGCGAACTCGGTTCCACCTGCGTTATTCGCCAGCCGCATGAGGTACCGGCATCGCCCGCCGGTACCGACCGCCCCCGGAAGAAGACGAAGGAAAGAGTCTCACCACCATTACGCCGTGAGGCCCAATGCTGGCGTAAAATTCATCCCTGAATCCTTCGAGGTCAACCTGGCGCCATAGGTCTCGAACTCTCCCGACTCGCGACAGGCCCAGCTCCGCCCAGCCAACCTTCATTTCCCGGTCCTTCCCGGACAGGTTGAATAGGCCAACCGCGACAGAACCATCCTCGAGCGGTTTCGCCAGCACGAACTCCTGTGCCGTCTGGCGAAGAACGCGGGCCTGGCGGCCCAGGGAATCCTGGTCGACATCGATGATCTCGGCGTTGCAAAGCACGTTCAGCGTAAAGTCGTCGAGGCGGCTCATGTCACCCGAGAAGATCAGGGGAGCGGCCATGAGTGCCCACATCGACATATAGCTATATTGCTCGTTTCCACTCAGAGTGGTCGGACGCCCCTCCCCCATCCGGTGGGCGTCGCCGACCCAGCCGATGAGGATGTAGTCAGGGTCATTCCACGCCCCCGGGCCGGCATTGGCGAAATGGGCCGCGTTCTTCAGGCCGATCGAATAGAATCCGGGCAGGCTGGTTGCCGCCTCCAACCCCAGGTCCCCGGTTGTTCTCCAGCACTGTCCGCCGACACTCTCTCCCCAGTTCCAGACGTCGCCCATCCCGTACTGGCAGAGGTTGAGCAGCACGTCCCGATCGAGTCCCCCCAGGACCCCTCCCATTAGTCGATAGGGTTTCTCAAGCCGCGGGAGCCCTTCGCCCGTGGCAACCCGTTCATAGGAGCACCAGTCATACTTGAGAAAGTCAAAACCCCACTCGGCGAACTGCTCGGCATCGAGCCGCTCATGTTCGTAGCTGCCCGTGTATCCGGCGCAGGTCGTCGGCCCCGGAGAGGTGTACAGGCCGGCCCTCAAACCCTTGGCGTGAATGTAGTCGGTCATCGCCTTCATGTCTGGAAAGTAGCCGTTCGGAAGGATCGCCCCGTTCCCATCTCTCGCCTCGCCTGCCCGCAGCGGGTCGCTGTGACCAGGCTTGTTCATCCAGCAGTCGTCTATGTTCACGTACATATACCCGAAATCGGCCATCCCACTGGCCACCATCATGTCGGCGGCCTCCCGCATGACGGCATCGGTGACCCGGTCGTAGTGGATGTACCAGCTGTTCCAGCCCATCGGGGGAGTCAGCGCCAGCTTCGATCCGACCACGATCACGAAAGGTCGTTCCGAGGCACCGGACCCGTTCTCCGCCTTTAAGGTGACGCGGTACCGTCCAGGCTTCCCCGGAACTCTACCGGAAATGATTCCCGATGAAGAATCGAGGACGAGTCCCTCGGGGAGATCCACGGCGCTGAATCGGATCGGCCGAGTCCCCGTGCAGGGAATCCGATAGGTGAAAGGGTGCCCGGGCCTGGCTCCAAATACCCGGGGACCATTGATCTGCGGAGCCGGTCCCGGAGCAGGAGTCAGGATGATTGAGGCATCCCCCTGGCTCGCTCCCTCCGCCGGGGCCGTTCCCGAAATCATGACTCCGATTATCACCGCGAATGCCAAACCCAGCCGTGTCTTCACCACGTACCTCCTGCCACGTTGATCGAAAGCCCGCTTCCTGGAACTCTAAAGGACCGCTGCCCTGGAAACAACACTTTGCACGCACCCGTTGACAGGCTTCGGCCCGTGTTGAGAGACTGCCGATTGTATGGTCGATGATCTCTACCTTCCGGTAAATGATGAAACCGAGATTGATCGAGTCCTGGTCGGATTTCCGGCGGTCGTCGATCGAAGACAGTTCGTTGAATTCGTTCAAGGCTTCCCGAGGCGTTACCTCATCCAGACACCGAAGGTGGAAATCGTCAAGCACTACCTTCTGGCCCAAAGCCTGTCGAGCCATCGAATCATCACGGCGCTTTCCGAAGAGAAGGGTCGCTGGAAGCTTTCCGTACTCACCCGTGACCGGTCGTTTCTTTTCGCCCAGATTTCAGGGACTCTGAGCTGTTTCGGGATGAACATCGTGACCGCCGAAGCTTTTGCGAACGCTCACGAAATCGTTCTCGACACCTTCTACCTCGAGGACCCGGCCAACAAGTTCCAAGACACCGGGGAACGCCAGATTTTTCAGGACCTCCTGGAAGACATCGTTTCCGGAACGATTGCTCTCGAACCGATGCTCCAAAACCTCTGGCCAGATATTGACTCGTGGCAGGAGGAACGGATCGATGTCAGCTTTGACAATGAGACTCTCAGCTCCTCAACCCTGATGGGGCTCCGCTGCCGGGACCGGTTCGGTCTCCTCTACCTGACCAGCCACTTCCTCTCGGAGCGCGGTTACTCGATCGAGATGGCCTATATCCGTACCAAGGGCGCAGAGGCCGACGACGAGTTCTATCTCAGGATCAACAACCGGAAACTCGAACCGCACCACCTCGAGGAGTTGCACGAAGCCTTTCAGCACTTCTCCGTTCCCCGCTTCGCGTGACCCGCAACTTCAAGCGAATGATCTTCGGGCCTCCTTGGCGGTGCTGTCAGACGATGATCGATTTGAGGTCACGAAAACCAGATCCGCAGTCAGTTCCCTGCGCCTGGTCCAGATTCCGGGCACACAGTACCTGCTAAACCCGTCGAAAACATGGCAACTGTGACCTCACCATGTGTTATTTTTGCTGGCCATGAAGCTGTCTCGGCCCTCGATTGTCCCGTCACCTCGATCACTCGTCACATCCGTGTCACTGCTGGTTGTTGGCGCACTCCTTTTCGGTTCCTGCAGCCAGCGCCCGGACAGCGCCAATGCGTTTCACATGGAGCAGGCGACGCTCTTTCGCGGAACCCGCCCCTATCCCCTACGAGCCGTCCAATGGGACCGACTGGGAGATCCTGGATTGGGGATCATCGAGAAAGCAAAGGTTCTGAACCAGGTTTGTCGAGTCGGCGGCAACTCCGTGGTAGTTGAGCTTCCCCGAGTCGAGTGCGTGACCGGTTCTCCGGTCTCGGTCTGGCTCAGCGCAGCAGCCGGACTCGTGGAGGAAACCCGAAAACGGAGTATGGGGCTGATCCTTCGGGTGGACAGCGATTGCGGAACTCCGCCCTCTGTACTGACTGAGTACCTGGCGAAGGCATTTGGAGCAAATCGCTCGATTCTGCTCTGGATCGATGGAACCCGCGCTGCCGAGGTCGTCCAAGGCCTTCGATCGTCGCACTCAACGAACGTTCTTGCTCTCTTCCTCCGCCGGTGCCGATCTCTCGATGCAATCGCAACCGGGAGCTCGTTCGGGTTCCGTCCTTCTGGATCCCGCCGCTCTTGCCGGCGAGAACGAGCACTACATTCTCCTGGGAGGCGGATCAGCACTGACCCGCCTCGACGAAGTCTATGGACCCACTCAACAGGTTTACGCCGGTCCGCCCGACGGCGAGGGTTTCCGCCCCCTGTTCGACGGCACCAGCCTCGACAGTTGGAAGGCATCGGGTGACCCTTCGGGCTGGGGAGTCGTGGATGGAACCATCGCCTGGAAACACCGCGGAGGAGGACGACTCGAGACGCTGGCCCGCTTTTCGGACTTCGTCCTCCGGCTGGAGTGGAAAATCGAGGATGGTGGCAACAGCGGCCTCTTCATCCGCTGTCCCGCCGCCGGCAGAGAATCCCGGATCGGCATGGAACTGCAGCTATTCGGTGACTATGGCCAGGCGGCAAACCGTAACGGGACTGCGGCAATCTACGACGTCGTTGCCCCATCCGAGAATGCCTCCCTGCCCGCCGGAGAATGGAACCGGATGGAAGTCGAATGCCGGGGGTCAAACCTGCGTGTAGAACTCAACGGGAAGACCGTCCAGGACCTCGACCTGGACACAGTTCCAGAACTGAGCGTGCGCCTTCGCGACGGCTTTATCGCGTTGCAGGACCATGGAGACCCGATCGAGTTTCGCAGTATCCGGATCAAGCCTCTCGAAGCAAGTCTCAACAGCTCGGATTCCTCGGATCAACAGCCGGTACCGGCAACAGGCCCAGTTCAACCTTAGTGCGTTACTCGTAATACCACTTTGACATCCAGGGATCGCAAGTCCGGCGCTGAAACTCCTTCAGTTTTCCCTTGAGTTCCTCCAGCACGCTCGCGAAGTCCGGGTCTCCGGCAAGGTTCTTCGATTCCCAGGGGTCCTTGACGATGTCGTAGAGTTCGAACTCGGGCCGATGAATGTATTCCCCGACGGTTCGGGCTCCGTAGGGAGTCTCTGGTCCTTTTCGATAGGCGGCCTGCCAGGTTGCAGCAGCCCAAAGATCGGACGCAAATGGAAACGGCAGCGGATGGGCAATGTTCCAGATCAGCTTGTACTGACGGGTTCGGACGGCCCTCATCGGGTAGTACATCTGGAGCTCGTGAAAGGTGTGTGAAGCATAGGCCTCATCCCAGCCTTCCGGGTGCTCCTGCTCGAGAATCCCGAGGAAGGAGCGTCCGTGCAACCGGTGACGAGCGGGGAATTGGTCCCGCACGGCCGGAATGGTCACCTGATTCTCATATTCGGGTTGCTCGACCCCTGCAAAGTCCAGGATCGTCGGCGTGAGATCCGCCCAGTTCACCAGGGCGTCGTTTACAACTCCCCGCTTCACAAGATAGGGATTTCTGACGATGCAGGGCGACTTCAACCCCGGTTCGTAAACCGTCGTTTTGGCACCAGGAAAAGCGATTCCATGATCCGAAATGTAGATGAACAGCGTGTCGTCAAACACGCCGATATCCTCGAGTACCTCGACCAGCATCCCGACTCCCTGGTCGAGACGGGACACGGACTGGTAATACTGGGCCAACTCAGCCCGGGCTTCCGGTGAGTCGGGAAGGAACGGCGGCACGATCACCTCCGACGGGTCATAAGTGATCGTCCGGATATCCGGGTATCCGTCCGGCCGGTTGCCGAACCGGTCCGGACGAAGGGGAGACGACTCGACCACCCCCCCTCCGCGGTGCGGATCCGAGACACAAAAGTAAAGGAAAAAGGGCTCTTCGGTCGACTTCTCGATGAAGCCGCGACACTTGGCGATCATCTCGGACGGGCTTCGCTCCGAACCGGGGTAAAACTCGTCGAACTGATAGACCGACTCGGGAGCGACGTGGTACTTGCCGACTGACGCGGTCCGATAGCCTTTCTCCCCCAGTAGAACCGGCAGGCTCTTGAGGTTTTCAAATGACCAGAAGTGGTTGTAGTCGTGCTGGTGTCCATACTGGCCGGTCCTGTGGTTGTAGAGCCCGGTCAGGATCACCGATCGACTGGCACTGCAGCTCGCAGTCGTCGCAAATGCGTTGGTGAACCGGGTGCCTCCCTCGGCCAGGGAATCCAGGTGCGGCGTCTGCACGACCGGGTTTCCATAGCAGCCGGCATCCTGCCCGTGGTCGTCGGCCACGAACAGAACGATATTCCGCTTAGCCGCGTAGCCATTCCGGGCACCAGCCAGCATCAACAGAACAAACCCGAAGACAATAACCCTACCGAGTTTCATCACAACCTCCGGTCGGGAATTCTAGCACCGCCTCCCAAGCTTCGACACCCCAGGCCGGCGTGCACGGCCAGGCTGCCCACCGCCGTGCTTCTTGAACTCGAATGATGGGCTCCGGTATCTTTGTGTGCAAGCATGAAACTCCGGGTCACCCTTTTCTTGCTGTTCTTTATCGGTGTTGCGTTTGCCAATGACGCCGAGCTGAACACACTCAGCTTCGACGCCGATGCGCTCAAGCAGGAGTTCAACGCGACCAACGACCGCTCCAGGATGATCGTGATCCTGTCTCCGACCTGACCGCATTGTCTTCAGAGGGCCTCTGAACTTGAACAAATTCTTGAGCAACTCCCAAACCGGCCGATCCGGGTCCTTCTCTTGTGGTCTCCGTTCATGCCGTACGACACTCGCGGCGCCGCTCAGCGAGCGACCACGTACGTCCCCGACGAGCGGGTGACTCAGTACTGGGATCTCTGGAAATACGGGTCGCGCACACTGGCACAGAAACTGGGGATTCCAGAACTTGAGGCGTGGGATCTGTTCGCCTTTTACAGACCCAATCTAAGCTGGAAGGACAAGACGCCCGAGCCCACCTTCTGGATGCAGGCCCGGGGACTCAAACACGGCGAAGAGTATTCCAAGGCGGCATTGACGAGCAAGCTGGAAACCTGGTTGCCCTGATGTCCGAACCGGGCCACCGTGCCTTGATCTAGTCGAGCAAGTTGATTCCCCCCACAGCTTGCCATTCTCTATCACCTCTGTGCACAATCGGTGCGGGCACAGATCAAGTGCTCAAAGGCAGGCAACATGAATCGCTCTTCTTCCCCAATCTCTCTTCTCTTCATTCTCTCGGTCCTGGCAACGCTTTTCGTCCCTGCCGCGGCTGTAGCGCAACCGGCCCAGTCCGCTGTCGTGCGGATCGACCCGGGTTTGGCCCTGGTCGATTTCCTGGCCTTTGACCAGAGTGGAAAATTCGTCCCGGACCTGCGGGCGGACGAGGTGCAGCTCTTCGTTGACGGAAAGCCCGAGAAAGTTGATTTTTTCCAACTGGCTGACTTTCGCCCAGAACCGTCGGGTGGCGAATCCTCCCTGGGTTCGACGCCGGGCAAGGAGTACACCGAGATCCGCGGCCCCAGCCCGATCATTTTCGTCTTTGACCTCGACAGTATGGAACCGAGCTCGCTGGCCCCTGCCCGGGAGTCTCTCAAGTCATTTCTTCAACAACCGCACCAAAATCGCCGTCTTTACATGCTTTTTGCGATTCAGGGTGGCCTCTCCCTGCGCTGCCGGTTGACTGATGACCCGCAAGAGGTTCTCGATGCAGCAGAGTTGCTCACGATCAACCGAACCCCGGACACCTTCATCGGGCTGATCGAGCAGCTCGCCAAGACCTTCCGAACCCTTGCCCCGGCTCGCCTCTATCTTCAGGCCATGCAGGATTCGGTCTCCGAAGCCAAGATCTTCGTCAATAACGCGATCAACCACTTGACGACCTTCACCGAAGCGGCGACCGGGCTCGCCCACCAACTCGAGCCGCTTCCCGGTCGAAAGAGCGTGGTTCTGTATTCAAGCGGTTATCCGGTCACACCTTCGTCCACGGCTTTCCAGATCCTCCTCCAGTTCAACCACAGTGCCGGCCCTGAAGACATCATGCCGATGCACATACTGACCGCCCGGTTTGGCCAGCTGACGGATGAAACCGGAACTGACCGGCTGCGGGCCGCACTCCGCGAACTCAACGGGAGTCAGACGTCCGTTTACGCAGTGAACACTGCCCGGTTGACTGGCGAGGGCCTGGCTAACTCTCCCGAGTCCCAATACATTCCTCGCTCTCTTCAGGGGCAGTACAACAGCGAGGACCGGAGCAGCCGAAAGTCGTTTCTCGAGCGCGTATCCGATTCAACGGACGGGCTTTCGTCGGAGCTGACAGCGTTCGAAAAGCTCGAGAAACGGCTGCTTGAAGACAATTCCGCCTATTACGTCCTGGGGTTCCGGCCGTCCTGGAAGTTCAAGGAAGGATCGTTCAAGAAGTACGAGGTCAAGGTCGATCGGCCGGGAATTTCCGTTAAAGCCCGCTCCGGCTACCTGCTCCGCAAAGAGGACACGGCCCGGGACACGATTGAGTCCGCCTTTGAATTTCCCGAAGTATTTCGCGACTTCCCAACCGCGGGCACGGCCTCGGTGACAGGGAACCAGGTCTCGGTGCAACTTTCGATTCCCACCCAGGCGCTTCTATTCGGGACGGAGAACGGGAAGTGGGTTTGCAGGATTCGGGTATTAGGGGTGCTGGTCGATTCGTCGGGGACCTGGCAAACCGGGGGAAACAAGTACAGTATGGCCCGGGAGTTCAACCTCTCACTGGACAAGGCGCGCCTCGAGACATTGTTGAAGACCGCCAACGTCACCGCTCCACTGACCGCCCAGGCACCGCCGGGACGCTACGAGCTGATCCTTGTCACCCGCCAGTGGCCGAGTGGAAGGGTCTCCACCTGGTACACCGACGTAGCGGTCCCGGAGCCCCAATAGGTTCAGGGGACTCCGGGCATTTTTGCGATTCGGGTCTCAGCCGTTGATGAGGAGACGATCGACCCGGTTTGCGACGTCTTTGAGGTAGGCCAGGTCTCCACCCCGGATCTCGACCGTCACAGGTCCGTGGTAGCCGACCTCCATCAACGCTTCCCGCACTGCCGGCCAGTTCACGTCACCGTCGCCAAGGTTCACGAACTGGTAGCCTTCCCGCTTGAAGTCTTTCAGATGAACCTTGTCAATCCGGTAGCGCAGGGTGCGGATCCAATCCTCCGGGTAACCATAGAGCAGGACGTTGCCCACGTCGAAATAGGCCTTCAGCCAGGGACTGTTGAAGTGGTCAACGTAGCTGCGGAATTCAATCGGGCTGAGCAGAAACCGGTTCCAGACTTCCTCGATCGCAATCACCACTTCGAGTTCCTCGGCGAGAGGAAGCAGTTTCCCGACCTGCTCTACGGAGCGGTCCCAGGCGTCCTCGTAACGCGTCTCCGGATTTACTACCGCAGGGACCAGCAGCACGCTGTCGGCCCCCCAAAACTTGGCGTTCCGGAGAGACTGCCTCATTCCTTCGAGACTCTTCTCCACTGCTTCGGGGTCACCGCTGGAGAGCGGGTACTTCCAGTGGGCCTGGTTCATCACATCGCGGATGATGATCCCTGCGTCCTCCGCCGCGCGCTTGATCTCCTCCGCGGTGGCTTGATCCGGCTCCGTGTAGGTCTGCACGTTTTGGAAACCCGCATCCCGGGCCAACTTCATTCGATCGGCAATGGACAGTTCCTTGGGCAACATCCCCCACACGACGCCCTTCGTCACCGGAAGCGGTTTTCCGGACGCACTGCCTGCTTGCGCGGCGGTTGCCGACGCGGTGATGCTCGCGGTTGATTTGGCCAGGACGGCTGCACCTGCTGCAGCCATAGACCCGGTCAGGAACTTTCTTCTGGTCGTATTTGAATTCATCGTCTCTCCTTCAGTATCGACATAACGCAATCAACGCCTGCTTTCGGCGCTCCTCCCTGTTTGAACAATGAGAAGACCTCCCCGAACCCGAGTCTATGCACCAGGACCGGGTCGGTCAATAGTTCGTACTCGGTTTCCCCTTCGATCAATTCCACGAGCCTTCACGACCATCCCCATCTTTTGGAAATTGCACCAGAGCATAGCCTGAGTATACAATCCTGTGTCATCTCTTTCTCTACTTGTCATTTCCATCAATTCCAGTACTTCACTGTTCACTGGCGGTGAAGATCCGAAGGAATCTCTTTCGAGGAGACAGCACCATGCGCGCTGAGGGTTTGGTTCGAGTCAACCTTTTGATCATGACCGTCTTGCTGGCCTGTTCCCAGGGCCAGGCAGCCACGACGCTCAATTTCCCCAGGGTATCGTTCGACCCCAACACCCTAACCGGAGTCGCATTCGTGAATCCCACGGATCAGACTGCAACCGTTCAGGTGGTCGCGTACGGAGAAGATGGCAAACCCGTTACGGGAGACGCGTTCGCGAACCCGGCCGAGTTGACGATCGCACCTTACCGCCAGGAAGCGCGTCTCCTGAGTGAAATCTTCAGCGGATCCTTCCCATCCGACCAGGTCGCGTGGATGGAGGCAACCAGCAGTGTCGACGGAATCACTGGCTTTTTTCTCTACCTCGACCCCTCGCTTTCCTTTTTCGACGGAGCGGACCTGCCTGAGACTCAGCGGAAAATTGTCTTCAACGAGGTCCGCTCGGACGATTCATCTTCGACTGAGCTAAACGTTTTCAACCCCAACCCGTCGCCGACGATCCTCACCCTGACCCTGTTTCGCCCCAATCTGGCGCCACTCACACTGAACAATCCGATCAACCTGGCCGCCCACGGTGTGACCCGCTTCGACGCCGGTTCGGTATTCGGGCTCGATTCGATTCCGGTGGGCAGTACCCTCACCGTGGTCGCATCTGCCCCGGTCGGAGGTTTCGAATTTGTCAGGTTCCCGGGCCAGGATCTGGTGGGACTGAACGCCAAACCGGGCACCGAATCCCTGTCTGCACTCTATTTTCCTCAATTGGCGGTGCTTGGCCCCTGGAAGACGGAACTGGGTGTCGTCAGCTATGCCGAACAGCCTTCCATCCTCACCATCTCGGCATACCGGGGAGACGGGTCCCTGTACGCGGAGCCCGATTTGATCGGGTCCAATCCGGTGACGCGAATCCTCCCCGCGGGCCAGACGATGCTGGAAGACATCTCGACCCTCTTTCAGTTCCCCGGAACCGAAACCCTGACCGGGTGGCTCAAGGTCGAATCGACCTCCGATGCAGTCAACGGGTTCATGTCTTACGGGATTCCGATCGCCGGCTCCCGAGCGGCCGTTGCCGCTCAGGGCATCCCTCGGAAAATTGCCCTCTTCTCTCACATTGCCACAGCCTTCGGCTATTTCACCGGGGTCGCGTTGTTGAATCCGGGCACGATCCCCACCAACTATCGGGTGATCGCATTTACGAAGGAGGGGGCTCAGATCGGGACTTACGAAGGGCTGCTCCGACCCGGCGAACGGGTCAGCCAGCTCATTACCGAGATGATCGAAGGAACCGCGGCTCAGAGTTCGGGATTCTTTATTGTCGTTGCCGAACAGCCCATCTACATGAGCTCACTCTTCGGAACTTCGACCGTCCTGGCCAACATTGCTCCCCAGTCCAGTTCGGCGCTGGACGGAAATACGATCGGAGGCCAGTCCTCGACAGTGACTCCCCATCTGGCCGTTGTCAGACCGGGTGCCTCGTTCCAGTTCCAGGCTTCCGCCTTCACCATCGACCCGGTCTGGAAAGTCGAGAGCTTGCCGGGCGGTGATCCGGAGATTGGAAACATCTCCCAGAGTGGTCTCTTCACCGCTCCCTCTGCTGCTCCCGACCTTCTTCCGGTGACCGTGTCCGCCGAAAGCGAAAACCAGGTATCCGGGGCGGCAGCGGATATTCTCGATCCTTCCGTACTCCTCCGGGGCCAGGGAACGGTTCTTTCGGTGGCTTACCTCCGCAACCTGAAGCGACTCTATACCGCC
Organism: uncultured Acidobacteriota bacterium; assembly: GCA_963777605.1. GTDB lineage: Bacteria > Acidobacteriota > UBA6911 > RPQK01 > JAPXNP01 > CAVZRV01. The sequence continues at coordinate 130,504 of CAVZRV010000006.1, forward strand.
GAACTCAGCGCACAGGCCATTCAAGCGACGAGTTCCGGGCAGTCCCCGGCAGCCGACCCGCCCACCAGCCGAATCGTTCGGGTGTTTCCCGGAGCCGCAGTACAGCGGGCGGAGTTTCAGGGGGAGCGCATCTCCAAGATGATTCCCTACACGGCCTCGAACGGGACGGAGTTTCTGCTGTTTACGGCTAACTCCAGCGGAAGAGTCATTCGGCTGAACCCGGATACCGGGGAAATTCGTGATGTCATTACCGGTCTGAACGCTCCCTCTGCCCTGGTGCTCGACCCGGTGGGCGGGAACCTGCTTGTGGCCGAGCAGAATCAGATCCGAAGCTTCCCTCGACCTCTCCTGGAAGGTGACCTGCCCGCTCAAAGTCAGACCGATATTGCAGCTCAACGATCCTCGACGCGACGGCCCGTCGCGGGTTCGGCTCAGGTGGTCTCCGGGCTCGTCTCACCCCAGGGCCTCGTCGTCGATGCCTGTTCAGGCCGACTCTATTTCAGTGACGCCGGCTCGGTCGTGGAGTTTGATCGGCTGACCGGTCAGTCCCGCATCCTTGTCAATGACCTCGAGGCTCCCGGGCAACTGCTTGCGATTTACCGTTCCGGGCAATCCTGCCCTTCCGCGTTTCATTTGCTCGTCTCAAATCCCGGGGGAGAGTCACCAATTCTGGTAGTTCCCTCCGAGGACCTGGTCCTGCCGTGGGTGGGTCTGCCGGATACGGCGGACCTGGCATTCGTCCCTAAAGACAGTTCTCTCGGCACCGCCGAATCAGTCCTGCTCGGCGAAGTCGATGGAAGCAGCGGACAGGTTGAACGCGTCCGGGTTTCCGGACTCTATTCCGATCATCCGACCAACCCGTCTGGTGCCATACCGGCGCTGGACTTTGCCGATCCACTCGGAGACACGTTCGGAAGCGGAACCTATCAGCCGGACGCGTGGAGCGTCACGACTTTCTTTTCCGAGCCCTCAACAACCCAGAACAATGCAGCGCTCGTGTTCATGCAGGGCGACTCCACCAGCAACGGGAACGAGATCGTCTCGGGATTGAAACTGACCTTTCGAAATCATGTGAGCCCTGCCGGGAGCGGACAGGAGGACGACCTGTTCGGCTGGATCGATCTTGATACGGACCAGGATCCCCTGACGGGCCGGACTTCGTACGTCGACGAGCGGACCAACTATTCCGCCGGGATTGGGAGTGATTTCATCCTCGACTTCGGAGGCTTCAGCTCTGGTGACGGGACGATCCCGCTTCTGCAGGTCGTGGGAGAAAGCCTGGAAGAGGTCGCTCGCATTCGAGTCGCTTTCGTGGATGAGCCTGATTTCGGCGGCACCAGCGTCCTGCTCGATTTTCACATTGACGATATCGATCCGGACGGCCGAGCCAACGTGGCGATCCTGGTCGGGACCGCCGAGGAATCCACCGACGCCATCCCGAACGGAGGTTATCTCAGCTCCGGTTACTCCGCGCCCTGAGAAACGAGCTCCGGGTTTCTTGGCAAGCTGAGCAGATTGGCGATCAGGCGATAGGCTCCCGGAACTCCTTCGGGCAGCTGGCGGTAGAACGCGTAGGCGCAGTACACATAGATTCCTCGACCGTAATGGGCGTAGAGGAAGCCGCCTGACTGCGGATCCTGCCCGGGATCATGGGTTTCGACCAGCGCCTCGTAGTGGGCGTCCCAGGACCGCATGAACTTTGATCCCCGCTGCTCGATCCAGCCTGCGAAATCATCCGCCCCGATCCGGTTGGGCCAGGTCAAAGCCGGGTTTTCGGGCTTCAGGATCTCGACCGGAGAACGCTCATCGGTCACTTCCTCGGGATTTCGCCCCATCTCATAGGGATAGGGGCCGAAGTTTTCGTCATATTCGGGAGTGTTGTATTGGACCACCACCACTCCGCCGTTCTTCACGTAGTCGAGCAGTCGCCCGTTGTGGGTCTTGAGAGCCGGGCGCGCGGCGTAAGTTCGAACACCCAGGAGGATGACGTCGAAGCGGCTGAGGTCTCCCGACGCCAGGTCCTGGTCACTCAGAAAGGTGACCTGGATACCCAGGTTGGTCAGGTATTCGGGAACGGAGTCCCCGGTCCCGGTGATGTACGCGACGCTCAGGTCTTTGGCAACTTTCACGTCCACGCCCCGAGTCTCGTAAAGCGCAGGTCGGTAGAGGTTGTAGGGCCTCAATCCGGGGTAACCAGCCTGCCGCAATCCCTCGCTGTACTCACGTCCATCGTAGGTGGCGACGGCACGAATATCATAGGCCCGATCCTCCACGCCTGCCGGGAATACCCGAAAGGCGATTCGGTCTTCTTCACCGTCCCGAGCAGTCTGGTAACGCGCCGACTCCGGTTCGGCTCGCCACCCCTGGGGCAGGCTCAACCTCAAGTCGCCCTCCGCGGCCCCTTTCACGTTGCTGCCCACGGTGACCATCAATTCGAACGACTCTGCGCCAAATGGCACCACTCCCCGGCCCGGAGACACGGCAACCGAGACAGGGGGCCCGACCACGAGTGGGTTCATGACGGCACCCAACCCGGTGACCCTCTTGAGCGTCTGAACCACCTGCCCGGTTTCCAGCTTGACACCCCGGTAGTTCAGAGTCAGCCGAGCGGCAAGTGGGTATGGCCGGTGTGAGCGACCCAGAAACTGCGTCTCTTTCACGTCGTAGTAGGCCTGTTCAATTCCCGGGCGGGTGAAGTAGGGGCGGGTGTAGGTCGGGTTGGAGGGCACCTTGACTTTGAACCGGACGTCTTGTGGGGTGTTCTCCGCCAGGTCCCGCGGAAACTCCGCCGAGGTCTCAATCTGCCAGGGAGAGGAATCGGAGGCAACCAGCTCGACTCGGGCCAGTTGTACCGGCTCGGAGGTCTGGTTGGTCACCGATACCTTGACCTGGAACTCCAGGTCCGGAATCGCCAACTGGAAGGTGTCTCGCATCCGGCGGAACATGGGGCTCCCCTCGGGTTCATCCGGGCTGACGACGGCCAGGGCCGACACTCCGAGCGCCTCCAAAAGTGCTTCGTTGAACTGCTTTTCCTTAACTCGGAGCTCAAACACCACGTCCATCCGGGCCGGCTGTGGCAAATCGGATGCCTCCACGCTGGAGATCAGCGCACGGGTGGCGGTCAATCCTTCCGCCAGCACGGGGCCGACTCGCCCTGTTTCCTCCGCCGAGAACTCGTTCAGAGCGCGATCGACCAATTCCTGAATCTGTTCCAGGCCCAGGAGAAGAAATGACGGCGGGTTGTCGCCAGCCAAACCGGAGATGCCCTTGAGAGTTGTGTCGATGCCATCGAAGAGCCCTGCCTCGGTTTCCCCCGACTTGACCCGCGAGCCGAACCGATAGTAGTCGGACGAAAAGCTCCCCGCCGGGGGAACCGAAGCTCCCCCGTTTTGACATTTCTGCAGTCCGAGCCCTTCCCGGGAAATCTGCAGGAAGTTGAATCCCAGCAGCGGGTCATAACTCCCGGACTCCACCTTCACCGTCGTCGGCATGCCGCCGTCGGTCCAGGTATTCGCGACGTAGTTCTGGAAACCGGCCGGAGACCACTTCTGCGTTGCGTAGTTGTACAACCCTTTCGGATCGAGGCTTCCTTCCTTGAGGGACGAGGGGACCCGGGCGTACACCTTGAGCGGGTTCCAGGGCCTCAGTCCCTCTTTGAGTTGCTCCGGGTAAACGGTTGGATCCCCGGCCAGCCGGAAGGCTTCCTGGGCGAGCTGACCGGTCGTCTGGTGGTTTCCGTGCCCGTCGGTCGCCCCTCCAACAAACACGGAGGTCAGGACCAGTGGCCTTGTCATGCGGATGACCCGGACGACGTCGGAACGCACCCGGTCATAGCCCCACTCGTCGAAAGCCTCCTCCCTGGTTTTCGAAAAGCCGTAGTCGGTCGCCCGGCTCCAGTACTGAGAGACACCATAATAGCGGTCGGCAGCGAGCAACTCCTCCGTCCGCACCAATCCGAGGGCATCGAAAAAGTCGTCGGACATCACGTTGGCCCCGCCCTCGCCCCGGGTCAGGCAGAGAAGACCGACTCGCGCTCCGTTACCCCGTGATTCCAGAGTCAGCAGACCACCGTCCTCGTCATCGGGGTGGGCGGTGATCATCAGCAGACTGGCCCGGGTCCCCAGCTTACGGAGGCTCTGGTAGAGGCCCACCGCTCCCCGGTCGTAACTCAGAGGCGTCGCGAATTCATCGGGTTCAATGGTGGTTTCGGGGTTCCCTGGGAAGCGTGTCTCGTTTGCAGCAGACAGCGCAATCGAGCCGGCGATGACCGCCGGCAAGGCAACGGAAATCCAACCCCATCGTGGCACGTATCTAAGCTTCATCAGACCTCCCCCGAAACATGTCGAATCAGATTCGATCCCTCGTTCGAAACGCAAGGGCGCCAAGACCGCCAGGGTCCTTTTGGGTTCAAGAGAAGAAAACCTTTGCGCCTTGCTGTCTTGGCGGTTCAATCCAACGTGGATATCCTCCCCGAACGCCCCCTCATCCTTGCACCTCACGTTGTCCTCTTGACCGCAGGAAGAGGAAGTAGGCGGCGACCGATGCGCCCAGGAACGCGGCCGAGAAGATCACGCCCGCCATTGGGCCGGTGAAGAAAATATAGAGCCAGAGTGCGAGCGAGATCAATGCCGGGAACGGGTAGAACCACATGAGGAAAGGATGCGGAATGTCTTTCCGATAGCGATGAAGCAAGATCACGCCCAGGCACTGCCAGATAAACCGGAGCAGTATCTGCACCTGAATCAACCAGCTGACCAACTGACCAAGCGTAAAGAAGCAGAATGGCAGAGAGATCACTCCGAGCGTGATCAACGAGACGTAGGGGAAATGCTTCGTCGGGTGGACCTTCGCGAACACTGCAAAGAAGTCCCCGTCCCGGGCGGCCGCAAAGGGGATTCGCGAGTATCCCAGGATAACGGCATAGAGCGACGACGCCGCCACGAAAAGGATCAATCCCGTCATGACGATGCCCGCAATGTGCCCGACCTCCGGGTCGGTGAAGGTCCTCGCGATGAAAACCGAGGCGACGGTCCGGGTCTGCTCGGCTTCCTGCCAGGGAATCATACCAACGATGACCGTGCTCATCAGGATGTAGAGCGTCGCCACCACAAAGATTGCCAGGACGATAGATCGGGGAACGACTTTGGTCGGGTTCTTGATCTCCTCGGCAATGTTGCAGACCTGGTTGTAGCCACCGTAACTGTACATGGCCAAAACCGAAGCCGCGCCCAGGCTGTAGATCCATTCACTGTCGATCCGAAAGGCATGCTCGGGAAAGGTAAAGGCCTGCGCAGGAGAGAAGTTGAACAATCCGGCGATGATCACCCAGCCCACCGTCACCAGGACTCCACCCAGCATCACGACAGCTAATTTTCCGATCGACTCGATGTCCCGGTACAGCAGTGCCGTCATCCCCAGGCAGACGAAGGCAGCTACCAGGTTGTGCTCGAGCGGCGACATGGTGGACCAGTAGAAGCCGAGGTAGTCGGCAAACCCGACGGCGCCTCCGGCAATCGAGAGGGGTGCGACCAGGATGATCTGGAAGATGAAGATGAACGCCATCATTCGCCCGATCCCAAATGGCTTGTAGGCTTCGCGCAGGTAGAGGTAAGGGCCGCCGCTGCCGGGTATTGCCGCCCCGAGCTGCGCGTACACCAGACCGTCGCAAAGGGCCAGAAAGGCTCCAGCCACCCAGGCGTAGATGATGTGCGGCCCGTGCATGGCCGCGATCATGAAAGGAATAGTCAGGAAGGGGCCGACCCCGACCATCCCGATGATGTTCGTGGCCGTGGCCTGCAGTAACCCCATGCCCCGCTCCAGGTGCGGGGACTCGTCCAACGGTGTACTCAATTCAGCCGCACTTTCCGAGTTCATGGAACCCCCAGATCCGATAACAATTGACTTGCTGTTTCAAGGTCCGTCACAAGAGGATTGGCGGCCAGGGCCCGGCGGCAACTCTCCACGTCGCGCTCGTGCGAGGCGACGATGGTCAGTCGCTCGTAGTGCTTGATCCGCTCGATGAGTTCCCGGGTGTGGGAAGGAACCGGCGGAACGCTGAGAGCGAGAGCCCCGCTGCAGTTGACGACGCAGGGGACCTCGATGATGTCGTCATCTTCGAGGAAGGGGAAATTGCCCCGGTTCCGGACATTCAGTGGAATGATGGCGCCGTTGTTGAAGTGAATGGCCGACACAACGGCCATGGCGATGCGGTCGTAGCCCGTGAGGACGCCGGAAGAGCCGGCAGGCCGCCGCTCGGCACCGGTCTCCACCTCCATATAGCCGGCGTCCCGGGCAGCAAGGTAGCTCCGGTAGGCACCAGCGCGATCGACTCCGGGACGGCGCAGCTCCTCGAGGAGCCGGCGATTCAGCCCGGCGATGATCTCCCCTCGCGAGGACCCGGCTTTTCGAAGATTGGCAAGGGCCCGATCGGTCCGGTAGTAGTAATAGAGGTACTCAGTCGGAAGCAGCCGTAATTCCTGGAGCCGGGAGGTTTCGAACAGGGGCGCACGATAGACTCGTTCCAGGCGCTCCCGATCATCCCAGATCGCGTCCAGAATCGGGTTTCCCCGATGAAGGACCTGGCGAAGCCAGCCAAGGTGATTCAGTCCGAAGAAGTCGAAGTAGCAGTCGTGCGAAGAGACACCCATCACGTGGGCCACCTCTTCGAATAGTTCGGTCGGCGTGTCACAGATCCCGATGATGCGGTATCGCGCCGCTTCCTGGACCGCCTGCGTGATGATACTGACCGGGTTTGTGAAATTGATGATCCACGCCTCAGGCGCGTGTCGGGCAACCTGGGTCACGATCTCGAGCATCGCCGGAATCGTGCGGACGGCCATGGCAAAACCGACCGGGCCCACCGTTTCCTGCCCAACAACGCCGCGCTCGAGAATCGTCCTCTCATCGCGGGCTCTTCTCTCGATTCCTCCGACCCTGATACTGACGAAGACAAAGTCTGCTCCGGAGACGCAGTCGGCTATTTCCCTGTGACGAGTTACCAGGAGGCCCGGCGCCATATCCTGGGCCAGCCCCCCGATCAGTTCGAGCCGATCCTGGTCGACGTCGTAGAGAGCGATTTCCTCGAGCGGCAATCCTGACTCCGCCAAACCCTGGACCAGCAATGGGCACCGCGCCCCGGCCCCTCCAATCAACGCGATCTTCATAAGAGTTCCTCCCGCTTCGGGAGACCGTCGAGGCCCCCGGCTCTCAGTGTCGATAACGCCCCCATCCGGTTACCCTCGGTCAGGCAACACTCGAAGTCTTTGCCGTTCAGAAGTGCTGCCAAAAAAGCGGCATTGAAAGCGTCGCCGGCTCCGGTCGGATCAAGTGCTTTCACAGTTAGCGCTGGGACCGCGATCGTCTCCTTCGCCGTAACCAGCCGGGAGCCTTGCGCCCCCAGCTTGATCACCGCCTTCGACGCGTGACCCCGCCAGAACTCCTGTGCGTTCAAGAGCGTCGCTGCTTCTGAATAGAGTAGTGCCTCGGCTTCGTTGACAAACACAAAATCCAGTACCTTCAACAGTGAATGGAATCCGGGATCGCGGATGAGACCTTCGTTCCACCCGAAATCCCATGACGTCGTCCGGCCCCGCCGACTGGCCGCGGCCACAATTTCCGCCCACAGCCCGCAGTCAGCGGGGTAGAAAGCGAAGTGGAGATGCCGTCCGTCGGCACGCCGAGCCGGGCCCTGCAGTCTCTCCTCCAGAACGTCGTTGACGCCATTGTACGTGACGAACGTTCGTTCCGCACCAGTGGAAAGTGCCGCACTGATCGCGTGAGGTTCGTTGGAACGGCGGACATTCCGCACCGTGATGCTCTCGCTCCGCAGTCGCCGCACCGCCTCGCGGCACAACCCGCTGATCACCAGGCAATTCAGCCCCAGACGTGAACCCGCGACGGCCGTGATCATGACGCCGCCGCCGAAGGTTCTCACGAACTCGCCGGTCTTGAGTTCTTCGCCCAGCCCGGGGAGGCGGGGAAGGTTGAGAAAAATGAGATCTTCAAATGATTCGCCGATGGCTACCAAATCGTATTTTGGCACCCCGGGAAGATACCACAGCCAATCCGACCTCCCGCAATGCCCGTCTCGATCAGGAGTTCGAACCTGGCTCGAGGTCGGGGCTCGTCGACGTTCCAGACACCTGGTTGAGGCGGAAGGTCCCCATTTATGTCAACTTAGCTTCAACACCACCGGTGGATTGGCCAGTGGGCTGACCTGATGGATTTCGAGGTAGACACCGTCCTGGATGATGAGGAGGTCGCCCAAGTCCTTCGGGACAGCTTAGGTTAGGCAGTTTTTCTCTGTACAGCAGGACAGACCTGTGCTTCCATGGTCCGAACCATGGCAAAGTCGAGTACGCTGACCGCCGGACCAACACCTGAATCAGCCCCTCACCGAGTTGCGAACGGCCCATCACTCGACAAGAAGACCCGCCGGCTGGTTTCCCTTGACGCGTACCGGGGACTGATCATGATCTGCCTGATTTCAGTCGGCTTCGGTCTGGCCGCATTCGAGGGCCATTCCTACCTGGGATTCCTGGCCATGCAGGTGGATCACGTCCAATGGCAGGGCACGGTGTTCTGGGACCTGATCCAGCCGGCCTTCATGTTCATGGTCGGCGTGGCAATGCCGTTTTCCTACGCCAAGCGGCGTGCTCTCGGCCAGTCTCACAACCGGATTCTGATCCACGGAGTCCAGCGCGCAGTACTGCTCATCGTTATCGCCAACGCGATGGCAACAGTCCAGGAAGGCGTTCCCTCGATCGGATTCATCAACGTCCTCGATCAAATTGCGATCGGCTATGTCCTCGCCTTTTTCGTCCTTCGGCGCGGCTACCTGACCCAGGGACTCGTTGCCGGGGGAATCCTGTTGGTCTACACCCTGGCCTGGGTTTTCTATCCCGGAAACGGTCCTGCGGGTCCGTGGGCCATGACCACTCAAAACCTCGGCGGAGACTTCGACCTCTGGATGCTCGGACGGCACTATTCCGGCTATTACGTCGGACTCAACGCCATCCCCTCGACGGCCACGATCATTTTCGGAATCATGTGTGGCCGCCTGGTCGGCAGTGAACTTCCGCCGAGACGGATTGTCCGGATCCTCCTGGGAAGTGGAGTCGCCGGGATTCTGATCGGCTTGGCCCTGAGCCCGATGGTTCCCATTATCAAGCGGATCTGGACCGCGTCGTTCACCCTCTATTCGGCGGGATTCGTGATTCTGGGCCTGCTCTTCTTCTACTGGATCGTGGAGATCAGGAAACTCCAGCGGTGGACCTTCCCACTGGTCGTAGTCGGGATGAATTCGATCTTTGCCTACATGATCTTCCAGATGGCCCGGGGATCTGTAGAAGACGGAGTCATGGCGTTCATCCGGCCTGTGGTGGAAGCGCTGGGCCCGTATGGGGCCGTGATGCACTCTGTTTTGAGCCTGGCGGTTATCTGGTACGTGCTTTACTTCTTCTACAAACGGCGCATTTTTCTCCGGGTCTGACAGGTCGGACACGTTCAACTACTCAATCCCGTCAAAAACAGACTGTTCCTTCTCAGGCACCGGCACCCTCGATATGACCAGCGACAATTTCCCGTTGCGGGCGTGGTAGATCCCCTGGCTCTGGTAATTCCGGATCACGTACTCGGCGAAATCCAGGCAGGTCCCGTCAGTGCCCTTGAGCGGTTTCTCCCCGATCTGCGCCAGATCCAGGGTCGCCGGGTAGGACTCACTGGCCAGGTTGTAGAGCTTTTTCGGTTGCCACGGCGGGAGACCTAGTCGGGTCAGTTCAGGGTAGTAATCCACGTCGGCCCGGGCCCTTTCGAACGCTACCAGGCCGGCCCTTCCCGAGAGCTTGTGCCCCGGCTTGTCGTAATCGCCAAATACCCCCCCGTGGGTGATCACGATCTCGGGCCGATAGGCCCGGATCGCCGCCACCATCTGGCGAACCACGTTCTCCTCTCCTTCCCAGAGGCGCTCGCTGAAGTGGTAGTAGTCACTGCCGTTGTTGCCGGTTTCGAATTCATTGAAATTGGTTGCCGTCCGCACCCCGACCATCCACATGTCCCGATCATGTTCCAGGTTGTAAGTCTCCTCGTACTCGCTGCTGTGAACGTCACTGAGCGTTCCCACGTCAACGATCGTCCGGTTTTCGTTAATGGTGTAGTGGGCAAAAAATGCGTTCAGGTTGATAGCGGCGTCATCGCCGTGGGCCATCATGACGAGAATGTCGGCCTTAGGCTGAGGGACTCTTCCCGGTTCCCAGTTCCGCCCGCCATCGTGCGAACGCAGCACCTGCTCCTGTTCCCCGACGACGATCACCTCACCACCATCGTTTGCCCAGACCGCCCGCATCCATCCGCTATTGGGCAACGGCTGGTAGCGCCAACTGGCTCCCCCGTCTTCAGTCACCAGCATCCGGGTTCCCAGTTCGCCCACCGCGTAGCCGATCCGGGGCGTCACGAACCGCACGCTTCTCAGGTCCATGAGATCGCGGATCTCCGATTTGAAGAAGGTCGCGGCCGGGTGCCAGGACTCTCCACTGTCATTCGACACGAGGACGGTTCCGTTCTGGCCTACGATGCAACCGGTTGAACCGTTGAAGGTGACGTCGGTGTAGATCGGCTGAAATCCGTACGGTCGTCGGTCGGCCTCGGCCTGAACCGGTGTCCATGACTCACCACCGTCGGCGGTCTTGATCACCGTTTCATTCAGACCGACGGCGAAACCGGTTTTCTCGTCTCTGAATTCAACCCCGTAAAGCCAGTTGATCGAGCCCGTGGTCGGCAAGACCGACCACGACCTCCCCCGTCTGTCGTCTTGAGCAGGAAACCCCGCTCTCCGACGGCGTAGCCGACTCGTTCGTTGACGAGGTCGAGACCCAAAAGCAGCCGCCCTCGCTCGCCGTACTGGCACTCCCAGGTCTTCCCGCCGTCAGTGGTGTGAAAAATGTAGCCGTAACCCCCGCGCCGGTCATGACGCATGCTCTCGTTGGTCTCGGCGATGCGCAGCCGGCCACCGACGGCCCACCCCTCATTCGGACTGACAAAGTCAACCCGGTACAGGTCCGCGTCACTCTCCAAAGGGATACGCTGCCAGTGTTCTCCTCCATCCTCGGTACGAAGGATTGTTCCCATCGCTCCAACCGCCCAACCGTTTGGGCCAATGAACTGGACGTCCATCAAGGGATAACCACCCTCCGCGGGATGAGGCACGGATGCGTAATACTTCGCGGCATCGATCACTCCCAGCATCTGATCCGCCTGCTCCAGGATCCTGGATTCCTGGGATGAATCACCGTCCAGGGAAAGTTGCTCGAGCGTCTTCCGAACTTCCGACACCCCGCCGGCAACCTCACCGATCCGCTCGATCCCGGCAAGGAGATCGTCCCGTCTCCTTCCGAGCGTCGCCTTCACTCCACCCGGGTCGAGGGTGTCGATGCCGTCGAGAGAACCGAACGTTCTCGGGTCAAGGAAATTTCCTCCCGAGTAGCTCCAGGCCTGGAGTTCCGACTCTCCCTCGCCAATGAGCCGGTTTCGAAACAGGTTTAAGCCCCAGGTCTCGCGGCTCTTCAACGGCAGATCCAGGGCCGTCAGATCGACCAGGGCCCGGGCTCCCCAACCGCCGGCGGTTTCATACCGCTCCACCTTGACCGGAGGAGTCCAGGAACGGGCCGGCTCGCCGTACGGTCCGTAGTGGGTTCCCCGGACGCCGCCCTCGTTGTCCACGACGATCATGTAGAAAGCCTGGTGCACCGAATCACCGGGCGTACCCCGGGGTTGCAGGATGATCCAGAAGCACTCTTTCTGGAATAGACCCTGATCGACGAAAATCCCGTTGACCCCGGCCAGTCTGGGCCTCCATGCCCTTCCCCAGGCTGGTATCGTCCGCACTTCTTTCCGCGAGCCCGGCGCCATCTCCCTGGAGATTGACCGCCAGGCTCAACCCGCTCAGAACCACCTGCGCCCGCGCCCGGTTGCCTTCAACCAGTTCGCCCATCCGATCCGTCCAATCCAGTTTGAGAACCGGAACCGATTCCCAGAGCCCTCCATCTCCTGAGCCGCCCGGAGGCGGGATCGAATCCAACCGGCTGATCTGCGCGCGAACGGGCTGCTTCTGGCTCATGTCCGGCTTCACCTCTTGCAGGAAGTCAGGCCGCGTCCAGTAGTAGGACACTAGTCCGGGGCGCCGGACCATTACGTCCTGGGTGACGGTCACGCCGACGTCCGCTGAGGTAACACGCGCCTGACCCTGCGCCGACTGAGAGCCATGGTGGAATGCCAACCGCCAGTCCCAACCAGGATCCGAGAAGAGGTCCAACCCGCTGAATGGAATCCGCATTTCAAGATCCCAGCCCCCGTCTCGATGGGCCGTCGCCACTTCCGCACCGGAGTTCCAGGAAGAGAAAAAGAACCCGTCCAGGTAAGGATCGAAATAGGAGTCCCAGACCGTCCCCAGGGGATTGGCGGCAATGGAGTAATAGTACCCGCTGCGCACCTTGATCGAGTCGGGCAGCCAGGGCCGAAGATCAACCTGCACGTAGTCATCACCGGTGATCACGCCGTCGAAATCCTCGAGCGACGCAGTGATCCCATCCGGTTCATCGACCGACCAGAAAAGGTAGATGTTCTCGCCATCAAAGAGGACCCGAACCGAGGTCTTGTCCAGGTTTCCCGATGCGTCGCCCAGAGGGGAGATCTCGGCCGCGCGGTTCCAGTCGTCCTCCGTCATGGTCCCGTCTACGGTGATCTGCCTGGGCACGAACGTATGCCTGGTCTGGTAGAGCTGTTCTCCAGGTCCTGACTTGACCGAGATCAAGCGGTTTCCCCGGACGACCCGGTCTCCGGAAGCGTAGTGCTTCTGCCCGAGCGCCGGCGCCCCACTACAAAACACAGCTAGACTCACTACCAGAAAGATTCGCCTGAGATTCATGATCACCTTACTTCTGGCCTTTTCGACCGCTGTTGACCGAACGGCGGGGAGGGTTGGGCTGGCGAGTAACCTGCTGAAGACGCCTGATCTTGTCGGTGGGAAGATTCTCTTTTTCGCCTCGGACAGGCTTTTCATTATCGTCAGTTTTCTTCATCGAGCTACCCCCAAACAAATGTCCAGTCGGCCCCATCATCATCCTATGACTAAACGGCGTCAAGGGTTCTGCCGGAGGAAGTCGGTCCGTTAATCGTCAAGGTCGGCACCGTCCTTCTTCAGACAATCGGAGCATATTGAATCCCTGGTCGGACTTTTCCGACTGCGCGCCGATTCATCCGGCATCCCCGGGAGGGGACAGATGGAGTGGACAACAAGTCACCTTTTATTGTACATGCGGATCGAGACAGCTGATTGTTTGCATCCCTGGGTTGGGACCCGACCTGGCAGCGCCGAATGCCGGCCCGCATCAAGATGATCTGGACGATCACGGTCGTCCTGGCCACGGCGTCGCTCTATGCTTTGAGGTTTCTGGCCGTCTGCTTTATGCCCTCTGGACAGCGATGGATTCCCATCAGCATCGTCGTCTTCGCCTACGCGCTCTTCTCCCTGGCCCAAGTCCTGGTTCGACGCGAGGTCTTCCGCCGACTGGATAGTGACGAGGATCAACTGGCCGCCCGGCAGATCCAAGTGTGGCTTCTTCCCACGGATTTGCCCGCGGCGTCGAACCCTCCGATGATACGGCGATCCTCGCAATGAAGGTGAAATAGGCCCTACGAACCAAAGGTTTCTACAACCTTGCGTTCCTTGGAGCCAAACCAGCGACGGGAACTCAGCCACACGAGTGCATTTTCCTTGCTCACATAAATCACCGGGATCAGGACCAGAGTGACGAGCGTAGAAGCCGTCAGCCCTCCAATCACGACCCGGGCCAGGGACGCCTGGATCTCCGCACCGGCTCCGATCCCCAGCGAAAGAGGCAACAGCCCCAGGACCGTGGTCAGAGTCGTCATCAGGATCGGGCGTAGCCGCAGCCGGCCCGATTGCACTACGGCTTCTCTTACCTCGAGACCGTGTTCCCGACGCATCAGGTTGATGTAGTCCACGAGAACGATTGCGTTGTTCACGACGATTCCAATCAGCATGATCATCCCCATCAGGCTCTGAATGTTGATGGTCGTGCCGGTCAGGATCAGGGTCGGCACCACACCGATCACGGCAAGTGGAACCGAGAACATCACCACGAGAGGGTCGAAGAAGCGCTCGAACTGGGCCGCCATCACCATGTAGATCAGGACGAGCGCCATGATTATTGACAGCCGAAAATCCGAGACCGCGCGCTGCTGTTCCTCGTACTCACCTCCGAAAAAGAGTGAAAACGCTTCCGGCAACTGGACGCCGCCGACACGGGCCCGAATCTTGTCCACCGCCGCCCCCAGCGGTACTCCGCTCTCCAGGTTCGCCGTAATCATCGTGATCCGCTGGCCGTCAATTCTGCTGATTTCCGTTGGGCCCCGGCCGCGACTCTGGACCACAACTGACGACAAAGGCACCACCTCACCGTCGCCTGTGCGAATGGAAATGTTCTTCAAGTCATGGGGACTGAGTCGGTCCTCCTGACGCAGCCGGACCAGGATCGGGAACTCATCGCCTCCTTCCCGGAAAGCACCCGCCCGACTCCCTCCAACGTTGGTCTGGATAACCCGCGCAACATCGCTCACGGTCAGGCCGAGATCGGCAATCTTCTGGCGGTCGAACTCCAGGTTCTGCTCGGGTCTTCCCTCCCGTCGACCCACTCTCACGCCGGATATTTCGGGAATCTCTTCCATCCGGAGCCGGATCTCCTGGGCCAATTCCTGGGCTCGTTCCAGATCGTAGCCCCTCAGCTGGATGGATACGGACTCGTTCCCGCCCGAGCCGAAGATCCGGCGGAGAATCCAGAGCCCGGACTGGGCCGTGACTCGAATGTCACCACCCGGAACCTTTCCGTCAACGGCTTCCCTCAACCGGTCCGCCAGTTCGAACGTGGAAACAGAACGACGATCGGCGCCAACCATCGTGATCTCAACTTCTGCACGGCCGTCGCGAACGTCGGTGGTCAGGTGCCCCACGTCCTCCATCGGGAGGTTGTCACGGACCACCCGCTCCAACTCCTTCAGGTATTCATTCTGCACCGCGATATTGGTTCCTTCAGCCATCAGGAAGTCAATGTCGATCTCATCCGCGTCGGTCTGGGGTGCCAGTTCCATCGGGATCATCGGAAACAGGACGAAACAGGCAACCACCAGGAGAGTGGTAACGCCGAAGACGATCGCCTTGTGGTTCAGTGCCAGCCCGATCACTCCGGCATAGCCTCCCTCGAGCCGTCCGAAAACACGCTGGAAACGACTCCGCTTTGGACTTCCCGTCTTGTTCCGTCCCTTGATGGTCAGGAAACGGCTGCAGAGCATGGGAACGAGCGTCAGTGCCACGAACAGTGAACAGACCACCGCGAATACGACTACCAGGGCCAACTGTTTGAAGATCAGCCCGGATATCGTCTGCATGAAGACAACGGGAAGGAAGATCACGCAGGTCGTCAGCGTGGACGCGACGATCGCACCGGCCACCTCCCGGGTGCCGACCAGGGCGCTCGCTTTCAGTTCCCTGCCCTGTTCCTCTCTTTGCCGGACAATGTTCTCGAGTACCACGATCGCATTGTCAACGATCAGGCCCACCCCCAGGGCCAGCCCCCCGAAACTCATCTGGTTGAGGGTCAAGCCGTTGAAATAGAGGAGCCCGAAGGTGGCGATAATCGAGATGGGGATCGAGACGGCGATGATCACCGTCGAAGAGAAGTTCCGGAGAAACAGGTACAGGATGAAGACCGCCAGGAGGCCTCCCCATATCGCCGATGTCTGCACGTTGTCCATCGAAGCCTGGATGAACCGGCTCTGGTCGGTCGTGACAAACAACTCCAGATCGTCTCGCTCCTGGTTGATCCGATTGATTTCCCGGCGGACATCCTGCGCCACCTCTACCGTGTTGGCCCCCGTCTGTTTCCGGATCGCAAACCGGATCATCGGGTTCCCGTCGATGGTTACCACCCGCTCGAGATCCTGGTACCCCCAGCTCACTTTCGCCACGTCACGCACCCGAATCGGCTTCGAGTCGATAATCGTGATGATGACATCGGCAATCTGGTCGATCGAAGTGTACTCGCCCAAACTGCGGACGTAGAGGCGCTGGATTCCCGAGTTGACGTTGCCTCCCGGCAGGGTCGCGTTCTCCGCCGCGATGGCCTGCTGGATCTCGGCAGAGGAGAGCCCTGCCGAGATGACACGATCCATGTCCAGGTCAACATGGACCTCCTTGTAGATGCCACCCCAGATATCGATCGACCCGACTCCCGGGATCTGCTCAAACCGCCGGGTGACCTCGCGTTCCAGGACCTGCGTCAATTCCTGAAGGTTGCGCGTCGAATAGGCACCAACAATTACGACCGGAAAGTTGTCCGGGTCGAACTTGCGAATGCGCGGCGTGTCAACTTCCGGAGGGAGGTCGTCACGGATCCGGTCGAGTGCCGCACGAACGTCATTGGCCGCAACGTCGACATCGGTTCCCTGGGCGAATTCCAGGGTGACGTCACTTTCACCCTCCTGAGATCTGGAACGCACTCGCTCGACACCGGGAACGCTGGCGATGGTGTTTTCGATCGGCTGGGTGATGATCTGCTCGATCTCCTCCGGACCCACGTTGGGATACTCGGTCGAGATCGTCAGTTGGGGATATTCAATGGGCGGTAGCAGGTCAACCGGAAGGAAACGGAGCGACATCACTCCGACCACGATGATTATGAGGAAGAACATCGTCGTGGCAACCGGTCGCTTGACGGCGAGTTCGGTGATATTCATGCTGGTCCCTGGTTTCGTCTATTCTCGTCTCAGGACTTCCTTAAGCAAGTCCTCTCGTTGCAGGTTCTGCAGTTCCATGACACGGTCCCAACTCATGGGACGCACCCGGGCCCGGTCCCGCCCTTCTGCGAGAAGGTTCTGTCCAACCGTAACCACCCAGGATTTCGGATCGAGCCCCTCCACTCCGACCTCCATCCGCCCTTCGGCCAACACGTCGATCGGCTTGAACTTTGCTTCCACCGCAGGCGAAACCGACGCACTCGAATCCGGTCCATCAGTAACCGCGTGGTCGTTCGGTTCGAAGGACGGAATGTGATAAATCCCTTCCTCTCCTGTTGCCGGATGGGTGTAAACGGCACTCGCCGGAACGAGTGTCGCTTGCCGGCTTTCGCCGTAGAGGATTTCGACGGAGACCGACATTCCCGGTCTGAGCACGCTCCCGTCGTTTCGGATATCGATTTCCGCCTCGGTACTTCTCGTCGCAGGATCTAGAAACGGCGAGATTCGGGACAACCGCGACGCGAGCACCCGCGCTCCGTCATCCCTCCCTCCGGTGTACACCTTGACCGTCTGACCCACCTTGACGTTGGCCAGGGCGGCGGAGTTCAGGACTACTTCAATCCGAAGCCGCTCCAGGTCGCCGATCGTGAAAAGCTCGGAATTGGCGCCGACCTGCATCCCAACCTCGGCGTTTCTGCGCCCAACGGTCCCGGTGATCGGAGCTCGCACGACGGTCTTGGACAAGATCGTTCGCGTCTCTTCAATTACCGATTCCGATTCCTGGATTTGAGCCTCGGCCAGTTCGATATTGGCCCGGGCCGAGTCGAGTTGGGCCTGCAGCGTCTCTACTTCCAGCTGACTTGACAGGCCCTCCTCAGCCAGGGCGGCCGTCCGACGGTACGACACTTCCAGCTCCCGGTAGCGCGCGCGGGCCTGGCTCAGCGCCGCCTGGTTCACCTTCAGCCCGGCCTCGGCCTGTCTCAACTGTTCCCGGTACTGGCTGTCGTCGAGCACAGCCAGGGGATCCCCGGCCCGAACCAGATCCCCGTTCCGGGCGAGCACACGAACCATTCTTCCGCTGATTTCAGGGTAGAGCGAAACCTGGTTCTGGGCGATGACCGTCCCGTTCAGTCGCTCGGACAACGGTAGCGTCCCGAGCCTCGCCTGAACCGCTTCCACGACTGGGACGATCGATTCGGACGCCGTGTCGGCAGCGCCCGCCGTTGGCGGAGTGAAAGACGAAGAACAGCCCGACATCAGAATTGAGGTCAAGAGTCCGGATAATACAGCTGCGGCATAACGTGTCGACAAGCTCATGGTTCTCCCGGCCTTATGCGTTTAAAATCGGAACAGAAATCCGACGATTTGAAGCAGAAAATGGACTTGCTTTATAGCCTACCAGACAAAATCGATCACCTCCGGCTGGATTTCGGCGGACTGAATCGTTAGTGTAGGCTCATTTTGCGAGCACTGGACAAGCTGGAGACGTTCCAATTAGTACAGAAGAGCTTCCCTCGAATTCTGCTTCCGGTAGTGGCACTGCTCGTCGCCGGGTGGTTTCTCAGTGCCTGCGGCAATCAGCCATCGCTGTACGTGGCGTCGCGGGAATCGAACGACCTCGTGACTGTTTTGCGGTCGTCGGGAGTTCCTTTCGTACTTTGTGAACGTCCTGCGATCGCTGTCGAATCCGCTCCCGAAGGAGCAGGTGTTCTCCTGCTGGCCGACCGGTACCCCCTGGAAACGCTTGTCGCGCCGGAGTCATTACTTCGGACAGCCGACCGCAAGACCCTGCGACTCTTCCTGGAGTATCCCGGAGCCATCGGCGACTTGTCGCTGCCTCAACCCAGCCAGGATCGGCTTCTGAGAGGGGTCGTCACTTCCGACTTCTTCGGTCCCGACTTGCCACGGTTGAGAATCCTGGCCCTCAATGGAATGCACTTTGTCGCCCCGGAAGGCAACAGCTTGAAAACCCACCTTGCGGCTGCCCGGGTGGCGGGCTTTGATCGCGCCGTTTACGGGCTTCCCGAAACCACCTATCCCCTCCTCTCCGAGGGCTTGCTTTCCGATTTCTACTCAGGCCTGAATTCGAGCTCCGCGCCCCAGATAACGGAAGTCCCTGTCGAGTCCCAACGCGGCAGAATCCTGGTTGCCGGTACCGGAGTCAGCCATTTTGTCCGCGGACGGTTCGCCCCCCAGCGGGACTGGGGCATTTTCTGGCAACGCATCCTCGAGTGGGCCGGCGCACGCGACCTTCCCGAACTCAAGTGGGATCACCCGGTAAAGCCGGCGTATGGCCGATTGACGGCCCGTGCCGACGACTCAGAATCGGTCGCCTTTGCGCGGGGAGTCGACTGGTTCCTGCGAGCCAGGATCATCGCCTCTCCCGGGATACTCGACGAGAGTCGCCGACAGGACGATTTCCTGGTCCCATGGGAGGATGCTCCGGCTGCCGGGGACGGGAGCTCCGGGAGTATCGAGGCGGTCATGTCGGTCGTTAACCAGGATGGGGACCAACCCCTGGGCACGGTCCTGCGAGGGGACTGCATCGCCGAAACTGCCATGGCCCTTGCGGCCGGCGCCGCGATTCTGTCTCGGGATGACTACGCCGCCGTCAGCCGCCGCCTTCTCGACTTCTATCTGCTCGAGTCGAGGGCAACCAGGGGGGCAAGAGGCGATCTGTCGGCGGGAGCCTACGGGTTGATTGCCTGGGGAATCTCCAATGACGCCTGGTACAAGGCCAACTACGGCGACGACAACGCCCGCTTGATGCTGGCCACCCTGGCTGCTTCGGCCCTGCTCAAGGAGGACCGCTGGAATGACGTGATCATGCGCTGCCTGCTGGCCAATCTCCGAACGACCGGACGCAAAGGTTTCAGGACCAGCCGAATCGACCTCGAGGACCTGGCCAGGAACGGATGGCGCCACTATTTCGACGCCTCTCCCGTCAATCCCGCGCCCCACTTCGAAGCCTACCTCTGGGCCTGCTACCTGCTCGCCTATCAGAAAACCGGTTTCGAACTCTTTCGGGAACGGGCTGAAAGCGCGATCCGGATCACCATGGACGCCTACCCCGACGGACTGAAGTGGACCAATGGACTGTCCCAGGAAATGGCCCGGATGATTCTGCCGCTCGCCTGGCTGGTCCGGGTCTCGGACACCCCGGAAAATCGGGCAATGCTGAAGCGGGCTCTTGATCCCCTCTTGAAACTTCAGGACACCAGTGGGGCGATCCGTGAATTCCTCGGGGACCCGAAAAACGGCAAATACCCGCCTCCCGCCAGTAACGAGGACTACGGCCGAAACGAGGCATCACTGATTGCCGAGAACGGTGACCCCGTCAGCGATCTTCTCTACACCGTCAACTTTGCATTCCTCGGCTTGAACGAGGCAGCGCGAGCAACGGGAGACCCGGAAATCCGAGCCTCCTGCGACCGTCTGGCCGACTTCCTGGTGCGCATCCAGGTCAGTTCGGAACGCTATCCGTACCTGGACGGCGGGTGGTTCAGGGCATTCGACTTCGGCAGGTGGGAGTTTTACGCCAGCAACGCCGACATCGGGTGGGGTGCCTGGTGTATCGAAAGCGGCTGGACCCAGGGTTGGATCACCGCAGTCCTGGGCCTCCGGCAACTGGACGTTTCACTTTGGGATCTGGCGATCCAGCCCCGCATCGAGCATCGGTTCCAGGAACTCAGAACCTCCATGCTGCCTGGAATTGAGTAATCGGAGCTCACTCCGCATTGCTCGAGCAGTTCGACTGCCCGATCCACGGCATACCCCTTTGCGACTTCGCGTTTGGAAAGAAGGCTCGGGAATGGAGTTTCCCGTTACGGGCGCGTCGCGAATTGAGCAGAGGCGTCCTTAAGGCAAGGTCAGGACCGCGGGTTCGAGGCTGGACTGCTGAGTGCTGGGGCCTATCGCACGGAAGGCCCGACAGACTCCAGCAGGTCCTGGGCTCGGGCTGGCATCGAGGGGGTAGTCACGCAGGAGCTCGACCGAAACGCCAACCTTGCCTTGAGGTGTTCAACCCCATTTCTCGCCAAGTTCGTCCAAACCGGCTTTCTCCAAATCTTCCGGCGTCATCGCGATGCGGAAGCGGCATTCGGCATTGAAGTTCAGAAAGAACGGTTCTGCGATCACCGGGATCTGGGAAGGGTCATTCACGTCGAGAACGAGAAGCGCCCCTCGTCTACCGTGTTCTTCTGTGAAATAGACCAGTTCCGGCTTGAGTTCGTCGAGAATTTTTCGAAAGATCGAACCCACCCTTTTTGTCCGCACCAGGGTGTTGAACGGTTCGTGTGGCATCGCAACGCTGACTAACATTCGCATGTCTTGTGTCTCCTCTGAGTTGAGGGTCCCAGATTCGGGGTCAGAGCCGATTTCTTCTCTGCGGCACTTCGTCAAAGCGACTCAGCTTGACGGAGATGAGGCGGGAAAGAGGCCCTCGACTATCCAGCCGAAAAGAGGGGCCAAATCTGTTGTTGCCTATATTGTACGCTTCCATGTTGAATGAAGCCTGATGAGAAGTTTGCCGAACGAGACTGAACACACGGAACTGCAAAGCTGGAAAGGAGTCGCTTCCTTTCTGGGGGTCTCGGTTCGCACTGCTCAAAAATGGGAGACAGACCTCGGACTTCCCGTTCACAGGATGGGAGCGGGACCCGGCTCTCGCGTCATGGCTTTCAGCGATGAACTGGAACAGTGGAAAGTCCGGATCGCCAGCGAAACGGCACAGCGGAAAGGGAAAGAAGAGCCGGCAGCACCGGCTCGAAGGCGGCGGCTCCCCTGGCTGATTCTTCTTTCTATCATTGTGGTCGCGATCGCAGTTGCCATCGCGGTCTACGTCAGCCATGCCCGGGCCAAACCATCCCAGTGGTCGCTCGAAAGGGACACCTTCCAGGTCATGGACCCGCAGGGAACGGTTCTTTGGTCTTTGCAGTTGCCCGCCGTGGAACCGGACCTCTACGAAAGGCCGATGCGTCGTCTCGGAGATGCGTGGCTTTCAGAAAATGCCCGCATCGACGATTTTGACGGGAATGGTTCGCCGGAACTGATTCTCATCGTGCGCCAACCTGGAATCAGTGACGAGCTACGCTGCTACGACGCGGCAGGTGAACCGCGCTGGACGTTCCAGTTTGGTCGAGATCGCCACGTGGGATCGCGCTTCTTCGAAAATGTCTACCTTGGTCGGCTCTTTATCGGTCCACTTCTCGGCCGAGACGGGCGGCGATACGTCCTGGCTTACGGAGAGCAGGGTGGCTTTTATCCCGCGCAGCTCGTCCTCCTTGATGCTTCCGACGGAACGGTTTGCTCCGAGTACTGGCATCCGGGCTACATGAGCAGGTATTCGTTTCTGCTGGAGGACCTCGACGGAGACGGGTTCAGGGAGCTGATGGCCGGGGGCTTCAACAATCCCGAGCAGGGACCCGGTTACGCCGCTCTAGTCGTCCTTGGTATTCCGTTCAAGAAACCCCAACCGGAGATCAGGAACATCTTTGGGGATCCGGCGGGCCAGGAAGAAGCATACCTCCTCTTCTCCAGGCCGGATATCTGGAATGTGAAAGAAGAGACCCCGTTTCTGAACGAACTCTTTCCAGCCGACGGGACTCACTTCCGTGCGACGATTTTTGCCGCCTCGGGAGACAGTCACTACCGGCTACTACTCGATCGCCAGCTGAATGTCGTCGAAGCGAGAGCGGGAGATCAACTGGCTCGCATTCACCAGGATCTCTACCTGCAGGGGCTCCTCGATCACAAACTGAATGAATCAGAAGTCGAATCCTGGAAGCGGGTCCTGCACTTCCGTTCAGCACCCAACGGCAACGGCCCGGAAGTGAGACTCCTCTGGGAGAAGGGAGACAGCACTTCCAACGCAACGCAGAATTGAGAGGATCACAGGCGACGGACACCGCCATCAGAAATCTAAAGATTTCGCCGCCTCTCGGGGCAGAATCGTTGCAATTCTCACAAGCTGATTGAGATGTGGACAATCGGGCGACCTCTCACCCGTGTGCACTGGCATGAAAAACATGGCAACCCTGATCGCGGCAGGATTCATTCTCACGTCCTTCGGTCACGGAAATCCTCAACCCTCTGATCAGATGGTCAGTGTCGGGTCTCATCGGCTCCAGTCCGAGTCATGGGGAGTGGGCCCGCTACCGTCGGCATCGATTCCGGGCTCGCGGATCGACTGGCCGGGAAGATGGCACACTCATCGAGAAGTGATTCGAACGGTCTCCGCGCGCCTTGGTTTCGCCCTCCGGAGCGCGTCAAAGTCACCAGCGCGTAAAGCATGCCCACAGCGACAGCAGGATCCTGGCTTCCGCGAGGGTGAGGGGCCGTTCGAGTCGGGACAGGTTCGATCCGGATGTCGCGTTCGAGGGGGAGCTTCTAGTGATTTTTGTCATTTGCCGTTACCGTAGACTTGCGGCCTGGGTGGCAGTGCCTGGCTGACGTGAATCGTTTACCGGTGTTGATTGATGTGATGAGTTTGGACGCCTCTTATCGTCTCGATGAATTGATGGGAGGTCGCACCGATTTGGACGGTTACATGAGAGGCCGGGAACCTGGAATACAAGCAGAAATTGAATGGAGTTGAACAATGATCACAACATCGGCCGACAATGGGAGTCTCTCACCATGGTGGAGGCACTCAGCCATTCTCGTGATGATCGCCGGCTTTTCGGTTCTTTCCCTCGTTACCGTCTTGACCTATACGAACGCTCCGCCCATCCCCGAGCAGGTTACGGATGGAACGGGGACCGTGGTGTTTACCAAGGCCGATATCCTGAAGGGCCAGGGAGTCTTTCTCAAGTACGGCCTCATGGAGCACGGGAGCCTCTGGGGTCACGGGGCTTACCTGGGTCCGGACTACAGCGCGGAGTACCTGCACCGGCTCAGCGAAGTGACACGGGACACGATTGCGAACGAGCAGTACGGAAAGCCCTTCGCGCAACTTACCCCGGACGAACAGAGCGCGGCATCTGCGCGGACGATCACGGTGCTCAAGGAAAACCGTTACGAGCCGGCATCCCAAACTCTCCGGTTCTCGCCGGGCGAGGTGGCTGCCTACCAGACCCAGCTTCCAGAATGGAGTGACTACTTCACCCGAAAGGACGCCGCTCCGGGGCTTGCGGCCGGGTCGATTCAGAACCCTGGCGAGATTGAGGCTCTGACGGCGTATTTCGCCTGGGCGGCCTGGGCTACCACGGCGAATCGCCCTGGGAAGGACTACTCGTACACCAATAATTGGCCGTACGAGCCCATCGCCGGCAACCGTCCTTCTACCGAGGCCTATGTCTGGAGCGCCATGAGTCTGATCACTCTCCTCGCGGGGCTCGGGTTGATCCTCTTCGTCGTCGGCAAGTTCGACTACCTGGGCTGGAAGGGCGAGAGTGCCGGTTCCGAGGATATGCCGACTGCCTTATCACGGCCCCAAGTGTCTCTGCCTGCGTTGCAGCTCACACCCAGCCAGTGGGCTACGGGGTGGTTTTTCGGCATCGTGGCTCTGCTGTTCCTGGCCCAGTCCTTTCTGGGCGGAGCACTCGCGCACTATCGGGTCGAGTCCGGAGCCTTTTACGGGCTTGACCTGGCTCGCTGGCTACCCTATAACCTGGCTCGCACCTGGCACCTGCAACTTGCCATCTTCTGGATTGCTACTGCGTGGGTGGGTGGCGGCCTTTTCCTGGCTTCGTGGGTCGGCGGCAGTGAGCCCAGACGCCAGAAGCTGGGAGTGTACGCGCTCCTCGGTGCGCTGGTGGTGGTAGTCGTTGGCAGCATGGCGGGAGAGGCGCTCGGTATCAACGACAAGCTCGGCCAGGCCTGGTTTTGGTTCGGCCACCAGGGCTCCGAGTACCTGGATCTGGGGCGGTTCTGGCAGCTCCTGCTGGCCGCTGGCCTCCTCTTCTGGCTCTGGCTGATGTTTCGTGCTCTCAAACCCGCGTTCAAGAGCCCTGACAAGCGCCAACTGTCCTCACTCTTTCTCTATGCAGCTGTGGCCATCCCTGTCTTCTACCTGCCCGCCCTTTTCTATGGCCCGGAGACCAACTTCGCCATCATCGACAACTGGCGCTTCTGGATCATTCATCTCTGGGTGGAGGGATTCTTCGAGATCTTCGCGACGGTCCTGGTGGCCATCATGTTCCACCAGATGGGAGTCGTCAGCAGCAAGACCGTCACGCGCCTGATCTACCTGGACGTTATCCTGTATCTCAGCGGCGGGATCATCGGCACGGGCCACCATTGGTACTTTACCGGGCAGGGAACCCTCAACATGGGGCTGGCAGCATGCTTCTCCGCTCTGGAAGTCGTGCCCCTGACGCTGCTGACTCTGGACGCCTGGGATTTCATCAAGCTGAGTAAGGCGGAGGGCCCCACCGATCTGGTCTCGAGCCAGAAGTGGTCGATCTACTTCCTCATGGCGGTGGGAGTCTGGAACTTCGTTGGCGCGGGGATCTTCGGTTTCCTGATCAACCTGCCGATCGTGTCCTACTTCGAGGTGGGCACGACGCTCACTGCCAACCACGGACACGCGGCCATGTTCGGTGTCTTCGGAATGTTGGCGCTGGCGGTCCTGGTCTTCTGTTTGAGAGCGATGCAATCCGACAGCACCTGGAAGGGGACGGAGAAGTTCATCCGAGTGGGCTTCTGGGGCGCCAACGCGGGCCTCGCCCTGATGGTGATCCTGGATCTGTTTCCGGGAGGAGTCATCCAACTCTGGGATTCCATTGCCAACGGGTATTGGCACGCGCGCCGCCTGACCTTTCTAATGGGCGGTACCTTCCACAAGCTGGAGTGGATTCGCCTGGTAGGCGATACTGTTTTTCTCCTCGCCGGTGCCCTGCCCATCACGCTGGCTGCCCTGCGCAGCGTGTGGAAAAGGGACCTCGCCCCCTCGAAGTGAGGACCGTACCTCACTGGAAGACCAAGGGATGTGAAGCCGAAATACGGTTGGAAAGGGTGTTCGCCTTCGGCAACACGTCCCAGGCTCGGACAAGCCCGGTCCTCGTTGGGAAGCTTCAAACATGGATCCAGTTCGTCCATGCGGAGCTTCCCTCCGGTTTCAGCGGCGTCGGAGGTCGGTTTGGCAGTCTTCCTGCCCCCGAAGGAATCGCCAATCTGACAAGCTGGGCTGATGGGCTCGCTGCCGGGCTCCCCCCGCCGCAGGGTCTAATCCGCCTCGCGCAAATGTCCCTTGAACACCGCCACCACCAGGAAGTCGTCCCTCTCGGCGCGGCTCCGAACTTGAAAAGCCTGCCTGCGGGCTTGCTCCCCCGCGTCCGCAGCATCTCTCGCGTAAACATGCTCGGTGTAGTAGTCCTCCCTGCATTTCTTGGACAAATTCGCCGGGCAACAAATCAAAACGGTGTAGGGTTTCAGTCTTGAGCCAACGGTACCTCGCAGCTTCCCTTCTTCGCGCTGGCTCCGTTCCACACCCCCTCGTAAAACGAGTCTCATCCTACCCTCCCCAAGGGTTTACAGAAACGTTATGTGCGGTTGGATGCGGATTGGGGGCGGGAGTTGCGCCGGTATCACCGCCGGAAAAGCTCGAACAGAGAAAAGCTTGTCACCATCGCATTCAGGTTATGGATTGCGACGGCGACGGCTCCCACCAGAAGCAGTCTCCAGAGACGTTGGGCACCCAGCCCCAGGGCCGGCAGCAAGAACAGAGAAGGAACCAGGCTCACGACATTCGCGCGCCCCAGATAAGAGCCCGCCGATGCCAGGTTGGTTTCCAAGTCGGAGCCCGATCCGCGCCTCAGCAACCGTCGGGCAATGTTTCCGCCGCTCACGAAACGAACCATTCGCACATCGTGCCCATACACGTAGAAGAAGCACCAATAATCACCCCAGGTCTCGGAATACAGAACCGGGACCCGCTCATTGCGGAAGGCCGCCCGGACAGGATCCGAGAAGAGGACGCCATCTCCGGCCCCAAGGTAAAGACGGGCAGGCTGGTTGGCCAGTGAGAAGTGCGCGGCCTTTTGCGGTTGAGTGCGGTAATCCTCCCGTACCGCATCGAGCAGACCGGAAAACGACGCCCCGACGACGACAAGAACGATCAGGAGCAGCGAGATGCGACTCACGATCCTGAAGACTGCCTGCCCTCTCAGAAACAAAAGGAGGGCGCACATGAGCACGACCAGAGGAACGGGCAGGAAATCCCACTGGCGAGAGAGGACCGCCAGGGAAAGGAAGATGCCGAGCATTGCCGCGCCCAGTGGGGGCAGCCGCTTCTCCGCCTCCACCTTCAGCACGAGATAGATGTGAGCGCTCGCCCGGTTGAAGCATCTCCTCTTCAAGCCTCACGACGACTCCGTCCACTGGCGGACCAATCGTGAATACGCCTTGCTCAGTGTCGAAATCAAGCGAAGCAGTGGCTGCCAGAACACAGTGGCTAAACCAAGGCTGGCGAGGAAGGCTCGACGGTCGATCTGGATACCTCACCGCTGCTCAAGTGGTTCCTGGGCGGTTAACGCAACCTGGACGGTGAAGTCGCATCGTTTCCGGCTAGGAGTGCCTAAATCGGGTTGAGCGGAAAAAAAACAGCCGCAGCGACCGTTCAATCACCGCGGCTGTTATTGGGGTTCTTCACTGACGGCGGCGTTTTATGTGAGATGAAACCAGCCCGACCATGCCGATCCCAAGCAGCACGAGGCCCGACGGCTCCGGAACCGATGTAACCGTTCCCTCGTAAAGCAATCCGAACGGGTTTGAATCGGTCGTTGTCCCAGTCCCGACTTGGAAGGCTTCAAACGTTATCGTGTGCAAACCATCCGTCACGAAGGTGAAATTGATCAGGCCAAACTCATCCGGTTCACAGCCAACTGGACCATTTGCACAAGTGCTCTGAGTAAAGTTCGGGGCGTAAACTTCCACGCCATCGATGAGGACGCGTGAAGTGTCGTCAGTCCAGACAGCCAAGTTCAGCGTCGATCCTGCCGCCGCGTTAAAGGTCTCAACTACCGTCATTACGACAGCGGTGCCAGCGTATGGTGCGAGAGTTCCCCCTCCGACACCAGTTTGCGCGTAGGAGATCCACACTGCACCAGATTCTCCCACGCCATTATGATTCGGTTCCCAAGCTGAATGGACGCCGATCGCCACTGCACCTCCGGCCGGAATACTACCTGGCGCATTGACATACGTTATCGTGTCGCTCGGATTCGAGATGATCACCACCGGATCAGCCAAGACGGTTCCGAAACTGATGAGTAGGGCAGAAATGACGATCGCCAGAACGATGGAAGATTTCATTGAGTTCACTTGTCCTCTCCTCGCATTGAGTTCACTTATTCTCTCCTCGGAGATGAGAGCATGCAAGAAGAATGCCAGCAACTGCGCCGCTTCCCAGCCCATAACGCTAAATCCTAGAGCGTAAATAGTTTCCCGAGTCGAGATTCACTGCACTTGCCAGTTGATACCGGGGGTGGGTTCCGAGACCTTAACTGTTGTGGTTTCGATTAATCGGAAACGTCGGGTTACTTTACACCTAAAGCCAACATGGCCCGCTGGTGATTCCTTCATAGGGCTCAAAGTTTCTGGAGCTAGTGTGCTTATAGCGATTCACAGCCTAATAGGATGAATTGTGAATTAACGAAGAATTTCGACGTAGGAGGACCAGAGTGTCCGTCAATGATTCCGGCCGGTTGCGTTTGTGGGGACGACGCCCCCTGGTCCAAGACCGGACCTTGATATCGGCGACGGGACCACCCTCACGCGGCAGGATCTCGTGAACTCCGTGAGCCAGGAGATCGGAAACAAGCTGAAACAGATTCAGGTGCTCATGAGCGTGATGTCCGGCGAGGCCCAAGGCGCGGTTCCGCCGGGACAGCTCGAGCAGTTCGGAGTGGAGTTGCAGGCGACGTTAGAGCGCATCGGCCAGCTTCGAGAACCGACTCCGAGCGAAGGTAAACCCCAGATCCAGGAACTCACCACGAACCTGACCCTGAGCATCTTCGTTCTCTCGACGCTGACTGCCATCGCCGTGGCTTTCTACGTTTCGCGCTTCTTCAACCGCCGGCTCGGAAAGCTTCGGGAAGGGGCGTAAATCATCGGCTCCATGAATCTGGATCATCGGATCAAGGTGGACGGAAATGATGAGTTCGGGCAGATGGCCTCCGCGTTCAATTCGATGACGGAGGAACTCGATCTGGCTCGGGGTCGCCTGACCGACGCAGACCGCCAGCTCGCCTTGCGAAGCCGGGAAATTGCACAGGAAAAGATGCGTTCGGAGGAGTTACTGCAGAATATCCTGCCCGATGAGGTAGCTCAAGAACTGCACCTCAAAGGCGCGGACGATCCAAAGAATTTCGAGGATGTGACGATTCTGTTCATCGATTTCGTTGGGTTATCCCATTCGACGCTGCGTCTCTCTGCTGAGGAATTGGTCGATAATCTCCACGATTACTTCACGGCGTTCGACCGGATCGTCTATCGATATCAACTCGAGAAACTCAAGACGATCGGAGATTCCTACATGTGCGCCGGTGGGCTCCCCGTCAGAAACCCCGCCCACCCCGTCGAAGCGGTTTTGACGGGATTTGAGTTCCTGGAGACGGTTCGTCTGAGAGACTGCCCGGAAAACTCTGCCCGGTGGGGGGTGCGCATCGGGATTCACACCGAACCGGTGATTGCTGGAGTGGTGGTATCCGCAAGTTCGCATTCGATGTGTGGGGAGAAACCGTGTCGTGATGAGGCGGTGATCCGTGAATACATTCAGAACCAGGAAGCGGAGGACCGACAACGGGATCAGCAGGAACTGTTCAATCAGTAGCCACCATCAGGTGGCGCAAGTTGCCGCGCAAGCGCCTCCGTCAAGACCGCTTTGAGCGGCTCACAAATTCAAAAGCCCCCGGCTCTGCCGGGGAATTCGGTTAGTGTCGCATGCTGATCACGCGGCCCCTGGGATTACGGGTTCGGATTGGGCTCGCCCGCCGCTCCTGTCCACGGTGACCACCTGGTATTCGTGCCGACCCTCCATTGAGGCCTCCTCCCAGGCGAACGGCTCCTTCGAAATCTGGGGGGAGTGTTCCACATGGCCGACCGGTTCGCCATCTCGCAGGATCTCGTAGTGCTGAATCGGCTGATCCGCCGCATACGCAGTCTGCCACGTCACCCGGGCCACCGGAGTGGCCTGCCCCCGTTGATCGATCTCGGCACGAACCTCACGAGGTGCACCCAATCCCTCCTGTGCCAACTGGAACCAGTTGGTCTGCCCCGAACGCGCCTTCAGGGCCAGTTCCTCGATCTCCTGCCGATCCGTTTCGCTGAATGATTCCGCGGCAACCTGGGCAGCCGACAAATTCTGTTCGAGCTGGCAGTTTCGGCCATCGGAGTCGATCCGGCCGATTCCGATGATCGCCGTCCCGATGCCCGGCGTGGTCAACGCGTATTCGGCGAGGGGCCGACTGGGCAGTTCCTCGGTCCCCACGAACTGGACGACATCGTCAGGAGTCCGGGACCATCGCGGGTCCTTGGTATACATGGCTCCGTCGGCGAAGACCTTCATGGCGATCATTCCCACATTCCGGGCCTGGGCCACCGGCATGGCGTTGTACTGGTGGCTCAGATAGCGCCGATCGTTCGCGTTGATGGCGATCAGCATCGTTTCGATGATCCCCTGCGTATCTCGTTGCAGGCATTCCATCATGACCGGGGAGGAGATATGCCCGGTGATACCGATCTTGCGAATGAGCTGCTCCTCCTGGGGATTCAGGCCGGTTCGGTTGGTCCCGTCCCGATAGTCGACCAGTGCGGCCAGTGCGCCGATGCTCTCCGCCTGGGGATCGGGATCCTCCAAGCCCAGGTAGATCGCATCCACCTCCTCCACAGTGTTGAGGTTGTGGATCTGAAAAAGATCGATATAGGCCCCCGGCGGATAGCCTCCCGATCCATCCCCGAAAATCTGGCTCAGCGACCGTTTGATGTCATCGACCACCCGCGATCCTTCCGGGCCCTCGGTGCGGTCGTTCACGCCCGAAGAGGAGCCTTTGGCGTGCCGGATCATGCTCTTCGAGGCCAGGTACAACGATCTTCGTCGTGCCTCGTCGTATTTCGGCCGCCCGGGGATCAAGTTCAGGGCTTCGAAGGCCTTACCGTAGTTCACCTGGCTCGGACCATAGACATTGGAGGTATCCAGGTAGTTCACCCCATGATCGACGGCCTTGACGATAATTGCCGCGGGATCGATACCCTGGGCGGTCCACTGCAGCGAAGCCTGTCCGCCCAGGCCCAGAGTGGTGACCTCCCAGCCCGTCCGTCCCAGGATTCGGGTCATCGGCTTGGCGACCTTGACATCGCCGCAACTGATGTAAGGGAACGCCAGTGTACCCGCGACCGCGGCAGTCGAAGTTTTCAGAAAACCCCGGCGATTCGGCTTCTTTAGCATGTAAGTCTCCCTTCAAAACAACCCGACGGGATTCGAGTCCCGTCGCCGGCTCAACCAACTTAACCAATTTCAAGCTTGGTCGAGCCCAGTCGAGTTGTCAAGATCAGGAGCAGGTCCGACCCGGCTTCGCCCCCAGCGAAACCCTGGCAGTCTCCTCGTCCAGGGGGTGGAACAGGCGTCCTCTTTTTCCAGGTGGTAGCAAGGACTGGGCCCAGCCCGTGCCACTTCTTCCCCAACTCAAAATCTGGCACACCCTGTAACCTCGGCAGAATTCTCCTTCAGGAAGCAGTGAACAGAATTTCAACGCGAGAAGGAGAATTCTCAATGAACAGTGAGAAGACCAACCGCACTGCCCAAATCAAGATTCACTGGCTCGACAACCTGAGGACATTCGCCGTCTTCCTGGTGGTCGTTCTGCATGCCGGACTGGTCTACGAGAGCAGTGGAATCACGGCTTTCTTCTGGATCGTCGACGATCCCTCGACCAATCATTTCTCCGGAATTCTGAATATCGTGCTGGATATCTTTGTCATGTCCACCATCTTCTTCGTCTCCGGATACTTCACTCCAGGCTCCATCGACAGACGGACCCCACGGGAATTTCTGAAATCAAAGTTCAAGCGGCTGATGATCCCCTGGGCAATTGGCATCCTGACGCTAATCCCTCTCTACAAAGTCCTCTTCCTCTACTCCCGCGGCCTTCCCCAGGAGCACTGGACGAACTACTTCCACTGGAACAGCATCTGGAATCAGAACTGGTTATGGTTTCTTCCGGTCCTGTTTCTTTTTCACGTGGCTTTTCTGCTGCTCTCCAGATTGCGGATCGATCTTTCCTGGCTCTCTCTCCGATCCGTTGTTTTCGACCGCCTCCTTCGTCGGATTGGGCTACTCCCTGGTGATGGACTGGTTCAACCTGCAGGGGTGGACGCAGACGTTCTTTCTGCAGTTTCAGAACGAACGGCTGCTGATCTACTTCCTGGTCTTCCTCGTGGGCGCATTCTGCTACCGGCAGCGTGTTTTCAATCACCTCCGAAGAGCGGATGGCCCTACTGGGCGGTCGCCTTCACGGCCGGAATTCCGATCGACCTCTACATCGTCATGGTCCTCTACCCATTCATCCGGCCAGGCACCAGCCTGATCTCCGGAAACAGTCGATTCCATCCTGGCTCATTGCTCCTTCATTGTTTCCCTGCTCTGTCTGCTCTATCTCAGCACCGAAACGTTTCGCCGATACGTGAACCAAAAGGGAGCCCTGGCCCGGACTCTGAGTCGCAACTCCTACTACGTGTACGTGATCCACACGGTCGTGATGGGAGTCTTTGCCATCGCTCTTCTTGGAACAGGCTTGCCCTCGCTGGCGAAGCAATTTCTGGTCGTGGTCCTGACCTACGCGTCAAGCAGCTCTTCTGGTCTCCGGCATCCGAGGGATCGACCGATCGAGAATGTGCGTTTCTACAATAGGCTACGACCCTACACCAGACGGACGGCGAATCGACCTCCCGACGGTCGGTGCCTTTGACCCACGGCGGCCTGGCAAGCTAGAGTGCCAATCATGAAGGACATCCCGCCGCGCCGCTTTCATCACGACGCAATGGAGCCTGGTGAGTCAGGCCAAGGGCGACGATGCCGGCCGGGCCTGTGCCCGGTCGGCGCTCGAGGAATTGTGCCGCCTCTACTGGTATCCTCTCTATGCCTTCGTCCGAAGCGAGGGTCACTCGGCCGATCAGGCCCAGGACCTGACTCAGGCCTTCTTCGCCCGCATTCTCGAATCGGCAGGGCTGGCTATCCGCTGACCGCAGCAAGGGCCGCTTCCGTTCCTATCTACTCGGAGCGATGAAGCACTTCCTAGCCAACGAATGGCACCGGGCAAGGACTCAGAAGCGGGGAGGGCAATTTGAATTTGTCGAATGGAACTCTGCCGACCTGGAAGCCCGGTACTCAGCCACGGCTCCAAGCATGAACAACCCGGATCGTGTTTTCGACCGCGAATGGGCCCTTGAAACCGTCGGGGCAGCTCTCCGATCGCTGCGTCTGGAAATGACCAAAGCCGGCAAGCGTGAGCTTTTCGAGACGCTCAAGGGAACTCTCACCGGGAGAGACGAACCGTCCCGCAAGGACATGGCCGCCCGACTCGGAATGAGTGAGGGTGCCATCAAGGTTGCGGTGCACCGGCTGAGGCGAAGGTACACTGAACTCCTCCGTGCAGCCATCGCCGAGACGGTCGCTGACGAGGAGAGCCTGAGAGACGAAATACGTTACCTGATCGAGGTTCTGCGAGATCCTCAGCTTGGCTTGTAACCACTGACTGGAAACTACGGTAGAACATGCATCCCTGCTTGTCGCCGTGATCGCAGCCACCCACCGGAGACCGGGGGAGGAATCGGGCATCGAGAAGCGGGCATCGAGAATGGTTGTGGAATGAGGAAAACCGGGTGCTTCCAACGCGATCGCGACCCATCTCTCTTAGGTGTGGGTTCATTCTGGCTTCCCGATTCCCGATTCCCGCTCCCGGGTCCGAAGCCGGAAAGAATGGAGACTCAGCTATGACGATCCCGGCGACCGGTCAGTGCCTCCGTTGCGGGGCAGTGGTTCCGACCCACTCGACCGAGGATCTTTGTCCTGCATGCCTGCTCTCCGGTGCCCTCGAGGCATCCGAGCAGGAAACCAGAGCTCTGGTGACAGCGCGTGGACCCGAATCTGCAAAGCGCGACCCTGCTGAGTTTCCGACTCGTCTGATGCCGGGAACCACGACGGGGGCGGGGCCGGCAGTGGGCTCGATCACGTCCGGCGATGGGTCCGGAATCACCCGAAGTCAAGGGATTCCCGTCGCAATTCGGGGACTACCGCCTGTTGAGGTTGCTGGGCCAGGGGGGGATGGGCACCGTTTACGAAGCCGAACAGCTGTCCACGGGCCGCCGTATTGCCCTGAAGATGTTGGGGGATCAGATCGACTCCCCGGAGATGAGGCAGCGATTCCTCCGGGAGGGTCGCCTGGCCGCAGGCGTCAACCATCCGAACAGCCTGTACGTCTTCGGCAGCGAGGAAATTGACGGAATTCCCGTCATCACCATGGAGATCGCTGGCAGCGGGACGCTTCAGAACCGCCTCGAGAAACGCGGGCCTCTTCCCGTCGCCGAAGCAGTGGACGCCATTCTGGACGTCATCGCCGGCCTCGAATCCGCCTTTTCGAGAGGCGTGCTCCACCGAGACATCAAACCGTCGAACTGTTTCGACTATCCGGACGGGTCGGTCAAAGTCGGAGACTTCGGACTCTCGGTTTCCACCATGGTTGGGTCAGACACCTTTGTGACCGCCACTGGAACCGTCCTGGGAACGCCCGCCTACGCCTCCCCCGAGCAACTGCGGGGCGATGCGCTCGATCTGCGCTCCGATATCTACTCGGTCGGGGCGACCCTGTTCACTCTCCTCACCAACCGGGCCCCGTTCGAGGGAGACAACGCCATCCAGGTCGTGGCCAACGCGGTCAACAAGAAGCCGCGACCAGTGACCGAGTTCCGCCCCGAAATTCCCGGCGAACTCGCGCAGGTGATCGACCGCTGCCTGGCCAAAGAGCCCGCTGGGCGATTTCCCGACTATCCGTCCCTGCGCAATGCTTTGCTGCCCTTCAGTTCCCGGGAGCCGGAACCGGCTTCTGTGAAGACCAGGGTCCCGGCCGGATGGATCGACTACCTGATCGCCTTCCTGCCCCCTTACGTGACACTGATGCTTCTGGTCGGACCGGATGCTCTCTTGCAGCGGCCCGTTTATGAACGGAGTCTCTACGCGGCCCGGTATTATCTCCTTCTTTTCGGCCTGGGATTCCTGTACTTCAGCCTTTCTGAAGGGATCTGGGGCGCCGGGTTGGGGAAGAGGCTCAAGGGCCTCCAGGTCGTCCGGTCAGACGGACGACCTCCTGGCGTCGGCCGGGCCCTGTTGCGGATCCTGATCCCAATCCTTTCCATTGAGTGCGTTCGCATGCCCCTCAGCATGGCAGTCATCCGCAGTCCCGAATTCACGCAGTCCCAGATCGTGATTTTCGTGGTTATCGCCAACGTGTGCGCCTGGATTCCGGTGCTGTTGACGTTGACCGCACGTCGTGAGAACGGCTACGCGACCGTATGGGATCTGCTCTCCGGAACCAGGGTTGTGGTTCGGCCCCAAGGGAGTGTCCGCCCGACGATTCGACCCCGGCAACAGCCATCCTCACTGGAGGAGGATGGAGGAGATTTCGGACCCTACCAGAACATCCGGCAACTGGTTCCCGGAAAATGGATTCTCACCAGGGACCCGGCACTTCGACGCGACGTCTGGCTTCTGAAACGCGACTCGGACGGGGCTCTCGATTGGGCGAAGGGAAGTCGCCCGCCCAGGGCGGCTGCGATGGCTGCAGAAGCTCGAGACGGAGGAAGGGACCTGGGATGCCTTTGAAGCGACTCCGGGCACACCCTTCTCCCACCTGATCGAAGGCAGGGCGATCCCCTGGTCGAGTCTACGGCACTGGCTTCATGACCTTGCCTCAGAACTGTGGGGTGCCGGTAGAGACAAGACCCTCCCCCCGGAGTTGAGCCTGGACCATATCTGGATCACAGATCAGGGACGAGCGGTTCTCCTTGACCAGGCATGGCCCGAAGTCCCGAGTCCAGCCGCGCCCATATGTGTCGAAGATCTGGCAGGCCGGCAACGTTTTTTGAACGCCGTCGCTTCCTGTGTCGACGCCACGGGGCTTCCCGTTCACGCACGTCCGGTTCTGTTGAACCTGAGAGAGGCGAAATTCGAGAAGCTCAGCTTTCTGACCGGTGTCCTCAGGGGCATGCTCGACAGACCCGCCGAAGTCAGCGGAGGTGTTCGAGCCGGCTCTATCTTCATGATGCCGGCCTATATCTGGGTGCTGGTTCTGGTCGGCCTGACTCAGGCTGACCCGAACTCGCATTGGAGTACTTCCTCTGCCGTGGTGGCACTATTGTCTATACTGCTGCTCCTGGCCGGGACGGCTGTCGTCCAGCTTCTGGAATTTCCGTTCCGCACAACCGTCGGTCTGACGATCTTTCGGCTGGCGGTAGTTGACGGGGACGGGAATCCGGCCAGGATCGGAAGACTGCTCCGGCGCTGGGCGATCATCTGGTTCCCGCTCTTCGTTCCGATCCTGCTGGTTGCACTGGTGGCCGGAGGTGAGGGAGAGCCCCGGAGCCGTCCTGGCGGCCGCGGCAATTCTCGCCCTGTGGGGCGCAGCCGCCGTCTATTCGGTGATCCATCCACATCGTGGGCTGCACGATCGCCTGGCCGGCACCTGGGTCGTTCGCCATTGATTCCACCATGAAGCGACCTACAGACTTCAGACAAACACTCGGAACCTGGAGAAGCACACGATGCAAACTCTGCTCGGCCATTCCCGTCTGTTGACGACGGAACGCTTCTACGCGTTCCACTCGCACAGGCTGGCCGTTCAGCAAGTCTGCGTCTGATCGAAGGGGCCAAGCAGAAGCGAGAAGAACAGAAAGAAGGAGCCGTATAATGGCCCTGCAGGACACAAACAGGAAAGGTGGGTTGGCCCACCCTTTCTTTCTCGCCGTGACTCCTTCCAATCCCACGTCGGTAATGGTGGGCGGTACTGGGATCGAACCAGTGACCTCCGGTTTGTAAGAACGGGCCCAACCCTTTACGAAGTGATCCGATCGGGTCACTAACCACTACTAACCAGTCTAGCCGGGTCTTTCCTGTTTGGGTCCTAAGTCAAATTCTGCGTTCCCGTTAGGAAGCGCAGGAAACAAACAGGACAGCATGGTGATGAACGCACATTTCAACAAAGCCAACCTCGCCGGGCGGCTCCCTTCCGATTCGCCGTATCATTCTTTCCGATTTCGAATTCAGAACTCTGGGTTTCCCTCGCTCCCCACTCCTCTCCACGACTTGCCGTACCTTAAGGGAAAGCGGCCGTACTTCGGGGGAAGAACCGTACCTCAGGGGAAGGATCTCCGTACTTCAAGGGAAGAAATACCGTACTCCAAGGGAAGGATTTCCGTACTTCGAGGGAAGAGAATCCCTCTGAAACCCGCATCAAGATTGCGTTTGCGAAATACAAGATTTCTTCAAAACACTCTCAAAATATATTCAACAACAAACAGTCGTTGTTGTTCACCGGAACGGGATTCGGGCTCACCAAGGAGGAATGGAAGTTCACCGTGGAGATCTTGAAATGACGACCCACGAACAGCGCATCCAGGCACTGCAGGAATTCGGGTACAACGAGCGGGAGGCCGCCTTTCTCACAGTTGCCGCACTTCATGGCGGTTACTTCGTGCGGCGCCAGTACAACCGGTTTGTGGGTTGCCGTAACGGCACGACCGAAATCCAGCTCGTTCAGCGAGCGGCGGCGAATCGACACTCGCGAGCCACCGTCTTTCCGAATAACACCGGGGTCTATCACCTGTGCGCCCGCCCATTCTACGAGGCCCTGGGGGATCCGAATAACCGGAACCGGCGCCGCCGTGCGCCGGCCGCCATCAAGACTAGGCTGATGGCCCTCGATTTTGTGCTGACTGATCCGGAGCGGACCTACCTGGCCACCGAACGCGAGAAGGTCGATTACTTCACCAGCGAGAGGAAACTCTCTCCGGACCTCCTGCCCGCCAAGCTCTACTCTTCGGAACGGTCGAACGAGGAGACGACTCGTTACTTCGTCGATAAGTTTCCCCTCTTTGTCTCGTCTGACGACGCCGACTCCTCGCCTGTGGTCTCCTTTTCCTATGTCGACTCCGGGGCACGGTCTTTAGCGGGCTTCGACACGTTTCTCAATCAGTACAGCCGGCTCTTCGGTCAGTTGGGCACGCTTCGGCTCTTCTACATCGCCGCCTCTGAACGACACTTCCAGGCGGCAAGGCGCAGAGTGAAGTCCCTCGTCGCAGTGCTCGACTCCGAGGCGGCAAACCAGCCCTACGCGGCCGGTCTCCTCGAGTACTTTCGCCTGGAGCACCTCTACGAAACCAAGCAGTTTCAGTCCCTGAGCCGGGACCGATTGATCCGTCTGAAGAACGCTCGCCGATTCTTCAACGGCCCGGACACCCAATCCCTTTTTGAACTCTGGAAAGAGGCTGGCGATCGTGCGGTTGCCGAAAGGATCCAGGATCGCGCAGCGTACCGTTTCCCGATTTCCGTGGATTTTCAAACCTACCGCCTGGAGCACAGCTATGATTTTCTCGAGAGCTTCAAGAGGCGCTGAAATGCCGATCGAACCACCAAGACGATCGAAGACTCGTCTGCATCAGGGTTTCGATACGGATTTCGACTCGGATTTCGAGCTCCAGACGGGGTGAACACTTAGGATTTTCAACAATTTTCGGCACCGCTTCGCGCCCGTTGGGGCGCTTCACGGGGTCGCAGAGTGGGCGGGAGCGACCCCGGTCATTGGGCGCTTGGGGCGCCCAGACCGATTCCCCTCCCCAAAGGTCGGGCCAGGGTCGCTCCCGCCCACCTTACGACAGTCCGACCGGCCGGAGTGATCCCAGCAGGCACACTCTCGAACATCGAGGTCTTGACCGGATCCTCGATTGTCAGGCCTTCCGGTTGCAGGTATCCTGAGGCGACTTGGAAGATCGAGCTCAGCAGGGGTCTTGTCGGGCTCGGGCGAGATACTCGCATCGGAGGAGACCAAATGCCGCCAGTACGCTATCACGAAGGCCGGTTCCCACCCGTGACGCTCGACTGGTCGGAGCTCATCCCTCTGATCGGCCCTTCGGCCGCGGCGCTGGCACGTTACGACGGCATGCTCGCAGCCGTGCCCAGCCCGGATGTACTTCTCTCGCCGCTCTCAACCCAGGAGGCCGTGCTCTCATCCCGGATTGAAGGCACCCAGGCGACAATGGGGGAGGTCCTGGAATTCGAGGCGGGAAGAGCGGCTGTGTCACCTGAGCGCCGGGATGATATTCAGGAGATCCTCAACTACCGCGCAGCGATGCGCGAGGCCGAAAAGCTGCTGGCTAAGCTGCCTCTGTCGCAGCGGGTTCTCCGCCAAGCCCATGCCGTGCTGCTTTCCGGAGTACGTGGTCGACATAGCGCACCCGGCCAGTATAGGAAGGTGCCGAATTGGATCGGTCCACCGGGATGCACCATCGAAGAGGCCCACTTTGTTCCGATCGAACCGGACAAGTTGCCCGGTGCCATGAGCGACTGGGAGCGTTATGCCCATAACGACGGCCCCGACCAGCTCGTACAACTCGCTATCCTGCATGCGGAGTTTGAAGCACTCCATCCGTTCCTTGACGGAAACGGCCGACTCGGTCGGATGTTGATTCCACTCTTTCTCTGGCAGAGGGGGCTGATCGGTCGACCCATGTTTTACATCAGCGGCTATTTTGAGTCACGACGAGATGCCTATTACGAAGCTCTGCTGGCCGTGTCACGGGACAATGCTTGGACCGCTTGGTGCCGCTTCTTCCTGGAAGCGGTGAAAACCCAGGCGGAGGACAATCTCGCGAAGACGAAGGCGATTCTGGATCTCTACGAATCGATGAAACGCCGTGTGCCGGAGTTGACCCGCTCACAATACGCGATGCGGGCTGTGGACTGGATCTTCCAGCACCCCGTTTTCCGGACCTCGGATTTTGTGGAGTCCGCGGGGATCCCGGCGGCGACGGCTCGGAGATTCTTCAACGTGCTCTACGAAGGAGAAATACTGCAGGTTCTCGTCGAAGGACGGGGTAGCCGTCCAACCGTCCTGGCATTTCCTGCTCTGATCAACATCGCCGAAGGCAGAGAATTGCTTTGATGATCACTCCTTCAAACGGACAGACATTGCTGCTCACTTTTGGCGTCCCGATGAGCGACAAACTGTTTTGTCTTTCATAAGTGAGCGACAAAATGGTTCCACAGCAAGAATCGATTATTCTGTGAGTCCACTGCCGGAGCCAATGGCTGAGTGCGTAGCCCCCTCGTTGCTGCCGCCACTTTCGTGAGAAACCGGTCTATGAAAGAGAAACGGCCCGATACCAACTACTCCTACGACAATATCAATCGGCCCACCGGGCGCACCTACTCGGGAGACGGCGGCGTCACGCCGTCGGTCACTTATACTTACGATCAAGGCACCTACGGGATCGGACAGCTGACCGATCTCACCTCGAGCTGGGCCGACGCCCAGCATCCGGCCAATCTCCTCTCGTCGATCACCTACAACTCAGCCGGACAACCCGACTATGCCCTCCTGGGGAACAATCGGGAGCTTCGGCGGGGATACCATCCCGTGACCGGACAACTCCAGCATCACGAGGTCCGAAACATCGACCGGCCCTTCACCAATGCCGGCTTTGAGTCGGGGACGGCGGGCGATGCCTCGGACTGGACCGAGATCCTCGGGTCGGCCAGAAGCGACGAGACGGCCCTGACCGGCAAGTACTCGTTGAAGCTGGCCTCGGGGTCGCTGGCCCTGGCCTCGGCAAGTAGCTACATCGCCGTCCAGGGCAGTACCACCTACACCCTGTCCGGCTACCTCTACCTGTCCTACTACCACTCGGGCAACGTCTACATCGATCCCGACGGCGGAAATGCCCAGGGGCAGGCTTTTACGAACGTCCAAGCGTTTGCCGACACGTCGAAGATCGGCACGTGGCAGCGCGTCTCGGCGACGTTTACGACCGCGGCCGGGACGACTGGAGTCAAGGTGCGCGTGGTCCATGACGGAGGACAATCCGGAATGTCGGCCGTCTTCTGCGCCGATGAGCTGTCGATTACCGCGGGCACGACGGCTCCGGCAGCGGCGTGGACCTACGATTACCGGGAGGGCAATATTCGGATCGACAATCCCAGTTTCGAATCCGGATCTTCGACGAACGCCATCGGCTGGAATCAGAGCAGTGCGTATCGAGACACTGCCCAAGCCAAGCAAGGTAGCTATTCGATGCGGCTCACTTCCTCATCGACCGCCACAGCCAGAGCCAGAAGCTACTCGTTGGTCCGCGGC
>CAVZRV010000007.1:0-1151913 GCA_963777605.1 uncultured Acidobacteriota bacterium
CCAAAGACTAGAAGACCAAATAAAAGACTGAGAGGCCACTAACCACCTAAACGCAGACAAGATCAGAAGTAAGCAGAAGGCTATTAAGGAAAATCAGGAGAAGGTTAAGAAATTATTGATTGAGCAGAGAGAGGCTGAGGAGAAGGCAAGGGAGGTAGAGGCAAAGCAAAGAGCAGCTGAGGTTAAGAGGAGAGAGGAGGAAAAGAGATTGAAGGATAAATCTGAGAAGGATGATACAGAGAGGGATGGTTCTGAGGATAGATCAGATAAAAATAAGTCAGATAAAAATAAGTAGATAAGATGAGAAAAGGAAACTACTCTAGAAAGAGAGAGCAGTGCTAAGAAAACTCCTGGAAAGAGTAAGGGAAAAGTGAATGCTACTAATAGTCCAAGAGACTCTGATAAGTAGGCACTAACTCAATTAAATCATTTCAGTAATTTGTTGTTTAGAAGGGGTTTTGGGGTTTTGGGGTTTTGCGCTCCCAAGGCTACGGCCAACGGCAACCAGCGGCCCGGAGAACCGCCGATGCGGAAGCAGTCGGACGGGAAGCCGAAGGCCACGAACGTTCAACGGGACCGGATGCGGCGCTGGCCTCGCATACCGAGGACGAACCATCGTCGGGTTCCTCCTGAGGCACGAATCGGACGCCGACCTGACGACGGACGACGCGGACAAGATCATTCAGCGGGCGGAGATGGCAATCAACAAGGCAAGGGCGAGCGAAGGGCGGGCTGCATAGATGATGGGCGAATTCGTTTGCTTGGTCGAAGACCCGCACTTCACGCCGGTGGAGATGATCCGCCGGGGACGCCGCGAAAGGGCGCATACGGCGCTGAGGCGATGGTGCGAGGAGAACGGGGAGTCCGGGCGGCACTACGTGGTGGTCACGGTCGAGTGCCGTCCGGTGGAAGTGACGGGAACCACGCGGGTCCGCCGAACGGATTGGGACGGGCTGCGTAGATTGGGAGCGGTGGCATGACGGCAACGGCAATGAAAATGGCAACCATGAAAGTGAAGGAATCAAAGGCTCCAGTACAGGAGCACCTGTACGAAATCGTGGACGGGCTGCTCGACGTGCAGATGGCCCTGCTGGAGAACTACGGCGAACTCACGCCCGAGATCGAGGAGGCGATGGAGCACTTGGAGATGGTGCTGCCCGCGAAGGTGGAGCAGACCTGCCACGTGATCCGGCGCATGGAGCAGATGGCGGACACGGCCAAGAAGGAGATCGCGCGGATTCAGGACGAGATCGTCAAGCCCCGTGAAAAGGGCGTGGCAAGCCTGAAGTCCTACCTGCTGGGTCAGTTCAAGCGCCTCAACGAAAAGAAGGTGCAGACGGCCCTGTACACGGTCAACCGGGTGAAGAACAGTCAGGCTTCCGTCCGCTCCATGACAACGAACCCGCCCGAACAGTTCAGCCGGGTCGTACCGGCCTCCGTGGAGTTCGACGCCAAGGCGGCGATCGAATACCTGAAGGAGGCCAAGCGGCTTCCCGGGGAACCGGGGAATACGAGTTCTTCGATCTCGGGATCGTGGTCACGGTCGGGGAGCACCTGCGGATTAAGTAGCCATGAACAACGGACAGGATCGGCTTCTCAAGTTATCGGACGCGGCCAAGCTGAACGGCATCCCAATCCGTCGGCTGCGTCAACTGCGTGGGGAGGGGCTGCCGTTCTATCGGCTCTCGGTACGCGGCCCCTTCTACGTGATTCAACGGGAACTACTGGACTTCGTACGCCAGCGATTCCAGCGCATCGTGGTGGCGGGGCGAACGGTCAGCCCCGCAGTCCTGGCGGATTTCAATTCACTTCTTAACGGCAGCAGGAAAGAGGCAACCAGATGATCAACAAAGCAATCATTGTCGGATACGTGGGCAGGGACCCGGAGCATCGGTCAACGAATAACGGGACCTCGGTCTGCAATTTCTCCATGGCCACGACGCGGAAATACAACGACAACGAGGAAACCACGTGGCACAACGTGGTGGCGTGGGGCAAGCTGGCCGACATTTGCTCGGAGTATCTGACGAAAGGGCAACTGGTCTACGTGGAGGGCCGCATCCAAGTCCGCGATTACGAGGACCGGGACGGCAACCCGCGCAAGGCGTTCGAGATCGTGGCGGACCAGATGCGGATGCTGGGCGGCGGCAACGGTGGCGGCGGCAACCGTCAGCCGAACAACCGGCAACAGGACAACCGTCAGCAGAACGGTGGTGGCAACCGTCAGCCGAACAAGCGGCAACAGGACAGCGGCAGCTTCGACTACGGTGACGGAAGCCGTACCCGACGTCGGGCGGCGGCGGCGGAATCACGGACGATGACATCCCGTTCTAAGGCGCGAGTGGACCGGATCATTGCTGAGCGGAAGGCGACGGGAAACTGGAGCTATCAAATGGCGGTGATCGACGAGGTGGAATGGGTCGTCGGCACGGACCCGGCGAACCCTGAAGCCTTCCACGCGATCCGGGTCATCGAACCGGAAGCAGAAACGCGGCCCGCACACGTGCGGCGGGCCGCACTACCGAAGCAGAAGGAGTGGGGCGGTGGGTATCGTAATCAAGGAGAGGTTCCCGGGGAAGTGGTACGTCAACATCAACTGGAAGGGCCAGCGCCGCAGCAAAGCCTTTTCGACGCAGGCGGAGGCTCACCAGTACGCGGAGCAGATGACGGCATTGATGCTCCTGGAAAAAGACGGCACACTCGCCCGGCTGGCCGATCAGGCCGAGGGCGCGCCGCCGCTTAGAGAGTTCGCAGCCCGGTGGCTGGAGGAACGCAAGCCGACACTTGCTCGGAAAAACGTACGTCTTACTGTTAAGCGATCTCCGGCTGCACATACTGCCGGTCCTTGGCTCGCATCCCCATCGACGAGTCTTCGGTACGCCGACATGAAGCGGCTGGCAATCCCAAGTCAAAGTCGGGGCTGCGGAAAGACAGCGGTACGGCGTCGTCTTCGCGATCCTGTCCGCCATGCTGTCCGAGGCCGTCAACGAGGGCCTCATCCCGGCGAACCCGGTGCAGACCAGAACCTTGAGCCGCTACTACAGCGGCAAGACCCGCCGGGAAGAGAGCCGGAGATGATTCCCTTCACGCTCAAGAACTCCACCACCTCGAAGCAATCGCACGATCCAGTTCTCACGGTGGTCGCCGCTCATCGTTCTGATGGTCCTGGCCGAACCGGCATGAGATGGGGCGAGGCCACGGCCCTGCGTTGGGAGGACTTTGATTGGGACCGGCGTCAAGCGCGGGTCATGCGGGCGCGCGCCTGCTCACGCGACGGCGTGAAGCGCACTAAGACGCAGGGTTCCGTCCGGGCCGTGGACCTATCGGCCGAACTGGTCGAGGCCCTTCAGGCGCACCGCGCCGCACAGCGCCGCAAGACGCCGTGGGTCTTTGTGACCAAGAAGGGTCGGCTGGTGGCCCTGCGGCCACTTCCAGGTGATCTGGAGGCGGCTGCTCAGGACGGCGGAACTGAAGTACCGGAACCCGCACAATCTGCGGCA
Source organism: uncultured Acidobacteriota bacterium (assembly GCA_963777605.1). Classification (GTDB taxonomy): domain Bacteria; phylum Acidobacteriota; class UBA6911; order RPQK01; family JAPXNP01; genus CAVZRV01. The sequence goes on from CAVZRV010000007.1 coordinate 3,501, forward strand.
CACGTTCGCGTCCATCCTGCTCTTCGATGGGAGAGCCGATCCTGTACGTGAGCCGCCAACTGGGCCACTCCTCCCCGAACGTCACGCTCCGGGTCTACTCGCGCTGGATCCCCTCGGAGGACGCCCGTCCCGGGTCGCCGCCTCGACCGGTCCGCAACAGAAGCAGGTGAAAAAGAGGTGAAAACTGCAACAAACACGCAACAAGGGGCGTCAGAAGCAGGGGAAAATGAGGCTTGTGTTCATTCTCAATGCACTGTAAAACAGAGACTTACTGGCTTGGAGCCGGAAGGCGAGTAGTTCTAACCGCCAATAATAACATGGTCCAAAACCCTGATTCCCACGACCTTCCCGGTCTCCACCAGGCGCCGGGTGATCTGGATATCCTCCTGGCTGGGCTCGGGAGCTCCACTGGGGTGATTGTGAACGAAAAGGATGCCGGCTGCCGCTTCCTGGATCGCCGGCCGGAAGACTTCCCTGGGGTGGACGATGGAGCGGGTCAGGCATCCCTCGGAAACTCGCAGGATCCGAACGATACGGTTTTTACCGTCAAGCAGAATCGCCCAGAAACACTCCTTCCGGAGATCCTCGACGGCAGGCCGAAAATAGCTAAAGACCTCGGCACTGGACCGGAACGACCGATCGGGGGGCAGCGTCTTCCTCCGCCCCCGCTTCAGGATTTCCCGAGCTGCGAGAAACGCCAGCGCCCGCCGGTGCCCGAAGCCCAGGCTGCGCAGCTCCGGGTAGCTGAGTCGAGTCATCTGGTGAATCGACCTGAGCCGGCCAACGATAGCGTGGGCCGACTTGCGGGCCCGACCCTCGGACTGCCCCGGAGCGAGGAGGAGTCCCACCAGGTCGGTCTCGCCCATTTCTCCCCAATCAGACGACAGGAGCGTTCGCTCAAAGCTGGTTTCGTTGAGATCATCTTCCATCTTGTCTAGTAATTACGTCCGTGGCGACTAATGTTGCGGGCCACGGTCTGGCGCGGCGGAAGTCCCACCCCGACAATCGAGAATCAGTGAGAAGAAGTCGATCACTCGGTTCTCCGACCAAATGCGGTCGGAATCGATTCGGGAATCCTCAATGAAGCCAACGTGCCCGCCGCACTCAGTGAGCACTACGTTAAACCAGGGGTTCTCCCGCATCTCGCTGCGGTTCAGAGGCTCCCAGGGCAGGAAGGGATCATCACAAGAGTGGATCGCCAGGGTGGGCACCCGGATAAGGCCAACGACGGGGGCGGCACTGGCAGACGCATAGTAGTCTTCGGCGTCCCGGTATCCCCCCATCGGAACGGTCACAGTTTCATCGTACCGACGGATGGTCCGGATCCCGGCGAGCGACTCAAAGTCCACCTGGGACTCCCAACCCAGACGATGTTCCAGGGTCAAGCGCTTGAGGCGTCGCAGATAATGGGAACGATAGAGCCAGTTCGACGGTTTCTCTATGGCTTGCCAACTGATATTCAGGTCCACCAGAGGCGAGATGACGGCTGCGCCGAGTAGCCAGTCCGGCGTGGCCTCTCCCCAATCACCGAGGGCCTTGAGGACGATATTCCCGCCCATCGACACCCCGACGATGAACATGTCTCCAAGAGTCCCGGAGGATCTCAGGCACTCCAGTGCTTCCACCAATTGAGGAGCACACCCGGCATCAAACAAGCGGGGGGTCTCACGCGTCCCGTTGCGGTCGTAGAGATTGAACAGAAGCGCATTCCAACCGCGTTTCATTGCCTTTCGGGAGAAGGCGACCATGTAGTCCGACTTGCTCGATCCCGACATGCCATGAACGGCGACCAGCGTTGGAGCCGATGAATCGATCTCGAATCGGCAGACCTCGATGCGCGCACCGTCACCGAGAATGACCGAGTCACCGGGGCCCTGCCCGGCAATCGGCGGGAACTTGCGGTGCTGCTTTGCCCCTACGATGGTCTGCAGGTGGGCATTCTTCAACCATCGGTGAGGTCGGAAGGGACGGGACTCGATCACGGCCTGCCAACGAGCAGCCAGCCTGGAGTGATCCGCCGTCATGACCGCAACCGATGAACCAGGCGGCTGGCCATCACCACCAGGAGGACCCCCACGGCAGCGCCTACCGCATCGGCAGTCAGGTCACTCAGGCTGGGATCACGACCCGGGATGAACGACTGGTGAAACTCATCCAGCGCTCCATAGAGCACAGCGAACAGCCAGCAGGCGAGCCACTGATTCCTGGAAAGAACGCCCCGGAGGCCACCGCTCATCCCCCAGGCAATAGCCGCACCAAGGATCAGGTAGCCACATCCGTGGAGAATGTAATCGGGGCCGAGGTCGGCGCCGGGCGGACTTGTCTGGTTTGACAGGTAGAAAATCAAACCAGCCTGGATAACAGCGGGAAGCCAGTGAACGAGACGCATCAGACGGGAAGAAAGTACATCACCCACGCCACTACAAGGGAACCAACAACCATGTAGCCCAGCAGCAGGAAAAAGTGACGGATCTGCTCTTTGGCCTCGTCCCGGTTCAAGAGGCTGAAGACCGCAGAGATCATGATTGATATGACGATCAGTCCGATGAAGTGATTCACTGCCTTCGTCCCTGGGAAATGTCGAATGCATCGAGGACCAACAGCATGTTCATCAACCCGGCCGTGTACAGATATGTGTTCCCGTACTCATAGCCCAAGGCACGGATGTTTCCCTGCCCCCATCCCAGGATTTTCCCAACCAGGTAGGGGATTCCGATGGCCGCATCCGCGAAGAAGCGCAGGATTCCGAAGAAACCGGATTCCATGCTGAACAGACGCCCGTTCATGTAAAGGCCCAAGGAAAAGAGGACCAGGACCGCGGCAAAAAACAACCCCGCTCTTTTCCACTTCCCGAGCAAGAAATGGCCTCCGCCCGGGACAAGCCACGCTATCAGACAGGCTAATGCCGTTCTGGTCATGTGTGTCGATAATATGAATTCCACGTCGTCAAGGTCAAGCAAAGTCCCCTTGCGATTCCGGCCTTTGCGCCCGTACGGCGGGGTCCGGGCGGGAACCAGCGAACCGCTGATTATGCCGCATGTTATGATTTGCTCGACGCGAACGATAGAACATTCGATCTCGTCCTGCGCTTTCCCGGGAGGGTGATCGTCGAGAGCGGACCCACCGCCTGACAATGAGAAGAAGGATCCTTTGAAAGGGTGAGATTGTCATGACCAAGATCCTCATCAGTGACGCCATGTCGGAAGAGGGAGTGAACTACCTGCAAAGCCGCGGTTCGTTTGAAGTTCTGAACCTACCCGGCCTGCCTCCGACAGAGCTGCTCGATCGCATTCAGGATGCCGATGCTCTGATCGTGCGGAGCAAGACGAAGGTCACTCCGGAGGTCATCGCGGCGGCGCGGCGACTTCGGGTAGTGGGCCGTGCCGGCGCGGGCGTCGACAACATCGACCTGGACGCCGCGACGCGACGGGGAATCGTGGTCATGAACACTCCCGGTGGAAACTCGGTCAGCGCCGGTGAGCATGCCTTCGCCCTTCTGATGGCGCTCGCTCGCAAGATCCCCTTTGCCCACAGTTCGCTTCAGACCGGGAAGTGGAACAAGTCCGCCTTCACCGGCCGCGAACTCCAGGGCAAGACTCTTGGCGTCCTCGGCCTGGGCAAGATCGGTTCGGTCGTGGCCCGGCGGGCGTCCGGTTTCGAAATGAAGGTGCTCGCGTTCGATCCCTTTGTGACCGAAGCTTTCGCGGCCGACCTGGGCGTGGAACTGGTCCCTCTCGAACAAGTTTTTGCCGAATCCGATTTTCTGACTCTTCACCTGCCGGCAAACGAGAAAACGCGCCGCCTGATCCGGAAGGAATCGATTGCGCAAATGAAGGACAGCGCCCTGATCGTAAATGCTGCCCGCGGAGCGCTGATCGATGAAGGTGACCTGGTCGAGGCACTCGAAAGCGGCAAGCTGGGTGGCGCGGCACTGGATGTCTTTGAGAACGAACCCAACGTCAGTGAACGCCTTCGCCAGGCCCCCAACGTCATCCTGACACCCCACATCGCCGGCTCGACGGAGGAAGCCCAGGCCAAGGTGGGTTACGACATCGCGGTGCAGATCGCCAACTACCTCGAAAGCGAGGTTATCGTCAATGCCGTCAACTTCCCCTCGGTGACGCCAAAGGAACTGGTCGCACTTGAGCCCTACATTCGGCTGGGAGAGAAGCTCGGCACAATAATTGGACAGATCTGTCAGATCAGGGTCTCGGAAATCGGGATTCGTTATTACGGCGACATCGCGCAAGTCAACTACAAGCCTCTCACCAACTACATTCTGAAGTCGCTTCTCAAGCCGAGTCTCTCCGAGTCGATCAATCAGGTGAATGCCCGCAAGCTGGCGATTGAGAGAGGCATTCAGGTGATCGAGACCGTCAGTTCCCGCGAGCGCAGCTATTCCAACCTGATCAGCATTCAGCTCCGGGGCCAGGATGCCGCCGAGTGGATCGAGGGCACCGTCCTGAGAAAGGGCGACCTGAGACTGGTCTCCATCGACGGGATTCCCGCCGAAACCCAACTGGGCAAGCACCTCCTGTTTATCCGAAACGAGGACAAACCGGGCGTGATCGGGAACCTGGGAACACTCCTGGGGGACGCCGGAGTCAACATCGCCTCGTTTGTCCTGGGCCGGGGTTCGGAGCACAACCACGCCGTCGGCGTCGTCAACACAGACGGCCCGGTGCCGGAAGAGGTCATGGAAAAGCTTCGGGGCCTGGCTCCGATTCGTTTTGCCCAGCTGATCACTTTCGACGACTGAATGAACCTTTCTTCGCCAATCGGAAGGGTCATCCCTGCGGGTTCTCGGGCACCAGGGTATCAATGTAAGCCGCAGCGTCGAAGGGAAGCAGGTCCTGGGCTTTCTCCCCAACTCCGATAAACCGGATCGGAATGTTGAGTTCCTTCGCGATTGCCACCAGGATTCCGCCTTTTGCCGTACCGTCGAGCTTGGTCACGATCAAACCGGTGACGCCGGAGGCCTTGAGAAATTCCCTGGCCTGGACGAGGCCATTCTGGCCCGTCGTCGCATCAAGCACGAGATAGACTTCATGCGGAGCGCCTTCGACTTCCCGGGAGGCCACCCGCGTCATTTTGTCGAGTTCCTGCATGAGATTGCTCTTAGTGTGGATGCGTCCGGCGGTATCGACGATAACAAAGTCGATGGATCGCCCCCTCGCCGCCGCAATGGCATCGTACAAAACCGCCGCCGGATCGGCTCCGGCACTCTGGCGGACAAGTTCGCTCTCGCTCCGATCGGCCCAGATCTCCAGCTGTTCGATCGCGGCAGCCCGAAAAGTGTCCGACGCTGAAAGGAGGACCGTCCTCCCCTGAGAACGGTAGACAGTCGCCAGCTTTCCGATCGTTGTGGTCTTTCCGACACCGTTCACTCCGACGACGAAAATGATCTGAGGGCTCCCTGCGGGATCATGTCCATCTAGTTCTTCAGTCTCACCCAGGATCTTGAGCAACTCCGAACGAATCAGCCGGCGGACCTGGAAGCTGGTCAAAAAACGGTTTCCCGTCGTGGCCTCGCGAATCTGATCCAAAACATGCTGGGTTGTCTGAACCCCGATGTCCGCGCTCAGCAGAGCCTCTTCCAGGTCATCGATCTGCGCTTCCGTGATCGGGCTGTCGCCCTTTCCGGTCATCTGGCCGAGTTGAAAGGCAATATCTTCCGAAGTGGACTTGAACGCGTCCTTGAGCCGGGAGAAGTAGCCCTTTTCCTTTCGATAGTTGAATATGCTCATTGTCTTGCCTTCTCGTATTCGTCCTGAATCAGGTCCCAGTCACCCGATTCAGCTTTCTTGATGTAGTGGGTCAGAAACCCGGTCAGTGTCTTGCACAGGTCCATCGGTTCGTAATCCCCGACCGACTCCATGCGCAACGACGTCGCCTTACCTTCGAGAATACCCGGAAACTCACTCTGCCGGAGATTGACTCCGACACCCGCGATCACCCATTGGATCCGACTCCCGGAGATCGAAGATTCGACCAGAATGCCGGCGAGTTTCCGCCCTCCCACGTAGACGTCATTTGGAGCCTTCAACCAGACCGGTACCCGTCCCCGAGTCACCGTCTTCACGGCTTCCAGAACCGCCAGGCTGACCACCGAATTGAGCAACTCCACCCGGTCGGCCTCCCATCTCGGGAAGAAGAGATAGGAAACGTACAGTCCTTCCCCTCCTGGCGAATACCACTGCCTCCCCAGGCGGCCTTTCCCGCTGGTCTGCGACTCGGCCACTACCATCCGGGGAATCCGGGTGGACGTGTAGCGCTTGATGAATTCATTGGTGGAATCCACCGAGGTCAGTACTTCGACCAGTTCAAACATCGGAAGCGTCAGCCTGAGACCGGAAGGCGATTCAGTTTTTCACGGATCTTCTCGATCTTCTCACGAACCTCACCCTGGCGCTCCCGGGCCTTCGCAACGACTTCGGGCGGTGCCTTACTCACGAACGCGCTGTTGGCCAGCTTCCGGTTTAAGCCGTCGAGTGTGGACTCGCCCTTCTGGAGTTCTTTGCCGAGCCGCTGCCGCTCAACTTCGATGTCAATTGCGTCATCCAGGACAATGGCGAACTCGGCCAGCCCGGCAACCCCCTGCAGGAGCATTCGATCCTTGGGGAACTCCGAGACGAAAACCACCTCCGAGGTCCGAGCCAGGTGCTCAATGTGAGCCAGTTGGTCCCGGATGAATCTAGCCTCGTGCTCCGGACAGTGAACCATCACCGGGAGCCGCTTGCGCGGATCCAGGTTGTTCTCGGCCCGGGCCGTCCTGATAGAGGAGATGAATTCCTGTAGGCGAACCATCGCTTCCGTCGCCGCAGGGTCAACCCACCCGGCCTGGGTAACTGGATAGGGCCGCAGCATGATGCTCTCGCCGATCCGAGGGACCTGCTGCCAGATCTCCTCGGTAATGAAGGGGATGAACGGGTGAAGGAGACGGAGTGAACTTTCCAGCACGTAACAGGCGATTTTCTGGGCGGAGAGCTTGCGTTCCGGATCGTCCGAAGTGAAGTCACCCTTGATCAGTTCAATGTACCAGTCGCAGAATTCGCCCCAGAAGAAGTGGTAGAGGCGGTTGCTGGCCTCGTGGACGAAGAATTTGTCCAGGTCGGCCCTGGTCGCGTCAATAATCTCCTGGAGTCGGGAGAGGATCCAACGATGCTGGAGGCCGATGCCGGGCGACCGCAGCGCCTCTTCGACTTCGGCCGGCGTAACGGGTTCGGTGATTTCCAGATTCATAAGCAGGAAGCGGGCAGCGTTCCAGATCTTATTGCAGAAAGCCCGGTAGCCCGCCATCCGGCTCAGCGAGAACGGAATGTCGGTACCGGGGACAGCCATCACCGAGAGCGTAAAGCGAACTGCATCAGTCCCGAACTCGTCGATGATCTCGAGGGGATCGATGATGTTCCCTCTCGACTTCGACATCTTGTTCCCGTGTTCGTCCCGAACCAGGCCGTTGATGTAGACCCGTTTGAACGGCACATCTTCCTTGAACCGGAGCCCCATCATCAGCATCCGGGCAACCCAGAAAAAGATGATGTCAAAACCGGTCACGAGTGCACTCGTCGGGTAGTAGACCTCCTGTTCGCAGCTCTTTTCCGGCCAACCCAACGTCGAGAAAGGCCAGAGGCCGGAACTGAACCAGGTATCCAGCACGTCGGTCTCCTGCTGAAGGGCGTCCGAACCGCAGTTCGGGCAGTTCGCCGGGTCCTCGCGGGTGACCAGGGTCTCCCCACAGGCGCCACAATACCAGGCAGGGATTCTGTGCCCCCACCAAAGCTGCCGGCTGATGCACCAGTCGTGAATGTTGTACATCCACTCGTAAAACACACGCTCGAAATTGCGCGGCACGAACACCGTTTCTCCGGATTCGACCGCCTTGATCGCCGGTTCGGCAAGCGGCTTGACTCGAACGAACCACTGGTTGGACACCAGGGGCTCAACGACCGTGTGACAGCGCTGGCAGTGGCCAACATTGTGGTTGTGCTTTTCGATCTTCTCCAGCAGGCCCAGGGCTTCGAGATCCTTGACGATGGCCTTTCGAGCCTCGTATCGATCGAGACCCTGGTAACGCCCGGCCTGCGCCGTCATCTGCCCCTGGTCCCCGATAACCTTTAGAATCGGCAACCGGTGACGCTGGCCGGCATCAAAGTCGGCCGGATCATGACCCGGCGTCACCTTGACAACCCCAGTCCCGAATTCCGACTCTACGAAGGTATCCTGAATCACGGGGATCTCCCGATCCATCAGAGGAAGAAGCACCGTCTTTCCGACCAGCCACTGGTAGCGTTCATCGGCTGGATGGACGGCAACTGCCGTGTCCCCCAGCATCGTCTCAGGGCGGGTTGTTGCCACCACGACAAAACGGTCCGAGCCCTTGATCGGATAGCGGATGTGCCAGAGGGCACCCTGCGCCGGCTCATACTCCACCTCCAGGTCCGAGATGGCCGTCACACAACGGGGGCACCAGTTCACAAGGTACTCACCCCGATAGATCAGCCCGTCTTCGTAGAGGCGAACAAACACCTCCCGAACGGCCTTCGAGAGACCTTCGTCCATCGTGAACCGCTTCCGGCTCCAGTCACACGAGCAGCCCAGCCTGCGAATCTGCCGAAGAATGTTCGCCTCCGACTTCTCTTTCCATTCCCAGACGATCGCCTCAAATTCCGCCCGGCTGTAGTCAGTCCGCTTCTCGTCCTTGAGGGCCAGCTGCCGCTCGACGACGTTCTGGGTCGCGATACCGGCATGGTCCGTTCCAGGCACCCAGAGGACCGAGTGGCCATCCATTCGTTTCCATCGCGCCAGAATGTCCTGCAGCGTGATGTTCAAGGCGTGCCCCATGTGGAGCGAACCGGTGACATTGGGAGGCGGCAGTACCATCGAGAATGGAGGCAATCCAGAACCGGGATCCGCTACAAAGAAGCCCTGTTCCTCCCACCACCGATAGATCCGTTCCTCGGTTCCACTCGGCTCGTACGTCTTGGGAATCTCTCGACCCACCGCTATCTCCTTTACGTGCTGTGGCAAAAGCTGAATTATAGCCCACCGGGTTTATTCGGGATGAACCTCGCCCCGGCCTCGAAGTGGAATCAATTACCGGGCCGACGAGGGCAGGGCCAGAACCGAGAGTCTGTTCTGAAACCCTTCCAGAGCCAGGAATCGTCCGCACGAAGCAGCCTCAGGAAGGCCGCCGACGGAGAACTTCTCTCGTTAGGTCAGGAAGCATATCCCTCAAGGTCTGCGGCAACTGCTCCGAGACCGCCCGCAGAATGGCCTGAAACTGTTCGTCACTCAAGGTCGCCGCAGCCGGACGGTTCCACGCCTGTGCGGCGAGAATCCGGAAACGGGGGCGACACTGTTCCCGAGTCAAATCGAACAGGAACCCCGGTCGATCTACTGCACTGACCGGTTCCGGCTGTGAGTCTTCCGGAGGGATGTCCGCGGCGACATCCACGGGTTCTTCCCGGCGGTGCCTCCGGCGCTGTGCCATTTCATCAACCATTTCGACCAGATGCGATGTCTCGAAAGGCTTCGTCAAGCTGCCATCCGCACCGGCCCAGGCCATCTGGTCCCCATCAATCGGCTCGAGGGAACCCGCCAGGAGAATTACCGGGATAGCCGCCGTGTCGAGGTCCCGCTTGAGACGGCGGCAGAACTCGTATCCTCCCCCTCCGGGAAGCCCGACGTCGAGCAGGACAACATCGGCGCCGAAGCGCTGCAGGTGGGATTGGGCACTCTCGGCTTCATCGTAACAGTCGAGCTGATAGCGGGCTTCGGACAGGGACAATCGCAGGACTTTCTGGATCGTCTTACTGTCATCGGCAAGCAGGATTCTGTACATGGCCGCCTACTCCTGCGGACTGGGGGGTTCGTCGGGCGGAAACCCACCATCCTGACTCATTCGCTTTTCGTCAGCCCGTTTCCGGGCGATCTCATAGATATCAGGCCGTCCCGAAAAGACCTGGACAACGCTGCGAATGGGGTCCATTAGCGAAAACGATTCGGTGCGCAGGTTGGCCTGGTGCCTGGCCGCCGCCTGCTGATCCACTTCGGGAACCGGCCGTTCGAGCAGGACCAGTTTCTCCTTAGCGGAATCAAAGTACGAACTGAAGGGGTACTCGCGCACGATTCTCTCGTAATAGACGGCAGCGTCACTGATCCGGCCGACCTCTTCGTAAGCGACCCCAAGTCGATACAGAGTGGAGTCCATCATGCTGAACTCGGGGTACTTCTCAACAACCGACTGGTAACGCCCCTCAGCAGCGTTGTAGGACCCTTTCTTGAAGTAGAAATCACCGATCTCCTGGTCGTGACGGGCGAGTGTTTCCTCAACCTCGCGCAGCGCCTCCCGAGCCGTCGGAATCAGTTCACTATCCGGATAGTTGTCAAGGAACCGCTTGAACTCGATTTCAGCTTTCTTGGCATTGGTCGGGTCCCTGTCGTAAGGCTTCATGAGCCGGTAGTTGATCGCTGCGATCTTCAACTGGGCATCGTCGGCCATCTCGTGCGTGGGATAGAAAATGAGAAAGTCCTTATATTGGGCTTCCGCCTGCAAAAGGCTTTCCGTGCCTCCCTCGGAGTAGTACGAATCGGCAATCGCCAGAAAGGATGCCGGCGTGTATTCGCTGTCCGGGTAGGTATTGATCAGGGTCTGGAAAGCGAGCCGGGCTTTGATGTACTGGCTCTTCTCCATGTACTTCATGCCGTTTTCGAAGAGTTGGGTGTCGGGAGCCGCAGCTCCCTCCTGCAAGCCGGCACTCTTCTGCCCGCAAGAGGTCAGCAAAACCACGGCGAAGAGAAGCGCTGCACATGTCTTCAGAAAACGCATAGGCATATCTTACCTTTTCAGCACCCGTTACTGTACGACTCTGCGGCTGAACGTAGCGTCCTGAATGCCTGAATCGGGTCCGCCGACCGAAACACCGACGTTCCGGCAACCAGGATGTCCACACCAGCCTCGACCGCCTCCCGGGCATTATCCGGTCCGATTCCGCCGTCAATCTCAATCAGCGCGCCGGAACCCACGGTCTGCGTCAAATTTTTCAATTTTCTCACTTTCTGGAAGCTAGTTGAAATGAACTCCTGTCCCCCGTAGCCCGGGTTGACCGACATGATCAGGACCATGTCACACTTGGGCAGAATCTCCTCCAGAAAATAGACCGGCGTGTGGGGGTTCAATACCACGCCCGCCGACACGCCTCGGCGCTTGAGGCTACTCAGAATCTCGTCCAGATGGACCGCTGCCTCGTAGTGAACCGTAATGGAATTGGCACCGGCATCGGCAAAGCGAACCGCCATTGAGTCGGGGTTCGATATCATTAGATGCAGATCGAGGTGTAAATCGGTCACCTTGCGAAGACACTCGACGACGGGCAAACCGATCGTCAGGTTGGGGACAAAGTGCCCGTCCATGACGTCGACATGAATCATTTCCGCCCCGGCCTCTTCCATTTGTCGAATGGCCCGCTCCAGATTGGCGAAATCGGCAGCCAGGATCGAAGGGGCAATTCGAGGCCTCATCGAGCGACCTCCAAATTGACCGTCTGCCCGGCGATGACTGGATAACCCGGTTCCGGGAACTGCCTGGCAATGGATCCTCTCCGCACACCGGGACTATCCTGGTAGTAGACCTTCCCTTCAAAACCGAGACGATCCAGGATCATAAGTGCTCGGTTCAGGTTCTCACCAGTGAGGTCAGGCATGACATACTTCTCCTTCAACGCCGTCTCGACCAGGACGTCCACCCGGTCGCTGCCCGGGGCCTGCGCGTCGGACCGCGGCCACTGCGCGACGACCTGGTCCTTCCCCCCTTCCACGGGAAAATCCGAAACCCGGCCGATCTGGTATCCCTGTTGCTCCAGGAGAAGGCGGGCCGCCCGCAGGGAGTTACCCCGCAACTCGGGTACAGGACGGGTTCTGCGCCCCAGGCTCACAATCACCTGAACGTTTCCGTTGAGCTTCGAACGGGTGCCCGGGCCGGGAATCTGGCTGACGATGGCCCCCTCCGGAATGCTGAGATCATAACGACGACCGGTGACCGACAGGGTGAGCTCAAGTTTCTCGAACAGAGATTCGGCATCGGACAGTGCCATCCCCTCCAGTGCCGGGGTCTCGATCTCGGTTCCGCGAACCGAAATCCGCATTCCGATGATCATGCTGATCAGGAATACCGTCACAAGGATCGCGCCCAGCAGGCAAAGCTTGCCCCACCCGAGGAATCGCATCTGAAAACTATTCGGGGATGACCTGCGACGGACCATGTACGACGCCCAAACCTATCATAATTTGCCTAGCGACGACGAATCCGGGCGGCAAAGAACCCGTCCCCATACGCTTCCCCGGGCAGATTGCGAAAATATCCACCAACAAGCGTCGCCCGGGGCTCGGACTGCAGCAACTTCTCGACCACCAACTCATTCTCCTCCGGTTCCGTCGAACAGGTGGAATAGACAACCTCTCCGCCCGGTTTCACTATGGAGAACGCCCGTGTCAGGATCTGAATCTGTCGCAGTTGAAACCGCTCAAGGTCCGCCTCTTCGACAAACCAGCGAAGGTCGGGGTTGGAACGGATAGTCCCCAGGCCTGAGCAAGGAACATCGGCAATGGCGAGATCACAATTCGGAGCCAGCGGAATCGAGGAGGCACTGTCTGCCTGCACCAGCGCCACGTTGGAAATACCGAGCAGTTCGGCTCGTTCTCGCATTTCCCTCAGCCTATGGTAACTGACGTCGCAACAAACCAACGTATCGGAGCAACTCAGGCGGGATGCCGTCAGAAAGCTCTTGCCCCCCGGGGCGGCACACAGGTCGGCGACCACTTTGCTCCCGGTGGTTAGGTCGGCCAACCAGGCGACCCGCTGACTGGCCGCATCCATGAAAAAACAATGGCCGGAACGGTAGAGAGAATGGCGCACGAACCCTCGGGCCTCCAGGCGGACAGAGTTGGGCGAGGAGCCGAGAATTTGATAAACGATTTCGTCCGCCTCGAGTTGCCTGCAGAATTTCTCGATCGTGGTCTTCTCCGGGTTCACCCAGACGATGGACGGCGGAAATGAGTTGTCCGCGTCCAGGATCGCCCGGGTACGCTCGAGACCATGACGGTCAAGCATACGCGAGACCAGCCATTGCGGATGGCTGAAGCGAACGGCCAGCGCTTCCGCGCCGTTCCCCTCAGGAGGTTCGGGCAGGGTTCGGAGGTAGCCGCGCAAGACCCCGTTTACGAAGGAACGGGAATGAGACCGATTGAGCGCCGGACAGAGCCTGACGGCCTCACTGACCGCCGCATAGTCGGGGACACGCAGGAAGCGGATCTGGTATACGGTCGCCCGAAGCAGCCAGCGGATCACCGAGTCTACCCTTCCCAGCGGCCTTGCCGTCACCTGTCGCAACCCGGCATCAATCAGGGAGAGATTCCTTAACACACCGTCGACGACTTGTCGGCACAATGACTGATCCTGGGAAGACAGGCTCAGGAAAGGTCGCCCCAGGAACTGGACTTCGAGGGGTACGCCCGAATCAAACCGCTTTCCCAGAATCCTGACTGCCAGGACCCGAGGGCCGGGGTTGGATGGCTGGTTGCGCGGAATCCGACCTCGACGACGGCTCATGTTAGTTCAAAGGCTGGGCGGTTGGGCTCAGGAGAAGCGTTCCCCGATACGCGGCTGCTGACCGTTGACAAAGTCCCGGGCTGAAATCCTGCTCCGATTCGGCAACTGGACCTCGGAAAGATGGATCGAACCCTCACCGCAAGCGACTTCAACGCCCTTGGGCGGGAATCCAAGAATGGTCCCCGGAGAACCGTTTCCCTGCCCGGGAGAACTACACCAGATCTTGATGACTTCACCCTTCCACTTGGCCACAGCGCCCGGCCAGGGATTCATGGCGCGGATCCGGTCATGAACCTGGCGGGCCGTCTTGCTCCAGTCCAAGCGTCCATCTTCTTTACGGATCCTCGGCGCAACGCTGACTCCGAGTTCGGGCTGCGGAGTCGGCTGAACATCCCCGGCAACGTAACGTTTAAGGGTGGGTACCAGCAATTCGGCTCCTTCCCTCGAGAGAATCGTCTCCAGCTCCCCGGCGGTAATTTCCAGAGAGATCGGGACTTTCTCGATGCTCAAAATGTCCCCGGTGTCCATCCCCGCATCTATCCTCATGATCGTCACCCCGGTTTCCGAATCCCCGTTCAGGATTGAATGGACGATTGGGGAGGCACCACGATAGGAGGGGAGGATGGAAGCATGGACATTAATTGAACCGTACCGGGGCAGAGCAAAAAAGTCCGCCGTCAGAATCTGCCCGAATGCGACGACAACACAGACGTCAGGATCCATTTCCCGAAGACGGAAGACCGCTTCCGGGTTGGCACGAACCTTTTCCGGCTGAAATATCGGGATCCCGGCAGCCAGGGCGACCTTTTTGACGGGAGGAGGGGTCAGGTGCTGACCTCTTCCGGCAGGTCGATCAGGTTGGGTAAATACTCCCTCGACGGAGACCTGAGGATCATCGATCAGCGCCCGAAGCGTCGGGACCGAAAAATCTGGAGTTCCGAGAAAAACTGTTCTAATCACCACTCCCCTGCCCGGATCAGTTTTCGAATCTTCCGCTTGAGAAGATCTCTCTTCAGCGGCGACACCCGATCCAGATAGAGTATCCCATCGAGGTGGTCGATTTCATGGCAGAGGACTCGAGCCATCAGATCTTCCCCTTCCACCACGATCGGCTTTCCGTCCAGGTCCTGGGCGTGAACCTTGACTGACCAGGGACGCTCGACCAGTGCCGTCAGGTTTGGCAGGCTGAGGCAACCTTCTTCCTCCTTCTGCCTGCCCGACCGCTCCACGATCTCGGGGTTGACCAGAACGAGGCATGCTCCCTCAGGGTCGCTGGCCCGCGTGTCAATGACGATCAGTCGCACCGTCTCACCCACCTGAGGCGCCGCCAGTCCGATACCCGGGGCAGCGTACATCGTCGCCAACATTTCAGCCGCCAACCGACGCAGGCTTTCGTCAAATGACTCCACGGGAGGACATTTCTCCTCGAGGACCGGTTCAGGGTACTTTACGATCGTCCTGACCAGCCCGGTATCTACATTCTTCTGACTGTCCATCGCCAACTTTCCCAGACCCCCTCTGCACATCTAGAGATGAACCAATCACCCGTAAAGTTTCTTTATCTGTTGAGGATGAACCCTCCTTACTGCAATCTCAACGTCCTTCCGCTAGTATAGATTCTACCGGCTGGGGGAGAGATGTTGGACCAAATCGGCGAAGTGATTCTTTGGTAGAATCGCACAGGTCCAACACTGGGGAACGTTCCGCGGGCGAAACATGAACCCGATCTATAGCGCGATCTTCGAAATTCAGGAGTTTACCCTCCTTTCGGCCAAATCAATCAGCAACCTGTTTCGAAGGCCGCGTTATTTCCAGGACACATTTCAGCAGATGGATGCGGTGGGCGTCAGTTCGACGGGCATCGTGATGCTCACGGGTTTCTTCACGGGCGGAGTTCTGGCCCTGCAGTCATCCAACTCCCTCCAGGATTTTGGGGCGATCAATCTGACAGGGCAACTCGTGGCACTTTCTCTGATACGCGAACTGGGACCGGTCCTGACGGCACTTATGATCGCAGGGCGGGTCGGTTCGGGCATTGCTTCCGAGTTGGGCTCAATGGTCGTCACCGAGCAGATTAACGCGATGCGAGCACTGGGTACCGACCCGACCAAGAAGTTGGTCACACCCCGCATGGTGGCCTGTACAACGATGGTTCCGCTGCTGACTGTAATTGCAGATCTGTTCGGCCTGATCGGAGGCTGGATCGTTGCGATCTACGCCCTGCGGCTCAACACGAGCCTGTACTGGAACACGGCACTGCGGTCCCTGTCATATACCGATGCACTGGGAGGATTGATAAAACCGCTGGTCTTTGGGTTTATCGTAGGGATGATCGGATCCTATTTCGGCCTCAGAACGAAAGGAGGCACCCGCGGGGTGGGGAGTTCAACGACCCAGGCTGTCGTTTTTGCGTCAATCCTGGTGATTATCAGCGACTTCTTCCTGAGCAAGCTCATCCTGGAGATTCGGTTTTGAGCACTATCCGATTCGAGTCTGTGAGCAAGGCTTACGGATCGACCGTCGTGCTCAATGATTTCAGCATGGAGGTCGGATCCGCCGAGATGAAGGTCATCCTGGGGGGCAGCGGCTCGGGAAAATCCACCATCCTCAAAATGGTCTTGGGGCTGATCAAGCCGGACGAAGGGAGGTTGTTCGTGTTCGACTCCGACATTACCGAGATGGACGAAGACGAGTTGATGCCCATTCGTGGAAGAATTGGCATGGTTTTTCAGGCGGGAGCCCTGTTCGATTCGCTGACGGTAGGAGAGAATGTCGCCTATCGGCTTCGGGAGCAGCGGAAAATCAGCGAAAGAGAGATTCGCGATACCGCCCTCGAAGTCCTGGGTTTCGTTGGGCTGGAAAAATCCATTGACCGGATGCCGTCAGAGCTTTCGGGCGGAATGCGTCGCAGAGTGGCAATCGCACGAGCGCTGGTTGGGAACCCTGAGATCATGCTTTACGATGAGCCGACCGCGGGGCTCGATCCGATCACGAGCCGAACGATCAGCGATCTGATGATGAGACTCAGAGACATTGAGAAAGTGACCTCCATCTTCGTGACTCATGATCTCAAGGTTACCCACACGATTTCTGAGGAGTACGCCTCACAGGAAAACGGAGGAGAAATCACGTTTTCACGAAGACCGGAGGGGGCAGAGGAAAGAGCCGGAGTAATCATTCTCAAGGAGGGCGAGGTCCTACTGGAGGGATCCGAACAGGAAATCCAACAGTCCCAAGATCCCTATATACGTGATTTTCTGGATTAAGGAACGCATATGAGTCCGAGGCAACAACCCAGCCTGACTGAACTTAAGGTCGGCATCTTTGTAGTCGTAGCCTGTGCCATCCTCGCAATGGCCATTTTCGCCATCGGATCCCAGGTGGGTCTTTTCGAGGAACAGTTTCTGGCCCTGACTTACCTGAGTAATGTTTCGGGCCTGAAGCCCGGGGATGTAGTACTTCTGGGTGGGGTGGAAGTTGGCAACGTGACCAAAGTTGAGATTTCACGACCGGGGGAGCTCCCACAAACCACAGCCAACGCCGAGATTCTCCAGGAGGTAGCACGACTGATGGATAATCTCGACCGCAATCAGAACCAGGCCAGCGAAACTGAAGCCAAACTCCAGACCGGTCGCGCAAAATACCGCGCGACCGTCGATCAATCCGGCGCAACTGCGCCGGGAGCCCAGAAGCTGCGCTCACAACTGGATGACTTACAGGACAAACTGCGGTCGGAACAGAACGAGGTCCGCAACATCCGTGAGGAGATCGCCCAGGAACGAACCGGCCTCCAGAACATTGAAGTCGAAATGCGTATCAACGAGGAATATCGGGATTGGATCCGTTCGGACAGTCAGATTTCTCTAGGCTCGGTCGGACTTCTGGGCGACAAATACATCGAGATTTCCCTGGGGCGAACCGATGAGCCGCCGATGACCCTTCCCCGCACGGTAGTCGGATGGTTTGGAACATCCACCGAACAGACTGTATTGATTACCGGAACCCAACAGGCCTCATTCGCCGAGTTGATCACCGGGGCGAACGACATCCTCGCCAACTTCAAGACTCTGTCTGACCAGGTTCAGTCGATTATGGGAAACTTTGAGGCTGGTGAAGGAACAGTCGGCAAGTTCATCACCGATCCGTCTTTTTACAACAACTTGAACTCGACAGTTGAAAATGCCAACCAGGCCACGGAAAGAATCGCCGAGCTGGTGGGAAACTTGGGTGAAGGCCAGGGGACCTTGTCAAAGCTTCTCAAGGACGACGAACTTTACAATCGTCTCCTAGCGACCGTCGACAACGTGGAGAGTTTAACAGGCAAGATCAATACCGGGGACGGAACACTCGGCCAACTTGTCAACGACCCCGCCGTTTACAAGAAGATGGATCAATTGATCGCCAACCTGGAAGGGATTACGGACCGGCTGAATCGGGGAGAGGGCACGCTGGGGAAACTGGTTAAGGACGATGCGTTCTACAAATCACTGCAGACCAGTGTTGACGAACTCTCCGCAATCCTGAAAGACTTCAGGGCGGGGAAGGGGACGCTTGGTAAACTCGCGACGGACGACGCTCTCTACGGGAATCTGAACGAGGTTTCCTCTGAGGTCGTGAAGCTGATATATGACTTTCGCCAGGATCCCAAAAAGTTCCTGACCATCAAGTTTGAGCTTTTCTGAGGGGGGAGAATGATCTCGAGTAAAATCGGCGATGGGGCGCAGGTTCTCCTGCGGGGAATTATTCGTGCCCTGATCTTCCTGCGAATCCGGCCCAATCACCTGACCATGGCCGGGTTCGTCATGAGTATCGTCGTCGCAGTCATTTTCGCAGAGGGGAAATTCCGCCTTGCCGGCGTGGTACTGATCATCGCCGGCCTTTTCGACATGGCCGATGGAATGGTCGCTCGGAAGATCGGTGCGGAAACCAAGTTTGGGGCCTTTTTCGACTCGATCATGGACCGGTATTCCGACCTGATCATGTACCTCGGCCTGGTCATCTATTACGGCCGCTCAGAGCGTATCACCTACGTCGTACTGGTCGGCATCGTGATGATGGGATCCGTTCTGACCAGCTACGCCCGTGCCCGTGCCGAAAGCCTGATCCCTAAATGCAAGGTTGGCTTTCTGGAACGTCCCGAACGGATCGTCCTTCTGATTATCGGCTCCTTCTATTTCATGGACCCGGTTCTCTGGGTCATCGCGGTACTCGGGAACTGGACGGTCGTCCATCGCATACTCTATACCCGAGCGGTACTCCAAGGCCGAAACGGGATAGTGAATCCCTAGCCCTAGTTCTTGATCAGATTGACGTCTTTCGGGAGTTTCAGATCAAAGCGTGACTTCGAGAGCTTAGGGTTGAGCTGAATATTGGAGAAGGTGATCAACAGGTGGTCCTGGGTCGGCTCGATCAGTTGCTGCTGAATGGGGATCCAACGCTCGGCGTCGATCCAAAGGATGATACGAACGAAGAACGCGGCCACCCGGTCGGATTTCGGCTTGAGTTCGAGCTTGTAGGTCTTCAGATCTTCAACGTTCTCCTCTCCCAAAAGTGAGATGTCGTAGGTAGACTTGAGAGCCGTCTTATCGGTTCCGAACCCGAGCAAAAGGAACTCGGCCTTGTCGCCGTTATTGCCCAACTGGTACTGTTGAGCTTGCTTCAGAGAGGGCTGATAAAAGGTGACGGTCCCGTCCCTGATCACCAGGGAGTTCACGGTCGGCTCCGTAATTTCCTTGCGGAGCATGACCTTGTCTCCATCCTTCAGGAAGAGGAAGGTCCCCTTCTCCCCGGAATCGTACTCGGAGAGGATATCGGTCCACTTCTTCTGGACCAGATCTGCCTCCATGCTCTTCAGGTTTTTGCCCACATGGTCGATGTGCGAGAGGATTTCGTCCAGAGTAGCGCCAAACGAAAGTCCCCCAGACAGGAGGAGGATCACAGCGAGGAGAATAAGCTTCTGGCTCAACAGATTCCCTGATTGACTCATGCCATTCCTTTAGATCCGATAGCGGGGAATAGGTTTCGAAAACTATTGGTCGGCGGGTTGGTGAACGTTGGGCGTACTCTCCGAATCGTCTGAAGTCTTATCGGGCGTTGGCGCACTCTCCGACTGTTTTTCGCCGACCCACTCGCGAAAGTAGCTCCCATCGAAAACGCTCTTGGGGGTCGCGAAAATGAAAACCAGAATCAGACCACAGAGGATATCGTACTGCCAGCTTCCGCGCGCGTAACGCCAGAAGAGCACTCGACCGATGCTTTTCAATGGACCACCCGACATGTTCAGACACCTGTTGGTTCGACTGCGTAGACCAGATTGCGGACTCGGTTCAGGACCCGGCCGTCACGCATTTCCAGCATCCGGGAAGCCGTTGCGCCAGCCTCCGGATCATGGGTGATCATTACGATTGTCTGGCGATAGCGTTGATTCAGACTCTGGAGCATTTCCAGAACCATCTGGGAATTCTCCGAGTCCAGGTTGCCGGTCGGCTCATCCGCGAGCAGAATAGCCGGCCGATTGATCACGGCACGGGCAATCGCCACTCGCTGCTGCTCTCCACCAGACAGTTCGGTGGGCTTGTGGTTCAACTTGTGCTCCAATCCCAGCATGGCAAGGATCTCACGAACGCTCTCCGGACCGTTCGAGGAGTGACCGTTACCGTGGATTTTCCGAGCCAGTTCGATGTTGTCGACTGCGCTGAGGGTCGGCAGCAGGTTGTAGCGCTGAAAAACAAACCCGATCTTCTTCCGCCGGATCTCGGTTCGCTTGCTATCGCTGATTGACGCCAGATCAATACCGTCGATCCTCACACTACCCGACGACGGAGTGAGCAAACCTCCCAGCAGGTGAAGCAGGGTTGATTTCCCGCACCCGCTCGGTCCCATTACGGCGACGAATTCACCTTCTTTAACCGTCATGTCGACGCCACGCAGTGCCGGAACCTCCACTTTACCGACCCGGTAAACCATCTGGAGATTTTCCGTGACTACGATGTCGCGTCGCTGACTGATTCCAATTGTCTTACTCATATCCCAGAGCCTTTACTGGATCCAGCTGGGCCGCCTTGATCGCCGGATAAAGCGCACCCAGTACGCCCCCAGCGACCGCCAGTAAAGCGGCGGCCACTCGCCAATAACCCGGGATCATCACCGGCATTGCCGGGAAGGTCACCAGAATAAGCTGGATCGAAATGAATGTCAAAATGAAACCGACGACTACTCCAAGAGCGCAGATCAACAGCGATTCCTCGAGAATCAGCTGAATGATGTAGGTCTTGGATGCGCCCAGCGATTTCAGGATTCCAATCTCCCGCGTCCGCTCCGTAATCGTCGTATACATCGCCAGCAGGATGATTAAGAAGCTGATTACAACTGAAATGAACACGATCGCCGTCAGGAACTGTTTGAAGACGGGTGTCGTCGAGGCCATGATCTCCTGCAGGTCCGCCGTTTTCGTAATCTTGTAGTGAGGCATGCGCTCGGAGATCCTATTGTAGGCTTCGTCGACGGACACTCCTGGAGCGACTCGGGCAAAAAACATAGTTGCCTTGTCCGGCGTTCCGTTCATCTCCTGCAACGTTGCAAGCGGCATCAGAACGCGGGCCGCCGTGCCCTGCTCGAAAACGCCACAAATCAGAAAATCTCGCCCCAGCAACTCCACATGGTCGCCGACGTCCTTCTGGTTCGTCTTCGCATATATGGTGTCGATCACGACTTCATCCGGGCGATCGAACATACGACCCCGGACAAAAGTGAGCGTGCTGTTGACCCGCTGGAAGCTTTCCTTGTCAATTCCAAATACGACGTGGAATTTCTCACTGATGAACTTGGCCAGAATCGGGGTGGCAGCCTCGATACCCGGAACTTCCTCGATCACCTTCTGGATCTTGACAGGCAACGTGCCGCTGTTGAGCGCGAAGAAGAAGGAGGCGTCCGGGGGCTGAACCATGAAATCGCCTCCGACCCGACGAGTTCGCTCAGCACTGTCGCTGAACTGCCCGTAGGTCAAGCCGACACTGACCAGAATCAGGACAACTCCGATGGAGATGGCCAGAGTACTGACCGCAGTTCGTGTCGGGCGCTGTAGCAGGTTCGAGTATATGTGCTTAATCATCGGACGTTTTCCTGTCGCTTGCCGGTCACTTCAATCACCTCCGCCCCGGGAGGCGGTTCAAGGACAAACGCATCGTCCTTTACTTCTCGATTGAGTTGAATGCTATCCGGTTCAAGATGGAAGGCGATCGAGTAGCGATCGATGGGTCGGTCGATCTTGACGACAGTGCTGACGAGCTTCCCGTCGATCTCGATGGGATCGTTGTAAGTCACATCACTCTTCACTTCCGAGTCCACGAAGAACTGCTGACGCCGTATCTGCATCGTACTTCGCTCGATCCATATACGCCGATCCAGCTTCAACAGCGACGTACCGGGAGTGCCCGCGAAAACACCCATGACGTAGTACTTGTACTCGGCATCCTGCGATTCCTCCACATAGTACATATACCCCTGCCCCTGCGGGACGGGGTCAATGAGAATGCCTTCGAGTATGTGACTCGGCCTCACGTTATAGACAGGATTCTTTTCCTCAGACTTCATATCGGTCAGTCCGGTGACGAACTGATTGCGCGACGGAATCCAAATTTGGAAACGGCCATGCCGGGACGCCATTACCAGGACCGACGAACTCGTGAGAGGGTTCAGGACGTTGACGAAGATCGAATCCGGCCGACGGGCAACCAACAGTCCCTTTGCCTTCCGGTACTTCTCGAAATAGCCCTCCTCGACCGACCCTCCCGTGAACTCCACGTCGAGCTTGGAAACAACCATGCCTTCGATGCCGGCATAGCGATCGTTAATCAGATGGATCAGATCTTCAAATGATGCCGCCTTGGCGGCAGAATAGGCCGGAGGGATCGTGAGTACCTTGCGTTCCTTGACGGCACCACACCCCAGGATCGGGAGACTCAACAAGAAGAGAATCAGGTAATTTCGGCTATTCATCATCAACTAGGCCGGGGAACTCCCCTGCGCCCGTCTCTTCATCCTTAAGACCATCAACAGCACGATGGACAGTATGAGGAACGCGGCCAACACAACCCCAGCGGCAGGCAGGTTGTCGTGAATGAAGTGAACCGTCCATTCTCCGTAGAAAACCGCCAGAACGCCCCATGCCAGATACCGGATGGTTCGCCCGACACTCACCGCCGCCAGGAACTTCATGAACGGCAACTTGAACACTCCAGCCGTCAAAACAAAAACTTTGAACGGAGTGGGGGGCGGCAGAATCGACGGGATCATCACCGCCCAGACTCCCCACTTCTCGTATTGCCGCGCCATCCGCGCAACCCGCGCCGGGTCCAGGCGACGTTCGACAAACCCGCCACCGCGGCGCCCAACCAGATAAAGCAAGCTACAACCGGTGATTGATCCAAGCACCGTCATCGCTACGAAATACAGCATGCGATCCCAACTCTGGCCGATCGAAAGCACAACGATCAGAATGTCGCTCCCTTCCGGCACCGAGAGGAACGAGGAGTCGCCCAAGGCAATCAGGAACAGCCCCGGACCTCCCAATCCCCGTGCAAATGCATAGACGGCCGCTGTTACGGCCTTCAGATAGCCCAGAATTCCTGTTGCTTCTGCCAGTAACATCCGCGCCCTTTGGAATCACACCGTACTTAAAGAGCAGGAACTATACCAGTTCAGTGAGTTTCCCGAGACAATTTGGCAAAAAGACGGAAATTCAACCTTCACCCACCTTCTAAACACAGTGTATCGCTTCTTTGATCTTCGGGATCCGCAAACGATTGCTACTTCTATTATGACTGGTGTAGCCTATTGCTTGCACTTCCCGCCATATTTTCGCGCACTCGGCGACCGACTGGAACTTGGCGCGTCTTCTCCAGTAAGATCGGGAATCCAACCAAACCCTGATTCACGACGACTTCGAGGATCCCAAAGAAGTCGGCAACCCTAGCACCGGACGTTCGGCGAGTCAACATGAAGGACAGGATTTCAGAAATAGCCACCGACCTTCTCGCCCTGTACGGTTCGGTCGCCACAGGTTCCAGGACACGGCGAATCAAGCTTCTGGGGCGGAAATGCCAGCCCGTCATACTCAAGACGTTCCTCGGCTTCGAACTTCAGATGGGACGCACCAGGCTGACCTGCCCCGACCTGACAACAGCGCGCTACCTCAAAATCTTTGCCGAAATGGGCTGCGCCGAGATCCAGATTCCCTATGACCCTACGATAACGGCAGAAGTCATTCCCCGGCTGGACGAGTTATTCGCCGAACTGAGGAAAGAATGCACCGATGCGGGACAGCTGCGGAGGGCATTCCAAAACTTGCGGAAGAAATTGCAGTCTCAGGAGCCCACAGAACCGACGTAGACAGGGGCCGGCCCCGAATGGAAACCGGCCCCATTTCACTGCCTACTACTTCTTTTCGTCTACGTCGACATACTCGGCGTCGATCACCTCATCGTCCGACCCGGGCTGACTTCCCTGGTCTGCGCCCGGGTCGCCACCGGAGGCCGACTGGCCATCCTCTCCGCCTTGAGCAGTCTGATAGATCACCTCGGCAAGCCGGTGTGATGCGCGGGTCAGTTCTTCAGTAGCCTTGTTGATACCGTCAACGTCCCCGCCTTCGACCGCTTTCTTGGTTTCGGCGATGGCATCCTCAACGGCCTTTGCGTCGGAATCCCCGATCTTGTCGCGGTTTTCGCGCAGAAGCTTCTCACAGCTGTAGACGAGATTGTCGGCCCGGTTGCGGGCTTCAATCTCTTCCCGCTTGCGCCGATCTTCATCAGCGTGAGCCTCTGCATTCTTCACCATGTCATCGATTTCCGAGTCATTCAGGCCGCTCGAACCGGAGATGGTGATCTTCTGCTCTTTGCCCGTTCCTCGGTCCTTGGCGGAGACATTGAGGATTCCGTTGGCATCGATGTCGAAGGTCACCTCGACCTGGGGGACGCCACGAGGGGCCGGCGGAATCCCGACCAGGTGAAATCTCCCCAGCGACTTGTTGTCACGGGCCATCGGCCTTTCGCCCTGCAGAACGCTGATCTCAACCGAGGTCTGGTTGTCGGCAGCGGTGGAGAATACTTCGCTCTTCCGGGTCGGAATGGTTGTGTTGCGGGCGATGAGCACCGTGGACACGCCCCCGAGAGTCTCGATCCCAAGAGAAAGAGGGGTCACATCCAGGAGCAGCACGTCTTTCACATCGCCACCCAGGACCCCGGCCTGAACAGCCGCTCCCACGGCAACGACTTCGTCGGGATTGACTCCGCGGTGCGGCTCCCGGCCGAAGAATTCCTTCACCAGTTCCTGAACCTTCGGGATCCGGGTCGAGCCGCCGACCAAGACGACCTCGTCGATCGCCGAAGCATCCAGGCCCGAATCTTTCAATGCCTGGCCGCAGGGGCCGAGCGTCTTCTGAAGAATGTCGCCTACCAGTTGCTCGAACTTGGACCGAGACAGCTTCATGTTCAGGTGCTTGGGACCCGACGCGTCAGCGGTGATGAAGGGCAGGTTGATCTCCGTCTCCTGGGTGGAGGAGAGCTCCATCTTGGCCTTCTCAGCAGCCTCCTTGAGGCGCTGTAAGGCCATCTTGTCCTTGGAGAGGTCCACTCCCTGGTCCTTCTTGAACTCGGCGACAATCCAGTCGATGATCCGCTGGTCGATGTTGTCGCCACCCAGATGGGTATCGCCGTTCGTCGATTTGACTTCGACAACACCCTCCCCCACTTCCAGGATGGAGATGTCGAAGGTACCGCCTCCGAAGTCGAAAACCGCGATCGTCTCATCCTTCTTCTTGTCCAATCCGTAGGCGAGAGCGGCCGCGGTTGGCTCGTTGACCAGCCGCAACACCTCCAGCCCGGCAATCTTGCCGGCATCCTTGGTTGCCTGACGCTGCGAATCGTTGAAGTAGGCCGGCACCGTAATAACGGCCTGGGTGACCTTTTCCCCAAGGTAGTCCTCTGCTGCGTCCTTCAGTTTCATGAGTATTCGCGCTGAGATTTCAGGGGGAGAATAGACCTTCCCGGAAATCTCAACCGAAGCATCGCCGTTGTTGGCCCGGACGACCTTATAGGGCACCATGCCCATTTCTTCGTTCACTTCCCCATGACGCCTTCCCATGAAGCGCTTGATGGAGAAAATCGTGTTCTCGGGGTTGGTGATCGCCTGCCGCTTGGCTACCTGGCCGACCAATTGCTCCCCTGTCTTCGTGTATGCAACAACCGAGGGCATAGTCCGGCCGCCCTCGGAATTCGTAATTACCGTTGGGTTACCACCTTCCATCACTGCCACGACGGAATTCGTGGTTCCCAAATCAATGCCTATGATCTTGCCCATTCATTGCCTCCTTAACACTGGCCTTCTCTACCGATGTATCTCTAAATTTCAATCTTTCAGTCATTTAACCCACGGTTGGTGATATAAGATCCGGATTCCGGCCTGTCAAGCCGGTGGAGGGATTGATCTGCAGCGCGGCTTCGGAGCCAAAACTCGCCGGGTTTCCCGGGTTCCTCCGGGGGCCCGGGCTTCCGGAAACCAGGAAATCGGGAGCTTCGGGAGAGGGGGCCAAGGGATCAGGGTCGGAAGCCCCGAAATCCGGCGTTAGTAGACCAGGTACTTCCGATGAGTAATCTTGGATTTCTCTCGGGCGACTTCGATGTCGAGTTCGTGTTCCTTCACCGGGCGCGACGTGTCGACATAGAAACCGGCGGTATAGGTATTGGACAGCCTGCCTTTCAGGTCGGTGAACAGTTCGTCCAGGTAGGTGTACTCGCCGGTGACATAGGCACGTCCCCCCGTCTCACCGCACAGAGCCCTGAAAAACGGGCCATTCATTCGCTCTTCGAAGGTGTAGTTGGGCCCGGTGACAAAATGGGGTGCGATTGAGACCACGTAAAGGTCGATGTCCGTGTTCCGCAGCATGAGTTGATACTCGTCCATGTTCGGATAGGACTCGCGATCGATGGTCTTCGTGAAAACAAGCAGAACTTTGCGCTTATCGGGGCGCGCTTTCAGGATGTCTACTGCCCGCCCGAGCACTCTCCCGACTTCAATATTGTTGAGGACGATTCCGGAGAACTCCGGCTCCATGTTCAGAAGCGCATTGACCAGGAGTCCCTCCTGATCGGTGAAGTCCTGAAGAAACTTGATCTCTTCGTAAAACTCTCCCAAACAGACCGCTCCTTCTGTTGTGAGCAGCGGGAAGAAGTCATACTGCAAGTGATACCGAAAAACGTCGACCGGGTTGACTTCCCCCCACTGGGGCATACTGACAGGGAACTTCGCAGTCCTGGGACTGTTCTCGAGTAATACAAGGAAAGCGGTCGGGATCTCCTTTCCCGCCAGAAAACGAACATCGACCGGCTTGCCGTCGAGCTTTATTTCAACTTCATCTCGGGAAAGGTCCCGAACGTAGATGCTATTTCGGTCTTTGACAGTGAAGGTAACGTACCGAGCTTCGGATTCTGCCCGCGCCACCACTCCCGGGAAGGTGACGAAAAACGGGAGGAGGACGGCGAAAGCAATCAGCGTTCTGCCCATGGCCCGATTATAGTCAATCAGAAGTTCGACATTCTGTCTCGTTTCAAACGCAGGGGCCCGGCTAGTGTCCTGTCACGCATCATATGAGGATTTCAGAGAGCGTTGCAGCTCCTCGAGGTCTCTGGCCAATCCCGCCTGCGCTCGATGGAGGTAGACAATGTACGCGAAGATCAGGGTCCAGAAAATCGCATAGCCAACGAACAGATACCAATTCACGGTACAACCCTCCTTCGATCGAGTTGCTCCTGGCCCAGTCGCTCTCCGACCAGCGCATGCAGTCTCATGGACGCCCGCAAGAGAATGAGGACCATCAGGGCGAAGAAGCAGGCCAGAATCGAGATCATGAGTGTCTGTTGCATTTTCGGGTCAAGATTCATCCCGCTGGCCGTGATCACAACAGGATGAATCGTCCGCCACCAACGAATTGACATCCAGACGATCGGCACATCGATGAATCCGATAATTCCGAACACGGCACAGAATTTGTACTTTTTCTCCCCCTCAGGAAGACTGGATCTCAAAATCAGATAGGCAATATAGATGAGCCACAGGACGAGTGTTGTCATGACCCGCGGATCCCCCCAGGGAAACCAGGTATTCCATATTGGTTTCGCCCAGATCGGCCCGGTCGTCAGAACGATTGTGGTGTAGACGACACCAACTTCCACCGACGCGGCGGCCAACTGATCCCAGATCACGTTCCCTTTCCAGAGGTAGACGACGCCGGCCACAAAAACCAGAAAAAAGGCAAAAAAGGCATTGAACGCCGCCCCCACGTGAAAGTAGAAGATTCGCTGAACATCCCCCATTACCCGCTCGGTGGGGGCATAGACGAAGCTCCCGTAGAGGGCCAGGAGGATCAACGGGTAAAGCGCGTACTCCATCCAGTTCGCGATTTTCAACCACTTCGCCGCGGTTCTGAGTTGGGCTTCGGAATTCATCATAGGCTGCACCAGATTATAACCATTCGATCCCGCCAGGCCGATATCCTCATCGATCAGTCTTCCAGGACGAATTCAAACACGATATACGCTCCCGCTAAAAAGATCACGTCGGTGACGGCGAGCAGTCGAAGCCAGTGGTAGAAGAACTGCAGTTCGCCCGAACTCAACAGTTCCCGGGTTGCGTTTACTGCGGCAATGACAACCGGAACCAGAATCGGGAACAGCAGAATCGGCAGCAGCACGTCACGTGTGCGGAGGCTGCTCACCATGGCGGCAAACAGAGTGCCGACGGACGAGAAGACGATCCCGACCAGAAGCAGGAGAAGGACCAGCCAGAAGAGTCGCGACGAGAGTTCCAGGTTGTAGAAGATCAGAAAGGCGCCCAGGATCATCAGATCGATCAGAAAGAGCAGGATCGAGTTGGCAAAAAACTTTCCCAGGAAGAGCAAGCCCCGATCAACCGGCGACAAGATCAGGCCGTAGAGAGTTCCGTCCTCGCGCTCACACTGGAACGAGCGGTTGAGCTGAATCACCCCGGGGAAAAGGAGTGAAACCCAAAGGATCCCGGGGGCGGCAGCCTTGATCGCCTGGTCTCCGGGATCGAACGCAAAGTTGAAGATGATCAGTATGAGAAGTGCGAAAAAGACCGTCGTCAGAAAAGCCTGCCGGGAACGGTATTCGATCCGCAGATCTTTGGAGGTCAGGGTCCAGACCAGTCGCCAACTCTTCATCAAAACCACACCTGCAGGTACATCATCCGTCAACAGTCTGAAAGTAAAGGCTCTCGAATGTCGCCGCATCAATGTCGCTGCGGGCGGCCCGGAAGACAGACTGCCCCCGGTTCATGATCATGACGTGGCTCGAAAGTGCCAATCCCTCGACCAGGTTGTGAGTGATCATAAGGACCGTACGTCCCTGCTCTCTCAACTGCAACAGGACTTCGGTGAGGAGGCGACTTCCATGCTGATCGAGGCCCGCGTACGGCTCGTCGAGGATCAGCAGTTGAGGTTCGTGGAGAAGAGCTCGCGCCAGGGTCAGCCGCTGTTTCATGCCGCTCGAGTATCCACGCACGGAGCGGTTGAGAGCGTGATCCAGATGCATCTGCTCCAATAGTGTCCGGGCCCGCCCCTCGGGCTCCGGGTGCTGATACAGGCGGGCAAAAAACACCAGGTTCTCCAACCCGGTCAGATCGCCATAGAGAAGACTCTGGTGGGAAACGTAGCCGACCCGGTCACGACTGCCTTCCTCTCCCCCAAACTTGATCGAGCCCTCCGAAGGCCGCGTTAACTGGGCTATCATCCGCAACAGAGTGGACTTTCCGGCTCCGTTGGGGCCGAGGACGACCCAGAAATCACCTGCCTGGATCTGCAAATCTACTTTCCAGACAGCCGTAACTGAACCGAATCTCTTGGTGAGTTGCTGGATGGCGACCAGCGGCTCCGTGGAAGACGGCACCTGGTCGGTTCCTTCAGGAGTTCTTGCGTTTGGGCTTCTGTTCAAGGGCCTCGACCTTTCTCATAGCCTCGACCGCATGAGCCTCCCAGTCCTCTTTAAGCCGCTCGTAGTCGTCCTCTGAGAGCTTTCCCATGCGAAAGTCCATCTCGATGTCCTTCAGGTTCGCGAAGGCACTCTCTTTCACCTCGAGGGCCCGATCCAGTTCCGTCATTTCCTCCACGGCCATCGGCTCGCCATCGTCCTCTTTCATCAGAGGCCAGGCCACGAATAGGACCAGCCCGATGAGCATTACAGGGATAAGCATCAGTTCCATTACTCAGTCAACTCCACGGCCTTTCCGGGTCATGCCGCCTCGTGGCGCACACGCTCGTCCTTCTGGGCGATCACCTTGGCAGACGCGGTCTTCTTGTCCGGGAAGAGGACAAAAACACCGCCCATCGCCATTATCCCGATTCCCATCCAGATCAGCTCGACAAGGGGATTGATAAAGACGTGAAAAGTCACGTTGCCCGCATCATCCCAGCCCGACAGCACGACATAGAGATCCTCCAGGAACCGTGACCGGATCGCAACTTCCGTTGCCGGTTGCTCGCTCTTGTGGTGGAAATGCTTCTGGGGGTAGAGCTCGTCAATCTCCTTGTCCCCCTTGAAGACTCCAACTTTGGCAAAGACCACATCCTTCTCCGGGTCCCTTCGCTGCGAAAGTCCCCTGAATTCCAGGGTGTAGTCCTCCAACTGGAATTTCTGGCCCTGGCGGACCGTATAAGTCTGATCCACACTGAATAATGAACTGGCGATGATGCCGACGAAGACGAGCACCGTCCCGCCGTGGATAATAAATCCACCGTAGCGCCGCTTGTTCATCAAAGTCAGGTCCTTCAGAGCACCCACAAAACTCGAAGGACGGATGCTCTGCCGGGCCCGCGCTCCCTTGAAAAACTCAAGGGCGATCGTGTAGGTCACGAACGCCGCGGCCGAGAAGAAAGCCAGCGCAATCCAGTTTCGCATCCCCAGTGCGACCAAGGCCACCCCAAAGACCAGCCCTGTTGCCAAAGGATAGAGGAAATTCCGGCGAAAATTCTTCCAGGTGGCCTTTCTCCAGGCAATCAGGGGACAGATCCCGGTCAGGATCAGGAGCGCCAGACCCAGCGGCCAGTTGACCTGGTTGAAGAAAGGCGCAGCGACGGAGATCTTCTCCCCCTTGATCGCTTCCGAGAGTATCGGGAAAACCGTGCCCCAGAAGACCGCAAAGCAGATCGATATCAGAAGCCAGTTATTGAGCAGGAAGCTGGCTTCCCGAGAGAGAAAAGACCGCATCCGCAGCTCACTACGGAGCTCGTTCTGGCGATAGAAAACCCAGAAGAGCGAAAACGTACAGCTGATCGCCAGAAAACCGACAAAAAACGGACCCAAATTGGAAAGGGCGAACGAGTGGACCGAGGAGATCACCCCGCTTCTGGTGATGAAGGTCCCGAAAATCGACAGCTCAAAGGCCAGGATGATCAGGATGAAATTCCACAGCTTCAGCATCCCTTTCTTTTCGGTGATCATAATCGAATGCAGAAATGCTGTGGCAACCAGCCATGGCATGAAGGATGCGTTTTCAACCGGATCCCAGGCCCAGTAACCACCCCAACCGAGCTCTTCATAAGCCCAGCGTCCGCCGAGGGTAAATCCCAGGGTCAGGAACACCCAACTCAGAATCGTCCATTTCCGGGTCGTACGGATCCAGCTCGTGTCCGTCTTCCCGCTCATGAGGGCTGCGATCGAGAACGCAAATGGAATCGCCAACCCCACGTAGCCGAGAAAAAGCGTCGGGGGATGGATGATCATGTACCAGTTCTGCAGCAGGGGATTCAGCCCCTGTCCATCCGCGGGTCGCTGCGCCAGCATCTCAAACGGGTGGGTGGCGAAATTCAACAGGAGCGCAAAAAAGAACATGATGCCAAGCAGGCAGAAAGCCACGTATGGCATCAGGGCGCGGTTCTTGTGGCGGTTCTGGATCACCGCGGCTGCCGCAAACAGGCCGAGGATCAAAGCCCAAAGCAGCAGGCTTCCTTTCTGACCGCCCCAGAACGCCGTGAATTTGAAAGCGGCAGGCATCGCTGCCGCACTGTAATTGGCAACGTACTGAACCAGAAAGTTGTCAGTTAGAAAGAGGTACCAGAGACTGATCGAAGCGATCACCAACAGGCCGAAGTTGGCAAGTACGGTGTTCTCTGCACTCCTGATGAGCGCATTGTTCCTCCGGTATCCTCCCACGAGCGCCACTACCATTCCATACGCACAGAACACCAGCGACGCGAGAAGTGCGTAATGACCAAGTTGAATCATTGATTCGAAAGGTTCCCTTCTTTATTCCGCTGGAGCGTCGCCAGGATGCTCGTTCCCCATGGCTTCGTACTTCGACGGGCATTTGGCAAGAAGGGTATTGGCCCGAAAGGCAGGTGAGTCGGCTGAATAGATTCCCTCGACCACAACCTCCGCCTCATCCTTGAAAGTGTCGGGGATGATCCCTTCATACACAACAGGCATCGTGCGTTTACTACTTCGCTCGTAGACGAGGAACTGGACCCTTGAGCCATTTTCGTCCCGGTCGATGGAACCTGGCTTAACGTAACCGCTGACGCGGACACCCTGGCCGGAGAGACGGACGCTTTCGGTCTGCAATTCGCCGAGGGTGTAGTAGTAGACCATTGAATCGTTGATACCGCTGAACATCAGGAAGCATATACCCCCAACGATCAGGGCGCCGGCGATAAAGAATTTGGCGTGCGGAAGCCTCATTGTATAGTCCTTACGTTGATCCAGTGTGACCCGAAATAGGAATTCGCAACCTCTATTCTAGAACGTGAAGCCATTCTAGCAGGATTCCCGCGCCACTTGGAAGGAGGACACCCGACAAGTCAAGGCCAGGGGACAAGCTGGCGCCGCCTTCGCAAAACCCGGGTCGGAAACGGGCCGGGCAATACTGTAGACCACCCGGCCAGACGCTCAATCCGAGGCTATGCGTAGATGAGGATTACAACGACCACGAACGTCAGAAGGGCAAGGAACTCGATGAAGGCGAGGCCAAGGATGATAAACAGTCGAATCGTGTCCACGGCACCTGGATTCCGGGAAACACCTTCACATCCGCCCGCTACCGCCCGGCTCTGGCCAATCCCGCAGCCCGCTGCCGCAATCGCCATCGCAATGGCGAGCCAGTGCGCCTGCATGCCGCCGCCGCTCTCAGCGCCGCTCTGGGCATAAACCGGCATCGCCAGCAAGCTAACGATTAAGAGACCGACAGCAAGTAGTGCGTACTTTCTCATTCGAATACTCCTTGAATGTTTCGGATCCTTCATCCTTCGGTCTCTGGAAAAGAATGCCCCTCATGTTCGTCACTGTGCTCGAGGGCTCCTCCAAGGTAAACCATGGCGAGGACGATAAAGATGAACGCTTGAATAGTGCTTGCAAACAGAGCCAGAGCCATCACCGGCAGGCTCAGGAGGAAGGGGAACATGGAGTTCAGCGTTCCGATGATCAACTCCTCCGCGAAGATATTCCCAAATAAGCGGACCGCCAACGAAAACGGTCGCGCGAAGTGACTGATAACCTCGATCACGAAGAGCAACGGGGCAATGACCATCGACGGGCCCGCAAAGTGGGCCAGATACTTGACTAGACCGTGAGTCCGGAAACCTACGTAGTTGTAGTAAATAAAGACGATGACCGCGCAACCCGCCGTCACGTTAATGTTGCTCGTGGGCGACATGAACCCGGGAAACATCCCGATCAGATTCCCCGCCAGAATAAACAGAAAGAGTGAACCGAGCAGAGGGAAGAAACGCAGCGCTGGCCCTCCGATGATATCCCGCGCGAGACCCAGCAAGCCCTCAGCCCAAAGCTCAAGAAACTGCTGAAACCCGCCCGGTTCGGTCACACTCAACCGACGGCGCATGATCAGCGAGATCAGGATAAGCCCAAGTGACACGACAATGATCATCACCAGGTGTGGGGGGAGCACGTCATGCTCGACGTGGTACCCGAACAACCCCGCGATCGGATTGGCAATGAGTTGATTGAATAAAGTGGAGATGAAGAACTCGTGATGTTCCATGACTCGGTCGCTCTCAGAACTGCCTGTACCCCAGCAACAAAACCGCTTCAATTAGTCCGGCAGCGACGAAAATCGCCAGTCCTCCAAGGGCCCCGAACAGGCTCAAAAAAGGAAGTTGGATCATAGCAAACACAACACCTAAGATCAACAAAAGTCGGCCTACGAAGCCCGCCGCCAGAACGGTGGCGCTTTGATCCGATCGCCCGAGCAGTGCCCGGTCTATTGCCAGTTTCATCCAGTGGAAATTGGCCAGGGCAACGAGCCCGCCCAGAGCGATCGAAAGGGCCATCGGCCACCCCCATAGGATCAACCCTCCGAGCACGAACAACACGAGCAGAACAACGGCACGCTTGAAGAGGCCTTCAACTCCTGGCCGGAACAGCCCGGCCCAGGTCGGGGAACCTTCTTTCAATTCCACACTTCCCCTCACTTCAAACCGAGTATCCGGACCAGTTCATAAAATGCACCGATCACACCCAGCGCGAATCCCGTGAGCATCAACCAGGGGGCAGTGCCGAAGTAAGCATCTACCTGGAGTCCGAAATAGACCCCTCCAATCAGCGTAATCGGCAACACGAAGATCAGGCTCGAATAGAGAGCCAATCGCCGGTAGTTGTTCTTCTCTTCGCTGCCCATGGCACTTCCCGAATCGGGTCAACTGGAAAGAGAGCTTGAGCCCCCGTCCCTGGCCAGGTAATCATCAAAATAGGCGACCGTCTGCTCGAGGCCCTTGCGGAGGGGGACCTCAGGCATCCATCCAAGGTACTCCCGGGCCTTCGCGATCTCGGGGCGCCGGCGGATCGGATCGTCGGTGGGAAGCGGGTGGAACTGGATCCCTCCCTTGCTACAGGTCAACTCGTTGACCATTTCCGCAAGCCGAAGGATAGTAATTTCCTCGGGATTCCCCAGGTTGATCGGGCCGGTTCCCCCATCCCAGCCCATCAGGAGACGCAGGCCCCGGATCAGATCAGACACGTAACAGAAGGACCGCGTCTGCGAACCGTCACCGTAGATCGTCAGTGGCTTCCCCTGTAGCGCCTGAACGATCAGGTTGCTCACCACCCGTCCGTCTCGAACCGACATCCGGGGACCATAGGTGTTGAAGATGCGGGCGATTCTGACTTGGACACCGTTCTGGCGGTGGTAGTCCATCATCAAGGTTTCGGCAACCCGTTTCCCCTCGTCGTAACAGCTTCGCGGCCCGATGGGGTTAACGGACCCCCAGTATTCCTCGCGCTGAGGGTGAACCTCGGGATCACCGTAAACTTCGGAGGTACTGGCCTGGAGAATTCGCGCCCGCAGCCGTTTAGCCAGGCCGAGCATGTTCAGGGTTCCCTGCACGTTGGTCTTCACCGTTTTGACAGGGTTGTACTGGTAATGGACCGGTGACGCCGGGCAAGCCAGGTTGAAAATCCGGTCGACCTCCGCGTAAACAGGCCGAATGATGTCGTGGCGGACAAATTCGAACGCCCGGTTGTCGAGAAACGGGTAGACATTCTCTTTCCGACTCGAGAAGAGATTGTCAAGACAGATGACTTCCCAACCGTCCTGCAGAAGCGACTCACACAGATGGCTCCCGATGAAACCAGCTCCCCCAGTGACCAAAACTCGCTGTAGCAACTCAGTACCTCCTGTTACATTCCCATTTCCAGGCCGATGCAAGAACTTCTTCGAGACTGGATATTTCCGCTTTCCAACCCAGTTCACGAAAAGCCCGGGCCGGATCGGCAACCAACTGCGGCGGATCGCCGACACGTCGCCCACTGACCACCTCAGGGATTTCCCGTCCCGTCAACCGACGTGCCGTATCAATCAGGGCCCGTACACTGTACCCGTTCCCGGTTCCCAGGTTGAACGCCCGACTCGGGTTTCCCTCGACCAACCATTGCAGGGCGCGGGTGTGGGCCCGGGCGAGATCGGTCACATGGATGTAGTCCCGGATACAGGTTCCGTCGGGAGTGGCGTAGTCGTCGCCGAAAACCTCGATATTGGGAATCCGGCCCATCGCGACCTGCAGAACCAGAGGGATCAGGTGGGTCTCCGGGTCATGTGCCTCGCCGATACGGCCCTGCGGGTCGGCACCGGCTGCGTTGAAGTAGCGCAAGGCAACGAACCTCATTCCGTAAGCCCTGTCGTATTGCCGAAGGATGCGCTCAATGAAGTACTTGGAGTCCCCGTAAGGGTTAACCGGGTCTTGGGGATGATCTTCATCGATGGGAACGCGCACCGGTTCGCCATAGGTCGCACACGTTGAGGAGAGAATGAATCGCTTGACATCCTGGCGAAGCATGACGCGAAAGAGGGTCAGTGCGTTTCCGACGTTTTCCTCATAGTAGCGCCGCGGGTTCCGCACCGACTCCCCAACATAACAACGACTGGCAAAATGCATCACCGCCACCGGGCGATGTTTCTCGAACACTGCGTCAAGAAAGGCCCCGTCAGCCAGGTCTCCCCGTTCCAGTTCGCCGGCCAGCACCGCTTCCGGGTGTCCTTCACTCAGGTTGTCGACGGTGACCGGCGTCAGTCCGGCTCCGGCCAGGTCGAGGAGGGCATGGCTGCCAATGTAGCCCGCTCCCCCGGTTACGATTACTTTCGCCACTGAGGCCCTCCTCTAAAGTCTTCCGATTAAGGCGGTAAACTCGGATTCGAATTGGAAGAAGTGCTGGTATCCGGGGAATTCTACCAACCGTCCAAATGTGATCGTCACCTTGAGGCGGGACGCCGATTGAAAGCGGCCCAACCGGTCGACCTTGATTTTCTCGCGCGACATTTCGAAACCCAAGGTGCGGGCTGTCGACATGATCTGTTCACGAATGGTCCGATCCTTCCAGTTTTCCGCCCCGGCCCGATTGACGATCCGGATGACCTCATCCTCAAAATTCACCTTGTCGAAGTAAACGGGACCAATCTTGTAGGTGAGGAAGAGTGAGACTGCCAACACAAGGGTGACGACAACGCAACCGAATTTGCTCTCGCCCCGGTTATTTCCCAGCATCATGCACCGCCTATCTCGGATTCTCGCTCGAGCGTGGCTTGCCTCAGTATTCTCCTTCGTACCCCTTGAACAAGTATGCAGCGTCGTGCAAGGTGTTCTCCTTGCCATCGTGCGCAGCGTACTTTCTTCCTTCGTACATGGAGACTCCGGCAAATTCGCCCTTGTTATTCAATGCATAGAAGAGAAGGTGAAAACGGGGCCTTCCCTTTGAATCCTGAAGGTAAGGCTCCACTGTGTTTTCAGCGATCCGCTGGAGAACTTTCAGTCCGGCTTCTTCGGGAGAATATCCCTGTCTCATGAACTCGACCACCATAAAACTCGCGCAAGTCTTGATATTGGCCTCTCCGCGCCCCGTGCTGCCACAGGCTCCGACCTCGTTGTCGACGTAGAGGCCCGCACCAATGATGGGGGAGTCACCGACCCTCCCGGGGAGTTTGTAGGAAAGACCACTGGTCGTGGTTACGCCCGAGATGTCTCCCGCCTCATTGATCGCGTTGCAGTTAATCGTCCCGTGGGTCCACATGATCTCTTGAAACACCTCGCGCTCCGCCGAGGTAGCCGATCGCGGCAACCGGTCCGACGGGTCAATCCAGTTATCATCCGGATTCAGTTCCCGTTTCCACTTTAACCAAATCTCCCGTGACTCTTCTGTGAGCAAGTTCTCATTTTTGAAACCCATCGCCAATGCGAACTTCAGTGCGCCCTCTCCTACCAGGAGAACATGATCCGTCCGCTCCATGACCAGCTTGGCAACCCGCGAGGGGGTCTTAATCCCTTCCAGGGCGGCTACCGCACCTGCCCCCCGAGTGGGGCCGTGCATTACCGACGAATCAAGCTGGACAACCCCTTCTTCGTTGGGTAAGCCCCCGTAGCCGACACTACGATCTTCCGGATCTTCCTCAACGATATTCACGCCAGCCACGACCGCGTCCAGCGTGTCTCCACCTTTCTGGATGAGTTCCATTGCCTTCGCGGTCGCTCTGAGCCCGTTCGCACTTGAAATCACCGCGGCTTGCCGCTTAGCGGGAAGAGCCATCACCCTCTGCCCTGAAACAACCGCAGCCGCAAGCCCTGAAGTTCTGACAAATTCTCTTCGATTCATGATCGACTCCTCTTCCAACCGGCGCCGGAGTAAGAATAGCAACAACATTCAGTTCGCACATGCCAAAAGCGCCGGCACTCCAAAATACGGGGCCCAAGCTGTCTCAGTGCAGGTCTAGCGAGAAGCGACACTTTGGATGGAGTCGAAGAAACCGGGAAAGGAGACCGCCGCGCAGCCAGGATCATCGATCTCGACTCCGTTCTCAGCCATCAGGCCGAGGACCGCAAAGGCCATTGCGATCCGGTGATCGCCATACGTGCGGACCGATCCGCCTGAAATCCGGGGGGTATACGGAACAAAAAGGCCGTCGGGAGCCTCCTCTGCGGCAACGCCAACCGATCGCAGGTTGGTCACGAGGGCTTGAATCCGGTCCGACTCCTTTTTCCTCAACTCTCCAGCGTCCGCAACCGTCAAGCCACCCGGAATCCGGGTCCCGAGAACCGACAGAATCGGAATCTCGTCGATCACGTTCGGAATGATTGCTCCCCCGAGCCGGCTGGGGAACGCTCCCAGGAAAGCGGAGTCGGATCTGACCGTCAGGTCGCATACCGGTTCCATCCCGACCAGCCGTTCGCCAGTTCGCTCAATGGCCGCCCCGCCTTCCTCGAGCAGCCCCAGCAGTCCCGCCCGAGACGGATTGACTCCAACCGCTGAAAGACGCAATTCCGAACGAGACAGAAGGAGCGCCGCCACCACGAAAAAAACGGCCGAAGAGAGATCACCGGGGACCTGGACCGTGGCAGGTGTCAGTCGCGCGGGTCCCTCCACAGAGATCTCCATACCTGCTATGGAAACGGGAATGCCGAAAGCCGGCAACGCCCTTTCCGTGTGGTCCCGGGTTTGAACCGGCTCGACGACTGTCGTTACACCGGTTGCGGTCAGGCCAGCCAGGAGAACGCACGATTTTACCTGGGCACTGGCTACCGGCAATTCGTAGCGCAAAGGGGTCAGTTCCCGACCGTTGATGATCAACGGGGGAAACTCGCCTTCGCGGGCCTGGATTTCGGCCCCCATTGCAGTCAGTGGCCGGATGATGCGTCCCATCGGGCGGCGGTTCAACGACTCATCTCCGGAAATCGTCGACCGCATCGCCCGACCCGCAAGCGTACCGGACAACAGCCGAACGGTTGTGCCGCTGTTGCCCGCATCCAGCAACTCTCGGGGCTCTGTCCATTGCGACCAGCCATGGCTCGTGATGGAAACCTCCGACCCGTCCCGTTCTACCGAAACCCCCAACCGACCGATGCAGCCCAGTGTGGACGAACAGTCGGCACTGCTTGAGAAATTGGTAATGTTCGTGCAACCTTCTGCCATGGCCCCGAGAATCGCAAAACGGTGGGAAATCGACTTATCCCCGGGGATGGCAACAACGCCCTCCAGGCGGCGGACCGGCTCAACTCTCATGAACTCCTCCTCCAAAATCGAGTTCGAGTTCCTGCAGCTTCCTGACCTGATCCCGGTAGGCGGCCGCCTTCTCGAACTCGAACTTTTCCGCTGCTTCTTTCATCTTCTGCCGAAGATTTTCGATCTCCTGCTCGAGATCGGCCATTGATTCATACCGAGTCACTTCCTCGGCAACCTCGGAGATCTCGTAATAGTCCAACTGAGCCATCTGGAGCAGAGCAGAATCGACCGGCTTAATGATCGTCGTTGGAGTGATTCCGTGCTCTTCGTTGAATCGCCCCTGGATCTCCCGGCGCCGTTCCGTTTCGTCGATGGCCCGCTTCATCGATCCGGTGATTTTGTCGGCGTAGAAGATCACCTTTCCGTTCACGTTCCGGGCCGCCCGGCCGGCGGTCTGGATAAGGGCGGTGTCACTGCGCAGATAACCTTCCTTGTCCGCGTCAAGGATCGCCACCAGCGACACCTCCGGGAGGTCGAGACCTTCTCTGAGCAGGTTGACGCCGACCAGGACATCGAACCGTCCCAGCCGCAGATCTCGCAGGATGCGCACCCGCTCGAGAGTATCGATTTCGGAGTGAAGATAGCGGACCGAGACACCGACTTCGGTGTAGTACTCAGTCAACTCCTCCGCCATCCGCTTCGTCAAGGTAGCGACCAGGACCCTCTCACCAACGCTTGTCCGACGCCTGATTTCCTCCAGGAGGTCGTCAATCTGGCCGGCAACCGGCCTCACATCGATTTCGGGATCCATCAGTCCGGTCGGCCGGATGATCTGCTCCACGACCTGTCCCGGGCAGGCCTGCATCTCGTAGGGACCCGGCGTTGCTGAAACATAAATGGTCTGAGGTCGCCGCTCCTCAAATTCGGCAAAGTTGAGGGGACGGTTGTCGAGAGCCGAGGGAAGGCGGAAGCCATATCGAACGAGATTCGACTTGCGGGACCGGTCGCCTTGGTACATTCCACGAACCTGCGGGACCGTGACATGGCTCTCGTCAACCACCAGCAGGGATTCCTCGGGAAGGTAGTCCATCAGGGTTGGAGGAGGCGCACCGGGAAGACGTCCGGTCAAGTGCCTTGAATAGTTCTCAATCCCCCGGCAGTAACCCAGTGACTTGAGCATTTCCACGTCGAACATCGTGCGCTGGTGAATCCGTTCGGCTTCGATCACCCGGCCCTCCCGTTCGAGGCCCGTCCGGAACTCGGCCAGTTCTTCCTTGATACTCTCGACCGCGGCCTGCCAGCGTTCCTTGGGAACAACGTAGTGGGTTCTGGGATAGATCGGAACCCGTTCGTGCTGCCTGAGAATCTCTCCAGTGAGCGGGTCGAATTGGCAGAGGTCTTCTATCTCGTTGCCGAAGAGCTCGATCCGAATCCCGCAGTCCTCGTAGGAAGGAACAAGTTCGATCACGTCACCACGCACCCGGAAAGATCCACGAACCAGATCAAACTCGTTGCGCTGATACTGCAGTTCGACCAGGCGCCGGAGAATGTCCCTGCGCGAGATCGATTGGCCCCGCTCCAGCATCAGGAGCATTCCGTAGTAGGCCTCCGGGGAACCCAGCCCGTAGATGCAGCTCACGCTGCAGACAATGATGCAGTCACGACGCTCGAACAG
This sequence comes from uncultured Acidobacteriota bacterium, assembly GCA_963777605.1. Lineage (GTDB taxonomy): Bacteria > Acidobacteriota > UBA6911 > RPQK01 > JAPXNP01 > CAVZRV01. The sequence continues at coordinate 44,284 of CAVZRV010000007.1, forward strand.
GGATCGGGTCGCCGAATGGCGCATTTTGTCGATCTCGTCATTGATCGTCGATTCCTTCTCGATATAAGTATCGGTGGACGCGATGTAAGCCTCGGGCTGGTAGTAGTCGTAGTAGCTGACAAAGTACTCCACGGCGTTCTTGGGGAAGAAGTTCCGGAACTCCTGGTAGAGTTGCGCGGCCAGCGTCTTATTGTGGCTCAAGACCATGGTCGGGCGATTCAGTTCGGCAATCAGGCGGGCCATCGTGAAGGTCTTTCCGGAACCGGTGACTCCCAGCAGAGTCTGATCACGGCATCCAGCTTCGACACCCTCACGGAGGCGAGCGATGGCCTGGCTCTGATCTTCACTCGGAGAGAACCTGGAAACCAACTCAAAGCTCCCCGAGTTCGCCAGTGCCCTCCCGTAGGCAACCCCTGAATACTCCATCTCCGGCGGATTGGACACGTGCACATTATACGTGGGAGAAGAAAGCCTTCAGGAATCGTGAAGGTCACTCCGAGACAACCCGGCGTAAGGTCCGAGAGGTTGAGCGCAACCGGATCCAATTTCATGTCGACTCCCGGCCGGCCTTGATCCGGGGCTCGGGCGATCTTATAGCAAGACAATGAATATGAACCGAATGACCGAGAAGGTCCGTGAGGCCCTGAACTCGGCAAATAGCATAGCAACAGAGGAGCACCACACCGAGATCGACGCGGTGCACCTCCTGATGGCCCTCTTGCAGCAGGACGGCGGGCTCGCGGGTTCTATCCTCCGCCGTACCCACGTTGACCCAGTCATTTTCGGAGAGCGATTGCAGGCCGCCATCCAGGCCAAGGCCCGGCTGAGTGGGTCAGAACCCGGACAGATCTATCTTTCTTCCGCCCTGGGCCGGCTCGTCGACTCCGCCGAACAGGAAGCCAAAAAGCTTCGGGACGATTACGTCTCCGTTGAGCACCTGCTTCTGGCCATGGCAGTCGACCGGGGCGAGGTCGGCAATCTCTTCCGGGAGTTCGGGCTGACCCGGGAACTACTGATGCAGGCGCTCCAGGAGATCCGTGGCAATCAGCGCGTCACCAGCGAGAACCCCGAGGCGACCTACGAAGCACTCGAGAAGTACGGCAGGGACCTGACCCAGGAGGCATCGACGGGGAAACTGGATCCCGTCATCGGGCGTGACGATGAAATTCGTCGCATTATCCAGGTGTTGTCGCGGCGCACCAAGAACAACCCGGTCCTCATCGGCGATCCCGGCGTCGGAAAGACCGCCATCGTCGAAGGACTGGCACAACGCATCGTCCGGGGAGACGTGCCGGAGGGTTTGAAAAACAAGAGGGTCGTCTCGCTCGACATGGGCTCGCTCATCGCAGGTGCCAAGTACCGCGGAGAGTTCGAAGAGCGACTCAAGGCGGTACTCAAGGAAGTTCAGTCCGCAGAAGGTGAGATCATCCTTTTTATTGACGAACTTCACACCGTGGTCGGAGCCGGCAAGGCCGAAGGGTCTATGGATGCCGGGAACCTGCTCAAGCCGATGCTGGCGCGGGGAGAACTTCACTGCATCGGGGCGACAACCATCGACGAGTACCGGAAATACATTGAAAAGGACAAGGCTCTGGAACGTCGGTTCCAGACCGTTCTCGTCAATCAACCCAGTGTGGAGGACACGATCTCCATCCTCCGCGGTTTAAAGGAGCGCTACGAGGTCCATCACGGCGTGAGAATCAAGGACTCAGCTCTGGTGGCCGCCGCGATTCTTTCGAATCGTTATATTGCGGATCGCTTCCTGCCCGACAAGGCGATTGACCTGGTTGACGAGGCAGCCGCCAAACTCAGGACCGAAATTGATTCGATGCCGACCCAGGTGGACGAACTCGAACGGCGGGTGATGCAACTTGAAATCGAACGGCAGGCGCTGAAACGGGAGAAAGATTCGTCGTCCCGCGACCGCCTGGCCCTCCTCGAGGCGGAACTCGCCGAGACTCGTTCCCAGGCCGACGAGTTGAAAGCCCAGTGGATGGCCGAGAAGAACGCTGTCCAGGAACTCCGGGCACTCAGAGAAGAAATGGAGCAGACCCGCATAGAGATTGAGAAGGCGGAACGAGAATACGATCTCAACCGGGTTGCCGAACTGCGTTATGGGCGGTTGGCAACTCTCGAGCAGCGACTTAAAGAGCGCGAGACACACATCCAGGAAACCCAGCAGAAGTCTCTCCTCCGCGAGGAGGTGGATGAAGAGGATGTCGCGGGCATCGTCAGTCGATGGACCGGGATCCCCGTTTCCCGGCTGCTCGAGGGAGAGGTGGAGAAACTACTTCACCTCGATGAAGCACTTCACCAGCGGGTCGTCGGCCAGGACGAAGCGGTCAGCGCCGTAGCCGAGTCAGTGGTCCGGGCCCGTTCCGGGCTGAAGGATCCCAACCGGCCGGTGGGCAGCTTCATTTTCCTCGGTCCCACGGGAGTCGGCAAGACCGAACTGGCGCGGGCCCTGGCCGAATTCCTGTTCAACGACGAGCACACCCTGATCCGGATTGACATGTCCGAGTATCAGGAGAAACACACGGTTGCCCGCCTCATTGGCGCGCCTCCTGGATATGTCGGTTACGAGGAGGGAGGGCAACTGACGGAGGCGGTCCGCCGGAGGCCATATTCGGTAGTTCTCTTCGACGAGATCGAAAAGGCCCATTTCGATGTCTTCAACGCCATGCTGCAGATCCTCGATGATGGCCGCCTCACCGACGGCCAGGGACGCACCGTTGACTTCAAGAATACGATCCTGATCATGACGTCGAACATCGGAAGCCGCCAAATTCTGGAATTTCGGGGCGGCCTCGAGGGACAAGACTACGAGCGGATGCAGTCCACGGTTCTGGAGGAACTTCGGCGCCATTTTCGTCCCGAGTTTCTTAACCGGGTCGATGACGTGATTGTCTTCCACTCGCTCGAGCGAGAGCACCTGAAAGAGATCGTTCACATTCAGATCAGGGGACTTCTGGAACGGTTGCGCGACCGAAAGATCTTTCTGGAACTGACCGATCAGGCGGTTGACCACCTGGTCCGCGTCGGCTACGACCCATCTTTTGGGGCCAGGCCGCTCAAGCGGGCGATTCAAAAGGAGGTTGAAAATCCATTGGCCCGGCTCATCGTGTCGGGCGAGGTTCGCAACGGGGATCGAGTGCAGGCCGACTTTGATCCAGACAGTGCCCGAATTCGCTTCGAGACAAGAAAGACAGCCGAAGAGGAGCAGGAAGAAATAGTCTGACCCGTCGAACTTTGTTCGCTCACCCGCCAATTGAGCCCACTCAGGGGATCAACAGTTCCTGGCCCGGCCGGATCTGGTTGGGGTTGCGGATCCCGTTTCGTTCGCGGATCTGATTGACCGACGTTCCAAAACGAGCCGCAATATGGGCCAGGGTGTCCCCCCCTCGAACAACATACCGTCGAGCAGAAGGTTTCGCGGCAGAAGATTGACCGCCGGCAATCTTGAGCTCCATCCCGGGCCGAATGAGGTTGGGATTGGCGAGGCCGTTGGCATCCTGCAGAGCCGCCACTGTCGTCCCGAACCGGCGCGCTACCAGAGCAAGATTGTCGCCGCTGGCCACGCTGTAAACGACCGGGGCCTCAATCGCACTCGCGGCTTTGGCATCTGCAACCGGAGGATCCGCAGCTTCAATCTCCGCCTTCGCCGCCGTCACCGCAGCAGTATTTGACTTGCGCCGGATGAGCAAGACCTGACCCGGGTAAATTCGATTGGGGTTGTCCAGTCGATTGAGTCGCAAAATTTCGGCAGCAGGCACTTTCAACTCAGCTGAGATGGCCCCGACGGAATCGCCCGCTTCGACCCGGTAACGTGCCGAACCGTCGGCAGCGACCAGGACTTCCCTTCCTGTGGGCCGGGCAGAGGCCAGGACCTTCTCAACCGATGCTCCCGTTCCGGGCGGAACACGCACTTCGATACCGGCAGGGATCACTCTCCTGCGGCTGGTCAGGATACGTTTCAGGTGCGGGTTGAGATCGCGCAGAATCTGGTCGTCGATGCCGTCTACGCTGGAAAAGTAGGAGATATCGTAGGCCTTCTGGAGCTGAACCGAATCAAATTCGAGGGGAGGAAGAATCTCGAGTTCCCCAAAATAGTCGCGGTAATTGCGGGCAACGGAGAGGGCGGCAAGAAACTCGGTGTAAAAGTTTCGACTGGCAAAGCCAAAGTATTTCGACTGGTACCTGCCCACGATTGTTAGCAGGTCATCCCCATACTGTTGCTTGGCCCGAAGCATTCCGTTGCGGCCGTGGTTGTAGCTGGTAATCGCCAGTGGCCAACTCCCGAGCAGTTGATAGTTCTCGGACAAAAGCCGGGCCGCCGCCTCGGTCGCCCGAATCGGGTCCAGGCGTTCATCTATCGTGCTCGTGATCTGCATATACGCGCGGCCGGTACCTCGGGTGAACTGCCAGATTCCCGCCGCCCCGGCGTGCGAGTAGGCGTTGTAGTCGAAAGAAGACTCCACGTGGGGAATCATCGCCAATTCGACCGGAAGGCCGTAGCGGGCAAATGTCTTTTCGATCCACGGCAAGTACATCCCCGAGCGGATCAGGCTTTCCCTGAATTTCTCCCGGACGCCTCGCTGGTAGCGGATGGATTCCCGTTTCTGGCGGAGCAATTTCGTTGTGACCGGGTAGTCCAGTTCCCGAAAGACCTTGATCAAGTTGCGCGCCTCGGCCCCCAGTCCTGGGGCGTCCGGCCCGGATCTAATGACCTCATCGAACGCTCCCTGGAGGGAGCGAAGCTGCCGCTTCAGGACCTCGCGCTGGCGCTTGGCTTCACGTGAATCGCCTTCGATTCCCCGATCGAAGTGCTCGATTCGGTAAATCAGCCGTGGATCATCTTGATCGTGAAAGACGATTTCGGTCACGCGGTACTGGGTGAATACCTTTGTCCAAAAATCGATCTGTCGTTCAAAACCCTTCGATGGAAACAGCCGTTCCACCTCGAGAAGGGAAAACCGCTCCCGATCCTTTCCGCTCGATGAGAACAGGACGCTCGGAAGAGATAGAAGAATCAGGACAAGAACCAGTGATGCTTTCCGGGACTCAATTTTCATACGCGCAAGATGATTGAGATTGTAGCAGACCAATCCGAACAGGAGGGGATTGATCCCTCGGACGACTTGACCATTAAATGCAACATGTTTATTCTTATTTACCTGATTCGTAAAGCTGCTCCACACTCCTCGCTCCGAGCAGCGTCAATCGTCCAGCGGAGGGAAAATGGTCATCAGAATCGTATCCAGAGGTCTGTTTCTGTTGCTTGCAGGCTCAATCCTGCTGGGACAGGCCGGGCACCAGGTGCCGGTCAACAACACGCGGTTGCCTGAACCATACGCAACCCCGTCAGCGAACAACAACCCACGCGTCGTTCCACAACCCGACGGGGCGCAATTGAGCGTACCCTCCGGATTCAATGTTGGAGTCTGGGCGGATGGATTCAGCCGGCCGAGATTCATGCTCCTCGGTCCAGGCGGAGAAATCCTGCTGAGCGATTCTTCCAATGAAGGGAAAGTCTACGTGCTCCGGGATTCCGACGGCGATGGAACCGCAGACTCGCGACACGTCCTGGTCGAGGGCATGTATCGCCCGTACGGCCTCGCGTTCTGGAAAGACTACCTTTACGTCGCCGGGACCACCGAGATCAAGCGATGGCACTACAACCGGGGAACCATGCAAGTCGAGGGTGACGGGGAAACGATTGTTACCTGGCCCGATTTCCAACGCGGCCACTGGACCCGATCGATCGTTTTCAGCCCTGACGGCAAGACCCTGTACGCCACGATCGGCTCGCAGTCGAACGTGGACTCCGGCGAAGATCCGAGGCGGGCTGCAATCAACACCTACGATCCGGACGGCTCCAATCACAAAATCTTCGCGGCGGGCCTGCGGAATGTCATCGGCCTGGATTTCTACCCGGGCACGGATCAGCTCTGGGCTGCGGTCCAGGAACGGGACGCTCTCGGTGACGGTCTCGTTCCCGATTACTTCACTACCGTCAACGAAGGTGAATTCTTCGGCTGGCCGTTCGCGTACACCGGCCCCCACGCCGATCCACGCAGAGAAGGCGAGCACCCCGACCTCGTTCAAAAGACCCGTTACCCGGACGTCCTGATTCCTTCACACTCGGCGGTACTCGACACCGAGTTCTACACTGCGGACCAGTTTCCGGAGCACTACCGGGGCGGCGCTTTTCTCGCTTACCACGGATCCTGGAACCGCGCGGAACGAACCGGCTACAAGGTGGCTTTCATCCCGTTTCAGAACGGGCGACCCGTCTCCGGCCCGGAGGACTTCCTGGTGGGCTGGTTGATCAATCCGGCAGAGAAGGAAGTCTGGGGCAGGCCGGTCGGCGTCCTGCAACTGCCGGACGGCTCCCTGCTGGTCTCAGATGACGGAGGACGGAAGATCTGGCGGGTCTGGTACGAAGGCTAGCGGATCTCCCGGTCTCTATACAACCATCTCCTCCAGTGAGATCGCGCAATGACCGTAGTCAGCATTCTGATAGCGACGACCTTGGCGTGGGCTCCCGGCGCCGCCCACGCCCCGTCCTTCTCCCACAAACTCCATCTCGATAACGTCGGACTCACCTGCACCGACTGCCATCAGGCAGCGCTCGAGACGGATGTCGATTCGGACACTATGTTTCCGTCACCCGAAACCTGTTTCGGGTGTCATGGTGCAGACCAGTCGGATGACTGTAAAATCTGTGGCGCGGTCGATCGCCTGAAGTCGCTGGCCAAACCGATCCCCGGGATCATCTTCGACCACAAAACTCACCTCACCAGCCCCCGCTTTCTCGAGCAACTCAGCCCGACTCCATCGGGGGATCAAGCGGATCCCGATTCCACCAAAAGCGTCTGTCTCTCATGCCATCACGGTATTGACCAAATTGCCATTGGAGGCACCAAAAATTTTCCTGCGATGTCGGAATGCCTCGGCTGCCATCCCTTTCAGGGGGATCCAATGGCGTCTTGTCGAACGTGCCATTCCGGAGAGTTCAACCTGCTTCCGCCCAATCATCGCTCGAAGACTTTCTTCGACGATCATTCCCGAACGGAACCCCTCTATGACCGGTCAACGTGCCGCATGTGCCACAGTTCTGAATACAATCCGTGCACACAATGTCACTAACTGAAAAGGTCGGCGGTATCCCCTGCAGTCGTATCCACGCAAAAATCGATTGCAACTCTAATCTCAAAGCAGTGTAAGCATTCGTATTCAGTTTCTTATCGGATTGATTCCGTAGCTCTATTCGATTAACATCTCCGTGTTAATTTGATCCAAGGATAGGAGTAGCAGCAATGGGAAAACTCAGAATCGAGCCAAAAGTCAAGCCACCGGTCACAAAAGAGGAATACGAGTACTACAAGAAACTGTTGTCAGAAGCTCGGAACGCCTCAGACTCCAACAATGTGTTTTATGATCTGGACGATGGGGAGAACCCCAGAAAAGTCCGCCGTGCGCTTCAGTATGTAGCAGACGCGGAGGGAGTGGGACTGGGCGTAAGGGCCAATCGAAAGGACAACAATCTGGCCCTGCGTTTTTCGGACGCGTCTCGCGGATCGGCTTCTCGGGGTTCCGTTGGGGGACGGATCTCGGCCGCCGAGTCAAAGGAACGAATCCTGGACACACTGCGTTCGTCCAAGAGCCCGCTCAAGAAAGCTGAAATCGTGAGCGCTTCCGGCGTAAGCCCGTCCAGCTGGAATCTTCGCATCAAGGAACTGCTCGATGAAAAACTGGTTCAGCGGCACGGCAGTGGTCGCGAGACTACCTACACGCTGAAGCGCAAATAGCCGGCATCTGCGATACGCTTTTCGACGATCGTTACCTTTCCTTTTTCGCGGTATAGTGATTTACCTGTGCAATCCGTCTATCCGATGATTCGGGGAAGGTAAGACCGGCTTTCATTAAGAGAGATTGATCGAGTTGTTATGAGTGGAGAATCAACCCGCAAAAAGTCTGCTTTTCAGGTATCCGATCGGCGCTTCTGGGCACAGGATGAGTCGATCATTGACAGGGCGAATGTTCCCGAGTCCAAGTATCCTTCCTTTGTGGAAGAGCTTAAGGCCCGAACTGAAGCCGCAGAACAGAAACTGCGCGAACGGCTCGAACAACTCGACAAAGAAAACGCGGCCTACCGAGAGCGTCTGGAACGCTTGGTCGAGACGCGAGTAGACCGCATCAAGGCCGATCTCCTGCATGAATACCTTGAAGTAGCAGACAATCTGGAGCGCGCGCTGGGAGCAGCGACTTCAGCAGACGCGTTCGAAGCGCTCAAAGAAGGAGTCTCACTCAACCTGGGACTCCTTCTGACGAAGTTGCGCGCTGCCGGTGTGGAGCCTGTAGAGACGCTCCATGCCCCCTTCGATCCTGCCCACGCTGAGGCCGTCGGGGTGATTTCGGTCGAGAGGCCCGAGCAGGACGGCCTGGTGCTCGAGGAGCTCCAAAAAGGCTATCGCCTCAAAGATCAGGTCTTGCGGCCCGCCCGAGTTCGAGTCGGCAAGATGGCGTAAACGGAGGCCTCAACCGCACCCGAGCAGGCACCGTGTTATGCCGAATGTGCCCTTCCTGGACCTCACTGCCGATACTCGATTCGAATTGCCTTAATGATCTGCCGGCCGGCAGGACGGTACTTGAGCGCTGGGTGCTGCTGTTTGGTCAGGGGAGCGCGTGAGATTGCCTCCGCAACATCGATTCCATCAACCACTTTTCCAAACACATTGTACTTCCCGTCCCAGTCCGGGGTGCGCTTCAACACGATGAAGAACTGGCAACTTCCACCGTTGTCGGCTCCGTCCTCGTGTCCCATGGCCACGGTCCCTCTTTCCATTGGAACAGCGCTGAACTCCTGGGGAAGGTACGCGCCCGAGGTTCCCTGCCCGTCATTGAAGGGATCGTTGTCACGAGAGAGGGGATCTCCACCCTGGATCATCCGATCCGCGATGACGCGGTGGAACGACGTCCGACCGTAGAAGCCGAGTTGGGCCAGTTCGATAAAACTCTCCACCGTTTCCGGGGCAGCGTCCGGCAGCAGTTCCACGGTGATAATCCCTGAGTCGGTCTCAATGACGGCAAAAGGCCGTCCCTGTGGTTTCGGTTCGGTCTTCGGAGCCTGAGTCTGGGCTTCTGTCTTTGCGCCGGAGTTGTCCGGTCCCGCTTCACACCCTGACAAGGCCAGGGACAGGGCCAGACAGACGACGAGTCCAAATGTCTTCATGGCCCCGATTATGTACGACAAGTGCGACTGTGGCCAGATCACCAGGCGAGCAGGACGAATCCCTTCGCCTATTTTGCAGTGGGGACATCAACGGATCGCCAGCGGCGCTGCTTTCGTCGTCCCACACCTCCACTGAAGGTGTAGCACAGGGCCAACGCCAGAGCATCCGCAGCATCGTGGGGCTGAGGTGGCTCCCGCAGTCCGAGCAGCGTCTTGACCATTACCTGCACTTGCTGCTTGTCGGCGCGACCATAGCCCACGACCGATTTCTTGACTTCCAGGGGCGAGAACTCCACTAGTGCGAGGCCATTCAGTTGAGCCACAAGAAGGAGCACGCCGCGGACATGGCCCAAGGTCAGAGCACTCTTCACGTTGCTAGCGTGAAAAACGCTCTCAACCACCATGGCATCCGGACTGTGTTCCCGAATGATCTCGTTCAGGCGCTCAAATATCGTCTCCAGCCGGGCTGGGAAAGGAGGAGCAGGCCCGGATCCAACCAGGCGAATCGCCCCGTAGTCGAGACAGCGGACTTTATTTCCTTCAGTTCGCACCAGGCCGAAACCGGTCACCCGGCTGCCCGGGTCGACACCCAGGACCACCATGAAACTATCCTACCCGACGCGGACTGACCACTCTCAGCGGGAGGCGAAAGATTCCAGTTCTTCTTCGTCTATGTCGAAGTTGGCATAGACGTTTTGGACGTCGTCGTGATCCTCCAACGCTTCCATGAGATTCATCATCTGTCCGGCAGGTTTCCCCTCGAGATGGATCTCGTTCTGCGGGATCATGGTCAGCGAACTCTCTTCCATCTGGATGCCGGCACTCTCAATGGCCTGTTTGACCGCCTCGAACTGCTCCAGGGGAGTGTAGATCGAGTACATTTCGTCATCTGACTGCAGGTCTTCCGCTCCCGCTTCCAGGGCAATCTCAAGAAGCTTCTCTTCGGAAACTGCTTCCTTGCTGACAGCCAGGTAGCCCTTCTTGTCGAACATCCACTGGACACTGCCCGCTTCCCCCAGATTTCCGCCAGACCTGGAGAAGATGTACCGGATCTCGGCCACCGTGCGGTTCTTGTTGTCGGTCAACGTTTCCACGAATACCGCCACGCCGCCCGGGCCGTAACCCTCGTAGGAGGATTCCTCGTAGCTCTGCCCAGGCAGCTCACCGGTTCCCTTGAGGACGGCGCGCTTGATGTTGTCCTGGGGCATGTTGGCATCCTTGGCCGTCTGGATGGCTGCCCTCAGCCGTGGGTTGGACGCGAGATCCCCGCCACCTAGTCTGGCTGCAACACTGATTTCCTTGATGAGCCGGGTAAACACCTTTCCGCGTTTGGCATCAGCCGCCGCCTTCTTATGTTTAATGGAATGCCACTTGGAATGTCCGGACATATCACTTCTCCTGTAAATTCTCCCTCTTACGGGCGTATTTTAGCATGGCCCAATTACAGTCGATACGGTCTTCTCGAATGGTCCCCTTCAGGGATAATGGGAGCTGTGAAGAATACCCGAAAGGAACAACCCAGTGCCAGGCTGACGGCGGGCAGGCGGCGGAAATATCGCGCCACCATCCAGTACGTGGGCTCCCGTTACCAGGGGTGGCAGATTCAGGCGGGGGGTCGAACCGTGCAGGGGGTCATTTCGGAGATCCTTACTCGCCTGGCCGGGGAACCCGTCACGGTAGTTGGCGCCGGCCGGACCGATTCGGGCGTTCATGCCCTTGGCCAGGTGGCCCACTTCTACTTCCGGGAAAAGGCCTCGATTCCCAACCTGCAGAAGACGATGAATGCCCTGTTGCCGAACGACATCCGGATCTTCCGGCTCCGGCCCGTAGTTCCATCCTTCCATGCTCAGCATGGAGCCCGCCTCAAGCGCTACGAGTACCGAATCTTCACCGGCCCCGTGCTTTCTCCGTTCCTGATCGACCGAATTTGTCATTGCCCCGGGCCGCTGGAGGCGAGCCGGATGCGGGAAGCCGCCTCAATGCTGATCGGGTTGCACGATTTCACTTCTTTTACCGCTTCGGCAAGCCGGGTTCGGAATCGACGCAGGGAGTTGACCCGGTCCGAGGTCCGGCAACGCGGCAGCATGGTCCTGTATCGCGTGGAGGGGCGGGGATTCCTGCATCACATGGTCCGCAACATCGCCGGGACACTGATCGAGATCGGCCAGGGAAAGCGTGACGTTCAGGACATTCCGAGGATTCTGGAGGCTCGAGACCGCAGCGTTGCAGGCCCAACCGCTCCGGCAGCAGGACTTTACCTGGTGAGAATCTGGTACTGACCGGCACTCGCAAGCACGCCAGTCCCTCCCCTTCGAAGGGGGCAAGCAAGACCGCCAAACTGCACATTCGCACCCACGTGGCCGCACGGTTGTCCATGCGCGACCGCGGATGATAGAGTTTGCTGGCTTCTATGTCTGTATTTTCAAAGAATTTCGAGGGTATTATCCAGCCGGGCAGCCGCGAGTGGGATCTCCTGGAAAAGGTCGATCCCAAACGCCTGCCCCGCCATCTCGCCATCATCATGGACGGCAACGGCCGTTGGGCAAGACAGCGCGGTCTCCCCAGGGTCGAGGGACATCGTGCAGGGATCGAGGCGGTGCGGGCGGCGCTCGAGTACTCTGCACGCCTGGAGATTCCGGCGCTCACTCTCTACGCCTTTTCGGCGGAGAACTGGAAGCGCCCCGCGGACGAAGTCAAGACGCTCTGGTCGCTGCTCCGGCGTTACCTGAGAAGTGAACTCAAGACGCTCCAGGAACACTCCATCCGATTCACTCCCATCGGCCGGATCCACGAACTGCCCCCGCGAGTTCGGGAAGAACTGCTTCGAGCCCAGGACGAGACCAGAGAAAACGACCGGATGGACCTCGCAATAGCCTTGAACTACAGCGGGCGCCTCGAAATTGTGGATGCCTTCAACAGTCTGGCTTCCAGCGCGATCGACCGCCCAATCAATGAAGAGGATGTCTCGCGGCACCTTTATACGTCTAATCTTCCCAACCTGGATCTGCTCATACGAACCAGCGGCGAAATGCGGCTCAGCAATTTCCTTCTGTGGCAGGTTGCCTACGCCGAGATCTACGTTTCGCAGGTCCTCTGGCCGGACTTCAGGGGCATCGATCTTCTCGAGGCGGTCATCGCCTTCCAGCAACGGGAACGGCGTTTTGGAGGCCTCGACCCGAAGGTGAAACAGGTAACCCAATGACTGCAAGGATTCTCACCGCAGTTGTCCTGATCCCGGTTGTCCTGGCGGCGATTTTTCTGGCTCCCCTCTGGGCCTTTCTGATCCTCATCACGGTGACCGGGATTCTCGGGCTCAGAGAATTTCAGAATCTCCTCGGAAAATCGGGCGCGGCACTTCTCCCCGAGACGTACCCGGCGCTCGCACTGGCGCCATGGATAGCCGGATACTTCGGAGCCTGGTTACCCGCCTTTCTGCTGGCCGTGTTCCTGCTGCTTGCGTTCAGCCTGCTCGTGCGGGTCCGCGACGTCAAGCAGGGACTGCCGACGCTGGGAGGGAGTCTGCTCGCGCTGGTCTACATCGGACTCCCCATCTCGCTGACGGGGCTGCTCCATCCCAAGGCTACGGAGTGGGCCTTCGGATCCGGTGTCCAGCACCACCTCGTCACCGTACTCGTCATCGTCTGGGCAAGCGACTCGGCCGCCTACTTCGTTGGTCGAGCGATCGGGCGGCACAAGGTCCTGACTCACCTGAGTCCCAAGAAATCTCTCGAGGGTTTCATCGCCGGCATCACCGTACCGACCCTGCTGTTGCCCCTTGCCGGCCAGATTCTCCTGCCCGGGCGGTCGGTTCTCTTTCTGGTCGTTACCGGGTTGGTGGTCAGTATTGCCGGGGAATCTGGCGACTTGCTCGAATCGATGTTCAAACGGGGAGCCGGCGTAAAGGACACCTCTCAACTGCTTCCGGGACACGGGGGAATCCTCGATCGGATCGACAGCCTGTTGACCGCTTTCCCCGCCTATTTCCTGCTGGTGATTCTGTTAGAATCGCCGACGCTGGCATGAATCAATGAGACGATTGTCGATTTTGGGTTCCACCGGTTCCATCGGGCAGAGCGCCCTCAGCCTCGCCGGCCTGTACCCTGATCGAATCGAAATCGTTGCTCTCGCCGCCCGGAGGAATTCGGCTGCCCTCTATTCCCAGGTGGAGAAATTCCATCCCCGGTTGGTTGCCTTGCACGATCCGGCTGCCGCGGAGGAACTGCGGCGTCAAGTGCCGTCTGTCAAAGTAGTCTCTGGAGTTGAAGGCTTGACCGAAGTGGCCTGTCACCCGGATGCCGACACGGTAGTATCCGCCGTGACCGGTGCCGCCGGACTCAAGCCCACCTACCACGCGGTGGAGGAAGGCAAGACGATTGCACTGGCCAACAAAGAGGCGATGGTCATGGCGGGAGGTCTCCTGGTCCCTCTCGCGGAGTCCTGCGGGAGCACGATCCTTCCCGTAGACAGCGAGCACAGTGCGCTGCATCAGTGCCTGCGGGGCAGCAGAAGATCCGAAGTCAAGCGACTGATCCTGACGGCATCGGGAGGTCCGTTCATCGATCATTCCCCAAGTGAACTGACTACCGTCACGGTGGAAGAGGCACTCAACCACCCCACCTGGAGCATGGGGCAGAAAATTACCATCGACTCGGCGACCTTGATGAACAAGGGGCTCGAGGTGATCGAAGCGCACCATTTCTTTGGCGTTACGGAGAACCGCATTTCGGTAGTGGTTCACCCGCAGTCGGTGATCCACTCGATTGTGGAGTTCGTGGACGGGACGATGCTTGCCCAAATGAGTATTACCGACATGCGCTCCTGTCTCCTCTATGCCCTCGGCCTGCCGGGCCGCTGGGAATCCCGCCTTCCTGCGCTGGACCTGTACAGTATCCCTTCGCTCGAGTTCCGGGCGCCGGATCAGGATCGATTCCCCTGTTTACGACTGGCTTACGAAGCACTTCGAATGGGAGGCACCTTCCCGACCGTGCTCAATGCCGCCAACGAGGTGGCGGTTGCCCTGTTTCTCGAACACCGACTCCCGTTCAGTGGGATTCCGATACTCATCGAGCAAGCCCTTCAGCAGCACTCTCCTGTTGCCGTGTCCGGCCTCGATGACCTCCTCGAGGTCGACCGACGCACGCGGGCATCGGTAGCCCGGAGTCAGGCCCGGACCGGGGCTGGTGACGAGGAGAAATGAAACGGCTTACCGGCTTTTGCGTCTTACATTTAGAAATGGATCTGTGCTGAAAGGAATGGCTGGACCTTGGAAGCGATAAATTCAATAAGCTGGACTCTAGTTTCCTTCATTTTCGTACTGGGGATCATGATCTTCGTCCACGAACTGGGCCATTACCTCATGGCCAAGATCCTGGGCATTCGGGTCGAGGTGTTCTCCCTGGGATTCGGACCCCGATTGATCGGATTCAAGTGGGGCGATACCGACTACCGGATTTCCGCACTGCCGCTTGGTGGCTTTGTAAAAATGCTGGGTGAGAACTATGACGAGGACTTGAGCGGAAGTAATGACGAGTTTCTGTCCCGGCCCAAAATCCACCGCTTTGCGGTGGCGGTCGCAGGCCCGGTGATGAATGTCATTCTGGCCGTCGTCCTGTTGACTGGGATCTACATCGTCGGAATCCAGGTCCCGGCCTACCTCAGCCAACACCCTGTCGTCGGTTACGTCGCGGCCGATTCTCCCGCATCAGATGCCGGCATCGAAGACGGCGACCAGATTCTCTCAGTCGGTGACGTATCGACTCCTACCTGGGAGTCGCTTCAGCTAACGGTAGCGACAACTCCCGGACAGACCGTTGAGGTCCAGATTGAGCGCTCTGGCCAGGAATATCAGAAGATCGTCCACATTTCCGAGGATCCGACTTCGGGCGCAGGTTACATGGGTGTTCTACCACCCTCTCAGGCGATGGTTTCGGCTGTCGAGGAATCTGGACCCGCCGCCAAGGCAGGGCTTAAGCCGGGAGACATCATCATATCGGCCTCCAGCGAAGGCTCCAAGACCGACAAGTACGATCAGATCCTCTCCGTAATCGCCTCTTCGAACGGGCGCCCTGTGGATTTCGAGATCAAACGTGGCGACGAGACCTTCTCGCGGTCTATCACGCCGATTGAAATCGATGGCAAGACCAGAGTCGGAGTGGTCATCGGCCCGGTTCCGATTCTGGAAAGCAGAACCGAGCGGTACGGACTGTTCACGGCCCTCGGAAAAGCCACCGAGAGAAACTGGCAACTCACGATGCTCACGTTCCGAATCGTAGGGAAGCTGGTTACCGGCCAGACTTCCATAAAGATGATGTCCGGTCCCATCGAGATAGCCCGGGTCTCCGGGCCAGGCGGCCGTCTCAGGGTGCGATCGCGCTGGTCTCGTTCATGTCCCTGATTTCGCTGCAGCTCGGAATCTTCAACCTGCTCCCCATACCGATCCTGGACGGGGGGACCATCTTCCTGATGATCATCGAGAGCCTCATCGGCCGTGAACTCAGCATGAAAGCCAAGGAACGGATCTTCCAGGTCGGATTCATCTTCCTGATCCTGCTCATGAGCATTGTAATCTTCAACGATATCGCCAAGATCTTCTGAAGCGGCGACTGGGCTTCCAACGCCGGTTGGGCGGGCTGAGCAACTCGCGGGGTCTCAGTGCACCACGTAGCTCAGGACAGTGACTCCGACGTATACCGCCAGCAGGACGAATCCGAACGGTCTCTTCATGTGGGTCCCCGAAAGCAGAATGCCGACCCGAAAGACCAGCAAGACCAGGAGCATCGACGGGAAATAGAGGGTGAAAAAATGCGCCGGAGCCGCCAGGCCTCCCGTCGTCGCCGCGGCAGCGGCACCAGCGACGAAAAGGACATTCAGGATATCGGCGCCGATAATGTTCCCGACTGCCAGCTCTCCATGCCCCTTCCGGGCGGCCGTTACCGCCGTTACCAGTTCCGGCAGGGAGGTTCCGAAGGCAACCATGGTTGCCGCAATTATGCTCTCCGGCACTCCAAGCCGCTCAGCCGCCTCTGACACCGCAGGGATCAACACCCACGACGAAGCGACCACCAAAGCCAGTGCGGCGAGGAGTTTCAAGACAGCCGCAACCGACGACTCCATCGGGCTTGGACTCACTTCGGCGAGTTGTGGTCCAACCTCCGCGCCTCCTTCACTTCGTGCCCACCGGACACTGAAGAAGAGGTAGAGCCCCAGCAGGCCGAGGAAGAGAATGCCCAACGCCCGGGGAAGCCCGCCACCGGCGGAAAAGGCTGAACCGGGGTCAGCCCAGGGAAGACAGGAAGCTACCAGTCCAAAGCCGCAGAACAACTGGATCCATCCCTGCCGGTTGACAATGTGCCGATCCAGGGGCAGCGGGGATATCAGGCATGCCAGCCCCAGAATCAGGCCGGTATCGCAGATGATGGACCCAACTGCGTTCCCGAGTGCCAGTCCGGGACGCCCCTGAACAGCCGCGAGCACCGATACCACCGCCTCGGGAGAAGTCGTTCCCAGGCTCACAACGGTTGCGCCGATGACAACTTTGGGAATACCGGAACGGCTCGAAAGGGTTACCGCCTCGGCGACAAGCCAGTCCGCAGCCCGACCCAGGAGCCCCAGGCAAACCCCGATCACGACCGCCAAGACAGGCCAGGGAGCCTGTGCCAGAAGGTGTGCCAGGTACTCTTCCATTAGCCGCGTCCCCGCATGAACTGACTATCCTAGCAGGAATGCAACCTGGGGTGCCGAAAGCCGGAGGGCCTTGGCTGGTGTCCTGGGTCAGGACATCAAGGAAGGAAAGAGACAAAAATAAATAAGGGAAGGCTTATCCGGAAAGAAACCGGAAAAAACCTCCCCAAAACTATCCTGGGCCTACTCAGCGCCTAGAAACTGCCTACTGCCTCGGCCTCATCGTCGAACGTGTCGAATACGGTGAGCAGCTTCGTAATCGCGAGCAGCTCGTGCAGCTTCTTGGTCAGGTTGAGCAGCTTCAGCTGACCGCCCTGGTTGGTGACGGTCGTGAAGGAGCTGACCAACTCGCCAATCCCGGAACTATCCACGTAGCTCACGTTACCCATGTTCAGCAGGATCTTCTTTCTTCCGGCCTGCAGCAGGTCCCGCACATGGTTGCGGATCTCCGCGCTGCCCTCACCTATTGTGATCTTGCCGTGGATATCCATAATGGTCACGTCACTCACGGTTCGAGTTTCAATCTTCATGTTCCTCTCCCTGATGGTTACTGCCTCGAAGCTTTTCCATTATCACATCATGCCCGCCTTCGGGACGAACATGGAACCTGACATTATCCATGAATGATCGCACAAAGAATATTCCACGTCCCCTGGGCTTGAGAAGATTTTCCGGATTCAGCGGATCGGGGATATCCGTTTCGCTAATTCCGTCGCCCTGGTCTCTCACCGTGATGACCAACCGCTCCGCCGATGTCTCGAAAAAGATTCGGACCTTCTTCTCCCTGTCTTCCCGGTTTCCGTGCTGGATCGCGTTCGTAACGGTCTCGCGCACCGACAATCCAATCCAATACAGGTCGTCGTTCTCGAACCCCATCATCCGGGCAACCCTGTCGGAAATCTCCTGAACCAAATCCAGGAAGGTGACGTCACTACCGAATGCAAGCTCAATCTCGTTGTGTTGCGACGAACTCACGGAAAGTTCTTTCGTCTAACGACCGGCGACCACCCTAGCATCCCAGCGGCACACCAACTAACGGGAACGAGAACCAATCGCAAACCTGCTCCTTCTAAGAACGTGCATGTTAATCACTGGAAACAGTTCTTGTCAACGGAGCCTGACAACTGAACCTCTTGGAAACGGGCCGCTTCCCGCCCATGTCCTGCCCGTCAATCCGGGGAACCCGGGCCGGCCTCGTCCCAGGCCGGCCCAACTGGTCCAAGTTCTTTGAGTAGTTATTTGATAAGATGGGTGAGCCGGCACCTATGTCCCGATTCTTCAAGGTCTCAATCTTCCTCTGCGGGTTTATGGCCGTGATCCTCATCGCCGCAGGAGCGTATCTTTCCAGCGACTCCTTTGACCGGCAGGTACGACAGAGGTTGACGGCATTTCTTGAGGACCGCTTCCAAACCAACGTCTCGTTCGGGAAGATCGATATCAGCCTCTGGCAAGGCCGGATTGAGCTCGATGATATCCGCCTCGAAGATAAGAACTATCCCGACGACAAACCAGCTATCGCTGCACAGCGCGCTCTGGTGGACTTTTCCCTGTTCCGCTACTGGCTGACCGGCATCCACCTCGACGAAGTCAGACTTGACCGGCTCAGGCTAAACCTCAAACGGGACCCGAACGGTCGTCTCAATCTCGCCAACATGTTTGGCAGTCAAAACGCCACGCCGGACGACGGCAAGGGTTTTTCCCCCGTCAAGGTGGCGATATCGTCGGTCCGGCTGGATGACGCCCGAGTGACCTACGAAGACCAGCAGATTTCGTTCAGCAGCAGTTCGGAGGGATTCGAATTGGCTCTGTCGTACCTGCCCGATCCCCCGACCTACTCTGGAGACATCGATCTTCGCGGATTTTCATTTCTGGCAGACGATTACCCGATTCCAGTTACCGACTTCAGTTCTCATTTCGTCGTCCGGGACAACCTGATCCGGTTCGAACGGGCCAAACTCCAGTCGGAACAGCTCGTCGGTTCCATCGACGGAGCGATCCTCAATTTCAAACCCTTTGAATATGCATTCTCGGTAAACCTTGTCGCCGATCTTCCCCGGTTTGACGAACCGGACCTGGCATCGGTCTTCGAACGCGGAAAAGTGCAACTGCAGGGGCAGCTCAAAGGAACGGG
This sequence comes from uncultured Acidobacteriota bacterium, assembly GCA_963777605.1. Classification (GTDB taxonomy): domain Bacteria; phylum Acidobacteriota; class UBA6911; order RPQK01; family JAPXNP01; genus CAVZRV01. The sequence goes on from CAVZRV010000007.1 coordinate 63,330, forward strand.
AAGCGACGTCGACTTCACGGGAGAACTCGGTTCGGAATTGCTCCAGATCAAGGGGATCCCGCTCAGCGACGTCAGCGGCTCGGTTCGTGCCGGCGGAGAGGGTGCGACGCTGACCGATGCGAACTTCTCCATCTTCGACGGATCGGGGAACCTCGACGCAGAAATCTACTGGTCGGCAGATAAACGGAGTTCGGCCCAGGTCACGGCGACAGGCATGCGCCTGGCACCGGTCCTGGCACTCTTCGAAAGCGGAGACCTTCCGGTGCGCGCGGTAAACCGGATTCAGGCGGACGTAAGTTGGCCGGGAGTACTTTTCACTGAAATCTCCGGCCCGGCGGAGTTGGGCTTTTCGGGAAGGCTCACCCAGGGGGCCTCCCCGGAAGCGACGGATCTCCCCTTTACAGGCGCGACCCACGTCGAACTGTCGAGAGACGGCGTCGCCTTTGACAACGGGACTGCCACGACCCACTTGACCGACGTGGCATTCAGCGGGAAGCTCTCCTTCCAGGGTGACCTCGAGCTCTCAGCCGAAGTTGACTCCGGTTCGGGTCGGGAAGGATGGTCGATTGCCGATCGGTTCGGAGCCCTGCCGGCCGACCTGCTTGCCAGGTACCCGCTTGAACCGGACGGGAGTATCCGGGGGCATGTCGATCTGTTGCGCCCTTCCGGGGGAACGACCACACTCACGGCCACGCTTGCGGCCGACTCGATCCGGTACCGAGGCGTGCCGCTCGGCACCACGCAGGCCCAGGTGGTCTTGACCGAAAACAGCTTCCAGGTCCGTCAGCTTGAGCTGAAACAGGGGGCCTGGGAACTTTCCGGAGACCTGGATTTCAGTCGTGAACCATTCCAGTTGGAGGCGGTTTCTGCGCAGGCGGAGAAATTTCCGGTCCACCTGCTGAGCGAAGTCGGACTGATCCCGGGGGATGTCGACTTCAAGGGGCTCGTCTCCGGGTCGGCGCGCCTGGCACTGGGTGGCTCCGACGGCTATTCCGGCCGCGCCCGGGTCAGCCTCACCGATGCAGTGGCCTTCGGAGAGAGCCTGTCTATGGTGTCCGCTCAAATCCAGGCCGCCGGAAAGACGTTCCGAGCGACAGACATCTCCGCCCGGATTTGGGGAACCGAGCTGACCGGGCAAGCGTCGGTCGATCTGGAAGACCAGTCCTTCCAGTTTCGTGTTTCCGGTTCGGGTCTGGAAGTCGGACAGATCAGTGCAGTCCCGGCCAACCTCTCGGCCGACGGAACCTTTCAGATTCAGCTGCAGGGCTCCGGAACGCTGGACAACCCCAAGATCGACCTGTCTCTCCGTTCCGAGGCGATTACAGTCGCGGCAGAACCGTTCAACACAGTTGTCCTTCAGGCTCACTACGATCCGGAATCGGCCGACCTGAAGGGATCGGCCCGCTACCTGGGCCAGAACCTGCGCCTTCAGGCCTCACTCGACCCGGCAACTCGGGATCACTTCACGGCGGCCCTCGACTTTCCGGAGATCGATTTGGCTCCACTTTTCGATCACTTCCTCGGGGGGACTCTAACCGACTTCCGGGGACAACTCGCAGGCAACGTCCAGGCAGAGGGGAACCTGTCCGACCTGAAGAACGCCTCGGTGAACGGCGAGTTTACTTCTCTCCAACTTTCGGCGAGCGACTACCAGGTCAAATCCCCCGCACCGTGGAAGCTCCGTTTCAAGGAGCAGCGACTGATTCTCGAGAACGGCAAGCTGAGCGGGCCGGACACCAACCTGAACCTGGGCGGATTCGTCGATCTCGGCGAATCGCAGCTCAATCTCAAGATCACCGGAACGGCCGACCTGAAGGCGGCAAACGCGTTCCTGAAGGATGGAAGAACGGCCGGAGAGGTTTCCCTTGAAATCGACGTCGGGGGGGCGCTGAATAGCCCTCGACTCGTGGGCACGGCCGATCTTTCGCAGGTGGCTCTCACCTATCCGGGCCTGCCGACTTCGATTCGCGACGGAAAGGGCCAGATCCGCTTCACGTCGAGCCAGATCTCGATCGAGTCGTTTTCCGCCCAGACCCGGTTTGGCTCGGTCGAAGTCAACGGAGGGCTCTTCGTTGATGGCCTGGTTCCCACTCGCTGGCAGATCAACATTTCCGGGTACGGGCTGGTGTTGGAGTACCCGGAAGGCTTCAACACGATCCTCGACGGCGATGTCGACTATCTGAAGGGCGAAGATTCCGAGTTGCTCTCGGGAGCGATCTACGTCCGATCCTCCGAGTACACCAAAGATATTTCGGTGGCCGAACTCATCCTCTCGCTGAACGAGCCGAACGGTAACGGCTCACCAGCCGGATCGAGCAAGTCAAACATCGCGCTCGACCTCACCGTGGAGGCCTACCACAGCCTGCGCATCAACAACAACCTTGCCGAAGTCGTTGCCAGTGCCGACTTATCGATTGTGGGCACTACAGCCAATCCGGTGATCCTGGGCAGCCTTACGGTAGATGATGGAAAACTGAACCTGGAAGGCAATGAATACGAGTTCACTCGAGGCACCGTGAACTTCAGTAATCCCAGGAAGACGACACCCTACTTGAACCTGGAACTGGAAACCCAGGTGCGAGAGTACAACATCGGAATTGTCATGCGCGGCTCGATCGACCAGTTCCAGCTGTCGCTCAGATCGGAACCGCCCCTGTCGACAGCCAGTATTGTCTCGCTTCTCGCCGCCGGGCAGACCGAAGAAGAAATCTTCGGCGTAGAGCCCGGGTCCCAGTCCAAATCGTCTGCGCTGGCGGCATATGGCGCCGGCGCGCTGCTCGGAAAGACTCTCGGAACAGCAGTGGGAGGACAAGCCAGCCGACTATTCGGAATTGACCGGTTCTCCATCGACCCGTTCATCAGCGACTCCCGCAGTCGAGACCCGGGAGCGCGGATCACGCTGGGCAAGCAGATCACCAAGGATTTCAATGTCTCCTATATCTCAAGTCTCGCCAACAGCTTTCAGGAGCAGACTGTCATCATTCAATACCGCCTGACCGACTGGGTCACCGCCGTTGGAACGAGCCAGACTGACGGGACAGTCGCCGTCGATTTCAAGTTCAGGAAACGATTTTAACGTGGTCCAAACGGCGAGCGAGTCCCCTGACCTCGATCTCAGATTCCCGGAGCGCTTCGCCTCCTGCGGAAGACTGATCCGCACCCTCCTGCTCCTGCAACTGTTTGCCTTTCCCGTGCTGGCCGCACGTCCGGATTACCGCGGCCTGGAGATTGCCGGCTTGAGCTACGTGGCCGACGGTCCGGTCCTGAAGCTCTCCCTGGATGATCTGAACAAGCTGATCGCCCTGCGGCCCGGCGAGCCTTTTCTGGAAACCAACGCTCACCGGACCGTCACCGGATTACTGGCGACGGAGCTGTTCTGGGATGTCCAGGTCACAGTCGAACCGGCCCCGGAAGGGAAAGTCAGCGTCGTCATTCGCCTAATTCGGCGGTACACGGTCGGGCGAATCCAATTCGAGGGGGAAACGCGGCTTTCCTCGAGCGGACTGCGCCGCGAGTTGGCGTTTCGCGAGGCGGAACCCTACACTGATTCGGGGCTGGAAGAAACCGTGACCCGGCTCAAGAGCCGCTACCGGAACGAGGGCTACTATCAGCCTCGGATCGACCCGCAATTTGAACGTGATGTCGAGAACGCGAGGGTTTTTGTAACCTTTCAAATCAAGGCCGGAGAGCAGGCCGTGCTGCGCAGCCTCCAGCTTGAGACCGAAGGAGGGATCGATCACTCTGCAGTTTTCCAACTGCTGAGTTTGGCCGAGGGAGAGCGCTTTTCCCAGCAAAATCTCGATGCCGACATTGAGAAGATACGGCACTGGCTTTCACTCAGGGGGTACTTTCACCCCGAGATTTATGCCGTCAACGGGCTCCAGTATGACGATTCGGCCAACCGCGTCGACCTCCAGCTGCGCGTGGTCCCTCGCCGACAAACTGTGGTTGAGTTCCACGGCATCTCGTTGACGGACGATCAACTCGACGACCTCCCGCTCTACAGCCAGTCGGCGCTCCAACGGATTCCCGTCGATGAGACGGTCTCCCAACTGAGAGTAGGGTTCCAGCAGGAAGGGTACTTCCAGGCGCGTGTCGACGCCAAGGAGGAAGGGGACGAGTTTCCGCCCGAAAAGATCGTCTTCACGATCGATCGTGGTCGAAAATATGATCTGGCAGCGATCCGTTTCACAGGAAACCAGGCGATTTCCTCCGAGCGGCTTCACCGGGTCCTGACCACCACCGAGGCCGGCCTGATCGAGCGGGGACATTTGACCGACAAGACGATCGCCAGCGACATCGACAATATCCAGTTTCTCTACACTCAGAACGGGTACCTCGACGCTTCGATCGAAACCCGGTTCAGCGAAGACGATGAGAACCTCACCCTCGAGTACCACATTACTGAGGGCTCCCATCGCACCATTGGGAAACTCGAACTCGCAGGCAACAACAAGCTCTCCGACAAGATCCTGCTTCGAGACACGATACTCCGGGCGGGAGAACCCTTTTCCCCCTATGCCCTGGCATCGGATCGCTCGATCATTCTCTCGGCCTATGAGAACCGCGGCTATCGGAATGCAACTCTGGATTCGGCTGTGGTCGAAAACCCCGACGCGACCGTCGACATCAAGTACCAGATCTCGGAAGGGGACCAGTACTTCGTTAAGTCGATTCTGGTCGCCGGCAATCTCACCACGAATCGCAGCGTGATCACGAGGGAAGTCGAACTCAAGCCGGGGCAACCGCTCTCGCTCGAAGGCGCATTACGTTCCGAAACCAACCTGTACGAACTGGCTGTTTTCAACCGGGTGCGGGTCAGGGACCTGCAGGTAGACGATCAGGATCGTGAACAGCCCGTCCTCATCAAGGTGGACGAGGCCAAGCGTTACTATCTCACTTACGGATTTGGGTACAGTCACACCTTCGGAAGTACGGCGTCGGAAGGTGCCCGAGGGACTCTTGGCATCACTGACAGTAACTTCCTGGGACGCGCGCGGACCCTTTCACTGAATGTTCGTGCCGGTTCGACCCGTCAGCGCGGAACTCTCTCCTATGCCCTCCCCCGCCTCTACAGTTACGAACTTCCAACCCTGTTCTCTTTCTCAATCGACAATGAGAATCGGATCGATACCCGCCAGGACAAGATCCTTGTCAGTGGACGTCCATACGACGCCTTCCGCATAAGCGCCTCGTCTCAGGTCAGAAAGATCCTGAGCCGGCGCGAGAACTTGATTGGACGGTGGGATTTTGAACGGGTCAATCTGACAGTTCCGAATGATCCAAGTCTGCCGCCTGAGTTCTTTCGAGAGGAAGATAACCTGCTCCTGTCCAAGCTGAACTTGTCCTACCTGAATGATTCCCGCGATTCGGCGTTGAATCCGACACGCGGGTTCTTCCTGAACGGCGAGGCCGCAGTAGCCGCCAGGATGCTCGGCTCAGAACGCCAGTTCTTCAAACTGCTGACCCAGGGCCGCTACTACTTTCCACTTTTCAGCGACGTCACGCTGGTATCGGCACTGCGACTTGGGGCCATCGTTCCGGTCGGGTCTCCCCCACCTGGCGTGGAAAGAGAAGTCCCCATCAGCGAGCGATTCTTTGCCGGGGGGCCTGGCGCCCTGAGAGGGTTGCCGCTGGACCTTGCCGGCCCGCTGCTTCGCGACTCTCAAACAGGCGAAGTCATCCTCGTCGGCCCCACCGACAAGCAGGTCCCCGTGGCACTGGGAGGGGATGCATTGATCGTGGGAAACCTGGAACTGAGGTTTCCCGTCTACGGGATCTTTTCGAGCGTCCTCTTTTACGACGTCGGGAACGTGTTTGAGAGCATTTGCACAATCCCAAAGGAGCAGTTCAGCAATGATTTTGGCATTGGCGTAGCGATACGGAGTCCTATCGGCCCCGTTCGAATCGACTTCGCCTACAACCCGTCACCCCCTGATCTACCAGGCTACCGGACATGGAATATCCATCTCAATATCGGGCACCCTTTCTAGTCTGCGTTGTTCTTCTGCTTGTTGCGGTGGTCTCGCCGGCACGAGGTGAAATCGTCGATCGTGTGATCGCCGAAGTGGACGCGCAGATCATAACCTTGACCGACCTCCACTGGTTCATTCGCTGGCGCAGCTTCCAGGTCCCGGAAACCGAACCGGAGCGGGACTCTTTCCTCAGGGAGATCCTCTCCCAGTTGATCAATCAGCGACTCGTAGTCAAAGAAAGTGGTAAGACGCCATTTGCCGCAGCCTCCCAGGCCGAGGTCGACGAGTTCTTCAGCCGGTATCTACAGCAGTTTCCCACGCAGCAGGACTTCCAGTCTCGTCTCAAAGAACTGGGAATGAGCGAATCAGACGTGCGCACGATCATTCGCCGGCAGATCGCGGTGAACAAGTTCATCCAGTATCGCTTCGAACCGTTCGTGATCGTGCTTCCGGACGACATCCAGGAGTACTACAACAAGGAATTCGTTCCTGAACTCGAACAAGAAGGAAATCCGATCCCGCCACTCTCGCTGGTCCAGGAGACGATCCGGCAAATCCTGTCCGTGCGGAGAACCAACGATCGGCTGGAAACCTGGCTCCAGGGTGCCCGCTCCAGAGCTCAGATTCGAGACATGCTCTTCCGCAAACCGCTCGACATGCCCAATCTTCCATCCCAGTTTCGGGACCAGATAGAGATGACCGACGAACCGTTCACCAAGCCTCCTTCGCCGAATCGATAATCAGAGTCACCGGCCCGTCGTTTACGAGTTCAACCTTCATCATGGTTTGGAATCGACCTGTCGCGACATCAATCCCTTCGGCAGCGATTTCCCGCGCCAGTGCCTCGTACAGTACTTCAGCCAGGTCGGGCCCGGCGGAACGGGAATAGCTTGGGCGGTTCCCCTTTCGGCAGTCCCCGTACAAGGTGAACTGGGAAACCAGCAGAATCGCCCCGCCCGCCTCCTTGACCGAAAGGTTCATCTTTCCGGATGAGTCGTTGAAGACTCGGAGGTTCACGACCTTCTTCTTCATGAACGCAAGGTCACCAGGTCCGTCGTCGGAATGGACAGCGACCAGGACGACCAACCCCTTTCCGATTGATCCCACCGTTTCTCCCGCCACTGTGACCCGGGCTCGATCGACCCGCTGCACGACCGCTCTCATGACCTCTCCAGGATCCCGTCGTCTCTTCTTCACCTTATCTTCACTTTTCCCCTTGACATTTCACCTTTATTTCACCATCATAAGGCCCAATAAAGGATTCACTCATTATGCCACTCACGAAAAGACAGAAAGAGATCCTGGGTTTCATCGAGGATTACCTCCAGAACTACGGGTACTCTCCGACTCTTGATGAGATCGGCCACAACTTCCAGATCGCTTCCTTGAATGCCGTCTACAAACATCTTCGTGTACTCGAGGAACGTGGATTCATCCGCCGCCGCACGAATCAGGCGCGATCCATACAGTTGGTCCAGCAGGAACTTGGGGAGCAGCGCCACGTTCCGCTGCTCGGCAAGATTGCAGCCGGCTATCCCATCGAAGCGATCGCCTCACCCGATGAGATCCTCGTGCCGGAGGCCCTATTGACAGGTGACCGGAACTACGTGCTGCAGGTCGAGGGCGACTCCATGATTGACGAGCACATCCAGGATGGCGATTTGATCATCGTGGAGCAGCGCGATCGGGCGAAGGATGGAGAGACTGTCGTTGCCCTGATCGACGGCGACCGCGCCACTTTGAAGAAACTCTACAGGGAGGGCGACAGCGTGCGATTGCAGCCCGCCAACCCTTCACTCGACCCCATTTTCGTCGCCCCCGATCGACTCCAGATCCAGGGCGTCGTCGTCGGACTGATGCGGAAATACTGAGGAGATGAAAACGATGCAGTATCAGATAAGAGTTGCCGGAAAAGTCTTTGAAGGAACGGATCACCGAAATCTGCTGAAGCGGGCAGTCGAAGCCAAGAAGCAGGCGATGCGCAATGCGGCGTACAACGTTCAGTACCGCTCGCTGCTCAAAACATCGACCGAGGCAACTGCCGGAGCCTGAAGCACAGAATCTGTGCAATTCGCAGCGGACCGAGGCCCGGCGGGCCCTTGGATAACTTTTCCACGGCGTTATTCACAACAGCGGTGGAAACTCCAAAGGCCTTTCCGAAGCCCCCGAATTTGAACTCTAAAACGCTGATTTCAAAGGCGGATCGACTCTTCTGAAGATCGGTCCTTCGATTCGAACTTCACGTTCAGGTTCAGTTTCTGGCCCTTTCTCAATACTTCGAGCCTGGCCTCGGCTCCGGACAGCGCCCGGGTCAACTCCTGAGGGTCGTTGACCTTCTTGCCGTCAACTGAAACGATCACATCCCCGGCCTTCAGTCCTGCCTTCTCTCCTGGCGAGCCGGGCTGGACTTCCAGGACCAGCACGCCGGTGTGGCCGGAAATTCCGAGGAAATCGGCCATCTGGTCAGTCAAGGGCGCGACGTTGATTCCCAACTTCGGCTTGCCGGGTGCAATGATGATGTCCTGGTCCGATCGACCATGGAATTCGGGAAGATTCGGCCCGCGGAAGCTGAACCCCCTTTCCGGACGAGCCCTCCAGGTCGGCCCTGGTCGAGCCCCGACCTGGACCACGAGATCGAGCGACTTGCCGGAACGCCATACCGTGATCGGCACTTTCCGAGCCGGCGGAGTGTCGGCCACCAGGCGCTGAAACTGGCTGGCGCTGAATACCGGAATCCCGGCATAGTTCAGGATCACGTCGCCATCCTGAATTCCGCCCTCGCTGGCCGGTGAATTCTCACCCACCCTTTCGGCAATTACGCCGCTTTCTTCCTTAAGGCCGAGACGCGTCACGTCATCGACCGTGACATCACGGAGGTAAACCCCGAGATAGCCCCCCGATCCCTGCCCGAGTTGCATCCCCAATGACTGGGTGGCGGGCTGCCCATTGACGGGAATAACGAATGCTGCAAGACCAATAATCACAAGAAGGAGTGCATGTTTCATCGTTTTGCTCCTTTACCTCTTCTTTACACGTCGAAATTTGCCCTGTAGTTCCCCCGAATCGGTTCATCGGGTCGGGAAGGTTCTGATATCCTGATGAGGCGTCGGCGATTAGCCGATATGCTTGCAACTTTTGCTGAACGTAACAATCCAAATACTTGAGCAAGATTTAGAGTGCCGACCCGAAATACTGGGGCCGCCAATAAAAAGGATTCGACTTTATCGAGCGGGGAGATTGCCGCCCTGGTCGAAGGCGCCCAGCGTGGTGATATCGATGACTTTCAGCGACTGTATCGAATATACAGCAGGAAGATCTTGAATTATCTGTACCGCATGACCGGATCCAGGGAAGAGGCTGAGGATCTGGCCCAGGAGACTTTCGTTCTAGCCTATCGGAAGATTGCAACCGTGAAAGACCCCAGACGCTTCCAGAGTTGGCTCTTTCGTATTGCCCAGAACAATGTCTACCAGCGTTATCGGGGGAAGAAACCCCAGTTCGAATCGATCGATCGGGAGGAATCGTCCGAGCTTTCCGGGCTCCAGGGGCTCGAATCTCCCCTTAACAGCCCGGAAGAGAACATCCTGTCCGAGGAACTGGAAGACATGGTGACCCGGGCGATCAGCGAACTGCCTGAAAAATACCGCACGGTCTTTGTTCTTTCGGCCATCCAGAAACTCAGCTACCAGGAAATCAGCGAGATTGTGAATCGATCTCTGGCGTCGGTGAAATCCGACATTCACCGGGCCCGAGTGGCGGTCAGAGACAAGGTAAAAGGTTACTTGGGGGACAGCTATGGAATGTCAAAGTTGCAGTAAAGCTTTGACTGCCCTTATCGACGGGGAACTTGACAGCGAAAAAAGCCGGGACATTCGGGAGCACTTGTCAATCTGTTCCCCGTGCCAGTCAGAACATGATTCCCTGTTCGAGTCGCTGCAGATGGTCGAAGGGCTCCCCTCCCTCGAACCTGAGGACCGACTCTGGGCTCGGATCAATTCAGATATTGCAGCCCTCCCAATCCCGCGGAATTGGGTCCAGTCCTTCCTGGACCCGCTTTTTGCCCGGCGATGGGTTCCCGTTTCCGCCTTCGGCGCCGTTCTGATCCTGGTCATGGTCATAGTCCTCTGGAAGCCGGCCGACCCGGTTCAGGACCAATTCTCCCAGTTCATGCAGCACAGGGAAGCAATTTACAACCAGCAGCGCGAGATTCTATTCAACCCGGACGAAGTCTTTCGAGACCGGGTAGCTCGAAATCCTTTTGCCCAGCGGGTCAGTGTCGCTGACCCGAACCCGTTCAGGAGTGAAGTGCGATGATGATTTGCGGCCTTATCACGGCAATTTGGTTTTGTTCGCCGGCAGTCTTCATCACGCAACAAAACTGGGAGGAGACGCGGGTCATTGCTGAAACCCAGCACGAAATCGTCCTCCTGCTGATCGAGAAGGAGGAATTCGACAAAGTTCCGGAAGCCGCTCGTCAGATCTTCAGCCTTCACTTTCCAAAACAGCAGGAGCCGCGGGTGGTCAAGGAAGCCGAACTGCTGACCAGTGCACTCCTGCACCACAATCAGGTCAGGATCGCCCACCAGATTCTCGATGACGCCCTCAACGCGGTCACCACTCCCGGCGCCAAAGCGGCACTGCACAAAGAGAAGGGTTACATTTACAAGAAGGAGGGCAAGACCGACGATGCGATGCGAGAGTTCAAGATCGGGCTGGAATTGGAGAAGCAGATAACTCCGCAGTAGTTCAACTGCTGCCGCCTCTCGGCACGTCAACCAGATTCCGGTTATGCCTTCTTCCGATACCCTCCTCTCCCGACTGTCGCAGCGCCTGAATGATCTATTCCAGGAACTCAACAGGCGGCCCGCCAAGTTGGTTCATATCGAGTTCTATCCTTACTCCCGCTTCTCGAGCACGATTCGGCTTCGAGGCGGTGTCCTCAAGATCCGGCTGTCCGACCTTCTCGCAAAAGCACCAGATTCCGTTGTCGAAGCCTTCGGCATCAGGCTCGTCTACAAGATCTCCGGCCGGAAAGCTCCCCGTCCCGTGTCCGAGTTGTGCCACCGCTTTCTCAACCTTCCGGATACCCGGGATCAGGAACAGAAACTGCGAAGACAACGCGGACGGAAGCGGCTCCAGCCAGCGTCTGGAGATGTATTCGACCTCGGGCAACTCTTCCGGGACCTCAACCGCAGGTTCTTTGAGAACTCCCTCGCGGTTGACCAGTTGGGATGGAGTCTTACGAAGAGCCGACGGCGTCTTGGTCATTACGACCCTGCTCACCACGCCATCGTCCTCAACCGGCGACTCGACAACCCTCTGGTTCCGGAGTACGTGGTCAGCTTCATTCTCTACCACGAAATGCTCCACGCCAGGTTTGCACTTCTGGACGGCACCAGCAAACGTCGGGTTCACGATCGCCAATTTCGGCTGGCCGAGCAGCGACACCCCGACCGGCAACGGGCACTTCGCTTCATCCAAAACCACTTCTGAAACCGCATTGACCGCCCCCGCGGGATCTCCTACCATCGGGATGGTTTAGTGAGGATATGGACGACTAACTCCGACACGGGAGAACGATCAATGGATAAAGGCAGAAACGAACTGGTTGCAGCGGCACTCGAAGGACTTTCAATAGAACTCCCGTCGTGGGGATTCGCCAATACAGGCACCCGGTTCGGCAAGTTCATCCAGCCCGGTGCGGCAACCACAATCGAGGAGAAGTTGGCTGATGCCGCCGAGGTCAATCGTCTCACCGGTTGCTGCCCGCGCGTGGCCGTGCACGTTGCGTGGGACTTCCCCGGAGGCGTGACGGCCGCCGGCCCGGTCGCCGACGAGGCCCGGCGTCTCGGGATCTCGATTGGTTCAATCAACCCTACCCTGTTCGAAGAACAGAGTTACAAATATGGATCGTTGGGGAACCCTGATCGTGAAGTGCGAAAGATGGCCCTGGAGCACATTCGTGAGAGCGTCGCCTGCATGCGCGCGGCAGGCAGTTCCGAACTTGTTTTGTGGTTCGCGGACGGTTCGAACTACCCCGGCACGGCTCACATCCGCGACCGGAAGCGGTGGTTCGAGGAGGCACTCGCCCAGATCGGCGAAGAACTTACCAAATCCGAACGGATGCTGGTTGAATACAAGCCGTTCGAGCCGGCCTTTTATCACACCGATATCGCTGACTGGGGAATGGCCTACTTGTTGGCCCAAAAAGCCGGTCCCCGCGCCCGTGTCCTGGTCGATACGGGTCACCATTACCAGGGACAAAACATCGAACAGATCGTGGCCTGGTTGCTCAGCGAAGGGATGCTCGGAGGGTTTCATTTCAACGACCGACGCTACGCGGATGACGACCTTACCGTCGGTTCCATCGACCCTTACCAGCTCTTCCGCATCTTCTATGAAATCCACCTCGAGCGCTGGGAGAATGGTCGATCGGCCCCAATTTCCTACATGGTGGACCAGAGCCACAACCTGAAGGGCAAGATCGAAGCCATGATTCAGACCGTTATGACGGTCCAGGAACTCTTTGCCAAAGCGGCCCTGGTTGACTTCGCCGCGCTGCGAGATTTCCAAAGGGAGTGCCGCGTAATCGATGCCGAAGAGTGCCTGAAAGAGGCGTTCAGGCTGGATGTCAGGGAGACCGTCGAAAACTGGCGAATGAAACGGGGGTTACCGGCCAATCCGCTGCGAGCTGTTCGAGAGGGGAGTTACCTCCAGCGGATCGAGACCGAGCGCGCCGGGCGCAACCGCGCGAGTGGCGGCTACGTCTAGTGTCCACCAGGGTGTACAATGCGCAGACTCGTTCAGTTTCAGGAGAAGTAATGGAGATTTCTGCCAAAACCCGGCTTTGTGCGGTGATCGGCGATCCCGTCGAACACTCCCTCTCTCCCGAGATTCAGAACGCTGCATTTTTGCATGCCAGACTGGATTTCACCTACGTCGCCTTCCACGTCGCCAGGGGGCGCTTGCTTCACGCCCTCAACGGTGTCCGGGCGATGGGCATCCGCGGGCTTTCTGTCACCATTCCACACAAAGTCGACATCATCCCGTTTCTCGACGAAGTTGCTCCCGAGGCCGCCTACGTGGGATCGGTCAACACGGTGCTGAACGACAACGGCCGGTTGGTCGGCCACAGCACCGATGGCCGCGGAGCCGTTCGGGCGTTCGAGAGCAAGGGTGTACAGGTCGCCGGAAAATCAATCCTTGTCCTCGGATCAGGAGGGGCGGCCCGAGCGATTGCTTTCGCTCTTGCGGTCCTCGATCCCAAGCCGAACATTCGGATCCTCGGCGTCATTCCCGAGGAACTGGAAAACCTCGCCAATGACCTCACATCCCGAACCGACACCCCCGTTTCGTCGGACTTGTTGACCGCCCGGAGCGTCGAAAGAGGCACTGCCGAGGCTGAAATCATCGTTCACGCTACGCCTGTCGGGATGGCCCCGAAAATCGACGTTTCCCTGATTCCAGCCGAACTTCTTCGCCCTGACCTCGTGGTCTTCGATGCCGTCTACACGCCCCTCAAGACCCGGCTTTTGCAGAGTGCAGAGCAGGCCGGAGCGCGCATTGTCCCGGGGTTGGGCATGTTCGTCCACCAGGGAGCAATCCAGTTTGAGCTCTGGACCGGAAAGCCTGCCCCCGTCGAGACCATGGAACAGACCGTGACCGCAGCATTGGCGAGGCGAAACTCGTGAACCTGGTACTCATCGGTTACCGGGGAACCGGCAAGAGCACCATCGGAAGGCTGGTCGCTGAAGAACTCGGGGTGCCGTACATCAGCCTGGACGGGGAAATTGTTCGCCGCGCGGGATGCAGTATCCCGGAGCTCGTTGCCTCCCATTCATGGGACTATTTTCGCGACCTCGAGTCGGCTGTCGTCAGTGATTTCGCCGCTCGCGACGGCCTCGTCCTCGACACCGGCGGAGGTGTTGTCACCCGGCCTTCGAACGTGGAGCAACTGCGCGCTTCCGGGATGGTCTTCCTCCTCGCGGCAACGATCGCCGACATCGTGGAGAGAATCGGTGGAGACAGCGAACGCCCCTCTTTGACCGGCAGCAAGAGTTTCACCGAGGAGGTTGAGGAGGTTCTCGAAGCTCGGCGCCCACTGTACTCGTCGGCCGCCCACGCCGTAATCGACACCTCGAGTCTCTCGGCCGAGGAAGCTGCCCGCGAGATCATCTCCCGTTTCAGATCGGGTCACTGAGCATAGCCTGCGGAGGCAGGCCAACCTAACGCGTGTCCTGCGGGCTTCGGTCCCGTCGATCGGAACCGCCGGAAGGGGCGCCTGAAGAAGACCGGTACTGAGCGGCGATTCCCATCCCTCCCAGGAGGACCCAGGCCACCAGCAGGAAAGTGGCCGACGGTGAACTCCAGTAAACCGGTGGGTTCCTGAGAATCTCGTTCGGAACGGCCAATCCCGCGAGGACGGCAACCGCGGCCAGGACCGCCCACGCCCCTACGAACGCAGTTGATATGACAATCAAGAGCCTCTGCATCGCCAGGGCGAGGACTCCACAGACGACCGCCGCGATCAGAACGACAAGGGTCCGTTGCCAGCCGAAGTTGGCGGCAGCCATCAACCCGACGAGAGCCCCCAGTCCAGCCCCCGCAATGAAGATCCCCACGAAGTAGAAGAATCCAAGCAGAAAGGCCCCCAAGGCCCCGCCAAGAATCCCCGCGATCAAGGCCAGAGCATTTGAGGGTTCGACGAAGGTATAGAACAATCCGCCCGCAAGCACCGCGCCGAGGACGAAACCCAACAGTACAAGGACGAATCGGAAAAGGCGATACCCCGCGAAACAGGCGATCAATCCTCCCACCAAGGCAGCTACCACGCCAAATTGGTGAATCCAGATGATCATAGCTCCTCCATGCTACCGCCGTCAGGGGTGGATTGGGAACTCAGGCATCGGCTCTCAATGCTGCCAGCAACTCTTCGACCGAGACGGTCGCGGTACCCAATTTGCCGACGACAACCCCGGCAGCATGGTTCGCTATCACCGCAGCGTCAGCCGGTGTCGCCCGAGAAGCGAACGCAAGAGTCAGGGCCGCGATTACCGTATCACCCGCTCCAGTGACGTCAAAGACCTCTCTCGCCACCGCTGCAAAGTGTTCGATCTTGCCACCCGAAAGAAGGGACATTCCTTCCTCGCCCCGAGTAATCAGAACGTGTTCGCTCCGACAAACCGCCTGAATCCTCTCCGCGGCCGCAATCAACGATTCCTCGCCGTAAATCTCGATACCGGCCGCACGGCTCGCCTCTTTCAAGTTCGGCGTGATGATGGAGACCCCTTCATAGGAGGAAAAATCCACTCTTTTCGGATCGACCGCGACGAACATCGACCGCCGCCGCGTCTGGCTGACGAGGGATCGAACCAGGTCCCGGGTCACCACTCCTTTGGAGTAGTCGGAAATCACCACGGCATCGACGTCGTCCAGGGCATGGAGAGTCTGCTCCTCGAGGCGCCGTGCAGTGTCCTCCTCAAGAGCCCCGCTACCCTCCCGATCGAAACGGCAGACCTGTTGATGGTGAGCGATGATCCGGCTCTTCGTCGTCGTTAGCCTCGAGCCATCAACAATAATCCCCGAACCGTCGATTCCGCCGTTGTCCGGGTGATTGAGAAAACGCCGGCCGGCATCGTCGCCACCCAAGATTCCCACAAGGCGGACTCGGGCACCCAGTGAAACCAGGTTGCGGGCAACATTGGCAGCTCCTCCAAGATGCTCCGACTCCCGGGTCACCTCGACAACCGGGACAGGAGCCTCCGGTGAAATCCGATCCACCCGTCCCCAGATGAATTCGTCCAGGATGAGATCGCCGACGACGGCAACTCTCTGGGCAGAAAACCGATCCAAGACTTCCTGCAGCTGCTTGTCGATCAACTTAACCGCTCCCTTTCCGATCGGAGTTGGCCAAAACTGACTCACTCGCGCCGGCGAGCCGGAAGGACTGCAACTTACGATACTCGGCTCCCTGCGGGCGAAGAATGCTCTGATAAAGATGGAACTCCTCTGCCGCGACACTTCCCAGGTCTACCTCCGGGCTGCGCCGTTCGACGAAATCCATCAGTAGCGCGATCCTGCGGCGGGATCGAATCCGGGCCAGGGTCAAGTGGGCCTGGAACTCTCTCTTCTCCACGGGAAATCCGACCCGCTGCAGGGATTCCTCGACAGACCGCTGCAAATCAACAAGTCCCCGATTGGCACACCGAATCCCGGTCCACACAACTCTCGGGTTGGCGAGGTGCGGAAAAACACCAAGGCCCTCAATTCCGAGGTCAAAGGCCCGCGCCCGAATTGCTGTTTCCCGGAGGGCCGTTCCGATCTCGGCAAGCCGAGACTCCTCAACGTCACCCAGAAACTTCAACGTGATGTGAATTGACTCCGGTCGGGGAAACTTGGCGTCAATGCCGAGCCGCCTCATTTCGTCCATCAGCCCGGCCAGGCCCGAACGAACTTCGTCCGGAACCGGAAGCGCAACGAAGGAACGGATCACAACAATTCCCTCCGGACCCAGTCCAGGGCAAGGTTGCTCGTCCGCAGCCGAACCATCTCACGGTCGCCCGGCATCCAGAGGCGCTTTGAGATGGTCCTACTTCCCGTTGACAATCCAAGAAACACCGTCCCCACCGGCTTTTCCTCCGAACCGCCGGTCGGACCCGCAATTCCCGTTGTCGACAACCCTATCGAAGCCCCCAATCGTTCTCTGACGCCGCGGGCCATCATCTCGGCAACCGGGGCACTCACCGCTCCCTCGGTCTCAAGCAAAACCGGTTCGACCCCGAGCAGACCCGACTTCACGGAATTGGCGTAAGAAACCACACTCCCGACAAAGTAGTCCGAACTACCTGAAACATCGGTCAGGAGCTTGGCAACCAGGCCGCCGGTACACGATTCCGCAGTGGAGATCGACTGTCCACAGTCCCGCAACAATCGCCCCACGACCTCAGCAAGGTCTTCATCCCGTTCAGAATAAACCGCCGGGCCGAGTCGCACCTTCACTCGCCCGACCAGTTCATCCAACGTTCGGTTCGCCAGTTCCTCGTCGGCCTCGCCTCGCCAGCTGAAGTAGAGGCTGATCACTCCTGGAGAAGAAAGAATCGTCGTCTCAACATCCGGATATTCCTGATAGATCCCCTCCACGCTGGCGTCAACCCTCGATTCGGCCTCCCCTCCGACTTTCAGCTCGCGGATCCAGGACGGGACAACAGGGAACTTCTGGCGGATCAGGGGAACCACCTGTTCATCCATCATGGGTCCCAACTCGCGGGGAGGACCGGGCAACAGGATCACCCACTGACTGCCTCGCTCGAGCAGGAGTCCAGGCGCCGTGCCACGCGAGTTGGGGAGCACGCGGGCGCCATCGGGAACCTGAGCCTGACGGCGGTTGTTCCCTGTCATCTTGAGACCGACCCGAGCATAGCGCTTCTCCATGCGGGCCAGGACCGAGGAATCCTCTCTGAGCGTCAAACCGAGGAAATCGGCCACCGCTTCCCGGGTGACATCATCATTGGTTGGCCCCAGGCCCCCGGTCAAAATCACCAGGTCCGCCTTTTCCAGGGCCAGCGCGAGACTGGCCCCCAGTTCATCCAGGGAGTCGGACACCACCGACTTCCGGAGAATCTCAAAGCCTAACGGCAGCAAACGGGAAGCCAGAAACAGGGAGTTCGTCTCGGTCCGGGCGAAGGAGAGCAGTTCCGACCCGACTGCAATAATTTCACAGCGCATGGACTATCAGCAGGATCAGACCGGCGTAAAGCCCCGCCACACAGTCGTCCATAATGACACCCAGCCCTCCCGGAAACCTCTCGCAGCGATCGACGGGGGGAGGTTTGAGAATGTCGAAGACGACGGAACAGGGCAAATCCACCGAGAAACCAGAAGACCCCCTCCGAAACGAAGAGAAACGGGATCGACTGACCGATAATCTCATCGATAACGACAAAATTCGGGTCTTCATCCCCGAAGTAACGGGCAACCTGTCCGGAGCTTATCCACGCAAGCGGAAACAAGAACACCACGGCCAGGATGTTCGCAATCCAGGCACCCATTGGTGGCGCCAACGTGTAAACGCCGAACCAGATCGTCGCCGTGACAAGGGAAGCCCAGGTTCCGGGAGCCAGCGGCAGGTAACCGATCCCGAAGCCGGTCGCCAGGCAATGGGACAGCGCAAAACTACCGGCCTCCCTCCCCTTCAGCTTGGCCGGTTTTCTCTCCGGCAATCCTGAAATCCCCATCAATCCACCGTCCCAAATCCAGCAGGCGACATCGGTCGCTGCAAAAAGGAAGAAACGAGGATTCGAGACTTACCGGCCGATGACAAGTCGGGCAGACCCTCTTCCTCACGGTCTTCAATCGCGCACTTCTCCCACGAGATCATACTCGTGTCCTTCGGTAATCAAAACGTTCCGGATTTCGCCGGGACGCATCGACTCTGTGATTCCGTCATTTAAGTATACGACCCCGTCGATTTCCGGGGCCTGCGATGCCATCCGTCCCTCCCAGAGCAGGTCGGTCTCCCGGGAAGGACCCTCCAGGAGGACTGGGAACTCCCGGCCTACCAGGGCCCGGTTCCGCCGCCTCGATATTCCGGCCTGCAAAGTCATCAACTGGGAAAGACGCTCCTGATTTGTCCGCTCGTCGACCTTGCCGTCGAGAGCGTGGGACGCAGCATGTTCCTCGTCGGAATAGGTGAACGCACCCAGTCGATCGAACTCGACCTCCGCCACGAACTCGCAGGTTTCCCGGAAGTCGGCTTCCGTTTCTCCAGGAAAACCGACAATCATGGTCGTGCGCAGGCTAACTCCCGGAATCTGGCGCCGGATTTTCTCAATCAACCGGGTGAGCGCCGCCCGGTTCCCTCCCCTTTTCATGCGCTTCAACACCTCTCGCGAAGCGCTCTGCAATGGCATGTCGATATACTTGCAAACCTTCGGGGAGTCCGCAATCGCGTCGAGCAAATCATTTGACACACTGTTCGGGTATGCATACAGAAAGCGGATCCACTCAATGCCTTCAACCCGATCGAGCGCGCGCAGCAGGTCCGACAGGCGCGGACGCCCGGCCAGGTCATGACCATACATCGACGTATCCTGGCCAATCAGGTTAATCTCCACGACACCCTGGTCGGCGAGGCGTTCGACCTCTCTCACGATGGACTCCGGTTCCCGGCTTCGAAACTGCCCGCGCATTTGGGGAATCACGCAGAATGTGCAGGGATGATCGCACCCTTCGGCAACCTTCACATAGGCCGAGTGCGAGGGAGTCGCCAGAATCCGGAAATCGCTGTCAGAATAAAGGTAAAGCCCGTTCCCGGGCATCGTCGCCGGAGTGGCGGAAGGATCACAAGCCTCGAGGATTCGGGGGAGTTCGTTGGTCCCAATAACCACATCAACCTCCGGAATCTCCGCCAGGATCTCTTTCCGGTATCGCTCGACAAGACAACCGGCCACCACCAACCTCCTGCAGTTGCCAACCGTCTTGTAAGCCGCCATTTCGAGGATGGTGTTGATGGACTCTTCCTTGGCGGGATCAATGAACCCACAGGTATTGACGACGATTACGTCCGCGTCAGCCGGGGTTGCGGTGATCTCATGCCCGCCCCTTGAGAGCGTTCCGAGCATCACTTCGGTATCCACAAGGTTCTTGGGACACCCCAGACTTACAAATCCGATTTTGGCCATGAACACGCCATTATACCGAGGAAGCGTATCGAGGTTTCGGGGCCCGGGGAGGGAGCGTTCCGAGAACGGCCCGAACGCCTGATGCACCAGCGGCCTGAGATCCACCACGTCCGATGGGTCCGCTTCATCCAATCACTGGCTTCCGCGGTTCACCCCCGCGAAGATCTGAGTGTCCCCAGCGACTGATTCAGCCATCCCAATTCACCCGGCTGGAGGTGGAGGCTGCCGAATCGGCTCCGGTAGTAGAGGAGTACAATCTGCTCGGGTAGTGAACTTCCCGTCTCCTCACCCACCCGTCTCGAGAACTCCAGGGGAGTCTCCGAATTCTTCTTCGCAAACCCTTTCCTCCGGAGGATCTCGAGCAATTCCAGGTAGTAGTCCTCAGCGACCCGGGCGTCTATCCTGCGGCGGATCAGAAGGCTCCACGTCCGTCTCAGCAAGCGGCGGTAGCGGTAGAGCAGAAGGAGGCAGAGTCCGGCCGCCAGCAACATCCCCGCGAGGCGGAGCACCGGGCTCCCCAACCAGGCCGACAGCGGCAGCGAGGTCAGTCGATCGCCGGACAGTTTCTGGAACGAATTGCGGAAGTCGATCCATTGAAACTCCAGGCGCTCCCTCATCAACTGGAAAAACCCGAACTGCTTGATCCGGTCGAACGTCACAACCTGGCTCCAGAGAAGATCCAGGGTGTCGAACAGGCGGCCGGTGACATCCAGAAAATAGTTGCCGGCGTCGAGCCGGACTGCGGGAGTGGGATCGAAATCGATCCAACCGGCACCGGGAAAGTAGCCTTCCACCCAACTGTGGGCGTCCGACTGCCGAACGATGAAGTAATCCCCCCAGTCGTTGTACTCGCCCCGCCGGAAACCGTTGACGAGTCGGCTCGGGATCCCTTCAATCCGCAACATAACCGCGAGTGCGGTGGCGTAGTACTCGCAATGGCCTTCGTGGGTCCGGAGCAGGAAATCCGCCAGCGGGTCGTCCGCATTCCCGGATGGGTCGCGGAGGCTGTACCGGAACGGTCCCCGGCGGAATGAACTCTCCAGCAACAACGCCTTCTGAATGGGAGCTGTCCCCTTTCCAGCGATCCGGTCCGCCATCCGACGGATGCGCGAGTCAAGCTCGGGGAGGTTCAGAAACCGGCGGCTGACCTCGTCCGGCACCCCCTTTCGGGGATCGATCCGCTGGATCTTTTCTCCCCGCGAAAAGAGGTCAGAATGGACATAATAGCGACTCGAGTCGGCCGGGCGCGGGCGCAGGAGAACCGACTCATTTTCATCCACCATGACATGAGCCGCCCGGCTCTGCAGTCCCGACAGTTGGACGATCGAGGGTGCTCCGAAAACGATCTCGGTGTATGGCTCGACGTAAAACGTCTGTTGAAGGAGGACTTCATCGAAACGACGCTGCTTGGCCAGCACGTACCGCCCCCGGGCATCGGGTGCATGTTCGTCCCAACGCCGGCTCGTGTTCAACCAGGCTTTCCCATCAAAGCTGTCGAGGGCGATTCCGCGCCACTTCAAATTCTTCGGCACCGCTTCGAGCGGTCGATCCACTGCGACCCTCATGAAGACTTCCGGGTTGCCCAGGATTCTTCCCAGGTCGCCGAGCCGCACCGTCGTGGAGAAACCGGACAGACGTGACCCCGGACTCGAAAAAAAGTCCAGCGAACCGCGGGGCACCGCCAGAAAGATTGGTACCGCCAACACGCTCGTCAAAAGCGTAATCACTGCGGAAACCTGCAGGTAAGAGGAAAGCGAGAACACCGCGCGCGGGTTCTCGGCATAGGCCGACCGACTCTCGAAAAGTACCAGGTTGAGCACGCCGAGGAACACGAACAGGACGAGCATGACGAGGTAGCTCACCGACATGTTGAAGGTGGACGACACCAGGAGAAGAGCAAAGGACAGCAGGTAGATCAGCAGGTAGTCCCCGTCGCGCTCCCGGGTGAAGATCTTGAACAGGCCCAGGAGCAACAAGAGCCTGACCGCCGCACCGACCGGATCACCTCCGACAAAGAGGTCGAGCGTGAATGTCAGCACTCCCGCTGCAATGAAGAGTAATGCCCGGAAACGGCTCACGGAAAAAGGGCTGACAAAGATGCTGATAACGAGGCCCAGGAGGAACGCAGCGATAATCGGGGGCGCGGTCACACCCGCCGCAGCGACGGACAGAAACCCGACCAGCAACAACAGGTACGTCGCTGTCTCGAAAACCGTCTGAAACCTCATAGCGCCAGGTAATCCACTACCGGGACCCCCTCGAAGTGAAGACCGGGCCCCGCAGCAAAAACGACCGAACCCCTGCCGACCCGGTTCGGGTCGATCAGGAACCGTTCGGCCGGTTGAACCCAGGAGAGGTAGTCCATCAGCGAGTCCACTCCTTCGCGAGTACCGTTAACCACGGTTTCGAACTCCCCCGAGTAGAACGAGAAAGACAGTCCCCGGTCGGCATAGTACCGAGACAGCGAAGCGATGCAGGACAGCGCTCGCTCAAATCCGGCGAGCGATTCCGAGTCGCCCTTTCCGAGGTAGGAGGAGAAGACCAACTGGAGCATCTCGTCCCGTTCCTCGATGAACTCCTTGACCATCAGCCGGGACAGCTTTGCGGTGGATTTCCAGTGGATGTGACGGGAATCGTCTCCTCGCTGGTAGTCCCGGATGTTGTAAAGCCCGCTCCCAAAGCCGCGCCGGTTCATGACGTCGGGACCCTGCAGAAAGGGGTACCGGCGAATCAGGGGACGCGGATCGATCAAGGCCGGGTAGATTGTGATCTTGCCTTCGGCCTCAACATCACGCCCACGATAGAAGAATCCGAACGGAAACTTGGTGCGGACCTCGAAGCCTTTTATGATCAGCACCCCGCGCCTGGCGAACGACGACTCCAGTCTCGTCGTCAGGGAAGTCCCGGCACCCAGGTAGGGGAAATGCTTCTCCGTCGTGAAAAAGTCACTGACCTCGCGGGGACAATCTCCCCTCCCTTTGAGCCCGAGAGCAAATGATGGAATTCTGCGCTTCTGGTTGTAGAGTGTCAGGAAGGCGACTGCCCTCTGACCCGCGTGAATTGCATCCGGCAGGGCCAACGTAACCCGCAGCCCGTGCAGTACCAGGTTGGATACCATTCCCGAAACGAGCAGGGCCGCCAGCAGGAAGGAGAGGATCAGGACCAACAGGTTATTGCCGGAGTTCAGCGTCGCCATCGCGATTAGAAGCAACAGAAACAGGAAAAGCCCTCCCCGTGCCGTGACCCGGAACAACCGGATACTGCCCCAGTACTCGACATTGACCCTTCGAAGCAGTCTCGGAACAAACCATGCAGCGACAAACCCGGCCGTCGCCAGAGCAAGCACGGCGATTGTAATCGCGGCAGCCGAGCGTCCCGCGTGACGCAGGAATGTGCTCGCCAGGGCAAGTGACAAAGCCAGCAGCAGGAGGAGGAGCGCGCCAGCGAACTCGCGTACCGCCGGCGTCCAGAATATCCCTCGGGCAACCGACGATTGATCCGCCATCACAACCACTCCACGGATCGCGCCTTCATACCCGACTATTCTACTATCCCCCATCGGGAGGAAGAACCGGGAGCGGCATCCGAAGAGCCCTGAAAGGCGCTTCGGGACAGATTAAGGGGATCGGTTTTCCTATTGCGGTATAGCGATCTCTTCGACCAGTTCCCGGATCACCAACTCCGCTTCCTCGCTGACCTGCAAAGGGCTGGCCAGGCGGGAACTCACCACCACCCGGTGGGCGAGAACGGGCACCGCCAGACTCTTGAAGTCATCAGGAGTGCAGTAATCCCGCCCCCTCAGGAATGAGAGCGCCTGGGCAGCGCGAAACAGGGACATGGCACCGCGCGGGCTCACTCCCAACTCGAGCAGGTGATGCTCCCGGGTGGCCTGGACGACCTTCATCAGGTAGTCGAGGAGCGATTCATCCACGCGTACCATTTCGACCTGGTTCTGAGCTTCGAGGATCTCCTCGACAGTGACCGCCGGCGTCAAACGCTCGGCCGCACGGTAGCTGATCCCGGAGCGCAGAATCTCCTTCTCATCCTCGGCTCCGGGGTAGCCCATCCGGATGCGCATCAGAAACCGGTCGAGCTGGGATTCAGGTAGAGGATAGGTGCCGTGATGCTCGATCGGATTCTGTGTGGCGATTACAACGAACGGATTGGGAAGCGGATAAGTCCGATCCTCAACCGAGACGTTGCCCTCGCTCATGGCCTCGAGAAGCGCACTCTGTGTCTTCGGAGTGGTGCGGTTGATCTCGTCGGCCAGAACCACATTGGCAAAGAGAGGTCCCCTCCTGAATTCAAACCGGCCGGTCGCCTGGCTGTAAATCGAGACCCCGGTGAGGTCGGACGGCAACAGATCGCTGGTGAACTGAATCCGGTGGAACGTGCAGTCGAAAGACCGTGCCAGGGCGTAGGCCAAGGTGGTCTTCCCCACGCCTGGAACATCCTCGATGAGGACGTGTCCCCGCGAGAGAAGAGTGACGATCGCCAACTCAACCGCTTCCCGCTTTCCCTTGATCACGCTCTCAACGGACTGCCGGAGGACCTGGACCTTTTGCGCCGACGGATTTTCGACCGTGTCAAACTCCATTTCCACTACTCTACTAAAACAGTGCGCCCTGTCCCCCTTCAAGGTTGCGATACCCGAAATGCTCACAGGCCCGGCGGGTCACCGTGCGCCCCCGGGGGGTCCGGTTCAGGAAGCCGATCTGAATCAGATAAGGTTCATAGATGTCCTCGATGGCATCCTTCTCTTCGCTGATCGCCGCCGAGATCGTTCCCAGGCCGACGGGTCCGCCGCCAAACTTCTCGATGATCGTGGAGAGCAGCTTGCGATCGACTTCGTCGAAACCGAACCGGTCAACTTTCATCAACTCGAGCGCCTCGCACGCGATTTCGGAGGTGATCTTCCCGTCCGCCTTGACCTGGGCGTAGTCCCGAACCCGTCGAAGCAGCCGATTCGCGATTCTCGGTGTCCCCCGGCAACGCCCAGCCACTTCCCGCGCTCCGGCCTCGTCAATCGCCACGCCAAGGATCGAGGCTGATCTCCGGGCGATCCAGGTCAGGCTTTCCACGTCGTAGAAATCGAGACGCTGGATGATGCCGAATCTGGCGCGTAGCGGAGAGGTCAGCAGCCCGGTACGCGTCGTGGCGCCGATCAGGGTAAACGGCGGGACGTCGATTTTGATCGAACGGGCCCCCGGGCCCTCACCGATAATGATGTCAATCTGAAAGTCTTCCATCGCCGGGTAGAGAATCTCTTCCACTGCCGGATGAAGACGGTGAATCTCGTCGATGAAGAGGACGTCACTTTCGTTGAGGTTGGTCAGTATTGCCGCGAGGTCTCCCCGCTTTTCAATCGCCGGCCCCGACGTCGACCGGAAGTTCACGTTCAGTTCGTTGGCGACGATCTGGGCAAGGGTGGTCTTTCCCAGGCCGGGAGGGCCAAAGAAGAGAACGTGGTCAAGAGCTTCCTGCCGCTGCAGCGCAGCCTCGATCCCAATTCCAAGATTGGCCCGGACGCTGTCCTGCCCTACGAAATCGGCGAGCTTCTTCGGACGAAGGCTGTTTTCGAACGCATTCTCGTCATCACGATGGACCGGGCTGACGATTCGTTCTTCCATCAGTTCGACATCTCTTTCAGGGCCTGCTTCAAGAGCGCTTCAAAGCTCTCGGTTTGTCCCGCCCTCAACAACTTCGAAATCGCCGACTCGGCCTTGGCCCGCTGGTACCCAAGATTGACCAGTGCTGAAACCACGTCCCGTCCCAGCCCACCATCCACCGGCCCGATTGACCCGGGCCCAGCCTCGGGGACCAACTGGGAAATTTTGTCCTTCAACTCGAGCGCAATCCGCTCGGCCGTCTTCTTGCCGACACCCGGGATCGAGGAGAGTCGGGCTACGTCCTTGGCCGAAATCGCAACGCTGAGTTCTTCAACCGGCAACCCCGACAGGATCGTGATCGCCAGCCGGGGCCCGATCCCCGTCACCTGGAGCAGGAGCAGAAACATCTGCCGTTCCTGGACGGTCAAGAACCCGAACAGGCCCAGGAAGTCCTCCCGAACATGAGTATAAGTCTTGAGGACGACTTCGCTGCCGATGTCCCCAAGTTCGTAGTAGGTCGAGAAAGGAATGGCGATGTCGTAACCGACGCCGTGTACATCCACGATCACTCGGTCCGCCGCCTTGTGGGCCAGGATCCCTCGAATCTGGGCAATCATTCGCTTCCGATTATATGCTAGCGCCCTGAGTCTGAAGCTCGGCACACTAGCGGGGTGTGGAATCCGGCAGGCCTCCGTCAATGGGAATGGTCGCGCCGGTGGTTGGTGTCTCCCGCAACAGGAAGAAAACCACCGCGTTGGCGACGTGCCGCGCCGTCACCTTTATCTTCAGCAGGTTGCGCTCCCGGTAGTACTCCTGCAGCGCATTCTCATCGAGCCCCCTGGCCCGCATCCGGTCCGGGCCTACTTCGGCCCACAATCCCGATTTGAACTGGCCTTCACCAAAGATTGCATCGGGAGAAACCATGTTCACGCGGACGCCTTCGGAGGCCAGTTCCAGGCTGGCAATCCGGGCCAGTTGATGAGCCGCTGCCTTGGTCGCGCTGTAGGCGCCAAACCGGGCTCCGGGCGCAAAAACGTTCTTGGTCGAGACGAGAACGATGTCCCCCCCGATTCCCTGGCGAGGAAAGAAACGGGCAGCTTCAGCCAGTACCGTCAACGTCCCTTCCGTGTTCACCCGCTCCAGAAGGCGAAAGCGTTCCAGTTCCATTTCAGCCAGAGAGGACACCATCGCCATCCCGGCATTCGGGATGACGAAATCCACACCTCCCCAGGTTCCCGCTGCCTCGCCGAAGGCCTCGGCGACCGATGCCGGGTCGGTGACGTCCATCCGGATTCCCACGACCCGATCACCGAACCGGCAACGAAGGTCGGCTACGAGTGCCTCCAGCCGCTCCTCTGAGATGTCGGTCGCCGCCACCTGGCACCCTTCTTCGAGCAGGCGTTCACAGATCCCGGCCCCGATGGCGCCCGCCGCCCCGGTGACCAGAGCCACGTTGCTTCCCATCGCGGAGCCGTCGCCTTTGATCTTGGCCAACTGAAGCCCGCGAAACTCCATGTCGAGCAACTGCTTCGCCTCGAGGCCCTCGTAAGTTCCCCCGGTGGCTTTGATGCGCGCCTTGATTTGGATCGACTGCCGGGTGATGTCGCGGCAAATCTGGGCTTCCCGGAGGTTTGGCCCGGCACAGACAGCTCCCATGCCGGGAACCAGGAGCACGCGCGGAGATGGATCGAAACTCTCCAGTGGAACCCCCGAGTCCAACGCGACCTTCCCCGCGTAAGCCCGGTACTCGTCTTCGTATCGGGAGACCTGCTCGTTGACCTGGGAGCGAAACCGATCGGGATCCTCGAACGCCGGACTGTCGATCCAAAGTGGGTATGCCTTGGTCCGGATCAGGTGGTCCGAGGTCACCGCGGGCGTCAAAGCAGCCTCGCGAAAGCCCTCCGAGCCGATCGCGGACAACACGGACTCTTCGATCAGGGGCAACAGGACAGCGGGACGTATGGGCCGATCTGGATTTCCCGTTGGGCGAGCCAGCCGGCCACGAATGACCGGCGCCAAACGTCGGAACCGGTCCCAGGCCGCATCCAGTTCCGTTGGTGTCACGCTGACGGATGCCCCACTCTTCGAATCGAGGAAACGCTCGGCACGATCGACGGCCTCGATCATCCGTTCATAGGACTCCCGGGCAGTCCTTCCCCAGGTCACGACCCCGTGACGAAGCCATACGATGCCCCGGCTGTCGGGCGTCCTTCGATAAGCCTCGGCAGTGGCTTTGGCAAGTTCGAAACCAGGCTCGACGTAGTCCAAAACGAGGTACTTCGACCCAAGCGCCTCTTCGACCATGCTCCGCCCGTCAACCCGATTGCCAAGAGCCAGAATGGCGTCGGCGTGGCTGTGATCCAAGAAGGTTTCAGGGATGAACGCGTGCGCCAGTGCTTCGATGGACGGGTTGGCCGACCGGTAGTCGAGGAGCCTGGCGCGCACCTGGCGCACCATTTCCTCGTCCGAAAGTTCCGGGAGCGACTCGAGCCGTTGGAGAGCCGCCAGTTCGAGGCCCGAATGACCATCCGGCTCAATGGATGCCAGGTCGTAGCCGGATGCCTTCACGAAGATCGCCTCCCGGGGTTCGCCGAAAATGTCCTTCACCCGGATCTTGACCGACGTATTTCCCCCGCCGTGGAGAACCAGGCTGGGATCGGCGCCGATGAGACGGGCGGAGTAGGTCCGCAGAGCCAACTCTTCTCCCCAAACCTCCTGATATTGGCTTACGAGACCGGCGGCAACCTGGTCGGACCACAGACTCTTCACAGCGACCCCCTTCCCGCCCGCAGGGCGTCCAGCATGAACCGGGCGTTTTCGCTCACTGCCTTCCCGTCGAACACCGCACTACCCGTCACCACCAGGTCCACTCCCCAGGTCGCGACTTCGTCAATGTTATTTCGCGTGATCCCGCCATCCACACAGATCAATGGTTCCAGTCCGCTTCGGAGGGCCAGTTCGCGCACGGCATCGACCCGTCTTCGGGTGGTCCCAACCATCGATTGTCCACCCCAACCCGGATTGATGCCCAGCACGGTGACCATTTCGACCTGTTCCAAGAGAGGGTCCAGCACTTCGATCGGAGTGCCCGGGTTGAGGGCGACTCCACGAACCGGTTTCTGGCCGCCATCACCGGTGCCGGCGGTCGTGAGGGACTGCAGAACCCGGTGAACGTGGCTGCCACACTCGACGTGGAAAGTCAGGATGTCGGCACCGGCCGCAACGTACTGCCCGACCTTGACTAAAGGATCGTCGATCATCAAGTGAACGTCCTTGAGATACCCGTCCGCCCGGAAGGCTTTGATAAAAGGCGGCCCCACCGTCATCATGGGGCAAAAACAGCCGTCCATAACGTCGAAATGGAGAATCTCAACTCCGGTTCCGTCGAGTTTCTCGACCTCGGAACCGAGTTGCATCAGATCCGCCGTCAACACCCCCACGCTAATGGTGGGGACCATCTTCTTCAGTCTGTCCAGCACAGACGGGTCGCTCATTGGATCAGTCCTTCTGCTCGTTCTTGAGGGTCTCGTACAGGTCCAGTGCCTGAGCCGGTTTCATGTCCTCGTGAACCACCGCGCGGATCGCCTGGATCATCCCCGAAGCGTAGTCTGCCTGGAAGATGTTCCGTCCCATATCGACACCCGCGGCTCCTTCCTGGACGGCATTGTAAGCCATCGTCAGGGCATCCAACTCGGGCAGTTTCTTGCCACCCGCCATGACCAGGGGAACGGGGCAGGAGGCCGCCACCGTGTCGAATCCGTCGGGGACGTAGTAGGTCTTGACGAACTGGGCACCCAACTCGGCGCAGATCCTGCACGCCAGTCTAAAATACTGGGCATCCCGCTTCATGTCCCTGCCGACAGCGGTGACGGCAAAGACAGGAATCCCATACCGAAGTCCCATGTCGATCAGGCGGGTCATGTTGTGGATCGACTGACTCTCGTACTCCCCTCCAACAAAGACCTGGACTGCCATCGCCGCAACGTTCAGCCGGAGAGCATCTTCGATGTCTACGGCGATCTGCTCGTTCGACAGTTCCTTGAGGATGCTCGGCCCACCACTCGACCGCAGAACCACCCCGCGGCCATAGGTAGGCGGGACAACGGACCTCAAAACGCCACGAGTCAACATCAGTGCGTCGCAATACGGCAGCAGGGGAACGATGTTGACGTCAACTCGCTCCAGGCCGGTGGTCGGCCCCATGAAATATCCGTGATCGATCGCCAGCATCACGGTGCGCCCGCTGCGAGTGTCGAATATCTTCGAAAAGCGATTCTGCATCCCCCAGCCGACTGCATTGTTGCCTTTCACAAAGAACGGCTCGCTCCGTTGAGGGGTATCGAGGTGAAAGTCCTTTGCATCTCTGACGGTATCGGCATCTGCCATGGTGTTCTCTCCTTCTTGCTCGAATTGAGGTGTGGGCGGTCGGATCATAACAACGGGCCCGGCTGCACGCAACTTGACTTCCGCCGTCCAACCCGCTGGAGTCGAATCGCAGCGGCGGCGCCTCCCCACACTGCCGCTGGCGGGTCCCGGCCGCGGCCCGAAACCCACTCCATCGGGACCGACTGTCCGTCCCTTCATGCTATACTTTGCACTTGAATAGAGCGGTTCGACAACCACAAAAACGCTGGGTTCCTCCAGTGTCGTTTTACTCAGGCATCCCCGTTTATCCGGCCGGGCAGATGGAGTCAATGCCTGAATTACTGTTCTAGTTTCCAGGGGTAAAGCCATTGTTCGAAGGCGACAAGTTCCATGACGAATGTGGGGTCTTCGGGATAGCCGCCCACCACGAGGCGGCACGACATACCTACCTGGGCCTGTATGGCCTGCAACACCGCGGACAGGAATCTGCCGGGATCGTCAGCAGCGATCAAAAGGTGCTTCATCGTTCCCGAGGGATGGGGTACGTGGCCGATGTGTTCAAGGAAACCACGCTGGAGCGTTTGAAGGGGAATTACGCCATCGGGCACGTCCGCTACTCAACCTCCGGCGAGAGTGCCAACGTAAACGCCCAGCCCATTGTGACCGATTCATGGCGTGGTCCGATCGCCATCGCCCACAACGGGAACCTGGTGAATGCGGACGGTCTCCGTCATCGACTGGAATCAGACGGGGCTATCTTCCAATCTACGTCAGACACCGAAGTGATCTTGCACCTGCTGGCGAGATCACACAAAGAGGACCTCGACTCGGCACTTGTGGATGCCTTGGGCTTCGTTCGAGGAGCGTATTCGCTTCTGATGCTGACGCCGCGGGCACTCTATGCGGTGCGTGACCCCTACGGCGTCCGCCCGCTGTGCCTGGGCAAGTTGAACGGCGCCTATGTCGTCGCGTCTGAAACCTGTGCCTTCGATCTGATTGGTGCCACTTACGTTCGGGACATCGTACCGGGAGAGATCTTGCGGATCGAGGGTCCGAACCTGTCGTCGGTTCAGTTGCCTCCCGTTCCGATCCGGGCTCATTGCATCTTCGAGCACGTCTATTTCAGCCGCCCCGACAGCCTCGTCTTCGAACGAAGCGTTCATAAGAGTCGCCACGAAATGGGCCGCCGCTTGGCGGTGGAGTGCGGGGTTCCGGCCGACGTCGTGGTTCCCGTACCCGACTCGGGCGTCACTGCGGCCCTCGGCTATGCGGAAGAATCGGGAATCCCCTTCGATTTTGGGCTCATTCGCAACCACTACGTCGGCAGAACCTTCATCGAACCGAAGCAGTCGATCCGCCACTTCGGCGTCAAGATCAAGCTGAACCCGGTCAAGGAGATCCTGGACGGTCGGCGTGTCATCCTCATCGACGACTCCATCGTTCGGGGAACCACCAGCCGCAAGATCGTCGAGATGGTGCGCTCAGCCGGAGCCAGTGAAGTCCACCTCAGGATCAGTTCGCCTCCGACGGTCGGTCCCTGTCATTACGGTATCGACACCCCGACTTGCTCGGAACTGATTGCGAACAACAAGACCATCAGGGAAATCGAGAAGTTCACGACGGCCGACACACTCGGCTACCTCTCGATAGAAGGTCTGCGCAAGGCCGTCGACGCCGACTCTGATTTCTGTGCTGCCTGTTTCGACCGCAACTACCTGATCCCGTTGCAGCCTTCAACCCAGCAGCGGGAACTGTTCACGATGGATGAACTCGAACGGGCTAAACAGTGTTGAAGGCTAGGCCAGCGGGCAGAACCCGGTCGACCCCTCCCCCGCGCCGGACCATTCAGAGAGTGAAATTGTTTTCGAATCGGGAAGCGGGAATGACCCCCACACCGAAGAGAGATGGGCCGCGATCGCGTTGGAAGCACCCGGTTTTCGTCATTCGACAACCATTCTCGATGCTCGCTTCTCGATTCCCGATTCCTCCCCCGGTCTCCCGGCAGGTGGCTTCGGCCGCGGCGACAAGCTGGAAGCAGGCCCTACCCTATGCTTCAGCCCCGGTCCTGACGCAGGTCCGTCCCTCGATCCGATAGCGTCCCTCGCAGACGATCTTGAGCGCAGCCGGATAGATCCGGTGTTCCTGCTCCAGGATACGGGCTGAAAGCCGATCTTCGTCGTCATCGTCCCGGACCTCGACCGCCTGCTGGATGATGATCGGACCGTGGTCGAGTTCTTCGTCCACGAAGTGAACGGTGCAGCCGGTCACCTTGGCACCCCAGTCGAGCGCCTGCTTCTGGGCATGCAGGCCCGGGAACGAGGGCAGCAGCGAGGGATGGATATTGAGAATCCGCTGCCGGAACCGGCGAATAAAAAACGGACTGAGCAGTCGCATGAACCCGGCCAGGCAAACGAACTCCACTCCCGCATCCGTGAGCGCCTGCACGACCGCTCGGTCGAACTCCTCCCGCTCCCGCCCTTTCGACGGGATAAAGCGGGCTTCGTAGCCACATTCACGGGCGTGCGCAAGGCCGGGGGCCGCTTCCCTGTTTGAAACGACCATCGCGATTCGGGCCGGGATCTCGCCACGCTCGATCGCGTCCGATATCGCCCGGAAATTTGATCCGCGACCACTCAGGAGGATGCCGACCTGTTTAACGCTCATTCGTAAACCACCTTTCCGCCTCCGGGCCGGGTCCGGCCGATTTCGTAGCACTTCTGCCCACCGGCATCGAGAGAGTTCAGGACCGTCTCCGCGTTTTCAGGAGAAACGGCCAGGATCATCCCGATTCCCATGTTGAAGGTCCGGAACATCTCGGACTCATCCACGTTTCCACGAGCCTGGATGAACTGGAAGATCGGCAAAACATCCCACGTCCCCCGCCGAATCACCGCGTCCACACCCGAGGGCAGGACCCGATCCAGATTCTCCGTCATGCCTCCCCCGGTAATGTGGGCGATCGCATTGAGGAGGCCACCCTCAATCAGGGGTTTGACAACGCCCAGGTAGTTCCGGTGAGGTTCCAGCAGTTCCTCACCGACCGTCCGCCCAAATTCGTCAATGTGGGTGTTCTACGTCGAGCTTTTCCTGCTGGAAGAAGAGTCGGCGGACGAGCGAATAGCCGTTGGTGTGGAGTCCGGAGGACGCCAGTCCGATCAGAACGTCACCGGAACCGACCCGATCCGGAGTAAATACCTTCCCTTGATCGGCAATCCCGACGATAAAGCCGGCCAGGTCATATTCGCCCGCCTGGTAGAAGTCCGGCATTTCGGCCGTCTCTCCACCCAGCAGGACACACTGGGACTGCTTGCAGCCTTCCGCCAGTCCTTCGACCACTTGCTCGATGACCGCAGGTTCGAGTCGGCCGGTTGCGATGTAGTCCAGGAAGAAGAGGGGCATGGCGCCGAGGACCAGAATGTCATCGGTACAGTGAGACACGATGTCGATCCCGACCGTGTTGTGGATCCCCGTCATGAATGCAATCTTCAGTTTGGTTCCGACCCCGTCGGCACTGGCCAGCAGAACCGGGCTGGCCATTCCGGAAAGCTCCGGTCGGAAGACTCCGGCGAAGCTGCCGATCTCCGTCAGCACGCCGGAATTGAATGTCGAGCGGGCAAGTTCCTTGATGCGCTTCTTGGCACGATTGGCGGCATCGATATCGACACCGGACTGGCTGTAGGTCAGTCCGGATCCTGGTTTGGAAGTCACGTTGATTCTCCTTCTCGAAAGCAGGCGCCATGTTAATACGCGCACCGCACTCCAGCAACCTTTCCCAATGATTATCCACCCGATTGTGCTACCCTATCGCGTCTAGAGTTCATGCCGCTGAAGGAAATCGCGATCCCGCTCAGAGAAGTGTTGCGTCTCCGGCCCGAGCAGCGAAACTCCGTCCTGCTGCTGGCGGCTTACTTCTTTCTCGCCCTGGCTTCGGTCAGCCAGGTCAAGTCGATTCAAAACGCCGTCTACCTGAGTAAGATCGGGTTCGATTGGCGCCTGCCCAGCCTCTACCTGACTCTCGCAGTTCTCGCAGGACCAATTGTCCTCATCTACCGTTACCTGGCGAAAAGGCTCTCCCACCTTTTGATTACCAGCCTGACGATCGTCACGCTCGGAACCGGGCTCGCCCTCTTCTGGTCGATCATCAGCCGGGACGGCAATAGTGTCTGGACCTACCAAGCCTTCTACCTCTGGGGGGCAATCTTTACTGTCCTGGTACCGACGCAGGGCTGGCTCTTCTCGTACCAACTATTCCCTCCCCGAACCGCAAAACACGCTTTCGTAATCCTGGGAGCGGGAGGAGTTCTTGGAGGCGCCGTCGGGGGCTACTATACAGCCCTGACCGCGCCGCTGTTCGGTACCCGCGGACTGTTGCTTCACGTCATGGGGATCCTGATCGTGCTCCAGTTCATCCTCTGCGGTGTCTCCTGGCTGAATCGAAAGGCTGCAGGGTCTCATCTTCGCCTTTCCCGCCCGGAGGCCGGTGCGGAGCGGGTCAATCCCCTGCGAGCCATCACGAAGTCGCGACTCATGACCCGTTTTGTCCTGGTCATCCTTCTGACGGGATTGGCCAGCACCCTGATCGATCTTCAGTACAAGTGGGCACTGGAGTTTCGTTACGCAGGTTCAGAGGCCTCCATCACCCAGTTTTTCGGTGGGCTGATCGGGACCACGTTCGTTCTCTCCGCAGTCGCCCAGTTGCTTGGAACCGGATGGGTGCTGCGCCGGTTTGGATTGGGTGTCGGACTCGTCGTCCTCCCGGTCGCTCTCCTGGCGGGCGCCTTCGGAGTTGTTGCCACTGCCGCATTCTGGTCCATCGTTTTCGCCAAGGGCATCGACGGCACGCTTCGGACGTCCATCGAGCAAACGAGTGTCGAACTCCTTTACGTCCCGGTCGGCGATCGCCAGACGATTCCCCTCAAGAGTTTCATGGAACTGGTGGTATTTCGCATCGGCGACGGACTCGGGGCAGCGTTCTTCCTGGTGGCGGCCAGCATCGGAGTGGAGAGCATCCGGATCGCCGGGGCGATCGTGGTCGTCACTGCAATCCTCTGGATCGTGGCAGCGCTCCAGATTTCGGATGAGTACGCGAACCTGCTCCGAAGAAGTCTCGAAAGAATGGGGCCCCAAGCCGGGCGGCGCGCGATCATGCTCAGCGAAGCGACTGCCGAGCAGACTATCGTCACGGCACTGGCGAGTCAGAACCCGAGGAAGATCCGATCCGCCCTTCAACTGCTGGTCTTGCAGAAGCCAGAGTATCAAGTCGCTGACTTCTCTTCTCTCGACTTTTCGGGAGAGATGGTCACCTTGGACGTCTCAGGAGCCTACTCGGCAAGACTGGCTCCTCCCCGCTGGCTGCGCCCGGTTCGCGGTCTGACCCGCCACGACGATCCAGAAGTTGCCGCACTTGCCCAATTCCTGATGATTCGAAACGGAGTTCATGGTTTCGTGCGTCGACTCCGGATCAGTCTTCACTCGAACCGCATCCCCTCGGCGAGGGATCTCATCTACCTCGAGCGCTATGCCGAGAACCCGGCGGAAATGCTCTCCCCGGAAACGGCCCTGCAATGGTGTGAATCGGCAACCGAACAGGAATCACTGCTGCTGGCCTCCGTTTTCGGTGCCACGCAAGATCGTTCATATCGCCCGATCCTGCTTCGTTGGGCCGCGGAAGGGAGTTTGGCCCGCCGGAGGGCAGCCCTTGTCGCGATCGGAAACATCCACGATCCCTCCGACCAGGCACTCCTCGTCGGCCAACTCTCCGAGAACTGGAGCCGGCGGGCTGCTGTTCGTGCACTTTCTCGATACGGTGACTCCATCCTGGAGCGACTCTCTGAGTCTCTTCGCAGCCCCAGCCTGGACATCCGAGCAAAGAGAGAAATTCCGTCGATCCTCGCCAGCATCGATTCCAGCCGATCCCGTGGACTTCTCGTCTCCGCCCTCTACAGTCACGACTCGAAAGTGGCCTACCGCGCCCTCAGAGAGATGAACCGGATCCGCGATCGTGGTAGCGATCTGTCCTACAGCGGGGAGTCGTTTCTGCCGCTTCTTCAGATTTGGGCCCGGGAATACTACGGGCTCCTGAACATGGATCTCGTTCTCCGCGCCCATGGATCGTCGGCCTCACGACTCCTGCAGAAGGCGCTCAAGGAGCACATCAACTCGGCGATCGAGAAGATCTTCCGCGGCCTGGACCTCTTTCTGCCCCACGGGGACGCATATTTCTCTTACCTGGGGTTCACCAGTCCCCACAATGAGCTGAGGGAAAATGCGATCGAGTTGATCGACTCCCGGGTCAGGGGCGAACTTCGGCAGACGCTCCTGCCGATATTCTCGGAGATCCACCCCTGTGACGTGGTCCGGAAGGGGCGGGAGATCTTCAAACTCCCCTCCGACCCGGAGTCGGTTCTGGCCGAGGCCTTCTTTCAGGTAGATCCGTGGCTCAAATGCTGTACTATCGGTGCGGTTGCCTGCGAGCGAATCGCCGGACTCAAGGATCTGGTGCGGCAGGCATGTGACGACATCAACCCCCTGGTAAGGGAGACTGCCCAATGGGCCTTGCGCACCTGGGACGAACAGAAGGCTGCTCCCGGAGAATCCATCTTCCATGCTGACGGTATTTGAAAAAGTCCTGATTCTGCAGGACCTGGAGTTTTTCTCCTTCGCCAATACCGAACACCTGGCGGAGTTTGCTGCCCGCTGCCGCGTCCTCGACGTGGAAAAGGGTTCCGTTCTATTCCGGCAGGGAGACCCGGGCAATGCTCTGCACATCGTCACCTTCGGGCGGGTCAGCCTGGAGCGGGACGGGCAACCGCTCGAGATCGTCGAAAACGATTGTCTGGGTTGCTGGTCCGTGCTTTCCGAAGGTCCCTGCGAGTACACCGCCTGCACGGAAGACCGCTGTACCCTCCTGGTGATTTCCTTCGAGGACCTGGTTGACTACTTCACCACGGAACCTGAATTCAGCTGGGCGATCATGAAACACTTGGCCCGAAGGAGGCTCAAGGGAAATCGACTTGCCGGCGGAAGCCCAAAGAGAATGCGACCGGCAGACAAGTCGCGCTGAGATGTCTCGCTTAGGTCCTTACTGGGCATTGGCGGCTAGGACCGGAAGGGGCAGACAGCGTCCCGGCTCGGGAGTTCTCTTTCGGTCGCGTAAACGGAGCGAGTCGCGAATCCTGGATCACGAGAGCCGAGGGTTCCAGCGTGTCGATGAGGTAGAGGCGATCGTCAAACCGGGTTGCGATCCGATTTTCTCCCACCACTGTGTGGGCAGCGACGAACCTCCTCGCATCGTACCTGCGCAGGATGCCGGCAATCGCTTTGGTCCCCTCTTCATCCGTCCACGTGGCGTAGCCGCGAAACCAGAGCGGACCTTCCGGACTCATACTCAACCAGACCCCATCTTCAGAAAGTCCTGCAGAGCCCGCGTCAGTTGCTCACGACCGCCCGTCCCCACTCCGAGCCGGCCCCACGGTCCCTTCCTGTTCATCAGGTTGACTTGTCGATTCACGAACCGAAATGTGTCGCCGAGAGTCGAAGTCGTATCGATTACCCGATAGCTGACCAGGGTCTTCCGCAGCGCATCGTGAAGTTCGCGCTCTTTCGCCACTTCCCGGTTCAGTTCATCCAGGTCCATTTTGGCCAGGGAGGGACGGATCCCGCCGTGGATAAAGATGGAGTCACCGATCTTGACAACTGCAGGAAGCCTCCTGAGCCATCTCCCGTAAGTACCCTCCGGCCCCATGGCTTCCAGGTACTCCACAAAACCAGGAGGGTGGCCCTCGAACCAGGTCTTCTTCAACACGGACGGATCAACTGCCTCAAAATCTCCGTACCGTTCCGCCCGGTGCTTCCGCCACTTCAGGAATTGCTTGAAGGCACTGGCCCGTCTCTGCTCCGAACCTTCGTCGGCGAAGGAGCTGTACGCCTCGGTCGATACATAGCGGTAGTCGCCGACGATGTTCATCATTTCGTGGTTGCCCATCAGGACGATGACCTGTCCACCCTGGCGAGGTGCTTCCTCCTGCAACTTCATCAAGAGGTCCATGGTCTCCCGGACGCGGGCTCCGCGATCGGTGAAGTCTCCCAATTGCACAAAGACACTTCGACCACCCGCCCAGTGCAGGGAGTCATCGACCAGTCCGGTCTTCTGCAGCATTGTCGAGAGGGAGATAAAGTCCCCGTGGACGTCGCCCATGGACACGATACGCTCGGGGTTGATGGAGTCTCCAGAGGCCCGGAGTTCACCGCCGGCAATCCAACCTGCGATCGCCAAAATCGCGCACACCAATAGTTTCGGAGCCTTTGAACTGCGCCGCACGGCCTAAAGTGGCCCCCTTCCACAGAGAATGGGAGTAGTCTAGCAGAAACTCACCCTCACCACGGAAGAATCGGTGACACGCCCAGATTTCGATCGCAAATATAGGCGGATAAAGCGAAAAATCGGAGGTCTGGCACCAAAAAGAAAACGCCGGGGCAAGTTCAGACTCGCCCCGGGCGTCAGAACTCACGCCTGGAGGATTCCACCCACTGCACAGGAAGGTCCGACGGCGCTTGATCAGGGGGGGCAAACGCAATCCCCGGCCCCGCCTGGCTTCGGAGCCGGTTCAGTACTTCTGTATGCGCGAATCAAACTCCGAACGGCTGATTCGACCCGCCTTCAGTTCGCGCACATCGGAAACCTTCACACTGAGGATTTCGACCGTCTGCTCGTCTAACGAATTCCCAAAGAAAACTCCCGGTTCGTTCGATCCAATCAGCACGAAGTTGATGTGCTCGTTCACTCCGACTTCGGGCATCGAGTCCCCATGACGAGCGAACACGTCAATCAGAGCCGTTTCCAGGCTCTGCCGGCGCTCCTCAGCTTCCGCCCTGGCCTGTGCCTGCTTCTCCTTTACTTCCTGGAGCCGTTTCTGCATTTCGGCCACCCGCTCCGTAACATCACGGTCAGTCAGTTCAGGTTGACTTCGGGAACCGCGCGCTCCGGCAGGGGCCGGTGGCGCTGGCGGTGACGCCGGAGTGGGAGCCACGGCCGGAACCGGCGCCACTGCGGGTGCCGGTGGCTCGGGCGGTTCCGGAGCTGGAGGAATATCGAATGCGAGATCCACATCGGACGGGGCCAGCGCCTCCATCTCGGCCCGGTGCTCCTCGATTGCCCTTCGCTGGTCCTCGAACTGCTCGACCTGGGCCTGGAGCAGTTGGAGTTGGGCTCGCATCAGTTCACGACTTTCGCCTCGCTCGAGCCTTGTCAACCGGGTTTCGACACCTTCCAGCCTGGGCAGATCGAGTTCCGGGGTCTGGGGAACCCGGATGGTAAATACTGCCCCCTGCCCGCGAAGATAGAAGCCCTCCACACCACTCGCTTCCCAACCGACCACGTAAGGCCCCCGACTTCGGCGATCGCCGTTCTCGTAGGACAGTGTCGTCGAGATGATTCCCTTCATCACCTCGATATCGCGACTGATGGCCGGCTGACTCGGATTCGAAGACTGGGCAAGACTGCTTCCCGCAAAAGCGACAGGCACCAGAACGAATAAACCAACGAAAATGATTGACGCTTTGTATTTGTATGACATCATCTGGCTCCTTGACGTCCGTCGCTGCGGTTGTCCGCAATTTCGGTGAGGGTTTCAATAATGGCGGTCGACTGTCCCGCCTGATAACGATTGAATGCTGCGAAACGGCTCAGCACCTGCCGGATCTGGGCAGCATCGGTCCGTCGCTGCTCCGTGAGCAAGTCAACGGATTCCCCAAGCGCGGTGGTGAACGAGACCTTCAGGTTCTCTTCCTGTGACTCCAGCCGGCCCTCAAATTGTTTCTCCAGGGCGGTCATCGCGAGTTCAAAGGAAGCACGGTCATCCTGGGACCCCTTCTTCACCAACCCCTCGACTTCGTCTCGAAGCTGGGAAATCCACTGCCGGTTCTCCTCCTGCACGACGGCACGGATTGCGGCGGTCAGTTCCTCCTGGGACTTCCTCTCGGCTGCCGCCTGGTCGATGGAGCCAAAGTTGACGGCAATCGAGCCGGAACCGACCTCCACTCTTACCTGGGAAAGCAACAGGACCAGGGCAATGCCGAATCCGACCAGGAGGAGCGAGGCGAAGGCCCACCTCCAGCCCTGTGAGAGTCCGCTCAGCGGGTTCCAGGCGGTTCGCTTCCGGGGCAGGTCCTCGTAGACGAAGAAGTGTTGTGGGGCGGGTTCGTCCCTGAGTTCCGAAAGCCCCCCCCAGGTCGCCTCCAGCTCCGACTGCT
Organism: uncultured Acidobacteriota bacterium; assembly: GCA_963777605.1. Taxonomy (GTDB): domain Bacteria; phylum Acidobacteriota; class UBA6911; order RPQK01; family JAPXNP01; genus CAVZRV01. Next base: position 103,209 of record CAVZRV010000007.1, read on the forward strand.
CGCGGGAACAGGCTCCGCATTGCGCGAGGTGATTCTTGAGTTCGTCCCGGCGACCGGGATCGAGTTCGCCCGCCAGGTCTTCCTTCAACCATTCCCGGTACTGCTCACATGCTTCTTTCATATCGTCGACTGCTCCAACCCGCCAAGGCGGGACTTGAGAATCTCGAGGGCCGCGTAGAAACGTGACTTCACCGTGCTTTCGGGCAGGCCCAGAATCTGGGAAATCTCCTGAAAGGTCTCCTCCTGGTAGAACTTGAGTTCCACGACCAGGCGCTGCTGGGGAGAGAGCGCAATCAGAGAATCGAGGACCCGGCGCCGGCGTTCTCGCCGATAAATCCGCGCTTCCTGTTCCTGCCGTGTGAAGATCTGGTGGCTACCCTCCGGCAATTCATCGAAAGGATGGGACGGAGGCGGCCGTCGTCGAAGCCGGGTCAGACAGTGATTGACGGCGACGCGGTACAGCCAGGTTGAGAAGCGGGCATCCTCCCGGAAGTTGGCGAGACTTCTGAAAACCGAGAGGAACACCTCCTGTGTCACCTCGGCCGCCTCCTCCCGGTCGTTGAGCGTGCGCAGGACCAGGTTGTAGATCTTCTGCTCCCACTTCAGGACCAGCCGGTTGAAAGCCCGGTGGTCTCCGTCTCGGGCGGCGCGTACCCACAACAGGTCCTGCTCGGCCTCTTCGGACGAAGCGCTTCTACGGGCACTCGATTCCAGCACGTCTTCCACCTTCTGATCCTCCAATTCCATTCCCTGCTTCTGTCCCCATTAGACGACGGAATGGGGAAATTAGTCGGACTAATTTCTTGGCGGGCCTGTAAGGATTGGACGAGTTGGAAGAACCAGCGCGGTCGGTTGCAGTGTAATCCAGGCAGCAATGCCTGGCATGTCGCCCGGGCAGCTTGCCCGGCGATTCTCGTGCTGACCTGAAACTTCGCCGACTGGACCCATGTCCTGACTGCACCGCGAGGAATCGGGAATCGAGAAGCGCGCATCGAGAACGGTCCATTACGGAAACTCTGCGTCCGTGGTTTTCGATGCGATCCTGGAGGCTTCGCATTCAGTACGCGAGGGACGCGAGCGCTTCTGCGGACGCTCTCAGGCCACCAGAAGTGATGCCGAAGGCCGAAACCGTTCGGATGGAGCCAAGATCCAAAATTGGCAATCGATGAACATTCCCAGACAGGCTTGCGTGCGTACTGAAATGCGGGCGAATCGCAATTGCCGACTGGGACTCGGCAAGTTTCACCTCTGTGAGTGGTCCGGCGGCGCCGGGGGCGGGGCTCACTTGAAACACCCCCCACTCTCGGCTATAATCCAGCCTTCTGCATGGGCCTATAGCTCAGGTGGCTAGAGCGCGCGCCTGATAAGCGCGAGGTCGGTGGTTCAAGTCCACCTAGGCCCACCATAATCTCCTTCCTGAATGAGACATTTTCAGAGATCAGCGATTCCTGTATGTGCCATCGTCGCTGGTGATTCCCGAAGCGATTTCGGAACTACGGTCTCTGGTTAGAGAAGCGAATACCCAGGCCAGCTTCGCGGCCGTCATCTTGCTGGCCCTCTACCTGGGCCCGTCGGTGGAGCTGGAGGTGAGCGACGCATTGGTCACTCATCTCATCGATGACGTACAGAGGCTATTCTTTCCTGTTGACACTCTATATGAAGGCGAGTATATTTCTATTGGATAACAAGAGGAGACAGGATGACCGAATCGAAAATCAACATTTTGCAGGGGACGCTGGATCTGCTGGTGCTCAAAACCCTCGAGTCCATGGGGACAATGCACGGCTGGGGAATTGCCCGTCGCCTGGAGCAGGTGGCCGACGACCGGATCTTCCTCAATTACGGCACCCTCTACCCGGCACTGATCCGGCTTGAGCAGCGGGGCTGGATCGAATCGGAGTGGGGCACCTCGGAAAACAACCGCCGTGCCAAGTTCTACGCGCTCACGAAAGCCGGCCGTAAGCAGCTCGAGACCGAGCAGCAGAACTGGCACGAGATGGCGAGCATCGTCGGCAAGGTGCTCGGCCAGGCTTAGGTGAGGAGAGATCATCAATGACCGATCTTCCACGAACCGGATATGCCCGGCGGAAAAGGATTCGTCGAATCCTGATCGGCGCGATCCTCCTTTTGGGAGTGGCCGCCGCTACGTGGGGATTGTCCCGATTGAAACCGGCCGCCCCGACGGTGGATCGTTCGTCGGTCTGGCTGGGCGAGGTCGAAGCGGGGCCGATGTCGATCGAGGTGCGGGGGCCCGGAACCCTGGTCCCCGAGGAGATTCGATGGATTGCGGCTCCGGTTTCGGGACGGGTGGAAAGGATCAAGGTCCTGCCCGGAACGACGGTCGCGGCCGATTCCGTCCTGATGACGCTCGACAACCCGGAACTCCAGCAGGAGACCCTCAGTGCCGAACTTCAACTGCGCCAGGCCACGGCGGAACTGGAGGATTTGAAGGTGGAACTGGAGAGCGCACGGCTGACGCAGGAGGCCCAAACTGCCGCTGTCTCCGCCGACTACCAGCAGTATCGACTCCAGGCCGACCTGAACCGGAAGCTGGCCCAGGAAGGGCTGATTTCCGATCTGACCCTCAAGCTCGCCGAGGTGACCACCGAGGAACTCTCCAAGCGGCACGCGATCGAACAGAAACGGCTCGAGATTGCCGGCGCGTCGGCCACGGCGCGGATCGCCGCCAAGGAGGCCCAGATCTCCCAGCTTCGCGGCCTGCTCGATCTCAAGCGACACCAGGTGGGACTGCTCCAGGTTCGTGCCGGGATCGCCGGCGTGCTGCAGCAGACGCCGGTAGAGGTGGGACGACAGGTCCAGCCCGGAGAGATCCTGGGCAAGGTGGCGGTGCCGGGCAAGCTCAAGGCCGAGTTGCGCATCCCCGAGACCCAGGCCAAGGATGTCCAAATCGGTCTCGGTGCTTCGATCGACATTCGAAGTGGCGTGATCCCGGGAAAGGTCATCCGAATCGATCCCGCCGCCGAGGCGGGCACGGTCAAGGTCGATGTGGCGCTTGCGGGCGAACTCCCCCCGGGGGCCCGTCCCGATCTCAACGTGGACGGAACCATCGAGATCGACCATTTGGACGACGTCGTGAAAATGGGACGCCCGGCCTTCGGACAGCCCGACAGCACGGTGACGCTGTTCAAGTTGGTCGGTGACGGCGAGGAAGCCGTCCGCGTCCAGGTCCGGCTGGGTCGAAGCTCCGTGACGACGATTCAGGTCCTGGAAGGGCTTCGCCCCGGCGACCAGGTTATCTTGTCGGACGTTTCAGCCTGGGACGACACTGACCGGATCCGGCTGAAGTAGGCCGGGCAAGAGACCAAAGGAGTCACAACGAAATGGATGCTTCAACGATTCCGGTGATTCGAATGGAAGACGTCGGCAAGATCTTCTACACCGACGAAGTAGAGACCCATGCCCTGTCGGGAGTCCATCTCACGATCCACCGCGGCGACTATGTTTCGATCGCCGGCCCCTCGGGCTGCGGCAAATCGACTCTGCTGTCGATCATGGGGCTGCTCGACATGCCGACCACCGGCAGCTACTTCCTGAACGAGTTGCCGGTCGAATCCCTGACGCCGTCCGAGCAGGCGCGGATCCGCAACCGTGAGATCGGCTTCATCTTTCAGAACTTCAACCTGATCGGCGACTTGACGGTCTACGAGAACGTGGAACTGCCGCTGACCTATCGGGGCACCTCCGCCGCCCAGCGCAAGCGGGACGTAACCGAGGCGTTGGAACGGGTCGGGATGGCCCACCGGCTGCGCCACTACCCGGCCCAGCTCTCCGGGGGGCAGCAGCAGCGGGTCGCCGTCGCCCGGGCGCTGGCCGGCCGGCCCTCGATTCTGCTGGCCGATGAGCCGACGGGGAACCTGGACTCACAGAACGGCGGCGCCGTCATGGAACTTCTCGACGAGCTTTACCAGGACGGAGCCACCATCGCGATGGTGACCCACGATCCCCGCTACGCCGAACGCGCCCAACGCCAGATCCATCTGTTCGACGGGACGATCGTCGATGAGGAGGCTTTTTCCCATCAGGGGCACCAATTCGGGGTCCGTCCCCAACCCTCGGGGTCTCAGCTGATGATCGAGAAAAGGGAACGAGCCGACCATGTTTAGAATCACAGCACTCCTGACACGGATCCGGAACCTGTTTCGAACCAGCGAAGCGGAGCGAGAACTGGACGAAGAACTTCAATTCCTCCTCGAACGAGAAGCCGACGAGAATCAACGCAATGGGATGGACTCGGCAGAAGCCCGGCGCAGAGCTCATCTGAAGATCGGTGGAGTGCAACAGGTAAGAGAGAAATGCCGAGATCAGAGAGGACTCCCCTGGCTCGAATTTGCTCTCCAGGATATTCATTTCGGCATCCGACAGCTGATTCGAAAACCAGGACTCCCGGCCTTAGTGATACTGCTCGTGGCTCTTGGAGTAGGGACTAGTACGGCTATCTTCAGCGTAGTGAAAGCTGTACTGCTGGATCCTTTGCCATACCCATCTCCCGGTCAGTTGACAATGCTTTGGGAGGCAGACCCGAGTCACACGAGGGTCCCATCTTCCGGTCCGGATTTTGCGGACTGCAGAAAACAGAGCCAGACATTCGAAAGAATCGTGGCATACCGCCCAGTTGAGCTCAATCTCACCAGCGGTCAGGGCGATCCCGAGGTGGTTCAGGGAGCATTGACGAGTGTCGGCATGTTTGAACTGCTCCGGGTTCGTCCGGTGCTGGGAAGGTCCTTTACCGACGACGAAGAGGTTCCCGGCAAAGGTCAGGTGGCCATCATCAGCAACAGCTTGTGGCGAAGGCGTTTCGGAGCGGATCGGGATTTGCTGGGTCAGCCCATAACGATCGACGGAGCTTCCTATACCGTGATTGGGATCATGCCCCCCGGTTTCAGTCATCCAAGCCCCTGGACAATCGGCAGGAAAACCGAGGTCTGGAAACCACTGTCCCGGCTGGAGCTTTCTGGAGCAAATCGCCTCGCCCAGCGCTTCCTGGTGATGGGAAGGCTGAAGAACGGAGTCTCGATTGAGGCTGCACGGCAGGAAATGCTGGCGATCTCCAGAAGTCTCCAGGAACAATACCCGGATTCCTGGGGTGATGAGAAGCGAGTGGATGTAGTTCCGATGCAGGAGGACCTGGTGGGAGGGGTTTCGAAACAGGTCATGATTGTCCAAGGAGCCTCTGCAGTCATTCTCCTCATCGTCTGCCTTAACATCGCCAGCCTCTTAATGACCAGAGGTTCCACCCGGCGCCCAGAGATTGCTCTCAGGTCCGCACTCGGAGCCAGCCGACTCCGACTGATTCGACAGATGATTCTTGAAAATCTGCCCATGTCTTTGTTAGGCGGAGGCCTTGGAGTGATCCTGGCATTTTGGGAGATCAGCATTTTCCGCAAGATCGTTCCAGCGGACATTCCTCGAGTGGGGAACATTGAAATCGACAAATGGCTCCTGATATTTGCACTTGGGGTTTCTCTGCTCACTGGATTGTTGTTCACTTTGGCCCCGGCTATCGTCTCAACAAATAGTGCTCTCAGCAGAACCCTGCCGAAAAGCCGCGGGACCACTCCATCCGGACCGGGAGTCCTGAGGAACCGTGCCATTATCCTATCGGTACAGTTTGCGCTGGCAATTGTCCTGGTCAACAGTGCTCTCCTGATGTTGAATAGCTATCAGCAAATGAGAAATATGGACCACGGCTTTAGTACGGAGAACGTACTGACCATAAGACTCAATCCCCAGGGGCGGAACTATGAGAACGACGAACAGTTGCATACTTTCTACACCGAACTCCTCAGTGATATTGCGGCGCTCCCTGGAGTCAAACATTGCGGTGCCATCAGCAGGCTACCCTTTGATGGCGGAACAAGCTCAAATGTCACCCTGGAGGGCCGGGAAGCGGAAAAGGCCAAGCACGTCGAGATCAGGACGTCGACTGCTGGGTATTTTCAAGCCATGGGGATTACAGTCCGCGCCGGTCGCGACTTCGTTGCCCAAGACAGCGCACCTTCTCAACCAGGGGTTATTGTCAACCACCGACTGGCGGAAGTCTGCTGGCCCGGGGTGGATCCAATTGGGCAACGGTTACGCTTCGGCGATCGACCATGGTTGACGGTAGTCGGAGTCGTAGAGGATACCCCGCAATGGGCCGAATGGGGCGCAATACCTGAAATCTACTTTCCGTATTTAAGTCCACCAAACATTGGGTTGGCTGCATTCGGCAGGGTTCACTACCTGGTGATCAATACAGAGATTGACCCGCGCAGCCTCGTCGGCCCGATCAGAGAAGAAGTCAAGCGCTTCGACAGTAACCTTCCGATCTCAGAGATTCGAACAACTGGGCAGCTCCTTAACGAGACTATGGAGCAGAGGAGTTTCCATACCCTCCTTTTCGTACTGTTCGCGGCACTAGCCCTGATCCTGGTCGCAGCCGGAATCTATGCAACCACCTCCTATCATGTAGTCCAGGATTTTCATGAGATCGGTATCCGGATGGCCCTGGGTGCTGGCCGAAAGAGAATTCTGGTTGATGTGCTGAGCCGTGGTCTTAAGCAGGCCCTCGCAGGGACTGCTATCGGCCTGGTCGGAGTACTAGCCCTCAGCCGAGTTCTGGAGAACATGGTATACGGCATCAGCCCAACGGACCCTCTCGCTTTTGCTATGGTCTCCGGACTGTTGATTTTCATCGCCCTTGTCGCCTGCTCTATTCCTGCTAGAAGGGCAGCCCGAATTAGTCCCCTGGAGTCGCTGAGAAGTGAATAGCACCACTTACGCTGAGGCCCGCGTAGCGAAGAGCCTTGCAAGTCTTTCTCCCTTCGCCATAGCCAAGCCTTAACAGTCGCCGAAAGCCGATCAACGGGGTGCCGTCCCCGGTACCCATCGGTACGCGTTGGTACGCATTGCGATCCCATAACTGATTTATTTTCATTATCTAATCTCTAACTGATAAGCACGAGGTCGGTGGTTCAAGTCCACCTGGCCCACCATTAACCCCTGAAAGAACAGATATTTTCAAATTCGTGGGCGCTCCCCAAGCCTTTTCTGCCATCAACATTTGGGGCACTATCGCAGAAGGGCCTCGAACCGGGTTCCTCGGAGGCAGTCTTTGACCTCGCCGTAGTTCGCAATCAGTTCAGCATGGCCTTTCGTAACCAGTTTGCGCAGGTTCGACGTTGGGCACGGCGATTTGGCGGGTTAAATGCAGGAATTCACAGGCCGCTTCCGAATTCCTGTGCATCATCCAGAAGCCGTTCGTAGCGGATTTCCAGGCTGCGTACGGGCGAACACCGAAGCAGGAGCTCTCGCGAATTGCATGTTTCTTCGGGATCGCTTCATATGCCGGAGCATCTCATCTGGGTTCACCAGGATCGGTCGATTGGGTGCTTCGGGTTCTCCCACCAGGCTGTGGACCGCCCGGGTCGAGAAGCGTAACTGTGATGACAGGTAGACATCGAGATGGTTCAGGCGAACGAGATGCACCACCGGCAGCGTGATGGCGGACGAGGTAGGCCCAGATCTCTGGATAGTTGAGCAGATTCGGGTACATCAGCTTGAAACCAACGGTTCCACGTTGCCCCATGATCCGATTCAGATACCGGAATGTCCGTAACGGCCGGATGGGCCACCAGGTTCGGTCAAGTTCGCAAAAGAGAGGAACGTCTCTGAAATGGGTGTCGAGGTAGGCTGCGGTGCCGGCAGTCATGAGGCGTTCCGACCGGGGCTTCCGCCCCGGAATGAACAGTTCGGCAAAAACTCTGGCGTCGGTCGCCAGGCGAAGCAGGTCGAGGAACCAGGTCGAGCCGCTTCTTGGAGCGGTCAGAACCACAAACCCCTTGAGAGCTTCTTCGCGACTCATTTCCCCGCTTCTTGCCATGAAGGCGGATATTCAGAGGGACCTGGCCCGAACTCACCATCCCTCTTTCGGCCGGGATCTCCAACGATTGACGCGAATGTAGCCAAGTATCGGTGGATGGCCCGATCCAGCGAGTTGGCTTCAACTCGGCGGGCTGCCGCCCGGCCAATACTCATCCTCAATTCGGGGTTCCGGGCAGCGCGGACGGTCGTTCTGGCGAGGTCCGCGACATCGCCCTTTCGGAACAGCAAACCGGTGACCCCGTCCTCGACCACTTCCCGGGCCGGGGCGATGTCGCTGGCGATGAGAAGGCGCGCGCTGGCCTGCGCTTCAAGGTAAACGCGCGACAGGCCTTCGGATTCGGACATGGAAACGATCATGTCCGCCATCTGCATGAGAGCCGGAATTCGAGAGTACTCAACCCATCCCAGAAACTGGAATCGAGGCATAAGCTTCCGACGCCGGCACTCCTCTTCCATCGCCGACCGAAAGGCGCCGTCCCCGGCCACGACATAGCGCAGGCTGGGCTCGGCTGCGAGAGCAATCTCCGCGGATCCGACCAGATCCAACGGTCTCTTGACTCCCTTAAGATTTGAAACGTGGAGCACCAGGGTTTCGCCGGGCTTTCGGCCGACGCGGGCCTCGAGTTCGGGATCTGAGCGGTCTGCGCCGAAGAGGCGAAGGTCGATCGCATTTGGGATGACCGAGAGATTGGCGAAGCCCAATCGCCGCAGCCCGGCCGCCATGTGCTCGGCAACGGAAACCATCAGGTCAACCCGACCAAACTCCCGGAGCAGTCGAACGCCGTGCTCTGGCGGGTAAGATCCATTGAGAATAGCTATGGTCGTGTTTCCGCGAATGCCCTGGATGCACGGAATCCGGTGCTCAACTGCCAGTGCGGGGACGTGCAGGCCAAAAGACTCTCTCCCAATGATGACAAGGTCGGGCCGCTTGGCAGCAAACAGGCGCGGGAGGAGTTCCTCCAGGCAGGATCGCTCCAGTTCCAGGTAGTCGTCTGCGGCCGGGACGTTGGGTCCAGTGTAGTAGTGAGGAACAAGGAACCGGTGCAGTTCCAGCTCGGGGTGGGCGCGAGCGAACACGTCGCCGGCCGCCAGGGACTGCGCCGTAATCGGCGCGACCGCACGAATCCGGTGTCCTCGAGCTGCCAGGCCACGAAGCAACTGGCCCCAGGAAATGCCCGATCCCCCTGGATGCGGAGGAAGCATTCCGACATAGAGAAGGTCGAAACATGACATCCTGACAACCCTGCTCTCGACCCGAATCGCGCACTCAGACTTCAGCTGAACCCTGGAAATCGGGGCCAGTCTACTTCAGCTCCCTGAACACACGCAAAATGTTTCCCCCGGGTAAAGACTCTTACCTGCCGCAAAGGCAAGTCTCAGTTTCGAAAGGAACGGAAGGGCAGAAACTTTCCCCTGCTCGTCAGCACCGGAACCTGCCGCCTTACCTGAAGCGTTCCGAGCTGAGCCCACAGGTTGGTCTTGAACCGATAGTAACGTCTCAGGCCAGCCAGGTATTCGAGAAAAGCCTCAGTGACGGCCTGCTCGTCGAGGGGACCAACCCTCGGGTTGACCAGCAGAGCGTAACGACAGACTCCACTTGCGTCATCTTCCTCGATTAACTGGTAATCGGTCATCACTCCACCAAATCTTCCAGGCATCCTTTCCTGCAGTATCCTCACGATGTCAGGTCCGAAAAAGGTCATCCCGTCGCCAGTCACCTTGTCGAATCCCCGAATCGTGTGCAGATGCTGCCGGTATCCCAAGGCTCCGAACCGGCAATCGCAGGAGCGTTTTCCACAATCGCGTGATCGCCGATTTCCGTATTCAGGAGGATCTTCGGGCAGGCGCTACGCAGCGCGGTAAGAAGCAGCGACCCGGCCGGCGTCCCCTCCGCCGAATGGCGCTGCCGCTGGATTACCGCGAAGGCGTCCTCGAAGAGGTGGACGTCATCGGAGCATGAAGGAGCCGCGCACTGGGCGCCGACCGTTCCACCTTCTGAAAACCCGTAGCTCTGTACTGCTCGGGCACCCGTGGATTCGATCGCCGAACGCATTTGGGCGGTGAGGGCCTCTCCCCGCAGTAGAAAGGTGCAGCCTTCGAGGGAGATTCCGCGCTTCTCCATGGCGTTGCAGATTCGCACCGCGGTGCTGGGATAGGTATTGAGGCAGGCTGCGCTGGCCATGGGCGAGCAGGCCGGCAAGAAACTCTCCAACCCTCCAGGCCTCTTCGACCGGTACCTTCGTGGGACGCTCGATCCCCAGGGCGCGCCGAACCAGGAAGTGAACAGCACCCGCGACGAACCGGTCCCTGAGAGTTGCCATATTTGCGATCGCAAACCACTTGCTGAGACCTTTTCCGAATCCAGCACAGCGCAGCAACCCGTTACAGATCCCCGGATGTGTGGGCGTGTAATACACCAGGGGAGCATCCATCAATCCGTGCTCGGCAAACCAGACCGCCCAATGAGGAACTGATTGCCGGATGTGTTCCAAGTCAACGACGACGCGAGTCGGTCTGCCCCGCGTGCCCCCGGAACTGCTTTGAAAATGTCGAGTAATCAGCGGGTTATCAAAATCAGACTCGCTAAACTCGAAACTCTGGCTTCCCCTGACCGCAGGGGAAAACCCCTTGAACTCTTCAAAACTGACGTAGATCCCGGCCTTCAGAGAGTTGATCGAGCGCACCCTCGGGACCGTCGCGGATAACCATGGCCCGCACATCGCCAAACTCACAGCCCGCAAGCCGGAACAGCTTCAAATAGGGGCTTTGAGAGTTCCTAAAGACTGCCTGCTCGATAATCTGGAGTAGCGTCTCCCGCCTGAGTTGGAGTTGCCGGGCAATCCGCTGTTGCGCTGTGCCAACAGATATCGGCTCTTTCAGGAACCCAGTAAGGCCAAAGCCCAGCCGTGCCAACCCCCGGAGATTGGAGATTGCGTTCATCTGGATTCCATTGGGAGCGTGATCTTGACGGTCGTTCCTTTTTCTCCGGCCGGTGAGATGACTTCGATCGTACCACCCACAGCCTGAATGACTTTCCGAGCCAGATGAAGACCCAGGCCATGATGGGACGGTTTCGTGCTGAAGAATGGCTCGAAAAGACGGTTCCTGATTTCCGGCCTCACGCCACAGCCATTGTCGGAAATCGAAATGTTGTTCCCCTCAGCCGTTTTCTCGAGGGAAATCCAGACCCTGGGATGCGCTTCGTCATGAGCCGCTTCGATCGCATTGTTCAACACGTAGAGCAAGGCCCGAGCGACCTCTCCCCGAACACAGTTCAGACGGCAACCAGGATCGAGAGCTGTCTTGATAACCACCTTACTCATCATCGCCTGGACATTAACGACCGTCACGAGATCCAGGATCAGCTTGTCCAGCTGAACTTCCCGCGGATCCTGCCCGACGTCTGCAATCAGCAGCAGACTCCGCAGCTTGCTCCCGACCCTCTGGAGGCTTTGGTCGACAACCTCGAGCGAATCCTTCACGTCATCCTCGAGTTGAGATTGAGCTCGAATCAGTTCGACATAGCCAAGAGCAGCCGCCAGGGGATTGTTGATCTCGTGTGCGATGCTGGTTGCAAGTTGGCCAAGAGTCTTCAGCCAATGCTCGTTCAACATGCCGCTGTGCAGGGCAGTGCACATGCTCCTGGAGCGCGAGTTTCCCCTTGAGCTGATCCTGCAGGTGTTTCACCCGCAAAGCCGCCCGGGTACGGGCCAGCAACTCCTGTTGATGAACCGGCTTGGTCAGATAGTCATGGCCGCCCAGTTCCAGCCCCCTCACCTTCTCCGAGGACTCAAGTTTCGCCGTCAGGAAGATCACGGGAATGTCACTGGTCGCCGGGTCGGCTTTCATACGACGGCACAGTTCATAACCGTCCATTTTCGGCATCATGACGTCGAGGATCGCGACGTCCACCGGATTCTCTCGCAGCCAGTCCAGCGCCTCCTGCCCATCGGAAAAGCCAAAGCACGTCATCCCCCCAGCCTTGAGACGAATTTGCAGAAGCTCCACCGAATCAGGGTGGTCGTCTACTGCGAGGACGCGGGGCGCATCAGGTGGCCCATCCACGGAAGGATCAACCTCGCGGGTCAGACCAGAATTGGGTTTCTCCATGGTCAGTTCACCATGTTTCATTCGGCCACGTGATCCCCAATTCACGCGTGCCCACAATCATTGCTTGCCACAAACCCCGGGTTAATGCAAGCAAAACTCAATTGTACTTCAATTCCGTACAATACCCTGAGGCCAGGAATATGGTCCGACTGCGCCGATGAAGATCGGACTCGAGATGGCCATCGCTCCGCGACAGGAGAAGGTAACGGCCCTTGGACCCGGATTGAGCCGATGTCTCGCACCTGCCGTGCCATCTACCCCCAAACTAATCGCAATCGAGCACCGGAACAGCACGAAAGAGACCGAGTGACTGAAGGTGCCACCAAAACAGGGTGACAGTCCGCCTGTGAAAAGCGGCTCCAAGCGGCCCAAGCATCAGGCTTAGAGGACCTTCTCAGATCCGCTGCTCGATCCAATCAAGGTTGCGTTTTGCCGAATCGACCGGATTGCGGTCTTCCGGTTCGTCCTCCCAGGAATAGACGCCCTGGTATTCCACCTCGCGGAGCGCCTTCAGGCATCCTTCGACATCGGCCACTCCCTCTCCCAGCAGGCAGGTTTCGTGAGCACCCGATCGCCTCACGTCCTTGATGTGGGTGTGCCGAACCAGCGACCCGCACGCCCGGATCACCTCCGGACCGGATACGCCCTGCGTCCCCAACCAGCCCGTGTCGATGCAGACACCAAGCCATTCGTTTCCACCTCCCACCTTTGAGAGGATCTCTTCGGGGCTCTTCTCCGGATGGTTCTCGATATTGAAACGGATGCCCGTCTCCCGACAAAGAGAAGTTGCATCGTCCGGATTCAATACTCCCAGTCCACCATCGACATGGGGAATCTCGAGCCATTCGCAGATCCGGGCCGTCTCGGGACTAAACCTCCCAGCGTAGGCGATCGGTTTCAGACCGGCCTCGGTCAAGATCTTCTTCCATTCCAACGCCTTGGCCCGGTCGAGGGTTTCGGGGGAGGCATGCGCTTCCCATATCTCCACCGCCCTGAACCCCTCTCCCGCTATCTCATCACAAATTGAGTGCCAAGCCTCGACGTCCGTCGCCGCGACCGTCTTCGCATGCTGATCCATCCAATTCTGCAACCGGTACCGGTAGCCTGTGACCCGACCAACCAGGTTCGCCGTATTGAACGCAACTAATGGCCTCTTCTCGGGTACTGAGATGCCGGCCCGGGCGCGTCCCGAAAGGGAACAGAGCGACACCCCGCCGAAAACGCAGCGTCCGAGAAACTCACGTCGGTCCAAGCAATTATCCCCCATCGATTTTGGCCAATTGACACTCATACGGTGCACTCCCAGCGAAATCAGGAACCAATTGACTCCCTGACGCGACACTTCCGCCACCTGACAGCAAAGTCGCTGCCGGCGAAACCGGCACGTGATTGCTCAATATTGGCGCACCTGTGAGTCAGGCGCAATAACAATAGCAGGGGCCGCTACCTCAATAAATCCGCCGTGCTTTTCGACGAATCCCGATGAGCACTCGCTCGATTGGGAAGGGACTGGGTTCCTCGAGAGCCAACCGATTATTCCCGATGATGCATCTAAGGTAGGCATCGGCCAAACGAGAAATGTCCACCCAAACGGTGCCTCTACTTCACCGTCCATCCGGAGTCAGCCGAAACAGACGTAGTTCAGGCCGTCCGGACCGTTCCGGAAATTCCGGCCGAAGCCCGGTTCGCTATTCGGCGACGAACTTCGAACGCGAATCGAAGGTAGGCTCGATCAGCGTCAATGCTTGGTGCCCGCACAATCCCCGAGACGCAGTGGATGCCACCGTTGTAGAGGAGCATGTGCTGGGCGTAGATGGGTACAACGCGCACGGATGACGGCAGTTGATCGCCGAGATCCTCAATCAACCGTGATTCCGCTGTACCCAGGCCGAAATTGGGGACAAACAAATTCGGCTCAACGAAAAGGGAATTCACGTAGCTGATGCCGGTCCACGGCACGCCCAGTTCACCGTTTCCGGCGATTTTCGGCACTCTCACGACTTTGAATCCCATCCGCTCCAATTCGCGGGCCTTGGCCTCGAGGCGTTCCGGCCGTGGAGTCGCGTTCGATGGCAACTGACTTGAGACAATCGCCAGCAGGCGATCAGGAAGCCGGTGGTCCGTCCAGTCCATCAGCGACTCAGTAACCCACTCGTTCATGAATCCCAGATTTCTTCGCAGGACCCGGTTCTCATGGTCAACGCTGAGGCACCTGCTCAACTGGGACGGACAGTTGGTCTGGATGTACGCGTTGATCTCCGAGATCAGCTGAGGGTTCTTCCGGACCGTCCACGAGAGGTTGCGTTCCCTGATTCTGTGAAGCAAATCGTCAATGTACTGGGAGTTCTCGCCGACAACAGGTCTTCCTTCTCGAATGAGGCGGTCAACTTCCTGGAACTCAGGAGCCTGCACATCGGGATAGGCTTCCCTCAGGTACGTCCACGCTGCCCTGGCGATTTCGAGATTGTTCCGGAGTGGACAGGAAACGAGAACGATCTTCTCGGCCGGCAGGAAAGCTGCGGCGTAGTCTACATGCGCTTCCAGTCCGCTCATGTCAACGGCATAGTCCGCGCCGAATTCCGACTTCAGAACATAGGCATATTCATCATCCGTCAAGCCATTGCCCCAGTAGGCTTTTGCTGCGTTTCCATAGACGATGACGAGCATTTTTGGGTTCCACGGATGTTGAACAAAGAGCAGGTCCCCACCTTCCCAGGAGAGATTTGATCGAACAGTTTCCGATCGGTCAAAGGAATTCAGGAGCGGCTGAAACCGCTGCCCGGCCTGCTGAGAGCCCTCGAACAAGCTTCGTGTAATGAGGATTTTGCGCTTCTGCCCGACCCGTCCACTCTTGAGGTAATCCTGCGCCCAGGGGTTCGCACTGTCGACACCGGCGTTGTTGCGCAGCTGCAGCCGGTGGATCGAATTCGGAAAGTGGAACTCGGTGGCCTCCTGACGCCACTCCCCGTCCTGGTCACCGGCTATGCCGATCGAGACCTTGAGAGGCCGGGACACCTGCTGCAGCAGCTGTTTCACGATGTCGAGCGAATCTCCGATCACACTCTCCCGGAAGCTGAAATAGCTCAATGTGTTGACGTCGAAGTAGAGGTCGGAGACAGGCCAGTTGTCGGGATCCGCCTGAAAGCCCGGCATCGAGGGCTGGTACCAGACATGGCAGACCCGGGCTCCTCGGGTCCGGACCAGTCCCCCGTCGAATACGAGTCCAAAATGTCTGAATGCCCGCTCAAGAGTCAGAATGTCATCGGAACATGCGAAGTTCAGAGCGGTCTTGGAAATCGCGTTGGCAAAGGTTGCATCCACCGGAAAAACATCAAGATTTACACCCATTTTCGCCAGTTCGGCACGGGGGCCCTTGTCCGCGAAAGCATTCTGAAGAGAACCCAAAAGCAAGATACAGAGGGTGCACGTCAGCAGCTTGAACGAGGACTTCATGAGGGACCTCCTTATAGGGCTGGGTTGGCCTGGGACCACTCACTTCCGGTGAAGAGCCCTCCAGTCGATTTCCATTAATCAAACCCCAAGCCGGACTCTCATTTCACAACTTCTAGAACGAAATTGGGGCCTGATCCGTTACTCGAATTTGGGATGAAAGAGGAGGTTGCGAAGTCGGCGCAAACGGGCAAGATTTTGCCGCTTGCGCCGGAGTTCTCCGAGCCCGTTCGATCGACTCCGCGAGTCGCCTTCACGGGTACCTGCGGGCCGATCGACGCAGAGGCTCGGATCAGCGGACGACGGCCGGCAGGAAATCCGATTTCCCCAGCAGGAAGGGACAGCGGGAGGGAATGCAGACCCTGCTCGTCGATTCAACGATCAGATTCAACGATCAACTGAAACGCCACTGCGCCGGAGAATCAAGAAGGAGCACTCGTCCTATTCATGCTCGTGCAAAGTGCCCATTTACCATTCGCATTGCACGCTGCCGCCACAGCGGCAAGAGGTTACCCACTGTGAAGGCCGCAACGGGAGCTGATCAATGCTGGGTCCGGGGCAGCAGGCCACCCAGAGCCCAACCGATCGTGCCGGCCACCATTCCAATGATGGAGTTGGCGATCACTCCCGCCGTGCGCGCCCCGACCGCCTGTGCGAACGCGACTTCGCCTGGCTGACCCGTGATCGCGACAGGATTATTGAACGCCGTCTGAACTCCTACGATGTAGGACACGACGGTTCCCCCGAAAATCAGGATCTGGGCGAACAGCGCAATCATGAGGCAGGCCAACAGCGCGTCAACGATCCTGTAGCTGCGATAGGCTCTGCCGACGGCTCCCCAGATGAGACACAGGTGAACGGTCATGGGAACCATGGCAAAGAGCCGGTTGCCGAGTTCATATGAACCGCCAGCGGCACCCACGATAAGTTTTCCAAAGAAAAATAGCAGCAGAAGCAGCAGAGGCAAACGAACGAACTGTAGCTTTTCGGACATTATTCGGCTCCTTTTTGAGACGCCAACAGTAGTTACGATTGGACCTGAACGGATTGAATTGGTGAATTTATAGCACAATCCCGGGGACAGTCCCTATCAGAATTTATGGCATCTTCACCTGGAGGTTATGGAAAACTTGCGCAGGCTCGTCGTGGTCTCCGGAACCGGATCACCCTTCGGAGTTGCCACTGCCCGAAGGATGAAGTCCCCCGGGGATTCCGGAAACCGGACCGAAAAAAGATAGGTCTGCTGCCCCAGGGGATCCAACTCGAAGGGCTGGGAAAGCACTTCTGAGACAGGCCCTCCCTTCTCTTCGATCCGCAAAGACAGTGCTCCTGATACCGGACGTTGTTCGTCGCTGATCATCATCACGGCAACCCTGCGTTCTGTCCCCGCAACGATCTCAGGCTGCCAGAAATTGACGTAGACACCAAGTGGGCGAAAGGCTTGCTGCATGTACCTGGCGAACGGCTCGTGCAGCTCCAGGGTTCGCACGTCCTTGAAATGATCGGAAGTGAAGACTCCGGGATAACTGCAGGTCAGGAAGACGAAGTGGAGCACGCCGGCGAAGTTTCGGTGCGCGCGCCAGAACTCAGTCAACCCTCCCAGCAGATACCCATCCAGCTCGAGGCGCTCTTCCGGGGTCGCCTCGGCGCCCAGGAGACGCGCGTAGACTTCCCGGGTCAATTCCGTCGGCGTACCGTCCCGGTTCAGCCAAAGCCAGCCGTATTCATTGATGAACGGTGCGTGCGCAGTCGGATGGGCGGAATTGGTTGTCTTGCCACCGGTCATCCGCTCGAGTTCCGTCATCGAAAAACCGGGTTTCGAGGCATCGTTCCAGTTTCTACTGAACAGGTAGGGGTGGTCCTCCACCGGATCGTTCGCCTCGACCGGAATGGTGTAGCCGTTCTCCCATGGGCGGTTGCTCAGGTCAAACTTGCGGACTTCGGGGATCACCTTTCGGGCAAGAACGTCCCCGGCGGTTTCGTTGGAGGCGTCCCAGAGCGCCACGCTGGGGTGGTTCCAGTGATCCCGCATCCACTCCTTGTACTGGTCAACCAGGAGGGGAACGTTCCACTCGTCGTGCCAGCTGTTCCAACTTTCTCCTCCAGTCCAGATGAAGAACTCGTTCTGAATCAGCAGTCCCGCCTCATCGGCAATCTGAAACCAGAGATCGGGGGCGGGGCCGATGCAGAACCGGAAGGCGTTCCAGTGAAACTCTTTCGGGATCTCCATGAGGAGCTTGCGGACCCACTGCTCGTTCCAGACCAGGTCGCCGGCGGCAGGGTCTTCGAAGAAACGGTGCAGCGTAATGTTGGACCCGCGCAGGAAGTACACCTCTCCGTTGAGGTAAGCGCGCTTGGTCGCCGTGTCGAAGCGGAATTCCCTCATCCCAAAGCGGGTGTCGAGCGAATCGCCTCCGGTCGTGGATTCAAGGACATAGAGGTTGGGATCCTCGGGAGTCCAGAGACGTGCGCCGGGTATTGAAACGTTTTGGCGCACGGTTCGGACTTCCCCCGCTCCGAGCACGAAGCGCTCCGGATTCCCCGCCCCAGCGGTCACTTCATCCTTCCAGGGACGGACCCGATGGGAAAGCTCGGTACTCCCGTTCCGGACCGTAGTTACGGATCACGGTCTCGACGAGAATACTGGAGTCACTGATTCTCGGGGCGACCTGAACGGTCTCGATCACCGCACCGTCAGCAAAATAGACGGAGACGCTGTCGTATATCCCGGGTGTCCACTTCAGCTTTTCGAAGTCGGTGCCTGCCGGAATGGTCTCCGGGATCATGTCGGGATGGGCACCGATACGAACCACCAGCGTGTTCTCCCGTTCCCAGCGGATGGCCGGCGACAGGTCAAAAAACCCTGCCGTGAAACAGAACTGGTGTTCCCCGACCGGTTGGCCGTTGAGCCAGACCTTGATGCCGAACTGGGCCTTGTTAATCTTGAGGACAGCCGCATCATGTCGCCCGGGAGCGCCGAAGGTCCGCCGGTACCAGAAGTAGTTTCGTTTCTGACGGGTGATCCCGACACCTTTTGGACGGCTCTCGGCCGGGACCTTCCCTTCCCGAATCCACTTGTCGAACAACTCCCGGCTCTCGAACTGATCCACGTCAACAAACCCGGGCTGCGACTGGTTGGCGAGGCCCGGCACTGGGACAGTGTGTGAGAAAGACGCGGGGACCTGGTCAGGATTCACGGAGTCCGCGATGTCCCAGGTACCGTCCAGGGAGACGGTGAATCGTCCAGCAAGCCCAACTTCGACAATGGCCATCAGAGTGACCCATACAAGCAAAAGAGTCCGACCGGTTTTCATTATCCCGAAGTCTAGCCCGAATCTTCCGGGCGCTCCAGCAGGATCGGAAATGAAGCAACTGGCTGCCCTTAAGGAATGCCGGGTCAAGGGACCGGCATCGCCGGAATCGAGGTCAGCTGAAATTGCAGGGGATCCCTCTGAACAATCTCCTGGCGAAGCACCACGAGGTAGAACTCGCTGGATTAGGCCGGCGCCCGCGCCGCGAGCGTCGCTTCCCGAAGTATCCGGGCACGGAACGCCGTGCGCGCATCCAGAAGCGTTGGAGGGAGGAAGGATCTGCAGCCATCAGGATTCTCCCGGAGGCTCGGGGGCCTCCTGAAAATAAGCTACTCGACAAGACGTCCGTACTTCTTCAAGACTTCACGAAGCCGGTCATGGGGCAGAGCCTGCACCACGTGACCGTCGCGCCCCTCCATGGTTTTAGCGGCAACGAGTGCATTCACGATAGCTTCTTCGGTCGCCTGCACCACCGCATCGAACATGGGATCAAGCTGATCATTCGGAATCATCTTGACGGAGGCCACCCCGGTACGGGATTCCACCTCCGAGTTGGCGGTCGAGAACGCAATGAAAATGTCCCCCGACCCGTTTCCCGAGGTACTCCCCATGCGCGCAACTCCCATCGTGGCCCTCCTGGCCAGGCGCTTCAACTGGTGGGGCAGCAACGGTGCGTCGGTCGCAACAACCACGATGATCGATCCCTCCTCCCGGCTCCAAACCAGGTTGCCCGGGATTTCCCGTCCGACCGGGGCCCCTGCGATCCGCAACTGAATGACCGCATCTCTGACGACCCCCACACTGTGCGTGTTGGTGATCAGGATCGGGCCCTCCAGGATCCCTGATTCCTCGATCCAGGTCGTCCCGGTCATCTCTCCGTTCCCGTTCTGGGAGAACCAGCCGGCAAAGACCCGGCTCGACGCCACCTTTCCCTTCGGAAGAACCGCGGTAACCCCGGTCCTCACCGGTCCTTTGCCCGGCTGGAGTTTTCCCGAGCCGGAGATCAGCGTCGTGTGCCCGATTTCGACTCCGCGGACGTCGGTGATTGCATTGAGGGGACCCGGCTGCCCGTCGAACGGGACCCCCAGGTCACGGGCGCGAACTCTTTCTTGACCGTAGCCAACCGCGACGATCAACACCGAGATCTGAACGGCGAGAAACACTCTCTTCATCTGAGGTCTCCTCTTCGCCTCGCAGGTTTGGAACCATTTTCTTCGTACGGATCGATACCTGACGGCCAGGGTTAGACTTTGGCCTCCAGTTCCATCGCGGCCGTACTCTCGACCAGATCCAGCAGTCGTTCGAGGTCGCCGTCTGTCGTGGACGGATTCATGAGCGTTGTCCGAAGGAATCGTCCCCGCTTCAACTGAACCTGGACAATATAGAAATCGCCCTGCTCGATGATGCGCTGCCTGATCGTCGCGTTTAGCTGATCCGATTCCCCGGGGGAACACCTTTGATCGACGACCCTGAAACAGACGATGTTGCTTTCGGGTTCCTGGGCCAGTTCGAGTCGCCGCCGCCCTCGAATTGCCGTTGCGAAATTGCGAGCCAGATCATAGGTCCGATCCACGTATTCGGCGTACAGGTCGGTACCGAAAGCCTTGATCACGGTAAAGACCTTCAGTCCCATCATCAGCTTGGTGCACTCCAGGGTCCGCTTCGAGAAATCAAACCACTCCTGCTCCTGGTCCTTGTTCCAGAGGTAGGATGCCCGTTCGGAGAACGTCCGGTAGGAATCCTTCCCGTCCCGAAAAAGGACTCCCGTGATCACCCCTGGGGCGAGCAGCATCTTGTGAAAATCGATCACCACGGAATCGGCCGCCTCCAACCCGCGCAGCAAGTGCCGGTAACGCTTCGAGAAGACCGCGGCTACCCCGTGAGCCCCATCGACATGAAGCCAGAGGCCATTCTTCCTGCAAAACCTGGAGATGGACACGAGATCGTCGTATGCCCCCGTCCCCGTAGTGCAGGCATTGGCAATCAACCCGATAACCCTCACCCCGCTCGAGGAGGCTCGCTCGAGGGCCGGTGCAAGTGCGCCCGGATCGACACGATAATCTTCGTCCACCGCAACCGGGATGATTGAGCTTTCCTCCAGACCCATGATTCGAAGCGCTTTCGAGTTGGAGTAGTGGCACGCTTCCGATATCAAGAAACCCGTTGGCCTATGGTCCCCGGGAATTGACTTTGCCTGGCGGGCAGCCAAAAGCGCGGTCAGGTTCCCGAGGCTTCCACCCGAGGTCATTACACCGTCGGACGAGTCGGGGAACCCCATTGCTCGCGAAGTCAGTTCCAGGACGGCACGCTCCATCGCCGTGTTGGCGGGTCCCATCTCAAAGATGGCCGAGCCATTGTTCAACAGGCTCGCCGCCATCCCGGCCACGGCTCCAATCGGCGCCGGCGCACACACCTGGTGGCCGACGTATCCCTGATGGTGGAGGTGGATCGAGTCCTCCAGGAGTTCTCCAAACAGCTTGCGAACCGAGAACTGGTCGTTGCTCTGGAGCATTTCGGAGTACTTGCGGTACATCTGCCCCGGCTCTCTTCTGGGCAGCACCGGCAGGTCGGTGCCGGCCCGCAAACCGGCGAGGTAGTCCGCCAGGAGGTCAACCAGTTCGTGCCCGGCTTTCCGAAAGCCATCCGGATCGTAGGCCCGTTCAAGAAGAGACGTCATAACATGTCGATCTTTTCCCAGGTCAGAACTGGAAGAGATAGGAGAACTTGACGAAGAACTGGCGGGCGTCGCGGAGAAAATCGTCCGACGTCACGATCCCGTTCCCATACCCGAGAGGAATCAGTGCGACATTCCTCAGATTGCTGTTGTAGCCGACATAGAGTGCCGTCCAGGGATTGAGCAGGTAAGTGAAGAGAAAATCCGCGTTGAAGTTCTTCCGCGTGTCCAGCCGGGTAGCTGAGGGATTGGCCAGCACGGTGTCGTATTGGAGGATTACACGCAGGGCAAGTTCCCGGTTGAACTGCCAGTTCCACTTTGAACGGAAGATGTGGTTGTTGAAGATACTCGCGCCGGTCTCCCGGTTCACCAACCGGGAAAGGATGTACGTGTTGTCGTTCCGAAGATGAATATTGGGTCTCAGGGTCACCAGAAAATCGACCTCGGTCGCATTGGCCGACTCCGGACTCGAGCCGACGACCGGTACCAGGTTGATCTCCCTGCCGAAGGCGTACGCAGCCTGGACATTCACAGACGAAAAATACTGGGAGCTGAATCTAAATTCAGTCTTTTCACGGGAGTAGTCGCGACTCTCGGTCAGCCCGCCATAATCTTCCGGCCGCAAGCGCTCTCTTCCGGGCGTCCACGCCGCCGAAAAAGTGTTCTGCTGGTTGAACTCCCAGTGCATACTCGTCTCGACTTCCCAGTCCAGACGCGTCCCGCTATGGTCCCAGATCGCTCGACTCTCCACCGTCGGCCCCCAGGCGATCAGCGAGCCGGTCTTCGGACGAAATCGATAGCTGGTCTCGTTGTCGATGCTCCGAATATCGGTCCGCCTGACGAATCCCGCCTCGGTCAAGAAACCCGGGCTGAAATCCGTGTACTCCGTATTCTGGGTAAATTGCCGGCCTTCCCGGCGGAGACCGGCAAAGTAGGCCGGACCGGCCAGCGTGTCTCCGTCCAGGCGCCGACTTGAACTGGTTGCCGCCTGAAGCGTGCCAACCCAGTTGGGGTTCAACTTGAACCGGGTGTCGATCGCGCCGACCCGGTTAAAACTGCCTTCATGCTCCCGATCGGTGTAGAGAATCCCCACGGTCGCCTCTCGGAACAGGTCTCGGTTGACCCGGATTACACCGAACTTGGCCCGGGTTCCGCTGATCGGATCATCAGGCAGGGCCGCTTTCCCCGGAGCCTGGTCATCAGCGACCAAAGTGCCTACGGCATAGGGTCCCTGCTTACCCGTCAATCGAATCCCAAACTGGGGATCGGCAATGCGCCGACTGAAGAACAGGTTGATCGGGGTCTCGAAGAAATCCGCGTTTTCGAGAAAGAACGGCCGTTTCTCGGGAAAGAACACCTCAAACCGCTGGTTCACCGTAATCTGAGGCTCATCCGATTCGACCTGGCTGAAGTCGGGATTGACCGCCATATCCAATGCAAAGCGGTTCTTGATCACATATTTGGCATCCAGCCCGGCATCCGGTTCAGCCGCCTCGCTTGCGAATTCAACCTGCTCCGGATCCCGGGTGTCCAGCGCACGGTAGGAGCGAAGGAAGCCGTATGGGATCAACTGGATACTTCGGCCTGGCGCGATGTCCTCGATCCCCAACAGGGTCGCCCCTTGATTCAGCCGTCCATCGATCTGGGTAGTGACCCACGGCCACGTCGACGATTCATTGTTGCGCGGAATCCAACGAATCATCACGATACCCCATTCCTGCTTTTCAGCGGCCGGCAAGCGAAGGCTCTTGAGCGGAACTTGCATCCAGACGACGTAACCCCGGTCGGTGATCCTTCCGTTCGAATGCCAGAGTGCGTCGAAGGCAGAATCGAAGTTTCCTCCCGTCCGCCCCTCCGTCCAGCGACCGTCCATCTGGACGCCCAGGGCGTTGCACGTAAACACGTAAGCCCGTCGCTCGTCGTGGAAAGTGTCGAGGAAAAGATCGACCTTGTCGTCACCCCGGAAATTTTCACGGGGAGTCATCCGGGCTCTGATCAGGTTGGGGTCATCGTCGAAGTTTACGAATATCGCGTAGAAGTTCTGATCGTCATAACCCAGGTAGGTCTCGGTGCGCTGGCTGACCGGGTCTCCATCCCGGGGCAATCTCTGAGTGAACCCGGTCACCTTGAGGAGTTTTCCCTCCATCTCCGGACTCGGCTTCATGTCGAGGAAATCCTCCAGCTTCGGAGGTCGGTCTACCTTGGGAATGGTGATGGTCGGACGAACCGGCGGTCCCGGATCCTGACCGAACAGCGGCGTCGAAAGGCTCAACAGCAACAGGCTCAAGAACCAAGTCAGTCGTTTCGCTCGCACCCTGTCCAAAACACCGCCTTTTCTACCGCAAGGAGAATAGCCGATTTCCACGCCCTCCAGCAAACATTGCAGCAACCACATATTCAGCGCGTGATCACTCCCAGCTCCGCGACGCTGATACCGCCTTCAGAACCCGCATTGTCCAGGCCGGTCAACCGAAGCCATCTGGCCTCGACCGGCCTTCGAAAACGGACCTTCTGCAAGACCGGATTGTTGGAAATATTGCTGAATTCCCCGGTGCGAACGATCGCCGTCCACGTTCGACCGTCGCGACTGGCCGCTACCCGGTAGTGGCTGATGCTGGACTGACTGCGCCCATCCTGTCGAGGCAGATACGTGAAGCCTTTGAGAGAGAGCGTTTCACCAAGATCGATGGTCACATCACAGGGAAGTTTGCCGCTCTCTCGATCCGACGCCCAAAAGGAATCCGGACTACCGTCAATCGCGTTGATCGCCGGGTTCCATTTGCCGCTCCCGCAACTGGTCTCGATGCTCCACCTCGCTTTTGGAACATCGAATTCAGCGGTGACGGTCTCTGACTCCACGGAATCGTCCTGGACAAAGGCCTTCGCCCTGATTTCGCCAGGCTGGGCGAAGACAAACGGCTCCGTGAAACGGGTCGATTCGGCCGTGGGCTCCGACCCGTCAACCGTGTACCGATAGACCGGGTCCGGCGAATCCGAAAAGATCTTGACGAGCCCTTCCTTGTCCCGGACGATTCTTGGCCTTCCGATCATTTCCGGCACCTGATAGACCTCGACATTGGAAATCAAAAGGCACGCTTTGGCGCGGATATTAATCCGGAGAGCGTCGGTCGAAGTCTTCGGGAATTTGACGATTCGCCGGTTGCCCACAGTGGTTCCCTCTGCGACCTGCCTGAAACCATCCCCACTCCGCGCCTCAACCGAAAACGACTTTACCCGCTGCCCGAGGGCGATGTACTCCTGAATCAAGATGGCATTGACCTCGGTAGCAGCTGGAAAGTTGATCTCCAGTGAAGCATTCCGGACTTCGGAATCGGTCGCCCAGTAGGATTCCGGATCGTTGTCGATGGCATTGCCGGCTGCGAACTTGTCCGAGCCGGATCTCACGTTGGAAGCTCCCGCCTTGGCCGAATCCGAGTAATCGACCGAGAAGGCCTCATCGAGGTACCGCTTGAGGCCCTTCAGCGACTCGACATCATTTTCGTGGATCAGGCCCCTCTGGTCAGGGGGCAGGTTGAGAATGAAGTTGCCGTTCATGCCCACCGAGTGATACCAGATGTCGATCAACTGGTTGACGGACTTGACCCGTGCATCCTCACTCTTGTGGTAGAACCAGCCGGGCCGGATAGAGGTATTGACCTCAGCCGGGATCCAATCGGGACCGTCTTCCACGCCCGACTGCAGAATGCTGTTCAGCCCGCTGACGCCGGGAAAGAGCTTGGACGCGTCCATCGTGCACCAGTTCGTCTCGGCGGCGTAGCCTCGCTCATTGCCGATCCAGCGAATGTCGGGACCGGCATCGCTGAACATCACGGCCATGGGCTGGAGGTCGCGGACGATCTGCCTGGTGTTCACCCAGTCGTAGTAGGTGCGATTATCGATTCGACGGGTTTCGCGTGCACCACCGTAATAGCCGTCCCCACCGTTGGCCCCGTCAAACCAGACCTCGAAGACCTCCCCGTAGTTGGTTAACAACTCTCTCAACTGGTTCCGGTAGTACTCGATGTACTCAGGGGTACCGTATGCCGCATTGTTGCGGTCCCATGGTGACAGGTAAATGCCCAGCTTCAGGCCATACTCGTCACAGGCCTCTCGGAGCTCGCGGATGACATCCCCCTTCCCGTTTTTCCAGGGCGAGTTCTTGACGGAATGCTCGGTGTACTGGGACGGCCAGAGGCAGAATCCATCGTGGTGCTTCGCCGTAATAACGATCCCTTCCATGCCGGCCTCTTTGACGATCCGGGCCCACTGCCGGCAATCCAACTGAGTCGGGTTGAATACCTCCGGAGACTCGTCCCCGTATCCCCATTCCTTGTCGGTAAACGTGTTCGGGGAAAAGTGGACGAAGGCGTAGTACTTCATATCGTGCCATCGCAACTGGCGTTCACTCGGAACAGCGCCAAAAGGCTCAGGCGGGGCCTGGCCCTGGCAGCCGGCCAGCGTGGCCGTCACTAGAATCAGAAGAGCAACTCTCCAGTACATCTGCCAGTCTCCTGTCGTCAAGGGTCTATCTCGAAACTATCCATTCTAGAATCTGCCCCGAGCAAGAGCAAAAGGCAGAGGTTCGCGCGACCGAGTTACATTTTTGCTTTTGGATTAGATATTTGTGATCGGGTCGGACAATCGGAAGTGCACTGCGGGATCCGAGGGATTGCCGGCAGTGCGATTCGGTCTCAGCCCTGTTGTGCTAGATTGAATCCACGCATGACCGACCAACCGATCAAGAAGCGACCGGAACGTTGGAAATATATGACCGACCCCCTCCCCGACTGGGTATCGGGAACCATGGAGGAACGTTTTTCGGAGATCCACCAGCGGCGGTTCTGGGAAGCGGCGGAATCCATTTCAGGACCGGGATCCAGCCTGGAACAGACCCGGGCACTTATCGATCGCTTGCCCCACCTCTGGGCGGACCTTGGCGTGAAGACGATTCTCGACGTGCCCTGCGGGGACTTTAACTGGATGCAGGCGGTTGACCTGTCCGCCGTGTCATACACCGGTGCCGACATCGTCCCGGAGATAATCGCTCAGAACCAGGCGCGCTTCGGGAGTGACCGCATCCGATTCACCAACCTCGACATTACGCAGGACCCACTCCCAGAAAGCGACCTGGTGTTCTGCCGGGACGGCCTTGTGCACCTGAGCTTCCGGGACATCGACCGGGCGATCCTGAACTTGTCCCGGTCAGGATGCAGGCTGCTGCTGACAACTACCTTTCCAAGGCATTTCGAGAATCGTGACATCCAGACCGGCGACTGGCGCACTCTCAACCTGGAAATTCCGCCCTTCAGCTTTCCTCCCCCGCTCCACCTTCTGATCGAGGGGTGTCCAGAAGAAGGGTTCGAGGACAAGGCGATGGGGCTCTGGCGGATCGGTGACCTCCCTCGCCTGGCAATCCAGTAGCCCAGCAATGGTAACTCCGGTGTGGAGAACTTGGCAAGTGGCCTGGAAAACAAGTTGGATCACACGCTCGAGCTTCGGTAAGCTCGGGCTCATCCTGTTCCTGTCGGTCCCGTTCATTTCCTGCAACGACACCGAGGAGGCTGCGATCAGAGAACCTTACCCGGTAATGGCTCCCTGCCCTGACTCGCCGAACTGCGTGGCGAGTGATGCGCCCGACAAGAGCCACTGGATCGAGCCGTTTCGGCTCGGGAACACCTCCCTGGAAACCGCCTGGAAGGCACTGCAGGAAGTAGTTGAAGCACGTCCCCGAACAACCATTGTAACGGCTTCCCATTCATACCTGCACGTCACGGAGTCGAGTCGGATCTTCGGCTTCGTGGACGATGTGGAATTCCAGTTGCGGCCTGCCGAGAGAATCATAGCGGTTCGATCCGCCTCCCGAGCCGGTTATTCCGATCTCGGAGTCAACCGTCGCCGCATCGAAGCCATCCGAAAGGCCCTGGAGGAAGAAGGAATCATCCTTCGGAATCACGCCACCGGGTAGCCGCAAGTCTCGTCCATAAATGCCCAAACCGAGGCAGCGCTCTTCTCCCACCGCGGCGTCAGAAATCAGGACTTTTGGGGTGCCCCAACCCGCCCTGTACCTCCGAGCGACCCATCCGAGCGACCCGGAGCCAACTCCCGAAGTATGCTATACTGAGAAGGATTACTCCAATTTTATCAATAGTTTCGGAGCGCACATGCAACGAATTCGGGTCGCCTCTCTCCAGTACTTCATCCGCCCAGTGGAACGATTCGAGGACTTTGAGAACCAGGTCTCGGCACTTGTAGACACAGCTCGTGACTACAAATGTCGTCTAATTGTTTTCCCAGAGTATTTCACGGTTCAGCTTCTGACCCTCAACGACATCAGGCGACCAATTCTTCATCAAATTCCCACTCTGGCAAAACAGCTTCCACGTTACCTCGAGTTGATGTCGTCGCTGGCAAAGAAGCACGGGATCTACATCGTCGGGGGTTCAATCCCGGTCATCGATGAGGAATCCCCCGAGAAGATCTACAATCAGAGCTACCTCTTTGCCCCGTCGGGGGCCTGGGACTATCAAGGCAAGCTGCACATGACCCGGTGGGAGTCTGAGGAGTGGAACATCACGCCGCGTGATTGCCTGAGGGTTTTCGAAACCGACATCGGGCGGATTGCCATCACCATCTGTTACGACGTCGAGTTCCCGGAGATTGCGCGAATCGCCGCCCGCGAAGGTGTTTACCTCCTCATCGTGCCGAGTTGCACCGACGAACGTCAAGGGTTTCTCCGAGTACGCTACTGTGCCCAGGCTCGTGCAATCGAGAACCAGCTCTATGTGATCCACTCCTGTACCGTCGGTTCACTCCCCATGGTACCCGCGGTTTCCCTGAACTACGGGCAGGCGTCCATTCTGACTCCGAGCGATTTCTCCTTTGCCCGGGACGGCATCCTGGCAGAAGGGGTTCCAAACCAGGAGAGCATGGTGATCGGCGAATTGAACCTGGACACTATCCAGGAATCGCGAACTGCCGGAACGGTCCTGCCGCTGCGAGACAGTCAAAGGAGCGCAGAAGTCGCTTCGAAGATGGAGATTATCGAGGTGTTATGAGTTTGACGGAAATCCAGGTAAGAAGAACGGAGAAAGGGGACTTTGAATCCATTATCGAGATCTGTCGCGAGGTTTATCCCGGAGCGGCCAGCTGGACCGAAGCTCAACTGGCATCACATCTCGAGGTCTTTCCGGAAGGGCAACTGGTGGCGGTTGACGGCAACGACAACAGGGTCGTGGGGATGGCTGCGAGCTTGATTGTTGCCTGGGACGACTACGACTCCCTCGACTCCTGGCATGATTTCACCGATCGGGGAATGTTCACGAATCACGATGCCGAAGGGGGGCGCACGCTTTACGGAGCGGAAGTCATGGTGCATCCCGATTGCCAGGGGATGGGCGTTGGCTCGAAGCTCTACCAGGCTCGTCGCCGGCTCGTTGAGCAATTCAACCTGGGACGGATTCGTGCTGGCGCCCGACTGCGGGGCTATCACCGGTACGCAGCGGAGCTCAGTGCCGACAAGTACACGGAGAAGATCGTCGCGGGGGAGATCGGCGATCCGACCCTGTCGTTCCAGTTGCGCCACGGTTTTCGAGTCATCGCCGTGATTCCGGGCTACCTGAAGAATGACCCTGAGAGCCTGGGTTGGGCCGCACTGATCGAATGGCTGAACCCCGCAACCGCCGGGAGCAACCGCCAGGCCACACAGACAAAGCCGGATTTTCCTGACTCCTGGGCCGCTGCTTGAAATGCATGCCGTGCCTGCAAACGCTGAGTCCCCGGACTCGAGGCCAGGGGACTCAGATTGCCGCCGCCGACAACATCCACGTCGTTATGTTCCGGGCCAGCCTCCTGTTCAGGTGAATTGCCCGGCAACCGGTTAATCGACGATGCCCCGGTCCTCGCTGATATTGACGATCTTGTTGATCGGCAACTGGGCCAGTTGCTGTTTCTCACCGGAAGGCCAGCTGATTTCGACCGAATCGATCTTCTGCAGCTTGCCGAGGCCGAAAGTCAGCCGCAACTGCGACTGACTGCAGTAGCTTCCGCCGGTCTTGACCATGGCGGTCTGAACGACGTCGCCCGATTTGATCCGAACGACTGCCCCCAGCCCGTCACGGTTGCTCTTGGAGCCTTCGAGGTGAAGGGTAACCCAGTTGTTCTGGTTCCCTCCGTCATTACGGAATAACTTGGCGGGACCTCCGCACGCGGTCATCAAGACGTCCAGGTCACCGTCGTTGTCGAAATCGCCATATGCGGCGCCACGGGCAACCCTGGGAGTTCCAAAGTCGTTCCCCAACTGCTGCGTCACGTCCGAAAACCGACGACCGTCCATGTTCTGGAACAACTGGGGAGGCTGGGCGTAAGTCACCTTCTTCTGGACCGCGTTGATGTCATTCTCGACATGTCCGTTGGCCGCGAGAATGTCCAGGAAACCATCCAGGTTGTAGTCGAAGAAAAAGCACCCGAAGGTCAGGTTGAGGAGACTGGCCGGCCCCACGCTCGAGGTTGGGCCATCGTCGATGAAGAACCCGTTGCGCTCGTTGTGGTAAAGGGTGATCATCTCGTTGGAGAAGTTGCCGATCACCACGCTCAAGTTACCTGAGCGGTCGTAGTCACCGGCGTCAATGCCCATTGCACCGCGGGCCACACCATCTTCACTGAAGGCAATTCCAGCCAGGACGCCCACCTCGTTGAAACCACCCTTGCCGGTGTTCTCCCACAGCTTGTTGGGCTGGGTATCATTGGCCATCATGATGTCCGGCCAGCCGTCGCCGTTGTAGTCAAAGACAAGAACACCAAGTCCCTTGTTGGTGTCGTCGTATATGCCGGCGGCTTTGGTCACGTCTTCGAACGTTCCGTTGCCCTTATTGCGGTAAAGGTGGGGGGACGCGCCCTTGTAAGACTGGGGTGTACAGTATGCCTTGGTTTCACCATCGAGGCTGCACCATATGTCGCTCTCGCGTGACCACTTCACGTAGTTGGCCACGAAAAGATCGAGATTCCCGTCACGGTCATAATCGAGGAAGGCCGCACTGGTTCCGTAGGAGTCGTCGCCGCCGAGGCCGGCCGCCTTGGTCACGTCCTTGAAGGTGCCGTTGCCCTGATTCTGGAACAGGCGGTCGGGGCCAAGGGCGGAAACAAAGAGGTCACAATCGCCATCGTTGTCGTAGTCCGCCGATGTGACGCCCATGCCGTAGAATTCAACGGCCAGGCCGGCAGCCTTGGTAACGTCGGTGAAAGTGCCGTTCTTGTTGTTACGGTACAGGGCCGGCGTCGAACGCTGCTTCTTCCCGTCAGGCCAGTTCATCCCGTTGACCAGGTAGATGTCCAGCCACCCATCGTTGTTATAGTCCAGAAACGCCCCTCCGGCGCCCATGGTTTCCGGCAGGTATTTCTTGCCGAACGCACCGTTCGTGTGGACAAACGTTATTCCGGCAGCCGCCGTCACGTCAGTGAACTTGACTTGGGCCATGACTGATCCGGCGAAAGTCCCGACGGTACAAAACAGAATTACAAGCTTCTTCATGACGCTCGTCCTACTCCCTCGAGCCGCTTCAGATTCGAGATGCGACATATTCTTTGCATTATCTCCATTCACATTCGTCACCAGACCCGGTCGCCCCTCGGACCGGCTCGCTTGCAACCCGGCTTGAATTGGGCCGCGCTGCGCAGAACCGATCCCGGGAGATTCCGGGTTTCGGGGGGATACCGCCTGAAACAGGCTCAGGGACCCGCCGTGAATTCCCGATCACGGGGTTGACCAACCGCTCGGGCCATCGACAGGTTCTGCCGAATCTGGTCCAGCGGAAAACTGTCGTGCTCGTGAATCGCCTGCCGCTCGTTGTTGTCGTTTGGATTTTCCCTCAGATACGGCCCCGTGATCGACTGGGCACTTTCGTCGGCCTTGAAACGAAGATAGAGCACCTGCTCGTGGTGCGCCCGATCCTGGTCGCCCTGGGCCCGCCAGCAGAGCATCAGGTTGTAATGCGCCTGCAGGTCTTCAGGATCAATTTTGAGCACGCGCTCAAAGGCCGTGATCGCTTCGGAGAACTCTCTCTGCAGGAACAGCAAGCGGCCAATCTGGTTCAGAACCACCCGATCCTGCGGATACTGCGATTCTGCCACACGGTAGTGTTCCATGGCCTTGTCATAATCGCCCTGGCTCTTGTAGGTCATTCCGAGGAAGAAATGGGCACGAGCCAGCTTGGGATCGATTTCGAGCGCCTTGTTCAGAACCTCCTGCGCCTCCACCGGCCGGCCCTCCTGAACGCGGACGCGTCCGATGTTTACCCATCCGTCCTTGAACGAGGGATCGATCTCAGTGACCCGCGTAAAGACCTCTTCGGCCGCCTTCAGATCACCCTGAAGAAGGAGGCCTATCCCATAATCGTTCCAGCGGATCAGATCGTCCTTTTCCAAGACGGATTTCTGCTCAGGCACTTCGGCACCGGCATCGACCACTCGCAACTGCGTTTCGGACTTCGCCATCGTCGTAATGGGCAGTTCCGGAATCTCCTTAAGTTCACCAGACACTTTAGAAGTGTCCCCGGTAAACACCCATTTGCCGTTGTCGTAACCCTTGCCTACGTCTGGATTGGAATCGCTGGGATCCCGGACTCCGGCGTAGGCCCACTGGGTGTTCCACCAGGCGAACTTGCGGTAGTTCACCTTGGCCGTCAGGAAGATCTTGTCCCCAGTGTCCTTCGGTACCTGGAGCCGGAAATGGATCGTGTCAGCAGCTCCCGGGGGAATCAGGCGGACGTAAGCCACCGTCCGGGTCGCCCACGCGTTCCTCTTGTTGATTACGTTGCCCTGCTCGTCGAGCATGCGGGAGCGGTAGAAGTGAGCACTGGGATCGACCGGTCCCTTGCGCCCGTTCTCATCCTCCGGCACGTAGCCGCTCCAGAAAATGATCTTGCCGTTCTCGTCAACAGCTTTCAGCTCGACCCAAACCTCGAAGGCGTCCACCGTTCCTCCGGGGAAGAAATGACCAACCCCCTTGGTCCGGAGGACCACGTTGACCCGCACCGTGTCTCCCCGCTTGACGATCGGATTCACTTTGTCGATCGGGGCAACAATCTGCCCGACTGCAGTGTACCCGGCGCCTCGGCCGCCAAGTGCAACTCCCATCTGGTCGCCTTCGGCGAAGGTCGAAGAGGTCTGGAGGTTGTCCAGGGCTGAAACGGGAGCCTGGCGATCTTCATCTTCTGAGACTTCACTCAAGGCAAAGATGTCAATCCCGACCTGGTCGTTCTGAAGGAACTCGGTAACCAGCTTCAGCTGATCATCGTGCTTGTAGGCGGTTGGCAATGCAGTGTTGGCCCCGGGGAAACGATGATCGTGGACGACCCCTTCCACGTTGCCGGCATCGTCAGACGCAACCAGCGGCATGTGACAGTCGGCACAGGCCTTGGCATTGGCCGGATAGTAAAAGCTGCGCGCCCCATGACCGG
The DNA here is from genome assembly GCA_963777605.1 of uncultured Acidobacteriota bacterium. GTDB lineage: Bacteria > Acidobacteriota > UBA6911 > RPQK01 > JAPXNP01 > CAVZRV01. Next base: position 136,091 of record CAVZRV010000007.1, read on the forward strand.
AGACTCCACTCGACTGCCACCCGTCATACTCGTTGAATCCGCGGATCCAACGATAGTTGTTGACCGGGGCGTCGAGGTGAACCTTATGACAAGCCGAACAGTACTCCGCGGTCTGTTCTTTCATGAACGGTTTCATGAAAGTCTTGCGGTGCGGTCCCGGATCCAGCTTCACGACGAAATCGTGGAGATACTGAATCACCGGGTTGTCGCTGGTGGCCAGATCGTGCAGGGGCGGATACTCGATGACGAAATTGCCGTTGCCCATGGTGCTGCCGACCGAAACGATCGAGTGGCACGAAGTGCAGGTCAGGCCGACGTGGGCTTCGGGGCGGTCGATCTGGTCCTTGATCGGGGTATCCATCATCCCGTTGAAGAACATCGCGTGATCATGACACCCGGCGCACCACTTCGATGGCTGCGTCCCGACAGTGTCCTGCATGTACTCGACTGCCTTGCGATACCACTGGTTGTTGAAAGAAGCGAGATGGTGAGCGCTGGTCTGCCACTGCTTGTAAATATCCGGGTGACAACCCGATTTGCCGCATGTGTCCGGCTTCATGAAGAAGTCCGACGGGATAGTGTGTCCGACGTCGGTTTGTGCTGAAGAGGGAAAGAAAGGACTGCCCTCACCCGCTCCCTCGTGTTGCATTTCGGTCGGAACAACGATCGGGTTCTCGATTTTCGGGGTTTCGGTCCATCCGGACAGCGGTATCACGATCGCCAGGGCAATGACTCCTAGCGCCGCGGCGCCGATCAGCCTCCAATCGGACCGCCTGACCAGGGAATGAAGCACGAACACACCAAACGCAACAAACGAGATGACCACATGAACATCAAGCGCAGTCTGGTGAGGTCGCGTGGTTCCCGTTATGAACAAGTACACTCCGACCAGGGCGCCCCCTGCCAGCAGGGCAAACCCGACCTTTCCCTCCCACCGGGCATCCTGAAAAAGGCTTCGGAAGCACTTGACCAGCAACACGATCAAGGCCAAACCAAGGCCCAGATGAACGAAGATGTTTGCGACGTAGAAAAGGCTCGGTGACTCGAAATACCAGAGATACACCGCATTGAGCGCGGTCAACCCCAGAACCGGTACAAATAGTTTCTGCAGTTTCATTCACTCCCCCGAAATTGCGTTTCGACGGATTCGCCTAAACAGAGAACACGTTGAACGACCAGATATGCCCCGCAGCCGGGCGGGGCAGACTTAGCGGGATAAATATAGCAACTTTTATTCCCGGACGTGTCAACTTTGGTTAAAAAACTCCGCAAACCTCCATGTAGCAAAGATTTGCTTCGTCGCAGGCAAGGAGGAAAATCAACACTATACAACAAAGGAATCCATAAAACCTATGAATTCAAAACCATGAAAACCAGGAGAGAATCCTGTATTCGCAATAAAAGACACTTAGAATCAAAGATTTACAGAAATCATGGAAATTATGATCGTAACTGGCGTCAAATTTTCTTCACCTACTTCTCCATCCGGCCGCTATTTCAGCAACGATCGAGACGGTCAGGAAATCGGCTCCCGCACCGTCAGCACGCGGTCCACAGGCGGAGATTCCACATTCTGGACCTGCCCCGACGGCCAGATTATCTCGAGGCGATCCACCGAATCGTGATTTCCCAACCCAACCGAGACCACTGGTTCGCTTGCCGACAGGTAAGACCGTCCTGAAACCAGGAAACGAGTCATTACAGTGTCACCGATTATCACCCGGATCTTCGCGCCGTAGCCTACCCGGTTGCTCTTGGTGCCTTCCAGCTTGATTCTCATCCAGTGATTTCCGTGGGTTTCGTTTCGTAAGAGGTGGGCAGTTCCGCCGTTCTGAGTGAGGACAAAATCGATATCCCCATCCGCGTCGAAATCGGCCCCGGCGAATCCCCGCGCTACCAGCAACTTCTTCTCACGGACGACCATGTCCTCCGGAACCGCCGAAAACTTCCCTTCTCCGAGGTTGTGAAAGAACTGGGGCGGCTGCTGGTAGGCCTGCGAATGACGCGTCTGGGAGATGTTCGGCTCGATGTGTCCGTTTACAATCAGAATGTCGAGCCAGCCGTCGTTGTCAAAATCTTCCACCAGGGTCCCGAACGCCAACGTCATCAGCGTTGGGATCCCTATCCCGACCTGGGCGGCGTCATCAATGAAGTAACCGGAACCCGTTCCCCGGAAAAAGGCCACCATTTCCTGGGAGAAGTTCCCAATCACGATATCGACCAATCCATCGCGATCGATATCTCCGGCATCGATTCCCATGCCGCCCCGAGCCGCTCCCGACTCGCTGTACGCCATGCCTGAATCTTCGCCCACATCGCTGAATGTCCCGTCCTTCTGGTTGATCAACAGGAAATTACCCACGGTATCGTTGGCAACCGCCACATCAGGCCAACCGTCGTCATTGATGTCCAAAATCACCACTCCCAGGGTTTTCCCTCGATACCGAGACAGACCCGACTTCTTGGTGACGTTCTGAAACTCCTTCCCTCCGAGGTTCCTGAAAAGGCAGTTTTCAATTGCCGGGTAGACTTCGGGAGTGCAGTAAGTTCGATGGACGCCATCAGGACTGCAGGGTATGTCGGTCTCCGGCGTCCACTTCACGTAGCGGCCAACGTAGAGATCCAGAAATCCGTCGCGGTCGTAGTCAAGAAAGGCAACACTCGACCCGTACCCCGGGCAATTAATGTTAAGTTCGCCCGCCGCTTCACGGAACCTCCCGTTTCCCAGGTTGCGGAAGACCCGGACCCGGTCCGTCCCCGAAACCACGAGATCCAGCCAACCGTCGTTCTCAATGTCCCCGACGGCCGCACCCATGGCGAAAAAGGTGACATCAAGCCCGGCGCTCAGCAGTCACATCCTCGAAGTGTCCTCCCCCAGGTTCCGCCACAACGCCTGGACCGGCTTCTGATCCGATTTTCCGTTCAAAGGGGCGCCGTTCGCGAAATAGATATCGGGCCACCCGTCGTTGTCGTAGTCAAAAACGGCGACCCCGGACCCCATCGTTTCGGGCAACAGCCTTTCCGGGCTCGCACTGTTGAAATGGGTGAACTTGACCCCGGACTCTTCGGTCATGTCGCTGAACAGATAGCTCTTGGCGACCCGGTCAGCCGTCACGGCCTCTTTGGGGGCACCGGATGCCTCAGCGGGTTCTCCACCTGAAGTGCCGCAGGCGCTCAGCAAAAGACATCCGGCCAGAAAACTCAAAAGTCGACTCTTCATCTTCCCGATTTCTGCTCCAACAGGTTGTGTTTCTTCAGGTAGTAAGACAGGTTGCGCTCATCGACCCCGAGCAGTCGCGCCGCGTCCCGCTTGACTCCGTCGGCCGCCCGCAGAGCCGCCAGCAGGACACGCTTTTCTTCGTTGGCCAGAGACTCTCTCAGGTTGAGCGTTTCAGCCAGGTTGAGAGCTCCCGGAAACGGTGCCTCGCCCCGAATGTTCTCCGGGAGACTTCCCGCCGACAACTTCCGCCCCTTCTCGAGGATCACCGCTCTTTCCATCACGTTACGCAGCTCCCGAATATTCCCCGGCCACTGGTAGATCTCCAGGTATGCCAGAACTTCAGGTTCGAAATCCACGATGAGTTTCCCGGTCTTCCCGGCGAACTCCTCCATGAAGGCTTGCGCCAGCACTTCGATGTCGTCAACCCGTTCCCGCAAAGGAGGGATCTTGATCGTAAAAACGTTGATGCGGTAGTAAAGATCCTGGCGGAATCGGCCGTCACTCATGTCCGCCTCGAGGTTGGCGTTGGTGGCCGATACCAGACGCACATCGACGCTGGTCGATCGACTTTCCCCCACCCGTTCGAACACTCCTTCTTCAAGCACCCGCAAGACCTTGGTCTGAGCGGACTCGGGTAGACACCCAATTTCATCCAGGAAGAGCGTTCCAGTATGAGCCACCTTGAAGCGCCCGTCACGATCCCGAGAAGCTCCGGTGAATGCTCCACGACAATGGCCGAAGAACTCACTTTCAAAGAGGTCCATTGGGATGGCGGCACAGTTTACGCTCACAAACGGCCGGTTCTTACGCAGGCTGGAACGGTGGATCAGCCGGGCGACCTCTTCCTTCCCGGTACCCGACTCTCCCAACAGAAGGACACTCGAGTCGGTCGGGGCAGCTGCTTCGACCAGTTCCAGGATCCTCAACCACGCCTTGCTGCGCCCCAGAGGCCGACGCTCGCCGCCTGCCTTTGAGCGAAGATAATCGAGCTCCCGCCTGCGGGCGCTCTCAGACAACGCGCGCTCCAGCAACTGCAGCAGTTCATCCATCTCGGCCGGCTTTTCCATGAACTCGAAAGCCCCGGCCTTGATGCACTCCACTGCAGAAGGAACGCTTCCAAATGCCGTCAAAACGATTACAGGAAGTTCGGGCTTGCGTTCCTTCATCTGCTTGAGAAGGTCAAGTCCGCTCATTCCGGGCATCTTCAGGTCGGTAATGACCACGTCGAGCCCGTCAAGCATGTCCGACTTCAGCGCATCCTTTGCAAAAGACGCAGTCCGAATGGTGTATCCCTTCCTGGACAACACCAGAGAAAGAGACTCGCGAACATACGCCTCATCATCTACCACCAACACGGTTCCCTGTCTTGTCATTACGTCTTGGTTCTCTCCTCCCCTTAACCTAGTTCAGTCTCGAGTTCCCTGGAACGGACACCCGGAGACTCGTCACCATCTGCCCCGCCGGCGGCCGGCATGCTGACCGTGAACACGGCCCCACCCCCGGGACGATTAGCCGCCTCGATATGGCCGTCATGACTCGTGACGATGGTTTGACAGATCGACAATCCCAGTCCGGATGAGCCCCGACCGGAGACGAAGGGCTCAAACACCCTCCCAATCATTTCATCCGGAATTCCCGGCCCCCTGTCGGCGATCGTCGCGATCACATTACCGTCACGCCGCGAGAACTCGATCTCAACCACTCCTTTTCCGCCCTGCAACTCTGCCGCATTGATCAGCAAATTCAGAAAGGCCTGACCCAAGGTGACGGGATTTCCTCTCACCATCACGGTTTCATCGCCCCCCCGCACTTCCACCCGAACCTCACGAAACAGCTGGGTGCCGCGTACAAAGTCCAATGTATCTCTCATTACTGCCTGAATGCAGATCAGCCCTTTCGGCTTTTGCCCCGGGTCGGCAAACGCGAGCGCGCGACGTGTCACACTGGCCGCCCGCTTCAGACCTTCCCGGACTTTGGCGACAAACTCGAGACATGAGTCGTAGCGGCTGCTCTGCAGATCGTCCTCAAGCAGAGTCAGATAATTGGCCATCCCTTCGAGCGGGTTGTTGATCTCATGAGCCATTCCTGCCGCCAGGCGTCCAACACTGGCAAGCCGTTCGCTGTGCATCAATTGACGTTCCAACTCCCTGATCTGGGCCTGCTGGCGATTTTCCAGCTGGAGTGAAATTCCCCGACGGACCTGCCGGACAGCGATAACCCCGAGAATGGCCGCCAGAAGCAAGAGAGCAGCATTCACGGCCAGCGTCATCCGATAGCGCTCGCTCAAACGAGTCACCGACTCAACCAGTCCGGCACGCTTCTCCGACCAGAGGATGGCCCAGTCGATCGGTGGAGACCAGTCGGGGTCGCGAACCGGAACGACAACCGTTGAGGAGGCCTCCGGGTCTTTCCCGATCCCGTCCTCGACTTGAGAATAAGGACGCAGGGCAAGGCTGTACTTTTGGCTCGGCGAAGCCAGCCGGAGCAGCTCGGGTATCGAGAGAAGCGCCTCCATCAGATTCCCTGAGTTGGCATCCCCCAGCGGCCACCGCCCCAGGATGTGCGAGTCACCGTCGTTGTCCCCCTCGGGGACTTCCTCGGTGGCCGGAAGCATCACGGGCGCACCGTCGCGGACTCCCGCCGCCAGCACGGGCTCGTCTTCCAGGTAGAGGGTGATCCGCTCCACCTCCGGATGAGAAGACAGGAAGAGGAGCAGCGTCGCCTCGGAGTCCAGCCGGCGCCAGCGCCGGGCCATCGGGTCAGGATTACCGAGCGCCTCCTGGAGACTGGCGATCGGCGGTGACTGGGCAAGAAAAACGAAGTCGGCCCGAGTGGAGGCAAGAATTGCCTCGAGGCTCTTGGCCCCCGCAAGTGCCTGCAGTTCCAGGTCCTTGACTACCTCCTGCCGGGCTTCCCTCCCAGAGTAGATAATGCCCCAGAACCCGATCACGTTGACGGCAACCAGCAGGATCACCAGCGCAACGAGCAGACCAGCACCAGGCTCTCCCAACCATCGGTGGAAAAGGCGTCGCCGGTTCACTGCCGGGATTCCACCCGAATCCGACTGGGAATTCGACGGGACGTCACGGGTCAAGGTCACCTCCTCTCGCGCCCGAAATCCATTCATATCTTACTTCATAAAATATACGGAGTCGCAATCAAGACCCAAATGGTTGAAAAAAATGAGCTTGCGAATTCAAAGGCGCCGATGCCCCCTGCTGCCCACCAACACTACACCGACTGTCCTTAACAATAATCATATGTTTTATGAACAGTTTCCTTCCAGATGAAGGCGCACACATTCCGGGATAGATTACAAGTCATTATTTTTCAACAAGTTAAAGAAACATTGTCGATTACTTCGAAAATTGGCCCGCATCTTGCTATAGGGAAATGTGACGCATGAACTGGACCAAAGACAGCGATAACTGGCAAGAGGTCTTCGACGGAGATGTTCCGGCGCACAACCCCCGCGCGCGGACTGCCCGTGACGGTTCGTGCACCGACAACCGGACGGTCGACGAAATTCACCGCGTCGGTTTTGTGCAGACAAGATAAGCATTTCCCCCCTTACCACCACGAAGTTCGATTCCAGCGGCCCTGATCAAGCCGCTGGAATCGTAATTTCCAATCGATCCTTTCGGGGGGATGTGATGATTCGAGGAATCAGATCATGAAAATCAGGTGGGCAAACACACTATGGGCGGTATTTTGGCTGACGCTCGCACCCGCAGCCGCAGCCGAGACCCCTTACCAATGGCTGGATAACGCTCAGTACAACCCGGAGGTCCCCAGTCCGCAGTCATTCCTGGGATACGAGATTGGAACCTTCTTGACCGATCATCACCAGATGGAGGACTACATCCACCGTCTGGAAGCAACATCGAATCGCATTCGGGTCCTCCGTATCGGGGAATCGGTAGAACGGCGGAAGATGTACCTCCTCCTGATCTCCTCGCCGGAAAACCTGGCCAGAGTCGAAAGCATTCGGGAGTCCATGGAAAGGCTCGCCGATCCGCGGGCCACCTCTCCAGCGGAAGCCGAGACAATCATCAATAACGAGGTTCCTGTCGGATGGTTGAATTACGCCAACGATGGTGGAGAGACGGCAGCGTTCGAAACCGGGATTCTGATGGCGTATCAACTGGCGGCCGGCACCGATCCATTGACGATGAAGATCCTCAAGAACGTCGTAACGATCATCAACCCGGCCGCTAACCCCGACAGCCACCAAAGCTTCGTAGCCTGGATGAAAGCGGCGACAATCGGCACGGCCGGCACGGCCGACCCCAATGCTTCAGAGCATCACGTCCCCTGGTTCATCAGTTCGGATGGAAATCACTTCCTGATCGATTCAAACCGCGACGCATTTGCGTTGACCCAACCCGAAACCCAGGCCGTCTCGGCAGCCCTTCAACATTGGCATCCCCAGCTTTGGATCGACAACCATGGAGAACCCAACGAGTATTTCTTCGCTCCTTTTACCCCCCCAATGAATCTGAACTTCCCACCCTCGCTCCGCAATTGGGCAACGGAAATCGGACGAAGCTGCGCCCGCTACTTTGATCGGCAGGGTTGGACCTATTCCAAGGACGAGACCTATGACTTGTACTATCCAGGCTATTGGGACTCCTACCCCGCACTTAACGGTGCTGTCTCTGCCACCTTTGAAACCAACGGCGGAGGCTGGAAGAACTTGTCATGGGTAAAGCCGGACGGGACGCTGTCAACACTCCGAGGAGGAATTCACGGTCACTTTCTGGCCGACCTGGCGTCGCTGGAAACCCTCGCCGACCACCGTGTGGACTTTCTGCGATATTTCTACGATTTTCGCCGAAGCGGAATGGCTGAAGTCGACGAGGAACCCTACCGGACCTATCTCTTTCCCCCGTCGGGAGACCTTGACCGGCGAGAACGGCTGGTGCGCCTGCTTCTTCGACACGGGATCGAAGCCTACCGGATTGGTGAGCCCCTCAAAGCGGTTTCGACAGAGACGTCCTTCGACCGCCAGCCCCGCGACCGGGATTTCCCCGCCGGAACCCTCGCGGTTCCTCTGCGCCAGCCGCAGAAGCGGCTCATCAAGACTCTTCTTGAACCGGACCCAAGACTCGAGCAGATCTTTCTGGACAGAGTTGACCACGCCTTGGCGATGAACCGCAAACTGGGAGAGGGCTCACCAAAGGAACCGGTTGGGTTTTACGACGTTACGGCCTGGTCGCTGCCTCTTTCATTCGGAGTCGAAACAGCATTTACAAGCCTCGAAATTGATCTTGCCCGGTCAAATCGCCTGAACTCGATCGAACCGGAGCTTGCGACCTCGGAACTGCCCCGGGCCGGATATGCCTATCTGTTCAACTGGGGCAGCGATGCCGGTGCCCGCCTCGCCGTTCGCCTCCTAAACGAGAATTTCCGTCTGGCACTGGCTACCCGTCCATTCGCAAACAGTGGCCGCAAGTACCCCTCCGGGACATTGATCGCCCGAGTGGAGAGGAATCCCGAGAACCTGCATGAACGCATTCAAACCCTGGCCCGGGAATGCGGGACCCAGCTCAGCACTACCGATACGGCCTGGAGCGATGAGGGAATCTCACTCGGGTCACGCTTTGTCGTTGACCTCTCCAGGCCCAGAGTGATCGTCTTCTCTGACGAGCCAACCCGTGCCGTCACGTTTGGGAGCGTCTACTCTCTCCTTTCCCAGCGGTTTGACCAGCCGTTCACCGCGATCCGGGCCGATTACTTCGATGAGATCGACCTTTACCAGTACAGCGTCGTCATCCTGCCCGACGGCTCTCCCTCGGGCTATCGTCAGATGTTGGGAACGAGCGGGATTGAGCGGCTTCGAAGCTGGATCGAGAACGGGGGCACGCTCATCGGGCTCAAGGGCGGCGCTGAGTTCACGTGTCTGTCTGAGGTGGGGTTCAGCGATGTGACGGTCTCCCGACAACTCCCGAGTGAGACCGAGCCTGAGACTGAAGAGACGAAAAGCGAGCCCATCCCCTTTCACCCGGGGTCGATCTTCCGGGTTGATCTCAATCCCGACTATTACCTGGCATTGGGATACCCGGCTCAATCCGCGGTCCTGTTTCGGGGCGGCCAGGTATTCTCGGCCAGTTCACGTGGAACCAATGTCGGAGTGTTTCCAGCCAATTCCTGGCTCCAGGGTCACCATTGGCCCCAGACCGACAGGCTGCTGGAAGGACAGCTCTACCTGGCCGATCTCCCGATGGAGGAAGGTCATGTCATCCTGTTTGCCGATGACCCCACGTTCAGGGCCCAGTGGGTCGGTCTTGACCGACTGGTGATGGCTGCAGTCCTCTTCTCGAATTCTTTCTAGTGCCCTGTCACGCATCCTGTGGCACTTTCAGCAAGGCGAGAAGCGGCCAACTGCCAGGCGTGGTTATCCCGGGGTGATTCAAAATCCGGTCCGAATGTGGCAGAGTGGCTGAAGGGGGGAATGATGAATCGAAGACTCTATTTGCTGTCCTTGTCTTTACTTGCTCTGGCCTGGATTTCCGCAGGCTGTTCGGGACCTGCCCAGATGACCATCAGCAGCCCCAACAAGCGGATCCAGGTCCGGTTCGTTCTTGACCATGGAACACCCACGTACGCGGTGACCTTCGAGGACAAACCGGTCATTGAGCCATCCTCAATCGGGCTGACCCTGAAAGAGGGTTCGCTGGCGGGACCGTTCCAGGTCCTCGGGATCCAGACCTCGCAGGATTCTGGAAGTTGGACTCCGGTTTGGGGCACGGCTTCCGAAGTCAGCTTCGGCTATCAGGAACTGGAGGTCACCCTGGAGGAGACCAATCCTCCAGGCCGGCGCATGGTCCTCGTTTTCCGCGCGTCTGACGATGGTGCCGCCTTCCGCTATGTCCTGCCCGAGCAACCGGGGATGCCCGAGTTCAACCTTACAGCCGAGAATACGCAGTTCACGCTGCCCGGAAATCAAAAGTGCTTTGCTTTGCAGCGGTCGTCGTTCGGAGACAGCTACGAAGGAACCTACGATCCGGTTCAGGTTGACGCGATCCCCGGTGATGCGATTGTCGGCCTCCCACTGCTCGTGGAAGGCGACGGATTCTGGTTCGCCCTGACGGAGGCTGCCCTGGTCAACCACGCCGGGCTTTCCGTGCAGCGGGACGGGTCGGTACCCAACCGGCTGGTCAGCCGGTTGTCTCCACTCCCAAACGAGCCGGACGTTGTGGTAAGAGCCAAGACTCCCCACGCCTCCCCCTGGCGCACGATCCTGATCGGCGAGCGGGCCGGTGACATGATCGAGTCCAATCTCATCCCGACTCTCAACGAGCCCAGCAAGATATCTGATACATCCTGGATTCGACCGGCTCTCGTGATGTGGCCGTGGTGGAACAACCGGGTTTCCAACGACCCCAAGATCAAGGGCGGAGGCCCCTCGACCGCCGTACTCAACTACTACATCGACTTTGCGGCCGAGAACGGCATCAAGGACCTGGTGATCGACGCCGGCTGGTACTCTCTCGAAATGGACGCCTGGAACCAGCCGGAAAAGGAAGACGTTCTGACGATGGAGGAAACCCGGGCGGCCTTCTACAACGTCCGGGACGTGATTGACCACGGCAAGGAAAAAGGCGTATCGGTCTACCTTTGGGTGCATTTGGCTTCCCTGCGGGGGCGCGTCGAGGAGGTGCTCAGTACCTATGCCGACTGGGGTGCCGCCGGAATCAAGCTCGATAACTTTGGAGGGGACAGCCAGTCGATGGTCAACGATCTTCACCATGTTATCGAAGTGGCCGCCCAACACGAGATGATCGTCGACTACCATGGTGCCTATCGCCCGACCGGAGAGGGTCGAACCTGGCCCAACTTCATGAGCTGTGAAGCCGTTATGGGACTGGAGTACTCGAAGGGGAACCCTAAACCGACTCCCCAGCACAACGTCACACTCCCGTTCACTCGAATGCTTGCCGGCCCGATGGACTACACCCCGGGCGCTTTCGACCTGGACGGTGCCGAGGGCTACCAGAAGTACGTCCAGACCACCCGCGCCCAGCAGATTGCGATGTACGTCGTTTTCTTTTCGCCGCTCCAGATGCTAATTGACTACCCGGCGGCCTACATTTCGGCTCCCGCCCAGTGGGAGTTTGTGAAGAAGATCCCGACTACCTGGGACCAGACTCTCTTCCTGGACGGCTACCCGGGCGACTTCGTTGCACTCGCCCGCCGTCAGGGGTCGTCGTGGTGGGCCGGCTTCATGACCGACGAGAATCCTCGGGATATCGAGGTAACACTTGATTTCCTGGCTGACGGCACCGAGTACACCGCACACATCGTCCGTGACGGTGACAATGCCGCCGAGGATCATCAGAGCACGGCAACCGAGACCCGGGCAGTCAAAAAAGGGGATCGTTGGGTTGCAAAACTGGCGGGATCGGGAGGCCAGGCGGTTCGCTTCGATCCCAACTAGGGCGAAGGGCCGTTTCCAGCCATCCGGTTCATCCAGGCTCGCCAATACATCCTGATGAAATTACCCGGATGCGAGCTTGCCCCGGGTCCACTCACCATTGACAAGACGCCAGATCCCCAAAGGATTCTCGTCCCTCAACTCGGGAGGCAGAATGGCGCGGGGTGCATCCTGGTAGCAGATCGGGCGAGCAAACCGCAGGATTGCCGCCGTTCCCACCGAGGTCGACTCTCGAATCGGTCGTCGCCGGGTAAGGCCCGCCGTGCTGCATCGAAGGACAGACCTCCACCCCGGTCGGGAATCCATTGAAAACCAATCGTCCCACTCGATCGGAAAGGATGCCGACCAGGTCGCCGGCCTCGGTCAATTCCTCATCCGTGCCGTGGATCGTCCCGGTGAGTTGGCCCGTGAGAGTCTCCGCCACCCTGGCCAACTCAGTCATATCCGCGCACTCGACAACCATAGTCACGGGGCCGAATACCTCATCCAACAAGGGCCTTTCGAGGAATTCCGTCGCGTTCACGATGAGGGCGGCGGGAGTTCCCTCGGTAGTGCCTGATTTGGCACTCACCCGGCTTTGAGAAAGGGCCCGGACACCTTCCGAGGACCGCAGGGTCTCCACTCCCTGTTCGTAGGCATCCCGAATCCCGCAGTGCAGCATCGTGCCAGGTTGCGACTCTTCGACGAGCCGCTCCAGCGTTCCCAGGAAAGCTTCCCAACCACTCCCGCGCACACCAATTACAATGCCAGGATTGGTGCAAAACTGCCCGACTCCGAGGGTGAACGACTGCACCAACCCCTCCGCGATCGACTCCGCGCGCGACCGGATGGCCCCCGGGAGAAGAAGTACCGGATTGACGCTTCCCATCTCGGCAAATACCGGAATCGGGTTGGGTCTGCCGGCCGGCAGCGTCGAAAAGAGCCCTCCCGCCTTTGAGCGACCCGGTAAATCCAACTGCCCGGACGGTGGGGTGAGATACCAGCGCCAGCCCAACCCGGTTCTCTTTTCCCTGAAGAAGAGAGAAGGTTCCTTCGGGAAACCCGGTCTGGAGAGCGGCATCCCTGATCGCGCAAGCCGCCAGTTCCGACGTTCCCGGATGGGCAGGATGTGCTTTGACGACAACCGGGTTTCCACCCGCCAGGGCGGAAGCGGTGTCACCACCGGCCACAGAAAATGCCAAAGGAAAGTTGCTCGCCCCGAAAACTGCGACAGGGCCAATGGGCACGAGCATCCGCCGCAGATCCGACTTGGGCAATGGCCGGCGATTCGCGTCCGCACAATCGATTCTGGCATCAACCCAGGAGCCCTCTTCCACAAGATTGGCGAACAGGCGCAACTGCCCAACGGTCCTGGCAAGTTCGCCCTGAAGCCGAGCCGGAGGCAGCCCGGTTTCGGCGCCGGCACGATCAATCAATGCTCCTCCCATTTCCTCCAAACCCCGTCCGATTCGACGGAGTAAGTCCACCCGGGATCGTGAATCACGGAACATGGGGTTCGTGGCAGCCTCGGCGGCCAGTCCGAGCGCCCGTTCGACTTCCTCGGCGGTGGCCTCGACAAATTCGCCCGGCAGGATCTCCCCGTTGGCAGGGTTCACGACGTGGAAACGCTTCGCACCAATCGCCGTTCGTTCTTTACCGACAAAGTTCAAGCCAGTGATTTCCATAAGCCGCTGCATCCTCCGAAACTGGGCCCAGGTCAAACTCCCACGGAGTTGATCAGAGTACCGATCGGTTCGACCGTGATGCGCACTTCGTCTCCCGGCTGGAGGGTGAAATCGTCAGGCGGGATAATGCCCGTCCCGGTCATCAGCATGCATCCCCTTGGAAAAGAGAGTTCCCGGTAGAGGTAGTCCACCAACTCCCGCGGGCTTCTCTTCATCTGGGACAAGCTGGTCGCGTCATGAAACGCGACGACACCGTTTCGTAAGACCAGCACCTCTATGCTGGTTTCCGGGGGGAGCCCCTGGTCGGTAAGGAGAATGCCTGGGCCGATTGCACAGCTCCCATCGTAGATTTTCGCCTGAGGCAGGTAGAGAGGGTTCTCCCCTTCGATGTCCCGGGAACAGACATCGTTCCCAATGGTATAGCCGACGATTCGACCGCCGGAGGAAACGACCAGGGTCAGTTCCGGTTCCGGCACGCTCCAGCGCGCGTCGGAACGAATCCGGATCGGTTGACGGTGTCCACGAACTCGATAGGGCATGCACTTGAAGAAAAGCTCGGGCCGATCCGCCTCGTAAACCCGCTCGTAGAAGCTCCCGCCACCAGCAGACTCCGATTCCTCCTTGCGGGCTTCCCGGCTTCGCACGTAGGTAACCCCGGCAGCCCAGACTTCCTGGCCACTCAAAGGAGGCCTGATCTCGAGGCTCCCGGGAGTGGCCTCCACCAGCGGCTCAAGATCCTCGGGCCGCAGTCCTTTGAGGTGGAGAGGGAGGTTATCCCGACTGATCAACGCATCCCAGTTCTCGTAAACCAGGAAAAGACCCCCGTCCCGTTCCATCACGGGGCCAGTGGTCGTCCGATAGAGCTTCAACATATTCCTTCACCTTGCTATCGCCACCGGAGCGTCCTGAACCGAGGATCACCCCGCCTGATTCGTCTCATCCTCAACCCATTCTTATAAATCAAACGCCCCTTTTGACACAAACGGCCCCACCCCCGCCCGAAGCGCCTCTCTCAACAGGGCCCCCAGATGGATCCGGACCTGCCTCCAAGCGCTGTTATGAAGAGCCCCCTCGCAGGGGCTCAGTCCTTGCCACGTGACGGCCAAATCGGGATAATCCATGTCGTTCTGCCGCTCCGGCACAGTGCAACTGCCGGACGGGTTGTCTTCCACCTGGAATTGAAGGAGACGTCATGACTGCTCAAAACCGAGCCCCCCGGGCCGTCCCCCGACTGGTGCCATTCCTCCCGTTAATGTTGTTGACGCTTTCGTCCTGTGGGACTCATGAGCCGTCGGCTCAGGAGATCCTCGCCAAGTACTTCAATGCCGTGGGAGGGAAAGAGGCGATCCAGGCGTTCAAAAGTCGCACCGAAAAGGGGGCATTCTCTTTGCCCGACATGGGATACTCGGGAGAGTTCGCATCCTATATTAAACCTCCCAACCTGGCCTTACAGCAGATCAGCCTGGGTGGTGCCGTCGTCGCCTCTTCCGGGAAAATCAACGACCTCGTCTGGCAGACGAACCCGATGACCGGCCCTAAAATCCTGAAGGGGGCTGAAGCCCGCAGCGCCATCAGGGCGGCTTCTCTGGATCCGGTTTTGCCCTGGACCGTGGATCTCCAGTCGGCCACGGTACAGGATTGGTCGGCCGAGTCGCCGACGGTTGAGGTCTTACTCAGGGAGACGGACGGCGATCAGGCGATTTGCGAGTTCGATCAGAAGACGGGACTCTTGAACACGATCATTACCTTTGCCGGCGATCAGCGAACAATGACCTCCTACAGTGAATATGAATCGGCGGACGGTGTCGCCGTCCCTCGCAGGATTCAAACGAATCCCGGAGGCCAAACCCTTGTGTTCGTCATCTCCGAGGTCGAGCACAACCAGGATCTTCCGGATTCCATGTTCGAACCGCCGGCCGATATCGTGGCGCTGATGAAGAATCCAGACGAGTAGTTGATTGGTGGAGAACCCACCTGGCTGCCGGGCTCGAGAGACTGCCCAACGAGGCTGCGCCCTTGACCTCGAGCACTTCCGGCAGGCCGGGACAGGAGCATTCGATCATGGTACAAATCCGACACACGCTGGAAATTCCGGATTCGGAATTTGAATTCACCTTTTCGCGCAGCGGCGGGCCGGGAGGCCAGCATGTCAACAAGGTGAGTTCCCGGGTGACCCTGTGGTTCGACCTCGAGAACACCAGTTATCTGTCGGAAACACAGAAGGCCAGGCTTCGGGATCGCTTGGGCGGGCGGATCAACCGCGACGGCAAGCTCCACGTCTCGTGCCAGGAATCACGCAGCCAGTCATCGAACCGGGAAGCGCGCCATTCGGCGCTTTGCACTGATCATTGGAGAAGCGTTGGAGGAATCTTCGCCAAGAAGACCCACCCGAATTCCACGCGGGTCGAGAGAACGAAGGCTGACTGAAAAGAAGCGCCGTAGTCGGATCAAGAAAGAGCGTGGGAGAGTCTCAACGGACGGCGAGTAGGCGGACCCGGAAATCCCATTCGTCAATCGGGAACAGTCGCCCGGAAGAGGGTCCCCGAACCCGATACTCGATACGAACCCGACGCGGCCGGCACCAGCACGGACTGTCCTTTGCCCACGATTCGAGAGGCTCCGTCCCCGCTCAACTCCGCGGAGAAATGGCCCCTGGTGCAAAGCAGAATCTCGACGCCGCTCCGGGTTGAGGCCATCCACTCTTCGCCTTCGCCGAGGGAGATCGTCGAAAGTCGAAATTCCCGAACCGGGGCTGTGTAGACCCGTTCGAAACGGTTCAAAGGCTCTCCGCGGGTCACCGCGGGTACTCCGTCTGAAAACGTCAGAACGTGCACCAGTTCATCGACGTCCACATGCTTGGTCGTCAGCCCACCCCTGAGGACATTGTCCGAGTTGGCCATCAGTTCAACCCCTACGCCCCCCAGGTACGCGTGCAACTCTCCGGCCTCGAGAAAAAGCGCTTCTCCCGGTTGCAACTGGACAAGATTGAGCAAAGCCGGACTCAGGACGCCGACATCGGAGGGATAGGACTGCTTCAACTGTAGCATCCACTCGACTTGGCGAACGGCTTCTTCCTGGCCGGCGAGCGAATCGATGACCGCGCTGATCACCCGTGACCGAGGCTGAGCTTCGAGAGAAAGAAGCGCCCGAAAGACCCCCCCCAGCGCCTCTGGATCGTCCCCTTTCTCGAGCCGGGCGATGAGAGCCGGGTCACGAAGTTCCTCAACCGTCCCAATCAACTGAAGAATCTCTTCTCGGGGACGAAACCCCTTGAGGGCCCAGAAGGGGGAGAGTGCGCAGATTATCTCCGGCTTATGATTGTCATCGCGGTAGTTGCGTTCTGAAGCCTCGAGCGGTATTCCCAGGCGATTCTCCCTCTGAAAGCCTTCCTTCGCCTGGGCCAGATTCGGATGCGCCTGGATCGACAGCGGCTCGCGCGCTGCCAGAACCTTGAATAGGAAGGGAAGACTCCTGCCGAACCGGGCAGCCGCGGCATTCCCCAGAATCAGGTCGGGCTCCGCCTCAATCAACTGGTTCAGGGGCGTCCACTCGTCGTTCCACAGGACCAGTGAAGATGCTGAGGGGTGAGCCCCCATCCAGAGCTCCGCTTCAGGAAGTTCAGTAGGAAACTGCCTCCCCTCCAGGTCGGCAATCGCCTCGCGCGAACCCCAGGCGTAGTGCTGGATGCGATTTTTCATCGGCAGAATATCGATCGTCGCCATGGCGGTCTTCCGAATCCGGATTATAGAGGGAAGTCGCCGTCAGTTTGAAGGAACTCGTTCCGGCACTTCTCTCAGACCGACTTGGGCGGAAGAAGAAGCAGGATAGCTTGATCGATGGAGGAGTGAACCACCACAATGGTGGCAGGCATGGAATCACTTCGAGAACTTTACCGAATCGGAAATGGGCCGTCGAGCAGCCACACGATGGGACCGCGGACGGCCGCGGAAACCTTTCTCGCCAGATTCTCCGAAGCGGCAGAATACCAGGTTACCCTTTTCGGGAGCCTGGCAGCCACCGGGAAAGGCCACCTGACGGACGCCACGCTCCGCGAGTGCTTCGGCAGTCGTCCTCTGACGATTCAGTGGAACGCCTCCGAATTCCTCCCTTTTCACCCCAACGGAATGCTGTTTGAAGCGTTCTCCGCCCCCAACCAGTGTCTGGGGACCTGGACTGCGTACAGTGTGGGAGGCGGTAAAGTCGTGGACGAAGAGACGGCGCTCTGTACGATCGAGGTCTATCCGAAATCAAAGCTGGCCGAGATCATGGAAAACTGTGTCGGATCCGGAAGGACCTTCTGGGAGTATGTCGAAGCCTGCGAGGGGAAAGAGATCTGGGACTACCTGTCTGATATCTGGCCCGTCATGCGATCCTCGATCCACCGCGGTCTCGAGGCGGAAGGGGTCCTGCCCGGCGCGCTCCACCTCCCCCGGCAAGCCTGCAGGCTCTACCGAAAGGCGAAATTGGCAGGTGAGCACTTTCGCCGCACCGGCCTGCTGGCGGCGTTCGCGCACGCTGTCAGCGAGGAAAATGCGGGAGGCGGGTTGATCGTCACCGCACCGACCTGTGGAGCGTGCGGCGTACTGCCGTCCGTGCTCCGCTACCTTCAGGAGGTAGTCGGGTGCACCGACCGTGAGATCCTCCGGGCGCTTGCTACCGCCGGCCTCATCGGCAACCTCGTTAAACACAACGCCAGCATCTCCGGGGCAGAAGTCGGTTGCCAGGGCGAAGTCGGAACCGCCTGCTCGATGGCAGCGGCGGCGGCCGCCCAGTTGCTGGGCGGCTCCATCCGGCAGATCGAATATGCCGCCGAGATGGGGATGGAGCATCACCTCGGCCTGACCTGCGACCCTGTTGCGGGTCTCGTCCAGATCCCCTGCATCGAACGAAATGCCCACGCGGCGACCCGGGCGCTGACCTGCGCAGACTACGCAGTCTTCGGAGACGGATCTCATCGCGTGTCATTTGACGTCGTGGTCAAGGTGATGAGTCAGACGGGGCGTGATCTTCCGTCGCTTTATAGGGAAACAGCTTCTGGAGGGTTGGCTCGAGCGCTTGCCGAGGAAGACTCCCGCAACGACCAGGACAACGCCTGACCGGGGGCGGGAAAGCACTGAACTTCAGGGCAGGAATGCGCCTCAACCCGACCTCTCCCGTCGGTCGGCCGGCAGCGCCAAACCGTTAGCGAGGAGGACAAGCGCACCACCGACCAGGATGTTGCTCGTCATGTCCTCGCCAAAGAACAGGGTGGCCATCACCCCGGCACTGATTGGCTCGAGCATCATGATCAGCCCCGCCGTCAGTGCGCTGGTCCCCCGGACTCCGGCCAGAAACAGGCAACTTGGGATCAGATAAGCCATCAGCGCGACGCTGAGCACCGCGACCGGGTGCGCGACGAACCCGGTGATTCCAAATCGGCCCAGCCGGGCATCGCCCACGAGAAGCGAAAAAAGTGGAGCGAGAAGAAGCAGCCAGAGGCAGGTGAAAAGCGCATAGCCTTGAGTCTTGGCAATCGCGCCCACTCCTGCAAGTCTCTCGGCGTGCTTGCCGACGAACACCCAGGCTGACAGAGCCCACCCTCCAAGAAGGGCAAAGCCCAGCCCGACCCTGGAGACTTCGGAACCGTTGATCCCCGGCCCCAGGAGAACGAGCATGCCGGCAATGGAGATGCCCAGGGCTACCGCCTTGCGCGGCGTGACCTGCTCGCCGAACCAGATCCGCGACACTATCAGCGTCCACAGTGGCTGAAGGTAGAGCAATATCGCCACGGTGGCGACCGGGACTCCCAATACGATCCCGCCGTACTGGGTGATCTGAAGGGCGGCGCCGACCAGCCCGAACCCGATGAAGAAGGGCAGATTCGGCCTCTTGAAAATGATCGAAGATGCGCGCCCCCGGGCCAGTGTCAGGATCAGGGCAACGCCGGCAAGAGGATAGAAGGACACCTCCAACAACGAGAAACCGAATCCAGATAACCATCGCCCTCCCACGGTGACAAAGCCGTAGAGAAGCGCCGCAATCCCGATCAGCAGACTACCCTTCCCCGATCCCATCGGGCTAGAGTGTACGCTAAAGGCTGCGAAAGCAGGCTGGACAGCCACCGATCCAAGTCGGATGATGGGGAGGTCTTGAGGAACTCGGCGGATCGGCGTTCCCGAACAACTGACAGGTCTGAACACCATGAACGTGAGCCCGGACGGATCGACTCTTCCAAAATCGTCAAGGTGGCGGAACTGGGCAATTGGGTGCGGAACTATTTTCGCCCTGGTTGTCCTGGTGTCCGTTCTGACCTTCTACTGGGCGGTTACGCCCGGCCCCCAGGTACCCAGCGGCTCGTTCCTTGGGTCCCAAACTATCGGCGTCGCCCACCTGCAAGACCTTCGCGGAGACCCCGCCGTCCAGGCAATGACCGGGGCAATCCTGAGGTCGATGCACGACCTTCGTCGGGAACAAGTCGAGCAGTCTGAGACGCCCTTCTTTCTGCGCTGGCTGGTCGGCAGACAGGGAGAGATTAATGAATCCCAGATCGATGACGCACTGAGGGATTCGCCAAGAGATGCAACGGTGCAACTCGAGTCGGTTGCCGGGTTCACCGATCCACAGATCCTCTCGGTCGTAAACCTGAGTCGGTACCCCAGGGCACTCCGGTTTGCCTATCAGATCGGTTCGTGGGTCCAAGGTTCCGAACTGGTGGCCGGCTACCCTGTTCTGAAAATGGGGTCAGCAGAACCGAGTGCCGTTGCCTTCGTGGAAGACACCCTGCTCTGGGGCCAGCGACCGGAAGTACTCCAACTGGCATTGGAGAGAAGACGGGACGTCGCTCCCGGGGAGATCTCGTCAAGGGTCCTGGCCACTTTCGCCAACCGACAGGAGCGCTGGAATCTCTTCGGGACCCTTGAGAATCGCCAGAATAGCCTGGCCTGGGTCGTTGACAAGTTCCGGGAGCGCTGGCCCCAGATTCCGGAACGCCCGCAACTCGATGAGCTTCTCTCCCGCATCAACCAGGTCGATTTTGGGCTGGACGTAGCGGACGAAGACTCCCTCGAGGGGTTCCTCGACCTGGTTTGCGGCTCCCCCAGGGAGGCAGAGGAGATCGCAGGGCTCCTCTCTGCGTTCATCCAGATAAACGGCCCGGATCCTCATTTTGCCCTGCAGGTCGAATCGAACCAGGAGCGGGTTCGAGTTTTCCTCCAATTTAAGGATTTCGCCCAGTTTGCGGTCGGTGCGATCCGGAAGAGTCAGGACCAGGAACAAGAGTAGACAGGCTCAACCCGGGAAGGGCCTCGGATGCTTCGCTTTCGGACGCAGGCTCCGGCGGGGACTTGTAGCGCAGGAGAATGCAGAAGCAACTCCCCTGTCCCGACGGGTTCTCTTCAACCCAAATCTCACCGTCGTGGG
Source organism: uncultured Acidobacteriota bacterium (assembly GCA_963777605.1). Lineage (GTDB taxonomy): Bacteria > Acidobacteriota > UBA6911 > RPQK01 > JAPXNP01 > CAVZRV01. The sequence goes on from CAVZRV010000007.1 coordinate 156,810, forward strand.
CTTCGACAATCCGCTTCGCAATCGTCAACCCCAGGCCGGTGCCACCTTTCTTCAGTGGCGAGTCCTGTCTTCCAGATGTGTAGAACTGATCGAAAACCCGCTCCCTTTCAGACCGGGGAATCCCGGGACCCTGGTCCGAAACCGAAAGCAGGCAGAGGGAGCCCTCCTCTGCGGCGACAAATCCAGTCGGATGATCCGCGGAACGTCTCACCCGTTCGATTCCGACCTCGATCGCTCCTTTCGAAGGGGAGAACTCCACCGCGTTGGAGAGCAGGTTCTCCACCACCCGGCCCAGGCGGACGCGATCCGCGTAGACCGAGCAAAGCTTCGAGTCGGACCTCACTTCGACCGTCAACTGCTTGTCGAGAAAAAGACCCTGCAGGTTCTCAAGGCACTCGCCGACCGCCTGCTTGAGATCCAGTTCCCGAAAGTCGTAGGCGATAACCCCAGCGTCGATCCGGGAAAGATCAAGCAGGTTCCCAATCAGCCTCGAAAGCCGCCGACTACTTCCAAGGCTCAGTTCCAGCAGCCTCCGCTGGGTCGTGTCGAGTCCTTCAGAGAATTCGTCGAGGAGAAGGCGGGTCGTCTCTTCAACCGAGGCCAGCGGGGCACGAAGGTCGTGGGAAACGTGGGACACGAAATCCCGCTTCAAACGGTCCAACTCTCCCAGGCGGCGGGTCATGCGGTTGAGCACAATGGCCAGGTCGGAAAGTTCGTCTCCTCTATCCTGTCTGAGCTTGACCTCAAAGTCTCCCTGCGCGATCCGTTGAGCCCCCCGCATCATTTCCTTCAGGGATACCGAGATCGACCGGAACACGACCAGGATGACGACCGCAGCCAGCAGCAGCGCGACTGGAAGCGCGATTCGGGAAACCGACGTCACTCGTCTCCCGGTCTCCCGGGTCTGAGCGGCCGTCTCCACCAGGTAGTCATCTCCCGCCCGGATCAACTCTTCGAGGGCGTCGTAAGCGGCCGCGCACGATTCGTCGAGACGCATTTCAGCCCCCTCCGACGATCCCTCCTCCGACTCAAGTTGATCGATGACCGCACTGCACTGGTTCCAGCCTGTGACCACCGCACGCGTCTTCTCCCCCAACGGTCCAACGAACAGATTGACCCTGAGCATCTCGTGAAGGTCGTTGTCGATACTGGTCCGTCGCGACGAGGCGTCTTCCAGGTAGAAACGCTCGCCGGTCAGCAGGTATTTGAGCGAAAACTCCTCCAGATCGGCCAGGTTCTCGAACACTCTGTGGGCCCGTAATCCCGTTCCAAAGCCGACCTCCGTCAACTGCTGCTGCTGTTCCAGCATCTCCTGCATGAGGGAGGTCTGATAGAGGTGTACTGCGACGATAATTACGATCATCAGGCAGTATCCCAGGATAACCTTGGTGGTGATCCTCATCAGAGGTCGTAATCCTTCAGCTTGTTCCGGATCGTCTTCACATCGATCCCGAGTCGGCGGGCCGCTTCAGCCTTGTTATCCCCGGTCAGTTCCAGGGTCTTCAGAATCAGCTGCTTTTCGGCTTCGGCCAAGGGCGTACCCGCCTTGATCAGCAACTGCATATCTTCGCGCTCACCGGTGCTCTTCATATGGTGAGGCAGGTGGCGGGCACCGATCCAGCCCTGCTTGGCCAGGACTGTGGCTCGTTCGATCACGTTTCTCAACTCTCTGACGTTTCCGGGCCAAAGGTAAGCATCGAGAAGTGCCAAAGCCTCGTCGTCGATACCTTCCACCTGGGTCCCATGGCGTGCATTCAGGATAGAGACAAAGTACTGGGCAAGGTAGGGGATGTCGGATTTCCGCCCCTTCAAGGGCGGCAATTCGATGTTGAAAACATTGAGCCGGAAAAGAAGGTCTTCCCTCAGGTCCCCCTTCCCGATCGCCTCGCGTGGATCCCGGTTGGTCGCCGCCAGGACCCGGACATCGAACTGGACCTCTTCTCGTCCTCCCAGCCGCCGCACTTTCCCATCTTCCAGCACTCTCAGCAGCTTGGCTTGAAGCTTGATCGGCATGTCGCCGATCTCATCAAGGAAAAGCGTGCCTCCGTGGGCGAGTTCGAAGCATCCGGGACGAGAGTTGACGGCGCCCGTGAAGGCCCCTTTTTCGTGACCGAATATTTCGCTCTCCATCAACTCCGACGGGATCGCCGCCGTGTTGACCGGCAGGAAGGAACCCTCAGACCGTGCGCTGTACTGGTGAATGGCCTGGGCTACCAGTTCCTTCCCGGTTCCGCTCGGACCGGTGATGAGAACTGAAGCGTCGGTCTGAGCCACTTCCTCGATCAGTTCATAAACCTGTCGCATCGCCCTGCTGCGACCGATAAAGGGTCCGAAATCCCCTCCTTTGGAAACCCTGGATTGAATTGCCCGGGTCCGAACCCGCATTTCGACTCGATTGCTGATTTCTTCGAGGACCGCCTTGAATTCCAGATAGTCAATCGGCTTGGTTATGTAGTCTTCGGCACCGTGCTTCATGGCTTCGACCGCGGCATCCAGTTCTCCGTGAGCGGTGATCAGGACCACTGCCCGAGTCTTGTCACCGGCCTTCAGAGACTTCAGCAGTTCGAGGCCCGACTGTCCAGGCATTACCATGTCCGAAACCACGATTGAAGGATCCCAGCTGTGGACAACTTCCCGGGCCGCATCGGCATCGGCGGCGGTTCGCACATCGTAGCCCCACTTCTCGAGGCGAATCGTCAAGACTTCCCGCATTGCCGGGTCGTCATCCACTACCAGGACCTTGATCATGTCATCCTCCGCATATCCGATTATCAATGATTTAGCGTGTGTTCGCAGAGTAGAATGTTTTGAATGAAGAAGGTTTGCTGTCTTTGCCTTCTGCTTCTGCTGACTGGGGGAACTTCCTGCAGAAAGAAGACGCCTCTTCCTCCACCGCCTCAACCGACTGCTCCTCCCGTGACCCTGCCTCCCGCCCAACCCACGGTTGAGCGACCGCCCGTCGTCAAGGAAACACCCCCTGACGGACCGGTTGTTGAGCCCGCAATTGTCGAGCCAGACCCTACTATCGAGGCAGACCGACTCTTCGCCCACGGGGACTTGCTGGCCGCCGAAGAAGCTTATCGGAACTTGCTCGACAAGCCAGTCAAGGGACCCGACCGGGGTAGAGTGCTCCTTCATTTGGGCATGATCTATGCCGACCCCTCGGTCGTCCTATACGATCCCAAGAAGGCCCTTTCCGTCCTCAATCTGATCGACGAGTCCGATCCGGTGGACCGGTCTCAGGCGGCAACCCTCGCTCACCTCCTCGAACGCGTGCTCGACCTCGAAACCGATCGCCAAACCATCCGCCGCTCCCTCGAGCGGGTTGAAGAAGAGTTGGAAAAACTCAAGGGAATCGACGAGCGAAGGGGACGACGGCCCTGAGGCCCAGGTTCGGGATTCAGGGAATATTTCCCCGATTTGCGTGCGCCTGGGTTCCTCCTCATCCAACGTAAACCCTTTCCAATCAACACCTGGCGTAATTGGCACGAGTCTTGCTAACTCGAAGGGCAGCCAATAGCAATGGAGAAAGCAAAATGAAACATACTCTGCCCTTTATTCTTCTTCTGGTTCTGATGGCGATACCCGCCGGAGCCGCAACCGAAAAGCTCCCTGCCGGTATTCGAACGGAAGCAGAAGGCGTCGTTGTACAGAAGTCGGATTCCCAAATTCGGGTCCGGAGGCATTCGGGATCCGAATTCGTAGTCGTACTCACCCCAAACACGGAGATCGTCGAGAAGAAAGTTAACCCGTTCCGCGGGGCGACCAACTTTTCCCCGGATGACCTCGTCCCCGGCTTAAACATTCGTGTCGAGGGCGTTGGAGACACTCAGGGTTCGCTGTTGGCCGAGAAAGTCCGCTTCACCAAAGACGAGCTGAAGGTGGCCGAGACCATCGCTTCCCGTGTGGCCCCGGTCGAAGATCGCCTGTCGGCAACCGAACAGGAACTCAACCAAACCCAGGGCGAAATGCGCCGCGACCGGGAAAACCTCACTGCTCGGGCGGATTCGCTCCAGGGCCGGGTTGAAGAACTGAACGATGCTTTCCAACTCGCCCGTTCGGAAGCCCGTGACGCCCAGTCAACGGCCAACCAGGCCATCGACAAGGCCGACGCCAACGAAGCCCGCTTTGGAGCGCTCGACCAATATCGGGAACAGGAACTGGTGACGATCCACTTTCCGTTCAATAGCTCTGACCTGACCCAGGAAGCCAAGCAGCGCCTCGACGAAATGGTTGAGCAGTTGACGAGTGAGGAAGGGTTCATCCTTGAGGTGGTTGGCTTCACTTCATCCGACGGGAACCTGGAGTACAACCGGAGACTCAGCGAACGGCGCTCCGAAACGGTCATTTCTTACCTCGCCGAGGTCCACACGATTCCCCTGCGGCGAATCATTCGCCCCTACGGGTTTGGTGAAAGCAAGCCCGTGGCTGACAACTCCACCCGGGACGGGAGACAGCAGAACCGCCGAGTTGAGGTCAGGGTACTGCAGAACGTCGGGATCACGACCAAGTCGGCCTCCCTGCAATCCCAGGACGACATGGCGGTGAGCCTCAATCATGAGTAATTGAACACAGAATTTCACGATCCTCCCCCAAGGCGGCTTCGGGGTATGGTTCTCCGAAGCTGAAAAGAACAGAAAAGCCGGCCCAGGATGGAGCCGGCTTTTCTGTTTCTGGAGACCTCACAGAGAGCACCTGCAGTCGCACTCGGCCGGACTGTGAGCGTATGATGGGTGGATCCGTTCCCCGGAGGGATCGGCAGAAAGTGAGTAAAGTGACGATGTGCAGTCTCTTCCCGGAAAGAACCCGCTTATCCCTGATGCTGGCCACGGTTCTGGTGTCATCTTCATTCTCCCTTTGGGCGCAGGATCCCACCCCATCTCCACAACCCACCGCCCCAAGAGGGAATGACAAAGGCGGATCCGGCTGCATTTCCGGAAGTGGTTGCATCCGTTAACGGCCATTCCATCCACAAGACCGAGTTGCTAAGTCGAATCGAGGCGGTTCGCGACCGCGTGGGTCTGCCCGGTGGTGACCTGCCCGTACAGATCTACCGGACGGTGCTGGACGACATGATCAACCTGGAACTTCTCTACCAGTCGAGCGAAAGCAGCGAGTTCGCTGCCACGCAAGAGGAAGTCGAGAAGGAATTCACCAACCTCAAGTCGCAGTTTCCTACGGAGCAGGCCTTCCAGGAACAGCTTGCCTCCGAGTCAATGTCCCCCGACGAGTTGAAGAACATTCTGAAGAAGGATCTGAGTGTTCAAAAGCTGGTGGAAAACAAGCTGGCTGGCCGCGTGGTGATCAGTGACGAAGACATGCGTCGCTTCTACGACGACAATCAGGACCAGATGCGACAGCCTGAGCAACTGCAACTTCGGCACATCCTGATTCGCGTCGGAAAGGATGCAACACCCGAAGCCAAAGCCGAGGCCCGGGCTAAAATCGAATCTTTGAGGGAGCAGGTAGTCACTGGTGGTGCCGACTTTGCCGAACTGGCAAAGGCCAACTCGGAGGACCCAGGATCTCGGGACCAGGGCGGCGAGATGACCGTTCGAAGGGGACAAACGGTCGAGCCATTCGAGAAGGCGGCCTTTCAGCTTAAGCCCCTGGAGGTCAGCCCGGTCGTGGAAACCCAGTTCGGGTTTCACATCATCCAGCTCACGGAGGCAACACCTGCGCAGGTTATCCCGTACGACGAGGTCTCGGGACGGATCCAGGACCACTTGCGTCAGCAGGGCGTCCGGCAGGAGGTCGAGTCCGAACTGGAAGGACTCCGAAGTAAGGCATCCATCGCCCTCTATATTTAAAACTTCAGGCAGAAGACGGGAGACAGAGTCCCACCCCATTCGAGGGGAAGTTAAGAGAGAGAAGCTCCCGCGCAGGAAGCCGTACCCCCGCAGGAGTGTGATCTACATAGTCGCATTCGCGGTTGACTTTCTCCCGGGACGAATCGCGTTTCACCACTCGGCAACTGAGCCGTCGGGGTTGCGCCAGACCGGGTTTCTCCAGCGATGCCCCTGCCGGCTCATTTCCCTAACCCGATTCTCGTCAACTTCAATACCCAAGCCAGGCCCAGTCGGCAGGTCGATCACGCCCTGTCGAGGAGTGAGGACATCCGGATTTACAAGGTAATCGAGGAGGTCGGCACCTTCGTTGTAGTGAATCCCGAGACTGGACTCCTGAATGTGCGCATTGATCGAGGAGAAATCCACCTGGAGAGCGGAAGCGAACGAAATCGGACCCAGTGGACAGTGCGGTGCGAGCGCGACGTCGTAACACTCGGCCATGGCTGCAATTCGTCGCACTTCCGAGATCCCGCCGGCGTGGCTCAGATCGGGCTGCAGGATGTCGACCGTCCCCTCCTCGAGAAGCGGCTTGAAATCCCATCTTGAGAACATGCGCTCTCCGGTCGCAATCGGGATGGTGGTGTGATTGCGGATCTGCCTGAGAGCATCGCTGTTTTCAGGCAAAACAGGCTCTTCGATGAACAACGGTTTGAAAACTTCCAACTCCCGGACCAGGACACGGGCAACCGCCTTGTGAATCCGCCCATGGAAATCGACCCCAATTCCGAAATCGGGCCCCACAGCCTCTCGAACCGCCGCAACCCGGGCTACGCATTCGTCCATCGCGCTAGGCACGGCGATCCACTCCATCCGCCCGCTCCCGTTCATCTTGACTGCTTCAAAGCCGGCGTTCTTTCTCTCAAGCGCCGCCTCGGCCACGTTGTCGGGTTCGTCTCCCCCGATCCAAGAATAGACCTTCATAGTCCGGCGAACCGCCCCGCCGAGCAACTCGTACACCGGAACGCCCAGGGCTTTCCCCTTCAGATCCCAGAGCGCCTGGTCGATTCCCGAAATGGCGCTCATGAGGACCGGCCCGCCCCGGTAAAAGCCTCCCCGATAGAGTGTCTGCCAGATATCTTCGATGTCGAAGGGAGAACGGCCCACAACGAGTTCGGCCAGTTCCTCGACAGCGGCCAGAACCGTGTGGGAGCGGCCTTCAACCACCGGTTCACCCCAACCCGATAGTCCGGATTCGGACGTCAGCTTCAGGAAAAGCCAGCGCGGCGGCACTTCAAACAACTCGAACTTGTTAATGACTCCGACTGACATCTTGTTTACCATGCATCTTGTCCCAATTACGCGGGCCAGTTCGGGTGGCCGAATGGAGCAGCGATCCAATTAGGCTTCGACCGGTCTTGCGTTCTCGCTGACAAGAGCGAGGACCAGTAAAATCGGCACCTGTGGAACAGCCCGACCAGGATGATGATACCCTCTCGCGTGGGAGTAAATCGATGAGAACGATCGCAAAACTATTCGGTCGCAACCCTTTTGTTCCCCTTCAGCTTCATATGGAGAAGGTTTCCGAGTGCATCGGTCTTCTCCCTTCGCTGTTTCAGGCCTATGCGAACGCCCAGGTGGACGAGGTCACTCGACTGGCCCGCGAGGTAGCCGAGCGCGAGCACGAAGCCGATCAACTCAAGCATGACATCCAGAGCCAGGTCCCTCGCGGCATGTTTCTGCCCGTTGACCGGGACCGGCTGCTCGAGATTCTTGCGATCCAGGACAATCTTGCCGACAAGGGCGAGAACCTGGCCGTCCTCCTGACCTTGCGGCAGACCCCGATTCCTGTCGGGATGAAGGAACTCTTTCAGGCCTTCCTCGAAAAGAACCTGGAAGCTTTCGAGGGGGCCCGACGAATTATCAGTGAACTCGACGAACTGCTGTCGTCCGGTTTTGGTGGGGTCGAGGCCGAGAAGGTCCGCCTTATGGTGATGGATGTCGCCCGCCTCGAATACGAGGCCGATCGAATTCAGCACGATCTACTCCGGCAACTTTTCGCCAATGAAGACGGACTCTCCGTTGCCGATTTTTTCCTGTTGGACAAGATCCTCAAACAACTCAGCGAGTTGTCCAACCTTTCCGAAAGGCTTGCTCACCGAGTGCAGCGCGCTATGGACTTGAAATAGACTCCGCCAAATCCAGACCCGGGAACAAACACCATGGCCATAGAAACACTCTTGCTGATACTTGCCCTTTCCTTTGGTTTCTATATGGCCTGGAACATTGGCGCCAATGACGTCGCCAATGCAATGGGAACTTCGGTCGGGTCAGGTGCACTGACGCTCCGTCGTGCCATCGTTCTGTCCGCTATCTTTGAGTTTCTTGGCGCCTTTCTGGTCGGGTCCAACGTTTCCGAGACGGTCCGCAAGGGGATCTTCGACCCGATGATCTTCCAGGACCACCCGTTGACGCTGGCCACGGGCATGATCGCGGCACTGCTTGCGGCGGGCGTCTGGCTTCAGATCGCCACCTATTTCGGCTGGCCGGTTTCGACCACTCATTCAATCGTCGGCGCTGTCGTCGGCTTCGGCGTAGTGGCTGCGGGTTTTTCCCAGATCCATTGGTTCGAAGTCATGAGTATCGCCGGCAGTTGGGTGGTTTCCCCGATCCTGGCCGGCGCGATTGCCTACCTGATGTTTCGGTTTCTCCTGATCCAGATCTTCTACCAACCCGACCCGGTTGCCGCCACGAAACGGTTCACTCCATTCCTGGCTTCGGCGGTCATCATGGTCATGGTGGGAGTCACCGGAATCAAGGGATTGGCTCCGTACTGGAAGAATCACCACCTCGACTCGACTCACTGGCCTGCAACGCTGACCGTCACCGCCGCAATCGTCGGGGGATTGATTGCAGCGATCGCCGCCCGGCGAATGGTCAGCAGACTCGAGGGAGCTCCCGTCGAGAAGATGCACCAATACCAGGCCGTGTTCGTCCGACGAAGCCTCGACAAGGTGCTGAAGCACCTGAGAAGGATCGAGTCGATCTCAACCGGTGAGATTCAGGACGAGATGCGCCGTCTCAGCACGGACGTCCGTCGCGTCTCGACCGTCGTCGATGAGCAGACCAGCCACGAATTCACCCACGCCGCCTACAAAAAGGTGGAACGTGTATTTGCCTACCTCCAGGTTTTGAGCGCATGCTTCGTGGCGTTCGCCCACGGAGCCAACGATGTGGCAAATGCCATTGGTCCTCTTTCGTCCGCGGTGCAGGTGCTTCAGAACGGGGTTGTTGCCGTCAAAGCATCGGTCCCGACTTGGGCGCTTGCTCTCGGCGGCGTCGGTATCGTGACAGGGTTGGCGACGTGGGGCTGGCGGGTCATGCAGACAATCGGCAGGAGGATCACGGAACTGACCCCGACCCGGGGCTTCGCAGCCGAGTTCTCGGCTGCGATCACAATCCTCTTCGCGTCGCTTATGGGGATTCCAATCTCGACCACTCACACACTGGTCGGAGCGGTTCTCGGGGTCGGCATGGCCCGCGGTATCGGCGCGATCAACCTGAACACAATCCGGGACATCGTTGCATCCTGGGTAGTGACGATCCCGGCCGGCGCGGGCCTGTCGGTGATCTTCTTCCTGATTATGAAATCGCTCCTCCTCGGATAGCCGGGTGGACCTCGAACGGAAGAATCTCCGACCCGTCAATTCAAGCGGGCACCCCGGTGTTTACGCGTAGTCGGGTGCCAGTTCGTCGCGAAGACGCTGGAGCAGATCCCGCGTTGCCCGGATCCCGTCGGGCTCCGAGAGGCGGGTCCCCTCGTACTCTATGCCGACGAACCCGTGGTACCCGGCGTCCAGCACGATTTTCATCATTCGCCTGTAGTCGATCGTGGTCTCATCCCCCGCGTCGTCGAAGTCGTAGCTCTTCGCACTGACTCCGCGCGCAAAAGGCATCAACTCTGCGACGCCCTTGTACCGATCGTATTCACGCCCCTCTTCGATCAGGAAATTCCCGAAATCGGGCAACGTTCCGGCCCGGGGATGGTCCGTCAGGCGAATCACGCCCGCAAGCCACGATGCATCGCTGGACAATCCGCCGTGGTTTTCAACCACGACGTCGATTCCGTGAGGATCGGCGTACTCGCACAGCCGCCTCAAGCCGTCGGCGGCGAGGCGCTGCTGCTCCTCGGGAGACAACCCCGCATCACTGGAGGCGTTCACACGGATGGCATGACAACCGAGGAATTCCGCCGCATCGACCCACTTGAAGTGATTCTCCACTGCCTGCAAGCGACTGACCTCGTCCGGGTCGCCGAGCTCTCCTTCGGAGTCACACATGATCAGCACGCCGCGAACACCGTTGTCGTCGGCGCGCTTTTTCAACTCGGCAAGGTAGCTTCTATCCTGTGCCTTGTCAAAGTACATTGTGTTGACGTACTCCACTCCCTCGATCCCGTAATCCCGCTTGGCGATCACCGGAAAGTCGAGTGGATCGAGGTCGCCCGCCATGACCACCGAGCGATAGTCTCCGGAGTGAAGGGCCTCGTTGAACCTGTCCCATCCCATCTTCTCGCCCGGGTCGCCTCCGTAGAATGCACGATGAAGCGACCACTGGGCCAGCGAAATCCTGAAAAGTGGCTCCTTGGGTGACGGGGGAGCAGGCGGTTCCTGCCCGGTACTGCAGGCCACCATGGTTGCGGCTCCCACACCGACTGCCAACGAATCTCTGAGGAACTCCCGACGGCTTCTTCCCTGCTCTCGCATTTAAACCTCCTTGCTGCTGAGGATCCTAACTCGGCTCTGGGCCCATTTCAATCACCAGGCTCTGGACAAATCAGCTCGGCGGGTATAGACAGGAACCCATAAGGAGGACCCTCTCGATGAGCAAATCTGAGCCCAGAACGCCCGTGTCCAGAAGGGATTTCATCAAGGTATCCGGCGCCGTAGCCACCGGAATGACGGCGTCTCCCGTTGTGAGGGCAGGCTCTCGTGGAGCCGGCCTATCCCCGGTCCAGCCAGGGCCGGAAAAAGGTGGCTCGGTCTCGGTCAACGGCAACACGGTCGTCATTCGGACCCCTACCCTGGAAGCCCGGATCGATTCGGGATTCCTGGTGTCTCTGCGATCTCGAGCGACCGGCGAAGAGATGCTCGCCCAATACGACACTCAGGGGATATCGGCCGTCAGCCTGGTTTACCGCTCGGGTGAAACAGTTGGGCTCTCAGAGAAGTTCGCCCAAGTCCAGACCCGGGCGCTGTCCCCCGATCGGGCGGAAATTGTCTTTCACAACTGGGACGGGGACGGCATCCTCTCGGTCACTTTCGATCCCGAATCCGGGGACCTGGTCCTGGAACCTTCGGCTTACTCGTCACGCCCCGGGGTTCGAGCCTGTCGCTGGCACCTTCACGGGCTTAGACCGGACCTGGAACTGGTCGCTCCGTTCTTCCAGGGGACGAAACTCCCAATGGAGGACTCTCTCATCCAGGACAGCCACTGGTCCTGGCCGATGATGTGGGAAGCCGGATTGGCCATTCTCCAGGGACCGAAGAGCGGATTCTGGGTCCACACCAAAGACAATCGCTACCGTTACAAGTCGCTCAAGGTGGGAACTCCCGATGCTGCGCGAACGCTGGGGTTCGACAGCGAAGCATATGGTCCGATCGAGGAAAACCTGGCGGCCGGCGGACTGATGTGGCGGATCAACGTGTTCGAGGGAAGCTGGCAGACTCCCGCTGAGCGGTATCGCGACTGGCTCTGGAACGCCTACGAACTTTCCGAGAACCAGCGGCAAGATTGGATCCACGATGTCCGCATGGCGATATCATGGTGCCCCGGGGAAATCGAGATCCTCGAGGCACTGTCACGGCGGGCCGACCCCACCAGGATTCTCCTCCACTTCCCCAACTGGCGGAGTGACCCATACGACGAGAACTACCCGACGTTCCAGGCAAGTGAATCAGGCCGGGCCTTCATTGAACGTGCCCAGAAACTGGGCTTTCGGATAATGCCGCACTGCAATTCCGTGGACATGGACCCCAGCCATCCCGTCTATTCACAAATCCGTGATTTTCAGTACCGCGATATCGAGACCAGGAAGATTCTGGGATGGAGCTGGTACAAGGGCACTCCGATCGGCGTTCCCGAATCGAACGGACAGCGTTCGATGCATCGAGACCTCAAGGTGATGGTGAAGGTCCATCCCGGACTCTCGACCTGGAGATCGATCCTTGGAGATCATGTCGCACAAGCAGCCAATGACCTCGCCCTCCGGTTGGTCTTTCTGGACGTGACCCTGACCACCTGGAACCTGGCCAACAGCCTCGTCGAGAACACTACTTCATCGGAAGGGATGAATCGACTGATCCGGCACGTCGCCACGCTCGGGAACGGTCTCGTCGTCGGTGGAGAGGGACTGAACGAGATTACTTTCCAACACCTTTCTTTCGGCCAGGCCCACCTGTTCCGGAGCTGGCACGAAAGCATTCCCGGGTTGGAGCGAGCCGGAGGCTGTCCTCTGAACGACTTCCTGTTCGGCCGGCTGAGTCGAACGTTTGGCTACTCGGGACTGAGCGGTGCGTCCGATGATCATCGATTGCGGCACCGCATTCATCTCGAACACAACGCGATCCCGACGATTACAATTAGATCGTCTAGGGAAATCGAGCAACCGAATCCGGTGGTGGAAGAAGTGATCAAGGGTGCTGCCTGATCAACCGCGGGTGAGAAGGAATTGAAGCAGCGGGATCAGGGATTGGTTTGCGACTGATCCTTCCTTAGCGGACCGCGTTCGCAACACGTTACGGATAGCTACCGAGACGCAACTTCCCGGCATCTCACCGCCGGTCACTCGGCGACAGATGTGTGATCGTGGATGATTCTCCACCCCTCCGGAAGCCGGCGGATCGTGAGTGAAAACAGCCCCGACAGGTCTTTCTTACCCGACCGCTGGAGCAGCCAGCGTCCCTTTGCCAGAGCACCGGTATCGCCAAGCATCTGGATGCTCATTTCGCTGAAGGCGAGGTACCCCATTTCATCTCCGTCACTGAGGTAGCGTTTTCGATACCGCTCCCGGGTGGCCTGCCATCCCCGGGTAATAGTCCCCCCTGAGAAGAACGTCAGATCGTCTGATTTCCAGTAGGTCTCCAGAAATCTCTCGAGGTCACCGGCATTCCACGCAGAAACCTGCTTCTCAAGGACTGCCCGGACCGACTCTGCCGGATCCTCCTCCGCGGCATAGCAAAAGGGAAGCAGAGACAGGATCAGCAAAGTCCCCAGGCTGAGCCGGAGCACGCGCATCTTTGGTCACCTCCGCCCTCATTCTACCAGCGCCCTGAGTCAGAAATTCGCACGCACCTGTTGCGAGCCTGACGGGGTCCAGATCAAGGCGTCGCAGTCCTTATTCCATTGCGCTGCGAACTGAACCTTGTCCCGGCACGAATGCAGGGCTCTGAAAACGTCATACGATTCGTGACAGGACACTAGAGCGCAGGTACTGTCGACATTAACGAGGCAGCAGTCCGAGGATGCGTTTCAGCAAAATAGGGAGCTTTTCCAAGGCGACGAAGGGTATCTTCGATCCTTCCGGGACGACCCCAGTCACTCCAATCCACCTGATCCATTGCAAGGAGAAGCAATCGTTCCGGCGCCTTCTGGAGAATGTGCCTGGACAGATCAGCGGCAACGATCCCGTCATACACCCATTCCACCGTCCGGCGGAGGGAATTCGGATTGATTCCCTGAACTCTCGCCGTAGCAATCATCTGCCTCAATTCTTCGAACCTCTCCATCATCTGAGGGAAAATCTTCCTGGCCAAATCCCAAATCAGGCGAGCTCTGGAAGCGATAATCATGGTGTTCCAGTATCCACCTTCTTCAAAGAGCTTCTCAGCAGTTTCCCGGGGAGGCTTCTCGAAGAAGGAAGCTACCCCCAGAACACGCGTTCGCGCTCCATCGCCGGCAAAGGTCTTGACCCAGCCGTAGTCCACTTCGGGGCTGTCCGGCCGGGCTCCCATCAGAACCATCCGATCCGGACGGCAGGAAGCGAGGAGTGCCGAAGCCCTTGCGATCCTCCTGAATCGCGTCTCAGGGAAGACGTAGTGATCTGCAGGAAACACGTGCACAACAGCTCTCGGATCCTGCGCCATGACGTAAGTCAGAGGGAGAAGGAGCCCGGGCAGGGTGCCTCGTGCACAAGGCTGCTCAATGACCGTTCCCCGAATCCTAGGGCAGGAATGGCGATCCAGGAAGCGCTTGTGGCCCGCCCCGATCACGGTCAAGAGCCGAGACTCGTCGGCAATCTGAGCACATCGATCCCAGGTGTGCTGAAGCATGGAGCGGGTACCAACGAACGTGCAGTACTGTTTGGGGCAGTCTTCACCCAGCCATTCACAGACTGCAGAGCTCATCCTCCGTCCTTCGCCACCTGCCAGAACGATCGCCCAGCACTTGAAAGGCTCCATCAAATCTCCTCGATGATCCATCATTCCTCTCCCGGAGCTTTACGACGGGCCGAACGCTCCCCCTAAAGATCGCACTCGTCGCGAACTGTTTGAAATCCGCTATTTGTTGATTAGAGGATGCATCTGCCGTTCCAATGCGCACCAATGATCAATCAGCTCTCAAAATGCGGGTTCTGCGGGATTCACCAAAATGGGATGGCTCAACCAAGGCCGCAAGACAAGCAGGGAATCGGGGCAAAATGTCCCGGTAAAAGAGTCACAGTGGGGCGTCCGTGCACAGCCGGACGGCCTAGAACCGATGCCGTGGGCAACCGGACTCAGAATCCGCCCTTCGATCCGACTCGGATGCGACCGGAATCCCGCAGCCGAACCTGCATAGATGGCCGAATCTTGACCGCAAGGGCTTGGCTGGTTACATTAGCGAATCCCACTGACATCGCTGGTCGGCCTACGGGTGAACGCCTGCACTCAGGAGACGACAAAGTCCGATCAGGCCGAAACAGTTTGACAGGCGGAGGCAACAATGGTCCGGGATCGAAACAGAGGTTTGACCGGGTTGGTTCTTCGGTGGATCCTGAATGATCAGGAGGATCCGACTTCCCTCGAGGGACGATCGCGCCTCGGCGAGTTCGAAGGCCTGATTGGCCTGGTAATGAGCCTTGTGCTCGGCATAACCAAGGGCATTCTGGCCTGGATCACGTCGAGCATTTCCCTGCTCGCCGACGCCGTGAACAGCTTCGCCGACGTCGGCAGCAGCGTAATCGTGATGTTGGGATTCCGACTGGCCCGAAAGCCAAGGGACCGCCAACACCCTTACGGTCACGGTCGGCTCGAAACGGTCGCAACGCTGGTTCTGGCCACCATCCTCGTCGGCGTTGCACTCGAAGTCGGGCGGGCGGGGATTGAGCGGCTTATCGAGCCGGTCGCCGTCTACGCCTCCGGCTGGATCCTGGTTGCCGTCATAGCCACGATCGTCATCAAAGCAGGGATGGCACGCTTTGCCCATCAGCTTGCGCGAATCACCCACTCTTCCATGCTTAAGGCGGACGCCTGGAACCACACTTTCGACATAGTGAGCACGACCCTTGTCCTGTTGGCGCTGGTTTCGTCGCGATTCGGCCTGGCCATGGTGGACGGTTGGGCGGGGATCGGTGTTTCCGTCCTGATCGGCTACACCGGGTACCGATACATCCAGGAGGCCGTTCATTCATTGATAGGGGAAGCCCCTCCGCACGAAGACCTTCACCTCATTCAAAAGGTGGCGCGCAGCGTTCCCGGCGTCTTCGGGGTTCACGACATAATCGTCCATGACTACGGAGACCGGCGGCTTATCTCACTCCACGCTGAAGTTGACGCCGATCAGTCGGCCCTGGAGGTTCACGACCTGGCCGAACGTGTGGAGGAAACGGTCTCGGATGCCCTCGTGGCCAAGGTGACGGTTCATTCCGACCCGGTCGATCGCAGCCACCCTCTGTATCGTCCGGCAAGCGACGCTGTCCAGGATATCGTTGAATCGCAGGGAGATGTAGTCGGTTTTCACGATCTCCGGGTGGAAGGAGACACCAATGGATTCGATCTTTCCGTGGACCTCGTAGTCTGCTCGGAGGTAGCCCAGGGAGACTTCAGCCCGGTCTCGGATCGCCTGGCTCGCCGAATCCGCTCTCGCCTGTCTGCGCTGAAAACACTCACCCTCGGGATAGAACTCGAATATGCCAGTGACCAGGAGTTCCGGAAGGTCTATAGGATAATGGAACCGTGAAGCTTTACCTGATCGACGGAACGTACGAGCTCTTTCGCTACTACTTTGGGGCTCCCAAGCGACAGGCCCCGGACGGAACCGAAGTCGGTGCAGTCACGGCTTTGTTGAGAGGGACCTGGTCATGGCTGAATAGAGAGACAATCACTTCCGCAGCGGTTGCCTTCGACACCGTTGTCGAGTCATTTCGCAACGGGCTCTATGCAGGCTACAAGTCGAGTGCCGGGATCCCCCCGGACCTGCTCTCCCAGTTTCCTCTCGCGGAAGAGGCGCTCAAAGCCCTGGGGCTGCGCATCTGGCCGATGACCGACTTCGAGGCAGATGACGCAATCGCGACCGCAGCCCATCAGTGGGCTGCGAAGGACGGGTTCGAGCAGATCATCATCTGCTCTCCGGACAAGGACTTCTCCCAGTGCGTCAGCGGCAGCCGGGTGGTTTGCCTCGATCGTCGCCACAATCGGATCAGCGACGAACCGGCTGTCCTCGAACGGTTCGGGGTCGCCCCGGCTTCAATTCCCGACTGGCAGGCCCTCGTCGGAGATTCCGCGGACGGATATCCTGGGCTCCCGGGTTGGGGAAAGAGTTCCGCAACGGCCGTCCTTTCGGCTTGGCCTCACCTGGAAGAAATTCCTCGTGACGCCGAGCGATGGGACAAATCCATTCGGAACCGGACGAAGCTGGCAACAACCCTCGGGGAGCGCTGGGAGGAAGCTCTCTTGTACCGGAAACTTGCCACACTCCGCACCGATGCGCCGATCGGCATGGAAATGGAAGACCTCCGCTGGAAAGGACCGCGCCCCCAGCTCGCCGATTTTATTCGTAGAATCGGCGATTCGTTCCGTCCCTAAACGGCTTCAATGCATCTCGATTTCGCAGGAACCGATACCGCCCCGATAGTAGTTGAACTGGACGTTGGGATGCTCTGCCAAGAGCGACATCGGCACCGCAGTATTGACGATACCTTTTGAAATCATGAACGCGGTCAGGCGCTGGCCAAAGGGGTTGTCGTGATTGCCGGCGTGCCAAATCGAAACCTTCTCCGCCTTCCAGGTCTCTACTGGTCCCACGGTGACCGCTCGGACAGGAACAAGGGAGATGTTTCCTCCCCCACTGGTGCGTGCATTCTGGGCGATCGTCAATGGATGCAGATCGACCACGCGGGTAGCCAGCTTCCGATACTCCTCCGCCGGTGGAGGATCATCGAGATCGGGCGCCTTCCTCTTGGGGGGATCATTGAAAGCCCAGTGCTTCACATCTCCCTGTCCTCCCTGCATGACAGCGCAACGGATCCCGGCATCCCAACTCTTTCGGTATGCGCTGGTATCGGCTTTCGGGAAATGCAGGTTGGAATCGGGCATCCGCAAATCCTGCCGGATTCGATTGAAACAGAGTTCCCGATCGGCTTTCTCGAAAGAAAGGGGATGGTCGGCTGAAACTTCTGTGTCACCGATAACCCACTCGTCCATTCCCCAGAAATGGCCCGAGTTAACCTTGAGATCCAACTCGTTGACCAGACGGGCAACCAGGGGCAACTGCTCTGTCGGCCCGATCGGACCGCAAACCCCTGCGGGGTTATCCTCCGTGGACTGACGCCAGGCATTGATGTACTCCAGGGCTTCGGTCAAATAGAACTCTTCGAGCGTGTCGTACAGGACGACCTTGAAACCCGGCCTGGAGAGACGCTCCATGTCCCCGCCCGACAACCGGGCGGATTCGGCGATAAGATCATCATCGAGAATCGTGTAGTCCCACCAGTCCGATGAGATTGAGCTCAGTTTGCTTCCCAATTTCGTCTCCTCCTCTTTATCCCTACGCCGACATTGCATCGACGACGAGTTTGTTAAAAAGGGCCAACTGCTCGCGCATCGCAGCAACGCGATCGGCAGGTTCACTGCTGGCCTCGAGCAGGACCCAGCCGGCATAACCGGAATCGACCAGAAGTTTGAACAGTTGCGGATAGGGATACGTCGGGTCGTTCAACACCCGAACGTGAATCGTGTCGCCGAATCGATTTCGCAACGATTTGAAGTTCTTTTCGAGCCCCGGCGGCAACAAGTCCTGTGCGTTGCAGTTCCAGCAGGTTCCCACGTTATCTTCCGTTATCTGGTCGAAGATCGCTTTAATGACGGGGATCTCGGCCGTTTTCCGCCCGTGCACCTCGACGCGAATGAACTGGCCGTAGTCTTTCGCATATCGGCCAACCTCGTTGATGGCCGACGCAATCTGGGCAATCGTCTTTTCACGAGGCACATCGTCTGGAAGGTTGTTCGGCTTCACCTTGACACCGCTCGCCCCGATATCGTGGCACAACTTGATCAATTCGAAAGTACCTTCAATGTTGCGCCTGACCTCCGCCGGATCGGGAGAGTGAAACTCCTGGTTGGACCCGTAACCGACACAGGTTACCCCCGAGTCCGCAAACCGACGCTTGACGTCTTTACGCTGCGCCTGAGACAGGGTGGGTTCGACACCGTGAGCGTGCTGGGTCCGCAATTCGACACCGGCAAAATTCGCCTTGCGGCAGTTTTCAATAAGGGTCGGCAAATCCCAGTCTTTCCCCCACTGATAGGTCACCAATCCGAAACGCATGCCAGTTTCAGGAGCAGCCTTGACCCGCCACCAGCGAGTGGCCGCAGAACCAGCAGTAACGGACAAAAACGACCTGCGACTCCAGTTCTTCATCTCAATATTCTCCTGTCTTCCTGGGTCCGGAGTTTTCCTGGTGCTTCCCGAGCCAAGTTGCGCAAGGAACCCCTCAGGCGCTTGCTTCTTCACTCATTCTTAGACGACCCGCGACCCGGGGAGTTGCGTCAAGTTTGATCTTGCACCAAATCTTCCGGCAAGGCCGACCCTTTTGTCTCCGGTGCCCAGTACAAGGCAATCATACCTACAACGTAAATAAAAGACATCAGCAATGCCGCCGTCCGGATCCCCAGGCTGGCCGCCAAGTACCCGAGAAGGATTGGGGCAGGGGCAGCAAGATAGCGGACAGTGTTGTAGCAGAAACCGACTCCAGTCCCCCTCAACCGAGTCGGATAGAGCTCCGGAAAGTAGATCGAATAGCCGGCAAAGACAGCCAGTTGCGCGAAGCCCATCATCGGCAGCATCCAGTAGGCATCGGAGGCCGAGTTAAGCGAGTTGAACACGTAGATCGTGAACACGAGGCAAATTCCGAATGAAATCAAGAATGCCAGCCTCCGCCCCAGGTAGGTGGCAACGAACGTGAAAGCCATCATGCCCATAAACGCACCCACATCCTGCAAAGCAGTCGCCTTGGCACGAACCTCATCAATGACCTGTTGGCTTTGGCCCGCCAATGCCGTCGAGATCAACTCGGGAGAGAAGAATCCGATCCCCCACAGCCCGATCATCCCGGAAACGCCCAGGCACAGGCCTACGATGGTGTTTCGACGCCATCTCGGATGACTGAATAGCTCCAGCGGAGACCCGACCTTCTTTTGCAGCCCTCTGGTATTCGCGGTCGCCTTAGCTTGTCTCCACGGCTCCGGTTCCCGCAAGATCCCCACGATCGGAATCACCAGGAGCGCCGGCAAAATTCCCACGAAAAAGAGAGAGCGCCATCCCGCAAAGCCGAAGATTACATCCTGAGCACCCGGCTGAACCCAGTAACTGATGGTCGAGCCGAGGATATTACCGGTTGCAGAGAGCGCCTGAAGTGAACCCAGGGCCATCGACCGAAATCCAGACGGCACACTTTCCGCGACCAGGGTAGTCGCAGCGCCGAACATCCCTCCTACCCCAAGGCCAACCAGGAACCGGTAGATCGTGAAGTCGATCCATCCGTGTGCCAGGCCGGAAAGGCCGGTGAAACCCGAGTAAATCAGCAGGGTGACCACCATCGTTCGAACGCGGCCCCAGCGGTCGCTCATAACCCCGAAGATAATTCCGCCGGTCGCCCAACCCAGGATCATCGACGTGGTGGCGTAGCCCAGGTACTGCTGAATGACTGCCACAGCGGCCTGGTCGTTTCCCAGGAGTTCCCGCAGAGCCGATTCCCGCGCGAGGATGAATATCCTCTGGTCCATACAGTCAAAGAGCCAGCCACAGGATGCAACGAGGACGACTATCCAATGGTAGGCGGTGACCCCTTCCAGCACTCCCTTGCTCGACCCATCCGGCGACTTCGACAATTCAGCATCCTCCTTGGTGAACCCGGCGCGCTGCCGCGGGCCAGAGGCCACAACGCTTCACCTGGCCATGCAACACTCGGAAACGGCGTCGAGCCTCAAACGACTCGAAGCTGACGACACTCCCATCGCTTTCCGGTTCGGCCAGGTAGCGACTCCAGCGGTCTCGCGCTTCCTGAGGAGTCTCCCACCGGCTCAGT
The DNA here is from genome assembly GCA_963777605.1 of uncultured Acidobacteriota bacterium. Lineage (GTDB taxonomy): Bacteria > Acidobacteriota > UBA6911 > RPQK01 > JAPXNP01 > CAVZRV01. The sequence goes on from CAVZRV010000007.1 coordinate 177,159, forward strand.
GCTACTGTCCAGGAGTATCTGACCATAGCCAGTTGAACGGGCACCAAACCCAATTTCTCGGCTTTGCGCACGCGGTAACGAACTTTCTCTCGGACTTTGGGAGAAAAACCCTCCTCGAAGATTCGGACTATTCTCTTCCAGTACTTCAATTTTGAGCGCCCAATCGGACCCTGGTTCCGGGTCTCTTCCCGAACCAGGTAAAACTCCAGGAGCACTCCAAGGTATTGGTCCTGGTGCTCGATTCTTGCTTCGGTGCCCTCGACGATTTGTTCAGTCATAAGTACCTGCCAATCCTGGAACCGTTAGTCTACCGTCAGGGGTTGACGTTCCAATGTTCTCAGAGCTTCCAGCCCGGCCAAGGGTGTCCGCCCTTGGCATCCTGCCTGGGATGTCAGCCCGGGGCCTTCCAGCCCGGCCTCGGCAAGCGAGTTCGAAATTCGGCTCAGCGTTCCAAGTCCCACGCCCGGAGGGGCTTACGTCGGGCAAGATGCCCTCGCGACATCACAGGCAGGATGCCTGGACTACTCTTCACCCCGGGACCGCGAAATCCTGCGACCCAATTTCCAGCTAACGAATTCGGTCCTTTCCGCCGAAGATCTCTATGAGACTTTGCTGATGTACACACTAAACAAACTCGCCGAGATTACCGAATGTCCTCCCTCGATTTTCGCGGAAGCGAAATCGCTCCAGGAACTCTTCTTCGTTGAAAGTCGATGTGAACAGGAGCTTTATCTAGCCACACGCAACAAAGACTGGCGGGAGTTGGAGCGGTTGATGCCGATGTACGAGGATCTCCACATGGAGATCATGATGCGACTCTGGCAAACGGTCCAGCCGGACGATTAGAATGTCCGGCCTATGAAGCACTCGGTAACCGAGTGACAGCACCCTCCGAGGCCGAGGATACACTCGCAGCGTACTTCGCAAAGACGCCCCTTGTATAGCGTGGCTCCGGCGGTTGCCAGGCCGTTTTTCGGCGATCCAGCTCACTCTCTGAGAGTTCGACTTCCAGGCTTCTGGCGGAGATGTCGATCCGTATCAGGTCGCCCGTTTCCACCAAAGCGATGGGGCCGCCCTTAATGGCTTCCGGCGTGGCGTGGCCGATCATCAGGCCCCGGGTAGCCCCGCTGAACCGACCGTCAGTGACCAGGGCCACGCTCTCGCCCAGGCCGGCTCCGACGATCGCGCCCGTAACCCCCAGCATCTCTCTCATTCCAGGACCACCGGCCGGGCCTTCGTATCGGATGATCACCACGTCGCCGGCCTGGATCTGCCCCGATGTGACTGCAGCCATAGCATCCTCTTCACAGTCAAAAACCCGGGCTGGACCGGAGTGGGCCGCCCGCTCGTGCCCGGTAATCTTGACCACTGCACCTTCTGGAGCCAGGCTTCCTTTTAGAATGGCGAGGCCGCCCGAAGTCTTGATGGGATCGTGAACCGGCCGCACTACATCCTGGCCCTCTGTCTCGCGGGCCTGTCCAGCCTCTTCCGCGAGAGTCCGGCCCGTCGGGGTCAACTGGCTGCCATCCACGAACCCTCCCTGGACCAGGCGCTGCGCAACGAGTTCGATGCCACCTGCCTTAAAGAGATCTGCCGCCAGGTAACGGCCCCAGGGTTTCAAGTCTGCCAGGAGAGGGCTCCTCCTGCTGACAACGTCGAAGTCATCGATATCCAGGGGGATGTTGGCTTCACGCGCCAAAGCGATCAGGTGGAGAACGGAGTTGGTCGATCCGCCGGTTGCCGAGACACCCGTTATCGCATTTTCGAAGGACTTCCGGGTCAGTATCCGGCTCGGAGTGAGTTCCTGTTCGAGCATTGCCATTATCAGGCGGCCGCAACGGCGTGCGACCTCGTCCTTGCCCGGATCGACAGCCGGGGTACTCGCCGTCCCCAAAGCCGAAAGTCCCAGGAACTCGAGCGCGGTCGCCATCGTGTTGGCAGTGAACTGACCGCCACAGGCTCCCGGACCCGGGCACGCCACCTCCTCGATCTGGTGGAGTTCATCTTCACTGATCTTCCCTGCGGATGCTGCGCCGATCGCTTCGAAAACGTCCTGAATGTTCACGTCACGCCCATGATATCGGCCGGGCATTATTGTTCCCCCATAGAGAACCAGGGACGGGACATCGAGCCGGATCGCTGCCATCGCGGCACCCGGGATGGTCTTATCGCAGCCGACCAGAGCAATAATCGCGTCGAACATGTAGCCTCGCCCGGCCAGTTCGATGGAGTCGGCGATTACTTCACGGCTCACGAGGGAGGCCTTCATACCTTCTATTCCCATCGTGATCGCATCGCTGATAGCGATGGTGTTGAACTCCATCGGCGTTCCACCGGCTTCCCGCACTCCCTCTTTGACTCGTGCCGCAAGCTCCCGCAGGTGGATATTGCAGGGCATCGTCTCTATCCAGGTGTTGGCAATTCCAATAATGGGCCTGGAGAGATCTTCGTGAGTAAAACCCACAGCCTTGAAAAAGGCACGGGCTCCGGCCCGGTTCCTGCCCTCAGTAACTACCCTGCTCTTGTGCTTTCCCAAACCTTTCATAGATTCATCTCCTTCGGCGACCTGCGACTCTATCTCTATTCTGTCCCGCGTCCGTTCCTCAGTCCAGTGGGACTTGTTCTCGATGCGGCCTCAGCTATCATAGGAGGTGATGAAATTGTTGCGCGTAGGACCCCTGGGACAGGAAACCCCTGCCTTGCTGGACGAAAACGGAATCGTTCGAGACCTGTCGGAGCACGTACCGGACTGGTCCGGGCAGCATTTGCGGCGAAAGACACTGGATCGGATCGCCACTCTCGATACTGCGAGCCTTCCAGCGGTCGAACCGGGTAAGCGGGTTGGCTCCTGTGTCGATCGGCCGGGGAAGTTCATCTGCATCGGCCTGAACTACTCGGATCACGCTGCGGAAGCCGGCATGGAGGTTCCACAGTTCCCTATTGTCTTTTTCAAGGCAACCAGTGCGGTCTGCGGTCCGTATGACGACGTCGAGATCCCGAAGGATTCGACCAAGGCCGACTGGGAAGTCGAACTGGGTGTCGTTATTGGGGAACCGGCCAAGTATGTCAGCGAAGCCGGCGCTCTCGACCATGTCGCGGGCTACTGCGTTGTCAACGACCTGTCCGAGCGTGCTTTTCAACTCGAACGCGGCGGCCAGTGGGTCAAGGGAAAGAGCCATGACACTTTCGGCCCGATCGGGCCGTGGCTGGTGACTGCCGACGAGATCCCAAACCCGCAGAACCTGCGTTTGTGGCTCGAAGTTGACGGCGTACGATACCAGGATGGCAACACTTCCAAAATGATATTTGCGGTTGCGGAGCTGGTCAGCCACTTGAGCGAGTGCATGACCCTGCGTCCCGGGGACATCATCTCCACGGGGACCCCGCCCGGCGTCGGAATGGGCATCAAGCCCGAGCCAATCTTCCTGCGCGAGGGCCAGGAGATGCACCTGGGCGTGGAAGGGCTCGGCGCACAACGGCAGAAGACGATCCGATGGCGGGAGGTGTAAGACAATGAAGATCGCCATCATCGGATTACCCCAAAGCGGAAAGACAACCGTCTTCAACGCCCTGACCGGAGGTTCTGCTGAAACCGGGAACTTTTCGAGCGGTAGACTCGAGCCCAACATCGCGTCCGTGAAAGTGCCGGATGAGCGCGTCTCAGCGCTGAGCCGCCTTTACAATCCGCGCAAGACTACCTTCGCGGAAGTTCAGTACGTCGACATCGGCGGACTGGAGGGAGCTGGTGAACGGAGGGATACCATTCCGCCCGAGGTCATGACCTACCTGGGGACGGCGGACGCCTTCCTCCATGTCGTTCGGAGCTTCGAAGATGACTCCGTTCCTCATCCGAAGGGCACCGTTGCTCCCGAGCGGGACCGGGTCGCCCTCGAACAGGAACTGCTCCTCTCGGACCAGGTCGTCGTCGAAAGACGACTGGAGCGGCTCGGCAAGGAGATCTCCAAGCTTCCGGCCAAGGATCGGGCGATCCGGGAGATGGAATACAAGGTACTGGACCGGTTCCGGGAAGGTCTCGAAGCGGAGCAGCCGATTCGAGACCTGGACCCACCCACGGCCCAGGAGGAGAAGCTGCTTCGGGGCTTCCAGTTCCTGACTGCCAAGCCGGTTCTCGTCGTTCACAACGTCGGCGAGGATCAACTGGGGGACGAACAATCGGGCTCGACAGGGTCGGGGCCGGAAGCCTCGATCACACTGAGTGCCAAGATCGAAGCCGAACTGGCGCAGTTGAGTCCGGAAGACGCGGCCGAATTCATGGCTGATCTGGGGCTGGAGGAAGCAGCCCGGGATCGCGTCATCTCCGCCTCTTACCAATTGCTGGGATTGATCAGCTTCATGACGGTCGGCGAGGACGAAGTCCGAGCCTGGACCATCCGCCAAGCCACCTGCGCGGCCGAGGCCGGAGGAGTGATCCATTCCGACATTCAGCGGGGCTTCATCCGTGCTGAAGTCGTTCCCTGGAAAGACCTTCTCGACGCCGGCGGCATGGCCGGGGCCAAGAAGCAGGGCAAGGTCCGCCTGGAAGGGAAGGATTACCTGATCCAGGACGGCGACGTCAGCCACTTCCTTTTCAATGTCTGAATGGGGTTCCGGGGAGAGTAATCCAGGCATCCTTGCCTGGCGTGTCCGCCGGGCATCTTGCCCGGCTCAGCCCGACCGTCCACCATTTCAGCGATGAAACCGGAATTGACCCCTGACAGGTTCCACGTTCAATGTTCCAGGTTCAACGAGGTTTCTACTATTGAACGGCAAGCTTGATGTGTACATGGGCCGGGCCTGCACGGGCCGGTGACCTCCCTCGGCCCCAACTCCCCACGCTGCGAAACCATAGCACTCCCGGACCCAGGAACCAGAAACCAGAAAACCCCCACCCCGCCACTTTCGGCCGGTTCCGACATCGTTTTCGCAATATTGCGCGATATTGCGTTTTATTTCGCTTTTCCGATTCGAGCGTTTCCCCCAGAATTTGAGGGCTAATGCCAAACCACGACGTCCTCCAACACGTTCTCGAATGGAAACTTGGTCACGATTGTGCGTCGGATCACCAAGCTGAACCGCGAGAATGCCGAAGTAGATAACTGAAAGCCTATGCGCGCACGCGATCGGAGAAAACATCCACGGTACGATTTCAATTTCGAAGCGACTGTCAATGAAACGAAGGGGGACAGCGAATTTCCGGCACGGTTTCAGAACTTTTCCCGGGGAGGAGCCTATTTCATTGGGAAGCAAGCCCTTTCAGCGGGAGACAATGTCGAGATCCGGATGGGAGACGGTCTGCTGATCACCGGAGAAGTGCTCCGTGTCGAGCAACTCTTCGACGATCACTTTGGTTTTGCGGTCAAATTCACAACCACCGAAGACTCTTTCAACGGTTCCGATGAAAGTTTAGATCGGCCCAGTGATACCAACGGAGTTCTGGCAGAGCTCTTCCAGCTCGAATTGCGCACTCTGAACGAACGGGCTTTCGCATACTATCCCCGCCTCGAACGGGTCAGGGCCTACGTAGAGGACAACCTGACGGAGGAAATCACCCTGGAAGATGCTGCCAATGTCGCAGCCATGGAACGAACCTATTTCAGTTACTTCTTCCGGCAGAAATTGGGAGTTACCTTCAGTGCCTGGCTCCAGTACCTTCGGGTTTCACGCGCCCTGGTGCTGATTCGCTCGAGGGACCACTCAATCACTGAGGTCGCCTTTGCCGTCGGCTTCAACGAGCTCAGCACCTTTCAGAAAGCATTCAAGCGCTGGACCAGCCTGACCCCGAGAGATTTCAAGAAACTGGCTCGGCCGGCATAAAAGGCAATCGGACATTCTGTATTCGAGCCAGAATTAATGACTTGTCATGAGTTTGCCGATCTAATCAGTAACACCATGTCACGCGACAGCCGCAAGTATCCAAGACAGGAGGTCGATCTCAGAGCAACGCTCTCGAACAGGAAAGAGCCCTCTGATGACTACGTCAACCTTCGCAACATCAGCCGGGCAGGTGCCTACTTCATCACCGGCCAGAATCTTCGGAAAGGTGAGGCTATCGAAATCAAGCTCGGCGATGGGCTCAAGGCCTCGGGCCACGTCGTCCGACTGACTCCGCTGTTTGGCGACCGATTTGGAGTTGCGGTCAAGTTCGAGTCTGTGTCAGAGAATGGCAACGGAGACTTCGAGATCGGCAACTCCGATGCGGTCGGCGAAATATACCAACTCGAACTCAAGGAGTGCAGGGGGGAGGCCTTCGAGTACTATCCTCGCCTGAAAAGGGTCCAGGACTACGTCATGGCCAATTTCGAGGAGACGATTACCTTGGCCCAGGCGGCGGAAGTCGCCACGATGGAGAAGACCTACTTCAGCTTTTTCTTCCACGAAAAGGTCGGCGTAACATTTCGGGATTGGCTCCAGTATCTCCGAATCACCCGCGCCCTCGAGATGATGGCCGAACAGGATCACTCCATTACCGAGGTTGCCTTCGCCGTCGGGTTCAACGAACTCAGCACTTTTCAAAAGGCATTCAAACGCTGGACCAGTCTCACCCCCCGCGACTTCAAACGCCTGGCCCGCCCGGCGTGACCCTCTACTCGGCCGGCCTCCCCTGACAGGACTGAACATTGCTCTCCAATTCGGGAATTTCATCCGGATGCGTTCTCCGGCCCACGGTCAACTCCTACACCTTTAGGCGCCCGAAGCCGTAAAACCTCTTGCAATCTCACCTGTAACCACTTCACAATAGCTGCAACGTTGGAGGGTGGTGAACCAGTCATCTCGTGTTACTGAGGTGGTTCATATAACTTCTGCTGCCTGTTCGCGATGCGGCGGAGCACTCTTGCCAATGGTTCACGACTGAGGTTATCGGGCGTATGGGGGACGAGAAACGCAGGGCGGTTCGGTTCGATGTCAGCCTGCCCGCCTGTATCGAAGATATCGATACGGGCAAGCAAACCGCAATCCGGTTCCAGAATCTGAGCAAGACAGGAGCCTACTTCCTGACTGAATTCCGCATCATCGCGGGCGACTGGGTCGTTATTCAGTTGGGCGATGGGCTGGTCGTCACGGCCCAGGTTGTCCGCTCGGAAGAACTTTTTCCCGATCAGTTTGGTGTCTCGATCCAATTCGCCCAGAACAACGGCAGGAACGAAGTTGGCGACTTTGATGGATCCCATCTCCTGGGGGACATCTACCAGCTTGAACTCCGCGAGATCAACGAGGAAGCGTTCAGCTACTACCCCCGACTGAAGCGGGTCCGCGATTTTGTGGAATCGCGGTACGGCGAGTCGATCTCCCTCGAAGAAATTTCGGGCGTCGCCGCCATGGAGAAGACCTATTTCAGTTACTTCTTCCACCAGAAGATCGGCGTCACGTTTTGCGTCTGGCTTCAATACGTCCGGATCAAGAAGGCCCTGGAACTCATCAAAGCAAGGGATCGAACCATCACCGAAGTCGCCTTCGAGGTCGGCTTCAACGAAATCAGCACCTTCCAGAAAGCCTTCAAACGCTGGACCAGCCTGACCCCAAGAGACTTCAAGAAAATCACCCGCCCGTCGTAGGATACCGTAGGACAACCTTCCAGGTTGTCGCGTAAACGGAGCCGCCGGCCCCGGCATAGTGCGGGGCTGACCACTGTTTCGGGTGTTGATGGTCGGAGTTGACGGTCACTTTGCCAGGACTGACAACTACGATCCCGAGACAACCTGGAAGGTTGTCCTACGGTGTGCTACGAGACAAGGCCGATTCCGGTCACCAGCGTGAACTCACCTTCGTGCAGCCCCGCGTTTACTGGATTGCCCCTGATGTACTGCCTTACTCGTTCAAGTTCCGCCCAGTCCCGGACAATTCGATCGAAGCTCTCGTGAAACCAGAACAGCCCACTCTGTCCCAATAGTTCGTTGACCCGTAATGCGGTGAACGACTTCCAGCTATGGAGAATCTCCTTCAATCGCCATCCTTTGATCGGTTTGAAAAGCGTGTGAACGTGATTCGGCATGACCACCGACTCATCCAAAGAGTACCGAATTCCGTCGAAGTAGAGCAGCGCCTCTTCCACAACCTGCGAGCTTTCACGCCACCGAAGCGGACAGGCGCCCTCCTGCTGGTCAAGCCATCCATCGAGCTTGTGGAACATGAGTCGGCAATAGTCATCATAGTCACCGTCGCTCCAAGGTGGAGGATGGAAACGACGCCAGAGCTCACGCTCCTTCTCAAGGGATTCCAGACGCTCGACAGGCAGCGAATCCGCCGTCCGAAACGTCACGAAGTACGTGGCACCATCCTGTTCCCAGTGAGGAAGGTGGCGATACGACGTTCGAACCGGTTCCTCCGGATCGAACGGCCTGAACTGGTTCTCCATACCATCAATAACGTCGAACCAGCAAAATCCACGGAAAATAAACGTAGGACAACCTTCCAGGTTGTCGCGTGGGCATGGCACAACCCACGTCGATCCAGGCATACCAGAATCGCGGGTTGACGGTCACTTTGCCAGGACTGGCAACTGCGATCCCGAGACAACCTGGAAGGTTGTCCTACCTTGCTGCAAGATTGATTTGTCGTCGGCGAGAGACAGGCGGAGTCGGTTCTCTTCGGCCACCTCGGAAGGCCAGTGCCAACAGCAGCAGGCAAAAGAGGCCGTACAGTTGAAGGAACCGGGGGAAGTAGACGACCAACCACCCGGGCACTCCGGACGTGGGCACGGGAGCTCCCGAGCGAGGGCTCACCACATAACCGGCAAACGATGGATCGTCCTCAGCCGGTACAGCTTCCGAAACCATCACAGGGGTATCCGCCTTTTCAGCGAGTTCTGGTTTGGAAGGCGCAGGACTCGCTTCGACGGCCTCGGCCCCATTATCGGTGACCCAAAACCGCAGCACCGATGCCGCAGCAGGCGTCCTCGAGACAGGAACCTCCACCGATTCAGGAGACTGACCTCGCGGTTCACCAGGCTCATTCACAGGGGTCCGGCTGACATCAATACGCCCCTTCCGATCGATCGTAACCACCCGGACATCTTCGGAGCCAGCCTCAACCGCAGACCGCCGCGCGAGTCGGACAAGGTCGCTCGCACCAGTCTGACCAGCCTTGTCCTGGATTTCGCCCCCACCCTGACGACTCTCTGCTCCGATCACGGCCACGGGAGCAATCGCCTCGAACCGAGGCTCCGCCACCGGCATGCTTAGACCGTTCGCCAATTGTGAAGTCGTTGAGGAAATTCAAGAGCCGGTTCACTATCCAGCGCCAACTCGATTGAGGAGTTAACTGCCCGGTCAGCTTCGCGTAGCCATCCGGCGATCTGACCAGGCTGGCCCGAACTTCCGTCTCGAGATCGACGGCAGCGCCCAAACTGGGCGCGGGAGGAGGATTCGCATCCCGAGCCTTTTCCGCGGCCATCTGAACTGCCTCACCGAAGGGGCGCAAAAAGACTACGGCGGGGGGCGGCACGTGAGAATCGGCCTCGGACAAGCTCAACCGGGCCGGCGCGTTCTGCGGATCCAGTTGGAGCGCGACCAGAAAGGCCCGCTGAGCATCAGGCCAGCGCCGCTCGCCGGAATAGAGGTCGCCGATGCGGTTCCACGCTTCAGAGGGCGGCATCAATCGCTCAAGTTCTTCGAGAGCCCGGTTTTCGTCGCCTGATAGAAGCGTAGCGATCGCAAATGCCTCACGGGCATCTCGATTTTCAGGCTCAACCTCCAGTACCCGCTCCAGCACTCCTTGAGCCTGGCCATAATCGCGCAATCGGTTCAACGTAAAACCCAGTCGTGTCATGATGCGGACATTACCAGGGTGGCGATGAAGGGCCCCGAACAGCACGTCGCGGGCCTCTGCGTCATTTCCCGCCTCCGAATAGGCTTCAGCCAGGAAAAGCCAGTAATTCGCCACCCCTGGATCCAGTTCGAGCGCCGCCTGGATCTGCTCGACGGCCTTGAAGCTGTTCCCCAACTCGAGCCAGGTCTGTGCCAACCCGTAATGCGCTGAAGCAGAGTCAGGAATTTCCTCGAGAACCGCCTCGAATTCAGCCGCCGCCGGCCACAACAAGCCCGTCTCCCTTAACCGGTTTGCACGAGCAAGTCTTTGGCCAACAGAAGCGTTTTCGGCATTCAACGGAAAAGGGGCGTTCAGGTCAGGACCGGCAATCTCTCCAGCCCGCAGGTAGTTTTCAGCCGACGTCCGAAAGACCCCTCGAATCGAATCAGAGAGGTTCCCGGGCTTCGCCGGCCCATATACCTGCTTGCCGACCAACGGCTGGTGGACAGCGACCTGGCGTTGAGTACAGCCGAACAGGACGAGATTGGCACCGCAAGCTACGACCACGAGCCGTTTGCAGAGTGTCCCGCCACATCCGTTCACTGTCCTCCCCCCATCGCTCCCAGCAGATTCTTGTAAATCGCCAGGATCGCCGGACCCGCCAGGACCACGAGGATCGCCGGGAAAACAAAGAGAATCAGCGGGAACACCATCTTGACCGCGAGCTTCGCCGCAATCTCTTCCGCCCGCTGTCTCCGCTTGATGCGGAGATCGTCGGCAAAGACCCGTAGGGTCTGCCCTACGCTGGTCCCGAACCGGTCGGCCTGGATGAGGACCGCGGCAAAGGATCTCAGTTCATCCACGCCGGTGCGGGCGGCCAGGTTTCTCAAGGCCTCGGCGCGGGTCCGGCCGGCGTTGACCTCGAGGCCGTACAGTCGCAACTCGTCGCCCAGGTCGGGGTGGGGCAGGCTGATCTCGCGGCCGACCCGCTGGATGGTCTGGTCGAGCCCCATTCCCGATTCGACACAGACCACCGACAGGTCCATGAAATCAGGGAGGCCCCACTCGATCCTCTGCTTACGCCCTCGAATTTTCCAGCTGAGCCAGAGCCCCGGCAATATCATCCCGATCACGATCGCCCCGAGAAGGCTCAACAGGAAGTAGGTCCAGAGAAGGCCGGTAACAGCGGCCAGCGCGAGGGCCGCGAGAGCAAGGAGCACCCTGCGCTCCCCAGAAGACGAAGACGGCATCCCGGTTCCGATAACCCGGCCTGAACGAGCTGTTTCTCCTCCTTGGACAGGTCGTCGGGCGGCCTCGGGATCATCTGCCCGATGGGGCGTGCCACCGCCTTGAACCGCTCACCCACATCGGACCAATTCCAGCCGCCGACCCTTCTTTTCCTCCTCGGAGAGACGCCGCTCGAGGCGAAGCCGCGGCCGGATGAGGACGTAGAGCAGCGCGAAAAGACCTGCCGAGAAGAGCAGAAAAAGCAAGGCGATCAACAATGCGGTCGGAACCGGTAATCCACTCATACTTTCAAATTCACCAGGCGACGAATGACGAGATATCCCAAAATCTGGAGAACAGCGGCAACCTCCAGCATCCGGAGTGCCGTCCGGATCGGTGAACAGCCGTCCAATGTACCCGGGTTCAAAAAGTAGATCGCCACAACCAGAAACGGGGGCAGAGCAAGGAGGACGTACATCGACATCTTGCCCTCCGCCGCGTAAATGCGGACCTGCTGCAGGAGCCGGAAGCGCTCGCGAACGATGGCCGCCAGTTTGTCCAGAACTTCGGCCAGGTTTCCGCCCGATTCACTCTGGATCTGCAGCGTGGAGACGAAAATCCTCACGTCAGGCAGGGGAACCCGGACGCTCAAGTTGTTGAGCGCATCTCTCAGGGGCAGGCCCAGGTTTTGCTGCTCGTAAGTCTTGCGAAACTCCTGGGCGATCGGATCGGGCATCTCGTCGGCGATCACGAGCAGGCCCGAGGTGAACGCATAGCCCGCGCGAACCGCTCTCGAAAGGATGTCCAGGGCGTCGGGCAACTGGCGCTCGAACTGGTTGAGCCTCCGGTATCGCTTGTACGCCAGGCGAATTGACGGGATCGAGGCAAGCATCGCGATGAGCAGCAGGGCAATGACGATCGGCAACCCTGAGCAGAAGCGCAACCAGAAGCCCCGCGAGGGTCAGAATGAGGGAGACGGTCATCCAGTAGGCCGCACTCTTGCGGGTCCCGGACTGGGCCACGAAGAGCTGAAACCGCCGGGTCAGCAGAGTCTCGGAAACCAGCCGATTCAGGAAGGTCTGATCGGCCTGCTGAAACCCCTCGCTCGCCCCCTGCAACTCCGCCCCGCCCAATGCCCACTCGGGAAGGGATTCGAGGCGGCGACGGACCTCTTTGCGCCGGGAGGGCACGACTATAAGAATGTAGAGGAAGCTGGAGACCAGCAGAAGGAGGCAGACGAACAGAAGGATCAGGATCGTGGGCGTGCTCATCCGATGACCTCGCGGTAGCCGTGCACGGCGAACATCTCGGCCGGAAGCTGAATGCCGGCAGCCTGGAGCTTCTCCGTGAACCGGGGCCGAACGCCGGTGGCCGTAAACTGGCCCCGAACGCGCCCCTTTTCGTCGAAGCCGGCCCGCTTGAAGACAAACAGCTCCTGCATCGTCACAACCGGCCCCTCCATCCCGGTAATCTCGGAGATATTGGTGATCCGCCTGGACCCGTCGGAAAGCCGGCTGATCTGGATGACCAGTTCAATCGCCGAGGCGATCTGCTGGCGGATTGCCTTGTCGGGCAACTGGAGGGCCGCCATGGAAACCATCGTCTCGAGTCGCGCCAGGGCGTCACGGGGCGAATTGGAGTGGATCGTGGTCAGCGAACCCTCGTGGCCCGTGTTCATGGCCTGGAGCATGTCGAGGGCCTCGGAACCCCGAACCTCGCCGACGATGATCCGGTCGGGGCGCATCCGGAGTGCATTGATCACCAACTCGCGCTGGCGGACGGCGCCCTTTCCCTCCACGTTCGGGGGCCGGGTCTCGAGACGAACCACGTGCTCCTGGCGGAGTTGCAGTTCGGCGGCGTCCTCGATCGTGACGATCCGCTCTTTGTTAGGGATCGACGCCGAAAGCACGTTCAAGAGTGTGGTCTTGCCAGCGCCGGTCCCACCCGAGATGAGGACGTTCAACTTGGCCTGGACCGACGCCTGGAGGAGCTCCAACATTGGAGCCGTCACCGTCTGGTTGTGAAGCAGATCGGAGGCCCGCAACGGATCGATGCCGAACCGCCGGATCGAGAGGACCGGCCCGTCCAAGGCCAGGGGCGGAATGATGGCGTTGACCCGGGAACCGTCGGGAAGCCGGGCATCGACCATGGGAGACGATTCGTCCACGCGCCGGCCGACGCGGGCCACGATCCGGTCGATGATCCGCTTCAGATGCTGGTCGTCGTTGAACTGGATCGCCGTCTTCTCGAGCAGGCCTCGCCGCTCGATGTAAACCGACCCGTAGCCGTTGACCAGGATGTCCGAGATCGACGGGTCGCCCAGGAGAGGCTCCAGCGGCCCCAGGCCGAAAAGCTCGTCGGTGATTTCCTTGGTGACCCGCTCGCGCTCCGACGAGGTCAGCGGCGCATTGTCCCGCTCCAGGGTCAGCCGAATGATCCGTCGGGTCTCCTGGAGTGCGGTCTCCCGCTTCATCTTGTCGAGTTGTTCCAGGTCGATCTCCTCCACGACTCGATGGTGGAGTTCCTGCTTGATCCGCTGAATTTCCGATAATGCTGTTTGCTGCTCGCTCAAATAAGCGTCCTCTCCTACGAAAAAAGCCCCAGCAATCCCTTTCTCTTTTTGGCCTTCTTGAGTCCGGTCAGGGCTTCGGCCAGGCCCAGGTAGCTCTGGGCCAGGTTGGAGTGGTTGACCTCGACGACTGCTCGGCCGGCATTGAGGGCCTGAATCGTGGACCGGTAGTTGTTCGGCACCTGCCAGAAGATCTTCTTCTTCAATGTCTTCTCAATATCTCCGGAACTGATATCCCCGCCCGACTGCGCCCTATTCAAAAGAAGCTTCAGCTTGGGATCGAGCCCCCCCTGCTCCAGGAACTGGATCAGGTGCAGGGTCCTCCAGACCGCGGGGATCTCCGCCGTGAGAACCACCAGGACCTCGTCGGCCCGCTCGACCGCCGTCTGAAGGATCTCTTCGCTGATCGCCCCGGAAAGGTCGAGGACCGAGTGGGAGAAGGACTCGGACAGCACGCTGATCAACCGGGAGACCGACTGCAATGCCGACTCGGGCGAGGGCTCGATCCGGGCCTGACCCGCCAGGACATGAATTCCCGCCTTGGTCGTCATGAAGGTCTCGAGCAGGACCGGATCGAGCCGGGAGGCCGCCTTCAGGGCGTCGTTCAAGGTGTACTTGGGCTTGAGGCCCAGGTAGGCGGCCACGTCCCCCAGGGGATGGCTCAGGTCGGCCAGGGCAACCCGGGTGCCGGGCAATTCCCCCGCGGAGGCCGCCAGGTTGATCGCCACCGACGTCGACCCGCACCCTCCCTTGGCCGAGGTGACCGCATAGACCTTTCCGGCCTTTCTCTGCTTCTTCGGGTTCTCGGCCAGGTACCGTTCAAAGGCCTGCCGGACCGTATCGGGCGAAACCGGCTGGGTCAGAAACTCCCGCGCCCCGGCCCGAACGGCCTCGATCACCGACTGGGCGTCGGTTGCCCTCTCCACGGCGAAAATCCAGGCCGCCGGCAAATCCTGCCGGAGGTGCCCGATCAAGGCCAGCAACAAGAGTGGCGCCGTCTCGGCCTCGACCAGGACGATCTCGGGTTGGGACTGTCTGAATTCGGCCCGGGCGGCACCCCCCCGAAAGGTCTGGCCGTCCGACTGGCCAACCACGATGGCCCCCTCAGGGAAGCACCGGGACAGCATCGCCCGGCTCGCCGGGCCGGGCGCGATCAGGCCGACTTTCGAGGACCGAGGAGAGGGCTTCACTCATGGCCGTCCACCTGGGTTCATCGGCCGTCTTCTCGGGACTTCACTTCCGAATCGAACGTTCCCTGGTCGAGAAAGTCACCCGGGAACGGCAACTCGGGAACCTGGTCGGGATCCACCGCCTTCACAATCTGTGGCGTCACCATGACCAGAAGCTCGGTATTGGCCTGATCCGACGATCGGCTTCGAAAGAGCTTCCCCAAAAGCGGAATGTCCCCGAGCCCGGGAACCTTGGAGACGGTTTCGACCAGGCGGTTGTCGATGAGGCCGGCAATCGCAAAACTCTGGCCGTTCCTCAGTTCAACCTCGGTCTCCGCCCGGCGTGTGTGAGATTGCAGGGACGACAAAGCCGGCAACGGTGAGGGCATTGGCAAAATCGAGGGCACTGACTTCCGGCACGACTTTGAGCCGAATCATGCCGTCATCCTGAATTTGAGGCGTGAAAATGACCCGGACCCCAAATTCCCGGAACTGAATCGTCACCGCCTGGAAGTTGCCCCCTCCCTGGACAACCGGGAAGGGGAATTCTCCCCCGGCCAGAAAGCTGGCCTCGCGGCCGTTCATCGCCAACACGTTGGGTTCGGCAAGGATTTGAAGCAGGCTCTTCTGGTTCAGGGCGCGGATGACGGCCCCGAGATTGAGATCGGGCCGGAACAGGAAGATGTTCATCAGGTCGGAGAGCCCGAAGCACCGATCCAAAGCCCGCTGATGGTCATTACCGATTGCGCCGGCCGCGGTATTCGGCTGACCTGGAATCTGGACACGCTGAGGGACTTGCCCGACACCCGCCCCGAGTTGGCCAAACTGCTGCGTCGAAAGTGGCACCGATCGTGTTCCCGGCGCCCGTGCTGAAGAGGGACATCCCCAGTTCGCTCAAGCGTCGAGCGATCGACTTCGGCGATCTTGACTTGAAGGAGGACCACCTCGCGGTTCTCCCGGATCGCCAGCATGTTGACGACTCGGGAGCGTAATGTCTTGGCGACCGCCTCAGCCTGCTTCTGCTCGGCCTCCGATCCGACCTCGCCGGTCAAAACCAGCGCCGAGCCGCTCTGGCGAACTTCGATCGATTCGTCCGGGCATGACCCGGGCCAGGGTTTCGCGAGCACCGCCAACATCCAACTGGACGTCGAGATCAAACGACTGCACC
The DNA here is from genome assembly GCA_963777605.1 of uncultured Acidobacteriota bacterium. Lineage (GTDB taxonomy): Bacteria > Acidobacteriota > UBA6911 > RPQK01 > JAPXNP01 > CAVZRV01. The sequence goes on from CAVZRV010000007.1 coordinate 193,036, forward strand.
TGTTCCTGCTCGTTCCAAAGCAGCAGCGTCACGCTCCCCGGCTTGATGCCCGTGGATCAGGACCTGCCGTTCGGTGACACTGACCGCCGAAGCAATCTCAGGATTCGTCACCGAAACCCGAACCAGCGGCTCGGGGCTGTTGATGACCAGTGACTTCCCCACCAAAACCCGCAACCGTTCACTGGACTGGTTCACTTGGGCAAGAACGACCGTTGAAGTGAAAGAAAAGACAACGACCGACAGAAAAGCTACCAATGAGAAATCGTGCTTACAGGATCTCTTACCCAGTGTCGTTCTCATCTCTCTCCCCTCACCTTCACCACAGGAATCGGCAGGAACCGGCGCATTGTTTAGTAGAGCAGGCACTGAAAATTCTTACTTCTGGATTCGGAATTCTGAATTCTGAATTCTCGTCCTAGTTTTCCCCCGGCTTTTTCTCTTCGTAGGTCATCGTCTTCCGCTCCGTTCCCTGGATGACTTCCACCTCGTACTTCTTGGGCGGAGGGGGGGGCGGGGGGGGAGGCGGGGCAACTCTTCGGACAACCCGCCGGACCGGGGCGGCCTCCTCGACCTTGGGCTGATCGGACGAGGGTTCGCTGTAGAGTTCCGCACGCTTCACCGGACTGGGATCGGTGTGCTCCAGGTCGAGAGGATTGCGAAGCGCCAACTGGATCCGGGCATCCGAGGAGGCCAGGGCCAGTTTCTGGGAATCCTCGGGGGTGACCAGAAGCGTGACCACCTGGACCTTTTCCGGCGTTCCCTGGGCGTTCCGCTCGATGTTCTGACCGGCAGCGAGCACCTCGACGTTTTCCAGGACCACCTTCGAGATCTCTCCGGACGAGCTGTTGTCGGGGGAACCGGTCACGATGACATCGACCCGCGTTCCGGGCAGGACGAAGCCCGATACGCCGATGACCTCGTTGACCTTGACCGAAACCGCCCGCATTCCCGAAGGAATCGCCGTCGTGAGGCCCGCGCCGGCACCCCGAGGGGCCAATTTCGATTCCAGGACCGGCTCGTTCGGCAGCATCGGGACAACCACCCCGCGTCCGACAACCTCTTCGACCCGGCTGAAACTTCCTTCAAGGGGAACTTCTTTCGACCAGGGAGCCAGGCGAAGATCACGTTTCCTCAATCAGTTTCCCCAGGGGCAGCCGCTCGACGCAACCACGATCTGACTTTCGCCCTCGGATGATTCGTTCGGGATCCGCGAGGAGATTTGCCGGTAGAGAACAAGGGTCAGAAGCCCACTGAGGAACGAGCGCCAAAACTGGCGAGCAATACAACCCTCAAACGGTTCATCCCACACCACCTGATCAACTTCTGATCATTCATGAACGCTACGGGCACGGCCATGAAAACGAGCCCCACTAAGCAATCTCCAGAGCGCGAAACCCAGTGCTTGCGCTGAGATCACGCCATCTCAGAAATACCCGGAAGCGGTTTCATAGAATGCAGCGAGCACCTTCCAAGAGCCCCAATCGCCCCGATGCAGACCAAGAATGATCAGCAACACCAAAACCGAGTACTCAATCACTGTTACGCCGCGTTGGTCAGCGCAACCAGCAGTCATAATGTGACTCTTTCGGATCATCCCAATGCTGCCAGGGCCCACTCAATGTTACACAGTACCTCACCCGGAGAGCGAGCATAATCCTACATACCGGGGCGCCCAACCGAGCCTGGCGCCCCGAATCGTTCTACCTGCGAAACGCGCCCTCACTAAGTCCGGCTAGGTGTACCGCCCGCGTAATGTCTCGCCCAAACGCCTGAAACAGCTGTATGCCAAGGTTTCCGATAATGGACAGGAGCAGACGACGATGATCAGCGCAGCAATAACCGCATACTCGATGACGGTCACGCCGCGCTCGTCGCGGGTCAGGTTGGAAAGGTTCATTTTGATGATGGCTACCAGGTTGTTCAACATTTTCATTCTCCTTTGATTAAGGTTTGCGGCCCGTTCCAAACAGCGCCTATGTTACCGGCGGCTGGCAAACCGCTCTACGGAACGATTTGGTGAAATGCGGAGAATATTTGGAAGAAAGCGGCCGACTGTAGGATAAGCTTCCAGCTTGTCTCCAAGCCACCGGCACCCGACCCGACGACGGTGCCCACTTCACGAGACAAGCAGGGATGCCCTACGCTGTTCGGCGGTAGGACAAGCTTCCAGCTTGTCTCCAGGCCACCGGCACCCAACCCGACGACGGTGCCCACTTCACGAGACAAGCAGGGATGCCCTACGCTGTTCGGCGGTAGGATAAGCTTCCAGCTTGTCTCCAAGCCACTGGCACCCAACCCGACGACGGTGCCCACTTCACGAGACAAGCAGGGATGCTTGTCCTACGCCGGTGGATCGATCGGGAGGCTCATACTGATGGATTCGGCGACCCAGTCGGCCCCCTGGGAAATTAGAACCGAACCTTGTCGGATAAGGTAAGTGGTGCCGTCAGCGATGGGGGTCCAGCCGACCGCGAGAACGATTACCGGGATGAGCAGCCCCAGGACCGTCCAGGTGGAGACCCAGCCGGCGATTCTGCGGTCGTCGGGCTCGGTCAGGCGCTCCAACTGCGAGCGACCCGAGGCCCAGCGTCCGATCAGCGTAGGGATCAGGAGCAGGGAGCGGATTCCTTCGCGGAACTGAACGAGGGGGTTGAGACGGTTCTTCTCGGCCTTCTCCACCTCTTCGTCGGCGATCCCAGGCAGCGGGTCAGGAGGTTGTTGGCCGCATTCAGGCGCTGTTCGTGAACCGTGGTCTGGCTCATCTGCTCCAGGATCTCGACCAGGGAACGGTCCGAGCGGCCGTAGTCGTGCTGGAAATAGTCGGCGTAGCGGCTCGTTCCCACCAGTTCATCGACCGACGCCTGCACCCGGAGGACGTTGCGCATCAGCCACTCGTAGTGATCCTGGTTGAACGTCTCCTGGTATTCGAGACAGAAGTTCCTGAATTTCTTGCGATAGGTCTCGATCAGTTCCCGCGACTGGATCCAACGGTTTCGGCGCAACAGGGTCACGCCATACCCGAGGCCAAGAACAACCAAGATAAAGAGAAAGGCCAGGAAGCGCATATCGCGGCTCCTTCGATTAGAGTAGCTAAGATGGATGCCGTTCCGTATCTGAGAGTATATCGTCAATCTGTCATTTTTCAATCGGTTTCGCAGGACAACCCTTCCAGGTTGTCGCGTGGATGAACCGCCCACCCCGGTCACACCCGGCATGCCAATCCCGTGGGAAGGGTCCCGTTCTGGACGTGGGCGGCAGCGCAATCGCCACGACGCAAGCTGGAAGCATGCGCTACCCTGGCGCACGATCCAAAAATTTTCCGTGTTTTCCCCAAATTTGGAGCGGTGGGCGGAAACGTCCGCTAGGTGGTGATTGACTGCGTGGCGTATGATTATCAGTGAATCAATGGAAGGTTCAAAGTGGATATGGGAGACTCAGAGCATTCAGTTCAGTCAGTGAGCGGAGGATTTGACGCCGCAGGTAACTCCAGAGGCGTCGCGATCCTTGAGTTTGCCGTCGTTCTGCCCCTCCTGCTGCTGGTGCTCTTCGGGATCATCGAGATGAGCCTGGTTCTCTACGACCAGGCGATGATCACCAATGCTTCCCGGGAAGGCGCCCGGTACGGGATCCTCTTCAACACGGACAGCGAAGGCGCTTACACACCGATGACGACCGCCCAGATCCAGGACAAGGTCAACACCTACCTGACGGATCACCTGGTCAGCTTTGCAGCTGCCAACGCCACGACAACCGTGAGTGGAGGTGGGGCTTCCGGGGTGCCGCTTACAGTCCGGGTCCAGTACGCGTATACGTTTCTCGTTCTCCCGAACTTCGCCAATACGTTGGCGGGCAACCTGAACCTGACCGCCGAAACCGTGATGAGAATGGAATAGGAGGAGGTGCGTCGATGCCTCGCCCTTTGCGCTTGACTGACCGCTGGCGGACCGATCGGGGAGCGGTGATCGTACTGGTCGCAGTCATGATGGTGGTGCTCCTCACCTTCGGGTCCCTGGCCGTTGATGTGGGCTACATCATGGTCGTCCGCAACCAACTGCAGAATGCCGCCGATGCGGGTGCACTCCGCGGGGCCCGGGTGCTGTACACCAACAACGGCCAGACGATCAACACGGTCGCGAACAACGAAGCCTATTTGGCGGCGATTGACAACATGAGCCAGAATCAGCCGGTGGAAGTGAATGACCCGTCGGGCAATTCGGGAGATGTCCAGCGGGGTCACTGGAGCTTTGCCTCACGGACCTTCACCGAGAACGCTTCTACGACACCGGTTGTCCTCTGGGATCGAACGACCGCAGAACTCGATGCCGATACCGGATACATCAATGCGGTCAAGGTCACCGTGCACCGTGAGGATATCCCGGCGAATTCGTTCCTTTCCAAGATCATCGGGTACGACAACTTCACACTCCAGGCGGAGGCGGTTGGCTACATCGGATTCGCGGGCACCCTGGGGCCCGGCGAGGCGGACCAACCCATCGCCATCTGCAAACAGAGCATCACGGATTTCGATTCCGGCGAGTATACCTGCAATACCGGCAGGATGATCAATTCGGGCGGTGGGACTACACACAACACGGGTGGATGGACTAACTTCTCTCAGCCCTGTGACACGGCCAGTGTTCCCACGGTCAGGCCATTGGTCTGCAGTACCGGGAATCCCGGGGAAGTTGCCTACGGTGAGGGTATCGGGACGGTTGGCGGCATGCAGGACACGGTTTACCGAGATTTTCGCGACTGCTGGATTGCTTCAGCGGGTGCCGTGGATCTGGATGGCAGGCCGATCGTACCCTGGAATCTTTCGCTTCCGGTCGTCGACTGCGACGCGAACAACGTCAGTCCCTGCTCGGAGCTCGTCGGGGCGGTGAACCTGGACGTGATTTGGGTCAAAGAAACTGGAACGGACCCGCAGTGGCGTGATGTCCCTCTGCGAATTGACGCAGGACCCGCCGGTTCGTGGGTTTGCCAGGCAGCGGCCGATTTTGCGGCCGCACACGCGATCGGTGTTGAGCAGGTTCGAATCAATGATCTGGACGCCTCCCAGCGCCAGAGTTGCTGGGTGGAATTCGGCCCCAGGTTCAACCTGCAGACAGCAGACGGAACCAGTGTCGGGACCTTGAGTGCCAGCGACCTGCAAAAGACCATCTTCTTCCTGCCAAGCTGCACACCCCATGAGCCAAAAGGTCGCACGGGCGGAGAGAACTTCGGGATTCTCGCCAAGATTCCGGTGCTGGTGGACTGACTCACCGGCACGAGGTAATCGGGAGTTGGCTGGGGGAGTCAACCGAAAGGCAAAACCTTTGCGAAAACTCTCCCCAGAGCAACCCCTGGAAGCAGCAAACCGCGGAGCGGCTACTTCTGTTCGAGCAGCCAATCGACAAGGGTCTTCAGCTCAGCCTGATTTCCGGTGAAGGTTTTCTTGTGCTTCTGGCCGTTGAGGTCCACTTCCTTCTTCAGGAATTTTCCAATCCAGTCCGCGTCCTGTTTGAGGTTCTTCAGATCAGGCCCCTTCATCTTCTCGGACTTCGTGGTGGCCGTGATTCCGGCACTCGAGACGTCATGACACATGTTGCACTTCTGACTCAGGAAAATCGCCTTGCCGTCGGCTCCGGACGGCCCGCTGCCCTCGCTTTGGATGGCCGCGGCCGCCCCTGCAGTTGTCGGCCATGCTACGGCCATAATCAACGCAAACATCAACGTCGTTCCGAATCCAACCAGAACTTTCCTCATATCTAAAGATCTCCCTTGTTTGAACCGGATTTCCCCCCAAGGTCTCTTGAGACACGGCAGGACTGCGTTGCCTCTCAATTCAGATGGCGACGGGGCAGAAAGGTTACAGACGAGGCCCCGATTCTCAATGAAATCGGTAGTTGCAAGCCGGCCCCGCCCCCGCCACCGGATCATTCAAAGAGTGAAACTCTCCAAGCCGTCAATCGTGATTCCCGCGCATTCAGTACGCGAGTGTCAGCGGCCTCTCCGGATCTGATTGCCAGTTCCAGCTTTCTCCAATGGTTCGGCCTCCGCATCACTTCTGTTGGCCTGCGAAGTCCGTCGCGCTCGCTTCACTCGCGTACTGGCGATCGCGCTGAACGACGCAAGTTCCGCGATGAATCTTCTTGATTCCATTCTCCGTTCGGTCTTCGGTTAGTGGCTTCGATTACGGAGACAAGCTGGAAGCTTATCCTACCGTCGTTTCAGGCCGGCCTCTCCGGATGTCGCACGGCTCGCGTAAACTTTTGAATTAAGCAGATTTCTGTGGAAAACTGAGTTCGGGCAAGTTGGTCATTTGACGTGGCTGGTTTGGGCCTGTGTCCCACAGCAAGGAAAACCGGATGTCTCACTATGAAGAGCGTCTCGAACAGGACCTGACCGAGATCCGAAATCGGATTTCCGAAGTCGACGAACTCCTTGGCCGGGCAATCTCAGCGAGCATTTCGGCGCTGCTGACCCGCAATCGGGAACTAGCGTCGGAGACCATCCTGCGGGACCAGATCGTGAACCGGAAAGTCCGGGAACTGGATGCCCTCTGCCACGCGTTCACGGCCAAGCATCTTCCCAGTGGAGCTCACCTGCGCTTTGTTTCCTCGGTACTCCGTATCAGCATTGCCCTCGAACGGATCGGAGACTACGCCTCGACGATTTGCCGGGAGTCGGTGCGGATGAGCCAGGAACCGGAGGGAATCCTGCGCCGGGACATCGATCTGCTGGTGCGCGAGGCGAACCAGGTCCTGCACGAATCGGTTCGCGCGTTCGTCGAGTCAAATGCAGATCGGGCGCGAGGCACAGCATCGATGGCTTCCAACGTGGGCAAAGAGTTCGACCGAGCTTTCGAGGACCTCGTCGAGGAAAGCAAGCGATCCGAGCGGCCTATTGTTGACTTGTTTGGTGTCCTGATGGTGCTCAACCGGCTCAGCCGGATCTGCGACCAGGCAAAGAACGTATGCGAGGAGACAATCTTCGCGGCCGCCGGTGCCGTCAAGAAGCCGAAGCGATTTCGGATTCTGTTTCTGGACCAGGACAGCGCCCGTTGGAGCGTGATGGCTGCCCTCGTTGCCCGCCGCATTTTTGAAACCCGTGCCGCGGTTTCGTATGCCGGGTTGGCGCCGGCAGACTCCCTCAACGCTGAGATGATTGCCTGGATGACCGACCGCGGTTTCAGCACGACAGGGATGGACCCGGTTGCCGCCGAACCACTGCCCGAACACCTTGACCAGTTTCACATCGTCATTGACCTGACGGGACGGCTAAGGCAGCGGGTCAAGAACCTCCCTTACCACGTAGTCCTGCTGACCTGGCCATTCGCTGCCGAACGCCCGGCAGAGGAGTTCTCTCTGGAGGAGGGATTCAACCGGCTGGAAACCCGGCTGAAAGACTTGGCCGGCATCCTGATCGGCGACTTGGCCAACTAAGGCTGTTCTGCGCCGGCGAGAAGCTCAAGCTTCTGAGCGTACCGGTCCCTTCCCGCTTCATCAGGGGCATACTTTTCGGCGTCTTCCAACGCTTTCATCGCACGGTGGACCTCTCCCAGGCCGATGTAGGCCCGGGCCAATGCGAAGTAGAAACGATGTTCTTCGTGCTTTCGCTTCAAGGCATCCTTGAAATGTTGGACAGACTCCGCAAGCGCGCCGTGCGAGAAAGCCTCCAGCCCGAGATTGTAGTGGTAATACGGGTTCTTGTTTCGAAACTCGGCGACCTTCTTCAGGAGTTTGAGGGCTTCGTCATGCCGACCCGTTCGTTCGTACAGGCTGGCCAGGTTCGACATTGCCACCATGTTCTCACGATCGAGATGAATCGCCTGCTTGTAGGCCGGTTCCGCTTCCATGTCCCGGTTGGCCAGCGCGTACGCCGCTCCGAGGTTGGCCCAGGCAAAAGGAGCCGAGTCGTCGAAGTCGAGGGCCCGTCGCAGCGCTCCGAGGGCTTGCTCGGAATCTCCCAGGGCCAGGTAGTTGGCGCCCAGGTTGTTGAAATAGTGCGCTCGACCACGATCATCGGAGACGATCTGACCCCTCAGTTCCACCCGGTTGATTCCCGGCAGGAGGTCAATCACGTAAGCACTCGTCCCGACAACTACTACCGCATTGACGTGTTGATTCAGGATGACCAGGCTTCCATGCTTACTCCAGGTCGGAATGATGTCGACCTCCCTGTAGCGGACATCCAGGCCGAGGTACCGCCCGGCCGCCACAATCAGGTTGGTGAATGCGAGGCAGTTCCCCGAGCCGTCTCTGATCAGTTGTTCAGCCGTCAGCGTCACCTCAGAGTAGCTGAAGTTCACCCCGTCATCGCTGAAGATCGTATTGATCAACTGGTGCAGACGCTCGATCTCGGGAGCCCCGCGAGCCACTCTTGCATCGAGAAAAGCCTGTGACTCGGCCGAAAGGTACAGGGGATCCTTGTGCTCGGACGGTACCGGCGTGGCTCCGCTCAGTACAAGCAAAAGTAACAGTCCGAGTGGTCAGGACTCCCGTAAGGGGTATACGAGATATAACCATCGCCGAGAGCCCGGGCCTCGCGAGTTCGAGATCGAGGAGCGAGCGTAGGGGGCGATGCCGCAGCATCGACGACGAAGAGCGACGAAGAGATCGGCCGCAACCCCCATCGGCCCGTCGGGTTGCGGCGGGACGGGGCCCATCTCGTCGTTGCGGCTCCTTGACGATGGCTCGCATCGCCATCGTCGCCACGCCTCGATCCGGACTCCGTCGCGCCCGCAACGATTGTCACGCTATTTCGGGATCGGACCACTGGCATGGCAGGACTCCCAAACTGGATATGGATGTATTTCAGTATATACCCTGCTTGCCTAGAGGTCTTGCCCCATGGCAAAGTTCAGTCCGGGAAACAAACCCTGGGGGCCTCGCAGCTGCCGGCCGGATGGAGGCAAGATCGGAGACAGGCAACTGATGGAGGACTGGAAGCCGCGGCTGACGCTTTACTCCCGCACTGAATGGGCGATCGAATCGCGGCTTTCGGTGCCGATTCCGGAAGGCCCCGCAATAACGCTGATTGCAATCCGGCCATAGAGACTGACAAAATCATTAGAACGCACGTGTCGCAGCGAACCGGAGAGTGGAGTGAATCAGAAACATCTGTGTTGCAGACCGATTTGGATCACACTGCTGATCGTGCTGGTGTTGTTGACATCCCAGATCATTGCCCAGTCGTCTCCCCCAGAGCAGAAGTCGGACAATGAGCCCTCTGGTCCGCTGGCGGCGACCGAGGTGCCGTTGGCGGCAGATCAGGCCGTTGCCTTTCTCCGGGATGTGAACCTGAGGAGTGCCCTGCCCTCCGGTGTCAATCGAATCAAATCACAAATCCCCTCAGTCGCCAAACAGGCAAAGAGCCTCGACGACTACACAACCAGTCTGCTGTCAACGCGGGCCTCTCTTCGGGAACTGGGCGATCTTCAGCGAAGCTGGGGGAGGTTGGGAGACCAGCTTCGCACTTGGCAGGAGGCCATTCTCGGCCAGTCGAAGACACTCGACGGCTTCATCACCGAACTCGACAACCGGCGGCAGATCTGGCGTAAAACGCAGCAAGCCTCGGGCTCAGCCGAGTATCCGGAACCCGTCAAGGAGATGATCCGGGAAACCCTCTCCAACCTCGCGCAAACCCGCGCCAAGGTCATCGACGGGCGGAGAGCACTCCTGCAACTTCAGAACTCTGTTCTCGAGATTCGGGCAACCGTCGCAGAAGGCCTGGCTAAGACCGAGAATGCCATCGACGAACAATGGGGCCAGCTCTTTTCCTTTCAGAGCCCCCCTCTGTGGAGTGTTATTGCCGGAGTAAGGCCGTCACAACTGGTCACCACCATGGGAGGGCAGTTCCGTTCTGACTGGGAAGCACTGACCGGCTACGTATCTCAGGAAAAGCGGCTGTTCCTGTTCGATTTCCTGTTCCTCGTACTGTCGCTCGCCATACTCACGGTTCTTCGGAGAGAGCTTCGGACGGAACTCGAAATCGAAGGGCGGGAGAAGATCACCCACATTCTTGGCCGCCCGGTGGCGTCATCCCTCCTCGTGGTCGCGTTGCTCAGCACATTGCTGCACCCCCAGGCCCCCAACTCCTGGCTCAAGCTGGTCACTCTTCTCCTCGTGATCGCTCTCCTTCGCCTCCTGCCCGGGCTGCTTCCCCCGAAGCTCGTGCCTATTCTGTGGGCGTTCCTCGGGCTTCGGCTGCTGGATGTCTTAACCGACTCGTTCCCGGAAACCGCAGAAGTCGGACGGCTGCTCACCTTCTTGACGACAGTTTTCGCCCTGCTGCTCCTGGGTTGGTTCCGAAACTCGCTCGATTGCTGCCAGGACCGGTTTTGGCAGGTACTGTTCCGGGCCGGCGTGTCGCTGTCGGCCGTGCTGCTCGGCGTTGCGCTCTTCGCAAATGTTTTCGGAGGGGTTGCACTGGCGGGAGTGTTGTCCAGCGGGGTGCTGCGGATCGTGTTGGTGGCCACGATCCTGTGGGCAACTCACCTCGTGATCCGGGCGGCGCTGATCGTCCTGCTACAGACCCGCTTTGCTCGCCGTTCCCGCGTCGTCCTTCTCTACAGCGACCTGATCCAGCGCCGTATTTCCCGCCTCGTCGGCCTGCTGCTGACCGTCTACTGGTTGTTTGCCGGGCTTCGTATCTTTCTTCTGGAAGAAACGATTTCACAGGATTTCCTGAGCTTCGTCAAGAGCCCCCTGAAGATCGGCGAACTGTCGGTATCTTTGGCCGACGTAGCGATCTTCGTGATTTCCGTCTGGTTCTCATTCGCGCTGGCCCGCCTGGTCACGTTTCTGCTCGACGAGGACGTCCTGCCCCGGTTATCGCTGCATCGCGGAGTCGGATCAACCGTTTCCCGTCTGACTTACTACGCCGTCCTCCTGGTAGGTTTCCTGATCGCGCTGCCGGCGGCCGGGCTCGGGCTCGACCGGTTCACTGTGGTTATCGGCGCCTTCGGTGTCGGCATCGGGTTTGGCCTGCAGAACATCGTTAACAATTTCGTGTCGGGACTCATACTCCTGTTCGAACGCCCGATCCAGGTCGGAGACAAAGTCCAGGTGGGGCAACTGATAGGCGAGGTCACCAACATCGGAACGCGCGCCAGCACCATTCGGACCTTCGAAGGTTCCGAGGTAATCGTTCCCAACGGGGACCTCATTTCCGAACAGGTGATCAACTGGACTTTGTCGGATCTCCAGCGCCGGGTCGAAGTCACTGTCGGAGTGGCCTACGGGACTGATCCCGAGAAAGTCCTCAAGCTCCTCCTGGACGTGGCAGCGGCCCACGAGCACGTTCTGCCGAAACCCGAACCCGTGGCCCTTTTCATGGGATTTGGAGACAGTTCCCTCGACTTTTCCCTCCGAGCCTGGATTGCCGACTTCGACAAAGGCTTCAAGGTCCGCAGCGACCTCACCGTTGCCATCAACCGGGCCTTAAGCGAGGCAGGCATCGAAATTCCCTTCCCCCAGAGAGATCTCCACATGCGTTCAATGAGTCCGGAGGTCGAGAAAGCGATCGACAAGAAGCCGGAGTCAAAATAAAGCACCAGCGGCTGTCGAGGTGCCCACCGCCAATCTATGCCTACGGCCCGACTCGAGCTTTCACTTCATCGAGGATCACCCGGGTTGCTGAAGCTCCGACCCTCGTAACCCCGATCTCTCGCACCCGCAGCAGGCGATCCAGGTCTCTCACCCCACCCGCAGCCTTGACCTGGACTTCCGGGGGGGAATGTCGACGCATCAACTCGAGGTCTTCCAGGGTTGCGCCTCCAGTCCCGTATCCGGTCGAAGTCTTGACCCAGTCTGCTCCGGCGCCACCACATATCTCGCAGAGGCGGATCTTCTGGCCGTCATCCAGATAGCAGTTCTCAAAAATGACTTTGATCTTCTGGCCGCGCTCATGAGTCAGATCGACGAGTTCCCGGATTTCACCCGCGACATAGTCCCAGTCCTCACTGACAACCTTGCTGATGTTCACGACCATGTCCAATTCTTCGACTCCGTCGTCGAGCGCCTGAACTGCCTCGGCCACCTTGACGGCTGTAGCATGGCCGCCATGGGGAAAGCCCACCGTAGTACTTGGCTTGACTGAACTTCCCGAAAGCAGTGCAGCGCAACGTTTCAGGTAATAGGGGAGAATACAGACGCTGGCTACGTCATAGTCCACTGCCAGCCGGCAGCCGTTCTCGAGCTGCTCGACCGTCAGCGTCGGCTTGAGCAGAGAGTGGTCGATCATCTTCGCAATATCAAGATAGCAGTAACTCATCACTCCTCCAGTTTCCTCATGGCCAGGGCAATTCCGCCCAGTGTTCCGGCCTGTTCACCCAACTTGGAGATGACAACCGGCACGGTGTCGGCGGGAAACATGCGGACTCGCAGACGTAAGACCTCCCGGATCGGTTCCAGCAGCAGGTCTCCCATCTGGGCGACGCCCCCTCCGAACACGACCCGGTCAGGGTGAAGCGCAGTGACCATATTCGCGACTCCGATACCGATGAACTCAGCCGCACGACGAATCTCGATCTGGACGGTCCGCTCTCCCTCTCGGGCCGCCTGCGCCATGGTTTCAGGCGTAACCCGGTTCAGATCGCCTCCAACAATCTCGTGCAGGACGGGGGCCAACCCGTTTCGCAACAGGCGCACACCGGCCGCGGCCACGGCCGGGCCACTGGCGAGAGCCTCCATGCAGCCGCGGTTGCCGCAACCGCAGATCGGACCGTCAGGGATTATCGTCTGGTGTCCCATTTCGGCGGCAGCGCCGAGTGGTCCCAGGCGGAGTTTACGGTCAATCACGATCCCCCCGCCAATTCCGGTTCCGATCGCAAAGAAGACAAAACTGGCGACCTCCCTTCCATGCCCGTATTCCATCTCTCCGAGAGTCGCCGTACGAACGTCGTTCAGGAGGTAGACCGGGCAGGCGACCCGTGGAGAGAGGATCGCGCGGACTTCGACACCTCTCCATTGGGTGGGAAGGTTGGGAAGAAACAGGGTCCGGCCCTGGGCAAGATCCACCAGTCCAGGGACTCCCATCCCCAACGCCGACGGGGGCGTACCCACCTCGGCAGCCAGGCGATTGACCAGTTGGGCGATCCGGTCGAGGACCGCCTCGGGACCTTCATGGGAACGGGTTGGAGCGGAATCAGAAACCAGGACCGTCCCGTCGGCCTTCCCGAGAGCTGCCTTGATGTTCGTCCCGCCCAGATCCACACTGGCAAAAATCGCTTCCGTCACTCAAATCTCCCCTCCAGTTAGCACTTCGCACTTCGGTTTCGCACTTCGACCTCGGCATTCGCCTTCGCCGTTCGGGATTCGGACGTTCCAAGTCCCGTTGGATCCGGACGGCTGGAGCACATTTAACGCACCCCGTCACCCCGAGGGAAGCTGTCGCTTCCCTGACGACGGGCCGGGATTTAAAGCGGAACCTGTCGGTTCCGCACTTCCATCTCCACATCCTTTCTCGACCGCTCGCCTCAATCCCGAGCCAAACGGAGCCAGTTTCTCCAGTTTATCCAAGTCTCCTCGATTGACCCTTCAAGTCAGCCCCAGCCCCGGCCGCCGCCGGACGATCCCGGGGCCGCGGCTGCGCCTTAACCCCGGCTCTGTGTCTGTCTCCGGTCTCCGGTTAGGTGGCTTCGATCACGGAGACAAGCTGGAAGCATGTCCTACTCTATTTTCGAATCAGCCGGGGGGCGTCCCGCCCACCAGGAGGCCAGCATTGCGCCCGACATGTTCATCCAGGGCCCGAAGATCGCCGGAGGGATCGCTGCCAGTTCACTCTTGAGGACGCCGATCGCCAGCCCGGACGCCATTCCTCCATTCTGCAGGCCAACCTCGATCGAGACCGTCCTGCAGTCCGTTTCATTGAGGCCGATGACGCGGGCGCCCCAGTAGCCGAGCAAGTAGCCGGTGGAATTGTGAATGATCACCGCCACCATCACGGCGATCACGAAGCCCCCGGCCAGCAGGTCGTCTCGCGAAAGGGCGGTGATGATCGCAATGATGAAGCAAATCGAGAACATCGAGACGTATGGCAGTCCCTTGAAGATTGCCCGCGAGACTCCTCCCAGCGAGGGATAGGCCCGGGCTCCGCGAGTCAGGAGCGCATTGACGACAAGTCCGGCGACGATCGGCACGATAATCATGTTCAGGATCGACAGCATCATCGCCACGAACTTGACCTCGACATAAGTGCCGGCCAGGAGCTTGGTCATGGCCGGGGTCATGATGGGCGCCATCAGCGTTGAGCAGGAGGTCATTGTCACCGAAAGCGCCACGTTGCCGTGCGCCAGAAAAGTCATGACGTTGGAGGCAACCCCGCCGGGACAGGCCCCAACCAGCACCATCCCCGCGGCGACTTCGGGGTTGCGGATGAAGATCATCGCCAGCGCTTTGCCGACAAAGGGCATCACCGTAAACTGCAGGACCATCCCGATCAGGACGGCTCGAGGCATCAGGAAGACCCTTTTGAAATCGCCCAGGGTCAGTTGTGTGCCCATCCCGAACATGATGATCTGGATGAGCGGCACGATGAGGTTCTTCAGCTCATAGCCAAACCAGACCAGGAAGGCCTCGGGGTAAAACATGGCGGCCGCAACAAAGGCCGCCACCCAGGCCGTGAAAGCAAAGGCCGCATAAGTCTTGCTCCCCATGAGATGCACCGCTATAAGCACAAATGCGCCGATTACCAGGGACGACGCTAGCAGCGGGACATCGAAAAGGGCCGCCACGACACCAAAGGTCAGGGCTGCCAGAGCGGCACCGGGCAAAAGCTGTCGAATACGGTTCAATGACGAGGCTGAATCCGGATGGCTGCTGGGAGTCATGGATCCCCCATTATTGCCGACACCGAAGAGAAAATGAAGGAGAGGGCGAGAGAATTGGCGGGCTCTCCCGGAGCAATCGCAGCCACGCCCCGGGTCCGCGGTGCTGTTCAGCCGCGACTGGTGAGAATGGCCTCCAACTTTGTGCCTCGCAAAGCCCGATGGAAAGCCAGCCGAACTTCGACTTCCGGGATTTGAGTGGTTGTTTCACTGCTGCCTCGAGATTCCCCAGAAGTCATCCAGTTGGGCCCCGAGTTCGTCTGCGCCTGAGACTCGGACCGGTTTCCACTCGCGGGGCAGGAGGCGACGGTAGGGATGGCGCCTGAAGCGCTCGTCGATCAAGAGGACGACTCCCCGATCCGTTTCAGAGCGAATAACCCGGCCTGCCGCCTGGAGAACACGGTTCATTCCGGGATAGCAGTAGGCGTACTCAAACCCGCGTCTCAGCTTCCCTTCGTAGTAGTCCCGGATCAGATCCCGTTCCACCGAAATCCCCGGCAGCCCGACTCCAACTACAGCGGCACCGGTCAGTCGGTCCCCCACCAAGTCAATGGCCTCTCCGAAGATCCCTCCCAGAACGGCAAATCCGACCAGCGTCCGCCCTGAGTCCGTTGTAAAACGATCGAGGAAATCCCTTTCGATCTCCGTCCTTCATACCAGGCTCCTGGACGATGACATCAATGTCGTGGGCCTCTACCAGGAATGACTGCAACGCCATGGACAAGATATTCATAGGAGGGGAAGAAGAGCAAGGTAGTTGCCACTCCGGCGACCGACGAACGCCATCAGACACTGAACGATCGTTTCAAGGGTGTCTTCCCGCTTGCGGTAGAGCGTGGACGCGCGGTCCATCAAGAGCGCGCAGAAGTTCTCGGGAGGAAAGGGAGAGGGCACCCGGAGCTCTAATGCCGTTTCGGAACAGCCGAGCACTGATCTGAAGTAGTCTGGCGGATCCAGAGTGGCTGACAGGAAAACCGCACAGCGGGTACGCTTCAAGGACTCTCTCAACCGATTTGAAGGGTCAACACAATAGAGGCTGACCACGAGGTCTGTGCCTGCGACCTGATAGGTCGTTCGATAGCGCTCATCATAAGCCTCTCCAGTGCGAAGAAAGTGCCCTAGAGCATAGTAGAACCCGGCAACCGATTCACGGATCGCATCGGAGAGATCAGGACGACCGGCAAGCAGTTGCTCCGCGTCCCGCAGGCACTGCGCGAGAACGGGGAAGAGATCCACCGGCTTCTCCACGGAAGTTGTGGTGTGGCCTTGTTCTTCGCAGACCTGCCTTCTCCGCAGTAGCCACGAATTGGCACGGTTGAGGGATCGAGACAGATTCCTCGCCAGCCTCTGGACTTGCCTCCGGACCTCGAGGAGGTTCTCCTTGCTGATCGCCGCCGAGTACATTTCACGGGCCCGGTCCACCAGGTTGTGGGCCTCGTCCACCAGGTAGAGTACCGATTCCTGGGCATCCAAGTCACCTCGCCGCAGGTAGACCTGGGGATCGAAGACGTAGTTGTAATCGCAGATCACGCAATCCGCAAAAGAAATCAACTCGAGCGACAACTCGAACGGGCACAACCGGTGACGCTTTGCTACACCCTCGATGACTTCCCTCGACAGGAGCTCCTCCCGGAGCAGGTTCTTGATCCCCTCCTCCAGGCGATCGTAAAAACCACGGGCAAATTCGCATTCCGCCGCTGAGCAGGCGGCTGGATCACAGAAGCAAACCTTGTCCCGGGCGGTCAACTGAAGGGCTCGAATCCGGAGTCCCCGGCTCCGGAGATCTTCGAGAGCGCTGAGGGCAACACGCTGTCCCGTACCTCTCGCCGTCAGGAAGAACATCCTGCGGAGATGCCCTTCACCCATGGCTTTGATCGAGGGAAAGATCGCTGCAACCGTTTTTCCTATTCCTGTGGGGGCCTGAACGAGCAACTGCCCTCCATCACGGACAACCTGGTACACGGCAACGGCAACTTCTCTTTGTCCGGCTCGAAAGTGAGGAAAGGGAAACTCCAGCGACCGCGCAGAATCGTTTCTCAGCTCAAGCCACTCGAGTCTCTCCCGGCAGAGACGCAGATAATGGTTGGAGATCGCTTCGAAAAAGGTCCGCAACTCATGAATCTCCCAGGTTCGGCGAGTCGATCGCTCTTCCTGGGTATCCAGTTGGTAATAGGTCAGTTGGGTTTCGACCCGTTCCAGGTCACGTCCATTCCAGAGAAGGTAGGAATAGATCCTGGCCTGGGCCCAGTGGACGGCATTATCGAAGATCCGGTCATCACTCAGGTCGTGGCGGGTGGTCTTGATCTCTTCGACCACCGCCCGGTTCCCATGTTCGAAGACACCATCGGCCCGGCCCTCGACCTCAAGCCGGAATCCATGGCCTGTAGCCACGCCACTGAGGGGAACTTCCCGGGTGTACTCCGCAGGACGGGATTCCTGGATCTTGCGGTGGGCCCGCACCGCTTCCGCCGGGTTGGCCAACTCCCAACCACCCGGTTTCAGGTCACCCTGGCGATTCGCACTTTCGGCGAGTTGACGAACCGCGATCCTCAGGGTTTCCAGTTCAGGCTGTCCTTCCATGTTCATCAAGGACTGCGAGACGCCGTCCCAGGTTCGTAAAGCAGCGCTTGTGAACCGTCAAGGAGAAGTCACGTTGGTCTTAAGGGTATCCGAGAGAACGAGGTTTTGACGCTTCAAGGTCCGGCCGACCACGCGATCGAGACGATTGTGGCTCTTGATCAGGTCGATGCGGACACGGAGCAGCACTGTCTCGGCCTGGAGAAGATCGCGCTGAGCCTCAATCAATTCACGGGTGGTTCCCATCCCGACAGCAAAACGCGATTCTTCTCCCTCCATCCGCTCCCGGGCAGCACCCACCGCTGCCGTAGAGGCCTCGATGCTGGCTTCGTTCATCTCGATCTGGGTCAAAATGTCCCGGATTTCAGCACCTGCCGCCTGATAAGTCGCCGAACGTTGCATCTCCGCCCGATTCAGCTCGATCTGGGCCTGAGCGTTGGAGGCCCGGGCGTCAATGTTGGCGAGCGGGAGCTGAAGGTTGAGGCCGACGACATACCCGTAGTAGCTCCCCCCAAAGGTCTGGGAAAGGGCATCACCCAGACCGCCAGGGATGATGTTGACGATAGGCGGATCAAAAAAACCCTGGGAGTAATCACGGATCACCTGGGTTCCACCGATGCCGAATTGCTGGTAGCCCCCGACAAACTCGAGCGAGGGCTTCAGCCGGTCGCGACTTCGTTGCAGCTCAATCCTCCGGTTGTCGATCGAGATGGCCGCCTGCTGCAGATCGGGCCGCAACTCGGAAGACTGCATCATCAATTCGTCAAACGGCTCGGGCTTGTCCGGTTGCTTTTGCTCCGTTTCCGCGGGAATGATCTCTCCCGAGAACTTCCTTGGATCGTCATATCCGGTTACCAACGTGACCAGTTGATCCTGGACCCGGCGGGCCGTGTACTGGCTGCGGATCAGTTCCTCCTGGCGGGAGGCGACTTCCGCTTTAACCTGGACAACCTCGAGGCGGGAAGCCGTCCCGACTTCAAACCTCGCCTGGTTCTGCTCGTAAATAGTCTGGGCAAGATCGTAGGATTTTTGTTTAACGTCGATATCCTTCAGAGCGTAATCGAGGTCCCAGAACTGGTCCTGGACCTGGGAAACCACCCCGAGGACGAGATCGTAAAACTGCTGGTCGGAAAGATCGACATTGTTCCGCCCGATCTCCAGGTCGTATTCGGCATCGGCCTTTCCAAATCCTTCCAGGAGGTTTTGCCTGAAGAGGAGTTCGAACTGCGTCTGAATCGTCGGGATCAAAGAGGTGAAAAAGTTCGTGGTGCGGTTTCGATTGCCCTTGAAAGTGATCTCGAACTTCGTTCCCGTGTGGAAGAGCTGGCTGAAACCGAGGTTGTAGTCCGTCAGGATGTCGGTGACGCTGTCGCCGCCCTGGAGAATACTGGCGGCCGGAGTTCTGCTTCGGTCCCAGGAGAAACCGAACGTGCTCAGCGGTTCGTACGGAACACGATCCTTCGCGAGATCCCAGTTGCGAAGCAACCGGTTGTGTCGCTCAACATTCAAGTTGAGATTGTTCTCCAGCGCGAGTTGGATCGCCTCACGCTCCGTCAGGTGCAGTTTCCCATCGATCCACTTGCCGACATCACGGACTATACCGGGCTTGACCCGGGCAACTGGAACATCTTCATAGTACTTCCTGACCAGCCCGGACTGCGCATCAACCGGATTTATGGCCAAACATCCACCGATACAGAGCATTACGAGGCTTCTCAACATGGGGGTCTCTCTCCGAGCATTCGAATGCAGCTTCGCCCAAGTCTCCCGGCGGAAGTAAACCTGACTGTCTTTCCGAAAGCAACCTTGCGCTCTCGAGGGGCGCCCGACCCGGATACGAAGATTACTGTCCCTCAAACTGGCAATCATGTTTCCAGGCCGGTTCGGTCCGGTCTCAACGGGAAAACATACTCCATCCTTCAAAGCAGAGTCAAAATCAGGCTGATTCCAAAACGCCCACATCGCCCACTGCTATGTTTAAAAATAGCGCTTCAATTATGACAAACGTGAAAATTTTTCACATCCTGTGGATTTTGGATGTGGAATTACCGTGACATTCTCTGCTTTCGACCAATTCTCGCAGCGGATTTTCACTAATCAATCCAGTTGCACACATTTTGTGCAAATTGGACAGAGGCATTTTTCTCTTGGCCACTCCGCAGATGCTGCCTAGAATCGAAATTGTCCCAAGGGGTAGACGCAAAAGAGGTTGGAACCCCGAAGGCAGTCTTCCTGGCCAGGTTTCTCGAAGGCTTTGTTTCGCGACGAAGCTGCTGAGGGGTCAACTTAGGCTGGGAAGACAACGGGATTGGACTTGTCCTCTTTCCGAAACACCTTCGAAATGGCGTCCCTGGCAATTGGTGCTGTTCCGTGGAATGGGCCATACCTTGACCACGACGGGCCTTTTGTCAGACCGGCAGGTTGATGGCACCTTGAGCCGCCCGCTTCGGCTGGATGTTGAGGTTGTCGGACTTGCCGGGCGAGGTGAGACGGTTTCTCCGGGAAACTTGACTTGCCAAGCAACCAGGCGCACCGACCTTGAGCGAATATCACTTGGGACAATTCTTTTCTCCGGTAAGAAACCTTAGAAAGCCTGCTGAGCGACACGTTTCCCTTGCGCGTTATCATCCCGACCCCAATTTTCACCCAGTGAATAAACCCCGAGAAGCGGGAAGGTCGGGGAGGTCTTGAAACGTTGCCGGCGCAGTGCGAAACTGGCAGCCACAACGTTATGAAGAAAATCTACGTCATTCTCGTCGTCCTCCTGGCTCTCTCAATCATAAATACAGTGCCCGGTCAGGCACCCCAAGCTCATAAGAAGCGCCTGCTGGCGGTGGGGATGTCGGAAGGCTGGCAGCACGACTCCGTTTCCGACGCGCTCGCCACGCTGTATGAACTGGGACAGGAGACCGGTCTCTGGGAAACTTACATAAGAACCGACACCCAGTTGATCACCAAGAAGGAACTGCCGATGAACGGCAGAAATCTGGACTACTTCGATGCCGTTTTCTTCATGACCACGGGGGAACTCCCCATGAATGACGAACAGAAGGCGGCACTCCTTTCCTTCGTTCGCGACGACGGCAAGGGATTCCTCGGCGCGCACAACGCGACAGACACGTTCTACCAGTGGCCCGAGTACGGCGAGATGATCGGGGGCTATTTTGACGGACACCCCTGGAACCAGTTCGAGGCCACGATCAAGGTGCTGGACCACAACTTTCCGGCGACCCGGCATTTCCCGGACACGTTCAAAATCTACGATGAGATCTACCAGACCAAGAACTTTGACCCGGACAAAGTCAGAGTGCTGATGACCCTCGATACCAGCAAGCTGGACATGAAGCGGGACGGGGTCAAACACTCGGAGATTCCGATCACGTGGGTTCGCTCCTACGGAAAAGGCCGTGTCTTCTACTGCGGACTCGGGCATCCTCCCGCAGTCTGGCAAAGACCCGATATCCGGACGATGTGGACCGAGGCCGTGAAGTGGGCGACGGGGATCACCAGGTAACTGTACGACTCGCCGATTCGGATATCATAGCTCCAATGCGAAAGGTCTTTTCTTATCCATTGGCTGCTGCTCTTTTCGCAGTATCGGCCGGCTGGGGAACTGTCCTGGCCGCTAAGTACGAAATCAAGGATCTTCCCGTCCGACGTGCTGCCGAGTACCCTGCGCATCAGGATTTCCAGAGTCTGGTCATCGGTGCTGATTGCGGCAATACGCTGGAAAAGAGCCAGGAGCTTTTCGACACCGACAAATTGCTCGAGAAGGGCTTCATGCCGGTTCTCCTGGTTATTGAAAATAACAACACATTTCCGGTCCAGGTCCTGGGACAGCACGTCTATCTCCTTGATCCCGACGGCACACGAATCGCTCCGGTCCCATACCTCGAAGTCCTCCTCGCGGTAAGTCTCAAGAAACCGGTCGCCGCGTATGCCGCCAAGAAGGACTTGCACAAGATCGTCAAGAAGGAAATGATGCAGGACTTCGAACGCAAGGCCTTTGGCGAGAAACTCATTCCACCCGGCGCTTCCGACCAGGGGATTCTTTTCTATCCCCTCCCCGACCGAGGCGACCTGCGCGGATACCGCCTCTACCTGCCGGAGATCCTGGATTTTTCCAAGAATGAGCCGCTGATATTCTTCGAATTCGATGTTCAGTGAGTTCGAAGTTCACCAGTCTGCCGAAACTCGATGCCCAAGCTTGATTTGCCACATATTACATTTACCGAGTACCAACTGGAAAACGGACTCCAGGTAGTCCTTGCGCCTCGCAACCGGGTGCCGTTGGTTCACGTGAGTCTTCATTACCGGGTAGGCTCCAGCTACGAAACTCCCGGCATGTCCGGATTTGCCCATCTCTTTGAACACATGATGTTCCAGGGGTCCGCGAATGTCGGGAAGAACGAGCACGGCCTCCACATCGACCAGATTGGTGGGCAATGGAACGCGTCGACGAACAAGGACCGCACCAACTACTACGAGACGGTTCCGTCCCACTGCCTCGAGCTTGCCTTGTGGCTCGAAGCCGATCGGATGAGGTCTCTCTGCGTTACGGAGGAGAATTTCGAGAACCAGAGAATGACGGTAATCGAGGAGAAGAAGCAGAACTACGACAACCAGCCCTACGGAAAGGCTCACCTGCGCTTCGATGAACTCGCCTACTCGAACTGGGCTTACGCTCATTCGACCATCGGATTGGAAGAGGACCTGCGTCGCGCTACTCTGGCCGACGCGCAGGCCTTTCACCGCACCTACTACGGTCCCGGCAACGCAGTCCTGGTGGTTGCGGGAGAGTTCGACGAACTCCACGCCCGGGAACTTGTCCGCCGACACTTTGAACCGATAGAAGATACCACGGCCCCGCAGCATCCCCTCCTCTCTGAACCCTTGCGGGATGAGGAACGCTACGAGGAGATGGTTGACCCGCTGGCCGCGCTCCCTGCGGTCGCCAGCGGGTATCAGATGCCCTCTCTGGGCAGCCCCGAGTACTATGCCCTGTCCTTGCTGGCACTGGTCCTGGCCGATGGGGATTCATCCCGGTTTTACCGGCGCTTCGTCTACGACAACAGCTGGATTACCGGTCTCTTTGCCGGGCCAAATCAGTACAAGGGCCCTGAAATCTTCAGAATTTGGTTCCAGGTTCGCGAGGATGTCACTCCGGAGGTGATCTCGCATGCCGTGGATGAGGAACTCCACCGGATTGCCACCGACCGGGTTTCAGCGGAAGAGTTGGAAAAAGCCCGCAATCAGGTTGAACACCGTTACGTGAATCGCCTTTCCAGGGTCTCCCAGATCGGCGAACTATTGGCTCGGTCGGCCTCCGTTTTCGAGGACCCGGCAGCGGCGAATGAGCAACTGGAACTACTGATGTCCGTTTCAGCGGAACAGATAAGGAACACGGCTGCTGTGGTCTTTCAGCCCGCCAATCGAACCCGAATTCTTGTCATACCGGGAGGAAACTCATGATCGAGCGGCCACCTGCTCCCGGCCCTGTCTCCGAAGTGGCATTTCCGGAAGTCAAATGGACCCAACTACCTTCGGGGCCGTCCTATGCGGCAATCAGCGATCACCTGCTGCCCCGCGTCAGCGTTCTGGTTGGGATCCCGGTTGGCAGAGTGCACGACCCCGAACCGTTCGAGGGCCTCGCGGAACTCTCCGGAGGCACGCTCAAGGAGGGAACTCGCAACCACAGTTCCCGTCAAATCGCCGAGATCTTTGACAGAAAAGCGATCAGTTTCAGCGCTGAAGTGCTGCGTGAATACTCTATCTTCTCATTCAGCTGCCTGAAGGGCCAATTGCCGGCTGCCCTTGAGATCTTCTCGGAAGTCCTGACCGAGCCGGTATTCCCGGAAGTCGAGTTGGTCAAAGCAAGAGCCCGGTGGCAGAGCATACTGCTCGCCCAGAGAGCAGACGCAGGGTTTCTCGCCAGCGAGCGCTTCGTGAAATTGCTGTTCCCCGGGCACCCTTACGGGAGAGTCGCGCCGACGGTGGCCCAACTCCAGGAATTGACGTCGGCACGCGTGAACGCCTTTTACAGGCAGTCCTTCCCTCAGCCAGGAAGCAGGGTTCTCTTCGCAGGAGATATTGCTCCCGGGGAATCTCAGGATCTGGCGCTCAGCGGTTTCGGATCCTGGACGAACCGCCCTGCACTTGCATCCCGGTTTCCAGAAGCACTGGAAAAGACCCCCAGGGTTGCCGTAGTAGATAGACCCCACTCGGCTCAGGCCCGGCTGGCGGTGGGAATGCGTACATTGGCGCGGTCACATGCCGACTTTGACCGGCTTCGTCTGGCTAACCAGGTCCTGGGTGGCGGCGCAAGCGCTCGACTGTTCCTCAAGCTGCGCGAGCAGAAAGGGTACAGTTACGGGGTTTATAGTTCACTCCGGGGTTATCGTCAGGATGGCTTGATGCAGGTCAGTTGCGCCCTGCGCGCCGACAAAGCAGGCGAGGCCGTGTCAGACATCCTCACCGAAATGAAGGGATTGGAAGAACACCCGCTGGACATAACCGAACTCGACCGCTGCAAAGCCGAGATCATCGGCTCATTCCTTCGCCGCGTCGAGACGCCGGCATCGATCGCTTCACTGGAGATTGCCGGAGCAATGGCCGACCTCCCGCAAGGGTACTATCGCAGCCATGTGACCCGGATACAGGGCGTCACTCCCGGGGACGTGAAACACGCGGCAATGAAACACATCCGGCCGGAGACCGCCACCATCGTGGCCGTCGGCAAGGCCGACGAACTGGAAGCACAGCTCCGGGAGTTCGGCAACGTCGCCGTATACGACTCAGCCGGCAACCAGGTTCAGTGAGCAGGGAGAAATAATGTCGAAAGAAGAACACTATCTGAGGGGAATGGATCTTTTCAGCGAGGATCGCCTTGATGAAGCAGCGGCGGAACTCGACAAGGCCCTTGCGATCGACCCCTCCTACCCGGATGCCCTTCACGCGCTCGCAATGACTCACTACCATCGCGGAGACCTGGACCAGGCCGTCGAGTTCGGTGAACGCCTGCGCCGCGTCGACCCGGGCAATATCCATGCCTACACCAGCCTGTCCATGTTCTACAACGCCAAGGGATTCATCGCCAAGGCCGAAGAGATGGGTGCGGAAGCCAGCCGACTTGCCGATTCCGAGCAGGCGTAGGGAAGTTTCAAGCCAGGTTAGTTCTCGTCGTCGCGGGCATCCAGGGATAGGCCGGGGCCGGTATTGAACCCGGAATCGACGTAGTGAATTTCCCCGGTGACCCCACCGGCCAGGTCGGATACCAGGTAAACTGCGCTATTTCCAACCTCCTGAATCGACACATTCTTGCGCAGCGGGGCGGCCTTCTCGTAGCTTCCCAGGATTCCGCGAAAACCACTGATTCCTGAAGCCGCCAGCGTCTTGATCGGGCCGGCGGAGATGGCATTGACTCGAATCCCGTCGGGGCCCAGATCGGCAGCCAGGTACCTCACAGAAGCCTCCAGGGCAGCCTTTGCCACTCCCATGACATTGTAGTTCGGCATCGTGCGGACCGAACCGATATAGGTCAGAGTCAGTACCGACGCACCTGGCTTCATCAGGGGGCGGGCTCGGCGAGCCAGTGCCATCAATGAATAGCACGAGATATCCATGGCCAGGTGGAAATCAGACCTGGCCGTATCCGAGAAACGGGCTCGCAGGCTGGACTTGTTGGCAAACGCGATTGAGTGAACCAGGAAATCGAGTTTCCCCCACTTTTTCTCGACCGTCGAGAAGAAGTCATCGATCTGCTGATCGCTCGTGACGTCAAGCGGTTCAACGAGTTCGACTCCGATCTCTTCAGCGAGCGGACGGACCCTCTTTTCGAGGGCCTCCCCAAGGAAATTGAATCCCAGGGTCGCACCTTCCCGAACGGCCGCCTGCGCAATCCCCCAGGCGATCGATCTGTCGTTCGCCACTCCGAGAACCAGGCCCCTTCTTCCTTCAAGCAGTCCCATACTCGATCAACTCCCGGAAAGGAGTTCGTTTACCCTTTTCATTACGGCGAAGGCGTCAGCGACATATAGTACGTCCGCTTTCCCCTGCGCCCAACCGCAGTTTGGATTGGTGTTGATCGCCCTCCGCTCGTTGATGAAACGCCAGCCAACAACGTGCGGTTCCTCTCCGTGGCAGCAGGTTGAGAGACCCTTGGGATGACGGGGTGTCGCCCCGGTCTGCCCGATCTGGTTCAGGTGGGTCATGAAAGAGAGCACCTTTTGCCCCTCCCCGGCCAGATCGACCATCGACTTGCTGCCCCCCAGCGAAGCCTTCGACAATTCCAGGAAACCTCGGATCAGTTTCTCCGCGTCATCGACGTGGGAAGCACCGTCGGGTTGACGCTTCGTCCAGCCGGCCCCGGCTACAAAGAGCAGTTCGGCATCGGGACGAATCGTCTGCTCGCCGGCAGGCGGTTCGAGGATTTCCTTCACCTGGGTCTTACGGGCTTCGTTCGACAACTCAACCGGGATCCGGGTGACCTCGGCCGATGCCGGGGCCCCCTCGAACGGAGAAAGGATGCCGGGATCAACGATGATGAACCAGGGGCGCTGATCCCGAAGCAGGACTCCCTTCATACGCTGCCGGTAATACCAGCGCGTGATCTGGAGCTTTCCGTCGTTCCGGTCAAAGCCCGAGACGTGAGTATCGATTTTGCCGCCAACCCGAAAGGCGGCTCCCGGAAGAGCTCGGCTCAGGCGAGAAGAACCCACCGCGACAACATAGTTGGGCTCCGTCGCCTTGCAGATGGCTTCGATAGCCGCCACGTCGGTCGAGTAGCGGGGCTGGTCAAAATCACTTCCATCGACTGCCACAATCTGAACAGCTCCGGACGAAGCAACCTCACCGGCAGCTGCGGTCGCGTCACCGCCAACAATACCAATGACCAACTCGCCTCCGACCAGTTCAGCAAGGCTCCGGCCACCCGTGACAGCCTCCAGGCCAGCCTTGGGAAGGGCACCGTCGGACTGAGTTGAGATGACTACCAGTATGCGATCCATGAACGATTCTCCTATTCAGCTTCCCCTGACCCAGTCCACGATTTCCATTGCCACGTCGTCCACCGAGGCGTCCTTGACGATTCGCGTGTTCCGCCGCTGCTCGGGCAGGTCCACGCTCGCGAACGATCTCCCGTCAGAGGAGAGCTGAACGGTCCGGGCCTTTTGCAGGGCCGGCATAACGCTCCGCATGTTCATCATTCCAACCTGAGGATTGTTCGGCGGCTCGGGAAGATGCCCGGTTGCCCATCCAACCGCGATCGGTGGAGCACTGCAGACGGAAACCTGGTGTTTGCCTCCCTCGACCCGCTCCAGGAGCCGAAGGGACCCGTCTGCCTCGACCGTGATCTCGTCAACTCCCTGAAACTGGTTGATGATCCCCAGGCTTTCTCCGACCATCTGAATGGTGGTGCCGGAGCCGCGAGAGGCCGATTCCCAGCCTCCGAAGAGAAGAACGCGCTCCAAGTCCAGCCCGGGAATTCCCTTGATCGCCTCGGCAAGCACAGCTGCCACTTCAAAAGACTCTGTGAATCCACCCGCCGACCCGTCGACTGCAACCAGTTCGAACGGTACTTTCTGCCCGACGCTCATCATCAACTGCTGCAATTTGCCCTTCGGCCCGAGGGCAACCCAGAAGAGCTTGCTGCCGGGAACTTTCCGGACCAGGCTGGCCCCTTCATACAGCGCGTGTGCAGCCCACGGGTCCAGGACCGAGGGCAACATCATTTCATTTTTCAGCGCAGGCCCCGCAGGACCCATCACCGGCTCCAGCGTCTGCAACGGGTCGGGGACCAAGCTTCCACAAACAACAATTTGATATCCACTCATCACAATCCACCCAATTTTGAATTACCGAGCGAGCAGCGGACCTCAGTTCTCAACGGAGTGTAGCCCACCCGACCCGGCTCGGAAGTCGATATTCGACTGCCGTCCACCGGCCGGCCGGGAACAGTTCCAGAGGCAAACACCGCAGTGAACACACTTTTCCCGGTCGAACCGGACACCCCCTTCAGGGTCTCGCTCGATGGCACGGCCGGAACACATTTCAACACAAACCTTCTCACCACAAGAACGACAGACCTCGGGGTAAAGAAAAACCACGTGATCGGCATACCCCGGCGTTGCCTGAACTTTGCCGCCCATGAGCAGCGCGTCCTGCTGCGAAACAAGCAACTTGCCATCAAATGGGATCGCGGGCCAGCCCGCTCGTTCCATGAGCGCGTCGTGGAGAGGAACGCCCTTCTTCTCTGCCTCTTCGCGCAGTCGGCCGATCTCCTCAGCAGGAATTCGCTTGCTGTAGAACTCCTCCGAGGAAGCAAACCGGTCCTGCGGCCGGATGATCTTCCCAGGCATCGCCAGGCGCCCTCCGCTCATCCCGGCCAGGGCCATGCCGATCATACCGCTCAGGAAGCTTCGGTTGAACCCATCCCTGGAACGCTCGGCAACTCGCCCCTCCTGCTCAATCCAGCTCGCCCGACGCCGCTGGACATAGGTCCGATCGAGATCTTCCCGGGTGAACGGTCGGCCGGACTCCACCAACTCGATTACCGCTTCGGCGAGCAGCTTTCCGGTAGCCCAAGCTTCGTCAACGCCGGAACCGGTCAGAACATTGGTGCTTCCCGATCCCTCTCCAATTCGGGCGTAGCCGTTGCCGACAAGGAAGGGCTCTCCTCTCCGCCCGGATTCCTGGAGCGACTTGGCTCCCCAGGAGCGAATTGTCCCGTCTTTGAGATAGCGCCAGAAATAGGGATGCATCATCCAGTACTGGAGGTACCGGTAGGAAGTCCGGGCCGGATTATCGAACCAGGAAGGAACAAAAACGCCCACCGAGGCCAACTGCTCGGTGTGCATGTACATGAACCCGAAGATCTCGGGCTCTGGATACCCGAAAGTGTGGAAGACCGTTCCCCGCTTGAGGCCAACCGGTTCGGGCAACTCAATCACCATCTTGGCGCCAACGGCCCATTCCGTCTGATGGTTCCCTTCCGGGATCCCGAAGTGCTCGTCCAGTTGACGCCCTACTGCCCCCACCGGGCCATCACCGACAACAGTCAGGCCCGCCTTAACGTCCATTCCGGGCATGAATCCGTCGGAAGGCATACCCTGCTTGTCCGTACCCTGGTCCACGAGCCGTATCCCGGCAACGGAGTCACCGTCGATCAGAGGCCCCTTAACCGGACTGGCAGGCCAGAGGGAAATCAGCCCGGACGACATGACGTCACTTCCGACCCAGTTCATGAATTGCCCGAGGGACAGGATCAGGCCACCTTCCTTGCGCAAAAAAGGGGGCAGGTAAGGCAGCTCAACAGCGCGCTCTTCATACCAGGGAAGCCACTTGAGGGCTCCCAGACAGCGATCCGCCAGTCGCAGGCTGAGAGGCCTCCGACTCGCTCCGATCGGGTCCAACAGGTAGAGGACCTTCTCCGCCATTATCGGAGAAGCCAGGGGAATCTGGTCAACCTCCAATTCGGGATAGGTCTCATGAATCGATCGGGCCCGCGACGCTACCCCTGAGACGCCGAAGGCGAGGTCGTCAGCCCGCTCGTAGCAGGCGACCTGAAGGGGCATGCCCGGCATCACCCGGCTCTCGAGACGAGGAGTCCCGTCCGGATTCATGAGCGCCCGAGACAAGGTAGTCAAAAACCCCGCTGTTGCCGGGCCGAAGCCGACACACGCCACATCTACTTCGAAGCTGAGACGGTCGGTTTCGACCTCCTCGAGTTCGGGAAGAGTATCAATCATGCCTTACACCGGGTAATCAAGAGCCTCTGGGATCATGACCTGAGCAACCGCCGTTGCCGCCCTGTCCTTGGCAAGACGGCTGCCGGTGAGGCAACCGTCCAACTTCATGCGCTTGCGGGCAAAATCCTCGAAGCCATCGAATCGGACACAGGGCCCCGCCTTCCTGGGGTGACGTTCCTCATCCACCACGTCGGTGTAGGAGCCGGCGGTACCGGAAATGCCGGGGATCACGCTCTCAAGAACCTCCAGCTCATCGGTGCGGAAGCAGCCGCCACAATCATCGTCATCCCACGCCGGGTGGCGATTGTAGCCGTATACGAGCTGGCTGCAGATCTTCCCCACTTCGCCCGCCGCCGACGCAGCCTGTACGTGGCAGAGATCGGTCAAAAACTGAACGTATCCGCCCAGGCCTTCGCTAAGAATCGGGTTGTCCGGCCCCTTCTGCTCAAGTTCGATTACGTCCAGGATCTGGCATCGGCTGGCCAGGAGCCAGCAGAGCGCATCGGCAAGCGGGAAAGTCACCCCCTGGCGCTGTCCCCGGTAAAGAAGGTTACCCTCGGCGTCCTTGGCATGCTGAAGGTGATGGAGGGTCCAGATCCAAAGTTCCATCGCCGAAGCCAGGCCACAGGCTCCGGTCCCGGGACGACGAGCAGCGATTCCGCGCATCTCGCGAATCCACTGTCGGAACCTGGCCAGAAAAAGGTCATTGGTCATGGTGATGGAGAGCTGGCGTCGCTGGACAGCTTCGGGACCTTCGTAGGTGGCCTCGAGCTGGGCATCCATCCACTTCTGGCCGAGGAATCCAGGGCAGTCTTCTGTGATCCCGTATCCGCCCATCAGGCTTACCGCTTCTCTCATCATGTTTGCCCCGTGCCCGGTGTTCCAGAGCTTGCAGGCGGGGCAAAGCACGTTGGCCTCGGCATCCTGGATGTAGTACTGGACCAAACGGTCCTCCTCCAACTCCCGAAACCGCACTTCATCGCGCTGTTCGCCGGGAGTCTCCTGAAGCCGCAGGTACTCGATGGCATCCTTTTCGATCTGGCGGATCGCTTTCAGCTTGTCCCGTCCGGACTTGATTCCCCGATACTCGAAGATCTGGTCCTTTTCCCTTTCCAGCGGATCGACCCGGTCGAAGAGTCGGGCTGTCTCAAACCCCAGTGAGGCCGCGGCTTCTCCGGTTGCCCACACGTCGATGAGGCGATGAAGGGCGTCTTCCTTCTGCTGGAGCCCGAGGTCGAATCTGGGCGACCCGGGGGCGGCAAGCTCTCCTCCACGAAAACGCTGCCGCTGGTACCGAATAACCGGCTCAACCGCCGAGAGCAGCTTTGCAGCGGTCATCAAACCGACTGTGACTCGGGTCCGGCGGAAAACGGCCTCGATAACTTCTCCGTGGCTGTACCGGGGCACGATCACGCCGTCCTCGACTCGATAGCCCCCGATAATCCGGCTCGCAGGGATCTTCAGGCTGAAGACAGGATCCCGGGTCGACGACAGCTGGTGAACCAGTTTCTTGGTCGGGGCCCCCCGGTCGAAAACACCCGGGTCCCCCTCTTCCAGGATGACCATGCAGGAGCCCTTGAATCGTTCGTCGTCGCTGTTGACGGCAGCCGTCACGAACCGGGCAAAATCCATATTGGTGATGAACCGGCCGCGCTTGTCGACCTGCAGGATCGGCTCTCCACCTTCAGGCCATTCAGCGATCCCGACCTTTCCGCCCAGCATACTGGCATCGACACCGACATACGGGAGCGGTTCGGTGAGGCTGAACGCACCACGCCAAACCTCCTGGTCCGATCCCGGCTGAGGAACGGCACGTGCCATGTACGTCGCAACCTGTTCCGGCGTTCCTCGTTCGTGGATTGGAGCCAGGGCGAGACAGCCCGCGAGGCTGCACGTTGCGGCACCTCCGTCAACCCAGGCCAACTCGAACGCAATCAGGGCGAGGACCAGGTTCTTGGGGCCTTCGATAAAGCCGCCGTTTTCGGGATCCATAAAAGCTGCGGTTATGCCCGAATCATCGAACGCTTTCAGCAGGCCGGACTTCGCCGCGGTCCATTCATGGGTGTTTCTGGCACCGTCGGCGACGAGGTGGGCAACCGGTCCCCGGGCCACAGCCCGGGCACTCTGCACCACCATCTGAAGATCGAAACGGTCAGGATAGCGCCACATAATCTGGCGCACATCATCTCCGGGCAGGGTCGAGAGTATTTCCGTCATGGGAACTGTTGAACTCATAGCCTTCTTGTTCTAGCGGGGGTTGACGTTTGGCTAAAGCCGTGCCAAGGGAGAGATGATAGGGGAAAGGGGGATCTTAGTCAATTTCGACGGGCGCGCGACCAGTTGGCGGGGAGTGACGTGGGCGGCGGTTTCTGGTTTCTGGTCCCTGGCTGTTCGGGTGCAGTCAAGACATCGGTAACACTTCATGAGGCCCAGAGGCCGAAAGCCAGCACCTCGCCGGGGCTGCCCGGGGTCGGACTCGCCGGGCAGGATGCCCGGCCGACCTACCAGGCTGGCAGCCTGGATTACTCTCGCCCCAGAAACCAGGAACCGGAACCCCGATTCCCACTGCTTCACTGGAACTCTGCCCACGCGCTGATTGCCCGTCCGTGACACGCCGATTCTCAGAATTTGCATGTTATAATGTCCGACTTCGGGCCGGCGTAGCTCAATCGGTAGAGCGACGCATTCGTAATGCGTAGGTTGGGGGTTCAATTCCCTTCGCCGGCTCCACCATTCTTTCATCCGCATGGCACAAGAAAGAAGGAAGTTTTACCGCTGGCCACTTTCGCTCCACTGCGTCTGCCGCAGCGAGGCAGGCACCTTCACGGCTGAAATCTCCAACCTCTCGTTCGGAGGCGCCCGAGTCGTCAGGGCTACCATCATCCCTTCCGAGGGCTCCGACATCGACGTTGTTCTCCACCGGAAGGACTACAGCGTTTCGTTCCGTTGCCATGTCTACTATGTGGAGCAGGGTGGCGACGCGGCTTTCGGAATCGAGTTTTACGGCACTCAGGAAGAGCGCACTCAGAAACTTCTCCCCCTGATGCGAAGTTCCGTCGAAACGGGCGAAGACTTAGTCCACTGAACTGACTTCGCGGATCTTCAAATAGTGTCGGTGGAGCACCATCAATCCCCAAACCATAGCAAGAATCATCAGGGCGGCCCCTGCCCAGTGTGATGCGGTTGCGATTCCCTGATCATGGCTGAGGAGCCCCGTTTCGTTGAGAAGGTATTGCCAGTCGTGGAAGCCGTAGGGAGCTGTCTGCCCGGTGTTTCCGCCAATCAGGGGAAGGATTCCGGCCCGAGCATCGTTGATATAGGGCGCTATGTCAACGAAGTTCTCGCCGAACCACCATAGCGAAACCGCCCCGCCGAACGGGTCTCCGGTCCGCCACACCAGCGTCACCCCACAGATCAGTGGGATCAGCAACTGGCCGAGAGTCCCGCCCAAAGATGCGACGAATTTCCCCAGGGGAGAGAAGAAGATGTGGCCGGCCTCGTGAAACGGGAGGTTGATCAGATGCAGAAAGCTGTTGCCAGCCCCGTTCGACCCGGGGGAACTGAGAATCAGGGAGAGCCCCCAGAGAGCAAGCGCCGCGAGGAAGATTCCCCGGGCCGCCAGTCCGGCTCCCCCGGTCTCCTCAGGCAGGTTGAGCAACCATTCGGAAAGCCGGTCGGAGCCAAAGTCAACAACCGCGGGTGGGGGCGGTGGTGGAGGACTTGCAGTACTTGGAAGACTCCGGAGTCGAAGGTACTTCTCGACCACAATCCCGCAGTCGGGACAGTCCAGGAAGGGGACCTTACCTGAATAGCCACAGTTTGGACAAAGCGTAACTCGTTTCATCACCGTCCCAAACGGTTCCTCGTCCATGCATATCGGCAGGACCTGCCATGGTCTTCAGCTTTGGATGAGCCGGAATTCGGAGAATGCTCTCGTGGAGGAGGAACAACTCACGCCGACCCAAAAACCGGTTGATGCTAAGCTCAAGTGTAATGAAACTGACGAGACGGCAGCTCTTGCTGTCCGCCGGAGTATCGTCCTTTGGCATATCGGCTGTCGCGGCCGGGACCGGTTTCTACGGCGGCTATTTCGAAACCGAGTGGCTGGAAGTCACCCGGATTGCGATTCCGATTCAGGGACTGCCGGAAGGTTTGGACGGATTTCGAATCCTCCAACTGAGCGACTTTCACCTCTTTCCGCACACGCGCATCGAGTTCATTCGGGAAGTCATTGACCAAGCCAACACCTTTGACCCCGACCTCATCACGCTGACCGGCGACTTCGTGTTGGGCAACGTCGACTCCATTTTCGAACTCGCCCCGGCATTGGCCCGCCTCAATGCCCGGTTTGGGATCTACTCAGTCCTGGGAAACCATGATCTCTGGAAGGGGAAAAAGGTGGTCGAAGAAGGATTGGCCGCCGAAGGCCTGGAGTTGCTGACCAACCGAGGGATCAACCTTACCGTCGGAAGAAACACGATCTACCTGGCCGGGGTAGACGACTGCTGGTCGGGTCAGCCGGACCTCGAAGCAGCCATGGATAAGTGCCCGGAAAACGCGACCACGATCTTGCTCTCGCACGAACCGGACCCGGCAGACAATTACTCGCAGGATTC
This sequence comes from uncultured Acidobacteriota bacterium, assembly GCA_963777605.1. Classification (GTDB taxonomy): domain Bacteria; phylum Acidobacteriota; class UBA6911; order RPQK01; family JAPXNP01; genus CAVZRV01. Next base: position 226,782 of record CAVZRV010000007.1, read on the forward strand.
CCGGATTTCCCTTCAACTGTCTGGCCATAGCCATGGAGGGCAAGTTCGAATTCCGTTCTGGGGATCTCCGTTTCTGCCCCCATTCGGACGGGTCTACGACCAGGGCCTTTTCAAGGTGGGGAAAATGTGGCTCTACACTAATCGCGGGGTGGGAGTTACCGTACCGATCCGGCTGAACTGCCGTCCTGAGCTCACCGTCATCACCTTGACTCGGGACGTTGCGGCGGTGCCGGCATAGCTTGGGCAGAGCGAATCCGTCAACTGGTGTGGCACGGGCGGCCCCGGACGTGCGCCGGAAGAACAAAACGATAAGTTCCGTGGGCCACAGGCGGGGACGCCTGTGCCACTCTGGCGGCCAGCGCTTGTGGCCCCCTTCCGCCGTGCCGTTCAATTCCCGTTGATCGCCGCGGCGCGGGAGAGGGGCCGATTCGTTCGAAGCCGGCAGCGGAGACTCACGATCGCCGCTGCCAGCCGATTGTCACGCGGCCTTACTCGGCGGCATCGAGATCGCGAACATAGATATCCTTGAACATCATGTTCCCTAGCCCGCCGGAGTGCAGTTGAAGTGCAATATACCCGTCTGATACCTCGGGTTTGGGATTAGTGAAATCAAGCACCTGGACCCCGTTCAGATAGCAGACATAACGGTTCCCCTCGACCTTCAGCAGCATCTCGTTCCAGTCGGTGGGCCGGATCAGAGGCTCGAATTCAGGAGCGGGCCAAGCTTCCCACCCGCGGTTGTCACCGTAAACTCCCCCGCTGTGGTGGCCGATAGTCCGGTCGATTTCAAACTGGCGTCCCTGGCTCACATCGACCGTTCCAGGCTTGAAGTCGGTATGGAAGTAGACGCCGCTATTGCCGTCGGCCAGGCACTTGAAACGGAGGAACATGTGGAAGTTCTTGTACTTCTTCTCCGTCCGAAGGTACCCGTAAGCACTGGTCACGCCTTCACCATGAATCTCGCCGTCAGCGGTGACCTCCCACTTCTCCTGACCAACCTTGACCCAGTTGGTCAAGTCTTTCCCGGTGAAGAGCTTCACCCAGGATTCACCCGGCAGGGGCGGCCTCTGTGGCCGCTGCCCGTAGACGGAAACGAGGAAGAAAAGGCACACGCTGATGAAGACGAACGAACGATTCCTGGTCATTAAACTACCCCTTTCTGTTTAACAAGTGGCGCTACCTGGCGCCTCTTTCCATCACTACACGCCCGCGGCCCGGCAGGAAATCTCAGGACGGGCCGGACTCATTTCTCCAGCCAATTCAGAATCACTTTGCCCGAACTGCCGGATCGCATAATCTCAAATGCTTCACGATAGTCAGTGTAGTGAAAACGGTGCGTGATCACACTGTTGATGTCGAGACCGGTCAAAATCATGGACTGCATGAGATACCAGGTCTCATACATCTCCCGCCCGTAAATCCCACGGATCGTCAGGCTATTGAAGATGACGGTGTTCCAGTCGATGGCCAGCTCTTTAGTCGGGATCCCGAGGAGCGCAACCTTCCCTCCGTGGCAGAGGTTGGCAAGCATGTCCTGGAAAGCCTGCCCATTGCCCGACATTTCCAGCCCCACGTCAAATCCTTCCTTCATGCCGAGCTCTTTCTGAACGTCAGCGATGGAGTGCTTGCTGACATCCAGCGCAACCGTGGCACCCATTTTCCGGGCCAATTCAAGCCGGTACGGATTCACATCCGTCGTAACGACATAGCGGGCACCCGCCTGCTTGGCGATCGCAGTCGCCATGCACCCAATCGGGCCGGCTCCCGTGATCAGGACATCCTCTCCCAAAACCGGATAGGCCAGCGCACTGTGCGTCGCGTTCCCAAAAGGATCGAATATCGAGAGCAAGTCCATCGGGATGTTCGGATCGGCATGCCAGACGTTCGTGACAGGGATGGACAGGTACTCGGCGTAGGCCCCGGGCCGGTTGACCCCTACGCCACTCGTTCGTGGGCAGAGGTGCCGTCTGCCTGCCAGGCAGTTTCGACAGCGTCCGCATACAATGTGCCCTTCTCCCGAGACAATCTCGCCGATCTCCAGGTCGGTCACATTCTCTCCAAAGGCTTCCACCGTACCGACAAATTCATGGCCGATCGTCATCGGAACCGGAATCGTTTTCTGGGCCCATTCATCCCAGTTCCAGATATGCACGTCGGTACCGCAGATGGAGGTCTTGTGGATCTTGATTAGAACATCATTAATGCCAATTTTGGGGACCGGGACCTCTTCCAGCCACAAACCCTCGGCACGCTCCCGTTTGACCAGCGCCTTCATCGTTTTTTCCATACTCGGAAATCATAACTCAGAAGCTGAAAAGGTTCTCCCGGGGTGGGCTGAAAGACTCGCCGGCTTGAACTTCCTCGTGGGATTCGCAATGATAGCTCGGTTCGTGACATTCCTTCTTGCGGTCTGGACACTATGGAGACGTGAACTGGTGCGGTTTCTGCGCCAGCGCGGTCGTGTCTTCGGGGCACTGGGTACTCCCCTCTTGATCTGGCTCTTCATCGGTTCGGGCATCGGCAGTTCGTTCCATCTCCCCGGATCTGAAGGGAACCTCAATTATTTGCAGTACTTCTTCCCGGGGACGATCCTGCTGGTAATCCTGTTCACAACCATCTTCTCCAGCCTCTCGGTCATCGAAGATCGGAAGGAAGGCTTTCTGCTCTCCGTCCTGGTCGCACCGATCTCGAGACAGGCGATCGTGCTCGGAAAGATTTTGGGAGCCTCGACGCTTGCGATTGGCCAGGGAGTCCTCCTTCTTGCGCTCAGCCCAATGCTGGGCGTCACCCTGACTTTCGGACGAGTGGTCGAACTGGTAATCCTGATCGTTTTGGCATCGCTGGCCCTGTCCGCGCTCGGGTTCGCTTCTGCCTGGAAGACCGGCTCGATGGAGGCATATCACTCGGTGATGAATCTCCTCCTGTTCCCTCTCTGGCTGTTGTCCGGCGCCGTATTCCCTGCCCAGGGAGCGTTCACGTGGATCCGGTGGATCATGCGACTCAATCCCCTCTCCTACACCCTGTCGGGATTGCAGTACCTTCTCTACCAGGCTCCCCCGGGCGCAGCCCAGGGTTCGGGACCATTCATCGTTGCCGTTCTCGTCACAGGCGCATTTGGAATCGCCGTTTTCGCAATCTCCGTCGGATTGATCGCTCACGGGAAAATCACCGGGATGGACTGATGGAGATTCAGGACCTTCCCACTCTGAATGCCACTCTCAACGGAACGAGCGCACTGCTGCTTAGCGCCGGCTACTACTTCATCCGGCGAAAAGAGACCACCCGACATCGCAATGCCATGATCGGGGCACTGATTTCATCAACCCTGTTCCTGATCTCCTACCTCATCTATCACGCCGAGATCGGTTCTCGGCCCTACCACGGACAGGGGTGGATCCGTCCCGTCTATTTCGCGATCCTGATCAGCCACACGATACTGGCCGCAGCTCTTGTGCCGCTCGTCATCATGACGGTCTCCCGCGCCTGGAAAGGACTCTTCTCCCGACACCGAAGGATCGCCCGGTACACGTTGCCGATCTGGATCTACGTGTCGGTCACCGGAGTAGTGATCTACTCGATGCTCTATCTGTTGAGTTAGCAGGAGGGAAGGGTTAGACAGCCCGAGGAAGAGGGCCGGGCCATCCAGGGTTCAGGCGACTTCGAATACCTCTTCCTGCTCCTCGTCGCGCGGTTCCATCGGTGGGAGGTCCATTTTCGCGGACCGAGAGTTCTTCAGGGGCCGCTTGTAGTAATGAGGATGCGCTGCTTTGGAAGCAGAATACACCGCCTCCCAGCAGTTTGGACAGCTGTCCAAATGCATCAAAAAATCGAGACGATCATCCTCCTCCAGCCTGTTCTGGAGGAAGCTCACCAAAACCTCGCGTTTGCACTTTTCTGTATTCATTTTCAAACTCCAACCTATTAGACAGTGGCATCCAAGCCAAAGTTTCACACACCAAGAAGAAATTCTTGCTTTAGATCGGCGAAATTCGCCATTGTCTTATGACAGGGATCACAATCGGCAAAGAAAGTTTCAGGCGGGTGCAGAACCTCTGCTGTGCGAAGGTCAACCGGAAAGGTGTGATTTGGCACAGGTGGTTGAACCGCCAAGGCTCCAAGAACGACAGAATCTCCTTTCTTTTGAACCCGGGAGAACCCTGGCAATCTAACGCGGATCAGCGGATCAAGAGAACGATGGCCGGTCAAACTCCAGTCCGGCGGCACCCCCGCGCCTTGCACGATTTAGTCGGGCAGCGGACAGTTTCGATCCCCTTCGAGTCACACCTTCTCAATCTATCCGAAAGGGACCGATTACGATTCGCTCTCGAACTCCTGGAGAATTGACCGAAAGACCGGCAGTTCGATATTGCACCCGGAATGGACAAGAGCGACCGAGCGGCCGTTCAAGCGATCTCTCATCCGGTATGCTGCCGCAAGGCTCGCGGCAGCGGCGGGTTCGGCAACATGATGGGTAGTCCGGAAGAAGCGATAGACCGCGGACCGGATCTCTTCCTCGGTCACGGTGACAATCTCATCGATGTGCTGCCGCATAACGGATAGCGGCAGTTCGAAGGGAACCCGCGTAGCAAGACCGTCCGCGATCGTATCCGCCGAGTCTGTCTGGATAATTCTGCCTTCCTTCCAGGACTGGTAAACCGCCGAAGCCCGTTCGGCCTGCACCCCGATGACCTCCACTTTCGCCTTCAGGGCGCGCGCCACGGTCAGGGTCCCGGATGCGCCGCTTCCGCCCCCAATCGGGACGATGATTACATCGACCCGGGGAAGTTCTTCAAAAATCTCCAGTGCGTAGGTCGCCACGCCGTGGATAAGATGAGGTTCATTCCCCGAGTGAACGTACCGGAGTCCCTCTTTCTGTTGGAGTTCCTCCACTTTCTCTCGGGCCTCGTCGAAATCCCGGCCATAGACGACCAACTCCGCACCGTAGTTGCGGATGGCCTGGTTCTTCTCCGGGTTGTTGCCTTCCGGAACCACGACAACGCAACGCAACCCAAAGAGCCTGCTTGCCAGGGCAATCGACTGGCCGTGATTGCCCCTGGTCGCGGTCACCAGACCCTGAGTCGCCCCCTCGGATCGGAGTGCCGAAACCAGGTTGATCCCTCCCCGGATCTTGAAGGCTCCAGTCGGATTGGATGCTTCATGTTTGACCCAGGCCTGGCAGGAGAGCAGTTGGGACAGGAACGGATATTCGACGAGGGGCGTCGGCTTGAGATAGGGACGGATTCGCGTTCGAGCTTCGAGAACACCCGCAAGAGAAAGTTCCATGGCTTACATCTTCTTCCAGTTGGGGCCTCCTCCACCTTCCGGAGGAGTCCACAAAATGACCTGGTAGGGATCGGAAATTTCGCACGCTTTGCAGTGAACACAATTGCTGAAGTTGACCTGAAGTCGGCTTTCCGGACCGTCACCCTGGAATTCGTAGACCCCGGCCGGACAGAAGTGAATGCACGGATGCCCGAACTCCTCTCCGCAGCGACTGATGCAGACCGACGGATCCAGAATCTTCAAATGCGATGGCTGATCTTCCTCGTGAGAGGTGTCGGCGTGAAACACCGAAGTCATCCGGTCAAACGTGATGACCCCGTCCGGGACGAGGGGAGGCTCCTCCACCGGATCGGCCGGAGCACCCATTCGGCGGTATCCTTCCTCGATCGGAAAAGGGTCCCTTATTCCCCTGCCCGCTGTCACCATCTGAATCGCAGCGTGACCCAAGCCTGCCCAGAATCCTCCCTGAAAAGCCTGGCGGAAATTCCGGACGGAATGCAACTCCTTGAATGCCCAAGACTCTTCGAACCGCGCCGAGTAGGAGGAAAGACACTCCCGGCTAAAGTCGTCTGCACGCAAGGCGTCAAAGATAGTCTCGGCTGCCAGCATGCCCGACTTCACGGCCAGGTGAATACCCTTGAGCCTCTGCGAATTCAGGAAACCAGCCGAATCCCCGATGATAATCAGGCCGTCTGCCCAGAGCCGGGGTATTGCCCAGAAACCTCCTTCAGGGATTGCCTTGGCTCCGTACGAAAGCAGCTTGGCTCCGTCGAGCCGTGACCGAATCGAAGGGTGCGATTTCCACCGCTGAAGCAGGCGGTGAGGGTCGGTACCGGGGTTCGGTGAGTCCAGACCGACCACGAACCCGAGCGCCATCACTCCCTCCGAGAGGGTGTAAAGGAAGCCCCCGCCGAAGTCTGATCGGTCCAAAGGGTATCCCAGCGTGTGAAGGACCGCCCCAGGATCCACTCCACCGCTCGATTGCCAGAGTTCCTTAACCCCGACGGCGTAAATCTGGGGCTGGCACTTCTCCCGAAGGCCGAGTAGAGAGAAAGCCCGTCCCGCAAGGGTGCCCCGAGGTCCCTCTCCCAGCACCGTCACCTTGGCCCTGACCTCAATCCCCGGCTCAAAGTTGGCCTTTTGGTTCCCCTCCCGGTCGATTCCGCTATCGCCCGTTCGAACTCCCACGACCTTTCCTTCTTCGACCAGCAGTTCAACTGCCGGGAATCCCGGGTAAACGTCCACACCGAGAGATTCACAGCGTTCCGAGAGCCATCGCACGAGAACACCAAGGGATGCGACTTGCAATCCGTGATTGTTCAAAGGAGGAGGAGTCAGGGGAAGCCGCATTCCACCCGATTCCGTCAGGAAACAAACTTCGTCGTGACGGACCGGGCAGTCGTACGGGGGAGGCTCTTCGTCGGTCCCGCTCAACAGTTCGTTGAACGCGATCGGGTCGACTACGGCGCCGCTCAACGCGTGCCCGCCAACCTCCCGGCTCTTCTCGAGCACGAGAATCGTTGGGGAAAGCCGCTCTCCCAAAACGCCCCCGTCGTCAATCCCACGATTGTAGTCGCGAATCAGCCGGGCAAGATGGAAGGCCGTAGAAAGTCCCGCCGGACCGGCCCCGACGAGCACTACATCAACCTCGAGGACTTCTCTCTGATCGCTCACGGGCGCTCGCTTTCTCGGAGAACAACCATTCGATCCCGGAACGGCTACTCGTCGGCAAGCCCGGGTCGCTCAAGATCGGGTAGAGCCTGCTCCACCACACGCGTGTTCCACGTCCTCAGGTACTCGCGCAGCACAGGATCATCCAGGAACGGAGAGTCCTGCGTGTAGGGATAGGACGCCATCCCGTGAAACGGCAACGGTCCAAGGAACTCGGGAGATGCCGAATTGGGATCCATGTCCTTGCCGAATCCGTCCACGTAGACCAGGTAATCTCGCACCCACCCGTCAGGAAGCGGCGGCAACGCGGAGACATCGAACCGGGCGGCAATTTCGTCTCCGGAACGGGTTATCACGAAGCGGTTGTCCTGCGCTTCCAGCAGGGGCTTGACGTCGCCGAAACGGGTGTACGCACCAAGATGAACCTTCCACTCGGCCCGACTCTGTTCGTCGTAGGAATAGACGTTGGGCTTGCGCCCGTCCGGACTGGCAAACTTCGGGAACCCTTTGTAATGCAGATCTGCTGAACTCGCCTGCAGACGGTGCAGCCGGAAGTCCTGGTGAGGAGCACCACTTTCGACCAGGACCTGGTCCCAGTAGAGCTTCATGTTGGTCACGACTCTCACCTTGCGGGAGGCGGAAATGAATTTGCCCGACAGGTCAACAGTCATCGTCTTGGGCAGACCCGCCGGAAAACCCATCCGTTCGATGGCCGTGACCCAGCGCCCCTGGGCATCCTGCACCTGCAGATAAGGGGGGATCAACTCGACGCCGGCCTGCCAGGCGGCAAGTGTACTGGAACTGTCGGCATAGTCGATCCAGGCGTGCATTAATAACACGGCATAGTCGGCGCTGACGTCACCCAGATCGAGGACCACCTCATGGGTCTCCGTATACCCCTTGAAGGGAAGCGTATTCGCAACTTCTGGATAGATCCTGTCGATGTTGCGGATGGCCCCGAGGATATCTCGGCCCTTGCCGTCCACCGCGCTGACCGGAGGACGCGGAGCTTCCGCAGTAAAGATTCGGAAATCCTGGTAGGGCGGACCGGGGAGAAGCTTCTCGTCGGGGAAGATTTCGTAGTTCGCGGGGTGGTCAACCGCCACCAGTTCCAGCTGGTCGAAGAGGATCACCTCTTCGAGCTGGTTGTTCATGGTGATCGCGACCTGGCCGTCCCGCAACTTCACGTCCGAGCGGTTCAACTTCACGTACTCGTTCGTGTCCGGGGTCTCGTAGATGCCGGGGGCCACCAGGTTGGCGTAGGCGCTGCCTCCCAGGAAATCGGTCTGGAACTGGTAGGACTTCCCGTTCCAGACGTACATGATCGGGCAGCTTGTGCCTTTCCGGTCAAGTTCCTGAATTTCCACCAGTTGATTAGCAGGACGGTCGATTTCGGACTGGAGGACACCGTTCGGCCAGAGTATCCGGACCACATCCGCCTGGTTGTGTCGGCCGAGGCCGAAATGCACGATGGGGGGGTTCTGGGTTAAGAATCCCTGCCCTCCGACCGTCTCCTGCTTCAGCCAGAGGCTCCCCGCCTTGATCTCCGCCTTGACGCCGATGCCGTACTTGTTGCTGTTGGTTCCGGTAATACGGACCGAGAACCAGTTGTTCCGATTGCCGCCATCGTTGCGAAGGAGCAACGGGCTGCCTCCATTCACGTTGATCACGAAATCCAGATCTCCGTCGGAGTCGTAGTCCGCTATGCTCAGTCCGCGGATCGCCTTGCCAACCACCTTGTCGAGCCCGGTTGAGGAGGAGACATCAGTGAACTTCCCGTCCCGATTCTCGTAAAGATAGAGATTCCGCTCCCGGCTCAACGAAGCCTCTTCTCCAAACAACGGTGCAACCAGAACCAGGACGTCAAGGTCGCCATCATTGTCAAAATCAAAGAACTGGGTATTAAGCGGGGCCACCTTCGACTGATAGGGGAAGGGCTCGCTCTGGAACCGATCATGGCCCTGGTTGATCAACAATGCACTGTCTGGAGTCTCTTCCGAGGTAATCCCCAAGTCCATGGAACCATCCCGATTCAAATCACCGACTGCAGCCGCAAGACTCTTTCCCGAACGGGTGAGTGCCTCGGCGGTCACAGACTTGAAGGATCCGTCCCTGAGGTTATTGAAAAGCTGATTGGGGGCATCGTGATTCACGAAATAGAAATCGATATCGCGAGAATTGTCGAGGTCGGAGGCGACAAAGGAGAGTGTTTTCAGCGCCTCGAGGCCTAGCCGGGACGGTTTCCCGACTTCTGTAAACGTCCCGTTGCCATTGTTCCTGTAAAGTCGATTAGCCGCCCCCTTAAGATCGTCCGGGAACTTCATCTCGCCAGTGAATTTCTCCGGCTGCACCGCGAAGTTGACGACCAGGATGTCCAGATCACCGTCGTGATCGAAATCGACAAACCCTCCCCCCGTTCCCCAGGACGTGTCCCCTGTACCCGTGGCGGCGGTGACATCCTTGAAGGTTCCATTCTGCTGGTTCTTGTACAGCGCATTGGCGCCATAATTGACGAGGTAGAGATCGGCGTAGCCATCGTTGTCGTAGTCACCCCACAAGGCCTGCATGGTCTTCCCGGCGTAGGTGACGCCCGACTTCCCGGTCCAGTCTTCGAAGGTGCCGTCTCCACGGCTTCTGAACAGTTCCCCCGTCACCTTGCCGGTCCCTGCATTCGCCAGGTAGAGATCCAGGTGGCCGTCATTGTCGAAGTCCGCAAAGCTGACACCGGAGCCGAGAGCCGGAACGACTTTATCCTCAAATTCGGAGAGTGACGAGAAGGTCCGCGGCGCCAACCCTGAACCGGCGTGGGTAAAGGCCAGGCCGGCCTGAGCCGCGACCTCGTCGAAGCTCACACGGATCGCAGGCGCCCCTTCCGGACGGTACCCTCCCAGAAGATGCGGGTTGATGTTGTCAATCGCAATCGCGTAGCTTCCCTGCTCGAGGTACTGAAGGCCGACCGTGGTACTGCCAAACAACTCCTGCAGCCGGCGAAACTCGTCCATTTCGGTGCGACTGTCTTCTCTCTTACCGCTGCGGCCAAGTGCCTGTGCCAGATTGTAATGGGCCGAAGCGTTGTAAGGCTCGGTCTTGATGACCTGACGGAAGTAGTCGACCGCAACTCCGAACTCCCGGTCCCGCATATGAAGCCGACCAAGGTAGTAATTGGTGGACGGATCGTCCGGATCCTGCCGATTGACCGCCTGAAATGCTTCGATAGCGTTCTTGACATCGTCCTGGTTCCGGTAAATCAACCCCAGCACGTAGTGGGCGTGAATCTCATCAGGTTCCAGGGCCAGCGCCTTCTTCAGACTGTCCACTGACTGGTCATACTTCTGATCGTAGAAGAAAGCGATCCCCAAATTCACCCAGGCCGGGACGAGGTCGGGATCAATCTTGAGGATTTGCTGAAACTGGGCCGTCGCATCTCTGAACTTGTACTGGTCCAGCAAGGCAACTCCCTTGTTGTTCAAGCGAACGATCTCTCGTGCCTGCTCTGGAGTGGGTGCGGCAGCAAGGGGTGTCAACCCCGTTGGGAGCAGACAACCAGCAGAAAAAAGGATCAGCAAACGCAATGATTTCGGGTTCAGTACCCTGGCCAGATTCATAGGCGTTATTCTAACCCAACCGGCCCGAACACAGGGACCGGGCGGGGTTGCCGCCGGCACGAGGATCTCATTCGTACGCGAACAGGTATTCCCGGTACCCGTTTCGAAGGTGGAACGAGTTGAAGACCCGGAAGTGCGGCATCAACCGGTTAAGGTCCGTCGCCTCGTACCTGGGACAGTCTTTCAGGACGGACGACTGCCGAAGGTACATCAGGTTCTCCCGATCGAGAATCTTGAAATGGTGAGGCGTTTCCGGGATGTGACGGTTGGTCGAAATCAGGCTGTACATGAAGGACCCGCGATGGACGTGCCTCGACAGGTGACGGATCAGGTGCCGAAACGCATCTTTCTCCAGGTAATTGAAGAGGTCCCAGGTCAGTATGAAATCAAACCGCCATTCGGGTCGAAACGGCAACAGGTAGGAGAACACAGTTTCGTAGCTGAACCCATCCTCGGGAGCCAGAAAATCGAAGGAACTTAGAGCCTCAAAGAGATGCTCGATGTGCAGGCGGCACCGAAACTCCGAGAAGAACTCGACGTTCTGTCCGACTGGAGGTCCCAAGTCCAGGATAAGCTGCTTCCTGTCCTCTTTGAACTGGTGAAAGAGTACGTTGAGAGCCAGAGATTTCTGAATAGACGAGGGCTCGACCGCCTCGCCAGTGGGCGTATCTGGAGCCCTCGATCTATTCCACAATCGGGACCGTCCGGTCATGTCTTGGAAGGATGGTTAATTCTGACTCCAAGATCTCCCTGGACCCCGGACTTTCGCTCCGTCTTGTCTTTGTCAGGTCCCGGTACCGGTGCTCCTCCGCCGGAAGCGCGCTTCGACTCTGGTAGGCCTTCCATATCGATGGCACCCTTGAACTTGGCTCCATCCTCGAGCGTAACTCTGGGAGCCTGGAGATTCCCGTGTACAGTCCCCGACTGGCGCACGATGATCTTGTCTTCCCCGAAAAGATTCCCCTGGACCGTTCCTTCCACTGAAATCGTCTTGCCGTAAAGGTCCGCCTTGACCTGTCCGTTCTTGCCCACGGTAATGCTGTTGTTGCGCAAGACAACCTTACCTTCGACGTTTCCCTGAATCACCAGGTCCTCGTCTCCGGAGACATCTCCCTTGACGACCAGTGAGGATCCGATGATCGCCTGCTCACGGACAGGCTGGGGCCGAACGTTGGTAGCCGGGGGGGTCATCGCAGGCTGCTCGGATTCGTTTTTTTTCCACATAGTTGAGGTTCTCCCGTTGGATTTGTGTTCTCTTTCTATAGCTAAGAATGCGGCAAGTCAAGAAACGGAACCTCGCGTTTCGGAGACCGTCTTCCCCACTTGCTTCCTCCCCCAGGAATCATGAACCAGGCTCCACGTAAGGGATCGGATCCTGCAGCCCTGCCCGGGCAAAACCCCGAAGTCTGAGCAGGCAACTGTCACACCGACCGCAAGCATTCTCTTCAGATGTGTAGCAGGACCAGGTCAAGTGCAGGGGTGCGCCCATCTTCGTCCCCTGGCTCACGATCTGTCCCTTGTCCCACTCGATCAGCGGGGTGACGATCTCGACCCGGGATGCGGGCCGGGTTCCCTGCCGGATCACTTCGTTGAATGCGTCGAAGAAAACCTGGCGACAGTCCGGATAGCCCGAACTGTCCTCCTCCACCGCACCAATGTATATCTGGCCGGCTCCGATTGCTTCCGCCCAACTGGTGGCAATCGCCAGCAGGTTGGCATTTCGAAAGGGGACGTAGGAGACGGGGATCCCAACCCGGTCCACTTCGCCCTTCGGCAACTCGATTGAACGATCGGTCAGAGCGGAACCGCCAATCTCGCGCAGATAGGAAATATCGACTACGAGTCTGCGCGTTACACCATAGTGGTCGGCGATGGCGTGAAAAGCCCGCCTCTCCCGTTCCTCCGTCCTTTGGCCGTAGGAGACGTGCAGGAAGGCAAGTTCACTTGCCGATCCGGCCGCTATCGCTGCCGTCACACAACTGTCCAACCCTCCGCTTACGAGACAGACCGCAATAGGCATGCTGTGATTCTAACAGGCAGAGTCACGCGGATTTGCCTTTAATCCGCCTCTCGTCAAAAATAGCCCGAATGCGAAAGCGTCTGCTGATCATGCTGGCGGTCATCACCGCCCTGGGGATCACCGGCCTGGTCCTGCTCAGGAGCCACGCGGTCGAAATCGTCAATGCCGTCGTTGAGAATGCGGTGATCCAGAAGGCCCCAGACGGTTACCCGACCGACCGAATACGGGAAGCGTTTGACAGCAGCCTTCGCACCGCCCAGCAGGATGGCACGACCCAGCAGCACCTGGATCAGCTCAAAGCCCTTTCCCATCGAGTAGAAAAAGTGCAGAGGCTTGACAGCGAAGAAGTCGACGAAATGATCGAACGTCTGAAACCATGATAACCATCTGTGCTACCATTGCTTTGTGCTCTGTCCCCGTTGCCAGATAGAGGTTACCGACGGTCAGTGTCCCTCGTGTGGAATTGTCTGGGACGCAGACTACCAACCCGAATCCTCACCCGAGACCGGCCCGGAAAAGGCAGTCATCGGAGGGGAGGCGTTTGCCGTTGGGTTCGAAATGCTCGAATCACGAAGCCCCGAAAACCCTTCGCCTCCCGGGTGGCGAGAAGAGCTGAAACGTCGGCTCGAAAAGCACTCGTCGAAAAGCAAGGACGGCCCGAGCGAAGACCCCGCCGCAAAATCTCTTGACCCGACCGAAGGGACCCCTGCGGAGAACGTCCACTCTTCCGGCCCGACCGCCGAGGAGCCTGAGGCGAAAACCACGCCGCCGACAGAGAGCGCCGAGGAGCCTGCTCCCAAGATTTTCGATTATCGGCTCAAGAAGCCCGTTCAACCTCGAACACCACTTCCCAACCCGGTCCGTCACAAGGATCCTGTGCGGGTGACTTCTCGCCCCAAGAGGGAATCGTCGACTGAACCGGCACTGAACCGGCAATTGGTCCGTGACGGGGAGGAAGCGCTGCCGCCGAAATCCATGCAGCGAGACCGTCCCCTCTCCATCCCCCGGCAGGGAAGGCTCAACCTGGAACCGGGACCTTCCTCGCGCCCCGAAAAGGAGCCGGTTCCGCCCGAAACCATGAAGGTATCGCCGGTCCGAATGCGTCGTATCTCTCGGGAGATCCTCTTCTCCCGTTTTCTTGCCGGGGTCGTGGACCTGACCCTCCCCCTTGCGCTGGGAGTGGCTTTTTCCCTCGTGGCCGCCTGGAGTATCGGGTCCGATTTCTTCTCGCCCGATTCAATTCGTTCCGCCGTGCTCTTGTCGCTCGGGTTCTACCTGTTCAACTCAAGCTTCTTCCTGCTGCTTGCGGGCCAGACTCCCGGAATGTATGTCGCCCAGCTCGCGCTGGTCTCGGAAGATGGCTCTCGCGACATCCCCGTGGCGTCGACCATCTTGAGAGTGCTACTGTTCATTCCGTCCGCATTGAGTGTGATCGGTCTTATCTGGGGCACTTTCGATTCCCGGTGCCGCTGTCTCCATGACGTCCTCTCGGGGACACGAATCGCCCCCTTGGCGGAAGCGATCGAAGACGCCTCGAGTTGAAATTTCACCGCCCCGAGGCGGATGCGGAACCAGGCAGTTCAATGCGGAAGACCCCTTCGGCCACCGTTCCGGCGAGCAGTTCGCCGCTGTCGGTTCGGCTCAGGCTGGAAATTCGCGACAACTCCAGGCCAAGATTGATCGGCTCCCAGGTTTCCCCCGAATCCTGACTGGTGAAGAGGTATCCAACCAAAGGATCGGCGGCGACGACCTGGCCGGACTTTGGTCCGGGAGAGACCGCCACTATTTCAATCGGGAAGATTCCCCGGGCCTTCGTCCAGTGATCGCCACGATCGCCCGAAAAGAAGAGGCCTTCCTTGGTAGCGGCAAAGACCTTCCCGTCGGCGATGCTCAACGAGTTGACCGCGATGTAAGGCAGCCCCTCCACCTTGATCGCCCAGCTCTTTCCGTGGTCGTCGGAACGGAACACTCCCATCTCTGTCCCGATGTAACTCTCGCCCGTCTCTACCTCGCTCAGCACGCAGTTCACACCGCGGTCGTAGACAGGGAGCTTTCGGTGTGTGATCTGTCCACCCTTCCTGTCGAGCGAGAAGAGCCCTTCCCGAGCGGCGACCAGGAGACCTGATTCATCCGCCCCGGAAAACTGGATACCGTTCACGAAGAGCGCCTTGGAGGACGGGAGCTGGCTCCACGCCCGGCGGCCCGGGATGCCTCTGAATATCCCCTGGGTGGTCCCCAGGAAAACTTCGTCGGATCCGGCGGCGGGCAGGATCGCCCTGATTCCGGAAACCTGCAAACCGAGGCCATCGTTGTATGGCTTCCAGGTCGCACCCGCATCCTCCGACCAGAAGAATCCGCCGTGAGAACTGTCGAGCGCCACCGCAGCGAAAAACTCGTTGCCCTTTCCGGGACGGCTCGTCACCTGGGTGATCTGCCGCTGAATGAACCCGCTGTTGGACGAGATGAAGGTTCTCCCGCCATCGACCGTTGACAAGACCCCTGCATCGTCGGTTCCGAGAAGGATATGTAAGGGGTTTCGAGGGTGAATGAGAATCGAGTTGATCACTACCCCGGGCAGCAGGCACTCAAAGGAGTCTCCGCCGTTCGTCGAACGATAAAGTCCTTCGGTCGTCCCGACGTAGACTACTTCAGGTTTCCGAGGATCGAATCGGACGACCCGGGTCCGTTTGGCGTCGCCCGGGATCCCATTACGAAGCCGTGCCCACTTCGCCCCCGCGTTGACGGACCGATAAACCCCGGAGCAGGCTCCCGCCATCAAGTTGGAAGAGTCGAGCGGATTCACCTGGATCGAAAACAGGTCGCTGTCCCAGAACATGCCGTCGTGGATCGGCGTCCACTTCTCCCCGAGGTTTTCGGTCTTCCAGGCCAACCTCCACGTACCCACGTAGAGCGTTGAGGCATCACGCGGGTCGAACGCCAGCGAGTGAACGTTGTAAAGGCTCCGGTAGCCCCTGGTAATGCGCTCCCATTTTCGGCCGCCGTCCCGACTGAGCAGAACTCCCTCGGTGATCCCGACAGCAACGATCCGGGGGTCGGTGGGAGCCAGGGCAACCGCGCGGATGCTGCTTTCGAACATCCCCAGGTCCACGTGATGCCAAGTCTTCCCGGAATCTTCCGAGTGATACAGCCCCCCCTGGTCGCTCTTTAATTCCCAGCCGCCGACCCACATTTCGGCCGGGTTGGCCGGATTGATGACCACGCTGTCCACAACCAGCTCCCGCCGCTCGATCCCCGGCGAAAGCTTCTTCCACGCGCCCCCCCAATTATCGGAAACATAGATCTGCCCGTCGGCGGTACCCAGGAAGACCCGGTCCGGGTTTTCCGGGTGACCGGTCAGTGATCTGACATCACCACCGAACGGTCCGAGGGGGATCAAATCGGGTTCCGCCTGGAGCCAAGCGGCCCCGGCCAATACCCACACGACAAGAAGGGGAAGCAGTTTCGTTTTGATCATATAAAAAGGGCGGTGACCCATGGCCACCGCCCAAATCTTAGCAGATCTGGATGTCGGGCGGGTCTCCCGCCCGACATCCTTAAGGGAGCTAGGGAACGAAGAGTTCCACTTCCACTCTGCGGTTCTGCTTCCGACCCTCATCAGTCGAGTTGTCGGCAATCGGATTGCTCTCGCCGGCACTCTTGGTCTCGATGCGGTTGGCATCGATCTTGTGCTGCTTGACGAGGTAATCCTTGACCGCTTCGGCCCGCTTCATTCCGACCGTCTCATTGGCCGATTCGCTACCCTGGTCATCGGTGTAGCCGGTGAGCCGCGCACGAAGCTGAGGATTCTGCTGCATCTTGAGTGCGATCTCATCCAACTGGGCCTTGGCCTTGTTGTCGGGCCGCGAGCCGGTCATCGGGATGATGACCTTTTCGACCACTGCGAAGGACTTGGTGCTGGTGCAACTGCCACCGCGATCGTCCTTAGCGGTCAGAGTGACGCTGTGCGAACCACCGGACATGCCGCCGGTGTTGATGGCGAGAGAAGATCCGCTCTCGGAACGGGACCTGCCGTCAACCTCCCAGCCGTAGCTGATGGGATCATTGTCCGGATCAGTCGCCTGACCTGAAGCAGTGACCGTTTCACCGGCGAACACATTCGTCGAGCTCAGGTTGAGCGAGCAACTCGGATTGTTGTTCGGTCGCAGATTCACGGTGACGTTGAATTCGCAACTGGCGCTCATGTTGTCGGTGTCGGTAACCGTGACCCGGACGTTCTTGCGGCCCTCGGTCTTCCCGGCGGTTCCAAACACGAACTCGGCGCTGTTGTTGGAAACCGACTGTCCATCCACGGTCCAGGAGTAGGTCAGAGCGTCACCATTGGGATCGGAAGCCGATGCCCGCAGCGTGGTCGACTGGCCCATAGTCACACTCTCGGTACCCGGGGTACAGCTGATCGTCGGAGCCATCTTCCGCTTCTCGACAGTAATGTCGGAAGAACAACTGGCAACGTTGTCGCCGTCGCTGACCTCGAGCATCACGCTGTAGCGGCCAGGATCAAGCCCGGTCGTGTCGAGAGTGGCCGAGTTGTCACCCTGGCTCAGGGATCCGCCGCTTGTCTTCCAGTTGACCGACAAGTTGTCGTCGTCCGGGTCGGAGATCCTGGCGCTGACGGTGGCTTTCTCGCCTTCCGTGACCGTTGTGGCGCTGGAACTGCACTCCGCCGTCGGCGGCTTGTTGATGGTCCGCTTCAGGGCAGCCTGCACGTAGAAACCGGTGCAGTTGGCATCAACCACGCCGGGAACGCTCGTCCCGGTGAAGTGGTAGTTGGCCGCGCCGGTAAGAGACATCCACTTCGAGGGGAACACCCGAAGTCCGGCGTAAGCATCGATCGGATCGTCGGAATTAACGTAGGGGCTGGTGTCGCTGGAGCCATAGAACATGCGGCCCAGAACTTCACCGATCAGGTGGACGGACTGGGTACCGAGCGGTGTTTCGAAACCGCCGCCCCAGTTAAAGCTGTCCTGCCGGTCGATTCCGGCACGGTCTCCGGCAAAGAGGAGGCCACCGTTGAAGGTGACTGTTCCCCCTCCGGCAATGTTCTTGGACAGGATCATGTCAAACCCACCGTCCGTCGCGCCCGAGGTCAATCCGCGAAGCAGGTGCTGACGGTCGTTGGTCACGTGGAATTTAACAATCGGCTGAACCGCCAGGCCAACCGGCCCGCCGTGGCGTTCCGAAAGGAGGTTGAATTTCACGCCGGCCCAGAGATCTCCTGAGCCGTCGCCGAACCCTACGTCCATGTACGGCGACTCGTTATAAAAGCCAACCACGCCGCCCGGTTGATTGTTATTCAAGACCGCCGGCACCAAGGCGCCACGAGGCAGAATCTTGTTGACCACAATGTCGTCAGCGTTGACACGCTTATAGGCCTCCATAGACCCGAACAGCTCAATGCGGTCTGTGAGTCCCACGGTGAAGGAGACCGGAAAGATCGTGTAGTCAATCTGACCCGGATCACGGTTGAACTTGTGAGCATTCACCGATATGGCGAACTCCCCCTGTCGGAAGGTGTCCGCTACCGAAAGATTAAAAAGTCCAGTGCTGCCGCGATGAGTCGGCGTCAGCAACTTGATCTTTTCCTTGTCCTGGGCGACCGCAAGGCCCGCCAGGACGGCGACCACCGTCAGGATCAATAAAAAGTGTTTAGGCCGAAGCATAGCTCTACCTCCTGAGTAACGTCTCTGCGCGTATGCCTGAAATACAAAAATTCCCTATCAAAGTTTTCGCGCACCAAAAAAAGATATTACAGCACTCTCTCCAAGCTACCAATAGTATCCGCTGTTTCTCTCAACAGCAAATGTAAGGCAAGTTCTGCAAACTCGCAAGAGTACAGTCACTTCCGTGACTTCGCGAGTATACCATTGCATCCTCGGATCGGTAACCAGCGAATTTCCAACTCCTGCCTGAAGTGACTCCGCAAGTCCGAACGGGTTTCTCAGACGGACCCCAACCCAATACAATCGCCTGTAATGGATGATTTTGAGAGCCAAGAGTCGCAACTTTTGTCAGGAAAGATCGCACTCGCGCACCGAATTGGGAATGCCATCGAGGTTCTTTTGGTAGCCCTTTTCGGGTCACTGCTCGTTCCCATGGCATTCTCCGTGGCCGGAATTTCTCCCGAGCAAATCCTTCGCAACCTTGGGTACCTCGTCAGTCTCCTGCTGACAGAAGCCTCGGTTACGCTGCTGGTAATTCTCGGGTTGCTCAAACTGAGAGGGCAAACCCTGCGCGATCTGGGGTGGAGATTTGGCTCTCCGCTGCGAGAGAGTCTGGCCGGACTGCTGTTCGTTCCCGCCCTTTTCACGACGGTGTTCCTGGTCAGTGCTTCATTTCGGACGCTGCTGCCGGAGTACGCAACCCAGGACAACCCGCTCCTGGGCCTGATCCGCAGCCCCGGCGACCTGTTGCTGATGATCATCAGCAGCATCTACGTGGGAGGGTTCAAGGAGGAGATTCAGAGAGCGTTCGTGCTGAATCGCTTCCAGGAGAACCTGGGCGGCGCAGTGCCCGGACTGGTGATCTGGAGCGTTTTCTTTGGCTATGGACACATGGTGCAGGGCATCGACAACGCGATCGGCGCAGGTCTCCTGGGACTACTATTTGGCCTGCTTTACCTCTGGAGGCGCAGTCTCACGGCCCCCATCCTGGCTCACGCCGCCTACGACGTTCTGACCGTCACGATCTTCTGGACTTTCGTCGGCCGCAGCTAGCCGCGTCAGCGCAGCCTCGGCCGCCTGCTGTTCAGCTTCCTTCTTGGAACGCCCCTTTCCCTGGGCAATTTCTTCCCCGGCGTGCAGAACCGAAACCAGGAATTCTTTCCGGTGCTCCGGGCCTCTCTCCGCGACCACCCGGTACCGGGGAGTCGCCCAGTGCATTCGGTGAAAGGTCTCCTGCAGAGTGGACTTGTGATCTCTCAGGAGAACTTCCCCCCGGGCGATCTCGGCGAGCTTATCCCGAAATTCAGCGAGCACAAAATCCCGGGTCACACGGAGCCCGCCGTCCAGATAAACGGCTGCAACCAGGCTCTCGAAAACGTCGGCAAGGATTGCCCTCTTCTGCCCACCTCCCGTTTTCGCCTCACCTCGGCTGAATCGGACGAACCGACCCAGATTGATTCGGCGGGACAGCGCGGAGAGTTGCCGAGTCGAGACGAGGTGGGCACGCAACTTGGTCAGGGCCCCCTCCGTCATTTCGCTGTAAGTCAGGAAGAGGAACTCGGCAATGATGAATCCGAGGATTGCGTCGCCCAGGAACTCGAGTGATTCGTAGTCATCGACGCGAGAGGACTCCTCTCCCTGCTGTTCGTATGCGTACGACTTGTGTGTCAGAGCGCGGTCGAGAAGTCGGTGATTCTTGAACTGGTAACCGATCGCTCCCTCAAGGGCCTGAAGTTCCTCGATCCGCTCCTCGGAGAGAATGTGCCGCGAATCGTCGAGTTGATCGACCGCCGTCTCGGATCGAATGCTCCGTATGAAGGAGATCGCCTTTCGCCACACCCTCTGTCTCCCCAGAACCTGACTGACCGGATCAGCGCTGCGGATTTGGTACAGCCGCCGGTGTCGCAACGGTATTTGTCGTCGCCGAAGCCTGCGTGGCCTGAATCTCCCGGGCCTGTTGCTGACCAAGAGCCGTCAGTTCCTGCTCCATCCGGGCTCCCGCTTCGGAAACGATCTCGTCAAACGACTTGGCAGCCCACTCGGAGTCCGGCATCTTTGACTTGATGATGCCGAGCACTTCCTCCAACTGCTGTCGCGCCGCCTGGGCGGCGATTCCCTGAATCGCGACCGCGCGGCCGTAAGCCATCAACATCGGGCCGACATTCCCTATTTTGCGCTGCGCAAAGGCGAGACGCAAGGCGGCGTAGTCGTGGCGCGGATTGTTTCGAAGTGCGGCCTCCAGATAATTGATGGACCGAGAAAGGTTGGCATCCGGGTTGGGCCCATTTCCAGAGTTGATTTTACTGAGGTAAGCGCGCCCGAGGGCGTAATAGGCCTCGGCCCGCACGTGGTACACCTGCAAGACCCAACTGGATGCCATCTCCGGGTCAGGCCTTTCCATGGCCTCAATCCGCTGAATTGCCTCATTCGCCCGCTTGATGGCCAGGTCAGGCTTCTTGCCCTCGGCATAAACAAAAGCCAGTTCGCTCAGGAGGTCGGCGACACCCGGCAACTCGGCGACCGCCTTCTCGGCGTGATCGATGAAACTCGCAGTATTGCCGGTCTGGAAGTCATTCTGAGCGATCAGGTAATGTGCCCTCGGAACCAGTCCACTCTGCGGGTACTGCTCCAGGAACTGACTGGCCAGGTTCGCCTGCTCTGCCGACGACGGGGCACTTTCGACTAGTTTCCAGGCATCAGCCTCCGCCTGAGTGCTGGGGCTTCCCGCCACGCTAGAGTCCGCAGCGGGACTCGCTTTCTTCGGATTGGCTTCGGCCCATACACGCGGCTGAGGCTCGCTCTGTTGTTGACTCAGGGCCACACCCGAAAGACTCAGGCAAAGCGCAACTCCGGTCGCGCAGGCTTTCCACTTCGACATCTGTAAACCTCCTAAGTGTCAGCGCTCCGGGGGAGGCAGGACTTTGACAGACTCCTGCGCGGCCCGGCGCGCTCCATTGAAATCTTCGCCGGCTTCAATCACCTGCTCGAACCTGCGGCGAGCTTCCACGAATTTCCCTTCGTGTGCCAGGTAGCGGCCGATTCTGACCGAACACCAGGCTTTCACCCAAGGCTGGGCACCTGACGATACCTCCGCCTTCCGGTAATAGTCCATAGCCGCCTCATGCTCCTGCTTCTGGGCGGCAATCTGCCCGAGGTAGAACAGCGCATCGCCGTTATCAGGCGCAACGTCGAGCAGTTCGTTCAATCGACTCTCGGCCTGATCCCACTGACGGCCGCTCATGAACTCGCTGGCCTCCCGGAAAAGCCTGATTTTCCGGTTCGCTTCATCCACGGCTTGCTGCCGTTCAACCAGTTCCGCCTGCCGTTTTGTCTCGTCCGCCTGGTCAGCCGCATTCAGCTTTTTCTCCAAAGCGAGGATCGTGGCGGCGTCCTGGTTGATTTCGTCCTCCGAAATCGCGCCCAGAGAGTCCGCCAGAAAGGCCGGGAAAGTGACGTTCGGCAAGGCCTCGTACTTCTGGAGCGCCCTCAGGAAGTAAGGGGTAAAAATCAGCCCCCTTCTGAACAGGCTCACATTCTCGCGGTCCCAGTCGTCGGGAGGATGAAGCCGGTGGAGCACCGCCTCGACGAGGGACTCAGTCAGAATCAACAGGAACCGGCCATGGAAATCCTTTGCCAGGTTCGGCTGCTGCTCAGAAAGAGCGAGCAGAGAACGAAGCTTCAAGGCCTGGCCGCCCTGCTTCTCGACGAGCGGGTCGAGCAGGAAATGAAGGTATTCGTGCTGCAGTTCGACTGCGTTCCCTTCGTGGTCGCCTGCAGGACCAACAACGATGTAATAGACCCGTTCCAGGTTGCGGGCATGCACCACGTTCCTGAAGCCGAACAGGTCCGGCATGATCACGATCGAACGGTCCAGGACGACGCGAGCCGGAATTCGGAAGTATTGGAGCGTCGCTCGCATGACCCTTTTCACGATAGGGCCGTAGCCTTCCAGTTCCCTGCTGTAATCGGGCCGGTATTTCTCCCACAACATCTCAATCCCGGCTTTGCGGTAGAACTCGGGAAGGAGTTCCTCGAAGCCAAGAATCCGCTTGACGTCAAGCGGAATCTCGGGCGCATTGTCCATCAACCGAAAATCAGGGGGACCGGTCAGAAGCAGGGCAAGCGACGTGTAGGCGGTGTGCTGAGCCTCGTCGGATCCCAATGAATGGGCCGCAAACATGACCCGGAGGCGACCTTTGAGGCTCGGGTCCAGGTTCCTCAGGTCCTCCCGCAGCCGGGAGACGATTTCCATGTCGAGCTGTTCTTCATGGCCTCGGCCAAAACCCGCCACGGTCGCCGCAGCCATTACAGTGAAGACCCGGATATCGGTCCGCAGTTCGATGTTGAGAAGATCCTCAACTTCACCCTGGAGAGGACAATCCGCGAGCGTGTTTGAGCCGCCTGTCCGAACAGGGCAGCGCCCTGGCCAAAGAGAACAGGCAGGAGAACAACGATGACAACGGTCGCCCGGACCAACTGGAGTTTACGATTCATTCAAGTGAAGGGCTATCTTATCGAATGCCCGGCTTCGAGTTCCACTTGCGCCACCCTGTCATTCCCCGCGGCGGATCGCCCGAAACCGCTTAATGAACCAGAGCGCAAATGGATAAGCCAGAACTGCCAGAATGAACGAAAGGGCCAGGGATCCAGTAAACGCGGGGATCAGCAGCCGCCACTGGCCGGCAAGCCAAAGCCAGAACTGGCGGGAGAATAACTCCAGGAAGCCGACCTCGGGCAGGGACAGTGCATTCTCCATCCCCATGAGGTGAATCCCCACCCAGGTCGCGAAAGTGTAATAGGGCACGGCTACCCACGGAGCGTTCACCCAGACTCCGATCAGAATCGCGGCCCGGTTGAGCCGGAACAGGAGAGCCAGGGACACGCCGAGGACAGTGTGCAGGCCCAACAGAGGAGAGAAACCGAGAAGCACGCCGAGGGCAAAAGCCAGGGCCGTCCGTTCCGGTGTATCCGGGACCTGTGCCAGCGCCGAAACAACCCCACGAATCCAGTTCACTTGAAGTGGTCAAATCCTTTGGCTTCGAGAGTCTCGCATCGCCCCTCACGTCGAAGCGCAAGTTGTGGGATTCCCTCTATAATCGTTCCTATTCGTTTCGGCACCGGCCACTCCGGCCTCCAGCCAGTCTCGAACTCCTGTACCCGGGCGGGATCGATGGTGAACGCCAGGGCGTAGTCCTCCCCGCCATCGAGCGCATGCTCGAGCGCCAAGTCGCCGGCGACACCGTGCGGGAGAGGGATCGCTTCAACCATCAGCTCCGCGGCCACCCCACTTTCTTCCAGGAGGTGCAGCACATCCGAGGCGAGGCCGTCGCTTACGTCGATCATGCTGGTTGCCAATCCGGTTTCCTGAAGGAACCGCCCTTCGTCCACCAACGCGTCCGGAAACAGGTGGCCAGCCACCCACTCAAAGGCCGCCTCGCGTCCCAATATCTCCCGTAGATCGCGCCGGTCCCCAACGCGCTCAAATCCCCGATCGACGTGCTCCTTCAGATACTGCATTCCCAAACGGGAGTAGCCCAGCCGGCCGGCGACATAGAGCAGATCGCCGGAGCGGGCGCCGGAGCGTAAGACGGGTTCTCCCGAATCGACCCCGCCCATCGCCGTCACCGACAATGTCAGAATGGACGACGAGGAGAGGTCCCCACCGACGAGCGACATTCCGTACTCCTCGGCGGTATCCACGAAACCGCCCACCATTTCCTCGAACTCGCTCTCTGCCAGATCCGGCGGAACAGCCATCGCCAACTGGCAGGCAATTGGCCGGGCGCCCATCGCAGCGAGGTCGCTGACGTTCACGACGCAGGCCTTTCGCCCGAGGAGCCGGGGCCCGATCCAACTGCGATCGAAGTGAACCTGTTCCACCAGCAGGTCGGTCGTCACCAGCAGGCGGTGGAGTGACCCGGGGTCGAAAACGGCACAGTCATCCCCGATATCCCGCAACAGGCCGGGTGGAGAAGATCGCTCCAGGCGTCGGATGAACGCGATGCGTTTGAATTCACAACTCATAGTCAGGTGGTCTTGACCAGTTGACTGATCTCCTGCATGAATTCATGCACACTTTTGAAGTCGAGATAGACCGATGCAAAGCGGACATAGGCGACCTTGTCGGTCTGGCGCAGGCGCTCCATCACCAGTTCGCCGACCCGCATCGAAGTGATCTCGCGACTGGGAGAATCCTGGGCCGATCGTTCAATGCTGTCAACCAGGTCTTCCAGTTGCCTAGGAGAGACCGGCCGCTTTTCACACGCTTTCATAATTCCACGGAGCAGCTTGTTTCGATCGAAGGGCTCCCGCTGCCCTCCCTTCTTGACGACCATGAACGGGATTTCGTCGATGTGTTCATAGGTTGTAAATCGCCGCCCGCACTTCACGCACTCGCGGCGGCGCCTCACGGAAAGCCCATCCCGGCTCTCTCGCGAGTCTACAACCCGATCTTCGTCGTGTTCACAGAAGGGACACCGCATTTCAACTCCAGGCCGCAATCAGCGACGAAACAAATACCGGGGCTTCTCTAATTTCCATGTAGTTCATACCATAGAATGAGGTTTGGACAGAACGTCGGAGTCGGCCGCCATGGCAGATGGACTCACTGCCTCGAACTTTTCGCAATCAGTTTCCGTTCATTGTTTACGACGGAACGATTAACTAGTGAGGAAGAAGCAGATTGCAGCACCCAGATGCCAAGCTAGTTCAACGTTGCGTCGATGGAGACTCCCGAGCGTGGGATGGTCTTCTGAGATCTTACAGCGGAAGGCTGCTGAACATGGCATACCGATACACCGGAAATTACTCTGTTGCTGAAGAACTGACCCAGGACATCTTCCTCAAGGTTTTTCAGAACCTTCCCAGTTTTCGACCCGAGTCCGGTTCGCTTCAGAATTGGGTCATGCGGGTGGGGCGAAACCTGATCATTGATCACTACCGGGCCCACAAGAAAGAGAAGAACGTGGCCGGAAGTGAGGAACTCGAAGTGCTCGATTTCGGGGACCAAAGCCGGAGCGCGAGTCCCTTCGAGAGCGTGGCGCAGGGTGAAAAAGCCCGCTTTCTCCAAGCCGGACTCGAGAGACTCTCCCCTGAACTAAAGGAAGCGGTCATCCTGCGCGACATCGAGGGTTTTGCCTACCTGGAGATCGCCGACATGCTCGGCATTCCCGAGGGCACGGTTAAGTCGCGAATCAACCGGGGCAGAATCGAACTGGCAAAGGTATTGAAACAGGCGAGGAGCGAACAGGCATCATGAACTGCGCCCGATTCGAAACACTCCTGTCGGACTACATGGACGGAACACTCGACAGTCGAGTCCGTTCCGCCATGGATCAGCACCGACAGGACTGCTCAGCCTGCTCCGCCCTCTTTCGGGATGTTGCAAGTCTGAGAAGCGAATTGAGCCGATTCCCGGAAGTGTCTGTCCGTGAAGAGTTGATCGAGCGGATTCTCGTTCGGACGACCGGGAAGCCCGAAAAACTCTCATTCTGGTACGGCGTCGTCATGCCCGCGATTCAGCCTTTCCTGACTCAGCGCTATGCCTTTGCGACGTTGATGATTTTTGCGTTCATATCGTTCGCCGCCAACGTCATGGGGCCGGGCTTCTCGGCCTCGAGCTATTCCCGCTTCAGCCCGAGTGCCATGATGGCCCGGGCCGATGAATTCGGTGGCGAAATCTACAAGACCTGGCGAGAGTTCAACGACCTTAAGAGCCGGGCGCGCGAAGAATTGCGCCTCCTGAAAGAGGACATGATCGGGCGCCTGGATTATCACCTCGTCACGATCCTTTTTGAAAGCTACGAGGAATCACTCCAACAGCCAGATGCGGAACCGCAGGATCAACCTCCCGGGGTAGAACCGTCGAAAGATCCGGCAAAGAGCGATGGAGCCCACGATACCAAAGCAAGAGGGGAAGCCAACCATGAATGAAGAGCAACGTTCCCAACAAACTGCCCAACCACCTCCGCCGCAGCAGTCGCAACAGACGGGATCCTATTCCTATGCGGAGAACCGGTCGGTTCGTGCCGCCCTCTGTGCGCTGGTACCCGGAATCGGTTCAGTGTACAACCGGGAGTACACGAAAGCCGTCGTTCACTTCGCGGTCTTTGCCGGTCTGGCGATCATCTCGGAGAGCGTCGGAATATTCGGCCTGGCTGCCTTCTCCTTTTACGTCTTCACCATTATCGATGCCTACCGATCGGCAGAGGTAATCAGTCGGAGAGGTGGCTCTCCGGAGACCGGAAGCGAAACCATGAATTTTCCCCTTTGGGGCGGGATCCTCATCCTCATGGGTGTGATCTTCCTGCTCGACAACCTCGGGGCAATCCGGATTCGGTCGATCATCGAATTCTGGCCCCTGATCCTGGTTTTCATCGGCGGGCACCTGATCTATTCCTACGTGCGGCAAAACGGCGACCGCAAACCTGCGCCGCCAAGTTCAGGACCGGCAAGCAGTTCTGACGACAGATTGTAGTGTGAAGAACCGGAGTCACGAGAGGAGGACAGGTCGATGTCGGCAAGGAAAACGAAAAGCTTGATCGCAGGGCTGCTCCTGGTAGTTGCCGGCGGCCTGTTTCTGGCAGTGAACCTGACCGCATTCAGAATTGACTGGTGGCTCGTTACCAAGACGATGTTTCCGGTTCTCTTCATCCTGGGCGGCGGGATCAAGCTCTGGCGATACGTGACCTGGCCGGAAGAGAGAACCCTGCAGTCGCCGGCATCGGCCAGCCTGCTGAGCGGACTGTTCTGGTTCTCTCTCGGTGCAGTGCTGCTGCTCGACATATTCGGAGTCCTCGATACGCTGGTCTTCGTCGGACTCTACTGGCCCGTAATCATCATCCTCTTCGGGCTCGGAAAGATCCTGGACTACTACCGGTTCAAGGGAGGACTGCGGGTCCGGCCGGCCGAGATCTTCGGGATTGTCTTCGTTATCGTCTTCGGGATTGCCGCCAACCGGCTCTCCAAGGCCCACTTCCCCCCCTTCGAGGAACTCACGTGGGGCGAACTCTCTCTTCCCATACCGGCCGAGTTGGAGAAGAACAAATTCGAATTTGCCGCCGATCAGACCGCTCCTTTGGAAAATGCTGCCGAGCTTCGCGTCCACAACCTTTACGGGGACATCGAGGTCTCCCGCGGCGACTCCAACGATGTTGCAATCAAGTTGACCAAGACGGTCAGGGCGGATACCCGGGCCGAAGCTGAAGAGACGGCATCCGCCATTCGGATCACAACCCGCACCGAGGAGGGCTATTTCCTGGTGGGTACCAACCGGGAAGAACTCGGACAGAAAGGGAAAAACCTCTCGACTCACTTTCGAATTACGGTGCCGGCTTCGCTGCCTGTCGTGATCGAGAACAGTTTTGGAGACGTGAAGATCACGGGTCGAGAGGCTCCCTGTAAGGTGACCAACTCCTACGGTCGGATCGATGTCGAGGATATCCGGGGAGACCTTCGCCTGGAGACCCGATACCAGGAAATATCGGTTCAAAAGGTGGAAGGGGACGTAACGGCTCAAAACCGTCGCGCCCCGGTTCGCCTGAACGAGATTAGCGGCTCAGTGGATGCCCGCACCGACTACGATGAGATTAGAGCTCAGGAAATCGGCGGGAAACTGACAGTGACGAATCATTTCGGCTCAATCAACCTGGCCGACCTGGCCGGTCCCGTTGAAATCGACGGGACCGGCTCCAAGGTGTCAATATCCCGGGCCCACCAGACCGTTGCGATCCAGAACTCGCACAGGGACGTCAAGCTGGATCAAATCGACGGGAACCTCCTCATTGAGACTTCCTACTCCAAAGTCGATCTGAAACGAACTCTCGGCGAAGTGGATCTCAAGGTGGTCCACTCGGAAGTGACCGCACGAGATCTTGGTGACGGCATAAAGATTCAGGGGCGCGGGTCGCAGATCGCACTCAAGGACGTCCGCGGGAAGATCGGGATCGAAACATCGCTGCGCCGGGTTTCAATCGAGGGTTTCGAAGGGCCTGTGACAATTCAGAACGAATATGGAGAAGTCAACCTGGGCACGAACGAAAACCTGGCAGGTCCGGTGAAGATCAGCAACCGGAACGGCGCAATCGTCCTTTCACTGCCTGAAACGGTAGCTTTCCGACTGTCGGCCCAATCGGTCGGCGGTCAAATCAATTCCGATTTCAACCCGACTCCGGAGGCTCCTGAGGGGGGCACTGCCGTCCTGGAGGCTTCGGTCGGAACGGGAGGCCCCGCGGTTGAACTTCAGACCACCTATTCCCGTATTCAGATAGTGAAGCGAGGTTAGGTTATGAGATTACAGCTTGCAGCGGTTCTACTATTCTGTTCGACCTCGGCCTGCGTCTTTCCCATCGAGAACTGGGTCGGCGACGCGAACTACGTCGACACCGCAAGGGAAGAGCCCCGTGGGACCGAGACAGAGTTGGCGGCGCGAGTCAGCCTGAAAGTCGGTGAACTCCAGGTTGAACCTGGAAGCCCGGACAAGATCTACGAGGCCGAATTCCATTACAACGACCTGGCATTCAAACCGGACGTCTCTTTTGAACGACAAGACGGTGGCCGAGCCGATCTTTCCGTCTCGCTTGAAGGGGAGTCCCACTCCTTTGGCAGCGCCGAGAACAACTCCATCCGGCTGCGGCTCAACCCGGAAGTGCCTCTCGATCTGCAACTCAATGCCGGGGTAGGTTCGAGTACCGTTGACTTGAGTGGAATGCACGTGGCCCGGGTTGAGATTCAGAGCGGAGTCGGAGAGACCCGGTTGCACATGCTCGAACCGAACCGTTCCGATTGCAAGCTGGTCGAGATTTCCAGCGGTGTCGGGGAATTTTCCCTGACCGGTCTCGGCAACTTCGGGTTCGACGAGTTTCGGCTCCGCGGAGGAGTCGGCGAGTCCGACCTTGATTTATCGGGAGACTGGTCGAAGGTAGGTGAAGTCGAGATCGAGGTCGGCGTTGGAGAGATCGACGTTCAACTTCCCCGGGACATGGGTTTCGAAATTCGCGTCAACCAGGGTTTCTTCTCGGACCTGACTGTGCCCGATGGATTCACCAAGGAAGGTGACACCTACTACAGCGACAACCGGGATCGAGTGGATAAGCTATTGAAAATCCGGGTGAGAGCAGGCATCGGAGGAGTCAAGTTCAGCTGGATGTAAGCACCTGTTCAACGAGCCGGGCGATTCTTTCCGAAAGCGCCCCGAGATTCCGGTTGAACTGGCGCAGGAAAGCCAGCATCCCCGAATCGGCGGTATCCGAGACCACCTTGGGAGCCAAACAGGGAACCTGGTAGCTTTCACTGATCATCATCGCAGCGGCGCTTTCCATGTCACAGATCCGGGCACCGGTACGCTCGAAGAGCCGCAGTCTTTGATCCGCTTTCACGACCGGCCTCCGCACGGTGACCCCGGTCCCTTCGATCGTCCAGCCGGTGTCGAGGAGTTTCCCGGCAAGGTCCTCGGGAACAACATACTCACGGCCTTCCTCGAAACGCCAGGCTCGCGGGAACACGAAGTCTCCCAAATTCAGGGCCGGGTCGAGTTGACCCGCCATCCCGGTGAAAATCAGGAGGTCTGGTTTCCGTCGTTCGAACACCTCCTCCAGCGTCCGCAACGTCCGGTCGGTGCCAAGTCCCGTGGTCAACAGCTGGATTTGGCCGCCGATCCTGTCCCGGAGACCGCGGGTCTCCTTTTTCAATGCGCAGGCAACCAGAATTGTGGGCGGGGTCAGCATGACACGGGAGACTACCACACAAGAGCCCTGTCACGGTTTTGTGACGGAGGGCCGTCCATCGATGGGCCTTTGACAATTGAGCGGGTTCCGCTTAGACTTCCGAAAACGATGACGCCACCGGCTTCCGAGCAGACTCTGGAACTGCAACCTCAGTCGCGGCTGGACGTGATCAACATTTCCCGCCGGCTTGGGGATTCTCTGTCCGCATATCCGAAGGCGCTCTACTACTCTTATCACACGACCGCCGGATACCTGGATCCTCGCATCTGCGCCCGGCTCAAACATGACTCCGCCAACGTTCAGGCATTTCTGGAGTCATTTCAGACGCTGTTTCCCGAAGGAGCTGGATACCGCCACGACGACCTGGAGCACCGCGAAGAACTCACCGAGGAACAGAAGAAGGGCGAACCGCGCAATGCCGACGCCCACCTTACCTTCATCGGGTCGGGATTGAGCAACTGTGTCACCTATCGGAATGATCCGGGAGTCCCAGTCTTCTTCATCGACCTCGACGGTGTCAACGGTTCCGTTCCCCGCGTCCGGCAGACTACAATTATCGGGTTCAGTCGAGAGGAATCCGCCGGCCACGTCCGCTTCGAGATCCCCGTCTCACGCCACCCGGTTGACTCGGTCAACCTGAAGAACCGGCAGTTAGGTTTCTTCGAGGCACTCGACGCGCACATTCGGGCCGAAGGTATCACGAGGGGCCGGATCGACATTTTTCTCGACCGGGAAGAGATGAATGCGGGCCTGACCGTCAACGAATATGAGACCTTCTTGATGAGGAACGACCTCGCCGAGGTTCTTCGATACCCGTTCCGCTACATGGCGGATCGCGGACGCCACATGATCTCCGATCCCAAGGCCATCCCGAGCAAGGCGAAGGGCTATGCCAAGTATGACTTCGTTCAGGTCCTGAACGAGTTCTTTGATGCAGTCGGGCTGAGCGAGACACTCTTTGAGCGGGTCGTCCACCGTTTTCTGGCGGTTCCGGCCTCCCGGTTTCTCCGCGTGAAACGGTCTGTGAGTTTGCTGATCAATGATTGCGGCGACGGGCGAAGTCCTATCGTCGGCGGACAATATCAAAGTCCGATTCTGGTGCAATGGCGCCGGACGGAGAGTCATTGCCGGCACATGCGCGCCAACCTGATCCGGTTCGAGTAGAGCGACCCGATCAGAAGTCGTCCGGCTGACTCAATCCCAGAGCTTTCCCCTGCCACGAATTCCGTCGTTCAAGTTCCTGATGGATCATCGCGTGAATCTCGGCCCCAGTTGCATTCCAGACGGGAGCCAACTGGAACGCTTCGGGGGTCCATCCGAAAAGGCGCTGAATCACGATCCGGGGATCCAGCTGCTCGAGGACATCACAGACAACCTCGACCCAGCCGCTCAAGGTGAAGAGGGGAAAAGAATTTCGGACATATTCCTCTGCCAACCGGGTCCCCTTTGCCAGGTGAAGGTGATGGATCTTGACAAAATCGACACCCAGCCGGTTGAGAAACGGCGGGTACTGCATCCACTCATCCTTCCCCTCACCCGGGAGGCCCAGTATGAAGTGGCTGCATATTTCGAAACCAAACGCTTTCGCCCGGCCCACGGCATCCTGGTAACAGGCCACGTCGTGCCCCCGGTTCAAACGTTGAAGGGTTTCGTCGAAAATCGACTCGAGTCCGATCTCGAGGCAGACGTACTTCGCGCCTGCTACCTGGCGGATCATCGCCAGGGTTTCATCGGGAAGGCAGTCCGGCCTGGTGCCGATGGCAAGGCCCAGGATCCGTGAGTCGGCGGCAAGGGACCGCCTGAAAAGCGGTTCAAGAACCTCTGGCGAGGCATGAGTGTTTGTGTAGTTTTGCCAATAGACCAGGAACCGATCCGCGGCAAATCGGCGTTCCAGGAAGCGGATCCCCTCCGTCACCTGCTCCTCAATCGGCTTCCGGGGGGCCGTGCCGACGGCCCGAAAACTCTCGTTGTTGCAATAGCTGCAGCCCCCCCGGGCCACGGTCCCGTCCCGGTTCGGACAGGTAAACCCTCCGTCCACTGACACCTTGTGCACGCGCGCCCCGAAGCGGCGCTTCAGCCAGGGTCCGTAGCGGCGAAAACGGGCGTTGTCTTCCACGATCTCAGCTCTCTCCGTTCCCAGCCATCGGCGGATTGAGATAGAGAAAATACTCCCGGTTTCCTTTTTGCCCGGCCACCGGGGAAAGGAAGGTTCCCCGGCAAACGAATCCTTCCGACTCGGCGAACCGGCGCACCCGCATCAAGATCTCTTCCCTCAGGCCAGGGTCGGTGATCAGGCCCCCTCTTTCAACCTCCGCCGGTTCCGCTTCGAACTGGGGCTTGACCAGGAGAAGGCAGTCTGCACCAGCGAATTCCCGTAACCGGGGGAGGATCAGGCGAAGTGAAATAAAGGACAAATCAGCTACGATCAGGTCAACCGGGCCGTCGACATCGGAAGGTCGGATGAATCGCGCGTTGAACCCTTCTCGCACCTCGACACGAGGGTCGTTCCTCAAGCCCCAGTCGAGCTGCCCCTTCCCGACATCGAAGGCAAATACACGCCGGGCGCCATGCTTTAGGAGGCAGTCCGTGAAACCTCCCGTCGAGCAACCAAGATCGACGCAATTCATCTCCCGAGGCTCGATCCGAAAATGCCGCAGCGCGGGCTCGAGCTTCCGCCCGCCCCGGGAAACATAAGAGGCTGGGGCGCGGACCGTGACACGGACATCATCCTTTACCAGCGTACCGGGCTTGGGATCGGGGCAATCCTCAACCTCTACTCTCCCGGAAAGCAAGAGAGCCACCGCTTCGCGCCCGTCTCGGGCCAGGTGGCGCTGGATCAGGACATTGTCGAGCCTCTTTCGGGCCATAGTTCAAAACCGGCGGGATGCGATGAAGCGGGCCAGCTCCGCCAGTGGACTCGCAGCTCCCCCCAATATGGCAAGGCTCTCGAGCGCCTCCGAAACCAAACGATCGACTTCTTCACGGCTCTTTGCCAAGCCAAAGAAAGCCGGGTAGGTCGCTTTCTGATCAGCCCGGTCTTTTCCCGGCGTCTTTCCCAGTTCCTCAGAACTGGCCACGATGTCCAGAATGTCGTCGACGATCTGGAAAGCCAGCCCAACCTTGAACCCGTACTGTTCGAGGGCCCAGAGACGGTCTCCCCGCACCCCGCAGAGGACGCCCGCACAGGAAACCGAAGCGGCGATGAGGGCTCCCGTTTTCGAGGAGTGGATGAATTCGAGCTCCTCCCGGGAAAACGAAGAGCCTTGTGTGGTCAGGTCCACCACCTGTCCGGCAATCACCCCCTGCTCGGTTCCGATGGCACGGCAAAGGCGGGCAATTACCTCCAGACGAGTCTCAGCGTCCACTTCCTCGTTTCCTTCCGCCTCCGCCAGGACCTGGAAAGCACGATTCATCAGCCCGTTCCCGGCCAGGATTGCAATTGCTTCCCCGAATTTCCGGTGACAGGTCAGATGACCTCGACGGTAGTCGTCATCATCCATCGCCGGGAGGTCGTCGTGAATCAGGCTGTAGGTGTGGATCATCTCCAGGGCA
Source organism: uncultured Acidobacteriota bacterium (assembly GCA_963777605.1). Taxonomy (GTDB): domain Bacteria; phylum Acidobacteriota; class UBA6911; order RPQK01; family JAPXNP01; genus CAVZRV01. The sequence goes on from CAVZRV010000007.1 coordinate 260,314, forward strand.
CAGGCGAATTTCATCACCCGATTCACCAGGGCGCCCACCGTCTCGGCAGTGGCCAGAGCAAGAATCGGACGAATTCTCTTCCCTCCGGCAAAAAGGCTGTAGCGCATGGCCTCGTGAATCAGGCTGGGGTGGCGCTCGGCGGCAGGGATCAGGCGAGCCAGGCACTCGTCCACGAGCGCCTTTTGCTCGGAGAGATAGCCTTCGATGTCGAATCCGGATTGAGAAGTCCGGTTACTCACTTTCGCCCTCGCCATCAACGGTCGAATTGAAAGGGGCCTCCGACAGTTCGCCCGCTTCATTCTTGACCAGAATCTCGACCCGCCGCTGGGCGTCGTCGAGCTTCTTGCCGCAAAACCGGGATAAGGTCATCCCCTCCTCGAAGAGACGAACGGCTTCCTCGAGAGCGAGTTCCCCCGACTCCAGACGGCTGACGATACCTTCGAGACGGGACAGGGCTTCCTCGAAATCTTTCAGTTCAGTCTTCTTTTCGGGCTCGGAACTGCCCGTTAACGACTCTGACATTAATGAGCTCCTTGGATTTCAGGTCGGAGGGATCACGAACGACCGCGCCCTCCTGCGTAGTTACTATTGCATATCCCCGCTCGAGGACCAGCAGAGGCGAATAGGCTCTCAGTTTCTCAGAACAGGTTCCGAGCCGGTGACTTCTGTCGGTCAGGAAGAGAGCCATCTGGTGTCCCAGTTCGCGGCGTGCCCGGGACACCCCGACCGAGCGATTCTGAATCAGAGGGCCCAGTCCAGCCTGCAACCTCAACATCGCCTCGTCCAGGCGCTGCTGAAAAAACCGGATTCCGGTTTCCGCGTCAACAAAGCCGCGGCTGCGGGTCAGCCGGTCCAGTTTCTGCCGGTGTCGCTGCAGCTGGTAGCGTGCGCCCTGAAAACCTCGCTGCACCAGGTGCCGGACCCGGGATGCCAATTCCTCGCGCTGCCCGCTGACGATCTCGGCGGCGGCAGAGGGAGTGGGAGCACGCAGATCAGCGACAAAATCGGCAATCGTGAAGTCGATCTCGTGTCCGACGGCCGAAATCACCGGTATCCGGGATCGATAGATCGCCCGGGCAACCGGCTCTTCGTTAAACGGCCAGAGGTCTTCCAGAGAGCCTCCTCCCCTGCCCACGATCAGCACGTCGAGGTCCGAACGGGTGTTGAGGTAGTCGATTCCCGCCGCAATCTCGGCAGCCGCCTGTTTCCCCTGTACCCGGGCTGTGTAGATGAGCACGCTGACGCGGTCGTTGCGGCGCTTCAGAACCCGCAGGATGTCCTGGATAGCTGCTCCCGTCGAGGAAGTCACTACCCCGACCTTGGCGGGGAGAAGCGGAAGTTTCTTCTTGTGGCGTTCGTCAAAAAGCCCTTCCTGATGAAGTCTTGCCTTGAGCTGCTCAAACGCCACCTGAAGCGCCCCCCGACCGAGGGGCTCCATGTGCTCGACCATGACCTGGAGCTGGCCTCGAGCAGGATATACGGTAGCCGTGCCCCGGGCCAGCACATCCATGCCGTCTTCGGGCTCGAACTTCAGGTATCTTCCCCGCATCCTGAAACAGACAGCGGAAATCTGGGCATCGTCGTCCTTCAGTGTGAAGTAAAGGTGTCCCGATCCCGGTTGCCGCAGGTTGGAAATCTCGCCCTGAATCCAGATATCGCGAAACTCACGTTCGAGGCCCTGGCGAATACCTCCCACCAGTTCCGAAACTGCGTAGATCCGCCGCTCCTCGAAGAGGAAAGACTGCTGTTTCATTCGATGCTTTGCTCCAGGTTCTACTTCAATTCTTCAGGCTGTGCTCCCTCCGGGTCAAGGGGACACGTAGATCGGATTGGAAATGATCCACGGCCGGTCACCCAGCAGAGGGGGCGGATCCAGAAATCGGACTTCGACCCGGTAGGCCCCTGGTGTGTCCGCCTGATAGGAAAAACGCAATCCTTCCAATTCTACGACTTTCAGTCCCTCACGAATCAGCCGGAATCGCGCCGGGAAAGGGCTCTGGAAAACCAACCGGCAGCCGAGCGGAACACTGGCTCCCATCGGGTAGGCGCTGTCCACGCTTTCGGCATGGAATGAAAAACCGGTAGGGTCAGCGATTTTCTCGAACGCAATGTAGGACGCCCCTTCAGCCAGGGCCTTCGTCACCGTATCAACGCTGAGAGGGGCACCACGAGGGATCTGCAGGTGATTTGTCACAAAGCCCAGAGATTGAACGTAGGGATCGAGAAACAGGGAAAACAACTTCTGGCCGGTACCCGTCTCGAGGATCAGCCCGACATTCTGGTGAGCGTTGTTCCCGGCTGTCGCGGAAAGCTTCCGCGACGCCAGCATGCGATCCCAAAGCTCGAAGTTCCCCTGCTGGAATTCCCAGGCGTGAAAGAAAAAGAGATCGGGGTGAAAGAGGCGGTGGTACAACCACGTTCCCCAACCGAACAGGTTGTTGCTCGCCCGGGCACTGACCGCGATGTTGAATACCTCAATACCGGTAGCCTCCGGGTCGACCGGCCGCTCTTCGTAGAGCAACTGAATCCGTACCCTGCCTTCGGGTCCGACCAGTTCCCGCAATCCGTCTTCACGAACTTGTTCGGTCCCGTAAACCATCACCAGGTCGGGGTCCTGAATCTGGTTGAACAGCTGCTCCTCGCGCGGATGCTCGGTGATGAAGAGGTAATCGAAATGCAGAGTCTTCGCCGCCTCAATGAGTTCGGGGTAGGTCCCAAGACTGTGGCCACCGGCGGCACTGTGGACATGAATCGTTCCACGAACGTCCTTGAAGGGCCGGTCAGCCAACTCCCGGCTGGGCAGGTTGCGCCGGAATTCCGCCAGCCGATAGGTGCCGCACATCCGGTACAGAAACGGAAACTGCAGAAGTACGACAACGAGAAGGAGGTATTTCCAGACCTTTTTCATCGAGGGTCACTATTATACGGCTCGGCACCCGGAGACCATTGGCGAAGTGAAACTTGAACCGCGCACCCGGGGGCGCGGCTCCGCCTTACCCCCGGCTCCGAGTCTGGCACCCCATTCTCACTTGTCGATACTCGATTCTGGCTTCACGCTCCAGCCCACGTCGTCCAGAATTCCTCCAGCTCCCCTGATCAATGTCCCCCCGATCAATTGCCCGGGAACCCGCATTTCCACTATCATGATGCCGCATGAGCTGGTTCAAGCGGGAAAAGAAGCCGCTTCAGTCACCCGCGGAAGAAGAACGCACGGTTCGTACTGAGGGGCTGTTTACGAAGTGTGACGGCTGCAAAGTCATCATCTGGAAGAAAGACCTGGAATCGAATCACTTCGTCTGTCCGAAATGCACCCACCATTTCCGGATCAACGCGAAGCAGCGCCTCGCGATGCTGTTCGATGACGGTGAATTCGAAGAATTCGATTCCGAAGTTCGGTCGCTTGACCCGCTGGAATTCGTTGATAAGAAGGGGTACAAGGACCGGCTGGCGGCAGCAGTCCGTTCGACCGGGTGCAACGAGGCCGTGGTCAACGCGGTTGGGGCCCTGAACGGCATCGAGACCGTCTGCGCGTCGATGGAGTACCGTTTCATCGGCGGATCAATGGGTTCGGTCGTAGGCGAGAAAATCACCCGCGCCGTCGAGCGGGCGACCCGGGAAAAGCGTCCCCTGATCATCGTGTCGGCCAGTGGTGGAGCGCGCATGATGGAGAGTTTCCTCTCCCTCATGCAGATGGCCAAGATCAGCGCGGCGCTGGCGCAGCACCACGAAAAGGGTCTTCCCTACATCTCGATCCTGACCGACCCTACAACCGGAGGAGTCACCGCGAGTTATGCCATGCTCGGTGATCTCAACATTGCCGAGCCCAAGGCCTTGATCGGCTTTGCCGGGCCGCGAGTGATCGAACAGACGATTCGTCAGAAGCTCCCGGAGGGATTCCAGCGCAGCGAATTCCTGCTTGAACACGGGATGCTGGACGCCGTCGTCCACCGCCAGGACCACCGGGATTTTATCTCCGACTGTTTTCGCTTTATGCGCTTCGCCTGAGACAACGCCCGGCTGACCCGAACTACGATTGAAGACTTGGAGATTCACCGCAAAGTCGCGAAGGCCGCCAAGGTTCTCCTGGGTTCAAACAAAGAAACCTTCGCGCCTTGGCGGTTCAATCCACCCGTGGCAAGTGTTACGTCCAAAATGACTCTTCCATCGCGGCAGCGCTGACTTGAACTACGAAGAATGCCTGGCATTTCTGAACCGGCTGGGGAATGAAGTCCTCGCCATGAAATTCGGCCTCGAAACGGTCCGTCGCTTGCTCGAGGCCCTCGGTTCTCCACACCACCGGTTCAAGTCCGTCCTAATAGCGGGGACGAACGGCAAGGGATCGGTAGCGCGCTACCTGGATGCCATGGCCCGCAAGGCGCATATCCGCACCGGCCTGTTCACGTCCCCGCACCTGGTCAACCTGACCGAGAGAATCCGGATCGACGGAACCGAGGTCGAGCGAGCGGAATTCGCTGCTTCCTTCTCCGAAGTGGTCGATGCTGTTCGACACCTTCAAATGGTGCCCCATCCTACGTTTTTCGAGATGGTCACCGCTACCGGTTTTCTCTGTTTCGCCCGGGCCGGCATAGACCTGGCGGTTCTCGAAATTGGAATGGGCGGCCGGTTGGACAGTACCAACGTGGTTGATCCCATGCTCTCGATCATCACCGCCATCGACTTCGACCACCAGCAGTACCTGGGCGACACTATCACGCTGATCGCGCGGGAGAAGGCCGGCATAATGCGTCAAGGAAAGCCGGTTCTTTCCAGCCTTCAGGTTCCAGAGGCAACGTCGGCATTGCTCGAGGCTGCCCGGGAGACCGGTGCCGACCTGCAGTTCTCTGATCCGACCGCCATGGTCCAATCACCGGATCAGAAGGGGCGCTGGAAATTCAGCGTTGACGGCACCGAGTTCCAGCTCGGGGCGTGCGGCCGAGCCCAGGTAGGAAATGCCTTCCTCGCCATCAACGCCGCACGCGAACTGAGTCGCCAGGGTTTCGAGATCGGGACCGAGGCGATGCGGGCAGCGCTCCAGGAAACAGAGTCCAGAGCGGTCCTTTGGCGGGTATCGGAGAATCCGACGGTCCTGATCGATGGGGGCCACAACCCGGGTGCCGCCCGCATCCTTGCTGATTACGTCGGCACATACACGGCACGGCCCCGCACCCTGGTCTTCGGGATGATGAGGGACAAGGATTTGGGAGCGGTAACCAGCATCCTGGTGCCGCTCTTCGATCGGGTCTTTCTCACCCGCATCGACTCGCCGAGGACCGCCAGCACTGCTCAACTTCTCGAAGTCTGCCCGCTCGGTGTGCCGTTCGATTCATCGGCCGAAGCTTACCGCGCCGCACTCGACGGAAGCTCCACGGTTGTGGTCGCAGGCTCGTTCTTCCTCGCCGGAGAAATCACGCGGCTGCTGGACTGAAGACCGGAGACCGGAGACCGGAGATCGGAGATCGGAGATCGGAGATCGGAGACTGGAATTGTACTGTGTCAAATCCTGATTAAAAGTTGACAGTTGGTTTTGAGGTTTCGGGTTTCGGGATAGCCCCGCAAGGACGCCCTAATCACGCTCTCCAGGGACGGTTGCGGTTGAGATCTTCAGCCATGATCCGGCAGGCCAGATTGACGTCATCGACGATCTGAAAATCGTACATTCCGACGCAGATGAAGTCGGCCCCTGCCTCGAGTGCATATCGGAATCCGACTTCCGGTTCGATGGCCCCGGCTGCGAGGATCTTGAACCCGATCCAGGGTTCCTCCCTCTCAGCCATGTACTGGATCGTCTCGTCCGGGTTGGTGCACCAGATGTTGTCGTGCTCCTCTTCGATCTGGGCCGACCAGTAGTTGCAGTGATGGATCGTCTTCACCCAAAAATCGGGCTTCAGCCCGGCTTCGACACAGGCCTGAACGGTCGCCAACTTGTGCGCGCCGATGCCGGCAGGGAGATTGTTCTGACGAATGAAATCAACCGCCCGGCCGATCTCATCGATCTTGCCTTCCTCGTAGAGCTTGTCGGAAATTCCGCCCTGCACGTAGCAGGCGTGGGCGCCTCCGTCGATCGACATCCTGATGCCGGTCATGACGTCCTGGCCGTAGGCACAGTCCGAAATGAACTGGATCTTGCCGTCCCGCTTCCGCCAGTAGGCGTTGATAACCCGGGCCAGAGCCGGGTTGGTCAGAATCGTGTTGATGCCACACATCTCGGCGATCCGGAGGGTGTCGAACACCTTCTCATCCGTGTGATAGGACTTGACCAGTTTCGAGACGTAAATCAGATCCCTGGAATGGGCCCAGCCGCCGATCAGGTTGCCGCCCAGGAACATCCGGCTCAGCTTCAGATCGCCGATCTGCCCATAGGTCATCTCCTCGGTCAGGTCTTTGAGGCTCGAGAACTGAAACGTCTTGACGGTCGCGCTCGAGACCGCATCGGTGGATCCGGAAGCCAGGAGATGGGTCTCTTCGTAGCTCTCCCAACCCCGTTTCTTCATGACTGCAAAGACGAAGCCGCCCATTATCGGAGTCGTTGCGAGCGCTTTCATCAACTGCCGGCGCTCGACCGAGCCCTTTGCCAGCAGTTCGTGCGGGCGTGGAGTCGAACTGACCGGCTCTGGCCGGGCAAATGCCGTAGCCGCCCTCTGAAACCAGCGTTTCAGGTAGACATCGAGCCCGGCGATCCCGCCGGTTGGAAGAAGGGCGACCACGCCCAGTGACATGAGCTCTATCATGTTCTTGTCGATCCAGAGGTAGTTCCCTTCCGTGGGCATTCCGGACTGGAACCCGATAAAAGGCGGATTGGCAATGTAATAGAGCGCGAGGAGGGAAGCGCCGGCGACAGCAGCGAAGCGGGTAAAAGTGCCCAGTATCAACCCCAGGCCGATCAGAGTGAGGCCCCAGGCGTTGAGGCCGTCAACCAGACCCAGCAGCCAAGGAGTCTGGGCGATGTGATGGAACGTCCCGGCAAAGAGCCACTTGGATTCGGCCAGGAACGGAGCCGACGTCCAATCCGGGTTCAGCAGTTTGGAGGCTCCTTCATAGAGAAAGTGCCAACCAATGACTACCCGTAATAGGACCAGAATCGTCAACTGCGCAGGGCCGAGTTGCTTTACTCGCTCATCCAGGTTCATTTTCGCCACGTCTCCCTCTGAATCCCTCCGGCCGACGGACGTCCGACGGACATCGGGATAAGTTTCTGGACCGATTCTAAGGGGCTGCCGAATGAACGGCAACAGAAATCCGCGTGCGGGCCCACGGGCGCACCCGGACCCCGGGGATGTAAAACGAAGGGTCGGCAACCCGGGGCCGTGAGGCCAGGCACCGCTGGGAGTCCCAAGCCAGCCCTGCGCCCGAGGCGAATCATTCAGAGCGTGAAACTTGCTGAGAGAGATTCAACCGCAAAGGCACCAAGGGCGCGAAGATACCCTGTCACAAAGAGATGGATCGCCGCCAGCCGGCGGCCTTCCTCAACGATCCGGTCCGCCGCGGTCGCAATTCCTTCGAGGCTGACGGGCCCGTCCACCAACTCGCAGATCTCCCGGGCGACTGATTCAAACGGCCTGCCGGTTTTCGCAACCAGGGAGGGATTCGTTGTCATGCCGTCGATCACACCCAGGGATAGACCCTCTCGGATTTCTTCGAGATCTGCGGTATCCAGGAACAACTTCACAAGGCCTCCTTCCGAATGCCTGATCCACCACCGATCAGGGAGCACCCTGAGCCGACACTTCCGGAGATTTTGCGCTTTCGTTGCCGGACCGGTCCAGGGCGCTGACTGCGTAATAGTTCATGACTCCGGGCAGCGGATGCTCGTCAAAGAAGCGGTTCACCTTGATCGACTCCGTAAGCGGTTCAAAAGCACCCGCCGCGGACCTGCGATATACACGGTATCCGGAAAAATCGCTGCTATCGACGGGATCCCAAATCAATTGAACTCCGCCCGACACGGATACTGCCTGCAGGCTCTGAGGAACGGGAGGCGAGAAAACGTCCTTCGGGACAAAGGTCAGCGGAATCGACGGCCCGCTGATGATCAGGGGGCGCTGCAGGCGGGACACGGCCTGCACGACCACGGTGTATTCCTTCCCGAATTCAAAATCCTGCCTCACGAGCTGTTTATCGGGGACAAACTGGCTGAAATCGACCAGGTAGCCCACCACGGGAACTTGCGGGGAAGGCGGGGAATCCCAGGTTACCACCAGTCGATCCTCCTCTACGTCCACCTTCAGATCCACCGGCGCCGGAGGGGAGGGTCCAGGCTCGGTTGTCACCGAATTGGAAAAATCCGAGAGGTGCCCCTTCAGACTTCGGAAGCGCACGGCAAAGGTGCAGGGCTCGTCCAACCGGGGATCTGCGACCGGGTAGATCAGGCGGGTCCCGGCCGGGCTCAGCGTGAGCGTCGCCACTTCCTTGGTGTCGATCACTTCCAATTCCGCGTCAGGCGCCGGATCGCACTTCTGATAGAAGACGACGGATCGGACCGATCTCGGGGGAGGTGGTATCAGGAGAAAGAGCTCGCTGCCACCCTGCTGAACGACTTCCAACTCAGTAGCAGCCATCGGCGTATCCACGATTGGGGGCAGCGGGTCTCCCACTTTGGCACAGCCCATGGCCGGCACCAGGCTCATCAAAAGCAAGTAACGGCACAACCGCGGAGAATTCATCAGAGGATGTAGCGAGAGAGATCCAGATCCTTGACCTTCGAAGAGAGCCGTTCCCGCACGTAGGCACGGTCGATCCGTATACGCTGATCTTTGAGTTCGGGACCCTCGAAGGAAACATCTTCCAGAAGGGTCTCCATCATGGTGTGCAGCCTCCGTGCCCCAATGTTTTCAGTGGTTTCGTTCACGACCCAGGCAAGGTGAGCGATCTCGTCGATGGCCTCCTCTTCGAACTCCAGTTCAACTCCTTCAGTAGCCATTAAGGCCGTGTATTGGCGGGTCAAGGCATTTTTCGGCCGACTCAGGATCGCCCTGAAGTCCTCTTCCGTGAGCGGTTCCATTTCCACCCGGATCGGGAACCGTCCCTGCAGTTCCGGGATGAGATCAGACGGTCTCGCCACGTGAAAAGCCCCGGCGGCAATGAAAAGGATGTGGTCAGTGCGAACCATCCCGAGACGGGTGCTCACCGAAGTCCCTTCCACAATCGGAAGAATGTCCCGCTGCACGCCCTCACGGCTGACTTCAGGGCCGAATTTCGACTCGCGGCCCGCAATCTTGTCCAGTTCGTCCACGAACACGATACCCGAAGTCTCAAGGCGATCGAGCGCTTCGCGGGTGACTTGATCCATGTCGATCAGCTTGTTCTCTTCTTCAACAATGAGGTACTCGAAAGCCTCCTCGACGCGCATCTTCTTCTTGGTAGTACGGGAACCGGCCAAGGCGGAAAGAATGTCACGCAAGGGAAGGTCGGATTCTTCTTCCAGGTAGTCAGACGACCAGTCCGACGAGGAGACAAATCGCTCCTGGACTTCCAGTTCCACGACCTGGTCATCGAGCTTGCCCTCACTCAACTCTTTCAGCAAACGGGCCCGTGTCCTCCTGGTCTCCTTCACCTTGGGTGCCGGTGCTTCCGCGGTTTTGGTTTTTCGGCGCCGCTTCTGGGGCCGATTGAGAATGTCAAGAAGGCGGTTCTGGGCGTTCTCCTCGGCCAGCTTCTCGACCTGCCCGACCTTCTCCTGGCGAACGATGTCCACGGCGATGTCGGCGAGGTCTCTGACGATCGATTCGACATCTCTCCCGACATATCCCACCTCGGTGAACTTGCTCGCTTCTACCTTGATGAACGGAGAGTTGGAAAGGCGGGCCAGTCTGCGCGCCACCTCGGTCTTGCCCACACCGGTCGGGCCGATCAGGATGATGTTTCGGGGCTGGACTTCGTCGAGCAGGTCCTCGGGCAGCCTCTGGCGACGAATCCGGTCGCGCAGAGCTACTGCAAGGGCCCGCTTGGCCTTGTTCTGACCGATGATGTACTTGTCCAGTTCTTCGACAATCTGACGGGGTGAGAGGCTGTCTAGCCCGCCAGCCGTCGCTGGTGTCTCTTCCGACTTGGCTGTGTTCATGGCTGTATCAAAGGGTTTCAAGAAGGATGTTGGAGTTCGTGAATACACAGATCTCGCTCGCGATCTTAAGGGCCTCCTCAGCGATCACGGGAGCCGGTTTCCGGGTAAAGCGCATCAACGCGCGTGCCGCGGCAAGCGCATAGGGGCCGCCGCTGCCGACCGCGATGAGTCCGTCATCCGGTTCAATCACGTCTCCATCTCCAGAGATAAAAAACGAATTGTCGCGGTCGGCTACAATCAAGACCGCATCGAGGTGGCGCAACGCACGGTCGGTTCGCCATTCCCGCGCCAACTCCACCGAAGACCGGCGCAGATTTCCGCGAAATTCCTCCAGCTTCGTCTCGAAACGCGAGAAGAGCGAGAACGCATCCGCCGTGGATCCCGCAAAACCGGCCAAAATTCGATCATCGTGAAGCCGGCGTATTTTGCGGGCGGTACGCTTAATGACGGTATCCCCGAGGGTGACCTGGCCGTCGGCGGCCATTGCAACCTGTGATCCCCGCCTCACCAACAGAACGGTCGTACCACGGATTTGTCTCATGTCCGAAGCAGTATAATATGCGCTCTTCCGGCCCCGCAAAATCGAATCGTGGTTCCCCGGGTGCGGATGGTTCTCTCAGCGAGACGCTTGCGCGCTCGATGACGGGAGCGTCGAATCCGCTGCGGGCCCCGGAGTTTCGCCGGGCGCCTCCGCCGTCTCGCCGCGAATCTTGTGAATTTCAGAATCGATTTCCCCTCCCAGCAGCAGGAAGAACGAGCTAATGTAGAACCAGGCCAGCAGTGCGATCAGCGCGCTCAGGGACCCCCACAGGATCTGCAGGTCCGCAAACCGGTTTACCCAGAATCGAAAAAGTGCGGAACCGACCACCCAGCCGGTGGTGGCCAGAAATCCGCCGGGAGATAGCAACGTCCAGGGAAACCGATGAGCAGGAAGAAAGTGGTAAACGATCTGGACACCAAAATTCAGGAACAGCAGGATCAAGAGCCAGCGAGAGGATGTGTAGAGCGTGTTCCACAACATATTCTTGACCAGCGTGTCGATGGCCCAATCGCCAAAGAAGAGCAGAACCCCGGCGACGATCAGGAAAATCGAAAACACAACGGTGACCAGGATGGCCACGAGTCGGGTTTCGAAGTAAGACCTCGTCTCCCGTACCTGGTACGCCTTGTTGAGCAGGCTGATCATGCCGTTGAAAGCCGATGAGGCAAACCAGAGGGCGGCCACGAGACCGAAGGTCAAGGCTCCCTGGGCGCGGGAGTAAATCACCCTCTCGATCACCCTGGTCACAAGTTGGACCGACGCCTCGGGAAGGAAGTTGGAAAAATCCACAAGCATGAGGCCGATCAGGTCGGGAAGGTAGGGGATAAACCCGATCAGTGCGCTCAAGAAGATCAGAAACGGGACGAACGCAAGCAGAAAGTAGTAACTGAGTTGCGCCGCCATTCCCCAGCAGTCGTCATCGTTCACCTCACGCCAGATTCGAACCCAGAATCGGCCCTCTGACAAATAACGAAATGCGGGGAAATCGATTGTCATCTAGCCCCTGTCGCTACACTCTTCTGTCCCACGTTCAGATGATCCTTCCGGAGATACCGGTAGGTCTCAAGACAGCGATGGCAACGAAACAGGTGATCGATCGTCTCAATGACGTCCAGATCCGACAGTTGGCGCCTCAGCAGGGAATACAACTTAACTCGTGGAATATGCTCACCCCGACCGTCCCGTTCCGGGAAGGTTATCGTGAAAAGCATTTTCCGGATCACCGGCTGATTCATTAGTGGCCAAATCATACCAGACCGTCGCGGCCAGCCGGAAGAGCCCGAGCATGTGCCCCTGCCTGTGCTATATTTCGGCCTCGTGGGGGATTTCAGCGAACTGCGGGATCCGGCCGCAAGAATCGGTGCACTCCGGGAGACAATCGAACGTCACAACTACCGGTATTACGTCCTCGACGACCCAGCTATACCGGATCAGGAATACGACCGCCTGATGCGGGAGCTCCACGACCTCGAGGAGGCCTTCCCCGACCTGGTCACTCCCGACTCTCCCACCCAGAGAGTCGGAGCGCAGCCTCTCGATGCCTTCGAGAAAGCCGAGCACTTTTCTCCGATGCTCAGCCTGGGCAATGCATTCGATGCCGAGGAACTTCGGGCATTTCAGAAGCGTGTCTCCAACCTGCTTGACACGTCCCAGATCGACTACGTTACCGAGCACAAGATCGACGGACTCGCTATCGCCCTCACATACGAAGAAGGGCGCCTCGTGCGGGGAGCAACCCGCGGCAACGGGACGGTGGGAGAGAACGTGACCTCCAACTTGCGGACCGTCGGGGCAATCCCGCTGCGGTTGCGGACCAACGAGATTCCCGAGGTCCTTGAAGTGCGCGGGGAGGTCTACCTCCCGGTCTCGGCATTCCGGAAAGCCAACGAGGAGCGAATCAGAAACGGCGCGAATCCCTTCGCCAATCCGCGGAATGCGGCAGCCGGAGCAGTCCGTCAGCTGGACCCGAAAATGACCGCCTCCAGGCCCCTTTCCTTCTTTGCTTACGCGATCGGCCACGTCAGCGATCCTGCATTTAATCCGGAGAGCCAATCGGCCGCACTCGAAATCGTTCGGCGCTGGGGCTTTCCCACGACCCGGAACTCAGAGGTGCACCACGACATCGAGAGCGTTCTCGCCTATTGCGCTTACTGGCAGGAACATCGTTATTCCCTCGACTACGAGATCGACGGCGTCGTCGTCAAGGTCAACCGGACCGACTACCAGCAAACCCTCGGAGCGGTGAGCCGCGAGCCCAGGTGGGCTATCGCGTACAAGTTTCCGGCCGAAGAGGCGCGAACCAGGCTTCGGGAAATCCGAATCAACGTCGGGCGCACCGGTGCGCTCAATCCCTACGCTGTGCTCGAGCCGGTCTCGGTTGGCGGAGTCACGATCCGCACCGCAACCCTTCATAACGAAGACGACATCCGTCGCAAGGACATCCGCGAAGGGGACGTGGTGATCATCAAGCGCGCCGGAGACGTCATCCCCCAGGTCGTCGGCCCGGTAACCGGCGCACGCACCGGCGGCGAGAATCCCTACGCCTTCCCGGCCAAGTGCCCCGTGTGTGCGTCTCCAATAGTCCGTGACGACGACGGTGCCTTCGCCTACTGCACCAACAGCAATTGCCCGGCGCGGCGGCTGGAATCGCTGAAGCACTTCGTGAGCCGGAACGCCCTGGACATCCAGGGCCTTGGCCCCCAGACGCTGGAGAAATTGATCGAAGAGAAGCTGGTCACCGGCCCAGCCGACATTTTCGACCTCGAGACGGAACAGATCCTCCGACTTCCGGGATTTAAGGAGAAGTCGGCGGCCAATCTGAAGGAGAGCATCGCGGAGAGCCGTCAGCGTCCTTTCGCACGGGTCCTTTTCGGCCTTGGTATACGGCATGTCGGCGAAACGGTGGCGACCCTGCTGGTTGGCCACTTTCCGACCGTGGATAATTTGATGTCAGCTTCGGAAGAAGAACTGGCAACCATTGAAGGCGTTGGCCCCGAAATCGCGCGCAGCGTCCGAGCATATTTTCAGTTGCCCGAAAACCGGAAGCTGGTTGACCGGCTTCGGCGGGCCGGTTTGCAGTTTGAGGTGGTTGAAGCCGCTTCGTCGCCGTCCGACCAGCCCCTTTCGGGGAAGAGTTTTGTGATCACCGGAACCCTCCCTGACCTGAGTCGGCAGCAGGCCCGGGACCTGATCCAGCAGCACGGCGGCGTGGTGCGGTCCAGCGTCTCGTCCACGACCGACTTCCTCGTAGCCGGTTCCGATCCCGGATCCAAGCTCGAAAAGGCGCGCGAACTGGGCATCGCAACCATCGACCAGGCAGGGCTGAACAACCTGATCGAGCGGTCCTGAATGAAGCTGGAAGAACGTCTCCGACCTGCACCGAAGGCACGGTTTTTCTTTGCCATCACCCACGCCGGCGACGCTGTTCACCAGGGTGTTCACGTGCGCCTCAGCGAGGAATTCGGCCCCCTCGGAAAGCCGAGCCCCATTTTCAAATTCAGCCATTTCAGTCCCTACTATGACGAGGAACTGGGAGGGGAAGCCTGGAAGTACTTCGTGGCAGCCCCCGGATTAATGAGCGCCGACGAACTGGTTCGAGTCAAGCAGGCCACGGAACGCCTTCAGCTGGAGTTCGCCGTAAACCGGGGCGGAGAACGCGTTCGCACGGTCAACATCGATCCGGGGTACGTCAACGGCTGGCAGGTCGTCCTGGCCACAGTGAAGAACCACAGCCACCGGATCTACTTGAGAGACGGCGTCTTCTGTGAAGTGACCCTGCGCTACAAAGGTGGCCGATGGGAACCGCTTCCCTGGACCTATCCGGATTACACGACCGAACTTGCCCTCCGGTTTTTCGACGAAGAACGACGTGAGTTCAACACGCTTCCCGGGTCAATGATCCGAACCAACCGGTGATTTTGTCGTATTAGAAAGAACAGGCACTGACCAGAATTGCCAGGACATGTAACGGGTCTTCGTGGAAATTCGTCGATCACGTAACTCTGAACGGCGACTCAAGAGGAACAACCGATGCGATTACGTTCGAAGCTCATCCTCGCATTTTTCCTTCTGGCGGTCGTCCCGCTGGCCGGGCTGACCACCTACTCCTATTACTCCTCACTGGAGGCGTACCGAAGCGCCGTCCGTGAGCAGACCCGGCAACTGGCCGACCAGATGGGATTCCGAATCGAAACCGTACGTCACGACGTCGGCCGGCGGATTCGAAACCTGGGGCCCCAAGAATTCTACTCCCTGGTCGCTGCAGACCCCAAGCAGCTCGACCCTGAAACGTATTCCAGGATCTTTTCGCAACTCGAGGACGTGGCCGTGATGCTGGAGGACATCCAGCTCGATCCGAAGATGCCGGATGCAGCACCCCTGTCCCCCGGCGCCACCGGGATCACGCCGGTGCCTCCGGAACCCCCACAGCCTCCCCCTTCCGTTCTGATCCGCATGCCTGAAGGACCTGTAACCACGGACGCGATGCCCGCCGACGGCGAAGAGGTCATGCACTCGATCGACCTTCCGGGAAAGGGAAAGGTCATCGTTCGACGTCCTCCCCCATTCAAGGGATCTCAACCGCCGGACCGGGGCGAACACAATTGGCAACGGCGCCAGGAAATTGAGATGCATTGGCCGGAAGCAAAGCTGAAGGAACTCGAATCCAAGGCCCGGAGCTGGGAGTTAGAGGCACTGAACCTGAGCAAGGCGCCTTCGGAGGCCGCGACAAACGCGGTCAGCGTCTCGAACGAGGATTCGACAACTTCATCCCCGGACAAGCGAGTCGCCTGCCTTGACCTGACGTCGCAGATCAGCATGAAAGGGTCCTATAAGACGACAGTCGTTGCGCGAATCAACGCAAAGCGCCTGCTCGGTTCGGTCCTCGGACGGACCGAGCGCATGCGGGGAGAAATTCCGTTCGCGGTGGATCCGGAAGGACGGCTCTACACCGCCCAACGGCAGGATCGCACGGCCCTCAAACAACTTGTCGCCACCTGGTCCGACCTGGCCAAGGCACAGGGCATCCCTTCTGATTGGATTGTCTCATCGCGGAACGATCCTGAAACCGGGATGGTGTTTGGGATTGCAAAGCCGATCGGCGAAGGGTTGACAGAGATCCGCCAGGCGGCCGCACGGAACCTTGGATACGGCCTGGCGCTGGTAGGCATCGCCCTGATCGGAATCTTGCCGCTGTCCCGGAGGATGACCAGGAACCTGACCGTACTGACCGAAGGCGTCGAACGCCTGGGCGAAGGAGACCACTCTGTCCGCGTCCCCGTTCGATCTCGTGATGAACTGGGGCGCCTGAGTGCCGCCTTCAACCGCATGGCTGGTCACCTGCGCGAGAACCAGGAACGCAAGATCGAGCAGGAGCGGATGCGGAACGAGCTCGAAATGTGTCGCCAGATCCAGCGTGAAATGCTTCCCCGCAACCCGCTCTGCCTCCCGTTTGCCGAGGTACAGGGAGTGTCGATTCCCGCTCGTGAAGTCGGCGGGGACTTCTTCAACTACTTTTCGCTTGCCGACGGCAAGGTCGCACTGCTGATCGGTGACGTCTCTGGAAAGGGAGTCCCGGCCGCGCTTCTCATGGCCAACATCCAGGCGACCCTGCGAGCCCGGCTCACGTCTGGCGGCGATCTGGTCGGACTGGTTGCACAGCTGGACCGCGAGATTGCCGAAAGCACTCCGGCGGCGACCTACCTGACTCTCTTCGTCGCTGTCCTCGACGAATCGGGCTCGACCTTGCGTTGGGTCAACGCCGGCCACAACACTCAGTACGTGGTCCGCAAGGAGGGTGCCATCGAGCCGATGGCATCCTCCGGCCGACCGGTCGGCCTGCTGCCCGGCAGCACTTGCTGTGAAGGGGTTTTGACGCTCCACAGCGGTGATGCGATCTTCCTCTACACCGACGGTCTGGTCGAAGCTGAAAACGAACTGGATGAGGAATTCGGATACGATCGCCTCGAAAGTCTCCTCAAAACGGCCCATCGGCCGGAGGCTTCCGAGTTTCTGGCCAGAATCGAAGAGGAAGTCCGGCTTCACAGGGGGAATTGCGAGACACAGGACGACGCCACCATGCTGATGCTGAATACCCCGATCGTGTAGGGGGCGCATCTCCGGGCGGATAGATCGTTTCGGCGACCTCCGGGATCTTGATTCGTCTTCCGGCCGGGAACTGGGGTAAAATGCCTGCATTGCGTCAGTAGGCATGACAATTCTCAGGGCATTGTTAGTTACCGGATTAATCCTCCTGCCGTCGGCTTGCAGTCAATCTCCTGAAAGTCCTTCCCCCGGGAACGAGAACGAGTTTGTTGGCTCCTCGGACTGTCGCTCCTGCCACGAGCGTTTCTACAAGAAGTGGGAAAATTCCCATCATGGCCAGGCGATGCAACTATTTACGCCCGGACTCACTGGGCGAGTCGTCCCGGAAGAACCGATCCAACTCGGCGAAAAGCGCTATGGCGTCGCCTATGAGGCCGACCAGGGCTGGATCATCGAAAAGACCGGAGAATCCGAAAAGCGGTTCCGCATGCTTTATGCCCTGGGGGGCAAGAACGTCTACTTCTTCCTGACCGAGCTTGACCGCGGAATGCTGCAGGTACTCCCGATTTCTTTTGACGTGCGGGCAGGGAGTTGGTACGGGACCACGGGGAGCATGGTGCGCGGGTTCCACGAGCAGTTCGATGAGGCGGTCGACTGGACCGACCGCCTGCTTACTTTCAACACCTCCTGCTACGGGTGCCACGTCAGCCAGGTGACGACGAACTACGATTCCGTGACCGACAGCTACCGGACGGTTTGGGAAGAACCCGGGGTCAACTGCGAGACTTGCCACGGCCCCGGCGGCGAGCACGTCCGGGTCTGCAAGGAAGCCGGAGACGGCAAGAAACCTGATGACCTCAAAATCATCATCACTGCCAGCTTCGACAATCATCAGACTAACTCCATGTGTGGCCCCTGCCATGCCAAGATGTATCCGATTTCCTCGGACTTCATGCCCGGCGACCTCTACTTCGATCACTTCGGCCTGAACGCCCTCGAGGATAGGGACTTCTACCCAGACGGGCGGGACCTGGGTGAGAACTACACCTACACGCAATGGCTGATGAATTCATGCGCCCGGAAAGGGACGCTGGACTGTGTCGACTGCCATACCTCATCGGGACGCAATCGACACGCTGACGCCCCCGACAACGCGTGCATGCCGTGCCACGACCAGTATGTGACTGATCCCGAGCCGCACACTCACCACGCCGCGGACAGCGAGGGCTCTCGCTGCGTGTCCTGCCACATGCCTCAGACCACGTTCGCGCGGATGGTTCGTCACGATCATTCGTTCCTGGCACCAACCCCGGCGGCGACCATGGAGTTCGGGTCCCCCAATGCCTGCAATATCTGTCACGAGAACCAGAAGGCCGACTGGTCGGATCGTTGGGTACGAAAGTGGTACACCCGTGATTATCAAGAACCGGTCCTGGAGCGAGCCCGGCTGATCGAGGCCGCCCGCAAAGGAGACTGGAGTGGCCTCGACCAGATGCTGGCCTATCTTTCCAGGTCGGACCGGGATCCCGTGTTTACCGCGTCCCTGGTCCGGCTGTTGGAGGACTGTCCGGACGAGCACAAGTGGCCCACGCTTCGCCAGGCCATGTCGGATCCCTCTCCGCTGGTTCGCTCCGCAGCGGCCGCAGCCATGGGCCTCGAGCCGGTGGGAGAGAACCGCCAACTCCTACTGGCGGCACTGGCCGACGAAACGAGACTCGTCCAAATCACGTCCGCGGCCGGCCTGAGCCAGATCCCAATCGACCAGTTCTCCGGCCCCGATCGCGCCAAGGTTCAGGCCGCCTTCGCTGCCTACCAGAAATCGCTGGAGAGCCGGCCCGATGACTGGGCGTCATGCTACAGCCTGGGGAATTTCTATGCCTCACAGGGCAATCTGCAGAAAGCAGTCAGCCTTTACGAGAAGTCGGGCTATCTCCGTCCCGATGCCGTGCCGCCGCTGGTCAACATGTCCATGGCCCAGGCCCGCCTCGGCCGCATGGACGATGCCGAGTCGTCCCTTCGAAAAGCGCTCAGCCTCAATCCGCAGAATGCCGGAGTCAACTTCAACCTGGGACTGCTCTTGGCTGAGCGGGAACAAATCGAAGAAGCTGAGGCCTGCCTGCGCCAGGCGCTTAAGAGCGACCCTCAGTTTGCGGAGGCCGCTTTCAACCTGGGAGTCCTCCTGGGCGGCCAGGAGGCCCCCGAATCAATTTCGTGGTGCCGTAAGGCCTTTCAGCTGAGGCCCCAGAATGATCGCTACGGGTATACTCTCGCCTACCAGCTGGCGCGGGCCGGGAAGACTAGTGAGGCGGTCAAAATCCTCAATTCGGTGATCGCCCTGGAACCGGCAGACTCCTCTCCTTACCTGCTTCTGGCCGACGTCCTCCAGTCCCGGGGAGAAGGACAACTCGTCGCGGACGTGTTCGAAAAAGCGGCCGGAAACAGCCGACTGAACGCCCAACAGCGATCCTGGTTTCGAAGCCGGGCGGAGGGAAACTGATCAGGCGGCGACATCCCCTTCTGGAAGATATCGGTAGACCACCAGGTCACCGGTCCTGGCGTCAACCTGGCGGGCCGTGACGTCACACTTGGCCCGGAAGATGAACCAGGCCGCCCTACCGCCCCCGGAAAGGGTTTCGAAATTTCCCTGACCCTTGGCGATCACCAGGTCCGCCTCGTCGAAGACCCGACGAAACTCCTCTCCGCAGTCTTCCAACACGACTCCGGGAATACCCGACCCGGTGTCAATGACTTCCACAAGGGAAGTTACACCAACGGCTTCCGCATCTTCGATCGTAGCGTCATTGAGGACGGGGCGGCCCCGCACGGCCAGTATTGTCCGGTCCCTGGGCATCAATTCGAGGAGGAGCTTGTCAAACACGATCTCTCCGGCGTTGTCTGCGATAAAAAGTATCTTCGAAGCGGCGGCAATCTCCTGCTCGAGCCGGCTGATATCGCCCACCAGAGTTGAGGTCGAACGCCTTGTTCATCTCCCGCTCAACCTCCTCCGGAGTCAGAAAATGGTTCACGGCGAGATCGATCGTGTTGCCGGTAGCCGAAAACCTCACCGCCGTCTCGAACGGATGCCCGGATTCCTGGACTTTTCGGCGGGCATCAGGGAAGGCCTGCAGCGCCAGTCGGTTGAACACTTCCTTGGCCTGGAGGTAGGGGTCCTCGATCTCTTCATCCGGCAGCAGCGGTTGAGCCAGGGAATGCAGCTTCCCGGCTATGGCCGGTGCCGAGTCGTTCCAGTCCATTTCACTGATCACGGCAAGGAACCTTCGGGCGAGGCGCTCCTGCTCTTGTGGGACGGGAGTGGCGACCCGCGCTAATTCGACAGCCTGACGGGTCAGGCAGGGCAGACAATCGAGTGACGCTTTCATATCTGGCAAGTGTACCTCAGCGGCCGGACGCGGGAGCCGCGAAAGACTTCGCCTCGGGCGACTGGAAGATGGGATAATCGGGCCATGCGCATGGCACGAACGATCGTTGGCGTCCTCCTGGTTGCCTCCGCTCTGGGAGCCGGAGAAATGTCGGAGTCCGAGCGGGCCGGAGTCATTTCAGTCGGGCAGGAAGCCTCCCAGGTTCTGATGAGTTCACTCAAGTCCGCACTGATGAAGGCAATGCAGGACGGGGGAGCAGCTCACGCCGTCAGCTTCTGCAGTGAGCAGGCTCTGACCCTGACCGGTGAAGCCCAGGCCCGGCTGGACGGACTCGGCATCAAGAGAACGAGTCACCGCTTCAGGAACTCCGCCAATGCCCCGGATCATCGGGAAAGCCAGGCCCTCGACCGCTTCGAAAACACCGATGCTTCTCAACGTCCCGCCCAACTCATTGAGAAGTTCAGTCGAAGCGGAGACGTCGTCTACCGTTACTACCAGCCGATCTACGCCGGAGCGTTTTGCCTGACCTGCCACGGTGAGACGGTCTCCCCGGCAGTTCAGAAAGTCCTCGACGAGCGCTACCCGGACGATCGGGCCGAGGGATACCGGGACGGCGATTTTCGGGGCCTGATCCGGGTGGAGATCCCTTCCGGCCGACTGCCGAAGTGAGAGACTCCTCGCTGGTTCGCGTTTTCTAACGCCTCAGTTGACCCGGGGGTTGATCCACGATCTCTTCAGACTGGCGGTCCCAGTAGAGTTTCTTGCCTTCCCGATATGCCTGCGTCGCCATGGCCGCCCCGATCGAATGCCAGAAACCGGTGTGAATGTTTCCGGCCGGCAACAGATTGCGTGCCCGGATGCAGTCGATCCAGTTGTCGAGGTGGGGCTTGCTGTCGTCACTCTGAGCAGTCGGCGGAAGCTCTTTGTTTCCGTCCAGGGTGACCAGCTCGGCGGCTCCCTTTTTCACCGCTTCCTCAAATCCGCCGTAGAAGTGACGCCCATCATCCGGCACCTCGGGAATGAGGAACCAACGAGGGCTACCCTCACCGCCCTGGGCATAAAGCGTCGCCTCTTTGCCCCGGATGCAAGTGTGGTCCCCGAACCGGTTGGCGTAGCTGGAGGAGAATGAGTGCATGAACTGGGCGTCATCGAAGGTTGCCAGGCACTGAAACGTGTCCGGATTCTGCCGCAGGTCGTGCCAGCCAAAGATCCCGCCGGACGCCACCATGCTGTCCGGAATTGCAGTATCGGTCAGGAAATGGACGATTCCGATCCCGTGGCTCAACCACTGGCTGGTGATCCCACCTGAGAAATCCCGAAAGATTCGGAACTCAAAGTACATCCAGGGATTAAACGGACGGTAGGGCTTGTCGAGGAGCCAGCGTTTCCAATCGGTGTCCGCTTCGCGGATCGAGGCAACATCCGGATCGTCCGCGTCATGCCAGCGGTGATTGTTGTCGTTCCAAACCTGCTCGATCTTGGTGATCTCGCCGAGCCTGCCGGAACGGATGATCTCCCGCACCTTGATGTGGTAAGGATCACTCAGCCACTGCGAGCCGTTCTGGACCACCTGTTTCGAATTCAGTACGGCACGCCGGGCCAATTTCGCTTCCTCGACATCGAGGGCCATCGGCTTCTCGCAGTAGCAGTCTTTGCCCGCTTCTACGACCTGGGCGAGGAGCCGCCCGTGCTGGAAGTCCCCGGTCGCGATCATGACCGCATCCAGATCGGGCATGGAGAGCATCTCTTCGGAATATTTGAACTGCTTGACGTCAATACCGAACTTCTTCTTGCAGTCCGCAGCCGCCTTTTCCCGGTTGCCAGACCAGAGGTCGCATACCGCAACGACTCCCAGGTTCTTGTCCCGGTGCGACATCTCCACCATGCGGCGATGTCCCCTGCTCCGTCCCCCGCAACCGAGGAATGCGATGTTGACCCGGTCATTGGCGCCGAGAATTCTCCCGTACGACGTCGCCGAGAAACTCGCCTTGGAGACAGCCGCCGCTGTTGCTGCTGTTGTAACAAACCCACGCCTGCTGATTCTCTTGCTCATAGTCTTATCCTTGCCGTCCGGACGGTGACCAACCCTTGTCGAGTCAGATTGAAGAGTAACAGCGAGAGGCGAATTCTGCCAACTAGATGATCAGTTCATCGACGCCTTCGTCATCGAAGTTGAGCCGTCGGTCAAGGTCATAGGCGGCACTGATCAGGGACAGATGGGTGAACGCCTGCGGGAAGTTTCCAAGGTGCTCCGCCTGGTAACCGAGTTCCTCGGAGTACAATCCGAGATGGTTCGCGTACCCCAGCATTTTCTCGAACACGAAGCGCCCACGATCGAGGTCGCCGGCCCGGGACAGGCATTCGGCAAACCAGAACGTGCACATGTTGAACGTGCCCTCCTCGCCGACCAGCCCGTCAAAGGAACCGTCCCCAGCACGATAGCGATAGACCAGCGAATCATAGACGAGGTTTTC
Source organism: uncultured Acidobacteriota bacterium (assembly GCA_963777605.1). Classification (GTDB taxonomy): domain Bacteria; phylum Acidobacteriota; class UBA6911; order RPQK01; family JAPXNP01; genus CAVZRV01. Next base: position 282,808 of record CAVZRV010000007.1, read on the forward strand.
GTCGATCGCCTTCAGCGTGGACAACCAGCGCGGATCTCTCGGGCTGATGAACCGGACAAGCGGCATCAACAGCGCTGATGCATCGAGTGTGTGCCCATCCGCGGACTGAACGAAGGCCTGGCTTTTCTCGTCCCAGAAATGTCGGAAGATGTCCCGGTAAATCCCGTCCCGGCATTCGAGCCAGGCGGCGACCGGAGCCGGCCGGGAACGCTTGATGGCGAGCCGGGTTCCCCGGTCCAGGGCCACCCAGCACATCATCCGGGAATAGAGAAAGTCGTAGCGTCCTCCGCGAACTTCCCATATTCCCTCGTCGGGCTGGCGCCAGTTCTTGCATACCCAACCGAGCAGATCAACGATGTTGTTCCACAGGTCGTGAGACACTGGCTTTCCGTACTTGTCATAGAGGTAGACCGAGTCCATCAGCTCACCGTATATATCCAGCTGGAGCTGGTTGTAGGCCCCATTTCCGGTGCGTACGGGTCCCGACCCCCGGTATCCCTCCCAGTTGTTCAGGACCTCCTCGGGAAGCTCATGTCTCCCATCGATCCCGTACATGACCTGAAGTGACCCATCCGGCTCGAGCTCATCGCAGCGCGCTTCGATCCAATCCATGAACTTCCCGGCTTCTTCGGTGTATCCAAGGCGAATCAACGCGTATATCGTGAAGGATGCATCGCGGATCCAGGTCAAACGATAGTCCCAGTTGCGCTCTCCGCCTATCACCTCGGGAAGTCCGAAAGTCGGGGCGGCAACGATCGCACCCGTCGGCTGAAAGATCAACAGCTTGAGGATCAGGGCGGATCGATTAACCATTTCGCGCCAGCGCCCTTTGTAACGGGACTTTCCAGTCCACCGCCGCCAGTAGTTCAGCGTCTCGACAAATGAGCGCGTGACGTACTCCGGTCGCCCCGATGGAGAGGCCTCCCCAGCGTTGACTTCCTCGAGAACGAAATCGACCTCTTCACCGACCCTGAGCCCGAATTCTCCCTTGACTATCCCGCTCTCCACCTCGAACGGTTTCGTGCAGCGAAAGCGGATCGCCCCTTCCTTTTGTCCACTGGGGAGAAAGAGAACCGAACCGTCGTCAACTCTTTCGACCCGATGCTCCTGCCTTCCGTAGTCGAATCGAGGGGCGCACCTGAAACGAAAAGAGATCTCCCCCTTGATACTTTTGACTTGTCGGACCAGGTCGTGAGCATGCTTCTTTTGCCCGATCGGCATAAAATCGGTGATCTCTGCGACACCATCCTCAAACAGAAACCGAGTCAGGAGGATGTTGGAGTCGGGAAGGTACATCTGCCGATGCTTGCACTCCTGATTCACCGGGTGGAGTTCGAATCTGCCTCCATTCTGGTCGTCCAGCAGAGCCCCGAAAATGGTCGGGGAATCGAAGAACGGGAAGCACATGAAATCGATAGAGCCGTTCATCCCGATCAACGCGACGGTGTGCTGATCCCCTACGACTCCGTAATTTTCAATCGGCTGATAGGGCATGAGCTAAGCGTACTAACCCGAATCGAGAAACACCAGTGCAACCGCCCATCAGGATCGACGGGAAGACCAAGAGAGGTCGTACGGCTTGCCTGATCCTGAGATCCTGTGGTCTAATTACTTACTAATTTCTCGATCGGACCAAATGAGTCAATGGATCGTTATGTTTCTGTGCAGAGGCGCTGACGTTGATGTCAATTGGTGTTGACGGCGGTTTGGTAGTGCCGTTATGCTCTGACCTCCAGCCGAAGGCTTATGTGCGCAAATATCCTTGAACTGCATCGACTTCTTAAGGAGGCACCTACTGCAGGTTCACCTGATAAATCCCAGTGATCTTTCATTCGGAACAGGAGTTGTGGCTCCTCGTTGGCAATACGTCTTGGCCGCAGCGACTCCTCGTACCTTCCCGGATCCCATTATTGTTGACGAAGCCCTTGAGCAGACCGACTTCTCCAAAATCGGCAAAGGGGACGTGGTGGGCATCGGTATCCACACATCGAATGCACTCAGAGGTTACTCTGTTGGGCAACAAGCCCGAGAGCGAGGCGCCTGGGTAGTTTTCGGAGGAATTCATGCATCGCTCTTCCCGGAGGAAGCGCACAAGCTGGGTGGTGCCCATTCGGTAGTTCGCGGTGACGGTGACCTCGTCTGGTCCGAGGTGCTTTGCGATTGCGAGAAGGGTGAACCTTCACCAGTTTACGAAGGCGGCCAACTTTCCGGCACCGACTTTCTCCCCGCTCGCTGGGACCTCATGGCGAGCGACAAATACATGTGGGCTTCCGTCCAGACCACTCGGGGATGCCCCAAGCATTGCTCCTTCTGCTCGGTCTGGCGCACCGATGGTCAGGAACCGCGACAGCGGGCGGTAGATACGGTGATTGAGGAGCTCGTCCAACTGAGACGAAGCGGTTTTCGTTTCATCGTTCTGGCCGACGACAACTTTTATCCCGTCACCCTCAGAGACATTGAGGTTGCCGACAGGCGCGAGGACAAAACTCGGCGAGATCAACTCATTCGCCTCCGTGAAGAACGCTTCGAGTTGATGGACCGCCTTTCGCAGTTGCCGGAGGACATGGTTTTCTTCACCCAGATCACGATGGAGGCCGCGGAAGATATTGAGTTTTTGAAAGCGATGCGCAGAGGTCGAATCAGGGGAGTGCTGGTCGGAGTGGAATCGGTCACCGCTGAAGGCCTCAAGGCGGTTTACAAGAATTTCAACCTCTCGGGCGACAACCTGGTCGAGCGGCTCCTCCGTTTTCGGGAAAATGGCGTTTTCGTATTGGGCTCATTCATATTCGGGCTACCCACAGATGGACCGGACACATTCAGGCAAACCTCCGAACTTGCCACGCGGGCTGGACTCGCTTTTGCCCAATTCGTAACCCTGTCTGTTTTTCCCGGGACGCTGGACTTCGCCAAGTGGGAAAAGGAGGAGGGCCGGGATGAAATTGGTGAGAACGGCTTTCCCCGAAGCCATTACTGGCTGACTCCCCGCAGTCTTCGACCCGACCTCGCTGCCGCCCATCCCACGCTCTCATCCGACGAGATCAAGGCAGGGACGCAGGAAACGTGGGACAGGTTTTACAGCTACCGAACGCTCTGGGAACGCTCAGGATGCCTGGTACGTCTTAGGTCTCGCGTCGCGTTTTTCCTTGTCTCCAAGCTTTATCGCCAGATGTACGCGAACACAGGGATTGCCAGCGACAGTGCCCGCGTCAACCGCTCTGCCCGCTGGGCCCGGTGGATTGCTAAACCCTGTCAGCGCTTTTTCAAAGCCAAGCCGATGCCTGATCTGAAGGTTCCGACACGACACGAGAGTCTCGCAGGTACCGGTGAGTTCGTGCCGAGCAGGGTCGGGCTTGATTGACATCGGTATGCGGCGACTGATATTCTCAAAGCAGTTTTTTGATCTTGAGGCTGATTGAAAAGCGAACTTATTTCAGGCCTCGCAAGTCTGACTTTGTGAATCCATCCCAAGAAATAGCTGACCACATTGAGTCCCGCAGACCGGATCAAGTTTTCCGCTCCTTTCGAGGTTTAGGTCCCCAGGGTTAATAGTACTTGTAACCAAGCGCATCCTTGTTAGGAGAAAAACATGAACGGCAAGAAACTCTATGTTGGGGGTCTCCCCTACTCGGTATCCGACGGCACGCTGGAACAGATGTTTACGGAATTCGGCAGCGTCGAATCCGCCAAGGTCATCACCGACCGGATGGACGGACGATCCCGAGGCTTCGGGTTCGTTGAAATGAGTTCCCAGGCAGAGGCTCAGGCTTCCATCGAGGGAGTGAACGGGACTCAAATGGACGGACGGACCTTGACGGTCAACGAAGCCCGCGACCGCAACGCATCCGGTGGTGGAGGGTACGCCGACCAGAGCAGATCCCGCAGCCGGTGGTAAGTCCTTTGGCTGAGAACAGCCACTGATTCAGACCACTTCAACGAGGCGTTCCCAGGAACGCCTCGTTCTCTTCCCCACTCCCCCCCTGTCTCACGCGCCAAGTTCCTGCGTCGCATTGACTTCTGCGTTATTTTTGTTCTCTTTTGCACCAGCTTCGGACAAGTCTTACCGTGAAAGCCCATGGATTCTGAAGGAAGCCGGATTTGAAAGGTACCGTTCCGATGGTTGAACGGGGTCTGAGCAGCAGGAGCCGCAGAAAGTGAAGGCGCTTCCTCCACCCGTCAATCAGGAGGGGATGGAAGACCAGCAACTGGACCCGCTCGGAAATCCAAGGTCTTGCCGCCAGGGCTGCTTTTCGGGTGAGAACGGCAACGAACCGGGCCCTGACGCGTGGGAATTGAGGAATCGTAACCGGCCATTTCGTTCCGAGCAACTCTCTCCCGACTTCCATGGCGGCCCAGATACAGGCCGAGAAGTGGTACCTGGAAGCAAACTCCAAAACCCCGTCCAAGTGTCCGCACAGCGCCTCCTGGTTCGATGCCCGTTCCAGGTCAAGGAAGTTGAGGAGGTCGAAATATCCGTGCTTCATCGCGTGAACGAACAGAAGGAGGAAGAAGTCAACGTCCGCGAGTTCCTTCACGCCGTACTTCCAAGACCGGGCCCGCTCCCAAAACGGCTCCGCCGGGAAGTGGAACGCCTCCAGTCGGCTCAGCGGACTCGAATGAAGGTCAATCGTGATCCCCGGCATCTCGTTCGGTGACAACGTCACCGGAAGCCTCCAGGAGACGAGTGTCTCCGGGGCAATACCTGAATACGGTCCGGGCGTAACCCGGTATTCCGCAGAGCAAAGTGCTCTCAAAACCGCTGAAAACTGCGCTGGCCGGACCATCAGGTCGAGGTCGCGAAACACCCGGGTCAGCGGATTCGGATAGAGCCTCTCGGCCAGATTGGCACCCTTGAGAGTGATCACATCGACCCCGGAATCGGCGGCGATCCCAGATACGTCCTCCAATACCGAGAGAAGCACCTCTCGCTTTGCCTGCCAGGCAGCCGCCTCAATCAGCAACGTGCGGCTGATCAAGTTGGGAAAAGGCTGCTGTGCCTGACTAAGAGCATCATTCAAGACGAGATGCACCCGATGACGCTGAGACAGGTCGAGTAACTCCACCCAAAAGGAGGGCTGCCGCTTCGCTGGATCCGGTCGGACTCGTTCCGCCAGCAGGTCCAACAGCCACCTCTCAGGACTGTCCTGTGGACACCTCTTGAATCCCATCCCCGGAGTCTAAGCCTTTTCGGAAACCCGTTGAAGCTCTGTCGACGTCAGGATCTGGTATTGCGGGAGCAACTGTCAAGGGTGCAGGAGGCGTGATGAGATTGAGGATTTGAAGGCGTCCCAATAGCCGGGAAAAGTCTATTGACGGATTCGTGCGCGTGTGCTAGAAAGTACTAATACTTGAAAGAGGGTAACCATAAGAATATGAGCAAGATGGATATCGAAGTGGCCGCCAAAGATCGACGGCGGTTTGTCAAGCGATTGGCAATTGGAGTAGGGTTGTCCATACCAGTGGTTGTCACCCTGACGAACCGGAAATTGGCGGCGCAATCCGGACCCGGACCTACGGCAACACCGTCACAGACTCCCACTCTAGACTAACCGACAACCAGCTCGGATGTGACTGTGGAGATTTCTTTCGACTGCTGTCCGAGAGTGGCTGAACGAATTGTCGAGCAGGTGGCGGAGGATGAGTTGGTCCTTTATGACCCTGCTTCTGATCAGGTTCATATTCTCAACACATTCGCCGCGGCAATTTACGATCTGTGTGATGGCAGCACGTCTATCTTTTCGATCGTCGCCGAACTCGAGAAAGTGATTGCATCCCCCGCATTCGATCTTGCAGAGGAAACCCGCCGACTTGTCGCATCACTCGTGGACAAAAAGATTCTTGAATAGGAGTGTACGAGTCAGCCTTGAGTCCGTTCACGAACCTGGCAGCCTCGATCAATTGTTTGGGCCTCTCCCGACAGCTCATCACTCGGAACTGGAATACACTATCCAGGAGTTATCGAGTGGTCACATAGCAGTGATTCCGGCCGCAGGAGGCCAACCTCTTTCCGTGAGCAGCCTCCCCGAGGCGTTTTACGCGCTGGAAAGCGACTTCTACAATAATATCCTCTGTAAAGACACATCGACGTTGATTATTCATGCGTCGGCGGTCGTTCACGTGACGACCCGCCAGACTATTGTGCTCCCCGGGGCCAGCCACTGTGGGAAGAGCACTCTGGCGGCGGCCCTGGCAGCATCAGGCCGTTTTCTCTACCTCGGTGAAGAAGCCATTGGCCTCGACTGCACAAGCAACCGGTTGTTGTCCTACACCAAACCGGTCAAACTGCGCTTCGGGGCCGAGCACCGGATTCTGGCGGACGGCTCATGGCCGTGCCTACGAGTTTCGTCGCTCAACTTTACTTACGCAATTCCACCTCAGCCCGTCATCGCGACTGAGGTCGATCCAGAAGTGCCGTTTCTGTTCGTTTTTCCAACCTTCGCAGCCTCTGTCAAGGCTACCTTGGAAAGAGTTTCTCCAGCTATGGCAATCGCCAAGCTGGCCACCTATTCGGTCAACCCACCTCAGTTCCTAACATCCCACCTGGAAACCGTCTCGGTCCTCCAGCCGGGAAGAGCATCGTGGGACCTCACCTGGTCCTCCTGGGAGGAAGTCGTGAAGGAAATCGACTGTCTGTGCTTCTCTGGGTGGAACCGCTGAGCCGGTCTGATCAGGTCCAGTTGCGGATAACTGAGGTTCCTATTCCGCTTCCGCTGGACTATCCTTTCTGAACCGATGACCTGGGACCACGTGTCGTCGAATCTGTTGCTCCTGCTGAGTTGGTACGGTGCACTGACCGTTCTCCAGGTCGCCGCACTTCCGCTGACAGCTTCCGTTTTCCGGCGGCTCCCCGATGGTGGATCTTCCCTCTCAAAATTGACCGGGCTGGCTGTGACCGGGTTCGTCCTCTGGTCGGCCTGGGCCTATGGTCTAGTCGCCAACGACCGGAGTGCGGCCTGGTCCACGGCGGTCGTTGTCGGCGTCGCCTGTTGGGCGATTCAACTTGCCGTTGACCGCCAGGCGCTCGTCGCATGGATTCGCAGCCACCTGCCGTTGATCGCGGTTTGCGAGCTGGTATTTCTGGCGGGTTTTCTAACGCTGGCAGCGATCCGCACGATAGCGCCGCAGGTTCGGCACACTGAGCAGCCGATGGATCTCATGATGCTGACCAGCCTTTGGAGCAGCCCTGAATACCCTCCCCACGACGCCTGGCTCAGCGGATTTCCGGTCTCCTACTATTACTTCGGCTACTGGCTTCAACTCCTCGCAGGCCGCCTTTCCGGAATCGCCCCGGACATCACATACAACCTCGGGCTTGCGACCCTCTTCGGTTTCCTCACAGCCGGACTGTTCGGCCTCGGATTCAACCTCGTACGCAGTTCCTGCCTGCGGTCTTCAGCCCGCTTGCGGTCGTCTTACACGGGTGGCTTCCTGGCCGTTGTCCTGACTGCCTGCGCGGGGAATTTTCGCTCCTTATACGACCTGGCCGTTCACGCTTCTCACCTCGACAGGTGGTGGTGGCTAAGCAGTCGCGCCCTCCACGACGTTGCACCGAACGGTGTTACCCGGCCCGTGATCACCGAATTTCCCGCCTTCAGCTACCTGCTGGGGGACAATCACCCTCACCTGCAATCGTCTTCTCTTCTGCTCATGGCAGCCGCGGTGGCAATGAGCCGCATGATGTCGTCAGACGCAAGCGTCAAGAGAGTACGGCCGGGACTCACGAGATTGTCATTCAGTGCCGGGACCTTCCTCGAGTCTGTACTCTTCCCCGCGTTTGTTCTGGCGGCCGTCACTGCCACGAACTCCTGGGATGCTCCCGTTGCGTTCGCCCTGGTTTGCCTCGGCTGCTGGTTCTCGAAGAACGGATCGGCCTGGTCGAAGCTGGCGCGAGTCGGGATCCGTTGTGCCGGGATCGCCGCGGTGGCATTGCTCATGCTCACGCCGCTGTTGCAAACCCTGCGGGGAAAGGTGTTCGGGATTCTCCCCAACCTGTTCAACTCAAGCGATCCGCTCCGGTTTCTCTCGGCGATGGGGCCTGGATTTCTGGCCACTTGCGCGCTCCTCTTCGTGCTCTACCGACGCCGGGCCGGATGGCGATCGGCCGCCTGGATCGGAGGACTCGCCTTGTTGGCGCTGGTGGGCATTGCACTGGTTACGCTGAACGCAATGGCCAGCCCTCAGTGGAACAATTGGCTGAACCAACTTGGCCTCGATCCGTCCCTGCCTTTCTGGCCGCTTGCTCTTCGGCGATGGGCGCTCCATTTCCTGGTGGCCGGCGGCCTGCTCGTTGCTCTCGGAGTCGTCCTCTCGCAGAGAATCAAGGGGCGGTTTAGGCGGGAAAATGTCGGGCTCCAGATGGGCCTGATTTTGACGGTGGTCTCGATATGCCTTTTGCTTGCCCCCGAGTTGGTTTTCGTTCACGACATTTTCCATTACCGGGTCAATACTGTTTTCAAATTGCATTACGGTGCCTGGATCCTGCTGGGCCCGGTCGGGGCATACGCCTTGACGCGACTGGCTGCAACCCGTCGGCACCGAGGAAAACTTTGCCTGCTCGGCTTTGCCTCGTCGGCTGCCCTGCTCTACCCTCTCTTCGCATTTTGGCCCCTAACTTTCGGGAACGTTCCACCGCAATACACACTTTCCGCGAAGGCGGCACTGGGGGAGACCGAACCTCAGCTTCTCGATGCACTTGAGTGGATCGACAGCCACACACCGCATGACGCGGTCGTCGTGGAAGCCCCCGGGGCGGCTCAAGATCCTCTTTCCTGCCCGGTCAGCACCTATACGGGAAGAGCGACTCTCCTCGGCTGGCAGGACCACGAATTACAGTGGCGTCCGGAGCAACTCGACTCGGTCTTCACTGAACGAACCCGGGCCCTCGAATCGATTTATCGAACGGAGTCTGCTTCGATGATTGAAGCTCTGGCGGGCCGTTACGAGATCAACTTCATCGTCCAGGGCCCCCGTGAACGGGTCCGGTACGGAGATGAATCAAAGGGACTCGAACGGCTGGGTGCGCCCGTCTTCCAGAGCAAGACTTACCGGGTCTACGCAACCGGTCGCAGGAAAGCGGGATTCGAGCGGTGATCCGGACTAATGCTCTCAGCAAACACGAGTGGGCTGGATGGGGACTCCTTCTCGCCATCGGAATCTGTTCCCACTTCGTCGGCCTTGGGGATCGCGTTCTCAGTTACGACGAGTCCGTCCACGCCTTCTATTCCTACCGACTGGCTGAAACAGGCTCCTATATCCACTCGCCGGTAACCCACGGCCCGCTGCTGTTCTACCTCAGTGCCCTTGTCTTCCTGTTGTCCCCTGCCACCGACTTCACGGTCCGGCTGATTCCAGCAATTGCCGGGTCTGGGCTCGTAGTCATGCCATTGCTGTTCCGAAGATGGATCGGCGCCGGAGCGGCTTTCGCAGCCGGCCTGCTCATTACGGCGAGTCCCCTCCTGCTCTATTTCGGGCGATACCTTCGAAACGATATCTACATCCTCGTGCTTCTGCTGGCCTGGGTTTTCGCGATCTTTCGCTTTCTGGAAACACCCCGCCTGAGCCTGCTCTACTCACTCACCATCGCAATGGCGCTCTCCTTTGCCTGCAAGGAAGTCAGCTTTATTTCGGCTTCCCTGATTTTTCCGTTCCTGCTCATCATGGCGGCTTTGAACCGGCAACACGATCCACTTCCATCCCTGCAACTCAGCATTCTGCATTTCACCCTGCTTCTCCCCCTCTCGATGCCCCTGGTACTGCGATTGACCGGATTGGAGGCCACCCGCGTCTGGCTTGAGAACCATCCCCGGTGGGGACTTGGTTCCTCGATTCTCGGCATCCTGGTTTCCGTCGTGATCGCTTTCCTCGCAACCAGCCGAATCGCCCGGGCGGGAGGAGTTCTCACATTCCGAAACTGGCTCAAGGCGGCCGCTCTCTTCTGGCTGATTCTCGGATTCTACTTTTCGACCTTTCTCAAGAACCCTCCGGGGCTCTTCACAGGACTGTTCCAAGGCCTCAATTACTGGCTGAGCCAGCACCACGTTGAACGCGGTGGTCAACCCGTCTACTACTACCTCATCCTGCTCGGTCTCTACGAATTCATCGTTGTCCTTTTGAGCATCGGCAGCCTCGGGTCACTGGCCGTGAAGGTCATGCAACGCGGTGCCCGCAACTGGCTCAGCGGTCTCACGGAGAAGCCGGGGGAGCGCTTCAACGTTTTTTGCGTCTGGTGGGGAATCGGAAGCCTCCTCGCGTACTCAGTCGCCGGAGAAAGGATGCCCTGGCTTGCGGTTCACATTCTCTTGCCATTCATCTTCCTGTCGGCAGGGATGATTTCCTCCCGACTGAACCGGATTCGCTCGGCTGGTCACCTGCCGAGAAACCCGCTGTTGATCCTCGGACTGATTCTGACCGGAGTGATTGCGGTCCTCGGTCTTCGCACGAGCGTTCAGCTCAACTTCGTCAACGGCGGCCTCCCTGTTGAGCCGGTCGCTTACGCCCAGGGAGGACCCGCAGCACCCGAATTGGCCGCCAAGATCCGGGGATTTGCCCACAAGGGAACACAGGTCGCCATTGATAACCGGGTAGCGTGGCCCCTGTCCTGGTACCTGCGGGAAATCGCGCCCAACTGTCGAACCGGCGACTTCGCGGCGGGAGTCCCGCTCGAATTCGGCCTCCTGGTCAGTGCCTCCCCTGGACCGGGCAACGGGCTCGAGTCGAACGACTGGCGTCTTTTGTCACAGGGCCCCGTGCTCTGGTGGCCCATCCACGACTACCGACGGCTCTATGCTTCGCAAACCGGTGCGGGCTCGCTCCGAGAAGGACTGGTCACGTTTTGGGAAGTCTTTTACAATCGCCATTTTCAAGGACTGGCAATCGAATCCTGGCCCGCTCGTCAAGACGCTTGGCTTTATGACAGGACCGCAACTCACCGCCGCCATCGCCTGGCTCCTTCTGATTGAAGGACTGGCACTCCTGGCATTCCCTCTCCTTTTGCCGGTCACACGAAACCTGCCGGACAAGGGTTGGCTCCTGTCCAAGCCGGCAGGTCTTCTGCTGATTGGCTATCCAGCCTGGCTTCTGGGGAATCTCTATTCCGAAGGCTTTTCAAGAGTCTCCATTGCAGCGGTGCTGACGCTTGCCCTGGTTGCGGCCGTCGCCTGGGCCTGGCGACATCGCGCCCGGCCCGCGAAAAGGAGGATGGACCTGGTCACGACCCTGGTCCTGCCGGAACTGGTCTTTCTCGGAACCTTCCTTCTTTTCCTCTTGCTACGGCTGTTCGACCCGGAACTTTGGAACCCGGTTTCAGGCGGTGAGAAGCCGATGGACTTCTCGCTCCTCAATGCCTGCATCCGGAGCGATCACCTCCCCCCCGAAGCGCCCTGGCTCTCAGGCCACCCGGTCAATTACTACTACTTCGGCTACGTGCTGTTCAGCATCCCATCCAAGCTCCTGGGTATTCCGGCCGAATATGCCTACAACCTCGCGCTGCCGACAGTCGCCGCGTTGACGGCCGCGGCGGCATTCACAATCGTTCAGTCGATTCAATCCCGTCACGAGCCCATTGCAGTCCCGGGGTGCAGGAAGAGTCTGGTGGCGAAGCAGGCGATCCTTTGGGCCGGCCTCGGTCCCCTCTTCGTGGCTCTGATCGGGAACCTGTTCGAGGCGAGGCTGCTCCTTTCGGGCCTGAAGAAGCTCGGGGCCGACAATGTCGCAACTGGAATTCCGGTCCTTGGGTCTCTCTGGTCGGTCGTCACAGGAGCAGGCAGACTAATCGACGGCACTGCCACCTGGCCCTACCGGGCAGCTTCCTTTTACTGGAGCGCCACTCGCGTGATCCCCGCCCACGGCAAGGAAGTTCCTCCCATCACCGAGTTCCCGTTCTTCTCGTTGCTCTACGGTGACCTTCACCCTCACCTGATGGCCCTGCCCTTCACGATGCTGTTCATCGGCCTTGCCGTCGCAGCAGTGCTCCACCGCAGGGGATCCTCCAGGTTACCTTTTTCGGAGTCCGCCTGGCTGGCTGTGTCGCTGACGGGGATCCTCCTGATCCACCCCTGGAACGTCCCCTTGAGCGTCTTCATCCTGGTCCTCCTGCTTTGGACGATTGCAGAACCGGGCCATCGAGGGGGACTTGCACGTCTGCGGGGAGCCGCGACCAACTCGACGTTGGTGATCGTCTCAGCCCTGATCTTTGCGGCTCCCTTCCTCGTCCATTACGCCGTACCGGTCGCCCATCCCGCCGCGTGGCTTGGGACTCAGACTCCACTGGGCGTGTTCTGGGACATCTTCGGCCTCTTTCTGGCCCTGATCGTGACCGCCGGGATCTTCCGTCTCCGGGATCGCCCCTTGGAGGGATCTCTGGAAGAACCGGGAGTTCGCGTCTCCGTCCTCCTTTTGCTCGTCGCAGTTGCAATCTGGCTGGATTGGACCGATTATCCCCTGACTTCGGCTGCGGCGCTCGTGGCGGTCCTGATCGTCGCCGGCTCGCTGCGAGTCATGCTCAAGGATCCCAACCCTGAGGATCGAATCCCCTGGGCACTCGTGATCACGGGCTCGATCGGCATCGTCATCAGCGAAACACTGACATTCGGAAACGGTGTGGGGCACATGAACACCGTGTTCAAGTTCTACTACCAGGTCTGGTTGTACTGGGCACTGGCGGCTGCCGCCCTCTCTCCGGAAGTGTTCCAGCGGTTAATGTCGCTGCCTGGGAGGTGGTTGCGCATCGGCGCCTGTACCGGGTTTCTTGCTCTCCTTGCCGCGAGCTGCCTTTATCCTCCCTTTTCACTCTACGGCAAGATGGCGGGACGCTGGTCCAAATCTGTCCCGAATCTTGACGGCAGCCTGTTCATGGAAAGCGCGCGGCTTCCCCTCGGCGATATCCTGCTCCCGCTTCGGCCCGACCTCGAGGGGATCAGGTGGCTGAAACAAAACGTGCCCGACGCGAAAACATTGGTTGAAGCCGCCGGCTCCGACTACAGTTGGGCGGGAAGGATCAGTTCCAGCACCGGGATACCAACCGTGATCGGCTGGCCTTCCCACGTTCTCCAGCACCATCCCCAGCTTACCGCCGGAGAAGTTGACGACCGGGTTGAGGCAGTGAGAGAGATCTATGAATCGATCGACGTCGAATCAATCCTGCCTCTGCTGCGGCGATTCAACATCGGGTACATCTATGTCGGCCCCCTTGAACGCAAGACCTACGCCCCTGATGGCCTCCGGAAGTTCGACCAGCCGGCACCGGGCGTCTGGGAGCCGGCCTATATCGGATCGGGCACCCGGATCCTCCGAATCACCATCAACGACGTGCCCTCGAAAGTCGAACCAGAAGGAACGCGCTCCGGAGCACACCGACAACCAATCGACCACTGACCTGCAGACCGGCACCGCTGTGACGGGGAACCCAGTGAACCGGGAGCTCCAAAGTCCGCCACCCGTCACGGGCGGCAAATCCGCTCAGGATCACGTTGGGTGCAAATGCAGTTGATGGAATCAGGGGAAGATAACTGTCGAGGAAAGGCCTCCGCATCAGCCTGAACGGGCAGTTCACGTCCCGAAACCGGGAACCAAAACAAATTCTGGAGGAGACTCCTGCCATCCGGGAGAGCCCGCTCCTGGCCACACTCAAGTTCCGGCCCATCCGGCAACCCAACAGGAAGTCATAGCTGTCCCTGGACCGCCAGAAGGCCGGGAAGTCCGATGGAATAACTTCTCCGTCACTGTCGATCTGCAACACCCATTCGGCGCAGGATTCCGTGTAACCCCGAAGAACAGCGGGGCCGTGCCCCATGTTTGGGTGCGAGCGGACCGTAAGTTCGTGGAATGGTTCCCTCAGTTCTGAGAGCAAATCGGGAGTCCGGTCGGTGGACCCGTCATCGAGCACGATCATCTCGAACTGAACTCCGGCCCCACGCAACAAGCGGCACCACTGTTCCACCGTCGTCGCAATTACCGATTCCTCGTTGTAGACGGGCATCACCACCGAAAGTTCTTCGGCAGCTCTCTCTGCGTTCACTTAGGCACCTGAATTCCGAGGCTCCTTAGCCAAGGCTCAGGGATCTCCCGAGATATTCGCGTCGTCATGCATCAATTCCAGCACCTCCACTCGCAGGTTGGGACCGGGCCTCTCCACCTCCGACAGAGAGTCGAAAGGAAGGAAGAACCCGTCGATAATGTCCCAGCTTGCGGATTCCGCCCCTGTAGTCGAGATGAAGTCAGCCTGCCTGAGAACGTGGCCCTGCCATTTGGAGAGTTCCCCGGCCGGCGAGTTACCCAGTTCGAGGGGGTGCCAGGAGGTCACCCTCACGATCCGACTTCCCGATATATCGCCGGGCTGCGGGAACCGGTAAACCTCCCGGCCCTGGCTTCCGATATCAGGATTGGTTAACTGGTCACGATAGAGCCGTGAGATGAAATCCCCGGCGCTCGCGCCATAGCGCCTCGAAACGTACTCCATTCGCCGTGCCAGGGAATCCGGGCTCTCCAGGATCTGGGGCTCCGATTCAGGCCCGCAGAGGAGCACGATCGGCGTCTCTTGGCTCACGTTGTCCCGGATCCACTGGCCCGCCAGGGCGCGAGTGTCCGTCTTCGAAAGCAGCCCATCCAGTCGAACCGACCTCGCCACCGAACCCGCGAAGCTGACCGTCAACAATACGGTCAGGACGGTTTTGGTCAGCCTGCGGTCGAGTGCGTTGAAAAGATCGGCGAATCCTTTCCCTGCCAGAACCGCCAGGAAGGGCAAAATCGGCAGGAGGTAGCGAAACGGGACGGGATGTTGAAACGGCACCAGCGCCAGCAGGTGCAGCAAAACGAAACCCGCCAGGAAGACCGTCGCTTTCCGGCCCCGGGGCACCGCGAAAGCGAAAACCACACCGGCGCCCGCCAATCCCAGTCCCAGCAACTCTCCCGGACCGAACTGGAGCGGCCGCAGAATTCGCCCCAGCGAAAGCCCGACACTCCAGGGAGGATCTCCCTCTTGCCACAAGTAGAAGATTTTCAAGATGGAAAACAGTTCGGAGAGGGCTGCCCGGAAGTTCGGAATGATGTATGGGTTGAGCAGAAAGAAGAGTGCCAGGGGGACGATCGCGATGATCGCCAAGTGCCTCAGGCGGTCTTGCCAGGAGCGTTCGAGGCCGGATGTAAAGAGGTCGGCCAGGGCGATACGGGGGCCCATCAGCAGGGCCGTGTACTTGCAGGCGGCCGCCAGTCCGAACAGAGCCGAAGACATCACGAGAGTCCCGGGTTCCCCATTCTCCTGGTACCGCAGGAAGTAAAGCGCGCACAAGGAAAGGAAAAGTACCATCGGAGTATCCGTGACCCCAAAATGGGCATCCCGGACCGCGAGCGGGGCACACGCAAAAAGCCCGGCCGCAGCGAGAGCCCCGGTCTCCGAAGTCAGACGACGGCCGATCTTGAAAACAACCCCTATCGTCGCGGTACCGCAGAGGACCGATATCCAGCGCGGGATCAGGAAGTAGGCATCCTGGAAGCGGGCGAAATCGGCCACGAGGCTGCTCGACGCAGGCTCGCGAAACAGAGTAGCAACCCAGTAGTAGAGGTGATACAGGATTGCGGTCACCTCGGATACAAGGGCCGGGTAAACGTAAAAACGGGGATCCCCCAGCCTTTCGAACAGGTGAAGAGCCGGTTCGACGATCAGGCTCTCATCGGGACGCACGTATAGGTTGGAAAGAATCGGGGTCCCGAATCCCACTCCCCAGGCTCTGAGTATGAACCCGGCGATCACAAGAATCGCCAACACAATGAGATCGGCCGCACCCCCCCTCCACCCTTTGGGTTGCGGCGGGACGGGCCCCATCACAGGGTTACGCCTCCTCGCCGATGCCCGCATCGGCTGCGTCGGCGACGCCTTGATCTGGACCCCGACGCGCTCGCAACAGGTGCGTGCGAATTTCTGACTTAGGACACTGGTCCGCTGAAGCATGAATCGCTCGGATTCTAGCCTCTCCCCCTGCGATATGGAAGTCCGGGACACCGTCCGTTTCCGGCCGTCCGGACTCTACCCGCCGTCAGTGGGCCTGCGGTATGTTCGCCTGGTCCCGCCTGATTGACCTAGCGGAAGCCGGTTAGCCTGAACACAAAAACGTTCCCGCCCGAAGCAGGCCCGGGAGTGATCTCGGGAACGTCGATTTCGATTCCCCGGTTGGTCTCCTTCCAGGGCAAGGGCCCCTCTCTGCCCACCATCCGAACTTCCGCTCCCCCGGCAGGTTGTGGTTCGGAGAGCACGAGGCGGCTCCCCGGGAGTCCCAGGACCAGGGCAAAAACAACCCCGTTCTTCTCGGTGTATCGAACCTGTCGCGTCTTCGGATGGGGAGTCTTCCAGCCACCGTCGGTGATGATCTGGACCGCTTCAGGATGGGGAATCTCGGGCCCGTCCTCGGACACCCGCCACGGACGCGTTCCGTAGATCGCCTCCCCGTTCACCTTGAGCCACCGCCCAATCTCGACCAGGCGCTCCTGCATGATGACCGGGATACGACCGTCCCCTGTCGGCCCCACACAGAGAAGCAGGTTCCCTCCCCGCGCGACTGTGTCCACCAGGAGGTGGACCAACTGCGCCGTGGTGCTGTAATCGTCGATCGATTCATTCCGGTTGTAGCCGTAGGAATGTCCCATCCCCCGGTTCTCTTCCCATTTGTGCGCCGATCCGAGATCGGCCTTGGTGTAACCTCCGTACTCGAGAGTGTAGAAGCCGCCGTGCTGCCCCCGGGTGTCCTTCCCCCAACGGTCATTGACAACCACATCGTCCCTAACCGACGAGTCGTTGAACAACCAGGCCAGCAATTCCGGCGTCTTCCAGGTGGCACTGTCCTGTTCCCACTCTCCGTCGGCCCACAACACCGAGGGGTGGTAGGTTTCGACGAGATTCTTGACCTGCGGGTGCAGGTGTTCTGCTACGAAGCGGGGCAGATCGAAACGGTAGTCGGGATGGAACCACTCGTAGAGCGAGTAGTAGTAGCCCATCCGAAGTCCCCGCGCGCGCACCGCTTCGGTGAGGTCGCAGACCAAGTCCCGGTGAGGCCCCACATCGACGCTGTTCCAGTTCCATGCGAACGGGCTTGGCCAGAGACAGAACCCGTCGTGATACTGGGCCGTCATCACAACGTAGCGGGCGCCGGCACGGGCGAAGAGTTCGGCCCAGTCCGAGGGATTGAAGAGTTCCGCTCTGAAGCGGCTCGCGAGATCCTGGTATTGAACACCTTCCCCGTACACCTGACGGTGAAACCGGTTCACCGGGCTGTCCGGCCGCAGCAACCACTGCCAGTACCACTCGGCATAATCGGTCTTCGGGCTCCAGGACGGGACGGAGTAGACGCCCCAGACCACGAAGATCCCAAATTTGGCATCGTCGTACCACGCCGGCATGGGGCGGCTGTCGAGGGATGCCCAGTCGGCCCGGTAACGCGTCTGCGCCGGCAAGTGAACCAGCACCAAAGAGAGAACCACTGTCACGGCGACAAGTACGGCGGGTCTGAGGGTACGCAAGGGTATCTCCTCCTTCTCACAACCCCCAGGCTCCTGAAGAAAACACCCCGGAGGTACAGAGACGATCTTTTGGTCACCTCATTCTGGCCCGAACAGGTCCTCAAGAAAAGCCCCGAGCGGTTTCTTCTATACTGGGATGGTTTTGGCAAGAGCGGCAGCTATGAACGACGGGCCACTGGTGGAGGTGAGGAAGCTTTCCGTCAATCTCGAGGGCCGCGTCTACTTCGAGAACACGGACTGGACTATCAACCGGGGTGAACACTGGGCCGTGGTCGGCCCGACCGCTTCGGGCAAATCCATCCTGATCAAGGCTCTCTGCCGGGAACTTCCCCTGTACGATGGGACGGTCCGGTACTTTTTCAAACCTTTCGGTGCGCCAAGGTCATTTATTCACCGCGGAGAGATCATCCGGGTGACACCCGAAGCCGAGGCAGAGCTCAGAGGCGCCAGGCATGGCTATCACCAGGCCCGCTGGCACAGCTTCGAAGGAGCGAATTCCCCGAGAGTGACGGAGATCCTGACTGGCGAAAATATCGAGAGAGTTTCTTCCTACGACATCACGCCGCTTCGACGTTCCCGCCAGGAGTACGAGCGGGAGCGCGAACGAGTCGTCGCCTTGCTGGGGCTCGAGGGCCTGATGGAAAGGAAGGCCTTCCAGCTATCTCATGGGGAGGCACGCAAGGTCCTGATTGCACGTGCGCTGATGCAGTCCGCTGCAATCCTGGTCCTGGATACTCCTTTTGGAGGCCTCGACCAACACTCACGCCTCCAACTGAAAGGCATCCTGGAGCGATTGCTGGCCGAAGCCACGCCCACGATCCTCATCCTGACCAGCAGTCGAGAGGATCTTCCGGAAGGTATCACTCACCGGGCCGAGGTATCGGGAGGCCGGATCGTCAAATTGTCCCGGATCAACGACGATGCGTCTTCCCTTGTCGAACACGTTGATTTTGCGGGCCGGACGGAACGCGGCGAATTCGACTCTCCGAAGGTCTTCAGAGACTTTGCGACGGTGACAACTCCCGGGACTCAGCTTCCCACCGGTGACCCTGGTGATACGACTGTCGTAGAGCTCAGGGGAGTCAATGTAAGCTACGGTCCGGTCCGGGTGCTTTCGGAAGTGAGCTGGACGGTCCGCCGGGGAGAGAGATGGGCGCTGCTCGGCCCCAATGGAGCCGGCAAGAGCACCCTGTTGAGCGTGATCCTGGCCGACAATCCCCAAGCCTATGCCAACCAGGTTCGGATCTTCGGGCGACGGCGGGGGAGCGGGGAAACCATTTGGCAGATCAAGAGGCGAATTGGCTGGGTCTCTCCGGAACTCCAGAGCCACTATCCGCCGACAACACCCTGTCGGGCGGTCGTCGAGTCCGGACTTCACGACAGCATCGGGTTGTATTCGTCCGGTCGGCCCGAGGATTCGGGCCGAGTTGACGAACTCCTGGGCGCGATCGGGATTGAACAGGTTGCTGGGCGGCCCTTTGGGGCGGTCTCTACTGGAGAACAGCGTCTTGTACTTCTGGCCCGAGCGCTGCTCAAGGAACCGGAGTTGCTGATCCTCGATGAACCCGTCCAGGGCATGGACGGGCCGCTTCGAGACCGGCTTAAGGCATTCCTCGAGGCCTACTGTAGGTCGCTCCCGGTTACGCTGATCTATGTGACACATGTCCCGTCGGAAATTCCCGGTGTGGTTGAGCATACTCTCCGGCTGGAAGAAGGCCGTGTTCTGCCCGGATCGGATGCGGTAGACTGATCCCGGTTTTGGTTTGCCTCGGTCGCGTTCGCCAGCCGTAATTGGGATCGGGCGATCAACAGGAGCAATGGAGATCCTATGATGATGCGTTCCCGCGGTATGCGCTCGAGCAATTTCCATTTTCCAACAAAGGCCGCTCGCCTGGCAGTCTCAACCTGGCTGGCCGCCGGCCTGACGACTGGAGGTCTTGCGATCGCCCAGGAACTGCAAAAGACCAAGCTTGAATGCAAGAGCGAGAACTATCAAAGGACCGTCTGCTCCGTTGGTGCCCCCATCGAGCAGATCCGCCTGACCAAGAAGAAATCCGATTCCCCCTGCATTGACGGCACCAGTTACGGCTTTTCCGACCGGGCAGTCTGGGTGGACAAAGGCTGCGCGGCACAGTTCGAGGTCACTTACCGGGCAACGTCACCTGGCCGCCGTCCTCCCGGGGAAGGCATCCCCTGGTGGGAACGCATCGGATCTTCCGACACGGAGGTCGCAAAGGTTCGCTGCGCGAGTGAAAACTACGGCAGAAATATCTGCTCTGTCGACGGCGAAATTCACTCGATCGACATTCAAAAACAACGCTCGCAGGCTCGCTGTGAAGAAGGCGTATCCTTTGGATTCCACAATGACTTCGTCTGGGTTGACAAGGGCTGCGAGGCGGACTTCGAAGTCCGATTCACTCCACGCGGCGGTTCGGGCGGGTCTTCCGAGACAACCCGGCCGCCTCGCCGGGACACCGAGAAGGTTCGGTTCAACTGCAAGAGCGAAGACTACCACCTTGGAATCTGTTACGTCGCGGGGCCGATTATCAACCTCAGTTTTCGAAAGACCAAATCGCGTGCGCCCTGCACGAGCAATGACTCATTCGGATACCGTGACGACTTCGTCTGGGTTGACAAAGGCTGCGAGGGGGAATTCGAGGTCACATTCCGTCCCGACGGCCGATTCGGAAATTCCGACTGGGAGTATCACAAGAGCGACCCCAAGAAGAAGAGCCTGACCTGCAAAAGTGACAACTACCGCCGAGAACGCTGCGAGGTCGGAGGCATCATCTCTACCATACGACTCAAGAAGACGAAGTCCAGGGCTCTCTGCAAGGCAGATTCGACCTACGGATACCGATTCGACGAAATATGGGTCACCGACGGGTGCGAGGGCGAGTTCGAAGTGATCTACTTCCCACGGCCCAACCCTTGAAGTCCTTGCCCGTGCAGAAGCCTGACATGCTTGTCCAACCGGTGACGTCTACTCTCCGCAATGTCCAGTCTACCTCGAGCCTCTATTCCACTGGCGTCCGGTCAAGAGTCCCATCATTTGAAGTGCCGGACGCGGCAGCTTCCGGTTTTGTTCAAACGGAGCCTCTCGGTTCGCACAAATGAACTATTACAAAGACGCACTCGCCAGTTAGCCGGACAGCAGTGCCTCAATCCTGAGGGCCAGTTTCCCCCACTCCTCACGATCGGCAAACCAGCCTCGAATAACTGTTCTCGGAATCGTGATACCATGGCGTGAATTTTGGATATTACAAATGAATGACAATTCACAAATTTCAAACGACGACGACGCCACTGCGGACACTCGCACCCTCCGCCGCCTGTCACGCCGTGAACGGGAATACGAGCGCCACATGGACGAGATAGTCCGCGCCGCCGAATCACTGTTTGCCGACAAGGGCTATGCGGCGGCCACCATGGAAGAAATCGCACAGCGAGCGGAGTTCGCGGTCGGAACGCTTTACCGCTTCTTCCCGGGCAAGAGCGAACTCTACGCCGAGACGATTTCACGGGGGCTCCGTCAGCGAGAAATCGAGGTCCATGAGACGCTCTCCTCGGCCGAATCCCCCAGGGTTCAGATCGAGCGCTACCTGCGATGCCGCATGGACCAGTTCTGGAAGAACCCGAACTTCTTCAGGCTCTTTTTCCAGGGTACCGACCGTGCCAACTGCAACATTCCCACCAACATCGTCTCGGACCTGACTGACCGGTACGAGAAGGTAAAGCAACGGCTCCGTGAGACTTTCGCCGAAGGAATCCGCCAGGGTCAGTTCCAGGACTACGACGAGGAGGTCCTGACCGTCGTACTGGAAGGTTTCATCAGGGGCTACGTTACCCAGTTGACGCTCAAGGCCGAGCCTGTTCGAAACGAGGACCGGGAACGGCAATTGATCCAGCTCTTCCTCCACGGTGCGGCCGGACACCCCAACTCCATTGAAGGAGTCCACTGATGTTCCTTTCCGATATTTCGATTCGACGCCCCGTCTCGACGCTCCTCTTCACCGGTGCAGTCATGTTCTTCGGCTACATCGCCTTCCAGAACATGGGGGTCGACCTGTTTCCCGAAGTGGAGTTCCCGACAGTGTCCGTAACCGCCGTGCTGGTCGGGGCTGACCCGGAAATCATGGATGAGGACGTCACTGACGTGCTCGAGGAGCAGATCAACACCATTGAAGGGGTCAAGAGCATCACCTCGATATCCAACGAGGGGCTCTCCCAGATCATCGTTGAGTTCGACCTGTCCAAAGATGTCGACGTAGGCGCTCAGGAAGTGCGGGATAAGGTCAACCTGGCTCAGGTCGATCTCCCCAACGATCTCGAACCCCCGATCGTTCAGAAGATTGACATCGCCTCCCAGCCAATCATGTGGATCGCCGTCACTACCAGCGGCGACTACCGGCGGATCGCCCTCTATGCCGACAATGTAATCAAGGAACGCCTGCAAACGGTTCCGGGTGTGGGCGCGGTGGTACTGGGAGGTTTCCGTGATCGCGCCGTCCGGGTCTGGTTGAACCCGCAGGAGCTCGAGGCCCGCAAATTGACCCCGGTTGATGTGGCCAACGCGATTCGCGCAAAACACATTGAACTTCCAGGAGGGCGCATCGAAGAACCCAAGAAGGAGTTCGTCGTCAAGATTCAGGGCGAGTACAAATCGGTCGATGGCCTGAAAGAGCTGGTCGTGGCAACACGCGACGGCGCCCTGGTTCGGCTCAAGGATGTGGCATTTGTGGAAGATGGCTCCGAGGACCTTCGCTCGGTGGCCCGGTTCAACGGACTGCCGGCAATCGGCCTCGGAATCCGGAAACAGTCGGGAACCAACACGGTAGCGGTCGCAGACGGGGTCAAGGCAGCCTTGTCCGAGATCACGAAGAATGTCCCGGAGGGCATCAACGTTCAGATTGCATCCGACTCCTCCCGCTTCATCAAGAACTCGATGCAGGACGTGATTTTCGACCTCTTCCTGGGTGCAATTCTCACTTCGATCGTGATGCTCGTGTTCCTGCGCAACTTCCGGATGACGTTTATCAGTATCGTGGCCATCCCCACTTCGATCATCGCCTCCTTCGTGATTATGTACTGGGCCGATTTCACGATCAACAACATGACCATGCTGGCCATGTCGCTGGCTATCGGGATCGTCATCGACGACGCCATCGTTGTCCTCGAGAACATCTTCCGCCACGTTGAAGAAGGCCAGGGAGCTCTTGAAGCCTCCCAGATCGGTACGAGCGAGGTTGGCCTGGCCGTCATTGCCGCATCCTCCTCGATCATGGCCGTTTTCATCCCGGTCGCATTCATGAAGGGAATCATTGGCCGGTTCTTCTTCGAATTTGGATTGTCGGTCGCTCTTTCGGTGCTGATCTCTCTGATCGTGGCCCTGACTGTCATCCCGATGCTCTGCTCGCGACTGCTCCGTCACGACCCGGACCACGGGCCCATATTCCGGGTATTTGAGCAGGGTTTTCGAAAGATCGAATCGCTCTATGCCTACTATCTCGACCTCTCCCTGCGCCACCGCTGGATCACTATCGGCCTGGCCGTCGCCGCCTTCATCATTGGACTGAGCCTCTTCCCCTTTCTCAAGACCGGCTTCGTAACCGAACCGGACGAAAGCCGTTTCGTGGTCCGCTTTGAGTTGCCGACCGGAACATCGGTGGAAGAATCAGCCCGGCGTCTACAGGACATCGAGAAGACGGTGCTTTCCCAGAGCGAAGTGAGAAGTGCCTTTGCTGCAACGGGGTTCGCCGGCGGCCCGAACACTGGAATTGTATTTGCGAACCTCGTTTACCGGTCAGACCGGGATGCCTCACAAAGCGACGTCATGGCCCGACTTAGAACGATCCTGAAGGAGGACGTTCCGGAAGCTCTCATCTCGGTTGAGAATGTTTCGATCGTCGGAGGGGGGCAGAGGAATGCCGATCTGCAGTTCGTCATACAGGGCCCGGAGGTCGAACAACTGGGCCAGGTCGCCAACTCCATGCTTACCGAGATGCGAAAGCTTCCGGGCTTCGTTGACGTGGACGACAACCTCCGCCTGAACAAGCCGGAACTCAAAGTTGAAATCGACCGCAATTTGGCCGACGACATGGGCGTGGACGTTCGAACGATCACCCAGAATTTCAACATTCTTTTCGGTGGGCAGGATGTGGCCAAGTTCAAGGAAGGGGGCAAGCGGTACGACATTCGACTCCGAGCTCTTCCCGATTCGCGATCTCGGCCCAGTGACCTCCTGAAAGTGGCTCTTCGGTCTGCCAGCGGTGAACTCACCTACAGTCCAAACCTGGTAAGAGTGATTCAGGGCGTCGGTCCGCAGGCGGTAAACCGATACAACCGCAGCCGGGCAGTCACCCTTTACGCCAACCTGTCCGGGACCTCCCTGGGTACGGCCCTGGATGAAATGAGGGTTCTGGCCGACAAGTACGTCCCCAAGGACCCGGCCTGGGGTACGGCCCTGACGGGTAGTGCCGACGTATTCGCTGAATCGTTTCAGTACCTGTTCAGCGCGGTCCTCATCTCTCTGCTGGTCATCTACGTCATCCTCGGATCGCAGTTTGAATCCTTCATTCATCCTTTCACGATTCTCATGTCTGTCCCACTGGCCGTCGCCGGCAGCTTTGGCCTGATCCTCCTGTCGGGCGTTCAGCTCGACATCTTCGCGTTTATCGGTTTCGTTATGCTGATCGGAATCGTGACCAAAAACGCCATCCTTCTGGTTGATTTTGCCAACCAGTTCCGGGCACGGGGGATCCCCCGCGACGAGGCACTGAGAAAGGCCGGACCGCTGCGACTCCGACCGATCCTCATGACGGCCTTCACGACCATCGCCGCGGTCACGCCGGTGGCACTTGCCCTCAGCGAGGGTGGCGAACAGCGAGCCCCCATGGGAG
Organism: uncultured Acidobacteriota bacterium; assembly: GCA_963777605.1. Taxonomy (GTDB): domain Bacteria; phylum Acidobacteriota; class UBA6911; order RPQK01; family JAPXNP01; genus CAVZRV01. The sequence continues at coordinate 307,209 of CAVZRV010000007.1, forward strand.
TTTCGGTCATCGGGGGAATGCTTACTTCAACCTTGCTGACACTGATCGTGATCCCTTCGGTCTACACGGTAATGGACGATATCAGTCTCTGGATTGCAGCCAAGTGGCGGAGCCAGGGCCTTGGTGCGAAACAAACTCAATCCATCTCAGGGGAAGCCTCCTAGGCAGGATTTTATGGAAGCACGTATCATGATGAAGCGAAAACTCCTTCTGTTGCTGTTGGCCTTTCTTCCCTTGGCAGCCGCCTGTTCCAGTTCGACTACTGCCGACGAGGCAGGAGTTACCAAGGAAGTGGCCCTGAATGCCAAAGAAGTGAGTGTCGCCCCCGTCTCGCGGCGAAACTTCGAACAGACTTTGAACGCAACCGGCTCGCTCATTCCCGTTGAAAGGGCGCGGATCCGTGCACTGGAAGCCGGCCCACTCGTTGGAGTTGGGGTTGACATTGGGGACCGTGTCAGCGCCGGCCAGGTCCTTTTCAGAGTTCGCCAAGTCGATGCGGAGAATGCGTTGCGATCTGCCCAGGCCCAAAAAGCAACGGCTGTTGCCTCGCTTCGAGACCTGGAAGCATGGCGTAGACCCGAAGAGGTGGATGTACTGCAGGCACAACTGGAGCGAGCCCAGGTCGAGGCCAAACGGCTGTCCAACGAGAGAGATCGTGCGGCAACCCTTCTCGAGCGCGGCGCAATTTCCAAGTCCCAGTGGGACCAGGCTCACGCGGCCGCCGAATCTGCTGAAGCCAATCTCAGAGTAGCCAGAGAACAGCTCCGCATCGCCAAAGCCGGCCCCACCGAGGAACAACTGGCCGTAGCCAGAAGCAGGGTCCAGGAGGCCGAGGCCCGGCTGCAGGAAAGCCAGCAGCGCTTTAGTGACACCACCATTGAAGCCCCCTACACGGGGATCATAACCGGCCGCTTTCACGAAGTCGGCGACTACGTCCAGAAGGGACAGGATGTGGTGGAGATCTCTGATATCACGCGGCTTGAGGCCGAAATGAAGGTTCCAGAGCGCTACTCCGGAACGTTGCACATCGGTCTCCCCGTGGATGTCCGCATCGAGAGCATTCGCGTATCCCGAAACGGGACAGTGGTTGCAGTCAACGAGGCAATCGATCAGAACACTCGGACCTTCCTGGTCAAGGTTGCGGTCGACAACTCGGGCACCCTCATCAAGTCAGGCGCTTTCTGCACCGGCAGTTACCAACTCCCGCCCATCGAGAACGCGATCGCAGTCCCTTCGACTGCTCTGCAAACTCGTGAAGGCCAGACCTTCCTCTGGGTGGCTCAGGACGGCAAGGCTCACCAATCCGATGTCGTGATTGGCGAGCGCTCAGACGGGTGGATCGAGATCGTCAGCGGGCTGACAGGTTCGGAGAAGGTCATCATCGAGGGATTTGGTGCCCTTTCAGAAGGTGACGCAATCCAGTTGACTGCCGAAACCACGAACTGAACCGCAACCCGGAATTCAGTCAAAACGCATTCCGAGGCACTCTTCATTGGGTGAAGCAAATGAAACGAAGCCAAACCATTCAAGATAGCTCCTCCACATGGGGAAAAAAGTCTCCCGCAACACTGCTCCTGGTCTGCTTCTTTATGATCGCCGGATCATATGGACAGACTCCCTTCGGTCGCTACTACTCCGATGAAAATCGGCGTTCGGTCGAAGTCGGAGGAACCCGGTTCTATGGAACCTTCGAAAATGGCGAACTTCGCCTGAGCGAGCGGGAAGCGATCGAGATGGCTCTGAAAAACAACCTCGACGTCAACATCCAACGCTACGATCCTATCTCCGCAAAGTGGGCCGTTAACGAAGTCCACTCTGCCTACGATCCCGAAGCGTTCTTCAATTTCAACTGGAACCGTCAGGTGACACCCACGACATCGATCCTGCAGGGACGCGAGAGCCTCACCACGATCGCGACGACAGGGAACTCGGGTGTCCGGAAACTTTTCCCGACCGGAACCTCGGCCGAACTCTACTTCGACGTTCGGCGAGATCGTTCAACGTCTTTTTTCTCCACCATTAATCCTGCGATCAACACAAGTCTCGGCATTCTCGTCCGCCAGAATCTGCTCAAAGGATTCGGCAAATTCAGTGCCGAGTACCAGATCGAGATCACCCGAAACAACCTTAGCATCAGCAATGAGCAGTTCCGCCGGGTGGCCAGCGACCTGATCCTTCAGGTCCAGCAGGCTTACTGGGATCTCCGGTACGCTATGGAAGACATAGACGTCAAGCAGAAAGCCCTCGACGCAGCCAGTGCCCTCCTGGATCAGAATCGAGCCCGCTACGAAGCCGGCACGGCTGCCCGGTTGGACGTCTCCCAAACGGAGGCCGAGTACGCACTGCGCGAGGAGGAACTCACCCGGGCAAAGGCCACAAGGGAAATCCTCCAGGATCAGTTGATTCAGCTTATCTCTACCTATGAAGACCCCCGGGAATTCCCGGGGACGATCATTCCCGATCGTCCCGACGATACCTTTCCCCCTTTGGAAAGCTATTCCGAACTCAAGAGTCTCGCCGTGGAGAAGCGGCCCGAACTGCTGCAGAACGAACTGGATATCGAAAACAAGAAGATCGGGTTGGAATCCACCAGAAATGAACTCCGCCCCACCCTGGACCTGGTGGCCGGTTACGAACATTTTGGACTGGGTGGCCACAACAAAATTGTCGATTTCTCAGGCGGGATCACGGACCCGGTCATTCTTGACGTCATTCCCGGAGGAATTCGGCAATCGATGAACCAGTTAATGAGCGGACGCTTCTACGGATACGTCGTCGGAGTTGACCTGAATATCCCCCTGGGAAACGAAGGAGCGCGGGCTCGCAACGCCCAGGCCCAAATCGCCTATGCCCGGACCGTGCTCGGAAAGCGAAGTCTCCTCCAGGGTGTCAGTCTTGAGATCCGGGACGCAATGACCCGTATTCAAACCAGCCGCGCAAGTATCCAGTCCAGCCAGGCCGCAGTCGAGGCGGCTAGACAGAGACTCGACGCGGAGGAGGCGCGCTTTGAAGTGGGCGCGGGAACCACTCGGGAATTGATCGAAGCCCAGCGGGACCTGCTGGTTGCAGCATCGGTCCTCGTCCGTGCCCGAACGGCGCTTGTCAAGAGCTACGCTGCCCTGGACCGTGCAGTAGGAAGATCATTCGAGCGCAACGGGATTCTCCTGGAACAGGCTCTGACTACCAACGTCGTCGGCCCGTGATCCCCCTTTGAATTCCCGCTGGACTGGTGGAACCCATCGGTTTGTGGTACAGACAGTTCGAACCCAGGGAGGATGCCAAAGTGAAATCGTTGCGATGTCGGTTTCTGTTTCCAGTACTCTGGTTTGCCGTCCAATTTTCCGTTTCGGCGGGAGAGCTTCCCACCGTATCTCCCCGCCAGGCCGGTTTCGACCCGCACCGGATGGAACAGATCACAACGGTATTCGGTGACTACGTCAAGGCGGGCAAACTTCCCGGTACCGTGGCACTGGTCGCTCGTCATGGCAGTATCGCCTACCTGAAGGCCGACGGCTTCAAGGACATCGAGTCCAAGGAACCGATCGGACTCGATACGATATTCCGCATCTACTCGATGACGAAACCGATCACCACCGTCGGCGCCATGATTCTCTACGAGGAAGGTCGCTTCCAGCTGGATGACCCGATCTCCAAGTACATCCCGGAATTCAAGGACCTCAAGGTGCTGGTCGGAGATGAAACCGGAGATGCCAACCTCGTCAAGCCGGACAGGCCACCGACGATCCACGATTTGATGCGTCACACCGCCGGGTTCACCTACGGGGTCTTCGGCGACACCATGGTGGACCGAATGTATCGCGATGCCAGGACGCTGGGTGAGGACCTTCCCCTCCACGACTTCATCTCCCGCCTGGCCGGACTTCCCCTTCAATACCAGCCGGGAACACACTGGCACTATGGCGTTTCGGTTGACGTGCTGGGTTATTTGATCGAGGTGGTCTCGGGCCAGACGCTGGACGTGTTCCTGAAAGAACGCATCTTCCACCCCCTTGACATGAAGGATACCGCTTTCTCAGTGCCGCCCGGGAAACTGGGCCGGTTTGCGACCTGCTATGTCCCGAACCGGGACGCGACTTCCGAAAATGGTCTCCCCCTTATGAAGGCCTCCGACCGCCCTGAGACCAGCCCGTATGCGGCCCAGCGCAAGTTCCTTTCAGGGGGAGGGGGGCTGGTTTCGACGGCCCGGGACTATGCCCGGTTTCTGCAGATGATGCTGAACGGCGGCGAACTTGACGGGACCCGCATCCTGAGCCCCAAAACGGTCGCATTCATGACCCGAAACCACCTTCCAGCCGTGGCGCTTGCCCGCAAACCGCTCGCCGGTGCCGGTTTCGGACTCGGCTTTGCGGTCGTGCTGGATCCTCCTCAGAGCGGAGTGATCAGTTCGGAAGGGGAGTATAACTGGGGCGGTTATGCCAGCACCGAGTTCTGGGTCGATCCGAAGGAGGATCTGTTCGCGATCCTGATGACCCAACTAATTCCATCCTCGACCTATCCCCTGAAGAACAACTTCAAGGTGGCTCTCTACCAGGCCCTCATCGATCAGGAGCCTTCCGAATAGGATCCTTCGGACTGGGCTCCCGAGGCCAGTTGCTCATAGCTGTCGTGAACGACTCTCAATGCCTCGAGGATTGAAGAGTCGTCGTCAGCGGCAATCGCGTCGCTGAGCATCCCGGTGGCGTCCTGGAGTTTCTTTGCTTTCTCGACTTTCTCCGGAGCCATTTGTTCAGCAGTCGCCAGGATCAGTCGAGATCGGATTCGAAGCTTGGGAGCCGCCGCCTCAATCGCTGCAACGTCCTTTTTCGGGTAAGCACTGTGCCAGAGCGGGCGCACCAGCGTGTGGAAGTCATCCAGCAGGTCTTCAAGTGTTACCAGTGAACTGTTGAGCGCCTGGTAGCCTCGGTGGACTCGGTCCAGCGCTGCCTTGACCGCCGCTTCGTTTCCACCCGGCTTGCTCGCCGCCGCCAGTTGGTCGACCGCGCTGGAAAAGTCGGATGCTTTCGCGGAAATCTCACTGCACCGTCCCGCCAGGTTCTTCGGCAGCGACGACTCCATGACTGCTTCCTTGAGTCGCAACAACTCAGGGGCCTGCTGCTTGACCGGACCGTAGTCTCCCTGCCCAACCGGTCCATGAATCAGCTTGCTCATCACATCATGGAAGTCGCCGAGGGACCCTCTCATGCTGTCGTCATCGGCTGTCTTGAAGAGGCAATCGGATCCCAGGGCCGGCCGGATTCCGAACATCAGGGCCACACATACTAACGGCAGAACAGCTGCTCTCAGTCTCATGGTCTACTCTCTCCGATGGATTGGTACCTGGGCTGCAAAACCTGAAAGAGTCAGATGATAACCGAAAGCCGGCTCCATGCAAAGCTTCCGGGGCAGTTCAAAGTCTTCAGCCCGATCATTCATCAGCGGGGCAACTGCCGAGAAAGATCTCCGGGCCCCGGTCGCGGTTCTCCCCGGTGAAATCCGCGTTCGAGAAAAAGAGCAACTGGAGACCGTCCGAAGAGAGCACTCCTCCGGAGTTGAGCGCCCTCCGACTGCGGGTCACCTGATCCAGCGTCTGGCTCGGCTCGTTCCAGATCAGGACTTCCTGGTTCCCGTCCCGGTTCAGCTGCAGCGGGTTCCCATCCGACGTCAGAGCCAGCCTCTTACCCAGGGAATCGATTGACGACATCCGTGCTGCGTAGCGTGAAGGGTTGATCTGGCGCAACTCCGAAGCGCCGGCGTCGAACAGGTAGGTCGCCCAATCGAGGCTCGGGTTTCGGCCCACGAGGTCGAGCTTGGAGTTGAAGCCAATCCGCTCGCCGGACGCATCCATGTCAAAGACCACGTCATCGGGCAGCAGGCGACCCGTCGCGACCTGGGCCACCGGCAGGAAAGTTGCAGCGCCGCGGTCAGCGAGAATCAGAAGAGTGTTGCCATCAGGGTTGCTACCCTGGATGTTGGCCGTGGAGAGAAACGCAAAACGGGAACCGTCCGCAGAAAGGCGGGGTGAGAAATTGGCCCCGGTGGCCGAATTCGTTAACTGACTCAGCGTCTCAGACTCCAGATCGAAAAGGAAGACCTCGGGATTCCCGCCGGGGTTGCTCCCCAACGGGTTTCCCGCAGCCATGTAAGTCAACTGTTGTCCGCGCACCATCAAAGTTCCCGGGAAAGGCCGCGATCCCCGGAAGAACGCTGGTGCTTCCCTGCTCGACGTCCATCAGGACCAGCACCGCCTGCCCTGCCGATCCTCCAATTCGATCGGCGTCGGACCGGTACATCACCCACCGGCCGGCCGGGCTCAACACCGGGAAATCATTCCCGCCCGCAGTCGTCCGCGTCAACTGTACGGGGCGCCGGTCTCCCTGTTTGAAGAGGAAGAGTTCCTCGTTGCCGTCCGGGTTTTCATCGACAGGATCTCCCGTGGACGAGAAGACGACCGCGTTTCCCGATTCACTGAAGGAAGCCCGGCCCAGTCTCAATTCGGTTCCCGAACTCTTCGTCAACTGTCGAATTGTGCAGGGCGGGAACGCCTTTCTCTCCAGGAGGTTGTTGGTCTCGGAAAGATAAATCCCGGGAAGCGGAACGAACCGGATCACAGAACCCTGCCCAGCTGCTTCGGAAAGCACGATCCCGCTGGTTCCCGTCAGTGGGTTGTCCTCCCCGAGGAACGTCATGCTGGTGGCATCAGACGCATCGACCCAACGCCTGACCGTCCCGTCGAAGGGGACCACGAACGTCAGTCGGTCTCCCTGACGCTCTGAAACGAGCAGGTGGAATGCAGCGGGACAACTCACACCTCGACGGTAGAATCCCAGCAGCGCTCCGGGCTCGCGGAGTCCCGAAGCGACCGTTCGCAACCCGCCGGTGAGCCGATTCAGCTCCAGAATCACCCCGTCGTCTTTGACCGAGACAAAAACGCTCCCACTGCAGCGGTCCACTGCGAGCCTCCCGCTTCGTGCCGCCAGGAGAAGCCGCTTCCCACCCGACTGGAGCTTGATGCCTTTCGAAGCCGGCCCGCTCAAGTCGATCTCCAGAACCGAGAGCGGATACGAACTGACCTCATCTGCTTCTGCCACGAGCAGGAGATCCTCGACATCGTCGATTACCAGAGAACTGGGCTGGTTCAATCCCGACAAGACAACCCGAGATCCTCCGGTGGAAGGATTCAAGCGAATCACGGACCCGCCCGTCTCGGCGGCCATGACCAGGTATTCTTGCCCGTCCGATGCCAGGTACGAAACCATTTCGGAGATGGTCTCGTTCGGAAAGCTCGCGACTGCTACAGGGACCAACTGGGTCAGATCGAGGATGGAAGTGCCCCCACTGGCCGGCGCGATTCGACCTGAAGCCCCCGGCGCAACCGACAACTCCGCCGCAAACAGGCGCTGCAGCGAATTCAGGTAGGCCAGCGACTGAACCAGTCCGAGGCCGCTGAGCAAGTCTGCCTTGGAGAGAATGTCGACCGATGCTCCGGCCGCCCGGTTTCCGCTCGCGGCGGAAATCGTCACTGGGAGCGTCGGAGGAGTGGTGGCGGGTGCCAGATACCGCCCCGATCCGTCGATCGTCCCGAAATCCGGAGTTCCCACCGGGAACGGAATTCACAGCCCAGGCGACCGCCCCCGAGCTCTCCGATGTGAAGACCTGCTCATTTCCGGGCTGCACTACGGCAAGCCTCGGGCTGACGCCCACAGGATCGGGTTCGCTGTCCGGTTTGAAATCGGCCGGAACGGTCTGGGGAGGGATGTTGGAGAGAACTCCACTCGCGATGTTTCCGAACAGTGAGGTCAGGTAGATCGGAAGGTCGCTGGATAAGCGGATGAAGCCCCCGGCCATGTTTGCCGACTCGGGAACGAATTCGTCGATGAGCCGGCTGACCCTTTCGCCGGGGCGAAGCACCGCTGCGAACGAACCCACGAGGCTTCCGTCGGGATGGTAGGCGCTCACTTCCAGGTTGGCGGCTAGCGTTCCGGGGTTAAGTGCAGCGACACCCGTGAAGAAGCCCAGGCTGGTAGCGATATGGGAGAAGAGCGCGCTGGTTTCGCCCTGGGCAACGGTGGCCACCCCGGCCGCGGACCCAATCGACGGAACCGAGTAGGTCAGCATGCCGTTCAGGGATTCGGAAGAGGATTCCACTTCGAGCCAACCATCAAGAGTTTCGCTGCCCCGGAAGCCAAAGAGCGACTCCAGATCTCGTCGCAACGCAGCCTCCGGATCGAGCGGCCAGTGTCACCGGGTTGGTGCCGGACTCGGGCTCGTAGAGGCCGCCGTCCGGTTGGTGGGCAGTCACCCGGGCAATCACCGAACGGGTCGAGTAGTTGACCAGGACCAGTTCGCTCTTGAAGGGCCCCAGCACCGCCAACTGGGGAAACACGAGGCGGGACAACTGCTCCGTTCGGGGCCTCGCACTGAAACCGATGATGTCCTTTCCGGCCACGAGCCCAAATCCCACCAGGGGCTGGTTCGAATCGGCCCGGACGTACAGAGCCGAATCGTCAGAGGTCGAGGCAGCAACCTCGAAGAATGAAGCCACATCGAAACGGAGGCAGCCGGATGCGGCAAGATCGACCTGCTTCACCAACGGCGTGCCGAGCCCGAACAGCGTCAGCTGAACAGAAGCCGTTTCGTCCGCCGGGTTGACCAGGTTCAGCTCAGTCGAGTAGTCGGATCCGACACGGACCTGGTTAAATACCACCTCCGCTGTCGGTTCCGGGATATCCCCACCGTCAAAGATCGAGACCTCGGCATTGAGGTACAGAAAGAAACCCGTGAGATCGTCGGCACTGCTCTCGGCAAGGATCCAGGCTACCTCGGTCGGCTCCGTTGATCCTCCAAAGGCTTCCAGGACGGTCGTCGCGTATTGGGTTCCCGCCCCCACCACAACCTGAAGCGGATTTCGGCTCGCCTCGACCAGTTTCCCCTGAAAGTCATAGGCCGTCAGCGTGACTGACGCCGATTCCTCGTTCGGATTGACGATTGCCAACCCCGTAATGGTGTTCGGGCTGAACGAAGCCCGCGCAAAATGGAGCTCCGATTTTGCCAGGGCTGTCGACCCGTGCGCCAGCAACATGGCCAGCATTGTGAGTAAACAAATCTTCAGGAAATCGCAACTCCCAGCCCTCAAGTGTGGGCGGACGTTCCCCTTGGCGTTCAATTCAAGGTTGTCCCATGGCGTTGAACTCACAGGCCCCTCTCTACTCCTGGTTGGACTTAGCGGTTCACGGAATGAATTGCGCAAAAGTATACCCGAGATGATGATCGAGCGGCTTTCAGAACAAGAGTGAAAGGACGGCATCTCCCGATTTCCACCAAAATGCCTGACTCGAAACTTCATCCCTGGAGACTCCGAATTGAAACGCGAAGTCGCGAAGTTTTCCAAGGATAATCTTGTTGAAAACAAAGAAGATCTTGGTGCCTTGGCGGTTCAATCCAGTCGCGGCAGTTTTACTCTCGGAATGGTCCCGCGCCGCCGGGGGGCCAGATAACCTGAAACAGAAATCTGGAAAAACTGGATGAATTGGAATTGGGGGCCAGCCCGGAGGGCGGCATGGAGAAGCCCAAGACCAGCCGAAGGCGCAGTCCTGGGCCGTCCGGGGCCCCACCCCACCCGAGTCCCGCCTCGGCGGGACAGACACGACCAAATAGCATTTGTGATCTTTGGTTTTCAATTTGTGATTCGGGGGGGACGGGAAGATTCCATTTATCGGAGTTCGCCCTCCAAGGGGACGGAGGCAACGGAAGCTGTCGCTTCCTGACCACGACTGAGCCTTTCCGTCTGGCTGTATTAATAGAATTTTTCCCCAGCGACCTTTTCGGACAGGTGGGACGAATCGCAGTCCCCGTCCAGTTCCCAACCGGACGGCGTCTCCACCAGGCGGGCAAGGGAACAACACGGGACCGAGGGGAAAACGCCGTCAGCTTCCTCGGGCGGTAAGCCGAGCAGTCCGGCAGCGACACCTTGGACGGAGGCACCGTGGCCCACCCAGAGAGAATCAGCCGAAATTTCCCCAACCAGTTCTCGGGCGGTTCGTGCCACTCGCTTGAACATTGCCGCTTTCGATTCCGGGTAGCACGGATGGACCAGGGATTGGCGCGATCGAACGATGCGTGGAAAGGACTCAACCAGCCCGTTCGAGACAAGCAACCGGGGGCGGGTTCCGAACCAGACCGGGTTGAGCCATTCGGATAAGCCCCATTCGAGGTGAATAGGCAGATTCAGAATTTCGGCTATCTCCGCCGCAGTCTGCACACAACGCTGGAACGGGGAGGAGTAGATCGACCGAATGCCGGCTCCCCTCAATGCCAGGCCGGTCTCTTCCGCCTGTTCGAGCCCATCCTCGGACAAAGGAGGGTCGTCCGGAAACTTGGCACTACTGCGCCACTCCGGGTCTACAAAGTCCATCCGGTTTCCATGTCTCGCAATCCATATCGTTCTGGTCGTCATTCCGCGGTACCCAACCGTCCTTCCTCTTGGGACATGATGCCACGATGGTTCAATCTTACCCCGGCGATCCCGCTACCGGAGCCTGAATCGAGCGGCCGATTCGCCTTCCTCCTTCGATCTTACCCCAGCCCGCGATAGAGGCCGGCCGGCACCCCACGGTCTCGCACCCGATCCGTCCAGTCTTTCCAAGCAGCCGATTGAATCAGTGCATCCAATCGGAACCATTTTGGTAACCATTCGAACGCGTCGGGCAAATTTGCTCATATAGGATGTAAATTAGCGAACTTCACTTCTCGCCGATGTTAGGCGTCCCCCGCATCACCCGGGACGGCGGAAAGTCGGCCACGAGGACCACAATAATGAAGAAATACTATCTCCTGTCGATAACCCTCTTTGCAGCCGCTGCAGCAGTGATCAGTCTGAGCTGGACAGCCGCCGAAAGCAGCAACAACAAGCCCGAACTGTCCCCCACCAGCCTGTCCAGTGCCGTTTTCGCGGGAGGCTGTTTCTGGTGTGTTGAGGCCGATTTCGAAAAACTGACGGGAGTTTCGGAGGTCGTTTCGGGATATGCCGGAGGAAACGAACCGAACCCCACCTACCGGCAGGTCTCATCAGGAAGTACCGGCCACCGGGAATCGGTCAAGGTTCTTTATGATAGCTCGAAGGTCTCCTATGCCGAACTGGTCGACTACTTCTGGAAGCATGTTGACCCGACCGACCCGGACGGGCAGTTCGTCGACCGGGGGAAACAGTACCGGTCGGCGATCTTCTACTCGACCGAGACGGAACGGCGGGTTGCCGAGAACTCGAAGAAGATGCTGGAGGAGTCGGGGATCTTCAAACGCCCGATCGTCACTGAAATCATCCCCCTCAACCAGTTCTACCCGGCCGAGGACTACCACCAGGACTACTACAGGAAAAACCCGATTCGCTATCGTTTCTACCGTTCCGGATCCGGCCGCGATGACTTCCTCGAGGAAACCTGGAAAGGCCGCGAGAAGGAAATCTCATTGATCAGCAGAGAGGACAAGAAAATGGCAACCGAAGAGAAATTGGACCCATCGACCCCCTATTCCAAACCCAGCGACTCCGAACTCAAGGAGCGACTGACGCCAGAGCAGTACAAGGTTACCCAGAAGGAGGGCACGGAACCGGCATTCAGAAACGAGTACTGGGACAACAAGAAGGAAGGGATCTATGTGGACGTGGTCAGCGGAGAGCCGCTCTTCAGTTCGACGGACAAGTTCGAGTCAGGAACCGGCTGGCCCAGTTTCACGAGGCCCATCGAGGCTGCAAATATCATCGAACACCAGGATCGTTCCTTTTTCACGGTTCGTACCGAAGTTCGCAGCAAGCAGGGGGATTCGCACCTTGGCCACGTCTTTCCGGACGGCCCAAGGCCGACCGGGCTTCGCTACTGCATCAACTCGGCTTCGCTTCGATTCATCCCGAAGGAGGACCTGGAAAAAGAAGGATACGGCGAATTCGCCAGCCTGTTCGATGGAGGAAAATAGCGAATGAGATTGCTGCTTCTGTTGTCATTGCTGATCGGCACTTTCGGTTGCTCCGGTCAAACCCCACAGGAATCGACTGACCTCGATCAAGCTCCACCTTTTGAGGAGATCATCAAGATCGACGTCCATTCCCACATCTTCCGGGATGTTCCCGAGTTCGTCGACATGATGCGGCGGTCGAACCTGAAGATCATCAACATTTGCGTCCGAGGCAACGACCTGGAGCGGCTTCACCAGATGGAGGCGATCGCCGAGTCGATGCACCAGAAGTACCCCGACCTGAACTTCATCGGAGCCCACCTGGGTTCGATGGCCTTTGATGTTGAAGAAGTCGCCAAGCGCCTTGACCGGTTCCCCAATTTCAATGTCGAGGTTGCCGCCCGGACCCGCGATCTCACCCGCCAGCCCCGGGAGAAGGTTCGCAATTTCTTCATCAAGTACCAGGACCGGATCATGTACGGGGTTGACCTCACGCTCGAGCCCGACAGCGGCGACGGAAGCGGCCCGCAGGACATGGCAGCCTACGCGAATGACATCGAGGAACGCTACCGGAACGATTACCGCTACTACGCCGGCACCGGCACCCTGGAAATGGCCGGCAAAACAGTTGAGGGGATAGGGCTCCCGCGAGAGGTTCTGGAGAAGTTCTACAACCGGAACGCCCGGCGGATCATCTCGAATCTGAAGTTTCTAACTGCAACGCCGCCAGTTGTCATATAGACGCCCTCGAGGAGGAACTAATCGGCCAGAACAGACGAAAGGAAGACCGAAATGACAAAGCTGATTATTGCTCTGCTGATTGCCCTCCCCGGCGGATTCCTCGCGACCGGGTCGGCCTACGCCGACACCGCGATACGGGTCGGAGTCGTCACTCAGTTTTCAGCCGTTCGTCCGGTCCGGGTTGCCCCTTACCGCTACCCGGTGGCCGCCGGTTGCGGACGATTCGGCTTCAGATCCGCACCAGTGGTGGTGGTGCCCGCCGGGAACTGGGGCAAAGTCGATTTCAACGTCAAACCGAAGAGCTCAAAGGTCTTCGTGGATGGCACCTTCATCGGAGTCGCCGACCAATGGGACGGTGGCTTTTTCGGAACCACGGCCACCCTCAAGGCGGGTAATCACCGCGTCCGAATCGAGGCGCCCGACGGCCGGACCATCACTCGCAAGATCTACGTGATGCCCGGCAAAGAACTCAACTTCAACTTCGAGTTCTAATTCCGTGCCACGCACGCCAGCCAATCGCAAACGCCCATGGAATAAGAATTATGTTCCAAGTCTGGCACCAGTTACCGAAAACCCGCACCGGTCACGGGGTGCGGGTTTCGCCGCGGATAGCCGAGGCGACACTGCCGAGCACCTTGTCGAGAGACCCTCCCCATTGAACGGTCTCGAGCAGATTCCCATCTCCGTCATAGACGGAAGCCTTCCAACCGAAACCCGGGTCTTCGACGATCAAACGGTAGTCAACCGCCATTTCCCTGTCGGCTGTGACAACACAATCGCGACACAGTCGGGCGAAATCTTCTTCGAGTTCGGCCTGCTGGAGAGCGGAGACCGGAAAACAGTCCGGAGACGGACGGGCTTCCAGGTAAATCCGGGTGATGCCGGGGTGATCACTTGCTGCGACAACTGAAACCGGCGCAGCCAGGAGAATCACCGCAACGACGGCCAGGCAGTACAAGTAACGCATTTCGGTACCCCCTTGTTTTCTCATTGCTCTCATAACGGTTAACGAGTTTGACCCTCCTTTTGTTCTGATAGTTGGGAGGTTTTTCGATCGCTGTCGGATTTCGGACCGATTCAGTGCTGATTAGAGCTTCCGTGGGTTCCTTCGAAGCGCCAATCTCTCTGATCGTGTAACCGGAGTTCTGCTATACTCGGGCATTCGTCGGGGCATGGCGCAGTCCGGTAGCGCGCCTGCTTTGGGAGCAGGATGTCGGGGGTTCAAATCCCTCTGCCCCGACCATTTCAAATTGCGAATTTCGAAATGCGAAGTACGAAGCAAATTCGCAGATCGCACTTCGGTTTCCGCCTTCGAACTCGCCATTCTCAACTCGCAGTCGGCGTCCGGACGTCCATCCCGCCACCGGCCTGCGGCCCATCTCCTCGCCCAATTTGGAGTGCCGGAAGTGACAACTTCCGCTTTTGCCCATCACCGAACGATGCCTCCGACATCAGGAAGCGAAAGCTTCCCTTGCCACTCACCTCGAACGCGGTGGGACGTTCGGCTTGCACTCGCCGAGGCACGCCACGGCGGAAGCTTTCGGTTCGCGCATTCCAAGTGAATCTCCAGCAAGTGCCAGGATCGACGGAGAAGCCTTAATGGGCAGGGGGGGCCAAAAGGGCTGATGGATGTCACCGATTTTGGAGGGCGGCGGCCATGGCGGCGATGTTTTCCGGGGGGACGTCGGCGAGGATGTTGTGGACCTGCTGAAAAACGAAGCCTCCGCCGGGGCGCAACTTCTCGATTTGCTGCCTGACGTGGCGGAAGACCTCGTCCGGGGTTCCCTGGGGAAGGATGGCGTGGGTATCGCAGCCTCCGCCCCATAAGGTGATTTCCGACCCGAAGTCCGCTTTCAGTTGTGCGGCTTCCATTCCGGCACACGAGACCTGCACCGGGTTGATGGCATCCAGCCCCGCGTCAATCAGATCGGGAAGGAGAGGTCGAACCCCTCCGCAGCAGTGCAACATTACCTTGACGTCCGCCAGCGCCTTGGCCCGATTCCACATCAGGCAATGCCGGGGCTTAAAAAACTCCCGATACATGGCCGGTGAGATCTGCGGGCCGGTCTGCATTCCGAGGTCGTCTCCGAACACAATGACATCGATGTACGGCCCGACGATTCCGAGCCAGTGCTCGAGATCAGAGAGGTGATGCTCGACGAGGCGATCCAGAAACTGGTGGGCTCGGGCGGGCTCGGCAGCGAGGAGGATCAGGAATTCGTCGTTACGGAATAGCATCTGCCCGATTTCGAGAAGGTTCCCCCCGAACAGCCCCAGAATCGCCCGGTCTGTTGACTCCCTCAAGCGCCTGGCCCCCTCCCGAAGTTCTTCATCGGAGACAGGGCCCGGTGGGGCGGATACCACCGACCACATCGACTCATCCAGTGCCGCGCCGATCGAATCGTACTTCTCGGGCTCATCGCGCAAGGGAAAGAAGACCTGTTCGAAGTAGAGCGCCCCGTCCGGCATGTGCCCAACGATTCGGCCCGATGAGGCCCGCACAACCCACCGCCCTTCGAGCCGTTCGGGCGGAAGCCACGCAGGAACGCTGGAGAGGGTCCCGTCTGGCAAGGGCCAGTCGACCCAGTCTTCATCGGCGAGAGAGAACCCGCGACCCAACTCGATGGTGTCGGCACCGAACCAATCGAGAACGTCCTCGTCGATCACCGCCAGTTGCTGGATCAGATCGTAAACCCGGATCGGCTTCTCTCTCAGGCCCAGGTGAGCCCGCAGCCTCCGGTAGGCCTGTGCGGAGATCCCGGACGAGCGGTGCCCGGAGAGATCCACCGGAACCTGCTCGGGTTCACGGTGATCCAGGGCTGCCAGGATCCGCTCTCTGGAGTTCATCGATCGACTTCAAGACCGGCTTTGAGCCGCCGCTTGAACCGGCTCAAAGCCACCGCCCGGTGTGAAACCTGGTTCTTGGCGGCGGAATCCATCTCTCCGAAAGTCAGGCCCGCGGGAGGGTAATAGAAGATCGGATCGTAGCCGAACCCGTTCTGACCTCTCGGCTCAAGAGTAATCTCGCCGCGGACGATACCCTCGGTCTCGATGATGCGGTCTTCGCCAAGGAGACCACATATGGCACAAACGAACTGGGCTCCACGAGGAGCGTCGGGTCCGGCTTCGCGAAGGAACCGCAATACCGCACCATTCCTTTCTTCGTCACTCGGTGCCAGCCGCGCCGAGTAGACGCCCGGCCTGTCGTCGAGCGCGTCCACCATCAGGCCCGAATCGTCGGCGATGGCGGGCAATCCGGTCAAGCCAGCAAAATGAGTTGCCTTCTTGCGAGCATTTTCGGCAAAGGTGTCACCGTCTTCGACGGCATCGGGTAGTCCCGGAAACAGTTCCAGAGAAACCAAATCAATGTCCAGGTCTTCCAGGACTGCCTGCAATTCGACCAGCTTGCCCTTATTGGTCGTTGCCAGCAGAACGCGCATCATCCGGTCTCCGCAGGATCGAATCAGGATCCCCGACTCGGGCTCCGATCACTTCCTTCTGCTTCTCGATCAGCGTTGAGATCCCCGCCGAGGCAAGGTCGAGCATGCGGTTGAGCCGGTCACGGTCAAACGGCTCGGCTTCGGCAGTGCCCTGAATTTCAACGAAGGATCCTGCGCCGGACATGATCACGTTCATGTCCACTTCCGCATTCGAGTCCTCCTCGTATGCGAGATCCAGGTAAACGTCCCCGTTGACAACCCCGACACTGACCGCGGCCACGTAGTCGCGAACGGGAGACATCGTCAATTTTCCCTGCTCCATCAGCCTGTGGACGGCGAGGGCAAGCGCGACGAAGGCTCCGGTCACCGATGCAGTCCGCGTCCCACCGTCCGCCTGGATCACGTCGCAATCGAGCCAGAAAGTCCGCTCACCTAACGCGCGCAGGTCGATCACCGATCGCAACGCACGACCGATAATCCGTTGAATTTCCTGTGTCCTTCCCGAGGGCCGACCTTTGGCGGACTCGCGTACCATCCGTGTCGAGGTGGAGCGGGGCAACATCCCGTACTCGGAGGTAACCCACCCGCTGCCCGAGCCCCGAATGAATGGAGGAACCCGGTCTTCAAGGCTGGCACTGCAGATGATGCGGGTGCCACCGCACTCGATCAAAACGGAGCCCTCCGGGTGAACAATGAAATCTGGAGTAATCACCACCGAACGCAACTGGTCCGGCTGCCGGCCATCGGAACGAATCAACATCGTGAGTATTCTACATGAAGGCCCCGGACAGGGAGACGTGGCCGAGGAGGGTCTCGGCGGGTCGACCGCCGACCAGAAACCGTACCCGCTCGATCTCGGGCAAGTTGCTGCGCAGGCTTTGGACAATCGACCGGATGAACGCCAGTTCGGTGACGATGCCTCCCGCGAGCGTGCCGCCACCGTCGAGAGTCAAATCAACGACCGCGGTTCCGTCATTCAGAACGTAGACCTGGCGCAACCTGGCCTTGCCGTACAGGGACTCGAGGATCAGGAGTGGCTCCTCGCCATCCACTTCCTCCTCGGGCTCGGCCGACTCCGAAGGGCCCTTGAACAGTTCCTCGATGATCTGCCGGGCCATCAGGGTCTGGTCGTCGATCTGGAAAATCGTCCGTTCCTCTCCAGTCAGAAAGTTCTCCGCTCCGGGATAGGCATCCCGCGTGTAGAAAAACAATTCTACTGCGACCTCTTCGGTCCCCTGGTCCTTGACGATGGAACTTTCCGGAGTCAGGCGCTCCGGCCCCGCCGCCGCCTGGTCTCGACGGCGCAGCTGTTCGGAAAGAAACAGGCTGTATGCCATGTACCCGGCGACCGCGACCAACACTACGGCCAGTATGGCCCACTTGTAATCTCTCATTGCGTCCTGGTAAATCGTGCAAGGGTATCGGCAATTGCCGCGGCAAGCTGATCCCGAAATTCCGGCGTGCCGAGTAGACTGAGATCCTGCGGATTGGTCAGGAACCCGGTTTCGATCAGAATCGCCGGAGCCTCGATCGGTTCGAGTTCCGCCAAGGGAGCTTCGGTAACCAGATTTTCCGATTCAAACAGTTCGTTCAGGCGGCTCTGCATGAGATGCGCAAGCCTGCGACTTTCGACGATGTAAGGATCCTGCGCCCGGCTCCATGGTTTCAGAAGAGCGGCTAACTCCGACGATTTTTCGTCTTCCGTTTCCGCCTCGCCCTTCTCCTCGGGAGCGCTGAGAATGTAGACCATCGGCCCGCGGATTCCCGGGGTGGGCGCTGAGCCGAGGTGAATCGTGACGAAGACCGACGCCTGATAAAAATTAGCAACCGCAGCCCGCTGATCCAGGGCAATGGAGACATCCCGGGTCCGGGTCAGGCGCATCGGCACCTGGTCCGCGCGCAACTGGTGCTCCACCTTCTGGGCCAGTTCGAGAGCCAACACTTTCTCGAGCACTTCCTGGTGGGAATCAACCCCGTAGTCCTCGGCACCGTGCCCGGCATCGACAACAACCAAACCCTCCTGCCTAACTCGGCGAGCAGCCGTCGGCACCTGCGCCCCGATGGTCTGGTCAGAAGGAGAAACAACTCCCGCTCCGGCGCCCGAATCGGCAGGCCGACCGTCCGAAGGGCTGACCACGGTCGGTTCCGAAACTCCGTACACGTCCAGTACGAGGCGTGGAGGATTGTTCAGCATGAGGTGCTGGAATCTTAGGAACGCGGGCCCCTTCCTTATCCTGAAGGTACCCAGGGCCTCCTGAGCTTCGAAAGAGATCCCCGAGACGATGTCCTGGGAAACAGGCAAGTCAATGGTAGCCGGACGAACCAGAGAATCCATGTACGCAACATCGATGTAGTCATGGAACTCTCGCACTTCGACGTCGGCCGGCCGGCTCATTCTGAACACGATCGAGAGATGGTCGGGGTAGTCCAGAGTTTCCACCCGCACGGTATTCTCCCTTACCAACTCAATCTGAAATGACCAATTTCCGGTTTGGGTCATCCGTTCATTCAGAATCGTCGGGAGCGCCATTTTGAGGAAGTCGACCGGCACGTACCACTGGCCCTGGCGGCGTTCCCAGCAGGGAGCCCCGAGCAGAACGTACTGTTCTCCGGTTCGGACGAGGGGGCGACCGCTCTGGAGGATGAGGGTCCCCCGCGAACCCGCCACCATCACCCGGCCTCGGGCAGCGGTCAGCGACAGGTTGAGGAGTTGGGCGATGTCGTCGAGGGAATAGTAGGGGGTTCCGTTGTGGTCAACGGCACTGAGCTTTCGAACAGCACCGCCAACACTGATCGAGAGATCCTGAGAGAATCCCCAGGCCAGGAACAGCACCCCTGTAAGTACGGCTATACTCCAGCGGCCGTACCGACTACTCCTATCCAATGAGAACATCCCCGCAATTATAAGGAAGTCGGGCCTAAAGATTCACGGCGTGACTGAGTGTAAGGTCAGATTCTTTAACTTTTCTCGCGAGACGGGGGTTGCGGGAAATCTCCGTGGCCAGGTTGGTGTGCAGTGAATGGCCGGCCCGGTAGGCGGTAATCCGTCCGATCAGGGGAAAACCGCACAGGGAGACGTCGCCGATTAAATCAAGAACCTTGTGGCGGACAAACTCGTCATCCGCTCGCAGTTCCCCGTTCATAATGCCGTTCTCGCTCAACACGACCGCGTTGTCGAAACTACCCCCACGGATCAGGCCCTTCTTGAGGAGGTCCTCCACTTCGCGGTAGAAACCGAACGTCCTGGCGAAAGCCACTTCCCGGGAATACACGCGGGGATTGATGTCGAGGTCCAGCACCTGGCTGCCAATCGCAGGGTGATCAAAGTCGATCTGATAGCGAATCGAGAACTGCTCGGCCGGCTCTATCTTCACGTACTTGCCAGGCTCCTCCAGGATCACAGTTTCCTCGACAACCAGGCAGGTTCTCTCGGCATCCTGTTCCTCGACACCCGCCTCCCGGATCATTTCGACAAAGCGAAGTGCCGAACCGTCAAGAATGGGGACTTCCAGGGAGTCGATGTCGATGAAGACGTTGTCGATGCCACATCCGTAAAGAGCCGACAGAACGTGCTCCACGGTCGAAAGCATCACCCCCCGCTTCATCAGCGTAGTCGCCAGAACGACCCGGGAGACCCAGCATCGCAGAGCCTCAATCTCGAAGTTCTGCAGATCGACCCGTCTGAACACCATCCCGGTATTCGCGGGCGCGGGGCGCAATGTCAAAGAGACTTTACAACCTGTATGAAGGCCGGTTCCAGAGACGCTAACGGGCTTGCGAATTGTACACTGCATTTCCAGATTTCTATGGAAGCACGTTCGGGTCCAGTCTCAAGCCCACGAAGGAATCAGGGTTTCAGCCCGTGTGGACCTCAGAAGTGTTGCCAGAAAACGACAACAAGTGTGGCTTGCCGGAAACATCCGGATCACTTCTCTTCCACCACTGGACGGGTAAACAGAGATTCCGGAAGGTCCGGGTTTACGATGATATCAACGACGAATTGCTGCTCGGAGACTTCCTCGTCCACGTAGATATCGTGGCGGAGCGGGAGATTGACTCCCTGGATCACGTGCCAGTTGTAGAACTCATGCTCGCGCTTGTGGCGGACGCCCACCTTGTCCGTAAAATGACTTTCCAGCTTTTCGGGCAACCCGGTCTTGGTGTTAAAGAAGACCACCACCGAATTGTTGGTGGCGTCAAGGAACTCGACCGCCTCGAAACTCCCGGTCCCGGCGATGTCTTCAGGACCGAAGTAATAGACGTTCATTCCTTCTTCGTTGAGGCGGTAGCGAAGGAGCACATCGACATCGAGACTGACGGCCTTCTTGAACTGCTCGATCTCCTCGGGCTTGATTTCTTCGACAGTGGATTTCCCGTCCAACGTCCAGCCCTTGTCCAGTTCCAGGTTGTAGATCTGCACGTACTGGCGCTTTCCCTCTCCCATCTGGAACCTGGACTTGACCGGATTGTAGACGGTCCAGTCGGTATACTCCGTGAATGCCTTCCGTCCCTTTCGAAAGTGGAAATAGCGGCCACTGCTCGACGTCGCATTCATATTCAGATAGGCGTCCCCACCCATCTCCTTGATGGCGCGGTCAATGACCCGGCGTGCTTCCGGGGCGATGTCGGCTCTCGCCTGCACGACCGCAAAAACTGCGATAAACAGCCCCAAGAGTGAGACGAAAATTGCTTTTCCAGACTTCATACGCATGGCAGTTCCCGTGCAAAGATCCTACCAGACCTTGGCGCGCGCGTCCGGCAGGATCACCCTCCAAAATAGCGGGAGTAGAGTGCCCGGGCCACCCCCGGGTCATCGGTTCCTTTAATGATGGCCCGCCCGTCCTGGAAGTATGTGAACTCGAATTCGCCGGATCGGAACCGGATCAGGTAGGGCGACGCCTCCACGTCCAGTGTCCGGCCAAGTCGGCCGGCGAGTTCCTCGAGGTCGGCTTCGACGACCCGGACGGGCTTCACCTGCACGGCATTTCTTCCACAAAGCCGCGCTGTAGCCGAACTGAGCCGGCCTTCCAGGAAGTCGAATCGCCGTTCTCCGCAACAGCGGCAGTCGGCTCTCGGCCCGACATCTTCAACACGACGCCACAGGTCCTGCCAGACATCAACAGTGAAGAGGCCGGTAAGGGGCAGCTTCCCGGTGAGGATTCGAAGTGCCTGAGTGACCTGGAAACCGGCCACGACGTGTATCGTCGGAGCCAGGATGCCCGCCGTATCACAAGTCTCACCTGCGCCGGAAGCCGGCATTTCAGGAAAGAGGCACTGCAGACAGGAAGTCCTTCCCGGAACCACCGCCATCGCCAGGCCGTAACTTCCCAGGGCCGCCCCGTACACCCAGGGAATGCCCTTGGAGACAGCGTAGTCATTGACAAGGAATCGGACCTCGAAATTGTCCGATCCGTCAAGGATGAGGTCTGCTCCGTTCAGCAGGCTTTCGATGTTGTCCCAAGAGAGGTCCTGAATGTGTGAATCGATCCGAACATCAGAGTTGATGGCAGAAATAGCCCGCTCGGCCGCGACAGCCTTGGGCAGGGACAACCCGGCGTCCGACTCTGTAAAGAGCGACTGCCGCTGAAGATTGCTCCACTCAACAAAATCTCGGTCGATGACCGTCAACCTCCCGGCTCCGGCCCGGGCGAGCATCTCGGCAATCACGCTTCCGAGCGCACCACATCCAACTACGGCGACGTGCGATTGACGGATTTGATCCTGTCCTTCGGCACCAATGCCGGGGAACAGAACCTGTCGCGAGTACCTCCCCTTCTTGGGATCAAACGGGTCGGGGCTCATGATTCACCAACCAGCCGGACGCCACGGACATCAAGATCCAGGACGTGATAATCCGCCCTCGAGCGATTGGCGGCCAGCGCATCGACCATCCACCCGCCGACCTCGTCGTGCCCTCCGGTAGTGATAGCCAAAAGGGTCGAACCCGACCCACTGACAGTCAACGCCAGCACCTTCTCGTCCAGGTGGCGCGGCAATCCCTCCCGCGACAGGACCGACTCGGCACCCGGGATGAGACTCGCCCGAAAAGCCTGGTGCAACTGGTCCCGGGTCGCCTCCCGAAGCAGATCGGGACGCCCCTGCGAAAGCGCGAAGACCAGCAGGCCACACCGCTGAAGATTGAAAACCGCGTCCTTAAGGCCATACTGTTCGGGAAGAATCGCCCGTGCCTGCCGGGTCGAAATTTCGATGTCCGGAATGGCAACCACGAAGCGACAGTCCAGTTTGAAGGGCAGGCGCTCTGACCAGACCTTTCCCGAGTCAACCCAGGACAAGGTCCAACCGCCCATGAGACTGGCGGCCACGTTCTCCGGATGACCTTCCAGCCCGTAGGCGATAGCCAGGCTCTCCCTCTCAGGGAGGCGAGCGCCCGCAATGTGTTCGGCCAGCCGAATGCCGGCAACGTAGGCGGCACCGCTGCTTCCAAGGCCGCGTCGAAGGGGAATGTCATTGCGGACCGCAAAGGCCATGCCAGGAATCTCCACACCCATCTCAGCTGCCCCAGCACGGAGCCCTTTCTCGATGGCGTTGTCGGCCGGTTCCAGCATCCACCCCTCCGGCCAGACCAGTTCTGCATCCTCTCGAAAGGTGACATCGATCTCGAGGTACACACTCAACGCGGCAGAAATCGCGTCGAATCCAGATCCAAGGTTGCTGGTACTTCCTGGAACTACAAGTTGGACATTGTCATGCGCCATAGCGATCTCTCAGCCTTCCCCCGTCACGCCTCAGGCGGACGCCCCGCAACCTCGGTCAGAAGTTGGAACCGCCGATCTCCAGCTTTCTCCGCGCGCCATCCCCCATGACCACGAAAGAGGACATCGAACAATGCCTCCCCCGAAATCCCCAATCTCCGGGCGTCAGCAGCCGCCACCGGCCGATCGAACAGAAACCCTTTCCAGGGCAACCGGCTGGTTGAGACGTAGTCCAACCACCGTTCAATCGAATCCAGAACGA
Source organism: uncultured Acidobacteriota bacterium (assembly GCA_963777605.1). GTDB lineage: Bacteria > Acidobacteriota > UBA6911 > RPQK01 > JAPXNP01 > CAVZRV01. Next base: position 330,311 of record CAVZRV010000007.1, read on the forward strand.
GAGGCACGGCCAGCGCTCCAACTCCGGCATCACGAAGGCGCCGGTTGGCCTCCGCAACGTCCGGCGGGCCTCCTGAACCGGGTAAGGCAACGCCCCACAGGTTCGGTACCTCCTGCCAGTGATCGATTCTGAACAGGTCCCGTGCTTCCGAGAAAGAGAACTGCCCCGGAGCCACACTTCGATCCGCAGATTCCACGACGTAGGTCCACGCAGCACCCAGCAAAGGCCCCAGGATGCGGGTCACCATTCCTGCGGGCCCCATTCCCAGAATCACCCTGGGCAATCTGGTTCCGGGGGCTTCGAGAAACTTCAACATCGACACCAGATCGGCAGTGCCCGCGACATTCACCGCAAGCTTGACGCCGTCTCCCGGAAGTGCGGCGATTCGCCCGAAGGCGGATTCGAGATCCTGCGGGAAGCCACTGAAATCGTGTGCAGAACGGAGCATTCGGGCAGGTTTCGCCCAGTCCGGCCCGACCGGGACATCGTGCTCCAGGTCGATCCAGTGGAACCCGGCAGCGGCCGCTCGCCGGAGGATTTCGAGGCGTACGCCTTCATCCCCTTCGAAGAATCCGCCCTCTCGAGTCGGACGGCAGGTCGCAATGAAATGCGTCACGGAAGATGGTGGGGCAGGAAACCGCTCCGGGTCATCGAGTACGTCTATCCGCAGTTCGACAAATCCAGTCGTGCCGGAATAGCGCCGGAGCTTCTCCTCCAGCAAAGAAAGGTCTTTCTCAGCAAGGGTCAGACAGATTCGGGACATGAAAGGTGAGGCTCAGGTATTGATCCAGGCGTCGGATTGCTTGCTTGAACCGGCAAGCATCTCCAGCTTCTTCTTCTCTCGGGTTTCCCTGACCCGGGCGCTTTCGCCGATCCGGCCCCAGAACGATTGAAAGTAGTGCCACATCGAGAGGATCGACAGACCAGCGGCGATCCAGAGAAGAATCGTGCCCACGTAGAAGAGGAAACCTTCCGGGTACCGGCTTCCCGCGATCAGGCAACTGCAGCAGGCAACCTGGGACACCATCTTGTATTTGCCCAGCCGGGAAGCTGCAATGGTGACTCCCTCGGCAGAGGCAATGCTCCGAAGGCCGGTCACGGCAAATTCGCGGCTGACCACGATGATCACGATCCAGGCAGGGGCGGCACCCATCTCGACCAGCGCCACCAGGGCAGCGGAAATCAAGATCTTGTCGGCGAGCGGGTCGAGCAACTGTCCCAGCATCGTGACCTGTGAGCGTTTTCTCGCCAGGTACCCGTCCAGGTAGTCGGTCATTGCCGCAGCCAGGAAGACCGCCAAACCCCAGACTTCCCGATCCGGGAAATTACCCGTCAGGAGCACTACCAGCAGCACCGGAACCAGAAAAATCCGGGTGGCGGTTAGAGCCGTTGGAAGATTCATTTCTCGCGCGATCTTTCGTCTTTAGTCTTTAGGCGACTTTACCACATCCGTGTTCATGAACTTCAGAAAATAGCAATCGCCAGCGTTATCTTAACAGATTCGGAGGGAGGCGCTTGCACATCAGTGCCCCCATTTCGGTTATGATAGTGGAAACCTTTGACCGGAATCGACATCTTTCTGGGTGATTCCGGAACCCACACCCCCGCACGTTGAGAGTAGGGGTGTTTTTTCTTGGAGGTTGGATTATGAATATGAAGAGAGTCTTCACGGGCACCGGTGTTGGGTTTCTGGCACTGGTGGCGTTTTCGGCTGTGGCATTCGTAAATGCCCCGGGGACGATTGTGTCCTCTGCCGCCACAGCCGTCGAAGGGACCTCTGCTGATAATGGGGGGCAGGATGGTGAGTTTTCTGGTCCGGCCGAGGAGCCACACTTACCTGCCAACTTGCAGACTGGTTCAAGTCAATACAATGCCTTTCAGGCAACTGCCTACTGCGATTTCGGGATCACCTTCTCGGGAATTCTGGTCCACCGCGGGATGGTAGCGGCAGATCCGAACATTCTCCCGATCGGATCGGTGATTGAGGTAAAAGCGGGGGAATACAGCGGGATCTACACGGTCATGGACACGGGTGGAGTGGTGAAAGGTCATCTGATCGACATCTACATGCCCGACTACGAAGAGGCCGTGCAGTTCGGCCGGCAGGGCGTCAAGGTGCGGGTGCTTCGTCTTGGCTGGCATCCGGATGACGCACCGGACCTTCAATATACCTTCGCCGGGTGAAAGCCCGGTGCCGTATCGTGGTGTCGGCCGTTTCCGGTCGGCACCTCTCGTCCTGATCAGACTGAAGGAATGCCGCTGGACTTCCGGGAAGGTTAGCATTCGTTGGAGAACGAGGCAGTTCTCAAAGTCAAAGTTGACCGTCTTCCCGCGTCCCCCGGCGTGTACCTGTTTCGGGACCGCCGGGGCGAAGTCATCTACATCGGCAAAGCCAAGAGTCTTCGCAACCGGGTTCGTTCCTATTTTCAGTCGAATCGCTATCTCGACCTGAAGACCGACTTCATCAACCGGAATGCAACGGACCTCGAGTACATCGTCACCGACAACGAAGTCGAAGCTCTCATTCTCGAGAGTACCCTGGTCAAGAAAAGCCAGCCGAAGCTCAACGTCCGCCTTAAGGATGACAAGTCATTTCTGCACATCAAACTGACAGTCAACGAGGAATACCCGCGGGTACTTCTCACTCGACGAATTCGGGATGACGGGGCTCTCTATTTCGGGCCCTACCTGCCCGCTTCGCTGGCCCGTAACACAATCAAGATCATCAACCGCCATTTCCAGCTTCGCACCTGTTCCATTCCCATCGACGGATCGCAGGAGCGTCCCTGCCTCGAGTATCACATTCACCGGTGCCTGGGCCCCTGCAAGGAGGGACTGTGCAGCCGAGAAGAATACGGACGGGCGGTTCAGGACGTGATCCTGCTCCTCACAGGGAAGAACGATCAGTTGATCGAACGGCTGACTGAAAAGATGACCGATGCAGCGGAGCGGGAGCAGTTTGAGGCGGCGGCATTCTTTCGGGACCGTATGGCGATGGTGCGGGAGCTGGCAGAGAAACAGAAGATGGCTTCGACGAGCGACGAAGACATTGACGTCTTCGCCTACTACCGCGAAGGGTGCCGTCTCGCCCTTCAGCTCTTCACGCTCAGAAACGGACTGGTCGTCGGCAAGCGAGAATTCTTCTGGGAGGACCTGGAAATCTTCGAACCGGCGGTGTTCCTGAGAGACGCCGTGCAGCAATACTACCTGGGCGCGGGATTTGTTCCTGGCCAAATCTTCCTTCCGGCCGAGATCGAGGACCAGGAAATCATCGCAAGGTGGCTCAACGAACGGAAGGCCATAACCGGAAGAAGCAGGCTCCGCATCCTGGTTCCCCGCCGGGGTCCAAAACTGGACCTGCTGCTCCTGGTGGAACGCAACGCGAAAATCGCATTCGAGTCGCGGTTCAAGATCCACAAGGCCGCCAAAATCCGGGTGCTCGAAATGCTCCAGGACGCCCTGGGGCTCCCCACTCTGCCGGCAACGATCGAGGCTTTCGACATATCGAATATCCAGGGTGCCGAGACCGTTGCGTCGATGGTAGTGTGCCGGGACGGCCTGATGTCTCGAATGGACTACCGCAAGTTTAAGGTCCGGGCAGTCGAGGGCCCCAACGATTTCGAATCGATGAGAGAAGTGATTCATCGACGGTATCGCAGGGTCCTGGAAGAAGGGATCGACCTTCCCGAACTGGTCCTGGTCGATGGTGGAAAAGGGCAGTTGCACTCCGCCTACCAGGCGCTCTCAGAACTCGGTCTGGACGACCTTCCGCTGGCCAGCATCGCGAAACGGGAGGAACTGATCTTTGTCAACGGGGCGGACGAGGCCGTCCGGCTGGACCAGACCTCTCCGGCCCTCCACCTGATTCAGGAAATTCGGGACGAGGCTCACCGATTTGCGGTCACCTACCACCGCAATCGCCGTTCGTCCCGCGATTTCGGGTCCGAACTGGACCAGATCCCCGGCGTCGGCGCCAAACGAAAACGGCGGCTCCTGCAGAATTTCGGAAGTGTGAACCGCGTCCGCCAGGCCACGATGGAAGAACTGGCACCGTTCGTCGGAAGGAAGGTCGCCGAGGCCATCCGCCAGCATTTCGAACACCAGTAACCGACTGATTGGGGCAATGGAATTCGCGGACCCGAGGGTCCGACGGATCCATGAGAACCATTGCGCCCGGTTCCCGGCAACGCCATCACTAATTGCGTGCAATTCCTGCATGCCCAAATGCAAGAACCGCATTCGGCGCCTTCTCCCGGTCTTCGGAATATTCTCAGAAGAATCTCTAAATCATTGCCGAGAAAGGCCTTGTAGAGCCTCTTCCGATTCGGGGTCAAACTGGCACCAAGGCTGCAACTCTCTCCGGTGACTGTGCCCGAGAGAATGCTCAGCAGTCAGTTCGAATAAGAAGTTGAAAAGAATGACCTGTACGAGGAGACAAAGATGAGAAAGACCTTCCGAATCACGGCTCTGGTTCTTGCTGCCCTGTTGACTTCGATCGTCGGCTTCGGCCAAACCGGCACCACCCCCGATTTCAGCCAACCCCTCACCATCGAGGAAATCGGCCACCTGACCTATATGGTTGAGGAAGAAAAGCTGGCTCGTGACGTCTACGAAAACCTGTACGAGGAATGGGGCAACCCGGTTTTTGAGAATATCGCCCAGGCTGAGCAGCGGCACATGGACAGCCTGATCTACGTAATGGGAGCCTACGGGCTCAACGTTGAACTCGGCGAATTCGGCCAGTTCTCGGATCCCGACCTGGCGGTTGTCTACGGAGAACTCATGGCCGCCGGCACCGAGTCAGAACTCCAGGCACTCTCCACCGGTGCGCTAATTGAGGAGATCGACATCAACGATCTGGCTCTCTCCCTGGACGACACGGTGAATCCTGTGCTGCAGAACGTCTTCGAGAAACTGATGAGGGGATCCCGCAACCACCTGCGGGCCTTCGCAGGGCTGATCGAAGCACAGGGCGTGGAGTATACGGCCCAGCAGTTGTCCCAGGAAGGCGTTGATGCGATCCTCGACAGCCCCCGGGAACGGGGACGACGCGGGGACTGCGTCAATTGCGGCCACAATGGTGGAACGGGCAATCGGCCGAAAGGCGTCGGCATGGGCGGGTTCGGCGGGAACGGCCCGGGAGCCGGCATGGGGCCTGGCGACGGCACCTGCCTTCTCCCCTAACCTGTCGGATTAACGTGCCGGCCGGAAGGACAACACTCCCCGGCCGGCATTTCTGCATTCGGGACGGGATTCGCAGTGCACTTCCCGGCTTCAGCCGGCGCTATCCAGAAGCAACAGGCGCATTGTTTCAGCTGAAAGCGGTCGGGTTGTAGAAAGGTGCAAAAGCCGAGATCAGGGCGAGAACGAATGAGTGGCGCCCGCTCAAAATACCTCGAGAGAGATACTCCCAGGGGCCATCCTCGGCGGACAATCCCGCCTCCTTGGAAAAGCGGTCGAGAACGATATCGAGGTCAATACCCCGGTCGATCACCTGGTCGGCGATTTTTGGAGGGACGGCGAGACCAGGTCCGTGGCCAAACCAGCCTTTGTGCCCATTCGTGACGTACGCCCAACTGGCTAGGAAAACCAGCCGTCGGGGCCCTTGCGATTCAACAAGCTGAAAACCCGGCTGAAGCCCCACGTAGAAGTCGGCTTCAGCACGCTCCCGCTTCAGTTGCAGGATCAGGGATTCGGCCCTTGAGCGCGCGCCTCTCATGAGTTCATCCTGGTTGAGAGGGAGGCTCCTGATTTCCCCGGCGACCCCAAAGGACAGAAATTCGACCGAATCCCGCTTATCGACGAGGCTCTCTGAAAAGATCTTCCACCCCTCTTTGACGGCCTCGATTTCAGCGAGTCGGTTGCTGGCTACTGCCACAATCATGAGCGAATTCTATCCCTCTCCCCTGACGGGAGCATGCAGACGGAAACCCGCTCACTTGACCGCCATCAGGATCTCACTGACCGCGGCATGAATGCGGCCGTTCGTCGCGAGGCACTCCCGGTCGTGGATCGACGCCGGTGAGGAGTCAAACCGCGAAACTCTTCCACCGGCCTCTTCCAAAATGAGAGATCCGGCAGCAACGTCCCAGGCGTTGAGGCTCAATTCCCAGAATCCATCGAAGCGGCCACAGGCCACGTTGCAGAGATCGAGGGCAGCGGACCCGTCTCTCCGCACCGAACGGGCATATTTCATCATGTAATTGAAACACTTAAGGTTAGACTCGATCTCTTCGATCTGGTACGAGAAACCGGTGCACAGGAGACAGTCCTCCAGGTTCTCCTCGGTCGAGACCTGGATCGGTTGCCCGTTCAAAAACGCACCTTCCCCCGCCACGGCTGTAAACCTCTCGTTCAGAACCGGGTTGTGCACGACTCCCGCCGCCACCCGCCCTTCCAGTTCCAGGCCAATTGAGACACAGTAAACTGGGTACCTGTGGGCGTAGTTGGTTGTCCCGTCCAGGGGATCAATCACCCATTGAAACGGGGCCCCTTCGTTGGAGCCTCCCCGCTCTTCAGCAAGGACCCCGTGGTGGGGGAATTCCTCCAGAACGCGGCTGACGATCAACTCCTCGGCAGCAAGGTCGGCCTCGGTTACAAGGTTGACCCGGCCTTTCTTGGAGATCTCGAACGAGGTCCGGCTCTTTTCCAGCAGCAGTTCCCCAGCCTCTCGCACCAGCCGGCACGCCAACTCAAATGCGTTTTCCAGTTCCTGATTCTTCATGTTCTTTCCTGTCTTCCAGCGACAACGCCCTGCTCACTTGCTGAACCACCAGTTTAACGCAGGGACTCACTCCGGCCGCCAAACCAGGGCAACGGCATACACGGCAATCCCCTCTCCGCGCCCGATGACTCCCCTGCCTTCCATCGTCGTGGCCTTGATCCCGACATCGGCGACAGCAAGGCCAAGCGCCTCCGCCACTTTGGCCTTCATCTCCGAAACGTGAGGCTTGATTCGGGGTGCCTCGGCCAAAACCATGGCATCGACGTTTACCACTCGGTAGCCCTGATCGTTCACGAGCGCGGCGGCCTGCCGGAGGAGCACCAGGCTCGAAATTCCCCGATAGCGAGGGTCCGTGTCGGGAAAGAGACCCCCAATGTCGTCCAATCCGGCAGCACCCAAAATCGCGTCGGTGATCGCGTGAAGAAGGGCGTCGGCATCAGAATGGCCTTCCAGTCCACGTTCCCACTCGATCTCCACGCCGCCCAAAACGAGCGGACGCCCCGCCACGAACGGGTGAAAGTCAAACCCATTTCCTATCCTGAATGGAGGTTTCATGCTTTCTTCTGCCCGGATCGACCCTGCCGATCTTCTTCCAGATCATCTTCCCACGTAATCTTGCGATTGGTCGGCTCCCCATCGACAACGCAGACGTCAATGCCGAGCCGCTCGACCAGAGAAGATTCATCGGTGCCCGTGAACCCGTCGCCCTGCGCACTCGCCAGAGCTCGTGCCAGCAGATCGACCCGGAAAGCCTGCGGCGTCTGCACCAGCCTGATGTCTTCCCGAGGGAGTGTCTGGAAGACCCGCGATCCCCGCACCAGCTTCACCGTGTCGGAAGGAGCCAATCCCGGGATGCAGGCCCCAAACCGGCGGGCCCCGTCCATGACTCGCCGAATCAGGCCCTGAGATACAAAGGCCCTGGCCGCATCGTGGACAAGCACCAGGTTGACCTCTCCGGAAACCTCCCTGAGACCCCGCTCGACTGACGCCTGGCGGCTGTCCCCTCCGACGACAACTTTGAACAACACTCCCGTTACTGGGTCGAGTTCGCCCTGCACCCGTTCCACCCAGCCCTCGGGAACGACGACGACAGCTTCCCGGACCAGGGTGAGAAAGGGATCCAAAGCATGGAGGTATAGCCTCTTCCCCCGGTACTCCAGGAACTGCTTGGGCAGATCTCCCCCAAAGCGGCTCCCGCTGCCCGCAGCCGCGAGCACCAAACCGACGCCACCTTGGGACTTCATTGGATCCACTTCCATCGGTTCCAAACCGGGTCCTTTCCCGCAAGTCAGCCAAGTTTTCATCAATTCCCTTGCTCGATTGGCCGTTTGCCGGGACGACTCAATGGGAGGCCAACTCGGCGAGGCCAAGGAAATCCACAACGGTCCCGACTCCTTCGATCTTGATACCCGGGACCGGTTCGGGCAAGGGGAGGTTCCCCCGCGGAAGAATCACGCGCTCGAAGCCAAGGTTCAGGGCTTCCTTGATGCGAACATGGCCGAAACTGACCGAACGCACCTCCCCGGCCAACCCGACTTCCCCGAAAGCAACGGTCCGGTGAGGAAGCGGAATGTCGAGGAAGCTGGAAACCACCGCTCCGAGAAGAGCCAGGTCGACCGCCGGTTCCGCGATGGTAATACCGCCGGCCGCATTGACGAAAACGTCACTCCCGAGGAGATGAAACCCGAGCCGCTTCTCCAGCATTGCCAGGAGGAGCGAAAGGCGGTTGGGGTCAACCCCGTTGGCCGTCCGGCGGGCCGTGCTGTAGTTCGTTTGACTGACCAGCGCCTGCAATTCGACCAATACGGGCCGCGAACCCTGCATGGCACTCATCACCGCTGAACCGGATACATGTTCCGCCCGTTCCGCAAGAAAGACCCTGGAAGGGTTATCCACGCTCCGGAGCCCCTTCGAGGTCATTTCGAAGATTCCCAGCTCGTTCGACGGGCCGAAACGATTCTTGACCGTCCGGACCAGTTTCTGGTTGTGATGCCGGTCCCCTTCGAAATAGAGCACGACATCGACGATGTGCTCCAGAGCCTTCGGCCCGGCAAGACTTCCATCCTTGGTGATGTGGCCGATCAGAAAGGTGGGGACGTTCGCCTGCTTCGAGAAAGTGAGGAATCGCATCGCGCATTCCCGAATCTGCGAGATACTCCCAGGGATCGACTCCATCGACTCGGTGAAGACCGTCTGAATCGAATCCACGATCAAGGCGGTAGGCTCCAGGCGCTCAATCTCTCCGAACACTACTTCCACATTGGTCTCCGGCGAGATGAACAGGTTCTTTCCGACAACTTCGAGCCGGTCGCCCCTCATCTTGATCTGCCGCGCCGATTCTTCTCCCGCCACGTACAGCACACGCTCGCCCCCACGGGAGAGGATCTCTGCGATCTGCAACAGGAGAGTCGATTTCCCAATCCCCGGCTCGCCTCCGAGAAGCACCACCGATCCACGGACAATCCCGCCACCGAGCACGCGATCGAACTCACGGTCCCCGGTTACAAGACGGTCAACATCTTCCCGGTCCACCTCCGGGTACGGAACCGCGTGCTGACCGGAGAAATGAGAGATCGGAGGGGAACCTCTACCGGTACGCTCCTCCACCAGTGAGTCCCACTCACCACAGCTGGGGCATCGCCCGAGCCACTTGACGCTTACGCTCCCACAGGATTGACAGACATAACTCAGCTTGCCGGCTTGCTTGGCCATCGCGTTATCCGGTCCTATTCCCGGGAATAAGTCCGCTCGACCCGCGGGCCGATGGAGGTGAGGACCTCATAAGGGATCGTTCCAATCCGGAGGGCGATGGCTGCAGCGGAGATCGGAGACGCGGGGTCGTCACCGAGGATGACCACTTCATCGCCAGGCGCCAATTCAGGGTAATCGGTTACGTCGATCGACGTCAGGTCCATACTGACCCGGCCCACAACCGGAGCCAATCCCCAACGGGTCAAGACCAGTCCCTCGTTCGAATGCCTCCTGCTGTAGCCGTCCGCGTACCCCACTGCGAGCACTGCTATCCGGCTGGGCCGACTGGTCGTAAAGCTATGTCCGTAGCCGACCGCGGCTCCCGCCGGAAAAGAGTTCACGGCCAGTACTCGTGCGCTCCATCGCAGGGCGGGCTTGAGTTCTGAAAGCGGATCAACGTTGGCTATCCCGTACAGTGCCAGTCCCGGTCGAACGGCATCAAAACCGGCGGTTGGGAACGCGAGGCCTGCGCTGTTGGAAAGGTGCGTGCGACCCACCGGCAAACCCTCGGTAGCCCGGCGAAAGCGTTCGACCTGGCCGGCGGTGAATTCGGCATCAAAATCTGCCGAAGAGAGGGTAGCAAAGACCCCTTTAACCTGCTCTCCCAGCCTGCGGACGAGAGGCTCGCAGCGCTCGGGGGCAATTCCGAGTCGGCCCATCCCGGTGTCAATCTTGATCTCAACCGGAACATCCTGCGGGATTTCATCTTCCCGGTACAGCGCTGCCGTCAAGGCGTGAGCCCGAAACTCGGGCTCGTCTCCCGGTTCACAACCGCCAAATACCAGGATGTCTCCGGCAGGAATCCAGCGGCGAAGCTCGCGTGCCTCGCCGAGATCGGCAACGGAGAAGGAGCGCACTCCGGCATCGAAAAGAGTCCGGGCTACCGCTCGCATCCCGTGTCCGTATGCATTTGCCTTGACCACGGCAATCACCGGAAGGCCTCCGGAAACTCCGGAAATTACTTCAAGATTGTGTCTGAGTCTCGCCAGGGAGACCTCCACCCAGGTTCGCTTCACTCCAACTCCTCGGCTAAGTTCTCGAACTTGGTCCACTCGCTGATGAATGCCAGCTTCACAATGCCCGTCGGCCCGTTTCGCTGCTTTCCGATGATAATCTCGGCAATACCCTGCTCCTCCGGTTCCGGTTCCTTGCTGTAAAGGTCCGGCCGAAAGACAAACAGGACGACGTCAGCATCCTGTTCGATCGAGCCTGATTCCCGCAGGTCGGAAAGTTGCGGTTTGTGATCGCCCCGGCGTTGTTCAGGGGCTCGGCTGAGCTGGGAAAGCGCCACTACCGGAATGTTCAACTCCTTGGCCAACCCTTTCAAAGAGCGGCTGATCGCCGAAATTTCCTGCTGGCGGTTCTCGGCCCTGGAACGGCCGCCGACGGCTCCGGTCATCAACTGAAGGTAGTCGATCACGATCATATCCAGACCGTGCTCGGCCATCAGTCGCCGGCTCTTGGATCTCATTTCGACGATCGATGCCCCCGGAGTGTCATCGATAAAGATTCGCGCCTGCCCGAGCCGGCTCATGGCCTTGGCAAGGCTCTGCCAATCGCTCTTGGAAAGGAAGCCTGTACGGACCTTATGACTGTCCACCCTGGCTTCTCCGCACAGGAGCCTCAGGACCAACTGGGACGCGGACATCTCCAGGCTGAAGACGCCTACGATGCGCTTTTCCTTGATGGCCGCGTGTTGGGAGATGTTCAGGGCCAGACTGGTCTTCCCCATGCCAGGTCGGCCCGCCAGAATGATCAGATCGGAGGGTTGAAGGCCGGACATCATCTCGTCGAGCTGAACGAAACCGGTCGGCACCCCGGTGACCAACTCCCGCCGCTCCTCGAGAGTCTCTATCTGCTGCCAGGTCTGCTTCAACAAGTCGGGCAGTTGCACGAACCCGGACTGCACCTTCTCCTGGCTGATCCGGAAGATCGCCTGCTCGGCATGCTCGAGCAGGTCCATCGTGTCCTCTTCACCCGCGTAACTGCGCAACAGGATGTCGTTTGTGGAGTGAATCAGCTTTCGAAGGATGGATTTCTCCTTGACGATCTGGGCATAGTGCACGATGTTGGACGTTCGCGGCACTCCGTCGGCCAACGACGCCACGTAGGCGGTGCCACCCACAACGTCCAGTTCGCCATCCCGGATCAGCAGTTCCCTGACCGTGAGGCTGTCGATTGCCCGCGACTCGCTGGAGAGTTCCTCCATCTTGCGGAAGATCCGGCGGTGGGCCTCGCTGTGAAAGTCTTCCTCGGAGAGGAGTTGCGCCGCCTGGTCATAGAGTCGGTTGTCAAGGAGAACGGCACCGAGAACGGCGCGCTCCGCTTCCTGGGAACTGGGCAGAGACTTGTCCAACGAGAGGCTTTCCATAGTGGCCGGCGTCTATTATAGCCAGTGAGCCTGCCCCGTGACTCCCCCAGCCTGAGAACTTTCATGAATACGAATCACGCCAACAGCACGTAATCCCGCCGATCTTCCGAATGGTCAAACCGTGGAACTGCATTCGGGTGGTCCCACTTCCGGAGCGTCGGAAACGAAAAGAGCCCGCCGGAGCGGGCTCTTTAAAGAAAAAACCGAAATCGGCGCTCGAGTCTACTCGGAAGCCGGGGCAATTCCCGCCTGCCGCTCGATCTCGGCCACACGAGCATTGAGCTCTTCGACAATCTTGTCGCTTTCGGGACCCCGGGGCATGGTGCGGGACACCTCATCTCCGGCATCTGGCATAACCGATACCAGAATGGTCGCTTCCACATCGCTGTGGGGCCGGACCTCAACCTTGAAATTCCCAATGTTCTTGATGGGCTGCGCCAGCACGATCTTCCGCCGGTCAAGGTTGATCCCGTTCTCGGCCAGCACGTCGGAAAGATCCTTTGACGTGACCGACCCGAACAGAACGCCGGTATCTCCGGACTTCCGGCTCACCACGATGTGGACCTGGCCCAGTTCGGCAGAGAGAATCTCGGCATCGGCCCGGTCATTGGACTCTCGCTTGGCCAGGGCAATCCGCTGCTGCTCGACCATCTTCAAGTTACCTGCCGTCGCCGGTACCGCAAGGTGACGAGGGATCAGGTAATTGCGTCCGTACCCGGGCGAGACTTTGACGACATCTCCGCGCCGTCCCAACTCGTATACGTCATCAATCAGAATGACTTCCATGGATCCTTACCTCTTCAGTACCTAGCGCTTAACGTAGGGGAGAAGGGCCAGATGTCGGGCCCGCTTAATCGCGGTGGTCAATTTCCGCTGGCAAGGCGCACAACTCCCGGTAATGCGACGGGGCACGATTTTGCCGTTCTCAGTGATGAACTGGCCGAGGAATCGCGCGTCCTTGTAATCGAAATAGTACTTCCCGGCGCACAGTTTGCAAAATTTACGTTTTCTCGCCATCTCTATCTACTCCTGTTCATCCGAGTCAGAGTTGCCCTCATCCCGATCCGATTCGACCGGGGTCCGCTCCGAGGTCGCCTTGCTCTGTTCTCGTCTGATCTTACGCTGTTCCTTCCGGGTCTCGAACTTCTGGGCCCGTTTGAGGTCCTCGTCAACCCGGACGGAAAGGAACCGAATGACAGCGTCGATTACCTTGAATCTGCGCTCCAGTTCAGCTACGCCACGCCCCGACTCCTCGTCCAGGGTCAGGACCGTATAGTATCCATCGTTGTGTTTCTGAACCGGGAAAGCGAGACGGCGTTTTCCCCACTTGTCGATGTTCGCAACTTCGGCCCCCATCTCTTGAGCGACATTGACGAAGGTGTCGACCTGACGATCGACCTCTTCTTCCGTCAGGGTGGGAGCGAGAACGAATACTACTTCGTATCGTCTCATGGTCTGTTTCTCTCCTAACGCTGAAAAACCGTCATCTTAACACAGACCGCAGGCCGCCCGGGAGCAACCGGGGGGCCTGCGACCACTTCAACTAAGCCAGCAGCGGCGCAATCACCAGCGCCACGATGGACATGAGCTTGATCAGGATATTCATGGACGGCCCGCTGGTGTCCTTGAATGGGTCTCCAACCGTGTCGCCCACAACCGCAGCCTTGTGGGCGTCTGATCCCTTGCCTCCGAGATATCCGCTTTCAATCAACTTCTTGGCGTTGTCCCAGGCCCCGCCGGCGTTGGCCATAAAGAGGGCCATCAGGACACCGGACAGAGTCGCCCCAGCCAGCATTCCGCCGAGAGCCGTTGGTCCCAGGGCAAATCCGACGGCTACGGGACTTGCTATGGCAACCACTCCGGGCAGCACCATCTCACGCAGAGCGGCGCGGGTCGAAATATCGACGCAGCGTGCGGTATCGGGCTTCGCCGTTCCTTCCATAAGCCCGGCGATCTCGCGGAATTGCCGCCGAACTTCCTCAACCATCTTGAAGGCGGCTCTCCCCACCGCCGACATGGTCATGTCGGCGATCAGGAACGGCAGAATCCCACCGATCAATAAACCAACCACAACCAGGGGATCAACCAGGTTGATGGAAGTCAGGCCCACCGTCTTCGAATAGGCGGAGTAAAGGGCCAGGGCGGTCAGGGCGGCAGAACCGATCGCAAAGCCCTTGCCGATCGCGGCCGTCGTGTTGCCCAGCGCGTCTAAACTGTCTGTGATCTTCCGCGTCTCGGGGCCGAGTCCGCTCATCTCGGAGATCCCGCCCGCGTTGTCGGCGATCGGCCCATAGGCGTCCACCGACATAGTGATCCCGACCGTACCAAGCATTCCAACCGCCGCGATCCCAATTCCGTACAGACCGGCCAGGTTGTAGGCAACCAGGATCGTCGCGGCGATCATCAAGATTGGAGCAGCGGTTGACTGCATGCCCACTGCGAGACCCGCAATGATGTTGGTGGCGACTCCGGTTTTACAGGAATCGGCGATCCGACGAACGGGGGATCCGCCCGTGTACCACTCGGTGATGAGACCGATCACGACTCCCGACAACGTCCCCATAAAAATGGCTCCGAAAATACCGAGTTCGAGTCCGAGTGAGTTGATTGCAAACAGAGCGCCGGCCAGCATAAGCACGGCGCTGAGGATGGTGGAAGCACGCAACGCCGCCGCAGGATTGAGACTGCGGAGTACCCTGATCGAAACCACACCGATCAGGGAAGCCACCAATCCAATCGTAACCAAGATGAGCGGGAGTCCCATGTACAGCATCTGGTTCTCCGGCCCGATATTGAGAACGGACGAGGATCCCGAGGCCGCAATCGCTATTGTCGCGATAATCGAACCGACGTAACTCTCGAAGATATCGGCACCCATTCCAGCCGTGTCACCCACGCAATCACCAACGTTGTCGGCGATCGTCGCTGGATTTCGAGGGTCGTCCTCAGGGATCCCGGCTTCGACCTTTCCGACCAGGTCGGCTCCAACGTCAGCACTCTTGGTGTAGATTCCGCCACCGACACGGGCGAAAAGGGCGATCGAACTGGCTCCCATGGCGAACCCGTTGATATCAGCGGCTGCCAAAAAGCCGTTCTGATAGAGGATGAACGCGACGCCCACTCCGATAAGTCCAAGGCTGGCCACCGAGAGGCCCATGACGGCCCCACCGGAGAAAGCCACGCTCAGCGCGCTGCCGATTCCCGAATCGTTAGCGGCCTGGCTGGTCCGAACGTTTGCCTTAGTCGCCGCACTCATGCCGAAGAAGCCGGCCAGCATCGAGCAGCAGGCCCCGGCCAGAAAAGCAAGCGCGGTGTGAAGCGAGATTGCGATGCCGAGGATGACAAAGACGATCACGACAAATCCCGCCAGGATCGTGTACTCCCTGCGGAGGAACACCATCGCGCCATGGTGGATCTGCTCGGCGATATCGACCATGATCGGATTGGTAACCACGATCCTGGATATGGATGAGAAGATGATTACGGCTGAAATCAGCCCGACAAACCCGACAATTGGGAACCAAATGGAAAGTCCTGACATAAGCTTCCCCCTCCTTCGGCCTTCTACGGCGAAATGCAGTCCGAATTGGAACTTGAGTAGAACGTGTCTGCGCTAGCGTTGTCTCCTACCGGAATGCCAGAAAGTTGTGGATCAGGTGCCGGCTCAGAAGAATGGTTTCGGGCCTGACCCGTATCTAGTTGAAGCGAGCCATCGCTCGATCAATGCCCTCCAGGAGGTAATATTCGACCGCTTGTTCACACGTACCGAGAACTTCGGTCAGAACCTCGATCTCGCTGCCGGTGAATCGGTCCAGTACATAACCCGCCAGGTCGGCACTGCCTCGGTCTCCGGCAATACCAATCCGCAGCCTCGGAATCTCGATCGTCCCCAAATGCTCGATGATCGATTGCATTCCTTTGTGCCCCCCGGAACTTCCCGAAGCCCGGAACCGAATTTTCCCCAGCGGAAGCGCTACGTCGTCGTATACGATAAGGCTCTCGCCGACGTCCAGTCCAAAATATCTTATCAACTCGCGGACGGACGTCCCGCTCAGATTCATGTAGGTCTGCGGCTTCAAGAGCAGCAGATCCTGTTCTGCCAGCCGCATTCTGGCCGTTAAAGCCGTTGATCCGAACCTGGTCAAAGCAGAGTCACCCCGCTTCGCCAGGCGATCGATCAACATGAAGCCAACGTTGTGACGGGTTTTCGTGAAACGCCGTCCGGGATTGCCCAAGCCTGCTATCAAGCGCACGTCACAGCCTCACCCGGATATCGGGTCCCCGGACTACTCTTCCTCCTCAGGCTTACCCTTGCGGATCAACTCGGGTTCAACAGCAGGTTCCAGTTCACCCTCCTCACTGACTTCTTCTTCCTCAACCTGAGGAGCGGCCACGGTGACGACTACGAGGTCGGATTCACTGAGCACTTTGACCTTGGACATGTCGATCTTGAGATCCGCCACCCGCAGGGAGTCCCCGATTTCCAGATCGTCCACTTCGACCACGATTTCGCTCGGAACATCCTGAGGCAGGCACTCAACCTGGATGTTTCTGAGAACCACGTCAATCATTCCGCCCAACTTGACGCCTTTTGCGGTCCCGGAGACTTCGACGTGAACATCGAACTCCATAACTTCGTCCATCGAAATGTGGACAAAATCGACATGTACCAGGTTCCCTTTGACCGGGTGGAGTTGGAATTCCTTGACCATAACGTCAGACTGCTGTTCACCCAGTTGGAGTTTAAAAATACTGTTCCGACCGGTCTCGGAGGTCAGGATCTCGATAACCGCCTTGGGATCCACCACCAGACTGGCAGTCTCCTGCTGGTGCCCGTAAGAAACTGCAGGAATCTTTCCCGAGACACGCAGACGGCGACTCGCATTCTTGCCAAGATCGCTTCTCAATTCAGCATCTATTACACGCTGGGTCATTTCCCATCTCCTAACGTCAGAAAAACCGCTATTCTACCAAGAATCTCTCGAGGATCGTCAACTACCTGCCGAGATTCCTGGCCGGGCCGGTTCCACGAAGCCCAGATTCGCACCGAATTCGTGCGGGAAGGAGCCTGAAATTGCTGCGCCCCGAGAAACACTCAAACTAGAGTTGGACAAAGAGTCGGCTCACGGAAGTTTCTTCGTGAATCGACTTGATTGCCTCTGAGAGCAGTGGAGCCACGCTCAACACCTGAATCTTGGGAATTCTCTTTTCGTCACCCAGAGGAATCGTATTGGTGATGAGGACTTTTTCAAACTCAGATTCCTCAAGGCGTTGAATCGCCGGACCGGAAAGTATTCCATGGGTCGCGGCAGCAAAGAGACGCCGGGCGCCCTTCTTACGCATTTCCTTGGTTGCGTTGACGATCGTCCCTCCGGTATCGATCAAGTCGTCGACAATGATCACGTCGCGCCCATCGACATCCCCGACGATGTTCATCACTTCCGCCTCGTTGTCGGCAACTCGACGCTTGTCGATGATGGCCAGGTTGGCTTTCAGATACTTGGCGTAGAAACGAGCCCGCTCCACCCCTCCAGAGTCAGGAGAAACCACGGTGAGATGGTCGAGATCCATATTCTTGAGACATTCGATCAGAACCGGAGTGGCATAGAGGTGATCGACCGGAATATTGAAGAAACCCTGGATCTGGTCGGCATGAAGGTCCATGCTGAGGATCCGATGAGCCCCGGCCGCGGTCATCAGATCTGCCACCAACTTGGAGGAAATCGGCACCCTGGGTTTGTCCTTCCGATCCTGGCGGGCATAGCCGTAATAGGGAATGACGGCCGTAATGCGCTGGGCCGACGCCCGCTTGAACGCATCTATCATGACCAGCAACTCCATCAGGCTCTCGGCCACCGGAGTACAGGTCGGTTGCACGAGAAATACGTCCTGTCCACGAACGTTTTCCAGGATCTGAAAGGCGACCTCGCCGTCACTGAAGCGTTTCAGCTTCACTTTGCCGAGAGGAACTCCCAAGTTGTCACAGATTTCATGGGCGAGAGGCTGATTCGCCGAACCAGAGAAAACCTTCAATACCGACATGGCTGTTTCCAAAGGGATTATGTCTGAGTTACTGTGTAATCCAGGTCAAACCAAAAGAAAGTCTACGTCCCAAAAGCATCCAGTTCAACGAAGACCGGAGCCAAGACCGACATCCGGGCCAAGGCGGCGGACGTATTCCGCCCTGCCGATTCCCTGGCACAGAAAGACGCGCCCGAGCTTCAAACGAAGACATTCGTCCGCAACTCGCGCCAAGATCGACCGGTCCCCCAGCGCAATCATGGTGGAACCGCTTCCTGCCAAGAGGACACCCGGGCAACCACTACGAGAAAGGGTCTCTTTCAGTCTCGCCAAGGCAGGATATCGAACCAAAACCGGTCCCTCAAGATCATTGCGCAACGCCATCCAGCGGTGCTCCCCCGCAATCTCCAGGAACTGGCGAATTTTAGTACCCACCTGCGCTTCTGTCAAATTGTCCGCTTCCGCCAGGAACGGCGCTTCGATCAGGCCGTAGGCCTCCCGGGTCGAAACCTGAAATTCGGGCCATACGAGCAGAAAAGCCTCGGGCAGAGGGACATCTTTCACAGCTCGAATCCGCTCCCCCTTTCCGGTACCCACGGCGGTCCCCCCGGTCAGAAAGAAGACCACGTCGGATCCGATCATGGCTCCCATTTCAGCAAGTTCAGAGAGAGTAAACGGATGGCCGAAGATCATGTTCAGCCCAAGCAGGGTCATCGCGGCATTGCTGGATCCACCGCCGAGTCCCGCCCCGGCGGGAATCCTCTTTTCGAGTCGGAAACGCACGCGTGTCCGTCCTGCCCAACCGCTCCATGAACAGGTCACCTGCACGGAGGACCAGGTTATCCCGACCCGCGGAGAGGCTCTGGTCCCCTTCTATAAAGAGCTGAGAGCACGATTCGTCCACCCGTTCAATCTCCAGCCGATCAGCGAGATCGAGAGACTGAAAAATGGTAACAAGCTCGTGGAATCCATCGCTTCTCCGGCCGGCGATTTCAAGCCAGAGATTGACCTTGCAGAATGACGGCAGTGTGACGCTGGCGAGGGAAGGGGAAAACCCTGAGGCATCCCTACCTTCGTGCCGACGGGTCACCGATCTTCTCCAGCTTCTCGCGCACCCGCTGAGCCTCCTCTTCTTTTCCAGCCTTGGAGATGGACTGTTCGTAGACCTGCCGGGCTTCTTCCACTTCTCCCTTGCGAGCGAGAAGATCACCAAGATGTTCGAGAATTACTGAATCTTGGGCCTCCAGCCGAACGGCTTCCCGCAGGTGCTCCTCGGCCTCATCCAGCTTGTTCTGCTTGAAGTAGACCCAACCCAGACTGTCCAGAAAAGCTCCATTACTGGGTTCCAGGTCGACCGCTCGCTGGATCAACTCCTGCGCCTCCGCCAGCCGAATCCCCTGCTCAGCAAACATGTAGCCGAGGTAGTTGAGCGCCTCGGCATAGTCCGGGTCAGCTGTCAGGAGGCGGCGAAACTCTTCTTCGGCCGAAGAGTAGTCCTTCTGCCGTTCGTATGCAGCCCCGAGTTGAAACCGAAGTCGCTGGCTGTCCGGAGACGAGGCCAAGGCCTCTTTTACGATATTCTGGGCATCCTTAAAGCGATCCTTCGAAAGGTAGAGCTGGCTGGCGGCAATGTAGAAAAGGTCAGGATCGGAGGAAGAGGGCGCCGATTCCTTCAGGAGTTGAACTCCCTCGTCGACCCGTCCGGCCGATGCCAGCACCTGGCTACGGGCAATGGTGACGTAGGGGTCACTACCTTGTTTCTCCAGCAACTCCGCACTGAGCGAGAGCGCATCGTTTATGCGCCCTGCGGCCTGATAAACCCGCAACAGCCTGAGCCGAACATCAAGGTCGTCAGGGTCAGCCTCAATCACCTGGTTCAAAAGGTCAACCGCCTCGTCGTAACGCTTCTGTTCCTGCCGCAACCAGGCGAGGTTGGTCATGAACAACGGGCGAAATCCTCGGGTTGCCCCGCTGTCCGATTTGAGGAGAGACTCGAACATCTTCGCTGCCTGGTCGACCTCCCCCTTAAGGGAAAGCACACTGGCCAGTTCGTACTGCACCTGCAGATTTCCCGGGTCACCAGTGTGGAGTTGTTCAAGCACTTCCTGGGCCCGGTCCAGGTTGTTATCCTGTCGATAGGCACGAGCGAGGTCGAGGCGAAGATCGTTGTCATGCGGCAGCATGGCCGTCAAGCGCTCAAGTATCGGCACCGCCTCGGAGCCACGCCCGAGCCCCACCAGGGTCCGGGCAAGCCCTTCGCTGAGCCGGGGATCAGGGCCATGCTCGAGGCCCCGTCGGTAGACGTCTGCGGCGCCCTCGAGGTCGCCGTTTCGGGTGTAGAGCTCAGCCAGCAAGATCAGGTAGTTGGGAATGTCGTCCCGGATCTGCAGCCCCTTATTCAGGACGTCGATGGCTTCGTCATACCGCTTCAATTCGATGAGCGCCTGGGACTCCGAATAGAAAGCCGCTAGTTCCATCGGCTCCAGTTGCCGAAGGCGATGGAAATATTCGGCCGACTTCTCATAATCCTGCTGCTCAAAATACATTTCGGCAGCGGCCTGGAGGGCCTCGGTCTGGTCTGGATCAAGCCTGAGCACCTGCTCGAACTCGTCCAGAGCCTTGGTCCGCATCGCATCCTGAGAACGTGCGTTGTAGTAAATGCGTCCCAGAACAAGATGAGGCTCGAGCTGTTCGGGGGACTCGGATATCGCCTTCTGACAGACTTCCACAGCCTGAGAGATGTCTCCGGACTGAACCAGCGCCTCGGCATATTCGATCCGAAGCCCCATACTGCCGGGATCATCCTCCAGAGCGCTGCGAAATTCGACCAGGGCCTTGGCGTAGTCTTCCCTGAACTGAAACATCTTGCCCAGGGTAAAGTGGTAGTAGGAATCTGCCTGGTTCGGCGCTTGCTGGCCTAGACCCGTGGCGATCGAGAGAACCGCTATAACGACATTAAGGGATACGCGCATCGTTTACTTGAGTTTGACCTCCAAGATTGGGGCGATTATCTCACATCCCGCCCGCCTGGCCCCACGGCGCCCAATGGCCGCCTTCCAAGAGCAGGGTCAAGCCCTGTTCGAACCGACTTACTGGGCCGCGACTGCGGCCATATACTCAAGATTATCGGCAAAGAACAGTTCCAGCCCGACCAGCGGAGAATCAGAGGTTACCCGAACAAATCCCCCCAGCTGATCACTCAGATTGGGCAGAAGTTCGGAAAGAAGCCCCACCGCACGAGCTCCAGCCGGGATCACTACGCTCACAGAATCGTTCGGGGTCCCATCCTTCCGGACGACCTCGATGGTGGCAGTCGCCTCTGCGGTCCCCGGGTTGATCAGGCTCAACCCCGTCGACAACCCGAGTCCGTCCGCGACGTGGGAGAAGATCAGACGATCGGAGGCAACCGACTGAAGCGGCACGGTGGACATTGCCTTCCCGCTGAAAACCTGCAGCTCGGCGCTCCCTGCAAGACCCGGCTTGTCGGCTTCCACCGAAATCCATCCGCTCTGCACAGCACCTTCATCCGTCAGCCCAAAGAGATCGGCAACACTCTGGCGCACCGACTCTCCACCTTCCAGGGTGATTGCCAGAGGAGCAGAAAGTTCCTGTCCGTCATTGCCCCTGAAAGTCAGGGTGACTTGTAACCGCTGCTGTTCGGGGGTCGGCAGTTCCGGATCTCCCTCGCCGTCGTCTTCCGGGGCCTTCGGGTTGGAATTGACCAGTTTCAGAATCGTGTCGGTTCCCTGAAAAAGGGTGACCTGAGGGATGTAGAACTGGGTCGGCTGCGGATCCCGATCCGACACCGGCTGACCGTTGACCGCCGACATCCGCTCGGCTTCGACCACCCGTTCGTAGGCGATGATTCCCGTGTCAGAGGTGACGACTATGTACCCGTCAACAAAGTCTTCGAAATCCGCCTCCGAGAACAGCCCGTCGACGACCGTATCGTCCGGATTGGTATCGCGCGCCCAGGTAACGAAAACGGTACGCGAAGCCATCTGCCGGTTCGTACTGTCGATTGCCACCCCGTCAGGTCCGTACAGGGTAATCGTGGCCGTCATCGTCTGGCGGTTCTTGTTCAAAAGCACAAGTTCAGTCTGCCGGCCGTCCAACACCTGGATTTCGGGAATCACGACCTTCTGGGAAGTTCCTGGAGAAGCGACCGCACCGTCCAACCGCGTCAGGAGCCGGTCCCCGGTCAGGAAGAAGCTCTTCAAGCCGGCGACATCGCTGTCCACGTCGAACCAGCCTTCAATATCTCCGCCCGCCGCACTCTGCAGGATCTCGTCGGCTGTCTCCGCAAACTGGGTTTCGGCCGGGATCGCTACTTCACGAGGGTTGACGTATTCCACAACGTCTTCGGTGGCCGTGTCGTCCTGAAACTGGCCACCCGAGTTGCTGAAACCGGTGATCACGACACTGGCATCGTCAGGTTCCGGGTTGGTGATCGCTACCCCAGTGAACCAGGTGTTGTCGGAAAGCACCCGCTGGATCGAAAATTGGGTCGAGCTTTCGACAAACTCGAGGGCGTTTGCATTAAAGTCGGCCACCACCAAAGTCTGCCCGTTTGGAGTGAATCCGATTTGCAGTGGCGCCGAAGAAACAAACGTTCCGTCGGCCCGCTCGACCGCCCCGCCCATCTGCGTGTAGCGCGGTACCTCGTTGGTTTCCAGGTTGTACGAAATCAACTCGTCTGAAATCGGAGTCGCCAGATACATCCACACCCCGTCCGCAGAAAAGGCCGGCTTCGAACGAGGCCGGAACTCACTCCTGAGCGGCGTGAACTTACGGGATTCGCCGGTTTCCGGGTTGATGAAGTAGAGTTCCAGGCTGCAGATGACGAGAAACTCGTTTTTCGGGGTCCAGTAAACTCCGGTAGCCGCCCCTCCTACCCAGTAACGGGCAAACTCCTCGGTTTCCAGGTCGAGCACCCAGAGTCGATCGGTCGCCAACTCGGGCACCTGCGACGTCGAACTGATCAGCTGGTCAGTGATGGCCAGATAACGTCCGTCCGGAGAAATGATCATCGAGGTCGATGCCGAGAAGTCCTGATAGGGCTCACCGGTGGCGGCTCCTGTTTCCGGCGCATATTTCTTGGTGAGGGTAAAACTCTCCCGGTCAACCACTGCAATCGAATCCGGCGTTGCCACCTTGTCCAGGTAGTACGACCCGACCAGGGAAATGGCGATGAAGCTTCCGTCCGGCGCCATAGCCAGCCATTGTGGCCTGGTCCCCTGGACGAACTGGACCCGGGGGGCAATCTCTTCGGCAGTCTCGAGGCTGAAGCGAATCAACTGGTCGGTTCCGGCGGATGCCACGTAACCAATCTTGCCGTCCGGAGAAAAGACGATGTTGTTGGCGAAAGAGAGAAACGTGTCGGCAAGATCGACGGTTCTCACCTCATTGGTGTCCATATCGATCAGGGCAATCCGGGCAACGTTCTCACCGATGAAGTTGGGCGGCTCAGGGATGTTCCGCCTGAGGAGGAGGCAGGTGACCACGATGGTCTTGCCGTCCGGCGCCAAAAAGAGCTGATTGGGGTTGTCGCCGACCGTGATGAAATCGAGGATTTCTCCCGAGACCGGGTTGAACACCATGACCTTGTCCGACCCGGAGATGCTGATGAACGCCCTCGTTGAATCGGGGGCAAACACAAGGTTGGGAGCAAAATTCAAGTCGGTCGTCGAAGAAGATCCTGTTTTCGAGATTTCCAGGTTTCCCGAAACCACCGGGAGGAGATTGGTGTCGAAATGTAGAGTGTCATCTACATCGGCCAGGTTTACGTGCTCGTAGACTCTCTGACCATACAGGGGACCGATACTCAGGAAAAGAGCTGCCGCCAGCAGCCATCTCAAAGCCATAAGCTCACCATTATACAGACTTGATGTCCATTCAATATCAGCGGGTCAAATTATGATTGACGGGCTGCGATTCGAATTCTTTCAACAAGGCCACAACCCCAGAATGCATTCACCCGCCCAGCGATCATGGGAGCCAAATCGGCACAGGACGCCCATCCCTCGGCTTTTGCCTCCAACGTCAGGCGCCCCCCTTCCAGTGCGACCGGAACAAGGTTCCCGGCCAGTCGCTCTCCCACTATTTCAGGCCACAGTTCCTGGAGCAGGATCAGCGCAAGTTCAGGCTTTCGAGCTACCTCTCTTAAGATTGAAGGAAAACAGTCACGGAGTGGACGCATCACTTCAGTTCCCGGCTGGAAGTCGCCTTATTCGGTCGCCAAAGAATTCCGACTCCGGAACCTTCGCGTTCATCTCGATCATGTCCGGCTTGTAAGAAACAATCTTCCCAGCCGAATCAAGCCCCACCACCAGGCGCCCGAGAAAGCGTCCTCTTTCGACCGTATTCAGGACTACGGCATTCTGTACCTGGCTCGGGCGAGCCAGGAAGAACCGTCGTTCCATCGCGATTATTACGTAGATTTCGGGGTTGGCGTCCGCCAGTCTTTTCAGGACGTCACCGGGTAGATCGGCCAGCACTACGAGGAAGTCAGCTTCTTGAAGAACCTTTTCCTTGATCCGGGCAACGGCTTCCAGAGGATCGATTCCCGAAAACCCCGAACGTGGAGGAACCCGGGCCGTGTCCGCCAAACCCAAAAACCCAATCCGAACATCGGCATCCCCGACCCTTACCGTCTTGATTGCGTAAGGGGCCGGCGCAGCGGCGGAAGACGGGGCCTTCAGGTTAGTCGAGATCACCTCCGCCCTGGTGAGCATCACCTGCGACAAGGTGGGCCAGTAGTGGAGATCGTCCGCCGTGAGGTTGAAAACATCGACCGGGATCCTGTCCAGGGCCTCGGTCATGAGTTCGTTAATGGGAGTGGAGGCCGGGCCCGCAGGCCTGAAATAGCCTCCGGCGTCAACGCTGATCACCGGCCCCGCATGCTCCTGCCTGTAGTTGTCGATGTAGCCGGCTCTCCGAGCCAGTCCCCCGGTGGGGTTGACCTTTCACCCACAAGGTTCGTGTGCGCCATGGACGTAGCCGGTAAAGAAAAGGGTGAGCTCACCCTGCCCGAACAGGCTGCTTCCCGAGCCCACAACAAACAGGCCGACGACCAACGAAACCAGGAAACGAATCCGCATCACGTTGGAGATTCTAACGGAATCTGTCCCGCCTGGTCAGATATTCTCTTTACAAAGAACACGGCGGTTAGGTAAAACTCGGAGATCCGGAGCGCACTTTATGCACCAGACCCTGTTGCTCAATGCGACCTACGAACCGTTGCAGATCGTTTCATGGAAGCGCGCCGTCAAAATGCACTTTCAGGAGAAGGTTGAGATCCTGGAGCACCACAACCGCGAAATCCGAAGCGTCCGGATGTCGATGAAAGTCCCATCGGTGATCCGCCTGGTCAGTTATGCGCAGATTCGCCGTCGCCACGTCGCAATTCGATTCTCGCGTCAGAATCTCTTCGCCCGCGACAAGTTCCGCTGCCAGTATTGTGGCAGCCGTCTACCCTCTTCCGACCTCACCTACGACCACGTTTTACCGGTTGCCCGCGGCGGCCGAAAAACCTGGGAGAACATCGTCACATCCTGTATGCGCTGCAATCGGGAAAAGGGCAACCGCACCCCTGAGGAAGCGGGGATGCGCATCCTGAAGCGGCCCTCCGCCCCTCTCGGCTTCCCCGCGAAGATCCAGCTTCTTTTCCATCGGATCCAGGCTCCCGAGAACTGGCAAGCCTACATTTTCAGCTGAATGGGTCGAGCAGTGATCTATCCCATTACGCTGGCACTGTTTGCAAGGTATCCTCGCCTTGGAGAGGTCAAGAGCCGGCTTGCCGCGCGAATTGGTGAAGTTGCTGCACTTCGAGTTTACCGTGCGCTCCTTTCCGACTCAGTGCTTCACTTCGGGAGTCTTCCTGCAGCTCGAAAGGTCCTTTACTTGACCGGCTGCAGCCGAGAAGAGGCGGACCGGTTCCTGTCGGAGGAGCCAAACGCAGCCGGCTTCAAAGTAGACCTGCAAGGCGAGGGCGACCTGGGTTCCCGGATGTGCGCGGTCGCCGATACTGCCCTCCGTGAGTCGGGTGGGATCGTCTTCCTCGGCAGCGACAGCCCCACCGTTCCCCTTCCCTACCTCCGGCGAGCACTCGACGAGGTGGCAAGAGGGACTCCAGTCGTCCTCGGGCCGTCCTGCGACGGGGGGTATTTTCTGATCGGACTCTCGCGGCCGCGGCCTGAACTCTTTCACGACATCGATTGGGGAAGCGACCTTGTTCTCAGCCAAACCGTTGGCCGAATCTCGAGCGAAGACGTTCTCCTTCTTCCCTACTGGTACGACATTGATCAATGGGAAGACCTTGCCCTCTTGCGCCTGGACATCTCTCGAAGCCCCGCCTCCACCTTTCCCGGACTGCGCTCGCTCATGATCGATGACGGTGTCCCGTCCGGGCCGAAACCATGTGATTCAAAGCGGATCTGGTAAACCGCTTGTGATACTTTTAGTAAGGATGTGCCATCTACTATTCATGGGTGCCGATCAAGTTGACCGGCCCAAGTTAGGACTCTTTAGAATCATCGGGTTGACGAGAGGGAACGCTGACTGATGTCCGACGAGCAACAGACGCTCTTCGAAAAAGTCAAGAATGGGCTGGAGAACCTTCTGGCGTTGAAGGTAACGGATGCGGAGCGGGTTCGCTACGCGGACGACCCACTCAACGTTTTCGGGGAGGATTTTTCCAACCAGCGACCGCTGAGAGTCGCCGCCACCCTGGCTATTCTGTTCCACATCCTGCTCTTTCTGGTCAGCCTTCCTTTCCTGCAACGGCAGATTTTCGTCCCGACCAAGGAGGTCCTGCCACTTCGCCAGTTGGCGCTTCCTTCACTTCCCAAAGGCGGAGGGCCGCCCGAACCCCAGGTTCCGAAGCCAAAACCGGAACAGGCCGTCCCGAAGCCTAAACCAGTTCTCGTGCCAATCCCTGATCCGACTCCGCTCGAACCCGAACCGATCCAGCGCGAGGCCGTTGTGGACACTCCCAAGGTCCTTGACGAAGTTGCGTCGGAGTTGAGCATGGGTGACATCAGTGCGCCGGCCGGACACGGCCAGGGCGTGGAAGGGACCGGGACCGGGATGTCGAGCGGAGAAGGCCCCGCCGCCGGTGCGGGTGACGGCGTCTACACGCTGGGCAGCGGAGTGACGAATCCCGTTCCGATCAAGCAGACCACCCCCAGTTACACGGATGAAGCGATCAAGGCCAAGGCCCAGGGTGTAGTTCTCCTGCAGGCGATCATCCGAAAAGATGGTCGGGTAACCGATTTCAAAGTCATCAGAGGCCTGGGTTTCGGGCTGGAGGAAAAGGCAATCGAAGAAATCGCTTCCAACTGGAGGTTTCGCCCCGGGACACTGCAAGGCAGACCCGTGGACGTGCTGGCGACGATTGAAGTTCAGTTCAATCTGCGCTGATTCCGAGTTCTCTCTCTTGCGATCTCTCGTTTCCGACTAAAATTCATGCACAGACTGGCGTTTACTGTGGGCGCGGGCGTTTTCCTGTTCGACTTTCTCACCAAGTGGATCGTCAAGAACACGCTGGCACTCCATTACTATCCCATCATCAACGGCTTCGTAACCCTTCAGTACGTCCGCAACGAAGGTATTGCGTTCGGCATGTTCCGCAACCTTCAGAACGACTGGAAGCCGGTGATTCTGTCTGCAATAGCGGTCATTGCGATCGCTGTCGTCTGCTACTACATCCTTTCCCTGCCCCGCACCGATCGGCTCATGTTCCTGGCGCTCGGACTCCTGCTGGGAGGAATCGCAGGCAATTTTCTCGACCGTGCGATGCACGGATACGTGGTTGATTTCGTCACACTCCACATCTATGACTGGTTTGCCTGGCCAACCTTCAACCTGGCTGACACTGCGATTACCTGCGGTGTATTCCTGATCCTCATTCAAACATTCATGTTCGAGGACGAGCCATCGTCGAACCAGGGTCACTCCGCCGGCGCCTTGTTCCTTCCCCTGCTGCTTCTCTCGCCCAGCCCAGTCGCTACCGACCAGATCGTCCACCAACTGCAGCGGGAGTATGAACACATCCACTCCTTTCGGGCTGACTTCCGGCAGATCTTCAGGAGCCGGGGGATTGAGCAAACCGAGACCGGGATTGTTATGATGAAGCGTCCCGGAAAGATGTACTGGGAGTACAAAGAACCGAAACTCAAGATCTTCGTAGCTGATGGCAAAAAGACTTTCTTCTATGTTCCTGCTGACAAACAGGTGATTGTTTCCAGCCTCGACCTTGAAAACAGTGACTCTCCATTGCTTTTCCTGCTCGGCATGGGAAATATCGAGCGTGACTTCCTGGTTTCCCTCGAATCGGAGGACGGTCCAGAGGCCGCAGATACGCTCCTGCTCCGTTTGACGCCGAGAACTCCCCAGCCTGAGTTCTCTTACCTCTTGGCTGCGGTGGAGAAAGAGAAATACTGGATTCGCCGACTGACCGTGGTTGAGCCAATCGGGCAGGAGAACGAATACGTGTTGTCGAACGTCGAGCAGAATGTAGACATTCCCGACAAGAGATTTCAATTCAAGATACCTTCGAACGCCGAAGTCATACAGCAGTAAGGGGTGCAGGGTGGTCAGAAAGCGCGCTTATATTTCGTCGTTGGGAATGCATGTTCCGGAAAACCGGGTCACGAACCGGGAGTTGTCAATGCGGGTGGAAACTTCCGACGAGTGGATTCGTGAACGGACCGGTATCTGTGAGCGACGGATCGTATCCCCCGGTCAGAGCAACAGCGACCTTTCGGCCAAGGCCGCCCAGAAATGTCTTGCTGCAAGCAAGTGGAAACCGGAAGACATCGACCTGGTCATCGTAGCGACGGTCACGCCCGACATGATGTTCCCTTCGACTGCATGCCTCGTCCAGGAGAAGATCGGAGCGCTGAATGCCTGGGGCTTTGACCTCTCAGCCGCCTGTTCGGGATTCATCTTCGCGATGGCAACAGGGAGCAGCTTTATCGAGAGCGGTGCGCACCAGCGTGTTCTGATCATCGGAGCTGATGTCATGTCGAGCATCGTCAACCCTGACGATCGCGCAACCTGCGTACTGTTCGGAGACGGCGCAGGTGCAGTCCTTCTTGAGGCCACCGAAGACCCCAACACCGGCATCGTGGACTCGATTCTTCGAGGGGACGGCTCGGGCGGGAAATTCCTGTTCATGCCGGGAGGTGGGTCCCGCAACCCGGCGTCGAAGGAAAGCATCGAACAGGGCATGCACTTCGTTCACCAGGACGGACGCAGCGTTTACAAGTTCGCCGTCAAACACATGTCCGATATCTCCTCGGAGATCTTGCAGAGGAATGGGATTCCCGCGGAACAGCTCAAGCTCTTCGTCCCGCACCAGGCAAACCTCAGGATCATCCGTTCCACCGCTGAGCGGCTGGGATTGCGGAAGGATCAGATCGCCGTCAACATTGATCGTTTTGCCAACACGACGGCCGCAACCATCCCTATATGCCTGACCGAGAGCTATGAATCAGGCCGACTCGCCAAGGGAGACACTGTCCTGCTCTCCAGTTTCGGGGCCGGGTTCACCTGGGGCAGCATTCTTCTCAGATGGGGAATCTAGTGGTCAGATAAAAAGGTCGTCCTCCGGGTTATCGCGAACCGGAGTGTGCTCTGTCTTTCTGGAAAACAGGTAGTCAACGCCTACCTTCAATCCTCTGATCACCGAAGAGATCTCGACGATCGGCCGCAGGAGGTCCTGCTGGACAATGTCGGTGGTTTGACGGAACTTCGCCACGGTATCGCCGACCGTCTCGTCGACTTTGTCGGCCTGTCGTTTCCCCACTTCCACGAAGCGATCGACGAGTTGATCCAGATCCCGGGTCCTGGTCTCCACCATCCGGTTGACATCCTCCGCCCGGTTGGAGAGGTTCTCGAAGACTGACTTGAGATGCTCCAAACCCGAGACGATGTCCTGCAACCGGGTGAGTACATCCCGGGCATCCTGCTCCAGGTCAGTGGATAATCGGCTCAGACGACTTACCGCATCGCCAGTAGAACGCATCGTGCGCCAGACAACAACCGCCTGGGCCACAATCGAGAGGGCCGTAACGCCCACGAAAATTACAAGTAGGACCTCGACCGTCAAGGCAACTTCCCCTTACTCACACAGAAACTTAACCTTTTCCGCCGGCTTCAGGCTCCAGCTTGTCCTTCTCTGACTGGTAGGCCTTTTTTCCCGCATCGATCGCCGAGGAAATTTGCTCACGCTGATGGTCCACGAGTTCGCGTCCCCGCTCCACAGTCGTGTTCAACTTTTCCCCAAGGTCCTGTTTGACACCGGAGACATAGCCCCGACCCGACTCGACTTTGCGCTTCACATCGTCAACACCGGTTCGATAGCGATCTCCCAGCAGATCGCGGGTTTCCTGACCCGATTTTGGAGCGAAGAGAAGAGCGACTGAAGCCCCCACAAAACCGCCAATCATGAAGTACAAAAGCTTCTCACCACTGTCCGCCATTATATCTCTCCTTCCTGGAACGTATCCGAATCAAGAGTTGGTTCGTCTGATCGAAGTTCAAGAGTATCATAAGTTTCGATGGAGCGAGAAGAATCGACCAGGAAGCGGAGCAAGATTCCCAGAGCCCTCACCATCGCCGGATCCGACAGTGGAGGCGGTGCCGGAATTCAGGCCGATCTGAAGACTTTCGGAGCCTTGGGGGTCCACGGAATGAGCGCCATCACGGCGGTGACGGCACAGAATACCAAAGAAGTGCGAAGCATCTTCGGAATTCCCCCCGGGATCGTTCGAGACCAGATTGACGCGGTGGCCGAAGACATCGGTGTCGATGCGGCCAAGACCGGGATGCTGCACTCATCCGAGATCATCCTGTCCGTCGCTGAAGCCGTCGAGATGCACCAGATTTCACTGCTGGTAGTTGACCCCGTGATGATATCGACATCGGGAGCCCGACTGATCGAGGAAGACGCGGTTGAAGCGCTGATAAGAGCACTATTGCCGCTTGCTCTTATCATCACGCCCAACCTCCCGGAAGCGGGGCAACTGGTTGGGCGCCGATTGGAAGAGGACCACCAGATCTGGAAGGCTGCCGAAGAAATCCTGAGCATGGGCCCTCGAGCCGTGGTTATCAAGGGCGGGCACCGGCAGGATCCGGCCCGATCCCAGGACTATTACCTCGACGAAGAAGGGCCAGTCCTGCTGGACGCACCCAGGATAGCGACGTCGAACACCCACGGAAGCGGATGTACCTTTGCGGCTGCGGTCACTGCCTTCCTGGCCCAGGGGCACACTTCCCGGGAGGCCTGTCGGCGCGCCAAGAACTACGTGTCCGAGGCACTCCAAAAATCCTTGTCGATCGGCGCGGGACACGGTCCGCTGGGGCACTTCTGGGAGTGGTGGTAGATCTCCGCCGAGCCTGCTTCAGATCGTCCGGCTGCTCCGGCCATGCTGTTTCGACTTCTGCTCGGCGTAGTAAGGACACAAGTCAGCCAGGAAACAGCTCTCACAGCGCGGATTCTGGGCCTTGCAGGTCTTTCGTCCGTGGAGAATCAGTCGGTGGGAATAGGCGATCCACTCCTCCCTCGGGACTTTGGCCATCAGGTCTTTTTCGATCCGGGTGGGATCACTGTAGGAAGTGAATCCCAGCCGCCGCGACAGGCGGCTCACATGGGTATCGACCACCACACCGTCAGCGATTCCGAACCAGGTACCGAGTACAACATTGGCAGTCTTGCGCGCGACACCGGGAAGCTCGAGCAGATACTCCATAGAGTCCGGAACCCGTCCCTCGAATTTCTCCAAGATGGCACGCGAGGCTCCAATCAGGTTCTTTGCCTTGTTGCGAAAGAAACCCGTGCTTCGGATCACTTCCTGGAGCTCCGTTTCCTCGGCGTCCGCCATTGAAACAGGATCGGGATACCTGCGAAAGAGATCGGGGGTCACCTTGTTAACGCGATCATCCGTACACTGGGCCGAGAGTATCGTGGCGACAAGCAACTGGAAGGGATTCTGGTGAACAAGGGCACAGTCGGCATCGGGAAATTCGCCCTGAAGCCTGGACAGGACCTCTTGAATACGCTCTCTTTCAGCCCGGCTGGATGTTCGCGGCACGGACTCATCTTAGCATTCCAGAAACCTCGATTGTGCAACTCGTCCCCCTTTTTCGAATCCTTACTGGTGTGATGAAAGTGTCGGGGATCGCTGTATTCGCCCTCCTCGGGGGCTTCTTCCTACTGCTGATGGCCGGAATGGACAACGCTCAGGCCACCCTCAAATACAAGAAAGAGACCGGGAAGAAGTGTACCTTCTGCCACAACCAGATCCCCGAACCGGGAGATGAAGACCCCCGACTGACCAAAGACGGGAAGAAGTTCAAGGAGAATGGTCACAAGCTGACCGAAGAACAGAAGCAGAGACCGGACTCAGTTCACTAGTGTCCTGTCACGCATCTTATGACGCTTTCAGAGCCCCGCATACGTGACAGGAGATTAGAGCTGCTTTTCCCCTGACACCGCCCGAGGCCTTTTTCCATTCCTGTTGCGCGCTGACGAGTGGTCCCGCAATGCCACTGCCAGCCCGGCCAGTAAGACACCTGCCAGGAGACCGACAAGCACGGATATCCACGAGAAGCCTCCGCCGAATTCCGGCAGGAGCCCGGCCGGTTGAACCTGAAAGTAGTACCCGTCGAGGGGGACCTTCTGTCCATTTTCATCGATCAGGTGCAGCTCCAGGCTAACCACCTCGCCCTCCCCGGGTGTCCCCGCGAGGCTCCACTGCCACTCCGCCTCTTCGCGAGGAGCCGCCGACTGAACCGCATCTCCCTTCGTCAAGGTTCCCTTGAGAGATGGCGAAGAAGATCGCAACTGGGCCTCCAGCTTGAGGGCTCCCCCCAGGGATTGATAGAGGCGCCTTTCTTCTTCAGTGAACTGGACCGTATTGGGAGAGGCGGTTTTCAATCGCAGGACGGTGGCCTCCTCAGGAGACTTCGAGGGCACGACTTCGAGCGTTCCGATCGGCTGGGAAAGGAGGTTGATCTCTCCCAGCTGAACCGGCTCGTCGCCACCTTCCTCTGCCTTTCGCCTGACCGAAAGTGCCTCCCCGAGGCGCTCGGCCAACTCCAGCTTTTCCTTTGACTCCTTAGTAGCCAGGTAGGTGGCCTCCAGGCTGCCGCGATCCGAAGTCACGGCTTTGAGATTTCCCTGGAGCTTGTCGGCCCGGCGACGGGAATCGGCCAACTCCTGGCTCAACTCAGTGACCTTGCGCTCCAGGTCGGATACCTGACCGCTGAGCCGCACCTTGTCCTGGGAAAGCATGTCGATATTGCGAGTCAGGCTGTCTACCTGGCGACCAAGCTGAGAATTCGAGTCAAGCTGAACGTTCAGCTTCGAGGCAACCGCCTGGACCTGATCGCGGAACTTGGCATTCTCGGCCTTAACCCCGGCCAATTCCTGGTCCAACTGGTTCCGCTCCCGCTGCAGGCTGTCCCGTTCCTGGCGAAGCGTAGTAACCGACTCGCTGGCGCCCGCCAACCCAGAACGCACTTCCTGCAGCTGCATTTCGAGGTTCTTGCGGGAACTCCGTTCCTCCGCGAGTGACGCCTCCGTCTGTGTCAACCTCTGTTTGGCCTGGTCGAGGTCTTTCTGGATTTTCGCGTATTCGGGCTGGCTCTCCAGAATCGCCTTGTTCACGAATTCGGTCGAAGCGCCGGTGGTGTCGGAGAACTGTCGAACCGTCCGGTTGTACTGGTCCGTGATGTACTGCTCCTTGGCCTTGTCCAGTTCCTTGTAGCTCAGTCCCTCGGAGAATGTCTCTTTGAGTGCGGCATCAAAGGCGGAACGGCGGTGAAAAGTGTAGGTCAACGATTCACCGAAGTCGAAAATCACGGAAGCCTTGCGGGTCTGATCGATCGAGGCCAGCTTGAATTCGATGCTTGAGTCGTTGAAGTCGATCGCAGTGATCCTCACCTGCTCTCCCACCCGGAACGTCAGTGGGCTCTTGAGGCTCTCAGGGTCGTCCACGAGCAGGTTTCCGCGAAGATGGATCGTCTCCCTCTCCCCGTGCACTGGCCGCTGAAGAAAGAGCGCCCGGTTCTCATATTGCTGCCTGTATTCCAGCTGGACCTCTTTCCCGACACCCGCCCAAACGGTCGAGCCTGCCAGGAAAGACAGGCAAATTGCCACGAGCATCGAGCCGATTCTGGAACCCATCACACCCTCCGCCAAATTCTGTCTAGCTCCTGTCCTCACGCGCATCAGCATACAGCACACCCATGCCTCCCTGCCGACTCCAGTAGGGTTTCATCCAAAAGGCTTCTCCGGAAAACGCGAGAGGCCCCACCGGCTCCAGCCAATCTCCGGCGTCCGGTACGGTCTCACCACCACTGTGCCCGCACCTTTCCAACCAGCCTGCCCCGGTCCCCCGAGAGATTCATTCCGAAGATCAGCAGGAACGCAACCAGGGCCGGCGCCCACTTCCAGTGCTGAGACAGAAGTGCCTGCAGGGAGGCAGCATCCCGAATCAGCAGCCCCAGACTGACCGCCGGCTCCTGAACTCCAACGCCGAGGAACGAGAGGCTGATTTCAGCGACCAGGAAGAGAGGCAGGAAAAACGTTGCCTGGACAACGAGGACACTGCGGCAGAACGGCAGAACGTGGCGCACGAGGATCCTGAAATCGGAGGCTCCGATCGACCGGGCCGCCAACACGTGTTCCCGTTCCCTGATGGCCAGTACCTGTCCTCGAACGACCCTCGACACGGTCGCCCACGAGATCACCACGAAAATGACCACCATCATCATCATGGCTTCCAATGGAGAGAGGTTCACAGGGTAAAGAACGCGCAGTCCCAGGATGAAGAAAAGCCCGGGAACGGCAAGGAAGAGATCACTGACCCGCATGATGATCCGGTCGGCCCAACCTGAATAGTAGCCGGAAAGAGCCCCGGCCAGGGTTCCGATCAACAGCGTAAAAATGATCGCGGTCAGTGAGGCCAGCAAGGAAAAGCGGACGCCGCTGAGGGTCCGCGAGAAGATGTCTCTCCCCAGAGAGTCAGACCCGAGCAGAAAGACCGGCTGGGCACAGTCAGCAGTTCCCCAGATCCGGAACGGAATCCAGGATCCCCCCAAAACCCCTTCCTGCCGGCACTCCGGGAACCATGTAAGGGGCACCCGAAGACGGCTGGAAGAAACGCCAGGCTCTCGCTCCAGGACGGCGAAGATCGGGAGCCTCGAGCCCCCAGCCCAGCCGAAGGTCAGACGGGAAGGAGGCTGGTTCGGCCACTCTCGAAACTGATAGTCGGGAGGTTGAGGAGCAAGCATCGGGAGCAGGAAGAGTCCCAGTAATCCAAGACCCAGCCCCAGACCTGTCCAGATAGCTCCCCGCGTCATGGTTCTCTGACCCTCGGGTCGTTCAGACAGAGCACGATGTCGGCGATCAAACCGGCGCACAAAACCGCGACCGCGGCCGTCAGAACGGCAAATAAAGCTACGTAAAGGTCCCGTGACTGAATGGCATCGACAGTCAGGGCACCGAGGCCTGGCCAGCCAAATACTTTCTCGGCTACAACAGCGCCGCTCATCAGGCCGGCAAGGGTGACCCCTGCCATGGAGATCAATGGATTCGCGGCATTCCTCAATGCCTGGAACAGGATCCGATGTCGCGGAATCCCACGGGCAGCCGCGGAAGCGATGTAAGGCTGAGACAGGACATCCACGAGCTCTAGCCGCAGGATTCGCAGGAAAACTGCTCCGGAAGGTATGGCCAGAGTCAAAGCCGGCAACCAGACCTGGTAGATGTGTTCGCTGTCAAGGAAAGGTGACCAGCCCGACCAAATCGAAATCCCGAAGAGGAGGACCGCCGAGAGTACCGACGGCAACGACAGGGCGACGAGGGAGAGCACCAGGATCACCCGATCGAGCAAACCGCCGATCAGGGCCGCTGAGACACAGGCCAGGGGAACCGACCAGGACAAGCTGAAAAGGAGTGCCACCCCGGCCAGGAACAGAGTGAATTTCAGGCGCTCGATCACGAGTTGGAAGGCCGGGCGGTGCTGGGCAAACGAGTAGCCGAAATTGCCCCGAACTACCTGAGATAGCCACGCCAGGTACTGAGCCGGAAGAGCCTTCCGAAGGCCGAAATCCTCCCGGAGTTTCTCAACGGTCGCCTTCGATATGGTCGGGTTCAGTTCCATTTCGGTCAAGAAGTCCCCGGGGACGGAGCTGAAGAAAACGAATACGAGGACGGAAAGGAGGAAGAGGGCGGGAATTGCTTCGAGAAGACGTCGTAAGACGAAACGAAGGATCGATTTCACGGCTCCGCCCTTGAGATCTTCCAGGACCGCGCCCACGCATAAGGAAACACCGATGCCACGTCGATGCTGCTCAGCCCCGGACTCCGCGCCAGCAGAATGTCTCGATGGACGAGCGGGATCAGGGGAACTTCCTCCGCCAGCAACCGCTGCACGCGGGAGAACAGCTCCACCTGGCGCCCTCGATCGACGGTAGCGCTGAGCTCTTCCATCACCTGGTCGATCTTCGAGTTCCCACTCGGGCGCCTCGCTCCGGTCCAGCCTCCAGACGTGCATGGCCCCGTCGGAGAGGAGCAGATCGCGCATCTGGAACGGTTCCAGCGGGAGGTCCAGGTTCATGATCGCTACGTCGAAGTCATGCGATCCCATAACCCGAGAAATCACCGAGCGGAGCTCCTCCTGGCGAACAGAGACCTCAATCCCGACTCGTGCAAGGTCCTGCCGGATCAGGCTGGCAATACGACCCTGGACGTCACCGGCCGAGGTCACCAGTTCGAACCGGACCGGGTTCCCCGCGGAGTCAACCAGCCTAATGCCGCCTTCTATCCCGTGGAAAGAAAAACCTGCCTGGCGGAGAAGCTCATGTGCAACCTCAAGGCCGCTCTTCTCTGCCTCGGCAGGCAAATACCAACGGCTGTTGGCGGGGGAGATCAGCCGTTTCGCCTCGGTCGCCAGCCCAAGATAAACGTTGCGGACAATCGAAGATCGGCTCACGGCTGCGCTCAGCGCTCGACGGAATCCCCGTTTCGAGAACCAGCTGTACCGAATCCTTGCATCCTCCTTCGTGGGCTGATTGAGGTTAAGACAGAAGAAGGTGACATTGCTGGAGGGTCCGAGTTCCCGGGTCACACAGACCTTGCGCTCTTCCAGTAACCGGAAGTCCTCAGGTCGAAGAAGCTGGTCGATAAGATCGAGCTGGCCCAGGTTCAGCCTCAAGACCTGGGCGTTACGGTCTTCGAGATAGAGCAACCTGACTTCATCGAGGTAGGGCAACTGGGCTCCGGACGAATCTGTCTTCCAGTAGTAGGGATTGCGCTTCAGAGTAGTGCCGATTCCCGGCTTGTGTTCGGCGACCATGAACGGACCGAGGCCCGCCATCTCGACAGGGTCGGTGCCGAGGGTCCACTTTTCCTCGATCGGTGAATCGCCTTCCTCTGATTCCAGCAGGTGCCGCGGAAGTACCGGGATGGTCGAGAGCACCGACTCAATCCCGGAAAAGGGTCGCGGCCAGCGCAACTCGATCTCTCCCGATGGGAGAACGGAAAATTTCAGCGGCTCGCCATAGATATAAGCCGAGTCTTTCAGCACGTTGGAGGACGCCGGGTCAAGAATATTCTCCAGAGTGAACACCACGTCTTCAGGGCCGACCAAGACGCCGTCGGAAAAGCGCAGGCCCTGCCGCAGGGCTAACCGAGCACTGGTCCCGTCGGATCCAAATATGGCGTCGCAAACTCCAGGACCAACGGTTTGTGCGACGGGATCAAATTCCAGCAGGGTGCCGGTTGTCAGCATGACCAACAGCCGGGAACGGGATTCTGAGGCGGCAAGATAGTTGAAGGTGTTGGGCTCACCGGCCAGCGCGTACCGCACGCTCCCACCGGGACGGCCCTGACAGGAGACTTCGAGCGCCCCTGCAGGAACCTCTCCCCGCCGGTCTGCTTCCGGAGGTCCTTCCGAACCGTTCCTTTCTCCGGAACATGCCCCCAGCAACAGAACCAGGATCAGCCAGCCCAGGACTGTTCCTGAAGGCCCCCACGGCAACCGAAGCTTTCGTGGCGGAGCCAGTGAATGTGTCATAGTCGCAAAAGCATCGCTACTCTTCCCAGGCACCAGACTGCGCCGACACCGCTATTTGATCGGTGGGGGCTTCAACCAGTCATAGCCGATCACGGGGTCGTCATGAGCAATCCGGCCTTCGTCATCCGGGTCGTAAGTTCGGGACGTGATGTAAAACAGGTTGGCAGGTCCGGACATGCACTTGCAGCCGTGGGCGACCCCAGGGGGGATCTTGAGAAGGATCGCATCTTGCCCTTCGCCCATCATCAACTCCATCAACTCTCCATGAGTATCGGAGTCCGGACGGTTGTCATACAAGGCCACCTTCAACACTCCGCTCCCCACATACCACCAGTCCACCTGTCTGGCATGGATGTGCCAGGCCTTGATCACACCCTGGTACATCAGGGAATGGCTCCACTGGCCAAATCCCTCTGAAAAGATGTCGTCGTGAACACGGACGATCTCGCGAAAGAACCCCCGCTCGTCCCGGTGTGTCTGCAATCCGCGAATCTCAACCCCGTCGATCATTCAGTCTCACTCCTCTTCGAAACAGTATACCGTCCGCCAGGGGTTCGATGACCGGCGTCATCGAGCCCGCTCCAATGGTTCGATGACCGGCTTTCGCCCCTCCTCCACCAGATAGTGCCGATTAACGTCCAGGTTCTCAAACTCCTGTTCCCGGCCGCTCGGCCAACGAACGTGGAGCCTGGTCACCTTCTTAGCCACGCCCAAGCCAAAATGGGCCCTGGGATCGCTGCCGGAGTAAATCGAACCGGCACTCTTGACTTCCCACCACTGTCGCATTCCGCCGGCCTCGACTTCGATTCGTGTCCCGTACCCGTCACGGTTGCTCCGGGTTCCGACCGCCCGCACCATGATCCAGTTATTGGCGTCTCTCCGGTCGGTTCGAAACAGGACCGGCTTCCCGTTCAGGTTCACCACCAAGAAGTCAAAGTCTCCATCGTTATCGTAATCCGCGAAGGCGACACCACGGCCCAGGACGGGCTTCTGAAAATCCTCCCCTACCATCCGGGCAGCGTTCATGAAAGTGCCGTCTCCCCGGTTGGCGTAGAAGCTCATCGGCTCGTCGAATTTCTCGTCGAGACCCGCGTCGATCAGGTAGGGGTAGACGTGCCCGTTCGAATGAACAATGTCCTTCCAGCCGTCGTTGTTGAAATCAATCAACTTCACACCCCAGCCGACCAGTCCGATCTCGGCCTGAAGAAGCTGGGCCCGGGCCGTGATATCGCGAAACTGCAGTTCGCCTTCATTCCGGTAGAGTGTGCTGTAATCATCGGCGAAGTGGGTGAGGTAGACATCGAGCAGGCCGTCGTTGTCGAAGTCTGCGGCGTCCATACCCATGCTGGCCTGCTCGCGGCCTTCTGCGTTGACCGCCAACCCACTGAGGAGACCGTCTTCCACGAAATGTCCGTCTCCCTGATTGACGTACAGTAGATTCGGAGTCACGTCGTTCCCGACATAGAGATCCTGATCGCCGTCGTTGTCCAGATCCGCCCACATCACGCCCAATGAATAAAAGCGCTGGGAATCTGCCGCGCCGACTTCTTCGGAGGCCTCAGTAAATGTCCCGTCCCCGTTGTTTCGATACAGACTGTTCCTGGCTCCCGGCAAACCGGTCGGACCGCAAAGGACAACCGCCTCCCGGTGACGGCAGACCTTCGGAGGAAGCGCGTCGAAATTGATGTAAAGGTAGTTGGCCACGTAGAGGTCGAGATCCCCGTCACCGTCGCAGTCCCCGAAAGCAGCCGAGGTACTCCAGCTCGGATCGCCTACGCCGGCGACGTCGGTAACCTCCTCAAATGTCCCGTCACCGTTGTTCCGAAAGAGCTGATTTGGCCCGAGCCGGGTGATGTAGACATCAGGATCGCCGTCGTTGTCATAGTCGCCGAAGGCCACTCCCATCCCCCATCCTTCGGAGATGAGACGCGACTTCTCGGTCACATCCTCGAAAGTGCCATCGTGCCGGTTCCGATAGAGGGCTCCTCGCGGGTTCTTCCCGGAGCGGTATCGTTCAACAGTCGATCCCTGCACGAGAAATAGATCGGGCCAGCCATCTCTGTCGTAGTCGAAAAAACCGGCACCGCCACCCTTGGTTTCAGGGATGAAGTTCTTGACCGTTCGCTCGCCGTTGATCTGTTCGAATGTGATCCCCGAAGTGCCGCTCACATCGGTGAACCGGGGAAGCGAGTTCCGCAGGGACTCGTCCGAGGCTCCCAGCAGTACCGGCGACAAAGCCACTATAGACACCAGCACAGGCAACAGCCGGCAAAATCCTAACCTGTCTGGCAACAGTGATCGCACGTCACCCTCGTCTGTAGAGGACTGGAAAGAAATGACAACGGGAAATTCAGGCCCGCCGCCTGCGGGCGGCCAATTTCTCGTGTGTCAGCACCTCGATAATCCGACCGCTGCCGGGCCGGGAAAGGTCCAGCCGGCGCTCTTCACGTTCCTCAGTCCCATCCTTCCTGAGTTCCACCTGGACAACCGGTCGAGAGAGATTCTTGGGATGGATTCCAACCACCCGGACGACCTCTCCGGAACTGAGCAACAGTATCTCATTAAACGGGAACAAGCTTACTGTCAGGGCAAGAGCGCGAACAACGGCCTGGTCGAATTCCCCGTCCCGGGACAGTTCGTAGAGAGCCTGGTAACCGGTCATGGGGTTTCGATAGGGGCGCGGATGGATGCAGGCTTCGAAGAAGTCAACCACACCGATCAGTTTGGCCTCCGGGCGAATCTGCTCTGATTTCAGCCCGAGCGGGTGACCGAGTCCATTTTCCCGCTCGAACACCTGGCCGACGATTTCGCTGACGACACCAAACTCCCCCTGGAGAACACGGGCAGAAAAGAGGGGCCGCTTGCGAAGAGTCTTCAACTCCGCCTCAGTCAGGGGAGTTTCCTTGAACACCAGCTTTTCGGGGAGCTTTACCACCCCGATCTCGTGGAACAACGCGGCCAGGCCGACCCGCTGCTGAAACTCACGGCTCCGCTGGCGGATCTGGGCAACTCGAATTGCCAGCACCGCCACGTTAACGCTGTGGCTGCTAACCGCGAAACTTCGCTCCCGGTCGGCTGACTGGATGATCAACTGGTCCGAGGCTCCAGGCAGTTCGATCAGCCGGTCTACGAGTGCTTCAGCCCGTGCCAAGTACGGGACCCCACCGACCGCCGCCCTTCTGATCGAGCGAAGCACGAAATCCTGTGCCTCCTCATAAAGTGAATCGAATCGGCCCACGTGTTCGGTTTCATCGAGGAAAGCAGACAGAAACGACTGGCGGGCAAAACTCGTGAATTCCTCTGCCTTGATCTTGTTTCCCGCTGGTTCAGCCAGATCGACACCGAGCCGGGTGAGCAGTTCCGAGTCAAATTCCAAAGCCGTTTCAGGTTCTGCGACCGGAATATCTTCGGTCGTGTCCTGAGCCCAAACAGGCAGTGAGGTCGGCACAGCTTTCGACGAGTCTCCTCGTCCATCCGGTGCGACCGGTTCAACCTCTCGCTTGCCCAGACGGCGAAACTCGGAGCGGTACTGTTCCAGGGCTTCAAGGGCACTCGTGCGATCGAGTTCGACGACTTCGTCTTCTTCTTTAGCTGCCATCGCTACCATCCCGGTTGAGACGGGGGACACTTTCTTCGGCGCCGGGCCGCTCCGCTGAGGATGGAAATCGAGCAGGGAACCGCACTCGAGCGAACGCGCGGCGGCCACCTTCTCTTCCACCTCCAGTTCAGGCAGGTCAGCATCCGCCAGCGCCGCGGAGAGCCTCAGCCTTCGCTCAACCTGACTGAGGCAATCGGTAAACTCCGACATCAACTTTCGCATCCGTCCAAGCGACTCGCCCACCGCCTCCGGCGCTTCTTCCTCGGACGGCTCCTCACTTTTCGCGGCAAGCGTCTCCGCCTCTGCTACAACCTTGCGCAACGACTCCACCGCCCTCTCCTGCCTTTCCCCTGTCTTGCCGCGCTGGCGGGCCAGGTTCAGAAGGCCGATAACACGACTTTCAAACTCGGGAACCGAAATGGGCTTCTGGATGTAGTCGTTTGCGTAGGTTTCGTGGCCGATAAGCCGATCCGGGGTCTCCCCTCCCTCAACAAAGAACATGCAGGGGATGCTCTCGGTCGATTTATCCTCCCGCAGCTTCTGAACCAGCATGTAGCCGTCCATTTGCGGGAGATGCAATGAAACCAGAACCAACACCGGTCGATGCTTTCGGACGAGGGTCAGGGCCGACTTGCCGTCCTGCGCCGTGAGAACGTTGAAATTGAGATTCCTGAGGATTGAAGCCACATGGTCCAAGTCCGAAGGATTGGCCTCCGCGACAACGACCTCTCCCAGATCCTGCTTGTTCGTACGTCCCCCTCTCTCCCAGGATGACCCTGAGACCTCTCCATACCGGCGAAGCAGGAAACTATTCGTAAAGCTCATATCCAGGAAATCAAACGACGTATTTAAATACGTCCCCATCAACGATCTTCATCTCGCGATTTGCCGATTCCAACAAACAAAGATCCGCCAGGTTGTTTATCCGGCGAGGCACGCCATTGGAAATCTTGTGAACCAGGTAGAGGGCCTCCTCGGTGAACAGTTCCCGTTTGCAGCCCGCAATTTTGAGGCGGTGCCGGACATAGGAGGCACTGTTCTGATGATCAAACCGGTGCAGATGCCATTTCACCGCGATTCTCTGATCAAGTTGGGGGTACAACATGATTTTCTCGCGAAGCTCAGGCTGCCCAACCAGAAGAACGTTAATCAAAAAGCGGTCTTCCAGCTGGATGTTCAAAATCAGCCGAAGTTCCTCAAAAACTTGGGGATCATCAATAATTTGGGCCTCATCGATAATGAGTAAATTGATCCTTCCTCCCGTCACATTGTCGAAGAAAAACTGCGATAGATCCCGAAAGATTTCGATCCTTGGACGCTCTCCCGGATCCCGCCCAAACTGGTGCGCCACCTCTCTCAAAAAGGTGGTCCGGTCGAAAAATGGATAATTGATAAGCGCGATTTCGTAATTGCTGAGGTCCAGCGAACTGATCAGGGTCCTGACCAGCACCGTCTTGCCACAGCCGTACTCGCCGCTGAGCATGGCGCAACCCTTCTCATTGTGAACGGCGTATTGCAGACGCGATAATCCCTCACGGTGGTTCTCGGAAGGGTAGAGAAACCGCCGATCAGGGGTGTTCTCAAAGGGCTTGTCGTTCAGATCCCAATATTCCAAATACATCCGGCCCACTCCTGCCTGGATCCTCAGAAAATGGCCACTGCAGAGTCACACATTGCGCAACCGCAGTTATAGCACAGGCTTCTGTAAATCCATCTTTAAATGAAGAATGGGCTTCCTGGGCACCGCAGTCAACGCAAAATCCGGCGGGAAATTGTCCATCCATGGATCTCTTCCGCTACATCCTGAAGGCCGGCCTGAAACTCCGATCAGTTACCGACCCGCTTCACTTTTCCATCTCTGGTCAAGATGAAACCCTCCGGGAGCGATTCCTCAACTGCCGGACGGAATCCGCGTACACTCCACCCGTTCTCCATGAAAAATTCCAGGATCTGGTTCCGAACCCTGGGACGGTCTTCCGACCCGAGATAACATTCGAGGACGGCTTCCCTAGCCTCCTCTTCAGGACGACCCATCAGGTACTGTATCGCCGACAGTCGAACGTCGTCATCTTCGTCGTCAAGAAACTTGGCGACCGTCTCCTGGAGACTCGGAGAGGACAACTCGCCGAGCGCTCGCAACAGTTGGGTCTTGGGTATCGGGCTGGCGGGGGGATTCTTCCAGAGAAACTCGAGAAGCGCCTGAAACTGCTCCGCCTGCTCTTCCGGACTCAAAATGTCCTGCAATGCCTTGGCCGGCCAGTAAACGAGCCTCTCGGTCTTGAGGTATTCCATCAAAGGCGGGATCGCCTCTTCTCCCAGCCCGACAAGCCAGCGGTGGACCTGATGCTTCTCCTGCTCGTCCTGTACCGACGGGGAAACGCTGATAGTGTAGCGGTCCAGCAGTGCACGAATCGCGGGTTCCGTCCCCATCTCAAACAGGCGCTGGGCGGCATTCTGACGAACCGAGGCGTCGCCGTGCGGTTCCTTGACCTTCTTCCGCAAGCGTTCGATTTGTCGTTCAGGTGATCGTTGAAAAAGCGCCCATAAATCCATTCAGGAGTCCTTGATCGATCTAGTCTCTCGAGTCGAAAATTGGCACACAGGTGCATGCAGATTTCCGACTCGCGACACTAGCCAACTGTACACAGTTCACGCCAAATATTCAATCACTTTCGGGCTGTTCCACCCTCACGATCTTGATCGTTAAACATTATCAGCAAAAGAGTTGCAGCTCGTGTTTACACCTGATCATTTACAAGGAAATACACTCTCTGCACAGGCTTTCCGGGGCCTGAGAGAGATATCATAAACCTATGAAAGCGATCGCGATCACGGAACCCGGAGAGGCAAATGTCCTGCAAATGAGAACGTTTCCCGATCCTGAGCCCAAAAGGGGAGACCTATCCATCCAGGTCAAGGCAACCGGCATCAACCGGGCTGATCTCC
The DNA here is from genome assembly GCA_963777605.1 of uncultured Acidobacteriota bacterium. Taxonomy (GTDB): domain Bacteria; phylum Acidobacteriota; class UBA6911; order RPQK01; family JAPXNP01; genus CAVZRV01. The sequence goes on from CAVZRV010000007.1 coordinate 374,809, forward strand.
TCCAAAGACGAGGGTTTTACCCCCCGCCGGCGGGTATCGAACCATCCATCCCGGGACTGGAGGTGGCCGGAATCGTAGACCGTTCGGAGGATCCCAGTGGACGCTTCAAACCGGGTGACCGGGTAATGGCCCTCGTGGGTGGAGCAGGATATGCCGAGAAGATCTCGGTGCCTGCGGCGCACTGCCTCAAAATCCCGGAGCTGCTCTCGTTTGCAGAGGCAGCGGCAATTCCAGAAGTCTTCCTGACCGCCTACGATGCATTGTTCAGACAGCTTGAGATTTCCCTCGGCGAGTCCCTCCTGATCCACGCTGTTGGCAGCGGTGTCGGGACTGCTGCGCTCCAGCTCGCCCGGGTTGCCGGAGTCCAGGTTGTCGGGACCAGCAGGAACTCCGGCAAGATCGAACGAGCCGGCCAACTCGGCCTGACCAAGGGAGTCACAACAAGCGATTCGGATTGGCCGGCGCGAGTCCGAGCGGCAACGCCGCAAGTGGGAGTCAACGCAATTCTGGACCTCGTCGGAGCCGCATATTGGAAAGAGAACCTGGATCTGCTGGCTCCCCTGGGCAGGATGATCATCGTCGGCCTGGTTTCGGGTTCGCGAGTTGATGCCGACCTTTCGACGCTCCTGCGCAAGCGGTTGCGTCTCCTCGGTACAGCCTTACGTTCCCGAACGGTCGAAGAGAAAGGCGAGCTGATCTCCGAGTTCGGCAACCGTTGCCTTCCCTTGTTCCAGTCTGGAACCATCCGACCGGTCCTGGACCAGGTTTTTCCATGGGACAAAGTTGTCGAGGCTCACGACTGCGTGGAGAGCAACCGAAACTTTGGAAAGATCGTTCTTGCCGTCGAGTAGAACGGATACCGGGCCTCCACGTTTGCTATGATCCTTCGACGATGTTGAATAGAGGAGATCTCATCGAGGTCACAATCGAATCGTCGGCTTTCGAGGGAACGACTGTTGCCCGGTTGGACGGCCTGGTGGTGTTCGTACCGTTTGGCGTGCCCGGAGACCGAGTTCAGGCCCGGATCGTCCGCAAGCGAAGAAAATATCTCGAAGCGGTGATCGAGTCCGTTCTCGAACCCTCTCCGCTCCGGCGCGAGCCGCGCTGCATCCATTTCGGGACGTGCGGGGGATGCCGGCTCCAGAACCTGGAGTACGATCGGCAACTGGAGTTCAAAGGCGAACAGGTTGGATCTCTCCTGGAACGCATCGGCGGTCTAAGCAACCCTCCGCTGCTCCCGGTCCTGCCTTCGCCGCGGGAGTACCACTATCGGAACAAGATGGAGTTTTCCTTTGGGAACAGCCGCTGGCTGACCCGCGAGGAGATTGCCTCTCGGGAGGATCTGCAGCGGGACTTCGCCCTCGGGCTGCACGTCCCTGGTCGCTTCGACAAGATCCTGGATCTCCACGAGTGCTACCTTCAGGACGAGTTTTCCATCAATTTGGTCAATCGACTGCGGACACTTGCACTGGAGCGGGGTTGGGCGCCTTACGACACCATTCATAACACCGGCTACCTGAGGAACCTGGTTATTCGCGTCGGTCAAAACACCAGTCAGGTCATGGTTGTGGTCGTAACCACGTCGCATGAGCCCGACCGGATGGCACGGATAGTCGAACTGATCAGGGAAGTCATCCCCTCGGTCACCACCGTCGTCAACAGTGTGAACAGTGGCCGGTCCCCGGTTGCCGCGGGAGAAGAGATCGTCTGCCTCGGCGAAGGCTTTATCCACGAACGGATCCGTGACCGACTCTTTCAGGTCACGCCGACCGCCTTTTTCCAGCCCAACACTCTCCAGGCCGAACGGCTGATGGGAACGATCCTGGACTACAGCACCTCGTCTGACTCCCGAGGTCTGATGTTCGATCTCTTTTGCGGACTCGGGACGATTGGACTCATCCTGGCCGATCACTTCGACCAGATCTTTGGTATTGAAAGCCACCCCGAATCGATTCGCCTGGCCCGAATCAACTCGCAACTCAACCAGGTCCGAAACGCCCATTTCGTGCAAGGCGACGCCGCCCAGGCGCTTCGGCCGGATTCACTTCGCCAGACCGGCGTACCGGACGTTCTCGTACTCGACCCCCCCCGGGCCGGGCTCCATCAGGATGTCGTCTCCGGTGTTCTGAAATGCGAACCACGCCGGATCGTCTACACGAGCTGCAACCCTGCGACTCTGGCCAGGGACCTCAAACTGCTCAGTGAAAGCTATGAGGTCGAAGCGGTCCAACCTATCGACATGTTTCCTCAGACCTATCACATTGAGTGCGTCACGGCACTGCGGTTGCGGAAGCAGCAATAGGCAGGAAAGCAGGAATCCCAGGAGCACCCGTGAGTCGCAGAGCTGCGACGACAGCTGGGGTCTAAGGATTGAGCCAGGGCTTCAGCTCCTCTTCCAGCAATGCCTTGCTGTAGGCGGCTCCCTTTTTCAGGCCCCGGTTCTGAAGCCAGAACGTCGGTTCGGGAAGGTTGCTCTTCCACACCAGACCCGGCTTGTAGAAAACGAACATGTCCCAGGCTTCGAGCGTGGGAATTCCAAACTCTTCCGAATAGACCCGACTCCCGAACCTCCAGAGGTCCCAGAAGTGGACCGCCCGGCGATCGGGAAGATAAACCGACGCCCGCTGAGCCGTTGCCTGGCTGTCACTGTGCAGATAAGGCGCCCAGAGCAGGAACACCTGAATCGGGGCCGAGGGATACTTGATCAGAATTTCCTGAATTTCAGAACACGCCTGAAGACAGTGCCCTCAGGTCGGAGACATGACCGCAACCAGGCGAGGCTGATTCGAAGCTGCGTTGAAGGCATCCTTCAATCCCCGGGCGTCGAAAGCCAGCGGTGTGACCGGCAATTCCGCCAGATATTGTGCAGACAACACACTGAAAAGGCACGCCAGACTTACGAGAGAGATCAAGAACCTGCGCATTATTTTAAACAAGGATACTGAATCTGGAAATTGCAGTTCAAGATTCGTCGCCCCCTCGGAACTTCCACGCGTGAAAGCGGTGGTGTACGACGCCGATCCCAACGCCTTCCTCGTCGTCAATCCAACCGAGGAGGTGCTTGGGGGCGGATTTGGGGATCTTCGTCCCAAGTGGAGAAAGAAGATGACGAAGAAGCCGGACAAAGACTCCGAGCGGTCCGAATGAACAAATTCTCCTCCCGTTTCGTACAGATTAGTTAGAGAAACGGAGGAAATGGGATGGGAGAACTGGCACTGCTCTTTGGCGTGATGGTTTTCGTCGGCATCGTAGTGGTTTTGGTCAAACTTGGCCTGCTTCTGGTATTCGTGCCACTGAAGATCGGATTCGTACTTGTGAAACTGGTGCTGTTGATCGTTCTGGGACTACCGCTCATGGCAATCGGGCTTGCCTTGCTGGTCGCAGCGGTGCCGGTTGCCCTGGTCGCAGTTCCAGTCGTTGCTGTCCTGGCACTGCTCGCGCTGCCCTTCGTGCTGGTACTGAAGCTGGTCTTTTGAAGATCAGCGGACCGCCAGGTCAATGATGTCGCTCAAGACCCCGGCCGCAGTGGCAGGAACACCCGCTCCTCTCCCCTGGATGACCAGAGGGTGGGGATCGTAAAGACGAGTGTATATTTCAATCAGGTTGTCGTTTCCCCTCAGCCGACCCAGCGGAGTTTCCAGAGCAACTTCTTCCGGGCCGACCCGACACTTGCCGTTCTCAATCACGGCCGCGTAGCGAAGAACCCGGCCATGCTTTTGAGCGGATCGGACCCGCACCGAGAAGTACTCATCAAGGTCCCCGGTACGGGCAAGGAACTCGTTCACGGGGAGATTGTCGAGTTCTCCGGGCAACAAACCCCTCACTTCAACATCAGCGAGATTGAGTTGCCAGCCGATCACCCGCGCCAGGATCAGGCTCTTGCGGGCCACGTCGGTGCCCGCCAGATCTTCCCGCGGATCGGGTTCGGTGAATCCCGCTTCATAAGCCTGGCGGATCAAACGGCTGAATGGGACTCCCTCCTGGAGGCGGGTCATCAGGAAACCCAGGGTGCCGCTGAAAGTGCCGGCGATTCGCTGGACCTCGTCACCACTCGCCATGATTCGGGAAAGCGCTACCATGATCGGCAGACAGGATCCAACGGTGGTTTCCCACCGACAGGCCGTCGGATCACCGGTGAGCGCCTGGAAGAGAGACAGGTCGCCTGCCAGCGGCTTCTTATTGGCCAGCACCACGCGTCCCGCGCGCGCCAGGGAATCCAGCAGAGCGGGAGCCGTATCGGAGCTGGCGGTTGCATCCACCAAGATCGAGCCCGGACCGATAAATTGGGCGACCAGTTGCATGCCGCCCGGGTGCGGAACGGCTCCGGGTTGCTCAAGAAACGCACGGCCCTTCAGCTTCCCCTCGATCAGGGATCGAATCACCTCATCCGAAACCGGCAAATCTCCCTGCCCAGCGAGGTATCCTTCGCTGCCGGCGATACAGACCAGATCAAGCGTCAGATTGAACCGATGGAGGTGGAAATCACGATTCTCGAGGATATGTCGAAGCAGCGCCCGACCGACTCCTCCAACGCCCAAAAGGACCAGAGGAACCCTCCGCACACCCCCGACCGATGACGGCCGACTTGCCGTGAGAAACTTAAGTTCCTGTTCCATCAAACCGTCTCAGCCCAACGGTGTGCATTTGTATCACAAACCAGACAAACAAAGCTTCGGGTTCCGGACAATGCTCAATGTGATAAGTTAACCGGAATGAACATTCGGAGCACTTTGGGCCCCTTTGTTACATTGTCGCTTACCCTGCTTGTCTCCTGCTCTTCCGGAACAACAGCCAGCCCCCCAACTACCGAACTCGATGTTCTTTACGACGCTCCTGCTTTCCAGTTCACCGACAGCACGGGAGCCCAGGTAAGTCGCGATTCCCTCAAAGGTCGGGTGTGGATCGTCGATTTCATCTTTACACGGTGCGGTGGACCCTGCCCCCTGATGACCCAACGGATGCACAAGCTGCAGGGACTCCTGGCCGAGAAAGGCTATTCGGGAGACGCATCACCGGTCGTGTTGGTCTCCATCACCGTTGATCCCGAATACGACACGCCTCCGGTCCTGGCGGACTATGCCAAGCTCTGGGGAGCGGACACCTCGAATTGGCACTTCCTCACGGGCCCTCCGGAGATCGTCCTCCAGACCGTCCGTGAAGGCTTCAAGGTAACAGCCTCGAGGGAAGGTTCCGGTACCGACATGCCAGATATCCTCCACAGCACCAACTTCCTGCTCGTGGACCAGGAAGGGCGGATCCGGCGGATTGGCCACCTCGACGAAGAAGATCTCGAGCCGTCCCTGGTGGCAGACGCGGCAAAACTCCTCAACGCCTCCTGAGAAAGCATCCTCTTTCAAAGAGGTTCCTGCTTCAACAGGTCTGGCCCGCGATGGGACTCGGCGGTATGCTAGATACCGTCATGAGATGGTTCTCGTACTGCACTCAGCTCGACATGAGAGGTGACCATGGCTGTCAGCCTGAAGGAACTTCAGTCTTACATTGAACGGTTTTCCAGCGGAGACAACGCACGCCTCCTCCAGAATCTCGCGACGGTAATCTTCGAGGAAGCCGCTCCCGAATTCCTCGAACTCTTTTCAGAGGCCGATCTCCTGGCTGTGACTCTGGCGGCGCTCGAATTCATTGACGAGCGACGTCTGAAGAGCTACCAGATCCGTTGCTTCAATCCCACTCCGGAAACCCACGGATGGACGAGCGCCCACACCGCGATTGAGATCAGCGTGCCCGACCGTCCGTTCCTGGTTGACTCGGTCCGGCTGCAACTGAAGCGCAAAGGAATCGCTCTCCATCACCTGCTCCATCCAATCCTTAGCGTCGAGCGGGGTTCGGAGGGTGAGGTCAAAGAGATCTTCCAACGGCAGTCGGAAGCGTCCATCGCCGAGTCCTATGAGCTCTACCTCATCGACCGCATCGACGACCCGGCAGGGCTTGAGGAACTGGAAGCGGACCTTTCGCGAATCCTGGGACTGGTAACGGCGGTGACCGACGATTTCACGGCGATGCGTGGAAAGGCTCGGGAAATCGCCAATGCTCTTTCCAAGGCGATTGCCGATGCCGGTTCGCTTCGGTTCCCGGATTCGGCCTCTGCGATCGCCGAATACGCCGAGTTCATGCGGTGGATCGACGCCGAGAATTTCGTCTACCTTGGTTACCGCGAGTACGAGGTATACGAGGAAGGCGGCCGGGAGTTCGCCCGAATTCGGGGCAACTCCCGCCTCGGCATCCTCCGCGACGTTGATTCGAGCCGGTTCGCCCAACCGGTGGCTGTCGAGGCCCTTCCGGCCAAGATTCTCGACCAGATGGCCGGGGTCCCTCTCCTGCTCGTCGCCAAGGCGAATACGGAGTCGCCGATTCAGCGGAGCGGGATGATGGACTACATTGGGCTCAAGGAGTTCGATGAGCAGGGGCGATTTGTCGGAGAAAGGCGCTTCCTTGGCCTCTTTGCGTCCCACGCCTACACAACGGCACCGACGGAGATCCCGATCCTCAGGGAGAAGCTACGGAAGGTTCTGGAACTGGATCGAGCGCGAGCTGCTTCTTACGACTACAAGCAGATCGTCAACATTTTCAATTCCATCCCCCTCGGGGAACTCTTCGGCCTGAGCGCCGTGAATCTGCACCGCGATATCCGGGACATTATGTCGATCGAAAAGGAGCGCGGCGTTCGTCTCCAGATCAGACTCGATGCCATGCAGCGGGGCTACTCGGTCACGGTTATCATGCCGAAAGAGCGTTTCAATTCCCAGGTGAGATTGAAGATTCAATCACACCTGGAGGCCAGGCTGGGCGCTACGTACTCGAATTATCGGCTGGCAATGGTGGGGACAGACGAAGAACGAGTCCGGTTTCATTTCTTCTTTTCTTCCGCGATGACCATGGATGAAATCAGCTTCGGCGAACTCGAGCGCGAAGTAGCGGAACTGACCAGTACCTGGGATGACCGACTGGGAGAGGCTCTGGAGGAGAAATTCGGCGACTCGGGCCGAAACCTGGCCCGGAAGTATTCCCGAGTGTTTCCCGACGGCTACAAGGCCGAGGTGCCGATCGAGAACGCCGTCCGGGATGTCCCCAACCTGGAGGCGCTGGGAAATCGAGATTTCCTGATCGACCTGATCAACCCGATAAAGACGCGCTACAAGGAGAAGACGACTCACCTGCGGATCTACCATCCAGGGACGCTGGTCCTCGCTGAGATCTTCCCGGTTCTCGAAAACCTGGGGCTCAAGATATTCGAGCAAATCTCCTATCAACTGGAACTCAGTCCAGGACGACTGGCCTCGGTCGATATCTTCCGCGTACAGGACAGCGATGCTTCTCCGATCCATATCGAGAACGACGGGTCACGTCTCAGAGAAGCACTGGTCTCTATTCTCACCAACTCCGCCCGCAGTGACCGGTTGAACCGCCTCGTCCTGTCGGCGGGGCTCTCGATCCGAGAGGTCGCCCTCCTCAGTACCTGCCGCGGACATCTCTTTCAACTGGTTCCGTCTGCCAGTCTGACATTCATTACTGAGACTTTCCTCAACTACCCCGAATGCTGCCAGAAAGTGCTCCGCTTCTTTGAATGCAAGTTTGATCCGTCACTCGAAGGCGATCGCCAGGCTCTGGCTGCCGCCGCCCACCGGGAAGCAATGGAAAGTCTCAACAGCGTATCTACCCTTCCCGAAGACACGACTCTCCGATGTCTGATTGACCTGGTTCACTCGACCCTGCGGACGAACTACTTCCTCAACAAGACTCACATCAGCATCAAGGTCGAGTCAAACCGTCTGACCTGGATTGTAGAACCCAAACCCCTCTACGAGATCTTTGTCTGGGGTCCCAACCTGGAAGCGGTCCACCTGAGGGGAGGTGCAATCGCACGAGGGGGCCTGCGCTGGAGTGATCGCCCTGACGATTTCAGGACGGAAGTGCTGGGTCTGATGAAGACGCAGATGAGCAAGAACGCCCTTATCGTCCCCGAAGGCTCCAAGGGAGGGTTCGTACTGAAGAACGCCCCGGTGGAACGCAATCGACTGATCGAGTACGTGAAGACGCAGTACCGGACGTTTATTCGTGGTCTCCTCGACGTCACCGACAACATCATTGACTCGAAGCCGGTCCACCCCGGAGATCTGATTGTCTATGACGGCTACGATCCCTATCTCGTGGTCGCCGCGGACAAGGGCACGGCAACTTTCAGTGATTTGGCCAACTCGATCAGCCGGGAATACGGTTTCTGGCTCGGTGACGCGTTCGCTTCCGGCGGCTCCAACGGTTACGATCACAAGAAGGAGGGGATCACCGCCAAGGGCGCTTGGGAGTGCGTGCAGCGACACTTTCGAGAACTGGGCATGGATCCTCACAGGGAAGAGTTCACCGTCGCCGGCATTGGTGACATGTCGGGGGACGTTTTTGGGAACGGGTTGATCTTCTCGGACAAGATCCGACTCGTCGCCGCCTTCAACCATACCCACATCTTTCTCGACCCCTCTCCCGACGCGCCTGCAAGCTTCCAGGAGAGGTTGCGGCTTTTTGCCGACCCCTCCTTGTCCTGGGAGGATTACGACCCGTCCCTGATCAGTTCGGGCGGCGGAGTCTTTCTCCGTAAATCCAAGGCTATCGATCTGTCCACGGAAGCTCGGGAACTCCTGGGACTGGACGAAGAGTCGGTCAGTGGCCAGGAGATCGTCCGCCGCATTCTCCAGCTGCCGGTTGACCTGCTCTGGAACGGAGGCATCGGCACCTATGTCAAAGCGACCACGGAGAATCATTCCGACGCGGGGGATCTCAATAACAACGGCGTTCGAATCGACGCTCCGCAACTCAGGGCCCGTGTCGTAGGAGAAGGAGGCAATCTCGGCTTTACACAGCTCGCCCGGATCGAGTACTCGCTAAACGGAGGGCGGATGAACACCGACGCAATCGACAATTCGGGCGGCGTCGACATGAGTGATCACGAGGTCAATCTCAAGATCCTGCTCAGCCCGGCTGTCCGATCCGGCAGGATCTCCGCAGACGATCGCAATCAGCTACTGGTCCGGATGACCGATGAAGTCAGCAGTTTGGTCCTCGCCAACAACTACTCCCAAGCCCTCTGCCTGTCTCAGGCCGAGCACCTCGGAGTCGAAGGCATCGACACTCTGGAATCGCTCCAGAACCAGCTTTCCTCCCACAGCCGTCTGAAGCCGAATGTTGAGTTTCTACCTAGCTCCCGGTCTCTCGAACAGCGACGTCGCAACGGCCAGGGATACTCCAGGCCGGAACTGGCGATCCTGCTTGCGTACGCAAAAATGGACCTCAAGAGGTCGCTCCTGGCAAGCACTCTGCTGGCCGCCGAAGTCCTGGAACGTCACCTTTTCGAATACTTCCCCCACCTGGTGAGAGGCGAGTTTCCCGAGGAAGTCCGTAGTCACCAGCTCAAACGGGAGATCGTTGCGACTCGTCTAACCAACCTGCTCATCGATCGCTTGGGGATTGCCTTCATTCATGGCATCGCGGAGGACACTCAGGGACAGCCGGACGAAACCCTGAGTGCGGTACTGGCCACGCACGAAATCCTGCAACTGGACAAGTTGTTCGATCGTCTTTTCGCCCTGGACAAGTCGGTTGCGGCCACCGCCCAGTACCGCTCGATGGCCTGTCTCAACTCAGCAGCCAAAGGGATTGTCCACTGGCTCATCCTCAGTGGTGCAAGGGAAGAAAGTCTGGAGTCTCTGGTGTCCAAGTACCGCGAGCCGATGCGCGAACTGCGCGCCCGGCTCGACCAGTTCCTCCCCCCGTCCAGTGAACGCAAGCGCTTCCTCAGCCGCAAAAAAGAATCTCTTGACGCCGGGTACCCGGAGGATCTCGCAACCGACATTGCCGCATCCGGTTACTGGGCCAGTTGCATGGGGGTTGCGGACATCAACGTGCGCACGTCGGTCGAGCTCGACCGGGCGGCAAAACGCTTCTATGCCATTGGAGACCTCTTTTCACTCGGATGGATTCGGGATGAGTTGAGCAATTTCCGGGCAAACTCAAGATGGGAAGCGGTAGCTCTGAACGGAATAATCGCCGACTTGCGCCATCTCCAGCGACAACTCACGGTGATCTCATTCGCAGCAGGAAAGGATCGCGACTGGAAAACCGGCCTGCTCGACGCGCAGCCTGTCCTTATCAATCGGATCAACGCGACAATCGGCCGCTTCCGGGAACAAAATACCGTCGATTTGTCGGCGGGCAGCGTATTCGCCCGGCTGATGCTGCAACTAATCCGGAGACTCGAGTTGGAGCACTCGCCAGTGTCGAACTGATCAGAGCCGGGTCCCTACCCAGTGGAGTCAGAAAAACCTGACCAACCGCAGGCAGCAAACACGGGCGCCCTTCAGAAAGGCTCTACTTCAACCATTTGGCAAGCCAGGCCAGCACCTCGTCGTGCCATTGGATGCTGTTCGCGGGCTTCAGCACCCAGTGATTCTCGTCGGGAAAGTAGAGAAATCGACTTGGGATCCCCTGGCGCTGGAGGGCAGTGAAGGCACCCAGTCCCTGCCCCAACGGTACCCGATAGTCTCTTCCCCCCTGAATGACGAGCATTGGGGTCTTCCAGGACGAGACGTGAAGGGCCGGGTTGAACTCCTCATGGCCCTGCGGGTTGTCCCAGTAGGTTCCTCCCTGCTCCCACTCGGGAAACCAGAGTTCCTCGGAAGTGAAGTACATCGACCTCATGTCGAACACGCCGTCGTGGTTGACGAGGCATCGGAAGCGATCATTCCACATCCCGGCGATCCAGTTGATCATGTATCCCCCGTAGGACGCGCCGAGAGCCCCGACCCGGTCCCCGTCCATCCAGGGGTACTTCTCCAGCGTGGCGGCCAAACCCTTCTGAAGGTCGAAGAGTGGCTTGCCTCCCCAGTCCCGGCTGATTGAATCGGTGAATGCCTGGCCGTATCCGGTTGAACCGTGGAAGTCGACCATCACGGCCGCGTACCCCGCTCCACTGTATGCCTGTGGATTCCAGCGGTAGTGAAAATGGTTCCCGAATGAACCCTGCGGTCCGCCATGGATCAGAAATGCTACCGGGTACTTCTGATTCGGATCGAAATCGACCGGCTTGACGATGTAAACGTAGACCGGCTCACCGTTCCACCCCTTGAAACTGAACTGCTCCGGTTCTCCCATCCGGACCTTGGCCAGCTTCTCACCGTTGATATCTGTGATCTGGTAAAGATCGGTCCCGTCCAGCCGGACGGAGAAAAGCTCGACCGGCGACCTGAGATTATCCAGAGCAAAGAAAACCCGCCCGGAATGAACTACCGGTGATCCGACTGTCCCCTGCTCTTGCAGCACCTGGACCGCCGCGGTGGCCACGTCGATCGAGAACAGGGAACTCTGTCCCAGGTTGTCCGCAGTGACGATGAGCTTGGTCCCATCGGAACTCCAGGCCAGGGAACCTGGAGAACGGTCCCACTCCGGCGCCACTTCCCGTTCGGTACCGTCTATTAGAGATCGCAACATGACCCGGAATCGGTCAGCCTCGAAACCAGGTCGTGACATCGCCAGGTATGCCAACCATTGCCCGTCGGGAGAAAATGCCGGAGTCGTGTCCCACGCCTTGTTTACCGCGGTGAGCGATTCCGGCGCCGCGCCGCCGCCAATGGGAACCGAAAAGATGTCAAAGTTGGTCGACCAGGCTTCCCTTCTCCCCACGTCCTTTGCCGTGAAGAGGACACGCGCACTATCCGGGCTGATCGCGACCTCTTCCATTCCCCCGAACGGCTTCGACGGGCAGTCGGCATCCATTCCGGGCATCAGATCGCCCAGGTTCTCACCGTCGAGAGACAAGGAGAACAGGTGTGAACGGCGGCCATCCTCCCAGGTATCCCAGTGGCGCACAAAGAGTTGATCGTAGGCCTGCCCGGACGCCTTCTCCTCCTCCAGCTTCTTCAGGCGTTCCGTCGTGCAATCAAGGGACTTACAGGCAGGGAACACTTCCATCGAAACGATCAAATGGCGGCCGTCAGGGGATACGATCAGGTTCTCCACGCCGAGCGGAAGGTGGCTTACCTGCTGTGCCTCACCCCCCTTGAGATCGATCTTCCAGACCTGCATGGATCCCGATCGACTGGACAGAAACCAGATCAGATCTCCACTGGGATCCCACCGTGGGCTCGCATCCGTAGCGTCGCTGGTGGTCAATCGTCTGAGATTCTTCCCGTCGGCTCCCACGATCCACAGATCGGTAGTGCCCCGGTTATGGTCCAGATCAGTCTTCCGGAGAACGAACACAATCGTTGCCCCGTCCGGCGAGACCTCGTGGTCACTGATCCGATCCATCGCCAGCATGTCGTGAACCGTGAACGGATGCGTGTCTTGAGCGGCTACGTTCGTTACCAAAAGCATCCAGAAAACCCCGACTCCCATGAATTTGAAGGTCCGAATCAAACCGGGCCGATTAACCATTGCAACCTCCTCACATATCGGTGGCAAAGAGCGCTATGAGATTTCTCAAAAGGCAGGAGTGAAGTCAAGTCCACCCGGGTGTTGGAGCACCGAGTGGGGTTGGAACACAGTGGAAGAGGGGGCGCGATCGCTGAACCCGTGGAAGCATCCATCTTCGATTAGGGAAGAAGGAAGCAAGGAGCCATTCCCGTCCGGGTCTCCTCCCATTCTTCAGCCGCCGGATTGGCGTCACCTTCAGCGACAGCAGTCGCTTGAGTTGCGGGCGGGAAGACAGCTTCGAGAGGCTCGACGAACCATTTGAGATTCGGGAGGGCCAGTTCATTGCGGTCGGGGACTATCCGTTCCACGAATACTCTGCCTTCTTTCGGAGTGACAGGAGTCGGGCTGTCAACCCAGCCTTTGCCGGATGGGTGCCGACGCAGTACTCTCCTCAGATCCAGGTAGGGCCAACTCGAGGGATACGTGAGATTTAACCGGAGCAACCAGTCGAGCCTTCTCTTGTCTTTAATCCGGAGCAACTGGGACCACTGGACCGTAGTTCGGGCTTTGAACGCCTGGATCCGGTCGGCACCAAGCAGGGCCCCGTATAGAATTGCCCCGAATCCGCCCATGGAATTGCCGAAACAAACGATCCGTTCAGCCGATGCTCTCGCAGCCAACACCTTGAGATTGGCGACCGATTTTCGGACGGTGTCGCCAAGTCCGGGAATCCCGGCGAGGTAGAACTTCTTCAGGGGATCTTTCAGCATGATACGGTTGACCCGCAGATCACTCGTGATGCGGTTGGACTCAAACTCGCGCATCCCCAACTGACCGGCAACTCCACCAAAGCAAAGCAAGAGGGTCCTGCTGTCATCGTTGGGGATGAACCGATACGCTGGTTCGTCGGTCAGCACTTTCGCTTTACCTGACATTTCCCCACCAAGAGCCGTATTCACCACTCCTTAAACCGCCGCCCGCCCGTTCCGCCCTGGATTGGCCTGCAGCCATGCTGTCTTTCAACTACCCTGACTCTCGGGGAATCAGCTTTCCAACAATCGTGCGGCGGTGTCGTCGTCCTTCAGGTAACGCACCCCCGGTTCCCGCAGCAGTGACTGAAACTCTTCGGAAGCGAGATCGGACCGAATCGCCACCTCGAGAGGATCCCCGTAGAACAACTTCCGGTTGAGAGTGTCGAGCAGCGAGTTGATCCGCAGATAGTGGTTCGCCTTCGGCGCTTCCAGGACGACCGTCAATCGGTTTCCACTCACCGTGATCGCCATGACCTCCGGAATGGGGGAAATCCTGTTCACAAAACGTTGAACCATGCGCGCCCGGCGGTTTCGTATGTAGCGATAAACCGGAAGGCCTATAAGACCCAACAAGACCAGGCTCCCGACCTCGACCTTGTTGATGATGAGGTACGTCACCAGGCCGAGCACCGCGACGATGACAACCGCCCCGGTCACTCCGAGGGGCAGGGAGTACTGCACCCATTCTTTCAGGCGATCGACGCGTTCCCTTAACGTCACCGGACGCTGGGACCCGGTCTCAAGAACATCCTTGAGTTCCTTGAGGTCGCTCAGGAGAACTTCAGCAGACTGATAACGGTCTTCAGGGCGTTTTCTCAGGCAACGTGAGACAATTCTTTGGAGATCAGGAGGTACATCCCTGCGGACCACCGTGACCGGGCGAACCTCCTCGAAGGCGATCGCGTGCATCGTATCCAGCGCGCTCTGCCCGCGAAAGGGCAACTCCCCGATCACCATTTCATAGAGAAGCACTCCGAGCGAAAAGAGGTCGGTTCGGTGATCAATCTCTTTGGCCCGGGCCTGTTCCGGACTCATGTAGGCCACTGTCCCGAGAACCGTCCCAATCTGGGTCGCAGCCACTGTCTCGATCGACGATGCGGAACCCAGGGAGGCGCCGGCGTCCATCAACTTGGCCAAACCGAAGTCCAGGATCTTGACTCGCCCTTCCGGCGTCACCATGATGTTGTCCGACTTGATGTCCCGGTGGACGATGTTCCTGGCATGCGCCTGAGCCAGCCCGTCGGCTACCTGGATCGCGATTTCCACCGCCCCGAGGAGATCGATCTCACGGTTCGCAATCAGCCTGCGCACAGTCTGCCCCTCGACGTATTCGAGCGCCATGTAGAGCATGCCGTCGACTTCGTCCACCTCGTAAACCTGGGCGACCGCGGGATGGCTGATTTGAGAGGCTGATCGGGCCTCCCTGAGAAACCGCTTCTTCAAATCGGGATTCTCGGCGATTTCCTCTTTGAGCACTTTGAGAGCTACGGGGCGGGACAGTCGGGTATCGATCGCTTTGTAGACGACACCCATTCCCCCCTTCCCGAGGAGTTCAACCACTTCATAGTGCTTGACCTTCTGCCCAATCATCGTGTGTTCCGTTATTACAACACCTTCACACGGACAAGAGAAAAGATGATGAATAAATTTCTGCTTGTCGCGTAGTGCTATCGAAGTGATATCATATCGGTATCATCGAGTCGTTTCCGCCTAAGGAGGAGAGTGATGATTAAGGAAAGATCTGCACAGACAATGCCGGGACTGGTTCTGCTTCTGCTCCACGTTCTCGTGCTGGGGATGGTGATCTACTGGTTCGTGGTTTCCATCCAGCAAACAAGGCCGTTCTCCATCATCGTTGCTTCTATTACTATGGCCGTAGTTCTGATCGGATTCGCCGGTTTCTTTATCGTCAATCCAAACGAAGCAAAGGTTCTCCAGCTTTTCGGAGCCTACCGGGGAAGTGAACTCTTGGACGGCCTGCGGTGGGCCAACCCCTTCTACAGCAAGAAGCGCGTGTCGGTGAGGGTTCGGAACTTCGAAACCGGCAAGCTCAAGGTTAACGACAAGGCGGGTAACCCGATTGAGATTGGCTCCGTGGTGGTCTGGAAGGTGATTGACACGGCGGAAGCGGTCTTCGAGGTGGACGACTTTGAGAACTACGTGCACGTACAAAGCGAAGCGGCGCTGCGAAATCTCGCCACCGGCTATCCCTACGTCGCTCACGAAGACGAGGGAATTTCAATGGTCACCCACACGGCTGAGATCTCCGACAAGCTCAAGGTCGAGATCCAGGAACGGCTTTCCCGGGCAGGCGTCGAAGTCCTTGAGGCCCGGATCAGCCACCTGGCCTACTCGCCGGAAATCGCCGCTGCGATGCTCCAGCGGCAGCAGGCAAGCGCGGTGGTCGCCGCCCGGCAGAAAATTGTGGAAGGAGCGGTCGGAATGGTGGAAACAGCACTCGAAATGCTCTCAGCGAAGAAGGTTATTGAACTCGACGAAGAGCGGAAAGCGGCCATGGTGAGTAACCTACTGGTGGTACTTTGCAGCGATCGTCATACCCAGCCGGTTGTGAACACCGGCACGCTTTACAACTGATCGTGTCCAAACGAAAGGCTTTCCTGCTCCGAATCGACCCGGCTCTTCTGGATGCACTCCAGGACTGGGCCCAGGACGAGTTTCGGAGTCTCAATGGACAGCTCGAGTTCCTGTTGCGTCGGGAACTGAAAGAAGCGGGTCGGCTCCCCCGGAAGGGTCGGCCCGATCGATCTCGAACGCCAGGAAACACGCCTGCTTCCGAAAACGAAACCTGAGCCCGGATCCAACGCGATTTCCTCATCACAGCCTCCCTTGACAGGTGAATACGCCCCCAAAAACCGCTAGAATCATTTCACTTAGACAAAGAGTGGGAGGCTCGATGAGCAAGGCGCAGTTGAAACTGCTGGACCCCGGTGGCCAGCAGCCGGTGTTTGAGCTGGGCAAGGACGAGTTGGTGATCGGCCGCCTGTCCGACTCCGATATTGTCATTACAAACCCCTACGTGTCGCGCAAACATGCGAAGATCATCTGTCGCGGCAACACTTACTTCGTCTGCGACCTCAACAGCACCCACGGGACTTTTGTCAACGGCTCACGGGTTTCCGAACAGCGTCTCCTGCCAGGGGACCGAATCTCTCTCGGTCACGACCAGGTCCAACTTTTGTTCCAGGGAGCAAACGAGGTCCAGGAGCCCCAAAAAACGCGGCTGAGCCAGGGTGACATGGAGAAGTCGGTAATGCAGCTGACTTCGGTCATTCCAATGGCTCACACTGAAGCTTCTTACCTGGAGAAGATTTCACACATTCTTGATTTCCAGGTTCACTGGGAACAGAGTTTCTCCCCGGAGGACACTTTTCGGCAGATCATTGAGGCCGCGCTCAAGCTGAGTGGCGCAGAACGCGGGTACATCCTGCTGAAGGAAGATCCCAGCTTCAAATACATCGTCGGCATGAACGGCAACGGTGACCTGCTCAAAGAACAGGACTTCCGCACCAGCCAGACGGTAGTCCAGGAGGTTGTTTCCGGAGGCCAACCGGTCCTCATGACCCAGAACATCGACCAGGCCTTCGCCCAGCAGCAGAGCATCCTGGCCATGGACCTCCGCGCCGTGGCCTGCATGCCGCTGCGCTGGATCTCCCCCGACTCGGAAAAGCCGGATGTGCGCGGGATTCTTTACCTCGACAGTACGAAGACGATGCACGCGCTGACCGGACTCGATCAGAAGATCCTCAACAAACTGGCGGACGAGGCTGCCAACGTCTTCGAGAAACTGGAGATGATCCAGGCGTTCGAGGAGCGAAAGGCCTTCGAAAAGGAACTTGGCCTGGCCCGCGAGACGCAGACAACGCTGCTTCCAGCGGAACTCCCCAAAATCCCGGGTTTCGAACTGGCGGCATTCAGTCAGCCGACCCGTTATGTGGGCGGTGACTTCTATGATTTCCTGCCCCGAGAGGCCTCCGCTATCACCGGTGTCCTTGCCGACGTTTCGGGAAAGGGAATATCCGCTGCTTTGCTTAGTTCACTGGTTCAGGGTGCTCTCCAGGTCGAATGCCGCTCGGGAAAACCGCTCAATGAAGCGGTGCAACTCGTCAACCTGTACCTCTGCGAGAAGTCGCGCTCGAACCGATTCGTCACCCTGTTCCTGTTTAGCATCGCTGGCAACGGGAAGGGTGAATTCATCAGCGCGGGACACAACCCCGCTTACCTCTTTCGTGCCTCGAAGGGGACCGTCGAGGAACTTTCATCCCAGGGGCTGATTTTGGGGGCATTCAGCTTCGCGGCCTACTCTGCCGAACCCGTTGAAATGGCCTCCGGCGACATCCTGGTAGTCTACACCGATGGCATTACGGAAGCGATGAACCCGAAAGACGAGATGTTCGGAGAAGAGCGCCTGGTAAGCTTGATCAGAGAGAATTCGCGAAAGGGCTGTCACGAATTGGAGCGAATCATCCTGAAAGCCATACAGGATTTCACCGAGGGACGGGCTCAGACTGATGACATGACCATGGTCATCGTCCAGATGAAATGACTTCCCCGTTATGGGGAGCGTGAGTGTAAACGAGCCTATCCAGCACCCGCGAGAAAAGGCCGAGCCCAAATTTGAAATCCTCGACGGAAATCCGCTCATTCCGGCCATGAATTCCCCGCCCGTATTCGGCCACGTGCCGGAAAGGCGAGAATCCGTATGCTGGAATGCCGCGCTCGCGGAACAGCCGGCTGTCGGTGAATCCGGGCGAGACGGAGGGACCGACTTCCGCGTCGAGTCCAATCTCTTCGAGAGACTGGGCAATCGCCCGCACGAGTTCGACTTTCTCGGGCGACCGACTGGGATGGACTTCCAGCAGCGGCTCCAGCTCAATGGCTGGATCATCTATGACCACCACCAACTCCCGGAGGAACTCCCCCGGGTCGGTACCGGGAAGAAGCCTGCAGTCAAGTTCGGCCCATGCCAGTGAAGGAATGCTGTTCACCGTGTCTCCGGCTCTGAGTACCGTCGTATGCACTGTGTTCTGCAGGAGCGCCTGAAAATAGGGTCCAAGGCGAAAAGGATCGAACTCAGGGTTGAGAACCGCAGAACGGATATCCTGAAGAATCGGCCTTATCTCCCGGGGCTCGAAGCGGGCGATTCTCCGGAAGAAGCGCTCCACCGTGGGCTCGACTCGCAGTGGTGGCCGGTATCTCCCGATCCGCTCGAGTGCCCGAATCAGCCGATCGACCGGCGAATCGGCTGAGGCCAGAGCCGCGTGCCCACCGACACCTCTCACCGACAATCTCAACCAGAGAGGGGCTTTCTGCGCGACCTCGATTCCAACGTAGGAAAGGCTCCCTGAGTTCTCGACGTTTGATCCGCCTTCGTTCAAAACCAGCCCGGCCTCCCGAAAGCGATCGAAGTAATTGTCCAGCAGCCAGGCGGTTCCCAGGCGGCTGCCGGCCTCCTCATCTGCGGATGCGATCAGGATGACGTCGCGAGAGAGAGGCATTCCGCTGCGCTTGAGGCGGAGAAACGACATCAGGTGAACGACCCCGAGGCCTTTCATGTCGAGCGCCCCACGTCCCCAGATGGCACCCTCCCGGATCTCTCCCGAAAAAGAGTCTTCATCTCCCTCGGCCGGCGGGACGACGTCGAGGTGCTGGAGCAGAATCAGTGGCCGGCGTTCATCACTCCCCTTGAGGCGAGCGATCAAAGTCGCCCTGCCCGGCACGGGTTCAAAGATCTCGTAAGGGATCTGCTCCCGGTCCAGGACATCCGCGATATAGAGGGCGGCCTCGAGTTCGTTCCCGGGAGGGTTGGAAGTGTCGATCTTCAGGTAACCAGAAAGGACGTCGATCCCTTCCTTTGCAAATGCAGCATCCAGCGTCGGGCGCTGGGCAACCAGCAAGCCCAAATGGAAGCAAAAAGTAGTTAGCCCGACAACAAGAATTCGGAACATCACCCCATCCGGTCCGCGATAGATCTCATTATATGGCAAGGCTGGTCGGGCCGATTCACCTACCGGAGAAGAGATCGATTTGGCGGGCCGCTTCGTAAGCCACAATTGCTGCCGCGCTCGACAGGTTCAGGCTGCGCACTCCCGAGCTTCGCATCGGAATTTTCCGGTGGCTGGCCGAATAGTTGGCAAGCAACCAGTCAGGCAACCCCTTGGTCTCACTACCAAACACGAGATAATCACCCGGCTTGTACCGAACCTCGGCGTACGAGACCGCCGCCCGCTTCGTCAAGAGGTGAACATCCTCCGGTGCCAGCCCTGCAAAGAAGGCCTCCACATCCGGGCAGACATTCACGTCTACGAGATGCCAGTAATCCAATCCGGCTCGCTTCAGATAGCGGTTGGAAATCTCGAATCCCAGTTCCCCGACCAGGAAAAGGGGGAC
Organism: uncultured Acidobacteriota bacterium; assembly: GCA_963777605.1. Lineage (GTDB taxonomy): Bacteria > Acidobacteriota > UBA6911 > RPQK01 > JAPXNP01 > CAVZRV01. Next base: position 394,446 of record CAVZRV010000007.1, read on the forward strand.
CTGGAGAGCTGCACAGAGTCTCGCCACGTTCCCCGTGTTGGGCGGAATCTGCGGCTGAACCAGTACAATCTTGGGCCCGGCTTTCATTTTCTTCCCCGATTTCACAATCTGACGTCAATCCCGACAACTTCCCGGATACGGTCTTCGAGAATGCAACTCCTCCCGCTCGCGATCAATCCCAGATCGACAGCAGCGTTTCCAGGCAGGGCAGCACGGGGAGCCAGACCAACGATCTCAGAACCGAGCACCTCAAGTCCCGAACCTGCCGCCAACCGCCGGACAGCACGCAGAGCTTGCAGGGGAGCGGTTCGGCGAAACTCAACCAGGTTCATAGAAATTTGCGAGAGTTGGCGGTTGGTCAGTTGAAGACCGAGGGCCCTCACACCAGGAAGCCCTCCGGTACGCTCGCGAATCTGCCTCGCGATCAGCCGGAGGAGCGGCAACTCGGCCAGTTTCAGAAACACGTTAAAGGCAATCAGCACATGACGGGCACCCACGATCGTCGCTCCGGCCGTTGCATGGACGTGGTCCGGCCCGAAGTCGGGTTGCCTCAAACCGGTCAGCCGGCCCTCCGCCTTGAGCCCCTCGAACTGGCCACGGCGTATCTGGGAAAGTTCTGTCCGATCGCCTCGCCTCGAAGCGAGTCCGTAGAGGTAGACAGGAACCGCCCACTCGGAAGCGAGCCGTTCTGCGAACTCGAGCGACATATCGACGCAATCACTCACTGTGACACCCTGCAACGGGATGAACGGGACGACATCAACGGCTCCGATTCGCGGGTGGACTCCCTCGTGGAGATTCAAATCAATCGATTTCACTGCAGCGACGGCCAGCCGATAGGTCCCCTCCAGGACCTCCTTGGGCGCTCCAACTACGGTAAATACTCCTCGATTATGGTCGGCATCGCGATGAACATCGAGCAGGAAACAGCCCGGCACCTGTTCGACGGCGTCACGGAACCGCGCGATCGCGCCCGGATCCCGTCCTTCGCTCAGATTCACAACAGATTCAACCAGAGGACTCATTGCAGTGACTTCCCAGTCGCCCGCAAAAATATATCGAGAGCAGAAAGGCCGTCCCCGAGATCTCTCCGATCAGGGCAGTTTCGACCCTGATCGACACCGCGGACTTCGGCCGGATGTACACCCGGAACCTCATCCCTCCGGAACCACCTCGAGCGAGAGATCCAGAATCTGGAGATTTTTCATCCCCACAACCCGCACCCGGTAGTTGCCCGCCACCACGACTTCGTCTCCGACCTTCGCCGTCCTCCCGAGAATCATCATGACGTGGCCCGCGATAGTGTCGTTTTCATCATCATCGAATTCAATCCCGAGTTCGTGACTCAAGTCGTCGAGAAGAGTCCTTCCGTGCACCAGGTACTGTCCTTCGCCCGTCTTCTGAATCATTGCCGGGGGTGCTTCCACATCGAACTCATCCTGGATTTCTCCGACCAGTTCCTCCAGGATGTCCTCCAACGTGACGATGCCGATCGCTGAACCGAACTCGTCCACGACAATCGACAGATGCGTCCGCGTCTTTCGAAATTCGGGAAGCAAGGACTTGATTAACTTGCTCTCGGGAACGAATCGAACCGGACGCTTGATCAGCTTCAGTTCGAAATCCGGTCCCAAGTCCTGATATCTCCAGAACAGATCTTTGACGTGCACCAAACCGACGACTTTATCCAGGCTCCCTTCGCAGATGGGGTAGCGGGTGTGGCGACGGGTTCGGGCCGTCCTCAGGTTTTCCTCAAAGCTCAATTCCGTGTTCAAAAAGACAACCTCACCGGACGGGACCATTATTTGGCGGACCGACCGGTCTCCGAATTCGAAAACCCGTTCGAGCATTTTCTGCTCTTCCAGATCGAGAATTCCCTCCTGGCTGGAATGGGCCAGAATCATCCTCAACTCTTCCTCTGAGTGAGCCGCCTCAGACTCGGTGGCAGGCTGAACGCCGATGAGTTTCAATAGGCCGTTGGCGGCCGAGTTGAGGGACCAGATGAAAGGGTACGAGATCTTGTAAAAAAGGATCAAAGGCCCAGCCGTCCCGAGGACAACCGGTACTGGCTTCTGGATCGCCAGCGATTTGGGAGCCAGTTCACCGAGGACAATATGAAGAAACGTGATCAGGGCGAAAGCCGCACCGGCGGCCAGGCTGTGTGTCAAGACCGGCTCGAACCAGCCGGTGAATTCGAACAACGGAGCGAACAACTCGGCGAATGCGGGTTCTCCAAGCCACCCGAGCCCGAGACTGGTAAGAGTGATCCCCAACTGCGTTGCGGAGAGATACTCGTCCATCTGAGTAACCAGAAGGTGGGCGCGACGCGCACGAGGTTTGCCCAGACGGATAAGTTCTTCGATCCTGGTGGCGCGGACCTTCACGATCGAAAACTCGGCAGAAACGAAAAAACCGTTGAGGAAGACCAGCGCCATGGCGGCAGCAACGAGAAACAGCTGGTTCGAAAGGTGGTCCATGGCCGTGGATTGTACAGCACTTGGCCGAAAGCTCGCGCTTGAACCATTTGAACACTTCACGCATCTTTGTGTATTGTGCGGAACGTTGTCATGGAATGAGAGATCAGGAGGTTACCCGTATGATTCACAGAACTGCTGTCTTCGTTTGCCTCCTGGTCCTGTCATCCCTGCCGACGCTGGCCCAATCTGGTCAGAACTCGGATCGTCCCGCTCCGGCACCCCGCCCGACTTCTCGTCCAACTTCGCCGGTAACTCCCTCCGTCGGCCAATCCGGGCCTATCGTCGGACGAACAGTGCCCGGCTTCGGCCGGGCAACAAGCCGCACCATTCCCGGCATATCGGGTGAGGACTTCGGCGCTTCCAAGCCAGCCGTTATGCCTACTCAAACCTACGGATGGGGTTCCTTCATCGACTACCACGGATGGTACCGCTGCAACCTGTTTTTGGAGCGGCTGTACGGCCTCTACTCATTTCTGCCTGTGAATGACTACCTCTGGCGATACGCACAGGGGGACTCCGCGTTGACTCCCGAGGCCGTTCGCTTCGCCCTGCGTGATTCTGTGACGGCGTCAAGCAGCCTCCAACAACTGGGCCAGGATCTCGATGATCTGATCGACGCCTACTCCCGCGGAGACATGACCCGGGAAGAGTTTTCAGAGCAGCTGTCTGCCACGACCAAAGAGATCAGGAAATCGGCCAAGAAGATCCGCAAAGACCGCTTCCTCGACTACCTGGACCAAGGTGCCTCCCGCGACGTCCCAAACTATGCCCAGGCGAGGAGCCTTGCACAACTGCGATCCCTCAGCGCGGCGCTCCAGCAGACCAGCGAGCAGATCGGCGACACGCTGGCCGATTACCTGGCACGGGATCGCACTCGCGTTGTCTCGGTGGACCAGCTTCAGTCCATCTCGACTGAGACCCTCTCCAAGCAGGTGGACCAGATGGCCAAGGCAATCGAAAAGTCCGGTCGAACTCTTTAGAGAGATAGCGGGGAACTCACCCATATCGGACGCTGGCCCGGGCCACGGTGAGGACTCCAACCCACTCACAATGTCTCCGTTTGAGGAGTGATGCCATTTCGGCCACCGTCGTTCCCGTAGTCAGTATGTCATCGACCAGGAGATACCGATGCCCCGAAAGATCGGAGTCGCCATCCAGGGTAAATGCTCCTTTGAGATTGCGACGCCGTGAAGCAGGATCGAGCCCGTACTGAGGGCGAGTGTTGCGGTTCCTCCGTACCGGCTGTTCGATTGGCAGGTCCAGTATCTTCGAGAGTTTCCAGGCAAGGGCAAGCGTCTGGTCGAATCCCCGCTCGCGGACCCGGCGGGAATGGATCGGGACAGGAACAAGTCCGCTAACCCCTGCATCCATGAACTCCCGGGAGAAGCTCTCGGACAGGAGTTCGGCAAGAGGGCCGTCCAGACGGCGACTTCCACGGAACTTGAATTCCCACAGGAGCGTCCTCAGAGATCCCTCGTAAGGCCCCCAGGACGCCGCCTTGTCGAACGGATAGTTCTCGACCCTGCAACGCGAACAGGGATTGCCGACACTCAAAAGATCTCCCGGAACGGGAATTCCGCAGTACGGACAGGTGGGGAGCCAGTGACCCCGGAGTTCCGAGTTGCAGGAATGACAAAGGGGCCGACCATCTGGCTCAACAGTCCACTTCCGGCAAAGGACACAGGACTGAGGATAAAGAAAGCCGAGAAACAGGCGTCTGCATCCATTAAGCCAGGTCATCAACCTGTATTAACGAATGAGGGTCACACAAGTGCGAGTCGAAGTTCCCCGGAGAGTGCCACCCGATGGGCTCGAAGAAAACCGGGGACCGGCTGGCCTGCCCGTTCGCCGGATCAGCCCAAGCCGAACCGTCCCACTCGTTCTCGCAACAACCCTGCCTAGAATCGCCTCCGCTCTTCCCGTTCCTGTGCCTTGACACTGAGCTTGGCCCAAGGCACCGCTTCCAGACGCTTCTTGTCAATGGGCTCCCCACTATGAAGACAGATCCCGTAGGTCCCCTCCTCAATCCGCTTGAGCGCCGCCTCAATTTCCTGGAGAACCTTGCGATCGACACTGCTCAGGCTGAAGAGAAACTCTTTCGTATAGGTACTCGCCGCCTGGTCGAGCGGATCCATGGTCTCATCGGCGGTGTCACTGTCTCGCCCGTAGCTTTCTGTCTTGCGAACCCTACTTAGAACTTCGGCCCTGGCCGCCAACAGCTTCTCTTTGAAATGCTCAAGATCAAGCTCTTCCAATCTCTTCCTCCGTCAACGGTGATAGGGCAGCCCCTTGAGAATCGACAAGGCCCGGTAAACTTGTTCGAGCAAGACCACTCGAGCCAGTTCATGGGGCAGCGTGAATCGACTCAGCGAGAGTCGAAAGTCGCTCTGACCCAGCAACTGACCAGAGAGTCCGAGATGACCGCCACATACAAAAGCAACCTCCTGAACGGGACCAACCAGCATTTCATTCAGGAAGTCTGAAAACTGCACGCTGGTCAATTCTTTGCCCGACTCGTCCAGTGCCACCAGATAGGTCCCATCCTTGAGCTTCCGACGTACAGCACCAAGTTCCCGGTTCAAGCCGGAACTGTGTGCCCGAGGATCGGTCTTCCTGGCTTCGCGAATCGAAACTTGCTCACACGGAACGCTCCGCCGAATTCGATTCAGATAATCCTCTTCGGCACTCGCATAGCAGGAATTTCTGGTAGCGCCAACCCACAGGAATTTTAACTGCACGTCAGAAAAAGATTCCCAAATCTACACAATTCGCACATCCAGAGCAACCCTGAACAGAACTTTTCCACTGTCCTATACGGTCAAAGCAGCCGGTTCGAGACGAACTCCATCGTGCCAGAGGCGTTCCAGTTTGTAGTAGTTTCGAGCGTCCTGCGAGAAGATGTGCACCACACAATCGAGGTAGTCCATGAGAATCCATTCGGCTTCCTGGTACCCTTCAACGTGAGCAGGGCTGGTCTGCTCATCCTTCTTCAGCCGTTCTTTGATCCCATCGCAAATGGCCTGATTCTGGCGTTGATTGTTCCCGCTGCAAAGGACGAAGTAGTCCGCGAAAGAGGAGATTTTCGAGATGTCCATTACGACAATGGACTCGCCCTTCTTCTCTTCGATGGCGTCGCAGACCTTTTTCAGCATTTCCTTCCTGTTTTCACTCATAAAGACCGTACTTCCGAATGTAAAGATGGACATCCGCCGGCAGGCACGCGTCGGCGAGACTGCGGCCTTCGGCGATTGCGGACCTGATGTCTGTAGAACTGATGTCGGGAGGGTGGACATCGAGCAGATAAGACGTCGCGGGAGCCAATTCGGCCTGTTCCCCACGAGCCAGGGGATGTATCGTCTGTCGGATCTCCGCGGAAAGCTTCAATTTGTCCAAATCGACTCTTACGCCGGGTCTGGGCACGAAAACCATGCAGTTTTCAGCAAAGAGGTTACCACAGTCTCTCCACAGATGGATCTCCCGGAGTGAATCTGCGCCGGCAATAAAACAATACCGGGCAGGACGCTCGCGTCTCAACGCCCTCAGGGTATCGACCGTGAATGACGGCCCTTCCCGGTTCAACTCCAGGCGAGAGACGCCTATCCTGGGCTCTGACCTCGTCGCCAGCACTGCCATGGCGTAGCGGTGGTACGAATCAGATATCGGTGTTGCTCCCTTGTGCGGGGGCCGGCGTGCAACCATGAGGAGAAGTTCGTCCAGTTCCAGGCGCCCAATGACTTCCCTGGCCATGAAAAGATGCCCCGAGTGGATCGGGTCAAAGGTGCCGCCCAGAATCCCAATCCTCACTCCGCCTGATTCTTGCACAGCCACAGCAACTTTCTCTTCAGTTCGACAATCCCCGAACCGGTCGCCGACGAGATCCTGAGCATCTCGAGTCCCTCCCGCGAGCAGAACTCCTCGAGCGCTGCGACCTTCCGTTCAACCGCCGCATCCGTCTTGGACGCCAGAACCAGCTGCGGTTTCTCTTTCAGCGTGGGGCTGTAGAGTTCGAGTTCCCGGTTGACCGTTGAGTAGGCCACAACCGGATCCTCCTCGCCCAAGTCGCTGACGTCGATCAGGTGCACGAGCGCCCGGCAACGTTCGACATGGCGCAGGAACTGATCGCCCAACCCGCTCCCGTCATGTGCTCCTTCGATCAGGCCAGGTATGTCCGCAACCACGACCGACTGAAAGTCTTCGAACTCCACCACACCCAACTGGGGGCTGAGAGTCGTGAACGGGTAGTCCGCAATCTTGGGACGGGCAGCGGAAACAACCGATATCAGCGTCGATTTCCCAGCATTTGGATAGCCGATCAACCCAACATCCGCCAGGACCTTGAGTTCCAGGACCAGCCAGATCTCCTGGCCGGGAGTGCCGTCGTCGGCCTCCCGGGGAGCCTGATTCGTGGAGGTGGCGAAAGCCGCGTTCCCCCGCCCGCCTCGCCCCCCTCGAACCACGGTAACGGACTGCCCCGGCTCGGTGAAGTCGAAGAGTACGGAGGAGTCCTCGGCCTTCATGACCTGCGTGCCGACCGGGACTTCGATCAACAGGTCCTCGCCGCTTCGCCCGTGTCGGTTGCTCCCCATCCCGTGAGCACCGCGCTGGGCCCGGAAATGCTGACGGTATCGAAACGGGAGGAGCGTGTTGAGGTGGACGGTCGTTTGCATCACGACACTGCCGCCTGCTCCCCCGTCGCCGCCGCTGGGACCGCCCCGAGGGACAAATTTCTCCCTCCGAAAAGCGACACAGCCCCTTCCGCCATCCCCTGCCTTTACGTAAATCTTCGCTCGGTCTACAAACATACTGCGAAGCACCTGCTGCGATCGACGATGCGGGCCGGCAGTCTAACCGGGGCAACAAAAAAGGCCGCGAGGAACGAACGTCCCCCCGCGGCCCATAAGGCGCGCCAATGTCCTAGTTGATCGACTCAACCAGAACGAACTTGCCCATCCGGCCTCGCCGCTGAAACTTGACGTAGCCGTCAACCAGTGCAAAAAGCGTGTCATCTTTTCCACGACGAACATTCAAGCCGGGCTTGAACGGTGTTCCCCGCTGCCGTACCAGAATTGAACCTGCGGTGACGAACTGCCCGTCGAACCGCTTAACCCCAAGCCGCTGAGACTGGCTGTCCCTCCCGTTCTTGGAGCTTCCGAGACCTTTCTTATGTGCCATGGTTCGTTACCTCTCTTGATCTGCCGGCACTCGTCCCTGCGGAATCAGCCCTCCGGCATCAAAGGCCGCGACTTTGCTGTCGGCAGCAGCCTACGCCTCACCCTCAGTCGATCCCTCGGGGGCACGAATCTCCTCAATCCGCACCCGGGTCAAAAACTGACGGTGGCCGTTCTTTCTCCGATACATCTTCCGGCGCTTAAACTTGAAGATGATGACCTTTTCACCCTTGCCCTGTTCGAGGATCGTGCCCACCACCCGGGCCGACGGGACAGTCGGGCGGCCAACTACCGGAGTCTCACCATCTTCCAGGAAGAGCACCTGGTCAAAAACCACTTCGTCTCCGACGTCACCCGCGAGCTTCTCAACTTCAACCACGTCGCCCGCTTTGAGCCGGTACTGTTTGCCACCACTATTGATAACTGCGTACATCAGATTACCTCGACCGTCAAGAAGCCGTACCTTCTCTATTCACCCGTATGGGCCGAAAGGTGCAGATTATAACGACAACCTGAACGCGGTGTCAAAGAGAGTCGCTGACCCGCGATCAAACTTTCCTCGACAACCGGAACAGTTGCCCTACTTCCGCCAGAACATGGGCGTGAACACCACGAGAACTGTGTAGTACTCAAGGCGACCGGCCAGCATGCAGAAGCTCAGCACCCACTTTACTACGAAAGGAAGATGAGCGTAGTTGTCGGCTGGTCCAACGTCGCCAAGCCCCGGGCCAATGTTGAACATGCAGGCCGCGACTGCAGTGAAGGCGGTAACCAGGTCAACACCAAACGCCGTCAAAATGAGGCACGCGCCGAAATTGATCAGAAATGCCAGGTAGACCAGGTTCAGGACACTGGCGATCGAATTTTCGGCAACCGCCCTTCCCTGCAGTCGAATCGCGAAGACACCCCTTTTTTCGACCATCTTCCGAAACTCGCGACCAATGACCTTGAGCAGCATGACAATACGTGCCACTTTCATGCCGCCGGCCGTCGAACCGGTGCATCCGCCGATGAACATCAGCACCAGGAGAAGAAAAGTCGCAAAAGAAGCCCACTGTTCAAAATCGACCGACGAGAACCCGGTCGTCGTCATGATGGAAACAACCTGGAACGCGGCCAGGCGAAAGGACTCCTCCAGGGAGTACCCGGCGCCGACCAGGAGGGTCGCGCCAACAGCAAGGGTTGCCGCCGCCGCGATTGCCACGTACGCACGAAGTTCCGGGTCGGTGAAAAAGGATCGTGGTTCTCTCTCGACAAAGAGCCGGTAGTGCTGGGTGAAATTCATCCCCGCCAGCAGCATAAAGAGGATTATGATGTATTCAATGGAGGGACTCTGGTACGCCTCGATGCTCACCGCCCGGGTCGAAAAGCCTCCTGTCGCCATGGTCGCAAAGGTGTGGCAGACGGAGTCAAAGCTCGACATGCCGGCAATCCTTAGCGCAACGTACTCCGCCAGGCTGAAAGACACGTAAATCTTCCAGAGCGCCAGCGCCGTCTCTCCAATTCGGGGTTTGAGTTTCTCCGAGCGGGCCCCGGAGAACTCCGCCCGGTACAGTTCCATCCCCCCGGTTCCCAACAGCGGAAGGATCGCGATCCCGAGAACGATAATCCCCATTCCGCCCAGCCAGTGGGTCATCGCCCTCCAGAGGAGCAGGCTGCGGGGAAGTCCTTCGATGTCGGTCAGGATGGTTGCCCCGGTCGTGGTGAAGCCGGACATCGACTCGAAGAAGGAATCGGTGAAACTGGGGACGTAAGGAGAAAAGTAATAGGGAAGCCCGCCCAGAATACATCCGGCGACCCACGCCAGGGCCACCAGCAGGATTCCCTCCCGGCGGTTGATTTCGTGCGCTTCGGAGGGGAGGAGCAGCCATGCCAGCCCCCCTGCAAGCGCCCCTATCCCAAACGTCGTCAGCAGGGGAAACAGTCCGGGATCCTGCTCCCAGAACGCCAGTCCGACACAGGGCAGGAGGCTTGCTGCAATCGCCCAGAGGAAGAACCCCAGAACCCTCAGAAGTGCCGGCCAACTTATCACAAGCGCTACCTAGTAAATAAAGGCCTTTTCCAGCTTGGGGATCACATTCTCGAGGCAAAAGAAAATCACGCGGTCGTCGAGCCGAATCACCGAGTCACCCCCGGGCACCTCGACGGCTCCTGTCGGGCGGACGATCGCTCCGACAAGAGCGCCCCGGGGCAACGCCACGTCTTTAAGAGCTTTCCCGACGTACTTGGATCCCGGAGTGGCGACCAACTCGATGGCCTCGGCCTCGTCCTCTCGAAAGGTAGTCACGGAAACCACGCGCCCCTTCCGGACATACTGCAGGATCCGATCGACCACGATCAGGCGCGTGCTGAAGGTCGAATTGATTCCGAGCAACTGGGTCATCGGAAGAAAGTCGATCCGGTTGACGAGTGCGACCGCTTTTCGCGATCCCATCCTCTTGGCCAGCAGGCAGGCGATGATGTTGACTTCGTCATCCCCGGTCAAGGCCAGGTAGGCATCGGTGCCCCGGATGTTTTCTTCCGCAAGAATCCTCTGGTCGGTCCCGTCGCCGTGGACAACGACCGTCTTCTTCACGACAGTCGCAATCTTCTGGCATCGTTCCAGGTCACGCTCGAACAGCTTCACCTGGACACCGTCAGCTTCCAACCGGAGAGCAGCCTCAATCCCCAACTGCTTTCCACCCAGGACGAAGACCCGCTGAACCCGCTCCTGCCGGGGCAGGTCCAGGAACTGGAACGTGCTGTTCAACTGGGCTTCCGGAACGACTACGTAAATGTGATCGCCTTCCCTGAGTTCATCGTCCCCGTGGGGAATGATCACCCGGCGTTCCCGGAAGATCATGGCAACCAGGAAGTTGATGTCACCGGAAGCCGAGTCGAGTTCCGAGATGCGCCGTCCAGCCAGCCCGCTGCGCGCCTCCACCGTCATCCCGAACAACTTCACCCGCCCGTCGGCAAACGGAAGGATCTCGGAGACCCCCGGCAAACCGACGACCTGGAGTATTCTCTCGACCGTTTCACTGTCCGGGTGGATAACCAGGTCCACTCCCATCAACTTGCTGGAACAAATCGAACGCCATCGTTCGACTTCGTGGGTCCGAAGTCTCGCTACCTTGATCCGAATATTCGAAAACGCCTGGGCAATCAGGCATCCCAGTACGTTGGTCTGATCGTTGGAAGTAACGGCGATCAGCATGTCCGCGCTGATCAACCCGGCCCGTTCCAGAGCCTTGATGCTGGAAGCATCGCCGTGGACGATCTTCGCATCCAGGACATTTTCAAGTTCGGCGCTGCGGTCATCACTCGACTCGACGATGGTGACCTCGTTCTTTTCCCGAATGAGCCTTTGGGCCACCAGAGTACCGACAGCACCTCCGCCCAGAATCAACACTCTCATCAGCTCAACCGTTCCGTCGGAGAAGTTCCGTTACCGCCTGCTTGTCTGCCCATTGTCCGGCTTGGGCGCCGGAGCCGGCAAATCACGCAGAGCAGGCAGATCCACCCATTCAAATGAAGACAAGATCGTTTTCAACGCCGGCAGTGCAGCCGTCACGCCATCAGGCTGCTGCGAACTCAATGAAAAGACCACAAAGTATCGTGAGAAAGGCCCTGTCGCAACCAGTTCCTGCCGAACTCCCGGACAATGATAGTCCTCAAGCTTGAAAGGCTCAATGGAACTCATATGCGCGTCTTTGTAGGGTTGGACCTCGCCGAAGGGACAGGCGTCGAGAAACTCCTTCCGGCTGGAGTTCATGAACCCTTCCAGCCCCTGGTTTCCGTCCCGCCGAATGAACCGGGCGACGATCAGAGACTCCGCCCTCCTCCAGTCCTGACCTTTCGGGTGGAAAATGAAATTGGCGATCTGGGGAGCTGCCCCGGTATCCAGTTCCCATCCCTCCGGTTCCATGACTTGGAAGGAAAACCCCCGACCGTAGAGATGTACCACCCGGCCCTCCGCTGAAACGGGCGAAAGCAAACCGAGGAGGAGGGTCAGGAAGAGCACCATTCGGATGAGTCTAGCACGCAGCTGCCAGACAGTTAACCCGCATTTTCGCCAGGGTCGATAGCCAGGCCGAGGAGAGGCGGAAGGCCGCAAGGCGCATGACGAAGGACCCAGAAGGCTCACTTGACGGTACGTCAACAGAGCCAGGAAGTGCAACGCAGCAGATGCCAGTCTATCCGCCGCCGCAGTAGAAGTCCGGTGAGTGATGACGCGTAAGCCTTCACCCGGGACCTTCGCGGAAGGAGACGAACTCACCTATAATAGACTCATGCCCATTTTCGAATATCGCTGTTCCCGCTGCGCCTCGAACTTCGAGAAGATCGTCTATGGAAAGGAGTCCGTACCCGCGTGTCCCAATTGCGGAGAAACCGACGTCGAGAAGCTCCTCTCCAGCTTTGCGGTGCATGCGGAACAGGCGCGCCCGTCGAAAGGCGAATCCGGTTCCTGTCCCTGCCCGTGCGGTGCGGCTGAGCGGGGGCAGTGCCAGATGATGTCCTGACGACCGGCTTCGCGGGTTCCTAATTGAGGCCCAGGCGTTCGCCGACAGATCGGCGGGAAATCTCCCCGGCGTCTTCCCTGAACGGTATCCCCCGGGTCGCGGCAACCCGGTCGATGAAGCTCAAACCGAGCGGTCCCACGTAGGTTTCTTCGCTCTGGTAAGCCGGATCCTCGAGAGCTTTGTCGACGGTGATGAAGGAGTATCCCCGTTCCTTCAGGAAACGCAGAATATCCGGCATCAGATTGGCCGTGCCTACCCCCAGGTGCAGGCGCAGAATCTGCGCGATGTTCCTTTCGAATACGAGTTCGGACTGCTGCTCGGCGTAATCGAGAGCGTCTCCCAGATATCCCAGGTAAAGGTCCTTGAAGCGGTTCAGCGACTCGTCTGAGGCCGCCGCCTCGTCATAGTAGTAATTGAACTCGTAGTCGGTCATGATCACGGTCGCAGGAACGATGATGAAGCCCGCCCTTCGCAGCCGGTTGGCAACGTCGTGCTTCTTCGATTCGGTATTTCCTTCGTGGAGTTGCGGGAAGCGAAAGTAACGGCGAATGGGCCGGACCATCCGAAGCGCCCGTCGCAGGTATTTTTGACCGTCTGAAATGTGGGTAAGAAAATCCTTGGTATTCAGCTCATTCAGATCGACATAGCCGTAGGTCAGGTTGCCCAGCGACTGCCCGTGCTCGACCCAGTCATTGAGAATGATGTAGGTCTCGGGATGGTCGTCGATCTTCTCCTCGACCACGAACCCAAGTGCCGGTGCCGTCTCCGCTTCCAGCGCCCGCAACATGAGGTTGCTCAATTCACGGGGAGTCCAGAAGCCCAGAGGTTCCATGAAAGGCAGCTTGTCAAAAGTGAGCGCAATCTGCTTTTCCTGGGCCAGGCACGGAGAAACCACCAGGAAAGCCACCGAGAGCAACAGGAGCAATCTGTGCTTCATCATCACCTACTCAGACCGTCAGGACCACTTTCCCGACCGTTCGGCGGCCTTCCAGCCGACGGTGGGCCTCCGCCGCCTCGGCCAACGGGAGCTGTTCACCAACGACAACTTCGAGATCGTCACTGCGGACGAGGTCCAGAACCTCACCGGCCCGCCGCGAGAACTGCTGCCGGTCGGCGACGTAGTGTCCCAGGCTCGGCCGAGTCAGGAAGAGCGAACCCTTCTGGTTCAGGATTTGTGGATCGAGCGGCTCGACCGGGCCACTCGACTGGCCATAAAGGACGACATAACCCCTTGGTTTCATACACTCGAGACTGCGGGCAAACGTGGTCTTTCCCACCGACTCGTACACCACCTCGACCCCGGCTCCGCCGGTAAACTCCTTAACCGCCTCGAGAAAATCTTCGCGAGAATAAAGAACAACCCGATCGGCGCCCATCCGGCGCGCCAGTTCCGCCTTCTGCTCGGTGGATACTGTCCCGATCACCCGCGCGCCTGCGCGTTTCACCATCTGCACGAGGAGGCTCCCCACGCCGCCGGCCGCAGCATGAACCAGGGCCACCTGCCCGGTCTGGACCCGAAAGCAGTCGGTGACCAGGTAGTGGGCCGTCATCCCCTGGCACATGGCTGCAACGCCCGCTTCCGGAGAGACTTCGTCCGGGAGCCGCACGCACTTCCACGCCGGGACCGCCACCAACTCGGCATACGCTCCCATCGCCAGGCAAAACACCACCCGATCGCCACAACTGAAGCCCTCAACATTTGAACCGACCTCTTCCACGACACCGGCTCCCTCGATTCCGGGTACCAACGGCAACGGCAGCGGGTATAGACCGGTCCGGTGATAAGTGTCAATGTAGTTGACCCCCGCAACCTCGACCCGAACGAGCAGTTGGTCGGAGCCTGGCCGGGGATCGGGCATCGAATCAAACTTCAACTCCTCGGGGCCACCATAGCGGGAAACTCGAATCGCTTTCATAATCGCTAACATACACCGGCCTCACAAAGGAGCTCAAACCTTCGCCGCAGCAGCGGTCGTCCCGGATTCGAACGGCTCGTTCGGAATTAGCCTTTTGGGGGATTATTCCCTATCATTGCTTGGTATATGATGAATTGGCTGCTGCACCGGGTTCATCCGGTGAAGAATCAGCCAATCAGGGGGCTCTTAGAAAGCTAGCGAGCGAGGGGATAAGGATTTACATGAAACGACTAATTGCTGCAATGGTGATCATGTTGGGGCTGGCCTTGGCCGCCTGCACCGGTCCGACCGAACCGGCAGAGCCGGCTGCGGTTTCTTCAGACCAGTTCCTCGGACGCTGGGACATGACGATTCAGGGGAAGGACGTGCCTTACCCGTCGTGGTTCGAACTTCAGGACGAAGGTGGACAGCTCAAGGGGCAGTTCGTTGGACGTGTTGGGAGTGCCCGCCCGATTCAGACAATCTCGGTTGAAAACGGGACCCTGACCTTCAGCCTGCCCGTTCAATACGAGTCCCATCCGACCGACATGAAGTTTGTCTGCTCGCTGGCCGGAGACAAGCTCGAAGGCACCACCAACGCCGAAGATGGTTCAGAACTGCATTGGACGGCGGTAAGGGCTCCCAAGCTGGACCGTTCGGGCGAACCCAACTGGGGTGAACCGATCAGCCTCGTCAGCGGGAACCTCGATGATCATTGGAAGCTGCGTTCGCCGGACGAGCCGCAAACCTGGAAACTGACTCCGGATGGCGTGCTCGAACAACACGGCAAAGGGTTCCGACCTGGTGACCAGGCAGGAATTCAACGATTTCAAGTTGCACATCGAATTCAATTATCCCGAAAACAGCAACAGCGGCATCTACCTGCGCGGTCGGTACGAGGTTCAGATTGAGGACGGGGCCGGCAAGGAACCTCACAGCCGTTCAATTGGCAGCGTTTACGGGTTCCTGACCCCCACCAAGGATGCCGCCAAGCCAGCCGGAGAATGGCAGAGTTACGACATCACCCTGGTGGGACGCCGGATTACAATCGTCCTCAACGGGGAAACGGTGGTAGACAATCAGGAAATTCCGGGAATCACAGGTGGGGCGCTGAATTCCAATGAAGGTGACCCCGGCCCCCTGATGCTTCAGGGTGACCATGGCCCTATCACTTTTCGGAATATCAGCATTACGCCTGCTCAATAAACCAATTTGTGGGAGTGCAGGGAATAACGAGCTTGAGGGGGTAAGACATGAAGAACGTGATTCTGACTTTTTGTTTCGTGGCCGTGTTAGGGATGTTGATCGTGAGTCCCACAATTGCTCAGGATCGAGCCACCATGTCTGCACCAGTCATCCGCGCTTCGGGTGACGAAATCGCCTTCAGCGTCCGATTTGAGAACTGTTCTCCAGATCGGAGCTATAGAATCGGCTTTGGTGCGAAGGGCGAGGCCGTTCCGAATGTTCAGGTCGCACTCTCCAGCGAAGACAGGGACTTGGCCCTCGAACCGATGGACTTCGTTCAGGGCAACACCAGCGGCTGGTGGAAAATTGAACAGGTCGGGGCAACAGGTTACACCTTCGGAAAGTCAGAAATTCCTGAAGCGGGCAAGGTTTTGACCTTCAAGGTGACCGTACCTCGGGAAGTTGCCGACAGCTACGAAAAGCTCTACCTGTTCGTGTCACGGGATTACGGCTCGGGCCGCTGGTATCTCGAAGACGGTTCGGAAATCGACAAGAGTGATTGGTAATTGAAACCTTACTGGACGTCTTTGGACGTTTCGAGGGCTTGGAGAACCGGGAAGCAATCCGGTTCCTGAGCCCTTACCGGAGGAGGGTTCTCACCTACCGGGAAGTCTCACTTCGGGTGGGTGCCTTCTCACACTTCCTTTCCAAGATCCCCGTCGGGCCAGGAGACCGAGTGCTGTTTTGGGGAGAGAACTCTCCCGACTGGATCATTGCTTTCTGGGCCTGCCTGAATGTGGGTGCACAGGTTGTTCCCGTCGATCCCGGGGCCTCCCACGGGCTCGTTTCTCGAATCCTCGAGCAAACCGCGTGCAAGCTCGGCATCGTCGATCCAGACGGCAGGGAAGCAGGCCTTTCCATTCCCACCACCCCATTTGACAGCCTGGATCGTGTCCCCATGAAACCGCCGCCGTCTTCGGCCCGAGCCGACGACATCGCCGAGATTCTCTTCACTTCGGGGACGACGGGAACCCCAAAGGGAATCGTCCATCGCCACAGGACCATGGCGGCCAACCTGCGCCCCTTCGCCGCCGAGTTCGAACGCTACCGGCGCCTCGCGGCCCCCTTTCAACCGGTCCGGATCATGAGTCTCCTTCCCTTGAGCCACATGTTCGGTCAAGCGATGGGGATCTTCATTCCGCCGCTGCTCGGAGGAGCGGTGGTGTTGCTCGACTCGACCAACCCTGCCCGAGTCGTTCCTTCCCTTCGCAGTGAGCATGTTTCGGTTCTGGCAACCGTCCCCAGGGTCCTGCACCAGTGCGAGAACGCGCTCAGACAACGATTCGGAGAACCAGCCTCGGAGACCCGATTCCGAGGCGTGCCAGGGATTGTTGAGCGATGGTGGCATCATCGCCGGGTTCATTCCTGCCTGGGCTGGAAATTCTGGGCGGTAATCTCCGGGGGCGCCGCCCTCGATCCGTCCCAGGAGCGCTTCTGGTCAGACCTGGGGATTGCAGCACTGCAGGGATACGGACTCACCGAGGCGGGTCCCGTCATCAGCGTCAACCATCCCTTCAAGTCCCGCACGGGCAGCGTGGGAAAGGTCCTCGCCGGACAGGAAGTACGCCTCGCGGACGACGGAGAGATCCTGGTGAGCGGCGACAGTGTGAGTTTCGAAGTTCTCGACGGACAATCCGGGGCTGACAGCGACGGCGAGACGCCCTGGTTCAGGACCGGAGATGTCGGCTCATTCGACGCGGAAGGGAATCTCCATTTCAAGGGACGCAAGAAAGATGTCATCGTGACTTCGGATGGAATGAACGTCTACCCCGAAGAGGTAGAAGCGGTCCTGCTCAGTCTCCCCGGAGTTCGGGATGCCGCCGTGGTTGCGGAGAAGACGGCATCCGCCGAGGTCGTTCATGCCGTGCTGGTCCCCGATGGCGGACCGGGTGCGGACTGCTCGGAACTCGTTGGCGCTGCCAACCACCTCCTTGAGCCCCACCAGAGAATTCGACGCTGGTCAGTCTATCCCGAAGCTGAGCTTCCCCGCACTCCTTCTACGCTCAAACTTCGCCGTTCGGCGATCCGGGAGTGGCTTTCCCGCTCCGCCCCCCCTCCCGACACGGCCGCCGTGGCAACCGTGGAATTGTTGCTTTCCCGGCTGGCAACCCAACGGCCCGAATCGATCACGGCGACAACCCGGATTGACACGGAACTAGGGCTGACATCGCTTGACCGGATCGAACTTCTCCAGGAACTCGAAAACCTCCAGGGAACCGAACTCAATGAATCCGAATTCTCCCGCCTCCACACGGCAGGTGAGATCCGAGACTGGCTGGCCCTGGGTTCGGACCGAACAGGACCGGTCGGGCCAGCCGACCGGTCGGTCCCTGCCGATGCCTCACTGGAACCTGTCCCCGCCTTTTCGACTGCTTCGGGCTGCGATTCAACGTGGAATCATTCTCCCTCTCTACCGGCACTACATTCCGACCCGCGTGATTGGGACTCGGAACCTGCCTTCCGTTCGTGATCACCCGCTGATCGTCGCGGCCAATCACCAGAGCCACATGGACACAGTTGCACTTCTGGCGGCCCTGCCTCGGGAAGTCCGACTGGCGCCAGCTGTCAGGTACGAACGTTTTGTCGAGTACTTCGAGCCCCATTCGGCAAGCGTCTGGACGAGGGCGCGGTTCGGCCTGGAGTACATGGCCGCCTGCCTGTTGTTCAACGCGTTCCCTCTGCCGCAGCGGACCTCGGGCATCCGGCAGACCCTCCACTTTGCCGGGGAACTGCTCGATCGCGGATTCAGTCCGCTGCTCTTTCCCGAAGGCAAGCGGAGCTCGGACGGCGAACTCCAGGAGTTCAAGCCGGGGACAATTCTGATGAGTCGCGAGTTGGGAGTCCCGATCCTGCCGGTTCTGCTCGAGGGCCTTGACCGAGTGCTGCCGATTGGCGCGCACCGGCCGCAATCCCACCCAGTCACGGTAACGATCGGAACACCCTTCGATGTCAATGAAGGCGAAGACCTGGACGCCGCCCGCTGTCGTCTCCAGGAGGTGTTCCGCGACCTGAAATCCGCCTGAAGGGCAGGCGCGCGGCACCTGCTCCTCCGGCGACCGAAGATCAGTTCTTGACGGTGTCTCCGACCTTGATACCCGAACCCGATACGACGGTGGCTTCCGAGGAAGCAGGGTCAGCTTGGGTAACCCGAACCGTGGCGACTTTCTCGGTCAACTCTCTCAGGACCTTTCCTGTGGCAGGATCCTTGATCGTCCTTGTAACTCTTTCGACCGACAGTTCCATCCCCACCTGAACCCCCTGGTCCGAACCGATGTTGAGGATGACCATCCCGTTTTCGGCATAGGCCACCAGTCCCGAGAGTTCGACATTGCGGGTCGGGATCTTGTTGCGCGACGAAGCCACTCCATGGGCTACCTGCTGGGCGGCTTCATAGGTCGCCTCACCAAGGATCGTGTCGCGAAAGCCACTGCTGCGCATGTCGATCTCGCCCGATCCGAATCCACCATGCCCTCCACCGCTACCGCCCAGCAGGAGTCCGCTGCGGGACGATTCCCCCTGGCCTCGGGACACGGCCAGGATTTCGCCGGTATCCACGTCAACGACCCGTGCGTTGATCGCCACGTTGGCTTTCCCTTCCGAGGTCCCCACCTTGGCCCCTCCAAATCCACCCCAATTGCCGCCCAACCCTCTGATACTGCGGTCTTTCTGTTCGGCACCAAACTGGGTGATCGAACCAATCACGATTGCGTCCACACCAAGAAGTTTCCCAATTTGCGAAGCCGACGACGGGTCGGCGCGATTGCTGTTGTTGAATTCCTGTTCCGCCATTACCTGATTGATCGCCCGGCGTTCAATCACACTGAAGCTGCCTTCCTCAACAAGATCGTTGATCACGATGTCGGCGATTCCCGCTCCAATGTCCCAGTTGTTGCCTCCCCACCACTGTTGTACGCCCGCAAAGTCGAAATCCAGAACCGCAATTCGCTTGCGTGGACCTGCAGCTCCCAAATTCAAGGTGAGCCCAACCAGAGGAACCAGTAATAATGCAATCCGTTTCATCGACGATCCTGCCTCCCTTCGAGATCAATCCCCGCCAGAGAAGGAACTCCCGGCGATTCGACCAAACGCCTAAAGACTATCAATCTTTAAAATACACAAAAAGAGCAACTACCGCCTTCTTTCAAATGCCATCTCGAATCCCGATGGTTGGTCCGGCTCGACCTTTCCTGCAGAAGCCACTAAGCTGTTGCGAATGCCGGAATTCAACCTCTTCGAAAACGGAATCACAAGGCTCCGGGCCGAAATTTCGGCGGGGCACATCAGTGCGGAGGTTGTGGCCACCTCCTTTCTAGAAAGGATCCACCGATTCGATCCGATCTTCAACTCATTTATCGAGGTGAATGAGGAAATCCTGACTCAAGCAAGGGAGATCCACACCGACGACCCCCGACCTCTGGCCGGAATCCCGATTTCGATCAAGGACTTGATCCTGACCCGGGACCTGCCCACGACAGGGGGATCCAAAGCACCGCTGCCTATTCCGCAAAACGGGCGGGATGCACGAGTTGTTCGCGCACTCCGCAATGCCGGGGCGCTCATCATCGGGAAAACCAGTCTCCACGAGTTTGCCTTTGGGGTCACGAATGAGAATGCCCATTTCGGACCGGTTCGCAATCCCTGGAACCCGGAACGCGTTTCCGGAGGATCCAGTGGTGGGTCAGCGGCATCGGTGGCACTTCGAATGTCTGCGGGTTCCATCGGTACCGACACCAGGGGATCAATTCGCATTCCCGCTTCGTGCTGTGGAGTCTGCGGCTTCAAGCCCACGCGAGGAGTCGTTTCAACCGCCGGCGCAGTGCCTCTCAGCTGGACCCTTGATCACGTCGGCCCCCTCGCTCCCAGCGTCGATGACTTGAAGATCCTCTTCGACGTGATCCGAAGGAGAAGGACTGTCGCGCAAGCGCCGGCAAAGGAACCTTCGGCCTTCCGCCTGGCTACAATTCCGTACTACCAGGAGCGGATCGACCCTCAGGTTCTACGGGCCGTGAAGTCGGCTATCGACGTCTTCCGCTCCGAAGGACATGAAGTCATAGAAATTGAACTCCCGGGTTTGAGAGAAGTCGTGGACGCATCGGACGTCATCTCCCGGGCCGAAGCAGTCACGGTTCACAACGAAGGACTGACCCGGTGGCCCGAGCTTTATGATCCCGGAGTGAGGGAACGCCTCAGCACCGGATATCAGCTCTCGGCGATGGAGCTGGTCCGAGCGGAGCGACGGCGCGTCGCCTTGACCTCGTCTTTCCAGACCGTCTTCCGCAAGGCTGACTGCTTCGTCGCGCCGGCGCTCCCGGTCGTCGCGCCGCCAATCGGAACAACGTCGGTGGTAATCGGCGAAAAACAGGAGAACCTCGTCACCTGCTTCGTCCGGCTGATGGCGATTCAAAACATGGCAGGCCTTCCCGCACTCTGCCTGCCCTGCGGGTTCAGCTCCGACAACATGCCGATAGGAATGCAGTTGATCGGTCCAAGGGGAGCGGATGATGCCATCCTCTCTCTCGGTGCCCGTTTTCAGCAACTGACTTCATGGCAACGGCGCGTCCCGACTGAACTGCGGGAGAGGCTGAGTTGAAACTTCAAAAGCCGGAGACAGGAGACCGACACAGAGCCGGGGTTGAGGCGCAGCCGCGGCCCCGGGTTCGTCGAGCGAAGGTTCACACTCTGAATGATCCGGCAGCGGCCGGGGGCCCGGCTGAGTTGAAACTTCAATTTGGATGAACTGGAAATTCTGGATGATTTGGACGCGTCTGGATGGGGATTGAGGCGATCGGTGAAGAGCCAGGGACGCGATTATCGGCTGGATCCTGGTTCCTGGTCCGGCGCCAGACGTGGATGAGTGATGATCACGGGATCGGCGCCGGGCTGGCCCCTGAAGGGGGCCTGTTTCCAGCCCAGGCATTTGCCTGGGTTTACGGTTCCACCCATCAAGAATCCAGCCCTGAAAGGGCTGCACAGCTCTCCGGACGTGAAGAATCGGCGCGACCTTACAGGCCGCGATCGCAATGCCGGGACCACAGAGGGGCTGTATCAAAAGTCCCCCTCCTCAAAGCGTCAAGCAAGGTCAGAATTGTCACCTAAGTATAATAAAATGATAGGGTAACGAAGATTTTGGAGGTGTTTTCGTGCCCTTTCGTCCCAACCATCAAAAGCAGTTGCTGCTCCTGCCGCCCGACCTGGAATCGATGGTCCCGGAGAAGGATCTGGTGCGGGTGGTGGACGAATTTGTGGAGACCCTGCCGAGGCGGATGATCGAAGGTCGGCGGTGGAAGCGGCGGGGACGTCCTGCGTATTCGCCGCGGGTGATGGTGAAGATACTTTTGTACGCCTATAGCCAACGGGTGTACTCGTGTCGAGGGATTGCGAAGGCGTGCCGGCAGAACCTGAACTTTCTGTGGTTGTCGGCTTTGGAGCGGCCGGACTTCAACACGGTGAACCGATTTCGGTCGGTCCACCTGGCGGAATGCCTGGAAGAGGTCTTTGGGCAGTTGATGGAACTGCTGCTGGAGCAGGGGTACGTGAAGGGACGGGACTATTTCGTGGACGGGACGCTGGTGGAGGCGGATGCGGGGAAGTACACGGCGGTCTGGCGCAAGAACGCAGAGCGATATGCGGCACGAGTCCGGCAGCGGGCGAAAGAGATTCTGGCCGAGGTGGAGCGGATCAACCGGGAAGAAGACGAGGAATATGGGGATCGGGATCTGGAAGAGACGGGGGAAGGGACGCAGTTGACGGCGGAGGCGATCCGGGAGGCGGCGAAACGGCTGGGACGGGAGTTGGAGGAAAAGCAGGCCCGGAAAGAGCGAGGGGAAGCGAAAAGGGATCCGAAGCAGCGGGCGGTGCGGCGTCTGGAGCAGGAGGCGGAGAAGTTGCAGAAGTATGAGGCTCAACAGGCGGAACTGGGGGAGCGGAACTCGTACTCGAAGACGGACGCCGGGGCGACGTTCATGCGGATGAAGAACGGGGAATTGCGGGCGGGCTACAACGTGCAGGTGGGGACGGAAAACGGGTTCATCATGGGGTACTCGGTGAGCCAGAGTCCGAATGATGCCAGTGCGTTGGCCGGGCATCTGGAAGCGCGGGACCGGCAGGGGTTGGACGGGAAGCCGGAGCGCGTGATCGCGGATGCGGGCTACGGAACCGAGGAGAACTACGAGGCGCTTGAGGAACGGGGGATCGAAGGATATGTGAAGTACCCGGGCTGGCACCGGGAGGTGACGGGGAAGCTGAAGCGATTTGAGAAGGCGGCGTTTGGATACGACGCAGATCGAGACGAGTATATCTGCCCCGAGGGGCGTCGGTTGGTGAGGACGGGGGATGAATGGGTGGAACGGCGATCGGGCTATGTCACCGAGGCGATCGTCTACGCGTGTGCGGATTGCCGGGGTTGTCGGTGGAAGTCGAACTGCACACAGGGGGAAGGCAACCGGACCCTGAAACGGCTGCCGAAACTGGAAGCGCATCAGTCGCGGGTGCGGCAAAGGCTGACGTCGGAGGAGGGAGTCAAGCTGCGTCAGCGGCGGGGATGGGAGACGGAGACGCGGTTTGCGATGATGAAACGGAATCTGGGGTTTACCCGGTTTCGGTTGCGGGGATTGGGGAAGGCGACCGTCGAGTTGGGCTATCTGGTGATCGCGATGAATCTGATGCGCCTGGCCAGTCCGGCAGCACAGCCGATCTGAACCGGAAATAAGAGCTCGAATAGGCCGAAAGAACGAACGGATACGACTGGATTAGATTGGTTGCCGAAGCCGGCTGACCCGGCCGCGAAAAAGGCCGGGTCAGCGGGAAACAAGCGAAGGCTGGACACCTTTTTGATACAGTCCCTCTGAAACCAAGGCGCCAGGGCAGTTTCACACTCTGAATGATCCAGCGGCGACCGGCGACCCGAGACCTGCGCCCCCCGGGAAGGAATCGGGAATCGAGAAGCGAGCATCGAGAATGGGGCGGTCGCAGAAGCTCCACGTCCGCGGTTTTTGGAGCGATCCTGGAGACTCCGCATTAAGTACGCGGGAATCACGATTGTCGGCCCGGACTCGGCCGGTTTCACTTTGCGAACGGTCTCCGCAGCGCGCCGGAGGACACATGATGGCTATGCCGGCCAATCATCACATGCCGAGGTCCCGGAGCGTTTCCAGAACCCGGGCGTGGATTCGACCGTTGGAAGCCAGCACTCCGCGGTTGCGTTCCAGTTGGCGGCCGGCCGTGAAGTCGAGCGCGTTTCCGTCGAGATCGGTGACTCGCCCACCCGCCTCTTCGACGACCAGAACACCGGCAGCCTGGTCCCAGATCTTCTCTCGATAGTCGGGCCGTCGCGCCGAAATCAGCCGGACCAGCAGGTCGCCCTCCCCGTTGGCGAGAAGCGCGTACTTGGCCTGGCTGTCCATGGGAACCGGGGCCGCAGCGATGCCAAGTTCCAGCTTGAGGCGGCCAACCTGATCCAGGTTGGTATGGGCCTTCTCGAAGGAACGCAGGAGCACCGCCGATTCCATGCAGTCCGTCGGGGACACATGCAAGGGAATCGGATCCGCCTGCCCTTCCAACCACACCCATGATGCTCCCCGGCCTTGCTCAGCGAAAGCGAGGATTCCCTGGTCTGCCGCCTCGGCCGATGTACCCACTCCGTCCATGGAAAGCTGCAGCCGAGGACAACCCAGGATGCCCAACTTGACCGTTCCCTGAGCCACGCGCGCCAAGGCCACGGCATAGTGAGCATTTCGGAGAAATCCCTTGGTGCCGTCGATCGGATCGAGGACCCAGTACTCACCCTCCGGGGTCCCCTTTCCCCGGTCAAGCCAGTCCAGTATCTGTTCCGGTCCCGAATTGGGCTCAAATTCCCGGACGTGTTCCACGACACGATCGAGGACCGACCCGTTTTCGGCCGCCCTGAGGTAGTCGGCGCTCTCCTCCGCAACCAGAATGGCCCCTGGGAAAGCCCGCAAGAGGCGGAGAGCAACCAGTGCCTGGACCGCAAAGTCCGCCACCGTCACCGGAGACCGATCTTCCTTCTGAAGTGCAGGAGTGACCATTCGGCGGCGAACCTCCTCGGCCAACCGACAACAATCGGCAACCAAATTGATTCCGAATTCGAGTTCCGGGCCGTGTGATCCCTTAGACGATGCGGTCATTAGATACTTTTCTCCTGAATGTCTCCGAAAGGGACCATCGTAGCGCAACCGCAAAACGATGTGAAAAGGCGGGCGCAGATACGCGAGAGGGTGATGGAAGGCGACGCCGGGACCGGTCCGGCGCTCCGCCTTCCATCAGAAACGGAATCAGACCTGGACGGGTTGGGTGGCGTGCACCTGGTCGAATTTCTTCATTCCTTCCGGGTCGAGAGCCCACTCGTAGGACTCCTTACAGTCCCGGTGGGAAGCATAATCACTCCGAATTGCATCGACGTCGAACCCGAAACTTCGCAACTGAATCGACTCCACAAAGCTGCAATTCGTCCTCACGGATTCGTCGTCCAGGACCCGGGAGGCGACATAGGCATAGATGAACCTGGCGAACTCCTTGAGGTTCGCCAGGTGGCGGTCCAGGACCTCCTCACCCTCAGGAACCGTGACTCCGACTTCGTAGAAGCCGGTCTCGGCATACTTGAGGGGAGTCAGCTCCATGAAGTCGTTCAAGACCTTGTGAATCGGCAACTCCCGTTCCTCCTTCCACTGGTAGTAGTCGCTGAGGAACTGCTGGAGATTTCGATTGATGGGACCCAATTGTGCGAACTTCCTGAAGAAGATCTGGATGAAATCACGGTTGGTGAAAAAGTCGTTGGCAACTGGGAAAACGTAGAAACTGAAGTATATCGCCAGTTCCCATGCGTACTTGAGCGTGAAGACTTCCTGGTCCCCCAGAGCGTTGTAGCTCAAGACATAGCTGGGAACATAAGCCTCGTAGAACACCTTCATCAGGGGTTCGTAGATTTGGCACTTCTTCTCGAGTTCGTCCTGGTCCCCGGACAGTATCGCGTCGACCACCATTGAGTTATAGAACGAGATCAAGTCCGAACCGGGGCTGTAGAGCGGATCGGTGAAGCGCCCCGCCATCCCCGACATACCCCACTTGTGTGGGCTGATGGTCTGTTTGCAGTCATAGGCGAAGCTCGCCAGGCGGGCGCTGTCCACCAGTCGCCGATTCCTGAAATCTCGCTCAAAGAGTGGAAACTCCTCGCAGGCCCAGTCAATCAGCTTCTCTGGGGTTGAAACCCGATTCTCGTCAAACAGGGCCCGATCGTAGACCAAACCCAGGCTCGTCAGGCCCTGGAGGGGGATCACCCAGAACCAGAAACCCTTCCCCATGAAGTGGTTCGTGGCCAGCCAGAGGGGGATCATGCCCTGTTCCCGCCGGTCAGACTTCTTCCGGATCTCGTCCAACGAGGCGTCGGTGAGCTTCTCGATGTTGATCAGGCCCTCCAGCCAGCACCATGAGGAGCCATGCCGGATTTCACTCTCCGCCGCCAGGTCGTTCTTTCGCTTGAGAAACTGACCACGGCCGGTCGTGTCAACCACCCACTCCGAGTCCAGTTCAACCTGTGCGCCCTCCAGCTTGAAGCTGACTCGGTGCCTGCCGCCCTCATCTAGTTCCACGTTCAGCGCGACTGCGGGATTGCAGAAGGTCACGTCGGGATGCTTGCTGTTCTCGGCAAGTAGGTGAGCCTCGAGGACATTGCGGTCCAACTGGTAGCTGCAGACGTTGGAGAGAGGGCGAATGTAAGACTGGCTGTAGTCCTCGAAATTGCGATCACCCGACGTCGTCTTCCAATAAAACCGCAAGTTGTACTTCAAGTAATGGTGGTTGAACAGGTGCTCCTCCAGGTCGAGAACCTTGGAGAAATAATATCCCCCCACCTGAACCAGGGACTCTCCAACTTTCTGTTTCTTCCCGGGAACCTCGGGCTTGTTGTCGAGCAGCAGGATCTTCTTGCCCGACTTGGCCACCAGAAGGTGGCGGCACAGGGACAAACCCGCCAGTCCGGCCCCAAGGATCACCACATCGTAATGTCTTTCAATTTTCATATGAATGCGCACCTCGCAGGACCCAACCTCTCGCATCAGCGGCCCGAGCTCTTCATCCATGCTCGATCCGAAACGGCACTATCACTCCTGGGGGGAAATTTACTAAATGCGCTATATATTAACGTTTTTTTATTTAAACGAAAAGTTCCTAAAATGTCTCGATTTGTTCGACCAGCTGTTCGAGAGAGGCCATTCCATCGACCGGCGTTGCCAGTTCACGAATCCTCAGGAGCGGTTCGGAGCCGGCGGTTCTCGCCTCCAGGCTCTCCAAAACTCTTTTCTGCTCTCTAACCACGGCAGTTCCCCATGCCAGGGTCCGTTGATCACCGGGTTCAGTCGGGCTCAGCCCTTCCGGGGGCTCGGGCCAACAGCGATTGACGATGGTCCGAGGTGCTGGATAGTGTCGGGCCTGCAGCTCCCGTTCAAAGAATTCCACGTCTCGTTCGGCTTTGTCCGGAATCGTGACAATGAAGAACCGAGCCGTCTCCGGGTCTCTCAACATGGCCGCTGTTCGCCGGGCACGTTTCGCGTAACCCTCGGCGATTGAGCGGAATAGCCCGTAAAAGTCGAGTACCTGTCCCACGACCCCGACTCCGACCAGCTCTTCCAGGCGGGCGTAGAGATCAAGAGAGCGCCTGCCCATCGCTCCAAAAGGAGATGCCGCCCAGACTCGGTAGGTGGCGCTGGCGATCTTGACCACCGGGAAAGAAACCAGGTCAGCGAAATACTCCGGCTTGTCGAGAAACTCAAAAGCGTGACGACTGGGAGCAGTATCGATCACCACGGCATCGTATCCACGGTTTAACGCCTGGTCGAGGTACTCCAGTGCCATCAACTCCTGCATCCCCGACAGCGAAGTGATCAGCATCCGGTAAATCCGATGATCGAGGATCGACCGAACCTGGCGTGGATTGCCATAGGTCCGGACAGCGGTCTCGAGAGTGTGCTCAATGTCGAGCAAAGCAGCCCACAACTCCCCGGCAAATGAATCGGGGAGAGCAACCCGGTGCTCACCTCCGCGATTGTCCAACCCGAGCAACCCCTTCAGCCTTCTGGCAGGATCAATCGTCAAAACCAGGGTCTTGTGCCCGGAATGAGCGTACTTCATGGCGAGGACGCTGGAAACCGTGGTCTTGCCAACCCCGCCCGTCCCCACCAGAACCGCAATCCGAGTTTTCCTTCCACTTCGGCCTGTCGCCTCGTTCATGGGCTCTCACCCCGTGACTTTCGGCCCCCAATCATGCCGAGAAGGCCGGCGCCGGAGAGCTCCTCGGCCAGCCCTCCCAGAAATGCGAGGTCGGCAAACTGCCGCGGCCTGCGCTCCAGAGCCAGGACCGGACAGGAGAGCGCCTCCCGGATCCGACTGTGCTGCGCACGTTCTGCCGCAACCTGGGATCGGGCAAACCGGCCCCACTCGCCAAGACCACGATAGTCCGGAAGAGCCTCCGATCCGGCCACAGGGCCCTCGTTCGCCAGGCACACCAATTCCGGCGACACCAGGTTGCAGATCGCCACGCCTGCGTTCATGCCCAACTCCTCGAGTCCCTGTTCCAACTCGAGGGTTTCGTCAACCGACATTTCCTCAGGAACGCAGACCGGGACAACAAAGGGTGACGCTCGCTCGATAAAATCACGAATCTGCCTGCCCTGGCTGGCAAGCGGTCCCGAGAAAAACTGTTCGAAATTCCGGGCTACTCGAAGGGTCTGCAGAAAGTGGCCGGAAGCGGGTGCGTCCCAGACAATCACATCGTATGACTGAACTCAATCCGGTTGGGCCGTTCCGATATCGGTCAGTCTCCAAAGGAACGCGAATTCCTTCAACCCAGGAACAACCTCGATGAAATTCGTGTAAATCCGGCTCTTGACGAGAAATTCGGCAATCCCAGAGGGCCTGATCCGGGACCTAACCATCCCATCCAGGACGTTCTTTGGGTCAAGGTGAACCACGAAGAGTCTTTTAGCAGCCTCCGGTTCACTATCCTCGATCCCTTCCAGGTTGATGGCGAGGGCCAGTTCCGACAGCGGGTGAGAAGACACGACCAGCGTTCGGCTGCCCCGGCGGCTCAACGCCAGCCCCGTCGCCACCGACAGAGTGGATTTCCCGACTCCACCCTTCCCACAAAAGACAATCAGGGACACTGCCACAATCGACTACCAGTCAAGCAGAGGTTCAATTCGGGGATTCCAATCGGACCGGCTACCGTCCTCGCGCCACAGAGAAAACCAACGCCACACCACACAACAGCGAGGCGGCGGCCAGCAGAGTCCCAAGACCGGAACCCTCTGCAGAAAATGCCCCTTGGAGCGTGGCCAATGAGGCAAGCAGCAGTACCCCGCCGAACCAGGATCGCCTGGATTGGCTCTGGTTGGGCGAAGACGTTGTGGTCGACACCGAAACGGAAAGGTCATTTTCCCTCAACTGCTCGACAAACGAACTCACCTGGCGCACTACCCCCATCATCAACAGACCGCTCCCGACCGCCCACTCGCGGGCTTTCTCAATGCTCATTGTTTGGCTCACCCGCAACTTCACGAGCCGGGACAGAACCGTCGCAACACCCACAACAAACTGGTCCACTTTACGGCTTGCCATCTTGGGGCCGAGAAGCACCAGTTCGCGTTGAAAAAAATCAAGGAAGAATGGAACCCGAACTCGACTGCCGGCGAGGGCCTTCCAGAAATCCACCAACTTCTCGACAGAATCGGGGAATCGCCCTTCTCGGTCCATCTCGAACCGGAGCCCGGAGAGTTCTCTCCAGATTTCCGACTCGGGGATCACCACCTCCTCATTCCGGGTCATGCGTACCAGCATCCGCATGGCACGCCCGGAGTCTTCCGCAATTGATGAAGCCACGTACTGGATAAGGGGCTGGTAATGCTGGATTGGAAGAGACTCCATGAAGGGCCAGACGCGATATCCGAACTTCCCCTCCCCACAGGCCCGCATCTCGTCGAATGAGTCATCCACCGCGATGCAGGAAAGAATCAGGATCTGCTCAACCACTGCCTCCACCCATCGAGTAGAATCACTCTCCCCATCCGCTCCGGGTTGGCGCACGGGTTGCCCTTCGGTCAGCGAGTAGGCGAGGATGTTCGAGCGCTGCAAATCGGGGATCAGTTGGGGGATTTCTGTCACGCATCCCGGTGGTGCCTCCTGGAGTGTCTCCAGCATCCGCCGCTTGCGTCCCAGATCAGCATGAAGGTCGAGCCACTTGTGGAAGGAGTGAAGGACATCCGGCTCCAGGATGCGCGACTCCGGGAACCCTTCCAACTCGGAAACGCCCGCTTCGAAATCCTTCCAGGCCGATTGATCTACGCCCGCGTCCGGCACAGCCACCTCAAGAATCACGATCCGGCGACCGAAAAGAGCGCGAAAAGACCTGGTGAAATACGACCGGGTCAGTTCCTCGACTTCGAGGGCTTCAACAGGCAGATCGAGCGGCCCATCCGGCCCGAAATAGGGGGCCGTCACCTGTTCGAGTTCATCCAGGTAGGGATTGGGCAAGAAATCCGCACGACCGGATAGAAAAACGGCAAACGCCTGGAAGTAGCCGCCCAGTTCCTCGCATGCGGAGCGAAATCCGGTCGCCCGGGAAAGAGTGCTACCGGC
The DNA here is from genome assembly GCA_963777605.1 of uncultured Acidobacteriota bacterium. Classification (GTDB taxonomy): domain Bacteria; phylum Acidobacteriota; class UBA6911; order RPQK01; family JAPXNP01; genus CAVZRV01. The sequence goes on from CAVZRV010000007.1 coordinate 424,376, forward strand.
CAGAAGGGGCCCCCGACCCCAGCCCCGAGACCGGGCCAGCCCGTAGTCCTGCCAAACCGTTGAAGGGTTTCGTCTGGGATTCACAATACTCCCGCCGCCACGCCAACCTGTTTCACAGCCGAAACCCCTCTGTCTGCCGGCCCTGCCGACCCTTCAAGAACCGGAAAAATCAGGAGGCCTTGGCCCTCGCTTTTCGCTCTGAACCACCCAGCGCCTCGGACGCCGGCTGTGGCGCTTCCCCGGAGCTCTCGCTCCCACCGTCCATCCAGCTCATGACTGAGTCCGACGTCCGTTTCACCATGTCCGCCGTATTTTTCACCATTTCACGAGGGTCGGCAATGGTGGCCCCGACTCCCGAGAAAGCACGATGAACGGTGTCTTCGGAAACCCGCGTTACCGTGTCGAGCGTTTCTCGCTTACTCTGGTCGACATGGTTCATCACGGCGTCTGAAAAAGCGTCCATAGTCTGGCGCATCCGCTCGAGCGGAGCAGTCATATCTTCACCCGAACCCACCGATGTTACCGCTCCCTGGACCTGCTCGAGGCCGAACAGCGTCATCGCGGTCGAAAATCGCATCATGGAAACAAGAAACTTGTCCACAGAAACCTCCCTCTCTAAAATATTTGGTTGAAACTGGCTCAATGAGTACCCGCACTTCGGGTCCTTGAGGATTTGGAGTTAGAATACCTCTCAGATGGTCCCTTTGTCCAGTATAAGGTCTGTAATTGCACTCTGATCCGGCAATCTTACAGAGTTGTTGCCTGGCCCGCCGCTAATGGGTCAGTCTCCAGAGAATGCTCAGCACCCAAGCCGTAAAGACACCCAAGAGTCCGAAACAAACGAGTGCCGGCACTGCCGTCGGAGCCGCCGCGAGCGTCCCCCAGTTGAAGGCGGCACCTCCAAGGATTGCGAGCCAGGCGACAACCGCCCAGAAGGCCTTGTGCCCGGTCTGATCGGCTGGTCCCGAGTCGACCAATCGGACGCGCAACGGCAATTCGCTCCGCTCCAGCATGTCGAGCGATCGGAGCATGCTCCCCGGCCCCATCTGAAGCCACCCGGCCAGATCCGCCATCGCGGGTAGAGAAGCCCGGTTCGACAACATTTTTCGCTGGGCCTCTTCCATGATGTACTCCTCGCAGAGCTCCTTCAGGTGAGGGCCGTAGTCGAGCCCCGGAGCGAGACGGGAGACCAGGCCGTCTGCCAGAAACAACGAGCGGATGTACTTGATCATTTCCCGCCGAGGAAGGATCCCGAAGGAACGGCAGAGCGTCAACAAGTCGATCATAAGGATCGTCAATGAGCGGCCAAACTGGGGGCGGCCCGTTATCGCGGGTTCCCGGTACCAGCGTGGTGAGAGTTTCTCCAACTCCCTTCGAAAGCCCTCAGGGTCGGCGTGGTCGGTCAATTCACAGACTGCCATGAATGACCTGAAAATCTCGTCGTTCTGACCTCTCACGTACCCGAGGGTCATTTGGATGATTTTCCGCCGGGCTTCCGAGGTGAGGTGCCCAACAATGCCGAAATCCACATAGCCGACCTTATTTTCCGGCAGAATCAAAAGATTGGCGGGATGTAAATCGGCGTGAAAAACACCAAATCGCAGCGCGTCACTAACAAAGTTCCGAATAACGTTGGACACAAAGACCGGAGGGTCAAACCCGATCTTCCCCAGGACCCCGATCGAGTCTTCCTGGGTCTCGTCGCGGATTCGCATGTACTCCCGGACGCTCCTCCCTTCCAGGAAATCCATCGTCAGAATCCGTTCCGTGGTCAACTCCCATTGGACACAAGGCACCTGTTCGGTCGGGGTCTCGCGCGAGTTCCGCTCCAGGAGGCGAGCGTAGTGCGCCTCGGTACGGTAGTCGAGTTCGTCCTGGATCCAGTCGTTGAACTCCTTGGCCGGATCACGAAGGAAATAGAGGGTCCGAATTCTCAGCAAGAAAATGAGCTTGATGAAGTACTTCATCAAAACCGCGTCGCGGGTAAAGGTATCCCGTATCCCCGGTCGCTGGACTTTGACCGCGACCTTGTGTCCATCAGGCAGAACGGCCCGGTGAACCTGCCCTATTGAGGCTGCCGCGATCGGCACGAAGTCGAATTCCGTGAAGATTTCCTCGGGATTCGCCTTCAGGTCCTCCCTGAATATCCGCCGGACCTCCTCCTCACGAAACGGGGGCACCCGGTCGAGGAGATCGAGAAGGGCATCACAATAGGCCGTCGGCAGGGTGTCCACCTGGAGTGAGAGGATCTGGCCGAACTTGAGGAAGCTGCCGGAGATCTCTTCGAGCGCGATGCGCAGCCGGACTGGACCGCTCATCCCTGGCTTTCCGGTGAGGCGAGCCCAGAGGGCACCCACCAGGTGAGAGACTACGATCCTCGCGACCTCCAGAGCTCGGGCCAGATAATTTACGAAAGCCATCTACTTCTGCCGGGCGACAAAATGCGCCCCGTTTTCCTGATATGACCCGAATATCTTGCCAAAGAAGACATGTTTCCGCCTAGCCAGCATGTCGTTGATGCTGGTCTGCAGGACATCCCTGACATGAGCGGAGAACTCTTTGACTTTTCGGCGGCTGGAGGCGTCTTCCCGCGTAAGTGGGGAAACCGGAATCGGTTCGAGATAACGAATATGCCACTTCGTGGGCAGGGGAAGCGGAACCAGAGGAAAAGTCGGAGTAATCGGGATAAACGGCCATCCGGTCAAGCGCATCAGTGAGGAGATGTGCATCTTGCCGAGAATGGGGAAGATCTCGACATGGCCCACAACTGCGGCAGGAATGACTGGGATCTGATGCTCGATCGCCATTTTCGCGAAGGCGTCTCTCCCGAACTGGCCCAACTCGTAGGCCCCCTTGTACATGCGAAAGGCTCCCGAAATTCCCTCCGGGAAAATCCCCACCAGTTCGCCTCGCTCGACGAGACGGCCGGCATTCTGCTGACTCGCGACCACTCCTCCCTGCTTGATCAGGAAATCGGAGAGGAACGGGAACTTGAACAGTGACGGGATCACCAGGAACCGGATCTGGCGTCCCCGCGCCTCGAAGACGAGTGATCGATGCACCACCCCGTCGAAGGGCATGAACCCGCGGTGATTGGGTGCAATGATCGCGCTTCCCGATTTGGGAATGTTCTCGAGCCCTTCGCTCTCCACTCGCCAGTAGACGTTGCGCAGAAATCGAAACCAGAAATCCCACTGCTTCAGGTAGGCGGGATCCAGGCCGAATTCATCGACCGCATGGTCTACCTGCCCCCGCTTCAAGCGGCCCGAACGCTCAAGCAGGGAGCCGAGAGCGTCGGCACTGGACTTCCTGGGCTCGAAAGACAACTCTCTTCGCGCTCGCTCCGACGAGACGGTGACATTGTACCGAAGTTGGTCGGCGGAAACGTCCGGATGCGCCCCGAGGCCAACCATCGCCGCGGTCTTCCGGAACCCCCGCTGGATCACGTGGGGTATGGGAAGTCGCACCGGGACACTGGCCCGCAGCGTCCTCCGGAAGTCAACACAGCCATCCCCGGAAACATTGAAGACTCCGGTCGCTCGGGAATTGACTGCTGCCACAATCGCACGAGCGGCATCATCAAGATCGACAAACTGAACTCGCGGGTCATAGCCGGTCGCCGGCATGCAGGCCTTCCCCACAAACATCCGGGTAAGGAAGTCGCCTTCAGCCGGGTCGGAAATGGGCGAAAAACGGAGAATGACGCAACTCAGCGAGTCCTGCTCTCCGGACCCTAGCGCCTCTTCCGCCTTCAGCCAGCGCTGTTCGATCGAACCTTCTTCAAGCAGGGAGACCCTGTCCTCCTCCATCAGTCCGTAGTTCTTGAAGCTGAACCCGTAAGCGGCGACATGGCTTCTGAGGACAACCCGCTCAATTCCGGCTGGTCTGGCCTTCGCGAGCAGGGACCGGATCCATTGCACGTCGGCCTCACACTGGCCTGGATTGCGATCGGACAGGTCGAAAGGGAAGACAATCAGTGTCCGAACCGAACCGTCACCCAAATCCTCCGGCTCGTTTTCCCGTGGCAGGCGCCTGATGGTGTGTCCGGCAGCTGAAAGCAGCGCCACCGTTTTCTCAGCCAGTTCACCCTGATGTCCGGCAACAAGAATCTCAGATTGCTCCAATGCCACGATTCCGGCCCTCCCTGTACAGGAATTCAATGGAAGCTCACGGCCTCGGTAAAACTCCCTGCAGGAACAGGTCGGACATCCCGGCGATCAGCCGGGCGTCACCGACCTTCTCAATTTCTTTCCCCCCAAGCATCTCGAGAGCGAGAAGCGAGAAAATCAGGGCAGACAGAAAGAAGGCGGCCGCGGCCTCCACGTCGATGTCCTCCCGGATCTCACCGCGGCTCTGCCGCTCCTTAAGGAATTCGGTGAACAATGTCCGCCCCCGCATGATGAAAGTCGAGTAGAAGACAACGCCGAATTCGGGATTGTACATGGCCTCGCTGAGACAGGTTCGAAGGAAGCCAATATGCGTCCGGCACTCATCCAGGAGAATCCGCGCCAGCACCCCCAATTCATCTCCGATGGTCTCTCCCGGGAATCGGAGTTCGGGTTCGGCCACTGAACCCGCTATCAGGTAGAGCTCCCGCTCCAGCAGGGACTGCATGAGCCGACTGGCACCTCCAAAATGGAGGTAAATGCGAGCCGGGCTGACACCCGACCGGCGGGCCACCCGCTCGACTACGTCCACCTGTAGGCCTTCTTCGCCAAGCAGGTGGAACGTTGCGTCCAGCACACTGTTGATCTCGTCGAGCGTCAGCGCGTCGCCCGGCTTCTCGGTCATCGTTGTTCTCCCTCATGACTGGTGAGGTTCGGAAAGTCCAACCGCGCCTCTCGGGCCGCCTCAGTGGTCTCGTCTTCAATGTCCTGCTTCTTGAGAATCATCTCCGCCACCCGCTGGGCGGAAACGATCACAGGAGTAATGCCTCCTCCAGGTCGCGTCCAGTGGCCAACCAGGTAGAGGTTTTCAATCGGCGTCCGGTTGGCCGGGCGGAGTTCCCCCAACTGGTCCGGGGACATTTCCCAACCCAGCATCGCCCCTCTGTGGTTGAGCGTGTACCGGTATGAAGTGTGGGCCGATGCACTCATGTGTACGACGATCTTCTCGTCGAGTCCGGGAATCAGCCGGCGCAATTGGCCCAGGATGTAGTCTTCGGTAGAGGCCTTGTGGGCACCCCAGTCCTGAATCTGGTCATAGTTGGCCGTTCCCCATTTCTGTACGATGAGTATGTCGTGTCCTTCCGGGGCGAGGCTGGGGTCGAAAGACGTGGTGAAAAAGACCTTAAAGAAGGTGTTCTGGAGGTCCGCCGGATTCCACGATCTCCAGTAATAGCCTTCGATATCCTCCTTGTGTTCGTGAGAAAGGCCTTTTAGCCCCATGTGAAGGAGATAGCAGGGGAACGATGGACGCATCGACTTGAGGCCGTCAATCACCTCGGAACCGCAGAGCTCACCGCCCACCAGTTTCTCGTAGGTGAGGAGCACGTCCGCATTCGACACGATCACGGGTGCGCGAAACTCGACTTGCTGGGGCCGCCTCTTCGACCGGGTTGTGGCCACTACCCCAACAGCGCGATCACCCTCGACAAGTATCTTCTCAACGTTGGTGTAAAGCAGCGTCTCCCCGCCCCGGCGCCGAAGAGCCTCTCCGAGATCGTCGGCGAAAGCCTGGGAACTGCCCATCGGATAATAGTTCCCGAGGAAATAAGACAGGCGCAGCATCGAGTCGAACAGGAACGAAGTATGCCTGGGAAGAGAACCCCAGTGGGAGTGGTCCGCCATCAGGTTCGATTTCAGCCGCGGATCACTGAAGTGCTCATCGAGTTTCTGGCCGAGTGTGAAGTCGCGGTACTTTTCGGCAACCGGGTGGGCGATCTCCTTGAAATAGTAAAGGAGCCCATAGAGGTAGGCTTCCCGAACCTCCCCAAAGAACTGGTCGATGTTGTGCGCCTCTTCGGGATACCGACCCTTGAGCTGCTTCATGTAGTCGGACAGGTCGGCCGGGACTACAAATGTGTCTCCGTCGGGGAAGTGGAATTTGTCAACCGGATCCATCTTGTGCCACTCGGTCGGAATCCCCAGTTTCTTGAGGAGCTTTCCGGTGAGCGTAGTCGGGTTGCCCAGGAGCGGGTAGAAGTGAGTGGCCGAGTCGAACAGGAAGCCCTTGCGCCGAAAACTGCTGCAGTATCCCCCCAGGACGTAATGCTGCTCAATGACGAGGACCTTCATCCCGGCATCGGCCAGGAGATTTGCGCAAAAGAGCCCGCCGACTCCAGAACCGATCACTATCACATCGTAATACTTCGAATATTCTCGACCCAGGATCTGGTAGGTCACACCATTCCTCCGTCAACCGGAAGAACCTGGCCGGTGATGTAGCCCGCATCCTCACTGGCCAGGAACCGGACCACTCCGGCTACCTGGCGGGGAGTCCCAGGGAATCCCACCGGAATCTGGGCAAACAGTTTCTTTCTGGACGACTCAGGGATGTCGTCCAGCATCTCGGTCTCGATAAACCCGGGAGCGACGGCATTGACCCTGACGCCGAACCGGGCCACTTCCCTCGACAGCACCTTGGTCAACGCAATCACGCCTCCCTTTGAGGCCGCGTAATTGGCCTGTCCGGCGAGGCCCAGGATCCCGCTCACACTGACGACGTTGACGATCGTACCGGCCTGACGCTTGATCATGTCCATCACCACACAGCGGCAGAAGTTGAAGGTCCCGGTCAGGTTCGTCGCCACCACGTCGTTCCAGTTTTCCGGTGACATGCGGTAGACCGGCTCATCCTTCTTGATCCCGGCGTTGTTTACGAGCAGATCGATAGGGCCGAGCCGGTCGCGGACCTCCTGGACCACGGCTTCGCTTCGCCCGAAATCCCGGACGTCGGCCTGCACTGCCAGAACGCGAAACCCGTTCTCTTCCAGGGACGCTACCAGTTCCTCGGCCGCGTCCTTTCGGCCCAGGTAGGTAAAGGCAACAGACCAGCCCGCGTTAGCCAAGTCCTCAACGATGGCCCGACCAATTCCGCGACTGCCCCCGGTGACCAACGCGACTCCAGCTGAATTTTCCATTACTTTTCCCCCGGCCTGTTGCGTCCGTACGTTTCGTGAGCTCGCGTAAACTCGCCCGATGCAATTGCCCCTGCCATGGAGATCTCTCCCCCCAGGAGCGTTCCCGCTATTACCTCGGCAAGCCGCACCGCCTTGCCGGTCCCATAACAATCCATCATCTCCAGGCATTCCCGCTGAGTACCCAGTGCAGTACCGCCACCGACGGTTGCAATGGTCAGGGCCGGAAGTGTGACGCTAACGTGAATCCCGCCCTCGACCGGTTCGAAACTGGTGATCCCGCAGGCGCTGTTCACCACGTTGGCCACGTCCTGGCCGGTGGCAATGAAAATGGCCGTCAGGCCGTTCGCGAACTGCCCATTGTAGCCAACGGCGTTGGCGGCAAGGTGCCCCACCAGCGTCGAGTGCCACACCTGATAGAGCTGAACAGCGGAGCAGCCCAGGTAACTCTTGAGAATCCTGTCATCGAGGAAGGCCCCGGCAGTCACCCACTTCCCTTTCCCCCGGGACATGAGATAGCCGGACGGGCGTTTCTCGGAACTCATCCCACTGAATACGTAATACTGAGGGACCGGAAAATTGTCGGCAGCCCAGCGACAGGCGGCGTCCGTCGCCTTGACGATCATGTTCATGCCCTGGGCATCCCCGGTTGAGAAACGGAAGTTGACGATCACCTGGCGGGCAATCTGATAGGTTTCGCACCCGAGCAGCCGACCGTGCCGGGTCGTCGCCTCAGCCTCCCTCTTGAGTTCGTGGAAATGCTCTTTCAGCCAGCCCGGGAAACGAGCGGCATCGTGGATCGAGTCAAAGAAGAAGGACGGGTTGGTCTGGTTCTGGTCGTCAACACAGGCGGCTTCAACCCCGCCGGAACGAGTCAATGCCACCATCCCCCGTTCGTAGGATCGAACCAGCGCACCTTCGGTCGTCGCCAGCGGCACGTAAAAAGTGCCGTCGGCGTGTAACCCCCGAATGCGAAGAGGACCGGCAATGCCGGTCGGGATCTGGGAGACACCGATCGGGTTCTCGATGTTCCCTCGCCACTGGAGGGAGTCCTCCGAGAACGACCCGACGTGCCGGGATGAGGTTCCGGTCCGCTGCTCGAGCCACTGCCGGCGACGGGTCACCCGCTCGGCATCATAGCCCTGCTCCTTCATTCTCGGTATCAAGTCTGTGGTTGCCGAAGTGCTTTCTTGTGAGGACATTGTCGTCACACCCATCCGATCGATGGCTTCCATCGTCCCGATTTCAGGATTGACTTTATTGAAAAGAACACTATCCTTTATTGATTCCGAGAATGATACTTGGTGGAATCATCTAAATCAACATTGATTGCCATGATTTGTTACTTCTGCTCGCGTCGGAACCTTTGTACATGAAAGAGCCCGTACCAGTTTGGAAGAATGCACTTCGTAAAGCCAACACAATCCGCAGCGTTTCCTCGCCTGCGGACCGCCTCAACCAGTCCCAGTACGTGGAACGAATCACCCGAATCCAGGGTGCCGCAGCCGACAGCGGCGATCCTTTTTTCACGACCCGCTCGTTCTGGCAGATGGAGAAGGTCTCGGCCGAGTTCTTCAAGAATCCTCCCCAAGGAGGGACTTTGGCGGATTCCCGCATACCGCTGGCCGCTCGCCCGATCGTCCACTGCGGGATGGGAATTGGCGCGGTCGAGGCGGTGGGCTTTGAGCTGGCTCGGCTGCAGCCACGAGTTGAGGGGTTCACTTCCCCCGACTACCGTCCATTCTGCACCGAGTCACTCGGGGCCATGCTCGGGGTCTACGCTCCCGGGCCGTTCTTCGCTATTGCGTCGGGCATGCGCCGTATCGGGCTCCTTCCGATGGCGAACCTGACCCGCCCCGAACCGGCGTCCTATTTGGAGCACTTCGACCTCGTGGGGCGGCGCCTGCTTTCCCATGGGTTCGGTCGAATTCTCTTCTTCCGCAATCTCTCCGTTTCGGCGGCGATTCGAATCGCCCGGAACGAGCCTCACTTCGACCGGGGCTCCTGCGTCCGTGGGATCGCCTTTGCCATGGCGATGGTCAATTGCGCAGATGTCCGGCGGGTGATCTCCGACCGGTTTGAATGGGGCGCTGACTGGATCGACCATGCGTTCGATCAGGGACTCGTTTACGCTCTCGTTTTCTGGGAGTGGATGTCACCCGGCTTCCTGGAACGCTTCCCGGGCCACGGTGAACTCGCGCGACGTCGAAGATTGGCTGCTCGTCGCGAAATCGAGGCTGCACTTGATCGCGGGCACCCGGCAGTGTTCGACCTGGAGTTCGAACTCGATTTCTGATTATCGGGCAGGGCCATTCGCCCATAATGGCGCCATTTCCTCCAGCAGGTTCTGATGAACCCGCCCGTGGAGCCTCAACATTACCGCATCCATACGGTCGTGAAAGCGCCGGCTCAAACGGATGCTTCGCAAGGTAAGGAGATCGAGAAGTTCAACCACCGAATAGACAGGATCGAACCCTCGCAAATCCAAAATCTTCTCGCTCCGCGGGGCCACGATGAAAGCCAGCCTGATCTCCAGGGTTCGGTCCGCCATCAATGCGAAGTGAAACTGCTTGATTGCGCTGCGGAAGTGTCCCGGCCCAAAACCGAAGATGTTGGGTTCGGGAGCGAGCGGCAGGAAGGCATACCCAAACGCCACTTCGGCCACGACCACCTCCCCGGCTGGGATCAGCGGTTGAGAGAGTGCCGGAATCACGGTGATCAATGCCGCCTCACGGACCCGTCGGCTCATGGGGCGAGCGACCGGGCGCATCATCGGGATCGCTCTCACGAAATCATGAATGTCAACCCGAAGCAGCTTCCACTCGAAACCGCCGAGGCCAAAATCAGCCTCCCCAGAAGGCGGGGATTCCGGCGCATCGGCGCCGGTTCGCCGGGCCAGGACCGGCGCATAACTGAATCCTCCCCGGTCTCCGTCCTTCCGCTTCCAACTGGAGTACCGGGCGAAGGTAGTGGGGAGTTCCTCGACAAACCGGGCCGCTGCGTTTGAGTCAATACCCATCTCAAAGCGGGCCCGTTGCAGACACCCCATCACGCTGCAGCCGTCGCCGAGAAAATCGTAAAAGCAGTCCATGGCCACAAGCGAGCCACCCGGCGGCCTCAGGGGAAAGGTTCTGGAAAGGACTCTGGCACGCTGTTGCTCCCACCAACCGAGCAGCGCATTCCCGGTATCAATGGCCTGCCGGTTTGCCGGCAAAAGTACATTCGGCGGGAACAAATGGGACTGGGAATCCGCGGATGGTTGGGACGGCGAGGGCAATCTACACCCCGGTTAAAGACGTGGCGGGAGTTCGCCCGCGGCGATCGGGAAGGCTACCACCCAATCGCCACGAGCACTAACTGCGAAACCGACTAGAAGTCGAACTGGTCACTGTACACTTCAGCGTAAACCGAACCAATCGCCGGGTTCTTGGCCGGAGTCGTTCCCACACCCTTGCAGGGGAACTTGCGGCCTATCAGGGATTGGTACTTGCCGGTGGCTTCGACGACTTCGTAGATGCCGGTGTAGGGTCCGCCGAAGGCGACGATGTCCTTGCGGGGGTCTTCCGAGGGACCCTGCACCGGAACGATGAAACGTCCCTGGACCTGGACCCTGAAAAGAATCTGATCTCCCTCAGGGTCGACCAGCAGACAAAGGTCGTCAGCCGCGAATTCCGGCGGCGGAATCGGCAGAAACTGGAAATTAGTCGTTGCGGTTCCCGAGATGGCGCCCCGGAACGTGCCGGTCCTGACCCCGTCACCAGTGGCCGGAAAATCGGTCACAACGTCCTGATGAATGAAGAGCAATTTCGGCGACTGGAGCATATCGGTTTCGGGGTCGATACCATTACCATTGTCTCCTCTGGTCGTCGCTCTCACGCCGGCCAGCGCCCAAACCGCGCTCAGTGCAATCAGCAGCAATGCCACACCGATAATCTGTTTCCTGGAAGCAAAAGACTTCATACCCAAACTCCTTCCTTCTTAATTCACTGAGGCCGGAAGTCGAGGATTCGACCGCCCGCCTCCACCCGTAACTTTTCAGAGACCTACGCGAAAGACTCCTTGAGCGGAGTCCAGTAATAATCCACCCATCCCTTTTCGTATGATCCGGCCTGAGATACCGGAACGCGACTGTGAACCATCGTCAACTGCGTTCCTCCATCGCACGGAGCCAGGCGAATTTCGACAAGAGACGGGTCCTGGCCATCCGGCCATTCCGTCGTGCTCCATTCCTGAACGATCAGTCGCCCCTTTTCGAGTTTCAGAAAACGGCCCTCGATGTAGCCGTCCCATGCGGTGAAGACGGCTCCTTCGACCGCATCGCCGGTAGCTTCCGCCCCGGTAAAGGCAGAGTGCTTCTCAGCGTCAACCAGGGCCTCGAACACGTCGTTGGGAGTCGCCGGGATAATTTGAGACTGTTCGAAGGAGGTCGTTTTCTCTGCCATTAGGGAAGGGAGTCCTCCAGGTTGGGCGGCTTGGTGTTCACATTCGAGACGATCCCTCCGTCAACGATGATGCTGATGTAGGGAGCGTCCGGGGCATTCGAGAACTGCACCGTTGCCAAATGCGGGTCGGAGTCCTTGCTCCAGGAACCGAACCCGCTGAAAGTCACCGTATCGAACTGCCCCTCGGGAAGCGTTGACCCTCTCGAGTTCGTACAACTGACCGACGCCAGGCTGTACATCTTGAAAGTGCCTCCATCCGAACTGTTGAAGTTCTGGTATTCAAAGAAGGCATCCTTTCCAACCGGGTCACACGACACCGAGTAGTTGTAGCTGAAGTCATCGCCAGTTGACGATATTGCCTGGCCGCTGTCGCTCATCACTACCTCGGATGGAGGTCCGGGATGCATCGCCTGGATCCTCAGGAACGGATCCAGAGTGGATCCTTCGCCGGCAATCCAGCTGTTGGCCTTGACCAGATCAGGGGACGGGTACCGAAACCCGGAAAAGTCAACCGTGACGTCTCCGTTGAACCGGAAGACCGTCTGGCCGTTGACCCCATTTTCGAAAAGGGCCGGCCCCCTGAAGTTGAACGAGCTCGGCGCAATGGCTCCGTCGTTCTGTTCGAGCAGCGCAAACAGCAGATCCTGTGCGATGAATCCCCGGTAAAGCAGCTCACCCAGGACTCTGCCGGTCTTCAGGTCAATCGCACCCAGGGCCAGGTCGAACGGATCATCCGCAAACGCTACGTCCTGGAGGTGATAGGTCTGGAGCGGAAACCGCAGGTACTCGTCGTGCCCAAGCAAACCAACCGAGAGCCCCGGGATCGAAAGTGGAGTCTCCGGCGGTTCGGCCAGCAACCCGGCCGGCACCAGGCTGGACACCCAGAAAGGCACCGTATCCCCAAACCGTGGCCCGAATTGAATCTGGATACGACCCAAGAGGTGCGACCGCCCGGTCGCAGTCCCGCCCAGTTGCGGGATATTCAGGTTAAAGGCATCCCCGAAACTGGTGTTGTGAGTAAAGGTCGTCAACTGCCACATGGTGTTCGTCGGGATCTCAGGACAGTTGTCCCCGCACGATTCGCCTTCCGGAGCAGCGGTGGAAAGCAACAGGTGAGGATGCAACGAAGTACCCGGCGACGGAATGCTGGCACAGTCCAGGCGAATGTTGCAGAAGGGGAGTGGAAACCGCGGGACATCACCAACCAGGCCGCTTCCCTCAATCTTGTTCCCCAAAGGCAGGAAACTCGTACCGTAAAAGGTGAAGTCCAGCAGCCCGTCGTCGCGCTGCGAAAACTTCGCCCACGATGAGCCGTACACCCCGGGAAATTTGATCACCGGGGCTTCCAGCTTCGGATTGACTTGGCCAAGAGCGTAGATCGCCGTGTTGATGAACAAGACGCGGTATTCGAGATTGGTGACTTCACCCGTCTTCAGGTTGAGGTCCCCTTCCGATACGATCTGGTCCTGCGAATCGCTGACCAGCTCAAACTCGACCGGAAACTTGTAGAACTGGGGAGCTGCCAGCACGCTGTCGTCGCCAGACAACCCTCGCGGATGGGTCACTTCAAAGTGGGCAATGTCCTTGACCGGTTCGTAAAACTTGATGTGCACGCTTCCGGCTAAGTGGGCATCGGTCATCGCCAGACCGCCGAAAAGCAGGTTTCCGCAGGTCCCGAACGGGTTATCCGCATCATCGGGGCAGTCGACCGCCCGCAAGGCATCTCCGAAATAACTAGTCTCAGAGTTGATCGGAAGGGTCTGCTCCAGTCCTGGCGGCAACTGCAGGGGCACGGCAAGATCGCCCTCGGAGGCAAAGAGACTGACAGGGAGCAGCGTAACTTGAGCAATCAGCAATAGACGTCTCATCGAGGGTTCCTCCGTGAGGGGGATTGGGGAGGTGGACTGACCCGTCGACTGGACCGGGGAGTCTTGTCAGGGTTCACGTTCTCCAGTTCGGCTTTGACGCGAAGGATATTGCGCATCTTATCCCGCGGAATGAACCGGGAAAGTTCATCCAGGGTTGTCTCTGCCCCGGTGGACACCCGGAAATCGCCAACACTGTCGTCTGCGAGAATGTTCTCGACCGAGACCAGCGGATAGCTCTTGCCGTAGCTGGAATTCAGGAAGCTCAGAATCCCGTTCGCGATCAAAGCATGGCCGGTTGGCCCCGGGTAGTAGCCGTTCAGGGAATAAAGCCCGCCAAGGAAATCCGCCCCAAGCTGCTTGTCTCCCACGACGGCCCCGTTCACCTTGAGAGTGTGCAACTGCGCATTCAGGTCGTAGACCAACGCACCGTTCCGGCCCGCCACATCGGCAATTGCCGAATTCAACTGACTGACGTAGGCGGTCAACTCCGCAGCCGACTCCGCCGTAATGACCGAGCCGTTGGGCAGAGGACCCGATGTCCGGGCAAGGAACTGGTTCCCAATCTCAACAAGCCCCGGCACCGTGATCCAGTCATCCACCGTGAGCCCGTACAGCCCGAGCACCACGTAGGGGAGGACCCTGAGGAGTTTCGCACTCGAAACGGGGGAATTTGCGAAGGCGGTATCGAGAGGATTCGGTACCGTCATCACGACCACTTCGGCGTAGGTCGAACGCAGTCCCGAGATCACCGCCTCGTAGTCCGACCGAAACTGGGCCGGATCCGGCAACCGGCTGAAATCGCCCGTCGCCGCCGCATCGACAACCTCACTGTATCCCAGTTCCACCAGTGCAAACGTCGGCCGCATTGCTTCGGCGTACTCCAACTGGGTCCAGAATGGGACCTCATCTTCGAGAATCAGCTGCGGAAACCCCAGCACGAAGTTGACCAGGGTCTGCTTCTTGTCCTGATCCTGAATCAAGGGAAGCGTCGGCCGGCGCGTGATCGAATCAGAAAGTCGCAATCCGGGAACCGAAAGGTTGAAAACGAACAAGTACGGAGGGAAAGGCTTCCGTACCGTCGTCTGCAGGGCGGCAGGAATCCGCAGGGGCAACTCGTTGTAGCCGACCACATTTCCGATTCCGGGAGGCTGGAGATTCGGCTGCGGCAGAATTGTGCCTACCTGCTGGGCGATCAGTGCCGGGAAGGAGTTCTCCTGCCCCTTCGAACTCAGGCTGAAATTGTAAACTCCGGCTGCCATGCCCTCACCGAGAACGACGAATGTCGTCGTATCCAGGCGACGGGACGCTTGAGCTCCCAGGAATGGGCTCACCAATAGAAGGCAGAGAATAAGAACAACGGTTCGCTTCATCATGATGCTACCAATCCGGATCCAGGTTGTCCTGCCCAAGGTTGATTCTCAGGCCGAGGCCGCCGAGGTGGGCAAAGTTGTCGTAGACCCCGTTTGTGAATACATCGGCATTTGCGGCGACGTTGGTCTCGCGGACCATGAATTTCATCGCCTGGTAGAAGATGCTGAATTCCATGTTCCCCCGCGTCATCGACGCTCCCGCGGTAAAACTGTGCCGGCTGCTGTCGGGAAACAGCGGCCCGGTACTCTTGTCGGGAACCGGGCTGTGGTCGAACATGTAGCCGCCACGGACGTCCATCCCCCACTTGAAGGGGTGTTCGTAACCCGCGTTGATCTGGTAGGAGTTGTTGAAGTCAAACTCGAGTCGCAGTTCCTCCGGCGTCGCGACATCCACGGTCTGACTGAAATTCACCGGAACGCTCTTGAACCGATGATAGTCCATATATTGGAAATCAAACGCCGCGGTTCCGCCGAACACTTCCTCCTTGGCCACGGCCACCTTGTATGACGCCGGTGTCGTGAAGGAGCCCTTGATCGGCTGATCGGGAAAAAGGTCGGGAATCGTGTCGGCTCCAACGAAAGGCTCCAGCGTGTAACCGGTCGTAAAAGCAAAGGTGGCCCTTCCGTCAAGGTGATGGGTCACCGCGCTTCGGTACATCGCCCCGAAGTTCATCTTGCGCTCAGGGTCACGGTGGAGAAAACCAAGGTTGAACCCAAGACTCTGGCTCGTTCCGGCCAGCCGGGAGCGCCCCTCGGGAAGGAGGCGCGCAATCGCCGGGCCGGCCAGTTCGGGATCTTCGCCTGGGAAAATCAGGTTGGACAACTCCTTCCCGAACACGATCCCGTCGTCGAGCGGGTTCAGGATGCTCTGCTCGAGCATCAGGTGAGTGTGGACCAATGCCACCCCGAGGGCTACCGCCGTGTTGGGTCTGACCCGGTACGCTACCGTCGGTTGAAACCAGATTGACTCAAGTCGCGCCCGGTCGCCCGCGTAGCGGGCCACGAACTTGGTCTCCTGCGGGTCACTGTCCTTGAAGCTGGTCCAGTTAGCCGAAAGACCGAACGGCGAGAAGACTCCGAAACCGAAGGTCAGTTTCTCGGAGAGGTCCTTGGTCATGTACATGCTCGCCACTGGTATCAGCTTCGGCGCCACCGACCCGTTGAATCCCTTTTGTGGGACGTACTGGCCGGCCGGCGTGTCGAAAGGAGTGAAGCGGAAGAGACCGACGACTCCCAGGGAGTCCATTTCCATCCGCAAGCCCTTCTGGAAGGCAATACCGGCGGGATTGTAGAAAAGGGCGGAACCGTCATCGGCAATCGCCGCAAAGGCACCTCCCATCCCCATCGCCCTGACACCAAGCTCATAGATTGAAAATGCCGACGCATCCAACCGTCCTGAGACTGCAAAAAGGGAGACGCAAACTAGAAGAACGAGCTTTTTCGCGGTCATCCTACTCCCCGGTCGTTCGGAACAGATAGTCCCCTGCCCCCAACGTCACCGAAACTAATCCAGGGCAGGCTTCAGAATTGGGAACAGACTAAGACAACAGTTCCAAGTTTGTCAATATAAATAAACGGATGCAAATTATTTAAACATGCGCGTTGTCATTGAACTGAACCCAGGGCCTCATCCACTGCGGCTTGCAGATCATGAAATCCGTAGCGTACCTCGGACGGCGAGGCACCATATTCGTTGCCCCAGAAGGGCTCCCGAAGGACAACGCCCGAACGGTCGAAAATCCAGATAGTCGGCGCGCCGTAGCGCCTAGGGTCAAGGTGCCATTTGAAACGCCCCAACCAGGCGGGATTTCCGGAGACTTCCCCACTTTCCTTCGAAAGCAGGGTCATTCTCGGGTCAAAGTATAGCTTCGAAAACGGGATCAGTGATGACTTCCTTAAGCTGACAGTCTTTGCAACAAATGTCTTGAGGGCAACCCTGTAGGCAGGAGACTGGTCCGGGGCAGTCAGAAAGAGGTCAGCAGGATACCCGTATTTCTCAGGGGCAAAGACAGGAGGGACCGCCACCCCGATCACCTCCACCGGCTTGTCCCCGAAAGCGTTGACAAGCGCCCTTTGGATGGCCAAATCGTCGAAGCTGTCCTGGCACCACAGCGGTCCCCGGAAGGAGCCGGCGGGAAACTTCGCGGCGCCCCCGCCGAAAATGACGAGCACGACTACCCGCGTGTCCGGTCCCACCTGGGACAATAGCTGCACCGGGACCAGGTCCTCACCCAGAACTGTCGTATCGGGCGCGATCCGGTCGCCTGGCTGATAGCTCGAGACTTCGGAAAGAACCAGTTTCGGCTGCCCAGATAGAAGCGCAACAGTCAAACATAGAAACAGGACAACCAGAGATCCCGCAGCTTTCACCTTAGCCTTTCCCTTCCCTGGAAATATTCATTTTCATCAGGACCAGCCCAGTCAGGAGCTTGGGGTAGAAATCGGTCGATTTCTGGGGCATCTTAGCCCCAAATTCGGAAACTTCTCTCACCTGTTCAAGTGAAGTTGGTCTGAGAAGACATCCCAGTTGAATTTCTCCCGACTTCAACGCGCCCAGCAGTTCTTCTCTCTCCCGAAAATAGGAAACTCGCCCACCGCCGGCAACCTGTTCCGGGGTGATGTCCAGAATCTCTTCGAATACTCCGCTGTGGAGGACGCTCACATCCAGGCTCCGCAGAGGCCCCGCGACCGAGGGCATGAAGGATCGATCGGACAGAACCTCGGTTTTCAGCACGGCCAGGACCGTCTTGACCTGGCCGTCCTCGACCCAGCAGAAACCGAAATGGTGGTGCCCATGGTTGATTCGGGCGACAAGAACATCCAGGCCCTCAACCGGGGACACCTCAAACCGGGACGCCAGGCGAGCTGAAAACCAGGACGAATCGAACTGGCCGAGCCCTTTCACCCCACGGTGCGTTGGAAGGATGCGCATGCCTTCGCTGTCCATGTTGAAGAGTGCCACCATTCGCTTGTCAAAAGACTCTGCCGCCGCCGGCTTCCAGCCCTTTTCGATGCATTCCCGGTAGAACGTAAGAGAGGTCTGATAGCGGTGGTGACCATCGGCGATATACAAAGGGCAGGCCGCGAGCGCCTTGCGCGCCGCCGAAACGACTTCCGGATTCGATACTGCCCAGATCCGGTTGAGCACGCCGAAATCGTCCCGGACCTCGATTGAAGGCGACCGCTCTGCGACACCCGACTCGAGGATCCGGTCAACCGCCAGCGTCGGGTCGGAAAAAAGAGTAAAGACCAGGCCTTCATTCGCCTCGGTGTACCGGATCAGGTTGAGCCGGTCCGCCAGCGGCCGTGCCAGGACGTTCTCGTGGCCCTTTACAGCCAGTTCCGGATCATCCAGCGCGACCATCCCGATTAAGCCGATCCGGACGCGGTCCTCGCCCTCGAACCGAAACCGCTGTTCGTAAATATAGAGGCAGGGTTCGGTATCCTGGGACAAGGCTCCTGAGTTGATCCACTGCTCCAAAACGCTCGCTGCTTCCCCGTAATTCTCGTTCTTGATGACGCGGACGATATTGAAGGGACTCCGGTTAAGGTAGTCAGCTCTGAGGTCATCGGGTATCTTGTCGTAGGGCTGGGTTACAACCGCTTCCAGACTGCCCACGTGCTCTTCGTGAAATCGGTATCCTTTGAAGGGATAGATGTGTGCCATCTGCGCATTCTACAATCTCAGGCCCTTGGTTTCGATAAACTGCGGATTCATCTCGAGGACTGACAAATGAGTGACTATCTTGGCGGAAAAGCGATTGAACCACCCCCGATCACCGGCGACCTGTCTATCCGGCAACTCGTTGATCACTACCTGAATGCCTACAACGCAGCCCGGCTGCGCGAAGCCTGTCAGCTCTTTGCATCCAGGATGCTGGAAGACGACGTCACCGTCGGCATGTCGCTTTCCGGGGCCCTGACACCGGCCGGAGTCGGGATGTCAAGCCTGATTCCTCTGATCGAAGCCGGTTACGTTGACTGGCTCGTCTCGACCGGGGCCAACCTATACCACGACACCCATTTCGGGATTGGGTTGTCGCTCCACCAGGGACGAGCACAGGTCAGCGACGTGGAATTGCGAAGGGAAGGCGTCGTGCGGATCTACGACATCTTCTTCGATTACGAGGTCCTGCTTTCGACCGACCGTTTCTACCGGGAGATCATCCAGGCACCAGAATTTCAGAAAAGCATGAGCACTTCCGAATTCCATCATCTGGTCGGCAAATATCTGGATCAGAGAGAGCGGGTCCTCGGCCTCGGCGCAAAATCGATCCTGGCGGCTGCCTATCGGAACAACGTCCCGGTCTATACCTCCTCTCCGGGAGACTCGTCAATCGGGATGAACGTCGCAGCCCGCGCGCTGGATGGCAACGCCCTGGCAATTGATGTCTCGAAAGACGTCAACGAAACGGCCGCCATCGTTCTCGGGGCCAAGCGTACGAGTGGCAAGAGCGCCGTCGTCATCCTCGGCGGCGGTTCTCCGAAGAATTTCGTTCTCCAGACTGAGCCGCAGATCCAGGAAGTGCTCGGTATCGATGAAAAAGGCCACGATTACTTTCTTCAGATCACCGATGCCCGTCCCGACACCGGGGGACTCTCGGGTGCGACACCCTCGGAAGCGGTGAGCTGGGGGAAAGTTGACCCGAGCAAGCTTCCCGATGCGGTCGTCTGCTATCTCGACTGCACTGTTGCCGTCCCAATCCTGGCCTCCTACGCTCTCGCGAGCGGCCGGAAGAGGACCAGCAAGGCACTATACAAGCGCCTGCCTGATCTCATGGCCAGTCTTCGCTCTGAGTACGAGAAGTCGTCCCGCAATCGGTAACCCTGCGGATCTGGTCAGACCTGGCTACTTCTGGGTAGTGCCCACGGGCAGGCTGGACAGAACGAGACCATTCCCGGTCCGAAGGATAACCACGGCCAGAGGCACATCGCTCTCAAACCGGATCGTCCCGTCGAAATCGGAATTCTTGATGTCCGGGAAAATCTCCGAGAGGAACTTCGCAGTGTGCTCTCCCGGGCCCAGCAACAGCGCATTCGCGTTCGTGTCAATAACGACCCCTCGCTGATCGAGCAGGTCTACGCGGGCCGAGGCGTTTTGACTGGAGGTATTGACCGCCGCGATGCCACTGTCGAAGGATCCGGCAACTGCCTTCTGTACGGCGCCGACACCCGTCACGGAACCCTTCGCTCCGCCAACGCCGGCTTCCGTCTTCACGCCACCAGATTCGGTGACGATTCGGAAAACTGCCGTTCCCTCGATAGGAACGTTGCTCGTAATGCGGGCATAGCCAATCGCCAGGGCGGTACCGCCCGACGTTCCAGTCAACGAACTGAATGCAGGCACCGTGAGCGGAAATGAACTGGCCGCAGTGTTCCCAATCTGCAGTTCCAGGGGGCTTCCGTCGCTGTTGAAAAATTCGACTTCGCCTTTCGCAGTCGAGTTGCTCAAGTTCGAAACCACGATCGTCGTCTGGAGGCTATCAGGTTGGATCGCCCCATTACCCACCTGAGCCAAATAAGTGACGAACTGGGGCCGCTGAATGTACTGAACCTGGAGGTCATCCAGTTCTTCGGAAGCGTTCTCCGCTCCGTAACTGATCACCAGCTTGCTTATTCCCTGGGCGCTCGTGGTGCTGACCGCAACGTCGCGGGCTTCCGCCAGGCCGTTGATCTGAACGTTCCCGAGAGAGATCCCCAACGGTCCAAAGGCCTCGATCCGAGCCTGCGTCTGGGCAGTCCCCCCGGACAGGATCATCCCTACCTTGCTGAGGGGATATCGAAAGTTGAGCACCATCGGCCGGTTGGCCGACGTCCCGGAAGAAGGCTGGTTGAGAACCTTGATATTCGTAGACCCGGCAAAAAACGTGGCGACCGCAGTGGCGGTGCCCCATTCCCCACGCTGGAATGTGATTCCCCACTCACCCAGCACGTTACTGACATCGGAATTCTCGGAAAGACCGGTGAAACTGAACTTCGCCGAATCGCCGGAAAAGCCGGGATTGCCGGTGACATCACTTAACTGGGCCGCGAGGGGAGCCGTCAGAATGAAGAAAATTGAAAACAAGACGATCAGAACGGTGCGCTGCATCTCACTCCTCCAAATTGCAGTTCGGTTCGTAACAACTCCCCCAAGTTTCAACGCCGAGAAGATATTATATAGGTTTGGCGCCTTGCCCAGCAGGACGCTCCCATCGAAACACATCCCAAGGGAGGAGACTTGATCATATGAATCTTCAGAATAGAAATGCCATTGTCACCGGAAGTACCAAAGGGATCGGTTTAGCAGTCGCCGAGGCATTGCTTGTCGCCGGCACCAACGTGGTGATCTCTTCTCGCCACGAAAAGGAAGTTGGAGCGACCGTCGAGCGACTGGCTGCCCGCACGTCTTCGAGGGTGATCGGCCGAGTCTGCGATGTCCAGCGCGCCGATCAGGTCCGAGACCTGGTCGGGTTTACAGTCAGCGAACTGGGAGGCCTGGATATTCTGATCAACAACGCCGGTGTGGGAATGTTCCAGGACGTTGAGGAGATGAGCCCGGAGAGTTGGCGCAAGGTCATTGCGACAAACCTCGACAGCCTCTTTTACACCTGCCACTACGCTATCCCGGAAATGCGCAAGCGCGGCGATGGATTCGTGATCAACATCGGGAGCCTTGCGGGGAAAAATGCATTTCCCGGGGGTGCGGCCTACAACGCGTCGAAGTTCGGACTCGTCGGCTTCAGCGAAGCATTGATGCAGGAGGTACGCCACGATGATATTCAGGTCGCCTACGTCATGCCGGGCAGCGTCGATACCTGGTTCGGGGGAAGACCTCCGGTGGGAGAAGAGTCGTGGAAACTCAGCGCCGGTGACATTGCCCAGATCGTGATCGAAACCTTGAGCCGCAACTCGCGCTGCCTGACCAGCCGCATTGAAGTGCGTCCCTCCAAACCACCCAAGAAGTGAAGACGAGTTACGGAGACGGGTATTCCAGTTGGGCCGTCTTGGGGTGAAACCGGGCCAGGAAGTGCTGTGAGCAGGCTCCACAGAAACAGGAGAGTTCCAGGTAACGTCCTCCAGCCTTGAGGTCGCTGCGATCAAGAATTTTCACCTGCTTCGCATGACACTGAGAACACTCGAGCAGCGAAGTCGGGATCTTGATTTCCGACCGCGTTTTCACCCCGCGCGGGCGGAAATCCATACCCGCCTTGTGAATCTCGGAGCGAGCGTCGGGGCCGGAAATGTGGACAACTTCACACATCTCCATGAGCCGCGAGTGAAGCCGCGTCCCGATCCGCTCTTCCAGGTTTTGATCCCCTCCGCGACTCGGTCGCTCTCCCTTCTTCGAGGCCGCCAAAAGGTGCCAGTTGGTCGTCAGAATGGTGTGCTTCCGGTTGGTATAGCGATAGTTAATCACCATCCTGGTCGTTTCGCGGACCCAATCCGTCGGCCGTCCGGTCCCCAGGTCGTCCCAGATAAGAAGGTCCGCCTCCATCAGGGGCATCATGACTTCTCGTTCGGTATCCGGGGAATCCGGCCCGTAGGAGTACTGGAGGCGGCGAAGCAGTTCGGCCTCATCAACGAACCGTCCGTTGACACCGCGTTCGACCACCAGACTCTTCAGAATAGCCACAGCAAGATGAGTTTTGCCGACGCCACAGTCGCCTACGAACAGCAACCCACGTTCGACATCCGGAAAACCGTCAACGAAATCGATCGAGCGGGTCAGGGCAGCCTGCTGGGACGGGTGATGCACGGAGTAGAGTTCGAATCCCCGATCAAGATAGCGGGGAGGAATCTGGGCCAGTTCAACCCGGCGCGACTTCGAGGCTGAATCTCGACAGTCGGGACAGGGGACTACCGCCTCTGCCGATCCCTTTTGTTGCAGAATCCAGCCGGTGTCCCGGCACCTCGAGCAAGCCATCGAGTGCTCAAGATAGCACGGAGGCAGAAAAATCCGAAAGGTGCGGGGAACCGATTTGGTTTGAATCTCGCAACGGGCTGACTTAGAATGGTTGCGGAGTCTCTGCTGGCATCGGATCGGCACGATTGCTCCGCATCGGCGGTCCACCGTCTCGGTTGGCTCGTCAATCCACCTCGAATCTTCAAACGTCTAAGCGTTAAGGATCCTGAAATGAGCCGCAAATACCGACAGGCCGGATATCAGGACTCGGGCCCGAAGGAACGCCTGCAACCGCAGCGGTCGGAGCGCAGCCCGCTTCACCGGGAAGGCCCCCGTTCTCCGAAAATGCCGGGACTGGGACGCGTCGTAAAGTGTGCGATGTGCGGACTGAAGCTGCCGCCGAACTTCGAAGAGATCGCTTACACGAGTCAGT
Source organism: uncultured Acidobacteriota bacterium (assembly GCA_963777605.1). Lineage (GTDB taxonomy): Bacteria > Acidobacteriota > UBA6911 > RPQK01 > JAPXNP01 > CAVZRV01. The sequence continues at coordinate 447,452 of CAVZRV010000007.1, forward strand.
GCCCCAGGTGTTCAGCCGATCTGCACACTTGCCGAAACTGTGTCTTTTTCAACCCGGCTTCCCGTTTTGAATGCGAGCAGTCGATCCCGCGCAGAGTCAGCCCAAAAGACAAGCGGGCCGACTGCGACTTCTTCGAAGTCCGTTCCACGGTAGAGAAGATTACGTCTTCAATCACTTCAAACGCCGGAATCAGCGCCGGCCCGCAGAACTCGGACGACGCTCGAACCGCCTTCGAGAACCTCTTCAAACGTTAGCAGCCCATTTCGCAAGCCATGAGAATTCTCGTTTGTGTCAAGGAAGTCCCGGACCGGGATTCCCGCTACCAACTTGCCGACGACGGCCGCTGGTACGACGAGAGCCAGGTGTCCTTTGTGGCCGGAGAATGTGACGAGTACGCCCTCGAAGAAGCACTCCGCCTGAAGGAGACTCATGGCGGGGAGGTCGTCCTGGTTTCGGTGGGAGGGATCCGAGCCGAGAAGGTCCTCCGCAAGGGCTTGGCGATGGGTGCCGATCGCGGGATTCTGGTCGTAGCGGACCCGGGCCGGGCTTCCCTGGGCCCCTTTGAGACGGCTTCCGCGTTGGCGACAGTTCTAAAAAGCGAACAGGTTGACTTGATCCTGGCCGGGACTCAATCGGATGATTCGGGCAATGGGCAAACAGCGATCATCCTGGCCGAACTGCTCGGTCTTCCCCATGCCTCCATTGCGATGCAGGTTGAGGCCGATCCCGCTCACGGGAGTGTGAAGGTTCTCAAGGAGATGGAAAGCGGGACCTTCCAGTCCCTGCGGCTGTCCCTGCCCGCAGTGGTTGGAATCCAGGCAGGTAGCTCACCAATCCGCTTCGTCTCGCTGAAGGGGATCATGCAGGCCAAGAAGAAGGAGATTGCGCAGCTGCCCTGGTCCCAGATGGGAATCGATGAGGCTGAGATTCCGTCGCTTGAGATCGAGCGCCTTTACGTTCCGAAGGTCGAACGGCGCGCCGAGATATTGGAAGGTGAGCCGGCGGATGTAGTCGAAAGGTTGATCGAGAAACTGCGGCTCGAAGCCAAGGTACTGGAATAGGTCCGAGGGGGTAAATGCTGAAGAAAGTTCTGGTTCTTGTCGACTTCGGAGAGAACTCGATCCGGCAGGTTTCGCTCGAAGCACTCGGTCTCGCAAAGGAACTGGCGGCGGACTCGGAAGGGTTGGTCACTGCCCTGGCCGCGGGATCGAATCTCGACCAGGCAGTCGAACAGCTCTTGCATACCCCTGCGGACGTGATCCAGGCCCTGGATCACGAAAGCCTTTCTCCCTTCGACCCGGAAGTCTGGTGCTCGGCCCTGACCCGCGTGATCCGCTCTCAACAGCCCGACCTCGTGCTCATGGGCCAGACCTATCGCAATATGGATCTTGCCCCCCGTCTGTCGGCGCGGCTCAGGACGGCTCTCGTCAGCGGGTGTACAGACTACCGACAGGATTCCGGCGAGTTGCTCTTCGTCCGCCCGATGTTTCGCGGGAAGCTCAATGCGGACGTCCGAGTTCGATCCCCGAAACCGTGGCTCGTGACCATTCAACCCGGGGCCTTCAATGCTGCCACTGAGACAGGACGGGCGGCAGCTGCGAGCCGCCTCGATCTGGAGGGTCCTCCGACGGCTCGCAGCTGGGAGTTGCTGGACACGACTGAAGTCGCCCGCGAACGGGTGGACCTTTCCCGGGCTGACGTCATCGTGGGAGTAGGCCGCGGCATCAAGAAGCAGGAGAACCTGAAACTGGCCGAGGACCTCGCTGACGTCCTTCATGCCGAAATCGGCGCCAGCCGTCCCGTGGTTGACAGCGACTGGGTCGAAAGAGATCGTCAAATCGGCAGTTCGGGACAGACAGTCAGCCCACGCCTCTACATCAGCCTGGGCATCTCGGGAGCGATCCAGCACGTGGTGGGGATCAAGGATTCCGGCTGTATCGTCGCCGTGAACAATGATCCCAATGCACCGATTTTCAACCTCGCTACTTACGGGATTGTCGGGGACGTCGAAACAATCGTCCCTCTCCTCACGGAACGCCTTCGTCAAATCAGGGATTGACATTTCCTTCCGGGCAACTGATGTTGGGGAAAAGAGTGGTATCAATGAAGGCAATAGTTTCTATACTTTCCCTGCTTCTCCTGGTGACAGCTTGCGGCTCCCGAGAGGAAGCCCACAAGGAGACGGGTTCTTCCCCAAACTTCGTCATCATCTTCTGTGATGACCTCGGCTACGGAGATCTGGGCATCTTCGGGCACCCGACCATTCACACTCCGCGCATCGACAGAATGGCGGAGACGGGTCAGAAGTGGACCAACTTCTACGTCGGGGCGTCAGTGTGCACTCCAAGCCGGGCGGCGCTGATGACAGGGCGACTGCCGATTCGTTCAGGCATGTGCTCCACCGAACGCCGGGTCCTCTTCCCCGATTCGGCCGGGGGTCTCCCCGACAGCGAGGTAACGATCGCGGAAGCACTCCAGGACAAGGGCTACACGACCGCGTGTGTCGGGAAATGGCACCTCGGTCACCTGCCCCAATACTTGCCGCTTCGCCAGGGCTTCGACTACTACTTCGGTATCCCTTATTCCAACGACATGGACCGGGATCCCTCTTCTCCTCCGGGACGGGCAGCGTTTCTCGATCCCCGCGTCGAGTACTGGAACGTGCCCCTGATGCGCAACGACGAGATCATCGAACGGCCTGCCGTCCAGACCACCATTACCCAGCGTTACACACAAGAAGTCATTGACTTCATCGAGCAGAATCGCGAACAGCCCTTCTTCGTTTACCTGGCCCACAGCCTTCCCCACGTCCCGCTGTTTCGATCGCCCGACTTCGAGAATCGCAGCTTGCGCGGCCTCTATGGCGATGTCGTGGAAGAAATCGACTGGAGCGTCGGCCAGATCCTCGACACCCTCGACCGACTCAATCTCAGTGACAACACGCTGGTCGTGTTCACAAGCGACAACGGCCCCTGGCTGACCTATGACCAACTGGGCGGCTCAGCCGGTCTGCTGCGGGGTGGGAAGGGTGGCACCTACGAGGGTGGCATGCGAGAACCGACCATCTTCCGCTGGCCTGGCCGAATCCAGCCGGAGGTCGTGCCGCAACTGGGATCCACCCTGGACCTGCTTCCAACCTTCGTGTCCCTGGCCTCTGCTGCGCTACCCTCCGATCGGACTCTCGACGGGTTCGACCTGAGCCCGGTGCTCTTCGGAACCGGGCCGTCTCCAAGGGAGGACATGTTCTATTACCGGGGAACGGAGCTCTTCGCGGTACGACACGGAGCCTACAAGGCTCACTTCACCACCCAACCCGCGTACACCGGGGAGGGCCCTGCGCGGCACGATCCCCCGCTTCTGTTCAACCTGGAGGTTGACCCATCCGAGAAGTACGACCTGTCCGGAGAGCTCCCGTTGGTGGTCCAGCAACTGACCGCGATCGCCCGCGCACATCAGGCAACCGTGCAACCCGTGGCGAACCAGCTGGAGCGAAGGATTTCCGAGTGACCTGAATCTCTCGGGAAGGTCGAATCCTGCTGATTCCGGACGCCCGACGGACCGGACTCGCGCAAACGCTACTCCACGTCTTCCCCTTCGAACCCGAAGTGCCGGAAATTCTCTCTCGACCAGTCCGAGCAAGCGAAATCGAAAAGTTCCCGGGCTTTGAAAGCGTGGTCGGAGAGGAGGACGAGCGGATATCGGATCTCCCCCGTCAAATCCGGGCCGAGGCGGCAGACGACTCGGACACGAGACGAGATGGCGGCATCGGTTGAATAGACGAAGCCCGCATCGACCTCTCCGGACTCCACGTAGGCCAGCGCCTGCCGAACGTCAACTGCCGCGACGATCTTGGGCAGCAGAGCCGTCCACAAGCCGAGTTTCTCCATCGCCTTCCTGGCGTACGTCCCGGCCGGAACCGAATCCGGAGCACCCGCACTGATGAGTCGGAACCGGGAATTAAGCAGGTCCTCGGGACGGAGGGCCTCAACGGACGACCTCTCCGGGACAACGACCACGAGAGCATTTCCGACCAGATCGTTCCTCGCCACCACCCTGTCTTCATCTTCCAGGAGATCAACCCATTCGGGGTGGGCCGAGAGGAAAAGATCGGCTCGAGCGCCAGCCCGGATTTGTTGCGCAAGGGTGGCTGACGATGCAAAATTGCACATCACCCTCGCAGAATGCTCCTTCTCGAACTCCGCCACCAGCGCCCTGACGGCGTCCGAGGAGCTCGCGGCGGCAAAAAACATCAACTCCGGCGTGGAGGACTCCCCCTCGGTTCTGCAGGAGACGGTACCCAACAGGAGAAGTGTGATGAGAACAGCCCGTCGCGACCAATTCAGGTTCCAGGGCAACGCCATTTTCAGACCGATTCCTTCTCGGATGATTTCGAATTTCCCGGACTTCCTGCGGATTGCGCCCGTGAAGGTCCCTGCTCGTGGCCGAAGACTTCGCCCTCCAGGCGGGATTCGGCGACGGCGCTGCACTGAACACTCCGAGAACTGCAAGAGTTTAAATCGTCGAGTCATCACATTCCAAGCTCTCCGAACGAGGATGGCGATGTTCTGTGTTGGGAACGAAAGAGGGATCTTGCCGGCACCGCATTTCCGGGCTGGCCCGGACTACTGGAGGATCTTCATGCCGTTCTCCAGTACCCAGAACAACTCCCTGGCACTCTTGGGTGGGATTTCGAAAAACCGGGCCCGAACGCTCCCGTCGCGAAGAAGGCGGCCCGCTACGTCCAGAAGAAGTCGCAGTTGAAGCCTGCTCTTCTTCCAGGCCGCCGACAGACCCCGCCACCCCTCAAAATTGACCATCCAGATGGTGCCGTCGTCGAACTTCACCACGTACATTTCCGGCATCTCGTCAACGCCGATGATCTGGTCGAGTGACGAAACATCCGCACTGGTATCCTGTGCTTCCTCTGCCATGGCCGCTGAGTCGAGCACTACCCGGCGCGGAGGGTCCAGAGGGATCACTTCGTCTACCACGGTCACTTCATTTCCTTCCCCGATTGCGACCTGGTGAATAAGCGCAGGAAATTCCTTAACCCTCCAGCCGGCCACGTAGATGGCGATCGACTCTTCTTCCACCTCAAGAAAGCGGTGCCCCTCCTTGATCAACGCCAGCCGTTGCGAGAGCGCGGAAGGATCTGCAGCAGCAGCATCGGCCAACCCCGCCAGGAAACTGATTGTCAAGAACAAAACGGTCAGTCGCAATTCAAAGCCTCTCGGTCAGTAGATAAAGACTTTTGTTCCAATCGGGACCTTCTTTGCCAACGCCGCCAGGTCGTCTCCACCCAGTCGGATACAGCCGTGCGTCACGTTGGTTCCCAGGAGCCGGGGGTAGAGGGTCCCGTGGATGAAATAGCCGTCTCCAATTCCGAGGGCATATTTCCCCAGCACTCCGCGTTCGAAACGGTCGCCCTCTTTCTTGGGGACCGGTTCCCCCTCTTCGAGAAAAGCCCAGTCCGGTCTTCTCCATACCGGGTTGCGAGTCTTACTGATCACCCGGAAGGCTCCTCGAGGAGTTCGAAACGTCCATTTCTTGTCGGCGGACACCAACTCCACGCCGCTGCCGGTTGAGCAGACCGCCTCCATCAAGATCTCGCCACCCTTTCGAAGATAGAGGCGGTTTCGGGCCGTATCCACGAGAATGTAGAGTCCCCCGATGCGGGCTTTCTCGATCTGCCGGTTAAGGGCCTGTGCTTCAGCGTTGCCCGGATCACCCGGCCCAGGCGCCTCTCCTCCCTGCCCGCCCATCAGGGAATAGGCCAGGAGGACGAAAACGCCCAATACACCCAGCCCGATGACGCCGGTTCCGCCCAGTCTAAGCCTGCGATTCCACGCCTGTCCTATTGGCCTATTCGACATTTCCCCACCACGAAAACCGGCATTCCGACGTAAGCCTGCTCGAAAAGCGTCTCCAACTCATCGTTGTCGAGGGCGACACAACCGTCCGTCCAGTCCTTTCCACGTCCACCCTCACCATGAATCTCAATCATACTTCCGATCCGGGCATTCCTCGGCAGTTGGCCCGACTGGACGAGCTTCGCGAAATCGCGGCGGTCGGTCGGATTCGGGTAGTTGAGCAGGAGAGCCCGGTGGTAACCAGTTTCCCCTGCGCCCTTGAGCTTCTTGATCAGGTACTCCCCCTCAGGAGTACCACCATCTCCCTGACAAAGCTTATCGTTCAGGCCGTTCCAGCCCAGGTCGGCATCGAAGCTCCGGTCAAGCTTCCGGTTCTTGAGCAGGAGGAGTTTACGGTGGTACTTGTCCACCACAATAACTCCCCGTCGATCCGTCGCCGACAATGTCACAGCCCGATCCGCGAGCCTGTTCCACTTATCCAGGAAGGCAGGATCAGAAAATCGTTGCTCGAGGCGGTCGAAATGGGTGCTGAACTCCCGACTCGACTCCCGCAGTTCGCGAAGCACCTGCTCAGCCAACCACGGGTCACCTTCGTCGAGGTGCAGACGCAGCCGGGACAACTGCAGGTTGGCTTTCGTCATCTGCAACCGCAACTCGGGAATCAGCGTGCGATGGGCATAGGGATCGAGAAGATCCTCGAGTGCAGCCATCTCCATTCGAAGGCTCTCCATCTTCTCGCGGCGGCGCTCCACGGCCTCCCGGGCCAGATCCGTTCCCTCCCTCTGGAGGCTGGAAACCTCGTCGGCCAACTGTTGCAGAGCTTTACTCGACCGCAGCCAGGACCATTGCGACCCCAGATAGATGGAGCGCTCTCTAACTCTGAAATAGCGATTCTCGAACGCTCTGGCACCTTCGGGAATCCAGCGTTCTGTTTGGAATTCGGCCAACTCGTGGCGGATGGCTTTCAGATTCTCCCAGCCGGCCTGGGAAACTTCACCACAGGAGTTGCAGACAACCAGGAGGATGAAGAGGGAAGACTTGATGAGAGATTGCGAAAGGCATCGTTTCAACTGGGAATCCCGGAGGAAGATGCTACTACAGAACCTCCGCGACAGTTGGCCACCATCTGTTCCGGCCCAGACACTCAGGAGGAGGATCCCCTGCTGATGTTCCGCGGAATTCTCCTCCTGGCCTTATTCAGAACCGGTCGGGACCAGCCGATCGACCTGGCTGGTCAACGAGTCCGGCAATCATCCCCTCCTGCCGCGCCTGGCCACTATGGCCTGCTCGACCTCGGAAGTGATCGACTCAGCCTGCGATTTAGCCGAAGCAATCTTGCTTTTGGCTTCGAGATACTTGCCGGCCGAGATCGACTCTCGGGCACTGTCGAGCGCTGAACTCACAGCATCCAGATCGGCCGCGAAGGCGGCTAAGTCAGCCTTGGTGCCTTTGCCCTTCGGGGCCTTCGCCAACATATCCCGCGCCGAATTCAGAGCCTGTTCGGCGTCCGCAAGAGCCTGCTCGGTCTCCTGGCCAACCCGTTCCTTTTCCGCTTTGGCACTTTCGGCGGCAGCCGCGAACTCAGTTTTGGCCTGGTCCAGCTTGGCTACGATCGGGTCATACTCCCGAAACAGGGAAAACTTTTCGCTTTCCGCCTTGATTGCGGCCTGAGCCTCGTCGAAGGTTTCCTTGGCGGTCCGAAAATCTGTCGAGGCATAGGTTTCAGCCTCAGAGGCCACGGCCTGGTCCATCGAGCTCTTGGCTTCAGCGATGTCCTGGGTGGGTTCTGACGAACAACTCGCAAAAAGCAATGCCACACTGGCAAGAACGATCAAAAACGTAACACGACGAAACATGGTTTATCTCCCTCCCAATGGAAACGCGCAGGAATACCTATTCCCGCGCACTCAAAGGGATAGCACGTACTGTACCACTGTCGAAAAAGTCTCCTTAGCCATCATAATCCAGCCCACGGGCCACTACAATTGACAACATCGGAACCTGCGATTCCGATCTACTGGGAGACCAGGACCCACTAGTTCCGAATTGACGGGAGGGCGGGAGTCGTGTGCTCCAGATTCACGACACTGGCTGGCGGGGGTCCCGCGAGTTCGACGCTTCAAAAAGAAACTGGCCAACTCCCGGCCAAGAGACCCCTTCCGATGGCCACCCCGGCTCAGATAGCTCTCGGCAGCTCCCGGAGCATCTTCCGCAGCGCCTCCCTCCAGTGAAGGCCCGGCTCGTTCACGAAATCGCGCGACTTCGATTTGTCGAGCACGCTGAACTGGGGCCGGCGAGCAGGAGCCTGATACTCGTCGGTAACGGTCGGAGCGATGGGAGTCTTCCGCTCGAGCAGGTTCAACGCGAGGGCTTCCTCCTGGATCGCCACCGCGAAGTCATACCAGGAAGCCACTCCCTCATCCGTCCAGTGAAGAATCGAAGGAATCTTTTGACGAGCGGAAGCCACCCAGATGAACCGGGCCAGAGAACCCGCCCAGGTGGGCGTCCCAACCTGGTCGGAGACAACGCGCACCTCCGGCAGTTCCTTCATGAGACGAAGCATCGTCTTGACGAAGTTCGCCCCGAACGCGGAATAGAGCCAGGACGTCCTGACCACGGAGGCACGATCGTTGAGAATTTCGAGTACGCGATGTTCTCCTTCCAGCTTGCTCCGGCCATAGACGCTCAGGGGGCGGGCAGTGTCTTCCGGTTTGTAGGGACTCCCCGAACGGCCATCGAACACGAAATCCGTCGAGACGTGCCACATGCGGGTTCCAAATTCGAGAGCAGCCGTCGCCAGGTTGGCCGCCCCCTGCGAGTTGACGAGGAAGGCCGCCTCCTCGTTCGACTCCGCCTTGTCCACCGCCGTGTAGGCCGCAGCATTGATCAGAAGTTCGGGACGGGCCTCCTCGAACGCCGCCCAGACACTCGATCGGTTCCGGATATCAATCTCATCGATATCTACCGCCGTGATTCGATACCCTTCGGGAGCTGACCGGATCAGTTCACGACCCAGTTGACCATGGGCCCCGGTAATCAACACCTGCATAGCGACATCCCTATCCGTGACCGGACACTAGAGCCAGTTCTTCCTTCGGAATAAGTAAAGCATCAGGAGGGCCAGCACCACCATGATCACCCACACGACCGGGTAAGCCCAAGCATAGTGCAGCTCGGGCATGTAATCGAAGTTCATCCCGTAGACACCGACAATGAATGTCAGCGGTATGAAGATGGTAGCGATCACGGTCAGAACCTTCATGACTTCGTTCATCCCGTTGCTCACCACCGAGAGGTAAATGTCGAGCAGGCTGGAACTGCTGTCCCGCAATGCCTCGACGGTCTCGAGTACCTGCACGGAATGGTCATAGACGTCGTGCAGAAAAACCTGGATTTCCTGGGTTACCAGCGGATTCTCTTCCCTGATCAGCCGGCTCAAGGCGTCCCGAACCGGCCAGATAGCCCGCCGCATCGGCACAAGGTCCGCCTTCAGGCGCTGGATACCCCGGAGCGTCTTTTGGGTCGCCTCGCCGAACACCTCCAATTCGAGCGCCTCAGAAAGGTGCCCCAGACTCTCCATGACCAGGAAGTAGTGGTCCACAACCGCATCAATCAGCGCGTAAAAGAGGTAATCCGGCCCCATACTGCGGATCCGAACACGCCCGGTGCGAATCCGCTCGCGAATCGGTTCGAAAACATCGCCCGGGACTTCCTGGAACGAAATCACGTAACCCTTCCCCAGGACGAAGCTCACCTGCTCGGTGATGATCATCCGCCCGTGCATATCCTGAGCCTGAAGCATGCGGAGGACAAAGAAAACGTGATCCGGATAGAAATCGGTCTTGGGACGTTGATCCGTGTGCAGCACATCTTCCAGAAGCAACGGATGCAGGTCAAACATGGAACCGAGCCGGCCCACCAGGTCCGCGTGATGGATTCCTTCAACGTTGATCCAGGTCACCGACTCCTGCCCCGCGAGCTCTTTCAGAACCTTGTCCGGCTGTTTCATCTCCTGCTCGCTGAAGTGCTCCGGACCGTAGTCGATTACCGTAATCCTCGCCTCGACGGCCCGCTCCTCGCCAACATAGATGAGACTTCCGGGAGCTTCCCCCGGTCGTTTCTGGGTCTTTCGCCTTTTCTTGAACATCTCGCGCCCCGTCAACCTCATTCGTATAATACCTTCGCTGATCGGCCGGGGAAATTTCCGGCCTTGCGCGCCTGCGGTCAAGCGGCAGGCTGCGAATACTGGATAAGCCCCGCTCCGCGATAGAGGAAATAGAGAGCAACCAGGACCAGGCAGTGGAAAAGGTCGTTCTGATTGAAATGTTGATGAAAGCTGACCCTGAGCGCCGATTACGACTTCACCGAGTGCCGTGATGGCAATCCCGGCCAGAAGCCAGTCGCGCGCAGGCCCTATCGTCCCCACCAACGACCCGGCAACCATGAAACCAGCGCTCGATCCGATCAATACGAGCGTGACGTCCCACAAGGCATGCAGCGTCGTTTCGGGAAGGACATTGCGAAAGCCGTGAAACGTCCCACCGGTCAAAGCCGCGAAACCGAGCAGAAACATTCCGACGGGCCAGAGCCAGCCGGTCCTGCCATCAGCACCGTGCGGCAACAACAAAATCCCGTAAACGGCGCAACTCGCGGTGATCAGGTAGTCAGTCAGCGCTGTCGTTGGTTCGCTGAGGGTCATGGGCGTAAGATTACCTCAAGTTGTTCCCATTTATGTCAGCAACCGGCAATCATTTGCAGGCGTATCGAACTTCGCGCCGCTTGCCGCGGATGCCAGTCGGCCGGATCAAACCGGCATTCAAACCATGTCGATCGATTTTCGTGTCGGTGACTTTTTCGCACCGCGAACCATTCTTGATCTTCGGCGAACCCTGGAACGTACCCAGTGGCTGCCACGGGGAGAACTGGAAGAGTACCAGAGGAGGCGGCTCGCGGCAGTCCTGGATCATGCCCTGACCAAGGTTCCATACTACCGAAGACTGCTACGCCACCTCGGTCTGGCACGCTCCGATTTCAGAGATGTCGAGGATCTTCGACACCTCCCTCTGCTCCGCAAGAACGCCCTGCGACAATACCTGCCGAGCTTGCTTGCCGACGATTTCAAACGTTACCATCCCGTGCTCTGCACGACCAGCGGGACCTCCGGGGCTCCCCTCCGCTTTTTCATGGACCGCCGTTCGAACGCGCTCGAGTTCGTCTACTACTGGCGCCACTGGTCGTGGGCTGGGTACCGGCTCGGCGACCGCTTCGCCGAATTGAGCAACCACTTTTTCATAGCCCGGCCCCACCTTCGTAGTCGGGACTGGGTCTATCAGCCTCACCTGCGCCGACTGGTTCTGAACGGGCTCCGAATCTCGGCTCAGTCCGCTCCCCGGCTGGCCCAGGGGCTTCGCCGGTATCGCGTCAAATACCTGAAAGGATTGGCTTCCGGCCTCTACTTCTTTGCCCACAGCCTGGAGGAACGCAGAATAAAGGACGTCGCACTTCGTGCAGTATTCTCAACCGGAGAACTGGTCACGGGAAAACACCGCTCCACCATCGAGGATGTCTTTTCCTGCAAAGTGCTCGACTCCTACGGCCACATGGAACGAACCGTAGCCGTTTCTCAGTGTGCCGACGGGGGATACCACATCAACAGCGACTACGGGGTGCTCCAACTCGGCAGCCGGCGGCAGGAAGGCGCGCACGAAATCGGCAGGGTGGTTGGGACGTCGCTCTACAACTACGCGATGCCCTTGATCCGCTACGATGTGGAAGATGAAATTGAACTGGCGACACCCGGAACTTCGTGCCCCTGTGGACGAACGCTTCCTCTGGTCTCTGCAATTCGGGGCCGGGTCGGTGATATCGTTGTCACCCCGGAAGGTGAGTTCGTCACCGCTCTTTTCATCATCCCGGAGATGATCCCGGAGGCCAAGTTCATCCAGTTCCACCAAACTGATGCAAGCACTCTCGAAGTCAGGGTCGTCCCCAGGCAAAGTCTCGCAGAGCACACTAAAGGCGAGATCGAGGACCGGGTCCGCTCGATGATCGGCGAATCCATGGAAGTCCGGATTTGGGCTGCAACAGAATCCGACCTGGTCCGGGGCAACTCGGGCAAGCTCCGCACCGTCATCGGCCTCGGGAGCGAAGGAAAAGATTTGACACCGCCGGCGCCGGCCGCCAACATTGTTGGCTCATAGGCTCAGCGGAGAACTTCCGACGGAAGCTCGCCGTCAGAACACTTGAGAATTGTCATGGCAGACGGTCCCGAACGACATCTTACTATTCTCGGAGGAGGGCCTGCGGGACTCTCGGTGGCTCACTACGCGCACCGGAATGGCCTTCCGTTCGTTCTCTTCGAGCGTGCCTCCGAGTTTGGTGGGTTGTGTCGAACCGAAACCTGTGCCAGCCACCGATTCGATACCGGGGCTCACCGGTTTCACGATCAGGACAGCGAGATCACCACTGATCTGAAAGGGCTCATCGGCAGCGAACTCCGGTCGATTTCCAAGCCCAGCAAAGTCTGGCTATCGGGCCGTTTTGCCGATTTCCCTCCAACCCCGGCAAATCTGGTTCTGTCGGGGGGAATCTTCAACGCTTCCAGGATTGGATGGGATCTGCTTAAGACGCGCTTCCAGGACAAGGGGCAGGAACCGGTCTCCTTCGCGGACCTTGCCGTTCGAAGTTTCGGGCGCACTCTGGCGGAGCAGTTCCTGCTCAACTACTCAGCCAAGGTCTGGGGGTTGCCGGCCGAGCAACTCTCTCCCGCCGTCGCCACCCGACGTTTGTCCGGGATGACTTTGAAAACCCTGGTCACCGAACTGTTCCAACCGGGCCGCAAGACGACTCACCTGGACGGTCAGTTCCTTTATCCGCGCGGAGGCTACGGCCGAATTATGGACGCCATCCTGGAAGGTCTCCCCGCCGACAGCCTGTACAGCAATCATGAAGTGTGCGGCATCGACCTCTCCAGCGGCAGCATCAGCCGGATCCGGTTTGCTGACGGAACGAGCCGGGAGGTCCAGGACCGTGTCGTCTGGACGCTGCCTTTGACCCTGGCAGTCCGGCTTCTCGGCTCCAGGGTCTTCACCAAGGAGGCGATCTCATATGCCGGTGAGCTTCGATTTCGCCAAATCAGGCTGCTCTATTTCCGCATCAGTCGGTCCCGATTCTCGGACAACGCGTCCATCTACATTCCCGACCCACAATATTGTCTCTCGCGGATCTACGAACCGAAGAACCGTTGCGAGACTATGGCCCCGGCAAACGAAACCGGCCTGGCCGTTGAAGTTCCCTGCTTTGCCGGAGACGATCTCGATCAATTGCCGGACGAAGAACTCAAGCACCGCATCACAGCAGAGATGGTGCAACTCGGCCTGATCCGTCCTTCTGAGATCCTGGGCTGGCGTCACCTGCTCCTCCCCAACGCATACCCGGTCTACTCCCTGGGTTTTGCTGATCAAGTGGACTTGATAGCCCGGCAGGCTTCCCAGGTCCAAAATCTGGAATTGCTGGGAAGAAACGGAACCTTCTTTTACAGCCACCTCCACAACCAGATGAGGTTTGCGAAGGATCTAATCCGGCGAATAGGCGCTGAAACTCCGCAGGTTTCAACAAATGCAGGCTACCAGGGATCAGACCGGTCATCGGGCACTTTTGGATAGGCTGTCGCAGAATTCGTCGGCGAAAGGCATCCTGAGGAAGTTGGGAGAACGCCCCCTTCCGCTGATCGCTGTCGTCTTCTTCCTATCTTCTCTCGTCACCGGGCCACTCGATCCCAAGACTGCAGCCGACTCCTTCCACTGGAGAGTCGGCCCGATCTACGTCGGCCGACCGGTTTCCTTCTGGGGAGACACGCCGCATTACCTGCTTATCGTCAACAGCATTATCGAAGATGGTGATTTCGACGTGGCCAACAATTACGCCCAGGCTGAGCAGGGGGACTGGGACCAGGGGACCCGCTTCAAAGGCAAACCGATCGATCACCATGTCGATCGGGATACGGTCGGCCAGGAACTCTCGTATCACGCTCCGTTCCTCCCCCTTCTGCTCGCAGCGTTTTGCTGGCCCTTCCGAGAGACTCAGTGGGTCGAGTCGGTCTGCATTTGGCTCACACTCGCGGTGTCGATCATTTCCCTTGGGTTCCTGTCGAAGCGATTCTCAAAAGGAAACAGCATTGTGCTACTGCTGGCATTTGCCACGCCGCTCTGGTGCTACAGCAGGGATGTCTGGACCGAACCCTGGATTATGGCCGCCTGGATCTTGATGTTGACGTTCAGCAACCCCTGGGTGCAAGCCGTCGCAGCGATCGCCGGCATTCTCTTCAAGTATTCTTTCGCCGTCGTGCCGGCAACGTTCGCCCTGGTTGCCATCTATCGGAAGGACTGGCGACGGGCGCTGATTATCGGCGGCGCTTCGGTGGTGGCGGTCCTGTTCGCATTCGGATTCATCCAGCTCCTGTTTCGCCACACCGATCATTTCAGTCTCTTCCACCTGGGAGCCCACGGCCTTCCTGGTCAAAGGGAACGGTTCGGCCCCTTTACGCTCCGGTCGGCCGGTTTGATCGGTCTGCTGCTTTCTCCTAAGGACGGGATCCTGCCGTTCAGCCCATTTCTGGCCTGGGGTTTTTGGAATTTTCGGAGGGGCGGCGCGGTCTTTCTGCCGGCGCTGTCCTTCTTCGCACTGCACGGTTTCTATTACGGCTGGAAGGCCGGCAGCGGCTTTTCAGCCCGCTACCTCGTACCCATGCTGCCGGTCATGGTCTATGGGGCGGTGCTCTCGGGCCGCCGGCCCCGGAGCCTTTTCTGGGTGTTCGTTATTTACTCGGCCGTGGTCTGCGGCATCGCCGGACTGCTTCCCTCTGCGGCCTACGATCGAAGCGTTCCTGAAATCTTCGGTTTCCTCTGGTCGGAGATTCAACTTCCCTGAGCCTCTGGTTCAAGACCGGCAGCTTGAGTACCATAGGTGGCGTGACCGACTACGAGCTCGAGCTGGCAGTGAAACAGATCCTGGTCGAAGACCTTCAACTGACATCCGAATCCGTTGAGAGCCTTGGACCCGACACCCCGTTGCTCGGGCGTGGACTCGGGCTGGATTCGATGGAAGCCCTCACGCTGGCCACATCCCTGGAACAACGTTTTGAAATCCAGATCCTCGACCCCGAACTGACTCCTTCCCTGTTCAACAGTTTTTCAGCCCTCGTCCAGTTTGTCCGCGGCAAGCTCGACGGGTAGCTCGAAGAGATATTCCCTGGTGAGACCAACCAATGAAGACAGTCGCCGAGATTCTCCCTTCAATTGCCGAAAGAACCCCACGTCAGACCGCCATCGTCGATGGCCCAAAGCGCCTCGACTACCGCCAACTCGACCTCAGCACCCGCCACCTGGCGATACGACTTCGTGAACTCGGAGTCGAGACCGGCGATCGGGTCGGGCTCTTGCTCCCCAACAGCCTCGAATTCGTCACCGCGTATTTCGGAGCGGTTGCTGCTGGTGCAGTCGTCGTCCCGCTGAACGAACACTACCAGGAAACCGAATTGCGCTACTTCACCGAACAGTGCGGACTCAAAGTTCTGCTGACTTCGGCGCAGCATCGGGACCTGTGCGGCCGCGTCCTGGAGGAGGCGTCTCAGCCCTGCCTGCCGTTCTTCGTGGAGAAGTGGATCAACGAGACACCGCTGGTCGAACCGGATCGAACTTTATGGGCACGGCCCGATTTGCCAGTGATGTATCAGTTTTCATCGGGCTCAACCGGAGCACCCAAGAGGATTGCCCGAGACCATGCCCGCATCCTCTTCGAGTTGGAGAGCTTTCGCACCACGATGGGAATCCGGAGCGAGGACCGGTTCATTGGGGTCGCTCCTTTCTCCCACGTGAACGGGTTGATGAGAAGCATGATGTCTTCGCTCTACGCCGGCGCCACGCTCTTTCCAGTCTCTCGTTTCGATCGACACGGCGTCGCCGAGCTAGTTGAGCGGGAGCGCACCAGCATCTTCATCGCCGTTCCATTCATGTTCGGAATGCTGGCCAAAACCCGATTCACCAGGCAACCCGACTTCTCATCACTTCGGCTCTGCGTCTCCGCCAGCGCGCCTATGCCGGTGAATCTCAATCAGGAGTTTGAACGACGTTTCGGTCGTTTTGTGCGACAGCTCTACGGATCTACTGAAACCGGGACGATCAGCGTCAACCTCAGTGCGGACGTGTCCGAATCTCTCGAAACGGTGGGCACTCCCATCCGGGGAGTCCGTGTCGGGAGCTTCTCGGAGACCGGAGAACTGCTCGAGCCGGGAGCGGAAGGAGAACTCGGCATCTGCAGCCCCGGGGCGATCAGCGGCTACGAGGACCTCGAGGAAGTGAACCGCGAGGTCTTCCGCGATGGGTTCTTTCTGACCGGTGACATCGGCAGGATCAACGCTCGGGGTGAAATTACCTTGCTGGGAAGAAAGAAATTTTTCATCAACAAGGGAGGCTACAAGATCAATCCACAGGAAATCGAGAGCCTTCTTGAAACCCATCCCGCAGTAGAAGAGGTCGCGGTGGTCGGAGTTCCGACGGCCTTTGAAGATGAGAAAGTCAAAGCCGTGATCATCAAGAAAGGCGAAGTCACTGCAGATGAACTGGTTGAATACTGCAGGGAGAAGATTGCCGACTTCAAAATTCCCAGTGTGTTGGAGTTTCGCGAGGCCCTTCCCAAGAGTTCGACCGGGAAGATCCGGAAGAAGTTGCTGGTCGAGAACCCATGAACCTTTCGCCCCCGGCCCACCTGATCTACTGCTTTGTGGTAGCCTCCCTGGTCGGAGCCACCGGCCGCATCGGCTCGGACACATTACGCGAGGCAGTCGTCCGGATACTTGGATCTGTCGCATTCCGCCTTTCATCAGAAAAGCGGGAGGATGCCCGCGCCGGGTTGCATGCCTTCTTCGGCGACTCGAAACAGGGCCAAGACCTGATTGTGCGAGAGAGTTTTCGGTTCTTCTGGGAGGAACTGTTCTGGCTCTCACCAACAAGACGAGAACGCCGGCTCGCGAGAGACGCAGCGATTCGAGGGATCGATCATCTGAAGTCAGCCCTTGACCAGGGGAAGGGAGCGATCCTGATCGAGAGCAACAGCTTCGGCTACCGCAGTGCGGCCAAGCAGGTTCTCCGCAGAAGTGGCTATTCGATGGCCCAAATCCATGCCGAGAGTCACCTGGGCGGACTCCGCAATCGGGCTCCGGCCGGCGGTGCCAGCAGGGAAAAGATTCGGAACATCTTCGAATCCTGGGAGCGCCGATTCATCGACGAATTCGTCTACATTCCTTCCGAACCCAATCTCGCCTATGGCCGGACGTTGAAGACGAATGCTCGCCGAGAATCGGATCATCTGCAGCGCAGGTGACGGAGACTGGGGAGAGAGGCTGCTTCCGATTCCCTTCCTGGGCGGGATCCGCCATTTCCCGACCGGCATGGTGAGCTTGTCCCGCATTACGGGAGCGCCCATCCTCCCTCTGTTTGCAGTCCGGGAACCGAACGGAAATCTTGAAATCGTGCTGGAAGCTCCCCTTCAGATCGGCCCCGGAACCACCCGGGAATCGGCGCCGCGGGAGGCACTGGCAGAATTTGCCGGCGTGTTGGAATCGTGGATATCGAAGTATCCCGGGCTTTACCGAAACTGGCAGAGCGCGGCTCAAACCCAGGTTCGAAACCCAAAGACTCCCCAGTAAACCAAGTACGAAGCAACCAGCACCGCACTCAGTGCGGCAACCAGGGAGAAAAGCCAGACATTCGAACTCGAGTGGTTCCGCCATCGGAGGAGAACCGCACCGAGCGCGAGCACTGCACTGACGGGACATGCCAGGCTCCCTACAAAAAGCAGACCGGAAATCCAGGTCAGACGCCCGAAACTCTCAACCATGTCTCCCCGACCGATGACCAGGGGGAGCACGACGGCCGCCACCGAAACGGCCGCCAGCGACGGGAACACCAGCGGCAAGAATTCCCCGGAGCCGGCTCCGCGACGAATGCTCCGGCCGGCCGAGAACAGGACCGCAAAGGCCAGCCAGGCCCCGAGTACTCCCAGTCCGACGACTCCACCAATGCGCTCGAGCCATACCAGCCCGCCGGAAGCGCGGAAGAAGCTCCCCTGGAAATACTCGCTAAACCCTTCCACCACAGTCCGCCCATCCGGTCCCCTGGAAAAGACCACGGTAGGCAGGGGCTCTCCCTCGGCCCTGAACCGTCGATCGGTCACCGGGAAGAGTTGGACCTCGGACCCGCCCTGCGAATCCACGAGAAGCTTCCCCTGAAGGTATTCAATGTAGTTCACGTCCAGGATACGCAGAAAAAACCTGGTCCATGCCCAGCGGAAGGTCAAAGGCCGATAGTACCCATCCACCGCCGCCAGCCGGTTGGCCGGAAGGTCAACAAACAGCGGCTGCGGAGGCTCCAATCTGGATGTGCAAAACCGCTCCAGGCTGCCGACCAGCGTCGAAAAATCCGCTCCACTCGTCCCCCGCGCCAGGACCGCGAATCCGAGGCCGTGCTGGGGAAGATACCGGAAAGCTGCGTAGTCCGAATCCAGGCCGCTCTGGGCTCCGTGAAAGACGAAGCCGTTGGCCGGGAAGGTTCGAATGCCCAATCCGAACCCCACCTGGAGCCCATTGCGGAACGCGTCAGAAGTTGCCGGGGTTTCCAAACGCTGCACGTCACTCTCGGCGAGATAGTCCGCTCCGGCAACCTTTCCACGATCAAGGAACATCTGAAGCAGAGCAGAAATATCCCTGGCGGATGCTTCCAGGCCCAGAACGGGCCAAAGGTTCCCACCTTTCAGACCGGTCGCGCCACTCTCCCCGTGCCGGTATCGGGCCGACATGCGGAGCGGGTCGAAAACGGCACTCTTAATCCAATCCTGGAAAGGCTGTTGGCCAATTTCCTCCGCCACCAATGCAGCCACCATCGGCCCCGTCATGACCGGGTCGCTGAACCGTCCGGGCCGGTTGAGACAAACCAGGGAGTCGGAATCGCGCAACAAGGTGTCCCGGATCGAACCCGACGTCTCTCCGGAGCCGGCATATTCCCTCATCGGCAGGTCCTGGAAACCCGCGGTGTGTTCCAGGAGATGTTCGACCCGCAACGGTTCGGTTGACGCCCAGAAATTCTGGATGGGAAGATCAGGAACCACCGTGTCGAGGCGGGCGTCAACGACCGGCATACCTCTCTCCGAAAGACGCATCAAGCCGACCGCGAGAAGACTCTGGGCAACTGTCCCGACATTGAAGCGAGTCTCAGGGTTTGCCGTCGTCCCACCCGGAGATGATTCACAGACAAAAACCGGCTCGCCTCCCCGCGCGGACAGGGCCACACAAATTGCTGAAAAGGATCCACTTTCGACGAAGCTCTTCAGTTGGGGCCCGATCTCATCGACCGGAGGCAAAGCGGGGTTGGCAGGTTCAGGTGCCGATTGCGCCCACCCCATGCCTCCAAACAGACCCATCAGAACAAGCAATAGAACCAATAAATTTCGCATTTGTGAACTGGGACCTCAAGCAAAAGTCTATTGCTCTGAGGAGGTTGAGTCAACAAACGGGGGGGACTGCGGCCGGCCTGCGGACGAGACCTCAGCCCCCTACAGGCTCGGCCGGGGCGGCTACGACCGGGGCGGGTAGGAGATCGACAGAAGGACCTGATCCATTTCGGGTTTTCAGAAGAAACGTCGTCACGGAGTCAAGAAAGCTGAGTGGAAAGGCCCCCCCACAAAGGAGGCAGCTCAAACTGAGCAGCCTGCCGCTCGTACTGTAACGGTACAACATCGCCGTACGGCAAGCCGGACACGGAACGAATATCTCACCTTGTTCCATCGAATGCGGATTATAGAACATTCGAGATGACAGCTTGTCACGACCTGAGATGCCGGGTGAGAATCGACTCCAGTTCGGAGGTCTCGCGATATTCCTGAATCCCAACGATCTTGCCCGAATCCGGCGCATCTGCAATCGACCCTGCCGGAGACGACTGCCCGACAATCAGGACCGGGAGCTCGGGGTAAGATTTCAGGAGCGGGCCAAGAAGCTTCTTCCCCTGCCGAACCGAGGACAGGTCAACCACCACAAACCGCGCCGACTGAAGCAACGGCTCGAGCAGCTTCAGGCTTTCCGACGGGGCCGACTGGTCGAGTTCCGACACGACCGGAAGCAGTTGCTGTTTCGAAACTGACCGAGCGATGGCTCGCGCCGCCTCCTGCTGAGCCCCCCTAAACCGCCCCAGGACCAGCACTATTCGGGATGCCACGCAGACCGATGCACGAACCGCACGGTTGGTTGCATAGATCTGAAGGCTGACCAACTGGGCAGCTTCGAGATCGTCAACCCAGATCGCAGGTTCCTTACGCGGTGTGATGATCAGCCGAGACTGGGCAGCCGGTCTCCCCTCCAGTCTCCAGGCCGACAGGCCATGAACCCAACACGAATCAATCCGGGCACCTTCTACACGCGTTCCGATAAGCGATGCCGCCGTCAGATCAGCCTGGGAGAGATTGACGCCGGTCAGGTTGGCCTCATGGAAGTTGGCGCTCATCAGATGAGCTCCGGTAAGGTCCGCGTTACTCAGGTCGGCCCCCATCAGGCTGCTTCCCAGCAAGTTGGCCCCCTTCAGATTGGCCGACTTGAGGCGAGTGCCGAACAGGAAAGCCCCGAAGAAACTGGCGCCGGCGAGACAGGACTCGTTGAGCGAGGCCCCGAGCAGGTCGGCGAGGATCAGGGTCGCCGATTCGAGGTTGGCGCGATTCAGCGAAGCGTGGCTCAGTTGCGCCTTGCTGAGGTCGGCCTGACGAAGATCCGCACCGTCGAGAACGGCTCGTTCGAGATCTACGTTCACCAACCTCGCCTCGGTGAGGTCCGGCTTCACCGAAGGGTTGCGACGCCTCCAGGCATTCCAACCATCCACCCCTTGCAGCAACAGTTCCAGATGTTCCTGATTCGCCATAGACCAGCAAGCCGATAGACTTCAACACCCATTATGGATCCCGCGAAGATTTCAGGCGAGATTCGCTCGGGCAACTCCCGCAAGCCTCAGTCGAAAGATAGCCGACCTTGCCCATTCGATCCCTGCAAACGCAACCCCTTTCCCAACGATCTTCATTGAGCTATAAACAAAATTAACAGAAACCATCGAGATCCAGGAGGAAACGGATGGAAATCACCTACGAGGAAGTCAAGAAGAAGACGCTGGCTCAACTGCGCGAAATGGCGGCAAGTATGGATCACCCTGCCCTGCAGGGATACACGCAGCTGCACAAGGCCGAGTTGATCCCGAAGATCTGCGAAGCACTCGGAATCGAAGCTCACGTCCACCATGAAGTGGTGGGCATCGACAAGGCGGACATCAAGAAGGAGATCCGCAAAGCAAAAGCTGCGCGGGACAAGGCGCTCGAGGCCAAGAACCAGGAGAAACTCCGGGAAACCCGGGTTCAGATTCACGAACTCAAGCGCCAACTACGTAAGGCACTGACTTGACGGATCAGTTTGGCAACGGGGGAACGCTCGTCAACTGAAAGCCCGCGGTCGTCGTCTCCAGCCGGAGTACGACGAGGTAGAAATCTCCGGATGATTCCGCGACGACGGAACCGGTGAAATTCTGTGGCACGCCCGTGAAGAGTTCATCAAAGAACCTGGACAAGCCACTGCCGCGACTGATTTCCTGAACCTTGGAGCCATCCGCGCCGTAGAGCGTCAGGGTTATCGGTGCATCACCCTGGGAAGGCAGTCTTCGCATCGCCAGTCCGGTGTTGACCGCCGCCGATTTCTCCACTGGAAAGATGAACTTCCGGGCACTTGTTCCGGCGGGGACTCCCGTCGAATCGAGCAGTTCACCTCCGCTCGAAAAATTGAAGAAATAGGAGACTGCCAACGCGCTCACGTCGGAACCCGAGTCAGGAACGATGACCAACCCGGTTGTGACCGCGTCGGGGCCACCGGTAAATTTGTACTTCCGAGTTTCCCTCGGGCCGAGGTCGATCGAGGTTCGAAGGTAGTCGAGCGACCCATCGGAAAGGAGAGGCTCTGCCCCGCCTGTCCAGGCTGAGTCCGAAGTGTTGTTCACCAGCAGGATGACTTCGTAGCCCCCGCCAACCGCCAACTGCGGATAGACGATCACATCGGCCGCTGTCACCTCTCCGACCTCGATCGTGAGGCTGGTGATCTCGAAACGAACCTCGCCGAACGCCCCGTCCGTCTGAGACTGAAAGATCAGGCGCCCACCAGTCGTTCCATAGGGATCCTCTGAGACGATGTCGAAGTCTCCGATATTGAGCGAGAGTGGAAGCGAGTCATCCGTGAAAGTGGCCGCAACGGAATCGAGCATGACCAGATCAATCTGAACCGGGGACAATTCCGAAAGAGCAGGCCCCGTCACATCCTGGTAGGGGCTGACCACTTCATATGCATCGAACGCGGGTTGACCCGAAATCAGTGGGCGGTCATTCGATACCTCAATCGTGTTGTCGGACGCGCTGAACTGGTAGTCCCTGACCGACAAGGCCAGGGAAGTGGCAAGGTAGCGCCCGGTGTTCGGGTCCTGGGCGACTGCATCAGCGGCATCCGTGTTGAAACCGAATGTTCCGGTCACCTGATCTCCGACCTGAACTTCGGAGATTGTCACCGAGTTGGCTCCGGTTGACGTCACTCTCCCGGTAAATCGGCCGATTGCGGTCTCGGCACTGAGCCCGGAAATAGCGGCGCAGAATGTCAGTACGGCGACAAACGTCTTTTCCTTCATCCTCTTGTTTCCTCCGACTTGCTAAAAGGAAGAGGACGCAGAACGGCTCTCCACAAAGCACTCGACCAGACTCGTCCGAGAGACAGGGAATGTGTCCCTGCGTGGCCTGGTAGGGGCGCCCTCACCCCGAATGGTTTGCCGTTCACCTTACCAGATCATCAAAGCCGGAGGGCAGAAAGCCAAGTGATTGCGGCCCGAAGAGCGCAGCCAGGACCGGTCGCAGTATCAGGGACCCGCCGTGCGACGAACCTCGGCAGGTTCCCTTGTCGGCACTTCGAGCACGTTGCGGAAGTCGCTCCAGGTGATTCGCTCGCGACGGTGAAGACTGGAGAAGAGCACGCGGCCCTTGAGGAAGAATTGTATCTCGTCCGGCAACCAAATGTCGCCTTCAACCGGTCGGCGTTGAATTTCTCCAGAGATTTCTCCAATCGACCCCACAATGCCCCAGCCGATCTTGACCTTCTCCCTGAGCTGAAAACTCACCCGGGCAACTTCTCCATCTCCGTCAAGTTTGTCGGAGACTCGCACCAACCTGGAGGAAAATCGTTCTTCAACCGATTCGGCCCGGTACCGCCGCGCCCGCTCCACGGACCGGGTCAGGATCTCCTTGAGAGAGGGCAAACCCTCGGCCAGGGAAATCGTCCCCGCTATCCCCCAACCGCAGATCAATAGCGGCAGTGTCTTTCGAAGCAGATTTCTCATCCCGTGCGCCCCAGTTGGTCAGCTAAAGTGATATCTGTAGACAGAGACGCATCCATCGGGAGAAACGGTTCATCAATGAGCGGGTCAGCAACCGAGTTCTTTCTTGCGATTGGATGTGAACCACACTTAGTATGGGAGAGTTTTCGGCATCGAACGGCTGTGCCCAAGTAAATCCAATGTCGATTACCGAGCGAGGAGAACCTGAGATGGCCAAGCATATCGGAATCCTGACAGCAGGGGGCGACAGCCCGGGGCTAAATGCTGCTATTCGCGGCGTTGGCAAATCCGCCATCGAAGCGTATGGCATGGACGTGATCGGTTTTCGCGACGGCTTCCGGGGCCTCATGCAGGACCGAATCATGCGGTTGGACGGTGAGCTCCTCTCGGGAATCCTGACGCGCGGAGGAACCATTCTGGGTGCGAGTCGCGACAAGCCCAATCGCATGCCCGTGGGCAACAAACTGCTCGACATGACCGACGTCATGATCAACACTTACAACAAGCACCACCTCGACGTTCTGGTCTGCCTCGGCGGAGGTGGGACCCAGAAGAATGCTCTGCTTCTGAAGGAAAAAGGGCTCAACGTCATCACGCTGCCCAAGACGATCGACAACGACGTTGCTCTGACCGACATCACATTTGGGTTTGACACGGCACTCGGGATTGCAACCGAAGCGATCGACCGGCTCCACAGCACCGCCCACAGCCATCATCGCATCATCGTGGTTGAGGTGATGGGACACAAGACGGGATGGCTGGCACTCGGCGCCGGCATAGCCGGCGGAGCAGACGTCATTCTTATCCCGGAGATCCCCTACGATACGGTCGCCGTCGCCGAAGCTATCCGTCAGCGCAGTCGGCGGGGAAAACAGTTCAGCATCGTGGCCCTCTCGGAGGGTGCGATGTCGATAGACGACCTCTCCGAAATGCAGCGCCTGGACGACAAGATGAAGAAGGGGAAGCTGAAGTCGCCCAAGTCGAAAAAAAGTCACGGGAAGGACAAGGAGCACAGCGAGCACGAGCTGGAGCTGATGCATCTCGAGATGCGCCTTGCCAATCGTACGCTCTCCCTGTCCAAGCGGCTTGAAGAGTTGACTGGCCTGGAAACGCGGGTAACCATCCTCGGCCACCTGCAGAGGGGCGGTACGCCAAGCGCCGCAGACAGAATCCTGGCCACTCGACTCGGCACTGCCTGCGCCGAGCTGATCCAGGCAGGAGAATACGGCGTCATGGTCGCAGCCCGGGGCGAAGGGGCCCAGCCCGTACCACTCAGCGAGGTCGCGGGAAAACGCAAAACCGTACCTCTGGACCACCCGTGGATCCAGACAGCACGCCGGGTCGGAACCTGCCTCGGCGATTGAATCGAGGAGCCCACGATGAGCGAATCGCAAAACACTACCGGCAAACTTCGCCGCAGGTCTTTCCTGCTCCAGTCGGGAGCAGCAGTCGGAGGCCTGATGATCGTTCCCCGTTACGTCCTGGGGGGAAAGGGGACGGTTCCACCGAGTGACCGAGTGAATGTTGCGGTCATCGGAACCGGCGGCCAGGGTATCACCAACAGCAAGGCCCTTTTCGAACACGCTGACTGCAGGATCATCGCGATTGCTGATCCCAATGAAGAGAGCGACTACAGCCGCTTCTACTACGGTGGTACGGCGGGCAGGAAACCGGCTCTCGCCCTGATCGAAAGCCACTACGCCAAAGCCGACGCTGCCGCCGGTAAGGGTCCCCGGTGTCTGCCCTACCTCGATTTCCGCAAGATGCTCGACGAGGTCAAGGAGATCGATGCCGTACTGGTCGCAACCCCCGACCATGTCCACGCGTCCGCCACGATAACCGCGATGGAACAGGGGAAACACGTCTATTGTGAGAAGCCGCTCGTCCACGACGTCGCGGAAGCCCGTAAGGTGGTCGCTGTCGCCAGGAGGACTAAGGTCGCAACCCAGATGGGAAACCAGGGACACTCCGGGGACGGCATCCGCCAGACCTGCGAGTGGATTTGGGACGGGGCCATCGGCAAGATTAGAGAAGTCTACGGGTGGACCGGGGCCAACGGGTGGGCTTCCGGTGGCCGACCCACTGAAACGCCCCCAGTCCCGGCCGGGCTCGACTGGGATCTCTGGCTGGGCCCCGCCCCCTACCGTCCCTACCACCCGGCCTACGCGCCCTATAACTGGAGAGGCTGGTGGCAGTTCGGCACCGGCGGGATAGGTGACATGGCCTGTCACAACCTGGATCCCGCATTCTGGGCTCTGAAACTGGGGCACCCTCTAACCATCGAGGCGATCGATATCGCCAGAAATCCTGAGACCGTCCCGTCTGCATCAACAGTTCGATATACCTTCCCCGCTCGTGGGGAGTTCCCCTCGGTAAGCGTCACCTGGTACGACGGGGACCGCCTTCCGCCGCGGCCCGAGGGTTTGCCGGATGACGAGCCTCTTGACGGAAACGGCGTGGTCTTCATCGGGGAAGCTGGAACCATCCTGTGCAAGGGCTGGGGCGGCGCGCCACGGCTGCTGCCCCAGTCGATGGCCGATTCGTACCAGCCGCCGGCTCCCACCCTGAAGCGCTCGGCGGGGCATCACCGGGATTGGCTGGACGCCTGCAAGGGTGGGCCCGAGCCAAGCGCAAGCTTCCCTTATTCGGCCCACCTGACCGAGGTCGTGCTGCTCGGAAACGTGGCAGAGAAAGTGCCGGGAAAACTCGAATGGGATGGTGAGGCGATGCGCTTCAAGAACTCCGAGAGGGCAACCCGCCTGCTTTCCCTCCCACGGAGAAAAGGGTGGGAAATCTGAAGTCAGCCGAACGAGTCCGTTCAGGCCGCTGATCATTGTTCCGGCAGGGGAGTTCAGGATGAGATTTCGACGTTTTTGGATGTCATTAGTGCTATTGGTGGCTATCGGGACCGCCCGGGTTGGGGTGGCGGGAGAACCCAGCGCTGCCCAGCGACAAATTGAAGGTACGCTCCGGTTTCTCGCCGACGATCTGCTCGAGGGCCGCGGTACACCAAGCCGGGGCCTCGACATTTCCGGACTCTACCTGTCCGAACACCTGTACGCTTACGGGTGGGAAGGACCGATCAACGGCGGCTACCTGCAGCCCTTCGAAACAGGATCGTTTCTTCCATCCCAGGCCAAGTACGACATCAGGATCAACGGGGAGAAATTGAAGAGCGATGAATACTTCTTTCTTCCCTTCTCGCTCGACCCGAGAACAACCCCACTGAATTTCCCGATCGTCTTTGCCGGTCACGGAATTTCCGCCCCGGAACGGGGCGTGGATGACTTCGGGAAGATCAACCTGAAGGGGAAGGCCGTCGTCAGCCTTCAGGGAGCCCCCTGGGAGCTTGATCCGGAAGCTCCCCATTCCTTCGATCGGGTGATCGGCAAGTCCGTTCCTGTCACGGTGCAGGGGGGCAAGTGCCTGATCTATGTCAGCGAAGACCTCGTTTCCCGGGATCGGACCAACCCCGGACCTGACGCCGCCTTCATCCGCGAAATGGTCCACGCCCCCTACGCCTTTCTCGCGGACTCACCCAACGTCGCGACCATGGGGATGGGCCCGGTTCTCGCCATCACCCCCTCCGCCTTCGATCGCGTCCTTTCCGATCCAGCCCAGGGTGACTACCAGCATTGGAAAGAATCCCTCTCCAGCGCAGGGTTTTCGGCCCGACAGCTTCCGGCCACCCTTTCAATTTCGGTGCAGGCTGATGTTGAAGTTGCCCCCGCATCCAACGTCATCGGCATCCGGCGCGGAACGGATCCAGCCCTTCGTAACCAGTGGATCGTGATCAGCGCCCACTACGACCACTTGGGGTTCAAGTCGGTCCCCAAGGGAGAGGACGGAATCTGGAACGGTGCCGACGACAACGCTTCGGGAACGGCGGCCGTCTTGGAACTGGCTCGTCTGCTCTCCGAGTCTCCGCCCTTGAAACGAAGCGTTCTGATCCTGTTCACCGCCGGCGAGGACCGGGGAATGCTGGGCTCGGCATATTATGTCAGTCACCCCGTCGTTCCTTTGGACCAGGTCGTCGCCGACATCAACATCGACATGGTAGGCCGCTCTGACGGCACCCTCACCGCCTACACGGAGGGAGGTCCGGAATTGTTCGAGATGGCGGGTGAAGCCGGTTCCCGAAACGGACTCCGGGTCACGGCGGACCAGAACCCTTCCTGGCGCGTGCTTTACTTCCTGGACAGCTATCACTTCGCCCGGTTCAACGTCCCCTTCATCGAACTATTTACCCAGATGCACGCCGACTATCATCAGCCGTCCGACGAGATCCAGTTGATCCACTTTGAGGAGTTGACCCGGATCACTGACATTGCGTTTGACGTCGTCCAGCGCTTGGGCGACAGTTCCATCAGACCAACCTTTAAGGCGCCGTCCTGGTTCGTCACTCCTGTGTCCGAGTGACGGACCGAGGCAGTTCCGCTAAGGGAGGATTCCATGGTTATGACGAGAAGGACGTTCCTGGCAGGAGGGTTGGCCCTTCCGCTGAGTGGGCCCTTGCCGAAAGCCGTTCAGAAAGACCAACCCGCTGGTGTCGCTGGCCGGACCGGCAATCCGCGAATCCGCATCAGCCTGAATGCTTATTCTTTCAACGATGCCCTGCGCAGCGGCCGGATGGCTCTCGACCAGCTCCTCGAGTTTTGCGCGAAGCATGAATTCGACGCGGTTGACCTGACCGGATACTACTTCCAGGGATACCCGAAGGATCCGCCGCCTCAGGAAATTTCCGATGTGAAGCGAAGAGCGTTCGTTCTCGGCCTCGAAATCAGCGGGACCGGGGTCCGAAACGACTTCACTCTCCCCTTCGGACCAGAACTGAATGGCGAGATTAACCTGGTCAGGCGCTGGATTCAGGTATCAAGCCGGCTGGGAGCACCCAACCTCCGAGTCTTTGCCGGGAGAAGGGTGGCCGACGAAGCCGAGTGGAGATCCGCGCTCGACCGGGTGGCTGAGTCGATGACCGAATGCATCCCAACGGCCGCCCAAACTGGTGTGATGCTCGCCCTTCAGAACCATGCCGAATTCATCCGGAGCAGCCGTCAATTGCAGGAACTTCTCGATCGCGTCGATTCGCCCTGGTTTGGCGTCAACCTGGATATCGGGTCCTTTCCTACCCCGGATCCTTACGCAGATATCGCGCAGATTGCCCCCCATGCCGTGGCCTGGCAGATCAAGCAGGAAGTCAACCGAAACGATCGCAAGGAACCGGTGGACCTCAAGCAGGTCGCGACAATACTCCGCGAGTCACAGTATCGTGGTTATATTCTTCTCGAGACACTGGGCGAAGGCGACCCCAGAGAGAAAGTCCCCCGATTTCTTGCGGAGATCCGTGCGGCTCTCGCAGGTTAGCCCGGCACGATTCTGCGGGGCTCGCCCGGAAACACTCGGGGGGGTGCGCTGTACGGATTCAACCAATCGCCAGGGAACAGGAGCGAATCGATATGAAAGGGGAGAACGATCATAAAAAGCGCCAAAACGCCACCGCGCTTTCCGACGACCAGCGCATGGAGTTGACAAATATCGCGATTGAAATTCACGCACTTTGTCGGATTTTTGACCATGCCGCCTGCGATAATGACTCCGCACACGAGGAGGCGAGGCACGTCTACCGGGATGTCTCGGCCCTTCTTCGGCCCCTTTGCGGCCGACTCGACCGACTGCGGGAGGATATCGCCGGACACCACTGAGTTCTGTCCACCTCGGCCTCGACTGAACATGTAGCGTTAGGCTGGAGGATTCTATCGGAGCCTGCTATGAAGAGAACAATTTTCGTATTTCTGACGGTAGTCCTGGCCATCGGCAGTCCGGCACTCTGGGCTGTCGGGTCAACCGAAATCACGTTGGTTCAACCTCCTTGTGGAGTCACGTGGCTGGAGAGCGGACTGCAGGATTCCCTCATGTCCAAGGACTACATCGCCGACGTCAACTCCATTGCGGCCGGAACAACGATGGATCCGGACCCGGGTCGGCCCGCTTCCCTCGGCGACATCCCCGGAGACCGGATGGCAATGAACCACTGGATCCTCTGGTTCAACGATTACCTGAAAGGAATCGAGTCATACGACTGTCGAGGCTGCGTCAGTCGAATCATCGTCTTCGACAGCTGTTTCGATTCCAATGGGATCTCTTCGGACGGAAACAACCTTGGAAACCCCTTCTCTCCGGACAAGAACCTGACCAACTACAAGTCGGTCTTCCGCCATCCCAGCGGACCGGGAAATACCTACCTGTTCAGCGGCAACAAGTACCGGGCACTTGATGACGTGATGGCCGCAAATCCGGACATCCTTTTCGTGGTTGTCACCGCACCTCCACTCCACGACAAGGACACCACCGCCACCCAGGCCCGCCGCGCCCGGCAGTTCAACGACTGGCTGCGAAACGACTGGCAGACCTCCTACCGAAACCGCTACCCCAGATTGAACAATGTGGCCGTATTCGACTGGTACAACCTGTTGGCAAACCCCGCCGATTCTCCCTATCAGCCGAACGTTCTAAAAGCCGCCTTCGGGGGTGACGCCCTGGGAACGTCCACGCTCAACACAGCGGCGCACATCGCCTCGACCAACAGTTTTTCTGGGGCTCCCGGCAATTTCATCGACTCTGCCTGGAACCTGTTCTCGAAAGAAGTGCTGTACTTTGCCCAACTCGGTGTCGGACCGGGCCTCGGTTCGGAACTGGTCCTGACCAATCCCTCCGCCTCCCACCCGCTCGCCTCTACGATTGAGTTCCTGGGCAACGACGGATCGGCCCTTCAGGTGGCGGTTTCGGTGATCCCGGCCGGCCGCGTGACCGATGCCTCCCCGGGGAAGGTGTCCGCCGAAATTCCGGGTGGGGGCGGTCTCATCGTCCGGACAAACCCGACGTCCGAATTGCTCAACGGCTCAGCGGTGGTGTCCGCAGATGGTCAACTCGGAGGGATCATCCGATTCTCGATCGCTGACCGGGGGATTGCCGGAGTCGGCGCAAGCCTTCCGCTGAGTGGGTTCACAGCTCCCATCCGGCGCCAGAGCAACGGCATCAACACGGGTATAGCACTGATCAACACGAGCGGACTTCCAGTCAACCTTGAGCTTCAGCTTCTCGACCTCCAGGGTCTACCGGTGGCGGGAGGAACAAACACGATCTCGGGGATTCCACCGGCAGGGCATCTGGCCCAGTTCATCAACGAACTCCTCCCTGACGCCGACACCTCCGATTTCGAGGGCAGTCTCACAGTCCGGGTCATCGGGGGAAAAGTGGCCGCCACCGTCCTGGAACTCGGCACCAGTTCAGGTCAGTTCACGACCCTTCCGGTCATTCCTCTGGACGATACCGAGTAGACCTGAAACTTCATCGTGGAGGCTTCTATTTTCACCGCCAAGGCGCGAAGGTCGCCAGGAATCACATTGTT
Source organism: uncultured Acidobacteriota bacterium (assembly GCA_963777605.1). GTDB lineage: Bacteria > Acidobacteriota > UBA6911 > RPQK01 > JAPXNP01 > CAVZRV01. The sequence continues at coordinate 478,180 of CAVZRV010000007.1, forward strand.
GAAGGCAAAAGCTTTCTTCGCGCCTTGGCGACTTCGCGGTTCAAAACAGCCATGGCCAGTTTCACTCTTTGAATGGTCCGGCGCCGCCGGGGGCCCGGCTGACCTGAAACTTCATTTGAATGAACTGGAAATCCTGGATGATTTGGACGCGTCTGGATGGGGATTCGAGGCGATCGGTGGAGAGCTCAGAGACGGGTTCTCGGCTGGATCGTCCTGGTTCCTGGTCCGGTGCCAGACGTGGATGAGTGATGATCACAGGATCGGCGCCGGGCTGGCCCCTGAAGGGGGCCTGTTTCCAGCCCAGGCATTTGCCTGGGTTCACGGTCCACCCATCAAGAATCCAGCCCTGAAAGGGCGGCACAGCTCTCCGGACGTGAAGAATCGGCGCGACCTTACAGGCCGCGATCGCCTTGCCGGGACCACAGAGGGGCTGTTGCAAAACTCCAAAAAGGCCCAACTTAGGTACCACATATAGGGAGGCCGTCCTACTGAACCCAAAATATGGGGTACGTTTTGCAGTCCAAACGACTTTTGCAACAGCCCCCTGAAACCAAGGCGCCAGCGCCAGGTCCAGTTTCACTCTCTGAATGATCCGGCGGCGCCGGGGGCCCGACTGACTTGAAACTTCATTTGAAGCTTGGACCCTGGGTCCATTTGAAACGTGGAATGGCACGGACACAGAGCCGGGGGTAAGGCGAAGCCGCGCCCCCGGGTTCGCGGACCCAGTTTCACCTCTTTGAATGGTCCGGCGTACGGCCGGGGCGGGGCTAACCTGAAGCTTCATTTGGGACAATGAGTTCCTGGTTCCTGGTTCCTGGTTCCTGGTTCCTGGAGGGAGAGTAATCCAGGCAGGCCTTGCCGGGTATGGCGGCCGGGCAGCTTGCCCGGCGGAAGTGAACCTTCTCAGTCCAGGATTCTTGATTTCCGGTTTGTTCTGAAACAGTCCGCCACCGGGACTGAATCGCACTTTCAATGCTGCATTGCCGTCCCGGCTCCCATTCCCGGGGCGTTGCCGCCGGGCGCAAATCACCCTGCGCCGTTGGCGCCCTCATCTGGCGATGCTTCACCGGTTTCGCGCTGCGGATGATCTCCGCAGCGCGGAGGGGCCCGGGCTCACCTGGGGCTTCGGGAGCCGGGTCCCGAAGCCCCGATTTCTCCAGCAGGCTCTCCAGTTCCTCCAGGCCGCAAGTCACGGCACCGGAACCGGGGCCGGAGCGGTGACCGTCACTTGTGCGGTGACCACTTCCGTAGTGGATGCGTCGGCAGTCCCTTCGAAACCCGGTTGTTTGCCTCCGACCGAAACCAGGAAGTCGCCCGGTTCGATGACCCGCTTTCCGGCAGCATCAATAACCGCGAAGGCTTCCGGGGCCAGTTCCAGTTCCACACTGCGTGATTCTCCGGGGGCCAACTCAATCCGCTCGAAGCCCGCCAGCGATCTTAGCGGGACCGGAACCGACGCCTTCTGGTCGGTAACGTACACCTCGACCACCTCTTCCCCCTTCAAGGATCCGGAGTTCCGAACCTCAACGGTCACCGTCGCCGGCCCTCCGTTGCCCAGGCGGCCTGGAGATGCCTTCAGGTTTCGGTACTGGAAATGCGTATAGCTCAGTCCGTGCCCAAAGGGGTAGAGCGGGCTGCCGCTAAAATATCGATAGGTCCTTCCCGCCATGTCGTACTGATCAAACGGGGGCAGGTCGGAGAGCGACCGATACCAGGTGACAGGAAGCCGTCCGGCGGGGTTGTAGTCGCCGAACAGGACGTCGGCAATTGCGTCTCCACCTGACTGCCCCGGATACCAGGCCGTCAGGATGGCCGGCACGTTCTCGTCTTCCCAAACTGTGGCCAGGGCGCTTCCGTTGAGGAGCAAAAGGACAACCGGCTTCCCAGTCTCAACCAGTTGCTTCAACAGCACCTCCTGGGTCCGCGGCAACCGAATTTCAGTCCGATCGCCCCCCAGGAAACCTTCGACTTTGACTGGCATTTCCTCCCCTTCCAGCTGAGGCGAGAGCCCACCGGTAAAGAGGATGACATCGGACTTCACGGCGATCTCCAAAGCCGTCTCCACGTCTTCCGCTCCTGGCCGGGACCAGACCAGCTGCAATTGGGGATCAGCGCTCCGGTTTCGATACTCAATCCGCAACGAATAGAACCTTCCCCCCTCCAGTTCGACCTCTTTCACCTTCTGGATTGGATGATGGACACCGTCGTAGCTCACCAGTTCCACGCCATCGAGAAAAACCCTGTAGGCGGTGAGACCGTTGGCACCGATCCGGAAAGTTCCCGATTCCGGGGCGCGCAGGGACCCTTCCCATCGAACTGAGAAGGAGTCGGCGAGGGCACCCGAAATCGGAGTAGCATTGCGCCAGATGAAATCAACTACCGGATCGAGCCGGTTGAACGCGGGCTGTCCATCAAAGGAATCTCCCTCATAGTACGCTCCGGTGAGTCCACGGTCTCGGGCATCCCCGTCCACGGGGAAGAGAACCTCTGACGGGATGGGAACCACTGGAGGAACATTGGGAGCGATATCACAGCCACGCGAGTAGTAAACCTTCGTATTGGGCCCTACCTTCCGCCGAATCCCTTCGAGTGCGGTGACCGAACGCTCCGGAGTGCCGTTGTAGTTCCCAAGCAGAACGAAGGGGTCGTCGGCGTTGGGCCCGATCACCGCGATTGAATCCAGGTCCTTCCTCAAAGGAAGCTGGTTCCCGTCATTCTTGAGCAGGACGATCGACTTGCGCGCCGCCTCCAGCGCTGCCTCTTTGTGCGCCGGGCTGTTGTTGACGTCATAGGGGATCCTCGCGTACGGAACCCGTTCCGGTGGATCAAACATACCCAGCCGAAAGCGGGTGTCGAACAGTCTCCGCACGGCACGGTCCAGGGCATTCTCGTCGATCAGGTTCAGGTTCAGGGCCTTACCCAGCGCGGAGTAGGTCGATCCGCAGTTCAGGTCTGTTCCCGCCTTGACGGACAGGGCCGCCGCTTCAGCGGGTGTCTTGACGATCTTGTGCCCATCATAGATGTCTGAGACGGCTCCGCAGTCCGACACCACGTACCCTTCAAAACCCCACTCTCCGCGCAGGATCTGGTCGAGCAGCAGGCTGCTCCCACAGCAGGCTTGCCCTTCGTAACGGTTGTAAGCGCACATGATCGACTCGACGCCGGCCTGCCTTACCGTCGCCTCGAAAGCGGCCAGATAAGTAGTTCGCAGATCCCGGACGCTGGTTACGGCATCGAAGCTGTGCCGCGAAGGTTCCGGCCCGCTGTGAACAGCAAAATGCTTGGCCGTCGCCACCACCTTGAGATACTTGTCATCGTCTCCCTGAAGCCCTCGAATGAACGAAACCGCCATAGCCCCGGTCAGGTAGGGGTCTTCTCCATAGGTTTCCTGCCCCCGGCCCCAACGGGGGTCCCGAAAGATGTTGATGTTGGGAGTCCAGAAGGTCAGCCCCTGGTAGATGCCATGCATTCCACGTCGGAGAAACTCCTGATGTTTCGCCCGGGCCTCGTCGGAAATCACCGTCGCAACCTGCTGCATGAACCGGGGATCCCAGGTTGCTGCCAGTCCGATCGCCTGGGGAAAGACGGTTGCCAGGCCGGCCCGGCCCACCCCGTGAAGACATTCGTTCCACCAGTTGTAAGCGGGGATCCCCAACCGTTCGATGGCCGGGGCATCATAGACCATCTGAGAGATCTTCTCCTCGGGGGTCATTCGGGAGAGAAGATCGTCCAGACGCTGCTCCAGGGGAAGGTCGGGATTCTGAAACGGAAACGTCGGCTGGCCAAACACTTGAACCGCGAAAACGGATAGGAACCCCGCGAAGAGCCCGATCCGGGCGGCCCACCTGAACAATGCCAGGCCCTCTGCGATTCCACGGAACAAGACTGCACACGATCGACAAGGCGTTGGATGAAACATCTCTGCTATCCTCCTGAAGGGATCCAGCCAGTGACGCTAGCATAGAACCGGTAGACTGCCAACGTCCTCCTGACCATCAATGACGGACGAGGCAGTACAATGGAGTCATGGACATCGAGCTGGTCGGGCACTTCCATTCCCGCCTCGAGGCCGAGGCCATCGCCAATGCTCTTTCCCAGTACGATATCCCTACCTTGATCCGCGGCGAGGATTTTGGGATCTTCGGCCCCGGGCACTCGGGAGCGACTCCGCAGGGGGTTTCCCTGTGGGTTCCTGCCGATCGCATAGCCCAGGTCAAAGAACTCATGACTTGCCTCTTCCAACCCGAACCGGTCGAGAATGACGAAACGGAAGACTGACCTGGCACCGCCGGACTGGTGGCGAAACGCTTCTGACTTACGCATCGAACCGTAGAATGTTAAGCTTCTGAAGTTCTTCGCGCAGTCGTCATGAGTGCATCTGTATCCGTCTCGAACCTGACCAAGATCTACCGCCAGTATCACGGCCCGCGGGCCCTGTTTCGAGGGCTCTTTTTCGGCCACCCTCCACAGACGGTGGTCGAAGCACTCAGGGAGATCAGCTTCCAGGTGCAACCCGGAGAGGCTTTCGGTATTGTCGGGGACAACGGCGCCGGCAAAAGCACTCTCCTGAAGATCCTGACGGGAACCGCCGAGCCAAGTTCAGGCTCGGTGAATACCGATGGGGAGGTCGCCGCGCTGCTCGAGTTGGGCGTCGGATTCCACCCCGATTTTACCGGGCGGGAAAACATCTACTTCACCGGGGCCATGATGGGTCTGAGGCGCGAGGAACTTCGGGAGCGGGAATCAGAGATCATCGCCTTCAGCGAACTCGAACAGTTTATCGACGAACCAGTCAAGACCTACTCCTCCGGAATGTACGTGAGGCTCGGGTTTGCCGTGGCAACCGGTTTTGAGTTCTCCATCCTCATCATCGACGAGGCGCTCGCCGTCGGGGACCAGCGCTTCCAGAAGAAGTGTACCGATCGGATTCTCCGTTTCAGGAAACAGGGCAAGACGATTCTGTTCTGCTCCCACAACCTGTACCAGGTCCGCACGCTGTGCGGGAGAGCCCTCTGGCTGGACAAAGGACGCCCGATGGCTCTCGGGCCGGCACCGGACGTGGTGGAAGCGTACACCAGCTTTACACGGGACAACGGCAGCGATGGGACAACTCCGGTTGCACCACGGGTCGCGCCTCAGCCCGACGTCTGCTGGATCGAATCCTGCCAGCTCAAGGACTCTGAAGGACAAACTCAGGATTCGTTTTGCTCCGGCGATACGTTGGTGCTCGAAATCGTGGGGATTTTTCAAGAACACTTCGAAGGACGACCCGCAATCGGATTGTCGTTGTTGCGAAACGATGGTGTCGTCCTGTACACCGGGTCGACGGCGATGGATCGAGTCGCCCTGGAGCCTCTCGGTGGAAACCGTTTCGGAGCCCGGTTCGAACTGTCCGACTGCCCCCTGCTGGCGGGCCAGTATTGTTTTCACCTGTACGCGACCGATCAGGACTACCTCCAGTCCTATGACATCGTTGAGCGGGCAGCCCCGTTCACGATCTCTGATTCGGGACCCGATGTCGGGCTGGTCCGACTCCCTCACCGGTGGCTTTGACCGAAACCGGGTTCGCCGGAGCTGCAGCCGGGGTTGCTATGTGGTTTCCGGCCGGGACTGCCGGTAAACTGTGCAGCGATGATTGCAGGATCCGGAAGTGGATTCGAAGAAGAGCGCGCCGATGAACTGGGGAAAGACCGCCGCAAATCTGGATTACTCCCTCGCACTGCCGATTCTGGGAAGGCTCCCAGTTTCCCTTGCCTACCGGCTGTCGGACATTCGTGCCGCGATTCGTAACCGGCTCCGGAAAGCCAGCCGCGAGCGCGCAGTCCAGAACCTGGCCCTGGCGTTTCCGGACCTGGAACCTCGCCAACACTGGGAGATGGCTCTCGACAGCCTCCGAATAGTCGCCCGGGACGAATTGGAAACCTACTGGTATGACTGCTCCCTCTCCTTTCTCGAATCCCGCATCGACGAGAGCAATTTTGAGATCATCCGGGAGGTGGCCCGGAGAGGACGCGGCGTCCTCTTGTGTACCGGCCACATGGGGAATCCCGGAATCTTCCTCGCCATGGCCGGCCGTTCCGGTTTCCCCATCAACCTTGTCTTTCGTCCAATCGACGATTTCCCGCTGAATCCTCCTGGATGGCTGCGTTTTGGAAGAAACCGGGTGGAGAAGCTTCAGCAACTCTCCGAGCGGCCTGTCCTGTACGCCGGCAAGGTCAGCTATTTTCACCTGCGCCGCCTTCTGCGCATGAACGAGTCGGTGATGATGGCAATCGACGTCGTCCCATCGTTGATTGGAAGGAGCGTGAGGGCAAGGTTGCTCGGACGAACCTGTTCATTCCCGGAAGGCATCCCGAGGCTCTGTCTGGACACTCGCCCGAGTGTTCTCTTCTGGAGCGTCCAGCGGATCCCGGAAGACAGGTATTCCTTTGTCTTCGAGGATCTAACGGAAGCGCTCGAGGCATTGCACACGGTCGAAGATATCGGGCAGGAACTGGTTTCATGCCTGGAACGGCGCATCCGGGTGGACCCGGCTGCCTGGATGCAGTGGGATGCGTTCGACCAGTTCTTTACCTCGGACGACCGAGCCGGGGAAGCTCTCCCAGATCCTCTGGGAAACAGCCCTCGTTAGAACCGGTTCCGCAGCTTCTCCATCAAAGTCAGGCCACGCGGGTTCATGCCCCGCAGAGGATTGTCAAAGCCCCGGCAGCCGTCCCGTTCCAGGACTTTCCCGGTTTCGTTCCAATAGAGACGTCGGTCTTGGCGCCACAGGCTTCCACGAACCGTCTTCCAGAATGAAGCTTTGCGAGTGGGGTTCGAATCCGGCGTCGTGAACCGCACTGTCATGGCCCGCCGGGTCACCGCGGGACGCAAAATCCTTCGAGCCCCGTGAACCATCAGCGGGTGCCAGAGCACGGCCTCACCTTTCTTCAGCAGGAGGTCCTCAGACTCCATGCCCGCCTCCTGGGCCCGGGCAAGGACAAACCGGTGCGCCGGGAGGTAGTCTTCCTCCGAATTGATTTGGAAGCGCCCCGCTTCGAACTCGTACAAGGGGAGCCGATGCGAACCCGGAACTAGGTAAGGGGGCCCGCTCTCGATCGTAATGTCCTCCAAAGGGACCCATGCGGTGAGAAGATGGGCCGGCGGATTCACCTCGATATAGACAGCATCCCGACAGGCAGGCTCACTCCAGCCAAATTCCCCAAATGAAGACTCGAAGGCGATCGCCGGGTTATCGAAGATGAGTTCAACATATTCGAAGATCCGGCGATGAAGGTAGATCTGGAGAGCGGCCGGGGAATGGGAGTGCAGGTCCAGAAGCCGGGTTGGCGCCATGCGCTCCCAGCGTTCCCGACTGTCGGCCATCGACCTCGGTTGCTCCACGAAGACATAGGCGAGGTCAACCGGCTTGTCCCTCCAGATTCGGTCCACATCCGACCGAATTCCTTCGCTGATCGTATCGATGTCGTCGAGTTGAATGGTCAGAAAGCCGTTCCGAACAAACTCGCACAACTTCTCGGCCTTCCCGGAAGAAAGCCGGCCGGCCGCAAACCGGGATTCGACCCGTTCCAGGGCATCCTCCTGATCCAGCCACAGACGACTTTCCAGCATCTTAGAATGGTCCAACATCAATCTCTGTGCCTTTCCAGCCAACCGGAACTCGGAAGGTGACGTCCGGGACCGATGGCCGAGCGAACAGCCTGCCCGGACAATGATACAGCGGTAGCGGCCGGGCCGACAGGATCCGCCAACGGCGTAGTAGCCGCACGCTCACTTGCTCACGACAACACGATCCCGCTATGCTCACAGGGTGACCAAACAGATCCCGATATTCCGACCGGCTTTTGGCCCGGAAGAACTTGATGCGCTCGCCCAGGTTTTCAAGAGTGGCTGGCTTGGGCCCGGGCCCAAAGCGGCCCAGTTTGAAGAACGGTTCGCCTCCTACGTTGGGGCCAACCAGGCCGTTTCGGTAACCAGTTGCACGGCGGCGCTGCACCTGACGCTGCTGGCGTTGGGTCTCGGTCCCGGAGACGAGGTCCTGGTGCCTTCGCTCTCGTTCGCGTCAACGGCTCACGCAGCTCTCTTCTGCGGCTGCTCGGTGACTTTCGTCGATGTCGAACCCGCTACCTGCACCCTGGATCCGACGGACCTGGCTGCCAAAATTACGCCTCGCAGCCGGGCGGTTATCCCGGTGCACTACGGCGGACATGCCGCGCAGATGGACCGGATCTGGGATCTCTCGGAAGCGCACGGTATCCACGTGATCGAGGATGCTGCTCACGCCTGCGGCGCATCGTACCGGGGCAGCCGCACCGGCGGACACCGTCGATCGGCTGCTACCTGCTTCAGTTTCAATACCTTGAAGAATCTCTCAACGGGAGATGGCGGGATGGTCACGACCCATTCCAGCGAGTTGTCCGACACGATTCGCCGGCTGCGCTGGATGGGAATCAACCGCAATACGTTTGAACGCACCACCGGGGTGGCCGAGACATCTGAAGAGAACCCGCTTCCCCGCTACGAGTGGTACTACGAGATTGCGGAACTCGGCTACAAGTACATCATGAATGACATCGCGGCGACGCTGGGGCTCGTTCAACTCGAGAAGTTTCCGGCGATGCAGGCCCGGCGCCGGGAGATGGTCCGTTACTATCGGGAAGCACTCGCGGGATTGGATTGGCTCTCCCTGCCCGTCGAAAAAGACTATTGCGAGAGTGCCTGGCACCTCTTCGCAGTTCGGACGCCTTACCGCGATAGACTCCGCAAGCATCTGCAGGACCAGGCTATCGCAACCAGCGTTCACTACTACCCGCTTCACCTGCAGCCCCTCTACCGGAATCGCCGACGGGTCAGCCTGCCCGTTACCGAGCAACTCGCCCGCGAACTGTTGACGATCCCGTTTCACCCCAACCTCGAGTTCGAGGAAATTGATCGTGTGATCGACGCAGTCCGCTCGTTCGAACCCTGTGTCGTTCCATCAACCGGAGCCTGAGAACGTGGGAGCAGACCGCAAAGCCACTCTGTTGATGATCAACTACAACGGCCGGCCCGACCTCGAGGACCTCCTGAATTCGCTCGCGGCCCAGTCAACGGACGACTTCGATCCCATCTTTCTCGACAACGCCTCTCAGGACGGAAGCGTTGACTACGTCCGGGAGAACTTTCCCCGGGTGAAGGTCTGGGCCCAGGACACCAACCTCGGCTACGCGCGGGCCGCCAACATCGGGACGGCCAGGTTTCCAACCGAATACACCGTCTTCCTGAACACCGACATCCGGATGGAGCCCGACTGCATCGAACAGCTCATCGCCGTGGCCGACTCGGATCCCCGAATCGCCTGTGTGGCCGCCAAGATGAGGCTCTTCTATCAACCCGAATACCTCAACGGAGTCGGGGGAGCCATGAACTACATGGGCTACACCTGGGACCGGGGCATGTTCGAGCTTGACGAGGGCCAATATGACCGGATCGAGGACGTGATCTTCGCCTGTGGTGGGGCTGCACTGGTCCGCCGATCCGCATTCCTCGATGCGCGAGGTTACGACACCGGGTTCTACATGTACCACGAGGACGTCGATCTCTGCTGGCGGTTCTGGCTGCTGGGGCACCGGGTAGTCACGGCCCCTCAGTCGGTGGTCTACCACAAGTTCAGTCGGTCAACCCGGGACAACCGAGGCATGACGTGGCGGGAATTGATCGGCGAGCGCAACAACGTGCGCGCCATGATCAAGAACTATGAGACCTCGACGTTGCGTCGATCAATCCGTGACCTGCTCCGCCAGCCTCGGAAACCCGAGCGCCGAAAACAGATGCTCCGCAACCTCCGCTGGAACGTCATCCATCTCCCCCAAACCCTCTGGCATCGAAGCTTCGTTCAGCGACGACGGCGAGTAACCGACGCCCAACTCACCCATCTCATCGATGCCAGCCCGGAAGTTCCGGTCGATACCTCCGGGTTCACACTTGGAGAGATCAAAAGCTTCTGAGACAGGAGACAGGAATCTTACCTTTTCCGGTTTCCGGTTCATGGTTCCACGTTCAAGCTTTCGTGGGAGCGTGCCTAAAACCGCAATTGGATTCATTGGACAGCCTCGGGGCTCAGCGATGTCGGAACCATAAGCCGTGGAAAACGTGGTGTTTCAATCTGGGGTGCCGGAAGCGACAGCTTCCGCTTTTGCCCGACACGGCACGATCCAAACTTCATCAGGAAGCGCAAGCTTCCGTTGCCACTTCCCCGGGGCACAGGACCGCATAACATTTGAGATTCTCGGCTTATGGGGCGTCTGGCCAACTTGGATCAAGATCAACAGATTTGGTAATATTCGCCTTTTGCAGCCTCGGAAATCCGGGGCCAGGGCGGAGACCATTCGGTTTGCCGCCTCCTTCGAACGAGAGAGAGAACCGCCATGAATGCGAGTCATATTCGTCGGGGAATGGTCATCCTGTTCAACGGGGAACCCCACAAAGTCATGGACTTTCAGCACCGGACGCCGGGCAATCTGCGTGCCTTCGTTCAGGCGAAGCTGCGCAACATCTCTTCCGGGACATCCTTCGACTATCGCTTCAGTTCGACGGAGACTGTCGAGCGGGCAATTCTCGAACAGCATGAGATGGAGTATCTCTATGCCGACGGGACTCTGCACCACTTCATGAACACGGAAACCTTTGAACAGTTCCCCCTCGATGAAGAGACCCTGGGAGATGCCTTGAACTACCTGCTTCCTGGCAGCAAGATCCAGATCGAATTCTTCAACGGTCAGCCAATCTCCGTGGAGCCACCTTCCGCGGTGGATCTGACCGTTGTTGAGACGGAGCCCGAGCTCAGAGGCGCCACTGCTTCGGCCAGCTACAAGCCCGCCAAGCTGGAGACCGGACTGATGGTGCAGGTCCCCCCGTTCATCAAGGAGGGTGACGTGGTCCGGATCAACACGACGGATGGTTCTTACCTGACCCGGGCCAAGTCCTGATTGCAGAGCCGGCGCCGGGCGGGACAGATGTCAGGTGGGACTCCTCACAATCTGGTTTATCACGCGGGCGCTCTCGGCGATTTCGTCACCACGTATCCGGCCCTGGTCTGGTGGAGGGAACTCTGGCCGGCCGACCACATAATCTTTCTCGGGCGTCGCACTCACGGAGACCTCGCCCAGGCAGCGGCCGTCGTCGATCAGGTAATCGACGTCGATGCTGCTGCTGCTCTTCGGTTCTTTGGTTCGGGCCCGGACGTTGACGCACGGCCGGTCCCAATTGAGCGGTCTCTCCTCTTTACTCGATCGGGTTCTCCGGTCGAGACTGCCCTCTCCTGCTCTGGCTGCCATCAGATCACCCGGCAAGATCCCTTCCCGGCCGAGCCCGAGCCCATTGTTGAGTTTCACCTTTCTCTCTTCCCGAATCATCCGCCCTTGAACCAACTCTACCAACCCCTGCGCACCCTGGCGGAACGAGAAGGAGGAAAGTTCAGGCAGAACACTCCAATGATCCTGGCGCATCCCGGTAGCGGCGGGCAGGCGAAGGTTTGGTCTGACGCACGTTTCCTCGAACTGGCAACCCGCCTGAAGTCAGACGGTTTTCAGGTTGGATGGTGCCTGGGCCCAGCGGAAGAATCCCTTCTACCCTCACGATTCGATCCGGCTTATTCGAACCTCTCCCTCCCCGAACTGTGCGGACTCCTCTGGCGGGCACGGCTCTTCATCGGAAATGACGCGGGAGTGACCCACCTGGCTGCAGCCCTGGGAGTTCCGACCGTCGCACTCTTCGGCCCGTCTGACCGAGTCGTCTGGGCGCCCGTCGAGGCAGGCGGGCCGGTTGCGGTCCTTTCCCCAACCGATCTTCAAGGCCGTCCAGTGACAGGAACGATGGACGAAATCCCGGTCGAAGTAGCCTACCAGGCCGCAACCCGACTGCTCGGATTGGATCCCAACGATTGAATCATCCGTCTCCCTTTTCGCATCGGTTACACTAGGAACAACGAACATGATGAGATCCACATTGTCCCGATCGCTTCAAGTCGCCTGGCTTTTCACACTGCTGGTTCCGCTGAATCTGGTCCCGCTCCTCGCCGCGGGGGAAAAGGTCAACCTCGACGGCTATGCCGAGTATCACAAGGGGAAATACCTCATTGTCGAGGGCCAGAAAATCTGGACCACCAACCGTACGCGTTTCAAGGGCAAGGGCATATACGGCCTGGACATGATTTCCCTTGGTTACGAAGTAAAAGTCCGCGGGCGGAGACAGCCCGACGGGACAGTGCTGGCGGAGCAGGTCGAGGCCAAACCAAACGGAACCGCTCTTTTCGAGCCCGACGTGCTCAAGGCTACGGACCAGATCGAAGACATTTGGGTCAAAGAAGGATCCATGTTCACGGAGGATTCAGCCGGGAAGCGGGTCGAGGTTGGAAAGATCCTTGACTCCGGTCCCGACGTCGAGCGCGTTCGCAGGATCATGGCCCGCCTGGTCCCGCCCTACATCAAGTCCGATGACCTGCGCGTCCGGGTTGTGGAGACCAAGGAATGGAACGCATCGGCCATGGGGAATGGTGCCATCTGGGTCTACAGTGGACTTCTCCACGACATGTCCGACGACGAACTGTCCATCATTCTCGGCCATGAGCTGGCCCATTACACTTACGAGCACTCCCGGAAAGGGGCCAAGTCGTCGATGCTGGCTCAGTTGCTGGGAATCGGGGCGGCAGTCGGAGGCCAGGCCATCGGCGGCGCAGCCGGCAGCGCTACCCAGATTGGCGGACTGCTTGGCATGGCGGCGTTCCAGAGTGGATACAGTCGGGACATGGAGGACCAGGCAGACCGGGTCGGCCTTCGCTATGCATACGAGGGAGGATATGCGGTGTCGGAGGGACCGGTGCTGTGGGAACGGTTCCGCGAAAAATACGGCGAGTCCGATACCATCAGCAACTTCTTCGTCGGCAGCCACTCGCGGCCCAGCGACCGGATCAGAAACATTGAGCGCGAGATTGAACTTAATTACGCGCGGGCCCGCTAGGTGCGTCCGCCATCCGGCTAACTGACTATGAATGACGGTGGCCCCAATAGTAAAAGGCCGAACTGCCGCCGCTGCCACAATTACTTCGTGACCTGGATCCCCGCCAAGCCCCATGGCTGCCGGGCACTGAAATTCAGGTCGGCCCTGGAACCCAGCCTGGTGGTGTTCCAGTGTTCGGGAATGCCCTGCCGTCTTTTCCGGGCCAAGACACGCCCGGATTGACTTTGGTCATTGCCGGACGGAGATGGTTCGCTTCAAACTGGGTTCCGTAAATCATCATGAAGAAGAAACTCGGAATCCCAATTCCCGGTGAACATGGCGCGTGGGCGGTCCTGTATGCCTCTTTTGCCGTCGGGTGGGCTGCCTCGGACCCGGCTTTCGACGTCAAGATTATCCTCCTCCTGATCTCCGTCTCCGGCCTATTTCTCTCCCATGAGCCGCTGGTCAAGCTCCTCCGGGCAAGGAAGCATGGGGCCCCTTCAGAGAACCGCCTGCACTGGGTCAAATGGATGGGGATCTACCTTTCGGCAGCCCTCCTTGCCGGAGCGATCCTCCTCTTTGTCTATCAGCGTTGGATCTTGCTGGCCGGGGGACTACTGGCTGCAGTCCTCTTCTCGATTCACCTCCGCCTCGCTTTCCGACGCCGGGACCGAAACCTGGCGGGTGAGGTTCTCGGGATCATGGGGCTTACCCTGACCGCTCCGGCGGTGGCGATCACGGCTGTCGGGCATGTCGATAGCCGTGCCCTGCTGGTATGGCTCTCCTGTATCCTCTACTTCGCCAGTGGGATCTTCTACGTGAAGATGCGCGTCAGTCATCGGCTCAAGCCGGTCCACTTTTCCCTGCGGAAGCGGCAGTGCCTGGCTTACCACGCCGTTCTCCTGGTTCTGCTGATCGTGGCCTCGATCCTCCTTCAGCTTCCCGCCCTGATGCTGCTGGGCTTCGTCCCGATCATCACCCGGGCCGTCTGGCACGCGTTCCGCCCGGGAGGCACTCTGGACCTGAAGCAGATCGGCTATCGCGAAGTCCTTTACACGGTCATCTTTGCGATCTGCTCGGGCGTCGGCTGGATTGTGGCGGGATGATCGTCTCCGGCACCGGGTTGCAGGCTGCACTCGACACCGCGGGTCACAGCCCTTCAACGTGGTCCCTCAACCCCTGCCGGTCGATCAGTTCCACGACCCGTCCGCGCTTGCGGATCCAGCCTTCTCGTTGAAGACGAGCGAACGACCTCGAAATAACTTCGCGCACACTGCCGATCAAGTCCGCGAGTTCCTGGTTGGTGTGCTCCAGGTGAAACGAAGTTCCGTCCCCGCTTCCGGTTCCCCGGTTCAAGAGGTACTCGGCAAGTCGCTGGCTCACGCCGCGCAGCGCCAGATCCTCGACCATGCCGGTGGCTTTTCGAAGCCGGCCGGCCAGGACCCTCAGAGCCTTCAGGGCCACCTGCGGATGCTGCAGGCAGAATGACTTCACCGCATCCTTGGGAATCAGGAGCAGGACGCTGTCCTCCACAGCGAAAACCGAAGAGGGGTAGGACCCGTCGTCGAAAACGGCTACTTCCGGGAAGGTCGATCCGGGAACGTCCTCGTGAATAATTTGTTCGCGACCGTCAGATCCGTGTCGGATCGCTCGAGTGCGGCCTTCAACGACCACAAAGAGGCCCCTGCAGGCGTCTCCGGCGGAAAAGAGGAGATCGCCCGCGTTCAACTCAAACCTGCGCCCCTTCGACGCGAGCCGGAGCAGATCATCGAAGTCAACATCTGAAAAGAGCCGTGTCCGCGAGAGGGCGCCCGCCCAACTTTTATTCATCCCCATGCCTCCACAGCGCAGGCGGCCCCCAGTGTCCTGTCACCAGGGTCAACCGACAATTCAGACACCGACTCTCACTACCTCAGCCATGAAGCTCTCGGGATCGACCGGGTTGGAATCACGCTCCGACACCATTGTCAACGGTCCCAACTGCGACGGGCGGCCGTGGACGCCACCGACAACACCCCCACCGATCAGCAACCACGGCGATTCATCGCCATGATCGGTCCCCGCCCAGGCATTCTCTTCGACACTACGACCGAACTCCGTTGCGACCAGGATCAGGACATCCGCGATTCGCCCTTCCCGGATCAACTGCAGGGTCAACCGCGTGACGGCGTCCGAGACAGCCTTCAGCAATCCGCCGTGCCACCCGTCTCCCCGGCCCTGTCGGACATGGGTGTCAAATCCACGGAGCCCCAGCCTGAAAAACTGGTTCGGACGGGTTCCGGCAATCCGTCCGATCTTCGCGGCTCGCTGCTGAAACTCCTCAACCCCCGGGCAGGTCACGGCATCCGGGTCGTCCAGCTTGCGATTCAGAAGAATCCGGCTCCATCGGCTTCGGGCTCCGTAATGGGTCCCGGCGGGCTGCTCAAAGCCGACACCCTGCAGGACGGCTACCAACCCGCGGCTAAAGAGATCGTAAATCCCGGACAACGACTCCGGGAACCCAACGGTATCGTTGAGGGGAAGAACCCGATCCGGGGGAACTGAGGTGTGTGGCCGCCGTCGGTAATACCAGTCATTCCGGAAGGGGACGAGCAGGTTCAGCCCGTCGCAGCCACCCACCATCTCGAGAAGGACAATGGTGCCTCCCTGGTTCCAGCCGTCCCACAGGCACAATCCAGTTGCGCCTCTATCCCGCGGACGAGACGCCGCCAAGACTGCTGGCAGGGCGCCGATAAATTCTCTTCGTCTCATGATTCCAGCCGATTCGTTTAGCCTGATCCTACCATGGGCTACGAACCATGTCAGACGGCTCCCATATTTTGGGCGAGAGGAGAAACCGGGTACCGGAGGCTGTCCGTGCAAAAACTCGTTGTCGCCAACTTCAAAGGCGGTGTGGGGAAAACCACGCTGGCCGTCAATCTGTCGGTTCAACTCTCTCACCGCATGAAGCGGAAGGTCCTTTTGGTCGACACTGACCCCAGCGCCAACGTCACCGCCCAACTGAAAGTCAGGGCCACGCACGCTCTCTCCGACCTGATCCTCGGCGAGGTCGAGGCCGAACAGGCAATCGTTCCGGTGCCGGATTTTGGATCCCTCTTTGTACTCCCTTCATCGCGGGCGACGCAGGCGACCGAAATGCGGATTGCTTCTCAGGTTGGCCGGGAACGAATTCTGGCTCGACGACTCCGGGGGTTGCGCGATTTTGACTACGTCATCTTCGACACGCCACCTTCGATTTCGATCATGGCCCAGAATGCCTTCGTCTGTGCCCGGCAGGTCCTGATCCCCGTTTCGATGGACCCGATGAGCCTGCTCGGAGCTTCCAATACCTTGGGCTTGCTGGAGGAAGTGCGAGAGGGACTCGACGTCCCCTGTTCCGTGATCGGGATCGTTCCCACGTTCGTGGATCACCGACTGATCATCACACGAGTCGTCATGGAAGCAATCGACAAACGCTTTAAAGGAATCCCCATCCTGAACGAGATCCGTTCCGATACGGCGGTTCGTAAAGCCACCGCCTCCCAGGTCCCCATCGTCGAATACGCCCCCCGTTCGCGAGCGGCCGAGGATTTCGGACGCCTGGCCCGGCATCTCGAAGCCACTCTGGCGAAGGAGCAAAGTGCATGAAGAAAATTGAACTGTCGGAAGACTTCTTCTCCGGCATGGACCGAAAGAAAAGTAGCTCAGCCCAAGCGGGTCCAACCCGGCGCGAAGTCCAGGCCGTCAAGACCATTCTGGGGACCCAACCACGGCCTCGGTCTCAGTCGAAGCCCCGCACGTCACATCCTCCAAACCGGCCGAGCCTCGGGACATTGCTGAGCCTCCCGTTTACGATGGCCGGTCACATGATGAACCTGTGCGCCTCGGCGATCCGGGCGACCTTCCCGCCATTCAACCGGCGCTGACAGAAAACCCAACTCTTGACCACCCGTTCTTGAACTCCCAGTCGCCAGGAACGCAAGGGTTCTTTGACTTCAAAGCCAATCTTGGCATCCCTGACAACTTCGGAATTCCCCCCGGAACCCGAAACACCCCTAAGGTTTGATCGGTTCCAACGTCATGGGATCCCGCAGGGGAAGGTGGGTGATCTCGCCGAAATTCTGGAAGCTCGCCTCCGGGTGATCCGGGTGACCCTTCAAAATCTCTTCGGCGTTGCCCACCACCAGGATGACCAACCGGTCGGGATGGATGTACTTTCTCGCTGCCTCCTGAATGCTGGCCTGATTGACCTTGGCAACGTTGTCCCGGTAATCGGTCCAGTACGAGTGCGGACGTCCCACCAGTTCGTCTCCGGCATAGAGAGCCGCCGTCTGGATGGCGCTCTCGAACCGGTTGGGAAAGGTTTGAATAAACGAGTTCCTGGAGGTCTCCAGCTCTTCCTCTCCAACTCCCTGATCCCGCAACTTCTTCATCAGTTCGATTGAAATCTGGGCCGCCCGCGCACAGGTGGAGGATTTGGACTGAAAGTAGGCCCGGAAGGTGCCCGGATACGTGTTGTTGATGCCGAAACTGGAGCCGGCGGAATAGGCCAGACCTTCATCCGAGCGCACCCGGGACGTGATCCAGGAGGTAAAGCCTCCGCCGCCCAGGATGTCGTTTCCGACGGTCAGAGAAAATTCGTCGGGAACCGGTCGCATCAAGCCCATGTGGCCGATCGAGACGCGGCCCTGGTTGACCTCAGGCTTGTCCACAACATAAACGCCTGGTTTGACCTCTTGAGTCGGTTGCGGCACCTTCGGCGCAACTTCTCCACGGTCTCCGATCGTTCCAACCGTCCGGTTCAGCCGGGCAATCATCTCCGCCCGGTCGAAATCACCTGCCACTGCCACCACGATGTCTTTGGGGTTCAGAAGCCTGTTCTGGAAGGCGACCAGGTCGGCCCGCTGGATCGAATCCAACGAAGCCCTGGTTGGAAGTCGATTGAGCCAGTAGTCCTCCCCGTAGAGCAACCGGCTCCACTCCCGTCCCTCGATGGCAGCGGTGCTGTCGTTGCGCTCCTTCATAGCTGAGAGCAGGTCTTCCTTTGATTTCGCCAGTCGCGAATCGTCGAACCGAGGTCGCAAAAGGACGTCCATGAACAGCTGAAGGCCATGATCGAGATCCTTCGAGAGCAGGTTCATCGAGACACTCCCGGTGGTGCCTCCAATCGACGTACCCAGCCGGGCAGCGAGAAAATCGATTTCCTCGTCCAGTTCAGCCGGCCCAAGATCTCCCGCTCCTCCGGTTCTCCAGACCATACCTGTGAGATCGGCGAGCCCTTCCATTCCGGCTGTTTCGAGATACTGTCCTCCACGAAAGTAGAGCTGGACAGTCACCAGCGGGAACTGTCTATCCGCCAGGATGTAAACCGGAATGCCGTTGGTCAGCTCCACTCTCATGGCCGCGGCATCCGGCACCTTGAAGCTGATGGGAGGAAATTCCAGCTTCTCGGGCCGATCGGGGATCTCGCCGGCGAAAACCGCCAGCACCGTGCAGAGAAGGACAATCGGCATCAGGATTCTTGCTCTCATATCAGTTCCCTCCCTCAGATGACTTCAATTCGTCGATTCGTTCCTGGATTTTTCGCGCCAGATACTCCACCGCAGGTTTCATCTGGGGAGGCACCTGGGACAACATCTGCTGGGTTTGTGCCAGTCCGGCCTCGAGCTTTGAAGAGTCGGTCTCTGCCTGGATCTGGTTCAACTGGGCCTTGATCATCTGCTGGACCTGGGGAGGCATGGCGGCCAGTTCCGGATCCTCCGGCTCGGTTCCACTCTTCCGTTGGTACCAGGCGATGTTCTGGTTGTCTTCGGTCAGGTACTGTTCCGCGACAGTCTGAATCTGCTCGGCGGTCACGGCCTGGAGCCGGGCGGACGAATCGTTCAGATAATGCCAGTCGCCACTGGCGTCGTAGAAAAGCAACTGCACAAGAAGAAAGAAGTTGCTCTGCAACCGGCGGAATGAATCGGCAAGCTCGTTGTTCTTGAGCTTCTGCAACTCGTGATCGCCGATCAGGTCGGACTTGAGTTTCTCGACTTCCTCGAGGATTGCGGCTTCCACCTCCTGGTGAGTCCGGCCGTCCTTCACTTCGGCGGAAATCACCAGGGACCCGGCATACTTCTGGGTGTCCAGGCTGGCTCTGGGCTGCCCTACTGCGACCTGCTTGTCTTCCACCAGGGCCTTGTAGAGGCGGCCGGTACGGCCATTGAGAGCGGAGACCAGGAGTTCCAGGGGGAAAGTGTCCTTGTTGTTGAAGGCAGGGGAATGAAACTCGACCGTGACACTCGGGTTGGTATCCGCTTCACCCACCAGCCGCTTCGCGGCCCGCTGCGGGATCTCAAAGGTGATCATTTCCGGAGGATCGACCTTACCCCGCGGAATCCGGCCGAAGTAGCGTTCCGCCATCGCCACCGCGTCGTCTCCGTTGACGTCACCTACAATGACCGCCGTTACGTTGTTGGGAGCGTAGAAGATGTTGAAGTAGTCTTCAGCCTGTTGTCGGGTGATCGATTCCACGTCGGACGCCCACCCGATCACCGGCCAGGTGTACGGAATCGACTGCCAGAACATCGCCCGGAACTGTTCGTCGAGTTCCCCGGTCGGAGTGGACTCGACGCGCAGGCGCCGCTCCTCACGGACCACGTCCCGCTCGGAGTAGAACTCCCGGAACACCGGGTTCAGCAGGCGGTCCGACTCCAGCCACATCCAGAGTTCGAGCTTGTTGGATGGAACGGTGATGAAGTAGAGCGTCAAGTCCTCAGTAGTCCCGGCATTCAGACCGGCTCCGCCTTCACGAGTATAGATCTGATCGAGCTCATCTTTGACGATCAGCTTCTTCTCTTCGGCGAAAGACTTTTCCAGTTCCGCCCGAAGCTCCTTGAGACGATCGGTCCGATTATCCGGGTCGTAGATGCTGCCTGAAATCTCGCCGAGCAGAAGTTTCTTCCTCAGGAGGCTGTACTCCTTTTCCATTTCGGCGAAGATGGCATCCTGCTGACGCTGGATCTCCATCCCCTTTTCGTAGTCCTTGGTCCCGATCGTCTTGGTCCCCTTGAACATCATGTGTTCAAAAAGGTGAGAAATGCCCGTGATTCCGGGCCTCTCGTTGACCGACCCAACGTGGGCCACCCACCCGCAGGCGATCGTGGGAGAATCGTGGCGTTCGACAACGAGCAGCGTCATGCCATTGGAAAGGGTCTCTTCCCTGACATCAACCTGCTGCGCCCAAGCCGAAACCACCAACCAGGGTAAAAGCAGCAACCCAATTCGCTTCATGAGATAGTTCCTCAATTTGAGACTTGCGTCTTCTGACAAGTCCAAGGCCCTGTGGACGAAGCTACTCAACCAGCTTCGCTTGAACAATGTAATCGAGCTTGGGAAAGTTCTCCCTGAGGTAGGAGTTCCCCTCCTCGGTGATCTGGTCCTGAGAGGGTCCGGGCCCGTTCGGAGCGCCCTCGCCATAGCCCCCATAGAGAGAATCGACGACGTCCAATCCCTGAGCCACTCGGCCGAAGGGGGAAAACTTCATCTGATCGAGACGGCCATTGTTCGCCAGGTTGATGAAGAGCTGAGTCGTTCTCGTGTTCGGACCAGCCGTGGCAAAGGTGATGTATCCGCGCAGGTTGGACGTTCTGACGGGATCGTCCGGAATAGTGGCATCTTTCCACTTGGCGTTGACTTCGGGATCGCCACTGAGTCCAAACTGGGCCACAAAGCCGTTGATCACCCGAAAAAAGGCCGTGTCGTTGAAGAAGCCGGCCTTCACCAGGTTGTAAAACCGATCGGCACCACGGGGCGCCCAGTCGCGGACCACCTGCACGGTAAACGGCCCTTTGGTTGTCTCGAACGTGACCTTGAACTGGTCCGGGGCCTGTTCCGACGCCGCGTCGGGATTGAGAAGCGGAGTCTGGTCACTGGCGCAGGAAGCCAAGGAGAGAATCACGCAGGACAAGAGTATCAGGGTGATGACTCGCAAACGCATAGGTACTCCAGGCAATACTGAAATGTAAACGAATTTGAAAGATTTTATGATATCAAAGGGTTGAACATTCAAGCCGACGCCGCACCGCAGGAATGATAAAAATCCGCGAGAGATCTTCTTTTTGAAGGGTCCGGCAGAGAACTTCGGCCGATGCTGCCGGCGGTCCCGTAGAATTCAGGTAGAGAATCCTGGCACCCCGAAGCCGCATGGCTCCTCCCTTGAACTCGCCTGACGCCCATCGCACTTCGATCCCGAGCCGCCCGGCCAGGTCCACCAGTTCATTGAGAAGATCGGCATCGCTCACAATATTCCCGCCTATCTGATCATAGACTCCAGCGGTGAACTTTCCTCACATTCGAACACTGGATTGCCCGGATACGTCAGAATAGGATGGCAAGGAGACGGCGTTCTCGTTCCCATCAGGAGGTAGAAGGACTATGCGGCAAGGCCTATTTCCCTTATTGATCAGCATCTCACTGACCCTCGGCATGCAGGCTGCAGAAACCGGGTTCCCCCTCCCGGTTCGCAAGATTGTGCTCTACAAGAGTGGCGTCGGCTACTTCGTCCACGAAGGCCAGGTGTCAGGTGATCAGAACATCGAAATCCCTCTATCCAGTTCCCAACTCGATGACGTGCTCAAGTCGCTGACGGTGCTGGACCTCAACGGGGGTAGTATTGGAGTCGTCACCTACGAGTCGACGGCGCCTATCGCCCACCAAATGGGAGATCTCCCCATCGACTTGAGCTCTACCGCTACCGTGGTAGACGCCCTGAACCAGCTGCGCGGGGCCAACGTCCGAATGAAGCTGCCCGGCGAGGAACTGGAAGGCAGGATCTTCGGAGCTGAATTCCGCAAAAGCGGCGAACCGGCCGGCAACGACGTCGTCGTGATGTCTCTCTTCGTCCCCCCTGCCGAGCTCCGGCTGGTCACTCTGGACCAGGTCGGCAGCCTGACGTTTGCGAATTCGGCTCTTGCCAGCGACATTGGACGGTACCTTGAACTCGAGGGCAACAAGAACGAGCGCAGCCTGCGACGACTCCGATTTCAGGCGGAAGGAACCGGAGAGCGAAACCTGGTTGTCAGCTACACCACGGAGGCGCCAATCTGGAAGGCAACTTACCGCATCCTGGTGAGACCCCGACAGAAAGCTCTTCTCCAGGGGTGGGCGATCGTCGACAACACTACCCCGATCGATTGGACGAACGTCGAACTTTCTCTCGTTTCCGGGGCTCCGGTCAGTTTCATTCAGCGGCTCTCCGAGCCGGTCTACGCCGACCGCCCGGAGGTTTCCCTCCCCCGGGGAGTCAGGGTTGCTCCGATGACACACGAGGGCACGATGGAGGACTTGTCCCCGAGTGTAGCGCAGCGCCGGGTTGGAGACGCCGGCGGAGTCGCCCCTGCCCGGATGGCGACAAAAATGGCGGAAGCTGCCCCGGCTCCGTCGGCCGCCTTGAATGCTTTTTCAACCAGGGCGATCGAAGAAACGGCCCGCCCCGCAGCCGAAGCCGGAGCCCTGGCCGAGCAGTTTGAGTACCGCATGAAGGAACCGTTGACGATCAACCGGAACCAATCTGCTTTGCTCCCGGTTCTGCAGTCCTCGATTTCAGCCGACAAGGTTTCACTTTTCAACGCCACCCGCGACGGTCGAAACCCGCGCCTCGCCCTGTGGCTTCAGAATTCCTCCGGCCTGACTCTGGACGGCGGGGCGTTCTCGGTGGTCGATGCAGGCGCTTTCGCCGGCGAAGGCCTCTTCAACACCATGCAGCCGGACGAGCGCCGGCTCCTCACCTATGCCGTCGATCTGGCCGTAGAGGTCAGCACCCGGAATCGATCGGACAGATCGAAAATCGAGTGGGCATCGATTCAGAATGGGGTTCTGAAGTACCAGAGCAAGTCGGTGGAGACGCGCAGCTACCTGGTCCGCAACAACGCGGATCAGGCCCGCAACGTGGTGATTGAACACCCCGTGCGTCCCAGTTGGAGCCTCGCCGGGAAATCAACACCGGTCGAATCCTCAAGCAGTTACTACCGGTTCCAGGTGCCGGTAGAGCCGTCGACAACGGCCACGCTGGAGGTAACGGAAGAGCATCCCGAAGAGAGCTCCTTTCGCCTGGCAGACCTATCGTCAGACCAGATCGCCATGTGGATCCAGGGCCGGAACCTGGGGACCAGAGTTGAAGCAGCACTTGAGCGCCTGGCGGCTAAGCAGGGGCAGATCTCCGGTTTGGAGCGGCAGGTCGCCTCCCTGGCTGAGCAGGAGAGCAATATCGACCGAGATCAGGCCCGCATCCGGGAGAACCTGGGACGTCTCAGCCGGACCGCCGAGGAGGCCCAACTGCGCCAACGCTATCTCGATCAGCTCTCGGCGCAGGAGGATCGACTCGCCCAGATCCGAAGTGAAAGAAATGGCCTCGAGGAACAGCGCCGTCAGGCCCGGGAAGAACTGGCCGAGATGATCCGGACCCTCGACATTGGCCGCTCCGAGAGATGAGAAACCCCACCGCCACGAGCAATTACCAGGGGAATATCGAACTGACTCAGGGCCGTCGATTCGTGTCTCCCGGTGACCGCCTCGACTGCGGCATTTTCGTGTCATCTGTCTGACTTTGTTGCATCCGGTGACTCCCCTCACACGTACCTTCAACCACAAAAAGTATTCTTCTCACCGAGTCTTCTCTGATCTGACCATTGGGAGAATTGGAATGAAAGTCGACCTGGACGAACTCACAAAAGACATTGAGGCTGAACTGAAGGGATTGGAAACACGAAGCCACGTCCTGACGAAACGCCTGGAACTGATCAAGGGGGTCAAGGATATCGTCGAGGAAGCCCTCAGCGACTCCGAGGACTTCCGCATTCAAAAGGCACTGGAACGGATGTCGGGTGAATCTGCGGATGAATCCGAGGACAAGGAAAAGGAGGAAGGCCTGGAAGAAGAAGATCCTCCTCTGCGGATTGCCTTCGGGAACTAGACCGGGCGTTCGTCAAATTCCCAGTCCGTCCAGGTTGTACTGTTCCCGGTACTTGGGGGGAACGTAAATGTAACTCTCCTCGACCAAGGTCTTCATGAAAGTTTCGACCTCCGGCTCGGATTTCTCTTCGTAGAGGTGCTCGGAGATTTGTGGCCTGACATCCTGGAGGGGCTTTACCGCGGCGTCCGATCGTTCGACAACCTGGACAATCTGGTAACCGTAATCGGTTTCCACGATGTCGCTGAACGACCCTACCGGGATTTCGAATACCACCGCTTCGAGGGCTGAATTCATCGATCCCTTCCGGAAGGTCCCAATGTCTCCTCCTTTGGAGGCGGTCGGGCCTTCCGACACTTCTTTGGCCACGGTCGTGAAATCTTCCCCAGCTTTCAGGCGCTTCAGCGCTTCTTCCGCCTTCTTGTGAACGGCGGCCGTATCCTTCCCCTCGGTCAGAAAAAGAATCTCTGCGAGGTGAACTTCACCCGGAACCATAAAGTCCTCCTGATGGGCCTGGTAATAAGCTTCAACTTCTGAAGTCAGGAGGGTGATCTTCGAATAGACATACTGTTGGAGCAAGTTGCGCGTGATCATCTGCTCCTTTATCCGGTCACGGTATTCCTGCAGGGAACTACCCCGCTGCCGGAAATACTGGTCGAGCACCTCAAGGCTGGGAATTCCTGCCTCCTTGCGCATCTCCTCCAGGTATGTAGACACATCCATGTCGATGTCCGCCGTGATACCAAGCTCCTCGGCTTTCTGCACCATGAGCTTGGTTTGGATGACGTATCTCAGCATGTTGCGCTTGCGCTCCTGAAAGACCTTCTCCAACTCGTCAGGATCTTTGGCGTCCTGCCCCAGTTCCACGCGAAGCTGTTTCAACGTCCGTTTGAGATCGGTCAGGGTGATGATTTCGTTGTTAACTTTGGCCACGATCTCATCGAGGACCACGGGTTCCTGGGGCTCTTCCGCGGGCTTGTCCTGAGCCCAGGCCAGCCCCCCACCCATGCCGGCGAACTGAATTGCGAGGGCAACGTGCCAAAGCTTTTTAGTGAGTGATTTCATTGACTTGTCTCTCCACTCTGTCGAATCTCAAATTATCCTTCAGGATGTCAATTTGAGCGCTCTTGAAAAGATTGGAAATGTACTCGTCGACTGCTTTCCGCTCTTTTTCGGATGTCAGCCTTTCGAAAATCTCGTCTTTGACTTCGTAGAACTTCTCCTCGTGTGCGGGAACCCACTCTTCCATCGCGAACAGATGGTAACCGTAATCAGAGTGAAAAGGCTCGCTGACTTCACCCGGCTTCAGGGCAAAAACGACCTTTTCAAATTCCTCCGGCAGCTCTCCGCGCTCATATACTCCGAGGCTTCCTCCCGATTGAGCCGTCACACCGATCGAATGCTCCTGGGCCAGTTGCTTGAAGCGGCTTAGGTCTCCGTCTTTCACCTCAGCCCGAATCCGTTCCGCCTCCTCGCGGCTCTCGGCCAGGATTTCCAGAACCCGAGCGAGATCGCCCACTTTGAATTCGTCAGTATGCTCCTCGTAGTACTGCTGCAATTCCCTCAGCGTCACGTTTACCTTGGATGCGGCTTCCTCCTTCAGGACCTTCTGCATAAGCAGGAACTGATAGATGTACTCGGAGAAACCCGGCTCCATCAGACTGTCATTCGGGGTCCACTCGCTCAAGAATCGGTCCACCTCGTCTTCGCCGACTGTAATCCCCTTCTTCTTGGCTTCCTGAACCAGCAGGCGGGCAGTCAGAAAATCGTGAAAAAGTTCATCTTCTGGCACAGGGCTCGGATCTTCTTCTAACTCGCCCCTCGAGTAATTGAGGAACGTCTGGAAATCGGAAGCCATCACCGTTTCGCCGTTCACCACCGCGATCGCCTCTGCGGCGGCGGTTTGGTCGCCACCATCCCCAGCGTCTCCGAACCCGCATCCTGACAGCAGAATCGAAACTGCCAGCACTGTTACTGTTACACCCGTCCAACTACTGCTCATCGGTCAACGCAGACAAAATCCCAAAAGCCTTCTCAAACAGTGCCGAGGGAACCGCTCCATTTATAGATGCTACCAGAGCCCCGTCAGTTGAAAAGTTCAGCGAGGAATCTGAGCCCACCAGGCGAATCACCGTGTCGGGCGAGACCGGCGTGTCTTCCCGGAACTTGAAGCGGAGCTTGTCTCCTTTCCGCTCGATCGCGGTGAGTTTCAGAGACTGGGCGATGATCCGAAGCCGGGCATACTCGAACAGGTTGGCAACAGCCTTGGGGTACTTGCCGAAGCGATCCAGGGTTTCTTCCCGCAGACTCTGCAGGCGAGTCTCGTCGTTGATCTGGGAAAGGCGCTTGTAGAGCCACAGCCGGGTGTTGGAGTCTTCGATGTAGTACTCGGGAATCTGGATATCCATTCGAAGATCGACCGCCGTGTGAAGTTCTTCACCCGTCGGTTCCCCCTTGAGCTCGCGAATCGTCTGCTCGAGGAGCTTCATGTACAGCTCGAAGCCGACCGCTTCGATATGGCCGCTCTGCTCGCCTCCGAGCAGATTTCCGGCGCCTCTAATCTCCAGGTCCATGGCCGCGAGCCGAAAGCCGGATCCCAGGTCGCTGAACTCCTTGATTGCGGCGAGCCGCTTGCGGGCATCTTCGGTGAGACGGTCTTCATCGGAAACCAGCAGATAGGCATAAGCCCGACGGCTCGAGCGCCCCACTCGCCCCCTGAGCTGGTACAGCTGCGAGAGCCCGAAACGATCCGCCCGGTTAACGATGATGGTATTGGCACGTGGAATGTCGAGACCATTCTCAATGATGGTCGTGCACACGAGAACGTCGCTCTTGTGGTTCAGAAAATTGAGCATGACTTTTTCCAGACTCTCGTCAGGCATCTGGCCGTGCGCTACGGCGATGCGCGCCTCCGGCACGTAGCGGTGGATCGTCTGGGCCATGGACTCGATTGTCTCGACCGAGTTATGGAGAAAGAATACCTGGCCGGACCGCTTCAGCTCCAGGTCGATCGCGCTGCGAATGATCTGCCCGGAGAACTTCACCACCACCGTCTGAATGGCGAGCCGATCCTTGGGAGCCGTCTCAATGATGGACAGGTCACGGATCCCAACCAGCGACATGTTCAGAGTCCGCGGTATTGGGGTGGCGGAAAGGGTCAGCACATCGACGTGGGCCTTCAGCTTCTTGAGGCGTTCTTTCTGGGCCACACCAAAACGCTGCTCCTCGTCAACGACGATCAGCCCGAGGTCGTTGAACTTGACATCGCGGGAAAGAAGCCGGTGAGTGCCAATCAGGATGTCCGCCATCCCGAGTTCCACCTTCTCCGCGACTTCTTTCTGCTCCTGACGTCCCAGAAATCGACTCAACATCTCAATTCGCACAGGGAAACCCTTGAATCGGTCCCGAAAGGTGGCGAAGTGCTGAAATGCAAGCACGGTTGTAGGGGTCAGAACGGCCACCTGCTTGCCGTCGTTGACCGCCTTGAGCGCAGCCCGCATGGCGACCTCCGTCTTCCCGTAGCCGACATCACCACAGATGAGCCGATCCATCGGCCGACTCGACTCCATGTCCTTCTTACAGGACGCGATAGCGGTCGCCTGGTCGGGAGTTTCCTGGTACTCAAAGGCGGCCTCGAATTCACGGACGAGCTCGTCGTCGGGCGCATAGGCATGGCCTTCCGAGACTTCCCTCTTGGCGTACAGCTTCAACAGGTCCTCGGCCAGGTCCTGCATCGACTTCTTGATCCTGGCCTTGGTTTTCTTCCAGGAAGTACCCCCAAGACGGTCAACCTGGGGCTTCGCCCCTCCGGCGGATGAGTACTTCTGGATCAGATCGAGTCGATCAACCGGTACGTAGAGGCGCCCGCCGCCGGCATACTCGAGAATGACGAACTCGCCGGTCTGCGCCCCAACTCCGATCTGCTTCAAGCCCCGGAACGCGCCGATCCCATGATCGAGATGGACAACGAAATCACCGTCATGGAGATCACGAAAGTCGGAAATAAAAGCGCCCATCTGGTCGGCGAACCGCGGTCCGTCGGTCCTGCGAGACTCCTCGGTCTTGCCGAAAACTTCCGGCTCGGTGATCACCTGCAAACCGAGTGCATGACTCGAAAAGCCGGCGACGAGCCGCCCCGTCGTCACCGCGACCGGGTGAGCCAGGCTGGCATGAAATCCGCGGGGGACCTGGGCAATTCCGATTTCATACTCGCGGAAGATTTCCGCAAGCCGCTCCATCATCCCCTTGCTCCGCATCACGAAGACAACCTGGCGACCCGAGAGACGGGCCCGCTCTACCTCGTCGAGAACTTCCTGGACCTTCCCCTTGAACGGCAAGAGAGGTCGGAAATCGAACCTCTCCGTTTCGCGGCCATGAGTTGCCAGCTTCTCAACCTGGAACGGCCGAAGCGGATCGAGCATCTGCTTCAACTCTCCGACACTGAAATAGAACGTCTCAGGAGGAAGTGACAGCGTCCCCTCCAGGTCACAGTCCTGGTGACTCTCCTGGGCTTTGGTCCAGACCTGCTTCACGATGGACTCCAGCTCATCAGGCTCATTCAGAATCAGCCGGGGTACTCCGCTGTCCGAATGCAGGAAGTCCAGGATCCCGCTTGTCAGCGGACTGACCAGGGGGAAAAGGAACTCGAAACCGTTGAAGAGTTCGCCGTTCTCGGTGAACTGCCGCAGATCGGAAAGCTGTTCGGCAAACCGGACCTCGTTCCAGTGTTCCGGGGCCGTCCTATGCCACTCCTCAACCTGCTCTCGAGAAGGGCACATCTCTCGCATGGGAACGATTTCGCAGTCCCGGATCAGGCCTACCGAACGCTGCGTGGCAGGATCGAATTTCCGGATCGACTCCACCTCATCTCCGAAAAACTCGACCCGAACCGGCGTGTCGTAGGACGGGGAGTAAACATCCACAATCCCGCCTCGAAACGAGAATTCCCCCACTTCGCTGACAGGATCCTCCCGGAGATAGCCGATCGATCTCAGAGTGAGGATCAAACCATCACGGGAGATCGCGTCTCCGATTGAAAGTGTCACGCACCGACTCCGGAACTGCTCGGGAGTAACGGCCCGCATCATCAGGGCGGTTATCGGGACCACCAGAATCCCGTTGAACCCGGCCGAGAGCCTGGCCAGCGCCACGGCGCGACGAGTCGCTATATCCGGATGCGGAGAGAGGCCCCGGTACGGGTCAACCTCAGGCCCCGGGAGTACCAGCACATCCCGGCGGCGCTCCTCGGGAAGAAAGAACGCAAGGTCAAGTGCAAGTTCTTCGGCGGACTGGTTCTCGGTTGTCACCCAAACCAGGGGACTCCGGTGCTTCAGGAAGTAAAAGGAAAAAACGAAGGCCGCATCGGCCTGGGAAAGACCTTCCAGCGACCTGGATTCGGCGAGTTTTCGGGAGATAGCCTGGCCGAGTTCCTGAGACTTGCGAATCTCAGACCACTCGGCTGCCTTGCCGGATCCTGCCGATGATGCCGCTGGTGGAATAGCCTCGCTCAAATTCGATTGTCACCACTTGACCGCCCCGACGTTCGACTATGTCCCGTCCCACGATTTGCTCCTTGGGCCAGTCTCCGCCTTTGGCCAGCACATCGGGCTGCAGTCGTTCTATGATCTGGAAGGGCGTTTCTTCACTAAACAGGATCGCATAATCAACACAGTGGAGCCCCGCAACCATCTCTACGCGGTCACGCTCTCCGATAATCGGGCGCTCGTCACCTTTGATGCCCCGCACCGATGCGTCGGAGTTCACCGCGACTATAAGAATATCACCCAAATGCCGGGCCGCCTCCAGGTAGCGAAGGTGTCCGACGTGGAGGATGTCGAAACAGCCGTTCGTAAACACCACTTTCTGTCCAGCATCCGTCAACCGTCGGCGGATTTCGACCAGTTCTGCACCCGATTTCACTTTGTCTCGCCCCAGTTTCATTGTGTCCTTCCCTGGAATCAGCGGTTGGCCGGATAGCTGATTTTCACTCTCGGGGGATCTACGGACTCTACCCGAAGCAGGCTCTGGTACTCCTCCGGGATTGCGACACTCAGAGGCAATTCCACCGCCTCTTCCATGTCCTCACTTGGGACCGTGGCGTAAGCGTAAAAACCACGCATTTCGACTTTGGTCGTGTTGGAGATCGGCACCGAGAACACTGCCTCGGCGCTCCGCAGCGAGGTCTTGGCTCGCGTCCCTTCGGGAAGGAGGCGGACCGGAAGCTTGGCCGAAATGTTCCGCCGCTGCTCTTCGATCATGACAAAAACGTCCACTGATGAGGCATTCTGGATCTGGAGGCGGGGATCCTCAAGATCGAGGTACACCTTTTGCCGGAACCCCTGGGATCGACCACTGACATCGATCGGCTCCGTGGCAGCGGTGGTGATGCGCTCCAATTTCGATTCCGGGCCGCTGACCAGAACCTCGCTGGGGATAACACGGACTTCCCGAACCTGGTAGCCCTCCGCGGGCTGTCCCACGACCTCCGGCTGCACACGAACCGTCTTGCGACGAATGCGCTCGAACTCGAGCCGGATTCTTCGCTGCTCAATTCCTTCGATCTGGACTCTACTCGGGACGTTACGAATGTTGCGCTCCGTGATCGGAACCACCGACGATCCAGGTTCGGCCGAACTGAGGTCGATGACCGCCGCCAGCTGCCGCTCATCCATCCGCAATGAACTGGGACGGGATATCACGACGTTGACTTCGCGAGGATAGTCGTTTGTGATTTCCAGCCCCACCGGCATGTTAATGAACTCGACCGGCACTGCCACCGACCGCTGAACCCGCTGCTGGCCGGCAATCTGGACCCAAAGCAGGAATGCCAGCAGAAACGCAATCACCTTGAGGGTGATGTTGTCCAAAACCAGGCTTCGCAGGTAACGCAGGTTCATACCGGCGCACCTCTCTGACCACGGGGCTCCGAAGAGGACGCCCGGGTTCTCGCAGCCTTCGATCCCTCCATCACCGCGTTCAAATACTCCAGGAGCCGGGGTCCGTCAAGACCTCTCGTCAACTCACCCTCGACCACAGCCGAAATGGTACCGGTCTCTTCCGAAACGACCACTGCAACAGCATCGGTCTCTTCCGTG
The DNA here is from genome assembly GCA_963777605.1 of uncultured Acidobacteriota bacterium. Classification (GTDB taxonomy): domain Bacteria; phylum Acidobacteriota; class UBA6911; order RPQK01; family JAPXNP01; genus CAVZRV01. The sequence goes on from CAVZRV010000007.1 coordinate 509,179, forward strand.
ATGCCGATTGCGGCCCGGTGCCGCGTGCCCAATTCCTTACTGAGGTAGGGATCCAGGGTAAGCGGCAGGAAACAGCCGGCAGCACTGATCCGGTTGCCCTGTATGATCACGGACCCGTCGTGAAGCGAACTGCTCGGGATGAAGATGGTTACGAGCAGGTCGTAGGTCATGTATGCATCCAGTTTGATGCCACTTTCGACGTAATTGCGCAGCCCGATTTCCCTCTCGATTACGATCAGCCCACCAATCTTCTGGGCGGACAGGGTCGTCGCAGCCAGCACGATCTCGTCAAAGATGCTCCGGTCCTTGTTGCGGCCGATCCGCGAGAAAAACTTGCCGCGACCAAGCTTGGCCAACCCCCTCCTGATCTCGGATTGGAAAATGACAATCAACGCAAACACGAAGTACGTGAAGAAGTTCGCCAGGATCCACTCGATCGTGCGGAACTCGAAGAAACGGGCCAGGTAATAGATCAGGGCAACCGCAGTGATCCCCACGGTCATCTGCGATCCGCGGGTTCCCTTGATGAGGAGGAGAAACTGGTAGATGAGGGCCGCAACCAGGACGATCTCAAAGACATCCCGGACACCAAGCCTCGAAAACGCCGCGATTAATTCTTGCATTGACTACGGTTCGAACTGTTCCGCGAGAATCGCGTCCACTACATCGGAAATCTGTCTTACCGGGCCGACATCGTGAACGCGCAAGACGTGTGCGCCTCTCAAGATGGCGGCGGAGCAGGCCGCCGCCGTACCCATCGCACGATCCTGAACCGGCCGGTTCAGGATCGTGCCAAGAAAGCTCTTCCTCGACGGACCAACCAGGACAGGCAGATCAAATTCGTCCAAAAAGGACAAGCGATTCAGCAGAACCAGATTGTCCTGCGCTGTCTTGCCAAAGCCAATCCCGGGGTCGAGCAAGATTCTATCACGCAGTATCCCCCATTTGAACGCCTCGGACACTGCCGCACGGGACCCTTCCACGACCTCTGCAATGATGTCTTCTGACGGAGGCAGGGTCTGCATCGTGGCAGGCGTACCCCGCATGTGCATGAGCACCAGGCCGGCTTTCTCCCGCCTCGCCACGCCGCCCATTTCCGGGTCGAACCGGAGGCTGCTGATGTCGTTGACGATGTCAGCCCCAGCCCGGATAGCGGCCCGGGCAACTCCCGACTTCCAGGTATCCACCGAAATCGGCAGTCTGGTTTCGAGACGAATCCGCTCGATGACCGGCACCACACGATCGATTTCTTCCTGCTCCGAGATCGGGTCCGCTCCAGGACGACTCGACTCCCCGCCGATATCGAGAATGTCGGCACCTTCCTCGAGCAACCGAAGACCGTGTGCGACCGCGACCGCAGGCACTTCAAAGTGCCCCCCGTCGGAAAACGAATCGGGGGTGACGTTTACGATGCCCATCAGACAGGTACGACGGCCAAGAGCCAGTTCCTTGTCCCGGGCACGAAAGACAAAAGACCGACGACTCATCTACCCCCTCGGATCTGCCCGGACCCAGGGTCTCAGTCACCTCGGCTAGGCAGTCGCCGGACGTTCGTTCGGCTTCACCAGCGGCGGAATCTTCTCTTCGGACGAAACTTCTACTCCCGGCTTCGAACCCTGGTCGGTAGTCTCCTCCGGAGTGCCGTTATCCTGCCGGATTTCCTGACCCTTCATGAGCTGGTCTATCTCTCCGAATTCCAGCGATTCGTACTCGAGCAGCGCTTCGGCGAGCCGTTTCAGCCGCTCCCGGTTTTGCTCCAGGATCGACTTGGCCCGCTCGTAACCCTTGAGAACGAACCGCTTGACTTCGTCGTCGATCTTGATCGCGGTACTCTCCGAGTAATCCTGGTGACGTGAAATTTCCCGCCCCAGGAAGATCTGCTCTTCCCGCTTGCCGAAAGTCAGCGGGCCCAGTTCGGGGCTCATGCCCCACTCGCAGACCATCCGACGAGCCAACTCGGTCACCCGCTCGAGGTCGTTCGAGGCCCCGGTCGTCATGCTGTCGAGAAACATCTCTTCGGCGATTCTTCCAGCCAGAAGAATGGTAACGTTCGCCTCCATGTACTCCCGGGTGTAGTTGTACTTGTCCTCTTCGGGAAGCTGCATGGTGACCCCAAGGGCCCGTCCGCGCGGAATGATCGTCACTTTGTGCAGAGGATCGGACTCGGGAAGCAGGTAAGCCACCAGGGCATGACCCGCCTCGTGATACGCGGTGTTCCGTTTCTCTTTTTCGTTCATCACCATGGACCGGCGCTCCTTGCCCATCAGCACCTTGTCCTTGGCTTCCTCGAAGTCGGCCATCGAGACGGCCTTGCGCTCCCGGCGAGCCGCAATCAGGGCGGCTTCGTTGACCATGTTGGCCAGCTGGGCTCCCGAGAATCCGGGTGTGCCCCGCGCCAGCACCGAAACATCAACATTGTCGGAAAGCGGAATCTTGCGCACGTGTACCCTGAGAATACCCTCGCGCCCCTTAATGTCGGGCAGGGAAACGATTACCTGGCGATCGAAACGACCTGGCCTCAGAAGAGCCGGATCGAGTACGTCGGGACGGTTGGTTGCAGCAATAAGGATCACGCCTTCATTTGACTCAAACCCATCCATTTCAACCAGCAACTGGTTCAGCGTCTGCTCGCGCTCGTCATGACCGCCGCCCAGGCCGGCTCCACGGTGACGGCCCACCGCGTCGATCTCATCAATGAAGATGATGCAGGGTGCATTCTTTTTGCCCTGTTCGAATAGATCCCGGACCCGGCTGGCTCCGACTCCGACGAACATTTCGACAAAGTCCGATCCGCTGATGCTGAAGAAAGGCACGTTGGCCTCTCCGGCAATGGCCCGGGCCAACAGGGTCTTCCCGGTGCCCGGTGGGCCCATCAGGAGGACACCCTTGGGAATTCGGCCGCCCAACTTCTGAAACTTCTGCGGCTCCTTGAGGAACTCCACTATTTCCTGGAGTTCCTCCTTGGCCTCCTCGATGCCGGCAACATCTTTGAACGTGACCTTCTTCTGCTGGTTGGTCGAGAGCCGAGCCCGGCTCTTGCCGAACGACAGCGCCTTATTTCCCCCACTCTGCATCTGGCGCATCAAAAATATCCAGAACGCCACGAACAGGATGATGGGAAACCAGGAAGTCAGTAACATGTAAATCCAGCCGCCCTGGTCGTCTTTCCGAATCTCAACCGCCATCCCCTTCTCGATCAGAAGGTTGGCAATGTCCTGCTCGGCCCCGGCGGGGATGAGGACTTCGAACTTGCGGTCGTTGCCGGACTCCTCGAAGGTTCCCTCAATCTGGTTGCCGGTAATGACGATCGGATTTGTGCGCGCACTCCTCAACGAGTCATTCTGGACGAGCTGATTGAACTCCGAGTAAGTGATTTCCTCCACGTTGGCGCTCTTGAAGCTGTTCAGGAAATTCCACAGAACAACTACCGCGACAACAATGACGATCCAGAGGAAAACGTTCTTAGCTGTTGTATTCAATATGGAGCCTCCACGGTTCCTTTACAATCATTATAGGCGATGCTTGCAGGGTTCTCCATCTTATTGAGCGCCGGACTGATATCGAGAACCCCTGATCCGGCTATCTATTAGAAGATCATTGTTGATAAAAAGTTTCGACTGTTACCCGGAACCACCCTGCTCCGTCCCTCTCTGCCCCCCCCTCCGCAGGGTACGGAAAACCCTCGATCCAGACGATCCTTCCGTTACATTCGAAAACCAACAGCCGTTCACGCTCGGAGATCGGTACTCGACGCTCCAGAAACAGTTTCTTCAGCTTTTTCAAGGGGGCCCCGGGATGGACCCGGAACCGGTCGCCAGGGCGCCGAGTGCGCACCCGAACCCTTCTCGAAGGCATCCATATCGTGCCCTCTTTTCCCTCAGCGGACTCGATCCGCACAGACTTGCCCAGTGTCGGGAGAACAACATCGCCCGGGGCGTCGAATTCTACGCAAACCGGTTCAACGGTTGTTACCCCCCCCAGTCGCAGCCGGTCGAACTCGCGGACGGCAACATACCCTCCCGGCAAGCTTACCCTACGGCCGCTCGTACCACTCGCCAAATCGAGGACCGCTTCCACGTGACCTTGCGAAAGATCGGTGAGGTTTCCCTTTACCGCGTCGATTGCCAACCGGATTGCGACCTTGCGAAGCGGAGGATCAAGCTCCATCAAGCCGGGAATTGATATCTCACCGGTCCCCGCGGAAAGACTTGCTCCGCTCAGGAACTTCCGTGCCTCGGACTCCAGGTGGTGTTCGATTTCTCCCATCAGGCGGGCTGTCCTCCCCAGGGTCCGTCGAACCTGTGGATTGAGGCGCTCTTCCAGGAGCGGCATCAGTTCCCGCCGAACCCAGTTCCGGTCGAACGTCGGATCGAGGTTGCTTCTGTCGGTACGGTACGGGATGCTTCGTTCGTTCAGATAATCCTCGATCTGACTCCTGGACACGGCCAGGAAAGGACGCAGAACGAGAACCGCCTCCCCGCTCACAGGGTCCGGGTGAAAGCGCCTCTTGGCGATCCCCGACAGTCCCCCGGGGCCGGCTCCGCGAATCAGCTTCATTAGGAACGTTTCCGCCTGATCGTCCAGTGTGTGTCCCGTCAAGACAAGACCGCTGTAAATTCGCGCGGTTCGAGCCAGGAAGTCATAGCGGGCAATACGCGCCCGGTTCTCCAGGTTTCCGGTTTCGTGCCGGCCGTTGAGTTCGAGGTCGACCCGTTCGAACTCAATCCCCTTGTCGGCACAGAATTGACGCACATGGGCCTCGTCGGCTTCGCTCTCCGCCCCTCTCAACTGGTGGTTGGCGTGAGCCGCCGTTACCTCAACCTCCAGTTCACCGTGCAGTTCCCAGAGGACGGACAGGAGAGCGAGCGAGTCGGCGCCTCCCGAACACCCTACAACAACCCTGCTTCCCGGTGGAATCAGCCGGCTCGAAAGCACCGCTTTCTCAATCTCGTGAAGGCTTCCGGACCGCAACTTCATGCTTGCCGCCCTCACTATACAGCGAATCGAATGAATCCGGTTACGCCATCCGGATGGAGCCGCTCTTTGCGGCTTTCACCGCACGGATTGACACTCTGCAGGCCCGGAATGCGGATTGTCATGCCGGCCCCGAAATCCTCACCCGGCCGGCACTCCCTGAAGGAGCCCGCAAGGCGGGCTCCCTTTCATCGACAAGCATAAACAAATAGGCTAAGATGTTCGTTTTCATGGGGCGGAGTAGCTCAGTTGGTCAGAGCAGGCGGCTCATATCCGCCGAGTCGGGGGTTCAAGTCCCTCCTCCGCCATTAGCCTCTTTTTTCACTCCATCGTTCAAGGTGAATCATGTCCATCAGCAAGAGTGAGTCGCTATTCGATCGCGCCCAGAAGTCGATCCCCGGGGGAGTCAACAGTCCGGTTCGGGCTTTCAGAGCAGTCGGAGGTACGCCGCGCTTTATTGCTTCCGCTGAGGGCTGCTTTGTTACGGACGTGGACGGCAACCGCTACATCGACTACGTAGGGTCTTGGGGGCCCATGATTCTCGGTCACGCCCATCCGGAAGTGGTGGAAGCAGTTCAACAGGCGGCCACCCGCGGAACGAGTTTCGGGGCACCGACCGAACTTGAGATCGAACTGGCGGAGCGCATTTGTGCCATGGTCCCCTCGGTGGAGAAGGTCCGCCTGGTGAATTCAGGGACCGAGGCCACCATGAGTGCCCTCCGGCTCGCCCGCGGCGTTACCCGGCGGCCACTGGTGATCAAGTTCGACGGCTGCTACCACGGCCACGCCGACAGCTTCCTGGTCAAGGCAGGTTCGGGGGTTGCCACCTTCGGCATTCCCGGAACTCCAGGCGTCCCTGATTCGTTCGCCGAACAGACCATCAGCCTGCCCTACAACGACCTCGAACTTGTGGAGAAGACTTTTCGAGATCATGCTGACCGAATTGCGGCGGTCATCTGCGAGCCGGTCTCCGGAAATATGGGCGTCATCGTCCCTCCGCGAGAGTACTTGCAGGGACTGATCGACCTTTGCGAACAGCACGGAGCCCTGGCTATCTTCGACGAAGTCATGACGGGTTTCCGCCTGGCCGCCGGAGGCGCCCAGGAACGGTTCGGTCTGCTGCCGCACCTCACCTGCCTTGGCAAAATCGTCGGAGGGGGGCTCCCCATGGGAGCGTTCGGCGGTCGAGCTGACCTGATGGGCCAAATCGCCCCGGAGGGCCCCGTCTACCAGGCAGGTACCCTCTCCGGAAATCCGATCGCCGTAAGCGCCGGGATTACGACCCTGAATCTGCTGGCGACGAATCCTCCTTACGAACTGTTGGAGGAACGGACGCGCCAACTATGCGAAGGAATCGAGGCGGCAGCACGGTCGGCAGGAATCCCGGTCCAGATCCACCGCTGTGGCTCGATGTTCACGGTTTTCTTCAACGAGCGGGAAATCCACGATTTTGCGGGCGTTCAGACTTCAGATACGAAGCGATTCGGCAAGTTCTTCAACTGCCTCCTGGAGAACGGCGTCTACCTGGCGCCGTCCCAGTACGAGGCGTGCTTCGTCTCCACAGCCCACACCCCCGAAATCGTCGAGGAAACCATCGAGAAGGTCGCGCGCGCGCTCCAAGTCGCAGCCAAAACCAACTGAAGCGAACACGGCAATCCCACGTTCGCCGAATAGTACACCGAATTGATTCGAGAACGATCCCAACCCGCCACCAAATCACAAATCGAAAAACAAAGATCGCAAATGTTTATTCGGCAGCCACTTCGGTCGGGGTCGGGACCGAGGTGCGTTGATAGGTCTGATCCAGAATGGCCAGTACTTCCTTTTCTGCGTCATCGAAGTCCTGTCCCTTTACGGTGGCAATTTCCGCGATGATCAGGTTCCGGGCCCGATCGAACATGCGCTTCTCGCGAAAGGACAAGCTCTTGCGAAAGCTCAGGAAATAGAGATTGCGCAACACCTTGGCGACCTCGCAAATCTCCCCCGAGTTCATTTTCTCAAGGTTCAACTTGTAGCGGGTTTTCCAATCCGGATCGGGTTCCTTGAAGTCACTCTCGAGAATTTCAAAGAGTTGACCTACAGTCCCCTTGTCGCTCAGCGTCCGCATCCCGACGTTGTCGGCATTGGAAACTGGGACCATTACCGTCGAATCATTGGCCGCAAGGCGCACCATGTAGAACTCTTCCGATTGCCCGGCGATTTTTTTGGTGGCTACGGACTCGATTACGCCTACACCCTGGTTGGGATAAATAATTTTGTCCCCGACTTTGAATGACATGAATCCTCCCGGTCGTGAAAACGAGAAACCGGAGTTCCCATGGTAAGGGCAGGCCCGAAATTTGTCAAAAGATCACATTTCCACGAAACGCAGAGTTCCGGACCGAACTTGCCCCGGCCTGCGATCTCACCTGATGAACGCCAGTTGTTGATATGATGGTTTGAAGGTTGCGAACTGGACCGCTTTATTCCACGGGGATGAATGTGGTCACCAGGATCAAATGGAGACTCTGTTCACTTACTTATTCAAGTATCGCCCGTTCGTCTTCGGGGAGGGAAAACTTGGCTTTGCACCCCCGGCGAACCCCTGGATTCTCCTCACGGGTTTGGTGCTCGTAGCTGCCCTGCTCGCCTGGCTTTCCGTGCGACTGCTCACCCGATACCGGCAGGGGTGGATTTTGTTTGCGATTCGACTTTCCGTTTGCCTGTTACTCCTCCTCCTGCTGATGCGGCCGACCCTTACGCTGTCCCGGATGACTCCTCAAACCGGGATTCTGGCATTCCTGATCGACAATTCCCGCAGCATGGGCCTGGGAACGGAAGGTTCCCCCCGTTCGGAGGGAGTTTCGGTGCTGGCCGACCCGAACGGCAGTCTCGCGTCGAACCTCAGCAAAGACTTCCAGCTGAGGTGGTTGCGTTTCGATCGGGCCACTCAGCGCCTCGAGAACCCCGAGGAACTGAACTGGTCGGGCGACCAAACCAACCTGTCGGGGGCCTTGCGGGAACTGCTCAACGAAACCCGCAACCTGCCTCTCGCAGGGGTAGTCCTGGTGAGTGACGGCGCCGACAACAGCTTCCGCGACCTCCAGTCGGTCGTCGGCGAGTACTCGGCACGCAAGATTCCAATCAACACCGTTGGAATCGGCCCGACAAAGCTGCGGCGGGACCTGGAACTGGCGGACGTCAGCCTGCCCAAACGAACCCTGCCCGGATCGGTCGTCCTCGGCCGGGCAACCATTCGGCACCCCGGATTCGAAGGTTCTGAAGTGCAACTTTCGGTCAGGGACGGTTCCACCCTGCTCGACTCGAGAACCGTCACACTCTCCCGGGAATCCCAAGTGACGACCGTTGAGTTCCGGGTGTCCCCACGATTTGAAGGAGTGAAGCTCCTCGACGTCTCGGTGGACCGGCTGCCCGGGGAGGAAGTCGAAGAGAACAATTCCCGCCGTGTTCTGCTCGAAGTCCGGTCATCGAACACCAGGGTCCTCCTCGTCGAGGGTCGTCCACGTTGGGAGTACAAGTTTCTCCGGCAGGCCCTTTCGGGAGACAAGTCGATCCGCCTCGAGTCTCTGCTTCGGACCGCCATCAACAAGTTTTACCGGCAAGGTATCGAAGAGGAATCGACTCTCGCATCAGGTTTCCCAAGTTCCCGCAGCAAGCTGTTTCAGTACAAGGGGCTCGTCATCGGGGACGTCGAGTCGGCGTTTTTCACATACCCGCAGATGGAGACCATCCGCGACTTTGTGAGCCTCCGGGGCGGTGGCCTGCTCATGCTTGGAGGCGGTTCAACTCTCTCAGCGGGTGGCTATCAAAACACTCCCGTCGAGGAGGTGCTGCCGGTCTGGCTTGAAAAGGAAGGCAACCGGCGGAGTGGCGAGATCGACTACCTGCGGGCCGATTCCACGGTTGAACTGACCGCCTTCGGGCGCAATCATCCCGCCCTCCAGATCGCCCCTTCTGAACAGGAAAGTACGGCTCTCTGGAAGGACATGCCCCCACTGATCGACCGCAACCTGGTTTCGGGACTGAAGCCGGGCGCAACGCTGCTGATGCAGGCCGCTTCACCGGACAACGACGTGAAGTCCCCACTGTTGGTCTCCCACCGATACGGCAGGGGGCTTGGCCTGGCATTTCTCAGCGGAAGCAGTTGGCGCTGGCAGATGCTTCGAGATCACGAAGACCAGAGCCACGAGACCTTCTGGCAGCAGGTCCTCCGGTGGCTCGTCAGTTCGGCCAGGGACCCGGTTTCGGTCGAGGTCGAGCGCCAGGTCTACTCTCAGAACGAACCAGTGAAAATCCGGGCCGAGATCAATGATGACTCGTTCAACCGCCTCAACGATGCCCGGGTTGAAGTCAAAATCACTCCTCCGGCAGGCGAGCCACGCGTGGTGCCGCTGGAATGGAGCCCTTCCGAGAACGGAGTTTACGAGGCAACCATCACCCCTTCTGAAAACGGGCTCTTCCGGCTCGATGCCACTGCCTGGCAAGCTCGGAAAGGCGCTGCTGAGCCGGTCGAACTCGGGACGGACTCGGTCTATTTCGAGTGCGAGTCGGGATGGCGCGAGTATTTCGACAGCACTCAAAAGGAAGACTTTCTGCGCGGTATTTCCAGTTCGACTGGAGGCCGCTACTACACGCTGGCCGACATCGACCGCCTGCCCGACGAAGTGGTTTACACCGGCGGAGAAACCACCTCTGTCGAAGTGTTGGACCTGTGGAACATGCCGGTAAATTTCCTCCTTCTTCTCGGTCTTCTTTCGACAGAGTGGATGATTCGACGGCGGCGGGGATGGATCTAGGACTCATGAGAATTTGCCAGGCGGACAATGCACCGGATCAAGCCACCACCCAAAGCACGGGGAGGCCCCGAACCGTCTCCCGGTGCCTGGCATACCTGGCCCTGCTGTTCGGGACGCTGACCCTGGGCCTGGCGAACCCGCTCCAGGCATCTGGCTACGACGAGTCCCAGGCTGCCTGTCTCATCGTCACGGGACTGGGCGGGGTTCCGGAATACGAAGAGAACTTCCGGTCCTGGGGCGACGCAACCGAAGCCATTTGCCGGAAGCAGATTTCTCCCGGAACGGTCCTTCTCGACGGAAGCAAGGTCGGGCGGGATCAGGTACTCAGGGAACTCGGAGCGTTGCGGTCCCAGTCCGAAGACAGTTCGATCTGGCTGTTTCTCATCGGGCATGCCAGCTACGACGGACGGCAGTACAAGTTCAACATCAAGGGCCCCGATCTGACCGGAGATGACCTGAAGGGAGCGCTTGATTCCTTTGGGAATCGACGCACGTTCGTGATTCTGGCGACCAGCAGCAGCGGCGTGCTGGATGAGAAACTGGCCGGAGAGAATCGCGTCATTGTGACCGCCACGCAAAGTGCTCGTGAACGCCATGCTCCTCTTTTCATGTCGTTTTTCGTCGAGGCGGCCCACTCCGCCGAGGCCGACCGCAACAAGGACGGTCGTGTTTCGATCAGCGAAGCCTTCGCCTTCAGCGACGCGGCTGTCAAGGAGTGGTATGAGAGCAAAGGCAGGCTCCAGACCGAGCACCCCATCCTCGATGACGGGGCCGACGGTAAAGGACTCGCTTCCGTGGCTTATCTTTCGAGCCCTCCCGAGCAGGCGTACCGGACCCTCGAGGCCCAGCAACTGGCGCCCGACCGAATCCGGCTCGAGCGGGAAATCGAAGATCTGAAACTGCGGAAAACCGAACTGCCGTCAGCCGACTACTACAAGGAACTGGAACGGTTGCTCCTTGAACTGGCAGAGGTCAATGACCGGATCCGAAAGCTGGAGGGCGGACAGTGATGCGTAACCGGGCCAGACATGTAGTGATCGCCCTTGCCCTTCTCCTGGCCGGTGTCGTTCCGGCTTTCGGACAGGCATCGGGGATTGACGTTCTCCACCTGATGAAGACCGGGAAATGGAAGCAGGCCGAGGAGAGCCTGGGAATCCGGTCCAGCCGCCAGGCGGGAGAACGCCAGCCGCCACTCCAAGCCGGAGACATCCTGGCCCGGCGGCTGGGGATCGAGTTGCTGGAACGAAGAGGCAATCTTGAGGACGCTCGCGCAGTTGCCGAAGGCCTCCTGCAGCGCTATCGTGCAGGGGCGATCCAGGATCCTGCTCTCATGGGGCATGCCGCCTTCGCGGCCTGGCACCTTCAGAAGTGGGAGGAAGCGAACAAGATCTTCCTGCGGGCTTCCGAACTACCCGGCGCTGGTCAATCTCTCTACGTTGACTGGGGCAATCTCTACCTGGAGAAATTCAACCCTTCGGAAGCCCAGTCGATTTTCGAGGACGGCCTCAAGGTGGATCCGGCGGAGGAGCCTGGTCGCCGGTGGAACGTCTCCGATCTCTACCTTGGTCTGGCCCAGGCCCTCAAGGAACAGTCCGCGCCAGGTTCCGCCGAAGCTCTGTCGAAGGCGGAAGAGGCTGACCCGAAGAATCCCGAAATAGCCGTCTACAAGGCATACCTGGCACTCCAGGACGAGGATGCCGAAAAGGCCGGGGGAATCATAGAAGACGGTCTCTCGGCGGTGCCGGACCACCTCGGGCTGATGGAGATTTCGGCTGCGGCAGCCTACTTTTCAGAAGAAACCCGCATCTTCCAGAAAAAGCTGGAGGAGTTGGAGAAGATTAACCCACGTGACGGCAAACTGTTCGAACTGCTTGGAGACCTCTGTGTCCTTCGGCGCAGACTGGACGACTCCGTGGCCAACTACTCCCGGGCTCTCGAACTCGAGCCCGACCGCTGGACGGCCCTGGCCTCGCGGGGGATCAACCGCCTCCGGATGGGCGAGGAGGAGTCCGGCGTCGCCGATCTGGAGCGCGCCTACGAAAACGACCCCTACAACATCTGGACCGTCAACACGTTGCGTCTGGTCGACAGTTTCGCCAACTTCCGCCGCCTCGAGACCGACCACTTTTCGCTCAAGCTCAACGAAAAGGAAGCCGACGTTCTCGAACCGTACGTCGAGGACCTCTTGGAACGCAGCCTGTCCGCGCTCGAAACGCGCTTTGGGCACCAGGTCGATCACCGGGTGGTGTTCGAAATGTATCCGGACCACGAGGATTTCGCCGTCCGGACCCTGGGTCTTCCCGGCCTCGGTGCCTTGGGAGCCACCTTCGGCAGGGTCGTGGCGATGGACTCGCCGACCGCCCGTCCTAAAGGGGAGTTCCACTGGGGATCGACCCTCTGGCACGAAATGGCCCACGTTGTCACCCTGTCCCTGAGCCGGGATCGAGTTCCGCGATGGTTCACGGAAGGGCTCTCCATGATGGAGGAGCGACGGGGCGGACCCGGTTGGGGTGATCCCGTTTCGGTGCACTTCGTGCGGGCCTGGGAAGCAGGCAAACTACTCCCCATCGCCGATCTCAATCAGGGTTTCGTCCATCCGGACGGCCCCGAACAGATTACCAACAGCTACTTCCAGGCCGGCTGGATCTGTGAACTGATGGAACACGACTTTGGGATGGACAAGATCCGTGCCATGCTCGAGGCCTACGGAACCGGGAAGACGGATGACGAGGTATTCAAGGAAGTTCTCGGCATCACGACAGGAGAGATGGATCGGCGCTTCAATGAAGAACTGCAAACCCGCCTGGCTCCGCTCGCAGAAACGTTGAAGACCGAGAAGGTCCAGGACCAGAGCGAGGAAGGATTCCGGCAAGCCCTGGCACAGAACCCGGACAATTTCTTTTTGAATCTGGCGCTCGGATCCACGCTGGTCGACGAAGGCAAGCCCGGCGAGGGGGTCGAGTTTCTGGAGAAGGCCCGCACGGCTTTCCCCGACGCCGTCGAGGCAGGCGGACCCTACGATCTCCTCTCCAGGGCCTATTTGAAACTGGGTGACACGGCATCGGCCAGGCGCGTCCTGACCGAGTGGTGGAATCGCCATCCGGTCCTTGCCGATACGGCGCTCCAACTGGTCAAGCTGCTGCTGGCAAATCACCAGGACGATGAGGCCCGCGAAGTGCTCGAGCAGGCCATGTACGCGGATCCCTTTACCGCCGAACTCCACGATGAACTCGGCAAGTTGTATTACGAGGAGGGCGCATATGCGAAGGCCGTCCGTGAATACAAGACGCTCTTGGCCCTGAACCCTCCCGACGAGGCCGGTGCCCGCTACCAACTCGCCCGCGCCTTCTACGGTTCCGGATCGAGGGAACAGGCCCGGCTCCAGGTGTTGCTGGCCCTTGAGATCGCGCCGACTTTCGAGGACGCACAGAAACTGCTACTGGAGATTGCACGAAAATGAAGCCACGTCACTCCCTGCTGCTCATCCTGCTCTTCTGCTTGACCGCCGCTCCCCTATCGGGAGTGGACGCCACCGATCGACGTACCCAGATCGACGAAAACGTCTTCAACTTCGTCCGGATCCGCTACAACGGCTTCGGTGGTGTGGGCTTGTGGAACGCGGGGAACTGGACGCCGCCCTGGGCCCATGATTACCCTCGGGCGGAGCGAAATTTCCTCAACATCCTGGCCGAAATGACCACCGTCGAAACAACTCCCGAGTCGTTTCTCATTCTCGACCTGGACGATCCCGACATCATGAAGTTCCCGGTCCTGTACGTTAGCGAACCAGGTTACTGGAACTGCACCGACGCCGAAGTCAAGAATTTGAGAGAGTACTTGCAGCGGGGCGGCTTTGTCATCTTTGACGACTTTCGCGATGCTCCGGGTGAGTGGGACAGCTTTTCCACCTGCATGCAGCGGGTCTTCCCGGAGCGCAAGCTTGAAGTGCTCACGCTCGACCACCCGGTGTTCCACTGCTTTTACGACATAGCCAACCTTGACCTGGAATCGCCTTACCCGGTCCCCGGCAAGCCGACTTTTTACGGCATGTCGGACGAGAACGGGCGGCTTCAGGTCGTCGCCAACTTCAACAACGACATCGGAGATTACTGGGAATGGTCGGATCAGAGTTTCACGCCGATCCAACTGTCGAATGAAGCATACAAGTTTGGAATCAACTACGTCCTCTATGCACTGACCCATTAGGGCTGTTCCAAGCGGGCGTGCTCCGGAGAAACCAATGGCAACAGAGAACCAAGTCGTGAGCATTCAGCTCTCCCAGGAAATTGAGGGACTGCTCCATTCTCAGAAACAGATCCGCGAACAATTGAGAAAGGTCATAGTCGGCCAGGACGAAGTCATAGAGGAAGTCCTGATCGCGATCTACGTCGGCGGTCACTGCCTGATAACGGGCTTGCCCGGGCTGGCCAAGACGCTGCTCGTGCGCACCATCTCCCAAACCCTGGGGCTCTCTTTCCGGCGCATCCAGTTCACGCCCGATCTAATGCCGGCCGACATCACCGGAACGGAGATCATCGAGGAAGACAAGACCAGCGGCAAGCGCCACCTCGAGTTCGTTCCCGGTCCCGTGTTCGCCAATCTGATCCTGGCCGACGAGATCAACCGCACGCCGCCCAAGACCCAGGCAGCCCTTCTCGAAGCGATGCAGGAGAAACATGTCACTGTCGGCGGCAAGACGTTCCCCCTGCATCCCCCCTTCTTTGTGCTTGCCACCCAGAACCCGATTGAACTGGAGGGAACCTACCCGCTGCCGGAAGCCCAGCTCGACCGGTTCATGCTCAACATTGTCATTGACTATCTGAGCGAGAAGGACGAGATCGAGGTCGTGAAGCGAACCACCGCCCAGGCTGGAGGGATCATAGAGCAGGTCGTATCCGGGGAAGACATCGTGCGCTACCAGGCCCTGATCCGCCAGGTCCCGGCATCGGACGAGGTCACCCAATACGCCGTGAGCCTGGTCCGGGCGAGCCGTCCATCGAAACCCGAAGCGCCCGACTTCGTCACCGACTGGCTGAGCTATGGGGCAAGCCTGAGGGCATCCCAGTACCTGGTTCTCGGGGGAAAAGCCCGCGCGCTGATGCACGGGCGTTACAACGTTTCCTATGACGACATTCGGGCCCTGGCCAAACCGGTCCTCCGGCACCGGGTGCTCACGAACTTCCATGCCGAATCCGAAAGCATCAAGACCGACACTATTATCGAACGTCTTCTCAAGGCGGTGCAGCCGCCCGCATCGGGCCTTTGAATTCCTGATTAAAGAGTTGATATGCGACCAACAGCCCTCGCCAACCGCTTCATTGATCCGAAGATTCTGGCCAGCAGCAGCAACCTGCAGCTGATCGCCAAGAGTGTGGTTGAGGGCTTTCTGGCCGGTCTTCACCGCTCGCCCTACCACGGTTTCAGCCTCGAGTTTGCCGAGTACCGTGAATATTCACCGGGCGACGACATCCGACGGGTGGACTGGAAGGTTTACGGGCGCAGCGACCGTTTCTACGTCAAGAAATACCAGGGAGACACCAACACCCAGGTGTATATCCTGCTCGACTCGAGCCGCAGCATGACGTTTGCGTCCGAGGGTGTCTCCAAGATCGACTACGCTCGATTTCTGGCGGCCTCATTGGCCTACTTCTCGGTTCGGCAGAGTGATGCCGTCGGACTGCTCACTTTCGACCAGGAAATCCGCAGCTTCACACCGCCGCGCAGCCGGCACGGACACCTGATGAGAATTCTGCACACCCTGGAGACGATGGAATGCCAGGGGAGGACCCGAATCAGCGGGGTTCTTGCCGAACTCTCCCACCTGATCCGAAAGCGAAGTCTGGTGGTATTGATCAGCGATTTCTATGAAGAGGTGGAGACGCTGGCCAAGGCACTTCGGTTCTTCCATCACCGCGGCAACGACGTCATGCTTTTCCACATCTTCGACCCGCTCGAACTCGATCTGCCCCTCGCCGGGACGTCAACGCTGGAAGATCTCGAAACCGGCCTGCAAATGCCTTTCTCGTCCGAGGATTCCCGGGAAGCCTACCTGTCGGAGGTCCGAAATCACATCCGTGCTCTCCGCCGGGAGTGCAGCAACACGCAGATCGATTACGAACTGATGAATACCGCTGAGCCACTCGACCAGGCCCTCTACCGTTACCTTTCGGCGAGGAGCAGGAGGATATAGATGCAGTTTCTCAATCCTCTCTTCTGGCTGGCGGCGGTTGCAGTCGGCGTGCCTTTGTTTCTCCACCTGACGCGGAAGGAGGTCCGTCGCCCGATTCCATTTGCCTCGTTGATGTTCCTGCGCCGGATACCGGTCCAGGAGTTTCGACGTCGCCGAATCCGTCACTGGCTCCTGCTCGCCCTTCGCTGCCTCATCCTGGTCGCCCTGGTGGCCGCTTTCACCCAACCCGTGATTGATCGGACGTTTCTTGCCGGGGTGCCGGGTCAGTCCCAGCAGTCGGTGGTCCTGCTGATCGATGATTCGCTGAGCATGTCCCGGCCCGGAGTGACCGAACGGGCACGCACTGCCATCACCGACGAGATCGCCCGGCTTCCGGGCGAAAGTGAGGTCGCCCTGGTGCGGTTCGGCAGCCGGGCAGAGATCCTTCAGCCATGGACAAGGAATCTCCAGGAGATCCGAGCCCAGGTGCCGGTTGCCCTGGAACCATCTTACGATGGAACAACCTTCGCCGCGGGATTGCAGGCCGCTGCCCGCCTCTTCGACGACTCGGTCAACGACCACAAGCGGATCATCTTCGTGTCCGACCTGCAAGCGACTGGTCTTGACGCCGCCCTGGATGACGTCCAGATCCCACTCGGAGTGTCTGTAGAAATCCGCGATGTCGGTGAAGACTCCCGCAACCTCTTCGTCGAGGAGGTCCGGCTCGACCGCGACATTTTCTCTCAGGTGTATCCGCACTCCATCGTTGCTCGAGTTTCCTCCTCGGGAACGGACTCGACAACCGATGCCGAATTGCAGCTGTTTCTGGCCGATCGACTCGTTGAACGAAAGTCATTCTCGGTGGATCCAGGAGGATCGACGACGGTCACCTTTTCCCCTTTTGAAGTCCCCGACGGCGTTGCACTTGGCAAGCTCAGTCTCGACGTCGGCGACGATCTTCCAGCAGACAACACCTGGTACTTCACGATTGAGAAAGCAACTCCCTTCGAGGTCGTGCTTCTCGATGATTCTCGTGAAGCCGACGATTCGCTCTTCTTTCGACAGGCAATGGCATCAGGTGAGAACCTCCCCTTCCAGGTCAAGCGCGTTCCGGTACTGCCCGACCTCGATCCCGCGAAGATGCCCGTCGTCGTACTCAGCGACCTGCCTTCACTTCCCGACGCTGCCCGGCTCGAACAATTCGTCTCGGCCGGGGGAGGGCTCATCGTCACCCTCGGGTCCGGCGTTCGGCCCGAAAACTATGCCGCCGCCGCATCCGATCTCCTGCCGGCGAAGCCGATTACGAAACACTATGGGATTGCGGGTGGAAGCCAGTTCGTGACCCTTGGAACGATCTCCGAACAGAACCCCATTTTCGAAGGTTTCAAACAGGCCGGGGCATCGGCTCTCTCGTCGGCGCAGTTCTACGGTTACTGGGACGTCGAGGCAAGTCCCGACAGCCAGATCCTCGCCTCGTTTACTTCCGGAAGCCCGGCGCTGCTGGAGCGCGACATTGGTCGCGGGAAGGTCCTGCTCTTCACATCTTCGCTGAACCGGGTCTGGTCGGACTTCCCTCTGCGCAGCTCCTACCTCCCCTTCTGGCAGGAAATGGTCCTTTACGGTTCCGGGTGGAGCAATCGTCCGGCCCAGGTCCACGTGGGAGAGGTATTCTCACCCTCGTCGTGGACCCTGCTCCGCAATGGACAGGAGGAGTCACGCTGGGATATCGTGGACCCAAATGGACGCCGGCTTCGGGCACTGGACACTGACGACTCCGATTTTGTCCTGCTGAACCTCCCCGGCTACTACCAGCTGCGCCGCGAGAAATCGACCAACTGGATTGCCGTCAACCCGGTCCCGGCGGAATCTCGCCTGAACCGGATTGCGGCGGGAGAACTCGAGTCGGCGATCCGGAACGTTCAGGCAAGTCGCAATCGGGGATCAGTGGCCGATCGTGGTACGGCACCCGACCAGTATCCGGTCTGGTGGATTTTTCTCGTTCTGGCAATCCTGCTGGCGCTGGCGGAGGCTCACGTCGCGAATCGGGCGGGCGGCCTGATGACCGAGGGGCGGGGTTCGATTTAGGTAAGGAGACTGATTTATGGTCCGACTCGACAGATTGCTCAAGAAAGCCCGGCGCACGATCCAGCGCGAGCGGCTGCTCAAAGGGGTGGCAATCCTCCTGGCCTATGTCCTCCTGGCCGTCGTGGTGTCCACCTGGATTCTCGCCTCAAGCAATTTCTCGTCGACAACGATCTCCTGGTGCCGAATCTGGTTCGGTGCGGGATTCCTGTTCCTGCTGTGGCGGTACATTCTCGACACGCTCTTGCGACCCCCGACGTCGCTTCGGATTGCCCGCTTCCTCGAAGAGCGCAATCCCCAACTCCAGCAGCGGTTGACCACTGCTGTTGAGGTCGGCGAGCAGCCGACGCTGGTTCATCCCGACCTGGCCCGCCTGATTGAGGAAGATGCCTTTCGCCAGCTATCACGCCGCGAGCAACCAAGCTTCTACTGGCCTCGTTTCTCGATGGCGTCCGCCATCGTTGGACTGCTTTCGGTCCTCCTCACGACCGGACTTCTCTTCTGGGGCCCGATCGAATTCCGCTATGGGGTCGGCAAGCTGCTCGGCTCCTGGGTTGACGACACCAAAACGCCCCTTTATCAGATCCTGGTTCAGCCCGGCAATACCAAGGTCCCGGAGCGCTCGGACGTTGAAATCACTGCGGTCCCAAAAGGATTCCAGCCCGTTTCCGTCCAGGTGTTCGCCCTCTATCCGAACACTCCGAACTGGCAATCGACCCGGATGCTCCCGGCGGTTGACGGCACGGGCTACTCGTTTCTATTTTTCGACGTTCGGGAACCTGTCGAATACTACGTGGACGCCGATGGTATCCGCTCTGATACCTTCAAGATCGAAGTGGCCGACATCCCCCGCGTCGATCACGTCCGCATTTCGCTCGATTTCCCCAAGTACACGGGCCTTTCCAGGGTCGTGCTCGATGACGAATTCAGCATCCGGGCCCTGAAGGGCACACAGGCAACGATTCATGTTCACACCGATCAACCGGCCTCTGCGGGTTCCCTCCGGTTCGAGGAAGGCACCGAGGAGATTGCCCTCGAGAAACAGGGGCCCAATGATTTTGAAGCCTCCTTTCCGATCGATCACGACGACTACTTCCGCATCTATCTGGAAAGCGGTGAAGGCATCGTGAACCCGGCATCGGACGAATTCAGCGTGGAAGCGATCGAAGATCAGCCCCCGGTGATTTCGTTCAACTACCCGGGACGGGATCGGCCGGTGACCAATATCGAGGAGGTCTATTCCGAGGTCAAGGCGGAGGACGACTTCGGGTTAAAGTCGGTGACCCTGAACTTCTCGGTCAACGGTGGTGAAGACCAGTCGATCGAAGTCGGATCGCCTCGGGGAAGCAAGGAACTCACCGGATCCCACACCTTCTACCTCGAGGAATTCGGACTGCAGCCCGGCGATTTCGTCAGCTACTACGCCCGGGCCACCGATGCCGTCTCTTCCTCGACGACCGACATTTTCTTCCTCGAAGTGGAGAACTTCGACCGCGAGTTCCGGCAGTCCCAGATGAACATGGGAGGGGCCGCCGCCGGACAGAGGGGCCTGGAACTCTCCCGCCAGCAGAAGCAGATCGTGGTCGCCGCCTTCTCTCTGGTCGAGGACGGTCGCCCCACCAAAGAGGAAATGACCGAAGACAGCCAAACCCTGGCGTTGGTCCAGCAGCGGCTGCAGGCGCAGGCTCAGACCATCGTGGACCGCCTCTCGCGGCGCAACGTGGCGGGCGCAGATCCGCGGTTCAAGACCATGAGCGAGTACATGCAGAAAGCGATCGAACACATGGCTCCGTCGCAAGTCGCGCTCAACGTCGTCGATCCGGAGGGAGCGCTTCCCGAAGCCAAGAAAGCTCTCCAGAACCTGCTGCGGGCAGAGAAGCTCTTTAATGACGTCCAGGTATCCATGTCGAACGGCGCCGACAGCGGAGCCTCTCCCGAAGAGCTGGCCGATCTGGTTGACCTCGAACTCGATCGAACCAAGAACCAGTACGAGACCCTGCAGAAGAACCGCCAGGAGCAGAAAGACCAGCAACTGGACGAGGCTCTCGAGAAACTGAAGGAACTGGCCCGTCGCCAGCAGCAGGAGCTTGAACGGCAGGCCCGGCAGGCGTCCATGGGCCAGGGTGGAAGCCAGGCCTCGCAGCAGGACCTGATTGAAGAAATGGAACGCCTCTCCCGCGAACTGGCCAAACTCTCCCGGGACAAGGCCAACGAGCAACTGTCCCGGATCAGCCGTGAATTGAGCCGGGCGGCACGTGACCTGCGGAACGCCCAGGCGTCAGGCAAGAACTCCAGCGAGTCCCTGGAGTCGGCACGCCAGGCCCTGGAACGGCTGAAGCAGGCCCAGGACCGCCTCTCGAGTCAGCGAAAGGGCGAGGTTGAGCAGGAAATGGCCGAACTCGCCAACCGCGCCGATAAGATGGTTCAGGACCAGGAAGAGGTTCTTCGCGACCTGCGCTCCCTCCCCGAGGCTCCCGAGAACCGTGAACCCTCCAGCGAGTTCTTCGAGGGGGTACGGGACCTCTACTGGAAGAAGCAGGGCCTGCAAAAGGACCTCCAGGAACTGGAAAGCCAGCTCCACCAGACCGCCCGTCGCCTCGAGGGCGATGAACCCGAGGCGGCCAGGCGGCTGAAGTCTGCCGCGTTGCAGATCCGGGATCAGCGCATTCCCGACAAGATGAGGGAAGGTTCGGAACTTCTCGCGGGAGGCCTGCTCCCCTTTGCCGAACGGCGCGAAAAGGATGTCTCCGAAGAGCTTCGCCAGCTGGCGGAGAAGGTCCAAGACGCCGGTGAGGGGCTGGGCGCCTCTCCGCAAGGACAGGAAGACCGCCTTCGCCAGGCCCTCGGTGAGGCCGGAAAGCTGGTGGAAAACCTGGAGTCGATGAAGCAGAAGCTTGAACAGGCCGCCCGGCAAGAGCAGGGTCAGTCGAGCGATTCCCAGGGACAGGATCAGGAAGGAAAGGCCGACCAGGGAACGCGTCCGGGAACCCGCCAGGGACCGGAAGGCAAGCCAGGTGAACAGGCTGAAAATCGTCCTTCCAGGGGCGAATCGCAGGAACAGCAACCCGGGCAGGGTTCCCAGGGAACCGCCCCGCGCAGGACCGAGATGGCGGGGGGCTTCTCCTCCCAGGGGATCGACCCGGGAAACATCCGCCGGGAGTGGAATCAGCGTCTCGACGAAGCCAAGCAGGTTCGCCAGTCCTTGTCCGGAATCAATCCTGAACTGGGTCGGGAAGCTACTCGCCTGCTGCAACAGATGCTCCAGGCCGACCTCGAACGCATCCTGAGCGACCCCGGTGAAGTTGCCCGGCTCAAGTCATCGGTGATCGACGGCTTCCACGAACTCGAACTCCGGATCAGCCGCAATCTGGCGGATCAGAAAGACGAATTCCTCCGCCCCGTGAACGAGGACGAGGTCCCTCCAGAGTTCCGCGACCGCGTCGAGGAGTACTATCGCCGCCTCTCCAGCACCCGCCCAGAATAGGCCAAGCTTCCCAGCTTGTCGCAGGGTAGGACACGATTCCTGCGTGTCGCCGGGGCAATGATTGGGAAAAATGGGACCATGGGACACAGGACCAATGGGACATGGGACCCAGTAATCCCCAGAAACCAGAAACCAGGAACCAGGAACCAGAACCCCGAAGCCCTCCCATCTTGGATGGAACCCAAGAACTGAGTTATACTTTGCTCCCGCGCCGGAGTGGCGGAATTGGCAGACGCACCGGACTCAAAATCCGGCGGGCAGCGATGCTCGTGGGGGTTCAAGTCCCCCCTCCGGCATTACGGCTTCGCCAAAGGTCCCGGGCTCCAACCGGATCCCAAGTCCCAAATCCGAATCTGTAACTGCAGATGAAAATATCCGCCTGAACTGGGGTCTCGTTCCGAATTCGATATCCTCGAGAGATGAATCGGTACAGTTGATAGGAGCGAAGAGGAAGTCATGAGGCACGGGTCATCGGCACTCGGTCTTGCGTGTTTCCTGTTGGCTGCAGCCTCCGGATGCGCTCTGCTTGAGCTCAGATCAATTGGTAAACTCCCGCATCCCGAAATTGCCAATTCAGGCACGGAAAGATCTGGATCTGATGATTGGATATGAGTTGGTCGACCCTGCAATAGAGAGCTTCCGGGCCAGGGTTGACGTGACGTTCCAATCCATTGAGTTAGGATCTGGTCAACAATTGCATTGACGAAAGTACTCTGGCTTTCTCGGCGCCAAAGGATTTGGCTGAATTGACGAGTGCCCACGGAATTGAAACTTGGGAGGGCGACCTTGATGAAGTATCACCACCTCGGGATCCCGACGACGACAGTACAATCCAGTGAAACCTACCTGGCTGAATTCAAGGTTTACTGTACGGATCATGATTGTAACCCGTTTGGGATCCAATGGATGCGGTTCGAGGCCGACAGTCCTCTACCCGAGCTCGTGAAGACAGTGCCTCATGTTGCATTCGAAGTAGACGACCTCGCATCGGCATTGGCGGGCCATGAAATCCTCATCGAGCCCAACAGCCCGTCCGAGGGAGTTCTGGTAGCGTTCATTGTCGAGGACGGGGCGCCGGTCGAATTCCTGCAGTTCCTCGATGATCCCACTTCCCAAGGTTAGGGCACGAGGGCACGATTTACCTGTACCCATCCCAGAGACTGATTTCCAGGATTCATGCCGCTTTCAGGGTTCCGACCCCCTGTTCGAATTATGGATGCAGAAAACTTGGACGGACCCCCGGTCCGGGTTTACAGGCCTGTACACTTTTGATCCCCCTACCCCCGGCCGAACCCGCCGTCTTCGAGGTCGGTCTTGCGGGAATGGCAGCTGCGACACAGGGGCTGCCAGTCTGGTAAAAACAGCTGGGGCAACCCGGCCAGGCTCAGGGTTTCGGTGATCGGGTCGGCATCGCGCTGACTCTGCGTCCTCTGCGGCTCAGCGGTTCAAGAGCTTTCACCGCAAGAGGCGCAAAGGGCGCCGAGGTCACGCAAAGGGACCCTGCGCGGTAACCTCGTCTTTGAAGCCACTCTTCCTTGGACTTGCGGCACTCGAATTCGGCCTCGGTGATGACATGAGCGGGGCGGGGAGCCCGGGTCCGGATCCAGGGCCGGTTCCCCCAGCCGCCGTAACTCTTTTTCCGCGGAGCGCCGTAGATCCGGACGCCGGTCAAATACTGCCGCTCCTCGGCAAAGACCGGCGTGTGAATGACCCGCAGAGTCAATGGATCGCGACTGACCAGGTCCACCTCGCCGTTGACAATCATCCGCAGGGCTTCCTTCTGACGCACGTGCTTCGTGCGCCCGGTCGGCAGGATCACGGGAATCATTTCGCTTCGATCGGCAGACATGGCTTCGCCCGTCACCCGCCTCAGGGGGACGTTGGCCTCTGTTAGTCTCCACATACAGGGCCGACAATCTGAGGAGGATCCTGCGCCAGGACAGGAATATCTCGCACATTCGTAAACCCGCGCGTATTATCTACATGGAACATCCCTCACAGGAAGGTACTGTGAGCCAAGGAGGGACTTGGCGATGAGGGCCGCGCAGGAGGCCGGGGGAGACCTCGGTGGTGAGTTTACGGGCAGGCACTTTTCTGCCGAGTCTGGCGGTGAAGCGAAGTCCAACTACCGGCCGAGACTGCTCACCCGCATGCGGGAGGCTCTGCGCTCGCGCCACTACAGCCGCCGCACCGAGCAAACCTACTGCAGCTGGGTCAAGCGGTTCATCTTCTTCCACAACGTGCGCCACCCGGCAGAAATGGGCGAGCCGGAAATCAACGCTTTCCTGACGTATCTTGCCGTGAAAGGGAAGGTCAGTGCCTCCACCCAGAACCAGGCGCTTTCGGCGCTGCTGTTTCTCTACCGTCATGTAGATCGGTCGCGAAGTCGGCGATCTGGGCGAACTCATTCGTGCCCGCAAGCCCAAACGCCTGCCGGTCGTCCTGACACGCGAAGAAGTTAAAGCCGTGCTGGCGAGCCTTTCGGGCGACAAATGGCTGATGGCCTCGTTAATGTACGGAGCAGGATTACGCCTGATGGAATGTCTACGCCTGCGGGTTCAGGACCTTGACTTCTCCCGCAATGAGATTCTCGTCCGTGACGGAAAGGGAGCCAAAGACCGCATCACGATGCTGCCCGAATCATTAAAGCAGCCGCTGAAAGAACACCTGAAGCAGGTCAAGGCGGTTCACGAGCAAGATCTGGCCGCCGGATGGGGACGAGTGCAACTGCCGTTGGCTCTCGACCGCAAGTATCCCAACGCCCCGAAGGAATGGTGTTGGCAATGGCTCTTTCCCCAAGAGCACCGTTGGAAGAACCCCAGGACCGGCGAAGAAGGGCGGCATCATGTGGACGAATCACTTGTTCAGAGGGCGGTTCGCAGGGCAGTCACAGAGGCAGGACTGGCGAAGCGGGCCAGTTGCCACACCTTCAGGCATTCCTTTGCCACCCATTTGCTTGAGAGTGGTTACGATATTCGGACAGTCCAAGAGCTTTTGGGCCACGCCGATGTCAAGACCACGATGATCTATACGCACGTCCTCAACCGAGGGCCGTCAGGTGTGTGCAGCCCGTTGGACGGGCTCTGAAAAGGGATTCTTATGCCGATCCGCATAACACCCCGGAATAAATGGCCGGTGAGCGAGAAGTCATTGATCCAAAGGAGTTTTATCTTACTTTCGAAAGGAACGACATAAAGCGTCTTATATGGGCAGAAGCGCAGTTGCTCGGCATCTTATGCGGGTCCCTCTAATAATTGTTAGGCAAACAAGAGAGAGGCTACGAAAATGGGCAAGAGGAAGGTGAATCTCCAGGAAGCGCGATCTATTGGTGACGGGCTGGGAATCGATTGGAGCAAAGTGGACCAGGAGGAGTTTCGCCGCGGATTAGAGGTCGAGTTCGAGCACGGTTTCCACGATCCCGAAACGAACGTGACCAACGACGACCCAGTCCTCACAGGGAAAGTTGCATGGGCGCACCTGAAAGAGATCCGAGATTACTACACACGACTGGATCGCATGGAAGCAGAGGCTGAGGCGTCCGCGTAGCGGTGTTGACTAACCCATCCTTCAAGCTGACGGATCACCTGTCATGGCCCTTGCTTATGGAAACCCTTGGCAAGTCCCATGCCAGGTGCCCGGAGCCGAAGGGAGTCGCCCAGAAGCCTCGGATAGAGACTTTGGGGAGCACACCCAAGAGAGGACAACATGCAGTCAATCACCAGTTGTGGCGCGGCGTGGCCAGCGCGCCGGTGTACCTCCCTGAGCCTGATCCTATTCGTGGCGATGGTCGTAGCCATCGGCGCACCGGCGAGTACCGCCGAACCGGCGCCCTCGCCCGCTTCCCTGCAGGCAGGCATTGACCCGCGGGTCGAGCTGTTCGCGATCATCTACCGGCTCGCGGGATACCTGGACCATGGCGAGGAGCACGCGACCTCATACTACGAGACGGAGGTGCAAAATCACTTCGGGCGCTACCGGGAGCATCCGGTCGTCGCGCTCGCAACCCGTCTCAAGGAGGATCGAAACGTAGACTACGGGGTCCAGTTGAGCCTCGCGGTGCACGTGGATGACGCCGCCAACCTGCAGCTGCGAGTGCCGCTCGATCCCTGGCCCGAGACGCTGCACGAGCGCTGGACTCCGGAGCTCATTGACGAGTTCCTCGCCCAGGCCCGCGACTTCGCCACGCAAAGCGACTTCGGCGGGTTTGTCGAGAAGCAGGGGCCCTTCTATGCCGAGACGGTCGCCCGCGCCGAGCGTGCGCTCGAGGCCGGGGTCCACGTCGACTGGTTCGACAGCTTCTTTGGCCCCCAGACCGGTCGGGAGTTCCGCGTGTTCATCTCGCCTCTTGGCGGGCCGCACGGGTGGTATTCCTTCTGGCTCTCAACGGAGCAGGGGCTCGAGGCGATGAGCGTGATCGGCTGCGGGAGGTTGGACGACCAAGGCAAGCCGGTGTTCCACCAGGGGGCGCGCGGACTGAGCTGGGCCTCTGGGATCGTCCATGAGCTCTCACACTCCTACGTGAACCCGATCTCAGATCCGTACCTCGATCAGCTCGAGGAGCCCGTCAATCGGATGAAGCCCTTCCTAGTGGCGTACTTCGCCAAAGCCTACGGGCAGGAACACCACTCCGCCCTCGTGAGGGAGTCGCTGGTGAGGGCAGCCGTCATCCGCTACCTCCATGAGCGCCGGGGATTCTTGGCGGGGCGTCGCGTCCTCGCCGGGGAGTTGAAGCAGGGCGCCTTCTGGATGCCGGAACTGCTGGAGACGCTGGAGCAGTACGAAAGCCAGCGCGACCGTTACCCCGATTTTCAGTCCTACATGCCGGAGGTGGTCGAGTTCTTCGAGGTCTACAGCTCGCGGATCAGGGCAAAGGCGGCCGTGGCCAGGGCGTCACTTCCTCTTTATGTTTTGCTGCTCGTCGTCTACCTCATCGCAGTCTGGCTCCCGTCGCGCCGGTGGCCGACGCCGATGCCCGGGACGAGATGGGATCGGGTTGTCACATTCGGTCTGCTCTACGCCGTCCTGGGTCCCGCGTTTGAGTTCTTCGCGCTCGGCAACAGACCGGGGCTCCCCTGGCTGATAGCAGGAGCAATGCTCCTCCTGGCGGCCACGCTCATAGGGCGTAGCGCCAGGTCAGAAGCAGGAGGGACCGCGCCCTCGGGCCCGCCGGACGAGGCTGTGCGTTCTTGGCCGGCGCGACCTCGGCATGTGCCCGCCTCTCTAGAGTTGAGCTATCTGCTCGTCCTCGTCGGCGCGCCGGTGATGCTGTCGGCTCGGCTTTCGTGGGTCTTCAGCGTCATCGCGGTAGTGGCGGTGCTGCTCCAGGCCAGGGCCAACAAAGCGCCTGCCATGGACTCTGATGTGGTTGTCGCGGGCCGATGAGACCGTTCTTAGAGCACTGTACAGAGCACATGAGGGTTGGGGTCGTGCAGGTAGGAGCCTCCCGAAGGTCGCGAGCCCCCTCGTGCAGCTCCGATTAGAATCGCCAGAGAGGTCAGGTTTTGTATTTTGCATGTCACGACATAATTAAAGTATGAAATGTGTACTCCGGGAACTGGCTTCGGGCGATCTTGAACTTGAGCAGGCCGTCCTCCCAGATGTGGCCGCCCTTGACCTCGATGAACTCCTGCCTGCCGTCCGGGTAGAGCACCTTGAAGTCGGGCGTGTACCAGGTCCGGTCCGCGGCGCTCGGTCAGCCGAAACTTCTGGGCCTCGAAACGCCAGCTGACGATCTCGCCGGCTTTGCGTTGCGCCTCGAGCCGGTCGGCGAAGGCCCGCTCCGTCTTGTTCATGCGTCCAGGTGACAGGCAAGCCATCGCCGTTCTGCTCGTCGGCAGCACTTCGGTGGGTGATAGTCGCCTTTCCTGCCAGGCCTTGAATTCGTCCATATTCCGGAATCTCAGCATTTTCTCTTCACAACTCGATGACTTCGCACATGTCCTTGATCCGGCGCAGTGCCGCCGGCGGGAGGCATTCCATTTCCTGGAGCTCGGGCAAGCCGAAGTTTGACGTCAGCGACAATCCGAGATCTCTCCGGTACAGGAGATCCACCAATTCGCAAACCATCTCTCGCCGGAAATCGGTCAGCCGGATCTTGTCGACATCGTCCCAACAGAGATGCAGCGACGAGGATGTGGCTGCCTTGTAGAGGATGACGGAAGGCGACCCGAACTCCTCATCGTGCAGCTCGTCCATCAGGGCGTGACTGGACCGTAGCTCGGGGTCTCTGCAGCCGATCAGTTCCCGGAACTGGGCGATCAAGAGGTGCGTCTTGCCCGATCCGTAGCGCCCGTGAAGGAAAAAGCTGCCGGCTGGATTGGCCCGGATCCTCGCCTGGAGCTGCCGCCTGAGTTCGTTCACCTGCCGGCAGGTCATCCAGACCCGGGACGGCCGCTTCGGCTCCAGTTCTCGGCGCTCGGTCCAGCTGCGTTTCCTTCTCAGGATCAAGCGGCCTTCGACTATGAAGGCGTCGAACTCGGTGCAGGTGATCGTCTCACCTTAGGGAATCGTGGAAAATGCTTGACAATCAAGCGCGGCTCGATAGAATAGAAGTTGGCCCCAAGTCGTTCAAGGAATACTGGTAACGAGGCTGATCGAAAGGTTAGTTTAGGTTTAATGTCAGCCTTTCTAAAGGTCACTTGGGGCCATTTCCATTCCTGAGCCAACCGTTTCGAATCCTTCCCGCAACGAGTCCCAGATCGGTATTGGCGATCCCGGTCGTCCTCCGGTGTGCGGGACAAGACCACGAGCTCCCAGGTTCAGCCGATATTCTGTTCGTCGATTCTAAGAGTCGTTCGTAGAGACTATGAACATCTCTCAAACGGGCGTCACCGTCAGAAACTCCAAAACGTCTATTATCGTCGGCGCCCCTGGAACGCGCCACCGCCAGATCACCTGCCGGGAGACGGGCAAGCCCGGGTTCCTCTACACCTCCTTCGCAATCCCATCGGCAGCGCTTTACAGCGGGTGTATTCTCGAGTCAATCGTTTCCATAGGCAATGCAGATTGAAGAGGGCTTCAGAATCGGGGTTTTCGAGTCCAGCCGAATATCGGAGTGTTGACAATGCCAGATACAAATGTAGAAACGGATCTTCGTCTCCCCAACACCGAATTGAATACGCGAATTGCCCTGTTGGAAAAGAAGTTGCTGGAGCAGGAGATGGCCGAGAAGTCGCTGGTGGATTCCGAGAAGCGTTACCGACGGCTCTTTGAATCAGCCAAGGACGGTATCTTGATTCTAGATGCCGAGACGGGCAAGGTGGATGATGTCAATCCCTTCCTGTTGCGGTTACTTGGCTATTCTTACGAGGAGTTACACGGAAAACACATCTGGGAACTCGGTGCATTCAAGGACATTGCCGCGTCCAAGGACGCTTTCAAAACTCTGCAAGGTAATGAATACATCCGTTACGAAGATTTGCCGCTGCAAACCCGCGATGGGCGGTCCATCGCCGTGGAGTTTGTCAGCAATGTTTATCTGGTGGACCATAAAAAGGTGATCCAGTGCAACATCCGTGATATCACCGCGCGCAAGCAGGCGGAGAAGGCTTTGGCGGATGAGCGAAGCCAAGACGCGCAGCATCCTGGACAACATCGGAATCGGCGTTGCCCTCATCAGTCCCGAAGATGGAGATTCTCGAACTGAACCACCGGATGCGCGAGTGGTTTCCTGCCATCGATCCGGGTCAACGCCCGTATCTGTTACCGCGCGTTCAACGACCCGCCGCGCGAGGCGGCGTGCGACGACTGCCCGACCGCAAAAGACACTGCGGGACGGCCTGGTTCACGAAGCCACGACGCAAACGCCGCAGGCAGGCGGCGTGCGCAACTACCGCATCGTTTCGTCCCCGATCCTCGACGCGTCGGGCGAGGTTACGGCGGCGATCGAGATGGTCGAGGACATCACCGAAAAGCTCTCCCTGGAGTCCCAGTTCCAACAGGCCCAGAAAATGGAAGCGGTGGGCCTGCTGGCGGGCGGCGTGGCCCACGATTACAACAATATGCTCAGCGTGATCATCGGTTATACGGAACTGGCTATGAGCAAGGTGGACCCGGCGCAGCCGCTGCGTTCTGACCTTGAGCAGATTCTCAAGGCCGCAATGCGTTCCGCGGACATAACCCGGCAACTGCTGGCCTTCGCCCGCAAGCAGACAGTTGTTCCCGAGGCACTCGACCTGAACCGGTGCGTGGAGAGCATGCTCACGTTGCTCCGGCGACTAATCGGCGAAGACATCGGTCTGGGCTGGGTCCCCGAGGTAGGCCTCTCTCCGATCAAGATGGACCCCGTCCAAGTCGATCAGATCCTGGCCAATCTTTGTGTAAACGCCAGGGACGCCATTGCCGACGTCGGCAATATCACTATCGAAACGGGAAACGCCGTCTTTGACGAGACCTACTGCGCTGGTCACGCCGGGTTTGTGGCAGGTGAGTATGTGCTGCTGTCCGTCAGCGACGACGGTTGCGGCATGGACAAGGAGATGGCCGGCCAAATTTTCGAACCCTTTTTCACCAGCAAGAAGGTCGGCCGAGGAACCGGCCTGGGGCTGTCCACGGTGTATGGCATCGTCAAGCAGAACAACGGATTCATAAACGTCTATAGCGAACCGGGAAAGGGGACGACTTTTAGAATCTACCTGCCCCGGTATGGGGGCCCTGTAGTAGATACCCAGCCGGAAAGTGCCGTGGATATCCCTCAAAGCCGTGGCGAGATGGTGTTGGTGGTGGAAGACGAGCCCTCGCTCATGAGGATGAGTAAGACGATGCTGGAAAAATTGGGATATCGGGTGCTTACCGCAGGCACACCGGGCGAGGCCATTGGGCTGGCCGAAGAGCACCCGAGCGAGATACAGCTTCTGATCACCGATGTAGTCATGCCGGAAATGAACGGCCGGGAGCTGGCGGAACGGATGCAATCCCGTTACCCCGGCATGAAAATTCTGTTCATGTCCGGCTATACAGCCGACGTGATCGTCCACCGCGGTGTGCTGGACGAGGGCGTGAACTTCATCAAGAAGCCATTCTCGATGAAGGATCTGGCCATCAAAGTGCGGAGTGCGGTGAGAGAAGAGTGAGTGTAACGGCGTGTCCCCGGTTCCCGGGAGTGACGGACCAGGCGGGCAGACTGAGCGATGAACTCTTGCCGCCCGTCCGGATAGAGCACCGTGAAGTCGGGTGTGTACCAGGTTCGATCCGCGGCGTACGTCAGCCGGAACTTTGGCGTTCCGGGGAACGGCTACGAGGTTACTTCAGGCCTTCTGTCAACTCCAGCCTTGACGGCAACACGAGGCGTGCCATCGACTCCCATGAGGGGAGGCGAAAACGAGGATTGGCGCTGAAACTCACGTCTTCGCGGCCGTGTCCAGGAAAGTCGAGAGGCAAAAGGTCAATCTGCAAGGCGTGCTTCCTCGGCCTCTTCAACTCCAGCCTTGACGGCAACACGGGGCGTGCCATCGACTTCCACGAGGGCGAGGCGATAGACGAGGAGGCGTTGAAACTTCTCATTTGCGCGGCCCTGGCCCTGAACAATGTCGAGAGGAATCTGACCTGGACCATGCAGCGATCGATAAGGTCACCATCGCGGCTTTTCGGACCCTTGCCATCAGCAACAACACGGAGCAGTTCATCATTCGTGCCTTGCGTACCGCCGGCGCGTTGAGCCTCTCTCTCGTGGCCGAGTTCGAGGGACGCGTGGTGGGCCACATCGCGTTCTCCCCTGTGTCGATCTCAGACGGTAGCCGGGACTGGTACGGACTCGGCCCGGTTTCGGTGTCACCGGAGTATCATCGACAGGGCATCGGCATAGCGTTGATCCGGGAAGGGCTATCCCGGCTCCGAAAGATGGGAGCCCGGGGGTGCTGCCTGGTGGGAGACCCGAACTACTACCGCCGATTTGGATTCCATCAAGTCGCCGGATTGGTGCACGAAGGTGTGCCGGAGGAGGTCTTCCTGGCCCTGACCCTGGACGGGGCTGAAGCGCAGGGAACGGTCCAGTTCCACGAGAGCTTCCGGGCGACCGGCGAAGAGTAGTCCGGGCTTCCCAGCCTGGCAGGTCAGCCGGGCTTCCAGCCCGGAGTGGGGCAACCGTCAGGCTGGCCCGCCAGGCAGGATGCCTGGCGGACATCTCAGGCAAGGATGCCTGGATTACTCTGGTGGCGTCTGATTGGGTTAAGGTCAGAGGATTCTTATGACTCCTGGACGCATTCTGCGCGCAGTCAAGATCGTTCACACCATCGCCTGGGCTTTCTTTGCCGGGTGCATTCTGGCCATCCCCCTGTTCGTCGTTCGCGAAGAACTGTTCACCGCACTGGTCCTGATCGCGATCGTCCTGGGGGAGGTCTTCATCATTCTGGCCAACCGCTGGCGCTGCCCTCTCACCGACGTCGCCGCACGTTACACGGACAATCGGGCTGACAACTTCGACATCTACCTCCCCCTCTGGCTGGCTCGTTACAACAAGCAGGTCTTCGGAACCATCTTCGTCCTCGACATCCTCTACACGCTGGGAAAGTGGCAGAACTGGCTCGCATAGAGCGCCGCTCGTGAAGGGCGAAGGAATCCCAAGAAGATCTTCTTCCGATCGTCGGTTCCGGTATTCATGGAAGGTAGACGTTGTTTCCTCCCAGAGAGTACTCACCACGCAGAAGACCGACTCCACGGAGTCGATCGGGACCACATCATTCGCGACACCTTGATCTCACCCCGAATGATCGGGATCAGCAACCACCGTTGGACCGAGTGTTTCCCGGTCCCGGGCTGTCAAACGGGGCGGATCACCGCTAACGGGAGATTGTCGATGAGGCGGACATTGCCAATGCGGACAGCAGCCAGGCGGCGACCCCCGAACTCTTCCACGTAGTCGACACCAAACCCCGCCGCCTCAAGCTGAGCCTTGATCTCTTCGCAGGTTCCCGGCATTCCCAGAATCCGGGGAAATCGCGCGGCGATCTCTCGCTGTTCCGGGAACAGCCTCGAGTTTCGCGAACTCAGCGCCAGGCCATCCCGGTCCCGCACAATCGGGCAAGGAATGATTTCCGTGTCGATGAAAAGGTTCGCGCGCCATGTCTCTGACAAGGAGATATTGCTGGTAATCCTTCTCGCCGAAGTAGGCCCGGTCCGCCTTGACGAGGTTGAGCAGCTTCAGAACGATTGTGAGCACGCCTTCAAAATGTCCCGGCCGGTTACGGCCACAGAGCCGGCCGCTCAAATCGCTTTCAGTGACCCGATAACGATATCCGTCCGGGTAAACCGATTCCGGGGAGGGAGCGAACAGGAAATCAACACCGGATCCCCGCGCTTTCTCCGGCGTCCGTCCTCGAATGTCCTCGGGTATGAGGAGAGGTCGTTCGGATCATCGAACTGGACCGGATTCACGAAGATCGTCATGACAACCAGGTCATTCTCGTCCCGGCATCGTTTCACCAGGGAGAGATGACCGGCGTGCAAACTGCCCATGGTCGGCACAAGCCCGACCGATTTGCCTTCGAAAACATCCGTTCCGCGGAGGCTCCGCCATTCATCCACCTCGGCAATGATTCGCATCAGCGGTATGACTCCGTCTCGGAGGGGAATTCGCCACCCTCAACGTCCCGGCAATAGCCGTTCACGGCGTCCCGGATCAAACGACCGCCATCGAGGTATTCGCGGACGAATCGCGGCTTGGTCATGGACGATAATCCGAGCAGGTCCTGCAGCACCAGGACCTGACCGTCACAGTCAGCACCAGCTCCGATCCCGATCGTAGGAATCGTCAACTCTCTTGACACACGGGCCGACAGTCCCATCGGTACACACTCGAGAACGAGCGCGAAACACCCGGCTTCTTCCAACTCGTGGGCCTGCCTTGCTACCGCCTCCGCCTGCTCATCGGTCTTGCCCTGAACGCGATAGCCTCCCAGGCGGTGAACCGATTGGGGCGTCAGGCCCAGGTGTCCCATCACCGGAATCCCCGACTCGACCAGGTGTTGGATAACATCGTTGTGACCCACGACACCCTCAACCTTGACGGCTTGCGCACCTGCCCGCAGCAGAGGACCCGCCGCCCGAACCGCATCGCCGACCCCGGTTCGCGTCGAAAGGAAGGGCATGTCGGCGGCTACGAACTTTTCGGGTGCACCGCGTCGAACTGCTTCGACGTGACCAGCCATCATCTCGACGGTTGCCGGAATCGTCGTCGTGTGCCCGTGCATGACCATTGCCGCACTGTCACCGACCAGCAGGCAGTCCACGGGCGTCTCACCCAGAATTCGGGCTGACCAAAAATCGTAACAGGTCAAAACCGTAATCCGCTTCCGGTTGCGTTTTGCCTCCAGGAAGTCTGTTGCCGTCTTAATCTCCACGACTCCACTCTCCCAAACCGAGGGCCTTCAGAAATCCCTCGTACACATTTCGGTAGGGATCTTCGCCAAGTGCCTCCAGATTGCGCTCGACCGTTCCCCTGTCCCGGCGGACCAGCGGCCCGGTTACCGGATTGACCCGGGAGTTCATCAAATTCAGGCAGATCCGCTCCATGTAGGGATACGCCACCTCCCGCGGCAGCCTCAGTTTCCCCTCGAAATCTCCGAAGACCTTCGCCCAGAGCAAGCTTGTGAAGTTGCCGCTCAAAACACAAAGTGCATGATACAAAGGCTTTTCCGCAGGATCGAGATAGTAGTGGGGATTAGGCAACCCGGGGAGCAGTTCTTCAAAGGTACGCTTTCCCTTCTCGACGACAAACGGAATCCGGCGGTAACTCTCTACCGGGTAGAGTTCTTCGGTGAACGTCATCAATGGATGGGCGCCCTGCGCAAGGGAGGTTATGAGGCTGCCGGAACAATGGACGCAGACCTTCCCCTCAAAGAGGGGGCGGTTCGCTGCGAGAAACTCCCCGATGGCGTCATCGCTGATCACGACCAAGACGTGAGTCGCGTCGTTGAGCGCTCGTTCCAGGTCCGGGACGTACGCCTCCGCCAGGGACTCCCGATCGGGTGTCCGGCGTCCCCAGCAAGTGAAAGGAAGGGAGAGGGAGTTCAGATAGCAGGCCAAATGACCAGCCAGTCTCCCACAACCGATTATCGCGTACTGCATTCCTTTCCCAGCCTTCTCCCAATAGGATACGCCTATGATCGGATTTGGGGGACTGGCAGGCCCGAAGGATTTGGAGGGTTCCGCTCTGGCCCTGGTGTCCTAATGGTCGCCTCAGTCCCAAAGGTCCCAAGAAGCCAATCACGAAACAGCCAAAACCACACAACAACCGGGGACGGCTCTCCTATGCCTGCCAGATGCGAGAGCGCTGGAGATCTCCCGAGAGGATCTCCAATGCCGTGTTGGCATTCTCGATCACCTGAAAATCGAACATGCCCACACAGGCAAAATCGGCTCCTTTTTCGAACACGTAGCGGAACCCGTCTTTCGGGTGGATGGCCCCCGCGGCGAGAACTTTGTAGGCAATCCAGGGTTTCGAGATTCTTTCCATCAAGCCGACCGTCTCTTCGGGATCGATACACCAGAGATTGTCGTGGAACTGATCATGGGAAGGCTGGTTCTGACCGATCGTCGAGAATTCAGGACGGTTCACCCGCGGGTGTGCCGACCAGTAATCATCGCGGTGGAGCGTCTTCATGTAGAAATCCACGTCCAGCCCGGCATCTTCGCAGGAAATCGGCACCCTCACCGAGTGGGCCGCCGTGCCCGCGATCAGTCCATTCTTCTTGATGAATTCCAGCGATGACGCCAGCAGTTCGAACTGGTTGTCGCGGACCCACTGATCCGCAATCCCGCCCATCACGAATGCTCCCATCGCTCCGTGATCGATCGCCTTCTGGATGTTGGTGGTCATGTCCTCCGCCTTCGGATAGACCTGGGCCAACCATTGGATCTTGCCTCCCCGCTTGCGGTACTTGTCGAGAATCCGAAGGGTGTTGTCGTCGGTTCGAAGAATGGCCGTGTCGATTCCGCAGGCTTCACACAGCCGCAACGTCTCGATGACCTTCTCATCGGTGAAATAGGTTCGCAGTAGTGGGGAAACGTAGATCAGGTCGCGGGAATGGGCAAAACCGCTGACCAGGTTTCCTCCGACGATGATGCGCCCCAGGTTGACGTGCCCGATTCGCCCCTTGGGGACCTGCCCCTTGAGATCCGCGAGGTTCGCAAAGCGGATCGCCCTCTGGCTGGCAGACGACACCGAATCGGTTCCCTGCATCGTCGCCAGTTGCCGCTCTTCGTAACTCTTCTTCATCAGCACCGAAACCGCGAACGCTCCCAGGAATGGGACGGCAGCCAGAGATGCGATCAACTCCCGGCGCCGCAAGAGTCCGGAGAACGAGACGTCAGAGTGGTTGTCTTCCTTTGCGAGGACCGGTTCCGGGACGGGCGTTTCCCGCCTGCGTCCATTGAACGCCCCGAGGATCGAGTCGAGACCGGGCAGGGCGGCCCTGGGAAGGACCACGAACAGGAGCAGAACGGCCAGTTCGATCAGGTTCTTGTTGACGAACAGGTAGCTGCCTTCGGCAAAAGGAGACTCAAATCCCATCAGAGGAGGTTGGGCGACATAGTAGAGGGCCAGGAGAAAAACCCCGCCGAGCGACGCGAGCCGAGTGAATGCACCCAGGAACAAGGCCAGCCCGATTAGAGTGAGGCCCCAGGCGTTCAGCAGGTCGGTCACCTTAAGCCAGGTGGGGTTCGCCACGATGGCGTGGAAGAAGCCCGACAAAAACCAGGTCGATTCAGCCAGGTATCCGGCGGAGGACCACCTCGGGTTAAGGAGCTTGGCGAGGCCTTCATAGAGGAAGTGCCACCCTACAAGGATCCTCAGGGCCACCAAAACGCCGGTTACTGCGGCGGGAAACTGCGGGGTTCTCATTCCGCGCTCCTTTTCATTCGCCATGCGTTACTCCCTTGCTCCGTTGAGCGGAAGAATCAGGCCCCTGGATGATCCGAGCTGAGCCTCCTCATTTCTACATTGAAAGCGGGTCTGGATCAACAGGAAGATTGAGAGGGTTGGAGGCTGGGAGGAACTGGAACTCGAAAGGACTTGCAAAGATCGAGAGACCGGGCACGGGAGAACCGGCTGGATCGGCACATCCGTCAGAGCCGGAGAGGGCGGGTGGAGTGGTCCTGGAGCAATCGTGCCGCTTGGACCTCTACCGTTTCATCAGTCGGACTTGAAGAGGCCTTCGGGGTTTGATCCCGTCAAACCGGCCCGGTAGGTTCGTTCGTCGACCGGGTTCAGGACGGCAACCGTCTCGGGGTCGAGCAAACTGAACCGGCGAAGACGGTCAAGGCCGTCGGCGATCTCTTCCAGGCTCCCGCTGTCACCAACCCAGTCCAAGTGGTCGAATCGCTCGAGTTTCAGGGGCACAGTATACCCGCGCAACGTTCTTTCCCGGCTGACGTTGTAGTAATGCTCAAAGTAGGACATCACCAGTTCTCTCAGCGAGCGGTACACCGGCTCCCGGTAGCGGAGCCCGACAAAGTTCGACTTTGCAACCGCTCCCCATCTTCTCCCCGCACGAAAGAGAGCAAGCAGGTGATCGTCATCCCGGTCGTTGGGCAACATCTCGAGGATCAGAGGAGGATATCCGAGCCGACGGAGAACCGCCGCCGCAAAGAGGGCGCCATCGAAACAGTGGGCCTTTCGGTCCCGCAATACCTGGACCGGGGAACGATAGAAAGCGTCCGAACTGTATTCAACTTCGTCGAGGAAGTTCTGGATCTCATACGGATTCCTCAGTTTCCGCAGAGCAGTCCGCTCATCGCCGGACAGTCCCGGCCACCTGTCAAATACCGGTCTCCGCTGCTTTTCTGTTCTGCAACTTGTTCCCCTGCCAACACTCACGGACCTGAGCTGCTCAGATTCTAACCGAACCGCCGGCGCCCGCGGTGATTTCCGATCTTGAGCCGACCGTCCTCATGGGTTACTGTGGCCGGTGAAGCCACACTATGACGCAAACAGCCAAGAGATGGAGTGCATTCTTCGTCATCGCGCCCGCATTCCTCCTCGGGACCGGCAATCCGGGGAGTGCCCAGGAGACGACGGTTATGGGGACACCAAGGCCTTTCCAGCTTGCACTCATCCAGATGCCGGTCGAGGGCGGGAATCGATCGAAGAACCTTCTTCAAGCAGAAGAAATGGTCAACAAGGCGGCTGGCGCCGGCGCACAAGTCGTGCTGCTGCCCGAAGCCATGGACCTGGGCTGGACCCACCCAGCGGCGCTCGCTGACGCTCAGCCCATTCCCGGAGGGGAAACCTGTACGAGACTTCGAATGCTGGCCCGCAACAACGGGATTTATCTGTGCAGCGGTTTGACCGAAAAGGATGGAGAACAGGTCTTCAATTCTGCGGTTCTGATTTCCCCTGACGGGAAGGTCCTGCTCAAACACCGGAAGATCAACGAACTGGATATCGGGCATCCCTACTACGCCCTGGGCGACCGCCTCAACGTCTGCGAAACCGAGTTCGGAAGATTCGGCGTGCTGATCTGCGCCGATGCCTTCGCCAAAGGCGAAACACTCCTCCGTTCCCTCGCATACATGGGAGCGGATGTGATCCTCTCTCCCAGCAGTTGGGCGGTCGAGGCAGACCACGACAACCTGAAAGAACCCTACGGAGCTCTCTGGCGCAGTGTCTATACCCCCGTCGCCCGCGATTTTTCCATTTGGATTGCCAGCGCCAGCAACGTCGGCTGGATGACGGCGGGACCCTGGAAGGGCAGGAAAGCAATCGGGTGCTCGCTGGTCGTCAATCACGAAGGGAAGGTTGTGGTCTCGGGACCGTACGGTGCTGATGCCGGGGCAATCCTTCAAGTGAACGTTGAACCCGTCCAGCGTCCCGCACAAGGGGACGGTTGGATTTCCTATTGGGGAAGGAATTGACAGGCATGCGATCACTCATTTCAAGTTACCGGATCCTAAGGGCGGACTTGATCCACCTGGTGATCCCGCTGTGTGTAATGACGGTATTGTCCGGAACCACGATCCATGGACAGGACTCTCCCTACGTGGTTCACGAGACCCGGGCGGTGATTCTGGAAGGCCCATACCTGGTGGCGCCTACAGAGGACGGAGTCACCGTGGTGTGGACAACCGACACTCCCTGCCATTCCAGAGTCGATTTCGGCCCAACTCCGGATCTGGGTCAGTCAGTCGAATCCTCCGACCACGGGATGCTCCGCGTCGGCACCGTCCATGCGATTCGCCTTGAAGGCCTCCCGGCGGGTCAAGCCTGTTACTACAAGGTCTCATCGACCCGGGTGGTGAAACTCAAGCCGTACTGGCCCGAGAAGGGACTTGCCGTGGAGAGCCCGGTCTATTCCTTTCGCACCCCGAGTCGGACCCGAGAAACCGTTTCCTTTGAAGTGATTACCGACACTCAGCACGAGGACCTTCGCCGGCTTGAAAAGCACCTGGACGCCGTCCAATGGGACGAAATCGACTTCCTGGTTCACACCGGCGACGCACTGAACTGGGTCCGGGACGAAGACCAGATGTTCCAGGGATTCCTTCACCCCCTCTCCGTCCGCCTCGAACATCAGACCCCGCTGGTCTTTGCCCGGGGAAACCACGACACACGGGGACCGTTCGCCCGTGGCCTGCATGACTACCTCCCGACGGAAACCGGCGAGTTCTATTTCGCCTTCGATGCGGGGCCCGTCCATTTTCTGGTACTCGACACTGGCGAAGACAAGGCGGATTCGACCACTGTCTACGCAGACTTGAACCGCTTCGAGCAATACCGGGACAGGGAGTTTCGCTGGCTTGAAGAACATGCCCGGACCTGTGACCGGATGAAGACCGCTCCGTTTCGAGTCATCCTGTTGCACTCGCCCAACTGGGGATGGGAACAGCAGGGTTCCGACCGCTGGGAGCGGCTTGCCACGAGGGCCGGAATCGACCTTGTCATAGCGGGCCATCGCCACCGCCTCTCCCGGACGAACGCCGGCGAGGAGGGAAGCGGGTTCACCGTCCTGGTCCTGGGACAGGACCAGGTAGGCCGGGTCAGCGCGTCATCCACCGAACTTCGGGTAGCCGTGACCGACACTGCCGGCAAGGATTTGGACTCCTTCCTCCTCCATCCGAACCAGACCCTGTCCCCTGAAGATCGTTAACGACGTACAATTGGAGCCATCCCTGGCCAGCATGGTACCGACATGATTCACCAAGTACTCACCACCGGAGAAGAACAGTTCCTGGCCCGCGAAAGGCGCTGCCTCGCCGACCTGCTCGCCGCACTCGCTCGACTCGACGCCGGCGACGAGGATGAAACGACCCTGAAGAACGCCCTCGAATCCCTGGATCAATTGTTCCTCCTGGTGGTCGTGGGTGAGTTCAATGCCGGCAAGAGTGCGCTCATCAACTCGCTTCTGGGTGATTCCATCCTCGACGTGGGGGTAACCCCAACCACAAAGCGGATCCATCTGGTGCAGCACGGTGCCGAGGCGAGGGAATTGAAGAAGGCCGACTTCGAGGTCTTGAGCGCTCCGTCGGCGCTGCTTCGGCATGTCAATATCGTGGACACCCCAGGCACCAACGCGATCTTCCGCGAACACGAAACCCTGACTCGGGAGTTCATCCCGCGGGCCGACCTCATTCTGTTCGTGACGTCGGCGGACCGTCCCTTCACGGAAAGTGAACGGGCGTTTCTGGAGGCGATCCTGGATTGGGGAAAGAAGATTGTTCTTGTCGTTAACAAGATCGACATCTTCACGTCCCCGGAAGAACTGGACCAGGTCGTTCGGTTCGTCAGGGAGCAGGCAACCCGCCTGATGGCTTTCGAGCCGAGAGTCTTTGCGGTCTCCGCCCGCGACTCTCTCGCTGCCGCTCCGAAACTGCCCGGCAACCAGTTTCCGGACCTGGAAGAGTTCATCCACGAGACGCTCGACCAGAAGGAGCGGATTCGGCTCAAGTTTCTGAACCCGCTGGGAGTCGCGGCACACTTGTCGGATCGCTACCTGGCGTCGCTGGATGAGGGACTTCATCTCCTTCAGAATGACATCGATGCACTCGATTCCATCGACGACCTGCAGCAGGGCTTTCAGTCGGAACTCGAGCGGGAGTTCCACTTCCGGCTGGCCGGAATGGATAATCTTCTCCACGAATTCGAGAAACGCGGGGTTGAATTTTTTGAAGACCGCATCCGTCTCATCCGCATCGCTGAACTGGTGCAGAAGGCGAAGATCCAGGCCGATTTCAGTCGGCTCGTTATCCGGGATCTGCCCCAGGAGGTTGAGCACCGCAGCAACGAGATGATCGACTGGATCATCACCAGTGAACTGGGACAGTGGCATGCAATCACGGACGTACTGACTAGAAAGAGAACCGATCGCGGCCAGGAACTGCTCGGCAATCTAGGGGGCCGCTTTCAGTACGACCGCTCCCGGCTCCTCGATTCGGTCGGGCGCAAGGCCCGGGAGACCATCGGGAGCTATGACCGTGACGCGGAAGCGACCCGTTTGGCTGACGAGATTCAGCAAGCCGTCGCCGGAACGGCCCTTGCCGAGGCAGGTGCGATCGGGCTCGGAACTGCCGTTTCCCTGTTGGCCACGAGCACGATGGCCGACGTAACCGGCATCATCGCGGCCGGCGCCCTTGCCTTGCTGGGACTCTTCGTCATACCAGCCCGCCGCCGGGAGGCCAAACGGCAACTTCGAGAACGGACGGCTGAAATGCGGGCACGACTGACCCGGGCGATGACCGAACAGTTCAATCAGGAGGTCAGGCGGAGCGCGACCCAGATGCGCGAGGCGATCGCTCCCTACGTCCGGTTCGTTCGGTCGGAAAAAGAACGGTACGACGCGGCCAAAGACACGCTCACCCAGATTCGGAACGAGGTTCAGCTGCTGCGCTCGGAACTGGAATCCGGGCGTTAGTACAGCTTGGGAAGATACTCCAGCGGCACATCGAATGGCTCCGCTTTCCCCGAGACGACCTCATAGAGACGCTCGTGACTGGTCCGGCCTGCCTCGGACAACTCCTGGTAGGGACGGTTACAGACGTCCAGAAAACCGATGTTGTAGTTCTCCCCGTCGAAGCGGCCCAGCGCGGACTCGTCATAGAGAGTGAACCAGTGGGCTCCGACACAGTAAGGGTCCGCCGCCGCATCCTCGATATAGACCCGGTAGGCTTTCCCGCGCTCCTCCTGGTTCTTCAGATGACCAATCCCCGACGACGGCAGCCCGACATCGAGGGCACCAAAATGCCACTCACCGACCATGACCGGGCATCCGAGTTGATCGTGGATTGCCTTTGCCTGATCCCTTGGAAGGCGCTCCAGGTAGCAGTTAAGGCTGAACACGTCGAACGCCTTCATCCCTTTCACGGCCCAGCTTGGAGGGACTCCGGCCCAACGCATGCCGAGGTTCAGATGGTTTGGGTCGACGGCTCGACATCCTTCCGAAAGAGCTTTGAAATAGTCCTCGACAAGGAGCACGCTGAATGCCTCGAGGTCTGCCTTTGCCGCCGGCGTGATCTCGTGTTTCCACTGGCCCGAAGCAATCTCGTCGTAATTGGTCTGGATTGACCATGCCTGGGAAAGGCCCGCCGCGTCCGGATAGCGTTCCTTCAGGAACTCGACCAGCCTTCCCCGGGTATGACACTCGGGAGTGTTGTAAAGCATCCCTTCGGCAGGGAGTTCAGAGGAAAAGCCCCACGTCGGCTCGTTCATCAGGAAGTAGCCGATCAACGCCGGGTCATCCCGGGTTTCAGCCAGGTCGGCAGCGTAATCTGCGACATCTTCATTGAACTGGGGATGGTAGACGTCCGGGAAATCCCGATAGATCAGCCCCGCCCGG
The DNA here is from genome assembly GCA_963777605.1 of uncultured Acidobacteriota bacterium. Taxonomy (GTDB): domain Bacteria; phylum Acidobacteriota; class UBA6911; order RPQK01; family JAPXNP01; genus CAVZRV01. The sequence continues at coordinate 551,446 of CAVZRV010000007.1, forward strand.
TGAGGCCGAAAACTCATGGGGCGAACGTACGGGAAAGCCGCCTTCCGGGCGTAGTTCCACTCCGACCAGTTGCCGACCGTGTTGAATCGAAGGCGCTTGAGTTCCCCCAAAGCGATCTGGGCCCAGCGGTCCCGCCACCCGTCGCTGCCGAAAGTCTGGATGAAATTCGTCGCAAGGTAGTTCACGTACTTGCCGGTAGTGCTGTCACTCCCCTGAAGCGCTTCCCGATAGGTCGGGTCCTGCTCAGGCACCCACTCAAGAGCGGTTTCCAGGCCGTCGTAGCGGGCCGTCGTGTCAACGCGGACGCAGTCGACGCCCATCGACCAGAAACCATAGCCGTCGGGGTCCTGCAACCACCAGCGCCCGTTGTCATCCTGCGCCGTGCGGAAGAACCCGGTCCCCTTGGCGAACTTCTTCGCCTTCCATCCGCCCCAGCGGCTGAACGAGTCGGGCCACTTGTATCCGGGCGCCTGCTTCAACTGGGTTTCCAGACGGGTCTTCAATTCGGTCAGGTCGGCAGTTCTTGCGGGCCACTGATGAATTCGGCTTTGGCCCATACGGTCGAGCAGCGGACCTTTCGGGAGAACCGGCGTGTCCATCCGGGGGACCTCCTGCACCGTCCCGAGAACCGGTGTCATGCACCATCGCGCGGGCTCAAGTCCTTTTCGAAAAACGATCCACTCCATCCGGTCGACTTTATCGAGATCCACACGGTCACCGGAGCAGCGCGGCTTCAGAAATGCCCCTTCCCGTTCGATTCCCCAGCGTCCCTGGTCGGTCAAGTCGAGCGGAAATCGCACCCGGAATCCACACTGGTTCAGTCCCGCGAAGCGAAAAACGAATCTCCTCCCGTCCTCCCCCTCCTGAAGTCGCACCAGGAAGACGATCATCTGATTGCCGTCGAACATCATGTCGCTGGTGATGTAGTTCAGTCGACTGAGCGTTCCCGCCGGAAACCGGAACAGCATCCCGTCGTCAACGCTATCCGCTACGTACCAGTTCGCACTGTCGATCGGGGAGGCACCCTGATCGGAGCGCAAACCGCCCAGAAGGCGGTCGATCTGAAAATGATAGACGTCACTAGCCTCCTCTCCCGTTGACAGGCCGCTGCAACCAAAGGAAGACGCGGTAATGGCAGTAACATAGAGAAAGCTGCGACGATCCAATAGACGAGAACGTTCAGGGCGACTCATCGGCACCTCCAGTAAACCCCGCACCCCCGGCGGGCCCCAGTTTCGATTATGCACCGTAAGCCGGCATGGCCGGCACAACCCCCTGGTTGAACTGACCCGAACAATACCAGAGCCAGAGAAGAAAATCTTCCCTCTTCCCACCTGACTGCAACAGAAGATGCGTTCGCTCCTCACCAGGGTACTTGAACGCTTTCTGCCTCTCCCCTAGGATTGACTTCTATCCCAGGTCGGTGGCGAGGAACCGCTCATGTCCGCTGAAACAAAGAAGTGTTTCAAATCAGTCCTGATTGTGTGCTCTCTTCTGCTTGGGGCCCTGTTTCCAGCAGGCTGTGCCTCGGAGAGAATTGCCCCCAACTTCCCCGGGCCGGAGGACGGGCTGAATTTTGACCAGCCTCCCGAAAGCTGGGATGAGGCGATCCCTCTCGGAAACGGAGCGATGGGAGCGCTCGTCTGGGGGGACGGCCAACCGATTCGGATCTCACTCGACCGGGCCGACCTCTGGGATCTTCGGCCGGTTCCGGAGTTTTCCTCCCCGGAGTATGACTTCGAGACGATGCGCCGGTGGCATATGGAAGGCCGTACCGACGACCTCATCCGGCTCTACGAGAAACCTTACAACCGGCCCGCCCCGACGAAGATCCCGGCGGGACGAATCGAACTGGCGCTGGGACCTGCAGCCGGGGACTTCAGGCAGTCGATCCTTTCTCTCGAGGGCGCCGTGGCAACGACCCGGTTTGATTCAGGAGCTGCCGGTCAGTTTGTGGTCCACGCAAGCAGGCCGCTTGGGATTATCCGGCTCACCGGGGTTGACCCCTCCAGCGTGAAACCGACTCTTGTGGCTCCAGACTTTGCGGGGGAAGTCCAGAACCTGGCCTCCGGCGGTATCGAAGCTGGCGACCTCGCCCAGCTCGGATACCCGCCGCCGGAACGAAGTGATGGCCCGGGTTGGACCGCGTTTCACCAGAAAGGTGCCGAGGGGTTTCACTTCGCCATCTACTTCGCCTGGGCCGCTCAGGGAGACGAGTGGCTTGGGCTGTGGAGTATTTCGTCCAGTCTGGAATCGGACGACCCGGCGGCGAAAGCCAAAGCAACGGTTGTCTCTGCCCTGGGCACGGGCTGGGAAGAGCTTCTCGCCGAACACCGGCAATGGTGGAAAGACTATTGGACCCAGTCCACGGTCCGGCTGCCGAATCCCATTTTGGAGAGGCAATGGTTCCTCGAACAGTACAAGTTCGGTGCGGCCAGCCGGAGGACTGCCCCTCCGATCAGCCTGCAGGCCGTCTGGACCGCCGACAACGGTGGCCTCCCCCCGTGGAAAGGGGACTTTCACCATGACCTCAACACGGAACTGAGCTACTGGCCCTGCTACAGTGCGAACCGGCTGACCCAGGGCATGACCTACCTCGACTGGCTCTGGAAGATACGCCCTGCCGGCTATGACTGGACGCGGAGGTTCTTTAAGCTACCGGGCCTCAACGTTCCGATGACCACCGACCTGGAAGGGCACCAGATTGGTGGCTGGCGCCAGTACACCCACTCGGCAACCACGGCCGCCTGGCTCGCCCATCACTTCTACCTTCACTGGAAGTACAGCCGGGATCGTGCGTTCCTCGAGCAACAGGCTTACCCGTACCTGCGGGATGCGGCCGTCTTTCTCGACGCCTTTACGTCACACAAAGACGCCAAGGGTTTGCGCACGTTCCCCCTGAGCTCATCCCCTGAAGTCAACGACAACCGTCCAGACGCCTGGTTCCTGGAACCGACGAACTATGACGTTGCGCTTGCCCGTTGGCTTTTCGGAGCAACGGCGGAACTGGCGGATGAACTCGGTCTCAGCGGGGAGGGCGACCACTGGAGAGGAGTCCTGAATGAGCTTCCAGAGTTGGCAGTTGGAGATGAAGGTCTCCTGGTGGCTCCAAACTACCCGCTGAAGGAATCGCACCGCCACTTCTCTCACCTTATGGCCATTCATCCCCTGGGCCTCCTGGATTGGTACCGGGACGGACGGGATCGCGAGATTATCGGCAAGTCGCTTGCCTACCTCGACGAACTGGGCACCGACTGGTGGACTGGCTACTCCTTTGCGTGGCTGGCCAACCTGGACGCCCGTATTGGGAACGGAGAGGGTGCCCAAAAAGCCCTCGAAATCTTTTCGACCGCGTTCACTTTGAAAAACAGCTTCCACTGCAACGGGGACCAGTCCGGCAAAGGTTTCAGCCGTTTCACCTATCGTCCATTCACGCTCGAGGGCAATTTCGCTGCTGCTGCCGGCATCCAGGAAATGCTTCTGCAAAGCCACGGTGGGATCGTCCGCCTCTTCCCGGCCGTGCCGGACTCCTGGAAAAATGTCGAATTCACGACAATGCGGGCGGAAGGCGCGTTCCTGATCTCGGCCGAACGCGCCAACGGAGAGGTGACCCGCGTGGAGATTCTCAGCGAGAAAGGAGGGCCGCTGCGGATTGCATCACCCAAGGGCGGCCCGGACCTGTCTTTTGAGACCAAGCCGGGACAAACCCTGACCTTGACGACGACCGCCTTCGACTAATCTGCGCTCGCCCTCCCCTCATTCCGCAACGGTGGGAGGGTTGCCCTCGGACGCTTCCCCGTGCTGATCGGCAGGCGCCCCGTGGATCCACTCCCGCATAGTCTGAGTGACCACGAAGAAGGACGGGATCAAGAGGATTGCCAGAACGGTCGCAGCGATCATCCCGCCGAACACCGTGGTCCCCAAAGATCGTCGGGCCACCGAACCGGCGCCCGAAGCCCAGACCAGCGGAGTGACGCCGAGGACGAAAGTCAGCGCGGTCATCATGACCGCCCGGAATCGGAGTCTCGCGGCTTCGACGGCCGCCTCAACGATCGAGAGTCGCTTCCGTTCCCGCAAGACTTTGGCAAACTCGACGATCAGGATCGCGTTCTTTGCCGAGAGACCAACCAGCATGACGAGACCGACCTGCGCATAGAGATCGAGATTGAGGCGCGCGACGATCAACCCAACCAGCGCGCCCAGGACCGAGACCGGGACCGAGAGCATGACCGCCGTTGGCACCGTCCAGCTTTCGTATTGGGCGACCAGAAAGAGGTAGGAAAAGACCAGCGCCAAACCAAACAGGATGGGCCCCTGGGATCCCGCCGACTGCTCCTGATAGGCCATTCCCGACCACTCAACCTGCATCCCTCGGGGAAGGACCCGGGCGGCAATCTCTTTTACGGCTGCCATTGCTTCGCTCGAACTTCGGCCGGGAGCAGGCTCTCCGTTGATGGTGATCGCCCGAAACATGTTGAACCGGCTAATCGATTCCGGTCCCGTGCGCGGCTCCAGGCTGACCAGAGTGTTGAGCGGAATCATGTCACCCGAGTTGCTCTTGACGTAGAGCCGGCCGATGTCTTCAAGATTGCTCCGGTAAGGCAGTCCCGCCTGGACGATCACCCGGAATACTCGCCCGAACTTGTTGAAATCATTGACATAGACCGACCCCAACTGGGTCTGGAGGGTACGAAAGATGTCTCCGACGGGCACGCCGAGCGCCTGGGCCTGCTTCCGGTCCACATTCAGGCGAAGCTGGGGAACGCTCGACAGGTAGGTGCTGAACATGTTTCGAATACGGGGGTCCTGGTTGCCGGCGACAACCAGGGCGCGCATCGCCTGGGCCAGAGTCTGGGGGTCGCCTCCGCCGAGATCCTCGAGCTGCATCTCGAAGCCGGCAGTCTGCCCCAGGCCGCGGATCGGAGGAGTCTGGTAGGCAAACATGACCGCTCCCTGGATTTGTCCCACCTTTTCCCGGATCTGGCGCAGGATGTTGTTGATGGACAAGTCGGGTGTTGTTCGCTTGCCCCAGTCGTCCAGGCCAATGATGATTCGGGCCGAGTTGGCTCCCCCGGAACCGCCGATCGTGTTGATCCGGAAAACCCCCGGAATAGGCAGGATCGCTTTTTCGACCTGCTGCGTGACCTGTGAGGTCCGCGCGAGAGAGGCACCGTCCGGCAGAAGGACGTTGGAGAAAACCACCCCCTGGTCTTCCGTGGGGAGGAATCCCTTCGGCATATCCACGTAGAGCCGGTACACCACGCCGACGACGATACAGAACAGGAGGAAGGGCAATACGAGGTAGCGCGCCAGAAAGCGCACGTTGAACCGGTACCCGCGCGTCATGAAACCGAACAGGACGTTGAACCAGCGCAGGAAGAAGATCGGCCGCGGGGGAGTTCTCCTCAGCAGGTGGGCACAGAGGGCAGGGCTCAGACTCAACGCCACAAAAGCTGAAATAGTGAATGAAATAACGATCGTGACCGCGAACTGTCGGTACAGCTCGCCGGTAATGCCGGGAGTGAAAGCGACCGGGACAAAGACGGCGGCAAGGACCAGGGCTGATGCGATGATCGGCCCGGTGACCTCTCCCATTGCCACGATGGCCGCATCCCTTCGCCTGAGCCCATCTTCGAGGTGGCGCTGAACGTTCTCAATAACGATGATCGCATCATCGACAACCAACCCGATTGCCAGGACCAGCCCGAACAGCGTCAGTGAGTTTATCGAGTATCCCAACAAGTTCAGGAATGCGAACGTACCGATCAAAGAAACCGGAATGGCCGCCGTCGGCACGAGAGTCGCCCTCCAGTCCTGGAGAAAGACGAAGACCACCAGCACGACAAGACCGAGAGCGATAAACAGGGTTCGTACGAGCTCGCGCAGCGATTCGGTGATGTAGAGAGTTTCATCCCGAACGATCGAGTAGTCTACGTCGTCGGGGAACTGGGTCGCCAGCTTCTCGAGGGAGGCCCTGACTCCCTGCGCCACGTCGAGAGCATTGGCCTCGGGCAACTGGAAGATCCCAAAGACCACGCTCGGTTTCCCGTTCAGACGACCGAAGGAATTGTAGCTCTGCGCCCCCAATTCGACCTGGGCCAGGTCGGAAATTCGCACCATTGAACCGTTCTGGTTTGCCCGAACGATGATGTCTCCGAATTCCGACTCTTCGGTCAGCCGGCCCTTGGATAGGATGGAGTACTGAAATTGCTGGTCGGGAGAAGAAGGGGCAGCCCCAATCTCGCCGGCAGCCGCCTGGATGTTCTGGTCCCGAATCGCCTGCACGACATCCGACGTACCGATTCCAAGACTGGTCATGCGATCGGGATCGAGCCAGATCCTCATCCCGTAGTCGCGGGCCGTAAAAATGTTGACCTCCCCCACTCCGGAGACCCGGGAGAGGGCATCCTTGAGGTAGATTCCCGCATAGTTGCCCAGGAAGATATCGTCATAGGTCCCGTTGGGAGAGTAGAGGTTGATCACCATCAGCATGGTGGTCGACATCTTCCTCACCGAAACCCCTCTCTGGACTACTTCGCCCGGGAGTTGAGGAGTGGCCAGCGCCACCCGGTTCTGAACATTGACCGCCGCGATATCGGGATCAGTCCCGACATCAAATGTGACCGTCAGGTTGTAACCGCCACCGTTCGAACTGGTCGAAGTCATGTAGATCATGTCTTCGACGCCATTCACCTGCTGCTCGATCGGTGCGGCTACGGTGGCCTCGACCACTTCGGCGCTGGCACCCGGGTAGACCGCCTGGATCCGCACCTGGGGCGGGGTAATTTCCGGGTACATGGAGATCGGCAACTGGGTGATGCTGATCGCCCCGGCCATGACAATGACCAGAGAGATCACGATGGCGAATTTGGGTCGGTCGATGAAAAATCTACTTAGCACCGGATCGACCCTCCGGCCCCTGGCTCGCGTCCTGAAGTGACGGAACGACCTCTGCACCCGCCGTCACTTTTTGAATCCCCTCCGAGATGACCCATTCCCCCGAAGACAGGCCATCCGTGACAATCCAGCCGGTTCCGAATTCATTCCCCAGGGAGATCCGCCGAATCTCGGCGACCTTCTTGTTCGGATCGACGGTGAATACGTAAGGGCCGACCTGGTCACGCTGGACCGAAGACTGCGGCACCACCAGTCGCTCCACGGTGGCCCGTTCGGACTGGATCACCGTCACGAACTGGCCCGGCCGGAGCAGCAGCCTGGGGTTGGGGAAGGTGGCCCGAAGCATGATGGTTCCGGTCGCCTTGTCCACCCGGTTATCCTGAAAATCGATCTTCCCGGGGTGGGGATAGACGGAGTCGTCAACCAGTCGGATCGTTGGCACCAGGGCCGACAGGGTGGGATTGCCTCCACTCTTCCTCTGAAGTTCGAGATAGTCCCGGTCGCTGACGGGGAAAGAAACCCAAATCGGATTGAGCTGGACAATCGTCGCCAGGACTCCACTGTCCGGGCCGACCAGGTTTCCCACGTGGACCGAAGTGCGCCCAATTCTCCCGCTGATCGGGGCCCGGATTTCGGTGTAACCCAGGTTCAGTCGGGACTGAGTCAGCTGGGCACGGCGTTCCTTCAGAAGTGCTCTGGTTTCGAGAACGGTCCTTTCGGCAGTATCCAGGGCGGCCTCCGAAGCCCCCCCGGAACCGGCAACCCGGTTGACCCGTGCCAAATACTTCTCGGCATTGGCCAAAGTGGCCTCCGTCTGCGCGACGGCCGCTTCAGCCACGGCAAGCGCGGCCTGGTAGGGTTCCTGCTCGATCACGTACAGGAGATCCCCCTCCCGCACATCGCGGCCCTCTACGAAACTGCGCTGCATCAGGAAACCGGTAACCCGGGCCCGCAGGTCGACAACAGAGACGGCTTCGGTCCTACCGATGTACTTAGAGCTTTCGGCAACCGCCACTTCACCGACCGGCGTGACGGTCACGGCAGGTGGGGGAGCGGGAGGAGGGCCTTCCTCCTCGTTGCGAGAGGCACACCCGGGAAACAGTAATCCGACGACCACCAAACCGAGTGCAGTTAGCCTCCGGGGCCGGCGGAATGCCGAAAAACACCGATTCAGTGGTCCGTTCCCGAAATAGCGTAACAATCGTTTATCGGTCATTGAACCGACCCACCATCGGTCGTCTGTTTCGAAGCGTTCTGCTGTCCAGGAACTGCAGAAGGAGGAACCGGAATCCAGCCGCCACCGAGAGCCTTGTAAAGCCGGATCAGATCCGAGGTCACGGCGGCACTGTTTTGTGCCAGCTGATCCTGAAAAGAGAGCACAGCGCGCTGGGATTCCAAGACAGGCTGAAAATCGACCAGTCCGGCTCCGTAGGTCTCCTGAACGAGGTTCAAGGCCCGCTCGGCAGCGGCGGATCCTTCTTCCAGAGAGCGCCGCCTGACCTGATCATCCCCGTAGGAAACAAGGCTGTTTTCGACTTCTCCGAGGGCCGAAAGAATGGCCGACTCATAGTCGATCAGGGCCTGTTCCTGGAGCGCGTTTTGGACCTCTATGTTCTGCCGAATTCGATTGGCATCGAAAATCGTGTAAAAGGCACTTCCGGCAAACGACCCGATCAGGTTGCCGAGCGAAAGGGGATTTCCCTTTGTGATGGTCTCGTAGCCGATCGTCCCGGAAAGGGCGAAGCTCGGGTATCGGTCAGCGGTGGCGACTCCGATCGCGGCTGTCCGGGCTGCCAGAACCCGTTCAGCGTGGCGGATGTCAGGCCGGCGACGCAGTGTCTCGGCGGGAACTCCAACAACGATCGTCGGAGGTCCAATTGGAACTTTTTCGGTCTCCTGGAGTTCGTCCGACAGCTCGCCGGGATTCTCGCCGATGAGCACCGCCAGTCGGTTCTTGGCCTGTTCGAGGAGAATTCTCAGCGTAGGAATCCGGGACCGGGTGTCGGCCACGCTGTACTGGGCCTGATCCACATCGAGCCGCGTCGTAAGGCCGGCCGAGAAGATATCCTGGGCCAGCCCGAGACTATGCTCCTGAATTTCCAGGTTGCGCTGGGCGATTTCGAGCTGGTTCTGATACTGGCGAACTTCGACGTAGTTCAGAGCGACCTCGGCCAGGAGACTCACCAGAATATCTCTGAGGGATTCTCCGGCGGCATCGAGGTTGGCTTCGGCGAGTTCGATCGAGCGTTTGACCCGTCCAAATACATCGACCTCCCATCCGGCATCGAAACCGACGCCGAAGAGCCCTCCGTTGGCGGCATTTCCCTTGCGATCAGAAGCGCGTTGGAAAGCCATTACGCCCGACGAAGTCACGGTCGGGAAACGATCAGCCTCGACAACTCCCCGCCGGGCCCGAGCTTCCCTGAGGACCGCCTCGGCCTTCCGCAGGCCGAGGTTGCCGGCGACGGCACGTTTGATCAGGCTGTCCAGAACCGGGTCGTTGAAGGTGTCCCACCAATGGTCCAGCGAGTCGTCGGACGACGCATCGAAGGCGATTCCTTCAGGTGTCTGGGCATGCCACTTGGGCGGAGGAACGATTTCCGGCTGCTTGTAGTCAGGACCAACCGTTCGACAACCCAACCAGCCAAACACAAGCGTGCAGACGAGGAGTACGAGCAACCGCTCCGGTCGTTGCAGCACCCTGCGCCCCATAGTTAAAACCTACCCCCACACGACATTGAATCTTCTTCCCAGTCACTCGGCCCTGTGAGCATCAAAGATACAGCAATCCCAGCCCCAGGATCACTTAAGGAATACTCTCGAGAAGCCCTCAGCGTTACGGCAAACTGAGCAAGATCCTTCGGCGATCACGATCCGGTTCCGGAAGGCCCGGAACCACACCCGGACCGAAGTCTACCGGGTTTCTCCCGGGACGGCATTTCCAGCATACCCGTCCGAGAGAGTCCTGAGGAACGCAACGATATCGAGGACTTCCTGCTCGGAAAGTCCCAGGTCGCCCAGTTCGAAGTGATTCACGTTATCGGCCACCTCGGGGACGGGCCACGCAGCGACGTCCCGAGTGTTGTAAAACGCCACCACCTCGTGCAGAGTCTTGAAGAGCCCGTTGTGCATATAGGGACCAGTCTCCGCAACGTTTCGCAATGTGGGAACGCGGAATTTGCCGTTCTCCTCCGACTTTTCGACAACAACCCCCAGCCCCAGGTCTGTCCACTGCAAGCCTTCAGGATTCAGTTCAGGGCTGAGGTAATAGAAGGGATTCTCCGGGTTCCGCGGCACTCCCAAGTTGTCGTAAGTGTGGTCCGAGAAGAGTGGAGGCGTGCCGTCAGCCGCGGGTCGGGTCGGGTGACAGGATGCACAATTTCCCTTTCCCGGATCCTCGAAGAGTGCCAACCCGCGAAGTTCAGCATCAGAGAGTTCGGCCTTACCGTGCAGGTAGAGGTCATACTTGGAGCTGAACTGGTTGACCTCGCGAGATGATTCCCAGGCCGCGATAGCCTCCGCCATGTGGCGAAACGCCTGCTCCGGGTCGTCGAGCGCATCCTTGCCGAAGACCGTCCGAAACTGCTCGGCGTAGCTTGCCCGGCGCAGGGATCCCACAACAGTTGCCACATCCGGATTGGCCATCTCGAGAGGATTCAGGGGAGGGCCCTGGGCCTGCGCCACGAGATCGGCGGCACGACCGTCCCAAAACAGCCCTCCAACGTATCCCCCCTGTGACTCATCGTAATGGAGTGGGGGTATGTACGAGGCATAAGCGGCAGTGAGATCATTTCTGCCCCCAAACCGGTCGGGGTGCACGCCCTGGGAGACCGGAAGCTCCCGTACCGGGTTGGAAAATCCCGCATCCGGCGAGTGGCAGTCGGCACACGCCTGACCGGCCGGCGTGGAAAGACCGGGGTCAAAGAAGAGTTGCTTCCCCAACGCTTCGATCGCCGTCAATTGAAACACCGGCTGCGCAGGCTCCACCTTTTGTGGAACGGAGCAGGACGTCGCCGACAACAATCCCAAGAGTGCTATCGAGAGCACGAAAAGTACCCTGTGCATTGGCATTGAGAGGCCTCCCACCGCTCGATTCTACGTCCCGGCCGGCCCGGCATCCAGCCAATTCCACAGTTGCAGGCCCGATGGCACGGTGACCAAAACCGTCAGGAGTGGAGCTTCCGGAATTCTGCCAGGCAACGCTTCGAGGTTTCCAGGGACGGAAACCTCGAGCCCTCCTGTTCGACCAGGTAGTACTCGACGCCGCCTGCGCGCTCCGCAGCCGCGAAAATCCGCTTCCACGGTGCCGCTCCTTCGCCGAGCAGGACCTCGTATCCCTTCCCCGGTTCAGGAGACCAGTCTTTGCAGTGAATCGAGCGAAGCCGCCCCGGGTTCCGCTCGATCCAGGCAACAGGATCCCGGCCCGCCTTCAGGCAGGTCCCCACGTCGAGTTGCAGGACGACCTCGGGCCTCGTGTTGGCTGCAAGGACTTCTAGCGGGAGCTTCCCCTCAACGGGTGTGAACTCGGCTTCATGATTGTGAAAGCCGGCACTGATCCCGGCCGGCTTCATCCTGGCCGCACCGTCGTTGAGCAGATCGGCGACCTTCTTCCACCCATCCAGTCCTTCCACCCGCCCGGCGCTTGCCATCACGATCATCCGGCTTCCGATGATTTGATTGAGCTCGATCGCCTTGTCAATATTCTCGGGGCGGAAATTGGCACTGTCGTTGTGAGTCGAAAAACAGGCGATACCGAGATCATCCAGGTGCTTCCTGACCTTCCTGGCGTAGTCGGTTGTCCATTCGAAGTAGGGGCCGTAAAACTCAACCCCATGGTAGCCCATTTCGGCAACAGCCCGAACCGTTCCCATCAGGTCCTTTTGCAGTTCGTCTCTGACCGAATAGAGTTCCAGGCCGACTGGAACCGCACTCCCTTTCACCGCGCCAACCAGAAGCGGGCTCAGCGCGACGGATGCGACAAACGAGCGACGCGAAATCTGACTCTTCATAACCTTGGAAAATACCACAGTCCCGGTTCATTCGGAGAGCAGGACTACGACTCCGCCTTCAGTTGGTCCCCCCAGGATTCCACTCAGACCGCTGGTCAGATCCTCCTCCCGAAATGATGGAAATGCCTCGAGGATCAACTTCAATCTGCGGGCTCCGTCTCCCTGAAGGCTATGCCAGTTCAGTGGAGGGCCGCCATTGATCGGAACCCGCTGCCTTGTTTCGACACCGTGTCCGAACCGGTAACTCAGGACCTCCAGTTCCGAATCCTCCTCGTCCCAGACGATCAGATTCCAAAACTTGAAGTGAAACACTTCGCCCGCTTTTCCGAAACCGGCGCCACCGTTACGGATTTCCTCCTCGATCAGGCGGAGGGCTGCGGACGCCGTCACGGCCGAATCCATCTCCCCCGACTCCAGCACCCGTCCCATTGCGATCCGGACCATGCCTTCTACGTTCCACAGTCCAAGAAAGTCTCCGTTCGGCTGCCCGCCGAATCGCATCGCCAGAAGTCTGAACTTGCCCAGGCGTGCCATTCCCGGCTTCCAAAGAGACTCTCCAAAGCGGGCTGCGAGATCGGTCGGCTTGCGAAATTGCTCTGCCTCGATGACCGCCCTTTTCATCCTGAGGAGAGTCTCTTCAAGAAGACTGGTCATGGTGTTGAATGTGTTCCCCAGATCGTTGAACTCACCGAGTAACCCGGGCTCCACCCGGCGGCTGTAGCGTCCCTCCGCCACAAATCGGGTCGCCTCCCTGAGGTCTTTTACCGAGCCGGCAATCATTCTCCCAGTCAACCCCGTTGCCAACAACCCCAGGAGGAGGGTGACACCAAACAACGCAGCGCTTCCGTACAAGACGGCGCGTCGGGATTGCAGCACCCAGGATCCGTCAAGTTCGAGTTCCATCAGCGCGAACGGGCCCGCGGGCGTCACCAAAGGTACCAGCGCAACGATCCTTCCGTCCTCGTCCGTCCCCTGTTGCTCCGGCATTGAAAAGAGAACATTCTCCCGTGCTCGGAGCGGCCGCCCATCGAATTTCTGGCGAACTGCGGTGACACGAGGTTCGCCAAGAGTCCAGAGAGGGGCACCATCCGTAACATCCTTGATCGAAACACTGCCGATCGGATTTGCCACCAGTACGCGTTTCACCGAGGTGACGAAGGAGAATCGCGAACGGTCCCCCGCCGCCAGCTCCTGCCTCACCCGATCGGAACTGAGAAACTCGGCCAGTGCAACGGCGGTCCCGTAGACTTCTTCCTGACAGGCGAACTCAATTTCATCCCGACGAGTGACATAGTTGAGCGTAGCCAGAACGGCCCCCAGGAAGATGAAAACCGGCATCAGTGTCAAGATGATCTGAAGCCGAATCTTCAATTACGCCCTCCTTCATCCTGGTAGCACTCCTCCTCAGCTGCGACTGCGATGCAACCCAGGGTGAACTCGGGAAACTCGTTGAGGATCCTGAAAAAGTGCCCCTTTGAAATCAGGAGGCATTGAGCCCCCTCATCTCCAGCCTTCAAACCCTGTCCCAGGGACCTGTCAGCCAGAAGCGCACCCACCCCAAAGACGCGCGGCAGCCCGCTTCCGTCCTCTCGCAGCACGTTTCCCTCGCTGACCGCATAGAGACGCTGAAGTACCTGCCCCACCCGAGCAACCGCCTCTCCGGGAGCGAACTGCTTCGCGGCGACGACTTCAGCGATCACGACCAGTTCCGCCTGTCCCAACTGGTCAAACAAGGGGATGCTGCGAAGTTCAAACACCCGTTCAACCAGTTTCACGACTCCCTCCAAAAGCTGACCCAGAGGTCGTCAATCCTGGACACTTTTCCCAACCCGCCGAAGTGATCCAGTGCCCCCTGAATTTCACCCGGATCCCGCAATCGACCGGTTGAAAGGGCCTGTTTGAAACCGCTGGAATCCTCGATCAATTTCGATCGAGAAATGAAGAACTGCTCGCCGGGGCCGGCTTCCCGCCGGAGGTCACCCTCGAGCTTCAATAACCGGACTCCCTCCGATTCCGGGCTCACAAAGGCGGGCAGATGGTCTCGGATCAAGCCTCTCAGAACGAGATGATCCATATCCAGACGCAACAACGCCCCCAGGACACCGCAGAAGAGCGGGTCCAGGAACTCCCGGATTTCCTCCCAGGAATCCTGCTTCCGATCCACCAAAGAGGACAGCAGGCTCGAGAGATCCGACCGAAGGCGAACCGCCTCGAAGGGATCTTCAGGGCTGTCACTTACAAACCAGAAGTAGAGATATCTGCCGCGAACAATCCAACCCGATGCGTCGCGCCGGACGGCTCCCCGATTTGTTCGGCCACACAGCACGTTCCGGAACTCGTCCGGCGTTGCGGCGTCGGTCCTGCTTGCCACAGTAAGGATCAACTCGGCCCTCTGGCGTTCCCGCTCCAGTTCCTGGTTACTCCGGGTAAGGCCGTCTATGGTGCCCTTGAGAGCGGCGCTCATGTCATTGAAGGAGTCGGAAAGCTCCTTGAGTTCCGCCGGCCGATCGATCCTGACTTCCTGACCAAAGTCACCAGCGGCCACTTTCAGCGCCTGTCCCTTGAGTTCCTCGATTGGCCGGAGGAGAGAGTTACTGACTCTCACAACCGCCACGGAGGCGATCAGGACGCAGAAGAGGCCGGTCAACAACACCGTCACTAACGCCGACCGGGTCTTCTCTTCGATGATCGAGACGTTGATATCGGCCCCGGCGAGTGCCGAGATATCCCCGTTCTCCCTGAAAATGGGAGCGTCGGCGGACTTGATCAGGCCCCACTGCTCCCAGAACTCTATTTCGGAGAGGTTGACTCCACCTTCCCTCCGGACCCTGACGGTCCCGGCCTCCGGGGGATCGGCATCGATGTCCCCAATCCTCGAATGGGCGTCATCCTGGTTGGCGTCGAGAACGTAGACGATTTCCCGGTCCTCATCTCCCAGGACAAAGGTGTAGAGGTAGGTCAGCCCGACGGCCTCCTTGATTCGGCGCATGGGGAGAACGTAACTCTGATAAATGGCTCCGTTCTCGTTTCGGTACCCGGGATACCCAACTTCCCCGAAGAGCCCATCGTCCGGATTGAGCCTACCCAGTCTCTCTCCTGCCGCCCAAAGAACTCCGTTGCGTCTGTCGTAGGTGATACCACTTATCAGGGGTTGACTCGACGACTTCACTCCCCCGGAGGGGCTGATTTCGCTATCCGCACCTCCTTCCGATTCCGCCGCTACAACAGGGGCGACCTCTTCGATCGATCCGTCCGGAAGCCTGACCTCCACGAGTTTCGACGGCAGAGAATCGGTCAAAGCGAAAAGCGTTCCGCCGCCCGGCCCAGTGGCGAGACTCCGGATCGGCAGGTCTTCCAGTTCCCGCAATCGGCTCGACTTGAACGCTCGCGGTTCGATCTCAAACAGGGCCGTGCCTGCAGCGTAAAACCTGCCGGAGGCTGAATCTCCTGCAATGGCAACAGTTCCCGAAGGGATCCGCCCCAGGGGTTTGGTGGTAACTGTCTCGGGGTCGATCTCGAAGAGCCAGCCCGTTTCATGCTCGAGCCCGACCAGCCGGCCGTTTCGTTCGTCCCAGGTCAGATCGTCGAACCGGGAAGAAAGCCTTCCGAGGACGGCGGCACTGCCAGTTTGGGAGTCTAATCGAAGCAGGGCGCCTGAAGCATCGAGGGCAAAGATGCCCTGACCGTCAGGGTCGGCGGCGAGCGCCCGAGGTTGATGGGGCTGCAGTATGTCGGCATGCTCGTCCCCATCAATGAACGCTCCTGTAATCGTACTTACCGCTCTCAACCGCGCGTCGAACCCCGCCAGAATCTCGCGATAGAGTGACGAGTACATGAGGTAGGCCGCTCCGGCCGCCGTTAAGAACAGGGTCGGCAGGAGAATCAGGAGCAGGGCTGTCTGGATCCGCACTTCCCGCTTTCTGGTCATAAGATCCCCATCCGTGCCCCGAGCAGGCCGAGGGCCACCTTGGGATGACGGGCAGCTTCTTCTCGAAACGCCGCTGCGTCCACAACGAGTGCCGAGACACCTTCGGAAAAGACCGTCTCACGGCGTGTTCCCTCCCCGAAAAGGCTTTCAGTTCCGAAGGTGTGCCCGACTCCACATTGCCGGTTGAATCCATTCTCGACTCGCACCTGCCCGCGAAGAATCACGAAAGTCTCGTTCGCGGGGTCACCGCTTCGGTAGATCAGGTCACCGTCGAACAGTCTCATCACGCGGGAATATTGGGAGAAGATCGAAAGCTCTCTGACTCCAAACGAGTCAAAGAACTCCGCTTGCGAAAGCCGATGGATCTTTTCGATTTCGTTCAGGCCGTCCCCGTTCTCCGACTTTTCGAGCAGCGAGAGGATGATCTCCCCGAACAGACGCGATTTCACCCGAGGAAGACAGGCTCGAAGCTGGTCGATACTCCCTTTCGGGTCATTCTCCCAAAGGGCCTGGGCGGCAGAACTCCTCTCGAGGTCAAAAGAGCTCTCCAGCGCCTGTGCGACAATCTGCTGCCGATCCAACCCGTTCGCGCCTGAACGACCGCCTGAACTCGAACCGGGCTCTTCCAGGTTGCTGCGATCAACCAGGGGAAGGAGGCGCTTGAAGATGTCCCGACTACAGGCTTGTTCGATGCTCTCCACCGCGTTCGCCCGCACCTTGGGGTTGGTAGACCGCAGCGATGCGCTGATCATTTCGAAATCAGGCAACCGCCCTCCCATCGCCAGCGCCTCAAGAACGAACTCGACGATCGTCTGCTGAATGTCGCGGTAGAAGAGCGTGAGGACCCCAAATCCGCAGGAAGAGTCCGTTGGGACTCCAAGGTGTTGGTTGAGGTGCAGATAGCTGTAGGCTCGATCCAGTTCGGTTCGGATCAGCGCGGGAAGCAGGCTGGCAAACTGCGGAAAAGCAAGGTGGGCCAACGTGCGCGCTGCAATTGAGCGCGACTGGTAGTCATAGTTGGGATCCCGCAGGACCGCCACGATGATGGGGACGCTCCCGAGTCCGGTCTCCAGGATCAGCTTCTCAATCTTCCTCCGCTCCTGAGGGCTCAAACCCTGTTCACTCGAGAGGAGCGGCTGAATAGACTGGGAATCCCGGATTCGACTGAGGACATCGATGACGAGTCCCCGCTCCTGCCTCCCTCCATCCCGAAACGCCAGAATCAGTTCCGGGACCAGGTGTCCAGAATCGCGACCGGCGAGGTTCCGGATGGCGGCGAGGGCTTCGCAGCGGGTCGTTCGATCCGGGTCACGGAGAAACTCTGAAAGAAAGTGCGCATAGCGGGACTGTCGCATCTGGCCAAGAGCGCGGATCCCGGCCCATCGCTCTCCCTGCTCCCCTCGCAGCAGTTGATCAATAGTCGAAATCGCACGCACACCGTTGGTGAGGTTCCAGCTGTTCCATTGGGCGACGGCCGCTGCCGCCCGGTCGGAAGGATCGGCGGATTTCTGTAATGATGCCAGGGCTTCGGACTGGATCAGACCCTGGGCGCCGAGGACCTCGACGACGGCTGCTTCAGCCGCTATCTCGCTGCGGCCCATCGCGCGTACCAGTGCCGTCAGGATCTCGACATCGGCCTCCTCCAGGATGTCGCTTAGCAGGGATCGGAGTTCCCGGGGGGCGATCTCTCGGTGATCCTCCAGGGACTGAAGAAGCGACCGAAGAGCCAGTCTCCGGTCCGAGTGGACGAGAAGTCGAATCGCGGTTCTGGCCACTTCCTGGTCACTTGAGAGGGAACGCTGTTCCAGTTCGGCAATCTCACCCGGATCCAGTTCTGCAAGAATTTCCTTGTCTGAACGGGAGAAGTCGAGCCAGTCCCTCCTCAGATTGCGCATGATCGAGGGCAGGTAGTCCATCCGCAGGAGGAGCGCCGCACCGATCAGCACCACGCTCCCGGCAACGCCGATCGTCGAAATCCCGCCCGAGGTCATCAGCGGTGCTCCCAGGAGCAGAAAGAGTCCCGCAAAAGAGGCGGCCAGAGGTTCGGAGATTCCTTCCGAGAAGGTCCGCACCTGGCTCTTGTACTCACCCGGGACCCCATTCATGACGAAATTCCAGTTGTTGTTGTCTATCGAGGACTGAATTCCCTGGTATGCGAAGAACCCGAAGACCGCCGCCGACCAACCAGCGTGCCATCCCAGCAACCCGAATGCGGCCAGGTAAGTCAGAGGCTGCACGAGGGCCATGTTGCGGACTCCGACCCAGAGCACGGCCCGGCTGAACACGAAGAAGTTGATGAAAAGGTTGAACACGTTGGTGAGCGCGAAAAGCGTGCCGAAAAGAACTGCCAACTCCTCCTTGCCGGTGGATTCGGAGAATATACCCAGGTACTGGTACTCGCAGACGGTCGAGAGAAAGACAGTGGCGACCAGGACCACGTTGAGCAGGACCACGTATCGAGATCGGTTCATGATCCGGGTGACTTGGAGAGTCTGCTGGAGAAACCCGGTCTTCTCAGGCTCCGTTTCGGGCTCGATCGTGCGCCACCTCCGGTTGATGACAACAATCACCGGAAGCGCGGCCGCCGCCACCAGCGCCCATACCAGGAAAAGATCCTCTACCCGTACCAGCCGGGCGAGCAGGGTGACAATGCCCCCGCCAACCGCAGCCCCGCAGGCCGATCCTCCGGCGAACACCGAAAAGAGCCGCTTGGCGTCGAGCATGTCGAAATATTGATCAACGTGATTCCAATAGAGAGTGAAAAGACTAATTGCCCAGGCGGAAGCATAGAGTTTGACAAAGTAGTAAGGCAACGAACTCTCTCCGGAGAAGAGATTCACGAGCAGGGAACAGACGATGCCGCCACCCACCAGCGCTGCCAGGATAATCTTGAAGGTCCCTGTGCTGCCGTAACGGGTAGTCAGGTACGAAAGAACCGGGGTGAAGGCCAGCATCACAAAAGGAAGCAGGAGGTAGACCACGGGCAGGCTGCCGGCCCCGACGTGCACCAGGAACAGCGTGTCGCCGGTGCTGATCCCAAGTGCCACACCAACTTCCAAAAGGGCGCCGAGCAAAGCGAAGTGGAAGACCTTCCGCCCTTCGGTTCGGTGCACCTTCAGCAACTTCAGTACGAATCGGCTCATGTTTAGCGCCCTGCGGACCGGTTCAGGGCATCCTCTCAATCAGACCACTCTGCACAACTCACCGTCCTGCCGCCGAGAGCGGCAAAAGGTCATACATGAAATCGGCAATTTTGACGATAGGTTTAAATGAGAGAGAGGGGCCTCCAGGCTCCAGCGACCTCAGATAATGAAACGAGACGAGGCTTGAACCCTGTATCGACCTCGTTTAGAGCACAGCGAAAGGAGGGGGAATGAGTCTTCAGAAGCCGGCAATTCTACTCGCGTTAATTCTTCCGATGCTGTCGGCGGGAGCCTTCGGTGAAGATCAAGATGACCCGGGAACAGTCAGCGTTGGCGTGTCGGCGGATGTTGTCTCAGACTACTACTGGCGGGGATTCGACGTCACCGACGGGCATCCCGCTTTCCAGCCGAACTTCGATTTCTCGCACAATGCTTCCGGTCTTTGGTTCAATTTTTGGGGTTCGTTTCCCCTCAGCGATCGGGCCCAACTCCGTGACACCGATGAACTGGACTTCACCGTCGGGCTCGACCGAAGCCTGAACGACAAACTCGACATCACTGCGGGTGCAGTCTTCTACGCATTTCCCCGACTTGACCCGAGCGAGGACCTGACCGAAGAAGTTTTTCTCGGTTTTTCGTTCAGCTCTCTCCCTCTGAGCCCCACGACGATCTACTACCAGGATTTGAATCTGGGTGACGGCGGCTATCTGCAGGTCAGCGGCAGCCAGTCAATCAAGAACCTGACACTGAGTTTGCAAAGCGGTTTCAACTTCAAGCAGTACACCGAAAAGACGGGCTTCAATGACCTGATCATCGGCGCCGGGTACGACATCAGTTTGGGAACGGGCGGATACTTGACCCCCTACGTGAACTTCGCCGTCGTCGACGACAAAGAACGCAACCCAGACAACACAGAGCTCTGGTTCGGTATCAGTTTCGGCTGGGACCACTGATCCAGGAGGTTTTTGTCCATGTCATACCGATCCAAGCTGCTCCTCTCACTGACGCTGCTGGTGTTACTCAGCTGCGTCGTTGCCGGGGGCATTCTCTACTACCAGGCCAGGAATGAGCTCTTCGCCGATCTTCAAAGCAAGGTGTTGTCCATCGCGGCGAGCACCGCTGCCGGGATTGACGGAGACCAGCACGAGAGAATCCGGGTTCCCGAGGACGAGAATACTCCGGAATACCTTGCCATCGAGCACCAACTCCGAAAGGCAAGAGACGCCAATCGCCGCCCGGACGTCTATGTCGCCTATATGTACACGATCCTGTACGACCCCCAGCAGCCGAGTGTCATTCGATTCGGTGTCGATGCTGAGGAGGATCCAAAGGAAAAATCCCACGTCGGAGACCTCTACAAAGGAAAGCCCGGAACTCCACTGGTGATTACTGAGTACCAGGTTGACAAGGACTTCTCTGTTGACAAATGGGGCACCTGGCTGAGTGCTAACGCCCCGATTCAAAACCGGGCAGGCGCGACGGTTGCCGCCCTCGGTGTCGACGTTCGGGCGGAGGATGTGCTGCAACGACTGGCCCTGATCCGGTACAGCCTTTTGTCCGCTGTGGGCATTTCCTTCGTACTGGCGGTCCTCCTTTCGATGGCCCTTGCCGGCCGGGTCAGCAAACCCCTGGAAGCGGTTCGCAATGTCGTTGCCAGGATCGGCCGGGGCGACCTGAAGGCCCGGATCCACCTCAAAACACGTGACGAGTTCGGACAGGTTGCCGCTGCGATCAACGAAATGGCCGTCGGGCTTCAGGAGCGGGAAGAGCTCAAGGGCGCGTTCGCCAGGTACGTGTCACAGCAGGTCCTGGAAGAAATTCTTCGGACCGGAGGGGCGATCAATCTGGAAGGGGTGCGGCGAAAGGTCACGATCCTCTTCTCAGACATCCGGAATTTCACCACGTTCGCGGAGGGTCACGAACCCGAAGAAGTTGTCGGATTCCTCAACGAGTACTTCGAGTCGATGATTGACATCATCTTCCGCCACAAGGGGACTCTCGACAAATTCCTCGGTGACGGGCTGATGGTGCTCTTCGGCGCCCCTCTGGAAGACGAGGAGCAGGAGAAGAATGCCGTTGCCGCCGCTGTTGAAATGCAGAAGGAACTCCAGAGGTTGGCAAAGAAGTGGAATGCCGACCTGCACGCCGATATCCGGGTCGGTATCGGGATTCACACCGGACAGGCAATCGTCGGTAACGTGGGATCGAGCAAACGGATGGAGTACACCGCGATCGGCGACACCGTAAACGTCGCCTCACGCCTTGAGACCTCCACCAAGGTCCTGGGGGTTCCGATCCTTGTCAGCGAGAGCACCTTCAACGCTGTGAAGGACGACTTCCGGTTCGTCAACCAGGGAGAGATCTCCGTGAAAGGGCGCCACGCCCCGGTTCCTGTTTTTTCCCTCGCGGAAGCGCGGTCGGATGGTTCGACCTCCAGCGGCATGGAAGCACCTTTACGGCACGACTCACCGGGAGATGGAATAACGTCTGGCCGTTGAGGTGGGCAACCCCGAAAACCAAGCGGATGCGGACGCCAGCTACTCCTTCTGGGAGCTCGAATCGTCCTTCTTGTCGCTCTTGCGGGTCCAGCGTTCACGGACCAGTTGTTCGAGCTGTTCCCTCTGAGTCTGGCTCAGTGATGGGATCAGCTTGCTGTGCGCACGAGTGAAAATCTCGTCCAGCCGGGGACGGTATTCCCTATGCAACTGCTTGAGTTCCTGCCGGGTCTGTTCACCAATTTCTTCGAGAAGCTGCTGCTGCGATGCGTCCAGCTTCAGCTCAGTGGTCAAAGTGCCCTTCCAGTCGCTCACGAGGTGATCAGAGCGACGCGGACCCGAATCGGCGCGATACCACAATGTAGCCGAGGTCAGCCCGGCCAGGAAACCCAGCACGAGCAGAAGGACAATCCCGAATATTCTCTTCCAGCGCTGCAAAACAATTACCTCCCGCTGTTGCGGACAACGGCAATTTCAACAATCTGATCAGGAGTGAGGTTCGGCTCACCCTCTTCGACCACCGTCCAGATCAGCCCCTCGGATGAATCGAGCTGATCACGGATATTCACGTTCAACGACCAAAATGAAACCGCCAGAAAGGCCAGGATCAGAAGCAGCACCGGGGCGGCATGCCAACCCCATTCCCCGATAGGAAGCGGGCCTGATTCCAGGCGGGCCCGGGCATTTCTCAGTTTCTCCCGGTAACCGGCCAGAAAAACCGCATCGGGAAGTTCCTCACCCGATTCGCATTCAGAGTTCCTCAAGAGGACTTTCAGTACGTGATCCACATCTGAATTGGTCACTTTCGGTCTCATGAGTTCTGCTCCTGGTTTCGGCCCAACAGACGCTCAAGCGCCACGCGGACCGTTCGTCTTGCCCTGAAGGCGCGGACCCGGACATTCACCGAAGATAAGTCCAGCAACTCCGCAACCTCCGAAACCTGCATGCCTTCACCGTAAAGTAGCCTGAGAATCGCCTGGTCCTTTTCGGAAACCTTCCCGAGGACCCTCTTCAGCAACTCGCGCGCTTCTCGACTGTTCTGGACCCGATCCAGTTCCTCCTGCGACTGACCGGCAAGCTGGCGTTCGAGCCAACTGGCCTCATCAGTATCGAAGTGGGCCACGGGTTTGTCTCGCCGTCGCTTCTCCTTTCGTAATCGGTCCAAACACAGATTTATCGTTAGCCGAACCAGCCAGTGCCGGAACGGGACTCCCGGTTTCAACTTGTTGAGACTGGTGAATGCCTTGACCAACGCATCCTGAGCTGCATCCTCGGCGTCCTCAATGTTCGGAAAAAACCTCCGACTCACACCGGTGATCATCCGCCGATGCCGAAGCACCAGTTGCTCAAATGCCGCCTCGGATCCTTCCTCCGACATCGCCACAAGTTGCTCATCCGAGCAATCGCTGAGCTCGCACTCTCCCTCCTGCGGCGCTCGGATCAATTCAGATTCTGAGTTTCGGACAGACATCATTCGGTGAAAGAAATCAGTAGGATCCAGCCCAAGCTGGTCCGCGTCAAGTCTCCGGGTCGCTGTGTCCATCCAATTGTAGAACGATCCGCAAATGCTATGCGTTACAGCGGTTTTAGGTGACCTCATTCGTCAAGTCCTGGCTCGAGCTGTCACACCGGCAAGACCGGGCCGTTGGTCCCGAATATTAACCGAGCGGACTGGTTCGGTCCAGGAATTTGCGCTATCGTTCTTGGCTTCATCTTCCTGGGAGTATTCAAGTGGCGAGTTTCGCAGTCTATCTCTTCCCCTTTACGATGGACATCGTCGTCGGGCTGGTCCTCTTCGTGGGCCGCCACTCACTGGCTGCGGGCGGCGCTCCTGAATCTGTTGTCGCATCGATTCCGCTCTACTTCGGGATCGGTTACTTTCTGTCCGGCCCGCTGATGCGGAGAATCATCAGTCGGCGCCACGCCCGAATTGAAATGGTTGCGGCCGTAGTACTCCTGGTGGCGATCAGCCTCCTCTTGACCCAGACCGAACGGATTTCCCTTATCCAGGCTCTGTTCTGCGCGCTTCCTTTCGCGGTCAGCCTGTTCTTCAACGCGTTCCAGGCCTTCCTGCTGGGGTTTTCGACCAATCTCGGCAGGCCCCTCAAGGTTACGGTTGCCTTCTACACGGTGGCCTGGTCGATGGGCTTTGGGTTGGGACCCTTCGTGAGCGGAATCCTCAGGGAGCGACTCTCCTGGCATGAAATCTACTATGTCGCGGCAGCAGCATCCGCCCTCATTGGGGTCGTCGTGCTCTTCCTCCACTCCGGTCACTCCGGGCCTGACCCGGTTGCTCAGGGCAGCCCCAGTCCGGCAACCAACCGCCCTGATCTGCACGTTTCGGGCTGGATGGGCGTAGTCATCGGGCTAATCGGCTGGCTTGTCATCGCGACCTACTGGCCTGTCCTGGCCACCCGCGCCGACCTTTCCCCTCAACTGAAAGGGTTGGTGGAGTTCTCCTGGGCAGCGGTTCAAAGCCTGGGTGCGCTCCTCCTGATCAAGTTGGGCGACTGGCAGTACCGGCCTCAACTCCTGCCCCTTTTTGGGCTCCTCGGAATCGCTTCTCTGCTGATATTTGGAATCGCAAAATCGCCCGTCCAGTTCTTGCTCGGAGCCTCCGTTATGGGGCTGTTTACCTCGACAACCTTCGTTTACTCGCTGTACCACTCGATGAGTGACGCGGCTAAAGCGTCACAGCGAGTGGCCATCAATGAAATGATGGTGGGACTGGGATACGTCATTGCCCCTGCGGTCAGCACCCTCCTCCACGAGAGCGGGCAACCTTTCTCCGAGGCATTCTTCAAGGCAGCGCTGCTGCTCGCCGTCCTGATCGTGATCCAAGGCACTGTAGCCGCGGTCACGAAGTACCGTCAGACGACCCTGTCGTGACAGAATTCGCTACCGGGATTACCGAGTCTTTTGGATAGCCCGGAGTCTCAGTGTATCTGTTACCCTTAATGTCAATTGGTATCGCGTTCTATACGGAATCTTGCCTTTGGGTGAGGTTTGCTCTACAGGGCGCTGCCCCCAAACTGACCACTTATGAGCAGGAGAGTGCTTCCATGAAGATGCGGATCAAATCCACAATACTGATTCTGGCCACGTTAGTCGTGGTCGCAGTTGGGTGCTCATCACCCGCCACCCCCCCGCCGGCCCAAAAGACAACGCCGGAACCGCCTCCCGAAACCGCCAACGCCGTCACCAAGGCGGTCGCCGTCGTCCACCCGATCGGAGATTCCGGAGTGACGGGAACGGTCACATTCGTCAAGGTACCGGACGGTGTGAGGATTATTGCCGACATCCAGGGCCTCACGCCCGGAGAACACGGTTTCCACGTTCACCAATACGGCGATTGCAGCGCTCCGGACGGAACGTCGGCGGGCGGGCATTTCAATCCCGACAACAAGCCCCACGGTGCCCCTTCCGACCAGGAGCGCCATGTCGGTGACCTCGGAAACATCAAAGCCGAAGATTCCTCCACCGCGCAATATGAAAGGACCGATCAAGTGATCACGTTCAGCGGCCCTCATTCGATCATCGGGCGGGGCCTGATCATTCATGCCGGACAGGATGACCTCACATCCCAGCCGACCGGCGACGCCGGCGGACGAGTCGCCTGTGGCGTAATCGGCATCGCCAAACCCTGACTGAGGCCGGTATGGCCGGCAATCCAAACGAAATCCAGACAAGCGCTTGCGATCGTTCAGCTTCGGAGCGAGGATTGGTTCATGACCATGACGCGACGTCAATTCCTCGCTTCGAATGCTGCAGGAACACTCGGGATCACAATGGAACCCTTCAGACTGCACTCCGGCGAGTCCTCCCCCCAGAAGGCCCCGGTGAGGATCGGCCTAATTGGGACCGGGAACCGGGGTCGCAGCCTCCTCGGCATTCTTCTCGAACTGGACGGACTCGAGATCCCGGCCCTCTGTGACATCCAGCGCGACAACCTCGAAAAGGCACGGGCAATGGTTCTCAAGTCGGGCCGCCCCGAACCGGAGACCTATTCCCGCGACGAATTCCATTTCAAGAGCCTTCTGGAGCGCGACGACCTGGATGCGGTGATCATCGCGACCTACTGGGAGTGGCACACGCCGATGGCCGTCTACGCCATGGAATGCGGCAAGTACGCTGGAGTCGAAGTCCCGGTGGCATACACTCTCGACGAGTGCTGGGAATTGATCCGAACCTGCGAAAAGACCGGCATCCCCTGCATGATGCTCGAGAATTGGAGCTTCCGCAGGGACAATCTCGCGGTGCTCAACATGATCCGCGCAGGCCTGCTGGGAGAGATGGTGCACTGCCACTGCGCTCACTCCCACGACTGCATCGACCACTGGTTCTTCGACCCCGAGACCGGCCTGGACCGCTGGGCCGCCAAGTATCTCGTCAACCATAATCGCGATCAGTACCCCACCCACCAGCAGGGTCCCATTTTGAGTTGGCTGGGCATCGGTTGTGGGGACTACTACGACACCCTAACCTCGACGGCAACCGGTGGATTCGGTATCAACGACTACTTTCGCCGGCGATTCGGCCCCGATCACCCCAATGCAAAACGGGATTTCCGACAGGGAGATATCGTCACAACCGTAGTCCGAACCAAGCTGGGCCGGTCGGTCGTGATCAATTACGACATGCAGCTGCCCCGTCCCTACGACAACCGTTGGATGGCTCAGGGAACCCACGGGATCTATAACGAGCAGAGGCAGGCCGTCTACCTTACGGATCGCAGCCCCAAGTACCACGAATGGGAAGAATTCTCCCCGTACCAGACCGAGTTCGATCACTCCTGGTGGAAACGTCTCAACGACCGACCAGGGCAGCTTTCCCATGGCGGCACTGATCACCTGGAGTTGGAACTCTTCGTCGAGGCGGTGCGGCACGGGACCCAGACCCCCCTGGACATCTACGATTCAGTGACGATGAGCGCCAATGGCCCGCTCTCCGAGATCTCGATTGCCCAGGGAGGAAAGCCCATCGCGTTCCCTGATTTCACGCGGGGCCGGTGGCAGACCGGGAAGCCCGCGTTTGCAATGGAGGGTAAGGCGTAGTCCGGGCTGGGCGCGATGGGACCCGATTGGGCGTATGGCACAGGAAATGGGACCAATGCAATATGGGGCAGGTTAGCCCTGCCCCTCCGCGCGCGGAGAGCATTCAAAAAGTGAAACTGGACCTGGCGCCTTGGTTTCAGCCCAGGGCTTGCCTTGGGTCCGTGGTCCTGCACCTCGATTGCGGCCTGTAAGGTCGCGCCCCGGATTCACTTCGTCCGAAGAGGTGTTCAGCCCCTTCAGGGCTGGATTCTTGATGGGTGGACCGTGAACCCAGGCAAATGCCTGGGCTGGAAACAGGCCCCCTTCAGGGGCCAGCCCGGCGGCGATCCTGTGATCATCACTCATCCACGTCTGGCACCTGACCCGAAACCAGGATCCAGCCGATAATCGCGTCCCTGGCTCTCCACCGATCGCCTCAATCCCGACCCAAACACGTCCAATTCGTCCAGGTCTTTCAACTCATCCAGAATGAAGTTTCAGCCCCGCCCCTCCGGGACCTCGGATGCGTCTAGAAGGCCAGTGTGCCTTCCAGCTTTCGCTCCCCGAACGCCACGCCGAGGATCATCTTGCCGTCAGTCTCCCCGTGACCACTGTAGAGATCCAGGTCCAGGTGATGCTCGGTTGGGAGACCGGTCAGGGTATGCGTTTCAAGCTCGATCCCTTTGGACAGGTCCAGGTTGCTGCCATTCCCTGCAGCATCGGAAGGAACGAGAAAGAGCTTCCAGTCGTCGAGATTCCTGGCGCGGGCCCTAACCAGATAGGATCCGGCCGGAATCGCAGCGGTTCCCGAGTTGAAATTCCCCTTCACGTCGAGGACGGCTCTGCCGCAGTGGAAGACGAAGCCGTCGGTCACCTCGCTGAGGTGTTCCGCATTGTAGGGATAGGTTGTGAAGTTCAGCTTCAGCTCATTGTCCCCCAGTTGGGCGGTTACGGTCTTGCTGAAGTGGGGATGAGCCAGCACGGCTCCACAGATAAGAACTGCGGCAAAAAGGACCATCGCTCTTTTGGTCATGCTTTGAATCTCCGATTCATTGATTGAATGTTCACGCTTCTGACGCGGACTCACACCCGTGAGGAATACAGACACCTGCTGAAAACGAGACGGGCGAGTTCCAGATATCGGAGTACTTTATCAGGGAGGGCCAGATTGATACCAGCAACTTCAGCTGAAGTGCGTTTCCGTCCAGTCGGGATCCACTCGCGGCCTACTGGCTCCGATTCTCTCTATTCCAGCAGCCATCCGCCATCGACAACGCAGTTGTGTCCGGTTGAAGCCAAACTGGCCTCAGAGAGATAGAACAGGATGTGATTGGCAATATCCAATGGGGTGATCTTCCGATCAATTGACTGCATCTCCATCAGGTAGGAAAGATGCTTTTCACTATCCTCGGGACGGAGGAAGTACTCCTCGACCTGTCGCTCGGTGAACACCCATCCCGGGCTGATCGAATTGATGCGTATCCCCTCCCGCCCCAGTTCCCGGGCCAGGCCGGTAGTCAAGCCCAGGATCCCTGCCTTGGAGACTGAGTAGACGGAACGCCGCGGGATGCCGAGCCGATAGTTGATCGACGACACGTTCACGACGCTTCGGCCCCTTCCTTTTCGCAGCAGCGGTAGCGCCTCCCGAATCAGCAGGTAGTACCCGCGCAGGTTGAGATCGATCACTCGATCCCAGCACTCCTCGTCGCCTTCCGCAAGCGAAAACTTGGGATCAATTCCCGCGACGTTGACCAGATAGTCCAGATGGTCGGAAACGTTGTAAACCCGGCCGATGGCAGAACGAATCGCTTCGGGCCGGGACAGATCGCAGCAAATCGCCACGTACCGATCCCGGGTTGCCGCCTCGTCCTCATCCACGGCCAACCCGAAAACAGTCGCTCCCTGTTCAATCAGCGCGCTGCAGGTGGCCCGTCCGATCCCCCGGCTCGACCCCGTGACCAGCGCATATCTTCCACTGAGGTCTTCAAGCCGCATTCAAACTGCTCCTCCCGTTCGTGCTCATCAATCTGGTGTCCTGTCACGCATCATAGGGCACTTTCAGCAAGGCGAAAAGCGGCTAGCTTCCAGGCCCACGAGTGCAGTACTAAGATTGTCATGAATATGCCGGAAAGGAGAAGACGAGCGATGAAGGGGAGATTCGAAGACCGGGTTGCGATCGTCACAGGTGGAGCCAGGGGAATCGGCCAGGCCGTAACGGAACGGCTGGCCCGGGAGGGTGGCCGGGTCGTTGTCTTCGACGTGCGCGAGGAGGATCTGGATCGCGTGTGCCGCAGTTGCGGCCAGACTGGTCTCCGGGTTTCGGGCCGGCGTCTGAATATCACCGATGAAACCGCGGTTCGCCTGGCCATAGACACGGTCGCCGCAGACGAGGGCCGGATCGACGTTATGGTCAACAGCGCCGGAGTCGTCGGTCCAACGTCCCGGCCGATCGAACAGTACTCCTACGAGGAATTCCGTCAAGTCGTGGACATCAACCTGAACGGGGCGTTTCTCATGACCAAGTACACCGTCCCCCACATGGCGGCAAGGGGCTACGGACGGATCCTGCTGATCGCATCGATCGGCGGAAAGGAAGGAAATCCCGGGATGGTGGGGTATGCTGCCAGCAAGTCAGGGGTCATCGGGCTGGTCAAGGCAGTCGGGAAGGAATACGCCGAGGTGGGAATCACGGTGAACGGACTTGCGCCCGCGGTCATCGCGACACCCATGAACCGGGACACCGACCCAGCCCTGCTCAAATACATGACGGATCGGATCCCGATGCGACGCCTTGGTACAGTGGAGGAGGCTGCAGCCATCGCCTGCTGGATCGTTTCCGAGGAGGCCAGTTTCAACACCGGTTTCATTTTCGACCTCTCGGGCGGCAGGGCGACATACTAGTGTCCTGAAAAGTGGTTGGAGATGTTGATGTTCTTTCTGGTTGTTTTTTCAGTCTGGGGCCTGATCCTCCTGCACGTGTTCTGGCGGACCCAGTCTCTTATGCAGCTACAGGGTTGGGCTCGGGTGGCCTTCGGCCTGGGACTCTTCCTGGCCGGGTTCTGCTATGTGGGCGTGCGAATCTGGTTTGCGGGCCAGACCGACACCCTCGGAGAGCGGACGCTGACCTATTTCTCAGCGCTGGTGATCGGTTTCATTGCCACGCTATGGACTCTCATAGCCCTGTTCGACCTCGCCTCCCTGGCGTGGTGGTTTGTCCGGGGACACGGGGTCGGCCACGAATCAGTGCTGCTCAGGCAGCAAATTGGCGGCGGACTCTGGGTAACTGCCGTAATCCTCACCCTGATCGGCTGGTTCATCGGCCACTCCACTCCGGCAATTTCCCGGGTGCAGGTCAGCGCACCCGGCGTCGAAGACTACCGCTTCGCGGTCATTTCGGACTCGCATCTGGGTGTGAGTTCCTCGTCCGATCAGTGGGAGCGCACACTCCAGGCCACCCGGGACCAAGACCCGGACGTGATCCTGATTCCCGGTGACCTGATCGACGACGCCTCGCCCCGAGCACTGGAGCAGGTGGCTCGAATTCGAGAGGCCTTCCCTGCCCAACCGATCTTTGTGACTACTGGCAACCACGACCTCTACTCCGGAGACGGCCACTTCGCCCAGATCTGCTCCGAATTCAACTTCCACCTCCTCAGCCAGAAGGTCGAGCAACTCGGCCCCGGTCTTCAGGTTGCGGGAATCGACGACGCCCACCTGATCGATCCTGCGCAGGCCATTACAGAGATCCGCTCATCTCTCGCCGGCACCGTGCTCCTGCTCAGTCATCGCCCCGCGGTCGCGCACCTGCTCAGCGATCGACCGCAGACTCTGGTGCTCTCCGGGCACACCCACGGTGGGCAAACGCTTCCGATGGTTTTCCTGGTCTCACTTGCCAACGGCCGCTTTCGGGCCGGACTGTACCAGGTCGAAAAGAGTTTCCTGTACGTCTCCAGGGGAACCGGCGTCTGGGGACCGCCGATCCGGCTGCTTGCCGGACCGGAAATCGTGATCATCGATGTCGTACGGAGGCCTGAATTCACAGCAGGCTTGCAGGAGGGTGAATGAACCTGTTGAGACGGATTTGGGCCCTGCTCCTGGTCGTCGGCCCGGGGATCTTCTGCATCGGCTACACCATCGGCACCGGCAGTGTCACGTCGATGGTCAAGGCGGGCTCGCTGTTCGGAATGCGCCTGCTTTGGGTCCTGCTTCTGAGTTGCCTCTTCTCCTGGGTTCTTATGGAGGCGTTTGGACGATTTTCATTGGTCGCCAACGACACTGCAATTCACGGCTTCCGCAGGCGCCTGCCGGCCGGTCCGGCCCTGGCTGTGATCGTCACCGCCGGGATCGTTGTAGCCCAACTCAACTCCCTGACCGGGATCCTCGGGCTATCCTCGGCTGCCCTGTTCGAGGTCGTCCAGGTCGCCGCACCGACAACGTCCAGCCATCAGTACCTGGGAACACTACTGATCGCAATTGTGGTCGTCGTTCTCATGTACGTCGTCCTGCTCAAAGGAAGCTACGCCACCTTCGAACGGGTACTCGTACTCTTCGTCACCCTGATGGGCGCCTGTTTTCTGGTCTCGATGGCGGTGGTTCCGCCCTCCTGGCAGGAAGTGCTCCGCGGACTGGTCCCCCAGGTTCCGACCAACCCGTCCGAGCGATTGATGGTGGCTGCGTTCGTCGGAACCACGATGGCGGCCCCGACCTTCGTGGTGCGCCCCTTGTTGCTTCGCGGCAAGGGTTGGACGATGGCAGAATACCGGGCCCAGCAGCGCGACGCCCTGATCTCCGCGGTCATGATGTTCGTCATCAGCGGCTCCATCATGGCGGTTTCGACCGGGGCCCTTTTTCACCGGGGATTGACAGTCGAGAGGGTCCTCGACATGGTCAACACATTGACTCCGATGGCCGGGCCCATGGCAACCTCCCTGTTCCTGTTCGGAACACTCAGTGCCGGACTTTCCTCCGTCTTCCCGATCCTCATGGTGGCCCCTCTCCTGATCGCCGATTACCGCAAAGGCGAACTGGAAACCCGGACCCCGCTCTTTCGGGTGCTGACCGGGTTGGCATGCCTTGTCGGTCTGACTGTCCCCGTACTCGGGGCAAACCCGATCTCTGCCCAGATTCTGACGCAGGTCGCCAACGTATTCGTGCTTCCGCTAGTCACCGGAGGGATTCTGATCCTGGTCAACCGGCGGGACCTGATGGGTGAACACCGGGCGGGAATCCTTCTTAACATCGGGCTTGGCGCCGCCTTTCTCTTCTCTCTGCTGATCTCCTGGGCGGGATTTCGTGCGCTTCAAGACGCGCTCCTCGGATAACTTTGAAACGCACCTCGGCTGCAATCAGATCCTGCTTGCACGGCCACCCACTTTTCGCTAGCCTCGACTCGGGCATCGCGAGCGGAGAAAGAAGTGCAGAAGCGGCTGGCAACCAGGCTCATCCTCTCACTCACGATCATCGTCGTGATTGTCGAGGGAGTTTCCGGGCTCATCAATATCAAGACCCAGGAGCGCCAACTGCTCGACGCCATGATTCTTGGGGCTGACCAGCTTTCAAGAGGGATCACCAGCGCCACCTGGCACGCCATGCTGGCCGACCACCGTGAAACCGCCTACCAGGTGATGGAAACGATCGCTCAGAAACAGGGCATCCGGCGAATCAGGATCTTCAACAAGGAAGGGCGGATCATGTTCTCGACCGACCCTAATGATGGAGGGCAGGTCGACAAGGACGCCGAGGCTTGTGCCATGTGCCACTCGACGCTTCGACCCCTGGTTAGAGTGGACGTCCCTTCCCGATCCCGGATCTTCAAGAGTTCCGATGGACGGCGCGAACTAGCCATGGTGAGCCCAATCTACAACGAGCCTGCCTGTAGCGATGCTGCCTGCCACGCTCATCCCGCCCAGATGAACGTCCTGGGCGTCCTCGACGTCGCCCTCAGCCTGGCTGACGTAGATTCTGAGATTCGTGCAGTTGAGTGGCGAGTTGCTTCGGCGACGGCAGTTCACATCGTTCTAATCGGAATCTTCATCGTCGTCTTCACCCGACGCTTCGTGGATCGGCCGATCCGGAAACTGATTGACGGAACCCGGGCGGTCAGCCAGATGCAGCTCGACCGGCCGATTGAAATCGAAAGTGGAGATGAACTCGGAGAACTCGCCCGCTCCTTCAACCTGATGCGGGACCGACTCAGCGAGGCCATCGCGGAAATTAACGAATTCACCCAGCAACTGGAAACCAAGGTAGCCGAGAGAACCCTCGAACTCGAGGTTGCCCACCAGAAGCTGGAGCAAAACGAGCGGCTGGCTTCACTTGGACGGCTTTCTGCCACTGTTGCCCACGAGATCAACAACCCACTCTCGGGTGTACTGAACCTCTCGATGCTGATGGAGCGAATTTTACGCGACGGCTCTCTTCCCGCGAGCCGGGCCCCTGAATTCCAGGGCTACCTGGCCCAGGTCACGAGGGAAACGACCCGGATCGCCCGGATCGTTTCTGGCCTTCTGGCGTTCTCTCGCCGCGCCAAACCGCTGGCGGCACCAACCGATCTCAACCGAGTGATTCAGAGCGCTCTCTCGGCGATCAGCCACAAGCTCCAATCGTATGGAGTGAATGTCACTCTTGAGCTCGATCCCCACGTTCCGGAAGTGCCCGGAGACGGCGGACAGTTGCAACA
Source organism: uncultured Acidobacteriota bacterium (assembly GCA_963777605.1). Lineage (GTDB taxonomy): Bacteria > Acidobacteriota > UBA6911 > RPQK01 > JAPXNP01 > CAVZRV01. The sequence continues at coordinate 584,630 of CAVZRV010000007.1, forward strand.
GGTGATGATCAACCTTCTGGTCAATGCAGCGGAGGCCACCCAAACGACCGCGCAGAAACAGGTCACAGTCTCGACCAGTTCTACCCCCGAACGCATTCTGATAAAGGTGTCAGACAACGGAGAAGGCATTCCCCAGCAACACCTGCATCGGATATTTGATCCGTTCTTTACTACCAAGGAAGCAGGCAAGGGGGTCGGGCTCGGCCTGGCGGTCGTTTACGGCATTATCGCATCTCACGGCGGAGAAATAGACGTCGAGAGTCAGCCGCGCGAAGGAACCACCTTCACAGTGAGACTTCCCCTGACTCTGAGGGATTCGCCTCGCACGGCAGGACCGACATCGGCTTCGAAAAGAGACGGAGGCATGCGAGAAGCATGAAGAGACGCTGGAAAATCCTGGTAGTCGATGATGAAGAGGTGATGCGGGACTCCCTTGCGGCGTGGCTCCGGGAGGACGGCTACCTGGTCGAAACAGCGGCGTCGGGCGAAGCAGCTCTCTCCCGGGCGAACAGTGCGGATTTCGCGGTCTGCTTCGTTGACTTGAAGATGCCGGGCGGGATCGATGGGATCGAAACCATGGCCGGGATAAAGAAGGTACGCCCGGATACGGCAGTCATCATCATCACTGCCTACGCGACCGTGGACACGGCAATCATGGCAATGAAGCAGGGAGCGACCGAGTACATCGTCAAGCCCTGCAACCTCGAAGAAATCTCACTCCTGGTCGACCGGATCTTCAAGATGAAGAGCCTTCAGCTCGAGAATGCCATCCTGAGACAAAAGCTCAGCCGGCGCTACCGAGTTCAGGACATCATCAGCAAAAATCCCAGGATGCACGAGATCTTCCGCCTCATCGAGCAGGTCGCCGGGATGCGCAGCACCGTCCTGATTGAAGGTGAGAGCGGAACGGGAAAGGAACTGGTGGCCCGCGCCATCCACTACTCGAGCGATCGGGCGAATCGGGTGTTCATCGGGGTCTCCTGTGGAGCACTGGCCGAAACCCTGCTCGAATCAGAACTCTTTGGACATGAGAAGGGAGCATTCACAGGAGCGGCAGCGCAACGGAAAGGGAAGTTCGAACTGGCCGACGGCGGAACGCTGTTTCTCGACGAAATCGGGGACATCTCTCCGAAGCTCCAAATGGATCTGCTCCGGGTTCTCCAAGAAAGGACCTTTTATCGCCTCGGGGGGACTCGCGAGGTCCAGGTGGACGTCCGGATCATTGCGGCCACCAACCGCGACCTGAGTTCGGCTGTTCGGGAAAGTCAGTTCAGAGATGACCTGTACTATCGCCTGAACGTCATCAACATCCTGATCCCTCCTCTGCGGGAACGCAGGGAAGACATTCCACTACTCGTGCACCACTCCATCGAACGCCTTTCGCACGAACTCGGAAGAGACGTGGACACGATCAGTGACGAAGCTCTGAAGCTGCTAATCGACTACGATTGGCCGGGAAACGTCCGCGAGCTGGAGAATGCCGTGGAACGCGCGCTGATCACCTGCCAGAACTCACAGCTGTCGGCAAGGGAGTTCTCGTTCATTTCCCCCGAGGGTAGCCCTCCACGAAACTGGGTCGTCCCCCCTGACCTCAACCTTCATGACCTGGAACGGGCAGCCATTATTGATGCATTGACGAGAAACAACGGCAACGTAAAAGAGTCCGCCAACCAGCTGGGGATCGACCGTTCGACGCTCTACGACAAGATTAAGCGCTACGGGATCCCCCACTGATTCCCGGAACCGGCGCCGCAAGCGTCGTCGAACCGGCCCAGGGGTTCGTCACCGCGTCCGGTACCGTGTCCAAAGCTCTTCGAAAATTGCCCACAGCGTCACCGCCACGAAGCCAATCGTCACGGCGCCCAGGAGCACGTTGGTCAAGTTCAACCAGAAGAAGTCCGGATATCCTGTTCCCAGCATTGGCCACCTCCACATCAACGTGAATGCTTGATCGCGAACAGACTTCCGCTCACGACCGGCACGCTGGTGTAAAGGGCAATTACCATTCCACCTACCACAGCACGAACGTAAGAGTTTGAAATATTGAGACTTGAACTGAGAGGAGCCAAAGCTTTGCTTCGTCGCGATGCGCAGCTGTGTTGGGAATCCCCACACGGCATTCGGAAAATCCGACGTTGCGACTCGTATGTAAGGTGACTGCAAACGGCCCGACAGGAATGATCTCTACCGCAGGCGCACGCCAGGCTCCGGGACCGGTCAGGTTGACGATGTGCAGGATAAGCCGTTTCCCCTGCCGGTAGAGGTGGCAATCGATCAGGCCCGGGTCTCCTTCCAGTAACCCCGCCACCAATCGAGATCATACCGTTGCGGATCAAGTTCGTTAATGTTGGTCTGTCCCCACCGATAAGTCCGGCGGTACCAGGGTATGGATGCGGATTGAGCGGAGGAGAGGTGGAAGCCGGTGCTGCCCCCAAAGGGCCGAGTCAACGCCACGACCGACAGCAGCCGCGGTAACCGCTTGATGAAGACCCTTCGATCCTCCTGCTGCCATCCGGCAGCGTGCACAATTTCGTTCATTTCCGGGGAGCGCCTCAACTTCACGCAGCCTAGGTCAGGACGGCCCTCCAGTCAAGGAGAAATGAGGGCTAGCTGGGCAGGGCCTGCCGATGGCAAATCACGCGGTTCTTTCCGGCGAGTTTAGCTTCGTACGCAGCCTGATCCGCCGCGTTGATGAATGCCCTGATGTCGCGAAACGGCTCACCACGGGTCTGGACAGCGTAACCAATTGAAACCGTCAACCGAACCTCGGAGTGGTCCTCGGCACCAGGGAACTCCCAGGCGATCCTCGCTCGGATCCGGTTGGCAATCTCCTCGGTGTTTTCGGTGCAACACCCAAGCAGGAGAATGACGAACTCATCCCCTCCGAAGCGACAGACAAAGTCGCCGCGTCTCAGTTCGCCCGACAGGATCTCGGCGGTCCTTCTTAGCACCTTGTCGCCCATGAGGTGGCCAAACAGGTCATTCACCTGCTTGAAATCATCGAGATCACAGAAACAGAGGCTCAACTGCAGGCCCGTCTCGGCTACACGGCGAAAGTTGTCTTCCAGCACGTCTTCAAAGAACTGGCGATTGTAAACCCCGGTCAGGCCGTCACGCCGGGCATCCTCCCGCAGACGAACCACTTCGGCGGACAGGGACACCAGGGCCACGTCCTTTTCCCGAGTCTGAAGCATGTATTGGAGACTGGTACTGAAGGCACTCTGCCTGGCTCGTTCGAGGAGAGCTTCAAAATCGCTCGCGGCGAATTCAATCTCAAAGATCCGCAGCAACTCGGGCAGGGCCTCCACGACCCGGCCCAGTGCTTTCTCGAAACTCTTCTCATCGAGACCGAGGCTCTTCCTCAGATTCGCGACCTGGTGCCCATTAGAGGGCCTCTGGGCGGGCGCAATCCAGGCTTCAGCGAGGGGTCCGGAAAGTGCGACACATTCAAACAGGGGCGTCGCCTCATCTTCCCGAGTCCCGTCCAGGATACCGTGGCTCGCAAGGGCGAGTTGACAGAATATTTCGGGCAACCCCCAGTGGCGGAGCAACCAGGCACCAACCTCAGCATGGCTGTCGCCGAGCAATTCGCTCTCGGCTGCGATCAATTCGTCATGTTGCTGACCTTTGTCGGCCAGCAGAGCCTCGTATTCGGCTCCCAGCAACTCTCGAAGAGCCAGGATGCCGATATCCTGCAGCAGCGCCCCAAGAAAAGCCTCTTCCTTCTGGACAACGTTGGCAGCAACGGCCACCTCGCGGGCCACGGCAGCGGCGACAACTGAGCGCTTCCATAGAAGTTCCCCCCTGATGTCTCTCCAAGCCGTGCGCAACAACCCTTTGGATAGCGAGAAGCCGAGGGAAACCGTGCGGACACCGCTAATCCCCAGGTAGGCTGCGGCCTGGTCAAGAGACGTCACCTGTCGTCGAAGGCCGAAAAGGGGAGAATTTACGATCCTCAGGAGTTGCGCGGTCAGAGAGGGGTCTCGTTCAATCAGGCGCGCCAACTGTGTTGCTGTGACGTCGGGATCGTCGGTTAGCCGAAGCAGTGAAACCACGATGCCTGGCGGAGACGGAAGGCTCGGACAACCCTGGAGCCTTTCTTTGAGCTCGTCTTTCATGTCTGCGTACCCTGGAAATCCCTCACTGGTTGCCAGGCAGAGTCGGAGACAGGGAGGGCCTCGATCCCGCCTGACGATCTTCCTTCAGTTGCCATATCGGCTGAGAAAAGGAACCCCGTGAGGGCAAACAGCAAAAACCTCGAACCCGAGTCGGCACTGGCCAGTGTCGCCGAGTGGATATCAGGCGCGCCGGTCCTCGAGTTCAATCCCCTTTTCGGCGAGGCGAGAGCTCATTTTCAGCAGGTCCTGAGCCGCCGCCTCATCCACCACGAACGTGATGTTCCCGCCGCGATCCGAATGAACCTGGGCATACGAAATCGGCATCCTTTCCGTCGGTTCCTCGAGCAGGGCCTGTCCGATCGCTGCCTGCTTCCGGGACCCGTTGGCCAACACCAGAAGATCGCGGGCCTTGAACACCAGGTCGACCGACATTGTCAACGCAAATCTCGGGCATTCTTCGAGGGAGGGAAAATGGCCGTCTTCCACCGAGTGCTCCTTGGTGACGACGTCCAGCTCAACGAGGAGCAGTCCCGGCAGTTCAAAGGGGATTCCGGCCTCATGGAATGCGACATGGCCGCATCCCCCCACTCCGAGGATCTGGAGATCGATCCCTCCGGCTGCGGCAATCGCCTCCCCGTAAGGGCCGAGAACCTCGGTTCTGACCCATTGCAGATATTCGGAGGTAGCTCCCGGGTCGATCACGACGGCCTTCCCGTTGATATCTCCTTCGTATCTCCATCCTGCCGGATCCGATTCCAAGGCTTCGACCAGACGATCGGTCTCGACAATGCCCCCATCGGGAACCACAGTGCTGATCGGAGGCCGGCTCAGCTTGTTGAACAGATTCGAATCCATGAAATAGCGATAGCTCTCGGGATGCGACGACGACGAACCGGCCGTCCCGTTTCCGAGTCCGACATATTCATCGAGGTTGAACGTCCTCCAACAGGAACTGTCAATCTGGCCGTTATTGGCTGCGTCGGCCAGTCGCCGGTAAAGTCCCGTCGGAGAATTGCCAGTGGCCAACCCGAGAACGGGGTCCTTTCTCTCCTTCTCGAGTCGGGCAACCTTCGTCACCACCAACTCAGCCGCCACATCGCTCATCTGCTCAAAATCTCGGGTCACGATCGTCTTGATCGGCATGCTTCACACTCCACCAGGTTTGCAGGGTCAAACAGGTCTTTAAGAATAGGTCCGAGCCCTCCTGAGTTCAATTGCAACCAAACCTCGACCGAAGCCCGGACGACGACGGTCTTCCGAAACTTCAGTCGGGCCTGCCCCCCGATCCGCCGGTGTCCTGGGCTGGTATTCGAGAAATCGATCGGTCGTGCATGCGGCCGAGGACCGGAAGGACGATCATGGCACCGGCAAGGGCCAGGAACATGTCCCACTGAGCATCCCACTGGTCCCCCTGGGAACCGAGAAACGCCTGGCCCACGTCGCCGGCCACGATCAGCGTGATCCACCATTCAAGAAGCTCCCAGAATGCGGCGATGGCAAGAACGACGCTGACGACGAGGAAATAGAGCCATCCCCCACGCCGAAGAGGAGTCACACGGAGTAGAACTTCCCGTGTGATGAAGGCGGGGAACACTCCCATTGCGACGTGACCGACCCGGTCGTAGTGGTTGCGGCTCAGGTCGAACACTTCCTTGAACCAGTTCCCGAGCGGCGTTTCGGCGTAGGTATAGTAACCCCCGTATACAAGGATGATGACGTGGAAGAAGACACACCAGTAGACCCACTTGGACATTGGGAATCGCCGGGCCGTAGCAACCAGCAGAGCAATTCCCGCAAGGCCCGGGACGACCTCGAGAAACCAGTTCAATCGGCCGGCCGGAGGGTCGGCCGCAGTCGCCAGGCAGACCGCCAACAGAACTCCGAGCAAAATCAGCGGAGTTCGAAAGTAATCTCGCAAATCAGGCTCCCTCTGCTCACGCCATTCTAGCCGGAGTCAGTTGTCAGCTTACAACTTGATCATTTGCCACTCGCACTGGTCTGCCGGCGTCAATTATAGTTAGAGAGTAAGATCACGTTCGAAATCGGCTCTTTGGCCCATCGAGGTGTAAATATGGCTTATCGACGAATTCTCTGCGCAGTGGATTTTTCAGACAACTCTACCGCGGCCTTTTACAGAGCGCTTAATCTGGCCAAGCAATACTCTTCCCATCTCTTTCTTCTTCATGCGATCGAAGTACAGCCCCTGGTCTCGCAGTGGGTTCAGCATGAAGGGCTGAGCACGCTGACGATGGAAATCGAGAACAAGGCCCAGGAGGCGATGGACGCTCTGGTCAACTCCGTCAAGGGTGAACTGGAAGAAATCGACCTGAAGACCGAGATTACCAGCGGACGAGCGTTCACCGAGATCCAAGAAAATGCCCGCGTGTGGAAAGCCGACCTGATCGTCCTGGGGTCCCGGGGAAGCGGGTCATTCGAAGATGCTGCCCTTGGGAGCACGGTGGACCGGGTCGTTGCCGAAGCCGGTTGCTCGGTCCTCGTGGTCAAGTCCTGAGGCAGAGACTCGGAAGAACGCCCGCTAGCAGATGCGTGGCAACTGCTCCCCGCTCAGCATGTCGAGGATGCGGTCGACGCCGATCCGGCTTTCGATGGTTACGCGCCCCTCCCCCTGCTCAACATGCCCGATCAGACAGGCAGCCTGTCCAAGGTCACTCTGTTGGAGGAGACCCAAAGCAGCCTCCCCTTGTTCTTCGGGAACGAAGCAGACAAATCTCCCCTCGTTGGCCACGTAGACAGGATCCAGACCGAGCAACTCGCAAGCCCCGTGGACGTCGTCACGCACCGGAATTCGCGCTTCCTCGAGATGGATCTGCAACTCGGCGGCTTCCGCGATTTCAATCAGGGCGCTGGCCAACCCTCCCCGCGTCAGATCGCGCAGGCAGTGAACATCGACACCCCCGTCGATCAAACGGAATACCGGATCGACCAGGCAAGCGAGGTCGCTCTCGATTGCTGATTCCAACTGGAGCGATTCGCGCGCATTCATCACGGCGATCCCATGCCGGCCCAAGTCTCCGCTGACCAGGCAGACGTCTCCCGGTCTCACCCGTGCCGGATGAATGTCGATGCCCGGCGGAACCCTTCCGATTCCAGAAGTATTGATGAATATGCCGTCACCCTTGCCTCGATCCACGACCTTGGTGTCCCCAGTGACGAATCGGACACCGGCCTCCGTTGACGCCTCGCCCATCGACCGGACAACTTTCCACAGGTCCTCCATCAGGAGTCCCTCTTCGAGAATCAGGCCGGCACTCATCCAGAGCGGACGGGCTCCGCACATCGCGAGATCATTGGCGGTCCCGAAGACGGCCAGCCGCCCGATGTTACCGCCGGGGAAAAACAGCGGCTGGATCACGAATGAATCGGTCGTAAAGGCCAAACGACCCGACTCCACCTCCAGGATGGCCCCGTCATGACCCCGGTCGAATTCCTCGTCGGTCAGTGCGGGCCGCAGCATCCCGTCAATCAGAGTGCGCATCAGCCGCCCGCCGCCGCCATGTCCCATCAGAACTTTGGTGTGGCGGGTGATGGGCAACGGGCACTCGAACCCCAATTGACTATTGTCTTTCATGCTGCACTTCCCTGGCTCGGTACCTGTAGTAGGCAGCACAGGCGCCTTCCGAAGAGACCATCGTCGCACCCAGCGGGTGTTCCGGCGTACATGCCCTGCCGAATTCGGAACAATCGGGAGGCTTGATGAGGCCTCGCAGGATTTCCCCACTGCGACAATCCGACGGTTCATCGAGCGACCCGGTAACGAGACCGAAACGGCCTTCTGCATCGAGGGAAACAAATTCGGGCGTGAGTTCCAGTCCGCTCGAACTGATTTCGCCGATACCTCGCCACTTCCGATCTCTGACCTGGAAAACTCGCCGAATCAGGTCCTGGGCGGCACGGTTCCCTTCCCGGCGAACCGACCGGGTGTACTGGTTCTCAACGACGCACCGACCTTCCTCGAGTTGGCACAGGCTCATGTAGAGCCCCTGCATGATGTCTACCGGCTCGAATCCGGTGACCACGATCGGCACCTTGTACTTGAGGGCGATCGGCTCGTATTCACTGAACCCCATTACAGTACAGACGTGTCCTGCAGCGAGGAAGCCGTTCACCAGGTTGTCGGGCGCGGAGAGGATTGCTTCGATTGCCGGTGGGACCAACACGTGCGACACGAGGACGCTGAAGTTGGCGATTCCCTGGCGGGCGGCCTGATAGACCGCCAGCGCATTGGCAGGAGCCGTCGTTTCAAAGCCTACCGCGAAAAAAACCACCTCTCGGGCAGGGTTGGCGACGGCAATCTTGACGGCGTCCATCGGAGAGTAGACGATTCGGACGTCCCCTCCTTCCGCCTTCACCGTCAACAGGTCCTTTTCCCGGCCGGGCACGCGGAGCATGTCCCCGAAGGAACAGAAGATCACGCCGGGCCAGGACGCGATTTCGATTGCTTTTTCGATGAATTCCAGCGGAGTGACACAGACCGGACAGCCCGGGCCGTGAACCAGTGTGACTCCTTCCGGAAGGAGTTGGTCGAGGCCGAACTTCACGATGGAATGGGTCTGGCCACCGCAGATTTCCATAATTGTCCAGGGGAGCGTGACCACGCGCCTAATCAGGCGGGTATAGTGCCGAACTGCCTCGGCATCCCGGTACTCATCGACGAATTTCACTGCGATCGCCCAACGTCGGAAAGGTCGTTCAAATCGTCGATCTGGCGCAAATACTCGAAAACCTCCATGGCTTCCTTTTCGTCCACCACGCTGATCGCCATTCCGACGTGTACCATCACGTAGTTCCCCACCGAGACTTCGGGGACACAGGCGAGGTTCACTTCCCTTCTCACACCGCCGAAATCAACCTTTCCGACACGGGTGATCGGATCCTCGCCGACAATTTCAACCAGTTTTCCCGGAACCGCGAGACACATTAGATTTTCAACCTTTCCTGCGGGCCGCCATGAGCTGTCCGAGAGCGAGGCCGCCGTCATTCGGGGGGACCAGCTGGTGCCAGTAGGGCTGGAAACCCTGCCCTCGAAGGAGTTCGACGCCGCCTTCCAACAGGCGACGATTCTGAAAACACCCGCCGCTCAGGACCACTCGTTCGAGTCCACAAAGCCCGGCAACACGGAGCATGGACGAACAGAGCCCTGAATGGAATTTTGCCACAATTTCACCAATGCGTGCCTTCCGCCGGCAATCTTCGAGGATCGCGTGGAGCATCGGCTCCCAATTGACGACAGAAGCAACGAACCCGGAAGGGGTGCGAGAGCCGTCGTCCGCCTCCCCAAGCGATCGAATCAAAGCACCCTCCCCCTCATCCACGCCCGCTGTAACCGGCAGGGGATAGGGATCACCCAGCCATGAAGGTTGGACCTGGGCTTCCAGTTCCATTGCAGCCTGCCCTTCGAAGGAGGCCCGGGCTCGCAGTCCGGTCAGCGCAGCTACCCCATCGAACAGCCGGCCCACGCTCGATGTCCGGGGACAGTTCAGGGAACGTTCCAGCATTCTCCTCAAGGGTTTCAGTTCACTCGGTTCAAACGCGTCCCGCAGCAGGGGCAGGGACAGTTCCCAGAGTTCTTCCCCAAATACTTCGTAGAGTAATCCCAACGCGGAGCGGCGAGGCTCCCGGACGGCGGCTTCCCCTCCCGGCAGTGGAAAGGTCCTGAAATGAGCAAATCGAGAGAATCCGTCCTCCTCCACCTTGAGAAACTCACCCCCCCAAACCGTCCCATCCGACCCGTAGCCGGTGCCGTCCCACGAAACGCCGAGAACCGGAGGCGGGAGTTCATTCTCGGCCATGCACGAGAGAACGTGGGCGTAGTGATGCTGCACTCGGACCGGTTGAGGGCTGAGGCTCCGTGCAAGACGGCTCGAGACATAGTCGGGGTGAGCATCGCAGGCGATCCGCCCCGGTTTGATTTCGTACATGGTCTGAAAATCCTCGATCACCCGACGAAACGCCAGTTCGGCGGCCTTCGTTTCCAGATCTCCGATGTGTTGGCTGATAAACACGTTCCCGCCAACCGACAAGGCGACCGTGTTTTTGAGGTGCCCCCCCAGAGCGAGCGTATCATCGGGAGCGGCATCCACCGGCAGGGGCAGAGGAGCATAACCCCGGGCTCGCCTTAACAGCAGCGGTCGCCCCATCACGACCCGGGCGACAGAGTCATCGACATGGCGGGCAATGGGACGGTCGTGAAGAAGGAATAGATCGGCGATTCTCCCAAGGCGTCTAAAGGCATCATTATCCCCGGTACAGATGGGCTCCTCGGAGAGGTTCCCACTGGTCGCAACGAGTGGTCGGCCGACTGCGCTCATCAGCAGGTGATGGAGTGGGGTGTAGGGAAGCATCACTCCGAGCGTGGGGTTGGAGGGAGCCACCAAATCGGATACCAGGTCGATTCCAGGTTCGAGCCGGTCGAGCAGGACGATCGGACATTCCGGACTTTCGAGAATCTCTCGCTCTACGGCAGAAACCGCCACGATCGAGCGCAATGAATTTGCATCGGGACACATGATCGCGAATGGTTTCTCCTCACGGTTCTTCCTTTTTCGGAGAAGACCCACCACCTGGGAATCGGCGGCATCCGCCATCAGGTGAAAACCTCCCAGTCCTTTCACTGCGAGGATATGTCCCTGCAGGAGCGCGGCAACGGCCATTTCGAGCGCGAGATCTCCGACCTCCAGGCACTCACCTTTCGGAGTGCGCAATTCCAGGCGAGGCCCACACTCGGGACAGGCATTCGGCTGGGCATGGAAGCGGCGGTTGAGCGGATCCTCGTATTCCTGGCGACAGCGTTCACACATGGTGAAGCGGCGCATCGTCGTATTCGGCCGGTCGTATGGCAAGGCCTCGATGATACTGAACCGGGGTCCGCAGTTCGTGCAGTTGGTAAACGGGTAGCGATAGCGCCGGTTGAGCGGATCCATCACGTCGGCCAGGCACTCCTGACAGGTGGCAATGTCGGGGAGAATGACTGCAGTCTTGGCGCCTCCGGAACTGGACTCTATGGAGAAGCGAGTGAACCCGAGCGGATCGAGGACACGACTTTCCAGGCTTTGGATCGAAGCGCGTGGTGGACCTTCCACGTTCAGACGGGCCCTGAACTGGTCGACGAGAGCGGACTCCCCTTCGACGTCGATCACCACTCCTTCAGAGGCATTTCGAACTTGTCCCGCCAAGCCGAGTTCCCCGGCCAACCGGTAAACGAAAGGACGAAATCCGACTCCCTGCACCGCCCCGCGAACCACCAGGTTAAGGCGCACGACTCGGTCTCTCAAATGTCGCTCGCCTCCTTTAGCCGGCTCGCTTTGCCTCCAGGCGATCGCGCAGGTAGCGGCACCATTCGGCAATCCCTTCCCCGCTTCGAATGCAGGTTCGGAAGATCTTGACGGCCGGGTTCAACGCCCGGATCTGGGCATACACGGCGTCACAGTCAAACTCGATCAGGCCGAGGAGATCTGACTTCGTGATGACGGAAACCGCGGCGCGGGAAAAAATGCCGGGGTATTTGAAGGGCTTGTCGTCTCCCTCGGCCACCGACAGCAGGGCAACCTTGAAGTCCTCACCAAGGTCGTACGAAGTCGGACAAATCAGGTTCCCGACATTTTCAATGAAAAGAATATCAAGCTGTTCCATCCCGGCTTCCTGGAGTTCACGGTGGACAAGCCGGGCATCGAGATGGCAGGCGCCGCCCGTCAGAATCTGGCGTGCCGGGACTCCCAGGCGACGGATCCGATCGGCATCCCGCTCCGTTGCGATGTCCCCCTCCAGCACGCCCACGGAAAGATCCCGCAGTTGAGGCAGAGTGACTTCGAGAAGGCTGGTCTTGCCGGAGCCGGGGGATGAGATGAGATTGACCACGAGCGTACCGGCCGCCCCAAACTCCGCCCTCAGCTTTCGGGCCGCTTCCTCGTTGGCAGCCAGGACTTTCTGTCGAACATCTATCTGCTTAGTCGCTTCCACGTTTTGTCTCCACATCGTCTGTGTAGGTAATCTGGAGCAGGTCCAGGTCGTATCCACCTTCGACCTCCAAGGGCTGCTGGCAGTCCGGGCACAGGAAGTGCCAGCCCTTTTCTACCCTCAGCTTGTCCTCACCGCAGAACTTGCAGTGCTGCCGAGCGGGTCGCCATTCGATGCTCAGCTGGGATCCGGCGTGGGGAGTCCCGCTGACCACCGCCTCCCAGGCGAACTCGAGAAGTTGGGGCTCCACTGAGGAGAGTTCGCCGACGGCCACCTTGACTTCCTCGAGAGAGCCGGTCCCAATGAGCCTGACGGCCGATTCCAGAATACTGACCGCGATACCCGTTTCGTGCATAGGTCCTCGGACAAGCCCCCATCGGTCAAACAGACACGATTGAGTATAGCAGGGGATCTTCCAATGCCGGCGGCCGCAACCGGGTTTGACTTGCCTGCTTGGGGCGACGACGATAGAAGTCGAAAGGGAGCAGTCAAGGAGAATCAATGAACTTTGATGTTTCCACCTGGTTTGGAAGTAACTTCTTTGAAATCATCGGGTTCCCGGCCCTGATCTTTCTGGCCCGAGTGATCGACGTGTCCCTGGGAACACTTCGGACGGTGGCGATCTCTCGTGGTCTCAAGGGGCGCGCCGCGTTTCTCGGGTTCTTTGAGGTCCTGATCTGGCTGTCGGCGATCACGTACATCCTGCAGCACCTGACGACGATCACCAATTACTTCGCCTATGCCGGCGGTTTCGCGACAGGCAACTATGTCGGACTCAAGATTGAGGAGAAAGTGGCGCTCGGACTGCTCGGCGTCACCATCATCACGAATCGGGACGCTCGTGAACTCATCAAGCATCTCAAGGAGCACCAGTTCGGGATCACCAGTGTAAGCGCGATGGGGTCGACCGGACGGGTTCGCATCGTCTACTCCGTCATCCGTCGAAAGAACCTCAATGAGCTTCGTGAGTTGGTAGAACGCTTTCACCCCAACGCCTTCATGGCCATTCAAAACGTCCGCGCATCCTCCAAGGCAATCTACCCTTTCGTTGACCAGCAGAGGGGATGGCTCGGATGGCTGAGAAAGAGTAAATAGTCCCGGGAGACAGGTCCATCCTTCTGCACCAGGATACTTGCTCTCAAATATGCGAAAACAGTAATATTGGGGCCGGATGGCCGGTTCGCATGAATTCATATCTTTGCGGTCATCGCAGGCGGGTCTGTGTTGACGGTCTTCAGACCGGAGCAATGCGGGGCTCGGGAGGTGAGTTAGGGGCCGCGTTCCGCGGCCCCGGTTCTCTGGCAACGGCCGCACGAGGAATCGCACATGTCACCACGCCGACTCTCCAACGAAGCTCTTACTCTCGTGGCAAATCGATTCAAAATATTGGGGGACCCTGTGCGGCTCAGGCTCGTCCAGCACCTCATGGAGGGTGAACGCAACGTCACCGAGTTGGTCAACGCGACCGGGGCAAACCAAGCCAACGTTTCAAGGCATCTCGCCACGCTGAACCGCGCGGGCATTCTCCATCGGAGAAAAGAGGGGCTCAACGTCTTCTATGCCATCGCCGACCCCTCGGTGTTCGAGCTCTGCGACCTTGTCTGCAGCAGCGTAGAACGTTTCTACGCCGGCCAGGCCAAAGTCTTTCACTAAGGATGGTCGTGGATCAGTCGGAGGCGGCAAGATCGATCGAACATTCCCGGTACCGGAAGATAATTAACGCCTGGTCGATGTACGACTGGGCGAATTCAGCATTCTACACAACCATTGTCGCCGCAATCTTCCCTCCATTTTTCCGTTCTCTGGCGACTTCCGGCGGCGTGCCTGGAGCCGACGCGACCGCGTACTGGGCCTATGTGACCTCGGCTGGCCTTCTGGTCGTCGCGGTACTCGGTCCCGTGCTGGGAGCAATCGCCGATCAGACCGGGAGCAAGAAGAAGTGGGTGATTGGCTTTGCCGCGCTCGGAATCGTCGCCAGTTTCCTCATGGCCTTCCTCGGACCATCGAGCTATGGCTGGGGAGCCGTGCTCTTCATCATCGGTGATATCGGAGTCGCCGCCAGCATCGTTTTCTACGACTCACTCCTTCCCCACATTGCCAAGGAGGAGGACATGGACCGGGTATCGTCCAAGGGCTACGCGATCGGCTACCTCGGCGGCGGGATTCTGCTGGTTGTAAACATGCTGATGGTCACCCGACCCTCCCTGTTCTTTCTCGAAAGCACCAACGCCGGCATCCGGCTGAGCTTCGTCTCTGTGGCAATCTGGTGGGCGATCTTCTCGATTCCCCTGATCCGGCGGGTCCCGGAGCCTCCTTCGATTGGGGATCTCCACCCGGCCCGAGACATCCTTTCGTCCAGCCTGAAGCAACTCCGGTCCACATTGCGGAAGCTCCGTCGCTACCGTCAACTGGGGATATTCCTTCTCGCATTCCTGATCTACAACGACGGCATTGGAACCATCATCAAAATGGCGACTGCCTACGGCGACGAGATCGGGATTGGCATCACCGACATGATCACCGCCCTGATTCTGACTCAGTTCGTGGGAATCCCCTGTTCGTTCGCGTTCGGCTGGCTGGCCGGGAAAATCACGGCGAAGAAAGCGATCCTCCTTGCCCTCGCCGTTTACGTAGTGATCGCGTGCGGAGCCTATTTCATGAAGACCGCGGCTCACTTTTACATGCTGGCTTTCGGGGTGGGCCTGGTTCAGGGCGGTGCGCAAGCCCTCAGCCGTTCCCTGTTTGGGCAGATGGTGCCGCGTTCTCAGACTGCCGAGTTCTTCGGATTCTTCAGTACCAGCTCCAAGATGGCGGGTATTGTCGGTCCGGTGTTGTTCGGAGTCGTCAGCCAGCTGGTCGGAGGAAGTCGACTGAGCATCGTCTCCCTGGTCCTGTTCTTTGTCGTGGGAGGCATTCTGCTCGTCTTCGTCGATATCGACTCGGCCCGACGTGCCGCTCAACTCGAGGATCGAGAGGTCGGGTTTACAACCGCCGATCGCGATCATATTGACATTTCAGTCATCCCCTCAAGTTGACGCCAGGCTTTCTCGTTCGGTAGTCTCGAATTGTAACGTTGAACCTCAAGAAAGGGTGTACAAGCTGAAATGAGTGATGGAATGTTGTTGACTGTGGTAGCTCTCGTTCTCGTTGGCTCAGCCGGTGTGGTTGCGTTCATGCGTGCCTCGACTGGAAAGAGTAAAGGCCACAAGGCCAATTCTCTGTTCGAGTAGCGATACCGCGAGGGGTCTGCCGGAGAAAATCGGCGGCCCCGCCTTCCCCCTGTTTCCTCGCCCCACCTGAGTTTCACAGTCCGGCCCTTTGCTTCCAATCGTGAAAGAACGAGAATGGTGCGGTAAAGGAAAGCTATGGCCGCTACCAACCACTGTAGACCTGCGTTTCTGTTGTCAGCCTGTCTTTTGGTCGGGTTCGCAATTCCGTTCAATCCCGCCGCCTACGCATCCGAAACACCGGGGAAAATGCTTCACTCAACCCGGTTTCAGCCGCTGCCCCTCGGGCGTATTACCCCGGAAGGATGGCTGGAAAATGAGTTGGGGATTCAGGCGCGGGGCCTTACCGGGAACCTGGATCTGTTCTGGCCGGACGTCAGAGACAGCGGCTGGATCGGAGGCACTTCTGAAGGATGGGAACGGATGCCCTACTGGCTTGACGGCGCCCTTCCCCTAGCTTATCTGATCAAGGATGAAGCCCTGATCCAGCGTATTGAGAAGTACATTGACTACGTTTTGACCCACCAAAACGAGGACGGTTGGCTCGGACCCGAGCAAAGCCCGGGCGATCGTTACAAGGCACGCGACCCCTGGCCGGTGTTCGTCATGATGAAAGTCCTCACCCAGTACGCCGAGGTCACCGGAGATCCCCGCGTGCAACCGGCTCTCAACCGATTCCTCAAGAGGCTTGCCGTTCAAATGAATGACCGCCCCTTGTTCGATTGGAACCGGATGCGCTGGCAGGACGGCGTCCTCAGCGTGTTCTGGCTCTACGACCGAACCGGGGAAGCCTGGCTCCTCGACCTCGCTGCAAGGATGCGTCATCAAGGCTACGACTGGATCGCCCACTTCCGGGACCTCCCCTACAAGGCCAAGGTGGATGAGTGGGAACACGAAAGCCACGTGGTCAACAACGCGATGGGCGTGAAAACGGCGGCAATCCGCTTCCGGCAAACTGGAGAAAGAGCATATCTCGGAGACGGGATGAAGGCTGTTACCGAATTGGATCGCTACCATGGCCAGGCTTCGGGGCTGTTCAGTGGGGACGAGTGTTTCGCGGGCCTGATGCCGTCCCAGGGAACCGAGACCTGTGCGGTGGTCGAATACATGTTTTCTCTTGAAACTCTGGCTTCCTCCGCTGATCCCCGGATCGGCGATCGGCTGGAGCGAATCGCCTTCAACGCACTTCCCGCCTCGGTCACTTCCGACGGAACTGCCCGCCAGTACGTCCAGCAAGCCAACCAGCCGCTGGCCCGGGTGAGTCGCGATCATATCTACACGACCAACGGGCCCGAGGCGAACGTCTACGGGCTGGAAACCAACTACGGCTGTTGCACGGCCAACATGCACCAGGGATGGCCCAAGCTCGTCTCCCACCTCTGGATGCTCACCGACGACGGAGGACTGGCCGCGGTGGCGTATGGCCCCTCCAGACTTCGCACCAATCTTGCCAACCGGGAGGTCGAGATCGAGACGATTACAGACTACCCCTTTGGTGACTCCCTCGAATTCATCGTAAAAACCTCCCCGCCAGGAGCATTCCCCATCTACCTCAGAATTCCGCGATGGGCCGGCGCGACTCGCCTCAGCATCGACGGAGAAGAGGACCAGCATCCCCAGCCTTCCAGTTATTTGCGCCTGGAACGGGAGTGGAAGTCCTTCAACCGAGTTCGGCTCGAATTCTCACCGGCAGTCAGGACGGAGAAACGGTTCAACGGAGCGCTGTCCATCAGCCGGGGACCGCTGGTGTTCAGCCTGGAAATCGGCACTCACTGGCGCAAGCTCCGCGGAGAAGAGCCCTGGGCCGATTGGGAGGTCTACCCGACCAGTCAGTGGAACTATGCGCTGGCCGTCAACCCGGCTTCACCAGGGGCCTCGGTCGAAGTAGTCCGCCGCGCCATGCCCGATTGTCCTCTCTGCCCTGGCCAGAGCCCAATCTTGCTGCATGTAAAGGGACGCCTGCTTCCGGAATGGACGTTGGAGGAGAACGCGGCCGAACCGCCGCCAGCAAGCCCGGTCAGCTCGGAGCAGCCACTCGAGACCCTGGAGCTCATCCCCTACGGTGCCGCCAAGCTCAGGATCACTGAGTTCCCGTACATGGAGATCGAGTAGACGCCCCCGCCTCGGTCTCAGCCGTCTCGCCCTGCTCGCGAAGGCTCCCGATCCAGTTTTGGAGGCACTCTCTGATATTGTCTCTCGCCTCTAAGTAGACTTCGTAGGACTTGCCGATTGGATCGTCGATGCGGTGAAGGCGTCCCTTTCGCTTGGTGTAGATCCAAAGCCGCACAATCCGGGACTCCGTGGCAGGGCGCTGCATCCAGATCTCACGGGCATGCTCGGGAGCCATCGCGACGAGGAAGTCCGCCTCGTCGAGGTGCCTCGCCGAAACTCCCTGCGACCGGTGCCCGCTCAAATCCAGGCCCAGTTCGCCAACCGCTTTGATCGCAAACTCCGATGCCGGCTGGCCCTCGATTCCGAGCGTGCCCGCAGATTCGACGCAGTCAGTCGGGATTCCGCCTTCATCGAGGAGCTGCTGCCCGATCACTTCAGCCATGGGAGAACGGCAGATGTTGCCGCTGCAAACAAACACGATGTGGAGGTTTCCGGTGGCCTGTTGCATGAGATTTGGAGCCCCTAGCGAAGCCGGCTGCCGTGAGTACGATCTGGAAGCCGGGCTAGTGCCTCTTAAGCATGTGGATTTCAGTTCCACCCTTTTCGAATCGAACTTCGTCCATCAACTGGTTGATCAGAAAGATTCCCCGCCCATGGTTGGAATAGACATTTTTGCCCATCACCGGATTGGGGAGTCCGACCGGATCAAAGCCTTCTCCCGGGTCTCTGACGACCAGCAGTACCCCGAACGAGTCGGCACAGGCAACAGCCACCGCCACCTCTTTGTTGGGGTCACCCTTGCAACCATGGAGGATCGCGTTCGCAAGAGCTTCCCGCAAAGATAATTCGATCTCGAACTCCTTGTTCCCGCCGCACTGAAGGTCGGCGATCGCCTCCATGATGTCGCCTACGACCGCCTCAATGTGAGCAACGTCGGCAGGGAAGGTCTTCTCGAGACGAATACGGAGAGTATCTATCGGGATATCCTTTTGAGGGAGGCCTCGATTCCGCTCCATAATTTAAACTCATGATAGCAGATTCACTAGACACATGGTTCACGGTGAAAATCGCTGGGAATTGACCTCCGTCACTTCTCTCTGGACGAATCAGGCGCCGTGCGATAGCTTTCAAAATGGACCTTGATCGGTTGGAGTCCGGGCATACGTGGAGCGCTTCCAGCAAATGCTTCCTCTGGTCTCTGAACGGAATCCCAGGAGCACAACTATGAATTTCAATCTGAGATTTCCTTTAGCAATCACCGCCTGCCTGGTCGCAGGCACGGCGTCTGTTTGTCTTCGGGCTGAGTCGGTTTCCTCTCCCGACAGTCGAATCGTCGTCACTATTGAAACCGGTCCGGAACTGAGCTATTCGGTGTCCGTCGATTCGACAACGGTTCTGGCACCTTCTCCGCTTCGTCTTGTCCTCGATGATGGCCGGGAGCTGGGGCGAAACTCTTCTCTCGCCAGGACAGAGCGCAATTCGATCAACGAGGAAATCACTCCGGTCTTGCCCGAAAAACGTTCCCGAATCCACAACCAGGCCAATGAACTGACGCTCTTCTTCGACGGGGATTTCGGAGTGATTTTTCGCGCCTGCAATGACGGCGTCGCCTACCGCTTCTTCACCTCGATGAAAGGACAGATCCGAGTTCGAAATGAAGACGTTGCGTTTCGATTTCCCAAGGACTATTTGGTCTACATACCGCTCACGGAGAGCTTTCAAACCTCCTTTGAGAACAGCTACACCAAGGTCAATGCATCGGCCCTCAAACCCGACCAGATCGGTTTCCTGCCGGTTCTCGCGGAAGCGCCCGGAGGCCCGAAGATCCTTATTTCAGAAGCCGATTTGGACGACTACCCGGGGATGTTCATCACCGGTTCGGCTGACGGTACCGCGCAATTGCGAGGTCGCTTTGCTGCATACCCATTGAAGGAGGAACAGAAGCGTGACCGAACGCTGGCTGTCACCGAAAGGGCTGACTACATTGCCGAGACGACCGGAACGCGAGACTTTCCCTGGCGCGCGCTCTTGATCGCACGCCAGGATACCGAACTCGTCGAATCTGATTTCATGTTCCGGCTGGCTCCCGCCCAGAAGTTGCAGGATACGTCCTGGATTCGACCCGGGAAGCTGGCTTGGGACTGGTGGAACGCAAACAACGTCTATGGTGTCGATTTCAAGTCTGGGATCAATACCGAGACCTACAAGTACTACATCGACTTCGCTGCGCAATACGGCATCGAGTACATGGCTTTCGACGAAGGTTGGTCCGATACCACCGACCTGCTCAAGGTTAACCCGGATCTGGACATGCCGGGACTCATCCGTTACGCCCGTCAGAAAGGGGTAGGCGTCATTCTCTGGTGCGTCTGGCTGACGCTCGACCGCCAGATGGGGCCCGCCCTGGACGCCTTCCAGAAATGGGGCGTCAGCGGAGTCAAGGTGGATTTCATGGACCGCGACGACCAGAAAATCGTCAACTTCTATCACCGCCTCGCGGCTGAGGCAGGACGTCGGAAGTTGCTGGTCGATTTTCACGGCGCCTACAAACCGACAGGGCTACGCAGAGCCTATCCCAATGTCATCACCCGCGAAGCAGTGATGGGCTTGGAGTACTCAAAATGGAGCGACCGGGTGACGCCCGAATACGATGTCACCCTTCCCTTCATTCGCATGGCTGCCGGCCCGATGGATTTCACCCCGGGAGCGATGAACAACGCCCAGAAGAGAGATTTCCGGGCAATCTTCGAACGTCCGATGAGCCAGGGAACCCGACTCCACCAACTCGCCATGTACGTGGTCTACGAGAGCCCCCTTCAAATGCTCTCCGACTCGCCTTCAAACTACTATCGCGAGTCCGACATGATGGACTTTCTCTCCAAGGTCCCGTCAACGTGGGATGAGACTCGCGTGCTCCAGGGTAAGGTGGCCGAGTACGTCCTTGTGGCCAGGCGCAAGGGAAATGCATGGTTCGTCGGCGGTATGAACGGCGAGTCTGCCCGGAAACTTGATGTCGATCTCTCGTTCCTGCCCGCCGGAAACTACACGGCGGACATTTACATGGACGGCATCAATGCCGACCGGTGGGCCACCGACTATCGCCGGGTTTCGGAGGAGGTCACGTCCCGCTCGGTCCTGAAGGCCGCCATGGCTCCGGGAGGCGGTTGGGTCGGGCGCATCACGGCACGCTGATCACCTGCGGTCGAATATCTGGCCCGATGGGGCGGCGAATTCCGGGTTCCGGAGTTCGCCTGTTCCGGGCACAATCGGTGTGAGCGAACATGAAGCTCCCGATCTCAACGTCCGGACATCCATGTTCCGCTTGAAGGGCTCCGCAGGAAAATCCACGACTCGCCTCCTTGAATGAAAGGTGCCCGCCTCGGCTAGAACTGGACTTTTGGGACTTGATCCGCTCCTTCGGCGGCCTCGAAGTACTCGGCCTGGTCAAATCCGAAAATCCCTGCAACCAGGTTCGTCGGAAACCGGCGCAAGGATGTGTTGTAAGTCCGGACGTTTTCGTTGTAGCGCCGGCGCTCGACGGCAATTCGGTTCTCTGTCCCCGCCAGTTCGTCCTGGAGTGCGAGGAAATTCTGGTTGGATTTCAGTTCGGGATAGTTCTCCGATACCAGAAGTAATCGAGAGAGAGTCCCTTCGAGGGCGGTAGCGGTCTCGGCCTTCTCTGCCACCGTCCGGGCCTGGCCCCACTGGCTGCGCAACCGGGTCACCTCTGTGAACACGTCCTTTTCCTGCTGCGCGTATCCCTTTACCGTGTTGACCAGGTTGGGAATGAGATCAAAGCGTCTTTGCAGCACGTTCTCCACCTGCGCCCAGGAACTGCTTACGTTCTCGTTCAAGGTGACGAGGTTGTTGTAGGAACTGATCAGGCTCACTCCCAGAACCAGCCCGACCAGGACGACGAGAAGCAACAATCCGATGATGATTTTCTTGGTCATGCCCGAAGACTCCCTGTCGCTCTGGCGACGCCTTTACAAATCAATCTACGTAGTTCGGCAGGATGTACTGGTCAACCGAATCCACAAACCGCTCAGCTGACTCATGATACCGGGAAAACAGCTGCTCAGCGTCAACTTGTCGTCCTTTAACGGTCCCCTCCTTGATCTTCGCTACCATTTCGAACGGCTCGACATCGAACTTGAACCGCTCTCCAAGTTGGCGCATGGCTTCCAGCTTCTGCGGGGGTCTTGAGTCACCCACGAGACGCAGCGAAGCCCTCGCAAGCACGAGAAATGAAGAAAGGGAGTCCACAAGCAGGCTAATAATCCGTCGCGGCTTGCCGTTCGTCCTGAGGAACCCCTCACGGAGTTGAATCAGCTTCCCTTTCAACTCATGTTCGAGTTGCAGGCGCAGGTTCTCTCCCGACACGTCAAGTTCGGCAACCAGGTCCTCTCCGGCAAGAACGCGGCGGGCGTCCTTGATGTCCAGGATCTCGATCGGGAAAACGTCGCACGACCGCTTCAGGCGCTCCCAGGTGAAGAACAGCGGCGGCGGGTTTCCCGCCCTGATCCACTTGTTGGTATGAGGCATCACTCGCTTCAGGTCGTCCAACGAGAGTTGCCCGATGATCACGAGCAGGTTGAAGTCGGAACCGGCACCCATGTGATCACCGGCCGCAGCGGATCCAAAGAGGATCGTCGATTTCAGGTTGGCTCCAAGAGCGTTCTTGAGGTTGTGAACCATCTCCTCGGGTGTCACTTGCGTCCCCCTTCCTGATTCCTGTTCATTGCTCTCCAGGGCGGTCACCGACTGTGGCGTCACCAACCGCGCCCTGCACCGCCTCCACCGGAAGAACCTCCCCCGAAACCGCCAAAGCCGCCACCACCAAATCCGCCCCCGGAACCTCCCGATCCGCGGCCCACACCCGAACTGAGAAGCAGAAAGAACAGCCAGGGATGCCGGATGAACAGGTAAACGGCAGCAATCAGAACGATGACGAAGAAGATAGTCTCGCCGCAGGTAAGTGGTTGCCCTTGCGTCTGCAACCGCGCCGGCTCCCGGATTCCGGAAAGTCCGCTCAGCTGAACCCCGGAATTCTGCGCAATGATCTCGGCAAAGTGCCGGGCGCCGGAGGACAGTCCCCCGGCGTAGTCGCCGCTCTTGAAGAAGGGGATCACACTCTCGTCGAGGATCCTGCCCACCCTCGCGTCCGGAAGCAGCGGTTCCAGACCGTACCCGACTTCAACCCAGATCCGACGCTCCTTCGCGGCCATCAGCATCAGCAGCCCACGATCGTCTTTGTGCCCGATGCCCCATCGTTCGAAGAGTCGGTTCGAGAAATCCCTGATCTCCTGACCCTGGAGACTGGCTATCGTCACGACCGAGAACTGCACTCCGGTCTTCCGGTCCAACTCCCCGAGCAGACTCTCGAGCTGAGCAGAAGGGCCCGGACCGATGACGCCCGCAAAATCGTTGACGTAACCTCGGGGAGTCAGTCCCTGCAGAGGGTCTTCGACCTGGGCCCGGGAATAACCCGGGACCAGGGAACACACGAGCAAGATTCCGAGAATTGCCAACGCCCACAAAGTGAGCTTTCGAGCGAGTTTCATTCGCTACTCCAGCTTATTCCAAATCGCACCGAACGTCCTGGTTCCAGAACGGACTTTCGGTCAGCCGTGGCAAAGAAAGACTCGTTGAACAAGTTGTCCGCCCGGGCGAAGACCTCCATTCCCGAAACAACCTTGTATCCGGCGAAAACCGACAACGGGTGGGCTCGTGGAATCACCTTCTCACCGCTTCCGGGATCCTTCTTGGAGGCCAGGAAATCGCAGTCTGCTCCAGCATTCCAACTCCCCTCCTTGTAGCGGAATCCCCCTCCAAGCCGATGCACCGGAATATCGGATAGAGGGGCACCGTTCGAGTCACTTCCCCGCAGAAAATGTCCTCTCGCGAACAACTTGAGCCTTTCGGACGGTCCCCAGGCGGTTTCCCATTCAATCCCCCGGATCTCTCCCGAAATCAGATTTCGGTAGGAAAGCACATCGGGAGCAACTTCAATTCGCTCGATGTAGCGATCGATCCAGTTTTGAAAGATCGTGACTCCGGCGAAAAACGTCGTCCCACCCCCTTTGATTCCACCTTCAAGGTCAAGTGAGCGCTCCGGGCTGAGGCTTGCGTTTCCGATGACTTCTCCTCGACCGGTGGTTCCGGAGTAGTAACGCTCGCCGAGGGACGGAAACCGCACACCCGACCCCAGTGATCCCGTGAGTTGCAGCCCGTTCTTGAGTGGAAACAAAATGCCGGCATATCCACTCCCCGCAGTATCGGAAAAAGACGGTGCCGCCCCACCGTTCTCCTGTCTCAGCAGAAGCCAACGCCCCCCCGCCTCCAAAAGCGACGGACCTAACGGGAAACTCCCCGAAAGCTGAAGTCCGAGTTCGTCTTCCAAGGCGTTGTCCAGCGTTCTGAGTTGCGCCGCATCGTTCGAGGCCGTGAGGTCAACCACGCGCTCTGTGGCCGATACCCTGCGCCTGCCAAAGTAGTCGAGGCCGATACGCAGGGACTTTCCTCTCTCAAGAGTGAACTCCTTCGACGACTTCAGCCCAAAATCGGTCGACTCGTTTCGCACCTCCGACTTTCCTTCCGCCTCCAGAGTCTCGGTCAGCAGGTCCTGTGGATGGACGAACAGATCGAAGGAGAATCCTTTCCCGGTGCTCCCGCTGAAATCGGCGATCAGGTGGCGTTCGCGGGGATACCCGGCAATCCGCTCAGGGTAATCCGAATTGGGCTTTCCTATGTTCTCACCAAAGGCGGGGAGGACAAGAAGATGAAAAGCCCGGTCCCGGGAAACCCAGTCACGCATCAGGGTACCCGACAACTGGCGGTAGTGAGAGTTGATCGTCCCGCCGTCGGGCATCGACGAGTTGTCAGCCCGACGGGCTGCCACTCCGACCGACCAATGCCGGTCGCCCCAACCCGCGGTCGTGAACCCCTCGTTCCCCTGGCTTCCCCAGCCGGCCTGAAACGAGTCTCCTTGAAATCTCCGAGGCTGCACCTCGACAACTCCCCCGACAGCCCCGGAGCCGTAGTAACTCGAGGCTGGGCCGCGAATGACATCCATTTCCTCCACCAACAACGGGTCGAGAAAAGAGATTGAGACTCCAGCCCTCCGTTCACTGGTCAGTCGGACTCCGGAGATTGAGGTCAGAATTCGGTTCCGGGACATACCGCGGATTGAGTAAACCTGGAACTGACCTCCCTGCCCGTTCAGAGCGACACCGGGAATCCGGGTCATTTGGTCGGCCAGGCGCCCGTCGGGAAGAACAGTCTCAGACACATCAACTCGACTCACAGCCGCTCCTGCCGGAGCAAATCGTTCGTCCTCGACCACAGCGGTGACGACAACTTCGTCAACCGGTTGGGGCAAAGGTTGCAGCGTGATCCGGATCGGATCGGCAGATCTGACCATTACCCTGACTCGCGAAGGTTGCCCGCCCCCAACCAACAGAACCGCGGGGAAACCGGGGACCTCGATACTGAATTGTCCCCGTTCGTCAGTGTTAACAACACTGTCCGGGACCGACTCCAACGCAACCGATACTCCTGAAGCCGGGGTCCCGTCTCGTGCGACTACAACTCCCTCGACCTTGAGTGGGGAGGAAGTCGCTGGGGCAAACAGAAATGAGAGGGCAGCAAAAAGGAAGATCATAACGTCCGCTTCCCCGGTCAAAGGCAGCACGAAATCAAACCATCAATGCAAACCGACAGCCCCCGGCATCGCACGGACTTCGAAATCGACCACGATCGGGTCATGGTCGGAAAGTGGCGCGGTCGAGTCATGGACGTCGGTGATGACCCGGGGAGGAGGATCAGACCGGGGAGTCAGGCCCCGGGCTGCAAACCAGTCCAGCTTGAATGAGCATCTTCCCCCGTTCTTCTCAAGCGCCCAGTTGATGAACCAGAAACACCAGTTGGGAATCCAGTCCGCCATTCGGCCGTTGGCAGCAAGGTCGGCCACGTCGTAGTGCAGAGTACATCCCCCGGGTTCATTGAAATCCCGGTAGTCAAACCCTCTCCGTTCCAGTTCCCTGAACAAGTGACGCTCGAACCAGCGGTCAGGGTAGGGGTAGTGGTCGCGGATCACGTGCCGAACTCCCATCAGAACCCGCCTGCAGTACCCCATGATGGAGAAAAAGGCGTTCTGTGAGTTGTAGGTGGACGTGTTCCAGTCTCCACCAAGCAGTGCTGGGAGGTCGGGATGGAACTGTTCCAGGTCATCCAGGATCAGTCGCATCTGGATCATCCGGTGCTTCTGCGTCGAATGCGCATCCAGATGCGCGCTCACTACCCGAAATGGACCGAGCGGGTGGTCTACCACAGCAACCACCGCGCGCTGGCAGCCAAGACGCTTCTCCTTCCCCTTCATCTTGTCTTTACCATTCGGCAGCGCCACGGAATGGGCTTCGCACAGCGGGTATTTCGAGAAGATTGCATTCCCGTGGAGGCCGAATTCGTTGTGCCCAGGGGCACCCGCTTCCAGGCCGCTGCCTTTCTCCAGGTTGAGGTAAGAGGGCGCAAACGCGAAGCTCATCCCCAACTCCTCAGCCAGTGCGAGTGGTACGCGCCGATTTTCGCTGCGCGCCATTCCATAGTCGAGTTCGGTCAGGATCAGCACATCGCTCTCACGAATTACCGGGTGCTCTCGGATAACCCGCACGATGCCATCGAATTCGATGCCCCTCTCGATATTCCAGCCGGTGGCCCGGACGTGATCGGGGTTTCGGTCGAGCCCCGCAGGCCGGTTCTCCACGAGGACAGCACCCAGGACCTGTTCGATTTTCGGCTTGAGTTGACGGTAGATCGGGAGACCGACCAATTCCTCAGACGAGTTGGCCCGGCTCAATTGTGGCAAGTAGGTCTGGAGTTGATGGTCGAGCAGATTCACGAGTTCCAATCAGTTCAAAAGCAAACATCCGACAGAACCGGCATTGTAAGGGTTGGTCGCAAAATCGTGCAACCGGTGACTCCTCGCGAGGCCGCACATCAGGTTGTCCGCCGCCCACCTTGTTCCTGGTTGAGCGAAAGGTCCGTCATCAAGCTATAATCGCGCCACCGTTTAATTTTCGCAGAGTCTTCGAGGAGGTCAGCATGAACTGGGGGAGAATCGCCGCAGCCGGAATTGCCGGTGGAATCTGCCTTAATATCGCCAACTTCATCCAACACGGGCTCATCATGGGAACGACTTACACCAAGTATCCCATTTTCGATGTTGCGCCTGCCAACCCGTTGATGTTCACAATGACGGACGTCCTGATCGGGTTGACGGCGGCACTCCTGTTTGCAAAGACCAGGAAATCCTGGTCCGACGGTGCCGCCGGCGGTCTCCTGTTCGGGATCCTGCTGGGCCTGGTTGGCTTCTTCCCAAACTTCTATAACCCGCTGATACTGAATGGCTTCCCCTACCATCTGTCCTGGTGCTGGGGCGGGATTACAGTAATCGGCTACGCCGTTATGGGAACCGTCCAGGGATTGATCTATCGACTTCCAAAGGATGACCTCTAGTGGACCGATTGAACCCGAGGGGCCGGCCTCGCAAGCGGGTACCGCCGCCGGCCTTTGGTTTTGAATGGTCTAGTGAACGATTTGTACTCCCTTCTGGGGATTTCCCCTGAAACTGCGCCTTTTTCACTTTTTTCTTGCCGTCTCCACGCACTTTTGCCCGCACGTTCGTTATTTGTAGATGGGGATAGGGGTTTGGCCCCCGCCGGAGGCTTTGCCCGGGGGCTTGGTGCGCCCGCTGGCGGATTGGCCCGGAGAGACGGGTCAGATTTGGCTCCGCGGGCGATTTCGATCTCGTTTGAGGATGGCCACCTCTTGGTGACCGGAGAACGAAAAGTGGACATGTCGGAGAAAGATCGCGTACACGTCACCGAGCGACCACGCGGCAGCTTCGAACGATCCTTCCAGCTGCCTGCATCCGTTGACGCCGCCAAGATCAAGGCCCGCCTGTCAAATGGCGTCCTGGAAGTGCGGGTGCCCAAGCGCGAGGAATCGCGTGAACGGCAAATCGCGATCAAGGTGGAGTGAATTCCGGTCGGGGGAGACGTTAAACGCCTCCCCCGCCGACTCCTTACTCGGATCCGGAACTCACTACGATGTTCCAGATCTCGGACGCGATGCGCCAGTGTCCGTCTGAACTCTTCTCGACAACCCTCATCAGATTGCCACTTTCAGTCCGGACTTGACCATCCGATCCCGAACTGAAGGCGAGGACATAATTTCCCCGCTCAACACCAAAGTCGCCATCGGCCCGGACCTCCCGGGTGCGGTAACTGAAGGAGAATTGATCTCCCGCAGTGACCCGCCGAAGGTACGCATCCAGTTGGGCCGAATCTTCGATGGGTTCCTCTCCCGGAGGCATCACCACGGGCTTTTCACCGTAGAACTCGGCAATGGCAGCAACGTCCCGTTGCGTCCAGGCCATCGCCCACCCCTTGGTCAAAGCGCGGATGGCATCTTCGGCCGGGTTCGACTTGGGGGCCTCCATCTGCTGAGTCCCGGTCTCTGCTATGGAGCAATAGGCCGTCAGTGCCGGCACGAAAAGACAAAACACGAACCAGTGAATTCGCAATCTGTGCATCATTGCTCGCCTTGATATTCCAGATCGGTACCGTTTGTCAAAGCGCATCAGGCCCGCGGACTCAATTGACGGAATCGCAGTCTATACTGGTTCCGGCATGGCATCGAACTCCAGGTCGCCGCTGATCACCCTATCGGAAGACTACGCTCGCAGACGGTTTTCGAGCGATTCGACCGGGCACGACTGGTTTCATATCGACCGGGTAAGGAGGACGGCTCTCGCCATTGCTCGCGTCGAGGCCGGAAACGCCGACGCGATGCTGGTGGAAATTGCCGCGCTTCTCCACGAGGTCGGGGACTGGAAGCTGATGCCTGGCGGAGACAACGCTCTGTGGGAAAGACTCCGGTCTGCTGGAGCCAGAGAACCGCTGATTTCCGCAATCCAGAAAATCATCGGCGAAATCAGCTTCAAGGGTGCCGGTGTCGACACCCGCCCGTTGACAGCCGAGGGCAAGATCGTCCAGGATGCGGATCGCCTGGACGCACTGGGAGCCATTGGGCTCGCTCGCGCTTTCGCCTACGGCGGGAAAAAGGGCCAGCCGATCCATGACCCCGATGTAGAGCCTTGCCGGCACGACAGCTTCGAAGCCTACCGCAACCACATCCGGAACAACCATCAATCACTTTTACGAGAAGCTGCTTCTCCTTCGAGACTTGATGAACACCAGGGAGGGCCGTCGTCGTGCGCTGATCCGTCACCGCTTCATGGAGGATTTCCTGGCGCGTTTCCACCGCGAGTGGGAAGGCCTGGATACCACGACTGCTTCAGTTCGGATCCTCTCGGGTGGTCAGACCGGGGTGGATCGTGCGGCCCTCGATACAGCCCTCGACCTGGGCCTCCCCGCCGGCGGCTGGTGTCCTCAAGGGAGATGGGCTGAAGATGGCCCGCTCGATTCCCGCTATCCCCTTCAGGAGACTCCGTCGCCGGATCCGGCAGAACGGACGGAATGGAACGTGCGCGACTCTGACGGCACGCTGATCCTGTTCCGCGAACGCACTTTCGGTGGGACCGCGCTCGCTGCCGAACTGGCAGAGAAACTCCATCGGCCATGTCTCATGGTGGACTTCCAGGGGAATGCGGACGTCGAACCGGCGCTGGACTGGCTGAGCAAGAATCGCATCGGCACCCTGAACGTTGCCGGACCGAGGGCCAGTGAAGACCCTTTCATCTACGAACAGGCCAGGATTTACCTCGGGCGACTGCTGTGCAAGTCGGCGACTTGAGGAAACCCTTCGGCGTTCGGACTCGCGTCGGAGCAAGGAATCTGTGCTAGCATCTCTCGATGCCGCGAACAGTGGGAGTGCTAGGCGGGATGGGACCATTGGCCGGCGCGGTGTTCGCCCAGTACCTGGTGGAACTTGCCCCTGCCGCGACGGATCAGGAACACATCCCGGTTGTGCTGATCAACGATCCCAATATTCCCGATCGAACCGCCTACATCCTGGGGGCGTCCACCCGTTCACCGCTGCCCCACCTGATCGATCACGCCCGCAAGCTTGAACAACTGGGAGCAGAACTGATCGCGATCCCGTGCAACACCGCTCACGTGTTCTGGTCCGAGGTTGCTCGTTCCGTCTCGATTCCCGTACTGAACATCATTGACGAAACGGCACGGCGAATCGAATCGGAAGAGGGCAGCCGACGGATCGGGCTACTGGCCACAAAAGGCACCGTCAAGGCTGGCCTTTACCAGAAGTGGTCTGGAGGCCGCAGAGTGCGAACTGGTCCTTCCCTCCGACGAGTTACAGCATCGAGTACAGGCGATTATCGGGGCAGTCAAAGCAAACCGGGATCGCGGCGTTCTTGAACAGAGGTTCCGGGAAGCCATTGCGGAGATCCGCACTGCTGGGGCGGACCGGGTCATTCTCGGCTGTACCGAACTCAGCCTCATCCGCCAGGACGGTGGTTCGAGTCAAGTCCTGGACTCGATGAAGATCCTTGCCGAAGCGACTGTTGAGCAGGCCTTCCGCGACTGCCGCTGACCTCCTGCCTGCATCGAAATCGGACATCGTGTAGGGATTGGCGCAAGAATTCCTTGCACCTGTTCCGGTCCAAAGGCGGAGTTAGCGGGAATCTCCGTTTGGCCCCAATCTTGCGGTCGGACACGGTGAAGGAGAAAAGTGCATGTCATTTACCAATGCTGCAAAACATCAACGAATCCAGGAAAGTCTTCTGGCCCCCCTGGAATCGAAGGTTCTGAAACTCTTCGCGCGCATCATGCCGGGCTGGGTCAACTCCGATCACCTGACGACTCTCGGGCTCCTCGGAATGCTCCTGGCAGCCCTGTTCTATTACCTGAGTCAATGGAACTCTGCCTATCTGTACCTGGTCAACCTGGCAATCTTCGTGAACTGGTTTGGCGACAGCCTGGATGGGACCCTGGCACGACATCGAAATCGTCAGCGCCCCCGCTACGGTTATTACGTGGACCACATCCTCGACAGTTTCGGAGCACTGGCGCTCGTGGTCGGGCTATCTCTCTCCGGGTTGATGAGCGAGCGGTTGGCCGCTGCGTTCCTGGTGGTCTACCTGTTGCTCAATATCCACATCTACCTCGCCACAACTGCCACTGGAAGGTTCAAAATTTCCTTCGGGCTGGTTGGGCCAACGGAACTCAGGATCGGTCTGATGATCGGCAACCTCTTCCTGTTGAGTAGGCCGACGGTCGGCCTCTTCGGACAGCGCTATCTGCTTTTCGACGTCGGCGGAGTTCTGGGCATCGTCGTTCTGGCCGGTATTCTGCTCTTCTCAACGATTCGCGTAACCAGGGAGTTGTACTGCCTTGAGCGCCTCTAGTGTCCTGACCCGGTTTGTTCGATTCAATTCGGTGGGGCTGATCGGGTTCGGGATTCACATGGGAGTCCTCGGAACGTTGTTCCATCTGATTGGGACGAGTTACCTGACCGCCACTATCGTGGCCGTTGAAGCTGCCGTTCTCCACAATTTCATGTGGCACCAGCACTGGACCTGGAAGGAACGTCCGTGCCAATCAACTGGAGAACGTTGGAGCCGGTTGCTCCGGTTTCAGGCGTCAAACGGTCTGGTTTCACTGGTTGGGAACACTCTCTCGATGACTGCGCTGGTGGGTGTCCTGCACATGCCGGTGATGGCGGCAGCTTTCCTGTCAGTCCTTTTCTGCAGCGTGATCAACTTCCTCTTCAGCGACCAGTGGGTCTTCCGGGTATCCGGAAAGAAAGCTTGAGCAGGCCGGGGGAAACCGCGCTTGTCTACTGAGCACGGGCCAGGACAACGGTAACGTTGTCGTAGCCCCCGGCCTCCAGTGCTCCCTCGACGAGCATCGCCGGCAACTGATCCCATTCGCCACGGGAAAGGAAGCCGGCGATCTCGTTATCCGACAGGCAGTCGCTGAGGCCGTCCGTACACAAGAGAAAGATGTCACCGGGCTCGATTGCGATCTTGAAGATGTCGCAATTGACGTAGGTTGCCAGGCCCAGTGAACGCTCTATCAGGTTCTTCTGCGGGTGCATCCGGAGTTGATCTTTGCTGATGGACCCTTCCTTGAACAGGCGAAACACCGGAGAGTGGTCCTCGGTCAACTGGGTCAGCGTCCCCGCCCGAAACCGATAGATGCGGCTGTCCCCAATATGAGCGATCCAGGCCACGTTCTGATCGGACCAGGGCATCCATATCGAACTGAGGGTGGTTCCCATCCCCATTCGCTCAGGGTGAAGTTGCTGGTCGCGGAGAATCTTCCGGTTGGCTTCTTCGATGGCATCGAGAAGGACCTTGGCGGCATCCTGAGGGCTCCCGTGGATGCGGTCGCGAAGTGCCTCCACAGCTAGATTACTGGCTACTTCGCCAGCGGCATGTCCTCCCAGGCCGTCGCAAACCGCACAAAGACAGTCCTCGGGACGGACCAGGTACGCATCCTCATTGTTGGCGCGCACCAAACCCCGGTCTGACAGCGCCATACAACAGATCTCATTCGGCATAGCCGCGCCTTTCAATCGAATCCGTTCAACATTCGGATACTGCACTTGATCATTGCGTACCCAATCAGGAAAAGCAGC
Organism: uncultured Acidobacteriota bacterium; assembly: GCA_963777605.1. Lineage (GTDB taxonomy): Bacteria > Acidobacteriota > UBA6911 > RPQK01 > JAPXNP01 > CAVZRV01. The sequence goes on from CAVZRV010000007.1 coordinate 616,686, forward strand.
AGCCACGCCCCGAGCTTCTTCCAGACTGGATAAGTCAGCTGAGTGCCACAATAGGGACAGTAGACCGATCGTTCGATGAGAATGTACTCACACTGCGGGCATTTTTCCAATCGGCTCTCGGTCACGGCCTGAATCCCCTGGATATCGAGCTAATCTCCCTGAATCGCCTCCGCAGGCCCGCGCTTCCCACCTCAGGTCTCGGAACTAGGTAAAGATTAAACCAAAAGTGGATTGCATTCACCTAATTCCCACGCAGAACGATCACTTCCACCGGGACAACACCGTCGGCAATCATCTTCAATTGCTGGGCAGCCTTGTAGGAGAGGTCGATGATCCTTCCTTTTCGAAGCGTCTCGATGGGAATGCGGTCGTTGATCCGGACCTTGACCTGGCGGCCATTCTTCTTGTTGATCACTCGAACCCAGGTACCAAAGGGGAGACTGAAGTGGGCTGCGGTCAACTTGTTCCGGTCGAAGCGCTCGCCGCTGGCCGTGATCTTCCCGTGATACCCGTCTCCCCGCCCATACCAGGTCGCGAGCCCCTCCTGACGGCTTTCCACCTCGCTGCCCCCCGGCGGGGGCAACACCCGAGGCTTTTTCCCGCAGCCGGCCGCAACCAGAAGAAGGAAAAGCAGCGTCAGGACCCGGACTCTCACAAACCTGTTTCTATCAGCAAGGGCTGTTATTATCGTTTCATCATGGCCGGCCCACTGGTTACCTTCAGCAGCGACTTCGGCACGCGGGAACATTACGTCGGGGCAGTCAAGGGAGTACTGCTTTCGACGAACCCGGACGTCCGAATTGTCGATCTGTGCCACGATATTCCTTCTCACGACGTCCTTGCCGGTGCTTTTTCCGTTGCCGGAAGCTGCCCGCTGTTTCCCTCGGGGACCATCCACCTGGTAGTGGTAGACCCGGGCGTGGGTTCAAACCGGAGAGCCCTGGTCGCTTCTACGGAACGGCACCACTACGTCGCGCCGGACAACGGCGTTCTCTCCCTCCTTCTCGAGAGAGACAGTGTCAAGGGTTGTATCAATCGAATCGGAACACTATTTCCGGCATCCGGTTTCTTCGACTTTCCATGCCCGTGACATTTTCGCTCCAGTGGCAGCCTGGCTCTCGAAAGGTATTGACATCTCCAAGTTCGGACCGGTTATCACCGAATACAAGCGCCTCAGCCTGCCCGCTGTCCAGAAGTTGGAGGCGGGCGGCCTCCAAGGCCTCGTCCTCCATATCGACAAGTTCGGGAATATCATCACCAGCTTTCGCATCGACCAGTTGCCGAACCTTTTGGAGACGGGCCGTTCAAGCCGAATTGAGGTTGGAGGCCATGTGATCGAAGGCCTTGTGCCGTGTTACGAAGATGGGCCCGAAGGGAAGCCGTTCCTGATTGCCGGATCCAGTGGCTATCTCGAAATCGCAGCTCCGAAACAGAGCGCCGGTCGTCTTCTCAACCTTCGACGAGGAAACCGTCTCGTACTGTTCAACGACTGATAGCCTGGACGCCCGGCAGTTCCCGAGCAATCAACGAGCCGCCACCCGGGCGTGAATTGGAATTTTCGAGAAGACCAAGCTTATGGCCCCCAGGAATGAGGCAAATCGGAAGCTCCTGAAAGAAGAAAAGCTGGCGGGAATCCTGCGTGCCTGCCAGCGAATGAGCGGAGAACTGGAACTCGGCTCCCTCCTCAGCACCGTCACCGAGGAAGCTGCCCAGCTGCTCACTGCCGATCGGGCCTCGATCTTCCTGCTTGACGAGGAGAACTGCGAACTGTGGTCGCGGGTGGCTCTCGGCACCAACGAGGAACTGCGGTTCGATGCCCGGCTGGGGATCGCCGGGGAAGTCGCGATGAATGGTGCCACCGTCATCGTGGACGATGTCTACCAGGATCCCCGCTTCAACCCGGCCATCGATGCCCGTCTCGGCTATCGGACCCGAAACATTGTGGCCGTTCCCCTGCGAAACCGGTCCGGAACGATCATCGGCGTTTTTGAGGCACTCAATCGAAAGAGCGGGAACTTCAAGGACGAAGACGCGCATATCCTCGAAGAGTTGGGCAACCACGCCGCCCAGGCAGCCGAGAACGCACTGCTGTTTGAGCGCCTCGAACGGGACCGGAACGAGCTGGCGAACCGGCATAGACACCTGTTGAAAGAGGTTCAGGAACGCTACTCGACTCAGGCAATTGTAGGAACGAGCCGACCTATCCAGCAGCTTGTCCGCCTGATCGAAGAAATCTCGGACAGCCCGATCGACGTACTGATCACCGGGGAGAGCGGAACCGGGAAAGAATTGGTGGCCAGGGCAATCCACTTCTCGAGTGAGCGGGCGCCCGGACCCTTCGTAGCCCTAAACTGTTCCACCCTGCCGGAGAATCTGGTCGAATCGGAACTGTTTGGAATTGAGAAAGGGGTCGCTACCGGGGTTGACAAGAGAGCCGGCCGGTTTGAGGCTGCTCACGGAGGCACCCTGTTCCTGGACGAAATTGCCGACCTCAGCTTTTCTGCGCAGGCGAAAATCCTGCGAGCGCTGCAAGAACGGCAGGTTGAACGGGTTGGAGGAAGAACACCCGTGACGGTCGATGTTCGCATCCTCGCAGCCACGAACAAAGACCTGGAGCAGGAGATTTCCAAGGGGCACTTTCGCGACGACCTCTTCTATCGTCTCAATGTGGTTCACATTCGGACCCCGGCCTTGAGAGAAATCAAGGAAGATATTCCGCTCCTGGCGTCGACCTTCCTCCTTCGCTTCGGAGAATCCTTGAAGCGCCCCGCCCGGAACTTCAGCCAGGACGCCCTGGCCACCCTGACCCGATACGACTGGCCTGGCAACGTTCGTGAACTCGAAAACGAAATGAAGCGCATCGCCGCCACGATCCGTCACGAGACAGCCCAGGTCTCTGACCTGTCTCCTGCACTCCGCCATGGGGAGCAGTCCGGACAAAGTCTGCGTGACGCGGTTGAAACCCTCGAGCGCGATCTGATCCGGTCGGCACTTAAAGCGACCGGGGGAAATCGTGTGCGAGCATCGGAAGCCCTGGGACTGAGCCGGCAGGGCCTCCTGAAGAAGATGCAGCGGTACGGGATTTCTTGAGCGCGGAGATGCGGGCCGACTCGCTCCGGAGCGGAATCCGCCGGCCCGGAGCGACCGGATGCAGGTCAGTCATTTTGTGAAAAGTCGCCATCACGGGCGATCGATTCACCCCGAATACGGCAAATTGTGGGCCTGATTCCGTGCAGGAAACTTCCCTCTTCAACCTGAACGACCAGGGTCGCAACCTGCTTTTCCAGTTCTTCGATTTGTTCCAATTCCTGATCCAGGACGCATCCGGCGTTGCGCAGCCCTCTTGCCTGCTCGCAAATCAGGGCAACCGTAGACCGGAGCATACTCAAGCCTCCCTTCAACAGTCGCACCTGATGCTCCACTTCACCCAGCCCCGGCATCCGGCCGCTGCCCTCGGGCGATGACTGGTATGCCTTCATTGAATTACGCCTCCTCTAGATTTCGCCACGTTGGAAACCTTCATTGCGTTTCTAATACGCACGCCCTGTGCCGAAAATGGACAGCCGCTGGAGCACCGTCTCCGATTTCCATTCAAAGCACTTCATTCTGAGTTACTTAGAAGAAATCGCCTCGAGCAGTTGCTCGACGGGCACGAACGAGATGCCCGACAACAAAGTAGACGGCAAAACCACCGCCGCATTCCCCGACTACTCAGGACAAAATCAATTAACTTGCTTTTCATCAACATGATACGAGTATCCTGGCGGGACGCGGCGCAATGTGAATCAAGTTGACAGTCCCGCAACAGCAATAAGGATTCCGCCGGGCCTCACGGTTGCATGAATTACCGACGCTGTGGAAGTCACCAACCACCGCTCGAAAGGTGCCGGCAAACGAAACTCGGGACGGGGTAACTTCGTCCGGCTATCGGCAGTGTCTCCGCCGTCGGGATTGCCCGTTTCGTCAGACAGCCTGGAAGGGCCAGATGACCGGGATGAGAAGGCTGGAAAGGATCCAGAATGACAAGTTCAGTGGCCAGCCGAACCGCACGTAATCCATGAAGCGATACCCGCCGGGTCCGAAGACCATCATGTTGGTCTGGTAACCCATCGGCGTCATGAACCCGGCCGAAGCGGCAAAGCAGATCGCAATCAGGAATGGACGCGAATCGACCGAGAGGGTCGTGGCAGAGGCTGAGCGCCACCGGTGTGAGAATGATGGCGGCGGCATTGTTCGAGATCATCTGGGTCATCAGTGAAGTGATCAGGTAGACCAGCGAAAGACCCGCAAAAGCATGCCACTCGACCGGGAGACTCCGCACCAGTGACAGGATCCCGTAGGCGATGAAATCCGCCGTCCCGGTTTTCACCATCGCCTCTCCGACCGGGACGAAACGCCGCGATCAGGAACACCACCGACCACTCCACCGACCGGTATGCTTCGTGGGTTGCGAGCACCCCCAGAATCAGGAGCAGGATCGCCCCGAGAACGGCGCCTCCCAGAATTTCAAGGAGTCCGGTGACGGCGAAAACAACAATCGCGGGAACAGACGCCAGCGGCAGCCACCAGAACCGTTCCCGATTCAGCGAAATCTCCAGTTCCGAAACGACCTGGATATCCTCGGATTGGCGGAGTTCGCTCAGGCGCTGGGCGTTCGTCATGACGAGCAGGCAGTCGGACGCCCTGAGCGCGATGTCGGCCAGCCTCGCGTAGAGGGTCTCACCATGCCTTCGAACGGCCAGCACCAAGGCTCCGAACTGGTAGCCGAAGTCACTCTCCTTGAGAGTCTTCCCGATCAACTTGCTGTTGAAGGGAACGAGTGCTTCCAGCACAGTCTGCCCGTGTCCCGCCAGGACCTGTTCGTCGACTTCGCACTCCCGGCAAGAGGGTCGCCCGTTGTTCATTCCGAAAGCGGAGCACATCTTCCAGGGTGCCCTCGATGATCAGGATGTCGCCCTGGTGAATCGGCACGAAGGCGAGTTCTTCGGCAATTCGGCGTTCTCCCCTGAGAATGGCCAGAACAGAGACCCCGTATCGTTCGCGGATCCGGATATCCCGGCAACTTCGGTCAATCAGCCGCGAGTCCGCGGGGACCTCGACCTCGGTCAAGTAGGAAGAGAGATTGTAAGCCGACGTCAGCGACGTTCCGGTCACCCGATCGGGCAGACTTCCGCTTGCCGAGCAGCATGGAATAGGTCAGCGCCGATGGCGAGAAAAATAATGGCAAGCGGCGACAGCTCGAACATCCGCAAGGGAACCTGGCCCGCCTCTCGGCAGTGAACTCACGAGAAGATTGGTCGAAGTTCCGATCACGGTCAACATGCCGCCCAGAATGGCAATGTAGGAGAGGGGCAGAAGGACCTTGCTCGGACTGAGTTGGAACCTGCGACAGAGACTCAGCGCCAGGGGAATGAAAATGACCACGACGGCCGTATTGTTCAGAAACCCCGAGAGCACGCGCGGTCACCAGAAGGAAGACCGTGACGCCGATCCACTTGAACGGTCCAACCCGGCTGGAGAGCCAGAAGGCGCCGTACTCGAGGACCCCGGTCTTGACCAGCGCACGACTCAGCACAAACAGGGCCCCGACTGTCAACGACCGCCTTGTTGCTCAAGCCCCGATTCGCGTGGCTCGGAGTCCACGAAACCCAACACCGAGGAGGAGTCCCAGCATGCCCATGGCCGTGACCTCGATCGGAAACAACTCCATCGCGAAGGCGGCAAGCGCCAAGCACAATGAGGAGAAGCATCAGGACGATTTCCAGGGTCATCGCTGGCTAGACATTATCAGATTCTCACCAGCATGAGGACACCTCTTGTTGTATGGACTTACGAGGTAAGGAGGACTTCCGATGAAGGTTTCACAGTGGACAACGATCGGGACGGCGCTGTTTGGACTCCAGCTTTCACTGCTCAGCTCCCAAGTAATCGGGGCTGCAGACGGAAACATGGAGACCGGTTCCGAGATCCGCACGCGCGCCGGACCCGAGGAGGCATTTCGGATCGTCCTCAAAGTACTGACCGGGCCACTGCACCGCCTCGGCAACTTGATCGACACCGGCCGGCCGGACTGAACCAAGGGTTACAGAGGTCGCGCCCGGGTCACTGCTTTTGCAGGAACTGGAAGGCTTCCCGAAGGGTATCGACAACGAAGTCGGGGGCCGGATCGGTACCATGCGTCCGGCGTTCTTCCTGGCTCTGGTTGATCAGCCCGGCGACGGCGCAGCCCGCCAGCTTCGCCCCGAGCAGATCGGTCTCGTACTTGTTGCCGATATATGCCGTCTGTTCCGGAGTTGAGTCGAGCGCCGCCAGAGCGATGTGGAAGAGCCGGGGGTCGGGTTTGCGGAAGCCGTAGTCGGATGAAATCACCCTGGCATCAAAGAAGTCCTCAATCCTCAGGGTCCGCAATTCCGGACAGGCGTACAGTCGCTGGGCGTCGGTCACCAGCCCGATCCGGTAGTTTTTCCGAAAATCAGTGAGGGTCCAGAACGTGTCGGGAAACAGTCCAAAACGCTCGCGACTCAGCGAGCGATAAAGCTGCGTCGTCACCATGGCCATGTACCGATCGGCGGTCCTTCCCTGCTCCCGCAGGACATGTTCGAACGCGCACGCTACGTCCACTTCAGGGAAACGTTCGCGGCTGCGGGCGAACTGCTGGTGCAGTTCGCTGAAGTAGAGCTCCTTCAAAATACGTGGAGACACGAAGATACGGCGGTATTCGAGAAATCGACTCAGAGTCTCGAAGATGTCGTCCCGCTGTTCGTTGGTGTGAATGTCGATGAGAGTGCCGTAAACGTCAAAAAGAACCGTCGTTATTGGTGCCATGATCTGTTTTCCCCGTGGTTTTTCCGACTTCGATTCATTGACCTTTTTCACCTCTCACCTTTGCAGACAACGGCCCGCTTCCTCCACAAGCCAGTTGCGGTGCCCCCGGGGAAGCCACGGATTTCGGGCAATTCGCAGTTCTCCCAGCGCCATGTAAAAGCGTGACCGAAACGCAAGCCAGTCGAAATGGGACTCGGTCAACGACGAGTACTTCGCGTACGAGTGGAGGAAGTGAGAGATAAACGGCTCAGCGGCCTCCGAGCAGAGGATGCGGAGAGCAAAATGGTGCTTGAGCTCGGCCACCAGGAGCCCGACGTCATAGACCGGGTCCTCAATGTGCATCCGCTCCAGGTCGATTGCAGTGACTCCCCGCTGGTCATCGAATATGAAATTGGTGGGTGTCGCATCCCCGTGGACCAGACTTGTGTAGCCGTCCCACATGGAGCGAAGTGATTCCCATTTGTCACAAAGGTGGAGAAGGTTCGAAAGCGTTTGGTGCGAAAGGTCTCCAGTCTGGTCGAGACCGCGGATGATCGTTCGGAGCTCATTGCAGGTTCGAGACACCCGTGGCGGTTTCGACAAAACGGACAATTGGTGCAGTCGGGCAAAGAAGCCAGCCAAGAGATCCAGGCGCTCGTTTAGAGGGTCACCCTCGCCCTCGTGGGCGGCACGACTGATGTAATAGTCGAGATTCAATCCCGGAACGTACTCTTCGACCAGGAGGCTGCCCAAGTCGCCCCGGACTCCAATAGGACGCACCACGCGAAACGGTGGGGAGCGCAACCCCAGAAGTCTCGTTCTGCGGAGGCAGAACCACTCGTAGGCCATGATGTGACGCGCTTCTTCAGGAGGCAGCAACGGGCGTGCCGAGAAGAATTTGCAGACAACCCTACTCCCGGAGGTGACTTCAACGCAGATGAAAACGCCGTGGGCGGATTCAACCTCCTCGAACTCGAAAATCGGATCGGTCGCCGGCGACCACAGGTTCAAACGCGAGAGATAAGCGTATAGCGGATGTCCTCGATCGATTCCATCCAATCCGCCGGGCGGAGACAAGATCGCCGATTCATCAGCCATAGCAGGGACTCCGGACAGGACACCGGCTGTTTGGAACAGGAAAAGCGTGCCAGAAGGAGATTGCAGATTTGAGCTGGCCACCTGAAACGGTCTCGCCTCAACTCCAGCCGGCTTGCAACTTTAACTAAGAGTCATCATATGGAATCCGCCGTGCCGAGTCAACGAAGGTCACGGCCCCTGCGAGGCCACCCCGCCGTCGGCTGCCTACTTCGTCAGTTGGGCCGTTTCCGTGTACACTCGTGTCTTGTTGCGCCAATCGACTGGTGAAAAAGGACGGCTGCTACCAAGAGGTACTGAACATGGCCGAAAATGAGAACGGAAATTCAAAAGACTTCATCAGAACCATCATCGACGAGGACAATCGAACCGGTAAACACAACGGCCGCGTCCACACCCGCTTCCCCCCGGAACCGAACGGCTACCTCCACATCGGACACGCCAAGTCGATTTGCCTCAACTTTGGGATCGCGCGTGACTACAGTGGGCTCTGCAACCTGAGATTTGATGACACCAATCCGTCCAAGGAGGATGTCGAATACGTTGAATCGATCATCGAGGATGTCCACTGGCTTGGGTTCGACTGGGACGAACGCCAGTTCTTCGCGTCCGATTACTTCGATGCTTTCTACACCCATGCCGTGAGCTTGATCAAGAAGGGACGCGCTTACGTGGACAGCCTCAGCGCGGATGAGATCCGTGCTTATCGAGGTACCCTGACGGAGCCCGGCAAGAACAGCCCCTACCGGGAGCGGCCGGTCGAGGAGAACCTCGAACTGTTTGAACGGATGCGCAAAGGGGAGTTCCCGGAGGGAGCCCACGTTCTGAGGGCAAAGATCGACATGGCCTCCCCGAATATCAACATGCGGGATCCCACGATCTACCGGATCAAGTACTTCAAGCATCATCGAACCGGCGACAAGTGGTGCATCTATCCGATGTACGACTACGCTCATTGCATTTCAGATTCCATTGAGGGCATTACCCACTCGATCTGCACGCTCGAGTTTGAGGACCACCGGCCACTTTACGACTGGTTCCTCGATGAGCTCGAACTCTTTCACCCTCAACAGATCGAGTTCGCACGGCTCAACTTGAGCTACACCGTCCTCAGCAAGCGGAAGCTCCTGGAACTGGTCCGGGAAGGACACGTCTCGGGTTGGGACGACCCTCGCATGCCGACGATCTCGGGACTGAGGCGCCGCGGATATCCCCCCGAGTCGATCCGGAGGTTCTGCGACCGGGTCGGCGTCGCCAAGCGGGATAGCATCATCGACGTTGCGCTCCTCGAACACACCATTCGAGAAGACCTCAACAAGACCGCTCCCCGGGTCATGGCGGTGCTTAATCCTCTCAAGGTGGTCATCGTCAACTACCCGGAGGATCAGGTCGAGGAACTCGAGGCCATCAACAACCCGGAAGATCCCGGAGCGGGCACGCGCAAGGCCCCATTTTCCCGGGTTCTCTACATCGAACAGGACGATTTCCAGGAGGATCCACCCAAGAAATACTACCGCCTGGCACCAGGCCGAGAGGTGCGACTGCGCTACGCGTACTTCGTCACCTGCGTAGGAGTCGTGAAGGACCCCGAGACTGGAGAAGTGGTCGAGGTCCAGTGCACCTACGACCCGGCAACCCGAGGAGGAGATGCCCCGGACGGTCGCAGGGTGAAGGGGACGATCCACTGGGTTTCGGCACAGCACGCGGTAGCGGCCGAGGTACGCCTCTACGATCGACTCTTTACGCAGCCTAACCCGACCGAGGGGCAGGCGGATTACAAGGACTCTCTGAATCCCGACTCGTTGACCGTTCTCAGTGACTGCAAGCTCGAACCGGGCTTGGCGGAGGCCGACCCGGACGTTCGCTACCAGTTCGAACGGCTTGGTTACTTCGTCCTGGATTCAAAAGTGGATCCGTCCCGACAGCCCGTGTTCAACCGGGTCGTCTCCTTGCGCGACAGCTGGGCAAAGATCGCAGCCCGGAACAGTTGAACAGGAACTTCCATTTGGATGAACTGGAAAGCCTGGAAAACCTGGGCAACTGGGCTTTGGCGAGTTGTTCAGTCCGCGGGAGAAGCGCGAGTTCAAAAGGATGGCTCTGCACCGAGAGCCGGGGATAAGGCGAAGCCGCGCCCCCGGGCGCTTCGGGACCGGTTCCTCTCTCTGAATGATCTGCGCCGGAGCGGGGAGACCGGACGGCTTTCTAATCGTTGAAGAAGCGGATCGCCCGTTCCAGGTCTTCCGCCGTGTCTACCCCGATCGTGTCGAACGGGGTTTCGGGCACGACGATCGGAATGCCGTTTTCAAGGAACCGGAGCTGTTCCAGGCGCTCCGCTCTTTCCAGCCGGCCCTGGGGAAGAGCATGGAAGCGTTCCAATGCTTCCCGGCGATATCCGTACAGCCCCATGTGCTTATAGACTTCCCGATGAGGAGAAGCTTGCCGGTAGTACGGGATCGCCAACCGGGAAAAGTAGATCGCCAGGTCGTTTGCACCGGTGACTACCTTTACCACGTTGACGTTCTCGGCTTCCTCGGGATCCAGCAAGACTCTCAGGGTGGAAACCGGAGCAATTCCCTGCTTCAAGGCTGAAACCAGCGACTCCAGGTGCTCGGGGCGGACCGTGGGCTCGTCTCCCTGGATGTTGATGTAGAATTCGCCCGAAGTTCGGCCGACTACCTCGATGAGGCGATCCGTTCCTGAGTTGTGAAGGCCGGTCCTGAGGCAGGGGATGGCACGCCGTTCGCAAAATTCGACGATAAGATCGTCTTCGGTCGCCACCAGTAATTCATCGAGGCAGGCCCGACTGGCGGCCTCGTAGACTCTCTCCAGAAGAGGCTTTCCAGCCACGTCGCGGAGGACTTTTCCGGGAAGTCTTTCCGACTCGTACCGGGCGGGGATCACGCCGATTGTCTGTGCCACAGTCTCCCCTTCTTAGGCGCACTCACAAACCGTCAAACCACTGCTGCAGGCTTGAACCTTGATTCGACAGGTCCTTCACAAGTGAGGTTCAATGACCTCCGGAAACTCGCGCAGAACCCTTGAACGGGGGTGGACCCAGCTTCAACTTCCTGGTCCGGTTGTCGGGCACCAGCGTCACCGTCTTCTGGGATCCCTCCAGCGAGGCCTTTACGACGCAAGGACGAATCTTCCCGGTTTCCGTCTCCACGATCCAGGCGACATTGCCGGCGTACTTCAACTCCAGAGAGTCGCCGGCCTTCACATCTCCAAAAAAGGCCGCCGCCTTGGTCGCATCGCTGACTTGGCCTTTCAGGACCACAAAGTCCTCGTCAGGCGCCGGGACCTTTTCGAGTTTGATGCCGAGATCGTCGGCCCAACCTGGAAGCCAACCGTTTCCTCCCGGCTGGGCGAATATGGTGGTGAAGAGCAAGGCGACTACGAGCAACCAGAGAGACCCATAATTTCCAGACTTCATACCAGCCCAGTATATCAGCGCCCCCTTCCCGGCGGCACAACCATGGAGCATTGCTGAGGACGGGCTCATGCCGGTTTGGGCCGGGCGAGCTTTCCAGCCACTGGTGCCATGGGAGAGTCGATTTCCGGCGAGACGGCAAATCGAGGGGGAAATGCCGTAAAAGGAACCACGAATGTCGACTTTGGAAACTGTTTGCGGCCCCCGAGCATATTCATAAGATCCGCCATGAAGTGAACCGAAATTCGAGGAGAACAACCCCTATGAGAAGCACATTCATCTCGGCAATTCTGTTGGCAGTAACTTTGGGAATGAGCGGCCTGTACGCGCAAACCAGTGCGCCCGCGCAGCCGGACAAGGACTGGGGCGGTACGTTCGGAGCCGGTTTCTCACTTACGGGTGGCAACACCGACACAGCCAACTTCAACCTCTCATTCAACGGGACCTACGATCCGAAAACGCGCAATGTCATCAAGGCCAACGGTCTCTATCTTCGCTCCGACAAGGACAACGAAATAACTGCGGATCGACTGCGGCTGGGAGTCCGGGATGAGTACACATTATCCGACAGGGTCTTCGCCTTTGGTGACACTACTTACCTTCGCGACCCCTTCAAGGAAATCTCCTATCTGTTGAACCCGTACGGAGGCTTAGGCTACCAATTGCTCTCGACCGAAAAAGTCTCCTTGGCCGTAGACGGCGGAGCAGGGGTCGTGTGGGAAAAAAATCCCGGCTTCGAGACCAACACGAGCGGCACCTTGAATGCGGGCCAGAATTTGTCCGTCAAACTGTCGGAAGGAGCGGAAATCACCCAGCAGTTGAACGGCCTCTGGAAGACCGACAATTTCGAAGATGCGCTCTATCACTTCGCCGTCGGCGTTGCGACCCAATTGACGAAACGCACGGAACTGAAAGTCGAGTTCGTAGACGACTTCAAGAACCTGACCCCCGGGCCTGAAGTGAAAAAGAACGACACGGCCTTCCTGACCAGCTTTCTGTTCAAATTCTGAAGCTCAGCGACTGAGGGACGGCGGGACAGGAGGCTAGGCCTCTTCCGACGACCGGTCGCGACGACGTTTGAAGATCCAGGAAACGCCGATGCTGATGGTGTAGAGGAACACCATCGGGCCGCTCCAGAGAAAGAGATTGAACGGGTCCGTGGTAGGTGAAACAACAGCGGCGATAATAGTGATGATCAGGAATGCGTAGCGGAAGTTCTTCCAGAGGAACCCCGGAGTCACGAACCCGAACATCGACAGGAAGGCAACGAGGACCGGCAACTGAAAGATGACTCCCATCCCGATGATGATCAGCAGTGCGAAGTCGAAAAAGTCGATCGCTGAGATCATCGGTTGGAACTCCTTGCCGAACTCGACGAGCAGGAAGTTCAAAGCCGGCGGGAGGACGACGTAGTATGCAAAGCTTCCGCCAAGCAGAAACAAAACCGTCGTACTCATCAGAAAGGGGAGCGCAAAACGCTTTTCCTTTCGATACAAACCCGGTGCGATAAACATCCAGACTTGGGACAGGATGATCGGCGCAGCCAGGAATATAGCGGCGGTGAACGAGACCTTCAGGTAGATGGTGAAGGGCTCAGTCGGCTTGATGACGACCAACTTATCGACGACACCCTTGATGGGGGCTGACAGGAACGCGAAGATCTGTTCACGGAAAATCCAGCCCAACACGAAGGTCACCAGGATCGAGGCCACCGAGTAAAGAATGCGTCGCCTCAACTCGTCGAGGTGCTCGAGGAAGGTCATCCGGCCACCCAGGTCCCGGTCGCCCAAATCAGAGAACAAGCCGTCCTCGTCTTCGTCCTCATCCTGTTCCTTCTTTTTGGGCTTCGGAGAGTCCGGAGAAGGTTCTTCTGGAGACGACTGGGCTACCGTCTTCGGTTCGACGACGTCGGGTTGATCGGGTTCCTGCTCTTCAGCTTGCTGGGACTCCGGAGAGTTCTCCTCCGGGGTGTCCGGTGCATCACCGTCTGCAGAATGATTCTGGGGCTTATCGGAGTCCGTCATTGAGCAAAGGCGGCCGAGGCGGGGTCAGGGCTTCATATCTTCCTGAATCTTACGGAGTTCGTCCTCTTCAGTCCGAACTTCCTCTTCCCATGTCTTCTTCAGTTCGTTCGTGGCCCGCTTGAATTCGGCCAGGCTCTTACCGAGAGACTTGCCCAACTCGGGGAGCTTTCTCGGACCGAACACGAGAAGAGCGATCACAAAAATGACAACAAGCTCGGGGAAACCAAGATTCCATCCCATAGCGATTCCGTGCAAAGCCAGTGTAAGTTACGCTCATTGCCCAAGTCAACCAAGGCGGCCCAACGAGCAACTGCCGCCCCGGATTCCATCAAGTCAAATGCTATACTAACAGGAGTCGTCAGGCTTCAGAGGAATTGGTATCAATGAAAATTAGACTTGGAACCGTGTTGGTGTTCACAATCGCCGCTGCCGCACTTCTCGGCGGGTTTCTGGGACAGCGCGTCAATGCTGAGCCTCCGCTCGAGGACGGCACCGAACAGATTCTCCAGAATTTCACCTCGGTGTTCGCATCTATCGAGCAGAATTACGCGGGCAATGTGAAACCGGACGACTTGGTCCAGAACGCGGTTCAGGGCATGTTGAGGACGCTTGATCCACACAGCTCGTTCTTTTCGACCGCCGACTTCGACCGGCTCCAGGAGGAGCAGAAAGGCAAGTACTACGGTCTCGGAATCACCATCCGTCCCGAGTCTCCGGGAAGCGGCCGCGTTGTTGTGGTTGAACCACCCGCACCGGGTTCACCTGCTTACCGGGCCGGTCTTCGGGCCGGCGACGTGATTGCAGAAATCGAAGGAAAGCCGATCGACGATTGGGATCTCAACACCGAAGTAATCCCCAACCTGAAGGGCCCCCAGGGCACCACCGTAAACATCACGGTGGAACGCCCGGGCGAGGACGAGGCGCTCCAGTTCACGGTCGAGCGGGACGAAATTCCGATGTACACGATCAAGTACGCGTTCCGGATTCGGCCCCAGGTTGGGTATATCCGGATTGCCCGCTTCGCGGAAACCACCGGCCGGGAGCTCGACAACGCTCTGGATGCCCTTGATGAATCGACCCTTTCGGGCCTGATCCTCGATCTGCGTGACGATCCGGGAGGGGCTCTGAGCCAGGCACTGGCAGTGTCGGATCGTTTCCTGGACGCAGGACAACTGATCGTCTCGACCCGGTCCCGAAACGGGAAAGAAAGCCGGGATTACAAGGCCAAACGCAATCAGCGCTACCACTATCCGATGGTAGTGCTGATCAACCAGAACAGCGCCAGCGCCAGTGAAATCGTTTCCGGTGCCTTGCAGGACCACGACCGGGCCCTCATTCTCGGCGAAACGAGTTTCGGGAAAGCCCTCGTGCAGACCATTTTCCCGCTGCAGGGGAACCGGGCCCTGGCGTTGACTACCGGGCGCTACTACACGCCGAGCGACCGCTTGATCCAGCGGGACTATTCGGTCGGATTCTGGGAGTACTACAACCATCGCCAGTCGGATCAGGACGTCAAGCACTCCTCCGACGAGAAGGCCTATTTCACGGATGGTGGTCGAATCGTCTACGGTGGTGGCGGCATCTCACCGGACGAGAAAGTTGATCTCGACCGCATTCCCCTGACAACCCGGAAGATTCAGCGCAAGAACCTGTTCCGGAAGTACGCCTCCAAGGTCTACTCGGGTGAGATAAAGAGCGATCTCCTGGAAGGAATGCCGTCGGATATCGACAGCCAGGATGACGAAGATGTCGTCAACGCAATCGCCGCTCTTCAGATCGGCGAAAGGGCGCTTGCAGATTTTCGAAACTACGCCAAGAAAGCGGAACTGGACTTCACCGACGACGAGTGGAGCGAGGCCCAACGGGTTACCGCCAACTTCCTGAAACAGGAACTACTCCTCCTGGTTGTAGGGGATGAAGCCAGCTACCGGGTTGCACTCGAACTGGACAATCAGGTGCAGACCGGAATCGAACGACTGCCGCAGGTGACGTCACTTCTTCAGAAATCGATTGCCGAAGCCCGCTCCAACAGCAGCAGTCAGAGGGATTAGGGCAACTCACTCCACCGGGACACTATGAAATTCTGCACGTTTATTCGGGAGGGGCAGACGTGCCCCGGCTTTGAGTTGCAGGGACGATGGATCGTCGGACTCAGGGAAGCCGGCCTGGCGTTGGTGGAGTCGGGGAGGGTCCCCAAAGATGCGCGTTCCATCATCGAATTGCCCGACCTGAAGAGCTGGCTTTCGCAGGGAACCGAAGCATTCGAGATCGCGAGCCTGATTCACGACCTGGTCTCCGAGAAGTTTCCCGGCGTCTACCCCCGAAACCGGACTCGCCTGATCGCTCCACTTCCCGACCCGGGCAAGATCATTGCCGTCGGCCTTAACTACCGGAAGCATGCGGAAGAGCAGAATACTCCGCTCCCTACGTCACCCCTGATTTTTGCGAAGTTCCCGAGTGCCGTCATCGGACCGGACGAACCGATCAAGCTTCCGGCCATCAGCCGGCAGGTGGACGTGGAGGCCGAGTTGTGTGCAGTCGTGACCCGACGTTCCAGGAACGTCACCGCACAAACGGCCGCCTCTTCACTGGCCTATTGTGTCGGCAACGATGTCAGCGCCCGGGACCTCCAGTATTCCGACCGTCAATGGGTCCGAGGCAAATCCTGTGACACATTCGCCCCCCTGGGTCCGTGGATCGTCACTGCGGATGAAGTCGGTGATCCCCACTCGCTCGCGATTGAGCTGAAGGTGGACGACGAAATCCGGCAGAGCGCGAATACCTCGGACATGATTTTCACCTGTTTCGACCTGGTGGAGTATCTGTCCCGTTGCATCACGCTCGAACCTGGTGATGTGATCTTCACCGGGACACCTTCCGGGGTTGGAGTCTTCCGGGAACCGCCCCTGTTCCTGGAACCCGGGCAACTGGTTACGGTCACCATCGAAAAGCTGGGGACCCTGACCAACCCGGTCGTGACCGATACTATTTCCGTTCCCAGATGAAGGCGTGAAAGGTCTTGAGGATCTCGAAGCCTTTTCGCAGGTAGAGGCGAAACGCCCGGTCGTTCCCTTCCGAGACAGAAAGGGTAACCCGCGCCAGCCCCTTTTCCCGGCATTGCGCCAGATAGGTGTCGATCAAGGCCGAGCCAAGGCCCCGTCCCTGACAGTCTCTCCGGATAGAAATCTGGGGGATCATCGCGGTCTCCGGTGCGATTCGGGTTCCCAGGAGAACCCCGCAAACCTTGCCCTTTGCATCAACCGCAACCAGCGTGTCCTCGCCGAAGAACCGTCCACAGGCCGGGTTTTCGATCAGGTTTCGAACGAATCTCAGGCAGCCCTGGCGGGTCTGGTAGTCCCAGCAAATCGTTGAATCGAAAGACCCCCGGTAACTGTCGTAGATCACTTCGGATGCCGGCCCGATGAACTTGTCCTGCCAGTGCGTGAGCTGCCACGCCGGCTTTCCCATCCCCAAATTCCCGACAGCGGGAACCAGGGCACTGCCCAAATCGCAAACCAGGAAGTGACGGCGAAGAGCGCCGAAACTACAGGCCGCAAACAAGGATCGAAACTGGTAGTTGAACTCGAACAACTGCGTCTCCACCCGTTCAACACCGGGAACTCCGATGATCGTCTCCGCTGCGCGCTGAAGAAGAATCCCGTACGGGTCCGGTCCCGCTTTCCGGTCGAGAACGTACAGGCCTCCGATGAATGAGACAGGGCGGTCCACGACGTAATAGGAATACCCAATCACTTCGTCTCCCGACTGCAGGACGTATCCCGGCAACGCCTTGGCCAGGATAAAGCCCTTGATCACGTTCAGCGTGGACCGGTAGTCCCAGAAAACCGAGTCTGTCCAGTGGCGGACCTCCTCTTCGAAGAGAGGGTTGAGCTTCTCAAGTGGACAGTCACGGAGAGGGATGATCTGCATTTCCGGCCATTATTGCACTCCGAATCAGAGCCGTCACCCGGAAGCTTATCTCCGACCGCACGGAAGCCAGAAACTCCCCAATTGCAAATGCCTGCAAGTTTGCCAGGTCAGAAGGCGGAGATCTATAATCTAAAAGTAATGAACATAAGGATTCATCCCCGCAACCTGGATCTTCTCAAGACGCAAGAAAACCTGATCGATCGCCATTGCGCGAAAATACGCAAGATGCTGACGAGCTTTTCACCCGACACCATGGATTTGGACATCAGCCTGGAGAAGCTTCCGCGTGGAAGCCAGTACCAGACTGCCCTGGTGTTGGCTCTCCCTCAACGCACGATCAAGGTCGAGGAACTCGAGCATAACCCAACAACCAGCCTGGTCCGCGCCTTTGCCGAATTGCGTCGCCGGGTCAAGAGGTTCAAGAGCCAACTGAACCGGGAACGGCTCTGGCACAAGCAACCTCCGACGACCGAATCGGTTCCGCTAACCCGATGGGAAATCGAGGCGGAGGCCAATGAACACCTGGAAAAACTCGAGAACTACGTGCGACGCGAAATTTACTACCAGGTGATTCAGGGCCAGCTTCCTCCCGGGATGATCGAACCTCAGGCCATCGTCGATGACGTCTTCCTTTTCATCACAAGCCGGCCCGAAGCCAAGCCTACCAGCCTCACCGTCGAACAGTGGATGATTCAGACTGCTCGCGCAATCCTGGGCCAGCGGATGGAAGAGATCGAAGACCACCGGGACGAACTCCACGTGGAGGAGAGCGCATCCGAAAAGAGCGACTGGGAAGACGAGGATCTGAATTTCTACCAGCCCGATGAATCGCTGTCGATGGGGGACCTTTTCGAAAACGACAACGTCTCCAACCCGGAAGAGATTCTCGAGCGCGAAGAGGCGGAAGAGGAACTTCACCGATCGGTCGCAGCCCTTCCCCTGAACGTTCGTGAATCGTTCATCCTTTTTGCATTGGAAGGATTCACTTCTGACGAGGTCTCCATGATGACGGGCAGGAAGGCACAGGAGATTCTCGATGAAGTCGAGCAGGCACGGGAAATCCTCAAGAAAAACTTCACTTCATGAGATTTGCAGACCGACTTCAGGGAATCCAGGCATCCCTCACCATGAAGGTTATGCTGGAGGCCCAGGCGCTGCGGGCACAGGGGATCGATGTCATTGACCTCGGGCCCGGACAGCCGGACTTTCCAAGCCCGGCGGCGGCGAAAGAGGCGGGCAAGGGCGCCATCGATTCCAACTTCACCCGTTACACGCCGAGCGCCGGAATTGACGAATTGAGAGAGGCGATTGCCTTGAGGTTCAACCGGCGTTGGGGGACTTCCTACTCGATCGAAAACGTGCTCGTGTCGTCGGGAGCGAAACACTCGATTTTCAACGTCTGCATGGCCATTGTCGATGCGGGTTGCGAGGTCCTGATTCCCTCACCCTATTGGGTCACCTTCCCCGAAGTCGTCCGTATCTGCGGGGGAAACCCGGTCGAGGTCAGGACGGACGAAAAGGATCATTTCGTCCTCAACCCTCGGTCTCTCGAATCCGCCACTACCAGTAAGACCAGCAGCCTGATCATCAACTCCCCCAACAACCCGACCGGCGCGGTAATTCCGGGTAACCGGCTGGGAGAAATCGCTGAGTGGGCCCGCAAAAGAAATGTCTTCGTACTCTCTGACGAGACCTACGAGCAGTTTGTCTATGACGGTGCCAACCACGTCTCCGTTGCCTCGATGTTTGGCCCGGAGGAGGACAACTACGCTGTCGTCGGGTCGTTTTCCAAGTCCTACTCCATGACCGGCTGGCGCATCGGGTACTGCGTGGGGCCCTCGAACCTCATCGAAAAGATGAATGAACTGCAAAGCCATCAGACTGGCAACCCGGTCTCCATCTCGCAAAAAGCCGCTCTTGCCGCACTGAATGACGACCCTTCAGGCCTTGACGCGGTGCGCCGCGAATATGGCTGGAGGCGAAAGTACGTACTCGATCGGTTGGCCGGAATCCCGGGTCTGGAATGTGCGCCACCTGGAGGCGCATTCTATGTCTTCCCCCGGGTGAGGGATGCATTGGAGGCAGCCGGGTGTTCGAACTCGATCGAGTTTTCGCAATTCTTGCTTCGGGATGCGCGGGTTGCTACGGTTCCCGGGTCGGCCTTCGGTTACGAGGGCCACGTTCGCATCTCCTATGCCGCTTCCCGTGCCCAACTCGCGGAGGGATTCGATCGGGTCGAGCGGTCGATTCGAAAGGCGTCCAGTCGTTAGGTCGGCGATGGGTTCTCTCTCCAACATCTCGATCGTGCTGGTTCGACCCTCCGTGCCCGGGAATATCGGCTCGGTAGCGCGGGCGATGAAGAACATGGGCCTGTCCCGCCTGAAGCTGGTGTCACCCGCCGATCCTCTGGGTCCGGAATCCCGCATGATGGCCGTCAGCGCATTCGACGTCGTCGAGCGGTCAACGATCTACGATTCGGTTGAAGATGCGCTGGCCGAAGAGCAGGTTGTGGCGGGCACAACCTCGTTCCGCGGACGAAAGGAGCGCACGCGGATCGAGGCTCCGCGCGGTATCGCCGGCAGGCTCCTGGAAGCCGCCAAATCCCAACGGGTGGCGGTTCTGTTCGGCCCGGAACGGTCGGGTCTGAACGAGGCCGAACTGGCCCTCTGCCAGCATCTCCTGTCCATTCCCGCGGCTCCCGAGTTTCCTACCCTCAACCTCGCCCAGGCCGTTCTTATTGTTTGCTACGAGTTCTACACACGCGCGCAGGACGCCGCGTCCGAGGCCGGTATCCCCTCGCTGGCCGCCCAGGAAGAGTTGTCCGGCATGTACGACCACCTGGAACGCACCCTGGTCAACATCGGGTTCCTGAGCACGAGCAACCCCGGCCACATTATGCGGTCGATCCGGCGAATTCTCTCCAAGTCCGAGATGACCTCACGTGATGTGAGGATCCTCAGGGGCATCGCCAGGCAGATGGACTGGTATATCGAACAGGGCCGAAAGCTTGCCCCGGAACGAGTGCGCAAGCCTTGATGGCCTGTCCCACGTCGAAACCAGATACGGTGCGCGCCGCCCCGAAACCCAAAGCGCCTATTGCCTGAGAATGAGCGCTGCGTTGTTTCCATCGCAACTGAAGCCGGTTACCAGAACGTAGTCACCTGCGAGCCGTTGTGACTCCGCCGACAACTTGAGGTCCTCCGGCACTTCTTCGACCCCGGCTGTCGGGGGAAGTTCTCCACTCTCCAGCGCGCAGACTGCAACCGTGGCTGCGATCGCCGAGGATACTCCCAGCGCTTCGCCGCCGACCGCCTTGGGACAGGCAACGGGGATTCCGGCAAGTCCGGACCCAAAGACCGCACGCAGCGCTTTCAGCTCCATTTCGTCCCCGGCCCTGCTGCCGCTGGCCCCGGAGACAATACCACCGATCTCCTCAGGTCCAATCCCGGCATCAACCAGTGCGCCTTGCATTGCTCTTACTGCCCCATCGGGCCGGGACGAGAACCGGGAGACAGAATGAGCGTCCTGGGCATTGCCAAATCCGACCAGTCTGGCCAGCACGGGGGCGCTGCGCTCGGCCGCGTCCTCGGCTCGCTCGAGAACCAGCAATGCCGAACCTTCGCCCAGCACAACGCCATCCCGAGTTGCCGAGAATGGCTTCACCCGACCGGTCTCGCTGAGCCACCCGTTCTTCCGAAAGCCGAGATAGGACTCCTCGGCAATCTCCTCTACTCCGCCGGCGAGAAGCATCGATGCCCGTCCGAATCGCAGAGCATCGGAAGCATACTGGAGGGCAAGCAGGCCCGAGGCCAGTCCCGCCGAAATGGTCGAGTTGATGCCTCGAAGCTTGTGCCGGATAGCCGCCTGACCGGCGGGGGAGTTGATTACAGTGTTGGTAAACGCCATCGGGTTGACATACTTGACGCCATCCTCGAGGCCGCTCCAGTCGAAGGAAGCGATGCTGTGGACGCTTCCAAAGATGGTCCCACAGACGAGCCCTTCCTCCGGCTTTCCTTCACCGTCGTCGCTCACCTCGCGGCCTACCGAAGAAAGCGCCAGCTGGGCAGCCACCGCCAGGAGGCGGGCGCTGCGGTCCAGTACCCTGATCCCCTTGGGGCCAAGCCAGGTCTGAGGTTTGAAATCCTGCACCTCGAAAACGGCGGGGCCGGTTTCCCCAATTTCGATTACGGAACTCGGCTTCACCTCGGGAACGGCTCTAAAAAGGGTCTTCCTGAATTCCTCCAGACCGGCCCCAAGTGGAGTAATCAAACCTGCTCCGGTAACAACAATCTCACTCGTCATCGTCAACGATCCCATCTCGCCAGGCAAAGGCTCGCGTTGTTCCCACCAAAGGCGTAAGCGTTGTTCAACACGATTTGAGGGTTGGTCTCCCGAGCCGTGTTGGGGACACAGTCGAGGTCGCACTCCGGGTCGGGCTCTTCGAAATTGATGGTGGGTGGAATTACCCCGGCTTGGAGAGCCAGCGCGCAGCCTGCCGCCTCGATTGCGCTGGCGGCCCCCATCGTGTGGCCCGTCATCGACTTGATCGAGCTCATGGGAAGCCGATCAGCCAGCGATTCAAACAGTCGGCGAGCCGCAATTGATTCTATCCGGTCGTTCGTCGGAGTCCCGGTGCCGTGCGCGCAAATATAGTCCACCTGGTCAAGGTTGACCCCGCTTTCCCGGAGGGCTCCCGACATCGCCCGCATCGCCCCATCCCCTTCCGGATGGGCGGCAGTCATGTGGTGGGCATCGCAACTGAGTCCGTATCCGAGAATTTCAGCATAGACGGTTGCTCCCCGCTTCAGGGCAGCGTCAAGCGGTTCCAGGACAAGGATTGCAGCACCTTCCCCGGGAACCATCCCCTTACGATTCCGATCGAAGGGCTGGCACCGCTCGGGAGCAATGGCACCAAGGCGGGAGAAGCCCATGTAGGTAATCCGCGAGAACGCGTCCGCTCCACCCGCCAGCATGAGGTCGGCTCGTCCCAGCCTGAGCAGGTCGGTGGCGTTGCCGATTGCATAGTTTCCGGCCGCACAGGCAGTTGGAATCATTACACAGGGCCCGCGGACGCCAAATTCAATGGCCAGGTTGTCCGGGATCACGTGACAAGGGTACTTGGGGAAGATGTCGGCCGGAATCGCGTCGAACCCACCCGCGTTCCGGGCATCGTTGTACTGCTCCACGAACAACGGTTCTCCGGAAGTGGTGCCCATCGAGACGCCCACCCGGTAAGGATCGAAGCGTTCCAGTTCGATGCCGGCATCGGCGACAGCCATGTAAGCAGCCGCTACGGCCATCTGGGATGCCCTCCCGAGTTTGGCCGGATCCTGCCTTCGGACGTGCGCTGCCGGATCGAAATCCTTCACCTCCGCTCCCAGGTTTCCCGGAAAATCGGACGTGTCAAAGGACTGTACCGGCGCGATTCCACTCTTTCCGGAAGTGACAGCCTCCCAGAATACCTTCCTGCCGGAACCAACCGGAGTCACCAGTCCGATCCCGGTAATCGCGATTCTCTTCATATTGCTCCCGCCTTTCGTCGCGACACTGGAACTCTTGGCCAACCACTCTCCGTCGGCCTTATGCCGCTGCCGACAAGTGCTTCATCACGACTTCAACGGCCTGGTCGACATTCTTAATCTCACGGAATTCGTCTTCAGGAATGTCGATCTTGTACTCCTTGTCGAGGGCGACCATCAACTCGATCGCCATCAAGGAATCGACTCCAAGCTCATCCATGAAATCGGCGGTATCACTGATTTCCGAAGGTTCAACTTCGGTCAGTTCGGCCACCCTGTTTCGTACTTCTTCCCGGACCTTTTCAGCTGTGATGTCAGACATTTACCCTCCTCATGAAGACTCACTTCAAAACTTCGATTTCAAAACAAGTGTTATTCCGAATGCGCGACTCCCGGAGCATCCGGACTACGTTCCTCGGTCAGAGACCGAATGAAGCGCAGGCCAGGCCGTGTGTTGTACTCCTCCCGGTACTGCCGGTGAGCAGGAGTATCGGGATAGGACTCCGTCGCGGGATACGGATAGGCGGACATCCCGTGAAACGGGAGCGGTTCCACCGTTTGGGAGTAGGCCGTGTTCAAGTCTCCGTCCTTGGCCCACCCATCGACAAACAGAAGGAAGTCCCGGGTATACCCTTCGGGAACCGGCCCCAGGCGCTCGTCCGTGAACGTCAAGCGAATCTCGTCGCCCGACCCCATGATCAAAAACTGATCATCGATCCCTCCCAGTAGCGCCGCCACGTCGCCGTACCGTGTGTAGAAACCCTTCGCCGGATTCCACATGGAAAGAGGCATCCACTTCGAGTAGTCGAACACCTCGGGCTGCCTTCTTTGCGGGTGGATCACAGGGGTCGAGAAACCGCGATAGGACAGGTCTGCCTGGGCCAGTGAGAGGACAACAGGTTGAACCTTTGGAACGGCCACGTCACGGCTCATGAAGATCTCGTCCCAGTAAACTGAGAGGCTGGTTACGATTCGCACTTTCCGGGAGGCCGAGAGGAACTTCCCGGTCAGGTCAACGACGATCGTCTTCGGCTTGCCTGCGGGAACGCCCATATCCTCGACTGCGGTCACCCACCGCCCGGAAGGATCCTGAACCTGGAGCTGAGGCATGATCAGTTGCGCCGTCCGGTCCTGAGCCAGGCGACGGATGGTGCTTCCGTCCGCCCAGTCTACCCAGCCGTTCAGCACGAGAATCGCCGGTTCTCCAATTGATCGTGCGGATCCGAAATCGAGCTCCACGAAGTGCTTTTCAGCGACCCCGAGGAAGTCCCGCTCAAATGCATCCGGATAAGTCCTGTCCAGTTTGCGGACGCGGTCCCTGACATCATTTCCACGATCGTCGAATGCCGCCACGGGGTACTGGCGATCCCGCACTCCATAAAGACGGAACTTGGGAAACGGCGGGGACTTGAACTTGTCACTGGTGAAGATGGATTCACCAGCAGGATGGTCTACGGCCAGGAGTTGCACCTTGTCGATGTAACCCACCTCCCGCAGTTCCTCGGTGATCCGGACCTCGTAGTGTCCATCGCCATTCTTCGCCATTGCTCCGGCCGGGATCTGGACATACTCATCATGGTCTACGGGAAAGAATACTCCCTCCCCGGCTGCGGCTCCCAGCGGCGCGACTCCGAGAACGTCGGTAATGAACTGGAACTTCTTCCCATTCCAGGTGAATACCATGGGGCATGAGCCCGAAAGTCGCTGTTTCTCCTTGTAGACGATGGCCCGATTGACGTCCTGCTCCGGCTCATTCTGGATCAACCCGTTCGGCCAGGTTATGCGAACGGTATCGATCTTGGAGTGGGTACCGAGCCCGACGTGAATCGGCCGGCCGTCGTAGATCCGCTTCTGGTACAAAGACCCCGCCTTGATCTCGACCTCGGCCGACGGTGCCTCGCGGAGGTTTCGGACCCCCTCGAGGCCAATCACGTTCCAGTTGCCTTCCGCACCCCTTCCTTTCAGACAGGACACCGCTCCGTCCTGCCCCAGCACAACGAGGTCGATCTTACCGTCCTGGTCGAGGTCCCCCGCGTCGATTGCAACGGCTCCGGCCAACGCCGGAACCTCGACACCCGGACCAAACTCACCCCTGCCCTGGTTCGGGAATACCTTTCCGGCGAAAGCAAGATCGGAGAATCCACGATTCGCCATGTCCGCAGGCGTCGCGCGACCTGTCGATTCGATCACTGCGCCTGCCGAGAACGAGCCTTCTCGATTGATGATCAGCTGGACGCCTCCGGGCGTATGAGCCAGGAGATCGGTCCACCCGTCGTTGTCCACATCGAAGGCCCGGAGTTCCGATACCTCCTTTGGCAGAGCCTCGATTTCTTTCGGCTCGTAGCTGCCCGCGAGCATGTCACGGTACAGGACAGCCGGATGATTCACGTACGCGAAGACGAGGTCCGTCCCGTTGGTGTCCTTGATCAAGTCTACTGAAGCCGCCGCCGAGACATCTCCATCGACAAAGGGAAATTCAGTCGTGGAGTCGACAAATCCCGATTTCCCGCTGTTGCGCAACAGCGCGTGTCCCTTGCCAAGGAGGAAGAGATCCAGGTCAGAGTCATGATCCAGGTCGTGCCAGAGAGAGAAGTCGTACTGACCGTCATTCGCGGACTCCTGCTGCGCGATAAATCCGGAAGCATCTCTCTTGAGAAGGACCACACGGCGATCGGTAACCACGCTCAAATCGAAGAGGCCGTCGTTGTCGAAATCGGCGGCAGTGACACTGCGAATAGTCTCCCCGGCATCTGCGTCGAACGCGATTACGGGATCTCCTCCAGGCGAAGAGGGCACCATCCGGACCTGCCGGTCCGTCCAGGCAATGGTCTCGGTCGTGCCGTCCGCTTGACGGTCTCCCACGACAATTCCCTCAGGAGTGCCTTCCAGTTTCCCACCCATGACTTCAGAGTCGAACGACAACGCCGACTGGAACTTGGCGGCACTCAGGGTCGGCGCCGCAACCGGGTCTACCACGTCCAGGATCTCGGAAAAAAAACTCCAGTCGAGATCTTCCGGGATCGCAGCTCCGGACTGTCGTCGCTTATTTTCGTTGAACTTCGCGAGCGCCCGATCAGCTTCGGCCTCCCGACCGGCGGCCTTGTAGGCGTTAAAGAGCTGAAAGTAGGGACCGGCAAGGCTTGGCCCGAGGCGAGCTGCTTCCTCGAACTGCTTCAGCGAGCCCGACGCATCGCCGGTCAGCTTGAGGACCACTCCCAGATTGTAGTGAGAGATCGGCTCGTCGGGAACCAATTGGACCATCTTCTCGAATTGTTCCCGAGCCTTGTCATATTGGGCGGCCTTTTTGAAGATGATGCCCAGGTTGAACCAGGTGTGGGGAATCTGGGGAGCGTCCTTCTGCACCGCTTCCAGTTCCGCAATCCCCTCATCGGTCTTTCCAGCCCGCAGGAGGGCCAGACCATAATTGATTCGTTCTCTCGGAGAATCCGGCGCAAGCTCAAGAGCCTTCTTGAACATGTCGACGGCCTGGTACTGGGTCGTCGGGTTCTCATAGAACGCCTTGCCCAGGTTTCGGTACTGCCAAAGTTCATCGCTCTCAGAACTGTTCGCCCGGTTGAAGGCCACACTGCCGACCAGAATCAGCAGAGCGGCCAACAAACCTATTCTCTTAATGGTCATGGTTGTTTTCCCAAGTAATTGGGCCTACTTGGAGGCTTTGCCCGCAGGCCCCGATACGATGCCCTTGCCTTCTTCCACTACCGACAGCTGGTTCAGGGGCGGGGAAATCGTTTCCACAGCGCCACTGGGCCAGCGGATTTCAAGCTGGTCAACCTGATTAACGGTGCCCATGCCAAAGTGCACCCGAAAACTGCTGGCCGCTGAGTAGCCGTTTCCGCCGACCACTTCGCGAATCTGGGACTGGCCGCCGGACTTCAAGGTGACCCGGGCACCGACAGCGTCCCGGCTCGAGCGGGTTCCCTGGAGCTGGAGCGTAATCCAGTTCCCTGGGTTCGAGGTCTGGTTCCGGTAAAGAAGCGCCGGTTGATCCGCATTGGTCTGGTAAATGTCGAGCAGTCCGTCACCGTTGAAGTCCGCAATAGCGACTCCACGTCCGTCCAGGTCGTTGTCGACCCCGGCTTCACCGGAAACTTCCTTGAAGACATGCAACTGGCCCAGGTTCTGAAAGAGCTTGCTCTTCTGGTACCCGCTCCAGCTCATGTTCTTGATTTCGGGCCAGCTGGAAAGGTCGCTGAAATCGACCCCGGGGGTGATGATCATCTCTACGAGCACCGGGATGTAGTTGTCGTCGCTGGCCGACCGCAGCCCGTTGACGGCAAAGAGATCCTGCCAGCCGTCATTGTCGAAGTCTGCAAATTTGGCACCCCATCCCCACAACGTGTCGCACGTCCCGGTCTCCCGCGAAAGATCGGTAAACGTTTCGTTGCCGTTGTTGTGCCAGAGCATGTTGCATTCTTTCATGTACTCGTCGGTAATGTTGGTGACGTACACATCCAGGAAACCGTCGTTGTCGTAATCGGCAACGTCGGCGTTCATGCCCTTCTTGGTGTCGAAACCGATCCCCGACTCGGTCGCATCGCGAAAGCTCCCGTCGCCGTTGTTGAAATAGAGCTGGTCGGTCCCATAGTCGCTGGCCACGTAAAGATCCTGCAGCCCGTCATTATTGAAGTCGCCGTGCCCAACGTCGAGTGTCCAACCATGATAAATGTCCAACCCGGCTTTCGACGTGGCATCTTCAAAGTGCCCCTTCCCGAGGTTTCGCCAC
Source organism: uncultured Acidobacteriota bacterium (assembly GCA_963777605.1). GTDB lineage: Bacteria > Acidobacteriota > UBA6911 > RPQK01 > JAPXNP01 > CAVZRV01. The sequence goes on from CAVZRV010000007.1 coordinate 644,232, forward strand.
AGGCCGACGCCTCCCCCGTTCTTGGCATTGTCGAGGTCCTTCGGGAGTACCTGGGTGGTCTTCAGGTCCAACAGGTTGTATGGCCCGAAATAGTTTCCGAAGATGACGTCGAGCAGCCCGTCGTTGTCGTAGTCAACCACCGTCACCGAGAGCGTGTTGGCGAACTTGTCGATGCCGCAGCCGGCCGATACATCCTTGAAGGTACCATCACCCTGGTTGTGATACAGCAGCGGCGTCCCGAAACGGGCGACCAGGAGGTCCTTCCAACCGTCGTTGTCATAGTCGAAAAAGATCGCGTCAGCGACTACGGTGTCGGGGGCGTTCCCTCCGCCCACGCCTGCCTTTTCGGTCTGGTCGGAAAAGGTGAAGTTCCCTTCGTTCCGATAGAGACGGCTGCTCGTCCCTTCGTCGGAGTTGGTGACAAAGAGGTCTTCGAGACCGTCATTGTCATAGTCTCCAACCGCGGATGAGGCCCCACCCGCCGTAAACATGCCGAGTACGTCCGAGTGCGGACCCTTGAACTTTCGAGTCTTATGCAAGTGCCTGACACCGGCCTGCTCGCCGATCTCTGCAAACCGGATCCCCTTCTCGGAGCTGTCATTGGCAGCCGCCAGGCCTGTCCCAGTCAAAAGAATCATCAATGCGATTGCGGTTCTCATTAGTCTCACCACACTTCTGAAAGGTTGGTGCTCACGCGCACGTTCGGGTCATAGGCGACCTTCACGATCGACATCAGTTCATCATCCGAGGCCGCAAGCCGCTTCTGCAGGTCCGGGCTGCCCGGGAACTCCGCAAGACCTTTTTGCCACGCCTCGCGCGCTTTGGCGGGTTCTTCATTCTTGAAGTAGCCATCCCCAAGCGAGACCCAGGCCCGCACGTGATAGGGTTGCTTGCCCAGGCTGTTGCCCAGTTTGATGGCAGCTTCCAGATCATCGATTCCAAGCTGCGTCCGGTTGAAGATCTTGGGCCAGAAAAGGTAGCTGTTTCCTCGCGTATACAGACCGATCCAGGTCGGTTTGATCTCGACCGACTTCGTGAAGTAGGAGAGGGCCGTGTTGGCGTTGATCACCTGCGTGATTGCCCCGGCATCGGGAATTTTGTCGACGTAAGCGAACCCGAAGTTTAAGTAGGCATTGGATGCCTCCGGGTGATCCGCTACGAGTTTCTCGAAGAATGCGATGCAGCGGTCATAAGCCTTCACCTTGATGATGGCCTGACGATATTCGCTGCCGTACTTCAGGTTGTCAGGATCGGCAGTGAGTGCAGCCTCGAAATGATCGAGCGCTGACTCCACGTTGCCCGACGCAACCGCCTCGGTCGCCTCACGAAAATCCTGCTCGGCGTCGGCGGCCGGAGCAAACATCAACAACGCCAGTAACACGTTGAGTTTCAGCATAGTTCGTTACCTCTTATAAGGGGCACCGTCTCAACGGCGCCCACCCTGTACTTCAGTGGTGTTCCCACGTCATCGGTTCGATTGCCCCGCCCTCGGTGACCGTGTACACCCGGTCTGCGGCAACACCCTCGAACGCCTGCACGGTCCCCGATGGCCATCGCACTTCCACTTTGTCGATCTTCGATTGGTCCGCGAGGCCGAAATGGACCCGCAAGGTGCTTTGTGAGGCGAAGCCATTTCCCCCGTTGACAAAGCTGAGCTGGGTGCGTCCGCCGGACGTGATGCGCACCTGGGCTCCGACGGCATCGCGGTTCGAAAGGGTGCCTTTCAGTTTGAACTGAACCCAGTTGGTCTTTTCGTTCTGCGGGACCTCATTGCGGAACAGCTCCGGTGTTGAATTCGCGTTGGCCACAAATAAATCCAGACGCCCGTCGTTGTCCAGGTCGGCGACCGCGATGCCGCGGCCATCCTTAAGGGAGTCGAGGCCAAATGTCGGAGCCTGGTCCGTGAAAAGCCCCCCGTGCTGATTGTGGAAAAGCCGGCTGCGCTGGTATCCACTCAGGGTCTTGTTTCCCATCGGTGGCCAGCTTCTCGCATCGGCCAGATCGATTCCCGGCTGGACGATCACCTGAAAGATGTCCAGGACATAGTTCTCCTTGCCGGCCGATACCCACCCGTTGACCACGTAGAGATCTCGCCAACCATCGTGATCGTAGTCGAAAAATTTGCCGGCCCATCCCCAACCCGTGTCGTAGGTGTCGGTCTCTCTCGAGACATCCGAAAAAGTCAGGTTCCCATTGTTGCGCCAGAGGAAGTTCCCTTCCCTCATGTATTCGTCAGTGATGTTGGTGACATAGATGTCGAGGAACCCGTCGTTGTCGTAGTCGCCCCAATCGACATTCATCCCTTTCTTGGTGTCGATGCCGACCGCCTTTTCCGTGATATCCGCGAAGTGCCCGTCGCCCAGGTTCTCGAAAAAGCGATCCGTGCCGAAATCACAGGCGATGTAAAGATCATCATCTCCATCGTTGTCAGCATCGGCATGGCCAAGGTCGAGGGTCCAACCGCTTAATTTGAATCCGATCTCGGCCGACACTTCGTTGAAGGTCTTGTCGCCATTGTTGCGATAGACGAGCAGGCCGCCACCGTTGTTGGCAGTCTCGAAGCTCTCGGGAAAGAAGCGGGGCGTGTCCGGGTTGAAGACATTGACATCTCGAAAGTAGCCGCCGACGAAAAGATCGAGGTCGCCGTCCCGGTCATAGTCGAAGACGATCCCGGTGATGCTGTTCATGTACTGCGTCAGGCCGGCCTTTTCAGTCACATCGGCAAAGGTTCCATTGCCCTGGTTCTCGTACAGGATCTCGGTACCAAACCGAATCACCAGAAGGTCGGAATCCCCGTCATTGTCATAGTCGAACCAGAGCGCATCGGCACACGCGTTCGCCTTGTCATTTCCGCCGGCAACGCCGGCCTGCTCGGCAACATCGGTGAAGGTGAAGTCTCCGTTATTGCGATAGAGATGATTCTTGCCGTCCAGCTTCGAGTCGGTCACGTAAAGGTCTTCGTAGCCGTCGTTATTGAAATCACCCACCGCCACTGCTGCCCCGAGCGCCGTGTAGCCCTCCATGATGTGCGCGTACTGGTTGTCGAACGAACGATTGGTATGCGGATAGGCCACCCCTGCCGGACCGGAAACCTCTTTGAACCAGTCCGGTCCGGGTTCATCCGAAACCGGGGCCAACAGTGCCAAAATCGCGGTAAGAATCGCCAACGGTATCATTTCTCTTCCACCTCGAACCGTTTCGTCTCGAGATTGTCGACGCCCTCGGTGACCACGACAATCTGGTTTGCCTCTACTCCCGTGAACCGCTGAACAGTTCCCGTCGCAGGCCACAGAATCTTCAACTCGTCCACAGTTTCCGCATCTCCGATTCCGAAATGCTGCCGGAGGGAGCTTTGAGAACCGTAACCGTCACCAAGAACGACTTCGGTCGTCTGCAGACGGCTCCCGTTGGTGACCGTGACACGGGCACCAACGGCATCCCGATTCGACTTTGTTCCAACCAGCTCAACTTCCAACCAGTTCCGATTCTTGCCGACTTCGTTCTTGAGCAGGGCGTGGCGGTCCGTCGAAGCGGAAACTGCGATGTCCATCACGCCGCGGTTCCAGAAGTCCGCAACCGCAACGCCGCGGCTGTTGGTCAGCAGATCGTCACCGGCCGGCCGGCCGATCTCCACGAAAGTCCCGTCTCCGTTGTTCCTCAGCATTCGGTTGCGCTCCCATCCGTGCCATGAGATCTGACCGAAGTGATTGGGATCGAAGAAGATTCCGGTCTTGTAGTCAGCCTGTCGACTGACCACGTTGTTGAGAAAATCGAGCTCGATCTCGGTTCCCGGATCGTTGTAGACCCAGCCGTTGGCGGCGTAGATGTCCTTCCAGCCATCGTTGTCGTAGTCGTACATTCCGGCGCCCCAGAACCAGCCAGGCGGATTGGCTGAGGCGTCCCAGCTGACATCCTCGAAAGTACCGTCACCCTTGTTCTGCAGCAGCGTGTTGCCCGAGGCCATCTGCTTAAACACCCCGACGAACCCAAAGCCGGACTGACGGAAGATCTCCCAGTAGAGAGGCATGTCGCTCAGCCAGACGCCTTGGGCGAAGGAATTGTACATGTAGCGGCGAATTGTGGGCGCCTCGGCAAACCAGGCATGATCGGAACGGATATTGGTGACGTAGATGTCCAATTTCCCGTCATTGTTGTAGTCACCCATGGTCGCGTTCATGCCCGCGCCATAGGCCAGCGTATTGGACTCGACGGTGACGTCCGTAAAGGTCCCGTTTCCGTTATTGCGGTAAAGGGTGTTGCGCCCGAAATCGTTAACAGCGTAAAGATCCGGCCACCCATCGTCGTTGTAGTCGCCGAACACGGTGCCGAGACAAAGCCCGACCTCGCCAACGCCCGCTTCCTTGGTTACGTTCGAAAAGGTCCCGTCGCCATTGTTGCGATAGAGCTGGTTGGGCTCGCCGTTCCTGGCATAGAAGGTGGTCGGGATGTCCAGGCGCGGATCCAGGTATCGTCCGACGTAAAGGTCGATATAGCCGTCGTTGTTGTAGTCGGCCCAGGACGCGACTGTCGTACAACAGTCTTCCCCGATTCCCGTCTGAGCCGTCACGTCGGTGAACGTCCCGTCGCCGTTGTTGCGGAAGAGCTGATTCGGCTTGAACGTCCGACTGATAAAAGCGTCCTTGTCGCCGTCGTTGTCGTAATCAGCAAAGACGCCAACGCTGACACCGTCCAACCCGGCAAGACCGGAGGACTCGGTCACATCGTCGAAAGTGCCGTCCTTGCGGTTTCGGAAAAGGCGCGACTCCACGCCGTCGGGGATGAAAAGATCGTAGTAGTCGTCGTTGTCGTAATCTACCGCCGCAATTCCTCCGGGACCGTAGATGATCATCGCGAACTTGAGATCACGGTTCAGGAATCCCGGAAAGAACTGGTTCTCGAAGTCAACGCCGGCCTCTTTCGCGATGTTGACAAACTGTCGCTCGTCGGAAATCAGGCGACCTCCCTCGACCAGCTCGGCGCCGATAATTTTCAGCGGGTCGCCCGGGAGGAATCGCATTCGGAAATTGGCCCGATCCACTCCGGAAAGGACGGCTCCCCTCGGGGTACCCAGGACTTCAAAGCGGACCGTTGCCGTCCACTCCTTCGACGACTTCCACTCTTCCAGGCGGTTAACGAAAAACCGAACCTCTTCGATGTTCTCAAAATTCTTGAAGTAGTCAACCCATTCGGAGACCGCGCCTCGCTGATCGGCATTGTCGCCGGATGGAGCGAAGCGATACTCACGAATGCCGTCCTTCTCCCTGAACAAGTCGAGCCGGTCCAGGCCCAACACCTTGCCCTGGTAGGAGACATCAAAATGACTCCCGAAGCCGTCGATGTCTCCGGCTTCAATCTGCTTGGAAATTCCACCAAGAAAGAGGCTGATCTTTTTGCCCGTGTCAAAGAACTGCAAAGAATCGCTGTTGATTTTGTGAACAATAAAACCACCAGCCACTATGAGAACAACTAAGGCAACCGCGATCAGGGTGATACGGCGCGTTTTCGACATCCCAGACCTCCCTACAGAGCCCGCTACATGGTTCGGCGAAGCGCTACAGGTTTCGAACAAGTTAACAACGGATCTAAACACAAAGAGCAATAATGAGGATGGATTTTATTTTACTTTCATACTCCGAATCAAGTACCCGGGCCGATATCTTCAGACGTGTAATCTGGCTCGGACCGGGCCTTCCCAACCGGGGCAACGCCTCGATCTGTCGTAACCGGCTGCAGACACAAAGAATCCCCATGTGCACCGCTCCCACGCAAAGGCGAGTCTCTGCGGGAAACTCAGATTGGGTAACGCTTTCGAGAAACTGAAGATTCCTCTACCGGGACGGCCAGAACACCGCATGGAAACCCGGATGAGTCTTCTGCTCGAGCGGGAGGCGAACGACTGGGCCCTTTCCCAGTTCGAATGCAGGTACCAGAAGAAACGAGACTCGATCCGCTTGGGAATCATACTCCTGAATGATGATCATTCCTTCAGTTTCGTTTCCTGTTTTTCCAACGAAAACCGGCTCACCTCCGAAATAGCAGCCGGGAAGCGCCTTGTAAATCTCATCCACAGCGCCGGAAGCCCAGTCCCCGCGAACCAGTTGGTCGAAGAACTTCCGCCCGGGCGACCCGGCATCGGAAATCCCAAGCATCCAGAAGTTGTCATACTCGCCGCCCACTTGCGAGGGAATCACCGAGGGGAAGTCGGGAGAACGGTCGTAGGTCATTTCCCACCGCGCAACCAGTTCGCCCGTCGAAAGATCGATCACGTATCGAACCGGGCGGCCGCGATCGATGTTCTGGTAGAACTCGGGCACCGGCTGGTACTCGGGATAGACGGGCCGTCGGTACTCGACAATGTCCAGGTAGAAGCGGTCGCCGGCCTCGAAAGCATTGATCAGGTGCAGGCAATGTCCGCCTTCCAGGTCAATCTTAATCGAATCACGGTCCCGTCCGATCCGGGGAACGATCAATATGTAACTTCCCTTTTCCGGCCGCCACTCGAGCGCTTCCATGACCGAGGCGCCTTCGTTCCAAAACCGGCCGAAGTCCAGCTCGAGAGGACTGAGGAAGAAGGCCGCGTAGTTGGCCGTGATGGCAAAGTCATGATTGGTGTGAGGCGCCTCGACCGGGAATCTCCTGCGGCCAAGCAGCACTCCGTCAGGACTGAACTCGTAGAGATACAAAACCGGGTGAGTCGTCGAGAAGCTGATCCCGAAGTTGAGCATGTTGCCGCTCGCGGGATCAAACTTCGCGTGTGCAGCAAACGGGCTGACGTCGTTCAACCGGCCCCCGAAATCAAACTCGGCACGCGTCTCGAGGCTCTCCGGATCGAGTTCATACGGAATCGACTGCTCGGCGAACGCGAGCAGTCGATCGCCCAGGGGATAGATGCTCACATTGACCGGGGGCTCGAGCATGACTTTCCGGCGAAGGACGTCGCCCTCAAACCCCGTGCCGAAGGTCCGATAAATCGCTTTTCCGGCGGCTTCCTCCTCCCGGAGTTTCCGCGTCTTGACATATCGGCTGGTGAAGTGGACGCCACTCGAATCGAACCGCAGGGCGCGTACCATCCCGTCTCCGTCGAGCCAATGGCGGTACTTCACTCCGCCACGCTGGAATCGAGCCGGCCCGTTTACGTAGTAGGTACCGCGCAGCCAGGTGGGGATTTGGCCCCCTTCCGGAACAATAGATTGCGCCGCTTCAGCCTCCTCAAACAGGATCCATGACTCGATGCCGGGGGCAAAGTCCGTCGTCATCACCTTAATGTCCTTTCCTGGGAAAAACGAAGATGCATATTTATATTCATAATCACCCCCTGGATTCAACAAATTCCGCAAGGTTCGACCGGCTCACCTTTACAGATGAGCGCTTCAACCGTTTCACAATTCGGGCGGAAGGGGACAGAATGGTTGCATGAAGACTGAATTGGGCATCTCGACGCAGCGACGCATCCAACTGAAGAGCATCACTCGACAAGTCCAGGAAGAAGTTGACAAGACGGGCATTCAGAACGGGGTCTGCGTGGTCTTCAATCCGCACACTACAGGAGGGCTTGTGATCAATGAGAATGCCGACCCGGATGTCGCCACGGACCTCGAACGGGCGTTCGAGGAAATGGTTCCGTCGGTCCCGTTTCGACACGCAGAGGGCAACTCTCCAGCGCACTTGCTGTCTTGCGTTGCCGGGCATTCACTGCAGATTGTCGTCGAAGGGGGCCAGCTTCAACTGGGAACGTGGCAGGGCGTCTACTTCTGCGAATTCGACGGTCCCCGCCACCGCAAAGTCTGGATCAAAGTGCTCGCCGACTGAGGCTCAGTCGTGCTGAAATGCCGCATCGAACGCCAAACCCGAGGGTTTGAAATCCATCCTTTTGACGAACGCGGCTGCTTCGGTTGCTCCGTGCTCCCGGTCCATGTTGGCATCTTCCCACTCGACTGACAGCGGGCCGTCATAGCCGATTTCGTTGAGAGTACGGATGATCTCCTCGAACTGTATCTTGCCCCGCCCCAGGGAACGGAAATCCCAGAACCGGTCGGGGTGTCCGAAATCCATGTGACCTCCAAACACGCCGGCGCGGGTGGGGCGATCGGACCAATAGACATCCTTCATGTGCGTGTGGAATATCCGATCCCTGAAAGTTCTCAAAAACGCGATATAGTCGACTCCCTGGTAGCCGAAATGACTCGGATCGTAGTTGAACCCGAACGCCGGATGATTCTCGACCGCCGCCAGTGCCCGTTCCGCGGAGGAGATGTCGAAGGCAATTTCGGTGGGGTGCACTTCCAGTCCAAACTTGATCCCAAACTTGTTGAAGACTTCCAGGATGGGGAGAAACCTGCGGCCAAAATCGGCGAAGCCCTCCCGGATCTTCTGAGGGGACACGGGGGGGAAGGAATAGAGGTAGGGCCAGATAGAGCTCCCGGTGAAACCATTGACTATTGAGACTCCGAAGGCAGCGGCAGCCTCCGCCGTTCGCATCAACTCCTCGGCGGCTCGACTCCTCACCCCTTCCGGGTCGCCGTCGCCCCAGACATGTTCAGGAACGATCGCCTGGTGGCGCTCGTCGATCTGATCGCAAACCGCCTGTCCCACCAGGTGGTTGCTGAGGGCAAAGCACTTCAGTCCGTGCTCGTTGAGGACTTCCCACTTTCGATGACAATAGTCGGGATCTTTCAGTGCTTTCGAGACTTCAAAATGGTCTCCCCAGCAGGCCAGTTCCACTCCGTCATATCCGAAGGCTTTGGCTTTCTCGCAGATGGTCTCGAATTTCAAGTCGGCCCACTGTCCCGTAAAGAGCGTTACCGGTCTGGACATTCCTTCCTCCTTTGACTTCCTGCAGAGGCATCTTCCCCGAGAGGAGCCTCTCCCCACTACATCATCAATTGTTCGAACAGCTCGTCCGGCTCGTAGCGAAGCCCAATGTAAAACAACCCGAACTCCGCGAACCGGGCGCTCGCTTCGTCGTACCGCATCTCGTAAAGCAGTTTCTTGAAGAAATAAGGGTCATCGGCAAAAAGGGTGACGCCCCACTCCCAGTCATCGAGGCCGATCGAACCGGTCACCAGCTGCCGCACGGTAGCGTGAAACCGCCGACCGGTGATGGCGTGCCCGGCCATGAATTCCTTCCGGGCATCGAAATCGAGGAGGTACCAGTTCTCCCGGTCTCCCCGCTGCTTGTTCATGGGGTAGAAGCAGAAAACCCGGTGATCGGGCAGCTTTGGGTAGAGGCGATCATTAATGTAGACCTGCATGCGCGCCTTGAAGTCGCCCATCTTCTGCTGATAGAGGGCAGAGTCCGGCTCGAGACCTTCCTTCTCGCGCAAGGTCCGATCGTAGTCCTTGTCCTGGGACATGTATTCGGAAATTTCGCTGACCGAGATGAACGAATCAACCCGCCGGAGCACTCCCGCTCCCAGAGCCGAAGCCAGTTCGTACTCGGTCCGGTTGAGATGCCTGAGATCGGGATCCACCAGCATCACCGCAAGATCGGCCTTGAGGCCCCAGATCGAGTAGACGTTGGCCTGGCAATTCTGACCGGCGCGAAACGAATCGATCAACTCGCGGAACTTCGCCTTTCGCTCGCCTTGTTCCTCGCTGCCGAGCGAGTCCCAAAGCAAGCGGTCAACTTCAAAAAACAGGTGAGATACAAACCATCCTTCGTGAGCATTTATGGGATCCATATTAGGGCTACTATAGGCCAGGAGCCCAGGGCAAGGCAAAGTCCCCGGGCTCAGAAGAACCGGGAAAAAGGGTATGATGTTTTCATGAATTTTCGCTGGTCATTGCTCTTTCTGGCGATGGGTCTGTTCCAGTTGACGGTCTGTGCTGCTGAGAAGGAAAAGCCTGCCGCCACGGCGCGCGGAATCGAAATTGACTGGGATGCCCTCAACCTTGCCGTGCAGCCCGATCTGGAAAAGCTCGAACTCGAACGGCTTCGATTCGATGCCGAGTTGAAGAAGAAAAGGCAGGACCTGATCGAAGGCAAGTTGAAGGAACTCATGGGACAGAAGGTTCTGGAAGCGGAAGCGGCCGCACAGAACACCACCACCGCCGAACTCGCCAAGAAGGCGGGCGAGGATGTGGAAGCCCCGACGGCGGAAGAGATCGACCGGGTCTACGAGGCTAATAAGGACCGGTTCAAACAGCCTCGAGAGGAGATCCTGCCCAGAATTGAAACATTCCTTCGACAGCAGAAATCCCGACAGGCTTTTGTGGCCTACATGCAGAAGCTCACGGAAGAGTACGGGGCCAAGTACAACATTGAGCCGCTTCGGTTTGAGATCGCGACTGAGGGATTCCCGACCATTGGCGACGACTCGGCGCCCGTGACGATCGTCGAATTCTCTGATTTCCAATGCCCCTACTGCGCCCAAGTTGGACCAACCCTCAAGAAAATCACCGAAGACTACAGTGGCAAGGTCAGACTTATCTTCAGGCAGTTCCCTCTCACCAATATCCACAAGCAAGCCGAGACCGCGGCCGAGGCCAGCCTCTGTGCTGCCGATCAGGGCAAGTTCTGGGAAATGCACGACGCCATGTTCGCCGACCAGAAGAGCCTCACCGAAGACCTGCTCAAGGAGAAAGCGACCGAACTCGGGCTCGATGATGAGGCGTTCAACAGCTGCATGGACTCCAAGAACCACCTCAAGGCAATCGAAGCCGATGTTCGAGCCGGAGTTGAAGTAGGGGTCACCGGCACACCCGCGTTCTTCATCAACGGCCGACCGCTGAGCGGAGCCCAGACCTACGAGAAGATCGCCGAGGTCATCGACGAGGAACTGACCACTACCGCGGCCGGTCAGCAAGCCCAGGTCCACTGAGCCCTTCTAGGGCTGCCGTTCGAGGAACTGGGCGGATTCCCGGCGGATGATCTCCCAGGCCTTGACGATGTGAGCCCGCGTCGTCTTGATGTTCCCGATGGCGAGACGAATGGTGAACTTCCCCCGCAAGCGCGTGTGCGAAACGAAAATCTCCCCGTCCCGGTTGATTGCCTCGATGAGGGATTCGTTGAAACGGTCGATCGCCTCGGGCGACTGGCGCTCGAGGGCTCGGGGAACGGCCCGGAAACAGACCGTGCTGAAGGGAACCGGCGCCAGTCGCTCGAAGTCCGGGTCTTCGTCAATCCACTCGGCCAGCTCCTTTGCCCAGGAAACGTGTTCCCGGATTCTGGCCGCAATCCCCTCCACTCCAAAGTAACGAATGACCATCCACAATTTAAGGGCTCGAAATCGGCGTCCCAGCTGGATCCCATAGTCCATGAAATTGGTGGCCGCTTCACTACTCTTCAGGTATTCCGGAACCAGGGAGAATGCCTCTCTCAAAACTTCGGGTCGCCGGCAAAAGAAGACGCTGCAGTCGATCGGCGTGAAAAGCCACTTGTGGGGATTCACCACGATCGAATCCGCATCCTCACAGCCACGCAAGACCCACCTCAACTCCGGGACCACGGCGGCCGGACCGCCATATGCTCCATCGACGTGGAGCCACAATCCAAAGCGCCGGCAGATCGGGGCGATCTTGTCAACGGGATCCACACTCGTGGTGGATGTCGTCCCCACCGTCGCGGTCACGCAGAAAGGCAGCCATCCGTCCCTGAGATCTTCTTCAATTGCGGACTCCAGAAGATCCGGCCGCATCCGAAATTCGTCATCGACGCCAACCTTCCGGACTCCCTCCAGGCCGATTCCGAGTGCCAGGGCCGCCTTTTCCACTGACGAGTGCGCCTGCTCCGAGGCGTATGCCCTGAGCCGCGTCTGCATCCCGCAGAGACCTTTCTTTCTGGAATCCCAGCTTTCAATCGCCTGGCGCGCTGCCGCCAGCGCATGAAACGTTGAGATCGACGCGGTGTCGTAAATGATTCCCCAGAACTGCTCCGGCAGTCCCAGCATCTGCCTGAGCCAGTCCAGAACAGCTTCCTCCAGTTCGGTGGCCGCCGGCGAGGTCCTCCAGAGCATGCCGTTGACGTTGAGGGCCGCGCTGATCAACTCCCCGAGGATTCCCGGGCCGGAACCGGAGATCGAAAAATAGGCGTGGAAGGAAGGATGATTCCAGTGCGTGATGCCGGGCAGGATTACCCGTTCCACGTCGTCCAGAATCCGGTCCATCGGCTCCGCCTCGGCTGGAGGAGCACCAGGAATCTTCTGCCGGATGTCCCCTGGATTGCAACGGGACAGCACCGGGTAGCGCTCCATTCCGCTGAGGTAGTCCGCGACCCAATCGATGATCTGATGGCCCGAACGCCGAAACTCCTCGGCACTCATGTCCCCGAGCCTGGTTCCTTGCTGTTGGCTCATCGCAGCTCCGCTCCCCGGTTGATCAAACCCCGCTTCAGCCAACAAGGCTCTCGTAACCGAGCATTTTGCGCAGATAGCCCATTTGGCCAATGTGGTAGCTCTCGTGGTAAACAAAAAACGCCAGGGCCCCGCGGACCGACTTGTCCTCGACCGGAAAGGTGTGCGGCGACCTGGCATACAGCAACGATGGTTCCACCTGGCTCAACTGCTCCTGAAGTCGCTTGCTCACCTCGTCCCACACCGAAAGGATTTCACTGATTGCCGGATAGGACGACGGCTCCTTGATCGCGGCGCCTTTCGCAAAATTGTCGGACCAGGGAAAATCAAAGTCTCTCCCGGCGAGCTTCAGCATGCGGGCACGCGAAAGTGTGAGGTGGCCGGCAATCCAAAGCATCGAACTGGAGTCGGGGCCGCCCCTCCGGTTGAGCTCTTCAAGGCTGAGACCGCTCACGGCGTCCTTCATAAGATGATCGCCTACCTGTAAATGATTGGACACTATGCTCAGGACTGGATCCATCGTAGTTCTCCCGGAAGTTCCGCGTTTCCAAACGCCTACACTCTATCAGCGATGGTCCCGGACACTCAAACCGGCCTGCTGCCTTCTCCGGCGGCTTGCCCGGGGATTGCCCCTCCTGTAAGATTGAACCGCTAACATATTGATAACACACAAGAAACATGCTCACTCAGAAAGATCGGGGACACTGCAATGAAGGTGAATGCTGCCGTCGACGTTGGGGGTCACAATATCCGTTGCTGGATTGCTGATGAGTCGGGAACAGTTCTTTCGAAACACACCGAAGCTACTGCCCGAGAAGCGGCATCTGCCGAGGAGAATCTCGCCACTGTGACTCAAATTGTCACGAGCCTCGGGCAATCGATTCCGGGGAGTGAACTGAGGTGTGTTTCCCTGGGAATCCCCGGGGTCGTCGACACGGACACGGGCGTTGTCGTGCTGGTTCCCAACGTCCCCCACTGGTCCGGCTTGAACATCCGGGAAATCCTCCAGGATCGTTTCAACACTCCCGTTCTTCTGGACAATGACGTCAACCTGGCAGCACAGGGAGAGTACTGGAAGGGAGCGGCCGAGGGCTGCCGCAATTTCCTGTTCATTGCCCTGGGAACCGGGATCGGAGGTGGGGTCTTCGTGGACGGCAAACCCTATCACGGGACTCACTTCTCCGCCGGCGAAATCGGCTACCTCGCCCTGGCACCCGGACAGCCCGATCGACGCATTGGAGACCTGGGCTGGTTCGAATCCGTGGCTTCGGGCATGGCAGTTGACATCGCAGGGACCCGGTCGGCCGAGGTCCAACCGGACTCCCGCCTCGGCCGGCTGGCCGCTGAAGGAACTGAAATCAAGTCGATTCAGGTATTTGAAGCTGCTCGCGAAGGCGACGCCGAGGCTCTTCGGATCGTGGATGATGTCAGTGAGTACATCGCGCTCGCGGTCGTCAACGCGACTGCCCTGCTTGATCCCGAAATCATCGTCTTTGGCGGAGGCATGGGCAAACAAGGCGACTTCCTCCTGGATCGGGTGCGCACCGAGGCAGAGCGCTACGGGCTTCCGGTCCCGCCTCTGCGGGTCAGCCAACTCGGCGAGCAGTCGCAACTCTACGGGGCGCTGCACGCGGCGCTCACGTTGAACCGGTGAACCCCGGGATGACCTGCCCGTGCCTGGCGAACGATTGGATGCGATAATCTACTAGGTCAGATGTGGAATGCACCCACCCCGGAAGAGGTCCAATCATGATGCGGCGACAGCCCCAACCATTCGCAAACCGTTTTCGAACCACTCCAGCCAGGTTGATCCTCGGGCTGATCATTCTGATCGGGAGCGTGGTTCCGACATTTTCTCAGCTTCCGCCCCTGGACGAAGACCAGGGAGTCAATGGGTTCGGACTGTCGCTCCGCAAGCTGGGCAGCGTCGGATCGGTTCTCGTCATCACGGCTCACCCCGATGACGAAAACAACGCGTTGCTGGCCCTCCTCAGCCGGGGAAAGGGATATCGCGTCGGATTGCTCACCCTGACTCGTGGAGACGGTGGCCAGAATGAAATCGGTCCTGAGCTCTTCGAGGCTTTGGGCGTGCTGAGGAGCGAGGAACTTGCTGCCGTTCACCGGTACGACGGCGTCCAGCAGTTCTTTTCCCGGGCATTTGAGTTTGGCTATTCGTTCAGTGTCGAGGAAACATTCGAGAAGTGGGGACGGGAGGAAATTCTCCGCGACATTGTCCGAGTCATCCGGATGTTCCGCCCCGACGTCATCATCACGATGAATCCAACCGGGACCGGTGGCGGCCAGCATCACCAGGCTTCGGCCCAGCTGGCCAGTGAAGCATTCATGATCGCCGACGATTCGAGCCGGTTTCCCGAACAGCTCGCCGAGGGCCTCCGACCCTGGCGTCCATTGCGACTGTTCCAGAGTGCCGGACCGGGAATGGGCAGCGGCGGCTCAGGCCGCGACGTGGACATTCCGCTGGATGAATACGACCCTCTGCTGGGCGAGACTTACGCCCAGTTCGGGGCGCGGGCGCGGGGTAATCACCGATCCCAGGGCATGATGGCCCTTCCCGAACCGGGTCCGATGTCGGCCGGCCTGGCGCTGGCCAACAGTACCGTCGAGTCAAGCCACCTGCAACACAGCGTGTTCGACCAGATCGACACAGGACTCGAACGACTCTCGGTCTACGACCCCCACGTGGAATCATCGGTGACGTTGCTCGAGGGATACATCAACTGGGCCCAGGAGGCTTACACCCGGTCCGACTACACGTCGGCCCTGCGGGCCGTCATGGCCGGAATCGAATCGCTGGGAAAGATGAAGGACGAGACGTCGAATCCCGAAGCGGCGTTCCTGATTGCCCGGGAGATGGAAGACTTTCAGAATGCCGCCGAGAAAGGAACATTTTCGTACTCCGACGCTCTTCTCACTTCCTCGAAGGACGGCATCCTGGTACGGGACGAGTCGGCGAAAGTCAGGTTGAGGTACTACAGCCACGCCGACGCTCCGGTCGAAGTCACCGGAGTCGAACTGGTGACGCCCGGCGGGTGGCTGAGTTCCCTGGACCGGTCTGCCGATCACTCCTGGACATTTTCCATAAAGGTCGGTCCGAAAGCGGCCTACAGCCAGCCCTACTGGTTTCGAGACAACCCGAACATCGACCGGTTTTCGGTCAGAACCGGCTTCACGGGAATCGAGCCTTACGCTCCCCCTCCGGTCACCGCGATTGTTCACTACCGGGTGTTCGGAATCGATGCCACTCTCAAAAAACCCGTCCAGTACCGCTGGTATGCCGCCGAATACGGAGGAGAACGACGTCACTCCATCATCGTGGCGCCCAAACTCTCGGTCCACCTGACTCCGTCTATTTCGATCGTTCGCCTGGATCAGGCAACTCCCCGGGAGTTCGAAGTCTCGATCAAGAACATGTCACCGGGACCGATGTCCGCCGAAGTCCGTCTTCAGGGAGCCGGGGGCTGGTCTGTCTCTCCCGCCGTGACCACGGTATCCTTCTCCAACGAGGACGACGTCCAGAACTGCAAGTTCACGCTGACCCCGCCGCGCCGGCTTGTCGCCGGGAAGGAGGCCGTCAAGGCGGTAGCATCCGCTGAAGGGGTCGATTACAACAGCGGCATCGAAGAGATCGCGTATTCCCACATCCAGCCCAGAATCATGCTCCCGCCGGCCGACACTCTCGTCGAAGCCATCAACGTGACGATTCCCGCCAATCTGAAGGTCGGATACGTCATGGGGGTGGGAGATGACGTCGGGACCGCGACCGAACAACTCGGGGCGTCGGTCACCTACCTGACCGCGGACGACCTGGCTTCAGGCGACCTGAGCCAGTACGACGTAATCGTGACCGGCGTTCGCGCCTACCTCGCCCGGGAGGACCTGGTAGCCAACAACCAACGCCTGCTCGAATACGTCCGCGAGGGTGGCCACCTGGTAGTCCAGTACAACAAGTATGAGTTCCTGCGAAAGCAGTTCGCCCCTTACCCGTTGACGATCAATCGCCCGCACGACCGCGTGACCGTGGAAGAGTCTCCCGTCAAGATCCTCGTTCCCGACCATCCGCTCCTCAACTACCCGAATCGGATTACCGAGGCGGACTGGCAGGGCTGGGTCCAGGAACGGGGGCTCTACTTTCTGGGCTCCTGGGATGAAAAGTACATACCGCTGCTTGAATTGCGGGATCCGTGGCCCTACAACAACGAGCCCAAGCGGGGCGCGCTGGTCGTCGCCCAGTATGGAAAAGGCACGTATATCTATACGGGACTGGCCTTTTTCAGGCAGTTGCCTGCGGGGGTGCCGGGGGCTTACCGGCTTTGGGCCAACCTGATATCGCTGGGACACTGACCGGTCTCAGCCGCGATTACTTCGTCCGGGACGGGGACATCGTCGCGTTCCTCTTCTCGGGCTGAACGTGGCAAGCGAGCGTGCGTGCAATCGTGCGTGCAATAATGAGTGCCAATGTCGAGCGCTTCCACCGCTTCCAAGCCTTCCCTTCTCGGGCGAACGTTCCAGGCGTTCCGCTATCGGGACTTCCGGCTGTTGTGGTTCGGCGCGTTCACATCGACAACCGGGACCTGGATGCAGATCGTGGCCCAGTCCTGGGTCGTCCTGCAACTGACCGGCTCGGCATTCTACCTTGGGCTGGTCAGCTTCCTGGGCCAGCTTCCAGTGATCCTCTTCACCCTGGTCGGAGGCGTATTCGCTGACCGGGTCGACCGCCGCAAGCTACTCCTGATCTCGCAATACATCCAGATGAGCGTGGCCGTCGTCCTTACGATTCTGATTTACTTCGAGCGGGTAGAGATCTGGCACTTCCTGGTTCTGGTTTTCATAGCGGGCAGTGGCCAGTCATTCGGTGGCCCAGCCTACCAGGCGCTCATACCGACCCTCGTCAAGCGGGAGGATGTCCCGAACGCGGTGGCCCTGAACTCGATTCAGTTCAACCTGGCCCGCGTTGTGGGCCCGGTTCTCGCCGGCGCTGCCTTTGCGGCACTGGGCGCTGCCGTCTGTTTCGGGCTGAACGCACTTTCATTCCTGGCGGTTGTGATCGCCCTGCAGCTGATTCGAACCTCGTTTGTCCCGACCCGAACCGGTGAGTCGGTCATGGCCCAGATCAAGAGTGGTTTCGTCTATATTCGCGAGCAAGGCTCGCTCTGGCAGTTGACGATCCTCGGGTTCGTGAGCACGTTCTGCGGCGTCCCCCTGCTCACGCTTCTGCCTGTCTTCGCCAAGGACGTCTACGGTCTCGGGGCAACGGGCTATTCCTACATGATGGCCATATCAGGAGCCGGAGCCATCACCGGGGCCCTGGCCTATGCAGCACTCTCCAGGACCTCCCGTCAGGGCCTCTTCGCCCTCTGGGTGCAGATCGTTTTCGCCGTCTTCCTGACGCTGTTTGCACTGTCAACGAACCTGGTCCTGAGCTGCATGATCCTGTTTGTGACCGGGGCATGCCTGATCAGCCTGTTCGCATCCATCACTTCGCTCGTTCAGTTGGCCATCTCAGAGGAAATGCGGGGACGGATCATGAGTATCTTCATGCTCGCATTTCGCGGCGGGATGCCCCTCGGTGACCTCAGTGCCGGCTTTCTGGCGTCGCGGTTCTCACCCCAACTGGCCCTCATGGTCCTGTCGGGCGTCCTGGTCCTCGCTGCAAGCAGCTTTTTGCTCTCCCGGAGCGGCGTCAAGGCGCTCTGACCGCCGACAGCAAACTTCCCGCCCTGGCTTGACTCCGGGGTTCCGATTTGGCAAGGCCGGGGCAATTCGGTTATCTTTAGAACGAATCTAAATTACAGGAGTTCTGGAGGAAGAAATGTCCGACAAAGTCTACATCTTCGACACGACCTTAAGAGATGGCGAACAATCTCCCGGGTGTTCGATGAACCTCGAGGAGAAGCTGCAGATGGCTCGTCAGCTAGATCGCCTTAAGGTGGACGTGATCGAAGCAGGCTTTCCCATCGCCTCTGAGGGTGACTTCGAAGCGGTTCGGGCGGTTGCGAAGGAGATCTCTCATCCAAGGATAGCCGGGCTTGCCCGCGCCCACCGGGCTGACATCGAGCGCGCCTGGGAAGCTCTGAAGGAGGCAAAGAGGCCCCGGATCCACACCTTCATTGCAACCTCGGAAATCCACATGAAATACAAACTGCGCAAGAGCGCTTCCGAGGTTCTTGCCCAGTCTGCCGAGGCCGTCCGGATTGCCCGCGACCTTTGCGAGGATGTCGAGTTCTCGGCGGAGGACGCGACCCGCAGCGAGATCAGTTTCCTGGTTGAGGTATTTCAGGCTGCGATTGAAGCGGGAGCCCGCACAATCAACATCCCGGACACCGTAGGCTACACGATCCCGCAGGAGTTCGGACCGTTCGTGAAGACGATTATCGAAAAGATTCCGAATCGCGATGGGGTGGTCTTCTCGTGCCACTGCCACAACGATCTCGGTTTGGGAGTGGCCAATTCCCTGGCCGCCGTCGAAAACGGTTGCCGGCAGGTGGAGTGCACCATCAACGGGATCGGCGAACGGGCCGGTAACGCGTCGCTGGAAGAGATCGTTATGTCTCTCCGCGTCCGCAAGGACAAGCTCCCCTATGAGACCGGGATCGTCACCGAGGAGATCTACCGGTCGAGCCGACTGTTGACCAACCTGACCGGGACCTTCATTCAGCCGAACAAGGCGATCGTCGGCAAGAACGCTTTTGCCCACGAGGCGGGGATTCACCAGGACGGAGTTCTCAAGAACACGTTGACATACGAAATCATGACGCCCCAGTCGGTGGGGATTGTGAGCAGCACCCTGGTCCTGGGCAAACACAGCGGCCGCCATGCGCTTCAAAACAAGTTCACCGAACTGGGTTACAACCTGAGCCGGGAGGAACTGGATCGGGCTTACTTCTTCTTTACCAAACTGGCCGATCAGAAGAAAGAAGTCTACGACGAAGACCTGATCACGATCATTCAGGATGGCATGAAGCTGATTCCGGACACCTGGCGGCTCAAGTACGTGCACGCGTACGGCGGAAACCAGGCGATATCCAATGCCGTGGTCAAGCTGGAGAAGGGTGACCAAACCGAGATCGCATCGGCGTTTGGCGACGGCCCGGTCGATGCCTGTTACAAAGCCATTGACGGGATCACTGGCCTGGTCGGACGGCTGCTCGAGTTCTCCGTCGGTTCGGTAACCCGCGGCAAGGACGCGCTCGGTGAAGTCTTCGTCCACGTCGAGTTCAACAGCAAGACTTATACGGCAAAAGCGGCCAGCGTCGATATCATTGATGCCGGAGCCCGAGCCTATCTGAACGCTGTCAACAAGGCAATTTACGAACAGGAGCGGATTGCCAAGCGCAATGTCGCCGACACTCTCCAGGCCTAAATCCATACGGGACTTGAAAATCTATGGGCAGGACCTTATTTGAAAAGATCTGGGATAGTCATGTCGTCGTTCAGGAATCCGGGAAACCGGCGGTCCTCTACATCGACACTCACCTGGTACATGAAGTCACATCACCTCAGGCCTTTGAGGGACTTCGCCTGAGCGGCCGCAAGATTCGCCGGCCGGACCTCACTTTCGCGACCGTCGATCACAACGTTCCGACGACCGACCGGAGCCTCCCGATTCTCGATGAGATCTCGCTTCGTCAGATCAACACGCTGGAAGCGAACTGTCGGGAATTCGGGGTGCAGCTTTTTGGTCTGGACGACCCCCGGCAGGGAATCGTCCACGTCATCGGCCCCGAGCAGGGCATCACGCAACCCGGGATGACGATCGTCTGCGGTGACAGTCACACCTCGACCCATGGTGCTTTTGGCGCGCTCGCATTCGGGATCGGGACCAGCGAAGTCGAGCACGTTCTGGCCACGCAGTGCCTGCTCCAATCCAAGCCGAAGACATTCAGGATCTTAGTGGATGGAAAGCTGCCGCATGGCGTCACGGCCAAGGATGTGATCCTCTACATCATCCGGACCATCGGAACCGATGGTGCTACCGGATATGTAGTTGAGTACGCCGGCGACACGATCCGTGACCTCACGATCGAGGAGCGCATGACCGTCTGCAACATGTCGATTGAGGCGGGCGCCCGGGCCGGGATGGTGGCGCCTGACGATAAGACGTTCGAATACCTGGAAGGGAGGCCATTCTCCCCCAAGGGAACCCAGTTTCAGGAAGCGGTTGCCTACTGGAACACCCTACCCTCCGACCCTGAAGCCTCTTTCGACCGGGAACTTCGCCTGCAGGTCGGTGAACTGGCCCCTCAGGTCAGCTGGGGAACCAGCCCCGGCATGGTCACCGACGTTACCGGTACGGTCCCCGATCCCGGTTCGTACTCCGACCCCAATCAGCAACGGGCTGCGGAACAGGCCCTCCGTTACATGGGCCTCTCAGCCGGCCAGCCGATCGAGGAAATCCTGGTAGACCGGGTGTTCATCGGCTCCTGCACGAATGCGCGGATCTCGGACCTAAGGGCCGCTGCCCGTGTCGTTCAGGGGCGCAAAGTGGCTTCCTCGGTCTCCGCCATGGTGGTTCCCGGCTCTCAGTTGGTGAAGCAGCAGGCGGAACGCGAGAGTCTCGATCAGATTTTCAAAGCGGCTGGTTTCGACTGGAGGGAGTCGGGTTGCAGCATGTGCCTCGGAATGAACCCCGACATCCTGAGCCCGGGTGAGCGCTCGGCCTCGACGTCGAACCGCAATTTCGAGGGACGCCAGGGCAAGGGCGGACGCACCCATCTGGTCAGCCCGGAGATGGCTGCCGGAGCTGCCATTGCGGGTCATTTTGTCGATATTCGAACCTGGGACTTTTCTTAAGCGAACGGGCCCCGGTGAACTAGAACGACTCGTTCTTCGGCAAAGAATCGCAGAACGCGTCATCGAGGTGTAAAGATGGAGCCATTCAAACGATTGACCGGCGTAGTCGCTGCTCTGGACAGGGTTAACGTTGATACCGATCAGATCATCCCCAAACAGTTTCTGAAGCGGATTGAACGTACCGGCTTCGGCCAGTTTCTGTTCTTCGACTGGCGGTTTCTCGAGGACGGATCCCCAAATCCTGCCTTCGAACTGAACCGGCCCGAATTTCAAGGTGCCAGAATACTGCTGGGCGGGGCCAATTTTGGTTGTGGGTCCTCCCGGGAACATGCCCCGTGGGCACTTCTGGACGCGGGATTTCGCGTCATCATTGCGCCGTCTTTCGCCGACATCTTTTACAACAACTGTTTCAAGAATGGGATGCTCCCGATTCGCCTCTCCGCCAACGACGTGGCCCGATTGTTCGAGACGGTCAAAGCCAGTCCCGGTTGCAAGTTGACGATCGATCTGGAGGCGCAGAAGATCGAAGAACCGTCCGGCACCTCAATCCCGTTCGAAGTCGATCCGTTTCGTCGGGAGGCGCTGCTGAACGGCCTTGATGAAATCGGGCTCACGCTTCAATACGATTCGGCCATTCAGGAGTTCGAGTCTCGGCACAGGATCTTCCGGTAACTCATGCTTCATCCCTGGAACCTGGCTCCGAAAGAGGCGGTCGCGCTTCAGCGCACGCTCCGCCAGTTGATCCGGTTCGACGACGATGGTGCACCCGTCTCGCGAATCGCCGGAGTTGACGTTTCGTATCGGAAGCGAACCAAGAGCTCGATTGCAGCGGTCTGTGTTCTCTCGTATCCCGATTTGGCCATTGTGGAGACCCAGTCAGCCTGGGTTGAGACACCTTTTCCCTACGTGCCCGGGCTGCTGAGCTTCCGTGAGATTCCGCCCATTTTGAAAGCATTGGAGGGACTCACGGCCCCTCCTGATCTGATTTTCGTGGATGGACACGGCCAGGCCCATCCGCGCCGCATGGGGATCGCTTCCCACCTCGGACTCTGGCTGAAGCAACCGACCATCGGCGTGGGAAAATCCAGGCTCTGCGGCACGTTTGAGGAGCCCGGGACGGAACGAGGCTGCACCACCGACCTATTTCACCAGGGCGAGGTGATCGGCAAGGTCGTCCGCACTCGAACCGGCGTCAAGCCGGTCTTTGTTTCGGTAGGGTATGGGATTTCGCTGGCGCGATCAGTCGAGCTGGTGCTGGAAACCGCCCCGCTATTTCGCTTGCCCGAGCCGATCCGACAGGCCGACCACCTTGCCGCCGACGTGAAGAAAGGGAGTCGGGGAGCGGGACCAGCTTAGGGGGAGCGGAATTGCGGCGGACTGATTCAGGACCAATCCGAAAATCAAGAACACCGGATTGAGAATGTGGACGGTTGCCTGGTCCCGGCTGCACCCTCCCCATTTGGAGTGCTGGAAGCGACGGCTTCCGCTTTTGCGGATCTCCGGCCGCCTGCGGTCCTTATCAGGAAGCGAGAGCTTCCGTTGCCACCGTTCCTGCTTGCATTTCGCACTTCGGTTTGGCGACTCGACCTCGGCATTCGCATTCGCGGTTCGGGCTTCCGGCGTTCCTGGTCACAGGCGGAGCCGAACGGTTGGAGTGCTTGCCCGCCCGGCGTCGGCTTGGGGGAAGCTCTCGCTTCCCCTGGCGACATTCCGGGCGTTCAAAGCGGAACCTTTCGATTCCGCACTCCACATCCAACCGGGGCCGATTACTCGACCGTAAAATCAGCCACCGCGTGCATCGAACCCCACGCCATCGAGAAGGCGCCGTTATTGCCGCCGGCCGGCTTCAGATCGATCGTGAACGTCTCGACGCTGGCCGGAGCGGGCTTGCTGGAAAGAGGAACTTCCGTTGTTTGCCCGTCCTTGCTGAGTACCAGGTGAAACTTGTCTTCTCCAACCCTCTTGGCTGTAAGTTCGTAGGTCCCGGGTGTGATGACGGTGCTACCAAACTTCAAGGTACCCGCGGTGTTAAGAGTAGTTGCCGCATTCATTCCCATTCGCCAGCTTCCACCGACCGGGAGCTTGGCGAGCATGTCCCGGCCATCCAACGAGGGCCGTCCATAGTCGATCGAGACGGTCTTCCCGCTGATTGTCGTTTCAGCGCTACCGCGCTGGGCAAAAAGAGATCCAAAGCAGCCCACCATGAGCACAAACAGTCCTGCCAGTGCAGTTCTTTTCATTCGTTTTTTACTCCTCAGGTTGATTGATCCGTGCTGAGTCACACAGGAATTGATGGCTACAGTTTACACGAAAGCACGATTTGACTCGGGACGCGAAAGCGTAAACTGGAAGCCGACCGGGGAATTCCGCTAAGCTCTTTCTGTGGAAAAGCTCGAACAGAAGCATCAGGAAATCTTTCGACGCCCCCAGGAACTAATCTATCGCAGCTGCTATGCCCCGGCCAATCTGCGTGAGATGCTTGCCTCCGCCGAGGGGCGTTCCCGGATCCGCAGGCTGCCTCCGGCCCAGCTCTATTTTTCGATCAAGGAACTGGACGACGACGAGGTCACGGCCCTCCTCCCCCACATCACCGAGGAACAGTGGACCACGGTGCTCGACCTCGACCTCTGGAGAGCGCGACCGGGTGATGGTGGATGGATTTCTGGCCTGGGAACGTCACCTGCTCGGAGCCGAAGACCCGGTTGCCCGGAAGATCGTGCGCGCGACCGACCCGAATCTCTGGGAGTTGGCGATTCTTCGGGAGCTCGAGATCTATGCTCGGACGGAGGAGGATGAGTTCGAGGGTGAACCTGAAGAACGGGAACCTTTCATCACTCCGGACGGCTGCTTTCTGATCGGACTTCCCAGAAACAGCGAACGTGCGCAGTTGATCCGTCTGCTGCTCATGAAGCTCTACCAGTTGGATGCCGAAACAGCGGCGATGTTGATCGCAGAGGCACGCTTTCGCACCCCAAGTGACGTCGAGGAGGAGGCCTACGAGAACCGGCGGCGGCGCGTTGAAGATCTCGGTTTTCAGGACTACTTCACGGCGATCGAGATCTACAGCCCGCTTGGGCTGACCGACCGCCTGCCTGAAAAGAGCTGGAAGTCTTTCGATCAGGAGACCGGCAGCCTCCCGGCCTCGCTCTCGGCACTGGAATCGGAGGGGCCGCTCCTCCTCTTTCAGGCCCTGTCCGGGATTCCAGAATCGGGCACGACCGAACACCTCGTCGAAGAAGTTTTCTTTGTGTGCAACAAGTTGCTGTCGGCTGACCAAATCTCCCCGGAAAAGCCCAGGCGGGTGAAGCATGGAATTCGTAAGGCACTGTCCGGTGTCAACCTCGGCTTGAGCGTGTGGTCCGACTCGAACCTTCAAAAGGCCGTGTCGGGACTCGAACGGCACCACTTGGTTTCATTCTTTCAGCTCGGTTTCGGCCAGTTGTTGGAACTGAAGAGACAGGCCCAGGAACTGGCGGGACGGCCGGGACTGGACCCGGGAAGCTATCTCGAGTCCGCCCTGGAAGGTTTTCTCCGGAAATTTCCGGTTCTCACCGAACAGCGTGAGGGACGCATTCGGCGCCGCTTCGTCGACAGCCAGGAAGACCTGCGCTGGGCGTACCAGTTGCTGGAAGAGATCCGCCGAGTGTCAGATCAGGACATAGCGCAGTAGGAAGAAGACTGATCATCAGGCCGATTCCCACGGCAATCGCATAGCGTGGCGGGCAGGGAATTGATGATGGCTTCCCGGAGGCCAAACAGCGATAGTAGAATCGTGGTTGACCATGCGCCTTCAAACCGTCTCTCTCCTGCTGGCCATCCTTCTGCTGCTGGCTGTCGGTGTTCTTCTGTTTACCCTCGTCCGCGATGCCGGCGAGTTCAAGGAGCTTTCATTTCACTCGCCGGGCTCCTGCCGCCCGGTGCTCGGCATTCAGAGTTCAGAGGACATTGCCGTCAATCCAGACACCGGAATCGCCTACATTTCCAGTTCCGACCGGCGAGTACCTCTCGGTGCTTCCCCGGCGCCCGGGGCGATCTTTGGCTACGACCTTAGAAAGATTCCATCGGCCCCGGAGAACCTGACCCCGTCCCTCCCCTTCGAGTTCAATCCCCACGGTATTGGACTGCTGCGAAGCTCAGCTGGAGCCCGGTTGTTCGTGGTGAACCACCGTTCCAACCAGGACACTGTCGAGCTGTTTTCAGTCGATGAGACTTCGGTTCTGACCTACCTCGAGACTTTGTCATCCGCTGATCTCGTCAATGCCAATGACGTGGTTCCGGTGGGCGATCGTTCATGCTTCGTCACGGTTGACCACGGATCAGTGACTCCGTTCTGGAGGACCGTTGAGGAGACTTTTCGCCAACCCTGGTCGGGCGTCTATCTCCTTGGTCCGGAGGGTGCTTCGAAGTCCGCCGGCTCCCTCAGAATGGCCAATGGGATCAATCTCAGTCCCGACGGCACACGTCTATACGTCGCCGCCACCCTCGGCTTCGCCGTTGAGGTCTACGAAAGGGATACCGAAACCAATGCTCTTCATCACCTCGGGTCGATCGCTACCGGAACCGGGGTGGACAACATTTCGGTTGAGCCGAATGGAGACTTGATTGTCGGCGCCCACCCGAAGCTTCTGACCTTTCTGGAATACGCCGACAATCCCCGGACTCTTTCCCCTTCGCAGGTGCTCCGCATCGTGAATCCTTCCGACCCCGGTTCTGCCGAAGTAGAGGAGATCTTTCTCGGCGACGGCCGCTACCTTTCCGGTTCTTCGGTTGGTGTGGTCTGGAACCATGATCTCCTGATCGGGTCGGTTTTTGACCAGCGTTTTCTGATCTGCGGCCTGACGCCTCGGTGACCGGCTGCAAGTCTGCTCTTTCGGCACAGCCTTACGATAAACGATAGAATAGACTTCGATTCAATGGACGACAGCATAGCGGAACAGCTCCAGGTCTTTGCCGACTATATTCACAACAACAACTTGCGGATGACTCATCAGCGCGAGCTGATCGTGGAGACCTTCCTCACCAGTGACGGGCACCTCAGCACCGATGAACTCTATGATCTTGTCCGCCAGCGCGACTCCCGAATTGGGTACGCCACAGTTTTCCGGACGTTGAAGGCGCTGACGGACTGCGGCCTGGCGAGGGAGACCGACCTGGATGACGGCCGGACCCGATTCGAGCACACCTACCGCCGACCCCAACACCATCACATCGTTTGCGTTCAGTGCAACCGTACGATCGAGTTTTACAGCCCGGAACTGGAGCGTCTGCAGGAACGAATCGTCGCCCAGTACGATTTCGAAGCGGTTCGCAATCGCTTTCAGATTTTCGGGATTTGCCGGTCGTGTCAAAGCCAGCAGGATTCTGCGCGAGAGATGGTCGATGCCGATCTGGTCTTCGCCCGCGATGCGTTGCGGATTGCGCTGGAGACGGAACGTCGGGGAGTTCATTTCTACCAGACGGCTTCCAGCATCGTTTCACATGCGTCGACCCGCAAGACGTTCCAGGAAATGCTCCAAGACGAAAAGAAGCATCTCGCACGGCTCGAGGGCGAATGGAAGCGTCTGATAGGAGATAACAAAAAGGTCCTGGACGCCCCCGTGTTTCTCCATTTTGATTTCGAGGCCCTCAAAAAGATCTTTCCCTCCCGCGAAGAGATCGCCGAGCGGCTTCGACCTGAAATGACCGAGGAGGATGCCCTGCGGCTCGCCATGTCTATGGAGCGCGACGCCGCGGACTTCTTCAACAGCTACGCCGAACGATTCAACGACACCAACGGGCGTGACGTGTTCCTCAAGTTTGCTGCAGAAGAGGAGGACCACTTCAACATTATCAGCCGTGCGCTGGAGTCCGCCCTCCAAGACCACGGCTAAACAGTACGACAAGTGCCCCGCTTGCCGCATGAACCGGGCTCCCAACACGGCACGCCGAGATACCCAGGTCCGGGGTAACGAAGGGCCCCGGCTTTCCTCGTCCGGCGCCGATCATCCTGTCCGGCCCCATTCCGCGTTGCGCAGACCCGGTGTGGTCTGCCTCTGAGTTGGGTGGGGAACGTTCGTTCCGGTGCCGTACCCACGAGGCAACCTGGAAGGTTATCCTGCGGTTTTACAGGTTCAGGGGATAGCTCGTCAGCTTTTCGATTCCGGTTGCGGTGACCCGGTAGACTTCTTCGAGGCGGATACCGGCGGCCAGCTCCTCACCGTAGAGTCCCGGCTCAACGGTGAACACGTCTCCTTCTTCGAACATCTGGTTCCAGTGCGGGTTCAAGCTGGGACGCTCGTGAGGCGAGAGCCCGATGCCGTGCCCGAGGTGATGGAAAAAGGATTCTGGGCGGACCCTATCGAGGCGCTCCTTCACTTTCTGATAGAGCCTTCGGCAGGAATAGCCGGGAACCACTTCCCCTTCCACGAACCGGAGAGTCTCGACGAGGCACTCCCAGGCCTCATCCTGAAGCCGGGTTGTTTCCGCAACCTTGAACGTTCGACAGGAATCCGCGTTGTAGCCCCCCACCCGGACACCGAGATCCAGGATGAACAACTCCCCGCCCTGGGTCGCACGAAGCCTCGGCGGTCCTCCGGGCGACGCGCACTGGAAGTCATTGCCGAGGGCCGGAAGCTTCTCTCCTGCCGCCACTACCGCGGTCTTGTAGAGTTCCGCATATAGCTCCAGTTCGCTCACTCCCGGTTCGATCAGTTCTCGTGCCCGCTCGTAGCAGGTTTCGCTCACCTCGATACCTTTCCGGAGCAGTTCCAGTTCGTCCGGATCCTTTCGCCTGCGTTTCTGCCAAAGAATTGAACAGAGATCGACTGAGCCTTCCGCCAACTCGGGCACAACTGGTGCTGCCGTTGAGCGATCGAGCCCGACCAGTCCGTCCACAGGCCCTATCTCTGCCCGAACCGCGTCCGCGACCTTCCGGCCGTGATCGAGGTGGGCGGTCGCCAGGTAGGAAGACTCTATCCACCTCACCTCGTCAGCAGCAACTACCGGATTCTCGGTGCCGCAAAAGAGGGTCGCAGTTCCTCGGGCATCGAGAAGCAGGGCGCTGCGCTGCCCGGGAGGCGTCTCAAACCCGGTCAAATAGAGGACGTGGGCGGGGTCACTCATGACCCCCACCGACACTCCAAAGACTTCCATTTCCGCTATCAGTCTGCCCTGCCGCGACCGGCAGCCGTCTATGCTCAGCCTCATGCTGTCAGTCTTTACTGGTGTTCACGGACTGTCAAACTGATTTTCTCTGTCCAGTCCGAATTAGCTACTGCTGATCTCGAATCGAAAACTCCAAAGACTCCAAAAAAAAGGCGCGGGATTGCTCCCGCGCCTTTTTAGGTTAACAGGTCAGCGCCGACTAGAAGATGAACTTCAAGCCGAAGCGAACCACGCGCGCCGAGGAGTTCCCCGACGTGCTGGTGATGTACATGAAGTTACTGGAACCGGCACTGGAACTCGGGTTGTTGAACTTGGGCGTGTTGGTGAAGTTGAAGAACTCCGCCCTGAACTCCAACGACTTCTGCTCCATCAGAGCAAAGCTCCGGAAGACAGAGAAGTCGAGGTTGTACCACGCCGGTCCACGCAGGATGTTGCGCCCGGTGTTCCCGTAGCAGTCGTAGTTCGTGCAGGTGTCGCCAGGCTGACGGATGTTGGCCGCGAACGCGGTCGGATCCATGTAGGGGTCGCCCACACCGATTCCGCCCAGGACCTGGACGTTGTCCTTGACCTGGTCACCCGTGTTGCTGTTGCTGGCAGCATTCAAGAAGTTGCTGCTCGTACCAACGCCGAACTGCCGGTTGGAGTTGGCGGCGAAGATGCCGTTCAACTGCCAGTTGCGGATGATCTTGGCACCCATGTCGTCGCCGTCTTTGCCGAAGGGCAGCGCGTAAACCGTCGCAAGTTGGAGAACTTGCGGCTGGTTGTAGCCAGCGTTGGCACGGTTCCGGTACATGATGGCGGGGTCGTTCCAGCTCAGGCCGGCCCAACCCTCGTCATCCGTCTGGTTGATGGCATGACCGTAGGTGTACGCACCCTTAACGAACAGGCCATTGGTGAACCGACGGTTGAGAGCGATCTGCAGCGAGTGGTAATTCGAATCACCCTGGCCATTCCACCACATGATGCTGGTGCTGCTGATCGGATAATACTGACGTCCGGAAGTACCGGTGCCAGGAGCCGACCAGTTGGTCTGCCAATCGAGCAGCTGGTGGGTCGTTTTGGTTCCAACGTAGCCCAGGGACATGACGAAGTCAGAAGGCAGCTTCCGTTCGTACATGACGTTCCAGGACTGGATGTAACCGCGGATGATTTTGTCCTGCGGCATCGTGCGCTGCTGCACGACCTGAGGCAGAGGAATCACCGCTCCCGGGCTCGTTTCCGGACCCGTGAAGAGAGGGATACCTCCCGAAAGCGTCCGTTCCAACACCAGGGAATCCTGGGTTGAGAAGTCGGCCCCAACCGTCGCCGGGTAGAAACCGCGCAGAGGACGCGAGAAGGGCAGCGGGCTGTTGGTGATACCGTAACCCGCGCGGATGACATCGTTGTCGGACAGGCGGTAGGCGAACCCGAGACGGGGCGCGAACAGCGTCTTGCTGACCGAGATGTCGTTGCCCAGAGTCATCTTGAAGCACTCGCCAGTCGGGTTCAGATCCGTCGAACATGGCATCGTTTCGGGGAAGTTGAGAACTTCCATTTGACGATCGGCACGGGTGATCAGCGGGTAGTACTCGTAGCGGAGACCCAAGGTCAGGGTCAGCTTGGGAGTAACCTGCCACCGGTCACGAGCGTACCAGGCATGCTGCCACTCGCGGGTGGTCATGAGTTCCCACTGGAGACTCTTACCAGTCTGCTGAACCATACCCAGCATGAAGCCGGCCCAAGCGTTCTCACGCTGGGTGACCTGGCCGGGTATCGCAGTAGAATTCTGGCTGAAGTTGAAGGTGCCGCGAGGGCCGTTTCCGATTTCAGGCTGCCAGTGGTCCATCCGATAATGGATCAGGTCATACCCAAACCGTACTTCGTGGTTACCGTTGGTCCAGCTGAAGTTCTGGGTGAAGGTGGCGCTGTTCTCGTTTCGGAACAGCGGGCTCCATCCGTCAACCTGACCAAAGCCGGTGTAACCGGAAACGAAGAATCCGGGGATACCACCGCAACGGTTGGGACCGTCCACGATACAAGCCTGTTCCTGGCCTGCAGCGGCGTTGGTGCCGGGGATTCCCAGGACGTCCTGGCCGAAGTTGCCAAGACCCAGGTCACCCGTGATAACCGTCTGGTCCATGTCGTTGAAACCGAAGTTGCCGTCAATCAGGAAGGTCGGGGTGATCGTCCAGTTGTGGCCGAGACTGTAGACTTTGACGTTGGTGTCACCAGTGCCGTCGCCGCCGCCGTCAATGGCGCCGCCGCCGGCCGATCCGAAACGGGAACCTGAGGTAACCGTGGCCTTCATCAGGCTGAACTTACCCCAGATCCGATGGTTCTCGGTCCGATACCAGTCACCCTTTATGTCGTAGTTGTAGCGGTCCATGGGCCGCCCGCCGGAGACCTCGTAGTTATTGGTCCGACCGGCGATGTTGTTCGTCGGCAAAAGACCGGCCATCTGAACCGCCGCTTGAGAGAAGCGATCCGACGGGATGATGTTGTTCGCGAACGGCGTCTTACCAGAGCCATCGGGATTGCCCGTGTACGGGTCATAGATGATGGTGCAATCCGTCGTGCAAGTCCCGCCGGCGCTGGTCGGCAGAAGTGACGAGAAGTCGCCCTGTCGGAAAGCAGTCGCAGGCAGCGTGTTGCTGGCGAAAATGGCCGAGTTCTGGTTCGTCGCCTCAATACCGCCAAAAAAGAACAACTTGTCTTTGATGATTGGGCCGCCAATAGTGCCGCCCCAAATATGACGCCGCCCGGGGGGCTTGTCGCCATAGTTGAAGAAGTCGCGAGCGTTCAGCGAACTGTTCTCATGGTTGTAGAACAGGTTGCCGTGAAACTCGTTGGTTCCCGACTTGGTGATAACGGTGACCGCGGCGCCGCCGGCGAATCCCTTCTCGGCGTCGAAGTTGTTGGTCGAGATGTCGACCACTTCGATGGTTTCCGAAGGGGGTACGTAGGCGGTGTGGTGCGGCAACCAGATGTTGACGCTCGAGGCGCCGTCAATACGGGTATTGTTCGAGTTTCGGTTGGTTCCGTTGACGTTGGTCGTCAGCGCCCGTTCCGGAGTATCCGTGATGGCATTCTGGAACCGGGCCGGCGTCGCACCGGGGACCAGGTTGATCAGAGCCTGGTAATTCCGGTAGACATTCAACGGAAGGTCGGTGATCTCCTTGCTGTCCAGCTGAGTGGAGACGTCTGTCGTATCCGTCTGCAGCAGGGTCGCTGCACCAGAGACCGTGACCGACTCGGTAAGTTGACCAACCTGCAGGGTAACCTGTTCACGGGTTACCTGTCCCGCTGCCACACTGACGTTCTGCGCCACGTATTCTTTGAAGCCCGTCAAGGTGACGCGCACAGTGTACGTGCCGTCGGGAATGTTCCTCAAGGTGTAATTCCCCACGTCATTTGTAACCGCGGTCTGCGTAAAGTTGGTACTCGGATTGACGATAGTTACCTCGGCACCCGGAATGGCGCCACCCGTGGCATCCTTCACCTG
This sequence comes from uncultured Acidobacteriota bacterium, assembly GCA_963777605.1. Classification (GTDB taxonomy): domain Bacteria; phylum Acidobacteriota; class UBA6911; order RPQK01; family JAPXNP01; genus CAVZRV01. Next base: position 675,957 of record CAVZRV010000007.1, read on the forward strand.
GCCGGTGACGGTGCCATACAGTGCCTGTGCAAAAGACACCGTGGGCGTGCTCAAGCAGAGCACCAAGGCAACGCACAGCCCGAGCAGTACGAGACTACTCGGTCGTCGCATCGCTTTGATCATACATTTCCCTCCTTAGTTGTTACTGTATTGGTACGAATATGGAAAAATTGCCTTCCAGTAAACAATCCACACGTTGACAAACCAATCACTAAGCAATTCTCCAAACTATTATTCTTAACGCAAGACAGGTGCCAGTCACCACCACCCCGTAGGAGTCTCTCGCTGGATGCAGCGTAACCAACTGTATATCCAGCAGTTAACCGAATGAAACAGTCTCGTTCCGGAGCACCGGGAAATCCTTTGGAGCCCATATTATTCAATAATTTGAAGCCATTGTGTGCCGTATCCAAAAATTTGAAAGATGGATTGATCGAAGCAAGCCGCCTTGACCGCCTGTTTGCCCTGACAGGAAGGTTAATGGGTTAGAATGGGAAAGACGCCATGTTACTGATTTTGACCCTCTTGACTCTTTTCGTCGGGGCGTCTCAACCGTTGGACCAGCAGGCTCTTGCAGCCAAGTCCAAACAGGCTCAGGAGGCGTTTCAGGCGGGCCGTTTTCGGGAAGCCGCCGGCGCCTACCGGGAGTTGGTTGATGCCCTTCCTGCGATACCCGGGCTGCGCATGAACCTGGGTATGGCCCTGTACCTGTCTGGCGACCCGGCATCCGCGATTGCGCCGCTCCGCAAGGCCGTAGAAGGAGACCCATCCTTGCCCCCGGCCTGGCTCTTCCTCGGAACATCACTCCTCGACACCGGAAAGGCCGCAGACGCCGTCGCACCGCTCATGACTTACCTGGCCAAGAATCCCCAGGAACCACGGGCGATTCAGCTCCTGGGCGACGCCTACCTCCAGTCCGATCAGCCGGCCAAGGCCGTTGAGGTCTTTCATCGACTGGTGCGGCTCGACGAGCAGAGTGCGCCCGGCTGGTTCGGATTGGGACGTGGCTACGAAGCCCTGGCTGGGCTGGCATTCGACCGGCTGAACCAGGCCGGCCCCGAATCGGAATACTGGTTTTCGCTCATCGCCGAGTCCCGAGTCGTGCAGCAGCAATACTCCAGTGCCTTCTTCTTCTATCGCAAGGCACTGGAAGCAAATCCCAACATGAGGGGGATGCACGCCGCCCTCGCCAATGTGTATCGTCGCTCTGACCATGCCGACTGGGCAGCCACCGAAGAGGAGAAAGAGATTGCGCTCGGGACCCCCGACTGTTCTCGTGAAACCTACGTCTGCCTCTTCCTGGAGGGCAAACTGAGAGAACTGTTCACAGAGTCCTCCGGGAAAGGTTCTCCTGAGGCTCTTTACTGGCAGGTAAAATCGGCCAACCAGCTGGCCACGAATGCATTCGACCGTCTCCAGAAACTCCCTTCTTCAGTGGAGCTTCACCAGTTCCGGGCCGAGGTTCAGCGCAATCAGCACCGCTACTGGGAGTCGGTTGCGGAATGGAAAAAAGCGCTCGAACTCTCCCCCGGGAATCCCGGCCTGCAAAGGGAACTTGCTATTTCGCTCTACCTGAACCGCGACTATGCCGACGCAGCCAAGCTCGTCAACCAGTTGCTCGAGACCCAGCCCGATTCCGCCCAGCTCAACTTCCTGGCGGGGGACATTCTCCTCTACGAACAGAAAGCCGGCGAGTCGGTCCCGTTCCTGGAGAAGGCGGCCCGGCTGGCCCCCGACATGACAAGCGCACACTCGTCACTCGGACGGGCGTACATGTCGATTGAAGAACCCGAGAAGGCAATCCCTCATCTGAAGGCAGCCCTCGGGGAAGACGAAGACGGCAGTCTTCACTACCAGCTGGCGCTGGCATACCAGCGAACAGGACAGCGGGATCTCGCCAAAGAGACGCTGGTAACCTATCAGAAGATCAAGGCGCAGCAGCGTAAACAGCAGACAGAGGTCAAGGAAGAGGTCAAAATCACCCCTCCGTGACGGTTGAGGCAACGGAAGCTGCCGCTTGCTGACAGGGACCGAAACGTTCCAGTCAGCGGGAGCCCTCCGGCCTGCGGAGACCATTCAAAGGGTGCAACTTGACCCGGCGCCTTGGTTTCAGGTCCCGGCAAGGCGATCGCGGCCTGTAAGGTCGCGCCGATTCTTCACGTCCGGAGAGCTGTGCCGCCCTTTCAGGGCTGGATTCTTGATGGGTGGGCCGTGAACCCAGGCAAATGCCTGGGCTGGAAACAGGCCCCCTTCAGGGGCCAGTCCGGCGCCGATCCCGTGATCATCACTCATCCACGTCTGGCACCGGACCAGGAACCAGGATCCAGCCGTTAATCGCGTCCCTGGCTCTCCACCGATCGCCTCAATCCCCGTCCAGACGCATCCAATTCGTCCAGGTTCTTCAACTCATTCCAAATGAAGTTTCAGGTCAGTCGGGCCCCCGGCGCCGCCGGACCATTCAATCAGTGAAACGGGTGGAGCATCGCCAGATGAGCGCGCCAACGGCGCAGGGTCATTTCCAGCCCGGCGGCAACGCCCCGGGAATCGGAGCCAAGACGGCAATGCAGCACTGAAAGTGCGATTCAGTCCCGGTGGCGGACGGTTTCAGAAGAACCCGGAAATCAAGAATCCTGGATTGAGAAGGTTCACTTCCGCCGGGCAAGCTGCCCGGCCGCCATAGCAGGCAGGGATGCCTGGATTACTTTCCCTCCAGAAACGAGAAACCAGGAACCAGGAACTCATCTCAATTGAACTTCCCGGTCAGCTGGTAGCCGTGACGACGGTGAATTCGCCCTTCTTTTGTAGCGTTTCGTTGGTCAGTTCGTCCTGGACCTCGATCTCAACCTGGTATTGCCCGGGTTCAAGACCCGTAAGGCTCAGGTGCTTCATTACGACCACGCGGCGCCCCGAAAAGAACTGGATCGACTCACCATGTTCATCCACCGCCGAGGCCAGCAGCTTTCCTCCCTGGAATAGCTTGTAGGTCACCCTCAACGAGGGCTCGAAAGTGGCCTGATCCAGGCCCGCGTTGTAGACCTGGTAATAAATTCCCAGTGGCATCTCGCTGGTGAAACGGTTGTCCGGCCGGGGAAGGACGCGAACGTCGCCCACGACGAACATCGGGTTGTCATCCGGAACGTCCGGCAGCGCTTCCACCTGATCCGACAACAGGAGTGAACTTCCCTGCAGATGCTGATCGTCAAACTTCGGGGGAACGAGTGCTTGCCGGATCACACCGGTCTTGCCGCTTCCCAGGTCCTTGAGAACGACCTCCACCTTGTACCGGTTGTGCAAGTCGAGCGGCAGGACCTTCTGGTAAACCGACGATTTCAGCATTCCCGTAGCCATTTCCTCGGGCTTGTAACGCACTACGAAATCGTCTTCGAACTCGGTGATGACCCGGTTCGTCATGGTCGAGACAATGGCATATACGCCCAGCCGGGCAACCTGCTGACCCTCCTCATCCTTGAACGTCAGTTCCCGGTTGGAAACTTCAAACGTGATCGGGACAAGCGCCTGGCCTTCATTGAGACGGAAGTAGTCCTCTTTGACCTTGAACGGGAGGTTCTCGTACCGGATATTGACCTCAACGAGTTCCTTGAGGTCCTTGTACTTGTTGACAGGGGCCAGGCCAATTCTCGCGACCCTCTCGTAGCGGGCAAACGGCGTGTCGCTGCTGCGCCGGTACCAGTTCGCAGGGCCGTATCCTGCACCGCCGGCACCGGGACTGATTGCCTGGCGATCCGCGCGTTCGGCCTGCCCCAACTGCTCGGCAAGAGTGGGGCCTACTCCGAGCCAGGTCCCGGCGTCTTTCTCCCAGTCGAATACCGCAAGCTTGAACTCCCCGGTTCCCGTCGGGTCAACGAACTCAATTTCAATGTCTTCACCCATCCCGTCGATATGCCGGTAACGCCAGGTCTCGTAGGGATAGACAACGGTATTCCCACCGCCTTCCTCCATCTTTCTGATGTAACTTCCACCCATGGGGCGGGACTCGATCGAGTCGGGCTGGCCGTGAATGATGTAGGTTCGGCCTCGATCCGTCATCCAGCCGGGATCGCCGCTGGTGTAATGCTCGTTCGCGTAAGCAATCCGCCGATAGTGCTCTTCCTTGAACTCGTTGTTGGAGGTACGCGGATCCGGGTCGCGGCGAAACCAGAACTGCTCGATGAACTGTTCCTTTTCTTCGGGCGTGTTCAGACTCTTGAAGACCGTCCTCTCCTCGTCGGAGATGATGTACACCACGTCCTGGTTCAACCAGCGGTCGTAATAGTCCTCCACTTCCTCCTGCTTCAGGGATTCAGCTTTCTTGTCCTGCGCGAGGGCAACCGGAACCATGAAGGCCAGGAAGAGTGCCCAGACAAGCACACGTTTCACAGGGAAAGGATGTTCTGAAGGCATGTCTTTACTCTCTACCACCAAATTAAAACAGACGGACCAATGGCCTCAAAGTTTCATCCTAGCATCGAATCTGATTCGATGTGGAAAAGCGCGACAGGCGATAGAATGGGGGTATGATCGGGAACATATTGACGGGCGCTGCACTTGTTCTGGCTCTGGCCGCCCACCAGTCACCTCCACCTCAACTGCCGGCTGATCTGATCGAGACCCTGAGTCCATCAACGCAATCCGAGGTTCAGGACATCGTTCGGCAACTGGCTGATGAACCCGATAATCCCGGACTTCTCGGGAGAATCGGCATGCTCCTCCAGGCCAACCAAAAGCCGGAACTGGCCATCGAGTATTACGACCGGGCGTTGCAGATCGAGCCTGACCAGTTTCCCTGGGTTTACTATCGGGCCATCTGCAATGAGTCCCTTCGCAACCTGGAAGCAGCCGAAGACGGTTTCCGGCAAGCCGCTACCATCGATCCGGGCTACGTCCCCGCCCAGATCCACCTGGGGCAGATCCTGGCCGACGCGGGCCGCTGGGAGGAGGCGACGCAGGTTTACCGCAAGATCGTCGAGCAGGTTCCCGACCTGGCAATCGCGCACTTCGGACTGGCGCGCAGCCTGGAAGGACTCGACCGCACTGAGGAGGCCGAGGAGAACTACCGGCAGGCCTGCCGGCTGCATCCTTCCTACGGAGCCGCCCACTATGGTCTCGCCCAACTTCTCAAGAAGAAGGGAGACCAGGACGGGGCTCGGGAGCAGCTCGAACTCTACCAGAAGAACCGCCTTACCCAACCGGTGGTTGGAGACGGGCTTCTCCAGGCAATCGACGAGCTCAAGAGCGGAAATCCCAAGGCTTTGCAACTGGTTAGCGAGGCCTCGTCGGAGGCTGACCAGGGACACACGCAAAAGGCGATCGACCTCAACCTCCAGGCCATCGAGATTTCTCCCGGGCTGGCCCAGGCCTACGTGAATCTTCTGGTTCTCTACGGGCAGGAGAAGCGCTACCAGGACGCTGACGAAATCTACAAAAGAGGTATCGAGGCGGCCCCTAATTTCGGGAAGCTTTACTACAACTACGGGGTCCTCCTGCTCCAGAGCAACCGCCCGGTCGAGGCCTATGATGTCCTCCTCAAAGCCCTCCAGATCAACCCACTGGATGCGTCCGCCCGGATCAACCTCGGTCGTATCGAGGAACTCAAGGGCGATCTGGCGGAGGCAGAACGGCAGTACCGGGAGGCCATTGAGTCCAACCCCGATCTCCGGCTGGCCCACTTCAACCTGGCCCGGATCCTGATTGCGCGCAATCAGCCGGGTGAGGGAGCTGCCGAGCTCGAGAAGATTCGGAGTCCCGAGGACGACCAGACGCCTCTTTACCTTTACGCCCTGGCAACCGCACGCGTCCGCGAGGGGCGATTGGATGAGGCCCTCAAAGTCGCCGAAGAAGCCCGTGCGCTGGCGGAGAAGTACGGCCGCAATGACCTGCTTCCGGCCATCGATCGGGACCTTGCGACGCTCCGGGCGAATCTCGAGAAGTGAGCGGAGACAGGAGACAGGAGACAGGAGACAGGACACAGGACACAGGACACAGGACACAGGACACAGGACACAGGACACAGGACACAGGACACAGGACACAGTAGGAATTGTACGGGTCTCGGGTTTTGGGTAGTGTCCCGGTTCCTCGTTCAGAGTTCAACGGTTCGGATCAGCCGGCACGCCAATTTGGGGTGCCGGAAGCGATAGCTTCCGCTTTTGCCCACCCGGGAACGACCCCGGCCGGGGCAGGAAGCGAAAGCTTCCGTTGCCTCTCCCTTGGCATGCAGTTGGACCGTCCTCTTACAGCACGCCTGATACGATGCAACTGATTGAATCCTGGCCGCTTCCGTGACGGGGTCTTCGTCGAGCACCACACCGGATGCTCTCGATTCCGTTCGACCTGCCCGGCTTCAAAGCGAAACCAGGATTCTACTCCACCGGCTCTTTGACCTGAACGACCCTATTTACATCAACGTCGGTCAGGACCTGGACAATGCCGCTCGGCCAGTGGAGTTCGACGCGGTCGAGCTTGGTTCGTTTGCCGAGTCCGAAGTGGACTCCGGAGTAGCTGGACGAAGCGTACCCAACCGAAGTCGTCATTGAGTTCGACTGGTCCGCCAGCAGGATTCTTGTCCCGATCCCGTCCCGGTTGCTTTTGGTGCCTTCGAGCTTGAAGATCACCCAGTTGTTGTCTTCCGGGCTGACGTTCTCCCACAACTCGGTCTCATCCTGGATTGCGGTCACCACGATGTCGATCTTGCCGTCGTTGTTGAAGTCTCCGCAGGCACTTCCCCGGTGAGCCCTGGGGACCTGGAAGTCGGGACCGACCTGTTCTGATACGTCGGTAAAGGTCCCGTTCTTCATGTTGGCCAGGATCGTATTGGCCTGCCTGTAATCAGTCGATTCCCAAAGTTCGATCCGATTGTTGGCATGAGCGTTGGCGCTGAAGAAGTCCTTCCAGCCGTCGTTGTTGAAATCGAACATACCCAGGCTCCACGCACTGCGCTTGATCGTGGCCTGGGCCACTCCGGTCGGGTATGTTCGATCCTCGAACAAGCCTCCTCCCTCGTTGTGGAAGAGAGGAAAAGTCTCCCAGTCAAGCGCTGTCACCCAGAGATCGGGAAGCTTGTCGTTGTCATAGTCCCGGAATGCCGCTCCCATGCTCGAGACCGGTCGCCCATGCTCCCTCAGAGCCACCCCGCTCAGAAGCGCAACTTCATCGAAGGTACCGTCGCCGTTGTTCTGGAAAAGGAAATTGGGCAGTTTGTCGTTGGTGACGAAAGCGTCGATGTGACCGTCTTCGTTGAAGTCCCCGAAAGCGACGCTCATTCCGCGACTCACAAATTGTCCGATACCCGATTTCTCGGTCACATTCTCAAAGGTCCCATCTCCCCGGTTGTGGTAGAGGGTGTTAGGCAGTCCTTCGAAATACTTGGGATGACAATAAACGCGGATTTTCCCCGTGGGATCTCCGCAGAAGCGCTTCCAGTTCAGGGTCCACTCCACGTAATTGACCACGAAGAGATCGAGCAGCCCGTCGGCGTCGTAGTCGAACCAACCGGCCGCGACCGACCAGAGGTCGCTGGTGATTCCCGCCTCTGTCGTCACCTCTTTGAAGGTTCCGTCTCCAAGGTTGTGGAAGAGAATGTTGCGATAGACACCGGCAACGAAAATGTCTATGTTCCCATCGTTGTCGTAATCCGCTACCGCTACCCCCATCGAGTATCCGTCACCGATCACCCCGGCCTGCTCGGTAACATCCGTGAATTTCATGTTCCCGTCGTTGCGATAGAGACGGTTGTAAAACCGGGGATCTTCCTTCTTCATCGAAGGCGTAACCGCACCGTTGGTGAAGTAAATATCCAGGAGCCCGTCGTTGTTGAAGTCGAGGGTTGCGACCCCGCCAGGCATGGTTTCGATCATGTGCCGTTCTTCGGACATCGCGTTGTCCAGAAGGAACTTGATACCGGCACTCGAGGCCACGTTTCGGAACTGTATCGGGTCAACGGGAACCTTGTCGTTGGCAGACAAAGCAACCCCGCCAGTCAGCAAAAATACCAGCAACAAACGAGATTTCATCGGGAAAAAACTCCAGCACGTTCAGCCTCAAAGCAGTATAGCACCCGTGCTGGAGGTTCCGGGGTTCCGGGTCGGGAGGGTTACGGGTTCCGGGTTCAAAGTTCCACGTTCAGAGTCTCCGGCCTCCTGTCTTCTCCTTCCTTCTTGTCAACCGCTGCGTTTTCGCGGCGGCATCTCAGTCCCGCTTCCTGCTCGAAACCCGGACCCAAACGCCCCACTCAACTCCCCTCAGCTGGTTTGGTCGCGGTTTCGGGAGGATGGTTTCGGCGGACCTCCTCCGTGCCATTCTTCAGGAACAGGCTCACGGTCTCGGCATGCTGTTGGATCAGCTTGACCACTTCCGGATTGGCTGAAGTCTCAGTGACCCGGAGTCCCTTCTCGCTAGGCTCAATCTTGAGTTGGATCTCCTTGGCATGGTCAAAGATGGCGGCGAACAGGGGATCCCGGCGATGAACGCCTCTGCCGTCCAGAAGGCGCTCGTGCATCGACTCGACATGCTCTCTCAACTTGCCCACCAGCGCCGGGTCGTTCGACTCGGTGACCGATTCAATCCCGTTGTCGAGCCTGCGGACTTCCCGCGTGATCTGATCCCGGTGGTCGAGCAGAAAGTGAAACAGCTCGCGATCCGTCTCGATTCCCTCCTGCCCGTGCCTTCCCCCACCCCCCTGAGAGCCGTGGCGGTTTCGATGTCGCTGGCCCTGCCCGTAGAGACCGGTTCCGACCAGAAGTATCAGCGCAAGCGAAATCCAGAATACTCTTCGGTATCTCATGTCTGTTTCCTCAACTCTCCGCTTCGTCGTCAATCCGCGAAAGGAGTCGCCGTCTGAGTTCCGGTAGCCTCCTCAATGCGGCCTGGGCACGCAGTTCCTCACGGTGATCGCGGGCCGGCGTCCCCGAGATCACCGAGTTTGAGGGAACGTCCTTGAACACTGCCGCCCGGGCCAGGATCTTCACGTTGTCCCCGACCCGGATGTGGTCGGCTATGCCGACCTGGCCCGCCAGAATGCAGTTGCGGCCGATCTCGACCGAGCCGGAGATGCCACAGCACCCGACAATCACCGTATTCGCACCGATCCGGCAGTTGTGGGCTATGTGGACCAGGTTGTCGATCTTGACGTGGTCCTCCACGACTGTCGCCCCGAAGGTGGCTCGATCGATCGCGCAGTTAGCGCCAATTTCCACGTCATTCCCGATTTCCACCCCGCCGGTCTGGGGAATCTTCAACTGGCGATCGTGATCGAACACATAGCCAAACCCGTCGGATCCCAATACCGTTCCCGAGTGAATGATGACCCGTAATCCCAGCTTCACTTCCGGGTAGAGAACCACGTTCGGATGGAGGGTGCACCCATTCCCAATGACACAACCCTCTCCAATCGACACGCCGGAATGCAGGGTCACTTCACTTCCGATCGACACGCCGTCTGCAACTCTCACAAACGGCTCGATAGATACGGCTTCGGCGATCTCACAGTCGCGGCCGATCGAGGCCAGTTCCGAGATGCCTGTTGCCTTGAAGGGTTCCGTTGTGAACAGGGCCAGGATCCTCGCAAATGCAACCTTGGGGTGGGGAGCGACCAATAGCGATTTTGACGACCCATAGTCTCCGGGGGGCACAATGATCGCCGAGGCGGCACTGCTCTCGATTTGTTCGAGGAGGTGCGCGCTCGCCGCGAAGGTAATGGCCCCCTCGCTGGCAGACTCAAAGGGCGCCACTCCGTCGATCCGGACATCACCGTCCCCCACAACCTCTCCGCCGACATGGGCGGCCAGTTCCTTCAATCTGTACACGAAGAGGATTTAACAACGCCGCTCTCAGGCGGTCAAGGCGCGTGCCCGGCACCGCGGGAAAAGGCCGGGAGACGACCCTTGTCGCGGGGAGGTTCATCCCCGCTTTAGCGATAGAAGGGCTGCACCCTGGATTTGGAGACACGGAACTTGCCGTTTGGATCGGTGGGCAGTTGTTCGTGCAGTTCCACGCGTCCCAGAAGTTGCCCCTCGGAAAACTCCGCCAGCAGTCGCTCTGCCGCAGACCGTTCCTCCGACGTCGGCGCGCGCAGCGGTACGATTCCCAGGACGAGGTCCTCGGTGTTGGGCTGGACCAATTGGAACTGGCGAATCCAGATACCCTGGGCGGCCAGTCTCGAAAACAGCCAATCCGGGTTTCTCAAGGTGCCGTCTTTCAGCACTATCCAATCCTGGAGCCTCCCTACGACTCGCCGAAGTGTCGAATAGGGGGCCCCGCAAGGACACGGGGTCGGGCCCAGTTCAACGCGGTCATCGAGGCGGTATCTGATGAAAGGCTGCGCGAACGACAGCAAGCCGGTCACCAGAACATCGCCGATTTCGCCGGGCTGCACCGGCCGATTGCCGTCCACCACTTCAACGACCACTGAGTCGTCAGCCACGTGAAGCCACTCCGAAACCGGGCACTGCGACGCGATCAGATTGAATTCATGACTCGCGTAGATCTCCTTGACGGGGGCACCAAACCCTTCTTCGATTTGAGCTTTCATCAATTCCGTCATGGTCGAGCCGCCGGCCACGAGAAAGCGGAGGGGAAGTTGTCCAGCGAATCGCTTCCCGGCCGACAGTGCCAGCGTGGCAAGCACCGCCGGATACCCCGTAATGACATGGGGCCTCAATGCCTCGAGTTCCTCGAGTACCCGGTCCACGGGTGCCAGTGAATCGATCTGGGCCAGTTTGAGTAGCCCGGCGCGTTTGAGAAGGCCGACAAAGGCTGGGGGCCGGGTGTCGGCATTTTGGATTTTGATTCGCGCAAGGGCTTCCCAGGGACGCCAGCCCCAGCCAAAGAGTGGTCTCATCCGGCGGATGGCGAGCACTCGGTCCTCGGTCCAGGTCGTCAGAACGGAGAATGGCTCTCCCGAGGATCCCGAGGTTCGCCGACAGATCAAACACTCGACATTCACGCCTTCGGCAACGATTTCCGACCGCAGGAGTTCCAGCAATTGACGCTTCGAGGTTGGCGGGAGCCGGCGCAGGTCTTCCACGCTCTGAATCTGGGCACTAGTGATGCCCGCTTCCGCGAACAGCCGCCGATAATAAGGAACCCGCCGGGCGGATGATTCCACAACTCGTCGGAGCCTCTTGGCCTGTTCCCGAACGAGCCCCTCTCGCTCTTCAGGGATACCTCCCAAAAGGACAGGAAACTGGTTTGCCGCGGCCCTTACCTTCATCTGTGCACTCGCCATCCCACGAAGCTACCAGTTTACAGAGACTCATTTTCTGAATCTCCCCTTGGACGATTTCACGCTGAACACAGAACCCTGCACGGCAGGAAGCGCCCCGCACACTCGGGCATTTCTTCTTTAGGACATCTGCGCCACAATAGACACCAGGAGAAGCAGATGGAACATCGCGCCACAAGCGAGCGCATCTACCGGATCATTCTTTCGATTTTTTTGGTGGCGACCCTGGCGGCATGGAGTTCATCGTGCCGGACCGTTCACGCTCCGGCGACGCCGGCCGAAAGCACATTCGGATACGACCTGTCCTTTCTGAAGGATCACGTCGAGGCGATCGTACTTCGGGATGGCCCTTCACAACTGGCTGTCGTGCCAGCCTGGCAAGGGAGGGTGGTCACGAGCACCAACGGAGGAGAAAGCGGGACGAGCTTTGGATGGGTCAACTACGACCTGATCCGGTCCGGAGAGCTGAAGCCGCACATCAATGCGTTCGGGGGCGAAGATCGCATCTGGCTGGGCCCCGAAGGGGGACAATTCTCCATCTTCTTCAAGGCAGGTGACCCGTTCGACCTCGAGCACTGGCAGACTCCCGCCTTCCTGGACTCGGAACCGTTTGAGACTGTCAGCACGTCCGACCGCGAAGTCGCGTTCACCCGACACGTTGAAATCTCGAATTATTCCGGAGCAGTGTTTGCCCTGCAGATCAACCGCAAGATCCGCCTGCTCCCGGCTTCCCAGGTCTCAACTGATCTGAAACTGGACCTGGACGGCCTCGACGTGGTGGCCTTCGAATCTGAAAATCACCTCATCAACGAAGGAGATCGCCCCTGGGAAAAAGAGACCGGAGTGCTTTCGATCTGGATTCTGGGCATGTACGTTCCCTCTCCCCGCACCACCGTGATCATTCCCTACCGCTCCGATCCGAACGGCACGGCAGATGAGAAGATTGTCAATGACAGCTATTTCGGGACCGTTCCCCCGGATCGTCTGAAGATTACCGACCGGACCATTTTCTTCAAGGCGGATGGAGAATACCGAAGCAAGATCGGGCTCTCGCCCAAACATGCCACTTCGCTGCTCGGCAGCTGGGACGGTGAACGGGACGTGTTGACCCTGGTCTCGTACAATGTGGCGCCTTCTGAATCGGAGTTCGTCAACTCGATGTGGGAGATTCAGACTGAGCCTTATTCCGGCGACGTGATCAATAGCTACAACGATGGTCCGCCAGCACCTGGAGTTGCCCCGATGGGCCCATTTTACGAACTGGAGACCTCTTCTCCGGCGGCCCCCCTTGAGCCCGGCACTTCCATCACCCACATCCACCGAACGATTCACCTCACCGGCGACCGGAAGAGGCTCGATGCAGTATGCCGGCAGGCCCTCGGAGTGGGAATCGACGACATACCATTTCGCGAATGATTGCCTTGTTTCCTTGAAGGCTGACCCGTACCATCAATTCGGGGAGCGTGGACGTGCCACATAGATTGCGGGTTGCACAGTCGGGTGGGGCTGAAACAAGGTCCGAGGCTCGGAATCCCGCAGACTTGCAGTGTCGGGAACCGGCAGACCCTTACCCTCCACTGAACGATCGGCCGGGAGGAGGCTTCCACCGGCGAGATTTCCTCCTGATTGCCGCCGGCGGATCAATTTCAGGGCTGCTGCTCTTTTCCTGTGCGGGGCCCGGCTCCGCTTCGCCGTGGCGCTTTTTCAGTAGTGCGGAGGGCGCTCTCGTGGAAGGCCTCGCAGACCAGATCGTTCCTCCCGATCAGGATCCAGGAGGTCGCTGGGCCGGTGTTGCCCACTACATCGATCGTCAACTGGTCAGCTACTACCGCCCGCTCCAGGAACGCTACCGTGCCGGACTGGCAGCAATCGAACGTTCCAGTAGGGAAATCACGGGCTCATTGTTCGTTGATCTTTCGAGGGACGATCAGCAACAAATCCTGGAGGCCATCGAGCAGGATGACGTTCCTGATGGCATTTGGAAGGAAGAATCCGCCGCTTCGTTTTTCAGCCTGCTCCTCGACCACTGCATGCAAGGGTATTACGGCACACCTCGGCACGGCGGTAACCGCGACTACGTCTCCTACCAGATGATCGGACTCGACTATCCCCAGATTCTGGGACGGGTTAAGAATGCCTGAGGAACCCTCCGAGGTTGATCAATCTGCTGAAAGTTCCGGGAAATCCAGGAAGAGGCGCCGCTGGCCCTGGGTCCTTGGGCTCGGCGGGTTGCTATCAGTCGCACTGGCCGCCAACGCCGGCTATTACCTCGGCTCTGCCTATTCCGGGGAAATGTGTGGGCGGTGCCATGTCATCCAGTCCGCTGTCGATCAGTGGAGAGTGTCCTCGCATCGCGAAATCAGCTGCACCCGCTGCCACGGCAGCGCCCTGACGCTCAACCCTGGTGAAATCGAAACTCACTGGAGACGGCTCTACCTTCAGCTGAGCGGCCGGATCCCGGAAAGGGTCAGACTGAAGGACGAGCACGTCGATACTGTCGTCGAGCGCTGCGCCGGGTGCCACCAGGCCGCCTACGCGGATTGGAAGGCAGGTGGACACTCCATGGCTTATGCCGACGTGTTTCTCAACCCGAAACAGAACACGGCAACCCGGTTAAACGACGACTGCCTTCGTTGCCATGCCATGTTCTACGAGGGCGGAAGCATATCGACGATCGTCTCCCCCATTTCCAACACAGGACCCTGGTCGATGGTTCAAAGCGGGATGGGTTCGCGCCCTGCCATACCCTGCCTCGCCTGTCATCAAATGCACCGACGCGGAGAACCCTCCCGGTCTCCGGACTACGCCCATCCTGAACTGTTCTCCCGGCAAAGCAGGAGCGAAGTCTACTCGCTGGCGTTTTTCGACAGGAGTGAGCGCATCTATCGATCAAAAACGGAACTTGCCGCCCCGGCAATGAAGGAGGGCAATCGACTCGTGAAAGTGAGTCCCGACCCCCGACAGAATCTCTGCTACCAGTGCCATGCGCCACAGGCCGACTTCCAGGTGGCATCGGGCGATGACCGCACCCCGATCGGAGTGCACGAGGGGATCAGCTGCCAGGGCTGCCACCGGCCCCACTCGCAAGACGCGCGGGCGTCGTGCAAAACCTGCCATCCCCGGCTCTCCAATTGCGGCCTGGAGGTGGAAACGATGGATACGACCTTTCGGTCCCCGACGAGCCCGCACGACATTCACTTCGTCAAGTGTTCGGACTGTCACACGAAGGAAGTCCCCGCTCGTTTGCATTCTTCCGTATCCAGCGGACCATAACCGGCCTCTTTTCAATCCAAAACGACAAATCCACAAGAAATCAGGCTATTATTGACAACCATGCAAAACCTTCGCGTCGCATCCATTCAAATGGAACACAAAGCCGGGGACAAAGAATCCAACTGGAAAAAGGTGGAGGTTTTCACCTCCATGGCGGCGGGCCTCGGGGTCCGAGTCCTCACTTTCCCCGAATGTTGCCTGACGGGATACTGGTTCCTCAGAAACCTGGATCGCGAGGCAATCGCCAGCCTTGCTGAGCCGATTGAAAACGGCCCCTCCGCGGAACGACTGCTCGCACTCTCGCGGGACTGCTCGATGATGATCGGTGTCGGGCTGGTTGAACGGGCTCCAGACGGACGCCTTTACAATACCTATCTGGTCGCCTCCCCCGACGGGTCGATCCAGGCCCACCGAAAGCTCCACGCCTTCGTCAGCCCTCATATTGATTCGGGCGACTCGTTCACCGTCTTCGACAGCCCTTGGGGATGGCGAATGGCAGTTCTGATTTGCTACGACTGCAATATCGTCGAAAACGTCCGCATCTGTGCCTTGCGCGGAGCCGATCTTCTGCTGGCTCCCCATCAGACCGGTGGTTGCCGCTCAACCAACCCGCACACGATGGGGATCATTGAGCGCAGCCTGTGGGACAGACGGGGCGCCAACTCCGAGGCAATCGAGGAAGAACTGCGTGGGCCCAAGGGGCGCGGATGGCTGATGCGCTGGCTTCCTTCGAGAGCGCACGACAACGGGATGTTCGTGATCTTCAGTAACGGAGTCGGTGTTGACGACGATGAGATCCGCACGGGAAACGCCACGATTTTCGATCCCTACGGGAGGATTCTGGCGGAAACCTGGAAGGCGGAGGATCAGATGGTGGTCGCCGACCTGGACGCATCGCTTCTCGACCACTGCACCGGCAGGCGCTGGGTGGTCACCCGCCGGCCGGAGCTCTATGCCGAGATCGCCGCTGCAACAGGCCAGGAGAGAGACACGCGCGAGGTGCGATTCGATTCCAAGGGAATCTGACACATCTACGATCTTCCGCTTTTGATTGTTGATTGCGAGTGGGGTTCCGAGGTTCCGGGATGTTCGCAGATTTTGGGGATTCGGACGTTCTTCCGACATTCAACGTCGCAGCGAGCGCATTCTGAGCTTGGAGCGCCCCGAATTCAGCCCGCCGGACTCACTCTTCCCCCGGGGTGGACAACAACCGGAGGCACTCGAGCACGGCACGGCCGTTGTGGTAGGGGCTTTTCCAGGGTCCCGCTTTGAGGCCGCTGGTTGAGCCGTCCGGTTCCACAGTGGCGAACCAATCCCCGTTCTCCCAGTCAACCTGGCGACTGACAATCCAGTTCAACATGGCGGCAAACAGGTTCCTGTATTTCTCGTCGCCGGTTCTGAGGAACATGCGCAGCGATCCGACCATGACTTCTGCCTGGACCCACCATGACTTCTCCCGGTTCTCGGCCGGCTGGTTGAACGGACCCACATAGAAAAACCCGCCCTGTTCCGGGTCGAGGCCGTATTCGGTCGAGTAGTCGAACAACGTTCTGTACAGGTCGAGGAACGGGCCGTCCGGAAGAGCCACGCTGTCACAAGCATCCATCAGGAGCCAGACATTCTCCAGGTCGTGCCCGTACGACGCAACCTCCCGGGCGGGTCCGGTCAACGGTCTCCAGTCTCGCTCGTGTTGGTCAGAACAGGCTCCCACCCGCTTGCGCACCACGGCGCTGGTCTCGATCGTGATCAACTCGAGCAGTCGCTCCCGCACCAGCACGTCGCGGGTGACCCGGTAGTACGAGGCCAATGCCTCCATCAGGTGAAGGTGCGAATTCATCGACTTGACGCGATTCGGCGTTCCCAGGTAGCTCCTCTCCGAATCGTCGATCGGTGTCCAGTCCCGTTCGAATGACTCCCTGTAGCCACCAAATGCAGGATCATAGGCATGAGTCTCGAGCACCTGAAACGTCTTGCGGGCGAGGTCGAGAACATCCGCTCGGGGCGCGGCCCGGTACAGTTCGGAGAGAGCATAAAGTGCGAACGACTGGCCGTAGATATGCTTCTTCTCCATAACGGGCTTCTCTCCTCTCTCGTCCACCATCCAGAAGAAGCCCCCGTACTCGGGGTCCCACATCTTGTCGGCCAGAAATCGAAAGCCGTGCAAGGCCGCTTCGACATGTTCCGGCCTGCCGTAAGGCGAGTTCGCCAGGCGGGCGAAGAACCAGACCGTCCGGCTCTGGGTCACGAGGGCCTTTGGACCGGGCCCCAGCCATTGCCCATTCTTGTCGTGGTTGAGACGAAAACCTCCCGTCTCCCGATCGATACATCCCGGGAACCAAAACGGTATGATGTTTTGCGTGAGGATTCGTTCCAGTTCGGCTTTTGCCTGCGAGTCAGCGAGCGGTGCTGCTCCCGGAATGCTCGACATCAGGCAGGTCACCAGTGTGAAGATAAAAATGGAGGTTCTGGTCACCCGCGAATCTTAGCACTGTGGCAATCAAATCGGGTCGGCCAATTTTCGAAGACTTCCCGCTAGACGGCCGCGCCGTCCCCGGTTGCCGAAACCAGTGAATTGGAGACCATGCGATACATCATTCTCTTCCTGGTCGTGATTTGCATCGTTCTATGGCTGGAACGGTATTACTGGAGAAGAGTGGCGCAACTGATGGAAGCCCGCCTGCTCGGCACCCACCGTTCCGAGCTCGTGAAGAGCCTCCTCGATGCCTGGATTGACGGCCGCATCGAAGCCCGCCTGCGTAAGCGCCAGTAAGCGCGCGATTCTTCCGAATTGTCACATTTCTGTAACATTTTCTGCCTGCACCGTTGGGCCGGCAATGAAACTCCGGTCCGAGGAAGGCCGTTCCACCAAGGTTTCCGCTGATTTCTAATGAAAATCGGCATTTCCGGGCCCCTTCCGGAGACCCGCGAGCCGGCTGATCATTAGGGTATGCTGCTGTCGCCTTCGGCAATCGAAGGTCGGGTTGTGTCCTTTGTATGCAGGGGTAATTTATATGAAAAGAAAACTGATCTTGCTTGCTCTAGCTCTGATTGTCTCCGCCTGTTCCCGTTCCGAACACGCGAATCGGGTGGTGATTCAAAACAAGGGGTCCGACACTCTGGTGAACGTCGCTCAGGCTTGGGCCGAAGCATACCGCGGAGTTAATCCGAACGTGGCGGTCGCGGTAACCGGAGGTGGTTCGGGGACCGGCATTTCGGCGATGATCAACGGAACGGTCGATATTGCCAACGCCAGCCGCGAAATGAGCGAGAGCGAAATCGAGATGGCGCGCAAGAATGGTCACGACCCCAAGAAATTCATTGTCGGCTACGACGCGCTGGCCGTCTATCTCAACCCCAACAACCCGATCTCGTCCTTCACTTTTCAGCAACTGGCCGACATCTACGGAGAGGGGGGGGGCGCCGACAACTGGAGCGATCTCGGGGTGGAGGTTCCCGGTTGCAGCAGTAGTGAAATCGTCCGGGTGAGCCGGCAGAACAATTCCGGGACCTACGTCTACTTCAAGGAATCGATCCTGGGCGATTCCCGGGATTACAAACTGGGTTCGCGGGACATGCACGGGTCCAAGGATGTTGTCGATCTGGTCGCCAAGACACCTTGTGCCATCGGCTACAGTGGACTGGCCTACTCGACTCCGGAAGTGAAAATGCCCTGCGTTTCAAAAGAAGCAGGGCAGCCCCTGTGTCGAGCCGTCAGAGCAGACCGCGAGCGATGGAACCTACCCCATCGCTCGTCCTTTGATGATGTACACGAGCGGCGAACCCCAGGGAGCGGTCAAGGAGTACATGGACTGGATCCTCAGTGATGCAGGCCAGTGCATCATCATGGAAAAGGGATACGCTCCGATCCGCCAGGTTAATTGCAACTAAATCGTGTCCTGGTGACGGGTTAAAAGGTCGTCCGAGCACCGTCGGCTCGTTGTAGAAACGGCTTTCCGTTTATGGCAGTCAACACAGCATCCAGCGCACGACAAACAAGACAAATTGGAGACGGAAGAAACCTTGCCTGGTACGTGGACAAACTCGTCCAGGTGCTGGTGTTCCTCGGCGGCATCTCGGGAATCGTTTTCGTCATCGGTATCTTTGTCTTCATCACCATGGAGGGTATCGGGTTCATCCTGCACCGGATGGACTTTTTGGAATTCTTCACTTCGCCGCGGTGGCGCCCGACCTCTCAGCACAACCCTACCTACGGTGCGCTGGCACTGATCCTCGGAACCGCCAGTGTGACCGGCCTGGCAATGGTGATTTCGGTTCCCTTTTCGCTGGGAGCTGCCATCTTCATAGCAGAATTCGCCAGGGGCCGACTCAGGGAAGCGTTAAAGATCCTGGTCGAACTGCTGGCCGCAATCCCTTCCGTGGTCTGGGGATTCATCGGCCTGAGCATCATGAACCCACTCATAATCGAGCTGTTCAACGTGCCGGTCGGGCTCAACATTCTCAACGCGGGGCTGATCCTCGGGCTGATGGCCGCCCCGATCATGACCACAATCGCGGAAGATGCCCTCAAGGCGGTCCCTGACACCTACCGGGAGGCGGCGGAAGCACTCGGGGCAACGCGTTGGCAGATCATTTACAAAGTGATCCTGCCGGCGGCAAAGAACGGACTGGTTGCCGCGGTGCTCCTTGGCGTCGGCCGAGGTTTTGGGGAGACCATGGCCGTTCTCATGGCCAGCGGGCACTCGATTCATATACCGACCAGCATCTTCGATTCAGTCCGAGCGCTGACCGCCACAATCGCGGCGGAACTGGGTGAAGCGCCGGTCGGATCCGATCACTATCGCGCCCTGTTCACACTCGGAATCCTTTTGTTCATCGTGACTTTCGCGATTAACCTGACGGCGGATCTCGTCCTCCGCGGGATCCGCAAGAGGTAACCGATGTTCCAGGCAAGCAGTCTCAACGAGCGCAACCGGAAGAATGAGCGTCTGTTCCGAATGCTCTTTCTGATCATGACGCTCCTCCTGATCTTGCCCGTTCTGATCATCCTCGGTGTGCTGGTCTACAAGGGAGGGCCAAGGATTTCCCTTGAGTTCCTGTTCACCGAACCCACCCAGGGCATGACTGCCGGAGGAATCTTCCCGGCCCTGATTGGAACGGTCTGGCTGGTCAGCGTTGCCCTGCTCGTCTCGGTACCAATCGGAGTGGCCGCAGCCCTCTACCTGAGCGAGTACGCGCCCGATAACTGGTTGACCCGGATCATCAACCTGGCCGTCATCAACCTGGCCGGCGTTCCGTCGATCGTTCATGCCCTCTTCGGTTTTGGGGCTTTCGTGATCTTCTTCGGGTTCGGAACCAGCATTATCGCCGCGAGCCTCACGCTTGCGGTGATGACACTCCCCGTCGTGATCGTCTCTACCCGGGAGGCGCTGCAATCGGTACCGAGGGCCTTTAGGGAGGCCTGCTGGAACATGGGTGCGACACGGTGGCAGACGATCCGGACGGTGGTGCTGCCCAACTCGGTCAGCGGCATCCTGACCGGTATCATCCTGGAAGTCTCGCGGACGGCGGGAGAAACCGCTCCCATCATGTTCACCGGCGCAGCCTTCTTTCTTCCTTTCCTGCCCCAGAGCATCTTTGACGAGACGATGGCACTCTCACTCCACCTCTTTGTCATCTCGACCCAGGTTCCCGGAGTACCGGAAGAAACTTCCTACGGAGTGGCACTGGTTCTGATCGGAATCGTGCTGGCCATGAATGCCCTCTCCATCGCGTTTCGCGTTTACCTGCGGGGGAAGAAGAAGTGGTAGATTCCTCCAGTTCCTCGCCGGCAAAACTCCAGGTCCGGGACCTCTCCGTCTCCTACGGAGACAAACCCGCCCTTCGCAACGTCACCCTGGATGTATACGACCAGGAGATCTTCGGGATCATCGGACCGGCCAACGCAGGGAAGACCTCCTTCCTGCGGACGCTCAATCGCATGGACGAGTTCGAACCCCACATGAAGGTCACCGGTTCGGTCGTGTTCGACGGAACCGACGTTCGAAAGTGGAAGAATGTCTACAGCCTCCGGCGTCGAATTGGCGTGGTGTTCCCACTCCCGGTAGGTCTTCCCCTCAGCGTCTACAACAATGTTGCTCTGGCTCCTCGCCTTTCCGGCGTCCGCGACAGGCGGGTTCTGGACGAACTGGTCGAACGCTGCCTGAAACGGGCGGCTCTCTGGGACGAAGTCAAGGACCGCCTGAACTCTCTGGGAAGCCTTCTTTCGGGTGGCCAGCAACAACGACTCACCATCGCCCGGGCACTGTCGCAGGATCCCGATCTCCTCCTGCTGGACGAATTCTCCATCGCAGTCGACCCGGTGACAACGATGCGAATTGAAGACGTTCTGAAGGAACTGCGGGAAGAGATCACGGTAATCCTGGTGACCAACCTGGTTCAGCAGGCCCGCCGCCTCGCCGACCGGACCGCCTTCTTTCTCGACGGTGAGTGCGTCGAGATCGGCAGCACCGCGGACCTGTTCGAAGGAGTGGTCCAGGACCAACGCACCAAAGACTACCTGGAGGGCCGCTTTGGATAGTCAGGCAGCAATCCAGACCGAGAAGCTGAATCTCTGGTACGGAACGTTTCAGGCCCTGATCGACATCGATCTGACTGTGAAACAGGGCCTGATCACCGCCCTCATCGGGCCTTCGGGGTGCGGGAAGACTACGCTTCTGCGAAGTATCAACAGGATCAACGAGCGACTGGGCTACGTTCGGACGACCGGCAAGATCGAGGTCATGGGCCATGACATCTACCAGCCCTCGGTTGAACTGGTCCAGGTCCGAAAGCTGGTCGGGATGGTCTTCCAGCGGCCCAATCCGTTGCCGCTGTCGATTCGCGACAACGTCCTGTTTGGATACCGAGTGCACTCGGAGAAACGCTCCAACCGGGTTCTGGAAGAGGAACTGTTGGAGAAATCATTGCGGGAAGTGGTCCTTTGGGATGCCGTGAAGGACAGGCTCGACAGCAAGGCGACCGAACTTTCGCTGGAGCAACAGCAGAAGCTCTGCATCGCTCGACTGCTTCCGGTTAAACCTTCAATTGTCCTCATGGACGAACCCTGTTCGGCGTTGGATCCGCGGGCAACCGAGGCGGTGGAGGAACTGCTCTGGTCACTCCGCGGCGAATACACCATCGTCATCGTGACCCACAACATGGCCCAGGCCCGGCGCGCCAGTGACGAGTGCATCTTCATGCTCATGGGGAAGATGATCGAGCACGCGCCGACCGAACAGATGTTCGTCGTTCCGGCCCAGCGTCAGACGGCGGACTACATCGAGGGCCGTTACGGATAGCCCTCAAGCCATCGGGTAGGCGGCCATCTCGGCAAAGGTCTCGTAAAGCGCAAGAACGTTTTCGGGAGGGACCCGGGGTTGCACGTTGTGGATCGTGTTGAATACGAATCCGCCACCAGGCCCGAAGATCCTCATCCGGCTGCCGACTTCGTCGCGCACCTCTTCCGGAGTCCCAAACGGCAGCGTCTTCTGGGTATCCACAGCACCGCCCCAGAAGGTAACCTGGTCCCCGAAGTCCCGCTTCAGTTCTCCGGCATCCATGTTGGCGGCACTGCATTGAACCGGGTTCAGAATGTCGAATCCGGCCTCGATAAAGTGAGGGATCAGTTGTCTCACCGACCCGCACGAATGGATGAACGTCTTCCAGGTCGTGTGCTCGTGAACCCAGTCATTCAACTTCCGCTGAAAGGGCAGATAGAGATCGCAGTAGTCCCGAGGCGACAGGAACGGGCCCAACTGAGTCCCAAAATCGGTTCCCGACATGAAGATCACCGCCGGACGGTTGCCTACCGCTTCGTGGGCGCGTCTGAGATTTTCCAATGCGATTTCAGCCTGGCGCCGAAAGACCTCCCGGACGTAATCCCGGCGAATCGCCAGGCTCATGTACCACTCAGTCATGTCTCGAATACCCCTCGGGTTCTTCATCCAGGGCCCGGGCACGAGAGCGATGTCCCCAAAAGCAGTTCCCCCGAAGTTGACCAGGATCCCCTTGTCGCTTTCGGTCCAGATACGATCGACTTCGCGCGAGAAATGTTCCAGTTCCTGGTCGGAGATTGGCCCGAATTCCTCCAGGTTCTCTTCGATATCGAGGGCCTCTTCATCGATCGGCGGTTGCCGGACGATAGTATCGAAGTAGTACCCGCCCTCCGGCATGCGCCCGCTGGGCGGAGCAGTCAAGTCTCCCTCTGGATAGGCCAGCAGATCACCATTTTCCTCGACGGACGTATTGAACCCCTCCGGAACCAGTACCGGAGTTCCGTCAAAGGTCGTCCACGGCTTCCAGTTCTCGTTTCGATAGCCGAACATGTTCGCGGTCGGCCAGACTCCCACCACATCCACGCCTAGCCGGTCGGCCAAATCAGGAGCTATCTCCCCAAGCATCTGGTACGGTTCAACGACCTTGACCGGAATCCCGGGTTGATCGAGCCCAAGGCTCTGTCTCAGGTGATACACCGTGCTCACGTGCATCCCGGTAACAGCGGAACTCCCCAGGTCCAGAGGAACCCGGTCCGACTCGCGATGTGTCAGGGCCGCCTCAAGTCGTTCTCTAGACGTCATCTCACGCTCCCTTTCTCGCCAGGTTAGTGGCTTCTCGATCCTCCCCTGGGTAGAGACTGAAGACCGTTCGGAAACCTTGCTTCATGGCATCGGCCAGTTCCGGAAAATCCACCCGCCGCCCCGCCGCCTCAACGACCGAGATCATTCGGCTTTGCAGCATAGCAGGGGAGTATCCCAGTACCCTCCCCATCTGCTGATAATCGATTTCGATCGGCACCGAGCCATGCTGGAGAACCGACCTGCGCAGGCGCCTCTGCGCACTCCCGGCAACCTTGCGGCCCTCAACCAGCAGCTCGTAGCGGGACGGCGAGGCAAAGCACGGCTTTTGAACCACTCCGCGGAGCCGAACCGACTCCTCCAGCTCGGCACGGGCAGGCTGGACCGGCACCCCGACTAGTTCGAGACCCAACTGGAGGGCCTTCGCGATCCGTCGGTAGGTTTCCTCGATCCTACGACCGGTCAACTCTGGATCGTTGGAAACCACCGCATAGGTGAGTTCGGCACCGTGGAACACAGCCCGTCCCCCGGTCGGACGACGAATCCACGGGATTCCGCGACTT
This sequence comes from uncultured Acidobacteriota bacterium, assembly GCA_963777605.1. Classification (GTDB taxonomy): domain Bacteria; phylum Acidobacteriota; class UBA6911; order RPQK01; family JAPXNP01; genus CAVZRV01. Next base: position 699,584 of record CAVZRV010000007.1, read on the forward strand.
TGGCAATAGCCCAGATCCAAGGCCCGCGCCACCGTCTGGTGGCGTCCAATCGACACCGCTGCCGGATCCCACTGGTAGAAGCGACACACGGTTATCCGTGACACGCTCTCCTCGGCAAGGGAAAGCAGCCGGAGGTCCTCCTCCATGTTCCAGTGCCCGTCTCGGGGAGGATCAATTCTCAGACCCATCTGTTTGCCCACCCGGACTCCTCCCAAAACCGCACCTGCAGGACGAAGTTGCCCTCAGCCGCAAGAGAGGTTGCCGCTGCCATCGTCGTTGTTCGCCACCTAAAAGAGATGTTCAACCGAAGTAAAAGGCACTCCCTGCGCCTCGGATACCGGCCGGCATGTGATTTTGCCCCGGTACACGTTGATCCCGTTCAGCAGGTGGCGGTCTTGTCGAGCCGCTTCGTCGATCCCCATCGAGGCAATCCGGCGGGCATACGGAAGGGTTACGTTGGTCAGGGCCCGGGTCGATGTCCGGGGCATGGCTCCCGGCATGTTGGTTACACAGTAGTGAAGGACACCATCCACTTCATAAACGGGATCACTGTGGGTCGTCGGCCGGGTCGTCTCGCAGCATCCTCCCTGGTCAACTGCCACGTCAACAATGACCGAACCGGACTTCATGCCGGAAACCATTTCGCGAGTCACGATCTTGGGGGCATTCGCCCCCGGGATCAGAACGCCTCCGATCACCAGGTCCGCTAACTTGAGCGATTCAGCCACATGCATGGGGTTCGACATCACGGTCTCCACCCTGCCGAAATAGAGATCATCGATATATCGGAGCTTCTCCACGTCCAGGTCGAGGACGCTGACCTGGGCTCCGAGCCCCATCGCCATCTTGGTCGCGTTGAGGCCAACGATTCCGGCGCCGAGTACCACGACCAGGGCCGGACGCACACCCGGCACTCCCCCCAGCAGCACTCCCCTGCCGCCGCGGGGCTTCTGCAAGTAATACGTCCCCACGATTGTGGCCATCCGGCCCGCAATCTCGCTCATTGGAGTCAACAACGGGAGGTGCCCACGAGGATCGGTAATCGTTTCATAGGCAACCGCGATCACCTTTCGCTCGACCAGCACACGGGTCAACTCCGGCAGTGGAGACAGGTGAAAATAGCCGAATACGATCTGACCTTCTCTGAGGCGGTGGTACTCTTCAGCCACCGGCTCTTTGACCTTGACGATCAGTTCGGCCTGCTCAAATACATCATCGGCAGTCGCCAGGATCTCCGCACCCGCTGCCACATACTCTTCGTCGCTGAAACCGGAACCGTCTCCCGCTCCTCTTTCCACAAGGACCTGGTGCCCATCGCCACAAAGGCTATGTACCCCGGCTGGTACCAAACCCACTCGATACTCGTTGTCTTTGACTTCTCGCGGTAATCCGATGTTCATACTCATGCGATTCTAATTGCGGGAAATTGAAATGAAAAGAGCCCGTGATTCCGCCCCGTTGGGCGAAACCAACGAAGAATCACGGGCCCTGATATCAGCCTGACCAGCGGGTCAAGGCTTCACGAACGACGTGTAGGCAATCGACTTCTGGACACCGGCACCCGAAGGAGCGGTTCCAACAACCCGAAGCACGACCCCCGAACCGGAAGCAACAGCCGTCACGGCGTCCTTGAAGGCTTTCGCCGTCATGACCGGCTGGCCGTTGACGTGGGTGATGACCAGGCGCGGACGGAGTCCGGCATCATCCGCCAGGCTGGCCGGGGTCACATCTAGAATCAGAACACCCTTCTCATCGGGAAGCTTCAGTTCCTCGGCGTCCCGCTCCGTCAGGGTCTGAAACTCGAGCCCGATCTCCTTGGGCTTCTCGGCAGGTGCCGGTTCTTCCTCAAATGAATAGCCCTTGCTGTCGGCCCGCGCCTGGGCTTCAAGAGTGCGCTCAGCCAACTCCACCTGGGTTTGGACGATCTCACCATGGCGCACCACGATAACCGGGACTTTCTTTCCGGGAGGCGTATTCGCCACAGCCGTTCGCAAGTCCCAAAGGCCTTCGATTTCACGACCACCAAACTTGACGATCACATCTTCGGGGCGGATCCCGGCCTTTGCTGCCGGCCCGCTGTCACTGGGCTCTCCGGTTTCATCGATCAACTGAGTGATCACGACACCGTCGCCGTCCTTGATGCCTTCCTTGTCCTTGCCGACGACACCGAAGTACTTCGCCAGTTCCGGGGACATGGGGAAGGTGTTCATGGAAACGCCAAGCCAGCCGCGCTGGATCTTGCCGCCATTGATCAGCTGATTATAGGAGTTCACGAAAACAGCCGACGGGATCGCAAAACCAATCCCGGCAAACTGCCCCGTCCGAGTCGAGATGAACGTATTGATCCCGACGATCTGACCATTCAGGTTGACCAGAGGACCTCCACTGTTGCCCGGGTTGATGGCCGCGTCGGTCTGAATGTAGTCACTGAACGACTGGGTTTCCGGGACCACCCGCTTGGTGGCCGAAACAATGCCCGCGGTCACCGTCTGCTCGTAGCCGAAGGGACTCCCGACCGCGATCACCCAGTCTCCGACCTGGAGGTCGGAGGAATTTCCGACTTTCGCGAAGGGAAGCGATTTGCCGACATCGATCTTGAGCACCGAAATATCAGACTCAGGATCGACCCCGACGACCCGGGCTTCGTACGTTTCGCCCCCCTGGAGCTGAACGTCGATTCGATCCGCCAGCCGGGGGCCGGAGCGATCCGCCGTCGGCGCCACGACATGATAGTTGCTCAGGATGTAACCTTCGGGATTGACGATCACGCCCGAACCCAGGCTGGCGCGCTTCTGACGGCTCGGGCCACTTCCTTCGGGACCACCGAAGAATCGCTGCCAGAAATCATCTCCGAAGAACTCCTTCATCTCCGGATGGGGATTGCTGCGGGAAACTTCCACGATCGACTCGGTGCTGATGTTCACCACAGCCGGCTCAATAATACCGGCCACTTCGCGGAAAGCCTGCTGGAGTTGCAGCGCAGCTGAATCCGACGAAGAGGACTCCGCATCCCCCTCAATCTTGAGTTCCGCAATTTTCTCCTGGGTCGCGCTGGCAACAGGGTCGGACACCACCGATCCGATGACGATGCCCAATGCCACCGCAACTACAAGGGCAATAAAAATCAGACCCTTTCGAGTCTGAAACCACAATTGACGATTTTCCATTCGTTCCTCCAAATGAAACGGATGCTCCCGACGCAAAATCAGTTCCAAAAATGCGCCAAGACAAGTTGCCGCCCGGCAGAATGCTCCAGTTCGAACGACTGCGAGCGGTTCCCCCGTTTGCCCAAAACGGGCGACAGGCTGGGCACCGGCAGAAACCGACTCACTCAATTATACGAATCTATTCGAATGCGAGTTCTCATTCACTCAATTTCCCGAACTCGCGGACCCCTTCCGGAAGTACCGCCTGGCGGCGGCCACGACCTTCGGGGAAAGGAGCAGCACCGCGATCATGTTCGGAAATGCCATGAGGGCGAAGGCCGTGTCGATCAGGTTGACCACGGCACGGGCACTCCAGACTGCCGCAACCCAGAGCGAACCCAGGTAGATGAAATCGTAGATGCGTTCCCGTTCCGCTCCAAACAGGAAGCTGAAGCACTTCTTTCCATAGTACGAGTAGCCGAACATGGTCGAGAGGGCGAACAGCGTCACGACAACGGTCAGGAGAAGTAGGCCGGCAGATCCCATCGACTCCTCGAACGCCTTTGCCGTGAGGGTGACCCCCTCGATCCCGGCGGTCTCCCGCCACAGACCGCTGCTCAGAATGACGAACGCGGTGAGCGAACAGACGGCTAACGTGTCGATGACCGGCTCGATCATCGCAGCAAGGCCCTCCTGAATCGGCTCGCTCGTCTTGGCGGCTCCGTGGGCCATGGGAGAGGTGCCGATGCCGGCCTCGTTGGAAAACGCGGCTCGCTTGATCCCGGTCTGGATAACAGCGATGAGACCGATCCCCGCCGCTCCACCCGCCGCGGCAGTTCCAGTGAAAGCATCGTGAAAAACGAGTTCCACCACTTCGGGAAGGCGGTGAAGGTTTGTCGATGCAATGATCAGGGCACCGATGAGATAGAGAAGACACATCGCCGGCACGAGCGCGCTCGCGACGCGGGCGATCCGGGTGACGCCTCCCAAAACAACGATTCCGACCAGAACCATCGTCAGCAACCCGGTCGTTGAACGATTGAGCCCGTATGTCAGGTCGAGCATCTCCGCCAACTGGTTCGCCTGGAAAAGAGCCAGGCAGCCGACCGTTCCGCAGAGAGAGAAGAACAGCGCCAGTGGGCGGGCCTTTGGGCCCAGCCCCTCCTGCATATAGTACATCGGCCCGCCCTGGAGCCTGCCGAGGGAGTCCCTTCCGCGAAACATGACCGCCAGCGAGCAGGAAAAGAACTTGGTGGCCATGCCCACAAAAGCGGCGACCCACATCCAGAACAATGCACCCGGGCCTCCCTGGGTGATCGCGATCGCAACTCCACCTATATTGCCCATTCCGACCGTCGCCGCAAGAGCCGTGCTGACCGCCTGGAACTGGCTGATCTCCCCCGGGTCCTGGTCGCGCCGGTAATCTCCCCGGAGAACCTTCCAGGTCTGACCCAGACGGATCAGGGGCAAGAACCTGGAATAGAGAAGGAGCACACTGCCACCACCGACAAGAAGAATGAGCAGGGGCATTCCCCAGGCATATCCCACTGCGGCTGCGAGCAGTCGATCAATTGTCGCCATAGGCTAACCAGTTGACTCAGGCAGGCTTCAGTTTCGCATAACTCTGCAACAGTTTCTTGACTCCAAGCCCTGGAAATCGGACCGTGACCTTCAGATCGTCGCCGGTCGATTCCACGTCGAGAACCTGTCCTTTTCCAAAGCGCTCGTGAACGATCAGGGTTCCCTTCTGCAGGCCGCCGCTCGACTTCTTCGAGGTCCGGTTCGCGAGGGCCTGCTTGATGCTTTCCGGGGAATTGTAGGTTCGCCCCGAAAAGTTCGACTTTGGTTTGGCCGGCACGCTCAGGGACGAGGCCTGCAAGTGCACCGGCGCCGCAAACGAACGAGAACCGTGAAAACCGGCCGAGTAACGATTCTCGATCAACTCGGTCGGGATCTCATGGAGGAAGCGACTCGGCTGGTTGATCTCGTTGCTGTCCCGACCGAAAAACCGACGGTGGCGGGAATAACTGAGATAGAGCCGCCGACGCGCGCGGGTCAGTCCCACGTAGCAAAGCCGGCGCTCTTCCTCGAGGTCGTTTTCGGCAATCGAACGGCTGTGGGGGAAGAGGCCCTCCTCGCACCCGGCCAGGAAGACCACCGGGAACTCCAGGCCTTTCGCATTGTGAAGCGTCATCAGGGTGACATCCGCGGTTTCATCGACGTCATCGAGTTCGGTGTGAAGGGCCGCTTCATCCAGAAACTGTTGCCAAGATTCCGCCCCCTCGTATTCGCGGGCAACATTCATCAGTTCCTTCAGATTGAGGATCCGGTTGGAGGCTTCCTCCGAGCCGTCCTCTTCCAGCCAGCGAAAATAGCCGACCTTCTTGAGGATCTTCTCCATCGCCAGGTGCAGCGGTAAATCCCTCATCTCACGACACGCCTCAACCAGGTCGGCGAAGTCCTGCAGAGCCCGGTGCGTCCGGGCAGGGAACTCCTGATCGGCAAGGGACTTCAGGATCGCCTCCCAGATCGGGATGGAGTGGTCGGATGACATCCGCAGAAGCCGGCTTCGGGTCCGTTCCCCTATTCTCCGGGGGGGTTCATTCAGAATTCGTCCCAGAGAAACATCGTCTCCGGGATTGAGGACGACTCGCAGGTAAGCCGTCGCGTCCCGCACCTCGCGACGATGGTAGAAGCTGACTCCCCCCACCAGCTTGTAGGGGATCGACAGCCGGCGAAACGCCTCTTCAAACTGCCGCGACTGGAAGTTTGTGCGATAGAGAACCGCAATGCTGCGAATGCCGTCCTGCCGATGCAGGTAGGTCTGCTGGGCCACGAATGCCGCCTCGGTCCCCGCGTCCTCCGCCACAAAAACAGTGATCGGCTCTCCCTTGGGTAGTTCCGTCCAAAGCACCTTGTCTTTGCGGTTCAGGTTGTTGGAAACCACCGCCGTCGCTGCACTCAGGATGGTTTGGCAGGAGCGATAGTTCTGCTCGAGTTTGATTACCACGGCCCCAGGGAAATCGGCCTCAAAACGAAGGATGTTGGTAATGTCGGCGCCCCTGAATCCGTAGATCGCCTGGTCTTCGTCCCCCACCGCACTGAGGTTCTGATGGGTAACCGTCATGAGGCGAATCATTTCGTACTGGGGTGGGTTCGTGTCCTGGTATTCGTCGATCAGGAGATAGCGGAAAGTGTCGCCGTATCTGCGGCAGAGCTCAGGATTATCGCGGAACAGCTGCACGCTCAGAATCAGGAGGTCGTCGAAATCGACGCCGTTGGAACGACGGATCAGTTCCTGGTAGCCCTTGTAGAGTTCGTAAAGGATCTCGGCATCGAAATCACGACTCTCCCTCAGAAAATCTTCGGGAGACCACCCTCGGTTCTTGGAGCGGCTGATCATGCCTCTCGTCTTCTCGAGAGGCACGTCCTCGTCTTTCAGTTCCCGTTCACGGTAAAGCTGCTTGATCAACCGTTTCTGGTCATCGACGTCACAGATGGCGAAGTCGGTACGCAGATCCAGCAACCCGGCGTGGCGACGCAGGAGGCGTACTCCGAAGGAGTGGAAGGTGCTGATCAAGGGAGCATACATTGAACCGCCCACTAACTCCTGCACCCGGGTACGCATCTCGGCTGCAGCCTTGTTCGTAAAGGTGACCGCGAGGATTTGATCGGGGCGGGCAAAACCGTTCTGGATCAGGTAGGCGATCTTGTAGGTGATCGTCCGCGTCTTCCCACTCCCGGCTCCAGCCAGAATCAGGACGGGGCCCTCCACGTGCCGAACGGCGCGCCACTGTTCCGAGTTCAGCTCTTTCTCGAAGTCAATTGCCATTGGTCTCTGCCCCGGAAATGCACAAAAACAGGTCTATCAGAGTAACACCCCTACACGACAGCCGCGCCAGTAGCTCCCTGGTCAGCCCCGCCCCCGTGCGGTGCGCCGACCATTCGCTGAAGTGAAACTGTTTTCGAATCGGGAATCAGGAAGCGAGAATGAACCCACACTTCAGCGAGATCAGGCCGCGATGGAGTGAGAAGCACCCGATTTTCGTCATTCGACAACCATTCTCGATGCTCGCTTCTCGATTCCCGATTCCTCCCCCGGTCTCCGGTCTCCTGTCCGTGAAGTTTAAGGTTCGCGAAAGGGACTGGCCCGGCAAAAAAATTGGGGCGTACCCGCGGCCGCGGATACGCCCCTGCAATGACCAGTTGCCGGGCCGGCGGAATCAGTTTCCGGCAGCCCGCTCGAGAAATTCGTCGAAGCCGGCAAGCGAACCATTGTGGGTTGCGCGATAGAGCTTCTCCAACTGCTTCCGGCAAGGATCGGCGTAATCCGTCCCGCCGAGAACCGTGCACTTGGCAAAAGACTTCATGGCCGGTTCAAACTGTTCCTGGTTCCAGTAGGCCATCCCGATAAAATACTCACCCTCGGCCACGCGGGTCTTGTTCTTGGGGGCCAGCTTCAGAGCAGGCTGGTACATTTTCGGAACATTCGCCCAATTCTTGGTCTCGTAGGCGTGATGCCCCATGATCGTATAGGCCACCGATTTCTCTTCGTTAACGAAGCTCTGCCACTCGGCGTCTGGAACCTGGGCCGGCTTGGGCGCTTCGTCAAGGGCCTTGATGCTCAGGTTGGCGTACTTGTCGGCCGTGGCCCAGTCTTTCTTCTGGGCGTAGTACTTCATGATCGTGGGGAGCAGGTCGTAGCACTGTTCCGGAGAAACGGTCGGGCAGTACTTCTCAGCGAACTCAACCGCCTTCTCGGCGTTGCCCGAAGAGTTATAGGAACGTGCCAATATCATAACGATCTGCGGATCATCGGGCTTTGCCGCATAGACCTTCTCGCCATACTTGATCGCCTTGTCGTATTGCTGGGAGAAGTAATCCGACCAAGCCGTCAGATAGAGGATCGTGGCGTTTTCAGGATCGACGTCGTTCAGGAATTTCTCGCCCTGCGTTGCAGCCTTGGCGTAGTCCCCCTCCTGAACGTAACCATTCAGCAGCTTCGCGTACCCGTCAATCGCGTACTGCTTGAGCGATGACTGCGGATGAGCCTTGATGAAGACAATAATTGCATCTTCTCCATCCTCCATCGCTTTCTGATATTCGTTGTACTCTTCGATGGTGTAGTCCTGGGCGAAAGCCACACCGGCATTCAGCAGCAGTACGAACCCAAAGAAGAGAATTCCCCACCCAGATTTCTGTCTCCATTTTTCGCGTGACATTATTTGTCAAGGCCTCCATCCAGATTCGTTATTTCTCTCATGCCTTGCTTGCGAGGTGCCCCCGGCCCGAAGCCGGGCGCGGGAGAAGTTGCCATTGTAAGCACCTGCGAGCTTTCTGGCAATAGTTCTGATGAACGCGGATCCCTAAAGTTGCGCCCGTATAATGATCTGTACATGACGACTGGAAAGAGCACCAGCCTCCTGTCCATCCCTGTTGAACAGATCGATTCTACAGATTCGTTCTACTCGCATCCAACTTGCGACGCAAGCCCCAGTGAGTGCCTCCGAAGATCGATCAGCGCCTGCGGCATCGGCACTCCCCTGGTTCTGGAACCGGCTGGGACCCGGCGTTTTCGAATCGTGGACGGATTCCGTCGTTACCAGGTTGCTCTCGAACTCGGCTACCGCGAAATCCCGGGAACACTGGTCTCGGGCAATCCCACGGATCATTTTCTGCTGGCGATCGCTCTGAACTCCGCGCACCGCAACTGGAGCGAGCTTGACCTCGCCGAACTGGTGGTCCGGCTGGAGCGCGAGTTCGGGCTTACCCGGGAGCGGGTCACTTCGAAGGTTGGCCCATTGGTCGATCGGCCGCTCCAGGGAGAAGTCCTGATCAGGCTCGAGCGTCTCGGCTCACTTCCGGACCGGCTTCGGGAAGCCGCCCGCGGCCGCCTCACGTCGTCCGCCGCCCTTTCACTGGCGAAGCTCCCAGAGGAGGACTGGCTCTTCCTGATCGAAGTGGTCGAGAACCTCCAACTCGGCCAGAACAAGCAACGGGAAATTCTGGAGTTGTTCGAGGAACTGGTCCGCCGAGAGGAAGTGCGGGCAGCCGAGATTTGGGAACGGAGCGGTGCCGGGGCCATCGCGCAATCGTCAGAATTGTCTCCATCCGACCGGTTCCAAGGAGTGAAAAGAGCCCTCTGGCGACTTCGCTTCCCTACCCTGAGCCGCCATGAAGCCCGCTTTCAGGAACTGACGCGAGGAATGAAGCTTCCTCGCGGTGTAGGGGTCCACACGCCCCCCTTCTTTGAAGGTGACCGGCTCGAGATCCGGCTCCGTCCCGCTTCTCAGGCAGAACTCCGAGAGGCTCTGGAAAAGCTTTCCTCCGGCCCGGTGCTGGACCGGTTCGAGGAAATATTTGAGATGCTTTAGATATGCTCCCCTATCGCCCCGAAAAGATCCTGGTCGAGCAGGGTGCGGAAACCAGTTCCGTTACCCGGCGCATACTGGCACGGCTCCCCGACGTTCCGGTCGAGACGGTGCCCTCTGCCGAAGCCCTGCTCGAATCGAAGAAACGGGAACGGCCCACTCTGACCGAGGCCAAACGGTCACTGCTGCTCGCCCGATTCAAGGGAGACTTCTTCAAGGAATGTCCCGGCCAGCAAAGCCGGGCGGTCGTTCCCAATGTTTGCTGCGACTACTTCGTCATCAACCTGACCAGCAACTGTCACATGGAGTGCACCTACTGCTTCCTTCAGTCCTATCTCACCTTCCCCTACCTGGTCGTCTACGTGAACATCGATGACCTGTTTCGCGAACTGAGCCGGAGGTTCGCGGCCGAGCCAGATCGGGTCTTTCGAGTCGGAACCGGGGAACTGGCCGACAGCCTGGCCCTCGATCACCTGACGGGCTACGGCCAGAGCCTCGTCGGATTTTTCGCGACACAGCGGAACGCCATTCTCGAGCTCAAAACCAAGACCGGCATGGTGGATGACCTGATTGGGCTCAGGCACAACCGGAGAACAATCCTGGCCTGGTCGGTCAATCCTCCGGACGTGGTCCGGCTCGAGGAACTCAAAACGTCTTCCCTTTCGCGACGCCTCTCGGCAGCCTCCCGGTGCTGTGCGGCCGGCTATCCAATCGGGTTTCACTTCGATCCGCTCGTTCACTACCAGGACTGGGCTCGCGACTACCGGGAACTGGTTGACCGCATCTTCGCCGCGGTACCTCCCGACCAGGTGGCATGGATCTCCCTGGGCGGATTGCGCATGCCATCAGCACAGCGGGAAGGGATCAAAGAGCGATTCCCCCACAGCTCACTTCCCTACGGCGAACTGGTCCCGGCCGAAGACGGGAAGCTTCGCTATTTCAAAGCGATACGGCTGGAGATGTACCATTCGCTGCTGGGTTGGATCAGGGAACACTCGCCCCAGGCCCGGGTCTATACCTGCATGGAGCGCCCGGAGGTCTGGCGGCGGGTATTCGAAGGAACTCCACCATCCAACCGCGAGTTGAATGACTACCTGACCGGGGAGTGGGCCCCAACTGGGTCCGACCAGGCAGGCCTCTGACCGAGGAAGCGTTAGGCCCGATTGGCGTCCAGGCAGTCGATGACCGCCGGCGCAATATCATCGAGAGCGGCGGTCGAGTCAAAGTGCTCCCGGATCGGTCCCCAGAGCAGAGTGGGAACCTCGTTCAAGGTATGGGTCTTTCTGCTGAAATCTTCGAAATTTCCATGATCGCTGCAGACCAGCAACGAAACAGTCTCCGGGTCGATCTCATCAACCAGTGCAGCCAGGAAGTCATCCAGGCAACGGGCCAGGTTCACTCCCTCGTCCAACGTGCCCCGGTGACCGACGAGATCAGTCATGAAGTACTCGTACAGGACCAGGTCGAACGGGCCGGAGAGCGCAGCCAGAATCTCGGCGGCACGGCGGGAAGTAAACGTCTTCACCTCCGCGTCGCGGTCCCGTAGCCACTGGTTCGTGAAATCCATGAAAAGGCCTCGATTTTCGCGGAGGTCGTCCATCGTTCGAAGCGGTACACCGGCCGACTCGCACATCACCGTGGTCGCTGAGACCCACCGGGGACGCGATTGGAAGAAGCGAGGGGTGTAAACGTTCGCAAACGTCACCGGACGTCCCCGGTCGCGCATCCGCCGGAAAAGGGAACCCTCAGCAAGTTTCTCTCGCAGTACCCGGTTTGGAAATCCCTGGAGATGGTAGCCCAGCAGGAGGGCAGCGTTTTCACCCGTAAAGAGAGTCGTCTGCCCGGTCGCGCTCTGGGGCAAGCCTTCGACAGACAAAGTTGCGTCTGTGCGGACACAAACGCCTCCCTTGGGAAGAGAAGTTTGCCTTTCCTGAAAGAAATTGAGGACTGCGCCCGAGAACCGAGCCATCGGATTGACCGCAGGATCTTTCGGGCCGATCCCGAGGCCATCGATAAAAACCAGGATCATCTTGCTCTTCATGGTGATACCCGATTCCGTCATCGGCGGCGGTTCCCGTACACGAGGGGTTAAAGCAGTGCCGCGGTCCGATATAATGACCACTTCCGAAGAGGTTTCAACTTCCCTTTCGCGAAGGTAACCGTGGACGCCCCAAAGTTAAAGCTCCCTCGAATGGCGGGTTACACAATTGTAGCAGCAGCCGTTTTCCTGGTTGGGAAGGTGACCTCCATGTTTCTTCCAGGGAACATCCTGGGCGTTCTGCAGGACATCGGCGTTCTCGCCCTGGCCGTCTCCGCCGTCTATTACGCCGTCCAGAGCTTCAACTGGATGCGGAGAGTGCTTCTCTGGAAGGTGCGCAACCGAATCATCGTTTCCTTTGCGGTCGTCGGCTTCCTTCCGCTGATAGTGCTGCTGATCTTCTCTTCAATCACCCTTTACCTGATCTCACAGCGCCTGAGCAATTTCTACCTCCAGAGCGAACTCCAACAGATCTCCAGTATGCTCGACGAAGCTGGGCGCCAATCTGTCGTCAACTACCTGAGAAGACAGAACTCCAGCGTCCAGCACCTCGAAGAGGCAGCCCGCGCCGGGCTCCAGCGTATCCCCTTCGGCCTCAAGAACACCACCTGCTACATCTATCGGGCGTCTCCCCCCGGCACCCGGACGTTCAGCTGGGTCGCCACGGTCTCGGCGGAAGGAGGACCGACGCGCGAAGCCCCCCCGCTGTCACGCTGGATCCAGTCCGGCTTCTCGGGCCTGACGCTGGGTGCGGGCGGCCTCAGCTTCACCAGCGTCTTCGATCCCGACGACGATACCCGTTTCGTGATCCAGCTCCCGTTCGATACAGTAACGTTCGACTACCTGCGCAGGCGGACTTCCCTTGAACTGCTACTGACAAAATCGACGCCTCGCGACAATCCGGCGGCGTTCGAACGCGCCTATACGACGATCAGTGACGTCAATCGGCAGGGGATCGCAGTCCGAGGGGTTCACTTCTTCCGACCGGTCGACTGGGCAACCGGAGAACCCGGCGACTACTGGTCGATCGCCTTCTCCCTCCCGGTCCCGGTCCTGCTCGAATACTTTTTCCATCAGGAGGTCGGATTCCTCGTACTCATTGCCGGCATCCTGATCGGGACATTTGTCCTGATTGAGATCTTGTCCCTGGTGATCGGCGTCATGATTGCGCACCGGATAACCTTCTCGATCCACAACATTTACTCGGCCATCCAGAGCATCCAGGCAGGTGATTTCGGCGCCCAGATTCCCTCCCGGCACCGCGATCAGCTCGACAACGTGGCGGACTCGGTCAACGACATGTCCTCCAGCATCGTGCACTTGATGCAGGAAGTCTCACGCCGGGAAGCCCTGGAAAAGGAACTGGAAATCGCCAAGGAAGTCCAGATCCAACTCTTCCCCCAGCAGTTGCCCACCGTCAACCGGCTGGCCATCTCCGCGGTCTGCCGACCAGCCCGCCAGGTCAGTGGTGACTATTACGATTTTCTGGTCCAGGATTCGGACGACGTGGACATCGTGGTTGGCGACATTTCCGGCAAGGGAATTTCCGCCGCTCTCCTGATGGCGAGCCTCCAGGCCACGATTCGCAATGAACTTGTGGCAACCGACGGAGAGCCGCGGAAGAGGATGGCCCGGGTTGCCCATAACGTCAACCGACGACTTTATCGCAGGTCATCGCCGGAATCCTACTCGACACTGGTCCTCAACCACTGGGACGCCAGGGCCCGTCACCTCTATTACTGCAACGCCGGTCACCATCCTCCCCTCCATTTCTCGAAAGGCGAAGTCAATGGACTCACGGTCGGCGGTACCGTCGTTGGGCTATTCGAGAACTGGCAGTTCGAAGCCGGCGCCGTCGAGGTCAACCCGGGCGACGTCGTGCTCTATTTCACTGACGGCGTGGTCGAGGCAGCCAACGTCGATGGGGAGCAGTTTGGGACCGAGCGCCTCATCGAACTTGTCCAGCCGAACCTCTTCCTGACTCCCGAGGACATCCAGGAACTGGTCCTCGAGCAAGTTTTCTCCTGGAGCGAGGGTGAAGAGCAGGCGGACGACATCACCGTCGTTTGCCTCAAAGTGACCGACTGACTACCCTCGTGGTACGAGCCTGAAACCGCTCAGGGAGAGCTCGGCGTGGCTCGACAGCCAACCCTTGGGGAATTCCTCTATATAGAACGAGAAAGCCCTCTCGGTGAGCGGATCGATGGCCGGAGTATAGGGGCCCGGCTGAAGAGGAGTTCGCACTTCCTCGGCTACCGGTTTGTCGTAGTTGAAGAAGGTTAACTTGACCTCGACCACATCGACCGGCCGCTCGCCGTTGTTCACGACGACTCCCGAGACCATCACGATCCTCTTTTTGGCGAAGTTGAGCCCCATCTGAATATTGGCGTCCTTCAGCTCGAGGAATGACCGATAACGGTCAAACTCCGGATCCCCGGCATGAACAACGCCGGTCAGATCAACCTTCTTCTCCTTGACGGAGTTGACGACAAAGATCGCCCCGGCTGCGAGAAGTCCCACGACCACGACAGCCAGGGGAACGATCTTGACCATTGAAAACGACTTGCTGCTATCGGACTTCTCGAACATCAGTGTTCCTTGAGGAGGACAAACTCGGTCCGCCGGTTCAGGGCGTAGGCTTCCTCCGTCTGCCCCTTGTCGAAGGGGCGTTCCTCACCAAGGGATACGGTGGCAATCCGGTTGGCGTCGATCCCATGCTCAACCAGGTAATCCCGGACTACGGCCGCCCGCTTGTCGCCCAGCGCAAGATTGTATTCTTCGCTTCCACGTTCGTCGGTATGTCCTTCCAGCACAAAACGGATCACTCGATTCTCGGGTCGGTTCAGCCATCGCACATCCGCATCGAGCGTCAACCTCGATTCCGCCGTCAGTTCGGCGCTGTCGAAGGAAAAGAAAACCGGGTTCACTTCAACCTTAAACTGCTCGTCCGGCGTCAATCTTCTGAGGTTCTCGGAGCTCACGTCCCCGGCAACCGGGGCGCCGACTCTTACTTCCACCGTGGCCTTTCGGGTCAGCTCGCCCCCGGGCCCTTCCGCTGTAAACGTGTATGTAGTGGTGGCGTCCGGGTAGAATTTGATCCGGCCCGAAGCCTCCACCTCTCCAATCGCCGGTTCGATGTTGACTCGCGTCGTATTCTGGCTTTGCCAGGTCAGGAGTGCCGACTCTCCAGGGTTGATAACCGACGGTTCGACTCGAAGCTCGAGCGTCGGAGCCATGACAACACCTCCCCTGTCGGTACCGGCCGATTCATCCACACTGGGAGTGCCGACAGGTCCCGGGGACGGTGGAAGCGGGGGAGGCCTTTTTCCACAACTGCCGAGGATTAGCAGGACCATCAGGAGAGCCGCCAGCTTCCCCGAAAGGGACAACCGGGCGATCCATCCCGGGCTCAGCCGACAACGATTTGGAATGCGCTTGAGTTCAGGAATTTTCACGACGCGCCTACGATCACAGTGGTGTAGTTTAACGTATCCAAATAAAGTCGAGCAACCCGGGAGACGTCGCTAAGCGTAACAGATCTAATAAGATCCGGGTAACGGTCAGGGTACTCGGCCGAGAGCCCAAACACTTCGATCAGCAACAGCAAACGAGCCACAGAGAGGTTCGACTGGAGTTCAAAGACGAAGTTGCCGGTCAGAAAAGCTTGGGCCGCCTCAAGTTCGTCGGCCTGGGGCCCTCCTTCCACAAATGCTTCGATCTCCCGAAGCAAGGCTTCCCGTGCACGGGTCAGGTTCTCGGGGGCCGTCCCAATATAGGCAACGAACCTCCCAGGATAGATTCCCGCAGATCCGGCAAGATCGGAGTAGGTCAGGTAGGCTAATCCCCACTCATCTCTCAGGTGCCTGGGGATTCGGCTGGTGAAACCGGGGCCGCCCCCCAGAACCGTGTCCATGACCTGTGCCGCATAATAGTCAGGACTGCTGCGCGCGATACCGAGGTGTCCCAGATAGAGATTGACCTGTTCCTTGTCCATGAAGAAGGAATCCAGGACCGGTTCCGACTGCCGGGTCAAGCCCTCCAGGCTCGCCAGGTCCAGGTCCGGGTTGTTCCAATCGCCAAACTGCCGCCCGACCTCCCCGATCGCGACGCCCAAATCGATATCTCCAACGATTACGACAACACAGTTCTCCGGTCCGTACTTCCTGCGATGAAAGTCCTGGAGTTGTTCCCGGGAGATTTGAGCCACACTCTCCACCGTTCCAAGCACCGGGTCCGCCAGCGGAGTTCCCCTGTAGATCCACCGATTGAGACGCTGGCTGCCGACCAGTTGAGGATCGTCGGCCATCGACATCAGGTGACCGATAACCTGGTGTCGTTCGAGCTCGATACGTCTCTCCGGAAAAATCGGCCGCTGCAACATGTCCGCCAGCAACTCCACTCCGATTCTGAGATGTCTGGAACGGAGGGTCAGACTGACACCCGACAACTCCCGTTCGCTGAAGCTGCTGATCTCGGCCCCGATGCCCTCGAGTTCCCCGGATATCTCCCGGTGAGTTCGGGACTCCGTTCCCTCCTCGAGGAGCCTCGCAGTCAACGAAGCCATCCCTGGCCACTCGACAGGGTTCTGGTCCTTTCCAGCCAGGAAGAATGCACTCACGGATACAAGCGGAACCTTCCGCGTCCGATGGTGGAGAAGCCGGAGCCCGTTGTCGAGGTGCACCCTCTGAAACCATGGGTCAGCCATGATTTTCCTCTGCTGGAAGTACGCAGGTGACGGCCGAACCCGGGGACAGATACCGCCGCACGCAATCTCGGATCTCGACCGGCTGGACCGCTTCCACGCGTTCGATCAGTCGGTTCAGGCTCTCCCAGTGGTCGAGCACCGCGAAGAGACCAAGCTGGAAAGCCTGGTCAAACGGGCTTTCCAGGTCTGTCAAGAAGCTGGTCAACGACTGGTTCTGAGCTTTGCCCAATTCGTCGTGGCCAATCAATTGATTCCCCAGGTCCTCGAGGACTTCTTCAACGGCCGCAACCACACGATCCGGGCTCACGCCCTCAGCCAGCTCGAAGCGAAAAATGAAGTGATAGGGGTCGATCGTCTCTTCCAGCTCGGTGGACTGAAACGAAACCAGTTCCTCTTCCTCTACGAGGCGCTGGTGGAGACGAGAGAGTTTCCCCTGTGAAAGGATTCGGTCAAGGAGCATGAATCGGACAAAATCGGGCGAGCTGAGGGCCGGCGCGGGAAAGGCCATCATGATTCGCGTGACACCGCTCGGCTGCTGGAGAGTTCCCCGCCAGGGCCCCGCTATCCGTCTGCCCCTGTGCCTGGCGTGGCGAGGTCTGCGCTCTCCCGGCAGCTTCCCAAAGTGATCCCGGATCGATTCCAGGACAGACTCTCGTTCGAAGTCTCCGGCAATCACCAGGGTGGCATTGCCGGGGACGTAGAACCTCCGGTAATAGGATCGCACCGCTCGGCGATTGAATCGGACAATGTCGTCAGGCAGGCCAACGATCGGCTTGCCGTACGGATGATCGGGGAAGGCGACCCGGTCAATCAGTTGCTGCATCGCCTCCCAGGGATTGTCCAGGCTCATCCTGGCTTCCTCGAGTACAACCTGGCGCTCCAGCTCGAACTCGTGCCGGACGAACCGGGTGTTGACCATTCGGTCCGCCTCCATCTCCAGCGAGTGGAGCCATCGATCCGAGGCGAACGAGAAGTAATAGGCCGTGAAGTCATGCCCCGTGAAGGCGTTATTGTATCCGCCGTTCATCGTCGTCTGGAAGTCGATTTCTCCCTTGCCGAAGCGCTCAGTTCCCTTGAACATCATGTGCTCAATGAAATGAGACATCCCACTGAAACCGGCCCGCTCATCACGGCCGCCGACCCGGTACCAGATCATTGACGTAACGATGGGGACAGAGTGATCCTCACGAGTCAGGATTCTGAGCCCGTTTTCCAGCGATGACTCAGTAACTTCGGTTAAACTGAACGGCAGAAGGCGGCATCTCCATGAAAGTAGGACGGAAAATCAAACCCACGATTCTTGTAGCGCTCCTGATTATAGCCTCTACCGCACTCCTCGCTGAAGTGCCAGACATGCTCAGGCTGCCCGAAATCGACCGGCGGCCGCTCCTGAACGGAATGCAGACTCTCTTCTTCGATAGCGAAGGCGATCGCTGCCACTTTGTCATGATGATCGAGAACGGGGCTGCGTTCGACCCGGTCGACAAGTGGGGCGCCACCTACGTCATGATGGACCTGGTCGTTGAAGGGTTGGCTGAGCGGAACCTTGCCCCTGAGTTCACGGCGCGAAACATCGAACTCACCTACGAAGTCGATTGGGACGCACTCTATTTGATCGGCAGCGCGCCTTCCAAAGACATGGAATTCGCCCTGATGACGCTTGCTGAACTCGTGGTCGAGCCCAATTTCACCGAGGAGGGTTTTCAGCGGTCACGCGACAAGCTGCTGGCCAAGCTCAAGGAAAAGGATTCGGACATCGGCTCGATTACGCAGGCCCTGTTCATTTCCCGGATCTTCGGCGCCAACCCCTACTCCCACTCTGTCAAGGGTACCGTTGAGACGATCGAGAACCTGGACCTGCGCGATATTAAGATTCAGGCTCGCCGGCTGCTTCTGCCTAACCAGGCCCGCCTCGCGCTCGCATTTTCGGGCGATCGTGACAACCTCTTCCGGCGCCTCAGTCGGAGATGGGGAGCCTGGGTCCGCCAGGAGGCGGCTCCCTTTACGTTCCGTCAGAGCAATATGCCGTCGGAAGACCAGATCGTCCTCGTCCCTCATGCGGAGGAAGGCCGCAGCTTGATCCGCTGGGGCTATTTAGGAGTCGAGCGGTCCTCTCGGCAGTACTTGACATACAAGGTTCTGGAGCAGTACTTGACACTCTCTCTTCCCGACTGGGCCCAGGAAGTCGCGGCCCAGACCCAAATTCGAGGATATGCCCGTGTCGAAGCCCGCAAGATGCCTGGGTTCCTGCAGATCAGCCTCGACTCGGCGCCGGAACGGGTTCCCACGTATCTGCGCAAGTTCAGGTCGGTTCTCGCCGCACTGAAAGAGGGCCAAATCAACGAGAAGCGGTTCGCAGAAGCAAAGCTTCTTCTTCTCCAGGAACTTCAGTCCAATATGGACAACCCGCTGGCCAGGATTCGGGAAGTACTGGCAACGGAATTGTACGACTTGGGCATTAATTTCATCCCCACCTTTCCACTACGGCTCGAGAGAGTGACGCCGGAGGTGTTTCGAAATACTGTTAAGGAGGGCTTTCCGGAGGGAGGTTCGGTGGCAGTAATTGCAACTCCGAACGACTCGATGAAGGCTGAATTGGAGGAACTTGGCAAAGTAGAAGTCTTGAATTAACTTCTTGAAGCCGCTAAAATTACGCCGGTAGGCGTCTACTCCAAAAGTGGGCACATGCCCACTTTTTTATTTTGGGCGGGTAATGATTGGCGTTGCGCAGCGGGCGCGGGATCTCATCAAATCAGTCGTTGAAGAAGAAGGTTTTGAGCTGGTTCACGTGGAATACACGGCGACGGGCTCTGCGCCTGTTCTGCGGGTGTACGTAGACAGACCAGGAGGTATCACCCTCTCGGATTGCGCGGGATTGAGTAGAAGGATCAGTGTCCTCCTCGACGTGGAGGATTTTATCCCGACTCATTACTTATTGGAAGTGTCTTCGCCGGGAATCGAGCGTCCACTCTTTACAGAGCGCGACTATTTACGGTTCAACGGACGGGAAATCCGTCTGAGTACCCGAGAGAAGATAGACAAGCGAAGGAACTTTAGAGGGACTATAGAGGAATTCCATGACGGCATTGTGCGCCTTCGTTGTGCAAATCAGGTCTATGAGATCCCGTTTGCACAGGTGAAACGCGCTAACTTGGTATACGACTTTGATTGAGCAATGGCCGATTGGCGGGCAACCGTCCGGCCGGCCGGGTAAGAGACAAGATGGTAAACGCACTGACGCAAACCATTGAACAACTGAGCAAGGAAAAGGGCATCAATCCGGAACTGGTCTACCAGGCGTTGGAAGATGCCATGGTTGCTGCCGCCCGCAGGTACTTCAAGACCGAGGAAGAGCTCCAGGCGACGATCGACAGGGAGACCGGTCAGATCGAGGTGTTCGCGGTCAAGGAAGTTGTGGACGAGGTCGAGGACCCGGCGACCCAGATGTCCCTGGACGATGCGCTGGCAATTGACGGGACCTTCGAGGTGGGTGACTACATCGAACTACCCAAGAAGATCGTCGAGTTTGGGCGGATTGCTGCGCAGACCGCCAAGCAGGTGATCGTCCAGAAGGTTCGTGAGGCGGAGCGGGAGATCATTTTCGCCGAGTTCTCCGATCAGATCGGCAGTGTGGTCAATGGTATCGTCCGACGCTATGAAGGCAGGGACGTAATCCTGGACATCGGACGTACGGAGGCCATCCTCCCGCTGAACCAGCAGTCGAGAAACGAGATGTATAACCAGGGTGATCGGTTGCGCGCGGTCATCGTTGAAGTTCACCGCCAGGCCAAGGGCCCTCAGATCGTGGTTTCCCGAAACCATCCCAGCCTGTTGATTCGTCTGTTCGAGAGTGAGATTCCCGAGGTCTTTGACGGGACCGTACTGATCAAGAATGCGGTCCGTGAAGGAGGCGAACGGGCGAAAGTCGCAGTCGCGAGTACGGATGCTTCGGTCGATCCGGTTGGTGCCTGTGTCGGAATGAAGGGCAGCCGGATCAACTCGGTAATCCGTGAACTGCGCGGCGAGAAGATTGACATCATCAACTTCTCGGGCGACATTATCGAGTACACTGTTCATGCTCTGAATCCAGCCAGAATCTCTCGGGTTCTCGTGGCAGATCCGGTCGATAAGATTCTCGAGGTCATTGTCGCTGAGGACCAGTTGTCCCTGGCCATTGGACGCAAGGGCCAGAATGTGCGATTGGCTTCCAAGCTGTTGGGCTGGGAAATCAACATCAAGAGCGAACAGGAAAAGAAGCTGGAAATAATGAACCAGATGGACCAGTTGGACGCGTCCTCTGCGGCCGAGAAAGATGACATCCCGATCGTCCAGTTGCCAGGCGTCGGCGATGTGGTTCAGGGTCGGCTGGAAGAGGCCGGTATCGAAACGGTCCAGGATCTGGCCGCGTGTTCGTTCGAAGAACTGGTTTCCATTCCCGGCATCGGCGACAAGACCGCTCAGCGGCTGAAACAGAGTGCCGAACTGCTGCTGGCTGCCCCCGCGGTGGTGTTGGCAGAGGTCGCAGAGCGTCAGAAGGCCGAAAGAGCAGCGAAAGAAGGCCTCGTGGAAGAGAACACTTCGGAAGAAGCCGCCGCCGGGAACGAAGAGGAGACGCCCGCATAGGTAACGAAGGAATGGAACAAATCACAGTAAAAGAATTGGCAACCGAATTCGAGCTGAAGAGCACGCTCGTCATCTCCGAACTGAAGAAGATCGGAGTATGGGTTCCGTCTGCCACTACGCTGGTCGATACCGACATAGCCAATCGAATCCGGAAGCGCCTTCAGACTCTGGTGGAAGCAGACCAGGATGATAAGGACCGCAAGGCAGACCGTCCCCGCAAGGTTGCCGGCTCAAAGGCGCGGCGATCCATCAAGGAACTGGGTACGGCGCGCAAACGCTCAGCCAGCAAGAAGGTTGAAGAGGCCGCTACCGAAGCGGAAGCAGCCAGTCTGCTCGCTGGATCCTTGAAGCCACGTAAGGGGCGCCGATCAACCTATCAGAAGATGGAGGCCCTCAAGGAGGACCATGTCCCAGAGAGGACCGAGGTCACCATCGAAGACGAGCCGGTCATCGAACCGGCCGAAGTGACCGCACCGGAAGCTCCGGTTGAAGTGGCGGAGGAGTTGACGCTCGAGGCCGCAGGCGCCGAGACGACGGAGGAGGCGCCAGTCGAAACGGTCTCGGAAGTCACCCGGGTGGAAGCCGCTGAACCGGTCGAGGAAGTCGTGCAGGAAGCCGGGTCGGCGACAGCAGAGGCAGCTGAAGAAGAGCCCCCTGCCGAAGAAGCCGAATCAGCTAAAGAGCAGGAGGAATCTGAACCCGTGCCGCCAGTGGATGCGATCGCTGAACCCGAACAGGAAGTTGCCCAGCCGACGGCTGAGGAGTTAGTGGCCGAAGGACGGCCTCAGCGCGTGAAGCAGTCACTTGTCAGAAAGAAACAGAAAAAGGAGCGGGCCAAGGAAAAGGCGAAATCGGAGCCTGCCGCTGACGAAAAAGGCGGCGTAAGCGGTCCGCGTGAGATCTTCTTCCCTGAGCGAATTTCCGTCAAGTCGTTCGCAGAGGAGACCGGACTCAAGAGTAACGAGATCATCCGAACTCTGATGCAGCAGGGAATGATGGTCACCATGAACCAGCTCCTTGACGAGGCCACGGTAGAAAAACTTTGCGAGAAGTTCGAGATCGTTCCTCACTTTAAGACTTTTGAAGAGGTTGCGGCGATCCAGGAGCGGAGCGAAGAGCGGCCCGAAGACCTGGAAGGCCGGGCCCCGGTGGTTACCGTCATGGGGCATGTCGACCATGGTAAGACCACGCTCCTCGATTTCATCCGCCACACGCAGGTTGCTGACGGTGAGGCAGGCGGGATCACCCAGCACATTGGCGCCTACGATGTTTACACGAACGACCGGAAGATTGTCTTCATCGACACCCCCGGCCATGAAGCATTCACCCGAATGCGGGCCCGAGGCGCCCAGGCAACCGACATCGTGGTCCTGGTGGTCGCGGCCGACGACGGCGTGATGCCCCAGACCCTCGAGGCGATTGATCACGCGCATGCGGCCAAGGTTCCGATCATCGTGGCCGTCAACAAGATCGACAAACCGGGTGCTCAGCCCGACCGGGTCAAGCAGCAGTTGAGTGACCGGGGCCTGGTCCCCGAAGACTGGGGCGGTGACACCATCATGGTGGATGTCTCGGCCAAGGAGGGCACCAACGTCGAATCATTGCTCGAGATGATCCTGCTCGTCTCCGAGATGCAGGAAATGAAGGCGAACCCGAGTGTCGGTGCTTCGGGTGTTGTGCTGGAAGCCAAGATGGAGCGGGGCCGCGGCACGGTTGCGACCCTTCTGGTCCAGAACGGAACCCTTCGGGTCAGTGACAACTTCATCGCCGGCAGCGCCTACGGTCGAATTCGTGCCATGAACAATGACCGCGGCGAAACCCTGTCCGAGGTCGGACCGAGCAGTGCCATCGAGGTTCTCGGGCTCCAGGCAATGCCCCAGGCGGGCGATGCGTTCCAGGTCGTGGACGATGCCGGCAAGGCCAAGGACATGGTTTCCTTTCGGCAGGAAAAGCAGCGCGAACACGACCTCGCAAAATCGGCGAAGGTCAGCCTGGACGACCTCTTTGCCCAACTGCGGGAAGGCGAGGTCAAGGAACTTCCGGTCGTGCTCAAGGGTGACACCCAGGGATCCGTCGAGGTCCTCGAAGATACCCTCGGGAAGCTCAGCACCGCGAAGGTCCGCATCAACGTCATCCACAAGAACGTTGGGGCGATTTCCGAGTCGGACGTTCTCCTGGCATCAGCATCGAATGCCATCATTATTGGGTTCAACGTTCGGCCGGAGAGCAGCGCCAAGAACCTCGCCGACAAGGAAGAGGTGGAAATTCGCTTCTACAGCGTCATCTACGACGTAGCTCGCGAGGTCGAACAGGCCATGCTGGGACTGCTCGATCCGACTTTTCAGGAACGCTATCAGGGACGGGCGGAGGTTCGGGACACCTTCCGGATTCCGAAAGTTGGAGCGATTGCCGGTTGTTATGTTCAGGACGGGGTGATTACCCGTAACTCCCTGGTTCGCCTCCTGCGCGACAGTGTGGTCACGTTTGAAGGAAGACTTTCCTCGCTGAAGCGCTTCAAGGATGACGTGGGAGAAGTAAAGACCGGTTACGAATGCGGCATCGGGATCGCCAATTTTAACGACATCAAAGTGGGTGATGTCATCGAGGCCTTCGTTCGAGAAGAAGTCGCTCCCCAGTTGACCTGACATCCCTGCTCCCGCTGCGATTGAGGATTGCTTGTGCCTATTCTCTTTTGTTCTGCTGAGCTTTATCTGCCCTACTGCCACTCGCTCAAAGAGAAGCGGCGAGTCATCAAGAGTGCGCAGGAGAAGTTGCGGAACCGCTTCAAATGTTCGGCCAGCGAACTGGATCACCAGGAACTCTGGCAGCGAAGCCGCATCGGTCTGGCAGTGATTGCTTCCGACCGGCGTTTTCTCGATCAACTGGCTGACCGGATTCAGGAAGAGTGCGAACAGATTCTGGGCGGTAGCCTGCTCAACTTCACCTCGGAAATGCTGGAGCACCAGTGATGATTCTTCGCGACATAGCCGCCTTCATTCAACGCTACGACAATTTCCTGATTACCGCCCACAGCCGCCCGGATGGTGATGCGATCGGGACCCAACTTGCCCTGGCGGCCGCCCTCCGGAAGCATGGCAAGAAGGTGGAGATCGTCAACGCAGACCCTTTTCCTCCCAGTTACCGCAATTTGCCGGGAGCGGGCGACATTCGGATCGCGCCGAGCGTGTCGGCCAGTTCGTTCGAGGCGCTGATCATCCTGGAATGCGCAAACCTGGAACGAACCGGCCTGCTGGGTCTGGAAGGACTCCCCACGCTCAACATCGACCACCACCCCGTCAACGATTATTATCGGTGAAATCAACTGGGTGGACCCGACGGCTGCCGCAGTTGCAGAAATGCTCTTCACTATGCTGGTGTCGATGGGATGGGAGGTCACGCCCGATATCGCGACCAATCTTTATGCCGCTATTCTCACGGACACTGGATCCTTCCAGTTCTCGAACACGACCGCG
The DNA here is from genome assembly GCA_963777605.1 of uncultured Acidobacteriota bacterium. Classification (GTDB taxonomy): domain Bacteria; phylum Acidobacteriota; class UBA6911; order RPQK01; family JAPXNP01; genus CAVZRV01. The sequence continues at coordinate 723,940 of CAVZRV010000007.1, forward strand.
GCAACCTTCCAGATCGTCTCTCAGCTGGTTCTGGCCGGGGCTCAGCCATCCGAAATCGCCGAGGAGGTGCTGCTCCGCCAGTCCGAAGCCCGGCTTCGCCTGATCGCCCGCCTCCTCAGCACTCTCGAAATCGACCACGGTGGGAAAATCGCCTGGATCCGCCTGGACCGAAAAATGCTCACGGAGACGGGGGCACACCGCCACGACACCGAGGGCCTGGTCAATTATCCGCTCAATATCAACGGGGTTCAGCTATGCGCATTCTTCCGGGAGGAAGACGCACAAGAGTTTCGAGTCAGCCTCCGATCCAAAGGCCAACTTGACGTGGGGCAGGTAGCCCAGGAGTTTGGCGGGGGCGGGCACCGTAATGCAGCCGGACTTTCGGTTGCCGGGACATTCGAAGAGGCCCGGGATGCGGTCATCGAGTCCCTTCGTCAGCTATTGGAGCCCTGACGTGCCTAACGCCGTTGACGTCGATGGCGCTCTCGTTGTCGACAAACCTTCCGGTCCGACTTCCCACGACATTGTCGCTCTCGCCCGCCGATCGATTGGCTGCAAAACCGGGCACACCGGGACTCTCGATCCAGCCGCGACCGGGGTGCTGGTGTTGCTTCTCGGCCGGGCAACCCGCCTCTCCCAGTTCATGCTGACTTCCGACAAGGAGTACCTGGCGTGGATTCGACTGGGGATCGTCACCGACACCTATGACGCGGATGGGCGCATCCTCGAGGAACATCCTGTGCCGCAAATCTCTGGGGAGGAAGCTGAGCAGGCTCTTTCACCCTTTCGAGGGGCAATCCTGCAGGTTCCCCCGATGTACTCGGCAATCAAGGTCGGTGGCGAACCCCTTTACAAGGCTGCCCGCCGCTCTGAGGAGGTGGACCGGCCGGCCCGTGAAATCACTGTCTACGGCCTGATCCTGGAAGAGCAAGCCAGCGACCGCTGGCAACTGAGAATCCATTGCTCCTCGGGCACCTATATTCGGAGCATTGCACACGATCTGGGCCGGGCTCTCGGTTGCGGAGCACGGCTCGAGCAGCTACGACGAATACGGTCTGGACCATTTTCAATCGAACGGGCGATTTCGGTGGATTCGATCCGAGAGAGCTGGCACCAGGGACTGGTTCCACTGGACGGACTGCTGCCCGATTTCCCCGAGGTGGCTCTGGACCGTGAACAGGCGCGCCGAGTAGTCAACGGGAACCCGATCCGACTTACTGGTCCGGAGGGGAACTGGAGGGAGAACGAGGGATGCGTCCGGCTCACCTATGCCGGCCGGGTGATCGCGGTTGGAGACGCCGGCGACGACACAGTTAAGCCCCGGATCGTGCTGCGGCAGGAACTGGAAATGAATCTCTGATTCGGTCCTCCGGACTCGGTCCCGGAATACCCTCGCGGAGCACTTCCTCGAATGGACTTTGAATGGCAGACTCGCTATGATGCGGTCTTTCACTGAAAACCAGAGGATCGGAAATACTCCATGTTCTTTCGAAAAGGACTCTCCGGCAGTTCCGGCAAGCTGCAACTCCCACGTACCTCCGAAATCAAGACCCGGCGAGTCGTGCGGATCGGCCGAAACGACCCGTGCCCATGCGGGAGTGGGAAAAAGTACAAGCAGTGCCATGAGGCAGAGGGGGACCTTTTCCTGTCGCGACTGGCCCGGCAGCAGGAAATGGAACGCCGCGAACAGGAAGAACGCCAGGCGGGCGTTCCCTGGTTCAAACGGGCGCTCCATCGCCTCGTAGGCTAGTCAAAAATCGGCATCCCCTTGTTCGTGGAACTGGCGGATCAGATCCCAGGCTTCCCGGGGCGAATCGGTGTAACGGACCAGTTCCAGGTGCTTGTCGTCGATCGAGCCCTCATCCGCAAGAAACCGGAAGTTGATCACCTGGTCCCAGTACTCCCGGCCGAACAGGATGATCGGGATCTCCTGCATTCGATGTGTCTGCCGCAGGGTGAGCCCGTCGAAGAGCTCATCGATGGTCCCGAAGCCACCCGGGAAGATTACCAGTGCGCGCGCCCGCAGGAGAAAGTGCATCTTCCGCAGAGCAAAATAGTGGAACTGGAAACAGAGTCCCGGAGTGATGTAGGGATTCGGACGCTGTTCGGACGGCAAAGTGATGTTGAGCCCGATTGATTGTGCTCCGGCATCGTAGGCGCCCCGGTTTGCCGCTTCCATGATTCCGGGCCCGCCACCGGTCACGATCACGTATCGGTGATTCTCGCCTCCCTTGGCATCTCCTGCCACGATAGAGGCAAACTCACGAGCCTTGTCGTAGAAGTGGCTCTTGTCAAGAATCCGCTTCGCGATTTCGACTTCCCGGGCCAGGCTGGCGTTCTGGGGAAAGGCCTCGTGGGCCTCCTTCGCCCGCTTCAGGCGCAACTCTGCCCGGTGCTTCTCGACGATCTGCGTCCCCCCAAAAACCACGATCGTCGAGTTGATGCCCTGCTCAGCGAAGAATATCTCAGGTTTCAGCAGTTCCAGTTGCATTCGCACGGGGCGTAACTCGTCCCGTGCGAGAAATTCGATGTCTTTCTCTACGATCCGGTAACTTGGCGAAGTGAGAATGGCCGTCAGTCGCTCGTCGATGGTCTTTGGCATGATTCGCTTTCCCGGTTGTCTGGTTAAACAGGGCTCGAAGAGGGGACCGTCCCCTTCCGGGTCGCCTGATCGGGCTAAAAGGTTACGGTAAGGACTTCTTCCGGCCCGGAAGGCGCCTTCAGTCCATTGATCACTTTCAATTTCCCAACGTCCGGATCTCCCACCCGCACCGTGTAACTGCCCGGATGGAAGACCCAGGGACGAAACGTGGGAGTCCCTGAGCGCAGCACGTAAACAAGTTCTCCGCCAACATCGTCATAGACCTGGATGACAGGCTCGTCAATGCCCTCCACCTGTACGACCGGCAGGTAGGCAACCGGCTCGCGGGCGTAGTTGTCTTCAATCGAGATGGTCTTGGGCCACCCAGGATACTGCACGGTATCGGGATCACCTGGCTGGGCATAACGGGGCCAACACTCCATCGTGATGGTACGGCTGGATCGGTCGAACCGAATCAACCCATAGCCCGGGGAACGGTCGTGCAAAACCCGGGGCTCGTGGCCGGACTCCACCGGATTTGAGACCGCCCAAACGGTCACCCGGTTCCCGAATCCATCTTTGAACCGCCCTGTGTACTCCGGCATTCCCGGCTCGCGGTCCGCCCCTGGGTGAGGCGGGTACCAGCGGCGGGGCCAGAGATTTGCGACCGACGGAACACAAAAGGAAAACCCGGCGTCATCCCAGTCATCCACCCCGTGGTGAACGATACTCGCCAGGTGCTGGTCTCCGCCAATCATGAAAGTAAACCCGCGCCTCAACTCCCGGAGGGCCCGATCCCTCCCCGACCTGGGCCAACCATTGGAATCCATGTCTCCCGACAGTTCGTAACCTGGAGGGACGACGCCCTGCGGATAAACCTGCAATTCGCCGGCACCTTCATCCGTCTTGAATTCAGACGGGTAGGTAGAAATGGCAGCCAGAATTGTCTGTGAAAGGGCGACCTTGGCCCAAGTCCCCTTCCAGTCCAGAATCCATTTCGCGAGGAAGCGTTCCTGCCTTTGCCCGAGCAGTTCGGCTCCCGGGACGTCTGAATTCAAGAGGTCGTAGCCTTCGGCCTGGGCAAATCCGTTGACGACCTTTGCGTCCGGAAGCAGAACCGCCGGCGCAGATTTGAATTTCCGGTCCTCGAGAATTGCAAAGCTGATCCCGCCGTATGTCATGCTCGTGAAGTAGACACCGATTCCCTGCTCGACCGGGGCAGGATCGACGGGAGCCGGCAAGTGACTGGTCTGGGTCCGCTGGACAAGGTTGACGAACTCGGGCGACATTACATAGCCACCTCCATCCTGCCGCCAGTTCCCCTCGAAGCCCTTGTAGTATTCGGGGTATTTGCCGTCCGGTGGGTTGGGGCGGGCCGCTCTCCCTCCGGCACCCCAGACGTTGCCGTGATAGACGTCGTGGTCATCCGGGAGGCAAACCGAGGGAGCGCTCCTGGTCAAATCCTGGTAGGCCCAGCACCACATCAGCCACTTGTACAGGTAGTCCAGTTCCGAGTCGGTCCCTCCTCGCCGGTCGGGAGGGGTCGGCCTGGACTCGTAAACCTGGTCGCCTGTGAAGACAAGCAGGTCGGGTTTTTCCGACGCGACGTGGGCAACCAGGTCCGAATGGGGGAACCAGATCCGGTTCCGGGCAAACGAGAATTCCTTTCCGAAAGATCCGTGAGTGTTGCTGTTACCGGTAAACGCCGCGACCACGAGTTGTCCGGTTGGGCGCGGGTCCGCTGGAACCCTGCCCTCAAAGTAGTGGTCGCGGGCCTCCCCGTCCCGGCCTCGGAGAGGATAGATCAGCCTGAATCGATGAGGCTTCGAGTCATCCCAGTTCTCCACGTGAAAGGATGCTGTCCAGCCAGGGACCATCAACTCCGCTTCTCCTGCCGGCTTCCATCCAGTTCCTGCTTCCGGCTCGACTTCGAGACGAACCCTTCGCGAGTCCTCGAATCCCACCGGGGGAAGCTGGGCAGTCAGATTGAGCACTCCCTTGCTCAACGTAAAAAGGGAAGCGAAGATCGGCCCTACTGCCCGGCTATTGACGACTTCGAACTTGGAACCCTCGGCGGTCCAGTCACGGAACCAGAACGACTCTCCGCTCTCGGAGGCCGCACCATTGGCGATTAAAGCGACGTTTCCGGTCAATCGATCGCTGGAAACACCCGAGATGGTCCCTTCCTGGAGTCGTTCCCCGGTTCGATTGTCATACACGGCCAGGGTAATGGAGTATGCTCCCTGGTCCGGTCTGGCGAAGAGTTCGAGCCGGAGATCCTCGCTGCCGCTGCGTGGGAAGGTCCGACCATCCAGGGACGCCGGCCGCAGGAACTGGAGATCGCTCTCGTTGTCGTAAAAGCAGATATGTCCTTCGCCGTCGATCGCCGCGATGAGTCCGCCTCCCGGACCCGAGCCGAGGTGAACCAGGGACCTCGCCCGGTAGTCGAGGTCGATCCCGCCGGCCCCGAGCAGGAAACCGTTCCAACTCTGCCGGTCGAGTTGCTGATTCCCCATCAACCCTGTGCGCACCGTCATTTTGATGTCACCGGTCCGGGTGCTCAATTCCCGCGTCAGGAGGTGTACCGTACGCATTGGGAGTCGCCCGTCGGAACACTCGATTCGGCCGTCGCTGAGCTGCCAGTCCTGGAGCCGGTTCGCCCAGAACTCCGGCCCGATCCAACATCGATGGGTACCGCCCGGGAGGTCGGCCTCGAATCGAAACAGGTTTCTCTCGGTGCAGGAGAGCTGCAATCCGATCAACCCGCACAAGACCCAGACTCGCGTTACCATCATTCTCACGTTTACTCAATCCTCCCGGAAGCCTACAGCGACCAGGGCTTCCGATATTCGTAGTGGAGCAACTCGTTGGCGCCAACCGGATCGACGATCCGCTCGTGATGAGCATCCCACTCAATCCGCTGTCCCGTGACCAGGGCGATGTTGGCGAGGTGGGCGTAGGTCGTCGAACGATGTCCCTCTGCAATCGGGCAGGCCGGAGCCCGACGACTCTTCAGGCAGTCCAGGAAATTTCGGACGTGTGCGATCGTGGGATCGCCCTGCTCGACGGACACCTCATCGGGCCGGCATTTCAGTTCAGGAGGCTGAAACTGGCCGCCGGGCGAGGGAACAATCCGGTATCCGGCTCCCGACTCGTAGGCCGGGGTAGAGTAGAGGTTCCCAAGGGTTCCCCGCAACTCGACCTCGCCCCCTTCCAGGGCTTCGCCACCGCTCGCCTCGTACTGGCCGAAAACCAGGATCCTCTTCGAAGAAAACTCGTAGGTGACTTCCATCGTGTCCGGGATGGTCCGGTCATCGTCGACGGCATACTTTCCCCCGTGTGCGGAAATCCATCGCGGCGTCTCTTCGCCAAGCATCCACCGGATTGCGTCGAAATAATGGACTCCCCAGTTCCCGACCTGGGATGAGTAGTCCCCCCACCATCGGAAACGGTAGGGGTGGATGTTCTCCTGGAAAGGACGCCATTCTCTCGGGCCCAACCAGCTATCCCAGTCGAAGTCTTTCGGAGGTTCTGTCGGCTGCTTCCTGCCGATTCCCGAAGGGTACATGTTGCTCACGTGATAAGCCCGCGCGACGCTGACGTGCCCAATTCGTCCTCCCTGGATCAACGGAGGCAGGTTCATGTAAACCGGAGAAGATCGGCGCTGCAGTCCCACCTGCACAACCCGGCCCGTGCGTTCCGCCGTCGCGACCATCTTTCGGCCTTCGGCGATGGTGGCCGTCAAGGGTTTTTCAACATAGACGTCTTTGCCGCTTTCGCAGGCCGCTATCATCTGGAGGGCATGCCAGTGATCCGGCGTGGCGATGACCACGGCATCGATATCCTTACGATCGAGAAGCTCCCTGAAATCCCGGTAGCGGGCGACAGAATCAGGAAGATTCTCGTCCATCCGGGGAATCCTGCCTCCCAGTTCCTGAAGCCACTGCCGGCTGACCCGGCTGCGGTCCCGATAGAGGTAGGGCTCGTAGAGGTCACACAAGGCGGCGACTTCCACCTCGGGAAATCCCAGAAAGACGTCGAGCAACTGGCTCCCCCGGTTGCCGACCCCGATGAATCCCACTCGGATACGGTCGTTCGCACCGAAACCGGCGGACCTTCCCGCGGTTATGCCGACGCCCAGTCCGGCGGCAACCGAGGTTTCAAGAAATCGTCTGCGATTAGTCTTCGTAGTCACGACACACCTCCGGTCCAGGCTGACGACGCATCTATCAGCCGGTTTGCTTGGTCCAGCCGGACGACGGCCTCGACAATATGAGTCCGACAAGAGCCAAAAGCATGAATGGAACAGTCGCCGCCGAAGCTCCCCTGAGCAGAGCCAACAGGAACCCGATAATCGCAATGCTCTCGAACAGGGCGCACCGCAACAAGAGCATCACCAGGGCAAACTGCTGAAGATTCTGCTGTTCGTTGAGCCCGTCGGATCTGGGCTCGAGAAACCGACTCAACTGGGTGGCCACTATGAAGATGACCACGGCCGCCAGAGCAAAGACAAGCACAAGGGGATCCGACAATGAGACCGACACGCCTTCCCGGTCGGCGGGCACGGCAAGCCGAGCCGCAACCCAGGCGAGGACGCCCAGAATCACGGGGGTCGGAAGAAAGGCTATCCAGAGAATCTGAAGCAACCTGGCAGAATTTGAGTTCTGAACGTTCACTTCACCCACCCCTCAGTTCTTGCAGCGAACCACCCCTTCGCGACCTGCCCCAGGAAACGCTTGGCTTCAACTCCAGTTTAGGATAGCGCCGATACTTCACTCCGGCAAACAGGCCCTCGCCTGCTTGCTGTACAATCGTGCTCAATGGAAGACCTGAGATATCCCGTCGGCAAATTCAAGTTTGATCCTGACATCACTCCCGAAAAGCGGCGCCAATGGATCGACGCCGTTGGCAGTGCGGCGAACGCCCTCGAAGCGGCGGTTGATGGATTAACCGAAAATCAGCAGGACCTACCCTACCGCCCGGGCGGTTGGACGGTCCGACAGGTCATTCATCACATGGCCGACAGCCACATGAATGCCTTCATTCGGTTCAAGCTCGCCCTGACCGAGGACAGCCCGACCATCAAGACGTACGACCAGGACGGCTGGGCCAACACGGCCGACTCGGCCGCGTCGATCAAACCTTCCCTGCAACTCGTCGCGGCGCTCCACGAGCGGTGGGTCTCGCTCCTTCAGTCGATGAAGGACGAGGACTTTCACAAGGCGCTCGTGCATCCCGAGATCGGCCAAATCGACCTCGACAAAACGCTCCAGATTTACGCCTGGCACGGAGGCCATCACGCGGCTCAGATCACGGCCCTCCGCCGGCGCGAAGGGATCTAGTGTCCCCCTGCATGCACGACAGCTAATGTCCTGGGTCCCGATCCTACGGCGTCCGCTTCAGGTACTTGAGCAAATCACTGTCGGTCGTCAGGATGAGTGTGCTGTTCTCGTCGGCCGTCGTTTCATAGGTTTCCAGGCTTTTGAGGAACGTGTAAAAGGTCACATCCCGGTTATAGGCCTCGGCATACACGCCGGTAGCCGTTGCGTCGGCCTTGCCTCTCAACTCCTGTGCGGTTCGGTAGGCTTCCGACTGAATCTGCGCAAGGTCGCGTTCCCTCTCCCCGTGAATTCGGGCCGCTTCCCCCTCGCCCTCGGAGCGATACCGTTGCGCCACCCGCTTTCTTTCGGCAATCATCCGTTCGAAGACATCTCTCTGGACCTCGTCAACGTAGTTGATCCGCTTGAACCGGATGTCGATCAACTCGATTCCCAGGTCCGCGGCACGCTCCTGGGCGCGTGTCAGGATTTCCCGGGTGATTGCTTCGCGTCCCATCTGGATCTCCTCCAGGATGGCTCGTTCCTCATCCGACTCCACCGTGACTCCCTGTTCCTGCCGATTCGAGCTGCGCACGACTTCCACAAGGTTCTGCCGCGCAACGGCATTTCGAGTCTCTCCATCGAGGATGTCATCCAGGCGGGACTGGGCACCTCGTTCATCTCTGAGCCGTTGAAAGAATTTGAGCGGATCCGTGATCCTCCAGCGGGCGTAGGTATTGACCCAGATGAATCGCTTGTCCTTGGTCGGAACCTGGTTGGAATCACCATCCCACTCCAGGAATCGTTTCTCGAAAAAGTTTGCCTTCTGTATGAACGGCAACTTCACGTGAATCCCGGGTTGCGTGATCGGATCGCCAACCGGATCCCCGAACTGGGTGATGATCACCTGCTGGCTTTCAGAGATCGTGTACAAGGAACTGTTCAGAACCAGAAATACAAAGAAGGCCACCGCGAAAGCGGTCAAATTCCAGGCGCCGAATTTCATTGGTCACCCCCTGTCGGCTGGCTGGCTGGCGCGAGCTTTCTGAATGTATCCATGGGAAGGAGCGGAAGGACCCCGCTGGCACCGCTGTCAAGGAGGAGCTTCCCGCCGAGTTTGGGGACCACCTTCTGCATTGTTTCCAGGTAGAGTCGTTTGCGTGTCACCTCGGGAGCTCGCCGATAGGCCTCGTAGAGCGCTTTGAACCGGGCCGCATCACCTTCTGCCCGGTTCGTTCGTTCCAGGGCGTAACCTTCCGCCTGGAGCACCTGCTGCTGGGCTTCTCCCCGGGCCCTCGGGATGACTTCGTTGTAGGCGGCCTGGGCTTCGTTGATCAGCCGGTCCTTCTGCTGCTGAGCCTGGTTGACCTCGTCCCACGACGGCTTCACCGGGTCAGGGGGATTCACATCCTGGAGCACGACCTGATCGATCGTGATGCCGGTTTCGTATTGGTCGCAAAGCTCCTGCAGCAGTTGCTGGACGCTCACCTCGATCTCTTGCCGTCCCACCGTCAGGACCTCAGTCACAGTTCGATCGCCCACAACCTGCCGCATGGTTGCCTCGGTCATGTTTCGGAAAGTTTCCTCAACGTTTCGAACCCGGAAGAGGAACTTGAAAGGATCCGACACCCGATACTGGACGATCCACTCGACCACGGCGACGTTCAGGTCACCGGTCAGCATGACCGACTCTCCGGCAAAACTGTCGTCTGAGTAGCGGGTCCGTACCCCTGCCTGCTCCGTACGAAACCCGAACTCCTGCTTCAACTGCCTTTGTACCGGAACCTTGAGCACATCCTCGATAAAAGGCACCTTCAAGTGCAGGCCGGGGTCGGTACTTCGAACGTATTTCCCAAACCTCAGGACGATACCAACTTCCTCCGGCTGAACCTGATAGAAACAGCCAAACAAGGTCACCAGAAGAATGAAGCCCACTGCGATCGCTGTAATCAGTCTTCCAGAAATCCGCGGAGGCCGGAATTCTCTCAGGTCAAACTCGAACACATTTCTCTTGTCCATCAGCCTCCCCAGTTTGGTGATTTACGGTGGTTGTCAACGTTGCCCTACCTGCATCCTAACGAACTGGCCCCGGCAATATCGCCCGAGCCGACTCTGGTCTGGTACGTATTTCCGCACGAAGTTATTCAATTTCAGCAAGGATCTGTATCGCAGTGCTCGCATTCGATAAGATAGAAGTGATCGGAAACCGATCTCGGGAAAGGAGGGGCTATGAGAGCCGTGATCGTTTCTCTTGCCGTCTTCTCGTTACTCGTCCCGGCAGTCGTCGCCCAGGGAGCCGAGGCCTGCGGTGTGTGCCACTCAAAGATTCTCTCGGAGTGGCAATCTTCCCCCCACGCCAGGGCCTGGAGCAGTGAGCGATTCCAGTCGGAACTCCAGAAAACGAAAAACGGCGAATTCTGTGCCAATTGCCACGCGTCACTCTCGATCTGGGCCCAGGTCAAGATCGAGGGAGCGCCCGAGGGCACCGGCATACTTGAACCAAAAGCGGCCGGGCCGGTAGCCTACATCGCGGCCTTATCGGAGATCCCGTCGGCGCGGACCGACACCCTGGACGAAGGGGACAACTGCAACTCCTGCCACCTTGTCCAGGTCTTCAGCCCGGCGGGAAAACGTGAAGATTTCATGGGCCCCTACCATACCGCTGACGGACACACCGGGCGAGAGGCCGAGGAGTTCAAGACCCTTCGGGTCTGCGGAGCGTGCCATGGAAGGGCGGCGGACGACTATCTACCCGATGGAACCGGCCTGGGAGCCGACTACTACCACGCCGGTGCGGAAGCAATTACGTTCCTCCGTCAAGGGGTAGACTGCAACGGGTGCCACATGCCCCGCCGTGAGGCCCGGCTCGTTCAACTCCGCACCTTCCGGAACCTGCCCCCCCGACAAGTCGGAAGTCACACATTTGCCGAAGCCCGTTACGACGGGCTGGCCAAGGCGCTGGAACTGGCCGCATCTGCGAACCAGCTTTCGGTCACCAACCGCGGCGTGGGACACCCGCTTCGGGTCTGCACCGATTCCCGCTTTCAGATCTCGATATCGGCCGTGCGAGGGAAAACCGAAATTGGGTCCCACCAGGTTCCCTTCCTCTCCGACCAGCGGTTGCTGCCCGGAGAGACGATCAGCGTCGATCTGCCGTTTGAGCTGCAGGCAGGGGATACGGTACGAGTCCAGCTCGGGCTCTTGAAGGAGGGGGCGGAACCTCAAACCGTCCTCGATCAGAAAATCAAGGCTGGCTAGTGTCCGGTCACTCTACAAGCTCGTCAGCACGAGCTTGTAGAGTAGATGCAGGAGCTTGGCAGGTGATTGATTTAACCGGTCGCACAGCGATCATCACAGGGGGATCCCGCGGAATCGGGAGAGCTGCATCAACGTTACTGGCAAAGGCAGGGGCGAATGTCGTAATCGGGTACAATTCGGATCATTCCGCGGCCCGCTCCATCCTGGAGGAATTGAGGGTCTCAGGACACCACGGAGCTCTTCACTGCGGTGACATTTCCGATCCGCAAGCGGTTCTTGGCCTGTTTGAGACAGCTCGACGTGAATTCGGCAAGATCGACATTGTCGTCGGCAATGCCGGCATCTGGAAGCGCAGCCCGATCGACGAGATGACGGAGCAAGATTGGCATGAGACCGTCAACACGAACCTCAGCTCAATCTACCTGACCTGCCGTGAAGCGGCCCGCGAGATGAAACCTCGACGATCGGGAAATGTCATTCTGATCAGCTCAACCGCCGGGCAACGGGGAGAGCCCTATTACTCGCACTATGCTGCGACCAAGGGCGCAATCATCTCCATGACCAAGTCGCTCGCCGCCGAACTGGGACCCTGGAACATCCGCGTCAATGCCGTCGCACCTGGATGGGTGACGACCGACATGTGCCGTGACGTGATGTCCGAACCGGAACGCCGTGAGTCCATCGGAAAACAGATCCCGCTGGGCAGAATAGCCTCTGCCATGGACATAGCCGGACCGATCCTCTTTCTGGCTTCCGATCTCGCCGCGCACGTTCATGGCGAGATCCTGAATGTCAACGGGGGCTCGGTCCTCTGCGGTTGAGCTCTCTGAACGGCCGTCTCAGGTCAAAATGTGAACAGAATTCCGCCAGAGAACTCCTGTTCGGTCACGGTCCGGCTCTCAACGCCGTGGATGCCGACCCTTCGATAATCGACCCTGAAGCCCGCCGGCCCGGCCAGATTTCGGAACTTCACACCAAATCCCCAGTTGGTCAGAAAAGCGGTCCCAATGTCAGGATAGGTACCGCCAAACCGGTGCAGCACTCCCACCCCAACAGCAAGGTTCGGGACCACGCGGTCGACCGGGAAGTTGAGGACCAGGTTCCCGGTGTAGTAAAGGCCTGTCTCCCCGCCGCTTCCTCTAGGGGACAGGGTGTCCCCCGAAACCAGGACACTGTTTTCGAACCCGACGATGAAGAAGAAGTCCTTTTCATAGCGGGCTCCGAACAAGCCGGATCGCTTGAAGTTCGTTTCGGCTCCTGGATTCTCCAGGTCGGAATAGCTCCCTCTTCCGGCCACGGCCGAAAGATCGGAAGCAGCCAGGCTGGCGGACTGCACAAGCAATATTGTCAGAGCGAGTAACCAGATTCGGTTCACAAGAAGACTCCATGAATTGCGAGGAAGCGACGAAATTGATCGTTCGCGGCCAACCGCTGAAAAGCCGGTTCTGCCTTGACACGATCAAAATCTGAGAATCCTCCACCGAAGGCTCTGCTCAAATAGCGGACGGTGTAGCTGAGGTTTCCGAGTTTGGCGAACACTACCGCAAGGTTGTAGTACTGTTCGGGCGAAAGGTCTGATTCGGAGGAATAAGTCAACTCGACCATGTTCTTCTGTTCGAAGATGTGCGGATCGAGAGACAGGGCCTTTCGGTAAGCCTCCATGGCTTCCGAAGCTCGCCCCAACTGAACCAGGCTGAACCCGTAGTTGATGTAGAAATTGGGCACACCGGGCATGATATCGATCGCTTTTGCAAAGGCGCCTGCTGCTGCCGACGAGTCACTGAAGGCCAGGTCGATAATTCCCTTGGTGTTGTAACCGTACGCATACTTTCGTTTCAGGGCCAGGGCGCGATCCACCGCAGCGCGCGCCTGGCTCAGCATCCGGAGACGAACATAAGTAATTGCCAACTTGTTGAAAATGACCTCGTAATAGGGATTAAGTTCGCTGGCTTCGAGATACTTGAGCATGGCCAGGTGATCCTTTCCCTCCTGGAGCAACAGGTCTCCCTCGCCAAGGAGTCGGAAGCTCTGAATCTCGCGTTCCCGGGGAATAGGATGCTTCTGAATAGACCTAGGCCCGCATGAAATCGTCAAGAGTGAGATCATAAGCATGACCGGAGTTCGAAGGTGCATGCCAGCTCCAGTTTAACACGGGCACTGCAATGGTTTACTCCGGAAGATTTCCTGTTAGAATGCGATTTTGAAAACGTTGAAAATGGGGAGGACCGTGGAGTCATTAGAAACAGTTGATGCGGTACTCAGCGACATAATCGACGAGTGGTACAACAAGGTATCCAGCTTTTACCTGACCGCACAGAAAATCGCTGAAAGCTCGAATTCAGATCAGGAAGAGGAACTCAAGCGGTTCCACGACAAGAACGGGCACAGAATCAAGTTCAGCAAGGATGAACTGGATTTCACCTATGGCTTGCGCGCGGTCCAGGAGGACGGCAACCTGGCCATAGAGGTGAGCGTCAACAACAAAGTGAAGAACTTCGACATCGACGAGTTCCGTCGCCGGTTGGAGGCTCACTACCGAAAGGCCGAGAACGAACTCGCTCCGGCGCCAACCGAACTGACGGGTTACTCCTACGGGGAGATCTTCGTCATCGGTACCGATTTTTCTGAAGCTTTGACGCTCGAAATCCGAGAGGGAAAGGCCGACATCATGCGTCTGGCCTTCAACCTGAACTCAGAACTCCTTGGCGATCTGTTGGCCGACCCGGGAGCCTCGCGGCAGTTGGTCGAGAACTTCTGTGTGACCCCGTTTCGGAGCATTTATGCCTCCGTCTATCGCCGGGGTGGATAGGCCGAGATTGGACTCCGGAACTCTTGTCGGGAAATGACAACTGACCGGGCGTTAGTCTGCGTTCTTGCTGACCGTCTGGCCCAGGCGACGAAAACCCTTGTGTTCACCGGCGCCGGCATTTCTACCGGATCAGGCATCCCCGATTTCCGGGGCCCCAAGGGACTCTGGCAAACTTGGAAGCCCGTCTACTTTCAGGAATTCCAGTCCTCCGAAGAAGCGCGCATCCGGCACTGGGAGTTCAAGCTCGCCGGCTGGCACGGCTTTCGTGATGCCCGCCCGAACGCAGCCCATTTGGCGTTGGTCGATCTCGAACGCAGGGGAATGCTTCACGTCGTAGTGACGCAGAATATCGACGGCCTTCACACCTCGGCAGGTCAGTCGGCGTCGATCCTCATCGAACTGCACGGCACCAACCTCGCCGTGGAGTGCCTCTCGTGCGGCCGCCGCTCAGATCCGGATCCACACTTTCAGGAATTTGAACGTAGCCACAAAACACCGCTTTGCACGAAGTGTGGAGGCTACCTGAAACCAGCCACGGTTTCCTTTGGACAGCAGATGCCGATGGACAAGCTGCAGAGGGCCTTCCGGGAGGCGGAAGAGTCCGACCTTGTCATTGCCATCGGCTCCACGCTCGAAGTTGAACCCGCGGCCTCGGTGCCCTTGGCGGGGAGGAGTTCCGGCGCCTTCTACGCGATCGTAAACCTCGGCAAAACGGCTCACGACCGGTTCGCGGACCTGCGCATAGAAGGCGACGCGACTGAGGTACTCCCCCAGGTCGTCAACGAGCTTTCCACTCGGGATTGACCGGAATTGACCGGCGTCAGTGCACAAGCGGGGGTCGAACGCTGGTCACGAACCCGACCACCTTCTGCATGTAGCGCTGACTGTCTACCATGTGAATGTCGATGTGTCCGGCTCCCGGGGACGGTCCAGAATTCTTTGGGCCCCGAAACTGATTGTATAGGATCTGGCCCTGCCGGAGAGGCACGGTGCGGTCCTTGTCGCCGTGCAGGATCAGAACCGGGAATTGATGGTCGTCGAGAAAGCGGGCCGTTTCCAGCCGGTAACGCGCAAAAAGGCTGAATCGGCGGAGTTGCGGGTACTCTTCCGATCAGCGAAGCCTTGCTGGGAAATGTGGTTTCCAGTATGAGCCCGTTGGGAGGCAGTTGCTTCGACGCAAACGAAGCAATGCAGCCACCCAGTGACCGCCCCCAATAGACCACCGGAACCCGGAACTTCTTGAAGTTGGTTTCGAAGTACTCGACCGTAGCGACGGCATCCTCATACACTCCCTGTTCGCTGGGAGCGCCGGTGCTCCAGCCATATCCTCGGTAATCAACCGCCAGGACCTGGAGCCCGTTCCGATAGAACATGGCCAGCAACTCGCTCAGGATTCCCAGGTTGCCCGTGCTGCCGTGAAAGTAGATGACGCTGCCCACCGGGTGCTCGGGGCAAAGATGCCACGCAGCCAGCCGACACCCGTCCTTCGTATCAATAAAGCACTGCTCGTAAGGGAATCCCGCTGTCCGCCGGGGTCTTCAGCACGTCCTTGGACGGACGAAAAACGTATAGCCTTTCCAGCCGGGGGATCGTGAACCAGAGAATGACGAACGCAGCGACAACGGCTCCCAGCGGGATCCCCGCCAAGACTCCGATCAGGAACCACATGGGAGCAAGATATTAACACACAGCGGGATCCCAGAGAGCTGCCAGCTCCCGGCAGCTCAGGCCCTTGAAATCGCTCACAATCCGGTCGGGTGCGAGGGCCTCGAGTTGGGCCCGGTCGTGGGTGGTAGTCAGGGCGACACACTTGGATCCCGCAGCCAGCGCGGCCTTCACGCCGGAAAGTGAATCTTCGAAGACCACGGCCGCCGAGGCCGGCATTTCGAGCGCTTCTGCCGCCTTGAGAAAAGCTTCCGGGTGGGGCTTTCCTTGTCTTGACCTGACGGCTCGTAATCACGGCGGAGAAGTACTTCCCCAGGCCGAGTTCCGCCATCACCATCTCGGCATTCTCAGGTGGCCCGCTGGTCGCAACGGCCATCCGGATCGACGACGCCCTCAAATCGCCAAGCAGGGTCAGCAGGCCAGGGACCAGGTGGCTAGCCAAGGTCGGGCGGATCAACTCCCGGTAGATCGACTCCTTGCGATCCTCGAACCGCACCACCTCTTCGGACGACAGCTCTCGCCCCAGCAACGAGGGAAACATGTCCTCGTTCTTGCGCCCAAAAACCCGGTACACGTCCGCGCGAGTCAGGTGCCTGCCCTGTTCCTCGCCAAATCTCCGAAAAGCTTCCAGGTGGAACTCCACGTTGTCGAGCAGCACTCCGTCCATGTCGAAAATCGCACCCTGCATCATCCGATTGACTCCTCGGCCATTCCATTGAGTTCGATCCATCCTGCGATTATCCGAGCAAGACTCGCGACCTCTTCCCTGGTCGTGTCGAGCAGGTGCCCGGCTCCGGGAAGTGCCCAAAATGCCTTCGGCTGGCGGGCTGCGACGAAAAATTGTTCGGCGTCACCAATAGGAATCACACTGTCGGCCGTACCGTGAACGAGAAGAAGAGCCTTGTCCCACGAGGACGAAGTCTCGAGCAGATCGTGGGAGTCCAGGTCCTGCATGAACTCCAGGGTCAGAGGGTAGATTCGATCATTGATCACCACACCCGTTTCCCCGTCCCTTTCCAGTACGTTCATGTCGGCCGGACGAAGCAGCTGACGAATCCGCCACCCGACCCGGTGTGAAGTCCCCAGTGTGACCACGCTTCGGACATTTTGAAGTTGCGCCGCAGCCTGGACAGCGGCTGCCCCACCCATCGAATGACCAATCAACGTGATGGGAGGAACACCCTGCTCTTCCATCCAGGAAGCTGCAGCGACAACGTCGAGCACGTCGGTCGTAAGAGTTGTCTCACGGAAACTGCCCCCACTCTTGCCCAACCCGGCAAAATCAAACCTGAGGACCGCGAAACCAAACTCGGAAAGGCTCCGGGACATCCAGGAAAGAACCTTGTAGTCCTTGTTGCAGGTGAAACAGTGACAGATCACCACTCCGCCCAGGACCGGAGGACGTCCGGCCTGATAGAGTCCGCTGAGTCCAATCTCGTCGTGACCGGGAAAAATCACCCGTCGCGGCCGATCCAGCTTTCGTTCGGTCATTCTGTTGTGCCCTCGCTGCGCCGACAACCACCCATCCTCGTGGATATCGACTTCCGAGTCTATCAGTAACGCGGACAAGGCTCACCGGAGGGAAGCCGGCACCTCTTCCCATCGAGGCCAAGGTCCGGTTCCAGCTGGTTCAGGAGGCCTTCCACCTCGCAAAGTGGAAGTCCGACGATATTGCTGTAGCATCCGGTGAATGCCGGCTACCAGCCCTCTCCCCAGGCCTTGAATCGCGTAAGAGCCCGCCTTGTCCAGCGGCTCACCAGTCTGGACATAATCGTAAATGGCCGCATCCTCAAAGTTGGCCATTTCGACTTCCGAGACTACAACGGACGAGGCTGTGCGAACAGAATCCCCCGCATCGACCAGGAAAAGGCCGGTGATCACCTGGTGCCGTCTGCCCCGAAGCCGGGCCAACATCCGGATGGCATCAGCCGAATCGAGCGGTTTTCCCAGGACGCTGCCTTCGAAACCGATAACGGTATCCGCAGCAAGAACAATTCCCCGATCGACAGAATCCGCAACTTCGATTCCCTTGGCACGAGCCAGGACCAGGGCCGTATCCGGGGGAGACTCAGCGACGAAACCACCTTCGTCAACCTGACTCGGCACGATGGAAAACCTGGACAGAAGGCGACCCAGTAGCTCTCGTCGCCGGGGCGAAGCCGAAGCCAGGATGATCTCGGAGGTGGAACTGTTCACGGCATTCGAGTGTAACCGAAACCGCCTCCGACGGTAGAATCAGGGGGTTGCCGTTTCCAAGCACAAGTCCCTGGAGGCACCGGCCCGCCGGAGTCACGGTATCAGGGCATAATGCTAGTGGTTCGCTCTAAACGAAATCATGTCGCTTCGAATCGTTCGCTCTCCGTCATTTCGTGACCTTCTCACCCGGCTGATTGCTGATGTGCAGGCGGAGTGCAGGCGCGCCCCGTTCGACCCGAAGTGGGTACTGACGCCGACATCGGTGGTGGCAACCCAGGTTCGAACAGCGTTCGCGACGGCCTCTGACTCTCCGCAAATGGGGATCCGCGTTGCGCCCCTTTCCCAGCTTGTCCATCGGCTTTACCGGGAAAAGACCCAAGTCCCCCCGGTTCGTTGGGACCCGTTCCTGGACACCCTGCTCTCCAGTTTTGTCGCGGCTGCACAAAAGGACGATGCCTTTCCCGGGCTCTTGATCGAGAACGACGGTCACTCGTTGCTGCTTCCGACCTTCCTTGACCTGGCCGAAGCCGGATTCGGCCCGGAACAGTCCGAATTGCTTCGAGAATTTGCTGGAGAGAGGGACCTGGAAGACCGGGCCAAGGCCACACTGCTGCTCTACCTGAATTGGATCCAGACGCTGGATGATCTCGACTATCCCTGGCTTCCCCGGCTTCAGCTGCACATGACCCGGCGGCTCAAGGAAATGCCCCGCCGAGCGGTGCTGCGAGCGTTGGCAGCCGAACAGGAGCAGGAAGCGACTATATTCCTGTTCGGTTTTTACGACTTCACAGACCTCAACCTCGAAACGGTTGCGGCACTCTCCAGCCAAGTCCCGGTCAACCTCCTGGTGCCCGGCCTGGAAAAGCAGGGAATCCAGCCCGGTTCTCCCTATCACCTGACCCAGGAACTGGTCGAAGATCTGAGCGTGAGGGTCACTTCAGCCACCCACGAATGGCATCTCCCGAGCGATCCCTGCACCCGCTTTTTCCTGGACACATTCCCGGAAGGCGTCCTCGGAGAACAACCCGACTTTCTTTCCTTCCAAAAGGTTTACGGGATGCATTCCGAGGCTCTGGCAGCCGCAGTGCGGGCACGCCGGTGGCTTGACCAGGTTCCCGACCTGAATTCCGAAGAGATTCTTATCGTGGTTCCGGACACCAGCACCTATTACTCCCACCTCAGGATCGCGTTCGAACAGTTCCGGCTGCCGCTCGACTTTCCGGACCTGGAACTCGAGACGTCGCCCGGGCTCACGGCACTGGGCGGATTGACTCAGTTGCTCGCCACGGGTGCCGCAACCGAGTGGCTCTTCGATTACTGTCGCGAATTCCCCGAAGTTGCGCACAAACTCCTGGCTCACCCCGAAAGTTTCGAACGGAAACTGCGGAAGATCTCATTTCCCGGCGGTCCAGCGGCATGGACCGGACTCTGGGATCAAATCCAGTCTGATCGCGCGCATATCGAAGCCGCCCTGGGCACGCTGTCCGATGACGAGATCAGGTTCATCCGGGAAGTGATTGAACTCTGGCTGGACGAAGGACGTCCAAACTCCTCCCTGAGCGCAGAAGCGGCCTGCGCCTGGTTGGGCAAAATCTCCCGGTGGCTGCCCGATCCATCATTGCTGGCAGAAGTCATCGAATCGGTCAAAGAAATCGCTGAGGGCGCCGGCGACCGACATTTCAACCGCCAGGCCCTGCTCCGGCTTGCCCTGCGTACGACTGCACCTGATTCGGCACCCTCTTCCCCCGACCTTCCGTCAATCCGGGCCCTCAGCTACATGAAGGCTCGGGGACTCTCGTGCCGCGGGCTGATTTTCCTGGGACTCAGTTCCGTCAACTTTCCACGTCTCGTTGAAGAGGACTCGCTTCTGCCCGATGCCATCCGCCGTCAAATCGCCTCGAGGGCGCAGGCGCTCGGCCATCGACTGCCGATTAAATCGCGAGTGTCCGAGGAGATGACACTCCTCTTTTCGGTCCTGAACACCAGCGCCGAATTCGTCCACTGGGTGATCCCCGAATCAGACGAGAACGGCCGGGCCGTGGCCCCGTCCCCGTATGTCCTGCGCTACCTTAATCGCTGGGCAGGCCAGGAGTTTGCCCGGCCATTCTCGAGACGGGTGCCCCGGAGCCCGCTCCAACAGGCAGAGTGGCTGTCCTCGCTCGATCCGTCGAAGGGCTCCTATATTCCTCCTGAGACGCTTGCGTGGTGGCTGCAAGCCACGAGTCCGACCAATTCAAGATCGATCCCGGAACCGACGGTCAGCCTCCCCGTGGACGAACCGGATCCCGAACGTCAGGGCTGGATTCCGGGAGCCCAGTTGAGGTCCGGGGAGAAGCCTCTCAGCCTCAGTGTCACTTCGCTGGAAACGCTTGCCAGGTGCCCGTTCCGCTTCTGGGGAGAGCGGATAGCCCGACTCGAGCCGCTTCCACTGGCATCCTGGACAGGCACGATTACCCCTCTCGAACGGGGGAGCCTGGTACACGCGTCACTGGCGGCCCTGGTTCAAAGCCACCCCGGAGCGTCGATCCAGTCGATAGCCCAAAAGGCAGCCGCCAGGGGCGCCATTGAGTCGAGTCTCCAGTGCCTCCCTCCCGAATACCTTCGGCTCTCGCTTCTCCCTGAATCGATCCGACGGGCTCTCCTGCGCGACATCGCGGAAATCGTCGCCAGTTACCTGACTGCGCTCGCCGACGGAACTTGCCGTGACGGCATTCCCCGGGCTGCCGAATGCCGCCTCACGACGGACATCCCATCGCTGCCGGGATGCGCACTCGTTGGCGTGGTTGACCGGATTGACGTGGCTCAAGGCAAAGCCTGGGTCGTCGACTACAAGACCTCCAAGTCACCCTTCCGAAAACGAGAGCGGCCTGAAGAGGCTGAAGCGGTTGCGTGCGGCTTTCTCCTCCAACCCTCCCTCTACCCCTGGCTGGTGGAGAATTCACTGAAGCATCCCGTGGAAGGCTTCTCCTATGTCTACCTGGGGGATCCACCCCCCGTCGAGGTGCACTTCGACGAAATCCCCCCGGCGGATGAACTCTTCCGGCAGTTCAAACCGATCCTCGAAAACCGATTGTTCGTGCCGACACCCAATGAGTTCTACGCCGCGATTGAACGGGACAACCTTCAGTCCTGTCGCTACTGCGAATTCGTCTCACTCTGCCGTCGCTTCGACCGCGTGTCGATGGGCACTGTGATCAAGTTGATGAGTCAAAGGGCGTCAGCACGCTTCCGCGTCCTTCGCGGGGCTTCATCGTCGGAGGGACCGAATGTCGATCACTGACTACGCTGAGCGGCGCGGAGCCATCCTGACCGAAAGCCATGCCTTCGTCCAAGCCAGCGCAGGCACTGGAAAGACGCACACCCTGACACTTCGCGCGTTTTTCCTCCTGTGCCGGTTCGGTGGAACCGCGCTCTTCTCTCCTTCCCGGTCGAAACGAATGTCCACGGCAAGGGAGGCAGTTCGCAGTCTGGTATTGACGACCTTTACTCGGAAAGCGGCTGCAGAGATGCAGACCCGCCTCTACCGCTACCTCGACTTCATCGTAGCCGCCCCGGATTGCGAGGCTCTGCGCACCGAAGAGTCCCTCCAATGGGACTCCCTCTTCCTGGAAATTGTCGAATACCTTGTTGACCATTTCTGCAGCGGCAGTTTCGACGTCTTCCGTGCAGGAATTGAATGCCTCGCCGAACTGGCTTCAGAAATGAACATCACGACCCTCCATGGCTACTCGGCGGGAATTCTGAAGCGCCATCCCGTCGAATCGGCGATCCCCCCGTGGTGTCGTTTCGCCGAGGAAGACGAGGACGATCTTTCCGACTTCGAGGATCGACTGGTCGATCGATGGTGGCAAACCGAGGCAGTGACCAACCCCGTCATTAAAGAACTCTTCGACGAGGTCTTGCGGGAGATCTCCCTCGACCAGCTTCGGAACTGGTTCAAGCTGGTTGCCCGGGCACCTTCCCTTTGCAGGAGACTCGACCAGTTCCCGTCCTTGCCGGAGCAACGCGCGGAGCGGGTAATCCAGGCCCTGCAGTGGCTCGCCTGCACCCTCCAGGGACTCAAAGGAGCCAAGCTCGTTAGAACAGGTCGAGAGTTGGAGGACCTGGTTTTGCCCGATCCTGGGCCGGCCTCCTGGCGGCAGATCTGCGGGTTTCTGGACCGCAATCAGAAGTACCTTTTTACCGGCAAAACGAAGTCGCTGAACGCAGCCCTCGCCGAGGCTCCTGCCCCGATCAGGGATGAATTGGACGACTACTATGCTCTCTACGGCACGGCTCTCTCAAAAGTCCTCTCAACCGAGTTGGCCGCGGCCTGGGAAGCCTGGACTCGCCTGGTGACCGACTTTGCAGAATGGCAACGATCGGCCCGGCTGAACGACCTGGGTCTGTTGACCTTCGACGACATGATCACCCGCTGCGTGGAACTCCTCCGCAACCACGACGCAGTCCGAAAGGCCGAACACCGGCGAATCCGCGCCTTGCTGGTGGACGAATTCCAGGATACCGACCGGGCTCAACTCCAACTCCTCTCTCTGCTGCTCGCGAAACAGCCGGGCGACAACCACGAGCCGATTGGCTTCTTCGTGGGGGATTCCAAACAGTCGATCTACCGGTTTCGCGGGGCAGACGTTCCGTCGGTCAACCGGTTCAGGGAACGCTACCAGTCACTGATCGGGATCGAGAGCCCTCCGCGAATGTTCCAGCTGCAAACCAGCTTTCGGTCGTCCGACCAGTTGATCGAATTCACGAACCGGCTCTTTTCCGACGACATCCCGCTGGCAACAGACACCGAACAACTCGTCCCCTTCCATGGACCGGGGAAGGGCCCGCCGGAGATTCTCGTCCCTGTGAAAGACCCCGAGATCGAGGTCCATTCGGCCGGTGCCTCCCGTGAAATGAGCGTCAACGCCCTTCTCTCGGTTGTCAGCGAATGGATGGAAGGCCCCAGGCGGAAATTCAAAGACATCATGATTCTGACCCGCAGCAATCACGAACTCGATCTGATCCTTCCAGCCATGCTGCATGCCGGGGTCCCCGTGGTCGCTTCCGGTGCCAAGACCTTCTATCGGCACCCTGAAGTTCTGGATCTTCTAAACCTCCTGATCGCACTGCACCATCCTGACGACAGTCTCGCCACGGCCGCCACCCTCCGCGCTCCCCTATTCAACCTCACGGATGATCAGATCGATCGAATCCTCAGAGAAATGACCGCCCCGGCGATTTTTCACGGCCCTGCGGAAGTTCCCAAGTGGTTTCCCCAGGCCGAGTCGGAGAAAATCGCGGAATTACGCCGTCTGGTGACAGAACGGCACAGCACCTACCTGCCCGACTGGCTGATCGAGGTTCGCCGTCACTTCCCGATGACGTCTTATACCGACCCGAGGGACTGTGAAGGCCGCGCTCTCGCCCGGGTGGACAAAGTGCTGACGTCGTTTCAGAAGGTGCGCCTCTCCGGGAGCAACCCGCCGATTGTCTGGCTCGTTCAGCAGCGCCAGCGGGCCGCGGAAGCAGATCGCTGGGATGCCGAGATGGGAGAGGATGTGGCTCTCACCGATGAAACGGTCGATGCAGTCCGAGCCCTGACAGTGCACAAAGCCAAAGGACTTGAAGCCCCCCTGGTCATCCTTTTCGACTGGGGAGGCCTGATGCGGAGCACCCAATCACCCCGGCTGGAGAGTCCGCCATTGCTCGCGGCACCCAGTCGATCGGAAAGACTTGGTCTCGAGTTCAAGCTGCCCTGGGGCGACTTGTCCATTCTTTCGCCCGGATACCCGGAAGCCCTCGAGCGCGAACAGGAAGAATGTCGAAAAGAAGCCTGGAACCTGGCCTACGTGGCAGCGACCCGTGCCCGTGATCACGCCGTTCTTCTCGTCCCCCCCCGAAAGGAAGCCCGGTTTGCCATAGACCATGCGACCGGAGCATCCGAACGGGGAATCGTCACCCTTCGGTGTCAGTCCTTTGAAAAACTGCACATCCAGACTGCCGCACCAGATCGGCGGGACCTTGACCGGGGGGAACATGCCAGTTTGTGGAATTCCCGAAAGGAGCCGACCGACCGCAAGATTACCTACCACCCCAGCCACCTCGAAGACGATCGAGATCAACCACCTTCACTTGAAAAACGGCCGGTTTCCTCGTCAGACCCAGGACTGGGAAGCCAGGTGGGCCGGTTGGTCCACCGTTACCTGGAATGCCATCTCGAGGCTTCCTCGCTCGACCGTTCCAGCCTGGAGGGTCTGGCAGTTGAACTCGGTTTGGAGAAGAGCGGTCCTGAGGTCAGTAATGCCGCCGGCATCCTGGAACGGTTCCTGGCAGGAGAGACAGTAGACGGGGCCGGGTACCCCCTCATCACCCGCATCCGGAACGGACAGATCCTCGCCCGGGAACTGCCGGTATTTCTAACGTTCCAGGGAAAAGCCTGGAGCGGCGTTATCGACCTGATTTTATCTGAAGGAGCAAAGACAACCGGGATTGATTACAAAACCGGGTCGGCTGAGGGGAACCTGGGCCGCATTTACGCCCAGCAAAAGACGATTTACCGGGAAGCGCTCTCACGAAGTCTGCCTGGAGCAGATGTGGCGTTCGAATTCTGGTGGCTCGGTTCCTCCTGAAACCCCAGTTTTTACTCTCGCAAGTCGGGGTCTTGCTGCCAGAGAACGTCCGGTGCTCCCGCATCCCGATTAATGATCCGCGCAGCCACGAAGAGGAGGTCGGAGAGGCGATTGAGGTACTTCAGCCCTTCCGGGTTAACGGTTTGCTGTTCCATTAAGGTCACGAATTTTCGCTCCGCCCGGCGGCACACCGCTCGAGCAACGTGGCATGCCGCTGCTGCAGGAACCCCGCCGGGCAGGATGAAGTTGGCAAGGGGCTCCAGTTGTTCGTTGAAGCGGTCCAGCATCCCCTCCAATTTCTCGACCTGCTCCTGCTCGATGAGCTTGTGTCCGGGGACAGACAGTTCTCCGCCCAGATCGAAAAGGTCATGTTGGATATCCACCAGGACAGACCGCAACTCGGAACTTAACTCAAGGCTGAGCAGGACGCCCAATTGGCTGTTCAATTCGTCGATGTCTCCGGTGCAGTCAACGCGGGGGTCGTTCTTGGAGACCCGGCTGCCGTCGCCCAAGCCGGTGGTCCCCAAGTCACCCGTCCTGGTGTAAATCTTCGAAAGTCTGTAGCCCATCCGGATACGCCGCCTTTCCTTCTGTCCGGGAAACGAGGGCTCCCGGAGATGCATCAGATCAAACTGCAAATCACCTGGCAACGGCCCGCCTTCCCGGAGGCATGCCGATCATGTCCTATAATCGTAACCTAGCGATACGGTGGTCGCATGCGCATAGCACACATAGAATTCGGCCACAGGCCCATATTCCTGGCACCAATGGAGGATGTCAGCGATCCTCCATTTCGGCGGCTGTGCAAACGGTATGGGGCCGATTTGCTCTACACCGAGTTCATCTCCTCCGGGGGACTGGTCTACCAGGCAGAAGACTCGCTCAAGAAACTCGAGTTTCACGAAGACGAACGGCCGGTTGCCATTCAGATCTTCGGAGGGGAGATCGAACAGGTTCGCGAAGCCGCCGCAATCGTGGACCGCGCCGAACCCGACATCATTGACATCAACTTCGGCTGCCCGGTCCGAAAAGTGGTCTGCCAGGACGGTGGAGCCGGCATTCTGCGCAACCTTCCCAAGATGGAAGCCATCGCGGCGGCGGTGGTGGAGGCGACTTCCCGGCCCGTTACCGTAAAGACGCGACTCGGCTGGGACGACGCAACGATCCGAATCCACGAAGTCGTACGTATGCTGGAGAGTGTCGGAGTCCGTGCCGTTGCGGTTCATGCTCGGACCCGATCACAGCTGTACAGTGGCTCCGCCCGCTGGTCATGGCTCAGAGAACTCAAGGATTCCTCTTCCGGTCGAATACCCATTATCGGTAACGGTGACGCAACAACCCCGGACAAGATTCGGGCAATGTTCGAGGAAACTGGAGTGGACGCTGTCATGATCGGCCGAGGCGCTATCGGCAATCCCTGGATCTTCCGGGATGCGAAAGCTCTGCTGGAATCAGGCGAGGTTCCGGCCCCCCCGTCATGGGAGGAACGAGTTGCGGTAGTCGGCGAACATCTCACGATGAAGAGTGACTGGCTCGGCGAGCGACGGGGAGTACTGGAAATGCGACGTATGTACAGCGGTTACTTCCGGGGGTTCCCGGGTTGCGTCGGGTTCAAGCAGCGCATCATGGAGGAAACCACCTGTGGAGGGGTTCTCGAGATTCTGCTCAACAGTTCTCCGGCCGACTTCACGAGATCCAGAATCGCGGTCCCGGAAACAGAGGCTGTAGGTCCCGAGACCCAATGATCCCACCGGATTGATCGGCCAGGCCGGACCCGTCGAAAGGGACCAATTCTGCGCGGGGAGTCGCGGCGAACGGTTCTTTGCCCCCCAAGGACGTTTCCGAATCTCAACCGAGAATAGGTAGAATAACGTTTTTGCAATCGGGGACCGCACTGGAGGAAGAGGTAACTATGGAGATCGTACCCGGTCATCTGGTCTGTATCGTAGGCGGCGGAATTGCGGGCTCCGAGGCCGCAAATCGACTGACGAGCCGCGGAATACGCACCATCGTGATTGAGCAGGGCGCAGTCCCCTGGGGAAAAATTGAACTGGGTCTTCCGAAATGGCACGCCAAGCAGAGAGACCAGGAGGAAGCCGGTATCGACGATAAACTGGCTCACCCGCTGGTTCACTACCTACCCGGCACAAGGGTCGGGGCGGATCTTTCGATTCGGGATATCGCTGATTGGGGTGTCAGCGCGGTGCTTCTGGCAGTCGGCGCCTGGCGAGACCGCCCTCTCGATCTTCCCGACATTCATGATTTCCTCGACAAGGGTTTTGTCTACCAGAACCCCTTTGTTTCCTGGTTCAATCAGTATCACGATCCGCGCTATCAGGGACCCCATCTCGAGATCCCGGACGGAGCCATCGTAGTGGGCGGAGGGCTGGCGTCACTCGACGTGGTCAAGATCCTGATGCTGGAAACCACGATCAACGCCCTCGCCAGACTGGGCATTAAGGTCGATCTCTTCACGCTCGAGAAGAAAGGTATTCCCAAGACCCTCGACGCCCTGGGCGTCACCTGGGAATCCCTCGGGCTCAAGGGATGTACGCTGTTTTACCGTCGCGGCCCCGAGCACATGCCCCTGATTCCCCTCGACGACGATCCCACGCCGGAACGTCTCGCCCAGGCCGAGAAAGTGCGCGTCAAGCTGCTTCAGAACGCCCAGGACAAGTACCTGTTCGGTTTCCAGCCCTACTCGATTCCGGTCGACACGATCGCGGAGGCCGGTCACCTCAAGGGCTTGATCTTCCGCAAGACGGCAGTCCACGAGGGGCGGGTCAAGGAGATACCCGGCAGCGAATTCAGCGTTCAGGGCCCCCTCGTCATTGCCTCGATCGGAAGCCTTCCCGAGCCGATCCCCCATCTGCCGCTCGACCGGGAACTGTTCCACCTGGAAGAAGAATCGACCTGCAGGGTAAAAGGGTTTGACAATGTGTTTGCCCTCGGAAACGCGGTCACCGGGCGGGGCAACATCCGGGCGTCCCGCATGCACGCCCGGGAAACGGCTGACTGGGTCATCGACCAGTTCCTCCATTGGACAGTTCAGGACCTCGAGGTCCTGAACCGACTCGCCCTGCTTCAGGACAGCGAGTTGGAGGAATTCTGCCGGACAAAGAACATCCTCTCCACAAACCAGATTCGATCCATCCTGGCAGAGGTAGCCGAACTGCAGCAGGAAGTCGGTTACGACGGCAATTACCGGCAGTGGATCGAGGCCAACCGGCCCCTGCGACTGGAGCATTTATGAATCACGCTGATCCCGAGCCGGCCGCCGGTTCGGATGCCCCCGAACTTCCTGCAAGTGTGCGCACGGTCCACTTGGGCGAAAGACAGATCTACCTGGTCGGAACGGCCCATGTTTCCCGGGAGAGCGTGTCCGAAGTTCGACAGACCATCGAAGCCCTGCGACCGGATGTGGTCTGTGTGGAGCTGGATGAGGGGCGCTACCAGAACCTGACCGACCTGAGCCGATGGAAGAAGACCAACATCAGCGAGGTAATCCGCAAAGGGAAGGCGATGCTCCTGCTGAGTTCCCTGATCATGACCTCCTTCCAACGGCGGATCGGTAAGAAGCTGGGGGTGATACCGGGAGCGGAGCTCCTCGAAGCCGTCAACGCCGCCCGCGACGTCGATGCCCGCGTCGTGCTGGCCGATCGGGACATCCAGATCACGCTCAAGCGCACGTGGAGCAAATTTCGACTCCTGGATCGCATCAAGGTTGCCGGGCAACTGGCTGCCAGTCTGTTTGTTTCCGATGAAATCGACGAGAAAACGATCGAGGAACTGAAGCAGCAGGAGAAGCTGGGCGACGTGCTGCAATTGCTCGCCGACGAATTCCCTTCGATGAAGGGAGGGCTGATCGACGAGCGGGACATCTACCTTTCTCAGCGCATCAGGGAAGCCGGGGGCAAGCGGGTGGTTGCGGTAGTCGGTGCGGGTCACGTCCCCGGGATCCTCACCCACCTCGACGAGGATCAGGATCTCGCCCCGCTGGACACCGTTCCGCCGCCATCGACGGCGGGAAAGATTCTCAAGTGGGGGATTCCGGCCCTGATCATTTGCCTTCTTGCCTACGGGTTCATCACTGGCAACTCCGACCAGTCGCTGCAGTCCATCTACATCTGGTTCTTTGTCCACGGAGTCCTTTCCGCTCTCGGTGCGGCCGCCGCGCTCGGCCACCCATTGACCGTCCTCTCCGCCTTCCTGGCTTCTCCCTTAACGAGCCTGAATCCCATGATTGCCGCGGGCTGGGTAAGCGGACTCGTCCAGGCGCTGGTCAAGAAACCCAAAGTAGAGGACCTGGAGAACCTGCCCGAAGCAATCACTTCGGTCAAAGGCTTCTGGACGAATCCCGTGTGCCGCATCCTGCTCGTGGTTGCCTTTTCGAACCTGGGCAGCGCGCTTGGAACGTTCGTTGCGGGAAGCTGGATCGCGGCCAGGATTTTCGGCTGAGGCCGGTTTCGTGTTATTCATACTGCGATGGCCGGAAACACCTTTGGAGAGGCATTTCGAATAACGACCTGGGGAGAGAGCCACGGAGCTTCGGTCGGTGTGGTTATCGACGGTTGCCCGCCGGGCGTTCGGGTCGATTCCGAAGCCATTCAGCTCGAACTTGATCGAAGACGCCCGGGACAAAGCATCCTGACTACCCAGCGCCGGGAAAAGGACCAGGTTGAAATCCTCAGTGGCGTCCTCGAAGGGCGGTCCCTCGGCACTCCCATTGCCTTGATGGTCCGAAATACCGATGCGCGCTCGCAAGACTACTCCGAAATGGAGACGATCTACCGGCCGTCTCATGCTGACATGACCTATGACTTCAAGTACGGCCTTCGAAGTTGGGCCGGAGGCGGGCGGGCAAGTGCAAGAGAGACCATCGGACGAGTAGCTGCCGGTGCCGTCGCCCGCGAGTGGCTGAAATCGGAGTTTGGCGTGGAAATCGTGGCCTGGGTCCAGCAGGTCCACGAGGTCGCGCTTCAGGCGATCGACTACGACACCATCACGCGTGAACAGGTGGATGCCAATCCGGTTCGCTGTCCCGATCCTGCCACCGCCGACCGGATGATAAGTGCAGTTGACGAAGCCCGCCGCAGCCGGGATTCCGTTGGCGGTGTCGTCGAGGTTGTGGCACGCGGCTGTCCAGCCGGCTGGGGCGAACCGGTATTTGACAAACTGGACGCTCTACTCGGGCTGGCCTTCCTTTCGATCCCCGCGGCAAAAGGGGTTGAAATCGGGAGTGGTTTTCGCGGCACGACGCTCCGAGGCAGTGAACACAACGACGAGTTCATCAAAGTCGGAGGTGAGATCCGGACCCGGACCAACAACAGCGGGGGAGTTCAGGGGGGTATCTCGAACGGGATGCCGATCACCGCCCGAGTTGCCTTCAAACCGACTTCCACGATTGCCTCAGAACAACGTTCGGTGACGTCGTCGGGTGTCGAGACCGTTCTCAAGGCCAAGGGCCGGCACGACCCATGCGTCCTCCCGCGAGCAGTACCCATCGTAGAAGCGATGATGGCCCTGGTCCTGGTGGACCTGGCACTCCGGGATCGAGGCCAGATCGGACCCCGGGACAAAACGTTGCGGCCGCGCTTCTAGTGCCCTGTAAGGCACCTGTTCCGAGCACGACAGCATCAACGCCTCCTCCACAGTTGCATACCACGTTCTGATCCGGGACACTGGCTTCCATGAACAATCCGGGCATGATGAAGCGCACGTGGCTGTACGACTGTCTTTTTGCAATCACCTTCTGTTTGCTCTGGACGCTCACCATTCCAACATCGGTTGCGGCCACCCACTCGATCTTTAACGGGAAGGACCTCACTGGCTGGACCGAAGTGAACGAGGAAGGGGCGTTTTCGGCGAGCAAAGGAGAACTGGTACTCTCCCAACCTCACCACTACCCAGGCTGGCTGAGAACGGACAAGAAATACGAAAACTTTCGGCTGAGCCTCGAGTATCTGACCCCTGGCTGGTGTGAGTCGGGAATCTTCATTCACGCCCCGCTGTACGGCAGGCAATCGCGCTCGGGAATCAAGATCCACCTGCGGCACAACAACGAAAACGAAGGCTCCCGATCGGTCGGCGCACTCTACGACATTCTCCCTCCGATGGCGTTGGTTGCGGACGGGCGCAACCAGTGGAATCGTCTCGAAATTGACTGTGACTGGCCCCATCTCAAGGTAACCCTGAATGGCACCGTCATCCAGGATGTGAACATGGAACTGGTTCCCGAATTGCGCTGGCGGATGCGTTCCGGGTACATAGGGATTCAGGATCTGGGTTGCCAAATTCGTTTTCGGAACATTTCGATCGAAGAACTTCCCTCCCGGGAGACCTGGAAAGAGCTGTTCAACGGACGGGACCTGACCGGCTGGCACATCAGGGACAACGCTCCGTGGAAGGTTGAGGATGGGAAAATCATCTCCGAAGGCGGAGACGGCTACCTGATCACTGACGACACCTTCAGCTCGTTCGTGTTCCAAGTCTTCGTGAAAACCTCAAAACTCGCCAACGGCGGCATCTTCTTCCGCTGGGGAGTCGATGGCGGTCGCGGTTATGAGACCCAGGTTTTCAACGTTCCCGATGCCACCAATCCGACCGGAAGCATATACGGCGTCGTTCCCTCGAAAGACCCGTCGTCGCGGGATGGGGAGTGGTTCAGCCTGCAGATTATCTCCGACGGTGCCTACGCTGCGGTCTTTGTCAACGGGGACAAGGTTGCCGAATCCTCGAGTCTCCCGCTTCGCGACCAGGGTCAAATCGCATTCCAGATGCACCGTGACGGATCAAGGTTGGAGTTTCTCGAGCCGCGGATCAAGCCGATTCCGCACTGAGGTAGCTTATGCGGGATTCGTGCTAAGGTTTCTTAATGGCATTCCTGCGCATCCCGAGACCTTGGGAGAAGATACGTGAGTCGGAGGTTACCCCGGAATCGCTCTACCTGAATCGGCGCGATATCCTTCGTCGGTTCGGCATCGCCGGCCTTGGAGCGACAGCGGCGGCAGCCAGCCTCGGAAAGGCACTGGCCCAGGAGACCCGCCTCGGCCCTTACGGTCATGTTTCAAGATTCTGGTCCGAGAAGTGGTCCGACCTGTTCCCGGCGACGAGGGATCAGCGTTTCAAGGTCGAGCGCGGCATTACCGACGAGCGTATCGTTGCGGGCTACAACAACTTCTACGAGTTCTCGCTCAAGAAACAACAGGTCAAGGAACGGGTTGACCAGTTCGAAGTCCATCCCTGGCAGGTGGAAATCGCCGGGGAGGTTGAGAAGCAGGGGACCTTCGATCTGGACGACCTCATCCGGATGGGAAATCCGGAAGAGCGGGTCTACCACCTCCGCTGCGTCGAGGCCTGGTCTGCCAACGTTCCCTGGACCGGCTTTCCACTCTCTCAGTTGATCGAGAAACTCAAGCCCACGGCAGACGCGCACTTCGTGCGGTTTTTCACACTGCTTCGTCCTTCGCAAATGCCGACCCAGCGCAACGGCGGCTATGGGTACCCCTGGCCTTACTACGAAGCACTCCGCATGGACGAGGCCATGAACGAGCTCGCCCTGCTGACATTTGGCGTCTACGGGCATCCGCTGAACAAGCAGAACGGGGCTCCGGTCCGCCTGATTCTGCCCTGGAAGTTCGGGTTCAAGAGCATCAAGTCAATCGTCAAGATTGAGTTCGTGAAGAAACAACCAGGGACTTTCTGGACCGACATTTCCAGAGAATACGGGTTCTATGGTAACGTCAATCCCGGGTTCGACCATCCAAGATGGAGCCAGGCATCCGAGCTGTTCCTCAACACGAGGGAACGGATACCCACAAGGCTCTACAACGGTTACGGGGAGTTTGTAGGCGGGCTTTATGATGAAACGGAACGAAAGTACTTCTACTAGGTCAAGGTTCCTTCCCGGGACGAGGTTGCTCGGCACCGTTCTGTCCTGGACGGGACTGGTCTTCTTCCTGCTGTGGGCTTGCCCCGGCTGTTCCACCGGATACTCCCCGGAAGGCGAACCAATCGACATGAAAGCCCTGCGGGAGTTCAAACCCTTCGAGTTGCCCGACCTCTCCGGCCAGACCCGCCAGCTTTCCGATTACCTCGACAAAGTGACCCTGGTTTCTTTCTTCTTTCCCACTTGAGGGACCTGTAATGCGGAGTTGCCGCAATTGCAGAAGCTCTACGATCAGTACTCCAGCCAGGGAATGAAAATGGTCGCCATCAACGTGATTCCCGAGCAGGACGACATGGTGGCACCCTGGCAGGAGAAAAACGGGTTCACCTTCCCGATTCTGGTGGGAAGCGACTCAGACTCCATCATGAACGACTATCGCATGACGGCAGCACCGCTGAACTTTCTGCTCGATTCCGAGGGTAATATTCTCAACAGGTTTGAAGGCTACGCGCCGGGCGGAGAGAAAGAGATCGAGAAAGACATCCGTCAGGCGCTGAAACTCGACTCCTGATCCGGCTGGTTCAACCGGTCGAGGATACCGAGAATTTCAGGGAAGGCGTCGATCTGGAAATCGGCCCCAACCGGGTCTTCTCCAACAAACCCGTAGCGACAGAAGATGGATCGGCATCCAGCCGTCCTGGCCATTTCAATATCCGGGGAATGGTCACCCACAACGAGAATCTCTTCCGGCGCCAGATTATAGCGGGCCTGCAGGAACTTCACCGGGAAGGGGTCGGGTTTCTTAGCCGAAAAAGTATCACCCCCAGCCACAAAATCGAACAGGTTCCCCATATCATGCTCCCGAAGCATGGCCCACACCAGAACCTCGGGCTTGTTCGAGACGATGGTCCGGACCGCCTCCACCTTGGGAAGCGTCTCCATCACTCCCGGGTAGGGTGTTGCCCGATCGCCCGGGTGCGCTTCGTAATACTCCATGATCACGGGCAAAGCGGTCGCGACATCGACCCCTGCATCTGCAAACGCTTTCTGAGCGAGGACCTGCACCCCAAAACCGACCATCGCGGTGACCGATTCGATGGAGTGAAGACTCAACCCGAACTCCCGGCGGGCATGGTTCACAGCGTCCGTAATGTCCTGTCGTGTATCGAACAGGGTGCCGTCAAAATCAAACGTGACTACTTTGATCAAAATCCTGTCCCTTTCCCGGTCCGGGCCATTCTCTCACAAGCGAGGTCAGGGCGGGACGCGCTCCGGTCTTGCTGTTTACGGTTCTCCAGGTTGGATATCGGCCGCCCGCAAGGTATAAGTCTTGGGCGACGAAACACTCGTTGCAAGCGTACCCGGATTTTTTGGAAACAAACGGGGAGGTACTGTGCCAAAAGCCTTCGTTCTCAATTTCCTGGTTTTGTCCCTGGTTGCGTTGACCCCGCTCCCGGCTGCATCCGGGAACGTCGATTTCCCACGCTATCCGTCGATAAGTCCCGACGGCAAGATGGTGGTCTTTTCATGGCATGGGGACCTCTGGAAGGTTTCCTCATCGGGCGGAGAATCAATCCGGTTGACCAGCAACCCCGGACTCGATGCCCGGAGTGTCTGGAGCCGCGACGGGAAACGGATCTACTTCGAGTCTGACCGAACCGGTTTCCAGAACATCCACGGCATGAACTCCGATGGAACCGGAGTTCGGGAGATCTCACGTTCCGATGTCGATTTCTCGCTGGCCGGTGTCGGCGTCGACGAGAACAGAGGCGAGACGATTACCTTCTCTTCTGCCCGAGACGGCGACAACTATCGCTCAGCACGGCCGTTCTCCATCTCCTCCGACGGAGGCGAAATCGCCAGGATTCACGATGCATTCGGAGACTTTCCCGTCTGGAGCCCCGACAATCGCCAACTGGCTTTCACCCGGGGAGGTGCCCGTTGGTCCCGGCGACATTACCGAGGAGCAGACCGGCGCAATATCTGGCTGTACGATCGGGAGAAGGGCTCCTTCCGCCAGCTTACAAACTGGGACGGTAATGACGGGTTAGCCCGGTGGGGAAGCCCGACGACTCTGTACTTCCTCTCGGATCGTGAGAACCGACGCTACAACATCTACCGTCTCGATCTGGATGGAGATCGTGTCAACGTTCGCCCGGTTACCCGCTTCACGGACCGGGATGTCTGGAGTTTCGACGTCTCCTACGACGGCAAGCGCCTCGTCGCCCATGCCTGGGACACCCTGTATTTCGTCGACCTGTCATCCTCCAACCCGCAACCCAGAGCGCTCGCCATCTCGGCTCCGGATGACGGGAATGATCCATCCTTTCTGCAGCCGATCGATAAAACCGTCTCAGAGGCCGTGCTCAGCCCGGACGGAGAAACCATGGCGTTTGTGACGTTCGGAGAGGTATACGTTCGTAACGTCGCTGAGAAGAGCCCGACACAAAGAGTCACCGAAACTCCGGCCCGGGAAAAGGACCTGGCATGGTCTCCGGATGGCCTGCGCCTCTACTTCACCAGCGACCGGGAGGGAACCTGGTCGATCTACTCCGCGTCGGTCTCACTGAGTCGAAGCGAAGTCAAGGAACAGTTTGAGCCGGCCCAGGTTGAGCAAGCGGCACCGGAGAAGTCGCAGGAACCTCCCTCTGAAAGCGATCAAACAGCCGGGGACACGAAAAAGGCCAGGACCACCGAAATGAGCCCCGAGAAAGACCCCTCCAGATGGCACGATGCGGTGCAGTTTGAAATCCTGCCCGTAGTCGTTCGGGGTAGCGACGACTGGAAGCCGCGCCCCTCTCCGGACGGCAAGCTGCTCGCATTTCAGCACGAACGCGGTGACCTCCGGATTCTCGACCTGCAGACCGGCGCGATTCAGACCCGGGTTTCGGGTTGGGATTTCACCATCGACTGGCGCTGGAGCCCTGACTCCCGCTACCTTGCCTACCACCAGAATGATCTCAATTTCAATGCGGACATCTGGGTGGTGCCGGCAGACGGGTCAAACCCTCCGGTCAACGTGAGCCGGCATCCCGACAATGACCTCGATCCGCGGTGGTCCTCCGACGGGAAGATCCTCAGCTTCGTTTCGGAACGAGTCAACCAGGAATTCGACGTCTGGGCAGTCTATCTGGATCGTTCCGTCGAGTCTCTCACCCCGGCAGAACTCGAGCAGTACTACGAGGCCCGCGCCAAAGCCGCCAAAGGGATCAAGCCTCTCCCCACGGAGGAAGCGGCGGTGGCAGACCCCGGTGACAACAGCCCTGCCCTCAATCTGGAGGATGCCTATCTGCGACTCCGCCGGATCACGCGACTCAATGGCTCGGAATCAAATCTCGAGATGTCTCCCGGGGGAGATCTCCTTGTATTCACCGCGACCACCGATCGCCCCGGCCTTTACACCATAAAGTGGGACGGTCAGGGCCTCAAGAGGATTGGTGACGCCGCGGGTGTTCAGCACATTTCACTCGATGGCCAGAAGGTGGTTCTGCTGAGCAAGGGCCAGGCTTACTTATCCGACATCGACGGCAAGGAGCGGAAACTGGTGGATATCTCCGACCGCATTCACGTTGACCGCCGAGCCCTGTCCACCGAAAAGTTCGAGGAACTGGCCCACACCCTCGGATCGCTCTTCTACCACCCGACCATGAAAGGGCTCGACTGGCCTGCTCTCACCCGTCAGTATCTAAACTTGGCCAGAAACGCTTACACAGCCGACGAGTTCAACGACATCTCAATGCGGTTGCTGGGAGAACTCAACGGCTCTCACCTGGGAGTCTATGCGAGAGACGGTCGGGAGCCGACTTCCGAGCCGCAGGGCCGCCTGGGAATCAGGGCTCGCCGGGTGGTCGACGGATATGCAGTTGACGATGTCATTCCGCTCTCTCCGGCCGACGTCGGGCCGATGAAACTACGCCCCGGGGACGTCATCCTGACCGTGGAAGGTCAATCCTTTGAAACTCTCGGCACCCTGGACAGTGCGCTCGAGGGCAGAGTTGGAAAGGAAACGCTCTTCCTCATTCGCAGGGGCGGCTCGTCGTCGGATGCCCCGGTTGAACACACCGTTCTCCTGACTCCGGTCAGCGCGGCACAGGAACGCCAGCTCAAATACGACGACTGGCGCACCTCGAACGCGCGCAAGGTCTCCGAACTGTCGAATGGGAAGCTGGGTTACATCCACATTCGGGGCATGGACCAGCCTTCCCTCGATGTCTTCGAGCGTGACCTGTACGACGCAGCCGCCGACCGTGCCGGCCTCATTATCGACGTCCGCAACAACGGCGGCGGATGGACGACTGATCGCCTCCTTGCTTCGATTATGGTCACTCCCCACGCCTACACGGTGCCCCGCGGTGCCGACGGGAAGCGGACCGATGTTTACCCCCAGGACCGTCTCTTCATCCAGCGCTACAGCCTGCCGATCGATCTTCTCTGCAATGAAAAGAGCTTCTCCAACGCGGAGATCATCTCTCATGCATTCAAAACCCTGAAAAGGGGGAGACTGGTGGGACAGGAAACCAATGGATCCGTCATCAGCACGGGCGCGTTCGAGTTGATCGACGGAACCGTCGTTCGCCTCCCATATCGGGGCTGGTACCTGCCGGACGGCACCGACATGGAGAATCACGGGGCCGTACCGGACCTGATCGTGGCCCAAACGCCGGATGCCGAGGCCAAAGGAGTAGACGAGCAGTTGGAGGCCGCCGTCAAGGATCTGCTGGAACGGATCAACTGATCCACCTGGTTGGATCACTTCACCAAAAAAGACGGAACCTTTCCATCCAGATGGCAAGATCGGACTTGACCGGTTTCGGCCGACTTTCCTAATTTAGTGTTTGACCGCGAGTTTCAATCTTCGAAACGAGCGGTTTCGCCTTTTTGAGAGAGGCTATTTAGAGCGGGTTTCGAGCTCGATTCGTTTTTATTGGAGGGTTTTTCTATGCCCAGAAATGGAGCCAGCGCCAAGGTCTGGAAGGCTGTGGATGCAGCCATTTGCTTTTCGGCCGGCAAGGCATTCGACACTATTCAGTTTTTCAACAAGTACAAACCCAATCCGAGTTTCACACCAAAGTGGTCTGACAAACCGCTGCTGAAGTCGTGGGAGAAATCCAAGCCGAAATTGGGCTGGCCTCGTGAGACCGACTCGCTCTGTCCGAAGTGCGTTATTGAAGCCCGGGAACGCATTCTCTCGGGAGACGAAGACTATCGCATCCTCATCGACGAAAAGGTCGGCGAGGTCAAAGCGACGGTCCTGGAGCGGGACGGAGAAGTCTGGATGGTCAAAGAATGTCCTATCCACGGGAAGTACGAGGACATCATGGCCGTAGACAAGAACTTCCTCAAGTGGATCGAGTCGAACTTCCCTGGCCGGGATATCCAGGCTCACAATGACGAGGACCTGCACAACCACGGCTCGAGCACGATTCGCCACGGGCGTGGCGCGGTCCTGACTGTGGACCTCACCAATCGCTGCAACATGATGTGCGATCCGTGCTTTATGGACGCCAACCAGGTCGGCTTCGTCCACCAGCTGGCGTGGGAGGAGATCAAGGAGATCCTCGACAACGCTCTCAAGATCAAACCGCGGCGGCAGCTTTCGGTGCAGTTCTCTGGTGGGGAGCCCACCCTCTCTCCTCACTTCTTCCGCGCTATTCGTTACTCGCGTCGGGTCGGCTACAACAGCGTCCAGGCGGCATCCAATGGCATCGAATTCGCCCGCGACTTCAACTTTGCGCAAAAGGCCGCGGAAGCGGGACTCCGTTTCGTCTACTTCCAGTTTGACGGAATCGGCAACGACGCCAACAGCCATCGGCACATCGGCAACCTTTTCGACGTCAAACTGCGTGCCATCGAGAACATCCACAAGGCCGGTACGGAACTCGTGCTGGTCACGACCCTGGTCAACAACGTCAACAATGACCAGGTGGGTCCGATCATCCGTTTCGCGATGGACAATCCGAAAAAGATCGCGTTCATTTCGTTTCAGCCCGTTTCATTCACGGGTCGCGACGAGGCCATCACTCCGGAACGCCGGCTTCTTCAGCGCTACACCCTGTCCCACATGGCGCATGACGTCAAGAAGCAGACCGGTCTGACCGAACCGCTCCGAGACTGGTTCCCGCTCTCGATGATGCAGAGCTTCTCCGATTTCGCCGACCTGTCTCACGGCCCCGACGCCGAGTGGGGCCAGGTCAGCTGCGGATGTCACCCCAACTGTGGTGTAGGCACCGCCCTGATGGTGGACAAAGAAACCAAGGACGCCAAGCCGGTTCCGGAGTTTCTCAACATTCCCGGTCTGGTTGGCGATATTCAGAAGATCACCGATGCCGGCCGTGGGAAGGTCATCAGCAACCTGATGATGGGGCTGGCCCTCCTGAAACACTACAAGCCTTTCAAGGCGCCCAAGCGGCTCACCTTGGGCGATGTCCTGAAGAAGTTCGACAAGAGCTACGGCCTCTCCGGAATCGATTACGGGAAGAATTTTGGTGACGAGGCGTTCGAACGCCGGAAGGATCCCTGGAACTTCCTCTTCATCGCCGGGATGTGGTTCCAGGATCTCTTCAACTACGACTTCCGCCGTACCGAGATGTGCGTCATCCCTTACGGGACCCAGGAAGGGGAGATTTCCTTCTGTGCTTACAACACCGGACACGGCTGGCGAAACATCATCGAACACATGCACATGAATGCGACCGTCGCCGAGTGGTACAAGGAGCATGGCCGGCACTCGATCTATGCCGGCGGCAAGAACCTTGACCTGTCCACTTACAATCACAGCCTCGATCTGAACCAGGAGGACGTCACCCACGTCCGGGATCGCCAGACCGAGATCCCCATGACCGCACGAGAAGAGAAATTGGCCCGTCGCCGGGCTGCCCGCGAAGCGGCCATGGTGAAGGAGTACTACGAGGAAACGGTTCTGAAAAAGAAGAAGAAGACCGACCTCGTGCAGCTCGGCTAGGCCGTCGCTGTCTGTATGCGCCCTGCTCCGTCAATCCTGCGATCGGCGGAGCAGGGCTTTTTTTATGGGCAACTATGATTCCAGCCTGCGTTGCGGCCGGCGTCTTGACGATCGCGGATCCTCGGTTAGACTCAGGGTGTGAAATTCAGGTTTCTCCCCTCGGCATGTTTGATGATCGTAACTGTCGCGCTTTCGGCCGGCACCGATCTGGCGTTGCCCGGCCAGGCCGTCCCCCGAGCGAGTAGTGCTCCTGCCCGGATGCTGGACCTGTTTGACGGACATGATCTTTCACAATGGCGAGGCCTCCACGGGAGCCTGATCCAGGACCAGATATGGCAGATTCGGGACGGACTTCTATGCGTTCAGCCGAACCGCCGCTCAGGAGACGACATCATCTCGATCCGGAGCTTCGACAACTTCGATCTCCGGTTTCAGTGGCGCATCGCTCCTGGCGGGAACTCCGGGGTCAAGTACCTGATCCACGAAGAATTGACCGACCCGACCCGAGTCCGCTTGCATTACGGCTCCCTCTGGGTGTCGATAGCGCTCGCCTTTGTGACGCTCGCGTTTGTCCTGCTGGTCAGGGATCACCGGTTCAGCTCCCGCCGACCCCTTTTCGGTATTCTTCTCGGAGTCACCCTCTTCCTCTGCCTGTTTGCAGCTGGTGTGAGCGTCTTCCAGAGCGGCCAAGGGACATCTGCAGTAGGACTGGAGTTCCAGCTCTTCGACGCTCCTGGAGAACCGCCCTCCACGACGAGGACCTCCGGGGCACTCTACGACCTGTTCGCCCCTTCGGTCGATGCGACGAAACCGGCCGGTGAGTTCAACGAGGGTCGAGTGCTGGTTCGGGGCACCCACATCGAACACTGGGTCAACGGAACCCGGGTCCTCGAGGTCGATCTCGACTCGGAAGAATTTCGCACCGCTCTTCAGTACAGCAAGTTCTCGGGCCTGGCTTTCGACTTGAAACACCCCGGACCGATCAGCCTTCAGAACCACATGGACGGCGCTTGCTTTCGGGCTGTCCAGATCAGCGAGATCCCAACCGGTCGTTGAGTTCCCCGCCCGTCCGCGGGCTTTGGGAAATGGGCGAAGAATTTGAAGCCTTAAGAAGACATCGCTAGGGTGAAAAGGAGACAATAGCAGGACCGGGGTTTGTTATGGAGCCAATGGAACAGGTACTGGAACAACTGCGCGACGCCCTGGAGCGAAAGGATTACTCCAGCGCTGCCCAGCTCATTGCCGGTTACCGGGCTCCCGATCAGGCTGAGTTCTTCTCGGAACTCGAGGACGACGAGCAAGTAGCCCTGCTTCCCGAACTCTCGCCTGAGGCGTCCGCCGACATCCTTGAAGAACTGGACAACGAACAGGCTGCGCAGTTGATCGAGGCCCTGCCGGACGAGACCGTCGTGCGAATCGTCGAAGAGATGGAACCGGACGAGGCAGCCGACGTTCTGGCAGAATTGAATCCGGCTCGTGCCGAGGCCCTGGTGTCCGCACTCGAGGATCCCGACGAGGTTCGCCCCCTCCTCGTACATCCGGACGAAAGCGCCGGCGGCCTGATGACCTCCGAGTTTCTCGCCCTCCGCCGGCGCATGACAGCCCAGGAGGGGATCGACGCCCTCAGGCGCTGGCACCCGAACGCCGAAGCCGTTTATTACCTTTACGTCGCCGACCGCCAGGGGAAGCTCTGTGGTGTAGTCAGTCTACGTGAACTTGTCGTCTCCGAGCCGGACGCCTTGATCATGGAGATCATGGATTCCAGCGTGATCACAGTCCGCGACGACATGGACCAGGAAGAGGTCGCTCGTATCATGGGTCGCTACGGCTTCATGGCCCTACCCGTAGTCAATGCCAACGGGCGGATCATCGGGGTCATCACCGGTGACGACATCATCCAGGTCATGGAGGAAGAAGCCACTGAAGACATTCAGAAGTTTGGAGGAGCCGAACCGCTGGAGCGCGGCTACCTGGACACCTCTCCCCTCCAAATCACCCGAAAGCGAATCGGCTGGCTCCTCCTGCTCTTCTTCACCGCAACCCTGACTGGTTCGGTGCTGCGCTACTTTCAGCACGAAGTCGAGGCGATGGTGGCCCTCGTGATCTTCATCCCTCTACTGATTGGAACCGGAGGAAATGCGGGTTCTCAGACGACTGCTACCGTCATCCGTGCACTGGCAACTGGAGACATCGTCACTTCGGAAATATTTAGAGTTTGGTGGCACGAGGCTCGTGTCGGGATTCTCCTTGCTCTGGGAATGTCCGCAGTCGCATATGTCCGGGCCATCACCTGGGAGCCCAATTCATCCCTCGCCCTGACAGTTGCACTCGCAACCGCCGGGGTCGTGGTCTGGGCGACTGGAGTCGGTGCCCTGCTTCCACTACTGGCGGCGAAATTGAAGATCGATCCCGCGGTCGTTTCAGGGCCGGTCATGAGTACCCTGGTCGATGCCACCGGGTTGCTGATCTATTTCTGGACCGCACGCTGGATTCTCGGTCTGTGATGCGTCCGGACAACCCCCTGGCAGGGAACGCAGTTCGTCCTCGGGCAGTTCAACGAGT
Source organism: uncultured Acidobacteriota bacterium (assembly GCA_963777605.1). Lineage (GTDB taxonomy): Bacteria > Acidobacteriota > UBA6911 > RPQK01 > JAPXNP01 > CAVZRV01. The sequence continues at coordinate 765,789 of CAVZRV010000007.1, forward strand.
CCCTCGACCAGGTTAAGGCGGAAACGCCGCGATAATCGGATCGCTTGGCGGGTGGCGCACGTCTCGAATGTCCATTCCTCTGGGCGCAACATTTTGGGAGAACCCGCATCGACGGATACAATGGAACTGTTAATGCTATGAGGAGGTTTGAGAATGTCTGAAAGCGGAGGCCGAAAATGGATTCCCTGGGTTGCCCTGGGAGCCACGCTCGTGATCGTTATGGTGGTTGGCGGCCTTTTGCTGTCGAGAATTGACCGAATCGGCGAACGCATTAATGGGATGCAGGGCCGACTGGAAGAGGCCGTTACCACTGCCGATGCGGCAAGAACCACGGCCGAGTCGGCCCAGCGGAAGGCCGAGGAATCCGAGCAACTTTCCCGGGTCGCAGCCGAAGGCCGCAACCGGGCCGAGTCCGATCGCGACGAATTCCAAAAGAAGGCCTTTGAAGCACAGGACCAGGCCCAGTCGACACAGCGCAAGTTCCTTGCCGCAAAGGAAGAACTCGCAGTTCTCAGGAAAGAGCGTGACGTCGAGATGAGTCGCCTTCAAAAAGCCCTCAACCGGATTGCCGCGACTCGACGAACCAGCGACGGCCTGGTCATGAATCTGGGCACCGATTCGATCAACTTCGACTTTGACAAAGCGTCACTCCGACCCGAAGAACGAGAATTGCTCAGTCGAATCGCCGGTATTCTTCTGACTTCGAGCGGATACCGGGTCCAGGTATACGGGCACACCGACGACGTCGGGAGCAACCAATACAACCTGGAACTGTCCGAGCGGAGAGCAAAGGCTGTTGAAAAGTACCTCATAGAAGCCGGCATCGACCCCAGCATCATCACGATGAAAGGCTTCGGGAAGTCCATTCCACTCGTTCGGGGGTCCTCCAAAGAGGCTCGCGCGAAGAACCGGCGTGTTGAAATCGGCATTATCGACACAGTCATCAAGTACCACAGTCTGGTCGATGGTGACCCTTCGTCCAAGTAGTGCCTTTATTCACTGGAGATCGCACCCAATCTGACGAGAAACTGGCGCTCGGCGACGCTTTTTGGATAATATACCTGCGATATTCCTTTCCGAAAGAGCGCTGACAATGGTCCAGAAGTCACATCTGTCTGATCTGGATGAACGCTCACGAAGCGTTTTGCGTACGTTGATCAAGGAACACGTGCGCTCGGGGCGACCTGTCGGCTCGAGACGCCTTTCCAAGATCTATCATGAGCGCCTCAGTCCGGCCACCCTGCGCAACGTCATGGCGGACCTCGAAGATGCCGGGTACCTTTCCCAGCCGCACACTTCCGCAGGGCGGGTTCCGACCGCGGAAGGGTACCGTTGCTTCGTTCGACAGCTCCTCAAGTCTCGAGAGTTGTCTTTCCTCGAGTCAGGCGAAATCAGGAAATGCCTGGAGGAAAAGAGCGATCCGACAGATCTGATGTCGACTGCCTCCCAACTCCTGTCCAGCTATACCAACAACATTGGCATCGTGCTGGCACCTCGGATCTTCCGGGCTGTGATGAAACACATCGAGTTCGTTCGCCTTTCCGAGCGGCGGGTGCTGGTAATACTGGTCAGCAAGGCCGGCCTGGTTCAGCATCACATGATCCGCCTCGACGAAGCCATCGCCCAATCCGAGTTGGATCAGGCTGCGAACTACCTGACGGCAAACTACGCCGGCAGGAATCTGCTCAGTATTCGGGCGGAATTGGTGCGGCTCATGTCGCAAGAGCGCGCCCTTTACGATCGCCTGCTCCGGAACGTGGTTCTCCTGGGAGCGGCCGCTCTGGGACCGGACGACAGCGAGGCCGAGGCCGAACCTCAGGTTTTTCTCGACGGCACATCCCGAGTGCTGCATCGCATCGACGGGGCGGATGTTGAACGTCTGATTGCGCTGTTTGAGACCCTGGAGGAGAAGAAGCGTCTCGTCCAGATCATTTCGGAATGCATTACGGAGGGTTCCTGCAGCCCTTCGGTGATCATCGGACTCGAGCAGCACATCCCAGGGATGAGCAACTGGTCGCTGATAACGTCTTCCTACCGGTATGATTCCCACGTCTCGGGTACGCTCGGGATTCTGGGACCCTCCCGGATGGAATATGACCGCGCCATCGGTCTGGTCGATTATGTGGCACGGCTTTTTGGGCAGATTATGGACCCGAACTGAATCGGGATTCCTGGTTTACTTGCATATCGCCCCCGCAAATCTTAAGAAAAGAGCGTAATAAAGGTGAAGATGCAGTGTGCCCGCCGAGGGAGATCTGGCTCTTGCGGGCGGACAGAGCTCAAGGGATAGGAGTCAATGGCTAAATCGGATAAAGGAAAGTCCCGGCAGAGTGATTCGGTGATCGGCCTGAACCTTCGGCAGGCGTCGGAGGACTCACAGGTGCTCGAGTCGGATAATACGCCGGTGGATTCGCAGCCGGATGAAGCGGTCGTCACCCAGGCCGGTGAAAGTAACCCGCTGGCGACAATTGAAAGAGAACGAAACCAGTACTACGATCTGCTCCTTCGGAAGCAGGCAGAGTTTGAGAACTTCAGGAAGAGAACCGCGCGCGAGCGCGAAGACACTCGGACGATGATTCGAGCGGAGATCCTTGGAGAGCTCTTGCCGATCGTCGATGCCTCGGAAAAGGGCATGGAGGCAATGAAGGCTCAAAACGTCCCGGAGAGCTGTCTCGCCTTCCAGGACGGCTACGAACTCCTTTTGCGCCAGTTGCAGAACTTGCTGGAAAAGTTCGAAGTGACCCCGGTCCCGGGAGTTGGGTCCACCTTTGATCCGAACGTGCATGAAGCTGTGTTGCGGGAAGTGACCAAGGATTTCAGCGAAAACGAAATCGTCGAGGAATACCGCAAGGGATACCTGATCGGGGACCGCCTGCTTCGGCCTTCCCAGGTTAAAGTCGCTGTCTGGCCTGAGGAGGCTGAGTAACGCGGGCCGGAGCCGGCCCCGACGTGAAGGAGTCTGACATTTGAAGCGAGATTACTACGAAATTTTGGGAGTGGACCGTAATACTTCACAACAGGAGATCAAGAGCTCCTACCGCAAGCTGGCGGTTCAATTCCATCCCGACCGGAACGGGGGCAACAAGGAGGCTGAAGAGCGCTTCAAGGAGGCAGCCGAAGCTTACAGTGTGTTGAGCGATCCCGAGAAACGCGCGCAGTACGACCGTTTCGGACACGCCGGGATTGGTGGCGGAGGCTTCGGTGGATTCGATCCGGACATCTTCTCCGACTTCAGCGATGTCCTTGGTGATTTCTTCGGCTTCGGGGACATCTTTGGTTCATCCCGCAGGCGGCGCAACCAGCCCCAGCGAGGTGTAGATCTCCGGTACGACCTGACCGTTGAATTCGAGGATGCAGTCTTTGGGAGTAAGGCCAAAATCCGGATCCCCAGGTCTCAGACCTGCGAACAGTGCAAAGGGACCGGCGCGGATCCGAACCATGGCACTTCGGGCTGCTCCACCTGCGGTGGTTCCGGCCAGGTCCGTTTCCAGCAGGGCTTTTTCACGATCAGCCGCACCTGCAGTACCTGCCGGGGCACCGGCCAGATTATCAAGGAGCCCTGTTCAGCATGCCATGGAAACGGGCGGATCCAAAAGGAGAAGATCCTCGAACTGAGGATCCCCGCCGGGGTCGAATCCGGTTCCCGTTTGAGGGTCAACGGCGAGGGTGAATCAGGCTTCAATGGAGGGCCTCCCGGGGACCTCTACGTCGTCATCACCGTCAAGGAGCATCCCATCTTCAAGCGGCAAGGTGACGACATCTACTGCGAGACCCCTCTGACCATTACCCAGGCCGCCCTGGGCACCGACGTGAAGGTCTCCACACTCGAAGGAGAGCAAAATCTGCGTATTCCCGAGGGCACACAGACCGGTGCAATCTTCCGGTTGAAGGGGAAAGGAGTGGTCAACATCAACGGCATGGGGCGGGGCGATCAGCACGTCCGCGTTGTGGTCCGTACTCCTACCAAGCTGAGCCGGCGCCAGCGCGAACTCCTTCAGGAACTCGACAACGAACTTCCTGCCGTGAATCAGGTTGAAGCCAGTGAAGGCTTCTTTGATCGCGTCAGAGAAATCTTTGGTTAGCATTGGCCCAGGAAGACTCTCCTCGACAACCCGATCAGTACTGCTGTGTGGAAGCAGAGCTCCCACTTTCGTTTCGGGAACTGTTCGTCGAATGTCTATGGGACCTCGGCACTCTCGGAATTGAGGAATTGGAGTCGGATACCGGGGGCCGTTTTCTCGCCTATTTTGAGGCGGGGCAATCATTGAAAGTGCTGCAGTCCCAGATCGAATCCAGCCTTCTCGAGATGGGCTGTAGCCAGGGGAAGATCTGGTACCACCGTCTCAAGTATGACGAATCGGCGTGGATCGAGAAATTCAATGCCTCCTTTGTCGGATTCGAAGTCAATCCGACCTTTTGGGTTTACCCCCCGTGGGATCATCCCTCCAAGAATCACCTCGTCAACATACTCCTGGAACCGGGGCACGGCTTCGGCACCGGGACTCACGAATCGACCCAACTTGGGATGGGCGCCATTGAAGGCTGCGTTGAATCCTGTTCGACTCTGCTCGACTTTGGCACGGGAAGCGGCATCCTCACCGTAGCGGCAAGTAAACTGAAGCCTGAACTGCGCACGCTATCATTTGATATTGATCCCAATGCAGTCAATGCCGCCGCCCGTACCCTGGAACTCAATGGCCTCGACCAGTCTCCCCTCTTCGTCGGCGAAGGTTGCTCGGTGACTCGGCAGTTCGACGTGGTCGTGGCCAACCTCACCGCGGCAATCATCTTCACCGTGGCAGCTGACCTGGAGCGCCTCGCCTCCCACTATCTGATCGTTTCCGGGTTTACTGCTTCGGAGATTGAATTCGTCAGCAGCTTTCTGCTCCAGTCAGGTACCTTCGCTGAAAAGGAACGTTGGGTAAAGAACGACTGGATATGCCTTCTCCTTGAGCGATGCGAAGAGTAATTGCCCAGTCTGTCAGCGAAAGCCAGGTCATCCTGGATCCCGAAGAGCAACAGCACCTCGTACGAGTGCTTCGCTTGAGAACCGGGGATCTCTTCGAGGCGATCGACTCGCAGGGTCGCCGATTCAGGTGTCAGCTCGCCAACGATCGCGGCAGTTGGTACGGGATAATCTCCGAAATGTCCGTTGCTACATGGGAATCCCCTTCGTCCATCATCCTGGCACAGGCACTGATCAAACGGGACAAGTTCGAGTGGGTGGTTCAAAAGGCCGTCGAACTCGGCGTGACCGGGATTCATCCCCTGATCACGACCCGAACCGAAATCGAATTGAACGAGCGTCGCACTGATCGCAAGATGGAGCGTTGGAACCGCATCCTGTCCGAAGCGGTCAAGCAGTGCGGAAGGACCCGGGTCCCGGCGCTTTACGAACCCGCCTCTCTACGAGAGGTGCTCCCGGAGATGACGGGGATCGCCCTGCTGGCACCCGATGAAGAGGGCACCAGGACGCTGGCGAACTGGATTTCGACAGTGCATCGCCCCTGCTCGTGTTGTCTCTTCATCGGGCCGGAAGGCGGATGGGATGAGGAGGACCGGGCCCTCTTTCAGGAATTCAATGTCACCCGGGTCCGCATCGGCCCGCGGATCCTGCGGGCGGAGACCGCGGCAATCTGCAGCCTGTCCCTCCTCCAGTACGAGTTGGGCGACTTGAATGCTGCTCCCGAGTCGTTTCAAATTGACTACCAGCCCTTCAATCAATAGACTCCGCATCGGCCATGAATTCTAACCGCTTCTTCCTTCTTGTCGGGATGCTCCTTCTCGGGACCAGCTTCGCTACCGCGCAGAATCGCCCGCTCTTGACAGAGTGGACCGATACGGTTCCAGTCGGGAAACTTCGAACAGAACTCGGCTTCGAGTTCCTTCAAAATGTGCGCTTCAACCTTTCCGGGCTTGAAGGTGACCTGACCAACCTCGGGATCCTGGGTTTGCGTGCCGGTGTGGGAAAGCGGGCTGAAGTCTCGATAGCCTGGACGCCACAACAGTTCCTGAATGTAGATCGGCGATTCGATGCCCCTAACAGCTCCCTCCTGGACTTTTCCGGGAATTCGACCAGCGACTTCGGGAATATCCTCCTCGGTACCAAGCTTAGATTTGCCGACGAAAGTGGCTCCCGCCCGGCAATCGGGTTCGCTTTCGGTGTCGAGTTGCCGAACGGCGCTACTGAAAAAGGGATCAGCACGGACGAGACAAACTTCTCTTCCCGTCTCCTCCTCCAGAAGAAGATTGGGAAGCTACAACTCCTTTCTAATCTGGGCCTTGGTATCCTGGGCGATCCGCTCTCGGCAGGATCCCAGGACGACTTGTTCCTTTACGGGCTGGCCTGTGTCTATGCTCTCCAGGATGACCTCAACATAATCGCTGACTGGAACGGACGGGCGGGAGCGGGCGGGATTGGAACGGAGGAGCGTTCGAGCCTGCGACTCGGCGCGCAGGTCAACGCGGCTGGACTTTACTGGGATGCCGCCTTCATTCTCGGCTTCAAGGATACGGATCCCGAGACCGGACTCACAGTGGGACTGTCGAAAGACTTCAGCATTTCCTGGTTCAAATAGCCACCCCTCGACCGATGCGATCCTCGGGACGATTTGCCCGCCAGTCTGCAGGAAGGCGGCAAGTGGCCGACCGTCCCGGCCACCTGCTTTGCTGCCTTATCGCCGGATGCCTGGTGTCCCGTTGCAGGGGTCGGCCAAGGGGGTGCGAGCCATTCCCTGCGATCTGTGACGGGACACTAGCTGCAGCCTGAGGTGCTTCCGCAGCCCGTGCAAACGTAACAGGCCCCATTGCGCTGCATCAGATTGCCACACTGTAGGCAGGTCGGTGAATCCGCTTTCTTGGCCTCGGAAAGGAGCCGCTCGGTGAGGGCACCTTTCTGTTGGGTCCCTTCGGGGAACTTAACCTGAACTCCCTCTTGTAGCGAGCCGTTCCCATTCGCCTTGACATTGTGAATCCCGAGGGCTTCCTGCGCCTCGACCGGAAGGTACCTCGACGCCAGGTACCGGACAACGTAATCCGGAATTGAACTCGCGAACGGGATCTGCGGATTGTCGGTGAATCCGCCGGGCTCGAAACTCATGTGCGAGAACATGCGGACATAGTCTTCCAGGGGAACTCCCCGCTGCAGTCCCATGGAGATGGCAATCGCCCAGGCCATTGCCATCCCCTGGAGGGTTGAGCCCTGCTTGGCGAAATTCACGAAGATCTCACCCAGTTCCCCGTCTTCGGGGAACATTCCCATGGTCAGGAACCCCTTGAATCCCTTGATCCGGAATTCATGCTGGTAGGCCGGGTGATCCTTGGGCATGTTCCGATGGATCGGAGAAGCCGCCGTCGTCTTGACCTGCTTTTCCTTGTTGGACAGCGGCTGCACCATCTTGCAGCCGTCCCGGTAGATCGAGACGGCCTTCATTCCGGCTTTCCAGGCTGCGATGTAGGCCTCCGCAATGTCATCCACGGTTGCTTCTCCGGGCAGGTTGACGGTCTTCGAGATGGCACCGGACAGGAAAGGCTGAACAGCTCCGCACATGCGAATGTGCCCCGAATAGTGGATGGAACGAGTTCCATTTACCGAGCGGTCGGCACAATCGAAGATCACCAGATGTTCGGGCTTGAGATCGGGAGCACCTTCGATCGTCTCCTCGGTCTCTACGTAGCGGAGAATATTCCGGACGGCCTGCTCGTCATAATTGAGCCGTTTGAGGGCCAGAGGAATCGTGTTGTTGACGATCTTGAGCGAGCCGCCGCCGACCAGCTTCTTGAATTTGACCAGAGAGAAGTCGGGCTCGATTCCGGTAGTGTCGCAGTCCATCATGAAAGCGATCGTCCCGGTGGGAGCCAGCAGGCTGACCTGCGCGTTCCGGTAACCGCTGTCCGAACCCTTTTCAATCGCCTGATCCCAGGATTCCATGGCGGCATGCAGCAGATCCATCGGAACCAGCGCCGAATCGATCTTGGAAAGCGCATCCCGATGCTTGTGCATCACCCGCATCATGGGAATCCGGTTGCTGGAAAAACCCTCGAACGGCTCGACCTTCTCCGCGAGCTCGGCACTCGTCTTGTAGGCTTCGCCGGTCATGAGCGCGGTAATGGCCGCAGCGAGGTTGCGGGCTCGGTCACTGTCGTACGGCAAGCCGCGCGCCATCAGAAGCGCCCCCAGGTTCGCATACCCCAGGCCGAGCGTCCGGTACTCGTGGCTGATCCGGGAAATTTCCGGTGTGGGATAGCTGGAGTTGTCGACAATGATCTCCTGTGCCGTGATCATGACCCTCACCGCGTGCCGGAACGACTCGATGTCGAAAGTCCCTTCGTCATTGACGAACTTCATGAGGTTCAGGGACGAGAGGTTGCAGGCCGAATTGTCGAGAAAGACGTATTCGGAGCACGGGTTGGAGGCGTCGATCGGTCCCGTGTTCGAACAAGTGTGCCAGTCATTGATGGTGGTGTGATACTGCAGGCCGGGATCGCCGCAAATCCAGGTCGACTCGGCAATCCACTGCATCATCTCACGAGCTTTGTAGGTGTCGATCGGGTTTCCGCCCGTCACGGTGCGCGTCTGCCAGTCCTTGTCATCGACGACTGCTTTCATGAAATCGTCGGTCACGCTGACGCTGTTATTTGCGTTCTGGAACTGAACGCTCTGGTAGGCCTCTCCATCAATCGAATCGTCATAACCCAACTCGATCAATTTATGAGCCTTCTCCTCTTCCCTGGACTTGCACCAGATGAACTCCCTGATGTCGGGGTGGTCCGCATTGAGAATGACCATCTTGGCAGCACGACGGGTCGCTCCGCCCGATTTAATCGCACCAGCGAAGGAATCGAACCCGCGCATGAAGGAAACCGGTCCCGAAGCCACTCCGCCGGCGGAAAGATGTTCCCGAGAGGATCGAATCTTGGAGAGGTTGACGCCGGAACCCGATCCGCCCTTGAAGATCATGGCCTCGGTCCTGGCAAGGTGCATGATCGAATCCATCGAATCGCCCACCGAGTTAATAAAACAGGCGGAACACTGGGGTTTTTCCTGGATTCCTACGTTGAACTGGACCGGGGAATTAAAGGCGGCCATCTGGTTAACCAGAAGGTGGGTCAGTTCGTGGTTGAATGTCCCCGCATCACTCTTATCGGCGAAGTAGTGCATGGTTTCGCCCCACTTCGAGATCGTGTTAACGATTCTGCCAATCAGTTGACGAACACTGTGTTCCCGCTTGGGCGTCCCCAACTGGCCCCTGAAGTACTTGCTCGCAACGATGTCGGTTGCCCGCTGGGACCAGAACTTGGGAAATTCGATGTTCTCCTGTCGAAACGCGATCTTTCCCGTCTGCCAGTCCTTGATTTCGGCCGACCGGAGCTCCCACTCGACGGCGTCCAATGGGTGAATGTCCGGATTCGTGAAATAGCGTTCAAATCGCAATCCGTTGGCCGCCTGTGCCTTTCGTTGTGCCTTATTCATGCCCCCTCCAAATCTGATGCCTCGTCTCTGCCACTGAAAGTGAGCGCTATTGTAGAGACGCCTCCTGACATTCCATAACCCGACAACAACAAGATGTTGAGCTTGAGTAAGATCATCCTACCAGATATTGGGTCAACCGATCGAGGACTTGTTCGACTGAAAAGCCACTGGCAGCAACGACTTTGTGCTTAGATTTGGAACCTGAAGCAATCTCAATCGACCGCTTTGGGCAACCCAGGATATCGGACAGAAACTTCTGCAAGTGCCGGTTTGCACGATTCTCAATCGGGGGGGAGGTCAGACGAATCTTCAACGAGTCCCCTTGAAGTCCGGCAACTTCGTCAGCGGAGGCCCGGGGCTGCAGAAGCACCTTGAAACGGACAGTAGCGCCCTGCTCCCAGATGGCCAGACCTGTCGTCACTGTTGTCGCATCCCGAACGTTGTCAAGGTCGGTGTCCAAAGATGGCGGTCCCGACCCGGACAATGGTGGCACCTTCTTCGATTGCGACCCGAAAGTCAGACGACATCCCCATCGAGAGTTCCCGCAACCCGGGGGCCTGCTCTTTCAGTTGAGAGGACAACACCGCCAAGCGGCGAAAATGCGGTCGGCTGACCTCGGGGTCATCGAAGAACGGGGGGATCGCCATCAACCCAACGGGGTCGAGATTCTTCAGGCCGCCCAGCAAACTGAGCAGTTCACCGACATCGGAAGGCGCAACTCCGGCTTTCTGGGGTTCTTCAGCGATGTTCACCTCGACCAGGACCGGCATCACTTTGCCGAACTCTTCGCAAACACGATCGAGGCGACGCGCAATCCTCGCTGAATCGACAGTCTGGATCATGTCGAACAGCTCGACCGCCAGGCGGACCTTGTTGCTCTGCAGATGTCCAATCAGGTGCCACCTCAGGCCGGGCCGAGCGACCCCGGGGACCTTGTCTCGCGCCTCCTGGACCCGATTCTCTCCAAAATCGAGCTGTCCGGCATTGGCGGCTTCGGTCACGGCCTCCGGCGGGAAGGTCTTCGAAACGGCCACGAGCCGGACCTCAGACGAGTCCCGCCCACACGTCCGGCAGGCTTCCACAACTTCGGCCTGCACTCGCTGAAGATTCTCCTGGATCTGGTTCACAACTCCTAAGTATAGCCGAACCAGACTCATGCAGGGTTCCCTGCCGTGGCCCAACACCCTGCCGCCCACCCCTTCGCGCTGTGCTACCATGAGCGGGAAATCAGATCCGGAATGGGAAACAGAGGCAAATTCATTACCTTTGAAGGTATCGAGGGTTCCGGCAAGAGCCTCCAGTTGAAGAGGGTTGCGCAGGCTTTCCAGGAGCAGCGAATTCCGTATCTGCTTACACTTGAGCCAGGCGGGACCGAACTCGGGCGGGAACTGCGCGCCGTGCTGCTCAAGACCGACGGTGCCCCGCGGGCTCCTGTAGCCGAACTGCTTCTCTACCTTGCCGATCGTTACCAGCACATCCATGAGGTCGTCACGCCCGCCTTGGACTCCGGCCGCAACGTACTGAGCGACCGCTACCACGACGCTACGCTAGCCTATCAGGGATACGCCCGTGGACTCGGAATTGAGTGGACCGACGGCCTGGCACGCTATCTTTGCCTTCCGCGGCCCGACCTGACGATTCTCTTCGACGTTCCGGTTGCGGTCGGATTGAGCCGGGCGCGATCGCGTGAAGCACTGAACAACTCTGAGATGGGTCGGTTTGAAGCCGAGGCTCTGGACTTTCACGAGAAAGTTCGCTTTGGCTACCTCCAGCTCGCCGAACGGGAGGGCGACCGCATTGTCGTTATTGATGGGACCGGTACACCCGACGCGGTCTTTGAAAGGGTCAGCCATTGCCTGATTCAGCGACTGCAGCACTGAAGGCCAGGACCCTCCGCGAGATTGTGGGGAATCGCCACCTAGTGGACCTTCTGGTTCGGAGCGGCCTACCCCAGTCGGCGCTCTTCGAAGGACCTGAAGGAATCGGCAAGCGTACCATCGCAGCCCTGCTGGCCACGCGCGAAAACTGCCGGGACCCAAAATCGGACGATTTGTGTGGGCGTTGCCCTTCCTGCACCAAGGCTTTTTCCGGTTTCCATCCCGACATCCGTTTTTACCCCGAGGTTGAGCCGGCCAATACGATTGGGATCGATGACGTCCGCGGGCTCAGCCAGGAGGCCCAGTATCGCCCGTTCGAAGGCAGCCGGCGCGTGTTCATCATCGACCGTGCCGAACGGATGACGCCGCAGGCGCAGAATGCGTTGCTGAAGACTCTTGAGGAACCGCCCGAGACATCTCACCTGGTCCTGGTTACGGGCTATCCCCAGCGGCTCCTCTCAACCATTCGCTCCCGCTGCCAGCTAATCAGCTTCCGCCCACTGCATCGCAGAGAGATCGAGAACTTCTTGCGCGAGAAGAGTGAACTTCCCCACCCGGGGTTGCGCGCTTCCTTCGCAGGGGGGAGCCTGGGGACGGCTCTCGAGCTTGATCTGGATGCCCTCCTCTCGCGCCGTGACCGCGTCCTGAAGTTGCTGCAGGCGTGGTTTGCCGATGGAACTTTCGAAACCGTTTTCGCCCACACCGAGAGCCGGGAATGGTCGGGGTTGTTGAAGAAACGGGACGAAGTAACCTACCTGCTCGACCTGTTGCAATCGGTTTGCTACGACGTCCATTTCCAGCTCGAAGGGACCCCCGGTCGAATCGTGAGTACCGACCGCACTTCCGACATTGAGGCCCTGGCTAATGAGGTTGACGATATCCGGCAGTTGCGTGCGCTGCTCGATGCCGTCGTCGAAGCCCGCCGGGATATTGACCGCTACGTCAACCCTCAAATGTGCTTTGAGACTCTCTGGCTTTCGGCCGCCCGAAAGCTCCAGGACTCTATCCTGCTCTGACCAGGGCAGGAACCCGTTCTGAAAAGTCGCGGGTTCAAGGGCCAATGTGCGACGATCGTTTATACTGTGGTTTAAAGGCCCGAACAAGCGATGCTCGAGATCATTACAGTTAAGTTACCCCAGGATAAGCGCCTCCTCGAATTCCTGGCTCACGACATTCCGCTTCGAGTCGGCGACCAGTGTGTTGTCACCACCGATCGCGGCGTCGAACTGGGGATCGTGACCAGGGGCAGACAAGCCGAAAACCTGGGCGAGTACAAGCTTCAAAAAGTTCTGCGCAAGGCTACCGAGCGCGACCTCTATCTCAACGAGAAAAAGCAGGAAAATGAGGAGTCCGCCTATCGACTCTGCCGCAAGCAGATCAAGGTGCGCGATCTCCCGATGAAGCTCTCCAAGGTAGAATACCTCTTCGACGGAAGCCGTGTCATTTTCTACTTTACGGCAGACCACCGCGTCGATTTTCGCAACCTGGTGAAGGACTTGGCCCGGGAACTTAGAACCCGCATTGAGATGCGTCAGGTCGGCGCCCGGGATGAAGCACGCCTGATCGGGGGATTGGGCAGCTGCGGTCGGGGCGAGAATTGTTCCAAACTCTTTCTACGTGAACTGGAGTCGGTCAGCGTTCGCACGGTCAAGAAACAGGGCCTTGGATTGAACCTGAATCGTCTCTCGGGGATGTGCGGACGCCTGAAGTGCTGCCTCAACTTTGCGGGTCCCAACGACCGTGAGGACGCTCACTGTTCTGACGGTTGTTGTGACAGCGGGAACTGATCAGGGTGCTTCCGGACCAACTGGTTTTTCGGCAGCGCCTTTGTCAATCATTCGTCGCCGCAGTTTCTGGAACTTCTTCGTGTCGTTCGAGCCTGGATTGGCAGTCAGGAAGAGATCGCAGATGTGCAGTCCGTCCTGGTAACGATCCTGCTTTTCGTAAAGCTTGACCAGTTTCTCATATGAATCTCCCCACATCACATTAAAGTCAATCGCTTCCAGGTAGCGTGCTTCCGCCGCCTGGAAATTGCCCCGATTCGCGTAGTAGTCACCAATTTTGACGCTCTTCTTGGCCTGTTCCGGATCGTGCACCTTGATCTTCGCTTCGACCTCGTCGTCTTTTTTGTTCACCTCATCGCGAACGAGGACCGGTTTCCGGGACCTCGGGAGTTCCTGCGCCAATAATGCTGAGGGACTCAAAGCCAAAGCCGCCAATAGCACACACAAGTAAACATACATCTCAACCTGCCGAGCACTCAAGCTTATTTCCAGTTGTCAAATTCGGGTCCAAATGCTAGCATAACAAATCAAAAGCAGCATCTCCTCGACTTCGCAGGTCGTATCAAATGTCAAGTTCGAATTCAGGACAGATTCTCGTATGGTAAATCGCAAGCTCATCCGCCCATCCCTGTCCGATTTGCGTGAGCAGGAACAGGCCAAATTTTCCCGAACTCAACGAAAACGTGTTCCTCCAGAACAGACCAGTGCCGAGGAATATTACTACCTCAAGCAGATGGCCAACAAAACCCCGATGGTCGTCTTCCTCCTCGACGGCGAAGTGATCCATGGCGTGATCGAGTGGTACGATCGGAACTGCATCAAGGTGAACCGCGAGACAGGCCCGAACATCCTGTTGCCAAAGCACTCGATCAAGTACATGTACAAGGAGAATGAGGTCAAGGAATCCGACGATCAGGATCTCGGCTACGGGATCGATGATCCGGACGAGTGACCCGCCGGTTCTTTCCCTAAACGTTAACCCAGCGCAAGCTCTGCGAGAGTCATGGCTCCGAAACCTCTCGGTCCGGGGCAGTCTTTTGCCGGGTCGAAAAGATCCATGCCAGCCATGTCGATGTGGCACCAGGGCGTGTCTTCCACGAACGCCTCCAGGAACTTGGCGGCCGTCACAGCACCTCCCCAGCGCGATCCGACGTTCTTGATGTCTGCGATGAAGCTCTTGAGTTCATCGCCGTACTCGTCGTCAAGCGGAAGCCGCCAGAGCTTTTCACCTCCTCGAGTGGAGGCCTCTTCCAGCCTCCTGGCCAAGGCTTCATCGTTGCTGAAATAGCCGGCCCGAACGTGTCCAAGCGCCACCACGCAGGCTCCGGTAAGGGTCGCGAGATCGACGATCGCGCCGGGGGAGTAACGGTTCTTGGCGTAGGCGATTGCGTCCGCCAGAATCAGGCGGCCTTCCGCGTCGGTGTTGATAACCTCAATGGTCTTGCCGCTCAAGCTCTTTACTACGTCCCCCGGTCGTTGGGCACGCCCTCCCGGGAGGTTCTCAACCAAAGGCAGGATCCCCACCACCGGGTGTTCTGCACCCAGGCGGGAAACTGCGGAAACTGCCGCCAGCACTGCGCAGGCTCCTGCCTTGTCGCCCTTCATTTCCTCCATCGACTGCGAGGGCTTCAACGAAATGCCTCCGCTGTCGAACGTGACTCCTTTCCCGATCAGACAGAGTGGCTGATCGGGAACCTCTGCGCAAGCCGGTGTTTCAATGAGTGCAAGCCTTGGCGGTCGGCTGCTTCCCGAGCCTACCGCCAGAAGAGCTCCCATCTTCAACCGGCTGAGCTCCGCTTCATCCATGATGTGGACCCGACAGCCCGCCGCACCGGCAACGCGTGCTACTTCTTCCGCGAGTTCCGGGGGGCCGAGGAGATTTCCCGGTTCGTTGCTCAGTCGCCGGGCCAGGTTCACCGCTTCCGCCAGCGCGAGGCCTCGACCGAGAGCCGGCTCGAGCCGGGCAGCGGACCCGTTCAGTCCAAACAACCGGACTTTCCCGACAGACGGGATTTCGGCATCCCGGGTCTTGTATGGGGAACTGTCGTAGCAGCCGAGAACAATTCCCTGCAGTACCCGGGCAGCAAACTCTTCCCCGGCCTGCAGGCCATCGAGGGCGACGCCCACCCTGTCGAGCCTGGCCGATCTGCAAGTCCTTACCAGGCGAATCACGGTCCTGCGCAGGCGGTCCGGATCGAGCGGTCCACTTCCGATACCTACAAGGATCGTTCGCTGCGCCGCGACCCCATCGAATCGGTGCAGGGTGAGAAATTCCGAACCCGATCCCTTCCACTCTCCTGTCACCCTCAGGCGAGCCAGCAATTCGAGGATCTCAGCCGGAGTGCGGTCCGGTCCCCGCCTCTTTTCGTTGCCCAGTTCCAGGACCGGGAGGATCAGGAGATCACCGTCGAAATGCTCCCACCTGCCCGAATCGAGTGAATAATCCATGGTGTCAGCGTCTCCGCTTCATTTCCGCTTCAATTTCCCGTTCAACGACCTTGCGGCGAGCCGTCTCTCTCTTGTCGTAGAGCTTCTTGCCCTTGGCCAGGCCAATCTCCACCTTCACCTTGCCCTTGCTGAAGTAGAGTTTGAGAGGAACGATAGTCAGGCCTCCCTTGGTCACCTCTCCCATGAGCTTGTTGATCTCCCGCCGATTGAGGAGGAGCTTTCTCCGGCGTTCCGGATCATGGTTATGGATATTCCCGTGACTGTACGGACTTATGTGACAGCCCTCCAGCCAAACCTCCCCGTTCTCGACCCGGGCAAATCCATCCTTGAAATTCACCCGATGCTCCCTGATTGACTTCACCTCGGTTCCAAGCAGTACTAGCCCTGCCTCGAACCGTTCCAGGATCTCGTAGTCGTGAAAGGCTTTCTTGTTTGTTGCCACTACTTGGACTGCCAACACCACACCTCAGTCAATTGCTTTGCCAGGGTAAAGCTTCATGTTAGCCAACGCCCGGATCGCGAAGCAAACGCAGGTAGGCATCGCGTGTCGCCTGTAGTTTCTGGCACTGGGTGAACTGGGACTCAATTCGTCGATGCCCCGCTTCCCCGAATTCATGGCGCGCGTCGAGGTTGCAGAGCAGGGTTTCCAGAGCCTGGGCCAGGCTTTCAGGATCCTCCGGCTCGACAAGGTAGCCGGTTTCTCCATTCAAGACCAGTTCCGGGATTCCGCCGACGGTAGTCGAAACGACCGGCAGCCCAAAAGCCATGGCCGCCAGGATGGCCGAACTCAGCCCTTCCGAGAGGGAAGGCAGGCAGAAGATGTCGAATTGCTTCATCAAGGCGTCACTGTCCGGTCGAAAGCCAGTGAACATCACCTGTTCGGTCAACCCGAGTTCGCCCGCAAGGGTCTCCAACATTTCTCTCAACTCACCGCCACCCACAATGACGAGCGAGAAGTCGAGCTTTTTCTCCTTCAGCATCCGTGCTGCCCGAAGAAGGGTGACATGTCCTTTCTCCATGCTGAGGTGGGCGACCGTGCCGATAATGGGCCCCTTCAGGGCAGGAGGAAGGCGATAGTCGGTCTGGAGTGCGTCAACCGTTGCCAGATCTACCCCTTCGTAAATGACTTCCACCAGTTCCGCGTGCACTCCCAGGTTCACCAGCGTTGCCCTGATACTGGCCGAGACGGTAAAGACGCGATCGAGCAGAAGGTTGTACTTGAGAACGCTGAGTCGTGTCTTGAGCGGGAAATTGACTCGGCGCGAGGCCACCATCACCTTGACTCCGACCAATCGCCCAGCCAGGCATCCCACCAGGATTGGCTTGGGAGTATTGAAGTGGAGAATTCCGCAGCCGGTCCGGCGAAGCAGCCCGAGAAATCGGAAGAACGCGGATATGCTCAGTTCGAATCGCTGGGGGAAATCAACGACTTCTATGCCCTCGTCCCTGGACCGCCGGCCGAGCGGAGAACCGGCTGGCGTAGCCAGGGCGATCCGGATTCCCAGCCGCTGCATGCCCAGCATCAAGCCAAGAAGCTGCTCCTGACCGCCTCGCCAAACCGTTTCAGTATCGACATAGAGGATCTTGACCTTGGGAAATGGGTCGGTCACACCTTCAACGCTCAAGCCTGGATCCCCTTTCCCGGCTCCATTCAGGCGGACCTGCGACTCCGCCTGACTGAAGCTCACGCAGCCGCATCAACCGGAAAAAGACCGAGGCCGCTGCCATGATCGAAACGACAAAGCCCGGGAAACCGTCGAGAAAGCCTGCCCGCAAGAGATAGTTCTTCAGAAAAATCAACGGGGGGCTCAGGACAATCCGGCCAAGCCCAGCCTGCCGCCCCCGCTCCTGCTGATCGGCTGCCGCCAGGCTGGTAAACCGGGCCAACTGCTGCAGGTATTCTGAGATCGTCGAGTAGGTGAAATGATGAATGTGGTTTCGAAATTGCCCCACCGGACCACTTGCCCGGAAGCCCTCATGAACCCGTCCCCCGGACCACTCCCCGCCATCCTTCCGAAACAGACGAACCTGCCAGTCGGGATACCACGTGGTGTGCCGGATCCAGCGGCCCATGAACCAGGTCAACCTGGGTATCCGGTAGGCGTCGCACTCCGGCTGGCGACTTTTCCACTGCCTGATCTCATCCTTTAGTTCTTCACTCAGGCACTCGTCAGCATCCAGGCTGAGAACCCAGTTGTGCTGAGCAAGAGTCGTGGCATACGCTTTCTGATCGCGATAGCCCAACCACGGTTGTGGGATAACCCGGGCCCCAAACCGGAGGCAGATTTCGGAAGTTCGGTCTTCACTGCCGGAATCGACGACTACGATCTCGTCACAAACCTCGGCCAGACTCGCCAGTGCTGCGGCGACCTTTTCTTCCTCATTAAATGTAATCACGACCCCGGAGAGCTTTCTCACCGATATTCCGGATGGTTTTCGATTACTTCACGCTGATTATAGTAGACACGAATCGGCGCTTTTGAATAGAAATCGTCCAGCAACTTCCGCACTTCCTGATCGGTTCTCCGGGACGCGGCCCGTTCCGACCGCCTCAACCGGATTGCTTCACTCCAGTGCCCGAGCGCCGAAGCCAGGGCGCGGTAGAAATCAAAATCGAGTAGCCAGGAATCGGGTACCGGACAAAACCACCAGCATCAGGATGTGCCGGAGCAGAAAACTTGGACTGTGCAGGTTCACCCAATGGAAAAGCAACCGGTTGCGCAGCGACAATCGCTCCACGGTCCGATTGCGGTAATGCCTGTCGATGGTGGTACTCGTCCGGTGACGGGCCCGGCTTCGCGGTTCATAGAGGATGAGCCATCCCCGCTTCCATCCTCGATAGGAGAGATCGACGTCCTCCCAGTGGAAGGGCGACAGAAGTTCCAGGAATCCGCCCAACTGGGCAAGTTTCTCCCGGTCGAACGTGGCGAACCCGCCGATTGCGTAGAACGAAAACAGGCGGTTGCCTTCGCGAGAGGGATCCAACTCGGACTCGGTCAAGTCGTAATTAAAATAGACACTCCAAAAGCCCCTGCGGAACCGCCCGTAGCGCCCTCCAGTCGTGAAGATCGGGGCGTCCCACTCGAAGACCTTTGCCGTTACGGCGAACACCTCGGGATCACTGAAATGCTCGGCCATGTAGACGAGGTAGTCCGGCTCAACCTGGACGTCGTTGTTGAGAAGAGCAACCAGTTGATGGCGAGCTTGGGCAAAACCGAGGTTGCAGGCTCCCGCAAACCCCCGGTTGGTCCCTCCGCGCACCAGAATGGCGGAGGGGAATTCATTGGGGAATGAGTCGGCCGTGCCGTCGGTACTTCCGTCGTCCACCACGATCAATTCGGTTTCCGCTCCGAATTGATCCCGGTAGCGCTGCATCGCCTCCAGGACCGAGGGCAGGCTCTCCCGAAGGAGATCGAGTCCATTCCAGGATGGGACCACGACGCTGATCGAAGGGCCGGGTACCTTTGGCACCCGGCCCGTGGTTTGGTTAACGATAGTCTTGTCCGTGGAGAGAGATCGATCAGGAGAGCCGGCGAAGCCGGGCAAATATGGCCTGATCTCCCAGTTCTTCTTCGATCCTGATCAACTGGTTATACTTGGCAACCCGATCGGTCCGGCTTGCCGAACCCGTCTTGATCTGTCCCGCGTTGGTCGCAACCGCCAGGTCAGCGATGAAAGTGTCTTCCGTCTCACCCGACCGGTGCGAAATCACATTGGTATAGCCGTGAATCTTGGCCAGTTCGATGGTCCGCAATGTCTCGGTCAAGGTCCCGATCTGGTTCAACTTGATGAGGATCGAATTGGCAATGTTCTCGTCCAGCCCTCTCTGGAGCCGCTTGGGATTGGTCACGAACAGGTCGTCCCCAACCAGTTGGACCTTCTTTCCGAGCTTTTCGGTGAGAAGCTTCCAACCCGCCCAGTCGTCTTCCGAAAGGCCATCCTCGATGGAATAAATCGGGTATTTCTGGATCCAGCTGTCGTAAAGGGCGACCATTTCCTCTGCCGACTTCTTGGCCCCGCCCGACTTCTTGAACACGTAGCTCGAGCCGTCGAAAAGCTCGCTTGCCGCTACGTCCAGGGCTAGAAAGATGTCCTTGCCTGCCGTGTAGCCGGCTTTCTCGATTGCCTCAAGAACTACTTCTACGGCCTCTTCGTCCGACTTGAGATTCGGAGCGAACCCGCCCTCGTCTCCGACCGAGGTATTGTAGCCCTTGGAGCTCAGCACCTTCTTCAGACAATGGAAGGTTTCCACTCCCATCCGCACCGCCTCTGCGAAGGAATCGGCATTGGCCGGCATGATCATGAATTCCTGGAAATCGACGTTGTTGTCGGCATGGGCCCCACCGTTAAGAATGTTCATCATGGGAACGGGGAGCACGGAGGCATTGACTCCTCCCAGGTACTGGTAGAGCGGCAGGCCGACCGTGTCTGCGGCCGCACGGGCAGCCGCCATCGATACCGCCAGCATGGCGTTGGCGCCAAGCTTCTTCTTGTTCTCGGTACCGTCCAGTTCGATCATCGTCTGATCGAGTTCCAGCTGCTCCAGCACGGAGAGCCCTTCCAGAGCCGGGGCGATAATCTCTTCGATATTCTTGATGGCCTTGGTCACTCCCTTACCCAGAAAGCGATCCTTGTCGCCGTCTCGCAGCTCCAGAGCTTCGTGTTCCCCGGTGGAGGCGCCCGACGGTACGGCGGCCCGGCCCATAAAGGCCTCTCCAGTGATGACTTCCGCTTCAATCGTTGGGTTTCCTCTCGAGTCGAGGATCTCGCGTGCAACAATGATTTCAATTTCCGACATGGCTTTTCTTTCCTTCCACCGCCTGCAAGGCGGTAATAGCAGCGACGTTCACAATATCCTCGGCCGTGCAGCCCCGGCTCAAGTCGTTGAGCGGTTTGGCGAGACCCTGCAGAATCGGGCCGATAGCCTCAGCGCCGGCCAAGCGCTGGGTCAGTTTGTAGCAGATGTTCCCGGCATCGAGATTGGGAAAGATCAGGGTGTTCGCCTTCCCCTTCAGCGGGCTGTCGGGGGCCTTTCTTTCGAATACCGAGGGAACCAGGGCGGCATCACCCTGCAATTCGCCGTCAAACAAGAAGCCGGGCTTCTTCTCCCGGAGAATTTCTACCGCCTGCTTTACCTTGTTTACGAGCGGGTGATTTGCACTGCCCCGCGTCGAGAACGAAAGCAAAGCAACTCGCGGCTCGGTTCCCAGGTAAATCCTCGCATTCTCGGCGGTCGAAATCGCGATATCCGCGAGTTCCACCGGTTTAGGATCGGGCACAACCCCACCGTCAGCGTAAATCAGCACGCCTTCTTCGCCCCAACGGGTATCCGGCAACACCATGATGAAGAAACTCGAAACAACCGAGATTCCCGGACGCAGGCCGACGCAACGGATCCCCGCACGCACAGTGTCCCCGGTCGTCCGAACGGCCCCGGCCACATAGCCGTCGCATTGTCCTTCCGCCACCATCAGCGCGCCGAAGGCAACAGTATCGCGAGCATACTCAGCGGCCGCTTCGGGCGTAACCCCCTTGTGTTGCCGTTTCTTGAAGTAGACTTCGGTCAAGTGGTCGAGTTGATCGGAAGTCTCGGGATCGATGAGTTCGACAGACGATAAATCCCATCCGTTTCCGGCGGCGACCTTTTCGATTTCGGAGGGCCTGCCGAGAAGGATGGGCGTGGCAATTTTCTCGCTTCGCAACGTCAGAGCCGCCCGAATCACCCGGGCGTCATTCCCTTCCGGAAAGACCAGTTTCTGCGGCTCCGCCTTTGCTCGATTGCGCAGTTTTTCAAGAAAGTTCATGGATCTGAATGTTGACAGAGGCGGCCTCGGCTGTCAACAAAGGAGACCCCTCTGCGCTCTTCAATCAGGATGGTCTAAACATCTAATAAAAATAGACTTGAGCGTATTGCAATCAGGAGTTCGGAAGGCCTGGTCCAGCCGCTCGGTGAAGGTCCGTCGCCCCCCTTTGGAAAGGGTTCTGATTCGCCCCGGTGGACTACTGATTCTGCCGCTTTATGCGCTCCTGGACCCTGCTCACACTCTGCTTGAGCGACGGATCCGGGTGGAGGCGTAATGCCTCCTGGTAGTTCTTGAGGGAATCGGCATAGCGCTTGTCGAGTTCGTAGATATATCCCAGCCGGTTGAAGGTCTCCCATTTGGAGGGAAGCAACTGGGCGCTCTTGTGAAAAGCCTCTTCGGCTTTCGCCCGATCGTCCGCGAAGAGCCGGGCCAGGCCAAGGTTATACCATGCCTCTCCGTCGTCCGGATGGGCACGCACGAACTGGGCCAGGGCCGTCGCGGCTTCCCTGTAACGTTTCTCTCCGAGAGCCACTAGAGCTTCCTGGTATCCAACCCTGTCCAGATACAGTTTCGCCTGCTGGTTTGACGGCTGAAGAGCAACCGCCTGTTCCAGGTACTTCCGGGCCTCGGAGAACTTGCCGATGTTCAGGTAGGCCAAGCCCAACTGGAGCACGTCAGTGTACTCACCCCGTTGGATCGTTACGGCCTTCTCCAGATCGGCGAGAGCCTCCGCATAACGCTGGGCATTGTAATTAGCCGAGCCCCGCAGGTGATACAACTGGTATCGTTCTTTCGGGGAACGAGCCAGGTGTTCTGCACGAAGAAGCGTCGCGACGCAGTCCTGATAGCGGCCCAGGTTGAATTCCGCTATTGCAGCTCCCATTAAATCAACCAGGCTCTCAGGATCGAGTTCGGCCGCTTTGTGAAAGGCTTTTGACGCCTTGTCGAACTCTTTCAGCTTCAGGTAGCTGTCGCCCAGTACCCGGTACCCGGCTTCGTACTCGGGGTTGCTCTTGACCAGTTCCTCAAACTCCTCGATCGCCTTGGCAAACTGTCCCTGCTTGTAGTACGAGAAACCCTTCTGGAAATCCCCTTGCGCCCACACCGATCCCGGGAAGAGGAGAATTGCCAGGACTGGGAGTAATCGCCTCATGTCGGTTACTGAAAGTAGCCCAGCGCCTTCCACCGGGCAATTTCGGATTCCGTGGGGATTGACACGTTATTCACTTGAAGCTGCCGGAGGAGGTCGAAGACATCGATCATGACGAAGTAGGGCACGTCCGGCATCGTCTGGATGATCACCGGCTTCTCGGGATTCTGTTCCATCTTTGACTGCACGTAGCCACCCATCTCCGCGAGCGTCATCGGCACTCGGTCAACCTGAAACTGGCCGTCCCCGACGATCTTGATGTGAATGGCCTCTTCCGGCTGCACGTTCAGCTCGGTCGGGTCGTCTTTCGGGAACTGAAATCGAAGTCCTTGATTGGTCGTGTATACGGCCGTCAGCATGAAGAAAACAATCAGCAGAAATGCAATATCCGCCATCGAGGAGGTCGGCACTTCGGCAGTCCGTCGCAAACGTGATCTTCGCGCCGCCATGCTAGCCTCCGTTTTCCTTCTTGATCGGCTCGGGCCTGGTCAGCAACCCGATCCGCTTGGCTCCATTCTTCCTGAGGGCGTCCAGAACCTGATCGATTGACTGGTAGCGCGCCTCTCGATCAGCCTTCACGACAAACTCCTTGCTCGGGACCAGAGCGATAATCTCCTTCACAAGGTTGCCCAGCTCTTCCGGCCCCGAAAGAGCAACCGATTCCTCTTCTCCGGTCGTGAACTTGATCTGGCCGTCCTTGGTGACGGCAATAATCGCGGCTTCCTTGTTCACTTCAGCCTGCGTGATCGATCTGGGCAGTTGAACGCTGGTACGTTCCGGCGAGAAAGAGGTCGTCAGCATGAAGAAGATGATCAGAAGGAACGCAATATCAGCCATCGACGCCGTCGGCACCGTCGGTTGAATTGTCGAAACCTGCTCCCTCAGCTTCATGCGGCTTCCGTCGTGTCCCCTTCGACCTCGATCTCGTTGAAGGTCTCGAGCAGCACCGAGGAGCTGATTTCCATATCCAGGGCAAACTGCGAAACCCTATTGTTAAAGTAGTTGTAGGCCGCCTGGACGGGCAGAGCGATCATGAGACCGGTTGCAGTCGTGATCAGTGCTTCCGAAATACCACCTGCAACCGCCTCCGGGTTGCCGAGACCGACTTCCGCCAAGGCCTCGAAGGACCCGATCATACCGGTTACGGTGCCGAGAAAGCCGAAAAGAGGAGCGATGTTTGCAACGGTAGCCAGTATCCAGAGCCCTTTTTCGAGCTTGGACACCTCGTGCAGGGCAACACTCTCCATCGCCTTCTCTATTTCCTCGTGAGATTTTCCGAACCGAAGCAGCCCGGACTTCAACGTAATCGCGACCGGGTGCTCAAAGCCTTCACAAATCTCGATGGCACGTCGGAGTTGACGATCCAGAAGGGACTCACGAACTTCGGACACGATTTCCGCTGTTTCGCCCTTGATTCGGTAGTAGGCAATGACCCTCTCAACGATAAAGACCACACCCAAAATCGAGCAGGCGAGCAACGGCCACATCATAAAACCGCCCTGCGAAAAATATCTCCAGAGCGGCCCGCCAATAGCTATCAACAAATTGCTACCCTCCAGCTGACGTTCAACACGACCAGTTCAGCGCCTTTGACTCGGCACTTGTTATCTTAGACGGCGAAAAGGCTTCAAAGTGATCAAATTAACAGAAAATCCGAAATGAGTGCAAAAACGGGCGGGCGGGTTAGGGGATCGAAATGTTGAGCCGCTTGAGCTTCTCGTTCAAGGTAGTGGGATTGACCTTGAGCAGGCTCGCCGCTTTCTTCTGATTCCAGTCGGTCTTCTTCAGCGCGGTGACGATCAGGTTCCGTTCGAACTCCAAAACCAGATCGCGCAGCGAGGCACCATTGTCGTTCAACTGGAGCCGCTCAATTGAGAGAGACGTCGATTCGAAGATCTCGTGAGGGAAGAGTTGGCGAGTGATGACCCCGTCTTCGGGGGCGAGCACGACGGCTCGCTCGATGGCGTTCTCCAGCTCCCGAACGTTCCCGGGCCAGTCGTACTCCATGAGCAGTTTCAGTGCCCCCTGGTCCATCGTGCAGGGCGGGCGGCCATTGATCTCAGAGAACTGCTTTACGAAGTGTTCCACCAACAGACTGATATCGTCCTTGCGGTCGCGCAGGGGAGGCAACGGAACGGTGATAACGTTCAGTCGGTAGTAGAGATCGTCCCGAAAAGTTCCCGCGGCGACGGCTTCTCGCAGATCGACGTTGGTAGCCGCCACGATTCGAACATCGACCTTGATGTTCTCGATTCCCCCAATGCGACGAAATTCCCGCTCCTGGATAACTCTGAGGAGCTTGGCTTGAGTCTCATGCGGCAAAGTCCCGACTTCATCGAGGAAAATAGTTCCTTCGTCGGCAACCTCAAATAGACCTTTCTTGGTCGCAACCGCTCCCGTGAACGCGCCTTTGACGTGCCCAAAGAGCTCACTTTCGAGCAAGTCCTGGGGGATGCTTCCACTGTTGACCGCCACAAAGGGCTTGTCTTTTCGCGGGCTGGTATTGTGCAGAGCTTTGGCGACCAGCTCTTTTCCGGTGCCACTCTCCCCAGCGATCAGTATCGTGCTCCGGCTGGGCCCGACGTGAGAGATGAGCTCGAAAACGCGCTGCATCGGCTCGCTCTTTCCGATGATGTTCTGAAAGGCGTATCGCTTTTCGAACGACTTCTTGAGGCGTCGGTTCTCCAGTTCGAGGCTCCGCTGCCGCAACCCATTGCGGATGAGGTGCAGGAGTTCCTCGTTCTTGAAGGGCTTAGTGACAAAGTCGAAAGCCCCCGCCTTGGTCGCCTGGACGGCGTTCTCGACTGAAGCGTATGCCGAAATCATCACAACGACGATATCCGGATCGAATTCGAGGATTTCCTCAAGGGCCTGCAGCCCGCTCTTGCCCGGCAGCATCAGGTCGAGGAGAACCAGGTCGAAGGGCTCATCCCTGAGCTTGGCCAGCCCCTCGTCCGCGGTCGGAGCGGTCTGGACGGCGTAACCCTCTCTGCTCAGAAGCCTCGAGATGACTTCTCGCATGATTTCCTCGTCATCGATGAGGAGAATTGCAGGGTTCGCCATGAAGCGGGCTCGAACTAATTGACTCGCTTGACCGGGATGAAAACGGAGAAGGTCGTTCCTTTTCCAGGCAGGCTGTCTACCTTGATCCGGCCCGAGTGTTCCTGAATAATACCATACGAAACGGCGAGGCCCAGGCCGGTGCCCCGACCTACCGGCTTGGTCGTAAAGAACGGATCGTAGATCCGCTTGATGTCGTCCGGAGCGATGCCTGTCCCCGAGTCTTCCACCAGGACCACCAGTTCAGAATTGACCTGCCGGGTCGAAAGTCGAAGCCGCCCCCCCTTGGGCATGGAATCACGCGCATTCAGGAAGAGATTCATGAACACCTGCTGGAGCTTGCCGGAATTCCCGATCGTTGAAGGAAGTGTCGGTTCGAAGTCCATGTCGATCTCGATGGCGCTCTTCTTGAACTGGTGAGCCAAAAGGGACAGGGTGTCCAGCATCAGAGAGTTGAGATTGAGTTCTTCGAAATCGCGATCCGAAAAGCGCGCGAAGTTGAGCAGATTGTTCAGGATATCGGAGGCCCGAAAACTCTGCTTCTCAATCTTCTCCAAAAGTTCTCGCTGCGGATCACCCTTCGGAGCATCCCCTAACAGCATCTGGGCATAACTGGAAATCGCCGCCAGCGGAGTGTTCACTTCGTGGGCGATTCCGGCGGCAAAGAGACCGATTGAGCTGAGGCGCTCGGCCTGCTGCAACTGGTTCTCCAACCGTACCCGCTCGGTGATGTCATTAAATATCAGCAGGGTACCCGTATTGACATCCTCGTGGGAAATGAAGGGCGCGAGAGTGATGTTCAGCAGTCTCAAGTTATCGTCGGCAAGTTCCAGGTGCGCCTTGTAGATCTGGTGAGATTCCTTCAGAACCCAGTCCGGCCCATCCACAATCTGGGCCAACACTTCGCGGAGATTCGCAGGCAATACGTCCTGGATCGGTCGACCGATTGCCGCATCCCTCGAGATTCCGGTCACAGCTGCCATGGAGCTGTTCCACACCGTTACGGTCCCGGAATCGGACACGACGGCAACTCCGAGGCTGATCGACTCGATCACATTTTCACTGTAGATCTGGAGTTCCAGAAGCTCGTTCGCCTTCTTCTCCAGGGATCGGTAAAGGAGGGCATTGTCGATGGCAATTGCCGCATAACCGGCCAGGCTGGAGACCAAGTCCAGGTCTTCGCTGGAAAGAAAGTCTCCGCCCCGGCGCCGGCCCAGGGCGATAAATCCGACCAGGCGGCCCCTCACCAAGAGAGGTTCCACGTAGCGCAGCCCACAACGGTGGAGCGACTCCCGCATCGGCGACAGCCTTTCCTCGCTCCCACCCATCTCCAAGGATGCTCCCTCGGAAGCCAATCGAAACAGTGCCGGTTCGGGAATTTCGAGAGAAGTGAGCCGGTCCACAGACTCCAGCCCGACGCCGGTCTGGAGACGAAACGTCGCGCTCGTCCGATCGTCGCGCAGGAACACCGCTACTGCGGTCACATCGAGAGTCTGGTAAATCCGATTGGACACCTGTTCGGTCAATTTCCCCAATTGAATTTCGGAGCCGAGGGTTTTCCCGAAATCAAGAAAAGACTGGCGATACCCGTAGCGGTCTCGATAGAAATATCGATCAAGCTGTTCCTGGATCCGGTCGCGCAGCGGAGCAAAGAAAAACCCAACGGCCAGCGCGGACACGGCCAAAAGGAAAAAGCTGCTCTCGGGAGAGAGATCCTGGACCGCGCGTCCGATCAGGAGAGCGATCCCGACGTAGAAGGCAAGCAGGGTCGAGCTGGCCACAACGTAAGCCGCTCCCCGCTTGAAGATCACATCCACGTCCTTCAGCCGGAACTTGGCAATCGCGTACCCGAAACTCAGCGGAACGAGGCAAAGCGAAATGACCGAGAACTCCATCCAGCGGGCAATCCGCAGATCGAGCAGGTAGGGGATCGCATACAGGACTGTGAATGGGAGCACCCCCAACAGACACCCAGAGGCAATCCACTGCATCTGCTTGCGCTGGACAGGGCGGTTCGTGCTCCGCTGGGCGCTCACAATGGCATAGCTCGCCAGAGCCAGGTAAATCACGAAATGCGCCAGTTCCAGTTTGTCGAGCACCAGGCCCGAGCGGCCGGAACGGCCCCACCCGACAAAGCGCAACTGGCCAAAAAACCAGGCGGTGTGGATGACACCGAGCAGAATTGCCGGCGTGTACAGAATGAACTTCCGATGGGCTAGGCGCCCGAGAGCTTCCACCGGTTCCGGAAAGTAGAGGCAGAAATGCAGGATGATGGGAGGCAACAGCAGAAACGCCCCCGCTGAGAGCCAGTAGACTGCCACATCGAAAGCATCTGCTCTCCCTGAGTATCGGAACATCAGCAGCGCGAAGGCTACCAGGGAAAGTACGGCGAAATGAAAAGCCCCCGGTGCCCGGGAGTTCTTCATGAACGTCAGCACTCCTAAGATCAGGAACGCGAACGCCACCAGAATCAGGGGAAAATCCGAGGCCCCGAGTTGAGCCCTGCCTTCGAGCGTAACCGGAACCGTAACCTCTGCTCCCGAACCAGGACGACGAAAGGTGTAGTCGGCCAAGGCTGCGGAATCGCGGCTCTCCACGAGGACTTCGGTGATCTCGGCATAATCATCGAGCGAGCGGACACGCAGCCCGTTGATGTCAACGAGGAGATCGCCCGGCTTGATGATCGCTTCAAGAGGCGAATTTGAGACCTCCGTGACCACCACGCCCTGGTCCGACTGCTCCCACTGGATCCCGTCGATGGGACTTTTCCACTGGATGCGATCGGCAAGATTCAGCACGCCCAGGTAAACTAGTACCGGAGCCAAAGTGAGAATCAGAAGTGATCTTAGCCGACCGGACAAAAACATTCTCTCATCGCCGAAACAGCACTCTCCAGAGAGCGCACAATTACACTCTCCTTCACTAAACAAAGCACGTTGGGTGCCACTCTGAGGATTCCCGGGCCGATCCGCAAGAACTACGGACACCGACACGTTTTCCGCATTCTCGGAGACGGCACGGCGCAATCTCCACGACAATACTGATTCAATAATCTGAATCAGGGTTCACAATATTGAATCAGCCGGCTTCCCGGGCTTCATTCAAAACGAACAAAACGGGTCATTTCCGGCCAGATGAAGATGAGTACGGCAAGATGAGACTTCGGTGCGAAGCGCTAGAATTTGAAGGAAACCCCACCCCGAATCGACCTCACGTTGTGCAGCAAAGTCACCGAACCGGACGGGGTGTCGAGGGTACCCAGATCGTCATTCATGAGATTGCGGATGTCTAACAGGGCTTCCACGCGCTGGGGGGAGAGGAAATCGAGTCCGAAGAACTTGAGGACTTCTTCAGGAAGGGGTACGACCTGGCGAACAAAGAGATTCACCCCTTCATTCCCCGTGTCATAAACGTCCGAATACGAGTCAATTGTAACCAGGGGATCCGCATTCGGCACAAACTTCAGCACGGCCGCAAGATGGGTCCCGGTGACCGGGATATAAGCTTCCCACTTCGTCATGACACCATGAAAGGTACCCGCCCGAACGAACTGAGGAAACGATTCCAACGCGCCGACCTGCCCGAAGACTCCCGGAGCGCGTCCCTGCACGTACGAGACTTCCGCCTGAAGGAGGTCTCCGAATGCTCTCCGCAGCGAGATCCTGCAACCACGGGTGTCCGCCTGGCCCGCTCCCAGCGGGAGCGCTTCGGTCTCGTGGGTCGGTTCCAGAATAGCCACCACCGGGATCGCCGGACTGAATGCCTGGTTACGGAAAACCGCAAACTCCAACTCGGTGCCCAGGGTAACTTCCTGCGTCACGCTGCCGACATAATGACGGCCGACTCCGAACACCGTGTCCCCACCGTACCGGGCAATGTTCAAAGGAGTCGACACGCTGACCCGCTCGCCCTCCGGAAGGAGAACCGTGTTCGCGACCGTCGATCGCTTGGAGGTCATCTCCAGGCGTACCCTGGTCTTCTCCATCGGTGAGTATTGGATTGCCGCGGAGGGGCTCACAAAGGAATCCCGCGCTTCCCCTCGAACCTGATCTACGTCAACACCCCACGTGAACGTCAGAGCAGGACCCAGCACCACGTTGTCTTCAAACCCGACATTAAGCAACCTTGAGGTACCCGAGAGCGCAGCAAACTGTCCGTGCTCAGGAGCAACGTTCGGGTCGTTCATCAGTGCAATGCTCGGCTGCTCGAAACTCACCCGGCCATAACCCAGAAAGAGATTCAAACGGTGGTTGTCGGCCAATTGATAGCCGATGATGTTTTTGATCCGCCAGAGAGAGTCTTCACCCGAGTTGAGTTGCCCGGCGACGATCTGCCGAGTCTGCCCCAGCGAGGGCAACACCGCCGCAAAGCTCGTGGTGGTGCCACCGGCGACATCCCCCGGCACAACAACGTAATCGCTGCCGGGACCGCCACTGCCGTAGACCTGTACAACGGCTTCCTCTACCGGGTTGGCGCCGCGTCGGTCGTCCGGAAGTTGACCAGGATTCTCTCGGAAAATCAGTCTTCGGGACTGAGAGGTGCGGAAAAGCGCCTTCAAGCCGACGTTCTCATTGTCGGTACCGAGGCTGAACATCTGCTGCAGGATCAGGGTAACAACAGAGGTCTCGTCGGGAGCAATCTCAACCAGGCGGCTCACCGGAGTTCGGTAGTCGACACTCTTGACCGCCAATCGGTAGGTTCCGGCGACAAGCCCATCGATCAGGATCCGTCCCGAATCGTCGGTTCGGGCCAGGATGGGCAAGACAGCATCATCGCTGCGCCCCAAAAGGGACACAAACACATCAGAGAGCGGTCGCCCGCCTTCATCAACGACTAATCCACTGAGTCGCCCAAACGGCGTTCCGGCGGCAACGGTCTGAACCGACGCCAGCACGGCAACTGCCAGGATAAGGCCCCAGTATCTCCAGCTTCGCAGGGATTTTGCCATCTTGCTACTCGGATCGGTGATCAAGGCTAGATTTTAAGACCTGATTCGCCCTTTCGTCAATCACCACAATTTTACTCGAGTCCAGCGACAGGTTTGGAACACCCACCCACGATACCTTTATCGACGGGTTTGACGGGCCAATGGTTCACTCCAATTGGCGGCTTCGTCAAATCCGTTTTCAAGAAGCAGGTTTATACTGGCTCGGATGAGTATTCGAGTCAGGTTCGCACCCAGTCCTACCGGTTTCCTCCACGTCGGCAACGTCCGCACCGCCCTTTTCAACTGGTTGCTGGCAAGGAAACTGGGAGGGCAATTCATACTCAGGATTGAAGATACCGACGCGGAACGGTCGGAAGCCCGCTTCGAAGACCAGCTTCTGGAAGACCTGCGGTGGCTCGGCCTGGAATGGGACGAGGGATTCCGCATCGGGGGTGACTACGGGCCCTACCGTCAAACGGAACGGACCCACCTGTATCAACAGAAAGTCGATGAGTTGCTCAATGGCGGGAGGGCATACCACTGTTTCTGTACCCAGGAACAGCTGGAACAGGATCGTATGGAGCAGCATGAAAAGCAGGCCCCTGTTCGTTACGTTGGCCGCTGTGCATCCCTCTCCCGAGAAGAGGCCGAATCGAGGCTCCGGCGGGGTGAACCGGCTACCGTCCGACTCAAGGTCCGGCCGGGCAGTGTCACCTTCAAAGACGAGGTGTTCGGCCGCATTGAGGTGGACACTTCGACGATCGGCGACTTCATCCTCCTCCGTTCCGACGGATCGGCACAGTACAACCTCGCCTGTGTGATCGACGACGCGTCCATGGAAATATCCCACGTCATCCGCGGAGAAGGACATCTCTCCAACACGCCGCGCCAGGTGTTGCTATATGAGAGTCTCGGCTGGCCTGCTCCAAATTTCGCGCACCTTTCGACCATCCTGGGGCCGGACGGCAGCAAGCTCAGCAAACGGCACGGAGCCACTTCGATCCCCGAGTTCCGGCGGGAAGGATACCTTCCGGAGGCCCTCCTCAACTACCTCAGTCTCCTGGGCTGGTCTCCTCCCGAGGGAATGTCCGAAATCCTCACTGCCTCGGAAGTTGTTCAGGCCTTCGACCTCTCGAGAGTGCAACTGAGCCCTGCGGTCTTCGATCAGGACAAGTTGAAATGGGTCAACCGTTCACACCTGAAAACGCTCGACCCTTCCAGGCTCGTCGAACTCTCCCGGCCCTACGTCGCCGGCGCGGGCTACCTCCCGCCGCTCGAGTCACCGGCCAACCAGGCCTGGCTGGAGTCGCTGACCTCCCTGCTGCTCAACTACATTGACACGCTGGGCGATATATCCACGGAAGCCTCTGCCATGCTTTCGTTCGACCCGTCGTCCTCATTCGGAGATCCCGAAGTTGCCTCCATCATCGACGATCCCGCTTCGCTTCACGTCATCTCGGCACTCGACCAACTGTTGAATCAGGTTGGGACCGAGCCTCTGACATGGGAGAGTTATCGGGACGTCGCGCTCAAGGTCAAGGAACAGACACACGTCAAAGGCAAGGCACTGTTTCATCCTCTTCGCGTCTCCATCACGGGGAAGGCCTCAGGGCCTGAACTGGATCGGCTGGTTCCCTTGATCGAGGCGGGCTCTCAATTGGGTACTCCCCAACCGATCCCCGGAATTCGGGAACGGGTCTCCGAGTTTCACCGGCTCTTGGAGGAGCGTCATGGTCATCTACGGGATTAATCCGGTTCTCGAAGCCCTGCAGTCGTCAACGTCCCGGGTCGAGCGAATCGTCGTTGCACGAGGAAAACACAGCGGCCGCATCCAGGACGTGATAGATCAGGCCCGCAGCGTCGGCATTGCGGTCCATTTCGAGCCGATCGAGAGCCTTCACCGCCGGGCCGGCGGCAAAGGCCATCAGATGGTCCTTGCGGAGATCGCGGAGATCACGTTTCGCTCCCTTGATTCGATTCTCGCCGAAAAGCCCGACCGGTTGCTGGTCCTTGACGGGGTGGAAGACCCCCGCAACCTGGGGGCCGTTTTGCGCACCGCCGAAGCGGCCGGGATTCACTCCATTCTGCTCCCCCAGCGACATACGTCAGGGGTCACTCCGACCGTTGTCAAGACGAGCGCCGGGGCCGCCCTGCACGTGAAGATCGCCAAGATCGGAAATGTCGCCGAGACCCTCAAGAGGCTCAAGGAAGAGGGTTTCTGGACGGTCGGCCTGGATATGCAGGGGACGGAAGGCCTCGGGCATGTCGATCCAACGTCCAAACTGGTGCTGGTGGTCGGGGGTGAGGATCGGGGACTCCGGCGGCTGGTTCGGGAAAACTGCGACTTCCTCGTTCGGCTGCCGATGAAAGGACAGGTTTCTTCCCTGAATCTCTCGGTTGCAGCCGGGATCCTCTTCTACCTGTTGATTGAGCGGGAAAGCGAAGTCACTTCCGCGGTTCAATCACCAGATTAAGCCACTTGTCGACATAAACCGAGAAGTCCTCGGGAACCCAGGTGGTCGCGCTGTACTCTACGACGACCGCTGGTCCCTCAAAGCGGTTCCCTGCTGTCAGCTTGCTCCGGATATAGAACTTGACCGGCTTTTCGGTTCTCTGTCCCTCGATTACCTTTTCCTGGAGCAGCGCCTCCTTGACCGGTTCCGCATCGGCGAGTTCGAATTCGGGTATCGCGGGCATCGGATAGCGGGCCCTGGCCCTCACCCTGAGATTGACCACTTCCACGGTTAACCCGTCGTTGCTGTAGCCGTAGACTTGTGCGTGACGCGCGTGAAAGCGCGCCACCAGGTCGTCGGAAAAGGGTATGTTGAGCTCGTAGGATTGCCCAAGGTAACGGGTATCGACCGATCGTTCCAATTCGATCGCGGCCTGCTCAAACCCCTGCTCGGCCAGCCGTGCCGCTACTTCGCCTTCGAGAGCGACAAGCTTCTCTCCGAGGGTGGGGATCAAGGCCTCGTCTTCCGAGTTCAAAACCAGGGTCCGTGAAATATCGTGCACAACATCGGCCCGAAGGATACCCATCGCGGAAAGTGCGCCGGGATGGACCGGCACGAGCACCCGAGGAATCAGCAAGGCCCGCGCCAGCTCGCAGGCGTGAAGGGCACCGGCACCGCCGAAGGTCACCAGGGTAAAGTCCCGCGTATCGTAACCGCGCTGCAGGGAGATCACCCGGAGGGCACGTTCCATCTGTGTGTTGACAATCCGGATGATGCCTTCCGCGATCTCAGAAGTTGCCCGGTTACGCCCTTCCACCTGGGTGAGAGAAGCGGACAGCTGATCGAGTGCTTCAACAATCTTCTCGGGGAACAGCTTCATTTCGCCGCCCAGGAAAAAGTCTGGATCGATCCGCCCCAAAAAGACATTGGCGTCGGTGACGGTCGGATCCGTGCCCCGCCCGTAGCAAAGCGGCCCCGGGTCGGCCCCGGCACTGCGCGGCCCCACCTTGAGGAGACCTCCCTCGTCAACCCAGGCGATCGAACCCCCGCCCGCACCCACGGAATGGATCCCAATCGACTGTATGGAAACGGGGTGATGCCCGATGACGTTCTCGTTCGTCGTCTCAATGCGGCCGTCGCACAGGCAAACATCGGTGGAGGTTCCCCCCATGTCCAGCGTGATGATCTTCTCGTAGCCGGCCGCTCGGGCAACTTCAAAAGCCCCCACGACTCCACCTGCAGGACCGGAAAAGAGGGTCCGGACCGGTTCCTGCTCCGCCCATGAGGGGGAGATGGAGCCGCCGTTCGACTGCATGATAGTCAGCGAACCTCTCTGCACCAGCTCATTCTCACGAAGGGCGGCCAGGTAACGCGACATGATCGGCTGGACATAGGCATTGATGACCGTGGTCGATGTTCGTTCGAATTCCCTGAACTCGGGAATGATGCGGTGAGACAGGGAGATCGGCAGACCAAAGTCGGCCAGGCTCTGTTCGATCCGGTTCTCGCTGTCCGGATTAAGGTAGCTGTACAGCAAGGCGACCGCTATCGCTTCGGGCTTGAGCTGCTGAATCTTCGTCTTGAGCCACTCAAGGCTCTTCTGTTCGAGGGGGATCAATGAACTGCCATCCCAGAGAGTTCTTTCCTTGATCCCGATTCGCTGGCGCTCCGGAACCAGCGGTTCGGGCCGGGAACTGCCCAAGTAATACAGCTCCGGGCGATTCTGCCGACCGATCTCGAGGATGTCCTCAAAGCCCTGGTTGGTGACAAGCACGCACTTGGCCCCCTTTCGCTCGAGAAAGGCGTTGGTTGCGACCGTTGAACCGTGCTGCAGGAGAAATCCTTCGCTGTCACCCACCGATCGGACCACTCCCTCCAACACGGCAAGATGGGGTTGGTTCGGGGTTGACGGGAGCTTGAAGACAGAGAGGGATTCGCCGTCGAAAACTACGAAGTCAGTAAAGGTTCCACCCGTATCTATGCCAATCCTGAGCATAAGGACCCTGCGCTTTCCTTTGTGAATGTTAGAATACGAGAACATAACATGAAGCGCTGTGTAAATTCACAGTCAGCCGCGGTAGCGGACCTTATGGTCGAGCGCCTGTTGGCGATCTCTATGAGCCTGACAGGACGAAAATGACACGCCACAAACTCCTCGGAAGGATCATCTGGACTTCTGCCGCACTGCTTGCCCTGGTGCTCGCATTCCTGGTGAGTGTCATCTTCCTGAACCCTTCGTCGGTGGGAAACCGTGACTTCCTGTGGAACTTCAACTTCTGGGCATCGATGTGGGCGATGCTGTTCGTGCTGGTCCTGGTCCTGGCCGTAGTGCTCGCACGCTATCTGATCCGGCTCTTCTTTGAATACCAGGCCGGTTATCCCGGTTCGCGCATCAAGACGAAGCTGGTCCTGACCTTCGTCATCTTTGCTCTCTTTCCCGCACTGATCATGGCGTTCCTGGCTTTCGGACTGATCAACCAGAACTTGACGACCTGGGTCAGCGCCCCTTCCGAGCAACTACTCTCGGCTTCCGGAACCATCTCCCAGGACTACTATGCCGAGAAAGAGCGACGCCTGCTGGCCGAAGCCCGCGATCTGAGCAAGGCGGTTCGGGACGGAAGCCAGTCCCTCGAGCAAGTCTTCAGTCGCGCTCACTCTCTTGGCTTTGAGGGTATGGCCCTGATCGAACCGTCCGGCAAGGCCCAGGGTACGTTCGGCCGGTTCCCGACCCCTTCGCCACCCGAAGTGGATCGACAGGTCGAACAGGGCGCTGTCCTTCTACCACCTCGATCCGGGCGTGAACACCGGCTCTCTGATCGAAGACCGGATCTGGCTTTCCGTTGCGCTCGACCCGGGCTCGACGGACCGGGGAGAGATGCTGCTGCTCTACTCCCAGATTCCCAACAGCGTCGCTTTTCAGCTCAGCAACGTAGCTGAGGCCAACCGGGTCTACTCGGGGCTCAAGGGGACCCTGGTCTCGCTTCGCTTCACCTACATCCTGATCCTGACCGTCACCACCCTGGCCGTCGTTTTCGGCTTCGTCTGGCTCGGCAACTACATTGCTCGCAAGCTGACTGTTCCTCTTGAAGCCCTCGCCAAGGGCTCCATGGAACTGGCCGAAGGTAACCTGGACCACCGGGTCGAGGTTGCGGCGGTGGACGAACTGCGCATCGTGGTGGATTCATTCAACACGATGGCCGACGAGCTACGGGAGAATCGGCGACAGGTCGAGGCAACCAACGATGAGTTGCGCCGAACCAACATTCACCTCGACGAACGTCGGCGCTACATCGAGACGGTCCTTCAGAACATTGCAACGGGAGTCATCACGCTCGACCAGTACGACATGGTCCGAACAGCCAATAACTCCGCCTTGAAGATGCTCCAGCGCGCGGCCCGGGACACGGTCAACCAGCCCCTGACGAAGGTGGTCAGCGAAGTGATGTGCCAGGAACTGCTCGACATGAAACAGCGGGCAGGCCTCTATGGGACCTATCGCAAGCAGCTAACGATCGAACGGCCCGTCGGCCAGCTCTACGTTGCCGCCACGATGACCATCAACGCCCTCGATGCGGGAGTCGAGTACCTGGTGGTTCTCGACGACCTGACCGAGTTGATCCGGGCCGAGAAGTTCGCCGCCTGGCAGGAAGTCGCCCGCCGCCTGGCGCATGAGATCAAGAATCCACTGACCCCGATTCAACTGTCGACCGAACGCATCGAACGTCGATTCTCCCGCTTGGCGCCACTGCTGCCTGATATCGTGGAGGTCGAGGGATTTCAGCAGGTTCTCTCTGAGGCTTCCCGGATCATTTCAATGGAATCGCGAATCCTCAAGAACCTCCTCTCCGAGTTCTCCCGCTTTGCCCGGCTGCCCATGTTCAAACCGGAGCGGGTGGACCTGCACTTCCTGTTGGACGAAGCCATAAAACGCTACGACGACAGCCTCTCCTCGGTCCGGATGACCAAGACCCTCGATCCCGGGATCTCCGCAATCTGGGCCGACCCGGAGCAACTCCAGCGGGTCTTCGTGAATCTGATCGACAATTCCCTCGATGCACTGGTCGATGAACCAGACCGTGCAATCGACATTCGCACCACCTTGAACTCGACCAGGAAGTCCGTAAGCATTGAGTTTTCGGACACGGGGCACGGCATTGCGGCGGAAGATTTTGAACACCTGTTCCTCCCCTATTTCTCGACCAAGAAGAAGGGTACCGGGTTGGGTTTAGCCATAGTTCGCCAGATTGTCTCCGAACACGGCGGTTTCATAAGGGCCGAGCGCAACCTGCCCAGAGGCACGCGGATCACCATGGAAATTCCAATTGACGGACAAGCAGCACATGCGATCCAGGATTCTGATAGTTGACGACGAACCGAACGTAAGAGCATCGATGGAAGCCATCCTGCGGGATGAAGGCTTTGCGGTGGACTCGGTTCCCACGGGGGAGGAGTGCCTCAGGGTCGTTGAGAAACGTGCCTACGACGTCGCATTTCTGGACGTCTGGCTTCCCGGCAAGGACGGAATCGAGATCCTCTCGGAGCTCAAAGCCAAGTGCCCGGGACTGTACGTCATCATGATTTCTGGCCACGCATCGATCGAGACGGCAGTAAAATCGACCAAGCTGGGAGCTTTCGATTTCATTGAGAAACCGCTCTCACTCGAGAAAATCTACCTCGTCCTGGAACACGCCCTCGAACAGATTCGATTGGAGAATGAGAACGAGAACCTCAAGGAGATCCTCCGGCGCGATAACCTCATGATCGGCACCTCGGTTCCGATGCAGGCGCTCCGGCAGCAGATTCGTTATGCAGCGCCCACCGAGGGAAGGATCCTGATCTTCGGTGAGAACGGGACCGGAAAAGAGCTGGTAGCTCGCCTCGTTCACCTGCAAAGCCAGCGACGGGACCGGCCGTTCATCGAGGTCAACTGTGCCGCTATCCCGGAAGAACTGATCGAAAGCGAACTGCTGGGCAGCGTCAAGGGCGCTTACACCGGCGCGACGGAAACCCGCAAGGGGAAATTTGAGTTGGCCGACCAGGGCACCCTGTTCCTCGACGAAATTGGGGACATGAGCCTGAAAACCCAGGCCAAGGTCCTCCGTGTCCTCGAGGAACAGCGCTTCTCTCCGGTTGGCAGCAACCAGATCGTCGAAGTAGACGTGCGGGTCATTGCGGCCACCAATCAGAACCTCGAACAGAAGATAGAAGAAGGAACTTTCCGCGAGGACCTCTTTTTTCGCCTGAACGTCATCCCATTTGAAGTTCCTCCCCTGCGGCAGCGCAGGGAGGACGTGCCGCTGCTGGTCGACTACTTCATGGAGCACTTCTCTCGACAATACGGCCGGGAACCCAAGGCGGTCGAATCTGATGCCTTGGAGTATCTGAAGAACTACGCCTGGCCCGGCAATGTCCGGGAGCTCAAGAACATCGTCGAACGGCTGGTGATCATGCTCCCGCGGGAGGAAATTCGCCTGATCGACTTGCCGGTTTCGTTGCTCAAGGCAGGTCCGGACGAGGGAGACGGCGGGCGGGCCAACTGGCAGCGCGCCCGGGAGGGATTCGAGCGCGACTTCCTCCTGAGGAGCCTCCAGGACAATGACGGCAACATCTCCAAGACTGCCGCGGCGATCGGGATGGAACGCAGCCACCTTTACCGAAAACTCAAGAATTTCAACCTGAAGTAGTCACAAGAGACGCCGTCACCCCGGGGTTGATAAGCTGGTGAGCGTGCAACGCCTCGTCAACGAGTTCCTTGACTACGTAAAGTACGGGCGCAATTACTCGGCCCGGACGGTCTCTGCCTACCGCCGAGACTTGTCCGAGTTTCTCGCTCACCTTGGACAGGGGGCCGAGAACATCTCTCCGAGCCAACTCGACCACATCACGATCCGGGACTTCCTCGCCGAGTTGCAGGCACGTGGCAACTGCCGCTCTTCTGCGGCCCGCAAGCTCGCGGCCGTTCGTTCATTTTTCAAGTTCCTCCATCGGGAGGGGTACATCGCCCGGAATCCGGCCCGACTGGTGCGCACCCCTCGCCAACCTTCGCGCGATCCCCAGTTGCTGACGGAGAAGCAGATCGTAATGATCCTCGAACTGCCCGACTCCAAAACCCCCTTGGGACGGCGCGACCGTGCCATGTTGGAACTCCTCTACGCAACAGGCATTCGGGTTTCTGAGATGACTTCCCTGAACCTGGCCGATTGCTCCCTTGGCGACCGACTGCTCAAGGTGCGAGGAAAAGGGGCCAAGGAACGCATCGTCCCGTTCGGCGAGCCTGCCCGATTGACCCTGGACGATTACCTTCCCGCCCGATCCGGCATCCTTTTGAAGGCCCGCTCGGCCACGGAACCTGAGGCGCTCTTTCTCAACGCTCGGGGAGGACGCATCACAGCCCGATCGGTTGAGCGAATCCTGCGGGATTATGCTCTACGCGGCGCCACGCTGCTTCACGTCCACCCACACCTGTTTCGGCACTCCTTCGCAACCCATCTCCTTAACCGGGGTGCCGACCTCCGTGCCATCCAGGAACTCCTCGGGCACGAAAGTCTGTCCACAACCCAGAAGTACACCCACTTGGCCCTCGACGAACTCCTGCGTGCTTACCGGAGTGCCCACCCCCGGGCTGGACGGTAAGCCGACAAACTGATAAGCTCCCGTCTTAGTACGGAGCGAAGCCACCCCCCGGGCTCGGTAACTTGAGCTCTGGCTAGACTTCCCTTTTCATTTCTGCTAGATTTACGTTTTTTGCACGAGCTGAAACAGGAGCGTTTGTAGATAGAGATGCTGACGAAAGACAAGAAAATCGAAATCGTAGGTGAGTTTCGACAGCACGATTCGGACACCGGGTCCCCCGAAGTTCAGGTCGCGTTGCTCAGCGAGCGGATTCGGGAGTTGACTGAGCACTTCAAGGTGCACAAAAAGGACTACCACTCCCGGCGGGGTCTGCTGAAACTGGTTGGTCGTCGGAGACGGTTACTCGATTACTTGAAGAAGCACGATTTCGCCCGTTACAAGGAAGTGATCGAGCGGCTCGGCATCCGTAAGTAACCGGTTCCCTATTTCGGGCTCGTGATGAACCGGTTTCATCATAAGGAAGCCTGGCTAGCGTTGAATATGCCGTGACGTCTACATCTGTCAGATATCCTTCCCCTTCCGAGTCACCACGCTTCAGCTTTCTTTCAAACAGTTATTCGAGGTTCTCCATGTTAGAAGAGGCCGGTATCGATACCAGTCTCTCTCCAATTCAACTCGGAGACCCATCCATAATCAGTGAATAGTCGGAGGTATATCAATGGTTCACAGAATTAGCGTCACCGTCGGGTCTCGCGAGCTTTCAATCGAGACCGGCAGGCTGGCCAAGCAGGC
Organism: uncultured Acidobacteriota bacterium; assembly: GCA_963777605.1. Classification (GTDB taxonomy): domain Bacteria; phylum Acidobacteriota; class UBA6911; order RPQK01; family JAPXNP01; genus CAVZRV01. Next base: position 806,129 of record CAVZRV010000007.1, read on the forward strand.
TCACGGTTCGGCATTGGTTCAATGCGGGGATACCGTGGTCCTGGCCACAGCCTGTGCAGACAAGAAACCCAGGCCCGATTGCGATTTTCTCCCTTTGACCTGTGATTACAGGGAGTACACTTACGCGGCCGGCAAAATCCCCGGCGGCTTTTTCAAGCGGGAAGGGCGCCCCTCGGAACGAGAGATTCTGGTGTGCCGCCTGATCGACAGGCCTATCCGGCCGCTGTTCCCGTCCAACTATCACCAGGAATCGCAGGTTATCGCGGCCGTACTTTCCGCTGAGCCCGACGTCAATCCCGACGTTCTGGCGCTCAACGGGGCATCCGCCGCTCTCTATGCTTCTGAGATCCCGTTTCACAACCCGATCGGTGCCGTTCGGGTGGGACTCGTCAACGACGAACTGGTCCTGAACCCGGACGTCGAAGAAATGAGTTCGAGCCGTCTTGATCTCGTCGTTGTCGGCACGAAGAAAGCGATCGTGATGGTGGAGGCCGGAGCCCAGGAAGTCTCCGAAGACAAGGTCCTCGAGGCCCTCGAACTCGCCCACGACGCGATCAAGTCGATCGTTGCCGCAATCGAGGAACTTGCCGCCAAGGTCGGCAAAGTGAAGTGGGACGTCCCCGAGCTGGTTTTCGACGCGGAAGTCGAAAAGATCGTAAGCGAGAAGGCGCCGGCCGGGATCAAAGAAGCCCTGGCCATTCAGGACAAGCTCTCCAGCTACCAGAAGATGGATGCCCACAAGGAAGCGATCCTGTCGCTCTTTTCCGAAGAAGAACCCGAGAAGCGGAGCCAGGCCGGAATGATTTTCGGCCGGATTAAGGAACAGGTGTTCCGGTCGAATCTTCTCAATGACAGGGTCCGGCCGGACCAGCGCAAGTTCGATGAGATCCGACCGATCTCCTCGGAGGTCGGCATCCTTCCCCGAACTCACGGGTCGGCAATCTTCACTCGAGGTGAAACCCAGGCGCTCGTAACCGTGACACTCGGGACGGGAGAAGACGAGCAACGGCTCGACAATCTGTCCGGTGAGTCCACCAAGCGCTTCATGCTGCATTACAATTTTCCTCCCTTCAGCGTGGGAGAGGTCCGGTTCCTGAGAGGGCCCGGACGGCGGGAAATCGGCCACGGCGCCCTGGCGGAGCGGGCGATTCTTCCGGTCCTTCCCGGAGACGAAGAGTTCCCCTACACTGTCCGGATCGTCTCCGACATCCTGGAGTCCAACGGCTCCTCTTCGATGGCTTCCGTCTGCGGCGGCATCATGGCACTGCAGGATGCCGGTGTTACCATCCGCCGTCCAATCGCCGGCATCGCGATGGGCCTGGTGAAGGAGGATGAGAAGTACGCGATCCTTTCCGACATCGCCGGATTTGAAGACCATTACGGCGACATGGATTTCAAGGTCGCCGGCTCTTCTGAAGGAATCACCGCGCTTCAGATGGATATCAAGATTGAAGGCGTTACCCGTGAAATCATGGGGCAGGCACTCGAGCAGGCCCGGGTCGGACGGCTGTTCATTCTCGATCGGATGGCGGCAACAATCGCCGAGTCCCGCACGGCTCTGTCGCCTTTCGCCCCGCAGGTCTACACCATCATGATCCCGACCGACAAGATCGGTGCGGTGATCGGACCAGGCGGGAAGGTTATCCGGGCTCTCGTCGAAGAGACCGGGACCAAGATCGACATCGAAGACGACGGACGGGTTCGAATTGCCGCGACGGACGAGGCTTCGGCGCAAAAAGCAATTGCCCGGATCGAAGAGATCACTGCGGTTCCCCAGGTTGACAAAACCTATCTCGGGAAGGTGGTCAAGGTGGTCGATTTCGGTGCCTTCGTGGAGATTTTCCCCGGCACCGAGGGACTGCTCCACATCTCGGAAATCGCAGAGCGGAGAATTCAGGACATTCGACAGGAAGTCCATCCCGGCGACAAGATCCTGGTCAAGGTCATTGGAATTGACAATAACAACAAGATCCGACTGAGTCGCAAGGCGGTGCTGGCAGAGCAGCGGGGCGAAGGTTCGCTTGAGTTGCAGGAAGAAAGGCATCGTTCCGACGATTCAGATCAGGATCAGCCTCGGGGGGAGCGTCCTCGTTCCCATCGGGATCGACGCCCGACGCGGTCATGATTCCAGAACGGCTGCGGCAGGCACTCGAGGACTTCCGAAGCGGTCAACTGCCGCTCGAGGAGTTGGAGTGCCTGCTCGAGGCAATGCCCTTTCAGGACTTGGGCTTCGCCAGGGTTGACCACCATCGTGCGTTGCGCCATGGATTTCCCGAGGTGATTTTCGGAAAAGGAAAGACCCTCGAACAGATCGTCCGCATCGCCGATGCAATTCTCGACCGCAGCCCCAATCTCCTGATCACCCGGGCAAGTCAGGAGGTCTCCTCCGCAATTCAGGGGAAGTACCCTGAAGCCTCTTTCCACAAGAATTGCCTTGCTATCACGGTGATCCGGAGCCCCCAAATCGTGGGTCGGGGCCCGATCGGCGTGGTCTCCGCCGGCACCGCCGATATTCCCGTCGCCGAAGAGGCGATGGTGACGGCGTCCGCGATGGGCAATGAGCTGCTCTCCTGGTATGACGTCGGCGTGGCAGGGATTCATCGTATTCTGAGCGAAGTGGAACGGCTGCGGAAGTGCAGTGTCGTCATTGCCGTTGCCGGGATGGAAGGCGCTCTCCCGAGCGTAATCGGAGGGCTGGTGGAAGTTCCAGTCATTGCGGTTCCTACCAGTGTCGGCTACGGCGCCTCCTTCGGAGGACTGGCTGCACTGCTCGGGATGCTCAACAGCTGCTCCTCAAACGTGACTGTGGTCAATATCGACAACGGATTCGGGGCGGGCTACGTGGCCAGTCTGATCAACCGCCGCCGGTCCGGCGAATAGTCTCCTTTCCCCCTGGAGGCCAGGTTCGCCCAATGGATGACAAGAGTCTCGAATTCCTAGAGTTCCCTTCAGTACTGGAGATCATCGCGGAGACTGCGGTGACGCCCCAGGGTAAGACTGAGATTGGTCGTTTACGGCCGCTTTCGGACCTGCCTTCGATCTGTCGAATGCAGGATGAACTCAAGGAAGCATTCCGTCTGAATTCGGGTGGAAGTGAGATCCGGTTCGATCTTCCCGAAGGTGGGCCACTGCTCGATTCGCTGGCGGACCGCGGAGCGGTTCTCGACCGCGAAGCCCTCCTCGAACTACTGATCTACCTGCGATTTGCCGAACTGCTCCGCCAGGTTCTCCCGCGGGATGATTTTCCTAACCTGTGGCGAATCTGCGCGGCGACCTCGGTCCCCGCGGCTCTCCTCGGCCGGCTGGAAAATTCTCTCGACGAAAAAGGCCGTATCTCTGACTCGGCACACCCCGAGTTGGGGACCGTCCGTCGCAGACAGGAGGTCTCCCGCAAGCGGATTCAAGATCACCTGCGCCGGTTCCTGCAGGGCAAGCGTGCCAGGTTTCTCATCGACGAGCCCTACATCACCCAGCGAGCCAACCGATACGTGATCCCCGTTCGGGTGGAAAACCAGCGTGATCTCCCGGGAATTGTCCACGGGACAAGTTCCTCCGGGGCCACCGTCTTCATGGAACCGTTCAGCGCGGTCGAATTTAACAACGAGCACATCTTCTACCAGGACCGTGAGTTGGAAATTGTCCGGCAGGTCCTTCGCTCCCTCACAGACGAGGCGCGCAAATGCCGTGACCAAATCGAGGCCATCTACCGTGCCAGCGGAGAACTCGAAGCCCGTTTCGCCTGCGCCGAGTACTGGACTCGCTACCAGTGCACCCTGCCCGACGTGGTGGACTCGGGGTTGCTCGAGCTGAAAGGGGCCCGCCACCCTCTTCTCTTGAAGACGCTGGGGAACGACGACACCGTACCAATCGAAATCGGCCTGGGAGGGGAGGATCACGTGCTCGTGATCAGCGGCCCCAACACCGGGGGAAAGACTGCCGCTTTGAAAACGGTCGGGCTGCTTTCCCTGATGGCCCACTGCGGCCTCCCGGTTCCGGCGACCGGAGCCCAGGTTCCTTTGCTCTGCGGAATCCATGCCGATGTCGGGGACCACCAGTCGATCACCCATCAACAAAGTACTTTTTCAGCGCACATTGAGCGGATCAAAGAGTTGACTGGAGTGAGCCCGGGCCCCAGCCTGATCCTGCTCGATGAATTGGGCCGCGGTACCGACCCGGCGTACGGCTCGGCCCTTGCAATCGCAGTGCTCGAGCACTTTCGCCGGCTTCAGCACCTGGTTTTTGCCACAACCCACCACCGCGCAGTGAAATCCTATGCGGCGTTGACCGAGGGAGTGCTCAACGCAAGTGTCCGCCTGGACTCAAGTTCCCTGCGCCCAACCTACCAACTCGAATACGGAGTCGCCGGCGGATCGAGCGGGCTCGAAATTGCTGCCCAACTCGGTCTCCCGTCGGAGGTGGTCAACTATGCAAGGAGTCTACTCGACGACAAAGATTCTCTGGCTGAAGGGTATCTCGGGGAATTGCGGACCCGAATCGAGCAACTTCATGCACGGGAAGAGGAGTACGACGAGAAACTCCGCGACCTGGACCGGGAGCACCTCGAACAGCGGCGACAAGCAGAGATCGAGCGCCGTGAACAGGAACAGTTGATGGAACGGACTCTTGAACGCCTGGCGGAGGAGTTTCGCAAGGAGGGTCGCCTGTTCGTCAAACGGCTCACTGATCGAACGGAAGCACAAGCCGCACAGAAACGGCTTCAGCTCCGCGAAGCCGCCCTCAAAGAGTGGTTCCGTCGTCACGCTGCAGAGCGGCGGCGTGGGGAGTCTAAACAGGAGTCGGCGCAGGCGCCTCGGGGACTCCAGCCAGGTGATCTGGTCTATCATCGCTTCTTTCGATCCAAGGGACGGGTTGTTTCGGTTGACGGGGACTCAGCGGTTGTCGATATCGCGGGCAAGAACGTTTCGGCCCGGGATGCCGATCTGCAACGGGTGGAGCGAACCGAAAAAGTCCTCAAACCCGCGCCGCAGGTTACCGTCCGGGTTGTGGAGGATACCGACCCGGAATTGAACCTGATCGGAAAGACCGTCGAAGAGGCATCGTTTGAACTCGACAAGTACCTGGACCGGGCGTTTGTTTCCTGCCTGCCGGAAGTGAGAATCGTCCATGGATTCGGCACCGGAAGGTTGCGGAGTTTTGTAGAAGGTTTCCTCTCCAAGCACTGCCACGTTTCTTCATTCGAGGTTGAAGGCGGTTCGACGAGAGTTCATTTGAAGGTGTGATCCGCCCACTGCCGGCGGCCGGGAAGAACCGACTTTGAAGAAGCTTGATTCCGACTTTGTTGAACGTGTCCGGTTCGCCGTGAACATCGTGGACCTGGTGGGAAGCTACGTCAATCTGCGCAAGCGGGGCCAAAACTACGTGGCGTTGTGCCCGTTTCACCAGGAGAAGACCCCCTCCTTTTCGGTCAATGAGAGCCGTCAGATCTTCAAGTGTTTCGGCTGCGGCGAGGGTGGGGACGCATTCGCATTCATTCAGAAGGTCGAGAACCTGACCTTTCCAGAGTCGATTCGTTTCCTGGCGGAGCGGCAGGGCATTCCTCTTCCCGATTCCGGGTCGGAGACAACCCAGGAGGGAAAGGACCGGGAGCGGTACCTGGAGATAATGCAGAAGGCCGCAGCCTTCTTTCGCGAGCAATTGGCGCGCAGCCGGGAGGGCCTCAGCTATCTTGATGGAAGGCAGATCGACCAGGAAACACGTGCAACGTTTGGAATCGGCTTCGCTCAATCGGGAAGCGCCTTGCTCCGGCAATTCCGCTCCGATGGAATCTCTCTTGCCGACCTGGAAGCATGCGGGCTGGTCTCTCGCAGCGAATCGGGGGAGCCCTATGACAAGTTCCGCAGCAGGGTAATCTTTCCCATCAAGAACCTCTCGGGAAAGACCATCGCCTTCGGCGGCAGAATTCTTGGTGACGGGCAACCAAAATACCTAAACTCCCCTGAAACCCTTCTCTATTCCAAGGGCCATAATCTCTTCGGCCTTCACGCCGGGAAAGACGCCATCCGCAAGCAGGGGTTTGCCGTTCTGGTGGAAGGGTATTTCGACTGCATCGTTCCTTATCAGCACGGGGTACGGAACATCATCGCATCGTTGGGCACGAGTCTGACCGAGGGCCAGGTCCGCCTCATCTCTCGCTACACTCGTCGGGTTGTGGTGAATTTCGACCCTGATTCAGCCGGAATCTCCGCAGCGTTGCGGTCCATCGACCTCTTCCTTGAACAAGGTTTCCAGGTCAACGTGCTGCGCCTTCCCTCGGGAGAAGATCCCGACTCTTTCATTGTCAACCACGGAGTCGAGGAGTACCTGAGGGTGCTCAAGGAATCTTCTCCCTTCGTCGACTTTCTGCTGGCCCATTTTCTCTCCCAACAACGCGATCCGCAGAGCCCCAATGGGAAACAGGAGGTAATTGACAAGCTCCTTCCCTTTATAGCCAAACTGCCCCACCGGGTGGAGCGGGCGGAGTACGTTTCCAGGGTGTCATCGCGCCTCCTGGTGGATGAGGAAGTCCTGGTCGGGGAACTGCGCAAGTATTCACGCGCACCACAGAGGCAGAGGCAGAAGCAGTTGACGATTAGCGCGGTGCGCACGGTCGCAGTGGAGCCGACCCTGGCGGAGAAATCGCTCTTCGCGGCCTGCCTTGACGAAAATACCTGGGAATTGGTGCTGGCTCTGGCCGAAGCATCCATGTTCGAAGGGCTGGCGACCGGGACCCTCTTCCGGGAGATTTTCGCGATCCGGAAACAAAACGAACATTTCGACATCTTTAAATTGAGAGAGCGGTTGGAGGGCGACGACCTTGATCTCTTCGATCGACTTTCTGTAACTTCGTCAGAGCTTCAGGTGTCGGACGAAGAGATCAGGCAGTGTGTCGAGGCCATTGGCGATTTGGCACTCAATCGCGTGAGCCGACAAATCCAACAGGAGATCGCTCAGGAAGAGAAGAGCGGGCAGACTTCAGAACGGCTCGAAGAACTGCTTCGGAACAAGGAACTTATTCAGCGTCGGCGACGTCGGTGACTGCTTCCGGGATCTCCTGAACCACCCGAATTGTGTCCTCCCTCGTGAGAGGCTTGAATTTTGTATAATTAGAGGTCTGCGCATGGACCAGGATAACGAAGATCTGCTTTCAGAAATTGAAGACAAGTACGACGGCGTAAAGGAACTCCTGTCTGCGGGGAAAGAAAAAGGCTACCTCCTCTACGACGAGGTGAACGATTTTCTGCCCGACGACATTCAGTCCTCTGAAGATCTGGACCAGATCTTCAACCTCTTTGGGGACGCCGGCATCGAAGTCATCGACTCCGAAGACGACTTCGAGGTCATCAAGAAGCGCGCCCGGTCGCGCACCACCTCGGACGATGACGATGGAGATGAGCCCAGCACCCCGTCGGAGGATTTGGAGAAGACCAACGATCCCGTCAGGATGTACCTCCGGGAAATGGGTACCGTTCCATTGCTCACCCGGGAAGGTGAGGTCGAGATCGCCAAACGTATTGAGCGGGGAAAGAAGACCGTTCTCAAGGCGATTTCCCGCTCCCCACTCGTGGTCAACGAAATTCGCCAATCCGTCAACCTGCTTTCCGATCCGGATTTCAACCTCAAGAACCTGGTGAATTTCTCGGAAGAGGAAATCACCGAAAAGGTTATTGAGAATCGTCGCAAAGAGCATCGGACCCAGATTTCGAAAATCTCCGAACTGGAAGAGCAGTCGAACAAGCTGCGTTCTCAACTCCGCAAGGCCCGGCGCGGTTCGTCCGAGCACGGAGCCTTGACCACGAAGCTGGCTCGGTACCGGATTCCAACCGCCCGCTTGATTCGTGACCTCGATCTTACGGCGGAAGTGCACGAACAATTGGTCGGCAAGATCAAGAGCGTAGTCGAAAACGTCATGACCCTGGAACGGGAGGCAAAGCGACTGCGCAAGCTGCAGGAGTCCCCCCTGAAGCTCGAAGAGTCGAAAAAGATTAAGCTTCGACTCAGGGAGATCGAGAAAGAAGTCAAGGAACTGGAGGACAACGCGATCGCGTCGTCCGGCGAGCTGAAAAGGACCCTCGCTACGATCAAGCAAGGGGAACTGGAAGCCGACATTGCAAAGAAGGAACTGGTTGAGGCCAATCTCCGGCTGGTCGTATCGATTGCCAAGAAGTACACGAATCGGGGACTTCAGTTCCTGGACCTGATCCAGGAAGGCAACATCGGGTTGATGAAGGCCGTCGACAAGTTCGAGTATCGGCGTGGTTACAAGTTCTCCACTTACGCTACCTGGTGGATTCGGCAGGCAATCACCCGGGCCATTGCCGATCAGGCCCGCACGATCCGTATCCCGGTACACATGATCGAAACGATCAACAAGCTGATCCGGACCTCGCGAGCGCTGGTTCAGGAACTCGGGCGTGAGCCGACCGCCGAGGAAATTGGCGAGAAGATGGACATGCCCGCCAGCAAAGTGCGGAAGATTCTGAAGATTGCGCAGGAGCCGATCTCGCTCGAGACCCCGATTGGCGAGGAAGAAGACAGCCATCTGGGCGACTTTATTGAGGACCGGGGAGTCGTGTCCCCGTCGGAGTCGGTAATCAACCTTAACCTGAAGGAGCAAACCGCAGCTGTACTCCAGAGCTTGACCCAGCGGGAGGAGCAGGTCATTCGCATGCGTTTCGGGATTGGCGACGGCAGCGAGCACACGCTCGAAGAAGTCGGCCAGCGCTTCTCTGTGACGCGGGAACGGATTCGGCAGATCGAAGCCAAGGCGCTTAGAAAACTGCGCCATCCTTCCCGGAGCCGAAAGTTGAAAGCTTTCCTAGAGGCGAACGGCAAGGAAGGCAACATGCAGTAGAACAACAGGGGGTGAGAAATCACCCCCTGTTGTTGTTTTGGGCCCATAGCTCAGTCGGTTAGAGCATCTGACTCATAATCAGACGGTCGTAGGTTCGAGTCCTACTGGGCCCACCAAAGGCTCGGTCCTGAAAGGACGGATCAAGCCCTTACGGGAGTTCCGTAACCACATGCTGGTGGAGACTGATGGAAAAGACAAGCGACTATGCTGAGTTGTTGCGCCAGTTGGTGCACTTGCAGGAATACCATTGCCGCATATCGGAACTGCAGGGAAAAGTTGAACGCGCACCCGCCCAGATTGCCCAGTTGGATGCCGCCCTGGAGGGGCAGACCTCAGAAGTAAACTCAGCTCAGCAGCGCATCGAAGAGGCTACCAGGGAACGGCGGGCGCTGGAGCACGAAGTCGAGACGCTTCGAGGCAAACTGTCCCACTACAAAGACCAGCTGATGTCGGTCAAGACGAACACCGAATATCAGGCGATGCTGCATGAAATCAGCTTCGTTGAGACTCAGATCGGTGACAAGGAAGACCGCATCCTCGAGTGCATGCTGGAAGCCGATGAATTGGAGTCAAATCTCGCTGATGCCACGACCTCTTTCGAAGAGAAACGACGGACGATAGAGGTTCAGAAGAAAGAGATCGAGGATTTTGTCTCCAATTCCGAGAAGGAGCTGGTGCAGCTCCGGGCTGAGATGGGACAGCTTGAGAACGACCTCCCAGCAGGTTTTCTCGAGCGCTACCAGCGGATCGCAGCAGTTCGCGGTGGGGTGGCCCTGGCAGCAGTTTCGAACTCTTCCTGCGAAGCTTGCCACGTCCGGCTCCGTCCCCAGCTGGTCGCGGAAATTCGCACAAATCGCGAGATTATGGTTTGCGAAAACTGCAATCGCATCCTTTACTATCCCCACACAAATTGAACATGTTGCGAGACTTTCCCCGCCAACTCTACCTGGCGGTGACCGATTTCGAATTCTATAGCCGCGTCTTCCAGCAGCCGTTCCGGCGCACTCTCGTCTTCCTGCTCTACGTCGCCGCGGTTGTCGCCGCCTTGCAGACCCTGATTTACGCCTGGTTCTTTTTCCCGGAAATCGACCGCTTCGTCGACTGGGGGCGCTCCTCACTTCCAGCCTTCTCTGTGAGCAGCGGGGAACTGTCGGTAGATGCCGACCAGCCGCTCGTCACCAAGTATGATCCCGGGGACCGGTCCGACGACTGGACCTTTGTCTTTGACACGACTGGCGCCTACAACGACCCCTACGGACTGGAAGAGCCGGCTTTTGTTTTCGGCACCAAGGATCTTTCGGTCCAGATGGAGGGCCAGTCGCAGGCCTACCCCTGGAACGATTTTGGAGACTTCAAGTTTTCCCCTGACCAGATCGGGGTTTACGGAAGTGTCGTGAAGTGGGGGTACTTCCCCACCGCCTATTCGCTCCTGCTGTTCTGGAACCTGCTAGCCAAGGCGCTCACCGCCGCCTTCCTGAGTCCGATGGCCTACTCGATCGGACTCAGGTACGGAGTGCGATTGCCCTATTCCAACTGCTTCACGATCACGGCCTACAGCCTCGTCCCGGCTATCTGCATCGATTTGGCTGTTAGAATGACAGGAGTGGAAATTAGTTACTTCAGCTTGATTTATCTCGGCGTGGTGGCACTTTATACCTTCTTTGCCACTCAACGCTGCGTGGTGGCCCACTAACCCAAATGTCCCCAAAACCAACTGTTCGCCTGGTTTTTGTGCTTCTGTTAACCGTGGTCGGCACGCTCTTCACGGTAGCCTCCCCGGCTGTACAATCGGGAGCGGAAGAAGCCGGGAAGCAGACCCAGGAAGACGAGTCGGCTGTCTTTCGGACATCCGTCGAAGTAGTCAACCTCCTCTGTACCGTTCGGCGCAAAGATCGCTACGTCCAGAACTTGACCCGGGATGACTTTGAGATCTTTGAAGACGGGACCCGCCAGCAGATACAATACTTTTCCCTCGAGGCGGGGGACGACGCCCAGCCATTGAACGTTATCCTGCTCGTCGATACGAGTGGAAGCGTCAAGGACAAGCTGATGTTCGAGCAGGATGCCGCGAACGCCTTTCTCGAAGAGACCTTGCGGCCTGACAAGGACATGGCGGCGGTGGTCCAGTTCGACAGTGAAATCAACCTGGTTCAGGATTTTACCTTCAGTCTTGATGCCTTGCAGAACTCCATCGTGGACATCCGTGCCGGGGGAGCCACCAAACTCTACGATGCTATCTGGGTATCGGTTCAGGAGCTGCTCCGCCATGAAGTCGGCCGTCGGGTCCTCGTGATTCTTAGCGACGGGGACGATACCCAGAGCGTAAAAAAGGACGACGACGCAATCAAGGCCGCCCAGGATTTCGACGCGGTGATCTTTGGAATTGGTGTCAGGGGCGGGCGATTCCGTTCCAATTTCGGCAAGCTGAAGCAGTTTTCCCGAGAGACGGGCGGCCTCTTTTTCAACTCCAAAGCCAGCATTGAAGACCTGCGCGAGGCCTTCAGCGAGATCAACACTGCCATCAAGAGTCAGTACAGCATCGGATACGTCTCAACCAACCAGGCTCATGACGGATCGTTTCGCGAAATCGAGGTGCGGGTCAAAGGCCGAGACTTGAAGGTAAGCAACCGGAAAGGTTATTATGCCCCCAAGCCGGACAATGGGTCGTGACAAAGAACCGCCTCTCGAAGAACTGCTTCCAATTGAGTTGAGACTGCTCATTCTGGAATCCGAACTGGAACGCCTGGAATCAGATGCTCGCTGGGTGGAGCAGAGACGCCGGGAAGTCCTCGAAGAAATCGAGGCCTGCAATTCCGTTCTCGCCAAGAGACGTCGAACTTCGGTCCTTCGACGGGTCAAGTAATCCTATCCCGAACTCCGGTAAAACGAGGGTTCGGCGGGTGTGGCTCCGCGAATTCCACAGATTCTCCCTGCGAATGCAACGGCCGAATTGAGCATCTCCGGCATGGCCTGATTCTGCATGATCCCTCGGATCACCGCCGCCGTGAACCCGTCTCCGGCACCGACCGTATCGACCAGGGGCGTGTTCCTGTGAGATGGGGAAAAGTGGGTGGCTTCCCGGGTGGCCAGAACCGCCCCTGCACTTCCAAATGTAACCGCCAGAAGGTCGATGTCCAGTTCCCGGCAGGTCTCGCAGGCCTCTTCCGTAAACTCGTCCGAGCTCCGCCGGCCACGCCCGGTCACCGTTTCCAGTTCCTCGTCGTTCAACTTCAACCAGCGGGCCCGTTCGATCTGGGCGGCGACCAGCTCCGGCGTCCACCACGGCGGCCTCAAGTTGAGGTCAAGGAGAAGGTCACGAGAACGGTTCCGGCAGAGCCGATCGAACGCCGCCCGGGATACTTCGCTTCTCAGGGCCAGCGTGCCGGCGCAGACCAGCCCCGCTTCGGTTTCCGGTCCCAAGCTGCGCTCCAATACGCCCCAGTCGATGAAGTCCCAGGCCGCGCCCGGCTTGATTTCATAGCGGGGCAGACCCTGCTCAAGGGTGACTCCCACAACTCCGGTTGGGTGATCCGGGTCAACCTGTATCGCGATGGTGTCCATCCCCACTGAGCACAGACTCCGCATGATCTTGTCGCCCCGGACATCAGCCCCCACTCGACTGATCATCAGCGGATTGAGGCCCCATCCCTGGAGGTGACGCGCCACGTTCAGGGGCGCCCCACCCAGCACTTCAGAGCCATCTTCGAACACGTCGAACAAGATCTCGCCGAATACCAGAGGGCGGTTCATCCACATCGCTAACGGACCTTCGAAAGAAAGTGATTCTCGACCCAAGAGGGATCCCACCATTCTACCGGGTTCACCTGGACTCCCTGTACGAGCATCGAGAAGTGAAGGTGGTCTCCCCCGGCCAGTCCCGTCTGTCCGGTCCTCCCCAGGGTTTCTCCACGCCCGACCATCTGATCGTTCTGAACCGCGATCGAACTGAGGTGCCCGTAGAGCGAAAAGAGGCCGAGTCCGTGGTCCACGATCACCGCATTTCCGTAGATTCCCAGATAATCCGCCCAGACGATCCTGCCTGCATTGGACGCTTCCACGTCCGCCTGTGCCAACGAGGCAAGGTCATAGCCAAGATGGACCTGTTCATCCACTTTCTCACCCTTGAAATAGTAGGATCGATGATCGGCAAAGACAGCCTCCACCTTTGAGTTGGTCAGCTGGAGGAAGGGCTCTTTCCAGTAAAGTTCCGGGCTTGGTTCCCGGGTGATATCGGAAATCTGCCGGTTGTTCAACACCCGAAGATCGCGGTTGATAGCCAGAAAATCCTTGAGGGGATCCCCGGTTGCCTGGACGCTGTCCGATCGAGAGAAGATCTCGGGGGTGACCGTCGCAACGAAAGTCTCGCTGATGTTCAAGTTCCGGTGGCGAAACTGCTGCGCGAAGGTCTTGCAGGGAACTCGGGTCTCGCTCCGATTACCCGCTTGGTCCGTTGCCCAGAGCTGTGCCGGCAGGTCGGTCGACTGGTCGTACCCGAGCGCGAAAATGCACACCATCATCCCGTCCGACTTGCCCGGAACCGGGTAGCCGACGAACTCGTTGTCTCCGACCCTGACTCCCGACTTGCCCGGTTCGTCGACACGGTAGAGCACGACCTCCGAGCCTCCCTGACGCAGGTAGTGCTGTCCCGAGATGACTTCAAGCCGCGGCGGATGCGAGTCATACACCCGGTCAAGCTTGAGTTCGCTGGTCCGGCTCAACAACCAGAGGTTGGGCTGGTCCTCAGCCCGGATGGTGATAGTAAAGGGTCCCTGGTTCAGTCCCAGCCCTTTCCAGTCCGAGATCGAGGCCGCTCGCGCTGATTCCGAACGCTCCCAGGGCCACCAGTCAAACGGAAACGACTCCTGGTCAACGGTGTGCTCATTGTCCTGCTGGCGGACGGTGATCTGAACGCCTCGCAGTCCCTTCCCGGTGTCTTCGACGTGGATTTGCAGGGTCGCATTCGGTCCGATCGATTCCGGGCCGTCCACGGTAATCACGGGCGAATCGGCATCCCAAAACCAGACCACTGCGCCGATACCCGCCAATACGGCAAGCGCCAGGATCATTCCGATGGTTCGCTTCATTGGAATATGGTACGGGCTCGAGGTCTACGAGTTCAAAGTTGACCCGGTTCGATTAACATATATAGTTGGCTGATCGAAGTCGGCCTCGCGGCTCCTAAAAGCAGTCGATTCAGGGTTCGGATGGAGGATTGAGTAAGGATGGAAAAAGCTGGAAAAGTAAGATGGGGAGTCCTTGGCGCGGCCAAGATCGCCCTCGAAAAAGTGATCCCCGCGATGCAGCAGGGGATGATGAGCGAAGTCGTTGCCATCGCTTCGCGTTCGATCGACAAGTCCCGCGCGGCCGCCGACCGCCTCGGGATCTCCCTGGCCTACGGCAGTTACGAGGAACTCCTGGCGGACCCCGGGGTTGAGGCCGTCTACAATCCGCTCCCCAACCACCTCCACGTTCCCTGGACAGTCGCCGCCGCACGGGCCGGCAAGCACGTACTCTGCGAGAAGCCTCTGGCTCTTTCGGCAGAAGAGGCATGCGAGTTGATCCGGGTTCAGGAAGAGACCGGCGTCCTGATCGAAGAGGCCTTCATGGTGCGCACCCATCCTCAATGGCTCCGCGCTCGAGAACTGGTTCGCAGCGGCCGGATCGGCACGCTCCGGGCGATCCAGGGAGCCTTTTCCTACTACAACGTGGATCCTCTGAATGTTCGGAATGTTCCGGAATACGGGGGCGGAGGATTGATGGATATCGGTTGCTACCCCATCACCACTTCCCGATTCGTCACCGACCGGGAACCGACCAGAGTCCTGGGGATTATCGAGCGGGATCTCAAGTTCAAGGTCGATATCCTGGCTTCCGCGATTCTCGACTTCGGGGGCATTCAGTCATCGTTTGTCTGTTCCACCCAAATGGTCCCGTACCAACGAATGCATTTCTTCGGGACAAAAGGGCGGATCGAGATTGAAGTCCCGTTCAACGCTCCCCCAGATCGTCCCTGCAGGGTAATGGTCAGCGAGGGCGACCTCTTCGGGCGCGACCTGGAGATCTTCGAATTGCCGGTCTGCGACCAGTACACGATTCAGGGAGACCGCTTCTCAGACTCCGTTCGCACCGGAACTCCCGTCGCAGTTTCGCTGAAAAATTCAATCCTGAACATGGCCGTCATCGACGCCCTGTTCAAGTCGGGAGAAACGGGCAATTGGGAGATTCCGGCCCGTCCCTGAGCCGGGCCCGCGGCGCTCCTACGGAGGTAACACATGGTTCTGATCTCAACTTTGATTCTGGCACTTTCAGCATTAGCGACTCCTCCCCCTTCCAGTTGTGAGGTCCTCCGGACCGGGGGGGCCATAAACGTGGACGGAGTGCTCAACGAAGCCTCCTGGAAGGCAGCCCAACCGCTTCACTTCGTCGACAGTGCCACCGGGCAGCCAAGCAACCTTAAGACCAGTGCCTGGGTCCTCTGGGACGACGAGTACCTCTACTTCGCCTTTGAAAGTTACGACGAGAACATTTGGGCCACGATGAAGAAGCGGGACGAGCACCTGTGGACCGAGGAAGTGGACGAAGTGTTCCTCCAGCCCGATCCCAGCCACCCGAACTACATCGAACTCGAGGTCAACCCCCTGGGCACCATGCTCGACATCTATCTGATCGATGTCCGGAAGCCCCTCCCTTATGAAAGCTGGAACCCTGCCGGGATCAAATGGGCAGTCAACGTCGAGGGGACAGTCGACGGCAAACCGGGAGACCGAAAATGGACCTGCGAAATCGCTTTTCCACTTGCCGATGCGGTCACCGCACCGCACATCCCACCCCAGGATGGCGACCGCTGGAAGATGAACCTCTACCGGGTTGAAAGCAAGCCGCAGCCGGCCGGGCTGGCCTGGTCACCGACGCTGAAAAGAGATTTTCACGTGCCCCAGCGCTTCGGTGACATCATTTTTCGCAATCGAAAGGTGAACTAGTGGTCCGTTCCCGAAGTGACCACTAGAGCGAAAGTCCAAGTCGGTTCAGCAGCTTGGGAGAGATGAGCCAGTTCAGTGTGCCGCAGCCCGGCCCGCAGTTCTCCCAACGATCAAGGGCGAGTTTGACCCAGGCGAGAGAGGAGGTGGGTAGTTTGAAGCTTCCGCCTCCGACTACCGCACTCAGAAAATCTTCCTGGCCAGGGTTGTGCCCGACCAGGATGACCCGGTCGAGGTCGTCCGGGAGCCTTCGGATGAATTCCTGGATGCCTTTTCGGTCGGCCAGGTAAAGCCGCTTCTCGAACTCGGACGGACACCCCCACTTGCCCGATTCCATGGCGAGCTCCAATGTATGCCGCGCGCGTTCGGCCGAACTGGAGTAGGCAGCCTCAGGGACTATTCCTGCCGCCGAGACAAACTTGCCCATCAGTCGCGCCGCTTCCAGACCCCGACTGGCCAGAGGCCGATCGTGGTCATCCTTGAGCGCACCTTTCCAGTCGGATTTCGCGTGTCTAAGAAGTCCCAATTCTTTCAAAATGCGACTCTCCTCTCTGAATCTGAACCGAAAAACCAGGCCCCGTCTGCTAGACTATGAGCGTGTCAGCATTCGAGAACGCTGATTTTCCCGTTCCAAGTTCATCCAACCGGAGGCTGCGACTGCCATGCCGACCAAGAACCGGGCAAAAGAGGTGGCTGAAAACCACCGCAAGTCAAGCAGCCCTAATCTAAATCACCAAACCTATTATTTCAATCGCGAGCTGAGCTGGTTGGAGTTCAACCGGCGGGTCCTTTCTGAGGCCCTGGACCCCAAGATTCCTCTCCTGGAACGAGTTAAGTTTCTCGCGATCTTTTTCAGCAACCTCGACGAGTTCTTCATGATCCGGGTCTCCGGGCTGAAACGGCAGTTGACGAGCGGAGCGCTGAAGCCCCCTCCCGACGGCCTGACCCCGGCCCAGCAATTGAACCGGATTCGAGACGAGGTGCTCCCCCTGCTCGACACGGCGGAACGCTGCTGGCGCGAACAGTTGCAGCCGATGCTGTGCGAGCAAGGAATCCGCGTGGTGCCACACGCGTCACTGCGGAAGAACCAGATCCGACTCCTTCGAAGGCACTTCACTC
Source organism: uncultured Acidobacteriota bacterium (assembly GCA_963777605.1). Classification (GTDB taxonomy): domain Bacteria; phylum Acidobacteriota; class UBA6911; order RPQK01; family JAPXNP01; genus CAVZRV01. The sequence continues at coordinate 823,076 of CAVZRV010000007.1, forward strand.
GGGAGGTATTCCCAATCCTGACTCCCCTGGCTTTTGATCCGGGTCATCCCTTCCCCCACATATCGAGCCTCAGCGTCAATCTGGCCGTGATCGTCAAAGATCCGAAGCTCGGCAGACGGTTCGCGCGACTGAAGGTTCCCCACATCCTGCCTCGCCTGATTCGGGTTCCCAACGCCAAAGAGGAGGCTGACGGACAGAGAGAGGGGCTTGACGAAGCCGGCTCCATCGAACTGGTCTGGCTCGAGGAACTGATTGCTGCCAATCTCGATCTGCTCTTTCCCGGGTTGGAGGTCGTCGCCGTACACCCGTTCCGGGTCACAAGAAATGCCGACGTTGAGATCGAGGAAGACGAAGCGGCGGATCTCCTCGAGGCCGCCAAGGAGATGGTCGGACAGCGGCGCTTTGGATTCGCAATCCGACTTGAAGTCGATCCTCGCATGCCAAAAGAGTTCTTGAGCATCCTGGTAGGAAATCTTGACTTGGCATCCTATCAGATCTATCTCACCGAAGGTCCGGTCGGTCCGACCGATCTCATGCAGTTGACCGGGCTCGACCGGCCCGATCTCAAAGATCCACCGTTTCAACCGGTTGTGCCCGCCCTACTGACGACCGAGAAGAACATCTTCTCGGTTATCCGCCGGCGGAATGTCCTTCTTTACCATCCCTACGACAGCTTCAGCCCGGTCGTTGATTTCATCCGGCAGGCCGCTCACGACCCGGACGTCCTGGCGATCAAGCAGACACTCTATCGGGTTGGTCCCAACTCGCCGATCGTTCGCGAGCTCAAAGAAGCCCGGGAAAACAACAAGCAGGTGGCCACACTCGTTGAACTTAAAGCTCGCTTTGATGAAGAGAACAACATCGAGTGGGCCAAGGAACTGGAAGATGTTGGGGTCCACGTAGTCTATGGGCTCCTCGGACTCAAGGTCCACTGCAAGATGTGCATGGTGGTGCGGAGGGAACGCGAAGGACTGGTCCGCTACGTCCATCTCGGAACCGGGAACTACAACCCGGTCACGGCCAGGATCTACACTGATCTGGGTCTGTTCACGTGCGATCCGGAAATTGCTTCCGACGTGGCCGACCTGTTCAATGCCCTCACCGGGTATTCACGTCAAAGGAAGTACCACAAGCTCCTGGTCGCTCCCGAGTTCATGCAGGAAGCGATGATCTCCAGGATTCACCGGGAGATTGAGACTCACAAGAAGCACGGCAACGGCCACCTGGCCTTCAAAATGAACGCCCTCGTGGACAAGTCCTGTATCCGGGCGCTGTACCAGGCATCGCAGGCCGGCGTCCGCGTAGACCTCCAGGTTCGCGGCATCTGTTGCCTGAAACCGGGCGTTCCCCGCGTGAGCGAAAACATCCGAGTCACATCAGTTGTGGGACGCTTCCTGGAGCACACTCGCATTTACTACTTCCACAATGGAGGCAACGAGGAGATCCTCCTCGGCAGCGCCGACCTGATGCCCCGAAATTTGAAGGGCCGCGTGGAAGTTCTCTTTCCGCTCGAGGAAGCCACCATCAAGCAGGCGCTCCGCGACGAAATCCTCCAGGTCCACCTGCGGGACAACCACAAGTGCTGGGAACTTGATCCCGACGGAACCTACCGCAAGATGTCACCCGGACCTTCCGAGGAGGGAGTTGACTCCCAGCAGCTTCGCATCGACCACCCGGGAAGCTGGCATGGCTAGTGTCCCGTCACGCATCATATGACGATTTCAGAGCCCCGGATGCGTGACAGGACACTAGCGGGCCTTCGACTGGATCTCCTTCCAGAGTGCCTCAAAGGCTTTTGAAGGCGGGCTCGAGGCCGCAAAAACGGGAAGCGGAGCCCGGTGGATGCCCATCTGTTCCACCTGGCTGGAGTAAGGGATCTTGCTCGTCAGGAATGGGAGCGGCCTGTCAGGAGGGTTGTCAACGGTTTCCCGATGCAGGGTCTTACGCCGGTCAACCATGCTGAAAAACGGCCATGCCTTCCCTGCGTTCAGGTTCTGTTTGTCCATGAAATCAGCAATCAGATCGAGCGACCTGAGGGAGAGAGGGGTCGGGATGGTGGGGATCACGACCAGGTCGACCGAGTGAAGAAGCGCCTCCGAGACGATTGAAAGACCCGGGGCGCAGTCGATGATGACGGTGTCATATTCGCGGCTCAACGTCTTCAGGATTCGCTGAATGCGTTTGAAGGCATCGTCTTTCTTGCTCAGCACCAGATCGAGCTTTCGGTAGGAGAAGTCGCCGGGAAGCAAATCAAACCCGGGAAAGTCGGTTCCGCGAATGTACTTGTCGAGGTCGGTCTTCTTCTTGACCAGCTGTTTGCCGCCACCCGCGATCCGGGCCTGAATTCGGAGGTAGAAGGTAGCCGACGACTGCGGGTCCAGGTCCCACATCACGGTCCGGTTGCCCGCCGTAGAAGCCAGATAGGACAGGTTGACCGCCGTTGCGGTCTTGCCCACGCCGCCCTTTATGCTGTATACCGCGATTGTCGCCACCTTGTTCCCCCTAGTCGACGCGATTCCGCCGTCGCGTAAGCTCCTTCTTGAGTACCTTCTTCCTCGATCGGTTCGCGAACAGGTTGAATCTGTCGCTGAAGTACCGTCGCAGCGCCTGTTGACTCGTTTCCATCTGCTCGAGGAGACGCCCCGCAACGAGGAAAGTCCGGGCGGGGATTTCCTTTTCAGCCCAGGCCTCATCGACGTAGGTCTTCAGGTTCTGGTACTGGACGTGACAGTCATTGAAGTCCCCCAGAATGTCCTGGAGTCCTTTCAAGTCGCTGATCAACCCACTCATGAGTGGCCGCGGGTACAGGCTCTTGAAGAACTCGAGCAGATACCGCAGCTTCTTGCAGTCGATTCGCAGCTGGTGAAGCAGCCGGGGCTCCGCCGATGCGCTCAGTCCGGCGCCCTCCCGGAGGATCCTTCTATAGATCTTCCAGATCTTCGGCGATGCCAGCTCGTAGACCGTCTCCCGGCCTCGATCGGCGCGAAACGATTCCTCCCGGTGCAACGCATTGTCCCAGTCCGAGACAAGTTCCCGGTAGCGGGCGCCGCGAATGAGTGCCCCCAGCCGTTCCCCTTCCACCTGCTGCCGGTGTCGCAGCAGTTGGATCAGTGGCGCCAGATCTTCGGCTTCCTCGACAACGCGCCGTGCCTTCAACTGCTCCAGCTTGATCAGGAAGACATCCAGGTCTCGCTTCTTACCCGTTGACTGACCCAACCACCGAAACTCTTCATTGAAGCTTTCCAGGAGCTGTGGGTCGAGGTGCTCTTTGGACCTACTCAAGAGCGCCCGGGTTCGTCGCACGGAAACTCGAAAATCATGAAGGAATTCCGGGTCCAGCTCCGAACAGACTCCCGCTTCGTTGATCCGCATGGTGCCGAGGAGCTGCAGGAAGAGCAACCTCAACGCTGCCGCAGCGGGCATTGCCGGCTCCAGCTGAAAGTTGAGCTTCGAGGAGTAGTCAAGCGGGGTTTCCCCCGAAACGTACAGCGCCGCCTCGAAAAATGGCGCCCGAACGGGTTCGCCAGAGAGGTCTCCGACCAGATCGGTCAATTCCCGGTGCACCGCTTCGAAACCCCGAACCGGGAGCACGCGCACCCACTGCGGCAACGCCCTCGACTTCTTGTTCCGGAACGTTGCCCGAACTCTTCCCTCCAGCAGGAGCAGAATGGCGGTGACCTTCTCTCGTTCATCCAGGATACGCACTTCCCAACCCGAGTAGTTCAAGGTCAGCCGGTGAAGCAGGCGACGCACACCCACCGCGTTCTCAATACGCTTGCTGAGTGGGGATGGCTCAAGATCCGAGCAGAACGAGGGGGGACGCGCCTGACTCACGGATGCAACGGTCTCGCCTCCGAGGCGGGCCAGGGAAAGCACCGCCCCAAGCTGAGAAGACTCCCACCTCAGGGCAAGCCCGTTGGAAAAAAGCCCCCAGTCGAAACTGTCCAGGTAGAGTTGGCGGCGCTCCGGAATGTGCGTGACCGCCACTTTGAACGATTGGGCGACGTGCGCAATCAGGCTTTCGGGATCTCTATCGATACTGAAAAGTCGTTCCTGGAAACTCATGAAGTCAGAAAGGATGACAGTTCATTCTCTCAAATGGCATTCAGCCTATACAGAACCTTGCCCCGTGTAAAGGTAACACCTTCGGGTCTACGGGCGGCGCCCTGGCCCTGATTACGCGGCAGTGACCGCAACTCAACCCGAAAATCCGGAATGTGATTCCATTCCGCCGGTAATTGCCTTTCGAGCAGTGCGGAATTAGTATCAGACAGAATTCACCGACTCAGTAAATCAACAAGCCGATTCGATAAGGGAAAGGAGAGCTGAAATGGCTGATCGCACACTGAACGTTGGACTGATTGGCGGTGGGGCGGGTGCCTTCATCGTTCATCCCCATCAGCGGGCAATCCACATGGACGGAACACGCAGAGTCGTCTGCGGGGCCCTTCACCCGGATCCGGAGACCGCCCTCCGGGAAGCAGACGCCTGGCCCTACGCGATCCGAGGATATCGCAGTTACTCGGAAATGATTGAGAAGGAGTCCCGGTTGCCCGAAGGGGAACGGATGGATTATGTCCTCATCGTGACCCCCAATCACGTCCACCACGGCCCCGCGGTCGAATCCCTGAACGCCGGCTTCCCGGTCTTCTGTGAGAAACCACTGACCTTGACTCTGGACGAGTCGGACGACCTGGTCCGGATCGTGAACGAGCGGAAGATCCCTTTCTGTGTCGCTCACACCTACCTGGGACACTGGACCTCCCGGCTCTCTCGTCACATCATCCGCTCAGGTTTGCTCGGCAAAGTGCGTTGGGTGGACGCACATTACATTCAGGGATGGCTGGCCAGTCGCGCGGAAGACAAGGGCGTAGTCCAGGCGGAGTGGCGAGTTGACCCGGCCCGCGCGGGCCTCAGTGGCTGCGGTGGCGATATCGGGACTCATGCCCTGATGCAGCTACGCTATGTGACGGGACTCGAGGTAACCCGAATTCAGGCCTTTCTGGAGAAGTTCGTGGCGGGTCGAAGGCTGGACGACCACTTCACCGCTTACGGCATTCTCAGCAACGGTGGGAAAGCCCTTATTCGCTGCTCCCAGATCAGCATTGGGCACAAGAACGACTGCGGTATCGAGGTCATTTGCGAGAAAGGAACCCTGGTCTGGAACCAGGAAGAAGCGGAATGCCTTCGGATCCATCTTCCCGGTCAACCCGATCGCGTCTACTGGCGGGGTGAGGTCCAGGCCAACGACGGATTCCTCGGCGACGTTCCGGCCAGTCTCCTCGCGGAACCCACCGTGCCTTCCGGGCACCCCGAAGGGTTCCACGACGCCTTCGCCCGGTTGCACCGCTGTTTTGAAACGGACGTCAGGGCGTACCTCAAGAGGACCTTCTCGGGACAGGACGGGTCCCAATACGCGACAGTTGAAGACGGTCGCAAGGGCATCGCATTCCTAGTCGCTGCGGTCGAAAGCAACAACCAGGATCACTGCTGGGTAGACGTCCCCTAAACGAAAAAAGGCGGGCAGGTTCAACCCGCCCGCCTCAACTCCTCCGGGACCGCGCCCATGAGATGCGCGGTCTTCTCACCGCTTGATCCGGTCGATAATTAGTGTCCTGTCACACAAGGTATGGCGCTTTCAGAGCCCCGCATGCGTGTCAGGAGACTAGACGCCCAACTCGGCTTTTGCCTTTGCCAGCACCTGGTCCAATCCGTCGAGAGAATTGTTGTTTCGGGGCTTGTAGAGCTGTTCAAGGTACTGCCTGGCTTTGGCTGCGGTCGTCTTGTTCAAGACCACGGCCTTGGCAAACGCTGCCTGGGCCGCGTCCAATTCCTGCTGTTTCCAGTAGGCCAATCCCATGCCGAGATAGGCACCGTCATTCTGCGGATCGAGTTTCAGCACTTCCTGATAGGACTTGATCACGGCAGGCCAATTCTGCGCATTCCAGGCCGCGGTGGCACTCAACTGATAGGAGGCTTCCTTGACCGCGTTCCATTGCGCCGCCTTCCAGCCGTCCGGGGGAGTGGTCGGATAGGCCTGGAGGGCCATGTTGTAATACTTGCGCGCGTTTGCCGTGTCATTCTTCTGGCGATACTGGTCGCCCAGGAAGACAACGTAGTTGATCGCCTTCTTGGGCCCAAGAGCGTCAACCAGTTTCGGAGCCAGTTCCAGCACCTTGGCGTTATTGTTGGTGCTCTGGTAGGCCTGCGTCAGCATGGCCAGCACCTGCACATCATTCGGCGCCGTGGCACGCATCTTCTCGCCCACCTCAATGACTTTGGACCAGTTCTTTCCATCGTAAGCAGTCTTCAGCTGCTGACCCAAAAGGGCATCGCTCTTGGGGAACCATTTCAGCATCTTCTGGGTCAAAGCGTTCGCCTGCGCCGTCATGCCTTTCTTCTGGTATTCCTCCAGGATCTGCCCAAAATAGGCCTCCATATATTCCCGGATCTTCGCCTCAGGTTGAAGCTTCTGATAGTAGGCCGTCAGCTTCTGCTCCCTCTGGGCCAAGTCGGGAGTCTTCATGATTTCCTGGACCTGGTCATACTGCTTGCGGTAGACAAAGTCTGAACCCGCCGGGATACCTTCCGCCGAAAAGGGTTCCTGCCCATACAGAGGAGATCCGAGCACCACGGCACTGACTATCAGAGCCAGAATGATAAATTGCTTTCTCACGGTCATCGACATTTTCCGTCCTTATAAAGCTTTAAAATCTCGGTTTGCACAGCGGCAAGAGGACAACTGGTCATTTTAAAGAGGGCCATTAGACTTGGCAAGTCAATCAAGTCCAGCCTCCTTCACAAGCGCGATGGAGGGGGAGCGTCAAACAGGTCGGACCTCCTTCTGCTTTCAGGGAAATCTCTTTCCCTTGATAGGTTAGCACCTCACATCCTTCACTCTCGAGGGCAGCGCGCACCCGGTGGTTTCCAGCCAGCATCAGGCAGCGGCCTCCGCCCAGCGACAATATGTTGGTTCCCATCGACATGAACTCCTCTTCCACGACCGGAATGCAGCGAATTCCCCGGCTCGACAAAACCTGCCAAAGAGCCGTCGGCAAAAGAGGAAGGTACCCAACTGCAAGATCCTGACGGACCAGGCTGATCAGGGACAAAAGGTGCAGGCAGGCCTCGGGCCCCTGGAAACAGGGCAGGTCGAAGGACAGCACCCGAACTCCCCAAGCAGCCAACAGGCAGGTCAACTGGTCGATCCCGTGGCGATTGGTTCGAAACCCGATCCCGGCAGCCAGGGTCTGCGAGTCAAGCCAAAACAAGTCTCCCCCTTCGACGGTCCCGGGAGATTCGATTCTTCCCAAAGTCGGAATCCCCAGCGTCTCGAGTCGCCGGGCCAATGCCGGCTCTTCCCCACGGCGCAGGCTCTTGCCCATGCGGAGAATCACTGCACCAAAGTCGGTCACCAGCACGGGATCGTAAACAAAAATTGAGTCGGAAAGTCCCGGCAGCGATTCGTCGTGGAAGACAACTTCGACACCCTGGTCCCGAAGGATTTCAGTCAGGTGGCCATGCTCCGCCGTGGCAACCTCCAGGCAAGGCTGGGACAGGTAATGCCAGCGGGTGGGGTCAGCCGACCCGAATGCTTCGTTCGGAGGACGCACCAGGACCCTCTCGAGAGCACAAGTCGAACTCTGTCCGCCAAATCGCGCCGGCGCCAAGGGTATCTTCAGCCTCGCAACACTGAGTTCAGACGCGTGATCGTGTCGTCCACCTGATCGGGCTTCTCAAAGCCGATCGTCATCGCACTGACCAGGTTCTTGCCCCAGACATAACGAAGAGATTGCTCTCTCTGATCAGGTTCAACCAGTTGCCCGGCTCCGTAGATCTTCATCCCGACCACGGCCTTGCCGTTGTCCCGGGCCCGCTGCAGGACCTGGGCAACCCGGTTGGGATCACTGTGATCCATGACCTTCGCCTTGTTGTTGATCCGGGCAAAAATCACATCGACCCAAGGATGCTGCGAGGCAACCTCAAGCGCACCCAGGTCGTGACACGATACCCCGGTTGCCCGAATGGCCCCTTTCTGCTTCAGTTCACTCAACTCGTCCCGCATGCGTTCCAGTTGCGTCGGCCAGTCGGATTTGGTGACGCAATGAATCAGGCAGATATCGATCATGTCGACGCCCAACTCACGACGGAACCGGTCCACTGCCGGAATGGCGCGATCGGTGGGTTCCATGCCGGCTCCTTCGGCAAACCAGATCTTGGAAAGGAGGGTGAGCTTGTCGCGCCCGATCTCTTTAATGATCGGATTCATGAAGTGGTGGGATCCGTAGAGGTCGGCCATGTCGAAGAAGTTAAGGCCACTGTCGTAGCCGTGCCGGATGAGCCGGGTAAACTCGGCCTGCCCGAGGCGGACCTGCGCCGATGAATGGCCCGATCCGTTGAAGCCGGTTCCCATTGCCACACGGGAAGCCTTGATCCCGGTGGACCCGAGAGAGACGCGATCTGTGGAACTGGGGACGGAGCCGAGAACTTGCGTCCAGGGCAGCAGGCCTGCCGCCGTGGCACCCGCGACCGAGTTCCGTAAAAACGTTCGTCGATTCAGCTTTTCCACGTTTTGATCTCCTGGAGGATTGGGGGGTTTGGATCACCTTAGCATGAGCGTGGAATGGGTTTCAAACAGAACCTTTTCAGTCATTAAGCTAAACTAGGAGGAGCAATGGTTCGTACTCCCGTCAAGGAAACGTGGCTTTCACGTGAACCGCAGGACAACAGCGGTCTGGTCGCGGTGCTGGCAACGCTGGCGGTCCTCCTCGTATCGGTGATGTGTTGGCGGGACCCGCGTCTCTTCACTCTCCTCGCCGCCGATTCGATCAAAGTCTTCAAGGAGCACGAGTACTGGCGAGTGTTTTCCGCCCTGTTCGTCCACGCCGACATGCGCCACTTCCTGGCCAATGCCGTTTTGTTCTCGATCTTCGGATACCTTCTCTACGGGTACTTCGGATTCTGGGTTTTCCCGGTGGGGTCTTTTGTGCTCGGAACCCTGGTGAACTACCTCTCCCTATCAACCTACCTCCCTGGCGAGGTTGGTCTCGTCGGGGCTTCCGGGATGGTCTACCTGATGGCAAGTTTCTGGCTGACCATGTATCTCCTGCTGGAGAGGCGCTACCCGCCGGGCACGAGGCTCATTCGTGCGCTTGGAGTAGGCCTCGTGGTCCTGATGCCGGGAGCATTTGACCACGCGATTAGCTACCGTACACACCTTATCGGTGCTGTCGTGGGGCTGCTTGGGGCGCTTGTTTTCTTCCGCGTCTATCTGGCCCTCTTTCGAGCCGCCGAAATATCTGAACCCGAAGAGGGGGCCTTTCTGTCCGAGGAACCGGAGATCTGGGTGAGCGGAGGCATTGATGAAGTTTGAATTTTGGACCCCCACTCAGATCATCTTCGGCCTCGACACTCTTCCCGAGGCGGTTCCCGTGGTCCAGTCGTTGGGAAAGCATCCCCTGCTCGTCACCGGAAAGGTAAAGGACCGGGCTGGTGGGCTGGCGAGCGCCTTGAGCGGGGCTGGCCTGGACGTGGACCACTTTTCCGTGGATGGGGAGCCCGCCATTGAAATGATCCGGGAAGGAGTCGTAAAGGCAAGGGAGTCCCAAAGGGACGTCGTGGTCGGGTTTGGCGGTGGCAGTGCCCTCGATGCCGCCAAGGCAATTGCCGGGTTGGCACCCAATTCAGGTGACATACTTGACTACCTCGAAGTAATTGGAAAAGGGCGGGCCTTAGGCCGGCCGGCGCTCCCCATCGTGACGATTCCGACCACGGCAGGAACTGGGGCTGAGATCACCAAGAATGCGGTCCTGGGGTCCCCGGCTGATCACGTCAAGGTGAGTCTCAGGAGTGTCCAACTGCTGCCTCGGACAGCGGTCGTGGACCCTCGACTGACCGTCAGCATGCCGCCCTCAGTTACCGCGTACTCTGGACTCGACGCGCTGACCCAGGTCATCGAGCCTTTTCTCACTCGTCGCCATAACCCATTTGTCGATGCGTTGTGCCGCGAAGCAATCCCGCGGGCAGCCCGCTCTCTGAAAATCGCATTCCGCAATCCGGATGACCTCGAGGCACGCCAGAACATGTCATTCGCGAGCCTTGTCGGAGGCGTTGCCCTGACCAACGCCGGACTGGGCGCCGTCCACGGTTTTGCGGGCCCACTCGGGGGCATGACCGGGGCGCCCCACGGCGCCATTTGCGCCCGGCTGCTTCCGGCGGTCCTGGAAGCCAACTACCGGGCCCTTTACTGCGCCGGCAATCCCGAAGGAAAGTGCGACCGCCTGGACGAGATCGGGCGACTTCTTGCCGGGCACTCATCAGCACAGGGAAAGGACGCTGTCCGCTGGCTGCGCGAGTGTTGTTCCGAGCTGGGGATCCCCTCGCTTTCCCACTGGGGCCTGACCCGGGGGATGATTGATGAAGCCGTCGAGAAAGCACGCCGGGCGAGCAGCATGAAAGGAAATCCGGTCCTTCTGAGCCCTTCTGAACTGCGGGGGATTCTCGAGCAGTCAATTGATTGAAGTTGTTTAGAAACGCTGAGTCGCATAGAATTTGACCGGTTTTTCCGGCCTTCGGGTCAGCCGGGTATTGATGGCAATTACCGGGAGAATCTGAGCTCGCTACAACCCTTCTGAGCGCAACCCGTCTGAAACGGTCGCCGAAGGAAGATGTGGAAATGGAGGAAAAGATGAAAGGGACAAAAATTGGAATTCTGACTGGAGGAGGCGACGTCCCCGGGCTGAATTCGGTCATTAAATCGGTTGTCTACCGTGCCACAGAAATGGGCCGTGAAGTGGTGGGGATTCGTCGCGGCTGGGAAGGCCTTACCCACATGGATCCCACCATGGATCTCGACCCCAGGTATGTTCGCCCATTGACCAGGGAGAACACGAGAGCGATCGACCGCAGCGGTGGAACCGTTCTTCACACCTCTCGAACCAACCCCTGGAAGACCAAACGCTCCAAGATCCCTCCTTTCATTTCGGAAAATGAGGCGAAGCAGTACCAGAAATCAGAGGATCTCTGGGACCTGACTCCGATTGTGACCACCAATCTCGATCGCCTAGGGATCAGAACCTTAGTGGCCATTGGAGGAGACGACACCCTGAGCTACGCTGCCCGCCTGGACCGTGAAGGCTTCCCCGTGATCGCGATCCCTAAAACGATGGACAACGACGTGCAGAACACCGAGTACTGCATCGGTTTTTCGACCGCCATCACCCGGGCGAAGGAGTTGATCACCCGCCAGCGGACTACTCTCGGCTCCCACGAGCGGATCGGAGTTTTCCGGATCTTCGGTCGGGACGCCGGTTTCACGGCCCTCTACACGGCCTACGTCACATCAACCCGGTGCTTGATCCCCGAATATCCATTCGACATCGACCGCCTTTGCGAACTCCTGCTTGAGGACAAGAAGAACAATCCCAGCAGCTATTCGCTGGTAGTGGTCTCTGAGGGAGCGACCTGGACAGGCCGCGACGTAGCCGAATTCGGCGATGCTGACGCTTTCGGTCACCGCAAGAAGGTCGACATCGGCCAAGCCCTGGGCCAGGAAATCCGTCGCCGGACCGGCGAGGAGACGATGGCCAGTGACCTGACCTACGATCTGCGCAGTGGCGACCCTGACTCCATAGATCACCTGGTCGCAATCACCTTCGCCAACATCGCGCTCGATCTGATCGCCGACGGCATCTCCGGGCGAATGGTCGGAATCCGGGACGGCCGCTACGCCCACGCGGAGATTCCGGATCCCGCCCTGGGTGCCCGCACGGTGGATCTGGACCGGCTCTACAACGCCGAGCGTTACCGGCCCCGGTACGACAACAAGCTGGGTGCCCCGATGTTGATCGAAACCCTGCGTTAAGACTCCTTGAGTTCGGAGGAAGCGGTCCCCGGGCCGCTTCCTCCAGAAACTTCCTCTCCAGGCCCCCGTCAGCTAAACATCAACCCCCGTGCTCGTCGAGCACTCGCTCGTCGGCTCTTTCTTCTGCCTGTCTCCCATCGCCCGTCGCAACGTTCAAAGCAGTTCCGTCGATCGACACCCCGATTTCCCTTCCCAGGAGCGCCGCCATCCACTGGGTTCGCCTATTGCTGCTGAGTGCAATCTTCACGGTCATGGTCAGCGGGACCGCCAACAAAACTCCAATGGGACCGAGGATCCAGGCCCATACCACCAGGGAGGCAAACACGACAAGCGTCGACAGGCCAAGTCCCCGGCCAAGAAAACGCGGTTCCAGCAGGCTGCTTAGCGTCATGTTGATGGCCAGGTAGCCCAGCGCGACAACGAGCGCCGCCACGGGCCCGTCTCTGAGGAGGGCGAGAACGATGGCCGGAACGGCCGCCAGAATCGACCCGAGGTTGGGAATGTAGTTGAGTAGAAAAGCAAGCAGGCCCCAGAGCAGCCAGAACTGCAGGCCACAGACCCAGGTCCAGGAGGCAACAGCAATTCCGGTCGCCAGGCTCATGGCCGACTTGATGACCACGTATTTGTTGAGCCTTCTTGCGAATTCCCGGAATCCGGACAGGGTCGCTTCGGCTGAGGTGATGTTGAGACGGATCTTGGCCGGAAAACTGGAGGCTTCGAGGAGAATGAATACAGCCGTCAGGAAGATCAACACGGCGTTGGTCAGTAGCCCCCCCACGGAAGTTAGGAGGTTTCCGAGAAGGCTCATCGCAGACCCAGGATCGAGAATATTCGTGAACGTCGAACGGGAAACGTTGACATCATGCCGACCCAGCCAATCGACCAGCCGGAGAACCTGGTCTCGAATCTGTGCCTCGTAGGTCGGGAGTTCCCGCACGAATGCGTTGATCGAACTTCCCACCAGGATTCCGAGTCCGGTGAGCAGTCCAATCAGCGCCGTGACTGTAATCAAAACCGAGAGACTCGCGGGTACCCGGTTCCGCCTGAGCCAGAAGACAAACGGTCCCGCCATCACTGACAGGAACACGGCGACCAGAAAAGGAACCAGGAGGGCCGAAGCCGCTTTCATGCCTGCGACAATGACTACGAACGCAGCCGCCCCAATGAGCACTCGAAACCCACCAGATTCGTGGTCAGCACTCATTCCTTTGCGCCTTTCCAGAATTCTCCATCCCCGGTCCTTTCAACGAAGTTGCTTTCGCAGAAAACGGACGATGTGCCATCCATCGATATAGCTGAACGGAAAATGGGCGGTCGTGTAGTGGCCGCAGGGGAGAGTTGCTCTCTCGCATCCGATCCCCAGTTCCCGGTACCGCTCGAACACCAGTTCTGACAGCTCGGGAAGAAACGTTGGGTCGTAGCGAGCGGTAATCATGAGGTGGGGCCTCTCGCACATCCTGAGCCGTTCGATAAAATACCAAGGGCTCAACGGGGCCCAGCACTCACGCAGTTCCTCCAGTTTGATCTGCCCTTCCAGGCCCCAGCGTACGAAACGCGTGGACAATCCCGTCCAAACCACGTCCGCAAAGAAAGCCGAAACGTGGTTGAAGACCGCCGCGTCGATGGAGCAGTCGTGGGTAAATGCCAGGTACCCGACGCAGGAACCGAGGCTGGTCCCCATCACCCCGACTTTTTCATACCCCTCCTCCCGCAGCCACCGCGCCAGGGTGAGCACTTCGACGACCGCCTGTCGGGTCGCGTGCAGTGTCCGCCCAATGTTCGGGCTCACCATCAGATCGGCTCGCTTCATTCCGCCGGGTGCACGGGTCTCGTGGTAGGGGAGAGTAATCCGAACCGCCGTAAATCCGAACCGGTTCAGCAGTTCGCATAGCCCCACGTGACTCCTGGAATCCGCGTTCCACTGGGGGATGACGATCACCGCCGACCGGGAGTCCTCGGCCTTCCAGATCCGACAGCGAACCCGGTTATTCTCTTCAAACGGCGAAGGTGTCGGCGTCGCGAACGAAAGCAAGTCCTCGCTCCGGCTGATCGTCTCCAATTGCTGCGCCGAGAAAACCTCGTCACTCTTTTCCAGCACGTGCTTCGACCAGGCTGAGACGCGCTCCACTTCCGGCGCCGTCGACTCCCCGTTCAGTCCGAGCCATTCCAGGCCCCAATCAAAGGGAAAGACCCTGCGATTGGGATCCTTCCGTGTGAGCCGGTCTTCCCAGCTTTCTATCCAGTGTTTATACAGGTTCATGAATCAGGCTTGACCAGTTCTGCTCTAAACTCCGTCCGATACAGTTCGAGAAACGCCAGAAAGAGGGAGACCATTACGGGGCCGAATACCAGCCCGAGAATCCCGAAATAGGCTGCTCCTCCCGTCAACGCGAAGAACACGACGAGGGTGTGCATCCCGGCCTGCCCTTCGATCAACAGCGGACGGAGTACATTATCAATGACACCAACAAAGAAGATTGAAAGTACCAGCAGGGCAACAGCCTTCAGGTAGGAACCGCTCAGCAGAAAGAAGATTACCCACGGCAGCCAGACCACCGAGGTGCCCACCACCGGAACCATGGAAACGAACCCGGTTGCGGTTCCCCAAAAGAGCGCGTTGCCTGTTCCGAGAATCCAGAAAACTATGCCGCCCGCCACCCCCTGGGCCAAGGCCGTAACCAGCGTCCCCAATACCGTCGCTCGGGTGATCTCGCGGAACTTTTTCCCCAACAGTTCTTCGTGGTGAGACGCCAGGGGACTGAGTTTTCTAAGTTCACCTGCCAGTTGAGGTGCGTCTCGGAACATGAAGAACATCGTAATCATCACAATGATGAACTGCCCCACCACACCCGCAAATCCTTCCAGGATTGCGGTGCTGTTGCGAATCAGGTAAAGGCTCACCTGCTGTAACCCGCTGGCGATCCCGCCGACGAGATCGATCTCGTTGGGGTTCACGTAGCGCTCGAGCCACGACCTCAGATCCGCAAGGTAGGGGTTTTTTTTCAAGGTCAAGATGCTGTCGAAGTCGCCCGTCGCAACCCTTGTATGCACATGGTCGTAGACATCGTTGACCTGGCCGGCCAGGGTGACGACAAGCAAAACCACGGGCAGGACAACCAAAACCATGACCAGCAGGCAGGTGATCAGGGAAGCCAGGTTTTCCCTTCGACCCAGGTGTCTCAAAATCCACCGGTAGACGGGGTAGCACAGGCTCGAGAGAATAATCGCCAGAGCGATCGGCTGCAGGAAAGGCCGGAAGATTTCGTAAACAAAGAACAGCGTCACCAGCGCCGGCACCAATATGAAGATACGAATGAAGCGCCGTTCCTGCATATCCGGAATCTAACCTCTCTACTGGACCAGCGTCAATTTAGAAAGGGAACCCTGCCATCATCCGGCCCCCTCCATTTCTCGTACCGTCCAAGCTCCCGGCTTCCGTAGGTTAGAATACCCGCGTGGATCTTCGCCAGCTCGAGATGTTTCAGGCCATTGTCGAAACCGGAAGCTTTACTCGGGCCGGAGAAAAGCTGTTCGTCTCCCAATCTGCGATCAGCCGCCAGATCAAGCTTCTGGAAGAAGAGCTGGGAGATCCCCTCTTCAAGCGGATTCACAAGGGCGTCTATCTCACCCCAACCGGCGAGATCCTCTTGCAGTACTCCCAACGCATCTTCAACGAGATTCGGATGCTCAACTCGGAGATCGCCGACCTCACCCACCTGCGACGGGGAAGCCTCCACCTGGCGGGAGGGATGTCGGTCTGTACCTATCTGTTCCCACTCCTTCTGAAACAGTATCAAATCCTCTACCCAAGTGTTGAAATCCGCATAGCTACCGGGATTACAGAAGAGATCCTGAGGATGCTCCGCTCAAACGAAGTCGATCTTGCCCTTCTCAGCCTTCCCTTTACGGAACCGGACCTGGAAGTTGTCCCAGCTCTTTCGGAAGAGCTGGTCCTGGTGATGAACCCCAGTCACCCCTTGACCCGAAAATCGGAGATCGGATTTCAGGACCTGCCTTCTTTCACGTTTATCCACTTCGAGCGGGGCTCAAACACGCGGAAGGTGATCGACCAGCTTTTTCGCGAGGAGAAGGTCCAGTTTCGGAACACCATGGAACTGCAGAACGTGGAGATTACCAAGCCTCTCGTCGCCAAGGGACTGGGGATCAGCATCGTGCCGCTGCCGGCAGTCTCGGCAGCCGAGGGGGGGCGGGATCTCGTCTACAAGAGAATCGGAGGCCGTAAGATCTACCGGGAACTGGGTTGGGTATACCCCAAGGCCGATTATGTTTCCCGTGCGGTCCAGAAACTCCTTGGCCTCTTCGACGAAATGAAGCCTCAGTTTACCGAGGAACATTACCATTCCCCATCGCCCGAATATGAATGACTGTCCGGTTTGCAACCAGGCTGAAGGATCCCTCTTCTGTCGAGCGGAGGACCGCCTCCAGATCGATCCGGGAGCCGTCTATCGCATCTTTCAGTGCCCCCTTTGCGAGTTCGGGTGGACCGAGCCCTCGTTAAAGAAAGAGGAGCTGGCTCGATTCTATCCGGAGAACTACCTGGGTCAGACTGCGCAGATCATCAACGAGTATCTTTCGGGAAGTTGGTTCGGCACATCCTCCTGGCGGATGGAGGCGGAAAAAGTCAAGTTGGTGGAACAGTTCTGTTCTCGCGGGGCGCTGCTGGACGTGGGCTGCGGCGAAGGCAAGTTTCTCTGGGCCCTCGATCCCGACCGATGGAACCGGTTCGGAGTAGAACTGAACTCGTTCACGGTCAGACTCGTCCAGAAGACCGTACCGGAAATCGATGTCCGCGAAGGCACTCTTGACTCTCTCAACGTGGAACCTGGTGGTTTGGACGCCGTCACCTTCTGGCATGTCCTGGAACACTTGCCTGGGCCGGAGTCTGCTCTCTCCCGCGCCTGTGAGCTTTTGCAGCCGGGCGGCTGGGTCATCGTGTCGTTACCGAACATCGCGAGTCTTCAGGCCCGCTGGTTTCGGTCCCACTGGTATCCTTTTGGCGATGTGCCCCGTCACATCTACCACTTCTCTCCACGGTCGTTGGAGATCCTGTTGCGCCGGGCCGGATTCTCCGATGTCCGGTTTCGGTTCTTCTCCAGGAAGGTGAATTTCCACTGCTGGAAACACAGCACGCGAGCCTGGTGCAAATCCCGGTTCGGGACCGAGCGCCCCTACTACGCACTCAAACCAGCCCTCCACCTCCTTCCTTTGCTCGAGCGCGTCGGGAGAAGGTATTCAATCATGACCGCGGCGGCTCGAAAGACTAGTGTCCCGTCACGCATCATATGACGTTTTCAGAGCCCCGCATGCGTGGACGGGCACTAGCGGAAGCGAGTCCCCTTCCACTCTCTCTTGATGTAATCGGAAACCCAGTAGCCGAGTGCGTAGATGGTCAGGACCGGGTTGTATCCACCATTGGTGACGTGAAGACTTCCATCGGCGACGAACAGGTTGTCGATGTCGTGGACCTGGCCGTTCCGGTTCGTCACCGATGTCTTCGGATCATCTCCCATGCGACAGGTACCCGCCTGGTGCTGTCCGCCACTCAACCCCAGTCCCGGCAGTTCGACCCAGGTTTGGAGGGCGCCCGCCTCTTTTAGAATTTCCTCTGCCTTCGCCGAGACGAACCGTGCCACCTCCACGTCCCCGGGATGGCGGTGCCCTGAAAGTCGTGCGACCGGAATCCCCCAGTAGTCTGTCGCCGAGCGATCCACCCGGACCCGCGCCTCGAAGACCGGCATCTCCTGGACCGGCCCCCGCACGCCAGCAGACCGACGATAGTACTTTCGCTGGAACTCCTTGTGGTCAGCGCCCCATCGACGAGCTCCCGCAGGTCTGACCCGAGAAAAGTAATAGGGAAGCCGAATGAACCCGTTGGTCAGGAGGCCACCCCCAACCAGGCCCCGGTTTCCATGATTGAAATCGCACCAAGCGATGCAGGCCCCCGCACCCACGTCGTCAAAAAGTTCCTGGTCGAACAGCCCCCAGGCCCCAGTGTAAGCGTGTCCCTGCAGGTTCCGTCCAACCCAGTCGAACCGGTTCCCCGCCCCGTTGGGAAAAAGTCGCGAACGAGAATTGAGAAGGAGCCGAGCCGTTTCGATGGCAGCGCAGGAGACAACCACAATATCGGCGGGTTGCTCCTGCACTTGGTCCGCTTCATCGAAGTAGCGCACCGCCTGCGCCCGGCCCCGGTCATCGATGACCACTTCACTGGCGACGCAACGAGTCCGAAGCTGGCACGAACCCGTAGACAGGGCCTTCGGGATGACCGTGTTCTGGGTCCCGTTCTTGGCATCGACTTCGCAGGCGTATCCCACACAGTAGCGACAGCGGATGCAGGCCGACCGGCCTTCAAGGTGGACCGAATTGCGAAGCATCGGGATCGGAAAGGGATGAAATCCCCGTCGGCTGGAGGCAGCCCGAAGAACCTCGGCCTCCCGGTTATAGGGATGGGGGGGCATCGGGTAGCCTTTCTTTCGCGGAGCGGAGAAGGGGTCAGCCGTCCCGTCTCCGGCAACCCCGATCTCCCACTCTGCCTTTTCGTAGTACGGCTCCAGATCCGCATAACCAATCGGCCAGTCCTCCAGCGTCGACCCATCGACGTTTCCATAGGTCGACTTCATGCGGAAGTCTTTCTCCTGGAAGCGCCAGGCCATGCCACCGTAGCTGACGGTCCCGGAACCGACACAGGAGGCAACATTGCTGAAGGCCGGATGGTTGGGTCTCACCTTGACCCATTCGCCGGAGTCGCTTTGCACCATCCGGAAGTTCTTCTCCCGGTCCGGTCCAAAAGCATTGTCAAGGGGAGTCCACCACAACTGGCACAGCAACTCGTCATGCGGGTGATCGGTAAAAGAAACCCAATCACCTTTTTCGAGAAGGACGACCGAAAGTCCGGCTTCGGCCAATTCCTTTGCAACGACTCCACCGCCCGCGCCCGCGCCAATCACGACCGCATTAACCCGCCCCAGTGCCATTGGCCACAGCTCCGACTTGACCAGAAATCTTCTTCCACACCTGGTACAAGCAGAAAACGATCAGCCCCCTCGATTACTTCGATCGGTAGCGATTTGCATTTTCTATTGCTCCCCGAACAAATTCTCAGGGATTTCTTTAAAAATTGTACAGGACTGCAGGAACCGGGAACACCTGGGGAGCCTTGTCGACATTCGGGCGGGGGCTGACGATCAGTGTGCCGCCAACTCAAATTTGCAGTCCCTCAGCTTCTCGACCGGCACCTCCGAATTGCCCGAAACCCGTCCCTGCGAGTTGGACACTCACAGAAATCAGCATTGCCATTCGACAGAACCTCTTTATCCGGTCACTCATCAATGTAGTCAATATGGAGACAATATATAGTCTGCTTCAAAACAGAATATGGACACTGCATTTTTGGATCGGCGACGATATGCAATCATCTCCCGTTAAATCACTGTTTATTTGACTTCCTCGGTGTTCTTTTTGAGATGTGTGTACTATATGGACATGTCCGAAACCCAGACCGGAGGAAAACTGCAGATTCCCAAAAAACCGATTGACCGACTGTTGGTGCCGATCGAACGGTTTCTGCACGTTGAAGCAGCCAGTGGAATTGTGCTCTTGTCCTGCACTGTTCTCGCACTGGTTCTCGCCAATTCGTCATTTGGAAACGCCTACGAAGCCATCTGGCAAACCAAAATTGGTTTCCAGTTCGGCGATTTTGGAATGGCATACAAGCTCCGCCACTGGATCAACGATGGGCTAATGGTGATTTTCTTCTTTGTGATCGGACTCGAGGTGAAACGTGAACTGGTCCACGGAGAACTTCGTGAATTTCGCCGGGCCACGCTTCCGATCATGGCCGCGCTGGGCGGCATGATTCTGCCGGCCGGCATTTATCTCTCCCTGCAGGGCGGCACACCGGCAGAGGCCGGTTGGGGAATCCCGATGGCAACCGATATTGCATTCGTTGTTGGTTGCATGGCCTTGCTTGGCTCCCGCCTGCCTCATGGGCTTCGGATCCTCATTCTCTCGTTGGCGATTGCCGATGACATTGGGGCCATTCTCGTCATCGCCATCGGTTACACGGAGGAACTGCACCTTTCCTACCTAATACTTGGTCTGCTCCTCGTGGGCGGTATCTACCTGTTTCAACGGTGTGGAGTTCGTAGCTTTGGCGTCTACGGCGTGATGGGTTGCGTGATCTGGTTCTGTTTTCACGAGTCTGGTATTCACGCGACAATAGCCGGTGTCATTTTAGGGCTTCTCACTCCGGCGGATGCCTACTTCAGCGCCTCGCTTCTCGGCCAAATGCTCAAGAGAGCCAGCGACGTGCTGCACGGCGATTGGGAGAATCTGCAGCACAAGGTACAGAAGGTACGTGCGGTCGAACAGGCTGCCCGGGAATCGGTTTCGCCGCTCAATTATCTGGAGACCGCACTCCACCCCTGGGTCAGTTACCTGATTATGCCGGTTTTTGCACTCGCGAATGCCGGTGTCGCATTCGCCTGGTCGGACTTCGGAGACCCCGTCGCGGTGGCAGTTGCTTTGGGGTTGCTCCTGGGCAAACCGATCGGAATCCTCATTTTCAGCTGGCTGGCCATCCGGACCGGGATTGCAGCACTTCCCTCGGGAGTCAATTGGAGCATCCTGGCTGGAGGTGGTGCACTGGCCGGCATCGGCTTTACAATGGCCCTTTTCATTGCCGGCCTCGCCCTTGAGGGTCCTCTTCTGTCTGCCGCGAAAGTCGGGATCCTCCTGGGTTCCGCCGTTTCGGCAATTATCGGGATGCTGCTTTTGATCTGGCGGCTCGAGTCGGCGAACTCCTCCCCGGACGCGAGTCAGCCAGCGTAGCGTCCGAGTGCCTCTGTCATCTGGTCGAGGGCCTGTTTGAGTGTCGAGCGCGGACATCCAAAATTGAGTCGGACGAAACCATCCCCACCCGGGCCAAAACGGCGACCATCATTGAGTGCGACGCCGGCCCGTTCAAGGAAAAACCGATAGGGTGCCTGACCCAGTTCGATTGAGCGACAGTCCAACCAGGCCAGGTAGGTGGCTTCCGGTATGGTCCACTTCAGCTTCGGCCAGTTCTTCCCCGCGTACTCCACAACGTATTCCCGATTGCTCCTCAGGTAGCTGAGAAGATCCTTGAGCCAGGGACCTCCCGACCGATATGCCGCCAATGCCGCATCCATTCCCAGAACGTTGACCTCCGGTACGATTCCGGCGGAGGCAGCTACGATCTTCGCCCGTAATGCCGGATCCGGAACAATGGCGATGCTGCAACCCAGGCCCGGGATGTTGTAGGTCTTGCTGGGAGCGATCAGGGTCACCGTCGCCTTGGCGATCTCGGGATCCAGTGCAGAAATCGCAATATGAGGCAATTCAGTGTCGAGCAACAGGTCACAGTGAATTTCGTCGGAGCAGAGAATAATCCCACGCTCCATGCAGAACTCCGCCAGTTTCACCAGTTCGTTCTTCCGGTAGATTCTCCCGGTCGGATTGTGCGGATTGCAGAGAATAAACAGCTTCGTCCGTTCATCCGCCATTGACTGCAACGCGTCCACGTCGAGCGGGTAGGTCAGACAGTTGCCCTCGGTACGGGGAAACAGTTCCACGACCTGGGCTTCCCGCTTCTGGTTTCCGGGTGCAGAGAGAAACGGCGGATAGACTGGAGAGTTGACCATCACCCGATCGCCCTCCTGCCCCACGGCCCGGCAGACGACATTCAGCCCGCAGACAAGGCCCGGAAGAAACAGAATCATCTCCGGAGTGACCTTCCAGTTCTGCTGCCGATAGAGTCGGTCACAGACTTCTTCTTTCAACTCCGGCAAATCGATGCCATATCCGAAGATTCCCTGACCAACCCGCGCCTCAAGCGCGTCCAGTACCGGTTTCGGGGCGCGGAAATCCATGTCGGCAACCCACAGGGGCACCACGTCATTACCGTAACGACTCCACTTCAGACTATCGGTTCCTCTCCTGGGGAGGACTTTGTCAAACTGACTCTTCATCAATCGCAACTTTCTAAAACGGAAGAGAATCCGCTCTGGAAGGACGGCAGCCCCGCTTGAACGTGACCACCGGTTTATTGCATAATACCGCCTTGCTCGAGCGGGAATAGCTCAGTTGGTAGAGCGCGACCTTGCCAAGGTCGAAGTCGCGGGTTCGAGTCCCGTTTCCCGCTCCATCACTCCTTCAACAAGAATCTCGCGATTCGTTCCCACTCCAGTTCAAGGCTTCCATGTGCTGCAGGACGCCCGGAACGCGTGTACCAGTGCGCCGCATTCCCCAGATCGCCTTCCTTCCGATGGAGGTAGGCGTGAACCCAGGAACCATCCGGCGAAGGAACCCCCTGTACAATGCGATGCGCCTCATCCCAGTCTCCCCGGGCGTCGTGCAGCAGCGCCTGGAGTAGTTCGGGCAGGTTTGCAGGCGGTTCAGCATCTTCGCGCAATCCCTGAAACTCTTCGAACGTCATGGCTCCCGAGCATAGCGGTCCACCTGCCTCGTGGTCAAACCGATCCCCCCAGACGGAACCCGCACTTCTCAGACCTCGTTCGTTAATTGTTTTGATGGACGAGTTTCGAATTCAAAGAGGACGGGTCGGAAGGCTGCAGACCTGGTTGGTCAGGAGACGCCGCGTTTCTCTCGGCAGGTGGGGCGAGTGGGTGGCACTCCGTTATCTGCTGCATATCAAGTACGACGTGCTGGTCCGCAACTGGACAACCCGCCGGGGCGAAGTTGACCTGGTAGCCCGAGACGGCGAAACCATCGTTATTGTCGAGGTGAAGACCCGGCGACTCCCTCAACTTCTCCCGCCCGAGGCTGCCATCACCGAGAAAAAAAGAGTCCGCCTGGAGATGCTGGCAATCCAATTCATCCAGCGCTACGAACTCGATTCCGGATCGGTCCGGGTAGACTTGATCGCAATCGACACTCCCGACCTGATCGCATTTGAGATCCGACACTACCAGGGTCTGCTTCAGTGACTGGCGGCGGCGACCTGCTCCTTCTCCAGGACGACCCTGATCTTGCTCAGGCCCTGCCGAAGGTCTTCCTCAGGGATGTTGAGGGCCGGCCTGAACCGGACCGAGCGCTCCCCGCATCCAAGCATGATCACCTTCTCCATGAAGAGGGCCTGGCGGAAACGATGGCGGAAGTCGGCGTCCTTCAGGTCCAGCGCACAGAAGAGTCCTTTCCCGCGGACGTTGGAAACCAGGTCCGGAAATTCTTCTTGAATCGACTGAAGTTCGGACATCAGAAGCGGGCCCATCCGTGCAACCCGCTCAACGATGCCTTCTTCTTCGTAAAGCTCGAGTTGGAGCCGGCACCGGACCATATCGACGAGGTTGCCTCCCCACGTCGAGTTGATTCGGCTTGAAGTATGAAAAACGTTATCAGGAACTTCGTCCACCCTGGGCCCAACCATGACACCGCAGACCTGGGATTTCTTTCCGAAGGCCACGATGTCAGGCGTGACATAGTACTCGTGAGCCCACATCCGTCCGGTCGCCCCGAAGCCGGTCTGCACTTCATCGTGAATCAGGAGGATCTCGTTGTCGTCACAGATCTTGCGGAGGGCCCGGTGGAATTCGAGCCGGAAGTGATTGTCACCCCCTTCACCCTGAATCGGCTCCAGAATGATGCAGGCAATGTCTCTCGGAGACGCGGCGATGGCCTGGCGAATCTGCTCCAGTGCTTCATTTTCGGCCTGGACAACCCGTTCGAGATTGAGTCCTTCGAGGGGAAATACACACTTGGGGTTGAGGATCCGCGGCCAATTGAACTTGGGAAAGTACTGCGTCTTGCGCGGATCGGCCGTGTTCGTCAGCGAAAGCGTGTACCCGGAGCGGCCATGAAATGCCTGCCGGAAGTGAATGACCTTGAGTCCCCGTTCCTCTCCATAGGAAGCCAGGTTTCCACGGACCTTCCAGTCGAATGCAACCTTCAGCGCATTCTCGACAGCAATGGCACCGCCTTCAATAAAGAAGAGGTACTTCATCGAAGAGGGCATGGCCCGCCGGCCGAAAGCCTCCACGAAACGGGCCATCTCTTCCGAGTACAGGTCCGAGTTGGACGGCTTCTGCACCGCCGCCCGCCCCAACTCGGAGATGATCTCTGAAACGATCATCCGAGGGTGGTTGTATCCGAGCGCAATCGTGGCGAAGCAGCCGAAGAGATCCAGATAATAGCTGTCCGACTTCCGGTCGAAAAGCTGGGACCCCCGACTTCGATCCAGGTCAGCGACCAGATCCAGGCCGTCTGCCAACATGTACCGGGAGATGGCCGTTCGTACTCGTTCCGCATCCCACATCAGCGCCGTCTTTTCCATCGTGTCCCCTCCCGCGTGTCTTCCAGCACGATCTCGCGCTCCAACAACTGATCCCGAATTGCATCCGCCCCGGCAAAATCGCGCCTGTTTCGAGCCGCCTCACGCTGCTTGATCATTTCCAGAATCTGAGCGTCGTCGAGAGTTTCCCCCTCAATGTGGAAAACATCGAAAACCTGGTTCACGTCACTGAAAAAAGAGAGGATCTCGTCCCGATTTGCCGCGCCGGCACCCTTCGTTTCAAGCGCTGGATTCACATCCCTAACCAGCTCAAATACAGCCCCCAACGCAGCTGATGTGTTGAAATCGTCGTCCATAGCAGATTCAAATTGTCCCCTGGCGCCGGCGACTCGACTCGTCAACTCGGGGCTCGACGGACGGTTGTCCGGAATTTCCCGCACCCGCAACAGAAAATCGTCAGCCCGCCGGAGCGCGGATTCCGCCTGCTCCACTCCTTCGAACGTGAAGTTCAGCTGTTTGCGGTAATGAACCGAGAAGAGGAGATAGCGCAGCGCAACCGGGTCACAGCCTTTGTCCAGCAGGTCCCGAAGAGTGAAGAAGTTGCCCAACGACTTGGACATCTTCTGGCCTTCTACGATCAGGTGAGCCCCATGGACCCAGTAACGGACGAACGGATGTCCGGTCGCCCCTTCACTCTGGGCGATTTCGTTCTCATGGTGGGGAAAGACGAGGTCCACTCCGCCACAATGGATATCGAACGACTCGCCGAGATACTTCATGCTCATGGCCGAACACTCGAGGTGCCAACCCGGCCGGCCAGGACCGAAAGTTGACTGCCAGCAGGCTTCTCCCTCTCTATGGCCCTTCCAAAGCACAAAATCCCGAGGATTCTCCTTGGAATACTCGTCTTCGTCGATGTGACCTTCGGTCACCACCTCCTGCTCGGTCAACGTAAAGCCTGAAAGTTTTCCGTAGTCCTTGAACTGGTTGATTCTGAAGTATGTCGATCCCTCGCTCTGGTAGGTGAGCCCATGCTCCTGAAGTTTCCCAACGAGGGCAAGCATCTCGTCGATGTGCTCTGTGGCGCGAGGCATGATCTCGGGTCGCTGGATCCGGAGAACCTCCATGTCGGCCAGAAATGCCTGTTCGTACTGGCGCGTGTAATCACGGATCGACAACCCCGCTTTGCGCGCGTTTGCGATGATCTTGTCTTCCACGTCGGTGATGTTCATGACATGGACCAGACGATAACCGCGGTAGATCAGAAATCGCCGCAGGATGTCCTGGAACATAAACGTCCGGAAATTCCCAATATGGACAAAGTGATAGACCGTGGGACCGCACGTGTACATGCGCACTTCAGGAGGATTCAGAGGTTGGAATTCCTCGAGTTTTCTGGTCAGAGTATTGTAGAGCCTGAGCGCCATGGTTTCTCCAAAGAGGCGATCTTACCGGAAAGGGTGTTTCCCGACAACACGCCCACGGTCCCGTTAAATCTGGCCGGATGAGGCCGAAGCTTTCGCCTTGGGGTCATCGGGCAGCTTCCAGGTTTTCGGGGAGGTTGAAATTCTGACGAGATAGAAATCTCCCGACTGCTCAACCAGCGCGGCGTCGGCAACCTGGGACAACTCCTCCCATCCATCTTTCTTGGTGAGCAACAGGTACGCAGTCTGGGGATGTTTCTTCGCATACTCCAACAACTCCGCCGGGCTCTGGACCGGCTCCCGGGTGGTCCTGAAGTCGGCGTAATAGCGGGCTGAGTGATGAAAGAACCGGTAGAAAATGAGCGGTTCCGCCTGGCTGATCTCCCCCTTCGCAGTCTGAACGAGCGCATAGGTGGAATGGAATTCACCAATGATCGGGCTTCCCAGGCGAAAAAGCAGGGCAAGGGTCAGGGTGATGCCGGAGACCAGGACCAGAAACAGCGTTGCGGCCCGCCGCTTTCGAAACTCATGGTGCCCCCAGATCACCGAAGCGATCATCGGTATCGCGATCCACAGTCCCGTGAGTCCGGCACTGTAGCGCAGAT
This sequence comes from uncultured Acidobacteriota bacterium, assembly GCA_963777605.1. GTDB lineage: Bacteria > Acidobacteriota > UBA6911 > RPQK01 > JAPXNP01 > CAVZRV01. The sequence goes on from CAVZRV010000007.1 coordinate 849,257, forward strand.
CAAATCCAACGATCAGGACCAGCCCCAGGAGAAGGCTAAAAGCGCTCAGGGCCGACAACTGGATCTTCATGGTCCAGTAAATTGCGACCTCACCGCGGATGAACCGGTTCCACTGGATCGCCGCCAACGCCGCCAGCGGCGGAATTACGGGAAGAATATATCCGGGCAGTTTACTGCCACCGGCAGAAAAGAAAACCAGCGGGACAAGAGCCCACAGCCAGAGAAAGAGCGAAAGGTTGATCCTGGGGATCGCGCAACTGTGGCGATGGCGCCAGACTTCGATCGCGGACGACGGCAGGAAGAACACCCACGGAAACGACCCGACCAACACAAACGGGAGATAGTACCAGAAAGGCTGGGCGTGGTGATGAAGATCGGTCGCATAGCGTGCCAGGTGATGGTTCACCCAGAACGTCCAGAAGAAGTTTTCACCGTTGCGCAGCCAGACCATTACGAACCAGGGAACCGCAACCACCAGCAGGACCGCAACGGCCAGAGCAATCTCCCGAATCCGCCAGGTGACGGAGTTCGTGATCAGAAAGAAGGCGAAAAAGACTGCGGCAAACAGAACGATTGCGACCGGCCCCTTGGCCAGGACCGCCAAACCCAGCAAAAGCCCCGTTCCGGCCGCCCAACCGAGTCCTCCGTTGAGAGACCACAGGTACCCAACCGCCATGGACCCGGTGAGGCCCACGGTCAGCGGCAGGTCAGTCGATCCCGCCCGGGCGAACCCGGCATACATCCCGGACGTAACCAGCGCGAGATAGGTCAGGAATCCAAGCCGTTCGTCTCCTGTCGCCCCCACCGCGAATGCGAGTCCCAACGCCCCCAGGACCGCCATCAGAGCGACCGGGAGCCGGGCAGTTAGTTCTGAGACACCGAACAGCCTGAAACTGACGGCCTCTCCCCAAAACAGCAGTGGCGTCTTTTCGAGCCAGGGTCGTCCTTCCAGTTGCGGGGTGACAAAGTCGCCCGATTCCGCCATTTCCTTCCCGATTTGAGCATACCGGGGCTCGTCGGACCCGAAGAAAGGAAGGCGTCCCAGTTGATAGAAGAATGCCAGGTACGTGACGAAGGCACAGAAGATGATGAATTGAACACGTAACTTCACCGGCGCGTCCGTGACCCTAACTCACCGTTCCAAAGTCCTCAAGCGAGTCGCTGGGAACAAAAAAAGGAGCAGGTGAATCCGTCCCTGGGACGCACCCACCTACTCCCGAAAACCCTCATTCGGGCGGCGCTATACACCGCTCAGAATAACACAGGGCTTAGTAGTCCATTCCGCCGCCCATCGGAGGACCTGCGGGTGGCTTATCATCTTCAGGAAGCTCGGTCACCAGCGCCTCGGTCGTCAGCAGCAAGCTCGCAATCGACGCCGCATTCTGCAGCGCAGTCCGGGTCACCATCGTCGGATCGATGACACCCGATGCGACCATATCTTCAAAGACCTCGGTTTCGGCGTTGAAACCGAACGTGTCATCCTTCGACTCGAGGATCTTGCCGACAACCACAGCACCTTCGTGGCCGGCGTTCGAAGCGATCTGCCGCACGGGCTCTTCGAGAGCGCGACGGACGATCTTCACTCCGACCATTTCGTCCTGGACGTCGAGGTGAAAGCCGGCCAGAGCCTGCGCGGCACGCAGGTAAGCAACGCCGCCGCCGGGGACGATTCCCTCTTCCGCAGCAGCCTTGGTCGCGTGCATGGCATCCTCGACCCGAGCCTTCTTCTCCTTCAGTTCGGTCTCAGTCGCGGCGCCGACCTTGATAACGGCGACACCACCCACTAACTTGGCCAGGCGCTCCTGGAGCTTCTCACGGTCGTAGTCGGAAGTGGTCTCTTCGATCTGCACCCGGAGCTGCTTCACGCGGCCGGCGATATCTTCCTGGGAGCCGCCACCTTCAACGATCGTGGTGTTGTCCTTGTCAATCGTCACCTTCTTGGCCCGACCCAGATCTTCGAGGCGAACGTTCTCGAGTTTGATTCCAAGGTCTTCCGAGATGACCTTGCCGCCAGTCAGGACGGCGATATCCTGGAGCATGGCCTTGCGCCGGTCTCCAAATCCAGGAGCCTTGACAGCGGCCACCTGCAGGGTTCCGCGCAGCTTGTTCACTACCAGGGTCGCGAGCGCCTCGCCCTCGACGTCTTCAGAAATGATCACGAGGGGGCGTCCGGTCTTCGCCACCTGCTCCAACAGGGGCAGGAGGTCTTTCATCGAACTGATCTTCTTCTCGTGGAGAAGCACGTAGGCATCTTCCAACGCCGCGTCCATCCGCTCCGGATCGGTCACGAAGTAGGGGGAGAGGTATCCACGATCGAACTGCATCCCTTCGACCACTTCCAACGAAGTCTCGATCGACTTGGCTTCTTCAACCGTGATGACGCCGTCTTTTCCGACCTTCTTCATCGCCTCAGCGATGATGTCGCCGATAGTCCGATCGTTGTTGGCGGAAATGGCGCCGACCTGGGAAATCATCCCGCCCTTGACCGGCTTGGAGAGTTTCTTGATTTCTTCGACGGCACGCGCGACCGCCTTGTCAATGCCCCGCTTGAGGGCCATCGGGTTGGCACCGGCGGCGACGTTCCTGATGCCCTCACGAACGATCGCCTGGGCAAGAACCGTGGCCGAAGTGGTCCCGTCACCGGCGACGTCGCTCGTCTTGCTGGCAACCTCCCGCAACATCGCGGCGCCGACTTTTTCAAGACCCTTCAGCTCGATTTCTTTCGCCACAGTGACGCCATCCTTGGTTACGATGGGCGAACCGAACTTCTTTTCCAGAACTACATTGCGGCCCTTGGGGCCAAGCGTAATCTTTACTGCGTTGGCAAGTTTGTCAACGCCCCGGAGAAGGGCGCGGCGCGCCTCTTCTCCATGGGTAATCTCTTTAGCAGCCATAGTTATTCACCTCACTGGTAATAGTTGAGTTTACTTCTTGATAATGCCCAGGATTTCATCCTCGCGCATGATCAGGTACTCCTCGTCTTCCAGCTTCACTTCGCTGCCAGAGTACTTGCCGAACAGTACCCGATCACCGGCCTTTACGGACGGCTTGACCGTGGTTCCGTTGTCGAGGACTTTTCCGTCTCCGACCGCTACGATTTCCCCTTCCTGGGGCTTTTCTTTTGCTGTGTCTGGAATAACAATCCCGCCGCGGACCTGTTCTTCGGTTTCTTCAATCCGCTTGACGAGCACTCGATCATGCAATGGTTTGATCTTCATTTCCTCGTCTCCTTTCAAAGACTTCGATAGAAATGACCGGAAGTAATTGTTGGTTCTGGGTTTAAGATAAGACTGTTAGCACTCTCGCCTAACGAGTGCCAGTCTACAACTCCTCCTGGTCGCTGTCAAACGGGCTTATAAGATCACGATTTCGTCTTGGCAAGGCTCCTTTTCATATTTTCTGCATTCGGCTACACTGGGGAACCTTAACCGCGCACCGATGACCCATAAATTCGGAGGAACCTGCCGATGGAGAATAGAAAGTCAGTGCCCCTGAAAGAACTCGAACTCCCCGGGATTCCCAAAGTCAACAGCGGCAAGGTCCGCGAAATCTTCGACCTGGGAGACTACCTTCTCCTGGTCGCCTCCGATCGACTTTCTGCCTTTGACGTGATCCTTCCCGACCCTATCCCCCACAAGGGCACGGTCCTGACCCAAATGTCCAAATTCTGGTTCGATCGGATCGAAAAGGAAGGCATCGTCGAGCATCATCTGGTTAGTGTGAACGTGGAAGATTTTCCCGAGAGCCTGGCGCCCTACCGGGAACATCTCCGGGGACGGTCGACTCTCGCCGCGAAATGCCGACCCCTGCCCATCGAGTGCGTGGTTCGAGGCTATCTTGCCGGCTCAGGTTGGAAGGAGTACCGACAGTCGGGCAAGATCTGCGGAATTTCCCTTCCTGCGGGCCTGGTTGAGTCCGACGAACTCCCGGAACCTATTTTCACTCCCGCGACGAAGGCCGAATCCGGTCACGACGAGAACATTTCGTTTGAGCAGGCATCCGAAATAGTCGGCGAGAAGACGGCGACCAGTGTCCGTGATTACAGCCTCGCCATTTACAGCGCCGCCCGCGACTATGCCCGAACCCAGGGAATCATCATCTGCGATACCAAGTTCGAGTTCGGGATCAAGGACGGTCAACTGATCCTGATCGACGAGGTGTTGACCCCCGACTCGTCGCGATTCTGGCCCGCGGACGCCTACTCTCCCGGGAAGTCCCAGTCATCTTTTGACAAGCAGTTCATTCGGGATTACCTGGAGACTCTGGACTGGGACAAGACGCCTCCGGGACCTCCATTGCCGGCAAGGATCATCGAGGCAACCTCGGAACGTTACCTCGAGGCCTATCGGCGGTTGACTGGACACTCGCTGGAGATCTGAGGAATCCTGGAATTTTGACCCGTTTTATTTGATCGGGACCCTATGACGACAACCAGCCTCCCCCACCCTGAAACTCAGCCGACAATGAAGGAGTACCTGGAAGTGGTCGCCGACCGGGCCTTAAGCTGTGGCCTATTCTGGCCGGAGGTCGCCGGCGAATTCGAGAAACTCTTCATCATCGCCGCGCTCCGCAAGGCGAACGGTTGCGTCCAGGAGGCCGCTGAACGGATGGGCATCCATCGCAATACCTTGTCCAAGAAGATCAGGGAGCACGGGATCGACCGTTTCGAGCTGAAGGCCTGTTCCGGTTAGTGTCCCGACTAGAAGCGGGCCGAGACAACCTTGGAAATTCCAGGTTCTTCCATCGTGATCCCATACATGGCGTCCGCCGCCTCCATCGTGCGCTTGTTGTGGGTCACGACGATGAACTGGGTTTCCTTACCCATTTCAGAAATCAGCCCATTGAACCGCTGAACGTTGGCATCGTCCAGGGGTGCGTCCACCTCGTCGAGCACGCAGAATCGACTGGGGCGGTACATGAAGATGCCAACAAGGAGCGCAAAGACAGTAAGCGCTTTCTCACCCCCGGAAAGAAGCATCACATTCTGAAGCCGCTTTCCCGGCGGCTGGGCGTAGACGTCGATGCCTGCTTCCAGCACATCCTCGTCATCGAGCAGCGTCATCCCGCACTCGCCCCCGCCGAAAAGCTTCTGGAAAACGTCCTTGAAGTTTCGGTTGACGATTTCAAATGCTTCGCTGAACCGGGCCCGGCTCCGGCGGTTGATCTCCTGGATTGCGCTCACAGTGTCCCTGATCGACTTTTCGATGTCTCCCCGTTGCTGGGTGAGAAAGGTATGTCGCTCCAGGTTTTCCTGGTACTCCTGCAGCGCGGTCATGTTGATCGGCCCGAAGCTCTCGATGCGTCGCTTCAGTTCCTCGTAACCTTGCTTGACCTCTTCTTCGACGACTTCTTCGACATCCACGTCTACGATCGCAGCGGCCAGTGAGAGACTAAGCTGATCACGGCACTGGTTCTCGAGATTCTGCAACTGCGTCTCAACGCGCGCCAACTCCACTTCGATCTTCGCGCGCTCTTCGCTCAGGGCATTGCATCGTTCCCTGATCTCCCCGAGCACCTGCTCCTGTTCCCGCAGGACGTCCCGACAACTCCGGTACCGCTCCTGCAGTTCCTCCAGCTGAAGCTCAACCGCTCGACGGTCTTCTTTCAGGTGAACAACCGACTCATCCAGAGCCCAGATGGACGCTTCCAGTTCCTCGGTTCGCCGAAGATTTTCCGCTTCCCTCTTCCCGATCGCTTCGAGACGGTGTTCGGCATCCTTCTCCTGGGACTGAATCCGGGAAACAGTTCGACTGATCGAAACCCGGCGCTCTTCCAATACTCGCCGTTGCGAGAGGGCCGCATTGGCTTCATCCTGAAGCCGAAGGAGGAGATCGCGCATGTCGGCCTGAGCTTCCCGGCCCACCTGCAGTTCGGCACCGGCTTCGGCCTGAATCGTCTCCTGTGTCTTCAGCTGGATGGCCAGCCCTTCCAACCGGGCCTGCACTTCGCGCAGATCGACTTCCAGTTGTTCCGTCTGCTGCCGGTTAGCGGCCAGCAGTCTCTCCTGTCGCCGGACTTCCTCTTCGGCCTGTTCCTGTTCGTGCACCAGGCCGACCACTTCCATCTCCAACTGGTGGCGATGCGACTGCAGTTCTTCCCGCCGCGCCCGGGCATCTTTCAATTTCAGCTCCTTGGCCTCGCGCGCTTTCACAACTCGTGCCTTGGCCTTCTGCTGGGATTCGCATCGTTTCTCGAGTTCCCGGCGCTGACGCTTCAATCCCAACAGCCCGATCTTGGAAGGCCCGGCGGCAGAACTGGAGACCAGCCCCCGCGGAGTCAGGGACTCTCCGTTGAGCGTAATGAAGGTGCTCTCGGGGTAGCTGTGGGACAGCCCCATCGCCCGGTCCATGTCCGACACAACGATGGCATCGGCCTGCTTGGGCAGGACCCGGCGGAACGCATCTTCAATCTCGGGCCTCATCTTCAGAACACCGGCCAGGGTTCCGTAGACACCCTGGGTTCGGTCCGGAAGGTTCCGGGGTGCCAGCGGTTTCGCTCCCTTGCCAAACCCATTCGTACTGAAAATGCTCAGGAAGGTGCACTTTCCGGACTTGAGAGATCGCACCTCCGAAACTCCCCTGACCGCCTCGTCCAGCGAGTCCACAAGGATGTACTCGAGTTCTTCGTCGAGAAACTCTTCGACCAATGTCTCGAACTCAGCTTCGGTCTCGATCGAGTCGGACAGGGTCCCCGCGATCCCGATTGACTGAGACTTGGTGAGGTGGCTGAGAACGTTCCGGACACCGTCGCTGTAATTGGACCGACTCAGTTCGAGTTCCTGCAGAGACTGCAGGCGTTCCTTGAGAGCCACCAACTGGTTGTTGACCTGGCCTTCCTCTTCCACCAGCGCCTGCAACAGCTCCGCGAAGCTCCGCACCTGCTCCCGGCTCCCCTCAAGATCGATCTCAACTGCCGAGAGCTTTTCCTTCCGACCACACAGACTCTCCTGCTTTGCAGCCTCGCGCAGTCGAGCATCCTGTAACCGCTGCTCTCCCTGCCGCAGTTCATCAGCGAGTCGCGCCCGATCGGACTCGATCCTTCCCACACTCTGCGAAAGCTGCTCTCCGAGGTTCCGCAAAGAAGCCGCCTCGGCGGTGGCGGCGATCAGCCGTGACCGCAACTCTTCCAACTTGCTTTCGGAGCTCTCGATTCGGGCACTGCAATCTCTAACTCGGGCCTGGGCCGCCTGTACCTGCTCTACGGAGGCCGACTCGTCCTCCCTGACCCTTGCCTCCTGCTCCAGGTAGCCACCGAGCTCCTCTCTCAGGCCGGCAAGTGCCTCATTGAGGGACTGCCGCTCGCCGGCAAGCGTCTGGAGGCTGGCTTTGAGCTGGTCGTGCTGTTGCCGCGAATAGCGGGCGGAGTTCTCGGCTCGATCCAGTTCGAGTTCGGTACTGGACCGACGTTCCCGCAACTCGTTCAGGCGACCTTCCAGAGCCTCCCGGGTTTGGTTCTTTTCGCGGAAGGCCGCTTCTTCTTCGCCGAGGCGATTCGACATCGAAGCCTCCGCCTGCCTGACTTCCTGGAGTTTCTGCGCCAGTCTTGCCAACTCCACCGTGAAACGGTCTGACTCAAACCTCAGCCGCAGCCGCTGAACGCGCCGGTACTCCTCCTTGAGCTTTTTGTAGACCTTCGCCTTGCTCGCCTGCCGCTTGAGCGACCGCAACTGCCGCTCAACCTCAACGATGATGTCGTTGACCCGGAGCAGGTTCTGTTGCGCCAGTTCGAGTTTGAGCTCGGCATTCTTCCGCTTCGCCTTGTAGCCCGTAATCCGGGCAGCTTCTTCGATTATGGAACGACGGTCCAGCGGCTTTGCCGTCAAAAAGGAATCAATTCGGCCCTGGGCGATCATGGCATAGCTGGCAAACCCCAGGCCGCCATGATCCAGAAACTCCTGGATGTCCATCAGGCGGCAACGCCGTTTGTTGAGGAGGTAGGTACTCTCTCCGGAGCGGTAAAGCTTTCGCGTAACCTCGAACTCCGTGCCGGTGATTTCGACGCCGTCCACGCAAATCGGCTCTTCACTTGTGCGCGTGAGCGACAGGGTAACCTCGGCGAGGCCTGAAGGCTTCCGCTTCCGGGTCCCCCCGAAAATGAAGTCTTCCATCTTCTGGCCTCTCAGGTTTTTCGCAGACTGGGATCCGAGCACCCACCCGAGAGCATCAGAGAGGTTTGACTTGCCGCAGCCGTTGGGACCGATAACTGCCGTGATCCCGTCTGAGAAGGCGAGCCTCGTCTTATCCGCAAATGATTTAAATCCAGCGAGTTCCAGTGATTTAAGCTTCAACATATCAGATCGGACAGAGCCCCCTGTTACCTCGACTATGATGCCAGTCTACACTGACAATGGGACCCGATCTCGCCTCCCGCGGAACCAGCGCGAGCCGGAAGCGTTTGTGGACTTGAGTGTTCCGTCTCACTCAATGGATAGGTTAATTGCACTATACTCATATGTGAAAAACTCATACACGAAAACGCCCAACCCCGGGATTCAGAACCAGGAGATCCTCTTCCGGCACACTGTTCCCGGGCATCGACGGGAGTGTGATGATTAAAAGAGCACTGCTAGTTTTGACGTTCTTCGTCGGAGTGAGCACATCCTCCCTTCCGGCTCAGTCAGTTGAGTTCATGCCTCTGTCCGCGGTGAAACCCGGACTCAAAGGAGTAGGGAAGACCGTGTTCCGTGGGACTACGGTCGAGGAATTCGACGTAGAGATCCTGGGTGTCCTCGACAAGGTCGGTCCTCAACAGAGCATCATCCTCGCCCGGCTGTCCGGACCCAAGGTGGATGAGTCGGGAGTCTTCGCCGGAATGAGCGGAAGCCCGGTCTATATTGATGGAAAGCTGGTCGGTGCCGTCGCTTATGCTTTTTCGTTCGCAACCGCCCCGATCGCCGGAATCACTCCGATTCAGGAGATGGTGGATGTTTTAAAAGAAAACGATCCCGGTTCGATGCACATGGTGCGGCAGTTCAGTCCCGCCGGGTTTTACCAGGCTATTTCCGCCCGGGGCTGGCCGAATACTTCGGACGGGACCTCGATCGAAGTGGCGGGATCCTTCCCGAATCTCCGGCAGTTCGGGCGGTTGATGCCGATTCAGACACCGATCAGCCTCTCCGGAATGACCTCCGATTCGCTGGATCCCTTCTCCAGGGCGTTCAACTCCCTGGGATGGATGCCGGTCTTTGGAGGCGCCGCCTCCTCCAATACCGATTGGGCCGACACCCCCCTCGGACCCGGTTCAACCGTCGCGGTTCAACTGGTTCGAGGTGATATGGAGGTTGCCGCCAGCGGTACCGTCACCTACGTCGACGGTGAGAAGGTCTACGCATTCGGACATCCCTTCCTCTCGGCCGGAAACACGGCCATGCCGATGGCCAAGGCTGCAGTGCTGGGCGTTATCCCAAGCCTGATGAACAGCCAGAAAGTTTCCGCCACCATCAAGTCCGTGGGGATGATCAAGCAGGATCGAGCCACCGGGATCATGGGAATTACGGGCGAGGAACCGAAGCTGGTACCGGTCAAATTGAAAATGACGACCAGCCGGGGAGAGATCCGCGAGTTCTCCTACGAAGTTGTCAGTGACAACTTCCTGACCCCGTTCCTGGTCGCGATGACGGTTCAGAACAGCATCCTCTCGTCGGAACGCTCCATTGGCGATCAGACCATCCAGATGAAATGCCGGATTTCACTCAAGGACCAGCCGGAGGTCACCTTCGAAAACAGTGCCTCCGACATGTCCGGCTCCTCCGCCCTCGCCGCCCTGGCGGCTGCGGCTCCAGTGAACTTCATCCTGTCCAGTGGGTTCGAGAACGTAGTCCTGCAGGAAATCAATGTGGACATCGTTGCCTCGGAAGACACTCGCGAGACCGTACTCGAGAAGGTCTGGCAGGACGAGGTGGAAGCCAAACCGGGTGAGGAGGTAGGGATTACTGTCTTCCTGCGCAAACCAAGTGGTGAGGTCACCGCCGAGCGCTACCCGGTCAAGATCCCCGAAGGCCTTCCGCCTGGACCACTCAAGGTGCTCATCGGTGACGGCACGTCGATCACGCAGATGGACGCCAAAGCGGACGATGCACAGTTCATCCCGAAGGACCTCGGTCAATTGGTTCGCGCGATCAACAACCTGAAGAAGAACGACCGGCTGTACATCCGGTTGTTTCGAGAGCAGGAGGGAGCGGTCATCGGGGGAGAAGGCCTGCCCGGACTTCCCCCTTCGGTACTCGCGCAGTACAACTCGAAGAAGACAACGGGAGACGTCATCCCGATCCGCATGGTTGTATTTGCGGAACATGAGCTCCCGCCGACTGATTCCGTCGTTTCCGGTCAGAAAGTCATCCAATTCCAGATCGAAGGTTAGTCTGAGGTTATTCTGATGCCCATCTTACGCCGTGCCTCACTCCCGGCGGCATGCCTGCTTATCCTGTCGCTTGCCTCTCTGTTTGCTGTTCACCCGACCCATCGAATCACGGCCGGGGCGGACGAATTTCTCAAGGGTGACTTTGACGGCGTCTCCCTCAGCAGTGATGGGCGCCTCACCCTCGCTCCCGCGCTCAAAGAGGTCCTCGACACCAAAGAAGCCTTCATCCACTCTGCGGTCGTCAGTTCCGGAGGAGTCATCTTTGTCGGGACCGGGGCCAACGGGAAGGTCTTTCGCATCCAGCCCGACGGATCCGGGGGCGAATGGGCAAAGTTCGATGAGCCGGCGATCTACGCGATGACAGTTGATAAGCAAAATCGCGTCTACGTAGGCACTTCCCCGGACGGCAAAGTGTACCGAATGTCGGCCGACGGCAAACCTGAGGCCTTCTATGATCCAGGTGAGAAGTTCATTTGGGACCTCACCTTCGATGATCAGGGGAACCTGTTCGTCGCCACCGGGCCACGGGGCATCATCTACAAGGTAACCCCGGAAGGCAAAGGAACGACCTTCTTCGACAGCGAGGAAACCCACATCGTCCGACTTGTCTGGGACCTGGACAAGAATCTCCTGGCAGGCAGTGCTCCGGGAGGACTCCTCTTTCGGATCACGCCCGACGGTCGTCCTTCCGTGCTGGTCGATTCTCCCCTCGACGAGTTCAAAGCCATCGCCGTGGACCGTTATGGCAACGTTTACGCGGGAGCCCTTTCCGGAGGGCTGACGGTAACGGCATCGGCAACCGCGACCTCCACTTCGAAAAGTCCCGGGAGCAACGACTCAGAGGTTGAGTCTACGGTGACCGTGTCGGGGAGCTCCAAAGGAGGCAAGCTGGAGGTCTACCGGATTAGCCGGGAGCGGATGGTGGAGAAGATTTACGCATCGGATGATGAACTGGCCTTCGACCTTCTGGTACGCAGCGACGGCACCGTGCTTCTCGCCACCGGCAACCGGGGCAGGGTCATATCCATAGACCGCAACGGATTTTCCACGCTTGTGGTCGACACCAAGGAAGAACAGGTCACTCGGATATTCGAGCAGGGCACCTCCCTGCTGGCCTTCACGAGTAACCTGGGCAAGGTTTTCCGGATCAACGCGGAAACGGCCTCGAAGGGCACTTACGAATCAGATCCATTCGACACTAAGGTCACGTCGCAATGGGGAACCTTGCGGTGGCGTCTGGTGACACCGGTCGATCCGGCCACGGTACGCCTCTACGCCCGTTCCGGAAATACCGCCAAGCCGGACCGGACCTGGGGGGATTGGACCGGTCCCTACACGGAAGCAGCCGGGAGCGCGATCAAAGCTGAGTCCGCCCGGTATTTTCAGTGGAAGATCGAGTTTGAGCCCGGCGCCCGAACGACGGCCCTGCTATCTGATCAGAACGGTGTCGATCTCGTGACGGTGACTTATCAGCAGCGAAATGTTGCGCCGCAGGTCTCGGAACTGACCGTCCTGTCCCCGGGCGTCGCTCTCCTTAAGACTCCAACCAACCCATCGGGGGGAGTCGCCCCAGGCGGACCTGACGGGGCCCACGCCCGCACCCTGCCTCCGGCGATTCGGGACCTGGAGACTCCCAAGATGACGGCTCCCAGCCGAAAGGTATTCATTCCCGGCGCCCGGAGCTTCAAATGGAAAGCCAGCGACACGAACGATGACGTTCTTTCCTACTCGGTTCTCCTGAAGCGGGTGGACCAGGACGCCTGGACCCCGGTCGCGAAAGACCTCGACAGCGAGGAATTCACGCTGGATGGAGCCAGTTTCCCGGACGGAACTTATGTCGCCAAGGTCGTTGCCTCGGACCGGCTCAGCAACGCGGCGTCTGACTCACTCCAGTCAGAACTCGTCAGCAAACCGTTCGAGATTTCCAACTCGGTACCGGTCATCGAGTGGCAACCGGTCCAGGTCCAGGGAAAAGAAGCCCAGGTCACGTTTAGCGTCCGCAGTCCGGCAAGCTACCTCTACCAGGTGGAGTACTCCATCGACGGCGGGGACTGGCAGGTCGTCTACCCGGAGGAAGGGATCTGTGACAGCCCGGAGGAGCATTTCAGTTTCAAGATCGCGAACCTTCCCGCCAACAGCAAGACGCTGACGGTACGGGCTTCGGATACGACCGGGAACCTGGGTGTTTCTGCAACTTCCTTGCAGGGCCAGTAAAACGAACGGGGTCACAGCCCCCGCTCGTCCTCGTAGACGTCGATCTTCTGGAAGGAAAAAATGAGCAGGCGATTGGGGCCGCTGTGCCCGCTGTCCAACAGACTGGCGCGCAACGTCGCATGGACGGCATTGAGCAGCGCCGGGCTTTTGGGATACTCCAGGACGCTGTCGATCTCAACCTTGCCCTCGGAGTGCACCTCGGCGACCAGCGAGAGCGAGTCCTCGTAGGGCAACTTCCAGGCCGTGTTCATCAATTCCCGCAGTTCGCGCCGGTCTCCCCGCGCCTGTACACTCACAATCGCGTGGATCGGACTATTCGTCGAGGACACCGGGATCAGGACGAACGACAACGATTCGGTCCTCGCCGGGACGAACTGGAATAAAACGAACAGAAACAGCACCAGCGCGAAAGGAGTCGCTGCCGCCCGGGAAAGGAGGACGCTCCAGTCCCAATCGCTGCGGTGCTGCCAACTGCCTGCCAGGCCGCTCCAGGCCTGCTGCAACCACCCGACTCGGCTTCCGCGAATTGAGGCAAGCATCGTCCGGGCGGCGGAAACGGGGAAATGCGCCCGTTGGGCCAGCAGTTGCCGCACCACAGCAAACTCACGATGAAATTTGGCGCATCGGGCACAATGGAGCAGATGCGTCTCCATCGCGTTGACCTCCTGGCCCGGCAATCGTTCATCCAGAAACTCATGGATCTGGAGGCGAAATGTATTGCACCTCATAGGTCTTCACCTCCCTGGAAGACTCTCAGCATCTCCCTGAGTTGCTCGCGCGCCCGACCAATCCGGGATTTGACGGTGCCCAGGTTGACACCGGTCACCTCAGCGATCTCCTCGTACGTCAATCCTTCAACATCCCGAAGTACAATCGCAACACGCTGCTCGAAGGGCAGTTTTCGAAGACCTTGCTCCAGAGCGCCACGCAATTCGCTGTTTAAGATATTCCTGGCCGGCGACGGGGACCGTCCTTCCACTTCCAGGGGACGCGGATCGTCAGCTGAGACCGGGACCGACAACGACACCGTCTGGCTTCTCCAGCACCTTTTCCACCACCGGTTCCGGTTCGCAATCTGATTGACTGTCACCCGGTAAAGCCATGTCTTGATGCAGCAGTCACCTCGAAAGCCACTCGCGTTGCGAAGGAGCGAGATAAAGACCTCCTGGGTGACATCCATCGACTCGGACTTGTCCACCAACAGCTTCAAAGAGAGGGTATAAACCATATCCTTGTAGAGGCGGAATACCTCCAGGAAGACAGATTCATCTCCTTCTCTAAGCCGCTCCAAGAACTGGTCCGCGGCCTCGAAAGTTGAATCGGAGGTGATGGAACGAGTCAGGCTCTCCATAGAATCAGCCTCATCCTCCGTGGGCGCTTGGAAACCGATCTTCTCCCTATTTTAGACCACTGCAAAATGAAAAGGTTCCAGGATTTTCTGAAGGAGTTCACTCTCCAGCCGACCTGCGGGGAGTGTCTTACGCGCCGCTCGAGAGAATTTCGCGAACTCTGGAGGCAAGAGCCAGCCGGGTAAATGGCTTCTGGATGAAATTGACGCCCTCTTCGAGAACGCCGTGCTGAGCGATGGCGCTGTCGGTGTAGCCCGACATGAAGAGGACGTGGATGCCGGGCCGATCCCGGCTGACTTCCTCTGCGACGATCTTCCCGCTGACCGAAGGCAGGACCACATCGGTGAGCAGGAGATCGATATCGCCACTGTGGCTTCGGCTCAAGACCATCGCGTCTTCCGGCGTCGCCGCCTCAAGAACCTCGTAACCGAGTGCAACCAGTTCGTGAACCACGAGGCCTCGAACGTGGGCATCGTCTTCGACGACGAGAATGGTTTCAGCACCGCCGAGCTGGCTGATTTTGACAGGAGACTCTTCGGTGCCCAGGTCCACTTCGCCGGCGCTCGGCAGGTAGACCTTGAAGGTGGTTCCCTGACCGGGTTCGCTGTAAACCCATACGTTGCCGTTGGCCCGTTTGACGATTCCGTATACCGTCGACAAACCCAGCCCGGTTCCCTTGTCGCGGCTCTTGGTGGTGAAAAACGGTTCGAATATACGGCTCTGCGTATCTCGGTCCATGCCGATCCCGGTGTCACTGACGCCCAACATTACGTATCGTCCAGGTGTAACCCCCGGCTTGTGGGATGCGTATTCCGAATCGACATCCAGTTCGTTGGTTTCCAGCGTCAGATTTCCCCCCTCCGGCATGGCATCCCGGGCATTCACGCAGAGATTCATGATGACTTGTTCAATCTGCGCCAGGTCGGCCATTACAGGACTCAGGTCGGAACTCAGCATCGTACTCAGTTGAATATCCTCCCCGATCAACCGGCGAATCATCCGGTCCATATTTCCAACCACCCGGTTGAGATCGAACACCTGAGGCTTGACCATCTGTTTCCGGCTGAAGGTCAGCAACTGGCGGGTCAGGTCGGTCGCCCGATCAGTCGCAGCCCGGATCTCGGAAAGGGCAACCCGGTCAAGCCCAGTCACTTCTTCACGGTCCAGCAGAACATCGGTATAGCCACCAATGATCGTCAACAGGTTGTTGAAATCATGTGCGATACCTCCGGCCAGGCGACCGACGGCTTCCAGTTTCTGCGCCTGCAGCAACTGGGCCTGGAGATTCTTCTCCTCGCGCAAGTCCCGGACATACGAGCAACTGATTTCAAATCCGTCGGAAACGACCAGGTTCGCACTGATCTCAACCGGCAGAAGACTGCCATCCCGGTGGACGAACTCGACCGGCTCCACCAGTTGGGTGCTCTGCCTCAGTCGCTCCCAGTATTCGGAAAACTGCAGAGCGTCGTTTCGGGGCATAAAATCGATGATTGACTTACCCGTCAATTCAGCTTCGTTGAACCCGAGCAAAGCGCTCGCCGCGGGATTGGCGAAGTAGATCGTGCCGGTCCCGCCAACCAGCATCATCGCGGTCGCCGATTTCTCGACCAGCATCTTGGTCAACTGATTACGCTTTGTCTCGTCCGACAACGGCATATTAGGCCTCTGCCCCCGGAATGACGCGCGACGGCCCGGCAACAACGTTCATATTGATCCTAGATTCTTCCACGCATATCAACCATTTGTGAAGTGAAATAGCCACGACTTTGGGCAAAGGCGCAAGGTCCACCTATTTTCCACCCCTAAGGATGGGCGCCAACCACTTCCAAACGTTCCTGGCGACGATCCGGTGGCCCTCTTCTGTCGGATGGATTCCGTCGGGAAGGTTCAGCGCAGGCCGCCCGGCGACTCCTTCCAGGAGAAAGGGCATCAAGACAGCATGGTTCTTCTCCGCCAGTTCCTTGAAAATCCCCTGGAATCTGGCCGTGTAGTCGGGGCCAAGGTTCGGAGGCACCATCATCCCTGCAATCATGATCCTGCAATCCGGATAGGACTCCCGGGTCCTGTCAATGATGGACTGGAGATTCTTCTCGGTGGAGTCGAGGGGGATACCCCTCAAACCGTCATTAGCACCCAGTTCGAGGAAAAGTACATCGACTGGTCTTTTCAGCAGCCAGTCAATTCTTCGCACACCACCTGCGGAGGTGTCGCCACTGACACCAGCGTTAACGACCTTATAGGGGAGCCCTGCCTCGTCGATCTTCTTCTGAATCAGGGCCGGAAAGGCCAATGCAGGATCAAGCCCGTAGCCGGCCGTCAGGCTGTCTCCCAAAAACAATATGGTCTCCGACTGGGCCGCCCCGAAACAGCCTATCGAGCAAAGTGCAGCGACCATCCAAGTTATTGACGTTCTGAACATTGCTGCCTCACCTAGCATAGTACGATATAAACGTTCGGAGCGGCTTACTGCTGATAGTGATGAAACAACACGTACTCAAGGTTGAGGAAGTCGGCAAGGATTACTCCAGCGGAGGGCGTCTCCTCTCGGTCCTGAGCGATATCTCGTTCGAAATCCCGGAGGCCTCAACGTGCTCCATCGTCGGCCCGTCGGGCAGTGGAAAGACCACTCTACTCGGGCTCTGCGCCGGATTGGACCGCCCGACAAGGGGAAAGGTTGTTCTCGGAGGCCGGGAACTCGGGCCACTCTCGGAAGAGGAACTGGCTGTGTTCCGCAGTCGGAACCTAGGGTTTGTTTTCCAGTCGTTTCAGCTCATCCCAACCCTGACAGCCCTGGAAAACGTCATGGTCCCCGCCGAATTGAGAGGGGACTCCGGCGTGCGGGGACGGGCCCGGCAAATGCTGTCCCAGGTCGGGTTGGAGGACCGCCTCGATCACTATCCGACTCAACTCTCCGGAGGTGAGCAGCAGCGGGTTGCGCTGGCGAGAGCCTTCGTAAATCGCCCCAAAGTGCTGTTTGCGGATGAGCCCACCGGAAACCTGGATTCCGCAACCGCGGCCACGGTTGAGGAACTCATTTTCCAACTCAACCGGGAATATGGAACGACGCTCATTCTCGTCACTCACAACCTGGAGCTGGCTAGCCGGACAAATCGAATCATTTCCCTGAGAGGCGGTCGAATTCTCGAAGACCGCAGTTCTGCGCTCGGGCAGGCGTCGGTGACTACGTGAAGATCCCCTGGGTCCTCCTGATGGCCTGGCGGGACGGCCGCCACAGCTGGCAGCGCCTGCTGCTTTACACGTCCGCTATCGTCATGGGCGTAGCCGCCCTCGTTTCAATCCGATCGTTCGGTGAGAATCTCCTGGCCGCCGTGGAAGACCAGGCCAAGGTCCTGCTCGGGGCCGACCTTGTGCTGCGCAGCAACCTCCCGTTTGATCCCGAGGACGAAAAGCTTTTCACGGAGATTGGAGGGCGACAGGCCCGCCAGGTCGATTTCGCATCGATGGCGCTCTTCCCCCGGCAGAACGCGACCCGTCTGGTCCAGGTGCGCGCAATTTCAGGCCCGTTCCCGTTTTACGGAACCCTCGGAACCGATCCGCCCGATGCCGCAGCGGTCTACCAGAACGGCCGGTCGGCCCTTGTCGATGAAACGCTGATGCTCCAGTTCAGGGTCCAGGTAGGAGACCCCCTAAAGCTGGGCAACGCCACCTTCAAAATTGTCGGCAAACTCCTTGAGATTCCCGGCGACTCGGCCGTAGCTTCCGACCTCGCCCCCCGGATCTTCATTCCCGGACAGCTCCTGGATGAAACCGGCCTGGTCCAGACCGGTAGCCGGGTGCACTACCGAATCTTCTTCAAGCTGAGCCCGGGGCAAAACCCCGACAAGCTCGTTGAATCCCTCAAAGACAGGCTGCGTGCATTGAATCTTTCCGCCGACACGGTCGAAGAACGCAAGGAGGATTTTCAGCGTGAACTGACGAACCTCAACCGGTTCTTGAGCCTGGTCGGATTCATCGCCCTGGTTCTGGGCGGAATCGGGGTAGCCAGCTCGATTCATCTGTACGTCCGTCAGCGGATGCCGACCATCGCAATCCTGCGGTGTGTCGGAGCTTCCCCAGGCAGAGTTTCTCAGTCTACCTGGTTCAGGCGGCACTCCTCGGACTGGTTGGAGCGCTTGTCGGGGTCTTTCTCGGGGTCATGGCCCAGCGTCTCCTTCCATCCGTGCTGGGGGGATTTCTCCCCTTCGAATTTGACCAGAGCGTCTCGGCTCGTGCCATTTTCGAAGGCTTCTTCGTTGGTCTCTCGGCATCGCTACTCTTCACCTTGATTCCGCTGGCCCCGATCCGGCGGATCTCCCCTCTCCTGACGCTTCGCTCCGATGTCGAGGCTGCCTTTCGGCCGCGACGAGATCCTCTCGTCTGGCTGCTGACCGGCGTGGTCCTGGCTGCGCTGCTGGCCTTCTCGTTGTGGAACTCGAGCACCTGGGTCATCGGGTTGGGCTTCTTCGGAGGCCTGCTTGTGGTTTTCGGTTTGTTGTTTGGGGTTGCCAAATCGATCATGTTCCTGACCCGGCGCTTTTTCCCGACAAGCTGGCGCTACGAATTGCGCCAGGGACTGGCCAACCTCTTTCGTCCCCACAATCAAACCGTGGTCCTGATTCTCTCAGTCGGCCTTGGCACCTTCTTCATTACTACGCTGTACCTAACCCAGACCAGCCTGCTCCAGGAAGTGGAGTCGGTGGGTTCGGGAACCCGCCCCAACCTGGTGCTGTTTGACATCCAGTCGGATCAGTTGGCAGGTGTCGTCCAGTTGCTCGAGGAGAATCAACTTGTGGTCCAGGACGAGGTTCCGGTCGTGACGATGCGTCTCAGCGCAATCAACGGGACCCCGGTCGAACAGCTGAGGGATGCACCCGAATGGCAACACAGGAGGTGGGCGTTGACCAGGGAGTATCGTTGTACCTATCGAGATCACCTCACGGAAGCCGAAACCCTCGTTAAAGGTTCCTTTCCAGGCCCGCCTGGATCCGGAGTTCAGGTTTCTCTGGAACAGCGTATCGCCGACGATCTCAAAGCACAGATCGGAGATCACCTCGTCTTCGACGTTCAGGGCGTCCCGGTCGAGGTAGAGGTTGGGAGCATCCGATCGGTTGAGTGGCGCACTTTTCAACCCAATTTCTTCGTCCTTTTCCCAACCGGAGTGCTGGAGGATGCTCCCCAGTTTCACGTGATAATTACGAGAACTGAGAGTAAGGCTCAGTCGGCCCGGTTCCAACGTGCCCTGGTCCAGGATTTTCCCAATGTCTCTGCGATTGACTTGTCCCTGGTTCTGGAGACTATCGATTCCGTCCTGAACCGACTCTCGTTCGTAATCCGGTTCATGGCATTTTTCTCGGTCGCCACCGGCTTCCTGGTGATGATTGGCGCGATTGTCTCCGGACGTTACCAGCGCATGCGGGAAAGTGTCCTGTTACGAACGCTCGGCGCTTCCCGTCGTCAACTGCGGACCATTTTCGTGACGGAGTACCTCTTCCTCGGGCTGTTCTCCGCCACGACCGGCGTACTTCTTTCCCTGCTCGCATCCTGGGCAATCGCCACCTTCGTCTTCAAAACCACTTTTATCCCGGCGCCAGACGTTATTGTGGGAGCGTTCCTGGTGGTCACCGCTCTCACGATTGTCGTCGGACTGAGCAACAGCCGCGGGATTTTCACCCATCCCCCGCTCGAGGTCCTTCGCAGCGAGGATTGAAAATCCCCCGCTCGAATCCGGAGTGATCGGACTCGCAGCCGGGCAGATTCCCCGCCAACACCAACAGAGACACGTCGGTACTGGCTCGAGATACCCCGGGTGTGCAAGGATGTCGAGACATGAAGATCGCCCTGGTTCAGCAATCCACCACGGAAGACCACACGGAAAACGTAGAGAGGGCATTGGGCCGTTTCCTGGAGGCTGCCGACCACGGAAGTCACCTCGTGCTCTTTCCCGAACTCTCCTTCCAGCGTTTCTTTCCAAGCCGGCGTCGAACAGCCGCGGCCGAATGTCACCTCCGAAACTATTCCCGGTCCCACGACCGACCGCTTTGCCGAGGCGGCCCACAGGACGGGAACCGCGGTGGTGATCAACCTGTACGAGCGGGCCGGCGACCGCTACTTCGACACTTCCGCCGTGATCGACTCGAATGGAGAGCTCAAGGGAGTGACCCGTATGGTTCACATCATGGATGGTCCGGGTTTCCACGAGCGCGATTACTATCACCCAGGGGACCTGGGGGCGCCGGTCTACGACCTGGGAGTGGGAAGGATCGGCGTCGCGATCTGCTACGATCGTCATTTCCCGGAATACATGCGCGCGCTTGCTCTCAAGGGGGCCCAGTTGGTCTTGATCCCCCAGGCCGGGGCTGCCAATGAGTGGCCCCCAGGCCTGTTCGAAGCAGAGCTCCAGGTCGCCTCAATGCAGAACGGCTACTTCTGTGCTCTGGCCAACCGGGTCGGAGACGAAGGCGTGCTTCGTTTTGCCGGGAAATCATTCTGCACGGACCCTGCCGGCCAGATCCTCTGCCAGGCCCCGGAAGACCGGGAGGTGCTGCTCTATGCCGATATCGATTTCGGGCGGATTGCTGACTCCCCGGCTCAGCAACATTTCTTGACCGACCGGAGGGAGAATATCTACCCTCTATAACCCACGGCCGCATGCCCGACTCAGGAGTCACCGTTGGATTTGAGTTCTCGAGAAATTGCCGTTCTTCTGACACTGCTTGTCTACCAGGTCAGCCTCCTTGCGATCGGCCTGGTCTGCCGCGGGAAGACTCATGACAATCTCGATTTCTATCTTGGCGGTCGTCGCCTGGGCCCACTGGTCGCGGCAATCAGCGCGTCGGCAAGTTCTTCTTCGGCCTGGACCCTGCTAGGAGTCAGCGGGGCCGCTTACGCCTGGGGTTTCTCGGCCCTCTGGCTGTTTCCCTCCTGTGTCGGAGGATTCCTCTTGAACTGGCTGCTGCTGGCCCGTCCCCTCCGAAAGTACTCGGTTGAGGAAGACGCCCTTACCGTCACAGATGTTCTTGCCGGGAAGCCCGGCTCGTCCGGACACTCCGCCATCAACGTCATCTCTTCCCTGATCGTCCTCGCTTCTCTTGGAACTTACATTTCTTCCCAGTTCCAAGGAGCGGGGAAAACCTTCAGCGAGACATTCGGCCTTTCCATGCCCGAGAGCATCCTGCTGGGTTCACTGATCGTCGTCTTCTATACCCTGATGGGCGGCTTTTGGGCGGTCAGTGTCACGGACACGCTCCAGGGATTGCTCATGGCGGCTACCTCGATCGTCCTTCCAGCCGCCGCCCTCCACGCGGTCGGCGGCTGGTCCGGTTTCCTGGACGGCATCCGGGCCATCAACGATCCCTCGTTCTTCAACCTGTTTCGCGACATGGCCTGGCCCAGTGCCATCGGGTTCGTCCTGGGCCTGCTGGGAATCGGGCTTGGTTACCCGGGCCAGCCTCACGTCGTCAACCGTTTCATGGCCCTCTCGGAAAAACCGGGCTCGCTGGAGAAGGCCCGTTTCATCGCCATTAGTTGGGCCGTAGTCGTGTATGCCGGCATGCTGACAGTGGGCTTGTGCGGCCGTATCCTCCTCCCCAATCTTTCTGATCCGGAGATCATATTCATCGGACTGACAAACTCGCTCTTCCCCCCGGTTATGTCAGGTATCATGCTGGCTGCCGTCCTCTCCGCCATTATGTCGACAGCAGATAGCCAACTTCTGGTCGCTTCATCGACAGTCACCCACGACCTGGGGCTCGAAAAGATTCGCAGGCTTTCCCCGCTCACCTGGTCGCGGCTCGTGGTTCTCACCCTCAGCACCATTGCGGTGGGAGGAGCCTTGGTCGGTTCTCAACAGATCTTTTCCCGGGTGCTGTTTGCCTGGGCTGCGATGGGTTCGGCATTTGGTCCGATTCTTCTGGTGCTGGTGTACCGGAACCAGATCCGGCCGGGTTACCGAATCGCCGGCCTGCTCATCGGGTTCGGATTCAGCGTCGGGGCCTTCCTGGTCATGCCGGCAGCACTTCCCTGGAAAGGTGCATTCGAGAGGGTGCTCCCGTTTGTGCTGACCTTTCTTGTAGCCTGGATCGGCAGTGAAGCTGATTTCCATGCGCAGGCGTCCAGATTAGATTTTGAGCTGAACTCCGACTTCGAAGACTTTCTCGACCGGCAGGTTGAAGTAGCGGGTTATCGGTTCAGCATTGCGGAGCATCAGGATAAACAAGCGGTCCCTCAGCCGAAGCCGTCCTGAACCTTTCAGGATTGGCGTTTCGCGGCTGACGAAAATCGTCGTATCGTCCAGATCAATATCGAAATCCCGGTTTCGAAGGATTCGGATGATCGCGCTCAGATCAGCCCTATCCATGAAGCCATACCGGACGAGAACGCGGAAGAAGCCCTTTGGCAGCTCTTCGATTTTCAGCCTCTCATCGGCGCTCACATAGGGCGTGTTCTTGAATCCGATTGAGACGAAGAAGACGTTCTTGTGAACGGTTTTATTATGCAGAAGGTTGTGGACAAACGCCGATGAGGTCGTCAGCGGGGTTGCGGTCAAGTAAATCGCTGAACCCGACACCCGAGTTACGGTTCTAAAATCGAAATCCTCAACAAAGGTCTTTAGCGGTTTGACGTGATCAGAGATACCTTTCGCCAGGCTGTCCTGACCTTTCCTCCAGGTTGTCATGACCAGGTAGACGAGCAGCGGCAAGGCAGAGCGGATACCAGCCTCCCTGCTCTACCTTGAGGAGATTTGCGCTGAAGAAGAGCAGATCGATGACGAGGAAAACCCCGGCGACCAAAGCAGCCACGAACCAGTTCCAGTTCCAGATTCGCGTCATGGCGACATAGCCCAGCATTGTGGTGATCACCATCGTGGTTGCCACTGCAACTCCGTAGGCCGCCGCCAGATTGCTTGATGTTTTAAACCCTATTACGACGGCTGCGGTTGCCAGGAACAGGATCCAGTTGACTCGCGGGATGAAGACTTGTCCCCGCTTCTCAGAAGACGTGTGGAGAACTTGCAGCCGAGGAAGGTATCCGAGCTGCAGTGCCTGAAAGGTCAAGGAAAACACGCCGGAAATGATGGCCTGAGACGCGATCACAGTGGCGATGGTGGCCAGGCCGACCATCGGATAGAGCCCCCAGCCGGGCACCAGGTGGTAAAAAGGATTTTCGGCAGCCGGACCGCTTGCGAGAAGCAGCCCTCCCTGCCCGAAGTAATTGAGCATCAGGCAGGGTAAAACGACCGCAAACCACGACAGCCGGATCGGAGATCGCCCGAAATGGCCGATGTCGGCATAGAGCGCTTCGCCTCCTGTAACCACCAGAAACACTGCTCCCAGGATAAACAGCGACTCCTGCCCTTGCCGGGAGAAGAAATCCACCGCGTGCAAAGGATTCACCGCTGCCATTACCTGCGGATTCCGGATCACCCCGGTCACGCCGGTAGCCGCAATCACGCTGAACCAGACAGCCATGACCGGGCCAAACAGGAGTCCCACTTTTTCAGTTCCCCGATACTGAAAAGAGAACAGCGCCAGCAGGATCGCCAGGGTGATCGGAATGATGTATGGGTCGAAAACCTTGGTGGCCACCTGGAGACCTTCCACGGCACTCAACACTGAGATTGCCGGAGTAATGGTCCCGTCTCCGTACAGCAGAGCGGCGCCGAAAAGACCAACTGCAATAACCGCTGTCCGGCTCCGCCCCTTCGAGGGAACTACCAGCTCCATCAACGCGAGAATGCCACCTTCCCCATGATTGTCTGCCCGGAGAATCAGCACCAGGTATTTCAGTGAGATGACCAGGATCAAGGCCCAGAAAATCAGGGAAAGTACCCCCAGTATGTTCGCCGGATTCGCTGCGACGGAGTGCTCGCCGTGAAAACACTCCCGCAATGCATAGAGAGGGCTGGTTCCGATATCGCCGTAAACAACGCCTAGAGCACTGAGAGAGAGGAGGGCCAACCTTTTGCGTTCGTGCTGTTCCTTGTCTTTGTCCTTAGCCGTTTCGCTCTTCTTCAATACGCCACCCGGAGAATGATGCTGTTGGTTTGAGAATGGAGAGAATTACGCAATGCCGTGAACGCCCTCTTTCCACCAGTTTACACTGCTACCGGTTCAACGACAGGGGCCTGCCTCCTCTGGCTCATTATTGGCGGCAATGTTTCGGTTACCATTAAACTATGAGGTCAAAAGTTGGGAACATTGTGGTGGAAGTCATCGAAGGGGACATTACTCGCCAACCGGACGTGGAGTGTATTGTGAATGCAGCAAACGGTGCACTCAGGCCCGGCGGGGGGGTAGCCGGAGCGATCCATCGAGCGGCCGGCCCGAAATTGGACGAGGAGTGCCGCCCCCTGGCTCCGATTCGACCGGGTCAAGCCGTTATTACCGGTGCGTATGAGTTGCCCAATCAACACGTGATCCACTGCCTCGGTCCCGTTTACGGCCAGGACGAACCAGCTGCCGAGTTGCTGGCTGACTGTTATCGGAACGCTCTCCACCTGGCCGACGAACGTGGAGTCAAGTCGATCGCCTTCCCCTCTATTTCCACAGGGGTTTTCGGCTATCCGATGCGGGAGGCTGCAGAAGTCGCCTTTTCGACGATCAAGGGCATGGCCGCCGAACTTTCCCGGGTGGAATTGGTCCGGTTGGTTCTTTTTGGAGATGAGGCCAACCGGATTCACCAGAACGCCTTGACCGCCGTGGTTGGCTAAAGTCGCTGTTTGGGCTCCATCCCCGTATGTCAAAATCCTGGCACTCTCACTTTGCTAATCACTATGACGGGTTCATGAGCGGGATTGAGCGGCGCTCACTGGTGCCGATTCGGAACCGGCTCCTGAAGAACCTCTCCGGACGGATTCTGGAGCTTGGTTCCGGTACCGGTGTCAACGTCCCCCTGATCGCTCGAGAAAAGGGCAAGCGCCTGTTGACGGAACCGGATGCCGCCATGCGTTCGGTAATGCGGTCAAAGTATCCCGGACTGATCCTGGACGGGCTCCCACTGATCGGATGTACGGCGGAACGACTCCCGGTTCCTTCCAACAGTTTTGACACAGTCGTCGCTACCCTTGTGCTCTGTACCGTCCCGGACCCTATGGCGGCCTGTCTGGAGATCCGCCGGGTTTTGGTTCCGGGGGGCAAATTCCTCTTCATTGAGCACGTTCGGCGGAACGGCCGAGGTGGTGTCTGGCAAGACCGTCTTCAACCTTTTTGGTCACTTGTTGGCTGTGGCTGCCATCCTAACCGGGAAACGGTTAAAATCATGCAGAGTTCCGGGCTGACCCTCCGCGAAATCGACTATTTCGACCCCTTCGCCGAAGCTTCTTTACTGACCCGAACGGTGGGGAAACTCGTCAAGCCCTTTGTCCATGGAATTGCCCTCAATGACGGGCCGCGCACTTGATCATTCTCCGGTCATGTGCCGGACATCCAGGATGTCGTCCAATTCTCCCTCGCTCAGCATTCCTCTGGCGAGACAGATCTCGCGGATCGTGTTCCCGCTGCGATAAGCTTCTTTGGCAATCTCGGCTGCCTGATCGTACCCAATCTGGGGAACCAGCGCCGTGACCAGCGCCAGCGACCTTTCGACGAGTTCACGAGTACGGTCGAAGTCCGCCTGCAACCCGCGGATACACTTTTCGGCCAAGATCGAAGAGGCGTTTGAAAGAAGCTTGATCGATTGGAGCAGGTTATGCGCAATCACCGGAATCATCACGTTCAACTCGAAGTTTCCGGATTGTCCTCCGATAGTCACTGCGGCATCACATCCGATGACCTGGGCGGCCACCATGGCGGCCGACTCGGCAATTACGGGATTCACCTTTCCGGGCATGATGGAGCTTCCCGGCTGCGTGGGGGGAAGTCGAAGCTCACCAATTCCGCATCGAGGGCCTGAACCAAGCCAGCGCAGATCGTTGGCGATCTTGAGAAGGCTGACCGCCAGGGTCTTTAACATCCCACTCGCCTCGACCGCAGCATCCCGGGCCGCCAGCGATTCAAATCGATTGTCCGCCTCGCGGAATTCGATGCCCGTCCAATCCGAGATCTTGGTCACAACCCTTTCAGGAAAGCCTTCGGGACAGTTCAAGCCCGTCCCAACTGCGGTACCGCCAATTGCCAGTTCAGTGAGATGGCCTCGGGCGCCTCGGATACGCCGAACTGAGTGGGCCATCATTGATTCGTATCCGGAGAATTCCTGTCCCAACCGCACTGGCACCGCATCCTGCAGGTGGGTTCGACCAATTTTGACAATCTGGTCGAACTCCCGTGATTTCTCAGCCAAAGCTTCCTGGAGTTCCTGGATCGCCGGTAGAAGCAATCCATCGATTTCTACCATCGCGGCGATATGCAAGGCTGTGGGAATGACATCATTGCTCGACTGGCCCAGATTCACGTGGTCATTCGGGTGGATCTCACGACTTCCCAAACGCCCTCCCCTGATCTCTATTGCTCGATTTGCAATCACCTCATTTGCGTTCATGTTGGTGGACGTTCCGGATCCGGTCTGGAAAATATCCACCACGAACTCCCGGTCCATCTTCCCTTCGATCACATCATCGGCTGCTGATTCGATAGCATCGGCGACCTCTGGACTCAGTAGACCCAATTCACGATTCGTCTCAGCTGCAGCTTTCTTGACGAGCCCGAGGGCTCGAATAAAGGGTCGAGAGAATCGAATTCCGCTGACCGGGAAGTTGAGAACAGCTCGCTGGGTTTGCGCTCCGTAATAGGCCTTTGCAGGAACGCGGATCTCTCCCATGGAATCTCGCTCAATCCGATAATCGGTCATTGACGCACTCCTTAAACCAGCTCTCTGACCCCGTCCACGAGGCGCTCAACTTCTTCACCCGTGTTGTAGAGAGACATCCCCACCCGAACGAGACCGCCCGAGTCTGCCAGACCAAGCAATTCAACCGCGCGCGTCGCATAGAAATCGCCGTCCCAGACCAGGAGCCCCTTGCGGGCAAGATGATCTGCAACCTCGGCCGGGGTCTTCCCGGCGATTCGAAGAGAAACCGTAGGTGCCCGGCGCGGAGAAGTGAAATCCGGACCGTACAGCTGTACGCCCGGAAGCTCGCACAGGCTCTGGTGGAATCCCTCCGCCAGGGCATGCTCGTGCCGCTCAACCCGTTCCATCGCCGAGACGATCCTGGTCCGTCGATCCGGACCCTCGCCCAGATCGGCGATGAAATCGATCGCGGCGGCGGCCCCGGCGATCGCTGCATGGTTCAATGTGCCGGTTTCGATTCGGTAAGGCGCCGAGTACTCCTGGGTCCTGAGGCGATCGGTATCCAATTGACCGAGGAGATTGGCGCGGGAGCAGAGGATCCCTACATGAGGCCCATAGAATTTGTACGCCGAACAGAGCAGAAAATCGAAACCCTGGGCCTGGAAGTCGATGGGAAAGTGGGGAGCATAGTGGACGGCATCGACCAGCAAGAAGGCGCCCACTTCCCAACTCCGGCGGCGGATGTAGCTCAGGTCGTTGACTGTCCCCAAAGCGTTTGAAGCCCAGCCCACCGCAACCAGTCGGGTGTGCTCATTGAGCTTGGCATCGAAGTCCCCGTAGTCCAGAACTCCCTGCTCCGTCATCCGGACCTCACGCACGATCATGCCGTGCTCGCGCAAGGTCAGCCAGGGCCCCCGGTTGGCCTCGTGATCGAGTTGAGTGATCAGGATCTCGTCCCCCGGCTGGAACCGGCGGGCGAAGGCCCGACTCAGAGAAAAGGCCAGGGTCGTCATGTTGGCGCCAAATGAAATAGCCTCCGGCCCGGATGCATTGAGTAACTCGGCACTCGCCAGCCGCGCCTGCTCGATTATCTGGTCCGATTCCTTGCTGGTAATGAAGGCCCCATGGGTATTGGCGTTGCAGGTTTCGTAATAACGGCTCACTGCCTGGATCACGGATCGTGGGACCTGGCTCCCCCCCGGACCATCAAAATAGGCCAGCGGGACTCCGCCCAAGGTACGGTTCAGAGCGGGGAACTCGGCCCGTTTTTCCGCAAAACGGCCGATTGTCTCGTTGACTTCGGACAAGTCTCAATCCTTTCCTGTGCCGGGCGTGCCCCGATCAGTTTGACAGGCCGCCCAGGGCACGACTCATTGGGGTGCTGCCGACGACTCCATTTGCTCAAGGTAGGCCGTCAAATCCAGCAACTGGTTCACCGTCAGGCGATCACCGTAGTTGGACATACGCGACCCCCTCCCGCTCATTACGACCTCGTCGCCAACCGTTATGCCCGGTGGCGGCTCCGGCGTCGCGAACTGGTGAGAGGGCGCGATAATCGACTCAACCAGATAAGTCCTGGCGTGAGTCTTCCCGGTTGCACCCAAGGCAACATAGGTGGGTGTGATCGTGGTGGGAGCCGGGTATTCGGAACCTTTAACCTCGTGGCAGCCGTTGCACTGCATCTCGGTAAAAACGACCTTCCCGGCATCGGGATCACCGTCCGGGAGATAGAGCGACTCGACTTTGCTTCCGCAGCCAATTAGGGAAATTGAAGTGGCGAAGATAAGTGCCAGTTTCACCTTCATGGGAACCCTCCTTCCAGACCCCTGGCAGATGACTGTTCCTCTGCCCAATATTGTATGGGACTGGAAAACAAATGTGGACAACTAATGCCAATTCTTTACCTTGCCCTCTCAGTTGTAAAGAGTCTGGAACGCTTCTGAAATCCGACCAGGCCGGTGCTCCGTCTCCGAACTCTCCTCTTCGACCGGTCGTTATTTGGCCTCTCCTAGGCAAATGCTTCCAGTTCGAATTGATCATTTGTGCAAATTCCAGAACTTCTCAACCCGGGCAGGGAAATGATGTTAAGCTTCGTGTTTGATCACGACTGGGTACTCTTGGTAATCTTCCGGTGGCAAATTGTCGATTACCCGGTTCAGAGTGTAAATGCCCACAAAATCGGCGTTGTTCTGAGAGGAACGGGACTGGCTATGTCCGGGTGTTGGCGACAGGAACTTGATCGATGAAGATTCTGAGTATTGGTTACGCTCTCCCTAGCAAGCGAGTAGGCAACGAAGAGCTGGTTGCCGAGATCCTCGAACGCAACAGCGAGCACCTCTCCCCGAAGGAGAGCGCCGAATTCGAGGAGATGATCTGGCGATTCTTCAGCATGTCCGGCACCCAATACCGGTTTCATCGAAACAACGGCGAGAAGGCACTGGAGTTTGCTATCCAGGCCGGTCAGTCCGCCCTGGAGAAGGCCGGAAAGAAGCCGGAAGACGTGGACCTGCTGATCTACGCGGGCGTCGGCCGGGGATGGGTCGAGCCGGCAACGGCCAACTTGTTTCAGAGTGAGTTGGGGCTCACTTCGGCGACCTGTTTTGACGTTCTCGATGCCTGTGCGAGCTGGATTCGAAGCCTCTCGATCGCACGCAGCTTCCTCGCGCAGAAGATGTACAAGCTGGTGATGATCCTCAACTGCGAGTTCAACTTCAGAGAATACGCCAATTTCGAGATCCGTAACGCCGCCGAGCTGGAGAATTCGTTCTCAGCCTTCACGATTGGTGAAGCGGCCACCGCGACTCTGGTTGAGTCCACGGAAGCGGACGACTCCGAGTTCACTTTCAAGACTTGGGGGGACAAGCATAGCCTGTGCAAGATCACCCTCCCGAACGCGAGCGATTTCTCCCCCAACGGGGAACACCTGCGACCGATGTCTTTTTTCACTGCCCCCGCGGAACTCCTCTCCTTCACAGTTCGCAAGCTCGTCGCGCATTTCAGGGAAACGCAGTCACTTGCGGGAAAGGCTTACGACATCATCATCGGGCACGCTGTCAGCGTTGCCTCGACCATGAAGGCCGCCAAGATGATGGGCCTCGACACCAGCCGGGTGTTCGAAACCCACGCCCGCTTCGGCAACACGGTATCCGCTTCGCTTCCACTTGGGCTCGCTGTTGCGGAAGCCGAGGGTAAGCTGGTCAGGGGAAATCGGGTGCTGCTGGTAATGGGCAGTGCGGGGGTGACGACCGCGCTGGCCTCATTTGAATACTGAAGCCCGGTCGAGGAATGCCGGAATCGTACCCACCAGAAAGCGCAAGCCTCTCCGCCATCCCGCAACGGATTGGTTCCCTCTACAATTTCCGTTCCCACTTCTTCAATCTTGGCAGGTATCGCCTGCACTACCTGGACGAGGGTTCGGGAAAACCCGTTCTCCTTCTCCACGGTAACCCCTCCTGGTCCTTCATGTACCGGGACTTGGTTCGTGAGCTGCGTCCTTTCTGCAGGGCGATCGCTCCAGATCATCTCGGCTGCGGGCTTTCGTCCGTTCCCAGCGAGGAGGACTACTCATTCACCCTGGACCGCCGGGTAGAAGACCTTGGTCGTTTTATCGACTCCCTGGCTCTGACCGAGCCCTTCGATCTTGTCATGCACGACTGGGGTGGGCTGATTGGGACCGCATGGGCGGTCCGGAATCCCGAGCGTGTCGCCCGTCTTGTCGTCCTCAACACAGCCGCTTTTCGGGTCCCTCCGCAGCGACGACTTCACTGGACACTTCGCATCTGCACCCGGTCGAGGCTGGCGGCCCTTCTCATCCGCGGGGCAAACGCATTTTCCATGGCCGCCGTCCGACTCGGCACGCGAAGAGCGCTGCCCGCGGCAGTAAAGGAAGGCTATCTGGCTCCTTATTCCGACTGGGAGCACCGTATCGCTGTGCTTCGGTTCGTTCAGGACATACCGCTCGATTCCACGCACCCATCGTTTGAGACTGTTCTGGAGACTGAACGTGGACTGGGGTTCTTGTCCGGGCACCCCCTGCTGATTTGCTGGGGAATGGGTGATTTCATTTTCGACAACGGGTTCCTCGACCGCTGGATCAAGTTCTTTCCGCAGGCCCGGGTTCACCGGTTTCCCGAGGCCGGCCACTACGTGCTCGAGGACGCCGGAGACCGCGTCATACCCTTGATCAAGGAGTTTCTGCAGGAGAGAGCTTGACCGAAAGCACCATGAACACGGTTGCCGATCATCTCCGATCGCGAGCCAGTGACAGCCCCGACCGGCCGGCACTGATCAGTCCAGGGGGAAATCTGACCTATGCCGAGCTGGATCGACTGAGTGACTGGTTTGCGTCCGCGCTTGCGTCTCTGGGAACCCGGAAGGGAAGCCGGGTCGCCCTGTTGGTGACGCCCGGGCCTGAGTTGATCACCATCGCATTCTCTCTTGTCAAGATGGGTGCGATTCCTGTGCTGGTTGATCCGGGTATCGGCCGGCGCAACCTGCGCCGGTGCCTCGACGAGGCCGAACCGGAGCTGTTCATTGGTATCCCCGTTGCCGTTTGGGCTTCCCTCCTGCTGGGCTGGGGCCGGAAATCGCTCTCGGGGCGGATCGTGGTCGGCCGGTTTGGTCCGCCGGGCTGCCAAACCTATCAGCATCTCCTCGAACTCGGGAAGAACCGCCCTTTTCCCAGGACGGAGGTCCTTCCAGAGGATCCTGCAGCGATCGCGTTCACCTCGGGCAGCACCGGTCCCCCGAAAGGCGTGGTGTTCACCCATTCCATGTTTACAGCCCAGGCAATGCTACTCAGGGACGCATTTGATATTCGGCCGGGAGAGGTTGACCTTGCCACTTTTCCCCTGTTTGCACTCTACGATCCTGCTATCCAGATGACGACCGTCTTCCCGGAAATGGACTTCACCCGGCCCGGACAGGTGGATCCCACCAAAATCATCAGCGCCCTCCAGGATCACGGGGTTACTCACATGTTCGGCTCCCCGGCGCTTCTCGATCGCCTTGGGCGCCACATCGAGCGTGAGAAGATCGCACTTCACGGCCTCAAGAGGGTCCTCTCGGCGGGCGCACCCGTGTCGCCCGAAATCGCACGGCGCCTGGCCGGATCGCTGTCTCCGTCCGCGGAGATTCACACGCCGTACGGCGCCACCGAAGGCCTCCCGCTGACTTCGATTTCGTACCGGGAACGATCCTTGCTCGGAGGAACAGAAGCCGGACGAGGAGTCTGTGTGGGAAAGGCACTGCCCGGAGTTCATCTGGCGGTCGTCCAGATTACCGATGACGCCATCGACGGCTGGTCCGACGCGCTGTTGGTTCCTCCCGGCGAGGTCGGCGAACTGGTGGCCTGGGGACCAAACGTCTCTGCAGAATACTTCCGACGTACTGAGGCAAATCGTCTCGCGAAGATTCCCGACGGCTCTTTCATTCGGCACAGGATGGGTGACCTGGGCTACCTGGACGAGAATGGCCGTTTCTGGTTCTGCGGTCGAAAAGCGCACCGGGTCGAAACAGACGGAGGCCCGCTCTTCAGCGTGATGGTGGAGGGGGTATTTAATCAGCACAAGGACCTCTATCGAACCGCCCTTGTGGGAATCGGGAGTCGCCCGAACCAGCGCCCGGTTCTCTGCGTCGAGCTCGAGCCGGCAGCGCTCAAGTCGGATCGAACTCGGATTATCGCGGAACTCCGGCAACTGGGCGCCCAAGTAGAATGCGCCCGTCCGGTTGAGACGTTCCTGTTCCATCACGGCTTTCCAGTGGACATCCGGCACAATGCCAAGATCTTTCGGGAGAAACTTGCTTTATGGGCCGAGAAACAGCTGCTCAAACTGCCCTCGTGACCGGTGCCGGGGGGTTCCTCGGTGGCGCCGTCGCCCGAATGCTGGTCGCGAAGGGGATGAAAGTGAAGTCCTTCTCGCGGCGCAACTACTCGGCACTTTCCCAGTTTGGAATTGATCACATTCAGGGGGACCTGAACGACCGACGGGCCGTCGAACGGGCCTGCCGAGGTGCTGATATTGTTTTCCATGCCGCGGCCAAGGCCGGAATTTGGGGAGCATACGAGGACTTTTACAAGGCTAATGTCGTCGGCACCCGAAACATTCTGTCTGCCTGCCGTGACCACGGGATCGATCGACTGGTCTACACCAGTTCACCGAGCGTGATCTTCAACGGTCAAGATATGGAGGGCGTCAACGAGACTGTCCCCTTCCCAGATCATTACAAGGCCGCCTATCCCGAAACCAAAGCCGAGGCTGAACGACTCATACTCGCTGCAAACTGCCCGGAACTTGCTACAGTGAGTCTCCGTCCTCACCTGATCTGGGGACCGGGCGATACGCAGCTCGTCCCTGGCATCCTGGACCGCGCCCGCTCTGGGCAGTTGCGACAGATCGGGCCGGCTAACAAGTTGGTCGATTTTACCTATATCGATAACGCGGCTCATGCCCACTGCTGTGCCGCTGAGCACCTGACTCCCGGATCGGCAGCAGCGGGACGGGCTTTCTTTATCTCCCAGGGAGAGCCCATGCCCCTCTGGAATTTTGTAAATAGACTCCTGGAGTGCGATGGCCTCCCCAAGATCAGCAGGAAGATTCCACGCAATTTGGCCTACGTGGTTGGGGCAATCCTTGAGTCAGCCTATCGCCTGTTGCCGCTGCGAGGAGAGCCCCGCCTGACGCGCTTTCTGGTTGAGGAACTCTCAACAGCGCACTGGTTCGATATCACTGCGGCCCGGGAGACGATTGGCTACCGCCCCCAGGTCTCGATGGAAGAAGGCTTTCAACGTCTGGCGGTATCGCTGCGGCAGGAGAGCCACTGACCTTGTCCAACATCGAACCGGGTCCTTTCCGGTTACGGGCAGAATCGCTCCTGCCGGGAGAACTGACACTTCGTCGGCTTGTCGACTTTTCTTTCGGCCAGCCGCTGGGTAATGTATGCGGGATAGAATTTAGTGACAAGCTCATGAAACAGGAGAGTGATTCATGCCCCTGACTGTTATTGCATTCATAAAGTCCAAGCCTGGAAAAGAAAAGGAAGTCGAAGAGACTCTGCGTGGTTTGATTCCGCCAACACGATCGGAGGCAGGCTGCATCAATTACAATCTCCATCAGTCGCAGATTGAAAAGGGTCTTTTCATGTTCTACGAGAACTGGACCAGCCGCGAAACCCTTGACGAACACCTGGCTACACCCTATCTCGATGACTTCCTGTCAAAGGTGGACGATCTTCTGGATCGCCCGGTCGATATCCAGCTTTTTGACAAGCTTGACTAATAGAACGTTCCGTTTTGCTCTTGTGCCCATCAAGTGCTAAATTAGGCTGTAACTGTCTGCTGTTGCGCATTTTCCCGGCAATCAGGCCATGTCAAATGAAGACAGGGTTGAAGAGCTCCAGCGGGCCGCTCCGGCACTTTGATACAGCGCGAGGTACTCATAATGATGAAAACGGTTCACGAAATTCTGGCCCGCAAGGGCGATGAAATCCACTCCGTCACTCCCGAGAGTACGATTTACGAGGCTCTCAAACTGATGGCCGAGAAAAATATCGGCGCCGTGCTGGTACTCTCGGACGACCAGATCGAAGGAATCTTCTCTGAGCGCGATTACGCCCGCAAGGTCATTCTGAAAGGCAAGGCCTCACGGGAGACAACGGTCGGAGAAGCCATGACGACGAGGGTGGCTTTCGTGCGGCCTGATCAGAGCGTCGAAGATTGCATGGCACTGATGACTGACATGCGCATCCGTCATCTGCCGGTCATGCAGGAAGACAAGCTGATCGGAGTCGTGTCCATCGGAGACATTGTCCAGGCTAAGATTTCGGAACAGCAGTACATGATCGAGCAGCTGGAGAATTACATCACCGGCGTCCGCTAAGCGGTCCGCGACTGTTGCCTGATTCTTTGCGTCTTCGGTCGAGGAGTTTCCTGACCCGGCCGAAACCCGGGAAACACTGAAGGGGCCATTTCAAGCAACCAAATGAACCTGCGGAACCCAAGTCAGCCTGGACCGGAGCCCCATCCGTCAAGAGGAGCGCGACCAGGAGTTCCTCCCTTTCATCTTCAATAGACTGAAACTTCCGGCAGGAGACCGGAGCGAGAAGCGTGAATGGTCCCGAGCTCCGGGATGAAAGCATTGAAAGCGGACCCACAATTAACCGACCTGGGAAACCCTGCTCCGTTGGCGCGGAGCTTGGCTGCGCTCCCCAGTTTCACCGCCTGAATGGTCCGACCCCGCGGGGGCCGTCCTGAGCTGAAACCTTTTCCAGCCTGGAAAAGGGCCGCGCTTGCTGATGCCGGTCACCCATAGATAGAATTCCCTCTGGACAACCTGTTTTCGATTATTGACTTGGAGGTTCTCTTGACTGAAGGCACGCATTCGTCGAGTCTCACGGACGAGATTATCGAGTCCGACTTCACTTACGGGGCCAGCAACTACGCACCGCTTCCCGTCGTCATCGAGCGGGGCGAGGGCGTCTACGTCTGGGATGTGGAAGGTCATCGCTACTTCGACATGCTGAGTGCATACAGCGCGCTCAACCAGGGCCACTGCCACCCCAAAATCGTGAGCGCCGCAAAAAAGCAGCTCGATCGGTTGACCCTGACTTCCCGCGCATTCCACAACAATGTGATGCATCTGTTTCTCCGTAAGCTCTGCTCGCTGACCGGATTCGAAAAGGTACTCCCGATGAACTCGGGGGCCGAGGCCGTTGAAACCGCACTGAAGGTGATGCGGAAATGGGGCTACGAGCAAAAGGGCATCCCCTCCAACGAGGCCGAGATCATCGTCTGCGAGGAGAACTTTCACGGTCGTACGACGACGATCGTCGGGTTCTCCACCGATCCGGATGCCTATGAAGGGTTCGGTCCGCCGACCCCGGGATTCAAGATCGTTCCTTACAACGACCCTGCCGCCCTGGAGCAGGCGGTCACTCCAAACACCTGCGGATTCCTTGTCGAGCCGATCCAGGGAGAGGCAGGGGTGAAAATCCCCGACCCTGGTTATCTCCGAAGCGTCCGGGAGATCTGCACGCGAAACAACGTTCTATTTTGCGCCGACGAAATCCAGACCGGGCTGGGAAGGACCGGCCGGCTGTTCTGCTTTGAGCACGACAACGTTCGTCCCGATATCGTGATCATGGGCAAGGCTCTTTCGGGGGGCCTTTACCCGCTTTCCGCGATCGCCTGCGACCACTCTATTATGCAGGCCTTCAAACCCGGGACACACGGAAGCACCTATGGCGGAAATCCTCTCGCCTGCGCAATCGGCATTGCGGCTCTGGACGTGATTGTTGAAGAAGACCTGCCTGGGAAGGCGGCGGAGCAGGGAGACTACTTTGTCTCAAAGCTGAGCAGCCTGAATCATTCCAAATTGAAAAAAGTCCGGGGCAAGGGACTCTTGATGGCGGTGGAATTCACCGAACCGATTGCCAAACCTTTCTGCAAGAAGTTGAAATCTAAGGGGATTTTGGCAAAGGACACGCACGCCGTCACAGTCCGGTTTGCTCCGCCCCTCATCATTACTCGTGACCAGGTCGATGAAGCATTCTCCCTGATCCAGGAAGCTCTCGGAGAATTTGACTAGAGGAGGAGCCTTGAATATCCGAAACCGTCATTTCCTAACCCTGCGTGATTTTTCAGCCGAGGAGATCCTCGGAATCCTGGATTTCGCCCACGAAGTGAAGCGCCGGCAAAAAGAAGGAACGCCCTTTCACCCAATGAAAGGCAAGATGATGGCAATGATTTTTCAGAAGCCATCGCTCCGTACTCGTGTCTCCTTCGAGACCGGCATGTACCAGATGGGCGGGAATGCCATTTATCTCGGCCCTGCGGAAATCGGGATCGGGAAACGGGAATCCGTCGAGGACATCGCCAAGGTTCTCAGCCGGCAGGTCGACGTCATCATGGCCCGCGTGTTCGGACATGGCATCGTCGAAGACTTGGCCCGCGATTCCTCAGTCCCGGTAGTCAACGGGCTCAGCGATTTCGTCCACCCCTGCCAGGCCCTGGCAGACTTCCAGACGATTCAGGAACGCGGAAAGACACTGCCGGGCCTGAAGCTGGCGTACATCGGCGACGGGAACAACGTGGCCAACTCGCTGATTTTCGGAGGAGTGTCGCTTGGTGTTCACGTCTTCACCGCCTCTCCCCAGGGCTACCAGGTCTCCCCAGACGTTCAGGGCTGGGCTCGGGACTTCACCGGAGGCGGCGCCGGAACCCTGACGGTTACGGAAAGCGTTGAAGAAGCGGCTGACTCCGCCGACGTCCTTTACACCGACGTCTGGGCCAGCATGGGACAGGAAGCGGAAGCCGCGGCTCGCAAGCGTGCCTTCGACGGCTACCAGATCAACCGGCAGGTCCTGGACATGGCCAAGCCGGATGCCGTCGTCCTGCACTGTCTCCCGGCACACTACGGCGAGGAGATCACCCGCGAGGCCGTCGATTCACCCAATTCGGCGGTGTTTGACGAAGCCGAGAATCGCCTTCACGCCCAGAAGGCGCTTGTCGCCCTTCTGGCCGGTGAGCTCTGACCAATCACGGGCGCCGCGTCGATCGTGGCGCCCTTTCCCAAACGCCCCCCGTATCGAGTCGTCCAATTAGTGGGAGTTCAGCAGTGAGGACCGGTTGATTCGCTCCCCCTTGAAAATCACCGTAGAAATCCTCTCCAGTGCTGCGACATCCGTGGTCGGATCCCCATCCACCAGCAGCAACGAAGCTTCATAGCCCGGCTTGATCCGGCCGATCCGATCGCCCGCTCCAACAGCATCTGCGGCGATGCTGGTTGCGGACCGCAACACATCCACGGCCGGAATCCCGGCTCCGGCCCATGCCTGCAGCTCGTGGTGCAGGCTCGGTCCGTGAAGCAAAAGGGGTCTCCCGGCCTGGCTTCCGGGGATGAGCGTCACTCCAGCCTGATGAGCTGCTACGAGGGCTCTTCGGGCATTCTCAAACGCCTCTTCAGCCTCCTGCTTCGACGGTATGTCGGTCCTCAATACTCCCGCCCGCAGCTTCTCGCTCAACTGCTCAATAGTCTCGACCGACGCGACTTGCTGAACCAGGGAGCGTTCCAGCAAAGAGGGATCCCGTCGAACGAGCGCCAACACCGCCTCGGGCCAGGCCAACGAAATTGAAAGGAGCACCTTCTTGGTCGCTGCCTGCGAAAGGGTCTCT
This sequence comes from uncultured Acidobacteriota bacterium, assembly GCA_963777605.1. GTDB lineage: Bacteria > Acidobacteriota > UBA6911 > RPQK01 > JAPXNP01 > CAVZRV01. Next base: position 887,072 of record CAVZRV010000007.1, read on the forward strand.
CGCTCAAAAGGTTCGTCCGCAAAGGGACATACGACCTGCTCCAAGCCGATCCCCAGGGCCGCCCGCAGGCCGGCGGCGGATTCCAGAACTCCGATCAGGGGAATCCCGGAACTGCGCCCCCGGCTGGCCAGTACCTGCATCATCCCAAGGTAGGGCTTTCTGGGCTGGCGCGGGATCTGAAAGATCAGGGAATCCGCATCCCGGGACTGGGTTACCGCCTGGCCCATGAAACTGGACCCTTCGCTGAAACCACCCTTGGCCCCGGCCGGAGCACAGGTGATCAATTCCGCCCCAAGGACCGCCCCTTCGGCGATTTCCGATTCCACGTCGTTCTGGAGTTCGATAGGTAGATCGACTCCCCGTACCGCGGTCACGCCACAGTAGAGCTGGGTAGCGAGGGCGTTCCGCAGCTTTTCCTTCGGATCGTCCTTGCGGGCCCCATCCACTCCGGCCGTCTCCCCCGGCAAAGAAAACGTGTCGATCAGGCCGGGCAGCAATGTCTTTCCGGACGCTGCCACAACCGTGACATTCGACGGTATCGCGGTGTCCGCACCTCGCACGACCTCCTTGATCCTGCCGTCCTCGATCAGGACCGAACCGCGTTCCACGATTTCGCCGTCTCCCACGAATATTCGGGCATCCTGGATCAGCAGGTTCTCCTTGCGCTGGAGTTCCCGGTACAGGATGCGGGCCCGCTCGATCTGGTCCTGCGAGAAAAACTGAACGGTTCCCAGCACAATGAACGGGGCAAGTGCGGCGAGGACCCATGCCTTCGACCGGGCCGGGACTTTCTCTTCCTTCTCCCATCGAAAAAGTTTCGCGGAAATGAAGGTTCCCAAAAAGATGGTAACGAAAAGGGCGAGCACAGGAATGGCATGGTGGAAGACCGACTCGTTCTTCAGGAAGACCCCTTGTAGCCCGCTCACCAGGTACGTAGCCGGCAGGTACTGGGAAACCAGTTGTACCCAACCGGGAAGCACGGTGATCGGGAAGAGAGCCCCGCTCAGAAAGAGCATCGGCGTGTAGAAGATCTGGACCAGGATGTTGACTTCCTGCATCGAATTGGCGACCGCGGCAAGAATCAGCCCGAGGGCGCGGAAGGCGAGCAGGCCGCAGGTCAGGATCACCATGAAAGAGAGCGGCCGCGAAGGCAGGGCCATCCCGTAGACCGAAACCGACAAACCGATGATGATGAGCACGGCCGGAACGTACAGGACCCATCCGGTGACCAGAGATGCCACCAACAGTGGCGTGGAAGTAATCGGGGCAACCTTGAAACGGCGAAGAATGTGGTTCTCTCGATCGTGCACCGTCCGCATGCCGGCACCGAAAAGACCGTTCCCCAGGATCCCCATGAGCAGGACCATGCTCACAACGTAGGAAATGGACCCACCCTTGCGCGAATCGAAGAGCTCGGCGAAGGCGAAGAAGAAGATCAAGGGAAAGAGATAGCTGAAGAAGAGGACGCTCTTGTCCCGCAGCGCAAGCCGAAGATCGATCTTCACCAGTTCAACGTAGGCTCTCATTCGCGAAGGCTTCTCCCGGTGAGTTCAATAAAGACATCTTCGAGCGACGGCCGTTTCAGGGCGGCATCCGCCAATTCGACTCCGTGGGAATCAATCCACTTTACGATCTCAACCAGCGCCTTCGCCGGCTGGGGCGAGAAAACCGTGAGGTGGCGACGGTCCTCGGACAGAACCGACTTGTCCGCGTAAGGCCAGCGGGGAAGCTCGACATTGGGAAGAGGGCTCTCGCACGACACCTCGATCAGCGAAGTTCCCAGCGTACGCTCCTGTAATTCGCGCGGGGTACCTTCAATAATGATGTTCCCACCGTCAATGATTGCAACCCGGTCACAGAGCCGCTCAGCTTCTTCGATGTAGTGGGTCGTCAGCAGCACGGTTCGTTTTTCGGATCGAAGCGATTGGATCAATCCGTGAATCTCATGCCGTGCCTGGGGATCCAGGCCCGAAGTCGGCTCGTCGAGAAACAGCAACTGCGGGTCATTGATCAGCGACAGTGCCAGGACCAGCCTCTGTTTCTGTCCGCCTGAGAGCTGGCCGTAGAAGGAATCCTGCTTCTCGGTCAACTGGAGTCGGTCCAGGAGTTCGAGAGTGTTGCGGCGAGTACTGTAGAAGCTCGCAAAGAGTTCGACGGCTTCCCTGACCCGAATCTTTTCGGGCAGGTTGGTCGATTGAAGACTCACCCCGATGCGATCCTTCAATTGCAGATTCTGGGTTTCGGGATCAAAACCCAGCACGCTGACCGTTCCTGCGGTCCGGCTGCGCAAGCCCTCCAGGATTTCGACGGTCGTTGTTTTGCCGGCGCCGTTCGGCCCGAGCAGGCCAAAAACCTCTCCCGCCCGGACTTCGAAAGAAATCCCCTGCACGGCGGTGAATTCACCATACTGCTTGACCAGGGAGTTGACGAGGATTTGGGTCTCCATCACAGTTTGGCTTCCGGGGGACCGACCAAAGGGGGACGACCGGCGGCGGTTGTTTCAGCGCGCCGACGGTCCTTCCTCTTCTGGATTTCGGTTCACTCCTCTTCGGCAAGCTCCTTCAGACGGGCCTGGATGGACGGATCGGAGAGGAGCTCTTGCGCGGTGAACAGGGCATGGAACCGGTACGCTTCGAGAGCTTCCCGTCCTCCCTGCTCCCGGTCAACCAGGCAGAATACCGCCGCCACTTTCATTCCCGCCTCCTCGGCGGCCCGGACAGCTTTCAGTGTCGAACCACCCGTTGTGCAAACGTCGTCAACGATGATCACCGCCATGCCTTCGCCGTTATCGAGGCCTTCAATGAACCTCTGCGTACCGTGCTTCTTCGGCTCTTTCCGAACAATAAAGGCAGGCAAAGGATGGTATTGCTCGCGGAGTGCATGACTGACCGCGGCGACGGAGGAGACAATCGGATCCGCTCCCAGTGTCAATCCGCCGATGGCCTCGGCCTCAATCCCTGCCTGCCTGGCACGGTCAAGAATCAGGGCCGCCGTCAGATAGGCGCCCTCCGGGTCAAGGGTCGTGAACTTGCTGTCAAAGTAGTAATTGCTCGTCTTCCCTGACACCAGGGTGAAGTGCCCCAACTTCAGCGATTTGCTCCGGAGGATCTCCAGGAGACGCGATCGTTCGTTTTGCATGGAGTTGCCCTAATTGCTCCGGTAGTTGGTGAACTGCATGTCAATTCCAAAGTCCTGCTCTCGAAGCCGGGCGATGACTTCCTGGAGCACGTCCCTGACCGGGCCTGAGACTCTCACCGTGTCTCCCTGAAGCGATACCTGTACCTTTAGCTTCGTTTCCTTGATGAACTTGATGATCTCCTTGCCCTTCTCGGTGGGAATTCCCTGTTGCAGCTGGATCTTCTGCCGGACCGTACCTCCGGCGGCATCCTCGACCTTGTCAAAATTGAGTGCTTTCAACGAGACGCCGCGCTTGACCAGTCTTGCCTGGAGGATCTCGGAGAGACTTCTGAGCTTGTACTCGTCATCCGAGTGAAGCACCAGGTCCCCCTCCTCAATCTGGACATCACTGACGCTCCCTTTGAAGTCAAAGCGCTGGTGCACCTCCTTCATCGTCTGGTTGACCGCGTTTCTGACCTCATTGAGGTCCGTGTTCGAAGAAATGTCAAAGGAGTTGCTTTTCGCCATAATAGATTCCTTGCCTTGTGGACAAACCCGGGGGAACAATGATTCTCCCCTTGAATTAGCGGGTATGTCAAACGGCAGCGGGCTGCCGCCCAATCGTTGCCGGCACCTTGAGATCGAAATCTTCCCGGGAAGGTGAAATCGTCCCCCTCGTGTCCTGAGTCAGGACACTGGTGGGGGGCCACTGATAGAATCGTTCCCTATGCGGTCTCCTCCGTTTCAGATTTCAATGGATCTCGACGGATGGCAACTCTTCTGGGCACACCTCGCGCTGAAGGGAGACGCCGCCGACTGGCAGGCAACGCTCGAAGAGGTTTCCTCTGAAGTGCGCACGGCTCTCAGTCTCAAGACGCTTTCCTCGCACCCTCCGGTCTCGGAAATGCGGAGGCTCTTTCGGGCAGCGGGTACCGATCCGACCCGCTATCGTCCGGCTTCAGAGGCGCTCCTGCGAAGGGTGCTCAAAGGCGATCCGCTGCCGAAGATTCACCCTCTGGTGGATCTCAACAACTGCCTTTCCCTCCTGCTCTCGGTTCCCTGCTGCGTGATGGCCGAGGGGAGTTTCCAGCCTCCGCTTCGGTTTCGGGTCGGCACGGAAGGAGAGGAGTACCTATCATTGAAGGGGCCATTCCGCCTGGAGGGCCGTCCCCTTCTTCTCGACACCGAGGGTCCGCTGGATGCCCCGATCACGGGAAGTGAGCGGGTCAAGATCGTTGCCACAACGACAGCAGCCTGGCTGGTTGCCTACCTCCCCGGGGCTGCGGTCTCATTTCGCCAGGCGGAGGCGGCCTTGAGCCGCCTGACCGGTCCCGATTCCGGTATCCAAGCCGACTCGATCAGCCTCTCCTAGTTGCATTATCGCGCTGATTCTGGGAGGTTTGGGAAAGGAGAGTTACGCATGGAGTTGAGCATTCGGTCTGGCTTCCTGATTGGTTTCGTTTGGCTTTTCCTGTCGGGGGTGCCCGTGATGGGACAGGACGCCGCCAACGTCATTAACAAGATCGATCAGCTGTACCGAGCCGATTCGAGCCAGGGCACCATGGAAATGGAAATTTCCACGCCCGACTGGCATCGCACCCTGGTGATGGAAGTCTGGAGCAAGGGTCTCGACAAGACCTTCGTGCGCATCGAGAAGCCGGCGAAAGAACGGGGCGTTACCACCCTGCGAATCGGAAACGAGATGTGGAACTACCTGCCCAAAACGAACAAGGTCATCAAGATTCCCCCTTCCATGATGATGAGTTCCTGGATGGGATCTGATTTCACCAACGACGACCTGGTCAAGGAGTTCACGTTTCTGGATGACTACAACTTCGAGTTCGTTCACCCCGACAACGCCGTCGAAGGTGAGCTATACATCAACTGCATACCCAAGGAAGACCGCCCCATCGTCTGGGGAAACGTTCTCATCGCGGTTCGTGCCGATACCCTCCTGCCGGTCTGGCAGAAGTACTTTGACGAAGGGAAACAGTTGATGCGCACGCTGACGTACAGTGATGTGAAGGAGCTTGGAGGCCGCAGGATACCGGCTTCCATGGAGATGATTCCTGCCACCAAGGAAGGCCACCGGACGATTGTCCGCTACCGGGAAATTACCTTTAACGCAAACCTCTCCGAGGAAGTCTTTTCGCTCAGGAATCTTCGCGCCAATCCCTGAGCGGCGTTTCGATTCGCGGGATGGTCACAAACCCGGACCCGCTCTGCTTTCCTCCGGGCGCGAGGTGACTGGACAATGCTGGTTCTCAAGATTGCATGGCGAAACATATTCCGGCAGCAAAGGCGGAGTGTCCTGACAATACTGACCATGTTCGGTGGCTTCACGCTTGCGGCAGTCTCAATCGGTTGGGCCGACGGCACCTACAACCGGATTATCAATGCGTTCACCCGGAATCGACTGGGGCATATCCAGATTCACGCCAGGGGCTACCTTGACCGTCCGTCCATCCAGGACCGTATCGACAACTGCTACGCTGTCGGTAAAGAGGTGTCGGCTGTCCCGGGCGTGGAGGCGTGGGCTCCCCGGTTCCTCGCCGCCGGACTTGCATCGGTCGGTGACAGTACTGCAGGCATGAGTGTGATTGGCGTTGACCCGTCGCTGGAGTCGGCAGCGACCGGTTTCGAGCGCAAGATCGTCGAAGGGCGTTCCCTGGCTGAACAGTCCGCTCACGAAGCCGTGCTGGGAAAAGGCCTGGGAAGGCGACTCAAGGCGAAGATCGCTGATGAGGTAGTCATCGTCTCACAGGCGGCGGACGGCTCAATCGCCAATGACCTGTACAAGATCGTCGGTTTCCTCGAAAGTGGGGATGACTCCGCGGACCAGAGCAGTCTCTACCTCCACCTGGCGGACGCCCAGGAACTCTTTGCGCTGAAGGGGGCCGCCCACGAGATCGTCATCATCGTCGAGAGCCTCAATGAAGTCGAGCACGTAACCACATTGATCCGGGCGGCGCTGGCGAATACCAACCTCGACGTGGAACCCTGGCAGGAGTTCGCTCACTCCTTCTACGTGGCGATGCAGGCAGACAAGCGCGGCAACTGGATCCTTCAGGCGATCATCGTGTTGATCGTTGGTGTCGGCGTCTTGAACACGGTCTTGATGACCGTCCTCGAACGAACCCGCGAATATGGAGTCCTGCGGGCCGTGGGAACACGCGCGTCCGTTCTTTTTCCGATGATTGTCGGCGAGGTCACTTTGATGGCGATCATCTCCATCGCCCTGGGCACGGTTGCCTCGCTCGGAGCCAACTACTGGTTGTCTTTGCACGGCATTGCCCTCCCTGAACCCTTTACCTACGGAGGAATGGAATTCAGCCATTTCTATTCCGAGATCAATGCTCACAGCCTGTACATTCCAGCCTCCACGATTCTGATGGTCGCCGTCCTGGTCAGCCTCTACCCGGCCCTGCGGGCCTGCCGGATAGAACCCGCCCGGGCGCTGAGGATGCACTGAGCCATGACCATCATGTTCTACCTTCGACTCGGAATCCGGAACATGCTGCGCAACAAGCGTCGCGCGTTAATAGCGGGGACCGCCATCGGTCTCGGTCTGGCGGCCCTGATCTTCTCAGACTCCCTCATGCTCGGAATGGAAGAAAACCTCGTTGAGTCGGCAACCGGGACTTTCATGGGAGACGGGCAGATCCACCTGCGTGGCTACCGGGAGCTTCCCGAAGTCGAAAAAACGATTGCCGACAAGGACGCCCTCGAGAACCGGCTGCGCCATGATCCCCGGATCACTGCATTCAGCGAGCGTGTGATGTCGTTCGCGATGATCAGGTCGCCGTCCAACATGGCCTCGGTCCAACTCGTCGGTATCGAACCCACGAGTGAAGCACGGATTTCGCAGATCGATGAAGCCATCGTTGAAGGCCGCTATCTGTCGCCGGACGATTCCCACGGAATCCTGATTGGCTCCAAACTCTCCGAGATCCTCGACTCGAAGATTGGCGGTCGGGTTGTAATAACCGTTGCTGAAGCCCATTCCGGCGAGCTGTCTCAAGAGATGTTCCGGGTTGCCGGAATCTTCCATTTCAACGTGGCCGAGATGGATCGGGGCATGGTGTTCGTGCGGCTCGACCGCGCCCAGTCGATGCTTGCCCTGGACTCTTCGATTCACGAGATTGCCTTGAAGATTGCCAAAGACGGCACCCTCGCAACCGAGACCTCTCCGGTTTGGGCTGAGTACTCGGACCAGAAAAATGAAGCCGCCAGCTGGGCCGAACTGGTCCCACAAATCAAGATGGCTGTCGATCTATCCAATTTTTCGCTCCTCATTCTCGGACTGATCCTGTTTGCCATCGTGGCCCTGGGGATCATCAACTCGCTATTCATGTCGCTTCACGAACGGATGTTCGAGTTCGGGGTGATGCGGGCAGTGGGGACGCGTCCCAGCCGGATGGCGATTTTGATTCTGGTTGAGGCGGGTGCCCTCGGCGTGATCGCCGTCATCCTTGGAGTGGCCCTCGGCACACTGGCAGTCGCGGTGACCGGTTCGGTCGGGATCGACTACACCGGCATTGAGGCGATGGGAGTCACCTTTCGCAATCGCCTCTTTCCGCTCTTTCAGTTGAGGCAGTTCATCCTATATCCGGTGGCCGTGTTCCTGGTCACCCTGCTCATCGGATTGTATCCGGCCGTTCACGCCGCCCGAATGCAGCCGGCGAAAGCTATGCGGCGCAGTTTCTAGGAGTCACACCATGCCCGATCAGCTGGTTATTGAAACTCACGGCATCGAAAAAGTCTACTCCGACAACGGGGTACCGGTGAACGCCCTGCGCGGTGTCGACCTAAAGGTCAGAATAGGGGAGTTCACCGCCGTGGTCGGGCCATCAGGATCCGGAAAGACGACCTTGTTCAACATTCTTTCCGGTCTCGACGTCCCCACCCGGGGAGAAGTCTGGCTCTCGGGCAGAAAGATATCGACGATGAGCGGGAGTGAACTCTCCGACTTCCGGCGGGACTACATCGGTTTCGTGTTTCAGGCCTACAACCTGATCCCCGTCCTGACGGTGGAGGAAAATGTCGAGTACATCATGCTGCTCCAGGGAGTGCCCAAGCAGGATCGGAAAGATCGGGTCCGAGCAATCCTGATCGACGTCGGACTGGACGGAATGGAAACACGACTCCCGACCAAGCTCTCGGGCGGTCAGCAACAGCGGGTAGCCGTTGCCCGGGCGATTGTTTCGAACCCGTCCCTCGTTCTTGCCGACGAACCGACCGCCAATCTCGATTCCAAAACGGGTTCCGGCCTGCTCGACATGATGCGCCACCTGAACGAAACCAAGGGCGTCACATTTCTCTTTTCCACCCACGACCAGATGATCATGGACCGTGCCCGCAGACTCGTCACTCTAAAAGATGGGCGGATCGAAAGTGACGAATCGCGAGATTAATGTGCGAAGAGCCGCCCTGATAGCGTCACTTTTGTTATTCGCCTGCCAGCCTCTCACCCTCCAGCTGCAAGGCGCCTCTTCCCTTGAACTGGGCGGGTATTACAAGAATTTCACAGTTGGATATCGCTTCCCCGACGACAACCTGTTCGGCTTCACTGGCGGTCTCGTCCCCGGCACCTATAATCGATTCCGCCTCAATGCCACCTGGAAAATATCAAACCGGCTCTCCTTTTCCGGTTCTTACGATTTCGCCCCTCGCTGGCAGGACCCGGTCCTGAACTCCCGTCCGATCGGTTTCCTGCGGGACACGCGACGCAGTTACCGGATCGCTGACCTTAACCCGAGGCTCTACCCCGGCGACGAGGCCGACACCGCAAACCAGTCATTTTCCATCAACCAGAATTTCGACCGCGCATTCGCCACCGTGCGCTTCAGCTTCGCCGATCTCTATGTCGGCCGTCAGGCAATCGCCTGGGGATCAGCCCGCGTGGTTAATCCGACCGATGTGATTGCACCATTTAGCTACAACGAACTGGACGTCGAGGACCGGGTAGGAGTTGACGCAGTGAGACTCCGGGCTCCCATCGGACTTCTTGGCGAGTTTGACACTGGCTTCGTTTTTGGCCGGCACTTCGAGTTTGAGAACAGCGCCTTCTTTGTCCGAACCAAGTTTTACTACAGGAAGGCGGACGTGGCTGTCCTGGCAGTTGGGTTCAAGGAGAATCTCATGGCCGGGCTTGATATTGCCCGGTCCCTCGGAGGAGCCGGGGCGTGGTTCGAAGCGGGTCAGGTCTTTGCCGGGCTCCTTTCCGATGGAAGACGGAACCCCAGCCAAGACTACTTCCGCCTCAGCACAGGACTCGATTACACGTTGAGAGACGGAACCTATGTTTTCGGTGAGTATCATTTCAGCCAGGCTGGAAGTTGCGCCCCTTCTCGGTACTTGGACAACCTGGACTCGGTGGCCTTTCGTGACGGAGCTGTTTACCTCCTGGGAAGGCATTACGGGGCGGTTGGAATGACGCGGAATCTCACGCCCCTGGTCACGCTGGGCCTGCAGAGCCTGATCAACCTCGACGACGGGTCCCTGTTTCTGGTACCCAACCTCGAGTACAACGTGGCCGAGAACATTTATCTTTCAGGCGGGGCTTACTGGGGATTGGGGGCGGCTTCCTCTGTCACTGCTGGCGGCCGCCCCATCGCTGAATCGGAGTTTGGAAGTTACCCGGACGTCTTCTTCGGTTCGCTCCGGTTCTATTACTGAACTTCCGGAGCGGAGCAATACGTCTTGAGTGCTTCGCTCAGATCGTTGGCAATCGCATCGGGATTCCGGCCTTCAATCAGATTTCGGTGCATCATATAAACCAATTTGCCGTCTTTCATCAGGGCAACACTTGGTGAAGAGGGCGGCTGGGGTTTGAAGTACTCCCGGGCCCTCTCGGTCGCATCGAGATCCTGGCCGGCAAAGACGCTGGCCAATGTGTCTGGCCGAGGCCCCGCGGCAAGAGCTTTTGCGATCGCCGGACGAGCACTCCCGGCCGCGCATCCGCAAATCGAATTAACGACTACCAGGGCGGTACCCTTATGGTTACTCAATACTCGATCCACGTCGTCGGCATTCTTGAGTTCCTGAACACCAATCTGTTTCAGTTCCTCCCGCGCGGGTCGAACCCACTCCTCTGGATACGGCATAATTATCTCTCCCTCACTTATTGATCGTGGATGTTTGGACACCCAAGAGAATTACCGGACGGTTTTGCCAGGTTGCTGTCATTATAGGGCAAAGACAGAATCAAAGCAGAAATCGGCAGTCAATACGCGGGGAGATCGGAACCTCGGGTCGCTGATGGGTTTTCCCAGGAAGTTGTCTTCGGCTCTCTCAGACAGGAGAAGAGTAACTAAGTTGCGCTTGGTGACGTTTAACACTGTAGTGACTCAGACTATTGTCGCTGGGAGGGATACAAAACGGTGAATCGACTCCTCATATTGAGCTTGTTCATTGGGTTGGTTACGGCTGCCGATCCTGTCGACAAAGATCGACTGGTCGTCGTGCGAGGTGATCTTGTCAAAACGTTGACCTTGACTGGTGAACTCCGGGCAGTGGACCGCCTGACAGTCGCAACGCCCAGGATCCGACGTACCCACAACTTGGTAATTTCTTACCTCGCCCCGGAAGGCGCGCAGGTTCAGGCCGGAAATACTGTCGTCGAATTTGACGTCTCGGAGTTGGAGACCCGTCGTCTTGAACTGGAACAAAACGTAGAAGACGCCCGAATCAAGATAGCCCAGGCCAAAGCCGACATCGAATCTCGACGGCAGGACCTGCTGTTGGCCGAGGCGCAGGCAAAGAAGAACATGGATGTTGCCAAGCTATACATCGGAATCGATCCGCAATTGATTCCGGCGGCGGACGCCGAAAAGTATCAGTACGACTACGCCCAGGCACAGGTCGAACTGACCAAAGCTCGGGAGCGCCTGAGCACGCTCAAAGAAACCGAACAGGCACAGCTCCAGGTTGTCCAGCTCGAATTCCAGCAGGCGGACCTCGAGCTTAAGCAGATCATCAGTGAAATGGAGAAGTTGACCGTGCGGGCGCCTGGCCCCGGATTGGTAGTCTATGCCGACAATCCGACTCGGGCGGGCAAGATTCAGGTGGGGGACTCCGTCTGGAGCGGAGCGCCGGTGGTTTATCTTCCGAATATGAATGCCCTCGAGATCGAGGCCTTCGCCTACGATTCGGACTTCCCCTCCCTTGAGGAAGGCCAACACGCGGAAATCATGCTTGACGCCATTCCGAACGAGATCTTTCCCGGTCATGTAGCTTCGATTGCGGAAAGCTCACAACCTCGCGAGTTCCGCTCTCAACTGAAGGCCTTTTCAGTAATTGTGCGGATGGATGAAGCAAACATCGACGAGATGAAACCGGGAATGACTGCCAGAGTCCACATTCCGGTGACCAATACAGACGCAGTCGTGGTGCCGCGCGCCGCCATTCTGGTGCATGCCGACGGGACCGCCGACGTGCGGTCGGTGGACGGACGCACTATTCCGGTCACAATCCTGGATGCAAGCGCTACCGAGGCGGCCGTAGCGGGCGATCTGCAGGGAGGCGAGCAACTTGTGGCTCAGAACACCGAGTCACTTTCCACCAACACTACCTCCGATGTCGAATGGTCAACGGCCGAAAGGGACAGCTTTCGATTTTTCGTTTCCGGATCCGGCACCGTGGAGGCTCAACAGGAGGTTTCCGTAGGCCCCCCAGGATCAGCGCATGGCTGGCGCTTCAAGATCATGAACCTCGTGCCGGAAGGTACGCAAGTCAAGCCGGGCGATCTCCTGGTCGCTTTTGACCCGACTGAAACCCAAACGCACCTGCGCGACGAGATCGCCGGTCTTCAAAAGGTAATACAGGAACTGGAGAAAACCAAGGCTTCCGAAGAACTCAGTCTGAAGGATCTGGAAATCCAGATTGAAGATTCGCGAGTCCAGGATGAAAAGGCCCGCAACAAGTTGACCCAGGCTCGGGAGTTTGAATCCAATCTGACGGTGAAAGAGGCCGAGTACGAGGCAACGTTCGCGTCCCTGCGACTCCAACTGCTGGAGAAGAAACTCACTTTCGTCAAGGAATCGACCCGGCTCCAGCTGCAAATCCTGGAAGATCGCAAAAAGCTGCACGAGTATCGGATCCAGTCGTTCAAAGACACGCTTGAAGAGTTGACCATAGAGGCTCCCAAACCCGGGGTGGTCATTTACGAAACCAACTGGAGAAATGAGAAGAAGCAGATCGGCAGCGATGTCTTTCGCACGGAGAAAGTCCTTTCTCTTCCCGACCTGACGACATTGGTAATCCAGGGACAGGTTGCCGAAGTTGACGCCGGGCGGTTGAGAATAGGTCAGGAAGTGGAAGTAACGGTTGATGCCCTTCCAGACCGGATCTTCCACGGAAGACTGGCGTCGATTGGGACAATTTTCCGCAGGGCCTCCTTTGACCGGCCGATTAAGGTGCTGGATGTAGCCGTCGAGTTTCAAGATGAGGAATTGAATGTTCTCCGTCCTGGAATGGTGGCGAAACTCGAGATCATCGAGAGTCGATTCAATGATGTTCTTGCGGTTCCTCTTTCCGCGATACGGGTGGAGGGCGACCAGCCCTTCCTCTGGGTTCGGAAGGCCGAAAAGATCGAAAAGCGTCCCGTCAAACTCGGCAAGAATAACGGTATCGTGGGTGTTGTTCTGGATGGATTGAATGAAGGTGAAGAGTTCGCAAGTCGGGCCCCGGAGGTGGCGTCGTGAGAAAGGTTTTGGTCAGTCTGTCAGTTGTCGGCGCAGTTCTCGTAAGCGGGTACTTTTTGTGGGGGCAGATTTCCGAGCGGGTACAACTTCTGATTACTCCCCAGAAGGGCGATCCTGTACCGACGGTGGTGGTTGAGGGTCGTTCCTATCACCTGTTGGTGCCCAGTTCCGGCGAATTGCTGGGCTTGAGTACCACACCCCTGATGACCCCAAGGATTCGCCGAGGTTCACTGAAAGTGAGCTGGTTGGAGAAAGAAGGTCGAATCGTCCAGAAGGGGTCGCCCCTGGTCGAGTTTGACCCAACCGAGGCCCAACTCAACTTGCAGCAGAGCGAGAACGAGGTCACCTCCTACTCCTATCAGATGGACAAGAGCAGGGGAGACGCGGAAGGGGAAATGTCCGTTCTCAACCTGGACGAAGAGGCTGCTGCCGAAGAACTGGCCTACGCCACTGGCCAGGTTCGGAAAGACGAAGAGATCTTCTCGCGCTGGGAGATTCAGGAATCACTCATGAGCGCCGCCCTTGCTGACTTTCGTAAGTCCACCCTGGGCGACAAAGTTGGCCTGCGCGACACGCTCGACAAGTCCAACCTCAAAATACTCAGCATCGACCAGCAGCGCGCCCGGGTTGAGATGGAATTGGCCCAGGACACGTTGTCTTCGTTGTCTATCGAGTCGCCCTCTTCCGGAGTCCTGATCTATCAGCGCATGGGAATGGATCCGCTGGAAGTCGGTACCGAGGTCTGGCCTGGCCAGCCTCTCATGGAGGTTGCCCAGTTGGACAAGTTCAGGGCCAAGCTCCAGATTCCTGAGAAAGACGTGCTGGGAATTATTCCGGGCCAAAAGGTCTCGGTTGTCATCGAGGCGTTTCCAACGGAGACCTTCATGGGTGAGGTCAGTCAGGTGGCCAGGATTGCCCAGCAGGTCGACCGTGAGGACCCTCGCAAATACTTCGAATGTAATGTTCTCCTGGACGTCCCGATTGAGTTCATGGATCGGTTAAAACCGGGGATGAGTGTCAAGGCTGAGATCGAACTGGGAGAATACTCGGATGCCATCGTACTGCCGCGCAGTTCTCTGTCCAAGCAGGACGAATCGTGGGTCGTCTATGTTTCCGAGCCGGCCGGATACCGCGAGCAGACGGTTGAAATAGTCGGCAGCGATCATGGATTCTACCTGGTCAAGGGCATCGATCCCGGCACCCAGGTCTGCCTTCGCGATCCATTTCAGAATCAGAAACTTAATCTTCCCGACTTCAACGCTCCAGCCGCACCTGCTCGGCAGGAACGCTTCGTCATCTATCGGTGAGTTATGGCCATCTTCGAATCGATCAAAGACGCACTGCTCAACTTGGGTCGCCACAAAATGCGAACCATTCTCACCATGCTCGGCATGATCTTCGGGGTAGCAGCCGTCCTGGCGATGCTCTCTATCGGAGCGGGAGCCGAGCAGGAAGCGCTCACGGTGATCCAGAAGATGGGGCTCCGCAACATCATCATCCGGGCGAAACAGTTTGAGCCCGATGAGTTGATGGTCATTCGTCAGGATAGCCCAGGCCTCTCTCTCAGGGACGCCGAGGCTCTTGCCTACTCGCTGCCCGAGAAGACGATTATCTCCGGGAAAAAGGAAGTCAAGCCCTACCAGATCGCTTCGGCCTTCGGAAGAGCCGATTCGCGGGTCCTGGCGGTCACCACTTCCTACCCCGTCACAGCCGGCCTTTCCGTCGTGGAGGGATCGAACTTCCTCCCCATTGACGAAGCGTTGCGCCATCAGGTCTGTGTTTTGGGCACGACTGCAAGGAGAAAACTGTTCGGACTGAACCCGGCCATCGGAGAGCAGATCAAGATCAACCAGGAATGGTTTACCGTAATCGGAATTCTGGCCGATCAACAACTGGGCGGCAAGGAGTTTGAAGGCGTGAAGCTGGAGAACCCCAATAACGATATCTTGATCCCCCTCCAGACCTACCTGGCCAAGTTCGAACCGGACCCGATTGCAAACCAGCTGGATGAAATCGTCGCTCAAGTCCCCACTACCGATGGGATACGGGAACACTCCGCACTGATCTCCGGAATGATGGGAAGCATGCACAACCAGATCGACGACTTCACGCTGATCGTCCCTGAGAAGCTCTTGGAGCAGAGCCGGCAGACTCAGCAGATCTTCAATATCGTCATGGGAGCCATCGCCTCTATTTCCCTACTGGTCGGCGGCATCGGGATCATGAACATCATGCTGGCTTCCGTCCTGGAGCGGACCAACGAAATCGGGCTTCGTCGTGCGCTCGGGGCCCGGCGCCGGGACATCAGTCGCCAGTTCATCATGGAGTCGGTAACCATCAGCGTCAGCGGCGCTCTGCTCGGAATTGCATTCGGTTTTGCAATTGCGACGCTGGTTTCCGCTTACTCGGGGTGGCCTACGATCGTCACTCCGATCTCCGTTATTCTGGGAGTAGGCGTTTCGGTTTCAGTGGGGCTGGCGTTCGGCATCTTCCCGGCTCGAAAGGCTGCCCTTGTTTCCCCGATCGAATCGCTGCGCTACGAGTAGTCACCGGGATCCGGCGGGGATTACTCAACGAGAATCCGGCGACAGATGACCCCCGCCTCCCGAAACAAGTCGAATGAGGTCTCGTTGAGAGGATAGTCCTGGTTGTATACGACCTCTCTGATGCCCGCATTGATGATCATCTTGGTGCACATCAGGCAGGGCGCAAAGGTCGTGTACAGGGTGGCGTCCTTAACGCTGACGCCGTGATAGGCCGCTTGCGTGATTGCGTTTTCTTCTCCATGGGAGCAAAGACACTCGTCCAGTCGGGTTCCACTGTCCGCCAGGGAGTTGCATCGCGGGCACCCCCCCTCGTAGCAGTTTCGGGTTCCCCTGGGAGTGCCGTTGTATCCGGTTGAGACCACCCGCTTGTCCCGCACAATCACCGCCGCCACCTTGCGCTTCACGCAGTTGCCCCGGAGGGCGGCAACCTGGGCGATTTTCATGAAGTACTCGTCCCAACTCGGCCGGTCGAAGTGAGCCATCAACTCACGGACCAGTGCCGAGACGCGTTCCTGCAACAGGCTGATCGGCCCATCGTTTTCAACCACCAGGTCTGCTGCTGCCGCGGTGCCGTCCAGGTCTTGCCCTTCCGCTCGGGAAGCCTCGGTTTCCGCCTGCTCCAGCGCCAGGAATGCCTCCATCGTGATTGGATCCTGCTCGCGCCCGCGATCTCGAATGCGTTCTAAGCGAGTCTCCGCCTTTGCTTTCACGGCAAGCAGCCGGAAGTTGGGGCGAGATCGAAATACCCGGACTTCATCGGGATGGCGAAATGAATCAATGACGTAATTCTTGTCGGGGGCGAGACGCTGAAGAATCTTCTCGGCAAGGTATCCGGTACCATGCTCCGACCGCAGCCGCCGGCCCGTTTCGACCAGGTTCAGTCTCGTAACTTCGAGTCCTTCACGCGCCAGTTCTTCGCGAATGACATCCGAGAGAGAATAGAAATAGAAGCCTTTGATTTTGAGGAAACCGGCCACCTCACCCTTGCCCGAAGCGTTTCTTCCAGTCAAACCCAGTATCATGGTGCCTCCTTTATAACGAGGTCTCCCTCCCTATAACAAGGGGATCGTTCGGCAGGCCTGAAATGCCTGCCCAAAGATGGCTGAGTTTGCCGCTCCGGTTGGACCTGCCCTGCCGGTTTGGTTAGTGCTATAGTCTCCCCCATGCCCTTCGAATCTGTCGATTTCTTTAAGCTCGACGACCTATTAACGGATGAAGAGAAGCTGGTTCGAGACAGTGTCCGCGACTTCGTGGAGGAAAGAGTCCTGCCTTCGATCGAAGACCACTACATGGCCGGAACCTTCCCGCTCGAACTGGTCCCGGAGATGGGCGAACTGGGCTTCTTTGGAGCCAACATTGAAGGTTACGGCTGTGCCGGCCTGAATGAAATTGCCTACGGCCTGATCATGCAGGAACTTGAAAGGGCAGACAGCGGCCTGCGCAGTTTTGTCTCGGTCCAGGGCGCGCTCGTCATGTATCCGATCCATTCATTCGGCGGCGAAGACCAGAAGAACCGGTGGCTTCCCCGGCTCCAAAGTGGATCGGCGATTGGTTGTTTCGGATTGACCGAGCCCGATTTTGGTTCCAATCCCGGCGGGATGCGCACGCGGGCACGAAGCGACGGCGACTCCTACATTCTCAACGGTAGCAAGGCCTGGATCACCAATGGCACGCTGGCCGACGTTGCGGTCGTGTGGGCGAAATGCGATGACGGCACAGTCCGGGGATTTCTGGTTGAGAAAGGGACTCCCGGCTTCGAGTCGCGTGATTACCACAACAAGCACTCCCTGCGAGCTTCCGTGACCTCCGAACTCTTCTTCGACAGTTGCCGAATTCCCGGCGACCAGGTTCTCCCCGGAACGGGCGGGCTCAAACACGCGTTGATGTGCCTGACGCAGGCTCGTTACGGTATCGCATGGGGAGCCGTCGGATCAGCGATGGCCTGTTTTGACGTCGCCCGGCGGTGGGCTGGGGAACGCAAGCAGTTCGCCGATCGACCCATTGCATCCCACCAACTGGTGCAGGCGAAATTGGCCGAAATGCTGACCGAGATCACCAAGGCTCAGCTTCTCGTCTATCGCCTTGGACAGTTGAAAGAGGCGGGCAAGATGCGATTCGACCAGGTCTCGCTGGCTAAGCGGAACAACGTCGCGATCGCCTTGCGGATTGCCAGGACCGCCCGGGACATCCTGGGCGCCAACGGCATCCTCTCGGATTACCCCGTTTTCCGGCACATGGCCAACCTTGAGTCGGTATTCACCTACGAGGGGACTCACGACATCCACACCCTGATCCTGGGCCAGAGCATCACCGGCATTCCCGCCTACGAATAACCGGATCGACCGCGATAAGGGGTGGAACGAAACCTGCGTTTGGCCCAGAATAGAAGGCGAACGGCGGGTCCGTAACACCAATCCGCGGTTAGGAGGGCTGCAACTTCGGTGCGACCCTGCAACAGCTTAGGCCAGGCTTGGAGGTTCGGTGGAGCGAGGATTCCTGACAGCGGTGGCCCTGATCGGTGGGGCTTTTCACCCCGGTAATGGCGCAAACGGCTCCCTCCAGCGTAGATTCAGGTCAAAATCCGGTTCAAATTCAAAGGGTCCGCAAGACCGCTTTCCCCACTTCCCGGGACCTCGGACCAACCCCTGGGGAGTAGTCGAATGATCGAGATCCGCTTTCATGGGCGAGGCGGACAAGGCGTGGTAGTCGCCTCCGAAATTCTTGCCGCCGCCTTTTTCGCGGAAGGCAAGAATGTGCAGGCTTTCCCCGCGTTCGGTGTGGAACGGCGGGGTGCCCCGGTGTCCGCATTTCTCCGTGTTGATGACCTGCCGATTCGGCTGCGTTGCCAGATCCAACAGCCCGACCATGTGATCGTTCTCGACCCTACCCTCATTGGGGCCATCAACGTCACCGAAGGCATTAAACCCAAAGGATGGGTGCTGATTAACAGCAACCATCCGCCACACAAGTTTCAGCAGCTGGCCGGCAACATTTGCCAGATCGCTACCGTCGATGCTTCGGCGATCGCACATTCCCACCGGCTCGGGAATCGAACCAATCCGATTGTAAACACGGCAATACTGGGTGCCTTCTCGGGTGTCACTCGTCTGGTCTCAATAGACGCGGTGGTTCAGGCCATAAGGGAGGGGGCTCCCGTGCGGCCGGAGGAGAACGTGGCTGCGGCCCGGGAAGCCGCCAGACGATCTCAGGTTCTGGCATGGGAGGAGGTTGAGCAATGACGCTCAAGGGGCGATTCGACCCGCGAATCGAGGTGTCCGACGTGGCCGTCTCCCAGGGGACGATGGAGTTCAATCGAACCGGCAACTGGCGCTACCTTCGACCGCTTTCGAAGGAAAAGCTTGCCCCCTGCAGGCGTCTCTGCCCCGCCGATACCGATATTCCCAGGATGTTGTCCCTGGTGGCAGCGGGGCGTCATGAAGAAGCCTATCGCCTGGTTCGTGCCACCAACCCACTACCCGCAATCTGTGGCCGGGTCTGTTACCACCCGTGCGAGTTGGAGTGCACGCGCAAGTCTATCGATGAAGGTATTGCCGTCCAGGGAGTGGAGCGTTTCCTCGGCGAACTGGGCCTCGACCTCCCTGAATTTGTCCGGATGACCCTGGGCACTCCCGACTCCGGAGGCCGGCCAAGGCCGGTGGAGGTCGCCGGCAGCAATCATTTCCTCGAAGCCGACTCCCTGATCGTGGCAGTAGGAGAGGAGGTCGACCTTGGTTTCTGCCGCCGCGAATCCACCGTCGTTCTCGGGGGAGATGCCGCGACCGGACCCGGTACGGTCGTTAACGCGATTGCCTCGGGCCGCCGGGGCGCTTCGGAGATCCTCGGTTTTCTCGGTCTGGAATCGACGGTCCCGCTGGTTCCCGCGCTTCCCACCAACCGGTTCAGCGCCGAGGAGTGTCCCCGAGGCGTGATCGAGCTGGTCGAGGAGGAATCGTGACGACGGCGGTCTCGCCTGGATTCCACGTCATTACCGGCAATCATGCTGTCTCCCACGGAGCCCGACTGGCCCGGGTCGAGGTGATCGCTGCCTATCCCATAACTCCACAGACCCAGGTTTCCGAGCTGCTCAGCCAGTTCTGCGAGGACGGATCCCTGCCGGCCCGGTTCATCAAGGTCGAATCAGAACACTCGGCAATGGCCGCGCTGGTCGGTGCTTCAAGCGCCGGCGCCCGTGCTTTCACGGCCACGTCGGCCCAAGGCCTCGCACTGATGCACGAAATGTTGCACTGGGCCGCGGGCGCGCGCCTCCCCATCGTGCTGGCCAATATCAACCGGGCGCTGGGTGCTCCCTGGTCGGTTTGGACCGATCAGAACGACAGCCTCTCTCAGCGAGACACGGGCTGGCTCCAGATCTACTGCGAAAACAACCAGGAGGTCCTTGACACCGTCCTTCAAGCCTACCGAATTGCCGAGACGGTCCGACTTCCCGTGATGTTCGTGCTCGACGCGTTCTTTCTTTCCCACACCGCTGAGGCGGTCGAGATCCCGGAGCAGGAGATGGTCGATTCGTACCTGGGTTCGGTGCGCCCCCAAGGCAGACTCGATATCGAGGACCCCCGTGCCCTCAACGGCCTGGCCACTCCCGATCGGTACATGGAATACCGTTTCCGGATGCAGCAGGCCATGGACCGGGCCCTGACCGTGGCGAAGGACGCGGACGAGGCCTTTCACGAGCTATTTGGTCGGCGGTATGGCCTGGTAGATCCCTATCGGTGCAGCGACGATACCGATCTCCTGCTGGTTACCTCGGGCACGGTGTCGAGCACGGCAAAGGACGTCGTCGACGAACTGCAGGAGGAGGGTCACAAAGTCGGCCTGCTCAAGATTCGGCTCTTTCGCCCCTTCCCCGTCGAGCAGGTGAGGAACTGGGCCGCCCGTGCACGTCGAATCGCGGTGATTGATCGAAATATCGGCTTTGGAGTCGGGGGTATCTTCGCGCAGGAAGTGCGTGCCGCTCTCCACAACCACGTGCCCGTTCCCGTCTACGGGTTCATCGCCGGCTTGGGTGGCCGGGATATCACGCCGAATACCATTCGGGAGATCGTGCAACAAGCCCAGGAAGGTCCTGCGGCTGAGAGCACATGGATAGGGGTCAAGGAATGAGCCAGACTGCTCTTTCGAGCATTCCCGAGACGGAGTGGATTACACCGGGTCACCTCGGCTGCCAGGGCTGTGGAGCGGCGCTGGCGATGCGGTTCGTCTTGAAGGCACTAGGAGAGAAAACCATCATCGTTCTGCCCGCCTGTTGCTGGTCGATCATTGCCGGCCCATTTCCGTACTCCTCCGTCAAAGTGCCTTTGATTCATACCGCATTCGAGACCGCGGCTCCTGTGGCCTGCGGTATCCGCGCTGCGCTCGATTTCCAAGGGGACCACGAGACGACGGTGCTGGCCTGGGCGGGGGACGGCGCCACTTTCGACATCGGCCTTCAGGCTCTTTCCGCTCTATGAAGTGGAGAACGGCCGGAATTACACCATCATGGAGGTAGCCGATCCGCTACCCGTCTTGGACTATTTGAGGCCACAGGGCCGCTTCAGCAAGCTGTCACCGGAAGAAGTTGCCCAGGTCCAGGATCAGGTCGATGATCACTGGAACCGGTTGTGTCAACTGGCCTCGCTGGGCTGAGTTGTGAGGTTCGCTTTCGACTTCGTTTGTCTTGAGAACAGTCCCGCTTTTGCTTTGTTAGAATCTATTTGGTCGCGACGAGTTTGATGAATGGCGAAAGGTAAAATGAGTTCGGAACCGGTTCGACTCATGGTAGCTGACGATCATCGAATACTCCTGGATTTGCTCCAGGCAACACTGGGCAACGCTCCGGGAATTCAGATCGTCGGTAAGGCCAGTGACGGACGAGAGGCCGTTCAGGTTGCCCGGGAATGCCGGCCCGACCTGATCTTGATCGACGTAGACATGCCTGGGATGACCGGCATCGAAGCGACTCGTCAGATTCTCGACGACAATCCCGAGATTCGAGTGATCGCCCTTTCGGTCCACCAGGACTGGACCACGATATCCGCCATGTTCCAGGCGGGTGCTTATGGCTACATCCCAAAAGACTGCGGCTTCCAGGAGCTGCTTACTGCGATTCGCGCGGTAATGAATGGTCAGGTCTATATCAGCCCGGCCGTAGGCTCGGCAGTCATTTCAGGCGGCACCGATTTGGAGCGGGCGTCTCCCCTCGCGAAGCTCACCGAACGGGAAAAGGAAGTTTTCCGCCTGCTGGCGGCTGGACTCAGTACCAAGGAAGTCGCCTTCGAGCTGAACCTCAGTATCCACACCGCGCACACCCACCGGCGCAACGTTCTCCGCAAACTGAACCTCAATAATGTCGCTCAACTGATCCGGCTGTCCATTCAGATTGGCGCGGCTCGTATCGACGATTGATCCGCCTGACTCTTGTCTTCGTTCTTTTGGGGGATCGCCCCCAAACGCCAGCTTTGTGACTGAACCGGCTCAGGCTTAAGTCCAGGGCTTTGCTGCCGCTTGATTCCGGCCCCTTGCGCCAATCTCACAATTTTCGTGAGGCGCCCCGCGAAATTTCACCTTCCTGGTTCCTGATCCTGTCATGCAAAGAATTGCCACAGCAACCGATTGATAGAACATGTGGCCGGAACAAGGAAGCAAATTGGCCGTTCTATCCCGGAACGATTTCGCCTCACTGAAAGAAACCCTTCACCAAACCCGAAAGCTTCCTCTCCGGCCACTCCGCTATCACCTCGGACACCTCCTTGAGGTTCTTACCCAGGGAGCTGGAAGTGCCGGGATGTTGTCAAGACTTCAAGCTCTCCTCAGCAGTTCACCAAATCTTTCGCCCGTTCCCATTTTCAACTTCGTGATCCAGCACCACCCCCCGACCCCGTACACGACTGCATCCCGCACTTCCATGTCCGGTCAAGACTTGGCAGACCGGCCGCTCTTTGGTTGAGGGCGCCCTGAGTTGCCGCGCCGCCATCAGCGGCCCGGCTTAAGAAGCCGAAGGAAAATCGCCCTCAAAAAAAAGAGGCCCCCTAGACGGGAGCCTCTTCTGAAGACACGATGATTGCGGATTGCGTCTTAACCTTTTCGAACCACGACGCCTCCGCTGCTCAGTCGAATAGTGATGGGAACGTTGTCCTTATCGGCGGGTACGATGCTGACCGAAGCGGAGAAGTTGAACCGCGGTTGAGACAGGGTATAGTTCCCAGGCGGCACGCTTGCTCTTGCCCTACCGACCCGTCCCGCAAAAGTAATCGGCGTAGTCTGAATCGTCGCGCCGGTTTCCTGGTTCCGGAACACGAAGGTCAGGTTGGCCAGCTTGTACTGATCAAAATTAAAGTCGGCATCCTTGGAAACTGTAATCGTCACACTCCGAGGAGTCGAGGCCTGTTTCTCTTCTTCAAGTCTGTTGGCACGCCGTTCGTTGATTTCCTGGAGATACCGAATCGCTCCATGCTCTTCCAGCATCGTCTCGTAGGTATTCTCCTGTTTCATGGTGGAGAGGATCCCATTCACCAGAGTTTGAAGCGGCTTGTCACCCTTCTTTACTGCGACTGCGATATCGATCGAAGCAATGTCCCCGGGAACGATTTCCATGTACCCGGCACCGGGTGTCGTCGCCAGCGAATATGCAGCCATGTACTGGTCATCGATGACTCCATCGACCTCACTGCGGCGCAGGGCCAGGATCGCATCATCCAACGTCTTGTACGGCTCGACCTTGGCGTTCTTGTACTGGCCACGGATCACCTCTTCGACCGCGGTCCCTTCACGAATGCCGATTTTGGAACTGTCGATCTCCGAGATCTGCACGTCTGTTTGCACCGGGTTAACGACCAAAACCAACCTCGAGGTGTAATAAGTGTCCGAGAAATCGACTTCCTTCTTCCGCGCTTCAGTGACTCCGAAAACACCCAGGATGAAGTCGATTTCATGGTTTTCGAGAGCGGCGATCAACCCCGGGTAGGACCGATTGATCCACATCAGTTTGACGGGGCTTCCACCCTCGGTGTCCCGGGTTTCATCGACCTTCTGGACGATCCGTTTCCCGATTTCGGCATCGGGGCCCACCAGTTCCCCTTCTTTCTGGTAAAGCAGTGGTGGTTCGAACGGAACGGTCCCGATATAGGCGATTCGATCCCGCTGCATTTTCGCGATCGTCCCGGTTGAGTCAGAGCAGGAAACGCTTGCCAGCAACGACCCAACCGCAAACAATCCCAAGACAATAGAGGCTTTTCTCAACATTGCTTGTCCCCAATCTCGAGCAAAATACCGACAAACTATAAAGTTCAGCGCCCGCGAATGCAAATCTAGTGTCCACCACAAGATCTACTTCCCGTGAAAATCAATCAAATTGGGTCGGATTCCACCCGAGTTCAAGAGTAGAAAGGATTCTCGCCGGAACTGTGATCCGTCGTGTCAAGAACCTCCTCGACCTCCGGAATAAGCTCCCTGATTCTTGCCTCTACTCCCTGCTTCAGTGTGACGTCAACCATTCCACAGCCGTGACATCCTCCTCCGAAGGACAGGTAGACCTTATTATCCTTGACACCGGCAAGAGAGATCCTTCCGCCGTGCGCTGCAACGGCAGGATTCAGTTCCAGATCGAGCAATTGCTGGACTCTCTCTTCCACCGTCCCGTTCAGATCTCCTCGGGGCCCATTGCCTACGCTCGGCACTTCCGGCTTGTTCGGATTGTCGAACTTGAACCCGCTACGAACCACACGATCTTCAAAGTCGACCGTCGCACCATTGAGATTGCCGGCACTCTGTTCGTCGATCAGCAGGGTTAAACCACCCGCGTCGTAACGAAAATCATTGTCGGTCTGCTCGGCGTCTGCGACAAGCCGCATGGCATAACTGAACTGCGCTGTGCCGTTGGTACGGGCTTCCAGCCGAAGTGCGTTCTTGTCTGACTGCTTTCCGAGCGCCTCCAGGATCTTCTCTTTTGCGACGTCGGTTACGTTGATGATGAAACTCTCTCGAGCGTTGTTCGCTAGACTGCTCATATTGGAAGTTTAGCAAGTGCGGTCATTTCCTGTAAATAAAGGGTGACAACCGAGACTAGGAGGCGAGATGAGCAAGATTGTTGCACGTTCCACTAGTAGCCCCTTCACGACCCAACTGTCAACGCGATCTCATACCTGGATTGCCGACGAACCGGATGAAAGTGGGGGACAGGATATTGGCCCCACCCCTTACGAGCAGTTCCTCGGATCACTTGCCGCTTGCGCCGTTATCACGGCCCAGATGTATGCGAACCGGAAGGAGTGGCCCCTTGAATCGATCTCGGTGGAAGCCGAACGCCGACTGATCGACGCGCAGGACTGTCCGGACTGCTCCACCCGGAAAGGCAAAGTCTTGGAGGTGGCGTTCAAAGTACAGATCACCGGACCGCTCACGGAAGAACAGCGGTCGAGAATCTACGACATCGTCGGCCGCTGCCCGGTAAAGCGGGCCGTCGAAGGAGAGGTCAAGTTCCGCTCGGAGCTTGATTAGTGACCTGTCACGCATCATATGGCACTTTCAGCGAGCGCAGGATCTGCACCTGGTTTGGGGCTGCCTGCAGATTTTGCGCTCGAACTCGCTTCCCCGTCCTCCCCAGTTTGCTTCTCGTCTCCTGTAAAGCCCCGACATTCAATCACTTATAGAAACGTCGCCTCGGATTGGCCGGGTTGGTCTGCAGCGTGCGTTATGTATCTGCGTTCACAGACACACGATGACAAACAGATAGAGACGAGAAAAGGAGACAATCAATGAATAGCAAACTCGGCAAACTGACCCTTTCGGTTGCATTCGCGGCGCTCCTGATGGCCGCTCCTGCATTCGCTCAGGTCCCCACAACCCCGACCAAGGCAAGCTCCGGTCAACAGCGCGGCAAGGCCGCTCAGCATCAGAATCGGGACCAGAACAATGACGGCGTCTGCGACACCTGTGGACGGCCCGTCGGCAGCGGGCAACAGAATGCGAAAGGCCAGAAGGCCAAGAAAGGCTCCCACTACGGCCCGGGCGACGGCACCGGGAACCAGGGTAATGGTCCGAAAGACGGGACCGGCTACGGCCGCAAAGCAGGAAACGGCGACCCCAACTCTTGTCCTAACGGCCAGGCGGGTCGAGGCAATCGCGGCGGGCGGGGCGGCAACCGCGGTGGACGAAATTGACGACGATCCACAAGCAAACGACTGAACGGTGAGCAATTTTCCTACGTTTGGTCACCTTCCCTCCTCCTCCTAAATGGAAGGGCCGGCGGCAACGTCGGCCCTTCTTCGGCTGTTAACCCGTTTTCCTTCTCGCACCCAGGATCCCGGCTGTGCTAGTTTCGTCAGCAATGGACGAGATTGACTGGAAGGCCAGAACCGAGGCAGCCGCAGATTTTCTGAGAGCGCGGATTCGCGAGACCACCCTGGAATACTCTCCGCGCGTTGACCAGGCTTCTTTCAATCCCTGTCTACCTCAAGCTCGAATGCCTTCAAATCACGGGTTCGTTCAAGCTCAGAGGGGCGCTATGGAAGATGGCGTCGATTCCAGATGAGGAACGTTCCGGCGGGGTCGTAACCTGTTCGGCGGGCAACCATGGTTGGGCAGTGGCCTATGCCGGCCGGGAAATGTCGGTCCCGGTTACTGTCTACCTCCCGGCATCGGTCGACCCTTCCAAGATGGCCGGTATCGAGTCAATGGGAGCCCGAACGGTCGTAACCAGGTTCCCGGGTTTCGACGACACCGAGGAATTCGCACTCGCCGAAGCCGCCCGCCTGGAACTTCCCTACATCTCCGCCTTTGATGACTTCGATGTCATGGCCGCCAACGGGGGCACCCTGGCCAGGGAGATCCTCTCCCAGTTGCCCTCCGCCCGCAGCTTCGCAGTGCCTGTGGGGGGAGGGGGGCTTTCGGCAGGATTGTCTGCGTATCTTGCAGCCACGGGCCGGGCGTTCGAACTCTACGGGTGCCAACTTGAGGCTTCCCCCGCCCTTAGACTCTCGCTGGAGAGGGGTGCGGCCGTGACCCGGCTTCCAGCCGTCGAGACCCTGGCCGGTGGTTTGGAGGGTGGCATCGGAAGAAACAGCTTTTCGGTGCTTCGTGAACACATCTCGGGAGCGGTGCTCTTAAGGGAAGACGAACTTTGGCGGGCTGTCTCCTGGCTGATCGCTAATCATCACTACCTCGCCGAGGTGTCGGCTGTTGCCGGCCTGGCTGCCTGCCTCTCCGGGGAGCTGACTCTCAGTCAGGGGCCTCTGGTAGTTGTGATCACCGGCCGGAACATCTCCACGTCCCGACTGTTGCAAATCCTGGTAGCCAATCCGACCGCGGCCGACTAGAATTTGCTCAGTGGCTGTGTTACGAAGAATTGGGATCTGGAAGCGTAGAAGCCGGTCTTCGACGCACCCGCTGAGGGTTTGCGCTGGCAAGAACCGAACACGGAGCTGGAAATGCAAGTCGATATTCGACATGTGGACGACGTAATCGTAGTGGACCTGGCTGGCCGCATGGTCGCAGGCGTAGGCGAGAAGATCCTTCACGACATCATGAATCAGCTGGTCGCTGAAGGCTGGAAACGGATTCTCCTCAACCTCTCGGGGGTGAGTTGGATTGACAGCGGGGGAATTGGAGAACTGGTCGCAAGTTTGAAAATGGCCAAGCGTTTTGGTGTCACCGTCAAGCTGCTTCGAATTGGAGACCGAGTCAAACACATCCTCTCAATCAGCCAAATCCTGCCCATGCTGGACGTCTACGAGAGTGAGGAGGAGGCCGTTGTAGCGCTTCGCGCCGCTTCCGATTCGGGCGACGACGCGGAGATCTGATCCCGCCGGGCACCTCCAGTTCAGACCCAGTTCAGAATCGTTGCCAGATCCTCCTTCAGCTGTTAGTATTTCCCTGCCTTGGCGGGGACAACGGGTTCTATCTATCTCTGGAGGAGGTCGTGACCATCACACTGGCACACGCCCTGCTGGGTATCCTTATCTCCGCAGTTGTCCTGGTCGGCGTTTTCTTCTTTACGGCTCGTTCAGCCAAACCTCTCTATCCGGTGCGTTGCGTGCACTGCTGGATGTACAACCAGAAGGAAACGGTGATTACGCTGTCAGAGCAACGTGGCCTGTGGGGAATCTGTCCGGAGTGTGTTGAACTTTACTGGCACTTTGCTGAATCCGAGGGCCCGCAGGCGGGAGCCGGGTATTCAGCTCAAGTTCCAGGCCGGGATCGGGACCGGCAGGAAGTCGGAATCGTTCACTAACACGTCGATCGGGCCACCGTGCCGATAACCTGATTCCCGACTTCAGAACCCGGCTAGTCGATCCAGAGACGGACAGAACTGCCGTTGGTCTTCACTTCCAGTATCTCACCCGCTTTCGAGAGCATTTCCAGAATGTTGTCCGGATTTATCCCCTCGTCCTTGAGTTCCTTCCGGGCGGCTTCAGGGAGTGCGTTCAGTGCTAACCGCGCCAGCGAGACGGGCAACGTGAGGCGGATTTCCTCTCCGTCTTCGTTCCGGAGGAGCAGGTGAAGATTTCCCCCACGGGCTGAAGTCTGGTCGGATTCTTTCTTCTCGAGCAGGCG
The DNA here is from genome assembly GCA_963777605.1 of uncultured Acidobacteriota bacterium. Lineage (GTDB taxonomy): Bacteria > Acidobacteriota > UBA6911 > RPQK01 > JAPXNP01 > CAVZRV01. The sequence continues at coordinate 914,985 of CAVZRV010000007.1, forward strand.
GGGGTCGATCCTGAGAAGTGCAAGTGCGGCCTGATTCTGAACCTCCGAGTCGGAATCCCGCGACATCTTCTCCCTCAAGACCGGAATCGCCTTGCGGCTCACGCTCTTGTCGGTGAAATAGCTCAACTGGACAGCGGCCAGAAAGCGCAGGTCGGAATCGGCAGAATCGAGTGCCTCCACCACCTGGTTCGCATATTCCTTTTTCCCTGTCATGTAGAGGTGCGCCGCAATTTTCACCTGCGCAAATCCCGCTTCTTTGCGGAGCGAGGGATCGGTAGACGGAGCCTTTAGAAACTGCGCGTACCTTTGGAGAGCCTTTTCCGGCCTGCCCGACTTCTCGAGCGCTCTCGCCGCGAAGAAGTAGGAACGGGCCTTCAATTCGTCCGGCGCGTCCGACCGCTGGACTTCGTCGAGTTTTTCCAGCGCCCGTGACCACTTGCCGTCGAACATGTCGAGCATGGCCTGTTGAAAAAGGTCGGTCGGCGATTGGGCGGCAACGATCGCCGTCACGAATACGACAAGCACAATTGCGACCGCGTGTCTCATATGCGATCCCTTTCCTGGAGGAGATGGAGTTTCATCAGTGCCGATTTGGATTCGATAACCTTCTTCCACAGGTCCACTTCCTCCTTCTTGAAACAGCCGTTCCCTTCAGCCACGTTCAGGAAGAGAAGTTCCATGTCGTCGAGCAGAGGTTTCAAGTCGGAATACTCCGGTGAGCTCAATTTCGGTTCCAACAATTTCTTCTGGAAGATCAAGCGCATCGCGATCTGCCGCTTGGCCTGGTCCTCGTCTGTGCATTCCGGGTCATCCTCGGAGAGGGCCAGCAGGAACAGTTGTGTGCGGTTGACATAGTCGAGGATGTCCGCCCGGGCCGACTCCGTCCCCAGTGCCTGCATGTACTCTTGCAACAGGATATCCGGTGATTCCGTCCGGGCCGGGTATCTGCGCGCCACCAGGAAGACCAGCAACAGGGATGCCGCCACCGCGCCCCAGCGAAGGAAACGCCCCAGGTTGCGAGTCCGTCTCCGGGGCAGGATCATCGGCGAAGCTTCCAGAATCCGTTCCGCTTCCTGGTCAGCTTCAGCCTGATAAATCGCCAGAAGACTGCGCAAACGACGCGCTTCAGCGTATTCCTTTCGGCAGGTGGGACACCACCGGGCATGTTCCTCGTTGAACTCCTCGATGCCTCCGAGTCCCACGGCAAAATCTTCCAGAACCGCACGGTTCTTGTCACAGATTGACATAACGTTCTTCCTTGAGGTCAGCCAGGGCGACGCGCAACGACTTGAGCGCATTGTGGAGCGTGGACTTTACGCCCCCCAGGCTCAAGCCCATCGTATCGGCAATTTCTTCCAGCTTCAGCTCTGCCAGCAGTCGCAACTGCACCACCTCTTTCTGTCTTGGTGGGAGTTCCTCGATCGCCTTCTTGACCCGGGCGTTGATCTCCTTGCGCAAAGTCCACTTTTCAGGCCCGGCCGGGCCTCCGAGGCGCCCCGGGCGTTCAACGGCTTCCAGTGGGACCGCCGCCGAGATCACTCGATACTCTCTCCCCCGGCTGCGATCGATCACGAGATTTCGTGCGACCTTGAAAATCCAGGCTGAGGCTGGAGCCGCTCCGTTGTAAAGGTGTGCCTTACCACACACCTTGAACAGCGCTTCCTGGGTCAGGTCCAGCGCTTCGTCCGGACTCTTCACCCATCCCAGCAGATATTTGAACAGACGCTTCCTGTATCGAAGCACCAGCTCCTCCGCGGCTTCTCCATCTCCGGCGCTGACGGCGCTCATGAGCTCCTGATCCGTCATTCAACTAGTAAGTACGGAGAGAACGGAGGGAAGGTTTAACCGGCCGGACGATCGGGCGTGAAAAGCTCACTCCACGATTAGATCATCGGTGTTTATTTTTCGGTATTCGCGGCCCTTCTCGACAGTATCGAGAATCTGACGAAGCTTTTCGCGGGAGTCAACGGTACCGTGGAGTGCAATCTCCGTGTCGGTTACCGACATGCTCAATCCCGAAGCGAGCTTCCGCGCCGCGAGGATCTGCATCAGGGTTCTCCCGACTTCTCCATTTGGAACCTGGTTTTCCCCAACCGGCTCGGTGACTTCAGGTGAAGTCGCCTGGGGGGTGGGTGCTGCGATTGCAGGTCTTGGTTTGGGGGACTTGGCGGGCGACCTGGGAGCCGGTTCCGGTACCTTCGGTTCGGGCAGGTTTTCGAGGAAATCGAGTGGGTTTTCGGGCCGGCGTTCCGATTGGAACAGAACGTTGACCTCGGGAAGTTGGTAAACGTAATAGCCAGCCGCTCCAAGGATCAGGACGGCCACAAGCGCCCAGGCATATCGCATTCTTTTATTCGCCGCTCCCACTCCTGGCTACATGAAGCCGAGTTCGAGCTTGGCGGCGTCCGACATTTTCTCCATGCTCCAGGGCGGCTCCCAGACCAACTCGACCTGAACGTCCCTCACGCCAGGCACCGCACGGACGCGGCTCTCGACTTCGCCAGGCAACGAACCCGCGACCGGGCATCCCGGAGAAGTCAATGTCATGTCGAGAGTCACCAGGCCGGACGTGGCGACTTCGAGGCGGTAAATCAAACCCAGCTCGTAGATGTCGACCGGGATTTCGGGATCGTAGACCGAGTGAAGTGCTTCGACGACCGCCTCACGCAGTTTTTCAATCTCTCCGGGGGCCAACTCGCCCGCTTCGTTCCTGATGTTGTGCAGCCGGGTTTCGTCGCTCACGCCTTCTCCTCCGCGGAAATCGACACTTTCGCGCCCTTCTCATCGAGCGCGGAAAGGAGTGCGTGCCAGACCAGAGTGGCACATTTGACCCGGACTGGATATTCGCTGATCCGGTGAAAAACCATCAACCGCTCCAATTCCTCGTCGCCCGGATCGAGGATAGCTTTCCCCGTCACCATGTCATGGAACTTGTGGAACAACTCGTGGGCTTCCGCAAGAGTCTTCCCCTGCAGGACCTCCGTCATGATCGAGGCAGATGCCGTCGATATGGCACACCCCGTTCCTTCAAAGGTGACCGCCGAGATTCGATCCCCGTCCATTTTGATGTAGACCGTGACTCGATCGCCACACAGGGGATTGTGTCCTTCTGCTTTTCCCGTAGCCTCCTCCAGGGATCCGTAGTTTCTCGGACGCCTGTTGTGATCGAGGATAACTTCCTGATAGAGATCGCTGAGTAAACTCATCTGCCAAATACCTCGAAAGCCCGTTTCAAGCCCTGAACCAGCAAGTCTATCTCCTCGCGGGTGTTATAGAAAGCCAGAGAGGCTCTCGCGGTGGCCGGAATCCCAAAGAAGTCCATCACCGGTTGCGCGCAATGGTGGCCCGTCCGGATCGCCACGCCCTCCTGATCCAGAATCGTTCCGAGGTCGTGCGGATGGATCCCTTCCACCAAAAAGGAAACCACGCTGGCCTTTTGGGCGGCGGTCCCGACGATTGTCACGCCCGGGAGCGCCAACAGGGCATCTTCAGCATACGCGAGCAACTGCGTCTCACGTTCTCGAATCCGCCCAATGCCCAGCTCACTCAGGTAGTCGACGGCGGCACCAAGACCGATAGCGCCAGCCATGTTGGGAGTGCCGGCTTCGAACTTGTATGGAAGTTCGTTGTAGGTCGTCTTCTCGAAGGTGACCGACGCGATCATGTCTCCTCCACCCTGGTAGGGTGGCATGGCCTCGAGATGTTCTTCTTTTCCGTAGACAAAGCCAATTCCCGTCGGGCCGTACATTTTGTGTCCCGATGCAACCAGGAAATCGATGTCCAGTTCCCGGACGTCGATCTCGACATGCTGGATTGACTGGGCGGCATCGATCAGAACCGGGACACCTGCCGCATGGGCGGTTTCAACGACCTGCCTGATCGGGTTTACCGTCCCCAGGGCGTTGGACACATGGACGAGCGCGAGCATACGAGTGTGAGGACCGATGAGCCTCGGCAGCTCATCGAGGATCAGCTCCCCCTTCCGGTTCATGGGGATGACTTTGAGCCTTGCCCCTGTCTGCTGGCAGAGGAGCTGCCACGGGACAATGTTGGAGTGGTGCTCCATCGCTGAAATCACCACCTCATCCCCGGGAGAGAGACGCATCCTTCCGAAGGTCTGGGCGACGAGATTTACTCCCTCGGTTGCGCCTCGAACGAAAACGATCTCCCGGCTGGAGCCCGCGTTAATAAAGCGCTGCACCTTACGCCGGCTGGCCTCAAAGGCCTCGGTCGCGACTTCGCTCAGGTAGTGGACTCCGCGGTGGACATTCGCATTCTCCGCCTCATAGTAGCGGCAAACAGCGTCAATAACAGCTGATGGTTTCTGTGTCGTTGCCGCATTGTCCAGGTATGCGATACGGCGACCGCGCACCTCGAGACTGAGGATCGGAAAGTCGCCACGTATCTGCTTAATGTCCAACCCGTCCTCGACAGCCGGATCTTCCGTTCTCACTTGCTCCCAGGTCTTTTCTCCCGCGCCTTGTCCAGCCATCGCCGATTCCACTTCGTTCCTACCTTTCCCGCTCCCGCTGCTTAGTCAGAAGGCCTCTTTGACCACTCTTCCCATCGGCAACCACTCGAACAGGTACTTGTCGAGCGCCACCCGCAAGGGCTCTACTTTGACCCGGTTAACAACTTCGCTGGCAAATGCATAAATCAGGATACTCCGAGCCGCCTCGAGGGAGATGCCCCGAGCCCTCAGGTAAAAGACGCTTTCCGGGTCGAGTTGACCGATCGTGGCACCATGGGTGCATTTCACATCGTCAGCATAGATCTCCAACTGCGGCTTCGTGTGAATCAGGGCATCGTCCGACAGAAGCAGGTTGTTATTGGTCTGCTTTGAGTCGGTCTTCTGGGCACCCTTGTGAACCACGATCCGACCCCGGAATGCGCCGGTGGCCTGGTCCATCAGAATTCCCTTGTAGACCTCCCGGCTGTCGCAATGAGGGCGAGCATGTTCGATGCTCGTGAAGTTGTCGACATGGTTCTTTTTGCCGGCCAGGAACAATCCTTCCAGTTCCGCACGGCTCCCCTCGCCGTCAAGCGTCGAACCGGTGTTGTTTCTTACCAGGCCGCCCGCCAACGTCACGAGTGTCGTCCGGACGACGGCATCCCGCTTCTGGCATGACTCCACCGCTCCAATGTGGAAGGACTGCTCCGACTCCTGCTCAACTTTGTAATAGTCCACATGGGCATTGTCGAAGGCCACCAATTCGGTAACGGGATTGTTGAAATAGCTCCTGCCCTCCACCCCGAGATGGCTTTCGACGACCCGAACCTGGGCATTTCTCTCGGCAACCACGAGTACCCTGGGGTTGAGGATCGCGGAACTTTCCTCCTGGCCTGCGTTCAGGAAGACCAGTTCGACCGGCACCTCCGACACAGTGTTCTCCTTGACGTGCACCACCGCTCCATCCTCGAACAGCGCCAGGTTCAATGCGTTGAATGGGTGCTCCCGGAAAGTCGCGTAGCGTCCCAGATGATTCTCGACCAGTTCCGAATTCTGGGCGAGCGCAGTCGCCAGGCTCATCACCTCGACGCCGTCCGGAAGCCCGGTCAGATCGGAGAGTGACGGTTCAACCCGCCCGTTGGCAAACACCAGTCTCGGACAATCGAATCCGGTAAAAAGGTGTTGGTCGAAGATCTCGGCGGCAACCTTCGGCGCAACCACACTGGCGGAGACCAGTTTGGTGCCGACGAGGGGATCCAGATTAGTGTATCTCCAGCCCTCTTCTTTTCGGTTGGGAATACCCAGCCGCTCAAAACTCGAGGCTGCCTCGCTGCGCAGGTGCGCCAGCCAGTCGGGAGAACCCGGCGGCGAGGCGGGAGATAATCCGAGCAATTGCGCCGAAGCGCGGCTTCTGTCCAGAGTAGCTTCCATCATCTCTTCCGCCCTCTCCTAGTTGGCCCCTACCGTGGATTCTTCTTCCACCCAGCCGTATCCGTGTTTCTCGAGTTCGAGCGCCAGGCTCTTGTCTCCCGACTTGACAATCCGGCCCTGGTACAACACATGAACGAAATCGGGGACGATGTAATTGAGCAGGCGTTGGTAGTGGGTGACCACCACCAAGGCCCGTTTCGGATTGCGGAGTGAGTTGACTCCGTCCGCCACGATCTTGAGCGCGTCGATGTCCAGACCTGAGTCGGTTTCGTCCAGGATGGCCAGCTTCGGTTCCAGGACGGCCATGTGGAAAATCTCGTTTCGTTTCTTTTCTCCACCGGAAAAGCCTTCATTGACAGGCCGATTGAGGAGGCTCTCGTCCACCTTGAGGAGTTTCGCTTTCTCCTTGACCAGGCGGAGGAACTGGATGGCATCCACCTCTTGCTCTCCACGGTGCTTCCGGATCGCGTTCAATGCGGCCCGCAGAAAATAGGTGTTGCTCACTCCCGGAATCTCAACCGGGTATTGGAAAGCGAGAAAAACGCCCTCGCGGGCACGCTCTTCAGGAGCCATCTCAAGCAGGTCTTCACCATTGTAAAGGACCTGGCCCTCGGTGATCTCGTAGCCCTCACGGCCGGCCAGCACGCTGGCAAGGGTGCTCTTGCCTGACCCGTTCGGCCCCATGATGGAATGCACTTCTCCCTCTTTGACCGAGAGATCGATTCCCCGCAGGATCTGCTTTCCTTCTGCACTGACATGTAGGTTCTTTATTTCTAACATCATGTATTTCTCCATCCTCTTACCGGCTACCCAACGCTGCCTTCCAGGTTCACGCTCAGAAGCTTTTGGGCTTCGACCGCAAACTCCATCGGAAGCTCCTTGAAAACTTCCTTGCAGAATCCATTGACGATCATCGACACCGCGTCCTCGGCCGAAAGCCCGCGCTGCTGGCAGAAGAAGATCTGATCCTCACCAATTTTGGAAGTGGAGGCCTCGTGCTCCATGTGGGCGGTACTGTTCGAGATCTCGATGTAGGGAAAGGTGTGGGCTCCACACTGATCGCCGATCAGCATCGAGTCGCACTGAGTGTAGTTGCGGGCGTTGGTGGCTCCCTTCGCAATTTTGACCAACCCCCGATAGGTATTCTGCCCTTCACCGGCGGAGATCCCCTTTGAGACGATATTGCTCCGGGTATTCTTGCCGATGTGAATCATCTTGGTTCCCGTGTCTGCCTGTTGGCGCTTCTTGGTCAGGGCAACCGAGTAGAACTCGCCGATTGAGTTGTCGCCGATCAAGAGACAGCTGGGATACTTCCAGGTGATGGCCGACCCGGTTTCAACCTGCGTCCAGGAGATGTGTGAGTTGGCCCCCTGGCACTTACCCCGCTTGGTTACGAAGTTGTAGATCCCGCCTTTGCCCTGATCGTCGCCGGGATACCAGTTCTGGATTGTCGAGTACTTGATACTCGCGTCCTTATGGGCGACCAATTCGACAACTGCGGCGTGGAGCTGGTTCTCATCCCGCATCGGCGCAGTGCAACCCTCGAGGTAGCTCACATTACTCCCCTCGTCTGCAACGATCAGCGTGCGTTCAAACTGTCCGGTCTTCGCGGCGTTGATTCTGAAGTAGGTGGAAAGCTCCATCGGACACCTAACCCCTTTCGGGATGTAGCAGAACGACCCGTCGCTGAAGACTGCAGCGTTGAGAGCGGCAAAGAAATTGTCGGAATAGGGAACGACCGTGCCGAGGTACTTTCGCACCAAGTCGGGATGCTCCCGTAGCGCCTCACTCATCGCACAAAAGATGATGCCCTGCTCGGCCAGCTTCTTCCGGAATGTGGTCGCCACGGACACGCTGTCGAAAACGGCGTCGACCGCCACCCCTGCAAGAATCTCCTGCTCCTCCAGGGGAATGCCCAGCTTGCGGTAGGTGTCAATGAGCTCGGGGTCCACTTCTTCCAGGCTCTTCGGCCCGCCCTTCTTCTGCCTGGGCGCCGAGTAGTAAACGATGTCCTGGTAGTTGATTTTCGGGTAGTGCAGGAATGCCCACCGAGGCTCCTCCATCTTCAGCCACTGTCCATACGCTTTCAGGCGCCACTCCAGCATCCACTCCGGCTCTCCCTTTCTGGTCGAAATGGCCCGGATGACGTCTTCATTCAGTCCCGGTGGCAGTGCATCCGCCTCGATGTCAGTGATGAATCCGTATTTATATTCTTCTTCTGCAAGCCGCTGAAGATCTTGAGTGTCGATTCCCATAGTATCTCCTCTACAGTGGTTGTCAGGCCACTCCTGCCGTTTCCTTCACGGGGCCATCGGACTCGGAATCTCCGGCGCTCAGGTCGCCCAAAGTTACCCAGCCGTCCGGCAACGGTTCGATCATGTCCTGAAGAGTAATGGCATCCAGAACATTCTTGATTGCGTAGTTCACTTGTTCCCAGTTGGCCTTGACTGGGCATACCTTCTGCTGGCGGCATCCTCCGCCGTCATCCAGACACTCCGTGACCGCGATCGGACCTTCAACCGCAATGAGCACCTCCGCAACCGAGATGTGCTCCGGCTTCCGAGCCAGGCTGTATCCGCCACTCGGGCCCCGATGAGACAGGAGAAGGCCTTCCCGGGCCAGGGCCTTGAGCACCTTGCTGACCATCGGAAGAGGCAGCCGGGTCTGTCGAGCCAGCTCCCGGGCGCTCAGGTTTCTTTTCCGCTCAACTGAACGAACGAACTGGGTCATCAGAACCAGTCCATAGTCAGCCTGTTTGCTCATGCGGATCACGCTCGATCAACCTCCGGGATTATATAGTACCTTTTTGGTACTAATTGATGCTACGAGCTTAGCAATCGTTTCAGAACTTTGTCAATTCAGCGTGCGGTCGGGAGCGAGCCGGGTGCGAAATACCCTTTTCGAGTGCTCACCACCACCCCGCCTCGAGAGACTTTCACGTCCAGGCTGCGCCAGGAACCATCCCGGTCCTGGTTGGTGGGAACGTAGGAAAGGTAGTACTGATTGCGGAGCTCGTCAGCTACCTGCTGGTAGAGGTCGGTCAAGTTGTAGAAATCCGAGGTGTCGAGAAGGCGGCCCCCACTCAGGTTGGCCAGCCGGCGCAGCTGGACTTTCCGTTCCCGGATGTAGTCGTCCTGAAGCTCCTTGGGAATCGGCTGCAGCCTCGACTGCATCTGCTGTCGCGCTTGGATTGCAAACGCTCGGTACTCGTCAACCTTCGAGACGATGTAGACCATAGTGTCGGATCGAAGAGCCCGATTCATGGCTTCGTCAAAAGTGGTCATGCTGCCGGTGTCGATTCCGTCCGTAAGGAGAATAACCGCGGTTTTCCCTTCCTGTCCGGCCAGCAAATCATCGAACGTGACGTAGAGGGCGTCATTCAGCACCGTGTTGCCCCGGGCATAGATAGTCTCAAGGGCCAGTTTGACGTCATCGAACTTGTTCGTGAAATCGAGGATGAGCTTGGCCTGGGCATTGAAGGTGATTACGGCCACTTGGTCTTCGGGATTGAGCCTCTTGACAAACTCGAGTGCGGCGTTACGGATGTCGGCCTGGGAGTATCGGGTGCTTCCGCTTGCGTCGATCAAGAGAACAACCTTGACCGGAACTTTCTCGCTGTAGAAGTTGACGATCTTCTGCAGGCGCCCGTCCTCGAAAACCATGAAATCCTTATCCGTGAGCCCCTGAACGAATCCGCCGTTGACAGAACGGGCGCTGACGGAAAGAAACACCTGGTTTACCGCGACTCCAATCCGATAGCCCTGGTCCTGGTCGGCCGGCGGATTGGTCTTGTCCGTTTCCTGTGTCTGCTGTTCAGCAGGCGGCTTCTCCTGCGTCTGGGCAGGTTGTTGCAGTCCAAGAGTTGAGAAGAGCAGCAAAAAGGGAATCAACACAGAAGTCATTATACCTGTCCCGCGGGCACTGCCCGGCAGGTCCGTCCCGCCGTTCGCGCGCTTTGTCCCAACTCCTCACGTCGCCGGCCGGGTTTCTGTTTCATCCGGCTCTTTCGTCTTTTCCAGAAGCCGAATGCCGGTGATTTCCATTTCCTTGTCCACCGCCTTGCACATGTCGTACAGAGTGAGCGCCGCTACTGACACGGCGGTCAGCGCCTCCATCTCGACGCCCGTTGCCCAGCGACAGCTCGTCGAGGCCTGAACAAAGAAATGATCGGAAAGCAGTTTGATCTTCACATCGACATGGTCGAGGTTCAGGTTGTGGCAAAGGGGGATTAACTCCGAGGTTCGTTTCGCGGCCTGAATGCCTGCCAGTCGCGCCACTTCCAGGGGATTCCCCTTGGGTACCTGAAGTTCTTTCACAAGCTGGGCCGTTTGCGAGGAGATCTTGACCTTTCCTTCCGCGACAGCCCTGCGCCGAGAGAGCTCTTTCCCACTGATATCGACCATTCGGGCAACACCCTGCCCATCGTAGTGAGTGAGTTTCATCGCCAAAGTCCCCCCTGGTCGAGAAGCAGCATATCCACAATCGAGCCTTTCTCAAGTTTTTCACAGTCCGCCGGGACCTGAATTAGGGCATCTGCCCGCGCCGCGCCAACCAGATCGGCGGAACCCCGAGTTTCCAAGGGTTTCACCGAGAGGTGCTCACTTTCGTGGACCAGTTTCCCCGGCTTGAAGAAGAGCCGACCAGGCTTCTGGATAACCGCTTCGACCAGGACCGCTCGCACTGGTTGAGGCCTGGCCGCCTGGAATCCCTGGAAGCGGCGCAGCGCCGGATGAACAAAAATCTGAAATGTCACGAACGATGAGACGGGATTTCCGGGAAGTCCGAGAATCAACTGTTTCCCGCGGCGGGCTGCCAGAACCGGCTTGCCCGGTTTCACCGCAACCTTGTGAAAAAGCAGTTTTCCCTCTCCCTCCTTGATCACCCGGTGAACGAAATCCTTCTCCCCCATTGAGAGACCTCCGCTGATAAGAAGGACATCCGCGTCGCGGTGATTGTCCAGAAAGGCCCTCACCGAGTCCGCGGTATCATCCAGGGTCGCGGCCTGAATGACCTTGATTCCCACCGATTCGCCAAGGCAGGCCAGCATGGGAGTATTCGAATCCCGGATCTGACCCGGACCGAGTGCCTGGCCCGAGACAACCAGTTCATTGCCCGTCGCAGCCGCAACCGCCGTCGGCGTGCGGTAAACTTTGACGGCGGTACGCCCCACGGCGGCGAGTACGCCGATACCTGCAGGTCCCAGGTGCATGCCCTGCTCCAGGACCTTGGTGCCCTTTTTCGCTTCGGCACCTGCTTTGAGAATATGCTCGCCTGCCGCTATGTTCGATTTGATGACCACTTCTCGCGGTGAGAGTTCCTCGGTTTGCTCAACCATCTGAACGGCGTCGGCGCCCGTCGGAAGCACCGCTCCCGTCATGATCCGGGTCGCTTCCGCCGGCCCTACCGGATATCTGCTGGGTTCTCCCGCGGCCGCCTCTCCTACGATCGTCAGCCGGTACCAGCCCCGGGCCAGATCCCTGGCCCGCAGTGCGAATCCGTCGACGAGGGACTTGTCGAAGGGTGGCAGGTCGGTGTCGGCCAGGACGTCCTCGGCAAGACACCTTCCGAGCGCCGACTGAATCGGTACCGTCTCCGGTGTCGGATCAGGGACCGCAGCCAGGAGCACCTCAAGGGCATCACTGTATGTCAACATGGTTTCACTTTAGCGCGCCAGCTCTTTCCTAGACAACGATCAACCGGTTTCGAAGCCATCACTTCGGAGGCGCAAGGTCCTGCCGGAGCTGAAGATTCCTTGAATTGACTGAAACAGAAAGCCGGTCTCAAGCGTTTCTTTCAAAGGGGGCCACCGACATGTAATCCCCTGACACGAGGGCCTTTGAAACGGCTGCGCATTTTGCTGCTGGTTGGCATTTTGCCATGAATATCGTCTAATCAACGAGCGTAACTTCATTGATTCGAACCGGAAACTTTTTGAGAGCCTGATCCGTTATAGCGAAGTGAGCGCAGGATGAGCACGAGAAAGAAAGTCATTATCAGCAGCGTCGTGGTTGTGATTCTGGGTGCGGTGATCTTTTTCAGCCTTCGGGCCGGCCGCAAAGACGCAGTTGCTGTCGAAACCGCAAAGGTCGCGCGGAAATCCAAATTGATTGCCATGGTTTCAGCCACCGGCGAGATCATGCCCAAAGAATACGTGGAGTTGCAGGCTGAAATCAGTGGCGTGATCACCGACCTCTATGTCAAAGAGGGCGACCACGTCGAGAAAGGGGCCCTTCTCCTCCGGATCGACCCGGTACAGACTGAGACCGAGCTCAAGGCGCAGGAGGCGGTTCTGAGCGCCACTTCGGCCGAAGCCAGAAATCAGCAGTCCCAGATCTCTGTACAGGAGACGAATGTGGAACGGGACCTGACCGGCGTCAAGGTCGCCGAAGCTGATCTGGACAAGGCGAAGCAACTCTTCACCATCTCCCAGGCAACTTTCGATCGAAAGCAGGAGCTGTTTGAAGACAATCTGCTCTCCCGTGACGCCTACGAGCAGGCCAAGAACGAGGTTGTTACGACCGAGGCCGCTCTCAAGACCGCCCAAATGCGGCTGGAACAAGCCGAGGCCCAGTACCGCGTCAGCAAGATGGTTTTGCTACAGTCCAAGGCAAGCTACGAAAGCGCCTTGAGCCGCGTCCGTCAGCAGAGAGCCTTCCTTGACCGCTCCCAGGATCTTCTCTCCAAGACCACGATCCGCTCTCCTCTCGCCGGTGTCATCACCCAGATGAACGTGGAACGGGGCGAGCGCGCCGTCCCAGGAACGCTCAACAATCCGCTGGCGACCCTGATGGTAATTGCTGATTTGTCGGTGATTGAGGCTGAACTCGAAGTTGACGAAACGGACATCGTTGACCTGGAACTCGGCCAACTTGCCGTCGTCAAGGTGGACGCTCTTCCGGACACGCCGCTCAAGGGAGTGGTCACCGAGATCGGCAATTCCGCCATCCAGCAGAGCTCCGGGACCCAGGAAGCGAAAGACTTCAAGGTTGTTGTCCAGTTGAGCGAACCGCCTGCGTCGCTCCGTCCCGGGTTGAGCTGTACGGGAGAGATCACCACGGCCACTCGGGAAGATGTACTGGCCATTCCTATCCAGGCCTTGACCATTCGGGAATTCCCGGTGGGCAAAGACGGGGAGTTGATCCGCCCGAAGAAGGAATCCTCGGAAGCAGAGGCGGAGGCCAACACTGACGATTCCGAGGTCGAGAAGAAGGAGTGGGAGGGTGTCTTTCGGGTCGAGGACGGCAAAAGCATGTTCATACCGGTGAAGACCGGGATCGTCGGCGACACCGAGATCGAGATTCTCACCGGCGTCAAAGACGGGGATACCATCGTTACGGGAAGTTTCAAAACGCTTCGCACATTGTCGGATGGGGATCCCGTCACAGCAGAAACCCGGGAAAGGGGCTAGATAGTGTCAGAGGCATTAATCCAAACCGAAGATCTCTGGAAAACCTATGAAATGGGTTCGGAAATGATTCACGCCCTTCATGGGGTTTCCTTTTCCGTAATGCGAAATGAGTACATTGCAATCATGGGTCCTTCCGGCTCTGGAAAATCAACCTTGATGAACCTGATCGGGTGCCTCGACACACCCAGTAAAGGCAAGTACTTCTTGAACAGCAAGCTCGTCAGCGACATGGATGATGACGAACTGGCGTACATCCGTAACCGGGAGATCGGTTTCGTATTCCAGACGTTCAACCTTCTACCTCGGGCAACCGCCCTTCAAAACGTGGAACTTCCGTTGATCTACTCCGGAATGCCGGCCGCCGAACGAAGGCAGCGCGCCATTGCCACGTTGGAGGAAGTTGAACTTGCCCACCGCATGGGGCACAAACCGAGCGAACTCTCCGGGGGACAACGACAGAGAGTTGCCATCGCAAGAGCGCTCGTCAACAAGCCGTCGATCATTCTCGCCGACGAACCGACCGGAAACCTCGACTCGAAGACCGGACGGGAGATCATGACCCTTTTCGAGCGCTTGCACGAGCAGGGAAACACGATTGTGCTCGTCACGCACGAGGCTGAAATCGCACTGCACGCTCACCGGGTCATTCACCTGCTCGATGGGTGCATCAACACCGATGAGAAGGTGCCTAACCGGGTGGTGCCGGAAGCCGTCTAGGTGGCTTCTGGGAGAGGATTCCGTGCGATGCACCGGCTTTTGCCCCCCTGGCTCATCTCATGAGGCGGCCCAATGCCCAGGCTCGACCTCTCTCAGGTCCGGGATCGGCCCGGACTCTAACGCGGGTTCGTCTTTCATGGCCGCCGCGGCAAGCAAGAGCTGAGTGTACGGGTGGAGAGCCCGGCGGAACAACTTCGCTGTTGCGGCTTGCTCCACCAGCCTACCTCTCCACATCACTGCACATTCTGCGCACGCGGAACGGACGACGTCCAAATCGTGGCCGATCAGCACCAGCGTGTGCCCCAACTCTCCAGCCAGTTCCATCAACAGGGACATCACGGCATCCCTGGTTTTCGGATCCAGTGAAGAAACCGGCTCGTCTGCGATCACGATCTCGGGATTGAGGGCAATTGCCCGGGCGATTGCCACGCGCTGTCGTTGACCGCCCGACAGTTCAGCCGGGCGCCTCTCCGATAACCCGAATCCCAGTTGCACCTGATCGAGCAGCTCGAAGGCCCGCCTGCGCCGGGAATCTGCATTCCAACCGGCAATCAGCAGAGGTTCCTCGACAATTTCCCGGATCGTCATGACCGGATTCAGCGAGGAGTACGGATCCTGAAAGACGATTTGGATCTTTCGGCGGGCACGGCGGAGTTCCCTTCCATTGACAGAGAGCCAGTCTTTCCCATCGAGCAGGATTTGTCCGGTCGTTGGTTCGATTAAGCGGGCGAGCATGTAGGCCAGGGTGGTCTTGCCACCCCCTGATTCTCCTGCGATCCCGAGTGTTTTTCCCCGCATGATCCGAAGGCTGACCCGGTCCACCACAGGCCGATTGTCGAACAGCTTGGTCAAGTCAATTGTCTCAAGGACCGCTTCTTCACACGCCATGGGGTTGGTTTCCGTTGCTGAGGAGGCTGCCGCCAGTGAGAGTACAAGGAAACTCAACGGTTCGGTCGGAAAAAGCCTCAACCAATTTTAAGTCTTGTGAAATCAGAAGGATAGAAAGATTGTGGAAAGTCCTTAGCTGATCCAGAAGCCGTAGAATTCGGAGCCGATTAGGCCCGTCCAGAGCAGATGTGGGTTCATCACAGATGAGAAGGGAGGGCTGTGCTGCCAGGCACGCCGCCAACAACGCACGCTGGCATTCTCCAACAGAGAGTTGATGTGGATAGAGCGACATCACCGGATTGGGCTCCGCAAAGCCAACCTCGATCAGTAATTCAATCGCTCGGCTCCGTGCTTCTTCTCCTTTGAGGCCCTGGTGCAAGCGAAGTGGTTGGAGGAGGTGGGTGCCTGCCGTCAGCAGTGGATCGAGGGCGGCCCTAGGCTCCTGAAACACCATCCCGATTTCCTTTCCCCGGACCTCTCGCATTTCCTTCTGACTGAGCTGGAAAAGATCCTGCCCTTTGAACCGGATCACACCATTGGCCTGGGCAGTCCCGGGAAGCAGCCGGAGAATCGCCAGTGCCATGGTGGTCTTTCCGCAGCCGGACGGTCCCTCAACGGCGAGGATTTCCCCTGGAAACAGATTCAGCTGAATTCCATTCAGTACCGGGCTTACGCCCTTCCGGGAGCGGAAGCCCACGGTGAGCTGTTCAATTTCCAGCATTGGACTTTGCTTTGGTGCGCTCATACGACGCTGGACTTGAACCCAGAAGGTAATTTCACTTCCCTGGGGACTTTGCTATGATGGCCCAAGGATCGATGAAGACGGTTCAGAATCGATGCCGTCGAATCATAACAGACCCGGAAAAATGCGTTCAATGCTCGATGACGAACTGAAAGATCACCGGAAGGAATTGGAAGCCGCCATCAACGAGGCGTTGACTGAGTCCCCCGAAGTTGGTCAGGTGATTCACGCAATACGGGAAAAGGGGTACGACGTTTTCATCATCATTGAGGCGACGGTTGGGTTCAGCCGTCGCGACGAGGGGCCTTTCGAAAGTCTCCGCCTTCCTGCCGCGCGCCTGGAGCTGACAACCCAAGATGAGAGCTTCCTCCGCTCCCTGAAGATCAAACCTGAATAGCCGCGTATTCCTCACCTATTCAAATCGCAGCAGATGGCTGCCCTTTGGCTCAACTCTACCCACCTGTTTCGCGTATGCCCGGAGCTTATCCGCGGAGCTTTCGGAGACACTCAGAAGGAGCCCTCCCGAGGTTTGAGGGTCCAGGAAGATGTGCTGATGCAGTTCATCCACGGTACCCCAAGCCACAGTATCTCCCACGTAGGCCCGGTTCGTCATAATCCCTCCCGGTAAAAGGCCACGCTCAGCCAGATCCTCAGTTCCGTTCAGAATCGGGAGGGCCTGGGCGTCGATGCACAGAGTCACCCCACTCCCTTTGGCCAGTTCGAAAGCGTGGCCCGCGAACCCGTACCCGGTGACATCGGTTGCGCCGTGTACAGTCACTGTCCGCGCTACATCCGCCACCTCACGGTTCAGTCGGACCATGACCTCGACCGCGCCAGCAAGAACCGAAGGACTTGTCTTTCCGTATTTCACTCCCGTGGTAATGATGCCCGTTCCCAGCGGCTTGCTGAGGAAGAGTAGATCGCCCGGTCTCGCACCGGTGTTGGTCCAGATCCTTTCCGGGTGAATCGTTCCGGTCACACAGTAGCCGAACTTGATCTCGGGATCTTGTACCGAGTGCCCGCCAATGACCGGTACGCCTGCTTCAACCATCTTCTCCGCTCCACCGCGGACAATTTCTCTCAAAATCGATGTCTCGAGCTTTCCAGAAGGGAATCCAACGACGGACAACGCGAAAAGTGGTTTTGCTCCCATCGCATACAGGTCACTGAGAGAATTGGCTGCTGCTACGGCACCGTAGGTTCGAGGATCATCTACAACCGGAGTGAAAAAGTCCACGCTCTGAACAATTGCCTGGTCCTGGTCGAGCAAGTATACTCCGGCGTCGTCGGCACTTTCGAAGCCAACCAATACATTGGGATCCCTGCTCTGAGGCAGATCCTCCAAAACGGTTGCCAGCACCTCCGGTGCCAGCTTAGACGCTCACCCCGCGCACTTGACCATCTCGGTCAAGCGCTTCTTCTGAAACAGCATGCTGTGATTATAGCCGGAGCGACCGGCTCTTCGGGCTAGCGATCGGTGAGGGCCTCGTAGATCCGGTCGAGTTCATCCGAGGAATGATAGTGGATCACGATTTGTCCCGACTTGCCACGCTGCCGGATTTCGACCCGCGTCTGCCAGTGCTCTTCCAGTTTCTCTTCGGCAGCCCGCAGGTTGGGATCCTTTGTCCGGCGTGCCGGGACCTTTTCCCGGTCGGTTTTAAGAAGGCGCTGCACCCGCGCTTCCGTCTCCCGGACCGAGAGTCCCTTCGCCACCACCATTCGGGAAAGTTCGAGCTGATCCTTATTGCTAAGAGGAATCAGGGCCCGGGCGTGCCCCATCGAGAGTTCCCCGTTGACCACCATGCTTTGAATGGTCTTGGGGAGTTGGAGCAGTCGAAGCGTGTTGGTAACCGCCGTTCGACTTCGAGAGACCTTCTCCGCCACCTGTTCCTGGGTCAGGCCAAACTGCTCGATCATCAACTGGTAGGCCTGCGCTTCTTCAATCGGGCTCAAGTCATCTCGCTGGATGTTTTCGATCAGAGCCAGTTCGAGCATTTCCTGATCAGAGACATCCTGGACGATTGCCGGGATCTGATGGAGCCCGGCACGCTGGGTCGCCCGCCAGCGCCGTTCCCCGGCGATGATCTCGTACCCGGTTTCGGTGGGACGAACAACGATCGGCTGCAGCACTCCCTTTTCTTTTATCGAGTTCGCCAGTTCATCCAACTTCTCTCCCGCGAAGCGAAGCCGCGGCTGAAGCGGGTTTGGGTGAATGCGGTCGATATCGAGCTGCACCAGGCTGCTCTTCTCCCTCGCCTGTGGAAGCAACGCATCCAGTCCTTTGCCCAAAGCCTTTCGTTTCATCGGTATGCCTAACTCCTCAATTCGATCTATCTGGCTGTGTCTCTTCCAGTCAAAGGTGGATTCGTCCTGCTGAGTAACTCCCGGGCCAACTGCAAGTACGAGTTCGCCCCGGTAGATCGGGCATCATAGAGCAAGATCGGTTTTCCAAAGCTGGGCGCCTCGGCCAAGCGCACGTTTCTCGGAATAACCGTTTGGTAGACCTTGCCTCCGAGATGGTTGCGAACATTTTCACTGATTTGGCCCGACAGGTTGAGTCGGTCGTCGTACATGGTCAAGAGAATTCCCTCAATTCTCAATTGAGGATTGAAACTCTGACGAACCCGGCTTAGGGTACCCATCAAGTCGGATAGCCCCTCCAGGGCAAAATACTCGCACTGAATCGGAACCAGGAGGGAATCTGCGGCAACCAGGGCGTTCAACGTCAGGATTCCAAGTGATGGCGGACAGTCGATCAGGATGATGTGATAGGTTTCCCGGACGGGCGCCAAGGCCTGCCGTAAGGCGAGTTCCCGATTTGGAACCTCCAACAGCTCCACGGTCGCTCCGGTCAGGTCCCGGTTCGAGGGGAGAAGATCGAGATGGTCCAACTCGCTTGGCACAATGCACTCAGTGATCGGGACATCCGACATGAGCGCGTCATACAAAGACCGATTAAGGGTGTTCTTCTCCCGGCCCATACCCGAAGTGGTATTCCCTTGCGGGTCGAGATCAACGAGAAGAACGCGTAGATCCGCCGCTGCCAGCGAAGCTGCCAGGTTAATAGCCGTTGTAGTTTTTCCGACGCCGCCTTTTTGATTCGCGATTGCTATGACCTTGGACATGGGGCATTAAAAATACCACAGGCGCCTTACATGGAGACAGTCGATTCAGGGATGGGTTTCACGTGAAACCTTTATCTCCCATACACCCATAAAGCGTTGATTAGAAAGAGGATAGGGTTTCTTTTGCGCGAGATTCCAAGGCGCCGGAAGCGCGTTGCTTTCTTTCCCCTGAAAGTAAAGCAGCGGTATCTCCAGGTCCACAAGCGGTTTCAGGAGTCTTTGGTCAGGTTTGACAGCCCGCATGACCGCCAGGTCTACTTCGTCCCAGTGATTCCAGGCTTCGGCTGAAGTTTGGACTATTCTCAGATCCATTTGCAGGCTGGATCGGACGGTTTGCAGAAACACGACCTTCTTCAGGTTCCGCTCAAGTAGAGTGACGGTCGCCTCAGGCCGAAAGATCTTCATCGCCAACCCGGGGAAACCGGCTCCGCTGCCGATATCCGCAATTCTTTCAGAGCCGGCCAAGAAGGTTTCACATGCCCAAAAGGCTTCCGCAAAGTGAAACCGGGCCAACTCGTCTGCGTCCGTCACAGTAGTCAGGCTCAACCTGGCACCCCATTTCGTCAGCAACTCAGCGTAAATCGTGATTTGGGTGAGTTGAACTGGTGAAAGTGACAAACCCAAATCCCCGCAAACAGTAACAAGCGCCTCCCGCAATTCCATCAAACCCGCCAGTCTATAATTCACCCGGTCAAGCCCGTGTCAGATGAATGCTGAGCATCGAGACTGCCGCCGGCGAAATACCGCGAATTCGTGCAGCTTGCCCCAGGGTCCCCGGCTTGACACGGTTGAGGCGCTCCGCCATCTCCCTGGAAAGGCCGGGAATCGCGTGATAGTCGATGCCCTCCGGAATGACCCGTCCCTCCAGGCTCTTCACCCGTTCCATGTCCCTTCCCTGACGCTCGATGTAGCCCTCGTAGCGAAGAGCTGTCACCACTCCTTCCAGTTCTTCCCCCTGAAGATCGTGTCCCGCTGCAGCCAGGAGGCGGCGGATCTCTCCAATACTAACTTCAGGGCGTTTTGCCCACTGTGAGAGAGACGTCCCCGGTTCGGGGCCGTTTCCAAACTCGCCCAACCAGCCAATCTCGTCATTCCCGGCGAACCCGCCTCGCAGATAGGCTTCCGCATTGTCCATCCTTCGCCATTTCCCCTCCAGCAGTGCCATTTCCCCTGAATTGATCAACCCCAGTCGATGACCACTCTCGGCGAACCGTCGATCCGCATTGTCTATCCTGAGAACAAGGCGGTACTCTGCCCGGGAAGTGAACATTCGGTAAGGTTCGTCGGCCCCCTGCGTTATGAGGTCATCCACCAGAATTCCGATATACCCTTCCTGGCGGCCGACTCTGAAAGGACCTTCTCCTTTCGTCTGAAGCGCCGCATTAATTCCTGCCATGATCCCCTGTGCGGCAGCTTCTTCATAGCCGGTTGTCCCATTAATCTGCCCGGCATGGTAAAGGCCCCGAATCTTTCGAGTTTCGAGACTTGCCCTGAGCTCCCGTGGTTGGATGAAGTCGTACTCGACGGCGTAACCGGGGCGCATCATTTCGGAATCCCGCAAACCTTCAATAGAATCCAGCATTCCGCGCTGAACATCGATCGGCAGGCTTGTCGACAGCCCATTTACATAGATCGAGTCCGATTCCAGACCTTCGGGCTCAAGAAAGAGTTGGTGTCGGCTCCGCTCACTGAAACGAACCACCTTATCCTCGATTGACGGACAGTATCGCGGCCCAATCCCCTGGATCTTGCCGCCGTAGAGGGGGCTTCGGTTCAAATTCGAAAGGATCAACTCGTGTACTTCAGGATTCGTGTAGGTACTCCAACACGGAACCTGGGCCAATTCTGGCTCTCCCGAGGTCCTGAAGGAGAAATAGACCGGCTTTGCATCCCCATACTGTCGATCAAATCGGGAGAAGTCCAAGCTGTTGCGATGTAACCTCGGCGGAGTTCCGGTCTTCAACCGTCCCCGGCTGAACCCAAACGATGCGATGTTTTCCGCCAGGCGCAATGCGGCCCGCTCACCCGAACGTCCGGCACGAAACGTCTTGTCGCCGACGTGACAGAGTCCATTCAGGAACGTTCCAGTCGTCAGAATGACGGCTCGCGCTTCAATAAACGTTCCGTCGGCCAGTTGAACTCCCTGTACTACGCCGCCCCGTTCCCGAATTTCAGAAACTTCCCCTTCCAACAATTGAAGATTCGATAGGCCTCCGAGGATCCCTTGTAACGTGGCTCGATACCGTTGCTTGTCATTCTGACTGCGAGGAGCACGCACCGCGGGTCCCCGGCTTCGGTTCAGGAGACGAAACTGAATTCCGGTCCGATCAGCAACGGTTCCAATCACCCCCCCGAGAGCATCAACTTCTCGGACGAGGTGACCCTTGGCAATTCCGCCGATCGATGGATTACAGGACATCTGGCCGATCATCGCCAGATTCAGGGTGACCAGCGCCGTCTTCACGCCGATTCGAGCGGCGGCGGCGGCGGCCTCACACCCGGCATGACCACCACCAATTACGATTACATCAAAACCAGACATTGCATCATTATAATCAGCAGAACGGCCGGAGCTCGGCTCGGGCCCTCAGATCGTCGATCCTTCGACGCCTGGCGATTCGCCTGAAAGCCCTTCTTCTGGAACAGGAACGTTTCACGTGAAACATCGTGAACTATTTTCCAATGCAGAAGGTACTGAATATCCGCTCCAGGATCTCATTCGTAGTCGTCTCTCCCATGAGATCCTCAAGCGACGCCAGCCCCCTCCGAACGTCATAGCTCACAAACTCTTCACTCAGTCCCTCCTCGAGAGCCGCCTGTGCCAGTGCCAGTTCTCGCGCCGCCCGATCGAGACAGTCCTTTTGACGCAGGTTCGTTACAACCGTCCTGCCCCGTTCAGAAGCTTCCGGCGCCCCGGTAAACTCCCCAATTTTCCGCACTAAGCCTTCAAGATTCGCCCCCGTCACCGCTGACACCCGTACCGTCCCCGAACTCTCATTTACGACGGCTTCGGGAGGATGCCCTCTTTCCTCCAGATCGCTCTTGTTCACCACCATGATGTACGGATGTCCCTCTAACGAATTCCAAACTTCCCGGTCTTCCTCCCGAAAGCCTTCGGATCCGTCCGTAACAAAAAGGACCAGGTCGCTGGCCTTGATTTCTCTTCCCGTCCGATCCACCCCCAGCATTTCCAATTGATCTCCGGATGAACGAATGCCGGCCGTATCCACAAGGCAAATAGGTACGCCATCGATCTCTATCCACTCCCTGAGAACATCTCGAGTTGTCCCAGGGATAGCGGTGACAATAGCCCGTTCATATTCCACTAAACTATTGAAAAGACTGGATTTACCGACATTTGGACGGCCTGCGATCGCCACTGCGAGACCTTCCCGAAGCAGCCGCCCCACGTTGAAGGAAGCACTCAATTCCTCAAGAGATCGTTTCGCCCCCTCAAGGCTCTCCCGGATCACTTCACGAGAACCTGCGTCAACATCATCCTCAACAAACTCGAGCCTGGTTTCGAGGTGGCTCACTGCATCAACAAGTTTCTCTTTGATCGGGGCCACCTGCCTTGAGATGAGTCCCTCCAACTGCTCCCGAGCCACGTCAGCCTGATACCTGGTCTGGCTGGCGATCAGATCCCGGACCGCCTCGGCCTGAACCAGGTCGATCTTCCCATTGAAAAAAGCCCGCATCGTGAATTCTCCGGGCCCGGCCGGCCGCGCTCCGGCCGCCATGCAGACCCGGACAATTTCATTTGCTATTACGGGGCTTCCGTGCGAGGAGATTTCGGCAATGTCCTCCCCGGTGTAGGAGTGCGGCTGCGGGTAGTAACTCCAGAGCACCTGATCGAGGGCTCTTCCCCACTTATCCACTACGTGTCCAAGTTGCTGGTGACGAGGTTTGGGTGGGATATTTCCCTTCCAGTTAAGTACTTGGCGCAATATCTCGATGACACCGGGGCCGCTCACTCGAACAACAGCAAGCGCACCTCTTCCTGGAGGAGTCGCGATGGCGACAATCGTATCGTTATCGATCCCTGGGATTTTCATGAACAGGCTAGGCCGGCACAATCTGCACTCGCCGGTAACGCCCCGAACCTTCGCTCTCGGTTCGCACATCAGGCTCGTCGGCCAAGGCGAGGTGGATGATTCGACGCTCCCCGGAAGGCATCGGCTGCAGAATCACCTTACTTCCCGATACCCGGACCTTTTCCGCTGCCTTCTCCGCCAGCAACTCCAACTCGGCAACGCGCTCATTGCGGTAGTTCCCGCAATCCACGAGAAAGCTGTATTCGCGTCCGGCCTGCCGGTAAAAGACCTGGTTCACGAGGTGGTTGATCGCATACAGGAGACGGGCGTTGTCCGCTAACAACAGGGACTCATCCTCGCCGCTCAACTCAATCGCGATCAACCTGCCTTCAATCTCTGAGTCTACATCCAGATCCAGTCCACTGAGCTCTATAAGCTCGCGGACAAACCCTTCAGTCCGTTCCAAAAGAACCTGCGCTTCCGCTTTCTCCATCCCCTGAGTCACTCCACTCACTCTTTGCTCCGACGCGAACCTCCCGTGCGCGCAACCAATTCCGGCTTCAGGCGCTGTATCCCGAACTGCAACATCATAGCAAAGAGGTTACTGAACAAGAAGTAAATGGCCAGGCCGCTCGACACGTTCAGAAAGAAGAACGTAAACACTATCGGCAAAAACATCATCATCCGGCGTTGCGTCGGATCACCGGTTGCCGGCGTCATCCGTTGCTGTGCCACCATTGTCAAACCCATCACGATCGGAGTCACATAGTACGGATCATGCTGGGAAAGGTCATGGATCCAGAACATGAAAGGAGCTCCCCTCAGCTCAATCGAGGCATCCAGCATGCGATAAAAAGCAAAAAGTATCGGCATCTGCAGCACCAGCGGAAGACATCCCCCAAGCGGGTTCACCCCGTGCTCCTTGTAGAGGGCCATGACCTCGCTGTTCATCTGCTGACGTCGCGGATCGTCCCGCTTCATCCGTTTGTACTTGTCCTGAATCGACTTCAGCTTCGGCTGAATTGCTGACATCTTCTGCATTGAAGCCATCTGCTTGTACCGAATTGGGAAAAGCGCCAGGTTGATGAAGAAAGTCAGCAGGATAATGGACCATCCATAGTTCCCGACAAACGAATGGATCCACTTCAAAGCCGCCAGGAGCGGCCGAACCAGAATCCCGAACCAGCCGTAATTGATCAGAGAGGAACTAGTCGACTGGAACGCTTCCAGGATCTCGTGGTCCTTCGGCCCCACGAAGAAACGGACATCCCCGGGTGTTTCGATGGTCAGCGAAGCCGTCACCAGGCCGACCACTTCCGGTTCCGTTTCCGGTTTCTCACTCGGGTAATCATACGTCCTGCGGTCCATCCTCAACCCGTCTACAGTGTCACCGTCCGCCAGGATGAACGTGAAGAACTTGCTGTCCAGGGCTGCCCACTGGGGTTTGATGTCGAGTTGCACGCTCCCGTCTTCGAGGTTCTTCTCCGCATACCGCGTCACTGAACCATTCGAATAATAGGCAATCTCCGGGTACTGAAAATCCTTGCTCGCCCGGGAAACCAGTTCACCAATCCCGGTCCCCAGCACCACTCCGATCGGGATCGACCTGCCGTCACTCCGGACATCCACCGAGACGTTCAGCTCGTAGCCCTTGGCAGGAATCTCAATCGACTTCTCGACCTGCAAGGAACCTCTCCGGTAGGAAAACACGATACGGGTCGGGGCAATAACCCGATCTCCGGGATCGCCCTGAACCGAGAAGACCGCGTTGTTCAGTTCTTTCCGAAGGGCGTCGTCGGAACTGTAAAGACTCAGCGGCCGCAGGTAGTCCGACGGCGGGGTTTGTGGGACCAGTTCGAGACCTTCTTCATCGCGGCCGACATACTTCAGCAAGTGTGCTCCCACCAGACGTCCCCCGACATTGCTGAACCGCAAAGCAAGCGAGTCGTTTTCGACCAGGATCTCTCTAGCGTCGGCGACTGTCTCGGGCATCTCCCCCATTCCCTCGGATGCAGCCACCGCCGGGGGCTTCTCAACCGGTTCTACGGGGGGCTTCTCGGGACTCTCACCTTGCTGGCTGACTTCAGTAGCAGCCGCTGGCGGGGCGGGTGGGCTTGGAAAGAACCGCTCGTACAAGTACGGAGCTCCAAACAGAATCGCCATCGACAGAAGAATCGCCAAAAGTAATCTTCGTTCGATCTCTACATCTTCCTGGCTTTTCATAAGCTGTCGATCTCGCTCTCTTAAGGCACCGGATCGTTACCGCCGGGATTCCACGGATGACACCGCAGCAAACGCTTCAATCCCAGCCATCCCCCGGCCAGGAGGCCATATTTTGTGATCGCCTGGTACATGTATTCGGAACAGGTCGGATGAAACCGACACGCAGGAGGAAGAAACGGTGAGACAAACCGCTGGTAGCCACGAATCGAAAGGGCCACCGCCCTTACCAACCACCGTCCCATTTTTCGTTCCACCACGTGGTCGCTTTGAGATACTCCTCCTCGAGCAACTGATATGAGGCGAGACTCGCCGAGCGACGTGCATTGATGACGATATCACAGGGTGGGACAAGTTGATTTTTGTGCAAACGGAAGATCTCCCTGAGTCTCCGCTTGATCCGATTGCGGACAACTGTCTTTCCGATCTTCCTGGAAACCGTTAAACCCAAACGGTTGATTGGTAAACCGTTGCGAAGGAAATAGCTGAAGAAAACCCGTCCGGCCAGTTTCTCTCCCTTTTCGTACACTTCGAGGAACTCTCTCCGCTTGCGAAGACGTTCCCCTTTCCGAAACCGGACATCCTCCCTAACCACTCACCGAAAGCCTTTTCCGTCCCCGGGCACGCCGCCGTTTGATCACAGCCTGTCCAGACTTTGACTGCATCCTCGTTCGAAAACCATGCGTTTTCCGCCGGCGTCTATTGTTCGGTTGAAAAGTCCTCTTCATGATCTTTCCTCAAGGTGATCGTAAAGCGAGAGATACTAGCAGTTTTCAAAATTTCGATCAACTCTGCTCGGGCTCGCCGCAGTCAGCCGGCCAGACCCGCATTTGTACCTCTCGCGTCCTCTCCACGTTCTCTTCGTACCCCAGATCTTCCCGCTCCTGGAACTCCCCGGGGCGAAACCAGGTCTTCTGATACATCGGGTGGGCTTCCGACCGCAGGTGGAGCAGCATTTGATGCGCAGAGCGAACCGCTCGCTCCTTCCTCAGCAATGTTACATCCACCGGGCCAACGGTAATCTTCTCGCCGTCTCCGGGGGTTGCCTGAGCCACGATTCGCCCATCGTAATCAACTATCATGCTCCCACCCGGCCATGAGAACGGCGGATAGTGTCCCAGGCTCGCAGCCTGGTTGGCGGCTACCACATAAGCGGTGTTCTCGAGTGCCCGACAGCGATTGACCACCGTCCACCAGTCATTCGGCGACGTCGCCCCAAAGGGATCCATATAGGCGGAAACTCTCAACAAAACCTCAGCCCCGTTGGCGCTCAACTGGCGAAGGGTCTCAGGAAAAAGCCAGTCATAACAGATCGCAGTCCCCAGCTTCCCTATCTCGGTATCAGCAACCGGAAACAGCGGTTCCTCGTAGTCCGCTATGTCATGCGGACTCGTGTGAACCTCCCACGGCAACCACGGGTAGACTTTCCGATACTTGTACAGAATTCCTTCGGGGCCCACCAGGCAAGCCGTGTTGAAAAGGGCGTTCGGGTACTTCCTGTCAACCTCGAGCATGGAGCCCATCTGAACAAAAACTCCCAACTCCCTGGCCTTCTTCGCCACCTGCTCAGTGTGCTCATTTGGTATTTCCACTCCCAGTTTCTGGCGAAGAACCTTCAATGAATCGTAGGCCGGGGCCGCGTGCGAGAATTCCGGGAACACCACCAGTTTCAGGGGAAGGAACGGCTTGTACCCAACTACTGCCAACTCGATCAGCTCGACGATCCGGGCGGTGTTCTTCTTCATGTCACGCCGGGAGAGAGGATTCGAAAAATCAGTCTGGATCGCAGCCGCGTTGTACTGCAGATGGTTTTCTTTCATCGCCTTACCGTCTCTTTCCTTACCGAGGGGAGGATTCTCCATCCATTGGAGCTTCGCCGCGGAGCCGACTAGAGCCCCCGTTTCACGATACTCTCATCGCGGGGGTAACAACCG
Organism: uncultured Acidobacteriota bacterium; assembly: GCA_963777605.1. GTDB lineage: Bacteria > Acidobacteriota > UBA6911 > RPQK01 > JAPXNP01 > CAVZRV01. The sequence goes on from CAVZRV010000007.1 coordinate 941,934, forward strand.
AGGACCTCAACAAAATCGGTAATTTCACGCAGGTGGTTCAGCGCGTTGACCACTCGTTCCTCTTCAAGACTACCCATGAAGTCCACATAGAAAAGATAGTCCCACGGCCTACCCTGCTGGGGCCGCGATTCGATCTTTGACAAGTCGATATCCCTCAGAGCAAATACGCTGAGCGACTTGAAAAGAGCCCCGGCAACGTTCCTCAGGCTGAAAACAATCGAAGTCTTGTTCCCTTTTCCCTGCCTCTGGTCCCTTGAAAGGTGGACGAACCGGGTGAAATTCTCTTCGCTGTCCTGAATTCCCTTCATCAGGACCTCCCCGCCGAAAATCTCGCCGGCCCGACGACCCGCTATCGCCCCGACCGATCTCAGATTCCGCTCGAACAACTCCCGGACACTCCCGGAGGTGTCGTAGGACGGCTCCATCTTCAAATGGGGATGCTTCTCAAAGAACCGTTCGCACTGACCCAAGGCAACCGGATGAGAAATGATCGTGGTCAAATCCTCGAACTTCACCCCAGGCAGGACAAACAGGTTGTGCACGATCGGAAGGTACAGTTCCCGGCAGATTCTCAGCTTGTGGCGACGCAAAAGATCGTAGTTCCGATGGATCGAACCGGTCAGGGAGTTCTCCAGTGGAACAACACAGGCATCCAACTCGGTTTCGGCAGCCCGAAACACTTCCTCGAAATGGCGGAAACTGACAATCTCAATCCCCGAGCCAAGAAGTCGTGATGCCGCTTCCTCACTGAACGATCCAAGTTCGCCCTGGATACCAACCGTCCCAACGAAACCTTTCTCCGTCATTTCTTCCATGCCTCCTGCAGAAATCCGATCTCGCTGAGAGTTTCTTCGGAGAAATTTGTGGCGGAGGTACATGGGAATCGAACCCACCAACCACTGTTCGCACAGCAGTCCGACTGGTTTTGAAGACCAGGCCCGTCACCAGACGAGAAGTACCTCCGCAGCGGATTATATCACCCGCATTTCAAGCGGATTTCCGAGGGATTTCATCGCTCTGGTGGGGGTCCTGACTTAATTCTCCTTCTAGAATTGTTTCTTTATATCGTAGTAGTAGATAGTAGTGCCGGTGGATTTCTGAATTCCCGTACAACTTGTTCTGTAAAGGTCTGTTAGAGGGAACAGCCGAAGGTGGAAAAGTCTCTGGAGGCCATCTTGCCGGCCGGTGGAAAAAGACTCCTCTGCAGTTTTCCACTTTCCATCCTGACGCGTATCTGTGGATTGTGTGGAGGAAGACGCAGATCAGGAGCAGGCACCAGGAATTGCGCCAGAGGCACGCCTGTGGAAAGGCGACAGGCTGGTGAGGCGGATTTCTGGCCTGTCTTCCCAATGCTTCGCTATACTCGAAAGTTCGCATGAGAGTCATCGTGAACGCGACGGCGGGAAAGGGAACCGCCCGGCGCCTCCTTCCCGAGGTCCGGGGTCTCCTCGACCGTGAGTTTCCCGGGTATGAGTTGGCGACAACCGAAGGTCCCGGTCACGCAGAGGTGCTTGCCCGAGAGAGCGCCGCGCGCGGAGAGTCCCTTGTAATTGCCATGGGAGGGGACGGAACCCTATCGGAGGTAGTCAATGGACTCGCGGGTTCAAAAACCGCCCTGGTGATCGTACCCGTTGGCACGGGGAATGATGTAGCCCGCACGTTGAAAATCCCGGTCAACCGCCCGGTTGAGGCCCTAAAGGTAATTAGTAACGGCGCTCCCCGTTCCATCGATCTGGGCTGGGATGGTTCTCGTTACTTCGTTTCACTGCTCGGTGTGGGCTTCCCCGCTGTCGTCGCAGCCGAGGCGAATCGGCAACATCACTTTGGTGGCACCCTCGCATTCAGCTTCTCCGTTTATCGCAGAATTTCCGAGATGCGGCCTGCCAGGGTAGAAATCGTGATTGACGGAAACAGGGTTGAATTGGAATGTACTTCGATCTTGGTCCAGAATACCCCTTTCACGGGAGGTGGCCTGCGGGTGGCTCCCCACGCCAGGGTGGATGATGGTCTGTTGGACGTGGTGGTTGTGGACAATATCGGTAAGATGAATCTTCTGTGGAACTTCCCACGGTTATACAGGGGAACGCACGTGGCCAATCCGCATTTCCATATGTTTCGTTGTCGCGACCTTGAACTCGCAACAGAACCCCCAATGGCCATGACGCTCGATGGTGATCCCTATGGTGTTTCCCCGGTGCGCGTGCAAGTCGTTCCTGCTGCCGTGACTGTGCTTGTTCAAAGGGAAAAAGAGGTGAGGCGTGAGAATTAGGGAGTACCTCAGTGGGAAGACATTGTTCATCACAGGTGCGACCGGATTTCTAGGCCAGCCCTTCGTCGAAAAGATCCTCTGGACAACCCCGAACGTTGAGCGCATCTATGTTCTCATCCGCCCGAAACATCATTTTGGGGGCCGGGTTTTGACTGCGCAGGAGAGGCTGGAGAAAGAACTCTACAATTCGAGTGTTTTCGAGCGTCTCCAGATGCGCTTGCAAGACCGCTTTCAGGATTTCCTGAAGGAAAAACTGATCGCCGTCTCCGGCGACATCGCCCGTCCCAACCTCGGCCTGAGTGAAAAGGACCAGGCCCGACTCCGATCCCAAGTCGATATTGTCGTCAATAGTGCAGCCGTCGTCTCCTTCGATGCTCCCATTGACCAGTCTCTTGAGCTCAACGTCTTCGGGGCCAGGCGCGTCGCGGCTTTCGCGGTCAGCTGTGAGAAGGCTGTCCTGATGCACGTCTCAACCGCGTACGTCTGTGGTGCCGCAACCGGCTCCGTACCCGAAACCCTCCACCACGCGGCGCGTCCGGATGTCCAACATGAGCCGTTTCCAACCCGGGCTTTCACCGATCCGGAAGCCGATATCCAGGCGATTCGAGACCTGGTTGAACGCGTTCGACAAGAAGCCGAGGCTCCCGAGCTCCGTCGGAAGTTTGCCTCCGAGTTTCTCCGCACCAAGTCGAAAGGACGGCGCCGGGTGCGTCGAGACACTGAAATAGCAAGTCTCCGAAAGCGCTGGCTGGCCAACCGCCTGGCTGAAGAAGGTATGAAGTGGGCCCGACAACGGGGTTGGAACGACACCTATACCTACACCAAGGCACTCGGCGAGCAGATGGTTTCCCGGCTTCGGGACCAGATTTCGATGGCGATTGTCCGCCCGTCGGTGATCGAAAGCAGCCTTTCGGAACCAGCGCCCGGCTGGCTTGACGGCCTGCGGATGGCGGATCCTCTGATCGTCGCGATTGGCAAAGGCCGCTTGCGCTCTCTGCCCCTCGACCCTGACGTAGCCTTAGACCTGGTTCCGGCCGACATGGTTGTCAACACCATGCTGGCAATGCTGCCCAGACTTGAGCAACCTAGTGATGAACTCCGCATCCTGCAGGTTGCCACGAGTTCAACCAATCCAATCACGCTACGTTCACTCTACGAGCTCATTTTTGAGTACTTTCGCGGCAATCCCATGCTCGACAAGACCGGGAACCCGATTGTCCTGAAGCCCCTGCGGTTCCCTAGTCCGACGGCTTTCCGCATCCAGCATCATTTAAAAGCGGTTCCGCTCGGCACGGCGGAAAAAACCCTGGAACACCTTCCGGCGATGGACGTTACCCAAAAGGCGAAACGCCGAGTCTCGGCCACTCGCGCCGCCTACGAGAAGCTTTACTATTACGGGGAACTCTACGAACCCTACCTCAACCTGAACTGTGAATTTTCGGTGAAAAACACCCTCAGGCTGTTCGAGGAACTATCCGCCGACGAGCAAAAGGAGTTCAATTTCGATGTTGGGGCCCTGAACTGGAGACACTACATTCAGAACGTCCACATCCCTGGTGTGAAGAAGCACATCCTGAAGCTGGAGGGATCCGGGGCTTTTGAGTTGCCCGACGAAGAGCGCAGCGGAGCTATGCCCCGGACTATCCGGGAACTCCTCGAGCAAACCGCCAACCGCCTTCCCGAGAAGGTTGCACTCCAGGTCAAACGGAAGGATCAGTGGGTCCGATTCAGCTTCCGCGATATCTATCAGCGCGCGTGTGAAGTCGCGGGCCGGCTCCACGCAGCGGGCCTGCGCAAGGGTGACCGGGTTGTGCTTTTCTCGGAGAACCAGCCGGAGTGGGGAATCTCTTACCTGGGAGCTTCCTTCCTCGGCTTAATCGTTGTCCCCCTTGATTCCCAGACTTGGCATCGCGAGGTCTGGTCGGTTGCCGAGTTTACCGAAGCAAAGGCTCTCCTTATCTCTCGAAAGTGCCTGGAACGTCTTACCAAGGAAGAGCTCAAAGAAAACGAGACCGCAAGGAACCCTCGATTTCTCTTTAGTGTTGACAACCTTTGCGCGCCGCTCGGTCTCAAGGAATATCCGAACAGTTCCAACCCCAAAGTGGAACGGGTGAGCGATTCTTCGGTCCTTCCAGAACTGGACACCAACGATCCCGTTTCAATCATTTTCACAACCGGAACCGCCGTCGACCCCAAGGGAGCGGTTCACACCCACCGCTCCTTCCTCAACAACCTCCAGGGGGTCAACCACTACCTTTCGGTCGGGGAAAACGATCGCTTGCTCTCGGTCCTGCCTCTCTACCATGCCTTGGAGTTCTCTTGTGGCTTTCTGATGCCGCTGCATCGCGGGGCCAGTGTCACTTACGTCCACTCCCTGAAGCCCCGCGTTATCCTGGAGACCATGCGGGAGACGAAGACGACCTGCATGCTCGGGGTGCCGACCTTGTACGCCCTGATCCGGGAGGACATCGAGCGAAGAATCCTGAGGACCTCCAAGTCTCCGCTCAAACAGAACGTGATGAGGACCTCGAAGCGACTCAGCGAGTCGGTAGAGGAGCGATTCGGTCACAACATCGGCCGGAGACTCTTTGCGCGAGTGCATGAGGAGTTTGGAGGACACATCCGCGTGTTCGTGAGTGGGGGTTCAGCCCTTGGCCGGAGCCTTTATCGTGACTTTAGATCGATGGGGCTTCCAATCTACGAGGGTTACGGTTTGACCGAAACTGCTCCAGTGCTCACAGTCAACCCGCTCCACAGGAGCCGCGAAGGTTCCGCCGGCAGGCCACTGCCGGGAGTCGAATTGCGACTTTTCCGACCGGATCGGGACGGCATTGGAGAGATTATCGTCCGGACTCCGAGCATCATGGAGAAATACTTCAAAAACCCGGAAGCCACCGAAGCGGTCTTTCGCGACGGGTGGTTCCACACGGGAGATCTTGGTTGGGTCGATGCGGACGGCTTCGTCTACATAACCGGACGGTGCAAGGACGTGATAGTGACCGGAGCCGGGAAGAACGTCTACCCGACGGACCTCGAAGCGATCTACCGGTCGCTGGATTCGATCGACGACATCTGCGTAATCGGCATTAAGAGCGGCCTTACAGAGGACGTTCACGCAGTCATTGTTCCGGCCGGCGGAGCGGGTGCTGAAGACGGGGAAGCGCAGACGAGGAAAGAGATTCAACGGGAGATTCAGGAACTGGCCAAGGAATTGCCGAGCTATAACCGGCTGCAGCAAATTCACATCCGGCAGGAGGCTCTCCCTTTGACTGAAGAGGGGAAACTGGATCGGGCGGCGATCCGGAACTGGGTCACAGCTGAAGTCTCCGGCCTGCCGCGGCCCCAGGTGGCCCGGCCGGGGAAAGAAACGAGCCGCCGGGAAAAGCTTCTCGGGGAACTGAGTCGGCTGTCCGGAGTTGACGTGAAGGAGATCGACGACGAGACCAATCTCTACATCGATCTTGGAATGGATTCACTGCTTGCGGTCGAACTGCTCCTCTTCATCGAAAGGGACCTGGGTATCAGCGTTGCCGATGAGTGGATTCCAATGTTCCAGACGGTGGGCGACGTTCTCGACGAGTTGCGCCGGCAGGGAGTGAGTACCGGGGCGACCGGGGCCCCGGAGGTCGTTCGTTCGGCCCTTTCCTATGATAAGCGTCCAACCATCGACCGGGCCCTGATGGGCGCGAGTTTCTCCACGCTGAAGGCACTGTTTCGAAGTTACTTTCAGTTACAGATCGCGAATCCCCAGATCCTTCCGCTCGATCGCCCTTATATCGTGGCGGCAAACCACTCCAGCCACCTCGACTCGGTCGCGGTCATTTCGGCGTTGAGTCTGGCCCTCGGCGTAAGGGAGGCGCAAAGGGTTCACATCATTGGAGCACGGGATTACTTCTTCAATTCCCCACTGAAGAGTTGGCTGTTCAGCACCTGCCTGAATGTCGGTCCCGATCGAGCGAGATGAGGTTGGACTGGCCGGGTTGAGGATGGTTGGGTCGATTCTCGGTCGCGGTGAACCGGTCGTGATCTTCCCCGAAGGCACTCGAAGCAGAACCGGCGAACTCCAGGAGTTTAAACCCGGCGTGGGGCTGATCGCGTGGGAGTACCAGGTTCCGATCGTTCCCGCATTCATCAAGGGAGCCTTTCAGGCCATGCCGGCGGGAAAAAGCCTTCCGAAACCCCACCCGATTGAAGTGCGCTTTGGTGAACTGGTCCAGATGGGGGATTATCGGGAATACGCGGCCAGCGTCTCGCGCGATGAGGTCTACCGCAAGATTGCCTCGGACCTGCGGTCAAGCATAGTCTCCCTGACGCTCGATCAATAGGTTATTCCGTTCGAAGAAGTTCGAGCAAACCCTCGCGGGCAATGTTCCCGCCGCTCAACACGCAGGCAGTGCCGTCGGCAGGGATCTTTCCTTCCAGCACGGCTGCCAGTGTAACTGCGCCGGAAGGCTCCACGAGCAGTTTTTCCTCAAACAGGAGCTGGCGGGTTGCCGCTGCGATCGCGGTTTCCGAGACCACGACGACGTCTTTCACGAGTCGCTGAATAATCGGAAAAGTGAGACTGCCGGGGCAGGTGACGCGCAGTCCGTCAGCAACGGTTCGGGCTTCAGGGATTGAAACCCTTTCGCCCTTTCGATAGGAGAGAAAGGCAGCGGACGACCCTTCCGGCTGGACGCCCCATACCTGAACGTCCGGACGCAGCTGCGAGATACTCGAGAGGATCCCGGCAATCAGGCCACCCCCGCTGATCGGAACGACAATGTTCCTTACGGAAGGATATTGCTCGGCGATTTCGCAGCCGAGGGAGGCATTTCCGAGGATTGCGTCAACGTGGTTGTAGGGATGAATGACCGTCCGGTTTTCCTCGGAGGAAATCCGGTTGACGGTCTCCTCCCGGGCCTCGAATACGTTCGCGCAGGGAACCACGATCCCACCAAAGGCCCGGGTCCTCTCCTTCTTCAAAGCGCTGGCGGATTCCATCATCACGATTTTGGAGACGATCCCAAAGCGGGTCGCGGCAAACCCAGCGGCCTGGGCAAAGTTTCCCGAGCTCGACGTGACGATGCCCTGCCTGCGGGCCTCTTCCGTCAGTCGCGCAACCTGGGCATAAGCGGGCCGAATCTTAAAGGAACCCGTCACCTGGAGGTTCTCAGTTTTGAAAAAGACGGAGGGAACAGAGTGAGACTCCAGCAGCGGAGTCCGTCGCGCGACTCCGACCAGCAACGCCCGGGTCTGCCGGATCTCCTCGAGTGAGAATTGAAACTCCTTGGGCATAAACTCATCTAAATGTTAGCTTGCAAAGAGCCTGTCTGGAAAGGGCTCGGGGAGAAAAGGAGGAACTATGGCGTGGCGGAGGGCATCGGGCGTGATCTTGGCAGCGCTGCTGTTCGCGGGCTGCGGTTGGTGGTCCGGGAAGACGGACAGCGCCGCCTCAACTGAACAGGAAACGGCGAAAGTCGCGGCGAATGCGACCCCCGCGCAAGAGTTGTCCCCGCCTGAGTCGGCGAACCGGGAACCAGCACCGCCAGTCGTCGAGGCGCCGGCAGCGGCTGTGACCAGGGCCCCCCGAGCGGAGGCTCCTGAGCGGGCGCGCTCCCCAGTTCCAGTGCAAAAGGAAAAAGCCGAGCCGATAGCGTCCCCGAACGTCACTGCCGGCAAACCTCAACCCTCGGGGCCTGCAGAGCCGGCGGTGGCATCCCGCTCCCAGGAAAGACCGCCTCTGACCAGGACCCCGGCGGCTGCGGAACCGGCGGAAGAATTGGCAACGCCTTCGACCCAAACGTTCGATTCTGCGGAGGCTTCATTGCCGCCGGCTCCGGCGCGCAGTGGAATCGTTGTTCCTCCGGGACCACCGAGACCGGGCGCGGGTCTTACTCCCTCGAGTTCGCCAACGATGGCTCGGGACGTCGCTGCACCAGCCGTATCCGAACCGCAACGACTGGCAGAGGGGACCGTTATCGAGGTGAGACTTGCGGAGAACCTGGGGACGGAGACCCATCGGGTCGGCGATCACTTTCGGGCCATCCTCGACCGTGACATTGAAACTGAAAGCGGCAGGGTGATCCCAAAAGGCAGCGAAGTCGAGGGCACGATTCTGGAGTCGATCGAACCGGGTCGAGTCAAGGGACGTGCGAGCCTGACGTTTGCTCTCAGCCGGCTATTGGTCGGAGATGAAGTGATTCCTCTGGAAACCAATCCGATTACGATGGAAGCCGAGAGCACTAAAGGGGAGGACCTCAAGAAAGTCGGCATCGGCGCGGCTGTCGGCACAGCCCTCGGGGCGATCTTCGGAGGGAAGAAAGGAGCCGCCGTCGGCGGGGCCAGTGGCGCCGGAGCCGGTACGGCCGGAGTGCTGCTCTCCCGGGGCAACCCGGTGAAGATCGACAAGGAACGCCTCTTCAGTTTCCGGCTCGAAAAAGAGGCCGTCGCCGAACCACAGTAGGTCGAGCGTCCGCGCTTGTCTCCGAAGTCAGAGCGGTCCGCGGCTGGACCATTCGCAGAGTGAAACTTGCCAAGTCCCAGCCGGAAATCGCGATTCACCCTCATTCGGTACGCGCGTACAGCGAGCGTGTCTTCAGATCTTGATCTACTGCCAGGCTTGGATCTTGCCTCCATCCGGACGGTTCCGGCCTCCGGCATCACTGCTGGTGACGTGGGAGCATCCGCAGTCGCGCTCGCTTCCCTCGCGTACTGAATGCGGGTTTCGTTAGATGAACGCACCAACGGCGCAGGGTCATTTCCAGCCCGGGGCAGCCGCCCCGGGACTTCGAGGCAAAGCGAAATTGCAGCACTGAAGGTGCGATTCAATCTCACCCCTGTCACGTGGCATACCTACTGGATCCAGCGAACTCATCCAGGTCATCCAAATTGAAGTTTCAGGCTTTGGACCACAAAGGAGACAGAGGCAGATACTCCCTGGCCTGAGTCCAATGTCGGCAGAGCCGACGAATGGAGCGGGAGTTGCACGGGAGCCACCAATCTCTTAAACTGCACGCAGTTGACCGCGGAGAGGTGCTGGAGTGGTCGAACAGGGCTGCCTGCTAAGCAGTTGTACCGTTAACACGGTACCGAGGGTTCGAATCCCTCCCTCTCCGCCACTTTCCTCAACCCTATTTAATCCGCTGACGACTCGATGAACTCCTTCAAGTTCCGAACCGTGCCGGCAGGGCTCCAGATTCCCTGGCTGATGTCGAGTTGGTACATGAAGAGAAGCCGTGGGGTCTTCGTGTTCGTGATCAGGGCCACCGTCTTGCGCTGGACCTGCTGCGGCATCGGCCCCGGTGCCTGACCGGATCCACTCCCGTCAACGTACGGGATGCGGTTTCCACGGATCGTGTTTGAAAAATCCTCCACGAACGTCTTGGACTGGAAGAAGAGGACGATATCGGCTTCAGCGAGATTTTCGGATTTGGTCCATCCAAAGGTCTGGTGAATCTCCCCAAGGATGCGGTCGGTTCCTTGTGCATCACCACCGGCGGCAGACAGGTAGAACGTGCTGACTTTACGGAGCGCATCAATGCGTTCCTGGGCCGGCTGCACGTCGAACAGGTTGTCCCGCATCGTGTCCAGGCTGGTTTTCTCAGCCGGCCGGTCGCTCCGAAAACCATTCGAATCGCCGCGACCTGAACCAATGCGATCCCCACGATGGCGAGAAGCCTAAAGAATGAGTCACTCTTCATAACCTGTCTCCTCCTCCAGATACTCTGATGCTTCGCCTGGTCAAGGGTTCACCATTGAATTAGGCCGACACCGTCGGAGATACATGCGATATCTGACGAGATTCTCAGGCGAATCAACTTATCTCCGACATTTCTGTTGCCCGGCCGGGCAACGCCCGCTAGGAGCCTGACCAAGTTGCGAGAGTTGGATCTCGACCTCACAGGAGTGACCGCAGCATTCCTCCAGAGTTCGGAACCGAAGATCTGGAAGTCCTTGCCTCTCCCAGAACAACTGGAGCGGCACCCTCCCCGTCGAGTTGGTCAACCTGGTGAACCGGAGCAGGTCTGTGCTCGGCCACAATGACTTCACGGGCCTGGTGATCCCGGACGAGTTCGGAAATTTGGCCAGTTTGAAGGCGCTGCAGGCGGGATCGGTGACGGTGAGCTCGGATCAACCCATTGCCGGAGTCGTCATCTTCTCGGGCCCGACGGTCGGTGCCGCTGGCGTTGGCAACAGCCTGGAACTGCCGGAAGGATTCGTCGCCCCCATGGAGACCAACCAGTCGAGCGGAATCAACACCGGGGTCGCAGTGATGAACCTGGAAGATGCAGACCAGACGCTGGACGCGGACTTGCTCGACAGCGCCGGCCAGAAGTTGGCGTCGGCCCAGGTATCTCTGGCAGCCCTGGGGCATGCAGCGTTGTTCGTAACCGAGATCCCGTGGAACCAACCGGTAGAGTTCAACCAGTTCGAAGGGCTCCTGAGGATTCGAAGCGAAGGCAAGACAGCGGCCACCGTAATCCAGACCCGCCCCGGCCAATTCGCCACCATGCCGGTTGCAGCGAAACCAAAGGATTGAGATTCTTTACCTGGGGAATCAACGACTACTCATCGACGAGGAGACTCCTGTGAAAACGACGCTCCGAAACCTCTTTCTTGTGGCGATGGTGATTGTGGCCTCGAACATCTCCATGGGCGCCCAGAGTTACACGCTCGGTTACACCCCTGGCCGGACCTATTTCAACGCGGATGCCGGCCCGATTCGGCCTCCGTTTGAGCTGGTCAAGACGATTCCGCTGACTTCCGGCAACTTTGCCGGCTACCTGGCGGTTGCGGGGGATCGGCTGCTCGTTGAAAGCATTGAAGAAGATAACGAGGGAAGAAGCCGAGCCGTCTTCACCATGATCAACGAAACGACCGGCGAGACCCTCTGGAGCATCGCCGGCGACAAGTTCCTCTACGCAGGCGCAGAAGGCTATCCCGCGGCGATCAGTGATGACGTGGTCTTCCTGGCCACGGACCACACCACCGGCGTGCGGGCCGTCTCCGTCTTGGACGGGACCGAACTCTGGCGCGACGATTCCGTGGGCCGGCTCAATCTCGTCTCTCCGATTGTCAGCAACAGCCTTGCCCTTTACGGAGGAGGTGATTCCCTGGTGGCGGCACGCACTCTTACGGGCGATCCCTATTGGCGAATCAATCACGATGGGGTCCGCAGCTTCGAACAAGGCATCGCCGCATCCGGCGGGCAGATTTACCTCTTCGACGGCGGGTCGGCCGTTGCACGGAACCTGTTAACGGGAGAAGAAGTCTGGAGCGTCCCCCCAATTCAGGTGGTCGACTACCCGGCCCAGCTCCTGGTTGGAGAAGGGCGGGTTTTCGTGGCAAGCAGCGCGAATAGCTCGAAACAGAATTTGACGGCTTTGCGCGCCGATTCGGGTCAAGATTGTCTGGCAGGTCAATTGGGAGGACTGGTCCGAGACCCATGTTGCCTACGCCTACCACAGGGTGTTTGCATTTCAGCGGGGTCGGAGTGGTCTGCGGAACCGGATCGTAGCGTTGGATCCGGTGACGGGTCAGGAGCTCTGGTCTCACGAAGACGATGGTGCAGGCCTGCCGTATGGTCAGGTCGCAAACAACCTCGTCTTCTATCAATGCTGGGATCGAACCCTGGCCCTTGATGCCTTCACCGGGAGGCTGGTCTGGAGCAAGCAGGTTGATGGGCTCACCAATTCCGTGATTGCAGACGGCCGGCTTTACCTGCTCTTCCCGGAGGAAATCCAGATCTACCAACCGGCGCATGTTCGGCAGTTGCCCCAGTTCGTGGACGGGCTGGGGGCCTCGACGCTGATCTCGATCGTCAACCTGTCATCCGCCGCCAACTCGGGAACGCTGGAGCTCTTTGATGACGCCGGTGCCCCCCTTCCGATCGCGGTTGAGGGAGAGTCGGAGCCTGCCGCGGTGATTCCCTTCTCCCTGGCTCCGTCGGAGTCCCTGCGAATCCGCACGTCGGGCACGTCGGAAACCCTGTCCTCGGGATGGGTGCGGGTCCGCTCGGCTGAAGCGGTGAGTGCCGCGGCGACCTACCAGGTGATGGTCTCAGGCGGCCTGTATGAAGCGAGCGTCGATGCCGCCGAACCGACCGGTTCTGCGAGCCTCTCGGTGATTCGGGCGGAGGAGTTCGGGGGGCTGACCAATACCGGCCTGGCTCTGGTCAATGTATCGGACTCAGCGGCGGAAGTTGAGTTGGAATTTCGGGGGCGTGCGGCTGAGGGGCCAGCAGGGGGTACGGCCAGGAGTTTTTCTGTGGTCACAGACGGGACGTCTGTGCCACAAGCTCTCGGGGTTTTCCATGCCTCCCTGACGCTCGATCCGGGGCAACACGTGGCCCGGTTCCTGGACGAGCTTTTCGAGGAGAGCGGACAGGCCGAAGCGGAGGGAACGGTCCTGATTCGATCCACTCGACCGATCGCCGTGACGGCGCTGCGCACGCACGACGGCCTGCCGGTATCCAGTTATCCCGTCGGATTTCCGGAGCCGTAGGGGATCTTCCGGCCTCCGCCTGGGTGAGGTCATTTCGTGCCGTTGGGGCGGCCGTGGGTTTGATGTTGGGTCGGGGCGACCTTTTCCCGAGTCCGCTCCTCCTAAGTGGCATCCTTTTCACTTGCTTCCCGCAGTCTCTTGAAACTTTTTCCGTCTTTTTCCGACTATTTCGGGAATTTCCTCGCACTTTTACCGACACATACGTTCTTAATAGTGGGGTTTGGGGTTTGGCCCCCGCCGGAGGCTTTACCCGGGGGTTTCGTGCGCCCAGCGCTCTTCCACGGCGCAAAAAACCGAGAGAAGAGTTTAGAAGGTGCATCACAAGGGAGATGACGTGGTGCCGGGATTTCGGGATCATGGGATTTCGAGATCTCGTGATCTCGGAAAGGCGGGATGGGACTCAGGGGACGTATGGGACCAATGCGACATGGGAAACTCCCTGTCTCCTGTCTTCTTCTCCTCACCGTTGTTCCTTGACCGCTTTGCCGATCAATCGCCTGGTCAGGCCGGGGGCGATCCACTGGAGCCAGCGCAGGGCGCCCAGTTTTCGGGGGATGAAGAGCGTTTTTTGGCGCTGATCCAACGCGCGCAGGACCAGCGCGGAGCACTCTTCCACGGTGACCGACTCGCTGCTGTGTTTCTTGGGAGAGTGTTGGGACCGGCCCGAGCCGCCGAAGGCGTTGGCCCGCAGGCTGGTTCCGCGGATCCAGCCGGGCATCACGGTCAGGATGTGGATGGTCTCTCCGACCTCGAAGTCGAGGCTCTTGAGAAATCCGTTCAACGCATGCTTGGCTCCCGCGTAGCCGGTGTGGTTCGGGATCGCCACTTCTCCCTGCAGGGAGGAGATCGCCACGATCGATCCCCGCGCCTTCAGCAATGCGGGAAGCGCAGCGTGAACGCAGTAGACGGCGCCGAGGTAGTTGACTTCCATCAGCCTGCGAAACATCGAGAGGTCGGTGATTTCGTCGAAGCGGGCCCACATGCTGACACCGGCGCAGAGGATGAGCTGGTCGATGCGCTGGAAATGATCCAGGGTCGCGGTCATCGCCGACCGACAGGCGTCATCGTCGGTGATGTCGGTTGGCTGGGTGATCGCGTCGGCGTCGGGGCATTTCTCGCGGATCAACCGGAGGGTCTCGGTCAGACCTTCCCGATCGCGGTCGATAAGCGAGAGACGACTTCCCCGCCCGGCCAGGTCCAGGGAAAGCTGCCGGCCCAGGCCCGAGGCCGCTCCGGTCACGACGGCAACGGAAGGGTGTTGGTCTTTCATTCCGCGAACACGTTGTTTCGAATGCCGAACACGTTGGTCGGATCGCAGCTTTGCTTGACTCCCTTGAGCAGCTCGATCGCCGGTTCCGACATGGTCTGATTTACGAACCGGGCACGCAGCTTGCCGACTCCGTGGTGATGGGAGATGGAGCCTCCGTGAGCCAGAATCGTTTCCCGCAAAGACTTCTCGATCTCGCCGAACACGACCTCGGGCCGGGCGACGCCCTTGGTATAGAGGCCGTACATGAAGTAGATGCAAACCCCGGTGTGGTAGAGCTGGGTCACGCGGTAGGAGACATAGAACTTTCCGGGCAGCTTGTGGAGCTTGTGCTGCTCGGCGGCGCGTTCCTCGACGGCATGGCAAACGTCGTGAATCTTTGACCAGGGAACGGAGGTCTCAAAGGTCTCGCCGATGACGTGGAACTGGGAGACGAAATCCCGGATGTAGGCGATGGCATAGGTCAACATGTAGCCGCGTCGGCCGGCATCGGAACCGGCTGCAATCCCGTGGTATTTTGCGGCCAGCTTGTTGAGATGCGATTGCTGGTAATCGACCTCGTCCTGGGTTCCCTCCATGACAATGGTCGCAGCGACCATTTTGTCGGCGTCAAAGCCACGCACCTTGAGAACGTAGAGCTTCTTGATCTTCTCCAGCATGGCCGCGAACCCATCGGATCGGCCCTTGAGCGCCATTCCGAACTTGAACTGAACGTTGTCGACCAGGCGGATGCTGGCAGGAATGAAGTCGGTCTTGGAAAGGGCGTGCAGGAACTCGACGCCCAGCTCGAAATTGGGGAAAACGAGTGAGCCGTAGCGGGTGACGTCCGGGCGTCGGAAAATCTTGATGACGGCCCTGGTGATAATTCCGAGCGTGCCTTCGCTGCCGAATGTCAGCAGTTGGGGTTGAATCCCCATGGAAACGCGTGGCAATGCCGCCGAGTGTTCAACCGTTCCCAGCGGAGTCACCATGGTGACCTTTTCCACCACCTCTTCAATGTTGCCGTAGCGGTTCTTCTTCATGCCGCTGGCATTGGTGGCGATCCAGCCGCCGAGAGTGGACAGTTCGATGCTGTCCGGCTCGTGCCCGCAGATGAAGCCCTGGCCCCGCAGCTGCTCCTCGAGGTCCATTCCGCGAATCCCGGCCTGGACACAGGCGCGCATGTTCTCCTTGTCGATCCACTCGATCTGGTTCATGCGCCGCATGTCCACCGACACGATCATCCGCTGCTCGTTTTCCGGAAGGGTCAGCGACGAGCTCACGCTGGTCCCGCCGCCGTAAGGAACCAGGCAAACGTCGTGGGCATTCGCCAGTTGCACGACCGCTTCCACGTCCGCGTCGTTTTCCGGATAGAAAACGGCATCGGCACAACGTTCGAGCCGCTCGTAAAGGACC
The DNA here is from genome assembly GCA_963777605.1 of uncultured Acidobacteriota bacterium. GTDB lineage: Bacteria > Acidobacteriota > UBA6911 > RPQK01 > JAPXNP01 > CAVZRV01. Next base: position 957,350 of record CAVZRV010000007.1, read on the forward strand.
CGGTACACTTCGTCGGTCGTGGTTTGCCCGTGGCTGTGAAGGAGCCGGTCCGGATCGTCGAAAGAAAGCTGGTCGGCGTTGGTGCGGGTTTCCAGCGCCCGGCAGAAAGCCTCGTTCCGGACCGGAGGGTCGATCGGCTTGTCGGCGAGTTCCTTCTTGGTGTCTTTGAGATCCAGTGTGACGCCGAGAACGCTTTCCACGTAAGGGAGAAAGTCGTACATCCGGTAGCCGGAGAGGAGGTAGCGCTTGCCGGTTAACTCGACGCCACCGTCTTCATGAACGACAAACTCGGTGTCGGCAAATCCCCACTTGTGGCCCCACGGTATGTTGTCGAGAGATGTGTTCAAGCCTTCGCTCTTCTTTTCCATTTGAAGTACCTCGAGCCGCAACCGGCATCCTGCATTTTGTCGGGCAGATTCTATTGAGGGGCGCCCGAAAGAGTCAAACGACTGAGGCCGAGGAGGCTTCCCGAACTCGGCCTTCGCAGTCGCTTTGGTCAACGCTTCCAACCGTATTCACCGATCAGGGGAACGAAAGTGCAGCGTTCCCGCCGCTCCTCGACCAAGCCTCCGGCCTCCCGCCGAAAGACGTAGAGGACCTGAGAGAAACCGTCCTCGATCGGGATGACCAGCCGGCCCTGGAGAGCCAATTGTGAGCCGAGCGGTTGGGGCAAACCCGGGGCCCCGGCAGTCACGATAATGCAGTCAAAAGGCGCCTCCTCCGGCCACCCGAGAGTGCCGTCTCCCACCCGTACCTCGACCGAGTAGCCGAGGGTGTCCAGTACCGCCTGGGCTTCGGTGGCGAGGGTCGCAAGTCGTTCAATCGAGAAAACCCGGGCACCTATTTCCGCCAGGATCGCAGCCTGGTAGCCCGAGCCGAGTCCAACCTCGAGTACCTTGTCCCTCTCGTGGACCTGGGCGGCCTCGGTCATCGCGGCCACCATGTAGGGCTGGCTGATGGTCTGGCCCTGTCCGATGGGAAGCGGAGAATCCCGGTACGCTTCTTCACACAGCTTCGCTTTGACGAACTCGTGGCGGGGAACCCGGAGGAATGCTTCCAGGATCCGGGGATCGGAGACGCCACGAGCCCTGAGCTGGCTCTCAACCATCCGAAGTCGAGCTGCTTTGAAATCTAAAGGCATTGGGACCAAACCCTGATCCAATCATACATCCTTCTCAAATCCCGGCAGAAGAGGCTGGGCGGAGGCGTCATTCTGGCGTTTCCGGAGAAGCGTGTACAGGCGCCGGTACTCGGCCGCACTCAGTTCCCGCCGGTGGTCCCGCAGGGCCAGCCTGGCGACTTCGATCCGGGCGGGGTCCGAAGCCTCCTCCAGGCGGGCAAGGAGCAAGCGATAGGGTTCGCTGGGGTCGCGAGAGAATTCACGAACCGATGGAAAGGACAGCCGGTGGGCAGGGCAGGTCCCGAGCCGGCCAAGTGCATCGCGGTGAAACCGCGTAGGATAGCCCATGTGCTGGGCGAATCCGTAGCCGGGATAGAGGCGATCAAGGTCCACCATCATTCGATCCCGCTCCGTCTTGGCCATGATAGACGCAGCGGCGATGGACACGGAAAGCTGGTCTCCCTTGACCAGGCTGGTCTGGGGAATCGACAGGTCGGCGAGGCGTCGGGCATCGATGAGAAGGTAGTCCGCCTCAGGGGAAAGGGCCTCAACGGCGCGTCGCATTGCCAGGAGAGAAGCCTGATAGATGTTCAGCGCGTCGATCTCGCGGACGTTGGCCAGCCCAATTCCGAACGCCAACGCCGTGTGGGAAATTTCGTTCGCCAGGCGTTCCCGCGTCGAGGGGGATAGCTTCTTGGAGTCGTCGATTCCTTTAGGGACACCTTCGGCGGGAAGAATCACAGCAGCAGCAACGACCGGCCCGGCAAGGGGGCCGACGCCGGCTTCATCGACGCCGGCGATCCGTTGATGACCGCCAGCCCGGAGCTCGCGTTCGTGAAGGGTCATGTCCGGCCGCGAAGGCGCCGATTTTCGGCGATAAGAGGCGGCGGATGTTCGACTCAAGAGGAAAGCAGCTCCTCGTTCATGAACAGGAGGGTCCCGAAGGCGCGCGGAACGTGAAAGTCCGGATCAGGGGTCAATGTCGGCCGCCAGCAGAAGTAGAGCCTCCCGGGTTCGCTGCCGGCCGCGCGAAACAGGTTGAGTCGCCAGGTCGAACCGGGCCGGGGCCGGTCTGCCTGCGCCTCTTTCTTGAGCATCGGTTCAAATGGGATCCGCAAGGCGGTCAGCCACAACCCCTCGTCCTCCCGAACCAGCGTCGCGGATTTCAGTTGAGATCTCCAGTCCCAATCCACGCTGCGACGTGGTTCCAGGACGTGGAGGTCCAGCCACTGGTTGAGCGGGCTGACTTCGAACTCGAAATAGCCGTCGGCACCGGCGGGCCGGATGAACGCCTCGACAACGTCGAATTCCCACAGCTGGTCGCACGGTCCGCCGACTCCGAACGCCGGGTTGACGTTCAACCGGGTGAAGGTGGCCGCGAAATAGAGAAAGAGAGCTTCGTCGTTCCAGAGCGATGCCACCGTCATCACCGGCGGCCGGCCGTCAATGGCCGGAAGCTCCCCGTTCCAGAGGCGATCAACGGGTAACTCACGGTCGGTTTGAAAAGGTTGTTGGGCCGGGTCGAGCAGGTGCTCTTCCGGGAGATTGGTCTGGTAGCTGAAGAGAATATTTTCCGGCATGTTGCGAGGTCATTATAATTTGTGGCTGTGAAATGTCACTCGATAGGATTGATTGGTCTTGGGCGGTTTGGCGAGATGGCCTACCGGTACCTTCGTGAATGTGGTCCGCTGAAGGCATACGACGTGGATCCCGCTCGGATGGAGCGCATCCCTGAGGCGGTGAGCCTGGAGGAAGTCTGTCGTTCGGAGGTCCTGGTTCTCTCGGTTCCCATTTCCGCAATGAAGGAAGTCTGCGGTTCCGTGGCTCCGTTTCTGGGCGCCGGACAGGTCGTCATCGACACCTGCAGCGTGAAGGCGAGGCCGGTCCGCTGGATGCTGGAAGCCTTTTCTGAAGAGGTCGAAGTCCTCGGGACCCACCCTCTGTTCGGACCGGACAGCGGCAAGGAAGGAATCGCCGGCCTCAAAATGGCGGTCTGCCCTGCCCGGATTTCGGCCGGGCGATACGAGGCAATCTGTGCCTTTCTACGCCGGCTCGAGTTGGTCCTGGTCGAGGCGACGCCGGAGGAACATGACCGGCAAATGGCCTTGAGCCAGGCGATCTTCCACCTGATCGCCCAGGCGATGCGCCGGCTCGACTGGGGCGTCAAGCCCCTTTCCACTCCCGGCCCGGAAGCTTTTTACCGGCTCGTCAAGACCGTGCAGAGAGACACGCCCCAGCTTTTCCTGGATATGGAGCAGGAAAATCCCTTTGCGGCGGAGTACCGGAAACTCTTCATCGACGAGATTCTGGCCATTGATCATGAATTACTCAACCTGAAACGAGACAAGGATGCCGGGAAAACTCCCTGAGTTCAGTCGACGACAGAGGCTGGCCATCTTTCTCGCCAGTTGGGTGGGATGGGTGATGATCGGAATCCTGAACGTGACTCTTCGGATGCGCGTGATCGGAGGAGAACAGCTGGATTCATTTCGCTTGGAGAAAAGGCCGGTGATTCTGGCCTGCTGGCACAACCAGATTTTCAGCGCGACCTGGTTCTTCCGTCAGGAGGGAATTGCAGTGATCACGAGCCGGCACTTCGACGGCGAATATATTGCCCGTATCATCGAGCGGTTCGGCTTCAAAGCTGTGCGGGGGTCGAGTACTCGCGGCGGGGCACGGGCGGTCCTGGAAGTTCGGAAACATGTTGCAGAGGGCAGGATGATCGGGATAATGGTGGATGGCCCTAAAGGGCCGCGCTACCAGGCGAAACCGGGGATCCTGTTCTTGAGCAGGATAACCGGGGCGCCGGTGGTGCCGTTTCATATAGAAGTAGAAAAGCGATGGGAGTTGAACAGCTGGGACCGTTTTCGGATTCCCAAGCCGTTCAGCCGGGCAGTGATGCGAATCGGAAACCCTATCTGGGTCACCTCCCCGGAAGATGGACGGCTCGACTCCTTTCAGGCGGAATTGGAACGCCTCGCACGGGAATGCGAAGCTGATATAGCCGGAATGCGCGCTTGAAGGTTGGATCGCAAAAGGAACCCAGCACCCAATTTCTGCATCTTTAGGTTTCCGTATGCAAGAACTTATCAGACAGATGCTAGTCGAATTGGGCGAAGATCCGGAGAGAGAGGGACTGCTCGATACTCCGCGGAGAGTTGACCAGGCCCTGCGTTTCCTGACCCGCGGCTACCGGCAGGACATCAATGAGGTCCTCAACAACGCCCTTTTTACTGTCGAATACGACGAAATGGTGATCGTGCGGGATATCGAGATGTACAGCCTGTGCGAGCATCATCTGCTGCCTTTTTTCGGGCGTTGTCACGTAGGGTATCTGCCCAGGAACAAGGTCATCGGGCTGAGTAAGATCCCCAGGATTGTCGACGTCCTCGCCCGGCGCCTCCAGGTTCAGGAGAGATTGACCCAGCAGATTGCCGAAACCATCCAGGATGCGATCAACCCGAGAGGGGTGGCGGTCATCGTAGAAGCTCAGCACCTGTGTATGATGATGCGAGGGGTGCAAAAGCGGAACAGCACGATGATCACTTCAGCCATGCTCGGAAAATTCCGGGAGGATCAGAGGTCGCGGGTGGAATTCCTCGACCTGGTAAGGACAAAGTCGGTTCAATGATCGCTCGACTGGTCGGAAGGCACCTGCTGCTGAACAGATTCTTTCCGCTTCTGATCCTTTCCTTTGTCCTCTCGGGATGGGCGATGGGGCAGGAAGAGAAGCCGGTCGAGGTCAGCGACCAGCCCATCCGGGTTCGAGTTAACCTGGTCACCCTGCGGTTCAGTGTCCGCAACACTGAGGGAGCCTTCGTCAACCACCTCACTCCCGACCAGTTCAGCGTTTATGAAAACGGTCAACGCGAAGACATCGCCTTTTTCGATCCGCCTCGCAGTGATGCCAGCTCACAGCGGACCCTTTGGCTGGCATTCCTCATCGATGTCAGTGGAAGCACTTTCGCGACGCGCGGTGAAGAAATCCTGGCTGCCCAGGCGTTTTTCGACAACGTCTATGATGTCACCAAGGTAGGTATCTTCGGATTTACCGACAAGCTGATGGTGTTCCAGGATTTCACTTCCGATCGCCAGAGTGCCCTCAGGGCGTTCGCCGCCGCCCGGGCCCACCTCGGAAAGACTGCCCTCTACAGCTCGCTCGACAACCTGATGAAACAGATGACGGAACGGGCGGGGCCGAACGACCGCAAGGCCGTCATTCTGGTCTCAGACGGGATGGACGACGAGTACCGGCAGGTGCAATCGACCGTTGCCCGGGCCCGCGAAAAGGGTGTCGTTGTCTACACAGTCTGGGTGCCTTCAGCGACCCAGCTGTACATCGGCCCGGCCGGATCGGGCAAGACCCTGCAACCCGACCGCGACGAGAAGGAGGCCGCGTTCGCCAACCTGGCCCTTCAGACGGGCGGGAAATACTATGGAGGATTTGAGACGATTCTCGATTTCGACAATGTCCTGGCCGAAATCAACGAGGAGTTGTTCGGCAACCTTTACTCCGTCGGGTATTACACGGACCAACCCTACCTGGATCGCACCGAGCGCCAGATCTCGATTCACATCGAAGACCCGGGTCTGACCGCCCACGGGATTTTCGAAAAGTCTCCCGACCGGGTGGAAGCGAAGCGACGCTATATCGCGGCGCTCTTCGACGAGGAGTCCCTGTCTGACGTTTCCGGCGGTAGCGAGGATTTCCGGGAGATCGGAGCCGACCTGGACGTCCTCAGACCCCGGTCCGACCGGGGAACGACAAGCCTGCCTTTCAGACTCAAAATCGCTTCTTTCTCCCTGCTTCGCAATGAAAGAGGCGGGGTGCGCACCCAGTTTGGGATCATCGGAATTTTGAGTGACCTCAACGGAAACCAGGTGTTCAAGCTGCGGGAGATTTTCAGGGCGCAGATCGATGCCAAGGACCTGCGCGACGGTCGCGGCGTCATCTATACCAACCGCGTGACCGCCCCCCCTGGAGACTACTTCCTCAAGATTGTTCTCCTGGAGATTCCGAGCTGGCGGATGACGGTGCTCCGCCGTCCGGTTCGGATCACACCGACGCAATAGACTCGAGAACAGCGCAGCGGTCGATTCCCGCAAGATCCTGCTTCATTTGGCGTACACTCCAGCCCAGTTGCGCGGCCAGGGCAACAATTGAGGGACCCTGGCCATAGCCGAGTTCGACAACCAGGGGAGCTTCATCCAGCAGGAGGGTTCGGGCGGAGGTCAGGATTTCCCGGTAGATTTCCAGGCCCGAAGGTCCGGAGAAGACTGCTCCCGAAGGTTCAAAACGGCGCACGGAGAGATCGACCCGGGGGTCATCGTCAGCCACGTAGGGGGGGTTGGAGACGATGAGACTGACCGGGGATACGTCGGCGAATGGTTGGAGAGTGCGACCCTCGCGGAACTCGACCCGTGCCTCGACGCCGTTCCGTCGGGCGTTCTCGCGGGCAACCTCCAGGGCGGCGGCGCTATTATCCCCGGCCAGCACGTGGCTGGAGGGAAGTTCACAGGCCAGCGATACCGCCAGGCAGCCGGAACCGGTTCCGACATCGATGATTCGGGGTTTCTGAACATCCTGCAGGAGTTCCAGGGAGGTCTCGACCAGAAGCTCGGTTTCGGGGCGCGGAATCAACACCCGCTCATCGACCAGGAACGGTCGTCCGAAGAACTCCTGGACGCCCTCGAGGTACTGAAGGGGATAGTGACCCGAACGTCGCCGGACCAAGTCTCGAAACGACGCCGACACCGGATTGGGCACATCGAACTCGGGGTGGCTCAGCAACCAGGCACGGGAGCGTTCCAGAACCAGTTGGAGGAGTCGTTCCGCGTCGAGGCGGGCCGACTCCAGGTCGGCGTCCCGCAGGACCCGGGTTCCTTCCTCGAGGAGATCCTGGACGCGGGACATGGGGTTCGGTCAGGCGATGGCCTGCTCCTTTAGGACTTCGGCCTGATAGTGGGTGATCAGTCCGTCGATGATGTCGTCCAGAGCCCCTTCCATGATTGTGTCGAGCTTGTGGAGGGTCAGGTTGATCCGGTGATCGGTAACGCGATTCTGCGGGAAGTTGTAAGTCCGGATCTTCTCGCTGCGGTCTCCGGTCCCAACCAGCGAGCGCCGGTTGGCCGCGATTTCCTCCTGCTGCTCGCGCTGGGCCTTTTCATAGAGTCGCGAGCGCAGGACTTTGAGGGCTTTGGCCTTGTTCTTGATCTGTGATTTCTCGTCCTGGCAGGTGACGACCTCACCGGTCGGGATGTGGGTTATCCGAACCGCAGAGTAGGTGGTGTTGACCGACTGCCCGCCGGGCCCGGACGAGCAGTATGTGTCGATCCGCAGGTCGTTGGGATCGATGTGAATCTCCACGTCGTCAACCTCGGGGAGAACGGCTACTGTGACTGCGGACGTGTGAATTCGGCCCTGGGCCTCGGTTTCGGGAACACGTTGAACCCTCTGCACGCCACTCTCAAACCGGAGACGGCTGAAGACACGGTCGCCACTGATGGAAGCAATGACTTCCTTGATTCCACCGACGCCTGAATAGGTTGACGGAAAGAACTTCGGTCTTCCAGCCTTTTGACTCAGCGTAGCGGGAATACATGCGAAACATCTCGTGCGCGAACAGGGTCGCCTCGTCCCCACCGGTCCCGGCACGGATTTCCAGGATTACGTCACGCTCGTCGTTGGGATCTCTTGGGAGCAGGAGGACTCGCAGCTTCTCTGTGCACAACTCCACTTTCTCTTCCAGCTCGGCAAGCTCCTCACGGGCCAGCTTCGCCATTTCCACATCCTCTTCATCGTGCAGGAGTTGCCGAGTTTCCCGAATCGAAGTATCGAGCGATTTGTATCGTCGGTACTCTTCGACGATCTCTTCCAGTTCGGAGTGGGCCCGGGCGGTGTTCTGAAACCGCTTCAGGTCTGAAACCAGGTTGGGATCGCTCAGCTGCCGGGACAGTTCCTCGTATCGTTCTTCCAGTGACGCCAGCTTCTGAAACATGGGCGGGGATGCTTATCCCTTTCGATTCAGGATATTCCCGAACTTCCGCTGGAAACGCTCCACGCGACCGGCGGTATCCACGAAGCGTTGCTTCCCGGTGAAGAACGGATGGCAGGTCGAGCAGATCTCCAGCCGGAGTTCGCCGCCCTTGGTCGACTTGGTTTCCCACTCAGCTCCGCACGCGCAGCTGACTTTGACAGTCTCGTATTGAGGATGAATGTCTGGTTTCATAGTTGTTCAGTGACCTCGCTAAAAGTCGAGAGGACGTCAAAACCGATTCCGGCTCGCCTCGCAAAAGGATAAGTCTAGCAAAATCTGGTCTTCGGAGTCGATCAACCTCTCGGATCCGCTTGACAAGCCATTGATCTGCAAGGTATAACGGGTTCTTTGAAAGTTTGGGGCAGATGGGAGCAGTCCGGGCGCTCGCCCGGTTGCTGATGAATTCAGAAGTTGTACCAATCGCAGAATTCCCTACTAACAGCATCATTCTCAAGATCGACGCTTGACCGCTGATGTTGCGCCCATTCGAGATTTCCGGCCGACGTTTGTCGGCCTGAAAAATTTCTTAGGAGGTTTTTGGTGAATGACGCAAACCATTGAAAAGAAAGTGGATGAGGCAGCAGAACTGACGGCCGCTGCCAAACCCTTGATCGAAGATCAAGGTGAAGTGGATTTCGGCGCAATACTGGACGCTTATGACAAGAGCGTTCAGGACTTTGCCGAAGGTGAGGTGGTCAGAGGCAAGGTCCTGAAGGTTTCGGATGAGACGGTCGTCGTCGATGTCGGCTTCAAGTCCGAAGGAGTCATATCAGTTGGCGAGTTCCGCGATGAAGATGGAAAAGTCAATCTGAAGCCCGGTGACAGCGTGGAGGTGCTCCTCGAGAGCATCGAAAGCGATGGGTCCGTCGTCCTCTCGCGCGAGAAGGCCGAGCGGATGAAGATCTGGGATTCCATTGAGAAGGCGTACGACGACCAATCGATCCTCAAGGGGCGTGTGATCGAGCGGATCAAGGGAGGCCTCGCCGTAGACATCGGTGTACGGGCATTCCTTCCCGGCTCCCAGATCGACATGCACCCGGTGCGGAACTTGGATAGCTTCAGGGGCGAGGAAATTGAAGTTCGGGTGATCAAGGTCAACAAGCGGCGCGGGAACATTGTCCTCTCGCGGAAGGCCGTCCTTGAGGAAGAGTACTACCGCCTCAAGGAAGAAACCCTGAAGACCCTGGAAGAGGGCAAGGTGGTTAGTGGAATCGTCAAGAACATCACGGACTACGGTGCTTTCGTGGACCTGGGCGGGATCGACGGACTGCTCCACATCACTGACATGTCCTGGGGCCGGGTCAACCATCCTTCAGACCTGTTCAAGATCGGGGACGAAGTCGAGGTCAAGATCTTGAAGTTCGATCGGCTCGAGGAGAAGGTTTCCCTTGGATTCAAGCAGCTCACCGGCGATCCGTGGCTGAGCGCCGCAGAACGCTACCCGAAGGGTACGCGCGTCCAGACGAGAGTCGTGAGCGTGACCGATTACGGTGCTTTCGTGGAGCTCGAAGAAGGGATCGAAGGTCTCATCCATATCTCGGAAATGAGCTGGAATCGTCGTTTAAAGCACCCCTCGAAAATGGTCGAGGTCGGTGACGAAGTCGAAGCGGAGGTTCTGGAAGTGGATGCCGAGAACCGGCGGATTTCGCTTGGTATGAAGCAGACTGAGCCCAACCCGTGGGACTTGGTCGAAGAGTCCTACGCGATCAACTCGGTGGTCCACGGTATCGTCCGGAACATCACCGATTTTGGTGGTTTTGTTGAGGTCGAGGAGGGTGTTGAAGGTCTCGTTCACGTTTCCGACCTGAGCTGGACGAAGAAGATCAAGCATCCGTCCGAGGTTCTCCAGAAGGGGCAGGAAGTGGAGGCGGTTGTCCTCAACGTGGACGCCGAAAACCAGCGGCTTTCGCTTGGCATCAAACAGCTCCAGCCTGACCTTTGGGAAGAGTTCTTCTCCCGCCATCAGGTTGGGGACGTTGTGCCCGGCACTATCATCCGGTTGGCCAACTTTGGCGCTTTTGTCGAGATCGAAGAAGGGATCGAAGGTCTTTGCCACGTTTCAGAGTTGAGTACGCGGCGGATTGAGAACCCCGAGGACGAGTTCGAAGTTGGACAGGAACTCGAATTCAAGATAATCAAGCTGAATCTTCTCGAGCGTAAGATCGGCCTTTCCATCCGGGCCATGTCCGAAGACGAAGGGGTCGAGGAGCGCTGGACCTACACGCCTGAAATGGCCACTACTTCAATCGGGGAGATCGCGGGAGCCCAGCTCGGCGAATTGAAGAAGAAGGCCGAGAAGGCAAAGGAGACCAAGGATGACGAAAGCTGAACTCGTGGACGGGGTATCGAGAGCTTCGGGATTGAGTAAGAAGGATGCCGAGGTCATCGTTCAGACCGTGCTGGACAGCATCATCGAGTCTTTACGCCTGGGGGAGAAGGTAGAGCTTCGCGGTTTTGGGAGCTTCCGACTCCGCGAGAGGGCTTCTCGACAGGGACGCAACCCCAAGACCGGGGCCAAGGTCCATGTTCCTGCCAAGAAGGTTCCCTACTTCAAACCCGGCAAGGAGCTCAAGGAGCTGATTAATTCCTGAGGATGGACATCCTCTGGACTCCTTGGCGGTTCCATTACCTGAGATCCGCTTCGGACAAGGATGAATGCGTGTTCTGTCGGATTCTTTCCGACGGGCCGACCGGCGACCCGGAGCATTTCATCCTTGTCCGGGGCGTCCACTGCTTCGTAATCCTCAATCGCTTCCCTTACACTTCTGGCCACCTGATGGTGGTCCTCTTCCGTCACGTCGCCACCCTCCAGGACTGTACCGAGCCGGAACTCACCGAGATGATTCATTGGGCCCGGATCTGTGAGGGTTTCCTGCGCGAAATCTACTCTCCCAACGGATTCAATGTCGGACTCAACATCGGCCATTGCGCCGGCGCCGGGGTGGCAGGTCACCTCCATATGCATGTGGTTCCCAGGTGGACAGGCGATGCCAATTTTGTCTCTGTCATCGGGCAAACACGCACGATTCCGGAGGAACTCGAGGTAACCTACGCGAAATTGCTCCCGTACTTTCAAAATCGCTGAAATCGACCGAACGAGGCCTTCCAAAAGGCAACATTCCAAGCCCTCCCGTGCAAACCCACGTAAGTGTCAGAAATCTTCTCAAATCGCACGCAAACATTGACTCCCACTTGAGGACTATTGGCCTAATCCCCTGCGCAACAAGCAGAATTCAGATCGTTCAAGAAAGGTCATTGAAGAACCCGGGAACGCGTGCTACGGTAGTCGCCGACTAGTCGAACCCATCCACTTATCCCAGCACGCGGGGCGGGGATTTCCACATCCTGTGGAAAACGTGTGGATGGTTTCGGCTTTCTTTTTCTTAGGGTGCAAAACTGTTGATGTTGGGGGTCGCGGTGAAGAGAGAGAGTGGAAGCGCCAGTTCAATCGCCGCGTCTTTTGGAGTTGAGGGGGAGAGCGCGATAAACATGGATGTTTGGGAGAGGATTCTGAAACGTGTGGCCGAAAAGGTATCGGATCAGAATTTTGACATTTGGTTCCGGCCAACCACGCTTCGCGAATTCGACCCCTCCACCAAGAAGCTGCAGGTGTGGGTTCCCAATCGTCATTTTCGGTACTGGCTTGGGGAGAACTACCGGGATGTCCTGGGGGAGACGCTGAAAGAGCTTGACCACCAGGATGTCGAGGTCGAGTTCTCGGTAGTCGGGGAGGACGGGGAAACGCTGGTAGAGACGCAGGAAGGGTCTACCCGGGGGGCTCCCGGCTCGCGCAACGGCCAACCTCCACCCAGTCTGAACCCGAAATACTCCTTCGCCAGTTTTGTTGTCGGCCGATCGAACCAGTTCGCACATGCTGCTGCGCTTGCCGTCGCCGAACAGCCTTCTTGTGCATACAACCCGTTGTTTATCTACGGCGGGGTGGGGCTCGGCAAGACCCACCTGATGCATGCCATTGGGCAGCGCATCCTCCAGGAGCGGAGCCAGGCCAGGCTGACCTACATGTCGGCTGAACGGTTTATGAATGAGTTGATCCACTCAATCCGTTACGATCGCATGATCCAGTTCCGGGACAAGTACCGGAATATAGATGTGCTGCTGATGGACGATATTCAGTTCTTGGCCGGAAAAGATCGTACCCAGGAGGAGTTTTTCCACACCTTCAATGCCCTCTATGACGGGCACAAGCAGATCATCATTTCCAGCGATTCTCCCCCCAAGGAAATCCCGACGCTGGAAGAGCGCCTGCACAGCCGGTTCGACTGGGGATTGATTGCCGACATCCAACCGCCGGACCTCGAGACCAAGATTGCAATTCTGAAGCGAAAGGCCGAAGTCCACGGCATCTATCTTCCGGACGAAGTAGTCCTGTTTATCGCGGGAAACATCAAGTCCAACATTCGGGAACTGGAGGGAGCGCTGGTTCGCCTGATGGCATACAGCAGCCTGACGGGTGAGCGGATGGACATGGGACTCGCGAACCGGGTGCTGCGAAATATTGTGGAAAACAGCGTCCGCGTGATTACAATTGAGCAGATACAGAAAATGGTGGCCGAGCACTACTCCTTGAAAGTTTCGGATTTGAAGGCGAAGAACAATGCGCGTCGAGTAGCGGAACCGAGGCAGTTGGCCATGTTTCTGACCAAGGAGCTGACTAAAAACTCTCTTTCCGAGATTGGAAAAGAGTTCGGAGGGAAGCACCATACGACGGTCCTCCACGCGATTAGAAAGGTCGATGAACTGCAGAAGACGGATCAAAACCTTCGCGCAACGATCGAGCGACTCAAAGAGGCCATCTCTTAGGGTGGGGACGTTCACAATCAAAAGGGGTGAGGAGCGATTATGGATCTGACGATTCGCAAGGGCGAGTTACTGAAAGAACTCCAGTATGTCCAGGGGGTCGTTGAGCGAAAAGCTACCGTCCCCATCCTCACCAACCTGCTGCTCGAAACGACGGGCAATGCCCTTTCCATCACCGCCACCGATCTGGATGTGACGCTCCGCTGCACGAGTCGGGCGGACGTCAAGGTGGCGGGGGCCTTCACGGTATCCGCCCGGAAGATGTTCGACATCGTCAGGTTGCTCCCGGAAGCCGACGTCCACTTGAAAGCCAGCACGTCCGAATGGCTGAACGTGACTTGCCAGCGGTCCAAGTTCAAAGTCGCGGGATTGTCAAAAGAGAACTTTCCCGAGATCCCTTCCGTCAAAGGCGAGACAGTCAAGTTGCCGGGGCGGGCCCTGCGGGTCATGATCCCGCGATGTGTTTTTGCGATAACGCAGGAGGAATCCCGATACACCCTGAACGGAGCTCTTCTGATTGTAAAGCCGACCGGGCTGACGTTCGTCACGACCGACGGTCACCGGTTGGCTCTCCTGGCGCATCCGTGTGAGATCAGCGACGCGGTTTCCGAAAGCCGGGTCCTGGTTCCCAAGAAGACGCTGGTGGAGCTGAACAAGTTGACGGCCGAAGATGTAGAGTCGGTGACGTTCGGATTTTCCGAGAACCACCTCTTTTTCAAGGTGGCGGATAGACTGCTGGTTTCGCGCATTCTGAGCGGGCAGTTCCCGAACTTTGAGATGGTCATCCCCCGCGAAAACAACCGTCAACTGCGGGCGCAGACAGGTGAGCTCTCCAATGCCCTACGCCGGGCCTGCGTCATGGCGGACGAGCAGTCTCGAGCCGTGCGCTTCAGCCTGAAAGAAGGCACGCTCGAGCTATCGGCGGCAAGCGCCGACTACGGAGAATCGTCCGAAAGCGTCAATGTCGCCTATTCGGACGAGCCCATGGAAATCGGCTTCAATGCTCAGTACATGCTCGACTTCCTGAATACGCTCGATGTCGATCAGGTTGATCTCTGGGTCAAGGACAAGGAAACGCAGGGCTTGATGAAACCGGTCGATAACGACGACTTTGAATACAGCTATGTGATCATGCCCATGAAAATCTAGCGGCCCAATTCTGCCTGCCGCGGCCGGAGACGGCCGCCCCGTCGGGGACCGCCTTTCAGTTCACCCATCTGTGTTACAATTCAAGAGTTTAGACGGTCAGTTGGCGCCTTGGTTTGGATGTTCGAAACGGTGGCTGGCAGACCGTGTGGGAAGCTGGTCAGCTTGCCCTGCGGCACCGGATAAAGGCGTGGTTATGCAGGGAAGTTGATGGAGTGAGTTTAATGGAACCCCGGCTTCCGGCGATCGGACAGGAGGGATGACTCCTTTGGATCACCTCCCAGTACTCCGAAGGACTGAAGTCGGAGTCCCACAACGAAGACCTCCCCGTCCTCGTTCGGCCTGTAAATGTCGCTTGGTGTAACGGCGGCGGGAATTCTGAAGCAATGGAATCGCGATTGGAACCTCTAGAAAACACTCCGGGTGCTGTACCGTCCGGATCCGGCGCGGACAGCTATAACGCAGAAAAGATCAAGATTCTGGAAGGGCTCGAGGCTGTCCGAAAGCGGCCCGCCATGTACATCGGATCTACCGGTGTTCCAGGGTTACACCACCTCGTTTACGAGGTGGTCGACAATTCCGTCGACGAAGCCATGGCCGGATACTGCACTCATATCCAGCTGGCGATTCACGTCGACAACTCCATTACGGTTATCGACGACGGACGGGGAATCCCGGCTGACCTGCACCCGGCAAAGAAGATCCCTGCCGCGCAGGTGGTTATGACCACGCTGCACGCCGGCGGCAAGTTTGACAACGAAAGCTACAAGGTTTCGGGAGGCCTCCACGGAGTCGGGATTTCCGTGGTCAATGCCCTTTCGGAGCAGCTCGACCTCGAGATCTGGCGCAACGGCTTGGTTTACACTCAGACCTACAAGCGAGGGATTCCGGTCACCGAGTTCAAGCAGACGGGCAGAACCGAACGGCGGGGCACTAAGATTACCTTCCGTCCCGATGCGTCCATTTTTGAAACGACTGAGTACAACTTCGACACCCTTTCGCAGCGCCTGCGCGAGTTGGCCTACCTGAACCCGGGACTGCGCATCACGATCGAGGATCTGCGCACCGAACGAGTGCAGGAGTTCCACTACGAAGGGGGCATCGTTGACTTTGTTACCCATCTCAATCGTAATCGCAATGTGCTGCACGATCCTCCAGTGTCTCTTTCGATGGAACGGGACAATATGCAGGTCGACATCGCGTTTCAGTACAACGACGGTTACAACGAGACCCTGTTTTCGTTCGCCAATACGATCAACACGATCGAAGGTGGAACCCACCTGGTGGGCTTCAAGGCGGCTCTCACGCGGAGCCTCAACAACTATGCCGCCTCGAGCGGACTGCTCAAGGAGTTGAAGCAGAACCTGAGCGGCGATGATGTCCGAGAAGGCCTCACAGCCATACTCAGTGTCAAGCTGCCGAGCCCGCAGTTCGAAGGGCAGACGAAGGCCAAGCTGGGCAACAGCGAGGTCAAAGGTATCGTCGAAGGGGTCTGCAACGAACGGCTCACCATCTACCTGGAAGAGAACCCCGGGGAAGCCCGCCGTATCATCGAAAAGGCGATTGAAGCCGCCCGGGCGCGCGAAGCTGCCCGACGAGCCCGGGATTTGACCCGTCGGAAGGGCGCTCTGGAAAACCTGGCGCTGCCGGGAAAGCTCGCGGACTGCCAGGAGCGGGACCCGTCCCTTTCTGAGATCTTCATCGTCGAGGGAGACTCGGCCGGCGGTTCAGCCAAACAGGGACGGGACCGAAAGGTGCAGGCGGTGCTCCCGATCAAGGGGAAGATCCTCAATGTCGAGAAGGCCCGCTTCGACAAAATGCTCAGCAACGACGAGATCACCACGATGATCTCGGCGCTGGGAACGAGCATTGGACCCGAGGACTTCAACCTGACCAAGCTCCGTTACCACAAGATCATCATCATGACGGACGCCGACGTGGACGGCAGCCATATCCGGACCCTTCTGTTGACCTTTTTCTACCGGCAGATGACCGACCTGATCCGGAGTGGCCATGTCTACATCGCTCAGCCCCCGCTTTACCGGGTTTCCGTGGGCAAGCAGGAGACTTACCTGAACCGTGAGAAGGACCTGACCGAGTTCCTCATGAATCGGGCGACCACCGATGTCGTAGTGCAGGTGGTTCGGACCGGCTGTGAGTACTCCGGTGATGAGCTGATCCGGAAGATGCGCGATCTGATGGAATACCAGAAGATGCACGAGAAGATGAATCGAAAGACCGGCTCGAACGGCATGCTCGAAGATCTTCTCGGAGAATTGGCCCGGTTGGCCGGGTTTGATCCCTCCCGGTTGGAAGGAGACAGCCTGCTCGCCAGCGAGGAGCCACTGCGAGCTCTCGCCCAGGCGATGGTGGAGCAAGGATACCGCGCGGACGTTCTCCCCGATCCGGAGCATTCTCTTTTCGAGCTCAGACTTTCCAAGAATTCGGGCATCCCGGTCCTCTTTGACCACGACCTTCTGTCTTCCGCCGAGTGGCTGCAACTGGTTCAGCTCTACTTCCGAATCCTGGAGTTCGCCAGTTCACAGGTCGTGATTCGGGAGAAGGAAAAGGAGACCGTTGTCGAAAGTCCCGATGCACTGGTTCAGCACATCCTTTCTGCCGGCAAGCGGAGCCTTTCCATTCAGCGATACAAGGGTCTAGGTGAAATGAACCCGTTGCAGCTCTGGGAGACCACCATGAATCCGGAGTCCCGGATTCTCCTCAAGGTCAATATTGAGGACGCCATTGAGACCGACGAAATCTTCACGATCCTGATGGGCGACCAGGTCGAGCCCCGGCGCAAGTTCATTGAGGACAACGCGCTGAACGTGAAGAACCTCGACATTTAATTTTCAATCTGCTGAGTGCCCCAACATGGACAACCTTTCGAGAGAATTGCCAGTCAACATCGAAGAGGAGATGAAATCCTCTTACCTCGACTACGCCATGTCCGTCATCATCGGACGCGCGTTGCCCGACGTTCGGGACGGCCTGAAACCGGTTCACCGCCGGGTTCTCTACGCGATGAGAGACTTAGGCAACGTGCACAACAAGCCGCACAAGAAGTCGGCCCGCGTTGTCGGCGAAGTCATCGGCAAGTACCATCCTCACGGAGAATCCGCTGTTTACGACACGATTGTCCGGATGGCGCAGGAGTTTTCCATGCGGATGCCCCTCGTAGACGGACAGGGAAATTTCGGCTCGATCGACGGGGACTCGGCGGCGGCCATGCGTTACACCGAAGTCCGGATGTCACGGCTGGCCGAGCAGCTTTTGATCGATATCGACAAAGAGACGGTCGATTTCCAGCCCAACTATGACGAGTCCCTGGTGGAACCGTTGGTCCTTCCGACCCGGGTGCCCAACCTGCTCGTCAACGGAACTTCCGGGATCGCTGTCGGGATGGCAACCAATATTCCGCCCCACAATCTGGGAGAAGTCGTCGATGCACTGTTGTTGATCCTCGACAACCCAGGGGCGGGGATGCGCGAGATCCTTCCGATCATTCCTGGGCCGGATTTCCCGACGGCCGGCTTTATTCACGGTCGACAGGGGATCGTTCAGGCCTACGGAACCGGTCGCGGCGTGGTTCACATGCGAGCGAAGGCTGACTTCGAGGACATGGGCCAGCGTATCGCGATCATCGTGGAAGAGCTGCCGTATCAGGTCAACAAGGCAAAGCTCATCGAACGAATTGCCCAATTGGTTCACGATAAGCGGATCGACGGTATCAGCGACCTGCGTGACGAATCTAGTCGCGAAGGGATGCGCATCGTGATCGAGCTGAAGCGGGACGCGGTTCCCGAGATCGTGCTCAACTACCTCTATAAGCTGACTCCAATGCAGTCGTCTTTTGGGGTCATTCTCCTGGCAATCGTGGACGGGCAGCCCCGGGTCATGACCTTAAAGGAGATCCTGGTCCTATTTCTCGAACACCGGAAGGAAGTTGTCCGGCGCAGGGCTGCCTTCGAACTGACCAAGGCAGAGCAGCGCGCCCATATTCTCGAAGGACTGAAAAAGGCCCTCGATTATCTCGATGAAATCATTACGTTGATTCGGGCGTCATCATCCCCTGCAGAGGCCAGGGAGCAACTGATTTCCCGGCTGGAGTTTACCGAGCCGCAGGCCCAGGCGATTCTGGAAATGCGCTTGCAGCGACTGACCGGCCTGGAGAGGGAGAAGATCATTGAGGAGTACGGAAGTCTGCTCAAGGAGATCGCCCGACTCCGAGAGATCCTGTCAGACGATAAGGCATTGAAGAATGTAATCCGGGAGGAGCTTCAACAGATAGGTTCCACCTTCGCGAGCCCGCGGAGGACCGTTATCCTGGATCAGCAGGCGGACCTTACCATAGAGGACCTGATCGCCGAAGAGAACGTTGTGATCACGACCACCCGGAACGGCTATGTCAAGCGCACCGCGCTGGACGTTTACAAGAGCCAGGCCCGTGGTGGAAAGGGGCGACGGGGCATGACGACGGCCACCGAACAGGACATCATTGACGATCTCTTCGTGGCTTGGACGCACAGTTACCTGCTGATTTTCACCAACAAGGGACGGGCCTACTGGCTGAAGGTCTATGAGATACCCAACGTGGGGGCGGCTGGCCGGGGTAAACCGATCATCAACCTGATCAACATCGCCAAGGATGAGCAGATCGCCGACATCATTTCAGTGGACAGCTTTGACGATGCCCGCTTCGTGATGATGGCTTCCCGCCAGGGTTATGTAAAGAAGACCGAGCTGAAGGCATTCTCGAATCCCCGGTCCGCAGGGATCATTGCCTGCGGTGTTGATGAAGGGGATGAACTCCTCAAGGTGGAACTGGCTTCGGTCGGGGATCACGTCCTTCTTTCGACCCACGGAGGCTACTCGATCCGGTTCTCCGAACAGGACGTTCGGGCAATGGGCCGAACGGCACGGGGAGTGAAGGGACTCACCCTCAGGCAAGGTGACGGACTGGTCAGTATGTGCCTGTTGTCGGATGAAACGGGAGACGTTCTGGCGGTCACGCAAAACGGATACGGGAAGCGGACTCCCCTTTCCGAGTATCGTCTCCAGCACCGGGGCGGCCTCGGGATCATCAACATCAAGACGACCAAACGCAACGGGCAGGTCTCTGGAGTGGCCCATGTGACCAGCGAAGGTGATCTGATTCTAATTACGGAACAGGGCAAGATCATCCGGCTGCCGGTCATGCAGGCACGCCGGACGGCGGCGCGGAGCACCCTCGGAGTGAAACTGATCGACGTTGACGAAGACGATCAGGTTTCCGACATCACTGTCGTCCCACCCGAGGAAGAGGAAGTCGAGGATGAGGCTGGCGCCGAAAATTGACGGGAGATGGGTGCTGCTGCTGCCCATCCTGTCCTTTGTAGTGGGAACCTGGTACTTCCGGAGTGACCGCAGCGATGTGAAGGTCGCCATGGAGCGGGCCCGCGACTTCTGGCGATCGGGGGCCTACGAAGAAGCAATCGAGGCGTACACGAACCTCCAGTCCCGGAATCCGTCGAGCGAGTTGGCGCCGGAGTGCCTTTGGGAAATTGCCACTATTTACTATTACAACCTCTACGACATTTCGAACGCGATGCACTACTTTGAGCGGGTTGTCGATGAGTACCCACGCTCGCGCCTCTGCCTGGAAAGTCATCTGAAGCTTGCCGAGATCTTCGAACGCGAGCTCAATGAGCCAAACAGCGCGGTCCACCAGTGGGAGGATGCGCTGAAGCTGGGGATGGATGCCGATGAGGAGCACGAGATCGAGTTCAAGATTGCAGATGCCCAATTCAAGATGAACGAGCTCGACGAGGCATACGCCGGCTTCGAGCAACTCGCCCAGGGGGAAGACACGGGTCACCACCTGGCTCAACAGTCCCGGGTTCGGATGGGAATCCTGCTCGAGCTCTCAAAGGACTACGAAGGGGCCATCCGCCAATTCACAGGGATCCTCGCGGCCGGCCCGTGCAAGGATTGCCGCCTGCAGGCGCAGCTGGAGTTGATCGAGTGCTATGAAGCGCTCGACCGGCTGGGAGACGCCATCGAAGCGGCGAAAAATATCAGTCCTCAAGACTATCCTTCCGATAAGCGGGGCGAAATACTTGACCGATTGACGGCCAAACGTAGATATTACGGGTCTGAGTAATGGAACTGCTTCTTGATTTCAGCCAGTGGTGGGCCTCCCTTCAAAACGAACAGATCATTTTGATCGCTGTCGTGGCCGGCGCAGTGCTTCTGGTAGTGGCCATGCTGATCGTTTTGAGCCGGCGAAAATCGAGTGCCGTTCGGGAACTTGGGATCTCACTGAAAGGTTTTCGGGAGCGCAATCCCTGTTTCTACCGGGTAATGACCGCCGTCCTGAAGGCAGGAAAATCCTCTGAACTAACCCAGCGGGGAGACGTGCGGGCGGCCCTGCGACTGCTCCAGGATCAGGCACGCAAGCGGGGCAAGCGACCGAAGAAGCCGGAGCGAACCGCTTCGCTTCTGGCGACCGGGCAATCGGGCAAAGACCGCCAGGAAGCGGCGACGATGACGATATTGCGAGCGGTCTACATGGATGAGACGCTCTGCAGGTCTCTCCCGAACAGTGTGATCAAGGATATCGACCGCTACCTGGACACCTTGACAGGATGAGCGCACTCGTTTAGACTCTCCCTTTTCGAATTTCCGGTTTTTTGTGTTTATCTATAGAAAGGGGTCTGGCTTGGCCGTAGTCGTTGTGCAAGATGGAGAGTCGCTGGAGAGCGCGCTGCGGCGCTTCAAGCGGAAGGTCCAGCAGGAAGACATCATCCGCGAATCCAAGAAGCATTCGTTCTTCCTGAAGCCCGGGGAAAAGCGGCGCCTGAAGAGGGCCCTGGCCGTGAAGCGGGCGCGGAAGAGAATGGCCAAACTGGGCTGAACAGGGCGACCACGAACTTTCTTCAGCTGCCCGGGCAAGCGGTCCGGGCTTTTTACTTTATGGAACCAGGTGGGAGAGCTGTCGAGTACGAGAATCAGCTTCAGTCGGCGGTCTGTTACCTGCAAGCGAGGTATGGGGAGGCGCCGCGAACCTGCTGGGTTCTCGGCTCCGGACTAAGCGGTTTTACCTCTGATCTCGGAACGGCCTCGGAAGTGCCTTTTTCCGAGGTTCCAGGCTTTCCCTCGGTCTCGGTTTCCGGCCACCCCGGTACCCTATCCCTGATCGGTACGGAGCCGGCTCGGGTCTGCTGTCTGCTGGGCCGCACTCACTTCTACGAAGGTATTCCGCTCAGCCGTATCGTGTTTCCGGTGCGTGCGCTTGCGCTCTGGGGGGTGCGAGATTTTGTCCTGACCAATGCTGCCGGGGCGATCAACGCAGATTTTGGTCCTGGCGAGCTCATGTTGATTCGGGATCACCTCAATTTTCAGGGGGACAATCCCCTGTCCGGCCCCCACTTCCCCTCCCTTGGCGAACGTTTCCCCGACATGACCGAGATCTATGACCGCTGCCTGAACGAGATCGCGGTCCGGGAGGCGGAGCGACTTGGCCTGACACTGCGCCAGGGGATTTACCTTGCGGTAAAAGGGCCGAGCTACGAGACCCCGGCGGAGATCCGGATGTTCCGCCTCTGGGGGGCGGATGCCGTTGGTATGTCAACCGTGCCGGAAGCGATCGCGTTGAGACAGTTGGGACGCCGGGTGCTTGGGCTCTCCTGCATTACCAACCTGGCAGCGGGAACGCTCTCATGTCGGCTGGACCACCAGGACGTGCTGGCGGTCGGCCGCCAGTTGCAGGGCCGGCTGAAAGGGCTTCTTTTTGAAGTGTTGCGGGCGGTCCAAGCCGAAGAAGGCGGATTTGACCATGAAACGAATCGATAGGGAAGAGTGCGTCCTGGTGGTGATCGACATCCAGGGGCGGCTGGCCGAACTGATGACGGATCGCGACCGCTTATTTGAGAATCTGGTTCGACTGATCCGCGGAGCCGGCCTGCTGGAGGTCCCGATCATCTGGACCGAGCAGGTACCGGAAAAGTTGGGTGCCACTACTGAAGTTATTCGGAAAGAACTTGCCGACGCAAACGCCGATTGCCAAGTCGGCTTTCAGTTGTGTGGGGGAACCGTCGTTCGTGGACCGGCTCAGCGCGCTGGAGCGAAGGACCGTCATTCTCTGTGGGATCGAAACCCACGTTTGTGTCTACCAGACGGCCCTTGATCTCCTCGAAGCCGGCTACCGTGTGGAGGTCGTGACGGATGCGGTGTCTTCGAGAAGCGAGTCCAATCGGGACCTCGGGTTGAAGCGGATGAAGCAGGCTGGGGCGGGAATGCTGGGTACTGAAATGTTGCTCTTTGAACTGCAGCGGGTTGCGGAGGGAGAACGCTTCCGCAAGCTCATCCAGATCGTCAAGTGAACAGATCTCCCCGGTGATTTGCCGCATGGACCTTGGGGGAAATCACGCAACAGTGGCAGCGGCTTCGAGTTCGAATTCTCCCGATTTTGTTCGAATGTTATGAAACCTTGGGCGATAGGGGGTATCAGAGTAATTGGGCATGAAACGTGCTTCAGTTTCAGTGTGAAATCTGATTCCGATATCGAGGCCTAGTTCTAGAACCACCACCAGTTCACCGGAACAACGCTGATAGCTCATCCTCCTGAACGAAGGGCTAGGCCTTGATTCTTTTCTAGAGACCACAAGAAGGTCGAACTTGGAGTTCGTGCCAACGGGGGCCGAATTCCTCGAAGGGAGATACGTTTTAATGGCAAAGGAAAAAGAAAAGAACGGAGCAAAGTATCCGGGAATTCCCCAGGCCATGGATGGAACGGCGGCCGCCGTTTCAATGGAAACTGCGGGGAGTGAGGCGGGTGGTGTTTATCCCATCACTCCTGCCAGTAACATGGGGGAAGGTTTCGCAGAGGCTGCGGCCGCCGGAAAGCCCAATGTTTTTGGTCGGCGGTTGGTCTTCTTTGAACCAGAGGGAGAGCATGCCGCGGCCGCGGTCACGGCGGGAATGAGCATGACCGGTCTCCGCTCGGCGAATTTTTCCGCCGGGCAGGGTATCGCCTACATGCACGAATCCCTCTACGCTGCAGTCGGCAAGCGGCTCACCTACGTCTTGAACATCGCCAGCCGGGCGATGACCAAGCAGGCGCTGAACATCCACTGCGGACATGACGACTACCACTCGGTTGACGACACTGGCTTCTTTCAGGTGTTTGCGAAGAACGTTCAGGAAGTAGCCGACCTCAACCTCATTACTCATAAGATCGCCGAACTGGCACTCAATCCGGGGATTCTCTCCCAGGACGGGTTTTTGACCAGCCACGTTATTGAGACGCTGCGCTTGCCCGAAGTGGAACTGGTGAAAGAGTTCCTGGGTGATCCTTCCGAAATCATCAAATGCCCCACTCCGGCGCAGAAGATGATTTTCGGCGAAACGAGAAGGCGAATTCCAGAGCTGTTCGATCTCGATTATCCTGCGATGCTGGGCGTTGTTCAGAATCAAGATTCCTATGCACAAGGCGTTGCAGCCCAGCGGCCCTTCTTTTTCGACCACATCAAAAAGATCGCAGACGGCGCATTTGAAGAATTTGCCGCATTAACGGGGCGGAAGTATTTCCGAGCTTCGGGATACCAGGTTGAAGATGCCGACTACGTGGTGTTGGGTCAGGGCTCGATCGTTTGGAACCTGGAGGAGGTCGCTGACCACCTCCGCGAACAAGGCTTCAAGATTGGCGTTGTCAACCTGACCATGTTCCGGCCGTTCCCCGACGACCTTATCTCCCGCCTTCTCAAGGGAAAGAAGGGAGTCCTGGTGCTTGAGCGGGTTGACCAGCCGCTGGCCGGCGACCTGCCGCTGCTTCGCGAAACCCGCGGATCAGTGCTGAAAGCCCTCGAAAACGGTCGGGCCGGCAACGGCAGTTTGCCCTATCCCACCGTGGATTCGTACGGTTCCCAGGATGCTCCGGACTTCTACTCCGGCTGTTTCGGGCTTGGTAGCCGTGACACCCAGCCGGGCGATCTGATTACGGCGATCAAGAACATGATGCCGGAAGGGGAACACAAACGATTCTTCTACCTCGGCATCGATTTTCTGCGGAAGGGCGGCTCCGACAAGCTGAACGAGCACCAGCAGGAAATCATCAAGTCTTATCCCAATATCGAAGAACTCTCCCTGCAGCCGGAAACTAATGTCAACCTGTTGCCCAAGAGTTCCCTTGCAGTACGCATACACTCAGTCGGCGGATGGGGTGCAATCACGACCGGTAAGAATCTGGCCCTGACGCTCTCCGACCTGCTGGGCATGCACGTTAAAGCTAATCCCAAGTATGGATCGGAAAAGAAAGGGCAGCCGACGACCTTCTACGCGACGTTTGCTCATGATCCTATTCGACTCAACTGCGACCTCAGGTTCGTGGACGTCGTGCTGTCCCCCGATCCTAACGTCTTCCGCCACTCCAATCCTCTTTCCGGGTTGAGTGACGGCGGCGTGTTCATCATTCAAACCGACTTGCCCGAAGAGGAACTCTGGCAAAGCCTGCCTTCCTGGGCGAAGGAATTCATTCGCAAGCACAAGATCAAGGTCTACTACATCGACGCCTTCGCTATCGCTCGCTCGGAAGCTCCTGATATCGAACTGCAGTACCGTATGCAGGGGGCAGCTTTCCAGGGTTCCTTCTTCGCGGCATCTCCTCTCATGGAGCGGGAGAACCTCGGGGAAGAAGATCTCTTCAACGCGATTCACGCTCAGCTGAAAAAGAAGTTCGGCCATCGAGGACATCAGGTTGTCGATGCCAACGTGCGGGTTATCTCGCGCGGCTACAAAGAAGTGAACCAACTCGACTACTCGAAGCTCTCGGACAAGCGCACGGAACTGGTGGAGATCGGAAAGGAATCGCAGAGATCCGGTCCGGCGGTCACTGCAGCTCCGATGCCCGGTGTTGGCGACCCGGGCCGCTTCGCCGATGAAGTCTTCGAGTACTATCGAACTGGTCAGGATCCGGTTGCGGATCCCTTCGCCGCGCTCAGCGCGATTCCGGCGGCAACCGGAACCTTCCGGGATATGACCACGATCCGGTTCGAGGTACCCAAGTTCGTCGCCGAGAAGTGTACCGGTTGCGGTCACTGCTGGACCCAGTGTCCGGATGCGGCCATCCCCGGCCTGGTGCTGGAGATCGACCAGTTGCTTCTCTCGGCTGCCCGGCAGGCTGGAAACGGCCAGCCCCTTGGCCTGTTCCCCACCCTGGTGGAGCCCCTGAGCAAGGAGGTCCGGACTCTCTTGAAGACGGTTCCCAATTCCTCCTTCGATGGAGTTCTCGACCTGGCCTACAAGAATGCCTCGAAGGCGCTCGCTCTCGAGCCGGCCAAGCAGACCGAGCTCGACGGGGAGTTTGGCAAGGTGGCGGCGGTGCTGGGCAAGCTCCCGGTCGCCAAAACGCTGCCCTTCTTCGACGTTCAGGAACGGAAAGAGGAAGGAAGCGGCGGCCTGCTTGCGGTAACGATCAATCCTTACGCCTGTAAGGGTTGTAACCTCTGCGTGGATGTCTGCCCCGATGAGGCACTGGTCACGGTGAAGCAGGACGACAAGGTTATTGAGGAACTGCGCGAAACCTGGAAGATCTGGGAACAGCTTCCGGACACTCCGGATCGTTATGTTCAGGTGCGCGATCTTCATGAAGGCATCGGCGTTCTCCACACTCTTCTCCTCAAAAAGGAGAACTACCGCATGATGGTGGGTGGAGACGGATCCTGTATGGGGTGCGGAGAAAAGACAGCGGCCCACCTGGTCGTCTCGGCTATCGAAGCGTCCCTGCAGCCCCACGTCCTCAGCTTCGTCGAGAAGATCGATGACCTGACAGAGAAGCTCGATTCCAAGGCCCGCCTCCTGCTCGCGAAGGATGTCGATCTGGACGGCATCGAAGGATCCGACAATGTGGGCATTGCCCTGGGTGACACCCGGACCCGGCTGAGTCACCTGACCAAGCTGATCCGGGAACTGAAGGACCTCAGCTGGCGTTACAAGAGTGGCCCCAGCGGCAAGGGGCGTGCGGCTCTCGGCATGACCAACTCGACTGGTTGCTCGTCGGTTTGGGGCAGTACCTATCCTTACAACCCGTACCCGTTCCCGTGGGCAAACCACCTCTTCCAGGATGCTCCATCACTGGCCCTGGGAATCTTCGAAGGGCACATGAGGAAGATGGCCGACGGTTTTGCGCTCGTGCGCCGCGCTGAACTGGAGGTCGAGGATGCCTACGATTCGGCTGTCCACGACGATTTCTTCGTTGCGTTCAACTACGAGAAGTTCACCGACGAAGAGTTCCTGCTCTGCCCGCCAATCGTGGCGATGGGTGGAGACGGAGCCATGTACGATATCGGGTTCCAAAATCTCTCCCGGCTGCTGGCCTCCGGCAAGCCGTTGCGGGTTGTTGTTCTCGACACGCAGGTTTACTCAAATACGGGTGGCCAGGCCTGTACTTCCGGTTTCACCGGGCAGGTTTCGGACATGGCCGCATACGGGAAAGCCCAGCACGGTAAACAGGAAGCTCGGAAAGAGCTGGCTTTGATCGCGGCGGCTCACAGGACGGCTTATGTGTTGCAGTCCTCGCAGGCCTCGCCCGCGCACTTGGTGGGCGGTATTCTGAGGGGGTTGGCCTCCAGGCGCCCCGCGATTTTCAACATATATACGCCTTGTCAAACGGAGCACGGCATCCCGGATCACGCATCGGAGCACAACGCCAAACTCGCCCTCGAGGCGCGGGCAGTGCCCTACATGATCTACGATCCTGACGCCGGTAGTTCCTTGAGCGAGCGCTTGAGCCTGGACGGCAACCCGTCAATCGGGGATGACTGGCCGACGTATGAACTGAAATATGCGGATGAAGCAGGTGCCGAGCAGACCATGGTTCTGCCCATGACCATTGCGGATTGGGCGGCCACTGAACGGCGTTTCTCCAAGCAGTTCAAGCGGGTCAAACCGGGCAAAGACAACGGCGAGCTGGTTCCGTACCACGAGTACCTGAAGCTTGCCGTTGAAGAGACTGAAGGGAAGACCCCCTTCATATACGCCATCAACAGAGAAGGGAAGCTGGACCGGATCGCGGTTGCCGAGGAAATTGTCAGCCTCGGTCGCGAGCGGCTCGACTTCTGGAACGAAATCTGTGAAATGGCTGGGGAGCGCATCTCCGAAGCAGTGCGGGACCGGATTGCTTCTGAAAAGGAAAGCGAATTCGACGAACGTCTCGCGGAGATCAAGGAGCAGTACGAAGCCGAAATCGAAGAGCTCAAACGAACCTATCCTCAGGATGTTGCCCGTCGCATGGCGGAAGCCCTGATGGGTCAATCAGGTTCGTTGGGGAGCTTCATCTCTTCCGTTACGGCAACTCCGGTTGCACCGCCTGCGGTTCCCAGCGGGAATGGCCCCCAGAAGAAAGGGGAGCCCTCGCCCGCAGCAGCACCGGCTCCTGCCGCTGTCGCAGAGTCCAAGGCCGAGCCTGAAAAGGTTGAGGAAGAAGAGGAAGAGCTGGGCATGGGAGCCTGGATCGACCAGGATATCTGCACAGCATGTGACGATTGCATGAAAGTCAATCCGAAACTCTTCGTGTACGAGGCGAATGGCAAGGCGACCGTGACCGATCCGAAGAATGGTACCTTCAAGGATCTGGTTCTCGCGGCCGAGCGTTGTCCTTCTGGTGCTATTCATCCGGGAGCCCCGGTGAACAAGCGCGAGAAGGATCTGCCGAAGTGGGTCGAACGGGCTGCTCCGTTCAACGAGTGACGTCGGGGTAATCCCCTGTGAAAGAGGAAGGGCCGCGCTTGCCGCGGCCCTTTTTTATTTTACCGTCCTGCCGTGGAAGCAGCTGCCTCTTCGCGGGCGCGTTCCAGGACATCGGAGAGAGAAACGGGGACGCCACCGAGACGCTTGCTCTCATGGGCGGCTGCCATGAAAGTGTAGATCTCAAGGGTCTCTTCAATGGAGACGGGTGAGATGCCGGTTTCGAAGAACTGGACGATCTTCACCAGCAGGGGTCGATAACCTCCGAAGGGGCCGATCGGCTCGATCGCCTCGGAACCGAAGACGGTCCCGCCGTAATCCTCTTTGCCTTCCCGCAGCCCCTGGAAGATCCCGGTGCGGCCTTCCGTCCAGGTTCCCACTACGATGTCCGAGATGTCGGTCTTGGTACGGACGACCGATTTACAGCCGGTTCCCATGACGGTGTAGAGAAGTTCAACCCCGTGGATGCCATACCAGAACAGATCGGGGTGAGTCGGCTCGAGGTGTGCCGGGCTGTATGCAAATGCCCGCAGCACCCGTCCGGCACTCCCGGCACGAAGTTGCTGCGCACTTTCGACGTAGCGAAGCGACGACGAGGAGAAAACCGGGACCCGGTAACGGGCGGCGGCATCGTAGATCGCGACGGTGTCTGCCAGAGATGCTGCTACCGGCTTGTCGATAAAAACCCGCTTACCTGCCTTGAGGACGGGGATCGCCTGCTCCAGGTGCCGTCGGCCGTCGTTGGTCTCGAGCAGGACAACATCCACGCGGTCCAGCAGGGCAGGAATCGAATCGACGATCTCTACGCCCATTTCCCGGACGTCTTCGGTATAGCGGGGGATTCGACTGGTGCTCGACTCGATGTCAAGACTCCCCTGTGGATAAGCTGCGACCACCCTGTATCCCCCCAGGTCCTCCGCTGCGGCGGGGTTGTTGAGTTCCTTGGTGAATGCAACGGCGTGCGAGGTATCCAGGCCGATTATGCCAACCCGGTGCCCGGGGGCCACCTGGGGAGCGGCCAGAATGCAGGTCAAGAGCGCTGTCGCGACGGCAACAGCAGACAGGAAGTGTTTCCTCATGGTTTCTTATCTCCTTAGTTATCCCGGAATTCGGCGACCGACCGAAAATCGTCGGTCATGTAGTAGCGTCCATTGCTCCCGACAACAAACGCCTGGACGTTCTGCAGGGTCGAGACCAGCCGCAAGCCCGCGTCCGGGCCGAGGACAAAGACAGTGGTGGCCAGAACATCAGCGGTCTCTGCGTCCGGCGCTACGACAGTGACCGATTGGCACTTGTCGGCAGGATAGCCGGTGCGCGGGTCGATGATGTGGTGATAGCGGACCCCATTGACGATGCGGAATCTCTCGTAGTCGCCGGAAGTGACTACCGCGCCGTCCGAAATCTGAATGCGGGCGATCAACTCATCTTGAGCCCCGCGCGGATCACGAATTCCGATCTTCCAGGGGCGGGTTCCCTTTTCTCCCGATGTCAGCACGTCACCTCCGCCGTTGACGAGAAACTCGTCGAAGCCGGCGTCCCGGATTACCGTGCCCGCCCGGTTGATGGAATAGCCCTTGGCGATCCCACCCAGTCCGATAGCCACATCCTTGGGCAGGGAGACCCGGTTTCCGTCGATTTTAATCTTGCGGTAGTCCACCCGGGCGCGCGCTTCTGCGACCTCCTCGGGGGTAGGAGGGACGAAGTCTTCGTCAAAATGCCAGATATTCCCCATGCTGCGCCACGTAATGTCAAAAGCCCCATGGCTAACCTCCCCCCAGTGAATTCCTCGCCGAATCATGTCCGCGAGCTCCTGTGGGACTTCGACCGGAACGCCCGATCCGGCTGCCTGGTTGACGGCACTGATCGGAGAATCGGGACGCCACTCGCTCATCAATCGCTCGATCCGGTCCAGCTCTCCGAAGGCCGCGTCCAGAGCCGCTTCCGCTTTCTCCTTGCTGTCGTCGTCAGCGACGATCTGCATCGACCACAATGTCCCCATCATCTGGCCTTCACGAACGACGACCGGGACCGGCCGACTGTGATCAACGTACGATCGCAACCCGATCATGACGAGGATCAAGGTGAAGCCCAGCAGAAGCGTCAGGAGACCCTTTGATATTCGCATCGACGACGACTCGATTCTGGTGCGGGCTAGTTCTCTTCAGGAGGCGTGGAGCCGAGAACGTGCCGGGCTCCTTCCTCCAGCCGATTCCTCAGGTCCGCAACAATAGCGGGGAAATCCTTCGCCCGGTTGTACCGTTCACTCGGATCGATCTCGAGGTTGAAGAGCTGCACCGGCTCTACCGGCTCGCTGTATTGCGCTCCCTCGAGTCCACCGGGTAGACGGAGTTTCCAGGGTCCCCGGCGGACGGCCTCAGCACGCATACCGTTGAAGTAGAAAAGGTCCCGTTCCCCGACCGGAGTTCCGTTTGTCAAGAGCGGTTGAATATCGACGCCGTCGTAGATTTTTTCAGCAGGCAGCTCGGCTCCGGAGATGGCCGAGATCGTCGCGAACAGATCCATGGTCGTGACCGGTTCGGCGCTGACCTGGCCGGAAGGGATGTGGCCGGGCCACCGAACCAGCGCGGGGACGCGAACGCCCCCTTCGTAAGTAGTCGCCTTGGCACCGCGCAAAAGCCCGGGAGAACCGGCGTGCCAGGGCTTGACGATGTCTTCCTGGAACATCCGGTCGGGCATATTCAACCAGGGCCCGTTGTCACTCGTGAAAATCATGATGGTGTTCTGGCTGAGGCCGAGTTCCCCGAGGGTATCGTCGATCCGACCGGCGCTCCAGTCGATCGTTTCGATGACGTCGCCGTAGAGGCCGCCCCGGGACCGACCGACGAAGTCCTCTCCCGTGCTGATGGGAACGTGCGGCATGCTGTAGGCCAGATAAAGAAAGAAGGGCTCTTCAGCCGACCGGTGAATGAACTTGACTGCCTCGTCGGTGTAGCGTTCCGTAAGCAGTGACTGGTCCCGAAGGACCTCGGTAGGCTTGGAATCCCGGTACAGCTGAAGCGGGCGTTCGGTCTGGACCCAGGGGGGGATCATGTCGTTACTGTAAAGCAGCCCGAAATAGGAATCGAAGCCGTTGGCGGTGGGCAGGAAAGCGGGCTGGGAACTCCCAAGATGCCACTTCCCGATTGCCATGGTCCGGTAACCCCGTCCCTTCAGTACCTCCGCCAGCGTCAACTCCTCGGCGGGGATCCCCTTGTCCGAATCAGGTCCAAGGACGTTGGGGAGGCCGACCCTTTGAGGGTACCGTCCTGTCAACAGGGCCGCACGGGACGGAGTGCAAGTCGGGGCCCCGACGTAGAAAGAGGTCAGCCGAATGCCTGCACTGGCCATTCCGTCAAGGCGGGGCGTCTGAATTGTCGGATGTCCGAATGAACTGAGATCCCCGTAACCCATGTCGTCGGCGAAGAGAATGACCACGTTAGGCGCACGCGCGGGCGACTCGGGCTTGGTGCAGGAAAGGGTCACGAGCAGAAGTAGCGCCGGAAAGCCCCAAAGGAAGCGGGGAAGGATCGAATTTCGGATCATTATGATAGCGATTGTATCGGCAGTGCGCGTGACGCTCAACAAGGACACTGCTGAAATGCCGAACCTTGGCGGTACTCTGGAACAAGCAGGCCGGATTCTGTTAGGGTTTAGCATTGATCGGCTCGTATAATGGGCAAATCGCTGTCGTGCGGCTTGCAGCCTCGAGCGATCCAGGCGGCTGGCCAAATCTTTGTGCTCGATCATTTTGGGATGTCTTTATGAATGCAAGTGAGAGGCGTTGCAGGACCCTCCCATTTCACTTTCTCCTGCTACTGCTCTTTGTTCTGCCAGGTTGCACGAAGCGGCAGGTTGAAGTTACGGCGATCGATTCGCGCGAGCCGGATGTGTCGGCCGGCGCCGAAGTCGAGGATACGGTGCTTGCAAACGTCGAGCAGCCCGACTATTTCGCAGAACAGGGGAAGAAAGCGGCAGAAGCGTTGGACCGGGACGCCAGGCGACTGGTCGATGCGGGCCGGGTGCGGGTCTTCCGCGGCCAGCTGGGTGATGCACAAGTCTATTTCGATGAGGCCCTGGATCTCTTGGATGAGAGCGGATTCCCCTTCGACGAATACCCATTCCTGGAATCCACCTATGGGGAACTGGAAGCGGAGATTCGCCGAATCGAAGTGTTGGCGGCAGCAGAGCCGGACGATACTCCCTTGCGCCTGTCCGAGGAACTGGCCGAATCTCTTTCGCCGCTGGACGACATTGCAGGCCTCGACCTGTATGCCGTCGAAGTTGATCCGAAGCTCGAGAATCTTGTCAGCGAAGATCTGAAGCAGACTCCTTTCGATTTTCCGATCGTTGTCAACGAGCAGGTGTTGCGTTTCCTCGATTATTATCAGGGTCGGGGCCGGAAGGCGACGGAAGAGGCGCTTCGTCGCTCGGGGCGATACGTTGACGAGTTCAGGAAGATTTTCGCCGAAGAGGGGCTTCCGCAGGATCTGGTCTACATGGCTCACGTTGAGAGTCTCTTCAAGCCAAAAGCTTATTCCAGAGCAAGAGCCCGGGGCATCTGGCAGTTCATGTCGGGCACGGGCCGGGTCTACGGCCTTAACATTAACTGGTGGGTGGACGAACGGATGGACTTCGAGAGGGCCACTCGGAGTGCCGCCCGAATGTTGAAGGATCTCAAAGAAGAGTTTGGCGACTGGTACCTGGTACTGGCGGCTTACAACGTGGGCAAGGGACGCGTGGGCCGGGCACTCAGGCGTTACGGGGACATGGATTACTGGACTATGGTCAAGCGGCGCCTGATTCCTCGAGAGACCCGGAACTTCGTTCCGTCCATCCTCGCCGCGATGATCATTTACAAGAATCCGGCCCGATATGGGTTTGACGTCCAACCGGATCCGCCCATGGATCGGGAGAAGGTCGCGGTGCCTTACCAGGCCGACCTCAACGTGATCGCAGACCTGATCGATGTGGACGTCGATCTTCTCGACGAGATGAATCCGGAACTTCTGCGGGGAATAACGCCATTTGAAAGTGACGATTACTACCTAAAGGTTCCTCCCGGCAAGGCGATAGAGGCGGCCCAGCAACTAGCTGATTTGCCCCCCGACAAGCGGCTCAGGTGGGCACACCACAAGGTTCGCAATGGTGAAACACTTTCCCTCATCGCGTCTCGCTACCGAGTCGCAATCCGGGCCATTGCCGACATGAACCGAATTCGGAACGTCAACAGATTGAGCCTCGGGCAGGACCTGATCATCCCGCTTTCGGACTACCGGGCGGTAGCTTCCGCGGGAAGTGGAATGCCCAGCAGTGGCAGTCATATTGTCCGGCGCGGAGATTCTCTCTACCGGATAGCGCGCCACTACGGGGTCCGAATGAACGACCTCTTCAAGTGGAATAACCTGGGTCCGCGAGACACCATCCATCCCGGGCAGGAGATTCGCCTTTCCGGCGACTGACCTGCCACAGGAGGTGATCGCCCCGGTCTCAGCCGGAGGACATCTCGGTGACATACTTCCCAACAAAGTGGACAATTCGGGTTGGTAGTCTGGTGTGTCCCCCGTCTTGGGAGTGCTAAAGAAGCGGCAGCTTCGTTCGATAATAGTGGAGTGACCGATCACCGACCATCGACAACCGCACACGAAATCAAGACGCTCATTCTGTCGTTCCAACCAGTCATCGCTGTCGAGACCCTGGAAGAAGAGCGGGTGGACCAGATTCTCGAGAACGTGGCGCAGCAGCTTCGGTTACCTTTGTTTGAGTGGACGGTGACACGCGGCTTGCGGCGCCGGGAACAACCCACCCCGTTTCATGGAACCAGCCAGCCGCTGATTCTGCTCAAGCACATCGCAGGGTTGACCATCGAGGCGATTTTCCACCTCAAGGATTTCGGCCCTCATCTGGAGGGTGCTGAGGTCAGACGCCAGTTTCGTGAATTGGCGGGTGCGTTTTCGGGGAAGAAATCGACCTTGGTGATCAGCGGGGGAACGGTGGAGTTTCCGCCCGATCTCAATCATCTGGCGATCCACTACCGGTTGAGATTTCCTTCCCGCGACGAACTGAGGGCGGCCGTCCGGGAGCAGTTGCAGGACCTTCGGACCCAACGCTCGTTTCAAATCGAACTCGGGCCTGACGGCCTGGAAGAGTTGCTCCGTGCCCTCAGAGGGCTCACCCTGAAACAGGCACGACAGGTGCTAGCTTACTGCATACTCGACGACGGCAGGCTCGGAGCCGACGATATCGGCCGGATTATTGAGCGAAAGGGAGAAGCCATTCGGGAACAGGGCCTTCTCGAATACTATCCGGTCTCCTCGAACGAGTACGAACTCGGCGGATTCAAGTCGCTGCGGGGATGGCTCGATCGAGCGAAGGTCGGCTTCAGTAAAAAAGCCCGGGAGCTCAACCTCAGTCCCCCCAAAGGCGTTCTGCTCGTGGGAGTCCAGGGTTGCGGCAAGTCACTGGCGGCAAAATTCGTAGCCAAACAGTGGCGGCTTCCCCTGCTGAAGCTGGACGCCGGCTGCCTCTTCGATAAGTACGTGGGCGAATCCGAGAAGAATTTTCGCCGAGCCACGGGGCAGGCGGAATCGATGGCACCAGTGGTTCTCTGGATCGACGAGATCGAGAAGAGTTTTGCCTCAGGTGGAGCCGGAGATGCCGACGGTGGCCTGGGGAAGCGAATCCTGGGCGCGTTCCTGACCTGGTTGCAGGAAAAGAATGACGAAGTATTCGTGGTCGCAACTGCGAACGATCTGTCGGCGCTGCCCCCGGAACTGCTTCGCAAAGGGCGCTTCGACGAGATCTTTTTTGTAGACCTTCCGGAACTGGCGGAACGCGCCAGTATTTTCAAGATTCATCTTGCGTTGAGAAACCAGTCGCCCGGAAACTTCGAATTGACCAGGCTTGCGGCGGAAACAGGGGGGTTCAGTGGAGCCGAGATCGAGCAGATCGTCATCACAGCGCTTTACCGGGCGCTCCACAACCAGTCAGCCCTCACGACCGAGAGCCTCATCCAGGAAGCTCACTCGACAATTCCACTGTCAGTTTCGCGCCGCGAAGAAATAGAAGAACTCCGGACTTGGGCGCGACAGCGATTTGTCAGCGCCAATTAGGTTCCAGTCCCCAGGACCGGCCGGCTCAAACAGCAGAGGCCGGTGAACCGGGTGTCACCTCCTACCGCTCGGAGTTTGTCGAATTGATGTGCAGCCTGTCCAGATGGTGACTTTCTTTCTTCCCGGAACGGAAGATCCAGACGATCACAGCAGCGACAATAACAATGCCGATAATCAACGAGTAAGTCATCTATTGGCCTCCTAACCTTGACTTCTGCCAGCACCATTCCGGTCCGAGCTTTGAGCAGCCGCAATCACAGGAGATCGAACTTAGACGACCGGTCTTTCCCAATCACCTCAGCCGTGCCATCGTGAATTGACTTGATTCAATTCTATCTGCGGGTTGTGAAAAAAGGCAACTCAAAAGCAACTTCAGTTCGACCGTTTAATTTCTCTACAAGTGTGGTCTTTCTCAGCCATTCGGGCCCAGAACCCAAGCAGGGCGGGCTTTTGAGCCCTTGACAGGCAGGAGTGCGACCGGGAGTTGTAGAAGCCTTCAACAGTCACCAAAAGGACAAGTGTTGCAAAA
Source organism: uncultured Acidobacteriota bacterium (assembly GCA_963777605.1). Lineage (GTDB taxonomy): Bacteria > Acidobacteriota > UBA6911 > RPQK01 > JAPXNP01 > CAVZRV01. The sequence continues at coordinate 992,831 of CAVZRV010000007.1, forward strand.
TCTCCCCAATGGTACTGGGAAACTGTTTAAAATCAGTAGGTTCTAGATGTTGTTTGGGATTTCAAGTCGATTGGCGACAGACGTGCATTTACTAATGGCGTGAAACAAGGATCAGTTCCAACATGTATTTGGATGGACGCGGGGCTCATCTCCTATCGGCTGTGTGACCGGAATCTGGATTGTGACAACTGTCTTTTCGACCGGGTGATGAGAGGAAAGACCGAGGGACTGGAGCAATTGATTCAGCCCTCGATGCCAAAGGTGGTTCGCGGGCCGCGGTTCCTGCCTGGATTCGGGTTTGATCCTCGGTGCTTCTACTCGAGAAATCACTTGTGGTTCCGGGTTGAAGAGAAAGCAAACCTGAAGATCGGCCTCGATCACTTCGGAAGCCAGCTGTTGGGAGCCATCAGCGCGGTGGAAACGCCTGAAGAAGGCACTGAACTTAACGCCTTCACGCCGATTCGCATTTCCAACGAACTCGGAGAAGTCGAGTTGGTGTCGCCCGTCTCGGGAAGGGTGGTATGGAACAACCCTGATCCCCGCCGAACTCCTTCTCTGGTCTCCGACGACCCCTACGACCGGGGGAGCATGATCACGGTTGAATCCGACGATCTTACCGGAAGCCTCAAAAGCCTCCATTTTGGAAGGTCGGCTGAGGTCTGGCTCCAGCACGAGGTCGAACAATTGGCGGGAGACGTGATTGCCTTGGCGTTTAAGGAGCATCCCACCGTCGGAACGACCGCGACGGATGGCGGAGAGGTGATTGCAAATTACCTCGCAGTTATTCGGCGACAGGAGAGTTTTCGGACAGTGCTGAAGAGATTCTTCGGGGCAGTCCCCGTTAAAAAGGGTGGCTCAAAATGGTATTAGTAATGGTTTTCTTAACCGTAGTCTGTTCTATCGCGACAGTTGAAACCGTTGCCTGGCTCAGGCGGCGACGCGAGCTTCAGGAATCAGCTCAACGGTCCACTGAACCTGTGATTGGGGAGGTGTACTGGCATCCGGGCCACGCCTGGCTTCGTGTGCTTTCCAGAGAGCGGGCGGCGATCGGGATCGACGGTTTCGCCCTTAGACTGCTAGGGAGAGTTGACGAAGTTCGTTTGCCCGAGCCGGGGACCCGGGTCCGCCAGGACGAACCTTTTGCTTCGGTTCGCCAAGGGTCTCGGTGGGTACGGTTCGCCTCGCCGGTAGACGGAACGATCGACGAAGTTAACCCTCAGGGTGTGAAAGATGGCCGTGACGGAGAAGAACGTTACGAGAAGGGATGGCTGTGCCGGTTGCAGGCTTCCGACCTGAGAGAGATGCCGGCGGGTTTGATCGGCGCACACGACATCCGTGACTGGATGGCGCGCCAGGTCCAAACCGTGATGGACTTCTTCGCGCAGAGATCGGCAGGTCCCGCAGCTCCAGCCCATGATTCCCGACGGCGGAACGCTCGTGGACGGCCTTCTGGAGCAGGCCGACGATGAAACTTGGGCACAACTGACGCAGCGCCTGTTCGAAGCCTCCTCACGGAAGGAACGTTGAAACTTGGGCGCCGGACTCCCGGCGCCTTCTGTCGAAGAAACCATCCTTATAGTTGAATAATCCTGCAATACTCGGTCAATATCAGCTTACCGCTGCAACAAAATTCTTTTTGCTTCTGGACGATGGCTTGCTATCTTGTAAGGTGGTCGGTCCATGGGAGGCCGACGTGTCCCCGCCAGCCTAACCGGGGAAAGAGGTGGTGAGCTTTGACTGGGCGTCTGAGTCTTCGACTCATCCTGAGCCTCATTGCGATTCTCGGGATCATTTTCACGCTGTTTGGATACCTGGTTACCGAGCTGCATCGGCGTGACCTCGAGAGCGTCAATTCCGAAGCTGCCGATCGCATCAGCGACTCGATCAAGCGCAGCATTCTGTACAGCATGCAGCTTAATCACCGGGAGCATATCTACCAGACCATCAAGACAATAGGCGGTGAACCGGGAATCAACAAAGTTCGAATCTTCAACGAGATCGGCAGGATCAGCTTTTCGAGTGATGATGCCGAGATCAATCGGATGGTCGACAAGCGAGAAGAGGCCTGCTATGGCTGCCACAACCAGGAGGAGCCCCTGCGGCGGCTGGAGCGACCTGACCGTCACCGGATATTCTACGACGCCCAGGGAAACCGGATCCTTGGGGTCATCAATGCGATTGAAAACGAACCGAGCTGCTGGGAAGCGGACTGTCACGCGCACATCCCGGAGCAGGCCATTCTCGGTGTGCTCGATGTGACGGTTTCGCTGGCACACGTCGACGAAATCACCCGGCGGGGGCGCAACCTGATGCTGATCCAGTTGGGGATCGCGGTTCTGGGGGTGTCGATCCTGCTTGGGATGCTGGTTTGGAATTTCGTCGATCGCCCAATTCGACAGTTAATGGTTGGGACGGAGAAGATCGCCTCCGGAGACCTGGACTATCGAATTCAGGTCAACACCAGCGACGAAATGGGATCTCTCAGTGAATCATTCAACCGGATGACCCGCCAACTCGACCAGGCCCGGGCCGAGGTGAACGCATGGACGCAGACCCTCGAGGCGAGGGTGGAGGAGAAGACAGCAGAACTGAAGCGGGCCCACGATCAGATGATGCAGGTGGAGCGCATGGCGTCGATGGGGAAACTGGCTGCCATCGTGGCCCATGAAATCAATAATCCGCTGGCGGGTATTCTGACCTCGACCCGGCTGATTCTGAAGCGGATTGACCGAAAGGCGATCGAACTGAAAGACGACAGCCGGGAGCATCTCGAAATGATCGCTGACGAGACAAGCCGGTGCGGTTCCATCGTCAAGAACCTGCTGCAGTTTGCGCGGCCCACCAGCAAGAACCGCGAACCCGAAGACATCAACAACGTAATTCGCGAGTCATTGAGGCTCGTCCAGCACAAGATCAACCTCATGAGCGTGGAAACCCAGTTAGAACTGTCGGATGATGTGCCCCCGGTTGTCTGTGACGCCCAGGGGATCAAGCAGTCATTGCTCGCGATTCTGATCAATGCGTGCGAAGCGGTCGGAGACTCCGGGGGAGAAATCGAATTAGGGTCGGATTTCCTTCCGCAGGAAGACCGGGTTTGTATCTGGGTTCGGGACAACGGTCACGGGATGGACGAACAGACCCGGCAGCGAATTTTCGAGCCCTTTTTTACAACGAAAGAAGAAGTACGCGGCGTCGGCCTGGGGATGGCTGTGGTGAGCGGAATCGTTAGCGCTCACGGCGGAACCGTCGACGTGGAATCGGAAATTGGCCGGGGAACCACGATCAGGATCTACCTTCCCGCACAGGTTCCGGACCAGATTGGGGTGGTCGCCGATGAAGTGCGGGACGAGAGGAGAGAGAGCGACGCATGATAGCCAAGTCCGTTGCACGGGTATTGGTGGTAGACGACGAACTCGCCGTACGCAAGTCACTGGGGGGCTGGCTTCGGGAGGAAGGATACGAGGTCGATGTCGCCGGCTCTGGGAAGGAGGCCCTCGAGGCGCTCAGTCGAAACGACTGGGATGTCTTCCTGGTAGACATCAAGATGCCCGGGATCGACGGCCTTGAGCTCCAACGGCGGATCCAGGAGATCCACCCCGATTCCACGATCATCATCATGACGGCCTATGCCTCGGTGGACACAGCCGTCGAGGCGATGAAACAGGGAGCGTATGACTATGTCGTCAAGCCTTTCGAGCCGGAAGCCCTGGAGAACCTGATTCGGAAGGCGGCCGAACGGAAGCAGCTGCTCGATCAGAACGTTCAACTGCGGGCGAAGATTGACGAGATGAGTGCCTTCCATGGGATTGTCGGGCAAAGCGGGGTGATTCGCCGGGTGCTCGAGGAGATCAAACTGGTGGCCGAGTCGGACACCACGGTCCTGGTTCGGGGGGAAAGCGGAACCGGAAAGGAGCTGGTGGCCCGGGCCATCCATGCGTGCAGTCCGAGAAGGTATTTGCCCATTGTGACGGTCAGCTGCGGGGCACTTGCGGAAGGAGTCCTGGAGAGCGAATTGTTTGGACACGAAAAGGGTGCGTTTACAGGGGCGCAGTACCGGCGCAAGGGCAAGTTCGAGATGGCGGACGGAGGGTCCCTGTTCCTCGACGAGGTCGGTGACATCTCCCTCAAGACCCAGGTTGACCTCCTTCGGGTGCTGGAACACAAGGAGGTTTGCCGGGTTGGGGGGAACAAGATGGTACCCGTCGATTTCCGATTGATCACGGCGACCAACAAGAATCTGGAGAACATGGTGCAGGAGGAAACCTTCCGGGAGGATCTCTACTATCGCCTGAACGTTTTTGCGATTACACTTCCGCCCCTCCGGGAGCGACGGGACGACATTCCCCTTCTGGTCGATCACTTTCTGCGGAAGTTTGCCCGCAGCATGAACAAACCTGTGGGGAGTGTTAACAATGAAGCACTCTCCATTCTCTCCTCCTATAACTGGCCCGGGAATATCCGAGAGCTGCAGAACGCTATCGAGCGCGCGGTCCTGGTGTGCCGGGGCGCTGCCATCGAAGCGGAGCATGTCCCGCTTCTGAAAAATGAGAAGGACCGAACGCTCGATGACAAGTCACTCGCATCAATTGAGAAGGACCATATCGAAGCCATTTTGGGCGAGACTGACTGGAACATCTCTCGGAGTGCCAGAGTCCTGGGGATCGACCGGGTCACCCTTTATAACAAGATTAAGAAATATGGGCTGAAGCGAGAAGATTCAGCCACCAACAACTAATGAATCAAATCCGGCTGGTCGGGGTCGGGAGCCCGGACGTCGATGTTCTTGAGTTTCTCTCGCTCACCCTTGGTGAGAGTCTCCCTCAGCCTTGCCTGGTGGATGGAGTCCGCTTTGACGTATCGGAGGCCTTCGAGGTGTCTCGGAGTCAATACTTTTCCACCCGGATCGTTTCGGACCTGCTGAACTACTCCGGCGGATATCCTCGGGCCAAGGTGCTTGGAATTACCGACGTTGATTTGTTCATTCCGATTCTTACCTTTGTCTTCGGGGAAGCCCAGCTCGGAGGGCCGGTCGGCCTGGTTTCAACCCATCGTTTAAGGCAGGAGTTCTACGGTCTTCCTGAAGATCGAGGCATCTTTCTGGAGCGGGTGGAAAAAGAGGCCTTGCACGAGCTTGGGCATACCTTCGGACTGGTCCACTGTCATCGACCCGGGTGCGTGATGGGCTTCTCGAACGCGGTGGAGAAGGTCGACCTGAAGACAAATACCTATTGTTCCGAGTGTCGGATCACCGCCGGGTTGGAAAAGACCGCCTCGGAGTTCATCCGAAGCCCGGAAAGCATTTGAGGTCCCAGCGTGGTACGGCCGTCCCGGCCGTGACCGGGATTTCTTGTCTTCCGCGGAGCACAGGCGAGAAGCCTGTGACACGGCCGTCCCGGCCGTGACCTTGGAGTTCCTCCGCTGTTCTCCCATGGTCACAGGCGGGAAGCCTGCTGACACGGCCGTCCCGGCCGTGACCTTGGAGTTCCTCCCCTGTTCTCCCATGGTAACAGGCGAGAAGCCTGTGACACGGCCGTCCCGGCCGTGACCTTGGAGTTCCTCCGCTGTTCTCCCATGGTCACAGGCGAGAAGCCTGTGACACGGCCGTCCCGGCCGTGACCTTGATTCCAGTCTTCTGTTTTCCGTGGCCACAGGCGAGGACGCCTGTGGCACAGCCGTCCCGGATGGGACGGACGCGTAGATTTTGGAGTGACGAGCGTTATTCCTGGTATGGAGTTCAAACCTCTGTCTTCAGACCAAATCATTCGCCGTTACCGCCGGAATCTCCCCCACTGGCGAGCAGCGGGCGCAACCTATTTCATCACCTTTCGGACAGCCGATTCGTTACCCTCAAGCAGGTTGCCCCAGATCGAGGAGCAACGTCGACTCTGGCTCCAGTTTCATCCCCCTCCGTGGTCGGCCGCAGAATATGCCGAGTTTCAACGGTTTCGATTCCGGACCTTGGACCGGTGGCTCGATCAGGGATTGGGGGCATGTGCATTGAGGGATCCTCGACTGGCCCGCGAAGTAGAGGAGACGCTTCGATTCTACGACGGCCGACGCTATGTATTGGACGAATTCTCGGTCATGCCGAACCACGTTCACGCCCTGGTTCTTCCGATTGAAGCGTGGGAAATCGAGACCATCCTGCAGAGCTGGAAGTCCTTTTCCGCCCATTCTGTCAACGAGCTCCTCGATCGTTCCGGAACCTTCTGGCTTGACGAAACCTACGATCACATCGTGCGCTCGGTCGAGGAACTGGAGAGGACGCGAGCGTACATCAGGAACAATCCGAAGAGTGCCCGCCTTTCCGCGGGAACCTACCGAGTCAGCTGCGGCAGTGGGATCGAAACCTGATCCATCGCGTGGTCAGGCCGTGACCGGGATTTCTTGTCTTCCGCGGAGCACAGGCGAGACGCCTGTGACACGGCCGTCCCGGCCGTGACCTTGAGTTCCGTCCCCTGTTCTCCCATGGCCACAGGCGAGGACGCCTGTGGCACGGCCGTCCCGGCCGTGACCTTGGATTCCTCTTCTGTTTTCCGTGGCCACAGGCGGGACGCCTGTGACACACTGCTGTCTCTCCGGTGAAACAGCTCTGAATTAATCGACAAGGATAATTTGATGGATCTCCAGACGTGGCAGCAGGGCGTGTACGACCCCGTCGGAGTATCGAAAGGGGAGAGACCCTCCTTCGGGGACAAGGGTCAGGCTGTCCGGCTTTCGAGGGGTACGGATTTCGATCGTAAGCGGGCCGACGGCGGGGATCTCGTCGAAAACGTTGACCTTTTCGTCGGCGTGGGGGCCGCCGGTGTTGACCAGGTTCAGGGCCAGCTTTCCGTTGACGCGATTCAGGGTGACATCGACGAAGTGGGATCCGCGCACCGAGACCACGGGATCGGGAACGAGGCGGCGCACCACATCGGCCAGGAAATCCCGGCTGACTTCGGTACGGCTGTTGACGTAACGCTCTCCCAGATCGAGGTAAATGCCGGCGATTTTTCCGCCGCCCAGTTGCCGGATCGAAGCGGCCGGAAAGCCTTCGCCGACCGGATCGTTGACGGTTTCCGGATTTCGATTGAACACGGTGCCAGTCCCCTCTGTCCCCTCTTTGAGGTTGACCTCCTGAAACCGGGACTTGATTCCGGCCATCCGGTCCTGAAAGAAAAGACCGTTAACGAGATCCTCCGGTTCTCCGACGAAATCGACGCCGAGCTCATCCCGGAAGAGCCCTGTCGCACTCGGTCCGATGACCAGCAGATTTCCTCCGCGGCGGACGTACTCGACGAGCTTGTCCCGGAACTCAGGCTCGATGGAGTCCCACTCGGGATAAACAAGAAGCGGGTACTCATCCATACGGCCCTCGAGCTGGTGCTCCATGACGATGTCTACGACGTTCTGAGACTCCAGCAGGCTCTGCAGGACACCGCGAAGAGGAACAAGTTCCCCGCCCCACGCGGCGAAGAGCTTCCGGTTGGTCCGGTAGAACGCTTTCCCTGAGTAGATCAAGCCAAGCTGGGGAACGGGGACCGCCCCTTGGCAGACCGACTGGCGCGCCCGGCAGAAACGGGCTACATCGGCCATAAGGTCCATTTGCCAGAGCCGAATTGAGCCGTCCCGCTTCTGGGGAAAGTAGGCCTGAAAGCCGCCTCCGAGAGACAGTACCATCGCGGCTTCCTGCTTGAGTTGTACGGGGGACTTTGTGCTGTAGAGTCCGTCCGCCCAAGTGAAGCTCCAGGCCATCAGATCCCAGGGTTTCCCTTGGTAGACCATGCTTCTCCCCTCGAGGCGTGCGCTGTTGACACTGTTGCGGGCAGAGAAGTCGCCCGAGATGAAGTCGACCGGAACCGTCACCGGCTCGGGCATCATCGACGTGTACGCCCAGTTGCTGGCGATCTGAAAATCGGGATCGTGGCGGTGCAGGGTGTCTACGTAGTGCTTGAGGTAGTGCCGGAAGCCGTTCCTGCAGAAGTCGGAGAATTCAAGCCAGTGAGGCTGATCGGGCTCTTTGGGCACGGACTCGATTCCGGTTTCGCGGTGAAACCGCGCGAGGACGGCGGGCGCGTAATCTCTCTCCGTGGCCCAGCATTCACCATCCACCCATACGCCATCGACTTGATACTCATCGCGCAACTCCTCGAGCTGGGGGATGAGCAACTTGTCGACGTAAGGTCCGAAGACCGAAGTGAGTCGATCGTCAGATTTTCCGTCGGGGCCGATCCGGGCCCAATCCGGGTGTTTCTTGACGGCCTGGGCATCCCAGACTCCTGAATGGTGAACGTAAAGTGCAACGCCGTGACGTGCCGTGACCTCCCTGAAGATCCTTAGCGGGTCCTTCACAAAGCCGGGAGCCTGATTCCCGACCGTGGTGGGGTAGGAAGAGTAGCCCGGGTGGCCCTTACTGTCGACCTGGATGTAATCGGGATGGACTTTCTCGAGAACCTCTTCCACCATTTCGGGAGTGAGGTTGCGCCCGATCTCGACCGAATCCTCTCCGGCATGGAAATCGAAATGAATACCCAGATAGCTCTCCGACCGTCGCAGTCGCTTCGAGGCCGATCCGGTTTGAGCGGCCCAGACAGCCAAAGTAAGCAGGCTGAGGGCGAATACTCCGGTCAAAATGCCATACCTGGTAAATCTCGCCACAGGCAACTCCCTGCCTTGTTCGACTGAGTTGAAGGGAGGCCGGCACCCGACCTCCCTGAGAGCCGTGCCGGCGGCTATCTTCGGACGTTCAGCCAAGTCTCGTAGCTGTTCACCTCGACAGGTTCCTGTTCCTCCTTTGGAACGCCGAGATACTCGGCCACGGACGGAACCAGCTTCGAGTACCAAATGGTCGCGTTTACAGTCACCTTGCCTTCCGGTATCGATTCAGGCAGGCGGAAAGTGTAGGTTTCGCTGACCGCTTTCAAAGGCGCAAGCCGATAATCGGGCCCGAGTTTTGCGGTGTGCCACTGGGCGATCGTCATGCGGCCTTCAGGATCAATGTAGGGAAGGCGGAAGATACGGTCTCCCTCGGGAACGCCGCCGTCGCGCAGGAGGCCCTTGAAATCGGCCAGACCCTTGATGTCCCCGATATCCTGGTAGGCCAGCGCCGATGCGGATGCAATCGTCAACTCCTCTCCCTCAAAGCCCTTGGCATCGACGGGAAGGTGGTAGACGTTGCCGGCGGAATCGCGGGCTTCGACGTGGAGCCAGAGCAGGCGCTCCTCCGCGGAACCGCTGGGAACCATGTGCCCGGCCTTCGCGTTGACCACCACCGCGGTTACCTTCACTTCATCGCCCGGGCCGGCTTCGCGCACGGAGGGATGCGCCCGGACTTCTGCGACGCCGCGCAGTTTTCCGTCGTCATGCGCGCCATGGAAGAGGTGCTGACGGACGTTGGGTCTATCCTTGCCCATTCCGGGGGCGCTGTTACCGGCGGCCGGCGGCATGTGGCAATCCTGGCAAACGATCCCGGCCTTGGCATGAGGGCTCTCTTTCCACTCCAGTTGGGTTGACTTCACCCAAACCCCGTAGGGATCCTTTTCATTGTGGCAGGTGCCGCAGAACTCGGTCGTCCGCAAGAACGGGTTGTCCTTAATCTTGTGAACCGGACTTTCATCATCCGAGTGAATACCCTGCTTGACGTCGCCCGGGGATATCACATAGTTGAAGTTAAAAGGAACATCCCCTTTGAACCCGGTGATGCTGTGACAGACTTCGCAGGAGACACTTTCGTTAGCCCGGGTTCCTTCTGCAGGACGGCTCGGCGGGATGTCTCCGGCGAGGAAGGCCAGCGGCGCATGACAGCCGTTGCAGCCGGCCTTGATTCCTGCCACCTTTTCCAGTTTCAGGCTGTGCGGCAGAGCCAATTCGAAGTACTCGATCTCATCCCAGGGGTGCGTGAAGCACTGAGACATCATGGCCTGTTCGTGCTGAAAGGTCAGGTCGACGTGGCACGAGGCGCAGGCGTCCGGCTCCTGGAAGCGCTCGTAGGGAACGGTGCCCATCGCTTCGTCACCGACCTTCTGGGCCCAAATCGGGCCACATAATACCAGAGCGATCGCCGCGGCGGCGGCGTATCTTGCGGATCTCATCATGATGTTCCCTCCCCTCAGTCAAGCATCCAAACGGCGCAGGATGGACCTATTTTGTGGCCCGCCCCAGTTCCTGCGCATCAACCACAGCGATGGCAGCCATGTTGACAATGTCCTTCGCCTCGAATCCGTGCTGGAGGACATGGACCGGCTTCTTCATCCCGACCAGGATCGGCCCGATCGCTTCGGCACCCCCAAGGCGCTGAAGCAGCTTGTAAGCGATATTTGCCGACTGAAGGTCGGGGAAGATGAGGACGTTGGCCGATTTGGTCAGGCTACTGAACGAGTAGTGTTTCTCGATGAGGTCGTGAAATACGGCGGTGTCGGCCTGCATTTCACCGTCGATCATCAGATCAGGCGCCTTCTGCTTGACCAGTCGGGTTGCCTCCCGGACCTTGTCAACAAGCGGATGGCGGACACTGCCGAAGTTCGAAAAGGAAAGCATGGCGACTCTGGGTTCCACGTTGAAGCGGCGAGCCACTTCGGCCGTCAGAATGGCGATTTCGGCCAGTTCCGGTGCCGTGGGATCGATGTTGACCGTGGTGTCGGCGAAAAAGTAGGTGTGGTCCTTGAGGACCATCATGAACAGGCCCACGACTCGACTGCAGTCTTCCCGGGTCTGGATGATCTGCAGCGCCGGTCGGAGGGTGTCGGGATAATGCTGGCTGATACCGCAGACAAGGGCGTCTGCGTCCCCCTGCTGGACCATCATTGCGCCGAACACGGTCTTGTTTTTGAGCATGCGCCGGGCATCGGTCAGCGTGACACCCTTTCGTTCACGCAGTTTGAAAAGGGCCTCGGCATATTGTTCGGCCTTCTCGGGAGGCATCCGGGTCAACAATTTCGATATCGCTGAGCCGCAATTCGTGCTGCAGAATCAGTTCCTGCATTCGGTCATTGCGTCCCAGCAGAACGGGCTGGGCGAATTTCTCGTCGACGATGATCTGGCTCGCCCGGAGCACCGTCTCGTGTTCCCCTTCCGGAAAAACCACCCGCTTGGGGTCTCGGCGCGCCTGGTTGATCATGAGCCGCATGACTTCGCGGGATCTCCCGAGCCGTCGCTCGAGGTCCTCCCGGTATTGTTCGATATCGATCGTGCGGCGGGCAACGCCGGTTCTCATAGCCGCTTCGGCAACAGCGGCGGATTCGACGATGAGAACGCGATGGTCGAACGGCTTGGGGATCAGGTAGTCCGGGCCAAAATGAAGCCGCTCAATCCCGTATGCTTTCGTCACCGACTCGGGTACATCCTCGCGGGCCAATGAAGCCAGGGCGTGGGTCGCCGCGAGCTTCATTTCCTCATTGATCGCGGTTGCCCGTACATCCAGGGCGCCACGGAAAATGAACGGAAATCCGAGGACGTTGTTAACCTGGTTCGGGTAATCGGAACGACCCGTTGCCATGATGGTGTCGGGTCGTGCCGTCATTGCCTCTTCGTAGGTGATTTCCGGGTCAGGGTTGGCCAGGGCAAAAACGATCGGGCGCTCGTTCATGGTCCGGAGCATTTCGCCGGTCACGCAGTTCGCGATGGACAACCCGACAAAGACATCCGCCCCCTTCAGGGCTTCTGAAAGCGTTCGGGCGTCGGTGTCGTTGGCCAGCGCCTCCTTGTACGGGTTCATCCCAACGGTACGACCGCGGAAAACGGTCCCCTTCGAGTCGCAAAGGATCAGGTTCTCGGGGCGAACACCAAGAGAGATGTAGTACTTGGCACAGGCGATTCCGCTCGCACCCGCTCCATTGAATACCACGCGGACGTCCTCAATCGGTTTGCCCGCAATCTCCAGGGCATTCAAGAGAGCTGCTCCCGAGATAATGGCGGTCCCGTGCTGATCGTCGTGGAAAACGGGGATAGTGAGGAGTTCCTTCAGGCGTTCTTCAATGCGAAAACATTCCGGCGCCTTGATGTCTTCCAGGTTAATTCCTCCAAAAGTTGGCTCCAACAGCTGGACGGTCCGGATGATCTCCTCGGGGTCCAGACTGTTGAGCTCGATGTCGAAGACGTCGATGTCTGCAAATCTCTTGAAGAGAACAGCCTTCCCTTCCATGACCGGCTTCCCTGCAGCCGGACCGATATCCCCCAGCCCGAGCACCGCTGTTCCGTTGGAAATGACGGCAACCAGGTTGCCCTTGGCGGTATATTCGAATACATCATCGGGGTTTTCGTGGATCTTGAGGCAGGGAACGGCTACTCCCGGCGTGTACGCCAGAGAGAGGTCCCTCTGTGTTAAACAGGGTTTACTCGCAGTGACTTCAATCTTTCCCTTGCGACCCTCGCTGTGGTATTCGAGGGCTTCCTTTTCCCTGATCATGGTAGAACCTCCTACACCTTATCTTTGATCGCGCTAGCGACAACTGCAAGCGTTTTGTCGGCCATTCTCGTGAAAAGGCCAAGGGCACGCGATTGAAAGGGCGGCACAGTCGGAAGGTGACGCAGGGATGACCCGGGTTGGGGCATTTCACCCGAGTCACTCGTCAATGTTGGTCTCAAGTTCGGACCCGAGGAGAAGCAGGAACCGGACAGTCACTCGGCCAAGAAATCAATCACGAACACATCATCGACAACAGGGCCGACCAGCTTGCCAAACGCCTTGTGGGCCGGGTGAACGAGATATGCATCCCGGTCCTTCTCATTCCTGAAGGTCAGGATGAAGCAGTGGGTGAATCCCTTGTTCAGGTTCTCCGGGCTGATGTTGGTTCCGGTCTCAAAGGAGACAATCGTGTCAATGCTGTTTTTCAGATTGCCGAATTCATCGACCACCTTGTCGATCTGACTCTGGTCCGTATTCGCCTTGAACTTGAACGCAACCACATGGCGCACGGTACCGGCAGACTCCTCGGCCGGAGAAGCAAAGAACGCGATGCTGAACAGCGCAAGCAGAGCGATAGGAATGAATCGGTGCATGAAAATCCCCCCAGTTCGAAACTCGGAAAGACGATACACTGAAGCCTTTCCGTCTTCAAGCGACCGAGTCAAACTCTGGCTGCCCTACCGGGAGCAGTGCTACTGGGCGTCGGTCGGGCTCTCGAGTATCAAGACCTGGTCGTGGTCGAGAACCGGATCGATTATAGCGGTGGGACTTCCGGCAAGTCGGATGCCATCGGTGACAGCGTTGACCTGGTCCACCTTCACATCCAGCCTGCGAAAGAACCTGGGCTATTCGACGGGTGCGCTCTTACGGGCGTCGAGGTCGCCCCACCGTTGGTAGAGCGTTTCGAGTTCTTCCTCGAGGCGGTGCCACCTGAAGGTGATCTCAGAGACTGATTCGGCGCGCTCCTGGTAGAGTTCAGCTGAGGTCATCAGGGCATTCAGACGCTCCCGCTCCCGCTCCAGTTCCTCGATTTTCCCGGGCAGCGCCTCGAGTTCCCGTTCCTCCTTGTAGGACAACTTGGAGGAAGTCTTCGATGGGACCGCTTTGCGGGCTCGTGCGGATTTCTTCAGGGGATTCGGAGTGGGGGTCGCGTAAACCTGATTGGCACGACGGCCCCGCCAATCATCGTAGCCACCCACGTATTCAACCAGGTTCCCGGGGGACTCGAAGACGAGGCAACTGGTGACGGCGTTGTTCAGAAAGGTTCTGTCGTGGCTCACCAGCAGAAGTGTTCCAGGGTACCCGACGAGCAGTTCTTCGAGCATTTCGAGGGTTTCGACATCGAGATCATTGGTGGGCTCGTCCATGACCAGAACGTTTGCCGGACGGGCAAACAGGCGTGCGAGCAGGAGCCGGTTCCTTTCCCCTCCAGACAGGGCCCGTGCCTGCATTCGAGCCCGGTCGGGAGGGAACAGGAAGTCTTCGAGGTAACCGTAGAGATGCCTGGTCTTGCCACCGGTTGAGATCTGGTGACGGCCGTCAGCGACGTTGTCGGCGACAGTCTTCTCATCATCGATCTGGGAGCGCATCTGGTCGAAGTAGGATACCTCCAGGCCCGTGCCCAGCTGGACTCTTCCGGAAAGGGGCGGAAGGAGACCGAGCAGGAGCCTGATAAGCGTTGTCTTTCCAATGCCGTTCGGCCCGACGATACCAATCTTGTCACCCCGGACAAGCGTGGTCGAGAAGTCCCTGACGATCGGAAGATCCTGCCAGGAGAAACTGATGTTCTCGACGCGGGCCACCAGCTTGCCCGATCGGGCCCCCTCGTCGAGTTGGAGGTTTACGCTGCCGATTTCCTCTCGAAACCTTCGCCGCTCGTCCCGCATATCCTCGAGGGCGCGGACCCTCCCTTCGTTGCGGGTGCGTCGGGCTTTGATTCCCTGTCTGATCCAGGCTTCTTCCTGGGCCAGCCTTTTCTCGAAACGTCTCAGCTCAACCGCTTCAGCGTTCAGAAGGTCTTCCCGCCGGCGCAGGTAGTTCTGGTAATCCCCCGGCCAGTCGGTCAATCGCCCCCGGTCCAGTTCGAGGATGCGGTTGGCAACGTTCTGCAGGAAGCTCCGATCATGTGTGACAAAGAGGACCGCCCCCTTATATTCGTTGAGATCTTCTTCCAGCCAGGTTATCGAATCTATGTCGAGGTGATTGGTCGGTTCGTCCAGGAGGAGAATTTCAGGTTCGGTCACTAGCGCCTGGGCAAGCAGCGTCCTTCGCTTGACGCCTCCGGAGAGCTCATCGAACTGGGAGTCGGCGGGAAGCTTGAGCCTGGAGATAATGGTCTCGACCATCTGTTCGGTTCGCCAGCCGTTGGCCGCTTCCAGCTCGCTCTGAATTTCGCCAAGGGTCTCGAAGTTTCGCTCCACCGGGGTCAGCCTGGAGCCGGGAACTGGCCGCGTGATAGGCGCGAACGAGGTTGCCGATCGACCCAAGTCCCTCCGAGACAATCTCAAAAACGGTTCCGGAAACGTCCTCCGGAACCTCTTGGGCAAGACGGGCGATCCGGACCGACTTTTGAACCGACCGCTCTCCCGCTTCAGCGGCAATTTCCCCCGAGATGATCTTCAATAGAGTGGACTTGCCGGTGCCGTTTCGCCCCAGTAGACAGACTCTTTCCCCCCGATCCAGGGTCAGGTCCACTTGATCGAGAAGTGGAGGGCCACCAAATGCAAGTTGGATATCTTTCAGACTGATCAGGGGCATAAGCAACCAGGGAAAGACCGGAGCTCAATCGTCAGCTTCGAACGGATGGTCTAAATTTGGTCCCATTACCCAGATTAGCACGGCAATCCCCGCCATCCCTCATTACGCCTCCCTGGAGCGGTCCTTAAGTCCGAGCCATTCTCGGGGAAGACTTGTGTCCTCCTACCGTCCGCCTGTTGTGGTAGCCTCCAAGCAGGCGGGTCCCCATCAGGAGGGGCCGTCGGAGATGGACCATGAAGGCTATCGCAGATATCTGTATCGTTCCGATCGGAGTGGGAGTCAGCCTGTCCAGGTACGTGGCAGCGTGTGAGGAAGTGATCCGGGGAAGCGGGTTGAAGGTGCAATTGCACGCGTACGGGACCAACGTCGAGGGAGACTGGGATGAGGTCATGGCAGTCCTCAAGCGTTGCCATGAGGTCGTCCATGAAATGGGTGCACCGAGGATCACCACGACGGTCAAGGTGGGTACCCGGGTTGATCGGGACCAGTCGATGACGGACAAAATTGAGAGCGTGGAGCAGAAGCTGAAGGAGGGCAGGGTCTGTGAGTAGTCGCGGGCTCCCAAGGGGCTGGACGGGGAGGACGAAGTGAGCTGGCAAGTCAGGAAACATACGCTACCTTTCGTTGCACTCGTGGTTCTTCTGTTAGCACTGAACTGTCCAACGGCCGTTTTGGTCGCTGCGGATCACCTCGTCAAAGTCAGCTATGAAGCCCGTTCCCTTCAGCCCGGAGAGCTTGCGGTACTGACGGTAGAAGCTCCGGCCATGATCGAAGGCGGCGTTGCCGACATTTTCGGCAAAAGCTTTCCCCTTTTCAGAGTTTCCGACAACAATGTCTATGAGGGACTGGTTGGCCTTGACCTGAACCTGGATCCTGGTACTTACACGTTGAAGGTTCACGGCCGCCTGAAAGGAGAGCCCTTCGAGGTTTCCGAAGCCCTCACGGTCAAGTCCAAGAAGTTCCCGGTACGCCGGATTACGGTGGACGAGAAATTCGCCAACCCTCCCGCCTTGGTGATGCAGCGGATCGAGCGGGAGCAGGCACTGGTCAACGGGATTCTCTCGAAGACGACGCCGCGGAGGTACTGGGACGGGACATTTGTCCGGCCGGTCCCCGGAGCGGCATCGAGCAGCTTCGGGAAACGCAGCATCGTGAATGGACAGGCGCGCAGTCCGCACAGCGGGACGGATTTCAAGGCATCGGCCGGAACTCCGATTCATGCCCCGAATGCCGGCAGGATCGCCCTGGCTCAGGACCTCTACTTCGCCGGGAACACGGTGATCATCGACCACGGGCTCGGGCTCTACACCTACTTTGCCCATCTCTCGAAGTTCGAGGTGAAGCAGGGTGACCAGGTAGAAAAGGGACAGGTTGTCGGGCTGGTCGGTTCCACGGGAAGAGTGACCGGCCCCCATCTGCACTGGACGGCCCGCCTCGTGGGAGCCAGGATTGACCCCCTCTCCATCCTTGAGCTGCTGGGAGACCCCGGCGCTATCGACTCAGCACGCTGACGACCAGCAGCGTGAGATCATCATACTGACGCGCGTTGCCGACAAAGCCGGAAACGGACCGCTGGATGGATTCCAGAATTCCCTGGGCGTTTCCCTCGTCGGCGGGAATCTCGGAAACGGCCAGGCACAGGCGCTCGTCGCCGAACATTCCTTCCTGTTCGTTTTGGGCCTCTACGACTCCGTCGGTGAACATGACCAGGTGGTCTCCCTCAGAGAGCTGAACCGTTCCGGCCTTGAAGGTGAAGTCCTTTCTGAATCCGACGATTGGGCCTCCTTCGGTGAGCATCGAGACCGTCCCTTTCTGGAAAAGAAACGGGGGATTGTGCCCAGCATTGACGTAGGTCAGGATGCCTGATGGAATGTCGAGTTCGCCGTAGAAGAGAGTCACAAAACGGTTGTCCGGAGCATCATCCACGAAGCCGTTGTTCAACAGGGCAATCGTCTCATCGACCCGGGCCCGGTGCCGAATTTGGTTGCGCAGCATCGAGCGGAGACTCGCCATCAGCAACGCAGCGGAGAATCCCTTTCCACTGATATCCGCGACAACAAGGGCGCAGGTGGTTTCGTCGAGAGGAATGACGTCGAAGTAGTCACCGCCCACTTGTGCCGCCGGTTCACTGTACCCGGCAAAGACGAAACCGGGGTAGGCGGGCATGTTCTTGGGCAGGAATCCAAGCTGGATAGAACGGGCCAGGCTGATCTCTCGATCCAGCCTTTGTTTTTCCAGTGCTTCCCGGTGCAATCGGGCGCGCTCGATCGCGATCGCAGCCTGATCGGACAGTGCCGAGAAGATGGGGAGGTCATCCTCGGCGAAACGATCCCCTCCAAACCGGTTGAGGGCCTGCAGGACGCCGATGA
Organism: uncultured Acidobacteriota bacterium; assembly: GCA_963777605.1. Lineage (GTDB taxonomy): Bacteria > Acidobacteriota > UBA6911 > RPQK01 > JAPXNP01 > CAVZRV01. Next base: position 1,010,342 of record CAVZRV010000007.1, read on the forward strand.
TTTGTCCGTCGGCATCGTGCATCGGAACACAGATCAGGTTTCGAGTTCGAAATCCTGCCTTGGAAATCTCACCGAAGAAGCGAGGATCCCGTTCGACATCAGGTACGATCAGCGCCGCCTTGTTGGTGACGACCCAACCTGCGAAGCCCTTCCCGGCGGGGATGCGCAAGCCGGAAATTTCGGCGCGGGCCGGGCCGGTCGGAACGGCAATTTCCAGCTCCCCGGATTCCCGATCCAGGAGCATCAAGGAACTGGCCTCCGCCCGCATGATTTCCTTGGCAGCTTCCATAATTTCCGCCAGCAGATGTTCCAGCGTTACAGAAGAATTGATTCGGGCTGAAATTTCCACAAGGTGACTCAGGCGGACGCTCGTCGAGGCCCAGGTCACCCAACTGTTATTTCCTCCGATGAGACGACCGAACTTCGCCAGATAGCGACTTTGATCCCTGGCAACGAGAAACGGGGAGAGGCGAACGGCGATTGCCGACTCCTCGGCGGGTTCTGTGGCCAGGACCTTAATCCAGCAGGGTGTGGCAGGGGGGGCTTCGGCAACTCCTGTGCCTGATTCCAGCAGAACGGCCCCCAGTCGGACGTGAAACTTCAACGAGGTGTTGGCAGGTGGAAGAGAGCGTAACATCCCCTGCAGTTGGGCGAGGTTGCCCGCCACAGCCAGGAGCTGCCCGGTGGTCTGCCGGGGCCGTCCGTCCTCAACCCAGAACAAGTCGAGCGTCACTCCAGGGGAAAAGTGGAACAACTCGTCGAGGTTGTCCATCGGGGAAATAGTAACAAAATGCAGCTATGCAGGAGGGCCGAACTGCCATCCCGTGCGAGGGAAACGGCTCAGAACGACGGAGTCGCCGGTCAGCCAGCCGTGCCCGAGTGCGTGACCCTGGTACCGAATCAGTACCTGGCCGGGCTGGGGTGCCGAGCAGGAATGGTCCAAACGGTTTGCGAAGGCGAAGACGTCCTGCCAATTCGTCAGCTCTACGCAGTTTCGAGTCGCTTGCGCTCCAAGCAGGTGAGCCCCTTCAGTAGTGATAGTGGGAGGGAACCTGCGCGTGTGGGCGATCGGGAGACCAATCCGCACCGGGACGGCGTGGAAGGGGAAGCCTTCAAAGCCGCTGGACGCCGAGTTCAGTTCCGCTGCGAGAGAGTACAGGCTTCCGGCGAGCAACCTGTCCGAGAAACCGAATCGATGAGAAAGCTGTTCCAGGACTGCTTCGATAGCCGGTTCCGGGTCGCCGGAAAGGACCGAGCAGGGAGTTCTCGGACTGCGCAGTCGGGGACGACCGAAGGATCCGGTCTTGCGAATTCGGGCGACAAAGAAACCCTCGCAATGGTTTTCATGTGGGTAGATGCGAATTGCACGGCGCATCTGGGCAGGCCAGTGATGGCCTTCAAACTGCGTGAGGCCGGGGCGAGTTTGGAGGCCCGGCAGGAGGACCGGCTCGAGTTCTATTGGGAACCGTTCGAGTGCCTCAGCAAGGATCACTTCGTTTTCCTGCGGCGCCACCGTGCAGGTGGAGTAAATCAAGACACCTCCCGGACGGAGTGCTTTCAGTCCGCTGGTGAGTAGGCTCCGTTGCTGGATCGCCAGGCGCTCACTTCGTGCGGGCGTCCAGCGGCACAGCACCTCCGGGGACTTACCAAGGGTGCCGAGGGCCGAACAGGGCGCGTCCAACAGGACTCCGTCAAAGCTCTCAAAGTACTGGTTCCCGTAGAGCTCACCGTAGCCCTTCAGCACGGCAGCGTTGGTGGCCCCCATTCTGCGAAGGTTGAAAACAAGGCTCCGAATTCGTTTGGCGGACGGATCGTTGGCGACGATCAGCCCGTCCGGGCTGATCCACTCGGCCAGTTGAGTGGTTTTGGACCCGGGAGCCCCGCAGAGATCCAGCACGCGATCCGCGGACTTGGGCGCGAGGGCACAGACTGGGGTCATGGAAGCCAGATCCTGGATATAGATCTCGCCCAGGAAGTGGCACAGGCTCTTGCCGATTGAGCCAGCATTTCGATCGGCGCTGAACACGCCCTCCCAGCCGGGTAGTCCTTTGAACTCAAATCCCTCAGCGCGAAGGAGAGCCTCCTGAAACGAGCGTGAGTGCTTCAGCGAATTGAACCGAAACCAGAATGGAGGTTCGACGCCGGCCTGCTCCAGGTAGTGCCCGGACTGGCCCTCCGTGACGGCGTCGAGCAGGGAGGCGAGCTCCGAGGTGGTGTCAGTTGTCATTCGTGTACTCAAACCGATATTATCAAGGACAGGCAGTTCCGGAAGACCGGGCCATTTCCTTTCGAGTGTTTGAGAGTGAAGCATCCTTTCCAATGGGTCGTCGTCCTTTTGCTGGTACTTCTCGCGCCGAGCATTTTGCGAGGCATGGAAGACCGGCCTGCAATCGATTCAGGGTCGGTACCGGACTTCACTTTTGTTCGCCTGATCTATTCAGGGGGCAACTGGAGAGGATCGAATTGGGCGACCGACTACCCGAAGGCGGACCATCAACTCCTTTATGCGATCCGAAAGTTAACCGACCTCTCGTTCATCAATCCTGAGGCCAAGGCGATGCCTCTCAGTTCCGAGGAACTGTTCGAATACCCTTTCCTGTATGCAGTCGAAGTGGGGTACATGCACTTGAGCGACGAAGAAGCCGCCCGCCTGCGGGAGTACCTGCTTCGGGGTGGTTTCCTGATGGTGGACGACTTTCATGGTGAGTACGAGTGGCAGAACTTCTACCACGAAATCAAGAAGGCGCTGCCGGAATACGAACCTGAAGATCTCCCCATCGAACACCCCGTCTTCCACTGCTACTTCGAAATCAACAAGGTCTTTCAGGTCCCTGGCCTGCAGTTCCTCTACACGGGACGCACTTGGGAAAAAGGAGGCCGGGTGGCGCACTATCGTGGTATCCACGACGATAACGGACGTCTGATGGTGATGATCAACCACAACGTTGACTTCGGAGACGCCTGGGAGTGGGCCGAGGTCGAGATGTACCCGCGTCGTTATGCCCACCTCGCATTTCAACTCAGCGTCAACTACATCGTCTATTCGATGACCCACTGAATTGCCGGCGGCGTTTCTCCGGATTGTGACCGCGAGACCACGCGCGCGGCCGCGAACTTCAATCTCCGTTTGAGCGAAGTTGCTCGAGGAGGCGCGATGCTTCCCGGGCAGCCCCATCATAATCAGGAAGCGAGAGCACCGCCCGATAGTGAGCGGCGGCGGCTTCGGTTCGGCCCAGCCGGGACAGGGTACGGCCCAGTTCGAGGTGTCCCGTTACCCGGTCCGCGTCGGAAGCGTCCGGACTCGCCAGGGCTGCCTCAAAGTAGCTGCAGGCAAGATCGGGTTGGCCGCTGTCCCGAAGCTTGAGCGCCAGCTGGTTGTTGAACCGGGCCTGGCGGAGGGCCTGATAGTTGGGCGCTTGTAAAGCCGCCAGCTGAGAAATTCGACGATAGACGTCCAGGGACTCGGTTTGGCGACCCATACGCTCCAGGATTTGGGCCTGGTTGACGTGAAAGATGTAATTCTCGGGGTACTTGGCGTGGAGCTGTTCTGCCAGGCGGAGCCCGTCCCGATAGCGCTTCTCACGGACAAAAAGGACCATCTGAAGGACCCGGCTGTCGTCGGAGACGAACTCTCCATTTTGAGCCGCAAGGTTCAGGTACTCGAAGCCTCGCTCTTCACTTCCCCGGTAGCCGAAGAAAGTGGTGAACCACTTGATGTACCAGGGGAGGTTGGCAACGATGTATTCGTACAGTCCGGCACTCATGTAGGCGTCGTAGAAGTCCGGGGCCCGTTCCAGAATTTGGGAGTGATAGCGATAGGCCCGTTTTCCAAATGTGAATGCGCTGCCGACACTGTGTTCGACCGTGAATGCATACGATCCCTCGACGCCCTCGACGGCTCCCAGGAAATAAAGGGCTTCCAGATCGTAGGGGTTCTTCTCCAACAGGGCAGTGCAAAGCTGGCGCGCCTTCTGAATGTTCTCCTGGTAGCGTTGGCGGATTCCGCTGGGAACATCGACCGCCCTGGCGTCGGCAAAGTATCCGGGAGAAACAAACTTCTCCAAATCGAGGTCGAGGTGATCGAAGAGGAACTTGAAGCCAGGAGGTCGCGGCCAAATAGAGCGGAGGGGCGGGGTGTTCCGGATATTCCTCGGCAAGGCGGGTGAAGACCTCGTCTGCTGCGGCATAGTCCAGGCGGTATATGTCATCAAAGCCCGGACGGGCCTCGCGCATGAACTCGGGAGAACGCAGGTCGCCTGCATTGAGGATAGCCGTCCCAAATACCAGGGGAAGGACCAAGGAATGGACCAGCCGAAAGAGGGGATTCATAAGCGCCTGGCACCTCAGCGCGATGGCTCGCAGCGTCGGGCCAGCCCTGCAACCCGGCGCGTGGATCAACCGCACTTCATCACAATCCACCCCAGTAGAACATCACGCCCGTGCTGATTTGCCAATTGTGCAGTAACCCTTCAGCGTTGAATCCAGGCCCCACGTTTCCCTGGAAGGAAGGAGAGTTCTTGGGGAGCCCATATCCGGGTACACCCGTGATTTGATCGCGAAGGTCAAACCGAACACCCCAGCGCTGGCCGACAAGATACTTGAGTCCTCCGCCAACAGAGGCCGCCAGCTTCCAGACATTCTGAAGGTCAACTCCTGCCCTGGCGGCGTCGGCGCGAGACGCTCCGTCAACCTGAAAAAAGGCGGCACCCAAACCTGCGGAGACATAGGGACGAAGCTGCTGGTCAGAAATAGTGGGATAAAAGAGCAGGTTGTAGACGGCGCTGTGGACTTGATGTTTCAGGTCAAGCCTGGACAGTGTTGGGCGCACGTCCAAAAACGCCATGGGCTGGTTTGAGAAGCTATATTCCAGTTCGGCGCCGAAGTTGTCGTTCAGGTTCTCCGTGATTCTTCCGCCAGCCATGTAACCGGACGAAAAATCAAGGGTTACGAGTCGAGTCGCATCTTGGCCGTCCACCGGAGTGACACTCGTCTTGTCTCCGACCGAGCTGAGCCCGAACAGAAGGGAGAGTTCCCACTTGTCCTTGTTTTCGTACTGGGTCTGTGCGCTGAGCGCCGGGGCGCTGAGAACCACAACCGCTACTGCCAGAATGATCTTCCTTAACATCGTGTACTCCCGCAGGCTTCTATGAGGCACTAATACTATACTCAAGATGCGAAAAGAGCTGCAAAGACTACAAGAGAGTCGCCGCGTGCAGCCGCTTCGAGAATTCGATACACTAGTTTTCTTATCGGTTTAGTGTATATAGACTCAGAACTACTCTTTCGTATAGAAGAAAACCAATGGAACAGTACAGTCTGACCAACCTGCAGCAGCTGGAGGCGGAGAGTATCTTCATCATCCGGGAGGTCGTTGCGGAATTCGAGAACCCGGTGATGCTCTACTCCGTCGGGAAAGATTCCTCCGTGATGGTTCACCTGGCTCGAAAGGCCTTTCGCCCCGGCAAAATTCCCTTCCCGCTCCTCCATATCGATACTTCCATGAAGTTCCCGGAAATGTACGAATTCCGTGATCGGTTTTGTCGGGAGATAGGTGCCGACTTGATCGTACACACGAACCGGCCCGCCCTGGACGCGGGGGCCAGTCCCTATGCACTGGGGACGCAGCGTTGCTGCGGCCTGCTCAAGACCCAGGCCCTTCTCGATGCGCTCCGGGCCGGCCAGTACGACGCGGCGTTCGGCGGTGCCCGGCGTGAGGAGGAAAAGAGCAGGGCAAAGGAGCGAGTGCTTTCGTTTCGGGACGCATTCGGCCAGTGGGACCCCAAGAACCAGCGCCCTGAACTGTGGGAACTCTACAACACAAGGGTCAACCAGGGAGAGACGATTCGGGCCTTTCCGCTTTCGAATTGGACTGAACTCGATATCTGGCATTACGTGCACCAGGAAGAGATCCCCGTCGTACCGCTCTATTTCGCCCAGGAAAGAGACGTTATTGAGCGGGCCGGCCAGTTGATCCCAATCTACGAGAAGACCATGGTGCGAGCCGAGGACGAGGTCAAGCGCTTGCGTTGCCGCTTCCGAACTCTTGGTTGTTACCCCTGCACGGGGGCCGTGGCCAGCGAGGCGACGACGGTGGAGGAGATCATCGAAGAGATGATGATTGCACGGCAGTCAGAACGGGTTTCGCGAGTGATCGATCACGACGCTGAGGGTTCAATGGAGATGAAGAAACGGGAGGGCTACTTCTGATGCAGGTAGAAGAACTACTGCGCCGAAACCGCGAATCCAGCCTTCTCCGTTTCGTGACCATCGGAAGCGTTGACGACGGCAAGAGCACCTTGATTGGTCGCCTGCTCTACGAATCCAAGAGTATTTACGAGGACCAACTCCAGTCCCTGGAACGGGCCTCGTCCCGCCTGGGCCGCGGGCAGGTCGATCTGGCTTTCTTGACCGACGGACTCAAGTCGGAGCGGGAGCAGGGGATCACCATTGACGTTGCTTACCGTTACTTTTCAACGCCGCGGAGGCGCTTTATTGTTGCCGATTGCCCGGGGCACGAGCAGTACACGCGGAACATGGTCACGGGAGCGTCAACCGCAAGCCTGGCGGTCCTCCTGATCGACGCCTCGCTCGGAGTGCTGACCCAGTCCAAGCGGCACGCATTCATTGCCTCGCTCCTGGGAATCCCGCATATCGTCGTCTGCGTCAACAAGATGGACCTCGTTGACTGGGACCGCGAAGTCTACGAGGGGATCAAGACCCAGTACCAGGATTTTGCCGCCCGGCTTGAAATCAAGGACCTGACTTTTATTCCAGTCAGCGCACTGGATGGGGAGAATGTCACTTCCCTGGGATCCCGAATGCCCTGGTATCACGGGCCTTCGCTCCTCGAGCACCTGGAGACCGTCTTCACGGGTAGCGACCGCAACCTGGTCGATCTGCGGATGCCGGTCCAGTACGTCCTGCGGCAGAGTGCCGACTTTCGAGGCTACTGCGGCCGAATCGCTTCGGGGATCCTCCGTGTCGGGGACGAAGTGCGCCTTCTTCCCTCCGGACGGAGCAGTCGAATCAAGTCGATTGTCGGACCCGACGGCGAACTGAGTTACGCCTTCCCCCCGCAGTCGGTTACGGTCAGCCTGGAGGACGAAATCGACGTGAGCCGTGGGACCGTCCTGGCGCACCCGCAAAATCTGCCCGTCGTCGGCCGGGAACTGGAGGCGATCCTGGTGTGGATGTCCGAGGAGCCCTTCAAACCGGGCAAGCCATACATTATCAAGCACTGCGCGCGACAGATTCGCGGCCAGTTTACCCGGCTCAACTACCGGATCGAACCCGAAGAACTCCACCGGGGACCGGCCGAGTCGCTGGGTTTGAACGAAATCGGGCGAGTGGAACTTGAACTCTATCAGCCGATCGCCTTTGACGAGTACTCGAGAAATCGAACTACCGGCAGCTTTATCGTGATTGACCCGGTTGGCAACGGAACCGTCGGAGCCGGAGTAATCATCACCCGATTCAAGGGGAGAGGCTCCGCCGCCCGATCGGGAGCCCTGGCGTCCCCCGCAAGCCGGAATATTACACCGCACCGGGGACTGGTTCCGCCGGAGAGGAGGCACCAGTTACTCGGGCAGCGGCCGGTGACGCTCTGGTTTACAGGCTTGAGTAGTTCCGGCAAGAGCACGATTGCACTCAACCTTGAAAAACGGCTTATTCACGACGGGCATGCGGCCTATGTTCTCGACGGCGACAATATCCGGGTCGGGCTGAACCGGGACCTGGGTTTTTCGGCTTCGGACCGAACCGAGAACATCCGAAGGATTTCCGAAGTCGCCGCTTTGTTCAACGAGTCGGGGATGATCGTTCTGACCGCCTTCATTTCTCCCTATCGGGAGGATCGTTCCAGCGCCCGGGAAATCGTCGGAGACGCCAACTTTGTCGAGGTCTTTGTCGATGCCCCCGTCGAAGTCTGCGAAGCCCGGGACCCGAAGGGGCTCTATCGCCGCGCCCGGAGCGGGGAAATCGCGGAATTTACCGGAGTGTCCGCTCCTTACGAGGCGCCGGAGGCTCCCCAGATCCATCTGAAGACGGCCAGTCAGAGTGTGGAGGAGTGTGTCGAAGAAATCCTCCGGCACCTGAGGGGAAAAGGCTTTCTCGCGAACGGCTAGGGCTGGTCGGCAACAATGAGGCACGCCACCTTCCGGGGGACCTTCCAGGTTCCACCGATTGCCTGGTGGGAACGATTCTCTTGACACTGTTGGATTCCCGCGCACACACTGGGCGGGAGAAGAACAGCAAAATGGTTTCCCTTCCTCGCCGAGAGGCTCGTCCGGGTATTGCCATCAGCCGGCGGCCTTTCATCGGGGTGATCCTGAGGAGGTGACCACCATGCGCTCAACGACTTGGCGTTGTGTCCGATCTGTCGCAATTGCCCTGGGCCTCATGCTGTCCGCCTGGCTCCTCCTTTCCTGCGGGGGCTCAAACCGGAGAGAGGAGGCCTCGGCGACGCTCGTTCTAGGGGCCTACACCACCCCGCGAGAAGCGTACGGCAAGGCCATCATTCCAGCCTTTCAGGAGTTCTGGAAAGCGCGAACCAGCAAGTCGATCCAGTTTCGAGAATCCTACCTGGGAAGCGGAGCACAATCGAGGGCCGTGGTCGGCGGATTTGAAGCGGACCTGGTCGCTCTGTCTCTGGAAGCGGATGTGGATCGGATCAGCGAGGCCGGGCTGATTCAACACGACTGGAAATCGGGTTCCAATAAAGGAATTGTCTCTACCTCGATCGTCGTACTGGCGGTTCGAAAGGGGAACCCTCGAGGAATCAGAGACTGGGCCGACCTCCGCCAGCCGGACCTGGCAGTCCTGACGCCCGACCCCAGGACCTCAGGAGGCGCGATGTGGAACATCTGCGGCCTTTTCGGCGCTGCTCGGAGGGGATTTGTAGAAGGGGTTCCAGCCGACGACCCGGGCGCCGCCGCGGATTTTCTCAAAGCCGTTTTCAGGAACGTCTCCATCATGGACAAAGGGGCCAGGGAATCGATCACGAATTTTGAACGGGGTGTCGGTGATGTGGCCATTACTTACGAGAACGAAGTGCTGGTGGCACGTCAGGCCGGGCAGGAGTACGACTACGTTATTCCACGCTCGACCATTCTGATCGAGAATCCGGCAGCGGTCATCGATACCTACGCGGACCGGCACGGAGTGCGGGATGTTGCAGAGGCCTTCCTGGAGTTCCTCTGGAGCCCGGAAGCACAGCGCGCCTACGCCGATTACGGACTTCGCCCGGTGGATCCCGAAATTGCGGCTGAAGTCAGTGCGCGCTACCCGGTCGTCGAGGACCTATGGGATGTGAGCTACCTGGGCGGATGGGAACAGGCTGTCCCGCTCCTGTTCGGTCCGGACGGAATCTACACCCGCATGTACCTTGAGATGCACGGAGCCCAATGAGCAATCCGGTCAGGCTGGGCGAACCGGTAGCGCCGTCGTCACAGGTTTCCACACGAGTGCAGCCCTGGGGGAGATGGGGTCTGAGGGCTGCGGCGGTCAGTTACCTCGGTCTGATGATCGTTGTGCCGCTTGGCGCCGTCGTGGAGACCGGTCTGTCCGGAGGAGTGGGAGTCTTCCTGGGAGACCTGTCGAACCCCATCGCGTGGTCAGCCCTGAAACTCACCCTGATGGTGGCCGCCGCCACCACAGCCGTCAACACCGTTTTCGGAACCTTGACCGCCTACGTTCTTGTGCGGATCGAATTTCCCGGGCGGCGGTTCTTCAACGCGATCGTGGATCTGCCCTTTGCCGTGCCGACGCTCGTGACCGGCCTCATGCTGGTCGTCCTGTACGGACCCCAGGGATTGGCTGGAGCCTGGCTCGAGCAGCACGGAATTCAGCTGATCTTCGCCAAGCCGGGCATCGTTTTGGCCCTGCTGCTGGTGACCTATCCTTTTGTGATCCGGAGCGTCCAGCCGGGTCTGCTGGAACTGGAACGGGATCAGGAAGAGGCGGCGTACACCCTGGGAGCCTCGAAGTGGATTGCTTTCTGGAGGATTGTCCTGCCGACGATTCTTCCCGCGGTCTTGACCGGAGCTCTCTTGACCTTTTCTCGAGCGCTGGGCGAGTTCGGATCGGTGGTCATCGTGGCGGGGAACATTCCGGGCCAGACCCTGACGGCTCCGGTGCATATCTACGGGCAAATCGAGTTTGACAACCAGCGGGCTGCCAGTGCCATGTCTATCCTGATTCTGGCACTCTCGTTCAGCCTCATCGTGGTCGTGGACTGGATGCAGCGAAAGAGGGATATCCGACATGGCCGGTCGTGACGGGCGCCCCATTGACGCTCCGCAGGGCGGGCGGGCCTTGCGAAAGAACCGCTTATGGGAGTGGTGCCTGGTGCTTCTGGTTGCGGGCTACGCTGGAGTGCTCCTCCTGGGACCCATGACCGCAGTGATCTTCGGTGCTCTGCGCGAGGGACTCGGGGTCTTCTGGGCCCAGGTCACCAATCCGGAGGCCGTCAATGCCATTCGGCTCTCGTTGCTCCTGGGTTTGGGGGCAACGGTGCTGAACACCGTTTTCGGGCTTGGAATCGCCTGGGTTCTGGTCCGGGATAACTTTCCTGGAAGACGCTATCTCAATGGGCTGGTCGATCTCCCGTTTGCCGTTTCTCCGGTGATCGCCGGTTTGATGTTGATTCTTCTCTTTGGACGAGACGGGTGGTTCAGTCCCTGGACGGAAGCAATCGGACTGAAGCTGGTCTTTGCCTGGCCCGGTATGTTACTGGCCACGACCTTTGTCAGCCTTCCCTTCGTCGTTCGAGAAGTCATGCCGGTCCTGAACCAGATTGGGGTCGAGCAGGAACTGGCTGCCTATACGATGGGGGCGAGCTCGTGGAGGACCTTCTGGTCGGTGACCTTTCCGTCCCTTCGATGGGGACTGCTCTACGGGATTTCGCTCACGTTGGCGCGGTCGTTCGGAGAATTCGGGGCCGTTCTCGTGGTCAGCGGTGGCGTGAGCGGACTGACGGAGACCTCGACGCTCTACATTTTCCGTTCACTGGATGACCGGAACTATGTCGGGGCCTACGCGATTGCGTTGCTGCTGGCGATGATTTCGTTCGGGATCCTGATCGGAATGGAATTTCTAAAGCGCTCGAGAGAAAAGGCGGATTAACGGCCGGGCCAGGAGCCCGCCTGCAGGGACACGGTATGTCAATTGTTCTCGATCACATCAGCAAGAGTTTCGGAGGCCATGTCATCGTGGACGATTTCAGTCTCGAAATCGCCGATGGAGAGTTCTTCGTCCTCCTGGGAGCAAGCGGCAGCGGAAAGAGCACAATACTCAGGATCATCGCGGGCCTGACACCGGCAGATCGCGGAAGGGTCCTGCTCCACGATCGTGACGTCACCTTGCTGACACCCCAGGAGAGAGATATCGGGCTGGTCTTCCAGAACTATTCGATCTTCCGGCACATGACGGTCGCCGAGAACATTGAATTCGGACTCAAGCTGAGAAAGAGTTCCAAGGCGGAACGAACCCGCCGCAGGCAGGAGCTGCTCGATCTCGTCGGCCTCTCCGGGTTGGGCGACCGGTTGCCGAGCCAGTTGTCGGGGGGCCAGCAGCAGAGGGTCGCGCTGGCCCGAGCCCTGGCCTACCAGCCCAAGGTTCTGTTGCTCGACGAGCCATTCGGCGCCCTCGACGTCAAGATCCGGAGCCAACTCCGGCGTAACCTCAAACAGATTCAGCAGAAACTCCGGGTCACGACGATCATGGTGACCCACGACCAGGAGGAGGCTTTCGAACTGGCGGATCGAATCGGGGTTATCGAGAAGGGGCGCCTTCTTGAACTCGGGCCGGGAGAGGAGCTTTACCTGCGTCCCCGGACCTCCTTTGTCGCAACCTTTCTCGGTGGCGGCACCGTGGTGGTGGGAAAAATCCGTGAGGGAAAGGCTCACTTCGGGCGCCTCGTGTTACCCCTGACTGCAGAGATGGCACCGGACGAGAACACGCGGGTTCAGCTCCTGATCCGACCCGAGCAGGTCGCACTTTTCGAGCAACCTCCGCCGGCAAGTGAAATCTGCCTGGGACGGGCGGAACTGATCGAAGAGTCCTTCACCGGGTCGACGCGGAAGCTCCGGCTCCGGCTCCCCAGGCTGAGAGGGACTCGGCAGATCTCCCCTCCCCCCCCGTTTGGGGAGGATGGGCTGCTCGTGGACGCCCTTCAGGGAGCCTCCGATGTGGGAGTCGGGGCTACCCCGTACGCTATCGTCAAGGGATTTCATGTCCTTAAGGCGCCCCCCTTGCGGGTGCTCGTCGTGGCCCCTCCCGGACAGAGTTGTACCCAGGCTCCTCCCTTCGTCCGGTGGACAATCGAGAAGCTGGAAGGGACCGGCACTTGTCTCTCGACGGGCAGACCGGATGCCGCAACCGAGTCGGAACCGCCGGCGACAGGATCGGAGCAGCAAGCTGGTGGAGAAATGGAAACCACTTCCCGAAAGGGCGGTCACTTGGAGGGAGTTCTCGCGGAACTGGAGCACTCCCTATACGACATCGTGGTTCTGGTCGTCCCGGACCGAGGCGGATCGAAGACCCTGCCCGGTGAGACGCTGGAGCTGATCGATTGCCTGCTGCGAATGGGAGAGTTCCCAATCCTGGTGGTAAACGGGGAGTTCACCCGGATCCGTCGGATGATGATCTGCACGCGGGGCGGAGAGCCGGGCAAGCACGACGTGATGGGCGGGGGAAGGCTGGCCCGGCGGCTTGCGGTTCCGGTCGAGTTGCTGCACATTACGACTCCCGAGTCCCCGTCCAGTGACCTCTCCCGGGCTCACCTCGATCGCGCAGCGGCGACCCTGCGCTCGTTGGACCTCGAAGTTTCCCTGCGTTTCCGTGAAGCTGACTCGGCCGCTCCTGCGATTCTCGAGGAAGCGCATCGTTCCGAAAGCGACTTGATCGTGGTTGGCGGACATCTGCCCAGAAGCCGGTTCTTCCCGGGCGAGGACGTGACTCGACAGGTGATCCGGGGGGCGGACCGGCCGGTTCTGGTGATCCCGGTGGAGGAAAGGCGGGTAGGAATCCCGGACTCGAGGACCGGGACTCCATCGCAGTTGTAACGTCCTACCCGACTTCTTTTTCAGGAGGCCCTGCCCTGCGGGGTTTGTGGAAGGCATTCGATTAACGGGGGTTCGTGATGACAGGTTCCACACGTTGCCGTATTTTCGTTTCGGTCGCCCTGCTGGTGGCCGTTGCAGTTGCCCTGGACGTTGATCTCTCTGCTCAGGACCGCTTCCAACAGCTCGATCAACGGATTGCCCGGGTGGAAGCTCAACTGCAGGACCTTCTGGCGGAAGTCCAGCAACTTCGCAAGGAGCGGGCACAATTGGATCTTGCGGAGAAGCCGCCTCAGCCGAAGGTCGATCTCGACAGCCGGGGCTTGCAGGTGGAAACTCCCAAACGGGACTTCAGCCTCCAGATCTCCGGCGGATTTCAGGTGGATGCCCGAAACTTCCTGTCCGGCAGGACTGTTATCGGCGGTGATACTCTTCTGATCAGGCGGGCCCGGCCGAACCTGATCCTGAAGGCCGGCAAGTTCGGATTTCGCCTGACTCCCGATTTCGCAGGTGCTTCCGCCTCTCTCTACGATGCCTACCTGAGCTGGACACTTACGCCCTATCTTCAACTGCGGGCAGGAAAAATGAAGTCGCCGCTCGGCCTCGAGAGGCTTCAGTCCGCCACCGCTTTGGGACTTGCGGAGCGGGGACTCCCCTCGGAGTTACTGCCCAACCGCGACGTGGGGGTGATGCTTCAGGCCAGCCTTCTGGACAAGCGGGTCGATTTCAACCTCGGCCTTTTCAACGGGGCGCCGGACGGGTCCAACCTGTTCCAGGACTTTGACGAGAAGAAGGACCTCGTGGCGAGGGTTTTCACTCTGCCCTTCCGAAACGGAACGTTGGCGCGGGGTTTGGGTATCGGAATCGCGGGCTCCTATGGTCAGCACCTGGGCCTTGCCCGGATTTACCAGACCACCACCTTGCAGCCTTTCTTCAAATTTGCGCCTGACACGATCGCGAACGGAACCAGTTGGAGAGTCGTCCCGCAGGCTTACTACTATCAGGGACCCTTTGGAGTCATAGCAGAGTGGGCCGCCTCCTCGCAGGAGATGGCGCTGGGCCAGAGGATGCTGGCGGCACGAAACTCTGCGTGGCAGGTGACGGGAAGTCTGGTTCTGACGGGAGAAGCGGCTTCCTACGGGGGAGTGGACCCTGCCTCCGATTTTGAACCGGGGTCGGGAAAATTCGGAGCCTTTGAGCTCGTCCTCCGCGCCGGAAGGCTCAACCTTGACAGCGATATCTTCCCGGATTTTGCCGATGAACGGCTGTCCGCCCGGCGGGCGACCGGGTTCGGCGCGGGTCTGAACTGGTACCTCAGCCGGGAGGTCCGGCTGCTTTTCGACTACGAAACCACCGGCTTTGTCCCGTTCCTGCGACCGGTTGACCGGGAGCATGCCATCATCACGCGAATGCAGTTTGCTTACTGAGATCCCAGGCTCCCCTTGACCCGGAGCCGTCCGGTATGATGAATTGTGGGAAATTTCCTCGACGAGCATGGCTTTGAAAATCTTACTCGTACTACCGATTCGTGAAGGAAAGAACTTCCAGATCGCGCCCGATCTGGGGATTCTTTACCTGGGGACTGCCCTGCGCTCCCAGGGGTACGATGTCACCCTGCTCGATTGCCCGAAAGAGAAGTTCACCTTCACCGATTTCAGCCGGTTTGTTCAAGAAGGAGACTTTGATGTTGTCGGATTCCGGTGTTACAGCCGCGATCACAACTACGTGCGCTACCACTCGGAGATCGTCAAGGCAATTAGACCGGAGACGCTGACACTTGCAGGAGGCCCCCATCCCTCGGCCCTTCCGGAATTCTTTCTAGGCGATATCTCCACCCTTGATTTCGCCTGGCAATCGGAGGCTGAAGAGGGACTCCCAACCCTTCTCGACGCCTTCCAGAACGACGGCGCGCGGATCCCGGATTCGATTCTTGAGACGATTCCGGGACTGGTCTGGAAGAATCGAAGCGAAGACCGCATCGTGGTCAATCCTCCCAGCTTCGGGCTCGATCTGGACCGGTTCGGAATTCCGGCGTGGGATCTGGTTCGGCCCGAGACGTACCCCAGCTTTATCTGGGAAGAGTATTACCCCATGGTCACCACCCGGGGCTGTCCCTATCCCTGCACCTACTGTAACGCCCCGCAACTCTCCGGGAAGAAGTTGCGGCATCGCAGCCCCGAGCACGTCATCGAGGAACTGAGGCTGTTGAAGTCGCGCTACGGCGTGGGGCGGTTCAGCATCCTCGACGATGAATTTACGCTGAACAAGAAGTACGTCTTTGAGCTGTGCGAAGCACTGATCGACGCCGGTCTCAATCTGAAGTGGGATTGCCCGAACGGGGTTCGGATTGACTCCCTCTATCCCGAAATGCTCCAGTTGATGGAGGCCGCCGGTTGTGAGGCCCTGGCGGTCGGGGTCGAGTCGGGCTCGGCACGGGTCCAGAAACTGATCGACAAGCGGGTTACGGTCGAGAGGATCCGAGAGAAGGCGGCCATGATTTCGGGCTGCAGCGGGATTCAGCTGACCGGCTATTTCATGATCGGATTCCTCGACGAGACCGAAGAGGAAATCCGGGAGACGATCGATTTTGCCTGCGCGCTCCCTCTGCGAAAGGCGAATTTCAATATCGTCATCCCGATTCCGGGAACCCGGATCTTCGACGACCTGATCCATAAGGGCCTGTTGGAACTGCGCGAGATCAACTGGGACACACTGACCAGCGACCAGGTTGCTTTCCGTCGCAACCACGTCAGCGGTGACCGCCTGTTGCGCATGCAGCGGTATGCCTACATGCGATTCTACGGTCGCCCGAAAATCATGTTCGATCTGCTCAAGGAATCGCTCGACAATACTGAGGTGATCAAGGCCAGCCTGCGGAAGATCAACATGCTTTCCTGGCGCGACGAAACCTACCGCTTCACTCCCCTGTACCTGAAAGATCGCCCCGTCTGATCAGCGCTGTGCCCTGGATGCGCACTGTACCAGCAGCTTTCCGCCCTGGACGGCTACGTCAGAGATGTAGTCGGGGAGCCGGAAGTTCTCCCGGTTCTCCGGGGATTCGAACAGCCGGGAGGCGGCAGTGGACAAGCTGATCGCCGGAATCGGAAAGGACCCCAACTTGCCAGCGGTGGGCTCCAGGTGAAGGTAGCCGTCGCGAGCGGAAAGCCTTCCCTGGAGTTCAAAGCTCATCTCTTTACCGTAGAGCTGAAACTTGAGGTAGGTTCGGACCTGCTCTCCGATCAGGGCCACTCGTACATCGGTGACTGTCGATTGCAGCTGGGCAATTTCTCCGGAGGAGAGGTCACCTCCCGGATCGGAGGAGCCGGGAAGACCGGCCTGAGAGACCTGACCTTCTTCACTTTCTCCGGCTGACGGGAGTTGCAGGTTGGAGTGCAGCCAGGCATTGAGTTCGGCCTGATCGAGGTCGACCTTCCGGGCGCGCCCGGCCCGGACGTAACGCTCCATCTGGGCGATCTTACGTTTCGCGCTTTGGTGAGCTTCAGGACTGACCGCTATGACCGGCGCGGGAGCCGGACTCAAAATCAGATAAAGGGTCATGGCCGAGACGATCAGCATGAACCACCGGGCCATCCGCAGCACCGGCCGAATCCAGCCGGTTCGGGAAACCGGGTCCTGCTCGGGCGGAGGGATTGGCGGACCGCCGACTTCAACGGCGTGGCGGGCGTGGAACTTGGCGAAAACAATGCCGCAACGAGGACATTCCTCGGTTGGCTCTTCCTGGTTGAACGAGCAGTTCGGGCATCTCTGACATCTCATGCAGTCTGCTCCAGTCCGGGGCTCCCCAACTGGCCCTATCGGCAGATCTGGAACTTAACTTTAGCCTCTTCGGCAAACAGACCGCGAAGCTCCCCGACACGCCAGCTGCCTTCGTGATCCGGGCAGGCCCAACCTAGGCCTCGATGACGACGGCGGCGACGGCATACTCGGCGGCGTGGGTGATGGTCAAATGAGCGGAGATCCCCTTCATTTCCTTGAGGATCTCCTCGGCTCGGCCGTAGAAGTTCAGTTCCGGCCTGCCCTTTTCTCCGGAAACCACTTCCACGTCCTGCCAGCGAATGCCTTCCTGCCAACCGGTTCCGAGTGCTTTCAGGGCGGCTTCTTTGGCGGCGAACCTCCCTGCAAAGTGTTGATAGCGATTCTTGCGCGCAACACAGTATTGCAGTTCCCGTTCCGTGAATACCCGCCGAGCCAGGGCATCCCCGTTCTCGAGAGCCTTACGGATGCGGCTTACTTCGACGATGTCGATGCCAAGTCCGATGACCACGTTGTGTTAACCTCGCTCAAATTGATGCTTGAGAATGAAGATGGTTGCCATTCCTTCTACCACAATCTCCCGGAACTCGAGCAGATTCCTGATTTTATCCACGGATTTATCGCTCGCCAACCAGGAGTCACCAGTTTGGACGAGGCAGAAGAGCGGAATGTTCAGTTGCTGGCCGCGCTCGGGATTGGTGCTTCCCGGATCGGTCTGCTGAACCAGGTCCATTCGAATCAGGTCCTCGTCGTCGCTCGTCAGGATCAATGGCGGGCATGGCCCCAGCGATTGGGCAAGGCGGATGGCGTGGTCGCTCTTGTTCCCGGACTCGTACCGGTACTGCGAACAGCAGACTGTGTCCCGGTGATTGCCGTTGCGCCGAACCGGCGGGTGGTTGCCCTGTTTCACGCCGGTTGGCGGGGATTGCGGGCCCGCATTGTGTCGCGAGGGTTGCGTGCGTTGATGGAGTCTTCAGGCGCCGATCCGGACGAGGTCAGGGTTGGCATCGGGCCGTGTATCCGTTCCTGCTGCTATGAAGTAGGGGAGGAAGTCCTGGCTGCATTCGAAGCGGAAGGATATGAGCGCAGCGCGATCTCGGACGGGCGCCGCCTCGACCTTGCCGCGGTGGCCCGAAGGCAGGTCGAAGAGGTCGGCATCCCTTCGTGGATTGATCCCGGTATCTGTTGTGCGTGCCGAAACGACCGGTTTTACTCTTATCGAAAAGAAGGGACTCCGCTACGGATCTGGACCTTTGCCGGCTTCCAGTGAGAGTGGAATCCACTGAACCCCGACCGATTGCCATGGTCGGAACCCTCCTGGCGACTAGCACTCTTTGAATGATTTCTCGCGAGGTGGGAGAGGCCGGGCTGACCCGGGCCTTAATCCAGTTTGGTTGCGAGGATGTCCGCCCGCATCTTGTCCCTGTAGGCGCGAAGTTTCGTGACCAGTTCGGGGTCTTTTCTGCTCAGGATCTGGACTGCGAAGAGGCCGGCATTCTTGGCACCTGACCTGCCGATTGTCATGGTCGCCACCGGAATACCGCCCGGCATCTGCACGGTTGAGTAGAGGGCATCAACGCCCTTCAGGGGAGAGGAGTCGATCGGAACTCCGATGACGGGAAGAATGGAATGAGCGGCCAGGGTCCCCGCAAGGTGGGCGGCAAACCCCGCACCCGCAACCAGGACCTCGACTCCACGCTCCTCCGCACTCTTTATGTACTCAACGGTGTCGTGCGGCGTCCGATGAGCCGACAGGACTCTCATTTCGTAGCCGACACCAAATTCATCGAGAATTGCTGCGGCCGCTCGCATGACTTCGGCGTCAGAGCGACTGCCCATCAGGATGCTTACTTTTGGATTTTCCATAAAACTCTCTTTCCTTAGCCGATACCCAGTCTTTTCAGCCCTTTGGCGGCGATATCACGCCGGTAGTACATGTCCTGGAAGTGAATCTTGTTGACCCCTTCATAGACCCGGATGATCGCCGATTCCAAATCAGGGCCCAGGGAAGTAACGCCCAGGACCCGCCCGCCGCCGGTGACGATGTTGCCGTTCTGAAGAGCGGTTCCTGCGTGAAAAACGATTGTCTGCGAATCCTCTTCCGCCATCGGAATGCCGGAGATCTCGTAACCTTTGGAGTAGGGACCCGGGTAGCCCTTGGATGCGACCACAACGCAGACGGCGGCGTCTTTCTTCCAGGCCACCTCACTCCCGGACAAATCCCCTTCAGCCAGCGCCCAGAAGAGTTCGAACAGGTCGGAGTCGAGCCGGGGCACTACGGCCTGTGTCTCAGGATCACCGAAACGGACGTTGAACTCGAGCACCTTGGGACCGTCGGCCGTCAACATCAGCCCGGCGTAAAGGATCCCCTGGAATGGAGTTCCCCGTTCGGACATGCCGCGGAGCGTGGGTTCGATGATCGTGCTCATGATGCGCGAACGTAACTGGTCGTCAAGCAGGAAATCAACCGAGTAGGCACCCATCCCTCCAGTGTTGGGCCCGCGGTCGCCTTCGTAGGCAGCCTTGTGGTCCTGCGAAGGGACCATCGGGAGGATGTGTTCGCCGTCGGTGAACACCATGAACGACGTTTCCTCGCCAGTGAGGAACTCCTCGATAACGATGCGGTCACCTGCGGAACCGAAGTCGTGGCTGCGCATGGTTGAGCGCACGGCATCCAGCGCCGGTTCCAGTCCTTCACAAATCAGGACCCCCTTGCCGGCGGCAAGGCCATCCGCCTTAATGACGGTGGGGAATTCAAACTGCCCCGCTTTCAGGGCAGACTCGGCAGCATTCGCCGATTCGAAGACCGCAAACCGGGCCGTCGGGATGTTCTGGTCCTGTAGAAACTGCTTGGAAAAGACCTTGCTCCCCTCCAGTTGCGCAGCAGCGGCCGTCGGACCGGCAATGCGCAGTCCTTCCCCACGAAAACGGTCAACGATTCCGTCCACCAGGGGAGCTTCCGGGCCGACCACGGTCAGGTCAGCCGACACATTACGGGCCAGCGAAACAACCTCGTCCAATTTCCCCAGGCTTACGGAGACATTGCGGCCCAGCAGTGCGCAGCCCGGATTGCCGGGAGCGCAAATGATTTCAGAGACCTTGGGACTCTGTTTCAGCTTCCAGGCCAAGGTGTGCTCACGCCCACCGGAGCCGAGCATCAAAACTTTCACGGCGCCTCAACTCTTGGTTTCGCTACTCGACGTAGACTTCGACACACTCTCGGAGGTGGTCGGAGCGGGCGTTTCCTTCGCGGAAGAGTTGCTGGACGATCCGTTGGACTTCGATTTTCCGTAGTCGTTCACGTACCAGCCGGCGCCCTTGAATCGAATAGCCGGCGCCGACAACTGGCGCTCCAGTTTCCCCCCACAGTAGGAACAAGCGACGGGATCGGGATCCGATACTCTCTGAAGGACTTCAACAGTCCGGTCACAATCAACACAACAATATTCGTATAGAGGCATTGTACCCTCCAGATACACATTCTAACGGCGATGGAATATAAGATCGAAAGTATTGATTGTCAAGGTGATGCACCCGCGACTGTGAAGCGTTCCGGGCTGTCGTGCTATGATCGAGCCCTGCTGAAACGGCTGTCACAGAGGGCTGAGATCCTGTCATTGGTGGAGTAATTATATGCTAAATCGGATTTTCATCCGAGAAAACCTGGACCTGGTGAGGGAGCGCCTCGCACGAAAGCGATTCGAGCTGGACGTTGCCGGATTTTTGGCCCTCGATGAGCGGGAGCGGGAGATTCGGACGAAGGTTGAAGAATTGCGTGCATTGCGCAACCGCACCAGTGAGGAAATCGCGTCGGTGAAGAAGTCCGGTGGCGATGCCACCGCGAAGATCACCGAAATGCGCGAGGTTTCGACGGAAATCAAGCGCCTGGAAGAAGGGCTGACGGCGCTCGAAAGCGAAGTGCAGACCTTCCTGTCTACGATCCCGAACCTGCCGGACCAATCGGTGCCCGTGGGAGTTGACGACCAATCCAACCGGGTGGAGCGCACGGCAGGGACACCGAGGAAGTTTGATTTCCCGGTGCTGGACCATGTTGACTTGGGAACCCGGCTCGGGGTTCTCGACATGGAGCGTGCCACCAAAATTGCCGGGGCTCGGTTCGCGGTCTACTCCGGTGCCGGTGCCCTTCTCGAGCGAGCGCTGATCAACTTCATGCTCGACATCCACACCCGGGAACACGGCTACCGTGAGGTCTTGCCTCCGTTTATGGCCAATAGTGCGAGTTTCTTCGGGACCGGAAATCTGCCCAAGTTTGAGGCCGATCTGTTCAAGGTCCAGGGGACGGACTATTTTCTGGTTCCGACTGCGGAGGTCCCGGTCACGAATCTGCACGCCGGCGACATTCTTGACGAAGATGATCTCCCGCTCTACTACACGGCGTTCACTCCCTGCTTCCGCAGTGAAGCGGGTTCCTACGGGCGGGACACGCGGGGGCTGATCCGACAGCACCAGTTCAACAAAGTGGAACTGGTGAAGTTCACGACTCCTGAGCAGTCCTACCGGGAACTCGAGAAACTGACGGCCGACGCCGAAGACATCTTGCGACGACTTGAACTGCCCTTCCGGACGGTTACGTTGTCGACCGGGGACATGAGTTTTACCTCCGCCAAGACCTACGACCTGGAAGTGTGGATTCCGAGTCAGAATAGTTACCGGGAAATCTCTTCCTGCAGCAACTTCGAAGATTTCCAGGCCCGGCGGGCGAATATTCGCTACAAGCCCCGCGAAGGTAAGCGGACGCGGTTGGCCCACACGCTCAACGGCTCTGGACTGGCGGTCGGGCGCACCTGGGTTGCCATTGTCGAGAACTATCAGCAGGCCGACGGCAGCGTGGTGATACCCGAGGCACTCCGCAGCTACATGCATGGACTCTCGGTGATTCGTCCCGATGATTCGATTTAACCTCGACAAGAACGTCAAACTCGATTTCTACGAGCAGATCAAGGGGCAACTCCTTTCCGCAATCTACTGCGGGAAAGTGAAAGGGGGAGACCGGCTGCCGTCGATTCGGGAACTCGCCGAAGCCCTCGAGGTCAACTACAAGACGATTCGCAGGGTCTATTTGCAACTCTCGCAGGAAGGCTACGTCGAACTCGTCAAGGGGAGTGGGGCCTTCCTCAAGAAGCGCAGCGGCGAGGATACCTACGAGCAGATGCGCCGGCACGCGATCTTCCGGCTGCTTCGGGAGGTTTCCGAGAAAGCCCGGGGGTTGGGCATGTCCCAAGAGCGATTTGCCCGAATCTTTCTCAGTTACTCCACCGGGACGAATCTGCGGACCCTGAAGCTCGGAGTCGTTGACCACGAGGAAGAGGCCTATATTTTCTCTCGGGAACTCCGGATGCGCCTGGCGGCCGATGTTTCCGCGGTCACGCTGGGTCGAGAGCAGGAGTCACGACAGGAACTCGAAGAGGCCGACTATCTGCTCACTACCAGCTACCACATGGGGGAGGTCCGGGCCCTCGCTGAGGAGTTGGGAAAGGAGTTCGTCGAAATCAAGCCCAGTCACGAGATCTACACGGAGATACTCGAGGCCGCCCGGAACCACAACATCGCGATCGTCATCAAAGACGAGAAGACGATGCATGCGTCCTGGGACATCTTCATGAACCTCTATCACCCGTCGACGACGAAGCGGTTCTGGATCGCCCCGATTGATCGTGAGGACCTGATTCAGCACATTGTCGAGGAAGCCGACCTGATCTTCGTGTCGCCCATGGTGTGGGACGAGATGCGACGGCGGACGCCTTCCGGTAAAGAACTGAAAACCTACGAGAATTTCATTTCCGAGAGCACCATCAACTATTTGAAGGAACTCCAGTTGCTCGCCTGAGCGAGCCGATTGCCATGAACAGGGTGCTGGACCAGCTGCTCATTGCTCTTCCCAAGGCTGAACTGCACCTGCACCTGGAAGGGTCGGTCAGCCGGGATCGAATGGGTGGGTTCGCGGCAAAGTACGCTGCTGCTCTTTTGGATGCGGGTTTGGCCAACCCGGCGGAGGCGGTGTACCAGTTCAAGGACTTTCCGGGGTTCCTCGCTGCCTACAAGACAGTCTGCCTCCACCTGCGGTCGCTGGAAGACTACCTGTTGCTGTTGAAAGATCTGGAAGCCTACTTCTTGGCGGAGAACATCCGCTATGCCGAAGTCCTGTTTACGCCTTCGATCCCCTGGAAATTCGGATTCGACGGACGAGAGATCCTGTCTGCCCTGGTGGAAGAATCGGCTCGATTCGAAAAGGAAAGTGGCTGTCCGATCCGGTGGATTCTCGACTGCGTGCGTCAGTTCGGGCGGGAATCGGCGGAGCGCACGGCGGAACTGGCTTCGGAGTTCAGGGAGCGCGGTGTGGTGGCTGTCGGTCTTGGTGGAGACGAGATTTCCCTGCCCGCTTCGGAGTTCGAGGAGGTGTTTGCCTGGAGTCGGGCTCATCAATTGTATGTCCATGTTCATGCTGGCGAGACTGGTGGGCCGAAGGAGGTCTGGGAGGCGCTCCAGGTACTGGGAGCCAACCGGATCGGCCACGGCATCCAGGCGGCCAGGGATCCGAAGCTGATGGAATACCTTCGTCTTCGAGCGGTAGGGCTGGATGTCTGCTTGACCAGCAACGTGCGTACTCGATCCTGGCCGCTGCTGGGAGACCATCCCCTGCCTCTTCTGATGAAGAGGGGAGTTCCGATCAGCCTCAACACCGACGATCCAGGCTTATTCGAAACCCGGCTCTCTCTTGAGCTGCGCAAGGCGATCCAGACGTTTTCCTTGACAGCCGATGATTTGAGCCGGATTCTCATCCAGGGAGTGCGTTCGTCCTTTCTCCCACACGAACGGAAGATGGCCCTCATGCAGCAGTTCGGTGACGAAATCAGCCGGCGCCTCGAGCCCTGGCCGGCCGGCCGCAAGGAAGAGGGGTTGGCTGAGCAATGAAGCTGATCATTCAGATTCCCTGTCGCAACGAAGCCCAGACACTGCCCCGGACGGTGGCTGACCTTCCCCGCGTTGTCCCGGGTTTCGACACAGTGGAATACCTGATCGTTGATGACGGGAGCACCGACGGAACGAGTGAAGTGGCTCGACAGTGTGGAGTCCACCACGTCATTCGGCTCAGCACTCATCTCGGCTTGGCCGAGGCCTTCCGGTCGGGGTTGGACGCCTGCCTCAAGCGCGCGGCGGACGTAATCGTCAACACCGACGGTGACAATCAATATGTTGGAGCCGATATCGTCCGGTTGGTCGAGCCGATCATCGAACAGCGGGCCGACATGGTGGTGGGGGCGAGGCCGATAGAAGAGATCGCCCATTTCTCCACGCTCAAAAAGTTTCTCCAGCGAATAGGCAGCCGCATCGTCCGCCAGGTTTCGAATACCACGGTCCTCGATGCGACCAGTGGCTTCAGGGCATTTACCCGGCATGCCGCGCTGCGCCTCAATGTATTCACCCAGTACACCTACACTCTGGAAACCCTGATTCAGGCCGGGCTTTCGAACATGAAAGTAGTCTCGGTCCCGATCCGGACCAACGCGCCGCTTCGTGAGTCCCGGCTGATCAGCAACATCCCGTCCTACATTCAGCGGTCGGTCTTCACCATGCTGCGGATTTTTGTCCTCTACAAGCCGCTGAGGTTCTTCGTCAGTGTCGGCGGAGCGGTATTCGGAACCGGTTTTCTGATCGGGATGCGTTTCCTCTACTACTACCTGGTCGGGCAGGGAGACGGAAAAATCCAATCGCTGATTCTCGCCGCCGTTCTGCTGATTATGGGCGTGCAGTTGGGGATTGCGGGACTGCTGTCCGACCTCATCGCGACCAACCGGCGGATTCTCGAGGAGGTGCAGGTGCAGGAAAGGGAACGGCAACTGGAAGGGTAATGACTCAAGCGGACGGAATCGTACTGGGCAACGTCTACAACAAGTATGAATCGCGCAATCCGCTGGCCCGGTGGATGCTTCAGAACTACCTTGCGGCATTTCACGAACTGATTAGCTGCCTTGATCCTGTGCGAGTCCTGGAGGTGGGCTGTGGTGAGGGATATCTGGGACAGGTTCTTTCAGACTGGCTTCCCGGCGCTCAGATAGCCGGAATAGACTTGTCACCCGGGCTTTTTACGACATCGTCCCGTTCCCCGGAGAATCTCCACTTTGCCGCCCAGTCGGCGTACCAATTGGGCTTCCCCCGAGCGCATTTCGATCTCGTCGTCGGCGCCGAGGTCCTTGAGCATCTCGATGATCCGGAGACAGCGCTTGCCGAGATTGACCGGGTGGCCGGTGGCCACATTCTGGTCAGTGTTCCGCGGGAACCCCTGTGGCGAGTGTTGAACGTCGCTCGACTCAGTTACCTCAGGGATTTGGGCAACACTCCCGGACACCTGCAGCACTGGTCGAGTCGCCGATTCGAACGCCTCATCGCCCGCCGGTTCGACGTGCTCAGTGTGCGCAGACCCATCCCCTGGACGATGATCCTGGCCCGGAAAAGGGGTTCGGCAGGGGGCACCGGGCCCGATTCCTGACCAGCTGAGTTCCCGCTGAAAAAGGATCAGCGGATCTGGTAGCAGCCGACCGATTATCGTGGTATGAAGGGGATCTAACCAAAAACAAGTAGATTTGGAGATCTGGAAGATGGCAACTAGCGAATCCGCGTTCTGGTCGACGCTCGCCAGGAAGTTCCTTCTGGCACTGACCGGCCTCTGTCTGTTCGGATTTGTGTGCGTTCACCTGGCGGGCAATCTCCTCCTCTTCGTCGGAGCGGATGCCTTCAACCAGTACTCTCACAAACTGATCAGCCTCGGGCCGGCCCTTTACGTGGTCGAAGGCATCCTGGCCGCACTCTTTCTCGTTCACATGTACACCGCAATCACCGTGACCTGGGGGAACTGGCAGGCGCGGACCAACCGATACGTCAAGTCGGAAAGTCGGGGTGGCCCGAGTCGCATGACGATCTCTTCCAAGACCATGATCTGGACGGGTCTGCTCCTGCTGGCCTTCACGATCGTCCATCTGGTCACCTTCAAGTACGGTCCGGGGATCAGTGAGGGCTACGTCACGACGATCGACGGGCAGCAGGTGCGTGATCTCTACCGCCTGGTCGTGGAGTCGTTCCAGAATCCGCTCTATTCCCTCTACTACGTCGTTTCGATGGCGTTCCTCGGATTTCACCTCCGCCATGGCTTTTGGAGTGCGATTCAGTCGCTCGGCGGCTATCATCCCCGCTTGACCCCGGTGGTCTACGGGCTGGGCCTGGTCGCTGCGGTTGTGCTCGGCGTCGGGTTCCTGGTGATTCCGGTCTGGTTCTTCTTTGGAGGTTCGGCGATATGAAGCTCGATTCCAAAATTCCCGCAGGGCCCATCAGCGAAAAGTGGGATCATCACAAGGCCAACCTGAAGCTGGTGAACCCGGCCAACAAGCGGAAGTTCGACATCATCGTGGTCGGTACCGGTCTGGCGGGTGCGTCCGCCGCGGCCAGTCTGGCCGAACTGGGTTACAACGTACAAGCGTTTTGCATTCACGATTCTCCCCGCCGTGCCCACAGCATCGCGGCCCAGGGCGGGATCAACGCGGCCAAGGATTACCCCAACGACAACGACAGCGTCTGGAGGCTCTTTTACGACACGGTCAAAGGCGGCGACTTCCGTGCCCGGGAGGCCAACGTCTACCGGCTCGCCCAGGTCAGCAATCTGATCATCGATCAGTGTGTCGCCCAGGGGGTGCCGTTCGCCCGCGAGTACGGCGGGTACCTCGACAACCGCTCCTTCGGTGGCGCTCAGGTGTCGCGGACCTTCTACGCACGGGGCCAGACGGGCCAGCAGCTTCTCCTGGGCGCCTACAGTGCGTTGATGCGCCAGGTCGAGCGCGGCAAGGTTCAGATCTACCCGCGGCGGGAAATGCTGGACCTGGTGCTGGTGGACGGAAAGGCCCGGGGTATCGTTGTTCGAAACCTGATCACCGGCGAAATCGAGGCGTATGAGGCGGAGGCGGTCGTCCTGGCGACCGGTGGCTACGGAAATACCTACTACCTGTCGACCAATGCCATGAATTCCAACGCAACCGCCGTCTGGCGTTGCCACCGGCGCGGAGCCTTCTTTGCCAACCCCTGCTTCACCCAGATCCACCCGACCTGCATTCCGGTCTCGGGACACTACCAGTCCAAGCTCACGCTGATGAGTGAGAGCCTGAGAAACGACGGGCGAGTCTGGGTGCCGAAGACGAAAGGGGACAAACGTCCGCCCCGCGACATCCCGGAAGGGGAGCGAGACTACTACCTGGAGCGGCGTTACCCGAGTTTCGGAAACCTGGTGCCCCGCGATGTCGCGTCCCGTGCGGCAAAACAGTCCTGCGACGAAGGACAGGGGGTCGGTTCCACCGGATTGGCGGTTTACCTGGATTTCGCCGATGCCATCGCGCGGGAAGGCGCCGGCTACATCAAGGACAAGTACGGCAATCTGTTCGACATGTACGAGCGCATTACCGGCGAGGATCCCTACCAGACTCCGATGCGGATCTACCCTGCCGTGCACTACACCATGGGCGGTCTCTGGGTTGACTACAACCTGATGAGCAGCGTGCCCGGACTGTTCGTTCTGGGAGAGGCCAACTTCTCGGATCACGGGGCGAACCGGCTTGGAGCCAGTGCCCTGATGCAGGGCCTCGCCGACGGCTACTTCGTCATTCCCATCACGATTGCCGGCTACCTCGCTTCGGCCAGCCTGCCGGCGGTCAAGGCCGATTCCCCTGAGTTCCGTTCGACGGTGGAAGAGGTGCGGGGCCGCATCGACCGGCTGCTCTCCACGGGCGGGAAAAAGTCGCCGCGCGAGTTCCACCGCGACCTGGGGCACATCATGTGGGAATACGTCGGAATGGGGCGTAACGCCGAAGGGCTCAGGAAGGCGGCCGGAGAAATCCGAAGCCTTCGCGAGGAGTTCTGGCAGAACCTTCATGTTCCCGGATCAGCCGACTACCTCAACAAGTACCTGGAGTTTGCAGGCCGAGTAGCAGACTACCTGGAACTGGGCGAACTGATGGCCCTGGATGCCCTGAATCGGAAGGAATCGTGCGGAGGGCACTTCAGGGAAGAGTACCAGACACCCGAGGGTGAGGCGCTCCGGGACGATGAGAAGTTCGCTTACGTGGCGGCCTGGGAGTTCAAGGGCCTGGACAAGGATCCGGAACTCCACAAGGAAGAACTGACATTCGAGAACGTGAAGCTGACCACTCGGAGTTACAAGTAGGGAGTCAATTCATGGCGCAGAGTATGACGATTCACCTTCGCGTTTGGAGGCAGCCTGGTCCCGGACAGGAAGGGCGGCTGGTCCCGTACACCGTGAAGAATGCTTCACCCGACATGTCCTTTCTCGAGCTGCTCGATCTGCTCAACGAGGATATTGTGGCGCAGGGCCAGGAACCGATCGAGTTCGAGAGCGATTGCCGGGAGGGGATCTGTGGTTCGTGCGGAGCGGTAGTCAACGGGCAGGCACACGGCACTCAACGAGGATCGGCCTTGTGTCAGCTTCACATGAGGCATTTCAAGGACGGCGATACCATCGTGGTGGAACCCTGGCGGGCCAAGGCGTTCCCGATCATCCGGGACCTCGTGGTGGACCGGAGCGCGTTTGACCGGATCATCGCGGCGGGAGGCTACGTCTCCGTCAACACCGGCCAGGCTCCCGACGCCAATGTCACGGCCGTGCCTCGGGAGAATGCTGAACTGGCAATGGACGCTGCGGCCTGCATCGGATGCGGGGCCTGTGTCGCAGCCTGTCCCAACGCCTCCGCGGCCCTCTTCACGTCGGCCAAGATCAGCCAGTTTGCCCTTTTGCCCCAGGGCCACCCGGAGCGGGAGCGGCGGGTCCTCAAAATGGTCCGTCAAATGGACCTCGAGGCCTTCGGCAACTGTTCGAACCACGGCGAATGCGAGGCCGTTTGTCCCAAGGAAATCACCATCGGCAACATTGCCCGGATGAGGCGGGAGTACCTGCGGGCGCTGGCCAAGCTCGGACGAACTGAGAGTATCTGAAGGTGGGCGCCCTCTCCAGTAGAGGGGCCTCCCGACTTGCGGAGGCGAGGTGCTCTCTGCTAATTTTCTGCAGGATCAGGGAGGGGTGGCCGAGTGGTTTAAGGCGGCGGTCTTGAAAACCGCTGTACGGGTAACCGTACCGTGGGTTCGAATCCCACCCCCTCCGCCAACCTCTTTCAATGCAACAGTTTAAAACGGCCTCTGTTGCAGCTCACACAGCCTCCGCAATTTCCCCGGAACGATGTATCCGCTTTGTATCCGCTCCCCCTTGGAGGACTCGCAGTATCCGCCGGGAAGAATGCTCCGGTGAAAACTGCGCGTAGTGCTGCTCAGTAGTCGCCACGCTGGAGTGACCGAGTACTTGCTGGATGTCGTGCATTGACGCACTTTGTTCGGCAAGACGGATCGCGTAGTGTCTGCGGAGGTCCTTGACGAGCAGGTCAGGGATTCCTGCCTCTTCTCTGGCCTCATCCCAAGGTCTTCTGCACTGACGCCACCGAGTCTTCGTCTTCGGGTTGTAGAAGACGTAAGGACAATCGTCCAGTCTGGGCAGTACTTTTGTGGCTTCGAGTGCAGCTTCGGTGAGCGGCACATACCGGTACTTCCTCGACTTCGTGTTGTCAGAAAACACGACCATCCGTTGTTCTTCCTGAATCTGCCAGTGCTGAAGGCTCAAGGCTTCCTCACTGCGACACCCGGTCTCCCGCATGAAAACGTACAGGGGGCGGAACAGGGGGCGAAGTCTTATCAATCACCGCTTGAATCTGCTCATCCGTGAACCGGGGACGTTCATTGCGATCCTCCCGCAACAACTTGAACCGGGCGATCGGATTGGCTTTCGCCAGCCTGCTCAGCGACAACTACATTTCCCGGGTAGGGAAATGTAGTTGACGTCGGGGACCCGACGACACGCCAGAGACTCGAAGCCTTCGCCGGAAGCGTTGACTGGGACGTTCCGCACCCCCTGCACCGGAGGAAGTTCCACAAGTTCGTGCTGGAAGCCTTTAAGCAGGGGGACCTCTCCTTGTCCGCACCGGAAATCGAGCAGGTCGTGGTGGGGCATTGCGGGACCCGCCCAAGGCACCTCGATGAGTGGATCAGGGACTACCGGCGAGGCATTGAGCTGCTTCGAGTCGAGCAATCTTCGTGATCCCGTATGTTGACACCGCTGCTAAGGTCAACAGGAAGCATGGCACGCCGAGACCGAACAACTGTGAGAGATAGAGATATGAATTTTGTGTGTCCGAAGCCGATACCTTGGGCTGACATCCGCTCGGCCCTGTATAGAGAATGGAAATCGTCATTTCAGGACGATGACCCTCCACCGAAGCCCTTGATCTTGGGCGGCTGGGTCGGCTCCTGCGATGTGGAAAAAGGCTTGAGATGGCAGGAGACTGTCGAGTGGGCCTCTGCTCGTGGACTGAGCCACCTGATCCCCGATCTGACCGACGACGAGAAGTACTTCGGCGGCAGGAGGTTCTGGGAGCCAGTGCTTGGAGAGCAGTTCGAAAAGCCCAAGCGGAAACCAGCGCCGGATGAAACGACGCGGCACCTGATCCACCTTCAGGAGAACTGGCCGCTGTGATCGCTCATACAAGCCGCCTTGGGGAGACTGGAACTGGGGAAGTCAGAGTCCCAGAGCATTCACGCGGTTCCGGAAGCAGATCAATGAGGCGCTGTCGCCCCATGGGGTGGATCACGTCTGGTTCAGGGACCACCCGTCTTACGAATAGCCGGGCCGATCCTTGACATCGTCGGCGAAGGCCCTGAGATTAGAACGTTGCATGGAGCCGAGCGAGAAACCGAACAACGCGGACATCAAGGTTGATAGCGCACTCCCTGTCCACGCTAAAGAAGCACTGGGTCTGCAACTCGGCGATGAGGTTGTCTGGACCGATGCTCCGCGCAGGGTGCTGGGGACAGATGGCCGATGGCGTATTGCTGTCGAGCCCGGAATGCGAGGTCGGGTCCTGTCGGTCCACGAGGGCTCCAACATCAAACCGGACAGTGTCGGCTGGGGCACCCCAGCATGGGCCATTGTGCGGTTCGGAAATGATGGAAGTTCGACCGAGGGTTTTGGAGGGGCCAGCCCACAGGCCGACCCCCACGGACTATCCTTAATAGCCTCCCTCTGGACTAGTTTGTGCAGGTCAGGCGAGGTCCTTTCTCTACTTGGGGAATGGCAACGGGGCAGTCATCCGGCAGGCAATATGGTGCATCCTTCTTCAGGACTTTCCATCGGCGAACAACGTTGAAGTCAACCATTCCTGAGTCGCAGATCCCGGCGTTATCGTACAGGGTTCCGGTCAGCGTACCTCCCCAACTATTTGTCCTGTTGCCGCTGAGTTCGCTGTCGTTATCGTTCCAAACGCCGTACACGATCCCTTCCGCAAGAATCCGTGACGGGTCGTTTACCAAAGCACAACCTTCCGAGAAGAGGTCGTCCAAAGTCGCGGAGAAGACGAGGGTGAAATAGTTTCCTTGGTCCTTGTACTTAATACTCCCATCGGGCCGGGTTATCGTCATCCACTCTAAAGGATCATGCTCGCCGGGTGCGCAGAAGAACGTCGGTCTAGTAGAGTGTAATGAAAGCACGTTACCCCCATCCCAGAACCATGCAAGCATAGGTGTCTCCCCCGAATCCTTCACGGCTCCATTCTGCGCCGAGACCGGCAATAAGAGCAGGACGACGACGACCGTTGCCAATAGCACAATCCACCATTTGTTCATCTCATTCCCCCTTTTGATTGACGCAACAACTAAGAGCACGGACTCCTTTATCTGCTGAAGCGAGGGGCTTCCGGATACCCTCGCGAATCAGTCAGGAATCGCAACTCTACAGCTCAAGAATCAGGAGGCAGACGAAGAACTCCGGTCATTGGACGGGGCGTGCAGTTGTGTGACTTCGCTTATTGAAGTCCAGCGGGCAATTGGTGACGAGCCCAGATGCAGAAGAGCCAGAGACGGGAATGCAACAATTAGCATGTAGTTTTCCCCTTTGTTGATATTGCAAGCAACTTTCGGACCGAAAAGGGACCTTGACGTTCCGCCGCAGATTCTAAGAATGGAATAGAGTCCTAAAACGCTCATTCACAGCAGCTTGTAAGAGTTACACTCAAAGTAACGAACCACTGAGTTGTTAAATTGTGAAACTTTTGTATTCACCTCAATGTAAGGTTTCCCGACAATTCTGGCGGAGGACTTGGGATTGGGCCTAAGGGGGTTGGCCCGATCAACAAGTGCAGTCCTCCGCGCCGGATCTGAGAGAAGGCATACCCACCCGGCTTTCTCCAACGAGTCGAATGGAGAGATCGCCTCGGTGGATCACACCATGAAGTGGGAGAAACTGGGCTCAACTTCAGACCCAAGTTGACCGGGAAGTCGCCGAAGGCGGCCTGATCCCGGAATCCCGGCCAATTCTCAAAACTCTTCTACTTTTTCCAATTTCCAATCCAATAGTTGGATTTCCTTGGGATGCTGGGATTGAGGTTGGCCCGAGCGGGCGAGTTGACCACGAAAACGCACTACCTCACAATGCCGGATTCTGCCTTGTGTGTTTCCGGGTCATGCGCTAGAACTAAACCGTGATTCGTAGATTGGGACATGATTGGGACCTCTGTTTCGGGGTCGAATCAGTTCCTGCTGCGAAACGGACGTGCCTATGGCCAGCGGCTCGCTCTTGGCTCTTGTTGCTCTTCTCATCCAATTGCCGCCCGGTGGAAACACTGCGCCAACGCTGACGCTCCCGGCCAGCACGGTGTCGGTTACGCAGGGGCAGAACGTCAATGTGACGGCCACGTCCGTCGATTCCAGCGGCGATACACTGGGATTCACCTGGCTGTTCAATTCGACGACGGTCAATACCCAGTACATCAGCACCGTCAAGTCGAGTACGATGACTTATCGATCGACGTTGACCTATCCGACGGCCGGCCTCTCGCCCGGTTCGTATACCTTCAGCGTGCAGGCATTTGAAACCTCCACGTCCGATAAGTTCGGGTCAGTGAAGCGATTTCTCACGGTTATCGTGAACTCGGGCGGCAGCGGCGGCGAGCCCGGCTTTTTCGAACAGCAAATTGGGTCGTGCCAGGGAAACCCCGGACCTACCCTGGTCAGTATCCTTCCCGACCCAAGGCAGGGCCAGATCCTCCTTTCGGGCGGACAGACTGCCAACGTGCAGTTGGTGTTTACCGACAGTTCCCAGCTCAACGCTCCTCTGGGCGGAGTCCAGACCGGCGTATCGACCGGGACTTGGGATCTAGCCAGTTGCAGCAGAAAGGGATCGACCCGAATGGGAGCGTTCCTCTGGCCATGACGGATCCGACGCAGGCACGCATGACGCTGTCGTTCCAGACACCGTCGGGACTTACGGGCGACGCGAATGCCTACGTGACGGCGACTGACGTTTTGGGCTGCTCAAGCACCGTGGGTTTTGGTTTGAACTTCACTGATACCCCAGTTAGCTCCGTGCCGTCGGCGAGAATCCGTTTCGATACGAACGGCGACGGGGCATTTGAGGGCTCTACGCCAACAGTTACAGTCGAAACCGAGTCACGTGAAATCTCTCTCGATGCGTTGGAGAGCAGCGATGATGAGGGGCTCGAAAACCTGACTTTCCTCTGGACTCTGAATGCTCCGAGCGGATTAGCAACATTGTCACCTGTCAGCGGGCCAACGACGACCCTTAAAGTCGATCCCGTGAAATCGGGTAATGTGACGGTAACGCTGACCGCCGCGGACTCGCAGGGTCAGTCGGGGCAGGCGAGCGTGACGTTTTCGGTCCTCAGGACGGGTCCCACCGCTGATTTTCTTGTGATCCCGCCGAGCGTAGAGTCCGGTTCCGAGTTCAGGGTGATCCCCAAAGCTGTAAGTGGGGGAGGGGGCGGACAGTTTCAGTACGACTGGAGTGCCGAAGATGAGTACGGTCAGGCCATTAGTGTCTGCGCCTGCGGGGGTATTGGGTCAGCCCTTGTTACAGCTCCTATACTCGGGGAAGCGGAGGAATCGAGAACTCTTACAGTCACTGTCGTGGCGATTGAGGACGGCATGGCTTCGGTCCCGGTGACTAGAGAGGTCATAGTCCGCCGACCAACGCTGTACTTCTCCCAACTGGCGGTTGGGGCAATCACCGATTCCCTTGAGTTCCAGACCACGATTGCACTCGTCAATGACACAGAAGAGACTGTCAATGCCGTTGGGATCTTTGCGAACAACGAAGCGGGAGCCGACTGGTCGGTTGTTGCAGATGGCACTCCGGCGAGCACCTTGGAACTGAGTCTCCCAGCCGGGGCCTCTCGGATCATCACTCTAACCGGCGATGAGGTGGCGATTGGCTGGATGTCGTTGACCTCTGATGCCCCGTTGACGGGTTATCTTTTCTACCGGGTGGCGAACCGACAGACAGGACGTCCGGTGAGTGAAGTGCCGGTGCTGCCGACGAACGGGACACATTTCCGGACTGCGCTTGGACCGGGGCAGAACCAAGATGTGGCCATCGCACTCGTCAACACCGGAGATAGCCCAACCCAATTCCGGATCGTAGTGAAAGAGTTCCCTGTCGGAGACGAGGGAGCGGACATGACGCTTGCGACTCAGGCCATTGAGCTGGGACCAAAGCAGCACCTCGCCCAATTCCTCAACGAACTGATGGCGGACGACGGCCCACTCCCGATTCCGGCGTCCTTTTCCGGGGTTCTCTTTCGATTGAAGTGGTCAGCGGAAGCCCGTTGTCGGCAACCATATTGAAGACGCTGGACGGCTTCCCACTTTCAATATTGCCTGTTGCTACGAGGGATTAGGCAGAGTTCATCGCCGGCAGGATCGGCAAGCGGTGGGCATGGCTGGTTGAGGGACTGGCTCCCTCGATCCCAACATCCCAGCAAAACTCAACTACTTCTCTATTTCCAATCCAATAGTTGGATTTCCTTGGGATGCTGGGACAGTGGGCCTGAAAGGCCCGAGGCGAGGGTATGGATTGAGACTGCTTCTCCGGGACGACCGGCCTCGAAACTAATCATCAATCCATTCAGTGGACGGGCATTACCAGAGTATTCTGACCGGATTGTAAGCCGGTCAAACGCAGGCAGGTGGTTGGCTTGCGAAAGTCCCTATCCCTCAAAATGCACCGAGAAGTGGTGACCTGTAACCTTTTCCTATCTGGAAGCAAATACCCCTAACAGAACGGGCGCTGCAGCAAGCCTAGACAATCGAAAAACTAGAGACCGGTCTCCATTTTTGCTTTAAGGAGAACGTGCAAATGCAGAAGAAACTTGTGTTGTTTGTGATGACATTTCTGTTGGCCTTGACGGGGCTGGCGTTCGCTGGGTCCTCCACCGCCAACGGCTGGTATGAAGGGAAAGAGATCTATTACCTCGACGAAAGGATTTGAAGACAACCTTCACGCATCGGAGAATGGGCCGATATCTACGTGATTGGAGGGGATCGAGCCTACCAAGCCAACGTTGTGGAGTTCATACCGGGTGAACGTGGCTATTCTCCCCATTGGGACGTGAACGTCGTGCACACCGCTCCGGGCGTGACCCTGGCGATGACATCGTCGCATCGCCCTATGTTTCAGAGCATTACTGCAACGGAAGGCGTCTTGTTCGACGATGTGGGCGATATCCTCGCCGCTCAGGCAGCTGGCTTAGTTAACGATCGAGGAACCGGGTTTGATCGTGCTCTGTCCGATCGTTTCAGCACAGGCTGCGGACGCACCGGGAAACAATCCCAAATCGGAGGACTTCCAGCCCTTTCCGGATACCTTCTAAACGC
This sequence comes from uncultured Acidobacteriota bacterium, assembly GCA_963777605.1. Taxonomy (GTDB): domain Bacteria; phylum Acidobacteriota; class UBA6911; order RPQK01; family JAPXNP01; genus CAVZRV01. The sequence goes on from CAVZRV010000007.1 coordinate 1,045,957, forward strand.
CAAGTCTGGCTTTGACCGGGGTCTGTGAATGCGAGCAGGCCCCGAAAGGCTTAGGCCTTTCACCGGAAACTATCAGCAGCCGTGTGTTCCTCCTGTAAAACTTAGCTTGGCGGCTTGGCATTTCCCATGGAAAAGGGAAAAAATACCAACGTCCCTACTGCACCCCCAGCTTCACCTTCGAAAAGTCCTCCACCACGGACTGTGATCCATTCTCGAACTTAACGACGGCGTAGAGGCCTTGGTGGATCTAGGTTCGAGAAGCTGATACAGGGCTTGGCTAGTGAGTTCTCTCGCAGGATGATGATCCGGCCCATTCGATATGGCTCAGCGGTGGATTGCAGAAGAGGCAATCGCCGATCTTGAGGGTGGAGGGGTTGGGGGTTAATTGCCACTTTCCGATGGGACGATGACAGCTCAGAAGCCTGCTGGCCAGACGAAATACAGTTTTGCAGTTTGGAATGCTTTAAAGGGGGGATATAAAACAGAGTGCGCGTCTCGTCCCATGCCGAGAAGGAGACGTAATAGACGCTCGGGGTGGGGTGAGGCATTTGATTCCGGGGAAGGGGTTCTATCGCTCGTGACGTTTCCGAGGCTGCCATCGGGGCGGTTGACTGGGTTTGCTCAAAGGTGAGAATCAGACATTGATCGCCTCGTTTCGGTAATGGAGGTACTTCACAGTGGGATATGGGGACAGGTGTCAGGTCTGTGGGCAGGCTTCTTGGGGAGTGATAAGCGGAACGGCAGGTACCTCTGTAAGACTTGCCGAAACGTCACGGGTCGGACATCTGGAAGCTACTACTGCAATTCGTGCGGTAATCACTCCGCATCAGCATTGATGAAGGGCAGCGGGTGGTAAGGAGTTGATCCTTTATCTTTTCTACATCGTGCGCGGCGTGATCTACTCGATCTGGAGAAGAAGCGGAGAGCTCAATGTTTGCGCGGTTTGTAGGGCTCCGCCTTGTTCCTGCTTCGGCAGCGCGTCCGGGTGCAGCACAACGGATTCTAGAGCTGAGAGACGAAAAAGAGTGTCCTTCTGTGCAGAGAAGATCTTGGTCAAAGCCAAGGTCTGCAAACATTGCGGGCGGGATGTGGAACTCTCCGATTAGAGAAGAATGATGCTCATTTCAGAATGAAGGAGTTTGGAAATGCCTTTAGATCTTAAGGACTTAGAGGAGTTGCGTTGCCCCGAGTGCCATAAGCCACTGGTAATAGTTCCCGTTGAGGGATGCACAGACAAGTTCCGCTTCCTTGGGTGTGCATGTCCTGACAAGGAGGAGTTCTTCTTGCCTCCAACAATCGCGTTCGGACCCAAGCGGGGTCCAATGTTCCTTTATGTCCCCAAAAAGGATTCCGAGGTTGCTGCTGACTGAGATCTGCTGCGCAGTGAATGCGAGATTGCAGCTCTCAATCCAGCTGGTGCGTAGCAGTGTGCAGTCCGCGCAGTGAGTAGTGGTTCGCTTCTGTGGGGCCAACTATTCGTCGATAATCCGGGTGGCTCTGATCGATATAGTGCAGGTGCAAGGAGAGTGCACAAATGCCCAGAAAAGCAACTTCGCCCACGTTGAGCTAAAGGTCCTGTTAAAGTCTCGCAGGCGATGCGCTCAGTGCGTTGGGCTACACCAGAGACTCGAAGTGAAACAGAGCGAGTCCGCACATCGACAGAAACGCACAGCACTGCTCGGTAGATAACCTCGCCTTCCTCTGCCTTGCACATCACGACGAGTATGACAGCAAAACCAGCCAATCAAAGGGAATCACCAGCAAGAGCTAAAACAGTACCGAGACCAGCTCTACGAGGATCTCGAATCTGAGGAACAGTTTTCTTGGCCCGACTCCCCTTTCGCCCAACACGAGAAAGGGCCTCCTGAAAGCCTCGTGCCAATAGCCTGTACGATCAACAAATAGCAGTCTATCGAGTAGTGCGGGAGTTTCTCGGTGAGATATATCGTCGAGCGACAATTACTAGGGAACAGCTTGCACGATACAATCATGGAATTGATGAAGCATTGTTCCTTTTCCGCAGTAACGAGTTCACTGCGTACTTAACGGAATTGGCGAACAAGGCCATACGGCTGATGCATACACACGAAAGACTTGAAGATCAGACCTTGCCGGTGAGTGAGCGGCGCACCGATTTTGCAGAAGAGAATGCACACTTACTCGAGTGGTTTTCGGAGCAGTTTGAGGTTGTTCGGCAGAAATTCTATGAACAGATTCTGGGAGTCCCCAAGTCGAATCCTTGGAGCAGTCTCAGCGAATCCTCTCAGATCGGGACACAGACGACATACCGTTCTTTTCAGATACTATCTGCCTAACGGCTGGGCAGAACGACCAATTCGTTGAATTTCTAGAGGCAAATTGTGGCCGGATAGTTTACTTGAATGCCAGCTCGATTTCTCAGTCTCAACTGAAGAACAGCATGAGCTGGCTCGAAGGGAAGGGCTTGGGTCGATTGTCGATGTCTATGAGAAGTTGCAGGATCACGCTGTCGTTGCATGAGCGGCAGGGCAGGTCATTTATCCTGCAGTTCCGCTTCCTCGCGAATCATCAGCTGAATACTTCAGCTGGGGGACTGGGATCTGTACTGCAGAGCCACCGGTTTCTTTGATCTCTCGCGCACATTTCACAGCGGTCTGACGGTTGTGTTCCACTTGTTGAGGCTCCTTTGATCTCAAGGTCGTATGCTAAATAGTACGAGAAATTTGCGTCGCCTCCACAGTCTGGACTGCCGAGAACAGCTGTTCGCTAGCTGAGACTACGCAAAAATACGCTTGAGCGTGTTCAATTGAGGTCAACTAGGTTATCGTGAGTCTTCGTGAGCTTGAATGAGAGCTGGTATCGGTAGAAGTCGATGTTAGTGGTTACGCGAAGGGCACGACGCAACGCAGGTATCTTCCATTGCGATGATGACTCTCTCACGGACTGATTGGGCTCAGCAAGTTCATCAGCGAGGTAACATATAGCGTTGAATTTGGCAACTACACGTCGGAGGCTTGACTTTCTTATTTTTTTTTTTTTTTTTTTTTTTTTTTTTTTTTTTTTTTTTTTTTTTTTTTTTTTTTTTTTTTTTTTTTTTTTTTTTTTTTTTTTTTTTTTTTTTTTTTTTTTTTTTTTTTTTTTTTTTTTTTTTTTTTTTTTTTTTTTTTTTTTTTTTTTTTTTTTTTTTTTTTTTTTTTTTTTTTTTTTTTTTTTTTTTTTTTTTTTTTTTTTTTTTTTTTTTTTTTTTTTTTTTTTTTTTTTTTTTTTTTTTTTTTTTTTTTTTTTTTTTTTTTTTTTTTTTTTTTTTTTTTTTTTTTTTTTTTTTTTTTTTTTTTTTTTTTTTTTTTTTTTTTTTTTTTTTTTTTTTTTTTTTTTTTTTTTTTTTTTTTTTTTTTTTTTTTTTTTTTTTTTTTTTGTGTATGAAGCTGCTGTCATGACACTGATCGGAGTAAATGTATCTGAGACTCGGCATCACTCCGCAGTAGAGAATCGCGGTGATCATCTCTCGTCCCTCGATCGAATCGCAGGCGATCAGCACTTGCCTCAATTGCCTCGCTGGAGCTTCCGCCAGCGACCGAAGGACATATGCCAGTTCAAAAGCCAGCACTTTTAGACCTGGAAGACCTGCGCGTTGCGCCACTCCAGCAATGCTGGATCGGGCGAGTCTTCGGGTAAATCTGGGTTCGGATTCGTCGACCGTGGAACGGTTGGGAAGAACAGCCATTAGAAAAGTCCGCTTCGAGCATGGGACGATCTCAAAACGATGGTCGGTCGTGATGGTGACGTAGCCCTTGTCGAAGAGTCCGTGGATGTCCGAACGGAGGAGCAGGCCGTTGGAGACCCGGTGCACTCCGCCAAGGTGGTAAGGGCGGATATGTCCGGCGTCGAGCGCGGGAAGGGAATGCTCCCGAGTGACCGCACAGGCCCGGCCATAGGCATCGAGAACGCTGGCCCGGAAAATTCCTTGGCCAATTCGGGGCCGGATCAGCTGGGGATCACCATATCGAGACTCCACGCTGGCAACTTCTGCGTCAATCATTCGGGACTGCGTAACTGCCCGGCAATGGTCCCAGATCCGCTTACCCTCACCAGATGGCCAAATCGTATCCGGCACCTTGGACGGTCTGTCGCTCCCAATCTTCGGGCTGGGGAATCCATACGGAGCGGTGGAAGAAGATCGGCTCGGCGATCATCAGGCATCCGATCTCATATCGGTCATCGTGGGCACGGTTCGTGGATTTCCGGTATTTCTCGATCCGGCGGACCATATCCTCGTAGTTGGCAGCACCGTTCGCAAGATCGAAGTCGTCCCACGCCAGCTAAGCAGGAAGCACCGTCTTACGGATGAAGTATCCGAACCCTGCGATGGCATAGTAGGGTTTCTTCAACTTGAAGAAGAAGGGGGCTCCGGGCGGGACAGCCTGGAATGGTCGAGTGTCGGACGGCTGCCAGAAGTTGACCTCCTCAAGCCTGGTTTGGGCCAAGAGGAAGCGGTACCAGTCGTGGTCGGTGTTGGGGATGTACCCCTTCATGCGGACAGCAGGCTCAGCATAGGGTTTCACTCCAGCATTGGCAAGTGTTGGACCACCACTAATGGGTTCCTGGAGGCGAAGCCCCACTGCCGATCCGTCAGCTTTCAGCAGGTCCTTGTTTCGGAGCGACTTCACAGAACGTGAGCACGTAACCAGGAGGACTTGATCTCCTCCGCCGGAGGGACTAGGCTGATTGTATAACTTGGTCGGTGCTGACCGGTCTCCGCCGGTTCTCCTGATCCAGCTCTGATACGTTTTCGCAATTCAACCGGACGAGGCCAGCCGACACTGTCCGCAAACCTGCCATTTCTTATGTGGAGGAGAGATCAATGCGAAAACAACAACTGGGTTGGCTGCTGATCGCGACTGCCGTGCTGGTGCTATGCCTCGGCAGCCTGGTTGCGCAGGGTGTGGGTGAGCCAAATGCCAAGGACCGACCCCTTCGGATCCTTACTTACAACATTCATCATGGGACCGGAAACCTGGAGTGCCTGCCTGGCGAGACAACCCCACGAGACTGCGACTTCGACCTGGCGCGGATCGCCGAAGTCATTCGGTCTCAGGAACCCGATTTGGTCGCGCTCCAAGAGGTCGATCGGTTCTGGGCGCGAAGTGCCTACACTGATCAGCCGGAACTGCTTACGGATGTGCTTGGAATGAAGGGCTGCTACGGGGCAAACCTGACTCTTTCGCCCGATGCGGAGTCCGACATGCCACGCCAGTACGGCGTTCTGATTCTCAGCCGATTTCCGATCCTCGCATGCGAGAACACGTTCTTGCCGAGTGTGCAGCCTGGTGATCCTCCGGTCGAGCGCGAGCAGCGAGGGTTGCTCAAAGTGATCGTCAACGTTCGAGGCGTGCCACTTACTTTTTATGATACGCACCTGGAGCACACGAGCACTTACCAGGATGTCCGCGCTGCCCAAGTCGAAGCGATCTATCAGTTGGTCGGGAACTTCAATGGACCGACAATTCTGGCTGGGGACCTTAACGCCGAGCCGGATGCCCTGAACTGGCACCTTTGTTCTCCCTGTTCCTGGATTCCTGGGTGCTCGGAGGAGATGGCGGAGAGGGATTCACCTATTCGGCAGACCCTGCCGAAGACCTTGACCGTCGGATCGACTATGTACTCGTCTCGGAGGATGTTTCGGTTCTAGAGACGACGGTAGTGAACAATGAGCTGATGGGCATCGCCTCGGATCACTTCCCGGTTCGAGTGGACGTCGAGTTGCCTGGATCTGCCGTGGGCATCGGACTCGGTCACCGAAAGTAGGCTTGGACCAGTCGCTGACACCGGTGCTAAGGACTTGGTGTCCTGCAAAGCGAACTTCTGACTGCTGTTGGGACAATTGTGGGGGCCTCGATGATTTGCGGACGGATACCCTCAGAGAATCCGAGGCTCCACTCCCACGACTTGCGATCGATGGTGCATAACCAAGGCGCAGGTCCAGGAATGGTCGAACAAGCCGGACTGTCGGAGAGGTAGCTCAGAGGTCTAAACGGGTTAGCGACCAGTCCCGCAAGAATTGTCCACTCGTTGGATTCAATCCGCAGCACACCCGTTCAGCGGCAATTCTGCATGTATCCACTTTTGTGTATCCGCCTCAGTTGATGAAGTGAGGGTGGATATTTTTCCGTATTTTCCCCGGAGGAACCGCTGGCCGGAAGGCGGTAGTGTAGATCTGTTGTCATGAAATCTGCCGAGAATTCAACGCAACTTCTGGAGCTAGCCATCAAATTGGCCGCTCGACACGACCTCCCGGTGCCAGAAGTCCTCGCATTCTTATCATCGAAGGAAGCCCAAGATAGATGTTCAGGTCTGAGAAGCCTTTTCCACACTCGGCAGCGGAGGAACGGGAAGCAAACTCCTGAAAGTTCTTCTCTTCATCACCTGCGCCTGCCCCAGCGAACCTGATGTTGCTCCGCAAGAGTCCAAGCCCTGCGCTCCTCCACTGACCTCCAAAGATGTATCCGTTTTGTATCCGCGCCAGTTGGTAAGTAGTGGTAAATTCCTTGGGTCTGACCTGTCCACTGATCCCTTTAAATGATTGTTGAATCAGGGTTTTGGTTAGCTTTGGGAACCTGCGGTTCCCGAACTTGAAAACCGCTGTACGGGTAACCGTACCGTGGGTTCGAATCCCACCCCCTCCGCCAAAATTCGCACTTCCCACTTCGTTCTCGCAATTCGAAATCGTCATTCGTCCTCGCCGTTTGCGTTTTGGAAGCGGGAAACGGGAGGTTTCGGGTTCCTCGTTTCGGGACGTGGACTTCGGTGCGTGTTGCCTAACAGCCGATGGGAACCCTGAGACACGGTTCCGGGTTTCTGGTTCCTGGCGTAATCCAGGCAGCCATGCCTGAGATCTCTCCCGGGCAGCCTGCTCGCTCCAAGGTAATCCAGGCAGCCTTGCCTGAGATGTCGGCCGGGCAGCCTGCCCGGCGGAAGGGATCATGGTCAATCCAGATTGCTTGATTTCCGGGTTGACCTGAAACGGCACGCCACCGGGATTGAATCGCACTTTCGGTGCTGCATTCCCACCGGGCTGAAAATGACCCTGCGCCGTTGGCGCGTCTCGGGCAACGCGGGTCCAGTTTTACTCTTTGAATGATTCGCCTTGATCCTTCCGGTGCCGCCTACTATGCTACGAATCGCTCCGCGGACGTTCGCCATGAAACGAGGGACGACTGGATCTGTTGTTGTCGGTTTCTTCCTCTTCCTGCTCTTCTTTGCCTTAATCTGTCCCGCTTTTCTTCAATCCCAACATCGCAGTGGAACCCTCGTTAGCCGGTGGACTTCGTCAAGGCAAGTTTGGTAGTGGCATCGAGAAGTACACCACCATTCCTTTGGCGGGCCAGACGCTCAGCCAATGCTCATATATTGGAGTGAGATCATCGGGTGCCTTGCTCAGAAACTCCTGCTGAGTTGTCTTACCTTTAGATTGGATCGATGTTCCAGTTTCTTCCGCTGCCACGACGACTTTGGGTCGTTCAGTTACGTACTGAACTTTGATGACTCCCCTGGTTTTCTCAACGGTCCGACTCACCGGCTCCACGGCGGGTGAGGAGTTGCCCACTCCAGGACGACGCCTCCCTGTCGTACCGGACAAAATTCTCGGTCCAAAGGTTCGCCAGCCCCTGTTCGTCACAAAGGGCTGTCGAGCGAGGCCTCACTGTAGACGAATCCTCTCTTGCTTCCACCAGGAAGAACCGCGGTATGGGCAGGAAGTCGCGGCCTCACGTGCAGCCGCAATCCTGGAATTTCCACTTCGGTGGCGCTATCCATATACTGGGATTGAGCTTTTACCGTTGACGTTCTTTTCCTACTTCCGTATCCAAAGCAGATGAAAGTTATGTTGCCATGGTACAAAGCGGCGATTACACTTTCTCGCCTCCTCATCATTGTTGTGCTTTCCTTGGGAAGCTGTGCGCGCTACAAACCGGCACCGATCGATCGACCCCATGTCGAGAAAGAGTTAGCTCCTCTCTCCGACGATCAGATTGAAATTGAGGCGAAGTCAATCGTGCACCCCATTCTCGAGCCGTTGGAGATCGACTTGGGCGACGGTTTGTCTCCGGACGAGGCCGCGCTCGTCGCAGTCCTGGTCAATCCGACGCTCCAGGGAGTTCGAGACCAAAGAGGCATCGCTGCGGCTCAGTTGCTGCAAGCCGGAATTCTGCCCAATCCACAGCTTTCGTCCAACCTCGACGTGCCTGCCGGCGGGAGTACGCAGGGAACGGTAACGGGCCTGGGTACCGTTCTGGATTACGCCTTTTCAGAGCTCTTGACTCGACAGCTGGCAATCCAGGCAGCCCAGGCCGGAGCGGATTCGGTCGAACTCTCCGTGGCCTGGCAGGAATGGCAGGTAGCCGAATCCGCCAAGCTTCGCGTTTATAGGGTTACGTTCCTGGATCGACAGGCTGCGGTGGCCGCCGATGAGGTAGCGGGACTCCGGGAGAATCTGGCTACAGTACAAAAAGCAGTTGATTCCGGAGATATGACGATCATCAACCAGTCGGCGGCCAAGGCGGCTCTAGAAGACGCGCGGGTGTCGCATCTCATGATCAAACAAGAGCAGTCACAGGAAAAGTTGGCGTTAAACGAATCCCTCGGGTTTTCCCCTGACCGACCTGTGAAGCTTCAGTCCAGGATCGATCCTCCCAATGCTGTGGGACTCCCGAGCCTGGAAGCTGTGCTGGACAAGATGGAGGAGCGACGGCTTGACCTACTCGCGCTCAAGAAGGGCTACCAAAGCCAGGATACCCGCCTCAGGATCGCGATCCGCAACCAGTTCCCGAAGCTCAGCCTCGGGTTCTCTGAACAGCGAGATACCGGGAATGTTGTGACATCGGGTTTCGGGATCTCAATCAGCCTTCCGTTTTTCAATCGCAATCAAGGCCAGATTGCATTTATGGAAGCATCCCGAAAGCAGTTGTTCGACGAGTACGTCGGACGGGTTTTCGAAGCGCGAGCCCAGGTTGCCCGCATCGTGGCCAACATTTCGTCGCTCACGGAACGTTTAAACGCTGCCGAGGACTCGGTTGATACCCTGCAAGAGCTAGTGCAGACCTACCGGCAAGCCCTTTTGGAAGGAAGTGTCGATGTCTTGAGTTATTACAGAGCCCGGAACGAGTGGTTCACCAGGCGGATCGAGGTGATCCGTTTGAAACGGGATCTTGCGGATCAAATTGTCGCCCTCGAAATTGCTTCGGGCTACTACCTGGATCATTCTTCCGGCGTGAAGGGGACTCCATGAAGCACTGGAAAGCGGCCATACCGGTCCTGCTCGTTCTCTGTGCTGCCTCCTACGGTATTTATCGTCACTTCTTGGAAGGCAGTTCCACTGCTCCCAAGTCTGGCGGGTCAAATTCCTCACAGCACTCACCAACGCCTCCAAAACCGGTTGCTCGAGTCAAGACTATGTTGCTGCGAAAAGGGGTCATCAACGAAGTCCTGACCGTGTACGGTTCGGTTGTGCCGGCTCCGGGTGCATTAAAGACCCTCTCTGTTCCTTACGAGTCTCAGGTGAAGCGGATCCTGGTCAGCAAAGGTCAGCAGGTATCAGAGGGGGAGCCTTTGGTTGAAGTAGAACCGAGCCCGGATACTTACCTGCAATTGCGCCAGGCACGTGACAATGCACAGGTCGCGCGCCAGAGCCTGGATTATATGCAGCGGCGTTTCGACCTGAAGTTAGCGACCAACGACCAGTTGCTCCAGGCTAAGCAGGCGTTTAGCCAGGCCCAGCTCACACTTCAGAGTATGGTCGACAGAGGAGTGGACGGCCGCAAAGAGCTGAAGTCGGATATCGCTGGCCTTGTCGCTCAGATTTTTGTTCAGGAGGGAGCCATTGTTCCAGCTGGTCAGCGGATGATGGAGACCGTCGCCCAAGGCCGTCTCGAAATTAGGCTGGGAGTGGAACCGGAGGACATCAGCCATGTGAAGGTGGGTGGGCCGGTTTCACTATCCGATGTCAATGTGCCGGTGGCCAAGGCAACGGCTGGGCGAATCCGGACGATCTCTCAGGCAGTGAATCCTGCCACGCGACTCGTCGACGTTTTTGTGGAGTTTTCTTCAGCCGGATCGTTCCTGATGGAAGAGTACATTCTGGGGAGAATCACGATTGCCTCGGGTAGTGGTTTGATTGCCCCTCGGTCGGCTGTCCTTCCGGAAGACAACCACTACACATTGTTCACGGTCAACCAACAGAGAGCCGTAAAGCACGAAGTCAAGGTCGGGTTGGAGAACGATAAAGAAGTGCAGGTGCTCGGACCGAATTTGAAAGAAGGCCAGGATGTCGTGATCCTCGGAAACTATGTCCTCACGGACGGTATGGCAGTCGAGATTCAGCCCGGTTCATAGGCGCATGTGCTCGAAAGGCGATTGTGGGGTTCGGCAGGGATCGGTCTTGTGTCGAGGTGATGCCCCGGAAATCAGGCTTGATAGATGAATGTAACCAAGTGGATCCAGGAGCACCAGCGCTCAATTCTATTTCTCTTGCTCCTTCTCGTTGCAGGAGGGGTTCTGAGCGCGTTGAGGCTTCCGGTCGCCCTGTTTCCGCACGTTAATTTCCCCCGAATCCAGGTCGCCCTTGACGCCGGGGATCGCCCTGCAGACAGAATGGGAGTGGAGGTCACGTTCCCTGTCGAGGAGGCGGTTAGGGCCGTCCCCGGGGTCCGTCGGGTGAGGTCCACGACGAGCCGGGGAGGTGCCGATATCTCCATCAATTTCGAGTGGGGCGAAGACATGATGACCGCCATGCTGCAAGTGGAATCGGCGATCAATCAAGTCCTCTCGACTCTGCCTGCTGGTACCAGGTTCACGGTCCGCCGCATGGATCCCACGGTCTTTCCGGTGCTCGCCTACAGTCTGAGATCTGATTCCCATACGTTGGTTGAGCTTCGTGACATTGCCGTGTATCAGCTGAGGCCGATTCTCTCCACCGTAAATGGCGTTGCCAGTATCGGTGTTCTGGGAGGGGCCCAGGAAGAGTACCGGGTCACTGTCGATCGCTCAAAGCTCGCCTCGTTCGGACTGTCTCTCGGCGATGTTGCCCGAGCCCTGTCGGCTTCCAACGTGATCACCGCAGTCGGACGGCTGGAACAGCATTACAAGCTTTACCTGGTTGTCTCGGATACCCGGTTCAGAAGCCTCGCGCAGATCAGGGAGACGGTTCTTCGTTCCGGGGAGAACGGGATCGTACAGCTCGATGACGTGGCCAATGTAAGCCGGGAGACGGCACCCCACTGGACGCGAGTCACTGCTGATGGCCAAGAGGCTGTCATCTTCCAGGTTTTCCAGCAACCTGGGGGCAACACCGTCCAGATCGCCGGCGAGCTGAAGTCGAAGTTGGCCGACTTCCGGAGTCGACTTCCATCCGGAATTCACATCGCTAACTGGTACGATCAAAGTCAGTTGATCCTCGCTTCGGCCGGAAGTGTTCGGGACGCCGTCATCATTGGAGTTGTACTGGCCGCCCTGACCCTGCTTCTTTTTCTCCGAAACCTCAAGATCACGCTGATCGCCATAATCGCGGTGCCCAGCGTTCTATCTGCAGCTGCACTCTTACTCTATGTCCTCCACAACAGCTTCAACATCATGACCCTGGGCGGCATGGCGGCGGCGGTTGGACTCATCATCGACGATACGATCGTAATGCTGGAGCACATTATCCGACGGCTTCGCGGCGACCCGAACCGGCACGAGGGGAGGGTAATGATTGCGGTTCAAGAGTTTACGCGGCCCCTCGTGGGATCCTCGGCATCCACCGTCATTGTTTTCACTCCATTGGCTTTCCTGTCCGGAGTTACGGGCGCTTTTTTCAAAGCGCTGTCCCTTACAATGGCTTCGAGCCTGATCATCTCTTTTTTTGTAGCCTGGCTCGCGGTTCCGCTGTTGGCGAACCATTGGCTTGGCGAAAAAGATGCCCGCCAGAGGGAGGCGGGACTGGTCACTCACTGGCTGCACGGAATCTACAAGCGTGGCATGACGCCGCTGTTGCGTTATCCCTGGCTGGTTGTTCTCCTGATCGTTCCTTTGGCACTGGCGGGATGGTTCAGTTACCGTCATTTGGGTTCCGGCTTCATGCCGTCGATGGATGAAGGCGGATTCATTTTGGATTATCGCGCACCCTTTGGAACCTCTCTGACCGAAACCGATCGGCTGCTTCGACAGGTAGAGCAGATCTTGAAAGCGACTCCCGCGGTTCAAACCTACTCGCGGCGGACCGGCATTCAGCTTGGTGGGGGGATTACCGAAGCCAATGAAGGCGATTTCTTCGTCCGGCTGAAGCCTTTTCCCAGGGAACCGATCGATTCCGTGATCAATCAGGTCCGCTCCCGAATCGAGCAATCCGTACCGGGACTGCAGGTCGAGATGGCACAGTTGATGGAGGATCTGATCGGAGACTTGACGTCGGTTCCACAGCCGATTGAGATCAAGCTTTTCTCCGATGACTCGAGCGAGCTGTACAAAATGGCTCCAAAAGTTGCCCGGGAAATCGAGAAGGTCCAGGGCGTTGTGGACATCAAGGATGGCATCGTACTTGCCGGAGATGCCATCGATCTCCAAGTCGACCGTGTGAAGGCTTCACTCGAAGGAGTCGATCCCGAATCCGTGACTCAGACTCTGTTCAGCTACTTGAGCGGATCCGTCACAACCCGGGTTCAGAAAGGGCCGAAAATGGTCGGTGTCCGAGTCTGGATCCCGAAAACTGCTCGCTCAACGGAAGGGAACATTGAAGAACTACTTCTCCATGCCCCTGACGGCCACCTCTTTCCCGTCAAGCGAGTTGCCACGGTTTCAGTGATCAACGGCCAACGTCAGATCATGCGGGAAGACCTTAAGCGAATGGTCCCAGTTACGGCACGGATCAGCGGGCGAGACATGGGGTCGGTCGTCAGGGACATCAAGCAGGTTCTTCAGCGCCCGGGCATGTTCCCGCAATCGGTTTATTACGATTTTGGTGGATTGTACGCACAGCAACAGACGGCATTCGCCGGCCTGCTGATCGTGATCATGGCCGCAATTCTTCTCGTGTTTCTCCTCCTGCTGTTCCTATACGAGCAGTTCCGCGTTGCACTGGCGATCCTGTTTACAACCCTGACGGCGATGACGGCGGTCTTCATTGGATTGTGGTTGACGGGTACACAGATGAACATTTCTTCGATGATGGGAATGACAATGATCGTCGGCATTGTCACCGAGGTCGGCATCTTTTACGTATCCGAGTATTACGATCTGCCCGGTGACACGACTCGTGCCACAGTTCTGATCGAAGCCGGAGTCAATCGGATGCGACCAATCGCCATGACAACCTGCGCCGCGATCCTGGCGCTGCTCCCGCTCGCGTTGGGGATCGGACAGGGGGCAGCTATGCAGCAACCGCTGGCGATAGCCATCATTTCTGGTCTGTTGGTCCAGCTTCCCCTGGTTCTCGTACTTTTGCCGGTCCTTTTGGAAATTTCAAGGGTGAGGCAGCCCCACCATAGGAATTCTTGATATTCGAGGTGATGTGGAGTCGATAGAAGGAAACGAAAAGCCCATCTCGAGGCTTCTGCTCAGTCAACCAAAGTTTCGGCAGTGGGACTCTTGAAGGAAATCCACAGCGGGTTCAACCATCCGATGATGGTTCCGTAGATCAAATGGAGGATCAACGTAACGAGCAAGTATTTCGGGCCTGGCGCCAGATGGAAAGGATCGTCTGGAGCGAGTTGACCGGCCTCTCCGAATCCGAAAAGACCCCATCCTATGATGGGACTGTAAATGAGCATAAGGGCGAGCCAAAGACACAAGGCCAAACCAATCCCTCTGGCGATGTTGGTCTTCTCTTGAAAGAGCTGTACGAGCAGAATTGACCAGAGGGCTCCATACCCTAAATGGACGAGTAAGGCGAGAGGGCCGACATTCACTCCCAGTCGCTGAAGAAATGCCGCCGACGGGGTGATATTGAAGGGCGCCATTCCACTGTGGATTCCCAGCATCATGATGATGAACATCACGACACTTCCGACAATTCCGACTAGAGCCGGTTTCAACTTCTGCACTTGAGTCTCCCTTGCAAATTTGTGCGGGGCAATTAATAACTACCATACACGCTATTTGAGAAGAGATAAAAGCGAGCATGGACAGGGCGCTCTTCTGTCCACGAGAAGTCCCAGGACGGTAGCGCGTTCCCAACTCCTGCTACGGCGGAACGACATAGCCGAATAGCATTGGTGATCGTTGATTTTTGAGTCGTGTCCTGGAGGCGAAAGCGCGGGATCCGGAGGATTGTTGAGATCCCGATCATTTCGTCCCGCAGAATGGGACTTGGGTTTGGTGAGACGCCGGAAGGAGATACCGTCACTGAAGCTGGCACGGTTCGGCCAGTTGCCTCGCGCCCGGCAACAGAGGGGGGACCGCGCGATCGAATGCCCGGTGAGAGGTAACGGAAGCTCTCGCTTCCTGACCGTGCCCGAACCGTTCCGCGGTGGGCAAGAGCGGAAGCTGCCGCTTCCGACACTCCATATTAAAGTGGCGTTCTATCCACACCCACGTTGCTTGTACCGGCATCCGGCTTTCCTCCACCTTAACAGCCGTCAGAGAATCACCCGCCGCACCTGTACCGGGCAAAATGGTTGAGGCCTTGTGCCCCCCTGGCGCCTGTTGCGATTTCTCGTCAGGTGCCCGGGAGCGCAAGGCCCCGTGGAGTCACTTGTTGCAGCGACTGAGGTCAGGGTTGAACCGGTGAGTCGGCCTGGACAGCGACCTGCTGGGTGGTTGTGTTGCCGACAGCGGCTTCCGGCCCGCGTTTTCCAACACCGTCCCAAGCCAGGCCAAGGGCCAGCATGAAGATCGCGGCGGCTCCCGCGAGGACCCACTTCATGACCCCGAGATTGGATCGACGGAGTTGTACCACGGCCGGGAGTTCATCGGTCAGATCCTCGGGAGTTGCTTCCGGGAAGATGTCCAGGTAGCGAACCGCCAAGGCGAAGATGAGGCACCCGATCCCGACGATGCTCAGGGTGACAGCCGCCTCGGACAGGCTGGGCATGTAGGAGAAGCCGGCTGCCCGCTCCATCCCGGTGATGCTGACGTTCAGGCGGTTGAAGATGAAGCCCGAGATCACCATCAGGGACGACACGAAGAGGCCCAGCTGGTTCTGGCGAATTTTGGGGATGGCCAGGAAGATGATCGGAGCAATGACCCCCAGGATCATTTCCGCCTGGAAGAGTCGGGCTTCGTAGTTGCTTCCCAGTGCCAGCGGGACGACGCCGCGATGGATCAGGTCCTGCACGCGCAGAACCAGAAACATCGACAGCACCCAGACGATGACCTTCCCCAGGTCGCTCAGCAGGGGAAGCTCAAGCCTTCGGCCGAAAGCGCGAAAACTGAGGAACGATTCGAAGATCGTCATCGCACAACCCAGCGCCACCGCCGACACGAAGAAGAAGAAGGGCAGCAGCGGGGAGTACCAGAGCGGGTAAAGCTTGCCGGGGACGATCAGGTAAAGCGTCCCCAGGGACGATTGGTGCAGCGAAGAGAGGACCACGCCCGCAATGACGAGCGGGATCATCAGGCTCTTGACGACTTTGAGCGGCTTGGCCCAACCGAGCTTTTGAAAGACAGCCGGGCTGAACTCGAGGGCGAGGACCGTACTGTAGAGCATGACGCACCAGCCCACCTCGAACATGACCGAGCGCGGATTCCACATGATGAGCGGATGCCAGATCCGGTCGCTGCGGCCCAGGTCGAACATGATTGCCACGACGACCAGTGAATAGCCGAGAAACGCGGTGAGGATCGTCGGGCGAATGATAGGGCGAAATCGCTCGATGTGGAAAACGTAGACGATCGCACTGATCGTGAATCCGCCCGCCGCCAGGGCGACCCCGCAGAGGACATCGAAGCCGATCCAAAGTCCCCAGGGGAACTGGTCGCTCAGGTTCGTACTGGCCCCAAGGCCGTGAAAGAACCTCAAATAGGTGCTGTAGAGTCCGCCAATCAGAACTCCGACCAGGACAATCCGCCAGAAAGTAGGTTTTGGAAGACTGATATTCATTTCGACAACTCCCCTCCCTCTGCGAGGCGAACTTCTTCACGGCGTTTGGTAATCCACCAGATGCCACCGAGGAATACCGAAGCAGCAACAGAGAACCGGGGTATCTTCTCAAGAACCGCCGCGGTCAGCTCAGGCAGCGGCTCGTTTCCAAGATTTACCGGGAAGCCGAGTTCTGCGGGTGAAACGTCTGAAATCACCAGCACTGATGTGCCACCGATTTCATGTTCCCCGTAGATGTGGTTGTAGTAGGTGTCGGGATCGGCCGCGATGCGGGACTTGGCTTCTGCCAGCATCTCGTCGCGGTCCCCGAACATGGTCGCGCCGGCCGGACAGGCTTCAGCGCAGGCGGTGGGTTGGCCCTGAGCCAGCCGGTCCGCACACATCGTGCACTTCCTGACCTTGGGGAGCCGAGCTTGCCAGGTGTACTTGGGTACGTCGAACGGGCAGGCCTGGACGCAATACCGGCAACCCATGCAACGGTCTTCGTGATAGACCACCGGACCCGCGGCCGTCTTTTCCAGTGCTCCAACCGGGCAGACGGAAACGCACGTGGGATCGACGCAATGCATGCACATTCTGCGGAGGTAGCGGTCGTCCTCGTCGACGAGAATCGTAAAGGTGTTTTCAGAGAGATGATCGTTCAGAAAGTCATCCGAAGTCTCAGGTAGTCCGTTCTTTTCCTTGCAGGCCTCGTAGCAGGAACCGCAACCGACACACTGAGTCGTGTCGATCAGCAGGGCCTTTGGGCTTGAACCAGTGGTAGCCATTTGAATGCCGTCTCCTTCCAGGTCGTTATGATGGGATCTTCGTGCAGAGACTGATACACGAGCTCTACATCTTCAGGAACTGAGTTTCGAACTCCGCAACCGTTGAAGAGTCGACGTGACGAAGTGCACCAGCGGCAAGGGTTCCACCATCGGGCATCGCCGGAACGGCGACAAGTTCGTCTACCCGCGGCGAATCAATCAGGAACGAGCGCATCCTGGCCAGTTCCGACTGGAGCCACTCAACGGCATTCTTGCCGAGACGAAATGCTCCAATTTCTTTCTGCATAGAGGACGGTTCGATCTCGCAGATCCAGTGCCGGTAAGGCGAGGAACTGATAACCGGCGGTTCTTCAGCCGCTTCCTGGTTAATGCGGGTAACGGTCCCGGCAACAGGACTGGCGAAGCGAATCTGGCGATCGCCAAACTGTGCCGAAAAGAGGCCTTCTCCGGTCTTCATCGAAGAACCGGCCTGGGGAAGGCTGAAGCCGGACAATTTGCCAGTCAGCCCGGTTATCAGGGAATCGATCCCGATCCTGACCTTTCCATCTTCACGAAGGGCAACCCAGGTGTGGCCGGGGGAAAGGAACAGGCCGCCGGGGACTTCCACTCCACCCAGAGTGAAGGGTTCAAGCGCCCTCTCCGGTGAGGCAGCAGCCTCGCGTTGCCGATCCTGGACAAACTGAACAACGCCGTCGGCCAAAACAAAACCAATGAGCGTGAGCACAACAAGTAATGCAACCATTCAACACCTCCAAAATATGTCCGTTCTCCGTGGCAGACGGAATACATTCACCGCAGTTCTTACTCGCAAGATCCTTGCCAAACTTGCGGTGAATTTCTGGAATTCGATTAATGCTTATGGCGCAAGGGTTTACGGGGGTGGGGTGATGAAAAATTAGCCGCCCGGAAGAATCCAGGTTGGAGAGATATTCAACACCGCTCTGCCCGGAGCTTTCCAGTGGAGCGTAAGTGGCCTGTTATCAGCCGCTTGCAGCGTATGTTGAAAATCTAAACACTGACTGTGAGGATTCTCAGCAGTTTGGCGATCCTATGGGAAGATTCCCATCTGCAGGTATGAGGTGGCGATCTTGTTGATCGCGACCACGAAGGCGGCCACCCGTAGATCCTGGATCTTCGGGTCCGCCAGAAGGGTTTCCCGGATTTCGTTGTAAGAGTTGATCATGGTGTCTTCGAGGCCACTGTTGACCAGATCCAGTTCGTCGGCACCGTGCACCACTGCCGCCTTCTCTTTGTCCGAAAGTCGCTTGCCGGTAAGCTGTTCCATGGTATTGATGATGGCCAGATTGGAGGATTCTTCGAATCGCTTGCTGAGTCGGCCGAAACGAACGTGGCTCAGGTTCTTGAGCCATTCGAAGTAAGAAACCGTGACTCCGCCTGCATTGAGGTACATGTCGGGAAGGATCAGGATGCCCCGTTTGAGCAGGATCTCTTCAGCTTCGCTCGTTGTTGGACCGTTGGCGGCCTCGCCAACGATCTTGGCCTTGATCCGAGGTGCGTTCTCGGCCGTTAATTGTCCGTTCGAGGGCGGCGGGAATTAGAATGTCGCAGTCGTACTCGAGTACCGCGGCGTTGTCCGGGAGTTGCGTGGAGCCGGGAAAATTGAGAATTGACCCGGTCGCCTCCCGGTGTTCCTGGACGCGATACGGATCGAGACCCTTCGGGTTGGCGATGGCCCCGTCGAATTCTCCGATCGCGACAACCTTTGCACCGGCATCGTGAAAGAAGCGGGCAGCGTGATAGCCGACGTTGCCGAGTCCCTGGATGGCGACTCGCTTGCCCTCGACCCCTGGTTCCAGGCCGAGGCGACGAACGTCTTCATCGAAGGACAGGACGTGACGGATTCCGTAAAAGACGCCGTTGCCCGTGGCCTCGGTCCGCCCGTGGATCCCGCCCTGCTGAATCGGCTTCCCGGTCACACAGGCACCGGCATCGAGCTGGTGCGGGTTGAGAGCGGAGTAAGTATCGAGAATCCAGGCCATTTCGCGGGCACCGGTCCCGTAATCGGGGGCGGGGACATCAATTCCGGGGCCGATGAATTCCTTCTTGACGAGTTCGGCCGTGTAGCGGCGGGTGATTCTCTCCAGTTGATCGGCGGTGTACTCTCTCGGTTCAATCCGCACACCTCCCTTGGCTCCGCCGAACGGCACATCCACCAGTGCGCACTTAAATGTCATCAACGCGGCCAGGGCCCGAACTTCGTCCTCGTTAACCATTTCACTGTACCGGATCCCACCCTTTACGGGCAGCTTGTGGTGACTGTGTTCCACTCGGAAAGCCTGCAGGATCTCGAAACTTCCGTCCTCCCTCTTGAGTGGGAACGCCATCTCATAGACGCTGTTGCACGCCTTGATCTGCTGCAGCAATCCTTCCGGATACAGGGAGTGAGCGGCAGCCTTGTCAAAGAACCGAACCACGGTTTCGTAAAATGAGAACTGGCTGTGCGACATGATGACTCCCTGCGGATTGTTGAACCGGACTCGAATTCCCTGCTTCCAGCCAACGTTAGCAAGTCAGAGTCCGGAAAGCCAGTTGTCAACATGACTTCTGGGCATGACTTCTGGGCATTCCCGATGACAAGCCGCGGGAGCATCTGCTAGTGTTCAGAAGGGTGAGGGATCCATCGGGAACTCGAGCGGGCGGGGGCAATCATCTGCCCGGCGGTATCGTGCCGGGACCAAAAAGGACGGAAGATCGATGACCAGCCGGGAATTGGGCCGACAAGCGGGACTACTGATCGGGTTGCTGTTTTGGTGGTCCGGCAGCATGGGAGGCCTTTATGCTGCTGAACTCAAGCAAGAGACGCTGGACGCGTTCAAAAAGTACGTGGAGGCGGCCGAGGCCAACATGCAGCTTCGGGTCCGGGGCGACAAACCGTTTCTTCTCGTCGACGCGCAGCCGGAGAAGCGGAAAGAAGTTCTCACCGGGCAGGTGCCGATCGAACATCTCAATGAGCTGCCGGAGTTCGACGTTCCCGACGGAATGATCCACGACTGGGTCGGATCGGTATTCATCCCGGCGACCCCGGGGCAGGTTCTCGAGGTTCTCCGGGACTACGATCACCACAAGGACATCTACCCGGAGGTCATCGATTCAAGGACGATCGAATCCTCACCCGACAAGCTCACAGGGTATCTCCGGCTCAAGAAGAAGAAGGTGATCACGGTAGTCCTGGATACCGAGCACGAGGTGTTCTACCAGCAGCTTCCCGAGGGGCGCTGGTACATCCATTCGTACAGCACCAGGATCAACGAGATCTCCGATTTTGGCGAGAAGACCCAGAAAATCCTTCCGGCCGGAGAGGGACATGGCTTTCTTTGGGAATTGTATGCGTACTGGTTTCTGGAGCCGATGGAGGGGGGCACGATCGCCGAGTGTCGCGCAATCAGCTTGACCCGCGATATTCCGTTCGGGTTGGGCTGGATCATCAAGCCCTTTGTTACCGCGCTGCCGCGGGAATCATTGACCCAGACCCTGGCGGCTACCCGCGACGCCGTAATCAAGCGGGAACAAGCGACCTCAAGTCCAAAAGAGTGAACGCGAACGCCAAAACCGGATCACCAGGGAAGTCACATCCTGCCCGAAACCCGAAACCCTACCGCAATTCCTCGAGCAACGCTTCGGCCAACCGGGCCAGGGTCACGGTGGCTTCGTTGTCCGGAGTCCAACGCCGGTCCTCGGAATCCTGGGCAAACAGGCTCAGAACGAAATCGCCATTCGGTGAAGACACCACGGCGATGTCGTTGCGGACCCGGTCGAGGGCACCGGTCTTGTTGGCCACCTTGTAGCCCTCCCACCGGGGGCCGACCAGGTTTCGGGGAACCTGCTCGAGGTCGCGTTGTTTTCCCAGGATCTCCAGCATTTTCGAGGTGGACTCCCGGTCTCCCAGTTCCCCTTTCTTGAGCCGCTCCATGATAGCCAGCATGTCGGCGGCAGTCGTCACGCCGAGTCCGTAGTTCGCCCGTTCCTCGGGAAGCCCCTCGGGCGCGGGACGAAACACCTTCTTGTTGAGCCAGGTGTCGCGAAACCCGAAAGCGTGCATGCGCTGGTTCACAGAGTCAATTCCCACCTGATCGATCACCATGTTGGTGGCCGAATTGTCACTCAGTACGATCATCAGGGTAATCGCGTCGAGAATAGTGAATTCCAACCCGTCCGAAAGATCCTGCAGGATTCCGGCACCGGGCACCCGGTTCGAGTTGTCGAAGTGGATCCGCTCCTGCAGGTTGAGGCGGCCTTCGTGGGCCTGCCAAAAGGCCTCGATCATGATCGGGACCTTGATCACGCTCGCCGTCTGCACCCGGCTATCCGGCCGGTAGGCAAGCGTACGTCCCGAGGTAAGGTTTTTCGCGGCAAAATACAGTTGACCGTGAAATCCCTGGACGATTGCCTGAATGGGTGACGGCAGCTCCTCCTTCAGCGATGCCCTTGAAAGGCTCTCTCCAAGCGTGGCCGGAACGAAAAAGCCGACCAGGACGAGAATCGCGATGCTTCGAGTCGATGCACTCATCGGCTGGCCAGAATGATTCCATCCCCCCGGCCTCCCCCGCTCTCGTTGGCGCGGGCGTCGGGGAACTGGCGAACTGCAAACTTCAAGTAAGCACGGTGATCGGAAGCGGTTTCCCGGAAATGCCCGACCAGGGCGACCAGAAATCCAACAGCGGAGACGATGGCGGAAACCGGGAGATTCGCCATTTCTTTTCGTGCCGCTTCGCGCAGTTCCTCAATCTTCTCGGTGAGAGTGCGGGCGAAGGACTGAAGGAATGGGTTGGAGGAACGGTGCTCGTAGATGATCCCCCGGCTTTCCGTTTGGAAGTTCTCCTGAAGCAGGGAAAGAGTGTCGAGCACATCCTGGTCAGTCAGCGAGCGGACCTGGCAGGCATATTCGGCCAGGTAATACTCGATCTCCTTGATCAGGGGAAGCTGGCTTTCCAGGGCGGTCAGTAACTGGGAGCGACGGGTAGGCTCGTCGATCGACTCGAAGAGCGAGTTGTAGGCGCGTTTCCACTCGTGCTCGATCCCAACTCCGAGGTAGCTGCAATCGTTGGGGCAGGGAATCTCCAGAACCCGCTTCTCGCCACAGCACTGGGTGCAGATGTTTTGCCCCATTGCGGGACAGGGACGCTTGCCTTTGCGCTGATTACAGGACGGACATTTCACGGGACCAGTATACTTGCGAAGTGCGAATTACGAAGTGCGAAGTGCGAATTCATAGGATCAGCATTGCGTCGCCGTAGCTGTAGAACCGGTACCGCTCGCGGACGGCTGTCTCATAGGCGCATCGAATCAGTTCGGTTCCCGCGAAAGCAGATACCAGCAGGAGCAGTGTCGACCCCGGCAGGTGGAAGTTGGTGACCAGCCCGTCGATGGCCGTGAACCTGAACCCAGGGTAGATGAACAGGTCGGTGGTGCCGCTGGCCTCGACAATCTTCCCGTGAGCTTGGGCCACATGCTCGAGGGTTCGGGTCGTGGTCGTTCCCACGGCGATCACGCGCTTTCCAGAATCCTGCTGCCCGCGGATGGCGGCAGCGGCGTCGGCAGCCAGGGTGAACGGCTCGGCATCCATCCGGTGATCCTCGATCCGCTCGGCCTCCAGAGGCCGAAAGGTTCCATACCCGACATGGAGGGTGATCTTGCAGTGACGAATCCGGGCCAGGAGTGCGTCGGTGAAGTGGAGGCCTGCGGTCGGAGCCGCCACCGAACCGGTTTGCCGGGCGAAAACCGTCTGATACCTGTGACGGTCTTCGTCCGTTGCCGCTCTGCGAATGTAAGGAGGCAAAGGAACTTGCCCGAGCCGGTCCAGTTCAGCCCAGAACCGGCTTCCTCCAGGGGAGAATCGGAGGATCCGCTTCCCCAGTTCGCCGACTGTTTCGACGACGGCTTCGAACCTCCCCTGCTCGAGGATCAACCGGGTCCCCGGGGGGCATCGGCGCGCCGGGCGGATCAGGGCCTCCCAGCAGGCCGCATCGACCGGCTGCAACAGAAGAATCTCGATTGCCGTCCCGTTCGGCTTGGTTGCGCGGAGTCGAGCCGGCAAGACCCGGGTATCGTTGAGTACCAGGAGATCATCCGGGAGGAGCAGCGCCGGCAGTTCGTGAAAGCGCTGGTGCGAAATATCCCCCGTCGCCCGGTTGAGAACCATGAGGCGGGAGTCTTCGCGCCGTTCCGACGGGAACTGGGCAATCAGCTCCTCCGGCAAGCGGTACTCGAAGTCCGATCGATGCGGCACAGGATTCCGTCCGCCAGTTACGGCTGAGCCTCGTCGAGCGGGCGGATCTCGATCCTCCGGAAGAAGACTTCGGCACCTTCCGACTGGAACATGATCTTGCCGCTGTTGAACGTCGAATCGGTGAGGTGGTTTACTTCGATTCCGTTGACGAAGTTCGTAATCTCGTTACCGCGGCAGATTACGTCCAGCCGGGTCCACTGTCCCCACGGGCTTTCCACGTCAGCGATACCTCTGACGCCGATTACGTCCATCCAATCCGGGTCCCTTCCGAACCAGTTGATGCGGCCGCTGTCGAATTCCCGAACCTGTCCGCGCGGATCGTATACCCACTCACCGTCACGGTCCTGGCGCACGGTTGCCTTTGCTTTCGGAGAAAGGCGGGTACCGTCTTCCTCGAATCCCGCGACCAGAATGATGTCGGCAATTCCGCCCTCGATGAGCTGGGTCTCGATCGACCGCATCCAGGGTCCGTTGAAGTCCTTGCCCGTGTTGCCGTCCTTACCCCGACAGTGGAGGAGGATGCCGCTGTCACGGCTGTGCGTCTTGCGATTTCCCCAAGTCAGAAATCCCCAGCGCATCTCGACGATGAGGTGATAATCGCGGTACTCGTCCTTGGTCGTAAAGCCGCCCCATTCTTCCCCACTTACCCGGATTGCAGGGGCGCCGTCGATCCGGTCAACCACGGTCACGACCCGCATCGGATCTTCGTAGTGGTGGTTAACGATCCATCGGTAGAAGCCGTCCAGGTTCTTTCCGTTGAAAAGGACGATCGGCTTCGTCGGTGTGATCGGGGCAGCCGTTGCCGGCAGCCAGAAACAGGTTAGCAGGGCAGCAATGAAGACAGTCTTTTTGAGCATGGTGATAGGGTCCATTCCTTTCTTTCAACCTGACAGCTAGATTTAAACACTGTTGTGCTCGCCAATCTACCTTCAGGTGTGCGTGCTATGATCGGCCCGTGGCCGGCACTGGCGAAATTGCGGAGATTCTGTTCACGAAAGAGCAGATCCAGAGTTGCGTCGAGAGACTCGGCCGGCAAATCGAAAAGGATTACCAGGGACGCGAGTTGCTCGTGGTCGGGGTGCTGAGGGGGGCGGCGATCTTCCATGCCGACCTGGTCCGGTGCCTGAGCCCCTCCATTCGCATCGACTTCATTGCAGTGTCGAGCTACGGCGCATCCACCCAAACCTCGGGCGAAGTAAAACTGATCAAAGATCTGGAAACCAGCGTGGGCGGCAGCAATCTCCTGTTGGTGGAGGACATCGTAGACACCGGCCTCACCCTCGATTACCTGCTCCGGTTGCTGCGCAGCCGCAATCCCCGGTCGCTTCGGGTCTGCAGCCTGCTGTCCAAGCCCTCGAGACGTCAGGTGGATGTCGATATCGACTACCTCGGTTTCGAAATTTCCGATCTTTTCGTGGTGGGTTACGGCCTTGACCTCGACCAGAGGTGCCGTAATCTCCCCTTCATTGGAGTCCCCAGCGAACCCCAAATCCCAAAGCGGTAACCGTAAATCGTTCTTAGACTTCGACCAAGTCGAAATTCTCAATGTGCATCAGTGGATCGGTCATGATCGTGATCTGTTTCCGCGTCATGTCCCTGAGTTCATCCTGAACGAACCGATGACTCGACCGAAGCGCTTCTCCAACATCCGGGTGACAGCGAATGATCAATTCCTGCCCCGGCCCGAACGAACTCAACGAGCGTCGCACTTCACCATGGATCGCGTAGCAGACGGTCCGAACCGACTTGGTCATTCCGGTTCCATCGCAGTAGATACAGGGCTGGCAGAGACTCCGCTCGAGTGACTGCTTGACCCGCTTCCGGGTGATTGCCACCAGGCCGAACTCGTTAAAAGGGAGCACCTTGGAGGGGGACTTGTCTTTGCGCAGTTCGCCCTGCAGTGCGTCCCAGACCCGCTGCTGGTTGCGCGTGTCGTTCATGTCGATGAAATCGACGATGATGATGCCGCCGAGGTCGCGCAGGCGAATCTGCCGGACCACTTCCCGGACTGCGTCCAGGTTGGTTCGGGCGATGGTGTCCTCCAGCGAGTTGGTTTTGCCGACGTACTTGCCCGTGTTGACGTCAATTGCGACCAGCGCTTCCGTTTGATTGAGCACGATGTAGCCGCCGTTCTTGAGCCAGACCTTGCTGCGCAGCCCGCGTTCGATCTCGGCGGTGACGGCAAACTCGTCAAAAATGGGGTTGCGCTTAGTGTAGAGGCGGATCTTGCTTACCAGCGCGGGGTTGAAGTTGCTGATGAACTCGCAAATCCGCGCGTATTCTTCCTCGTCATCGACCCGGATGGCGCGGTAATCGTCCGAGAAGAAGTCCCGAATCACGCGCTGGACCATGTCCAGTTCGCTGTGCAGAAGCGTCGGCGCTGATCCCCCTTCCGCCTTGTTCTTGACCTGTTCCCAAAGCCGGGTGAGGTAAACCATATCGGCCTTCAAATCGGCCCGGGTCTTCCCTTCCCCTGCGGTTCGGACGATAAATCCTTTTTCGAGGTCCCCCCTCAGTTCGACGACCAGGTCACGCAACCGCTGCCGCTCCCTGGAGGAGTCGATCCGGCGGGACACGCCCACGTGGTTGACGGTAGGCATAAAGACCAGGTATCGCCCGGGGAGCACAATATGCGACGTAATCCGTGCCCCTTTTTTCGCGATCGGCTCCTTGGCAACCTGAACCATGATCTCTTGGCCCTCTTTCAGCAAATCTCCGATCAGGGGAACACCACTCGAACCATCCCGTCGCCGGCCCCGGGAGCCGCTGTTGCGGGGGGAGGGGAAATTCTGTTCCGTCGAAGGGGCGTCCACGCGGGCCTTGCGGGTTGGGGTCCGACGCCGCGTGGGTCGTCGCGTCCGCTTGGGTGCAGGAGGAGCGGCCACCGTAAGCTCATCGGGAATAATCTGGGGCGCCGGCAGGTACTCTTCACTGCCGGTCAATCTCGTGGTCGGGAACTGGGCCTGGAATTCGAGTGCTTCGGGCAGGACCTGGGGGATGGCCTCCGGCTTCAATACCGTGACGGGCGGTAGCACCGGGACAGCAGTGGGAGGGGCCTCTGCCGGAGCCGGAGCCGGTTCCCTGGTTTTCTCGCTTCCGGCGGAAGAAGAATCGGCGGTTGCTTGTGTCTGAGCGGATTCGGCGCCGGGCCCCGAGTCTTCCGTGCGACTTTCCTCGTCGCGCCACTGCGAAGAACGACGTCCTCGCCGCCCTCGCCGCGAGCGCCGCTCATCACTGGTTCGCTCGGTCCGCTGCTCTTCCTCGACGGCCGGCTCTTCCTCGAGCGAGTCGGTCACCTTCAGAAGATCTTCGTAGTCCTGGTAGTCTTCGAAGAAGTCGGTGACGTAAAGGAAGGCGTTGCGTTCCAGACCAATATCGACGAAAGCCGCCTGCATTCCAGGCAGAACGCGTGTGACTTTACCTTTGTAAACATTTCCGAGGATGTTGCGGGTCTGTTCCGATTCGATGAAGATTTCGGTTACCTGATCATCCTCAACAATCGCTACTCTTTTCTCAAGGTTCGTCGCACTGACGACCAACTCCTTGGACATCGAATTCTCCTTCGAACAGGTACAATCCACCTATCCGTATGGAGAAGAATCTCGGGAAAGACACCGGCAGACTACTCTCCCGCCGGAGAATGAATCGAGCGCAAATTAAAAACCGATACATCCGGCTTAGCAAACCGGGAAGGGCCGATCACGTCGGGAAACAGGCCGCACTGATCCGGATTCCCCATCAATCCGGCGGTTGACAGAACGCCTTTGCCGACACTCAAATACCGAGGAGGTCTGATCATCCCGGGGCCCTGAAACTCTTTGTTTGTTGCGTCGAAATCGTTGAACACTTAACCCGACAAACTTCTCAAAAAACCAAACATAAGCCGTCGCTTACGACAGCCGACGGCATGCAAGTAGCAAGCTCTAAAATGCAGACTAATCCACTAGTCTGCCAAATTCGCTAGGTCCTGAATCGGCCTATGTAAACAATTATAGCGATCACTGCAAATATCTCGCAAGCCTTGATTCGCGCACAGCGGTGGGGCCTTCCCCTAAACTGACACGAAATCGACGTCTTCGATCAGGAGATACTCGTCATCGATCTCCGAGACGAGGCCCTGCACCAGCCGGTTTCCGGGGATCTCCGGGGGGACCAGGGCCTTGAGATAATTGCCCGTAAGTCCTTCCCGTCGTCCCTTCCTCTCGTCGGTAAGAGTCAGCAGCGATACGTGACGTCCTTTGTACTGTCGCCGGAATTCCCCCAGCTTAGCCTGTCCGATCTCTCTCAGTTCAGCTGACCGGCGGGCGATGACAGCGGGAGAGACCTTGCCATCCATTTCGGATGCTTCAGTCCCCGGCCGATCGCTGTAAGGGAAGACGTGCACGTAAGTGAAAGGGCCTTCTTCGAGGACACGGCAGGTTGCGGCATGGTCCTCCTCAGTTTCGCCAGGGAACCCAACGATTAAGTCGGTTCCGATGGAGGCGTCAGGTATCGTGCCGCGAATCGCGTCAACGATGTTGAGGAATCGGCTGGTGTTGTACGGACGCAACATCCGGCGCAGGATGCGGTCAGAGCCACTCTGCAGGCAGATGTGGAAATGATGTGCAATCCTGGGATTTGCCGCGGCCAGGGCGATGACGCGGCGTGACAGTTCCATCGGTTCAATTGAGCTCAGTCGAAGCTGTCCCAAACCGGGCACCTCAACGATCCTTTCCAGGAGCTGGTCGAGCCGGAATCGTGGCTTGAGATAGATGCCGTAGGTACCGATGTGAATGCCGGTCAGGACGATCTCCTGAAATCCGGCCTCCACCAGTTCTTGGACCTGTCCCAGTACCTGGTCGGGGGGGACGCTTCGGCTGGGGCCCCGGACGGAGGGGATGATGCAGTAGGTGCAGCGGGCGTCGCAGCCGTCCTGGATCTTCACGAAGGGACGGGTCTTGCCCCCGACCTGGGTTGCCGGCGCCAGGTCGATGCTGCGCACTTTCTCAAACGAATCACGGTAAATCGTCGCCAGTTGTTGCCGGTAGCCTCCGGTGCCGCCGGCGTGCGGATCGGTTGCGATTTCAACCAGATCCTGTTTCCGGGTGTTTCCGACGACGGCATCGAGCCCACTGATCCGGGCCAGGCGCTCAGGGGCGCGCTGGGCAAAGCACCCGGTGACGATGATTCGGGCAGTTGGATTCTCTCGGCGCATTTTCCGCGTCAGTTGCCGAACTTGCTGATCGGAGCGGTGGGTGACCGTACAGGAGTTCAGTACGATCACATCGGCGTCTCGATGACATTCCGCCTCTTCGAAGGAGGCATCGACGAAATCCTGGCGGATCGCCGCGCTGTCGGCCTGGTTGGTGCGACAGCCAAAGGTGGAAATGAAGAACTTGCGGCTCATGGTTTCAGGTTCCGGTCTATCCAAAATCGATTAACTCTGTTCGAGGCAGGCAAGCTGCCCGCAGGCGGCAGACACGTCGTCGCCTCGCGTCTTTCGAACGAATCCGGTGATCCCGTGCTCGGACAGAACCGCCTGGAAGTTTCGGACCCGCGATTCGTCCGGGCGGTCGTGGGGCAGGCCGGGGTTGGGGTTGTAAGGGATCAGGTTCACTTTGGCCGGGATCCCGCGCAGCAGCCGGGCCAACCGGAATGCGTCTTCGTCCCGGTCCGTTTCGTCCCGGAGCAGCACGTATTCAATCGTGATTCTCCGACGGGGCTCGAGCGGGAATCCTCTCAGCGTCTCGAGCAGTTCCGCGATCGGCCATTTTCGGTTGATCGGCATGACCTGGTCCCGGATCTCGTTGGTAGTCGCATTCAGGGAGACCGCCAGGTTGGGCAGGAGAGGCTCTTCCATCATCCGCCTCAGGACGGGCACCACCCCGGACGTCGAGACGGTGATCTTCCGGTAGGAGAGGTTCATCCCGGTTTCGTCAACAAGGAGACGGAACGCCTTCATGACATTCTGATAGTTGTAGAGGGGTTCCCCCATCCCCATGAAGACAATGTTGAAACCCTGCTCCGAGATGCGTCCGTCCCGGATGACCCGTAGAACCTGGCCCACGATTTCGCCCGCCCGAAGGTTCCTCTGGAATCCCATCTGTGCCGTCATGCAAAACGTGCAGCCGACGGCACAACCGACCTGAGACGAAATGCACAGCGTGTTGCGCTCTTCATCGGGAATGTGGACGGCCTCGATGAACTGACCGTCTTCGAGGCGGAACAGGTACTTGCAGGTCCCGTCGCCCGACTCGGTCTTGCGGTGGATCTCGGGCAACCCGATGTGGTGGTAGTCTGAGAGCCGCGCGCGAAAAGACCGTGCCAAATCAGTCATCGAGTCGAAGTCCAGCGCCTTTCGCCGGTACAGGTGGGCGTAGAGCTGGCGGCCCCGGAAGGGTTTCTCCCCCAGAGAAAGTGCGACGTTCTCCAACTCTGTTTGGTCGAGTCCGATCAAGTTGCCTGGCTTCATGTCTGTGCGATCATTATAGCGAGGTGGCGGCGCGATCCCTCGGCATTGTCATCCCTTTAGGGTTGAATACCTCCAGTAAACGGCTTATGAGAATCGTTGTCCTGGGCAGTGGAAGCGGCGGCAATTGTACCTGCGTTGAATCGCGGCAGACACGACTGCTGATCGACGCCGGGTTCGGCATCCGAAGCCTGGATCGCCGTTTTGCCGAGTCGGGGCTCCCTCCGTCGCCGGTTGACGGCATCCTGATTACGCACGGGCACAACGATCACGTCGCGGGCGTCCCTTCCCTGGTGCGCAGACACCGTTGCGTGGTTTATTCGAGTGAGGGTACCCGCCGGGAGACTTCCCACCTGGCCAATCTCGATCGGCACGAGACTTTGAAGGAAGGCGAGACCGTGCAGATCGGCGATATTCAGATCACTCCTTTTCCGACGCCCCACGATGCCGCCCAACCGGTGGGATATCGCATTGAATCGGAGGGAGTTCGGGGAATCCTCGCAACCGACCTGGGCGAGGTAACTCCGGAACTGATCGAACATTCCAGGGGTTGCCACTGGATGGTCCTGGAGTCGAACCACGACGAAGAAATGTTGCGCCTGGGTCCCTACCCCTGGGACCTGAAGCGCCGCGTGCTGGGAAGGTACGGTCACCTGTCCAACGACGCCCTGGCCGATTTCCTGCTGGGTCCATTCGACGGTACGGCCTCCCACCTTTTTCTTGCCCACCTGAGCCGCAAGAACAATCTCCCTGAACTGGCTTTCGACACCGCCTCGCGGGTCCTTGGTGAACGGGCAATGCGGACCCGGCGCAACGGCGTCCACGTTCACTTGACTGACCAAATCAAACCCTCCATAGTGATAAATCTATGATCGCGCGGTACACGACTCCCGAGATGGCGCAAGTCTGGTCGGACGAGCGCAAGTTCAGGGCATGGCTGGAAGTAGAAATTGCCGTGTCCGAAGTGCTCGCCGAACGGGGCGAGATTCCCAGCGAAGCTGTCGCGGTGATTCGTGAAAAGGCCGATTTTTCGGTTGAGCGAATCAAGGAGATTGAGAAGATCACCCGTCACGACGTGATCGCCTTCACGACGGCGGTTGCCGAGCACATCGGCCCCGAATCCCGTTTTGTCCATTTAGGGCTAACGTCAACCGACGTCGTTGACACGGCTCAGGCGCTTCAGGTCAGGGAAGCTTCCGAGCTGATTGAAACCGAATTGGTTCGATTGCTTGCAGTGCTCAACGAACAGGCCCACCGTTACCGTGACACCCCGATGATTGGTCGAACTCACGGAGTTCATGCGGAGCCGACCACGCTCGGGCTGAAGCTGGCCGTCTGGTATTCGGAGATGGAGCGGAACCTGGAGCGGTTTCGGCACGCACGCGCTGGTCTGGAAGTCGGCAAGATCAGCGGGCCGGTCGGTTCCTACACTCACCTTCCTCCGGAGGTCGAGGAAGCCGCCTGCCGGAAACTGGGCATTGCTTACGCCAACGTATCGACCCAGACGCTTCAGCGTGACCGACATGCCGAGTACATCTGTGCTCTCGCCATCCTGGGCGCGACCTACGACAAGATCGCGACCGAAATCCGGCACCTCCAGCGGACCGAAGTCCGGGAGGCTTCCGAGCCCTTCGGCAAGGGGCAGAAGGGGAGTTCGGCCATGCCCCACAAGCGCAACCCGGTGACCTGCGAACAGGTCAGTGGGTTGTCCAGGGTCCTCCGGGCCAACGCCGTAGTCGCGCTCGACAACGTGCCTCTGTGGCACGAGCGTGACATTTCTCATTCTTCGGCGGAAAGGGTCATCCTGCCGGACAGCACGACCCTGGCCCACTATCTCACCCGGAAGGTTATTTGGCTGATCGGTGGACTGGTGGTCGATTCCGAGCAGATGATCCACAACCTCGACCTGATGGGGGGCCTGATCTATTCGGGCACCCTCCTGCTCGAACTGGTGCGCAAGGGTGTCCTTCGGGAAACGGGATATCAGTGGGTCCAGCGCAACGCCATGCGGGTCTGGGACGAGGGAGCCGACTTCAAGAGCCTGATCCTCGCGGACGAAGACATCCGCCGCCACCTGAGCGAAGAGGACATCAATCGGACGTTCGATCTCACCGAAAAGCTCAAGTATGCCCCCGTCGTCTTCAAGCGAGTGTTTGGAGAAGAATGAGGCCCGATCCTCTATTTCTGAGCGCCGACAATCTGGCCCTGTGTACTGACCTGTATGAGTTGACGATGGCTGCGGCCTACCTGCGGGCAGGAGTGGCCGGGCGAGAGGCCGTTTTCGAACTCTACACGCGCGAACTGCCCCGGCGGAGAGGTTTTCTGCTTGCTGCGGGACTGGAGCAGGCCCTTCACTATCTGACGAAAGCCCGTTTCACGGGAAGGTCGATCGACGCTCTCAGGAACTTGCCGGTTTTCAGCCAGGTGGACGATGCTTTCTTTGAATACCTGAGGGGCTTTCGATTCACGGGTGATGTCTGGGCGATGCCGGAAGGAACGCCCTTCTTCGGCAACGAACCGATCATGCAAGTCCGAGCTCCGGTGATCGAGGCACAGGTCGTAGAGACCCTTCTGATCAACACTCTCAATGTCCAGAGCATGGTGGCGACCAAAGCCGCCCGCTTCTGCCGGGCCGCCGGAGACCGCCCCGTGGTCGATTTCGGCAGTCGCCGGGCCCACGGGCCGCAAACGTCGGTGCTGGCAGCGCGGGCCGCCTACCTGGGTGGCTGTGCCGGGACCAGCAACGTTCTGGCGGGGGTTGAGGTGGGGATTCCAGTCATGGGCACGATGGCTCATTCTTTCGTCCAGTTCTTCGACAACGAAGAGGAGGCATTTCGACGCTTCCAGGAAACCTTCCCCAATGACACGGTTCTCCTGGTGGATACTTACGACGCGGAACAGGGGACCCGGCGGGCCGCCGCAATGCCCGGTGAGATTGCGGGTATTCGCCTCGACAGTGGTGACCTGGCCTCGCTCTCCCGCCGCTCGCGGCAGATCCTGGACGAGTACGGCCGGCCGGATGCCCGGATCCTGGCCAGCAGCGGCCTGCACGAAGAGGACCTGCTCGAGTTCGGGCGGCTCGATCTCCCGGTTGACGGTTACGGCGTGGGCACCGATCTCGTGGTTCCATCCGACGCTCCGGGTTGCGACCTGATCTACAAGCTGGTCGAAGTGGAGACCGCGGAGGGGCCTTCCGCACCCCGTTTTAAGGCCAGTACCGCCAAGGTTACCTATCCCCACCGGAAACAGGTGCACCGTTCATTCGAAAACGGGAAGGCCGTCGGAGACCTGATCACCCGGTTTGATGAAGCCCTGCCGGAGGGCTTCGAGGGAAGCTGCCCGTTGCTCTCTCAATATTTGAATCGGGGCGAGCTGTGCGTAGAATTGCCCCAGGTGAGCGAGATACGAAAAACTGCGGCGAAGCGGTTGGCGGCGCTGCCCGATTCTCTCTTCGGGAGCGAGCTTCGGGAACCCTACCCGGTCCGGTTCAGCAGGGCACTGGAGCAGGCGCTCGAACTCCTGACGGAGCGGTACACCCCGGACAACGGGCCATCGAGGTGACACATGGACAAAGTGATCAACTACATTGAGGGGAACTCAGAGCGATATCTCGACGAGCTTAGAGAATTTCTCCGGATTGCCAGTATCAGTGCCGACAAGGGACGTCGGGAGGACATCCACCAGGCGGCCGAGTTCGTTGCTTCCCAGTTGAAGCAGGCCGGGATCGGTACGGTGGAGATCCACCCGACAGCCGGGAATCCCCTCGTTTACGGGGAGGCCACGGTTGATGCCTCCAAGCCCACCGTTCTGATCTACGGCCACTATGATGTTCAGCCGGTCGATCCGGTGGAGTTGTGGGAGTCGGGGCCTTTTGAACCGACGGTCCGCAACGGCCGGATCTATGCTCGGGGCGCTTCCGACGACAAGGGGCAAATGTTGGTTCACTTCAAGAGCATCGAAGCGCTCCGCAAGGTCAATGGGAGCCTCCCCCTCAACCTCAAGTTCGTCATCGAGGGGGAAGAAGAAATCGGCAGCCCGAACCTCGACCAGTTCATCGGGCGCAATCGTGACCGGCTGAAGTGCGATGTCGTGTTGATTTCCGACACCGCAATGTTTGCCAGAGGGGTTCCTTCGATTTGCAACGGTCTTCGCGGGCTGGCCTATATGGAGGTCAGGCTGCAGGGACCCAAGGGCGACCTGCACTCCGGCTCCTTCGGCGGCCCCGTACACAACCCGGCGGCGGTCCTGGTCGAAATTCTCGCTTCGATGAAGGACGAGCATGGAAAAGTAACCATTCCGCACTTTTACGACGATGTGGTCCCCCTGGGTACTCGTGAGAGGCAGGAGTGGGCCGCGCTTCCTTTTGACGTGGAGGAGTACAAGCGGGAACTGGGTGTCGAAGCGCTCAACGGTGAAGAAGGGTACACTCCCCTCGAACAGCTGTGGGCCCGTCCCACACTTGAGATCAACGGGCTACTCAGTGGTTTCACGGGAGAGGGTGCCAAGACGGTGCTTCCGGCACGGGCGATGGCCAAGGTGAGCATGCGGCTCGTCCCGAACCAGGATCCTGGGAAGATAGAGAAACTATTCGAAGCCTACGTGCGCGAAGTCGCTCCTGCCAGCGTGAAGGTTCAGGTCAAGAACTTGCATGGGGGACGGCCGTGGGTGGCCTCTCTCGACCACCCGGCCCTGGTTTGTGCGGCCAACGCCATCGAAAAAGCATTCGGCAAGCGTCCCGTGTTTCAGCGGGAAGGGGGCTCGATTCCTATCGTGGCCACCTTCAGTGAATTGCTCGGCGCCCCCAGCGTCCTGATGGGATTCGGCCTGCCGGATGAGAATGCCCACGCGCCCAATGAGAATCTGGACCTGGGGAACTTCTACGGAGGGATCAAGAGCTCTGCCTACTTCCTGGATGAACTGGGCCAGGCGGCCCTGGATGAATCCTGAGGGGCACGCTCTAATACGAAACAATGCAGGAAAATTTAGCCGGGCTCGTTGAGACACTGGTTTCCATTCCTTCCCCGACTGGGGATGAAGGTGCAGCCGGGGAAGTGCTTGAGAATCATCTCCGGGAGATTGGACTGGAGGTGCGCCGACAGTCTGTCGATGGTCGTCGGTTCAACTTGATCGCCACGACCGGGGAAGTACCGCGCGTGCTGCTCTGCTCGCACATTGACGTAGTGGCTCCCCACCTTCCATTCACCCGGGTTGGCTCGACTCTGTTCGGGCGCGGAGTCTGTGACGCCAAGGGGGCTCTGGCGGCGATGGCATTCGCCGCTGAGAATCTTCTCGAAGAAGGGGAGCGGCGGTTTGGCCTCCTCGTGGTCGTCGGAGAAGAGCGGAATTCTGACGGGGCCAAGGCTGCCGCTTCCCTCGAGCTCGATTCGCGGTTTGTGGTCATCGGCGAGCCGACCGAGAATTTCCTGGTCAAGGCGCAGAAGGGGACCCTGGTATTCCGCCTCGACGTTGCCGGGGTGAGCGGCCACTCGGCGGTTCCCGATACCGGGCGCTCCGCGGTCCACGAACTGGTCCGAATCGCCTCCCGGTGGCTCGAAACCGAGTGGGGCGAACATCCCGAGTTGGGTGAGACCACTCTCAACTTCGGCCGGATCAGTGGAGGTTCAGGGCCCAACGTGATCGCCGGGCAGGCCTCGGCCGAGGGAATTTTCAGGGTGTCCACGTCGATTGAAGAAGTCCGTGAGAAGGCGCTGAACTCTCTTCCCGAGTCGACCCATTTCTCGGCCCTCAGCCAGGCCGAGCCGCTGTTTCTTCACACGGTGCCCGGGTTCCCCCAGGTCATCGTCTCGTTTGGATCGGACGCCTCCCATCTGGGGACCCTCGGACAGGTCCTGATGCTCGGTCCGGGCTCGATCGACCATGCTCACAGCGACGACGAACAGGTGACTATCCAGGAACTCGAGGAAGCCGTCGATCACTACGCCGACCTCGTCCGGACCCTGAACCGGGAAGGGTAGAATCAGACTTTGAATCGCAGTCGATAGAAAAGGAGATGCAGAGATGCCAGACCCGTTCCAGATCCAACCCAAGATCCAACCTCTCCTGGACCCCGAGTTTGTTCCTGTTGCCCTGTGGCATCGCGCGTTTCAGGATGCAGTGAAGCAGACCGGGAACGTCGCCGAAATTGGGATCGCCGTGGCCCAGGACCAGGCGGTTACGGCCATTCGCAGAAAGATCCTGCCCCATTCCGGAACGAACGCCGAACTGAACATCCGCTACGTGGAGAGGCTCGTCAAGTTCCTGCTCTGGCAGAAGGGCGGTCACACCGTCCTGATCGCCGGGAACAGCGAGATTGCGGACGGCCTGGCCAAGGTCTACTCCGCTAACGGCGAACGGGCCTTCGACGCCGAGTTGATGGGAGATAAGGTGTTCGGGAAGCCATTCACCGTAAAAGCCATTGACTGGAAAGATTTTCCCGAGTCAAGGGAATCGAAGCAATTGCTGGGTGGCCACCTGGACGGATGTCGGATCGGATTTGATCTCGGCGGCAGTGACCGCAAGTATGCGGCCGTCGTTGACGGGGAAGTTGTTCACAGTGAAGAGGTCGTTTGGGATCCTTACTTCGAGAAAGATCCCGCGTGGCACTACCGGGAGATCAACGACACTCTCAAACGGGCCGCCGCCAGGATGCCGAGAGTGGATGCCATCGGGGGCAGCTCCGCCGGCGTTTACGTGGACAACCAGGTGCGGGTCGCCTCCCTGTTCCGGGGTGTCTCTCCGGAAGATTTCAAGGCCAGGGTCCGTCCCCTGTTCCTGGATTTGCGGAAGGAATGGAACGACATCCCGTTCGAAGTGGTCAACGACGGAGAAGTCACTGCCCTGGCCGGAGCCATGGCGCGTAACGACGGGGGAGTCCTCGGCATCGCGATGGGAACCAGCCTGGCGGCCGGTTACGTCACCCTCGATGGCCACCTCACGAGCGGGCTCGACGAACTTGCGTTCGTGCCGGTTGATTATCGCGACAATGCTCCGAGCGACGAGTGGTCCGGTGACCTCGGTGTGGGAGCGAACTACTTTTCGCAACAGGCAGTGGCTCGACTTGCTCCGGTAGCAGGGCTCGATTTTCCCGCCGGCACACCATTCCCGGAACAGCTGGTCCGGGTACAGGAACTGATGAAGTCGGGTGACGAGCGCGCGCGACAGATTTACGAGACCATCGGGACCTTTTTCGGGTACGCGGTGGCCGAACTGGCCGAGTTCTACGCACTTCGCCACATCCTGTTGCTGGGACGGGTGCTCTCAGGTGATGGTGGGGACCTCATCATCGACCAGGCAAAAAAGGTTCTCCGGGCCGAATTTCCGGAGCTGCATGAAAGTATCAACCTTGTCACTCCGAGCGAAAAAGAAAAGCGTCACGGCCAGGCCGTCGCCGCGGCAAGTCTCCCGGAGTTGCAGAAATCTGAAGGAGTCGAGAAATGAAGTTTAATAATCCTACGGCGGACTTCTACGTTCCGGACGGCACGGAACCCGGTGCGGCCTTGAGCCGGACTACCCATCTTTGTGTCGGTGCCCACCAGGATGACATTGAGATCATGGCGTACCACGGGATCGCCGAGTGCTTCGGGCGCAAGGATCGCTGGATGGCCGGTGTCGTGGTCACCAACGGAGCCGGCAGTTCCCGCACGGGGCTCTACGCGGACTTCACCGATGAGGACATGCGGGCGATTCGCCGCCAGGAGCAGCGCAAGGCTGCCTACGTGGGTGAGTATGCGGTCCAGATCCAGCTCGACTACACCAGCGCTCTGGTGAAGGATCCGAAGGAGACCGTCGTGATCGATGATCTGACGGCGATCTTTACGGCGGCCCGGCCCGAAGTGGTTTACCTGCACAACCCGGGCGACAAACACGACACTCACGTCGGGAGCCTGGCTCGTGCGCTGACCGCTCTTCGCCGGTTGCCGAAGGAAGCGCAGCCACAGAAGGTGTACGGGTGTGAAGTGTGGCGTTCATTGGATTGGTTGGTGGGTTCTGACAAGGTGGTCCTGCCTTCCTCTGCCTACCCCAACGTGGCCGCTTCCCTGGTCGGACTTTTCGACTCCCAGATCTCGGGGGGCAAGAGGTACGACCTGGCGACCGCAGGCCGGCGCCTGGCCAACGCCACCTACTTCGACTCGCACGCGTCCGATGCGGAGACTGCTGCGAGCTACGTGATTGATCTCAAGCCCCTACTCGACAATCCTGATCTCTCCCTCGAGGAGTTCACCCTGGCGATAGTCGAGCGATTCGCGGATGACGTCCGCAGCCGCCTCGCCAAGTTCAGCTAGCTCCCCGTTTCAGCGTCTTTCCGCGGGCGCCCTTTCAAGGGCCCGGTGCTGCCAATCTGTACCGGGCCCCCTCCGAAACCCGGTGCCCGAAACTCTGTTCACGGTGTCTATTCGTTCGAATCCAAGGAGATTGGTCATGTCAAAGCAGCGGAACGTTCTCATCATGGGAGCCGCCGGTCGTGATTTCCACAACTTCAACGTCTACTTCAGGAACAACCCGGCAGAGAGGGTGGTGGCCTTCACGGCATTTCAGATTCCCAACATCGCCGGGCGAACCTATCCTCCGGTTCTGGCAGGGGAGGCGTACCCGGAAGGGATTCCGATCTACGACGAGAAAGAGCTTCCCGAACTGATCGAGAAGCTGGAAGTCGACGAGGTGGTCTTCGCCTATAGCGACGTCGCCCATGAAGACGTGATGCACCGGGCTTCTCTGGTGAATGCTTGTGGAGCGGACTTCCGCCTGATGGGGATGGCCACGACCCAGATCCGATCCAACAAGCCGGTGATTTCGGTGGGGGCCATTCGAACGGGCTGCGGCAAGAGCCAGACCTCGCGGCGGATTGCGCAGTTGCTGCATGCCCGGGGAAAGTCGGCGGTGGTGATCCGCCACCCGATGCCCTACGGTGACCTGGCGGCCCAGGCCTGTCAGCGATTCGCCAAACTTTCCGATCTCGACCGCCACGAGTGCACGATCGAGGAGCGGGAAGAATACGAAGGCCACATCAACCTTGGGCACATCGTTTATGCCGGGGTAGACTACGGCATGATCCTCGCTGAAGCCGAGAAGGAAGCCGACGTCATTCTGTGGGACGGCGGCAACAACGACACGCCTTTCTACAAGTCCAACCTCCACATCGTGGTCGTCGATCCTCTGCGTCCCGGACACGAATACCGCTACCATCCGGGCGAAACCAACCTGCGCATGGCCGACGTGGCCTTCATGTCCAAGATCGGCAGTGCCAGCGCGCACGATATCCAGGAGGTGCGGGACAGCGTGCGCCGGCTCAACCCGAAGGCGAGGCTGATCGAGGCGGACTCGGTTGTCATGGCCTCGAGCCCTGAACAGATCGCCGGCAAACGGGTTCTGGTGGTTGAGGACGGCCCCACGCTCACGCACGGAGGAATGTCTTACGGTGCCGGGTTTGTCGCAGCCGGCAAGTACGGAGCAGCTGAAATCGTCGACCCGCGGCCCTACGCCGTGGGGACGATTCGAGACACCTTTGCCAAGTACTCCCAGGTCAAACATGTGCTTCCTGCAATGGGGTACGGGGATGACCAGGTGAGGGAGTTGCAGGAGACGATCAACGCGGTTCCGTGCGACCTCGTATTGGTGGGCACTCCCTTCGACCTCGGGCGCCTCGTCGAAGTCAACAAGCCGATGCTTAGAGTCACCTACGAGGTAGATGAAGCCGGGACCAAGGCCCTGGACGAACTCATTCAACATTTTTGATTTTTGATTTGTGCGTACCGTGGGGGCGTGAGCCGGGCGCCTCCGCGGGCGCAAACCGGAGACCCGGAGACTGGAGACAGGAATTGGGCGAGTTCGAA
Organism: uncultured Acidobacteriota bacterium; assembly: GCA_963777605.1. GTDB lineage: Bacteria > Acidobacteriota > UBA6911 > RPQK01 > JAPXNP01 > CAVZRV01. The sequence continues at coordinate 1,085,294 of CAVZRV010000007.1, forward strand.
CGGGCGTTCGCGGTCATGCCACGCTGAACTCTGAACCCGAAACCCGGAACCCTACTTCTCCAGCCGAACCACCCAGCCTCCCCCCGGGGCGAGCTTTGCCCGGAGCAACCCTGGCTCGGTTCCGGAGTGGCGGAAGTAAAGTCCTGCCCAGTCGTCGAGATCGGCCTCGGGCAGTGCCGCCCAGCAACCGTCCGAGACCTCGACCAGCAGGGGGCAGCCGATGACGTCGTTTGCTCCGATCTCGTTGAGCCGAATGCGCTGAAAGGGGGCTTCCTGGTGGGTCGTAAAGGAGCCGTAGTTGGTCGCCCAAACCCAGGGGTTTCCCGGGAAGCGGAACTCGCCCCGTTCCGAGGAGAGCTTGAAGTCTTCCCACCCGGCGTTGTCGGGCAGGACATATCGGAAGGCGGCACCGTCGTCGTATGCGCGGAAGACCAGCTCAAAGCGACGGCCCGGGGCCGCCCGATCCTGCAGGTGCAGCGTGAGTTCGTTTTTACCAAACCATTTTCCCCGTTGGATCGCTCCCGTCAAGACGGTTGCCGGACCCCGCATCTGAAAGACTCTGCTATAGTCCGAAGGAGATGCCTCGGCACGCTTGCGCGCGGTCGACGTCGGTCCGAACCCGAAGGTTGAATCATCGCCCGGCGAGTTGCATCTAAAGGGATTGAACTTCGACAAAATCAGTTGGAAGGTTTTTCTAATGAGTTCAGATAAGCAGTTCACTCCTGAGGACCTCAGGAAGTTTCTTCAGGAGAAGTTTGGCTCGGGCATTCAGGTCGGAGTTGCGCCTCAGGCGCAGACCGCCGAAACCGACGACGCGGAAGAGCGTGAAGCCCGGCGGCAGCAGGCGCTGGAATTTCGATACAAGCCGAGCGATATCAAGAAGTACCTGGACCGTTTCGTGATTCGCCAGGATGATGCCAAGAAGGTCCTGGCGACAGCGATTTGCGATCACTACCACCACCTCCAGGACTCGACTGCGGAGGAGAACTGGCGCGATTACAAGAAGCAGAACATCATTCTGATCGGCCCGACAGGAGTGGGAAAGACCTACCTGGTTCAGAACATCGCCCGCCTGATCGGGGTGCCCTTCGTGAAGGCTGATGCCACCAAGTTCAGCGAAACCGGATATGTCGGCGGGGATGTCGAGGATCTGGTCCGGGAACTCGTGGCCCAGGCCAACGGGGATGTGGCTCTGGCCGAATGCGGCATCGTCTACCTGGACGAGATCGACAAGATTGCCGCCCCGAGCAATGCCGTCGGCCGGGACGTCAGCGGCCACGGAGTGCAGCGCAACCTCCTCAAGCTGATGGAGGAAACCGAGGTTCCGCTCCGTTCGTCAACCGACATTGCGGGCCAGATGCAGGCTCTGGTCGAGTTCCAGACCCGGGGCAAGGTTGAGAAGAAGACCATCAATACCCGCCACATCCTGTTCATCGTCAGCGGGGCCTTCTCGGGCCTGACCGACATCATCAAGCGGAGGATCGGTTCGAAGCAGATCGGGTTCATGGGTGACAAACTGAACGCTGATGAAGAGCACCGTCTCTTCGAGCGGGTGCGGGCCATCGATTTCATCGAGTACGGGTTCGAGGCTGAGTTTGCCGGACGGTTGCCGGTCGTGGTGCACACCAGCCCACTCTCGGTGGACGACCTGTTCGATGTCGCCAAGTTTTCGGAGGGATCCATCCTCAAGCAGTACCGGAACGACTTCAAGTCGTACGGGGTGGACATCTACTTCAAGGACGACGGGATGCGGGCGATCGCCGAGATGGCGGCGACGGAGCAGACGGGAGCGCGCGGGCTGATGTCGGTCTGCGAGAAGATTTTCCGTGACTTCAAGTACCATCTTCCGGACTCCGACGCTAAGGAGTTCGTGGTAACCGCCGAAGTGGTCCACAATCCAGGAGGGAAACTGGCGGAGCTCCTCGAGACCCCCTCTCTTTACACCGCCGAGGTCCTCAACTGGAAGCTGGAACGTTTCCAGGATGAAATCCAGAAGGATTTCGGAGTGCGGATCCGTTTCACCGAGGATGGCGCAGCCGCCGTTCTGGGCAAGGCGCGCGAGGAGAACCGGGATGTCGGTGCGATCTGCCGGGAAATCTTCAGCAGTTACGAGCACGCCCTGAAGCTGCTCAACAAGCGATCGGTGGACACTGAGTTCGCGGTTGAAGCCGAGTTGATCGAGAATCCCGGCACCGTTTTTGAGCGGTGGATCCGGGAGTCGTACGGGTGACCGGTTTCCCTGGCCGACCGGCGTCAGCCGGGGTGAAAAGGGCTTGATCTGGACACCCGGCGGTGCGACTATTCCTGCTTTTGCGCCGTGCTATACTTTGGTTTCTTGTAAATCCGCTACGGAGGAAACGCTCGATGCTTCACCTGTTTCGTCGAAAGAAAGAATGGTTGCGGTGGGTGATGTTGGGGGTGATCATCGCCATCGGACTCACCACCGTACTGCTTTTTGTCAATACCCCGCAAGGGCTTCAGACGACTCTCGGCAACCGTGAAGTTGCCGTGGTTGCCGACCAGCCCATCTCCGCTGCGGAATTCGGGCGTTTCTACAGCCGGATGCTCGACATGTACCGGCAGATGTACAACCTGGACAAGCAGGATCCGGCCGTGCTGAAGCAGCTTCGGATCGGAGACACCGCCCTGAACCAGTTGATCCGCCAGTACGCCACTTCCTATGCGGCCAGGCAGATGGGCCTGGGCGTTGCTCCGGAGGAACTGGTTTCACAGATCTCTCGCCTGTTCCAGGAAAACGGTACGTTCATTGGAACCGAACGCTACAAGCAGATTCTGCGCTCGAACAACATGTCTTCCAACGAGTTCGAGGCAGCCATGAAGCGCGATCTGCTGGCCGAGAAATTTCGCGAAATCGTGACCGACGGTGTCATCGCCACGCCCTCGGAAATCAGGCAGCGATTTCTGGAGACCAACCAGAAAGTCAAGGTCGAGTACGTCAGTTTCGATCCTGCGAAGCTGGTTGCCGACAAGATTCCCGAAGACAAGCTGCAGCAGTACTACGACGAGCACAAAGAGGAATTCCGCGAGGACGAGCAGCGACAGGTCACTCTGCTGACAGTCTACGTCAAGCCGACCGACGTCAAGGTAACCGAGGATCAGATTCAGGCCGAGTTGGCGAACATTCCCAACGAAGAGCAGGTTCACGCCCGGCACATTCTGATCCGGACCGATCCAACCCCCTCCGAGGAGGAGTTGGCCGCCGCCCGCAAGAAAGCGGAGGACATTCTGAAGCAGTTGCACCAGGGTGCTGACTTTGCCGAGATGGCGCGCAAGTACTCGGATGACACGGCAAGCGCTGCCAAGGGAGGCGACCTGGGTTTCTTCGGGCGCGGTCAGATGGTTCCGGAGTTCGAGAAGGTGGCCTTCAGTCTCAAGCCCGGGCAGATCAGCGACGTCATCAAGTCCCCATTCGGCTTCCACATTATCCAGACGCTGGCCATCTCGGGCCAGGGAGACACGACGCGGCGTCCCGCTGCCGAGTTCAATGCCCGGCTGAAGGAAGCTCAGAAGGAAACCGTGGCTCTGGCCGGCAAAATTGAGCAGGAACTGAAGGATGGTAAATCGCTCGAGGAAGTGGCGAAGGAGCATTCCTTCGAGACCGTCAATAGCGGGTTCTTCACCCGGGCCGACGGCCTGACCATGATCGGTGGAGGCCGGGCGTTGACGGACCAGATTTTCAACCTCTCCGTCGGCGGTGTTACTCCGCCCCAGGAAACGGCGGCCGGCGATACCATCGCCCGCCTCGACGATATCAAGGCTTCAAGCATTCCGCCTTTGGCCGAGATCAAGGAGCAGGTGATCGAGCAGTACAGGCAGCAGGAGGGGAACTCGATGGCCCGGGAGAAGGCCTTTGATTTCTTCCACGCTGCCGAAAAGACGAAATCGCTTGACGAAACTGCCAAACAGGAAAAGCTTCCTTCGGTGAAGACCGATTTCTTCACCAAGGGCGCCAACGTGGACGACACCTTGCGCTTTTCGCCGGAAGTTCACGAGCAGGCCTTCACGCTCCCCGTCGGCGGGATCAGTACTCCGATCCTGGTTGCGGGGAAGTACGTTGTCTTCGAAGTCCTGGAAAAGAGTGAAGTCAACGAGGCCGATTTCGAAACGGCCAAGGCGCAACTGGCTGAACAGTTGACCAACGAGAAGCGGACGGAGTTCTTCAACGCGTACGTACAGAACGTGGTGGACAAGCTCCAGAGCGAACAAAAGATCGTGATCAACCGCCAACTGCTCGACGACCTGACCAGCTAGCCGGCGACGAACGGTTCTCAAATCGGCAGACTCCCCGGTTTGCTCAAGCTGGGGAGTTTGCGGTAGACTCTTGATTCTTCGATTGCGTGGGGCTGTAGCTCAGCTGGAAGAGTACCTGAATGGCATTCAGGGGGCCACGGGTTCGAATCCCGTCAGCTCCACCAACCTGTTCAATAGTTTACGGTGACAACCCCAACCCACCAAAAGTCACCGGGTGCGGATAGGGAGCAGGCAGCAGAATTGTACAGAAAGTCGGCGGTGCAGGGCATCCTTGCGCACAACAGGTGCATGCGGATTTACGACTCTAGAACCGAACGGAATGTTTCCCTGTTGACAGTACACCGGCGCCCGAGGTTGTGGGAAAGTTCAATCGAACCTGAATCCCTTCCGGCACTTCCACCTGGAGGTGGCCCTCCTTCAGGTTCCACCGCACGGACAACCTGCCGGCAGGAGTCGGCAGGGAGCCCTCGATCTCGCTGAGACCGCACTCCGGACGCGAAAGTTCGACCTCCCTCAAGCCGGGTTTCAGGGGGCGGATACCCAAGACATATTGACCGAACAGTGCGGGCGGGAAGGCACTCTCCGTCTGCGCGTCGCTGCGGGTGCGCTTCACGAACCTGCCGGTTCGGCCGGTGCCGTCGAGCCACCACTCCTCCCAAAGCGTCTGATTGGTTTCAGGAAGCAGCATCTTGCCGAAGCGCTTCTCGAGCAGAGCCAGCGATTCCTTCACAAAGCCGTATCGGCACAACCCGGCATGGAGGAACCAGGACATGGCGGGAGTCACCATGGTCATTCCACCGTCACGCCGGATGTAACTGCCGTCATCATCCAGGAGCAGTTGAGCGGCGATCGCTCTGGCCTGCTCGCCGGTCGCAATTCCCATCGCGAGTGCCATGGCATTGGTCTGCTCACTGAACATGCCAGACTGCTTCTGATCAACCAGTGCATCGCTGAAGAGTTGTCTTTCCGGGTTCCAGAACTTCTCTCGAAGAGCCTGGCGCAATCTCCCCGCCCTGAATCTGAATTCGTCCGCCCCCGACTCCTCCAGCCATTCGAGCAGATCAGCAAAGCTCTCCAGTGCTCCCAGGTACTGTCCGTTCATACAGAAGTTGGCGCCGCGCCGGTCGATCAGTGCATGGTCCAGCCAGTAGGGATAGGGCGGGTTGTCGAGCAGCCCCAGTTCATTCGTGTAGGCGATCAACAGGGACATCAGCTTCCGTCCGGCGGGGAGCAACTCCCGGGCAATCGCGTCGTCGCCGGAATAGAGCAGATAGTCCCGCAGCCCGCGAAGCCAGGCCGTGTTCGAATCCAGGATGACCATGTAATCGTCCCCAAAGCGGGGAGCGTAAGCCGGCATCATGCCATTGGCTTCCTGTTCCTCGGCCGCCTGTTTCAAACAGCGGCGTTGCAGGGCCAGATCTCCATAGGTCCAGTAATTGCCCAAGGCGGCGTAGTAGGCGGTCTGCACGTACTGTCGGCGTTCCCGATAGTTGTCCGTGTAAGCGTCGGTTGTGCAGACTTGAATCGTTTTTGCAGCCGCCTTCCAGCAGGCTTCAAGCCATGGGTTTCCCGGCGTTCGAAGACTCCCTTTCAGATCAAAGGGATAGGCCATCTGATGGATTCCGATCTCACGCAGGGTCACCGGACCGGTGGCTCCGCGGATAACGATGCCCATAAAACGTGTCGGCTTGAAATAGGTAGCCTCCCACCGGTCCCGCCTTCCGGAGAGAACGACGCGGTCGATCCATTGCGAATCGACGATGTTGGCGGTGAACCGATCACCAACGATGTAAGGCCCACACATCACGTCAACGACTGTACCCGCCGGCCCCTCGATGTCGAGCCTCGGCATCCCGTTGAGGACAGTTCCCAGGTCATAAAGCAGAAACCAGCCTTCGCCACGAGCGGGTGGAATCACCAGGGAGCCGCTTCTGTCGAATGCCTGCTGGATGGCCGGGTCGATCCGACTGGTCAGGGCCACTGCCTTGATGATTCTGATCCCGTCTTTCTCCGGCATGCCAAATTCGAAAGCCTCGTCGGCAATCGGCAGGGCCTCGACCGGACGGGGAGTGGCCACATCCCGTTCTTTCAGGTAAGGAATATCGCGGCGCTCGAGCAGGGTCCAGGGCGGAGTCAGAGCGTGCGGTTTCGAGTCGGGCTGGGGAGCAGGCCAGCCGACGTTACGCATCAAAGGGGTAGCCCGATCCCACCCGGAATCATCATATCCGATGGATTTCCAATCCCCCGGCCGTCGACGCAGATCCACCCGGTCACACAGTTCCGGGTGAAAACGGCTCATGCGCGGCGAAGACGCATCCCAGGCCGGGTCTGCCAGGACCCGCCAACTTCGATCCGTGGCGATCGTCTTTTCCAGACCACCCAAATCCACATCCAGTTGGGCCAGCAGACCGGCCCGGCCGCTATGATGGTACGAGACCGTACCCTCCTGGTAATGCACACGGACCGCCAGGGTGTTGCGGCCTTCCCTGAGTTCCTGCGTGACGTCAATATCATCGTAAGACTGATGGTGCGGGGCACAGCGCGCCGGACCGCGGCCGACGTAGCGGTCATTGACGTAAAGCTGGTAAACGGAGCTGGCTGTGATCCGAAGGCGGGCCGTTTCGGGAGCCTGGTGAAGCGTGAACTCGCGACGGGCGAGCAGCATCGAAGGTGCGGGTTCCCCGCCGAGCCAGATCCACTGGGCCAGCCAGCCTTCCTGCTTTACTTCAGTTTCTTGCTGGGCCTGCGCAGGCTCTGACCCACGGGTTCCTGCGGTCAGAAAAAGCAGCAGGAAGGAGCCGGCTAAAGCTTTGGTGCCACGAAGCAAGGCGTTCACGTTTGAACTCCTCCGTCTCGGCACGAAGGCATGTCCGGTACGAAGCTCCGTCATGAACGTTTTCCTCCTGCAGGGGAGACTACCCTATTCTTGTGCGGTTGTGCCATGCTGCAGAAGAAGGAGATCCGACAAGATGGGACTGAACCGCTTCAGACGGGCTGTGATAGGAATCGTGGTTGCCGGTTTGGTGTTTTGCGCGGCTCCAGCGGAAAGGAGGGACTCACCGCAAACGATGTCACTCGACGGGGTCTGGGAGATCGCCTTTGACCCGGACAACGTCGGACGGCGTGCAGGCTGGAGCGATGACGCCGTCTTTGCGTCCTTTGCCGGTCGACGGCGGATCCCTGTCCCAATCTGTTGGGAACTTCACGAGGCCGGTTGATTCAGGACCGCGCGTGTCGAGCGGAAGCTTCAACAACCGGGACCGGATTTCCCTGCGTGCGGGTGTAACGGCAGGATCAGTCGGGCTTCACAACCCGGGCCGTCGTTGCGGTTATCAAGTGTCATACTGCCGCCGTGGGTTTCAACAATCTGACGCGACACTACCAATCCGATTCCGGAACCATTGGGCTTCGTAGTAAAGAACGGTACAAAAAGATTACCCGTACTGGGCAAGCCGGGGCCCTCGTCCTTAACGGAGATTTCAACAGAACGCCCGTCAACCCTCCAGCTGACTTCAACGCCTCCGCCGGTTTCAATCGCAGCATCGACGGCATTCCGGATCAGATTGATCAACACCTGCTCAATCTGGTCTGCATCAGCGAGGACGGACACGGAAGGCCCGGGTGAGATCGCAACCTTGATTCGTGTCTCAAGCTCGGTGGCGGAGCGAACGCACGAAGCGAGGTCCATCTTGCCGAGCTGAGGTCGGGGCAGACGGGCCAGTTTGGAATAGGACGCCGTGAACCGACCCAGGGCTGCCGTTCGAGAGGCGATCACCTGGAGTCCACGCCGCATGTCCGCTTTCCATGCATCGGGATGCTCATTCTGGGACAACATCTTTTCGAGGCTGCCCGCGATTGACTTAATTGGAGTCAGTGAGTTGTTGAGCTCGTGCCCAAGGACCCGGATCAGACGTTGCCAGGCCTCCCGTTCCTGTTCTCGCAGCGGACCACTCATGTCGGAGAGAACGAGCAACTCATGCGGCCGCCCCTTTTCGCGGAAGATCGTTCGATGGACGGCCCACCGTCCACGTCTCCCGGCGAACTCCCTGTCCAGAGTTGAGAGCGGTTGAGCGGTGAGGCAATCCTCCAACTGGACGTCAGCAGCGCTTCGACCAAGGACATCTATTGCCGATTTGAGGAGCAGTCTTTCCCCTGCGGGATTGATCAGACGCAGGCGCCGGTGAGCGTCAAAAGCGAACACCGCCACATCGATTTCATTCATCACCTTCTTGAGCAGGGCCCCCGCTTCGACAGCGCCAAGACGTTCGCGATGCAGCGTATCGCTCAAGGTATTCAGTTCCCGCACAAGTTCGGTGAGCCCTGATCCTTTCCGCGCAGAACGAGGGCGAACTGAAAAATCCCCTTCCCGGAGAGCCGCGATAATGTTGGAAAGGGTTTGCATTTCAAAGATCACACGGCCTCTAACCGCGACCGGGAGGCCGACCCAGAGCCCCAGGATCAGCAGGGTTAAAGTCCACCGGGATTCGATCGTATAGCCTCCTGTCCAGAGCAGGGCAATTGAGACAACTGCGGCGGGAAGTCCGGCTGCCAGTGCGAGGAGGAAGAGGCGGGATTCGAAGGTCGGTTTCTTCACAGTCCGTACTTTTCCATCCGACGGTAAAGTGCACTACGGCTCAGGCCCAGCGACTCGGCGGCTTCACTGACGTTTCCATTCGTTCGTTTCAGGACTCTCGAAATGACGAGACGCTCCGCTTTCTCGAGAGTCATCTCCTCCAGTCTTTCCAGCTTCTCTTCCCCGCCGACAAGCCCAAGCTCGTCGGCATGAATCACCTCGCCGCGGGCCATCAAGATGGTCCGTTCCACGACGTGATCGAGTTCACGCACATTCCCGGGCCAGGAGTATCTCGTCAATTCATTCAGCGCCGGTCTGTCGAACCTCGCCGCGCCTTTCTGATACTTCTGCGAATACTGGCCCAAGAAGTGCGTCGCAAGGCGCGGAATGTCTTCTCGTCGATCCCGCAGCGGTGGCAGGTGGATGTTCACGGTATTCAAGCGAAACAACAGATCTTCCCGGAATCGTCCTTCACGGACGGCTGTCTTCAGGTCGGCGTTCGTTGCCGAAATAATGCGGGTGTTTACCCGAATCGTCCTGGAGGAACCAACCCGCTCCATCTCGCCTGTTTCCAATACTCTGAGGAGGTTGGCCTGCTGGCTCATGGGAATATTGGCGATTTCATCCAGGAAGAGGGTCCCCTGGTCGGCAAGTTCGAATCGGCCGACCCGGTCCGTCCTGGCGTCGGTAAAGGCCCCTTTGACATGTCCGAAGAGTTCACTCAGGAAGAGGGTCTCGGAAAGACCACCGAGATTGACCGTAATCAACGGCCGAGAAGCTCGCTGAGACGCCGCATGGAGTGCTCGTGCGATCACTTCCTTTCCCGTCCCGTGTTCGCCGGTGATCAGGACATTGGCGTCAGAGGGGCCAACCCGGTCAATGAGGGCCAGAACCGGTTGCATGGCAGGCGAGCTCGCAATCAGAGTGACCGGCTGCTCGGAACGAAGCAACGCGTTCTCCGCCTCGAGACGAAGCCCCTGACGCAGTGCCTGGCAAAGTTCCACCTGGGTCCTCAAAACGGAAAGCAAACGCTCGTTGTCCCAGGGTTTCTGGATGAAATCCCGGGCCCCAAAACGCATCGCTTCGACTGCTACCTCTACGCTGCCCCAGGCTGTCATCACAACCACCGGAAGTGTACTGTCCAGCGCTTGGAGCTTGGCCAGCAGGTCCAGCCCCTCACGCCCGGACGTAGTGTCCCTTGCGTAATTGAGGTCCATCAGGACGACGTCGAAATCCTTGCTTTTGACCGCTTCCAGGACCGCCCGAGGAGACTGGACCCCTTCAATCTGATACTCCTCCGACCGGAGGAGCAGACGAAGGGATTCCAGGACGTCCACCTGGTCATCGGCAAGCAATATACGGGGCTCGGACGCGCCACGAGTAGTCATGACCTTCCGCCATCAACATTACACCGCAGGTCACCGTTTTGCGAGACCATCAGCCGCTCTCCAGCCAGCCGTCCCGCAAGGGGATCATGCGGTTGCCGAAGGGCAGATTTCAGATCATTCATTGCGCAAAGCTTCCAGAGGATCGATGCGGGCGGCCCGCCGGGCCGGGATGCAGGCGGCGGCGATGGCAGTGGCAAGCAGAACAGCTGCTCCTGCCGCATAGGTCAGCGGATCCCGGGTGCTGACCTCGAAGAGTTGACTCTCCAGAAGACGAGTCCCGGCGTAAGCGCAGCCGACTCCGACGACGAGACCCGGAACGACAAGGGCAAGACCCCGGGCGAGGACGCTGCGAATCACATCAAGACGGCTCCCTCCGAGGGCCATCCTGATCCCGATCTCCCGCGTCCGGCGGCCCACGTTGAAGGCCAGGACGCCATAGATCCCGATGATCGCCAGCACCAATGCTGTCCCGGCGAAGCAGGTGAACAGATTGCCGTTGAATCGGCGGTCTGCCGTCGACGCGTCGATCCTTTCCGAGAGGACTCGAATATCCCGGATCGTGGTACGGGGAAGAGCGGAAGTGATGGCGGTCCGAACTGAGTTGGCTGCGGCCAACGGTTCGAGTTTTGTGCGCACGACCAGGTGCAGTCCAAGGGGAATCGGCCATTGATTCAGCGGAAGGTAGAATTCCGTCGATTCACCCTGGTCGAGGCCCATTTGCACGGTGTTGCCGACTATGCCGACAACTTCGACCGTGGGCAGGCCCAGGCCCGGAGGACCCATGTGAAAACGTTTGCCGATCGGATCCTCTCCCGGCCAAAAACGCTCCGACATTTTCCGACTGATCAAGCCGGAGATCGTAAAGTCCTTGAAGAGGGCACCCAGATTGTCTGGCGTCAGGACTGCACCCTCGGGCAAGGACGTACTCCGGCTCGGTTCCGTCGAAAAGGTGCCCTCGCAGGAGGGGAATCCCCATGGCTCGAAAGTAGCCCGGGCTGACCGAATGGGAGTGGGCGTAAGGAAATTGACCTGCCGCCGGCGTAGGTTGATCCTCACGGTAAAAGGAAAGGGTGCTGGAGCGCCCGGTGAAGGGAAGGTCCGAGGCCACTGCCGCCACATCGACCTCCGGCAAATGCTCGACCGAGGCGATAACCCTCTCGTAGTGTCGGGCGAAGCTTTGTGGATCCCGCTGGAACTGCTCGACGGGAGGTGCACCCACCTCGAGTGTGAGCACACGGCTCGCATCGTAGCCGGGATTGACCTCGAGCAGGTTCTGAAGGCTGCGGATCAGGAGACCGGCGCCGACGAGCAGGATCAGAGCCAGCGCCACTTGGGCCACTACCAGTAGAGTCACTCATCCGGATGCGGCCGAACCAGGTGCGTCCCAGCCCTTCCCTTTGTTTAAGTGCCTCCGCCGGGCGCACGTGGGAAAGCTGCAACGCGGGCACCAGCCCGAAGCAGACCCCGGTCACGATCGTCAGGCCCACGATGAAGAGGGCCATCCGCAGATCGAAGGATGCTGTCTCCAGAAACGACGCGCTGAATCTGTGTGGGCAGGAGCCGGCCAGCAAACCGGGTAGCCCCAGACGCCAATCAAGGTTCCGGCGGCCTCCACCGGCGGTCGCGAGTACCAGGCTCTCGACGAGCAGTTGTCGCAAGAGTTGCAGGCCGGGATGCACCCAGCGACGAGCGGATCGCCATCTCCCGCTCCCGCGCAAAGGAGCGGGCGAGGAGCATGTTGGCCACGTTGACGCAGGCAATGAGCAGGACCAGGACAACGGCTCCGAAGAGCAGGAATAGCTCAGTGCGTACGGAACCCGACATCCATTCACGCAGCGGCTCGACCTCCACGCCAACTCCCTTGTTCGCCTCGGCGATATTCATCGGAGAGGTGCGTGGCGATCAGTTTCAGGTTTGCCCGCGCCGCCTCCAGCGAGACTCCCGGCTCGAGACGCGCGATGACCTGGGTGTTGCTGCGATTCTGTCGTGTATCCAGGAAGAACTGGCGGGCAAAGGGTGCGATCGCCGTGATCAGATCGGTATTTCGGTAGAAGCGAAAACCGGGAGGCAGAATGCCGGCGACGGTAATCGCTCTGGCCGTCAAGGACGATGGACCTTCCCACCAGGCTGGGATCATTTTCGAAGAAGCGCTCCCAGGCGCTATCCGTGACCCAGACTGCCCGTTCGGCGCCGACTCGGTCATCTTCCGACGTAAGACTTCGTCCTAAGGCAGGCCGGACATCCAGGACATCGAAAAAATCGGCGGAAACGTGGTCGACGGAGACAATCTCCGAGCGTTCCCCGGTCTGGAGAGTACCGTCGGCTCCATGGAAGATGGCCAACCCGCTGAAAACCTCCTGCTGTTTGTGCCAGTCGAGAAAGTTCGGATACGCGACCGATATCTCATTTCCTGACCTGTTGGTTTCGGAGACGTGCACGAGCCGGTCGGGTTCAGGATAGGGAAGCGTGTTCAGGAAGGCCGTATTGATGAGGCTGAAAATGGCCGTGTTGGCGCCAATTCCGAGTCGCAAGCGAGAGCACCGCGATCGTGGTGAACCCGGGATTCCTGCTCAATTGACGAAGGGCAAACTTCAGATCGTTCATAGGTAAGAGCCCTTGTTCTGTCTAACTGGATTCGGATTCGGTTGACGGACCCGAACCCGGAAACGTCGTGCGGATAGATCAGTTCCATCTCCGGCTTACAGGTCTCATCGACAATCTGACCGTCGAAGAGATGCACGGTACGTTCGGCATACTCGGCATACCGGGGATCGTGGGTAACCATGCAGACCGTCGCTCCTCCCTGGTGCAGTTCGAGAAGGAGATCCATGACGACCTGGCCATTACCCGAATCCAGATTCCCCGTCGGCTCATCGGCAAGAAGGATCGAGGGATGCCCGACCAGGGCCCGTGCCACTGCAACGCGCTGCTGCTGACCGCCGGAAAGCTGGGCTGGATAGTGCCGGGCTCGATGCCCCATTCCGACTCGCTCCAACGCTTCCGCGACCCGCGCCTTTCGGTCGAGCCCCCGGCATCCCCCGGTAGGTCAAAGGTAGTTCGACGTTTTCGTAGACTGTCAGGTCGCCGATGAGGTTGAATGCCTGGAAGACGAATCCGATTTCCCGGTTTCGCACCTTGGACCGTTGATAGGTCGATAACTCGGAGACCGACCTCTCCTTGAGGCGATACTCTCCCTCCGTCGGGGTATCGAGCAGGCCCATGAGAGACAACAGGGTTGACTTGCCGCAACCGGAAGGACCGGCAATGGTCACGAACTCGCCTTGATTGATCTCCAGGTAGATCTCGGAAAGGGCGTGCGTTTCAACCTCATCAGTGTAAAAGACCTTGGAAACGCTCTCCATGCGAATCAAAGGCTGTACGTTCTCGCTCATACGGTTTCCTCTGCATCGGGCGACTTGAGGCCGCCTCTGTCATCTGGGTTACTAATCGAGCCGGATGCGGTCGTATTCATCCCACCGGGAGGCGTCCGACAGGATGACTTCATCTCCCGGCTGCAAGCCCTCGAGCACTTCGATTTCGCTCACGGAACTGCGCCCAAACCGGACATGGACACGGTGCGCGTGGACACCGTCCGCCTCAATCCGAAACACGCTCACCGTTGAATTTTCCTGACCGAACGCTGGTCGGGGCATGTAGACGATGTCCATGAGGTGCTCCAGCTCAACCGTTCCATCAACCGGCAAATCGGGACGGGCACCTTTAGGCAACTCATCGGTCAGTTTAATGTCCACATTGACCAGTCCCTCCTGCACCGCCGGGTCGATGCGCGAGACCATCCCTGGAACGACCCCGTTCCGGGTATCGACCTGGGCTGTCTGGCCGACTTGAATGTCGCGGGCCTGAGTGGCGGCTACCCGGATTTCCGCCTTGAGGCGATCAGGAACGGCGACCCGTGCCAGATTGGTTCCCGGGGTCACCTGCTGCCCAACTTCCACCAGGATCTGCTGCAAGACGCCGGCAATTCCCGCGCGGACCCTCAGCGAATCGAGTTGACGCGCTCGAAGCCGATACAGGCCCCGTCTTTGAGCAACCTCCACTTCTTTGGCCTGAAGCTGCGCCGCAGATGCCTTGGAAAAGATCTCCAGCCGCTCCTTCTCAAGTAGGCGGCGCGTCGCCAGTGACTCAGCCCGAGCCTGTGAAATCCTGGCTGTCACACGGGACACCAGGCCGTCTTTGGACAATTCCTGGTCCGCTTCCGCCCGCAGACTGGCCTGGGTGAACTCGGACTCGATATCGGCAGCCTGCGCTTTCTGATTGATCAGCTGACTCTCAAGCTGAACTTGCAGGTTCTCTTGTTCTGCCTGCGCCCGCTTGTGTTCACTTTCGGCTTCAAACACCGTTTGCTCCAGCTCCGGATTACTGAGGTCCAGAATCACAGAGTCCGCCGTTACGGTTGCGCCCGGCTGGAGAAGGATACGCTCAATTCTCCCGTTACTCCCAGCCGGAATCCAGCGAATCGTTTCCGGCACCAGCCGGCCGGCCCCGCGCACTTCTCGGATTATGTCGCCTTGCTTGACCTCGCCAGTCCAAACCGAACTTCGCTCCACTGTCGGAGCAGCCGGAGTCAACGTCGACAACCACGCGCTGATCGCGAGTATTCCAATCGCAGCCAGCAAGACATAACCGACTTTCCGAATCCGGCGGGACCGAGCAACGGTAGCGGGGCGCTGAATGTCCATAACTATTTCTCTTCATAAGGCAGCTTCCGTACCAGACTCGAGACTCTCCAGAAGATCCATGATTTCAACTAGTTGTCCGGCAAAACAGAAACTCTCTACGCGGACCTTTTGTTCGATTCTGGGAATCGGTGTCCGAAAACGGACACCGGAAGTCGCCCGTCAAAATCATCGTCTTCGAACCACACCAGTCTTCCCCGTTGGCCAACTTCAGAGTAACCGACTCAACGGTCAGGCGGTCCCACTCGAAAGTCTCCGTGGACGAGTGGTTGTATTGTTAAATGATTAATTATAAATTCAAGGAGTACTTCTATGGATACACAGGATTTTGTCCCATACCTAAACATAAAAGGTGCAAGTAAAGCGGTGGAATTTTATTCCAAAGTTTTTGAAACTTCACCATGGGTTATTCTAAATATGCCAGATGGCCGAGTAATGCACTGCGAGTTCCGTATAGGTGGTGCTCGACTCTTTTTAAGTGAGGAACTTCCTGAGCACGGTGGCTCACCAAGTCCGGAAACACTAGGTGCATCGAGCGTCGTAATTCATCATTATGTTTCAGACTGTGATCGCATGGTAGAAAAGATGCGAGCCCAGGGTTCTGAAGTTCTTATGGAACCAGTCGATATGTTTTTTGGAGAGAGGTTCGCTCGCGTTCGTGACCCATTCGGTCATGAGTGGGGAATAGCAACAAAGACGAAAGAGATGAGCCCAGATGAACTTAAGTCGGCCGCAGAAAACTTTTTTAAAGAGAATAGTGAATAGCAACACCATCATCTAAAGAATCACTGCACTGGATTTTTACTCCGCATTTTGCAGCTCGGCTGATTTTTTTGACCTCACGATATTTTAGCGCGCTGCCAATTCCGCTACGAAAGAAGCCGCTAGGAATCGAGCGTTTCGCGCACTTTTTTCAGGCGGCTCTCAAACCGCGCCCGGTCGTGCGGGGACTCGATGGTGCGTTCGGCCAATTCGGCGATCCATTGGAGCTCTTCGCGAAGCATGCGTCGCCGACTGGGACTTTCCGTAAGACTGCCGATGGTTTGCAGCGCGCCAAGCATCCGCAGGATCACGCCGACATTGCCGACGGCGCTGACTCGAATTTGATCGAAGGATTCGGCCACCAGGCCGGCAAAGGTCGGCCCGACGGTGATCACCCTCAGAACCCCTTCTTCATATCGATGCGATGAAGGAATGCTCCGAGAGGCCACCCGCGACAGAATCGCTGTCAGATAATCCACGCACATCACAGCCGTAGTGGTGTCATTGATGCCTGGGGAGAGTGCTCGCAGAGCCATGTCCACGAGCTGCCGGATGCCGAAAGCGGAATCCTGTTCCACCGTTCGATGGCGGGCGATGCCGCAGGCCGCCTGCAGGTCGGCGATGATCTCTTTTGCCGATGGCTCTTCAAGGGCGAGCGATGCGAGTGGGGTGCCGTGAACTAGAAATTCGCCGATGCCGCGTTCCATCCGTACGATGGTCTTGTGCTCCCGCGCCAACCGCAGGAGCGTCGCGTTATCCACGCTTTGAAGGTAACCATTCCCCTGAACCGGGACGACCTGCCATTTCCGTTCCAGCAGAGCGGGCGGGGTCTGATCTTCAGCGTCGTCTGACAACTCTTCTCCAAGCTTCTCCGGGAAGAGCCGGTCCACAGCCACCATGGTTTCCGCGGCTACCGAGGCAATAATGCTCGATGCCTGGATCGACGAGGCGATGTGATGAATGAAAAAAATGAGGGTGGCGATGCCGCCGATCGCCAGCACCACGGCGAAAGATACCGCCAGGCTTGGAACAAATGCGCCTTCGTCTCCGCTGCGGATGGTGCGCAAGACGATCAGGCAATAAGTGAAAATGCCCGTGAAGATTCCGAGCACGACCTGCACGACGCGGTCCCCCATAAAGTTCCGCATGATGCGCGAAGTGTATTGGCTGGAGGCCAGAGCCAGCGTCACCAGGGTCATTGAAAATGTGACCCCCACCACGGTCATCATCGAACCCGAAATCGTCGAAAGCATGCCGCGCGCGCCCTCCGCGCCGGCCCCAAACATCCGTGGCCAGCGAGCCAGCCAGAGTTCACTCCCACTGGAATCCACTTCGATCAACGCCACCGCGAGAAGGATGCTGAGCGCGACAATCAGTGAAGGCACAAACCAAAAGCTCGTCCGCAAATTTCCCCAGAGCCGTTTGAGCTTATTCATGAGTCAACCTTTCATCATCAGCGTTCGGCCTCAAAGCTCCTTGCGGATGGCCTGCAATTCCTTGCGGCGCGCCTTATCGACTGTCGGATAACTCATCCCGAGTTCCTTCATGGTGTCGAGGATAATCTGCGAAACGATCAGCCGGGCGTTCTTCTTGTCGTCGGCGGGAACGACATACCAGGGCGCGTGAGCGGTGCTGGTCGCGTTCAGACACGCCTCATACGCATTCATGTAATCATCCCAGCGCTTCCTTTCACGCACGTCCGCGACGCTGAACTTCCAGTTCTTGTCCGGCTCATCGATGCGCGCCTGAAACCGCTTTCGTTGTTCGTCCTTCGACAGGTGGAGAAAGAATTTGATGATCCGGGTGCCGTTGCGGTGGAGATGCGCTTCGAAGTCCACGATCGAACGATATCGCTCCTCCCAAATGGCCTGCTTGGCGATTAACCCTTCCGGCAACCCCTGGCTGCGAAGTATTTCCGGATGGACGCGAACAACGAGCACCTCCTCGTAATAGGAACGATTGAAAATGCCGATCCGACCGCGTTCCGGCAGCCGGCAGGTCGTGCGCCACAGAAAATCGTGCTCCAGTTCTTCGGCACTCGGCTGTTTGAAACTGAACACCTGGCAGCCCTGCGGATTGACTCCGGACATAACGTGCCGAATCGCCCCGTCCTTGCCGGCTGCGTCCATCGCCTGGAAGATCAGCAGGATCGCATGACGATTGGACGCGTAGTGCAGGCGTTGCAACTCGCTTAGTTCCTCAACGCCTTCATCGAGACGTTTATGATAGTGCTTCTTCGACTTGAAGAAAGGCTTCACCTTCGTCGCGCGCTTGCTGAGTTCGAACTCTCTTTCAGGAGGCACCTGGAAGTCTGCAGGATTGATTTTCATATTGTTCCTTTCGGGCATGAAAGCCGTGGTAAACGTCCCAGACTATTTTCTTGCAGCTACCTTCGGTACGACAACGGAAATTTGTACCACACTCCTGCGGGAACCATTGGGTAGTCCTTGAGACTCTTCCGAAGCCTAACGGAGGTTTCTTGCGAGCATGATGTCGATCTCCTCCCGGTCCCGCACGACATAGCGGAACGACTGTCCGTCGGCTGAGACCGACTGGGATGGTCCACTCATGTTAACGCGTGTCTTTTCCGGTAATTTGACAACCGTGGACAGCCTGTTGCTGCCGAACGTGAGACAGTCAATACTCGGGCTGTGTCCGGGTGCGTCATCGATAACGCAAAGGCCATTGTCGTGAATTGACCAGAGATTTGGCATGCCTCGCGGAACTACGAGCGACTCGCTGCCGCCGGCGACGGGTTTCCGCCAGATCCCCCGCTGATTCATCTTGGTGTAGTAGACGAAGAGTCCGTCCGACGATTCAGCTGCATCTGCACCCCCTCCGAAAAGACCTCCCGGATCCTTCTGTATTGCTGAGGTGTGAGTGCCCGCATATCCCGACGTTGAATGTTGTACCGCGGGAACCCGGGCCCCGAAACCTTTCCAGTCCCGGGTCCCGGGCATCAGGTACGCTTACTTCTTCTCGCCCTTGACGTATTTCCCGTACCACGCCAGGTACCGTTCCAGTCGGTCTTTCTGGTAGCTGGGGGTGCGGATTCCGTGGTGTTCTCCGGGGTAGACGACCAGTTCGGTTTTGCGACCGAGTTGGCGCAGTGACTGGTACATGTGCTCTGAACCGATGATGGGTACGTTCCAGTCGAGCGCGCCACCCATGTAGAGGGTGGGAGTGGTGATTTTCTCCACGTTATAGAAGGGGAAGGAGATCTTCTCCCAGATCGCGCGGTTGCGCCACGGAACGCCGAGTTCCGCGACGTATTCCCTCTGGTAGTGGTCATGCCCCCAGTGCGCCGTCCAGAGCGCTCCACCCGCGCCGGAGATGGCAGCCTTGAACCGGGTGGTGGTGGCGATGACGTAATTGGTCATCATTCCTCCGTACGACCAGCCTCCGACACCGAGGCGGTCCGCGTCAACGTACCCCTGGGAGACGGCATAGTCCACGCCGGCCAGTACGTCCTGGACATCCTTGTTGCCCCAGTCGGCGAAGATGGCGCGCGAAAAATCCTGTCCGTAGCCCGAGGAACCACGGGGATTCACCATGATGACGATGTAACCATTGGCGGCGAAGAGCTGGGCCTCGAAGTTGAAGCTTTTGCTGAACTGGGCTACCGGTCCGCCGTGAATTCTCAGCAGGGCCGGATACTTCAATTCCGCTGTGAAGGCGGGCGGCTTGACGATGAATCCCTCGATCGGCGTGCCGTCCTTGCTCTGGAAGTGGACTTCTTCCATGTCGGCGAGCCGGACCTGCTCGAGGAACTTTTCATTGACGGTGGTCAACTGGTGAAGGGGTTCGTCACCCTGCAAAAAGATTTCGCCCGGAAGCTGAGGATCACTGATCAGGGCGGCAATCGCGCCATCCTTTCCGACGGTGAAGTCCTGCACCGTGCGAGGGCCGTCGATGGCGTGCGTTACCTCGCCCCCACCAGCGGGGGCCTTGGCGAGAAACTGCTCCCCGCTGTCCTCGAGCAGAAAATAGATCGACGATCCGTCGGGGGAGAATTCGGGTCCCCTGACATTGCGGTCGAGAGGCTCGGTGATCAGCAGCGGTGTGCCCGGGGTTCCCCCTGGCACCGGTGCCGTGGTGACGGCCAGATGGTTGGTCGAGTACCAGAGCAGTTCCGGGTGAATGCTGGTGACGAAGGCGATGTGTTTCCCGTCGGGACTCCAGGCCGGCTGGTTGTCCGAGCCGGGATTGGTGGTGACCTGGGCGAGAGTCTCTCCCTTGTCCGGGTTGTCGGCGGCAACCACCCAGATATTGGAATCGTAGTTGGCGTCGGGCTCCTCGGTTCGGTTGCTGACGAAGGCAAGGAAGCGACTGTCCGGGCTCCAGACCGGTTGCTGGTCGTCGAAATCGCCCGAAGTGACCTGGGTCAGCTTCCGGGAGGCGACGTCGAAGACGTAAAGATGCGTCCGGCGGTGATCGAGGTAACCCTGGTAGTCGCGCTTGAACTGGAGTCGGTCAACGACTGCGGGAGGCGGAGTTTTCGACCGGATCGGACGGACTCCCTGCTCCCGCTGCTCGTTGGAGGTCACTTCCTCGGGGCTCGGGTCCCGAATCAGCAGCACCAGCCGGGAGCTGTCGGGGGACCAGTCGAATGACTGCACTCCCTGCATGACCTCGGTCAATTGCTGAGCTTCACCGCCTCGCCGATCGAGCAGCCATACCTGTGACTTGGCCCGGTCGCCACCGCCGTTCCCTTTAGAGCGGGCGGACAGGAAGGCCAGGTACTTCCCGTCCGGCGAGAACCGTGGCCGGGACGCCGAAGTCCCCTCGACGGTCATGGGCAGGGCATCGCCACCGGCGATCGGAATCATCCAAAGGCGGCTCTCCGACTTCTCCTCCTTCAGATCGGTGGTGCCGACGGTGTAAGCAACCCAATTCCCATCCGGGCTGATCTGCGGGTCTCCGACACGCTTGATTTGAAAGAGGTCGTCAATGGTTATGTTTCGCTCTTGTGATGCGGTTGACTGGCCCTGGCCGGCCACCATTGCCGGCAACAGGAGCACAACCAGGACAGAGAAAATGGCTAGGTGGCGCTTCATCTGGAATTTCCCCTTTGAGTCTGTCGTTTCCTTTTTGACCAATGCCGGCCGGAGAATACCACGCTCTCGGCTAGAACTCGATCACCATCAGCATCAAACCGAAATAGCTCACAAAGAGAAACAGGCTGCCCCAGACGAACGTTGCCCATTCCGATTCAAGGCGTGCTGATCCCGCTCCCCGTGAACGTTCCACCCGCCGCAGGACACTGCGATACCAAATAACGTCCGCGGCTACCAGGATTGCCCCGTAGGCGGCGAAGATGAGCATGATCCCAAGGTGCCCGGACAGGTGGAGTTCGTGACGAAAAGCCGACAGGGTCAGGATCCCAAATGCGAAACCGAGTAGAAAGGAAGGCATTCCTCTGGGCATCAGGCAAATCTAGCCGAATTACTACCCGCTGGCAAAAGAGACCGGCATGCAAGGAGTTCACCTTGGATCGGGAGAGTGGTTGGGTAGGTGCGTACCCACTTCGGTTCCGTGGCTACCCATTACCGCCAGCCGTGTTTTCGCAAATGTGAAGAGATTCCTCGACTTATGGCCCGCCTCTAATCTGGCATCGGATTTGCTTCATAATTGTCCGCGAAAGATGGGGGAACGGCCATTGCTAGAGTTGGACAAACTGGAAATTGAGCTGCAAAAAGAGTTGGATTGCCCGAGCGACGCGATGAAACGCGTCTACGCGCAGGTCGGGCGCATTGCCCGGACCGATCTCGATGTCCAGATCGTGGGAGAGCCAGGTGTCGGGAAGGCAACGATTGCCCGCCGCCTTCACCGGGAATCTGATTACGCCTCGAGTCCGTTCGTCACAATTCAGGCCCCTCGTCTGGCTGCGGGCTGGATGGACTCCGCCTTCCTCGGTACCAAGGCGTACGCCCCGGAGTGGGCTGCCCTGAAGGCCGGGGGGGCCGCGACTCTGTTCATCCCCGAATTGACCGAGCTCGAACCGAATGCCCAGGCCGCTCTGCAGCACATTCTCACCGACCGGGATTCACATTCCTCCCCGACCCGCCTGCGAGTTATCGCGGCCACTTCATCCGACCCGGACGAGGAAATCAGGGAAGGACATCTCCGGGAGGACCTGCTGCTTCGGCTCGGTGCCATCACTATCCGTGTGCCGGCGCTCCGGGACCGTCGGGAGGACCTGCTCCCACTACTGGAGCATTTTATCCATCTGGCTTCTCGCGGGAACGGGAACGGCAGCGGGATCGACTTCCCCCGGTCCAGTTTTGCTCCGTTGCTGGGTTATCACTGGCCTGGAAATGTGAAGGAGTTGCGCGAGCTCTCCGAAGAACTCGTGCAAAGCGGGGCCGATCCCGCCTGTCTGGTTCCGGAGGAGAGACAGTCCGAGCAGGGCCCGCCTGAATCGGAGCACAGCCCGGCAATGTCCCTGGCCGATGCTGCCCGGATCGCCAGCGAAGCGGTGGAGAGACAGCTCATCGTGCGGGCCCTGGAAGAGAACGGATGGAATCGAAAGCGGGCTTCTGAGAAATTGCACATCAGCTATCGAGTTCTCCTTGATAAAATCCGGCGGTTGGGGATTCGGTAGGGGCGAGACAGTTCGAATTCCGGACGTTGGTCTTCATTCATCGAAGTTGTGTGTTCTCCCAAGCGGGGCTGCCATGAAACAGACTCTCATCATCTCGTTGTTTCTCTCGTTGTTGCTCCTTCCAGCCGGGGACGTGGAGGCCTCCACTGAAATGCCGGCACTCCCGTTGAGGTTCGAAGCGTTGCCCAACGGTGACCTGGTCAGTCGGGGAACCGGGTTTAAGGTCCTCCTGCCCGCAGGCTCTCCTGAGGTTCGCCTGGTCCTTCCCGGTTCCGGGGCGGCGCCACTTACCATGGAACTGGGAGGAAGCGATGGAGTGACCGGATTCGCCGGCGAGGAGCCGCTCCCCTTCAGGACCCACTATTTCAAGGGGGAGGCCCGTTCCGGCTGGCGGACGGATGTCGCCGCTTTTGGGAAGGCTCGGGCCCGATCGGTCTATCCGGGAGTAGACCTGGTCTTTTACGGTTCCGGCAGGGAACTCGAATTCGACTTTGAAATTTCTCCAGAAAGCGATCCCTCTCAAATCGCTCTGGGCTGGAACGGGGCTGCATCGCTTTCCGTCGCTCCGACGGGCGACCTGGTTTTCAACTCGCCCGGCCGCGAGTTCCGACTCCGGGCTCCCCGCGCGTTCCAGCGCGTCGGCGGGGGAGAGCGCCCGGTGGCCTGCCGATTCGCTCTTCTGAACGACCGTTCGGTCAGGTTCGTGGTCGGTGACTACGACAGGGCGCTCCCTCTGGTCATCGATCCGGTGCTCAGCTTCTCCACTTACCTCGGGTGGGCCGAATCGGATTCCCTCAGCGGAATCGTGCAGGACTCGGGCGGCAACTACTATGTGGCCGGTTGGACCGATTCGGTGGGATTGCCGACCGGTAGCGTGCTGCAGGACGAGAAGGGCGGGGGGAAGGACGTCTTCGTCGCCAAACTGACGCCGGCCCGGCAGCTTTCGTGGATCACCTATATTGGCGGGGCGAAAGACGACCTGGCGTCGGACATCCGACTCGATTCGAAGGGCGGGATCTACGTAGTTGGTTCGACCGGGTCAACCGACTTTCCCGTAACCGAGGGAGTCAAGCAGGGAACCTACGGCGGAGGCGTCTCTGACGGATTTCTGCTCGAACTGAACTCTTCGGGTTCTGAATTGACCCTGTCAACCTACCTGGGCGGGTCGGGCGAGGACATCGCCAATACCCTTTCGTTTGCTGCAGCCGGAGACATTCTGGTTACCGGGTCCACCCGTTCGAGCAACTTCCCCGTGACCAGCGGTGTTTTCCAGTCAACCTTTTTCGGCGGCACCGACGCGTTTGTCTCCCGCCTCTCTCCCAATGCGTCGAGCATGGTTTTTTCGACCTATTTCGGAGGGAGGAGCAACGACAACCCGGTCGCCATCCTGGAACAGGGAGACGGCCTGATTCTGAGCGTCGGAACCACCAACTCGGCCGACCTCCGTCTCGAAAGACCGATCCAGGACAGCCTTGGTGGGAGCAGCGACATCTACATTTCCCTGATCCGTTCCGACGGGAAGGGGATGGAGTTTTCCACCTTCCTGGGCGGCCGCGGTGCCGACACGGCCTACGCGGCGGCAATCGACGACAGGGGTGCCGTTGTCGTCGGGGGCGAGACGAGCAGTGACAACTTCCCGCTCGTCGATCCGATCCAGCCGATTTACAAGGGCGGTACGGACATGTTCATCGCCCGGCTGGAAGTGGATCTCAGCGGGATTTCGATGTCCACCTACCTGGGCGGCCGCGGCTATGACTCCCTTCGTGGACTGGGCCTGCTTTCGAACGGCCGGGTCTATCTCGGGGGTGTTTCGAACTCGACCGATCTGCCGTTGACCGGGGCGACCGCGCTCGACCGGGGCAACGCCGAAGTGGTCGCCGCCGCCGTGGACCTCGACCGGTCCTGGTTGGCCTACTGCACCTACCTGGGTGGTTCGGGGAACGAGATCCCCGGCGGAATCTCGCTCGGGCTGCAGGAGAGACTCCTGATTGCCGGGGCGACCAATTCTCTCGACTTTCCCTCGGTTGCCGGGTTCCAGGCTTCGTTCGGAGGAACCGGGATCGTTCGATCAACAACGGGTGGTCAGCAGTGGGCCGAGACCGGGAGCGGCATCCCGGATCCCAACATCCAGGCGATCAAGGTCGTGAAAGGTTCTGTCTACGCCGGAACACTCTCGTCCGGCATATACGTCTCCAGGGATCAGGGCGGCACCTGGGAGGCGATCGGCCCGGAGGGCCGGGGCGTAATCTCTATCGCCGTGGATCCCAACGACAACGATGTCGTCTATGCGGGCACGACCAGTGCACTGATGCAGACCACGGATGGCGGGGCGACCTGGCAGACCCTCAGCGACGGGGACCGCCTCCCATTTACATCGTTTACCGCTCTTGCCTTCGACCCCAAGAACAGCAGCGTGGTCTACGCGGGCACTTCCCAGACCGGCCTGTTCAAGACCGACAACGGGGGAGCAAAGTGGGTCCGGCAGACCAGTAGTCTCGATGCGGCCGGAAATGCGATCTACAGCATAGTCGTCGATCCGGTGGACACGGCAACACTCTACATTGGGACCGCCGGAAGCGTCTACAAGTACATCCCCAACCCCCCGTCCGGTGAAGGTCCCTGGAAGAAGATGAGCGTGATCAGTTCCGACGGCATCAGGGGCCTGGGCATTGACCCGGCCAATCCCCAGCGCCTTTACGCCGCCGTCTATGTTCCGTCGGGTCCTCAGCCGGGCTACTACGTGGCGAGAACGGAGGATGCGGGAACGAACTGGAGAACTTCGGCCAATACCCTTCCGGCGGCGATCACCGGGCTGGCCGTCAGCCCGTCGGATCTGACCGTGATTTTCGCTGCCACCAATGGGGAGGGGATTTTCAAGAGCACCGACAGCGGCGAGTCGTGGAACGGGTTGAACCAGAACCTTGATGTCCGGAAAGTCCTCACCTTCGCCGTGGACCCGCAGAGCGCCTCCCGGATGTACGCCGGCTACCAGAGCAGTTCCGACGGTTTCATGGCAGAACTGAAGCCGGTCAACCAGTTTTACTTCCCGCAGATCGCGGACGGCGTGCAGGTGCAGGGCCGGATCAAGTTCCAGACCGCTTTCGCGTTCGTCAATACCGGAGACGACACCACGATCCGGATGGAGTTCTTCGACTCGGACGGGAAGCCTCTGGCGATCGCGGTCGGGTCGAACCCCCCTGCAGCCGAACTCGAGATTCCGGTCCAGGCCGGGGGTGCCTACTACGCCCAGACGCCGGCCGATCCCGGACTGCGGGTCGGCTACGCCCGGGTCACCGCGGGTCCGGGTGTTGACGGGACCGCTATCTTCACGCGGACCGACAACTACTCGAAGATACCCCTTTACGAGGCGGGAGTCCCGGCTACCCGGGCCGCCGGCGATTTCGTCTTCCTGCTCGATTCACTGGGCGATCGGGATACCGGCATCGCCCTGGTCAACACCGCCGAGGGGCTTCCTGACGAGGAGGATCCTTCTACGATCGAGCTCTCTCTTCGGGATTCGGATGGATACCTGATTGAGGAAACCACGGTCAGCCTCGCCCGAGGGCACCACCTCGCGAAGTTTATCGGCGAGTTGTTCCCGTCGGTGGCCGCTCAGGTTTCGGAACTGCGGGGCGTGATCACGGTCAAGTGCCCGGTTCCGGTCGCGGCCCTGACGCTGCGTCAGCGCGATAAGCCACTGGTGGAGTATCCGAACGAAGTGGCGTCGCTGACACCGTTTCCGGTCATGGCGCCGAGCAACCTGGGTTCTACGCTTTACTTCCCCCAGGTGGCTGACGGCCTCTTCGGGTCGGGTCTGACCCAGAGCGACCAGTTCCAGACCACCTTCTTCATCGCCAATCCCGGATCGGGAGGCTTCTCGACCAGCTTCGCGCTGGAGTTCTTCAATTCGGAAGGGCAACCGATGTCTCTTGAGCTGGGCAGCGGGCCGGCGGTCAGCAAGGTCACCGGCAGCCTCGCCCCGGGCCGGTTCAGGGTTTTTGAAACCACCGGCACCGGCAACTCCGCAGATCGGTTACGCTCGCTTGACCGCGTCCAGTCCGGTGATTGGGGGTACGGCCGTGTTCACCCAACTCTCTCACAACCTGACCATGTTCGAGGCGGGGGTCGCCGCGACCCTGCCGAGGCGCAAGTTCAGCGTTTTTCTCGATTCGATCGGAGACCACGACACCGGCCTGGCACTGGTGAATACCTCCACGGAAGCTGCCGAAATCACGGTGCGCCTCTATGACATGGACACCAACCTGGTCTACGAAAAGACCCTCGATCCGCTGGAGCCCGGGCAGCACCTTCCGCAGTTCATCTTCCAGATGCTCCCGGAGGTTGCGGCCCAGGCATCGGAAATGCGGGGAGTCGTGACGGTGGAGAGCACCCAGCCCCTGGCCGCGGTCACCCTGCGGCAGAAGAACAAGGTTGGAGTGGAGTTCCCGACGGAAGTGCCGACGCTGACGACCTTCCCGGTCATCGCCGGGTTTGCCCCGATCGAGTAGGGTTCCGAGGTTCCGAGTGGAAAGAGTTCGTCCAGTCGGACGGTTCCGGTGTGGGACAGGCCGTCCGGCGCAGGCGTGTCTCTGGGGCAAAGTCCTCTTCGGCACGCCGTTTCTGGTTCCTTGCCCCGGGTAGCGAGATTTCCCGTCTCACGGTTGCCTATCTCAAATTCCACCTTCACAATCGGCGCGAAATAGGCCATCCTTATCGCCGGGGGGGCGAGGATTGAAGGGTGTGATGCGTGTTGAGAGCAAACTGGGCAAGGTGATCATTCGGACCCGGGACAAGCGGGTCTTTCGGGGATTCTCCAAATCTGATCTGATCAACGATCAGGTCAACCTCATCGATGCCAAGGGAAATCAGCAAGGCTTCGAACTGGACGAGTTGAAGGCAGTCTTCTTCGTCAAGGACTTCGACGGAGATCCTTCCTACCGCCCGGTCCGGTTTGTCAGGGGAAGCACCGTACCCCCATGGTTATGGGCCCAGGCTACCTTCTTCGACGGTGAAGTCATCGAGGGAAGGGTGCGCAACGAGATGAGCTTGTTCGACCCGCGGGGGATCTTCCTCTGGCTCTCCGACGAAGAGGCCAACAATGAAGTCGCCTTCGTGGTTCGATCCGCCCTGCGCGACTTTAGAATCGTCGGAATTGCCTGATCCCTCAAATTCGAAAGCCGAAAACAGTGCTCCGCCCTGACGGAAGGTTGTTGCTCCGAGAAATGCGAGGACAGCTGTCCCACCCGGAACCCGGAACCCCGAAACCTACACACTCCCCGGCTCGATCTCGTACTGTTCGATCTTGGTGAGCAGGGTCTTGTAGCTGACGCGGAGTTCCCGGGCTGCCTGGGACTTGTTCCAGTTGGTTTTCCGCAGAGTCTTGATGATCATGTTGCGCTCGACCTGGGTCACGGCCCGACGGGTGATTTCCTTGAGGTCGAGGTTGTCGGATCCGGCTCCCTCACCTGCGACCTTCCCGGCGATCTCTTCGATCTTCGCCGACTCGTCCCCCGACATCTTCTGCTCGAGTTCCTGCTGAATCGAGTCGGCATCGTGCAGAACGACGTACCGCTTGATCAGGTTCTCGAGCTCCCGGACGTTTCCAGGCCAGCGATAGGCCTGAAAAGTGGAAGCCAGCGACGACGGGAGGGGCGCCATCTCGGTTTCGTACTGGTGGGAGAACTTCTGAAGAAAGTACTCGCAGAAGTTCGGAATATCCTCGGTACGGTGGCGCAAGGGAGGGATGTTGATATTGACAACGTTGAGCCGGTAGTAGAGATCCTCGCGGAACTTCCCTTCCCGGATCGCGTCCTCCAGCTTGCGGTTGGTAGCCGCCAGAACGCGGACCTGGACCTGGACTTCTTCATCGAAGCCGAGGCGTGAGAAATGGCCGTCCTGGAGCACCTGGAGGAGCTTTGCCTGGACTGCCGAGTTCAGCTCGGCGATTTCATCCAGGAAAATGGTGCCGTTGTTGGCAAACTCAAACTTGCCGGGACGGTCAATGTAAGCTCCGGTGAACGCCCCTTTTCGGTAGCCGAACAATTCGCTTTCGACCAGCTCGGTCGGCATGGCGGCGCAGTTGACCTTGACGAAGGGGCGATCGGCGAGGGTGGAGTTCTGGTGTATGAACCGGGCTACCACGTCCTTGCCCACACCCGTCTCGCCGGTGATGAGCACCGGCACCGTCGAGCGTGCAACCCGGAGCGCCGTCTTCTGCACCTCCTGAATGGTGCGGCTCTCACAGATGAAGTCTACCGGGGCAGCGTTCGGGCGCCGGGCAGGCGCTTCTTCGCTGCTGTCGGCCAGGGCTTCAGAGACGAGGCGTCGAAGCTGCTCAGCGGTGGCTGGCTTGGAGAGGAAGTTTCGGGCACCCTCCTGGATCGTCTTGACGATCACCTTGGGATCCTGGCTGGAGGAAAAGGCGACCACCGGAGTCCGGCCGGCGAGCTCACAAAGTTCCTTGACGCTGCCGTTGTTCCCGCTGACGATAAGGGGGTCGAGAATGACGAGGTCCGGCTTGACCTGGCCGTCTTCAAGGAGGCTTTTCGCCCGGGACCAGTTGCCACAAGCGACCACCTCGTACCCGGCAGTTGAGAGCGTGCGGGAAAGGAAGTCGAGGACCTCTTCCTGGTCGTCGATACAGAGTATTTCCGGCACGTATACCAATCCGCTCCCTCCCAGAAACCACCGCCAACAAAAGCTCCAGTCTAGATTTACATTGAATTTGCTGTCAAGAAGGTAGTGGGAGCGGCAGAGGCGGTTTCTGGTTTTCTGGTTTCTGGTTTGACGTGTCTCGTCGGGATTCGGGAACCGCAAGGTAATCCAGGCAGCCCTGCCTGGAATGGCGCGCCAGGCAGCTTGCCTGGCGACAGTCGACATCTACTCTCTACAATTCTAAATTTGTGATTGGGAAGCGAAATTCTTGAGGTGCACCGTTCGCCCATGTCGTTCCGCGGGGGGCCCAGGACTCGAGACAATGAACGAGAACCGGGCAACTCAGAACGTCGAATTGCGGACATTCGAAGTCGGGAATCCCGAACAGCGAACCCGAATGCCGAAGTTGAAGTGTGAAACCGAAATACGAAGTGCAAACTGGATGTCCGGATGAGAGGCAACGGAAGCTTTCGCTTCCTGATGGTGATCGAACCGTGCCGTGTCCGCAAAAGCGGAAGCTGCCGCTTCCGACACTCCAGATTGAGGTGCCGGCTGACCCGAAACGTTGAACTTTGAACGAGGAACCAGGACACTCCCTGCCCGCTTCCCGCTTCCCGCCCTCCGCTTGACTTTCTCTCCCGCTGCGCCATGATCAGGGGACAGGGAGGCACACCATGCAGGAAGAACGGAGCCAGGTCAGTCGGAGAAACTTTTTCAAGGCGACGGCGGGCAGTGCTGTCGGCCTCAGCATCATGTCGTCCCGGACCGCGTTCGGGTCACAGGCCAACTCCAAGGTCACCATCGGAATGACCGGGTGTGGCGGCCGGGGAAACTTCGTGGCCGAGCGATTCGAGAAGCACAGCAACTCGAAGATCGTTGCACTTCACGACTACTTTGCCGACCGGGTCAACCGGACCGGTGACAAGTTTCAGGTCGATCCGAGCCGCCGCTATGTCGGGCTCGATGGATTCCGGGAGTTGCCGGCGTCCGACGTTGATGTCATCGCCGTCATGAGTCCTCCCACTTTTCATCCCGACCAGATCGTGTCCGGCATCGAAGCAGGCAAGCATGTCTACATGGCCAAGCCGCTGGCGGTGGATGTGCCGGGGTGCCGGAAGATCCTGGAAGCCGCTCGCAAGGTGAAAGGAAAGCAGAGTCTTCTGGTCGACTTCCAGACTCGCAATCACCCGCTTTTCCGGGAGGCGGCTTCCCGGGTGCACCGTGGTGACATCGGGTTTCCCGTCCTTGGGCAGGTCTACTACCAGGCCGGCCGGCTGACTCCCCAGGCCCAGGGGCACTCTTCGATGGCGCGCCTGCGCAACTGGGTGTTCGATATCGCCCTCTCGGGCGACATCATCGTGGAGCAGAATATCCACGTGATCGACGTAGCCAACTGGTACACGAAGGCCCAGCCCTACAAGGCGCAGGGAACCGGGGGCCGCAAGGCCCGGACCGATGTAGGGGACTGCTGGGATCACTTTGTGGCCACGTTCTGGTATCCCGATGGAGTCTTGGCCAACTTCAGTTCGGGGCAGTACCTGAAGGGGTATGACGACCTCTGCATCCGCTTTTTCGGCTCGGAGGGAACGGTCGATTCTCACTACGGCGGGCCCGTCAAGATCACCGGGGACCATCCCTGGGAGGGCGGTTCGACCGAGGGGATCTACAACGACGGAACAGTCAACAATATCAAGGATTTCCACGCCTCTGTTGCGGAAGGAAAACCGCTCTACGACACCGTCGAGGAGAGCATTCACAGCAACCTGACGGCGATCCTCGGCCGTATGGCGGCCTACAGCGGAGAACCGGTCACCTGGGACGAAATGTATCGTTCCACCGAGGTCCTGGAACCAAACCTGGACCTGCCTCCCGACGGCCCGAGCTGGAAACCATGAAGCATCTGTGATTTCTGACTTGAAACTTCACCTGAAGCTTGGACCCTGGGTCCATTTGAAACGTGGAATGGCACGGACACAGAGCCGGGGGTAAGGCGAAGCCGCGCCCCCGGGTTCGCGGACCCAGTTCACTCTCTGAATGATCCAGCGCCCGGGCCGTTGGCACTCCTTCCGGTGGCTACTGGACGTCCGGAGTAGCGCTCGTTCCTCTCGCGTTCAGAAATGCAGGCCCATGGTCCTGTCGAAAACTTGTCACGTTGATCATCGAACGCGGAACGAGGACACTCTTACCCGCTTCCCGCTTCCCGCTTCCCGCTTCCCGCTTCCCGCTTCCCGCTTCCCGTCTCCTGCTAAAATGATCCTTTTCACAGCAACGCCAGGCGACTATGACCGACCGGGAACGACTCCTTCGACAGCAACTGGGACAGCGAATCCTCGTCCTCGACGGTGCCATGGGGACGATGATCCAGTCTTACCGGCTCGGCGAGGCCGAGTACCGCGGGACGCGGTTCGCTGAACACGCGGTTGACCTGAAGGGGAACAACGACCTTCTCAGCCTTACCCAGCCCCGGGTGATTCGGGAGATCCACGACAAGTACCTGGCGGCCGGTGCCGACATTATCGAGACCAACACGTTCAACGGCACGGCGATCTCTCAGTCCGACTACCGGCTCGAGGCCCTGGCCTACGAAATCAACCTGGCCGCGGCGCAACTGGCCCGTGAAGCTGCGGACGCCTGCACCGCGCAAGATCCCAACCGGCCTCGCTTCGTGGCGGGAGCATTGGGACCGACCAACCGAACTGCCTCGATTTCCCCCGACGTCAACGACCCGGGTGCCCGCAACATTACGTTCCGTGAATTGGTCGAGGCTTACCAGGAAGCTGCGCGGGGCTTGGCCGACGGTGGTGCCGACCTCCTCATGATCGAAACCATCTTCGACACTCTGAACGCCAAAGCCGCCATTTTCGCGGTAGAGAGTTGTTTCGAGGAGACCGGGGTGCGGCTTCCGGTCATTATTTCCGGCACTATCACGGACGCCAGCGGGCGGACGCTTTCGGGCCAGACCACGGAAGCCTTCTGGAATTCGATCCGTCACGCCCGCCCGCTGGCGGCCGGACTCAACTGCGCGCTTGGTGCTGGAGAACTGCGGCCCTACATTCAGGAGTTCTCCCGGATTGCCGACGTCAACATTTCGGTCTATCCCAACGCCGGATTGCCGAACGAGTTCGGGGGTTACGACCAGAGCCCGGACCAGATGGCCCGCCACCTCGAGGAATTCGCCCGGGCCGGCTTCGTCAACCTGGTCGGGGGCTGCTGTGGGACGACGCCGGACCACATTCGGGCTATCCACGACCGGGTTAGCACCATTCCACCTCGAACCGTTCCCCGGATCGAACCGCGCTGCCGTCTCAGCGGACTCGAGCCCCTGAACATCGGCCCCGACACGATGTTCGTCAACATCGGGGAGCGAACCAACGTGACCGGATCGAGGAAGTTCGCCCGCCTGATCAAGGAAGAGGACTACGAGGTGGCACTGGACGTTGCCCGCCAGCAGGTCGAGAACGGGGCCCAGATGATCGACGTCAACATGGACGAGGGGATGCTCGATTCGAAGGCGGCGATGGTGCGTTTCCTCAACCTGATCTCTTCGGAGCCCGACATCTGCCGCGTGCCGGTCATGCTGGATTCCTCCCGCTGGGAGGTAATCGAGGCCGGCCTGCGCTGCCTGCAGGGCCGCTCGGTGGTCAATTCGATCAGTTTAAAGGAAGGCGAGGAAGAGTTCCTCCGCCACGCCCGGTTGGCCCTGAAGTACGGGGCTGCCGTGATCGTGATGGCGTTTGACGAAACGGGGCAGGCCGATACCCGGGACCGCCGGATCGAAGTCTGCCGGCGGGCTTATCAGCTCTTGACCGAACGGATCGGTTTCCCCGCCGAGGACATCATTTTCGATCCGAACATTTTCGCGGTTGCTACCGGGATCGAGGAACATCAGAACTACGCCGTCGATTTTCTGGAGGCAACCCGCGAAATCAAGCGCGCGCTTCCCCACGCCCGGATCAGCGGCGGACTGAGCAACCTCTCCTTCTCGTTCCGGGGCAACGACCCGGTGCGGGAGGCGATGCACTCGGTGTTTCTCTACCACGCGATTCAGGCCGGACTGGACATGGCCATCGTCAACGCCGGTCAGTTGGCGGTCTATGAAGACATCGAGCCGGTACTGCGGGAACGGGTCGAAGACGCCATCCTGAATCGCCGCCCCGACGCGACGGAGCGGTTGCTCGAAATCGCCGCCAACTACTCGGTTCGCGAGAAGAAAGAAGAGGAAGAGCAGGAGTGGCGGAGCCGGCCGGTGGGCGAGCGGTTGACCTATGCCCTGGTTCACGGGAATCCCGACTTTATTGAGGCCGACACCGAGCAGGCCCGCAAGGAGTTCGATCGGGCCATCCAGGTCATCGAAGGTCCGCTCATGGACGGCATGAACGTCGTCGGAGACCTTTTCGGAGCGGGCAAGATGTTTCTCCCCCAGGTCGTCAAGAGTGCCCGCGTCATGAAGCGTGCGGTGGCCTACCTGATTCCTTTCGTCGAAGCGGAACAGTCCGAGACGGGAGTCCACAAGTCCAAGGGGAAGATCCTTCTGGCGACGGTCAAAGGGGACGTCCACGACATCGGGAAGAACATCGTGGGCGTAGTGCTCCGCTGCAACAATTACGATGTCATCGACTTGGGGGTCATGGTGCCGGCCTCCCGGATCCTCGAGGCCGCCCGCAGGGAACAGGCGGACATCATCGGTCTGAGCGGGCTGATCACTCCGTCGCTGGACGAGATGTGCACGGTGGCCTCCGAGATGGAGCGGCAGGGGTTCCAGATTCCTCTGCTGATCGGAGGCGCAACGACCTCGTTGGCCCACACCGCGGTGAAGATCGCTCCCAACTATTCGGGGCCGGCCGTCTATGTGACCGACGCATCCAGGGGAGTGACGGCCGCCTCCAGCCTCCTCGGGGAGAACCCGCAGGCATTCATCCAGAAGACGGCCACCGATTACGAGGAACTCCGCCGGCGTCACGCGGGACGAACCCGGAGCACCGAGTTTGTCTCCCTGGACGAGGCCCGCGCCAACCGGATCGACCTGGATTGGGAGTCCTACGTTCCCCCTGCCCCGGCTCACATCGGCGTGCGTGAGTGGGACGACTTTCCTCTCGCCGAGTTGGCCCGGTACGTCGACTGGAGCCCCTTCTTCAAGACCTGGGAGTTGCAGGGAAAGTACCCGGCGATCCTGGAGGACCCGGTGGTCGGCCAAGAGGCGTCGACGGTGCTGGCCGATGCCCGGGCGCTGCTCGATCGCATGATCCGGGAACGGCTCCTGCAGGCGCGTGGGGTTGCCGCTCTCTACCCGGCCAACTCAGTCGGAGACGATGTCGAGATCTACCGGGATGAGAAACGTCGCGGAATCCTGGGAGTGTTTCACTTCCTCCGCCAGCAGACTCGCAAGGGCGAGGGACGGCCCAATCGCTGTCTGGCCGACTTCATCGCTCCCCGCGACTCGGGAAAGATTGATTTTCTGGGCTTCTTCGCAGTGACGGCGGGACACGGCATTGACCAGGTCGTCGCCGGGTTCGAGTCGGAGTATGACGACTACGGAGCAATCATGGCAAAGGCGCTGGCGGACCGTTTGGCGGAAGCATTTGCCGAGCGCCTTCATGAACTCGTGCGGCACGAAGTCTGGGGCTATGCCCCGGAGGAAGGGTTGGAAAGCCAGGACTTGATTCGGGAACGTTACCGGGGAATCCGGCCTGCGCCCGGCTACCCGGCGTGCCCCGATCACACCGAAAAGGGTCCCCTGTTCCGCCTGCTCGACGCCCCCGGGCGGGCCGGAATCCGGCTCACCGAAACCTATGCCATGGCGCCCGGCGCGTCGGTCAGCGGATTCTACTTCGCGCACCCGGAATCGTCCTATTTCGGTGTCGGCAAGATCGACCGCGACCAGCTCGAAGACTACGCCCGCCGAAAAGGAATGGGAGT
Source organism: uncultured Acidobacteriota bacterium (assembly GCA_963777605.1). Taxonomy (GTDB): domain Bacteria; phylum Acidobacteriota; class UBA6911; order RPQK01; family JAPXNP01; genus CAVZRV01. Next base: position 1,120,160 of record CAVZRV010000007.1, read on the forward strand.
CCGGGAAGCCGAAAAATGGCTAAAGCCGAATTTGGAATAGAAGGCAGAAGACAGAAGACCGGAGACAGCTGCATTTTACGATTTTGCGTGATTTCTGTGGGTGGCTGCCGAGTAGCGGTCCAGGAGTGCGGCAACTTGGTCAGCTAGGGATTCAAGTGAAGCGCACTCAGCGTATTCTAAGTCAGTAGGGCCCCCGGCGGCGCCGGACCATTCAGAGAGTGAAACTTGTACCCGGCGCCTTGTTTTCAGCTCAAGGCTTGCCCTGGGTCCGGGGTCCCGGCACCGTGATTGCGGCCTGTAGGATCGCGCCGGATTCCTCTCCACCGGAGAGGTGTCCAGCCCCTACAGGGCTGGATTCTTGGTGGGGTGGACCGTGCCCCCAGGCAAATGCCCGGGCTGAAAACAGGCCCCCTTCAGGGGCCGGTCCGACGCCGATCCCAAGATCATCACCCTTTCACGTCTGGCACCTGACCCGGAGCCAGGATCCAGCCGAGAGCCACGGATTCTGAGTTCCACCGATCGCCCGAATCTCCGTCCAGACGCATCCAATTCGTCCAGGCCTTCTTGGGGAAATCCCGGGTGACCGAATAGACTTCCAGGACCAGGTTGTGGGCTTTTCTCCAAACCGCGAGATCTCGGAACGAACGTGCGTTTTCTTTTTCCATCTCACCTAATAACAACGTTCGTGCCGACAAATCTGCGAGACTTTTCGCGAAATTTCCTGCAAAACCCGCAGAACTTCCGACGTTTTCCTCCTGTCTCCCGTCTCCTGTCCCTCACCTTAACGCCTCCTCCAACGCTGTGGCGGCGTTTGTTCGGTCGTCCCGGTACTTGACGATCAGGGCGCAGGCGGCGTGGAGGCCGTTGTCGCGGGCAAAGGGGTTCCGCGTGACCGGGCGTGAGCCGGGGATCACGACGGCGTTTTCAGGGATTGTGAGCGGCCGGCCCGGTTCGGCTTTGAGGATCTGCTCGTGGACCAGGTCGTAAACCGGAATCGATGAGGTGAGGATGGTTCCCGCCCCCAGGACCGCCCGACGCTTGACCACGGTTCCTTCGTAGATGCCGCAGTTTCCGCCCACCATTACGTCGTCTTCAATAACGACCGGCACGGCTCCCACCGGCTCGAGCACTCCTCCGACCTGGGCGGCGGCGCTCAGGTGAACGCGGGCTCCGATCTGGGCACAGGATCCGACCAGCGCGTGGGAATCGATCATGGTGTCGGCTCCGACGTAACTCCCCACGTTGATGTAGGCGGGAGGCATGATGACAACACCCGGCGCCAGGTAACTTCCCGTCCTCGCACTGGTCCCTCCCGGCACGATCCGGACCGCTTCCGCGAGGCGAGTGGGGCGAAGCGGGTAGGTGTCCTTGTCGAAGTAACGGAAGTCGCCGCCCTGGGGATATTCGGTGAGATTGCCGTGCCGAAAGCCGAGAAGGATCCCCTTTTTCACCCACGTGTTGGCCGTCCAGGTCCCGTCCCGCAGTTCAGCCGAACGGATCTCTCCACAGGTCAGCTGCGCAATGAAAATCGGAAACCACTCGTCAAAGTCGGCCGGTCGTTCCCGACCGGCGTCAAACGCCGCTTCAACCCGTTCTCGCAATACCCTTGCATTCATATGTCGACTCTCCGATAAGAATGGCCTTGGTCAAATTTCGTGGGACACCATCCACCCGACTGCCCCACACCGGGTTCCCATCAACCCGACCGTGTCGCCTCGCGCCGGGCTCCCATCAACCCGACGGTGTCGCCTGGCGCCGGGTTCCCATCAACCCGACCGTGTCGCCTGGCGCCGGGTTCCCATCGGCCCAGACGTGGTGGCCGTCGTGGGTTTCCAATAACCTGGGCATGGCCCCCACCCGTGGGTGACCACCGGCCCGGCCCCTGAAGGGGGCCCGTTTCAGCCCAGGCATTTGCCTGGGTACCCGGGTCCCGCCCACCAAGATGCGGCCCTGAAGGGGCCGCCAACCCCGCCGGACGCCAACCCGGCGACCTTACAGGCCGCGATCGGGAGACCCGCCGCGAAACCCAGGGCAAGCCCCGGGCTGAAACACGGCGCCTTTCAGCGCCGAAATCGAGGCGTTCCAGAATTGGCGGCCATCAGCCCGACCGTGTCGCCTCGCGCCGGGTTCCCATCAACCCGACGGTGTCGCCTGGTGCCGGGTTCCCATCAACCCGACCGTGTCGCCTGGCGCCGGGTTCCCATCAAGCCCGACGGTGTCGCCTCGGCGCCGGGTTCCCATCAAGCCCGATCGTGTCGCCCGGCGGCGGGTTCCCATCAGCCCAGACGTGGTGGCCGTCGTGGGTTTCCAATAACCTGGGCATGGCCCCCACCCGTGGGTGACCACCGGCCCGGCCCCTGAAGGGGGCCCGTTTCAGCCCAGGCATTTGCCTGGGTACCCGGGTCCCGCCCACCAAGATGCGGCCCTGAAGGGGCCGACCACCGGCCCGGACGGCAATCCCCCGTAGATTCCCAAACTCGAACGTTACTTATATACGAAAGGAGCCGTCCATGTCGCAGTCGCTATCGTGCGTGATCATACACTTGGTGTTCTCGACCAAGTCCCGAATTCCCCTGATTTCCCTTCAACTCGAGAAGAGGCTGAAACCTACTCTTCAAAGGATCCTGCAATCCGAAGGCTGTGACCCCATCGCCGTAGGATGCTCGGACGACCATGTCCACACCCTCTCCTATCTCTCGCGAACCGTAACCATCAGCGGCCTGGTCGGGCGGGTCAAAGGGTTGTCGTCGAGTTGGGTCCACAATAGCTTTCGGATGCGGAGAAAGTTTGCCTGGCAGGCTGGTTACGCCGCGTTCTCGGTCAGTCCCTCCAAGCTCAAGGCCACGGCGAATTATGTCGAAAATCAGAGAGAGCACCATCGACATCGAGGTTTTCAGGAGGAAGTCAGAGAACTTCTGCGTATCCACGACGTGAAATTCGACGAACGATACCTGTGGGATTGACACAACGGGATCCCGAGCCGACCGCCAACCCCGCCGGACGGAGACCCGGCGACCTTACAGGCCGCGATCGGGAGACCCGCCGCGAAACCCAGGGCAAGCCCTGGGCTGAAACACGGCGCCTTTCAGCGCCGAAATCGAGGCGTTCCAGAATTGGCGGCCATCAACCCGACCGTGTCGCTCGGTGCCGGCTTCCCACAAGCCCCACGTTGTCGCTCGGCGCCGGGTTCCCATCAACCCGACCGTGTCGCCCGGTGCCGGGTTCCCATCGGCCCAGACGTGGTGGCCGTCGTGGGTTTCCAATAACCTGGGCATGGCCCCCACCCGTGGGTGACCACCGGCCCGGCCCCTGAAGGGGGCCCGTTTCAGCCCAGGCATTTGCCTGGGTACCCGGGTCCCGCCCACCAAGATGCGGCCCTGAAGGGGCCGCCAACCCCGCCGGACGCCAACCCGGCGACCTTACAGGCCGCGATCGGGAGACCCGCCGCGAAACCCAGGGCAAGCCCCGGGCTGAAACACGGCGCCTTCAGCGCCGAAATCCCGCCGCGCCAAGACCCCGACCGAACCCCCAAGACCCTAAACCCCGGAACCCCGAAACCCGAAACCCGAAACCCCTACCCCACAAGTCCCAGTTCCGCCATAGCGCGTTGTAGCTTGGGACGGTTTGCCTCGGCGAGGGTTACCAAGGGAAGCCGGTACACTTCCTGGATTCTGCCAGTCATGGCCAGGGCCGCCTTGATCGGGATCGGGTTCGATTCAACGAAGCAGAGGTCCATCAGGGCCAGGAGCCGGTAATGGATTTCGCGGGCTTTCTCCCAGTGGCCGTCGAGAGCGGCCCGGACCATTCTGGAGAAGGCACCCGGCACTGCGTTTGCCACGACCGAGATCGCGCCGTCGCCGCCCAGAGAGACCAGGGGCAAAGTAACCGCGTCGTCGCCCGAAAGGACCACGAACCCATCCGGCCGTTCCCGAATGATGTGCATGATCTGGGAGAAGTTGCCACTTGCTTCCTTGATCCCCACCACGTTGGGAAGCTGGGAGAGCCGCAAGGTCGTCTCCGCGCTGATGTTGGATCCGGTTCGCCCCGGGACGTTGTAGAGGAGTACCGGCAGAGAGGTCGATTCGGCAACCGCCTTGAAGTGCTGGAAGTAGCCCTCCTGGGTCGGCTTGTTGTAGTAGGGGCCGACCAGGAGAACGCCGTCTGCGCCCAGTTTCCCGGCTTCGACGGTCAGGTGGATCGACTCGGTGGTGGAGTTGCTGCCGGTACCCGCGATGACCGGGCACTTGCCGGCGGCCTGTTCGATGATGACCTCGATCACGCGCAGGTGTTCCTCCATCGACATGGTGGCTGATTCGCCCGTCGTTCCTGTCGCCAGCAGGCAGTCGATGCCTTCCGATATTTGCCAGTCAACCAGGTCGCGAAGCGCCTTTTCGTCGACGGCACCCTTTTGGTCAAACGGAGTCACGAGGGCAACAGTAGCTCCGCGGAAGATTCCTCCGGTCATGGTGTCACTCTTCTCTCCTGGACCACTCGCTGACGAAGTCGTCCATAGTAAAAATCCCCGATCGGCCCGCGAGCCACTCCCCAGCCAGAACGGCACCCCGGGCGAATCCCTCGCGACCGTGGGCCTGGTGGGTGAGGGTGATGCTGTCGGACTCCGAGTCGAAACCAACCTGGTGAGTGCCGGGTATCCGGCCTGCGCGGGTCGAGGTGACGTGGAGTTCCGCGGGATCGATCCGACGGTCGCAGCTTTCCCCCAGCATGCGGTCTTTTCCCGGCAGTACATCGAGCAGGAGCGCAGCCAGTTTGCGGGCCGTACCGCTGGGGCTGTCGGCTTTCCCCGAATGATGCCACTCGTGAACATAGGTGTCGTAGTCGAGGCCTCCCAGCAGCTTCCCTGCTGTTTCCACCAGCCGCATGAACTGGTAGACGCCGATTGAGAAGTTGGGGCTGTGGACCATGGTGAGCCCGGGAATCGCCCGGACGTCGTCGAACTGGTCGTACCACCCGGTGGTACCTTCGACTACCGGAACCCCAGCCGACGCGGCGACGCGCAAAACAGGCAATACGGCCCCGGCCAGCGAGAAATCGATCAGGACCTCGACTCCCGCCAGCTCCCCAGGGCTTTCGATCGGCCGATCGACGTCGAAGACGGCCTGGACGAGGTGGTCCCGCTCGCGGGCGACCCGCTCCACTTCCCGGCCCATTCGTCCATAGCCCACCAATGCAATATTCATCGCGCGAAAATGGCCTCGTTCAGGTCCCGGGTGAAGAAAGAGTAGTGCAGTCGGTTGATCACTCTCGGGAGGTCTGCTTCATCAATAACAAAACTGACGTTAATTTTCGAGGCTCCCTGCGAAATCAGGTTGACCGCCACATCTACCAGTTGGGAGAAAACCTGTCCCGGAAGCCCCGGCTGGCGGCAGATGTTGGATCCGACCAGGCAGACCACAGCCTGTTCCCGGCGCATCTCCACCTGGGCGACCTCGGAAAGCTCCTTGATGATCTGGTCGATGTTCTCCAGGTTGTCGATTGTCAAAGAGACGCTGACTTCCGACGTGGCCACCAGGTCAACCGGTGTTTCGTAACGGTTGAATATTTCGAAGATGGTCGCCAAAAAGCCGTAGGCCATCAGCATCCGGCTGGACTTGATGTCGAGGACCGTCAGCCCTTCCTTGTACGCGATCGACTTGACGACCGGGGCATCGGTTTCGGCGGTGCCGGTGTCGGGCAGGATTTCCGTCCCCGGCAGGGAGGGGTTCATGGAGTTCAGAACCCAGACCGAGATTCCCTCCTCGACTGCCGGAAGCAGGGTAGAGGGGTGCAACACCTTGGCCCCAAAGTAGGCCAGCTCAGCGGCTTCCTCGAAGGTCATTCGACGGATCCGCTTGACGTCCCGAACCAGTGACGGGTCGGCCGTCATGATCCCGTCAACGTCGGTCCAGATCTCTACGGCGTCGACCGACAGCAGGCCGCCGAGGGCGGTGGCGCTGTAGTCCGAGCCTCCCCGACCGAAGGTCGTGATCCGTCCCCTGGCGTCGGAACCGATGAACCCCTGGACGACCGGCACCTCTCCGGCCTCAACGACGGGTCGAATTTGCCCCACCGCTCGCGGTCTCGACTCCCCCACTACCGGGCGGGCCTTGCCGAACCGGGAGTCGGTGAAGAAGACCTTTCGCGCGTCAACCCACCGGGCCGGGATGCCCTGCTTGCGAAGGAAACAGGGGAGGATGTTGCAGGAGAAATACTCTCCCCAGCTCAAGCAGTCGTCGAGAAGGTCCTTCTCGACCGAGCCGGCTTCGAACAGGCTTTCGGTTACCCGCACCAGCTCCGCGGTCACCTCGTCGAGGAGACGAATCATGGAGGGGTCATCCCGGAGTCCCAACTGGGACAGGATGACGACGTGTTTCTTAATGATCCAGTCAGCCAGCGCCGTCGCCTTCTCACGGTCGCGGGACGCGGCGGCGTGGGCGAGAGAAACCAGCTCATCGGTGGTTTTGGCGGTTGCCGACGAAACCACGACCGGGCGCCGGGAAAGCCGGCTGCGGATAATTTCAACGACTCTTTCAATCGCTTCGGCACTTCCCACCGAAGTGCCTCCGAACTTCATGACGATCATATGCTCGAATACCCTACTCCTGCCGGTCCCCGCAGTTCAATTCAGCCAAAAACATTTATGACCTGCGATTTGTGATTTGTGATTGGGAGGCCGGACGACCGGTGGCGGGGTTCAGGAGTTCCACGTTGAACGTGGAACCTCGAACCAGGACACTCTTAGCCCGCTTCCCGCTTCCCGCTTCCCGCTTCCCGTAACCAATCACAAATCAAAAATCTAAAACCCAAATTCCGCGAGTTCCTCCATCCGGTCAAACACCAGCTCCGCTCCCTTCTCGAGGAGAAGACCGGCCAGGCCGGGGAAGCTGTGGCTGCCCCCGGTGAAGCCGAGCACCCGCATGCCTGCCGCTCGGGCTCCCTGGACGCCCGCCGGACTGTCTTCAACCACGGTGCAAGACTCCGGCGGCACCCCCATCTGCGTGGCTGCGAACAGGAACAGGTCGGGGTGCGGTTTCCCCCGGGGAACCTGGGTTGCGCTGAAGATATTCTCGTCGAAGAAGTGATCGAGGTGAGTCAGGTCAAGATTTCGGCGAAGGCGTTCGGGCCGGCTTCCGGATGCGACGCAGAGTCGGCAGGTCAAGTGCTCGAGGACGTGTTCGACTCCGGGGATCGCGTGCAACTCGCGCTCGAAGGCAGTAGCCACCAGGCGTTGGGTTGCGACAGCAAAGCCGGCAGGCAACTCGACTCCCGAGCGGGCTGCCAGTTCTCTCCAGACTTCTTCTTCCTCGGTGCGGCCCAGGGCAGTTTCCAGGTACTCCTCGAAGCTGAGGCGGCAGCCGAGCTTGCGCAGTTGCTCGAGTTCGATCCGGGCACCAATCCCCTCACTGTCAATGAGCACCCCGTCGCAGTCGAAGATGAGCACCGCCACTGAGTTCGTCGTCGCCATAGTCATATGGGCACATATGATAGCGAAGGCGGGACGGTTTCGGGTGTGGGGCGCTTCTCCGGACCTCCATCCTTTGCTCTATCCTCACCGACCCCGCCCACCCGGAACCCCGGAACCTCGGAACGCCTCCCCGTCCGGTTACCTTGAGCATGCGTCTTGGGGAGATTCATTTGGGGTGCGGAACCGAAAGGTTCCGCTTTGAAACCGGGCACGTCGAACGGAAGCGAAAGCTTCCGCCGTGCTGAACGACGAAGACGCCTTATGGGCGAAGCTGCAGGCCCGGAGTGATTCGGAAGTCTGAATTTCGAATGCGAATCCGAATAGCGAACTCGAAGGCCGAAACCGATGTGCGAACTCGGAATTTCACTCACCCTTTGCCCTTCCCACTTCGCAATTTGAAAAGGCTCCTTCACGAGGGCCAGCCGACCGCTCAACCACGCCCGAGGTGAGAGCCAACGGAAGCTTTCGCTTCCTGAGAACGGTCGAACCGTTCCACGTTGGACAAAAGCGGAAGCTGTCGCTTCCAGCACTCCACATGAAAGTGTCGGTTTATCAGCGGTTTATAGAAATAGCAGCATTGAGCCTTTAAGGGCTTCCCCAGAATCAGCTGAAATCACGGTACTTCGCAACCGGACAAGGGTGCCCGAAACGTTGAACCCCGGAACCCGGAACCCCGTTATTGTTATACTTCCTCCCATGTCTCACCGCTTGTTCAGCCTGGCCGAGGCACGGGCGCTCTTACCGCAGGTACGCCTGCTGGTGGAGCGCTGTCAGGAGATCCTCAAGCGGCTGCAGGCCTTTGGGCCTCAGGTGAAGGAGTTTGCCGACCAGGCGCCGCAGGACGCGGGCGGAGGGGCGGGAACGCTCTACGTGGAGTACCTGATCGTGCTCCAGTCGTACATATCCCGGATCCAGGAGCCGGGTTGCCTGGTAAAGGACCTCGAGGGGGGGCTGATCGACTTTCCCCACCTCAGGGACGGGCGGGAGGTCTACCTCTGCTGGAAATACGGCGAAGAGGACATCGAGTACTGGCACGAAGTAGACGCCGGCTTCGCCGGTAGAACAAAACTATAGAATATCTACAATTTGTGATTTTTGATTTGTGATTTTAGCGATAAGGGAGACCAGCAAGACCATGAAACGATCGGCAACATTCGCCCTGTTTGGGCTTTCCGCTGTCCTGGCCTTTTCGGCCTGTTCCAAGAATGAAGCGCCTCAGGGTGAAGAAGTCCCGGTGGCGGCCAACCCGAGTGCCATGGCGACCCGGGCAGACGCCGGAGGCGGTGTCACCCTGGTGGCACCCCAGGGATGGGTATCTGAGCAGCCTTCTTCGTCGATGCGGAAGTCGCAGTACCGGCTTCCCGGGCCGGACACCGGCGGTGATGCCGAGGTGGCGGTTTTTGCGGGGATCGGGGGCTCGGCCCAGGCCAATATCGACCGCTGGATTGGGCAGTTCAGCGGACCTGACGGGTCTCCGGCGAAGGATAGCCGCCAAGGTGACCGATAAGGAGATCGGCCAGTACAAGGTCACGATGCTCGATGTCTCGGGAACCTTCAGCGGCGGCATGGGCGGCCCCATGATGGGAGGGACTCCCACTCCCGAGAAGGACTACCGGATGCTGGCAGCCGTCATCGAGACCGGGCAGGGTCCCTGGTTCGTGAAGCTGACCGGGCCCGCCAAGACCGTGGCCAAGTGGCAGGGAACCTTCGACGAGTTCATCGACAGCATTGGCAAGTAATTCTTGGGCGCAGAGCGCCGACTTTGGTCGGCGCTCCTTGCGTGTCGACTATTGCCCCCCACCCTCCGGTTACCGTGTGCGTGCGTCTTGTGGGAGATTCATATGGAGTGCGGAACCGAAAGGTTCCGCTTTGAAACCCGGCAGGTCGTACGGAAGCGAAAGCTTCCGCCGTGCTGAACGACGAAGCCGCCGTCACGGAAGCCGCCTGGGTTCTGCCGGCTGCCTCGCATCGGCAGGCAGCAGGAGGACCGGGCGAGCGCATACCGAGGTGAGAGGCAACGGAAGCTTTCGCTTCCTGATGACGGGCGAACCGTTCCGCGCCAGGCAAAAGCGGAAGCTGCCGCTTCCGACACTCCACATTAATGCGTCGATTTATCAAAGGTGTGCGGAAACCACCTCGCGCAGCCCTTAAAAGCTTCCCCAAAATCAGCTGAAACCCCCGGTGCTTCAAAACCGGCCACAAGTGCCCGGAACATTGGACGCGGAACCTGGAACGAGACCCTCCTGATTCCCGCTTCCCTTTTCCCGATTCCCGGCTCCCTTTTCCCTCAAACCCACGCCTCCTAACCCACGCCCCGACAATCACTTGAAAGAACTTGTGATTGTGATCACCAGACTCGTGTGACGGTCGCCACACGGAATCCTGTCCACCTCCCCCTAAGCTGTGCGCGAACGGGAGAAATGGATGACTCAACACCTTTGGAAATTCGATGTCCGGAAGCGCTGCTGCCGCACATTCCTTCTCATACTGCTCTTGACCATTGCCACAACCAGCGGACTCCAGGCGGGAGTAACCCTGCAGTGGGATGCCAACTCGGAATCGGATCTGGCCGGCTATAACCTCTACCGTTCGGGGTCATCCGGCGGGCCATACAGCAAGCTCAACGGCTCCCTGATCAGCACGACTTCCTACACCGACAACACGATTATTGCCGGGAATACCTATTACTATGTTTGCACTGCCGTTAACACGTCGGGCCTGGAGAGTGGCTACTCGAACCAGGAGAGCTACGTCCTCGACATTCCCAACGACCCTCCCGTTGCTGTCGACGACTCAGCACTGACTGTGATGAACTACGGCGTGACGGTGAGCGTGCTGGCCAACGACACCGATCCCAACGGCGACGCCCTCCAGGTCACGGGCGTCACCCAGGGAGCACACGGCAGTGTCACTTTCACGGCCACGTCGGTTCGCTACACCCCCGCGATCAACTTTTTCGGGACCGACAGTTTCTCCTACTCGATCAGCGACGGACGGGGCGGAACCGACACGGCTCTCGTTTCGGTGGTCATCTCCAAGCCCAACACCGCCCCCAACGCCGTCAACGACAGTGCCACAGTTCCGACCAACACGGCGACTCCTATCAGTGTTCTCGCGAATGACGTCGACGCAGACGGCGATTCATTCGTGATTGTTGCAGTCACTCAGCCCTCGCATGGAGCGACCTTCTACGCGTCCAGTTCCGTAACCTACACCCCTGAGAACGATTACACGGGAATCGACAGCTTCACCTACACGATTGCCGACGGTAAGGGCGGCACCGATTCGGCCACGGTCTCGGTTACCGTGACTTCGACCAACCATCCGCCGACGGCCGCCAATGACAGCGCGTCGGTGGCCGAGGACGGGACCGTGACGATCGCAGTGACGGCCAACGACAGCGATGTCGATGGGGACACCCTGACGATCTCGGGCGTTACCCAGGGGGCGCACGGAGCGGTGGCGATCAACGGCGGAACCACGGTGACCTATACGCCCCAGGCGGGCTACAGCGGTTCGGACAGTTTCAACTACACGATCAGTGACGGTCACGGAGGATCGGCGAGCGCCGCGGTTTCAGTCCAGGTCGTTCAGAACAACTCCCAGCCGGTGGCGGCCAACGATTCCGCCTCGGTCCTGGAAGACTCCTCGGTCGTCGTCAATGTAACCGCCAACGACAGCGATCCGGACGGTGACACCCTGACGGTGTCCTCGGCAGGGGCACCGCTGCACGGGAGCACTTCGGTGGTTTCTTCGACGAGCGTGCGCTACACCCCGTCGGCCAACTACAACGGTTCGGACAGCTTCAGCTACACGATCTCTGACGGCAAGGGTGGCACGGCGACGGCGACGGTCGCGGTCACGGTCAGCGCGGTCAACGACTTCCCGTCCGCGCACAACGACAGTGCCTCGACCCAGGAAGACCACTCCGTCACGATCACGGTCCTCTCCAATGATGAAGACGTTGACGGCGACGTGTTGAACGTGACTTCGGTCGGAGCGCCCCAGCATGGCGCGGCGGTAAAGAACGGCGATGGTTCCGTGAGCTACACGCCGGCATCGAACTTCAGCGGCAGTGACAGCTTCTCTTACGCGATCTCCGACGGTAAGGGGGGCACTTCGGCGGCTACCGTCTCGGTCACGGTAACCGGCGTCAACGACGCCCCGAGCGCGGTCAACGACGCTGTGACTCTCCAGGAAGACACCTCGGCCACGGTCAGCGTGCTGAACAACGACTCCGATCCCGATGGCGACAGCCTGACCGTCTCGGCGGCCGGCCAGCCCCAGCACGGCACTACCGCCGTCCAGAACGGGACCTCGGTTCGCTACACTCCCGCGGCCAACTACCATGGCTCGGACACTTTCACTTACACCATCTCGGACGGCAACGGCGGCACGGCAACAGCCGCCGTCGCGGTGACGGTCAACTCCGTGAACGACGTCCCAAAGGCTCAGAATGACACCGCCTCGACTCCGGAAGGGCAGTCGGTGACGGTCGCGGTACTGGCTAACGATTCCGATGACGATGGCGACAGCCTGGCCCTCTCCAGTGTCGGCTCTCCTTCGCACGGTACGGCGGTCAAGAACGGCAACAACACGGTGACCTACACCCCGTCGGCCAACTTCAACGGATCCGATGCCTTCACCTACGCGATTTCCGATGGGCAGGGCGGAACCGCCTCGGCGCTGGTCAACGTGACGGTCAGTTCGGTCAGTGACGCTCCGGTGGCCAACGACGATGTCGCCACGACTCCAGAAGATTCCTCGGCCGTGATCGGTGTGACCGCCAACGACACCGATGCCGACGGAGACACCTTGACGGTAACGGCCGTGACCCAGCCCCAGCACGGGACGGCGGCGGTGGAAGCGACCGGATCGGTGCGCTACACTCCGGCAGCGAACTACTACGGCAGCGACGCGTTCAGCTACACCGTCAGCGACGGTTCCGAGTCTTCAACGGCCCAGGTGCTGGTGACGGTGACGTCGATCAACGACGTTCCCACGGCCTCGGCCGACACCGTCACCACGCTCAAGAACCAGGCCGTTTCGGTACCGGTGCTCTCGAACGACAGCGACGTCGATGAGGACACCCTCACGGTGACTGGTGTCACCCAGCCGCAGCACGGCTCGGCGACGATTACCGGCGGAACAGCAGTCCAGTACACGCCCGCCGACAACTACAGTGGGAGCGACACCTTCTCCTACACGGTCGGGGACGGCAACGGCGGAGTTGCCGGTGCTACCGTGACGGTCACGATTGCGGCGACCAACGATGGGCCGACTGCGGTTGCCGACACCGTTGTGATCTCCGAGGACCAGCCGTTAGTCTTCAATCCCGCGGCCAACGACACCGATCCCGACGGCGACGTGCTCTCGGTTCAGTCGGTCAGCCAGCCCTCTCACGGGACGGTTACGGTTGAGTCGGCGACATCGGTTCGCTACACTCCCGCGGCCGACTACAACGGCGCTGATTCCTTCGGCTACACGGTTGCCGACCCCGCCGGCCTGATTTCGTCGGCGACCGTTTCTGTGACGGTGACCCCGGTCAACGACGCACCGGTTGCGGGTGACGACGTGGCCACCGTAGCGCCGGGACAATCGGTGACGATCGCCATCCTGGTCAATGACAGTGACGTGGACGGTGACCAGCTTTCGATCTCTTCGATCAACAACGCTCCCCACGGAACGGTGACGAAAGGGCCCGAACAGGTTTTGCTCTACACGCCGAAGAACGGCTACGAGGGAACCGACGCATTCAAGTACACCATCAGTGACGGCAATGGTGGAACGGCCTCGGCCAACGTTCAGATTACCGTGACGGCGAGTAGCAATCAGCCTCCAGAAGCTGTGGCCGATTCGGTGACGACAGCCGAGGACCAGTCCGTGACGATCCCGGTGCTGGGCAACGACAGTGATCCGGATGGAGACATCCTCTCCGTCTCGTCGCTCACGGCTCCCCAGCACGGTACTGCAACGCGGCAGTCCGGGGAAACGGTACTCTACGTGCCGGCCTCCAATTACAACGGTTCTGACGCCTTCTCCTACACGGTAAGCGACGGCAAGGGCGGAAGCACAACCGGTACCGTCTCGGTGACGGTGACTCCGGTCAACGATCCTCCCCAGCCGGTTGCCGACAGCATTACGGTGGAACAAGGACGGATCGGTGTTGGTCTCTGTCCTGGACAACGACCAGGATCCGGATGGCGACGTCATTACAGTCAGTCGAGTGTTGGCACCACAGAATGGAACGGCGGTTCTCCAGGATGACGGACAGGTTCTCTACACTCCGTCCGCTGGATACGTGGGATCCGACAGCTTCCAGTACGAGGTGTCCGACGGAAGGGAAGCCAGGGGCGCTCAGGTCAGTGTCCAGGTCGTGGAACAGGTTCAGCAGACCAGCGCCCTGGTCTTCCCGGTCACCGTAGATACCGGTTCGTCCAGCTACCTCTCCGGCACATACGTGGGAGTCGGGCTCTTAAACCCGGGTTCCAGCTACGAAACGGTCAACGTGGCCGATCGGAGCACGGGTGGGAAGAGCCTGTCCGAGGTCCAGCTGGCCGACCAGCTGCCCCCGAAGGGACAGACCGCATTTCTGACCGGAGAACTGCCTTCGCTGAGTCCCGACTCGGTCTCACTGTCGATCTCCGCCTCCAGTTCGAGCCTGCAGGGCTTTTTCATGGTAGGCGATTTCGCTTCCCGGAGAATGGACGGAGTGGGTGCCCAGCTCGATGCTTCGACCACCCTCTACTTCCCGGTGGTCCACGAATCATCGGTTGACTCGACTCTGATTCAGTTGCTCAACCCCTCCGCAACGGAGACGACCTGGATCAGCCTGGAACTCCATCAGCCCAACGGCAAGATCGCGGCCCAGGTGAATGCGGCCATGGCCGCGGGCGGGTCCTTCATGGGGACCATCAAGGAGATCTTCGGGATCAAGGGCTCCATGAGCGAAGGTTTCGTGGCGGCCAAGGCCACCAGGGCGATCTCCGGCTACGAAGTGGTCGCGAGCCAGAAGAGCCTGACCTCGGGTTCCGGCCGGAAGCCGGCCTCGAGCCAGCGACTGTTGGCGCCGCACTTCTTCGCCGATTCGGACGGCGGAACGTCGGTGGTTCGGATTCTCAATGCCGGAACCCAGACGGCGATTGCAACCATCAACGTCCGCAACGACGCCGGTGAAACCATGGCCCGGAAAGAGGTGACTCTGCCGGCCAGCCAGTTGACGGTGGTCACGGCCGCACAGATCCTCAACCTGGGGAACAAGAAGCCGAGCCAACTCCTGACCGGGTCGATCGACGTCTCGATTCCCCAGGCAACACCGGTCGTGGCCAGTCTCGAGTTCACCGGTTTTGCCGGCAAGTCCTCGACGGCCGCACCGATGGTGGAATCCGGGTACGAAGACACAGTCTTCCCCCAGGTTGCCCAGACCACCGACGGTTCGATCTACACCGGCCTGGCGATTCTGAACCCGAACGAGACTTCGGTCAACGTGACGGTCGAAGCCTACACCGCCGACGGTCGCCTGGCCCGGAGGAAGTCGTTCGACCTTGACCCGCGGGCCCGCAAGATTGACCTCCTGTCCGGAGCCTCCTTCTTCGGCCCCGACTTTGCCCAGACCAAGGGCCACATCCGGGTCCGGTCCACCGGCAAGGTCGTCAGCTACGCCATCTTCGGCGACGCCCGGGGAGAGTACCTGTCCACCATCGAAGGACAACAAGCGAAGTAACATTTCTGATTGGTTGGGCCGGTTTTGTGGGGGCGCTGTGCGCGCTGGGTTGGGTTGCTTGTTTCTGGTTCCTGGTTTCTGGTTTCTGGTTCAACGGGCGACGTGATGTGGTTGTCCCCTGAATTATGGGCCCCTGGTGGGGAAGGCGAGTGTTGGTCGGCCGGACTATCGCCCCGCATTTCTGAACGCGAGCGGCGAGCGCTTCTCCAGACCTTCATCCATCGCCCACCCTGGATTTTGCCCCTATCGCCAATTGCTCCGGTCTGCGGAATAGCTCAGGAGACCGGAGACAGGAGACCGGAGACCGTGAATCCAAACGCGCAACGCCGGAACCTCGGAACGCGGAACCTCGGAACCCCGGAACCCACCACCGTCCGGTTCAGTTGCGCGCACGTTTTGGGAATTCATTTGGAGTGCGGAACCGAGAGGTTCCGCTTTGAAACCCGGCACGTCGAACGGAAGCGAGAGCTTCCGCCGTGCTGAACGACGAAGACGCTTTGTGGGCGAAGCTGCAGGCCCGGAGTGATTCGGGAGTCTGAATTTCGAATGCGAATCCGAATAGCGAACTCGAAGGCCGAAACCGATGTGCGAACTCGGAATTTCACTCACCATTTGCCCTTCCCACTTCGCAATTTGAAAAGGCTCCTTCAAGAGGGCCAGCCGATCGCTCCACCGCGCCCGAGGTGAGAGGCAACGGAAGCTTTCGCTTCCTGATGACGGGCGAACCGTTCCGCGTTGGACAAAAGCGGAAGCTGTCGCTTCCAGCACTCCACATTAAAGTGTCGGTTTATTAACGATTTGCGGAAAAGCCAGCGCAGAGCCTCGTAGGACGTTCCAATAATCAACTGAACCCAGGACACTCCCTACCGGAACCCCGGAACCCCGGCACCCCGGAACCTTGGAACCCGGAACCCCGGAACCCACCACCGTCCGGTTCAGTTGCGCGCACGTTTTGGGAATTCATTTGGAGTGCGGAACCGAGAGGTTCCGCTTTGAAACCCGGCACGTCGAACGGAAGCGAAAGCTTCCGCCGTGCTGGACGACGAAGACGCTTTGTGGGCGAAGCTGCAGGCCCGGAGTGATTCGGAAGTCTGAATTTCGAATGCGAATCCGATCGAAGCTGAAACCGATGTGCGAACTCGGAATTTCACTCACCATTTGCCCTTCCCACTTCGCAATTTGAAAAGGCTCCTTCAAGAGGGCCAGCCGATCGCTCCACCGCGCCCGCGGTGAGAGGCAACGGAAGCTTTCGCTTCCTGATGACGGGCGAATCGTTCCGCGTTGGACAAAAGCGGAAGCTGTCGCTTCCAGCACTCCACATTAAAGTGTCGGTTTATTAACGATTTGCGGGAAAGCCAGCGCAGAGCCTCGTAGGACGTTCCAATAATCAACTAAACCCAGGACACTCCCTACCGGAACCCCCGGAACCCCGGAACCTACCGTGAACCACCGGAACCAGAACCGGAACCACCAGGAACCAGGAACCTCGGAACCCGGAACCCCGGAACCCCCACACCGCACTGGGTATCGTGCCGGGAACCCGGGGCCGCGGCTTCGCCTTACCCCCGGCTCTGTGTCCGGCACCAAACCGCGCCACCGCCGGAACCCGGAACCCCGGAAGCTTCCCTTTTGATTTTGCCATCCCCTTTGGTTTACTATTCCCCCCGAAATTCGAAATTCGAAATTCGACCTTCGGACTTTGCATTTCGAAATTTGAATTGCTTCACCTCGGGGGAGGAGGAAGCGTTGACTCCACGGACGGACCGACGCATCGCTGTCGCCAGGATACGTTCGGAACATGTTGCGTTGGATTCTTATAAGTCTTGCTCTTTGCCTCACCGGGCTGGTTCTCCCTGCCCGCGGTCAATCCGTCACTCTGCAGTGGGACCCGAGTCCTGACTCGAGCGTGGTCGGCTACAACGTCTACCGTTCGACGCGGTCGGGTACGGGCTACCAGCGTCTGAATTCCAGCCTGGTTTCCGCGGCCCGGTTCACCGATGCCACGCTTCAATATGACACCAGCTTCTTCTACGTCTGTACGGCCGTCAATGGAGCCGGCCTGGAGAGCGGTTACTCCAACGAGGTCTCCTACTTCGTGCGCCAGGAAAACGCGGCCCCGTCGGCGCAAAACGACGTCGCCGTAACCGCCGAAGACTCACCTCTTTCCATTTTTCTACTGGCCAACGACAGCGACCCCAACGGAGACGCGCTGGCTGTTGTCGGGCTCGGGGTTCCGAGATTCGGAACGGTTTCACTTGTGGCCGGGGGGACCGTTCTCTATCGCCCTGGCGCCAACTTCTTCGGCGCCGACTCGTTCACCTACACGGTCAGTGACGGCAGCGGCGGGACCGCGACCGGCAGCGTCTCCGTCACGGTGACCCCGGTCAACGACGTTCCCCTGCCGGAAACCGACCGTGCCACGACCAATTCCGACACGTCCGTTGTCATTGAACTGCTGGCCAACGACGTGGACGTGGACGGCGACTCCCTGTCGGTCGCTTCGGTCGATCCGCCCGCCAACGGCTCGGCCCGGCTTGAGGGAGGGACCGTCATATACACTCCTCGGACCGACTTCAGCGGATGGGACACCTTTGCCTACACGGTCGTCGATGCCCAGGGGGCACAGGCTGTCGGATCGGTGATGGTGCAGGTGATCAAAGTCGATCCTCCCCTGATGGCGGTTGCCGACGTGACCCGGGTTTCGGAGGATTCTTCGATCCTGGTCGATGTCACCGCCAACGATGTCGGCTCCCGCGAGGTTCCGTTCGTGGTCACAGTCGTTGAACCGCCCCGTTCGGGGAAGGCTGTGACGGCATCCGGAGGGGTGCGCTACACCCCTGTCGCCGACTACTTCGGTGCGGACGCGTTCACCTACCAGATTCGGGACAAGGACGGAATGACCTCGAGCGCCCGGGTCAGCATCGACGTCACTCCGGTCAACGATCGCCCCGAGGCCCGTGCCGACGTTGCTCTCACCCAGGCTGGGAAGGCGCTCCGGATTGACGTTCTCCTCAACGACAACGATGTTGACCGGGACCCTCTGCAGGTGACTGCCACCACCCATCCCCAGTACGGGACGGTCACGACCGACGCGGACGGACAGCTCACCTACACACCGAGGGCCGGCTTTACCGGGATTGACCGGTTTCGTTACACCGTCACCGATGGGACGGAGAGTTCGTCGGCCGAAGTGGAATTCCGGGTTGAGGCGCGGGATCCGGCGGGAGACCGGATCCTTCTCCCTTCGCGAATGGAGTCCCGCTCGGCGGTCTTCGACGATGTCTTTGTCGGGGTGGCCCTGCTCAATCTCCAGCCCTACTTCGACCGGGTCCGGCTCGACGGCTTCGGCGAGCAGGGGGAGAACCTGGCCGGCGTCACCGAGGAAGCGGCCCTGCCACCCGGCGGTCAGCGGGCCTTCCTGGCAGCCGAACTTCCCGGGGGTGACGGGGCGGCGGGATACCTGGCGGCGTCGGCTTATTCGCCAGGTCTCGAGGGCTTCTTCATGGTCGGCGACTACCAGTCGCGCCGGATCGACGGGATCGGTGCACGGCCGGCTTCCGGTCGGGAACTCTTCCTTCCCGAAGCCGACATGTCGGCCGAGAGCGACACCTTCATCCAGGTGGTTAACCTGGAAGCGAAAGCCGGAAGGGTCCAGCTGGAACTCTACGGTCCGCAGAGCCGGACCCCCGTGCGCTGGTCGGGGGCACTTGTCCCATCGGGAACGCTTCGCGGTTCGATCTCCGACTTTTTCGGCTACCGGGCCGGGGTCACGGGCTACCTGCGCATCAGCGCCGACGTCGAGATGCTTGCCTATGAGGTCGTTGCCGGGACCGAGTGGCTGGAAGCCCTGCCCAGCCTGGCCCCGAAGACTTCCTCGTTCTGGATGGCGCCCCACATTTTTGCCGATCGACAGGGGGGCGACACCCTGATTCGGATTCTCAACAACAGCATCCTCACCGTCTCGGCGACTGCGACGGTCTACAACGACGCCGGGGTCCAGATCGTCTCGCGGCCCGTCTACCTGCCGTCCCGGCAACTGACCACGATCTCCGCCACGAGCCTGTTCGGGGAGTACCTGATGCGGGAAGGGATCATCTCGGGTTCCCTGAAGGTGAGCTTTGGCAGTTCAGGAACTCCACCGGTCGTCGCTACCGTGACATACTCTTCCTCGCGCTTCCGGACCTCCCTGCCCATGGCCTCTGCCGGAAAGACCGAGGCGATCTTTCCCCAGGTAGCCCACTCGGCCGACGGGAGGATCTACACCGGGCTGGCGGTCTTCAACCCGACCGCCGGGTTCGCCACCGTGACGGTAGAGGTTTATGACGCCAACGGAAACCGGAAAGGAGTGACGTCGCTTCGGCTGGCGCCCAATGCGCGCCGCTCGGAACTGCTCAACGGGGCCTCCTATTTCGGTCCAGGATTCGAACAACTCGGCGGCCACGTCCGGGTCACCAGCGACCGCCCCGTCATTAGCTACCTGACTTATGGAGACGCCAACGGGGAGTTCCTCTCCGCGCTCGAGTCAAGCAAGTAGCACGCATTCTGTGGAGATGCGGAAGCGAGAGCTTCCGCTTTGCCCCCGGCAGTTGGAACGGAAGCGAGAAATCTGGTTCCTGGTTCCTGGTTCCTGGTTCAACGTGTCTCGTCCGGATGGGGTCGGCAGCCGCAAGGTAATCCAGGCAGCTTGCCTGGCGGAAACCGACCCATTTGGTCGCCGGCAGACCTCGGGAAAGCCCTGACCCGTATCGGAGGCGACGGAAGCTTTCGCTTCCTGATGACGGGCGAACCGTTCCACGTTGGGCAAAAGCGGAAGCTTTCGCTTCCAGCACTCCAAATTGAGTTGCCGCCGAAACGTCGAACTTTGAACGTGAAACCCGGACACTCCTACCAGAAACCAGAAACCAGAAACCAGAAACCAGAAACCGGGCGCGGCGCGCGCGTTCCGGCACAGAATTGTAAAAAATCCCGACGCCCCGGCGTCCTGTCACCCATCAGATGACGCTTTCAGAGTCCGGCATAGGTGCCAGGACAAGGCGCAGTTCGCAGGGAATGGCACGCCTTCGCCAGGAACTGCGACACTAGTTCTGATCGTTGAGACGCTGCTGGGCGAGTGAGGTGAGACTTGCCAGCGTATTCGCCTCAGTTGGGAAAACGGCGACCGCACCTTCGATCGTGTCTTCGTCGCGGTTGGGGAAAGAGCGGGAAACCTCCTCGTTGAGCCGATCGAGGACGCGCAGGGCGCTTTCAGTGGTGGCGTGTTGAAGGATAATGCCGACTGTGTCCGGGCTCAGCTTCCCCATAAAGTCGGTGGCACGAATACTTTGCCCGAGACACCGGACCAGTCTTTCGACTCGCTCATCGTCGCCGGAACTCCGTACCCGGAACATCGCAAAGGCGGCGAAATGCCCGTAGCGGTTCGATTCAGCCAGTTCCCGCCTGAGGAAGTATTGAAATCCTTCCGCGCTGAAACAGGACACCTCCGCCGGTAACGAGGGCTCCAGAATTGCTGCTACGTTTCCTTCCACCTGGAGATCCATAGAATTTTGTCCATATTACACGACTGACATCACATCCTTTATGTATCACTCGGCGCCGACGCGCGTTAATGCCCGGATGCCCGACGCCGACGCGTGTTAACGCCCGGATGTCAACCAATGCAATTGATGTTCCAGTTTGTGGGAACAAGGTATCCGAAGAGCAGGTGCCCCATGTGCCAAACGGCCGCCAGTACGCCGCAAGTGCTGTAAGGCCGGGGAGACGTCGGCCTAAGTAATGCCCGAAAAAGGATTTCGAGGCCGCCGTTCTGTCATGGAATCCGACACCAGTTGTGAACCTCTTGAAACATCATTGTGGGTAGTCTGTTTCACAGCAGGGCAGGCCTCGGAAGTCCTTTGAATGAGCTAAGAGTTTTCTTTTCAGTAGCTTAGGCCGTTGCGTATAGTGCAGGAGTGACTCTGGCACGGGCAATGCAACTGTAAGCGGCTGTGAATAAAAATCTTGCACCAAATCGACGTCAGGTCTACAGTACGGTTCCAGCGGGGTTCTCAATGAGCAGAAAAGCCTGGTTTGCATTCCTGGCATGTGTGTTGTTGTGTGTCGCTCCGGCCATGGCCGAGGATTCGGTTTCCGAAGCCGTGACACCAAGTAATGTCTACGTGGGCTCGAACGTCCTCCAGGTGAAAGACGCTAACGTATTCACGACCTTTACGCTGACCAACACTACATCGTTCTGGTTCAATCCGCGGATATACCTGATCAACCTGGATGGTGAGATCGTCCGGCAGTTTGCTCCCCTGATGAAGGCTTTCGGGTCCTGGCAGAAGACCAGCATCGACCTGATTGGTGACGACTTTCAGGGCAGCGTCTGGATCGTTTCTCCCCAGCCGATCGTGGCATCGGCCTTCATTCACCAGCTCCACGACGACGGAACAGTCTCCCTGGTTACCACCAACAGCCTCCAAAGAATGGATCGCGACGTCGCCGACGCAGTCATCCAGAACTTGTCGGAACGGTAATGCGTCTGGGACGGGCGTCCCCGCCCGTCTCGTAGCGAGAGTTTTCTCGAGGTTCCCGGTTTCTGGTGCCTCGTGTGAGACAGGCGTCCTGCCTGTTGCTTCGGCCCAAGCCTGACTCCGCGTCCTGATTCTGGTTCCTGGCGCTGCATTCGTCGTTCAGCGTGACGCGGTTGTTGATGCGATTTTGCGGTGTCATTTCTGAACGCGAGTGGAGCTTCTCCAGACCTTCATCCACTGCCAACCCAGGATCTTGTCCCTGTCCTCACCGATCCCGCCCGCCCGGAACCTTTGAGCACCGTCCGGTTACCTCGCACGCGCGTTCAGGGATTCATTTGGGGTGCGGAACCGAGAGGTTCCGCTTTGAAACCCGGCACGTCGAACGGAAGCGAGAGCTTCCGCCGTGCTGAACGACGAAGACGCCGTCACGGAACCTGCCTGGATTCGGCCAACTACCTCGCATCGACAGGCAGCAGCCGATCGCTCCACCGCGCCCGAGGTGAAAGGCAACGGAAGCTTTCGCTTCCTGATGACGGGCGAACCGTTCCGCGTTGGACAAAAGCGGAAGCTGTCGCTTCCAGCACTCCACATGAAAGTGTCGGTTTATTAACGATTTGCGGAAAAGCCAGCGCAGAGCCTCGTAGGACGTTCCAATAATCAACTAAACCCAGGGTGCATCCAACCAGACACTGGCCCCCGCAACGTTGACCGTGAAACCGTGAACAGTGCCACGTCTCACCAGAAACCAGAAACCAGAAACCAGAAACCTTGAACCCCATAACCTCGGAACGCCTAACCCTCCGGCGCGAGCCGCCGTTCCACGACCTGCAACCCCTTGATGATCACCGCCATGATAACGAGGGCGATCAGGAAGAAGACGATCCCCCCGTCGTGGTGAAGGTCGCCGTCGAGAAAACCGGGGTCAACGTGGATGGAAAGCAGGGTCAGCGTCACGATCCGGATCCCGTTCTTGAGCACCGACATGGGGAAGAGCAGCAGAATCAAGACGAAGCGGCTCCAGGGGCGCTTGAGCATGAAGTAGCCTGCCAGCAGGCCGGTGATCACCAGGGCCAGGGTGGAGCGGATGCCGCTGCACTGCTCGGCTATTTCGATCGCCACTCCGGGCAGGCGAAAGGTGTATCCCTCTCGGAAGACCGGAGTGCCGACCAGTTTAAACATCCAGTCGGTGATCCAGGCCGATCCCCACAGCAGCGAGTCGGTTACGGACTCGAGCAGGGCAATCGGAGGTGGAATGATGAGGAGAAGAAATCCAAGGGGGAAAAGCACCTTCCGGGCCGCCTGCCAGCCCAGGGCATAAATGAACCCGGCCCAGTATGCGGCCACGAAGGAGGCCATCCAGAGGGTGAGTGCTGCCGTGTCGGGAAGCTGCGCCGGGGACCGGAAGGCCAGGGCGGCAAAGAGGACTGCGGCGAGTGCCGGAAAAGCGGCGAGGGAAATCCGGACGCGCGGAACCGATGCCAGTGCCTCCTTCTGGGTCCAGAGCAGGTAAAGAAAAATCAGCGGGATCAGCCCGATGTGACTATGGTGCGGGTCCTGTTCCAGAGTCAGCAGTGCCGTGTCCCAAAGTGGCTGCCAGTAAAGCGCCGCCACGGCCGCGCTCACGCCCAGCCAGCGCCAGAACGAAGCCGGCACCTGTTTCAACCGTTGCTCCAAAGCCATCGCCACTCCCATGACTGCAGACACTATATCGTCAAATTGTTCGAATGTAGTTAGGGGAGTGGGGGTTGGGGGCGCTGCGCGCCGTTTTGGGTTGATCGTTCCTGGTTTCTGGTTTCTGGTTACGGGTTATGCGTTCAGCGTGGCGTGGTTGTTGATGCGATTTTGCGGTGTCATTTCTGAACGCGAGTGGAGCGCTTCTCCCGACCTTCATCCACTGCCCACCCAGGATCTTGTCCCCGTCCTCACCGACCCCGCCCGCCCGGAACCTTTGAGCACCGTCCGGTTACCTCGCACGCGCGTTCAGGGATTCATTTGGGGTGCGGAACCGAGAGGTTCCGCTTTGAAACCCGGCACGTCGAACGGAAGCGAGAGCTTCCGCCGTGCTGAACGACGAAGACGCCGTCACGGAACCTGCCTGGATTCGGCCAACTGCCTCGCATCGACAGGCAGCAGCCGATCGCTCCACCGCGCCCGAGGTGAAAGGCAACGGAAGCTTTCGCTTCCTGATGACGGGCGAACCGTTCCGCGTTGGACAAAAGCGGAAGCTGTCGCTTCCAGCACTCCACATGAAAGTGTCGGTTTATTAACGATTTGCGGAAAAGCCAGCGCAGAGCCTCGTAGGACGTTCCAATAATCAACTGAACCCAGGGTGCATCCAACCAGACACTGGCCCCCGCAACGTTGACCGTGAAACCGTGAAACCGTGAACAGTGCCACGTCTCACCAGAAACCAGAAACCAGAAACCAGAAACCTTGAACCCCGGAACCTTACTTTCTTCCCAAAAACGGTTATAATCAGAATCCGTTGAGCCTTGGAGTTCCTTGAACTCCCAACCTATTGAATCTTGATGGCGTAAAGTCGCCATGTGTGAACCGCGGGAAACAAAACCATTAACCTGGCTACCCACCTTTGCCCTTGGGGGAGCGAAGCGTCGGGCCGGGAAAAGTGGTTCAAACCCTGCGTTCACGCCGGTTTCCGATCGAATGCACTGCATTTTAAGGAGCACTGGCATGCCACGTGCGGAAATTGTGATCAACGTTACCGTTTCAGCCAGGCCCCGAAGTGGGATCGTGACTGACATGGCGAAGCTGTAGGTAAACGTGAGCGTTTGCAGAATCGTTGCGAAACCAGCCTCGTCAGGTGGCATAAGAAAGAGAGTAATCTAAGGTGAAACAGAATTCTCTTGGGGGAGAATTATTATGAAGGCATCTACGGTGACGGACATGGGATGGACCCCGGTCCGGATCGACGAGCGGCCGCGCCAGGACGAGATCCTCTCCGAGTCGGCGTTTCAGAAGCTGGTCGTGTTGGAGCGGAAGCGTTCCGAACGCTCCGGGGACCCGTTCATCCTGGTCTGCGTTGACGTCTCGGCCCTGCGGGGCGACACGGGACAGGTTGACCCGGTCCTGCGCGATTCCATTTTTTCTCTGCTCCTGTGCACGTTTCGGGAAACCGACGTCGTCGGCTGGTACCAGCGGGACCGGATCGCGGCTGCCCTGCTCACCGAACTGGGCGACGTCGAAGCGGGACGACGTGCGCAAGGTGGTCCTGGAGAAGATCGAGCGCTGCCTGGGATGCCGGCTGCCGAGTGAGGTTTCTTCGAAGTTGACGATCTCGGTCTACTACTTTCCCGACGAGGTGGCCGGCGAGACGTCGGTCGAGATCCGGGAAGTTCTCTATCCCGACCTGATGGGCCAGGAGCGCGACCGGAAGGGGGCTACGGCCCTGAAGCGGGCCGGCGACGTTCTGGTCAGCCTGACCCTGCTTCTGATCCTGTCTCCGATTCTCCTGCTGATCGCCGGCCTGATCAAGCTGACCTCGAAGGGGCCGGTGCTCTTCAGCCAGGAGCGACTGGGCCAGTTCGGCCAGCCGTTCCAGTTCCTGAAGTTTCGGTCGATGTACACCAATTCCGACTCCTCGGTTCACGAGCAGTACATCGAGGACTACATCAAAAACGGCAAGAGTTCGTCTTCCGACCCCGACGGCAAGCCGGTCTTCAAGCTGGTCAAGGACGCCCGGGTCACGCCGGTGGGGCGTATCCTGCGGAAGACCAGCCTGGACGAGTTTCCGCAGTTCCTCAACGTCCTGCGGGGGGACATGTCGCTGGTCGGCCCGCGGCCGCCCATCCCCTACGAACTGCGCCAGTACGACATCTGGCACCGCCGCCGGATCCTCGAAGTCCGGCCCGGGATCACCGGTTTCTGGCAGGTCCACGGCCGCAGCCGAACGACCTTCGACGAGATGGTCCGCATGGACCTCCACTATGCCCGCCACTGGTCCTTCTGGCTCGACGTCAAGCTCCTCTTCCAGACTCCCCTCGCCGTAATCAAAGGCGACGGGGCGGTTTAGCGCTGCGGCGCGCGCGTTTCTGGTTCCTGGTTTCTGGGTCCTGGTGTGGCCAGGCATCTTGCCGGTGACCACCGCAAATCCGTGCGTGGGCGGGTTTCGGGTTCAGTTCTCACGTCGCACTTCGGTTTCGGCCTGCGTTTTCGTTATTCGTCCTCGCCAAGCTCGTACTCTTTTGGTCCCTGAACCCTGATTCGGCTGAGGCGGCGATCAACCTCGCCTCCCCGAACGGAAGCACTCGGACCACGACACCCCTTGACCGCTGGATCGCGTTGAACCGGCGACACTGAATCGAAACCAGAAACCAGAAACCCGAAACGTCCCAGAAAGCCCAGAAACCCGAACCTACACTCCACTGTAAAGCCTGCACTCCAACTCTCCGATTATCAACCATGAAGGGAGAATCATGATCAACATCGGCGTAATCGGATACGGATACTGGGGTCCCAATATCGTTCGGAATTTCATGGCTCATTCCGACTGCCGCGTGACGGTGGTCTGTGACCAGAACCCGGCCTCGCTGGAGCGGGCCCAAAAGCTCTACCCCTCGCTCGAGCTCTGCTCGTCGGCTGAGGAGATGCTCCGGTCGCCCAACCTGGATGCCGTAGCCGTAATTACGCCGGTCTCGACCCACTACCCTTTCGCCCGGATGGCGCTCGAGCACGGCAAGCACGTGTTCGTTGAGAAGCCCTTCACGCTGAATTCCGACGAGGCCCGCCAGCTCATCGACCTGGCCGACGCCCGCAAGCTCGTCATCATGGTGGACCACACTTTCCTCTTTACCGGTGCGGTCCAGAAGATGAAGGAAGTGGTCGACTCGGGCCACCTCGGCAACCTCCTCTACTACGACTCCACCCGGGTCAACCTGGGACTTTTCCAGCACGATGTGAACGTGGTCTGGGACCTGGCCCCCCACGACCTCTCCATCATGGACTTCCTGGTTTCGGGGCAGGCCGAGGCACTGGTGGCCACCGGACAGCGGCACTACAACGGCCACGAAGACCTGGCCTACATCACGGTCTACTACCCCGACTCCATGATCGCCCATTTCAACGTCAACTGGCTCTCGCCCGTCAAGGTCCGCATGACCCTGCTCGGCGGGGAGCGGAAGATGCTGGTCTGGAACGACCTGGAGCCGGACGAGAAGATCAAGATCTACGACAAGGGCGTGGACGTCAAACAGGCGGGCGACGTCTACAACCTCCTGGTCAGCTACCGCAGCGGCGACATGGTGGCCCCCCGCGTCCCCCAGATCGAAGCTCTCAAAGCCGAAACCCGTTACTTCCTCGACTGCATCCAGAACGGCGAGCAACCCCACAACAACGGCCAGGCCGGCCTCCGGGTCGTGAAGATGCTGGAAGCCGCGGATCAGTCAATCCAGGACCGCGGGCGGCTGGTGGAGCTCTAGCGCGCGCAGCGCGCGTTTCAAGTGTGTGGGCGCTGCGAGTGGTTTCGGGTGTGAGGCGCTTGGCGCGGTCCCGGGTTTCGAGAGGGGGATCGGCCGCAAAGTAATCCAGGCAGCCCTGCCTGAGATGTCGGCCAGGCAGCTTGCCTGGCGACAGGCAACATCTGAGATCTACGATTGGTGATTGGTGATTGGTCGTGAAGAACCTTTCACACGAGCTTGAGATCGAGTAGCCTTCGTACCCGAAACCCTCGAACGCGAAGAACCGGTGAACGCGATGGAACCGGCGGGCGGAGGCCCCTGAAGGGGGCCCTGTTTCAGCCCAGGCTTTAGCCTGGGAAAGACCCCGGCCCGCCACCGATCCGGCCCTGAAGGGGCCGGCGTTTCACCGGAATCGCGTCCCCGGGAAAGGGAAGCGCCCCTTCAGGGCGCACCTGGGGCGGCAGGCCCCGTGACCCAGGCTGAAGCCTGGGCTGAAACGACGGCGCCTTCAGCGCCGGAGATCTCGCCGTACCGGGACCCCGGCCGAAGACGGTTTCCCGAGGCGGGTTTCGGGTGGAATCAGGAATGAAGAATCCCCTCCGCGAAACCTCAGCGCCACCGCGCCCCAGCGGTGAAAATCCGCAGAAGACCGGACCCAGGTTTGCACCAAGACGGAGGGCAGGAACCTTGAATCAGAAACCTGAACCCTGAAACCGGTAACCCGCCCACCGAACTGGGTGCCGTGCCGGGAACCCGGGGCCGCGGCTTCGCCTTAACCCCGGCTCTGTGTCCGGCGCCAAACCGCGCCACCGCCGGAACCCGGAACCCGGAACCGAAGGAACCCATGGACAATCTCCAATCCCTCAACAACGTCACCCTCGGCAACGACGTCTACCTCGGTAAATTCATCAACCTCTACGGCTGCACGATTGGGGACCACTCCAAGATCGGGGCGTTCGTGGAGATCCAGAAGAACGCCGTCGTGGGCAGGAACTGCAAGATCTCGAGCCACACCTTCGTCTGCGAAGGGGTCACCATCGAAGACGACTGTTTCATCGGCCACGGGGTCTGCTTCATCAACGACATCTACCCTCGGGCCACCGCCGAGGGGCAGCTCCAGACCGAAGCCGACTGGGTGGTCGAGAAGACCCTGGTCCGGCGCGGAGCCTCGATCGGCTCGGGAGCCACCATCCTCGCCAGGGTCACCATCGGCGAAGGCGCCATCGTCGGAGCGGGTGCGGTCGTCACCCGCGACGTCCCCCCCCGCACGGTCGTAGCCGGCAACCCGGCAAAGGTGCTGAGGGAACTGTAGGGCGCTCGGCGCCGGGCGGAGGCCCCTGAAGGGGGCCCCGTTTTCAGCCCAGGCTTTAGCCTGGTTTCTGGTTCAGGGTTCCGTGGTTTCTGGTTCCGGGTGGCAACGGGAATCGGGGATTGAAATGGCCGGGACGGGGAATTCTGGAGCCAGGCTCCACGGGTTGTGACGGGTTGCGATGAGAAAACGAGATAGAACCTCCGAAGGTGACAGAACCTCCGAACGCGAAAGAACCGGCGGACGAAGGCCCCTGCAGGGGGCCCCGTTTTTAGCCCAGGCTTTAGCCTGGGTAAAGGCCCTGGCCCGCCACCGATCCGGCCCTGAAGGGGCCGGTGGATCAAAGGAATGGCGTCCCCTGGGCTGAAACGACGGCGCCAAGAACCCGGAACCCGGCTCACCCGTAGTATCATATTTATAAATGACTGATACCAGACCCAACCAAGACCGTCTTTCCGCCTCCGGCCGTTTCCTCCTCCGGATCGATCCGGGACTGCACGCGTGCCTCCGGGAGGCCGCCCGCGAAGCCGGACTTTCCCTGAACGACTACTGCGCCCGGAAACTGGCCGCTCCCTGCACCCAGATCGAAGGACCTGCCACTGAGTTCCTTGAACGCGCAGCCGCTCTGCTTGCAGACGCGTTGGTCGGGGTGGTCGCCTATGGTTCCTGGGCGCGGGAGGAAGCGACCGACCGTTCGGACGTGGACATGCTGGTGGTCGTTGCGGCCGGGACCGACATCACCCGGGAACTTTACCGGCGCTGGGCTAAGCAGAAATCTCCTCAAGCAACAAACCGAAGGTCTTGCGGATATTGCGGACCCCACTATCGACCTTCAACGGATCAGGAACGAGAATCTTGAGTGCTACAAGCTTGCGTGCGGGTGTAGGAACTACTAGCCTTCGCATGAAATTCCTGACCAATCGCACCTACCTAACCTACATAAACTGCCCATCTGAAATCTTGCGTTTGACATGTTTCAGTCGCTCAATGCAACGGGAACACCGCTCACTGCGATAGAAGTGTTCAAACCCCTGGTTGTCAATTCATACAAGGCGAACTTTGGCCGATCAACGCGAAATCCTATTTCGACGAGGTGGAACAAGCTCTTCTGTCAACGGCGAGAAAGAATTCCTCGAATTCGGCGGGATAGAATTCCCCAGGACGGATGTTCTGTAAAGGGTCAAGCCTCCTTTTGTGGTTCAGGGAGTTCAGGAAAGACGCCGGCTTTGCGTTTGTCACGCAGTCGATAGCTGTGGCCGCGAATGTTGACGGTGGTGGAGTGATGCAGCAGCCGGTCGAGAATGGCCGCCGCCAAGACTTGGTCGGCGAAGATATCGCCCCAGTCGCCGTAGGACTTGTTGCTGGTCAAGATGATGCTGCCTTTGAGATAACGACGGCTGACCAGTTGAAAGAGAAACTGCGCCGCCATGCGGTCGAGGGGGAAGTAACCCATTTCATCGAGGATCAGCAATTTGGGCTTGGCCAGCGTATGGAGTCGGTGGCTCAGCCGGTCATCTTGGGCATCGCGGTGCAGCATGTCGAGCAAGTCGGCAACGGTGAGAAAGTAGACGCTGATGGACTGGGCAATGGCGGCCACGCCCAAAGCAATCGCCAGATGGGTCTTGCCCACACCGGGCGGGTCCCAGCAACAACACATTCTCGCTATTGGCGACAAACCGAATGGTCGCCAGTTCCCGGATCTGGCGCTCGTTGACGGAAGGCTGAAAGGCAAAGTCGAACTCATCCAACGTCTTGACGAAGGGGAAATGGGCCAGTTTGGTCTTCATCGCGACTTCGCGCGGATAGCGCGCCGAGAGTTCGGTTTCCAGCAGTCGGTCCAGGAACTCCAGATAGGTCCACTGCGCCTTGCCTGCTTCTTCGGCGAGGGGGTCGAGATGGTCGGCGATGCGACTGAGGTTGAGCCGGGCCAGATAGCCCTGCACGCGTTCATAGAGCAGGTCGTTCATGGTCGGCCTCCACCCACGCTTCATACTGCCGCAGGGCACGTACTTCGACCTGCGGAGCTTGCCAGGAAAAAGTGAGCGGATCGGCAACGGGGAGTTGCACGGCCCCCGGCTTGGTGCGGCGCTGCGGTGGGTAGCGGAGACCGGCATAGTGGCCGGCCTGGACAATCCGTTGATGACGACCGGCGGCTAGGTGATGGGTCGCCACCTCGACCCCGTCCGGCGTGACAATGCGCAGTTCGTCCTGCTCACCTTCCTTGAGCACGAGCACTTGCTGGGCAAAGCGAGCGGGCACCGAGTAGTAGTTGCCCTGGTAGCTCACCAGGCAATCTTTGCTGCTGCGCCGGTAGCTGGTGAGGCTGGTGTCGTAGGCCGGTTTGCCGGTCAACGGCGGCAACGCTTCCTGGGGCAAGCGAGTCAGGGGAACGGCTTGGGTGGTAGCGTGTAGCCGCACGTTAGCCACTGTATCGAGCCAGTGACGACACTGATGGTTGAGGTCGGCGAGGTCGCGGTAGACCAAACCGGGCCAGAAGTTGTAACGCAAATAGCGAATCCCGCGCTCGACCTTGCCCTTGGTCTGGGCCCGATAGGGTTGGCAGGCCCACGGACGAAAGCCGTAGTAGTCGGCGAAGTCCAGATAACGTGGGTGCCACTGGATGGGACCGGCGGCGCTGTGAGTGAGGACTGCGGTCTTGAGGTTGTCGTGCAGCAGCTCTTGCGGGACACCGCCAAAGTAGTCGAAGGCATGGATGTGACAGCGGAGCCACCAGGTGATGTCCATGGATACGGTGAACTCGACATACAGCATGCGTGACCAACTCAGCGTCATCACGAAGGCATAGAGACGATAGCGCCGACCCTGATGCTCGATGAAGCCAAAGGCACCCCAGTCCACTTGCCCTTGTTGACCTGGCTCGGTCTCAAAACGCACCGTAGCTGGGGGCGGCTGTGCCTGCCGATAAGGGTGGACAAAGGCGCGCACCTGTCGTTCTCCGCCTGGATAGCCCAGAGTTTTGATTTCCTGGTAGAGCTTCTGGGCGTTGAGCACCCCAGCGGCGATGCGCCGTTCCAAATAGTCGACGTACGGGTCGAGCTTGCGCAGCTTGGGTCGTCGCACTTTAGGAATCGCCGTCAGCGGTTCCCGCAACACCGTGCGAATAGTCTTGCGGTCGTGGCCTGTACGGCGGGCAATCTCACTAATGGAGACACCCTGACGATAGAGATCCTTAATCATGAATCGTTGCTCCACATTTAGCATCGGCTGCCCCCTCTCCTCCTTCCGGTCGACCACACCGTCTTGAGGATAAGGCACTTGCCGCTTCATGTGGGGAATTCTATTTCGCCGTTTTTGGGGAGTTTATCATCGCCAG
>CAVZRV010000008.1:0-513760 GCA_963777605.1 uncultured Acidobacteriota bacterium
CGCTTTTTTGCTCACTAACTCTACTTGGTTCCAGTTAGTTATTTTGTTTCTAGAGCGTTGTAGATCGGCCCGCCGTCCATCGTCACCCGTGTGTCGTCCGGGGAACTTCCAAGGATCGAGGGCGACGTCGAACTGACGGCTGAAGAACCCCGCCGACGGAGCAGCCGAAACCCCAACTGCAGCACGGACAGCTGAAGGAACTCTCTTCCCATTCAACGGCAGGTTCTCGATCTCGAAGCGAGACACGACGCCGTCGACGCCGTACTTCTCGTGAGGGGACCCGTCTCGGGAGGAGTGTCCGTGGTCTCGACGATTTGCTCCAGGAACTGGACGGGAAGGGTGGATCTTGAGGGCTCTCTGTGTTCCCGACCTGCACGACAATATTCCGCGAGACCTTCTGAAGCCCTCGGGCTTCGGCAGTCACGCTGTACCACCGGGCGGCAAAACGCTGATCCGATAGGTCCCCGTCTGGTCGGTAGTGGCGGAACGGACCATCCCGGTCGCTGCATTCGTGGCCGTGCTTCGCCCGCTGAACAACCCCGCCCGACTCGTCTTCGACAACCCCGGTAATGTCGCCGGTCGGTGCCTGGGCAAAGATCGAACTCAACCCGCAACCAAAAGCCACAACAAAGCAGGCAAACGCCGCTCGTCTAAATCCCATTCGAACCCTCCTGTAACTGGATTAGAGGAAACAACCGGAACGGAGAGGAGGGGTGAGCTGAATTGAGGGACACGAAAGCATGACGCTCGCCCAGGCTGAAAACCGACCGGCCGTCGCTCCGAAACATCGCTCCAAAAGGGCTCACTGCAAACCTCCCCAAAGGGCAGAGAACCCCGTCCAAGCAATGCCTGAAACCACCAGGCAAACTACCGCCACAAAGGCCAAATAGCCCTGACGGCACATACCAACCGAAAATAACCAGGAAACCGAGGTTCTTCCCTTCTACTAGTCAAGAGCGTCCAAAGGTGGAAAACCTCAAAAGAAATCTTGGATTTTTCGTCTCCCGGCACCTAGATTAGGGAGCCTGCTAAGGGACGAGTGGGGATTGCATACGCCCAACCTCGGTCTTCTCTACTACGGCTCAGCCATTCCTTTACGTTGTTGTCTCGGCTGAGACGGTTTCCGAAAATTGCGAAGAATCCCTTAACACTCGCCGCGTGCACCGGCCCCCCAAGACGAGTGGTTTGGAGGTCCGGAATCTGGCCCCCGGATCTGGCAGATGAAACAACGGGCCTGTCGACGCTCGGGATCGCGTCATTTGCTGCCCAACAATTCCGATCGACTCGTGGGTCTTCATGCTTTGAAGTTGGATCACGTGGTTGGCGGCGGCGAGCAGATTCGAACCGCTGAATAAAGGTTTTGCAGCTAGACGGAAACGCTCTCCCAATTCCTACAAAACCCTAACCAAATCAACAGTTACGATCCAGTCAAGACAGATCCGCACCTACCATTAGCTGCCAAATCTTCACCTGTCGAGATAGGCCATGGAAGCTCGGAGGCGGACGAGGAAAGATGAGGCGATCCGTGGAACGAGAATCAGTTTCCAACTCCCTCAATGACCGCTTCCGCCCGGTTGATCCGCGGTTCGAACACTTCTTAGAGACGCATGGCCCCACGAGTGGAATTGTCTGAATGCTCTACAGGGAGATATGAACTGAGATGATCCCTATGACATCTCGACCACAGGATCATCTCTTGTTGCAAGACGTTTTGAGGAGGTAACAACGCTCCACGAAGTCGGCCGATGTTGACTTGATCATTCGGTTGAACAGACCCACAGCCTCCGAAAATGGCGATGGCCAGTCAGAAGAGAGTAGGATCATCGATCTCTAGTCTGTTGCGATCCGAACTCATTCAACCACTCAACGATAGCGTCGAAATCCTTCCCGTCCAGGGCGGGCTCTGTCAGGATGAACCGACGAGTCTCCCGAGTGAAGTAGGAGGTCGTGACAAGGACGCCTTTCGATGCGCGAGTTTCGCGAGAGAGGATCGTTCCCAACAAAGCGCGCGCGATCTCGGGCCCGACACCTCTGTCCGGGCGGTAACGCTTGCATTCGAAAGCGAAGATAATTGGTATTCCGTCAATCCACCGTCGCGAGAATGTTCGACCCTTATCCCCTGACCGAGGCGTAAGCACTAAATCTTGAAACCCCAACTCGTCTAAGAGTGTCGCGATCAGTCCCTCGAAGTCCCGCGCGTCCATGTTCTGCATGAGGCGTGGATTCCGGAGAACCTGGTTGAGTACGGTGAGCGGAGCAAAGTCAACCTGCCTCAAGTTCTCAAGTGTTGTCGCTGGAACGATTTCGATCAGGCATTCATCAGCCTTCTGGATCGACTCCGCGGCGGATTCCTCGTCTTCCTCATCTTCCGATTCAAAAGCAACGTCAGCGAGAAATGGCGCATCGCTAATCGCTTCGTTTACTCGCTCGTTCGCCTGCGTCGGGAAATGTGCGTCGACGATCTCAGTGAGGACAATCGGATCGAGCAGCGGATTAAGCGCTGCCCTAAACAGTTCTCTGTAGCTTTGAATGCTCGCGGCCGGGAGGTCGAGAGCAGACGAAAATCTTCGCGTGTCTTCGAGAAGTCTAGACAGCTCCGTCACGGTGGGCCGAAATGTGAGATCAGAGGTGAGTTGCTGAAGTAGTCCTCGTGACGTCCAGCTCGCGGTCAGGCTTCTCAGCTGGTCGTGGGTTCTTAGAGACTCATCGATCTGATCTTTGATTCGGAGGTATTTTCTAAGGTGCCTGATCAGTTCTTCGTCCTTCATCGGCACACCTGGATTCTCCTCGACCCGAAGAAGGTACCGTGGAAGCAACGCGTTCTCGGAGTCGTGCGCCCGCGATTAACAAGCATGAATATCCCCCGCAAATCTTACTGCTTCTTCGGCGCGCGCCTTGTCCAGTAGGCGTTCACATGACGCCAATTCCCTGTTACGTTAGCAGGATGACACGACAGCGACAAGATCCGGACATTGAGTCGGTCTGGTCTCTCAGAACACCGAACGCCGAGCTCTGCGGGAGGACTTCGCGAAGAGCTTTAAGAAGCTCGCTACAGGACTGTTTCGTCCGTTCCCGCCAGACTCTCCGGTCTTGACGAGTGGAATAGTCGATGGCGACCCTTGGCTATCCTTGTACCGCGAATTTGAGATTGCCGGAGATCTAGAGGCATTTCTTTCTCCAGTTGGACTCTCCGCATTCGTTAGCCGGTTGGCTCCCTTAAACGAGACAGGCGCTGATACGGCGGTGGGCGCAACAGTTCCGAGTTGTGAACTCTTCGATCAGGTCACTCCACCCCCAAGGCCTTAAACACCGCATCCTGGGATCTGCGTAGAAACTGGTCTGGAATTTCGCGAAGAGTTCTCCGGGATCGTTGGAATATCCCCCACACTGGCCATCGGCAGCAAGATACGTTTTGCTCCGGCGTCGAAGGCCACTTGAAGGGACTCGGCCAGGTTCTGGACCGGGACGATGTTGCCGCCCAGGCTCATGCTCCCCAGAACCACCAACTGGGACTGAAGCGGTTTCCCAATACGCCGGAACAGAGGGCGACAAACGCGGTCAGGGTCATGGCCTTCGTGGGGCCGGTGTTGTGAAGTTCGACGATGTGGAGGTGGTAGTTGTGGTCCCGGCCTTGACCGATGCACTGACGCGTGAGGCATTGGCCTTGAAATAGTCGAAGCCGACCTTCACCGCCTCTTTTGCGGCGCTAACGGACCCGAATCCTGAAATCTTCAGCGAACCGTTTCCCGAGGTGACCTGGGTTTCCAGCCGATAGAGCCCCAGATGACCGCTGCTGCCCGTGGCAACGGTGTGCAGCACTGCCGGGATTAAGAGGACCCTCGGGAATCAGCGAACCGCCGCCCTGTTCCGGTACGCTGATGAATTTCTCTTCCATGGTTTCCTGATCGATGTAGCTGAAGTGGACGTCATAAGAACTCCATGCCCCCGATCTTCTTGAGTTGCTCTTTGACTCGCCGGCGGGTTTCCAGGGCATATTCCAGAC
The DNA here is from genome assembly GCA_963777605.1 of uncultured Acidobacteriota bacterium. Taxonomy (GTDB): domain Bacteria; phylum Acidobacteriota; class UBA6911; order RPQK01; family JAPXNP01; genus CAVZRV01. Next base: position 4,004 of record CAVZRV010000008.1, read on the forward strand.
AGCGCTGCACGGCCTCTTTGTCGTAATCTTCATGGGGATAGAGGAGTTTCAGCAGACCCGAGACCGTGTGTTTCACCGCGATGGTGTCCCGCTGATTCAGGTCCCGGCCCAACTTGAAATAGCGGTTGATGGCATCGGCAAAACTTCGTATTCCGCATCTCCCGGAAGAATTCGGCCAGATAGTCCACGATCAGGCCATATTGGTTGGTGAAGAACTCGGGCCGCATCTTGGGGATCTCCCAGCCGGGAATATAGGCATGGAAACGGTCGAAAAAGGCCGAGTCGATCATGGCTTCCGGGAAAGGGGGCCAGGAGATGGCTGGTCTTGACCAGGGTATCCACCGGCTGGTTGAGATTCCCGACAAAGACCATGGAGGCATAGGCGTTGATCGGGTCCCGTCCCCGGGCGAAGGAACCGGAGGCCATGTAGTCCTTCATGATCTGCACGCCGTCCTTGTCCTTAAAGGAGATCCCCGCCACCTCGTCAAAGGCCACCACGTCCCAAAGCCCCACAAGTCCCACGTATGGCTAGCCATGTTATAGAACAGATTGGCTACCGTGGTTCTGCCCGCCGGAAATAAGAATGCTGTTGGGGCTGATCTCTTTATAGATGTGGCTCTTCCCGGTCCCTCGGGGACCCAGCTCGCAGACATTGTAGTTGTTCTCCACGAGGGGAATCATGCGGGCAGAGAGGTGCCATTTCACCCGATTCTCGAACTGGGTGGGTTCCAGGCCGGTAGAGCGGAGAAGCACATCCAGCCACTGTTCTTCGGTAAATGCCTTGCGGCCCTCAAAAAGCTCCTCCATGTCCATATCGGGCATCTGGATCGGCTTCAACTCTCGACATGAAAGGGCGATCCCTTCTGCCCCTCTTCAAAGAAATACTCCATGGAGATGATGGACCAGATTCCCCCGGCCAACAGCTTCTCATACGGCGACGGTCTCCGTGCGGGATCTCCACCCCTTTGATCCCCAGGTTGGACAGGAAGGCCTCATATACAGTCCCGCTTCTCATTGAGTTGACCGTGGCCTTGTCAATGATCTTAAGGCTCCCCCGTTCCCGGATGATCGATTTCACCTTTTCGGCTTCATCGGGCCGCACATAATTCTCGGCCAAAATCCGTTTTACAGTGGAGGCCATCCTGGATGATGGCTTCATCGTTCGAGGCGCAGTGGTCCCGAGCAGATACTCCAGCACATAGACCGGAACATTCGCGCCTTCCTTCACCAGCTTGGTAAGGTCTTTTCGAACGACCCGGCCTGCGAAATGCTGATTGAGCAGCTCGTCCAGGCCCTCGTCCCCCGTTCATTTCGGTGTCTTTGATATCAGAAGTCATCGGTAAATGCCCTGTCTATGATTACGTCCACACTTTCCTGTTCCACGCCGGTTTCAGCGTCCCTTAACACCAGCCGGTATTGGCCTTCTTGTCATACTCTCTATCCTGAAGCACAAGGGGGACCGTTTTTTTCGCTCCTCAATATTGTTGGAGGAACTCTCAAACGTACGGATTCGATATTGGTAACCGGATCATTCCCATCGTATACGGCCACTTTCAGGGTGATGGGTTTCACCCGATCGCTGACCGCCTCCATCTGGATCATCTCAAATCGGTGCCGGGAGGTGGTGATCTTGTGGTGGGTTCCCAGCACATGGACGGCGACCGTTTGGTCTTCGTTGCTCGGCCGCCTTCCCCTTTACGTGTCGAACCGTTACCACCGGCACGACAATTTCCTGGAGCATGGCCCCCCCATGAAAGAACAACTGGCCTCCCATGAAAATGAAATCGATTGACCCCTTGGGGAATCCAGAACTCCATGTCCCCGGAGGCGCCCGCAGTCGTCAGCGTGCTGCCCCGCCAGGCAATCTCGTGCTCGGGGAGGTTGTGTCCCAGCAGATAGCGTCGCTTGGCCTTGACCGTTCCTGCCGGTTTCTCTGAAAGCGCGCTCTTCGCCGTTTCATCAGGATAGGTTTCGGAAAACAGGAACCCATGATCTGCCGTAACCAGAACGTAGTTCCCATTGAGCGAGTTCACGACATAGTTAACGACCGCTGAAAGCTCCTCAATCGACTGCCTGACCGCCTGGAACGTTCGAGCCTCATTGGATTCACCTACACTATCGATCGTGTTGTGGAAGATGTAGACGACCTTCTGATCAGCGGTAAACTTGCGGCCGTCCTCTTTCTTCAGCGCAATGAGTTCCCCGGCTCTGCAGGCCATGCCTTTCCGGGCAGCCAGGATCTGGTTACGCTGATCGAGACTTGCTGCGGGCTGGTTGTCCACAAGAATCTCCCCGTTTGCTTTGAAGCTCAGGCCTTCGTGAGGGAGCAAACAGGCCATTCCCAGCGAGGTATAAGACGGGAGCACTCCGAGCTGCGAAGTCAGCTCGGCCTCGAAACGATATTTCCCGTTGAGGATTTGAGTCAGCTCTTCTGCCGCTTCGTAGCGCAGTGCGTCGCTGATAATGACAAAGACCCGCCGCCGTTCCGACTCGTCCAGCTGGGGTCGGACAAACCGCTCGTAAAACTCATCCTGCCGGCTCCGCCCTTCGATCCTCCAGTATTTCAGCAACCCTGTCCGACCTGCCGGGTCGACATGCGTGCCCCAAGCCAAGGATTCCTGAACCAGGAACCAGTTCACGTAAACCGCTTCAACCCTCTCTCGAAGTTCCTTCAGGAGGTCCCATCCAAAGGACTCGACGACATCGGCCTCTTCACAGAAGTGCCGATAAATCTGATCGAATTGGAACAACTCCGCTTCGTAGGCTTCGTAGAACTCCGTGGATGAGCTGAATTCCAGCCCATCCCGGTGCTGGTTGCGGAGTGCAAAACAGGCCGGCTGCTGCCGTAGCGGCTTCGTAGGCGGAATGGTAAGTCTCCCTAGGTGCCACCTCAGTGGCGGGAATATTGAGCGAAGCCCAGTGTCCATCCTGCCGACGCATTACAAATCGGCAAATCTCTTCTTGATCAATGGTCTCTGCGGAATGAAGGATCCGGTCTCGCATGCCTTGCAGGACGAGTTGTTCCACGACCAGGAAGGTGGGGACCGGGATCAGCTCCTCGAACGGCAAGTGGCCGAGTGCATCTTGCAGGTGAAGAATCCGGGAGACTTCTCCCGAGATGACGTCGTAACTCGAACCCTTACTCGAGCTGTCTCTCCACTGGGCCAGGCAAACCACCGCGTTGGAACGACCGGCGGGAGGCAAGAGCAGGTGATCGAGCGACTTGGGTAATCCCCCTTGGAGATAGTGCGCCAGGTCGGTCACCATCAGTCGAATCAAGAGGTTCTTGAGTGACGGCGATTCTTCGGAGTAGCTGAAGTGCCGTTCCATGAATGCCCAGAAGGGGCGGCCAGATCGAACTTCTCGATTTGATCCCAGCAATCGGGCGGATCTCCAAGCTCCAGGCCGTTATCGCGGTTACGGTCGGGAATGGAGTGAAACAAAGCACGCAGGACGTTCAGGAGTTCGGGCTGCTCCGCCCTGGCCAGGACGGCGAGCATTTTCAAATCAAGGTCTTCTGGAGAATCGTTCGGGTCAACAAGTGCTTTCAGCTTGGCAAACCGCTCCTTGTTATCGAAGAACTTGAGGCGAACGGCAATATGCTGCCGGAGATACTGGTTCTCCAACCCGAGTTGCTCGAAAATGATCGAAGCACGATCAGCCCGAAAGCTCCGGCTGTAAAGCCGAATGTCCAGTAGCCAGTCCTGCTCGAAATCGGGTTCCTCTGTGGGCACATAAAGCAGAAACTTATCATCGGGACCACTGGTTTCGAGCCGGATTTTCGTTTCCAAACCGCCGGCTTCATCCAAGCGAATGAGTTCGACATCCCCGATCTCCAGCTCCGCAACCACATCCGTGAATTCTCTTTGTGGATCGTGCCAGAAGACGATCCGCTCTTCTTCCTCGATAAAGCGCCGGTTCAAGGCATCATTGAGCTGTTTCGTATCCATCAGTCTGGATTACTCCCGGTCACCGCTTTAACCTCAGCGAACAGGTCTCCAAATTTGCCGTAGTTGACCTTCACGCCGTCATCGAGGTCGAGCGTGATCCGCATGTCGGCGTAGTGGCGCAGCTTCTCGTCGAAGGTGAGGAGCTCCGCCTGTTGCTTTTCCAGTTGGGAGCGCCTCTTTCTCAAGCCGCCTTTGATGGGCGGTCGAGGTGGCCGTCTGGATATCGCCCTGGAGCTGTTCGAGGCGTGCTGCGATCTTTCCCTGCAGCGGGATGACGTACTCGCTGCGCATCCGCGAGAGCGTGCCCTCGTTGTAGCGGTGTAGGTAGACCAGGCACTGGAAGGCCTTCTGCTTGCCGCTCGAGAAGAGCCAGTAGATCGGGCGCTTCTTGTAGGTCTGCAGGTGGTCCTTGAAGAAGCTGTCGCAGAGGTAGCGGCGGATGGTCTCGCGGCTCGACTCGTTCTTCTTGGGCGAGAGGTTGTCAGCCAGGAAGGTGAGGTTGTCTTCGAGGTGCTCCGCATCCCAGGCCACCGAGATGAACTCGACGAGGCGATTGGCCGCATCATCTTCGAACCAGTCGATGTCGGTGATCGGGACGATGCCGTCGTCATCGGCCGGGAAGGTCGTGTAGCGGCTGGGATCGAAGCCTTCGTTGCCGCTGTGGGCGTAGATGAGGCCCGGCTCGTCCAGGCTGTAGCGGCCCATCATGCAGCCGATGGCGTAGGAGACCAGCTCCTGCATCGTGTCCTGGCGGAAGCGGGTCCACTGCTCCTCTTCGGTGAGCTTGCCGCCGTAGCGGTAGGCGGGGTTCACCGTGAGGGTGATCTGCTCGATGGGGACGTCGGGGGTGAGCTCGTCCGCCAGGCCGTAGGCGTCGATGAAGAGGCGGTTGTTCTCCTCTTCGAGGCGCTTCATCTCGGCGATGGTGTCGCGGTTCTGGGTGATCCAGGCGGTGTAGCTGGATTCGAGGGTGGGCGTGGGGTCGGAGGAGGCCGTCAGGAGGGGGAGGGATTGGAAGTCCCAGGAGCGTTCGTAGGCGTCCCAGTCGGCTGTGCACAAGTTGCAATACAGCACTCGCAATTGCGTCGTCTGACTTCGCTGATTCGTGCAGCTCTCAGGTACGGCAGCTTCGACGAATCCCCGATTGAAAGTGCAAGTGTAGGATTCGATAGCTGTGCAGAGAACTCGTTGGCACAACTGTAGAGTTCAGTAGCGCAAGCAGCGAATAGCCACATCGCTCTGATGCGGAACAGCACATGAGCCCTTGCATGTCGAAGAGAAACCCGTCGGGACTACCGCAGGCGAAAGTCGATCGAGCACGTGACAACGGACCAAGTCAATGCCTGGCTTGAAGATAGTACGTCCATTGGAGTTGCCGAGATCACTGACTCCGGCGCGAAGTCTCGCTTGAAGCGCATTCGACCATCGTTCTCCCAGTCAACCACGAACTCGACGTTGCCATACCATTTTCTGAAGCCCCCTCCCTTTTGTGTAGGGAACCACTCTTCCGTGAGCCGTCGCGTCTCGCTCGAGCAGCTTGCAACCCGCGACGATCGCTCGATGGCAACCTCACGCCAGAATCGCAGGAATCGTTCGTTATCGCCGGTCGCCAGCCCTGCTCGGCGGTCGCAACGTCCGATCAGCTCGAGGCGTTCGAAGATACGCATCTGACAACTGGTCACTCACCCAGTAGGCCAATGGACTCCCAGGAATCTTCTGTGAAACTCGTCCTGGGTCAGCACTGCGAAGCCGATCGTCGGTCGAGCAAGATCGTCTATGCGCTCTTGTCGGCCTCATTCACCGTCCAGCGAGCCGAAGAAACGCGGCTTGTAGCCCCCGATATGGGCAATTCCTGATTACGAACGAAGTGCAGTCTGAACTACCTCGCCGCAGATACTCCCAAACGCTCGGACCAAGGTGAGCCAGTCGTTCTGATGGTCTGCTCTCGAAGCAGTCGTTCTCGCAATCTGTTTGTAAGACGACAGGAACATCCAACTCTGCATCGTGATCATGCCTCGTGAGCCGCATCTCTTCGCAAGCATGCAGCCACGCTCAATAAAGCACGCGAAGAGGTCGCTCTTGGAGTCGGGAAAGTGCTCCTTGGCGAACTTCTTCAGCTAGGGCGTTCATTCCGCTTGCTGCCCATATACGGCGGATTCGCCACCACCGCGTCGTACTGCGCCGCCAGCAACTCGGCCTGCTGCACCAGCGGCCCCAAGCGCTTGAGCGCCTCCGACACAAAGAGGTCCTGGCTGGTCGCCTCGCTCAGCTGCTTCAGCGCCGGCAGCTTCTCCGCCAGTCCCTCCGGCACCTGAATCAACGACCCAAACGTCGTCGCGTGCTCGAACAGCCGCTTCAGCTCCGTGAGGTCCCCCGGCTTCAGCCCGTAGTCCGAGAGCTCCACCCCCTTCGCCAGCCCCTCCGCATCGAACCCCGCGCTATCCACCAGCGCCATCACATTGAGCTTCACCCCCGCTCAAACAGCCGCCGGTCATCCGCCCGCCCCTTCATCATCAGCGCAAAGCCCGTCAGCTGCGCCGCACGCTCGTCGATGTCGAGGCCGAAGAGGTTCTTCTCGAGGATCAGCTGCGGGACATCCCGTTGCCGATAGCCGCGCTCCAGGTAGATGGCCTTGAAGAGCTCATAGGCCTCCACCAGGATGTGCCCGGAGCCACAGGCCGGGTCGATGAGGGTCAGCTCCTCGGGGTTGAGCTGGCTGGGCGTGATGGCCGCGAGCTGCGCCTTGACCTCGTCGGTCTGCTCGGCGGGCTCGATGTAGTACTCCATCTGCCCTTTGAGCGGCGACTGGGGATAGGTCGCCAGCCACTGCGCCCCCAGCGAGTTCTGGACCATGTACTTCACGATCCAGTTGGGCGTGAAGAGCTGGGTCGCCGCCGGAATGTCCTCCGACTTCACCACCTTGCCGATGACCTGGTCCTTCTTCTCCGAGATGTAGAACTGGTAGAGCCAGCCGATGATCTCGATCTCCTGCCAGGCGCTCCTCGTCGATCTTCTCGACCAGCTGGCGGATCAGCGAGTCGGTGTGCAGCAGGTTGTCGGGCAGGAGCAGCTCGGTCTCGTCGCCGATCTTCTCGAAGAGGAACGGCATGGCCTGGTGCAGCGCGTTGCACTGGGCCAGGAGCAGCAGCCGGTAGAGCTCCTCATCCTTGGTGCCGTCGAGCTTCAGCTCGATCGACCTTCTCCCGATCAAGCCCCGGCAGGTCGACGTCAGCGGCATGTTCGAGGATCTCGGGCGCGCCCTTGCCGTCGGGGTGGCTCAGGACCCGGTAGCCGTGATCGAGGTAGCCGTGCAGCTCCATGTAGCGGATCGCGACGAAGCGGTTGAACCAGGTGTAGGCGATCGCCTCCATGACTTGCTCGAAGCCGTCGCGCCGAATCCGTTCCTCCAGTCGTTCTCCGCTTCTGGGCAACCTCTCTGGGGAAAGGCTTGCCGCCGATGAGTGGCCACATCGCCCTGCACAACAGCGGGCTCGATTGACTTCCTGTGTCAGGCCAAAATGAGCGGCCCGCTCGGTCACGGCGGCGATGAAGTCTCGTCTGGCTTTCGGAGCGTAGTCTTTGAGTTGGGAGGTGTTCATAGGTCTTACTTGATCTGGATTCGCTCGCCTATTTTCGATCGCCTCTTGGAGTTCACTGCGCAATCGTTCAAGAAAGTCATCGACGGCTTCAGAGGTCTCGAGAAACTCACTCGCATCAAGTTGCTTGGGCTGAGATCACCTTCCTGCGGTTTGAGGCTTGGGTCGGCCTCTTCTCCGTCAGATTTCCTTCAATTTGAGGAACTCTTCGATCTTCCGAAAAGCGGCTTCAACCGAACGCTCAGCCCGCTGCTCCAGCTGGCCAATGTGAGCCAGACTCATTTCCCGGCTCAGCCGGAGCCGGAGCGTCTTCGAAGGGAGACAGGCATGAAGCCCGCAAACCTTCATCGGCTTCCACGCTGTCAAGCTCTGATTCGACGGCCTTCTGCCTGCCCTCAATAACAGCACCAGTCTTGACCCTTCCGTCTGCGATCAGCCGGGAGTTAACGTTTTCTACGTGTTGATGAGGCCGTCGGCTTCCTTGATGAGGGGATAGGGGCTCTTGGCCTTGAGGATGTCACCGATTCTCGCCAGGGCTGGAGCCGCCTGTTGATCCTGCTCCAGTTCAAACCGATTCAGACTGAAGTTGTCCCAAGCCTTTCGGAGCTTTTCCCAGACCGGCTTCTGGTGCCTGTAGAAATGATCCAGATCATGGATAGTCATCGACCAGTTCCAAAAGGTCTGACTTGTTCTCATTGAAGCGTTGAATGAACTTGGTGCTGTCCTCGACTCCCAAGAGCGATTGGATGAGACGAAGGCCTTCGCTAATCTCTTCTCTGCCCGGGGTAGCTTCCGGTTTCCGCAAGGGTTCGATAGCCCAGAAGTTCAGTCTGCCAGGCTCTCAGCTTCTCCGAAAGGAACTGTGAACGGGCTTCCTCTCCGTCCGGGCCCATCTCGGAGAAGACATCCTTCCCCAGAGTTCCGGGCATCTTGAATCGCCTTCGGATCGGCGGCTTTCTTCTGGAGGATCGTCAGCTTCCGACGTTTCGCCGGAGTCGTCAGCGGTTCATAGGCCTTTTCCGGCGGAAGAATGCGCCGCATCCATCATCAGGCTGATCTCGCCGAGCACCAGCAGCCGAGCAATCAGCAAGACCACTTCCAACTCGGGCCAGCCGTAAGGCCTGAGTGAGTACCGCTTCTCAATCAGCTCCTGAACCACCATCTGCCGGCTGACCTTGGTACACAACTCGACATGCTGCCGCAGATCGTCAAGCGCCTGGGCGTTGCTTTCCTCGAGCTTGAGCAGTGAGGCCTGGGCAATATCGTCGCTTCGAAGGATTGCCTGGATTTCCTTCAGCTGATTCTCGCTAGAGCTTCTCCAAATAGCCCATCTTGCTGAAGGTGTTCCTGATCAGGTAATCGACTGCTTCCTCCAGGGCGGGAGCCGGTACGGACGACTTGATCGTCAGCTTCTGGCCGGCCGCGAAGTACTCCGCTTCGGCCAGCAGAATCTCCACGAGATGAGCGATCCTCTCTCTCCGCTCGCGATTCTCCTCGGCCAGGTCGCGGTGAACGCGCGCGGGTTGACGCGGGTAGGGTGCCGTCATCCCGAGTCCGGAGGTACTTGTCTGTCTTGAGATAGGCTCGGATCTCACGCCCCAGAGCCTCGTTGTCTTCAAGCCGGATGACGACCTGGCCCTCCTCGTTGTTGCTTTCCAGGACGCACTTGGAGTCGTTATAGAAGCATCGTACTCATCGGCCATCGGCGTGAAAACCAGAACATTCAGAGCCCCATCCAGTTTGTGGCCGACGGGATGGTCGTCACAGATCCGGTTAAAGGTGAAGTCCATCTTGTTGGAGGCGAAGCGGTGTTTTCGGTTGCCCTTGAGGACATCGTCGAAGATGAGCTCGCCGAGCAGTTTCGCCTCTTCTCCGCCGGCCAGATTGATGCTCTTGATTTCCCGGTTGATGTCCCGCTCTTCGTTGGTCAGAAAGAAATAGGTGTCCCCGCTTCGGCTGATCAGGGTTTCCCTTTCCAGCCGCTGAAGGCTTTCCTCCACCTGCCGCCGGAGAGCCAGCTTGTCGGCGTCGATCTCGTCGAGAAAGAGGGTAACCAGATTGTCGACGTTTCCCTTGACCTCATCGACATACCGGATCAGGAAGAGGACCTGGAGGAGCTTGATGTCCACGGGCTCAGCATGCTGTTGTCTGCCGCCTGGTCGATGGTCTTCTTGACCGCGGTATCGAGAAAGCTCTCGATCGATGGGTAGAATTCGTAGAGTGGGACCAGTACATTGATCTCCTTGTCGGCAACCGCTCGTCCTGCTGACTGAAAGGCGTCCAGGACGGAGCGCTCCCCCCTCGATAGATGAAGGCCGGTGGCCCCAGCTTTGCGGATCGCCTCGAAGATCTTCTGTACGAGCTGGAACTGATAAGGGGCGAAAGGGTAGTTCCGGGCGAAGTCGTCGGCATCCTTGAAATTGCCGGAAGGTCATGCCCACTTTGCCGAAGGTGAGCTGGTTCTTCAGGATGTCGCCCTTGCTCGTTGAACACTCGTTTCAAGTCGGGCTCGACCGAAGCGAGCTTCGCCAAAAGCCGCTCTTGAATGACCTCATCGACATTGGCGCTTGAGAGGGAAAGGCGGGTGCGGAAGCGTCCCTGGATCTTGGAGAAATCGTTCGCTCTGGTGACCCTCATCTCACCGAGGACGGAATCGATATCCTCCTGGGATGTGACCGCGACCCAGGCCCGGCCCTGACAGGCCGTCCCGAGGTTTTCGGTGATGGTCTGAAGGTTGAGCATCAGGTGGGTGTCGGAGCCGACGAACTGCCCCACTTCATCAACCAGGAAAATAATGCGGTGACCGGTGCCTCGTTTATCCAGGTACTCTCTGACCCACCGGCTGAAATTCTCGACTGACAGAGAGAAGCTCTCTTCCGCTCCATCAATCCATCGTTCCGCGGCTTCTTTGCTCTGGCCCGTGGCGGCCATCCAGGCCTGGATCACCTCGTCGTGATTGAACTGGTAAGCATCCCGTTCCTCGACCCACTCCAATCCGCTGGCAGCCCGGAAGGCCTCTTCGAAGGTTTCGAGCTTGCCCTTGCCACTCAGGTAGCGCTCCATGTGAGCGATGTGGGGGTGATCCGGGCAGTATCCTTCGGCCTCGTTCAGCACCTTGAGAAACACGGAAAGAGATCGCATCCCGGGATTTGCGTGTCGGCCTTGCTGTCGATATTGAAGAGGATGACATCCGTCTTCGAGGCAACCGCCCGCTTGATGTCACCCAGAAGAAGCGGATCCTGGATCTTTGAATCGAAGAACTCAACGGCCCTCTTCGTCTCCCCGTTGTGGACATGGGACTCGTTCTTGAGCAGATAGGCCAGAACCTTAATGAAGTGCGACTTGCCGGATCCAAAGAAGCCGGAGACCCACACCCCGATCCGTCCCGAGAGGTCGGCATCATTCGGGTTGTCGATGGAGTTGCAGTAGGCGGTGAAGAAATTGCGCAGGTGGCGTTCCATCTCTCTTGTGACCACGAACTCATCCAGCTCCTGCCAGATGGAGGAGGGGTCGAGCTGATCGGCTTTTACGACCCCGTTGATCGGTCGAAAGATGTCTTTCTTGAAGAGATCTCGAATTCTCATGACACCCTCTAGGGAGCGAGCTTGAATGCCCGGTAGTAATTGTCGTTCTTCAGCTTCCCGAACAGCCGCAGGGACTGTCCGTCGTAACGTCCGGGATAGAAGAGCACCAAAGGGGTCTTTCCCATGACGGTATGTAAATTGTTCAACAAGGAGTGGGCCCTGAACATGGGGTAGACACTGCCGACACCAGAGACGAGCACCAGGTCGTGCTTCTCCGGTTCGGCTTCCATGGCAAACAGCGGCGCGATCTTGCCGGGATGCAGGATCTTCTCGAGCTGTTTGAGCAGGAATTTGTCCCCTTTCTGCTTTTCGAGCTCGAAGGCTTTGTCGAGCAGATTCCGCTCCTTGAGATGGTTGATAACGAAATCGAACAGATTGATGTGCTTGATGCGCAGTCCCATCCGATGCCTCGGGAGGTGCTTGACCAGAAACTCGATGTGCTCGCGGATCCGGAGCTCTTCCTCAGGGGGATAGTCAAAGATGTAGAACCCGATCTCATTGCCGATCCCCCTTCCGGATAGGAACTCATCGGAGATGAGCTTCGGCAGAATCTCGTTTAACCTCTCTGTCAGTCGATCGGTCACGGGCCCACCTGTATGCAACGCAAGACATAGGTTTCGTTGTTGGTTTCGAGATAGCGGATCACCGGCCGAGCGATGTAGTTGGTCTGCAGGGTCAGGGACCGGGAGTTGTTGACGTACCCGGCCTCAGAGAGGACCAGGTGGATCGACTGTCGGAGTCTTTCTTTCGTGCCGGCCGACCACTCCGGCATCTCAGGGTCCCGGGCCCGGCAGTCTTCAAGATAGCGTTCCCAGAGACGGTTAGAAAGCGTTTCAGCGTAGAGTTTGTACTGCTCCCGAAGAACGAGGTCGAGATAATCGCCGAGGAGATAGCTGTGTTTTACCGCTGCGGCAAGGCATGCATGAGTGGCAACACGTTGCCAGACCCGTCTCGAACCAGCTCCCACAGTTCGGGCTTCATCAGTTCCAAGCGTTGGCGGATCATCCGGCCCGAAACGCCGGCGGTTTCCTGAGTCCGAGCCTGAAGGACATTGGCTTCGAGAAGAGACTGCTTCCATGAATCGTCGTCCACACCGTCGAGCAGCAATCCCGCAATCACGCGGCTCTCCGCAACCTTCAGTGCCCCAGCAGTAATGTCCGCTCGATACCTCATCTCCGGTTATTCATCTTGAATTCTCACTCTCAGGATTGCAAGGCGAGAAGTTCAGGAGGTTAGCAGGCGGCCCCCTTATCAAAGGTGAAGCAGAACACAATGGCCAGCTCGACTCTCTTAAAACGGCCTCAGGATTCAACTATCATGGTTTCTGAAGTGAGGAATTCGTTGAAGAGGAGCAGGGAGCATGAATGACTGGCTTGCGATTGGCCCCACCGAGAATTGGAAGATCGGGATCAAGAAGAAAGTTTGGGCGGTTTCACCGGCGCAGAGTAAGACCTGGGAGAAGGTCGAGGCCGGTGACCGGGTCTTCTTTTACGCCACCGCGCCCGTGAAGGGAATCATCGGCTATGGGACTGTCTCCCGCACCAAGGTGGATGAGAAGCCCTTCTGGCCTCAGGAGAAGGAAAAGGGGCACACGCTCTGGCCATTCCGAATCGATTTCTCCGATGTGACTGTGATCGGCGCCCATGACTGGGAAGAAAAACGTATCGCCCCCGAGCGCCAGGGAATCGTCTTCCAGCGGGCGTTCCAGCCGGTGACTGTAGAGCGATCAGACGAGTGGCAGAAAGCACTGGCCAAGGTGGCGGTCTGACCAGCCGTGGTCCCAGCTACTCGCTCTTTTCATAGGGTGATTTCTAGTCCTTGCTTCCAAACTTGGACTTCAGGCGATCTAGTTTGAACTCGAGATCCCGCTCAACTTGAGAATGTACAGCCCCGGACGAATCGGCCCAATCGGCTGTCTGAGCGATCGAATAGCGAAAGGTCACAGAACCCCCACGTTCCAGTGGAAATTCAATTCGGAACCGTTGGTCGAGGGTAGCGGCTTCTTCGCCATCTTGAACTTGCGTGTAACTGATACCCTTCTCATCAAGACCTTGAATGATTCTCTGTTTGAGCTTCTGACGGGATTCTTCAATCTTGCCCATGTCAGCCCTCCGGACCGATTCTACCAATTCCCAGACGATTAGCGTTGCAGAGCACTCCTCAGACCGACCTGCCATTTCGCCGCGCCCGATAAGGCCCTCGATCTCCAGCTGAGGGAAGTGGTCGACTACAGACTGCAAGGCCGGCGGTAAGGAATCGGAGACGGCCGCTTCGTTGGGGTCGTCCTTCTCGGCATCGATTGAAGGAAGACGTTTCTTGAGGTTTCCCGGTTTCCGGCTCTCTTATTAGATAGAGGGCAACAGAATGAAGCCACGGTCCCCGGTTGGAGTTTCCGATCGGGGACGTTGCCCTCTTTGGCCAGACCTTATGATGGGAAGACTTCGATTGGTGATGGTTCCGGACAGGATTAAGGATGCCGTTCCCGAAGGGTTTCGGGAGAAGCGGGCTGCTCAGTTTGTGGGTGTTGGGATCCATCTGTTTCGACGGCTGGTCCGAGACGGTCGGATTGTTCCCCGGTTGCTGGGGAAGACCCGGATCTATCTCCGGGCGGATCTTGAGGAGTTCCTTCGCCAGATCTGCCGGTTGATCACAGAGCCCAGGTGCCCGCTGGACGAAAGGGGCATCGCCGGTTGATCGGGACGCGCATTTGCCCGCCGAGCAAAGGAAACAGTTGCCTGCTGACAGGAAAGGAAGCTTGCCGGTTGACGGCCGAGCGCTTAAGATCTCTTCTCAAGACCCGGCTAGACTCCACCGAAAGGAGGACTCCCTTGGGCATTAAGCAACTCCCTAACGGGTCTTGGGAGGTCAGTATCTATTTGCCCGGAAATCGTCGGGACAGAAATCGAAGATGGAGACGCCGTTATCCGACCGAGGAACTGGCTCAATCGGCCGAATTGAAGCTGAAGATCGCGCGGCTGGAAGGCCGGGTGAAAGAAGCCCTTGGCCGGGTTGAACAGGGCCGAGGTCCCGACGTCGTCGTTAAAGGAACTGGCAGACGTGTACTACGAGCAGTACGTTCTCACTGAGAATCGTCATCCGCAGACCAAATTCAGTCGCTTGCGGCTGCTGACGGATCAGCTCGGGCACATCCCTGCCCAGGAACTTTCACCCTTCGATGTTACGGTGTACATCTCAAAGAGAAAGCGCAAGGGCCTCAGTGCCGCCACGATCAACAAGGAACTGGCGGTGCTCAAGCACCTGTTGAGCTGGGCGGTCGATCAGGAACTCATTCTTCGCAATCCGATTCCGCACCTACGCAAGCTCCACGAGCAACACAAGCCCGCGATCGCAGATCGGCACCTGCCGATTCTCGAGAAGGCCATTCAGGAGACCCTGGCGAAACTCCGGCCGGAATGCGAGCCGGTTTTTCGCTTTCTCTACGAGACGGGTTGCCGGCGGGAAGAGGCGCTCTCTTTGAAGCACGATCAGGTTTTCCTCGAGGATCACCTGGTCGTGCTGCCGAAGACCAAGGCCGGAGAGCTTCGCTACATCGCGCTGACGCAGCCGGCGAGCGAGGCCATCTGCCGAATGCCGAGAGTGGGTGAGTACGTGTTCTACAATCCGAAGACGCTGGATCGCTGGTTCGACTGTCGCAAGCCCTGGGAAGCGGCTCGCAAGAGCCGCGGGCTATCCCTGGCTTCGCGTCAAGGACATGCGCACCGCCTTTGGCATTCGGCTCTCGAACACTCCGGGCCTCGAGAAGCACACGATTCAGACGCTGCTCGGGCATTCCCGGCTGTCGACGACGGAGCGTTTCTACGCGTTCCACTCGGAGCGGTTGGCCGTCCAGCGGGGTCTGCGCCTGATCGAAGGCGCGAAACTGAAGCAGGAAGAACAGGAAGGAAGGGGCCGCATAATGGCCCTGCAGGACACAAACAGGAAAGGTGGGTTGGCCCACCGATTTTGCTCTCGCTGTAAGCCGTTGAAAAGAAATGGCGGGGTCGACGAGACTCGAACTCGCGACCTCCGGCGTGACAGGCCGGCGTTCTAACCAACTGAACTACGACCCCGCTAGGTCAGAGACGAGATTATAAATCAAAATCTACGTCTTGAGCAACTGGGCTGAAAACAATTGATCGATCGGAAATCGACACACCTGCAACGGGCAAACCGTTCCCCCGCGAAACAGGTTCGCAAATGAAGCCCGACAGCGACAATTGCGCGTCTGGGACTTCAAGGAATACCTGCCAACCGGCGATCAGTCAGTGAAGATCCTCGTCGTTTACGCGGCTTCCTCCCCTCGGTGAGCCGCGATTCCCTTCTCAAAAGGCCGACAGATTCTCAGACTTCGACCAGCACTCGCTGGAACCGACGCTGGTAGCGCAAGGCATCGTTCAATTTCTGACGGATCGCTGTGTGATCGACATCCGCCAATTGGCACCAGTAAGGAAATCCATCATCGTCGCTGCGAATCCAATCGATCGCTTTCTTCTTAAGCTGGCTGTAATCTTTTCTCGAGGTCTCCTTTACTCCTCCAAGATCGATTACGGCTTCGTGCCAGGCCTGCTTGAGAATTGCGACGGCGAGATTTCGCTCAGAGCGGAAGTCAGGTTGGTATCGCTTTACCCCAGAATAGCCACCAGAGAAACCCTTGAAAGCCACCGCGGCATCATAGCACAGCGTCTTTCGATTCCGAAGGAAAAATTTCAATCTCTTCGCACCTTTACAGCTGTTCTGTCGGAGGCACGGCAGTGCCGGAAGGTGCTGGTTGATATGATGTTGGAGCCCAGACAGGAGAGGAAATCAGCATGCAGAGACGAGAACTTCTCAAGGCCGGACTGCTGGCGAGTGGAATCCTGGCGGCATGTGCCGGACCATCCCAAACCGAGGAACCCGGCAGCAGTCAGGTTGAACTTCCCAACTTGACGCGGGACCTTGCCGACCTTCCAATAGATGAGTACGAGAGCCGGATCGAACGGCTCCGGAAGCAGGTGGCGGAGGACGGCCTTGCCGGCTTCGTCATGGAGTCCGGGACCACGCTTCAGTACTTCACCGGGGCGAGTTGGTCGCGCAGTGAACGTCCGTTCATCGTTGTCGCCGGTCCTTCGGGTTCCCTCGTTTGCATCGTTCCGGCCTTCGAGGAGGATCGCGCAAGGGAGCAGTTTCGCTTCGAAGTCGATGTTCGCACCTGGGAGGAAGATGTCAGCGCGTACGAAGTCGTGGAGAAGGCCCTCGCCGACCTGGGAATTCGCACCGGGCGCATTGCTGTCGAACCGACGACCCGGTTGTTCATCCAGTCGGGGCTGACTGAGGCCGCTCCGGGAGTGGACTTCGTCAACGGTGCCGCCTACTCGGAACGCTGCAGGTTGATCAAGTCCTCGCGGGAGATCGAATACATTCGGGTTGCCGACCGCATAACCAAGAATGCGTACGACGCTGCCCTCTCGGATCTGTGGGAGGGGATCTCAGAAGACGACCTGGCGGAAAAGGTTGCCGACGCCCACCGGCAACAGGGAAGCCGAGGTGGAGCCATGGTGTTGTTCGGAATGAGTTCGGCACTGCCCCACGGCTCGAACCAGGTACGCAAGCTCCGGGTCGGCGACGTCCTCCTCATGGACGGCGGCTGCAGTGTCCACGGTTACAAGTCCGATGTCACCCGGAGCATGGTGTTTGGGGAGCCCTCGGATCTCCAGAAGCGCGTCTGGGACATCGTATTCGAGGCGCAGTCAGCAGCGCTCAAGACCATTCGCCCCGGGGTGACGTGCGGAGACGTGGACGCCGCCGCCCGGAAGGTCATCGTGGATGCCGGTTACGGGCCGGACTACCGGTTCTTCACCCACCGCCTCGGACATGGTGTCGGACTGGACGGACACGAGCCGCCCTACATGGTTCGGGGGAACCCGGTCCGGCTCGAACCGGGCATGGTTTTCAGCGTCGAGCCCGGCGTTTACATCCAGAATCAGTGGGGAATCCGGCACGAGGATGTCGTTGTGGTGACCGAAGACGGGGTCGAAGTCTTGGGGAACCGGTCATCGAACGTGAGCGTCTGACGTTGGAGGAATCGAGAAGTGAGAAGCGGGAAGCTGGAAATTATCTGAGATCCGGGAGGATCCTCGATTCGCGCTTCTCGATTCACGATTCCATCTTCTCCGGCGGTCAGTCCCTTGAGCCTGGGGTGATCTCCAGGGTGAGCCGCTCGCCGTTTCGTTCGACAACGACGTTCACCGGCTGCCCTATCTTTAGCGCTTCGATCGCATACGTATAGTCATAGATGTTTTCGATCTTCCGCCCGGCCAGTTCCACGATGATATCGCCGCCCTGAAGCCCGGAGTTCTCAGCAGGACCACCCGAAATGACACCGCTCAACTTCAGTCCGGTCACCTCTCCCTGGGCGTAGTCGGGAATGGTGCCCAGATAGGCTCGAAGCTGGGCACGTCCCTGGCCCTCGGCCGGGCGCTTCATCTCAACGTAATCGGGTTCATCGGCACTGATCGCAATCGACCGGCCGATCAGCGCCATCAGGCGAGTGACCTTGACCATCGCGTCGTAGTCGAGCGTGTCAGCCTTGTCCCTGGGGCTGTGATACTCGCTGTGAGTGCCGGTGAAGGCGCTCAGGATCGGAATCCGTTTCAGGTAGAAGGAGGTGGCATCGGTCGGCAGGTAACTGTCGTTCTGAGTCGCCACCGCCAGGCCGATCGGGGCGTTGCGCTTTTCGATCTCGGAGGTCCAGATCGAGCTCGAACCGACCCCCTGAAGGATGAGCTTGTCCCGCAGCCGCCCGATCATGTCGAGGTTCAGATATGCCGCCACCTTTCCGCTCAGATCGTTCGGGTTCGACAAGCCATCCGAGGCGCGCTGCGCATAACTGTTAGAACCGAGCAATCCCAGTTCCTCGCCCGACCAGAACCCGAAAAGCATGTCGCGCCTGGCTTTCAGCCGACCGGCCCTGGACTGACTGGACAGGTACTCGGCGATTTCAAGGAGTCCGGAAACACCGGAGGCATTGTCATCCGCTCCGTAATGGATTTGCCCCTTCTCGTCGTCCCTGGCCAGGGTGGACATCCCGATTCCCCGTCCGAGGTGATCCACGTGAGCGCCGATCAGGAGGGCGGGTTCCTGCGACGACGGCGAGGCAGCGAGCCTCCCGATCACGTTCCGCCCTCGCTTCTTCTCATAGACAAGGTCGATCACCGACCCAGCCCTGGCCCCCGAGATCTCGAACCCCATGGCCGGTTCGCCGTTGTCCAGACCCTCCTGAAGGGAGGCCAGATTCTTGCCCAGTGCCGAGAGGAGATGGTCGGCGGTGGCATCGGTTACCGACAGCACGGCGAGGCTGGTCGCCCCTAAAGAGGAATCAAAGGAGAGGTCGATCAGCTGATTTTCCACTTTCGAAGTAGGTCCGCTGACGACCAAAAGGCCGATGGCACCGCGCTCCCGTGCCATCATCGCCTTGTAACGAATCCCGGAATAGCGGGCGAGGTGCTGACGACGTTCCGGGGTGACCTGCTCGGGGAGATAACGGAGCACCATTACCCATTTCCCCGAAACGTCGAGGTGTACGTAGGAATCATATTCGGTCTGGTCACCTTCTCCCGGAGCCACCAGTCCGTAGCCTGCGAAAACGACCGGTGCTTCTTCGATCTTGCCCGTCCTGGAGTAGGCGAGCGGTCGCCATTCGGCATCCACGGGCGGCCGGAAACGTTTGTCCCCTGCAGTGAGACTCAGGCTATTTTCTGGACCGAGTGAGACTCCTGAAGTGAACTCGAACTCCTCGAAATAGGTGCCATTGTCCCCGGCGGGCTGAATGCCGATCGATCGGAGGACGCGCGCAACATAGTCCGTCGCCTTCTTCTCCCCAGCTGTTCCGGTCAGCCTCCCCTCCATTTCGTCGGACGCCAGGCGGGTCACATGTGTCCGAAGATCGGCTGAAGAGATTTCCGGTACCGTCGCCGGAGTGTCGGCAAGTCCGAGGAGCCTCCTCGCGGCTTCGTCATTCCAGTCGGCGAAGAAGATCTGGGAACTGCCGTCGCTGCTGCGATTACTGGTCCAGGTGAGGGTGGAGCCGTCAGGCGAGAACGATGGAAGCCCGTCGAATCCGTCGGTGTAGGTCGCCCGGACCGGCTCCCGGCTGCCTTCCGCATCCACCAGGTAGAGTTCGAAGTTGGCAAAGCCCTGAGTGTTGGTCGCAAAGATCAGGTAGTCGCCCGACGGGTGGAAGTAAGGAGCCCATGACATGGCTCCCATGTGGGTCAACTGGCGCTGGTCGCTGCCGTCCAGGTTCATCGTGAAAATTTCGGCGGTGGCACCGTCCTCGGAGAAACGGCGCCAGCAGATCCGGGAGCCGTCGGCACTGAAGAATGGTCCTCCGTCGTAACCCGCGACGTCCGTGAGCCGGCGGACGTTGCTCCCGTCGGCGTTCATGATGTAGATATCGAGAAAATAGGACCGGTCGGTCTCGAGAAGCTGCTGTTCCTTCGGCGAGAGGGTTCCCTGGTAGGCGTGGCGGTTGGAGGAGAAGGCGATGTAGCGCCCGTCGGGGGAATAGGAACCCTCGGCGTCGTAGCCGACGGCATTGGTCAAGCGGGTGAGCTTTCCGGTTTCGACATCGGCCTCGTAGATTTCAAAGTGTTCGTCGTAATCCCAGGAGTAACGCTTTTGACGTCCCTCGGCCCTGGCCTGCAACTCCTCTTTCTGCCTGGCGATTGCCCTGGGGTCGTCGTGGGTCGAGGCGAACATCACGTGCCGGCCGTCGGGGTGCACCCAGGCGCAGGTCGTTTTCCCGGTGCCTGGGGATACCCGCCGAGTGTCACCGGTTTCGAGATCGAGCAGGAAGATCTGAAAGAAGGGGTTCTCGGGATCGCGTTCGCTCTGGAACACCAGCATCTTGCCGTCGCGCGAGAAATAGCCCTCACCGGCTCTCCGCCCTTCGAATGTGACCTGGCGAACGTTGGACAGGAGTGCAGACTCGGAGGCGTTGGCCTGGTCCTCAGCAGAAACAAGATGGGTTGCGAAAAGCAGTACTGCAGCAAGCACCGCGGCGGATGCTCTGTACATGGCGTTACTCCCACTGGATCTCAAACTAGGATGATCGCAGCAGATTACCTATTCCTTCGGCCATCGTGCAACCCCGGGTTGAATTGACTTCGCGTGACGGCGGCCCCTATGCTCTTTGAATGCCCGAACAAGCGAACCCGTTCCAGGCTCAGCGAACTCCCTTTCGAGAAGGGGAATCCGTCATCATCATCGAACCCGAAGGCCAGAAGCATTTCCTGAAGCTGCGTGCAGGAGACAAGTTCCACCACACCCGGACGGGGCACCTGGCCCACGACGACATCATCGGCCAGCCGGCCGGAGCCGTGTTCCAGGGGACGCTGGGGGCACCGGTGATCTGCGTGCGACCGACCCTGGAAGACTTCATCCTGAAGGGC
The DNA here is from genome assembly GCA_963777605.1 of uncultured Acidobacteriota bacterium. Classification (GTDB taxonomy): domain Bacteria; phylum Acidobacteriota; class UBA6911; order RPQK01; family JAPXNP01; genus CAVZRV01. The sequence continues at coordinate 24,562 of CAVZRV010000008.1, forward strand.
CTGAAACGGCGGACGTCGATCATTCACCCGAAAGATCTCGCAACCCTGGTCGTGCGGGGAGACATCTTCCCGGGAGCCCGGGTACTGGAAGCCGGCATCGGTTCGGGTGCTACGACCATCTTCCTGCTTCGTCACATCGGCCTGGGAGGGAAGCTGATCTCGTACGAGCGGAGAGCGGAGTTCATCGAGAATGCCGTGCAGAACGTCAAGACGTTTCACCAGTGGTACGGCGATCCCGGCGCAGAGCACGAGGTCGTGGAGGGGGATATCTACGAGTCGATGGATGCTGACGACCTGGACCTTGTGCTGCTCGATGTCCCGGAACCGGACCATGCGGTGGATTCAGCCTGGCAGGCACTTCGCCCCGGAGGGGTGCTCTTGAGCTGGCTGCCGACCGTTACCCAGGTCTATGACCTGGTCAGACAACTGCAGGAAGATCCCCACTGGGAAGTGGTCGAGGTCAGGGAAACCCTGGAGCGGAGCTGGGAGGTGGCGGAACGGGCCATGCGTCCCTACCACCGAATGGTGGGCCACACGGGGTTCCTGATCCGCGCCCGAAAGATGGTCGTGATCGAGCCTCAGGAGGCTGCGCAAACAGAGGACGCCGGCTGACGCGCTTTCGGAGGGATTCAAGGCTCACGGGAAGAGGCGTTCGATTTTCCAGTCCTCGCCGTCGCGGGTGTAGAGAAACCGGTCGTGGAGCCGATCGAGTTGTCCTTGCCAGAATTCGATCTTCTGTGGCCAAACCCGGTACCCTCCCCACTGGGACGGTCGAGGGACCGGAAGGTCTTCAAACCGTCCCTCGGCTTCGGCCAGCATCCCTTCCAGTGCCTCTCGATCCTTGACCGCGGCGCTCTGCCGCGAAATCAACGCGGACAGGCAACTCCGTCTCGGCCGGGAGCCGAAGTACCGGTCCGCCATGCCCACCCTCACCCGGCTGACAGTGCCTTCGATTCGAACCTGTCGGTTGAAATTAGGCCAGTAGAACACGAGCGCCGCGTGGGGGTTGCCTTCCAGTTCCTGGCCCTTGCGACTTTCAAAGTTGGTGAAGAAGACGAATCCATCGGCGTCGTATTGCTTGAGCAGTACGATCCTCGCCGAAGGCACCCCGTCGGGAGTCGCTGTAGCGACCGTCATGGCGTTGGCCTCCGTCGGCGCGAGTTCCAGGGCCTTTTCGAACCACTCCCGAAACTGGTCGATCGGATCGAAGCGAAGATCGCTCCGTCGAAGGGGTGTGCTTTCGTACTCGCGGCGGAGATCGGCGTTGTATCTCATTTCTCCGATTTTCAACTCTTACGGGACAATTGTCGAATAGCTGCAAAGTAGTCCGGGCTGCCAGCCTGGTTTGTCCGGAGGGTTGCAGAGTAATCCAGGCTGCCAGCCTGACAGGTCCGCCGGGCTGCCAGCACCGCGGCGGGGAGGGCGAGGGGAGATGCCAGGCAGGGATGCCTGGCTGACATTCCTGGCAGGGCTGCCAGGAGTACTTTCGGGCCGGCAGGATGCTGGTGTCTCGCCGGGCAGGCTGCCCGGCGGACATTCCTGGCAAGGCTGCCAGGATTACACTGCGCCCGGTCCGGCTCGGTAAGGACGCCTGGATTACTTTTCCACCTTGGGGAGCAGAATGCCGGTCCCGGTGCCGAGGATGTATTCACCTTTTCGGAGATGCGCTTTTTGCGGGTTCTGCTCGATGTAATCCCGGAAATGTCGGAAGCTCTTCGTGCTGCGGATCAGGTGGTCGTAAGACTCGTCCATCCAGAAGCGGCCACTCCTTTTTAATTCCCGGTTGAGCTTGTTGGAAGTGTAAGAATTCCAACTGTGAAGAATCTGGCCCAGAGTGAGTGTTTGCGGCAGGACGATGGCGTGGAAGTGGGTGGGCATGACCACATACTTGTCGAGGCTGTAGCGATCGCCGTCAAATCGGGTGAGTGCCTCTTCGACGATCTCGGCCAATTCGGGTCTTTTCAGATGTCCCCTGCCATATCCGGCATCCAGCCAGCGCTCAATCTGATCGTGAAACTGCCGGTAGTAGTAACGCTTCTCGTGACCGCTCCAGGGTTTTGGATGGTGCGCCAGCCATGCTTCCTTCTCAATATTCAGGGCTTTGATCAGTGTGGATGGGAGCGAGTCCCAGGTTCGAATCGTCACAAAGTAGGAGGCCCCGGGTTGCGTCCAGTGGGGGAGCTTCCGCCGGGTTTTCTCAATGGGATGATCTGGGTCGAACGGGCGGAAAATACCGATGTGCTGCTGCATACCTCCTAATTACGTCCGACCCAGCGGTATCTACGAGGGAGCACCGGCGTAGTCCGGGCTGCCAGCCTGCGATGTCCGGAGGGTTGCAGAGTAATCCAGGCTGCCAGCCTGACAGGTCCGCCGGGCTGCCAGCACCGCGGCGGGGAGGGCGAGGGGAGATGCCAGGCAGGGATGCCTGGCTGACATTCCTGGCAGGGCTGCCAGGATTACACTGCGCCCGGCGGACATTCCTGGCAAGGCTGCCAGGATTACTCTGCACGCCTGGACTACTAGCCTGGATTACCTGCCTCGGCCCGGGCAGGCACTTGTGGCACCTCCTCGGCTTTTTGGGGGCGGCTTGACAGCCAGAGGCGCTTAAGACCTTCCGACAGATCATCGACCAGGGTGTAGTACGTCGGCAGAACCACCAGGGTCAGGACGGTCGAGGCAATCAATCCGCCCATCAGGGTTCGCGCCATCGGGAAGTAGCGCAGGTCGAAGAGGGAACTGTCCCCGACGGCCAGCGGGATCAGTCCAAACACTGTGGTTGCAGCCGTCATGATGATGGGCCGGAAGCGCTCGCGGCAGCCCCCGTGGATCGCTTCGGACCGCGATAGTCCTTCCCTGCGCAGGTTGTTGATGTGGTCGATGAGCACGATTCCGTTATTGACCACGATTCCAATCAGAATCAGGATCCCAATCTGGGCCATGATGTTGAAGGGAGTACCGGTAATCAACAGGAACCACGCCACGCCGACAAAAGCGAACAGGAGCGAGATCATGATCGAAAACGGATGGGCCAGCGATTCGAACAGGGAAGCCATGACGAAGTAGACCATGAAGAGTGCCAGCAGGATGTTGAACAGGAACTCCTGGTCTTCCTTCCCCTCGCGCAGGGTCCAGAATCCGAAGGTCCAGTTGTAGCCGTCCGGGAAACTCATCGAGTCCATGACTTCCTCGACCACCTTCTTGCCGTCGTCTTTCTGCTCCCCGGAATAGTTGCACCAAAGATTCGTGTAGGTCCGGCGGTCTTCCCTCTCGATACTGCCCGGGGTCCGGACAATCCTCAGATCGGCAACCTGGGAGAGCGGAACCTGTTCCCCGTTCGGCCCTCCGCCGACCACGATCGATTCCAGGTCTCCAAGATCCTCGCGGTCGCCGGGTTGCAGTTTGACCCAGATGTCCATTTCTCCATCGGCGGTCTGGTAACCGCGAATTTCCCGGCCGCGCAAGACGATTCCCAGGATTCCCGCCACCGATTGCGGGGAGACGTTGTAACGGCGGGCCTTCTGCCGATCGAGCACGAGTTGGACCTCCTGCTCGCCGCTGTCGAGCGCAGTCTCGATCTCGGCGAATTTCCCGGTGGCCCGCATGCGCTTGCGCGCGTCCCGTGCCAGATCCATCAACCGGCCGGCGTCTTCACCATACAGGCTGACCCCAATCCAGTTTCGGCTTTCCTCTCCCTCCTGGCCCCCCAGGCGAATCTGGGCACCCGGGATTACCGGGAGTTCCTTCCCGATTTCCGCCCGGATTTCCTTGAGATTCTCCATCTGCAGTTTCTTTTCGTCGAAGTAGATCCGGGTCATGGCTTCATTGTTGCCGTAGAAGCTGTAGACGTCCTTGATCTTTAACTGGTCGCGGTTGGAAAGCAGGAAGTTCTCGACGGGGGTTACAAAATCGGACTCGATCTTGGCGTAGTGGTAGTTCTCCGTGAATTCGTACTGAACCTGCAGGTCATTGAGGTCTTCCGCATCCGCGGAAGTGTCGGGCAACTGCATCAGCACGTAGAAAGAGGCGGCAACCACAACGGGCACAACCAGGAGGCCGACTGCGTAGCGGTGTTTCAGCGTCCAGGACATGGTCGCCAGGTAGCGGTCCACGATGGTTCGACGGGGACCTTTTGCAAACCGCCTCGGCCGAAGACGGAGAGCGAATTCCATGGCGTTTCTCGCCATCCGGTCGGCCCTTTCCGAGGGTTTCGGACTGAGGAACTTCCCCGCCCCCATGGGAATCAGGGTCAGCGAGATGAAGAGGGAGCAGAGGAGGGTGATGATGATCGCCACACCGGTCTGACCGAGGAAGATCGTCAGGTCGGTCTTCTGCCCGAAGACCAAAGGCACGAAGATAATGATCGACGTAAGTGTCGCAGCGATCACCGCCGTGATGACTTCCTGGGTTCCCTTGCACGAGGCGGTGACCCGGTCCTCACCTTTCTCGAGTCGCTGGTAGATCGACTCGAGAACGACGACGGCGTTATCGACGAGCATCCCGGTGGCAAGCATCAGTCCCATCATCGAAAGCACATTGAGGGAGTAGCCCAGGAGATAGAGGAAACCGATGGCGGAGATCACCGAGAATGGGATGGCGGTTCCGATGAGCAGCGTGGCCCCGATTCGCCGCAGGAAGAAGAAGAGGATGAGAACGGCCAGCAGCGCACCCACCAAGCCGGCATTGAGGAGGCCCGACAGCGACTTGGTGATCTCCTCTCCGGCGTTGTGCCAGACCAGAACGTTGGTTCCTTCCAGGACCGGGTCGTCGTTGAGCTCCTCGATCTTGGCCAGGACACGGTTGACCGTCTCTACCGTGTTGGCATCGGAAGACTTCTGGATCTCGAGCGCGATGGCGAATTCTCCGTTCAGGTGACGACCCGTGGTCGGAGGAGGTTCCCGCATGATGACCGTCGCGATTTCTCCGAGGGTAAGGCCGCGCTCGTTTACCGGGAAGCGGCGCAGGTCGTCGAGGTTGGCGACGGTTCCCCGGCTCATGACGCGGTATCGACTCCCCGAATCGTTCAACTTGCCCAGGGTCATGTTGAGGTTGGTGCTGTCCAGGCGACGGAAAAGGGCATCGACATCGACCGCATAGCGCTTGATCGCATCCAGTCTCAGGAAGATGTCGATTTCTTTCGGATCGACCCCCCCGATGCTGACGTCGGCCACGCCGGGAACGGCCTCCAATGGTTTCTTGATCCGTGCTTCGAGCAGATCGTAGGCTCCCCGGAGGTCCTTCTGGGAGGAGATCCGACCCTCGATGATCGGGATGTCATTCGTGTTGAAGTTTTGAACCAGAATTCGATCGACGTCGTCTGGCAGGTCCTTGCGGGCCTGTTCGACCAGTTCACGCGCCTCGGAGCGGAGCATGTCTGCGTCCTTGTCCCACGGGAGGCGGAGCTGAATCATGGCCTGGTCGGAGGAGGACCAGGATGTCACGCGCTCCACGTAAGGCAATGTGCCCAGGGCTTCTTCGAGGGGCTTGGTGATGGCTTCCTGGATCTGCTCGGGCGTGGAGTTGGGATAGGGCACCACCACGACGACAACCGGCGCATTGATGCTGGGGAAGAGCACCAGGGGGATCTTGAAGATCGACACGATCCCCATCAGCAGAAACGAAATCAGGATCATGCAGATCGTGACCGGGAACCGGATGGAGAATTCGGAAAGCCGGAAGGCTCCGCCACTTGACTGGATCTTGTCCGAATGAGTTTCAACCATCCGTTACTCTCCGAGCGAAGGCTGGAGACCTTCGCGGATTACCCGAGGGCCATCAGTCCCTGCACCGAACTCGGAAACCGGCTCCGCCGAGTAGGCCTTCCGGTCGAGCAGTTCGTAGACGACCGGAATGAACACCAGGGTCAGCGCCGTTGAAAAGAGCAGTCCTCCCATCACCGTGATCGCCATCGGAGCCCGCACCTCGGCTCCCTCGCCCCATCCCAACGCCATGGGGATCAGCCCGAGAACGGTAGTCAGCGTCGTCATCAGAATCGGCCGCAAGCGGACCTTGCCGGCCTCGAGGAGGGCTTCGCGACGGGGCATGCCCGTTTCCCGAAGCTGGTTGGTGTAGTCGATCAGGACAATCGCGTTGTTGACGACAATTCCGGCCAGGATGATCACTCCCAGAAAGACCATGACGTTGATGGTGGTGGCGGTCGCCCACAGCGAGAACACAACCCCGATGACGGCAAGCGGGACGCAAAACATGATCACGAAAGGGTGGATTAACGACTCGAACTGAGAGGCCATCACCAGGTAGACCAGAAAGACCGCCAGGGAAAAGGCGAAGATCAGGCTCTGGTAGGAGGACTGCAATTCTTCGTTCTGCCCGGCCAGGTTGACCACCGTATTGACGGGGATCTGGCTCTGAACGGCGCGAAGCCTTTCGCGAATTTCCTCCGACGTCGTGCTCAGGTCACGCCCGCTCAGGTTGGCGGAAACGATGGCGGCACGCTGGCCGCGAATCCTCCGGATCTCGCTCGGTCCCCGGTCCAGGCGAACTTCGGCAACCGAATCGATGCGGATGGGGACGATGTTTGCCGGAGATGCCGCCTGAGCATTCGCGGACGCTTCTCCGGTGTCGGACTGGCTCACGAGAGTGGACCCGGTACCCGCTGGCCTCAAATTGATGGTCAAGTGCTTCAGGTCCTCGACGGTCTGGCGCTCGCTCTCCTGGGCGCGAACCAGGATGTCGATCTGCTTGTCGTCCTCGCGGAACCGGCTCGCCACGTCCCCGCGGATCTTGTTGCGCAGGACACCGGCAATGACGTTCTCTTCCAGGCCGAGACGGGCCAGTTTTTCCCGATCGAAGATGACATGGATTTCAGGATCACCGAGTTGAGTGGTTGTCTTGATGTCGTTGAGGCCGGGGATCTGTTCCAACTCGGAACTCACCAGGTTGGAGACCGAGCGCAGATTCTGCAGGTTGTAGGAGTAGATCTCGACCTCTATGGGCGTTCTGAAGCTGAACAGAGTCGGTCGTTCGAAGGTGTAGCGAAGCTCGGGAAACTGGTGGAGTTCGCTGCGGATCTTCTCGATAACGGCAGCCTCGGTGACCTGGTCTTGCTTGTCCTTCATAACGACGTAAAGCTGGGCTTCGTTCTCCCGAACCGAATTGCGGGCGAACTGGTTCTCGGTGCTTCCGCCGACACTCGAGTAAACCGTAGCGATCTCGGGGAAAGCAGCGACGCGGCTTTCGATGGCCTGCATCACCTGGTCGGTTTGCCCGAGGGGTCTGCCCTCCGGCAGCTTGATCTCAATCGAGAACTCACCCTGGGTGAGAGGAGGGATCAACTCCGCTCCGAGTCTTCGGGAGAGGCCGACCGCGGTCACGCCGAGCGCGATGGCAAGGGCAAATACCAGCGCCTTGTTGTTCAATGACCACGCCAGCACAGCCGGGTACAGGTTCGTGAGCCGGGTGAAGAGCCGGTCGAATCGATTCAGGGCCGGGGAAATGACCCAGTTCAGACCGCGACCGGCGAAGCGCACGAGACCGCGCAGGTCGGTCACCAGCACGGTCGCGGCGTCAACGAAAAGAAAGTGCAGAAACCGGGTGATCCCAAGGAAGACGGACCGCCCCACGGTGCGGAATCTGCCGGCCGGAGCCTCGGCAACGGCTGGGGAGGCAGCGGGGACGGGTTCTGTTGACGGAGTCCTGGTGGTTCGCGCCAGGAGCATGGGAATGAATGCCAGTGCTACCAAAAGGGACGCCAACAGCGAATAGGTGATCGTCAGGGCCTGGTCTTTGAAGAGTTGACCGGCGATCCCCTCCACGAAAATCAGGGGGAGGAAGACCGCAACCGTGGTCAGGGTCGAAGCCGTGACCGCTTTGCTGACTTCGACCGTACCGAGATAGACCGCTTGACGGAGCTGGGTTCCCTGCTTGCGGTGACGGTCGATCGCTTCGAGTACGACGATCGAGTTGTCCACAAGCATTCCGACCCCGAGAGCCACACCGCCCAGTGACATGATGTTGAGGCTGATGTCGGTCTGGTACATGAGCGCAAAGGTGGCCATGATCGAAATGGGGATGGAGAAGCCGATGGTCAGGGTGCTGCGCAGGTCCCGGAGGAACACAAAGAGAACGATCGTCGCCAGCAGTCCACCCAGCACGGCCGCCGAGAGAACGTTGGAAACCGCGCTTTGGATGAAATCGGCCTGGTTGGAGACAACCTCGTAATCGACTCCCTCGGGGAATCGCTTGTTTTTCTTGAGGGAATCGAGTTGGCGAATCACCGAGCGGGCCACAGTGACGGTATTGGCGTCTCCCTCCTTGTAGACCGCCATTTCGACCGATTCCTGTCCCTTGAGGCGGGCGATGATCTCCCGGTCCCTGGTTCCCCGCCAGGCGCGGGCGACATCACCAAGTACGACCTTCTTGCCGCCGTTATCGCGGATCACGATGTTCCGGATCTCATCGACGTTCTGGAACTGGTTCAGCATCCGGACGAGGTAGTTGGCATCCTGGTCGTACAGGCTTCCGGTCGCCTGGTTGAGGTTCTCCTGGCGAAGGACCTCGGTGACCTCGGTGATGGGGATGCCCAGTTCGGCGAGGCGCTTCTCATCGACTTCGATGCGGATCTGTTCTTCCAGCCCTCCGATCACCTTGATGGCAGCGACCCCGTCGGTTGCCTCGAGGTACTTCTTCAGCTCCTTCTCGGCCAGGTAGCGAAGCGAGGCCAGGCTCTCATCCCCGTAAATCCGGATCCGCATCACGGGATCGTGAGAGGGGTCGAAGCGGAGGATGACGGGTTTCTCGGCATCCCGGGGGAGGTTCACAAAGTCCAGTTTCTCCCGGACTTCGAGACTCGAGATGTCCATGTCGGTGTCCCAGCCGAACTCCATTACGACCTCGGACTGCCCCGACCGAGACACCGAGTACATCTTGGTCAGACCCGGGACGACACCGACTGCTTCCTCGATCGGTTGGGTCAGGAGGGCCTCGATTTCCTCGGGGGCCGCATCCTCATAGTCGGTCTGAATGGTGAGCGAAGGGTAGGAGATGTCGGGAAGCAGATTCAAAGCAAGGCGATCCAGGGAGACCAACCCGAAAAGCATGACGGCAACCACGAACATGGATACCGTAACCGGCCGCTGAATGGATGCTTTAATCAGGCTCATCGTTGACTCCGCCGAGGACAGCGATGCCCTCTATCTGGTTATTCGCTCTGGATTGCAGGAGTTGGCGTCACGGCAGTCGGAACGCAACGGAGATGGCAGTCAAGCCGTTGTACCCTCTACCCGTCGGATCTTGCTGCCTTCTTTGAGTCCGCCCTGGCCGGCGACGACGACCGAGTCCCCTGGGGCAACGCCCTCAACGACTTCGACATCTCCTCCATCCTGGTAACCCAGAGCGACGTTCACGCGTCGAACGGTATCTTCCGAGGCCACGAATACGAATGTGTCCCCATCCTCTTCAACGATCGCGCGCTTCGGGATGAGAACCCGGTCCTGGCGAGTATCGGTTCTGATGTCCACCCGGACGAATCCACCCGGTTTGAACAAATCGTTGTCGCCGGCAAGTTCGATGGTGACCTTCACCGTTCCGGTTGCCTGGTCAACCACCGGGCTGATGCGGGCCACCCGGCCCTGCAGGCCCAGCGTGGACTCGACGCCGGAAAAGACGGTGGTCACCTGTCCCGGGTTGATTCGGCTGGCGTCACGCTCGGACAGGAAGACCTCCGCCTGCAGCGGGGAGAAATCACCGAGCTTGAACAGGGTTTCAATGGTCCGCACCGTCTGCCCGAGATCGATTTCCCGGGACGTGATGAACCCGGCAAAAGGCGCCTCGATCACCGTTCTGGCAATTTCCAGTTCCGATTGCTCGATTTCCGCCTTGAGTTCGTCAACGCGGTGGAGCAATTCACGCGATTCGGAAGAGGAGACTTTCAGGTCGTGCTCGAGTTCGTCGAGCTTGTACTTGACCTGGGCGACTTCCCGCTCACTGACGAGGCGTTCCTCGTAGAGCTTGTGGTAGCGTTCGTACTCCTCGCGGGTGTTGGCCAGTTGGACATTGGACTTGTCCTGAAGAATGGTGGCCTTCTCGAGTTGGAGTTTCGCCTGGGCGAGTTTCTGCCGGGAGGACTGGAGCCGGATCTGGGCCTCGGTGTCGTCCAGCCGACAAAGCGCCTGACCCTTTTGAACGAAGTCACCCTCCTCGACGAGCACGTTACGCACCACGCCTTCGGTTTGCGAGGCCAGCGCGACTTCTCGTCTCGCCTTCAAATTGGCGGTCGATGAAACGGAAGCGGAGATTTCGCCCTTGTGAGCTACTGCGAGTTCGACGGCAACCGAGTTCTCCTTGTCTTCCTTGGAGGGTTGCGACGATTGGGCAGAGTCGGCGAGGGAGACGGAACCGTCACTGGTGAGCAGGGGCATCAGGAGATACCCGGCAATGGCAAAGGCAACCAAAAATCCCAGGAGGCCATAGGTTTTACTTCTCACGCTCATAGGCTCTTTCCAATTCTTCTAATTGAAAGCGGCTTTCTGTTCCTGTCTCTGTATCCTCAAACGCTCAAGAACGAAATTGATTAACAAAAAGTTCTGCAAGAATCCGGATATGTGGACGCATCGGGTGGAGTTTGGTTCAAGCAAAGGGCAAGATTAGGGCGAACAATTCTTGTTGTGTCCTGAAACCGACAGATCGCGATCCGTCACCGGTCATGAAGCAACTGCTGACCTACAGAACCCTGATCCTCCTGGCCATCTTCTTTGCTCTTGCTCCCTTCTACCCTGAGCCACACCTGGTCGAGAAACTCCGGATGCTGGCGAACGGGACGCTGACCCGCCCGATCGATATCTTTGACCTTTTCTGGCACAGTTGGCCCATTTTCCTGCTTCTGGGGCGCGTGATTTGGGATTTCAGGGAGGGGAAGAAACAATGAATTATCCAATCTGGGAGGTGCCCGCTTCCGGCCTTTTTATCGCCGTGATCGCGGTCGTTCACGTGTTCATCTCCCACTTTGCAGTGGGGGGAGGACTCTTTCTTGTCTGGTACGAAACCAGAGCAAGGCGTGAATCGGACGGGGCGCTTCTCGCCTATGTCAGGCTCCACAGTCGCTTCTTTCTCCTGTTGACGCTCGTCCTCGGCGCTCTGACCGGCGTCGGCATCTGGTTCACGATCGGTCTTGTTCAGCCCCAGGCAACGTCAACGCTGATCCAGTTCTTCGTCTGGGGATGGGCGAGTGAGTGGACCTTCTTCGTGATCGAGATTGCCGCGGCAATGGTTTACTACTACGGATGGGACCGGCTTTCGGCTCGAGCCCACCTGACGGTGGGATGGATCTACTTCATTGCCGCCTGGATGAGCCTCTTCATTATCAACGGGATCCTGACCTTCATGCTGACGCCGGGACGCTGGATCCAGTCCAGGGACCTGCTCGATGCCTTCTTCAACCCCACCTTCTGGCCGTCTCTTGTGACCCGCACCCTGATTTGCGTGGGATTGGCGGGACTCTACGCGCTCTTGACCGCTTCTTTCCTCCACAACCGAGAGACCCGGTTGAAGATCATCAAAGCGGCTGGGCTCTACTGGCTGGTACCGGCAGGAGTGCTCCTCCCCATTTCGTTCATCTGGTACCTCTCCGCTGCAGCCGGGGCCGCAGTGCCGGTGGCAGACGTCCTGGGATCGGCAGGACCGTCCCTATTCGATGTTGTTTCGTCTTCCCTGTTCGGCGCACCGACCTCCGGGTATCCGTACGCGGTAACCGCTGTCTTCCTCGGGACGCTGGCTTTCATTGTTATCGCGTTGTGTTCGCTGCTGCTTGGCCTGGTCCCCTCCCTGGCCCGGCCGACCATCGTAATGCCCCTCTTCTTGCTGGGGCTGGTCGCGTTTGGAGGATTCGAGTGGATTCGGGAGGATCTCAGGAAGCCGTACGTGATCGGCCATTACATGTTCGTGAACGGAATCCGGCTCCCCGAGCCTGCAGGAGTGTCGCCTGCGCAAGCCGACCCGTTTTCGGTCACCAGCCTGAACGAGAAGGGGGTTTTGGCGGTCGCTCGCTGGAGCCCGCCCCAGGCCGAGTTGGAAGCAAAATCTCCTGGTAGTGGGGATCTCCGGGGAAAGGAGATCTTCCGGCTCCTTTGCACTTCCTGCCACACCGTGGATGGCCACCTGGCGATTCAACCCCTGGTAGCCGGAAAGACCCCGGAGGCGATTGACAACATTATTCAGAAACTTGCCCTCCCTGTGGACAGTGCCGGGAACCCGACCTCCTGGGATGATCCTGGTCTCCGTTTGAAAACGTGGCGGGGAAGGCGAATGCCACCGTTCGTCGGGACCACTGAGGAGCGTGGTTACCTGACCAATTACCTGGCCGGCCTGGCCGATACGCTGGAGTCTGCTCCTGCGGCTTCGCCGGGACAGCGGTTCTTCGAAGCCAACTGCGCTTTCTGCCACGGCCCCAATGCCGACTGGCCGATGCGGGTCGTCGGCTCCGGGAAGCGTTACAAGGATTTCCTGGTCCTGATACCACGGTTACCCGAAGTCAACCCGATCATGCCGCCTTTCGAGGGGACCGATGAACAGAAGGATGCGCTGGCCCACTATCTCGAAGAACTCGTAACCGGCGGAAGCCAGAAAGAGGAGGCCCAGCAGTGATCACCAACGCTGGAATACCGTTGCCGGATACCCTGCCCCTGGCCGCTCCTGTCTGGCTGTTCTGGAGCCTGCTGCTGCTGACGTTCTTTCTCCATCTTTTGCCAATGAATTTCGTCCTGGGCGGATCGGTGCTCGGGGCGATCAGCTGGATCAGGAGCCGCAAAGACGGGGCGAACCACCACCGGGCGATTGCCAACTGGTTGGGCAAGAGCATGCCTGTTGCCTTTGCCGCCACCGTCACCTTCGGAGTGGCACCACTTCTCTTTGTCCAGGTCCTCTACGGCCGGCTGCTCTACACCAGTTCAATCCTGATGGGTTGGTTCTGGATCTCCCTGATCGATCTCCTGGTCCTTGCCTATTACGGTGCCTACACGGTCAGCTTCAAGGCGCGGAGCAGAACCCTGATCGCTTCCGCCGTCGCCCTGTTCACCCTGATGGTGGCGTTCACGTTTTCCAACAACATGAGCCTGATGCTCCGCCCCGAGGTCTTCGCAGGCAAGTACCTGGAGAGCGCGGCCGGAACCTGGCTGAACCTGGATGATGCGACGGTGATTCCCCGTTACCTGCACATGGTTGTGGGGGCCCTGGCGGTCGCCGGAATCGCCCTGGCGTTCTGGGGAAATCTGAAAAGGAGACAGGATCGTGAAACGGGTCAGGCCGTCTTCCGCTACGGGTTGCACGTTTTCGCAGGCGCCACCGCGGTGAACTTTGTCCTCGGAACGATCTTCCTTCTCTCTTTCCCCCAGTCCGTCCTGCTGGCCTTCATGAAGAGCGGCCTGGTGGGCCCGGTGAGCCTGCTGGTCGGTTTCATCGGCGGACTGGTGGCGATCCCCCTGGCAATCCTGGCCGCCCACGCGAAAGAATCGGGCCGCTGGTTTCCCTGGGTGGTTGTCTCGACGCTGGCTACCCTGGTCACCATGGTCCTGGTTCGGGACTCGATGCGCACGGTCACTCTGAGCACGAGCTATCAGCCGGTCACCTGGGTAGCCCCGCAGTGGGGCGCGATCGCAGTGTTTCTTGTGCTGCTGATTATTGCGGTGGCAACCGTGATCGGAATGGTCTGGGTGCTGGCTCGCAGCAAAGCGTAATGCCCGTTTGCACTTCGGACTTCCCGGTTCGCAGTTTCTTTGATCAGGCTCGGCAGCAGCCGTCGTCGTGGTGGTTGCGGAGGAACCGGTCGAACGCCATGGCTGAGGGGGCAACCAGGCCGCGGATCCGTTCCTTTGCCGCCTCGTCGATGGGCCTGAAGTTGCGCGCGACCTCGATGTTCTCTCTTACGAAATCGAACTTCGGCATTCCCACGACACAGGTGGCGACCGGAAGACTCATCGAGTAGTGCAGCAAGTCCTGCGGCGAGGCCTTGCCGGGCCCCGTTCCGACGATCTGCTCCTGCCCCATGATCTTCATCGCCAGGATGCCGAGTCCCTTTCGCCGTGCCGTGGGCAGTGCGATCCGCTCGAAGCCGGTCGAAAACCCGGTGTTCGTGGCCGCGTTGAGCGCCATCTGAACGCAGTCCAGATCGTGTCGCTCAATCGCGGTTTTCATGGTCTCAGCGTCGGTGTGCGAGGTCATCCCGACAAACCGGCACATCTTCTCGTCCCGGGCCCGGTAGATTGCCCGCAAGACACCGTCGGGCCGTTCGATCGCGGCCAGGTCGTCCGCCCTCTCGAGGCTGTGGATGTGGAGGAGATCGACATGGTCGGTCTGGAGTCGCTTCAGGCTGGCTTCAATGGCCCGCATGGCCGCGTCATATCCCCGCTCACTGACCTTGGTCGTCAGCCAGACCTCGTTCCGGCGCGTTTTCATCACCTTCCCGTAGCGGGTTTCACTGAGGCCGTCACCGTAGCTCATGGCGGTGTCAAGATAATTCACTCCGTGGTCGATGACCCAGTTGAGCACCTCCAGCGCGCGATCCTCGTCCTCGTACATGAGAAAGCGGCTGCCGCCGCCAAAGCCGAGGATCGAAACCTGGCCGCCGGTTCGGCCAAGTGTCCGCCTCGGTATCGCCCCCTGGCCACTCAGGCTTCCTGCCGCACAAATCCCGGCCGCCGTAGCCGCCATGAAGTCCCTTCGATTCACTTTGTTGCTCATTGTTGCGACTCTCCTCTTCTCCTGATCCACAGCATCAGGATCACTTGACCGGCACCGAGGCTGTGATGCGAAGCCGCATTCAGGACCCGGGCTCGACCTCTCCAAGACTGCGCAATCGGGCGTATTTGCCCGGAACGACAACCGGTTCTCCCATGCCGCCCACAGGGCGATCGATGGGGCGCTGTTTCACGTTTCGAAACCGCTCGATCAACCGGTCTCCCTCTGCCCGCTTCCCCTCCATGATGCTGAGACGAGCCAGGTTATAAAGAGCCACCGTGTTGTCAGGATCGATCTCAATCGCATTTCGAAAGAGTTGAGCGGCGCGGGCGTGATTCCCCTCGTGAAATTCTATCAGGCCCAATTGGCTCATGGTGGCCGAATCGGATGGATCCAGGTCAAGCAGCCTCTGAAACGGCTCCCGAGCTTCAGTTTCCCGGCCCCGGCGAACCAGCAGCACTCCCGAGAGGTAGATCACGTAAGGGTCGTCAGGCGCCACGGTACCAAGCCTGTTCAACTGAGCCTGCGATTCCTCCAGTTCTCCCGAGTTGAGGCAAGCAATCGCCAGGTTGACCTGGATGACGGGACAAGCCGGATCCAGCTGGAGAGCTTTTCTGAACTCGGATGCGGCCCCTTGGAAATCCTGTGCCTGTGCCCGTTCGATGCCGCGGTGGTTAGCGAGGCGGGCCCCGGCGTCTCCACATACCGGACTCATTCCAATGATCAGAATCAACCAGGCGATCAAGATCAGTCACCCTCCGCTCCACCCGGTGGACCCGAGTGCGCAAGAGCAGACTAACAGGCTTTGTCTCCCGGTCAAGAATCCGGGGCGACGTGGGCCAATGTCCGAACTCATGGGTTATTTAGCGCAAGTCAAGGTCCCCAGTGGGTTCACACAGGCACCGGAGATTCGCCGGACCTCCGGATCCAGCGCTTCAGGCTGGGTGGCATATGTATTGCTTGTCTGTGATAGGTGGCAGGCCTTGTTGTTGAGCGAAATGTGAACTGAATGAAGTTGGCGAGGTCAAGCTTCCTGAGTTGGGCTCGTTTCGAACGTCGCGAGTGAGGACAGGTGTTAACCATGAGTAAAGATCTCAAAACGGCAATCCAGGAAATTTGCCGGCGACACGGGAACGATCGGACCAGACTGATGGATGTTGCCCTGGAAGCGCAGCGGCGCTTCGGCTGGTTCTCGAGTGAAACCATCGATCTGGTGGCCGAAGGACTGAACACGAGCCGGGTTGAAGTAGAGAGCCTGGTTTCGTTCTACGCTTTTTTGACCGAGGAACCGGGCGGTCATGTTGTCATCCGGGTCTGTAACGACATCATCGATGAGATGGCCGGAGCCCGGAAGGTGGTCGAGGCATTCGAAGAAGAGCTGGGGATTCGGACGGGAGAGACCACTCCCGACGGCCGGATATCGCTGACAGAGACGGCGTGCATCGGGATGTCCGACCAGGCTCCCGCAGCGCTGATCAATGACGTCGTCGTGACTCGACTTTCGAGCGACCGGGCCCGGGAGATCGTGGCTGAGCTGAAGGAACACGCCGATCCGAAGCGACTGGTCAAGAAATTGGGTGATGGCAATAACGCCCGTGACCTGGTTTCGTCCATGGTGGAGAATAACATTCGATTGCGTGGGCCGGTCATCTTCGCTTCCCATGAACTGGGAGAAGGCCTTGAAAAGGCGCTTGCGATGAGCCCGGCGGAAGTGATCCGGAACGTCAAGACGGCTCGACTCCGAGGCCGGGGCGGAGCGGGCTTTCCGACGGGCATGAAGTGGGAGTTCACTCGGGCCGCCAAATCTGAGAAGCGGTTCATCGTCTGCAACGCCGACGAGGGGGAACCGGGGACCTTCAAGGACCGGGTCATCCTCACCGAGTGCCCCGACCTGCTCTTTGAAGGCATGACAATCGGTGGATACGCGATCGGCGCCCAGGAGGGCATCCTCTACCTGAGAGGTGAGTACGCTTACCTGAAGGACTTCCTGGAGGCTGTGCTCCAGGAGCGGCGTAACCGGGGCTTGCTGGGTGAAAAGGTCTGGGGCCGGGAAGACTTCAGTTTTGATATCCGGATCCAGATGGGTGCCGGCGCCTACATCTGCGGTGAGGAAACCGCTCTTCTCAACTCCTGCGAAGGGAAGCGGGGTGATCCTCGGAATCGTCCCCCCTTTCCCGCCCAGAAAGGCTACCTGGGGCACCCGACTTCAGTGAACAACGTCGAGACCTTTTGCTGTGTCTCCCGGATCATCCAGGAAGGGTCCGCCTGGTTTGCACAACTCGGTTCAAAGGGGAGTTCCGGAACCAAGCTGCTGAGTGTCTCCGGAGACTGCAGGCGGCCCGGAGTCTACGAAGTTCCTTTCGGGGTCAGCCTTGGCGAAGTTCTCAGGATGGTCGGAGGGGAAGACGCCCAGGCCGTCCAGGTCGGAGGCCCCAGCGGGCAGATGGTCGGCCCGGACGATTTCAAGCGCAAGATCTGTTATGACGACCTGGCGACAGGTGGTTCGGTGATGGTCTTCTCACGGGAGCGGGACCTGCTGGAAGTGGTCGATTCCTTCCTGGCCTTTTTCGAAGAGGAATCCTGCGGTTACTGCACACCCTGCCGGGTCGGGAACTCGCTCCTGCGTCAGTGCTTCGAGCGCTTCATCGAGAATCGGGCTGAGACCGGAGACATCGACTACCTGAAATCTCTGGCCGGCACGGTGAAGAGAGCCAGCCGTTGCGGGCTCGGGCAGACGTCTCCCAATCCGGTGCTGTCCACCCTGGAGCGGTTTCCCCACCTTTACGAGTCCCGAATCGTGGAACAGGAAGGTTTCCGGACGGGATTCGTTCTGGCGGATGCGGTCACAGAGGCCGCCGGAATCGCTGGGCGTAGTCCGGTCCACCTGGATCATTGAGGAGAGTAGAACGTGAGCAATACGGTGACGTTTATTTTGGACGGGGAGGTCGTTGAGGCGACGGCCGGCCAGACCATTCTGGAGGCTGCCGAGGCTGCGGGCAAGTATATCCCGAGGCTCTGCGCTCACCCCGAATTGACTCCTCACGGCAGTTGCCGGGTCTGTACTGTTCTTGTGAATGGTCGCCCCCAGGCTTCGTGCACGCAGCCGGTGGCCGACGGGATCATGGTGGAGAGCGAGTCGGCGGCCGTCCGTCAGTTGCGCATCGACATCATTGAGATGCTTTTCGTCGAAGGCAACCACTACTGCATGTTCTGCGAGAAGAGCGGAAATTGTGAGCTTCAGGCTCTGGCCTACCGTTTTGGGATCACGGCCCCCAAGTACCCCTACCAGTTTCCCAAAAGAGCACTCGATGCCGGACATCCCGGTGTCTTCCTGGATCGCAACCGCTGCATTTTGTGCGGACGCTGCGTCCGGGCGTCCGGTGAACTGGACGGCAAGAACGTGTTTCAGTTCGCGGGACGGGGTAAGGAGAAGCGCATCGCGGTCAATTCTTCAGCCGGGCTGAAGGGGACGGATCTCGAAGCGATTGATCGTGCGGTGGATGTTTGCCCGGTCGGCGCAATCCTGAAAAAGCACCAGGGTTACCGGATTCCGATCGGTGACAGGCTTTATGACCTGGAACCGATCGGCTCGAAGATTGAGGCCTCTGGTTCCGAGAGAGGTTAGAGGAGGACTGATGGCCAAGAGCAAAATCGCAACAACTTCATTGGCAGGTTGCTTCGGTTGTCACATGTCGCTCCTCGACATCGACGAGCGAATCTTTGATCTGGTGGAGCTCGTGGAATTCGGGAAGTCGCCCATCAACGACATCAAGAAGTTTGACGGCCGCTGCCTTGTCGGACTGATCGAGGGCGGCTGCTGCAACTCGGAAAACGTCGAAGTGCTGAAGGACTTCCGGCGCCACTGCGACATACTCATTTCCGTGGGCGATTGCGCAATCATGGGAGGCATCCCGGCGATGCGGAACCAGGTGCCCCTCGACGAGTGCCTCGCCGAGGCCTACCTGGACGGGCCGACGGTTTACAACCCCTCGGGGAAGGTGCCGAACGACCCGGAAATACCACTGCTTCTCAACCAGGTCTTCCCCTGCCACGAGGTGGTGAAAATCGACTATTTCATCCCCGGATGTCCTCCTCCGGCCGACACTCTGTGGGAAGCACTGACGGCCCTGCTCAACAACAAGCCGCTTGAGCTGCCGTATGCGCTGATCAAGTACGACTGAGACGGGAGCGTGATATGACGTCTTCAACACGCAGGATTGTCATTGAACCTGTGACCCGTGTCGAAGGACATGGGAAAGTAACGATTTTGATGGACGAGGAGAACCGCGTTAAACAGGCGCGTTTGCACATCGTCGAGTTTCGGGGTTTCGAACGTTTTATACAGGGCCGTCCCTACTGGGAGGTCCCCGTTATCGTCCAGAGGCTGTGCGGGATCTGCCCAGTCAGCCACCATCTCGCTGCTGCCAAGGCGATGGATCGCATCGTTGGCGGAGAAAACCTGACGCCGACCGCTCTGAAGATGCGGTTGCTCATGCACCATGGTCAGTTTCTCCAGTCCCACGCGCTTCACTTCTTTCACCTGTCTTCTCCCGACCTCCTCTTCGGTTTTGACGCCGAAGTGGGACAGCGAAACGTTATCGCCGTGGCCGGCAAGTACCCGGAACTGGCAAGACAGGGTGTGTTGTTGCGCCAGTTCGGCCAGGAGATCATTCAGGCCACCGCCGGGAAGAAGATCCATGGCACCGGCGCAATTCCGGGGGGGATCAACAAAAACCTGTCGATTGCAGAGCGAGACCGATTCCTGGCCCGGATGGACCAGATTCTCGACTGGTCGCGGGGAGCCTTGAACCTGGCCCGTGATTTCACTCTCGAGCACATCGAAACGCTCGCCCCGTTCGGCTCCTTCCCCTCCAACCACGTCTCCATCGTTCGGCCGGACGGTGCCTACGACATCTACAACGGCGGGTTGCGCGCAACCGACGCGTTGGGAACCCGTATCTTCGACCATGTGGACAACCAGAAGTACAACAAGTACATCGCCGAAGAAGTGCGTTCCTGGTCGTACATGAAGTTCCCGTTTATCCGGTCGCTGGGACCGGAGCTCGGGTGGTATCGGGTCGGCCCGCTGCCTCGCGTCAACAATTGCGATTACTTCGACACGCCCGAAGCCGAATCCGCCCGCGAAGTCTTCAAGTCAACGGCCGACGGGAAGCCGAGTAACGTCACGATGGCCTATCACTGGGCCCGGATGATCGAGATGCTTCACTCAGCCGAGATGATCAATCGTCTCCTCAACGACGGCGACTTGCAGGGAGACGACCTGGTCGTGTCCGGAAGCCGACGGGAAGAGGCGGTGGGTATCATCGAGGCGCCACGAGGGACCCTGTTCCATCACTACCGGGTGAATGCCGACGACCAGGTCGTACAGGCAAACCTGATCGTCTCCACAACCAACAACAACGAGCCCATGAACCGTGCCGTCCAACGGGTCGCGGAGGATCATCTTTCTGGAAAGCCCGAGATCACTGAAGGTCTCCTGAATCATATCGAAGTCGCGATTCGGGCCTATGATCCCTGCCTCTCCTGTGCCACTCACGCCATGGGCCAGATGCCCCTGGCGATAGAATTGCGGTCGCCGGAGGGGGGTCTTCTCGACAGGAAGGTTCGGGGATGAGAACGACACCCCAAGGAGTGCTGGTACTCTGCTACGGTAATCCGAGCCGTCTCGATGACGCCATTGGGGCCGTTTTCGCCCGGGCCCTCGAACAGTCGGTACCCGACGGCGTCACTGTCGAAACCGATTACCAGCTTTCCGTCGAACACGCTTTGAAGATCGCAGATCACGAGATCGTGATTTTTGTTGATGCGGCCGTAAGCGGCCCCGAACCGTTCGCCTTCCGGCGGGTACACCCCAAGTTTGGGGCATCCTTCACGACTCACAGCATTGAACCCGAGAGCCTGATGGGGCTGGCCCGGGAGCTGTTCGACGCCAAAGCACAGGGGTACACTCTGGGCATCCGTGGATACGAGTTCGACGATTTCGGTGAATCCCTTTCACCCAGTGCTCGAGCCAATCTGGACGCCGCCGTCGGCTTCGTGCTCGAACTCCTGGGAAGTCGCAGGTTTGAAGAGTCCGCAAGGGTATTCGACAGCCCTCCGACTCATCCCTGCTGATACGGAGTGCAATATGCGAAACGGCCAACACGTGATTCTCTGCATTGACGATGATCCGGATATCCTGGAGTCACTCCGGGTGGTTCTGGAGGCAAACGGGTACGCCGTGGAGACGGCGCCGAGTGCGGAATCGGGTCTTCAAAAATACCACGAGACGTCGCCGGACCTGATCATCGTGGACCTGATGATGGAGGAAATCGACGCCGGAACCAATTTCGTCACGGAGTTGAAAGCACTGGGCAATCAAGCTCCTATTTACATGCTCAGCTCGACCGGAGACAATCTTTACGGCACAGTCAGTTACAGCGATCTGGGATTGACCGGAGTCTTCCAGAAACCTCTAAATCCCGAAGTTCTGCTCGCGCTGCTGAAAGCCAAGCTGAAAGACTAGATTCAGACGACTGGTTTCTGACTGGAAACGGGAAGCTCCATGATCTCACGAGGAGGAACTCCCGTTCTGATTCCTTTGGAACGGGAGCTACAGGAACGGCTCGCGTGGTTCATCGGAATGCGATGGGTAGCGGCCGCGGGTATCCTCGCAGGGACCTGGATCGCGCATGCCCTCCTTGTGCCCGACCTGCCGACCGTTCCCCTTTACGCCACCGCCTTGGTCGTCCTCTTTTACAACCTGGTCTTCCTGAAGTTCCGATCCGGAATCGAGAACGACCAGGCGGCACTGAAACGGTTCGTCTACGAGCAGATCCTCCTCGACTGGATCGCCCTCGCCATCATTGTTCATCTGTCGGGGGGCATCCGGAGCCCGGTTACACTTGCCTTCACTTTTCACCTGATCATTGGGGCCATTTTGCTGTCCCCTCGATCGTGCTACTACCTGACTGTTGCCGCCAGTCTTCTCCTGGTCGTCCTGACCCTGCTGGAGGGCGGCAGCCTGGCGGTATCTTCCTCGCTCCAGAAAATTTACGCTGATTCTGCTGACCCGTTCTTGAGCGGATTCTGGCGATGGTTCATCCTCACAGTCTTCTTCCTCGTTGTCACTTACCTCGCGACCTCCATTACGGCGAAGCTGCGGGAAAAAGAAAATGCCCTTTTCGCTTCCCAACAGGCGCTGGATCGCGCCTACCACGAGATGGAGGCCCTTCACGAACTGGGGAAGGTCGTCAATTCGACGCTCAACATCGAGGAAGTACTGGTGCTCATCGCCGAGCATGCCGCCAAGCTCCTCAACATGAGAGCGTGTTTCATCCGTCTCTTCGACAAGACCGGGACGCGCCTCTACATCGGCGGAGCCTACGGTCTCAGCGAGGCCTATCTCAACAAGGGCCCGGTTGAAGTAGCGAAAAGCCTGATCGACCTGGAGGCACTTCGGGGCGGGGCGATCCAGGTGCTCGAGGTAGCCGAAGACCTCCGATTCCAATACCGCGAGGAGGCACGAAAGGAAGGCCTGCGTTCGATGCTCTCGGTTCCCGTCGAGGCGAAGAGCCGCGTGCTTGGAGTGATTCGAGTCTACTCGGGTGAACCTCACGTGTTCAGTGAGTTGGAACAGCGGTTCCTCCGCAACCTGGCCAACCTCGGAGCGGTCGCGATTGAGAATGCCCGTTCCTACGCCGAGCTCAAGAACCTCAACGACGAAAAAGTCTGGTTCGCCCGCATGACTCACCACCAGCTTCGCAGCCCGCTGGCGGCGATCCACGGGACTCTCGACGCTCTCCCCTACGCCGGCCCCTTGACCCCCAAGCAGCAGGAACTGGTGGACCGGTCGAAACGTCGAATTCAGGATGCCTTCGACATCATTGGGGACTTTCTCGACCTGGCGGCGGCCCAGCGCCCCCGGGAAATCAAGGCAATCGAGCCGGTTGAGCTCAATGAGGCCCTCCAGCGTGCGGTGGAATCTGCCCGCGAGATGGCTCAGGGCAAGGGGGTCGAGTTTTCCAGCAAAATCGAGTCCGGCCTGGAGATTCGCGTGGAGACAGCGGACCTGGACCGGATCTTCTCGAATCTGCTCGAGAACGCGGTCAAGTACACTCCGGCCGGGGGCCATGTCGGGATCGTTGCCGAGCCTTTCCGGGAAGGCTTCATCCGGGTGGAAGTCTCCGACACCGGGATTGGAATCCCGAAGGACCAGCAGAAGCGGGTCTTCGAAGGCTTCTATCGCACTCGTGAAGCCAAGGCTACCGGTGCCGTCGGTACCGGACTGGGGCTGTCGATCGTTCAGACGCTGGCAGAGCGGATCGGAGCCCGCCTTGAACTGGAGAGCGAGCCCGGCAAGGGAACCCGGTTCAGGGTCTTCGTCCCCACCTCTACTTCGACCGTTCCGAAGCGGGCGGAAGGATGCCCGCCACCAGATGGGAGGGGAACTCGGATGAACGGTAAATCCTCTGCCGCGCAGGAATGAAGTCCCCGTTTGACGCCTTGTAAATGTTGTCGACGTAGCTTTGCGGGTTGATGTCTACCAGGGGGAACCAGGTGCTCTGGACCTGGACCATGAGGCGGTGCCCCTTCCGGAACGTGTGCAGGACATCGAGCAGTTCGAGTTGAAGGTGGGCCGGTTGATCGGGCGTAAATGGTTCGGGACTGGAGGGGCTCTTCCGAAACCGACCGCGGAGAACTTCGCTTCGAACCATCATCTGGAAGTTCCCCAGGTGAGTATCACTGGCCATCTTTGGGAAGTCCTCGGAATCCTCGGGGAAAACGTCGATCAGCTTGACGACCCAGTCGGAGGCGGTCCCGGAAGTGGAGACCCAGAGATCGGCCGTCATGGGCCCGGCCAGGGTGAGGTCTGCTTCGAGAGGCTGGGTCTGGTAGGTGAGGACGTCGGGGCGTCGAGCGGCAAACCGCTGGTCGTCGGTCATGTATTCCGTGGTCATGTAAGGTGAGATGGCCTCGGTGAAGGGGACCGGCTTGGCTGGGTCACTGACGTACTCGTCGTACGTCCACCCGTCTGCGACCGGGGCTTTCTCTGAGAGAGAACCCTCGGGTCCCAGGTAGATCGAGCGCTGCGACACGGTCGAAGGCGGCCAGTGATCGAAAGTCCTCCAACGGTTGGTCCCCGTTTCGAACATGGAGGCTTCCGGCAGGGCGGGGCCCTCCCCTCCTTTCAGAAAGTACTTGAAGAACGGCAGTTCGATCTTTTCCCTGAAGTAGACCGAGGTCTGCGACCCGAAATCGACATTGCCGAGTCTCTCTCCGTCCTGCCTCGCCCATGCTCCGTGAGACCACGGGCCCATGACGATGACGTTGAAAACCGAGGGGTTCTTGCCCTCGACACTCCGATAGATCTTCAATGAGCCGTAGAGATCTTCGGCATCGAACCATCCTCCAACGATCATTACCGCCGGGGCTACGTGCTTCAGGTGCGGAAGAAGGTTCCGGGCCTGCCAGAATTCATCGTAGTTTGGGTGCTCCGTCATATCGGTCCAAATCGGGACGCGGCCGCCCAGGTAGTCGGGTTTCTGGGCATTTTTGAGCGGTCCCATCGCTTTGAAGAACTCGTAACCGTCAGGAGTTCCGAAGTCGAACCGGGGGTTGGAGTCCTTGGTCAGGCCCTCTCGAGGAATCCCGAACGAGGAGAGGAACCCGAATGCGTGGGCCAGGAAGAACGCCCCGTGATGGTGAAAATCATCGTAGAACCAGTCGGCGATTGGTGCCTGGGGCGAGACTGCGGCCAGCGCCGGGTGGGCGTTGATCATGCCGGCGGCAGCGTAGAACCCGGGATAACTGATCCCCCACATCCCCACCTTCCCGTTATGGTGCCGAAGATGCTTGACCAGCCACTCAATCGTGTCGCGGGTGTCGGTGCTTTCGTCAACCGCGGTTGCAGGTACCGGCTGCTTGAGTTGAGGCCGCATGTCCACGAACTGTCCTTCGGACATGTAAGCTCCCCGGACATCCTGCAGAACGAAGATGAATTTCTCGAAGTCGAACAGGGGGTTCGGTCCCAACACGTTCGGGTAGTGTGACTCACCGTAAGGGCCAACCCCATACGGAGTTCGCTTGAGGAGGATGGGATAGTCCTGGCGCCGGTCGCGCGGAGTGTAAATGGCGGTAAAGAGCTGGACGCCATCCCGCATCGTGATGCGGACTTCCCGCTTTTCGTAGTTTTCCCTGAGGAATTCTTCTCCGAAGCTGCGCGCCAGGCAATTGCCCGCACTCAGGACCAGAATCCAGAAAACCGTCCCGACGACCCATCGCTTGCCCATTACCCGTCCCTTCATTGCATTGAAGTCCCCAAGGATAAAGCATTGAGGCGCAACGATCTACCCGGACGCCAGGGATCAGCGACTGGTTGGGACGGTCTGGCCGGTGAGACTTCCTCAGAGGAGCCATGCCACGGCGAATCTGCGTAGCAGGATCCGAGCCTCAGGGACTCCTCAGGCTGGTACGGAAGTCCGGTTGGGAACAACGCGCGGAACCTGGATGAATGCGACTACCGCTTCAACGGTCATCCAGAGGGCAAGAACGAAGATCAGGCCACCAATCGAGGTCAGTAGCCAGTTTCCCGATGTAATGTAGCGCAATTCATTCTCGACCATCGCCCAATTGGTCACGACAAGCATGAACAGGCAAGGGATGCCGGTAAACAGGTACTTGAGCCCACCCTGATGGCGAAGATACAGCGTGACAACCAGGAGTGCCAGCCCCGCCAGCAGTTGGTTGGCACTGCCGAAAAGCGGCCAGAGGCGCATCGCACCGGTACCATCGGTTCCCGAGGCAAAGGCGAGCACAGCCGCGGTCACGACAGCAAACGAGGTAGCAGCCCAGCGGTTGGAAAGCCGTGGGACGCCGATGTCATTGGCCAGTTCGCTTACCACGTATCTCTGCAGCCGGACGGCCGTGTCGAGAGATGTGCCGGCAAACGAGGCAATGAAAACCCCCATCACCGTTACCCCGAAGCTGGCTGGTATTCCGGTGGTCGCCATGAGATTGGCAGCTCCCTGAATGACCGGGGCAATCTTGTCGGCGAGACCCTTGTCACCGATCCAGCTTCCGTAGTAGTGGTTCCAGGCCCCCACTCCCTGCAGTACGGTGCCATCCGCCAGGTGCAGGCCCATCCCAATGCCGGCACCGATGCTGATAATCACCATGACGGCCAGCAAGCCTTCCACGAGCATGGATCCGTAGCCCACCAGAAGGCTGTCCGACTCGTTTCTCAGCTGCTTCGGGCTGGTGCCTGAGGCCACCAGTGAGTGAAATCCGCTGATCGCTCCGCAGGCAATGATCACGAACATGGCCGGCCAGATCGACGGAGTGTTTGCCGGAGGAGTCGGGTTCACGGCCGGCGCCGCCATCGACAGGTCTGTGGTCAGTGAAGCCACCAGCGTTCCGGCGGCAAGGAGGCCCATTGCCACCATCAATTGCCACGCGTTGATGTAATCCCTGGGCTGGAGCAACGTCTTCACCGAGATTGTCGAGGCTATCCAGCAGTAACCGAGCAGCACGGCCACCCAGAAACCCGTGGCTGGAAGGCCGGCCACCGTGGTCAGCTTGATCGGCATCCAACTGCCGATCAAAACCGTTGCGTACATTGCAGCTACGGCCACAAGAGTGGCCCGTCCCTGTCGAAATCCCCAGTTGTAAACCGCTCTGCCCAGGATTACTGCAATCGGGATTTGAAGCCAGACCGGGAAGACGGACGTGGGGAATAGTGTGAACACTGCTGCGATCACAACTCCAAAGACAGCGATGACGATCAGCACGGTCAGGAAAACTACCGCGAAGAAGATGAAGCGAACCCGGGAGTTGATGAAACGGGCCGCAACCTCGGAGATGCTCTGACCGCGATTTCGAAGAGAGACCACCAGGGTCCCGAGGTCATGAACGGCACCCATGAAGATGCTCCCGAACACAACCCAGAGGATTGCCGGAAGCCAACCCCAGATGATGCCGATCGCAGGTCCTACGATTGGTCCCGTTCCGGCGATCGACGTGAAATGGTGTCCAAAGACGATTCCCTTGCTGGTCGGCACATAGTCGATTCCGTCCTCGAATTCGCTCGACGGGACGGTGGCCCCAGGATCGAGTTGGAAGATCCTTCGCGCCAGGAACTTACCGTACGTGTGGTAGGCGACGTAATAGGCAAGGGCACAAACGATCAACAAGAACAAAACATTCATCATCGGCTCCGTTAGCGAAGTCTCGGGCGCGGGAAAGGAATGCTGCGCAGGATTGTATCAGGATCGGCCGGAGAAGCCAGGGTTCGGGACAGACGGAGAAAGTCCGCCCGGATTTCATCTAAACCGGACTTCGTAAATCCTCGGCCACAGTTTACCGGTGAGGAGGAACGATTTCCGGGACGGATCGTAGGCGATCCCGTTGAGAACGTCTTCCCCAGCCTTGGGCCGGTAGGGAAGGCTGGATGCATCAATGACCGCGTTCACCACACCAGTAGAGGGGTCGATCCTGACAATGTCTGTGGTATGCCAGACGTTGGCGTAAATCTCACCTTCCAGGAACTCGAGTTCGTTGAGCAGCTCGACCGGCTTCCCGTCGAGCGTCACCGGGAGTCGTCGCCAGACCGCGAAGGTCGACGGGTCCCGAAAAGTCAGCGAGCTGGAACCATCGCTCATTACGAGCCAGCTCCCGTCGGTGGTGAGCCCCCACCCTTCCCCGTCGTACTTGACCCGCCCGACTTCCTTGAAGGAAGCGCGATCGTAAATGAAGGCAACGCCCGACTGCCAGGTGATCTGGACCAGGTGGTTTCTGTCGAAGGTCAGTCCTTCCCCGAAGAAGTAGGGTGAGAGACGCACTTCCCGGATGACCTTCCCGTCGGACAACCGGACCTTGCGGAGCCTGGAAAGCCCGTACTGTCCGGTGCTTTCGTAAACGTAATCACCGTCGCAGACGAGCCCCTGGGTAAACGATCCGGTATCATGGGGATATTCGGCGATGACTTCGACGGTGAGATGCTGGACTCCGTCGGAGGAAGCGGAGGATGCCCCGCAGGAAAGAAACAGGAGCGAAAGTGCGAGAGGCGCAAGCAGAACCGGAGCTACATTCTTGATCCAGATGAAAAGCTGCAAAGTGTCGAACTCCATCACCGATATGACGTCCCGTGGAATTGCCGACCAATCATACTGGGGTGAGCCGTTCTCCGGGCGTCAATCTCTCCTATATTGTACGAAAACATTAGAATGGGGGGATGACACCAGCAAAGATCGCTGTCGCCATGTTCCTGTTGGGTCTTACCCCGGTTGCTTCCTGTTCAAAACCGGCGGAATCCGGCAAGACCTTCACGGTTCGCGGAGAGGTTGTCGGCAAGCCGTTCGAGGGCCAGGCCCTGCGGATCAGGCATGAGACGATTCCCGGGGTGATGGAGGCGATGACGATGGATTTCAAATTGAAGGATCCTGCCGCGGGAGAGAAGATCCTGAACGGTGACAAGATCCGTTTTCGATACGTAATGAACGGTGTGGATTCCTACATCGACCGAATAGAGGTCCTCAACGCCGATACCAGTCTGGATCTGGCCGGGGACAATGAGATGCAAGAGCACAATGCCGCCGACAATGGCGGGGCAAAGTAACGGAGGATCGAAAAAGTGAATCGAAGAGACCTTATTTCAGGAATTGCGGGGGCCGCCGTGGGAACCAGCCTGGTCGGATCCAGGAAAGTGTTGGCTGCGCCGGTGTCAGCGGCTTCGGCGGCGACCGCTTCCACCTCGTCCGCGGCATCGGCTGAGCAGGATTGTCCGCTTTCGCTGGTGGATTTCGAGCCGAAGAGCATGCTCCACGTTAAAGAGACTTATGTCCCTCGTCCGAAGTATCCAGTGATTGACTTCCATTCCCACCTGGGGTGGTCGAGGTGGAAAGACGGCAAGTGGAACATCACTCCACTCAGCACTCCCGAAAAGGTCATCGATCTGATGGATCGGAAGGGGATCCAACTCATGGTCCACCTGACCGGGGGTGCCGGGGAAGGATATGATGAGAGCCTGGCCTACTGGCAGATCCCTCATCCCGACCGTTTCGCCGTCTTCGTGGAACCCTGGTACGGTCGCATCAAAGAGGCCAACTACAGCAGGATTCTCGCGGACGATGTCGAGCGGGCTGCAAAGGCGGGCGCACGTGGCTTGAAGGTCCTGAAGACGCTGGGGCTCTATCTCCGAGAGGACGGAGACCGGGGCCCGCTCGTCAAGGTTGACGACCCCCGTTTCGACGAAATGTGGGAAGTGGCTGCTGCCTACAAGCTCCCCGTCGCGATCCACACGTCGGACCCCGAGGCATTCTTCCTGGGGATTGATCGCTACAACGAGCGGTTCGAGGAACTGAATGCTCACCCTGACTGGTCATTCCACGGGAAGGACTTCCCGAGTGATCGCGAGCTCCAGGAAGCTCGCCTCCGAGTTATCAAGCGGCACCCGAAGACCACCTTCGTGGCCCTTCACGTGGCGAATTCCGAGAACCTGGACTATGTCTCGGAGTGTATGCGGACCTACCCCAACATGCATACCGAAATCGCTGCCCGGGTTGGAGAACTTGGGCGCCAGCCGCGGCGAAGTCGGAAGTTCTTCGATGAGTTCCAGGATCGGGTCATGTTCGGTACCGATGCCGTGCCGGGTGGATACGAAACTCCTCAACAGGTATTCGTGGACGAGCTTTACGATATCTACTACCGGTTCCTGGAGACCGATGACGAGTACTTCGACTACGCGCCTGCACCGACGCCTCCCCAGGGACGTTGGAAGATCTACGGGATTGAGCTGCCCGACTCGATTTTGAAGAAGGTCTACTACGAGAATGCCGCCAAGCTTCTGAAGATGCCTGCATTGAAGGCTTGAGGTGGCCAATTCCCGATATTTGTCGGAACCGCTCGGGATTCCTCTCCGGGAGTGAGATCGTGGGCGGTTCCAACTTCGACACCGAGGCACAGCGAAAAAGCGAGATTCACATGAGACACTGCCTGAGATTTCATCGTCCCGCCTTCTTCCTCATCCTGTTGTTGCCGCTGTTCGGCTGCCAGACCACGACGCAGACTGCTGAGCAGGAATCGTCGGCCCCGGCTGCCGTGAAGACCTCCGAAGAGAGCCTGATGGGACTGACTCTTGATCAGCCGGTGACGATCCCGGATGTTGGAGCTGCCCAGGGGTTGGAATGGAGGGACGGCCGCGTATACATATACGGGGACCGCACCGAAGGCATGATCCGAGAGTACCGATTGAGAGGCCGCAGCCTCGATTTCACCGGTCTCGAAATGATGCTGACCCTGGACGGGAAGGACACCATCTCGCACCCCACCGGATTGACCTGGCAGAAAGGGTTCGGCACCTGGCTCGGAGACACCGTGAATGGGCAGGGTACGATCTACCACCTCGACTGGGATGCCCTCCAGAAGTACCGCACCCTCGACGGGGCTGTCCTGAAAACGATCGCAGACGATCTTGCGGTTAACGGGACCCGGCCCGAATTTGTGCGTTTCGAGGGTAAGTGGTATCTCGCAACCGCCGACTATGGCGACAAGGACAACGTCGTCCGGCTGTACGACCCTGAGAAGCTGGCACAGGCCTCCAGGACGAGTGATGAGGGAGTCCTGGCCCACTCCTTTTCATGCGGCCCCTGGGTTCAGAGCCTCTACTGGGATGAGCGTGCAGGTGCTCTCATGCTGGTACAGAATCAGGTTGAAGGCCTGAAGTGGCGCGTCAGCCTGCTCGACCTTGAAGCCTCCGTACTCGCGGGCCACTCGCAGGTACTCCAGGTGACGGATCTGCCTCCTCAGGACGAACTGGAGGGCTTCCACGAGATTAACTCGCAACTGGGGATTTTCGTTTCGAGTTCCAGGGAGAACAACCTGTACTTTGCTGATCTGGCCTGGGCCAAGGTCCGTTAGGTCGGCAGCTCTCGTTCGCCATGCTAGAATTCTTCATGGAGTTGCACAATTGCTCATTCGAGTTGGCCTGACTGTCGCTATTCTTCTTCTCCTGGTTGTGTCTCCTTCCCTTGCCGCCGAACCGTCTTTGTGTCACGCATTTGTTGACTACGACTTCATCTGGACCCTGGAGGTTGTACGTCAACGAACTTCGGTGACGCCGATCCTGAACGCGATAGCCTTTTCGTCCGGTGAGTGGGAGGTCCAGCCGTCCCAGGTCAAGATCACCGACGACAAGGGGGGCGAGCGGAAGGTGGAGGATTTCTCGTTCGACTCGGGAGACCCGACCAGCCCCTACGTGAACCCCTACTTTAAGTTGCGGG
The DNA here is from genome assembly GCA_963777605.1 of uncultured Acidobacteriota bacterium. Taxonomy (GTDB): domain Bacteria; phylum Acidobacteriota; class UBA6911; order RPQK01; family JAPXNP01; genus CAVZRV01. The sequence goes on from CAVZRV010000008.1 coordinate 55,524, forward strand.
GAGGGGAATTCATCGGGATGGACCTGATCGGTGATTTTGCCACGGTTGATGCCCTCAGTCGGGTTGAAATTGACGCTGGGAAGGACCGCTTCATACTCGAACCGATGGACTGCAACAGCTTTGAGGAGTTGGCCGACAAGATCGGGCAACTCGAGATTGGCACGGGCGATCAGGTCGCGACTTTTCAGATGCTGAACATCCCGCTGATGGGCACGCGCGAAGAGCGCTGAGGCTGTTGGGACCGGCTTCGTTTGATGCGGTCCGCAATCGGCGAGACTCAGGATGGGTCCGGAGCTTTTCCCGGTTGACTGCGATCGCCGACGGTTAGTTCAACGCCCAGCGCAGACCGGGCGGCCTGGTATCGGCTTGATGTCGTTTCGTCCCAGCGGGCCCCGGCGGAAGAGCTTTGCCGGAAGAGGAGGAGCACATGTCCAGTCACGAGATTCCTACCCTTGGCTATTTTTGTGGAGGCGAGTCCTGCCAGGAAGGCGATTCCCTTGCCGTTCGGTCTTGCTATACCGACAAGATTGTGGCCCAGACCTACCGGCCTTCGAAGGAGTCGATCGAGCGGGCCGTCGAACGCACTCGTTCTGCTGCAGCGGCCATGCGACGGCTCTCCAGTTTCGAGCGCGCGAAGATTCTTCGGACGATGTCGGAAAAGGTGGAAGCGGCGGCGGCTGAGTTCGTCCGCATGCTCGCACTCGAGGCCGGTAAACCGTGTCAAAGCCGGCACAGTAGAAGTGGACCGCTGCGTTTTCAATCTCAGGAACGCCTCCGAAGAGGCGCAGCGTCTCGAGTCCGAGTTGATCCCTCTCGATCTCTTCCCGGCTGCTCGAGGACGTTGGGGGCTGATCCGGCGTTTTCCGCTGGGGACGATCCTCGCGATAACGCCATTCAATTTTCCACTGAACCTGGTCGCCCACAAAGTCGCTCCCGCGATCGCTTCGGGGAATTCGATCGTCCAGAAGCCGGCATCCAAGACACCGATCTGCTCCCTCATGTTGGCGCGGATCGCCTACGAGTCTGGATTGCCCGAAAACGCTCTTTCCGTGCTGCCCTGTTCGGGTGGCGAAGCCGGCCAACTGGCCGCTTCCGATCGCTTCGGCCTGGTTACTTTCACGGGAAGCGCGGAAGTCGGCTGGGGATTGAAACGGAAGGTAGCGCGCGGGCGGGTGACTCTTGAACTGGGAGGCAATGCGGGCGTAGTGATTCACGGCGACGCAAATCTGGGAGATGCCGCCGCCCGCTGTGCTGCCGGAGGATTCTCTTACGCCGGACAAAGTTGCATTTCGGTCCAGCGGATCTTCGTCCAGAAGGGCGTCTTCGATCAATTCCTCCAGAAATTCGTAGAGGAGGTGGGCAAGCTCAAGGCTGGGGACCCGCTGGACGAAACCACAGACGTGGGCCCAATGATCAGTTTGGCCGACGCCGACCGGGTAGAGCAGTGGGTCGCGGAAGCCGTCTCGGGAGGGGCCAGCCTGCTGACAGGCGGCACTCGTGATGGAGCGGTTGTGAGGCCGACTGTCCTGACTAATACGCGAGATGCGATGAGAGTCAACTGTGAAGAGGTCTTTGGCCCAGTTGTTACGGTCGAGCCCTACGACGATTTTCCGTCGGCCCTCGAGAAGGTAAATGACTCGAGGTTCGGACTCCAGGCCGGCGTTTTCACTTCCGATTTCAATCAGATTTTCCAAGCCTTCGAGGCACTCGACGTAGGCGGAGTCGTCGTCAATGACGTGCCCACATTTCGTGCCGATCACATGCCTTACGGTGGAGTGAAAGATTCTGGAACAGGTCGAGAGGGTGCCCGCTATGCCATCGAAGAAATGACCGAGCGGAAGATCCTCATCATCAGGCGGGAAGGCTGAGCCGGGTTAATCGATGAGATGGCATGTTGAACGGCAGAGACTTGAACTGATCCGTCCGTTTACGATTGCGCGCGGAACGAGTAGTTACCGGGAAACGTTGAGGCTGGAGCTGGAGCAAGAAGGAATCGTCGGATACGGCGAGGCGGCTCCGAACCTGCGCTACCAGGAGACGGTGGAAAGTGCCGCAGGAGCCCTTGAACAGCTGCCCCGGGAGTTGGGTGAGCTTCGTCCGGGGACCTTCCGGACGTTTATTGATTCACACCGCCAATTCCTCCGGAACCAGCATGCTGCAATGGCCGCCTTTGACATGGCGGTCCTTGACTGGACCGGCAGGGCGAGAGGCGAGCCGGTCTTCGAAATGCTTGGCATCGATCCCATGCGGATGCCTCCGACCAGTTTTACCGTAGGAATCGACAGACCGGAGGCGATGGCCGAGAGAGCCCGCGAACTTGCGCCGCACTACCGGGTTCTGAAGATCAAGCTGGGGACCGATCACGACCGTGATCTCGTCAGAGCCGTCCGGCAGGCTACCCAGATTCGGCTGCGGGTGGACGCGAACGAGGGATGGGGGTCTCCCGAGAGGGCTCTGGCCGAGATCGAGTGGCTGGCGGAACGAGGAGTGGAATTCGTCGAGCAGCCCCTTCCCGCGGCCCTTGATGAACGGATGCCGTGGCTCAAAGAACGCAGCCCGATTCCTTTGCTGGCGGACGAAAGTGCGTGCTCGCTGAGAGACTTGTCCAGAGTGTCGGCAGGCTTTCACGGCATCAACGTGAAATTGATGAAGTGCGGCGGAATTCTGAGCGCTCTCGACCTGGTTGCGGCCGCCCGCGAATGGGGGCTCAGCGTGATGGTCGGGTGCATGGTCGAATCCTCGTGCGGACTGGCCGCCGCGGCCCAGGTCGGCCCTCTGGCCGACTTCGCCGACCTCGACAGCAATCTCTACCTGTCGAATGATCCGTTTGAAGGCCACCCCGTAATCGGCGGTCGAGTGTCCCTCTCCCCGGCCCCAGGACTGGGCGTGCGCCCCGTTGATTGAACCGGGACTGCGCCCGGGCAGATTCTCGATTCCTTCAATCCAGCACTCGGCACCGGCGGTCGAAGATAAAGTCGGCAGTCAGAGCCATCCTCTCCGGATCGGAATTCCTGGTCTGTGAAGGGATGCGGGTTCGGAGGATTCACAGCTTCTGTTCGGTCCGATCCTCGTGAGGAGTAATCACCAGCGTTGAGACCAGGGGCGACGCGGGCATTTCGGCTCTGGCCTCGGATTCGGGCAGTGCTCCGCCAAGCGACAGGATAGCCCGATCAGCACTCCAAAAGACCGAGTCGGGCCGAAGTTCTTCCAGGAAGCCGGTTCGCACCAGGACTGATTCCACCCGTGGCTGCAGAGAGGCCAGCAGAAGCCGGCCGCCCCCGGCGCTCTGACGACGGAGGATCTCCCGAAGTACTTCCACTCCAGTTGCATCCACCAGGGGAACTCCCCGCATCGAGAGGATGACGGTGGCGGAAGGCTCGTCGCTGCCGTGGACCTGGTCGACGAGCTTGCGCGCGGCAGCGAAGAACAGTGGGCCGCTGAGGTAGTAGACGCCAATCGGATGCTCGGGATGGACGAACCGGTGGCCTGCAGCGGCCAGTTTCGCCAGATCAACCGACTGGCGCGCGATCTGGAGGTCGCTCATCTGAGCCATAAAGATCAGGCTGCTGATCCCAAAGCCGATCACGATCGCCTGGGTCAGGTCGAGCACGACAGTCGCCGCCAGAGTTATGGCGAATGCAATGATGGCGTGTTTGAGGCGCCGGCTGAAATAGAACCGAATGGCGTGCCACTCATTCATTCGCCATGCTGTTACTACCAGAACTCCGGCCAGTGACGCCAGCGGTATGCGGCCGATGATGGGAGCAAACAGCAGGGCGAAAGCCAGCAGCGTCAGCCCGTGGAAAACGGAAGAGAGGCGGGTCACCGATCCGCTCTTCACGTTGACGCTCGATCGGGCGATTGCGGCGGTTGCAGGGACCCCCCCGAAGAAGGGGATCAACATGTTCCCGACGCCTTGAGCCACCAGTTCGACACCATTGTGCATTCGGATCCCGGTCATGTTGCCAGCAACGGCCCCGCAAAGCAGCGACTCGATCGTGCCCAGCGCGGCGATCGACATTGCGGGGACCAGCAGTCCGGCATAATCAGCGTGAACGAGCGCTTCCAGCGAAAGGCGGTTGCTGAGGACGATCGACCGCGGAACCGCTCCGATGATCGCAACGTTCCAGCCGGACACCATGACGAATCCGGTGGCGGCAATGATCGTCGCAAGCGATGAAGGAATCCAGCGGGAAATTGGGAGGCGGGGCCAGGCGACCATCAGAACGACACTCACCACCGACAGTATGAGGGCGTGGGGATTGGGTTCCGGGTGACTGTTGACCAGCAAGAGGATTCGCTGAATGACATTTTCCGCCGGTGGGCTCATCACTCCGAGCAGGTTGTCGAGTTGCCCGAGGGCGATGATGAGCGCGATCCCGCTGGTGAAACCGGAAATGACCGGGGCAGGGATCAGCGAAACGACACGCCCCAACTTCAGGATGCCGAGGAGAACCATCATAGCGCCGGCCATGAGTCCGGCGATCCAGACCCCGGCCATGCCGTTGCGGGCGGCCAGGACGAGCAGGACCGCCGACATCGCTCCGGTTGGTCCCGAGATCTGATACGGGGCCCCGCCCAGAGTCCCGATCAGGATACCCGCTACGATGGCCGTGACGAGTCCGGCCGAGGCGTCGGCCCCGGAGGCCACTCCAAACGCCAGCGCAAGCGGCAACGCCACCGCCGCTACGGCCAACCCGGCCAGCAGATCTTTCCTGGCTTTGGCCCAATCGTAGCCTCTGAACTCACTCCGAAGCAGCAGTCCCCATTCGTGGATCATTGCAACCAACGCAGTCTACATCAACAGGTTCGGCTGATGCCGTGGCGCCGTCGTCCTCCTAAAGAAAACGATATAATTCCCGATTGAAGTGCTATGGAAGGCGCCTCCTCTGCTGAAGTAGTGGACACTCGATGAGAAAAACGGTTTGGTTTGTGAGGCATGGTGAGACGGACTGGAACGCGGAGATGCGTTGGCAGGGTCACACCGACATCCCCCTCAACAGCGCAGGTCGGAGTCAGGCGCAGGCGGCCTCCGAGGCCCTTCGCGGTCGGAAGCTCAAGGGCGTTCTGGCCAGCGATCTGGGCCGAGCCCGGGAAACTGCTGAGATCATCGCTGAGCCTCACGGACTCCCGGTGTTTACCACCGACAAGCTTCGGGAAGTCGAAATTGGCGACCTGGAAGGGATGACCCGAGATGAAGTCATCGAATTCTATGGGGACGTTCGACTTCAGCCCTTGAGATCCGTCTTTGATCTCGACACCCCGTTCCCGAATGGCGAAACCAAGCGTGAGGCCCTCCACCGAGGCCTGACGGCGATCGAAGGCTTCGTGCGGTGGTGTCACGGCGAGGAAGTCGCCATCGTTTTTCACAGCCTCATCCTGAGAGTCATCGTCCACGCCCTGTTTCCCGAGATCCGGGAACAGATTCACGTCCCAAACTGCAAGTTCTTTGAACTCGAGTTCGATGATGCCATCCACGAGTGGACTGCCTGCGGGGAACTCCGCGAGTATCTGGAAAACGCCCGCGAAGCAACCGCCTAGGAGCATCTACGTTCCACGATTTCTGATTTGATTTGGGGACTAAAATCTTTGCATCGGACTTCCGTTAGAGGTCAGGCTTGACTGTTGAAAGCCGTTTTCCGTCTGGAGCGCAAACAGAACGAAATCACAGGGAGCGGTCACCATCAACGTCCCCCGAAATTCCTCCGGCAACGTCTGACTGGCTTGAGGACTGTTCCCGCCGGGATTCCCGAAATACTCGCCGACATACTTTACGGTTGCCTGGCCCGGTTCACCATTGATGATTGCCAATCCGGTGAACTTGTCGTCATCACTGACGAACAACATCTTTATGGGAACATGCTGGAGAGGCTTCATTATCTGGGGAATGTAGACCCCCACCCCAGTGTTATTGTCGATGGCTATCCCCCTTTCAATCTGCGTCCCCTTCTCGACGAAGATGGAATGGAAGGTGTCCGGCCGGCCGACCGAGATCCCGGCGCTCCCCTTCAGGGTGCCCTGGAGATCCCTGGTGTCGTAACGAACACTCAAGTCGAGGTTCGGGTTTCCGAGTCCCCAAGGAACGCTCACGGAAGCACCGAAGAACCCGATCGTGTCGTCGGGGCTCTTCACGTCGATCTGCTTGCTCGTTCCCGCCGGGATCACGAATTCGTGACTGGGCTTGATCATGTCGCCGATCTTGACCGCGGCCGGTTGCCCGGTTTGAATGTTGAGGAAATCGAGAGTGACAGGCCAGTCGATGCAGTCGGTGTTCGTGATCTGGACTTTGCTGGAGACGCTGTAGTCCCCAATCAGGCCAGTGGGAATATAGGGGAGATTGAAGGAGTTGTTGATGATCTTACGGACCGATTCGGTGTTCCCATCCCAGTCGATGGAAATGTCTACCGGGATCGGAGCGTCGCCCGTTTTCAGCCCCTCCCAGAAGGCGTAATTGTACCGTCCAGTCGGCATCGTCGGCAAAAAGCCTCTGACCTGATCGATGGTCACGGTCTGCCCCGCAATATTCAGTCGTGGCTCGGTGGGCTCGGGAATCCCGTTCTGGTTTGTGTCCAGGTGGGCCCGGTTTCAGACCACGAAAGGAAGTACAGGGAATTGGTGATGTCTCGCTGGATGCTCTCATACTTGAATTCTCCGATTACCTGGTTTGTCGGCAATGGCCCGACCTGTACGCCCGCTGGGAAGGTAAATCGGTTCACCTCCGGTGGAGCCAGGCCCGGTTCGGTAATGGTGTATTCATTGAGGAACTTGCCTTTGAACTTATTCGTGTTCCTCATTCTCAGAACCGCCTGCTGGGGGGATTCGAAGAGATCCAGATCAACCATTTTCTTGATCGAGAAACCTCTCAACGGACCATTTCTTTCGGCGATTAGCGTTGGAACTAACAGCACAGACAGGATGACGGAAAACAGGACTTTCCTCATCGTTTTTGCCTCCTTTGCGGCCGACACAGGTGGGCGGTTGTTGCTGGAGTTGTTGACTATTATTCACATATAGACAGAAAAAACAACACACTTCCCGGAGATTTCCTGCCGGGGCTCAATTTTCTCTTTCGAACTGCTATGCTTCCGATCATGAAACGTCTTCACGCATCGAGATTTGGTGTGCGGAGTCTCGTTCCCAGCCTCTTCCTCCTTATGCTGGTGCTGACGAACTTCTCCTGTAAGGTGTCTCCGGTTCCGGACAACAAAGGAAAACCGCTCTATTCCTTTGAATCAGCCGCCGAGGTCGAGGCGGTCGAAGCGCGGAACTGCACGATCGCGGCGGTCGCGGAGCACGCTACGGACGGGAGCAGTGCCATCCGGGTGTTGACTGAAGGGGGCGATAAACCGGAAATCGAGTTCGTGCCGGCGCAAGGGAGTTGGAACTGGACCGGATTCGACCGGCTGGCGGTGGACGTATTCAATCCGACCGGTGATGAAGTAGGCCTCCGGATCCGCCTTGATGACGACCCGGCGGCAACTGAAGCGGTCCACAGCGTGAGTGGTGGAACAACCATTTCACCCGGCCGCTCGGTCAGCGTCTACCTCCCGTTCGGCAGCAACGGTTCCACCGAAAAGGGGATGCGGGGGGCACCGTCGATTCCCGGTGTGGAGCCGCTGACTTACCTGTCCATGGAGCGCCTGGTTGACGAGTCGCACCTGGTTCGCCTGGCTATTTCGGGGTTCGGCGGTGAAGCACCGCGGGAGCTGATTCTGGACAACATCCGGCTCCTTCCTCCTGGCAACTATGAAGGAATCATTGATCCTTTCGGGCAGTACACGGGATTGGACTGGCCCGGCAAGGTTAAGGAGGTTTCCGATCTCGAACGGGCGCTTGACGCGGAAGCGGCCCAGATTCAGGCGGCGCCGACACTGCCCGACCGCGACGAGTATGGCGGCTGGACAGGTGGTCCACAGGAACAGGCAACCGGCTTCTTTCGCACCGTGGAACGCGACGGGAAGTGGTGGTTGGTGACCCCGTCGGGGCATCTCTTTCTTTCGCTGGGGGTCGATGTCCTGCTTCTCAGTGACGGTCCCACTTTGCTTGAGGGCAGGGAGCGAATGTTCACAGCCCTTCCCGCTGAAGGGGACCCATTGGCTCGCCATTTCGGGTCGGTGGACCGGGTCCTGTATGGCCCGATCAAGCACGGCCGAACCTTCAACTTCTACACCTCCAACCTCGAACGCAAGTACGGACGCGACTATGTGGACCGCTGGCGCTCCGTGTCGCTCGACCGGTTGCAGGCATGGGGGTTCAACACGATTGCCAACTGGTCTGACCCTGCCCTCTATGCCCTTTCCCGGGTCCCCTACACGGCGACAATCGATCTCCGCGGCGATTACGCGCGCGTGGCCAGCGGCCAGGACTATTGGGGCAAGATGCACGATCCGTTCGATCCCAAGTTTGCAGCCGCGGTTGATCAGAGCGTTCGCGAGACGGTGGGGCGCTACCGGAATGATCCCTGGTGCATCGGATACTTCATAGATAACGAGATTTCCTGGGGATCGGCCGGTACCGACCGCCAGCATTTCGGACTGGTCTATGGAACCCTCGCCGGCGATGCCAGCTCTCCCGCGAAGCAGGCCTTCGTCTCGCAATTGAAACAGCACTACCGAACCGCTGAGCGGCTCGCCGAGTCCTGGGGGATTCCGGTTTCGTCGTGGGATGCGCTCCTCGCCCAACCACTCGCCGTCGAGGGCCCCCTCGAAGGCCGGATGCGGGAGGATTTCAGGGAGTTTCTGTCAGCGTTTTCCTCCCAGTACTTTCGAGTGGTCCGGGATGCCCAGAGGCGCCACGATCCCAACCATCTGTACCTGGGATGCCGGTTCGCGTTCCGCACTCCTGAAGCGGTCGCCGCCGCCGGTGAGTACTGTGACGTCGTCAGCTTCAACATCTATCGGTCACACGTCGATCCCGGGGAGTGGGGTTTCGTGGACGCGCTTCACAAGCCCTGCATCATCGGGGAGTTTCACTTCGGCGCCGTCGACCGGGGTATGTTCCACACCGGACTGGTGTCAACTCCGAACCAGACCGCCCGGGCTGAAATGTACCGGGACTACATCCACAGCGTCGTAGACAACCCCTCATTTGTGGGATGTGCCTGGTTTCAATACTTCGATGAGCCGGTCACAGGGCGAACCTACGACGGAGAGAACTACAACATCGGGTTGGTGGACGTGACGGATACGCCTTACCCCGAGATGATCGCCGCCGCGAAGGAGGTCCACGCCGAGGCATACCCCCGGAGATTTGGTTCCGGTGAGACGCCCGCGAAGTAGTGGCCGAGCTTAGTTGTCCCCGTCGATGAGATCTCCCAGGCCACCCAGGATTGACCCTTCTCCGACCCGTTTACCGCCGCCCTGGGGGGCCGCTTGCAGCATCCGACCGGCCATGCGGGAGAACGGAAGGGACTGCAGCCAGACCTTCCCGGGGCCGACAATGCGGGCAAAGAAGAGGCCCTCACCGCCGAACAGGGCCGACTTGATGCCACCGACCTGCTGAATGTCAAAGGTCACCCCGTTCTGGAGAGCCACGACGCAGCCGGTGTCAACATGGAATTCCTCGCCCGGAGCGAGATCCCGTTCCACCACGGTGCCTCCGGCGTGGACGAATACCCATCCATCGCCCGTCAGCCTCTCCATGATGAAGCCTTCCCCGCCGAACAACCCGGTCAGGATCCTTTTCTGCAGGTAAATCCCGATCTGGACGCCCTTGGCGGCGCAGAGGAATGAGTCCTTCTGGCAAATGATCTCTCCGCCGATGGTGGCGAGGTTCACGGGGATGATGGTTCCGGGATAGGGGGCGCCGAACGCGACATGAGCCTTTCCCGCACCCCGCTGAGTAAAAACGGTGATGAAGAGACTCTCGCCCGTCAGCAGCCGCTTGCCGGCGCCCATGAGCTTGTCCATGAAACCGCCACCGGAACCGCTCGACGAACCATCTCCGAAGATGGTCTCCAGCTGGACGGTAGAATCCTTGTACATCATGGCACCGGCTTCAGCGATCGCGCTCTCACCCGGATCAAGCTCGATTTCGACGAACTGCATCTCGTGTCCGATGATCTTGTAATCAATCTCATGTGCGCGCCCCGAAACTGGTGGAGGAGGAGCCGCTACCGAAGCAGAAGGAGTGAGTTCAGCCACCTTGGTAATAGGAAGCCATTCGGCAAAGCCTTCCCGCCAGGCAAATCCATTCGAATTCTGACGGGCGCGCTGAATTGCCTCATCTTTGGTTAAGGGTCCAACCTGCTGACCACCGTAGCTTAAGAACCATTCAGGCATTGTGATGATCTCCTCAGAGTTTCAGACAGCTTCGATTCCCAACTGTCTATGCACTTGTTCTGCCGTCCGCTCGTCAATGCCGAGCTGGAGGCTTAAGTAGTTGATGTAATCTCGTTCAGAGGGGGTGTCGACCTCGATGGCGAGGAGAGATACCGCATAGGCCTGCTCATTGAGATTCGCCGACCGGATCGCCGGTATCAGTGACTCGATGTCCGGGGGTTCGGCAAGTTCCCGTTCGATAAAATTTCGATCATCGTCGCCGAGGCCGCCTTCCAGAAGACGCCCCATGATGGCCTTTCGCTCCGCCTTGTCAATCAAGCCGTCGGCATTGGCGGCAGCGATCATGGCCCGGATCAACAGTACGGCGTGCTGGCGTGTCTCCTCCACGTTCGCGGATGCCGGAGCGGGTGTGGCCGGACCGGGAGGAGGCGGCGGAGGCGTCGCCCGTCGGACTCCAGTCGGAGCCGAAGTTGCCGGCGCCTGGGGCGGAGGAGTCAAACCGGAGGACATTCCCTGGACGGGTTGAGCCTTCTTCTCCGTGAAATGATCGAATGCGGCGATGGCGACACCGATCAGGCCCAGCCCCGCCGCCCCTTTGATCCCCGGGGTCAGCAGGCTGCCCAGACCGCTGGAACGCCGCCTGGACCTTCTCGACCGACCAGTCGATCCGATGCCCTGCCGGATTAATGCACCAAGGATTCTCTCAGGATCTAACATCGTCTCCCCCTGTTCGGCAGCTGGCTCAACCTATACGCATGGCAGGCCCGTCTATTCATGATAATCCATCGATCTCAGTCGGGAATGGCGATTCCCAAGCAGCCGGCGCGATTCGGGGCGGAGGCCGATCTCGATCGTCGCAGCTCCGGGAAAGAGCCCGGTCAGCCGGCGTAATCAACGGCTTCGACCCTTACCGGGATCACTGCCACCGCGGACCCCACCGGACCAGGCCGGGGGTGGTCAGGCGAACACGACACAAGGCGTCGTCGGCAGTGATGTAAAGACTCGAACCATCGTCACCCCATCCGCAGTTGGCCGTTGCGACTCCCGTCTTGAATTGAGCCAGCCGCTTCCCCAGAGGAGTGATGACATGGATTCCACCGGGCCCGGTGGTGAAAACGTTTCCCTTCATGTCAACCTTGAGCCCGTCGGGAAGCCCGGGCTGGTCACGCGCCCACGGACTGAAGTCGAAGAAGACTTCTCCATCGCCCAGTGTGCCGTCCGATTGAATCGGGAACCGCATGACGACCGGCTTTTCGGGATCTGACACGGCCACATAGAGGAGTGACTCATCGGGCGACAGAGCAATGCCGTTGGGAAAAGTGAGGTCTCTGCTCAACAGCACCAGTTCTCCGCCGGGCGAAACCCGAAACACCCCGTTGAAGTCCAATTCCTTTTCGGGGCTGTCGTTGAGCCCCCCCAGGCCATAAGGAGGATCGGTGAAGTAAATCGCACCGGATGAATCGACGACCAGATCATTGGGGCTGTTAAAACGCTTGCCCTCGAAGTGGTCGACAACCGTTGTAAAGCGGTGATCCGGCTCGAGACGAGCAATCCGCCGGTCGCCATGCTGGCAGAGCAAGAGGCGTCCCTCCAGGTCCAGCGCCAGGCCGTTCGAACCCGGTTCCCGCTCGCGCTGCCCCGGACCGGTATAGCCGGACGGTCGGAGAAATTCGGTGACCCCTTCCCCCGGTTTCCAGCGGTAAACGACGTTCTGGGGAACATCGGAAAACAGCAGCGCTTCGTCGGAAGGGACCCAGACCGGCCCCTCCGACCAGTCAAACCCGTCGGCAAGCTTCTCAATGACAGCGTCGGGAGGCAACAGTTCATCGATGGCAGGGTCCAGGCGCTCAATCGTTCCCAGGACGGGGACCGCCTTCGAGGCCGAATCTCCCGTGCCGGTCTTGACGGAACAGCCCGCAGCCGAAAGCAGGAGAACACAACCAATTAGCTCAAGTCGACGTGATCTTCTCACCGATCCCTCTAGATTTCCGGGAGTTTCCAGGGCGCCCGATAAGCACGGCCGACGTAATTCGCAGCTTCGGGGTGCCCGGTGATCTTCTCGGTCACCGGATCCCAACGAACCTGGGTGCGCAACCGGGCTGCGATATTCCCCAAGTGGCAGGCGATTACCGACTTGTGTCCGATTTCGACGTCGGCGGTCGGTCGCTGCCTCGTCCTGAGACAATCCAGGAAGTTCTTGACGTGTTCGAAATGATAGTCGCCGGAACCGCCACGCCTCGGCATTCCTTCCATTCGATAAACCCGCGGCTTCCCGTCAGAGTCAGTCTCCGAGTGAACTTCCCAGCCCCCACGATCGACCACGAGGATGCCGTTTTGCCCGTGGAACTCGACCCCGTGTTCACGCTGCCAGGGCCCAACACCACAACCGAGCATGTGTTCCCAGGTCAGGGAGAAACTGGGAAACTCGACAATCGACTGTTGAGTGTCGGGCGTTTCCATGATGTCGTCCGGATAGGCGTACTTGCCGCCCATGGCCATGGCGCCAACCGGGTCTTCCTTCATCGCCCACATCGCCACATCGACCATGTGTGCACCCCAGTCGGTCATCAAACCACCCGAGTAATCCCAGAACCAGCGAAATGTGAAGTGGAAACGAGCCGGGTTGAAAGGGCGTTTCCTGGCGGGCCCAAGCCACATGTCATAGTCCACCGTCGCCGGAGGAGTTCCGTCGGGAGGGTTGCCCAGGCCCCCTTTCCAGTCAATGTAAGCCCACGCCCGGACCTGGCGGATCTTTCCGAGTCTGCCCGACTGGACGTAAGCCACGGCATCTCCGAAATGCTGCGAACTCCGCTGCTGGGTTCCGATCTGGACGACCCGATTGTACTTCCGTGCCGCCGAGACCATCCGGCGCCCCTCCTCAATCGAGGTTGCCAGCGGCTTCTCACAGTAGACGTCTTTCCCGGACTGACAGGCCATGATGGTTGGCAGCGCGTGCCAGTGGTCGGGAGTGGCGACGATGACCGCGTCAATGTCTTTCCGGTCCAGGATTTTCCGGAAATCCTGAACGGTGTCCGGGCGAGACCCCCGCATTTCCTCGACGAGTTTCACGCCCTCGGCTGACTGGGCCGTGTCTACGTCGGCAATCGCCAGGCACTCGACCTCGGGGTTGCGGAGAAAATCGCGCAGATCTCCCCGTCCCATCCCCCCGGAGCCAATCAGCGCGACGTGAATCTTGTCGTTCGCGCTGCCCAGGGAGGTAGTTGCGGCCGAACCGGTTGACACGACGCCGAGGCCGGCAGCCACAGCAGAAGCCTTTGCCGATCTGTCCAGAAAATTGCGTCGAGTGATGTTTTCCATATCAGCGAGAATCCTCCGTTTTGATCGACCCGGGCGGGCCAAGAGCATTTTCGATTATCCTCAATGGAATGGCAACCCTTTAATCCGGGCGGCTTGCGGGGCAGCCTATTTGACACCGGAACGGGCGAGGACGGACAATCTGGCTTACCAAATGGCGAAGGTAACGATCTGCAGGAAAGTTTCATTCAGCAGCGGACACCGGTACTTCATTCCGGACCATGGAGAAGAGGCAAATCGGGAAATATACGGTTCCCGGTTCTCGAGTGCCGGCTTCGGACACAATTTCATCCTCCAGGTATACCTCGAAGGGGAAGTTGACCCGCTGACCGGGATGGTGGTCAACCTGAAGGATGTCGATGCGCTGGTCAAGAAAGTCGTAGAACCGCTCGACCATCATTATCTCAACGCCGACATACCCTACTTCCAGGAAGTAGTCCCGACCGCGGAGAACATCACGCTTTACTGTTTCCGGCAGATCCGGAAACGGCTGGAGTCTGATTCGGTGCGGCTGAAACAGGTCCGGCTGTACGAGGGTGACGATCTCTGGGTCGATTGTAGAGAGGACTGATTCCGCTCATGGGTGAACACGTCTCCGTCACGCGTCGATACCGGCTTCCTGCTCTCCACACTCTTTCCGGGGCGGGATTGTCGGCCACCGAGAACGAATCCGTTTTCGGCGCCTGCAGCCGGTTGCACGGTCACGAATACCTGGTGGACGTTACCCTGGAAGGTCCGGTCGAGGGCGTGTCCGGGGTCGTCTTCAGCGTGGATGAACTCGATCGCCTGGTTTCTCTGCGGATTCTCGAACCGTTCAGAGGAGCCAACCTCAGTGATCACTTCGCGCACACCACGGGTGAAGCGCTCGCCCTCGACTTCTATCGCATCCTCGAATCGGAGTTCCCTTCGACCGTACGGTTGCTTGCGGTGACTGTACACGAGACGTCGAAGAACTCGTTTACCGCCCGCGCGTAAGCAAAGGACTTTCCCGCTGGTCTGGGGATCGCCGCGGCCCGACCCCGGTATCAGGGCGAACCAGGTCGGGATCACGCCGGCCACGCACTCAGATTCGGCAGGAGTTGTCTCTAGGCGACTGTGGACTCCGCCCAGTGATGATCCTCCCGCTCGAAAAAGAACTTGGTCTTCCCAAATGCGGGCTGCAGGTCATCGAGCCAGTAGGCCTTCGGGTTGAAATCGGCAAAGAACGGACGTCCCACCCAGGCCGGATCTCTCGCCTGCAGGAACTGGAGCACAAAGACCTTGTCCATGCCGACCTGCGCGGTACCGAGAATCTGAACCTTGCCCGCGAAGGCTGACATCGATGGCCCTCGAACCGTTCTCGCCAGGCCCGAAACCTTCTGGATCGCATCGCGGTAGATCCGGTGGGCTCGTTGCAGGGGAAGCTGAAAGTACTCTTTCGGCCCGGTGTCCCGCTCGACGAACATGTAGTACGGCACCATTCCCAGTCGAACGGAATTGCGCCACATCTTCTCCCAGACGACGGGGTCGTCGTTGACGTGCTGAATCAACGGGGCTTGGACCCGAATTTCGGCGCCAGTATTGCGGATGCGCCGGATGGCCTTCTTCACCTGAGGGGGCTCGAGCTCTTTAAAGTGACTGAAATGGCCCATCAAAGCGAGGTGACGGTTGGTCGCCACGATCTCTTCGAAAAGTCGCAGGAGGTCCTCCGCATCCGCATCCGAGACGAACCGATCGGGCCAGTAGGAAAGCGACTTGGTGCCGATCCGGATCGACTGCAGGTTGGGGAGATTGGCATCCAGGACCGGTTCGAGGAATCGTCGGAGCACTTGACTGCGCATGATCATTGGATCGCCGCCGGTCAAAAGCAGGTCGGTCACTTCCGGGTGGGACTTGAGGTAGGCGACCAACTCAGAAGCGTCCTTGGCCTGGAACTTGAGGCCGGGCATCTTCATGAACTGAGGCCAGCGGAAGCAGTACGTACAGAAAGCGTGACAGGTCTGTCCCTGGGCCGGGAAGAAGAGGACCGTCTCGCGATACTTGTGCTGAATTCCCTCGAGTCGTCGTCCCTGCACGACCGGAACGTTGTGGGTGAACTGGCCCGCGGGATGAGGATTGAGCCGCTTCTGAATCTCGCGGGCGACCGGGCCGGTTGCTGGCGTGGCCTGCCCGTCCACCAACGTCTCCCGAACCGATTCGTAATCGTCCTCGGAGAGCATTTCGGGGTGGGGGAACACGAGACGAAAGATGGGATCGTCCGGGATGTTTGACCAATCGATCAAGTTCCTCGTGACGTAGGTGTTGGTCCGAAATGGGAGCACCTGGCCGACCACCGTTAACCCTTCCTGCAGTTGAGACGACAGCCAGTTCCATTCCGGAAAACGTCGGATGTTTGAGAGTGTCAACGCCTGATAGGCATTCTCCCTTTTGAACAAAGCTTCCATTTCGGGTTTCCTTCTTCCGGGCAAACTGGTCCGCGCAGACTCATCTGGAGCGTTCGCAGTCGCATGAGCGTTTAACCCTGATTGAAGCTGCCAGAATTGCGCCATTCAACCGGTGTTAGACCCGGAGAAGGCATGAATGGCTCGTCTGAGCGGTGGGTGCCTCGTCGAAGCTACCCGTCGACAGCAACATTCACAGGAACGATTTCTTACTTTTTCTTTTTACCACAGGGGCGGCGGTTTCGGCCACAGAAAATGCTCGGTCGAGGGCCTCCCTTAGCTGCTGAGCGTCCCGTTTGGCTCTGATATGATTGCCGGAATGAAGCAATCCTGGCTGGTAAAAAGCGAGCCCTCGGTATACTCGATCGATGATCTCGAACGGGAAGATCGAACCTACTGGGACGGAATCCGAAATTACCAGGCCCGGAACCTGATGCGGGATGGAATGAAGCAGGGAGACTTGGTCCTCTTCTACCACAGCAACGCGGACCCAACCGGGGTCGTGGGGGTTGCAGTAGTGGACAAGGAGGCCTATCCGGATTTTACTTCCTGGGATCCCTCCAGTTCCTACTTCGATGAGAAATCGACCCCTGAGCAGCCGCGCTGGCTGATGGTTGACATTGCCTTCCGTGAAAAGTTCGACCGCATCGTCTCGTTGGAAGAAATCAAACAGGAACCGGCCCTGCAGGACATGGTCCTGGTGAAGAACAGTCGCCTTTCGGTACAACCGGTCAAGCCGGAGGAGTTCCGGCTGATCTGCGAAATGTCGCGTCGTTAGTCCGAGCATCGGAGGAGAATCATGAACTTGACCGCAGACAGAGAGGAACGAGTTCGAGCACTGCTCAAAAAACTGGAAATTCAGGACGTCAACAGAGGGGCGTGCACGGGGTTTGATCAGTGGCTGGATGTAAGCGGTGGCGAACTGGTCTCGTACGACCCCACGAATGGAAAGCCCCTGGCCAGCGTGACCCAGTGCGATGCGGCCTCGTACGACTCGATCATCGACAAGGCTGTCCGGGCATTTCACTCCTGGAAGAACGTTCCCGCGCCCAAAAGAGGCCTTCTGGTTCGAGACCTTGGAAATGCCCTTCGTGAGGTCCAGGAGCCTCTCGGGGAGTTAATCGCCGTTGAAATGGGCAAGATCAGGGCCGAGGGAGTGGGTGAAGTTCAGGAGATGATCGATATCTGTGATTTTGCCGTCGGCCTGTCACGCCAGCTGTATGGGCTGACGATGCCGTCGGAACGGGCCGCTCACCGGATGTTCGAGCAGTGGCACCCTCTGGGTGCGATCGGGATCATTACCGCGTTCAATTTTCCGGCCGCGGTCTGGGCCTGGAACTCTGCGATCGCTGCGGTGTCCGGAGACACCATGCTGTGGAAGCCCTCGCATTCGACTCCGCTCGTCGCAATTGCCATCCAGAACGTGGCCAACCGGGTTTGCCGGGACCATGGTGTGGACGGCATCTTCAACCTGATCGTCGGCAACCGGCATGAGGTGGGCGACAAGATGCTCGGGGACCCCAGAGTCTCGCTGATCAGCTTCACGGGCTCCGTTCGTGTCGGAAAGCATGTGGCCTCGACCGTCACCGGCCGCCTTGGTCGCACTATTCTCGAGTTGGGGGGGAACAACGCTGTTATCGTCACGCCTCACGCCAGGCTTGACCTTGCGTTGCGCGCCGTGCTCTTTGGGGCGGTCGGTACCGCCGGGCAGCGTTGTACGACGACCCGCCGTCTGATCATTCACAAGAGCATTTCCGAAGAATTCTGCCGCAAACTGGTCTTCGCCTATCAGCAGTTGACGATCGGGGATCCGGTTGAATCTTCGACCCTGATGGGCCCGCTCGTTCACGAAGGTGCGGTGGAAGACATGATGGCCGCCCTGGACGCAGTTCGGAAGCAGGGCGGCGAGATTCTCACCGGCGGGAGGAGGCTACCCGAACTCGGAGCCTGTTTCGTTGAACCGACGATCGTCAGAGTCCCCAGCCAGACACCCATGGTCTGCGAAGAGACCTTTGCCCCAATCCTTTACGTTCTCGAGTACGAAACAATCGAGGAAGCGATCGCTATCCATAATGGAGTTCCTCAGGGCCTGTCCAGTGCGATATTTACTACCAACCTCCAGGAGTCGGAGCGGTTCCTTTCGCTGGGTGGCTCGGACTGCGGAATCGCCAACGTCAACCTCGGCACCAGCGGTGCGGAGATCGGTGGAGCGTTCGGAGGCGAAAAGGACACGGGAGGCGGCCGGGAGTCGGGTTCCGACGCCTGGAAAGCGTACATGCGGCGGCAGACCAACACAGTCAACTGGTCCGACAATCTTCCACTGGCACAGGGGATCAAATTCGGCTAGGGGAACAAGGAGAGGCAGGATCCTGCCTCTCCTTGTCATCTATTAAAAACCCGAGCTTTTAACTCGGGACGAAGCCTGTTTCGCTACACCCTAATTAGACGCGGCAAGGGGGAATAGGTTTCACTGGTATCGCCTACTTTGTAGCGATCGCCGCGTGTAGTGCATCGGTCGCCAGGTCAGCGCCGTGCCGCTTGTGTGGGGGAAGGCCGCCCAGGTACTCCAGGAGATCTTCCGGTCGGAGGGCAGCGCAATCGCGAACCGGAATGCCGCGGACCATTTCGGCCAAACCCGCCGCGCCGGCAAGGGCGGCGGGACAACCTTCCGCGGTGAACCGGCAATCGGCAATCTGCCCGTTCTCGACCCGTAGAAAGAGGGTCACTCGATCGCCGCAGATCGGGTTCTCAACTGAGGCCTCATGCGTTGCGTCTTCGAGGGTGCCCGAGTTCGGCAGTTGGCCAACCAACTCCCGGACCTTTTCACTGTAGTTCACGAACGGACTGACCCCTTCCCAGCATTCTGCATTCGCGTGATCGCCCCTCGAACGGCCTCAATTGCGTAGTCGATCTCGGCCTCAGAAGTCAGTCGGCTGAGGCTGAATCGAATGGCACTCTGGATTCGGGGCTCCTCCAGGCCCATCGCGAGAAGAACGTGCGACGGTGAGACCGAACCGGAAGCGCAGGCGGCGCCGGTGGAGACGGCCACTCCCTGAAAATCGAGAGAGACCAGGATCGACTCTCCCTGGAGGCCAGAAAAGCTGATGTTGGTGACGTGTGGCGCACGGACAGCTCCTTCCCCGTTGACTCTCGCCGATGGGATAGTCTCGAGGACAGACGCTTCAAGACGATCCCTCAGCGAGCGTACCGCAGAGTCCATCCGATTGAGCGCGCCGGCTGCCTCTTCACAAGCCATTCCCAGGCCTACGATCCCGGCAACATTCTCTGTCCCGCCCCGCAGTCCCCGCTCCTGGCCACCGCCGAGCATGGTCGGCTCGATTTGGGTTCCGGTGCGGACAAAGAGTGCCCCGACACCCTTCGGCCCATGAAACTTGTGCCCGGAAAGGGAAAGCAGGTCCACACCCAGGGAACTGACATCGACCGGTATCTTCCCGATCGCCTGGACAGCATCCGAGTGAACCAGGATCCCGTTCTCCCGGGCCAGTGCGGAGATTTCGGCGAGAGGTTGAACGGACCCGGTTTCGTTGTTGACGTACATTACGGACGCCAGGATCGTGTCCTCCCGGACCGCGGACCGAAATGCTTCGGAATCGACCCTGCCGGATGCGTCCGGTTCGAGGTAGGTGACCTCGAATCCCTCCTCGGCCAGGCGTTCACAAGTTCGCAGGACGGCATGGTGTTCAATGCGGGTGGTGATGATGTGCCGGCCCCGGTCCGATAAGGCTCGTGCGACTCCCTCGACTGCGAGATTGTCGGCCTCGGTACCGCCGCAAGTGAAGATCATTTCGCGGGGCGCGGCCCCGATCGAACGGGCGACCTGATCCCGGGCATTTTCCACCGCCGAACGGGCGTACTGCCCGAAGCCGTGAACCGAGGACGCATTTCCAAAGTGTTCTCTGAAGAACGGAGCCATGGCCTGGAAGACTTCGTCGGCTACCGGTGTCGTGGCGTTGTTGTCCAGATAGACGGAAGGTTTCTGGTAGGGCATTACGGCATCATAACACCTGCAACCTTGACAGCCGGATTTCCCGGTCTTAAGAAATCTTCATGCAGGAATTCGAGAGCGGTCAAGTCGGCGGAAAAAGTTTGGATCAGCTTGACATTGGACCGAGTCGATCTTACATAAGAGATAGTGACATTGAACAGTTTTGAGAAGTTTAAGTCACGATTGAATTGGATTTTTAGAAAGGTTTAATTAAATAGATGCTAAGGAGGCAATTGCTATGTTTAGCTTAGTTCCTTTTAAGAGGCCAGCACTGGTTCCTTCCAATATTGATACTATTTTTGATGACTCTTTTTTCAGTTTCTTTGAAGACTCTCCAGTTCGCCGGAACGACTGGAGTCCCGCTGTTGACATCGCCGAGACCGAAAAGGAATATCGGTTCGTATTCGAAGTCCCGGGTATGGAGCAGAAGAACCTCTCCATCAGCGTCGAGAATCGGACGCTGACGATTTCGGGTGAGAAAGTCTCCGAAACGCGCGAGAAGGAAGGGAATCTTCGGCTGGAGCGCTGGTTCGGCAAGTTCAGTCGGAGCTTCACGCTTCCCGAGACGGCTGATGCCGAGAACATCGGTGCGAGTCTTAAGAACGGTGTCCTCACGGTTACCGTAGCGAAGAAAGAGGAAGCGACACCGCGCAAGGTGGAAGTCAAAGTCAGCTGATCGCTTCAGCCCTGTCCCCGGATTTGACGGCGGACAGTTTCCATATAGATCGGGGTGGCGGCATTTCCCGTCACCCCTTATTTTTTGCCCATCTATTCGAGAGCGATTGCCTCGATTTCCACATCGATCTTCATGGGGAGATCGGCCGCCTGAATTGTAGTCCGGGCGGGTGGCACACCTTCAAAATAGGACCCGTAGACTTCGTTCATCTTCTGGAAGTTGTTCAGGTCGCGAAGGTAGATAGTGGTCTTTACCACCTTTTCCAGAGATGAGCCGGCTGATTCCAAAATCAGTCGGAGATTCTGCATTGTCCGGTGGACCTGGTCTTCAATCGGTCCTCGCAGCGGTTGCCCGGTTTCCAGAACCACGGGACCCTGCCCGGATACAAAAATGAACCCGTTTGCCCGAATGGCGGGGGAGTATGGCCCGGCCGGGGCTGGTCCGTCCTTGGGGAAGATTTGTTCTTTCATTTGCCTCCTTCATCACGTAATCTGAGAATCCTCAGGTTTTGGCGAGCATGTTACCCACCAGATCAAAGGCTGTCTACACGATGAGCAACACCATTATTCAAAAATTGGAAGAAATGGGAGTATTTCCGATCATTGTGATCGACGATCCCGATGACGCGGAACCCCTGGGCGAGGCCTTGCTGAAAGCCGGGATGCCCTGTGCCGAAGTAACCTTTCGAACCCCCGCTGCGGCCGCCGCAATCGACCGACTTGGCCGGCGCTTTCCCCAGTTGTTGCTGGGTGCCGGGACGGTGCTCAAGATCGATCAGGCAAAACAGGCAAAAGAGCTCGGAGTCCAGTTCATCCTGTCACCAGGTTTCAACCCGAAGGTCGTCGATTACTGTCTCGGGGAAGGGCTCACGGTCTTCCCCGGCGTCTGTACGCCTTCCGAGATAGAGGCCGCCATGGACCATGGATTGACCGTCCTGAAATTCTTCCCGGCAGAGGCGATGGGAGGCTTGAATTATCTGAAGGCAATCTCGGCCCCCCTGTCGATGGTTCGCTTCCTGCCTACCGGAGGAGTCAATCTGCAGAATCTCCCGGCCTACCTGGAATTCAAGCAGACCCTGGCCTGTGCGGGGACCTGGATCGCAAGGAAGGAGTGGCTGAAGCAGAAGCGTTTCGACCTGATTGCGAAGGAAGCCTCCCAGGCTTTGGAGGTGGTTCGAACAGTGAGAGAGGGAGGGCTGCATGCCTAGAGTGGTGACGTTCGGCGAAATCATGCTGCGATTGAAGTCTCCCGGCTTCGAACGACTGCTTCAGACGCCGGTGCTGGAGGCGACCTTCGGAGGGGGCGAGTCCAATGTTGCCCAGTCCCTGGCTCACTACGGAATTGACGTCCGCTTCGTGAGCGCGCTGCCCCAAAATGCCATTGGAGATGCCTGCATTACCGAACTTCGGCGCTCGGGTGTTGACACCCGGCACATTCTGCGCCGCGGCGACCGGATCGGCATCTACTTCCTGGAAACCGGGGCTAATCAGCGCCCCTCCACCGTTCTGTACGATCGATCGGGATCGGCCATCGCCGAGTCGCAGCCTGGAGATTTCGACTGGGACTACATTTTCGAAGACGTGGACTGGTTCCACTTCACCGGGATTACTCCGGCGATTAGTGCCAGTGCAGCTGCCCTGTGCCGCGAAGCCGTCTCCGCGGCCAGCGCCCGGGGGATCACGATCTCGTGCGACTACAACTTTCGCAAGAAGCTCTGGAAGTGGGGCAAGTCTGCCCCGGAGGTTATGAGAGATCTGGTCGAGAGCGTCGATGTCGGGATAGCCAACGAAGAAGACTGCCAGAAGTCCCTGGGGATCCGGACCGAGGCCGAGGTTGAAGGAGGCTCCCTCGACTCGGATCGCTATCGAGGGATTGCGGAGCGTGTCATGGCCGACTTTCCAAACCTGAAGAAACAGGCCATCACCCTTCGCGAGAGCCACAGTGCCGATCATAACGGCTGGTCTGCAGTCCTTCACACCGGCGACAAGTTTCTGAAGAGCCGGCGCTACTCGATCACCGACATCGTGGACCGGGTAGGTGGAGGCGACTCGTTTGCCGGAGGGTTGATTTACGGGATGCTCACCTATCAGGATGACCAGAAGGCCCTCGAGTTTGCCGCAGCCGCGTCCTGTCTGAAGCACTCGATTCCTGGTGATGCCAACCGGGTGAAGGTGTCCGAGGTCGAGGCCCTGATGAGGGGCTCAGGGAGCGGCCGGGTGCAACGTTAGCCTGTGGAAGGGCGGTTCAGCAACAGACGGTTTGCGTCGGACCAATCGGAGTCCAAGGACAGACTAAAAAAGAAGCTGGCTGCCTCCGTTGTAGCTCTCTCAACCGCGCTTGCGCACGGGACTCATTCCGGCTAGAATACAGCCTTCATTGATGCCGGGGTAGCTCAGTCGGTAGAGCAGTGGACTGAAAATCCGCGTGTCGGCGGTTCGATTCCGTCCCCCGGCATTTTTGTTTTCCCCAAGTTAATTGGACTCCCAACTTGCCTGGGTTATCGTGTATACACGATGCCGAACCACCTGCTTGACCGAAGAGGTTTTCTTCTTGGGACTCGATCTCTCCTCCGGCTGCGCCGGAAAATCTGGCAAGGTCGGAAGTGGAGTGGCTGAAACCCTCTACGGGAGTGACGGCAGGGGGGGGAGTTGACGAAGGCTCAGAACTCGAATTGCCCTCGAAATTTCATCTTGTTCGGGTGGAACGTTGTCTTCAGTGACCGCTCCTTCAGCGGGATGGTGACAACGGCGTCCTTCGCGGAGGGAGTAACCGTGGGCTCGCCGTCAATCTCACGGGGGAAGATCAACAGGATCGAACGGGTCGGATGATTTGCCGTGAAGGTGTCCCGAAACTCGGGGACGACGTAAGACCAGGCCATTTTTTCGACCGCCTGCCCGCCTTCGGGATTCTGCCCGAGGTTTTCAATCGTGACCGTGGCGCCCGCCACCCCGTCCGGGCTCTTCCGATGAGTCACCCGGTTGACCTGGAAAAGAACGTTGATTGCCGGCACAACCCGGTCTCCAACCTGAAGAGAGGCCTGCTCCATTTGAGGCCCCCCTTCGGAGGCGAGCAGGTCAGGAAGAAGCCCACTGGTTACAAGGATTAGAATCGGATTCGGGACCGGAAATTCCATCTCCTGCAACATTGCGGAGAACGATCCAGATCGGGCACCACTGGCTGATGAGTAACGAATAGAACTCCCGGGACGGACTTCCTCCCGGCGGTCAATGGCTGCCCGCAACGGCTCGGCCAGCCAGCTGAAGCGAATCCACTCGCGGCCGGACCAGACGTTGGGTGACCCGCGCGGCCGAGTCAGGACACGAACCCCTTCCGAAGTGACCCAGGGAGACTGACGCAAGACCCTTGTTGCATCCCTGGCAGTCCAATCTTCGACGGGGCGGGACTTCCAGGACGCGCACCCAACGAAACCGACCACCAGGACAACCGCAGTAAAGGCTTGCTGTCGCATAGTTCCTGCTCGTGTAGAGGGTCTCAGAGATGAAAAGGTTCAGCTCTTGACAGACTCTATAAATTCGAGGGGCAGATGTTTGGAGATAAGGACGATCGGTTACCCCCGAATCCGCCGCACGAGCCGGACTCCGGTCCGGACCAGCGGGCCGCCCCGCTCTCCGTAGCGCTCAAGGCTCCAGTCCACGATGTCTCGGGCCGGCGTTTGTTGTTCTGCAGTTGGACGCCGAACCAGGCTCAAGGCCTCCCGCTTGCAGATCGAGGTGCAGACTCCGCAACCGATGCAACGCTCGGCGACCACTTGGGCCGCCTTCCCATCGAGCCGGATGGCTCCCATCGGACACCTGTCCGCGGAACACCGGCCGCAAGCGGCGCACCGTTCCGTATTCACCGAAGCCACAAAATTGCTGCGGGCAAGCACGAAGGGTGCCTCGAAATCCCTGACTCCACGCAAGAAGCCGCAGCAACAGGAGCAGCAGTTACACACAAATACCGGGTCCTCCCGGAAGTTGTATGTCGAGTGGACGAGGCCGGCCTCTTCGGTCTGATCCAGGATCTCCAATGCCTCGCGACGTTCGATGACCCGTCCCGCGTAGGTGAACCGGTCGAAGGCACCCTCCTGACAGGAAAGCTGGAGGCAGGTTTCGAGCGGATGCGGGCAGGGTTCCCCGGCGATGCCGCGTTCCTTCCGGCAGATGCAGTCACGGACAACGAAGGACCGGGCTTCGGCAACGCGCCGGCGAAGGTCTTCATAGGGAAGCACGGAGAGTTCGGCCCGAATGGAGGATTGGGCCGGAATGACCCGCGCCAGCGCCGGGCCCCGGTTCCAGGCGCCAGTGACGAAGAATGGGTAGTAGGCCTCGAAAAGGCGCGCCAATTCGGCGTCCAGATGATCCACCTGAAACTCGTAAATGCCCACGACCCAGGGCGCCAAACCGTACTGCTGAGCCCCGTCCTGCAGGGTGGAGTAAATCTGGCCCCGCGACGCCATCGCTTCCAGGACTCCCCGCGTTTCCTCGACGGGGCGGCGCAGGCGGCGCGCAATTCGTGCGGGGGGTTGCGGCCAGGGGCGCAGTCGCAGAGCAACCTCCGCATCCTCGGGAGAGAAAATGCGGCGCAGGATCTTCAATTCGATCTCATCCGGAGTGGAAGGGAACCCCTGGGGGAGGCGATCCAGGCGTTTGGC
The DNA here is from genome assembly GCA_963777605.1 of uncultured Acidobacteriota bacterium. Lineage (GTDB taxonomy): Bacteria > Acidobacteriota > UBA6911 > RPQK01 > JAPXNP01 > CAVZRV01. The sequence continues at coordinate 80,875 of CAVZRV010000008.1, forward strand.
AAGGCGACGATAGACATCGGGCACAGTCATTCTCCTCAAATCCTGTTCGGCAACCAGAAGCCCTCTCGCTCGCGTCGGTCCGCCGATGAGTCAAGTGCAGTTCCACTTCTCATCGACGACTCCAGTTGCTAAAGTTTTCAAGAGTACCCTGAGACAGACGGGAGTACCACTACGTATAAGCCACGACGGCCTTTTGTGTAACTCCACAGGGGGTCTATTCTGAAAGCTCTTACCCGATGATTAGACTGGTCGAAATCGCAGAAAGACTGTCCAACCAGGTAGACGGCCTGGCGTTCAGCAAGCCGGTAGACACCGTCTACAACCCGCTCCGGTACGCGTGGGACGCCCACCTGGCCTATCTCGAGAAGTGGGGACAGCCCCCCAAAGAGGTCATTCTTATGGGAATGAACCCTGGCCCTTGGGGCATGGTCCAGACCGGAGTGCCTTTCGGCGAGATCGGCCTGGTGCGAGATTGGCTCGGGATCGAAGAGACGATCCGACAACCCGAAAGGATCCACCCCAGAAGGCCGATTGAAGGGTTCTCGTGTGGGAGAAGCGAGGTCAGTGGAGCCCGCCTGTGGGGTTGGGCAAGGGACCGGTTCGGCAGTCCCGAGGCCTTTTTCGGGCGCTTCTTCGTATACAACTACTGCCCCCTGGCTTTCCTCGAAGAAAGCGGCCGGAACCGAACTCCCGATAAGCTCCCGCGTTTGGAAAGAGACGCCCTGTTTGCGTTTTGTGACGAGGCACTGAAAGAGACGGTGCTGACGCTCAGTCCGACGTTCGTAATCGGAGTCGGAGGATTTGCCGAAGGGAGAGCGCGTTCGGCCCTCGACGGGCTCGCCGTAAAGATCGGCCGGATTCTCCACCCAAGTCCGGCAAGCCCCCTCGCCAACCGCGGATGGAGCCCAGCAGCCGAAAAGGGCCTGGAGGCTTGTGGCGTCAGTTTGCCTTCAGTCCTCGATTAGCGCCTTTCTGAACGACGGCTGAAACGACGCGGCAGCACCGGACGCTGGAGAACCTGAGACCAGATTGCCGGTCTCGAATCCCACAAGCATGCTCCGTCGGTTCTTCCGACGGGGATTGCTCGCGAGAAAAGCGGGAGATTGCGGACCTTCACAATCGTCTGGCGCAGCTCAAACTGTCTGTTACGGCCTTGGTTTAACCTCTTGTCGGTGCTACTGTTTCGGCAAGGAGGATCCCTCATGCCACGAATCGTCACCATGACGCTCGCGCTGCTGGTCGCGGCAGGGTTGCTCGGCTGCAGCACAGCATCACAGCCTGACACCGATTCGGCTCCCCCCGAGCGGGACCGCAATGCCTGGACCGTTGGTATTCTCACCGGCTCGTCACCGTTCGAACTCTCGACGCCGGAAGGGGTGACCAATCCGGTCCTGACCGCGTCGGATGTGACCGATTTCGACGCAGACATCGTCGCCCATCCCTTTCTATATGTTTCCGATTCCAGATATTACCTCTTCTGCACCGTCAAGTTCGGGGCAACTGACGAAGGGGGAATCGGGTTGGCCGAAAGCCCGGACGGGCTGCACTGGAAGTACCGGCAGATGGTCATCAAGGAGCCCTTTGTGCTCTCCTACCCCTACGTCTTCAAGTGGGAGAATGACTACTACCTGATCCCTGAAGCGCACACGGAGACCTCGGTTCGCCTCTACCGCGCCACCAACTTTCCTCTCGAGTGGACCTACGAAGGGGACCTGATTTCCGGCGATCACTTCATCAGCGCTTCGCTCGCTCACTTTCAGGATCGATGGTGGATGTTCGTTTCCCCGGAGGGAAACCGGACACTTCGCCTTTTCTACTCTCCTGAGTTGAAGGGACCATGGACCGAGCATCCGCTCAGCCCGATCGTCAAAGACGATCCCGACATCGCCCGTCCCGGTGGCCGCGTTATCGAGATCGACGGCACCCTCTACCGGATGGGCCAGGACTGCGACCCCACTTACGGGAATCAGCTCCATGCTTTCCGAATCACCGAGATCAGCCCGACCGCGTACGCGGGAAGAGATGATCGAACCCGCACTCGTCAGGGCAACGTCCCAGGGCTGGAATTCCGATGCGATGCATCACGTCGATCTTCACCAGGTCGGCGACGAAGAATGGATCGCGGCGGTCGATGCCCTGGGCAGATCCGCTGATTCCAATCCAGACCAAACGGCCTCACTGTGTTAAGAGTGTCCCGATGGTGGAATCGACGAATCCCGTTTCGCGGCTGCTGCTGGGACTGAACCTGTTCAGCCTGGACGCCCCGCTGGTTGCGGTGGCGTGGCAATGGGCGATCTCCCGCGAAACCGGCGTCCTGCTCGACTGGCACTACTACTTCATTCTGGGAGGCTCGGTCTGGTGCATCTACACGGCGGACCGCCTCATCGATGCATCGCGGCTTCAACCCTCCGAGACCCCGGCATCTCGAAGACTCTTTTCGCTGCGTCACTTCACTCCACTGCTCCTCATTTGCGCCTCCGCAACCCTGGCCATGGTCCTGCTTTCGGTCGCATGGTTACCCAGTCCGGTCCTCCTCAAATGGGTAGTGCTCGGCGGGGCCGTTGCGGGCTACTTTCTGCTGGTCCACGGGGTCCTCGGCAATCCACTGGCAATACCAAAAGAGTTCCTGGTCGCGCTGCTGTTCGCCGCAGGAGCCTCCATATTTCCCTTCTCGCTCGGCCGCACTCCCTGGACGACCTTTCAGGTTCCCGTTCTGGGAGCGTTTCTCCTCCTTTTTGGCAACGCCTGGCTCATCTCGAAGTGGGAAAGCCGCCTCGACCGTGGCTCGCTCCAGAGTTCGATCGCACTGGATCATCCTCGGGCGACTCGGCTGGTGCCCGGCTACCTGGTCTCCCTCCTGCTGGCCGGTCTTGCGGCTGCAACTTTCTCCGCTCTTTCCGTCCCCTTCGGCAGCAGCATCTCAGTCAGTGCGGGACTCCTGCTTGCCCTCGACTTCGCGTCGCCGCGTATTGGGGTGGAAGAGCGGCGTGAACTGGCCGATCTGGTCCTCTTGACGCCGCTGGTCTTCCTGGGACAGTGGGGATAGACCGTTCAGACCACAGGGGAGCCGACGGCATCCGCGACGATGTGCAACCTACACTGAGGGCTATCCCCGGATCGCTCCCTCTTCCGCTCCCTTCCCGCCGTCGAACCAGCGATAGATGGCCGGCAGCACGAGCAACGTCAGCAGGGTTGAGGTGATCAGACCGCCGATCACCACGGTTGCCAGCGGGCGCTGAACCTCAGCCCCGGGACTGGTCGACAACGCCATGGGAATGAATCCCAGGCTGGCCACCAGGGCGGTCATCAAGACAGGCCGGAGCCGTGTTTCAGCGGCCTGGCGTGCAGCCTCGAACGGGTCCATTCCCTGATCCCGCAATTGACGGATGTAACTGACCAGCACCACACCGTTGAGCGTGGCGACTCCGAAAAGCGCGATGAACCCAACCGCCGCCGAGATGCTTAAAGGAATGCCACGGTAGAAGAGGGCGAAAATCCCCCCAGTGACCGCCATCGGAACGTTGATCAGGATCAGCGCGGTCATCCGTGCGGAGTTGAACGTGTAATAGAGAAGAAGAAAGATCAGGAGGAGAGCAAGCGGCACGACGAAGGCGAGACGTCGAGTGGCCGACTGAAGTTCCTCGTATTGGCCCGACCACTTGACCCAGTAGCCAGTAGGAAGTTTGACGTCCGATTCAACCCTTCGCTGAGCTTCGCGGACAAATCCAGCGAGATCCCGGCCGCGAACGTTGGCCGCGATCATGATGACGCGCTCGTTGTCTTCGCGACTTATCTGGGCTGCTCCCGGTTCGACCCGGATTCGGGCGACCTGTTCCAGGGGAATCTGTCGTCCGCGCGCGTCGCTGACGGTCAAGTCGGGAATCGCGTTCAAGTCTCTTCGGTCTTCTTCGGCCAATCGGACCTGGAGGTCGAAACGCTCCTCGCCTTCCAGGATCTGTCCGACGGTCCGTCCGGCAATCGTCTCCAGCACGTCCAGTACCTGCCTGACCTGGATGCCGTAGCGGCCGGCTGATTCCCGGTCCACGATCACGCGAAGGAACGGCTGGCCGGCGGTCTGCTCGACGCGAACGTCGGCAGCCCCGTCGACCCCTTCGACGGCAGTTGCGACCTTCAGGGCAGTCTCGCGCAGCACTCCGAGATCGGAACCGAACAACTTGATCGCAACGTCGGACCGGGAACCGCCAATCAGTTCGTCGAAACGCTCACTGATCGGCTGTCCGAACGAGAGGCTGCAATCTGGCACAGCTGTCTCGAGGACCTCCGACATTTTGGAGGCCAGTTCCTCCTGGGACGAGGCCTTCCGCCATCCGGACAGGGGGGTGAGGATGACGTAGATATCGCTCATCTCGAAACCTTGCGGGTCGGTCGGAACCTCGGCCTGGCCGGTCCTGGAGACCACTGTTTCGACCTCGTCCGGGAAGCTTGCCGTGAGAACGCCCTCGACGCGTATCGTGTTCCTGACCGCTTCGGTCAGAGAGACACTGGGCAGACGAATGTCGAGAAGAGAAAACGCTCCCTCGTCGAGTCGAGGCACAAAGACTGCACCCAGGCGGGGCGCCAGGCCCAGGCTGACTCCAAAAACCAGGAAAGCGACAGCGAAAGTCAACGCCGGGTGCCGAAGCGTGAGATCGAGGATCGGCCGGTAGATCTTTCGGGCTCCGGTGAAAATCCAGGTGTGTCGCTCCCTTACCTGCCGGCCCAGGAAGTAGTACGAAAGGACGGGAACAACGGTGAAGGAGAGCAGGAGCGAAGCCAGCAGCGCCAGCAGAACCGTCGACGCCATGGGACGGAACATCTTTCCTTCGGTTCCTTCCAATGCCAGGATCGGTACATAGACCACCATGATGATGGCCACGCCGAAAAAGATCGAGCGAGCGACCTCACGAGCGGCAGCAGTCATCTGGGCAATGCGGCCCCGCTCATCCGTTAAATCGCTCCCTGCGAGCCGACGGACCAGGTTCTCGACCATGACAACCGACCCGTCGACGATCAGTCCGAAATCAATGGCTCCAAGGCTCATCAGGTTGCCGGCGATTCCCAGTTGAACCATGCCGGTGAACGCGAACAGCATCGATAGCGGAATCGCTGATGCCACGATGAGTCCGCCCCGAATGTTTCCCAGGATCAGAAGGAGCACCGCGACGACCAGGATTCCTCCCATGATCAGGTTGTGAGCGGCGGTTCTGATCGTGTTCTGAATCAGGTAGGTCCGATCGTAGTAGGGCTCGATTGAGATCCCCTCGGGAAGTGAAGGCTCGATCTCCTTCATGCGTTGTTTGACCCGGTTGACAACAGCCTGGGGATTCTCGCCCATCAGCATCATGACGATTCCGGAGACGATTTCGTGCCCGTCCCGGGTCACTGCGCCGTAGCGGACCTTCGGAGCGACCCGCACTCGTCCCAGTTGGCCAACCCGCACCGCGGCACCGTCGGCAGTCGTCGAAACCATCGTCTGCTCGATGTCCTGGACATTCTCCAGCAACCCTTCTCCCCGGATCGCGTAGGCTTCGCCATTGTGCTCGATGTAGCCCCCTCCGCTGTTCCGGTTGCCGTTCTCGAGGGCATCGAAGACCTCCTGCAGGGTCAGGTGGTAGGCAGTCAACCTGTCCAACTGAAGTTCGACCTGGTAGCTCTTCAACTCTCCACCCCAGCCATTGACTTCGGCCACCCCAGGAACCGTGATGAGGCGCGGGGCAATCTGCCAGTCCAGGATGGTGCGACGCTCTTCAAGGGTGTAATCATCCCCCTTGACTTCGAACTGAAAGACCTCCCCCAGTCCGGTGCTGATGGGAGCCATCTCGGGATCGCCGTAACCTTCGGGGATCGCCTGCCTCGCCTGGGGGAGGCGTTCCATGACCAATCGGCGTGCGAAATAAAGGTCAAGGTCCTCGTCGAAAAAGAGGAAGATGTTGGACAACCCGAAGCGGGACACCGAGCGCATCCCGGTGATCCCCGGTAGACCCGAAAGAGTCCTCTCGACAGGAAAGGTCACGAACTGTTCCACTTCGACGGCGCTCAACCCGGGAGCCTGAGTGATGATCTGCACCATGTTGGGAGTGATATCGGGCACGGTGCCGATCTGAAGGCGGGAGAGCGAGTAGAAACCGGCGGCTAACAGGATCGCCGTCAACACTATCACCAGGAAACGGTTCCTGAGCGAAAATGCCACCAACCGTTCCATGGTCAATCCTCCTCCGCCAGCGAATCACGCAGCAGAACCGACTTGAGCTGGAAACTGCCGTCAGTCGCGGCTTCTTCCCCTTCCGACAGCCCCCGGGTAATTTCAACCCAGCCGTTGCCATGCGTGCCCGTACTCACCTCTCGTACCTCGAAGTGGGTGGGCGACCGGCAGACGAAGACAACAGTGCGTCTGTCGATCTCCTGGATTGCAGCAGAAGGGACAGCCAGGACCGAATAATCGTCCAAAACCGGTATCCTGATTGTCGCGAACATGCCCAGCTTCAACTGCCACCCGGAATTGTGGACGACGCACCGAACGGGGAGAGTCCGGGAGTCGGGATCCAACAGGTCCCCGAGGTAGGTTACCCTGCCAATGAATTGCCGTTCGGGATATGCGATGACCGAGACAGCGGCAGGTGTCCCACTGCGGACCAGGCCGATGTCCTTTTCCTGCAGGTTACCCTGGACCCAGACATCCGAAATGTCGGCGATCCGGAAAAGGATATCGGTGGACTCGACGACTTCTCCGGCCACCGCTTCGGCCTCGGTGACGACGCCACCGATGGGCGCCCTGACGGGTGTGATCATGGGGCGATCGGTTCCAGCTTCGCGGGACGGCTCGGACGTCCTCACCTCAGCGAAGCCGAGAAGGCGGAGTTTCCGGTCGATTTGCTCGATTCCCGTCCGAGCTTCTTCAATCTGCGAATTGGCCCGGTCCAGTTCGGCTTCCCGCCGCTGCCGTTCCGCCTCGGCCATAGCCCCCACCTTGACCAGGGCATGGGCCCGATCAACCGCCTCACGGGCTAGCCTGGACTCGATCTGGGCCTGCTTCAGGGAGGCGACGGCGACAGCTCGCTGAGCGATCAGGTCACCGATTTCGATGTCGTCATATTCCGCCAGGACCTGGTTTTTCGTGACCCGGTCTCCGATCGTAGCTGTAACCGACGTCAGGCGACCGCGTGTCAGCGAGCGCACCTCGGCAACCCTGGTTGCATCCGCTTTCACAACCCCGGTGAGGCTCACGCCACGTTCGAGACGGCGCCGCTCGAGCGCGCTGCAACGGATCCCAAGTCGCCGTTGGGTTTCGATTGCCAGATCTACCGAGGAAGGCCCGGCCGACCCGGCAGCGGCCTCCGAAGTCGGTTGTTCGTCCGGCCTCTTGCCCGAACCGCATCCCGTAAAGAGAAGAGACAGCACTGCTGCGCCGAGAGCAATCGACACCTTTGTGTGACAGAACTTCATTCGCTGTAGTTTCATCTCCGCCTCCCTAGCGCGAGAGCATCGCTGCGGCATCCGCCAGCTCGACCGCCGCCGATGCATACTCTTTCATCACCTCGTTATAGGTGAGTTCATAATCGATAACGCGCCGCTGCTCAGCCAGGACCTCACTGAAGGGAAGTTCTCCCAGGCGATAGGCTTTGCCGAGTGCGTCGAGAGTGACATTGGCCTGTTCTAAAACATCGGTCTCCAGTGACTGGAGACTATCCCGGGCGGCCCGGTATCGTTCGAAGGCGGTCTCTACCTTGCGACGCACTGATGCTTCCAATGCCGAGACTCGGAACTCCTGGGAGCGGATCCGCGCGAGGGCCGCGGCAAGGTTCCCCTGGTTTCTGTTGTGAACGGGCAAGTCGAAATTGATCCCCAGACTGACACCGTGAGAACTGTCCTCGATCGGAACCAGTTGTCCCGACGCGTTGAACCCATTGACGTCGAAGGCAAATCGGTCGTAGGAATAGCGGACAAATCCGACGACGTCTGAGACACTCTCGGCCTTCAGAAGAGCCATCTCCGCCCGGTTTTGCTCGACTTCGGAGCGGGCTGCCCGCAAGTCCGGACGTAGCGTCAGCGCCTGCGAAGTCAGCTGATCGAGTGACTGGGGAAGCTCCCGAACGACAATCTCACCGACAACGTCGGGAATTGTTTTGGCAGCCAGGCCGATTGCCTCGTGCATTTCGGTAAGAAACGCGCGGCGTCGACTCTGCAGCAATCCAAGTTCGGCCGCAAGCCGGCTCTCTTCTACCCTGGCCTGATTTAGGGATAGGGCAGGATCCTCTCCCACGCGAACTCGCTCCGCCACAATCTGTTCGAACTCGGCGGCCACGTCCAGGAGACGCTGTTGAGCGGCAATCTCGCGATTGGCAACCAGCACCTGGAGGAAAAGTGAGGTCAGCCGACTGGCCAGATTTCTCCGGCCATCAGCCAGTTGAGCCGCGGAGACCTGGTAACCGAGATCGGCGACCGCGACCCGCTCCTCGCGCTTGCCGCCCCTCTCAAAGGTGTGGGAGTAGCCGACCGCAATGCCGCGATCGGCTGTCGCCCACCGCTCGAAGTCGGTATCTAATTCGACTTCAAGTCCCGGGTTCGGGCGCAGGCCGGCTTGCACTTGCTGACCGCTCGCAATGTCCAAATCCGCTTCCTCCGCCCGAATCTCGGGATTGCTCTCCAGGGCGTTTCGAAGCAACCCGGACAGGCAATCTCTCGCGGCCTTGTTGACCGGCAACAGTTTCAGGCCGGAGAGCTGAACAGCATTGAGATCGTCAACGCCCGGACTTGGCTGGCCAAAGACGGGGCAGGGAATCATCCCTACCGTACCCAGCAATACGAAAACGAAAAAGATCGGCAAACTCAGCGTCGAGTTCCGGAAGTACATAGCCTCCTCCGATAATTGGGCATTTGGAGAACACTCGAACGAAACCTCCGAAGGCCACCTTCCCGATTCTCCAGCACGCCAGATCACCGGCCATACGGGCTAGGGATCAGCACGCCGGAGAAGGTCGAAGGCGACCCTTCACACAGCTGCGGCAGGCAAACCTCGAGGGGGTGAAAGGAGTCCGGCCAGCAGGATTTCCTCGGATCGGGACAGGCAATGTTCGAACGACTGCTCGAGACCCGCTCGCAGGCACCCCGCCCGCGGAGGCGGATGGATGTCCGCCCGCCGAAAAGCTCCCTCCAGTGTCAGAACGGGGTTGCCCGAAGCGAGGGGGTAAATTTGCTCAAGGGGCCTGAACTCGGAGTTTGCAGCTCGGGTGAGGACCTTGCCGTTACAGCAGAAGCAGTCATCGTCGGAGCAGGGTTCGTCCGGTTCCCGGTTAGAAGGATCGGCTGCCGGACTGAACCGGGCGCTGCCTTCAGAGGTACGATCCTTGCCAACATCGACAAACGAGGATGCCAGGACCGCGTGATCCGGCAGTAGTCCCGCCGCTTCGAGCTTTTCGGCACAGGGGTGCGTCATGTCGATCGCGGCCGAGACGAGGAAGAACAGGGCAACAAATCTCGACACCGTCCGGTTCACTTCACGCCTGAGTATATGCCGAGAGGCGGGCAGTCGCAAAAAGGTTCCGAGGTTTCGGAGTCCCGGAGTCACTGTCCCGTACGTCCTGTGGTCACAGGTCCCATACCCTCTTCTCCCCCGGGTCCTCGTCGAAACACAACTTGCCTGGCCGGCAACGAGACAACCTGTGATGCTTGTCCTACTATATGTGCCATGCGAGAACCGGCAACTCGGACGTTGGACCAGAAGATCGTGAATTGGGCCGAGCAGCGCAAACTGAACGCTCTGCTCTCCAGCAACGGCATGGCCGGGAAAGCGCTGCTGGACGTTCCCTGCGGCTACGGGCGCTTCTGGCCCATGTTGGACACGCTCAGGCCCAACCTCGTCGGAATCGACCTCGATCCCGTTTTGGTCCACAAGGCTGCCAACGTCAACGGGCGCAACGGTGGAAGCCGGGCTGCGTGCAGCAACGTGTTTCAGCTTCCGTTCGCAGCCGACTCCTTCGATGCGGTGATCTGCATCCGTATGCTTCACCTGAATTGGTCGGATGCCGAAAGAGCAGCGATCCTCAGCGAACTGGCCCGAGTGACGCGTCGCCTGGTGATCATCAGCCTGTACCGGCCGACTCCGCTTCACGCCCTCTGGCGAATGGTCAAAGGAACTCCAGGGCGACTCCGCTTCACCAGCGACGAACAATTCTCACGGCTGTTGGAGCAGGGCGATCTCCGGCTTGGTTCACTCAATCCACTTTGGCATTATCTCCACATGCAGACCTTCGTGGTCCTGGAGAAAGCGGGACGAATCAGTTCGTAGCCAGGCACACGACCGTGTACGACCGGGCGGACAACCTGAATGTCGAAGACCAATACCACGCCCACGCCAGATCGAGATATACTGCAGGCAGTTCGGGTCTTACGGGCCTTCTCCGGTCGGGTTTCAAAATATTGAAGCGTCAACATCAGCGGAGTAGATAAGTAGATTCCGATGTAGGGCAGGCCGGGAAGTTGCCGTCAACGTTCGGCCTCTCCGCCCAAGGAATGAACCGGCAACCAACCATGGAACAGCGCAGGCTCTTCATTTCTCATTCCAGCCAGGACCGGGAAGCCGCGCGGAAGATTGGTGAACTGATCGACCGGATGGGCTGTACGAGTTGGCTGAGTGGGTCAATTCCGGCTCATGACGATTCCTGGCCCGCGCTCGCCGGGCGGGCCATTTCGGACAATGATGCTCTCATCCTGCTCTGGTCGAGGGCAGCGGCCGATTCCGCTTCAGTCGAATTCGAATGCAGCACGGCCAAATCGTTAAACAAGCCGATCATCGCCTGCGCGCTGGATGATACCCCGCTCAATGCCGGGTTGATCCCCATGGAGCGCCTTGGGGTCGGGGAACTGGGAGACTCTTTGCCGGGGTTGGTTGCACGCATCCCCGGAAGCGGCCGAGGGCCTGATGAAGCCACTGAGACGGCGCTCCTCGACAGCATCGCGTCGCGGGATGGTGGCCCTGGTGCTCCGGAGGCGACGATCGTGACTTCTTCGCCCGGGATCTCGAGAACGGAATCAGACAAGAGCGACTCGCCCGAAACTTTCGCTTCCACCGGCGAGCCGATGGCTCCGACGTCGGCCTCACTTACGGCCGGAGCGCACATCGGAGCCCGATACACGGTGAAGCGGCGCCTCGGCCAGGGAGGCATGGGAGCTGTCTATCTGGTCCTCGATTCCGAGTTGGATCGGGATGTGGCTTTGAAGGTGATCCGGCAGGAGATCGCTGGTAATCCGGAAATCCTGGAACGGTTCAAGCGCGAGATCCAACTCTCCAGCGTGGTCACTCACAAGAACGTGCTCCGGGTCTATGACCTGGGGGAGAGTGGCGGCATCAAGTTTCTGACCATGCAATACGTGGAGGGTGAGAACCTGTCCGCGCTGCTGCGCCGGGAACGGATCCCCTGTGCCCGGGTTGTCAACATCTTCCGGCAGATCTGCGAGGCTCTCCAGGCCGCCCACGAGCAGGGCGTACTCCACCGCGACCTCAAGCCGGACAACGTCATGGTTGACCAGAACGGGCGGGTCTACCTGACCGATTTCGGACTGGCGAAATCACTGCAGCAGTCGGCCTTGACCCATGCCGGACAAATCATGGGAACGCCCGACTACATGTCGCCCGAACAAGTAAAAGGGGAACCGGTTGACGAGCGCTCCGACATTTACTCGCTGGGAGCCCTCCTGTACCAGATGCTGGCCGGCGAGGTCCCGTTCCACGGCAATTCGATCTTCGAGGTGATGATTCAGCGGGTGCAGAATCCGCCTCGGCCGGTGAAGGAACTCAACCCGGATGTCCCTCCGTTTCTCGCCGAGATCACGGAGCGCTGCATGGCCATAGACACGGAGGCCCGCTACTCCTCCGTTGACGGCATCCTGCAGGACCTGGACCGTGGTGCCGCGACCGGTGAAACCTGTGCCGAGACGCGGCTCCAACTGGGAGAGATTCGAAAGGGGCCCGGAAAGAAGTCGCGGCGCGGCGCCCTGGCGGCTGTGGCGGGATTGCTCCTGGTTGTCGCGCTCGCTGCGATCTACTTCTTAATGCTCCCGACCGGAACACGGGCGCCCGAGAATGCCGTCCTGCCGGACCGCAAGTACGTGGCGGTGCTTCCGTTTCGTGTCCTGGGCGACAAGGAACAGTTGGGATACCTGGGAACGGGTTTAAGTGAAGCGATTTCGGCCAAGCTGTTCCAGTTGCGCGAACTCCAGGTAGCATCAACATCGGCCGTCGAGGGAGTCGAGGCGAATACTCCACTCCAGAGTGTCGCCCGGCAACTTGGGGTCAGCCTGATCGTTCACGGCACAATTCAGGGTTCCGGAGAGCGGATTGCCGTGACCGTCAAACTAGACGACATGGAATCGGGAAAATCGCTCTGGGCGAAATCCTACTCGGGACTGATTCCCGATCTGCTGACTCTCGAGGACCAGATCTATGGTGAACTCCTGAATCAACTTCACGTCAACCCGAGTGTCGAGGAGCGCTCCCGGGCAGTGACTCACTACACCGAAGACACTGAGGCCTACGACCTCTACCTGCGTGGTCGAAACGCCCTCCGTTCCAGGCAGAACGTCGGAAGCGTGCAGCAGGCCCTGGGCTTCTTCCAGGAGGCGCTGAAACAGGATTCCAATTTTGCCCTGGCTTACGTCGGGCTCGCGGATGGGAGCCTGGCGATGTATGACGAAACCAAGGGAGGAGACTGGGCCCAACGGGCGGTAGCCGCGGGAGAGCAGGCGCAACGGTTGAACCAGGATCTTCCCGAGGTCTACTTCACCCTGGGAAGCGTTTATCGGACCATCGGCCGGCAGGCCGAGGCGATCGCCGTTCTGAACCGGGCCATCGAGCTTGCTCCCAACTCGGACGAGGGTTATCGGCGACTGGGCGCTGCTTTGGTGGGAGCCGGGCGGACCCCGGAGGCACTGGCTGCCTACCAGAAGGCCGTGGAACTCAACCCCTATTACTGGCTCAACTACAGTGCACTCGGCGGGGCCCATTTCGAGATCGGCGAATACGACGAGGCCCTCGAGGCTTACCGGAAAGTCACCGAACTGGAGCCGGAAAACGTCTGGGGATATCTCAACATCGGTGCCGTCCGGTTCAGCCAGGGGAAATACGAGGAGGCGATTCCCGCTTTCGAGAAAGCGCTGGCAATCGAGCCGTCGTGGGACACGTACTCGAACCTGGGAACAGCTTACTTCTTCCTGGGGCGCTACGAGGATTCGGTACACGCCTTCGAAAAGGCCTACGAACTGAATCCCAACCAGCACGTCGTGGCCGGGAATCTGGCCGATGCCTACCGTTGGTCGGGCCGGAAGGACAAGGCCCAGGTTCTGTATGACAGGGCGATCAAGCTGGCTTACACCGACCTCGATGTCAATCCGCGGGACGCCAAGACACTGTCGTTCCTGGCTCTCTACTTCTCGAAGAAGGGAGACTCGACCAAGGCGGCCGACTTGATGCGCCGGGCTCGGACGCTCGACCCGGACAACGTGGAATTCCTTTACCACGAGACCGTGGTCAATCTCCTTGGGGGGGACAAGGCAGGGGCTCTGAATTCGCTCGAAGAGGCGATCTCAAAAGGTTACCCGGTTGAGGCAGTTGAGAGAGATCCGGAACTTGCCACGTTGCGCGAACTGCCCCAGTACGAGGCGATTCGATCGGCGGCGGAATCTAAGGAGCCTGCTTCCAACGCAAGTACAGTCCCGTAGCCCCAAGCCCCAACAGACTGAAAATGAGTGAACCGGGCTCCGGGACCGAAACCGTGCCTTCCATCCCGACAGGGAAGCCATTGAAGTCAGCTCAAAAAAGCCTTCATCATAGGTGGGGGTACAACAATCATCCCCATCGTGGTCATCATGGTCACCATCATGATGACTCGATGTTGTGGTAGCAGAATAACTCACTTGAGCTGCCGAGTTGGATGGTGTCACCGGAGGGGACATTACCGAAAAACGTCCAGGTAACAAACCGTCCCGGGCCCCCGTTCGTTGAACTGTATCCCGAGTCAAACGGTGAGCCGTCACAAGGTCAAACCCAAACGTCAACAATGTATCGGCCATAGCCGTTCCTACCCCAAAGAAGTCGTCATACGCGAAGCGGATAGTAAGCTGGGTTATCGGCTTGACCGGTCGACATTCTCAAAAACCAGCCGGAAAATGAGTTGTCCAACTTGTGCGGTGGTCGCCTCGTTTACAAAGAAGATCCCGAGCAGACCCGGTAAAGAAATCAGAGGTAAGTTCGAGCACTTCAACGGACTCATCAATCGGGTAAGTCCCGCGGCTTGCTCCCCGAACGATAATGCTCGGATCGATCGGATCAGCCATCCCCGCAGGCATCAACGAAACGAACAATGCGAGCGAGGCCACAAACCCAAACAGGTTTAACGGCTTGTTTGACAGGTTCATCTTCCTTGGCTCCCCCCTCCGTCACCCGCCTCGGCAGGTCGTGACATCTGCCACTGGATACTGATCAACAGCCCTTTCATGGGCCAAAAGTGCGAAACGGGAATTGACACAACCACCAACTACCTCTCCTGATATTCTCGGCGGTACCGGCTGTTCCCTCAAAGAATCAAAATCGGGAGCGCATCAACTGCACCCTGGAACTGAAAGAATTGAGCCGAGTTTACATGACCCCCAATGTTGCTGTCTACACTATTCAAGAAACGCAACCATTGGCAGACGGCGCTCCGACGAAGAATCTCAAGGGAGCCGGCAGCAGAAACTCAGGGATTCCAGGGGTGCTCGTTGTCAGACTGACATTCAAGGCTCCCGGGAGGGACTCCCCTTACCGGAGACGGTCTCCGCAACTCGCGCCTCGAATTTCGACTGCAGCCGTTCACGGTGACTCCGGTCCCATTCGGCGACATACCGGCCGAATTCGACAGATCCCATTGCCTCGACAAGCCCGGAAAGAACCCGGTACAGATCACTCCGCTGCCCCAGATAGGTTTGGGGATCCCTGCTCCAGTGAGTCAAATCGGAGGTGATTTCCGGCGGAACCGCCAGAATGGCCTTCGCCTCGGCTACAAGGGCATCCGAGTCCGGGTCCCCCTTCTGCTCCGTTCGTTCGACAGCCCGTTGCAGCAAGAAAAGGACCTCCCAGTCTTCAATAGCGTCTCGTACGACACTCAGACGGAGACTCGCCAGGGGATGCCCGTCGCGGCCCGGATAGATCAACAGGCCGTCCCCGTTCGCCCAGTCATAGCTTCGGCTGTTCCAAGCATCCCGGTGACCAGTCGGCCAGGGTTCCGGACCCCGGCTCAGCTCCATGTTTGGTCGCCAGAAGTTGAACCACCAGTACTCGAAACCGCCGACGCCATATTTCCAGGCTTGCCACCAGAGTGCCCGGATCGCGGGGAGAGGATGATCATTGTAGACGTTGGCAAAGGGCGCCTTCGGACCAACACAGGTGTACCAGAAGACCTCCTCCCCCCGCTTGAGAGCCGGAGCGACCGAGTTGGGGTTGAAGTTGTAGGTCTCTCCTCCGTAGGTGATCGGATCCCAGACATCGACATATCCGATCAATTCATCCCGGGGCTTACTTCCACCAACCATGATGCGAAGCTGGGGCCACTGCCGACGAATGGTCAGCGATTTTGCCCGAATGCCCTCAAAGTCATCCGTTTCGTCCCCGATGTAGATGACGGTCCGTTCGATGTAACCGTTTTCGACCAGCCAGCGGTATGCCGGCTCGATCACCTCGGGATCCAGAGGATCACTGGAGAAACCGCCGATGAGGATTACCGTACCACCATCCTGCATGACCCGGGGAATGTCCGCAGGCTCCGGGGACAACCGGGCACTGTACTGGCTGGTGGGCGAAAATCGGTGCTCGAGGAGCATGCGATAGAAGTTCTTTCGAACCGGGTCGGCGTCCAGGGCAGGGTACCATTCCTCCAGACCCTTTAGATCGAGATGTCCCTGGGTGCGGAAGTGCCCGGGGGTTGGAATCTTGAAACCGTGCACGAGAAGTTCAACGGGGATTGTCTCTGCGTCGCCCTGGCTCGAGACCACCTTAATCTGGCCAGCGTAGCTCCCCGGCAAGGTGTCGGGGGGCACGCTCAAAGTTACCCAGATCGGCTTCACTTCTCCGGCGGCCACGGCAATCGTGCCATCGACAGGAAGCAGAGCGTCCGGAAGCCAACCGACCTGTGACTGGTCGGTTCCGGGGCTCGGCTGAATGTACTGCTCGATTTCTTCAAACAAGGCGAACGAAGCTGCGTCGATTTCGACAGCCCCACCGGCCTGCTTCAGATTCGAGACGCGGAGACGCACACTCTCAACCGGCCCCCGAGGCGCCGCCAGCACAATCTGAAAGCTCTCAAACTCATTCTGCGCGGCTTCCAGCCTTAACTTGCGGTCGAGGTCGGGCAGCCCGAACTTCTCGTGTCGACCGGAAATGCGAATCAAGCTGGGAACCGACCCGACTACCAGAGCGCTGTCCGACTTTAGGCCTCGTGACCAGATCCGGCTCTTCAAAAACATCTCCTTCAGTTCGTCCTGGAGATTCCACCAGCTCAAAAGTTCGTTCCGCTCGCTTGAGGGGAGTTCACTCACTCGACGCTCGAACGATTCGACCTCAGGAGTCCAAAATGTCCGGGAAGGCGAACCGTCCGGCAGTTCCTCCAGGCGAGTTCGCAGGGACCGGGACAGGACCGCCAGGTAGTCATGCCGGGCAGCAGCCGTCAGTTCGTACCCCTTGATTTCGGCAACCTCGAACTTCTGGCCGGCTTCCACTGGGACCGAAAGGTGAAACGCCATCCGGGCAACGCCAATCCCGGCCAAATCGTAAGGCATCTTGGAACGCGTCACCGATTCGAAAACGTCCCGGTTCAGGCTGATGACGTGCTCCTGCGCCGCTCCGGGCTGCAAATCAACGACAACCCGAAAGTCGTAGAGCCGGTTCGGATTGGCCCAGTCCTCGGCGGGTATGACCTGCTTCAGTTTCTCGGGGAGTGTGGCCGGCTGGAAGTGAATCGTCAGGCGCCCTTTTCGGGTCGCCCGTGTCGTAATGCAGAGAAACGCTGGTCCGTGCGTCGGAACTTCGAATTCGAGAGGGAAGACCTTCGCACGATGATCCCGGTCGACCTGGATCTCGCCGGAAGGGGAGACTCCTTCGAGTTCACGATCGAAGAACTTGAGAGCGGCCTCCCTGGTTGATGGGTCGAGGCGCCACTTTGCCCCGAAGGCAGGCTGAACAAATAGAAGGAGCAGCGAAAGAAATCCCAGGGACACTCGTACCATAGTTCCTCCCGAACACGCTCTTACCAACCCGCTCCCGATCACCGAGCGCCCACTGGTACTCGGCCGCGCGTTCCTACGGGAACGGTCCTTCCTTGAGGATCAGAATTCGCCCGCGACCCGGCTCAATCATGAAAGAGCCTCCCGGTCGCAGTTCCGCAGCCGCCTGGAATTCCTGGATGTCGGGTGCCGTGATGACGGCCTTGTCCGGATCGATCCCAAGTCGATTCCAATCGACCTCGAGACGGCATTCGACAGGGCCCGGCGCCCAACTGGCGACGGCAATCATGGCTTCTCCCGGCTTTGTATAGGTCGTGGCCAGAACGTCCCTACGATCGGTCTTGACCGGATTGTTCCCGACCCAGTAGCCGATCATTTCCGAATCCTCCAGGCCAAAAGCATCCCAGATCGCCCATATCGGCCGGGGATTACCCGCCCAGGGCAGTCTGCCGGTCATTCCGTAAACCATTCCCCGCCAGGGATTCCCCCCATCCTGAAGCATTTCGCCCATCAGCCCGAACGGGATCCCGGAAACCTCGACCATCCAGAAATCGGGCGAGGATCCGTAGTCGAAATACTCCCCGAACCAGAGGCGATCGATATAGGGAAAGTGTTCGAGATAGAGGTTGGCGCTGTTGGCAAAGCCGTCCCGGACGTTGAACTGGTTGGCGGAGTGCAGGTCGATCAGGCCCGGGCGGTCCCCCTGATTGAGGATTCGTCTCACTCGCTGCATGATGGTTCGATCGAATGCCACATCGTCGATATAGATCCCGTCGATCCCGACGTTCCGGACCAGCCAGTTGAGTCCCTCGAGGTAGTAGTTGTGCCAGCGGGAAGTCCCGCTGTTGATCACCGCTTCGTCCTTCAGGGCGGGCACGTACCATCCCGGGATGTAACCCGACTCGACGTGCTCACTCAGCCAGGGAGTGCCGCCTCCCTTACCGTCCGAGATCACCTCGTCTCCCAGGCTGAACAGGGCGAACAGCTCCGGAGCCCGGTTGGAGAGTTCGCGGACCGTGTAGTAGATCTTGACCCTCAGGTCGCGGGCGTGGGCGGCCTGGATGTAGTTTCGCAGCTCTTCCGTCCGCAGAAAGGGGTAGTTGATGTAGGGGTTTACCTCGGTCGCGTGGTGAACGTTGATCGTGTTGGCCCCGGCCTTAACCACCTCGCCGAGGTCCGCGTAGCGATGGTAGTAGCGGGTTTTCCACTGGGAACGGGTGGCGATCGTCTTGAACGGGGTAATCAGCAACCGGATATTGAAATGGAGCTGGTCGCCGGCCTGAATAACGCGTTTCCCGCTGTAGGCTTTGACGAGGAATTCGCCCGATCCCCGATCGACGAGGCTGATCCCTCCCCTCCCGCCGTTATACCAGGACGGCGGGAGGTTGAGCGGCTTGAGCAGGTAGAAGTTCGTGTTGAGCGGCCGTGAATAGTTGCGATCCTTGAGGCTCACCTGCAGGCCGGCATTGACATCGCCGAGCCAGACCGAGTCCTGGTTCTTTGTCTGGTCCCAGTGCCACTCAAACTCGTCCGGTCGAAATCCGCCCTTTCGCCCCAATCCCATCATGTATCGGGCCGCATCGGACCGGAGGGGGACTTCCAGCGAAACGTCTTCCAACAGCGTCGGCTCTTCGGCCTCAAGGGTGACCTGCAGTTCGATACTGCCGTCAAACTCGAGTTCTCCGTCGACGTTCAGGGAAAGGCTCCCCGAGCGACTCTGACTGCTCCAGCGGGTGCGCGCGGGAGTGCTTGCGCCAAACTGGAAGCGCTCGATCTTCCACCGGACCGGCTCTCCGTCCGTGCCGGCCACCACCAGGCGGGCGGGGCTCGCCAGCACCTCGCGGCCTGCCTCCTGCAGCCGGGTCATCTCGGGAGCGAAGAAACTCGTGATCGCCGCCGGCAGGCCGTTCATACCGATCCGAATGGTCCTCCCGAGGATGCGCAGGGAATCTCCGTCCAACTCAACCGGAGTGTACGGACGGACCACCGTTTCATCCGCGCCGATTTGGGAGTCCAACCAGCGAAGTCGGGACAATCGATAGGGATCACTGTCCCCGGCGTCTGGCAGTCGCTGGTCCAGCACTGTCAGATCGAGATCGACCTCCGACTCGCCGGCGTTCCGGGACGAAATGGCGATCCGGCCCCGATAGTCTCCCGGTGCGGCGGCGTCCGGCAGGTCGATTCCAATCCAGAGCGGCTGCACGTTCCCGACCGGGACAGTGATCCGTTTCTCGAAGGGTTTTCCTTCCCAGTCGGTCCCGCCCAAATTGAAACAACGCATGCGGGAGGCTGAGACCCTGGCTGTTTGCGCTCCCGAGTTGAGGTCCTCAAACCGGACCTGGATGTCGCGGACTTCCTCTGTTGCGGCATACAATCCGATCTGAAAAACAAAGAACTCACCCTGCCTGGCCTCGGCCTGGAAGATTTGTTGCGGGCCTTCCCGGACCCAATTCCAGGGTAACTGGGATTTCATTCGGATCGAATGGTCCCGACTTTCCGGAAAGAGGAGAAACGGAGGCGACCCGGTTCGTTCGATCAAGTCGGCGACTTCGGAATCACTCGCAGTTACCTCCATCGGGTAGAAGCTGTTGAACCCGTCGATGGACTCCATGCGCAGGACCTCTCCGACAGGCAGCGTCCGACTGACGGTCGTCGGATCGCTCGAATCCAGCCCGTTTCTCGCCAGCCATCGCCCATCCGGCCGGGTCTCGGCGGGATCCCGATAGCTGGTTGACGGGTAGTTCGTGCGGCCTTCGAGGGTGTAGGGCAGGTAGTAGAGATAGTAATCGGAGGGCACGGTCGGGGGCTGAAAGACAAACTCCCCGAACTCCCGGTTCACGGCGATTCGCAGCAGGTTCGGCACCGGTTGCCCTGTCGAGGCATCGATCAGGATGACTCCGTTCGCTTCCGGGTCGGAGTCCCGCCGCCTCCAGGGCACGTGGACCTGGACGGCATCGGCCACTGCCTCGACCCTCAGGACCGCGCGGTGATTGCCCAGTACATCGGAATCCCAGCGGCCGATACCGTCCCGCGAAAGCTCGACCGAAGGGGCGGACAAGAGAGGCCCGGAACTTGTCAAGAATAGGAAAATGACCAGCAGGACACCGTGCAGTTTCATCTCATCCCTTCTCTGTTTGCTCAAGGGCGGCCCCCCATTGACCGAGTCTCGCTCGAACACCCGTGTTCGAAGCATACATGCCAAAACGAAATCAGCAAACTCCTGAGAGGACTGCGGAATCACTCAGTGCCCGAACCCCGGGTGGGGGAGGCATGAAGTAGCCCGGGGTGGAGCAAGTGGAATCCCGTGTAGCCCGGAACGACGTCGAATCGAATCCCGCCCGACGGGACGACATGGCCCTTCAGTCAGGAATCAGGGGCCAAGGTCAAAGGGTTCCCGGATTCGCCGAACCGCTCCTCCGGACTTCCGAATTCTGAACGGCGGCGTAGAATAACAAAGCATGGTGGAAACGGGGGCAGAGCCTCGACAGACTATCCGGACAGCCAACCTCCTGGGCGGGGCAGGTGCCTTTTTCCGCCCCATTGAGTTCGATACCTTCGTCCGGCAGGAGTCGATCCTGATCTTGCTCAACCTCGGGGTTCTGGCACTGATCGTTGTGGCCCACATCGTTTTTGGCCCGACTCTCGGGGCGCCTCCGCCACTCCTGTTCATGCTGATCGCCAGCCGGTTCCTGATGCAGTCAATCGAGCTGATCTGGCTGACGACCCGCAGCGAACCGCTGCCTCCGTTCTGGGTCACGGCTTACGCGAATTTCTCGATCTGGATGAACATCGCGTTCGCCTTTACCTTGGCACTGCTTGGCGGCTACTTTGGACTTCCCGACAGCCACTACAGCGAACTCATGGCAATTCCTCTGGTCGCGGCAGCATTCCGTTACTCGCTGGCGGGCATCATCCCGGTGTTCTTCACGGTCGCCGCCCTCACGTTCGCGGAAGTCTACTACTACTTCACCCGGAATCCCCCCCTTCAGCCGATGGAGTTCTTTGAGGCGGCGAACACGGTCCTGATCTACCTGGTCGTCCTGCTGGTGACCTTCGTGCTGGTCCGCCAACTGCGGCGGGACCAGCACAGGCTCGAGGACAGCCTCGAGGTTCTCGAGCGGACGCGCGACCAGTTGGTCCAGGAAGAGAAACTGGCCGCGATCGGCAGGCTCAGCAGCAGTATCGCCCATGAAATCAGGAACCCGGTCGCGATGATCATGAGTTCGGTTTCGCTGGCCGGACGCCCGAACGCCCAACTCGCCGATCGTGAAGAGTTGTGCGAAATCGTCTTCCGGGAAGCGGGTCGGCTGGAGAAGCTTACGGAAGACTTTCTGACCTACGCCCGGATGAAGAAGCCGCAAGCGAAGCAGACCTCCATTCGCACGACCCTCGACTACGTTGCCAGCGTGGTACGGGCCAAGGCGGAAGAGCGCGCCGTGACCGTGACGGTGGAATGCGCCGACGATCTAACGGCACGGGTTGACGAATTCCAATTCCATCAGGCGCTGCTCAACCTGGTCCTGAATGCGCTCGACGCCTCGCAGACAGGTGGAAAGATCCATTTGAGGGGTGCGGGCAAGGGCGGTATGCTGCAACTCGATGTCGAGAACGCAGGCGAGCCGATTCCCCCAGAGATCGCCACTCGACTGTACGAGCCGTTCTTCACGACGAAGCCCCATGGAACCGGCCTGGGCCTGGCGATTACCCGAAACATCCTGATTGCGCACAGGGGAGAGATACAGCTGCGCGAGAACGAACCGGGCAAGATCTGTTTTCGCATCACGGTTCCCTTAGACTGACTCTGAAAGGCTGGACATCATGGCCCGAATCCTTGTCGTAGACGACGAACCCCATATGCGGAGGATTCTGCATACGATTCTGAAGCCTCTCGGCCATGAAGTGACTGAGGCATCTGGAATCAAACCGGCCCAGGAGTTCCTTGAGCAATCGCACTTCGACCTCCTCATCACCGATCAGCGAATGCCGGACGGAGAAGGACTCGACCTATTGAGCTTCGCGCGGGAACTGGATCCGACGCTGCCGGTCGTCTTCATCACCGCCTTCGCCACTGTAGAACTGGCGGTGGATGCCATGCGCCTCGGTGCATTCGACGTGATCCCCAAACCCTTCGTCCCTGAAACCGTAGAAGCGGTTACAGCCAGGGCGCTGGAACGAACCCTGCTGGTCCGGGAAAACGAGGAACTGAAGCGAACGATCGAGACGCTCACATCGGCTGGTCGTTTGCTCGGTGAAAGTCGAGCCATGCGGGAGATCCTTGGAATGATTGAAAGGGTTGCCCCTACGCCGGCGACCGTCCTGATCACGGGAGAGACAGGAACCGGCAAGGAACTGGTCGCCCGAGCGATCCATGAAAACAGCCCTCGCGCCAACAAGCCATTCGTCGCGGTGAATTGCGCGGCATTCACCGAGACACTGCTCGAAAGCGAACTTTTCGGCGCCGAGCGGGGAGCCTACACGGGGGCCGACAGGGCTCGGCGAGGACTTTTCGAGGCCGCCCACACGGGCACGCTCTTCCTGGACGAAGCGGGGGAGATGTCGCTTCCCCTTCAGGCACGGCTCCTGCGCGTACTGATGAACGGTGAAATCGTTCGGGTTGGATCCACCACCCCGCGTTCGGTTGATGTCCGAATCCTGGCGGCAACTCACCGCAACCTCGAAAGACGCGTCAGCGAGGGGCTCTTTCGAGAAGATCTTTACTATCGCCTGGCCGTCGTGCCACTCCACATTCCCCCGCTGCGGGAGCGCCGCGAGGACATTCCCCTGCTGGTCGACCATTTCCTGAAGCAGGTGTCCACCGACCTCAAAATGCCGCTCAAACGGCTCGATCCTGAAGCGCTTCAAAGGCTTTCCAACTACCCGTTCCCCGGCAACATCCGGGAACTTCGCAATCTCATTGAACGGGGATACATCTTGTCTCGAGGTGACGAGATCCGGGCCGAAGAACTGCCTCTCGGCCAGGGAGGCACCGGGTCCTTCCGATCCCCCCACCCGGATACTCCCATAACACCGGAAGCCCTCCGACAGCAGTGGATGGACAGTCTTCCCGAGCAACTGAACCTCAGGTCTGTCCTCGAGGAAAACGAACGGGACCTCATCATTCGAGCCCTGAAGCTGTCCGATGATGTTCAAGCCGAAGCCGCCCGCAAGCTGGAAATCTCCCGCAGCGATCTTTCCTACAAGCTCCGGAAACACAAGAGCATTTGAGTCCTGCGAGTCTCTGGGGCCGATTGCCGGAATCGCCATCAGGACCAAATCTGACACATCTCCGCGCACACAATCCGGCGGCGGGCGCACGAGGCCCCCGGGCAAAGCCGCCGGCGGCGGCTAAACCCCAAACCCCACTTACTAATTACGAACGTGCGCGAAAAAGTGCGGGGAGACAGTGGGACGGCATGATTTTGGGCTGGAGATGGATCCGGGAGTGCTGAGCCGCGCTTCAGGGCTGGTGGCGACGGAAGCTTTCGCTTCCTGCGGTTGGTTGCGCCGTCCAAGGTTGGGCAAAAGCGGAACCTCTCGATTCCGCACTTCCACTTAGTGCCAGGTAGTTGAAGCGTGTTCGAATTTTTGAACACGCACCCGCCTTTTGCTTGAATTCTTGAACATCACCAGGCTCCATAACCTTTCCACCCATCGAGGGAAACTCAATCATTTTAAAGACTTAGGTTTAAATTTCAATATTGGCACACCTATTGCAATCCAGATAGACAGTCGCACGGTGCGACGATTTGGATAACGCATTCATTGATCAGGAGTATTCGAAATGCAGCATAGATCCGCCCTTTCACGCAGCCGCAACCTGTTACCCACCCTTCTCTTTGCGTTCGCCGTCCTGTCGGCTTCACTCTGGTCGGCCCCACCAACCCAAACGTCGGGCAAAACCCTGGGAAACCTGATGGCGGCATTCAACGGAGAGAGCAACGCCCACGCACGCTACCTGAGCTTCGCCAAGAAAGCCGACGAAGAGGGATACGGTGAAGTCGCCAGCCTCTTCCGGGCAGCGGCCCGCGCAGAAGAGATCCACGCTGGCAACCACGCAGCCGTGATTCGAACGATGGGAGGCGAGCCCAAGGCGGACATCCAGCAACCAGACGTCAAAACGACGGCAGAGAACCTGAAGGCGGCCATCAAGGGTGAATCGTACGAGCGAGACACCATGTACCCCGAGTTTATCGGTCAGGCGCGAGCAGAGAGAAATCGCGGGGCGCTGAAGTCGTTCAATTTTGCCATCTCAGCGGAAACCGAGCACGCCAAACTCTATTCCGCGGCACTCGACAAGCTGGACACACTCAAGGGTTCCCAGGCGCGCGACTACTACGTCTGCACCGTCTGCGGCTACACCACTCAGAAAGTCGATTTTTCCAAGTGCCCGTCCTGCTTCAATCCGGCGGACGAAGTTTACGTCAAGGTCAGTTGATCCTGGCAAAGCGTCGAACATGCGGCAGCAATCAGGCCGGGAGACTTTTACCCCGGGGGGCGGGTCACGCCCCCATCTCCTTCACCACATTGTTATTGCTGCCGCGGTTCATCGGAAAATCCTGGTCACTCGCAAGCGGTTTTGAGATTCCCGGTGGGCCCTCGACACCACCCGCGACAACCATGAAGGGAGTTCAATCATGATCGAGTTTCCACCAATTCCAACCTGGGACGGTCTGCACCCGCTGATCGTTCATTTCCCCATCGCGATGCTGCTCGTTGCCCCGATCTTCGTTGTCCTTGGCGCCCTGCTTCCACGGGCCGGTCGGACCTTTTCAATCGCCGCTCTCCTGCTCATGTTCATGGGAACAACTGCGACCTTCGTGGCCATCGAAACGGGGGAAGCGGCTGGAGAACTGGCCGAACGGACGCCTCAGGTGATGGAGGTTCTCGAGCACCACGAAGAACTGGCCGAGCAGACGCGCACCGTTTTCGTGGCCCTGACCACCATCTTCCTGGTAATCCTGGTACTGCCCAGGCTCCTTTCCAAGGAACTTGGCAGGGGAACTGCACTGGCCTTGAACGGAGTCTTCCTGCTCTTCTACTTGGCCGGAGCCGTCGTTCTGATCAACACGGCACACAACGGTGGAAGGCTGGTCCATGAACTGGGCGTACGGGCATTCGTCGCTGCCCCGACGGGTCAACCCGGGAGCATAGCCAAGGCAGGGATCGCAGAAGCAATCCCTGATCGAACCAACTCCGACTTTGACGACTGAACGGGAGGTTACTTGCTGGCCTCCTGCAGCAGCCAGCGGTGAGCCTCCCTGAAGGCGTCCACCTTGGCATCGTAATCGGTGAAACTGCGCACCAGTCGGGCACAGATTTCATCAGCCAGTCCGGGATCCCGTTCGCCGACGAGCCGGAGCAGTTCGTAGTCTTCGATTCCGGATCCCATCGCCTCAAAGCGGACACTCGACCAGGGACCGTCCTTACCCGGATAGACAATGTGGGAGTCACCAGGAGGCAGGTGAAAAGCTTTGTAGGGTCCGTGCGGCGGACAGGTGTCCTCGAACGGGTCCTGCTCTTCGATGACCTGGTTGAGCCCCCAGTGGAGGAATCCGTCGAGCCGGTAGCGCCAGTTTGCCCAGTGGAGCAGGCGGGTGCGCAGCAACTCAGTGTCGATGAGTCGGTTGAGGTAAAAGCCGGTGGGATTGCAACAGGTGTAGAACCAGAGGGTGTCACCCCTGCGGCGGTGCGCCTCGAACCCGTCTCGATGCTCTTCATAGCTCTTGCTGACCGGGACCCAGATGTCGACGGCGCCGTCCAATTCAGGGTCGCCGAGGGCGTCGATCAGCGGGACTCCGGGGAGGAACTTCCGCACGGTGCCCGCCATGATCCGGTAATCGTCAAAATCTTCCGGGTTGGGCTCGTCAACAACGTGCTGGATGGCCAGGTCGTACCATCCGTTGCGACGCAACATCTCCCTCCAGGCCGGGAGGTACTGGGAAAGGAATACGTAGGCTTCGTGGGACGTTCCGGACGTCAGGACCCCGTCGATGTTGACTACGAATGGGGCCACCCGTTCTTTCCTGCGGTCGTGGCTGGCGATGTGGGGAAGTTCGATATGGGTGAACCCCTCCTCGAGGAACATGCGGATCATCCGCTCAGTCCGGGAGAAATCGAATTCCCAGGTTCCTTCGCCCGTTTTGGTCCGCTCGGGCCCGACCGGGATAAAGTCGGTCTGGCGGCCACGCCGCATCAGGGCCGCATATTTCCGCAGCATGGCCCAGTGGGCTTCCGACCAGGGCTCGAGACCATGTAGCCGGGCCATCCTCGCTGTGCTGAACCAGTTCGTCACTCTTAAATGTCCCTGGACGGGAACCTGGGCCGCGTACACCGTGACCGTCACCTTGACATCGGCTTCTCCGATCGGTGTGCGCACGCGCAGCCGCCCCTCGTGCCGTCCCGGTTGGACGTCACGGGGTATGACGAACGACACGTAGAGGGCGTCGGTTTCTCCCCGGGCAGGATCACCACTCTTCATTGGGCGCAGTGCCTCGAACACCCGGTAGGGAGCCTTTCGGATCACGTAGTCCGGAGTTGGTTGGTCGGGGGGAATGGCGCTGCAGGGAGGACCCGAGTTTTCCGGGACTCGCACGTCCACCATTTGATAGATTTCCGGAGACAAGTCCCCGTCAATTCGGTACTTGAGAGGGGCGCCCTCCTTCATCCCGCGGAGCAGCAACTGGAACCCGGCTCGCCCCCCTCGGGGAGCGTCCAACTCGATCTGTCGAACCGGAGAGTCCGGGATCGGGGTATCCGGGTACAACCACTCATTGGCGGTGACAACATGGTACTGAAGATCCTGTGCCAGAACTGCTCCGCCCACGAAACAAGCGACGCAGCCCGCCAGCAACCCCACCGACACCCAACTGAAACTCCTCATCTTCTCCCCCCATTTCCGTCCGACTGGTTATCCAGGCCCACCGCGAGGAGGAGGGCCGGCCGATTCGAGCTCAGCCAGCTCTTCCTCGCTGAAAACCCGGGAACGCACCAGGAAACGCACACCTTCAGGGGCTTCCAGAGAGAAACCTCCTCCCCGACCCTTGACGACATCGATCGTCAGATGGGTGTGTTTCCAGAACTCGAACTGGGCGGCACTCATGTAAAAGGGGCAGCCGTCGATCTCTCCCAGGAAGACATCCTGTTGCCCCACCCTGAACTCCCCCTTCGGATAACACATGGGAGAACTTCCGTCACAACATCCGCCGGACTGATGGAACATCAGGTCCCCGTGAAGGCTGCGGAGCTTGCGAATCAGTTCCAGGGCCTTTTCAGTCGCCGCCACTCGCAATACCGGCATCAGAAGAATCCTAACGCTTTCGGGCTGTAACTCACGAGCAGATTCTTGGTCTGCTGGTAGTGATCCAGCATCATCTTGTGAGTCTCCCGGCCAATCCCCGACTGCTTGTAACCGCCGAATGCCGCATGGGCCGGGTAAAGGTGATAGCAGTTGGTCCAGACTCTTCCGGCCTTGATTTCGCGACCCATCCGGTAGGCGGTGCTCCCGTCGCGGGACCAGACGCCGGCGCCGAGCCCGTACAAGGTCTCGTTGGCGATCTTCAGGGCATCGTTATAATCCTCGAATGAAGTCACCGAAAGGACGGGACCGAAAATCTCCTCCTGGAAAATCCTCATCCGGTTGTTCCCAACGAAAATTGTGGGGGCCACGTAGTATCCCCCCGCCAATTCTCCGTCGAGTTGACACTGCTCCCCTCCCAGAACCAGGTCGGCACCTTCCTTCTTGCCAATGTCGATATAAGAGAGAATCTTTTCCAACTGGTCGGTCGAAGCCTGGGCACCAATCATGGTCGTCGTGTCCAGGGGATTGCCCTGCTTGATGCGCCGCGTCCGCTCGATGGCTCGTTCCATGAACTTGTCGAAAATCGACTTTTGGACAAGCGCTCGAGACGGGCAGGTGCAGACTTCCCCCTGATTGAGCGCGAACATCGCAAAGCCCTCCATGGCCTTGTCCGCGAAATCGTCATCCTGGTCGAGGACGTCGGCAAAGAATACGTTGGGGGACTTGCCACCAAGTTCCAGGGTTACCGGGATGATGTTCTCCGAGGCGTACTGCATGATCAGGCGCCCCGTGGTCGTCTCACCGGTAAATGCAACCTTGGCGATGCGATTGCTGCTCGCCAGCGGTTTCCCGGCCTCGATTCCGAAACCGTTGACCACGTTCAGAACCCCGGCCGGAAGAAGGTCGCCGATCAGTTCCATCAAGACGAGAATTGCCACCGGAGTCTGCTCCGCCGGCTTGAGCACGATTGCATTACCTGCGGCCAGGGCCGGGGCCATCTTCCAGACTGCCATTAAGATAGGGAAATTCCAGGGAATGATCTGTCCGACCACTCCCAACGGTTCGTGGAAGTGGTAAGCCACGGTGTCGGCATCGATCTCGGACAGGGATCCTTCCTGCGCCCGGATACAGCCAGCAAAGTAGCGGAAGTGGTCGACAGCGAGAGGGAGGTCGGCGGCCAGGCTCTCCCGAATCGGTTTCCCATTGTCCCAGGTCTCGACCAGGGCGAGCGTTTCCAGGTTCTGTTCGATCCGGTCGGCAATGGCGTTGAGCACCTGGGCTCGACTGGCCGGGGGTGTCTTCCCCCACCTGGGTGCCGCCTTGTGGGCGGCATCGAGAGCTAACTCGATGTCTTCTGCCGTCGAACGGGGCACTTCGCAGAACGTTTTGCCGTTGACCGGACTGGGGTTCTCAAAATACATCCCCTTGACCGGAGCAACCCATTTGCCACCGATGAAATTCTCGTACCGTGATTTAAGATTAATCTTGCTGTCTGGCTGGTTGGGCGCCTTGTAGATCATGATCAGGCCTCCGTTTCTCCGGGTCAGTGATTATCAGGCGGAGGAGGACCCGGGCGGGCGAATCGGCAGAATCGTTCGTCGAGTTCGCACTCGCAAAGTCAAACCGGAAACACGTCAAACAGCTCAAGACCGGATCCCTTCCGCAAAACAATTTGGGAATACGCTTTGCAAAGCAGAATATGTCGTCCAGACGGAGGGCGTCAAGCCGCCACCAAGATGAGGGCGACAGGACACCAGGCCTTTCCTTTGGCTTCCGATCGTGCTATCTGTTCGCCCATGGACCTTTCCATCCAGCGCCCCCAGTTTCGGCCTCGCATCGGTTTGTTCTCAACCCTGACAGTTGCCCTGACTCTTTCAGCGATCCCCAGTCCGTTGAATGCCCAGGCTCAGTCCCCGGATTCTGTGAAGTGGACAATTCGGGCACTGACGGTGGATTCCAACGAGGGTATCGATCTCGCCGACATCAACCGTGACGGCAGGCTCGATGTCGTCGCCGGACGCAACTGGTATGCGGCGCCCGATTTCATCCCCCGGCCGGTGCGGCTGATCGACGACTGGTCGGGATATGTCCTCAGCAACGGCGACTTTGCCTATGACGTGAACCGCGACGGGTGGGTAGACGTCATCGCAGGGGCTTTCAATCTCCCGGAAGTCCACTGGTACGAGAACCCCGGAGCGAAGGATCTCGCGATGGGCAAGCTCTGGCCGAAGCACCTTCTTGCCGATACCGGGGCGACGACGAATGAGGGGCAGTTGCTCTACGACATCGACGGTGACGGCACGCCGGAGTGGGTGGTCAACAGCTGGACGCCGGAAACCCCTTTTGTTGCCTGGAGGTTTCGTCGCCAGGCGGACCCAGAAGATGGAAAAGGAACCGACTCTTCCTCCCCGGCAGTCATTCTCGAGAAAGCAGTCATCGGCCGGGACCTCAACGGCCACGGCTTGGGCTTTGGTGACCTCAACGGTGACGGACGTGCCGATCTTCTCTTCGAGTCGGGCTGGTACGAAGCACCGGCGACCGGTTCACTGTCGGAACCCTGGACGCTTCACCGGGACTGGAACTTTCATGCCTCGATCCCGATTCTGGTCCGCGACCTCAACGGAGACGGTCGCAACGATGTCGTCATTGGCCGGGGACACGACTACGGCCTTTATTGGTGGGAACAGGGTCAACCCCGCTCCGACGGTACCTTGACCTGGACCGAGCATGTCATCGACGACTCCTTTTCCCAGGTCCATGCCCTCCACTTCGCCGACCTGGATGGTGACGGGCAGGACGAACTGATCGCCGGAAAGCGGGTACTCGCCCACAATGGTCAGGATCCCGGTTCGGCTGACCCTCCCTGCATCGCCTACTACGCTTGGGACGCCCGGTTGAAGTCGTTCCAAAAGCACGTCATCGACGAAGGAAGAGTCGGCGGCGGCCTTCAGATTCGGACCGGAGACCTCAACGGAGACGGCCGCCTCGACATCGCCGTGGCGGGCAAGAGCGGGACGTACATTCTCTTCAACGAGGGGGACTGATTCGAAGTCCGAAGTCCGAAGTTCGAAGTTCGAAGTTCAAAGCGGGAAGCGAACGATTGTGCCGATTTCCGGCGTCGGCCCTCAAATTTTGAACGTCGAACGGAAGTTTGAGTAAATTTTCCCCGGTTGCATGGCATGTCCCCAGCTCAGCGTGTTGGCATCGGGGATGTCGGTGCGGGCCCCCGGGATTTTCCCGGCCTGGATCAGCGATCCGAACTGGAAGTAGACGGCATCCATATCCGAATGCCAGCCCGGAAAATGGCCGAATCCGCCGTCATCGTTGCGGCAACCCACTACCCATTCCGCGGCCTTGTCCATGGCCGTGCGGCAGGCCGGGGCGTCACCGCCCAACTGATGAAGAATGAAGAGGGCGTCAAAGCAGGCGTGGACGTCCCAGTCCGGCTCCTTGATATTCCACCCTCCTTCGTTGGTCTGGTCTGCGAGGGTCCGTGTCACCATGGCATCGGCACGTGGGGTGGGTTCCCCGATCATGCGGAAGAAATGCGCCATGTGAAAGGTCGCTGCGACATGGTCCTGAAGGTAGCCATCCGCACCTTGCGAAGCAATCATGAAATCTTTGACGGCCTGCTTGTAGCCCGGCGGGAACTCGGTCCCGAGCGCAGCATAGAAGAGCGGAAAGAAACTGGTGGTATAGAGTGGCAACTGGGCGAACCTGTCGTTCTCGAAAAACGGGTCGAGGACAGCTGTCGGATCATAATCGGGAAGAGCGCCGAGAGCTCGAAGGGCCACAACCCCCTGCGTGGTGTTGTAAAGAACCGCCAACTCGCTCTCGGGATCGAACTCTCCCGCGAGGTTCCGGAACCGGCCATCCGGCTGTTGGTGCATCGCCACGAAGGCGATGCTGTTGGCCAGACTCGGCAATTCCCATCCCATCGTCTTGGCCAGGACCGCGGCATAGGTTACGGCGGCCAGGTCGCTTGCATTGGTATCGGAATTGCCCGGATAGTTGAGGTCGGGAGAGGCTGAATAACCTCCGTCGTCCCGACGGCATTGCTCGATAAACTTCCGGCATGCGTCGGAAATCGCTTCGAAGTCCACCCCCGGCTCCGGCGAGGCTTCCTGCCGCCTGCCGAAGGCGAGGGCGCCGGCCAGCGGGCCTGCCGAAAGCACTTTCAACACCGTTCGTCGATCCAGTGGCTTCATGACTCATCTCCTCCTTCTCCGGTCAGAATGACCGTTTCTTTCGAGTCAGTCCAGCCCGTGCGGAGACTCCTCTTGCAGATCTCCCGGAACGCTGGCCGAGCCAGTCGTCAGCGAGCGGTGGGCCAGGTGGCCGATCAACTCCGCATGTTCCATCGCCTCGTGGATGACTCCCGTCCGTCCGGAACGGATAGATTCAAAAAAGCCGGTCAAGTGAAGCCGGGTCCCATCCGCCTCAACCTTGATCTCCTCGACGGGCGCCTGGTTCGCCTCAACACCGGGTGAGATATCCTCCGTTTCCCCTCCGAGCTCTTTCGCGTATGCGGACCGGTAACGGTTCGGCCAGGCCAGGGCCGGTTCCACATACCGGCCGGCGCGGAACCGTCTAACCGACGCCGGAGAGAACTCGATCCTGCCCTCGGAGCCCTGCAGGGTCACCAGGAACCGGGGAGGGCCTTCCTGCTCGACAGCCGATAGGTAGATAGCGGGACCCTCGGCGAACTCAACGCGGGAAAAAACACGATCGGGAAGGTCCCAACGCGAGTCCTGCCGCTCGATGCCCCCGAGACTGGTCACTTTTACCGGCTTTGCGAGGGGGCGAACCGTGTGGATGGCGGCAAGGAGATGCTGAAAATGACGCATAGTGATCCCGGCCGAGTAGTCGGAGTATCCTCCCCACGTGAAGAAGCGATGGGCATCGAACTCTCGCTCGGGACCTTCGTTGAGAAACCAGTCCCAGTTGCGCTTCTGAAGCGTTGCGCCGGGCGGGATCGGAGAAAAACCGCCCCAGTAGCCGCTTGCCTCTCCTTCGATGGAAAGCAGCTCTCCGATTTTGTCGTTGGCCAGCCACTGGGCGGCCGTGCGGGCCGTCGCGCTGCTCAACTGTTGCGCCCCCCAATACAGTGACGACGTCGGGCGATCAGTGGATTTGGTCTTGATGTTTGCCCATTCCTCCCACCGGTAGGTTCCCGGAGGCTCGACGTAAACCCGCTTCCCGCGGTGGAGTGCTTCTTCGACGACCTGGGCCGACAGGTGATCAGGAAGAGCCACGATCACTCCGTCGAGGTGCTCGGCCAGGAGCACTTTGATCCACATCGGAGTGAAGAACGATCGTCTCATCCCGAGTTCGCGCAGGCGATCGAAGTGGGGAGTCCAGAGGTCACCGCAGGAGACCACGTTGATGCCCGGATCATCTGCGACGAGACGCAGCAACTGAAATCCCCGGTTTCCCATCCCGATGAAGCCGATCCCCAGGGGGGCCTCACTTCCCGACTGGGAGAACTGTCCGATCAGCGGGGCGGTTATGAAGGGAGCAACGGCCGTATTCTGGAGAAAGCGACGTCGAGTGGGGCGATCGAATTGGGACAGCGGGCGACTCTTCACGGGAAGAATATAGCCGCAGGAACCCGCACTGGCAACCAGGGTGCTTCTTAGTCCTCACCGATCACCAGTTTCAGCTGGCGGATCCGGTTATTGACCTCTGTAAGGCTCAACTCCCGATAGCGAGGCGGGAGGAATCGGTTGTCCGTGCACTCCTTGACAGCAAGAAGATCCATCAACTCCAGGCGATCCACGTGCGCCGACGGGCGAAAGTCGGCAATCACCTCGGAAATGATTTCCGGGAGCGACCGGGGAGCTGCATCCTCCGCCTGGGTCTCGAATCGCCGCAGGCTCCGGATCAGAATCCCCTCCATTTCGTTCCCACCGATCCGGTTGTCGTCGGGCAGCCGGGGCAACTCCTCCGCCGATATCGTCAGCCCGACTTTCCGGGCCATGGCGTAGAAGAGGGCGTGACGGCTTTCCTCGTCCTGAGGGGGAAACAGGGGAATGTGCACATCGAGCCTTCCCTGCCGCTTGAGATCGACTTCGAGCAGGTCGGGGCGGCTCGTGGCGAAGATCCAGACGATCTTACCCCGATTCCGGGTGTCGCTCATTTCGCGGGCCAGCATGCCGTACACGCGGCCGCTGAGGCCCGAGTCTCCCGATCCACTGTCGCGCCTTCCGGTCATCTGGTCGGCTTCGTCAACGAACACGATGACCTGTCCCAAGGCGTGCAAAATGTTGAACACCCGCTCCAGGTTGCCCTCGGTTGCACCTACCCACTTGTCCCGGAAATTCTTGATCTCGACGACCGGTATGCCGACCTCTCCGGCGAGGCATTCAACCAGGTAGGTCTTGCCCGTCCCGATGCGGCCGCACAACAGGTACCCCATTGGAATCGCCCGAAGCCGGCCGCGTCTCAGGAGGGCTGCGTCCTCTTTCAGCCAGCGCTTGGCCTCATTGTGCCCCGCCACATCATCGAGCCGGCGGGTCGTTTCGATGAACTCGATTCGACCGAAAGCCTCCTTCTCAATCGTCTCCTTCTTCACCCTGGTCAGATAGTCCATGGTGATCCGGAGATTGCCCACCCTGGCGCGCAACAGGAGTCCGCGGATATTGACCCGCGAGAGGCCGACAAGTTTCTCGGCCAGCTGATCGCGACCGACCTCGCAGTTCTCTTCGAAGGACTCATCCTGGGGAACTGCCTCGGCAACAAACTCGGCGATCTCGGCCGCGTTGGGAAGGTCGATCTTGATCTTCGCGGAATACGGGTTCTCTACCAGGTTTTGATTCAGGTCCGAGAGGTTCTCGGCGACGAGAACGGTTGCCACCGACGCCCCGGAAATCGCAGGGTCACTCGACCAGTCGAGCAACTGGATCAGGTTCTGGCTCAACTGTCCGGAGAGATGGACCGGCTCACCCCGGGGGGCAATGAACTCCACGTAGTCGATTACAATAGCGACCTTGAGGGGGTCGGGCACTCGCACTCCGCCGCCGTCAGTCCGGGTTCTGTGCTGGCTCCCCCGAAGGAACCGGGTAATCAGCTCGAGGGCCCGCTGCGGGTCCCTCGGAAGAAGATTGCTCAGGTCGAGTGCCGACATCCGGTCCGGTCCGGTGTCGGGCAACTCTGCCCAGGCGGTTCCCCGAAACGAGTCGAATGACTTGAGAAACTGGTGGAACAGGTCGCCACCCTTGGGCACCCGGATCCCCCGCCCGCGGTCGTAGTCGATGATCACGTCGAATGGATCGAACATGACCTGGGTCAGGAACTGCGTCAGGGAGGTGTACTGCATCCTGCCTTCAGACGCCGGAGCGCCCACCAGGTCGAACACGTCGCCGTAAAGAATGAACTGGCTGTTCGATCCGGACCGGTAGAGCTGACGCATCTCCTCGGCCCAGGCGGGAAGGTCGGCCATGGTCTACTCCTTCTCCATCTCAGGTGGCAAATCCGGGAGTTCCGCAACTGAGCCGATCGTCTCGTCTCCGCTCAGCGAACTGAAAAACTCGGAGTGATCATCCATCCAACGGTTGGTTTCACTCATGGTGGACGTGACCGCATCGAGCCGGCTC
This sequence comes from uncultured Acidobacteriota bacterium, assembly GCA_963777605.1. Classification (GTDB taxonomy): domain Bacteria; phylum Acidobacteriota; class UBA6911; order RPQK01; family JAPXNP01; genus CAVZRV01. Next base: position 116,014 of record CAVZRV010000008.1, read on the forward strand.
GTCATCAATTCCGGATTTCCACTCACTGCAGTCTCCTCCCGTATGAGCTCAACCTGTTTCTCGATCCGTTCCAACTCGGCGTCGATGACCCGCAGGCTTTCCTGGGCACGCTCCAGGTTTTCCAGCCGTCGCCGGTTGATTTCCAGCGTACCCTGCAGCGACCGCTTCAGCGCAGTCTCTTCCGGCATCGCGGCAATCCGCTTCTCGACCGTGGCGGCCTCTTTCTTCAACTCGGCGGCGTCGGCCGTGGGAAGGTTCGCCTCGATCAGTTCCTTAGAGCCGAGAAGTCGCAGGAAGATCGCCAGCAACTGGTTGAGGTTTCGGGTGCGCAGGTCCCGGAACTGACCAAGGCTGTCGGAATCAAGGCTCTCCGAATCCCCCAGGATTCGCCGGCACTCGGTCAGAAGTGCCCGGTATCGTTCCCGGTTGGAAATCGTCAACCGGGCAACGGCCCGCTCGACTTTTTCTTTCCAGGAGACCTGGGCCTCCATGAGCCGACTCGCCTCGACCAGATTCTGGAACCGCCTGCTGCTGGCCAGTCCGAACAGCAGCGAGATCTCAAACGCCGCTCCGAGCAGCCAGAAGCCGGGATTTGCCAGGCCCGCGACTACGAATGCACCCAAGCCCATCTTGTTGATCGGCATCGAACCCAACAGCGGCAATGCGGACTTCCAGTGAAAAGCCTCGCCCACGTAATCCCAGAAACTGAGGTTATCGGGTGGTTTCATTCCCTGCCTGTTTCAATACTCCGAAACGCTCGTGTTACCGAGGCCACCGCCTCCTTGAATGCCGTTTCTTCCTGCACGAGCATCGGATCACTGTTGCGGGTCGGAGGGATTACATCATCGAAGACCCGGGCAATGCGGCCTGGCCCGTGATTCATCAACCAGACCCGGTCGCCGAGGTAGACGGCCTCGGCAATCGAATGGGTGACCAGGAAAACTGTCGCCTCGACTTCGTGCCAGAGGTTGGTGATCAAGCGCTGCATGTCGTAACGGGTGGGTTCGTCCAGCGCCGAGAAGGGCTCGTCCATGAGAATGATGTGGGGCTTCAGTGCCAGGGTCCGAGCCAGGGCGACCCGCTGCTGCTGTCCTCCCGACAACTGGTGTGGATACTTCTGCTCATGGCCGGTCAAACCAACCCGCTCGATCCACTGCATGGCCCGGTCCTTGATTTCCGACCGGCTCAGTCCCATTTCCAAGCGATTGAGTTCCAGGCCGAAAGAAACATTGCGCAGTACCGTCAAGTGGGGGAATGAACTGTACTTTTGGAATACCATTCCCCGGTCCCGGCCCGGTCCGGTCACGATTCTTCCGCGTACTCGCACCTCACCCAGTGTCGGAGGGTAAACATCGGGGAAGCCCTGAATAAGGTTCAAGATGGTCGACTTCCCGCAGCCGGAAGGACCGATGATCGAGATGAACTCGCCCGTTCCCGGTTTGTCTTCGACCAGAAAGGAGACTCCTTTGATCGCAGTGAAGGCATTCGGCGTTCCGGCATCAAAGGTCTTTTCCACGTCGCGGAATTCCACAATCGGTGGAGCCCCGTTTCCGGACGAGACAGAGTCCTTGCTCTTACTCCCCTGAAATCTCATGAATGCTGCTCCCGGTACGGGAACAGGTACCGCCCCAGCACGGCCCAGATCCGATCCGTAACAAAGGCCAGGGCGACGATCACCAGGAGGACCAGGTAGATGTGTTCCCGGGGGCCGCGCCGCTGCGAAATGATGATGATCCCGCCCAGTCCTTTGCCGATATCGACCATTTCGGCCAGGATGATGTAGCTCCACCCAATTCCGAACCCGAGGCGCATGGCACTGTAGATGTCGACCCAGGCCACTCCGAGAAGGACCTTGAGGACCACCTGCAACTTGCTTGCCCCGAGAGTGAATGCGGTTTTGAGATAAATCTCGTCGACGCCGTCCACGGCCTGGACGATCAGGGGCAAGAGGTAGATGACAAAGGCAAGGGCAAGGAATGCCACCTTCTGGGTTTCCCCGGTCCCGAACAAGCTCAGCGTCAGGGGGACCAGGGCAGGAATCGGCAGGTAGGCACCGAACACCGAAAGGGGAGTGAAGAGGGCTTTGACCTTTCCGAAAGCCCCCATCGCAACACCCAGCGGAAAGGCGATCAGGGCCCCGACCGCAAAACCGGTCACCACCCGCCCCAGAGAAATCACGGCATTTCTGGTCAGGGCCCGGTCGAACCAGAGGCTACCGAACGAATTGGCCACCTCCATCGGGTTTGGCAGGATCGCGGGAGTGATGATCCGATCCTCGGGGCGGGCCCCGCTGGTAATGAACCACCAGACTCCCACCAGGAGGATGATGGGGACCAGCCCGAGAACCCACCTTTGCCACCCGGGAAGATCTTCCCGAATCTTCAAAAGATCAGACAACCAGTTCCGGGCAGCGGGCGTTTCCAATTGTGCACTGGAGTCTGCGTTCACCAGCCTTCCTCCCTCTGCTCCAATCCTTGCTCCCGGTACTCCCAGTCAAGAGTCTTCATTGCTGCTCCGGAGGATAGACCGATACCTCTACCCTGCGGTTGAGCGCGTGATTGTCGGGATCTTCCATGTCTGCTGGTTCATCCCAACCTTTCCCTTCCACAATGAACTTGTTCGGATCAAATTTGAACTTCTTTACCAGTGCCGCCTTTACGGCATCGGCACGATCGAGGGAGAGCTTTCGCACGTCCTCGTCCCTGACGCCTTTCCCGCGCATCGAGGCATCGGTGTGCCCTACAACCGCAATGGTTGCCCTTTCGTATTGCCCCGCCAACCGTCCCACCTTCTCGATAGTGGCGTCCGCGGTCGGGTCGTAGAGGGTGTTGGCGATAGGCCGGCCCAGGTCGTCGTGGGTCGGCTCATAGATGTTGGCCGAGTTCGGGTAGAAGTTGATTCGGATGGTCTGCGTCAGGATCGGGGCTTCCGCCTGAACTCTGGAATAGGACGTCGGGACGAACTGGGTCCGGTACTCATCCTTCTGTGACGCAAACGCTCCTTCCTTCTCCAGTTGCTGGATTACGCTGAAATCCATCACCTCGTCAAAGCGGACCGGGGTGCCGACCATGCCCAACTCCCGGTAAACAAAGGTGATGTTTTTCCAGGTGCGTTCAAAGTTCGCCGCCTCGTTCTGATTCAGGAAGAAGGACTTGTTCTCGGCAAAGTTGGTTGAGTGGGCGTCCGCGGCCATCCCCTGGACCTCATCAACCGGCATGCCATAACCTTCGGCCATCCACTGGAACGCCTTCGCCTTGAAGGTGTCGTTCTTGAGTTCGTCCATTGCCTTGAACACGCCGGCAACCAGTCCCTTGATGATCTCCGGATGGTCCTTGGCAAAGTCGGCTCGGGCCGCCCATACGTCGGCAATCAGCTTGTTGGCCTCCGACGTCGTGGTCAGGATCCGGGTCCCCGGAACCTTCTCCGGAATGTTGTAGATGTCCGGGGCCCAGGAGACACAGGCATCGATCGATTTGTCGGCGACGAAGGCGGCAGCCGCCTCAAAGGCCGTTGCCGTGTAGCGATGGTTCACTTCGCTCGGCTGGATACCCGCGTTCAGAAGCAGATTGTTGATGAAGTACTGGGACGGGCTGTTCTGGGCGTAGACGACGGTTTTGCCCTTCAAGTCACGAGCCGTTGCGACCGCTCCGCGCACGACGATCCCGTCTCCGCCATTCGACCAGTCGACCTGCTGAAAGATCCGGGGCGCCGTCCGGGAATCCCGCATCAGTTCAGGGGCGAACATGACCATCATGTCCAGAGTTCCCCAGAGGATGTGACTCTCACCCGAAACAAAAGCGTCCCTCGCCACGACCGGGTCGTCGATCAGCTTCAGATTGACCTTGAAACCGTATTCCTTGGCAAAAATGCTGTCGGCGTTCGGGCTAAACCCGTGGTTGGCCGCCACGATCGGGAGCCAGCCGATCCAGACGTTGATCGGAAACTCAACGATCTTCTCGTTGGCATCCCACTTGTAATTGCTGACCCCTTGAACGGGGGGCAGCTTCTCTGCCGGCCGATAGGTGTACTCGCTGACCGTGGTGATTCCCACGGTATCGGGAGCTTCGTACTTTCCCATCTGGTTGAACTTCGCGAGATCGACATCGCCGGGTCCTGCACCTCCCGGCGCGATGAAGTCCCAGAAGTAATAACCGGCCCCTGAAAAAAGGACGATCACGAACAGAATGATGACTATTTTGCCGAGCAGGGTCGGCCCTACTTTCTCCGCCATGGTCCTACTCCTTTGTGACGTTCTCAACTGCGGCGAATCGCAATTTCCTGGCTGCTTCCACGATAGGCTCCAACTCCAAAGAGCCTAGCTCTCGGGCGTCTTAAGACCCATCTCCCGAACGGGAGGCTCGGCAGCGGACTCAGATTCCTGAGGTGGTGCCTCCGTCGGGCCAAGGTCGAGCCCGTAGGCAGACGCAAACTCGGCCAGGGCCTGGTCGGCCATCGCCTCCTGCTCCGCCTCCTTCAGCTGCACCTCGCTCATATCAATGGAGGAAGAGGCGACCCGGGCCCGCCCGGCAGCCTTGTCTCTGCGCTCCGTGAGGTATTCCTCGACGCGTGAAATGGTGTCGCCGGTGCCGCCGATCGAACTGATCATGCCCTGGGCCATTTCCTGAAGTTCGGCCTGGGCCTCCATCAGCTCGGTCTCCGAGATCATCCGCTTCAGGGATTCGATCTTCGCCCGGGCCTCGGTAACCGCTACTTCCCGCGTCTTCACCAGTTGCTGGTAGGTCTGCTCCTGGGCCTCCAACTGCTGCCGGTTTTCCTCGAGCTGCTCCTTGACCGTTCGCAACTGGAGCGCGTACTGCCCCGCCGCCGTGCGGTTGCCCGCCTTCAGGTGTGCAGCCGCCTTTCCGGCCAACTCCCGTTCCTGTGTTTCGAGGTTCTTGACCTGGCGCATCAAGCGCTCGATGAACCCGGCGTGGTTTGCCAGGTTGTCGTTGAACCGGGCAATCTGCCCCCGCAGGTTCTCCTTCTCCGCTTCGATCAATGCCTGCGGGTTGGCGCGTTCGATGCCCGAAATGAAAAGGCTGAGAAAGCCTTTGAACAGGTTACTGACTCGTCTCCACATGCCCCCTCCTTCAGCCTGAGTCCAGACAGACTTCGGTCACACTCGTTCGTCGTAGAGCATGATCTTCCTTCCGGGGTTATCGCTCATGCTCGCCGTTGCTCGAAGGCGAATCTGGTTCAGACCGGCGCAAGCCCCTGAATCTGCGGAAGAACATATCATCGTTGCCCGAAAAAAAGATACTGGTGGCGGCGGAGTTTTATTCAAGATTGTTCCTCGCCATGCTCTGGAAACCGATCAAGGCGGACAGGCCGGGTTAGTTGACACAATCCGCCACCTGCAGCCCGATTAGTGGCACAATTCAGTCTGCTTCCATCGGACGGAGAGCGACGCCGGGCAAAGTGAGGGTGGCCGGCTGATGGATTGAAGCGGAGGCCTGATGCCATGAGCGAAACCATCGTCTTCCTGACTGATCACGGTTACCTGGTGGTGTTTCTCTGGGTTCTTGCCGAACAACTCGGCCTTCCTCTCCCGTCCTCGGTCGTCCTGCTGGTGGCCGGGGCGGCCGCCGCATTTGGACAACTCTCGCTCGGAACCGTGGTACTGGTGGCCCTGGTTGCCTCCACGATCAGTGACGTCATCTGGTACGAAATCGGCAGGAGACGGGGGATGGCGGTCCTGGGACTGCTTTGCAGGATCTCTCTGGAACCGGACTCCTGTGTGCGCCGTACAGAAGAGCGGTTTGCCCGTCACGGAGTCCGCTCCCTCCTCATTGCCAAGTTTGTGCCCGGCCTCAACACTGCGGCGCCGCCACTGGCCGGCATGTTCCAGATGGGTTTCTGGCGATTTCTACTCTTCGACGTTCTCGGCGGCCTTTTCTGGATCGGGACCTCCACCATTCTGGGCTACCTCTTCTCCCGCCAACTGGAGGACCTGGTCGGATGGGCGCGCCAGTTCGGGCTCGGAGTAGGGATCTTGTTGGGGCTTTGCGCGCTCTTGTACGTCGGATGGAAATTCATGCAGCGTCAGCGTTTCATTCGTGAGATCAGCGTTTCGGCGATTGCTCCGGATGAACTCAAGCAAATGCTCGACTCCGGCGAGTCTCCGTTGATCGTCGATCTCCGCCACGGCGTTGATATTGCCGCCAACCCCGTTCGACTCCCCGGAGCACTGCAAATGTCCCCCTCGGCGATTCGGGATGGGAAGACCCGCCTTCCAGGCGATCGTGAAATCGTCCTCTACTGCACCTGACCGAACGAGGCCTCCAGCGCCCGGGTGGCGCTGCAACTGAAGCGGCTCGGAATCGAGCGCGTGCGCCCGCTGCGGGGTGGTCTGAACTCCTGGCGGGAACTGGGTTACCCACTGGAAAGTCAGGTTGAGGGGCACTTCAACCTGTAGAATGGTTCTGAAATGGAAAAGAAAGTCAAAATCGGAGTCGTCGGCCTGGGCTTCATGGGCCTCACCCACCTCCAGGCTTATCGAAATATGAACAATGTGGTCCTTGCCGCCGTTTGCAGCAGCGACCCGAAAAAGCTCTCGGGCGATTTATCCGGCATCTCCGGGAATCTGGGAAACAGCGGCGAGAAAATGGACTTTGGAGACGCGGCCCGTTACGCGGAAGCGCTTTCAGTGATCGAAGATCCGCGAGTCGATGCGATTGATCTCTGTGTCCCGACCGACCTGCACGACAAACTGGCCGCGGCCGCTCTCGATGCCGGCAAACACGTCCTGGTTGAAAAACCGATGGCGCTGAATGAAGACGCCTGCCGGAGGATGATCCGTGCGGCCGACCGGTCCTCACGGGTCCTGATGGTCGGTCAGGTGCTGCGATTCTGGCCCGAATACCGGGAAGCCCAACGGCTCGTTTCAGACGGAACGCTCGGTCAGGTCAGGTACGCGACCTTCAATCGACGCTGCGGAACCCCGAAGTGGGGCGGTTGGCTGCGCGACCCGGCCCGAAGCGGAGGAGGGGCCTTCGATCTTCTCATCCACGATTTCGACTTTGCACTCTACCTGTTCGGGCTTCCCCGCGCGATTCGAGCCGGGGGCTATTTGAGGAGCGACAATACCATCGACCTGGTTCATGCCGATCTGGAAACATCCGATGGAGCCCGGGTCAGGGTTTCTGGCGGCTGGTACCCGGGAGAAGTGCCGTTCGGGGCGAACTTCACGATTGCTGGAGACAAAGGGACGCTGGAGTTCACTTCGGCAGGGGGCAAACTGATCCTGTACCCGAACGAGGGGACCGAATCTGTTGTCGAGGCGGCCGGTGATCCCTTCCAGGGGGAGTTGACGGAGTTCATCCGCTGCTGTCTCGCCGGCAAGCCCAGCACAATCTGCCCGCCCGCGCAGTCGGCCCAGTCCGTAACGGTCACCAATGCCGCGCTGGTGGCCCGCGCCACCGGCGAAGCCCAAACTCTGGTCTAAAGTAGTCCAGGCTGCCAGCCTGAGATGTTGACCAGGGCTGCCAGCCCGGTGCCGCGCCTGAACTCCCCGCCAGGCAAGCTGCCTGGCAGACATACCTGGCAAGGCTGCCAGGACTACCGTGGCGCCAGGCGGACATTCCAAGTGGCGCTACTACACTTCTTCGGGCACCACGTAAGGTGGTCGGTAGCGTCGCTTCAGGAATCCGTTTGCTTCGTCGTCATTGACGAACCGCTCGTTGTGGTCGTCGAAAACAACCGTCCGTCCGAGCCGGTACGAAATGTTGCCGAGGTGGCACAGGGCCGTGGACATGAACCCTTCCTGGATGTCGGCATGGAGGTCCTGCCACCGGCGTGACCGGACGCAGTCGATGAAGTTCTGAAAGTGCCGCTGCACCGAATCTTCCCGGACCCAGGGTTCCGACTGGAAGGAGCGACCGGCCGCCTCCTTGGCGCCCTCGTAGTCCATCTGGGTCCAGTTGATGCTGAAGCCGGGCTTGCCTTCCCGCCCCAGAAACGTCTTGAACTCCGAGCCGTGGAGCATGCCCCAGCCCTCGGTGCCGAAAAAGAAGTTGCCTATTTTCATCCCTTCCTCGGCTCCCGTGTACCAACCTCTGACTTCGAAATGGAGGATGGTCCCGTCCGGGTACTGGAACGTCGTGTACTGGGTATTGGGGGTCTCCTGGTCGGTTGCGCCCGGTGTCTCGTGGAGCCCGCCAACTCCGTGAATAACCCGGGGATGCTCCCGCTTTCCCATGCCCCAGCGCATTACATCCATCTGATGAATCCCCTGGTTTCCCATGTCGGTGTCACCGAAATCCCACACCCAGTGCCAATTGTAATGTAGCCGGTTTTCGTTGTACGGACGCCATTCGGCCGGTCCCAGCCAGCGGTCGTAGTGCAGTCCGGCCGGCACCGGACCCTCCTTCCCCTTCCCGATCGGGTCGCGCGGCTTGTAGCAGAGCGCCTTTGCCGCGTAGAGCTCTCCGAGCCCACCATCGCGCATGAATTCGACCGCGCGCTGGGCCACCAGGTCACTTCGGCTCTGGGTTCCCGCGGCAACCACCCGGTCGTACTTGCGTGCCGCCTCGATGGCTTTTCGTCCCTCCTGGATGTTGTGACAGGTCGGCTTCTCACAGTAGACATCCTTGCCGGCCTGGCAACCCCAGATCGTCATCAGGGCGTGCCAGTGGTCGGGTGTAGCGATGGAGATGGCGTCTACTTCCTTGTCATCCAGGACTCTCCGGAGATCGGTTTCGGTCTTTGGGTTCCCTCCGTTCTGGGCCTTCATTCTGGAGAGGTGGTCGCCGAACAGGCGCTCGTCTGCGTCTACCACGTATGCTACACGGACGTTCCGGATTTTCTGATAGGCCTTGTAGTGATCGGCACCCCGGCTTCGGATGCCGACGATGGCGACGTTGATCGTTTCGTTCGGGCTTTGCGCCCCGTAGCTGGTCCGGGCAACTGCGGCCGAAGCGACCGTGGCAGTCACGGCGGAACTTTTCTGGATGAATTGGCGACGGTTCATGTGAAATCCTCCCTTGAAGGCCACGAGCCGGATGACTGCAGAAGCGGATCCGGAGGATCACCCGGAATCGGGTCCGGCCCGAGACTTTATCCCCCCATCAGAAGGTGTCAACCGGCTTGTCTGGGCAGCATCGGCCGCCTGCAAAGCGGCAATAATCTCCTGCAAATTTGTTTGGGAGCCCGCAATTGACAACCGGGGGGAGTGAATCAAAAATCGAAGGATGTGTTGCCGAAATCGCCATCGGAGCCAAATCTGACTCCCCTCTCCCTGCCCAACGCGGCGGCGGGCGCACGAAGCCCCCGGGCAAAGCCTCTGGCGGGGGCCAAACCCCAAACCCCACTTACTAATAACGAACGTGTTGGAAAAAGTGGGAAAAGACCGCATTAAGAAAGTTTAAAAGGCGCCGTTTGGAGGGAGGGCGAAGCGAAAGGACCGTCGGAGAGCAAGGATGCAGAGACAATCCAGGAAGAGACGGTGCTCCATCCAGGTTTGCGCAACACACCCCGGGGATCAAGGTTCCGGAATCGAAATTCGAAATTCGTAAATCGTAACTGTTCCGAAGACCGTGCTAAAATGGCAGCTTCCCGGCCAATCCCTCGATCGGGACGGCCAGATTCCATTCAGGGTGGGGGTATAGCTCAGATGGAAGAGCACCTGCTTTGCACGCAGGGGGTCGTCGGTTCGAGTCCGATTACCTCCACCAATTCAAATTGCAAATTTCGAGGTTCGAAGTGCGAAATCTCGGAGGTGGCACTTCGGTTTCGGGCATTGTAATCAATCTTCGAATTCGAATGGCAGGTTGCACAAATTCGAATAGAGAGACACCTCTCCCCTGGATGGTCTCGGTATTCGTTCTCCGACGGTCCTTTTGCTTCGACTCCCTTCCAAACGGCGCCTTTTCCACCGTTTTTCGCCAATCTTTCGCACTTTTTCCTGCACGTTCGTTATTACTAGGTGGGGTTAGGGGTTTGGCCCCCGCCGGAGGCTTTGCCCGGGGGCTTCGTGCGCCCGCTGCGCGGACTGGGCACGAAGAGACGAGTCGGATTTGGCTCGGATGCGATTCCGGAAACACACCCCGAATTTCGGCATTCGCCCTAAGACTTCTCTCCCGACCTCACCGAAAAAGGGTTGCGGAAGTCTTCGATTTTCATAAAGATGGGGGTGCTGGGGGCGGCGATCAGCCCCCCGATTGTGGAGATACGCTTCTAATAAGGCGAGGTGGTGCCATGAGACGAGCTCTTGGAGCTTGTTTTGCGTTCCCTGTTCTTGAGCCTTCTTTCAGTCGGGTGTGAAAGCACTCAGACTGGCGACCAGAGTGAAATTCGGCGGCCGAACGTTCTTTTCATCATGTGCGATGATCTGAACGACTATTCCGGGACGTTCGGCGGGCATCCCCAGGTTCGAACGCCCAATATCGACCGGCTGGCCGCCTCGGGTGTTACGTTTGTGAACAACCAGAGTAATTCACCGATCTGTTCTCCTTCCCGAAACAGCCTATTTACCGGCGTCTACACCCACGTTTCCAGGGATTTCGGATGGACGCCCTACCACAAGCAACCCGTTCTGATGCACAACAAGGTGCTGATGGAGATGTTTCGGGAGAACGGATATGTGGTCGCGGGAAGCGGAAAGCTCCTGCACATCAACCGGAAAGAGCTGTGGGACGATCCCGGAATCGACATCAACAATTACGGCCCCTTCGCCTATGACGGGAAGAAAATGGTGGGCCACCCGTCGGTTCCGGAACCGTACCGAAGCATCGGTGAGGTCGACGGCTCGTTCGCCCCGCTGTCCGACGTTCCGGCTGTTCGCAGCAGCGAGGAAGGAGCCGGCGAACCGGGCTGGGTCTATTCCGACGAAGGGAAACACCTGAACTACGTCGATGAAAACAACCGGGACCTCACCCCGGACGAGATGCACGCTCAATGGGCTGCGCACAAAGATCGCGGAGTGGGACCAGCAGGGACTGGACAAGCCCTTTTTCCTGGGAGTGGGCTTCGTTCGCCCCCACACGCCCCTCTACGCACCCAAGCGGTTCTTCGAGATGTTCCCCATCGACGAACTGGAACTCTCGCCGATCAAGGAGGGCGACACCGACGACACCTACTACACCGCCAATTTTACTCCCGACCGGAAAGGGCCCCGTTACTACCGGACGTTGAAAGAGTCCTATCCCGACATCGAAACCGGCCTGAAGCATTTCCTGCAGGCCTACCTGGCCTGTATCGCCTTCGCCGACGAGCAGGTCGGAGTCGTTCTCGACGCACTGGAGCAGAGCCAGTTCCGAGACAACACGATCGTCGTCTTCACCAGCGACAACGGCTGGAACATGGGGGAGAAGGAATACCTCTTCAAGAACTCGCCCTGGGAGGAAAGCACCCGGGTTCCGCTGATCATCAGAGACCCCGGCGAAGCAGCCCCCGGCTCGAAAGTTGAACATCCGGTCTCTCTGATCGACATCTTTCCGACTCTCGTGGACCTTTGTGACCTTCAGGGCAGCAACCGGAAGGACGATCAAGGCTCCCGGTTGAACGGGTTCAGCGTGCGCCCCTTCTTGAAAGACCCCGAATCCCAGGACTGGCAAGGCCCTGAAGGAGCCTTCTCCGTGCTCGGAGTGGGCATGGACAAGGAGGAACTCTCCCAGCAGACCTTCAGCTATCGAACCCGCGATTGGAGGTACGTGCTCTATCGGGGCGGCCAGGAGGAACTCTACGACCAGCGCAACGATCCGTTCGAGTGGGACAACCTCGCTGATGACCCGGCGCTCGCCGACGAGAAGCAGCAACTGCGGGACCCAGATGATGGCAATCGTGAATCTGGATTGAGCCACCTGCCCAACCAGTCCCCGGATTACTCACCGCCGGCCGCTGGTCGAAGTGAGACCGGGCTGAGTATCGACTTGCCACCCGGTCCCTGTGAACGGATTTCATGGCATCCACAAGATCGGCAGGGTTGCCGATTCGATTGGCGTTCTCGCGTATTCCCGGCCGCTTCGGTATTCTGCTTCCCATGGCGGCAGAGAGGCTCAATCGGAGGCGGTTTCTGGGCGGTAGCGTGAGCGGTCTTGTGGCGGTGCGACTCTACGGAGGAATCGAGCCGAAGGGGCGGCCCGGAACGGACGGAACCGGGAACCTGGCCGAACTCCTGCAGAATTCCCCTCTGAATTGCCGGCCCATGACCCGATGGTGGTGGTATGGCGGTGCGGTCGAGGAAAAGGAGATCAGCCGGGAATTGGAATCGATGCGGGATGCTGGGATCGGCGGCGCCGAAATCCAGCCGGTCTACCCGCTCGCGGTCGATGATCCGGTTCGTGGCATTGTCAACGTCCCGTTCTTTTCGGCTCGCTGGTACGATCTGCTCGGGTACGCCGTCAGGCGTGGCCACGAACTCGGACTGCGAGTAGAGTTGACGCTCGGCAGCGGGTGGCCGTTTGGAGGGCCGTTCATTGAGCTCGGGGAGGCCGCGAGGAGGATCCGGATGGTCAGCCGTGAGGTCACGGGGCCCGGCAACCTGGTCTGGGACCTTAACGAGGGCCTTGGCGAAGGGAGAGCGGGTGGAGCGCGTCGCCGGCACGACGGCTGGACCGGCCCGAACGGGAGGCCAGCCTCGATTCTTCTGTCCGGAGATGATCTCAAAAAACTGGGGGGGCCCGGTCTTCCGGTGAATCAAGGGCAATGGCGGCTTTATGCAGCTGTCAACTCGCCGACTTACATGCAGGTGAAGCGACCGACCCTGGAGATGGAGGGCTATGTCCTGGACCACTTCAGCAGGGAGCCGCTCGAATTCTTTCTCAAGGCTACCGGGCAGCGCACCCTGGACGAACTCGATGCGCGCGGCATTGCCCCCCCGGACGGCTTCTTCTGCGACAGCCTCGAAGTCTTCGGGGCCGATTGGACGGGCAGCTTACTCGACGAGTTCCGGAAACGCCGCGGCTATGATCTCTCGGGTTTCCTGCACCTCCTGGTCGAAACGGCGGGCGGTATGGAGGGCCGGGTGCGCCACGACTACCACCTTACGCTTTCCGAGCTTACTCTCGAGAACTTCTTCCTGCCGCTCGCCGAGTGGTGCCGGTCGAGGAAGATTCCGTCGCGGGTTCAGGCCCACGGCGCTATGGGGGACATCCTGAGGGCCTACGGTAGTGTCGATGTGCCCGAAGGGGAGACGATTTTCGGCGGGGACGTGAACCGGGTCAATATCCGTCACCGGCGCCTGGCGTCCTCGGCTGCCCACCTTTACTCCAAGCCCCTGGTTTCGGCCGAAACCTACACCTGGCTCCGAACGCCGATTTTCATGGCCAACCTCGAGATGATGAAAGGTGCGACCGACGCCGCGTTTCTTGACGGGATCAACCAGATCGTCAATCACGGCTACTCCTACTCCCCTCCTTCGGCCGGCCGGCCCGGGTGGTCGTTTTATGCATCGACCCACATCTCTCCGGCCAACACCTGGTGGCCTCACTATCATCACCTCTCGGAGTACGTCCGGCGCTGCGCGTCGCTGCTTCGCGAGGGAGAACCCGTAAACCGGGTCGGGATCTACGTCCCTCTGTCGGACATCTTCTCCTCGAGAGGGATTGGCGGATTCCACCTCGACGAGGCCATCGAGGAACGGCTCGGCCAGGAACTGGTGGGCGGTCTTCGTGCGGGTGGCTTCGACTTCGATTTTCTCAATGACGACTCGCTACAAAACCGTGCCCGGATCGAGTCGGCGCGGATCGTGATCGGACAGGGCCGCTATGAGGCAATCGTCCTGCCGGAAGTCCAGTTCATTCCGGTGGAGACATTCCAGGTGTTGGCCGATTTCGTCCGGGCGGGCGGTCGCCTCATTTTCCTGAAACGGTGTCCAGACAAGGTACCGGGCATGTCCGAGGTGGAGGAAATACAGAGGGAACTGGATGCCCTGAGAGGAGCTATGGGGATCGGAAACGCCATCTCGGGCAAGCACGGGTCCGGACGTTGGGCGATTGCAGACGGGATTCAGGGGATCGTCGGTGAACTGAATCAAGGCCTTGTTCCAGATTTGGTTGTGCGGGACGATTCGGACCACGCTTCCGAGGTGCCGGCAAGCGCTGAAGTGGGATTCGTCCGGCGCCGCCTCGGCGAGACCGACCTCTTCTTCCTGTCCAATATCGGGGCCGGCGCAAAGGCGTTGACGGTTCAATGCGGGGTCGGTCACCGCAGGCCGGTCAGGCTCGACCCGATGACGCTCGCACGAAGCGAGGAACTGATCTACCGCTTCGGGACTGCTCCGAGCGGCGGTGAAACTACCGAGGTCGTCATCGACCTGGCGCCCTTCGAATCCTGTTTTATCGAGTTCTCTTCTGAGCGGCCGCCCTTGATCCAGTCGGGGCGGATTCCACGAACTCTATCGATTTCCGAAAGGGAGGGTCGTGTCGCCGTCCAGGGGTATCTGACCGAACCGGTGGACTCCATGGTGACTTCGGCCGACGGTCGCGTCCATCGGATTCAGGGACAGGGAGGGCGCACGGTCCCGCTTCCGGGCCCCTGGACCCTGGACGTGGATGGTGTGTCGCCTCAGCAACTCGGGCAGTTGGTATCGTGGGCCGACATCCCGGCCCTCCACGGTTTCAGCGGGTGGGGGACCTACACGTCCGGGTTCAACCTCGAGAACCCCGCATCGGAGACGCGCTGGTTCATCGACCTCGGAGAAGTGTTCGACACGGCCGAAGTCGAGATCAACGGACGTCGAGTCGGGGACGCCTGGATGCGCCCGCGGGTCCTGGAGTGTACCGAGGCGCTCAATTCCGGCACAAACCGCATCCGGATTCGCGTCGCCAACGTCTGGATCCACCACGTTCTGGCGGCTCCCAAGCCGGACTATTCCAAACTCGAAGCCAGCTACGGCATCCGCTGGGGCCGATACGGAGAAGTTCCTCCCGAAAGCATCCCGCCGTCCGGACTGCTGGGCCCGGTCCGGCTGGTCTCGGGAAGGGAATACCGCAAGCGGTTGACTTGAAACTTCAATCGAGATGAGTTCCTGGTTCCTGGTTTCTCGTTTCTGGAGGGAAAGTAATCCAGGCATCCCTGCCTGATACGGCGGCCGGGCAGCTTGCCCGGCGGAAGTGAACCTTCTCAATCCAGGATTCTTGATTTCCGGGTTCTTCTGAAACCGTCCACCACCGGGACTGAATCGCACTTTCAGTGCTGCATTGCCGTCTTGGCTCCGATTCCCGGGGCGTTGCCGCCGGGCTGGAAATGACCCTGCGCCGTTGGCGCGCTCATCTGGCGATGCTTCACCAGTTTCACTCTTTGAATGGCCCGGCGCCGCCGGGGGCCCGGCTGACTCACACACGCGATCGAATGGAAGGGCAGTTTCACTCCTTTAAATAGTCCAGTGGCCACCAAGACCGTGGGTTGGGTTCCGGCTTAGGGCCCCGAATTTGGAATTGACTCTTGGTGAACCAGAGTTGAGACTGGTTGTTTGGGGGGAGATGGGAAATTGTCATGCTCCAATCCGTTCGATCGACCCTGCTACGGATCTCCTTGAGTCTGACCCTCTCCGCAATCGCGACCGGGACGGTTACTGCCGCAATCCCAGCCACTGAACGAGCTGCTTTGCTGGCGTTCTACGAGGCCACCGGTGGAGGAACGGCCTGGAAAGGGGACGGCTGGGGAGGGTCCTCCGGAACCGAAGGGAGTTGGGAAGGGGTCACCGTTGCGGGAGACCACGTCGTCGCAATCGTTCTCGTGGCGAGGGGACTGGACGGGCCGCTGCCTCCCGAAATCGGCGTTCTGACCGCGCTGCGGCTGCTCGACCTGACCGGTTGGGAGTGGGAGGCGTATGATCATAACGTCATCCGGGAGATTCCGGACGAAATCGGCTTGCTCAAGAACCTGGAGGTACTCAATCTGAGCGGCGTCGAGTTGCAGGAACTGCCGGAGTCTGTCGGCCAGCTCGAGAACCTCCAGGCACTTGCTCTCGGGCAGAACCCGCTGAGCTCACTTCCAGAGTCTCTGGGCTTGCTGGGAAATCTCGTCTCACTGGACCTGTACTACTGTCAACTCACGGCTCTACCCGAATCGACGGGCCTCCTGAAGAATCTTGTCGGTCTCAATCTTAAGGGCAACTCACTTTTGTCACTTCCGGATTCTTTGGGGGGACTGGTATCGCTCCAGGAGTTGGACCTCGGGGGCAATTCACTGACGGCTCTTCCGGATTCTTTCGGCGAATTGGCATCGCTTGAGGTGCTGGACCTGGGGGGCAACAAATCACTTCGGGGATTTCCCTCCACTCTCGCTAATCTCCAGAAACTCAGGATCCTGGGGGCGATCGGAATGGGGCTGACGAGTCTTCCAACTGCGTTTTTGAGCCTGACTACGCTCGAGGAACTCCGTCTGAACGCCAACCCGCTTGGGACACTGCCGCCGTCTATTGCCAATTTGAGAAATCTCGTGACGCTGGACTTGACCGGATGCGAACTGGAATCACTCCCGCCCGAGATCGGTGATTTGAGCGATCTCGAAGTCTTGGGACTTTCCAATTCAACCTTGGAGTCGCTGCCGCCTGAAATTACCCGACTCCAGAAACTGCACGAGCTCGAGCTGTCGGAGAGTTCCATCCGCACACTACCAGTCGGCATGGGACAAATGAGCGCGCTGGAGAACCTCTTCCTGAACGGAAGCCAGTTCTCCGAATTTCCTTCGGATGTGGGCGACTGGTCTCAAATCCAAAAAATCACCGCACGAAGCACTCAGCTTCGCGGCACGATCCCTTCCGATCTTGGGAATGCTGCCTCCCTCGAGAACCTCGATCTCTCAGACAACCAGTTGGAAGGGGCGATTCCTTCTGAACTGGGTAATTTGCCCAATCTCGTGTACCTAAGACTGACATCCAATCAGCTGACCGGATCCATCCCGCCGGAACTGGGCGAGATCCAGACTCTTCGTTCTTTGTCCCTGGCGGGGAACCAACTTGCCGGCCCACTGCCTGAGTCGGTGGCCGGTCATCCAGGCCTGACCAGTCTGTATCTTAGTGATAATCTCCTGAGCGGTCCGCTTCCGAAGTCGCTCGCCGCTGGAAACCTCCGTTCTATCGACCTTTCCTATAATCTGTTTTCGGGGCCGATTCCTGCCGAACTGGGAGAATCCCGGGCCACGTCGATCGATTTGAGCCACAACCTCCTGAGCGGTTCGATTCCTCCGGAACTGGGAAATCTGGATCTCAGCACTCTTGATTTGAGTCAGAATCAATTGAGTGGATCTTTCCCGCCGCAATTATGGAACCTCCGCGTCAAGCAGAGGCTGGACCTCTCCGGCAATCTCCTGTCCGGAGATGTTCCAATCTGGGGGGAAGCGGGGCCCTTCGATCCGTACCGGTTCGACATGCGCTACAACCTCTTGACCGCAACTGACCCCGACGTCCGCTGGTTTCTCGAAGGCCTCATGAACAATGAGTTCGCCGATACCCAGACCCTTCCTCCTCAAGGGCTGATCCCGGTCGAAATCTCGGGAACCTGGGCCGATCTGCGCTGGGCCGTGACGCGGTACCGTTCCGATCCGGGACGTTATGAACTCGCCGTATCCCCAGAACCGGAAGAACCGGGGGAGGTTCGCGCGGAGACGCTGAGCAAAGAGGAGACTGCCGCCGATGTTCGCGGGCTGGCTCTGGACACCGACTACTTCGTCCGGGTCCGTACCGTGACCGATCCCCATGAAGGGAATCCGAACCGCGCCCGGAGTTCCTGGAGCGAACCCGTCGCCTTGAGAACTCTCACTGAGGCGACTCAGATCTTCCCGCTCTTCATCTCGAGTCCATCCCGGTTTACGGGGCTGGCACTCTCGAACCAGGGAGGCCGGACAGCTGTATTGACCTTCTCCGCCCTCGGTGAAGACGGCCTCCCGATTCCAGCGCTTCACAATCCAATTCAGATCGAACTGCCGTTGGGCCGGCAACTGGCGTTGCTTGGGAAAGAACTGTTCCAGCCTCAAGGCGGCGAGATTGACGGGTGGGTCGAACTGCAGTCAAGCGATGCCGAGGTCGGGGGCCTGTTTCTCGCAGGCGGAGTGGGGCTGCTGGATGGGCTGCCCGCGGTCGTCTACCCGGCCCGCCGACTGTTTTGGCCCGGCTTTGTTCCGGCCTCTGATTTGGGTGCGGAGCAAAAGAATGAGGCCCGAATCGTCAATCCGGGCATGGAAGCGGTCGAAGTCAACCTTCAGCTCGTCGGTTCGAAGTTCGGGTCAACCGATATCGAGTCTCTCACCAGTACACAGGTCATTCCTCCACAGGGAGTGCTGTCCGCGACGGCCTCCGATCTCTTCGGAAACGATTTTGACCTCGACCAAGGTTACCTGGTGGCTGAGGTTCAGGGGGACGGCCGGATTGCCGGGATGGGCTGGAGCGAGTACGGAGCAGGGCGCTCTCTTGCCGCCTATCCCGCCCAGGAGACTACATCGGCGACGCGCCTCTACTCCGCCCAATTGGCGGCCACGCCGGACTTGGAGAGCCTGCTTGCTTTCGTAAACACCTCGGATGAACCCCGAGTGCTGAGCCTGAATTTCGTGAACGGCGACGGGACGATCGGTGCTACGGCAACGGTTGAGCTGCTCAGCCATCAGGCGGTCCAGAGGAGTGCGCAAGAGTGGTTTATCTGGCACGAACCCAACCAGGTTGGGTCTCTGAGAGTCGATTGCAGCGGTTGGGGAGTTCTTGGACAGATAATCTTCCGGGAGAGAAGTCGCGCCGATTATGCGGCGGCGGTTCCACTCCTGACGGCGGGAGACTCATCGATCGTCTTCAACCAGGTGGCTGAAGACGGAGACCTCTTCACCGGCCTTGCGCTCTTCAACCCGGGCGACGAGCCGGCGAGTGTCCGCGTGGAAGTGTTCTCCGCCGCAGGGACGCGGGTCGGAGAGCGAACCCTGGACCTGGCCGCCGGCAGTCGTCTGGCTGAGCTGTTGAATCAGCTCGTTCCCGAATCCGCCGGGCAAATTCAAGGATACATTCGAGTCACGTCCAGCACCCCGATCATCGCCCAGCAACTATTTGGAGATTACCGGCAGACCTACCTCGCGGCTGTCCCGCCGGTGCAGGGGCGCTGACCTGGAGGACCGTAGACCGATTCGTGGAATCAGTGTACCCTCGCCGTCGGAGGATGGATAATGCAAACAGGAGATGCTGGAACAGTACCCGGCGGGTAACCTCAGCGAAGTGGCCCGCGAAGCCCTGTCTGTGCTCAAGTAGAAGTCGCGCCCAAGCGGTAGCGCTCGGTATCCCGAGAATTTCAGGCTTCCTGCCATTGACTGATGATGTAGTTCCGGGCCCGTTTCAGTGCGGATTCAGGATCATCGGTGGCTCCGGATTCGATGGTCAGCCAACCGTCGTAGCCGTGATCCTTGAGAGCGCGAAAGCCGGGACGATAATCGAAGGGGAGCGATCCCGGTTCGGTGCGGGCTTCACCGTCCGCCATGTGGACGTACCGGGTCTGTTGACCCCAGCGTTCCAGGGTCCGGGCGATGTTCCCCTCTTCCATCTGCATGTGATAGAAGTCGCTCAGCAGGCCGAAATTCCCTCCGCCGACCTCCTCGATGATCCGGCTTCCGTGGCCCTGGAGGTTCATGAAGTGGGTCTCTTTCCGCGTCAGGGGCTCGAGCAGCAGGGTAACTCCGGTCCGCTCCGTGTCGGAGACCAGTTGCTTCAGTCCCTCCACGAGCAACTGGTCCTCCTTCTCCTTGCACGCGGCCTCCGGTTCGAGACCAAGTTGGCAGGGGCCGAAAATCGGGACTTCGACCACTCCTGAGGCCCCCAATTCGGCTGCTATCCGGAGGCGATCGCGATCGAGCTTGACCCCGTCGGCTCGGACCTTCGGGTCGGGATTCAGGAGCTTGAGCGAACCTACAATCGCGCTGACTCGAATTCCCGAGCCCTTGAGCCGGGAGCGAATGCCGTCAACACCCATTCCCAGGTACTCGGGCCCGAGCTCGATTCCCTGGAAACCGAGGCGAGCCAGGAGTTCGGCGCGTTCACTAAGGTCCTTCATCGGAAAGGGCCCCCGCACCCCCATCGGGGGAACGTCCTCCGTGCGGCCACTCTCCCCAAAGGTCAGGCCGGAAGCAAGGGAAACGACGGCGGCACCGGAAAGTCCGGCAATGAACTTCCGCCGGGACACGGGTGAAAGGGAAGTTCGATGTTCGACGCCCGGTTGGATGCGATGCGGAGGAGCCATAGAGGAATCGTAACTCAAGCCCGGGAAAGAGGGTAGTCCAGGGTCCAGGTTAATCCAGGCTTTCAAGCTTGGCGAGTCGGGGCTGCAGAGTAGTCCAGGCTGCCAGCCTGACAGGTCCGCCGGGCTGCCAGCACGGCGGGGGGAGTGGGAGGGGTTTTGCCGGGCAGGCTGCCCGGCGGACATTCCTGGCAAGGATGCCAGGATTACACTCACTTGGCCGACGTTCCTGGCAGGGCCTGCCAGGATACTTTGGACACAAAAAAAGCGGAACCAGAAGGTTCCGCTTTTGATTTGGCGTCGAGATCTTTGACAACCGGACGAGAAGGCGACAACGCGAGGGGAGTAGATTTTATCGCACCTGTTAGAAAGGAGGTGATCCAGCCACAGGTTCTCCTACAGCTACCTTGTTACGACTTCACCCCAATCATGGATCATACCGTCGGCGCCTCCTTCCCCGAAGGGTTAGGCCGGCGACTTCTAGTACAACCCACTTTCGTGATGTGACGGGCGGTGTGTACAAGGCCCGGGAACGTATTCACCGCGGCGTGCTGATCCGCGATTACTAGCGATTCCACCTTCATGCAGTCGAGTTGCAGACTGCAATCCGAACTGAGGACGGATTTCTGGGATTCGCTTGCCTTCGCAGGGTCGCTTCCCTCTGTTCCGCCCATTGTAGCACGTGTGTAGCCCGGGACATAAAGGCCATGAGGACTTGACGTCATCCCCACCTTCCTCCGGCTTCTCGCCGACAGTCTCGGTAGAGTGCCCAGCTTAACCTGATGGCAACTACCGACAAGGGTTGCGCTCGTTGCGGGACTTAACCCAACATCTCACGACACGAGCTGACGACAGCCATGCAGCACCTCTTGATCAGTCCCCGAAAGGAACCCACGATCTCTCGTGGTTGCCGACCAAGTTCAAACCCCGGTAAGGTTCTTCGCGTTGCGTCGAATTAAACCACATGCTCCACCGCTTGTGCGGGCCCCCGTCAATTCCTTTGAGTTTCAGCCTTGCGGCCGTACTCCCCAGGCGGAACACTTAACGAGTTATCTGCGACACGGAGGGACTTACCTACCCCCCACATCAAGTGTTCATCGTTTACAGCCAGGACTACCGGGGTATCTAATCCCGTTCGCTCCCCTGGCTTTCGCGCCTCAGCGTCAGTGTCTGTCCAGGAAGCCGCCTACGCCACCGGTGTTCCTCCCAATATCTACGCATTTCACCGCTACACTGGGAATTCCGCTTCCCTCTCCAGCACTCCAGCCCCGTGGTTTCACAGGCCGTTCCCGAGTTGAGCTCGGGGCTTTCACCCATGACTTCCGAGGCCGCCTACGCGCCCTTTACGCCCAGTAATTCCGAACAACGCTTGCCCCCCCCGTATTACCGCGGCTGCTGGCACGGAGTTAGCCGGGGCTTCCTCCAGAGGTACCGTCACTTTCTTCGTCCCTCCGGACAGGAGTTTACGATCCGAAAACCTTCGTCCTCCACGCGGCGTTGCTGGGTCAGGCTTTCGCCCATTGCCCAAAATTCCCCACTGCTGCCTCCCGTAGGAGTCTGGGCCGTGTCTCAGTCCCAGTGTGGCCGTCCGTCCTCTCAGACCGGCTACCGATCGAAGCCTTGGTAGGCTCTTACCCCACCAACCAGCTAATCGGACGCGGACCCCTCCTGAAGCGATTTGCATCTTTCCCCTTGCGGGCTCATGCGGTATTAGCCCCGCTTTCGCGGAGTTATCCCCCTCTTCAGGGCAGGTTATCCACGCGTTACTCACCCGTTCGCCACTCTACTCAGTCCCGAAGGACCTTTCCCGTTCGACTTGCATGTGTTAGGCACGCCGCCAGCGTTGATTCTGAGCCAGGATCAAACTCTCAACTTAATTGCTTAAGTAGTTAGTCCTACTCCCGGTTCTCGCGCTGTTTTCCGCCTGTCTCGTTCCGGTTGTCAAAGATCTCGCGCGGAGACGGTTTGTTTTCGTACCGCGCAAACTTTCATTCTAAACTAAAAGATCTGACACTGCAAGACCGAATCATCCGATTACGGAACTCGGCTTGGAGTAAGGCTCGTCCAGATACTTCCGGGCTTCAGCCTGCGCGCCATTATAGTCGATCTTCGAGTTGAGTGCTTTTTGGTACTCGGCGCTCGCTCGCTGACGCTGGCCCAGGATGTCATAAACCTTGCCCATATAGATGTGGGCCCAGGTCTCGACCCATTCCGGCTTCAAATCACCATTAAGGCTGTCCCGCATGCTGTTGGCCGCATTGGAATAGCTGTGCTGATCGAAGAAACACTGTCCGAGCCGGAAATGCGCCAGCGAACTGCGAGGGTTCTGATCGATGGCCCGTTCGTATTCCTGGACGGCCGAGACGTATTCACCCTGTTCCCGGAACTCGTCCCCTTTGGCTATCGAGACCTCTACCTGCATCCGGTCCGAGTCCATCAGGACCTTGCCCTTGGGATCGAGTTCGATCCGAACCGGGGTTGTCTCGGTGTCGAACACGAACGGTGTCGTCTTCCCGTTGACCATCAACTCCTTGTCTTCGGGCTTCCCCTTGGTTTCGATCAGGACGTCCATGGGCATCCGGAAGAGGTCGATGTTCTGCTTGACCTGTCCGCGAATTTTGAACCCCCCCTCGCGCAGCTTGAAGACAGTGTAGTCAACCTGAAATTCAGGAACGCCGACCGATTCGAGCCACTGGGTGAAAAACCATGCGTAGTTGTCGGGAGCCCGTTCGTCGATCAACCGGGTGAAGTCGCTGATTGCCGCAGCCTGTCCCGCGTAGTCGCCGTAGAACTCCTTGATGCTCGAATTGAGCGTATCGGCACCGGTCAACTGGCCGAGCATGTACAAAACCCAGGCTCCCTTGCTGCCCACGATCGACTCGTATTTGGGAGAACCGACCTCGAGGTTGAGGCCGCTCACGACGGGTGCCTGGTCCTGGTACTTGAGGGCATCGACAGCCATCGCCGCCAGGCGAGCCTGAAACTCATCGCCCTTCTTAACCTGGAAGTAGCGCAGCGCCGCGTAGTGCGCAAACCCGTCCGCCAGCCAGGCATCAACCGCCCGCGCCGGCCGAACCGAGTACCCCCACCACTGTTGGGCGACCCGCCGTGCCAGCTCAAAGGTCGGAAACAGAGCGGAATTCAAGAGACGATCCTCGAGGAGGATCAGGCCGTGAGAGCCCGCGGTCGCGAGCGTGATGTTCCCGCTTTGCACGATACTCAGCCCCTCGACCGGGGCGGGCCCATACTCCTGGGAGAAGAAGTCCACCATGTCCCAGATCGCCGTCGCAAAGGGCTTCAAGTCTCCGTCGAAGTCGGCACCCACGAAGAAAGTCAGCGGGATCCCTCCCTCCGACAGGGACTGGCGGTAATACCTCGAAACCAGAACCGGCACCGTGTTGATCTCGTCCGGTGAACTCCAGTTGAATGCTTCGGTGATCCCAAGCGTCTCAATCTCCCCCAGAGTACCGGGAGCAACTGCCGTGAAGCCGAGAGGGACCACCAGCCGCAGAGAAACGACGGCCGAGTCGATCGCCAGCTGGTGCGACGGGAACCAGTAGCCCTCACTCAGCAACCAGGCTCCGTCGGGCTCGATCACCGCCTTCTGGGTGGAAGGAATGTCGAGCAGTGCGTACTGCTCCTTCTCAAGCTGCCCTTCGAACTTGAATGTCAGAGTCTTGACCGAACCGGCCATCATGAGGTCGTCTCCCTGAACGCGGATCCGGTCGCGGGAATAGTCATCTCCACGCAGGGAGTAACGAACACCTTTCGCATCCGTCACCTCGGTAATCGTCAGTTGACGATTCAGGTTGAAGGAGACTGCCATGGTGTCCTCCAGGACGATGAACTCGGTCTCCACCGTTCCGCTGATCAGGCTCCTGTTCAGGTCCAGCTCGGCGTCAATCCGGTAGCTCTTCACGTCAACCGTCGGCGACTCAGGTGCGTCCGGTCCAACCTGAGCCCAGCCTGTCCCAAGACTCATTGCCGTTAGGATCAGCGGTGCAATGACACGATTCGCAATGCCCATCTCAGCTACTCTTTCTTTCTTTCATGAACCGGCGGGCGATAAGCCCGGCCGCCTCATCATACGCATCCCGACTACCCAACCTCGCCCCGACTTCCAGCAACTCGCGCCGGATCCGCTCCGCTTCCGCCGGGTTTCCCAGCACCTTCTCCAGGTAGGCCCCAATCCGGCTGCCGGTCGCCCTGTGCTGCACGAACTCGGGAACCAGCGGGCGCCCGGCGACCAGGTTGGCCAGACAAAATGTCTGGGTCCGAACGAACGGTCGCAACGCGATGTAACTTGTCCAGGCGAGGCGGTAAACCATCGCGAACGGGACCCCCGATAAAAGCGCCTCGAGCGTCGAAGTCCCGCTCTTCACCACGGCACAATCCGCCAGCGGAAGAATCGATTCCGTGCTGCCCGACCTGTACTCCAGGCTCAACTGCCTGCCCCTCTTCTGCTTCCATCCCTCGACGACCGACTCCATCATGCGTTCGGACACTTCTTCCGCACGGACCAGCCAACAGCGGATATCAAAGCGGTCGGACAGATAAGCCGCCGCATCCAGCTGCGTGGGCAGAATCAGTTCCACCTCATTCTTCCGGCTGCCTGGCAGCAGGGCCAGAATCCGCTCCTTGCGATCGGGGGGCGGAGCCGGCAACTCCTCTGGCCGAAAACGGGAAGCCGTTGGATTCCCGACATAGACAGGCCTCGACGCCCCGCTCCCGATAAAATCTCTCCTCAAAAGGAAAGATCACTAACATAAGATCAATATTACGGCGTATTTGTTTCACCCGGGACTGACGCCAGGCCCAGACTTGGGGACTGATGAAGTAACAGACCGGAATCTGGAGCGCTTTCAGATGTTTTGCCAGGCGCAGGTTGAAATCTGGAAAGTCGACCAGGATCGCGAAATCGGGGCGGTTGTCACGCAGCCATCTCTTTCAACCGCCGGTAGAGATCCCAGTAGCTCTTCAGATTCGAAATGGCTGCCCTGGGTCCGATCGCAGCGAGTTGAGAGACGTCGTGTGCGAGTTCGACCCCGGCCTCCCGCATGAGCCTGCCTCCGCTGCCGAAGAATCGGACACCATTCCCAAGCCGGGCAGACAATCGCCGGACGAGGCCCGCCGCGTGTCGTTCCCCGGAAGGCTCACCCGCCACTATCAGGACTCGCGATTTCTCTGCCTGAATCCCCATAAAGAATCGCTAGAATGCTCGTGCCAAGGACCGCCCCGGAGCCACCCATTCCGCCGGTGCCCCACCTTTTCAACTCAGCCCTTGCGCCCTGCGCGGATCATTCAGCGAGTGAAACTGGACCTGGCGCTGGAGGCGCCTTGGTTTCAGCCCAGGGCTTGCCCTGGGTCTGTGGTCCCGGCAAGGCGATTGCGGCCTGTAAGGTCGCGCCGATTCTTCACGTCCGGAGAGCTGTGCCGCCCTTTCAGGGCTGGATTCTTGATGGGTGGGCCGTGAACCCAGGCAAATGCCTGGGCTGGAAACAGGCCCCCTTCAGGGGCCCGCCCGGCGCCGATCCTGTGATCATCACTCATCCACGTCTGGCACCTGACCAGGAACCAGGATCCAGCCGATAATTGCGTCATTGGCTCTCCACCGATCGCCCTAATTCCCATCCAAACGCGTCCAAATCATCCAGTTCTTCCAGTTCATCCAAGTTGAAGTTTCAGGTCAGCCGGGCCCCCGGCGGCGCCGGACCATTCAGAGAGGTGAAACTGGGTCCGCGAACCCGGGGGCGCGGCTTCGCCTTACCCCCGGCTCTGTGTCCGTGCCATTCCACGTTTCAAATGGACCCAGGGTCCAAGCTTCAGGTGAAGTTTCAGGTCAGCGTACCGCCTCCCTCGTACTCCCGGCGCAGGATACCGAAGTTCAGGAAATCATTGCGTCTTCCATGACGGACAACTGCTTCACGCATGGTCCCCTCGAGCGTGAACCCGTTTTTCTCCAGAACTCTGCGGCTCGCCCCGTTTCCGTCGAAGGTCGAGGCGTAAACGCGGTGCAACTCGAGATGATCGAATGCAAAGCCCAGGGCAAGGCGCACCGCCTCAGTCATGATTCCTCTGCCCCAATGATCGGGCCCCGACCAGTAACCCAACTCCGCACAACCATGCTTGCGTGAGACATTGTTGAGACTGATCAGGCCTACAACATCCTCGGCATCGCCCGAGAGAATCGTAAAGACGTAACCCGTGCCGCCTGCCCAGCGCCTCCAGGAGGACTGCAGAAACCTCCGGGCTCCTCCCGCCGGATAGGGATGGGGAATCTGGATGGTCCAGCGTACGACCTCGGGGCGGCTCACCTGCGCTTGCAGAAGCGGAGCGTCCACCATCCTCGGTTTTCGAATACTGACCAGGTTTCCTTTGAGTTGAGTCGGCAAGAGATCCATTTTATCGAGCGATCATGATACCGCACCCTGGTTCAACGCGGGAGTTTGAACCCCTGGCATCCCCCTCGATCACTGGTTCGCACTGCGCACTTTGCACTTTGGATGGTTGTCTTTTCGGTTTATGATGCGACATCGAAAAGCCACACAGGGAGAGTAATGCACTTACAGGGTCTTCTCGGGATTGTTGTGATCCTCCTCGCAGCCTGGCTGCTCAGTGAAAACCGATGGAACGTCAATTGGCGCCTCATTGGAACTGCATTTGGCCTGCAGTTGGGAATCGCCGTTGCGCTGCTGAAACTGCCCGCTTCAAGGGGAATTTTTCTGGTTTTGAATCGGGGAATCTTTTCACTCGAAGAATCGACCCGCGCCGGCACCGCTTTTGTCTTCGGGTACCTCGGTGGGGGAGAGGCCCCGTTCAAGGTCACAGCGGAATCGGCGACGTACATCCTGGCATTCCGAGCGCTACCCCTGATCGTTTTCATCAGTGCTCTTTCCGCCGTTCTTTTCTACTGGAAGGTATTGCCCCTCGTGGTGAGGGGCTTTTCGACCCTACTGCAGCGCACGACCGGCATTGGAGGCGCAGAAGGACTCGGAGTCGCCGCAAACATCTTTCTGGGAA
The DNA here is from genome assembly GCA_963777605.1 of uncultured Acidobacteriota bacterium. Classification (GTDB taxonomy): domain Bacteria; phylum Acidobacteriota; class UBA6911; order RPQK01; family JAPXNP01; genus CAVZRV01. The sequence continues at coordinate 143,181 of CAVZRV010000008.1, forward strand.
TGGTTGAATCGCCGCTGGCTATCCGTCCCTACCTGGCCCAAATGAACCGGAGTGAGCTTTTCACAGTGATGACATCCGGGATGGCGACCATCGCCGGAACCGTGATGGTCCTGTACGCGAGCCTTTTGACCCGGGTCCTTCCGGGGGGCATCGGCCATATTCTGGCGGCCTCCATCATCAACGCTCCCGCCGCGATCGTGATCTCGAAACTCCTGGTTCCGGCAACCGGCCCGGTGACGGCCGGTGAGTTGAGCGATCCGGAACCGGCACACAACACCATGGACGCGCTGACGAGGGGGACTTTGCGCGGGGTCCAACTCTATCTCAACGTAGTGGCGATGCTGGTGGTCCTGGTGGCTCTCGTGTACCTGGTCAACCTGATGCTGGGGCTGATTCCCTGGACAGGGGAAGAGAGTCTGACCCTGCAGGGGATTCTCGGGTTCCTGCTGGCGCCCTTCACCTGGCTCATGGGCATTTCCTGGGCAGATGCCCCCACCGCAGCTCGGCTTCTCGGAACCAAGACAATCCTCAACGAGTTGGTAGCCTACCTTGACCTTGGGAACCTCGGTCCGAATGCAATGAGCCCGCGCAGCGTACTGATCATGACGTATGCGATGTGTGGGTTTGCAAACCCCGGCAGCGTGGGCATTATGATCGGGGGGATGGGAACGATGGTTCCGGATCGGCGTTCTGAAATCGTCGACCTGGGACTGAAATCACTGCTTGCGGGAACGCTCGCCACTTGTCTCACCGGAACCCTGGTGGGCATTTTGATTTAGCCAGAGATCCAACGGCAACCGACTAAACGCGGAGGTTAACAATGGGAATTTTAGACTTTATTAAGGGCGAACTAATCGAGATCATTGAGTGGCAGGACGACTCGCGGGACACGATCTCCTTCCGGTTCCCCGACGAAGACAAGGCGATCAAGAACGGCGCCCAGTTAATTGTTCGCGAGTCGCAGACAGTTCAGTTCGTTTACCTGGGTGAGTTCGGAGACCGGTTCGGACCGGGGAAGCATACGCTGACCACCGACAACATTCCGATCCTGACCCGCCTCAAGTCCTGGAAGTACGGACTGGAGTCTCCCTTTAAGGCGGACGTCTACTTCGTCAATACGCGACTGTTCACCGGAAACAAGTGGGGAACCTCGAACCCGGTCATGGTGCGCGACCAGGATTTCGGAATCGTTCGGTTGCGGGCGTTTGGGACCTATGATTTTCGGGTCGTTGACGTCGCCAGGTTTCTCCGTGAAGTTGCCGGCTCAGACCACAACTTCATCCTTTCCGAGTTCGACGAAACTATGCGGTCGCGTCTCGTCAGCGTCTTCAGTGACGCCCTGTCGTCCTCCAAGATCCCTGCACTGGATGTGGCCACCCGCTACGTCGAACTCGGCGAGGCTCTGCTCCCGCTGATCAACCCGGTGGTGACTGCCAAGTACGGCATTGAGATCGCCAGTTTCATCGTCGAGAACGTCTCCGTTCCTCCGGAAGTGGAGGAAGCCATCGACAAGCGGGCCAGCATGTCGGCGGTGGGGAACCTCAACGACTACGTGAAATACCAGCTCGCCCAGGGAATGGAAGCAGGCGGCTCCGGTGGTGCCGGTGGAATGGCCACCGAGCTGGCGGTCGGCCTGGCAATCGCCCAGCAGGTCGTCCAACAGCAGGGAGGGCAGTTGCTCGGAAATCAACCACCTTCACCCGGCCCGGTCGCCGGTTCAGTTTCAGCCACTCCTGGCGGGCTTCCCGACCTGCTCGGCCCGGCCGAAGTCGCGCAGATCCTGGGAGTCTCGGAACCGGATGTTTTGGCGGTGATCGAAAGTGGGGAGTTGAAGGCCAAGAAAATCGGAAGCGCCTACCGGATCAAACGATCGGCGGTTGATGAATTTCTGGCCGATTGATCCCGCCTGGATGGGAAAGAGACCATGAGCACGATTGAAGCTCTCAAGAAGCACCCCTGCGCTGCTTGCGGAGCCCAGGCGGAATGGGATCCGGCGGCCCAGGTGTTGCGCTGCCCTTACTGTGGAACCGTGTCTCCCTACGAGGTGGACCCCGACACCGGTCAGATTCGCGAGATCGACCTGATCAAGACCCTTCGAGAACTTGGGGACGACGAGCGTGGCTGGCAGACTCCGCGGCGCTCGGTCCAGTGTCGCAGTTGCCATGCCGTCTCGGTGTTCGATCCAGCCCGGGTGGGCCAGCGCTGCGAATTTTGTGGTTCTCCGGAACTAGTCGACTACGAGGAAATCAAGGCACCCATCCGGCCCCAGGCCCTGTTGCCGTTCAAGGTCAGCGAAAGTGACCTGCGCCAGCATGTTCACGACTGGATCAAGGGGAGGTGGTTCGCCCCAAACCGTCTGCGATCGGGCGCAATGATCGACCGGGTCAGCGGCCTGTACATTCCCTATTGGACGTTCGACGCTCAGACTCACTGTCCCTGGACAGCGGAGGCGGGACACTACTACTACACCACCGAGTCCTACCGGGATGACAAGGGAAACCTCAAGACCCGGCAGATTAGACACATTCGATGGGAACCGGCTGCCGGCACCGTCGAACAGTTCTTCGACGACGAGCCGGTGCCCGGTACCCAGGGGCTGCGAGCTGACCTACTCCGGACGGTGGTGCCCTTTCCGACCGATGAGCTGGTTCCGTATGACACCAGCTACCTGTCCGGTTTCGTCGTCGAACACTACCAGGTCGTACTCGTGGACGCCGCCCAGACCGCACGGCAGTCGATCGAAGCAAAGCTGCGGCAGATCTGTGCCGGGCAGGTGCCTGGCGACACCCATCGCAACCTCCAGATTTACCCCGAGTTTTCGGGCCAGACTTTCAAGCACATACTCGTGCCGGTGTGGCTTCTCAACTACGACTTCGGGGCGCGCACTTTCCAGGTGATTGTCAACGGCTACACGGGAAAGGTCGGCGGAGACTACCCTAAAAGCTTCTGGAAGATCGCACTTCTCGTCCTGACCATTGTGACCATACTCGGGATCATCATGTGGCTGGCCCGGTAAACCGCATCCGTGGCTCTTCGGCCTTCTTCAACGAGAAGGCGCGGACGATCCGCTCTCTCGAGGAACCATCGCCTGACCGCATCCCGATTACCCAGTGCGGTGCCCAACCCACGGAGAGGTCGTCGATCCGAACGTCCGTCCGGCGCGGGGCCACCTGGACCTCCTCGGTTTCCCCGGCAGCGGCTTCCCACTGCCGGGTGATCTTCTCGGTCTCATCCTTGAGTTCCTGTTCCACCTGGGAGATGTCACCGCGCAGCGTCTCAACCTTCCCTTCGGCCGACTCGCGCGCCATTTCGGCCGAGTTCTTGACTCGGTACTTGCTCATTGACGAAGAAGCCGCCCGCAGCGACCGCCGCCCCATGAACATGCCGAGAATGGACTCTCCAACCGAAACCAGCAACTCCCGCTTTCGAGCGCTTTCCTCCGCCTCTTTTTTGGACAGTGCCAACTCCGCCGTGCGCAACCTGTCCTGGAACTGGTCGATCTTCTTTTCGTAACGACTGGTCAGCTTGTCGACCTCCTGGTCCCGTGCTTCGCGGGCCACTTGAGTGAGCCGCATCGTGAATTCACGCCGGGACTCTCCGGGTCTGGAGTACTCCCGCAGCGTGGGGCTGTAGAAGAGTTGCAGCCTTCGGTTCCGATAGAGGTGGTCGGCCAGGTCCCGGCTGACGCGGTTGAGCTCGTTCGATTCGTTCACGAAGGCTGGAAGGCGCTCGAAGTGGGCTTCCGATTCCGGGCGGACAGCTTCACTTGATCGATCCTCCAGTTCGAACGCTTCCGACCAATCGGGAAGGCATTCCAGCTGAGAGACCCCGAGGAAAAGGAGGAAATTCTCGCGTTCGTCAACATTCCGTTTCTGGTCGAAAAAGCTGACGCTGCCTCGGGCCAGAACTCCCGGTCGATAGAGCAGCCCGGTCCGGGAGTCGCCCGCCTCGCTTGCGGCATCGGATTCAGCCTCGAGTCGGGCCGCGGCTGCGCTCACGGAAGGGACCAGGAAGGACTGCCTGATGCCGGGGGCGAGGGAAGGTGGCTGGATCGCATAGCCCGCAAGTAATCCTGGGAGCGTCTCCGGTTTGTGAACTGGGGCTGGACGGCCAAGCCCGGGGCCCGGTCCCGGATCCGTCACGGGAACTGGAACCGGGGATCGAGAGGAAGCCCTGACGTCGGGCTCGGTCCGAGATCGAACCAGGTCGGCCACCTGGGTTCTGGTCAAGGGCCCGCGGAGATAACTCATGGCCCAGCGGGTCTGAAACACTGTCGGAACATCCCGGTGAACGTCGTGGAGCAGAAAGACCCGATTTCCAAGCGCCGAGATCAAGTTCGACAGCTCTCGCCGACCCTCGGCTGTCCCTCCCCCGGCACTCGCTCCCAGTAGTCCGTCCAGGACCCGCTGCCGGTCACGATCGGTCTGAAGCCGACCAATAAACCACGTGCCCGCGTTACTCAGCCCCTTGTAGTCCAGATCGACCGGATTCTGGGTTGCCAGGACCATGCCGATCCCGAATGCCCGTGCCTGCTTGAGCAGCGTCAGCATCGGCTTCTTGCTGGGAGGGCTTGCGATCGGGGGGAAGAACCCGAAAATCTCATCCATGTAGACGATCGCACGGAGACTGGAGGTCCCGGGTTGACCACGCATCCACCCGATGAGGCTGTTCAGCAACATGGTCACGAAAAAGTGCCGCTCCGCTTCGGTCAGGTGAGCGATGTAGAAGATAGAGTGGCGAATCCGGCCATCCTCGCCGGCTAGAAAGTTGCCAATATCGAGGGGCTCTCCGTGAATCCAGCTGGCAAACCCGGGAGAAGCCAGGATGTTGTTTAAGAGCATCGCCAGTTCGAAACGGTCCTGAGGAGGGAAAAAGGTGTCAATGTCGAAAACTCCGAGACGGTCGAGGGGAGGCTTCTGAATCGCGAGAATCAACTTCTGAAAATTGAGATCGGTTCCCTGGCGCCAGAAATATTCCAGGATATTCGAGATCAGGATGTGCTCCCGCGATCGAAGCGGATCGGCATTGACCCCGATCAAGCCAAGAAGCGCACTTACCGTTCCCTCAATCCGCTCCCGCAGAATTTCTGCCTCGACGTCCCAGTCGAGCTTGGGACAGGCAAATGACTGGAGAACCGAAACCGGGATGCCGGACTCGCTTCCCGGGGTATAAATCCTGAAATCCGCAGTGTCCTGGAGCATCCGGATGCGGGCTCCGCTCTGTCCCCACTCGCCGAGACCGTTCCTCCACAGCTCCGCCTGGGCACCGGCATGCTCTTCAACCGACAACCCTTTCCGACGGGCATCGTCGGGGTTGACCCAGGGGAGAAAATCCTCGGGACGAAGTTCGGGAAATTGCAGCAACAGGTTGGTGATGTCCCCCTTCGGATCGATGATTAAGGCAGGAACCCGGTCGATCGCGGCTTCCTCCAGCAGGTCGATGCAGAGGCCGGTCTTGCCGCTGCCCGTCATCCCGAGGCAGACGGCGTGAGTAGTAAGGTCCCGCGCGTCATACATGACGAGCCGGTCGAGCAGACGCCCCTGGTCAAGGTCGTACTCTTTCCCCAGGTAAAAGGAACCCAGCTTCTCGAAATCCATACCCATAACCTCCAAACTGTTCCAGCAATTTGCCGATAAAACCATTCGACAGGAGTGGAGCCGAATATACCGAATTGGCAAGGTTGTGAGAACCGCCCAGTAAGAAGAAGTAATGTCCGGTTCCAGCTTGCAGTTTCGCGTGGAGAAAGAACCTGTGAATCTGAAATCGTGAGACGGAAATCGGTTCCGCCCAGTCGATTCAGCCGATTTGGTACCAGCGGCTATCTGGGGGAGAATAGGCGAAGTCTTTCCCTGTCGGGCTCTTTCCCCGGGAGAGGACTGGAGGTAGAGCATTTTGTTATCGAATCGTCGCTATCCGGTTTTCAGCGGGATCTTTTCAGCACTGATCCCCATCCCGGTGCTGGTGGCAGCCTGTTACGGCGGGCTGCTTCAACTGCCGGAGTGGATCGCGGGCACTGCTGTGATTGCCAGCGTGTCCTTTCTGCTGGCAGCAATTATGATCCAGCGGAAGCCGGACCAGGCGCGTTTCATGGCCTTGCTCGGGATCGCCGGGCTGGTCGCCTTACTGGCCGGCCGGCTCTTCGATGCCCCGGGACGTGCGCTGGCACTTGCCTCGCTGACGATTGTCGGAACCTACGTGATCTGGCAACACTCCCGGTCCGTCAGAATAGTCGAAGGAATGCTCGAAATTCGGACCGCCGATCGGGCTCGCGCCGCCGGCTTCACGGTGATCGGGCTCTGGCTCGTGATCTGGCTTACGCTTTCCGAGGCTCACCGGGACGCCACGGTGATCTGGTTCTCGGTCTCGATCCTGATTTCTCTGATATTCCTCCTGATTTGGGTCGCACAGGCGAGGCATTCAAACCCGATTCGCGCGGTTGTGGTTGGCGGGCTTCTGAGTGTTGCGTTGCTCGGAACGGCATCGCTTTGGGGCCACTGGTGGCAGATGGCAAACCTTGGTGCCTTGGCGGTAACCGTTGCGGCAGCGGCTCTGCCCAGGCTCCGGCTCCGTTCCGACATTCAACTTCTGGCCTGGTGGGAACCGATCCTCGGACACCCTGAACGCCTCCTGGGGGCAACCTTCCTCGGATTGTGCCTGGTCGGGACCGTGTTACTGGCTCTTCCCGTCTGCTCGAATTCGGGAAACGGGGTAAGTGCCGTCGATGCCGCTTTCACGGCCGTCAGTGCCGTCTGCGTGACGGGCCTGATCGTGCTCGACACTCCAATCGATTTCACAGGGTTTGGACAGGTGGTCATACTTTTCCTGATCCAGCTCGGCGGTCTTGGAATTATGACCTTCTCGACAGTGGCCATGCAGTTGTTGGGGCGGAAAATGAGCCTGCGCCAGGAAGAAGTTGTTGCCGGGCTTTTTTCTGTCAAGGACCGGAGCCGTCTCTTCAGCACAGCCGGGACTATCCTGCTATTTACATTCGCGGCGGAATTTGCTGGAGCGGCCTTTCTCGCAGTTCAGTTCGTTCTCCGGGGAGACCCTCTCTCGACGGCTCTCTGGAGGGCGACGTTCACTTCCGTTTCCGCATTCTGTAACGCCGGCTTCGCACTCCAGAGCACGAGCCTGATCCCATTCCAGCGGGACGCTGGAATCCTCCACGTCGTGGCGCTCCTGATCATTGCCGGCGGACTGTCTCCGGCCGCGGTGCTGGCCCTGCCCCGGCTCAAGAAGCGTGCTTCCGACCCCGTCTCGATCCAGATCCGGATCGCCGTAATTTCCACGGTAGTTTTGTTGCTGGTCGGCTTCCTTTACATTCTGGCTTCGGAATGGTCCAGTGCGCTTGCGGGGATGACTGTCTGGGACCGTCTCAACAATGCCTGGTTCCAGTCGGTAACGCTTCGCACCGCTGGTTTCAACTCGGTCGACTTCGCTCTTCTGCGACCGGCCACCATCACTCTGATGATCGTGTTCATGTTCATCGGAGGAAGTCCCGGGGGTACCGCGGGAGGCATCAAGACGACAACCCTCGCCGTTCTCCTGCTTTCGGTCGGCACGGTTATCCGGGGCCGTTCTTCCGTGACCGTGTACGGAAGAACGATCCCACATCGAGTCATCTACAAGGCGGCCGCGATCACGACCGCCGGGGTGGCCGCACTGTTGCTCGGAGTGATCCTGATCCAGGTGACTCAGACTCTTTCTCCGTTGGTGGCCCTGTTCGAGGTCACCTCGGCCCTGGGAACCGTGGGTCTTTCCCTCGGGGGCACGGCGCTGCTGGACGGCGTCGGAAAGGGGATAATCATTGTGGCGATGTTTGCGGGAAGGGTAGGGCCGCTGACTCTGTTCATGTTCTTGAGTCACCGGAGCCGGGAAGCCGAATGGCGCTACCCTGAGGAGGAAATTAACGTCGGATAGGAACGAACATGGCAAAACAGGCAATTGTTATCGGACTCGGTCACTTTGGGCTTTCCCTCGTCCGCGCGCTGTCGGAGCGATCGGTTGAAGTGCTCGCAATCGACATCTCCGAAGATCGGGTTCGGCTGGCTTCGACCTTTGCGGCTGAGGCAGTTTCGTTTGACGCGACCGATGAGGAAGCGCTGTCCAGGACGTCCCCCGCACGAAGAGACCTGTGCATCTGCGCCATCGGGGAAGAATCCCGGGAGTCTTCGATCATCTGCACCGCGCTGCTGCGTCAAATGGGTGCTCCCCGGGTCATTTCCCGTGCCAGCGACGATCTTCACGAACGGATCCTGAAACTGGTCGGCGCCCACCAGGTGGTCAACCCGGAGAGACAGTTCGGTGAGAATTTCGCCAGCCAGGTCCTCCAGGAAACCGTGACCGGCGAACTCGATCTCGGCGGAGGGCTGGTCATCAGCGAAATCAAAGCGCCCGAGATGATTCTCGGTCATTCCCTGTCCAAGCTGCAACTCCCCCGCCGATTCGGAGTCACCGTGGTTGCCATTCGCCGCGACCAGAAGATTCGCCTGCCCGAAGCCAATGAGTCGTTGAAGGCCGGCGACGGGCTGATCGTCGTCGCCCGCGAAGGCGCCATCAGCCGCCTCATGGAACGGAGATAGATCATGGAATTGCGCCGCTATTTCCTGATCGGAGTGGGATCGCTGGTCGTATTCAACCTGCTGCTGGCGTTCGGCTCCGTTGGTCTCCTGAGCCGCATGAGCCCTGCCATCCTCGAAATTCTTGAGGAAAATGTGGTCTCCATATCGGCCGCTGAGACAATGCTGGCGGTCCTCGCCACTCCGAAGGCGGAATCCAGCCTGGGAAGTGACGGCACGAAGCGGTTCAAGACAGCCCTTTCCCGCGCGCGCGAGAATGTCACAGAACCCGATGAAGTCCCGGTGCTCAACGAGATCGAAGCCAATACCGACGCGGCTTTGGCGGGCAATGCCGATGCAATTTCACTGGTAGTCAGCCGTCTTCTGCTTCTGTCCCAGATCAACCGACAGGCGATGGCCCAGGCGGATGCCGAAGCCCAGCGGATTGGGGTTGCCGGTGCCTGGGTTGCAGTGTTGCTCTTCATCGTTTCGGTGGTGATCAGTTTGTTCGTGATCCGGGGCCTGGAGAAGCGATTCGTGGATCCGCTTACCGAGTTGCACGATGTTCTCCTGGCAGTCCAGCAGGGCGAAAAACACCGGCGCTGTTATGCCGAGGACCCTCCTCCCCAGGTCAAACACGTCATGGACTCAGTAAACGGGTTGCTGTCGCGCGTCTTTGATCCGACCTCCGAGGAGCCCCCGCCGCAGGACCTGGACGATTCCGCGTTGGAGCGGACTGCCCTGATTCACTTCCTGGAGACGCTCAGCCGGGCAGCCGTGGTCGTCGACAAGACCGGCCGCCTGGTGGCCTCCAACCAGGAGGCGCTCATCGTCCTCAGCGGCAGCGACCGGGATGGCTTCCTGGAGAGTATGCAGCAACTGGTCCGGGACGGGACAGCTCCGAAGTCACTCGATGCCGTGCAACTGGGAACAGACGGCTGGCTCTGCATCCGGGAACGCGTGATCCGCGGGAGTCAGAGCAGCGCTGCGGTGACCCAGGACAACCCGACCGGGTGAAACGCCGACTCTGCTACACTGCCTCCAATGCCCCACCACAAAGAGAACCGGCTCGCTCGGGAGTCCAGTCCCTATTTGCTGCAGCATGCCCGCAATCCGGTCGAATGGTACGCGTGGGGAGACGAAGCACTTCAGGCTGCCCGTGACCTGGACCGTCCCATCCTTTTGAGCATCGGCTACTCGAGCTGTCACTGGTGTCATGTGATGGAACGTGAGTCGTTCGAAGACGAGGAAACGGCTCGACTGATGAACGATCGGTTCATCAACGTCAAGATTGACCGGGAGGAACGACCCGACCTCGATTCCATATACATGGGTTTCGTGCAGATGACGACCGGTCACGGAGGATGGCCTCTCACCGTATTTCTCAGCCCTGACCTGGTGCCTTTCTTCGGTGGGACCTACTTTCCTCCGCAAGATCTTCCAGGCCGGCCTGGATTCAGGACCGTGCTTGACGGCGTTGCGAGCTACTACCAGGGGCACCGGCAAGAAGTGGCTCAGGGGAGAGGCGAGATCGTTCGTGTCCTGGAACGCAGTGACTACCTCGATGAACGGGGAATCCCTCCGCACGAGGGGATCCTGAAAAGGGCAGCAGACGGCTTAATGAGTCGTTTCGACTCGCTTAACGGCGGCTTTGGCGGAGCTCCAAAGTTTCCCCCGGCCATGAGTCTCGGCTTCCTGATGCGAGCTTACACGCGCAGTCGGGATCGCAGCCAGCTAGCCGCAGTCGAAATGACCCTCGATCGAATGGTTCAGGGAGGAATGTACGACCAAGCTTGGTGGAGGGTTTCACCGGTACTCGGTGGACGAACGCTGGTTCGCCCCTCATTTTGAAAAGATGCTGTACGACAATGCCCTGCTTTGCCGTACTTACCTGGAAGCTTTCCAGTTGACCGGAAAACCTCGCTACCGGGAAGTTGTCGAAGAGACTCTCTCTTATGTCCAGACCACGATGACCCACCCTGACGGCGGCTTCTTCTCTGCCGAGGACGCCGACAGTGAAGGCGAAGAGGGACGGTTTTACACCTGGTCGGAAGAGGAACTCGTCTCCTGCCTTGGTTCTAAGGCGGCCCGGTTGGCGACCGCTGCTTACGGTGTCGAACCGGGTGGGAACTGGGAAGGGAAGAATATCCTTTGCAGGCGCGATTCGCTGGAGTCTGTGGCGACAAGACTGGGAGAGTCGACAGAGTCTGTCGCCGACCAATTCAATGAAATCCGGAAGGCCCTCTTTGACCACAGGGCTTCCCGGGTCCGGCCCGGGTTGGACGACAAAGTCCTCACCTCCTGGAACGGCCTGATGTTAACCGCGTTCTGCGAAGCTGCTTTTGTCCTCGAGAACTCCCAATTCCTCGAGACCGCCAATCGTAACGCCAACTTCCTCGTTCGTGAAATGGTCCAGGAGGGGAGGTTGATGCGCACCTGGAGGTCGGGTCGGGCAAAGCTGAACGGATACCTGGAAGACTACTCCCATGTTGTTGAGGCCTTCTTGACGCTCTTCCAGGTCACCGGAGAATCACGCTGGCTCGACAAAGCCGAGGAACTGACCGAGGCTCAGATCGGCCTCTTCTTCGACCGCGAGGCCGGCGACTTCTACTTCACCGCCGCCGACCACGAAGAACTGCTGATCCGCCCCAAAGAACACTACGATAATGCCACCCCCAGCGGGAATTCGACAACGGCAATCAACCTGCTGCAACTGGGCAATCTCACCGGGAACTCCGGGTACGCTGAGATGGCGCAACGAATGTTGGCGCGGATGACCGGGACGCTTTCCCGTTACCCGTCGGCATTCAGCAATTGGCTCAAGGCGCTGGATTTCCAGCTTGGCCCGGTAGCCGAGATCGTGATCCTGGGCCCCGAAGAAGCCCGGCGGCCACTGGAAGCGGTAATCCGAAGCTCTTATCTTCCTCGGAAGGTTCTGATCAGGGCTGACTCGTCAGCAGGATTCTCCGCCTTGCCGGTTCTCGAGGGGAAGCATGCGCCAACCGGGCACGCGCTCGCCTTCGTGTGCGAGGCCTACTCCTGCAAGGAGCCGGTCTCGGACCCGGCTCGACTCAAGCAACAACTCGGGATTCCGCCGGAAACAGCGAAGACTTCGGCTGACTGACCGGGTGCTCCCCGCTTGGCTGGCCGATATCGACTACACTGTCTGCATGCTGGCAGCGACCTGGAACGTCAACGGCCTCAGGGCACGATACGAGTTCTTTGTTCACTGGTTGCGAGAACGACGCCCCGACGTCGTGGCCCTTCAGGAGCTAAACTGACGGAAGATCAGTTCCCGTTCGAGGAACTGACCAGCGAAGGGTATCACGCAACCATCCTCGGGCAGAAGGCCTGGAACGGAGTGGCCGTGGTCAGCCGCGAACCGGGGGAAGTTGTTCAACTGGGTCTCCCCGGAGACGAACAGATGGGAGCACGCCTCGTGGCTGCCCGCGTCGGTGGGGTCGCCGTGATCTCGGTTTATTGCCCGAACGGGAAGAACCTGGAACATCCCGATTTCAAGAAAAAGCTCCACTGGTTCGACCTCCTCCAGAAATTCCTTGAGTCCACCTTCACTCAGGGAGATGATCTGCTCCTCTGCGGCGATTTCAACATCTGCCCCACTCCGCTCGACAGCTGGAACGAGGAGGGCCTCGAAGGCACCATCTTCCATACCGAAGTGGAACGTACGCGAGTTGAATCACTCCTCGACTGGGGCCTCTTTGACCTCTTTCGCGCCCTTCATCCCGCCGAGAAGGTATTTTCATGGTGGGACTATAGGGGCGGCGCGTTCCACAAGAACCAGGGCCTGAGGATCGACCTCATCCTCGGAACTCAGAGCCTGGCGAATCGAGTCGCTGCGTCCGGGACGGACCGGGAATATCGAAAGAAAAAGGGCGACCTGACTCCTTCCGACCACGCCCCGGTTCTGGTCGAACTCTGAGCCGGCGGTTTGCCATCGGGACTCGCCCGCTGTAAAATTAATGGTTCTTACAGGCTGGCCGAACTAACCCTGTATAATAGGGGTCTGGAGAAAAGATTATGAGTGGAGTTCTCAAGAAGAAGAGAAAGCGTCGCGGTAAGCTGCGCCGGAAGCGCCGCCACCGCATCAGAAAGAATTCACACGCCAAGTAAGAAGCCTGGCAGAGGAAAGACTCCGTGAGCATCCACGGTTTTCCTTGCCGCATGGGATCTGGGCGCTATGGTGCGCTTCTGCCCAGCGGCTGCTGCTTTGGCTGTTGCCTGTCGCATTCACACGCGCAGGGACAGTTTTGGTGTGTCTTTAGAACCCGGAAAGGGACTCCTCCGTTGTCAGTCGCTGTTGTCGCCTGACAGCGGATGGGTCTCCGTACCCGGGTCATTTCTGCGTTCCACCCCATAAGGTAGCTCCAACGATGTACCCGCCTCGCACGCTTTTCGGAGGAGTGGCGCAGGTCCGATTTGAGCTCCCCACCGCGGACGTGACGCCAGTCACAGGCGAATTTCCGCGAATACCCCACACTGCTTCTCGAGCTTCGGTGAGCCTGGCGTGCTCACCTGAAGGGGGAGTTTCCGATGAGATGCAGTGGTGGTCCAGAAAGCTGTCGCCGGCGCGCCCGCAGGTGGTCGAGAGGGATGTTGTGTGCCCTCCTTCTGCTGATTTGTACGTTTGGGGATCAGACCCGGCTCATGGCCACGAAAGTCGTCGACGTCCGGGTTTCTTTGCAGGACCGCTTTCTGCGGTTTGTTTTCAACGCAGACGGCCCTGTGATGGTTGATCAACCCGTCCTCGACAGCCAAAACGTGATCCTCCTTCCTTTTCCCGGAATGACGGTTCGTACCGATGCATCCGGTTTCTGGAAGCCCTTGCCCGGGGTCGAGTCGATTCGGTTCTATGACTGGAACCCTGTCACAGTGGCTCGCATCTCACTCCGTTTCCCGGTTACCGAAAGCCGAGTATTTACCCTTGCGAATCCCAATCGCGTCGTCCTGGATCTCTATGTCGACCCTGAGACTTATGCGGCGCTCGCGGCACAGGATGATCTGTCCTCAATCGACGAGGTGAGTCCGCAGGCACCAGTCGCCAGCCGCCCAGATGCAACCATGCTCCGCGAAGAACCTGCGGAGGCCTCCAGCATTCCGCTGGACGGGTGGTTGTCCCCGCAGGATTCTTACCAATACCGTTCGGCGGTCCTCCTGCTGGGCGGTTTGCTTCTCCTGGGGATCATCGCGTCGGTTCTGCTGTCGATTCGGAAGGGGAAGACCTGGCCTGACTGGACCCGTTCCTCACTTGAACGGGCACCGTCAGAAATCGACCTAATTGAACTCGACTCTATGATTCAACGCGAAATGGACCGATATGAAAGGCTGAGCCGGTTGGAGCAGTCGAAATGAATGGATGAATTCAGTAACAGAGTCAGCTTCGGGCTTTCAGAAGAGGAGAAGAATGACCTGGAGGAACTGATTCGGGCTTCCCAGCAGTCCTCCGAAGCAGAATTGGGTCGCTCGTCACCTGAAGAACTGTGTTCGCGGATCCACGAGTTGGGCGACCAGACCAGGGTACTCGCGAACGTGGTACTGGAACTCGATGAGCGCATCAACCTGCTCTATCGGATCATCCGCCTCTGCTACCAGAAGACCGAGTTGCTCGGGGAACGGTCACGCTGGTCCCAGGCCGGACATCCTGACCGGAGATATTGAAACGATGGATACAACACCAGACAGACAGGCTCCCAGCTCCGACGAAAGTGGCCCCTTCGAGGCGACTGGCGCAAAGAGCCGGACTGAAGTCCGACTTCCCGCGCCGCCGGCAGAATCCTTCAAGGACCGGCGCAAGGTGACCCGTTACGAGGTGTCGGCCAAAGTGACCATTACGATCTTCGCGCAGCTGAAGCTCGGGTCCGATCCCAGGTCCGAAGCCGAACGCGTGAAGCTTGTCCGTGAAGGATTCAGTGTCGATGTCTCGTCCCACGGTCTCTGCATGGTAATTGACGGCAAACCAACCGGGATCGCGCTCCAACAGCTGATCGGGCAGACGGCAAAAGTCAAACTCGATCTGAACCGGCCGGGCAAGCCTGAGCTTAACATCCTCGGGCGGATCGCCTGGGCGAAGGAGGACACGTCCAACACCAAGGTAGGCATCCAGTTTACGGACGTCCCTCCGGAAGAGAATGAGATTCTCCTGGCTCATTGCACGCAGGATGAAGGTGAATTCGATCAACTGAGCACTCTATGGGAACTCCTGGTGGCCCAACCCAAGAATTCGTGACCAGTCAGGGAATCGTGAAAGGAACGTTATGAAGGCATCTCCCATTTCAATCGCGGTAGGCGGAGGCAAAGGAGGGGTAGGGAAGAGCGTGTTCAGCATTCTCCTCGGGCAGTGGCTCGCACGCCTCGGCAAGTCCACAGTGATCGTGGACCTCGACCTCGGGGGGGCCAATGTCCACACTCTGCTCGGCATAAAGAACCCTCCAGCGACGATCCAGGACCTCATCAGTCGCCGGGTCGATTCCCTCGACCAGGTAGCGGTCCAAACCGAAGTTGAGAACCTGAGGATCGTGTGCGGAGCCAGTGAGATTCTCTCGGCAGCCAACCCGGTGTTCGCCCAGAAGCTCAAAATTATGAGGAAGCTCAGCGCCCTGGAGGCCGACTTCCTGGTACTCGACTTGGGAGCAGGAACCTCGTTCGACGTCCTCGACTTTTTCCTTGCCGCCGATGAGAAGGTTGTCGTGACCACTTCCGAGCCGATCTCGATCTACAACGCTTACGGGTTTCTGAGGAATTCCCTTTACCGGAGGCTCTTCCAGGTATTCCGGGAATATCCTCAGCTCACGGAGCTCGTGCGGTCTGCCATGGATCCCAGAAACGGACTCGGGATTCGAAATGTCCGAACTCTCATTGAACACCTGTTCGAGGAGGCGGACCCGGAACTGCTCGGCGTCGTGATGGACGACCTGAAGCGGTTCAGACCCGGAGTGGTTGTCAACCAGGTCAAAGGGCCACGTGACCGTAATACGTCCCGGATTCTTCAGCAGGTCGCCGAGCGGTATCTGACACTGGAACTTCACGAACTGGGATTTGTGGACCACGATCCTAAACTGCAGTCGATGGTCTCGGGGATGATCCCCCTGACCTCTGGAAGCGGATATCGCGGTGCCTATGACTGCGTCCGTGAAATTGCCTCGGAGATGCTGATCGACCGATTCAACATGCCGCCCCAGAACCGGCCGAACCCGGTCGCAAGCGGCCTCGGCCGTCACTGATCGGCCAGAGGGCTCAAGCCAGTTCCAGCCAGTCGATTCCGACCTTTTCGAGTGCGTAACCCGTTTCCTTCAGGTAATTCCCGTAGCAAACCATCCAATGGAAGCCACGGGTTTCCTGGTTGAGCCGATCGGTGTCGCAGCCGAACTGAACGTCGATCTGGGACCTGCAAATGTCCAGGAACGGATTGTCTGCGATGCGGCCGGCGAAGCCCATCCACCGCTCGAAATTGAAATCCGGGTCGAGGACCGTCACTTCCTGCCCGATCGACATTTCGACCTTGGGCGCAGCTCCCCAGTCCGATTCAAAGTGCGTCAGAACTCGGACCGGCTCCAGAGAGGCCCCATTCATCCGGCGGGGAGCAGTGCAGTGGGCCAGAGTAACCAAACCGTCGTGCGGATAGGTCGGATCGTTGAGAAATACTGGTTTTCCTGAGATGTGATGGAGCAGTATTCCGGAGGGTATGACCACAAAGTCGGACTCACAAAATGCGAGGCAACCATCGTCGTTGAGAAGCGAAAGGGGAAGGCAGGCTGTAGTACCCGACACCTCCATGATCGTCCCCATACACTGGTTGATGGTGATCGCATCCGTCTCTGCTTCCCGCATGAGGTCTTTGAAGACCTCGGTCAGGAGAAATGCCTTGGAGACGAAATCCTCCCTGGTTTCGAGCGTGACACCTCCGGCTTCAAGATAGGCACGCGCTGCCTGACTGCAACGGCTGACCAGATCCCGGTTCTGGCGGGCCCGTTTCAAACGGCGGCCAAGTTCATCGTAGGAAACCTCGACCAAGTCCATCTTGAACCGCCGGCGAGTCAGTTCGGGCGCTTTCCGCCCGCCTTCTCCCCAACCGGCGGCACCTCCGACGCAGACGACTTTCTTGTTGAGAGCGTTCTTCAGCCCGGTCAATGCCCGCAACCTCCAGGCGACGTCCTGGAGATCGTCCACCACAACATCACGCGTGCTCACGCCGGGCTGCCCGAACTCGTCCACGGTCTTCCGCAGGAAACGGTTGGAGACGATCTCGTACCAGAGATAGACCGGACCGCTCTTTTGGCGAAGGAAGACCAGCGTCCACGGGGCTGACCCGGCCAGGGTCTCCAGGGAATCGACCCAGCCCCCCGCCGCATAAATCAAGGTGACATCGTGCTGTTGCCTGGAAACCGAGCGGGCCTCATCGAGACTGCCTGCCATCGCCAAGGGTAGGACCTCGATCGGAAGTGAGGATTCCGAAGCGAGTTGTTTGAGCTCCAGCCCGATTCTGCGGGCCTCCTGCTCAACGTCGGCGCGGGTGTGGAGCCCTCCCCAGGGCCTCCAGCTGGTCCCCTCCCGCCGTTCCGACAACTGGTAGACAAGAACGGGAAGGACCTTCAGGGACTGGGCCGGGATCATGGCTGCTCCAGGGGCCTGGATTGCCTTTGCCTTCCCAAGGCCCCCACTGGTCAATGCAACGCCGACGGCTCCTGCACCAACCATGAAATCCCGGCGATTCAGCGGGGACTGAGTTGAGTGATGGTTGCCGGCCCGGCAACAACAGCTATGCGGTCGAAGCAATCTGGACTGCATCGTCTTCGTCCTCCTTCGAAAACTGAAACGATGCAGTCCATCTTACCGAACAGGGGTAGAAAAGGAACGGCGAAAGTTTATTTTTCCTTAAAGCCGGCTGGAATGGCCGCGGCGTCGGCGGGCACGGAGGTCGAAACCGACAACAGCTCGTTGTTCACCGTCATCACGTTCTTTCGCCCGGACGCGTCACCCTCTCCGTTATCATCCGACTTTTTCTTGCCCAACTTCTTGGCGAGGCCGCCGAACATCCCGCCGAAGCCGCTGGGAGCTTCCTCCTCCTGCTTCTCCATTTTCTCGGCCTCCTCCTTGGAAGGAACCGTCTCCACGGTCATTGTCGTGAGAACCGGGGTCCCGTCCATGTTGACCTCTTCGTCGCGGAACTTGCCCATCAGGCTCTGCATCCCCGGGTAAAGCGCGGCCATCGCCGCAATCTGCTGGTTCGCAGTCGCGGCTTCCGTTCCGAACAGCTTCTCGGCGTATTTCCGGTTGAATTCGTTGATCTCGTCGGCGCCACTGATCTTGTCGGTCAACCAGATATTGGAGGTCATGACCATTCCGCCGCCCTCCTCGAGGGTCTTGCCCTTCTGGTGCGACGTTATCGTCATCACCACCTCTCGAGTGTTGAATCCGTTGATGGTCTTCTTGTTTGCGGTCTCTTCCAGTTTCACATCGACTTCGTATTCGGGCCCTTTGCCTTCTTCCTCTGGTTCCGCCTGTGACTCCTGCGACATCCCCTCCATCTGCTCGCTGGCTTCCTCCATCTGCTTGCGCAACTCGTCGAAGGTCACAACCTGGTAACGCTTCTTCTTCCAGTCCACCTGGTAGATCTTCCCTTCATCCAGATCGATGATTTCCCCGGTATTCTCGGTCCGGCTCAGCTTGCGGTTACCAACCACGATCTCGGTAGTGACCACTCCCTCTTTGGCGGCCTTTCCACCGAACATGCCGAACATCTTCCCCATGAGCCCGGAAAACTTGATCTGATTCTTATTCTTCACCTCAACGTTGGCCTGAACCGACAGCGTCTGGACAAGGGCCAGCAACAAGCCACACAGAAACAGTCTCGTCTTCATAATTCCACTCCCAATTTCGCCCCTGCGAGCGTTCAGTTTAGGACTTAAACCAGGTGTTGATCCCTGACGCCCGATTCGCAGGGGACAACACCGGAACCTATATTCTCCATCAATCGGGCTCTCGTCTCAAAGTGGACCAGAAATTGTGGGGGCGCCAGAATGCAGCCGAAATGGTCTCCGGAAGCCCTGGCCACGTTCGAGCAGTTCCTCAAGACCAACACGGGAATGAATTACTCCAGCGCCAGAGGCATCGTCGATCAATTGAAAACCCAGTTGAAATAACCTGCGGGGCTACTAATCCGCGAACGACTCTTCGAGAGTGCGAAAGCGGTGTCGGGTGGCCAGGCATTGCACCTCGCACCATGGCCCCATGGCTCCCGTCGTGGTGAGTGCGAAGAGATTGAGTGCCCCGGCGCAGACACCGGCCCGCAGCACGTCATCGAGGCTCACGCCCTGGCGAAGGGCATACAACACCCCGGCACAAAATGCATCTCCGGCCCCCGCCGTGCCCACCACCAGATGCCGGTCGAGGTCCAGGGAGGGCTGCATCAGAGCCCGTCCCCGGGCCGTGAAGGCATAAGCTCCCTCGGGGAAGTGAACGACCAGCAATCGACGCAACCCTGCATCGAAAACCTGCGCAGCCATCGCTTCGAGCGAGCGAAGAGACGGCTTTCCCTGCCGTCTCAGACTAATGCCGGTAAGTTTTTCTGCCTCGAAGTCGTTGCAGAAGAGAATGTCGGAATAGCGGAGAGCAGGGTAGACGATGTCAGCGAAGTCAGGGCGATCGAGCGATACGAGATCAATCGAAGTGTGCATCCCGCGATCCAGGAGTTCGTGGAGGAAACGGGCGCTGATGCGGCCAAACCCCGCATCCGGCTGGTCCAGGCGGTCAAACAACGTCAGGTAACCGAGGTGAAACAGCCAGACATCGAGTTGCGCGAAGTCCAGAACATCCATATCGAACAGCCGGTTTGCCCCGTTGAAACTGAAAAAGGTCCGGCTCTTCCCTCCCCGGACCGTGTACGCGTCAGTGTAGGCCGTTCGCTCCTCCGCCGACCTGTGGAGAAACCGGGTGCCAATGTTCGGATACTCGTCGCATTCCCGGACGACGTAATCTCCATTCTCGTCATCACCGATCACTCCAGCGGCAACGAGCGGCAATGCAGAATCAAACTTTGCCAGATCAATGATCACGTTATAAGCACATCCACCACTTCCGATCGTTTCATCTTCGATTATTGCAAGCGAGTTCTCCTCGGGGAAGTGGTCAATTACCTTGGTTCGGTCCACCACCCAGTGTCCTCCACAAGCGATTCCGCGTCCCGCAGGGTCCTTCAGTTCCAGTTCCAGCAATCCCGATCGAACCATCTCTGTATCTGCCACCGACAGAAAATATCCCTCTTAACGCGATCGAGCAAGTGCCACTTTCGAGTCTTCCATTCCGTAAAAGGACATTGTTTTGTGGTAGGGTGCTTGAACGAGAGGGAACTATCGACTGGATCTCCTGGTTCCCCTGCAATTGCGGTCTCTGAGGCTCAATGAACCGCTGAATGAACAGAACAGCGCCGGGCACTTCGAGCCTCGCTGTCCGGGCTAGTGCATCATGACTGTCGAGAAGCTTACCCGTAGAAACGTGGCGGTGCGTCTCTTGAGAACGGGTGCGGGATTTATCGTCGCGTTCACCTCTTTTCCGGACCGCGCCTCCGCGGTTGCACTAAACATCGAGAACCACTACAGCCCTCGGGATAGGGTTCGCCCGCTCCGGCCCGAGACCCGCTATATCGTTCTTCACACAACGGAAGGTGGAGACGCAGGGTCTCTTCGCAAGGTCTGGAAAAGGGGCGAGACCCACTACCTGGTGGCACGCAATGGCAGGGTCTATCGGATTGTCCATCGGTCGCGGATTGCGACCCACGCCGGCCGCAGCATGTGGGAAGGGCGTGGCCCCATCGACAACTACTCAATCGGTATCGAAGTAGTCGGCTATCACGACAAGGACATTACAGCCGATCAGTACGGCTCGCTCCGCGAGCTGCTGCGACAACTCAAGCATCTCTACAAGGTCTCCGACAAAGCCGTTTTAACCCACTCGATGGTCGCTTACGGGCGCCCCAATCGCTTTCACCCGTACAACCATCGGGGACGAAAGCGGTGCGGGATGATTTTTGCCCGGCCGGACGTTCGGAAACGGCTCGGACTCGAGGGGCGTCCAAAGATCGACCTTGACGTGAAATCAGGGCGCCTCAAGGTTGCCGACGCCGAACTGCAGCGGTACCTGTACCAACCCGGCGCGACGCCGACAGTTACAACGGTCGTCGCCGCCGGCGACACCAATGTCATCGACCGTGGTCGAACAGCCTGGGATATCGCCCGGGATCAATACAACAGTCCGGATACGGTCTACGTACTGCCGGGAGGCGAGCGCCTATCCGGCGACGAAGTTACCGACTGGGGGCGAATTCCGCCAGGCACCCAGGTCCTCGTCGGCGAAGAGGACTCCAATGGGTTCGAGGGCTTCATCAAAGCCTCCGCAGGTGACAGTGCCAGGTCTATCGCTGGTGAAGCGTTCGCCGACAAGACGACGATTTACCTCTTCCCGAGCGGCATGGTGAGAACCGGCTCAGATCTACGGCAAAGCCCGTCCCGGCGCAAATTGCTCGAAAACCTTCCACTCGGAACCCGGGTGCTTGTCGGCTATGTCTACGGAGGTCACGTCAAGAGCAATCGCTTGCCTGCCCGTATCGCCGGAAAGAAGTGGAACTATCCCTCGACCTTCTATCGCCTGCCCGACGGCCGCATCCTCAGCGGTGAAGAAATCAATGCTCAGCAACTCCCAGCCAACACGCTGGTGCTGTTTCAGTCCTAGGGAAGAAGGATTTGAAGAATCGAGTCTGCGGACAGTAAGCAACTCACTGCGGAAGCCAGTGTTCCGGGTTCAGGCTGATAAACTCAATCGGATTCTTCCAGTTGGCCCTCGCGGATTTTTCTCTGGAGCCCCAGTCGAACCACTTGCGGGAGCGAGTCCACTCCGAGCTTCTTTCGGATCCGCTCGCCATAGACGTAGACGGTCTTGGTGGCGATTCCCAACTCGTGGGCAATTTCCTTCGGCGAGGCGCCGTCCACCAGGCGATCGAACACGGACCGCTCGCGGTCGGTCAGGTTTGCGACCGGGTCTTCTTCGGGACCATCCTGAATGAGTTGCACCAGGGACGTACCCAGAAGCGGGCTGAGATAGAATTCACCGGCCAGAATCCGCCGGACGGCAAGAAGGAGTTCATCGAAGGTGGCATGTTTGGGAACGTAGCCCCGAACGCCGGCCCGAATCGTTTCGGCAACGAACCTCTTTTCGAGGTGAACGGAAAGTATCAGAACCGCGACTTCCGGGTGATCGCGTTTGATCTGGCGACTTACACTGATCCCGTCGAGACCTGGAAGATCGAGATCCATCACAATCAGGTCCGGCACTACAGCGTCGCACAATTCGAGTGCAGCGGTCCCGGAAGTGGCCGTTCCCACCACCTCAAGGTCATCCTGTTGATTCATCATCCGGGCAAGCACGTCTCGAATGATCCCGTGGTCATCGACAATCAGCAGGCGTGATTTCATGGTTTCCTCTTAGCATTCTACAGCTGACTACAGCTGACTCGATCTGCCAGTCATATTCAGCCACCAAGTCAGCATAGCAAACTGAGTTACCAACTACGACCGGCCACATTTATTCCTATCAAAGGCGCAGGAATGCTGGCAGAGTCGATGCGGAGTTCCTCCAATGCTGCCTGAAAGGATTCTCGTCGATATTGATAACGTCAAGACAAAAAAAGGGGTTTGAAACGATATTAGAAAAAATTTAGGGGCTTGGCTGTAAAGGTCGAACTGGAACCAAGCCAATTTCCCCAAGGTTACCAACTTCTCGACGCATTCGGAGGATCCCAATGAAGTGGTTCTACAACCTGAAGATTGCCAAGAAACTCTTGTTCGCCTTTACCGTCGTGGTTCTGGCCACCGGTGCAGTCGCCTACATCGGCTGGTCCGAGGTAACTGCCGGCTCGGAGAGATCTACCACCATGTACGTGGACCGGCTGTCGGCGATTCGCGACCTCGGATACGCCAATGCCGCGTTTCTGATTGCACGCGGGGAGACCTTCAATCTCGTCATGCGCGACGACTTGGCGGCAATGCAGGCTTCGGCAAAGGTCATCGAGGAAGAGAGCGCCAGGCTTGACTCCTACATGGAGTCATACGCCAAGACTTCTCTCGTTCCGGAAGAAGAGGCCTTGCTCGCCAAGTTCCAGGACGCGTGGAAGAATTACGTGCCGAAACGCGCCCAGGCGGTGGCACTGGCCCTGAAGCATCAAAACGAGGAAGCCCTCTCGATCCTTGATGGGGAGGCCAGGTCACTCCAGCAGACCGCCCGCGAGAGTCTAAGGGCACTGATTGACCTCAACGCCAAGATCGCCGAGCAGTTGGACACTGAGGGCGACGCTGCCGCCGCCCAGGCGAACTCCCTGCTCCTGATCATTTCTTTCCTGGCCCTTGGTGCCGCGGTTGGACTTGGGGTCCTGCTGACCCAGGCGATTGCCAAGCCGCTTCAGCACGTCGTCGAAATGATCCAGGAACTGGGCAATGGACACCTCGGACGTCGCCTCAACCTGAGCCGCAAGGACGAAATCGGAGTCATGAGCGACGCCATGGACAGCTTCTCTGACGATCTCCAGACTCACGTCGTCGGAGCCATGCAGCGCATCGCTGAAGGGGATCTCACGGTTTCCGTGCCAGCCAAGGACTCGGCAGACGAAATTTCGCCGGCCATCAACAAGACCGTGGCGTCCCTTCAGGGGCTGGTCGACGAAGCGGGACGCCTGAACCAGGCGTCGATCGATGGGCAGCTCTCCACCCGAGGCAAGGCCGACGCCTTCAAGGGCGGATACCGGGCCATTGTCGAAGGCATCAACCTGATGCTGGACTCGATTATGAATCCCATCAACGAAGCGGCCCAGATCCTCGACCAGGTGGCGGACCGGGATCTCTCGGTTCGAGTGCAGGGACAGTACTCGGGAGACCACGCCAAGATCAAGTCCGCGCTCAACAAGGCCATCGAGAATCTGCATTCCGGCATGCTCAGTGTTTCCAACGGGGCGACCCAGGTGTCCTCGGCCGCCGAGCAGATCGGGACGGGAAGCCAGTCACTGGCCCAGGGGGCGTCTGAACAGGCCAGTACGTTGGAAGAAGTCGCCGCCAGCCTGCAGGAAGTGGCCGGCATGGCCGATGCCAACTCGGCGAGCGCCCGCGAAGCCCAGTCCTTCGTACAGGAAGCCCGTACCAGTTCGGCCGACGGCGTGAAGAACATGGGTCTGCTCAGCCAGTCCATGGAAAAGATCAAGACCTCTTCGGACCAGACCGCGAAGATCGTGAAAACGATCGACGAGATCGCCTTCCAGACCAACCTCCTGGCACTGAACGCCGCCGTCGAAGCGGCCCGGGCCGGGGAAGCCGGGAAGGGCTTTGCGGTGGTGGCCGAGGAAGTCCGAAACCTCGCCATTCGAAGCGCGGAAGCGGCCAAGAACACGTCTGCGCTGATCGAAGAGGCCGTTCGCAACGCCGAAGACGGTTTCCAGCGCAACACGCAGGTGCTGGCGCAGTTGGAGGAAATCGCCCGCAAGATCGAATCGGTTGAAGCGGCAATGAACGAGGTCACGGTTGCATCCGAACAGCAGAGCAGCGGAATCAAGGAAGTCAACACCGCCATCGAACAGATGAATCAGATCACCCAACAGTCCGCCGCCAACGCCGAAGAATCGGCCAGCGCAGCCGAAGAACTCTCCAGCCAGGCCCAGCAGATGCAGGAACTGGTCGGCAGCTTCCGGCTCGACCGCGCCAACGGCAGCGCATCCCCCCACGAATACGTGAAATCCGCTGCCAGGGCCAAACCCGCTGCCCCGGCAGGCCGTCCGTTCGAGGCGCGCCACCAGCAGGCTCGTCCCAACGGCAAGAGCAAGCACGGCACCAAGCCGCCTGAATTCAACCTCCCGTCGCTTCCAGATGATTCGTCCCTCGCGGACTTCTAGTCTCCCCAATCCAGAGAGGGAGGGCCGGAACGGCCCTCCCTCTTTCCTTTTCTGCTCCCCCGGTTACCCGCCACGCGTTCTGTGCTACGATGTCCTTCGTTTTCAGATCTAACCCACGCCATGGGAAGATTCAGTTTCACTTCTCGACTTGATGAAGAGCATCGTGACGACCTTGAGTCGTTGCTCTACTTCAACCCTGAGCAGATAGAGGTAGTCGATCAGATTGAGAAGACGATCGGCGAATGGGGAACCCCTGAGATCATAACCGAGGCGGGCCACCTCAAAATCAGTATGAGCTCAGGCCCTCAAATCCAGGCGCTGTACGCGATTGACGGCGCCGATGCGCGACCGAAACTGGCCGGCCTGGTGATTTTCACCCGGAAAGATACAGAGAACCTCGAACTCCTCCACATGGCCGTCTCTGTCGGCTATTCAGCTAAAGGTGCGCATGGGGACGAAAACCTCGCTCTGAGCATGCTCTGCAGAGTTAGGGACGTAGCCCGCAGACTTCGGGGCGTTCGCCATATCATCCTTCACTATCGGGGAGGCCTGGCGATTCCTGTTCAACTCAACCGCGACGGGCTCCGGGTCCGGTTTGAAGAAGTTCCCTGATTTTGTCTCCCGATCTGGATTCTCTGTTGTTCCCTTCTCCACCTGGGAGCCTCGCCTCCGGGCCCGCTCCAAGTTCTGCCTTCGATGGCACTCACCAAGTGCAAAAATGTCTCTCCCTGCAAACACGCCCCGGGAACAAAAGGGCGGCGGCGCTCGGGAAGATTTCTCCGAGTGATGCGCAAGTCTAACCTTATCAACCAATAACAATCGAGAACTCAATATAGTCGTGATTTGGAACGCCCCGTGCAACGGTAGGAAAGTGGCTGCGGTCGGTGGAAGCCAACCGCTTCACAAATAGATAGAGCAGGAGCAGGGTACTCATGAGTCACGTAAACAAACAGGACAACCCAAGCCCCGGGCCCGAGCTGGAGGTGCATAAGGATCCCAAGGCACCCCAGCGCGGGAACGGACAACCCAACGGGCCCTATTCGCGTTACCCGTATGCGGGAATCCTTTACCTTCTCGCAATCGCCCTGGTGATCTACTTCCTTCAGGGCAGTTTTGGGCAGACAACATCGAAACAGGTCCCGTATAGCCAGTTTATTTCCGAGTTGGAAGCCGGTCATTTGAGCGAGGTGAAAGTCACCGGTCAAAGCCTGGTCGGCAAGGTAAAGGCCACTAAAGATAAATCTCAGGACGCCAAGAAGAAGTCGGCGGAAGTCACCGAGACCATCACCGCAACACGTATCCCCGGGGGAGACGATCAACAACTGATCACGACTCTCGAGGCGAATCACGTCAAGTTCAGCGGTGAGATGGAGTCGAATCCAGTCTGGCTCGACATTCTCCTCTCCTGGTTGCTGCCCATTCTGTTGCTTTACTTCCTGTTCAGCTACGGCATGCGCAAGTTGAAGCAGAACGGAGGGGTCGGGCCACTGACAATCGGCAAGAACAAGGCCAAGATTCACGATCGGTTGAGCCAGATCCAGATCACTTTTCAGGATGTGGCCGGCGTCGATGAGGCCAAGGATGAACTTGTCGAAGTAGTCGACTTTCTAGTGCATCCGCAGCGCTACCAGCGCCTCGGTGGACGGATCCCGAAAGGGGTTCTCCTCGTGGGTCCTCCGGGAACGGGCAAGACCCTGCTTGCCCAGGCTGTCGCGGGTGAAGCCAACGTCCCCTTCTTTTCTATCTCCGGCTCCGAGTTTGTGGAAATGTTCGTTGGAGTCGGAGCAGCTCGGGTGCGGGATCTTTTTGAGCAGGCCAAGCAAAAGGCCCCCTGCATCATTTTCATAGATGAATTGGACGCGGTCGGGAAGTCACGGGCGGCCGGCCGCGGGATCATGATGAGTAACGACGAGCGTGAGCAGACCCTGAATCAGTTGCTGGTCGAGATGGATGGTTTCGATCCCTCGAAAGGGATCATCATCATGGCCGCGACCAATACTCCGGAAGTTCTTGATCCTGCCCTCTTGAGAGCCGGACGCTTCGACCGGCACGTCGTGCTCGATCGTCCCGACCTGGCAGGTCGAGAGGCGATTCTTCGGCTGCATGCCCGAGATATCGTCCTGGCCCCAGGATCGGACCTCAAGACCATTGCTGCCCGGACGCCCGGGATGGTTGGAGCGGATCTGGCCAATGTGATCAACGAATCCGCACTCCTTGCTGCCCGGCGTGGCGCCGGCGAAGTCGCCATGCAGGACCTGGAAGAGGCGATTGACCGGGTGATGCTGGGACTCGAGAAGCGTAGTCGTGTCATGAGTGAGGATGAAAAAGGCCGGGTTGCCTACCATGAAGCGGGCCACGCACTGATCGCCCTCTCGGTAAGGCATGCCGACCCCGTGCACAGGGTTTCCATTATTCCTCGTTCGATCGGCGCCCTCGGACACGTCCTGCAGCTACCCACACAGGAACGCTTTCTCCTCACCCGTCCCGAACTGGAAGACCGCCTTGCCGTC
The DNA here is from genome assembly GCA_963777605.1 of uncultured Acidobacteriota bacterium. GTDB lineage: Bacteria > Acidobacteriota > UBA6911 > RPQK01 > JAPXNP01 > CAVZRV01. The sequence continues at coordinate 170,189 of CAVZRV010000008.1, forward strand.
ATGCTCGGCGGACGGGCGGCGGAAGAGATTGCATTTGACGGGATAGTCTCGACCGGGGCCTCGGACGACCTGGAGAAAGCCTCCGAGACCGCCCGCCAGATGGTTACGCGATTCGGAATGAGTGAACGGCTGGGACAGTTGACCTACGGGCGTCCCCAGTCGCAAGACTATCTCCACTCCGGATTCAATGTGGAGGAGCGAAATTACAGTGAGGCGACCGCCGAGATTATCGACGACGAGGTCAGGCGAATCATTGAGGAGACTTACGATCGGGTCAAGAGCGTCCTGCGGTTTCGGCACGATGCGCTCGAGCACATCGCCCAGGCTTTAATTGAGACGGAAACATTGAACCACGACCAGCTCGAGAGCCTGCTGGAGGTCTCCAAGGGCTCCCGGCCCGCATCGGAAGATTCCGCCGGTCAGGAGGAGTGGTCCCATCAACTTCATCCGGTGACCACTTGATGATCGCGACTGGCTCGCAGCGCACTGAGCAGAGTCCAGACTCGACTCAGGTGAGACAGCTTTGCAGCCCGCTGCAAGAGTGCCTCGAAACAGTGTCGCAGGCGCTGCCCGGGTTTTCAAATAAAGGACTTAAATACAACGATTTGCGAGATGCTAAGTTTTGGAATGGCTCTTGCGATACGAACAGAGCAAACACACATAAGGAGAAATTACCAATGAGAAATCTTGTCAAAAGTAATCGTCTTTTGCCCCTCTTGTTCGCTGTTACAGTCACCCTGTTTGCCGGCTATGCGCTGGCAGGCCCCGCCCCCACCAACAAGGCTGCCAGCGGTCCGGAACTTAAGGTCGTGGAACTGGGTGGCCATTATCAGCAAAACACCGGCGAACTCCAGTTCATGAATGACAAGCTGATTTTCACCTCGTCTCAGGGGAAGGCCGACTCCATGAGCCTGAACTACGGCAACCTGAAAAAGGTCGAATTTAAGCACGCGCGGCTGTTGAAAATCGAAACTGAAAATGGGCAGCACGAAGAGTTCACCCCCGTTGGGGCGGCGAAGTTCGACTCCAGCACGGTTGCCTATCTGAAGAACCACATGGGTTCTTCAGTCGACTTCAAGTCCCATATCAAGTAGACGCCTCGCTCCTCCCACTCCTCCTCCGAGCCGGGTTGAGATTGCACCGAACTCTCAACCCGGTCTTCCTGTTTCCCTGCCGTCTGGAAAGCATCTCCCAAGGGATGTAGACTTCCTGCCTGTGCAGCGTGAGACCCGGTCCACAGGGGGGCCATCTGGCTTCGCACGCGGGGTCTCTTGCGCACTGGCAAGAGGCATGATCGGATGAGTGGACAAAGCATTGGCTTGAGCGGTAAACGGGAGAAGAGCCGGGTTGCGCTCGCATCGGTAATCGCCGCTGTCTTCCTGACCGGTTCCAAGTTGCTGATCGGCTTCACGACGGGCAGTCTCGGCATTCTCTCCGAGGCACTTCATTCCGGACTTGACCTGGTGGCTGCCCTGATCACCTACATTTCAGTCCGGATCTCTGATCGACCGCCCGACAGGGACCACCACTACGGACACGGCAAAATTGAAAATCTCTCAGCCTTCGTCGAAACCATTCTGCTTCTTCTGACCTGTTTCTGGATTATTTACGAGGCCGTTCACCGACTCGCGACCGGACGGACGGAAATCGATCTCAGTATCTGGGCATACGTGGTCGTTCTGACCTCGATCATAGTGGACCTGTCCCGTTCGAGGGCCCTGAAACGGGTAGCCAGAAAGTACAATAGCCAGGCCCTCGAAGCCGATGCCCTCCACTTCTCCACCGACATCTGGAGTTCCGCGGTCGTTCTGTTCGGTCTGATTTGTGCAAATCTCGGCTATTTCTTTGCCGACTCCGTCGCGGCGCTTGTGGTAGCCGGAATCGTGATTTATGTTTCCTATAAACTGGGCAAGAGATCGGTTGATGTGTTGCTCGATCGGGTCCCGGAAAGTACTTTGTCCAAGATCGTCGGCGCGATGAAGCGGATTGAGGAAATCTCGAACTTTCACGATATCCGGATCCGGACAGCGGGAGCCGACACCTTTGTCGAAGTCAACATTCACGTCGATCCGAAACTCAGCATTGAAGAAGCCCACGAGATATCCCATCGAGCGGAAGAGCAGATCAGGAAGACCGTCAAGCGGTGTGAGATCCACGTGCACACGGAACCGGAGGACAGGCACTAGCCGAGTGCAGGCGAGGGCCGAACGAGGCGTCGAACCCTCAGATTGATTCAAGGGTGCCAGTCTGACTGACCACGATAGGTGGGGAGGAAATCATGAAATTATCCTGGTTGAGCCTGTTTCTGGTAGTTGTTGTCCTTGGCACCGGTTGTCGGAGCAAGCAACCGGCCGCGGACGTGGTGCTTTACGGGGGGCAGGTCGTCACCGTCGACAGGAATTTCTCGATCGCCGATGCGGTTGCGATCCAGGGAAATTCGATCCTTGCGACTGGATCGAATGACGAGATCCGCTTGCTGGCAGGCGAAAACACGCAAGAGATCGATCTCGGCGGCAAGACGGTTCTCCCGGGATTGATCGACTCTCACCTGCACGCGTTTGCTTCGGCTCTTTATGAATTCGACCATACCGTTCCCGACATGGAGACAATCGGCGACGTGCTGGACTACGTGCGGGCCCGGGCCGATGTCCTCGATGACGGCGATTGGATACTGGTTTCGCAGGTCTTCATCACGCGGCTCAAAGAACAGCGCTACCCCACCCGGCAGGAGCTCGACGGTGCCGCGCCGCGAAATCCGGTAGTGTTCCGGACCGGTCCTGACGCTTCGCTGAATTCGCTGGCTCTCAAGCTGAGCGGAATCGACAAGAACTTCAGAATAACTGACGGGCAGCCAGGACGTGTCGAGCGAGATCCCGTCACAGGTCAGCCAACCGGCATTCTTCGCCAGTGTTCCCGGTTCATCAAGTACGTCCCCAGCGCGAAATCGCCTGCAGACGCGGACCGGAGGTCAAGGCTCAAAGAATTGTTCCGGGATTACAACTCGGTGGGAATTACCTCGGTTGTCGACGGCGACACGAGCGACCAGGAACTCGAGCTTTTCCGCCAACTTCGAACCGAGCAGGGACTGAGTTGTAGGGTATTCATGGCTCTCTCGGTAAATGCCCAGGACGACATGGAAGCGATTACCGAGCGGATTCAGAAAGCCGCACTCGATCCCCTCCACCAGTACGACGACATGCTCTGGTTGAGGGGGATCAAGAGCTACCTGGACGGCGGGATGCTGACCGGGAGTGCCTTTATGAATAAGCCCTGGGGCGTCAGCAAGATCTATTCGATTGCCGATCCCGAGTATCGCGGGATGCGCTACATCGAACCGGACAAGCTCTATCAGATCATGAAAGCCGCTCTTGCCAACGGGTTCCAGTTCACTGCACATTCGGTGGGGGATGGAGCTGTCGACGCCTTCATCGACGCGGCGGAGAGGATCGATCGGGAAGACTTCCCGGTCTCCGACCGCAGGCCATGTCTGACTCATGCCAATTTTCAGAGTCCCGAGGCGATCAGCCGGATGAAGGGGGTCGGTGTTGTCGCCAACATGCAGCCGGCCTGGCTTCGGATGGATGGGGCGACCTTGATGAAGCACTTCGGTCCCGACCGCACGGCCTACTTCCAGCCTTACAAAGCTCTCTTTGAAGCGGGTGTGACGGTTGGAGGCGGCTCAGATCACATGCAGAAAGTCGGGAGTTTCCGGTCGATCAATCCTTACAACCCGTTTCTGGGCATGTGGACGACGATAACCCGCCAACCCCGTTGGACCGAAGAGTCGTTCCATCCCGAACAGGACATCACCCGGGAACAGGCGATCCGGTTGTACACCATCAACAACGCCTACCTGACCTTCGAGGAAGACCGCAAGGGTTCGCTGGAACCGGGCAAACTCGCCGACCTCATCGTACTTGACCGGGACATTCTCCGTTGCCCGGTGAGCGAGATCCCGGAAATTCAGGTCGAAGAGACATTTCTCGGCGGCAAGAGCATCTACCGAAAAGGGGATCGGTAGTCAGCAACGAAACTCCGCGGGCGTGACTCAATCGATTGGAGAAACCGAGCCCAAAGGGACTTTCCAAACACCCAAATCTCGTCCATCCAGCTCTTCCAGAAACGAGGCTCAGGACGCGTCGGCGAGGTCGTGGGCTTCGGACTCGATGTGGTCCTGGAAGAAGGGCAGCAGGAGTCGGACCATCTGCTGGCGGTCTTCCAGGAATGTAATGCCAAAAGATCCGTCTGCCGCGTAAATGACCCTGCCATTCAGGCGCACCGCCCGCCCTTCGGGTTCCAGAATTGTCTTCACGGGACAATCGACCGGAGGCGAGAGTTCGGACGTTTCAATGCAGGCTCCGTTGGAAGACAGGTTCACCACGGATCCCTTCAACTTCTGTGAACCGGCTTCAAATTCGCATGGGAGCTTGCAGTCCCAGCGATGAAAGTTCCTTCGATCATTCACGGCTACCTCCTGGCCGGGTACAGAATTGGTTCCAGGGCACCGGCCTTAGAGAATAATCATAGGACCGGAGCGACTCATAATCTGATGACTGAGATCACAAACTGGTTCCCGACTTGATTCTATAATTGGATTTCCCCTAAAGTCTTATGGAGCCGGAATCCCGGCGGAGCAATATATAGGTCCGTCCGGCACCGCAGGAGGAGAGGTTTTTTTGGAATCAATGGGGACTCAGCCAAAAGATCGCAGATTGCTCAGGCGCCTGGCCCTTTGGGCCGTTCCGGTTGTGCTGTTGGTTTCCGGACTCGCTTATCTCGCCACTCTGGATCGGCGACAAGCATTACTCGAGGCCCATCTTGCGTTGCGGGAAGGGGACTTCCAGAAGTGTGCTGATGGCTTTTCCGAACTTGCTGATTCCTATTGGGAAGGGGAAGAGGCGACGGCCGGAGCCGGAATCTGTCAGGCCCTCGAGAGCGGAACCGAAGTTCCATCGGAGTCCCATACATTCGAAACTTCCGCCCTGGACCACTTCGAAGTCCGGGCCACGCTGCACCGGGAACTTACGTCCGGTCATTACCAGGCCTGCTTGAACCTTGCGCGCCTGCTTGGCGCCCGGGGACTGAAAGAAGCCCCACTCTACGCTGCGACCGCGCTGCTGGAACTGGGCCATCGGGATGAAAGCCAGGCAACCTTCAGTTCCCTCCCAACCTTGCTCAGGCACAGTCCACTTGGCCGCCGCGTTGAAAGAGTTCTTTCGGTCCTTGCCAAGGACGCCCTTTCGGTTGTTCAAGACCGGCGAGGGACCCCCATCGGGTGGTTGACCAAAGACCGGACCTTTCGGTTTCTCGACGGAATCGATCAGTCTGTGCTCCCGCTCGAGACACTCCACGCCGCCCTGGATGGGAATCCTGCGGCGAGTGTCCGACTGAGCATCGACCTGGACTTGAGTGCCATCGCTGAACGGGCCTTGCGGGGATACCGCGGAAGCATCGTTCTGCTGTCCCCACGAACCGGCGAAATCCTCGCGGCCGTCTCTGACCGCCGGACGCGGCGAAAGATGGACGACCCCGCCTTCCGGGAACTGCGGGAGCCCGCTTCGATCTCGAAACTGATCACAACGGTCGCAGCACTGCGATCGGGAATCAATCCCGATGCCGAGATCGCAAAGATGCGGTGCCGGGGAGCTGAAAGCTTCGAGGGAGACTACCTCTACTGCTCCAACCCGGCCGGGAGGCTTAAGGGCCTCAATCAAGCCATGGCCATCAGTTGCAACCTGGCATTCGCCAACCTCGGAGTCGAGACGGGCAGCAGCGCCATCCTGAGTGAACTCCACCGCTTCGGCTTCGGAGCGCCCGATCAACACGGCATGCGGTTTGGGAGGATCCTGGACGAGCGTTTGGGCGATCGTAAACTCGCCGATGTCTCGATCGGCCTGGAATATACGGAAACGACACCACTGCACGCCGCCCTCATTGCCGCCACGTTCGCCAACGATGGGAAGATGCCGGAACCCACGCTTTTTTCGGCGCGCGACGGATTGCTCGGCCTTTCGACACAGCGCCCCTTCGAGACCCACAGTCATCAAGTGGTGGACCCGCGGTGGATTCCGATCCTAAGGGACTCCATGCAGGCGGTCGTTCGCTCGGGAGGAACCGCCCACGGCGTCGAATCCGATGGTTTTCCCGTGGCGATGAAGACCGGCACAGCGGCTACCCCGGGATTGGGTTACCACACCAACTACATCGGCTTCGGGCCGGTTGGCGACCCAACGGTCGCATTCTGCGTCAGAATTACCGGGATTCGGTCTTCCAGGGTGATCGGCCAGGTGTCGAGGAGTGTCACCCATCGCCTGCTTCGCTATCTGAGCCGGCACAAAGACTGGCTCGAACACGACCCCAAAGATATTCGCCTCCAGTGGACAACCTACTTTGAGGAGGTCGAAGACTTGGCGGATATCAGCTGACCGGCCTTTCGATTACTCCTCGAAATCGACATTGAAGTCGATCGTCACCGGTAACCCCTCCTCCGGACTAACCTTTAAATTCTCTACCCGGTATCGCAGTTGGACTCGCCGGGAGCCCTGCATCCCCTTTTCCCGAGCCCGGATCGGCAGGAGCGAGGTCTTTCCTGCCTCGAGCAGGACCTGTTCCGGAAAGGTCACGGAGGCATCGTCACTTTCGGCAACCAGCCTGAAGTCAGCCGCAGATGCGTTCGAAACCTGCAGATAGCGGGTGCTCCGGCCCTGCAACGCCAGAGAGTCCGTTTCGAGTTTGATCGAGTTCTCAAAGAGAGGCCGCAGGTAGGCTTCTTCCCCGATTAGCAGGTCTCCAGCATAGACAACCGTCCGACGCTGGAGCAGCGCTTCCTTGACAGACTCGACCGAGTTGTCGCGGGCGAACACCAGAGTCATGGGACGGTGGTCCCCCTCGTGAACAAGGTAGTCCAGGTTGAGGGGCGCATGAATATCTGAGTTGCTCAGCATCGTGAGTTTCTTTTCGAGGCACCAGCGGTGAACTTCCGGATAATACTCGCGGGCGTTGGCCACTTCGATGCCGTTGAGAAGCCCCTGGGAAAGGAGTTCGTCATGCTCGGGATACCAGCGGGCTTTCCCATCCGCCTGTTGCCCCTTCCAACCCGGATGATTCCAGAAAATAAAAGCACGCTGCCGTGACGCTTCCCGCAAGGCGTCCCGCCAGTTCTCGGTATCCAGAGGATTCGAGTCCGTGATGAAGATCGCGTTCAGGTGTCCTGGCGGCATGTCGCGGGTGACTTCGGAGCCTTTTACCACGGTAATTGAAAGAATCTTTCCCTGTTCGTCCGCTATTTCATAGGAACGGTTGTGGTTAGTGGGTAAATCGCTTTTGTGCGGCTGATACTCGATATGATCGGTGATCGCGATGACGTCGAGGCCTTCCCGCCAGGCCTCTTCCGGGCGAACGTCCGGCCAAACCTGGCCGTCCGAGAAAACCGTGTGTATGTGAAAGTCGCAACGCAGCGTCTTGTAACCAAGAATGTCGGGGAAATGTACCGGAGTCCTGACCCTCGGGTTTGGATCGTGCGCCTGGAGAGCTCCGGCAAGAGCGAAAAGCGAGAGAGTCAGCAGTACCGGAACCCAGCGATAAGACTTCTTCATCGTTCTACTCCCGTCGATGTCGGCATTCATGGTTGCCAGATGTCAGCATTCATGGTTCTCAGGGGCGAGGAATCGGTCCGCCAGGTCCTGCTCCGGGGAATCGATCTCCCGGTCTCGCCCGACGTCTGCAGAGTCGCCCTCGCCGACGACTCCACCATCCCTGAGGACCACCACCCGTTCCGCCAGTCGCCTGACTTCGCCGAGGTTGTGCGAAACCAGCAGGGTCGGGATCTTCCACTCCGCGATGGCCTTTCGGATATACGAAGTTACCCGCTCTTTGAGCAGGTCGTCCAGCCCGGTCAGCGGTTCGTCTAAGAGTAGCAGATCGGGACCACTCAAGAGCGCCCGGCCCAGCGCCACTCGTTGCTTCTCTCCGCCTGACAGGTTACGTGGGAAACGCTCCAGCGCAGGCCCAAGTTCCAGGACTTCCACCACCCTCTCGAAGTCTATCGGACTGTTTCCCCGGTGGCGCCTCTTCTTCCCAAAGTTCAGGTTTCTTTTGACCGAGAAGTGGGGAAAGAGGAACTGCTCCTGGAAAACCATTCCGACCGCCCGGAACTGGGGCGGGACGTTAACCCCGGCTTGCGTGTCGAGAAGGACACGGCCGCCCAGCTCAACCCTGCCAATCTGCGGGAGCTTGAGACCGGAAACCACCTCCAGGATGGACGTTTTTCCGCTGCCCGAAGGCCCGTAGAGGGCCGTAACCAGGGAACTGGTTCGAAACACGACGTTGATTGCGAACCCGCCCTCGTAGCGGTGTTGGATTCGAACGTCAAGTTGATTCACGACGTGTTTGCCTGCGTTCAAGAAATTCGGTTGCGGCCAGCGTCAGGCAGGCCAGAAAGATGGAAACCAGCACAAGCCTGCCACTTCGTGACACTCCTCCGGGGCTCTGGACAAGGGAAAAGACCGCTGAGGGGATGGTTTGGGTTTTTCCGGGTATGTTGCCGGCGAGCATGATAGTTGCGCCAAATTCTCCAAGACTTCTGGCGAACGCCACAATGGCCCCGGAAAGGACACCACGGTAGGCAAGGGGCAAACTGACTGAAATAAACGTATCGATGGGACCCGAACCGAGGGTCCGGGCAACGCCTTCGAGGCGCTGATCGACCGAGGCAAAGGAAACCCGGATGGTTCGGACCATCAATGGGAAGCTGACGACCGCTGCGGCTACCGCGGCTCCCAGCCAGGTGAAGGCGATCCGAATGCCCAGCCTCTCCTCCAGAAACCCACCCACGTACCCGTTACGGCCCAGCAACTGCAGCAACACGAATCCGGTGACAACCGGGGGTAAAACCAGGGGAAGGTTGACCAGGGTTTCGACGAGCCACTTTGCGCGACCCTGCCACCGCGCCATCACGTAGGCAAGCGGCACCGCCAGCGGGAGGCTGACCACAACTGCCCACGATGCCACCCAGAGACTCAGACGAATTGCCTGCCATTCATCGTTTGAAAACATGTCCGGCCACAATCTTTTCAGAACAACTCGTCAGAACGCAATCGGGGACGTCCTGTTCTATCCGGTGCCGGGGAATTCCGGGTCATTCCAGCGCGAAGAATAGGACCGACGATCAGGCGATCCAGGCCGGCAAATCGATCGATTCCGAGGAAGCACTTCCCGAAGGGAGTCCCGGTCAGAATGATTCGGTCAGAAATTGGGCAGCCTCATCGAGATGATCCAGGACTAATTGCCACCCGTGGGGCCCGCCTTCGTAGACCTTGAACTTGTGCTTGATGTCCTTGTCGGTCAGTACCTTGTCGAATGCCTTGATTCCCGCAGCCAGAGGAAAAGACCGGTTGTAGCGATCAGCCGTTCCATACGCGAAGAAGATATCAAGACCGTCCACGTCAACTGTCTTAGCCAGATCGATGAGGCTGTTCTGGACCCAGTGCTCGTGATCGAAAGGCATTCCGTAAATCGGAGCCAGAGCCTTGACCAGATACTGAGCCATGCGCGATTGAGAATCGCGGACGTAGACGGAAGGGTCGTCACCCGCGAATATGATCGGGGAAAACCCCAGGGCGGATGCATACAGTTCGGGATGCTTCATCGCGATTTTGAGGGCCCCATACCCTCCCATTGAAACTCCGCCGATACTTCGGTGTTTGCGATCCGGGATCGTCCGGTAGGTTTTCTCCACGTGTTCAATCAGATCCTTGACGATCATCTGCTCGAAATTGAGCGTGCCGTCGAGGTAATCGGTGTAGAAACTGTTCTCCCCGTTGGGATTGATCATGATGAACTCGGGGATCTCACCGCTTTTCTGGAGTTCCTCGATACGGGTCGGGATTCCACCGTACCGCTCGACGGTCCAGCTTGTGTGATCGTTCCAGAGGCCGTGGAGGAAGTAGACGACCGGAAACTTGCGGGAGGGGCTGTCGTCATAGCTTGGGGGGAGAAAGACGCTGTAATTGGAGTCTCTTCCGAGTGCGGGCGAGTAAAAGCTGCTGAACTTGATTCGCGCACCGCCTGGGAGCGCTCGGTCTTCCGGCTGATCAATTCTCCGGGGCCCGTCCTGAGCTCCCACTGTAAGCGGAGCGCCAACGAGCAGATTTAACAGTAGAGAAATAACCCGTATTTTGTTCACATTCTTCATTATAGCGACCTCAGATGGAACCGGACAATAAAGTCATTTGTCCCTGACCCCGGACCCGCCGTCATCGCCGTTTCCAGGGAGCAGCGCTGCGATCTTCCGGACATAGGCCGAAACCGGGAACCCTTTGCTTCCTGGCACTCCCCAGTGAAATGACGCCGGGATCTTCTTGCCTTCCGGTTCGGCAACGACAGGTAGGAACCGGAGTCTCCTGAACGTGACCGAATGCCGGATCTCCTTGAGAACTCGACCGGGGCGGATCTCGATTCCGTGCTGCGAACGGACAGCAGCGGTCAGGTCATTGTCACGGAGTTTCCCTTCCACCTTGGGAAATTCCCAGAACCCCTTCAGATAAGGGCCGTCATCGTTTCGCGTCAGAAGGAACCGGTCGCCCCGGTTGATGACCACGGAAGTGTACTCCTCAATCACCGTCCGGCTCCCCCGGGAGGGTCGCGGAACCTCCTTCTCGATACCGGCGGCACGCGCCAGGCAGGCTGCTTCGAGAGGACAGACACCGCATTCGGGGTTTCTCGGCGTGCAGACGAGGGCACCGAGTTCCATCAGACCCTGGTTGAACTCGGACACCCGTTCGGCAACAGGAGGCCGGGTGACAATTGACCCCAGGGTATTCCACAGGTTCTTCGCCGGCAGGCCCTCGCGAGCTGCAAAGTAACGCGACATCACTCGCCGAACGTTGCCGTCCACAACGGGATGGGCTTGCCCAAAAGCGATCGAAAGGATCGCTCCGGCAGAGTAACGGCCGATCCCGGGCAGCCGGAGCAGTTCATCAATTCCATCGGGGAAGACAGCGTTGTGCCGATCTCGAACCTCTTGGGCGCAGCGGTGCAAATTGCGGGCCCGGCTGTAGTACCCGAGGCCCGACCAGAGATCGAGAACCTCTCCCTCTTCCGCTCCGGCCAGATCTTCCAGTCGGGGATAGGCGGCGAGAAAAGCATCGTAATAAGGGAGAGCAGTCTTGACCTGGGTCTGCTGGAGCATGATCTCCGAGATCCACACCCGGTACGGTACGGGATTGCGGCGCCAAGGCAGATCCCGCTGATTGATCCGAAACCAGTCACTGATCTTGAGTGCCCACTGAACCGGGTCTTCGGGGAATCGATCGAACAGCGAGTCACTCACGAAGAGGATTATCGCAGGTTATTGCACCCACGTCGGCCGAGGTGACCTGGGAAAGATATCCGGGAACTTTCTTTGCGCCGTATCCGCCCCGGGCCGCAGTGGCACCGCTGACCCGACTTTTGAAGTCGCGGGAGGCTGTATCATAGAGTCGATTCAGCCGAGATTCCGTGAAAGGTTTGTGTACTCATGGTTAGAATTCTTAAAACCCGATCCGAACTTCCGGAAATCGTCGAACAGATTACGGAAACCTATCGGGCTGATGAACTGCCCATCCATCACCTGGGTGAGACCGCGCTGCCGAGCGAACAGGCCATCATCCACATTCTCGAAAAGCTGCGTTCGGTCATCTACCCGGGATTCTTCGGGAAGGAATACGTGAGCCAGAACAGCGTGGGCTACTACATTGGCGAACTGGTTTACGAGATCCACGAAGTCCTTAGCGACGAGATTTTCAAGGCATGGCAGAGCTGCGCCGACGAGTCGGGCGAGGAAGCCTGTCACCAGAAGGCCCAGCAGGCGTCGCTTACGTTCCTCAGGAGCATTCCCCGGCTGAGACGGCTACTGGCGCTGGATGCCCAGGCGGCTTACGACGGTGACCCGGCGGCCAAGAGCATCGACGAGGTGGTGTTCAGCTACCCGGGAATGATGGCCATCACCATTCATCGGATCGCCCACGAGCTGTACCAGCTGAAGACGCCACTCATTCCCCGGATGATGAGCGAATACGCACACCGCAAGACCGGCATTGACATCCACCCGGGCGCCCAGATCGGCGAACGGTTCTTCATCGACCACGGAACCGGTGTCGTAATTGGAGAAACGACCAGTATTGGGGACAATGTTTCCCTCTACCAGGGAGTCACTCTCGGGGCTCTGAGCTTCAAGGACGGTGCGGAAGCCATGCGCGACCGAAAGCGTCATCCCACCATTCAGGCCAACGTCGTGATTTACGCCGGAGCCACGATCCTGGGCGGCGACACGGTCATCGGAAGCGGTTCGGTGATCGGTGGAAATGTCTGGGTTATCAACTCAGTCCCTCCCGGGACGAAGGTGATGCTGGAGCTTCCCAAGCTAAAGATTCAGATCAACAAGTAACCTGCGGCAGGGCAAACCCGGCATGAACCGTTGCATCTTCCATGTCGACATGGACGCGTTCTATGCTTCGGTCGAACAGCGGGACAATCCCGGGTACCGCGGGCGCCCCGTGGTCGTTGGCGCCGATCCCCGGGACGGTCGCGGGAGAGGCGTGGTCGCCGCCTGTTCCTACGAAGCCAGGAAGTTCGGTATCCATTCGGCGCTTCCGATCGGCCAGGCATTCCGTCTCTGTCCCGAAGCGGTCTTCGTACGGCCGGACATGTCCAAGTACAAAACTGCGAGCCGTCGGATTCACGATATCTTCCACCAGTTCTCCGATGTCGTTGAGCCCATGAGCATCGATGAAGCGTTCCTCGACATCACTTCCCGGGTGTCCGATGCCGAAGAGGCTGTGGCGCTCGCCACGGAACTGAAACGGGAGATCAACCAACGGGAACAGCTGACGGCTTCGGTCGGCATCGCTCCCAACAAGTTTATTGCCAAGATCGCGTCGGACATGAAAAAGCCCAACGGGCTGGTTCTGGTTCGGGAAGTCGAAGTTAACGAGTTTCTCGATCCCTTGCCGATCGGGAGACTTTGGGGAGTAGGTCCGAAAACCGAGGAGAAGCTGCGCGCTCTCGGGCTGGACCGAGTCAGCCAGCTCCGCCAAGTGGAACAGGCGGTTCTCGAAGCGCGGTTCGGACGGCTGGGCAGCCACTTGTGGAGACTCTCCAACGGGATTGACGAACGTCCCGTCGAAAGCTCCCGCGAAGCCAAGTCGATCAGCCAGGAGCGTACCTTCCTCGAGGACACCAGCGACCGGATCCTGCTGGCCGAGACCCTGAAAAGGCTCTCGGACAAGGTCGGGGTGCGCCTGCGGAAGGCGGGCCTGACGGCCCGGACGGTCACTCTAAAAATGCGCTACTCGGACTTCACGACACTGACCCGGCAGGTTCGCCTCCGAGACACTACCGATACCAGCGCCGAAATCTTCCAGATCGCCCTGCGCCTGTTCGAGCGGGAGTGGCAGGCATCCCGGAGGATTCGCCTCATCGGAGTCGGGGTCAGCGCCCTCGAGAAGCGCCCACGATGCGTACAGCTGAGGCTTTTCTGACTTGAAACTTCATTTGGGATGAGTTCCCGGTTCCTGGTTTCTCGTTTCTGGAGGGAAAGTAATCCAGGCATCCCTGCCTGTTATGGCGGCCGGGCAGCTTGCCCGGCGGAAGTGAACCTTCTCAATCCAGGAATCTTGATTCCCGGTTTGTTCTGAAACAGGACTGAATCGTACTTTCAGTGCCTGTAATGCGGTCTCGGCTTCCATTCCCGGGGCGTTGCCGCCGGGCTGAAAATGACCCTGCGCGCGCTCATCTGGCGATGCTTCACCAGTTTCACTCTTTGAATGGTCCGGCGCCGCCGGGGCGGGGCTAACCTGAAACTTCATTCTTGGAAGACCAGGATGAATTGGATTCGCCTGGACGGATATTCGGGCGATCGGTGGTACCCAGAAGCCATGGCTTTCGGCTGGATCCTGGATACTCCGATTTCTGAACGCGAGTGTCAGCGAGCGCGGATCCGGACGATGGTGAGTCACCGGAAGTGCTGCCGGAGGCAGGAACCGCGGGATGGAATCAAGATCCGGGATGGGCGCTGGATGAAAGTCTGGTGTCGCGCTCTCACTCGCGTTCGGAACACCGGCCGAGTGCCTGGCCCAGTTTCACTCTCTAAATGCTCTGGCGCCGCAAGTGACCGAGCGATGCAGGTTTTGCACGGAGTTCTGCGCAAGTGCAAACGCTGCGTCAAACCACTCGCCTGAACGCGTTTCTCCAGGGTTTTGAACGTGGCATGTTGTTTGCGCAGGATTCCTCCGTTGCCAGCGAAAAGGGGGGAGATGTAATGAGTTCCAAATTCAGCTTCAAATCTTTTACGACGTTCATCCTGGCCTGGACTTTTGTGGTTCTGATCCTCTCGGGAGTGATGCTTTTTGTGTCTCCACCGGGTCGAGTGGCTCACTGGAGCAACTGGACTCTCGGCGCCTTGACAAAAGAGGGGTGGCAGGAGGTGCATGTTCTGATGGCGATCGTGTTCCTCGTCGGGGGGCTGTTCCACCTGCTCAAGTTCAACTGGAAGGTATTTACCCACTACCTGAAGCTGGCGTGCCACCGGCACGCACCATCGAAAGGAAGCCTGCTCTCGCTGGGACTTTTGTTGTTGTCCTCGGCGGGACCCTGTACGGACTTCCGCCGTTCTCATGGGTCACAAACTGGGGAGAGACGGTAAAGTCATCCTGGGAGGAGCCGGGTCTTGCCCCACCGGCCCCCCATTTCGAACTCGAGAACCTTGGAACGGCGGCACAGTCGCTTGGGTTGGAACTCCGAGGCGCGAACACTCTTACAGAATCGAAATCTGGTTGTTGAGACTCCGGCTCAAAGTCTCAAGTCATCGGAGATTCCGACGGGATCTGACCGCAGGATATTTACAGAGAGCTGATCTCCGGATCGGGCAAACGGCCGCCACAGGCGCTCAACGCCCCCGGTCTGGGGCGAAGATCCCTAAATCAGGTGGCCGCCCAAATGGGAGTCCCCGTCGATACGCTGATCGCACGACTTGCCGGCTGGGGTGTCGTTGCCACTCCGGAACCGACAATGAAAGATGTCGCGGACGGAATGGACATTTCTCCCCACGACTTGCTGACGCTACTCCAGCAGTAGAAGTCCCGGGGTCTCGAGCAGTCGAATGACGTGGTGGATGAACTGGGCTGCCACCAGTCCGTCCACCACCCTGTGGTCCAGGGTTATAGACAGGTTCATCATGTCACGAACGACGATTCCGCCGTCCCTGACCACCGGCCGTTTGGCGATCTTGTGAACCCCCAGAATCCCCACTTCGGGGAAGTTGATTACGGGTGTAGCGGCGAGTCCCCCGAGAGGCCCAAGGCTCGTAACGGTAAAGGTGCCTCCCTTGAGGTCTTCGAGCGCAACCTTTCCCGATCTTGCGGCATCAGTCAACCGCGTGATCTCGTCGGCGAGTTCGTGAATGGACTTTCCCTCCACTTCTTTCACGACCGGGACGATCAACCCTTCAGACGTAGCGGTGGCGATGCCGATATTGTGTTTCTTCTGGATCTGGATCTCCCCCTTGTCCTCGTCGAGAATCGCGTTGACCAGGGGGAACCGGCTCAAGCCGGACACCACGGCGATGAGAATCAGGGGCAGGTAGGTCATCCGGTGATCGGGATGGGACTCCACGTAGCGCTCCCTCAGTCGGACCAGTTCAGTGGCGTCACACTCTTCGATGTAGGTAAAGTGCACGGCCGATCGCTTGGCCAGGCTGAGGTGGTCTCCGATCTTACGCCTTAAACCCCGGTAGGGAAGCGCTTCGTAATCAGTCTCGACCTCCCGGGCCCCCTTTTTCGGGGCCTTCAAGCTCTCTGAATGCCGCTCCACATCGTCCGAGGTGATCCGCCCTCCCGGGCCGGTCCCCTCGACCTTGGCCAGTTTTATGCCAACCGAACGGGCCAGCTTTCTCACCGCCGGAGTTGCCAGCACCTGATCGCCCGTCTCCGGGCCCGAAGCTGTTTCGGCACTTTCCGCGGCCGCTTCCACCGTAATCACCACCAGGGTATCGCCGACTTCGACCGTACCGCCTTCCTCTCCCCGGCACTCCTCAATGCGGCCTGAAACCGGAGAAGGAATCTCGACGGTAGCCTTGTCAGTCATGATCTCAACCATCGGTTGGTCTTCCTTGACCATCGCGCCAGGCTTAACCAGCCACTGGACGATTTCCCCTTCGACAACGCCTTCGCCTACATCCGGAAGCTTGAATTCATAGATCATCGCTGCTTCTCCAGCCCGCACTCGGGAACCATTCTTGATTCGGCAGAGGACTCGGTTACCCAGGGGCATCTAGAAGTTCATTACTTCGCCGATGGCCGCCCGAATTCTCTGATCACCTGGAAGATACTCGTGTTCTAGCACGTATGGAAAGGGCGTGTCGAACCCGGTCACTCGCAGCACCGGGGCCTGGAGGCTGAGCAGCGCCTTCTCGCCGATGGTCGCGGCCAACTCGGCGCCAAAACCGCAGTTTCGGGGAGCTTCGTGGACGATGACAGCTCGCCCCGTCTTGCGCACCGATTCCAGCACGGTCTCGACATCGTACGGCACCAGCGTGCGAAGATCGATGACTTCGCAGGAAACGCCCTCGTCCTCGTGCAGCCGTTCCGCC
Source organism: uncultured Acidobacteriota bacterium (assembly GCA_963777605.1). Classification (GTDB taxonomy): domain Bacteria; phylum Acidobacteriota; class UBA6911; order RPQK01; family JAPXNP01; genus CAVZRV01. Next base: position 186,813 of record CAVZRV010000008.1, read on the forward strand.
GTCTCCACCACCACCTGCACCATTGCGCCATACGCGATCAATGTCACGTCGGAGCCACTCAAAACGACCTGCGCTTTGCCCAATTCGATGGTGTAGTCGCCTTCCGGGACTTCTCCCCGTGCCGCCCGGTAGATCCGCTTCGGCTCCATGAAGACAACGGGATTGTCATCCCGGATTGAAGCAATCAACAGTCCCTTGGCATCGAAAGGATTCGAAGGCACCACGACCTTAACTCCGGGGGTGTGCGCGAAATAGGCTTCCGGGCTCTGAGAATGGTAGTGGCCGCCTTTGATCCCGCCCCCGTAGGGCATCCGCATCACCAGGGGACAGGAGTACAGCCCACCTGAGCGGTACCGAACCTTGGACCCTTCGTTGATCAACTGGTCGATTGCCGGGTAGACGAAGTCGGCGAACTGGATTTCCGGAACGGGGCGCAGTCCGTTCATCGCCATACCGATGGCGACTCCAAGGATTCCTATTTCGGAGAGAGGAGTGTCAAATGATCGATCACTGCCGAATTCCTCCTGGAGACCCTGGGTTGCTCGAAAGACTCCTCCGAAGTAGCCCACGTCTTCACCAAAGACGATCACTGAGGGATCGCGCCGCATTTCGACCCGGAGCGCATCGTTGACAGATTGGAGCAGGTTCAGAATCGGCATTGTTGGCCTCGCTCAGTCGCTTTCCTGGATGGCACGGAGCAGGGAGTCACGCTGTTCCCGAAGGTGCCAGGGAACAGTATCGAAGACGTCCTCAAAGAGAGACTCGATCGGTGGACCGGGCAGTGCCTCGGCCTTCTCCAGGGTACTCTGGATCTCCTCACGAAGCTCCACCTCCAGTTGTTCGTCCCGGTCCTTGTCCCAGCGCCCGGACTCTGTGAGATAGATCCTTAGCCGGCTGATTGGGTCCTTCCGAATCCACTCCTCCACTTCCTCGTCATTTCGGTACGCCCTCGGATCGTCCGACGTGGTGTGGGCACCCTGGCGATAGGTCGTGGCCTCGATGAGCGTTGGCCCCTCCCCACGTCGGGCAAGGTCGGCCGCTTCCAGGGTTGCGGCATAGACCGCGAGAGCGTCGTTACCGTCGACGCAGACTCCCCGCATCCCGTAGGCTTGTGCCTTGATCGCAATCCCGTCGGACACCGTCTGCTTCGAGACTGGAACGGAGATGGCGTACTGGTTGTTTCGGCAAAGGAAAATCACCGGTGCCTTGAACACCGCCGCAAAGTTGCACGAGGCATGGAAATCCCCGGTCGAAGTTGCTCCGTCACCAAAATAGGTCAGGGCGACTTCCGGTTTGCCCTGGATCCGGGCCGCCATGGCGAGTCCAACCGCATGCGGGATCTGTGAGCCTACCGGGCTTGAGACGGTAGTCAACCTGAGTTCCGGCGATCCCCAGTGGCAGGGCATCTGTCGCCCTTTCATCTTGTCTTCCACGTTGCCGTAAACCTGGCAGAGGTATTCATAGAGTGGGTAGCCCTTGACGAAGGCAGCCCCCGCTTCGCGATAACAGGGTACAACCCAGTCCTGGCTCTGAAGCGCCATCGCACTCCCAATAATTGCAGCCTCTTCCCCTATGGAGCCAACGAAAAAGCCGATCCGGCCCTGCCGCTGCAGCTTGATCATTCGTTCGTCGAGCCTGCGATTGAAGAGCATCAACCGGTACAGCCTGAGTAGGAAATCGTCATCTACTGAAGGGATTTCAGCACCAGAGACTACTTTGCCTTCTTCATCAATAATCGAGCGGATTTTCTCCGACATGGCACGCGATTATAACCTCCGCCCGTCTGACCGCTCAACCTGACCCCGTCGGCTGACCCCGCCGGCTTTGAACAGCCGCGTGGTTCCATGTTTGAATGCGGGGAATGAATCAAAATGCTTCACCTTCAGGCCACCGAATCTCGCGGGGGCGTGTCTGGATCGCCATGGGATCGATTATTGTGGTGTCGGTCATGCTGACCGCGTTCAGCTTTCAGGAGAAGATGTTGGTTGCGCATCGGGGTGCTTCCGGGTACGCCCCGGAGCACACCGCGGTTGCCTACGAACTGGCGATCAAACAGGGTGCCGACTACGTCGAGCAGGATCTGCAGGTCACGCGGGACGGAGTCCTGGTCTGCCTGCACGACTCGACTCTCGAGCGAACGACCAATGTCGAAGAGGTCTTCCCTGACCGCTGGACCGAGATCCAGATCAAAGGCAAAAACCGCCGTGTCTGGTACGTCCGCGACTTCACCCTGGAGGAGATCAAGTCGCTCGATGCCGGATCCTGGTTCGGTCCCAAATTCAAGGGAGCCCGAGTCCTGACCTTCAGGGAGGCGATCCAATGCGTTGGCGGCCGTGCAGGACTCTACCCCGAAACCAAGGAGCCCGAAACCTACGGCGAATTGGGAATCCCAATGGAGAAACGCCTGGTTGACGACCTGGTTGCCGAAGGCCTCGACCCTCGTGACCCCTCCACAAAAGTAATCGTCCAGTCCTTCAGCCGGGAATCATTGAAGAGACTCCGAGAGGATTATGGCGTCCGACTGCCGCTGGTCTACCTGGTTTCGGCGGGGGATGTTGAGAAGCTGGACAGTCTCGACAAGCTGCAGGATATTGCCGATAGCTTCCAGGGGATCGGACCGGCCAAGGAGTTACTTGTAGAGCAGCCAAAAATTGTGGAATGGGCCCACGAGTCGGGGCTGACCGTTACCCCTTACACGTTTCGGGCCCGCAGTCCGGGCGAGGGTTTCAAGGACGTGACCGAGGAAATGAGGTATTTTCTATATCAACTGGGCGTTGACGCCCTCTTTACGGATAACCCTGACCTGTTCCCGAGACAACCATGAGTAAGAAATCGCGCTGGATGCTCCCCCTGTTTTTCATCCTCTTCGTGGGCTACATCGTTTACTCGACGATGAGCGGCGAGCAGTTGCGCTGCCGGGTCTGCATGGAGTTTCAGGGGCAAACCGCCTGCCGGACTGCTTCCGGGGCAACCCGACAGGACGCGCTCAACACCGCGAAGGACAATGCTTGCGCTCAGTTGACGTCGGGGATGGGCAACATCCGCCAGTGCGTTGCCCAGGAGCCGGCCAAAATCGAATGGATCGACTAACCTCCGGAAGGCTCAACCACGGAGAGGACCTGGTTGACCGGGACATCCTTGAGGGTCTGGACGATCCCACCGGGCCAGGTGATCTGAATTTCATCGATGACGGTGTCGGGACCGAGCCCAAAGTGGACACGCTTGTCGGACGCGCACCCGTACCCGACGGCTGTATTGACGTGGTTGTACTGGACGCCACTCTTGCTGGTGAGTCGGAACTTCGCTCCCACGCCGTCCCGATTGCTCCGGGTGCCCCGGGTTGAAATGTGGATCCAGTTGTTCTCCTTGCGAGAGCGGTTCAACCAGACTTCCGTTGGTCCGTCGAGAGCAGTGACAACAGCGTCGATCCGGCCGTCGTTGTCAATGTCGCCGAAGGCCACACCCCTGTGCACCTGTACCTGCTCCAGGAAATCGGGACCGGCCGTGGGGCCGCCGTCGGCGAATTTTCCGTTCTTCAGGTTCAGGAACAGGGTGTTTGGCTGGGGGACGCGCTCCTTGAAGGTCCCGCGGGGATCCATCACATCGCCGCTGGCAACAAAGAGATCCTTCCAGCCGTCGTTGTTCAGGTCGAAGATCCCGTTGCTCCAACCGGTCCGGTCTCTCGTCATCATGGCGAGCTTGCTGGGGGCAGTCATTTCGTCAAACAACATGTCTCCCAAATTGACGTAGAACGGCATGGATTCGTTGGTCATCGCCGCAACGAACAAGTCCACCAACCCGTCGTTGTTGACGTCTTTGGCGTCCACCCCCATACCCGAAACCGCATGACCGGAATAGGTATAGGCCGTCCCACTCTCAAGGGCGACTTCTTCGAATGTTCCGTCACCCATGTTGTGGAACAGAAAGGCGGGAACGGTGTCGTTGGCCACGAAGACGTCGGTCCAGCCATCGCCGTCAAAGTCCGCCAGGCCGAGACCCATCCCCTTTCCAATGTGAGCGCGGATGCCGGATTCAACCGAAACGTCGGTGAATGTTCCGTCACCGTTATTCCTGTAAAGGGAGTCGGGGAGCCCATCGTAGTTCTGCGGATGACAGTAGTCGGGGGCGTCACTTGGCCCGCATCTCGGTTCAGTCTCAGGGTCCCAGACACAATAATTGGACACGAAGAGATCCAGGAGGCCGTCCCGGTTGTAGTCGAAAAAAGCGGCGGCAACCGACCAGAGTGTCCCGTAGTCGGGATCAGGCGCGGCAAGGCCCGCCTGGGAGGTGACCTCGGTAAATTTCCCGTCCCCGTCGTTCCTGTACAGAAGATTCTCCCTGAGTCCAGCCACAAAAAGATCCTGGTCCCCGTCATTGTCGTAATCACCCACCGCGGTACCCAGCGTGTAGCCCCGACCTGCGACACCAGCCTGCTCGGTAACGTCCACAAACGTGCCGTCACCTTTCCCCTTGAAGAGACGGTTGGAGTGACTCGGTCGAACCTTCTTGAGCCCGGGCATAGTCGCACCGCTGACCGTGAACAGGTCGAGGTTCCCATCGTTGTCGTAGTCGAACAGCGCGACTCCGGAGATCATCGTCTCCGGCTGATGGCGCATGTCGGTTCGACTCGGATCAATCGAGAAGTCAACGCCCGAATCTTTCACCAACTGCAGCACGACGGGGCCCACCCCGATATCGGTGGCGCTCACGAACGGAAGAATCCCCGCAGCCATTATTGAAAGGGTCAAGAGGACCCGATTGGTTCGATTTTTCATTTGTCTTTCGGCTCCCGCAGGACAATAATCTGATCGGCTCCGGGTGACTTCAAAACCTGGTGTATCCCGCTTGGCCAGTTGATCTCGATCGAGTCGATTTTGGCTTCGGTTCCCAACCCGAAGTGGACGCGACGATCCGATGTCGATATGAAGCCCACACTCGTGGACACGTGACTGTACAGCGATCTGCCAGATTCGGTAACCACTTTGACCTTGGCTCCGATTGCGTCGCGCGGGCTGACCTGCCCCTGAAGGTCGAGCATTACCCAGTGGTTTCCGTTTCTTCCCGAGTTCATCAGGATGCGCGGTTTCTCGTTCAGCGACGTCACCACGATGTCGAGAAAGCCGTCGTCGTTGAGATCCGCGAACGCCGAACCCCGCTGATAGCCCATGTGCAGGAAGTCCTTGCCAAGGTCGCTCGACACATCCTCGAAAGAGGTACCGTTTCGATTTTTCAGCATGGTGTCGTGCTGCGCCGAGTTGTCCCCCAGGTAATCGACATCCCCGTTGGCCGAGTAGATATCCTTCCAGCCGTCATTGTCGTAGTCGATGAAACCGTTGCTCCAGCCAGAGAATCTCCGGCTGAGATTGGCGACATTCGGGGGCGGGACACACGTAATCGAAATACTCTGCCGCCCTGGTTCTCGAAACAGCGCCCAGACCTGGTCTGCAGGTTGTTGTAGAAGATGTCCGTCCACCCGTCGTTGTTGTAGTCCTTGACGTCCATGCCCATGCCCGAGACAACGCGTGCGCCTCGGTCGTTGTAGGCCACGCCGAAGAGAGGGAATCCTCGTCGAAGGTGCCGTCTCCCTGGTTCATGTAGAGGAAGTTCTGGGCCGGTGTCGTTGGCAATGAAGACATCGAGCCAGCCGTCGTGGTTGAAATCGGCGATGCCGATGCCCATGCCCTTTGCCGGCCGCCTTGGAAAAGCCGGAAGACTCGGTCACGTCGGCGAACTTGCCCTCCCCAAGGTTGCGGTAGAGGGAATGAGGCACGGCGAGGAGGACTGAGGGTTGCAGTAGAATTCCGCCCGTCCGCCCATGGAGCACAGGCCTTGTCGTCCCGCGGGTTCCAGTAGGTGTACTCGGATATGACAAGGTCGAGCAGGCCGTCCCGGTCGTAGTCGAACCAGGCCGCAACCACGCTGAGCAGATCCTTCGGCTTGGTGTCCAACCCCGAGCCGGCGGTGATGTCGGAGAAGGTTCCGTCACCGTTGTTTCGGTAGAGCGCGTTCGGACCGGCGTTGCAGATGAAAAGATCGGTGTCGCCGTCGTTGTCGTAGTCGCCGGCGGCAACTCCAAAAGAGAAATCCGATCTGGGCACCTTCGACACCGGCCTGCCTGGTGACGTCCTGGAATCGCCCGTCACCCAGGTTGCGCAGCAGGCAGTTGTAAAACGAAGGATCGCTCTTGACCAGCTCCGGAAGCTTGGCCCCGTTGGTGAAGAAGATGTCCTGCTTGCCATCCAGGTCGAAGTCCAGGATTGCGACGCCTCCACACATGGGTTGGGGAAAGTATTTCCGCCCGGTGAAATCATTATTCGAGGTGTACTGGATTTCGGACCGGGGCGCCACGTTGAGAAACTGAATGGCCGGCGGTTCATCGGCGGTGCCGCCGAGTGCGACCTGAGCCATCAGGATCGTGGCCATCAGCCCGCCAAGTCTTCGAATCACCACAGGTCCTGCCGCACGGCGGCAGTTTGCTCGGACCATCAACCTCTCCACTGCGACGGGAATTTCTGAAGAAACCGACAAACCATGATAACAATTTGCCGTTCACTGCTTCAGATGACGTTTGCAGCGCCCGCTGACCAACGTTTCATGGTGAGCCTGGTACACGCCTTTGATTTCAGGCGCCTTGTTCGGACGTGCGCCCCTAACTCCAGAGCCGGTCCCAGGACCGAAGCTCGTTCCACTCCGGGGTCGGTTCGAAGTACCCAGGCTCGTAGAGATGCTCGCGAATGACTTCTTCGTTCGGCTCGACCCCCAGCCCAGGCTGGTTGGGAACTGTAATGAAGCCATTCTGAACCAGAGGACGATCGAGGCCCGTGGCGAGCGCCTCCCAATGCTCAACGTCCACCCCGTGGTGTTCCAGGCAAAGGAAGTTCTCGGTAGCCGCTGCACAGTGGACGCTGGCCATCATCCCAATCGGAGTCCCGGCATAGTGCATCGCCATCACCACTCCGTTCTCCATGGCCATATCCCCGATTTTTTTGGTCTCGAGCAGGCCGCCGGCGGTCGAGAGGTCAGGGTGAATCACGTCAATCGCCTTGGCCTCGGCGAGGTGTCTGAACTCTTCCTTCAAGTAGATGTCTTCCCCGGTGCAAAGGGGAATGTTGATCGACTCTTTGATCTCCTTGAGCTGTTCCGTCATTTGCCAGGGAACCATGTCTTCCAGCCAGGCGAGTTGCTGCTTTTCCATGGCCTTGCCCAGGCGGATGCAGCTGTTCACTCCGATGTGTCCGAAATGGTCAGACGAGAGCGGGATCTCCATCCCGACGATGTCACGGATCCCGCCGACATAGTCCTGCAGGTAACCCAACCCCTTGTCGGTGATCTCCAGCCCTGTGAACGGGTGCATGACGTTGTTGACGTCCGCCAGCGTTTGGCCGACCGGGCGATTCAGGGCCCCGGGGATTTTGTCCAGCAGCCGGACCCCAAAGTCGACTTTGAGAAAGCTATACCCCGCGTCCATCCGCTCCTTCAGTCTGTTCCCTGCGATGCTCGGGTCAGGCGACTGCGTGGTATCGCAGTAGAGTCGGATCTTATCCCGAAACTTCCCCCCGAGCATCTGCCAGGCCGGGACGCCCCAGGCTTTGCCGGCCAGGTCCCAACAGGCCATCTCAATTGCCACAACACCCCCGGCCTGGCGTGCGTGGTGCCCGAACTGCTTGATTCGTCGGAAGATCTTATCGACATTGCAGGGATTTTCCCCGAGAATCCGGCTCTTCAGCATCAGCGGGTAAAGCTTGTCCGCCCCATCTCTGACTTCTCCATAGCCGGAGATTCCCTGATTCGTGTCGATGCGTACGATCGGGCTCTTCATCGGAGATGGACCTACCACGGCCACCCGGAGATCGGTGATCTTCAGGTCCGACGGACTACTGTTCCGGTTGACATTCTGGAGACCCGCTTCGAGTTTCTCAGAGAGGCTCCAGGCGGTTGCCAGGCCTCCGGCGGCGGCTCCGCGGGAGAAGAACGATCGGCGGTTGAACAGGTTCGATTTCGGGCGCTTTCCTTGCACGGCAATTCCCCTTTCCAGACAGTTCGGGCAACTCTAGCACAGCCTTCCAGGCTGCCAAAGTCTCGATTCGGGCTCGACCAGCTGTCCCCAGGAGAAGGCGCAGTCTTCGAGCAGTGGCTCCACTCCGGCGGGCGGCAGCGGATAAACGACTTGCTCGGAAGTTGATGTTGCTTCAATCGGAAGGAATTACCAGGACGAAGACGCTGCCCTTTTTAGGAGTGCTCCGGTATTTCATCCAGCCTCCCAGCAACGAGGCGCGCTCACGAATGCTGAAAAGACCAAAACCTTCTGTCCGCCCGATACTCTCGGGATCGAACCCGCTTCCGGCATCGACGACCGTCAGACGCACCTTCCCGTTCCGATGGCGCAGCCTGACTCGGGCTTCGCTCACCCCGGCATGTTTGACGACGTTGAAGAGCAGTTCCTGGGCCGCCTTGTAGACAAAAGACCGCAGCGTCTCCGACCCGAAATCCGCTCCCTGGTCCACGTCCACGGTCACGTTCAAGCCACAGGTTTCCTGCATGCGTCGCCCGAGCCAGATCAAGGCGTCCCTCAAGCCACTTTGGTACAGGGCGGGCGGACTCAACTCGTGGGAGAGTCCGCGGGACTTATCGATCGATTCCAGGATCAAATGCCGAAGGCGTGCCATCAGGTCCTCGGCATCCTCGGACGTCGCCAGCTTGTTGCCCAGTAAGTCCAGGTGGAGTTTCGCTCCTACCAGCAACTGTTGGAGGTCATCGTGCAGGATCCGGGCGAGCCGTCGCCTCTCCCGGTCTTCGACTTCGGAGAGTTCCATGGTCAGCCGCTGCAACTGAAGGGCGCGCTCTTCAAGCTCCCGAATCGTCCGAGCCAGCTCCTCCGTCCGTTCCGAAACCATCTGCTCGAGGCCTTCGGTCAGGGCGAGCAGGTCCGCCTCCATTTTCTTGCGCTGGGAAATATCGTAGAGAACGCCGATGATGCGCGGGCCGCCGTTTTCCTCGCTCACCACCCGGGCGCGCGCAGCAAGCCATATCGCGTTCCCGTTAGGGCGGGCTACCCGGAATTCCCCGTTGAACTCGGTCCGTTCCTCGACAGCCCGCTTCATGAGGGACTGGAGGCGAGGCCGGTCCTCGGGATGCACGAATTGCAGAATTCCCCCGGCCGTCAGCTCTGGCGCCAGTCCCGGATCAAGGCCCAGCAGGTCAAAAACGCGATCACTCCACACGTTGGCTCCCGTTTCAATATCGACCTGCCACGTTCCCATGCGGCCTCCTTCCAGGGCCAACCGGAGACGGTGTTCGTTCTCTCGCAGGGCCTGCTCCGCCAGTTTTCGCTCGGTGTCGTCGTAAACATAGCCTTTCAGCTGTGTCAGTTGCCCACGGTCGTCGAAGATCCCGACAATGTTCTCGACAATGTGGAGGGGACTGCCGTCGATGCATCTACGTTCGCACTCGTACTGTTCGAGAACCTTCTTCTCCTGGATGAGCTTGAGGAACTCCTGCCACGAGTCCAAAGACGTGTGCAGACTGACCATGTCGCTCGCGAGCGCCTCTTCGAAACTGCCGAAATGAAACAGCTTCACAAACGAAGGGTTGCAGAACAGGATCCTGCCCTCCGGTGTTGCCAGAAAATCGCCAGTCAGGTCATCTTCGAAGAATCGACGGTACCTCTCCTCGCTCCTGATCACGGCCTCCTGGGCTTCAGCATGCGCTGCTCGAAGCCGAATTGCCGAAATGCCCTGGGAAAGGTCGTTGGCGAGCTCCATCAGCAGGCGCACCTCGTCATCGGAGAAGGGGTCCGCCTCCCGGGAATAAATCGAAATCGCTCCCAGGACATCGCCGGCAAATGCCAAAGGCAGAGAGATCGAAGATGCATACCCCCTCTTGAGGGCTTCATCTCGCCAGGGGGTGAACTTTGGATCTGTCCCTATATTCCGGCAGAGACTGGGCAACGCGGTGCGAATGGCGCTGCCGGCAGGCCCGAAGCCTCGTTCATTCGCCGACCAGGTAACCCGAAGTGTTTCCAGGTACCCCTCGTCAAATCCGGCTGATGCCACCGGACGCACGGTCTGCTCCGGATCGGCCTCTGCGTAGCCGATCCAGACCATGGCATACCCGCACTCTTCTACGACAATTCGGCAGATCTCCTGGAGAAGTGAACGCTCATCGGATTCACGTGTCAGTATATGGTTGCTGTCGCTCAGGGCCCTGAGCATCCGGTTTCGGGTCTGGAGTTCCAGTGCCGTGGATCGGAGCGAATCTTCGGCCTGCTTTCTGGCCGTGATGTCGTGGATAATTCCGAGCGTCGAGATTGGCAAGCCGGCACGGTCCCCAACCAAGGTGACGGAAACGTCGACCCAGACCTCGCGGCCATCGTCAACCAGGTAGCGTTTCTCTCGTCTGTACTCCGAGAGCTTTCCGTCGAGAAGATCGCGGAAGTTTTTCGCGTCAACAATCCGATCGTCCGGATGGGTGATGTCCGCGAAAGTGCTGCGGAGCAACTCTTCGCGGGTTCTGCCCGCAATCTGGCAAAAGCGATCGTTGACCATAACAAATCGACCCGTCGCCGGGTCCGCCTGGGCCATGCCGACGGCGGCGAGTTCAAAGACCTTCCTGAATCGCTCCTCGCTCAGCCGGAGCTGCTCCTGGACGGCTTTGCGCGCAGTGATGTCCTGTCCCACCGCGATGTTCGCGACAACTCTCCCACTTGAATCCCTGACGGCCCGGTTCCGCCAAGACACCCAGACCCTTCTTCCGTCCTTCAGAACGTTCTCATTGACCGATTCGGAATAGCGATCCGGGCTCTCCTGCACGTCTTTTACGAGGTGTTCAAGGTTCCGGCCCGTACTTTCCACTCGAGGAAGCAGGATCGAAGTATCCTTTCCGATGATTTCGGCTTCTTCGTAACCGAAGAATTCCTGTGCTGCCCGGTTGAAGAATTCGATCTTCCCGTCGCGGCCGAACCTCAGAATGATGCTGTTGACATTTTCGACCAGATCCTTGTATCTCTCCTCGCTGTTCTTCAGGGCCACCCATCTGCGACTGCGGACAACGGCGCCGGCAATCTGTTCGCCCACAGTCCGCATCAAGGTCAAGTCCTCCAAGGTGAAGTCAGCGCGATCGGTGGCCCCGAAGAGGAGAATCCCGATCAAGGAGGTGCCCACTTTCAAGGGGTGACACGAGCAGGTACGGAGGGACTTCGACCTGCAGAATTCCGCCCAATTGGAACAGTCCGTCGCCCGGGTCGAACATTCGAGTGTCGCGTCCGGGCGGTGGCCTTCGCCGTCACACCGGAGAATTCCGGGATCGACCGATTCAATGACAGGGTCCAGTCTGGGGTCGACCCCCGCAAAGGAACTCAGCTTGAGCTCGGCGGAATCCCCGTCGGACAGGTAGCAGAGAAAGACCCTGCAATCGAGATAGTGCAGGAGCTCTCGACAGATTTCACCAATGATGTCTTGCGGCCGATCGGTTGCATGAAGGCGCGAAGCCGCTGCAGCCACGACCTCCAAATGTCCTCTGGTCTGGTCCAAGAATTTACAGTCTACGCTCGGACTTTCCAAATCTCCAGCCTGCCAGAAAAGGCAGTGACACTCCACGGCTCAAAGAGCCGCCCTGAGGTCCGCTCGGGCATCAGACAACGTACCGGGTCAGGAACCGCGAAATCGTCCGATGGTGGAGCCAGGGGCTGATGCACTGGATCACACTGGGATACCTGGTTTTCCTTGGACTTGGGTGTGCGGCTTTCGGGCGCTCGGTCTGGGAAACGGTCAAACTCGTCCGGTCCTCTTCTCAGATCGAGATTGCAGATCTCGAAAGCATTCCGCGAGACCTCCTGGGGAGGATCCAAACGCGGCAGGCCATCGGACTCGGACTGGAGGAGGAGGCACGGGATGAAATCGAGCAGAATTGGCGATTTGAGCCGGCCAAACTCGATGGCAAACCGGTCAATGTAAATGCCACTATCGAGGTTCAGTTCGCGCTGAGGGACAAGTCTCCCAAGGAGTAGTCTGCCCGCGGCGAGGGGAGGGGTTCGGATGACCGGTCTTCCTTGTTCATAGGCTGAGGGGTTCTGCTTCAATAACCATTGCTGTCGCGATTCCTGCAAAACGCACCGATCGCCTCGAGCAGCTTATCGCCGAACTTCCGGACCTTCACTTTGCCCATCCCGTAGGTAGCTAGAAGGGCGCCGTTTGACGCCGGTCGGCAGCGCGCCAGTTCCCGCAGCGTTTTGTCACTGAAGATCTGAAATGCCGGCACGTTTTCTGCGTTCGCCAAATCCTTGCGCAATCGGCGAAGTTCCTCGAACAGTAAATGATCAACCCCCGCCCATGCCTCTTCTTCCCCAGCGGTCTTGGAGAGGCTCCATCCTTCGGGTTTGCGAAGCTGGACATTTTGGGATCCACGCAGCACTTCGAGCGAGGTGTGATTCAGCTGTAACACCGGCAAGTTGCCCGACGTGCGCTCCAGGACGCCTCGGTCAATGAGCTGGAGGCAGAATTCCCGAATGAATCGGGCGGGAAGGTCGGCAAGTGCACCATAAGTCTTGATCCGTTGATGCCCATTCCTGCGAATTCTCTCCGTGTCCGCCCCTTTTAGAAACTCAACCACATAGGTAATGCCGAATCGCTGGTCCAACCGGTAAACCGCTGAAAGGATCTTCTCTGCAATCGTAACGGACTCGGGTACCGTGTCGACCTCCTCCAGGCAGACGTCGCATGCGCCGCACGATTGTTTCCCGTAAGCCTGGCCAAAGTACTCCGAAATTGCCGAATGACGGCATCGGTTCCGGGTGCAAAATGATTGCATCTCGTTGAGCAGTGCCTGCTGCGCGGAAAGGATCTCGGGAGGGGTCTCTAAATTCGAGGTGAGGAGAGATTGCCAGCGCGCAACATCGGAATACGAATAAAAGAGAACACATTCTGCTTCAAGACTGTCCCGACCGGCTCTTCCAGTCTCCTGCTGGTATTGTTCGATCGACCTCGGCATCGACGCATGCACAATGCATCGAACATTGCTCCGGTCGATACCCATTCCAAAAGCGACCGTTGCAACAACCACGTTGAGCTTCTCGGTCGAAAAGGCGTCCTGGATTCGTGCGCGGTCTTCCGGTTCGAGGCCGGCGTGATAGGCTTCGGCCTCCACGCCCGATTCCCGAAGGTATGAAGCCACGCTCTCTGTGTTACTTCTGCTCAGGCAGTAAACGATCACCGCTTCCCGGGGATGCCGGCCGATGACTTCAAGGACACGTTTATTAATCTGCGTCTTCGGTAGGATCCGGTACGTGAGGTTCGGACGATCGAATTGACCGACCAGCTCAACCACGTCGCGCAGCCCGAGTTGCTCGACAATGTCACTCCTGACCCGCGGTGTGGCCGTTGCGGTGAACGCGTGAAGGGTGGCATCGGGAAATTGCTGGCGGAGGAGGGACAGGCGACGGTAGTCATGGCGAAAATCATGGCCCCAATGACTGATGCAATGGGCCTCGTCGATTGCGAAGCTCCCGATCTCGAGGCGACGCGCCAGGTTCAGAAATGCTTCTGTTTGTACCCGTTCCGGGGATACAAACAGAAGTCGATATTCCCCCTCGAGAGCCTTCTCCAGCACGCTTCGTTGTTCCGCGGGCCGCATTCCACTGTGAACTGAGGCCGCCGGATAACCGACCAGCTTCAGTCCATCGACCTGGTCCTTCATCAGCGAAATGAGCGGAGAAACGACAATGTCTGTCTGTTTCTTGATCAGCGGCGGGATTTGGTAGCAGAGTGATTTCCCGCCCCCGGTCGGGAGTACCACGAGAGAGTCCTTGCCGTGCAGCCTCGCTTTGACCGCGTCAAGTTGAAGCGGTCGAAGCGAATCGTAGCCCCATATTCTCTTGACGAGCTTCCCCACCTGACTTTCGAGACTCATACTTCCGACACTCCCACACAATCTAACGTCCGACCTCGGAGATGTTCCGAGATTGAGCCCAGTCGTCAGTGCATTAGCGACGCAGTTTTTTCGGATCGAACGCTACCGTCGCTCGTTTGTAAGAACACTGAACTGCATTGCCGGCAAAGGACTCATAGGGTGTCGAGACACAGTTGCCGGAGAGGATATTCTGCACGCAGGCGATTTGTTCCTGCACGAACTCAGAGTCGAGCGGTTCTCCATGGCCGGGAAGAATTGTCTCAAACTCGCCGCTTCGATTGTCAAGCTGTTTCGAGAGACTGGAGATAGGTTTCGAGCGGCAAGCTGGCATCAAGAAACATCCAGACCAGAACGTTGTTGTTGTCGCCGGAAAAGAGGAGTTTTTTTTCGGCGTCCAGCAAGCAGATGCTGCCCCTCGTATGGCCAGGAACGGCAATAACTTCGAGCGACCTGTGCCCGAGGTCAAATCGAGTTCCCTCCTCGACAGGCACAAGGTCCGTCGAATCGAATACCAACCCATCCTGCAGGACCAGAGCACGAAACTGGGGAGTCTCTGTGAGCACTCGCCGGATGGTTTCGAAGTGATACTCCCTCGAACTGAACTGCCGGGCCATTGGAAAGTCGGAAGGGTGCGCATGAACTCTCCGAAACTGAAAATTTCCTCCCGCGTGGTCGGGGTGCCCGTGCGTATTGACAACGAGCAGGGGCTTGTCGGTCGGAGTGCGGACGAATCCCGCCAAGTCGGCAACCCCAGTACCTGTATCGATCAACAGTGCCTTTTCGTCCCCTTCGACGAGGTAGATGTTGTCTCCACCGTGATCGTCTATTTTCCAGACCCCTTCCGCCACAGGTGTCGTAGTAAACCAGTCCGCAGGAGCCGGCTCACTGTTTTCCGTGATCAGATCATCGTCTGCCTGCTGGTCTCGCGGTTCCATGCAGCCGGGAGAGAGGCAGTATAGGAGCACGCCAAAGACGCTCAACCAGTTTCGATTATTTCTCACGATAGTCCCTGTAGAAGTTGTTTGACCCAGTTCCCATGACGATTCCCGTGTTTGCCGAGGCCCTGCGTCCACTTGCCGTGACTCAGCGGGCCAAACGAGCGGCCTGATCCGGAGTCAGGACCTGTCCGTCTGCAAGCAGTCGATCCCGAAGTTGCTCGTATTCGATCTCCTGTACACCCAGTTGCTCATCAATCGCCATTGCAGCGATCGTCGCAGCAGATTGGCCCAGGATCATAAAGACCGGCTCCATCCGAATGGATCCATACGCGATATGCGAGGAAGACAAGCAGACCGGAACGACCAGGTTCGTGCACTGGTCGGACTCTGGGACGAGGCTTCCGTAATCGATCTGATACTCCCCCGTCGGCACCCCAATGTCTCCTTCGTTTTGTACGAAGCCCTCGGGAGTCACATAACGCTGCACATTGTGCGAGTCCATGGTGTAAGAACCCATCCCAACTGGATCGGGCGTCGTGCGCTCGCCGAGGCAGTCTTTTTCAGTCATCACGTAACGACCAACCATGCGGCGAGCCTCCCTGATATAGAGTTGGTAAGGCCAGTTTCCATTGTCCTCAAATTCGTCTTTTGCCAATCCCCACCCCGACATGGGACTCCGAACGTCTTCAGGGACCCTGTCGTCATTGGCCAGGAAATACATGAGCCCTTTCTGGTAACGCTCATGCTCCGCCACGATCTCCTGACGTCTCGAATAGGATGCTTCGGGATAGTCGTAGTTCATCCCAATATTGTCGGTACTGAACGGTCCGTGGTTATTGGTGTCCGTCTTGAGGTTGGGGATTGGGTCGAACTTCTCGAAAACTTCCCGCCATCCCGAATTCAAGACCCGGAGCAGTAATTCGTATTGTGACGCGTCATATCCTTCTGGTCTTGGAAATGGTACGCGGTTCTCCGGAACCCGAGTCAGACACATCCGAAAGCAGTATGCCTGGATGCGGCGGTCGCCCTCACCATTTTCCCCGGGGTCTGCCGCACTGATCCTGGGAAGAAGTCCGCTTTTCGGATCCCCGGGGCGAACATACGGGTCGATCTGATTCTTGAAGTAGTGCCCGTGATGGCGTGCGTCCTTCTGTACCCCGTTCCACTTTTCTCCGTATGCCTGGTTCGATTCCCGCCCCACGTGGTAGTTGACGCCGGCCGCGGCCATCAGGTCCCCCTCGTAGGTAGCGTCGATAAAAGTCTTCCCGCTGAACCTTTTCCCGTTGAGCATTAATATCGAGACGATGCGGTTGCCTTCCATCTCGACGCCGTGCTCCCGGTCAAGCCAATTTCCCCGGAAAACAGAGACACTGTTTTCGGCCACGAAGCCCTCGAAGACTGTTTCGGCGACATGGGGCTCGAAAATCCACATCGTCCTCTGAGCACCGTCAATAGCCGGCGTGCCCTGTCCCTTGTTCCCATAATCGGCCTGGCTTTGCCATCGCCACGCATCCGGGCTCGCATACTGTTGCCACACGCGTTGGTAGAATTCCCGGGCGATTCCCCCGATGACCGCCTTGTTGCCGGTGTCGGTCCAGCCCAGTCCGCCACTGGTCATCCCTCCCAGATGGGACTCGGGACAGATCAAGACAACCGACTTTCCCATGCGCGCCGCCTGGACTGCGGCAATTACTCCGGCACTCGTTCCGCCGTAGACCACGACGTCATATTCAGCCGGTTCATCACTTTCGCGCCCGGGAGTTGTTCCACACCCAAATACCACTGCCAGCGCCAACAGAATTGCCAAATGTCTCATATGTTTTTCTCTTTGAGTATCTAACCGGCAGCTCATGTTGGCAAGGTGCTCCGGCTGCCCGAGGCGATCAGCATGCAGCGAACCCGGTCCACACATCGCGCCTCTCTCGAAATGCCGACGCCGGGATAAAAGGGGGGATGCGGAATACGAGTCTGTCCCTTATTCTCTAGCTATGAGCAAGAGGATTCACTGGCTGGGATGGATTTATTTCCTGGTGAGTCTGGGATCGGGTTGTGGAACCCCCGTTGATCGCCCCAACATCGTCCTCATCATGACCGATGATCAGGGCTATGGAGACGTCGGCTTCCACGGCAATCCACGGGTCCGAACGCCCAATCTCGACCGGTTTGCCGACCAGTCGCTCGAGATGACTCATTTCTACGTATCGCCCGTCTGCGCCCCCACCCGGGCCAGCCTGATGACCGGTCGTTACAATTATCGGACGGGAGTTGTGGACACCTATCTGGGACGTGCCATGATGCGGGCGGACGAGGTGACCATCGCGGAAGCTCTCCGATCTGGAGGTTACCGGACCGGGATTTTCGGCAAGTGGCATCTGGGGGATAATTACCCGCTGAGAGCGATGGATCAGGGATTCGACGAGAGCCTGGTCCACCGGGGAGGAGGGATCGGGCAACCGGCGGACCCGCCCGGCAACCGATATCTCGATCCCGTTCTCCTGCATAACGGCAAGGAATTTCAGGGGAAGGGATACTGCACCGATATCTTCTTCGAAGCGGCCAGGCGATTCATCGAGCAGAACCAGTCGTCCCCCTTCTTCGTCTATCTCCCGACCAACGCTCCGCACACTCCGCTCCAGGTGCCCGACGAGTACAGTGCACCTTATCTTCGTGACGGTCTCGACGAAGACACTGCGCGTGTCTACGGGATGGTGACCAACATCGACGACAACGTGGGAAGATTCCTCTCATTCCTCGAGAAGACAGGCCTGGACGAAAAGACGATCGTCATCTTCATGACTGACAACGGGCCACAGCAGGATCGCTACCGCGATGGTCTGCACGGCCTGAAGGCGTCTGTGTACGAAGGGGGCATCCGCGTTCCGTTCCTGGTTCGCTGGCCAGGCAAGGTAACGGCGGCGAGGAAGGTCGAAACACCGGCAGCTCACATCGACATACTCCCGACACTGCTCGAAGTCGTCGGCGTCCCCCTGCCGGAAGGGCGCAAGATCGACGGCACCAGTCTGTTGGCGGTCTGGGAAGACGCCGGCGTGACGTTGCCCGAACGCCTGCTCTTCTTCCAATCTCACCGGGGAGATGTGCCCGACCTGGGTCGATGCTGTGCCGTTCGGGGGCCGCGCTACAAACTGGTCCAGGCCAGGGGTTGGAGCCCGGGCCCGCCACCTTCCGATCCGTCATGGGAATTGTTCGACCTGGTTTCGGATCCGGGTGAAACCAAAGACGTCGCGAAAGAACGGCCGGAACTCGTGGAGACGATGCACCAGAGCTACGTTGGCTGGTTCGAGGATGTCTCCCAAGATGGCTACAGGCCGCCCCGCCCCGTGGTCGGCACCGAACATGAGAACCCGGTCACTCTGACCCGCCAGGACTGGCGCGGACCCGACGCCAACTGGAGTGAGACCGGAAACGGCTACTGGGACATCACCATTGCGACCGAGAGCGACTACGAAATCACCCTGGATTTTCCCGCTCTCGACTCTCCTGGATCTGCCCGACTCCAGATCGGCGCGGAATCCTGGGCCGCAGAGGTACCTTCAGGTGAGGTGTCGGCAACGTTCACGGCTGCGCACCTCGTCCCGGGGGATTTCCGCCTCTGGGCAATGATCTCCAAGTCCGGGCAACGGAACCGGGGCGCCCATTACGTGCACCTTCGCCGAGTCGCGGACGCTACCGGTTCAGGAGCCTCTCCGCCCGAATCCCGCTGATCGCATCGGTGGCCCGGATTGTCCACGTTCCCGGTGAATCATTGAGTGCGAACGGGATTTCGAGATGGCCGACCCCGTTGACCAGGTCGACGTTCTTCGAATAGTAAGGAATCGGCTGCCCGGACGGAGAAATCACCTCGACCTGAATTACCGAACGGTCAACGGGTTGGCCGGCCTCGTCCTTGAGCCTGAGTTCGAGATTGTCGGAGATCTGCAGAGAATCGATCCTCGACGGCCGTTCCAGGATCAGGGCGGGCCGGGAGGGATCGATTTCGATCGTGGGCCCGAAAGTGCCTTGAGTCCAGAGGTCGTATCGCACCCGATCGGTCGACGGCAGCGTGAGGGTTGTCGCTGATTCCGGCAAGAGGCCGATCAACTTCGAAGTCCCGAAGTTTCTCACCGTGGTGAGGTGATCGCCTGAAATCCCGAGCGCTCGGGGAATGCCCAGGTCAGTCGGGCCGGAATTCCGGAAACCTGCCGGGGGATCCTGCCAGAGCTGTTTCGTTCGCCAGCGGCACTTCTCGTTCATTCGCCCCGTCTGCTCGTCGATGTATACCATGCCGCCAGACGCCGCAAACTCTTCGATCTCAGTAACTTCCTTGTCCGAGAGTGCGATCGAGTAAGGGAGGATGAGGACCTTGTAATTTCGAAGGTCCCCAGCCTCAATCTGGGGGCTTGCCAAAAAACGGAACTGGACTCCCTGTTTCTCCAGTTCCTTCACCCAGAGATTCCTCCGTTGCATCAACTCCCGGAAGTTCTGCGACGTCCGTTGGGCCGAAGCAACCCCTTCCTCGATGGTGCCGTCGGTAATCCAGGCTCCCCGAATCGACGCCATCGAAAAATGGATCGCCACGCCGTCCTCGGCGACCCCTGAATTCATGAAGATCCGCCCGACGCCCGACTGCATCTTCCCGAAGGCCCTGGAGAGACCTTCCCCCTGTTCACTCAGTGTGAGGTCGGGGTTCATCAAGGTGTAATGCCAGAATATCGAAGCCCCGGAGTGGCCGTAAAAGAGCCTTCTCCAGACCTCCTGCTGGACGTCGTGGGTGCGGCCGTACCCGGTGAAGCCGGTCAGCCGGAGATTCGGATTGAAGAGGTAGTGCATCGCATCCTGGTTGCCGCCCGAATAGGGTTGCAGGTAGTCAGCGATCTGATCGATTTCGTACCAGTTGCAGCCGTTGTGGGGAGTCGGTATCTGGGTACCCGAAAAGGAAGCCCGGGCTCCGGGATCGATTTCGTGGGCGAGTTTCCCGGCATCCCGTATTCTCTGGACGAAAGCCTCCTCCATGAACACGCGATGGTCCGACCAGGGAGCGAAGTTGCCATGCTCCTGGGCCTGCTTCGTGGTCATGGGAAGCACCTGATCCCAAGACTCGAACCGGGTAGACCAGTTCTCGTTGAGGTTGGCCACGGTGCCGTAGCGGGTTTTCAGCCAGGCTCGAAAGGCTGTCAAGTCGGCCGAGGACCAATCCACGTCAAATGCGTCGGCGTAGCATGTCACCGAAGACTCGTCGGCAAGGTAGTAGGCGAAGGGTTCGAGGGGAACCATGTCTCCGACTCGCTCTTCGAATCGATCTCTCATGTCACGCTCCAGGTTCGGGGCATGGAGCGAGATATTGCGGGTCACGAAGGAGGTATCACCGGTTTCGAGAAACCTGGCTTTCCTTTCCACATAGGACTCCCGATTGTACCAGTAGATCCCGAAAACCGGCTCGTGAACGCTGGCAATGATCCTAAAGTTCCTTTCCGGGTCCTCCAACGTCGTGACCCCGATCTTTCGGAGTTGGGCGTCAAGTGCCGGAATCCAGGGCTGGTAGGAGTTGGGTCCGTACCAGGGAAGAATCACTTCGTAGTCGTTCCATTCCCGGGAGAAGGCGGCAAACCGGACCTGTTCCGTGACCTCCGCTGTCCCCACTCTGACCCTCAGGAAGCCGCCATGGGTCAAAGGGGGTGATTTCAGCGGCAACGTTGCCTGCCGAGATCCGGCCTGGTCGGTCTTCGCTCGACCCAACAGGCGTCCGAATCCGTCTTCTACCGTTATCTCTGCCGGCCCGGTCGCATCAAAGCGTACCTTTACGCTTTCTCCGGCGTGCATGACCCGGGGTTCAATGCTCTCGATCCGGGCCGAGTTTGGTTGGGAAATGTTGATTGCGCTGATCTCCCAGTCCGCCGATCCATGCTGTTCCAGGAAGTAGCGCCCGGGAGGCAGGTCGCCGAAGGAGTCGGCGGGACCGGTTCCTTCCGAGACGATTACGCCCTTCTCACTTCTGAGAAGCCAACGTTCCCATCGCTGGCGGGCGACCGGTTCCGGTTCCCGACCGGCCGCATACATAATGGACCTGCCCAGCATGGCGTAGAAGTACTCCCAGTAAACATCGACAGGCTGGCCGAGTGCCCGCATCGGCATTCGCCAACTGAGGCCGATGTTCCGGAATCCGAATGCCACCACAGTTCCCTTTCCGAATTTCCGGGTTGCCAGGACCGGCGAGCCCGATCCCGTGATGACCAGCGCCTTCGAGTCGGGAGCGAGGCGGTACTTGTAGTCCTCGAGCAGGTCGAACGGGAAACTCTCGATCGGAATCGCCCGAGTCAGGTAGTGGTCTTCCACAGTGCTCCAGGAGGACGACTCGAATTCGGGTTCCATCGGCTCGTAGGGTTGGGGTGGCACTTTGACCGGGACCGCGGGAACCAGAGGCGACAATTCTGATTCGAACGGGCGGATCAGCACGAGGCCGCACCCTTCCTTCACCCGGTCGATGAGCGCCTGTCGGCTCCTCGGGCTGAGTGCTTCCCAGCCGTGATGAAGCGGAAGGAGAATGACGTCGAACTGCTTGTCACTGGTCAACTCCTGTTCGAGGTAGCCGTAGATCAAGTTCAGGTCGCCCTGTTCGGCCCGGGCACCATAGTCTTTGCCAAACGCCATCGTCCACTTGTTGATATCCCAGGCCGGGTCAATACTCACGGTGGTCAGGTCCAGTTCGAACCGTTCCGCGAGCTCGACCAGGGTACGTCCCTCCTGGACGCTGGGAACGGCCAGGAGCCGAATCGGCCCCCCGGGCATTGGCTTCGCCCAAACCACATGAGGGGTCTCAATTTGAAGCGTGTAGGGCTCTTCAAATCGTCTTCCGGTCCCTTCTCTCTGCCCCATGCCCACGTCCTGAGCGAGGAGCGGCGCAGGCACAAGCAGGAGGACCGCAAGCACTGACAATAGAGACAAGATCAGTTCGTTGGAAAAGGTTTTGCGGTGCATTACCCTCCATTCTCTGACAGGGTGACGGAAATGGATAGGTGTGTTAGTTTCTTGCCTATGACGAGTTGCAGAATCGAATGCGACCGGTGTGGCCGCGAGTTTGATTCCCCACTTCAATTCGAAGACGAGCAGTCCTTCCTTGAATCTTCGCTCGTAGGCACCATGGTGCCCTGCGACAAGTGCGGGCTGCTGAGTAACTGCAGCCCCAAGAACATGATCTTCGTCGGGGCCGAGCAGGACGAGGCAGAAGTAGAGGAGTCTGACGACTGGCAGAACTACGCCGGACGTGATTTCTAGATCGACCCCCCGGTTTGAGCGGCCGGGGCCGGATTACCGATCGACCTGGGTTGCCTGTCGTACTCACCTGGTTTGGCGGGTGGCTTCCTGAAATTTTGTCTGGGCGAGTGCTCCGTAAACATCCTGAAAGGAACGTTCGGGAGCGCGATCCACGATTACCAGTTCGTCCGTGGCATCGAAAAGGCTGTACGCCGACTTGGCGAGCCCATACTCTTTCTTCACCTGGCCCGAGAGAATCGGGTGCCCGAGTCGATCGACCGTGCTGGAAAGGATGAGCTGTCTTGGTGCGAGGGCTGCCGCGAGTTCGGGAAGGTCGAATCCTTGGAGACCGCCGTTGATCACGTTGTCCAGTTGGCCCCTGTGAAAGGTCCCGTCAACTACATCCTGCCAGGAAATTACCCCGCCTTCGATGAGCACCTGGGATATCCTGTCGTCCAGGACGGCGGCGTGAAGAAGGGGAACCGACGCGGAACCTTTCGCAACCGCCAGAACGCCTTTCGCCGACCCCGGGGTAAGAGCTTCCAGAAGATCGACGGATCGCATGATGTCGACTGCACGCATGCCGGCCAGGGGACGGTTGACAAGAAGTGCTTTCATGGCAATCACGTAGTCGGGAGAGAACCAGGCCGTGAAGCGCTCATTCCGATCGCCACCGCGTGCCGTTTCGCCTTTGCCTCTAAGGTCGGGGACAAGAACGACATTCCCACCTTCGACGAGGGAGCGAACGTCGGTTCCCAGATCCTGACTCTTTGATTGGTCCGGAAGATAGAGCACGGACCGTCCGGTCGAAGGCATTGCCGAATCGGGCCGGGCCAGAAGGACCGGCAGGGTAATTCCAGGTTCGACGTCGAAGGTGAGCATCTGAACATGCATCCCATCGAGGGAAGAACTCCCGTAGTCCTGGATGTTGAGGGCGGTCGGAACAGGATTGTATACTGCTCTCTCGCGAATCTCTGAAATCAGGTGTTCCCGGAACCGCCTGAAGGCGGTTGTGTCCTGGAGCCTGGTCGGCGTTGATCGGAGTGTTCGCGAGTATGCTGCATTGAGCGAATTGATGGTTTCAGCGCGGGGAAACTCGGTGGAAACCTGGCCTGATTCCGTTACTTGGAGAACCTGGTCGGGTTCCGGGTTGAGGGGCTCCTCATCCCAGGGTCCCGACAGCCCAAGCAGGTGTTTCCCCAGCCAACGATAGGCGGCTTCCCGTCTCGGCCGGGTGTAGCCATGTTGGTCGTCTGCCTCGAACTGTTCAAGGTTCTCGGACCGGCCCAGCACTTCATAGATCCGCCGCCCTTCCGCCACCGAAGCCCGGGCACCGAGAATGGGGAAGAAATCCCGGATCGCCGTGTTGACCAGGTAAGGTTTAGGGGCGAACGCAAAGATGAAATCCGAGAAATCGAGCCCCTCGGCAATGAAGGGAACCAGGCACTGTTCGGAGTCCTGCGGACCTATGGTCGTCCAGAGTCGGTCCCAGCGGGTGATGTAGCAACTCGGGACGGCGACCTTGACGCGGTCATCGACCGCGGCGATGTAGGCCGTTAGCGTACCTCCGCCTGAGTTGCCGGTGGCACCGATCCGCTCGGGATCGACTTCGGGTCGGCTGACCAGGTAGTCAATCCCCCGAATGCCGTCCCACACAAAGTAGTTGGCCACATTAGATCCGGTCAGCAGACACTGGACTCCGGCCATCGTGTGCTCAATCGTCGTCGGCCACTCGGGCTCGAGCTCAGACTCACCGAGCTTCGGGTCGTAGTAGAGGAATCGCTCGCCCTGTCCGGGAGGATCGTAGACGAGGACGACAAACCCGAGCCGGGCAAGGCCCGCGAAGACACGCTGGTAGACGGTCGACGCTTTCCCGTTATTGGAGTGCCCGCAGGAACCCAGGATCGCCGGGAACGGCCCCTTTCCGGAACCGGTCGGGAGGTACAGGTTTGCCGTCACATAGTTTCCGGGACGACTCTCGTAGATCACGTTTTCGACCCGATAGCCCTTTCGTTCGAAGCTTCCCGTGACGTGAGGATTCAAAGGGGACTTGGGAGGAAAGGGTCCCAGCATCCGAAGCATTTTCTGGCGGATTTCGGCCTGCCGTGCCTCCACCTGGTCCGGTCCCGTCATCGCTGTGAGCCGGTCGGCCCGGGACTTCCAGAACTGCTCGGCGATCCCGGTCAGATAACGGTCGAGCATCTCGGACGCCAGCCGAGTCTCAGCCTCGGAACGGTAGACATTCAGGCTCTGTCCCAGCGCTCCCCCCTCAACGAGAAACAGCACCAGGGCCAGGAAGTGAAGGGGATTCACACGAAAACGTGATTGCACGGCCATTTCGATCCTCCCAAATTCGCAGACGGGCCAGAACAGAGTCCGTCTGGGAGCAGGATACAGAAAACTGGCGACAGGGGACAGGAAACCGGAAACTGCCCCCTACACATCCCACTCCCGAGAACCTAGAATCAACAGTTGCGATGAACTTTCGCCCATTCGTGCTGACTTCAATCGTCTCGTTTCTCTTCGTTGCAGCTTGCTCCAGCAAACCGCCGGTCGAATCCGCACCCGCGAAAAACCTGGATCGGCCGAACCTCCTGCTCGCGATTGCCGATGACTGGAGTTGGCCACATGCCGGGGCCTATGGAGACCCTGCAGTAAAGACTCCAACATTTGACCGAGTAGCTCGTGAAGGGGTTCTGTTCAGCAATGCCTACGTTGCATCACCTTCCTGTACGCCAAGCCGCGCGGCCTTATTGACCGGCCAGTGGCACTGGAGGCTGGAAGAGAGCGCCAACCTCTGGAGTACTCTGCAGACCCGGTTTGCGGTCTATCCCGATATTCTCGAAGCGGCGGGATATTATGTCGGCTTCAGCGGAAAGGGATGGGGACCCGGTAAATGGGAAGTCGGAGGGAGAACGCGAAATCCGGCTGGTACCGAGTATGCCGATTTTGAGACCTTTCTCAAAGAACGGCCAGAAAGTGAACCCTTCTGTTACTGGTTCGGGAGCTTCGATCCGCACCGGCCCTACGAGGAGGGCACCGGGATCGCCTCGGGCATCGACCCGAAAGCGATTCGGCTTTTCGACATCTTTCCCGATGTTCCCGAGGTGCGAAGCGACGTCGCCGACTACATGTACGAGGTGCAGCGGTTCGATCGCGACGTTGGCAAGATGCTGGAGCTGCTCGAGTCAAGAGGCGAACTCGACCGGACTCTCATCGTCGTCACGGGTGACAATGGAATGCCCTTCCCGCGGTGCAAGGGAAATCTGTACGACGGTGGGACCCGGGTACCCCTCGCGATCCGCTGGTCCGGGCGGGTTGCTGCCGACCGGACGTCGGACGATCTCGTCAGCCTTACGGACCTGGCGCCGACATTCCTGGAGGCGGCGGGCATCGCGGTTCCGACTGAAATGACTGGCCGGAGCCTCGTGCCGATCCTGGCCTCGGCAAAGAGTGGCCAGGTGGATCCCGACCGGGAATCCGTACTTCTGGGAAAGGAGAGGCACGTTCCGTGTCAGGAAGCCCCGGATTCCGGCGGAACGCCAATGCGGGCGATTCGCACTCACGACTATCTCTACGTTCGAAACTTCCGGCCCGACCGGTGGCCGGCGGGGACGCCCAACTACGAGAAGGCGACCTTTCCCGGATCCTGGTACGGCGACGTGGACAACGGCCCAACCAAGCTTTACATGGTGGAGAATCAGGATCGGGACGAGCGGAATCGCCATCTCTTCGAACTCGCCTTCGAAAAACGTCCGTCCGAGGAACTCTATGACCTCCGCACGGATCCTCAGCAGATGAAGAACGTCGTCGCTGATCCGGAATACCAAGAGATCCGCGAAAGACTGGCCGCGCAATTGACCGCCGAACTGGAGAAGTCACAAGACCCCCGGCTCGGCAGCGAGCCCTCCCGACTGGAGCGGTACCCCTATTACGGGGGAAGCCCGCTGAAACCCGGGTACAAACCCCCAAAGAAGTGAAATGGCGATCGGTCGGTGTTCAGAATGCGAGAGTCGGCGAGTGCGTCGCCAGACGTTCTTCTGTTGCTTCGCCTGATGTTGACTCCACCAGCTGATTCAAACCCTCCAGGGCCGCCAGTTCATCCAAGGGAGCAACCTGACGATCACCGCAGTAACCGCCCACCGTTGACGTCGATGGTGCTGCCGGTCATGAACCGGCACAGTGGGCTGGCCACAAACGTGATCATCCGGGCAATCTCTTCAGGTTCAGCGTAGGCTGAAACCAGCAGTTTCTTCTTCAGGTAGTCCGCCGGAAGATGTGAAGCGGTCAACTGGCCCATCTCGGTCAGGGTCATTCCGGGTGCGACACAGTTGACCCGAACGCGCGGCGCAAGAGCCCGGGCCGCACTTTTGGTCAGGTTGATGACGCCTGCCTTGGAGGCAGCGTAGTGGGCATGGTGCGGAGCCCCGGTGTGTCCTGAGACGCTTGAAACGATGGTTATCGAGGAGCCGTCGCGCAGCCGGGGGATGGACTCGCGGAGCACGCGAAAGGGCCCGTTCAAGTTGGTGTCGATGACCTGCTCCCACTCCTCGGCGGAGAGTTCCTCGAACGGGGTGACCAGGTTGAGCCCGGCACAGATAATGAGAAGGTCGATGCCGGCGGTTACCTCGTCCAGCGATTTGAACAGTTGCGCCACTTGCGACGAACTCGAAATGTCAACGGGGAATTCCCGGACCTCTCTACCCGACCTCCCCAGTTCGGACGCCAGTTTTTTCGCCTGCTGTCGACTCGAGCGGTACGTCAAAGCCAGGTGAGCCCCTTCCTCGACCAGGATCCGGCAGGTGGCTGCCCCGATCCCTTTTGAGCCCCCGATAACCAGTGCGAACTTGTCCTCGAGTTGGAGATCCATTCTGGGAGTATAGAGAACATTCTCGATCTTCGGAGTGTGTTGCCGGAATCGCCATCGGAGCAAATTCTGACTCGTCTAACCGTGCCCAATCCGCCCGCGGGCGCACGAAGCCCCCGGGCAAAGCCTCCGGCGGGGGCCAAACCCCTAACCCCATACTAGTAATTACGAACGTGTCGGGAAAAGTGCGAAGACCGCGGGAAGAAAGTGGAAAAGGCTTGGTTTGCAGGGTGTGCCTGGTATGGCGGCCGGGCAGCTTGCCCGGCGGAAGTGAACATTCTCAATCCAGGATTCTTGATTTCCGGTTTGTTCTGAAACAGTCCGCCACCGGGACTGAATCGCACTTTCAGTGCTGCAATGCAGCCTCGGATCGGATTCCCGGGGCGTTGCCGCCGGGCTGGAAATGACCCTGCGCCGTTGGCGCGCTCATCTGGCGATGCTTCACCAGTTTCAATTACTGAATGATCCGGCGCCGCCGGGGGCGCCCCTGACTTGGGCTCCGTCGTGCGGGGAGGGTGGCAGAAGCTGGTGCTATAGTCGGAACTTCCACTGCTGTTCGTCCCGGCGTTCGAACGGCGGACGTTTTTCAGCCTGATCAAGGGCGCCCTATGGCAGAACCTGTTGTTCCAGACAACGAGTTGGTCTTAGTACTGAGCGGTGACCTCCACCTGGGCAGGGCATCCAGCCAGGTGCCCGGACAGGTCCATCGTGATGAACTGCGGGCAACGGGTGCCTGGGGCCGAATCGTCGAACTGGCCATCCGAGGGCGAGCTGCAGCAGTCTGCCTGAGTGGAGACGTCGTTGACCAGGACAATCGCTTCTGGGAGGCCATCGGTCCCCTCGAGAGAGGCATTCAGCGCCTTTCCTCAGAGGGCGTGCGCACCGTGGCGGTCGCGGGAAACCATGACCACGAAGTCCTGGCGAGGCTGGCTGACCAATTTACGCCGGAGGCGTTCCAACTCCTCGGCAGGAACGGGAACTGGGAGCGACTCACGCTCAAACAGGACGGCCACGCAATCCTGCACGTCGATGGGTGGTCGTTTCCGAAGTCGCGGGTACAGACCAGCCCCCTCGACAGTTACGACTTTGCACGCGATCCCAACATTCCCACGTTGGGACTCGTGCACGGCGATCTGGATACGTTTTCCAGCCCTTACGGCCCCCTCGACCAGGCGAGCCTGAAGGGTATTGGGCCGTCCGCTTGGTTGTTGGGACACGTCCACGCTCCCCGATTGATCGCGGAACAGGGCCTCCCCTGGATTCTCTACCCCGGCTCGCCCCAGGCACTGGATCCGGGAGAAGCGGGTGTGCACGGGCCCTGGACCTGCCGGGTCGGATCCGGAGTGCTGGAGACGCCTGTGCAGGTTCCGACTTCCAGCGTTGGCTATGTAGGCCTCACTATTGATCTGGAAGGGGTTGGTGATGAAGCCGAATTACAGGTTCGAATACTGGAGCGGATCAGGGAGGAGGCGGAAGAGATCATCAGGATTTGTGGAGATGATCTGTTCTGCCTGAGCCTGAGGCTGCGACTTTCCGGGCGGACCCGACTTTCCGGGTCGCTTCCGGACCTCGTGCCGACGATCAAGGACGATTTGGCACTGTCCGTCGATGGAGTCATGGTGGTCGTGGAGAGGCTGGACGTGGAAACTCTGCCGGCGATCGAACTGGCGGAGTACGCCCGGTCGTCCTCTGCGCCGGGCGCCGTGGCCCGACTGATCACTGAACTCGAAGGGGACGATCTTTCCGAGGACACGCGAGAGTTGGTTCGCCTGGTTCGCCGCGGGATCGAAGAACAGGATCGCCAGAAAGGTTTTGCGGGACTTCCCAGGCCATCCATATCGGAGGCGCTCGCACGGGACTACCTCCTTTCCCAGGCCCGGGGACTGCTGGCCCGGTTGGTGGAGCAGTCAGAATGAATCAACCGGCAGTGCGATTCCAAAAGCTCGAGGTCGATCGCGTGCTCGGTATCCGGAGGGGAGACCGGTTCACCCTGAACGAACTTTCGGAGGAGTTCAACCTGATTTGCGGACCGAACGGTTCGGGCAAGAGCACTACCGCCAAAGTGATCCAGGAACTCCTCTGGCCGGGAAGAACCGGGCTGGTCAGGCCTTCTGCCGGCGGAGTCTTTCGGCTCGCCGACGAGGAATGGTCCGTCCTGCTCGATGCGGGACATCCTGAGTTCTTTTGCGATGGCCGCAACGGAAACCTCCCGTCCGTTGGACCGCCTGAGAATCGGTACCGGTATCGTCTGGCTCTCGACGAACTCCTGGGAGAAGACAATGCCGAGTTCGCCAAGGCGATTGCCGATGCCAGCCAGGGTGGTTTCGACCTCGAGTCTGCTGCCCGGAAAGCGGGCTTTCGCGAAAAGCCACCTTCCCGTACCTCGGAACGCAAAAAGGTCGAGGAGGCCCGCAGCCTGGTCGATAAGGCCCGCTCGCGCCAGCGGGACATCGAGGGGGAGGCTGCCAAGCTGGATGGACTGAGAACGGATCGGGACCGTTCCATCACAGCCCAGAAGGAATTGGAGGCGTTGCAGGAAGTTCTCCTGTATAGAAAGGCGGCAGGGAATCTCGAGCGTCTTGAGTCTGAACTCGCCCAGTTCCCGCGGCGACTCGAACTCCTCAAAGGAGAAGAACTCGAAGAACTCGATCGCTCGGACGAAGTGATTGCCCGCCTCGAAAATGACCGGATCGAGCAGGAGAAACGGATAACCAAGGCCATCGACGAACTCAAGGCTGCAGGTCTCGATCAGGCAGTCGCCGATCCCAAAATTGTTACCGGCCTGAGGGCTCTCGAACGCCAGATCGGAACGAGAGAGAGTGACCTGCGGCAGCACGAATCCCGGTTATCCGAGGCTGAAGCGGCCGCAGAGAAAGTCCTGCAACGGCTCGGTTCCCACTTCGACAGGGATCAACTGGTTGCGATCGAGACGGTCGAAATTGAGCCGGCGACCGGCTTTGCCAGAGAATCAGTTCGCTTGCGGGCGGAGGAGCGAGCCGCCCGTGAGATGCAACGGTGGCTGGCGCCCGAGTCCGGTGCGGATAATGCGGCTCCCTCTTCTGACGAGCTCAAAGAGGGGATCCGCCTGCTTGGTCGATGGCTGTCGTCTGGGGTCGGAACCGAACCGGCCGGCCGGACCGATGGGTTTTTGATCGCGGCTTCGGTGCTGGTTGCCGCTCTTGGCCTGGTGCTCGCTTTCATGGTTCACCCGGCCTGGGGGATCATGGCCCTGGTCGCGATTGCTCTCGTGCTGATGCGAGGGCGGCGGGAGCGTCAGGGCCATCGGAGCGAAATTGCGGACCCCAGGCGGATCCATCGTGACGACTATTCCCGGATGGATCTTCCCCAGCCGGAGGCCTGGGAAGAAGCCGAGGTCAACCGACTGCTGTCGAGGCTCGTTCGATTGACCGGCGAGACCAGTCTTGAGGAGGAGAGGAAGCGTCGTCGAGAGGATGTCGCGGCCCAGTTGGACGAACTCGGCGGACGGCTCCGCGAGATGGAGATGCATCGGGACGAAATTCAGCACAGGTTGGGCCTTCGTGCAGAAATTGGCGAGGAATGGCTTCCCCTATTGATTGACAATGTCGGCGAATGGCAGAAGCATCACACGACGGCCGTTTCCCTGCGGAGTGCCGTTGCGAAACTTAAAGACAAGCGGGAGGCTCTACTCCAGGATGCGGCTGAACTCCTGGTTCCCTTCGGCGTCGCTTCCGTCGATTCATCGGAGAGACTGGCTGGCGTCATCGACGAATTGGCAAATCGGCAGGAGCGGTTTCGAAATGCTTCCCGGGAGATCAAGGAGGCGAAGAGTCAGCTCGACCGTGCCCTGAGGGACCTGGAGGATGTGGCCTCCCAGAAGCAGAAGGTCCTGGATCTGCTGAAGCTCGCTGACGGCGATCGGCACACCCTGCAGGAGTGGCTGCGGCTTCGGCCCCGGTTTCTCGAACTGCGGGATCAAGCTACCGAGGCCCGTGCCGTCGTCCAGGAGCGCCGCCGGTCGCTGGAGACCCGCGGTGACCTCCTGGAAATGGATTCCGTTGCGATTAAGCAGCGGATCGAGACGCAGAATGAGATGGCGTCGATGCGGGACCAGCTCAGTGAGAGGATTGCCGCCATCAACCATGCGATCAAGGCGGCAAAAGAAGGCCACGAGCTGTCCGACGCGCTGGAGGAGCAGCAGGCGGCGCTCGCTGAGTTGGAGCAGGCTCGCGACGAAAATCGGCACATGGTGGTTGGCAGCATCCTGAAGGACTGGGTGCGCGGGGTATCGATTGAACGCTCGCGGCCGGAGGTCTTTCGCCGGGCCAACGAGTTGCTGGCCCGTTTCACCCGCGGCTCCCTGCAGATCGAACTCGAGGACCGGGAGAATCCCCCCAAGTTTCTGGCCCGCGAGGGCAAATTGCCCGCGCGCCCCTTGGACGAACTCTCGACCGGGGAGCGGATCCAGACCCTGATTGCGGTTCGAATCGCCTTCATCGAACAGGACGAACCGGTGGCATTGCCTCTTCTCCTGGACGAGACACTCGGCGCCAGTGACGATTCCCGGGCCGCGGTGATCATGGACTCGGTGATCGAGATCGCCCGGGGCGGCCGGCAGGTCTTCTATTTCACCGCCCAGGAAGACGAAGTTGGAAAGTGGAAGGCAAGGCTCGAGTCGTCTGGTGTCTCGTTCAAGTTGATAAATCTCGCCCAGGTCCGTCAGCTCGAGTCCGCCACGGCCGGTTCTCTCGACATTGCACCGGTACCCTCGACGAGTGCGCCCTCCCCCCGGGGATTGAGCTACACGGAGTACGGACGGCTGCTCGCTCCTCCTCCCATTGACCCGTTCGCGGAATCGCCAGACGGGATCCACCTCTGGCATCTCCTGAACGACACTCTGGTGTTGTTTGAACTCCTCTCCAAGGACATCAACACCCTGGGGCAGTTGAGAACTCTCGTCGATCACGGCGGTGCGGGTCTGATCGAGGGCCGGTTCGAATCTGCGCTGGCGGCGGCGAAGGCTGTTGACGCGGCCTGCCGGGCCTGGCGAATCGGGCGCGCCCGGGCAATCGGCCGGTCGGATTTGGAGGAGTCAGGGGCTGTGTCCGACGTCTTTATCAACCAGGTCGCGGAACTCGCCAGGTCTCTCAAGGGGAATGCAGGTGCCCTGATACGGGCACTGGAGGAACCGGGAAGGGTGTCCCGCTGGCGAGGAGACAAGACTGAGGCGCTGCGTGCCTTTTTTGATCAGTCCGGATTTCTTCCTGACACCGAGCCGCTCCCGGTCGCTGATGTCCGACTCCGAGCAATGGCTGAAGTAGCCGCGGAACTGAAAGAGGGCATCATCAGCCAGGATCTTGTAGACCGCATCGTTGTGTCATTGCCACGAGATTAGAGCGGGTCGGACGTGTTTGCCAGGTCCGGCCGGTCCGAGAGAGTGGCGGTTGACAACAACAGCCTCAGTTGGCGAAATACGGGGGTGGCAACTGATGTCAAGGACACTCAACTGGAACTGAGTGGCGCCGACCTCCGTGAGATCCTGCAGGAGGTCGCTTCTCGACTGGCGTCCTTCGTAGACTCGATCCCGGAACTGGTCACGCCGTCTCTCGAAGATGCTGAGCAGTGGGTGCCGGGTCTGCGCGAGCCTCTCCCCGAACAGGGGACCCCGTTGACCTCGTTGCTGGACCAACTGTTCGGTCCTGTGAATCAAATGGACGGGCTGGTCCACAAGTCCTTCAACACGACAGGTCCCGGCTACCTGGCCTATATCCCGGGGGGAGGGATCCTCCACGCGGCGGTGGCCGACTTGATTGCCGACACGGTCAATCGCTACGTCGGGCTCTGGCTTCCGGCTCCCGGACTGGTCCAACTCGAGGCCAACGTCATCCGATGGTTCTGCGCTGTCGCAGGATACCCTTCCGGGTCACTGGGCGTGCTGACTACGGGTGGTTCCCAGGCGAACCTCTTCTCCGCCATCATGGCGAGGAGCGAGAGACTGGGAGAGGAACTCGGAAGTGGAGTCGCCTACGTCAGCGACCAGGTCCATCACTCGGTCGAGAAAGCCCTGGTCCTCGCTGGAATCCGCCGGTCCAACGTGCGCCGCGTACCGAGCGACGACCTGTTCCGGATGAGCCTCGATGACCTCCGCGAGATGATCTCCACGGACCGAGAATCTGGACGGGTTCCTTTTCTGGTAGTCGGCAGTGGCGGGACTACGAATACCGGTGCGGTGGACAGCCTTGACGAACTGGCTCGGATCGCCCGTGACGAAGGCCTCTGGTTTCACGTCGATGCCGCCTACGGCGGGTTCTTCACCCTCACCGACCGGGGCCGCCAGGCCCTTCGTGGTATTGAGAAATCCGATTCGGTGACTCTCGATCCGCACAAGGGGCTGTTCCTCCCGTATGGAACGGGTCTTCTCCTGGTGAGAGAGGCCGCCGCCATGCGGAGGACGTTTTCCAGTGACGCTTCCTACTTGCCGGCGATCCAACATGACGATGACCGCATCGATTTCTGCGAGATCTCTCCAGAACTCTCGCGAGATTTTCGGGGCCTCAGGGTCTGGCTACCCATCAAGATGGCGGGAATCGACCCTTTCCGTCGCTGTCTCGATGAGAAACTGGACCTTGCCGATTGGGCGGCCGACCGATTGAGGTCCATTCCAGGGATCCGAATCGTTGCGGAACCGCAATTGTCTACTGTCGCGTTCCGGCTGGATCCCCCAGGATGTACTGTCGAAGAAACCAATGATCTCAACCGGATCCTGCTCGAGGAGGTTAACCGTGCCGGCAGAATCTTCATCTCGGGTACCATGTTGAGAGAGCGTTTTACACTCCGTTTTTGTGTTCTCTCGTTCAGGACGCACCGCGAGCACATGGAAGAAGCAGTGAAACTGGTCAGCCAATACTCCGCCTCTATTCTTGCGAAACGGCCCGGTACCCGATGACGAGGGTCGTGCGCCTGCTCGTCCTGCTGGCAATGGTGACTTCCTTCGGCGTGGGGGAGGGCCGCCTGTGGGCCCAGACGTTATTGGCTTGCGGCGATCGCGTCGAGGGAGAGATCGCTGCGGCGGGCGAACTGGATCGGTACAGGTTCCAGGCCGAGGTCGGAGAGGCGATCCAGTTGGTCGGAGAGAGTCTCGATCGGGGTCTGCAACTCGAGATACGTCTCCGCGACCCGTCCGGGCAACTGGTCTTCACCAAGCTGCTTGCGTTACCCCGATCGGGGTCGATCGAGCTGTCCGAGACCGGCGAATACACCCTGGAAGTTCACGACTACGTTGATCAGAATACGGGGAGATATGCGCTCAGCCTGCAGTTTACGACCGGCCGGTGTGCTGAATCGATCGGATGCGGAGACAGCCGGGAAGGGGCGGTTTCCGTCCGTGCAGAGCAAAGAGCCTTCAGGTTTGAGGGTTCGTCCGTGAGAGGTGGTTCGCGTCATTTCCGGGCTCGCCTCATCCCCTGAACGGTTTCCGGTAGCGGAACTCTTCGGCCCGGGTGGGGACCTCGTGGACGCGGATCAGACCGGGGACTCGGGCAGCGTAGTCCTGCAGGAGGACGGCCGCTACACTTTGCTCCTGAGTCGCTTTTTCAGCTTTTTCGAGCAGCCTCGCCTCGACACGTTCGGGGTCAGCCTCCAGTCCCCTTCCGGGCATTGCTCGGCCCACGTGGGCGATGGTGAGGTCATTGAGCGGCAAGTGACCTCCATTGTCCAGCAGGAGGCGCTCAGCTTCCCGGGGAGTGCAGGATCCTGGGCCAATATCGACGCCGAGGCGTTGGATTACGATGCCTGGGAGCCGGAAATCACGCTGTTCGACCAACTGGGTACGGAGATCGGAGTCGCGACCGGGCCGAAGGCGGACTTCTTCATCCCCTGGAATAGCGAGTTCACGGCAATCGTGGCAACCCGCGAGGATCGCCCCCGTGCCTACAGGGCGATGGTCAACCTTCCAGCCTCCCGGCAGGCGTTGGTGACCAATCGGCTCTACCAGTCTCCTGTTCTTTCCTCCGCCGCAGCATTCAACTCCCGGAGCAACCAGTTCGTCGAGGTCTACGCCCTTGATGTCTCGGGATATGGGGAGTACGAGATCTATGGACGGAGGCTCGACGGAGAAACACTCGAGCCGATTGGAGAGGAAATCAGGATCAGTCGAATGGGTCCGGACGGCGACCCCAGATTCCAGGCGACCGATCCGGACGTCTCCTATGATCCCGTTGGCGACCGGTACCTGGTTGTCTGGTCGGGTGAGAAATCGGTTGACGGCAGGTTCGAGGTTTACGGGCAGTTTCTGGGTGGAGGGACGGGGGCGGAAATCGGCCAGGATGACTTCCGGATTACCTATTCCGGGGCGGAGGGAACCCCGGCTTTCGGGGCGTTCCGACCGCGGGTGACCGCTCTGGGATCGAGTGGGCAATACTACCTCTGCTGGCACGCCGACACGAGAGTTGATGGAGCCTTCGACGTGTTCGGTCAGCGACTGGGAGACGACGGTCTGCCGCTGGGCAGTCCCTTGAGGCTCAACAGCGTCTCCGCCGCAGGCCTTGCGTCTTCGGCAAGGAATCCCGCACTGGCGTACAACCCGGATCGGGGAGAAGTACTGGTTGCCTGGCAGGGACCGGGCCTGGGCGGTGCCGAACCCCGGGTTTTGGCAGCCCGCTTCAATGCTTCGACAGGTGCTGCTCTTGGCGGCGGGGCGGTGGTGGTTGGCCCGGGCGCGGATGAGAAATTACCTGCCGGAAGTGACTCGCCGCCGGCCGTGTGCCTGGCGCGCCAAAAGGGCGAGTACCTGGTGACGTGGTCGTCCTTCGAGGGCAGGATTCTTGGAAGACGGGTCGATGCGGCAACCGGAGAGCTTCTTGGTTATGGTTCAATTCCAATCAGCGCGGGCGTCGGCGGGTCCCATCCGGCCGTGTCCCAAAGTGACGGGAGCGACAAGTTCCTCGTAGTGTGGCAGCAGGATGTCGGAGGCGGTAAACAGGAGATTGCCGGTCAGCGGATCGACGCCCTTCGCGGGCTCAGGTCGGGGGAATTGACCTTTCCGGTCAGCCGGACCGGCCCGGAGGGAAACAGTAGCTATTCCGCGCGCCTCCCCAACCTGGTCCGCCAGAGTCACGGGGGACGGTACCTGGTAAGTTGGGCGGGGAACGCTCAAGCAGTGGGGGGGAACTACCTGGTTGCGTCAGGTCTGCCGGTTCTCGAGGGGGCGAGCGCGGGCCACCTGAACTGGATCATAGGCGCCCGGGAGACCCTGTTGGGACAGAGCGGGTTCCACTTTTCGGGAGCGGTTTCGTCGGCCGGGAGCGATGGTGTCGTCGTGGTCGGCGGATTTGGAGCCTTGACCAGGATTGACTCGAATGGAGCTGTCCAGTGGAAGCTGGCATCCAGTCAATTCGTGTCCACGCCGGTGGCCTTCCCTCTGACGACACTCGGGGGCAATTTCCTCATCCCTGGCCAGGCAGGATCGAGTGAAACCGCGGGGTCGCTCAACGCCGTCAGTGCTGGAGGCAGTCAACTCTGGCACCGAGCGGCAGAGGCAGGCGGCTGGGGGCCCCTTGCGGAAAGTCCGGATTCCGTCTTGTACGGGATCACCTCCGACGGGCACCTCACGGCTGTCGACGGGGAAGGTCAGGAAGTCTGGTCGTTCTCGACAGGAGAATTCACTCCCACGGCGGCACCCGTCATCGATCCTGGAGGTCGAATCCTGCTTGCAGCGCGGAAGAGTGAGAGCCCGGGTGAAAGTCGCCTCTTTGAGCTCGACCTCTCTGGGACCCTCGACTGGTCGCTGGATCTCGGCTGGGATATTCCCGACGATTACGCCGTTGCTCTCGGTCCTGACGGAACGGCTTACGTAGGAGGGAACTACCTGGGCGCCGTCGGTGCTGACGGCACCCTTGAGTGGAAAACACCCCTCGCAACCAGCGATGGCTCAGCTCCCTGTCGGCCCGCAGTCGGGCTTCAGGGACAGGTGATCTGCTCTTCGGGCAACGGCGTGCAGGCATTCGGTCCGGCCGGGGACAGGATCTGGACCTTTCAGGCGGATGACGAGGCCGAAACGTTTGGCCCGTACCCGGCCCTGGACGGAAACGGTGGACTTTACGCTGTCTCGACCCGGGAGACAGTTACAGGTCCCGCCGGCCGGCTTTACTGCCTGAACGGCATGGGGAAACTTCAATGGAAGAGAAGCCTGGGGGGCCAGGGATTCGAACAGTCCGTGCCTTCCTTTGACGAGCAGGGGAGCCTCTACCTGGTTTCCGACCAGGGGAGCCTTCTCTCTTTCCGGACGGACACCTACCCGGGGACAGCTGGCGTCTGGTCGGCAGCCGGGGGTGACGAACGGCATGCGGGGCGGCGCGCCGTCACGGAGCCTCAACGGCTTTACTTCGCCCAGTTCGCGGATGGGGCGGGAGCCCTCGCGAGTCAGGTGATCCTCCTCAACCCCAACGCGAACCGGGACGTTGGAGCACGGATCGAGTTGCGTGACGACGCCGGGCAGCCTTTGACGATCGATCTGAATGGACAGGTCGTCCAGGGTGCGACGGTACTTGCTGTTCCCGCCCAGGGGCTGCGGACGCTCCAGACCGATTCGTTGGGGGAACTCCAGGCCGGGTCGGCGCTGGTCGAGTCGAACGATCGACTTGCCGGACTGATTCTTTTCGGGGGCAGCGTGGGCCTGGCGGGAGTCGGGGCCAGTGCGGCACAGCTCTCGCGATTTCTGGTCCCGATCGAGACTGCCTCGGGGAAGGGCTTGAACACGGGCGTTGCCATGATGAATCTCGAAGACACGGATCTTGCTGTCGGCCTGAGGCTGACTGACGGTGAAGGCCGCCCGCTGGCCCGGGCGACGCTATCCGGCAGTGACAGCCTGCCCGCGGGAGGCCACCTGGCCCGCTTCGTAGACGGGTTCGACTGGGACGAACCGGTCGATTTTTCCGCGTTCGCCGGCCTGCTCGAGGTTTCGGCAGCGGGCCGCCTGTCCGCGACCGCGATCCAGACCCGACCCGGGCAGTTCGCCACCATGCCCGTCACTTCATGGTCGGATCGCCAGTGGGGGAAATTGCTCAGTGAAGGAATCCAGGCCCAGGTATCCGCGGGGACCGATTCTCCGTTTCACCTTCAGTTCGCGCAGTTTGCCGACGGGGCCGATGCCCTGTTCAGCGAGATCCTCCTCTTCAACCCTGATGAATCGTTCACTGCCCGGGCAACTCTTCAGCTCAGGGACGACTCAGGATTGCCGATTGAAGTCGATCTCAACGGGCAGGTCGTTGACGGATCATTGGAGGTGATTTTGCCCCCCCTTGGGATGAGGGTTCTCAAGACCGATGGGCAGGGTGACCTGGTCTCTGGTTCTGTCACGGTGGAGTCCGATCTGCCGTTGTCCGGTGTCATTGTTTTCGGCGGAGTCGTAGGCCTGGCCGGGGTGGGGTCTAGCCAGGAGATGGTAGACGGTTTTGTCGCTCCAATCGAGACGAATGCAGCGCTGAAGACCGACACCGGGCTCGCCTTCATCAACCTTGAAGAACGGGAAACCTCCCTGGAGATGACGCTTCTCGACCAGGATGGTGGAGTTGTGGCCGTGGCAAATCTGTCCGGGGATCAGGCGCTTCGCCCCGAAGGGCATCGGGCGCTTTTCGCAACGGAAATTGAGTGGGACCATGTTGTTGACTTTACAAGTTTTCTCGGAACCTTGGAGGTACGGTCGGACGGGGCAATTGCGGCGACTGTGATTCAGACGCGGCCGGGCCAGTTCGCGACAATGCCGGTCGTCCCGATAGCAACCCGCCAGAACTGATATGGTTTCTTTGACGCCGGGCCGCGAAACGACCTCCTGACGGATCGAAGTGACAATGAAGCGTATTGTCGAGCCCGTCCCGGGCATCTGTACATTGTCTATTTTCCGGACGGCGGCTCGGTAAATCTTGAAGGTGCGGAGACTCGCTCCTCGTTCTCTCTGAGATGGCTTGATGTCATGGCTGCCCCTTGGACCGACCCCCGAATTGTGGAGAGTGGAAACCTTGAGTTGGTCGCCCCGGGAGATGGAGATTGGGTAGCGGTTATTGAGCCGCCTGCTTCGCAGTAGAGTCTTCCAGTGTGATCTCGACGACGTTGTCCACAGCCTCGCGATCGAGCGACGGCAGGTGAAGGGTGGTCTGCGCGTCGCCATTTTCAAAGGAGACGGACGTCCCGGTTCCGTACATCTGAGCGGAAATCGGTCTCCTGGGGAGCCCTTCGAGGACGAGTGACGCGTCGTCCTGTTTGAGAATGTGCACGAAGACGGTATCACCCCGTTGGGTGGTAACGCCCCAGTCGGCCGGCGGCACCGGGCCTCCCCGGGTGCGATAGACGGTGTCCCCGTACTTCTCCAGCCACCTCCCGATGTCCCGCAGGATCAGAACCTGGCGCTCTTCAATGGTTCCTTCCGGCGTCGGCCCTACATTCAGGAGCAGGTTGCCGTCACCTCCGACTGTCTGAAGCAGAATCCGGATACAGTCGTTTGCCGACTTGAGCTTGTCGTTCGGCTTCCACGCCCACTGCTCTCCCAGAGTGATACAGGTCTCCCAGGGGGTTTCGGTGTTAAATGCCCCGACCTGCTGCTCGGGGGTCTCGAAGTCGCCTGCGTACTGAGCCCCCAGGCTCTTCCCCTCCATGCCCTGCCGTCCCTTGTCCACCCGATTGTTAATCAGAAGATCGGGTTTCAGCCCCCGCAACCAGGCGTAGAGATCCATCCCCATCTGGTGAGTCCAGGGCTTCTCCCACTCCCCGTCAAACCAGAGGATCTGAGTTCCGTAGCGGTTCACCAGTTCTTCGAGCTGCATTTTCATAAAGGGGATGTACCGATCCATCGACGCTCCCGACTTTTGAACGTCTCCGGTGTAGCGAATTGGATAGTCGGGGTGGTACCAGTCCAGAATCGAGTAGTAAGTGCCGAACAGAATGCCGCCCTGCTTGCATGCCTTCGAGACCTCCCCGACGATGTCGCGTCCGAAGGGAGTCCCGGCTACGTCGTAATCGGTCGCAGCCGAATCCCAGAGCGAAAAGCCATCGTGGTGCTTGGTGACCAGTACCAGGTAGCGCATCCCGGACTGGCGGGCGATTCGGACCCATTGGTCAGCATCAAAGTCAACGGGATTGAAGCGTTCGTAGAGCTGATCGTACTCGGATGCCGGGACTTCGCGATCCCGGGACCAGCCGATTTCGGTGCCCTTGAGGGCCACCGGTCCCCAATGAATGAACATGCCGAACCGGAGGGCACGCCAGCGTTGAAGAGCCGGTTGGTTGGTCGTGAGTTGCGGGTAGGCTTCCCCTCCCCCTCTCAGGGCCTGCGCCCATCCACCACCGGGAAGGAGAAGACACACTGCGATCAGCAAACCAGGTACTTTCCCCATACCGGGAGAGTATGCAGATACGG
This sequence comes from uncultured Acidobacteriota bacterium, assembly GCA_963777605.1. Lineage (GTDB taxonomy): Bacteria > Acidobacteriota > UBA6911 > RPQK01 > JAPXNP01 > CAVZRV01. Next base: position 227,155 of record CAVZRV010000008.1, read on the forward strand.
AGAATTCCGCAAGTCTGCCCGCCGAGGAGATGCGTCCCCGCACGCTTCGCCGGTCAGGCCCGATTGCCCAGGGGTTCAGAATGTCAGCCGGAAGCCGAACTGGATCTGCCGCGGGTCGAAAGCCGAGGTGAAACCGAAGGGCCGGTTCGAAGCGACGTCGCTGCTGCCGGTCACGTGGCCGCTGTTGATCACCGTCGTGCCGATGACGTTGTTGACTCCCGAGTAGTTGACATTGTTGAAGAGGTTGAACGCCTCGAAAATCAGGTCGACGGCGACACTCTCCTGTGCCAGGGGCAGTCGTCTCGAGATGCGGAGATCCGTAGTCACATAGGCGGGTCCAGTTCCGGTGTTGCGCCCGACATTGCCGCCGCTTGAAGTCACCGGGCGATCGGTTTCCTCGTGAGTGTCCTCGTTTGCGTCGAACCCGAGGAGTAGATTGAACGGGCGCCCGCTTCCAATCGTGACGATCGGAGCCATCGTCCAGTCGGCAAGCAGATTCCGGACGAAGCCATTGTCGATCATTGGGCTGTGCGGGCTCTGGTAGATGCCGCTGATGACGAACCTCTGCCGCTGGTCGAACGAGGAGAGGGAGCGCTCTGCCCTGAGATCGCGCTGGTTGTTTGGCTGGAGTTGGGTAATAAAGTCGGTAGTGTCGTCAATTCCCTTGCCGAAGGTGTAGGAGCCGCTGACGCTGTAACTCTGGCTGAACCGCTTCTTTAGCGAAGCCGTGAACCCGTGGTAGATCGAGCTGCCACTGGTCTCGATCATGTTCACCTGAACATAGCGAGGATCGAGTCCCGGAAGCGTGAACAGGTTGTCTCCGATCTGACGGACATTGACATCCCGGGATCGAATCAACCCAAGCCCCCGATTGAGCATGTAGTCGAGCGAAAGCGCCCAGTCCCTGGCCAGGCGACGCTCGATTCCGAAGCTTGCCTGGTGGCTATAAGGGTTCTGGACGTTGGCCGCCCCGGGGAGGATTACGGAAGGAGTCGTTCCCGGCTGAAGACCCAGGCTTGCCAGAACACTCTCGTCGATCTTCCCGGCGGCTCGGAAAGCCCCGTAAACCTCCCTGGAGGTCGCGCTGATTCCCGGAAGGCCGGTCAGAGGCAGGAAGACCTGGGAGATTTGCCCGGAGAGCACCTGTGAGACAAAGGCGATCGCCTGGAAGAAATTCTGATAGAAGATTCCATACCCGGCGCGGATCACGGTTCCACCCGTACCATCCGGGTTCCAGGCCAGGCCGACGCGAGGAGCAAAATTATTGTGGTCGGTGACGGCGAAGCGGTCAAGCGTAAATGGGGCGCTCTCGGAGGAAATCACGTTGAGAGTCTCCGGCCGCCAGTCGGTGTCATAGCGGACTCCCAGGTTCAGGGTGAAGGTGTTGGAGACCCTCCATGTGTCCTGGAGAAAGAGCGCCATCTGGGTGTAGTTGATGTCGGTTGTCGGATCCCCGAAGCCCTGGAAGTAGGTGATCGGGAGTCCGAGGTTGTACGACTGGACCGACGTGATCGGTTCGGTCAGGTTCGGGATCAGGTCGGGGCGCCCCAGTCCGCCCGCGCTCTGTGGGGTGCCCAGCAACGTTGCAACGGTCTGGGTGGTTCCGGTTCCCCCCGCCTGGTCAATGATCAGCCCGAGAGGAATGGCTTCCCCGAAACTGAACTGCCCCCCCAGGAAGACTTCGGCGTATCCGCCGATATTCAGGAGGTTCACATCTGCACCGGCCTTGAGGGTGTGGTTCCCCCGGATGAAGGTTGCCGCGTCGGTAACCTGAAACAACCTCTGATCGTAGCCACTCGGATTGAAGAACTCTCTCCCGAACTGGGCGACCCCGGCGAGGATGATCTCGGGTCCGTTGGGATCGTTGGTCATCGCCTTGAATTTGCGATCACCGTACTGGAACTTGGCGTCGTTGAGAGTGTTGGGGGAGAAGATGTGAGAGTCGGAAAAGACCAGCGAGAAATCGCGGGTGTCAAAACTCATGCCGTTACTGACACCCTGGAGGGCTCCAAAGTCAGCCCCGTCATTGAATGAGTTGGAGTAGCTCACCCGGGTGAAGAAATCATTGTTGTCCGAAAAGCGGTGGTCCAGCTTGACCGAGAAGAGATTCTGGTCTGCCCGGAACGGGAAGATCCCGCTTTCGTTTTCGAAGAGATTCAACGTTCCCGGAAAATTCAGCTTGGTCGTATTCAGGATTCCCACCTGAGGATTTATGAACGCCGCCGAAAGGGCGGCCAGTTTCGGGTCGCCGACAGCGCCAAGGAACCCGAACAAGGCGTTCTGAGACGAGGTTGCCTGGAAGATGGAAGGGTTATCGAGAAAGGTCACGAAATTCGACTCGTGGCGATCCAGTCGTTCGAAGCTGCCAAAGAAGAAAGTTCGATCGCGGACGATCGGGCCGCCCAGCGTTCCTCCGTATTCGTACCGCTTGAAGGGAGGATCTTCCAGCCGGGCGAAGGCATTCCGGGCATCGAGGGCGTTGTTGCGGAAAAAGAAGAATCCGCTTCCGTGAAACGCGTTCGTCCCCGATTTGCTGACGATATTGATAACGCCACCACGTGCCCGGCCGAATTCAGCGGAGAACGAATTCCGGCTGATCTGGAACTCCTGGATTGCGGCCTGACTCATCGTCGCGCGCACGCCGTTCGAAACGACATCGACATTGTCCGCCCCGTCGATCGTCACGTAGTTACTGCGCATATCCTGGCCGCCGAAGGAGATGCCCGAGGAGGGTGTCTGTGGCGCCGAGAAATTCACCAGGGAGTTCTTGGTGGTCGAACCCGGCGTGAGCAAGGAGAAGTCAAGGTAACTCCGTCCGTTGATCGGAAGGTTCTCGATCTGTTGTTCCTCGATCGTGGAGGCCTGCACCGTCTTCTGGCGCTCGACTATCTCGGTGCTGCCGGAGACCGTGATCGCAGTGTCCTGGGTGGAAACGACCAGGTCGATGACGATTTCGGCGTACTGCCCGACCGTTAACTTGATTCCCTGGACTACTTTGGTGCCAAACCCCGGCATCTCGGCCCTGACCTCGTACTCGCCGGGAGGGAGCAGGAGAAGTTGGAAATTTCCCTCATCATCAGTTACGGAATTACGTTCGAGTCCGGTCGCTACATTGGTCGTCGTAACCGAGACTCCCGGCACGACTGCGCCCGAGGGGTCCTGCACGACGCCCCGGAGATTCGCCGTGTTCGACTGGGACTGGGCGTAACCACCCACGACCGTCACAAAAGCCAGAAGCCCTGCAAGAAACCAACTCCTTAGCATGAACCCTCCACACTCTCCAAGTTCAGGGGGGCATCCGGTTGCCACCCCCCCAAAGACAAAAACACCCCACACAACCCGTTTCGAGCGTCGGCCATACTTGCCTCGGGCGGCAAACAAGCCGGCTCGAGCATTTCCCACAAAACTCAACCAAAAACGGAAGTTTCCCTGCGCGGGAAAGTAAACGAAATCGTGCCCAAGGTCAAAGAAAAAACGGTTCAGCCCCGGAGGGCCCATCGCAGGATTGTGCGGATCCGAGGCGGTTGACCCTGCATCAGGATGCCGACACGAAAGATCCTTCCCCCGGCCCACACCGCCAGTGAGGTCATCAGCAGGACACCGATCAAGCCCACCCAGGGTTGCCACCCTGGAATGTTCCCGGCCGTGCTGAGGCGCATCGTCATCAGCATGGGAGTGAACGGCGGTATGAACGACATCCAGGTCGAGAAAGCACTGTTCGGCTCCTGCATGACAGGGACCAGCAGGAGCATGGGGATCATCACCGGGAACATCCCTGGCATGGTCAGGTTCTGGGCATCCTTGGCGTCGCTGCAGGCAGCACCGAGGGAGGCCAGGATCGAACCCATCATCAAGATTGCCAGCACCATGAATACCAGGAACCAGGGGAAAACCCGGAAAGGGATGAGTCCGGCAAAGCCGAGGTTGGAAAGCGCCAGCACTCCTGCGGCAATGTAGACCGTCGAAGCGGTCAGCGAAACACTAACTCCGCCAAGGACCTTTCCCATCATGAATTCGAATGGGCCTACCGAACCCAGCATGACCTCCGCGATGCCCTGGGTCTTCTCCTCCATGACTGCATTGAGCAAAGGAACTGCCCCCATCATCACCATCATGAACATGAGGAAAGTGATCCCCATCGGAACTCCGATGGCACGTCCTTCACTGGTTTCTGTCGCAGGCCCAACAGTGCCGTCCCTGCCTTGAGAAACGAGATCGGTCGGCTGAACGTCGTACCAGGCGAACAGGTAGTCCAGGTCTTTCTCGTCCACTCCGAGAGAAGCCAGTCGCGCTTTCCTGACCTCTCGATTTATTCGCTGGTTGAACCAGTTGCGGGTGTTGTCAAGAGCGGGGTTGGATGCGAAGTAACGGGGCCGTTCGACATCCCGGCCGGGATCCGCCGTCAGCAGGCCGGTCGGCAATTCCAGGAAGGCATGCAACTCCCGGTGCCGGACCTGGTTGCTCAACTCCAGCCTCAACTGATCCCGGTCGCGGCCGGCGGGGTCAATCTGCTCGAGGATGTAACGGGGTCGGACCTGGGCGCCGCTTTCTTCGTCAAAGATCTCGTTCTGGTTCCGCTTCTCCGCGGCTGCGATGAGAGAATCGGCCAGCTGTCCCGTGTAGTCGACAATGACAATCTTCTCATCGCTCAGGTCCACCTGGTCTTCGAACAGGGCCATTACGATAAAACTGCCTCCCATCAGAATCGGAGCCAACAGCAAACCAATAATGAAGCCCTTCGTCTTAACGGCGGCAAGGTACTCCCGGCGTGCGATCTTAAGCGCCCGTTCCATTGACTTCCTCCCCTGATGGCTCGCCGGCGATCCGGACAAAAATGTCGTGAAGCGACGGGTGTACGACTTCGAACCTTCGCACGCGGGCCTTCGGTACGAGCCGGACCAGGATGTCCTGGGGGTCGGCCCCGGCCAAGAGGCGAACTTCCTGGACCTGGCCGTAATCCCGGACTCGTTCGACCTCGGGCATTCCGCGAAGCAAATCCGTTCCGCCGTCACACGCGACCCGCACGGTATCGACGCCATAGCTGGCCTGGATGTTCTCGAGCGTTCCGTCCAGCACCTTTTCCCCTTTGAAAATCATGAAGATGAAATCACAAAGGCGTTCGGCGACATTCATGTCGTGGGTGCTGAAGATGACCGTCGTGCCAGAACGCCTCAGATCAAGGATGGCTTCCCGCAAGGTTTCCGCGTTGACCGGGTCCAGTCCGGAGAATGGTTCATCCAGAATGAGCAGCCTCGGACGGGCGACGACCGTGGCAATAAATTGGACCTTCTGGCTCATGCCCTTGCTCAGCGCCTCTACTTTCCGGGAGGCCCACTTGGCGAGCCCAAGCCGATCGAGCCAGTAATCCACTTCACGGGAAACGTTCTCGCCATTCTTCAGGTGCCCGAAAAAGAGCAGGAGATCGCGGACCTTCATCTTCCGATAAAGGCCCCTTTCCTCGGGAAGGTAACCAATGTAATCGGAGGGCGAGGTCCCGGGGGACTGCTGAAAAACGCGAATCGATCCTCGATCCGGGTAGTAGATATTCATGATCATTCGGAGCGTGGTCGTTTTGCCCGAGCCGTTTGGTCCGATGAATCCGTAGACGGAACCCTCCGGCACTACCAGCGAAAGGTCATCGACGGCGGTCACGTCCCCGAAGGTCTTGGTCACCCTGTTCAGTTCGACAATATTCATTTATGACTCCGGCGTTCAACATTACGCGGAAGCACCAGTTTTGTTCACAGTTGGCAAGTGGCGCAAGTCCGCTCTTCGACGCTCGAGCCGGCCCGGAGTCAACCAGGGAAGCGGCCGAAAGCTTATGGATTCCTGAGTCGGCGCATAGTCTAATGACAACGGGACTGCGAGTTCGTGACGACCCCGGCTCCAGGAGGCTTTGCGGAGAAATGCCGTTCGCCTTACAAGCTGGCGTGAGAATCGTGCGAGGCCGGCGGTCCGGTGGGCAACGTTCTGTGCGGGAAACTGAAACTGCAGGCAACTGAGGGGACAGGAAATGGGTTTGATCAATCGTCGTGATTTCGTCAAGGCAACTTCCGCCGGAGGGGCAACAATCGGCTTGGCCTTTGGCCCGGTTTCACAGGCCCGGGGGAACGGTCCCGGTTCGAAGGGCGCGGGAACCTCTGATTTGAGATTTAGACAGGTCCATCTCGATTTCCACACCAGCGAGTTGATCGAGGGAATCGGAGCGGCGTTTGACCCAGAGGAGTTTGCCGATACCCTGGCATCAGCCCACGTAGACTCGATCACCTGCTTCGGACGTGGCCACCACGGCTACATCTACTATGACACCGGCCTTTTCCCGGAAAGGCGCCATCCTCACATGGATAAGGCCCTTTTGCCCCGCCAGATCGAGGCCTGTCACAAAAGAGGGATCCGGGTACCGATCTACACGACCATCCAGTGGGACCACTTCACAGCTCAGGCCCACCCAGAGTGGTTGATCCTCGATGGAGAAGGGAGACCGATCGGAACTCCCATCTACGAGGCCGGTTTCTATCGTTTTCTTTGTGTGAATTCCCCTTATCGGGAGTTCCTCAGACAACACATCCGGGAGATTTTCGGCCAGGTTCCGGTCGATGGGTTGTTTCTCGATATCGTCCAGGAACGAGAGTGTTCCTGTCCTTATTGCCGGAAACGGATGTTTGAAGCGGGAATGGATCCCTCCAACCCGGCAGACCGCAGCCACTTCGCAGAACTCACCGTCAATGGCTTCAAGGAAGAGATGACCGATCTCATTCGCGGATTCAGTAGTGACTGCACAATTTTTTACAACGCGGGACACGTGGGCCCTTACATTCGTGGAAGTGCCGATTCTTACACCCACTTCGAACTGGAGTCCCTGCCCAGTGGGAGTTGGGGATACCTGCACTTTCCCCTGACCGCTCGCTATGCTCGGACCCTCGGAAAAAGCATTCTCGGAATGACCGGGAAGTTTCACACCTCCTGGGGAGACTTCCATTCCTACAAGAACTCTGCGGCTCTCCAGTTTGAGTGTTTTTCGATGCTGGCCCTCGGGGCGTACTGCTCGATCGGCGATCAGCTCCATCCTTCGGGCCGGCTCGACCCGGCGACTTATGACTTGATCGGGTCGGTCTACGGGGAAGTGGCTGAAAAGGAACCCTGGTGTGCGGGGGCCAAACCGGTGACCGAAATCGCGGTTCTGTCTCCGGAAGAGTTTGTCGGCGGGCGACTTCCATCGGCAGCCCTTGGAGCGGTTCGCATTCTTCAGGAAGGCCGTCAGCAGTTCGACGTGGTCGATTCCCGGAGTGATCTGACCCCCTACAAGCTGCTGATTCTTCCCGATGTGATCCCCTGCGATGCAGCCCTCACCGAAAAACTGGAGGAGTTCGTGGAGCTGGGCGGGGCGCTGCTGGCATCCTTTGAGTCGGGGCTCTCTCCGGACAAAGCCGATTTCGCGTTGAAGTCACTGGGCGTTCAGAAAGTCAGCGACGGTCCCCGGGACAGCGATGGCAATCTCGCCCGCGGCCGCTACTACCCGCGCCACGACTACGCGGAGTACGTCCTGCCGTCCGGCCCCCTTGGGGATGGCCTGCCTGCGGTTGAGCACGTCATGTACATCCGGGGACTCGACGTCGCTCCCATGGGAGGGACCGAGATTCTCATGTTCAAGATTGAACCCTATTTCGACCGGACCTGGCGTCACTTCTGCTCCCACCGGCAGACGCCGTCGTCGGGGCGAAAAGGCCGGCCGGCGGCGATTCGCAAGGGGCGTTGTATCTACTTTTCTCACCCCGTCTTCTCCCAGTACGACCGGAATGCGCCCAGATGGTGCCGCCAGTTGGTGCTCAATGCTCTGAACCTGGTCGTGCGGGAACCCCTGCTCCGGGCGAGTGGACCGACGACGATGATCGCGACCGTCACCGAGCAGCCGGAGCAGCAGCGCCGGGTGATTCACCTCCTCAACTACATCCCGGAACGCCGCGGGGAGGATTTCGACATCATTGAGGATGTGCTTCCTGTCTACGAGATCGGAATCTCCCTCAGGGCTGACCTGAAACCAACCCGGGTTCGATCGGTGCCGGCGGACCAGGACCTTCCGTTCGAAGTCATCCAGGGACGGATCAATTTCCGGCTTCCGCGGCTCAAAGGACACCAGATGATCGAGATCAGTTGACGCCGGATCTTTTTGCAATCCCGCAGGATCGTTCGGTATCTTTGCCCCTATATTGGTGTTAGAATCGGAACGTTTAGGGGTTCCGAAGTGGGAGGAGGCTGCTCTTGGGCGTTGGTGTAGAACACGTCGAGAAGGTTTATAATCGCTATTCTCGTTTTTACGACCTGATCTTCGGACCGTTCTTCGACAGCGGTCGAGAAGTGGCTCCGCTCCTGCTCGATCTGGGGCCCGGTATGGAGTTGCTTGAGGTCGGAGTGGGCACGGGCCTTTCCTTGCCGAGACTCCCGCGAAATATCCAGATCACCGGGATCGATCTGTCGGAGAAGATGCTCCAGTACGCAGCCAAGCGACTGGAAGCGGAAGATCTCACCCAGAATGTGAAGCTTCTCAAGATGGATGCTACCCACCTGGAGTTTGAAGACAACTCCTTCGATCGTGTGTTGGCGGCGTACTTCATTTCGACCGTGCCCGACCCGATCAAGGTGATCCATGAGATGAGGCGGGTGTGCCGGCCCGGTGGACACCTGGTCTTCCTCAACCATTTCCGAACCGAGAATCCGGTGATCGGTTTCTTTGAGAAAATCCTGTCACCGCTGTTTTACCGGATTGGCTTCCGGACCGACCTGGAAGCCCATACCTTGATGGCGCAGTGCGGCCTGGAGATTGAAACGCTGGAGAGAATTGACTTCCTGGGACACTGGAAGGCAGTCCGGTGTGTCAACCCGGAATGATCAATCCCCGGCAGTGAGGGTCTCCGGAGTGGTCATCTGGCCGATGACGTCGTCCTCTCCGGTAACGCGAGGGGAATATTTCTGGGAGAGTTCGTACCGATAGGTCAAGGCCTCTTCCAGGCTGTGAAAAGCGGCCAGTTCGACCTGCTCCATGACCTTTGTATCCTGGTTGCTCTCTTCGTCGACCTGCTCAACCGTCAGCCAGACCCGGTAGAACCGCTTAGTCATAAAGGAGTCTCCTCAGAACGGAAATTGGGTATTCGTCGATCTCAGGCAGATTATCGGCGCTTCCCCGGCAAATAGCAATTCCTGCGTCTATGAACCCAAAAGGATGGGGCAATTGCCCCTAGATTGCCGGTTTATGCAGGGTTCGGCTGAGGAGAGGACGATCGGAGACGAAACCGGGATTTCTCCTCAGTATGGGATGCTCGCCACCTGAAACGCTTCGATCAGAAGCTCTTTGAGAACCCGCATGGCTGGCCCGACTGCTGAGATCTGCAACCGTTTGGGGTAACTCGTATCAGAGAAGTGTGGAGATTCTGAACTGGAATGGATGTTGCGTTTTCCACACGCACGCTTAGTCAGATTAGCGCTTTAGTTATTGACACGTAGTTTTTCCAGGGAACAGTTGATTTTTGTCGTGGGGCTAAACTTGGAGCGAAAGCCGCTGTTGCCTCAGCGGAGTCTTTGCCAATGAATTCAACCAGCAACCTAATTGAGTCATCCGGTGCATCCTCTGGTCAGATTGAGACCAGACGAGTCAAAGAGCAGATCATCGAGATCGTCAGCGACTCCGGCGAGGGTGCGCAAACTTGCGGCCAGATGTTCGGGACCATTTGCGCAAAAATGGGGAACGGCGTCTGGACCGTTGAAATCATACCTGCCGAAATCGAGCCTCCCTATCGGTCGCGGGCCGGAGCGTCGGGGAACCGAATTCGTGTTGGTGCCAAGATGGTGACCAATGCCGGCGATGAAGCCGACGTGGTCATCGCCTTTAACGAACAGGTGCTTTACAGTCGAATCGACGTCGGTGCGCTTCGCCCCGGGACGATTGTTTTCCTGGATCAGGTCTGGAAGAACGATCCCTCTGAGGCTGTGCAGCGAGCATACGCCGATGCCTTTAAGGACTTCGAGGAGAAGGGTTACATCGTCATCGAGATTCCTCTCCACGAAGAGACCCTCAATTTCACCGACGATCCCCGAAAGGGGAAGAACATGTGGGCGTTGGGGTTGCTCTGCTGCCTGTACAACTGCGACATGGATATCGCTCGCAGCGAGGTCCGTAAGAAATTCACGCGCAAGGGCGAGCAGGTGATCAACGTCAACCTGGAGATCCTCGAATCAGGCTACCAGTGGGCGCAGGAATTCATGACAGTTCGTTTCAGCGTCCCTCCTGAAATGCCTTCTACGCCGATGGTGGTCATGAACGGAAACCAGGCTGTCGGGCTGGGTGTCATGGCGGCCGGGATGGAACTTTGCGCCATGTACCCCATCACGCCGGCCACCTCCGCTTCCCATTACCTCTCGGCAGTGTTCAACACGGTTGGTGGATTCGTCCATCAGGCCGAAGACGAAATCGCCGCAATAGGCTTCGCAATCGGCGCATCCTACGCCGGAAAAACCGCAGTGACCATCACCTCGGGCCCAGGCCTCGCACTGAAGACCGAGTTTTTGGGGCTGGCCGTGATGGCTGAAGTCCCCCTGGTGGTCGTGGTGGTTCAGAGGGGAGGCCCGTCAACCGGGTTGCCGACCAAGATTGAGCAGGGAGACCTGCTGGCGGTGCTCTTCGCCTCTCCAGGCGACAGCCCGAAAATCGTGATGGCCCCGGCGACGATCGAAGAGTGCTTTCACTTCATTGTCACTGCCCGCAAGCTCGCCGAGGACTTTCGCGGTCCGGTCATGGTTCTGACCGACACGAACCTGGCGACCGGTCAGCAACCCTTCGCCCGCCCGAAGGTGAAGGAAGAGTGGCTTTCAGCGCCGATTGACCAGTCTGCCTGGGACAAGGAGATTGTTCCTTATGCGTGGGACCAGGAAACCGGTCTCTCCAGCCGGCCTCTTCCTGGACAGCGAGGTGGAGAGTATGTCCTGACGGGTCTGGCTCACGATGAGCGGAGCAAGGTTGCGTACGAGTCTGGGATCAACCAGCGGGCAATGGCGATGCGGAGCCGCAAACTGGCGGCTTTGCACAAGAGTCTGAACCCGCCCGAAGTCTATGGCGACCAGGAAGGCGATTTGCTCCTGGTGACCTGGGGGTCAACTCTCGGCGCCGCCCGGGAGGCAGTAGAACGGGTTCGAAATGACGGAGGAAATGTCTCGCACGTGCATTTGCGTTTCCTTTCGCCTCTCGAACCGGGTCTCAGGGAGATCTTCCGGCGGTTCAAACGGGTGCTGACGATTGAGATTAACTACTCCGACGATGTCGATGGAGTTTACATTACCGAGGAGAACAGACGCCGGTCACAACTGGCAAGGATATTGCGAGACGCGACCCTGGTGGATGTCGATTGCTGGTCGAAAGTACCGGGCAGCCCACTTCCTCCGGGCCGGATCGAGGAAGAGATTCGAAAGCGGCTGTCTTCGGCGAAGAAGGGACTGGATTGATGTACGGACTCAAGAAGGATTGGGTTCTTGAAAAACAGCCAAGGGTTTGTGTTCTGGAAGACTACCAGGGAGCGGAAGCGCGTTGGTGTCCGGGATGTGGAGACCATGCGGTACTGAACGCGGTGCAGCGGGTTGCGCGCGACCAGCAACTGCTTCCGGAGCGTACCGTGGTCGTTTCCGGGATCGGCTGCTCGAGCCGGTTCCCGCACTACATGAAGACCTACGGCTTTCACGGGTTGCACGGAAGAGCTCTGCCGGTGGCAACCGGAATCAAGAGCCGGCGGCCCGACCTGGAGATCTTCGTGATCACGGGCGACGGTGACTGTTGCGCTATTGGAACCGCTCACTGGATTCATGCGATCCGTTACAACATGAACCTGACGGTCCTGCTCCTGGATAACAACATCTACGGGTTGACTAAAGCCCAGACCTCTCCGACGACTCGTACTTCCGAGCGGTCCAACACCCACCCGAAAGGATCATTTTTCGTTCCCTTGAACCCGATCTCTGTCGTTCTGGGAATCAGTAACGCGTCCTTCGTCGCTCAGACGGTGGACTGGAACCCGCCTCATCTGTACGAGACGATCAAGGCAGCAAGGGAGCACAAGGGAACAGCTTTTGTCCGTGTTCTCCAGCGCTGTCCCCATTACACATCCCACGTGTTTGCAGAGGCACAGCACGACACCTCTCGCATCCTGTACCTCCAGCACCCCGACGGAATCAACGTTCCGGATCAGGTGGCGAAGACATTCAAGAATCAGATGGTGCACGATCCCGCCAATTTGTCCGAAGCGCGCGATATCGCCGAGGAGCCGAACGAGGCGTTCCCGGTCGGCCTGATCTACTTGAATCGCCATGCACAGCGATACGACGAGGTGACTTGTCAGGGGCTGGGGATGAGCCCGGTGAAGAAGATCGAAGCGATCGACAAGGCCCTCGATCGATTCATGGTCTAGCCGCTGGGGGTTCGGCCGAGCGTCACAATGGAAAACATTATGGGCAGGACGTCTGCCCGGGAGGCATCTCAGTTGAGAAGAACGCCCGAAATCGCGTCGGGAGAAGTGCTTGCTTCCGCTTTGGAGTGCGTTGAAGAACTCGAGCGGGCTATCTGCGGCGAGTCTGGGGTGGGGAGTCCCGCCTATGCGTTGGGACGGTCACTTTCCGGACTCAGGTCGGCGGGTATCCGCACTGCGGAATGCCGGTGTCCAAATGGCCCCTCGAAGCCGACTCCCGTAGTCATTCACAGTCCGTCGTTCGCTGGCGTCGCGGAAGATGCCGGCTTGGTCCTCGTATCCGGATCGCACCAGGCGGCTCTCGAAAACTGCATCGTGGCCAGGAGGGTGGCCCAAACCCTGGGTATTCGTGTCGAGCACGTCATCGCACCCGGGACGGCTGACACCTTGGGTCTCGCTCGACTTCCAGAAACTGGGCAACTCGACAAACTCCTTGCCGAGTCCGGCGCCGATCCCTCACCGTCGGGCGATTTGGCCGCGGCGGTTGCTGCCGCGTTTGAAACGGTTCGAAGCATCGTGGGGAGCCGCACCTCGGCAGTCCGGTGCTCGGGCACGACGGACTCTCCGGTCTGTGTTGTAAGCCTGGGTGCCGGCAGTGCCTACTGCGATGAACTGGCTGAACTCCCGGGTGTTTCGATTCGCGCGATCACGGTAAACCAGTGTCGGCCGTTTCCGGCTGAAGATCTCAAGACTGCTCTTAAAGGTGCGGAGTCCGTGATTTTTGTCGCGGCGGAGGAGTCTCCTCTCCACCTCTGGTTTTCCAACGAGTTGAATGAACTGGGCGTTACTCCGGTGAAGACGGTGTTGCTTGAAGATCTTCCCGGTTCGGCTGAGGGCTTGGCTGGACTGCTTTCGGAGAAGCTTCCGCAGGAGCAACGCAAAGCTTTGGCGGCGGCACCGGCCAAGAGGGAAGTTCCCTCCCTGGCGATTGCAGTGCATCCATCGGGATCCCGGGCCCGCAAGATCCTCCTGAGGACCGGCGCGACGTTGTGGACTGCACTGGGTCTCCAACCCGGCGATCTCGCCGTTGACGGGTCACGCGGCTGGACCGCGCTGCGGGCAGGCAAAGACTCTGCGGGACGTGAACTCGATCTGGTAGTTTTGTTCGAAGACCAATTGGCGGACTCAGCCCCGGACTTCGAAATGATCCGCCGCGGTGGCGGGGTCATTCTGGTGGCCGGACAGAACCTGGAAGCTTCTTCCTCCTGGAGGAATCTGCCCAGGTCGATACGCACCCAGATCGAGCAGGGCAACCTTCGGCTCTGGTGGATCAATGTTTCGCAGGAGAATGGTTCGGAGTGCCGGCTCTTGTCCCGGGCGCTCGTGTCTGCGATGGCCTCCGCCCAAATGATTTCGGTCACCGGCCAGAGCCCGGTTTTTTCCCTTCACCAACTGGACCCGGGTGTGCTTGATTCCAGCGCCGGTCAAGAAATCGACTTCAGGACCGGTGCCGGGCTTCCCGGAATGGAACGGCCGCGTGAGGATGCTGAAGCGGCGACGACGCTCCTCCGCCGACTGGTGGAATTTCACCTTGCCGGCACGAAGCCGGGAGATTCCGTAGCTGCTCCCCAGGTCAGTCCCATGATTCCGGCGGCAGTTCGTGCCGAGTCTCTCGGCGAATCCCATACCGTGTTTCCGTTCTACCTTCCCGCTCCCTCTGCGGAGGACCGGCCGAGATCACTCGCGGAGTTATTCTCGGAGGCGCTGGGCAGTTCGGCAGCCACCACCGTGCTGGGAAGAGTGTTGCCGGATGTGCTGGCTGGACTGACGTCGGAGATTCCCGATGGCGGTTCTCTTTCGATGGATCGGCTGCGCCAGGCCGTAAAGGGACTTGAGGCCCGGATTGATGTGAGCGCTGCCGGGAAGGTACAACTCTCGGGAGAACTGAAAACGGTTGAAGAGAGCTTGCCCGCGAAAGGTTCGGTGGTCGGTGTTGATGGCGACACCTGGGCCGGCCTCTACCATTGGAGCCTCACACGGGAGCGCAGCGCGGTGCGCAACCGGCTGCTCTTGCAGGTCGAAAGGCTTCTGAACGATCTGGAAGCGCTCCTTCTCGCTGACGACAAGCTCAAGCCGGAATCGCGCACCGCACCCGCAATTCAGTCCTCGCTCGGGTTCGAGGGGACCCTGTTCATCAATGCAGGGCGCCTCTCGGGAATCATTCCCCCTGCGCAAGGGTCCCAGGGGCTTACGCCGGAACGGCGAGAGCGGGTCGCCGGGGTTTGTGCCAGCCTTCGCCGATTCATTGAAGAGTCCGCCCAGACCCCGGACCTGTACGTTTTTCAATCGGGTTCCCTGGAACACGAACTTGCCGGAGTAGTGACGGTGAGGTCTGAAGATCCATTCGATGCCGCCCTGGGCCTGTTCGACGGTCTGGCCGCCAAGGTTATCGAAGCCATGAAGGCGGTTCGCGTGGGGAATCTGGAACTTTCGGGGGAATTCAATCCGGAGGTCCACCAGCGGATTCTGGAAGGCTTCACCTGGGAGGCACTGAACGAAGATGAAGTGCTCCTGCTGCCGAGCATTCTGGTCGTGGAAAAGATTACCGGACTGCCCCGTCGGACCCTTCCCGGGTTCCATCGACTGCTTCAGTCCGGCATGCCCATTCACGTGGCGGTCCTGATCGACGGGGCCGAGTGGTCGGATGACGACCTGCTGAAGCAGTTGAGGGGTGTTCTTCCGGATCCTGGCTACCTCGGCCTGGCTCACCGTGAAGCGTTCGTGCTGCAGTCGTCGGTCTGCCGTCCCGATCACCTGCTTGCCGGCCTCGGCCGCATGATGCGGGCACCCGGTCCGGGAGTCCTGGTGCTCGAATTTGCCAGTGCCCCTTCGGATTCGGCGCGAGCCTGGTCAGGTTGGCTTGCCGCCTGGCTGTCGCGTACGGTACCTTTTTACAGCTATGACCCGTGGAAGGGCGATTCCTGGGCGGACCGCTTCTCGGTCGACGGCAACCTCAATCCCGAGAGCGCCTGGGTAGTCACCGAGTTCGAGTGCCAGGATGCCAATGGGTCTGAACAGTCGGTTGCAGAGTCGATCACCTTCGCCCACTTTGCGGCCCTCGACAGTCGACTCCGGAGCCAGTTCTACGTTCTTCCCCACGAAATTGAGTCCGACCGGCTAATTCCGGTTGCGGAATATCTCGATCGCCTCGACGAACTGCCCGAAGGCGCAGTCCCCTTCATATGGGTACTGGCGGACAAAGGTGAGAAAGTTCGTCGCGCCGTCATCACCCGGGACCTGTTGGCTGGATGCCGGGATCGCTCCCGTGCGTGGAGAATTCTCCAGGAGCTGGCCGGCCTGCGCAATGTTTACGTGGAGCGGGCGGTCAACACTGCTCTGGAAGAATCAGCTCGAAGGGCGCAAGTCGAACAGGATGCCGCCGTCAAGGCAGCACGCCGGGAAGGGGCGACGGAAGCGGTCGACAAGTTGGTCTCCGCACTTTCCAACCCCGATGCGCTTGTACGCGGTGCGGCTGTTGACACAGTTGCCCGACCGGCCGTAGCAATGCCGTCCACCGAATCGACTTCGGCGGCCCCCCAGGCGGAGGAACAATCTGAGCCCGCGGCTCCGGCGGCTGAACCGGAACCGGAAGAAGAAGAGCTTTCCGCCGAGCCCTATATCGATTCCTTTTTGTGCACGAGCTGCAACGACTGCATCAACCTCAACTCACGAATGTTCGGCTACAACAGTGACCGTCAGGCGTACATCGTGGATCCGTCGCAGGGCACGTTTTCGGAACTGGTTCGGGCGGCGGAATCGTGTCCGGCGAGTTGCATTCACCCGGGACTGCCTCGTCCCGGTGACAAAACCGCGACGCCTGAGCTCGTGGAACGAGCCAAAGCTTTTCAGTAGAAAAGCCAGGAGCGAATAAAAGTGGAACCAGTGATTACGGCTGCAATCATTATGACCGGTCTGGGTGTGGTCTTCGCTTCCATTCTGGCCACCGCAGACCATCTCCTCCGAGTCGAAGAAGATCCGAGGCTCGAACAGGTGGAAGGCATGCTCCCGGGAAACAACTGTGGGGCATGCGGCGAGCCCGGTTGCCAGGCTTTCGCCGGACGTCTTGTCAGGGGGGAAGTCGCTCCTGGCAAGTGTACGGTCAGCACGGAAGAAGCCCTCGTCCAGATCGCCGGGTTTCTGGGCGTTGATGTCGGCGGTGAAGAGAAGCGTGTCGCACGGCTCAAATGTGCGGGCGGAGAGGGCCTGGTTGCCGATCTGGCAGCGTACAACGGCATTTCGTCCTGCAGGGGTGCCGTCGTGGTTGACGGCGGAGGACGTGCCTGTACATGGGGCTGCCTGGGACTGGGCGACTGTGAAACCGCCTGCACATTCGATGCGATTCACATGAACTGGGAAGGGCTTCCGCAGGTCGATCCGAATCTTTGCACTGCTTGCGGCGACTGCGTGGGCGCCTGCCCCCTCGACCTTTTCACTGTCGTCCCCATGTCTCACAATCCGTTCGTACAGTGCAATTCACCGCTGACCGGCGAAGCCGCCCGGTCGCGCTGCCCGGTCGCCTGTGACGCTTGCGGTCGTTGTGCGGCCGACGCGCCGGCAGGAGTCATCGAGATCGTAAATGGATTGCCGGTGATTCACTACGACCGCGAGGAGAAGCCGACGCAGAGATCCACCTGGCGATGCCCGACAGGTGCCATTACGTGGATTGAGGGCGAGCAGTTTTCCGAACCTCTAGTTCAAATCAGTAGGGAGCGAATCCGTGCGTAATCTCATATCCAAACTCCGGTTCGAGCGTTTAAGAAAGTTGTTGGGTGCCGGTGCAGCCGACCAGGGGAAAAAGACCGCAAAAACGGAACTTCTGGAGGTTCAGGAAGCTGTAGCTCTGGCCGAGGCCATGATCTGCGACATGATCGCGCATTGCTCCGGAGAAGAGTCTCCGGGATTCCAGGAGACCTCCAACGGATTCTCCTCGACCAATGCTTTTGGCCGACAGGTAGTGAGCGTCGATCTTCCCGGCGTGGCTGAGGGGATTGCCGCTGGTGCCGGTATGACCATGAGTGGGCTCCGATCTTCGGTCTTTCTTCCCGGTGACCACCTTTCCGAGGGTTATGCCCAGCTCCAATCGATCGCGAGCCGCTATGTCCCTTTGGTGTTGCACGCTGCCTTTCGTGAGGGTTTTGGCCCCGGCAGCAATCATGCCGGCTACCACGGGGCCGCGGACCTGGGCCTTTTCCAGGCAATGCCCCAGACGGTCCAGCAAGCCATCGACCTCACCTTTCTGTTCCACTGGGTTGCCGAGCGGACGTTGATCCCCGGGCTCCTGGCCTTCGACCGCCGTGTCGCCGAGATGGCCGCGTTCCCGACGATCGATTCCATTCGGGAGTTCCTCGGTGCGCCCGATGCCTCGCTCGCGGCACCCAATCCGGCGCAACTGTTGTTGTTCGGACCAGAGCGACCGGGTGTCCCCGGTTGGTTCGACGTGGACCGGCCGGTTTCCTTCGGCTCTCTCCAGGGGTCCAACGACGCGGCCAGCGCCGCGGTCGGCAGACAGGCCTTCTTTGCCGGGCACCTGCCCGAATTGCTCGACGAGGGCATGGAGCGGCTCTCGAAATTGACCGGTCGTCCCCTCACCTTCCTGGAACAGGACGAGGTTGATCGGGCCGATTTCGTGCTCGTCACCCAGGGCAGCTCTTACGAAACCGCTCGGGCGGCCGCCTCCTACCTGAGACAGAGCAAGGGGCTGTCGGTTGGCGTCCTCGGCTTGACCTGGCTGCGTCCCTTCCCGTCGGCCCAACTCGCCCAGGCACTGCGTGGGAAGCGGGGCATTGCCGTACTCGAGTGTTCCTCGGTGGTGCTTTCCGACCAGGGGAGCCTGATGCGGGAGGTTCGCTCGGCGGCGGGCGCCCAAAGTGGCAACGCGACCTGGATTTCGGCCAGCTTTGGGCTTCACGGCCAACCGCTTTCGGCCGGCCAGGTCGTTGATTTGACCATGGAGCTGAAGGAAAAGAAGCCGCGCTCCAAAGTCTGGCTGGGGATCGTTTCCGGGCCCTCGAAGATCGGCGACTACCCCAAGCGGGAAAGCCTGGTGAAGTCCGTAGCGAGCGATTATCCCGAACTGACCCAGAACACGATTACCGGCCACGGCGTAGAAAAGCTAAGCGCCCAGGAACTGAAGACGGTTCAGTGGGTGGGTTCCTCCAGTCTGGAACCATCCGACGTCATCCGGCAACTCGTTGATCGTTGCTCCGACGTGGCGCGCGCCAAGATCAGGGGTTTCGGCTGGTATCCGGAACCGGGCATCCTCTCGGTTCGTGTTTCGATGGGGCCCGACGAAATTCCGATTGCCGAGGCGGGAGCAGGCGTAGACGTGCTGCTTCTGGGACGCCTCGGCCTCGACCTGATCCACAACCCTCTCGCGGATCTCGGAGCAGGCGCCACGATCGTTGTTGAATCCGACCGTGCGGCCCAGGAAGTTTGGCATCTGATGCCCGATTTCTGGAGATCAGAGGTGCGGCGCCTGAAATTGAAAATGTACAAGGTGGAGACGGGCTTCGACCAGTTGGCGGCGGCGGCCGGCGCAATCATCTCGGGCTCGGTGGATCTCCCGTTCCCCGAGATTGAATGGAAGAACCTGGAAGACCCAGCGGGCGACCCGGATGACGTTCCGAAGCTCGTCCGTCGGGCCGGGGACGCCGGTTCGAGTTACAGCAACCTGCCCCGGTTCTGGGGTGAGGTCATGCAGCCGAAACGGGGCGGGATTTCCGAGAATTTTCCAGATCCCCTGGTTACCGCGGACGCTGTTCCACCGTACACTGCGGCACTGGCGCGCCCGCGGGGAACGGCGCTGCCATCTATGCCGGTTCTCGACCCCGAGAAGTGTACCGGTTGCGGTCACTGCTGGCCGGTCTGCCCCGATTCCGCGATTGGTGCCACCCTGCTGAGCCTGCAGGACTACCTGGATGTGGCGGCGGATCAGACGGGGGTTGAAGGGAAAGTGGCGGCCGCCCTCAAGCGCGCCCACCGTCCCATTGCGGCCCGCGTCGCAGTGCTGATTCGCGAGCGCAACCTGAAGACGGTCCCTGAGGAAATCTGGCTGGAGGCCTTCGCATCGGTGATCGGCAAAATTTCGGTGCCGGATGGAGAAATGCCCCAGTACAAAGCCGCCTTCCAGGCGACTGCAGAGATGGCCCACCGCCTGTCTCCGGTAGTCACCGAGCCGCTCTATTCCAAGCTGGAGTCGGAAAGCCAAAGGTAGCGGCCAGATTCTCATTTTGGCCTTTAACCCGGACGCCTGCCAGGGATGCCAGCTCTGCATCATGAGCTGTCCCGAATCGGCCCTGCTGGCGATGGACCGGGCCGGAACGGTGAAGGAGGATGCCCGGGAAGGATGGAAAGTCTGGGAGAATCTTCCGGATACTCCGGGTAACGTCATCGAGAAGGTGGAGGCCGACCTGGAACTCGGCCAGCTGGCCGCCCGTTTTCTGAGCCGCCACAGTTCCCAGGTCCAAGCCGTCGGGAGTTTCGGCGAGCCCGGTTCGGGCGAACGGCTGGCCTGCCGGATTGTGAGTGGAATCGTCGAGTCCCAGCTCCAGAAACGGCTCGCCGACCAGGCGGCCGAAGCATCGAAACTGGCCGGCCAGTTGCGGGACCAGGTGCAGGGACAATTGGCGAAAGGTCTCACCGAGGCCGACCCGAAAGCAATCCAGTCGGCACTCGAGAGCCTGCCTCGCCACCGGGTGAGCCTGAGCGACCTGAGCGAACGCCTCTCCTCGTTTGGAAAGGCGGTCTCTCTCGATCCCGTCAAGACTCTTCGACTCGCGCAGACCGCGCATGACCTCGAAACGGAAGCCTGGCAGTTGACCGAAGGGCCCAACCGGCTGGGCCGTTCGCGGTTCAGCGTGGTTATCGTCAGCCATCGAATCGCCCGTTGGGCGGGCCGGTTCCCCAACCATCCCTACAACGCGCCCCTGGTCGTTGAACCTTCTCCGGAAGGCGCAGGTCTCGCGGTGGGGCTGGCCGAGGCGGCTGCACTGAAGCATGTCGACCGGGTCCGTACCTATCGTCGTGCGAACCTCTACCTGGAGAATCCTTCGGATCTTCCGGGGCGGCTCGTCGACCTGGAAAACCTGACCTGGAGTGATCTGACCGCTGAAGAGCGGGCTACTTGCCCGCCGCTGCTCGTGTTTGCCGATGAGAGTGCCTTGAGGCGGCAGGGCCTTGGAGCCCTGGGCAGCCTGCTTTCGAGCAAGATCCCCGTAAAACTCATTCTCCTCGACACCCGTTTCGTGAATCTGGCAACCCCGGAACCGGCCCTGTTTGGTCTCGGTTTCCCGGGGGCCTTCGTTCTCAGTGGTTCACTTGGAGCGCTGGTACACCTCGAGAACAACCTTGAAGAGGCCATCAAATTCTCCGGTCCGGCCGTGATCCACATTCACGTTCCGATTCCGCAGGAACAGGGTTTCGAACCCTCCAAGACGATTGAGAGAGCGCGGTTGGCCGTGCAGGCCAGGGTTCAGCCGCTGTTCGTCTTCAATCCCGCAGCAGAAGGTGCGTTCGGTCTTCGGGTCTCTGTCGAAGGCAATCCCGGGATAGATTCTCCCTGGGGCGGTTGCGATCCGATCCAGTGGGCCTTCGAAGAGGAACGGTTCAAACCGTTCTTCGTTCCCCTGTCCGAGGATGTCCCATCCACCGACTGGAGGGAATATGTTGGACTGGCGGAAGAAGATCGCCGGGACACGGTACCTTCCTACGAGGATGCTGGCGGCAACACCTGGAAGATCGACCGTCGGCTGGCGGCGTTCGCCGAACGTCGAAGTTCGATTTGGGAGATCTACCAGGAAATCGGAGGCATCGCCAGTCCTCACCTGGATCGGCTTCGCTCGGAAGTCGAGCAGGAAGTCACGGACCAGAGCCGGGCGGAGTTCGAGGAAACGAAGGCGGGATACGAAGCGCGCATCAGCCAACTGGAACAGGAATCCGATACCAGGCTCGCCGGACAATTGCGAGAGCGTCTCCTGGTTCTGGCCGGGTTCGGCTCCAAAACCCATACGGATGACACTAATGAGTAGCGCAGTAACTGCTGAGACAGCAACCAAGACTTTCCGTCACGGGGTTCACCCGCCGGAGAGAAAGGACTCGACTGAAGGCCGCCCGATTGAACGGGTTCCCTTCGGGAAGGAGTTCACGCTTCCGCTCTCCCAACACATCGGTGCGCCTTCGGTTGCAATCGTGAAGCCGGGTCAGCGCGTGGTCCGGGGGGAGACGATCGCCAATCCGGGCGGATTCGTCTCCACCTGCCTCCACGCTCCCGTGACCGGAACGGTGACGGCGGTAGAACCCCGCCTGCACCCGAACGGAAAGATGATGCCTGCGATCGTGATCGAGGCCGATCCCTTTTCCTCTCAGAGAGTCGTTCCTCACAAGGTTCCTGCTCCTGAAGGCCTGAGCAATGGCGACCTGGTCAAGCAGGTCCAGATGTCCGGGCTGGTCGGACTCGGGGGAGCCGCCTTTCCAAGCCACGTCAAGCTCTCGCTTCCCGAGAAGCGCCGGATCGAGTTTGTGGTGATCAACGGCTGTGAGTGTGAGCCCTATCTGACCTGTGATCACCGAGTTATGGTGGAGCGCGCGGAGTTGGTCATCCGCGGCACCCAGATCATGATGAACAACCTGGGTGCCAATCGAGCCTACATCGGGATCGAGTCAAACAAGCCGGACGCCGCCGAGGCATTGAAAGCCGTTGCCCCGTCAAACATTGAAGTCGTTGTGGTCCAGGTCAAGTATCCCCAAGGCGCCGAGAAGATGCTGATCGACGCAATTCTCGAGAAAGAGGTCCCGAGCGGGGGCATTCCCCTCGACATCGAAATTTTGACCAATAACGTCGGGACGACGGCGGCCCTGGCCGACTGGTTTGACCGCGGCATTCCGCTTCTGGAGCGGGTAGTCACGGTAACCGGACCCGGAATCCCCTACCCGCGAAATCTGCTGGTCCCGCTCGGCACCCCAGTCTCGGCGATCGTGGACTACTGCGGCGGATTGTCCGCCGAAACCCGTCAGGTGATCATGGGTGGTCCTATGATGGGAATGGCCCAGAAGACACTGGACGTGCCGGTAATGAAGGGCACATCGGGAATTCTGGCCTTGACCGAAGTATTTCAGGCAGTCGCCCAGGAATATCCCTGCATTCGCTGTGCCCGCTGTCTCGAGGCCTGTCCCATGTTTCTTAATCCAACACGGTTGGCCCACCTCGCCAAGTTCGAGCGCGTCGATGATTTGAAGGATTATCACGTTCTCGACTGCTTCGAGTGCGCTTCCTGTTCATTTGTCTGCCCGTCGAATATCCCGCTGGTGCAGTGGATTCGGATGGGTAAGGCGGCGGTTCGAGAGGCACAGAAGAAATGAGTATCGCGCGCAAGCACGACCTGACACTTTCCACTTCACCCTTTCTCCACGCCCAGTCCACGACGCCGCGGATCATGGCCGACGTGCTGTTGGCGACGGTCCCGGTGATCCTGGCTGCGTGCTGGTTTTTCGGACTGGGCATTCTGCTCGTGGTCGCAGCTGCCACAGCCGGGGCGGTCTTTACCGAGTGGATCTTTACCCGGGGGCAACACCCCAGCCCTCTAGTCGACAACAGCGCGTTGCTCACCGGAGTTCTTTTGGGATTGGTATTGCCGCCGAGCTTTCCACTCTGGATGGCCTTTCTCGGCGGAGTGGCCGCAATCGGGCTGGGCAAACTGATCTGGGGTGGACTCGGACAGAATGTTTTCAATCCGGCGCTGGTAGGAAGGGCCTTCCTCCAGGCGTCGTTTCCGACCGCCATTACCAGCTGGACGGCCCCGTCTCAGGGGCTCTTCTCCGTGCCCGCGAAGATCTTCACGGTTCCGCTCATGCAATCGACGGCGGACACGGTGTCGGCGGCGACTCCACTGGGTTTGTTCAAATTCTCCAGCGAGTTCACCGATGTCGTGTCGCTTTTTATCGGAAAGATCGGCGGCTCAATTGGCGAGACGAGTGCCCTGATTCTGATCCTGTGCGGTCTTTGGCTCGGATTCAAGCGAATTTTCGACTGGCGGCTCCCGGCCAGCACCCTTTTGTCCGTCGCCGTATTCAGTGGAATCTTCTGGGCCTGGAACCCGAGCAAATTTCCGAGTCCTCTGTTCATGTTGTTTTCCGGCGGAATTCTGTTTGCCGCGGTATTTATGGTGACCGATCCAGTCTCGACTCCGACTACCCGTAAGGGCGCCTGGATATTCGGGATTGGTGTCGGATTCCTGGTTGTGATCATCCGGCTCTTCGGCGGACTCCCGGAAGGTGTCATGTACGCGATTCTCTTGATGAACGCGGTGAACCCTTATATCAATCATTACACTCAGCCTCGCATTTTCGGCGGGGCCAAGAAGAAGTTGGCCGGAGCCGAAGGGAAATGATGATGCGCTCCAGTAGTTGCACAGGTTGGACGCGCTGATTTGAGAGGAGCGTGAATAATGAGTTCAGCAAAACGACCAGGACCGGCACGGCTGATTCTGACCCTCGGGGGGGCCGGATTCATCTCGGGGTTGCTCCTGGTAACCGTATACCTGGCCACCAAGCCGATCATCGAGCGAAACCAGGCCGAAGCTCTGGAGGCCGCAATCTATCGAGTTGTCCCGGGATCAACTACGCGAAAGGCATTTGAGCTGAAAGACGGCAAGCTGGTTGCCGTTGAGTCGAGCGGAAACGCGCTGCCTTCCGGCGAGGTGATCTACGGGGCCTACAATGACCAGGACCAGTTGCTCGGCTATGCCATCCCGACCGAAGGAGCCGGTTTCCAGGACACCATCAAGCTTATCTACGGATTTGATCCCCACGACCAGAAGATTGTTGGAATGGAAGTCCTGGACAGTCGGGAGACTCCGGGACTTGGCGACAAGATCAGCAAGGATCAGCACTTCCTGGACAACTTCAAGGACCTTGCCGTGGAACCAGAGGTGGTCGCGGTGAAATCGGGGACAAAGACCAAGCAGAATGAAGTCGACTCGATCAGCGGTGCCACGATTTCGTCCAAGGCCGTAGCCAAGATTATCGAACAGGCCAATCTCCGCTACCTTCCGGCTATTAACGCGGCCCCACAGGAGCAATCGAAATGAGTACGCGAGAGAGGTTATACGACGAGACGGTCAAGGGATTCTGGAAAGAGAACCCGGTTTTCGTACAGTTGCTGGGCCTGTGTCCTGCCCTGGCCGTCACGAATTCGGCAATAAACGGGCTCGCCATGGGCTCGGCTACAACGTTCGTTCTGGTGGGTTCCAGTTTCCTGGTTGGATTGCTGAGGAACCAGATCCCCAAACAGGTCCGGATTACCAGCTTTATCGTTATCATCGCGACCTTTGTAACTGTTGCCGACCTGACCCTCCAGGCCATGTTGCCCACCGTTCACAAAGAACTGGGTGCGTTCATCGCGCTGATCGTCGTCAACTGCATCATCCTTGGCCGCCAGGAAGCGTTTGCGTCGCGCAACCCGCTCGGCCTGGCCTTAGGAGATGCCTTCGGAATGTCTCTGGGGTTCACCTTTGCCCTGCTGACCGTGGGCAGCATCCGTGAAATCCTTGGATCCGGATCCCTGTTCGGTTATGACCTCTTCGCGGGCCACTTCGAGCCCTGGGTCATCATGATCCTGCCCCCGGGCGGATTTCTCACCCTGGGAGTGCTGCTCATAATCTTTGCGCAGGTCAAGAAGAACCGCGCCCTCAAGGCTGCCATGCGACTCGAGAAGGAGGCCGCATAATGGGAAACTACCTCTGGATTTTCGTCTCGGCGGCGATTATCAACAACTTCACCCTGGCCTACTTTCTCGGGCTCTGTCCATTTTTCGGAGTCAGCAAGAAGATTGAGACCGCCTTTCGACTCGGCCTTGCGAACATCTTTGTCATGGTGATCACGTCGGTTTGCGCCTGGGCGCTGAACACGTTCGTGCTCCCCTACGCGCCATATCTCCGGCTGATGACCTTCATTGTGGTTATCGCGAGTACCGTTCAGTTCGTGGAGATGGTGATCAAGAAGCTGAGCCCCGCACTGTTCAAGGCGCTTGGGATCTACCTTCCCCTGATCACGACGAACTGTGCCATCCTGGCGCTGGCGCTGTTTCAGACCAACCGGGGCTACGGGTTCGGCGAAGGCCTCGTGTTCGCGGTCGGTGCCGGCGTTGGCCTGACCCTCGCTCTGGTTCTCATGGCGGGTGTCCGGGAGGAAGCCGAACTCTCGACTATCCCTGACGTTCTGCAGGGCGCCGGCATGGCTTTTCTGATTGCCGGGATCCTCTCCATGGCCTTCATGGGCTTTGCCGGGCTTTTCAGCGGAGCTTAGCAAGATGTGGAGCTACCTGATCGTCGCTGTTCTCCTGGGGCTTGCCTGCATCGTTTTCGGACTCCTGCGGGCGGACGTCAGCGAGGACGAAGATAGCCACTGTGAACCGGGTGATTGCCACGGCTGCTCGGAACACCACCGGTGCGGAGATGACTTTTCGTTCCATCAGCCGATGACTGATCCGAGGGAACTGTTTCGAAACCGAAAGTGATTTCCACGGCCGCCTGACTCGGCGCCCGTGCGGGAGATGACACTAGCCGTTGACCAGATATTCGTCGATGAGGGCCTTGGCTTCGGCGATCTGGTCGGTTCCTATTGCCACGAAGGCGAAGTCGTGCTCCCGACGGATGAATCGGACACTCCTCAGGTCGATGTTGGCCTCTTTGAGGCGCATCGCAACTTTAGCCAGTGCGCCCGGCTCATCTTTGAGCCGAACCAGCAGTGCGTCCTCGGTGATTGCCTGAAATCCGGCGTCGCGGAGACTTTCGAGTGCGTCGTTGTAGCGATCGACGGTCAGTTCTACGATGGCGGTGTCTTGAACTTCCTCAGCGTCGATCGTCTCAATGTTGATCCCCCGCGCAGCCAGCACAGCAGAGATATCCGCCAACAGCCCGGCACGGTTCGCGGTGACCACCGCTATCGATCTCATTTCGTTCTCCTGTCTGCTTCTTTCTTAATCGACCAGAGAAGCGGCGCGGTCTCTAACGGCATCCTCCGCAGCCTGGGCTGCGACAATCTCCTCGATCAATCGGGTAATCTGTTCTCGGGAAATTGTCTGCATCACGACGATGTGAGCACGATTGCCCTGAACCGCAATCTGCCATTTGGCCAGAACGGATGCGGGTGGCCGCTCGAACACCACCGTGATGGAGTAGGGGTTCATCCAGGCCTTGATTCCATTTTCCAGGAACCGCTCGACCGCCCAAGCCGCCTTCTCGCGGCATTCCTTCACTTCGCGCCGAAACCCCACCTCGCCGATAGTCCGGACGGCGTACCAGAGGAAAAGCGGCGCCAGGCCGTTCCGGGACCCGGTCAAGGTCGTGTCGAGGGTCCCGACGTATTCGATCGAACGGGCAATTCGATTCACGTATTCCTTCTTCGCCAGAACAATGCCACACGGGAACGGGGAGCCGATGAACTTGTGCCCGCTGACCGACACGCTGTCGATCCCGGCGCGGAAATCGAAGACGGGGGCGTCATCAATGAACGGAAGTGTCATCCCGCAGAGGGCGGCATCGACATGAACGTAGTAGAGGTGGATTGCCAGGTCCTTGAGCATCCGTTGGATGCGCCTGATGTCGTCCTTCGCCTCGGTCATCGTGGTTCCGACGTTGGCGAATATGATCGGGGGGACGTCCCGGTGGATCTCCAGGGTCCGATACAGGTCCTCGTAGTCGATTTCTCCGTTCGGCTGCGCCTTGATCATGATGTGTCGCATGTTCAGCACGCGAAGGTTCTTGGAAACGCTGTAATGGGTGTCCTCCGAGTAGTAGACGACTCCCTGCGGGAACAGCTCCCGGGCCAGAAAGAGCCCGTAGATGTTCCCTTCCGTGCCCCCGTTGGTCACGTAACCCCAAAAGGAGCCCTCTTCAACGTGGTGGAGACGGGCAAACCATTCCAGCACCTCCCTCTCGATCTCCCGGGTGTGGACCCGATAGCTGCACGGCGCAAAGGGATCTCCCAGGTTGTTGACGGGATAGTAGAGGAAGTCGAACAACTCGGAGTAGTCGAAGTAGCCGCGACAGGGGTATCCCACAAAAGTACCGGCCTGCTCGCGAATGTAATCGAGCATCCGATCCAGGCGATCGCGATCTTCCGGCGACAGGGAAGTTCCTCCGGCGCGTGTCATCCTCGGCTCCTTCCGAATTCACTGGTTCGATCCCAGCATAGCCGATTTCAAATCGGCCGCCTAGTGACAGGACGCCGGCCTGCCTGCGTGCCTGTTGATTAAATCCGGCTGCTGTCGGAGGATGATCGAAATGGAATGGTTCTGCGCTGAGCAAAGGGATCTCACTGACGGGACAAACGGGCGCTGTCACTCATGGAACTGAGCTTCTCCGATCTGATTGTTTTCGCCGTCTTTTACGGGTTGATCATCGCGGTCAGCATCTTCAAAAGCCGCCGGGAAAGGGACAGCACGGACTATTTCCTGGCGGGGCATTCTCTCTCCTGGCCGCTGATTGGCATCTCGATTGTGGCAGCGAATCTCTCCACCGAGCAGTTCGTAGGGATGGCCGGACAGGGTGCCGGAGATGTCGGACTGGCCGTCAGCGCGTGGCAACTCACCGGGTCCGTCGGGATTGTCGTGGTCGCCTTTACCCTCCTGCCCAGGTTCCTGCGGGCGGGAATCTACACCATGCCCGAGTTTCTTGAATACCGCTACAATGCGACGGCCCGGTCGATCATGGCCTTGACCACCGTTGTGATCTACGTCTGCGTCCTCCTCACAACGGTGCTCTATTCGGGTGGACTCACGCTACGGACGATCTTCGGCATTCCGCTCACCTGGGGGATTGCCGCGATTGCGCTGATCGCCACGCTCTACACGTTCTGGGGAGGACTCAAGGCAGTGGCCTGGGCCGATCTCTTCCAGGGTCTGGCACTCCTGGCGGGAGGCGTTCTGACGTTCTTCCTGGGACTCCATGCCTGCGGGGGCTGGGACGTTTTCGCCGCACAGAACGCGGACCGACTCCACATCCTGCTGCCGTCCAACGATGCCCAGCTTCCCTGGACCGGAGTTGCGTCGGGGATGTGGATCGTCATTCTCTACTACTGCGGACTCAACCAGTTCATCGTCCAGCGCAACCTGGCCGCGCGCAGCCTTCGGGACGGGCAGATCGGCGTGATCTTTGCCGGTGCGCTCTGGTTGCTGGTCCCGTTTGCGATCGTGATGCCCGGGATCATGGCGGAACAACTCTATGGCGGAGAGATGGCTCGGCCGGACGAGGCTTATCCCATGCTCATCAAGAGCCTGGTTCCCGTCGGATGGCGCGGATTCATGTTCGCCGCCATCGCCGGTGCCGTCATTTCATCCCTCGCCTCAATGCTGAACTCAGCTTCCGCGATTTTCACGATGGACGTCTACCGCAGGCTGTTCAACCCGACCGCATCCCAAGCCCGTCTGGTCCGGCTTGGCCGCTTCATGACGGTGGTATTCGTGATCGTTGGCTGTCTCCTGGCCCCGTTCCTGGACGATCCCGAACTCGGTGGGGTGTTCCAGTTCATCCAGCAGTACCAGGGATACATCTGGCCGGGAACGGTGGCGGCCTTTGTGGTGGGATTCGCTCTCAGCCGGGCTCCTGCGGCAGCAGGGGTCGCGGCTCTCGTCACCGGGCCGGTTCTTTACGGAATCCTCCAGCATTGGGCTGCTGACGTCCACTTCCTGATCCAGGTGGCCGTTGCTTTCGGCCTGGTCTGCGCGGTGATGGTCGTTATCACTCTCGTCGCTCCACTCGAGGCTCCGCGAACCCTGCCGGTGAGAGCGGGCATCGAAATGCAAACTGAACCCGGAGTTTTCGTTTTAGGTGGAGCGGTCATCGTCGCTGTCATTACCTTTGTTTTCTTCTTCCGCTAGCGTCCTGGAGAAAAAACCGTCCTGGACTTCGAAGTGGTTTGTTGTTGGCCAACGACTCGGCTAACGTAGAAGCAGGAGCAAGGCCAATGAAAGGACCCATTCTCACCATCGAGCGATTTGTCCAGGAGCGGCAACCAGGGCATGCCACCGGTGACTTCACGAAGCTTCTTTACGACCTGGCGCTGGCGGCCAAGCTGATTGCATCCAAAACCGTCCGTGCCGGCTTGATCGATATCCTCGGCGAGTCGGGGGTCGTTAACGTTCAGGGCGAGCGCCAGAAGAAGCTGGACGTTTACGCCGACGAAGCGATCGTCAAAATCTGCAATCACACGGGCCGACTCTGCGTGATGGCCTCAGAGGAAAGGGAGAAGATCATATCGATACCGGAACCCTACCGGAAAGGAAGGTACGCTCTCGTTTTCGATCCGCTCGACGGTTCGTCCAACATCGACGTGAATGTCGGCATCGGTACCATTTTCGGAATTCACCGCTGCGTTGACTGGCTTGGCCGGGGACGCCTTGAAGACGTCCTGCAGGCGGGGTCCAAACTGGTTGCCGCGGGATACGTGTTTTACGGATCCAGCACAATGCTCGTATACAGCACGGGTCAGGGGGTTCACGCCTTTACGCTCAACCCGGAACTGGGGGAGTTTATCCTGTCGAACGAGTCACTCTCATTCCCCGAGCCTCCACAATACTGCAGCCTCAACAATGCGAGGAGGTGGTCCTGGGACTCCCGCGTCCGCGAACTCGCCGACTGGTTTCATGGCCGGGACGAGGACAGCCCTGAACTGTCAAGCCGTTACGCAGGTGCCCTGGTGGCTGACTTCCACCGCAACCTGCTCAAGGGAGGAATCTACTGTTACCCGGCCGAGGAGAACCTGGAGCAAGGCAAGCTCCGGCTGGTTTACGAAGCGGCCCCGTTGGCATTTCTGGCGGAACAGGCTGGAGGCGCGGCATCGGACGGACGTCGCCGAATCCTTGAGTTGCAGCCGGAAGCACTTCACCAGCGGACTCCGCTCTTCATCGGGAATCGTCACCTGGTTGAGAAGGCCGGGCAGATTCTCGCAAAGGGTCAGACCGGCTGATGACTGCGCCATGGTCCTGGCCCAACTGCAATGGAGGCCTCCTGGGGAGTTCCAAGCGCCCTGATCACATCGAATGCTCTTGCCGGTCGCACAGATGGGGCGCTGTCCGGTGAGCGTTCCCAACTCTTCGAGTGCTGCCTCCAACCGGCCCAGTGTCTCCTCCAGGTCGGGCTGGGTATCCAGGAGTTCCAGCTCAAGACGCTGAGCGTTCACCATGATGAAGCAGGCACCCCAACCGATAGAAATTCCTTTCTCCAGAGAAATGCCTTGAAGAACTGATGACACCCGGAGGGCCAGGGGATATCATCCTTGAAAACAATCGGATTGACCGGAAGGAGGAATCACCATGGGAAGCAGGCGCGGAGCGTCCATATTGCATCGGTCCATGTGCAGACGTGCGGGGGCTTTCGGGAGGCGCTTTCATGGCGTATTTCCAATTGCAGCAGGGTTGATGTTGCTCGCACTACCGTGGGGGCTTTCGGGCTGTGCCGGATCCGGTTCAGGAGAAGGCACTCTACCGGTCACGGTTACTTTCGATTCATCCCTCGAAGCCGCGGAGAACACGCTTCGACTGGGGACCCCGGGAATCGAACTTCCGACCGACTGGACCGGGTACGAAGCACTCGTGATGGAACTCCGGGCCTCATCGCCGCAGCGGATGAGCTTGAAGATCTATAACAAATCGGACGAATCAGGGAAACCGTCATACAGCCGGGTCCTTCTTCATCCTTATCCTAAAGTCTGGATTCGGGCCGCGATCCCGGTAGAACTCCTGACCGCTCCTCCCAGCACCGGTCACGACATGGCTGCAGTTGGGAACCGTTCCCGGCCGGGCTACTTCCTCGGATTGTGGGGGCCGTTCGTACCCCTGACTTCGGTCGAGTCAATCGGATTCGAAATGCAGAACCCGATCGGTTCTCCGACCCTGGAGATTCGTTCCGTCCGGTTGGAGAAAGTCTCACCGGGAGACGCTGTCCTTGACGGATTGCCGCTGGTTGACGAATTCGGGCAGTACATCCACTCAGACTGGCCTGACAAGGCGAAGAGTGCGGAGCAGTTGGCGGCTGCCTGGTCGGATGAGTCGGCTAAGCTGGCACCGGGAGACTTCGGTTATTGCAGTTATGGTGGCTACACCAACACCCGGGCCAAGGCGACCGGGTTCTTCCGGGTTGAAAAGATCGATGGCCGATGGTGGTTTGTGGATCCGGACGGCCACCTGTTTCTGTCTGCCGGAGCAGATGTAATGCGGCCGGACATGGTTACGAGAAGCCGCGGCCGAGATGCGTTCTTCAAGGAACTTCCTCCGGGAGATCTCCGTTCCGGCCGCGGACGGGGGGATGACCCGGGCGTTTCGTTCCTGACCTGGAACATCTCTCGGCGTTATGGATCCGACTGGCAGCCGGGCTGGGCGGACACGACCTTCCGACGAATGGCCGCGTGGGGCTTGAACACGGTTGGAAACTGGAGCGATCCCCGCCTTTGGGATGCTCACTTGATGCCCTATGTGATTCCTCTCTCCGGTTGGCAGACCGAAGTCGATTACCTCGGACTGCCCGACGTCTACTCCGAGGACTTCGTCCGGTTGTCGGATGAGAGGGCACAGGAACAGTGCGCGGGTCGCAAAGATGACCCCTGGTTGCTGGGCTACTTCCTGGCCAACGAACCGCCCTTCCCTCAGAAGGCCCGGCAGACCGTCGAACTGATCATGGCCGGACCGGAGACGGCGACCAAGCAGAAACTCAGCGACTGGCTGGCAGAGGCAGACACTCCAGAGCGACGTGAAGAATTCATCGGTGAGGCGCTCGATCGCTACATCCAGGTCACCAGCGCCGCGGTGCGGAAACATGACCCCAACCATCTGAACCTGGGGATGCGCAGCGGCGGCCATCCTACTGAATCCGAAATCCGCGCGGCACGGGCATTCGACGTGTACAGCGTCAATATCTACGACTACCAGGTTGGGCCCGAGCGGGTGCAGGCTATCGCCAACCTCTGCGGCAAACCGATTCTGATCGGCGAGTTTCACCTTGGAACCCCGGGGCGCGGCCTGGCTGCGAGCCTGGTTCAGGTCCGGGACGCGACCGAGCGGGCGAAGGGCTACCGGTTCTACGTCGAACAGGCCTTCTCGATTCCCGAACTGATCGGGACACACTGGTTTCAGTGGGCTGACCAGCCCTGTACCGGAAGGTTCGACGGCGAAAACTACAACATTGGATTCATCGATGTGACCGATCGTCCCTACGCGAACATGGTGGACGCCCTGCAGGAGACCCATCAGCGCCTTTACCGGGTGCACCTGGGGGAAGCGGAACCCTACTCGGAACGGCCGGCCGTTAACTAGTGTCCTGGCACGC
Source organism: uncultured Acidobacteriota bacterium (assembly GCA_963777605.1). Lineage (GTDB taxonomy): Bacteria > Acidobacteriota > UBA6911 > RPQK01 > JAPXNP01 > CAVZRV01. The sequence goes on from CAVZRV010000008.1 coordinate 259,973, forward strand.
ATCATATGACGCTTTCAGAGCCCCGCTGGTACTGCACATTCGCGCGCCTGGCAGTTGGCTGCTTCTCGCCTTGCTGACAGTGCCATATGATGCGTGACAGGACGCTAGAGCCTTGTGCCGCAGATCATGCAGAATTGGGCGTCTTCGTCGTGGCCCTGGCGGCCACAGCCGGGACAATCTTCTTGCGACTGTTGCCGCCGGTAGGCCTGGGTCAGTTCCGCCGTCACGATACCGGTTGGAACCGCGATGATCCCGTAGCCGAGAATCATCAGGAGCGCGGCGATGGTCTGGCCAGGCACGGTCTGAGGCGCGATGTCTCCGTACCCAACGGTGGTCATTGTGACAATCGCCCAGTAGATCGCCCTCGGGATGCTGGTGAAGCCGCTGGTCGGTCCCTCGACGAGATACATAGTGGCTCCCACGGTTACGACGACCGAGAGAACCGTCACAATGAAGACGGTGATCTTGTACTGGCTGGCTCGCAACGCTTCCCGGAGCAGGTGAGCTTCGCCGATGAAGCGCGTCAGCTTGAAAACCCGGAATATGCGAAGCAGTCGAAAGACCCGGATAACCAGCAGGGTTTGCGCCCCCGAGAAGGTGACACTGAGGTAGGTGGGGAGGACAGCCAGCAGATCGATGATCCCAAAGAAGCTGAGTCCGTACCGAATCGGGCGTCGGACGCTGGCGAGTCGGAACAGGTATTCGACCGAAAAGAGAATGGTGAAAAGCCACTCGATGCCGTAGAGAATAGATCCATACTCCGTTCGGATCTCGGCGACGCTTTCCAGCATGACGGCAACCACGCTAAGAACGATTGCACCCAGGAGCGCAACGTCGAAGGCCTTGCCTGCCGGCGTCTCCGCCTCAAAGATGATTTCGTAGATACGGCTACGTCCGGGAGAGAGAGGGCGTTCCTCCCGAACCGAGTGTCGGGCCGACAATAGAGGACGATCTTCGGGGTCTTGCAATCGACCAGTTCCCATGGAATGCCATAACTCTACCCAAGAAACCTGACCGGGCCAAGAACCCGGCCATTGTTTGCGAAAATCGTGCTCTCAAAAAGCCTTCAAGTCCCGAATCTGGCCAGGTCGATCATTCCCCGCCGGGTGATCGGGAACCGGGAGGCTGAAATGGTGTAGGATTTCCAGACTATCGACGGCCTGCAGGCGGCGGTCCACCTTACTGCGACCGAAGCCGCGCGGGCGAAAACGGCAGAGTTTTCGTGGAGAGATCGAGAATGAACGACGGCCTTGGGAACAGTGGTCCCGCCATCAGAACCTGGGAAGGCCAGTACCGTGTACGACAGGACGAGGTCGGAGCCAACGGTGAACTCCAGGTCCCCTCTCTCCTCAACTTTCTCCAGGACGCGGCGCTTCACCATGCAGAGGAAATTGGAGTCTCAATCCGCACAATGGAGCAAGAAGGAAAGGCTTGGGTCTTGCGGACGATCCGGGTCGAACTCGTGCGTCCTCTGATCTGGGGAGACGTGGTAAAGCTCCAGACCTGGCCGACTGGGATCAACGGTCTGCTCGCTTTCAGGGACTACCACCTGCTGAATCCTGCCGGCCAGATCTGCGTCCGGGCGGACAGTTCATGGCTCATGATCGATCGTGCCCGTCGCAGGCCGATCCGCCTGCCTGCTGACTGGAAGTCCTGGAATTTCCCCGGCCGACGGGCGTTTAAGGAGCGACCGAGCGACAGGCTTGCAGCAGACGCGGATCGGCAAACCGGAACCGCCCAGGTTGAGGCCTGGGACCTGGACTTCAACGGCCACGTCAATCACGTGCACTACATCGATTGGTTACTCAGGACTCTGCCCGAGGACCTGACCGGAGAATTTCGGCTCAACGGAATGACGGCCACGTTTATCCAGGAAGCCGTACTCGGGGAGCAACTCTGCATCGAGTGCAGCCCTCTCCCCCAGGTGCAGGACTTCCGTGAACTGCAGCACAAGATCACGCGCCTCAAGGGGTCCGGTCTGGTGGTCGCAGCAGCCACGGCCTGGACTCCCGGTCAGGCTTGACCAGTCGGACCGGGCAGACTCATCCGACCAGTCCGACTCTTGCTCGCCCGGGGACGACTACTTGTCCGACTTGTTGAACACCTGGTTACGGGCAAACTTGACCACGTCGTAGGGCGCCGGCTGGCCACCGAGCCAACGGTGAAACCAGTCAAGGTGCGCGTTGTAGTAAAACGCCATCTCGTACCAGTTAGGCCAGTGTCCGGCCCCCGGAAAGACGACCAGCCGCGACGGGACGTCCATCTTCTGCAGGTCAGTGAAGAACTCGAGGCTCTGAGTATAGGGAACCCGGAAATCCTGCTCCCCGGTGATCACCAGACAGGGGGTTTTGAAATTCGTCACGAATTCGGAGGGGGACCATTTCAGGTAGAGATCGGACTTCCAGGGCGGTCCGCCAAGGTCTCGTTCCGGGAACCAGAGCTCTTCGGTAGACCCGTACATGGCGACGAGATCGTAGACACCCATCATGGATGCGATCGTCTTGAAGCGGGTCGTGTGTCCCTGAAACCACATCATCATGTATCCGCCGTAGGACCATCCCATCGCCCCCATCCGGTTCTTGTCTACGTAGGGGAGTTCTTCGAGGGCGTCGGTGACCTTCATGAGGTCCCGGAAGACCCTCCCGCCCCAGTCCTTTCCGATCGCATCGGTGAAATCCTGGCCGAAGCCGGTGGAGCCGGTCGGATTGGGGAAAGCGACGACGTAGCCTTTCCCGGGGTAGACCTGCCAGTCACCCCGATAGGAATCCATCCACTGGGATTGCGGCCCGCCATGAACGTTTAGAATCAGCGGGTATTTCTTGGATGGGTCGAAATCATGTGGTTTCACGATAAAGACCTGAACCTTGTAGTCGCCGTCTCCCTGGACCCACATCTCCTCGGCGGGCCGGATATCGACCGACTCAACCAATTGCCGGTTGAACTGGGTCAACTGTTCGCCTTTGTTCTCGCCCCAAACCGCTCTGAAGATTTCCGGAGGGGTCCCGATCGTTCTTCGGGAGTAAATCACCGTCCGCCTATCGGGAAGGAATACCCAACCATCGATCGTCCCGTCATCGAGGACCTCTTCGATCTTCGATGAACCGAGCTGCATTCGGTAGAGCGGGTTCCGGCCGTGAACTTCACCCTGGAAATAGATGTGAGTCGAGTCGGGAGCCCACCCGATTTCGTCGATCCAGTTGTCGAAGTTTTCCCGGTCCGTGAGGTAGCGTACCGTTCCGGAAGTCCGATCGTAGATAGCAATTCGAAAGAGGTCGGACTCGTACCCCGGTGTGGTCTGGCTGCGGTAGGCGATGTACCTTCCGTCCGAGGAGTAGATCGGGCTGCCGTCCCACCCCCGGTTGGACGCAGTCAGGTTGACGGCGCTGGAGGGCCCGATTTCCTCGTCAAGCGGGACGACCCAGAGGTCGGCGTTGGTCGAGGAGGCCGGGTCCGCATCGTGATTGGAGACGTAGCAGATTTCCCGACCGTCCGGTGAGAAGTCGAAACCTCGGTCACCGGAGAGAGAAAACGTTGGGCTGTCCCACTTGCCGGGGGTCAAGTCTTTGACCACCGCGCCAGAGTTCGGGTCAACCAGCAGAATGTGGGTGTACTTGCCGTCCCTCCAGGAGGTCCAGTGACGGTACAGGAGGGAATCGGCAAGGTGAACCTTGAGCTTCCCTTTGGTCATCGAGTCGACGTTCTTTCGGTTGCATTCGCCGTTGCTTCCGCACTCGGGGAAGACCTCGGCGGTTACGGCGATCCATCTCCCGTCCCGGGACCAACGCGGTTCCGACAGGTCGAGAGGGTAGTGGGTCAACTGGCGGGCCTCGCCTCCATCGATTGGGATCACGTAAAGCTGAGATAATCCATCGTTCCGGTCGGACAGAAAGAGGATCCGCTTGCCGTCCGGAGAGAAGACCGGTGAACGGTTGTTGTCCCGCCCTGTGGTCATTTGACGGAGGTCACTGCCGTCACTCTTCATCATCCAGATCTCAGACCAGGTCCGTCCCATTTCGAGTTCGTATTGACGGACGGTGAACGCAACTTCCCCACTGCCGGGGTTGAAGACGGGAGCCCCGACAAAGGCGGTCCGATAGAAATCACTGATTTCGAAGGGAGCCCTGTCGTTCGCCGGCGCACCCAACATCGGAGAACCAGAAACGGTCAGAATTCCCAACCAGCAAGCGAGTCTCAATCTCATGAACGATCCACCTCCTCATCAGCTCAACGGGACCCGGCACCGACCCAATTCCATGATTCGGGAACCGGTTCTCCCCGGGTTCCCATTACTTCAGGGGTTGCTGTCCCGATTCCGCCTCCATTCGTCAATGAATGTCTCCAGGTTCTCCCAAGTTCTGGGTTCATCGACGGTGAGGTTGTCTACCGGGCAAAGGACGAATCCCGACGGGCCAAGGACCTCGATCGCTTCTCTGACCGCAGACCGGACTTCGTCTTCCGTGCCCATCTCTACCGTTACTGCTCCCGATACTCCACCCCAGAGGCAGACTCGGTGACCGATCTCCCGCTTCATCCGGGGCATGTCGGTGTAGGTTCCCTGGACCGGATCAATACCAATCAGAACGTCGATCCCGGCCTCCAGGTACTGGTTCATCATGGGTACCGTGCCACTGGAGCAGATATACCCGAACTTTGCACCGCAACTGTGGGCCAACTCCACTTCCCGCTGCAGTCTGGGGAGAACGTGCCGCCGAAAAAACGCGGGAGTCACGAAATCACAGCCCTCGTACCATGCCCTCCGGATGACGAGGTCAACGGGTGACGACAGAAGCAGTTCCATTCGCTTCACGTTCCAGTCGTGGACAAGTCCGATCAAGGCATCAACGAATTCCGGAGACTCCATGCTGAGGATGGTCAGGTTCTGCATTCCGCAGAGCCAGTCCGCCATGTCGAGGCCGACGCCCCACCCTGCGGCCAGCAGCACTTTTCGCGCGTCGGCAAACTCCTGGGCTCTCTTGGACTCGGCCTGGTATTCGAGCCGGTCCTCCTCGGACGGGGGTGTCAGCAGGAACTGGAGAGCGTCCAGGTCCTCAGGTCCGGTCACGAGAGGTTTGACGGCTCGGGGAACCTGGTAGTCGTCCACAAAGGGTACGTGGTCGCCGTGAGGCCAGTCGTCGGAGGGGTGAACTTCAGTGGAAAGGGTACCCGCCGGGGTGATGTATTCCTTGTGCAGAGCTTTTCCGCCCCCGGGTCTTGTCTCCTGCCATTCCCGGGTGGTTACCTCAGGGCAGAGCCGAACGGGCAACCCGCGGAGATCGGGATGCTCCATCCGGCTGGAGCGAGGTGCAGTTGGGATGAAAAGCATGGAGTCAAGGCCCATCTCCAACTCGGCATCTACCAGGGCGTACAGGTCTTCGTTAACGCGCTTGCGCTGGATCGTGAAGCTCATGAAGCAGCAGGGAATCCGGTCTGAGTCTTGGAAATCGATGGTTCTCCGCATCCGCTCTCTTGAATTCAACTGGCTCATGGGTTTCCCCCTTCCTATCCGATGAGTCCGGCAGCCCTCCCATAAAGATCCGGTGAATGAAGCTGAAACCCGCCGGTTTGGCTCATAACCCGGTTTTTAGCCATGGTGCATCGCCATGCTACATCATGTCCGGGAACCCGGCTAGCCGGTGGGTTAAAGCTCAATATCGTATGATGTTGGGGACCGGACCGTCGGCGCAGGGGTCGGCGGATATCCTGTGCCGGGTATCCGGCAGGGTTTCCCGTCCGGGGAACCGGTCACTTCCATGACGGGATCAGACGCAGAGGGACCGACGCATATTCGTGCTGACGGACCAGCGCGGCTCGGCTTGGTTCCGGAACAGGTACCGGAAAGGAATCGGAAGCAATGAAATGCTTCTCTCGAACTGGACTCTTGTTGATGTTACTGGCAGGCGGGGGGCCGCTCGGCGTTGTGGCTGCCCAGACGCCGGAATCGCGACCCTCGACCGGTGGGCCCTCTTCGCCCGCAGAATCGGTTCCGTTGTTGAGTGATCAAAGCCCGCTCCTCGGGAGTGTTCCGGAAGGTGAAGCGACCGGCGAGGAATTGGACTTGTCGTTGACCGATGCGGTGGCGCGTGGTTTGCGAAGCAACCTCGGGGTCTTGTTGAGCGGGCATGGGCGCACCGCCGCAGAGGGAGAACGTCGCCAGGCGCTGAGTGCCCTGCTTCCCAAGCTGTCGGCCGGATTGAATGAGGCGGTCCAGCAGACCAATCTGGCCGCGCTTGGATTTCCAGGATTTCCCGGAATTCCCCAAATTATCGGTCCCTTCAGTGTTTTCGACGCGAGAGCCTACGCCAACCAGGATTTGCTGAACCTGCCCGCCCTGCACCGGCTCAATTCTGCGTCCGAGGATCTCAAGGCTGCTGACTTTTCGTATCAAAACGCACGGGATCTGGTTGTCCTCGGAGTGGTCGGCCTCTACCTGCAGGCACTCTCCGGGAAGGGTCGGGTCGAGGCCGCTCAGGCCCAGTTTGAGACGGCTCAAGCCCTCTACACCCAGGCGACTTCGTATAAGGAAGCCGGGGTCGTACCGGCGATCGAGGTTCTCCGTGCCCAGGTCGAAATGCAGTCTGAACAGCAAAGGCTGATCTATCTCCAAAACCGGTTTGAGAAGGAGAAATTGAAACTGGGTCGTGCCATAGGATTTAGTCCTGCCCAGCGATTCCGTTTGACCGACGATGCTCCTTACCGGCCAATGCCCCTGATCACGGTTGACCAGGCGATCGAGCGGGCCTACGCATCCCGTCCCGACTATCAGAGTGCCCGGGCCCGCCTGCGATCGGCTTCTCTGGCCAGAAAAGCCGCGGAGAGCCAGCGACTGCCTACCGCGGACGTCGATTTCAACTACGGCACGATCGGACGGAGACCGGGAAGTTCCCACGGCACCTTCTCCTTTGCCGCGAATGTCGATGTTCCCATTTTCGAAGGCGGCCGGATCTCGGGAGAGGTCATGGAGGCGGAAGCCCTGGTTCAGGAGAGACAGAATCAGCTGGACAATCTTCACGCTCAGATCCGCTATGACGTGGAAACTGCGTTCCTTGACATCCGTTCGTCCGAGAACCAGGTCAAGGTTGCTGAGGACACCATTGATTTGGCACATCAGCAGTTGGAACAGGCCCGTGATCGGTTCACAGCCGGAGTGGCGACAAACATCGAAGTTGTTCAGGCCCAGGCCGCACTGGCAACGGCCAACGAAAACTACATTTCGAGTCTCTTTGGCTACAACCTGGCAAAGGCTGAGCTTGCCCGGGCCCTTGGCGGGGCAGAGAAGATCGTTCTGGAATACCTGCGGGGAGACACGAAATGAGCGCAGCTCAAGATCAAGAATCGAGGCCGACAGATGCGCCTGAGGGAAACGCTTCAGATGAACGACCGCAGACCCGAAAAGACGGGGCTCGACCGTTATCCCGCAAGCGCCGCTATGCCAGGTGGATCGTTCCCCTGGTGTTGGTGATCGCGGCCGTGGTGGGATACCAGGTGTGGGCCTACTATACGGTACGCGAATCGACCGATGATGCCCAGGTGAACGGACACATTCATCCCATCAGTGCCCGTGTCGGAGGCACGGTCATCGCCGTCAATGTAGACGAGAATGAAACTCACGACACCGGGACGGTCCTCGTGCAGATTGATCCCAGGGATTACCAGGTGGCACTTGAAAGGGCCCAGGCCGACCTGTTGGAGGCTCAGGCCGCGCTCGACGCGAGCCAGACCGGCGTGCCCATAACCTCGACGACCACCGCCAGCGAGTTGAGCGGATCGGAGGCGGGCGTGCTGCAGTCGCGGGCGGCTCTCGAAACGGCTGAACGGGAGTTGAATGCGCAGAAGTATCGACTCAGTTCGGCCCAGGCCCAGTTGCAGCAGGCGGAGGCAAACTACAAGAAGGCTGCTCGGGATCTCGATCGAATGAAGCTGCTCATCTCCAAAGAGGAGATCTCCCGACAGCAGTTTGACGCCGTACAGGCAACTGAAGAGTCCCTCCAGGCCGTAGTCGCCTCTTCCGAAGCTGTTGTTGATGGGGCCGATGCGGGGATTCGGATTGCCGAAAGCCAGGTGGAAGTTGCACGTGCCCGCCTTGGGCAGGCACAGGCGGCCGAGTCGGCCGCCAAAACCGCCCCCCAGCAGGTCTCGGTCAGCCGGTCCAAAGTCAAATCGGCCGAGGCCCGGGTCAAGCGGGCCCAGGCCGCCGTGGACCAGGCCAATCTGAACCTGGAGTACACAACCGTAAAGGCCCCGATCGGTGGAATCATCAGCAAGCGGAGCGTCGAAGTCGGCCAGGTCGTCCAGGCCGGGCAACCGCTGATGGCGATTGTTCCCCTGGACGAAATCTGGGTGACCGCGAATTTCAAGGAGACCCAACTTGAGAACTTGAGGGTGGGACAGCCTGTCACGATTTCGGTGGATGCCTATGGCCATGATTACAAGGGGCGCGTGGAGAGTTTCTCGCCAGCAACCGGGGCCAAATTCAGCCTGCTTCCGCCGGAGAATGCCACCGGGAACTTCGTCAAAGTCGTACAGCGCGTACCGGTTCGGATTGCGATCGACAAGGGACAGGATTCGGAACATCGGCTCCGTTTGGGTCTCTCTGTTGAAGCCACCGTGGTAACGGGCAGACACGGCAACGACCAGGGCTCAGGTGGAGGAAGCGTCGAGTGAGGTGTCAGTTTCACGGACGCAGACCGGGAAGGTCTCGTTCGGGCTGAGCGCCTCGGCTGCGGAGTGACCGGCTCCGCGGGTGGAGATGCATCATGGAATTTCGGGTTGTGACTATTGCCAGAGAGTGTGGTAGCAGGGGCGGCGCAATTGCACGACTGCTTGGCGAGCGGTTGGGCTGGAGTGTCCTCGATCGGTCCCTGATTTCCGAGGTCGCTCGGCTTGCCAAGGTCGATCCCAAGCTCGTAGAGCGGTACGACGAAAGCGTTGACAGTTGGATTTACAGGCTCAGCAAGAAGGCGCTCTGGAAAGGAGCATTCGAGGGTGTGGCCATGCCCGTGGAGGAGTCGTGCTTCGATGCTCAGGCCATGTCCCAGATCGTCGCCGGGGTTATTCGCCAGGCTGCCGATGGTGGCAACTGCGTGATTGTCGGCAGGGGAGGGCAATGTCTCCTCCAGGATCGGGAGGACGTGTTCCACGTCTTCATCTACGCGCCAATTGAGGATCGAATCCAGAGACAGGCAGAGCGCTTTGGTCAAACCACGGAGATGGACGTCGAGCAGTATCTCGATCAGGTCGATCGCCGCAGGGCCGAGTGCGTCCGCTGGCTGTTTCAGCAGGACTGGACGAACCGCCACCTTTACCACCTGATGGCCAGTTCCACGATCGGCGAGGAGCGGGTCGTGGACGCGGTGGTGGAGGCGATGGGGAAGGAGCGGTCCTGACCTTGGCGAACGAGACGCCGGACTCAAGACCCCAGGTGAACCCCTGGATCGTGGCGATTTCCGTGATGTTTGCGACATTCATGGAAGTCATGGACACCACGGTGGTCAACGTGTCCCTCCCTCACATCGCGGGAAGCCTCTCCGCCAGTGTTAACGAGGCGACCTGGACGTTGACCTCCTACCTGGTTTCCAATGCCATTATTTTGCCGATGACCGGTTGGCTGGCGAATTACTTCGGTCGCAAGCGACTGCTGATGATGTCGGTGACCGGGTTCACGCTATCCTCGTTGGTTTGCGGTATTGCTCCCAGTCTTCCCGTGCTGGTGTTCACCCGGATCGTTCAGGGCGCGGCCGGCGGTACGCTACAACCCCTCTCGCAGTCGATCCTCCTGGAGGCCTTTCGCCCGGAAGACCGGGGAAAGGCGATGGGTTTCTGGGGTCTGGGCATTGTCGTGGCCCCCATCATGGGACCGGTTCTCGGAGGCTGGCTGACCGACCAGTACAGTTGGCGATGGGTCTTCTTCATCAATATCCCCGTCGGGATCATTTCTCTCGTCATGACCAAGGCGTTCGTCTTTGACCCGCCCTACATCGGGAAGAACCGAAAGCGGATCGACTACTGGGGAGTGGGCATGCTGGCCGTCGGAATCGGGGCGCTCCAAGTGCTTCTCGACAAGGGGCAGGATGAGGACTGGTTCCAGTCACACCTGATGACTGCGCTGGCGGTGATCGCAGCCGTTTCCCTCATCCTTCTGATCATCCGCGAGTTGAAGACACGAGATCCGGTTATCGATCTGCAGGTATTTCGGAAGCGTACTTACAGCGCCGGGGTGTTCCTCATGACCTCGCTGGGGTTCGTGCTGTACGGGAGCCTGGTGCTGGTGCCGATTCTGATGCAGACACTATTGGGCTACTCCGCCTTCGAGGCGGGAATTGCCATGGCTCCACGCGGGTTCGGGTCGTTTCTGACCATGCCGATCGTGGGAGTTCTGGTCGGAAAGTTTGATCCCCGCAAACTGTTGGCGATGGGCTTTACGCTGTGCGCGTTCAGCCTCTACAAGTTGTCCATTCTAAACCTGAATGCGGGCTATTGGGACTTCTTCTGGCCCCAGTTCATTCAGGGTGTGTCCCTGGCTTTGCTTTTTGTGCCGCTGACGACGACTACCATGGACCCGATTGCGAATGAGAACATGGGGAATGCAACCAGCATCTTCAACCTGCTCCGCAACATCGGGGGTAGCATGGGTATTGCGGCGGCAACCACCTACACTGCCCGTCATCAGCAGCAGTTGATCAGCGTCTTCGGCCGCCACATCAACCCGTACGATCCAACTTCGCAGTTGGCCGTCGGCGAGATTCAGTCCCACCTCATGCAACGGGGAGCGGACCCATTTACGGCCGCTCAACAGACTCACGGGATCCTTTTTGGAATCGTTCAGCAGCAGGCGGCGCTCGTCTCATTCATGAACGCCTTCCTGATCCTGGGGATCGTGTTCCTCTGCGTCCTCCCGGTAATCCTGATCATGAAGAAGCCGGCAGACAGAAGAGGAGCGCCGCCGATGCACTGATTGCGTCCGGTCGCCTACTTGAGTTGGAATCGGATCGCAGCGTCGGCATGGGCCGAGGTTTTTCCCCTTTCCTCGAAAATCCGGTGACACGCACCAATCAAACTCGTAACTCCCTTGAACAAGAGATTTTCCTGCAGGCCTGGTACGAATTATTCGTGCAGACATCTGCCCTGTGTTCTCTAAAGGAAGATTGAAGAGCGAAACCACGAGACCTCAGAATGGTTGCGTTCAGGGCCTAGTGGGGCGACCGCATCTCGCGGAATGGAGGGGACCCGGCACTCCGAAAGACTGTTGCAACGATGCTTAAAAGGTACCAGGCCTCAGGAAAAAGTCTTATCCTGCAGCTGTTTACGGATCCAAACGGTGCGTGTCACCGAATTCGTGACGCCTGGCGGTCGCGCTCCGTAGCTTTGCGGCCGATCAGGAGAAAAACGATGCCGCTAATCAGCATGAATGCTCCCCACCAGAGGCTGGGATTGGTTTCGCCCAACACGGTCTTGGGCAATTCCGTGGCGGCGTAGTAGACGCCCGTCAAGGTGATGATGGCACCGTATACCGTCAGGACCATTCCAACCCAGCTCCAAATCGAAATCATGGTCGCTTGCTGCTTCGACATAGCCGTCCTCCGCCCCTACCAGAAATAGATGTTCAAGGCGATGCAGAGCGCCAGTGCGATCGCCGCCCACATCTCGGGTTTTTTCCAGAATGGTACCTCCTCCAGGGAGGTGATGTCGGTCAGGCCTCTTACCAGCCCTGTTAACTCGCTTATGGGCTTGGGCTTCGTTACCAGGCTGACGATAATCGTCAGGCTCAGGGTCAGCAACCAGGCCCACCAAGCACGCCAGAGGTTCTCAGCCATGTCGCTCGGATGGTTGGAAAGAGTGACGGAATAGGCGGAGATCCATTCGAATCGGAGCGCGATGAAGAGGAAAAAGGAAGTGCTCATTCCGACGAGGAGTCCCCAAAATGCGCCGGCCGACGTAGTTCGCTTCCAGAACATCCCCAACAGCATGGTCGCGAAAAGGGGCGCGTTGACCCAGCTGAAAATCGCCTGGATGTAATCCATGATGCTCTCGAACGCCATCGCCCAGTAGGCTGTGAGGATCGACAGGAAAATCCCCACAATCGTGGTCACGCGGCCTACCCAGACCAAGTGTTCGTCGGTAGCATCCCGCTTGATGATCGCGCGGTAGATGTCGTACGTCCAGACCGTGTTGAACGCTGAGACATTTCCGGCCTGGCCCGCCATGAAACCCGCGAGAAGCCCGGTGATCCCGAGCCCGACCAGCCCCGCCGGGTAATAGCGCGCGATCAACAGCGGCAGTGCCGAGTCATACCAGATTTCGCCATTCTCTTTGGTCATGAGGGCGAAGCCGCTGTCGGGGTTCTGGCCCAGTTTCCAGGCAACCAGCCCTCCTCCGACGACAATGAACGGCAAAGCCATCTTGAAGAACGAAGCGATCACCGGAGTGTTCCGGGCGGCCTGCAGGTCGCGAGCCGAGAACGCACGCTGGACGATGAGAAAGTCGGTCGTCCAGTACCCGAACGAGAGTACGAAACCAAGTCCGATCACGATCCCGAGCCAGGTGACCCCCATCTCATTGGCCGAAGCACTGCCGGTCGTGGACCAGAGCGCGGACATCTCAGGAGGGAGGCTGGCAAGCAACTTGCCGATGCCTCCCACCTCCACCAACCCGAGCAGGGCAACCAGGAAGAGCCCGAACCAGATCAGAAAGAACTGGATGATTTCAGTGAGAATCGCCGACAGCAGTCCGCCCATGGTGATGTAGGCCGCCACCGCGGCCGCCGAGATCCAAATCGACACGTGCATGTTCCACCCCAGGACGATGTGAAAAACCACCGCCATGAGGTAGAGATTGATCCCACTCATCAGAACCGTCATGAAAGCGAAAGAAAAGGCATTCAGGAGCCGGTTCTTTTCGTCGAAACGCAGCAGAAGATAGCCCGGGATCGAGTGGATCCGGCTGCTGTAGTAAAACGGCATCATGAAGAGGGCGAGGAAGAGCATGGCCGGGACTGCCCCGATCCAGTAGAAGTGCGAGACGAACATCCCGTACTTGACGGTTCCGCCGGTCCAACCCAGGATTTCCAGGGCCCCCAGGTTGGCAGACAGAAAAGCCAGGCCGGCCACCCATGAACTGTTGCGCCGGCCTGCCAGGAAAAAGTCTTCTCCTTTGTCACCGAACTTCTTCAGGTAGATACCAATCCCGATGATCGCTCCGAAATAGAAAAGGATCACCAGCCAATCCACCAGGTGGAGAGTGATTTGATTAGAGTTCATTCCTACCCCTCATGTCACATCTGCTGATACCGAAGGCACATTGCCGATTCATAATAAGTCCAGTTCAAAGCCCCTATCCGCGACCGGGTTCCGCCCCATTGGGAGATGTCGGCACGTAGAAGCTCCACTGGCGATCGTGGGCTCGCTCGTCGTCCCACTCCGGAGTCGGCGGAAAGTACTCCCGCTCGGGGTCCTTCAGATCCCGCTTCACGGCGTCTTCGTTCAACTCGATACCGAGTCCGGGAGCATCCGGAACCGGGACGAAACCGTCACGAGTCATGAACGGCTTCGGAGGCCCTTCGACTGCGGTCTCGTACCGCGGGTCATCCACCCCGTGGTGCTCCATGACCAGGAAGTTCTCGGTTGCGGCCGCACAGTGGATGCTCGAGAAGAGAGTAACCGGCCCTCCCGCCATGTGCATGGCCATGGAAATGCCGTTGCGCTGGGCGTAATCACCGATCTTTTTGGTCTCCAGAAGTCCCCCTGACGTGGCCAGGTCGGGATGAATCATGGAGACTGCCCTGCGGTCGATCAGTTCCTGAAAACCGTCCAACAGGTAGATGTCTTCACCCGTGAGCACGGGTGTCCGGCACGAATTCTTGAGCCGCACCAACTGGTCCGGGTACCACCACGGGACCATGTCTTCGTACCAGGCGAAATTGCACTTGTCGAGTCGCTGCGCCAACTTGATCCCGTCCTCGATGCCGAAATGCCCGTAGTGGTCGGTAGCCAGCGGGATCTCCCAGCCCACTCCGTCCCTCACCGCAAGGCAGTACTCTTCCATCAGCGCCAGACCCTTTTCGGTTAAACGAATCCCGGTGAAGGGATGGGGCTTGGAGGTCCACTCCCAGTTGTCGTCACCCCACTGCTGGAACGGGTTCACGCCCTGTCCTTTCGGCCAGGTTACCGCGCCCTCGATCCCCTCGAGGAGAGAGATCTGGACATCCATTTTCAGAAATGAGAATCCCTCATTCATCCTTCCGAGCAACCGTTCAGCCTGCTTTTGGGGATCCTTCTCGAAAGTCGTGTCGGCGTAGAGCCGGATCTTGTCCCTGAACTGTCCCCCCAGCATCTGCCAACAGGGGACTCCCCAGGCTTTACCGGCGATGTCCCAGCAGGCCTCTTCAATGGAAACAGGGCCGGCGGACTGGCGGGCGTGAGAGCCGAACTGCTTTATGTGCCGGAAGATCTTGTCCACGTGACAGGGGTTCAGCCCAAGCACCCGACTCTTCAGCATGAGTGCGTAGGTCGGGCTCGCGCCGTCGCGGAGTTCTCCGTAGCCATGGAGTTCCTGGTTGGTGTCCAGTCTGAGAACCCAGTGACCGTGAACGTTGCAGACCCGCAGGTCGGTGATCTTCAACCTGGATGGCTGAGAATTCGTGTTGACGTTCTGGGCGACGGCCTCGTAATCCTCGGAAGTAACGACGCATCCCGCAGCCAGGGCTGCGCCGACTCCCGTCGCCTTCCGCAGGAGGCATCTCCGGGTGATCCCGTAATTCTTCATCCCACCTCTCCTGAGTAAAGTACTGCCCGGGTTGAATTCCTCCCCGCTGAATCCGGGCGCAAGAGGCCAGTCGCTGATCGGTTCACGATCAGACGGTAGCGTAACATCCTGGGAAAAAGAAGACCAAGAGGAAATCTCCGAGAGAAGCGATGCCGACTCGGTGCGATCGCCGTGGCATCCGCCATGCCGGAGATCCCGGGTTCGGCTGAGTTGAAACTTCAATTGGGATGAGTTCCTGGTTCCTGGTTTCTCGTTCCTGGAGGGAGAGTAATCCGGGCAGGCCCTGCCTGCTATGGCGGCCGGGCAGCTTGCCCGGCGGAAGTGAACATTCTCAATCCAGGATTCTTGATTTCCGGTTTGTTCTGAAACAGGACTGAATCGTACTTTCAGTCCTGCAATGCGGTCTCGGCTGCCATTCCCGGGGCGTTGCCGCCGGGCTGAAATTGACCCTGCGCCGTTGGCGCCCTCGTCTGGCGATGCTTCACCGGTCTCACTCTTTGAATGATCCGCGCGGGGGCGGGGCTAACTTGAAGCAACCGCACGACCGGTTACGCGAATCCTTGGCGAGGGGGATGTTCCAGGTGTTTGAAAACGGCTTCCCGGTAGGTTCTTCCAAGTGGGACTCGACTTTCGTCCTTCATCACGATTTCGAAATCACCGTGGGAAAGCACGCTCAACTCTTTCACGAACTTCACGTTGACCAGGTGACTGCGATGGACTCGAATGAAAATAGCCGGGTCGACGCGGGCTTCCAGGTTCTGAATCGTCTCCCGGTAGAGCACTGACCTGCCCTCGAAGAACAGCCGTACGTACTTGTCTTCGGCGGCGACCCGGCTGATGGAGCCCATCTCGATAAATACGATCCGGCCCGAAAGGCGGAGCAGCAAGCGCTGAAGGGGAGTCTGCTGTTTCCTCATCTCCGCCAACAGTTCATCGATGCGGGGATCGCGAATTCCCGACATCGGCTCTGCTGCACGGTCAACGGCCTGTCGAAAGCGCTCCTCCTCGACCGGTTTCAAGAGGTAATCGAGCGCCCTGACCTCAAATGCCTTGATCGCATACTGATCGAAGGCGGTGGTAAAGATCACCCGCGGCCGGTCGGCTCCGAGGGCCTCGAGAACTTCGAACCCGTTCATTCGCGGCATCTGAATGTCCAGAAAGAGCAGGTCAGGTCGGCGCTGTTCGGTCAGTTCAACGGCCTGTTCGCCGTTTTCCGCCTCACCTACGACTTCGAACCTGGGGTCTCCCTTGAGGAGCCGGATCAGCTTTCGCCGGGCCGGTGGTTCATCGTCAACAATCAGCACTCGGATGCTCACTTGCCGGTCTCCATTTCAGCCTGTCGAGCCCTGGCCGCCGGGATCGAAACGCGAACCGTCAAGCCAAGCGTCGAAGAAGAGTCGAGTTCCATGCTCATCTCTTCGCCGTAGAGATTTCTCAACCGTTCAAGGGTGTTCCTCAGCCCAACTCCCTTCTCAGCCGCGGCATCGAGTCCCCCGGGGAACCCGGGACCGTTGTCGCCAACTTCAATCTGGAGAGCGTTCCCGACGAACCTGGCGGTAACCGTCACGCTTAGCAGTTCCACGTCTCCCAGAGAACCATGCTTGACTGCGTTTTCCACCAACGGCTGAAGGAGAAATACAGGGACGGGGACGCCTGTTGCATCCGAATCGACATCGAGTTGAAAGCTCAGACGGTTTTGAAACCGGCACGACATGATCTCCAGGTAGGCCTCGACGAACTCGATCTCCTGTGCCAACGGTATTTTTTGCCGTTCGGCCTGGTCCAGGCTGTAACGCAAGAGGCGACTGAGTCGGGCGATCATCCGATCCGCCGAGTCGACGTCCTCGTACATCAGCGAGGAAATCATGTTGAGCGTGTTGAACAAGAAGTGAGGTTGCAGCTGTCCGCGCAGCGCATCCAGGCGGGACTCGACCAGGCTGGACTGAAGATGGGCGGCCCGCAACTCAAGTGCCGCCGCTTTCTTTTCCTCTTCCTGTTTTTCGAGGTAGATCCAGATGAAGTGAACCGCGATGACGATCCCGAAATAGGCCAGGAACTGTTTTTGGTACTCCATCCAGAAGCGCAGGAAAGGATCTCCCATCTGGTAGGCGCCCAGCCCCAGGGCAGGGTAGAGGATAATCCGCGATCCCGTCATGATCAGCGTGTGACTGACGCCGAAAACGGCGCTGGCCCCCAGGTGGACGGGGACGGCCCAAAACCAGTTTTCTCGCCGAACCGGGAAATGTCCAATGAATGGCAACACCAGCGGCAGGAGCAAGAAGACGCCGTAGGAGCCAGTGAACTCGTTGACTAGAAGCGCCTGATACGGGGTAGGGTCCCCCTCGAGCAACTTCTTCGCCAGGAACGTGGATGAGCTCAGAAGCCCCATGAAGGTGCAGAAGGCGAACAATGCCAACCACTTCTTCCAAGGTCCCACTTGCATCGCCCCCGGTCCATTCCGGCGGAATGTGTTTCCCGCCTGATCATCTACATCCTAGTATCCCATCACACATCATGTGACGGAACACCAGAATCGTCGTGGTTAAACCGAATCCCCTGAAACGGGCTGACGGAGCCCTTTTACCCATTTCAGTGGCAGAGGAATCGGGCGCGCCAACTTCAGCCCGAAGGCAGGACGGAGGAGATTCATTCTTCGGATCGGAAACTCGTAGAGCAGCCAGCTTCCAAGAAAAGTGATCAGGGCCAGCAAGAGGAACTTGACAGTAATCCCGGCATTCCAGCCCGCCAGGTAGTAGCCGGCAACCACGGTGATTGTCTGGTGCAGGATGTAGAAGGGATAAACCGCCCCGGTGGCATAGCTCAGAAGGCGACTCGAGAACCTCAGATAGCGATATCCGAAACCCAGAATTGAGACGATCCAGAACCAGAGATTCGAGCTCTGCAGCAGCCGGTAGAGGACGTCGCCACCGACGGGGACCTTGAGTCCACCGTACCAGCAGAGGTAGAGGAGAGTCGTCGTTCCTGTCGCCAGCAGGAGGGATCGCATTCGATTGCGTTCCAGGACCGGCCAGACGCAATCGGAAGACGCAAAACAGAAGCCCAGTGTGAAGATGATCAGCGTGGTCGTGAATTGGGCCCAATCGCCGAACAGATTGTTCCGGTTCTCAGGCCAGAAAGGCCGGAGAGTGAGCTCGCTCAGGGCCAGCGGAGCGGAGCCCAGCAGCAGGAGAGGGTAACTGGCGAAACGATCCATTACCCGCTTCAAGAGAGCCCGGCCCTTCTCAGTCTTGAACCATGCGAACGGCAACAGCATGAGAAGGGAAAAAGTGAAGATGTAGGGAATGTACCAGAGGTGATGCCAGCTGAAGTTCCCTTCCGGGTACGGCCGGAAGTCCAGGATCGTCGTGTAAAACTCCGTGAATCCGCTGAAATGCCTCCCCTGAAAGAGTCTTTCGAAGTAGACCTGGGGTGGAATGACGACAAACATCCCGAAGACCAGGGGAAGCAAGAGGCGTTTGATCCGTTCCCACGCGAATCTCCGCGGGGCGTACTTCTCCATCGCAAACCAGACCGCAGCTCCCGAGATAAAGAACAGCAGCGGCATTCTCCACTGGTGCAAGAAGATCATGACGTACTCGAAAGCCGCGCTCCTTTGCGGGTTCTTCACGTGCCAGTCCCAGTTGTTGAACATCATCCCGGTGTGAAAGAGGATCAGGAGTGCGAAGGCGAGCACTCGCAACCAGTCCAGGTCGAAGCGCCTCTGGTAATTCTTTCTTGCCATGGTTCGATTCCTTTTCGGATCGGCGACAAACGAATTTCAATCGGTTCCAGGATTCACCCTATTGGCCCGGAGTCGTCGCTGCCAACCGCATTGTCGCGAGCTGCGGCTTGGCGTCGCGAACTGCACGGGGAGGGCCGGATTCCATTCCATCTCCGGGCCTGGTGCCTGCAAGTGGAAGCCGATCGAGGGGAGGTGATGCCGGGAAAGCGTCAGGCTGTCATAATGGTGAACTTCGAAAGAGTGTTGCAATGATCGACCAGTTCATCAGCCACCCGGTGGCGCTCCTATTCGTGATCATTGCCCTGGGTTCGGCACTGGGGAACCTGCGGGTTGCCCGCATTTCTCTCGGCTCATCGGGAGTGCTCTTTGTCGGCCTCCTTTTTGGTCATCTCGGCGTGAAGCTCCCGTCAACAGTGCAGGACCTCGGGATCATTCTCTTCGTGTACGCCATCGGGCTTCAGGCCGGGCCCAGGTTTTTCAACCAGTTCCGGCACCGGGGCATCATCTTTGCAAAGATCGGCGTGATCGTTGTCCTGGGCGGAGCTCTCATTACCTGGGCGACCACCTGGATCATGGGACTCGACCCGGCCCTGGCGGTGGGGATGTTCGCCGGTGCCTTGACGAGCACCCCCGGGTTGGCCGCCGCCATGGACGCCGCCGGTGATCCTCGGGTCAGCGTGGGATTTGGAGTGGCCTACCCGTTCGGCGTGATCGGGGTCGTGCTCCTGGTCCAGCTCCTGCCAAGGCTTCTCGGGGTCAACATCCCAACCGAGGAGCAACGATTGAGCCAGGCTGAGCTCGCCTCCAAAACACTACAGAGAAGACAGTTCAAGGTCAGCAACCCGGCTTGTATAGGAAAGTCCCTGGCGGAACTGCGGTTCCACCGGTTGAGCGAAGTCAATATCACCCGGCTTTCCCGGGCGGGACAGGTGAGCCCGGTCCGTCAGAACGAGATCCTCCAGCAGAATGATGTCGTCGTTGCCGTGGGCAGGCCGGACGAACTTCAAAAGCTCGAAATCCTGTTCGGGGAGGAGATTCAGGGAGAGGAGATCTTTGAAACGACCGACGTGGTTTCCAGGGATGCCATGGTCTCGACTGACTCAATGGTGGGGAAGTCCCTGAAAGACCTGGATGTCGTCAAATCGTACGGCGTGGTGGTCAGTCGGGTGTTCCGGGAGGAACTTGACTTCATTCCCACCGGCAGCTACACGTTGGAACTCGGGGACCTGATCCGCGTCGTGGGCGCCAGGGAGGATTGTGAACGTTTTGTCCAGGCCGTCGGGGAAAAGGAGAAGCGGATATACGAAACCAGTATCTCGGCCCTCTCGATCGGGATCTTTCTCGGAGTCCTGCTGGCCTACCAGGAATTCTCACTCCCCGGCGGAGCCACGTTTCGCCTCGGGCTGGCCGGGGGACCACTGTTCGTCAGCCTGGTCCTGGCACATTTCGGGCGTATCGGCCGTCTCAACATCCGGACCCCACGTCCGGCCAAGTACATCCTTCAGCAACTGGGCCTCGTACTCTTCCTGGCGGGTGCCGGAACCGCGGCAGGAGGATCGATCGGCACGGTCATCGCCGATTCCGGAGTTTCTCTACTGGTCGCCGGGGCGATGGTGACGGTTTTTTCCTCCATGCTGGGCTTCGTGGTCAGCCGTTACGTGTTCAAGCAGGATTTTCTCACCGTCCTGGGATCAATCTGTGGAGCAATGACCAGCACGCCCGCCCTCGGAGCGATCAGCGACCTGAGCAGCCGGAGCGAGCCAGTGCTTGCCTACACTGGTGTCTACCCGGTTGCGCTGATTGTGATCACCGTGGTCTGCCAGCTCCTCTACTTCTTGATTTGAGGCAGTATATGCGCTTTGCTGACGAGTACATTGAGAACGTTCTCCAACAGAACTTCCAGGATTTTCGAGATCTCTTTTTCGAACACCTGCTCGACATCCACTATGCCCATCTGGTCATGCTCCGCGAGGCCGGTATCGTGTCGGCGGAGACCGCGCGGCGCCTCGTGGAAGCTCTCGACTCGATCGATTCCGACCTCCTTGACGACGTCGAGTTTGACGGGTCCTTCGAGGACGCCTTCTGTTTTGTGGAAGAACAACTGGCTCGAATCGCCGGACCAGACACGGCCGGGCGACTCCACACGGCTCGAAGCCGCAATGACATCGACGTGACTCTTTACCGGCTGCGTTGGCGGCAGGACTTTGCCGCAGTGCAGGCATCGGTCCTCGATCTCCGCTCGGCTCTACTCGAACTCAGCGTGCGCGAACTCGAGACCATCCTCCCGCTCCACACTCACACTCAACCGGCCCAGCCGTCGACGGTAGCCCATTACTTTCATGCCGTCATCGAGCACCTCGAGCGGGACAATCAGCGCTTTCGCAACGCACTTCTTACGCTCAATCGAAACCCCCTCGGATCCTGCGCCATCACGGGAACCGGTTTCCCGATCGATCGGGACCGAACCAGCGATCTGCTCTCATTCGACGGTCCAGCCGGAAACACCTATGCCGGAATCGTTGCCGCCGACTACCTGCTGGAGGGGATCTCCGCGGCTGCGGTACTGTTGTCGATGCTGGGGAGATTCACCCAGGACATGCTGCAGTGGTCGATGCGCGAATTCGGTGTTCTGCATCTGGGCGACGGATATGTTCAGCCGAGCAGCATCATGCCGCAGAAACGGAATCCCGTTTCTCTGGAGCACTCGCGTGCGTTGATCAGCCGGGCTCTGGGGCAGGCGCAGGCAGTCTTTCAGGTCCTCCACAACACTCCATTCGGCGACATTGTGGACGTTGAAGACGACCTCCAGCCGCTCGTTTTCAGGACGCTTCAGGATACCTTGCGCCCCCTGAGATTGCTGGCAGCCGCACTCTCCACCGCGTCTTTTGACCGCGCCCTGCTCGAAAAGCGGGCCGCTGAGGGGTGGATCACCATCACCGACCTGGCCGATGCTCTGGTGACGCGGGAAAACATGGCGTTCCGGACGGCGCATCAGTTGTCCCGCATGGTAATTCAGTCTGTCGAGACGGGAACCGCATCGTCGCCCGAGGAAGCCCTCGCCGCCGCAAGCAGGGAGTTGATCGGTCGGGAGATCCAGATCACGGCGAGTGAAATCTCCGAGTTGCTCAGCCCGCGCGCCTTCGTGAACCGGAGGAGGACGGTCGGCGGACCCAGCCCTGCGATCCTCGGCCAGGCTCTCGAAGAATCCCGGAAGATGCTGGAACGGGACCGATCGGAATTGGAATCCTTCCTGGGGCGCCTGAAGTCTTACCGCTCCCGGCTCAGGCAAACGGCCAGGAGTCTCTGACCGGCGTCGACTCGAACGCCCGGTCGTTTGTAAAAGAGTCTGCCGATCGCTGGTTCAAACCGCGGCACCGAAACTCGGTTGATCCTATTTCAGAATGGAGTCGAGGAGACTTTTCGCTTTTTCCGCGGCACCGTTGCCAAGCTTCCGCTTGATCAATTCCTCGGCTCCGCGGCGGGCCGCCAGCCGGGCGGCAGAGTTGACGAACTCCCTCAAAACCTGGGCTCCGATCTCGCTCGGGGTGCCACCGTTTGCTCCCCCAACATTGGAGAGGTTGATCGCCGGCAGTTCCTCCTCGAGCGGTTCCTTCAGCTGGGGAGCCGTGATCTTCATTTGGCCGGCCTCGAAGACGAACCGATCGATCTTGAGTCGCTGGGCTTCACCCCGCGGCTCCTCGGGACCCTGGGAGGAAGGCTCTCCTTCTTGCTTCTTGAGGTTGTCCACGATGACGTCCAGGTTTCCCTTGCCTTCAGCGTTTTTCTCGTAGCTCACCCGCGGGGAGATGACCAGGAGCTCTTTGAGGACGATCGGATTTGCGGCGATGCTTCCGAGGTCAACTACAAACGTTATCTCGTCGAGTTCAAAGGCGTTGCCGCTGGAGAATCCGGGCGGGTTGGCAACCGTCAGTCCCCGGATCGTTCCCTTTCCGTCTCCCAGCGACAACTCGACGGAATCCAGGGAAACTCGGGTTCCAGTGACTTCCGACCCGTAGCGCCCAATGGCAACTTTTACGAGGGCATCCAGATTCGAGCGCAGCAGAAGGACCACTCCCACCACGCAGATCACCAGGACAATTCCCACTCCAATGACAATCTTGGTCTTGGTCGACATGATTTCTTCCCCCAAGTCCGGATTCAAATAGTGGCCGGCTGACGCGCTTTGCCTGGGATGATATGTCTTTGCGTTGAGGCGGGGCAAGCCGCCGGGTTTCATTACGCTGGCGATCCTCTACAATAGCTTTCGGCAAGGAGGAGTGTCATGCGGGAACGTCTAATTTTCATCGTAGTTTTGCTGCTTTCATTCAGCTCGGGCCTGGCCTTCACCCCGGGTCCAGGCGAAATCAAGGTGTTGATCATCGACGGGCAGAACAATCACCAGTGGCAGGTGACGACACCGGTAATCAAGGACATCCTGGAGAATACCGGCAGGTTCGTGGTCAACATCATGACTACTCCTTCGGCCGGTGTCGCCACTTCCAATTTCAACCCGGATTTCGATTCCTATGACGTGGTGCTGAGCAACTACAACGGGGAGGCTTGGCCGGCAGGCATCCGGGAGGCATTCGAACGATTTGTTCGAAACGGAGGTGGGTTCGTTGTCTATCATGCAGCCGACAATTCCTTCCCGGACTGGCCCGAATACAACCGGATGATCGGACTCGGCGGGTGGGGCGGCCGAAACGAGAAAGACGGCCCCTACATTCGTTGGCGGGACGGGAAAGTGGTCCGGGACAACTCTCCAGGGCCGGGCGGTTCCCACGGGCAGCGTCACGAGTACGTCATTGAAAACCGGGATCCCGGGCATCCGATCATGAATGGCCTCCCGGCCAAATGGCTCCACTCCCGTGACGAACTTTACGATCGCCTGAGGGGACCGGCCGAAAATCTCGAGGTCCTCGCCACGGCGTACTCGGACCCGGACACGGGAGGCACGGGTCAGGAAGAACCCATTCTCATGACGATTCGGTACGGGAAGGGACGAGTTTTTCACACCGTCCTGGGCGACAACATCCTTCCGCTGGCCAACGTCGGCTTTCAGGCAACCCTGGCTCGAGGGACCGAATGGGCGGCGACCGGCCGAGTTACTATCCCGGTGCCAAGGCAGTTTCCGAATGCCACCAGGATCGTCAACCGTGACGCCGCGACGCCCTACCTGCGGGATGCCGTCGATTGGAGACCGCTTTTCAACGGGAAAGATCTGACCGGCTGGAAGCAGGTCAACGGAACTGCACAATACAAGGTGATCGGGGAAGAAGGTGTCCTCGTGGGGACGACCGCCAAAGGAAGCCCGAACTCGTTTCTTGCCACCGAGCACGAGTTTGGGGACTTTGAACTGCGGTTCGAAGTGAAGCTGGACAACCCTGAGTTGAATTCAGGAATCCAGCTGCGCAGTCACCAGTACGACTCGGAGCGTGAGGTCAACGCTGGTGGCCAGAAGTTCCGCGTGCCCAAGGGACGGGTATACGGGTATCAGGTCGAGATCGAAGCGGCGGCCGACCCCCGTTACCCTGACGCCGATTTTGGGGATGCCGGATGGATCTACGACGAAGCCCGGCGCGGCTGGCTCTTCGACGACGCCCAGCGAAGCGACACTCTCAAGCGATCTGCCTTCATCAACGATCACTGGAACCAGTACTTCATTCGATGCCTTGGGGGCCGAATTGAGACCTGGATTAACGGAATCAAGATCGCCAATCTCAACGACGACATGGACCGGCGCGGTCGAATCATGCTGCAGGTGCACATGGTCCCGGACGACCAGGGGCCCTGGAGTGTTCGGTGGCGCAACATCCAGATTCGGGAACTGGACTCGGAGTAGGAATGTGACCGCTATGGGATCGGAAACGCCTCAAGAGAGACGACCCCTGGGCCAATCGAGGTTCGGGAGTGAGTCCGAGGCTTCCCTCGGGGTAAGACCGTTGAAATTGTGGTACGAGCGACCGGCAAAACAATGGACCGAAGCGCTCCCGGTCGGCAACGGACGCTTGGGGGTGATGGTCTACGGCAAGCCGCGGGAAGAGCTTCTTCAACTGAATGAAGATACCCTCTGGTCGGGAGGGCCAAAAGAGTGGAACAACCCTGAATCGCGGAAATGGCTGTCCCGGGTGCGGGAGGAAATCTTTCGCGGAAACTACCCCGAGGCCGACCGCCTCAGCCGAAACATGCAGGGTCCGTATAACCAGTCCTACCAGCCGTTGGGCGACCTGACTCTGCGGTTCGATTTCGATGGAGAGTCAGTCGACTACTACCGGGAACTCGACCTCGACAGGGGCGTGGTGCTGACTCGGTTCCGAGTGAACGGGACAACCTTTACCCGGGAGGTTTTCGCGAGCTGCCCCGACCAGCTCGTCGTGGTCTCCCTCACCTCGGACCGTCCGGGCTCGATAGGGTTTACTGCCTCGCTTGCCAGCCCCCTTCACCACCAGGTTTCCGGTGAACCACCGCGAAGGCTGGTCCTTCGCGGCCGCGCGCCGGCCCATGTCGATCCCAACTACCTGGGAAACACGAAAGAACCCGTTGTCTACGAACAAGGGCCGAACGGGGAAGGCATGCGCTTTACGGTCGTTCTCCAGGTTTTGAACCAGGGGGGGAGCATCAGCGTTACGGACTCAGATTTGACCGTTGAGAAGGCTGATCGGGTGGTCCTCCTGATTTCGGCGGGGACGAGTTTCAACGGCTTTCAGAAGTCGCCGGGCCGCGAGGGCATCGACCCGGATCGGGCAGCCTTCGGCGGCCTGGAGAAAGCCGCGCCTTCGCCCTACGAACAATTGCTCGAGCGGCACCTTGCTGACTACCGCGCACTCTTCAGGCGAGTCGAGTTGAAACTGGGCGCATCGAGGGATGACTTGCCGACCGACCGGCGAGTGACTCAGTACGAGCCGTCCGCCGACCCGGGGTTGGTGGAACTGATTGTCCAGTACGGCCGCTATCTCCTGATCTCTTCCTCCCGGCCGGGAACGCAGCCCGCGAATCTCCAGGGAATCTGGAATAATCAGATGCGTCCTCCCTGGTCCAGTAACTGGACCATGAACATCAACAGTGAGATGAACTACTGGCCCGCGGAGACCGCCAATCTTTCGGAGTGTCATCTGCCGATGCTGGATTTCATCGCCGAACTGGCAGTGAACGGGAGGGAGACCGCCCGGGTCAATTACGGCATGAATGGCTGGGTCGCACATCACAACTCCGACCTCTGGCGACAGTCGGCTCCGGTCGGCAACTACGGGTCGGGGAGCCCGACCTGGGCGAACTGGGCAATGGCCGGGATCTGGCATTCCATGGACCTCTGGGAACACTTCGTTTTCACACAGGACCGCGACTACCTCAGGGCCCGGGCCTATCCGGTGATGAAAGGGGCCGCGGAATTCGCCCTCGACTGGCTGATGCGGGACCAGGTGGGGAACTGGGTCACCGCGCCGTCGGTTTCGACCGAGAATACCTTCCGGACGGCCGATGGCCAGGTCGCCCAGGTCAGCATGGCCTCGACCCAGGATATCGCTCTGCTCTGGGACCTCTTCACGAACTGCGTGGAGGCTTCCAGAATTCTGGGAGACGATGAAGCGTTTCGGTCACGCCTTCTGGAAACCCGGGCTCAGTTCCCTTCATACCGAATCGGGGCGCGCGGTCAGTTGCAGGAGTGGTTCAAGGACTTCGACGAGCCGGAACCTCACCATCGTCACTTGTCCCACCTCATTGGAGCGTACCCGGGCCGGCAGATCACGCCGCGGCGTACGCCGGCGCTGGCCGCCGCGGTCCGGCGATCTCTTGAGCTGCGCGGAGACGAGAGCACCGGCTGGTCGATGGGATGGAAGGTCAATCTCTGGGCGCGACTTCATGACGGGGACCGGGCCCTGCGCCTGATCGATTACATGCTGCGCCTTGTCGGCACCAATGAGACCAATTACACGGGCGGAGGGGGTGTCTATGCCAACCTTTTCGATGCCCACCCGCCATTCCAGATCGACGGCAACTTCGGTGTGACGGCCGGCGTCATCGAGATGCTCGTCCAGTCCCACGAGATCGATTCGAACGGCAGGAGTGTGCTGGGACTGCTCCCGGCACTGCCGTCGGCTTGGCCAGAGGGGAGTGTCAAAGGTGTCCGGGCGCGTGGCGGGTTCGAAGTCAGCCTTGGCTGGGATGACGGCAAACTCTCGCGGGCATCTGTGCGTTCACTGGCAGGCTGCCCCTGCAGCGTCCGGCTGGCTGATCGCACCATCGAATTGAACCTTCAAAAGGGCGAGACCGCCCGGCTGGACGGGGCCTTGAATCGGATCGGCTCCGGCCGGGACGGATCCCGCCGGGAGCGAGACCAATGAAAGTCCTTTTTGTCGGAGGAACCGGCAACATATCGGCCGCCTCCAGCCTGCTGGCTTTGGAAAAGGGGATCGAACTTCACCTGCTCAACCGGGGTTTTCGCAGGCTGGACCTGCCCGGAGCCCGGTGGCACACGGCCGACATCCACGACCCTGAACAGGTCCGAAGTGTGCTCAAGGACCAGTATTACGATGCCGTCGTCAACTGGATCGCCTTTGAACCGTCGGACATCCAGCGCGACATCGACCTCTTCCGCGACCGGACCGATCAGTACGTTTTCATCAGCAGCACGGCCGCCTATCAGAGGCCGCCGAGCCACCCGGTGATCACTGAATCGACTCCGCTCCACAACCCGCGGTGGAAGTACGCCCAGAACAAGATTGCCTGCGAGGAGCAGCTCAATAACGCCTATCGGGAAGGGCAGATCCCCATGACGATCGTCCGACCATCCCTCACCTACGACACGGTGATCCCCATTCCGATCGGCGGCTGGGACAACTACACCATCATCGACCGGATGAAGCGGGGGGAAAAGGTGGTTGTTCACGGGGACGGAACCTCGCTCTGGACGATCACTCACTCGGAAGACTTCGCCAAGGGGTTTGTCGGGCTCCTCGGGCACCAGCAGGCAATTGGGCACGCCTTTCACATCACCTCCGACGAACTGTTGACCTGGAACCAGATTTACCAGGCCGTCGCCGCGGCGGCCGGAGTGGAGGCGAAAATCGTCCATGTTCCTTCCGACCTGATCGCCCTGATCGACTCCGATCGGGGAGACAGCCTGCTCGGCGACAAGTCGCACAGCGTGCTGTTCGACAACAGCAAGATCAAGCGGTTCGTGCCCGAATACAAGGCTACGATTCCCTTCAAAGAGGGAATCCGGAGGACCGTCAAGTGGTTCGAAGCCGACCCGGCCCGGATGAGGGTTCTTCCCGAGAAGAACGCCCAAATCGATCGCATACTGGCGGTCTATGAGCCATTTTTTGAGAGGGTCGCCGCGGAAGCAGTCTGAGTCGGTGTCGGAAGGGTCGGACCTGAACCTCCATCCCTGGATGACTGCAGTGTAATCCAGGCAGCCGTGCCTGGGATGTCGCCCGGGCAGCTTGCCCGGCTGAAGTGAAAAGGGGGTCAATCCAGCATTCTCGGTTTTCGGTTCGACCCGAAACAGCCCGCCACCGGAATTGAATCGCACTTTCAGTGCTGCATTGCCACTTCTGCGCCCAATCCCGGGGCGTTGCCGCCGGGCTGGAAATGACCCTGCGCCTAATCTGGCGCCACCCGCTGTCTCCCCCTCTCAATGCTCCGCGGAAGCCGCACGGGGGAACGGGCTGGTCCCTCCCGTCCGACGTGAAACGGTTCTAATCTTCGTCCTCGTTCACTTCGTCTTCCGCGGGGCGGGCGGGCCATCCTGTGCGCAGGTGGTTCCAGTGCAGCATGGTGTTGAACACCAGGGCGTGGCTGCCGTGGGTTTCCCACCGCCAGAAGGGATGAATTGCGAACATTACGACGTGCCCCTCGCCCACCGGGACATCGACGACCGCCGGCTTTCCGGCCAGTTCCCGGCCGCCGCGAAGCATCCCGCTCATGAGGATGTCCTTCTTGGCGAAGCTCAGGACCGGGCGCGGGACCTCCTGTTTCCAG
Organism: uncultured Acidobacteriota bacterium; assembly: GCA_963777605.1. GTDB lineage: Bacteria > Acidobacteriota > UBA6911 > RPQK01 > JAPXNP01 > CAVZRV01. The sequence goes on from CAVZRV010000008.1 coordinate 288,450, forward strand.
GTCTCGTCCTTGGCCCAGTCGGGAGTCGAGAACCCGCCCACGCTCTTGTCGACGTCGAACACGGGCGACTGGCTGAAGTGAACCGCCACGTCCCCGGAATAGCCGTACACGATGGGGCTCTCCGCATCGGTTACGCCGGTCTTGAGAACCGATCCTCGGGCCAGCAACTCGCGAGTCCGCAGGATTCGAACCCGCTGAGTCAGGGCCGTCTCGACGGCAAAGTTGCAGGTGTTGCCTTCAACGATGATGACTCCGCCGTTGTGCACGAAGTCCGCCAGTCTTTCCAGACCTCCATATCCCATACCCTTGCGCACGTCGTCGGTCTCGTCGATGACTCCAAGACTTGGGTACTCGTCGGAATGCCTCCACGGGATCGGATCTCCAACTTCGGTGGTCCCGGCGATCAGGCGCCGCGTATCGGCCCAGCTATTGGGAAGGATGATGACATCAAACCGGGAAAGGTCCTCGACGGCCAGGTCCTGCTCCGACAGGTAGCTGTAGGGAACCCCAAGCCGGTCGAAAGACAGGCGCCACCAGCCCGCGTTTTGCGGCGTCACTACCCAGGTGTGGACCAGGGCGACGCGGGGAACACCGACCTCGTGGGTCGGGACGTCGGGCATTTCGTCGGCCGTTTCAACTGAAACGCCCCCATCCCGAGCCGCCTTCTCGATCTTCTGCCGAAAACCGGCCGCATTTCCTGCCGTCGGAATGATGAACGTACCTGGGTTGTACGATTTTCCACCGAACTCGAACGGCTTCTCAGCAGCCAGGAACTTCACATCATCAAGGCGAAACCGCAGCAGAGAGACGGCATCGTCAGTGGTCTGGTTGACCAGGTACGCGACCCCCTCCGTGTCTTCAATGGAAGGTTCCGGGCGAAGGTCCCCGGTGATCAGGTCCATCGGGACCTCGAGGACAGCGGGATCACTGATCTCCACAGCCTCCACATCTCGCAGGTAAGGAAGGGTCCATCCGGTGTCGTCGTAGGGGGGCTGGTCTGCTTCGGGGAAGTGCTGAACGCCCAGCAGAATCCTGGCCAGGGCCCGGTAGGGCTGGTCGAGACGGACAATGTAGGAGCCGGTCTCGAAGCTCCTGGCCTGGTCCTCAGTCTCCCCGCCTTCCTTCCTTTTTGACTTGGCAGTTGCGTTCTCGGTCGCCTTTTCCTCTCCGTTTTCAGCTTCCTTGCTGTCTTTGGAATCGGCTTTCTTCGCGGGCGTGAATGAGTCCCGGAGCCGGTGCACTTCGAGGCCCTGTTGCCGGAGCAGGTTGACAAGGTCAATGGTCGCCAGGGGTCGCTTCTGCTGGGCAGGGAAGATGAACGCGTGCGGTGCTTCCTCTTTCCCCTTCCGGATGGCGCCGCTGCTCTTCTTCCAGAAGTCATCGAGGAAGCGGGCTCGATTGCGGGCGACGTAGTTGAGAGCGGTGAGAAGGGCTGTCTCCTGGTAATTGATGTTGTTCCGGAAGGACCAGAGCGCCTTTTTCAGCGGCGGGTTGGTCCGGTACCACTCCCGGGAAGTCGATCGCTTGGGGAGTTTTCTCTCCTTGGTTTCGGGAATCGAGTTTCCGAAGGTCTCGTAGAAACGCCCGATCGAGTTGCGATTGTTGGCGATCCAGAGCAGGTAGTTGCCTGCCCATCCAGTGTAGAAGCCGTGTGTCCACGCTCCCGGCATGCCGAAACTCGTCAGCGCCGAGACCTCTTCGTGGGCCAGGGTGTGCCATTCATTCACGGTAATGGCGTCGATGTTCTCGTTGTAGGGTCCGGTTCCGGTGGAGATGTAGAGGTAGGGGACCGATTCATGCAGATCGTGTCCGACGGTCGGCTTCCAGTAGAGAAATCCGCTCAGGATGTTCCGGGTCAGCGCCAGGGCCAGGCCGAATCCGTCCCGGTTGTTGTCGTGGGCCACGTAGTGTCCCCAGTAGACCAGGGGAGGTCCCACATCGTTGTGCGCCTTACGATAGTTGTAGACATCGACCATCCGGTCGCGCCCGTCGGGTTCGGCGACGGGGACGATCACCGTGATCACATTCTCGCGGATGTTGCGGATCAGGTCGGAGTCTTCGACTGCAAGCCTGTAGGCCAGCTCCATGAGCATTTCCGGACTTCCGGTTTCGGGGGAATGAAGGCCGCCGGTCACGTAGTAAACGGGCTTCCCGAGCCGGACGATCTCGTCTTTTTCGTCCGCGGGGAGGCCGCGCGGATCGGCCAGCCGGTTGAGGTAGTTGCGGTACTTCTCCAGGTCCCGGATGGTCGCTTCGTCAGCCACGATGACCTCGATCATTTCCCGGTCTTCCTCGGTGTGCCCGATCGATCGAATCTTCACCCGGTTGGATGCTTCATCGAGAGCCCTCATGTACCCGTAGATCTCGTTGACGCGGTGCAGTTGGTCGGGGGCTCCAACAATCCGGCCGAAGTGGTCGAGCGGCGACGGCACCGTGTCAGAAGCAGGAAGGTGGTCCACGAGTTCGCTCAAAAACCGGGATTCGGTAGTGAACTGACGAATCTGCGAGTCGTAGTCGCCACCGCCCTGGCCAAACGCGGAGGTCAGAAAGAAAAACAATGAACAAAGGCAAACCAAATGTGCGGCCCGGAGCAATCGCATGTTCGCTCTCCTCATCCCGGTTCAATACATCGTTCCCGAAAGCACCCAACAGAATAGCCGGGATATCGGGCCGAGGCCAGCGTCAATCGACAGCACAACGGCAGGAAGGACTGGAAGCGTTGTAATATCTATGACGATGTCTTGGGGAACCGGCTTGGTTACTTCTCCTACCTCCAGGTGCGGGCATGAATGAAGCCTGCCCGCGGTTGCGTTACCTGGAGGCCTTCCCGATCACCGAGGAGGGTCGGAATGCGATCCTTTTGAGAGACCCGTGGCAGATCGCCGAGCGGGCGATTGTCGTCACTCCAGAGCTCTACGCCCTTCTGGCAATGTTGGATGGAACGAACTCTCTGCGGGACTTGCAGGCGGAACTGAGCCGTCGTTCGGGTCAGCTGGTATACGAGGAACAGGTCCAGGGAATCCTCGATCAGCTTGACGAATTCCTGTTCCTGGACAATGAGCATTTCCATGGGGAGAAACGGCGCCTGCTGAGGGAGTTCCGGGCGGAAAGGATCAGGTACCCTGCTCACGCCGGCGCCGGTTATCCGGAATCTGGCGAAGAACTCCGCCAGTTGCTTGATTCGTTTTACACTGACCCGTCGGGCGCGGGTCGCCCCGACGCCGGCTCAGGGAAGGAGACCCGGGCTATCGTCGTTCCTCACATCGACCTCCGCCTGGGCGGGCCGACCTATACCCATGCCTACCGGCGTCTCGGTGAGGGAGAAGCTGCGGATGTCTTCGTGATCCTGGGAATTGGCCATATGGGATTGCCCAGGCCCTTTTCCATCGGTCGGAAAGATTTTCAGACACCGCTCGATCTGGCATCGTTCGACCGGGAGTTTGTTGCGGCACTTGGCCGAATCCTGGGTCCGGAGACCTTTGCCGAAGAATTGAATCATCGCCTTGAACACACGGTGGAGTTCCAGGTCCTCTTCTTGCAGCACCTCTACCCGGATCGGGCCTTTGACATCGTTCCGATTCTGACCAGCTTCTCCTACGAGGATCTGGAGGATCCGAAGACGGCCGGGGATGTCGAGCAGTTCAGTTCCGCCTTGCGCGAAGTGGCACAGCAGTCTGGTCGTCGAGTCTGTTTCGTGGTCAGCGTGGACCTCGCCCACCTTGGGCCCCGCTACGGAGATCGGGTCGCTCCCGACGCGCGCGCGATCCGCGAATCACTTGCGGCGGACCTGGAAGTGCTCGGGTCGGTTGCGGATGGAGACCCGTCCGGGTTTCTCCGCCGGATCCGTGACGAAGAGGATCGTCGGCGCACCTGCGGATTCTCGGCGATCTACACGTTGCTGAAGACGTATCCAAACCTGAGAGGAGAACTGCTCGCGCACAGCCATTGCCAGATTGACGACTCCGGCTCGATTGTTTCCTATGCCAGTCTGGCATTCCCGGCTTGATTTCAGTTCTCGTCTCCGTCATTCGAACAAGGATCTTGATAATGAGTCATTCCAATCGACGAGATTTTCTCGGCGGAATTGCCATGGCCGGCGCCGCGGGCGCCCTCAACGCAAATGCCCAGCCGGGCGATGCTGTTCGAGGTCCACTGCAGGATGGCTCATTTGACCGAAAGGTCTGGATTGAAGTTGCCACCAGGCTGGCCTATCCGGTGCTCGAAAACCTGGCCCGCGGGGAATTTTCGAAGAAGTTCCCGGCCGAGGGGGAACGTGCCCCGTTTGCCGCCCTGGAAACGTTTGGCAGGCTCATGTGCGGAGTCGCTCCGTGGATTGAACTCGGAGGCGACGGCAGCGAAGAAGGGAATCAGCGGGTCCACACGGCTCTGCTCGCCCGAACGGCTCTGGCGATGGCAGTTGATCCCAACTCCCCCGATTTCATGAACTTCACCAAGGGAGCCCAGCCCCTGGTCGATGCCGCCTTCCTGGCCCAGGCAGTGCTGCGGGCGCCGGTTCAGCTCTGGCAGGGACTCGATGGACGGACGCAGGGGAACCTGATCACTGCCCTGCTCTCCACTCGCTCGATCATTCCCTACCAGAACAACTGGCTGCTGTTCAGCGCCATGATCGAAGCCCTTCTCTACAAGCTTGGCCTTCAGGCCGACCTGATGCGGATCGATCTTGCACTCCGCACGATGGAAAGCTGGTACCTGGGGGATGGAATCTACGGGGATGGACCAGATTTCCACTGGGACTACTACAACAGCTACGTGATCCAGCCCTTCATGCTCGACATCTTTGAAGCCGTCCAGTACGTTGGCCGGGATTTGCCGGGTCGCTATGCCCTGGCCCGAAAGATCTCCTCACGCTACGCCGCCATCCAGGAGCGGTTGATCTCACCCGAAGGCACCTACCCTCCCATTGGGCGGTCGATCGTTTACCGGTTCGGGGCTTTCCAGCTCCTTTCCCAGATGGCCCTCCGAAATGAACTGCCTCCCGGGGTCAGCCCCGCCCAGGTACGAAGTGGCCTGACCGCGGTCATTCGTCGCCAGATGTCGGCACCGGGCACGTTCGACGACGCGGGGTGGCTGAATATCGGGTTCGCCGGGAACCAGCCTTCCCTGGGAGAGGGATACATTTCGAGGGGAAGCGGCTACCTCTGCGCCGCCGGGTTGCTCGCACTCGGACTTCCCGCGTCCCACCCGTTCTGGTCCGGTCCTGGACAGCCATGGACCGCTCTCAAAATGTGGTCCGGTCAGGACATGCCCCGCGATATCGGCCTCTACGGACGAAACCCCTAGAGCAACATCACAAATGTCCGCATATCCGCCTTGCCAGGGCAGGAATATCGAGCCCTGAGAAATTGCCCGACGACATCATGAGGAGGTTCCGGTTGTTCCAGTCGAGTCCCTCGATGTGACTTGCCACTGCACCGATCTCGGTAAAAACCTGGACCTTCTCCGAACCGAAAGACCTGGCGACTTCACCCGGGTCCAGGCGGGGAAGGCGCTTGTGCTGCGACGGTGTGCGGGTCAAAGTAGACCAGGGCCTCTTCGGCCGCGTCGAGCGATCCCCGGTAGAGTTCCAGAAAGGACGCGGTCAGACTGCTGAAGGTGTGCAACTCGAGACAGGCAACCAGGCTTCGACCAGGAAAGGTATCCTTGACCGCCTGTGTCGTCGCCCAGACCTTCGAAGGTGAGTGGGCGAAGTCGAGAAAGACGGCGCAGTCGCTGGTTTCGAGGACCCGATTGAGGCGCCGTGCCGCCCCGGGGAAGCTGGTGATGGCCTGGTAGAAGTGCTCGTCGCTGATACCCAGGGCCCGGCAGACCTCCCAGGCGGCCGAGATATTCTCCATGTTGTGGCGCCCGATGAGCGGCGACTCCACGTGCCCCCATTCCGTTATGAGTTGGAACTTCCCCCCCGATGGGAGATAGGGATGAGCCGGGTAGGGAACGGCTTGGCAGGGAGTATCTGTCGAATTCACGAGGGTGGCCAGTTCATGGTCGCTTCCGTAATAGAAAAGGGTCCCCTGCTCGTCGAGTTGCCCGATGAAATCCCTGAAGGCTTCCCGGTACGTGTCAAAGGTGGGGAAGACGTTGATGTGGTCCCAAGCGATCCCCGTGATGACGGCGATGTTCGGCCTGTAGAGCAGGAACTTGGGGCGACGGTCGATTGCCGAGGCGAGGTACTCGTCCCCCTCGAAGACGGCTACTTTGGAGTCGTCGGACAGGCCGACCATGGTGGAAAAGCCCTCGAGTTGGGAACCGACCAGGTAATCGAACGGTATCCCGACGCTGCGGAGCACGTGCATGATCAGCGATGTGACGGTCGTCTTTCCATGGCTTCCAGCGACTACGACCCGGGTTTTGTACCGGGTCTGCTCATACATGTACTCGGGAAAGGACTGAATCTTCAATCCCAGTTCGAGAGCCCGGACCAGTTCGGGATTGTCGGCCCGGGCATGCATCCCCAGGATCACGACATCCAGATCCGGCGTGATCCGGCTCGAGTCCCAGCCCATGGATTCGGGAAGCAGTCCGGCGGCTTCAAGCCGCGATCGGGAAGGTTCGGAGATCTCGTCATCCGAACCGGTCACCCGGTAGCCTTTTTGTTTCAGAGCCAGTGCCAGGTTGTGCATCACGGCCCCACCGACGGCGATAAAGTGTACGCGCATAGAAGAACATTTTAGATTTTCGTTTTTTGATTTGCGATTTTTGGTTTTCTTGGAGCGCGCGAACCGACAGGTCCGCCTGCGGCTGTCGCCTCTTGACAGGTGGTGAATAAAAGGTGAAAATCAATCCATGTCTCAGCCGTCGATTCCCCTTGACCTGTTTCCGTCTCCGACCGAAAACAGCCTGCCGGTCGAGCAGAAAGCTGCCCCTAAGGCTGACCTCGACGCACTGCGCCTGCAGGTTGGTCGCTACGAATCGAGCGGTTTTTTGCCGACCGGTCTGGACGACCTGGATCGCCTGCTGAAGGGAGGGATTCCACGGGGAAAGTTGGTGGAAATCACAGGAAGCCTGTCCAGCGGCAAGACCAGCCTGCTCATGTCTATCCTGATGAAAGCGACCCGGGAAGAGGAGTTCGTTGCCTATGTTGACACCTTCAACAGCCTGGACCCGGACAGTGCGCTGAAAGCGGGGGTGAACCTGGCACGGTTGCTCTGGATCCGCTGCCGCAAGACTGATGAACCTCTGAACGCCGCCCTGAAAAAGGCTCTCAAGGCAGCCGACATTCTGGCCCAGGCGGGTGGTTTCGGGGTGATCGCCCTGGATCTTCAGCCTGCGGAGGAGCAGCGCAATTGCCGGGTTCCGCTGCAGTCCTGGTTTCGTCTGCAGCGGGCATTGAAGGGAACTCCCTCCACGATCCTGGTGATTGCCCCTTTTCGGACGGCCGGAAGCGCTGCATCACTGGCCCTTTCTCTCGAACGGCGGAACAGTCGCTGGTCCCACCAGGGTTCTCGATCCGCCAGTGTCCGGTTTCGTGTAGAAGCATCCGAATTGACCGGTTCCGCGGCACAGGTTCCGTTTTCCACGACAGGCAATAGTCTTCAGGGTCTGGAAACCCAAGCCCAGCTTCTGAGAGGTATGCCCGGTGGCACGGTCCCGGTTTATTGCAGTTTTTAGTTCCGAACCCCGGCGATTGTTCGCTGTCGCCGAGATGCTGGCTCCCCGGGTGGAAGTCTGCGCTCCGGACGGACTGGTCCTGAAAGTTCCGCCCCGTTACGAGCAGGACACCTTGAATCGCCTGGGTGAGCTGACCGGACGGGACGTCCGAATCGGAGGCGGGTCGAGCCGAACGGTCGCAATTCTGGCAGCCAGATTCGCGTCTGGAACTATCCTGGGGCCGGGGAAAGAAGCCGGCTTTGTCGCGGCTCTGCCGTTCGATGCGCTGGTCGAGTGTGGGGAACTCGACACCCGGATTCTCTCCACCCTGAGGGACTGGGGGATTCGGACACTGGGGGAACTTGCGTCTCTGCCCCACAATGCACTGGTGGCTCGATTGGGACAGAAAGGGGTTGCGCTGCAAAGCCTGGCCCGGGGGGAAGACAGTGAATTCTTTCCCCTCTACCGGCCCCAACCCGAATTTCGCGAAGAGCAGAACCTGGAGTGGACCATCAACCTGCTGGAACCGCTGGTTTTCCTGATCGGCGGGATGCTGGCGAGCTTGTGCGGACGCCTGCGCAGTCAGGGGCTGGCAGTTGAATCGATCCTGACCCGGTTCCAATTGAGCAATGGTTCCCTGTTCGAACGGTCACTTTGTCTGGCTCTCCCGATGCAGGATCCCCACGCGATTCTTTCTCTGATCAGGCTCGACCTGCAGACCAACCCGCCACGGGCTGGGGTCACAGCGATTTCGCTCCAGGCGATACCCGGACGACCTCGGATCTTTCAGCATTCCCTGCTCCGCCCTACGGCGCCTCAACCGGAGAAACTCGCCCAGACCCTGACCCGTCTCAAAGCCATTGCCGGAGCGGAGAACGTGGGCAGTCCGAGGATCCTGGACACTTACCGTCCCGACGCCGTTCGGATGGAGGAACTGTGCCTGGACCCGTCTCCCCGGGCCGCCGCACGGGAGCGGCACCACCAGACGCCTCTCGCCGTTCGCCCGCAAGGAACCAGTCGGCTGACTCTGCGGAGGCTGCGTCCGCCGCGTCCCGTGGACCTGCACAACGAGCAGATCCTGTCGTGCGCCGGCCCCTGGCGGTCTTCGGGGGACTGGTGGACCAACTGCGACAACGACTCCTCCTGGTCCCGGGATGAATGGGACATCGAGCGTCCCGACGGAGTCATTTACCGGGTCTTCTGGGACCACCAGAACAGCCAGTGGTTCATGGAGGGGATCTATGACTGACCCGACCGTCGGGGGAACGAGGCCCCTCGAAGATTTCACGCTCTCGGGCAGTTCGGCAAAGGTGTGCTCCCCTCCACCGGAGACCAGGCCCGCAGTTGTAGACAACTCAACTGCTGGAAGTAACTTCACGGTTTTTGGCAACTCCGCGACTGGAGGAAATCACAGGACTGAAGACGCCTCCGCGAAGAGCGGAAGCTCCGTCCCTCCGCTTCCGCACTCCAAAGCAAATCGTAAATCTTTCATCGAGTTGCACGCCTGCAGCGCCTTCAGTTTCCTGGAAGGGGCCTCCACTCCGGAAGCCCTGGCCCAGGAAGCGGCCCGGCTCGGCTACCCCGCCCTGGCCCTGCTCGACCGCAACGGGGTCTACGGAGCCCCGCGCTTTTACCGGGCCTGTCGCGAGGTGGGGGTCCGCCCGATTGTCGGGGCCGAAGTCAGTCTGCCGGAAGGGCGACTGGCGCTTCTCGTGGAGTCCCAGGCCGGCTACAAGAACCTGTGCCGGTTGATCACCAACCTGCAGCTCCGCTCGGAGAAGGGAACCGGCGCACCAGCCTCGAAGAGATCTCCGGTTTCACCGAAGGGCTGGTCTGCCTGACCGCCGGCGGAAACGGAGCCCTGGCTCAACTCATGAAAGCAGACTCGAAGCGGGCCAGGCCTTTTCCTGGAAAAGCTCAAACAGTGCTGGGGCCGGGAAAGAGTCTTCGTTGAACTGCAGCGCCACTTCTGCCGGGAACAGGAGAAGTTGAACCAGGGCCTCGCCGGCCTGTCCGAGGCAGTCGGCCTGCCGCTTCTGGCCACCAACGGCGTCCGCCATGCCAGGGTTTCGGGGCGGATCCTCCACGACATCCTGACCTGTATTCAGCACAAGACCAACCTGGATCGAGCCGGGTGCCTGCTGAACCGGAACGCGGAGCGCCACCTCAAGGCCCCTTCCGAAATGGCCGACCTTTTCTCGGACTGCCCCCGGGCCGTGGCCAACACCCTGGAACTTGCTGAGCGACTCGATTTTACCCTGCAGGATTTGGGTTACCGGTTCCCCTTTTACCCAACGCCCAACGGCGAAAGCATGCACCGGTACCTGCGCGCGGTCACCCATGCAGGAGCCCGGGAGCGCTACCGTCCCTATCACGAGAAAGCCCGCCGCCAGATCGAGTACGAACTCGCGATGATCGAGAAACTCGGCCTGGCCGGCTACTTCCTCATCGTCTGGGACATCGTCCAGTTTTGCCGGCGGAACGGGATCCTCGCCCAGGGACGCGGATCGGCGGCCAACAGTGCGGTTTGTTACAGCCTGGGCATCACCGCGGTTGACCCGGTGGGGATGGAACTCCTCTTCGAACGCTTCCTCTCCGAAGAACGGGGAGAGTGGCCCGACATCGACCTGGACCTGCCCAGCGGAGACCAGCGGGAGCAGGTGATCCAGTACGTCTACGAACGCTATGGCCGTCGCGGAGCGGCCATGACCGCCAATGTGATCACGTACCGGGCACGCAGTGCGGCTCGTGAAGTGGGCAAGAGCTTCGGGTTCCCCGGAGACGTGGTGGATCGCCTGTCGAAACTGCTCGTCTCCTGGGGAGAATCCGACCTCGACAACGACCGGGATCTGCTCGAGCGCTGCCGAAAAGCCGGCCTCGACCCGTCTGTCCGACGGGTCCGGCAATTCGCCCGGCTCTGGAGAGAGATTCAGGACCTGCCCCGCCATCTCGGCCAGCACAGCGGGGGGATGATCATCAGCCAGTCCCAACTGGACTCGGTGGTCCCGCTCGAAAACGCCAGCATGCCGGGGCGCACCGTCGTTCAGTGGGACAAGGACGACTGCGCCAACCTGGGCATCATCAAGGTCGATCTCCTGGGGTTGGGGATGATGGCCGTTATTCACGAAGCGCTGGAATCGATTCGCGGCCGGAAGATCCCGATCGATCTTGCCCACCTGCCGCAGGACGATCCCAAGGTCTACGACCTGCTGCAGAAGGCCGACACCGTGGGAGTTTTCCAGGTGGAAAGCCGCGCCCAGATGGCGACGTTGCCCCGGCTCAAGCCGAAGCGGTTCTATGACCTGGTCGTGGAGGTGGCCATCATCCGTCCCGGGCCGATCGTGGGGGAAATGGTCCACCCCTACCTGCGACGTCGGGAAGGCCTCGAACCGGTGACCTATCCCCACCCGTCACTGGAGCCGATTCTCAAGCGGACCCTCGGAGTTCCCCTCTTCCAGGAACAGCTGCTCCGTATCGCCATGGTCGCAGCCGGGTTCACCGGGGGCGAAGCCGAGGAATTGAGGCGGGCACTGGGATTCAAGCGGCCGGATGACGCCATGCGGAAAATCGAAGACAAGCTGCGCAGGGGGCTCGAACGCAACGGGATCACCGAGGAGAAATCAGGCCTGATCATCAAGTACATCACTTCTTTCGCGCTCTACGGGTTTCCCGAATCCCACGCCGCCAGTTTCGCCTTACTGGCTTATGCCAGCGCCTACCTCAAGACCCACTTCCCGGCCGATTTCTATTCGGCGCTGCTCAACAACCAGCCCATGGGTTTTTATCATCCCGCCACCCTGGTCAAGGATGCCCAGCACCGGGGTCAGCGCGTCCGTCCCGTGGACATTCAGAAGTCGGGCTGGCGCTGCACGATCGAAGCGGACGGCTCGATCCGGCTGGGGCTGATGTACGCCCGGGGTCTGCGCAAGGAAAAAGGCGAACGGATCGAGGATGAACGTCGGCGGCACAGGTTTACCTCGATCGAGGACCTCCAGCAGCGGGTCCGCCTGTCCCGTGGCGAAATCACCACGCTGGCCCGAGTCGGAGCCCTGAATTCCTTCGGCATGCGACGGCGGGAGGCGCTCTGGCAGGTTGAAAGCGCCGGCCGCTCGGCCGGGCCGCTGCTGGACCATCTTCCCGAGGAATTCACGGCTTCTCCATTGAAGGATATGAACCCGACCGAACGCATGGTTTCTGATTACAACGGGACCGGCATTACCATCGGGCCTCACCCCATGGCACTCAAACGGGAATCGTTGAAGCGCATGCGGGTGGTTCCTGCCGTCAACCTGAATTCCGTTCGGGACGGCCACCGGGTCCGGGTCGCGGGAACGGTGATTGTCCGGCAGCGGCCGATGACGGCGAAGGGATTTCTTTTCCTCAGCCTGGAAGATGAAACCGGAATCTCGAACATCATCGTTCGCCCGCAGATGTTCGATCGCGACCGTCTCGCCCTCATGAACTCGTCGTTCCTGGTCATCGACGGGGTCCTGCAGAAGCAGAGCGGCGTCCTCTCGGTCCGGGCCGAACGCATCCGGCCTCTGGAAGTCATTGAGACAGGCCCGGCATCGCACGACTTCCACTGATGAAGTTCCGAATATCGAACATCCGAGACCAACGGCAATTGGAGTACTGAGTTACTCTATAAGTTATGGATTCAAGACGAGTCGTGATTTCGAACATCCGCCCCCAAATCGAGTCGGGCCGATTCCCGGTCAAGAGGGTGACCGGGGATACGGTTCTCGTCCAGGCCGACATCCTGTGTGACGGGCATGACGCCCTTACCGCGCAATTGCTCTACCGAAAGTCCGGCGAGGACCTCCCCTGGGAAACGGTCTTCATGACCCACCAGGGCAATGATCTTTGGACTGCGTCCTTCACTGTGTCGGACCTCGGGTTCTATGAGTACACGGTTCGAGCCTGGGTGGATCACTTCGAGACCTGGCGGAGAGACCTGCGCAAGCGGATCGAAGCCGAACAGGATATCGCAGTCGAACTGCTGGTTGGTGCACGCCATGCTGAATCGGCGGCCCAGCGGGCGGAGCGGTCAGATCGGGAACAACTCCAGGAGTTCGCCCACTTTCTCCGCACCGATGAAGATATTCAGTTGAAGATTCCGCTGGCCCTTGACGACGACCTCGCTGAAATCATCCGCCGATATCCGTCTGAAGACCAACAGGCGGTAGCTGACCGGGAATTGAAGATTCAGGTCGACCGCCCCCGGGCATGCTTTAGCAGTTGGTACGAGTTCTTTCCCCGTTCTTTTGGAAACGATGGGCAGCACGGGACCTTTGCCGCTTGTGAGCAGGCTCTGGAGGACGTGGCGAAGATGGGCTTCGACGTCGTCTACCTCCCCCCGATCCATCCCATAGGTGAGACCAAGAGGAAAGGAAAGAACAACAGGCCCGAGTCGGAGCCGGTCGATGTCGGGAGCCCCTGGGCGATCGGGGCATCCGAAGGCGGACACAAGGCCGTTCACCCTCAACTCGGGACGCTGGAGGATTTTCGCCGGTTTGTCTCCAGAGCCGATGACCTGGGCCTTGAGGTCGCGATCGATATTGCGTTCCAGTGCTCACCGGATCATCCGTATGTCAGCGAGCATCCCGAGTGGTTTCGCTCGCTCCCGGACGGCTCTATCCGGCATGCCGAGAACCCTCCCAAGAAGTATGAAGACATCGTCCCGTTCGATTTTGAGACTGGAGCAGTCGAGGCGCTCTGGGAAGAGCTGAAGAGTGTCTTCCTGTTCTGGATTGAACAGGGAGTTCACATCTTTCGCGTCGATAATCCGCACACCAAGCCATTCCCCTTCTGGGAGTGGGTGATTGGCGAGATCCGGGCCCAACACCCGGACGTCCTTTTCCTGGCCGAAGCGTTCACTCGCCCCAAGATCATGTACCGGCTCGCCAAGTTGGGATTTTCCCAGTCCTACACTTACTTCGCCTGGCGAAACACCAAGGCGGAGCTGATCGAATACTTCACTGAGCTGACCCAGACGCAGGTTCGTGATTTCTTTCGTCCCAACGCCTGGCCGAACACTCCCGACATCCTGACCGAGTACCTTCAGACGGGCGGCCGTGCCGCTTTCATGATCCGCTTTCTGCTGGCATCCACACTTTCCGCCAACTACGGCATCTATGGTCCGGCGTTTGAATCGTGCCTTGCAACGCCACGCGAGATGGGCAGTGAAGAGTATCTCGATTCAGAGAAGTACCAGCTTCGCCAATGGGATCGGGACCAGACCGAAGGCTTTCGTGCCCTGATCGGCCGCGTCAACCAAATTCGACGGCAGAACCCACCGCTTCAGACAAACGAAACGCTGAAGTTTCACCCGGTGGACAATGAGCAACTGCTCTGTTTCAGCAAGGGAGGCGGCTCGGCGGGTGACCTCATCCTGATGGTGGTCAATCTCGACCCCCATCACGAGCACAGCGGCTGGATCGAACTCCCGCTGGAGGAACTGGGATTCAATTCTCACGAGGCATATCAGGTTCACGACCTGATCAGCGACGCTCGTTTTCTCTGGAACGGGGCCCGCAATTACGTCCAACTCAATCCTGGCGTGATGCCCGCGCACATCTTCAAGGTGCGTCGAAAGCTTCGCACCGAGCGAGATTTCGAGTATTTTCTCTGAAGATCTCCGGTAGATAATCATGAACAGTGACCTGATTTACCAGATGGAGGAACTTGCGCGCCTGGTTGGCCTGCAGACGGAGTACTACGATGGGCTTGGCCAGTTCCGCAAGCCGTCCACAGATTCTGTGTTTGCCGTCCTGAAGAGTCGCTGCACCGATCTCACGGACGTCAGTGATGTGCCTGGTTGCCTTTGGGAAACTCGCAGAGAACGCGCCTGCCGTCCCTTGGAACCGGTGTCGGTGGTCTGGGAAACCGGTCCGAAGGTATTCCGGCTGAACGTTCCAGCTCGAATCGAAAACTCCACGCTGGAGTTGTCGGTCCAATTCGAGTGCGGTGGCACGACTCGAATCTCACTGTGTCCGGCGGAGTTGAACGTGAGTGGCGGCTCCGAATGGGATGGGGAGCGTTTCCAGATAAGAGAGCTTTCAATCCCCGACGACTGGCCCCTCGGCTATCACCGCCTGCGCCTGGAAGGGGCAGGTCTCGAGTCGGAGAGCATGCTGATCTCGGCGCCCGCGCGAGCCCACCAGCCGGTGCGCACGTCCACGTGGGGCGTTTTTCTGCCAGTCTATGCTCTCCACTCCGAGGAAAGTTGGGGAGCTGGAGATTTTACTGACTTCGCAGCCTTCATGGAGTGGGTGTCCAGCCGGGGCGGGCGCCTGATCGGGACACTCCCCCTGCTCGCAACCTATCTCGATGAGCCCTGTGCCCCCAGTCCCTATTCTCCGATCAGCCGGAGATTCTGGAGCGAATTCTACGTTGATCCCCGACGTGCTCCGAACTGGGAATCGTGTGCCGCCGCAAGAGCACTTTTTGAGTCGCCCTCCTTTCAGTCCGAGATTGGCGAACTCCGGAGCAGTCCCCAGGTCGAGTATCGGGGTCAGATGAAGCTGAAGCGGAAGATCCTTACTGTCCTGGCCGAGCACTGCCGGAGCGGTGAGTCGGGTACCCGCCAGGAATTCGAGAGTTTTGTCAGCGCCCATCCCGGCATCGCGCGCTATGCCACTTTTCGATCTGCCGTAGAACGGCTCGGAGCCAACTGGAGGGCTTGGCCGGAACCCCAGAGAAGCGGGCAACTCAACCTAAAGGATCGAGACGACGAGAGACTTTTTTATCACCTTTATGCCCAATGGGTGACCCAGTTGCAGGCGGAGTCACTTCTTGCGGCCGCGCGCGCGAAGGATGTCGGCCTCTATCTCGACCTGCCCCTCGGAGTCCATCCCGACGGTTTCGATGCCTGGGACGAGAGGGAGAGCTTTGCCGAGGGAGTTTCGGGGGGATCTCCTCCGGACGGTTTCTTTACCGAGGGACAGGATTGGGGCTTCCAACCCATCCACCCCGAGAAGGAGCGGAAGAAAGGTTATCGCTATTTTCGATCCGTTCTGGGCCACATGATGAAGCACTGCGACATGCTCCGGATCGATCATGCCATGAGCCTGCAGCGTCTGTTCTGGGTTCCCCTTGGACACGAGGCGAGTGACGGTGTTTATGTCTACTATCCGTCGGACGAACTCTTTGCCGTCGTTGCCCTGGAGTCAACACGGCACAATTGCACGGTTGTCGGCGAGGACCTGGGCACGGTGACCCCCGAAGTCCGCGAGCAGATGCACGAGCACGGCATCCTCCGGATGTACGTGGGTCAGTTCGAGTTCAACACCGAACAAAATCCTCCTTTCAACGCACCGATTCCGGAAATGGTGGCGGGGTTAAACACTCACGATACTGCAACGGCGGCCGGGTTTTGGCATGGGGACGACATTGAACTGCGTCACGAACTGGGCTTGCTGGAAGGGGAGGACCTGGAAAACGAACGCCGCGGGCGAGTCTACGTGAGGGAACGCATAATGGAGCATCTCGGCATCACCGGCGACCCGCTCTCGGAAGAGGTCCAGCAGGAGGTCCTGCGCCGCTGGTTGGCTTTCCTCGGAGAGAGTGAATCCGTTCACGTGCTGGTCACGCTAGAGGATCTTTGGGGAGAGCGCCGCCCGCAGAATGTTCCTGGAACTGTGGACGAAAAGCCCAACTGGCGGGGCAAAAGCCGTTACTCATTTGAAGATTTCAGCGCCGACGACAAGGTCCTGGAGCTCCTGTCCATGATCGCCCAGTTGCGCCGCTGAGAGTACGGCCGACTCCCCTGAAATGGCAAATCGAAAATCGTGATCCCGGATCCGATTTTGCTCTTAACTTGATGATAACAACAATAAATTCTATAAATTAGAGTATGGTTAAAGCCACAACAAAGAAGCGTACCCCCGGAGCGAGAAAGCCGAAGGCAGCCTTCTCGCTCCTTTCTGATCAAGATTGTTATTTGTTCAACGAGGGCTCCCACTACCGTTTGTGGGAGAAGCTCGGCTCCCACCTCGTCAAAGTGGGGCCGAAGTCCGGCGTGTACTTTGCCGTCTGGGCACCCGAAGCCTTGGAAGTCTCGGTAATTGGAGACTTCAACGGGTGGAATCCCGCCAGCAGTCCCCTGCAGCCCAAGGGGGGCACAGGAATCTGGGAAGGGTTCGTCGAGGGGATCGGGAAAGGCACCATCTACAAGTACCACATCCGATCGAAATTTAATGACCACCAGGTCCAGAAGGCTGACCCGTACGCCGTCCACGCGGAGGTCTCTCCCAAATCGGCATCGATTGTCTGGGATTTGGATTATGAGTGGAGCGACCAGGAGTGGATGGAATCGCGGGCAAAACGAAACGCCCTCGACGCCCCAATGAGTATCTACGAGGTTCACATGGGCTCTTGGATGCATGCTCAAGAGGATGGCGATCGGCCACTGACCTACCGGGAGATCGCTCCCAGAATGGCCGAATACGTGAACCGGATGGGTTTCACGCACGTCGAGTTTCTGCCCATCATGGAGCATCCCTACGGAGCCTCCTGGGGATACCAGATTACCGGGTTCTTCGCTCCGACCAGTCGCTTCGGGACGCCACAGGACTTCATGTATCTGGTGGATTACCTTCACCAAAACGGCATCGGCGTCATCCTGGATTGGGTTCCGTCCCACTTCACTACCGATGATCACGGACTGGGGTACTTCGACGGTACCTGCCTCTACGAGCACGCCGACCCGAGACAGGGCTACCACCCCGATTGGGGCAGCTACATATTCAACTACGGGAGAAACGAGGTAAGGGCCTTTCTAATCAGCGCGGCCTGCTACTGGCTCGATCTCTACCACATCGACGGGTTGAGGGTAGACGCCGTCGCTTCTATGCTCTACCTCGACTACTCTCGAAAGGACGGGGAATGGATCCCGAACCGGTATGGAGGAAAGGAGAACGTCGATGCTATCTCCTTCTTGCGCCAGTTCAACAACGAAGTATACCGGGCCTTCCCCGATGTCCAAACGATCGCCGAGGAATCCACTTCCTGGGGCATGGTCTCAAGGCCGACCTACCTGGGTGGGCTCGGTTTCGGTATGAAGTGGGACATGGGTTGGATGCACGACACGCTGGAGTACATGTCCAAGGACTCCATTCATCGTCGATTTCATCACAACAACCTCACGTTTCGCATGCTGTACGCATTTCACGAGAACTTCGTTTTGCCCCTGTCTCATGACGAGGTCGTCCATGGAAAGGGGTCACTGCTGGGTAAGATGCCGGGGGATGACTGGCAAAAGTTCGCCAATCTCAGGGTGCTGTTTGGGTATATGTACGCCCAGGCAGCCAAGAAACTGCTGTTCATGGGAGGGGAATTCGGACAGTGGAACGAGTGGTATCACGAGGTCAGTCTCGACTGGCATCTGACCGAGTTGCCTCTTCACTCCGGCCTCCAGAAATGGGTTGCTGACCTGAATCGCCTCTACCGGGAACAGCCGGCCCTGCACGAACTCGACTTCGATCCTGCAGGCTTTGACTGGATCGATTGCGGCGACGTTGACCAGAGTGTGATCAGCCTCCTGAGGAAAGGGCGCAGGGAAGAGGACGTAGTTGCCGTCGTGTGCAACTTCACACCCATTGTTCGCCAGAACTACCGGGTCGGGGTCCCGACAGGGGGATTCTGGGAGGAAATGCTGAACAGCGATGCGCAGGACTATGGTGGCAGCGGCCAGGGAAACCTCGGCGGCGTGATTGCGGCCCCGGTTCCCTTCCATGGCCGGCCATACTCGGTCAATCTCACCCTCCCCCCACTGGGAGTGGTCTTCCTGAAGAACCGCCAGCTATAGAACATTTGTGATTTGTGGGGCGTGTTGCCCAAATCCTCTTCCCGAGATGTCAGGGTAACTTATGGGAATAGAGTAAAAGGAGGACAGATCGTGGCAGAATCTCCGTAGTCAAAGGTTCAAGTGCTAATGGAGAAATCAGTGGGATAGCGATTAAAATATTAAAGAGCGTTCTGCTCTAGAGGTAAGAATGCCCCAAAAGCGCTGCCCAAGCCCGGTTCGCTTTCTACTGTGACGACGCCGCTGTGGGCGCGCACAATCCCCAGGACCACAGCCAGGCCCATACCGCGTCCGGTGAACTTGCTGGAGAAAAAAGGATCGAATAGCTTCTCCATATCCTTATCCTCAATCCCGCAACCCGTATCAGTTACTTCCAGGCAGGCATAGGCATTGTCCTGCGGTTGCCAGTCCAAAGGGAAACGGTGTGCTGCCTTGATATCCCGGGCAAGAACCGATTTGACACTCAGGCGAATGGTACCCTCTCCCTCACCGATAGCCTCCCCGGCATTGGTGATCAGGTTGGTCAGGATCTGCGAAATCTGGTTCGTATTCGCCATGATAACCGGCCCTGGAACTGGAAGATCGGTTTCCAGCGTCACTTTTCCAGGCACAATGGCTTGAAGCATGGGCAGCGCCTTATGGCAGGCCCCTGAAAAATCCATGGGCTCATTTTTCCCGAATGATTGACCAAGGTAGGTCAACATCAGGCCGCTCATCTCGGCTGCCCTTTTGGAAGCATTCAAAGCCTCGGTGATATTAGTGTCAGGACTCGCCCCTTCGGAAAGCGCTATCATCGGACAGATCGAGATTCCCGATCACCGCCCCGAGTATGTTGTTGAAATGATGCGCGATGGCCCCGGCCATGCGGCCCAGACTTTCAGCCTTCTGAAGCTGCCTGTTTTGAGCCTCCAGTTTTGCCTTTTCGGTTTCCGCCTGCTTGCGTTCGGAGATGTCCCGTTCGACATACAGAATGCTTTCAGGATTGCCGTTAGAATCAACCAAAATAGTGGAATTAACGTCGATATAAAACCGGCTTTTATCTTTTTTAACAGCCAGATATTCTGTCAGCCTATGATCCTTTTCACCGGCCAGAACTTTGCGAATATTGTCAATCAGTTTTTTGTGATTTGAAGGATCAATAAAACCTAAAACTGATTTTCCTAAATATTCATCTTTTTCCGCGGTAGAAAAACCATGCATTTTGACCAGTTTATCGGAAATCAGTTGTATCTTCCCATCTAAAGATAATATTCCTATTCCATCAGGTAAGAGTGATGTGATGGCTTCGATTTTTTGGTTGCTTTGCTGTAGGGCATCCCCGGTCTGCTTGCGCTCGGCAATCTCGCGCGTCAGTTCTTCATTTGTCTTTTGCAGATGGTCATTTGCCTCGGAAAGCTGCATCGTCCGTTCGGCTATCAGCTGTTCAAGAACCTGATTACGCTCCACTAACGCTTGCATTGGATAGACTTCGCCATCTTGAACCAGGTTGTAGGGAATGGAAATACTGCTGTGACAGATTTTCCAGCCTTCGGATTCTTTGCGGAAAATCAATACCAGTCGAGCTGTCTCTCGTGACAGGATATGCTCTTTGAAAGGTAGATGAATAGTAAAAAAACCGGTGGTAACGGCTATCGTATCACTCAGTGACTGGATGGCCACATCCTTGAGTTCGATACGGAGCGGATTTTTGACCTCGGTGAAGTCCTGGCGGGTAATCGCGACCCATTCTTCCCTGTCTTTAACCAGAAAATCCCCACCTCCTGTAAAGCCGGAAAAGTCATCACTGAAACAGGTGGTGAGTTGATCGTCACGTGATGAATACATCCGCAGGTAGTCGTCAAACAGTTGTCGTATTTCCTGATACTCGTTTACATCCATTGATTAAGGGGCCTTTTCATCTGTCCTTCGTTTTAGTGAATGCGGGCAACCCTTTTATTACTAGATAACTTCAATGCACTTTATCAAGAGACAGGGCAATGTCATCCTCCTGTTTCCCCCTTCTACGACTTCTGCATGAGACAAGAATATATCCCTGCCAGTCACACTTGTCCAAATTAGGAATTCAGGATTGAGGGGCTGAGCCCGGCCTCGTACGATTGGGTTTGTCCAAAAGCCTGATCGAAGAGGAGGACCCAGCCCATGAACCGATTTTGCAGCATCTTCAGTCAACTTCTCCAGCTTTTTCCGCGCCTCGAGTGCCAGGAGCTGGTCCGCGAGACGAAAGCCGAGCATCACACCCGAGGATTTGCCAGCTGGACGCAGTTCGTCGCCATGCTGTTCTGCCAACCGGGCCGCGCCCACAGGTTGAGAGAAATCTGTGGAGGTCTGGACATGAACAACGCCAAAATCAAAATGTTACATGGGTGCCCTTTGATTCTTCCGCTTGTCTCCGGACACTGTGAGTGGCATCATTTCTTCCCTTATGGCTCGAGTCTTAGATCAGTTCGTATGCATTCACGGCCACTTCTATCAGCCGCCTCGGGAGAATCCCTGGACCGGAAAGATCGATCGCCAGCCCACTGCCGAGCCGTTCCATGACTGGAACGAACGGGTTTGTGCCGAATGCTACGAGCCCAATACCCGGTCCGTCATTCTCGGCCCCAATGGTAAAGCCGAACAGGTTGTCAACAACTACGCCCACATGAGTTTTAACTTCGGGCCGACGCTGTTGAGGTGGCTTCAGGAGGGATCGCCGGATACCTACAAAAAGATCCTCCGTGCCGACCGACTCAGCAGGAAACGTTTCGGTGGTCATGGTGCAGCGATCGCCCAGGCCTATCACCACAGCATCCTTCCCCTTGCCAATCGGCGGGACAAGGTGACCGAGGTGCATTGGGGAATTCGGGACTTCGAAGCCCGGTTCCGGCGCAAGCCTGAAGGAATGTGGCTTCCGGAAACCGCGGCCAACCTGGAGACGCTTGAAATCCTGGCAGACGAGGGGTTCAGCTTCACGATTCTGAGCCCTTACCAGGCTGCCCGAGTTCGCAAACCCGGAAGTACCTCCTGGGTCGAAATAGCGAGAGGAACGGTGGACTCTCGCCGCCCTTACCTGGTGCAGTTGCCGTCCGGAAAGAGCCTCTTCGTCTTCTTCTACAACGGCGAAATTGCTCGTGGGGTGGCCTTCCAGGGCCTGCTCTCCAACGGTGCGGGCTTCGCGAGTCGCTTCGGCGAATCCCTGGACGAGACCTACTCTCCCCAGTTGGCCCACATTGCCACCGACGGCGAGAGCTACGGACACCATCACAAGTTCGGGGACATGGCTCTGGCCTACGCGCTTCGGGCCATCGAAGCCAGTCCCTCCCTCTCGTTGACGGTCTACGGCGAGTTCCTGGAGAAGGTGCCGAACCCCTGGCAGGCGGAGATTCTCGAAAATTCATCGTGGAGTTGCGCCCATGGTGTTGAACGCTGGCGAAGCGATTGCGGCTGCCAGACCGGGGCTCCGGAGGGCTGGAATCAGAAGTGGAGAACACCCTTGCGGGAAGGGCTCAACTCGCTCAGGGATGCGGCCGCGGCCCTTTTTGAGTTGGAGGGAAGAAAATGGCTCAAGGATCCTTGGGCAGCTCGGGACGACTACATCGAGGTCCTGCTCAGCTCGTCCGCTGCTGTCCGGCGGCGTTTTCTCTCGAAGTGGGCAAGAAAGTCAAGGCTCACGGCGGATGAGAAGATGCAGATTTTCGGCCTGCTCGAGAGCCAGCGCTATGCGCTGATGATGTTCACCAGCTGCGGGTGGTTTTTCAACGACATCTCGGGGATTGAGACGATCCAGATTCTGAGTTACGCGGCGCGGCTGATCGAGCTCTGTCGCGAACTCTTCGACATCGACCTGGAGCCGGGATTCCTGGAGCGTCTAGACGAGGCCAAGAGCAACGACCCGGACCAGGGCACGGGCCGGAAAATATACCAACATCTGCGATCTACGATTTGCAATTCCTGATTTGGCCGCAAAAGTGAAAAGCGAAAATCGTAAATCGAAAATGTCTTCGGATTGCATTTAGGGTGCCCGCGAGACTAGACTTTCGCGAGTATGCAAGTTCAGAAATTCCTTCTTCCTGAGTCCGAGATTCCACGCCAGTGGTATAACCTGGCGCCAGATTTGCCAACCCCGATGCTGCCTCCGCTTGGCCCTGACGGCCAGCCGGTTTCTCCCGAGATGCTGGCCCCGATCTTTCCTATGGGCCTGATCGAGCAGGAAGTCAGCACCCAGCGCTGGATCGACATTCCAGAGGAGGTCCTGGAGATCCTCTGCCGCTGGCGCCCGAGTCCCCTGCGACGCGCTATCCATCTGGAGCGATTTCTCCAGACGCCGGCGCGGATCTACTACAAGGACGAAAGCGTCAGCCCGGCGGGCAGTCACAAGCCCAACACGGCGGTTCCTCAGGCTTGGTACAACAAGCAGGAAGGGATCGAGAAGCTGACCACCGAGACCGGTGCCGGCCAGTGGGGCAGCGCGCTGGCGTTTGCGTGCCGCCTGATCGGCCTGGACTGCAAGGTCTACATGGTTCGAATCAGCTTTGACCAGAAACCGTTCCGCCGGATCATGATGGAGACCTGGGGTGCCCGTTGCATCCCGAGTCCGAGCCAGGAAACGTCCGCCGGTCGGGCCATTCTGGAGAAGATTCCAGACACGCCGGGCAGCCTCGGCATCGCGATCAGCGAGGCAATCGAGGAGGCGGTCAGTGATTCCACCAAGAAGACGCGCTACTCGCTCGGCAGCGTTCTAAACCACGTCCTGATGCACCAGACGATCATCGGCCTGGAGGCGAAGAAACAGCTGGCACTGGCCAATGAAACGAAACCGGACGTCGTGATCGGGTGTGCGGGCGGCGGGAGCAATTTTGCCGGCCTGGCATTCCCCTTCGTCTACGACAAGATCCACGGGGCCCAGATCGACATTATCCCGACCGAGCCGACGGCATGTCCGACGATGACCCGGGGACCGTTCTCCTACGACTTCGGAGATGTCGCAGAGACGACGCCGCTGATGCCGATGCACTCGCTGGGTCATGCCTTTGTGCCGCCTCCGATTCACGCGGGCGGGCTTCGCTATCACGGGATCGCGCCGCTGATCAGCCAGACGATCGTCGAAGGCCTGATTTCGCCGCGGGCGTACGATCAGCTCAAGTGCTACCAGTCGGCAGTCACCTGGGCTCGGACCGAGGGTACAATCTGTGCTCCCGAGACCAGTCACGCTCTTGCCTGCGTTATCGACGAAGCCATCAAGGCAAAGGAAGAGGCCAAAGAGAAAGTCATCCTGGCCTGCTTCAGTGGCCACGGTCTCATGGACCTCGCCGGATACGAGAAGTACTTTGCCGGTGAGCTCACCGACTACTCGCTGCCGCAGGAAGAGCTGGACGCCTTTACGGAGGTGTTGGAGCATCATCCGAGTGCCGCGGTTCGTCGCTCCGGCCGCTGGTAGAACGCCCCTTGCAGTGGTTCCGGAGAAACCGGTTTTGTGCCGGTTTCTCCGGAAAAACCCCGAAAGCAGGTGAGATGTTCCGAATCTGTCCGCTGCTTCTGTTTCTGCTGGCGGGGTGTGCTGGTCCGAGTCCGGAGCAGGCGCGGTCTGTGCGCAACGTCCTCTTCATAATGGGGGACGACCACTCGGCCGAGGCCCTGGGTTGCTACGAAAACCCGATCGCTCGGACCCCGAACCTGGATCGGCTCGCCTTCGAAGGCGTTCGCTTTGACCGTGCCTATGCAAATGCGCCGGTCTGTACTCCCTCTCGACAGTCGATCATCACCGGAAAACTTCCCCATGCCGTCGGTGTAACCCTGCTCGCCACTCCGCTTTCCGAGTCGGAAACCACCATCGGCGACTACCTGGGTTCACTCGGGTTTGCTACTGGGGCGATCGGCAAGATGCACTTCAACAGTGACCTGAAGCATGGCTTCGATTACCGGGTGGACACCGCCGAACACAGGGCCTTCCTCAAGGAACATCCACCGCGCCCAATTTCCCCCGACCTGCCGGTGCGTCCTCCCTGGAAACCGTTTCAGGATCCGGCTCGAATCTGGCTGAATGCCGAGGGACTCCCCGGCGGCCTGTACGACGCCGATTCCGAAGGCACGTTCTTCACGAACAAGGCGATCCAATTCCTGGAAGACCACCGCCGCCAGCGTTTCTGCCTCTGGCTCAGCTACCACGAGCCCCACTCTCCGTTCAATTTTCCGGTCGAGTTTGCTGGGCGCTTTGATCCCGCGGAGATGCCGCTTCCGGCCGTCGGACCCGATGACGATCGGTGGGTCCCCAGGGTTTTTCGGGACTTGACCGAAGAGGAAAGACGGGGGATTGTGGCGTCCTACTACACCTCGGTGGAATACCTCGACCGCAACGTGGGGCGCGTTCTCGACGCTCTTGACCAATTGGACCTGTCCGATGAGACGCTGGTGATCTACGTGGGAGATCAGGGGTACCTGTTGGGTCACCACGGACGATTCGAGAAACACACCATGTGGGAACCTGCTGTCCGGGCTCCACTGTTGATGAAAGCCCCCGGTCTTGCGGCCCGGTGGGAGCCGGCCCTCGTCGAGTTCATCGACCTGTTTCCCACGATCCTCGATTACCTCGATGTTGAACAGCTGGCCGGCTTGCAGGGCAAGAGCCTGAAGCCGTTGCTCGACGAAACGGTCGAAAGCCACCGTGACTCCGTTTTCAGCGAGTTCCTGGCCGACAACACTGCCATGATCCGGACCGCCGAATGGAAGTATATCTTCGCCACCGGGCAGGCCGATCTTGCCATGGGGTACGAAACCGGCTTTCCACCACCGGGCCCGATTCACCGGCTCTATGACGTCCGCAGTGACCGGGAGGAGTTTCACAATCTGGCCTCCGAGCCGGCAATGGCTGACGATGTAGAACGTCTTCAGGGCCTGATGCTGGATCGGTTCAAAAAAACCGACCCGAGAGCTTCCCTGCTGCCTGACGGCCTCTCGGTCGTGGAACAGCTCAGCTGGTTCTGCCAACCCCCGGAATCGACATCTACGATTTCTGATTGAGGATTTTGGATTTTCTCGACGAATCTCAAATCACAGTTCACCCATCGAAAATGTCTATAGGATTGATGTTGAGCATAAAAATAGATTGTTATGATTTACTTCTTGCATTAAATGACGTATCCTGTCCGCGATGAAGTCATCGCTGGCTGAAATTGCGGATCGACGGGAGCGACTGGCGACGTTGCTGCGCAAGGAGGGATACTTGTCGGTCAACGCCCTTTCATCCCGCTTTGGGATTTCCGAGGCGACCGTCCGCCGCGACCTGAGCGCGCTGGAAAAGGAAAACCGGATCACTCGCACTTACGGCGGAGCACTGTCGGAGTTCGACGCCCTTTTCGTTCCCTTTTACCAGCGGAACACGCAGAACCGGGACGCCAAGACCCGCATTGCCCGGGCCGTCCTGCCTCTGCTCGAGGACAAACAGACTCTCTTTCTGGACGCTGGCTCAACGGTCTTCGCAGTCGCGGAAGCTGTCGCATCGAGCCGGTTCGATGTAACGGTCGTTACCAACAGCCTCCCCGTTGCGGAAACGCTGGCGGCAGCCAATTCTCTGAACGCTCACCTCCTTGGGGGTTGCCTGCTTCCCCATCAACTGGTTGTTGTCGGTCCAGGCACCAGCCTCAGCCTGACGGCCTGGCAATTCGACCTGGCCCTCCTCAGCGCTGAAGGGGTCAGTGCCCAGGGACTCTGGAACTCCGAAAGCGAGATCACCGATTTTCAGCGACACGTCTGTGGCCGTAGTTCCTCGACGGTCTTCTGTGTCGATTCCAGCAAGATCGGTCGATTGGCCGCCAGTTTTCTGTTGCCTTGGAGCCAGGTGGAGAGGGTGGTCTCGGATGCTACCGGGGAACAGGTGGCCGACCTGGGTGACGATGCTTCAAACGTAAAGTGGATTGCGGCGTGAGCCGCTTTATTGAATCGGAGTGGAGACATGGAACTGGCGAGAGTTGACGGCTCGGTTGTCGCGACCATGAAGGTCGAGCGACTGGTGGGTCACAAGTTGCTCCTGGTAACCCTCGTCCGCGCCGACATGACGGCGACCGACACGCACGTGGTGGCGATTGACACGGTCGGATCGGGAGTCGGGGAAATCGTGCTGGTGGTTCGAGGCAGTTCGGCGCGACAGACGGACAAAACGTCAACGGTCCCGACCGATGCCACCATCGTGGCGATCGTGGATGCGGTCGTGTATCACGGGAAAAGTGTCTACGAGAAAACATCGCACGCGGAACCGAGCCATGTTTCTAGGAAGAATTGACGGAAAGATTTGGGCGACGGCCAAAGATGAACGCCTCAAGGCTGTCCGTTTCTGCCTGATGCAGCAGGTGGACGAACATGAGCAGCCGGTCGGAGACGTTATGGTCGCGGTCGATTCGATTGGAGTCTCGGAAGGTGACCTGGTCTTTTGGGTCAACAGTACTGAGGCCGGTTTTGTCCGGCCGGACCGGGGGCTTCCGACCGAAGTCAGTATCGTCGGGCTGGTAGACCGGGTCGACCTGGATGCCCGGTCCGAGGAGTAAGCGGTCATGTTTCTCGGTCGAGTCGTCGGAAGCATCGTCTCCAGCGCCAAGCACCCCAGCTACGCAAGGCAGAAGCTGATGATCGTTCGCCTGACCACTCCTGAGGGCGAACTCACCCGCCGGATGATGGTGGCCGTGGACGCCGTCGGATCGGGCTCGGGGGACTGGGTCCTGATCTCCTCCGACGGACAGGGTGTGGCCGACATCCTCGGCTCCGACACTCTGCTTCCCATCCGGGAGATCATCGTTGGAATTGTGGATCGCGTGAACGTATGACACGAAAAGAGATGCAAGCACTGGTGGAAGCAGTAACCCGAGAGGTTCTCGCTGCCCTTGCGAAGGAGTCCTCCGGACCCGCTAGCGGTTCGGCGTGCGCGTGCAAAGGCGGCTGCGGATGTTCGAACGATTCGTCGTCCGGGGTGATATCGACGCCTTCCGGGGAAGACTCGTCAGATCGGGTGCGGTTTGATGGCCGACTGCTGACTGAGGACACGCTTCGCAGGCTCCCCCTGAACGGACAGGCGGAAATCGTTCTCGGTCCCGGGGTCATCGTGACGCCGCTGGCCAGGGACCGCGCCGCCTTCGTCGGAGTCAACCTCGTGTCCTCCACCGGGCAACCGGGCCGAAGGCACTGTCCTCCCCGGCAAACAGAACCTTTCCTGGAGCAGGTCGCCTACTTTACGGCCCGGCCGGTACTGACGGTGGAGCGAATCCTGCGGAGTGAGATCGAAGCGGTGGGTGCATCAATCGCTGTCTGCCCGGTCACCGGGAAAGTCGAAGAAGAGCTGGAGGGAGCGCTTTCATGCGCGGCCCGGGTGTCCGAGGGGTCGATTCAACGTGCTGTCGTACTCGCTGAAGATGTCTACCTGGTACAGCGTCACGCCAACCGACTGCCTGGAGTAAGAGCCCGGGTCTGCTCAGATGCTCGAAGTGCCCTGGAGAGCCGCCGCTGCGACGATTCCAACGTCCTGCTTTTGAGCGGGCGCCTCCTCGGCCAGACCATGATTCGAAGGATTGTGCAGGCCTGGTTGAGCGAGTAGGAGAACGATCGAAATGAGTCTGAGTGAACAGGTTCGCGAAGCCGGTGTAGTCGGAGCAGGAGGTGCAGGCTTTCCGACGCACGTCAAGATGGCGGCAAAAGCCGAGTGGTTGCTCGCCAACGGGGCCGAGTGCGAGCCGCTGCTTCACAAGGATCGTGAGTTGATGATTCACTTCGCCCCAGAGGTGATGAAGGGAATTGATCTGGCCGCAACGTCAACCGGGGCGTCAAAGCGTGCCATCGGAGTGAAGGCCAAGAATCCCGCGGCGATCGAGGCCCTGCGCAAGGTTAACGATGGCTCCCGCGCCGACCTGGTCGAATTTGGCGACTTCTACCCGTCCGGTGATGAGTACGAGGTCGTCCACACCATCACGGGGCGGCTGATTCCACCCCAGGGGATCCCTCTCGACGTCGGAGTCGTGGTCAGCAATGTTGAAACGCTCTTCCAGGTTCTCCAGGCTACGCGGGGAAATCCCGTGACCCGGAAATTGCTGACGGTCACCGGCTTGGTCCGCGAGCCTGCCACGCTCTGGGTCCCGATCGGGATGTCGTTCCGTGACCTGCTCGCTCTAACCGGCGGTCCCGCTGTCAGCGAATTTGCCGTTATGGAAAGCGGGCTTCTGATGGGGAAACTGGTGCAGGATCTGGACTCTCCGGTAACGAAGAAGACCGGAGGCCTGATCGTCCTTCCCCGAAACCACGCCCTGATACGACGGTACGAGACTCCTCCTGCCGCCCAGGCTCGCATCGGTAAGTCCGCCTGTGACCAGTGCAGTTACTGCACCGAACTCTGCCCCCGTTACCTGTTGGGATATGACGTTCGCCCGCACGCCGTCATGCGCAGCCTAGGCTTCACGGCATCCGGTTCGGAAATGTGGAACGAGTACGCGAAGCTTTGTTGTGGATGTGGCATCTGTACCCTTTACGCCTGCCCGGAGGGCCTGTTCCCTCGCGAAGCCTGTCTCACCGGGATCGCCGATCTGCGGGGCCAGGGAAAAGGTCGATGGGAAGGATCGCGCGAGGTCAAGGTTCATCCCATGAAGGAGTATCGCAGGGTCCCGATGAAGCTGCTTGTCCAAAAACTGGGAATCGAGAACTACGAGGCCGAGGCACCTTATAGAGACGCGAACCCGACTCCGGCGGTCGTGCGCATCCCCTTGAAACAGCACGCCGGTGAAGCCGCCCTTCCAGTTGTTTCGGTCGGTGACCGGGTGACTCCCGGCCAATTGATCGGCGAGATCCCGGACGGCAAGCTGGGGGCCCGCGTCCATGCCAGCATTCCGGGCCGGGTGACCAGGATCAACGGAATTGTGGAAATCGAAAGGAACTGACCGGACATGATGAATGCCGTCGGGCTCATCGAACTGAGTAGTATCGCCGCCGGCTTCGAGGTTGCCGACACCATGTTGAAGGCGGCTGAAGTCGAACTGATCGTGTCTCGGACTATCTGTGCAGGGAAGTTCATGGTCATCATCGGCGGAGAGGTCGCTTCGGTTCAGGCCGCCGTAGAGGCCGGCGCCGAGGCCTGGGAAGGTGCCGTCATCGACACCATGGTGATCCCCAATGTCCACCCCGCCGTTTTCCCGGCTATCGCAGGTACAAGGGAGGTCCAGACAAGAGGTGCACTCGGGATCCTGGAGGCCTTCTCAGTGGCTTCGCTGATCGAGGGAGCCGATGAAGCCGTCAAGTCGGCGGACGTGGAATTGATTGAAATCCGCCTCGCCATGGCACTGGGCGGAAAAGCTTTTGTCACGATGACCGGGGAAGTTTCGGCCGTCCGGGCCGCCGTCGATGCGGGTGCCGCACGGATCGGGGAGAAGGGGCTGCTCGTGAATATGGCGGTGATCCCGTCTCCTAGTCCGGAACTCTACCGGGAGCATATCTAGAGATCGAGGAAGAGGAATGAACCGGACGAGCACTTCCTGCAGAGAATGTGGCCTTTGTGAAGTCCCGCGGGCCGAAGACCTGACTGCCCTGGTCGAATCGGTGGTCCGAGAGGTCATCGACTCGATGGGTGCCGTTCGGAGCCGAACCATTCCGGTCGGCGTCTCCGCCCGCCACATGCACATCACTCAGGAGCATTTCGAAATTCTTTTTGGCTCGGGCAAGACGCTCACCAAGCTTCGGGACCTGAACCAGCCGGGGGAATTTGCGGCCAATGAGACCGTTATGGTGGTAGGGCCCAAGCGACGCAGCATGGAGGTCCGCATTCTCGGGCCCACGCGGAAGCGCACCCAGATCGAACTGGCTTATTCGGACGGCATCTACCTGGGCGTGGACTTGCCTCACCGCCTGTCCGGGGACATCGCGGGAACGGCGCCGCTCGTCCTGGTCGGTCCCGCCGGCGTGGTTGATCTGGAGGAAGGCGCGATCCGTGCAAAACGGCACATCCACATCAATCCTCAAGAAGCACGTCGCCTCGGAGTCAGGAACGGACAGATCGTTTCGGTTCGAACTACGGGCGAAATGAGTGTCACCTTCAACAACGTGGTCATTCGAGAGGGTGAAGGCCTCAATCTCGAAATACACCTCGACACCGACGAGGCTAACGCTGCCGGGATACGCTGCGGCGACCCGGTGGAGCTGATCGTGGATTGAGGGGGGAGTCGAACCGATGGCTGATATCGACAAGGAACTGGTCAAAACCATTGCGAACCGCGTGATTGCCGAACTTGGGCGCAGCGGCGCCACCGATCCGCCGCCTGCTTCGGGTTCCGGCGACGGAATCTTCGATCGAGCTGCGGACGCGATTCAGGCAGCCGTGGTCGCCCAGCAGGTCTGGGCGCGAACCCCAATGGCGGCCCGGGATAGAGTGATCTCCCGGCTTCGCGCCGCGATGCACGAGCACGCCGACGAGTTCTCGCGCATGGCCCAGCAGGAAACCGGCATGGGCCGTGTTGCCGACAAGATCCTCAAACATCACAACGCCGCCGCCGCCACCCCGGGGATCGAAGATCTGACCTCCCGGTCTTTTTCGGGCGACCAGGGGCTGGTCGTGGAAGAGTACGCCCCGTACGGGGTCGTGGCGGCCGTGACCCCGTCAACGCACCCCATTCCGGTGTTGCTCAACAGCATTATTATCATCACGGCTCCGGGAAACGCGGCCGTCTTCAGCGTTCACCCGGCCGCCAGCCAGGTCTCAGCGCACGCTATGGCGATCTTCAACCGGGCCATTCGCGAGGCCGGTGGACCGCCAAACCTGGTTTCAATGATTCGGAAACCGACGATGGAGGCGGTCGATGAGTTGTTCCGGCACCCGGATGTCGCCTTGATCGCGGCAACGGGAGGGCCGGCCCTTGTTGCGGCAGCCTTCCGCTCAGGGAAGAAGGTTATTGCCGCCGGGCCCGGCAATCCGCCCGTCCTGGTAGACGAAACCGCTTCACTCTCCGCCGCTGCCCGGGAAATCATCCTCGGGGCCGGCTTCGACAACAACATCCTCTGCATCGCCGAGAAAGAGATCTTCGTGGTTGGTTCCGCCTTTGACGGCTTTGCCGCGGCGATGGAGCAGGCCGGTGCGGTTCGCCTGAACCGGCTCCAGATCCAGGCTCTGACCGAACGGGCCTTCATTTCTGAAGGACACGGCAAGTGGCGGGTCAACCGGGATCTGGTCGGCAAGAACGCGTCGGAACTGGCCAGGGCGGCAGGCCGCCTGACCATCTCGGAGGATGTTCGGATTCTGTTCGGTGAAACCGATTTCGATCATCCTTTCGTACAGGAAGAACAGATGATGCCCTTTCTTCCGGTCGTCCGGGTCAGGGATCCCCGAGAGGGCATCGAACTGGCAGTCCGCGCCGAGCATGGCTATCGGCATACGGCGATGATTCATTCGAACAACCTGGAAACCATTACGGAGTTCGCCAGGGCGGTGAACACGAGTATTGTGGTAGTCAACGGGTCGAGCCTGGCGGGCAATGGCCCGCCAGCGGGAGAAGGCTATTTCTCTCACACCATCTCCAGTCCGACCGGAGAAGGAGTCTGTACTCCGAGGGACTTTGCCAGGGTCCGCCGACTCTGTGTCAAGGGGGCGCTGCGAATTGTCTGAGCTGCGGCTTCGTCCGGAACCTTCGATTTTCACCGCGAAGGCGCGATGGGTGCCAAGATTCTTTGGGGTTGAAAACAATGAAACCTCTGCGTTCTTAGCGTCTTGGCAGTTCACTGAATTGGATTTGAATCGTTCTTGACCTATTCATTCATTAACTGAGAAGTAAGGAGAAAACAATGTCGAAAGAAGCATTGGGATTAATCGAGACTCGAGGTTTGGTGGGCGCGATTGAAGCGGCCGACGCGATGGTCAAGGCTGCCCAGGTTGACTTGATCGGCAAGGAGCAGGTCGGCGGCGGCCTGGTCACGGTCATGGTTCGCGGTGATGTGGGTGCCGTCAAGGCCGCCACGGACGCGGGAGCGGCGGCGGCCGAAAAGGTCGGCGAGTTGGTCTCCGTTCACGTCATACCGAGGCCTCATGCCGACGTCGAGTCAATTCTGCCGGTCAAGGGTGCCGCCAAGGCGACTGCAACCAAGTAGGAAGGACGATAAAAAATGAGTTCCAGCCTTTACGGCCTCCGGCGAGAGATTGTCGAGGCAGGCAGGCGTATCTACAACCGAAACTTCGTTGCGGCCAACGATGGGAACATCAGTGCCCGCGTGGATTCACGCCGGGTGGTGATCACCCCGAGTGGCGTCAGCAAGGGCTTCATGAAGCCCGAGGACCTGATCGTTGTCGATTACGACGGGAACGTGCTCGAAGGGCGGAAGAAACCCTCTTCCGAACTCTTCATGCACTTGCAGATCTTCAAGGACCGGCCCGACGTCAACGGAGTGGTTCACGCGCATCCCCCCAAGGCAACGGGTTTTGCCGTGGCGGGGATTCCGCTGACCCAGTGCGTCTTGCCGGAGGTCATCGTGACGCTCGGTGGGGTTCCCCTCGCTGAGTACGGGACCCCGGGTACGGAGGAGTTCTTCAAACCGGTGCTCAAGTACCTGCAGGATTACGATGCCTTCCTGCTCGAAAATCACGGGGCTCTGACCATAGGTCCCGACGTGATGAGTGCCTATTATCGGATGGAGACCCTGGAGCACTTCGCACATATCGCCATGGTGGCGATCCAACTTGGAAAGCTGCAGACGCTAAAGGAGGCCGATGTCCAAAAACTGATCGGCCTTCGGGAGCGCTTCGGCATCCAAACCAAGGTGTCCTGCGAACAGTGTGACAAGAGTCAGACTCCGCAGTGCCGGATCGGCAATTCCGGCGCGAGTGATCCGGTGCGGCCGCCAACTGCCGGCTCCCTTCAGGGAGTCGATCAGCGCGCCCTCGTAGAAGCCGTTACCGCGGCAGTGATGAGGCAAATCGGCAAGTAGAAGTCCCGTTCGGAATTTGCGGCGGGCTTTCGGCTCGCCGCAAGATTCCTGCTGGGGCTGGCACGTCGGTGGCCGGCAAAGACATTTCGTGATCTGGAAACCCCGATGAAAATCATCGTTTGCAATATCGGATCGACGAGTTTCAAGTTCCAGTTGATCGACATGGCCGACGAATCGGTCCTCGCCCGCGGATCGGCCGAGCGAGTCGGCAGCGAGTGTGCGACTGTCAACTACCAGGCCGACCGGTCAGCCCTTCCTCCGTCGGGAACTACCCCTGGAGGGACATCGCAGTGCCGTGGAACATGCGCTCCGGTTTCTCACCGAAGGAGACGACCCTCTCGTCTCCGATTTGAACGAGGTCGCTGCTGTCGGCTTCAAGACCGTTCAGGCGGGAGAGAAAAACGGATCCGTGCTCCTCGACGACGAGGTGCTGGAGGCCATGGAACGGTACCGCGACCTCGCCCCGGCACACAACCCGCCCTATCTCTCTGCGATCAGAATGTTCAGGGAGTTGCTTCCCGAAACCCCGCTGGTCGGCGTGTTCGAACCCGGTTTCCACTCCGGGGTTCCGGACTACGCGCAGATCTACGGGACGCCCTGGGACTGGATCGAGGAGCACCGCGTGAGACGTTACGGATACCACGGGGCTTCCCATCGATTCGTCACCGGGGAAACGGTGCGTTTTCTGGGCCTTCCTCCTCGCGAGCATCGCATTATTTCCTGCCACCTGGGAGGCTCTTCTTCGATTTGCGCATTCAAGAACGGCGCTTCGATCGACACCTCGATGGGATTCACGCCCCAGACCGGCCTCATCCAGGGGACCAGAATTGGGGACATGGATCCATTTGTGCTGCCCTACGTGATGGCGCGAAAAGGCATTACGCTGGAACAGGCGCTTCAGGAATGTTCATTGAACGCCGGGCTGGCCGGCCTTTCCGGTACCTCGGGCGACATGCGGGACGTCAACTCCGCCATCGCCGACGGAAGCCGCCGGGCGCTGCTGGCCCGCCAGAAATTCATCTACGACATCAAGCGGTACATCGGTGAGTATCTCGTCCTGATGGAAGGAATCGATGCGATCGCCTTCACCGGCGGAATCGGACAAAAGGACCCCGAGTTGCGAGCCGAAGTCCTTTCCTCCCTGCGTTTCCTCGGTCTTTTACTGGACGAGGAAGCAAATCGGAACGATGCCCGCCTGATCACCCTGGCCGCGTCACGGATCAAAGGGCTGGTCCTCGAAACCAACGAGGAAATCATTGTCGCCCGCGAGACCGCTCGGGTGTTGACCGAACGTACAGCCTCCGGGTTCCCGGTTGTCGATCAATCGGCGAAGTAACTTTCGGAGAGATACTCCTTCATCATCCTCCGGGTCGAGAAGTCCCAGATTGTTGAGCGGATCGCCTCCTTCATTCGGGCAACCCAACCGGTCGGGATGTCGCTCTGGTCCCGCCGGTAAAAGAGCGGGACGATCTCCTCTTCGAGAAGGCTGTACATCGACTCGGCCGCAGACTCGTCGTCATAACCCTCGATTGCCCATCCGTTCTGGCCGTTGTAGCCCTCGCACCACCAGCCGTCCAGAATGCTGAAGTTGAGCACTCCATTGAGTGCGGCCTTCTGACCGCTGGTTCCGCTCGCCTCCTTGGGAGGTTCGGGGTTGTTCAGCCAGACGTCCACTCCGGCGACAAGGTTGTGTGCCACCTGCTTGTCGTAATTCTCGATGAAAGAGACCCGCCCCCCGAACTGAGGATTGGTGCAGACCTCGTACACCTGGCGGAGAAGGTACTTCCCCGGTTCGTCGGCAGGATGGGGTTTGCCGGCGAAGATGATCTGGACCGGCCGCCATGGATTCAGGAGAATTCGCTTGAGTCGCTCAACGTCCCGAAGGATCAGGCTGGCCCGCTTGTAAGTCGCAAAACGTCGCGCGAATCCAATCGTGAGCGCTTCCGGGGTCAGCAGCGTCCCCTGGGCCACCAATTGGCCGGCTGACTGCCCGTAGGCCATCCAGGCTTGCCGCGCCCGCAATCGCATAAACCCAAAGAGCTTGGTCTTCAAAGCCTGGTGCGTCAGCCAGAGTTCCTCGTCGGACATCTCGGGAACCCGCTCCCAGATCGACTGGTCATCGAAGTCGGCCCGCCATTCTGACCCCAGGTAGCGATTGAACAGGGTCACCACGCCGCCGGAAAGCCAGGTCGGCACGTGAACTCCGTTGGTGACCGATCCGATTGGCACTTCCTGAACCGGTCGCTCGGGGTAGAGGAACCGCCACATCTCCCGCGAGACCTCCCCGTGCTTCTTGCTGACTCCGTTGACCTTCCTCGCAGTTTTCAGGGCCAGGATGGTCATGCTGAACGAGGACGACTCGTCACTGCTGCCGAGGCCGAGGAAGTTCTCCCGGTCGATTTCGAGGGCCTCCCAGAAGTGACGGAAGTGCTCCTCCATCATGTGGAACGGGAATTCATCGTGTCCGGCTTTGACCGGCGTGTGGGTGGTGAAGACCAGCTTGCGGCGAGCAGCCTGGACCGAATCGGAGAAGCTCAGCCCAGCCAGTCGTCCCTCCCGGATCAGTTCCAGGACGGCGAAAGCCGCATGCCCTTCGTTCAGATGGATGACCGTCGGGTCGTATCCCAACGCACGCAAAGTCCGAACTCCGCCGATCCCGAGGACGATTTCCTGGCGCAGGCGGACCTCGTTGTCACCGCCGTAGAGACGGGCTACCAGGTCCCGGTCCCATGGTTCGTTCTCGGGAATATCGGAATCCAGCAGAAAGATCGAAACTCGTCCCACCTGGAGCCGCCACAGCGACACTTTCAGGGTCCGCCCATCGAGTGGCACCGTGACAAGAAAGCGGGAACCGTCATCATTGAGCAAGGGCAGAAGTGGAGTGTGCTCGAGCCGCAGCCGCTCGTAAAAGACCTCCTGGCTGCCGTCAGCGGCAACCCGCTGTTTGAAATAACCTTCCGGGTAGAGAGCCCCGACGGCAACAAAGGGAATTCCCATGTCGCTGGCCTCCTTGCAGGTGTCACCCGCCAGGAGCCCAAGCCCGCCCGAGTAGATGGGAACGGACGTGTGTACTCCGAACTCGGCACAAAAATAGGCAACCTGTTCATTCGGCCGACCTGAGTAGTGTTGTGTGTACCAGGTTTCCTTTGACCCCATGTAGGCGTCGAAGCTCGCGACGGCCCGGTCGTACAGGTCGAGAAACGGCGCATGGTTAGCGGCAAATGCGAACACGTCCGGCGTGCATTCCTGGAGTATCCGAACAGGGTTCTGCGAAGTCCGGCGCCAGAGTGTTCTGTCGAGCATCCGAAAAAGGCGACGAACTTCGGGGTTCCAACACCACCAGAGGTTGTGAGCCAAATCAGTCAAGCGGCCGATTCGCTGGGGAACAGACTCGTACTCAGGTGTCTTTATCTGCATAATCCGTCAGTCCTTCGTTTGGTGAACCCGTACAGCGGTCCCATTCCGGGACATTGGAAGCGGCAAGCCATCCAAGAGGCGCAGTCAAATCGATCAATCGAGGTCAAAGGGACGGGGTGGCGGCTCGTCGAGCTCGTCTTTGGATCGAAGTGCCTCCTCGAATTTCGCCTCGAGGCTGCTTTGGCGCTTCTTTTCATCGGCGAATGCTCTGGCGAAGATTTCGTCACTCTTCGTTTTCCGCTCCTTCTCTTGGCGGAGGGCGTCGTCAAACGAATACCCGGCCTTCTTTGCGTCTGAATGAATCACCAGCCCGGTCGTCGCGTCGATAATCAAACGCGCCTGACAGCAAGGGCAGGTTACTTCAAGTCTCTTCTTTTCCATGTCGCCCAGTATCTCCGTTTCATCACATCCCGGGTGCTCTCTGTCCGGTGTGACAAGGGCAATGATCGACAGAATCTCCCACAATCTATACCACAAATCAAGGAGACCTCTGGGAACAGGAGGGATGATTGCCGGTCAACGTCGCGCTACACTCGGGCGTGTGAAGGAGGAAAGGGTCCCCCTGCCCATCGACGAACACCTCGAAGGAATCAGAGACTCCGTTCGCCGGCATGGGCGCCTCGTGCTGGTCGCACCGCCGGGAACGGGAAAGACGACACGGGTGGCGCCCGCTCTGCTGACGGACGGGCCGGTCATTCTGCTCCAGCCGAGGCGGGTTGCGGCGCGCGCCATCGCCCGAAGAATCGCGTTCGAGAATGGCTGGGACGTCGGACGACAGGTTGGCTGGCAGGTGCGATTCGAAAGGAACTTTGGCGTTGACACTCAACTGCTTCTGGCAACCGAAGGAATCTTGACTGCCCGGCTCCAGTCCGATCCTCTTCTGAGCGGTTTTCGAACCGTGATCCTCGATGAATTCCACGAGAGAACGCTTCATGCGGACCTTGGGCTCACCCTGGTGAAAGAGGCTTGCCTCGCCCGGCCGGATCTGCGCCTGGTCGTCATGTCAGCAACCCTCGACGGTGCCGCGGTCGCCCATTTCCTGGGTGACTGTCCCCTTGTTGAAGTTGAGACCCGGCACTATCCCGTTGAGATCCGTTACGACGAGCGAATGACTCCGGCCGACGCTGTGCGGGCGGTTGCTGCTCGCCCGGGCGGCCACATTCTCTGTTTTCTCCCGGGCAGTCCTGAGATCGCCAGGGTGTCGGCAGAGCTGGAGCGAGTGCCACCTTCCGGATCGGTCCGGGTTCTTCCGCTCCACGGGGGTCTCGATGCCGGCTCCCAGGACCGGGCCCTGGCTCCAAGCGTGGAACGCAAAGTGATCCTGGCGACGAATATTGCGGAAACTTCGCTCACCGTCGAGGGAGTCTCCGACGTCGTTGACAGCGGGTACCATAAGGTCTTGCGCTTCGATCCGGCCAGGGCGCTGGACCGCCTGGAGTTGGAACGCATCCCCTCGGATTCGGCGGAGCAGAGAGCGGGAAGAGCGGGTCGGGAAGGACCTGGCCGCGCGATCCGGTTGTGGGATCCCCGGATGAGGCTTCGACTGCGCCGGGAGCCGGAGATCCGGCGCGTGGACCTGGCCGGGCCGTTTCTGGACGTTCTGGCCTGGGGCGGGGACCCCGCGCGCCTCGATTGGTTCGAGGTTCCACCAACGGAACGAGCCGAGGCCGCCATGCGTCTGCTTGAGGATCTTCGCCTGGTCGATGACGGCCACCTGACCTCCTTGGGACAAATGGCGCATCAGTTGCCGCTCCACCCTCGTGTCGCCACGGTCCTCTTGGCGGCTGGGGCCACACCCCGAGCGGCACGAGTCTGCTCGCTGCTCTCGGAAGGCCCGGTCGGGCCGCCGGGCAACCTGGCCACGACCTGCGATCTGTTCTGGGCATCCGACAGTCCCGAGCGGCTTTCCCGGCATCTGAACCGGGTCGCGGAAGAGCTCTTCCGAAGGGGCAGATCTGTCCAGGGGGGACGGGATCTGGACGAATCGGACGAACGCCTGCTCAAGGCACTGCTCGCGGGTTTTCCTGATCGGGTGGCTGAGCGCCGTGAAGCCGGATCCGACCGTCTCCTTCTGGCGCTCGGACACGGCGCTCGGCTGGCCCGGGAAAGTGGAGTTCACGAGGGCGAGTACCTGATTGCTCTCGAGTTGATCTCCACCAGCCGGACGGGGAGTGGGGAATCTCTGGTCAGCCAGGCAGCCATGGTCCGGAAGGAGTGGCTGACACCTACGTCAGAGTCACTGACTCACGAATTCGATCCGGAGACCGAATCGGTTCGAGCGACCAGGCGCGAGTGCTATCTGGAACTGGTCCTGACCGAAAGGCCGGCCAAACCCGATCCGGAACAGGCTGCCCGGATCCTGGAACAGGTCCTGCGAAGTCGAGAACTGGACGAGACCTCTCTCCGCCTGCTCTCCAGAGCTGAGTTGGCAGGGATAGCGATCGACCTGGACCGAGTCCGCAGGCTTGCCTGCGTTGGACAGGTCCGGCTTCCACGGCTCGACCTGACCTGGGGACTGGACCGGCACCAGGTCGAGGAGATCGACCGGCTCTGCCCCGAAAAAATCCGCGTGCCGAGTGGACGCAGCGTTCTGATCGACTACACCGGGGGGGAGGCCATTCTCCGGGTCAAGCTGCAGGAACTTTTCGGGATGATCGAATCTCCGCGGATAGGACATGCCCGGCGGGCGCTCCTGATTGAACTCCTCGCTCCCAACCAGCGACCGGTGCAGAGGACCCGGGACCTGCACAGCTTCTGGGCCAACACGTACCCTCAGGTTCGCAAGGAGCTCCGCGGCCGCTATCCCAGGCACCCCTGGCCGGAGGATCCCTGGACGGCTCATCCCACGGCCCGGACGAAGCCTCGAAAATGACGGAGTGATGAATCATTGAATCCAGGAACCCCGAATGGCCAGTCGCGAACTGAAAGTGCGAAATAGAATCCGTCCCTGCGATCAGGCAAGACTTCCGCACTACGGCTGTCGCGAAAGGAGGCAACGGAAGCATTCGCTTCCTGAAGACAATCGCAACTGGTTGACGCCGGGAGAAAGCGGAAGCTGCCGCTTCGCGCACTTCCATATCGGGCGTGCGACTTTCCCCCGTCGATCGATCCTGAGAATCCAAGTCCTGCGCCCGGCCGGGCAGAGGCTCGGACACCTCGGCAGACGTTCAGACCCGGAAGGGGCTAAATCATCAGCAGGCGGTCGATCCGCTTGCTGACGTCGGTCAGGTAGGCGAGGTCACCCGCGTCGAGTTCGGCGATCACGGTGCCTTCGTAGCCGATTTCGTCCAGGGCCTTGCGGACTTCGGGCCAGTCGATGTCGCCGTCGCCAAGGTTGACGAACTCCGCGCTGAAGGGGCTGAACCCGGTGGTCATCACCTTGAAGTCTTTAAGGTGAACCTTCTTGATTCGGTGGCCCAACGTGCGGATCCAGTCCTGCGGGTAGCCAAAGATGACCACGTTCCCGACGTCGAAGTAGGCTCGGACCCAGGGGCTCTTGAACTCGTCAACGTAGTTGGCGAATTCCATCGGGCTCAGGAGGAACTTGTTCCAGACCTCCTCGACCGCGATGGCTACCTTCAGTTCTTCGGCAAGGGGGATCAGTTCCCGGATGTGTCTCTGAGAGCGCTCGTAGGCGGTCCGGTAAGGAGTTGCGGCATCGACCACGGCGGGGACCAGCAGCACGGCGTCGGCTCCCCACAGCGAGGCGTTGCGAAGCGACGTGCGCATGCCGTCGAGGCTCTTCTTGACGACCTCGGGATCTCCGCTCGAGAGGGGGTAGGGCCAGTGGGCCTGGTTCATCACGGAACTGAGGCGGATCCCGGCTTTCTCCGCCGCCGTCTTGATTTTCTCCGCCTCGCGCGGGTCTTCGACGGTATACCCTTCGACCACCTCGAAGCCCGCATCCGCGGCGAGCTTCAACCGCTCGTCGTAGCTGAGCTCTTCGGGCAGCATGCCCCACACCACGCCCTTGGTGAGCTTGGCCTTCTTTGGAACGGCCATCGCCGGAGGAGCACCGGCCAGGGAACTTATGATTCCCGCACCCGCAACCACGGCACCAGAAGTCTTGAGAAAATCTCGACGAGAAGATTCGTTATTCATGGAAATCTTTCCTTCCGCAGGAGTTGTTGAGCAAAATTCTACCCCACAAGGTACACCCTTTGAATCTTCCGCGCGTAGCGGGAGGGGCGCCGCTGACCTGAAACTTCAATTTGGATGAACTGGAAGAACTGGATGATTTGGACGCGTTTGGATGGGAATTCGGGCGATCGGTGGAGAGCCAGGGACGTGATTATCGGCTGGATCCTGGTTCCGGGTCCGGTGCCAGACGTGGATGAGTGATGATCACAGGATCGGCGCCGGACTGGCCCCTGAAGGGGGCCTGTTTCCAGCCCAGGCATTTGCCTGGGTTCACGGCCCACCCATCAAGAATCCAGCCCTGAAAGGGCGGCACAGCTCTCCGGACGTGAAGAATCGGCGCGACCTTACAGGCCGCAATCGAAATGCAGGACCACAAACCCAGGGAAAGCCCTGGGCTGGAACCAGGGCGCCTTCCAGCGCCATGAAGCCCGGCGTCGCCAGTTTCACTCTTTGAATGGTCCGGCGGCGGCCGGGGGCGGGGCTGACTTGAAACTTCATTCGAGATGAGTTGGAAGAACCTGGACGAATTGGATGCGTCTGGACGGGGATTCGGGCGATCGGTGGAGAGCCAGGGACGTGATTATCGGCTGGATCCTGGTTCCGGGTCCGGTGCCAGACGTGGATGAGTGATGATCACGGGATCGGCGCCGGACTGGCCCCTGAAGGGGGCCTGTTTCCAGCCCAGGCATTTGCCTGGGTTTACGGTCCACCCATCAAGAATCCAGCCCTGAAAGGGCGGCACAGCTCTCCGGACGTGAAGAATCGGCGCGACCTTACAGGCCGCGATCGCCTTGCCGGGACCACAGACCCAGGGCAAGCCCTGGGCTGAAACCAAGGCGCCTCCAGCGCCAGGTCCAGTTTCACTGATTGAATGGTCCGGCGCCGCCGGGGGCGGGGCTGACTTGAAACTTCAATCGAGATGAGTTCCTGG
The DNA here is from genome assembly GCA_963777605.1 of uncultured Acidobacteriota bacterium. Lineage (GTDB taxonomy): Bacteria > Acidobacteriota > UBA6911 > RPQK01 > JAPXNP01 > CAVZRV01. The sequence goes on from CAVZRV010000008.1 coordinate 330,257, forward strand.
TTCCTGGTTTCTCGTTTCTGGAGGGAAAGTAATCCAGGCATCCCTGCCTGATATGGCGGCCGGGCAAGCTTGCCCGGCGGAAGTCAACCTTCTCAATCCCAGGTTTATTGATTTCCGGGTTCTTCTGAAATCAGTCCGCCACCGGGACTGAATCGCACTTTCAGTGCTGCATTGCCGTCTTGGCTCCGATTCCCGGGGCGTTGCCGCCGGGCTGGAAATGACCCTGCGCCGTTGGCGCGCTCATCTGGCGATGCTTCACCCGTTTCACTGATTGAATGGTCCGGCGCCGCCGGGGGCGGGGCTGACCTGAAACTTCAATCTCGGCAATTCCGCTAACTCTTGTATTCTGTGAGAGATGCTGCTGCCGCTGAGAACAGCGAGTGGCGAGAAAAAAGTCGTCTATCGAGCCGTTTGAGCGTGATGGGGACACCACGCCCAATCTCCGCGAATCCGCATGAGCAGGCTTTTCAAAAGGGGCATGAACGGTGGCCCGGGGTGGCTGTCTGAATGGTCTATTCTGACCTTGAGGAGTGCTCCAAGAGCCTCACTAATGAATGATCGCACAGCCCGGGACCAAGCTGACTTTGGGGCAAAAATGCGCCAGTGCCTCGAGGGTCTTAACTGCCACTGCTCATGCCGCGCAGTGGATTTTAATCGATTGATGCGGCCGCGGCAAGTTTCACTCTTTGAATGGTCCGGCGGCGCACGACTGACCTGAAACTTCAATCTTGGGCAATTCCGCTAACTCTTGTATTCTGTAGAGATGCCTGCCGCTGAGAACAGCGAGTGGTGAGAAAAAGTCATTCTATATCAAGAGCCGTTTGACGTGATGGGGACACCACGCCCAATACTCCGCAAATGCCATGAGCAGGCTTTTCAAAAGGGGCATGAACGGTGGCCCGGGGTGGCTGTCTGAATGGTCTATTCTGACCCTTTGAGAGATCTGAGCTAATGGAATTTGATCGCACAGCCCGGGACCAAGCTGACTTTGGGGCGAAAAAATGCACAGTGCCTCAGAGGGTCTTGACTGCCACTGCTGATGCCGCGCGGTGGAGGCTTAATGGATTAGATGGGGCCGGGCCAAGTTTCACACACCTGAAATGGTCCGGAGCGCCCGGGGAGCGGGGCTGACTTGAAACTTCAATCGAGATGAGTTGAAGAGTCTGGATGATTTGGACGCGTCTGGACGGGAATTCGGGCGATCGGTGGAGAGCCAGGGACGCGATTATCGGCTGGATCCTGGTTCCTGGTCCGGTGCCAGACGTGGATGAGTGAAGATCACAGGATCGGCGCCGGGCTGGCCCCTGAAGGGGGCCTGTTTCCAGCCCAGGCATTTGCCTGGGTTTACGGTTCCCCCATCAAGAATCCAGCCCTGAAAGGGCGGCACAGCTCTCCGGACGTGAAGAATCGGCGCGACCTTACAGGCCGCGATCGAGTTGCGGGACCACAGACCCAGGGCAAGCCCTGGGCTGAAACCAAGGCGCCCAGCGCCAGGTCCGTTTCACTCTCTGAAGGATCCGCGGAGGGCGCGGGGCTTTTTTTTTTTTTTTTTTTTTTTTTTTTTTTTTTTTTTTTTTTTTTTTTTTTTTTTTTTTTTTTTTTTTTTTTTTTTTTTTTTTTTTTTTTTTTTTTTTTTTTTTTTTTTTTTTTTTTTTTTTTTTTTTTTTTTTTTTTTTTTTTTTTTTTTTTTTTTTTTGGGGGGGGGGGGGGGGATGATCGACAGCTCGGGACCAAGCTGACTTTGGGGCAAAAACGCGCCAGTGCCTCGAGGGTCTTAACTGCCACTGCTCATGCCGCGCAGTGGATTTTAGTCGATTGATGCGGCGCGGCAAGTTTCACTCTCTGAATGATCCGGCGCCGCCGGGGGCCGGGCTGACTTGAAACTTCATCCTTGGACCTCCACCGGAACCAGTTTGTAGCCCATGGTTTGGGCCGTGCTGGTGAGGGACTGGAACCGTTTGAGCCGGTAGCGTGCTTCGTAGGCTTCGGCGCCTTCGTCGACATAGTCCTGACCGAAGCGGAGCATGCGGTAGATGTACTGAGCCAGTTTGCGGGCGGTGGCGAAGACGGCGGTGCCCCCTCCTTTGCGTCGGGCGATGTGGCGGAAGTAGGCTCCCATCGCCGACTGCGAATGTTTCAGGGACAGCGCGGCCATCCTCAGGACATTGGCCACGCGGGTGGAGCCGGTGCCCTGGCGCCGTTTGCGCAGGGGTTTGCCGGCGGAGTAGGCGGTCTTTGGACTCAGTCGCAGCCAGGACACGAAGTGCTTTTCGACCGGAAACGCCGACAGATCCAGGCCGATCTCGCTGAGGATGAGTTGGGCCGCCGGCGCAGCGATGCCGTCGATCCGGGTCAGGTCCACGCCGGTCACCCGCCACAGCATCGTGCGTCGCTGCTGCTCTCCCCGTTTGTTCAGCGCCCGCTCCTTGGTGGGCTGGGGATGGGGCCCCGGCTCCTGATCGGCTCGGTCGCTCGCCTCGAGTCGGTGGAGCACGCGTCCGATCTCCTCGTCATAGTCGGCCAGTTGACCCTGCACGAAGTCATACCACTCCAACGCTTTGCCCAGGTTGAACAGGTGTTCCTCCCGCCACGTCCCCGTCAGATGCTCCGCTATTTTGGCTTCCGACTTCCGACAGCGCCGGTCCCGCAAAGCCGCCAGTCGAAACGGATCCCGTTCGCCGCCGACCATCGCCCGCACGATCGCCATTCCGGTCTGTCCCGTCAGATCCGTCACCGCCCGGTGCACCTGCACGTTCATCTGGTCGAGCGCCTTCTGCATCATCTGCACCGCCTGCCCCGCCAGCCTCACCAGTCCGGCCCGCTCCCGCTCGAGCGCCCGCAACTGACAGATCGCTTCGGCGGGTCGGAACGATCCCCGCAGCAAACCACAACTGTGCAGCAACTGGATCCACTGGCAATCCTTGATGTCGGTCTTGCGGCCCGGGACGTACTTCAACTGCCGCGCATTGACCAGCACCACTTCGAATCCCCGCGACACCAACAGCTCGTACAGCGGGATCCAGTACACCCCGGTCGCTTCCATCGCCACCGATTCGATCCTGTCGGCCTCGAGTCGGTCCAATACCAACTCCAACTCCGGTGTCGTCGTCCCAAAACAAAGGACCTTCAACTGGCCCGTCTCCCGATCGGGCCAACACCCGGCGCTTTCGCACGAACCCAGATCGATTCCCGCCACCCGCTCCCGGATCACTCGCAAATCCTGTTGACGCTTCCGACTTCTCGACTTCCGCTTCGATCTCATGCTAGCTTTGTCCTCCTGGTGAATCGGCACAGGCTCGGGCTCGAGGTGGCGTGAATTTGGATTCTGACTTCGGGGAGTGCCCTGAGCGGCCTCGCCAATGAATGATCGCCTCACTCGAAACCAGGCTGACTTTGGGGCAACATGCTCCAGTGCACAACGGGTCTGAACTGCCCGGGCCTGTGCCGAACGCAAGCATAGCCGACTCTCGCAGGCTTGGCTCAGTTTCACTCTCTGAATGGTCCGGCGGCGGCCGGGGGCGGGGCTGACTTGAAACTTCATCCTTGGACCTCCACCGGAACCAGTTTGTAGCCCATGGTTTGGGCCGTGCTGGTGAGGGACTGGAACCGTTTGAGCCGGTAGCGTGCTTCGTAGGCTTCGGCGCCTTCGTCGACATAGTCCTGACCGAAGCGGAGCATGCGGTAGATGTACTGAGCCAGTTTGCGGGCGGTGGCGAAGACGGCGGTGCCCCCTCCTTTGCGTCGGGCGATGTGGCGGAAGTAGGCTCCCATCGCCGACTGCGAATGTTTCAGGGACAGCGCGGCCATCCTCAGGACATTGGCCACGCGGGTGGAGCCGGTGCCCTGGCGCCGTTTGCGCAGGGGTTTGCCGGCGGAGTAGGCGGTCTTTGGACTCAGTCGCAGCCAGGACACGAAGTGCTTTTCGACCGGAAACGCCGACAGATCCAGGCCGATCTCGCTGAGGATGAGTTGGGCCGCCGGCGCAGCGATGCCGTCGATCCGGGTCAGGTCCACGCCGGTCACCCGCCACAGCATCGTGCGTCGCTGCTGCTCTCCCCGTTTGTTCAGCGCCCGCTCCTTGGTGGGCTGGGGATGGGGCCCCGGCTCCTGATCGGCTCGGTCGCTCGCCTCGAGTCGGTGGAGCACGCGTCCGATCTCCTCGTCATAGTCGGCCAGTTGACCCTGCACGAAGTCATACCACTCCAACGCTTTGCCCAGGTTGAACAGGTGTTCCTCCCGCCACGTCCCCGTCAGATGCTCCGCTATTTTGGCTTCCGACTTCCGACAGCGCCGGTCCCGCAAAGCCGCCAGTCGAAACGGATCCCGTTCGCCGCCGACCATCGCCCGCACGATCGCCATTCCGGTCTGTCCCGTCAGATCCGTCACCGCCCGGTGCACCTGCACGTTCATCTGGTCGAGCGCCTTCTGCATCATCTGCACCGCCTGCCCCGCCAGCCTCACCAGTCCGGCCCGCTCCCGCTCGAGCGCCCGCAACTGACAGATCGCTTCGGCGGGTCGGAACGATCCCCGCAGCAAACCACAACTGTGCAGCAACTGGATCCACTGGCAATCCTTGATGTCGGTCTTGCGGCCCGGGACGTACTTCAACTGCCGCGCATTGACCAGCACCACTTCGAATCCCCGCGACACCAACAGCTCGTACAGCGGGATCCAGTACACCCCGGTCGCTTCCATCGCCACCGATTCGATCCTGTCGGCCTCGAGTCGGTCCAATACCAACTCCAACTCCGGTGTCGTCGTCCCAAAACAAAGGACCTTCAACTGGCCCGTCTCCCGATCGGGCCAACACCCGGCGCTTTCGCACGAACCCAGATCGATTCCCGCCACCCGCTCCCGGATCACTCGCAAACCCTGTTGACGCTTCCGACTTCTCGACTTCCGCTTCGATCTCATGCTAGCTTTGTCCTCCTGGTGAATCGGCACAGGCTCGGGCTCGAGGTGGCGTGAATTTGGATTCTGACTTCGGGGAGTGCCCTGAGCGGCCTCGCCAATGAATGATCGCCTCACTCGAAACCAGGCTGACTTTGGGGCAACATGCTCCAGTGCACAACGGGTCTGAACTGCCCGGGCCTGTGCCGAACGCAAGCATAGCCGACTCTCGCAGGCTTGGCTCAGTTTCACTCTCTGAATGGTCCGGCGGCGGCCGGGGGCGGGGCTGACTTGAAACTTCAATCGAGATGAATTGAAGACCTAACACTTGTATTCTCGTTTCTGGAGAGATTATTATTGAGGCATCTGGGCCAGGACGTGATTATTTCGGCTGGATCTGGTTGGTAAGGTGACTGGATGAGTGATATTTTAACAGATCGGCCAAAAGGGCCCCTAAAGGGGGCCTGTTCTTCAGGATTTACTGGGTTCTTTTTTTATCGGCTTCCACTCATCAAGAATCAGCGCTGAAAGTGCTGAACAATGCCATCTCGGACGAATGAGAATCAGAGGGAGACTTAGCCGCACAGCCGAGAAAAAAGACTCAGTGAAGCCCTTTGATAGCGCTGAACTGGGGAAGTTTCACCAAGTTTCACTCTTTGAATGATCCGGCGCCGCCAGAATTAAGACTGACTTGAAACTTCAAAATGGATGACTGGAAGAACCTGGATGATTTGGACGCGTTTGGATGGGAATTCGGGCGATCGGTGGAGAGCCAGGGACGTGATTATCGGCTGGATCCTGGTTCCGGGTCCGGTGCCAGACGTGGATGAGTGATGATCACAGGATCGGCGCCGGACTGGCCCCTGAAGGGGGCCTGTTTCCAGCCCAGGCATTTGCCTGGGTTCACGGCCCACCCATCAAGAATCCAGCCCTGAAAGGGCGGCACAGCTCTCCGGACGTGAAGAATCGGCGCGACCTTACAGGCCGCGATCGCCTTGCCGGGACCACAGACCCAAGGCAAGCCCTGGGCTGAAACCAAGGCGCCTCAGCGCCAGGTCGAGTTTCACTCTCTGAATGGTCCGGCGGCGCCGGGGGCGCGGCTGACTTGAAACTTCAATTTGGATGAACTGGAAATCCTGGATGATTTGGACGCGTCTGGATGGAGATTCGGGCGATCGGTGGAACTCAGAAGCCTGGTTCTCGGCTGGATCCTGGATACCCCGATTTCAGAACGCGAGTGTCAGCGAGCGCGGCTCCGGGCGATGGTGAGTCAGCGGAAGTGCTGCCGGAGGCCGGAACCGCGGGATGGAGTCAAGATCCGAGGTGGGCGATGGATGAAGGCCTGGATACGCGCGCGCTGACTTGCGTACTGAATGCGTGAAAACCGCGATCCCGGGCCGGAGTTGGCAAGCTTCACTATTCGAATGATCCCCGCAGCGCGGAATCACTGGAACCCGCCTGAAACTCGGGATCGATCGTCGCGAAATGGAGCAGGTCAAAGAATCCCAGGCGAAGCTGCTTCAACGCAAAGCTCAAGGCGATCAGCGGAAGGGTCGCGGATACCAGCAAAGTAATCCAGAATGCGGTTGGAATCTGGATTGTGCCCTGGATCGAATCGAGGATCACTAGACTGGCACCAAGTGTCAGGACCCAATATGCCCATAAGAGAAGGCGCTTCCAGTGGCTCGAGGCCGCAGGAGTCGTGTCACGTGCCAAGGCGGCCTCAAGTTCCTGGTCAAACTGGGGAGAGAGGTGGGGAACGGGAAGCGCTGCCAAGCTTGGGCCAGTTCCTGGTGACCGAAAAGAGTATCCCGGCACTGATCGCAGATCTCGAGATGGGACTCCCATTGCCTGCGCTCTTCGCCCGATTTGAATGCTCCTTCGAAGAACCGCTCAATCTGGCCCAGGCTGGGGCAGTACTTATCCATTTCAGACCTTGCCTCTCAGTGAACGTCCCAGCAACTTTCTTGCCCGGAACAGGTGAGACTTCACCGTCGAGGATTTGAGATCGAGATACTGCGCAATCTCCGCCACCGACTGGTCAAGCCAGTAGTGCAGGAAGACGACCGACCGAGCGGGTTCGGGAAGTCTCTCCACGCACTTCAGAATTCGCTCGTCGCGTTCGTGGTCGCTCGCCTTCCGCAGGGGACTTCGCCGGGGGGATGCCTGCGAGCGAAGCGTGCTTTCGCCCGAGTGGTGGAATTTAAGGCGGGGTTTCCGGCGCCAGTCGATCGAACGATTAAATGCAATCCGGTAAAGCCACGTGCTGAAACGGCTGTCAAAGCGAAACTGCTTCAGGTCCCGGTGGACCGTCAGAAACACCTCCTGCACGACTTCTTCGGCTTCTTCCGTGAACGAGGGCCCGAGAACCGAGAGAACCAGTCGAAACACTTTCTCCTTGTAGCGACGAACGAGAATCGCAAAGAAGTGATCCTTCCCCGTCTTCAAATAGTGCCCGACCAGTTCCTCGTCTTTCCAGAGATCGGAGTTGTCGCTCACCGCAGTTGGGGGAACGGTGTCCTTCAGCGGAACACAAAAGAAGTCGAGAGAGTAAGTCGCAGACAACACTATTTTGATTTTAGGTCTTCCTTGAAACCCTTGCTCAAGAGGAAGAACAGAAGAAGGCCGAAGCCACAGAGTATTGGGATCAATCCGACCGTCCAGACGGGCTGAAGATCTAAGTTCCCGGAGAAGTGAAAGGCGATGCAAATGCCGATTCCAGCCGGAATCAGGAACAGTCCGAACCCCAGAGCGATGAGCCGAACCCAAACGAGGACTTTCTCCTGCAGCGAACCATCCGACATCACCGTGTGTTCCGGGAGTTGGAGATTATCGATCGGCAGTCCTTTTTCCATGGCCATAATCCTTTCCTTGTGAATCATTTCCCGCTGTTTGACCAGCGTCTGATCGAGCAGAAAGCGTTTTAGCATTCCGTAGCCGACAAATCCGAAGACGACCAGCAAGAGAAACAACAGCACTTCCATCGTCCCTACCTCCATTTCTTACGAGACACCCTTTGGACGGAAGCGGCGGAGTTCCGGTTGCAGATTTCTTGAGAACCCGGGCAGGACAGTCTCCGATGTCGAAAGTGATGAAGGCTAAGACTGGCGCGAGCATGCCGTTGCTATTGCTTCGGGTCGGGACTTCTTCTCTCCTTTCAGGATGCGTTCACCAAGCCTGAAGTCGGAGTAAACAACTCGAGCTTCAGTCTCGAGTTCCCCACGAATCGATTGACCCGGCAAGTTGGGCTCTCTATAACTGGTGTTGCGGGAGGTTCACGTGAAGCATGCTCCGATCACGGTTTCAATCGTCCTCACTATCATCCTTGCTGCGGCAGCCGGTCTGGTCCAGCCTCAGGGTGAGTTCGTCTCTCCCTTCGAGATTCGAAAGGAGATGATCCCCATGCGGGACGGAATCCGCCTGAACACTCGGATCTTCATCCCCCGCGACCAGCCGGAGCCGCTCCCCATCATCCTGATTCGGAGCCCTTACGGTGTTGCGGGGGCAGAAGGGAACTTCGTTACTGCGCTGAAGACCCTGGCTGATGAAGGCTACATCTTTGCCTTCCAGGACATTCGCGGCAAATTCGAGTCGGAAGGCGAGTTTGTGATGCAGCGCCCGGCTCGCGAGCCAGGAGATTCCACTGCTCTCGATGAAGGAACCGACACCTACGACACGATCGAGTGGATGCTTGAGAACGTGACCCCGAACAACGGCCGGGTCGGCATGCTGGGAGTATCCTATCTCGGTTGGACGACCATCATGGCGTCGCTGGAGCCTCACCCTGCATTGAAGGCGATTTCCCCCCAGGCTTCACCCGCCGATATGTGGATTGGGGACGACTTCCACCACAACGGCGCATTCCGCCTCAGCTATGCGTTCGAATACGCCTACCAGGTGGATGGTGGTAAGGCGTCCCAGCACTTTCCCTTTGACCGCTACGACACCTATGACTGGTACCTGGCTCTGGGCCCGCTCTCCAATGTCAATCCGCGTTTCTTTCACGGGGAGATCCCAACCTGGAACGACTACGTGGCCCATCCCGACTACGATGCCTTCTGGAAGCGTCAGACTCTGATTCCCCGGATCACCGGTGTGAAGGTGCCCACCCTGAACGTCGCGGGCTGGTGGGACCAGGAAGACTTCTACGGCCCCCTGCGTATTTATGAAACATTGGAAAGGTACGATTCAGCAGGTATGAACTACCTGGTGGTGGGTCCCTGGAACCATGGAGGATGGGCACGGGGAAACGGTTCCAGCCTTGGTCCCATCCCTTTCGACAGTTCCACCTCCCGCTACTTTCGTGACGAGGTGCAGGCCCCGTGGTTCGCGTATTTTCTGAAGGACAAGGGCCGGCTGCAGCTTCCGGAAGCGCTCACCTTTGAAGCTGGGTCGAACCGTTGGCGACGATGGGACTCGTGGCCGCCCCGCTCCCGGGTCGAGCGCCGTGACCTGTACTTCAGTTCCGACGGAATCCTGGCCGATATGGCACCCGAGGAGGGAACTGGAGCATTCGATAGCTACGTCTCTGACCCGGCTCACCCGGTTCCCTACCGCCACCAGCCGATCCAGGCGACCTATTTCCCGGGTGGTTCCTCCTGGAGCACGTGGCTTGTTGAGGACCAGCGCTTCGTCGATGACCGGGCCGACGTTTTGAGCTGGGAGAGCGCTCCCCTGGAGCAGGAACTCACGATAGCCGGGGAGGTCGTGGCCCATCTCTTTGCATCTACCAGTGGAACTGACGCGGATTGGGTCGTCAAGCTGATCGACGTCTTTCCGGAGTACTACCCGGAGAATTGGGAACTGGCCGGTTACCAGTTAATGGTCTCAAACGAGGTCTTTCGTGGCCGATACCGGGAGAGTTTCGAGAAGCCGGAACCGATCGAAGCCGGCGAGGTCCTGGAATACAACTTCAGTCTCCACACTCAGAATTACTCATTCCTCAAGGGACATCGAATCATGGTCCAGGTCCAGAGCACCTGGTTCCCTTTGATCGACCGAAACCCGCAGACCTTCGTAGAGAACATCTTCAAGGCGGGGGCCGCGGATTTTCGGGTTGCCGAAAACCGCGTTTACCGTACCGCCGAGTTCCCGTCCGGTGTTTCCATTCCCGTGGTTGCCGGCCCTCCTGAGTGACCTTTCCTCGGAATTTCCCGTTCGAGGGTAAGCCGGAATTGCAGAGGTGTATCAGAAATGAAGTGGCGGGCTGCCGCTACATCGGGATTCGGGAGCCGATTACCGCCTTACGATAATTGCTTCCGCGGCGGTCACGGAGAAGGATTGAGGTTCTTGACCGCGTTTTGAAAGTTCCCGGCTGCAGCGTCCGCGGTGCCCTTCGGGACTACGATGTCCTTGAGGTTTCCGGAAGCCTCCACCATCTCAAGGGCGCCTTTGCGTGCTTGGTTGCACTACCTGGGTGGCGGCGCAACCGTCATGCCGTGCCGCCGGAAGACCTCGGTCATCTTGGCAGGATCGGGCGGACCGCCGCCGGCGCCATTGATCACCTCAGCCGCTTCACGGAAGTATGCCGGCCCCATGATTGCGGGGGTGATGACGGCGAGTTGCTTGACGTCTTCACTCCCAAAGTTGTCGAATCGGTGTACCGCGCCGCGGGGTATGCAGAGTGCCTCGCCGGGGCCCACTTCGACGGGAGTGCCATCGACGGTCCACGTCAGGGTGCCCTCGATACCGTAGAGGACTTCCTCGTAGTCGTTGTTCCTGTGGGCCGGTGCCGCCAGCTTCTCTCCGGCCGGGACTCGGAACTCGAAAACAGAGACGCTTCCGCGGGAATCATCGGCCGTCAACAGGAACCGAATTCCCAGCGGACCAATATGGATGGACTCTTCCGAAGGATTCACCTGGATCTTCTGGCGGTGCATGATATCGCCCTCCTTGTGGACACGCCGATCTGCCGATTATGACTTTCCGGGACGCGCCATCACACTCAAAATAGGATTTCCGGCGGGTTGGGAATTCAAACCTGCCTTCGGAGCAGCTCGCCCCTTCTCGGAGTGCCTGATGAAATTCTACACCCGCAACGCAGTTGGGTCTGTAAAGGCACTCCCGGTTGGCCACGTTTCCAAAAGCAGCTGTTTTATACCGAGCATCGTTTGGCTCTTTAGCGGGTGAAAAATGGGCGGTCTGTTTGGAGCTAAATGTCGAGTCGACCCTGGAGTTTCATTTCGTTGAGGTCAATAGGGAACAGCGATATCCGGGCCCCCGACAGTAAGGTGAAGTGCGACCTTCTCGTTATCGGGCTTGATCGGATCCGAACCGTCGGGAGCATGCCGAGGGAACGCCAGTAAGAACGTGTGCCCTTGTGCGCCAAAGACAAATCGGTACCATGCAGCTGCCACCGATTGACTCGCGTTGAGCAGGCATATATTGTCGGACTCATACGAGCAACCTTGCTTCGTTGAGGAGGATGGTCATGTCACACCGCGAGTCGCCCGCCCAGAAACAACGCGAGAATCCTTCGGAGCCGGCAAGCAGCCGGAGAGATTTTCTGAAAGGTGCTTCAACCGTAGCTGCCGGTTTGATGGTGCCGGGAACAGTGAATGCTCAGACCGTCGAGTCGCTTCCCAACATAGAATTGGGGCCGCATCGCGTTTCGCGGCTGATTGTTGGCAGCAACCCCATCTACGGGTACTCTCACTTCAACTACATACTCGACCGGTTGATGCGTGAATATTTCACAGACGAGCGCATTGTCCAACTCATGCTGGATTGTGAGAAACACGGAATCAACACCTGGCAGGCAAGCTTTAACTACAACCTGAAGCGGCAAATCTCGAAAATTCGCGGGGCCGGCTGCAATATCCAGTTCTTATGCCTTGCCGCATCGTGGCACTACGACGCGAAGATGGGGCGCACACCAGAAGACGTTCTTGAAGGGACTATCAAGTGTGCTCAAGCCGCGATGGAACTCAAACCGATTGGAATTGCATTCCACGGCGGCGCAACAGACATCCTCTTTCGTGCCGGAAAAATCGATCTGATCAGGACCTACATCGACAGAGTTCACGATATGGGAACCCTGGCCGGCATCTCCACACATAATCCGAAGATTCTGGAAACCTTGCATGAGAAGGGCTTTGCCAGCGACTTCTACATGGCGGGCCTGCAATACCTGACTCGCCGTCCGGAGGAGTGGGTAAAGGAAATCGGCGCACGCCCTCTCGATGAGGGCTGGATCGACTCCGACCCTCCGCGGATGGCGGCAGCCGTGAGAAAGGTTGACAAGCCGACGCTGGTTTACAAGGTCCTGGCGGCGGGCCGCAAATGCCGGTCCGAAGCAGAGAAGCGCCGTGCCATCGGTTGGGCATACGAAAACATCAAGCCCATCGATGCCACAATCATCGGCTTGTTCCCGAGATTCTCGGACCAGGTTACAGAAACCGCCCAGATGGTGCGCGAGGCGCTGACGTAGTTGCACGTTACCTGCCTGCCGGAGCTTTGTGACTGAACCGACGTGCCCTCACTCGCTTGTTTTCTTCTCGGCGGCCCAGCGTTGCCTGACGTCTCGATAGAACGGGTCCTTATTTAGCACCCGGAGCAGATTTTCCTTCTCCCGGTTTGGGACTTCGGCAACTCCCATTTCGCGCGCGAGAAAGGCCCAGGCCTTGCCATCGTGACTGGCGTACAGCCAATGAAGACAACCTGGAGGCGGGCCCCGCGAATCCATCCGCTAGCGTCATTGCCAAACGATTCCTGTTCTTCTTTACTCCACTGAAGCATGAGCAAGTCTTGCTGGACCGTCTGCTGCACATGCATCGGGTCGGGGTCCGCGGGCGCATCCTTCGTGGATCTCAGATCCCCGTAACCCAAAGAAAAAGGGCCACTTATTCAGTGGCCCTTGCTTTGATCAATTGGTTGCGGGGGAGGGATTTGAACCCTCGACCTTTGGGTTATGAGCCCAACGAGCTACCGGACTGCTCCACCCCGCGCCAAACAAACCCCATTCTAGGGGCTTTTTCTGCCCAGTGCAACTTGTCCCTTTCGGCGGGAATTTGTTGATTTTCCCCCGAAAGCAGTTCGGCTGCTCCTACTGGGTGGGTTGAGCCCCGCCCTTCACGCAGCGGAACCCGTATCCGTACTGGGCCTTGGCCGGTGAGCCCGTACGCGAGAACAGGTACATACTGTCTCCTTTCATCGCGTAGGATCCCCCACGAACAGCGACCAGGTCACGCTTGAAGACGGACGGATCGACGGGTGTTGCTCCCGGGTACGGCTTCAGCAATTCTGAAGTCCACTCCTGGACGTTACCCATCATGTCGTAGACCCCGTAAGGGCTCTTGTCATCCGGCAGACTCCCGACTTCGATCGTGTCCCGGACCCCGTGTTCGTTGGTGTTGGCCTTGGTCCAATCGAACTGATCACCCCAGGGATACTTCAACTGCTTGTTGTCGCGAGCAGCCTTCTCCCATTCGGCTTCAGTCGGTAACCGGCCGCCGGCCCATTCGCAGTACGCTTTGGCGTCATCCCAGGTGACATTGGCTACCGGGAAGTCCTCGCGACCTATCTTGTAATAGGATCGCCAGTCACCCTCGGCCGAGTAGTCACTTTCGAGCTGAAAGCGAGTGAATTCGCCGTTGGTTACCTCGTATACGCCGATTTCGTAGGCGGGGAGGTCAACCGTTTGGGCGGGTTCCGCCAGCTTCAAATGATGGGGGTCGTTATCGGTCCCCATCACGAATTCGCCGGCCGGAATCGTAACCATCGTCCCTACTTCCGGTTTCCCTTCCATTGCTTCGATTGGGGCCACTTCTTCCGCTGTCGTCTCTTCAGACTGCTGTGTGCAGCCCACAATCCAGATGCACATTCCCATCAAAGCAACCCAAAACAGAGCGCGTCCTTTCATGTTGTCAACTTATATCACTCTCACCCCAAAGGGGCTAGAGGAATTTCAGCAGATAATTGATGGGAAATGGACACAAGCGGGCCTGAATTGATCTCGATTTTGTATCTGTTCGGACGGGAATCTCGGCGCCCCAATCACAAATCAAAGATCTGAGTTCACGAAAGCCGTTCGGCCATGCCGTTCCGCCGGGGCGGGACTCGGGAGTGGTGGTGTGCGGGAGGACGCAGGACTCCGCTGAGCTGCGTCCTGGGCCACTCCATTTCGCCCCGCAAGCGGGGCTGGCGCGGGGCTCGGAACCCGGAGCCCGAAACGTGGAACGTTGAACCTGGAACTTCGACCTTGGAACGTGGAACTCGAAACCAGAAAGGACTTACCGAACCAACCGGTGGTTTTGGCCACAAGATAAGCGGGGATATCCTGCCCCGAGAAACCCGACACTCGATTCAGTTGGACGCCGCGTGTTTCGGGTGCTTTCTCAGCCAGGCGAAGGCCTCTTCTCTCGTCTGAATTGATCCCTCCAGTTGCTGGTCCTCCAGATCGGTCAGGATCTCAGAGAAAAGCGGACCGGGTTTGAAGCCCTCGGAGATCAGGTCGTGACCGTTCAGGAGAGGCTTTGGACGTACTACCTCTTTGCCGAATTCTTCCAGCTTTGCTTTGCAGAAGTCGTAGTTGGAGAGATTCCGGTGACTCGAAAGGCAGTCGAGGCGGTGCAGTTCGAGGTGATCGACAAAGTCCTCTCGCCGAAGGAATCGTTTCAATGTGCTCTCCCGCATGTCCTGAACGTGGATGAACTTGAGGTGGTCGCGGACGAGGTCGACCACACGGTGCGTTAGTTCGTTCGAAAGACGCAGTTGATGACAGATCCGGTGCGCCATCTCCGCCCCCACCTCGGCGTGTCCGTCAAAGCGAATTCGCTCTTCGACCCGGAAGGTCGGAGGCTTGCCCACGTCGTGGAGAAGAATCCCCAGCGCCAGTGCGGGATTGATTTTGCCGGCGTACTCGAACATGAGGCAGGTGTGGATGAACACATCCCCTTCCGGGTGAAATTCGGGGGGCTGTTCAACGCCGGACATTGCCGCGACCTCAGGGAGAATCACCTCGAGGATCCCAGTCTGGAGGAGCAGAGGCAGACCGCGCGCCGCGCCACTTTCGGTCAGGAGCCGCAGAAGTTCGTCACGGATCCGCTCCATGCTGACCTGCCGGATCGTGCTCGAGAACGCGGGGATCGCCGCGAGCGTATCCGAATCGATCTCGAAATCGAGAGCGCACGCGAACCGGATCGCCCTCAGGATGCGAAGCTTGTCTTCTTCGAAGCGTTCCCGGGCCTGGCCCACCGTCCGGATGAGACGTTTCTCGAGGTCGGTCTGTCCCCCAACGAAATCCAGGATGCGCTCACCCTCGGGATCGAGAAACAGAGCGTTGACGGTGAAGTCACGGCGCAGCGCGTCTTCGCGGGCGTCGGTAGATTCGACCTGGCCGGGATGGCGGCCGTCCTGATAGCCCGTCTCCTTGCGGAAGGTGGCCACCTCGTACTGGTTCGGGGGGACCACTACGACGATGACGCCGAACTGGGCCCCGACGGCAAGAGTTTGCCCGAATAGGCCCTGGATCACGTCCGGGGGGGCTGCCGTCGCGATGTCAATGTCGGAAAGCTCGCGGCCCAACAGCAGATCCCGTACGGCGCCTCCGGCAAAGTAGGCCTGGTACCCGGCTGCGTGCAGTCTCCGTGTGATCGCGAGAGCACCATCAAGAAGTGTCGGGTCGATCCGGCTCAGAAGAGACATCAAAGAAACAATGACATGCCGAACCAGATCGGAACCAGGATCAGCAAGCTGTACGCCATGTACCCGAAGAACGAGGGCATCTTGATCCCGGATTGTTCGGCAATACTCTTCACCATGAAGTTCGGGCCGTTGCCAATATAGGTGTTCGCGCCCATGAAGACAGCGCCCAGGCTGATCGCGACAAGGAACGCTTCGAGGATGTCCTGGTGGCCCACCAGGGCCAGAACCGGACCTCCGGAAATCGGCAGTCCCACGGCCGTCTCGAAAAAGACGACGTAGGTGGGAGCGTTATCGAGAAAGCTCGAGAGGACTCCGGTTGCCCAGAAGAAAGCCCTCGGAGACTCGAGCCCCAGGCTTGCCCCTTTGACGTGGAGGATTTCGATCGGCACCTGCATGCAGATGAAGATCCCGAAAAAGAGAGCCGCAACCTCGAGAATTGCGTGGTAATCGAACCGGTTCCAGAAGCGGGCACCCGGGCACGGTGGCCCGGAGCGAAAGCGCGACCACCACCAGCATGACCATTTCCCGGAAGAAGAGAGGCACCTCGATCGAGGTCCCCGGGAACGGTTTCCCCGGCACCAGCAAGGCAACCGCAAGAACCACTCCGAGGAGCAAGATGAAATTGACTCTACCGGTCAGCTGCAGGGGACGAACCTGCGACTCGTCGCGAACAATGCTCGCAATCGCCTCACGGCTGTAAACGATCCGATCCCAGATGTAGTAGACGACCAGCAGCGTGGCGTTCACTCCCAGGAAGTAAGGCCAGAGCTTGAGCGTCCAGGTAAAGGGGACTCCGCGAAGGTATCCGAGGAACAACGGAGGATCGCCGATCGGCAGGAGCAGTCCTCCCGTGTTGCAGACCATGAATATGAAGAAGATGACCGTGTGGACCTTGAACTTGCGTTCCGCGTTGGTGGCAAGCAGCGGACGAATAAAAACCATCGCCGAACCCGTCGTTCCAATGAAGCTGGCCAGAAGGGTTCCGCCGGCCAGAAATACGCAGTTCACCACTGGATGTGCGGGCAGATCGCCCCGCAGACTGATACCCCCACTGATCACATAGAGGCTGAAGAGCAGGATGATAAAAGGAACGTACTCTCCGAAAATTGCATTCCCGAAGACGGTGGTCACAGTGTTCCACCCGGGATGGCTGCTCGGTCCCTCCAGAAAGTGATCCGGGACTCCCCCCGGGTGCAGGAGGAAGTAATAGAGGATCGTTACCAAGGCCAGACTCGCCGACACGATAAAACGGTTCCGGTTCGATTCCCACCAGTGCTCGGTTCGCTTGATCAGCGGCAGGAGGGCGATGCAGAGAAGCAGGCCGACAAAAGGTGATACCGCCCAAACCGGAGGCACGTAGGCCGGAGCGTGGACGGTCTCAACGGCAGCGGCCGCCTCGGCCGCAGGCGCCTCGTGAGGAGGAGGCGGGATGATCCCGGTGAAGAGCAGGAGGAGGTAAAGCGCTACACAGGCCAGCACTGCCCAGGAAACCTGAATGGAGTTTTGCTTGATCCTGGCGGTGGCCGCCACCTCAGAACCGTTCGACACGCTCATTTTTGGTGCTCACCTCTGCGTTCGCGAACTGTGACCGGAAGTCGATTATGGGAACCGGAATCCCTGCGTGACGGCTCAGTCGTTGACCTTCTCGACGACCATAGTGACTTCCTGCTCTCCGTCCTTGTCGTGGTAATAGACGTGGACAAGTGCCCCCGGGCCGAAGTCGCTACCCTTGATCGAACTGTCAACCATCGCGAATGACATCTTCTGGTTCTTCGCCTGGATGACAAGCGAGCTCTTGTCGATTGACTCGACCGTACCGTACACGTCGAGAGTCTTGGTCTCTCCCGGCTTATCCTTTTTCCAAAGCTTCCAGATGCAGCCGGACTGAAGCAAGGCCAGGACCACCAGCAACATGATGGAGCGGATCAGGTTCCGGGAATTCAGGGGAAATCTTTGGCTCAGGCTCATTCGATTTGAATCCGGATCGAGTCTAACTGGGTTTCCGTCCCAGTGCGTTGGTTAGGAGTGTCTTGACGTGCCGCTCCACCTCGTTCCGGATCGCCCGGTAGGCCCGAATCAGTTCCAGAGGTTGGGCCCGGACGCGAGTGGGATCGGGGATCTTCCACTCTTCGAGTTGAACTCCGGACGGGACGTTCGACAACTCCGGGAAGGAACCGTCGCCTATGGCCACGACGTGGCTGAACCCGGACAAATTCTTTCTGCTCAGGGGTTCGGCGGTGAGATAGGAGGTGTCAATTCCCGCTTCGTTCATGGCCCAACGACAGTACGTGTCAACTGTTTCCGGATTCTGTGAGGCAGTCTCGGCCTCGACCAGCGTGCCTGCAAGGTAACGGGCGAATCCTTCAGCCATGAAGCCCCGGCATGGAGCACCTGCGGAGACAAAGAGAATTCGAGGTTTTGTCGCCATTTTCCGTCCCGATGAGGTCAGATCGGTTAAGCTATCTTTCTGTTTTGTAAAGCAAATATCTTAACATCATGGGCGGACCGGATAGCAACCGCCAATCCAGGTCGGAACTGAATTGAAGTTGCAGACCCGGGAGCCCAGTCAATATGATGGTGCCCCATGCGCTATTTCCTGAGCCTCTGCGTCATCTTTCTAATGGGCGCCCCGGTGGCGGCCCAGTCCTCCTGGGATGTCCCCAGCCGGAACCGAGAGATTCTGATTGACGGATACCTCAAGGAGTGGGACGGTGTCCCGGCAATGGTGATTGCTCCCGGTGTGTCCGGTCTCCGCAAAGGCGGTGAAATCAGGGGCGATAGCGACGTCAAACTCGAGGTCCAGGCCCTCTGGGATCCCAAGGTTCTCTACCTTGCCATCACTTGGCAGGATGACGTCTGGGACGTGGAGGAGGTCTCGCGGGAAAATGCTGTCTGGATCGATTCGAAGAAGAAGCGGCGAGACCGGATGTACTTCTTCGATTACCTCAAGTTCCACATTCGGGATGCCGACTACGACTACACCTTCTGGCTCTCTCCCAGAGTCGACGAAAAGGGGCCCTTTTTCTGGTGCCGGTTGCTGGAGGGCTACAAAGGGATGGAGCGGGCGACCGCTTCCCCCATGGTCACGGCCCGCCAGGAAGATGGAACCGTCACTATGGAGGTGATGCTCTTGTGGAAAGAGTTGAAGATCGATCCCAAGCCGGATCGGCCAATCCCTCTCACCCTGATCCTGTCGGACAGCGATTTGCCCGGCCGAATGCTCGAGTCCAAGCTCAATACCTTGAAGTGGATCGCCTGGCGGGGTGAGGTCCACCTGATGCCGTGAGGACTGCGGAGTGAGGATTTCAGGCCGGCCTGAAGCGCGTTGTCAGACCGGCCCGATTCTAATGCAGGGAGCGTGCCTTATCGGCCGATATCCTTGATGTGGATATTGCCGTTGGAAGTTTCCAGGTAGATGGCCGGCCCTCCGTTTCCGATCGGAATGTCTGCCACTATTTCCCCAGTGCTCTCATTGCGCAGCGGGTTGACGCTCTGTCCGCCGTAGAAGATGCCATAGCGCTGATTTTCCCTTGTCCAGTTGCCGGAGACTCGGATCACGGCGTGGATGGTCGCGGAAACCCCTGATCCCACTCCCAACTGGATTTCGCCGCCGGAAGTCTTCAGTTGGCTGCTTTCGCCGTCCACCCGGGTGATCTCTGCAAAGATGTCACCGCCGGCAGTACTGGCCTGGATCGGGCCGGCTACTTTTCGCAGACTGAGGTCTCCGCCCGCAGTCCTGGCTTCGACGGGACCTTCGGCGGATTTCAGCTCGACATCCCCACCGGCCGTCTCCAGGGTGGCCGAGCCGGCGACGGCTCCGACGGAAATGTCGCCACCGGCCGTTTTGACTTCGGCGGATCCGCCGACGTTGCCAAGTTCGATGTCCCCGCCAGCCGTTTTCGCGACCAGATGGTCTCCTACTTCGCCGACGCTGATGTCTCCGCCCGAAGTCCTGACCTCGGTCTCGCCGTTGGCGGCGGCAAGTTCGATGTCACCTCCAGAGGTAGCCAGAGAAACATTTCCCTGGACGACTCCCCCGGAAATATCACCTCCCGACGTCTTCAGACCGACCTCACCATTGACGTCCTTGAACTGGATGTCTCCCCCGGAGGTCTTGCCTTCCACGTGGCCGGTGAGCTTTTCCTCAATCGAGATATCGCCGCCGGAAGTCGCCAGATCGAGATTGAGGTTGGAGGGGATGGAAAACTCGAAGCGGGGGCTCGTTCCGCCCCACCAGCCGCTGTTTCCGTGCGGACGATAGGAGACGGTGACGGTGTCTCCCGACTGGTTGACCTCCAGGTTTTGCAGTTGTTTCTCATCCAGTCCGACGACATCGACCTGGAGGTTGGAGGCGCTGGTGCTCCGAATCAGAATGTCGCCACCCGCGACCTCAACGACCAGCTTGCCGCCACTGCCCACGTTAAATGACTTTGAGAAACTGGCCAACTGGGAGCCCGCCGCCAGTGCAATCGACGCGGCGACAACCAGCAGAATGATGCTCAATTTGTTCTTTCTCATTGCTTGCTCCTCCATGTCACAAGTGCTTTTCGTTCAATTCCTGGTCCTAGTTCAGGCGGTAGCCTGCCTGCTCCAGGAATTTGATTCCCTTATGTCTTACGTAGCTGTTCTCGTCCCGGCTAAGCTGTTCTCCCAACTGCTCGAGCACGGCATTGTCGAGCCTGAATCCGGAGTCGGCCGCTGCGGAGAGACCGTCGATTGCCTCAATTCGGATGCGGGCGTTGCGATCGTTTTCGAGGGCATCCACGAGTGCTGCACGGATTTCCGGTGTAGACGGGTAACTCCTCAGCGTCTCCACGGCTTTCTGGCGAACCGCCGGGTTGGGATCCGTTCTCAAGGCGCCGATCAGTGCCGTACTCGTCTCCTGATCGGCCGGAGCCTGCTGTTGCAGGGCGGAGACTGCCCGCAGCCGAACCCCGGGGTTCTCTTCCGCGATCAGAGCATGGGCGAGAATCCGCTGGATCCTGGCGTCGTCAAGAGATCCTTCGAGATGAACCTTCCGGGAAGCATCGAAGCTGAGCGCCACCTGGTTGGACTTCGGGTCAATCTGCTCGAATGAAACGCCGGTGACTCGGACCTCGGGATTCCGGAACAGCTCGAGGGGATCCTGCCCGGTCGGGGTAGCCATTCCAAAAACCAGGTATCCGGCGACAAACCCGACGGCTGCCATGGACAGGGCGCCTCCGGACCAGGCCAGCACCCTGAATGGAGTCGCCAGCCCGTCCAACCATTCCGTCAGTCTCCGGGTCATCCTGGTTCTAGTCCCCGCTTCCCGGGGCTCCAGCGACGTAAGCACCCGGGTGCGTGCCGCATTGACGAGCTCAGTTCCGGCCTCGGGCATGGACGACGAGAGCATCCGGGCAGTCTGCTCGATTTCCTGCTCCACCTCCCGGCAGGAAGCGCACCCGGCGAGGTGGTCTTCCAGTTCTGCCGCCGCTTCCGGAGTGAGTTCTCCGTAATGTTTCAATACCAAAAGTTCCTGAAAATCCTCGTGTTTCATGGCTTCCTCTAACCTCGGACTTCACTGAGTTCTGACCGTAGCCGTTGAATCGCAGTGAAGAGGTGTTTCTTGACAGTCCCTTCGGCACAGCCGAGCATCGACGCGATTTCGCGCAGCTTGTGACCCTCGAAATGGCGCAGCACGAAAACGATTCGCTGCTGGGTTGAAAGCCGGTTGACGGCATTCCGGACCCGGCGGGAGATTTCCCCTCGGTACACCTCGACCTCCGGTTCAGGGCGAGAACTACTGAGAAGGGAGAGGTTGCCTGGGTTATCGGTCCAGGCTTCCTCATCGATCGAAACCTGCCGTCTTCTCCGTTCCGAATACTGCCGGCTCAGGCAGGCGTTGGCAGTAACCCGATAGAGCCAGGTTGAAAAACTGCTTTTGGCCTTGAATCCCTTCAATGATCCGTGAACCCGGAGGAAGACGTCCTGGAAGATGTCCTGTGCGGTATCCGGGTTACCCGAATAGCGGAGCGCGATGTTCATCACCTGGCGCTCATACTTCCGGATCAATTGCTCGAACGCTGCCATATCGCCCTTCTGTGCCTGTTTTATGAGTCGGTCTTCGTCCATCTTCATGGAACTTCTTACTTACTTCGATGCAGTTAGACCTGCAAGGGGGGAGAAAGGTTGGGGGAGAGCGCGAACACTTTTGATTCTTGATTCTGGGTTTATGGTTAGGACGTTAAGCTCACCAGGAGACAGGAGACAGGAGACAGGGGAAACCAGAGGGTATGTTGCCCAAACCCGGACGGAGAGCATTCTCTCCCTGCATTGTCTCCGCATCCCATCCCTATACGGTCCCTTCGCTTCCACACCCTGCAAACCAAGCCTCTTCCACTTTCTTCCCGCGGTCTTCGCACTTTTTCCGACACGTTCGTAATTACTAGTATGGGGTTAGGGGTTTGGCCCCGCCGGAGGCTTTGCCCGGGGGCTTGGTGCGCCCGCTGGCGGACTGGGCACGGAGAGACGTGTCAGATTTGGCTCCGATGGCGATTTCGGCAACACACCCCAGACACCAGGAACCCGGAACCCGGAGCCAGAAACCAGGAGCCAGAAACCAGAAACCCGAAACACCGCACAACCCCCCCGGTGTCCGGTCTCCGGTCTTCAGTCTCCGGTCTCCGGTCTTTGGAGGGCGAGCCAGTAGATGGCGGTGATCGTCTTGCCATCCCGTATCTGCCCGTCGGCGACCAGTTGGAGGGCCTCTTCAAGACTGTAGTGCTCGATGATCAGGTGCTCATCCGGTTCGGGGTTGGCACGGACCTTCTCAACCTTCTCGGCAAAAAAGAAGTGCAGCAGCTCGTCACAGAACCCAGGCGAAGTGTAGAAGCTGGAAATTCTGCGCAGCTTCACGGGGCGAAGGCCCACCTCTTCTTCCAGTTCACGGGCGGCACTGACATCCGGGGGTTCGCCGTGGTCGAGCTTGCCTGCGGGGAGTTCGAGGATGTCCTCGTTGAGAGGATAACGGTGCTGTCGAACGAACGGAATCTTCCCGTTTGTGTCGAGGGCGAGAATGACCACGCCGCCGGGGTGGCGGACAACCTCACGGATCGTCTGCATCCCGCTGATTTCAATTTCATCGACCTCGAGATCGACGATCTTGCCCTGGTAGACGCGATTTGCCGACAGCAGTTTCCCTCGTTCCAGTTGAGACATGGGACAGATTCTGTCAGGTTCGTGTACCGGCTGTCCAAACGAGGCTTGTCCGGAAGGCCTCCTTTTCGAACCGGCCACTTGTTGCTGGGCCCCGAAAACATCATAGGCTTCGAACTTTTGGAGGCGTCCTGCATCATTAGGTCTTAGTGGAATGAAGGCCGTATTCTTGTGTTCGATTCTGGCTGTGGTGGTGGTGCTCGTTTACCTGGGGTCTTTCCCGGGCACGTTTCACTACGACGACTTTCCCCTCATGCTGGACAACCCGCACGTAACCGACACCCCGTTCCATTACCGCGACTTCGTCGAAATGTACGGGGGGAGGCCGCTTACGATTTGGTCGTTCCATCTCAACTACCTTTTCGGAGGTCGATCGCCGCTGGGCTTTCACCTCGTGAGTGTTGCGCTTCACGGGGTTGTCGTGATCCTGCTCTTCCGACTTCTGATGGCCTTGGGACTGGGAGTCCCGGTTGCTTTCTCGGCCAGTCTCCTGTTCGCGGTTCATCCCGCCCTTGTGCAGTCTGTCAACTATGTTTGGGCGAGGTCGATTCTCCTGATGGCGGCTTTCGGCCTGCTGGCCCTGTTGGTTGGCCGGAAACACTTCTGGGCCGGCCTGGTCTTCTGGGAACTGGCGATCCTGAGCCGGGTTGAGGGAATGCTGTTCCTGGTCCCCCTCCTCCTGATCGATCGGCGCTATCGTCGCGCAGGATTCCCCATCCTGGGGCTGAACCTGGCGGCCTTTCTCTACGGACTCCAGAAGTATGCCCCGTCGGAATTCGCTTTCAGCTATCCTTCGTGGCTCGATTACTGGATGCAGGCACCGGTGAGTTTCTGGCACTACCTGCAGCTGTACCTCGTCCCCACCGGGTTTTCCATCTATCACGGGCTTCCCCCGGTGGCCTCCTGGGTGGCCGCTGTCGCCTCGATCGGATTGATCCTGCTGGTTCTGGCGGCGCTTCGCTTCAGGGACAGCCAACCCGAACTGGCACTGGCCACGGGCTGGGTCTTCATTTTCCTGGCGCCTTCCCTGGTTGTCCCAAACACGGAAGGGGTCAGCGAGAGTCGAATGTACGCGGCCGGGATCGGCTTCTGCGTTGCGGCCGCAGTCGGATTGACGCGTCTCGGGAGAAGCCTCGGTGCCCGTTGGAAGACAGCCCCCAGGTGGGCAACGGCGGTTTTGCCGGTTGTCCTCGTCGCCTTCGGATACACGGCAGTGAGCGCATCCCGGCATTCCGTCTGGGGAGATGATGTCGCGATTTGGAGGGAGGCAGTGGACCAGACCCCGAATCAGCCGCTGGCAAGCTACAACCTGGGTGCCGCCCTCAGCCGGGTTGGAGCGACCGACGAGGCCCGGGCCTCCTTCGAGCGAAGCCGGCGTTTGAACCCCAAAGACGACATGAGCTATGCTGGGCTTGGGTTTTGTGCCGAGGCCGACGGCCTGTTGGATGAGGCTCAGCGCTTTTACGAGACGGCCTTGATTTTTAACCCGGCGAATACCTACGCCCGGGAAGGATTGGCTCGATTGACCGGGTCGTCCGGCGGAGATCCTCACAAGTGAAGTACATAAACCAGATCAATTTTACACTGGCTGCCGTGGGCATCGTCATCGTGGGCTACGCCCTGTCCCAGACGTTGCTTGCCCCGGAGGTTCGCTCGAACCTCGATCTGGAACAGTTGCGCCAGATCCAGCCCCGCGTCATTGAAAAGCCGGAGGCCACCGAGGCTCCGGCCGCCCTGCTGAATTCGACGTCAACAGCTCGACCTGCGGTAACTTCCGTCCGCGAGAACCGGCCGGCCTCACGGGTGGAGCGCCCCGCGGCTCAACCGGCGATTGCGGGACGCAACGCTCCCGCTCCAGCTGCCGGGCCCTCGCGGCGTAATCTCCAGCCGCAGACCCCGGCAACTCCGGTCTGGCTCGGGGATCGAAGTGAGCGCGCGGGACGACGTGCAGGTGGGGTTGTCACGCCCCGCTCGGCGGTAGCCGCCCAACCGGCTCTCCCTCCTCAGGGTGGCGTCCGGGGGAGTGGGGGGCGACCGACCGGTTCATTGATAAGGCCTCCTGCGGGGGCCGAGGGATTCAAGCGTGACGGGACGAGCGATCCGGCCGCTCCGCCGGTGCGTTCGTCGATGCCCCAGACGCCGCGACGACCGTGACCGGCTCCTGGTGTCGAGGGGCGAGCGTTCGTCCGGGAGGGCTTTTTGTTCGATCCGGGATTCCCGGAGACTAGGTTGAATCGATTGTCGAATGTTGCGGGAGTGAGGCAATGAGCGGAAAGCCGAATCGACGTGAAATTCTGGCAGGTGCGTTGGCGGGCGTGACAATCCTGTCCATGCAATCCTCGAGAGCCGGATCCGCCTCCGGGGGGATCCGACAATCAGCCTGCCGGTGGTGTTACCAGAAGGTCCCGTTTGACCAACTGGCTGCCGAAGCGGCCCGGATCGGATACCGGTCGATCGAGTTGCTCGGGCCGGAAGACGCCGTCAAGCTGAAGGCCTACGGGTTGACCTGTGCCATGCTCCAGGGAACCGGACCGATCGACAATTGCTTCAACCGGGTCGAAAATCACGATCGCTGCCTGGCTGAGTTGAGGTCCGCGATTGATTTTGCCGGCGAGCACGGGATGCCCAACGTCATCTGCTTCTCCGGAAACCGGAAGGGAATGGACGACGAAGCGGGGCTGCGGAACTGCGTCACCGGGCTCAAGCAGATCGCGGGCTACGCCGAGAAGAAGCGGGTCACGGTCTGCCTCGAATTGCTGAACAGCAAAGTTGATCACAAGGACTACATGGCCGACCACACCAGTTGGGGCGTCCAGCTTGTCAAGGCGGTCGGCTCGGAACGGGTCAAACTCCTCTACGACATCTATCACATGCAGATCATGGAAGGGGATGTCATCCGCACGATCCGGGAGAACATCGACTGCATCGGTCACTTCCACACCGGGGGCGTTCCGGGCCGGAACGAGATCGATAGCACCCAGGAACTCAACTACCCGGCCATCGTCCGGGCCATCGTCGAAACTGGTTATGAAGGGTTTATCGGACAGGAATTCGTTCCCAAGGGGGATCCGCTTGGATCGTTGGCGCAAGGCTTTGAAATTTGCAACGTCACGTCGGCCTAGTTTAAAGGGTGCCGAGCCCGACCTGGTGCCGGCTATTCGATATACTGAACATCCTCAACACCCCGATCCGGGGTGAATCCACCGGCCGGGATTGTAACAAGACGTTTCTTCTCATCAAACGGATGAGCGAAGAGGTCTGTCTTTCAGGCTGTTTGGCGGAGAGCCGGACTCTCGCTCACGGGGGCGATAGGCTATGACGGTCTATGGACAGGCAATGATCGAGGCGAAAGGGCTGAGCAAGTACTACGGCTCCTTTGTCGCGATCGAAAACATTTCATTTTCCATCCCTGCCGGTCAGGTGGTGGCCTTTCTCGGTCCCAACGGAGCCGGGAAAACCACCACCATGAAGATCCTGACCGGCTATCTGGCACCGAGTGAGGGGACGGCTGCGATCGCGGGCCTCGATATCCAGACTGAACGGATAGAGGCGTCTCGCCAGCTTGGATACCTTCCGGAAAACGGGCCTCTCTACCAGGATCTGACTCCCGGCGAGTCGCTGCGGTTCTTTGGAGAAGCCCGCGGGATGGACGACGGGCTTCTGGGCAGCCGCATGGAACAGGTCGTTGACGACTGCGGGCTCCGGGAGGTCCTCGAAAAGCCGATCGGGAAGTTGTCCAAGGGGTTTCGTCAGCGGGTCGGCCTGGCCCAGGCGCTTCTGCACGACCCCGCTGTACTGATCATGGACGAACCGACGGCCGGGCTTGACCCGAACCAGATCCGGGAATTCAGGCGGAACCTCCGGGAGTTGGCCCAAACCAAGACGATCCTGATCTCGACCCATATTCTGCGTGAGGTTGAGACCACCGCTGATCGCGTGATCCTGGTCAATGCGGGACGGCTCATCTTTGACGGGACGCCTGACGAACTTCGCCAGGGCGGGTCCCTGGAAGAGCCCTTTTACCGGCTGACGCACTTCGGCCTGTCCCCCGGATCTGCCGAACCAGGGGAACCGGAGCCGGCCGTGACTGCCCCGGTGGATTCCGGTATCGACGAAGGAGGTCCCCGTGAAGATTAACTTCGGATTCGTCAGAGCGCTCGTGATGCGGGACCTCCGGCGCTACTTCAGCAACCCCACGGGCTATGTCTTCATTACCCTGTTCATATTTCTGAGCGCCGCGGCGGCTTTCTGGCAGGACCGGTTCTTCCTGAACAACCTGGCCAACCTGGACCAGTTGAACAACCTGTTCCCGTACATTCTGATTTTCTTCGTGTCCGCCCTGACGATGTCGGTCTGGTCCGAGGAGCGACGGCAGGCGACCGACGAACTGCTGCTGACCATGCCGGCGACCAGTTTCGAAGTCGTGCTGGGCAAGTTCCTGTCCGCAATCGGCATCTACACAGTGGCGCTGATTCTCTCGTTGAGCCACGTGCTGGTCCTGTTCTGGCTTGGGAGTCCCGACCTCGGAGTCATGTTCGCCAACTACCTGGGTTACTGGCTACTGGGCGCCGCCATGATCAGCGTCGGGTTGCTGGCTTCCCTGATGACCTCGAACACGGCCATTGCGTTCATTTTCGGCGCGCTTTTCAATTCGGTTCTGGTTTTCGGTCACTCCATGCTGGGAACCTTCAACGAGACCCTGGGCATGGTCGTAGAGCCGCTCGGAGTGGTGAACCGGTTTGGTGATTTCGCCCGGGGCGTCGTCAGCCTGCCGGGGATCGTCTACTTCCTGTCGGTCATCGCGGTGATGTTGTACGCCAACACCTTGATCGTGGACCGTCGCCACTGGCCCAAGCTGCTCGATGGGCGGCGAACCTGGGCTCATCACGCCTGCCGGATTGCCGGGGTGATTCTGATCGTGATCAGCGTCAACACGATTCTGGCCCGAACCAGCCTGCGGCTCGACGTCACCTCGGAGGGACTGCACTCACTGAGTACCGAAACCCGGCAGATTCTGCACGGACTGCCGGATGACCGGCCGGTATTCGTACAGGCATTCATCAGTCCCAACGTGCCTGAACCCTATGTACAGGCTCGGGTCAACCTGCTCAGCACACTGGACGAGATCGGTGCCGTGTCGGGAGGCAAAGTCGAGGTTCTGGTTGAGGACACGGTCCCTTTCAGTTCGCAGGCCCGGGACGCCCGTGAGCAGTTTGGCATCATGCCTCGGCAGATACCGGACCTCGAGAATGCCCGAGCCGGTTTCACCGAGGTGTTTCTCGGAGTCGTGATCACCTGTGGGGCCGCCGAGCAGGTGATCCCATTCATCGATCGGGGCCTTTCCCCGGAGTATGAAGTGGCCCGCGGGATTCGGGTCGTCACCAATGCCAAGCGAAAGCGGATCGGGGTCCTCCAGACGGCCATCAACCTATTCGGAGGGCTCGATTTTCAGACCATGCGCAGCACTCCGGCCTGGCCTGTGGTGGACGAATTGAAGAAGCAGTACGAAGTGGTCCGGCTCGCAGCCCGGCGGAGAAATCCCCGACGACCTGGACGGGTTGCTCGCAGTGCTTCCGTCTTCGCTCCCCCAGGAAGAGATGGATGTCCTGTCGGATGCGGTTCTGAAGGGAATCCCGACCTTGCTCCTGGTTGACCCGTTGCCGGTCATCAACATCGGTCTTTCTCCTTCGGAGGAACCGGGTGGACCGCAGAACCCCTTCATGCGCAACCAGCAGGCTCCCCAGACTCCAAAGGGGGACGTCGGTGCATTCCTGGCGAAGCTGGGGGTTGCATGGGATTCGAAGCGGGTGGTGTGGGACTCCTACAACCCGCACCCCGATCTCGCCCATCTTCCCCCGGAGGTGGTTTTCGTCGGGGAAGGGAACGAGAATCCAAAAGCGTTCAGTCGGGACGAACTGGCAACCAGGTCTCTCCAGGAGTTGGTTCTTCTCTACCCCGGCGAACTTCAGAAGGCAGTCGACTCGAAACTCGAGTTCATTCCGCTGGTCGAAAGTGGAAAGAGTTCGGGAGATTTCGAGTATGCCCAGGTCGTGCAGCGAAGCTTCTTCGGGACCCAGTTGAACCAGAGCCTGCCGCACAATCCTGCTGGAACCGACTATGTGTTTGCTGCAGAAGTGAAAGGAACGGCTTCGCCCGGGAAAGAGGAGGAAGCGGGCGATTCGGGAGAGCCGGCGCAGTCGGAGACGGCGTCCAGCCGGCCGCTTCACCTGATCGTCGTTGCCGATGTCGATTTCATCTCGGACCAGTTCTTCCAGATCCGGGCGCGCGGTCCGCAGAACCTGAATTTCGACAACGTCACTTTCTTCCTCAACTGCATCGATGTCCTGGCCGGGGACGACTCCTTTATCACGCTGCGTGGAAAGCGGGTCCGGCACCGGACTTTGGAACGGGTCGAAGCTCGGACGAAGAGCTTCGTCGATCAGCGGGTTGTCGAAGAGCAGCAGGCGGAGAAAGAGGCCGATGCGGCCTTGGCGGACGCCCAGAAGCGCCTTGACGAGCGAGTTGACCAGATCCGCCAGCGGCCCGATCTGGACGCCCGTACCAAGCAGATCATGGCCCAGAACCTGCAGGAGTCCGAGAGTCGGAAATTCGAGGTCCTCAAGGCCAATATCGAATCCGAAAAGGCGGCCAAGATCCATGCCAGCCGCGAAGATACCGAGGAACAGATTCGCGGCATCCAAAACGGAATCCGTACTTACGCCGTTCTTCTTCCACCGATCCCGGTTTTCCTCATCGGAGTCTGGATCTTCTTCCGCCGGCAGCAGCGGGAACGGGAAGCGGCATCCGCAGCAAGACGATTGAGAGTGTAACCATGACTGAAACCAGGAAAACCTTGACGATCGGAACTTTGGGCCTGTTGCTGCTGGGAATCACTGTGCTGACCGCTCCCCGGCGCAGCACACCCGACGAATTCGTGGACCGGGGGCAAGTCTTCTTTCCGGACTTCACCGATCCCAACGCCGCAACGACCCTGGAAGTAATCGAGTTCGAAGAGGACACCGCGTCGGCCAAGCCGTTCAAAGTGACTTTCAAGAATGGTGTCTGGACGATACCGTCCCATCACGACTACCCGGCTGACGGGAAGGACCGGCTCGCCAAGACTGCCGCCGGCCTCATCGGTTTGACCAAGGATGACTTCCGCACCGCCAACGTGGCCGACTACGAGGCATGCGGAGTCATTGACCCGCTGGACGAGTCGGCAACCTCCCTGAAAGGGCGGGGCAAGCGGGTCACGATCAAGGATGCCAATGACCACGTCCTGGCCGACCTGATCCTGGGCAGGAAGCTGGACGACCATCCCGAGTACCGGTTTGTCCGGGTCCCCGACCAGAAGCGGGTTTACGTGACCCGGAGCGACCTGGACGTCTCGACCAACTTTGCCGACTGGATCGAGCCCGACCTGCTCCAGGTCGAGCGCAACGACATTGACAACGTAACGATCCGGGACTACTCGATCGACGAGCGCTACTACACGGTTGACCGCCGGGATGTCCTGACGCTGGCCAAAAAGGGAGACACCTGGTCGGCCAATCGCATGGGATCGGGGCAGGAGGTTGACTCGACCGGGATGAACGGGCTGCTTCGGGCACTGGACGACCTCTCTATCGTCGGGGTTCGCCCCAAGCCTGCCGGCCTGTCCGACGATCTGAAGAAAGCCGGAGGCAAGGTTCCTTTGACCCAGGCGAACGTCCAGGCACTGCAGGAAAAGGGCTACTACCTCACGCGGGACGGGAACCTCCTGTCCAACGAGGGGGAGGTCGAGGTCAAGACGGACAAGGGCGTTGACTACATACTGCGGTTCGGGGAAGTGCTTTACGGGCGTGGGGAATCGGTCAGCGCCGGTGACAGTTCCAACCAGGACAAGGAAGCCGGGCCCGGGCTCAATCGTTACCTGTTCATCACGGTCTCTTTCGATCCCCACAGCCTCCGCGAGCCGAAGAAGCCGTCCAGCCGGAGTTTCGAAGGGAAGAGCGAGAGCCAGTTGACGGACCGGGAACGCGAGGACAAGGAGCTGGATGCGAAGCACCAGGAATGGCAGAAGCAGGTTGAGGAAGGACGGGAGAAGGTCCGCCAGTTGAACGAACGCCTCGCCGGCTGGTACTACGTCATCTCGTCGGATTCCTTCGACAAGATCCACCTCACGCGGAAGGACCTGGTCAAAGCGAAATCGGCGGGGTAGGGCAAGCGTCTACGCTTGTCTCCGGGCCGAAGACTTCAGGGTGACCTCCGCTCCAGGTGGGTTTTGGGCGTTGGTTCGCACTTTGGTTTGGTAATTCGACTTCGGCGTTCGGGTTTCTCGGCCATGTCGTCCCGCCGGAGCGGGACTCCGATGGTGAGATGTGCCGGGGGGACCCAGGATTCCGCCTTCGGCTCCATCCTGGGCTACTCCATGCCGCCCCCAGCGGGGCTGATGCCGAGAACCTGAGACTCACTCCACGGCAGAGACGGTCGGTTGTCAGGGTGGCTTCGGCCGCGAGACACGCTCGGGGACGCTTATCCTACGCTGAGCAAAGTCTCCGGTCTCACCTCCCCATCACAAATCAAAAATCACAAATCAAAAATGTTTGCGGAAGAGGTAGTGGCTGACTCCCCACTCGGTGCCGTCCCGGAATCCGAAGAGTTCTTCGCAGGCCATGAAGAAGAGGCGCCAGCGGACGCGCCAGAGAGTCACGTCTTCCTCACCGTAGGTCGAAGCCAGGATTCGGTCGAGATCGTCCCGATTCTCATCCATTCGATCAAGCCAGGCACGCGCGGTGAGCGAGTAATGCCGCCCGTTGACGGCCCACTGATTGGCCAGTTCCAGGTCTTTCTGGAAGCGAAGCAGGAGTGACTCCGACGGCATGATTCCCCCTGTGAAGAAGTAGCGTCCCATCCAGTTGTCGGCCCCTTCGGTCTCGAACGGGTAGGCGTAGCATCGGTGGGAGAAGATGTGAACGAAAAGTCTCCCGTCGTTCTCCAGCCACCCCGCGATCCTCTCCATCAGGCGTTCATAATTGCGGACGTGTTCGAACATCTCGATCGAGACCACCCGATCGAACCGGCCTTCGATCTGAAAGTCGTTGATGTCCGAGGTGACCACCTTCAGGTTTCGGAGTCCCCGTTCTGCCGCCTGTGCTTCAATATGGGTGCGCTGTGGAGCCGAGTTCGACATGGCTGACGATCTGGGAGGCGGGGTAGTGCTTCGCCATCCACAGGGAAAGTGATCCCCATCCGCAACCGAGTTCCAGGATCGTCTGCCCGTCGGCCAGTCCGGCCCGGCTGCAGGTGAGGCTCAGCATGGCATCTTCGGCATCGTCCAGCGTCTGAACACCGTACGGCCAGAGACAGCAACTGTACTTGAGGTTCTTCCCGAGGACGATCTTGAAGAACTCGGGGGGCACTTCATAGTGCTGTTCGTTGGCTTTGTCCGGGTGGATGGCGATCGGACTGCCTCGCAGTTCCTCAACCAGCGCATCCAGCTTCGCCCGGTCTCCTTCCGGGGAGCCGGTGTTTTCCTGTTCGAGGCGCTCGAGGAGCAGCCGGCCGATCCCTTTCCGGGAAATCCAGTCGGGGATCAGGCCTTTTTCAACGAGGCGAATGGCGGCGGAAAGGCCGTTCATGGTTTGCCCTCCTTGGGAAACCAGGGGAAGAAGGCACTGGTGGTTTGCTGGTACCTGCGGTACTCCTCGCCCCGACTGGCCAGGGCCCGAGCTTCGGTTGCGGGGATGCCGGTGATCTTGAAAAGAAAGAAGAACATGAGGGCGGGGGCGATCAGTGTCAGGCCCCAATAGCCGGATCCCCAGCCGAGGGCCACGTAGGCCCACCAGTAGATCCACTCGAAGAAGTAGTTGGGGTGACGGGAATAGCGCCAGAGTCCGTCCCGGCAGGTCTTGCCCCGGTTGTCCGGATTCCCGCGAAAGCGGGCCAGTTGCCGGTCGGCGAGCGATTCTCCAACCACTGCAACGACGCCGATGGCGAGTCCCAACCAATCGTGAGTGGCTGGCGCGGGTGCCCGGGAGAACGCGACGACCTGGAACGGGATCGCAAGTCCGATAACCAGGAGTGCCTGGAACTGGAAGAAGAAAAACAGGTTAAAGTCGGTCCGCTCCCCCCAGCTTTGACGCAGCGCGGCGTAACGACCGTCCTCGGTCCCACGGAGGATGCGGTCAAACAGGAGGTAGCCGGCCAGGCGGAATCCCCAGGCGCCCGCGAGCAACCCGAGGAGGATACGGCGCGTGGGATCGCCTCCCGCGGTTGCGGCGATGAAGACCGCCATCGCTCCAAGCCCCGCGGCCCAGGCGACGTCGACGACCCCGGCGTCCCGGGTCCGGCGTTGCAGCAGCCAAAGAGCCGTCATGACGAGGAAGAGGACAACCAGACCGATCGCACTCTGTTGCCATGGTGAAAGCATCAGCTCTTACCTCCTTCCGCAATTTTCGTTAGTTGAGGAACGGCAATTCCCCAGGCCACGGCGAGTGCCATGATCCCGACCCACCGGGGAGTTGAAAAGTTGACCGCTCCCAGTCGTTCTCCGGCGAGATAGGCCAGGGGGCCGAATACCGCTCCCGCGACGGTTGCCACCAGCGGGCGTCCGAGGAGCCAGGACATGGAACTGCGGAGGGTCATGGAGAAATTGACCCACATGGCGATGAGCCAGGGCGGGCTGAGCCATCCAACCAGGCTTCCCGCGTAGACGAGGAGCCCGGTTGCTGCGAACGCAGAGTCGAAGAGAATTCCGAACACTGCAGAAATCAGGGCCAGGCGGAGTTCGCGCCTGCGAGCAGGTTCGATGAACAGGTGTGCCGAAAAGAGCCCGGCGACGACGGCCGGGCCGGCCCAGGCATATCCGTGGGCCGCCCCCAGGATGCAGGCGAACCACCCGATCTGGAATCCGAGGAAGTTGAACGCCTTCCTCCAGGTCGGGTTGACAGCGGGAGCGGCTGAGACCGGGACGGCGCCTTCGTTCATTGCCTCCCTCCGAGAGGCTTGTCGAGCACGAGGTGGACGTCGCCGATGTGCCGTTCGCTGAAGCCGCCCTCGCAGTAGCAGAAGTAGAAGTCCCAGAGTCGAATGAACTCCTCCGAGCATCCCAGCGCCCGGATCCGGTCGAGCGACTCGTGAAAGCGTTCCCGCCAGCGACGCAGAGTGAGGACGTAGTGCCTGGTGATGTCTTCAATCGACACCCACTTGAGGCTGGTCGACTGATCGACGATCGATCGCATCAGGCCGACCGACGGCAGCGCGCTTCCGGGAAAGATGTAGTGCTTGATGAAGTCAACGGAGTGCAGCGCCTGCTCGAGGAACTCGTCGGCGATGGTGATGGCCTGGAGGACCATGCGACCTCCCGGTCTGAGCAGGGATTCGCACTTCCTGAAGTACCCTTCCAGGAAATCGTACCCGACGGCCTCGATCATTTCGATGGAAACCAGCTTGTCGAAGGTTCCTGCGAGGTCCCGGTAGTCCGCCAGCAGCACGGTGATCCGGTCGGAGAGTCCTGCCTGCTCGATTCTCTCGCGGGCGAGCTTGTACTGTTCTGCCGAGATGGTTGTCGTGGTCACACGGCAGCCGTGACGCTGAACGGCACGGATCGCGAACCCACCCCAGCCCGTGCCGATTTCGAGGACGTGATCGTCGGGGCCGAGTTCGAGCCGGTCGCAAATCCGGTCGATCTTGGCCAACGAGGCATCGCGCAGAGACATTTCCTCGGCTGTGAAGTAGGCGCTCGAGTACATCATGGTCTCGTCGAGAAAGAGCTGAAAGAATTCGTTGCCCAGGTCGTAATGGCTTCGAATGTTCCTCCGGCTGCCGGAGCGCGTGTTGCGCCGAAACGAGTGGAGGAGCCGAAACGCCGGCGCGGCGATGCGCCCGAGCCGCCCGTCGATCGATTCGAGGAGGCGGCGGTTTCGGACAAAGATCCTTACCACGGCCGGCAGGTTGTCGCAGTCCCAGAGTCCCTCCATATAGGAACCCCCGGCGCCCACACTCCCCTGCAACGCCAGCCTGGAATAGAACCGGGGATCGTTCACCCGTACTACGGCGTGAAGGTCAGGATGACTGTCGGACTTGCCAAAGCTCCGGGTCAGTCCGTTCTCCACCAGTGTGAGATGCCCCTCGGACATCTGTTCGAGGACCGAGAACACCTTTCGCCGAACCAGTCCGTTGAGCAGACCGGTCCTCCTGAATCCTGGCGTGGTGGGATTCAGGGTGAGATCTTGGGCGGTCTTCATCATTGATCAACCTCCGGGTCGAGTTTTGCGGGATGGGTGTGAAAGGGTGTCTTCTTGAGCCAGAGAATGAAGGCGTTCCAGTAGATCGCTGCCATCACCCTGGCCGTCATCAGGGGATAGTTCAGGAGGGTTCGGTTCAATGCTCCTTCCGAGACTTCGAGCCGGCGAAGAAGCAGCGTGGCGTCAAACAATTTCCGCCCCTGTTGGAAGTTCTCCATGTGAACGTTGAGCGTGCTGCCGGGAACCGTCCAGAACCAGTCATAGTCAACCTCCATGCCCATGAACGGTGAGACGTGGAAGTCCTTTCTGAAACGGAACCTCTTTTTTCCTGCAGAACCCAGGTTGGAATCTTCGCTGAGGACGTAACAGTGGCGTTCGTCCCATGGCGTGTTGTTGATCTCCACCAGGGTGGTTTCCAGTGCCTGCCCCGACGGATCGAAACAGAAGTAGAAGGTCACGGGGTTGAAGCAGTAGCCGAAGTACCGAAAATGAGTCAGCATCCGAACCGGGCCGGAAGGAGATTTCCCGGTGAGCGTGCGGACCCGGCTGCGGACGGCATCGGGAAGCGGACCATCAACCGGTCGCAGGTAGTCTTCGCGACGGTACCGGGCGGGAGCGAACCGATCCCGCGACCAGAGCCGGCTTTGGGCCAGGAACTCTTCAATTTCATCCAGGTCGAGGTACACCTGGAAAACCCGGTAATCAAACTCGTGGGGTCTAGGCAAAAAGCGCCGATGGCGGATGGTTCCGGTGTAGAGACAGCTGTTCATCAGCGGAGCCTCGCACCGAGGTGTGCGCAAACGTCGAGAGCGCTCGCCACGCCGTCTTCATGGAACCCATAGCCCCAGTAAGCTCCGCAGTAGAAAGTCCGGTTTCGCCCGCTGATTTCATGTTTGCGCCGCTGAGCGGCGACCGATTGGGCTGAAAACGCCGGGTGTTCATAGCTGAGCCTCTTGATGATGCGGTCGGGGGCGATCTGTTCCTGGCGATTCAGCGTGACGCAATAGTGTTCCCGGCTGGTAAGGTTCTGCAGGGAATTCATCGAGTAGGTGACGCTGGGCCGGTTGTCGGCTCGCATGGGGAGGTGGTAGTTCCAACTGGCGCGGGCAAGGGGGCGGCGCGGCAGAAGATCGACGTCGGTATGAAGAACCGTGTCGTTGGTCGTGTACGGAATGGAACTCAGGATGTCCCGCTCTTCGTCTGACGGATCGGTGAGCATTTGAAGGGCCTGGTCGCTGTGGGTCGCGATCACTACCTGGTCGAACCGCTCCGTGTTCCCGTCCCCGGAGGTCAGTGAGACCGCATTGGGCAGGCGGCGGATCGCGGTGACCGGCGTTTGAAGCCGGATCGAGTCGTCGAATGGCCGGGTCAGGGGTGCGATGTAGGAAGAGGATCCCCCTTTGAGCACCCTCCACTGGGGACGGTCGGACACCTGGAGAAAACCGTGGTTGTCGAAGAACTGGACCAGAAACCGTACCGGGAGAGACTCGATCCCCTGCCGTCCGGTGGACCAGATCGCGGCGGCCATGGGAAAAAGGTGCCAATCTCTGAACTCCCTCGAGTAACCGTTCTGCTCCAGGTAGTCGCCCAGGGTCAGGTCGGTTTCCGGAGTGATGATCACTTCGCGCGCCTCCCGGTAGAACCGGAAGATTTCCCTGACCATTCGGAGAAACCGGAGGCTGAACAGGTTACGGCGCTGGGCGAAAAGGGTATTGAGAGAGGTCCCGTTATACTCCAGTCCGCTCTCTTCGTCGCGAACGCTGAAACTCATCGTGGAAGGTTCGGTTTCCACTTTCAACTGTTTCAACAGCCGGGTGAAGTTGGGGTAGTTCTCGGGGTTGAAGACGATGAAACCGGTATCGACGTTGACCGTCTCGTCTTCGGAATCGACTCGGACCGTGCGGGTGTGGCCTCCCAAGTAGTCGTTGGCCTCGTAAACCACGACGTCGTGATCGCGCGAGAGGAGGTAGGCGCAGACGAGACCCGAAATGCCGCTTCCGACGACTGCTATCCTCACAGGGTTTTCGCACTCCGGACGTGTTCGGGGACTCCTCTCAGTTCCCAGATCAGTCCAAGCCAGGATAGGACCTTGAGTCCGTAGTAGGTGATGTCGATTTCCCACCAGTAGAAACCCTGTCGGGTGGCCGCAGGGAAATGGTGGTGATTGTTGTGCCATCCCTCACCGAGCGTGACCAGCGACAGGATGAAGCTGTTCCGGCTGGTGTCGGTTGTCTCGTAACGACGGCGGCCGAACGTGTGGGCCAGCGAATTGATGGTGCAGGTTCCGTGGAACAGGAACACGGTTGAAATGAAGAACCCCCAGACCAGCATCTGGGGACCGCTGGTTCCCAGGGACGGTGCAAGCCATCCGAGCAGTGCCCCCAGGCCAAGCATGGAGGCGGCCACCGCGACCGTGACCACGATGTCGAACCGGTCCAGGAATCGGAGTTCCGGGTAGCGGGCCAGGTCCTTGACGTACTCCAGCCTGGTCGGAAAGTTCGCCTTGCTCGTGATCCACCCGACGTGACTCCAGATAAAACCGTGCTGAGACGGCGAGTGAACGTCGTTCTCCTTGTCGGAGTAGCGGTGGTGGTAGCGGTGGTGGGCGGCCCACCAGAGCGGACCCTTCTGAATGGCGGCACTTCCCCAAAGAGCGAAAAGGAACTGTCCCACCCGACTGGTCTTGAACGTCCGATGCGAGAAATAGCGATGGTAGAAGCCGGTGATGGCGAACATCCGGACGAAGTAGAATGCCGCGGCAACCCCCAGGGCAGTCCAGCTGAAGCCGACCCAGATTACTCCCAGGCATCCCAGGTGGAGGAAGATAAAGGGGATCACCCGAATCCAGTCCACCTCAAAGGAATCAGCGGGCACGTTTTGGTTGCCGGCCCAGCTGTCAAACCAGCGGACGAACGAAGTGAGGAAGGAGGCTGAAGGTCGCGATTCTGAGAGAGTAGTCATAGGCTAATCCTGGATTGCGGCGAGGGCCTTCTCGACACTCGCCTTGGGGCTGACCTTATAGACGGCATCGACGATATTCCCGGATCCGTCAATTACGAACTGGCTTCGAATGATTCCCATGTACTTCTTTCCGTACATGGACTTCTCTCCCCAGACCCCATAAGCCTCTGCCAGTGAATGATCCTCGTCGACCAGGAGAGCAAAGGGGAGGTCGTACTTGGATTTGAACTTTACATGAGACTGCACCCCGTCCGGGCTCACGCCGATGACCACTGCATTGCGGTCCTCCAGTTCGGAGTGGGCGTCCCGAAAGGAACAGGCCTGCGTCGTGCATCCGCTCGTATTGTCCTTGGGGTAGAAGTAGAGAATCACGGTCTTTCCGCGAAAATCGCTGAGCTTGACCTTCTGGTTCTGATCGTCAATTGCCTCAAATTCAGGAGCCGTGTCTCCCGCTTTCAACTTGGCCATAACGCCCTCCTGTTCCTGTGAACTGAATGCTTGCTAACGGTGTGAAGTTGTCGAAACTTATTGATGAAGGAATCCTGGACAAAGATTCTACCTTGTCCAAGTTTCTTTTGCAGCAGCGTAGTCCAGCCTGCCAGGCTGGTATGGTGACCGGGCAGCCTGCCCGGTCGTGCTCGGAAGCCCTGATCGAGACGTCTCTTCGGGCCAGGCAAGCTGCCTGGCAGACATACCCGGCAGGGTTGCCGGGATTACACTATCTCATCGCCTCGATAATCTGGCGGTAGCCTTCCCGATACGACGGGAAGCGGAATTGATAGCCGGTGGCTTTCAGCCGGTGGTTCCGGCAGCGCTTGTTTCCTCGGGTTCTGGTTGCCTCGGCGACCCGGGCGGGCTTCGGAGCGCCCGAGTTGGTCGGCCAGCCAGTCGAGCAGTTCACAGCGGGCGACCGGATCATCATCGGATGCGATGTAGAG
This sequence comes from uncultured Acidobacteriota bacterium, assembly GCA_963777605.1. GTDB lineage: Bacteria > Acidobacteriota > UBA6911 > RPQK01 > JAPXNP01 > CAVZRV01. The sequence continues at coordinate 369,093 of CAVZRV010000008.1, forward strand.
CGGGTCGGCCCGGTCGAAGAACAGGAGGTGTTCCAGGACCGCGGCGCAGTCGTCTACGTGGATCCGGTTGGTGTAGATCGGGTGGCCCTTCGGCGCAGACTTCCTCTCCGCGCTGAACCCTGCGAAGCAACCGGATGCGGGTCGGTCCGTAGATTCCGGAAAAGCGAACCACGGTGCCCGGGAAACTCGAGCCAAGAAGCTGCTGCTCGCCTTCAAAGAGATGTCGCCGAAAGTCGGACCCGGGATTGACCGGGGTTTCTTCGTCCACCCAGGAGCCGTCTTCAACGCCATACAGGCTCGTACTCGAAGACATGAGGATGCGGCGCGGTGTTTGGCCCTGGTCTCTGAGTCGGGAGAGGAGATTCGCCATCCCGTCCAGGTAGGCCCGTCGATAACCGTCATCGCTTCGACTGTCGCTCGAGGCGAGGTAGAAAACTGCATCGAGACGATCGGGAATCGCTGCCAGGCTTTCCGGGACCGAGAGGTCCGCGCGAATGCCCTTGATGCCATTCGGGAAGACGCTCAATCGACCGCCTGATCCCCCAGACTTCGGCTTCTCGCTCAGAAGCCGAAGGCCGAGAGCGGTGCCCACCAGGCCACAGCCCGCAATCAATACGCGCAGGATATTCTCCTTTTGAAAGCAGTTGTTTCATAGGATTTCACCGGGCTCGTGCTGGCCCGGCCGAGATTTCGCTAGTACCTCAAACTGCGCAGGGTCATGCTGAAATGTCGAAATGCCCTCAACCAGGTGCGCGGAGATCGTGTTCAAAGCGGACCGGTACGAAGGAGCGGCCCGGCCGCCGACGATCACGTGCGGACCGTCCCCGACCAGGCGACGCAATCGAACCAATTCCCGCTCCAGGTGCGGGTCGTCGGCAGGGTACACGATGCTGAGAGCGATCACCCTTACCCCTTTTTGAACCGCCGCAGCGGCGATCTCCTCAGCGGGCAGGTTGGCACCGAGATAAGTTACTTTCCACCCTTCCGCAGCCGCGGCCGCGGCTGCCATCAAGCCGCCGAGTTCGTGGAACTGGCGCACCGGGCTGGACACCAGGATCGGGGGGGCATTATCGGCTGCCAGAGCGGTCGCCTGGATATTGGTCAACAGGGCGCCGACCACCGCCGAAGCCATGTGCTCGTGGGTCACGCGCATGGTTCCGTGTTCCCAGCGTTCGCCGATCTCAACGAGCAGCGGGAACGATCAGGTCCTCGATCACCTTCTGGGGGCTGAGCTCAACCATTGCCCGCTCCAGCAGGTATTGGAGTTCCTGGGCATCGAGATCTTCAACCGCAGCCAGAGAGGCTGCCAGGAGAGAGCCGTTCTCGGAACGTTTCCCCCGCGGACGGGCCAGCCGCGGGGCGTTTGCGATTGCTTCCTGGTCAAGCGAAACCAGTTCCTTCAATTCACCGGTCGAGAGATCTCCGATCTGACCGATCTGCCGTCCCGAAAGGGTCGCCTGCCGAAGCAGAATCAGCCTTTCCACGTCTCCATCGGTATAGTACCGGCGATTCGTCCCGCTGCGTGACGGGACGATGGCACCGTAGCGCCGTTCCCAGGCTCGGATCACGTCCGGCTTCAAGCCGGTTCTTCGTGAAACGACTCCAATGGAATGTCGGCTGATGGGTCCTCTGGTTTCTCGTTCCACGAGCCCATCATAGGATTGCTGTCCAAGTTGTGTCAATGTACAAACCGGTTTGTTGCCGGGTGTCTCCAGGTCTGTCCAGCAGGGTATGCCTCTGGGCTCAGGATAGGACATAATTCCATTCCGGAAGTTTCTACATGTCGAACAAAGAAAACCGGTGGATTCGGCACTTTGCGATTGTGTCGAGTGTGATCGTAATCAGTCTCGTCCTGTTTCGCGGAACCTTCGAGCAGGGGATGGAGATGGACGAGGTGACCCGGGTGATCAACCTCATTCCCCTCCTCAACGGAGGGGCGCAGCCGGTCGGGAATGCCTTCCTGAGCTTCGATCTCTTTGGGCGGAGTGTCCCCGTCATGTTCAAAGAGTACATTTCATCGGCTTACCTGCTAAGGTTCGTGCCGCTGGCGTTTTTCCCCGATCCACTGACGGGCATCCGGTTTCTCTACTGGTTCTACTTCATTGCCTCGGTGCTCGTGTTTTACGCTGTAGCGGCCCGGCATGACTGGTACGTTGCCGCCTTTGGGGCTCTCCTGATCATTTCGTCACCTCTGTTCTACCCGGAGGTCCGGATCGGCTTTGCGGACACGCTCCACATCCTCTACGTGAGCGGAGCCGCTTACTTCTTCGAGCGTTTTCTCTTTCGCGGCGAACGAAGCAGAGACCTATTTGTTGCGGTCTTCCTCCTCTTTTTCTGTGCCAACCAGATATTCTATTTTTCGTGGGTCATTGCCGCGGTGGGGCTGTCGGCGCTGCTTCTCTATCCGGGCTATGTCTGGGAGATCTTCCGCACGCCGGGGAGGTTCGTCGTCGTTTTCCTGGCTGCCTGTGCGGGACTGATCAATTTCGTGGTCTACAACCTGGTGTCCGGGATGCCGACGCTGGTGGTTCTCTTCAATCGCTGGTTTCGACCCGAGGAATACGCCCGGGCGCCGATTGACTTCAAGGTCACCCGTTCCCTCCCGGACGAGATCCGGACGAAACTGATTCAGTTGCCGCAGTATTTCGATGCTGCGGATGTCTATGTGTGGGGATATCTCTGCGTTGCCGCGATTCTGGTCGTCTTCCTGTTGGTCTCCCTCTCCAAGGGTCGGCTAAAATCCCGGCGGCCCTATTTCTTCCCCGTCCTGGTTGCCTTGATAACCCTTGTCCTGGTCCTCCTGACCCCGAACACAACCCGGGTCGGGCACTATGTCTTTCTGGCCCCGGCTCTGCAACTCTCGGTAATCTCGGCGATCCTCGGCCTGGCATCTCTCCTCGGCAAAGGCAGGTTGAGCCGGTCGGTGACGTGGGTGGCCCCCCTGCTTGTCCTGACCGCCAATTTGACTGTCTCGAACGAAGCGATCGCCCGGCGCAACCGAACCGGGGGGACCCGCCTCTTTACGCCGGCTGTGTTCGAGTTTTCGGACTATTTGAACGAGCACTCGATCGATTCCCGCAACATTTTGTTCACGGTCTGGGGGCTCTATGCACAGCCCTACTTTCTGAACTGGGGAGACTTCACGATCCGGCAGGTGGTCTACGACCTGATCGATCTTCGGGACGCGGCGGCGCAGCAGGCATTCATCGATCGACTCTTCTGCTCATACCAGGCCCTGCCAATTTCGGGCGATCGGCTCTACCTCCCGCTCTACGCCGACTATCGGACCGACATCAACGACGCGTTGCTTGATTACCTGGATGTTCAGGGCGCCGAGGTCACGCTGGAGAAGAGCTTCCTTGAGAAGAACGGTACCCCGGCCATCCTCCTTTACCGGGTTGACGGGGTGCCGGCACTGATGAAGGAGTGCTGTGCCCCCATTCGCCAGGCTCCGGCCTGCAGCGATATTGCCATCACGAAGTACGGTCCGGAGTCAGTTGCGCCGGACCGAGAAGAAGACCTGGCAATGTGGTTCATGGGAACGAACCTGACCCCTTCCACCCGGGTCACTCTCGACGGGATCCTGCTCCGAACGGTTTTCGCCGGGGATTATGTCACGGCCCTGGTTCCCGCGGCGCGCACCCGGGAAGCAGGGCAGTACCCTCTCAACCTTTACGATTTCGGTCAGAAGTGCCACTCCAACACCGTTCAACTGAAGGTGGAAAAGCAGGCTAGAAAAGGGGATAAATGAAAGGGCCGGCCGCAGTTCCACCGAGAATCAGGAGAACTCCGAACAGGAGCAGCACCAGTAGGATCGGCAGCAGCCACCACTTCTTGTTGTGACGGAGGAAGTCGATCATTTCACGGGCCAGGCCGGTGCGGGCACTGTGTCCGGCGCGTTGGAACTCAGATTCCTGGTCGTGACTCATTTCAGGCTCCCTGTCTATGGCTAAAACTGTCGGAAGTAGTCTTTTGCCGAACGCTCCCTCTTCCGCGTCACCCAGTAAGTGTCCACACCCGAGGGTTTGCTCCGGTGCAGTGGGTCCCATCCGACCATTTTAAGGATGAGCCCGACGATTGAGAAGACGACGAAGTAGAGTATGCCCAGCAGGACGTGGCTGAGCACCCATCCGATCGGAAACGCGGCTCCCATCCAGCCGAGGTAGACCGGGCGAAGCCAGGATGGCCGAACGCTCGCGAGCAGGATCGCCAGCACGGATAGAACGAAGAAGACCAGAGCAGAAGTCGGGGGAGCACTTCCCTGGCTCCAACTTCTCCAGGCCGTGACAGCGCCGACAAGCAGGCAGGCCGCAGCCATGAGCCAGCCGAACTGGCGGAGGGTGCGCAGGTCTGGTTTCCAGTCGATCGTAATCAGGCTCATGTAACAAGGACGCCGCCGGCCGTCCGGCTCGGGATCCGGGAGAAACGCCGACCAGGCCGGCATTCATCTCCCCTCCAAAATCGATTAGTCGAGGTCGAAGCGGGACAGGTGCTCGCGCGTGCGAACCCGGTTGGCCGCCGGCTGGTCCTCCTTTCTCAACAGGTAGTCTCCCAGAACCAGCACGTCCATGTCGGTCGCCATAAAACACCGGTAGGCATCTTCGGGCGTGCAGACGATCGGTTCGCCACGGACGTTGAAACTGGTGTTGATGACGACCGGGTTCCCGGACAGCGTTTCGAACGCCCTCAGGAGCCCGTGGAACCGGGGGTTACGGGTCTGGTCCACCGTCTGCACCCGGGCCGAGAAATCAACGTGGGTTACCGCGGGAATTTCCGAGCGGCAGACGGGGAGCTTGTCGAAGCCGGTCGATTGTTCGAGCTGGTCGAGACAGTCGGTACGTATGACGTCACGGACGTCGGCAACCAGCAGCATGTAGGGGCTCTCGGTGTTCTCGCTCAGTCCGAAGAACTCGGAAGCCCTCTCCCGCAGGACCGCAGGGGCGAACGGGCGGAAGGACTCCCGAAACTTGATTTTCAGATTCAGCTGTTTCTGCATTTCCGGAGACCTGGCATCGCCGAGGATGCTCCGGTTTCCCAATGCCCGCGGGCCAAACTCCATTCTCCCCTGGAACCAGCCCACGACCTTGCGGCTTTCGATCAACTGCGCGACCGACCGCTGAAGTTCATCGAGGTCCTCGATGTGATCGCACCGCGCCCCGACCGAGTCCAGAAAGCGCGCGATCGAATCCTCCGTGTATTCGGGGCCCAGCAGCGTGCCCGCCTGAGCATCGTCCGGTTCCGGTTGGCGAGGGTTCTGAAGAAGCTGGTACCAGGTGAACAGGGCCGCTCCCAGCGCCCCTCCCGCGTCTCCCCCGGCGGGTTGGATCCAGAGGTGATCGACTCCCCCCTCGCGCAGGATTTCCCCATTGGCGACACAGTTGAGGGCGACTCCTCCAGCCAGGCAGAGGTTTTTCATCCCGGTTTCCTGGAGCGCGAAGCGGGCCATGCGCAGCAGAATCTCCTCGGTGACCTTCTGGATGCTGGCGGCCAGGTCCATGTGGAACTGGGTCAGGGGTGACTCGGGAGTTCGCGGAGGTGCGCCGAAAAGCTGGTGAAACCTGGGGCCGGTCATGGTGAGCCCCTGGCAGTAGTTGAAGTAGTCCTGGTTCATCCAGAACGAACCGTCCGGCTTGATGTCGAGCAACCGGGTCCGGATCAGGTCGGCAAACCGGGGTTCCCCGTAGGGTGCCAGTCCCATCAGCTTGTACTCGCCGCTGTTGACCTTGAAACCGGTGTAGTAGGTGAACGCGGAATAGAGGAGTCCGAGGGAGTGCGGAAACCTGAGTTCGCGAATCAGTTCAATGCGGTTGGAGCGGCCCGTTCCGATGGTGGCGGTGGCCCACTCTCCGACTCCGTCCACCGTCAGGATCGCGGCCTCTTCGAAAGGTGACGGGAAAAAGGCACTCGCCGCGTGAGATTCGTGATGCTCCAGGAAGACATACCTTCCCCGGTAGGAATTGGATAGCTCCCGATCGAGGGTTTTCTGGATGAACAGCTTCTCCTTGAGCCAGAGCGGGAGGGCCCGGCTGAAGCTGCGAATTCCGCGTGGGGCAAAGGCCAGGTAGGTCTCGAGGAGGCGGTCGAACTTCAGGAGCGGCTTCTCGTAGAAGACAACGTAGTCGAGGTCTTCCGTCGTCAGGCCGGCGTGATCCAGGCAGTAGGAGACAGAAGCGGAGGGAAATCCCGCGTCGTGTTTCTTGCGTGAGAAGCGCTCTTCCTGGGCGGCAGCTGCAATGACCCCGTCCTGGACGAGAGCCGCAGCCGAGTCATGATAAAAAGCGGATATCCCGAGAATGTTCATGCCGGACAAGAATGCTCATGATATCCGATTCAGCGTAGGGCAAGCGTCCCCGCTCGCCGCGAAGTCGAAACCAGGAACAGTCAGGCCTCGAGCAGCAGCAACTCACTCTGAGGCGAGGTCGTGACCTCGGGTCCCGACGGCGTAATGTAGACATTGAGCTCGCTGCGGATCCCGAAATCTTCCAGGTAAATACCCGGCTCGATGGTGCACCCGATGCCGGGAACGACCTCGCGGGTGTCATGAGTTTCGAGGTTGTCGAAGTTGACGCCGTTTCCGTGTACCTCCGTGCCGACGTTGTGCCCGGTTCGATGGATAAAGAATTCGCCGTAGCCGTTATCCTGAATGACCTCGCGCACGGCGTCATCGACTTCCCAACCCTGGATCGCGTGGCCGGAGCCGATCTGCTTCGCCAGGAATTCGACGCCGGCGTCCCGGGCCCGGCGCACGATGTCGAACACTTCCTGGATCCGTGACGGGGACGATGAGCCGAAGAAGCCGGTCCAGGTGATGTCGGCGTACACCGCCCCCGGTTCTTTCTTCTTGGCCCAAAGGTCGATCAGAAGGAGGTCACCACGTCGGATGGCGGATGCCGTGTCGGGTTCAGGGGCGTAGTGCGGGTTCCCGCATGACCGTTTGCCGCCACGATGGGAGGGAAGTCGGTTTCCATCGACTCTTCGTTGAGGCGGCGCATCAGGAAGTCCTGAATCTCCATCTCGTCAGTGGCGCCCCGTTCGTGAATGAGTTGCCGCGCCCTGTCGAAGGCCTCGTGCATGAGCCTGGTGACGATCCGGGCGGACTCCCGGTGCCCCGCCAGTTGAGCGTCGCTCCAGACGCATTCGAAGTACTGGATCAGATTGGCGGACGTTTTGATCTCGGGAACCCATTGCCGGACCAGTTCCAGGGTTCCGGCATCGACCTTGGAAACGTAGGGGATGCGCTCCGTCCGGCGAGTACTGCATGGCCAGTGTTCCGAGTCCCGCGAGAGCCGCCGCAAGGTGTTCCTGCAGAGACGGCCATCCCAGGTAGACCTTTCTTTCTCCGGGCAGGCTGTCGAGTTTTCCCCTCTCGATGCGATGAACGATTTTGACCGGGGCCCCCTCTGCAGGGATCAGGTAGAACCAGCGGCGCGTGGTGTGAGACTCCGCGTCGAGTCCCAGAATCTGGTAGCCGATCGGGTCACTGCCGCGGAAGTCGAAGAAAAGCCACCCGTCGATGCCCGACTCCCGGAGGATGTTCTGAATTCGTTCGACGACCGCTGTACTGTTTTCCATCAGAGTTGATACCTTTCCAGGATAGTCTTCCTGATTCGCTCCGCCACTTCCTCGAGGGGCTCGTCCCGGTAGTCTTCATATTCAACCACCGGGTGAATCACCAGCCCCATGCGCCCGGGGTGGATCACCACCGAGCCGCGCCGGAGACGCTTATGCGCCCCGATTATGGTGATCGGGACGATGGGGGCTTCGGCATGTTTCGGCAGCAGAAAGGCGCCCCGCTTGAACCGTTCGGTGACACCGTCCATAGTACGCATCCCCTCGGGATAGATCACGAAGGACATCCCGTTGCGAATCCGTTCCGCTACATCCTGGTAGAGACGGATCGTCTGTCTCGGGTTGCGGTTGTGGACAGGGATGTTCCCTGAGCGGCTCAAGTGCCATCCCAGGAAGGGGATTCGGAAGAGGGAGGCCTTGGCTGCAAACCGAAACTGAAACGGGATGAAACGGAGCAGCGCCCAGTGGTCAAACATGCTCAGGTGGTTGGCCATGAGCACGTATCCGCGTCCCGGTTGCAGTTTCTCGAGGCCTTCGACATCGACTTCGACGCGAGAGACGAGGAAGATGAATCCGGCCCACAGGCGGGCGCAACGGTGCTGCATGCGTCCCGTTCTGTCCAGGAGTGAAAAGAGGACACTGACCGTCGATAACAGTCCCGTCATCAGAAGGATGACCGGGACCCGCCAGATCGAGTTCACGACGGGCAGAATTTCATTTCGCCGCATGAAGGCCAACATTTTGGCACGAGCCTCGCCCCGTGTCGACTTGACCGTCTCGGCCGCGAGAGTAACGGATGCACGGAGCCTGGAAATGGCCTATACTCCATGCCCGAAGCTTCAATACCATGCACCCGGAGGAATCGTGAGCGAGGTTTATATCGTCACCGGAGGAGCCGGCTTTATCGGCTCCAATTTCGTGCGCACCTGCATGGCCCGCAAGGCCGGCCGGGTGGTCGTTCTGGACAAGCTGACATACGCCGGAAACCGGGACAACCTCGGGGATTTCGAGGTGGATTCGGATTTCAGGTTTGTCGAAGGAGACATCGCCGACCGAGAGTTGGTCCGTCGTCTGATCGGGGAAGAGCAGCCCACGGCGATTCTCAATTTTGCGGCCGAGACCCATGTCGATCGTTCGATCGACGATCCCGAGTCGTTCTTGCATACTAACGTTCTGGGGACCTTCGTACTCCTCGACGAATCGCGGTCGTTCTGGCAGGGGCTGGAGGGAGGCGGGCGAGACCGGTTCCGGTTTGTCCAGGTATCGACTGACGAAGTCTATGGGAGCCTGGGAGAGACGGGGCTTTTCTCGGAAACGACCCCGGTCGATCCGAGTTCTCCCTACTCCGCTTCCAAGGCGTCAGCCGATCATTTCGGGCAGGCGTTCTTTCGGACTTACGGCCTGCCGACGCTGATCACCAATTGTTCCAACAACTACGGCCCTTACCAGTTTCCCGAGAAACTGCTCCCCCTGATGACGCTGAATGCCCTCGAGGGCAAGCCGCTCCCGATATACGGAGACGGGGGAAACGTCCGGGACTGGCTCTACGTCGAGGACCACTGCCTGGGGATCCTGGAAGTACTGCGCCGTGGCCGCCCTGGGGAACGCTACAACTTGGGCGGAAAGTGCGAGAAGCGGAACATTGAGATAGTCGACTTGCTCTGTGGCCTGCTCGAAGAGTTGAAGCCCGCCTCAAAGAACCCGGCTCTTCAGAGGGCCGGAAAAGGCGGCTACCTGGACCTGAAAACCTTCGTCCCTGACCGGCCGGGACATGACCGGCGATACGCCATCGACACGACAAAGGTCGAGCGGGAACTGGGGTGGAGGCCGTCGCACACGTTCGAGAGCGGACTGCGCAAAACCGTGAGTTGGTATCTGGAACATCTGGATTGGTGTGAATCGGTACAGTCCAGGGGTTACCGTCGCGAGCGTCTGGGGTTGGGTTAGCGCACGCGAGACCGGAGGAAGGTCCATTCCCCGCATCACCCACCCGGGGGCGAGGGCGGCACATTGATCCGAGAAGAAGGAATTGAACATGAAGGGAATCGTATTGGCCGGAGGCTCGGGAACACGGCTGTACCCCCTGACCCGGGCGGTCAGCAAGCAGCTTGTCCCAGTCTATGACAAGCCCATGATCTACTATCCTCTCTCCGTCCTCATGCTGGCGGGGATCCGGGATGTCCTGGTCGTCACCACGCCCCACGAACAGGCCAGTTTCCAAGGCTTGCTCGGCGACGGGAGCTGGTTCGGAATGAATTTCAGCTATGCTGCCCAGCCCCGGCCCGAAGGGATTGCCCAAGCCTTCGTTATCGGGCGGGAGTTCATTGGGGCCGATCGAGTCGCCCTCATCCTGGGAGACAACCTGCTCTACGGTCACGGTCTCTCGGAGTCGCTCCAGCGCTCGGCAGGACGGGAGTCCGGGGCAACGGTTTTCGCCTACCCGGTCAGCGATCCGGAACGTTACGGCGTGGTCTCGTTCGACGAGTCGGGACGAGCCGTTCAGATCGAGGAGAAGCCGGCCAAGCCCCGTTCCAATTTCGCGGTCACCGGGCTCTACTTCTACGACAACCAGGTGGTCGAGATCGCTGGGGCACTCAAGCCTTCGGCGCGGGGTGAACTGGAGATCACCGACGTCAACCGGGCCTACCTCGAACTTGGAAAGCTGCAAGTGGAGCGGCTGGGCCGGGGAGTGGCCTGGCTGGACACCGGCACTCCGGAATCTCTGCTGCAGGCATCCAATTTCATCCAGACTCTGGAGCAGCGCCAGGGCCTCGCGGTTGCCTGTCTCGAAGAGATCGCCATGAGGATGGGCTACCTGTCTCGCGAGGAAGTCCGCGAGCGCGCCGAAACGATGTCCAACAGCTCCTATGGCGAGTACCTGTTGAGGGTACTCGACAACAGCTAGTCGGAAAGGTCCGACCAGTCCGCTTTGCCTGACTCGTCTGACGGGTTTACCCCAGGCCGCTCGGCGTCGGTGAGGCCGTGTGCTAACATTCGATTCCGTGGCTCGCCTTTTCTTAGTCGATGGAATGTCCCATGTTTACCGCGCCTACCATGCCATTAAGGGCCTGACCAACCGGCAGGGTCTTTCCACGAATGCGGTTTACGGGTTCACGGTGATGCTGCGCAAGCTGATCCAGGATGAAGAGCCCGAGTACCTCGCGGTTGCTTTCGACCCGAGAGGTCCGACGGTCCGTCACGAGCAGTTTGCTGAGTACAAGGCGACGCGGGCCCGCATGCCGGCCGACCTCGCCGAGCAGCTCCCTTACATCCACCGTCTCTGTGATGCGCTGAAGGTCCCAACGATTACCGTCGAGGGCTACGAAGCCGATGACGTCATCGGAACCTTGACCCGAAGGGCCCGGGAGAAGGATCTCGACGTCGTAATCGTTTCGATCGACAAGGACCTTCTTCAGCTTGTGGATGAACGGGTTTCCGTTCTCGACACCCGGAACAACACCCTGTTCACTCCCGAAAAGGTGGCCGAGAAGTGGGGAGTGAGACCGGACCAGCTCGTGGACGTGCTCAGTCTGATCGGAGACACCTCTGACAACATCCCGGGGGCCCCGGGCATCGGCGAGAAAGGAGCCCGAACCCTGATTTCCGACTTCGGCAGCCTCGACAACCTCCTCGTCCAGAGCGAACAGGTCAGTCGCAAGAGCTACCGCGAGAGCCTGGGAGAGAACGCCGACCAGATTCGGAGCAGCCGGGAGTTGATTCGCGTCTACACCGACCTTTCGATCGATCTCGATATCGACCGACTCCAGGTAGGTGAAGCGGACGTTGGCGCGTTGCGGGCATTATTTGAGGACATGGAATTCTCCAGCCTCCTCGAGGACCTGCCTCAGGACACCCCCGTACTGGAGCCGAGAGTGCAGCGGGTGAAGTCGGTTTCCGAGCTCGAACGGTCCGCCGCCCGCCTCAAGGAGGCAGCCTTGGGCATCGCGGTCTGGTACGAAGGGGACAGCCCCCTGAAGGGGGAGATTCAGGGGCTGGCGCTCTATCCCGGCTCCGGAGCGACCCTTTTCCTGGGCGGAGAACTGATCCGTGAAGCAAAGGCAGAGATTGAAGCCATCCTTTCCGCGGCGGCGCAGTTGCGGGCGCATGACCTGAAACTTTTCCGGCTCGCAGCTCGACGTGCGTCCTGGGCGGTCGAACTCCCGGAGAGCCTGGATACGATGTTGATGGCCTATCTCCTGGAGCCGAATCAGCGGGACTTCTCGCTGGAAAAGATCGCGGGTGACTACCTCGGCCTCAACCTGAAGAGCCAGGCGACCGGATCCCTGCTCCAGAACGAGAAACCGGTGGACCTGTGCCGCCAGGCAATGGCGGTTTACCGCCTGGCCGACGACCTGCTGCCCCGCGTCCGTGAGAACGGGCTGGAGGAACTGCTCATGGATGCTGAGATGCCGCTGGTTGCGGTGTTGGCGGACATGGAGTGGGTCGGCGTTCGGATCGACACCGAACTGCTCGAGGCACAATCCATGGAACTGGAAGGTGAAATTGCCGAATTGACTCGCCAGATTTACGAGGATGCCGGCGAGGAATTCAATCTCAATTCGCCAAAACAACTGGCCTACATTTTGTTCGAGAAGATGAATCTCCCCAGTTCCCGGAAGACCGGGAAGGCCGGCCACCTCTCTACCGGGGTTGAGGTACTGGAAGAACTCGCGGGCAGCTTCGATATCGCGCAGCGCATCCTGGATTACCGGGAACTCGCGAAATTGAAGGGGACCTACGTCGATGCCCTGCCGAAACTGGTTGACCCCAGAACCGGTCGGATCCATGCCTCCTTCAACCAGATGGTGGCTTCTACGGGGAGACTCTCTTCAAGTAACCCGAACCTGCAGAATATCCCGATTCGCGGCGAACAGGGCCGACGGATTCGAAAAGCGTTCATTGCCGACGAGGGGCACCTGATCCTGTCGGCCGACTACTCCCAGATCGAGTTGAGGGTAATGGCCCATCTTTCCGAGGACCCGGTTCTGGTGGAGGCTTTCCAGTCCGGAGAGGACATTCACGAGCGTACCGCCCGCGAGGTGTTTGGGGAAAGCAGCGGGCTGAGCCGGCAAGAGCAGCGGCGCCGCGCCAAGGTGATCAATTTCGGAATCATGTACGGGTTGAGTGCGTACGGGTTGGCCAAGAGTCTCAAAATCGACCGGTCTGAGGCCCAGCAGTTCATCGACGACTATTTCGACCGGTACAAGGGAGTCCAGGTCTGGATCGACCGCACTCTGGAGGAAGCGGAACGAACCGGGTTGGTCAAGACCATGTTCGGGCGAATTCGGCAGGTCCCCGAGATCAAGAGCAAGAATCGGAACATTCGGGAATTCGCCCGGCGGACCGCTATCAATGCGCCGATCCAGGGTTCGGCCGCCGACCTGATCAAGGTAGCGATGGTGGCGATCCACCAGCGGCTTCGCGATGAGTCCTGGAAGAGCAAGCTGATCATGCAGGTCCACGATGAACTGGTCTTCGAAGCGGAGTCCGGTGAGGTCGATCGGTTGGCGGCGCTGGTCACTGAGGAGATGGAGGGAGTGACCGAAATGAAAGTCCCTCTCAAAGTTGATCCGGCGATGGGACCGTCTTGGTTTGACGCCAAGTGAACCGGGTGTAGAATATTTGCTCCTCGAGCTCGGAGAAGTTACGGAACTTCTAGGGCGGGCCTTCGTTTAAGAAGGTAGCCATATGGAAATCGTCGCAACATTAAGGAGTGAGGCTGGGCCTGGGGATAATGCGCTGGTTGCGCGTTACCTGGCGGGAAGTGACGACGCATTCGAGGTGCTCGTCCATCGCTACCAGGACCGCCTGGTCAATTACATCAACGGGATCGTCCGGGATTACGACCGATCTGTCGATCTTTGCCAGGATGCGTTCATCCGCGTCTTTCGCAATGCCCATCGTTATGAGGGGAAGTACCAGTTCTCGACCTGGCTCTACCGGATTGCTACGAATCTGGCGATTGACGAGTTGAGGCGAAGGGACCGGAAAGGGCGGTTCTTCTTCATGAACGTGCTCGATCTCTTCCAGGCGGACCAGCGCCCGTTCCCGCTTCCTGATCGACGTCACTGTCCCGAACGGACACTTGACAAGAAAGAAAAGGCGCACTGGCTTCAGCTGGCGATCGATTCCCTCGGAGAAAAGTATCGCCTTCCGTTTATCCTGAAAGAGGTTCAAGGCCTCTCCTACGAAGAGACGGCCCGGGTCCTCAACATCTCGCTTGGTACCGTAAAGTCCAGAATTCATCGAGCCAAGATACTGCTTCGCGAAAAGTTGACTGGGGTCCTATGAACTGTGTGGAGATCCAGACCAGCCTGGCCGAGAACCTTGAGGCTCGCTTCGATCCTCTGATTGCCGTGCACCTGGATGGCTGTGTCCACTGTTCTCGAACCTGTCAAGAGCTTCTCGAACTGGAGGAACTCTCCCGCAGTCTGTCCGGGCGGTTCAAAGTCCCCTCGAATTTCCGAGACGAAGTTCTGTGCCGATATGAAGAGGACAAACCCTTGCGGCGCTGGCGCATGGTGCTGGGGGTCAGTTGCGTGGCTCTCCTGGCGGCGCTGGTTGTGTTCTTCAAGCCCTGGGAGGTTAGCGGCTCCGACCGGAGCCCCTCCGCCGTTCCGAGCGCGGTCCATTCCACCACTTCAGGGGTACTTCCGGCTGCCGATTCCGGCTTCGTGGAGATCGTGGTCCCCGGCGAGGGAGATGACGAGATGATTGTCCGCCTGCCCACCGTAATAGAAGTCCGCCGCACTCAACTCCAGGAGGATTTCTATCTCAGTAATGTCAGCCACTAGGATGCGCCTGGGCCGAGGGTCATTGTTGCTCCTACTGAGCCTGGGTGTCGGTCTGGACTTTGGAGAGCCGTTCGCTGCCGGTGTCGAGTCCCGGGTGCCGGAGGGCGTGGTCCGCGTCCAGTTCAGGCGCACGCTCCCGGGTGTTTTTCAGGGAGAGAAGATCATCCCCCAGGCCACTGTTGTCGAAGTGACCGAATACAGTGGGGTGGTGATCGACGCTCGGGGCTACATCGCTTCCTATATCGGGAGCACCTGGGTTGACATGGGCAATGCTGCTCCCGAAGTCTCCGTTCGACTTCCCGACGGCAAATTCGTTCCGGCACAGTTGGTCGGTATCGACGAACGGGTTTCGCTGGCCGTTCTCCACGCGGGAGCGGTTTCCGGCCGTTCCGCTGTCCTGGGGCGTGCCTTCGCGAAAGAATCGGTGCAGTTGGCCTACTGGAATTCCCCTCAAGTCAGAGAGTCTCCGGAACCCTCTGTCCTCTGGGGGAGCAGCAGAGGATCGCGGGAGAAGCCCGGCGACCCGGGATGCTGGGCGGTTACCGGAGGGCAGGTGCTCAATGCGGTCGCGGCCGGCCTCGACTCGGTCGCGATGATGAAGATCAGAATGAATCCGGATGAGCCCGGACCTCATGAGCACGAGTGGGGCGGAGCAGTGGTGCTGGACGGGTCAGACCGCTTTCTCGGTTTTGTCACGCGCGTGGAGAACTCGGGATTGAGTCGCACGATCCGGGCGGTCCACCTGCTTCCGGTACAGGTGGCGAAAGAATCGCTGAAGGAAGTCGTCGACCGCAAGCAGAGTATCCGGGCGGGCTGGTTGGGAATCTGGATGAGCGAGGAACCCGACCAGGTGAGGGTTGAGAAGGTAGTCCCCGGAGAACCGGCCGAGCGGGCCGGGCTCCAGGCAGGGGATGTCATCATCAGGTTCAACGACACGGCTATCTGGTCGCGCGATCAGTTCGTTCGCCTGCTGCGGTCCCTGAGTCCCGAGGCCCGGGTGGATCTGACGGTGGAACGTGACGGGCGGCCGCAAAGGCTTTCCGCTGTTTTGGGCGTCGTGGCCGGCCAGTGAACGTCCGCGATTCGCCTGGTCGATTCAGATCCCCGATGTCTGGACGTCGGACAACGGTTCCAGCGCCGAGTCGAAGGACCTCCGGATTTACAAAGTGCCCCTCGATCCACCGGCCAGCCTGGGCCTCGTGGTAGATTCGCTGACGCCCCAACTGGCCCAGTATTTCAAGGTGCCTTCGGGCAAGGGACTGCTTGTCAAGTCGGTCACCGACGGCAGTCCGGCCAGCCGGTTCGGGTTTCGGGCGGGCGACGTGTTGACTCGGATCAATGACCAGGAAGTGGAATCCGCCAGCGATATCCGACGGATCGTCGAACTCTCCCGGGACGGAGCCCTGGTCATCGGCTTCTTCCGTGACGGCGTCCGGATGACCCGCAAAGTAGCTCTCCACTAGTGTCTTGCCGACATGACCGTGGCTTCCCCGTTTAGAATGAGACGATGCAGGAGATTCTGATTCGGGGGGCTCGCCAGCACAATCTGCGTAACCTGGATCTGAGCATCCCGAGAAATGCCATCACCGTGATCACCGGGCTGAGCGGTTCCGGCAAGTCGAGTCTCGCCTTTGACACCCTTTATGCGGAAGGCCAGCGCCGTTACATTGAGTCTCTCTCGACCTACGCGAGGCAGTTCCTGGAGCAGATGGAGAAGCCGGACGTCGATTCCATTGACGGCCTGTCGCCCGCCATCTCCATTGAACAGAAGACGACCTCGCGCAGTGCGCGGTCGACCGTGGGCACGATCACCGAGATTTACGATTACCTGCGCCTGCTGTTCTCGAGCGTCGGACTGCCCCACTGTCCGAACTGCGGTCGGGTCATCTCCCGGCAAACCGTGGACGACATCGTCGATCAGATCCTGCAAATGCCTCAGGGAACGAGGGTGACCGTGCTGGCTCCCGTCGTTCGGGAGCGCAAGGGTGAGTTCAGAAGGCTCTTCGAGCGCTTTCTCAAGGAAGGCTACATCAGGGCGAGGGTCGACGGTGAAGTGATCGATCTGGAGTTTCCTCCTTCGCTGGATCGTCGCAAGAACCACACGGTCGAGGTCATCGTGGACAGGTTGGCGGTTTCGGCCGACTTCAGGAAACGGGTCGAGGAGTCGGTGCGGCAGGCGCTGAAGATCGCCGACGGGTTGGCCGGAATCAGT
Source organism: uncultured Acidobacteriota bacterium (assembly GCA_963777605.1). GTDB lineage: Bacteria > Acidobacteriota > UBA6911 > RPQK01 > JAPXNP01 > CAVZRV01. The sequence continues at coordinate 385,668 of CAVZRV010000008.1, forward strand.
ATTCGTGACGGATCGGAACAACTCTTTTCGGAGAAGCTGGCCTGCATCGACTGTGGGATCAGCGTGCCGGTGCTGGAGCCGAGGAGTTTCTCGTTCAACAGCCGGTTCGGGGCCTGTGAAGTCTGTAAAGGGCTCGGTACGTTTCTGCAGGCCAACCTGGGCAGGCTGGTCAAGAATCCGAGCCAGCCCTTGGACAAGCTCCGTCTCTCGCTGACCGACCGCGACCTGGACTACCTTTTCCGGGAAGCTTCGTCCGCCTTGATGCGGCACCTCGGAGTCGATGGCGACACTCCCTTTGAGTTGTGGCCCGGCCGGATGCTCTCGGCGCTTCGGGACGGCCTTCTCGAGAAGATAGAATTTCGGTACGGGGACCACGTCTATGCAAGCCAGTTCGAAGGCCTGACACAGTGGTTCCGAAGGAGGATCGAGTCGACCTCCAGCCCCAAGCGCAGGCAGCAGCTGCAGGCCTACATGGGGGAAGCCGAGTGCGGCGCCTGTGGTGGAAGCCGGTTGCGACCCGAGAGCCGGGCGGTCCGACTCAACGATCTCTCGATTTCGGATTATTGCCGGATGCCTCTCGATGATTGTGAGAAGGCGCTCGGACGCATCGGGCTGAGCGGCCGTCAGGAGCGGGTGGCCGGGCCGGTGCTTGACGAGATTCGGCAGCGGGTGTCATTCCTGGTTCAGATCGGGGTCGAGTACCTGACCCTGGACCGCCAGGCCGAAACCCTGTCCGCGGGAGAGGCGCAACGGGTCCGGCTGGCGACCCAGGTGGGGTCTCAGCTCCGCGGAGTCCTGTATGTCCTCGACGAGCCGTCGATCGGCTTGCATGCCCGGGACACCCAGAGCCTTCTCGACGCCCTCGCCCGGCTGCGCGACCTGGGAAATACGATCGTCGTCGTCGAGCACGATGAAGAGACGATCCGGAGTGCAGACCACATTGTCGATCTTGGGCCGGGCGCCGGTGTCCACGGCGGAGCCATCGTTGCAGAGGGCTCGCTCGACGAAATCGCGAACAACCCCGAGTCGCTCACCGGGGCGTTCTTGAGCGGCCGGACCCAGATCGTCGCACCGTCTGAACCCCGGCAGGGAAACGGGAAGTCCCTGCAATTGCTGGGAGTTCGTCACCACAACCTGGCAGATGTCGATGTCTCATTCCCCCTGGGCGTCTTCATCGCCGTCACCGGAGTCTCGGGAGCGGGGAAGTCATCACTCGTTGACGAAGTGCTCTACCGTAGCCTCTCCCGGCATCTTTACGGGTCGTTGCTGGAGCCTGGGCCGGTTCGGGAGATCCGCGGGCTGGACAACATCGACAAAGTCATCGAGATCGACCAGTCCCCAATCGGCCGAACTCCCCGATCCAACCCCGCCACCTACACCGGGGTGTTTACCCCGATCCGGAAACTCTTCTCGCTTCTTCCGGAATCCCGGATGCGTGGCTACAAGCCGGGCCGTTTCAGTTTCAACGTCAAGGGAGGCCGCTGCGAAGCCTGTCGGGGCGACGGCGTCCGCAAGATCGAGATGAGCTTCCTCCCGGATGTCTACGTAGGTTGCGAGGTTTGCCAGGGCGCCCGCTACAACCGGGAAACCCTGACCGTGAAGTACAAGGGACAGAGTATTGCCGACGTTCTCCAGATGCCGGTTGACGAAGCCTACGAACTGCTCGACAACATCCCGCCAATCGAGAGCAGGTTGCGAACCCTGCGCCAGGTTGGGCTCGGCTACATTACTCTGGGCCAGTCATCGACGACCCTTTCCGGGGGCGAGGCCCAACGCGTCAAGCTGGCCCGGGAGTTGAGCCGCAGAGCGACCGGCCGAACGCTTTACATCCTGGACGAGCCGACGACGGGACTGCACTACGAGGATGTCCGGAAGCTTCTTGATATCCTCCACGAACTCGTCAATCTTGGTAACACGGTGATCGTTATCGAGCACAATCTTGATGTGATCCGCTGTGCCGACTGGATCATCGATCTCGGTCCCGACGGTGGGTCGAAGGGAGGACGTTTGGTTGCTTGTGGCCCTCCTGCAACGGTCGCCGGAATCCCTGAATCGCGCACCGGGCAGGCGCTGGCACCAGCCCTGGCCGGTTTACCTCCCGGTTCCGAGCGTCATTGATCGGATGGGTAAGTTCGGGGACCTCCGCCGGGCGACATGATCGTGGCTCCGGGAATAGCTTGCGCGCCGACAGCCCTCATCCGAACCTCCACCCAATCACAAGCCAAAAATCCAAGACCACAGATGCCCATCGGTCATGTCGTCCCGCCGGGGCGGGACTGGGGATGTTTGCGTGCCGGGGGACCCAGGATTCCGCCTTCGGCTGCATCCTGGCCTACTCCATTCCGCCCCGCAGGCGGGGCAGGTCCCCTGACCCGAAATGCGGAGCCAGAAACCAGTACAATCTTTCCTGTCTCCTGTCTCCTGTCTCCTGTCTCCTGGACAAGGTTTCAGGTTAGACTTACGCACGAAGGGGATCTATGGCCAAGTTCGAGCGCTTCGATTTTTCAAATGCCCGCCGTTATTCCGTTGAAGACCGCCCCAGCAAAGTTGGAGTGGGGGCTTTCGCCTCTCCGGTCGGCTCGGACAGTCTGAGTGATTTCCTCGGCTCCCTGCCCGATTTTCTGGCGGCCAAGCAGTTGCGTACCCTGGTCTCCCGCGTCCAGCAGGCACGACGGTTGGGGAAGCCGATCATCTGGGGTTTCGGGGGCCACGTGATCAAGGTCGGCCTGGCCCCGGTACTGGTTGACCTGATGGATCGGGGGTTCGTCACCGCCCTGGCGACCAACGGTAGCGGGGTGATCCACGATTTCGAGCTGGCTCTGTTCGGGAAAACGTCGGAGGATGTCGAGCAGCAGCTGGTGGCCGGTGACTTCGGGATGGCGGAAGAGACCGGGAAGGGAATCAACCAGGCGGTGATCGACGGCTTCGAGCTGGGACTCGGGTTTGGAGCCTCCGTCGGACGATTCCTCGACCGTGCCGAATCGGTTCCATCCGGAGTATCCGTGCTCCTCGAAGCCTATCGCCGGGAGATCCCGGTGACGGTCCACGTCGCCGTGGGAACCGATATCATTCACTGCCACCCGGAAGCCTCGGGCGAGGCGATCGGGGCAACGTCACTGCGCGATTTCCAGATGTTCACGGGAATCGTTGCCCAGTTGGAAGGCGGAGGCGTCTACCTGAACCTCGGTTCCGCGGTGATCCTGCCCGAGGTGTTCCTGAAGGCGGTCACGGCAGTGCGCAATGCTGGAACTCCGCTGCGGGATCTGGTGACTGCGAACCTGGACTTTCTCCAGCACTACCGGCCGACACAAAACGTTGTGCGCCGCCCCGTGGCCGGAAGTGGTACCGGGATAAGCCTGACGGGCCACCACGAGATTATGGTCCCGCTTCTGGCTGGCCTGCTGATTCACTGTGAGCAGCCGTCCGATGCAGGATAGGAACGAAACGCCTTGAGCATTCTTGATCGAGCGAAGAGCTGTGGAGGAGGGCTTGCCGAATATCGGGGTTATCATTCCCGCGCTCGACGAAGAAGCCTCGGTCGGGCAGGTTGTCGAGAGGGTCCTCTCGAGTGTTCGCCCGCTTGGAACGGCCCGGGTGCTGGTGGCGGACAACGGATCCCGCGATGGGACCTCCAGGGTAGCCCGCGAGGCGGGTGCCGAAACCATTCGCGTGCTCCCCCGCGGCTACGGTGCGGCCTGCCTTGGGGCGATCCGGGAGTTAGGGGATTGGCCGGAGATCGTGGTTTTCCTGGACGCCGACGGCTCGAGCAGTCCCGAGGAGAGCGACCGCCTCATCGCTCCGGTCTTGTCTGGAAAGGCAGAAGCCGTACTCGGTTGCCGCACATCCACTGTTGCCATGACGGCTCCGCAGAAGTTGGGGACCCGGCTTGCCGTTAAGCTCATTAACCTGCTCTGGGGCACCGGTTATCGGGACATGGGGCCATTCCGCTGCCTCCGCCGCGAGGCTCTCGGCCGGTTGGCGATGACCGACCTGACCTGGGGATGGACGATCGAAATGCAGATCCGGCTGGCGGAAGAAGGCTGCCGCGTTCTCGAAGTGCCGGTTTCGTGGAACCGCCGGCTGGCGGGCAAATCTAAGATCAGCGGCAGCGTCACGGGCGTCCTCCGCGCGGGAGGCAAGATTCTCTGGACGGTTGCCCGGTATGCCTGGAGTCGCAACAGCCGCCGTGGTCAGGTCTCCCGCTCGAGGTGACGGTGCAGTTCCCTGTAGACCTGCTCGACCTGCTCCCTGGTGTTTTCGAAACTGCCTGAAGTGTCGATTGCGTAGTCGCCGACCAGGAGCTTTCGGTAAATCGGCATCTGGCTGCGGATGCGCAGCAGGGCCTCGTCGCGGCTCATGCCATCCCTGTGGATCAGCCGCCGGAGCTGTTCCTCCGGTGGGCAGTAGGTCACCAAGACCACCTCATAGCGCCGGTAGGTCCCGACTTCGACCATCAGTGCCGCATCGACCACGATGATTCGGGAATGCAGCGGCTGGCAGGCCTGGATCAGTGCATCCTCGCGTTCCAGTATGTGCGGATGAACGATCTGGTTCAGCCTGTGGCGTTCCCTCGCGTCAGAGAAGACCCTGGCTCCGAGAGCCTTTCGGTCGAGAGTACCGTCGCGCTTGAGGATCTTTTTTCCGAATGCCTCCAGGATCTCCCGGTAACCGGCCGTTCCCGGTTCGACCACTTCACGCGCAATCTGGTCGGCGTCGATGACGTGGACGCCGAGGGCCTCGAACGTGCGGAGGACGTTGGATTTCCCGCAGGCAATCCCGCCGGTTAAACCGACCTTGAGCATTCGTTGGCAGGGCTCAGAACTTGAATTCAACCCACTGACTCCAGCAGGGAGGGTCCTGTTTCGGGGAGACTCTGATCTTGAACGGGTTCCAGGCTTTCAAATCCGTCCACAGTTCCCGCGGAAAGGGCCCCAGTATCTGGTGGTTTCCCTTCATCTCGTACGTCCCATCGACATGATGATCACCGACGCCGATATCGTACTGGATCAGGTAGGTGGTTTCCATGTCGCCCCGCCAGTCCATCAGCAGGGCCCCGGTGTGAACGTCGTATTGAAGTACTTTCCCGTTCTCCGGAGTGTAGATGCGGGGGCAATCGCCGCCGGGTTCGGACTGGTAGACCTCCGCCGGGCCCCCGAATAGTTCTTTGGCGAGGTGGTCACTTTCCGAAAACATCGATTCCATAGTCGAACGCAGATGCTCGCCAACCTTCGCTTCCTGCGCATTGAGATTGTGTTGCTCTGCGGGGTCGATCTGGAGGTCGTAGAGCTCGCCGGTTGAGATGTATTTCCAACGCCCGGACCGGATTCCCCTGATCCACTCATTCTCCCGCTCCCTCGTGGTCTGATTTCCGGCCGCGACCGACTCGTACAGAAGAACCCGGTCCGGTCGGCTTCCGAAGAGATCTTGTCCCTGAACTCCGGGCAGGAATTTCGACTCCGCAGAGGCGGGAGACGGTGGGAAGGATGTCGATCTGGCTCACCGGGTCGGAGACGATCATGCCGGAAGGAACGTGGCCGGGCCAGGAGACGAACAGCGGGATGTGGACCAGTTCCTGGTACAGCTTGGCGTGCAGCGAAGTCGATGCGTGGCCGACGAACCCATGGTCCAGCAACTCCTCGCCGTGATCGGCGGTGACCACGATCAGTGTCGAGTCGAGCAATTGCCGATCTTCGAGCAGTTGCAGCACCTTGCCGAAGAGTGTGTCAACTTCCTTGAGTTCCGCTTCGTAGAGAGCGTCCAGGACCGGCTTGTCGTCGGGAGTGAAATGCGTCGAGCCGAATGGAACGATAGCGCCGTTGAGGACTGCCTTGATGCCGGGGCTCTTCTCGAGGTCCTCTCTCGGAGCCGGCATGGCCTCTTGGGCCGGCCGGTAGGGCTGATGAACGAGCGTGGTATGGAACCAGAGAAAGAAAGGGGACTCCGAACCGGGACCGGTGTTTCCTTCCAGCCAGTTCAGGATGGTCTTCGATTCATCGGCTCCAAGATATTTCCGTTCCACTGCTCCCAGGCCCAGATTGCGGTAATAGGGAGCGAACGTGAAGAAATTCAGGTTCGGAGTCCGATATCCCTTCTCCCGAAAGATCCTTGGGAGTGTTTGAATCTCCGGCGATCCCATTCGGTCACGATTGTCGACTCCGTGAACCCGGGGATAGAGTCCACTCAGGATGGAGACCAGCCCTGGTGCCGTCCAGGCCGACACGCTCGAGGCGTTGGTGAAGACGGTCCCGCGGCGAGCCCACTGGTCAATGTTCGGAGTGGGGCTCGGCTGGTTCCCGTAGGTCCCGAAGCGATCAGCCCGGCAAGAGTCGATGGTGAAAATGATGACGTTCGCCTGGACCGCCATCGTGGAAAAGAACAGCGCCAGGAGTGCAAGAGGAATCCGGAGCATCAGTGGCCTCTTCTCCAAGGCGGTGGATTGCACGTCCGGATCGCCGGTCGGATAATCATCACCGCATTTGCCCGAGCGGGCTTTCAAACCCGGACTAAAATGATAGCATCTCGTTTCGGTGAGTGGTTTCTACTACGCCGTCTATAATCGGATTCCCGCATTCCTGAAACGCCGCATCAACCCCCTCGAATACGGTGTGGAGCGGTTTGTGGCATCGGCTGCCGACAAGAGGCCCCGGTTGGTGGTTGACGCCGGAGCCGGAGAAGTGCGTTTTCAGAGACTCTTCCCGCCCACGACGCGGTACATGGCAGTAGACAGTGGGGTTGGGGACAAGCAGTGGGACTATTCCCGGCTTGATGTGATCGCTGACTTGAGCGCGATCTCCCTGGCTTCCGGGCAGGCCGATGTGGTCATCAACACCCAGGTCCTGGAGCACGTCCGGAGCCCCGAGCAGGTCATCGGTGAAATCCACCGGATTCTTCGTAAGGGGGGAACCCTCTACTTGACGGTCCCCCAGGGATGGCCCGAACACCAACAGCCGAACGATTTCTTCCGTTTTACCCGCTTCGGGTTGAGCATGCTGCTCACTCGAGCAGGTTTCGGAGATGTCGAAATCGGCCGCCTGGGCGGATACTTCCACTACCTGGGACACCGCCTGAGCTATCTCCCCAAGATCGTATTTGCTCCGCAGAAGGGAGTTGCCAGGGTCCTGCTGTTCCCCCTCGAACTGCTCAGCCTCGGCCTGTTCTGCTTTGTTGTGCCCATTGTCTGTTACTACCTGGACGGTCTCGATCGCTCGGGCGACTTCACTCTCTGCTACCGGGTTAAGGCGGTAAAATAGGAGTTCTTTTCCCGAAGGAAGACAAAGGGTTTGCGGAATGCAACCGTCGGGCGGTACGTGCATCTGTTATGCTGTCATTGAATCGCCAAATCAAAGGAAAGGGGGCGCCCTGGATTCGACGGAAGTATTTGAGGCAGTAGGTGCATGCCGAGTTGTCAATTCTCGTAAAACCTGGCAAAAAACGATAAGTGCCAACAATCAGTTAGCCTTAGCTGCGTAATTACGCAGTCGTCCGGATGGCTCAGTCCGCGGGGTCGTTTCGGGCGTCACGTTAGCGGACTCGTTGGTGACGATGGGTTTCTCCAGCGCGTCGCCGAGACCATTTCTGGGGGACTTCGTTGCGGTCCCTTGGCCGATTTCGAATGCCGCAACGCAGCAACAGTGAAGTCGGATAAGCATGTAGAGCTTGCTGTTGAAGGCTTTCGGACGTGGGTTCGATTCCCACCGCCTCCACCACCCCTCCTGTCACTCAGAATGCAGCACCTGGAAAATCACAGAACTCAGCGGATCGGCTGGTTGCGGGCGGCCGTCCTGGGTGCAAACGACGGCATCGTCTCGACGGCGAGCTTGGTTGTCGGAGTTGCCGCGGCGGAATCGTCGCGAGCAAACATCCTGGTGGCGGGGGTCGCAGGTCTGGTCGCCGGCGCGATGTCGATGGCGGCGGGCGAATTCGTGTCCGTCAGTTCCCAATCCGATACCGAAAAGGCCGATCTGGCGAGGGAACGCGAGGAACTGCTGACTGAGCCCGAGTCGGAGTTGGACGAACTGACGAAGATCTACGTCGATCGCGGACTCGATCGGGCACTGGCCCGACACGTGGCGGAACAGCTGACGGCTCACGATGCCTTGGAAGCCCACGCGCGTGATGAGTTGGGGATCTCAGAAATTACCACGGCCCGGCCCGTGCAGGCTGCTCTGTCGTCCGCCGGAAGCTTCACGGTGGGGGCAGCCTTGCCCTTGCTGGTCGCTCTCCTGGCTCCGGTGTCAGCCGTCATTCCGGCCGTATTCCTGGCCTCTTTGTTGTTTCTTGCCGTTCTTGGCGGTGCCTCGGCTCATGCCGGCGGTGCCGGCCGAGGCACCGCGGCGTTGCGGGTCACCCTCTGGGGTGCACTGGCGATGGCACTGACGGCTGCGGCGGGGGCCCTCTTCGGTGGAGCGGCTTGACGTCGGGTCAGTCGAGCACTTCCCGAATTTTGGCGATCAGGGCGCTCACGGAAAACGGCTTCTGCAGGAAGTGCGCGCTGTTTTCGACGCCCCTGAGGGCCATCACATCGGCCGTGTAGCCGGAGATGAACAATACCTGAATTTCTGGGTGTATGGCCGAAATCCGTTCGTAGAGTTCCCTTCCGTTCATCCCCGGCATGACGACATCGGTCAGCAACAGCTGTACCGGCCCTTCGTGTGAGTGCAGAATCTGAATGGCTTCGTGTCCGTTCGAGGCAACCAGAACCGAATAGCCCCTGCGCTTGAGGATCGTTTGGGCGAGGTTTCTCACCGCAGGGTTGTCCTCCACCAACAGAATCGTTTCCGACCCCTCCAGAGCGGCAATATCGGTCTTCGTCGAGTCACTCTGTCCCTCCTGGTCCGCGTCTTCCACAGCCGGGAGGAATATCCTGCAAGTTGTGCCTTTTCCGACCTCACTTTCGATGGCGACCCGTCCTCCATGCTGTTTCACGATCCCGTAGACAGTTGACAGGCCCAGGCCAGTTCCTCCGGCCAGTCCCTTCGATGTGAAGAACGGTTCGAAAACTTGTTCACATGTCGCAGCGTCCATTCCGTGGCCGGTGTCGGAGACCTCCAGCAGGACGTATGGTTCCGAGTTGACTTCTTCAAGGTCGAGGGCGGCCGTCTCATCGAGACGCACCCTTTTCGTCCGAATCGTCAGCCGCCCGCCTTCGGGCATAGCGTCCTGGGCATTGACCGCCAGGTTCATGACAACCTGCTCCAGGTGGCCGCTGTCTCCGAGGATCGAGGGGAGATCCTGACCCAGCACTATCTCAATGGAGACGTCCTCCGGGATCATCCGTCGCAGCAACCGTTCAAAGTCCCGTACCAGGGTGTTGAGGTTGACGGGGCTGAATTCCAGCCTCTGCTTCCGGCTGAAGGCCAGGAGTTGGCCGACCAGGTCACGTGCTCTTCGTGCCGCCTCCACGATCTCCTCCACCGGTTCTCGAATCGGATCGCTGTCAGCACTGTCCTCGAGAATCATTTCGCCGTATCCCAGAATGGGAGAGAGCAGGTTATTCAGGTCATGGGCCACGCCGCCGGACAGGCGACCGATCGATTCCAGCTTTTGGGCGTGGTGGTACTGTTGCTCCATCCGTAGTTCCTGCGTGATGTCACGCATCGCGGCGACGAAACCGGTGATCCGCTTCACGGCATCGAATAGAGGCGAAATGACGGCATATTCCGTGTAAAGAGCACCATCCTTGCGGCGGTTGACCATTCGGCCGCGCCAGGTCTCTCCAGCCGTGATCGTCGACCAGAGCTGTTGATAGAACTCCGGTGACTGCCGATCCGACTTGAGAATCCTCGGGTTCCGGCCGATCACCTCCGCCCGGCTGAAGCCGGTCACTCTCTCAAACGAGGGATTGACGTACTGAATGACCCCGGCGGAATCGGTAATGATGATGGTCTCATCGGCCTGTTCGATCGCTGCCATCAACCGGTTGCGCTCCGCCTCCGCTTCCTTTCGTACGGTGATATCCGTGACGATTGAGTAGAGGAGCTGTTGTTCTCCCACCCGAACCGGCCCGCAAAATACCTGGACATCTCTGACCTGACCGTTGGCAAGGACGTGCTGAAACTCAAATACTGTCTGCTCGCGCCGCCGTGCCCGCTTCATGGCGCTTCGGGTGTCCGGTTCGCTGTATAGGTTGAGGTCGAAGATCTTCAGCCGGGTGATTTCGTCCATGTTGTACCCGTAGAACTCACACGACGCGGTATTGGCTTCGACAATTGCACCGGACTCAGGATCGATCAGCAGTTTGACGGCGGGGTTCTTTTCGAACAGATCCCGGTAGCGCCTCTCGCTATCGAGCAGCAATTCCTCGGCATGCTTCCGTTCGGTAATGTCATTGGCATAGACCGCGACACGGGCGACGGTCCCGTCGGAATCAAGAACGGGCCAAACGTGATGAACGAACCATCTCCCGCCCCGCTGATCTGCGAAGACCTGGGGCCTTCCGGTCTCCTGGACCTGCTCGAGGAATCTCCGGCGGCGGAATCCCAACTCGTCCGGGATCAGTTCGGCGGCTAACGTGCCGAGACACTCCTCTACCCGCTTTCCCAGCCTGGCGGCAAATGTTTCGTTGGCCGCCAATACCGTCCCTTCGCGGTCGAGCAGGCAGAGGGATTCATCAATCGCATTGAAGAATGAGCTCAGATTCTCCTCGTTGGCCCGGATTGCGGCCGCATCGCTTCTCTGTTTGAGGGCGATCGAGATATTGCCGGCGAGCCGTTCGAAAAGGGCGATTTTCTCTGGCGTGAATCGGTCCTTTCGGGAGTCGTTAAGCTGAATCAGCCCAAGCCGTTCACTGCCGCAGATCAGCGGAACGAGAGCGACCGACTCGTAGCCCTCGCCGTTACATCGGTTCCGGGTCCGTGACTGACGGTCCTGTTCAGCGGTCGAAAGCCAGAAGATCGGTCGTGCTGTTGGCCCAGAAGGAGCCCTTATCAGTGAAGAATGGAAGCTCGGGATTGAATCTACCGCAAATGACATTTCCGCACATGCACTCGAGAACCGGGTTGCCGTCTCTGTCACGAATCAGTTCTCCATTCCCATCCACGGCACAGAGGGAACTCTCCCGTTCAACGAACCGGGCTGGGAATCCCCGGGTCTCAAAGTATGGGTAATCGCTCCCGTCCTTCAATCGAATGGCGACGGCATCGCAGCCGGACCACTGCTGTATCAGCAGGGTCACCTCACGAATCAGGGCCCTAGTCTGATTTGGCTGCGTCAGAAGTTGAAGGAGATCGATGGTAACGTCCCGCTCGAGCGTGAGGCTCTTAAGGCTCGAAATGTCATGAATTGTAACCAGGAGATGGGCTTCGCCTTCCGTCGATCCAGGATTTGAATAGGACCCACTCGACTGGGCCTGGATGGCGGCGTGAAAGGTGCGTCCTTCCCCTATGCTCTTCTCCGGGCTCTCGCCGAACTTTAAGCTCGATCGAATTCTCGGCCGGATTGCGGAAGAATTCGCGATAGAGGGCGCGAAAGGTGGAGGCATCCACGTCAACCAGGAGATCGGCGAACGGGGTATCGTTCAGATTCTCGCCTTGCCGGTTCAGCATCCTTAAGCAAGCCTCGTTCGCCTGCCGAATGACCCCAGATTCGTCCAAAACTACGTAGGCAATCGGGGCGTTTTGGAAGATAGCGCCGAGTCGATCCCAGGGATGAGCCAGGTCCATTTGTGCCTGTCGGAGTTCCTCGTCCCGAATCTCCAACTCCGCGCGGCAGACGTCCAATTCATGCAGAAGCTCTCGGGCTTCGGTTGGATCGAGGCCCCGTAATTCGCCCGAAGTTTTACGGAGCAGTTCTTCGGCCCGGTTGCGGGGGGATAGCCTGGAGTCAGGAATCTTCTCATCGCTCATTCTTCAACCTGCAGTGATCCATAAAGACATTTCACCCTACCGTCGGCATGTTTCTCCGGTACCGCGGACCATGCTCCCGTCGGTGCGGATTGCATCCACGTGTTCCTGGTAGGGAGCCCCTCGTTCAGCACCCGCCGCAGCACTTTGATCGGTCGCTTCGTTGAACGCTTGAAGTAGAGTTTGGGGGGGCGAATACTGAACGGGGCAGTCTCAGACGGCGGTTTCCCAAAGATCCGAAAGAATCCGTCCGAAAAGCTGACACGGCCTCGAACCACATAACAACTCCAACTCGCCAACCGGGCAGCTATTCAGCATCAGCCTTCAACCGGGTCTAGCGCTGGTAGAGCTTTCCGTTCCGCAAAGTTACTGCTCGGCCTTCAACCGGTTTGCTTTTTGCCACGGACAACAATCAATCATATACCTTTACTGAGGTGAAAGTGGTCAAGAGAAGGTGCCGAACGCTACGCCCGGGCAGTTCGGGTCACCACTCGGGATCGGCCGGCGAGCGGTAGCTGGATCGCGCACAGGGGTGATTTCCAGCCGGAATGGCCGATTTTCTCTGGCGTGAGAATCGCCGTTCGGTTCTTGACAGGTTCCGCCGGGCCTTCCTATACTTGTCGCGTTTCGATTCATCCAGAGCTTTGGGGGCGTTCTGTTCGGGAATCCTAAAATCTTGCAACCGGGAAGGGTGTTGTGAAAAAGGACTCGAGAGGGGACTTTCTAATCACGGTTTCCCGGGAGGGTTGGCCGTTCGGCCGGTCCTTCAACCTTACGATTAAACTTCTGGTTTCGACGCTTATTGTCGTGCTTTGCTGCATGACCGGGTTGATCCTCGCGTCATTTCACTACTACCGGATGTGGCTCCAGACCGAGGATTATGCCCGCTTGCAGGGACGGGTGTACCAGCTTCGCAAGGACGACGAAGGCCTGCGCCTGTCGGCAAAGCAGTTGAGCGACCAGATAGCCGCGCTCCAGGTCACGGCCCAGAAACTCAAGATTGTTTCGGGTTTTGACCCCGATGCCCTTGGCGGAGTGGGCGGGCCTGCCGGGAAATCAAATCCGGTGCTCAGCTTGAGCCATAGCGACCTGACCCGGCATTTCAAGACCTTGGACAGGAAGCGGATCTCGCTGGAGAGTGAACTTCGTCAGCTTCAGGACTACTACACGACTTCGGAAATTCTCCTGGCCTCGACCCCGTCGATCATCCCGGTGAAGGGGTATCCTTCCGACCGATACGGGACCCGGGACGATCCATTTACCGGCAATAAGGACTTCCATCCGGGGATCGACATCTCGGCCCCGAAGGGGACGAAGGTGGCTGCATCTGCGGACGGCTTGGTTGTATTCGCAGGACGGCGGCTCGGCTACGGGAAGTTGGTCAGCCTGGAGCACAAGTTCGGCCTCTCTACCCGCTACGGGCATTTGGACCGGTACGTGGTAAAGGCCGGACAGCGGGTGAAGAAGGGCGATATCATTGGCTATGTCGGCTCGACGGGCCGGGCCACGGGTTCGCACCTGCATTACGAAGTCCGCCTTCGGAACCAGCCGCTCAATCCGCTCCGATTCTTCCAGGATTCGATCAACTAGTGTCCTGAGTCGGTCGCAGTGGTCAAGGTTCCAATTCAGCCCGGCCCCTCCGTGCTGCGGAGATCATCCGCAGGGTGAACCTGCTGAAGCATCGCCAGATGAGCGCGCCGACGCAGGGTCATTTTCAGCCCGGCGCCAACACCCGGGAATGGGAGCCGGGACGGCAATGCAGCCCTGAAAGTGCGATTCAGTCCCGGTGGCGGACTGTTTCAGAACAAACCGGAAATCAAGAATCATGGATTGAGAATGTTCGCTGTCGCCGGGCAAGCTGCCCGGCAGACATCCCAGGCAAGGCTGCCTGGATTACTCCCCTCCAGGAACGAGAAACCAGGAACCAGGAACTCATCCCAAAGTGAAGTTTCAGGTCAGCCGGGCCCCCGGCGCGCGCCGGACCATTCAGAGCGTGAAACTCGGCACGGGCGCTGAAGGCGCCTTGGTTTCAGCCCAGGGCTTGCCCTGGGTCTGTGGTCCTGCACTTCGATTGCGGCCTGTAAGGTCGCGCCGATTCTTCACGTCCGGAGAGCTGTGCCGCCCTTTCAGGGCTGGATTCTTGATGGGTGGGCCGTAAACCCAGGCAAATGCCTGGGCTGGAAACAGGCCCCCTTCAGGGGCCAGCCCGGCGCCGATCCCGTGATCATCACTCATCCACGGCTGGCACCGGAACAGGAACCAGGATCCAGCCGATAATCGCGCCCCTGGCTCTCCACAACCAGGTTCCGGCCAGAGTAAATCACGTCATTGGCTCTCCACCGATCGGCCAATTCAGATCCAGACGCGTCCAAATCACTCCAGGATTTCCAGTTCAACCCATCTTCATGGGCCGGGATGCGGAGTACGTCGATTCCCCAATCCCCGTCTCCGCGACTCCTCCTTTCCATCGAGTGTCATCCCGGCCGGGTTCTCGTTGCGCAAAATCGATTCCAATTCTTAGATTCCTGATAAAATATTAAAAATAAATGCCTTAGGATTTTGGCTGTGAAGATCCGAGAAGAGAAGTCGAGGGCTGGCTGGAGGATTTGTCGGGAGATGTCTTTGACTTCTTCAGAAAGATTGAAGGATCGCAGATCAGGTTAGACTTTCGAGGTGTTGATGCATCATAAGTTCGAGAGGGAAATGGAGCAGACCGACCAGTACCTTCTAGAACTGGCAGTAAGAGGGGACGGGGGGTCTTTCGGCCAACTCATGGAGCGCTGGGACCGGAAGATCTTCGGCTTTATCCGGCGATATGTTGGCAACCGTGAGGATGCCGAGGACCTGACTCAGAATACATTTGTCAAGGCCTTTCAGAACTTGGGGAGCCTGTCGAACCCCAGTCATTTTGCGTCCTGGCTTTACAAGATTGCCCTCAACGAATGCAGGATGACATTCCGGAAGCAGAAAGGGCGGACCGCCGTTTCTCTCGAGGACTCTCAGCCTGAAGTGGACGACCGGACCAGGGAAGAGATTTCTCCCGAGCGGACACTCGAAGGAAGGGAGAAGGTCTCTCGGTTGGAAGAAGCCTTTCGGAAGCTTCCCGTCGAACAGCGGGAGGTTCTCCTGATGAAGGAGTTCCAGGGGCTTCGATTTCAGGACATCGCCGACGTCCTGGGTATTCCGGTCTCGACGGCGAAGTCACGTTTGTACCTGGGCCTGAAGTCGCTCAGGTGTGTGCTGGAGAACGAAGATGAACTGTGAGCAATGTCAGGATTTGATGGTCGAAGTGCTCTACGGGGAGGAAGTTCGTCCACGGGTCTCCTACGAGTTTTTTGCTCATCTCAGGGGTTGCCCGACCTGTGACAGTGAGTACGTGGAACTCCTGGAAACCCGGGAGCAATTGTCTTCCTGGAACATTCCGGAAGAGCCCCGCGCGAATCTGCCGACCTTTTCCGGATGGAAGTCGGGACTGGCACGGATGTGGTGGCCGGGCTTGCAGAAGCTGGCCGCCGGAGTCCTGGTGGCCGCCGGCATCCTGTTCCTGCTTCAGCAGGCTGGGTGGGTGAACCTGGGGCAGACCACGACCGACGAGCACATCGAGGAGATGGTGCAGAACCTGGTTGCGGCCCGCCAGGAGGAGACCCTGCGGGTAATTGGCGGAGCCCTCCTCGACATCAAGGAAGACATGACGATGCGGAACCGGGCCACGATGGATTCGGTCTACGGGGACATGTACACGCTGGAGAAGAGATACCTCCAGGTTCTCGAAGAGAACAACCAGCAACTGGGGCGTTTGTTGCAGCGTTAAGAGGGGGAGTCATGTGGTATATACTAATTGGTTTGGTTGCTTTTCTTAGCGCCGGTGGCCCCGCTCTCGCAGCCGAAGGGCCGGGTCCGAGAGTTGCCGAGATCAAGAAGGATTCGAGAGTCTTCGAGAAGATCATCACGGAGGTACTCCGCCAGAGTTTCGAGAATCCGTTTGCAGTTGCCGCTGAGCCGCAGGCTGCATTCGTCCCCGACTACGGGATCGTGGTGTCCTTTTACGTAAAGATCAATCGGGGGACCCTGAAAGGTTTTACTGGAGACGCCCCGGACACTTCGCTGGGCGGGCCCGAGTCAACCGAAGAGCAGCTGGAACGGGTACGCAACACTGTGCTCAGGTCGCTGGCCGAGTATGCCAGCACATTGAAGCACTTGTCCGCGAAGGAACGGGTGGCGATCTGTGCTCACGTTGAGGACCGAAATCCACTGGATCCTTCACGAAACAGGACCGACATCGTGGCCAGCTCTCTGAAGTCGGATATCGATGATTATATGACCCGGAAGATCGACAGTGATGAATTCCGGCGTCGGGTTCAGTATCTGGAGTACTAGATGATTCAGCTTGCGGATCTTCAAACCAGGAAAAGGTTTGGCGACGTTCTGGTTGAGAAGGGGGTGGTTTCCACGGAAGAGCTCGCCACCGTGCTCAACCTGCGGGATCAGACCCACGAACGGGTCGGCAAGCTGCTCGTCGATTTGGGTGCACTTTCGGAAACCGACCTGGCTAAGCATCTCAGTGAGTATCTCAATGTTCCTTTCGTGACCGGAGACGAACTTCCCTCGGTCCCGGTGATCGAGAATGCGTTTTCGGTCAAGTTCATGAGAGAGTGCCGCTTCGTTCCCATCGCGCGTGAAGGCGAGGAGAGCCTTGTGCTCGCAATGGCCGACCCCCTGGATCGGTCAACTCTGGATGCGGTGAAACTGTACACGCGGTTCAAGACGCTCGAAGTACGACTCGCACCGGAGAGCGAGATCATGGATCTGATCGAGAAGTTCTACGGCAACCAGTCGTCGAGCTTTGGCCGGATAGTCGAGGGAATCGGTGAAGACGGCCGGGAGGGGTTCGGAGAGGAACTGGAGGACATTGAACAGCTCAAGGACCTGGCTTCGGAAGCTCCGGTTATTCGACTCGTCAACCTGATCATCTCCCGCGCCATCGAGTCGCGGGCATCCGATATTCACATCGAGCCATTTGAGAAGGAACTCAAGGTCCGGTGCCGAATCGATGGTGTGCTCTACGACGTGGAGTCTCCACCGAAGCGGCTCAAGGCGGCCATCATCTCCCGGGTCAAGATCATGGCCAAGCTCAACATCGCGGAGCGCCGGGTTCCCCAGGATGGCCGGATCAAGATGCGGGTGTTGGGCAGGGACATCGACCTGCGCGTATCCACTCTTCCGACCATGTACGGGGAGAGCGTGGTTATGCGTATTCTGGACAAGAGCAACACCCAAATTTACGACCTGGAGAGCCTCGGATTCAGTCCCGGCATGCTGTCCGAAATCGATGAGCAGATCCGCCGTCCACACGGGATCATACTGGTGACGGGTCCGACCGGAAGCGGTAAGACGACCACCCTCTATGCGGCGTTGACCAAGATCAACCTTCCCGACAAGAAGATCATCACGATTGAGGACCCGGTTGAGTACCAGATCAACGGCATCAACCAGATTCATGTCAATCCCCAGATCGGTCTGACTTTTGCTGCCGGGCTGCGCTCGATCGTCCGCCAGGATCCGGACGTGATCATGGTTGGTGAGATGCGCGACCTGGAAACGGCCGAGATCGGTATTCGGGCTGCCCTGACCGGGCACCTGGTCTTCTCAACGCTTCACACGAACGACGCTCCCAGCGCCATCGCCCGCCTGGTCGACATGGGGGCCGAGGACTACCTGATTGCCTCCTCCGTGCTCGGAGTACTGGCCCAGCGGTTGGTTCGGGTCATCTGTCCCGAATGCAAGGAAGCGGTCGATATGGATCGGGAGTACCTCCAGGAAATTGGCTTTCTCCAGAACTGGGATGGTCAGATCTACGAGGGGAAGGGCTGCAAAGAGTGCAGTAACACCGGTTTCCTGGGACGAGTCGGGATCTACGAGTTGATGCGGATGAACGATGAAGTCCGGCGGTTGACGATATCGAACGCCGACGCCGGGCAGTTGCGCAAAGCAGCCGTCAACGGAGGGATGGTGACTCTCCGGCGAGACGGCTTCGAAAAAGTGCGGTTGGGTGTCACAACGATTGCGGAAGTGATGCGCGTGACGCAGGATGTCTAGCCTGAGACCGCCAGTATTTCGAGCGAGCGGAACTTCGAAGCCTTGGGATTCGGGTTGAGACTTTACAGGCGAGCTCGGATCTACCTGTTAGGGATTATTTGAATGCCATTCTTCCAGTACAAAGTCGTAACGGCTGACGGGCGGATTGCCGAAGGCACCCTTGAGGCGGCGGACCGCAAGATAGCTCTTGCCCGTCTCGAGGAACAGGGCCAGTTGCCGATAAAGGTGTTCTCGCCAGACGAAGAGGGCATCTTTGGCTCGGAACTGCAGCTCCCCTGGAAGCGGAAGCGGGTGCCGCGCAATGATCTCCTGATCTTTACTCAGGAATTGGCGGCGCTCCTGCGCGCCGGGCTTCCCCTCGACCGCAGCCTGACCATCCTCGGCGACCTGACCGAGAACCAGTACCTGAAGGAGATCGGCAACGAACTCTTGCGCGAGATCAAGGGAGGCAAGTCTCTCTCGGAGGGCTTGGCGATGTACCCCCGGGTGTTTCCCAAGCTCTACGTGAGCATGATTCGTGCCGGGGAGATCAGCGGCACGCTCGAACAGATCCTTGCCCGGGTTGCCGAGTACCTCGAGGAGGCGGAAGAACTCAAAGGCTATTTTGTCTCTTCTTTGATCTACCCGGCGATCCTGGGCCTGGTCGGCAGTGGTTCGATCATTATTATGGTGACCTTCGTGATCCCGAAGTTCGCCGCCATCTTTGAAAACGCCGGGGCGCCGATCCCGCTTCCAATGCAGATCCTGTTGACCATCAGCGGCGTGTTGACCGGCTACTGGTGGCTGATTCTCCTGACGCTTGGCGGACTCGGGTACCTGTGGCGACGGAACATGGCCACCGAAGAGGGCCGCCTGAACTGGGATCGCAGAGTGCTGCGCATCCCCTTGCTCGGGAGCCTGCTGCAGCGGCTTGAAGTGAGTCGCTTCTCGAGAACCCTGGGGACGCTTCTGCAAAGTGCGGTGCCCCTGATCCAGTCGATCGGGATCGTCCGCGACGTTGTCAGCAGCAAGGTTATATCGACGGCGATGGACGGTGTTATCGCGGGTGTCAAGAAAGGCGACGGACTGGCAACGCCCGTGAAGCAGGCCAAGATCTTCCCGGCCTTTGCGGTTCACCTGCTGGAAGTGGGTGAGGAGACCGGCCGGCTCGACGAGATGCTTCTTCAAATAGCCGATACCTACGACCGCGAGCTGAGGACCTCGATCAAGCGCTTGGTTGCCCTTTTCGAGCCGCTCATGATCTTGTTCATGGGGCTCGTGATCGGGTTGATGGTTGTCTCGATGCTGTACTCGATCTTCAGCATCAACGATGTCCCGCTGTGACGCTCCGTCCGGGTAGCGATGCTGAATAACCTATGATGAAGGAAGTGAATATGTACAAGAAGGAAGGAAGAACTGGCGGAAGTCGCGGTTTTTCGCTGATCGAGCTTATTGTCGTGCTCGTGATCCTGGGGCTCCTGGCTACAGTGGTCGGCCCCAAGGTTATGGACAAGCTCAGCAAGGGGAAGGCGGAGATCGCCAAACTCCAGCTGCACGATCTCGAAGGGGCGGTGGGCCTCTTCCGCTTCGACGTGGGGCGCTATCCCAACACCGCGGAAGGGTTGACCGCACTGATCCAGAATCCGGGTATCGACAACTGGTCCGGTCCCTACCTGAGCAAGAACACCCTCCCCAAGGATCCCTGGGGACGGGATTATCAGTATCGGAGTCCCGGACTGCACGGAGACTACGACCTGTACTCTCTTGGTGCCGACGGGGTCGAGGGAGGAGAGGATGACAGCGCAGACGTCACCTCGTGGTGAGTCGGCCGGGTTCTCGCTCCTCGAAGTAATCATTGTCGTGGTGCTGCTCGGGGCGGTGGCCATGGTGGTCATGCCCGCATTCGTGGGCGGGCTGAGCAGTCTGGAATTGCAGACCGCAACCAGAGACCTGATTACCAACATGAGAAAGGCTCGTTCGTCCGCGGTCTCGGAACAGACCGTCCACCGCGTGATCCTGCTGGCCCCGGAGGTCCCTGATGAGCCGTTTTCCTACGTTCTTACCAACGAGTTCGAGCAACCGCTGCTGAGATTCGAACTGCCCAGAGGGATCTCTTTCGTGGATGCGGAAGTCCTGCCGGTTGTGCTGAGCTTCTATCCCAACGGGCGCAGCTCCGGAGGGTTAATCGGCCTCTCGAGCCAGAAAGGGAAACAGATGTTCATCCAGCTGAACCCGGTCACCGGACTGGGCAAAGTACAGAAAACGGAAGTACCGAGTTGAAGCAACGCGGCTTCACCCTGCTGGAAGTGATCGTGGCGACCGCCATCCTGGCGATGGGGGTCGGAGTGGCGATGCAGATCTTCAGCGGGGGGATGAACAACCTCCGGCGGATCGACCTGGCTCACCGGGCGATGGATCACGCCGAGAACGTGATGGGCGAGATTCTGAGTGATGAGATGATTACCGGCCCCCTGGAGGTTTCCGGGGACCTGGACGAAAACTTCAGCTACTCGGCCACGGTGGACTACTGGGATCCCCCGTCCCCTCCTGGTTTGCAGCTCGACATCGTTCAGCCCCGGTTCCAAATCCTGAGCGTCGTGGTGGACATTCACTTCAAGCATGACCGGTTTGGCAAGAAGTATCGGGCCGTGTGCCTGAAGACAATCTCGCTGACTCCCCAGGGGCCCGGCGGACCAATGGCCAATCCGATTCAGCAGCTGTTTGGTGGGTCATGAGATACCGTTTCGACCGTACCGGGAGTGATTCCGGATTTACGCTGCTGGAGGTGATGGTCGCCTTCACGATTCTGGCCTTGGTCGCCGGGATGGTGTTCACGTCGCTGCAGACGGCTTTGAATTACTACGAGAAGAGCCAAGACCGGATCGAAGAGCAGGCCACACGGCGAGTTCTCTTTGAGCAGATTCGACGCCAGGTGGGTTCGCTTTTCCCGGTTCGACCCACGGCGGGATTCGTAGCGGCACTCGATCCGACGATGGGAGCAGCCGATCCTGCAACCCAGTTCACCGCGGGCCAGGTTCCGCTGTTTCATGGCGAACAGGATTTTATGACGTTTGTGACGGTTGCCCCCCTGGTCCTTCTCGAGAATCCCGGGCTCACCGTGGTTCGATACGGACTGGCGCAGGATGAAGGGGGCGGCTTCTACCTCGGCGCGATGGAGAACCGTTACACGGGGGAGGCCAGTTTTGGCGTGATGGTGACTGCTCCGGTTGGGAAGCCGCTGGCGTTGGTGGAGAACGTCAAGTATCTGGAGTTTCAGTATTACGGTCTGGATCCCGGGACTTCGAGTTACGGCTGGTTCAGTTCCTGGCATGGGGATGAAACGGGTGCCGTCCCTGAGGCAATTCGAATCAATTACAATTCCAACTATGTTCTGGTTCCGGTCAATGCCAGTTTCCTCGAGGGGAACGGTGCCGGGATGCTGAGGCGAGCCATTTCAGGAGTCCTGGGTGAGTAAAGAAAGACTTTCATTTCAGGCGCCGCTCGTCTTTTCGAAGAGGACTGCATCCCAAGTAGATGTTGTGAGCAACGAGCGCGGGGCGATATTGATTGTAGTGCTTTGGATCGTGCTGGCGATCAGCCTGCTCGCCCTCTCCTTCTCGGCGACGATCCGGACCGAAGTGGATGCCGCCCGCAACGTGGTTGAACAGAAACAGTCCTATTACATGGCCCGGGCGGGGATCGAGTACTCGATTTACGAACTCATGGAGACGCAGAATGCTTTTTACCAGGCTCAACAGCAGCAGCAATTGGGCCCCGAGGCGATTCCCGACGTGCTCCGGGGGGGAGTCTCCCTGAATCTGACGGGCGGTGGAGCCGACGTTCAGATCATCGACGAATCGGGCAAGATCAACGTCAACCTGGCGCCGCCTCACCTGATCTACAATCTCCTCGTCATGATCGGAGTGCCGGGTGACCGGGCCGACGTGATCACCGATTCGATCGGCGACTGGGTTGACCCCGATGACCTCTACCGTGAGTTCGGTGCCGAATCGGACTACTACATGAGTCTCAATCCGCCGTATCGGGCCAAGAACGGGTTTATGGACGTTCCCGAGGAGTTACTCCTTGTTAACGGGGTCACGCCCGAGATCTACTACGGGCGAAAAACAGTTTCCGACTCGGGAGATCCGATCGAACTGTACGGGCTTCAGAATTTCCTGACGACGTTTTCCAATGCCACCAGCATCAACATCAACTCGGCCCCGATCCCGGTTCTGGCTTCATTGCCCGGTCTCAACTATGACGTGGCCATGGCGATCGACCAGATGCGGAGGCAACAGCCACTGACCGACCCTGCCGAGATTGCTGAACAGATCCCGGGGATTAGTGGGGAGGCGCTGGGGATGCTTGCGGTGGTGCGGACCAACGTCTACACGCTGAACAGTGTTGGACGGTTGGACAATTCGAAAGTTGTGGCGAGGATTCGAGCCGTCGTTCGTGCCGACGGAATCGGCCCGAAAGGGTACACTGTACTTTACTGGAATGAGTCGAATACTGAGCTTTAGAAAGTCTTCGAGCCGATATGTTTAGCTTGGATTCAGCATTGGGTATCGAGATCCGGGAGGACTGCCTGATTCTGGCTTCTGTCCAGAAGGGTTTCCAGGAACTCCGTCTGCGCTCTCATCTTGTCGTCGAGGGCTTTCGAGCACTCCCGGTTCCCGAACTGGCTTCTCGGATTCACGAGTTTGCACGTTCTAACGGGTTCAGCCGTGAGAACATCGTTGTGGGTGTCCCCCGAGACTGGGTGGTTTTTCGGGAAATCGAGCTGCCGATTGAGGTTGAAGAGAATCTCGACGGTGTTGTCCGGGCCCAGGTCGAGAAGTTCGAGCCGGTTGAAGAAGAGCATTCTTATTTCGATTACCAGGTTCGGGAACGGGACGAGGCACAGCGGAGGATCTCCCTCGAGGTCCTGATGGCCCGCCGCGAGGCCGTGGACGAGATTCTTGACCTGCTGCGGGAGCTTGACCTTTACCCTGCGGTGGTTACGGTGAGCAGTATCGGCCTTCAGTCCGTACTGTCAGTCCACGAGGACGGGATCTCGAAGAAAGCCGGTGTCCTCATCCTGAGGCTCGAACCGGGCCGGGCCGAACTGGTGGCTCATGCACCGGGGGCTGCTCACTTCTCGGAGGTGCTCGACTTCGATGTGGAGGACCCCGAACCGGAGGTCGTTCTGCAGCGGGTGGCAGAGACGCTTTCGGCCGAAGTTGACCGATTTCCGTCCTTTTCGAAGCTCTATCTGACCGGCGCGCTGGCGGCTTCCCGCATCGACCAGTACTCCGCCCATCTGGCGGACACGGAACTGCTCAATAAGGGACTGGGGATCCGGCACAAGGCCCTGGCTGCTTCCGTTTTGACTAACTTGGCTCCGGCGATTGGGCTGGCTGTGGCCGGGTTGGAACGAAGGCGGCGATTGGCCAACCTGATTCCGCCGGACAAGCGGGTCGTCAGAACCCACGCGAGTTTGGTGGCGACATACATCCTGGGGATTCTCCTGGTCCTATCACTGGGCGCGCTGCTGACCCGAGGCTTTCTCCAGCAGTCGGCCCTGGCGGATCAGGTTGACTCGGTGATTGCCGATATGAATCCCGAGGTTGAGCAGATTTTCCGGATCAGGGATGAGGTTGAGAAGAAGAAACAGGAACTGACCGAGTTGAAGTCCCTGATGGGAGTGCGGCAGGAGACATTGCTCGTGCTCAGGGACTTGACGGACCGGATCCCCGACGATACTTATCTCCAGAACTTACAGATTCAGGGAGACCAGTTGACGATGCAGGGGTACTCGGTGCAGGCGTCCGCGCTGCTTTCGGTGCTCTCCGAGTCTCCTTACCTGGAAAGTGTCAAGACGAACTGGATAACCCAGGATCCCAGGGTCAGCGGTAAAGAGCGGTTCAATTTTACGGCCAAGGTCAAATGAAGATATCCAAGAGAGATCGAAAGACCCTGATGCTGGGGGGCGGGGCTGCGGTGGTCATTCTGATCGTGGTTTACCTCATCCTGCCGGCCTACGATTCGATGGGGCAGGTTGCGGGTGACCTCGACCAGAAAGAGCGGATGCTCTCCCAGACCGTCAAGGCGCTCGGGAGTCGTGGCCTCTACGAAGAAGAGAACCAGATCCTGGACGAGGAACTTGGGCGGCTGAGGTCGCAGCTTCTTGACAGTTCAGACCCCGCGATAGCCCAGAACCAGCTCGAAAACATCGTGCGCTCGATTGCCGAGCAGCATCAGGTCGTGATCTCGAGGAGCACTCCGCTGCAGGAAAAGAAGACCGGTGAGAAGTACTCCAAGGTGACGGTACAGATCAATCTTCAGATCGATCGCCAAAACGGGATGTCTGACCTGGCGAGCTTTATGCATGCCATCTCGACTCACGCCAAGTTCTTGACCGTAGAAGAGTTCTATGTCAATGGATTCAAAGTGCGTGACGAGATTCGTTTGCAGCCTCGTATGAACATTTCCGGGTTTATCCAACTCAACCCGGCAGAGAATCAGGAAAGCTAGATGGCTCAACGTGTTCTCTTACTCAACCTGGTGTTGGTGATCGCCCTGGGGGCGGCCTGCTACGAACTCGTCACGGGTTGGCAGGACTACCAGTCGGAACAAAACCTGGGTGAGATCGTGGCTCGAAGCAGTGGCGACATGGAGCAGCCCGAACTCGATGCCGCAGAGCTGAGCGGACAGACGGCACTGGTGCACGATTTCTTTGTGATCGGAGATCGCGATCTTTTCAGCCCCGACCGGAGACCGGCGGCAGAGGACCAGGTGGCCAACGCGGAGCCGACTCCGCCGGAATTTCCAAAGAGGCCGGAAATGCAGGGCGCTTCGGAGATCGATGGTCAGACCAAGGCTCTCCTGACGCTCTTCGATACTCCAAAGTCCCAGGGCGAGTCGAAGCTGGTCTCCTTGGGCGACGCGGTTCAGGGTTACGTGGTCTCCGAGATCACCGACACGACGGTGACTCTCAAGTGGAACGACTACACCGAACTCATTGACATGTTCGACACCGAAGGGACTCCGAAGCCCCCGACCTCAAAGGGGGGCAAACGAGTGGCGGCCGTCAACATTGTCCGAATTGGCAGTCAGTACGCAGCCGTTGAGACGACCGGCCCGGATTCTGGTGAGGGAGAGGGAGCCAAACCTACAACCCAGCCCGGAGCCATCGGTGGGGCCGCTGTCGCGGGAGCGAGGGGCGCCTTGCCGAACCGAAGAGGGTTTGCCGGGCGTGGATCTGCTGCGAGTCCGTTGCGGCAGGCCAACCGGCCGCAGGGTGGGAGCGGGGTCGTAGGTGTCCCGGGCTCCGCGGTGATTGCTCAGCCTCAACCGCAGCCGCAGTAAAGAATACAGTCTGAAGAATATTGACGATTAGACCCAGGAACGTAAGGGAATAAAGAATGCGACGAACCGGATTCATAATCTGCCAGTGGTTGATGGGGTCAGTGCTGGCGGTGGCTTCTCCTTCCGCAGTTTTTCTGCAGGAGCCCGCAACGACCGGTGCCCAGGGGACAGGAGTTGTGGGAGGGGCGGCGCCCAGCGGAATTATGGGAGCCCCTTCTGGCACTGCATCGCAGAGAGAGTTGCAGCGGCGTCTTCGCGACGCGCAGACGACGAAGAGTCCCGGGGGGGCATCCAGCGGCGGTGTTACGGTAGCCGGCGGCCAGGAAGGAGCAACCGGGGTAGTCGCGCCTTCGGCGAACCCGGTTCCACGCGCTGCCACGCCCAGGAATGATCGGGAATCGGCTTCCTCGGGTCCGGGCATAAAACTGAACTTCAGCAATGCCGACATTACCCGGGTCATCAACTCGATCATGCAGGAACTGGGGTACTCGTACGTCATCGATCCACAGGTTCAGGGAACGGTCAATATCTTCAGCATGCGTGAAATCCCTCGGGAACGGCTCTTTTCGGTTCTGGAGCAATTGCTCAAGATGAACGGACTGGCCATTGTGAAGCAGGACGACTACTACGTGGTCGTTCCGATTGCTGAGAGCCCCACGGTGCCCCACGGGGTACTCATGAATGCCCCGAGTGAGCCGGCCGAGACCGAAACGCCGGCCCCCGAGAAGAAGGGTGGAACTGCGACCGAAACCAAAACGGAGGGCGAGTCCGCCCAATCGGAAAGTGCTGTTGCGGCGGCCGAGGAGACTGGCATCATTCCCCGTCAAGGCACTGAACAGCGGGCCTCAAAGAAGAAGGGGCCCGAGGTGATTCGGGTCGAGCCGGTGGGTCCGATTGAAGAAAAGGGGATCGTCACTTACGTGATTCCCCTTAACTACATTCTTTCCGATGACATGCTCAAGATGGCCCAGGTGTTTCTGTCGCCGGGCTCGACAGTGGTCGATTTCGCGCCTGCCAACATGTTGATCGTCACGGATTTTCCGCAGAACATTGAGCAGGTCCTGACCCTTGTCGATCTCCTCGACACCCGGTACTTCGAACTCAACAAAATCGACCTGATCTCGATTCGATTCAACAACGCGACTGATGTTGCCGAGGACCTGGCGAAGATATTTTCCCCTGGGGATTCGGCTGCCGGTGTCCGCATTGTGGCCATCGAGCGGCTTAACAGCATCCTGGTTGTGACCCGCTCAGTGGACGTTTTTGAGCAGGTCAAGATGTGGATCAAGAAACTGGATGCTCCTTCTTCGACGAGCAACATCAAGACCTACGTCTACCAGGTGGAAAACAGTACCTCAGTTCAGATCGCCCAGATCCTGGCAGAACTCTACCAGGACGGCTTGGGTCTGCCGTCGGGTGCGAACGGTGGCGGCGCCTACGGTTCACAGGAGGGCAGGCTTGCCGGCGGCGGCACCCAGGGTTCGGTTTTGGGGCAGTCCGGCCGGAGTGGCTATGGAGGACAGGGAGGATTCGTGCCTGGCGGCGGCGGGGCGTATGGCGGTTCCTACGGTGGCTCCTACGGAAGTTCTTATGGGGGGGGGGGCTATGGTGGGAGTTCGTATGGCGGCTTCGGCGGAGGAGGGTATGGGGGCGGAGGCTATGGATCGGGAGGCTATGGATCGGGGGGCTTCGGAGGTCGGCAGAGTCTTGGCGGCGGCGGCACGGGCATGCGCCAATTGGGCCCCGCCTTGTCGTCCTCTTCGCAGTCTCAGATCCGATCGATCTACGCGGGCAACGTCAAACTGGTGGTCAACGAGTTCAACAACTCCCTGATCATGCAGGGAACCGAGTCGGACATCCAGTTCATGCTCGAAACCATTCGCCAGCTTGACACGCTTCCTCGTCAGGTATGGGTGGAAGCCCGGATTTTCTCGGTTGAGCTGCGTGACGATCTCAATTTTGGTGTCTCCGCGTTTCTCCAGGCGCAGGGAGCCGGGTCCACCGACGGGGACGGCAATTTCCTCCCGGCCACAACGGGCAGCGTCGTCGACGGCACGCTGTCAGCGACGACGCGGACTATGATCGGGAGTGAACGGGAAATCCAGACGATTGTATCGGCGCTGCGCGAGAAGACTAACGTGCAGGTTCTGGATGCGCCGAGGGTTCTCGCTCTCGACGGAACACCGGCTTCGATCAATATCGGTGCGGAAGTTCCGGTGACCTCGGCATCCTTCGGAAATCCGCTCCAATCGGGGACGACCAATTTCGTCAACTCGATTCAATTCCGACCCACCGGTACCACGCTCCTCTTCGTCCCTCGAATCAGTGCCAGTGGCATCGTCACCATGGATATCGTTCTCGAGATCAGTTCGGCGACAGGGCCCGCCCTGACCCCGACGATCAACCGGAATTACATCCAGAGCTCATTCATCGTCCGGGACGGGCAGTCGATCGGCATCGCCGGATTGATCAGCGATTCCTTTAACAACACCAAAAAACGGGTACCGGTCCTTGGAGAGATCCCGATCCTGGGAGCGCTCTTTGGGACCACCGCCAAGAACGAACGGCGCTTTGAACTGGTCATCTTCATAACACCGAAGGTGATTCGGAACCTTCCCACTTCGACCGAACTGACGCTCGATTTCAAGCGTGCTTTGCGGAATGCCTACGATTTCATCAACCAGATGGAATTCGAGCAGCAGAATCTGATTGAGCAGCGGCGCCAGGAAGAAATGAAAGCCGGAGGACCGGCCGAACAGCCGAAACCAGAAACTCCGGCGACTCCGCCGGCAGCGGAAGCGGCTCCGCTGGTTCCCGACAAGCCGCAGCAGAACTAGCTTCTGGGAGAGCGGGTTTTATAGTTTCGGGATGGGAGTTTGGGGTGGCGAGGGGCCGTTCGACGACTCCTCGTTACGTTATTCCATTGCCTTGGTGATGTTTGCGGGTTTCTTGGAGCGCTCGTCGAATCCGTAAGCGGAGCTACTGCTTTGGCTTACTGGTCCGACGACCTCGTTCCTTCTGCATGAACCAGCGCTGGATCGGGCTCATGTAGTTGTAGATGACCAGAAGCTGGAACTCGTGGATCGTTCCCTGCTGCTCGATCGTGAGGCTCAGCGAATCCGCAATATTGAATTCCTTGAGTTCCGGTCCCACATAATGGAAGAGTAGCTCCGCTTTTGATCGGGGGGGCACCATATCCACCGGCTTGTCCAGTTTCAGGCGGGCGTCGTCCATCTCAATCGCGACGATTTTCGCGGGAGAGTCCAACCCATTGACAACGTTCAATACGGAACCCTGTTTCGGCGTGTGCGCGTAAAAGACAAGCTGATCCGGAGTGACCTTCAATTCCGGGGGCATGGGCTTGGCTGCGGCCTTCCTGATGGCACGGTCGATCCGTTCGGTGATACCAATCGGAGGCTCGACCCGAACCTTCCAGCCGGTGTCCGTTCCGACCCAGGTCTCCTTCGCCTTGAAGGTGAACACTCCGTTCGGCAGAAACCGGTCGATTGAGACCGTAACGAGGGCCGTTGTGTCGGACTCCATGGAAATATCGACGATTTTGGGGTCTTTGAAATCGGGTTCCTGGCGGTTCAGGAAGTTGTTGAGGTCTTCCTCGTATACCGATTTCATTGCAGTGACCTTGTCGTGGCGCGCGAGAGCACTCCAGTAATCGATCACAGTGGTTGCCAGTTCGGCGGAGGGTGTTTGAGATGGGCCAAGTACAACCAGCACAAGAAGAGGCCAAAGCATGCACCGATCCTACCAGAAGACATAAAAAAAGGGCTGGCAGATGCCAGCCCTTACAGATTACGGTTGTCCCGACTTACGGTTCAACCAGAGTTACGTCGATGGGGACCCCAGTGAAGTCTGCCTGCATCGGGAAAGCCTGCTGGCTTGCCACAGACGCAAACGTATTGACATAGGTTCCAACGATCCCGTCGAACTCACCGACGAAATAGCAGTACCCAACGAAATTCTCGGTTGCTACATCGAATCCCATTGCACCCAGAATCTCGTCCACATAAGTCGTCCAGGTCCCACCCGGCACCAGCATTCCGTCTTCGGTAAGTCCCGAGCCGACTGGGCCATTGAGGGACGAACTGTAAGCATAAGACGAACCGTCGTTGCCGTTGCAGAACGCCCATACGGCACCTTCAGTATTCAAACCTGCTGGGAACCCTGCGAACTCAACCCCGGCTACCGTCGGAACGGCAAGGGTGTTGCTGACCGAAATCGCCGTGCGGCTGCCGTCCGTCAAAGAGGTCACGAACGTTGCCAGCGTGGCTGAGAATTCGGGTGTCCCGTCTTCCTGCAAAAATACCTGCGTGTCGGACCCTGCGGCGGCTGCATTGGCACCAAACGCAAGAACCAAAGCACCACAGATCAGAATCCACTTAAACTTTCCCATGCTCTCCACTCCTTTCAAGTCGAAAATCTTTAAAGTTTTCTTGAGCTCAACCTATATCTTAGTAAAACTCCATGGCCAATCCAGGGCGGGCCACCTCCGGTGACAACCCTGATCCCGCAAAACTCTGGCGTATTTTATATATCACTCAAGGAAGGGGTCAAGAGCCTAAATTCGCTAAGTGTCGCGCTTTCGTCGACTTGCAGTACGAAATCAGGCTCCCGATCTCTTCTCTCCTCCTGTCGGCGTACTTCTTTCTTTATCTCTCCTGGATTTGCTGCGCCTGACGGTATGTCCCCAGCGCCTCCCGCAACCGTCCTTGCTGCTTGTAGACTTTGCCCTTGAGCATCAGCAGGGTGAAACGGTTGTCCGGTTGCGCAACCTTAGCGAGCGCTTCATCCAACAGCCGATGAGCCGAAGCATACTGCCCAGCTTCCGTGAGTGCGGTCACAATTGACCAGACTTCCTTCACGACGAGCTGTTCCTGCTCTCCGGAAAGGCCGAGTTCAAGGATTTTCTCGAACTCGGGGAGCACCCGATCGTACTGTCCCTCGTTGATGAGGATCGAGATGATCTCGTGTTGCGCAGCGGCAAAGCGAAGTTTTGCCTCAACGCCCGGGTTTACTACCGTGGTCGAGGCGGCAAGGAGACCGCAAAACAGCAGCAGCGTTACCAAAAGAGAGCAGAAAACCCTTTTCATTGTGTTACTCCCCCAAGCTCGAAAGGATTCCCAGGCTCTTGTTGACTCAGACCGAAGAATGGATTCTGCTCACCTGATTGACGCAGAAAGGGATTCCCGGACACTTCCATCGTGTAGGAATCCAACTGCATCAGACTGTCCGGATCGATCGACTGCGGAGAGCGAGTTTGGATTGCCACAACTCCCGTGACCAACAGCAGCAGACTCGCGCCGAGGGCATAACGGAGTTGGGGAATTCCGAACCAGGCCAACAGGCCGCTCCGGGAGGACTGGGAGGATCGAATCTCCTCCTGCTCCTGGATCCGGGCCTGAATCCGTTGCCACATGAAGGGCGGCGGATCCAGTTCGACCTGCCGGGCCGACTCGAAAACCTCACTCACCGGAGTCAGTTCAGCGTGAAGACGGGCGCAGTCTGGACAAGTCTCAATGTGGAGACGCATTTCCTCTACCTTCCCGGGCGGCAGTGCGCCGTCCAACCAGGCCGAGATGTCGCGTTTCCAACTGGAGCAGTTCATCGTTTTCTTCGAGATTTTGCCAAGTAGTCTGTAATTGCATCTTTCACCACCAGGCGAGCCCGGTAGATGTCGGTTTTCACCGACAAGAGCGACCGGCCTACAACCTTGGTGATGTCGTCGTAACTCATCTTCTCGAATACCGCGAGTACGAATACGTCTCTGTATTTCGGTTTGAGAGACTGCAGACTGGAACGAACGACCTGGTGCAACTCATCGGAAAGAACCCGACGTTCCGGATCCAGTTCCTGATTGTCGTCAGCGAGAAAATCGTAGTAACCGATCTCCTCGTTGTCGATCGAAACTTCCGGTCGCTTTTTGGTTCGCCTGAGCCTCTGATAAACTTCATTTCGCGCAATCCTGTAGAGCCAGAATTTGAACTGGCCCGGGTCCCTCAGGTTGGAAAGCTCTCCATAAACCTTAAGGAACGTCTCCTGTGTCAGATCTTCAGCCTCGTCCGGCGATCCGATAAGTCGCCAGATGAAGTTATAGATCGGCTTTACAAAGTAGGAATAAAGCTGATGGAAATCTTCCAGTGAGCCATTGCGGGCCCGTTCCACGATTTCAGCAAGTTCCTGAGCACTGAACTCTGACGACATCGGCAAACGAGGAGTTTACCCATCAGAACTGCCAACTGCCAAATCGCGGTCAGACTCTGCATCAGCCGTCCCTACCCAAAAGCGTCACTAAAAGATGGCGCAGGGAACTGAAAGTTGCAAAAGAAGTGGAGGAACCGTCAATCAATCCTCGTGAGCAGAGTGGAACCACCAGACCACCTGATGAATCTGCCGGCGCCAGCTCCCCGCACTCCCGACGGCAGGCAAGACTAAAGTTTGCCAACTGATTGGGCGATCAATTATAGTGGATCGGAGTGTCTTGGGAAGAGGTGCATCTTCCCGGTCCCAAATGGTGCCTCTTATGAAGCAGCGTCGCTGGCGAAATATAGTTTTAATTGGGACTGGAAGGCTGATCCGTTACAGCGTGGCGGCAGTGTTGCTGCTTTCGCTCCCCACATTCAGCTACCTTGTTCCAAAATTCGATCGCCCGGATGCACCGGTATCGGGCAATGTGGATGCCGGTGACAGTTCCTCTGCTCGCGTTGCGCTCTCGAGCGATTCCGGTGGAGCCTACTCCTCCCGTGCCTCTCTCTCAGGCATGCAGTTTCCCTCGGGCCGTGCCAGGTTTGTGTCGGCTCCGCGAGCCTCTTCGCTGAATCCAGATCGCTCGGGGAAGAGTGATGAGCGGCCCGGATGGGGTGGAAGACGGGGTCCCGGCGAGCGGACTGGAAAGGGACGCCGAGCAGTTCTGGAGGGGGCGGCCGCTGGGGCGGATCCGTCGCGTGAATCCGCTTCCGCAGCGAGTCGATCAAAAACCGGGATCATGGATGAACTGGCCCGGATGGAAAATGACTACCAGGCGGCCGGCAGTTCCCTCTTCCCGGGAGGAATGAACTACCGGGACAGCGGGAGCAACCCGTTTGTTGAGGCGCTGGGCTACCAGTCCGGTCTCTCCGGCGGGAGCCAGGGCGGCAACACCGATTCCGGAAATACTCGGTGGAGATACCAGCGGGGGCGGGGACAGTTCCGGCGGAGGTTCCTCCGGTGGTGATGGCGGCGGTGATTCCGGCAATTCGGGCGGGGGTGGGAGCAATCCTCCTCCTCCACCAAACCCTCCCCCGGTCGGCCCGGGCGAGAATGACTTTGAGAACCGGTTTCTGGTCGTCGGCCAATTGGACGAGTCCAACCCCGCCGACATCACTTTCCAGGCGGTTCGGGATATTGGCGGGAATTTCACCCTCGACAATGGGCAGCAGTTGAGCCTTCTGTCCGGCGTGGTGGGATTCTCCCGCCCCTATCTGCTTCTGAATTCCCGCGAGCAGTTGACGAGCGGGGACTATGGGCGCGACCGAAGGATGGACTATTTTATCGTTCGCCCGACCGATCTTGGTTCGGCGGTGGAAGGATATCGTTTCCCTGGTGGGGACCTTCGCCAGTGGGCGGCGGGATTCTTCCTCTACGATCTGGTTCGCTCGGTCGCCCTGTTCGATTACAATGGAGACGGTATTGACGAGTTGGCAGTTGCCTTCGTCAAGAATCCGCACCTGGTCATTTATCAGATTTCCAATGGCGGGTTTTCCTATCTTCGGGAGCTGACGCTGCCGTTCGCCCCGGCGGTAATGGCAACTACTCATGATTCAGGCCCCTCGGGAGCAGAATACCTGCAGGTCTTCGACGAGCCCCTGGAGCTTTCGGTCACGTTCAATAGCCGTTATCCGGGTACCTATACCTTTTCGCGCCCCCCGACGTTTCGCGACAAGCGACTGGTGAAGGTCGATTCAATTTCCGGGAACGCGACTCGAACGTATCGACTGGTCTGGTACCAGGATCGCATATTGCTGCTCCAGCCGGACCTGGGCAGTGCCCAAGTGCTGGTCAACCTTGATCTTTCCGTCGGATTCCCAACGGTAATCGTCGGCGATTACGAGTCGAACAACAGACAGCAGGTTCTTGTGCTGCCTTAGTACCCTCATTTCAAGTCAAGAACGGGACTCGCCGGGCAGGCTGCCCGGGCGACATACCAGGCAGGGCTGCCCGGATTACTCCCACCCAATCGCGCCGGTTCCTCCAGATGAACCAGGTTCTCCAATTCTTCCAATCCTTCCAGTTCTTCCAGCTCATCCCAATTGAAGTTTCGAGTCAGAGTTGAGACTTTTTGCCCCTTCAGGCATCTTCTTGCGCCGGACACGGAGCGTCCAGACGAGTCCCATGGGCGATCCGATCCTGGAAGCCGGGGCCGTGCAAGTCCTTACGGGACCTGCACAGGACCGTGGCCGGGTGGTTCAATAACGGCTGGTGGACTCTCAAACGGGAGGCCTTCATATCGTGAAAATTAGATGGGTGGCAATTTGCTTCAGTATTTTTTGGGGCACTTCGTTTGTAACCTTGGGTTTGGCCGGGGAACAAGGGACTGCTGCGCCGGTCTTCGTACAGGAAGCAGGGTCGTCGGCCTACCGGGCGGTGTTCGCACAGTACCTGGCGGTGATCCCTAACGAGGCCGATCCGACGCTTCAGGTCGACTGTGCCATCTCAGTGAGCAACGTCTGTAAAGCGCCTTTGCCCCTTTCACTGTTTATTGGAGACAGTGCCGAAAACGCCCCCACGAGCGGGCGTATCTCTCTGTATTTGTACAACATGGATGGAACGGAGATCGTCTACCAAACCGGTCCTGATTCTCCGGGGGACGGATTGAATCCGGACGGGAGCCTCGGGTCCGGGCAAACCTGGACGGTGCGTCTCGCGGAGATCCTGGCGGCTGCCGAAGGCAAGGCCGAAGCGGACATCCGGTTTCGGGGATATGGCTGGGTTCTTTCCGATTTCGACTGCCTGGCGGGAACCTACAGCAACACTGTTTTCGGGGTCGGTTTTACCCAGTCATATGAAATGCTTCCCGCGATGGGGCAGGGTGGCAATTTCGGCGGAGTCATTATTCCGAAGTGACGCTGAATCCCGCCGTCGGCTCGAGGAGACCCTTGCGGAATCCAGCCGACCAGGCCGTGCACGCAGCCAGGATCAACGGTGATAACAGCAATGATCGAGCGCCGGCTGCGGGGCTGGATCGGGTGACGCGGGCGACGATCGCAGGCGTGCGATAGAAGGGGAGCAGCCAGGACGCCAGAGGAAGCCTGGCCAGTCCCGAGCCGGTCATCGACGCCGTTTGCCGGACGTAGCCGGCCCAGAATCCCAGGCCGGAGAGATGTTCCAGGATCTCCTTCCAGCGAGTTCGGTGATAGTGAGCAATGCCAGCCCTGGACTCGAAATATATTCCCTCCCGGATGCGGTGAAAGAATAGCCGGTCTTCCGATGCGGGGAGGTTCTCCGGAAAACCTCCTGACGATTCGAAGAACTTCCGGGTGACAAGCAGGTTGGAACTGGACAAAAAGGGACGCGATCCCCCGCGGTGTCCCGGCAGGAACTCCGAAAATTCGACCCAGTGGAGCACCCTGGAAGCGGCGGTGGTCGGGTTGGCGTTGTCGATGAATCCGCCGACCACGCCGGCGTCTCCGATCCGGGTCAGCCGGGCGCTCATCCGGAGCAGCCAGTCCGGATGGGCAGCCGCGTCCGCGTCGATAAAGGCCAACCGGTCTCCTCGAGCCAGTTCAGCTCCGAGGTTGCGTGCCGCTCCCGGGTAAAGCCGGACCGCCGAGTGGTGGACCCGAACGGTTGGGAAGTGAACCTTGATCCAGTCGGTGACCGGATTCTCGGACGAATCGACCACAATCACTTCGAAATCGGGGGCCGGCCGCTGGGAGAAGATCGACTTGAGCGTGAACCCGAGAGTCCGCCGACTCCGGTAGCAGGGCACGATGAAGGAAACGGTCATTGATCTATCCCCTGCTTTGGACCCATCTCCACAAGAGTAATCCCGCAGTGCGGTGATGCGCAAAGGTGCTCATTCGGGCGGTTTTCTGCCACCTTCCCGAAAGCCATCCCTAACCCCGCGGGCGATGCTGAGAAGCCTCGTCCGCCTCAAGGTGACGAGGTTGAAGACAAGGCTGGCGAGCAGGGTCGCTGCCCAGGTCATCCACCGGAGCGCACCCGATTGATGCTTACACAGGAACAGCACGGTGTTCTTGCGAATCCAGTAGGTCTTGAGCCCGCGGCGACCGCGGGTCGAGTGGCCCCCGACGTGAACGGCGCGGGCGGCGGGACAGAAGTAGGCGGGCAGGCCTGCCTGTTCCAACCGGTACAAAAGGTCGATCTCCTCGTGGTACATGAAAAAGCGCCGGTCGAACCCCCCGATCCTGCGAATGACATCCCGGTGAATCAGCAGAACGGAACCCAGCAGGAGTTGCACCCTCCGCACGCCTTCCCCGGCCACTTTCTCCGGCTGGTTCTCTCCGTGAAAACGGCAAAGCACGTGAGTGAACGTGATCTCGCCCCAGGCTGCCTCCAGCCGGTCGGGCAGGTCGGCGCGAATAATCTTCGGCCCGTACACTCCCGGCCCGTGGGCCAGGGCCGCGTCCACGAGCCTGCCGATGGCGTTCTTCTCAAGGGTCACGTCGTTGTTGAGGACCAGGAAGAAGAGGGGGCCCTCTGCGGGCGCGGCGTTGTAGTCGGCGATCGCCCGGTTGATGGCTTCACCGTAGCCCAGGTTTTCGCTGTTGAGCAACGTTCTGACTCCCCGTTGCCGGGCGATTTCGACGGACCCGTCTTCGGACGCATTGTCAGCTACCACGACTTCCAGGTCCGGGTAGTTGGTCTTCATGAGGGCATCGAGAGTCTCTGCCAGAACCTCGGCGCCGTTCCAGTTGACGCAGACCGCTAGCACTTTTGGAGCATTCGGCATAGGTCACCGGTTCTCAGGGTTTTTGTTCTGCTCAACTTCCTGCGCTTCTGCAGGGCTTTTCCACTGAGAGCCAGGCCGGCGGCGAGTCCGCGCACGAAATCGACCGTGAATCCCGCCTTGAGCAGATGAAACAGAAAACTCTTGGCCCACCCGAAAGCGTAAAGTGGGAGGTAGCGAATGGGCCCGTAGGTCAGCATGAGTTGCCAGCGATTCCGGGTGATCCAGAAGACCCGGTCGGGTGAATAGAATGCCGAATCACCCAACGGATCACGGACCCGGTCTGGATCGGAAGCGGCCTCGATGTGGTACACGACCGCCTCGGGCAGGTAGAGACAGCGAAAACCGTGAAGCTGGGCGCGGAGGCTGAGTTCGACGTCTTCCAGGTAGAGGTGGTAGCCCTCGTCGAAAAGGCCGGCCACGTCGAATAGTTCCCGCCGGTAGAAGGCTGCCCCGGCGCTGGCCCCAAGCACTTCTTCCCGCTGACGAAACGTGTCGGTTCCTTCGCCAAATCCCCGCTTGTAGGGAAGCCCGAACCGGCTGTAACAGTCTCCTGTGCTGTCGAGCCGGTCCCGCCGGTCATAGTTGACCATCCGCGATGCGAAGAATCCGTACGCGGGAAGGCTCGTCAGGGCCGCAAGTCCGGACGCGATCCATGCGGGATCGGCTTCCGTGTCGTTGTTGAGCAGTGCGAGGAAAGGAGAATCGGTTTCCCTGATGCCCTGGTTGACGGCTCTGGCAAATCCCAGGTTGGTGGAGTTGCGGATCAGCCGGACCTGCGGGTAGCAGGCCTCAATCGTCTCGGCCGTGCCGTCGGTGGATCCATTGTCGATCACGACCAGGTTGGACTCAACCGTCTGGGCTGCCAGCGAGTCGAGGCAGCGAAGAAGCAACTCGCAGCGGTTCCAGGTTGGAATGATGACCGATATGGCAGCCTCAGGCATCCATCTTCCTCGGTTGAACGATTCGACCTGACGGGCAAGGCACAATCCTCTGGACGACGGGTTTCACAGTCGGCCTCCACTGCGGCCGCCTGTCGGAGTCTTCCTGCCGCCCTCTTCGCGCCCGCGCCCCAGTCCCCGAAGATAGTAGTAGGTCATGAGGTCAGGGTAGAACCTCGACAGGTTTGGCCAGCCGGAAGACTCGAAGAGCCTGCAGAGGCACGTCAGGGCCGACATGCGGAAGCGGTCGGCGATCCTGTACTCTGGAATCCGGTCTATGTTCAGGAACTCGGCCATCTCGGGGTGCTTCATGAAGAAGTTCCAGGCCGATCGACCAACCTTCTCCTGGCGTTGGGCAAAGGATCGCAGGTCGGTCGGGTGGTGGTGGAACGCCTTGGCCTCCGGGGCGTAAACCAGCCGCATGTCCCGGTCCCCCAGTCGCAGACTGAGTTCCATGTCTTCCCAACCGTATTCCTGGAAATCCTCGTCGAATCCTCCCGACTCGAGAAAGAAGCGCCGCGACATCGATATGTTGCTGGTATAGAAAAAGTTGAATGGGATGTCGTCAGGATCGCTGATGAGCGAAAAGCCGAACTGCCATCCCTGTTCTCCGATGTAGTCCAGAAACCGGGTTCTCCGGATTGAGTCCGGCCACGTGGTGTACCCGATGACGACGACCCGGGGACCGGCTCCGTGACGGGAGTGGCACTCTGCGTGTTCTTTGAGGAAACCGGGCGTCGGTACGATGTCGTCACCAAGAAAGAGAATCTGCTCTCCTCCAGCACTCCTGGTTCCCAGGTTGCGGGCCGCTCCCTGCTTACGATTGGGTTGGAAGAGGTAGTGGAGGGGAACCGGAAAGCCGTCCTGGAGACCGGCAACGAGAGCCGGTGTCTCGTCCTTCGACCCGTCGTCCACGACGATCACTTCAAACGGCGGAGCCTCCTCCTGTCGGGAAAGAGACCGCAGGGTCAGGGCGAGGATCTCCGCGCGGTTAAAGGTTGGGATGACGACACT
Source organism: uncultured Acidobacteriota bacterium (assembly GCA_963777605.1). Taxonomy (GTDB): domain Bacteria; phylum Acidobacteriota; class UBA6911; order RPQK01; family JAPXNP01; genus CAVZRV01. Next base: position 423,851 of record CAVZRV010000008.1, read on the forward strand.
AAAATGCACGCCGAACTGCCTCCCGGGCCTTCTTGATTGCCCTCGCGGGACCTTCTGTTTTCCAAATGTTGAAAAACGTTCGAATTCGACCGCTGCGAGGGACATCGGGGGGATGTTTGATGGCCTGGACGCCGGTCCACTGAAGCTGCTTGAGCTCATCCCTGACTCTGCGGAGCCGGTCCGGTTCGCGGTCGATGAGGTCGTCGGCGATGGCGCGATAGGCTTTCACGTCGAACAGGAGGTCGAGCCCGAGGCTCTCCAGGAGATCCGATTCGTCCCGGATGTAATCCGGGTCCTCGACGATCGCTCGAAGCGGATCGCCAAACAGTTTGAGGATCTCCCGGTCGGTGCGCTGCCTGAGCTGCTGGACCGATTTGCGCCGAGCCATCAGCGCGGGGAGGTGGCGGAGAACGTCATCGACAGCGACCAGGTGGTTGAACGCATCGTCCAAATCATACTCGAGCAGTGGATCTCCGGCCGCGGAACGCTGTTTCGTCGTGGACCAGAGATAATAGGACTCCCTTTCGACCCCGGAGAGGCGAAGGGTCCGCCTTATCGCCATTACGATTGCGGCGGGCAGGATCCGTCGCAGGTTCTCGTCCTCGTAATTCTTGATGATGGTCATCAACGCATTGCGATGCATCAGGTAGCGCATCTTCGAGGTGTGGTGGGCCCGAAACGTACCGTGGCCGCGATGATAGCAGACCGACTCCTTGCAGAACCGAACCTGGTGACCGGAGAGCCAAATTCTCCATCCCAGATCGACATCTTCGTAGATCGCGAAGAAGTCAGGATCGAAGCCGCCCAGGTCGAGGAAGACCCGTCGATCGATCAGCATCGATCCGCCACAGGGGAACAGGGTTGCATCCTCGGAGCGGACGGAGTCGACGATTGATCCGATGTCCTTTTGCGCGGCGTAGCCGAGGTATTGCAGAGACGACCCGTTGAAGTCAATCCGGCGGCCGTCCCAGTCGAGGATCCGCGAGGCGACGCATTCAGCTGACTCGAGGGCCAGCAGTCCCTGCGAAAGCCACTCGGGGTGACAGCGCATGTCGTTGTTGATAAAGGCGAGAAACCGTCCTCGCGCAGCTTCGGCGGCAACGTTGTTCGGTTCGGCGAAGCCGCGGTTGACCTCGTTCTGAATTACCCGGACCTGGGGGAAGTTCAGACGTACCCATTCGATGGAGTCGTCTTCGCTTCCGTTGTCGACCAGGATGATTTCGCCTGGGCCGGTCGCAACTACCGAAGGAAGCAGGTGTTCCAGGTGGTGCCTTCCGTTCCAGTTGATCGTGATGACAGAAATGTCAGAGACGGATGGGGACATCTTTTCTCCGCTCGATCAAGAAATCGAGATCCTTGTCGCTTCGTTTCCTGGCGCGCTGAATTCTCCGGCGATGACGCAAGGTATCCACTATCTTCAGCAGGTTCCAGGCCAGGTTCCGAACCTGCTTGAGTTTGCGCCGGGGGCGCTGAGGAAGCAAGAGTAGGGCCGGGATCACCGACGCCAGCCGGGTAAGACTGTAGTTCTTGAGGAGGGACCGGATGTTGTTGCGTTCCCCCAGTATTTCGCGCCACAGGAACCCGCGGGACTCCCGGGTTGTCCCGCCGAAGTGGTGGTAGACGACCGCTCTTGGAGCCGTGAGAACCTCGAATCCCTGGATCCAGAACCGCCAGCACAGGTCAACGTCTTCGTGATACATGAAGAAGGTTTCATCGCAGCCTCCCGCTTCGAGCCAGGACGATTTTCGAAAAAGGGCCGCGGCGGCGGGCGCAAAGAGTACCCGCGCCGGTTCGTCATACTGCCCGCGATCCTCCTCGAACATGCCGCGGTCCCAGGTGTAACCGAGCGAGTTCATCGAACCCCCGACGCCGTTCAGGACCCGAGGGCGGTCGTGGAGCCTCATTTTTGACGCCACCGCCGCGGCCCGGGGGTGCGCGTCGGCTACCTTGATCAGTTCGGCAAGCCAGTCCGGTTCGGTGCGAATATCGGTGTTGAGCAGGACAACGTAAGGTGTTGAAGCGAGACGGACGCCCTGGTTGGCCGCGGCCGCAAATCCGGCGTTACGTCCCATCCGGTGGAGGCGAACCCAGGGGTATTGTTCGGCGACCAGATCCGGGCTGCCGTCCGAGGAGCCGTTGTCGAGGAACACGAACTCGGCCGCTGCTCCCACCTGCAGGCGGAGACCCGAGAACAGTTCCTCAAGGAACGGAAGGCCGTTGTAGTTGATGATTACGACCGTGGCCCGGGGCTGCGACGGGGATGCCTGGTGGTTACTCATCCTGCTTCTTCCGGGTGCGTCCCCGGCGTTGCTTCCAGCGGCGTTTTGCCAGCTCAGCCAGTGGGGTCTGTTCGAGTTGTTCAACGAGCGAGTCCCGCTCCTTGAGCAACAATCCGATATGTTCCGTCCTCGCGTTGGCCAGGAACTGGACGTCGTTGAGCGCCCGCGCGCGGACATCGCTCAGGGAAAGAAGATCCCGGACGACTTCCTGGAACACGGGATTCCCGGTCAGATCGGGGATGTCCCAGCGGCGGTTCCGGCGGGCATTGAGGATCATGTCGATCTGTCGGGCGATCTCACTCCCCCTCGGCGGCTCACCCCCACCGATATATATAAGGAATATGTACCGGTAGCACGGGGCAACGTGATCTGCCGGGAAGAGCCGTTCGCTGTAAAGGCGGTTGAACGCCCGGGCGATGTCGGCGGAGCGGCTCCCAAAGAAGAGCGCATTGAGGGTTTGCAGCAGGACCCAGTTGTCGACGTTGCCGTTGGGCACCTGCCAGCAGGGGAATCCGCGGGCCTGGCAGTGAAGCCGCACCGCCGCCGCGTCGGGCAACCCCAGTTCCCGATGCTCGTCGAGGAACCCGTGCCCGCGCATGACTCCCGCGGACAGAATCCGTTCCGCCCGTTCCGCTTCCGGTGAATGGAACGGTGCCGCAAGAACAACCCAGTTCCGCGCCACCCGCTCGAGTTCGTTCAGGAAGGGGTCCCGTTTTGCCGGTGGGATGTGTTCGAGGACATCCAGGGAGACTACGGCCTCGAAGGCCGAGTCCGGAAAGGGCAAGGCGGTCCCTTCGGATGCCAGGTGGTCGGGATGGTCGCATTGCCGGAAATCGGTCGAGCGAACGAGGCGGGTGCCGGCAGGATCCGAGAGGAAATCGGCGGAGACAGCCAGGTGCCCGTCCGCGTCGCCGATGTAGCCGCCGACGTCGAGCAGCGACTCTGGTTCCACAATTGAAATCAGCTCCGCAACACCCTGGTAGCGTTGATACAGGTCGAAGGGAAGATCCCGGACCAGTTCCTCGCTTGAAATCTGTACCGCCCGGATCCGCACGTCCCGGACGTTGACGTCGACTCCGCCCGGCGCGAGGTCGAAAAATAGGTGATGTCCTCCGGCGGGAACCGGAACGTTTTCGAGGTGGACCGTATATTCGGTTTGTTCGGAGTTCAGGATCGCCTGGTGAACGAGCCAGCTGTCGAGGCGGATGCCGAGGGTAGAGAACCCTCCTCGAGTCGTTACGGTGAGGTCGATTTCGCAGGAGAGCGGGCCGGCGGACTCGTTCAATAGATAGATGGAAGCACCGCTTTCCCGGAGAGGGCGGGCCTTTTCGCTCAGGCCGCCCCAGCCCCAGCGGGGCAGTGTTCGAAGTCCTTCGCCGGTAGTGAATTCCGCCTCCTCCGAAAAATAGTCGTGTCGAAAACAGGCAACCCGGTCGACCAGGGAACTGTCTGCCCGGCAGGCCAGAAACTGGAAGTTATACGAGACGACCGAGAACCGGAAGGCGACGAAAAGACCCAGTTCGACGAGACGACTGACCCAGAAAGAAGGCGGACGTTCCGAGAAGTGGGTGGATTCACTGCGTCCGAAGAAGATCGGGTCGGGCGTGGCGCCGACCAGGAGCCCGTCGGGTGCCAGGACGCGAACGGATTCCTCCAGCCCCAGTAACGGGTCGGCCAGGTGCTCGAGTACGTCCAGGACCAGGACCACGTCCGCCGTCCCGCTGCGTAAGGGCAGCGAGTGAAGGTCGCATTGCGCAAGATGTCCCTGCAGTTCGGGTTCCTGGGCCAGCGCGTAACTGCTGATATCGAATCCGTACGCCTGGAATCCGACCGACCGGGCACTGCGGATCGACAACCCGTAGGCGCATCCAAGGTCGAGTAGTCTGCCTCCCGGATTGACCGCCTGGACCAACTCCAGCCAGGCCTTCCAATCGGGGTGACAATTCCGGTAACCTTCGATGGAGTAGCCACTGGTCTCCCCGTGGAAGTAGCCACGATCGTAAAGCCGGTCCACTTCCCGGCAGGAGACCGGGGCAGACGACCGAACATTTGGTGGTTGTTTCATGATCGAGGCCAACTCCCTATCGTGGACTTTCCAGCCCATTCTAATGCACCCCGCCGGGAGAAATCAGAGGGACAGAGTCGCTGACCGCACTCGATCAGTCAGAGACCAGATTCTATCTGCTGAAAACCTCTCACAAAAAAATTGCGACTTTCTCAGGTGGTCCGCATCTTTTTTCGCCGTAAGTTGGAGTCCAGTGAAGCAGATATCTCAGCTAATTGTTCTTGCGAGTGGAGTTGAACTTGTGTAAAATTGCCGCGTTGAAGACTACATAACGAGGCAGGGATACGTCTGCATTCATGATTTTTGGGACTGGTAGAAATGTTGGGTTTTAATTCGAAAGAGAAAACAAAGTTTAAGGAGGAGTTAGCTTCATGAACAAATCCAAACTCTTAATCATTCTGACCGTGCTGGCGCTGCTGGTAGTGCCTGCGCTGGCCCAGCAGGATCCAAAAGCTGGCTACACAGAATGGCAAACTGCACTTCAGTCGCGGAACATCCCGGCTGGAACGGTGAATGATCCTGGATCGCACCTCACCTACATCCTGGATACGGGTGTCAATGCTCGTGACCTGCTGGGTGATGTGTCCCTCGCTACTGCGGCGGCGACCCCGTTGGTTGACCTGCAGCCCTGGTTGGACGTTGACCAGGACGGCCAGTTGGACTCCAGTGCCATCATTCAGAACTTTGTTGCCATCAGCAACACGCATCCGACGATGGCGGTAACGGTCCACTTCCGTTACTTCAACGACAACTGCGATGACGTACTCGATTTCCTGGTGATCCTCACCTGTAACGACACGCTGCTCTTCGATCCGTTCAATTTCGTGATTCCGGGCAGCAACGGTGAGAACACCCGCGATCGTATCTTCGGCCCCGCCCGCCCGGGTAAGGTGCTGAGCCCGATCCCGACGTCGATTTACGGTTCCGGTCGGTTCATCCTGACTGCTGCCGCTTCCGGCGCTTCTTGGGATGCTGACGATCAGGACGCCGAAATCCTGTTCCCCTACGAACTGGGACGTGCCCTCGACGGCGAGTGCAACATCAGTTACGACGAGACTTGGGTCGCGGCTAATTGGGCAAATTCGGATATCGACGATACTCTGTCCGGATGGGATCCGAACGTCGGCACCTCTCCTGGCCTGGAAGACGACAATTTGCACGTGTTCAACGCGACGCAGATTTCCTTCAACTTCCTGATCGGCCATCAGACCTATGCGGTTCCGTACAACCAGGTTTACCAGGCTGGCGGAATCAACGCTTGGGCGCGTCCGGCAATCTGGCGCGGTGAGCCGGGAACTGTAGACGCGAATCAGGGCAGCATTGGCGCAGCCTATGACGCGGGTGCGTTCGGCGGCGCAGTCAATGTGGCGCAGCAGGCGTATCAGGGCGACGGTGACGGCGACTTCGCCAACACCGGTTGGCTGGTCCTCGGTGGCGAACTTGGCTGGACCTCAGTCGAAACCCGGCAACGGACGGCTGTTGGTTCCATCGACGGAGCCCCGATCTTCCTGCGCAGCGAACTGCACGGCGGCGATATCCGTTCCATCAATGGCGCGGTGACGCAGTACGGCGGCGCCTCTTTGTACGGCGCCCAGGGGACTTCTCCCTTCTTCCCGGTTGCTCCGACCGACATCATCCAGCACTTTGTATCGGTGACGGATGACTACAACGGCAGCAACAACGCGGGTGTGACGGGCTTCCCCGATCATTCGTCGAACATTTCGGCTGCTGCGACCACCTACGTGTTGCAGATCTACGACAACAACGAAGACATCCTCGAGATCATCGGCGAACCGCCGCTGAACGTGTCCCCGCCGGTACCCGGCAAGACCGTTGAGCTGAAGATGGTCTGTCTGTGTCTGCGTACCTTCCTGACCACCACGATCGCGCCTGGAACCAACGTTGACGACGTGACCATCGCTGAGATGGCCGACATCTTCGGCAACGAGGTCCTGGACGGTCTGGGTGATTTCGACGGTCTGCTGGTTCCGGTTGCCCCGGATCTGTCCGGTGGCTGGATCCGCTACGTCCGTGACAACACGAACACGGTCACTCTGACGCCAACGGAAGCTGCGGATGTGGGCTTCACCATCTCTGGTAACGCTCATGGTCCCGGCACCGCGACCTTCGACGTGACGAAGCTGGCTGATTCGGATGTTTATGGTCCTTCCTTTATGACCATCTCGAACATCTTCACGAAGCAGGCCGGGTTCGGCGTGTTGTGGTACAACTTTGCTGTTCCCTCCGATGCGGTAGTTTCGGAGACCGGCGATCCCGTACCGTAAACCTGAATTCATCTCACGGCCCCTGGCCGCGGGGTGATGACTAGAATAGGGAAGGGGGAGACTCTTGAGTCTTCCTCTTCCCTTTTTTTGTATGAACTGTGATGAATCTCAAGTGGTTATTCATTCTGGTTGGTGTACTCTCGGTTAGTGGCTGGTCCCATTCCTTCCCCGCGCCGGCGAATTCTGCCGGACAGTTGGTGGAAATGGGCTCGTGGAAAGCGAACCCGAGCGGTATCGACCTGCCGCTCTCCCCTGGTGATCTCAGTGGCCAGGTGGTGGAAGATCAGGCCGGACGGTTGATCGTGGCATTCTCAGGTGTAGAGAGTGGCGAGAAGATTGCGAGGATTTATGTCAGGTCCCAGGATAAAGAGTCCCGCGAGTGGCAGGACCTGGCGACTTTCGGAGACGGGAAACGGAGTGGTGTATTGCCAAGGTTAACGTTGGCGTCCGGCACTCTGGATGTGACCTGGAGGACTCTCGGTAACCGGAAGTCCGCTGGGAGCGTTGGACATGCCTTCAGCCGGGATGGAGGGGCGGCCTGGACTGCCAGGGAATTTCCGGGCGGGTGGTCGGTGTCTCGTCCCGAGGTCTGCTATGACTCGCAAGGAAATCGCTACCTCGCCTTTTCTGAGGCTCCGGCAAGGGGAACGGCCGAGCAGATCAGGCTGTTCACTTCGGGTGGATCTCGGGCTGAGGGCGACTGGAACGAGTCGCCGATTTCCTCGACTCCAGCGGGATTGCCGGGGCACAGCCCCCAGCTTTGGGCGGACGCCGCGCGTGGGGTTCGGCTGACCTACCTGGATGCATCGAAGGGGCGGACAGGTGTGATGTTCTCGCGGGTCGATGAAGAGACTGGAGACTGGGTAGAGCCCGTTCTGGTGAGTGACCCGAAGATGGGCCCGGCGACTGACCCGATCCTGGAAAGTGTCGGGAAATCCCTGTTCGTCCTTTGGACGGTCCGCTCTCTTCACGAGCGGACGGTTGGGCTGACGCATTCGGAGGACGGCGGCGAGACCTGGGCTCCGTCGGTGACGTTGATTCAGAACCGGGTTGAAGAATTTCAACCCTGCCTGGTCAAGGATGAAAGCAGCCTGTTTTTCTACTGGTTGCAGAGTTTTGGGCCCTCACATTTGCGGAAGTATACGATTTGGAGAAAACAGATATCGGCGGTCAATGCTAGAATTGGTCCCGATGAACTCCTGAAGGACACCCGGAGCGAGCTTCGCTCAATCTCCGTAGCGCACTTTGGGAGTCGTGTAGTTATGTCGACGGTTGAAAGTGATAGGACAGGTGCTAAACCTTTGCTATTGGTCGCGACAGAGGGGTCGGGGGAGTTCTCTGAAGCGTGGCGTGGTGCTGCCGACGTGCAGGGTGACTATCCGATGATGGGGCTGGTTCGGGGAATGCCGAATCTTGTCCTCGTATATCGGGAGTCCCCGCTGGCCGCAGTGCAGCCAGGCTTGGGCGCGCAGAAAGGCGACTTTCGAATCGTGGAGTTCAACTCTGCGAATTCGAGGGTCCGAAGGAGAATAAGATGAGAACCTACCGTCTCCTATTAGGAGCAGCGGCGTTTTTCCTTGGTTTCGCGGGAGTTGCTCTTGGGCAAACCAGTGGTACGCCCCGGATCGACGATGTCCTGGTTCCGAGCTCGGGTCGCGTGATGGATGAACTCACGATGACCGTTGTCCCGAACTCGGCGGACGCTGCGCTCGGGTTGGACTACCAGTGGAGCATCGTTGAGACTCCGTCGGTGCTTAACCCGCTCCTTGTGAGCGCCACTTCGCGAAAGTCCTTCCTGCAGCTTTATTGGGTCTCAGCGCAGACGGCGGGCCAGGCTGTCGGGGAGAGCGTTATTGTGAAGGTCGTGGTGACCTTCTCGGATCCCGCCAACGGAGAGACTCCCTTCGAGGAGCAGTTCACGATCCCGATCACGGCAGTGAATCATCCTCCGACCGCGGTAGTCGCCGGGAACCTTGGTTCAACGACGTCCCGAATTCCGTCGGGCCAGTCGGTCCAGGCGAACAGTTTCCAGTCGACTGACCCGGACGGCGATTCTTTCCGTTCCGACTGGGAATGGGGCACAACCCGGGGCGGAAGGTACATCAGAACTCCTGTTCTATTCGGAAGTGAAGGCGCGATCGTTTCATTCACGGTCACCGACATGACCGCGAATATCGACCAGGACATCACCCTTCACCTGACTGACGGTCTTCACCGCGTCAGCAAGACGGCGGTGGCGTACCTGACGCCCAACTCAGCTCCGCCGCCGACCGGCGGCAATACCGCTCCCAGCCTGACGCTGGCGAGCAGTTCGGTTTCGGTGACCCAGGGACAGAGTGTCAATGTGACGGCCACATCGGTCGACTCCAATGGCGATACACTGGGATTCACGTGGCTGTTCAACTCGACGACGGTGAGTTCCCAGTACATCAGTACGATCAAGACGGGTACGACGACTTACCAGTCAACATTGACCTATCCAACTTCCGGCCTCTCGCCCGGTTCGTACAGCTTCAGTGTTCAGACGTTTGAGACTTCCACCGCGGACAAATTTGGTTCCCCAAAGCGCTTCCTGACGGTGATCGTCAATTCCAGCGGCAGTGGCGGCGAACCCGGCTTCTTCGAGGAGACCAGAAACACTTGTCAGACTAATAGTGGGCCGCGCCTGATCAGCATTGCACCAGATCCGCGGCAGGGTGAGATTATTCTCTCAGGTGGACAGACTGCGAACGTTGAGTTGCTGTTTCAGGACACTTCCGAGCAAAGCAACCAATATGGGACTCAGACGGGAATCGCTTCTGGAAGTTGGAACCTTAGTCAATTGGAGCAGAAAGGAATTACTCCGACTGCGAGCGACCCTCTTCTTATGGCCGATCGGACGCAGGCCCGCATGACCCTGTCGTTCCAGACTCCGTCGGGACTTGCAGGTGATGCGAAGGCCTACCTGACTGTCACTGACGTTTTGGGGTGCTCGAGCACCGTCGGTTTCGGTTTGAACTTCGCCGGGACTTCATCCAATGCGGCTCCAACAGCCAAGATCCGCTACGATCACAACGGGGACTCGATTTTCTCCGGGCCCTTTCCTTCTGGGCACAGCGTCTCCACGAGCAACCGGTCCATTCCGCTCGATGCCAGCCAGAGCACTGATGACGGCGGACTCGAGCAGTTGAGCTTCAGCTGGACTGTCACGGGAATCACCGGCGCCAGTCTCTCATCGAACAGTGGAAGCACCACTACTTTGTTGATTCCTGACGAAGCTACCGGGACGGCAACGGTATCGTTGACTGCGACCGACAGCGGTTCGCTGTCGGGATCTTCAACGCTCCAGTTTGAAGTGGTGGCTTCCGGTTCAAGCCCTACCGCGAAAATTCTTTACGATGAGGAGGGAAACGGCACCTACTCGGGACCCTTCTCGAGCGGGCACACTGTCACGACCTCCCGGCGCACCATCGCCCTTGATGCCGGTACGAGCGAAGACGATGGTGGAGTGGAGAACCTGACCTATGCCTGGTCGCTGAGCGGAATGAATGGCGTCTCGCTGAGTTCCACGTCGGCCGCGCAGACGACGTTGACCGTTCCGGGAGGGACCATCGGTACCGCAACGGTGTCCCTCACGGTCACAAATGCCCAGAGTCTGACCGACACCACCACGATCCTGTTCAACTACACCAGCGCGGGTGACCCGCCAACGGCGGAAATCACCCAGGTCCCTGAATTTGTGACCGTAGGAGAGGAATTCCAGGTCGAAGGAACCGGCGAAACCGGCGGAGGGAGCGGGACCTACACCTATTACTGGGAAGCCAGTTGCTGTGGAATGTCGGCAGTCCAACTTTTCCAGTCGGGCAACCAGGCGCGGATGACGCCGCCCAGCCTGCCGGCCGATACCGAAGAAGCAACGCTTCAATTGAAGCTCACTGTTTACGAAGACGGGCTGCAGTCAGATCCCGTCACCCAGGAGATCCCGATTCGGCGTCCTGAGCTCTTCTTTGCTCAACTGGCCGTGGGCCCGATCAACGAGACCGAGCGCTTCGAGACTTCGATCGTCCTGATCAACAATAATGACACGGCGGCGCAGGGAAAGATCACCTTCCTCAACAACGACCAGGGTGCCGATTGGACCGTCACCATGGATGGTGAACAGGTGAGCGATTCAACCTTCGAGTTGCCGGCGGGAGGTGCCCAGGAGTTTCTTCTCACGGGAGAAGAGATCGGAATCGGATGGATGAAGCTCTCGTCGAATGTCCAGCTGACCGGTCACCTCTTTTACCGGGTCGTCCAGGACGGGACCCAGACCAGCGAGAAAACGGTGATCTCCGAAGTGCCGATTCTTCCGGTCGTTGGCAATAACTTCAGGACGGCTCTTGGTCCGGGCACCAACGACAGTGTTGCCCTGGCCATTGTCAACGTCGGAGACAGCCCGGCCGAGTTTACGATTACGGCGCGTCAGAACGTGGGCGCGGAGATCAGTACATCTCCGATCGAATTGGCGCCGGAGCAACATCTGGCACAGTTCCTCAACGAGCTTCTGGCCGACAACGATGCCCCTCCGCTTTGGTCTGGTTTCAAAGGGGGAACCCTGATCGTGAAATCGGTCGATCCCGCGGCCAAGTTCGTCGCCACGATTATCAAAACCAGGGATGGACTGCCATTGTCGATCCTCCCGGTTGCGGTTACCAAATAGAGGACATCACTGTTGAGACAGCTCTTTTGTTCCCCTTTGCGCCTCACTGCGCTGACTATTGTCTTGATGTTTGCGTCGATCGGCGGCCTGCAGGCCGCCGATGACAGCCCGTGCAAGGCCTGGGCCGGAGTCTGGCACGTCGTCCCCTCTGTTCCGGGGGAAGGCCAGGCGATCCACTTGTCTATTTCCACGGCGGAGAAGCCGCTGCGAGTCCTCCATTTTGGCTATGACTTCACGACCGTGCACGAGGGCGAGGCTGTGAAGTGTGACGCGACCAATCTGAGTTTCGACTCGCTCCCGATGGGCAAGGCTTTCCACCTCTCCCTGAAACGCGACGGAGACAAGGTGACCGGGGAGATGTCGGTAGTGCACCCCCAGTTCAAGAAGTCATACGGGCGGATTGGGCACCGGGTCACAACCCAGGAAGACTGGGACCCCATCAAGGGGGTCTCGAAGAGCGCCGACGATCTCGGGTTGATCAACCTCACCACGAAGTTAATCGACGAGGCCCCCCTGGATTCGCTGGATAAGTTTGAGTCGTATTGGGCCTCCAAGATCGAACCGGAATACTACTCGGTCGTCCAGGACGTCATTTACGGCCCGGACGGCGATCTCAAGGAGCGCCACCAGAAGCTCGCTGTGATGCTGGACAAACTGACGCAGAAAGACTTCCAGTCTCAGGTTCGGGAAATGGCGAAGCTCCAGAAGGAAGTCGTCGAGGAAGTCAAGAAGAAGGCGCCCGACCTCTATTTCCCGAATGTCTTCCTATCCATGCCATCGCTCGGTGACTTTGAAACTTCGGTCCTCTCGATCCCGGGAGCGATCCTGGTCCGAATCGGCTCAGACTCGGTTACACTCCGCGGAGCCGATCTGAAGGCATGGTTGGCCCAGCAGCACCTGACGATCCCTCTGTACAAGGCGTTTCCGCCGATCGATCAGAGCCTGGTCGCCCGGACTATCAGGCAAGGGCTGGCGATCCGCTTCGCGGTTGACAAGGGATTTGCCGAGTACCCCATGCAAGTCCTCGGCAAGCCGAAGCCGGAGAAGGGCTCGGACGGGATCTCAGTGCCGATCGAGCTGAAGAAGCTGTTTGTGGCCGGCATACGCAATCCCGTCTTCGCCCGCAAGATCACGGATGAACAGGTAATCCAGGTCGGGTATGATTTCGCCCGGCAGATGACCACCGCGTATTCTGTTCCCGAGATCCTTGCCCTGGACCGGGGCAACATGTCGGAACGACTCTGGAGCTACCTCACCGCCGTCCAGTAGCGATTTCGGACTTCAAATTGGACGGTTTTCTCGTTTCTCGTTCCTGGAGGGAAAGTAATCCAGGCAGGCCCTGCCTGGGAAGGCGGCCGGGCAGCTTGCCCGGCGGAAGTGAACCTTCTCAATCCAGGATTCTTGAGTTCCGGTTTGTTCTGAAACAGTCCGCCACCGGGACTGAATCGCACTTTCAGTGCTGCATTGCCGGCCCGGTTACCGATCCCCGGGGCGTTGCCGCCGGGCTGAAAATGACCCTGCGCCGTTGGCGTGCTCACCTGGCGATGCTTCACCAGTTTCACTCTCTGAATGATCCGCGGAGGGCGCGGGGGGCGGGGCTGACCTGAAACTTCAATTAGGATGAGTTGGAAATCCTGGATGATTTGGACGCGTTTGGATGGGAATTAGGGCGATCGGTGGAGAGCCAGGGACGCGATTATCGGCTGGATCCTGGTTCCTGGTCCGGTGCCAGACGTGGATGAGTGATGATCACAGGATCGGCGCCGGGCTGGCCCCTGAAGGGGGCCTGTTTCCAGCCCAGGCATTTGCCTGGGTTTACGGTCCACCCATCAAGAATCCAGCCCTGAAAGGGCGGCACAGCTCTCCGGACGTGAAGAATCGGCGCGACCTTACAGGCCGCGATCGCTTTGCCGGGACCACGGACCCAGGGCAAACCCTGGGCTGAAACCAAGGCGCCACGGGGCAGTTTCACGTCTGCGAATGGTCCGCGGAGGGCGCGGGGGCGGGAGCGGGCTGATCTGAATCCGCCCCTTGATTTTCCCTGAAATCGAAACTCGAACTTTCCAACTGTGCACGAACCCAGGCTGGGCGGGCCTTTCCAAGAGTTGGAACACCACGTGCACGATCCCCTCTCTACGGCGGCTGTCGCACTGTGAGAGTCGTCACAAGGACTAAACGGACAAGAAACTAGACTTGGATGCGGAAGGACCTTCGGAGAGAATCATGATGAAGAGCCTAAGAATAGCCCTGTTCCTGATCAGCTTGTGCCTGTCCACGGTATTTGGCGCGGAACCGACCATCCTGCGGATGTCGGTCTCGACCAGTGCCCGCCTGATGGACGAAGTGTCGATGACCTGTGATGCGGCGTCGCCTCTGGATCCCCGTCCACTGGACTACGAGTGGGCGGTCACGAGTGACCCAACCGGCAAGGCGGTCATTCTGAGCTCGACGTCGAGAAAGGCTCGCCTGCAGCTTTGGTGGCCGTCTCCATCGACGGCTGAAAGCTTTGTCGGATCGAAGATCGAAATCCGCGTGCGGGTCTCTTTCGAAGGAGCGACCGAAGAGGATACCGTCGCGGAACGCACCGCGGTGCTGACCATCTCGGGCGTTAACCACCCGCCGGTGCCCGTCATTGGCGGGAACGTGGGAACCAGGGACGACCGCATACCCTCGGGCAATTCGGTGCAGGTCAACAGCTTCCAGTCAATTGACCCGGACGGAGATGCCTTCCGTTCTGACTGGGGCCTGGGCAACTGGCGCGGCGGGCGCTACATCCGGCCTCCGGTCCTTTACGGGAGTGAAGGCTCAATTGCATCCTTTACCGTTCCGGAGATGACCACCAACGTCGATCAGACGATTTCACTCCACCTCAGCGACGGACTTCACCTGATCTCGAAGGAGACGGTCGCCTACCTCAAGCCTGCCGACGTGGTCACGCCACCGTCGAGTGCCCCGGTTTTGACGGTTCCGCAGCCGACGGTCAGCGTCGTCCAGGGACAGATGGCCGAGTTGCAGGCCGTAGGCACCGACTCGGACGGAGACGACTTGAGTTTCACGTGGGTCTTCCTCCAGGGGGGAACGACCCTGAGCACCGGATACGTCACCAGCCGGAGAACCTCGACGACAACCTGGGTCAGCGGCATGAGCTACCCGACGAGCGCGCTGGCGCCGGGGACCTACTCGTTCAGCGTACAGGCGACCGAAGCCGGGAAGCTCGCCGGGCAGAGTACGCAGAAGAAGTTCATCAGCCTGGTGGTAGGAACCTCCGGGGGAGGCAGCGGCCTCGATCAGAACCGGCCGGTGTGCGGCCAGAATCCCTCGCCCTCGCTGGTCAGCATAGCCCCAGATCCGCGACTGAGCCGGATCGTCCTCACCCAGGGTAAAGCATCCACAGTAGACGTTACCATGCAGGATTATTCCGAGGTGACCTCCCTGCTTGGCGGAAGCAAGAAAGGGCTATCGGAGATCAGCTGGAACGTAGACACCCTGTCGCAGTTGGGCATTACCGCGACCAGCAATTTCAGCGGCACGGTGGATCCGTTCCGGGCCCGGTCCATTTTGACTCTCACGGCGGGTCAGAGTGCCCCGTCCACCGCGCGGGTAACCGCGGTGGCCAAAGATGTTGAGGGTTGCAGCAGTACGATTTCCTTTGACGTCGCCATCGAACAGGCCAAAACCAACGAAAAACCGGTCCCGCGTCTCCGCTACGATGCTGGTTCCGGGGTCAAGTCGGCGACCAACGGTGCCAACGTCGAAGTCAACACCGGGCAGGTCGAGTTGGACGCCGGAGCCACTACCGATGACAGCGGGTCCGCCGGGCTGACCTACCGCTGGACAATTGCCGGTCAGGCGACCCTCTCAGCATCGAGTGGTGAGAAAGTCACCCTCTCGATTCCTGACTCGACAACCGGGCCAGTCACTGTCACCCTTTCGGTGACCGACACCGGTGGCCTGTCGAGCAACATGACGGTAGCCTTTAAGCTGGTCACGGCAAATGAATCGCCGGTTGCCCTTATCAGGTACGATTCGGGGAGCTGGGAACTGGGCTCAGCTCTCGGACGGCGCTACGACCGAAGTGGCCACGGCCCAGCTCGAGTTGGACGCCGGAGCGAGTTCCGATGACGGTGGCGTGGACGGGCTGCAGTTCTCCTGGGCCTTTGCCGGGAAGGGGAGTCTGACCTCTTCTTCCGGACAAACGACCACTCTCAACATTTCTGAAGGGAACCCGGATCTGGTCACCGTGACGCTTACCGTGCGTGATGGTGGAGGCCTTTCCAGCAGCACCACCGTGGCGTTCAAGCTGGTGGCCGCCAACGAGCCTCCGGTCGCCGCGGTCAAGTTCGATACCGGGGGACAGGGGAACTACTCGGGTCCCTTCACGGAGGACCAGAGCGTGGACGTTACCTCCGGAACCATCGAACTGGATGCCTCCGGAAGCACCGATGACGGTGGGGCCGATCTGTTGTCGTACCAGTGGAGTGTCACAGGATTTGACGGTGCGGCGTTGAGCGCCGAAAGCGGCGTTTCCACGACACTGACCGTGCCGGCGGGTGCGACCGGGAGCGCTGTCGTCGTATTGACTGCAACTGACGGAGCCGGTGCCGCCAACCAGGTGCAGGCCACCTTCAGGTTCGCGGCTGCCGTCGAAAAGCCCGAAGCCCGGATTACGTCGGCTCCGACGACGGTTCAGGCTGGAGAGGAAATGGCGATCGAAGGAGCCGCTTCCGGTGGATCCGGAACCGGTGACTACCGTTATGTCTGGACCGCAACCGCAACCGGCGACAAGGTCGTTGAGATTTACTCGACCGAAAGCCGTGCCCGCCTGTTTGCTCCCAATCTGGATTCTCTCGAACCGGAAACCCTCACCGTCACATTGACGGTTTTCAAGGATGGCGTCGCCTCCGATCCCGCCTCTGCTGACATCACCGTGACCGGTCCGACTCTCTACTTCTCCCAGTTGGCGGTCGGGGCGATCAATGATCAGATGGAGTTCCAGACCAGTGTTGTGCTGGTCAACAACTCCGATGTTACAGCGCACGGCCGGATTACGCTGGTCAACAACGAGTACAGCGATTCCTGGGGCGTTCGGGTCAATGGCGAGTATCGCAGTGATTTTCCGGTCGATGTCGGGCCCGCCGGGTCGGTTAAGTTCGTCCTGAGCGGAGACCAGGTCGAGATTGGTTGGTTGTCGCTGGAATCCAATGTTCGGCTGACGGGACACCTCTTCTACCAGGTCGTCGAAAAGGGGACTGGACGAGCCCTTCGGGAAGTCCCGATCCTGCCGACCACCGCACGTGGTTTCAGGACTGCACTCGATCCGGGGCGGAACAATAACCTGGCACTGGCCCTGGTCAACGTGGGTGATGACGAAATCCGGTTCCGGCTCGCCGTTCGGTCAAACCAGGGCGGTTCGATGGAATCCGGAGAAATCGCCCTCGGTCCCCGGCAACACCTGGCCCAGTTCCTGGGAGAGTTCTTTGACGGAGGCCAGAACGGGGCCATGATACCCGCTTCCTTTGCCGGCGGCACCCTGATGATCGAGATCACCAGCGGCTCGGGAGACCTTGCCGCCACGATCATGAAGACCGACGAAGGACTTCCTTTGTCGATCCTCCCGGTCGGAACCTGGTAGCCGATCCAAATCGTCGGCGATCACCTGGACGGCGAGGGTGCCAGGCTTCTCACGGGATCCGAGAAGCTCAGTGCCCTCTCCGTCCCTCCGCCCGGCGGAAGACTTTCACAGCGGTGAAACCAGCCCCGCCCCTGCGCGCTGCGGAGACCATTCACAAAGTGAAACTTGCCACGGGTGTTTTGAACCGCAAAGATCGCCAAGGCGCGAAGAGATCTCTTGTTTTCAACAATAAAGCCCTTTGCGATCTTTGCGCCTTGGCGTTTCAACTCAACGTCTTGCAGATGAAGTTGCAGGCCAGACCTTCACAACCGGGCCTCAGACCAGGTCCAGCAGATCCCGCCGGCTCCTGCGAAGTAGCCGCCCGCCGAACCAGACTGAAAGCCCACTCAGCGCGGCCCAGTACGCCAGCCCCCACCACTGTAAGGACGGCTCACCGAAAACGGCGAACCGGAACGCCTCGACCATGTGGGTGAGGGGGTTGAGATCGAGCAGGGGAAGATAGGTGGCCGGAACAATCGTCTTCGGATAGACAATCGGGGTCAACCAGAACAGGAACATGAACACTACCCCGATAATCTGGGCGATGTCTTTAAAAAAGACGTTGACGGTGGCGACGATCATCCCGAATCCATACATCAACATCGCCTGGACCAGCAGCAGCGGGACCAGCAGCGGCAGTGTCCCGTAATGAATGTTGCCCCTCGCGATCAGCACAATGAAAAAGACCACTGTCGCGATGAGTTGGTGGATCAGTGCGGAACTGGTGATGCTGAAAGGGAGAGTCGCCAGGGGAAATCGCAGCTTCTTGATCAGGTTCCCGTTATCCAGAAAGGCCCGGGCTGAGCGGGTGATGCTCTCCTGAAACGCGGACCAGGGAAGAAGGGCGCAGAACAGGTTCTCTGCAAACCTCCCGGGGTGGTCTCCGTTGCCGAATTTCACTCCCAGGAATACCGAGAATACGAGGGTGTAGAGCACCAACTGGAAGAGCGGGTTGAGAACCGACCAGAAGAGACCCAGCAGCGAGCCGGTGTAGCGCGTTCGGATGTCCCTGCTGATCAACTCATGGATCAGCTGTCGATGGCTGAACAATTCAGTGATTTTTTCCATTGCGCTTAGGAACCCGGCCCCTTCCTGATATATTGAGTCGCGGAGATGCGGGCCCGGCCGCGACGGGAACGTTGTTATTGCCTACCCGCCAAAGTATATCCAGTCTCCACTCCACTCGAACCAAAAGCGTAGCATCGACATCGTGAAATACAAAGCAGCCAGGAAGAAGGTCGGAACGCGGGATTATCGTTGGGTCGGGCAGGTGCTGATCGCCGTCTTTTTTGTCCTCCTGCCCTTCATCTTTTCCGCCTCCGGTTACGACAAGTTTCGCTTGCCGAAAACGACATTTGCAGTCCTCTCAATCCTGATCATCGGGATCGTGGTAACGCTTCTTGGGCGGATCCGGCTCGTCTTCCCGCTGTTGAGTTGGGAAACGCTCCTGGTTGGGTCGATCGCCTACCTGGCGCTGCATACGCTGACCAGTTCGAATCCAGGGCTCAGCTGGCACAGCTTCCTCATGATCCTCCCGTTTGTAGTCCTCTTCTTTGTGCTGCGCTCAAGCCTGACTGCCGGCTTTCAGCGCGTTGTCTGGCTGCTTGTGGGGGCTGCCCTCGCGCTCAGTTCGGTTCTTACGATACTGCAGTACCATGGGCTGATCACCTCGATGACCTACCAGTCGGGCGAAACTTTGCTGGGTCGCATCAACCCGGCCGGGTTTATCGGGGAGGTGAACAGCGGGGGATTCCTGTTCGGTCTGGTCAGTGTGCTGCTAATCTACTTCGTGGTGGCGGAGCGGGACGTCCGGCTGAAAGCCCTCGGTGCCGGTCTGCTGACGATCAATCTGGTCGGTCTTGCCTACACCCGAACCCTGACCGCTTTCGTCGCCCTGTCCGCCTGTTTCGTTCTCTGGCTGGGTTTTCATCATTGGTGGACCTTTCGCCGGCACAAACGGGTGACCCGGGCCCTGGTCTACTTCTGGGTCGTCCTGGCGGTGGGGCTGGCGGGAGGGACGGCGGTGGCCGTGATGTCGGGCATCGGCGGAAGGGTCGTGAGCGTAGCCGGCCAAATCGCCCGGGGGAACTTCTCTGCGGCCACCGCCGGACGTCAGCCCGTTTACTCGTTAACCTGGCAGATGATCAAGGACAAGCCTTGGATTGGACGGGGTCTGGAGACCTTCGGACACGACTTCTTCTACTTCCGTGCGGACACGGAAGTCGGCCAGAGCACCCAACTGATTCATCAGGAGGGGTCCTTTCGGCAGGTCCACAATGACTATCTCCAGGTCGGTGAGGAACTGGGCCTGGTTGGACTGACTTTGATGCTGGCCCTGTTGACTATCCCTGTGATTCGGACTGTTTCCCTGATCCGGACGCTGGAGGATGAGGCGGAAGTCTACTGGAACGGGATGTTGGGTATCGCCGTGGTCTTCGTGATGATCGGGGCGCTGGCTTTCTTTCCTCTGCGACTGACGGTAACCGGCAGTTACGTGGTGCTGCTGTTCGGGTGCCTGCGCTGGTATCAGGGGCCCGATCTGTCGGAGGCGACGTCCCGGAACCGGGAGGCATCCTGGCAACTGATCCCGGTCGTTCTGCTTTTATCGGCCCTTCTGCTCTTCGTCGGCCTGCCCCTTTATCAGACCTGGGATGCCAACGGCAAGCTGGGGACGGCGTCGTATCTCCTCGAGCAGATTTCTTCGGGCCAGGTTCCGGCACGGCAGAAACAGATGATTCTGGGACGGGTTTTGAACATCCTGAACAGTGCCGATGCGGCCGCAGTGGAGTTCCCGGAGATTTACAACCTGAAGGGTGGGGCATACCTTCTTCTTGGCGAGTATCCCCTGGCCGCCGAAAACTACTCGCTGGCCGCGGGGAGAATCCCCAGTGCGGAGGTCTTGACGAATCTGGCCGCGGCACAGATTGCGGCCAACAAGAAGGCCGAGGCGGAAGAACTTCTTCGGCGGGCGCTTCGGTATGACCCGCAATACAACAAGGCGCAACAGGCTCTTCAGTACCTGGAATCGCAACAGCAGCCATGACAGTCGGTCTGGACTACCGGTCTGCCCTCAAGCCGAACTCGAGACGACGCGGTATCGGCCGCTACACTCATGAACTGACCCGTAACCTGCTTGCGGCCTGTCCGCACCTTGGGTTCTCGCTCTACACGATCGCCGGCGTTGAAGGCCCCCGGCTGGCCGGCAACTACCGGGAGACGCCGCTCTTCTACCTGAAACGACCGTCCAGGCTGAACTGGGCGATCGAAGCGATCCTCTTTTCCCGGCTCGCCCGAACCGATTCCCCTGACCTGTTCCATGCCATGGATCCGGTTTCCGTTCCGGCGTGGCTCCCCTGTCCTCTGGTCGTCTCAGTTCACGACCTCATCCCTTTGATCTTCCACCGGGAAATGCGGCGGCAGATCCCGATCGATTACCGAATCGCTCTTCGATACGCTTGCCGGCGGTATCGCTCGGCGGACCGGATCCTGACGCTTTCGGAGCATTCCCGGCGGGACATCTGCCGCCTGCTGGAAGTCCCATCTGACCGTGTAGAGGTCGTCCCGCTCGGATCGACCCTGGTGCCGACCGGTCTTTCCCGGGCCGCGGCCGGTGACGGGGTGAAAAGCCGTTTTGGGATCGACTCCCCCTACCTGCTTTACGTTGGGGGGACTGATTTCCGGAAGAACCTCGGCCGCCTGCTGGAGGCCTTCGCGTTGATCCGCCGCCAGGGCTATGCCGGCCGGCTCGTCCTGGTGGGCGAGACCTTCGCGATGCAGATCCCGGAAGTGACTCGCCTCCGTGAGGCCGCGGTCCGGCTGGGAATTGACGATTCTGTCCTGTTTCTGGGCTACGTTGAAGACCAGGGACTGGCCCTCCTCTTCGAATCCTGTGATTTCTTCGTCTTTCCGTCACTTTATGAGGGCTTTGGGCTGCCGGTCCTGGAGGCGATGCGGTGTGGCGCCCCACTGTTGATCAGCCGGGCATCTTCGATTCCCGAAGTCGCGGGAGAGGCCGGCTTCTACTTCGACCCGGAGGAGGCCGAAGACCTGGCGGAGGCTTTTCGCGGTGCAGCCGCCGACCCGGAGGGAGTCGAGGCAAAGCGACAATTGGGATTGTCCCGCGCGCGCGCGTTCTCCTGGGAGAAGGCTGCGGAAAAGGTGGGGAGAGTGTACGATCAAGTCCTTCTTTCCCGTGGATGAGCCTGGGCCCGGAGGGGGTCTTCGGTGGCGATACACCGAGGTGGAGTGGATAGAGATATGGCGGGGCGACGCAAGGTTGGAATCGATACACGGGCCCTGGCGGGGGGCGCCGCAGGGATCGCGACCTACGTCGGGGAGTTGATGCGGAACCTGGATTGCCTGGAAGGGCTCGCTCCGCGACACCCCAGGAACAATTTTCTCTGGAACCAGCTCTGGGGGACCCTCGCTCCGATCGCGCGACGTTGGAGGGTTTTCCATGCTCCCGGCTACACGTCCCCTTTGGTCAACTGGGCGAAACTGGTTCTTTCTGTCCACGATGTCTCCTACCTGATGGGTCCCGAATACTACCCCTACCAGTTGGATCGCTTTCGCCTCGCCTATTACCGGGCGTCGCTGCGGGCGGCCGATCGAATCATCGTCCCTTCGACCTTTTCCGAGACGGAGCTGCTGAGACTCGTACCGGAAGCGGCGGGACGGGTCCGAAAGATCCCTCTCGCGGTTGGTGACGATTTCTTCCCTGATCGGGATGCCGCCCGGGCGGTTCGGGAGAGATTGGCCCTGCCCGATACCTTCGCCCTGCATGTCGGGGACATTCACCCGAGGCGAAACATTCCGCTGATCCTGCGTGCCGCTTCCCGTGCCGGTCTGCCGGTGGTGCTGGTCGGGAGAATCCTTTCGGGGGATCCAGCGAGCCTGTCCGGAGTGGTGAGGTTCGAAAATGTTTCCCGCGAAACCCTGCGTGCTCTCTACAGCGTGGCCTCGGTATTCGTTTATGCGTCGGTCTACGAGGGATTCGGCCTGCCTCTCCTCGAAGCGATGGCCTGTGGACTTCCCGTGGTGGCTGCCGCCCGCGCTTCGGTTCCCGAGGTTTGCGGGGACGCGGCGGTGCTGGTCGAACCAATCGAAGACGAAATTGTCCGAGGGATTCGTGATGTGCTGGGTGAACGTGCGGTCTTTGCTGAGAAGGGGCGGGAGCAGGCGGCCCGGTTCAGCTGGAAAGAGACAGCCCGATCAACCCGCCGGGTGTATGAAGAACTGGGCCTCAGCTGAGAAGGGGCGCTTACCCTCTGGACCCGACTTCTTCGACTCCGCGGATTCGTTGCGCAAACCGGCTCCCCAGGTACATCAGCCGAATTCCGCCCAGTACGAGGGATCGCTCAACGATTGAGGCGTCGGCGCCGAAGTGTTTTTCGTAGAAGATGCGCATCGCGTTGTAGAAGTGGAAGTTGCTTTCGTTCGGCCGCCTCGAAGAACTGCCCCGCTTGATGTGGGTGATGCGGGCAGCAGGGTAGTAGACGATCTCCCAGCCGGCTTCGGAGGCGCGAAGGCAGAAGTCGAGGTCCTCGCCGTAGAGGAAGAAGGTTTCGTCGAGATAACCACTGGTGTCCAGCACTTCGTGCCGAAAGAGGAGGAACGAGCCCGAGACGGCTTCGACCGGGTGAGTCTCCGTGTCCGGCTGGTACGAGTAGTTGTAGGCGGAGAACCGGGGGCTCCTTGGAAAGAGTGTGGACAGCCCCGAGAATCTATAGAACGCCACCGAAGGACGCGGAATACTCCTGCGGCACGCCCGCTGGAGGGTCCCATCGGGGTTCTCGACCCTGCAGCCCATGATGCCGATCGACGGATGAGCGTCGATGAACTCCAGCGAACGCTCGATGGCCCGGTCGCGAACCAGGGAGTCGGGGTTGAGCAAAAGGTAGTAGGCGGCCGGTTGCCTCCGGATCCCCTGGTTGCAGGCGGTGGAGAAACCCACGTTGATCGGGTTCGGAATGAGTTCAACCTGCGCGAAGCGCTCTGTCAGGGCCCGCACCGAGTCCTGGTCGTCAGAAGCGTTGTCCACTACGACGACGGAACATGGTATCCGGCCGGTCTCGGCGTAGATGCTTTCCAGGCACCGCTCCAGGTGGTCGGTCGAGTTGTAGTTGACGATGACGATGGAAATCTTCATTGAACCGCCGGTTTAATCCGATGCCGCAGCCAGTTCCGATCCATCATCGCACGCAACTCCCTGGGAGACACCTTCCGGGAAGATTGGATAGCCCGCCGTTTTGCCCTGATTTCGCCGATGCGTCGGACAAAATCCCACTTGGCGCGGATGAAAGACCCGCCCCTTCCTTTGGCCGTAAAGTAGGCCAGGGAGAGGACATTGAAGAAGAGTCGCTCCGGCAGGTAGCGGAACAGCATTGATCCGGGCATGTTCTTCCAGAAGAGGAACTCCGAGTTGCGGTGCCCGTAATAGACATAAGTGTCACTGTACTGACCGATACTCTGGTTGACTCGGTGGTGAACGAGGGCGCCGGGAACGTAAAGGCAACGATGACCGAGAAGGCGGGCTCTCATGTTGAGGTCGGAGTCTTCGTAGACCAGGAAGAAATCGGAGTCGAATCCCCCGACTTCCTCGAGGAGGTCGCGGCGGTAAAGAGCCGCAGCGCCGCAGGGGCCGAAGACTTCTCTCCGCTCGAGGTATTGGCCGGCATCCCGGCCGTGTCCGATCTTGTATGCGGCTCCCACGACGGCCATCGCATCGCCGGCGCTGTCGATCATCGATGGTCTTCCCGCAAAGACGATCCTGGAGGCCCAGAACGACCACGGGGGGCAGTCGCCCCAAGAAGGCTGCTGAGCCAGGCCGGGTCGAGTACAAGGTCGTTGTTGAGGAACGCCACCAGGTCGCTGTCGGTCTCTCTTATTCCGAGATTGCAGGCACCGGCATAGCCCAGGTTTTCGACCGAAGCGATCAGACGAACCCCGGGATAATTCGCCTTGAGATGGTCGGGGCTTCCGTCGTGGGAAGCGTTGTCGATCACGAGAATGTCGTCAGGCGGTCGCTCCTGACCCAGGAGCGAATCCAGGCAACTGTCGATAAGTCCCTGGCCGTTGTAGTTGACAATGACCGCAGCGACCGTGGAAGGCACAGCGCGGTATTATAATACGTCGGTTCACAATGAACAGTGATGAGGTGCAGCAAAGCTCCCTGGTCGAACCAGTCGTCCAGCCCCGATCCTCCGGCTGGTCGAGCAGCCTGTTCTCGAACACCCTCTTCCTGCTGATCGTCGATCTCCTTCTGGGTGGGCTGGCCTACACCCTGGCCTGGCTGATTCGAATCTATGTTCCTTTTCCACTGACCCTGGATTTGCTACCCCAGGAGCGATGGGACGCCGTCAATCACTTGTGGGGACTCCTGCTCGTGAGTCAGGGCTTTTTCCTTTACATTTTCGGGATGTACGACGACCTCCGGGTGCTGCGCTACCGGGAGGTGCTCGGCCATATCGTGACCGCCTGTTTCGGCCAGGTGGTCGTCGTCACTTCGGTCTTCTACCTGACGAACGGGATCTTCCCCCGTTCGGTCATCCTGGTGTTCGGACTGGTCAATGTAATTGTGCTGACGGTTTGGCGAGCGTACGTCAAGAGTTGTCTCCACGCCGACACGCTGAGAGTGCTCCTGGTTGCTGAGGACCTCGATTCGGCCGACGAGATTGCCCGGGAAATCGATCGCAATCCCTGGATGGGCCTGAAGATCATCGGCCTTGTTACTGCGGCGGACATGGCCGGAGGGAGCCGGGCGGCGGGATCGGTACCGGTCCTGGGCAGCCTGGAGGATACTGCCGAGGTCATCGAGGGGCACGGGATCGACGAAGTGATCTTTGCGTCCCGGCACTCCTGGAAAGACCGGGTCCTGAACTCGCTCAGCCAGTTGCAGCTTGCCCGCCCCCTGCGGATCGCCATCCGCCCGTCGGTTTTCGAAATTGCCATCGGGCGTTTGCGTCACATCAACATCTATGACACGCCGCTCATTGAAGTGCGTCGAAATCCCAACGAACCTTTGTCGCGTCTTGTCAAACGCTCCTTTGACCTGTTGATCTCGGCGATTCTTTCTGGTCCTTCTCTTTCCCGTGATTCTGTTGGTTTCCGCGGCTGTCGCCTTGGGTTCTCCCGGCCCGATCTTCTACCTCCAGGATCGTGTCGGGTTGGGCGGAAAGACGTTTCGGTTGATCAAGTTTCGCACCATGATCCCCGGGGCGGAGACAGCGTCGGAGGAGATCCTGTCAGAGAAGGATGATCCTCGGGTTACCCGGATTGGGGCCGTCCTGAGGCGCTTTCGGTTGGACGAAATACCCCAGTTCGTCAACGTTCTGATGGGAGCTATGAGCTTCGTTGGACCGCGGCCCGAGCGGCCTGGTTTTGTTCGCCAGTTTACCGAGGAACTGCCCGGATACAGCGAGCGGCACAAGGTCAAGCCGGGTATGACCGGGCTTGCCCAGGTGCGTGGTTTCTACGACACGGCGGCCGAAAATAAGCTTCGTTACGATCTTGCCTACATCTACAACTACAGCTTTTCCCTGGACCTGCTGATCCTGCTCGAGACCATCAAGGTGATCCTCATCCGCCGGGGAAGCTAGGAACATTTACGATTTTCTAGTTGCCAAATCACACCCCTCAAATCGTAGATCTAAAATATTCCACGACGCTTTGGATGATTTTGTCGAGGTTCATTTTGGGTTCGTAGCCGATCGTCTTGCGGATCTTGGAGAGGTCGGGAACCCGGCGGGGCATGTCTTCGAAGCCGGTCTCGTAGGCTTCTTCGTAGGGAACCATCTTGATCGGCGACGCCGAGCTGGTTGCCTGAATGACCCTTTCGGCCAGTCCCAGAATGCTGACCTCTTCGTCGTTGCCGATGTTGAAGACCTCCCCGGTCACTCCCTGAGTCGTGAGCAACTGGCCGATCGCCCGGACAACATCCGAGACGTGGCCGAAGCAGCGTGACTGGGAGCCGTCGCCGAACACGGTCAGCGGGTCACCCTTCAGGGCCTGAGACACGAAGTTGGGCAGAACCATCCCATAGCGCCCGGTCTGGCGCGGCCCCACGGTATTGAACAGCCGAATGACCACCACCGGGAGGCCTTTCTCCCGGCAGTATGCCAGGGCCAGGAACTCGTCGATGGCCTTGCTGCAGGCATAGCTCCAGCGCCCTTTGTGGGTCGGCCCCAGGACCAGGTCGTCATCTTCGGAAAATGGCACCTTGTCCGACTTGCCGTAGACCTCGGAGGTCGAGAAGACGAATACCTGCTTCTTCTTCTTGGCCGCCAGCTGCAGGATGATCTCGGTTCCCCGAATATTCGTTTCGATGGTCCGGACCGGGCTTTCCACGATCAGCCTTACTCCGACTGCCGCCGCCGCGTGAAGGACCACGTCGCACAGGTCGACCAGTTCGGCAGTCGCGGGGACATTCATGATCGAGTCGATGCTGTAATTGAAGCGAGGGTGTTCCTTCAGGTGCAGAATATTTTCGATGCGGCCGGTCGAAAGGTCATCAACGACATAAACGGTGTGGTCTTGCGCGAGCAGGTGTTCAGCCAGATGCGATCCGATGAAACCCGCCCCCCCGGTGATCAGAATTCTCATTGGTATCCCCTTTATCGATGCCGCCAGCAAGGATAGACGACATCCCGTTCGTCTGCAAAACGTTGCTCCGGGGGGCGGGGGACGGCAGATTCAATCGGGTTGTCGACGATGCCCGGAGATTTCGATATTTCGGGGCGGAACCCGAAGGTGGGGAAGGCGGTTTTCGAGCGCGGTGCTATAATTCGGATTTCATCGATATTAGTCGGGGCTCGTAAATGCTAAGCATATCGGTCGTTATACCCCTCTACAACGAAGAAGAATCGCTTCAGGAACTCTACGACGAGACGGTTCGTGAATTGGAATTGCTCGACGCCCGATTCGAGATCATTTTTATCGACGATGGCAGCACGGATTCGTCCCACCAGATTCTGAAAGACCTCCAGGGGAACGACCCGCGGATCTCGATCATTCGCTTCCGGCGTAATTTCGGGAAATCTGCCGCGCTTTCCGCGGGTTTTTCCATTGCGGAAGGCGAAATCATCATCACCATGGATGCCGATCTTCAAGACCAGCCCAGTGAGATGAACAAGTTGATCGAGGTCCTGGAGTCGGGATACGACCTGGTGTCGGGTTGGAAGCGGGTCCGCCATGACCCGGTCACGAAGCGATGGCCCTCAAAGGTCTTCAATTTTTTCACCTCGGTCCTGACCGGGGTGCCCCTGCACGACATGAACTGCGGGTTCAAGGCTTACCGGAGGGAAGTGGTGGAAGAGATCCGGGTCTATGGCGAGATGCACCGCTACATTCCGGTGCTCGCCAGCTACCGCGGGTTTCGGGTCGGCGAGGTCGTGGTCGAACACCGCAAGCGCGTCTTCGGACGGAGCAAGTACGGGATGGCCCGGTTTTTCGGCGGCTTTTTCGACCTCCTGACGGTGATCATGCTGACCCGCTACAATCGAAAGCCGCTGCACGCGTTCGGGGTGTTCGGCGTGCTCATGCTGTCCCTTGGCTTCGCCGTGGAACTTTACCTGACGGCCGGCTGGTTCTTCGGACGCTGGATCGGCGATCGCCCGGCCCTGATGTTCGGGGTGTTGCTCGTTATTGTCGGTGCCCAGTTCATCTTTTTCGGTCTCCTGGCTGAAATGATTGCCTACAGCGCGAGGCGCGAGGAGGATTTCTCGATCAGAAAGGTTATTCGCGGCGAACAGCGGTTAGGGGTATCAGGTGCTTCGACAGGACAGCAGTCGGTTGGCCGCAATCGGTGACATCCCTGCTCGGAATCCCGGACGGGGAGGCTCGGGGTATCTCGTTCCGGCAACTCGTGTGGCATGATGAGGCGATGAGGATCGTTCTGGTCGGCCCGGCGCACCCCCATCGAGGGGGCATCGCCCACTACACGGCATCGCTGTTCAAGTCGCTGCAGTCGGCCGGGCACTCTGTGACGCTGATCTCATTCAGCCGGCAATACCCCGGCGTCTTCTTCCCGGGGCGGACCCAGAACGACGAGAGCGGTGTCCCGCTCCAGGTGGAGTGTGAACCGCTGCTCGACTCGATTTCGCCGCAGTCCTGGAAGCGGGTCACGGACCGGATTTGCGAGATCGAGCCGGACGCGGTCGTTTTTCAATGGTGGCAACCGTTCTTCTCCCTCGCCTACCGTTCGATCGTTCGACGGTTGAAACGGCGTCGGAAGACGCCGGCACTGTTTCTCTGTCACAACATCCTTTCCCATCCCGAGGCGGTGATTCCCGGCCGGGAGAGTATCGAACTCCTCTTGACCCGCCTGGCATTTCGTAGTGCCGACGGGTTCCTGGTCCATGCGGACCAGATGATTCCGGCGGTCAGGCGTTTGAATCCCGGCGGACTGATCCGAAAGATTTACCACCCGCTCTACGATTTCTACGGGAAGTGGGACACCTGCCCGAATGATCTCCTGGCGTCGCCTTCGGGCGAACCGACACTCCTCTTTTTCGGAACGATCCGCCGCTACAAGGGGTTGAAGACCCTCCTGGAGGGTTTGGCGGTTCTCCGGAAATCGATGCGATTCAAAGCCGTGATTGCCGGGGAATTTTATGTTGACCCTGCCCCCTATTATCGACTCGCGCAGCGCCTCGGCTTGGACGACTTCCTGGTCTGGAAGGACCACTACATTCCGAACGAGGAGGTCCCGGCGCTGTTCAGGGCTGCGGACCTGGTAGTCCTGCCCTATCGAGAGGCGACTCAGAGTGGGGTGGTGTCGGTCGCCTACCAGTTTGAGGTCCCGGTCGTTGCGACCCAGGTGGGAGGGCTTGCGGAAGTCGTTCGTCAGGGAGAAACCGGTTACCTGGTTCCCCCC
The DNA here is from genome assembly GCA_963777605.1 of uncultured Acidobacteriota bacterium. Classification (GTDB taxonomy): domain Bacteria; phylum Acidobacteriota; class UBA6911; order RPQK01; family JAPXNP01; genus CAVZRV01. The sequence continues at coordinate 452,704 of CAVZRV010000008.1, forward strand.
GACGATCCGGATGCTCTTGCTGGAAAGATCCGGCAATACTTCTCCGAAAACAGAAAGGCGGAATTTCGCCGAAATATCGTCTCCTTTCGTGAACGCCTTACCTGGGGACAGGTCGTTTCTTCGATCGAGGATCTGGTTCTCGAGCTGAACAACCCGGAAGATAACCATGGCACGAACCGCTAGAACATCCAGGTCGGCGCGGAAGCAATCACCCGTCGTGTTGAGTCCGAATTACTGGGTGGCTGCCGGCCTGGCTTTCCTCTCGGTGTTGCTCTACGTCAACACCCTGGGCAACGACTTTGTCTTTGACGACGTAACCCTGATTTTGCAGAACCCCCAAATCCGAGGTCTCGACTGGTGGGGGATCGTGTTTGACTCCGGGTACCGGCCGGTACGGACGCTGACCTATGCACTCAACTTCCTGATGGGGGAGAGAACCCGTTCGGATACCACTTGTTCAGCATTCTGCTGCACGCCGCAAACGTCTTTGTGCTGTACCGGTTGCTGTGGTGGCTTACGGCCGGTTCGGGGTTTGCAACCGGCCTTGCGACCCTCTTCTTCGCGATTCATCCGGTTCAGACGGCTGCAGTTGCCTATATCTCCGGGCGCAAGGACCTGCTTGCCGCCCTTTTCATGATGCTCGCGCTGCTCTGTTACCGATCCTACCGGGAACATGCGGGAAAGGCCTACCTGCCCGCGGTGGCAGCGGCCGGCTGCTTCTTTCTCGCCCTCTTTTCGAAGGAAGTTGCCATTGTCTTTCCCGTCCTGCTGCTCCTCGTGGACGCGCTCAGAGAGGGGGACCGGGAGGTGCGGGAATCCCGGGAGCGAGTTCCGCTCTGGAGGGCAGCGATACGCGCCGTGAAGTCTGCGCCGATTCTCTACGCGGTTTTCGCCCTGCTCGCGGCGGTGGGACTTGCCTACGCGCTGTTCGTTGCCAAGGCAAGCCGGATGGAGGGGTACTGGGGGGGAACCCTGGGTGCCGATCTGGGAACCGGTTTCAAGCTCTTCGTCCACTACGTGAAGATGGTGCTCTTCCCCTATCCGCTCCTTGCCGACTATCTCGGCGGTGTTTTCCCGGTTTCGACCGGATTGCTGGAGCCGGCCACGCTGGCATCCGGCCTCGGAATGATCGCCTTTGGAGTCGTTGCGGTATGGCTTTTTCGGAAGCTGCCCCTGGTGTCGGTCGGGATGCTCTGGTTTGGTGCGGCCATCGCGCCCGTGCTCCAGTTCATTCCGTTTCATGAGCTCGCTGCGGATCACTTCCTGTATGTCCCGATGATCGGAGCTTCCCTGGTGCTTTCGGGCTTTCTCCTTCACCTGAAACGGAACCAGGCAGCAAGAACGGCGGCAATGGTCGTCATCCTTGCGCTGTCGTGCGTGTTCGGTGTGATGGTCATCGACCGCAACGGGGACTGGAAGGACAAGCAGACGCTCTGGGAAGCGACCTTGCGGAAGGCTCCCGCATCTTACCGGGCTAACGCTAATTTGGGACAGGTGTATTTCAATGCCGGTCGTTTCGAGGAGGGAATCCGGCTGACTCGCAAGAGCGCCGAACTCTCCCCTGATCGCGCACTTCCCTACAGCAACCTGGGGGCCATGTACTACACGATGGCTCAACACGCCCGGCAGTCGGGAGACATGGCCCGGGCGGAGCAGCTCCAGTTCGAAGCCCAGGACTTCTTCAACAAGGCCCTGGAACTGGAAGACAACAACCCGTTTACTTACAGCAACCTGGGCAACACCTACAAGGAACTCGCGTTGATCCTGGACGGCCGCGGCCGCAACGAGCAGGCGGCAGAATCCCGGCGCCAGGCCGCCGACCTGTACCGCAAGGCGCTGGCACTTCCCGATCGACGCCTTGACGTGCAGCGGATCTGGTACAACTTCGGCCTGCTTTACGTGGATGCCGGCTCCTATGCGGAAGGCCTTGATTACCTGCGTCGTTACGTGTCCCAGTTTCCTGCGGAACCCGGGGGCAACTATTGGATGGGATACACGCTGTCGAAACTCGGTCGTTACGATCGGGCAATACCTCTGTTCAAGAGAGCGCTGCAATCAAAGGCGACCGTCGAGAGCTGGCAGCAGTTGGCCCAGGCCTACCAGGAGTCGGGCCGGTATCCGGAGGCAGCCCAGGCCTACCGGCAATTGGTCAGCCTCTCGCCGACCGCGCAGAACTTTTATAATCTGGGGCAGTCGCTTCTTCGGGCCGGACAGAATTCCCCGGCCAGGGCCGCCTTTGAAAAGGTCCTCGAGTTGGACCCGTGGGGCGAATGGGGGACCAGGAGTCGCAGTGCCCTGAGCCGGACAGGAGTCACGGTGAAGCGGGTCAACTAAACGTTTTGATGGCGATCGTGGCAGTGATGGCGAAGTTGAGTGGTCTGAATGTACAAGGGTAACGAAATTACCGTTGTGATCCCCTGTCTGAATGAAGCACAGGGCATCGGGAAAGTACTCTCCCGGATTCCGGATTTCGTCGACGAAGTAATCGTCGTGGACAACGACTCAACCGACGGGACAGCGGATATCGCCCGGCAGCTGGGTGCCCGGGTGATCCACGAGAATGTTCGCGGATACGGCCGGGCCTACAAGACCGGCCTGTTTCATGCAAAAGGGGACATCATTGTGACGCTCGACGGGGACCACTCCTATCCCGTCGATGCCCTGTCCTACCTCGTTGAAGCGCTACTCCATTCGCGAGTGGGGTTCGTTTCTGCCTCCCGATTTCCGATCACCGACCCCGAGTCCATGTCGCGGATCAACCTCTGGGGTAACCGCCTGCTCAGTCTCGCGACCTCGATGCTCTTCCTGCGCTGGGTGAGGGATTCACAGTCAGGGATGTGGATATTCTTCAAGGATACGCTCTCGAAAATGGACCTGGTGAGCGACGGGATGGCCTTCTCGGAAGAAATCAAGCTCGAGGCCATGCTCAAACCCGACATCGGTTTCAGGGAAATCCCGATTCGTTACTCCAACCGTGCCGGGGAGAAGAAGTTGCGGCCCTGGCGAGACGGGTGGCGCAACTTGCTCTTTCTCTTCCGTAAACGGCTGCAGGGCAGCCGGCGGCGGGGCGTTCAAACCCAGACCCTGGAGAGGTGAATTCGATGATTTGTCCGGTCTGTGAGCATCCTGACTGCCGCCAGCTTTGGGCACTGGGAGATCGTTTCTTCGGAACCACCGAGGAGACCTTTCCTCTTTTCGAGTGCACCGGGTGCGGGCTGCTATTCCAGGACGCTTCAGCCGTCCTGTCGAGGCTGCCGAGCTTTTATCCCGAGGGCTATTGGTGGCGCCCGGGAACCGGAATAGGGGCCCAGTTCGAGCGCCGCTATCGGGAGTGGATGGTGAAGCACGATCACGTCCGGACCATCCGCCACTGGTTTCCCGCTTCGAACGCGTTTTCACTGCTGGATATTGGATGCGGTACCGGCCTCTTCGTCTCTCTTGCCGGGAGGGAAGGATTCCAGGCCGCCGGATTGGAGAGTTCCCCGGAGGCTGTCCGGGTCGCCCACGACGGCGGAGTCGACTCGGTAACCTGTGGTGACGAAAACCTGCTGATCGAGCAGGGTCGTCAGTTCGACCTGATCACGCTGTTCCATGTCCTGGAACATGTCCCGGAGCCGTTCAAATATCTCCGTAGAATCCAGAAACTGCTCAGGAAGCCGGGACACCTGGTCGTCCAGGTACCGAACCGGTCGAGCTATCAGGCACGGCTGTTCGGCCGGCGGTGGTACGGCCTGGATTGCCCCCGTCACCTGAACAATTTCACCGAGTACGCTCTGCTGGCGGTGCTGGGGCGGGCCGGCTTCAGAATCCGGCGGGTTCGGCGCTATTCGCTCCGGGACAACGCCGCGGCAATGGTCTCCAGCCTGGTTCCGGCCCTCGACCCGATGTCGTCGCGGATTCTCGCTCGGGCGCGAAACGGCAGGGACCCGTCCCTTCAGCTTCTACGAGGGGGAGTCTACTTCGGACTCGTCCAGTTCGCACAACCCCTGGCCTGGCTCGAAGCTAAGCTCGGCCGGGGCGGGACAATCATGGTGCATGCCACCTGGGACGCTTAGGAAGTCGGCACATGAATGGTGAGGGGCTGGTCTCCGTCCTGATCGTCAATCATGACCGGGCTGATCTCCTCCGGGAGTGTATAAACTCGGTGCTGCTCCAGGACTACCCTGCGATCGAGGTGGTCGTGGTGGACAACGGCTCGACCGACGGCAGCCGCGACGTCGTTCGGCGACTGAAGGATCCCCGGGTTCACCTGGTTGAGCTGCCCCGAAATTTCGGCTTTGCAGGTGGCTGCAACCGTGGATTTCGGGAGTGCAGCGGGGACTGGGTTGCGCTGATCAACAACGACGCGATTGCCGAACCGGACTGGATTTCGTCGATGCTTGCCACCCTGAAGAAACATCCCCGCGCGGGGATGTGTGCGAGCCGAATCCTCTTCTACCAGAGCGAGGTCATCGACAAGGCCGGCCACCTGATTTTCTGGGACGGGCAGAACCGGGGTCGGGGAACCGGGGAAACCGATTCGGAGGCGTTTGGGAGGGAGGAAGAAGCGCTCTTCCCGGACGGTTGCGCCGCCATCTACCGGCGGGAACTGATTTCCCAGGTGGAGGGGTTCGACGAAGACTTTTTCGCCTATGCCGACGATGCTGATCTCGGGCTGCGTGCCCGGCTCCTGGGCTGGGAGTGCGTCTATTGTCCCGGCGCCCTCGTCTATCACCGCCATTCGGCGACCTCGGGGAGGTTCTCTCCGGAGAAGATCTACCTGGTCGAGCGCAACCGCGCCTGGCTGGCGATCAAGACCTTTCCCTGGGTGCTGCTTCTCGCCAACCCGTTCTTCACTGTCTATCGGTGGGCCTGGAACCTGGCCGCCTTTTCCTCCGGCCGGGGGGCCGCCGGCAACTTTCGGAGGGAGCGTTCGGCCTGGGTGCTGGCGGGGGCGATCCTGCGAGCCTTCCGGGACGGTCTGCTGGGACTGCCGAAAATGCTGGCGAAGCGACGAAAGATCAGGCGCCGCCGGGTCCTCTCCGACCGCGACTTCATCCGCCTCCTCTGGCGCTACCGAATCACCGCCCGAACGCTGGCCTGGAAGGACTTCTGACCAGTTGGCGGCAACAGGCCGAATCGCGTAAAATGAGGCATCGCGAGCTGGCGTAGCTCAATTGGTAGAGCATCTGATTTGTAATCAGAAGGTTGGGGGTTCAATTCCCTTCGCCAGCTCCAGTGAAATCAGTGTGTTACGAGAATCGTGCTGCGCGGTATTGTCTGCTCCGGCTTCTTGGGTAACAGATGGGCAGCAAGTAATCGCCTCGTGACTCTTCCGGCGAATCAGGTCGTTCACTTCAACCTCTGAGCGATCGCTGCACCCAGGTTTCTTTTCACTCCCAGTCCGAGTTTGCCACGTATTTCGTGCGGCTCAAGCAAATCCAAGAGAAGACCAATCGAAGGCTTCCCCACTGTGCCGGTTTAATGAGAACTGGATTTTTGCCGATAAATTCTTTGGATTGTAAAGCTACCGAAAGGACCATTCAGTTGCAGCCCGACAGGAAGACGATACTGGTCGCCGAAGATCTTGTGACGTTCCAGGACGCTCTTGCTCAGTCCCTCAGGGAGACAGGGTACCGGGTGATGACCGCAAAGTCGGGTGAAGAGGTCCTGGCGCATTTTGCAGTTGAATCTCCTGACTTGCTCTTGCTCGACTTGTCGCTCGAAGGGACTGACGGGATCACCTGTCTGCGTGAAATCCGTGAACAGTACCCACAGAATATTTGTCCGATATTCGTGCTCACCGGCCATAAGGATCCTCTCGTGAGGCGTGCTGTTCGGCAACTGTCCGTGGCCGCCTACTATGTGAAGTCTGAGTTCTCACTCCCGGAGCTACTCAAAGATATCGAGGGAGCACTCTACGGGAGACGTCTTGGTGCAGGAGACGGTGAGAAGAATGGATCCAGCCGGCCGCAGCCAGAGAAGCGGGCAGCAAAGGTGAGTCAGTTCTCTTCAGCTGCCTTGGGTGTTTGCCAAACGCGTGTTGATGAATGGGGTTGATGCAGTCCGACGTTCGTCGAGCGTTCAACTCCCTTCTTTACGTGGGCCAGGTTCCATGTGAGTTCTGACTGGGCCGAAATCCCACCACCAGGGGGAGCCCTACGTGCTGTCCAATTCTGCACGGAGTGATTCGGCAAGAGTTGCCTGGTCGAACGGCTTCCGAAGAAGCTGTCGCCTTTGCCTCCGCGTCAGCATATTCGCGAGTGTCTCTTCGGCGTACCCCGTCATAAGGATGACCTTGCCCGAAGGAAATATCTCCACAAAGCGTTCGGCAAGTACGGGGCCAGTGAGCCCTGGCATCATCACATCCGACAGCATAAGGTCGATTGGGCCAGTGTGCGACTTCGCAATTTCGAGAGCCTCTTCGCCGCTCCCGGCCTCAAGGATTTTATACCCGAGCGAAGAGGCCAGGCGACTGACCGCCCGGCGAAGGAGCAAATCGTCCTCCACCAGCAAGATTGTTTCCGTTCCTGCCGTCAACCCTTGATTGCACCTTTCCACTTGGCTCTTTTCTCCATTACACTCTGGAAGGCGAATGACGAAGGTCGTACCGTCGCCGACTCGACTGTCGACATGAATTTCACCGGCAGCAGACCGGACAATTCCGTAGACGGTTGCCAGACCCAGTCCGGTCCCTTTTCCTTCCTCTTTCGTGGTGAAGAATGGTTCGAAGATTTTTTCTTCAAATTCTTCTGGAATCCCGCATCCCGTGTCGGAGACGGTGAGTTCCACAAAGCCCTGGCCCCCGGCCAAAGAACCCCCTTTGGCACACGGTTCCGGACGTAGTCGAGTGCTGACGTTCAACCTGCCACCAGCAGGCATGGCATCCTTGGCATTTACGCAAAGATTCATGAGCACCTGCTCAAGCTGCGTGCGGTCAATTCTTACCGATCGAACCTCCGGACTCAGGTCAATCTCAAGGCGAATCGTTTCCTGAACAAGTGAACGAATGAGCGGCGCCAGTTCTTCAATGACTTGGTTCACCTCGCAACTGTCGGTGACGACCTGTTGTTTGCGGCCGAAAACCATCAGTCGGTCAATCAGTCGGGCTGCGCGGCCTGCCACCGCCGTGATTTCTTCGAGCGATCCGTGAATTGAATTCCCTTTTGAGGCGTTGAGGTCGGCCAGTTGAGCGTGAGCCATGATCGCCGCAAGCAGGTTGTTGAAGTCATGGGCAACGCTTCCCGCCAGTTGAGCAAGGCTTTCCATCTTCTGTGCCTGGAACAGCTCGGACTCGAGTTCCTTCTCCTGTGTGAGATCTCTCGCGACGAGAAAGATCAATTCTTCCGGGACGAGCGAGAACGCAGTGAGGGCGATTACACGAATACTTCCATCCTTGCAACGGGCCCGGCATTCGAAGTGAGACAAGGGTGCGCCTGCCTTTAGACGATCGTACTCTCTCGAGATTGGTTGGTGATCACCGGGGTGGAAGACATGAATCCAGGGTTGGGAAAGCAGTTCCCTGTGGGTCCATCCCAGCACGCTCTCCCAGGCCGGATTCAACTCCCGGAAATAGCCATCCATTCCCACGATGCAAACCATATCGAGCGAACCTTCAAAAATTTGTCGATGAAGAGCCTCTTGATGTTTCAATTCACTGATATCTCGGCCAACCCCCACGATGAGTTTTTCGTCGATGAGCGGAAAGGAATTCCAGACAATGGTCCGATAGCTTCCGTTCTTGTGCCGGTAACGATTCTCAAGCCGGACTACCGGCATGCCAAGGCGAAGATCCCTCATTGACTCACGAGTTCGAGATAGATCCTCCGGGTGGACCAGTGAAAGCCACGACTTTTCTGCCAGGTCATCCCGCTCCCACCCGAGAACCTTTTCCCAGGCGGGGTTCGATTCGTGCAGTCGGTCCTCAAATCCAATCACCACCATCAGGTCCAAGGAGTGGTTGAAGAGCTGATCGCGCAATGTACGGCCACGCTTGCGTTCCGTGATATCTCGTCCGATCCCAAGATTGGTGCCATCTTCCAACTCGAGATTCATGTACTCGACGATCAACCTTCGACCCGCTCTGTTACATGGGCGTACCTCCCGCCATTCACCCTGGGCTTCTTGGCTAAACTTTTGGATAACGAGACGATAGGCAGGATCAGGATACAGTTCCGACAGGAGATCAATTGAGTCTAACTCATTCCGCATCCATCCGAAGGTCCGTTCCCAGCATTGATTCACCCAGAGGAGTCTGCCGCGGGCATCCACCAACGAAATCATGGCGGGGACTCTGTCGAGAATGGTCTCCAGGAGTTGAGCGGTCTTCTTGTGCTGGTGTGCTTGTGACTCCGATTCGTTTTGAGTCTCAGTAAGAGCCAACTTTAGCCGGGTCTTTCGATTCAAGAGCCGGCTGTACCAAAACGCCAGCACCAGGGCGGTCCCAGCGACGTAGAACCAGCCTTTGAGCGCCTGCACTAAGGAAATTTGGGCCTCTGATTCGAGAAATGTCGAGATCAGGAGGTTCGAAAAGAAGACCCATAAGCTTCCGACAATTGCGTAGCCGATGGAAACCTTGAGAACTCGCCTCGTGTCGTAGGTCATCCCGACATCCTTCGGAGCGGTTGAGCCCGACGATTATGAGCGCTCCGGAAAAGAGAATCCTCGCTCGGACTCTGTTCCGGCGTGGGCTCCGTAGCGGGCTCTTGACGGAGTCGGAGTGAGGAGTGATTGGAGGAAGGCGTAACTCCAAGAACAAGCTACTGCAGGCTGATCAGCGAATCGATGACCGATTCCATGCAATAAGGCTTCTTCAGAACAGTGACGAGCCTTGCGCCTTGTCGAGGTGAATCCACACCCTCGCCTGACAGTAACACAGTTGGCAGTGGATCAGGCGGATTTCTCTTTTCCTCGAATGCCTTCATCTGAGACCAGAGTTCCCTGGCCTCGAACTGGCTGTCGGCTCGGACAATCCACGAATTGACGGCTTCATCGGGATAGGGGATCAGGAGTTGCCGGAAGAAGTCACCCGCAAGCGACGAGGAATCTAACTGAAGGAACCGGGGGTGTATGTTGGACGCAAGACGGTTCCTGAGGATGCTGGCCCGATCGGGCCAGTCTTTCCATGACTTCATAACAACAACGGTCCGGAGGTCTCTCCACGACTCCTTGATCCGGAGCTCAATCTGGCTCAGGCAGTCAGCGGGGAGGGCCAGATCGTCGGCCAGAGGCAGGGCTTCTTCGATTGTATCCTCACCGCTTTCCCCGAGGATGAGACTTTGCGCCAGAGTATTAGCGAGAACAAGTACCATTACCGAATACCGGTCCGGCCCCTGAAGAGCTCGAATCGAAGCCACCGGCAAGTGATGAAGCGTAATCGGCCGAATGATCTTTGCCGAAAATCGCCACTGAAAGAGAGGTTCTTCAGCGGCTTTGGCATGGTTGAGGAGCAGAAGTTTTGCCTCGGCCTGATGCAGCGGTATCGACAGATCCCGGGCTGCCTGAATGACCTGAGCGTAGAGGTCACCCAACTCCTCGATCAGCATCAGACGGCCGATATCGTGCATGAGCCCGGTCGTAAACGCGATATCGGGCTCCAGTTCTTTGGTCATTGGACTCGCATGTACAATTTCGGCGGCCGCCGCTGCGACACTGATGCTATGCTCCCAGAATCGTCCGTAATGGATCAGTTCGTCCGATCCCTCCCCAAATCGCTCCAGAATTCCGATCGAAACGGCCGCTTCACGTAGTTTCCCCGTTCCGATCCTCACGATGGCCTTACGGAGAGAAGTGACCGGCGCACCTCGGGAAAAGGCGGCCGAGTTGGCTAGCCAGAGGAAACGCGTTGCCAGCGCCTGATCCAAACCCGCTGCTTCAACGATTTGGTCCATGGCGGCGGAGGGGTCATCGATGGTGCGCAAAAGGTGAGCCACCGCAGGACTGAAGCCCTTCAGTTCGCGCAGATGTTTGATTCTTGCGGCGAGCTCGTCACGGCTGAGGAGCGGGCCGAGATCTGACAGGGAAACTTGTCGTCGATTCTGGGGCTTTGGCGATTGGAGGGGCCGAGGCTTGGTGGGCCTGATCTCTGGTTCCTGCCTTTGACTCTGCGGCGGTGAGGTAATCATTCCCGTGCTTGAATTCGGTTCCGAACGCTGCTCTGCCGGAGTGTTCGTCGGTGAGGGGATGTCGATTGCCGACGCAATCTTCTCGAGGAGAACAGGAAGGGAGAAAGAGGACTTCAGAAAGAAATCGTTCACTCCCAGTCCGACGACACTCTGCACCAAATTCCGTTCTGAGTGTGCCGTCAGCACGATCACGGGAAGCTCCTGGCAGCTATAGCATTGACGCAGTTCTCGAAGACAGGCGATTCCGTCTTTACCAGGCATTCCGAGGTCGAGGAGGATGAGGTCGGGTTTGCGCTCCTCTACCAATCGCAGAGTCTCATTCCCGTCTTCTGCGGTTCGCACTTGATAGCCCACTTGACTGAGGGCCGCCGCGAGCGGTTCACGGAGCACCGGCAGATCGTCAGCCACAATTATCTCAATCTGCGAAAGCTCCTTGGACATCAGTTGGCCTCCTTCACTGGAGCTTTCTGGTCAAGCGGCAAGTATATTCGGATGGAAGTCCCAGACTGCGAATCGGAATGGATCTCCCAGAATCCACCATGGGCTCGAATAATCTTTTTGGATAGCGTAAGGCCCAGGCCGGATCCCTCGGCTTGAACTCCGCCCAAGAGCCCGGCCGAAAGAGAGAAGGGCTGATCGAGCTTTTGAAGGATCTTTGGATGGATGCCCGGTCCGCTGTCCTGAATCTCGATTCGTGCAGCGAGTTCCTCGCCTCGTTCAACGAGGTCAAGGGAGAAGCAGACAGACCCTTTACCGGTATACCGCAGCGCGTTTTCAAGCAGCAGGTTGAGCATCCGAGCGAGCGACTCCGCGTCACCGCAAATGGTCACTGGATCTTGGGGCATTGAGTACTTGAAATGGATATGCTGCTCCTCGTCTATCGTGTCGCCAAAAGGCTTCGCGACTCCTTCACACAATTCTGACAGTCCGACCACTTGCCAGTTCCAGGGGAAGGATCCTTTTATGATTTGGGCAACCTGGAGCGCATTTAAGACGGTTCGGCTCAGCTTCTGGCTCTCGTCACCAATCAGCCTGCACAAGTCCATGTGCTTTTGGGCTGAAGTTTTCGCCCGCTGCAGGACCTCGGCAGTCGTTCGAATGCCTGCGAGCGGAGTTTGAATTTCATGGTTCAAGAAGCTGATCACTTCTTCGACTGACCGAATGGATCGGGCCGCCTCCCGTTCATCCGTCCGATCTGAACCGGCATCCTGCGGGTTGGAATCGACGACGCCGACCAAACCCATTATCTCGTTCGATTCACCTCGAACGGTGGACTTGTAGAAACGGAAGTACTGAGTTGTACCGTCGCTGGCGACAAACGGGACCTCATACATCTGGCTCCCGCCATAGGTAAGCAACAACTCATCCGATTCCATGTGCCGCTTGGCATGTTCAGGGTCAGCAAACTGCTGGACTGTACACCCGATGATCTTGTCCTTTGGCGTGCCGACCAGTTCCTCGAATTTGGCGTTGCAGAAAGTGTAGGCGCCGAAAGGATCCTTCGCGAAGACTGGTAGTGGAATTGTGTCGACCAGTTTCTCGAAGTAGAGTCGGGCGGATTCGTCCCGGGATTCAGCCTCTCGTCGGGCGCTGACGTCTTGCTTGATCGCGACGAATTGCCCAATTCGCCCGTGGCCATCCAGCACTGGTGTGATACGCATCCGTTCGGGATAAACGGATCCATTACGGCGGCGGTTGATAACATCACCTTCCCAAGTTCCCCCGGACAAGATCACACTCCAGAGACGGGCGTAGAATTGGCGGCTGTGATGGCCTGACTGAAGAATTTTCGGGGACTGGCCGATTGCCTCTTCCCTCGGGAAGCCTGTCGTGGATACGAAGCTGTCGTTGACAAAGATTATCCGCCCGTTGCGATCGGTAATCATGATCATTTCACGGGTGGCATTTACTGCCTTTTCGAGGACGAGAAGGCGTTCAATCGATGACAGGCAGTCGGTGTTTCCTTTGGTGTCTTCTGGTGAATTCATGGGCGTCGAGGTTGCGACGTGGCGAAACCGCATCGGGTTCCATCACGACGGGTTGGATCAGGCGTCAGTCGAAGAGCGTCGGCCATTTCAGGTTCACGGCTCCAAAATCCAACATTGCCGACCGAGGTGATGAACTCCGCATGCAACGTCAGGCAATTACTGTATCGGCACCATTGCAACGTTGGATTAGCGAGGCAGTCGAGATGGCCCATCCCCACACGTTTTCTCAGTAAATCGATTCGGCCGAGTCGAAGCACACGGATGAGGCTACCCGGGGGACAGCCGGTGCTCGGGTGGTACGGTGTTCATCTCAAAGATCTGCCTTCCGCCATCCTCTCATCTCGCGCCGCCTACCGGTTCAGGTCGCTGAAACCCTGATGTTCGCGGACTCGGAGTGCCCTGACGGCCACTCAATTTCTTCGTTTGCAGGTTCAAGTCCCTTCGCAGCTCCACTCTCTCGGCGTTGATTTGCCACGGTGATCTTCTGTGGTAATATGTGGCCTCCCAATTTCGGGGAGAGACGGTTGCGGTGTGCATTCCAGATTGCAGCCTCTGTTCCTGATGAAGTGGTATCCCATACTGGGGAGGGGTGGCAGAGCGGTCAAATGCGGCGGGCTGTAAACCCGTTGACGTCAGTCTACGTAGGTTCGAATCCTACCCCCTCCAAATTTCTTCCCGTGGATGCTCCGGTTATCTGGGGCGGCGCGCGTCGGAGGCGGGCTGTGATTGCGCTTCGTGGCTTGCTTTGAAGGAATGTTTTGGGGATAATTACGGTTTTCGAAGAAGAATGGTCAGGGTGCGGGAGTAACTCAGCTGGTAGAGTCATAGCCTTCCAAGCTATTGGTCGCGGGTTCGAGTCCCGTCTCCCGCTCCAACTTGGGATGCCCGCTACGGTTCCTTGGGCCGAGTTCAACAGGTTATAGATTCAAGAGGTAGTTAAGCATAAAGCGAGCCCACGTAGCTCAGTGGTAGAGCACTTCCTTGGTAAGGAAGAGGTCATCAGTTCAATCCTGATCGTGGGCTCCATTTGTTTTTGCTAAACACGCTGAAGAGGAGACGTTATGGCAAGGGAGAAATTCGAGCGGACGAAGCCGCACCTCAACATCGGTACGATCGGGCATGTGGACCATGGGAAGACGACGTTGACGTCTGCGATCACGATGGTGCTGGCGAAAGCGGACCCGAGGATCAAGGTGCGGTCGTTCGATTCGATTGACAACGCGCCTGAGGAGAGGGCGCGGGGGATCACGATCGCGACGGCGCACGTGGAGTACGAGACGAAGGCGCGGCACTATGCGCACGTGGACTGCCCGGGCCATGCGGACTACGTGAAGAACATGATCACGGGAGCGGCGCAGATGGACGGCGCGATCCTGGTGGTCAGCGCGGCGGACGGGCCGATGCCGCAGACGCGGGAGCACATTCTGCTGGCGCGGCAGGTGGGGGTTCCGTACATTGTGGTGTTTTTGAATAAGACGGACATGGTGGACGACCCGGAACTGCTCGACCTGGTGGAGCTGGAAGTGCGGGAGTTGCTGTCGGTCTACGAGTTTCCCGGGGACGACATTCCGGTGATCCGGGGCAGCGCATTGAAGGCGATGGAGGGGGATGAAGCGGCGCAGGCGTCGATCCTGGAACTGATGGCTGCGGCCGACACGTACATTCCGGTGCCGGAGCGTGACGTGGACAAGGCGTTCCTGATGCCGATCGAGGACATTTTCTCGATCAGTGGACGTGGGACGGTGGTGACGGGCCGAGTCGAGCGCGGGAAGGTGCACACGGGCGAAGAGATCGAGATCGTGGGAATCCGTCCGACGATGAAGAAAGTGGTGACGGGCGTGGAGATGTTCCGCAAGCTGCTGGATGAAGGGCAGGCGGGAGACAACGTCGGGTTGCTGCTGCGGGGAACGGACAAGGACGACGTGGAGCGCGGGCAGGTGATCGCGGCTCCGGGATCGATCACGCCGCACACGAACTTCAAGGCGGAAGCCTACATTTTGACGAAGGAAGAAGGAGGGCGGCACACGCCGTTCTTTACGGGGTACCGGCCGCAGTTTTACTTCCGGACGACGGACGTCACGGGGAACGTGAAACTGCCGGAAGGGACAGAGATGGTGATGCCGGGCGACAACGTGTCGATCGAGGTGGACTTGATCACGCCGATCGCCATGGAGAAGGGGTTGCGGTTCGCAATCCGCGAAGGCGGGCGGACGGTCGGTGCCGGGACCATCACTGAGATTATTGCGTAGGCGGGTTGGTGTAGGCCAGTAGCTCAATTGGCAGAGCATCGGTCTCCAAAACCGGCGGTTGGGGGTTCAAGTCCCTCCTGGCCTGCCACTTTTTTTCAGTTGGCTGGATTGTCCTGATGTTGGAGAAATTGCAAGCGTTACCCGGAAGGATTGCCACCTTTACAAGTGAGGTGCGGTCTGAGTTGAAGAAGGTCACCTGGCCGAGCAAGAAAGAGGTCTACGGCACGACGGTTGTTGTTATCGTCAGTGTTATCTTTTTCGGTCTCTATTTGTTTGTGGTGGATTCGATACTTCAGGTCACGATCAATAGAATTTTTAAGTTCTTTTTGTAGGGGCAGGGCGTTCTTTCCACGAGTTAGAATCGGGCTTTTGCTAAGGAGAGGTAATCATTTCTGAGAAGGCTGCCGGCGGGTCGTCGCAGAAAAAATGGTACATCATCCACACCTACTCGGGCTACGAGCGAAAAGTGGCCGAGGGGTTGATGAATCGAGTCCAGGTCTACGGGCTGCAGGACAAGATCGGTCAGATCCTGATACCGACCGAGGATGTGGTGGAAATGAAGGGAGGCAAGAAGGTCGTCACCTCCAAGCTCTTCTTTCCCGGCTACATCCTGGTTGAAATGGAGCTGAACGACGATACCTGGCACCTGGTGCGGAATACGCCGAAGGTCAGCGGATTCGTCAGTCAGGGGAATCAGCCGACCCCGCTGACGGAAGAGGAAGTGAACCAGGTCGTTCATCGTGTCTCGAGCGTCGGCGAGAAGCCGAAGCCCAAGTTCATGTTTGAGCGGGGCGAAACGGTGAAGATCATTGACGGGCCCTTCTCAAACTTTACGGGTGTGGTTGAGGATGTGAACCTGGAACGCAGCACCGTGAAGGTGATGGTTACGATTTTTGGCCGTGCCACACCGGTCGAACTCGAGTTTGTTCAGGTCGAGAAGGTCTAGCGGCCCTTTCGGGCGTTCCGGGAGCAATGGCTCTTGCGGGAGTGAATAAATGGCAAAAAAGGTAATTGGCATGATTAAGCTGCAGATTCCTGCGGGGAAGGCGACACCGGCGCCTCCTGTGGGGCCTGCGCTTGGTCAGCATGGCGTGAACATCATGGATTTCTGCAAGGCCTTCAATGCGAAGACCCAGGGGCAGGAGGGCCTGATTATTCCGGTGGTGATCACGGTCTATCAGGACCGCAGTTACTCGTTCATCACCAAGACGCCTCCCGCGGCCGTTCTGCTGAAAAGGGCTGCCAGTATCGCCAAGGGGTCGGCGGAGCCGAACAAGACCAAGGTGGCGAAGGTGGACATGAAGCAGGTTGAGGAAATCGCCAAGCTGAAGATGCCGGATTTGAACGCGGCGAGCCTTGAGGCTGCGGTGAAGATCATTGCCGGGACTGCTCGAAGCATGGGAATCGAGCTCAAGGAATAACGGATTATGGCGGGCAAGAAATTTGTAGAAGCTGAGAATCGGGTAGAGCCGTCGGATTATGCGCTGGAAGATGCCATCGACCTGATGGTTTCCGTCAAGTTTGCCAAATTCGACGAGACTGCCGAAATCGCGATGAATCTGGGCGTTGATCCGAAGCACGCCGACCAGATGGTGAGGGGAACCGTTGTGCTTCCCAATGGTCTGGGTAAATCGGTGCGCGTCTGCGTGGTCGCCTCGGGCGAGAAGATGAAAGAAGCCGAGGAGGCAGGAGCCGACTTCTCCGGCGGGGAAGACATCGTCGAAAAGATCCAGGAGGGTTGGACCGCCTTCGATGCCATGGTGGCGACGCCCGACATGATGAAGCTGGTAGGAAAGCTGGGACGGATCCTGGGGCCGAGGGGTCTGATGCCGAACCCGAAGACGGGTACCGTGACCTTCAACGTCAAGGAGGCGATCGAAGACATCAAGGCCGGAAAAGTCGAATTTCGGGTAGATAAGAACGGCGTTATTCATGCCCCCTTCGGCAAGCTGTCTTTCCCCAAGGAAAAGTTGGTGCAGAATGCACGGAGTCTGATTGACGCGGTCCTTCGTGCGAAGCCTTCCGCTGCCAAGGGTCGTTACGTTCGAAGTGTTTCAATCAGCTCGACGATGGGCCCCGGTATTCGTTTAGATGTTGCCCAGTTGGGTGCGAAGTAGGAGCTCCGGATTATGAACAGGGCTGAAAAGACAGAGCTTATCGAGAGCATGCACAAGAGCTTCTCCGAGAGCGGAAACGTTATTGTGCTCAGCTTTAACGGGGTCGACGTCCCGGATATCACCGACCTGCGACAAAAGATTCGTGACAGCGAAGGCAGCTATGAGGTGGTCAAGAACACCCTGGCTATCCGGGCTGCCGAGGGGACTCCGGTAGGGGGACTCAAGGAGCAGTTTACCGGGCCCACTGCGGTTGCCTGCACGTCGAAAGATCCGGTGTCGCTGGCGAAGATTCTGAAGGATTTCGTAAAGACCCATCCCGGCATGTCGTTCAAGGCGGCAATCCTCGAGGGGCGGCCGATTGACCAGGCGCAGGTGGAGTCGCTGGCGGAGATGCCGTCCCGGGAAGAATTGCTTTCCAGGCTGCTGTTCATGTTGAACGCGCCGCTTACCCGGTTGGCGTCGGCTCTCCAGTCTCCGGTCAGGAACTTGGCCATCGTGCTTAATGAGTTGGCCAAGAAGAATCAGCAGTGAAAAGCCTTTTTATCTCTATATCGTTGCAAGGAGTAATGAACAATGGCGATCAGTCGTGAAGATGTCCTGGGCTGGATCGAGCAGGCCTCGATCCTTGAGATTAATGATTTAGTGAAGGACCTGGAAGAGAAGTTTGGAATCAGTGCAGCCGCGGCTGCACCGGTTGCCGTCATGGCCGGTGGCGCCGGAGCCGGCGCTGCAGCTGCTGAAGAAGAGCAAACCGAGTTCGACGTGGTTCTTACCTCCTTCGGCGACAAGAAGATCAACGTGATCAAAGTGGTCCGCGAAGTCACCAGCCTCGGCCTCAAGGAAGCCAAGGATCTGGTTGAGGGCGTTCCCAAGGCCGTTAAGGAAGCTATCACGAAGGAAGAGGCTGCGGAAATTAAGAAGAAGTTCGAGGACGCTGGGGCAACCGTCGAAATTAAATAGGGATTGCCTGAGCTTGTACAATCACTCCAGGTGTGCTACGCTCACTCAAGCGTGGTTTTTGATATTTCTTCTTTGATTTAGGGAAGGAAAAGGGGCAAGTGTCCCTTTTCCTTTTTCTATTTCAGATGCGCGTGTTTCTCCAGGTCCGTTGATGAAGTCGGTCATCCGTGTCCCAGGCCTTCCGATGCGCGAATTCATGCCGGGTCCAGATCGGTCTCGCCCAATTCAGAACAGTTGCCGGTCTTGGGCTGCCGGTTTTGGAGGGCCGGTCTCCGGAGCGGCCTCGGCGTTTTTGGTTGAGGAATTCCTGTCGCCTTGTCCGAGCGTGTCCAAGTGTGACGTGTCTTCAGGTGGCGAATAATGACCATTCCAGCTATCGGCGCCTAAGCGGCGTTTTTTCGTGGCGTATGCCCCTGGTGGCGCAGTGGCCGCTCAGTTGGGTGCTGGGCGTAGTATTCAGCCGCTAGAATCGCGTTTATAAGCCCCGTTTTACGCATACCAAGCGTGCGCGCCATGCTCATGTCCGTTTCGCCGCTGCCAACACCCAAAAATTGCAGCGAACTGGGGTTAATGTGCGAGCTCATTGCGTTCGCACCGAGGCCGTTTAGGGTGGTAGCATGTTCACTCATGCCGGCCGTTTCATCAATAGTGGATGTATCAAGATAGTTAATTTGCGGTGGAATGCCCAGCGAACGGCACACTAACTCTTCCGAGCGGCCACCAAGGCTCATTTCGCCGTCTAATATCATCAGCATAGCTTGCACATTGTTGGGTTCGAGCCGGCCGCCCTTTTCCTGTGCGCGTTCAATCAGTAGCTTGCGGTATTCACTGGCGAGCTGCTTGTAGTGCCCCCAGCGCACGTCGTGATCAAGCGACGAATCGGTAAAGCCAGGCAGGGCAAGGGTAGGGGTAATCTTCTCACTAATCACCGCCGCATCATCTTTTTCAACGCCCATCATCACGTGGAACCAAAACAATAGGTAATCGCTCTGCGACCAACCCTTCATTTTGCCCACTTCAGACGGCAAAATAATATCGGCTTCGGTAAACATTGGATGTTGGTACAGCAAAGCACGCTTAGCGATGTCGCCGTAGCTGCTATTTTTACCAATCACTTCGCCAATCCCAAGCTGCTTGTCACGGGCATAGCCACCACTAGTGATTGCCATACTCAGGTAAATCGTGGGGTCTAAGCCTTCATCGACTAAATAGTCATCGTACAATTCGTAGGCTTCTTGGGGTTCTACACGGCGCTCGGCGGCGTAGGCTTCCATGGTTTCAAAAACGGGGCGATAGGGGCTGGGCATTGCTACTCCTTTTGTGTCGTTAGCTGCACCCACCATGCGTTAACCCTTACTTTAGTGGCACCTGCCCAGGCTGTCAATTACACCACTTTAAGCCCTGGCCACAGTTTGCTACAATAGACATAATATGAAGCGACTACAGTTGGCGCGGCCGCACGCGATTATGATGGTAGGGTTGCCCGGAAGCGGGAAGAGTTTTTTTGCTGAAAAATTTGCCGAAACCTTCACTGCACCCTATATCGACAGCTTAAGCATCGA
Source organism: uncultured Acidobacteriota bacterium (assembly GCA_963777605.1). GTDB lineage: Bacteria > Acidobacteriota > UBA6911 > RPQK01 > JAPXNP01 > CAVZRV01. The sequence goes on from CAVZRV010000008.1 coordinate 471,683, forward strand.
GCAAGAAGCAAAAGACGCCGAATCTGCCGGCCGGTTAATCACCATGATGGTTGCAGAAGTTGCTAAAACCAACCAGACCTTTATTTTTGAAGGCAATTCCGACAGCCGCGTCATGCGCACCGAGTTCGCCCGCTGGGCCCGCAAAAACGATTACCACCCCCTATTTATTTGGGTGCAGACCGACGCAAACACCTGCTTAAAACGCACCCTCAAAAACGGCACATTAGACCAACATGGCTTTGAAGACGTATACCACACCTTTAGCCCACCCCACGAAAGCGAAAAGGCAATTGTGGTGAGCGGTAAGCACACCTTTGCTAGCCAGGTACGCACCGTACTTAACTTCCTTACTAAGCAAACGCGCCCAGGAACCGCAGTTTTGGCATCGCCACCACCACGGCCACAGGCATCGCACGGCAACCGCAGCGCCAAACTTATACGATAATAACTACTCACTATGGCAGACTCTACGTTTACTGACCGCGAATTCGGTGCTATTACGGTTCGACGCCTACGCCAAAGCCGTAGCGTAAAAGTACGCTTAGCACCAAATGGTGGATTGGTGGTAAGCGCACCGCGCTATACACCGATTGCCTATGTAAAACTGGTTATCGAAACCTCCCGCACCGAACTACGCGCCCTTGCGGCCAAGCACATACCCGAACATTCCTACGCGCACGGCCAGGCAGTTGGCAAAGAACACTCCATTGCCGTGGTGCAAACCGGCACCGTAAAAGCGCCTTCTGTAAGCCTGGTGCGCAAGCATGTAGTAGTAAAGGTTCCGCCAAACCACGATATAACCGCCAAGCATACGCAAGGCCTTATTCGCGACGGCGTGGCACGTGCCTTACGCGCAGAAGCCAAGCGCATTCTACCTGGTAAATTAAAAGCCTATGCCAGCAAATATGGCTTTCATTACGATCGAATCCGCTTCAGCCACGCCGGCAGTAGGTGGGGAAGCTGTAGTAGTACCGGCACGATTAGCCTTAATATCGCCCTTATGAAGCTACCCGACCAACTGATTGATTATGTGATTGTACACGAACTCTGCCACACCCAGCATATGAACCATTCTGGCCAGTTTTGGAATGCAGTTGAGCGCATTGATCCACTGTTTAAATCGCACCGCACACAGCTAAAACGCTTCGACACGCGGCTTTAGCCTTTTCATTCAACACGCTTGCGGCTATAATAAAGTCACATGAAAAAGGGAGGGATGCTCGTCAATCAACGAACCGCCTACATTATCCGGTTTGCCGGTTTTCTTATTCCTGTTGTCTTAACGCTGTACGGTATTATGATCCAGATCGGCGCCGTGTATGCCGAGCATTACAGTGGCGACGCCATATTCTACACCATCACAGCTGGCTGGCTGGCACTGGGGATTTATCAGTTCCTTTCGGTATCCCAATCACGACTTAATTCTGCCCTGAGGCTCATTGGCTACCACATATTTACCGTAGCGTACATTTTGTTTGTGGCAGGCTATTCAATGCCATTTATTAGCGCCTGGGCAGTGCTGTTTCTGGCTTCCTACGCTTACTTTTCGCGCGATGGCCTACGCCTAAGTATTTTCGTATTCTTTGCAGCGGCTGTTGCTGACGTATTAATGCACCTTGAAGACACCAGCTATGTGCTTTCAAATATGCTAGCCATGGTTGCTACCTTTATTGTGGGGATTGTGGCTGTGGCGATTAGCCAAGCACAAGAAGTCGACCGCAGCGAGCTTACCCGGAGCCGAGCCGAAGAAGTACTGCAGCGCGAACGGATGCTCACCCTTATCAACAACCTGGCCGATGCAATCATGAGCACCGACCGCGACGGCAACATTCAGCTGTATAATGCCGCAACCCTCGGGCTCCTCGATACCAACGAAGATTTAATTGGGAAGCGTATCGACGATGTCATAAAGCTGATTGATAAAGAACAAAAACCGTTTCGCTTGGGCCGCAGCTTTAAACACACCCACAGCGTGCAGGCACGCGATGATTTAAGCGCCGTTATTTCTAGTGAAACCTTCCATTTAAGCGTGATTTATTCGCCAATCCGCGGCACCGATAGCACCCACACCGACGACGAGGATGGCTACATTGTCATTTTGCGTGACATCACCAAGCAAAAATCGCTTGAAGAAGAACGTGACGAATTTATCAGCGTGGTCAGCCACGAATTACGCACACCTATCACCGTTGCCGAAGGAACATTAAGTAACGCGCAGATTATGATGAGCCGCGATGATATTCCAAAATCCACCCTTACCGAAAGTGTGACGATGGCGCATGACCAAGTTATCTTCCTGGCTAAAATGGTGAACGATCTTTCGACATTAAGCCGTGCGGAACGGGGCGTGGCCGATGAAGCAGAGGAAATTGATGTAGAAGCAATGGCCCACAGCCTATTCGCAGAATACGAACCAGAAGCTGCCAAGAAGGGGCTCACACTTGACCTAGACTTGTCACCAAAAGTGGGGAGTGTATTCGCAAGCAGCCTATACCTCCGCGAACTGCTGCAAAACTTTATCACCAATTCAATCAAGTACACCAAAGAAGGCAGTGTCACAATCATTATCAGCAAGCCGCGCAGTGATATCATTAGCTTCAGCGTAAAAGACACCGGTATCGGCATCAGTAAATCCGACCAATCGCGCATCTTTGATAAGTTCTATCGCGCCGAAGATTACCGGACCCGCGAAACCAGCGGCACCGGCCTTGGGCTCTATGTGGCGGTCAAGCTCGCGAAAAAACTTGGTACACACATCACCATGAAATCGCGCTTAAACCACGGCTCAACCTTTGGTTTTGAGTTACCCGTTCATGTTGCAAAAGATAAATAAATATTTTATAATTACTATATGAAACTTGAGCTCCGCGCACCCGAGCGCGAAGATATGCAGCAAATCCGCGAACTTATTGCCCATGATTATGGGCGGCTTGCCGTTGAGCTATACAACGTTAATGGCTTAACGATGAAATTTATTGAGCCTGCCGAAGACGCTGATAATACCGTTGTGGCCGATTATCACAGCGGTGAAGTATATGCCATTTGCTCGAGTGAGCCCTGGAAAGCCACCGATGCAGCACCCTATACTCGCGGCGGCATCGATGCAGCGGCGCAACTGGCAGCAACCGGCATCTACGACACTATGCAAGGCATCCACACGCTCGCAGCCTACTCGTACGCCCCTGATTCACCACTCGACACCACCTTTATAGATTTGTTAAGCCCCAGCTATTCATACCGTGCCGCCGTTGCTGGGCGTGACCTGGCTAAGCAAACCCTTATGCGCCGCCACGGCTTTCACTATAACGGCAATCACTCCCAACATTCGACGTTTGGCAATATGCGCCTGCTGACGCGCCGTGGACGCTACGACTTTTCGCGCAGTGATGACTATTGACGAATCGCCCCCTAGTTGCTACACTACACTTGACAGTCTGCAACAAGCAGACTTTTTCATTTGGGAGAAGCAACAACAATGGCAAAGAAAACGAAAACCAAGTCAGCACCTGCTCGTAAGACCACGTCTGACACGCATGTCACCCGCATTACTGCGTCTGATAGCAGTACACCAAAAGCCAAGAAGGCGAGCACAACCACAAAAGGTAAGGCTGCGCCTTCAGCGGCACGCAAGATTCGCGTCAGCGCACCAAAGGTTAAAAACCTTAATGTGACCGGCGGCCGTTTTAATCCGCTGCGCCCACTACTGCGCTACCTTAAAGGTTCGTGGTACGAACTCCGCCAAGTACGCTGGCCAGATCGCCGCGCAACTTGGGGTTTAACTGGTGCGTTAATCGTATTTGTCGTTTTCTTTGTCGTCATTATTACGCTTCTCGATGCCGGATTTGAATATTTGTTTAACATCATGATAGGAAAATAATATGTCTAAGAATCGTTATGACAGCTCGCGAAACTGGTATGCTATCCACACCTACAGCGGCTATGAAGAAAAGGTAGCAGAATCAATCAAACAGCGCATTCAGGCGGTCGACATGGCCGACAAAATCTTTGATGCGATTGTGCCAAAAGAAAAGCAAATTCAGATTAAGAACGGTAAGCGTAAAGTGGTAGAAGCTAAGATTTTCCAAGGCTACGTGCTGGTAGAAATGAAGCTGACCGAAGAAACCTGGTTTATCGTCCGCAACACGCCTGGTGTAACCGGTTTTGTGGGAAGCGGCAGCGAACCGACCCCAGTATCTGACAGTGAAATTTCAAAGATCAAGAAACGCATGGGCGTGGAAGATCCAAAGCACCAAATCGACTTTTCAGAAGGCGAAGTGGTAAGCATTGTCGATGGCCCATTCAAGGGATTCGATGGTGCGGTATCTGAAATCGACACCGCTAAAGGCAAGCTGCGCGTGATGGTCAGCATGTTTGGCCGCGACACTCCCGTCGAGCTCGACGCATTGCAAGTGAAGAAAGTTTAATCGGAACTATAGCGCCAATTAAAATACCCCGGGTTTCCCCGGGGTTTTCTCGAATATTACTTGCTCAGCGTTTCGGTACTCGTCTGGGTACCGTCCTGCGTCACAACCGTCTGCTTCACCTTGACACTGTTGCTGCCGACGGAAAGAATCTGCACCTTGACGAGAAGCTTCTCGCTCTGGAGCACCTTCGTTCCATCGATATCCGAGTTCACATGGAAGCTCGCGGTGATGATGTCACCGACCGCAGCATTCTTTGTGATGTCGAAGTATTCCGTCTGGCCGTTGGCGAGATTCATCGCCTTCGACAGCTTTCTGCCAGCAGCGTTGTCCACGTAGACATGGCCCACGTAGTACCGCTTGGCGTACTGCGGGTGCGCCGGCGTGGTGAACGAAACACCCGCCGAACACGACTCACAGCCTGCTCCAACCTGGATAAGCGCCTTGGCCCACGCAGGGCACACGACCGTGTAGCTACCTGACAGCGTGACCCAGCTCGTCGCACAGGCCCCGCCCACAGTGTTCGTGTAGCAGTACTTGTCGATCAGCACGTCACCATCGTTCATGTAGAACGTCTTGGACACGCTGGCGCCGGGGGCGGCACTGATGTAGCCGACCACCGCACCGGTGAACTTGTTGACAATGGCGTGCTTGATGGGCTTCGCGTTCTCGCGGTGCACCACACTCACCTTGACAGGGATGTTGGTCCCGTCACAGTCGGTAGTACACGTCGTCGCGAACGATACCTTGTGCGCAAAGAGCTGGAACGTGTTGTAGCCATAATCACGGTTGTAGTAAGTCGACCCGATCAGGCGCTGCCGACTGCTCGACGACGGGAAGGTGATGCGCGTCTTGAAGGACGATGGCGCATACACGTAGGCGTTTGCGCGTGCCTCACCCGTACCTGTTCGCTTGAACTTGAACGAGGTGTAGCCGAAGCCAGTCTTGCCCTTGTTGCCGGAAGTGCCGTTCACCGAAATGATCTGCAACCCACGATTGGTGATCGTGAGCGGCATACCCTTCGGTGCCCACAGGCCGTTGTGCTTGTTCGTGATCTTGACCTTGCCGGTCGCAACGCCACCAACCTCAACCGAGGGCAGGGTAACCGTGACCTTCAGGCCACCGTACCCACGCTTGGCGCGGTTGATGATGTTGTTGATGCCACTGACGTCGTACTTCGTGAGGTAGCCACGGTTGACCATGTCGTAGTAGTAGCTCCGGCCACCAGACGACAGCAGTCGCCAGATGGCAAAGCTCGTCCGGTAAGACGTCTTGTTACTGAAATCCTTGTTACGGAAATAGTCATTGGCGATGTACGTCGCCAAATCCTTGTAGTAGTTGGAAGCGGAACCGGGCAGGTTCGTGGCCACACCAACGATGTCGGTGTTAGCAACTCCCTTGTTCGGCTCACTACAGAAGCCCTTGAACTTGCCGGGAATGACCTTGAGGCCGACGTGACCGCCGACACTCCGACCCTTACCAGCAGGGAACGACTTGCCGTAGCTGTTTACGGCGCTCACGTACGTAGCTGCCTCTGCGGGCGCAGCCGTAGCAACGGCAGCACCCGTCAGCATGATCAGCGGGATAGGAGCGCCCAGAAGACGCCTGACGGCACTACTGCGAGGCGATGCACTCATGCCGGTTCCTTTCTGCAGGGAAACGTATGTATTCGAGATGTTAAGTCGAATCGACCCACCTCGAATCGATACGTCTTTTGGTGGCCCCCTAGGGGGACCTTGGACTGCATAATTATAGTAGTATAACTATATTTTGTCAATTTTTTGTATCTATAGACATTTCGTTCTTTATATTATATAATTTCTACATTCGAGCACCTAAGCCATAAGGAGGCACCAATGCTCGACGATATCAGAAAAGCTTGGCTCTACCGCCACATGAATCCGATGGATGCCGATGTGCTTGGCGCACGCGCTGAGGAACGTGCCATGGCCGTTCAAGCTGCGACCGATCGCATGCACCACGGTGTTGGGCGACTGCACGCCAGTGGGCCGATGAATAACTCACTCGAGGCCCGTCGGAGCGCCGTCATGCGGGCAATGGCCATCGAAGAGGCTCACGTCCAGGATCTCACCGAACTTTACCAAGCAGTGGCACACTACCGTGGCTGCAACAGCGAAGAGTGTGAGCGCATTCAGTCCGGCTGGGCATACAAGCTACTCAGTGCACTGGGTTTGGCGTCAAGGCCAGCATTCAAAGAGCACATCTGACATCACCGCACCGGCTTACGCATCACGCGATAGGCCGGTTTTTCTTGCGTATCCATAGGCTGGGGTGTTACAACTAATAGGAACTATGACTACATCTTATGAAACCCCCTCACATCGCTTTACGCTCGAACAAATGCGCCTACACCAACCACCAAAACCCGATTCAACACCCATAACGCACGAAGGCCCAAGCCTTGATGAAGTGCATGCTGAGCTCGCCGGCCTGTCGCCTGAAGCGCTACAGGCGTTAGCACTCGAAGAACAGCTCACCCGACACAGGTTGAGTGTCGAAACGCGCACCTCGCTGACACGCAGCGCCGCACTGGCCGAGTTATTAGGGTTATAGATTGCCAAAATAGCAGTTCGATGGTATGATACATCGCATTACTTACAAAAGCGAGATGAGAAACTGATGCCTTCAACTTTTGACTACCCACCAGGCGATGGTGACGACGAACAACCAAATATGGATGCGTTTGAACAAGAATTCAACGACATCACGGGTGAACTGAACGAAATAGGCAGGATACCCGACCTAATGAGCGATGTTGCAGGATTTCGCGAAGCGATTATTGACCTGATGGACGCAAAAATGAAGGTGGCCGACCCGAGGGGCAATTTTGACCGCGGCATTGTTGAAACCAAACGGCAGCTTTACGACGCCGCAGCGGATTTGTTCAGAGCAATTATCGAAGACACGCCGTCGGTTGAAGAACTGAAGCCAACACTCACTCGGCTACTAAATGATGAATTCGACACGTGGGTGGAGGCGCTTGGCGAACTTTCTGAAGGCCGGTTCGATCATACCAAGTATGACGATGAGGGCGACTCAGCCGAAGCGGTAGAGGGCGAAATTGAAGAACACATCGTTGAAGACGATAACCGCGACGCACTCGCAAAGTGTGTTGCCAACCACTACCATGGCATCGTTGACGACATGCTAGAAGATTTCGAAGAATTTTACCCCGAAGAAGGTGAGTTGCAGCGCTCGTACCGCGATTATACAAAAGAAGAAATCATCAGTGGTGCAACGGTATTACTCGGCAAGGCGGCATTTCAAGCCGTAACGATTGCGGCTGGGATATTGATTGCCGAGCGATTTAAGCGTAACCGGTAATTGTATTTTATAAGTTTTTGTGATATAATATATTTATGGAATATGCGCATCGACCGAAAGATGCTACCGAGCAACTTCGGCAACACCCGAACGAACCGGTAATTGAATACTTCGTAAGTAACGAAGGCTCTACTTATGAACGCACATTTAATACTGCAGATGCGGATACCCTCGGAGGAAGCTCTGAGTATATTGTCGGACACGATGCAGTGATTCAACATGTCGAATCACTACTTGAGAAATACGAGGCCTCAACACCGAATGAGCGTAATCTTGGATGTCTTATTGACGCCGTCACAATTATACAGGAGCTTCCATCGCTCTTCGGCAATAAACTACCAGATGCCTTACACGAAGAAATTTTTCAACAAGCCGTGGCGCGACTCGACCGCCGTGAAGACCGAATATACGATGAACCAGAGGACATGGCGGCAGATGCGGCACTTGTGATTCACTTGTCACAGATCCCTGAGGTGTACGAACGGTTACGCGCAATCGTGCAGGAACACCTTAAAGAACATAGGGCCTTTAGGCAACACCTAGAAGACCCACTCTTGCGTGCATTCGCGTCAGCCTTCAGTGAAATGCACCTAGATTATAACAGCCTTGATTTGAGTGATGCTGACGGACTCCACGCGCTCTTATCGCAATAACCCTTGCAAAATTGCTCTGCTTACGCTATAATACAACGAAGTTACGCACTGCAAATGCTTCACATTAACTGCAGTAATCTAAAAAGGATTTAATTTATTATGGCAAAGAAAGTTATTGGTAACCTAAAACTTCGTATTCCTGCCGGCCGCGCAACTGCTGGGCCGCCAGTTGGTAGCACACTTGGGCAGTGGGGCCTTAATATGATGGACTTCATTAACCCGTTCAACGACGCCACTAAAGGCGACATGGGTAAAGACGTTATCGTTCACATTAAGGTATATGAAGACCGCACGTTCGACTGGAAAAGCCTGGGCCAGCCTGCTGACGACATGATTCGTGCCGCTGCTGGTATCCAAAAGGGTTCCGGTAAGCCACACTCTGAAAAAGTAGGTAAAATTACCCGCGCACAGCTTGAAGAAATTGCAAACGCTAAGATGGATCAGCTAAACGCGAACGATCTCGACGGCGCCTGCAAGGTGATTGCCGGTACAGCACGCAGTATGGGTGTTGAAGTCGAAAACTAAGCAGTATTACACCATAAAATAGGCACTCGCATGGGTGCCTATTTTTAATATCCTCGATACAAATAGTCGTGCAACAGGTTGGAATATTGGAGATATTATGATATAATAACATAATTACGCAATCCTGCGTACGAACCTACCTAAGGAGGAGCGGGCGATGACCTCGACCGAACTCAACCAAGACGACTTCTACACCGCGTTCCGGAGGTGGAACGCCAAGACAAGCACGCCAATTTTGGCAGGGAACATGGCCTACGTACTGTGGCGGATTGTCGAGCGCCTGCGCTCGGCACGGCTCGGTACTGACGTTGACTACCTGCCGGGCACGCGACCGCTCACGAGGCGCCGTCGAGCCCAGAACGCACTCGGCGTTGGACTGTTCAGTGTTAGTGCCGCCATGGATACAAGCGAGCTGTACTACAGGGCAACGCGCCCCGGCGACACGTACGGCCCGGCGAACAGCCAGGACAGAGAGCTCATCGGCTTGATTGCTACGGCCGCCACTGGCATCGCCCTCGCAATGCGTGAGCTGCGAACCGGCAAGGCATTCATCCGCGGCTATCCACTGTCGAAGGATGGCCGAGCCGACAGCGCCATCACGATTGCCAAGCTGAGCGCTGTGGCTCTCATGGCTGCACACGAACTGTACCGCCGCCGTGAGCAGTGGCTGCCGCAGCTGCAGGATCACCTGTACACCGCCAAGGTGCTCGCACCTGTGGTGTGGAGTCAGTTGAAGGCGAAGGTGACTCGGCGCGAGCCCGAGGAGTTGAGCATGTCCGAGGAAGACCTCGATCGACTGCTCACCACCATGGCCGGGATCGAGGGAAGTCTCATCGACACCGACCCGGACAACCCGGACTCGTGGCCGGAGGAGCTTGACTTCGAGCGGCTCGTGCTTCTTGCGGGCTTGACACCCGAAGAGGTGGCCGTGCTTGAAGGCCGAGACTTCGTGCCCGACCAAGGCTCACCCGAGCGCTCCTAACCCCTCCTTTACCCCCCACCACCCGTTAGCACGGGGGATGGGGGATTTTTTATTAACCGCCTATGGTTTGGGGCAACCACCCCCAGTGGTAGACTGATGGTATATGGGAGTTGTTGTCTCACCCGAACGAATCGCGCGCGGATACCTACCAAGCGCCGAAGCCCACCAAGAAGCAGGGCGGTTTTTGCTGCAGCGTCTTGGCCAGACAGCCCACGAAATGCCATCGCTACTGGGGGCAATGGTGTATGGCTCGGTAACCTTCAAACCGACGCGTCGCAGTGATTTGGACGTATTAACGGTCTTTTCAAACCACGTTGGGGCAGATGAGCTTCACATGGCGGCGGGCGTATACGCCGAAACTGCTGAAACGTTTAATGTCCCCCCAGAACCAAATACCATAATCGTTACTCCACATATGAAGCCCCATGACCATATGCTCGATAGTATGTTCGGCGAACATTTGCGATTCACCCAAACCACCCGCCCCGAATGGGCGCTTGGTACACCGGTCGACCACCTACCGTTCCGTGAACTTGATCAACAAGAAGCATTTGACGTATCGCGCAACTATTCAGCGTACAAAGAACGTTTATTTCTAAAAGCAATCAGTGAAAAGCGGGGCATACTTGATGTTTCGATATTGCAGCGGGCGTTTGAAACACCGAGTTCAATGGCGCGAAAAGCAATTGGTGCGATTGACTTTGCCACGCTAGACGACCCGGCACAATTGGGCCGCGAACGATTGGCAGTAAGGGCCGAGGAGCTATTACACCAAATCGGCAGCGACGAACATGGGGTGTGGGCTCACCGCAGGCTAAAGATGTTAGATAGCGAATACACCGATTTACTTGAAGGTGTGATTGAGGGTGATATTTACCTCGAAGAATACACCTCGTGGCTAAACCGCTATAACGGCGAAGCACTTCATAAAGCCCGCGAGCTTGCCACGACGTGGAAGACGATTATTAGTGAATACCAGCACCATTTCTAAAATTTATATAAATATTGTATAATAGTCGTGTCACGCTCTACCCGATTGAGGAGGCGACATGTCGGACAATACCAAATGCATTACGCCGATTATGCACAGGAAGCTCGAAGCAAGCCGCGTGCGTGTGCAATCGTCGCGACGACGTGTCAGCACGGCATACATGAGCGCTCACATGACCCTGCAGCCAATCCTTCGTGAAATGGCGGGGTTGCTCGAAAAGATGAGCGGTGTACTGACGAAGTACCTTGACGCGGAGGTAAACGAGATTTCGAGGAGTGATGTATTCTCGCACACCAGCAGCATCGTCAATACCGCCTTGGCACTCGCCGAGTACTTGGCGGCAACAGGTGATGTTCTTGCCGGCGAGCCTGAAACGGCTGAAGCACAGAAACGGCTGGAAGCCTGCAAGCGCGAAATCGCGTCCGCGCGCGCCGAGATGAGACAGCACGAGCAGCTACTGGAAGCGGCATTGCAGTCAGCAAAGTAATCTGCACACCCGGTAGCCCCATACATGGGCAACTACCGGGATTTTTTTATGCAAACAACGTATAATAGCCCCTATATGCGTGATACCCCGCCAAAACAGAAGTCATTTTTACGGCGTCACTGGATTGTACTGGCGATTATTCCGCTCGCATATTTAAGTGCACTTGGTAGTATTAGCTACGCCGATTACACCCAGCGCAACCAAGAATCCGCGCGCATTGAGCAATCAATCAAAGAAACAAAAACAATCTACAAAAAGCTTGCCGATATCAAGCAAGCAAAAATAGAGGCTGCAAAAAAAGCCGAGGCTGAAGCAAAGGCAAAAGCAGCTGCCGAAGCAAAAGCTAAAGCCAAAGCAGCGGCAGCGGCGGCTACTGCTGCCAACCAATCCACTGCCAATTGTGGCGTCAGCGACCCGGCATCAATTACTGTGGTTATTAATAAAAAACATTGTTTTAGCCCGCTTTCATGGACGCCTAGTGACCTAACGAGCGTTGATGGCTACGCTGTGCGCAGTAGTGCGGCGACTAACTTACGCGCCATGATGACAGCGGCCAGTAAAGCTGGTGTTCCGTTCGGGCTGACCAGTACCTACCGTTCCTACCAAAATCAAGTCACTACCTACAACTACTGGGTTGCCACGAATGGCAGCTACGCAGCCGCCGATACCGTCAGCGCGCGCCCTGGCTTTAGCGAACATCAAACCGGCCTTGCCGCCGATTTAGACGCAGGTTCATGTGCGCTCAGCTGCTTTGGTGGTACTGCGCAGTACACCTGGTTAAAGAAGAACGCCGCCAACTATGGCTATATCGAGCGTTACCCCGCAGGCCTCACTGGAATTACAGGCTATAGCCCCGAACCATGGCATTGGCGCTACGTAGGCGTGAGCGTTGCAAAAGATATGAAAACCAAAGGCATCGAAACACTCGAAAGCTACTTTGGTGTGAGCGGCGGCGGCTACTAAGCCGCTCATGCTTGGGTTTTACCCTTATAGCGCGCATAATAATCACCAAAGAAGAGGATAAGGAGTGATATGTCGCGTTCAAGTGAAACATTAAAATCATACCCTAAAAGCATGGCTGGCGAGCGCGTTGGCTGGTATAGCGTGAGTCCGATCAGTGAAACCGGTATGCGCGAAGTGGCGGTCGCGACCGCAACTGTGGGTGAAGACGGCGCCCGTGCGATTCGCGAATTAGGTGACGATGGTGGTCAGCTCTATGGAAGTAGCTTGTCGCAAGGCTTCGAATCAGTGGCGAGCCTACGAACCTTCATACGCCCCGATATGCCACATGATGTACGCAGGCCTGAATTCAACTACCGGCGTGAAGGTGGCCCCACCATCAACCCTAACTTTCCACTCGAAGGATATAACCTCTTACTAGGCGGCAACAGTTTATTTAATATGCCAGACGCAGATACGTGGGTCGATTCAATGGATGATATGCGAGCAGGGCTATACGAAGCCATGGCCCGCACCGACCTTGCTTACGATTGGTGGTTACCGTTTTACTATGAATTTAATATTAACGTTGCTCAAAAACCGCCCACCGGTATTGCCCCCGAAGGGCTAGCCGACACACTTCTTGTCGACCCAGAAAACACCGCTGAAACCGAACGTCAAATCCATGTGCTTTCTAATCTTGTGCGCGCCCTGCAAAAACGCATTGAGCAATATCACACCGTCAATGGGGAATTTGACCGGGGATTGCTCGACAAGAATAACCAGTGGTCGTACCGCCATGCGTTTGCCCGTGACGCGACGAACACACTCTTTACCACATTGCGTTCAGATACGCACGCCCCCTACAGCTTGGTGTACGGCCCGTTTGATGGTGATAGGGATATGGGCACACAGTTTTCAACACGCATTACCCACCTGCAAGAAGCGGTGCAAGCCCTGCATGTACTCGACATCGCCGAACGTAATGCCTAGTAAGCCGCACTACGCGTCATCTTCTAAATAAATCAGCTGCATCGGTTGGAGGCCATCCCTGTCGTGCTTTTTCGGTGAGCGGCAGGTGAGTATCTGCGCACGTGCACCAAGCCCGCGTGGTACATTAATGCGTAGTTTTCCAGGGCATCCTGCCACCAGTTCTTCATGCTCTTCAACCAACTGTGCCTGATGGCTATCAAGATGCTCAATCTGATCACCGTACCGCTGCATCACTTCAGTCTGACGCCTTCGCACGTAATCGGCTACTTCCTCCTCGGTATCAGCAGGGTACTGACCGTATTGATAGGCAAGGTATTGTGGCATATCTGGATCCATCGCCGCATACTCAAGCTGTTTGGTACGTGCTGCAATTTGCTCTGATTCAGCCTGCATCATCCTGAGAATAGGGCAGTCGAGGCAACGCTGTGGCGTTTCAACTTGCTCGTGTAACTTCATATACCCATTATACGCCCAGTTTTCACGGTTACTATTTTTCACAACGTACCAGGCGAATTACTAGTCTTGACGGCCATTAGCTGGCTGGGGTTACAATAGATACAGCTTATGATTGTACTCGGCTGGCAACAGCAGTTTCCACGGTCAAAGCAATGCACATTCTGGCTCGCTTCGCGTTATAGCAAGTGAACCTTCAAGAACTCGCGACTTCAGGCAGATGGATCGGTTAGCAAGTGGTATACCGTAGCCAGCCTCGTCGTTCATACTCCACCACTTATACGAAAAACATTCATCATAGGAGAGTATGCTATGGCAAATACAATCAACAGTCCTGTTCAAATTACTGCACTCGGGTTTGGTCGCCACATGGAGCCAATCCCACAGCGAATGGAATGGAAGGGCACCACGTATCACTTTGTTGATCGCGGTATCCGCGCTACCATTCGGCGGGGTGAGCACATTTGGAGCACCGTCACGGTAAGTGATGGTACACGCAACTTCTGCCTACGGGCAGAGGGTAGCGCATGGACGCTTCTGAGCGTCTGCTAGAACCTTTTAGCAATACAGGACGAAATGGCCCCCGCTGTTACCAAAGCGAGGGTTTTTTCGTTTATTGACCTTTTGGTAGTTTTATGGTTAAGTAAATACGGTGATTTTCCCCGACAACCAAGGAGATGATCGATGTGTTCGTTCAAAACTTTTCAGCACTCGTAGGGTCGCACAAATGCTTCGTTACGCACCGCATCACAGAAGATGAGCTGACGACCCTGAAGCGGCTACGCGAACGCTACACGAATTCGGCTATCCGTATTGGCTACAACGTGCTCGCAGGCATTGTGTCCATGGTAACGATCTGGCTACTCGCAGACGTAATCAACCTAAAGCGGCCCGTGCTCACTGGGTTCCTGCTTGGTGCACTCACTGCCGCGGTTCTTAGTATCCAGCCGCTGCTCACGCGGCGTAAGTTCCGGCGCTTTGTCCGTCAGCTCGTTTCGAGCGGCGCACTGCTGCCATACAGCTACGAGCTCGAACAGCGCACCGAAGCGCTGGAACGGACGCGTCCAGAAAGTGCGAGCGGCTTCGCGATTACTGAATTGCTCCGCCGCATCCAGCCAGCTGAATCCGAAGCGGTCACGACCTTCTTCGAAAACGAGCGACTCCCTAAGGTCTACAGGCTCATCAAGGATAACTCATATGGCTACACAGCGATGAGCGATGAAGTGAGCCACGAGCTGAAAGAGCATCTCGCGCAGCTAACTCGTCCCGTATGGGAATCACTACTACGGGTTCTCAACGCACTCAGGGCAGAAAACGACGCGCGCGCCAAGGCTGCCATGGAATCATAACTCACCACCACCCGTCATATTTGCGAACATCTTCGTGAAGTTGGCGGGTATTTTTATTGTACGATGCAACCCGCACGGCTATAATCCGTATATGACACATTCAAAGAGTCCGGAATCCGCACCAGCTGAACTGCTCGAACAACTCCATTTATCGACACTTGAAACACTAAAGAACCATGTCGAGGAACTCGGGGAAATGAGTGATGCAGTGTTGTGCTGCCTCCGTTACGCCCAGAGTGAAGCAGATATTGCGGCGATTACAGGCCTCCGCGCGCTGTTTAATGATCAAATTACCTCAATTGCGCTCCTCCTGACACCAGTCCGCTTCTGGGACAGCACTTCGCCAAATATTACAGAAGAGCGCCACGCAGTGATTGACCAAGCGATAGTCCAGTTCGAATACGGGCTCGATAGCCTCGAGAACGCAGTAGAGAGCTTTGTCGCAGACGCCGTATCCGGCAACTCGCTCGGTGATTATGAAAACATTATACTAGTTGAACTCACCCAATACCTCGAACCTTTGCAACGGGCAATCATCGAATCGTACCCGGCGCGGCAATAGTAACGTTCATTCAATAATCATGGCCATTGATATTATCGTATATTTGTTGTATAGTATCCATCAGTTGTCAGTAGGCAAGCTGCTGACGCAGGTAGAAGGGTAGTGATATGGCCAGTAACAACAGGCTCAGCGCCGAGCTGATCGAAGTGCTGAATGGCTACACGCAGAAGTTTGGCGAAGCGACCGTCCAGCTCCTCCGACTGGTGTCATCAACGAGGATGCCCGTGGATCACGATGATCTCGACAGTTTGGTGTCGCTGATCGACGACGCACGCTGCCTTTGTGTCGTGCTGGTCGTGCCATTCCCCGATGGCGTAGCAATCAGTGACGACGAGCTCGCGTCGCTTGACCGAGCACTTCGGAACTATGGTGATGTCTTCACTGATGTTGATCGGGTGATCGATCGTGCAACTCGGGCCGTTCAGAGTCACCAGTCACTCAAACCACTGATCGAGGCATTCGAGAAGACGCTCGAGAGCCACATCGCTCCAATCGATGAGATCGTGAATGGCGTTTCGGAGTAACGCCACCAACCCCTGTGTCAATAATGGCATGGGGGTATTTTAATGTTCGACAAATAGAAGCGTTTGTGCTATAATGAAAGGACAATATCAAGGTTGGGAGGCATAAACTGCCGTTCGTACCACAGAAAGGATTTTAACTACATGGCCAAGAAGGCTGAACTATTAGAAAAGGCTGCCGAGCTAAAACTCGACGTGACCGAAAAAAATACGATTGCTGAAATTGAAGCAGCAATTGCTGGTGCTGAAAAGCACGAAGTGCGTGAAGCAACCGTTGCTAAAGCTGGTAAACGAAGCCAGAAATCAATCGATGAAGCCGAAGAAAAGGCTGAAAAAGAAGCACGTAAAGCTGCTCACGATACTACTCCGAAAGACCCAGAAGCAGAAGAAACTCGCAAAAAAGGCCCAGCGCCAATCGTACGCCCACGTGCAGAACGCCGCGGTAAGAAATATAAAGAAGCCGCTAAGCTCGTTGATGCAAGCAAGGTATACAACCTCGCTGACGCAATGGAGTTAGCTGCAAAAACCAGCCCTGTAAAGTTCGACGCGAGCGTAGAACTACATGTTCGCCTTGGTGTTGACCCACGCCAGGCTGACCAAAACATTCGCGCAACAGTCAGCCTGCCACACGGTACAGGTAAAACCGTCCGTGTTGCTGTGTTCGCCCCAGAAGATCAACATGCTGCTGCCAAAAAAGCTGGTGCCGATGTTGTTGGTGACGACGACTTCCTCAAGCAACTCGACAAAGAAGTGCTGAACTTCGACGTACTGGTAGCAACCCCACAGTACATGGCAAAGCTCGGTAAATACGCGCGCCTGCTTGGCCCACGCGGTTTGATGCCAAACCCTAAGAGCGGCACCGTGGCTGCAGATGTTGCCAAGGCAACCACCGAAGCCAAAGCCGGTAAAGTAGAATACCGCGTCGACAAGCAAGCCACCATTCACCTAAGCGTTGGTAAGGTAAGCTTTGGTGCTAAGAAACTTGAAGAAAACGCTGCAGCATTCTTTGCGAGCCTGCAAGGCCAAAAGCCAAGCAGCCTCAAGGGTGGCTACGTCCTTTCAAGTGCCGTCACGACCACAATGGGTCCTGGCATTAAGCTCGAAAACCAAGTCAGCTAATTATTGACTGTCCTAAACCCGCCGCGCTGTAACTACAGGGGCGGGTTTTTGGTATAAAAAATACCCGCTCCATACCGTGATACGGCAATGAACGGGCGGTAAAGAGAGTAGTTAGTGATGGTAGTAATAGAGCCGCTCACGCAGCAGTTCAGCCAGCCAGCGAGCGTTGTCATCCACCACCAGGGCGATGCGCTCAAGCAAGTTGGCCGGATCGTATGCAGCACCTACAACAGGGCTGAGCAGATCATCTACGGCATTCGCAAATGCTTCGCCGGTCAGCATATCATAGTTCCACGCTTCAACCGAAACGGCCACCTTCGTGAAGCCGTGTCGACTGGCAGCATCAAGGCCGCGGCGCAAGAACTGCGGGGTAGTAACGCCCGTTTCATGCTGGTCAATCGTAAACACAACCGCACGAAAACCTTCGCTCACTCGCAGGGGGTTTTCAACCACCACAACATTGCTGAAACGATTGTACATAAGCTGTGTATGCAGCTCGGCATGGAACCAGTCAGTCCCCATGAAACGACGAATCGCTTCATCGGTAGGGTTGTGCCAACAGCTGTTGTCTGCGTCGACCATCGTGAGAATGGCTTCGCAGGGCATGTAGCGGGTGACGTCACCGACCTGTACGCACAGCTCCATGGCTACTCCTCTCATTGTGAAGGGATGGCTCGCGAGCCATCAGTGGGTGATAGGGAATCCGTATCGCGGTTATTATACAATATCAACCGGAATAATTCAACGCGAGAGTCCATGCGTGCGCTTTGTGTAGGCGAAGGGCAGAAGTTCACCAATCGTGTGCGTTTGTACAACTGTTGCATATTTGTCGGTTTCACCAGCCATAATTACCAGCGTCTCAGCGCTACGGGCAAATTCTAAAATGACCTGTCGGCATAATCCACATGGCGCGATCATTTCGTAGGTAGGGGTATAGATGGCAATTTGGGCGATAGCACGTTCACCCTCTGAAATAGCATTTTGGATTGCCATCCGCTCGGCGCACATAGTGAGCGCCGGGCTAGCGTTTGCCATATTCGCACCACTATAAATCCGGTCTGCTACCGTTTGTAATGCAGAGCCGACCTTTAGTCCTGAATAGCTTCGGCCCCACATTGCCGCGCGCTTAGCCCGCTGCAATAACACCTGCTGGTCATCTGTTAATCGCTCCATGCACGGTATCATATACCAGGCCAACTAATGCAATCTAGGGTAGTTGAGTCCCCCTAGTATTCATCGTCGCGATAAGCACACACCGCTTCGCGGAAGGTTTCATTCTGTTCAATCATATCAAGCGTCGCTTCGGTAGTAGGGAAGAGCCTGTCTTGAGCGAGTAGCTCAGCACGTGTCATCCACCGGCTCACCCCACCATACCATTCATGAGGGGTCTGGCAGTTCGCTAGATCAGCATACATCAGCATAAATAGCTTGTCTTCAAGCACATCCCCATTACGCTTCGTATCGATGACACGAAAGCTGCCCTGGATGTGAAAGTTAACGTGAAGGCCGGTTTGCTTCGCCACTTCACGCGCTGCAGACTCGCGGACTGGTACGCCGCGTAGCACGGGGGCGCTGGCAATTCCCCAAAAATCACGAAAGGGTTCACGCTTGCGCTGGTGGGCTAAATAATAGGTTTTGTCATCCTTGTTGCAGCGTAGAACCATCAGCATCGAAGATTTAGGCTGTTCAATTTCGCGCCCGGTAGTTTCGCACATGCGATTAGCAAGTTCTTTGCCTTCAGCAGATAGTTCATACATGCCATCATGCGCTTTTATTACATACTTTGCCCGTACCAATTTACGCAAATGATACTTAAAAATATCGCCATCAAGCCCTGTGGGGCGAAGTAGTTCGCTATAGCGTGCGCGAGTAGCGTGGCGGAGTGTAAATAACACGCTTGCCTGGGCTTTATGTAGTTCCATAACAGTATAATATAATCATTAGTTAAAATAATCTAGGGTACAATTTGTCCCTAGTTTTTTAATTTACCACCTATCATACTAGCTACAATCACTAATTAATGGGGGTAATATGAAATCAGCAGAACAACAATACCTCGGCCTACTCGAAAAGATTCGCGATGAAGGCGAAACGAGGGGCGACCGCACCGGCACCGGCACCCGAAGCCTATTCGGCGAGCAAATGACTTACGACATGCGCGACGGCTTTCCGATGCTCACGACAAAGAAAATTTTCGTGAAATCAATCATGCACGAACTACTCTGGATGCTAAACGGCGACAGCAACATCCAGTATCTTGCGCAGAACAATGTCAATATTTGGAACGAATGGCCGTTTGTGTCATATCTCGAACGTACCGGCCAGCAGGTGCCCAGGCAAGACAGCCCCGAGTGGCAGGAACTGATGCAGAACTATCTCGAACACATTACAACAGATGACAACTTTGCCACTGAACATGGTGATCTGGGCCCAGTGTATGGCTACCAATGGCGCCATTGGCCACGCCCAGGTGGTGGTGAAGTCGATCAGCTAGCCGAAGCGCAGCATACCATTCGCACCAACCCCGATTCACGCCGGATTGTGGTGAGTGCCTGGAACGCTGCCGACATTGAGGAAATGGCTGTGTCGGGCTTACCGCCCTGCCACATGTTTTATCAGTTTTACGTCAGTAAAGGCGAATACCTGGATATGAAAATGTACCAGCGCAGTGCTGATATGTTCTTGGGTGTACCGTTTAACATGGCACAGTACGCGATGCTGCTGAGTATGATGGCACAAACTACTGATTTGAAACCGCGAAATCTTGTCCATACCTTTGGCGATACCCATATTTACAATAATCACGTCAATCAAGTTAACGAACAGCTTGCGCGTGAACCGCTCTCGCCACCAACACTTAGTCTTAATCCAGATGTAAAAGAAATTTGGGACTTTGGCATCGATGATATTACAATCGAGGATTACCAGTCGCACCCAGCCATTAAAGCGCCAATTGCCATTTAACACGTGTATACTAAAAACAACTAGGTGGGCAAGAAAAAGAATAGGGGAACAATGATTGCTCACGAATTAACACAGCATGCAGGGTGGTATGCCCGCCTCGAAGGCGGCGATGGGGTTGGTAAAACGACCATACTCCAGCTTGCAAAGGACTATGATGAACAACACGGAATCGGTGCCGTATTTATTCGCGAACCAGGCGGCACTGATCTCGGGATGGAACTTCGCCAAATTCTTTTACATGGCGATTACAACCTATCACCTGAAGCACAGCTCTTACTTATGACGGCCGATCGGCGGCACCTGTGGGATACCGTGATTAGCCCAGCACTTGCTGAAGGCCGGCCTGTCATTAGCGACCGCGGCTATGAATCAACCGTCGCCTATCAGGGTGCGCAAGGTGTTGATCTCGCATCAATTGCCGATGTCCACCATCGCGTCTTGCCCGAAGGTTACATCAACCCAAGCGCCGTTGCAATTTTATCGTTGAGCGATGCAGCACGCGCAGCACGCATTAGCGCACGGCTCGAAGCTTCAGGCATGAAAGCTGATAATTTTGAATCAATGGATGGCGGCTTTCATACCCGTGTCCGTGAAATTTATCGCGATTGGATACCAAAACATCTTGGCGGCGTGGTGATTGATGCTGATGCACCACCCGAAGTCGTATTCGAGCGAGCTAAACCGTATTTATTCGGTCCCCATGCGGGGCACGGGAATTAATCGGCCGGGCATACCCCGTCACGCCAATCTCTGCCATATGTACACGGTGACCAGCAATTTCACCACTTAATGTCACAAAGCGCATGTCGTCGTTGTTCGGATCAAGAATAACATGGGCACTCCGCGTAATCACTTCAACCAGTACGCCGCGCACCGCCGCAACCGCAAGTCGCGCTTTCATTACCACAATCCGTGGATCATCAACTTCAATTCGACGGTAGGGCGCTTCATTTAATACCTCTACCTCCATGGCAGGGTGGTCAACCGACAGTAAGTCATACACTAAATTAGTATGTGCCTGAGTGATTTCTTCATGGCTAAATGGTCGCGTCGCCTTCATCACTTCAATACCGCCAACTTCAGGGCGTAGTGCCAGCAGCTTAAACGCCGAAGCAACATTACCTATCCCGGCACGAAGGCGCATTAACCGCTCTGCCTGACTTTTTGTAACGGGCGTATCATCACCAGTCAATTCCCGCAAAGCAGCGTCGTTACGCAGGCCTTTTAGCTCGTGCTGGGCAACGATTTCGCGTGCCACTGCATGCCACGTTCCTTCACTAATCAATGGTAGTGGCGAATGATTCTCTGCGTCAGCCTTGCCTTCGTATCGTGCCAGTTGGAACTGCCGCCAGGCTTCAACTTCTTCAGCCGTCTGCGGCAAGGGGAGCTTTTCGGTTTGCCAATTTTCCATATAGTCACGCGCTAAATCATCATAGCGGTAGCCGTTAACATACAGCATTAACGGATCGAGCGGTGTCGGGGAATAGGGGTTGTAGTAATACGGTGGATGTTCAAGATGGAGCGGTGCGCGCATGACACCAGCAATAGTGTCCGGATGAGTCTCGGTGAAAAAGCGTGGAGTCTGCTCGGCCCGGGGGCGGACGAACGTCTCATGCATTGTCTCACTCATATAACAGGCTATTTTGCACCCTAAACGTCATTTTGTCAATATTCCTATATCACCCTTGTCATTATTTGTAATTTCGATTATAATAATCATCAGACATTACCAGAGACAGTAGCAGCAGGGGAAACCCGCTTAATCCGCTACCGAGGAGTGAAAATTACTTTCGTTCTAAAAGAAGTCTTTGCTGATGCAAGGGCTGTTTTTATAACACTGGCATGTCGCTACCTTTACAATGTGGTCGAACTATTAAACCCTAACGGAGAATGTAATTTATGGCAATTACTCGCGATAAAAAACACGCGTTAGTAAGTGAAATGAGTGAACTTTTAGCAGATGCTAAGATGACCGTATACGCACAGTACAACGGCCTTAGTGTGGCTGATTTACAAACACTTCGCCGCAATGCTCGTGAAGCTGGCGTTACCATTAAAGTGGTTAAAAACCGCTTGGTACGCGTCGCGTTTGCCGAGCAGGCAAAGTATAAAGACGTTGATACCGCCGACCTAGTTGGCCAGCTCCTCTACGCCGTCAGCACTGACGACGAAGTGGCGCCAGCCCAAGTGTTCGACAAATTCGCTAAAGACAACCCAGCGCTCCAAGTGGTGGGAGCTGTCAGCGGCGAGGCTGCAAAGCTATCAACCGACGAAGTGAAGGCGCTCGCTGGCTTGCCAAGCAAGAACCAGCTTATCGCCGAAGTGGTGGCTCAACTACTTTCACCAGTACACGATGTTACCAATGCGCTTTCAGGCAACCTCCACGGCTTGCTTGATGGTGTAGAAGCAAAGGCAAACGCCTAACATTTCACTAAGCTTACGCGTCAATAAGACGTAACGATATAGAATCAAAGGAGATTAACTATGGCTGATGTAAAGAAACTCGCCGAAGAACTGACAAAACTGACAGTTCTCGAAGTAAACGAACTAAAGAATGTCCTCAAAGACGAATACGGCATCGAACCTGCTGCTGCAGCTGTTGCTGTTGCAGGCCCTGCTGCTGGCGGTGACGCTGGTGCAGACTGCTGCCGACGAAAAGACCGAATTCACCGTCAACCTTAAAGACGCTGGTGCGCAAAAAGTTGCTGTGATCAAGGCTGTGAAAGAAATCACCGGCCTTGGCCTTGGTGAAGCAAAGGCGCTTGTAGACAACGCGCCAAGTGCTATCCTTGAAAAGGCTGGCAAAGACGACGCTGAAAACGCCAAGAAGCTTCTTGAAGAAGCTGGCGCAAGCGTAGAACTTGCCTAAGTTCACTTGTTAACACCCGACCACTTGTAAACGAACTGCCCCTCTAGCTTGAGGGGCAGTTTTTGTATTGACTATTTATGCTGATTATGCTATAATGATAATGATAAGCCATCCATCTACGAAGGGAACCACATGGCTCGTACCTTTGCCATCGACTACTACGAGTTCGACGACGACACTTGGAGCGACAGCGTCCAGGGCGTTCAGGTCAAGGCGCGCAGCGCCTCCGACCTGGCCCTCATCGCGAGCGCCACGCCGCCCGTCGTCCACATGCCCAAGTGGGAGCTCTACCGCGAGCGCCAGCCCATGACGCGTGCCCGGCGTAACCGCCAGTACACGCGCATGGACCGTTGGCACAAGCGCGAGCACGCCGCCGCCATGGCCGCCCAGAAGGCGCGCCGTGACGACGAGGCCACTTGGGGTGTCGAGAGCGACCCCTACGCCCACTTGCACGACGCGGAGTGGGACCACTGCGACGAGCTGGACTGCTGGAGCCCCTGCGGCTGCTACGGACCGTGCTTCCACGAAGAGGCTGGCACCGTGCACCCCACGGAGCAGCAGCGCGAGCTGTTCGCAGCCGTCGCACCCATCACCGCTCTGCCGGTGCAGATCCTGCCGACGAAGCGCAGCGAGAAGTCGACGCTGATGAAGCGTCCGTCGCCCTCGCCGGTTCGCCGCAAGAGCGCACCGCAGCCGCAGTTGCCGCCGCACCTGCGCGTCCCCGAGAACGAGGAGCGCTGGCGCGACGGGCACCGTGGTGGTCGCGGCACCAAGGGTCGTCACCGCATGGTGCGGCTCGTCAGCTAGCGCTGGCATCCTGAGGCCTGGTACCCTCGATGAACCCCTAGTGGGAACATCGGGGGTCACCAGGCCTCTTCGCATAGAAAAAACCCGCAGTGGCGGTAGTCGATTCTACGACTACCGCTCTGCGGGTGTTGCGCTTTAGCGCACTATGAAGGTGGCGTGAGCGGTTCGAACTGTAGCTCACCGCCTACACGACGATAGCGACCATAGATCCTGCCTGGCTGGCCAACGATCTGACGCCTGAACGCCCGCGTGACATCAAACGCGACCCACTCTCCCTCAAGCTCCAGCTTAGCTGTTCGCGGGAACATCGCGTCATCTGCACCAATCATGTTAGCGTATTCAGCGGCAGTGGTTTGTAGCCGTGGGACGCCGTGCCGCACAGGGAAGTAGTACCCCGTGATATCAAACCACCCCAGTTTCCATAGCTCCTCCTGGCGGTGTTCACGCCACAAGCACAACAGCAGCACTGCAACGAGACCGAGAATACCAGCCGACAGAATGACACCAGGCACCAACGCGCGGCGTGATGCAAAAATCATCACAACACCGATCACCGTGATTGCGCCTGCGGCGAGACCCAGAATTGTTCCAAGATCTTCCAGGCGCTTATAATGGCGCACAAGGCCAGGATCCTCATATACTTCCGTAGACCGCATGGCTCCTCCTTTTAGTAGGGTCGTGGGCACAGAATAGGCATATTTTATACTTTTTTTCATATTTTAGCAAGGTATAGTTATTGACATTTTATACTGCTTGTGCTATAATAGTAAACGTAAGTCGATTCATACCCGTCGTCCCCGAAAGGACACCACATGTCGACCAGCACCACCCAGCCCCAGCCCAGTGCACCGGCAGCGCCGCATCACCAACAGCAGTGCGCTGCCGAAGCACCTGCGCACCGAGGAGCCGCGCCGTGAGCGCCGCTCCAGCCCCGGCCATTCCGGCCCGCGCCTGGTCAGCTGAGACCTGAGGTCTGGCGCCCCTGATGATACCCACCCATGGGACATCGGGGGCCGCCAGGCCTCTTCGCTTTTTCAAAAAAGTACTTGCGTAAGCACTATATGTGGTGTAGTATCAGAGGCATGAGCCGTATGAATATCATTATTAGCATCATTATTCGCCCCCGCGAAGCGGTGCTAGTTGCTCATACGTAAAAATAACCCTACGAACCAAAAGAGCTCCCGGCACTGCAGCCGGGAGTTTTTCATTTTCGTAACAAGAGGATAAGGAGAATACCATGTCAGATCTATACAAACCAGGGCACTTCGACCCAAAACCAGACACCGTCATGCCAGGTGAGACTGCGCTTAGCGATTGTCGATGCGTTTCGCGGGGAAGCCGACGACAGGGCGCGCATGGAAGATCTGGAGTGCGAGTTCCCATTTTTTGCCCAGCGATACGGCCTCCGCGGCGTTGCACTGATGGATTTGGCCGACAACCAAGCCGGTGCATTTAAATGGCGCGGTGCAGTGACGGGGTTGGTGCACCATATGGAAGATGGTGCTGACCATTTTGTTGCACCAAGTGCCGGCAATCATGCACGCGGCGCAATCTTAGCCGCGCGCTGGTTCAACCAACACCTGACGGTTGCCGTTCCTAGTTCTGCGCCGCCCAGCAAGCGTGAAATGCTGAACGAGCTATGGGGCTCGCATATGCTTGATGTGCGCACCGTGGGCGCAACCTTTAACGACTCACTGGCCTGGGCGCTGAGTTCACCGTACGCGATGCTCCACCCATTTGATGATGAAGCCGTGATGGCCGGGCAGGGCACTGCGCTTGATGACGTGCTGGCTGGTCGCCCAGAAACACAGCATGTGGTACTACCAAGTGGTGGCGCAGGCCTCGGTGGTGGTGTCGTAAGGCGCCGTGACGAATTAGGGCGCCAGGACGTGGCTATCCATCTCGTGCAAGCATCTGGGAGTAACAGTTTAAGTAATAGCTTACAGCGCGGTGAGCTGACATCCGCCGACGCACCGAACCACTTATACGGTGGCGCGCATGTCGAGCGCGTTGGGGTACACCCGCTCACGCAGGTTGCCCGTGGCGAAAATGTGTTTGTTCATACCGTGCCAGAAGCCGATATGGATGAACTGCGCGACCTGTATAGTCATGGTCGCGAAGTTTTGTTGCGTGAAGACACTCCGAACTTTGAACCGACATCGCTGCTCGCCGTCGCCGCGTTAAAACGGCTACAACTCACGGGTGATGTTACCGTGCTTGGCACGGGTAAAAATGACAGTATTTACCCCCAAACAGCCGCCCGCGGTCGGCGCAACATGGTGTGGTATGGCCCGCAAGCTGCCTAGTATTGCATAAAATACAACGCTTTTGATTATGCCTCTGTTTATCTTGTGGATAAGAATTTCCTTGACATCGCCGCACCCGAGTAGTATATAATGAGGTCAGTATCACCCAAAAACAGACAAAGGAATGCGAGAATATGTCTGAATTACCAGAAAAACAGGTAAAGCGTTTAAAATCGTTGATCCAAGAAGCAGAAACGAACTTAGCAGCAGCCAAAGAATTGTTAATGAGCATCATCGGAGACGATGGCACTGTTGTACTCGGGCAATAGTCAGGCAGCGAAGAAGTCAGCGGTAAAGTTGTCGAAGGTGTTTTTGATGGCCAGGTTATGATTGGCCCAGATGGCAAAAGCTACCCTGTACCGGCCAACTACGCCAGTAAATCAAAACTTGTTGAAGGGGACATCCTTAAACTTACCATTGCCGATGACGGTGGCTTTATTTATAAACAAATTGGCCCAATTGCGCGCAAGCAAATTATTGGTACGCTCGTACAGCATGACGGCGCCTACTATGTAGAAGCCAACGGTCGAGAATACCGCATCTTGCTTGCCAGCGTCACCTACTTCCGTATTAATATTGGCGACCAAGTCACCATTATTGTTCCAGAAGACAACCCAGATGCTACCTGGGCAGCTGTTGAAGCCGCGCTCTAGCCTATAGCACTAATACGAATACACATCCCTGAGTGGTTTGTGTATTTTTATTTTTATAGTATAATATATACGACATATCCCCGCACACGGAGGTGGAGTAATGGTCTTCATACTTCCAGCAATCATGATCGTGCTCGGACTCGCATTCCTTGGCCTCGGGCAGCGCAGCCAGACAGGCAAAAACCAGCGAGCGTGGAGCGCACTGGGGACATCATGCGTAATCCTTGCGTTTATCGCACTCATCGCTGGGGCCATCATGTCATCGTGGTAACTCAACCACACCACCAGGTAGCTTGCAGGCTTTGCTTAGCGAATACTACCTGGTTTTTTATTGTCAATTTTACGGCCCCCAGCATGAGCGTATTGCGCTATACTAGCTACAAACGAACGGGTGGAGTTTAGAAGAGTAGGGGAATAATCAATCAATGGCAAAGCTCAATTTTCGCTATGGCGCGATGAACTGCGGCAAAAGCGACACCATGATCAGCACGGCGTTTAACTACACCGAAAACGGGCACAACGTCGTGACGATGATGCCTGGCTTCATGATGCGCGAACCCGGTTATACAACATCGCGTGCAGGCAAAAAGTGGGAAATTGACATTACTACCGACAACGAAACGGATGTGTACAATGCCTATCATCGCTATATTGGTAGCGGGCTCATCCAGTGCGTATTGGTCGATGAAGCAACCTTTATGACGCCTGAACAAATTGACGATTTAGAACGAATCGCCAAACTCGACGGTACATCGGTGATTGCATACGGTATCCGCACCAACATTCAGCGAAACCTGTTTGATGGCGCGAAGAGATTATTTGAACTCGCCGATACCATTGAAAACATGCCAACCATGTGTACCTGCGGCTCACGTGCCGAGTTTAACGGCCGCTTTGTTGATGGCGTCTTCCACGTCGGTGAGCCTATCGTGTGGCTCGACAACGACCCTGGCCATGTAAAATACCAGTCGATGTGCGGTACCTGCTACCTTGAAAACCTTGCAATCCCCGGGGCAATAACCGAATAAATCACAACAGTTTATTGCGCGGAACCAAGCTATAATAATAGGCAATGGGGCAGGCGTTATATCGTAAATATCGTTCACGGTCGCTCGACGAAATCGTCGGGCAGTCGCATATTACGGCCATTTTACAGCGCGCGATTACAAGCGGCAACGTGGGGCACGCCTACCTACTCACAGGGCCAAAGGGTGTGGGGAAGACGTCAATTGCACGCATATTGGCACACGAAATCAATAAACTGCCGTATAGCGATGAATCGGATCATTTAGACATTATTGAAATCGACGCAGCCAGTAATAATAGCGTAGAAGACGTGCGTGATTTACGCGATAAAGTACGCATTGCACCCTCAAGCGCTGCTTACAAAATCTACATTATTGACGAAGTCCACATGCTGTCAAAGCAAGCATTCAATGCACTCCTAAAAACACTCGAAGAACCGCCAGCTCATGTCATTTTCATTCTAGCTACTACCGACGCCGATAAATTACCTGCGACGATTTTAAGCCGCGTGCAACGCTTCAACTTCCGCACCATTCAACCTGCCGACGCAGCACGCCACTTGCGCCGCATTGCCGATGAAGAAAAGATTGCGATTACCGACGACGCCTTATCACTGATTGCCCAACACGGCCGCGGTAGCTTCCGCGATAGCATTAGTTTGCTTGATCAGCTGCAACACATCGCCAGCGACATGATTACACCGAAAGATGTCGAGGGTGTGCTCGGCCTCGCCAGCTCGGCACTTGTCAGCGAATTACTCTCGGCCTACGATGCGGGTGATTTGCCCACCGTTGTACGCTTACTCGATACCGCCGAATCACAAGGTACATCAGCCGTGCAATTAATTGATCAACTCAGCTTTTACATCCGCGAACACATCCTAGAAGAACCACACCATCTCGCGCTACTCGACCGCTTACTCGATGCTCGCCGCAGCAGTTGGCCAGACCTAAAGCTCCTCAGCACCCTCGCCGGAACTACCCCAGCAGTCACGCCAGCTGCCACCACAATACGCACACCAGCACCTGCGGCCCAAGCGCCATCATCCCCAGCAGCAGCCCCCGTGGTTCCTAAAACCCAACCAGATGTAAAACCACCAAGTGCACCCGCCGAACCAACCGAGCCAACGCCCCAAACCCGTGCAAGTGAGTTCCCGTGGACCGACTTTTTGACTGAGCTAAAAAGTAGAGCAATGGGTGCGCATACGTTAGTGAATAAGTGCGGTCATGAGTTTAATGGCAATACGCTGACAATTTTCGCAGGACGCAGCTTTACTAAGAAACAAATCGAAAAAGCACTGCCCGCCCTGCGTGAAGCGATGGAAGCAGTCGGTGTTAGCGATGCTGAAATTAGCGTCAGTGCTACCGCAAAACCACCCAAGGATAGCAAAACTGCAGAAATCCTTGCTATGATGGGTGGAGGAGAAGAGGTGACCCTGTAATGGCCGATAAAAAAACCACCCCAGCCGGTAAGATACCACCACAAAGTCTCGACGCCGAGATGAGTTTGCTTGGTGCCGTGCTGATTGATGAAGAAGTCTTAGCCGATATTTCAGATACCGTGCACTCAGACGACTTTTATGACAAGCGTCACGCGCTCATTTTTGCTGCCATGATACGGCTGTATGAACGACATCGTCCTGTCGATCTATTGACCTTAACCGAAGAGCTAAAAAAGAAGGATGAATTTTCAACCGTGGGTGGTTCATCGTACTTAACTGAGCTGACGAACTACGTACCTACTGCGGCCCATGCCGAAGCATACGCCGAGATTGTTGCCCAAAAAGCCGTGCGCCGGCGGCTGATCAAAGCAAGTGGCGACATTAGTGAAATGGGCTTCGACGAATACAACGTCCACCCAGGAACTGCTTGAAAAAGCTGAGGCTGAATTATTTAGCGTCAGCGACCAATCGCTCAAACAAGACCTGGTGAGTATTGAAAGTATTTTGACGGAAAGTTTTGACCGTATTGAAGAACTGCACCGCAACAAAGGGGCCGCTCCGCGGCATCCGCACCGGCTACCGCGACCTCGACAATATGACTGCCGGGTTGCAGCGTAGTGACCTGATTATCCTGGCCGCACGACCAGCCATGGGTAAAACGACACTGGTCACCAACCTAGCGTACAACGTAGCTACGATTGCAAAACTACCCGTACTATTTTTCAGCCTCGAGATGAGCAAAGAACAGTTAGTCGACCGTATGCTGTCTGATGCATCGGGTGTTGATAGCTGGAATATTCGCACCGGGAATTTGAGTGACGACGACTTTAGTAAACTGAGTGATGCCATGGGTGAAATGGCAGAGGCGCCGATTTTTATTGATGATACACCTGGTGTAACAGTGCGCGAAATGCGCACCAAAGCCCGCCGCGCCGCGCACGACCAACCACTGGGCTTATCATCGTCGACTACCTACAGCTCATGCAGGCGAGTGGACAAATCAGGAAACCGCGTGCAAGAAGTGAGCGAGATTACCCGTGGTTTGAAGCTGATTGCCCGCGAGCTAAACGTGCCGCTGATTGCCCTCAGTCAGCTCAGTCGTACCGTCGAAAGCCGCACACCGCCAGTACCACAGCTTTCCGACCTACGTGAATCAGGATCGATTGAGCAAGATGCCGACATCGTGAGCTTTATTTATCGCCCAGGCTATTACGAGCCGGATAATCCTGAAGTGCAAAACATTACCGACCTAATTATCGCTAAGCACCGTAACGGCCCGGTTGGGAAGATCCAATTATACTTCCACCCAGAGCGCCTGCGCTTCATGTCACTCGATAAGCGCCACGAGTAACCGACGCTCCGTTTATGCTATACTAATAGCTATATGCGCACCCGTGTTACCGACTTTTCGTTATATCGCTGGCGATACATTGTCAGTTTAGTAGGACTTGGCCTCATCTTAGTTCTCGCCATTTACACGGCGTTGTTTTTTGCGCCCAACGGCCTGCGTGCAGGCGAGTTAGAATCAAGCCTCCAAAGTAGTCAATTATCGATGACAAGCCTCGAGCCAGAAATGGTCATCAACTTGCCGTACCATATCTTGCAACGTGCTTCGTTCTTAGTATTCGACGTAACACAACTGTCGATTAAACTTCCTTCGGTTATCTTGGGTGCCGCAACCATCGCTGGGCTCTATATGCTACTTCGCACTTGGACGCGCCGCAACATTGCCGTGCTCGTCAGTATCCTTGCGACACTTTCTGCGCCCTTTATGTTTATGCTGCAAGATGGCACCCCAACCATTATGTTTACGGTGGTAAGTGTATGGCTGCTTTTTGCTGCAACCTACGTTACCCGCGAAAAAACCTTTGGGACGCTGTGGAAGGTGATGACCGGCGTGCTCATGGCAACGGCGCTGTATGTACCGCTCGGTGGTTACATCGTGCTCGCGATTATGACCACCGCATTTTTCCATCCGCATATTCGGCATGTCATTAAGCGGTTCCCGCGCGTCAAACTTATCCTGGCGATTACACTTGGCATACTCGCCCTCACGCCACTCATTTACGCCTCAATTGTCGACTATCGTATCGCATTCACGCTTCTCGGTATTCCTACCGGTTCGATTGACATCATCGCTAATGCCACCCGAGTCTCGCTTGACTGGTTTGGGTTTGGCGCCGCATCAGACGGCCACTATGTTCGCCCAATGTTTATGCTCGCGACATCGATTTTAATGGTGGTTGGTGCATACCGACTGTTTACCCAAAAATATACCGCTCGCAGCTACATCGTTATCATTCTCACCATCTTACTTGTGCCCCTTATACTGCTTAATCCTGAACACATCTTCGACAGCTTTGTTATCGGCATGCTGCTGGCTGGACTAGGCCTCGCAACATTAGTAGCTTACTGGTATAGGCTCTTCCCCCGAAACCCGTACGCACGTATTACTGGCCTTATACCGCTCACCATCTTAGTCGTTGGCCTCGGCATCGCCGGTTTTATCCGCTATACCAACAACTACATGTACAACCCAGAAATCACCGCACGCTACTCATCCGATTTGCGCCTCCTCCAAGCTCAGCTGGGTGAAACCAAATCGTCATCACCAGTGCGTTTGATTGTTGCAAAAAGCGAACTCCCGTTTTATGACTTGGTGGCGCACTATGATGACCGGTTCTACACTACCATCGACCCAAGCCTGAAAGAAGAAGTATCAATTATGACTCACGACGCCTTTCGTATGGATGGGCCCGAACAAACTGCAGCGCGCATTATTACCGACCGCCAGGCCGAGCACAGCGACCGGTTCTACCTCTACCAAAGAGATGCCAAATAGCGTATACTAGAACGAGTAAGAAATTTGGAGGATTACATGGCTCTTAATCAAATGAAGATGCTAAATGACCTGCGTAAAGCACAAAAAGACCTTGCCCGCGAAATTGTTGAAGTTGAAGCTGGTGATGGTGCTGTGGTGGTGCAGGTAACTGGTGAGTTGAAAGTTAAAAGTATTAAAATCGACCCTGCGAGCGTTGACACTGACGACATCGAAGAGCTCGAACACTGGCTCGAAATTGCGATTCGTGATGGTATGGCCAAAGCCCAAGAAATTGCTGCCGAAAAGATGAAGCCCCTGATGGGTGGTCTTGGCAACCTTGGCATGTAACGAAATAGGAAGATTACGTAACCTCTATGTCACAGCTGCTCCCGAAAGCACTGGTTTCATTAATTGATGAATTAGGCCGCTTACCCGGTGTTGGTGTGCGTACCGCCGAACGGTATGCCTACTTTTTGCTGCGTAGCAACGAACGCACTGCGCAATCACTTGCATCGTCGATTACCTCACTACACGAAAAGGTAAAAGTATGCCCAACCACATTTGCGCTGATTGACGCTGACCTTGACGTTTCACCGCTCTATACTGGCAGCGACCGCGACAAGACAACCATCGCTGTTGTTGAAGAGCCGCTCGACATTGTGGCACTAGAACGAACCGACCAATACAAAGGCACCTACCATGTGCTTGGCGGCGCGATATCACCAATCGACGGCATTGGCCCCGAACAGCTACATATTCCAGAACTACTGGAACGTATTGCTCGCGATAAGGTCACTGAAGTAATTATCGCCACTAATGCGAGTGTGGAAGGTGAGTCAACTGCACTGTTTATCCAGCGTCAAATCACCCAGGCAAAGCTGGATGTTAAAGTATCGCGCCTCGCACGCGGAATTCCCGCTGGCATCGATTTGGAATATGCCGATCAAATCACGCTCGCTCACGCGCTGGAAGGCCGTCGCATATTATGAACCTCGAGTCCACTACACGCCTTCAAGAAGATATCAATAAACTCACTGGTTTGAAGCGAAATCACTTTTTACCAGGCACCGAGCAAAAGGAAGATGATGCATCACATAGCTACAGCGTGGCGATGATTGCATGGAAGCTCCATAACGAACTCGCGCCACAGCTCAAGCTGGAAATTATCATGCAGTATGCTATGATTCACGACTTTGTGGAAATACACGCGGGGGATGTGAACACATTTGCACCCCAAGAAGCAAAGCTCCAAAAAGTCATTAACGAGCGCGCCGCACTTGAACAGTTAGCCGCAGAATATGCCCAGTGGCCGCAATTTGTCGATACATTAAGGCGCTATGAAGCAAAAGAAGACGAAGAGTCACGGTTCGTGTGGAGCTGCGATAAAATCCAGGCGTTACTACAAGGGCAGCTGGATGAGTGGCGCTGCTACTACGAATTTCCGATTTCGGATGAAACCTTCGCAGCGAAATTAAAAGAGTTTCAACCAGATATTCACCCTGCTTTAGCAGAATTTTTTGCAACACTAACTGAAGGCTGTATTGATTCGTATCATAATCCCCGTATAGATTAGGGGGTAGTAGGTACATCGCACCCACAACATTCGATTTATTCGAATACTCTGGGTGCGAGCAGGAGTGATGAGTCCATACTCGCTGGTGGCACATCGTCAGCTTGCGCGGACGATTACCAACCGATTGGGCTTGTGAAGGCGGTCTTGCACGTTCTCGTGCGCGTACTGCACGACCCACGTACGGTCCTTGCCGAACGCTGTGCCGGGAAGGCCACAGTCTGTGGCATTCGCCTCGACGATGGCCGCGAAGAACGCATCGTGCTTGGTGGGATCGCGGGGAAGATCCTCGATGGCGATCTGGTAGTACGCCCACCAGATGACCGACGGACGCTCATCCCCGAGCACCGGGTGCTCATCCCACATGTACCGTTCGATTCTCATGACGCATCACTCCTGCGTGTCTAGACGGAACTTGCTTCTGTCTCTTTAATCATTATATCATATTTATTCGATAATTGCAATACGCACCGCTTACGGTTAAGACAGAGGCCAAAAGCAGCAGATATGCTATACTATCACTAATGTTTGACTCAACGATTTCTCTTATTAACGACGCTTCACATATTGTGGTTATTCAGGGCGAAAACCCCGACGGTGACAGCCTGGGCAGCTCGGTCGCACTCGAAGAATTATTATCGGAACAAGGCAAAAAGGTGACGATGTACTGCGCCATCGATATGCCGAAATATCTGCGTTACATTAACGGCTGGGATAGGGTAGAAAAAGATTGGCCGCGAGATGCTGATTTAGCGATTATTGTTGATACCACCGCTGAATCGTTACTGCTTAAAGCGCTTGCCACGCCCGGTGTGCGTCACTGGCTCGAATCACATCCGGTTATCGCGCTCGATCACCACGGTGAAGCCGAAGATGAACTAAGCTTTGAACACGAACTAGTCATTGACCCAAAAGCGATTTCGACCGGCCAAGTCATCTACAATCTTGCCAACGAAGCCGGATGGAACATTACACCCTCCGCTGCTGAAACTATGCTTATTTCGTTGCTAGCAGATAGCCTGGGGCTCACGACCCAAGCCGTTGACGCCGACGCCTACCACGTGGCCGCCGAGCTAGTAAAGGCTGGCGCGGTACCGGCCGAAATTGAAGAGCGCCGCCGCGACTATATGCGTAAACCGGCAGACATTTTAGCCTACAAAGGTGAACTGATTAAACGAATCGAATACTCACTTGATGGCACGCTCGCAACCGTTCACATTCCCTGGGAGGACATTAAAGAATATAGCGATCGCTACAACCCAAGCGTGCTGGTACTGGATGAGATGCGTTTGGTTGAAGGTGTGCGCGTCGCCTGTGCGATTAAAACCTACCCAGACGGTAAGGCAACCGGCAAATTGCGCGCCAACGTGCCCGTCTGTGGTGCCATCGCTGGCTATTTCGGCGGCGGCGGACATGGCTATTCGGCCGGCTTTAAAGTCTACGAAGATTACGATACCGTGATGCGTGAACTTGTAGACGCAACCCATAAAGCCCTGGAGGAATTCGATGCTCAAGCTTCATAATACGCTCACCCATAAGACCGAAGCATTTACACCTATTGTCAGTGATAGTGTGAGCCTCTATACCTGTGGTCCTACGGTGTATGATCGACCACACGTGGGTAACTGGGCATCATTTATTTACTGGGATATTTTAGTGCGCGTATTGATTGCCAGCGGTTATGACGTGAACCGTGTCATGAATATTACCGATGTGGGGCACTTAGTCAGCGACGCCGATGATGGGCAAGATAAGCTTGAAAAAGGCGCCGCACGCGAAGGCAAAACTGCATGGGAAGTCGCCGACTATTATACAAAAGACTTTATTAAAGGCATGGAAGCACTCGGTATGATTGCGCCAGAGCACATGGTGCGGGCTACCGACTTTATTACCCAGCAGCTGGATTTAGTGCGTACGCTAAAAGAAAAAGGCTACACCTACCAAACCCGTGATGGCATCTATTTTGACACGAGTAAATTCCCGACCTATGCCGACTTTGCGGGGCTTGATCTGGAAGCTCAAAAGGCTGGTGCCCGGGTGGAACAAAACCCTGAAAAGCGCGCGCCATGGGACTTTGCATTGTGGAAGTTTACGCCCGATGGGCAAACGCGGGATATGCAGTGGGAAACGCCAAGCGACTTAGTAGAACTACCGAGCGAAACACCGCTCATGGGATTCCCAGGCTGGCACCTAGAGTGTAGTGCCATGGCGATGAGTATATTGGGTGCAACCATTGATATTCATACTGGCGGAATTGATCACATACCCGTGCACCATACGAACGAAATCGCCCAAAGTGAAGCAGCCAGTGGCCAGCAGTTTTCGCGTGTATGGCTGCATAATAATCACATCAAAATCGACGGAACAAAAGTGAGTAAATCGCTTGGCAACACCTACACCTTGCAGGATATCGAAGAAAAAGGGTATAGCCCGATGGATTTGCGTATGGCGATTGTGCAAAGTCATTACCGCAGCGAAGGAACATTCACGTTCGAAAACCTCGCAGCTGCGCACAATCGGCTTGCCAACTGGCGTAATTACGCCGTACTCCGCCACCAAACGCACGATCGGTTGAACGATGATGATGAAAAGGCGAGTAAAGATACATTTACAGCCGCGACGGCGCGGCTGGTTGATGCCCTGCAAAATGACCTAGATACACCAGAAGCAATGCGGATTATTGATGAAACGTTTTCGACACTCGACAACAAAAAGCTCGAGAGTATCTACCACCATGGGCTTGTATCGTTCCTTGAAACAATTGATGAACTACTGGGCGTACAGCTACTCACCTCGACACCCGACCTTGATGATGACATGAAGCAGTTAATCATTACCCGTGAACGCGCACGTGATGAAAAAGATTGGGAAGCGTCTGATAAGCTGCGCGATACATTAGCAAAGCATGGGGTTATGGTGAGTGACCGCGCTGGTGGCAGCGCGTGGATGTATAGCGACAAGCGAGGTTAAGCTTCTTCGCCTGTTAGTTTTTTCGCAAGTTTTGCCAGTGGTTTTGCGTCGTCGTCATGCTCTTTCTTACGGCGCTGCAAATAATCTTCAACTAATACCTTTACGCACCCAGCGATTGGGATAGAAATAATACCACCGAGTACGCCAAACACATACAAGCCAATTGTGACTGCGATTAGCACAGCAAGCGGAGAAAGCTCGATGCGTTTCGCCTGAATGGTTGGTGAAATAAAGTTGTTTTCGATTTGCTGGTACACCACAAAGTAGATTGCGAAAATAATTGCTGCCGGCAAACTGTTCAGAAGCAGAAGCAGCGTAATAATAGCACCCGCAATGGTTGCGCCGAACATTGGAATGAGTGATAGGGTAAACGCGATTGCAACAACTGGCAACGCAAGGTTAGATGGTATTTCTGGGAAGAAGAGACTTAAAATAAATACCGTTAGCCCAGCTGCAAGACCGTCAATACCAGAAACCGTCAGCTGGCCGTTCACATAACCCGACACTACAGTGTACATTTTATGTGCCAGCGCATGGTGGTGCTCGCGGCGCTTATCGTCACGATACACACCCCAAATTCGATTAAGCCACATCGGACCTTCAATCAGCATCAAGAATGTGAGGACCAGCACAAGGATTGTCCCGGCGCTAAACGAGAGTATTGAGCTAACACTAACGAGTACGTTCTTTCCAAAGTCAGCAGCAAACTGCAACGAGCCATCTTTAGCCGATTCAACGGCCTGATCGATTTGCGGCTGCAAGTGATATTTATCGACAACGTTACCAAATGCCGCCCACTGCGTACTCATACTTTGCACAAGTGACGGAACAGAATCAACAAACTTCAAGGATTGCTGGATAATTGGTGGCAGAACTAAGAAGATAACCGATGCGAGAACGCCAATTACCACCAAAAAAGCAATCGCGGTGCTAAGCACACGGCTGCGATCAGGAAGCCAGCGGGTTAAGCGCGTAACGGGTGCGTTGAGCGCAAGTGCCAGAAAGAGTGATATGCCGATAATAATCAGGGCGCTGCGTGCACTATAGACGGCAACGAAGGCAAGCGCGAAGCCAATCATTACAAGCCAAAAACGTACAAACGTTTTTGTGTCAATTTCAATCCGTACTTTCATAGCCTTAATTATACCTTACTTTAGTGCGGTAGAGGATTTTTTATTTCCAACCAAGCACAGCAATGAGTGCTAAGAGCACCAGCAAGGTACCAGCAAGTGCCGATACGGCTACTGTCATACGGTTTGGATAATAATCTACCGTTACTGCAGTTTTTTGTGCAGCAGACTTACGCGTACGCTTTACCGTTTTCTTAGGTGTGGATTTCGATGTGGTTTTTTTCGTTGCCATATAGGCACTAGTGTACGCTTTTCATGCGTATCTGTCTATACTGCTTACGCTCTATTTGGTACAATATCTCTAATGGAATATCATGCACAAAGCGTGGGCGAAACGCTAAGCGAGCTCGATACCTCTGAAGCTGGCCTAGCGCCATCCGAAGTAGCCGACCGCCGTATTGAATACGGCAGTAATCAAATTAGCGTTCACCGTGAACCGCTATGGCGTAAGCTTATCGAACCGTTTCGGTCTATTTTTATGGGCGTGCTACTGGTAGCTGCACTTGTGAGCTTGTGGCATCATGAGCCAATTGATGCCATTATCATCTTTGCAATCATTGGCTTTAACGCCATAATTTACTACATACAACGCTTTTCAACCGAGCGAGTACTGCGAGCACTCGAAAAACACCGCCAAGTAATGGTGCGCGTGGTACGTGAAGAGCAAGAACTATTACTCGACGCAATTGAACTCGTACCTGGCGACATAATTTTAGTTGAAGAGGGTGATAAGATTCCTGCCGATGCCCGGCTGATTCATGTAAAATCACTGCGAGTAAATGAATCGCAGCTCACTGGGGAATCGCTGCCCGTCGATAAGCAAATTAATCCCGTTGCAGCGAATGCTAATGTATATGAACGTAGCAACTCAATTTATCAAGGTTCATTTGTAGTTGGTGGGCAAGCCAGGGCAGTTGTAACCGGCACTGGTAATGCAACCGAATTTGGCCGTATCGCCTCGCTCTCAAGTGGCACAAAGAGCGAAAGTCCCGTCCGGGCGCGTATCGATAAGTTAATTAGCCGTATTATTATGGCGATCGGTATCGGCGGTACAATTATTTTGTTACTCGCGCTTTCAAAAGGCATCGAGTTTAGCGAAGCAATCCGCTTTGTGATTGCACTGGCCGTCAGCGCCGTACCAGAGGGCCTGCCCGTCGCAATATCGGTAGTATTAGTATTCGCCATGCGCCGGATGGCGGCACGAAAAGCATTAGTGCGCTCGATGGATGCAATCGAGTCAATCGGGTCAGTCACCGCAATCGCCACCGACAAAACCGGCACATTAACGAAGAATATTTTAACCGTTCAAGATGTCTGGTCGCTGGATGGTTCAAAGCGAGCGCTCTTGCACTCGCTTGAACGCGCGACGTTGCCTGGCTACACCTCAAAAGTACCCGATCCACTTGATACAGCATTATTGGCATACCATGGTAACGAACCAAAAACAAAGCCCGTAGCGTACTTTACGTTCGAACACGCATACGCCATGAGCGGTAGCCTGTGGCATAATGGCGACCACTATAACCTTTACGTAAAGGGCTCACCTGAACGCATGGTCGACGCCAGTGATCTTACAGAAAACGAGCGTGAAACAATTATGCACCAGCTACATCACCTAACGAGCCAAGGGTTCAGGGTGGTGGCGCTTGCTCATACAGAATTATCAAAACCAATTGAATCATTGGGTGATTTACCAAAACATCCACGGCTCGAATTTGACGGGCTGATTGCGATTGCCGATATTTTACGCCCTGAAGCTCGTTCGGCAATCCGCACCGCGTTGAATGCCGGCGTGCAGGTGTATATGATTACTGGCGACCACGTTGAAACGGCGTATCATATTGGGAAAAACCTCGGCCTCGTCGAACGTCATACACAGGTGCTCGACTGTCGCATGCTCAGTACTATGAGCGACGAAGAGCTCGAAGAACATATTGATGTCGTCCGGGTCTTCGCCCGTGTGACGCCAGAACATAAACACCGCCTGCTGACACTCCTAAAAACACAGCACATTACTGCCATGACGGGTGATGGTGTCAACGACGTGCCTGCGCTGACTAATGCGCACGTTGGCGTGGCGATGGGGAGTGGTACACAAATTGCCAAAGATGCAGGTGACATAATTCTCCTCGACGATAACTTCCGCTCAATCATTCGCGCGGTCCATGAGGGAAGGGGTGTCTACGCCAATATTAAACGCATGGTAGCGTACCTACTAACCACCACCATTGCCAATGTCAGCGCTTCGGTTGCGGCGCTCTTGGTGGGCCTGCCATTGCCGTTTACCGCCGTACAAATTCTCTGGATTAACCTTGTCACCGACTCAATTATGGGTATCCCGCTGGGATTAGAGCGCGGCAGTAAGCGTATTATGCGTCGCAAGCCAGTACCCCCAAAAGCACCACTCTTAAGCAAATATATGATTTCGCGCGTCCTTGTACGGGCCTTGTGATGGCCGCTGTGGCACTTTGGATCTTCACCTACGCTTTACCACATAAACAGCGAAGAATATGGCCGTACGCTGGCGTTTGCTGCGCTCGTGGCCATGCAGTGGACAAGCGCACTCTGCTATCGCAGCGACTACACGCCACTCTGGCAACGCATCCTTACGCCAAACCCCGCCTTCTATATTGGGCTTGTCATTGCCGTCGGGCTTGCAAGCCTTTGCGCTGTTTGGCCCGCTCGCGCCGTGGCTACATGTGCGTGACGTCGCGATTGGTGATTTAGCCTACGTACTTGGCATCGCACTAATCGTGCCCGTCATTACGATTGAACTTCATAAATTTGTTGGCCGACGCTTCTTCGATAAGGGCGATAAGCTCGCTTAGCTAGACGGTTACGATACGATTCAAGAAGCCGAATGTCCGAGGCATCTTTTTTACGGGCTAAGCGCCGCTTGGCAGTGATAATCCGGACAATACTGGCACACGGCAAGCCTTTTACTACCATTTGGTCGCGCTGCAGTCCATTTAATGACTGGCCGCCCCATGTATGCATAATATTGATTCCGCCACGCGATAACATCTTCTTGCCATTTACCTGCGTAAACTCTTGCCATAGTTGTTCATCACGGAAATGCGTATAGACATTACTACTGACAACTAAATCAATTTCATGTGAGCTGCGCAGATTCAGTGGTCTTTCAACCGCACCGCCGACTACTACCATGCTCGTGTGCTCGATACCAAGTGCTCGCACGCGCTTCATCTACGTTCTGCTTAGGTTCAAGATTGGCATGAATCGCTGCAGTAAGGGTAGAGTAGATGTTTTCTTCACCCACTAAATCAACAAGCCCATATTTCTTAAACTGAGCCTTCAAGCTTGGTGAGACATGAGCAAGCGACAATCGCACACCGTCGATACCGATCTGATGATACAGCTGCTTTAATATTTCTACGGCGGTGTAGTCGATTGTTTCAACCGCACCAACATCAATCACCAGGTATCGCACACTCGCACGCGAGCCATTAATGGCTTTACGCACACGCATTGCGAAGTAGTGTGCATTCTCAAAAAATAGCGAACCATCGAAACTGTACACCAAAATACCTTCAGGGTATCCGTGCTTCGGTGCCTCACCAAGTCGATCCTTCGCCCATTCGGACAGCTTGCCATCACGCAGCAGGATTTCGTCTTTTGGTTGATATTGGCGACTGAGGCGCTCCATCAACGAAATAACGACGGCAATAATCACACCCTGGCTAACGCCAAAAAACAATGTACCAGTAAGGGCAATCATCGCAACAATAAATTCTAAACGGTGCCGGCTCATAATATAACGAAGTTCGCCAACACGAACCAGTTTCAGACCGATTACAAAAATAATTGCCGCTAACGCAGCTTCGGGTACATGGGTAAACAGGCTTGCACCGAACAGTAGCAGCGCACCAATCATAAGGCTCATAAATACGTTGACCATCTGCGAACGGCCGCCGGCGATGTCTGCCGCCACACTGCGTGGTGGGCTTCCATTCACCACAAAGCCGCGCGTAAGTGCAGACACAGCGTTAGCGAACCCAAGCGCACGCAAATCTTGATTAATCCAAACCGGTTCATCGTGTTCACCAGCTAAGCTACGAATGACCGCAGAACTCTGCGCCAAAATAACAATTGCCAGCGAAAGCGATACCGGAAGAAGCGTAACGATCATATCAATGGTCACGGGCGGGAAAGTCAAGCTT
>CAVZRV010000009.1:0-46621 GCA_963777605.1 uncultured Acidobacteriota bacterium
TGGAGGCGGCGAGCGGATTCGAACCGCTGAATAAAGGTTTTGCAGCTAGACGGAAACGCTCTCCCAATTCCTACCAAAACCTAACCAAATCAACAGTTACGATCCAGCCAAGACAGATCGGCACCTACCAATTGTTACCAATTCTTCACCCGTGAGAGTGGCGGTGAGCCGGAGGGCGGCAGATTTAAGATGGCCTTTTGGCGTTGGATTATTGCTCCGCTTTTTCGATGATCCCTTGTGCCCGGGAAATCATCTCGCGATTGACGTCCAGGTACTCCTTCCATAAGTCTTCGTCTAGTTTGGATTTTGGCTGAACCGACTGTGCCTTTTCGACGTTGGGCTGGTAATACTCTTCGATCTTTCTCTTGAAAAACTCCGGGGTCGTCGCAGCCGGTGACCGCCACCGTCCTGCAGACCCGCCCCTCGGAGTTGGTGACCCTGCCTGTCGCCCCGTTTCAGCCTGT
Source organism: uncultured Acidobacteriota bacterium (assembly GCA_963777605.1). GTDB lineage: Bacteria > Acidobacteriota > UBA6911 > RPQK01 > JAPXNP01 > CAVZRV01. The sequence goes on from CAVZRV010000009.1 coordinate 465, forward strand.
GGCCATATCAACCGAATCCGATCACCGGCTCTACTTCGCCCAGTTTGCAGACGGCGAAAGTGCGGTGTCGAGTCAGATCCTGCTCCTCAACCTGAGCGAGGAGAATGAGGCGACGGCTCAGCTCACGTTGAGAGATGACTCAGGATTCCCACTTCCGGTGGATCTGGGAGGCGAGCCGGTGTCCGGGGAAAAGCAGGTGGAGATCGGCCCAAAAGCCCTTGCTGTGCTGGCAACCGACGGCTTGGGCGAGCTCCAGAAGGGCTCGATGACGGTGACCTCGGATCAGCCGATCGCCGGAGTCGTCATCTTCTCGGGCCCAACGGTCGGCGCGGCCGGTGTGGGCAACAGCGTCGAGCTCCCGGAGGGATTTGTCGCCCCAATGGAGACGAACGAGTCCAGTGGTATCAATACGGGGGTGGCGGTGATGAACCTGGAGGATGCGGATCAAACTCTCGACGCAGATTTGCTCGACAACTCGGGCCAGAAGTTGGCATCGGCCCAGGTACCACTGGCGGCCCTGGGACATACGGCGCTATTCGTGACCGAGATCCCGTGGGATGAGCCGGTCGACTTCAGCGCGTTCGAAGGGCTCCTGCGGATTCGAAGCGAAGGCAGAACGGCAGCGACCGTGATCCAAACCCGTCTCGGCCAATTTTCCACCATGCCGGTTGCACTGAAACCGGCAGATTGAGATGCGAAGAGTTGCGATATTGACGTGCTTTCAGAGTTACGGACCCTTGATGGTTTCAAAGATGTGATGGATTCGACGTGTTCCTATCGGAACGCGGAAGTCCTGCCTGGGCTAAGGATTCCTTGTTGAAAATGAACGATATTTGTAGAGCTTTCATCGGATAGTCAGGGGTGGTTTACAAGCAAGTAACCGTTCACTGGAGCGCATTGCCGTCACACTGCAAAATCGATTCAAAATCAGACGGTCGGAACTCAAGCAGTCTGGGAGGAGGGGTTGTTACGATGGTCAACCATTGTCGGTTTCTTGGAATTTTCGCGCTGTTATCTACCTTTCTGTTGGCGAACTCAACGCAGGCGGCGATTCCATCGTCTGAGCGAGAGGCACTACTGGCCTTATACCAAAGTACAAACGGGGATGGCTGGGCCGATCAAACGAACTGGCTGAAGTCTCCCGGGACCTTCAACGATTCAGGCACCGAATGTTCCTGGTATGGTGTAACGTGTGACTCGGGCGAGACAACGGTAGTCCGATTCGAAGCTTCGGAAAACGGGCTCGTGGGGCCGCTGCCGTCCGACCTCGCCAAGTTGGTCAACTTGCAGACTCTCGACCTCAATCGGAACGACCTGGGGGGGGAGATTCCGCCCGAATTGGGCAGTCTAACAAAGCTGGAATACCTGGATCTCAGCCACAACGTACCGACCTTGGTTGGAACCATTCCACCTGAATTCTCTGCTCTCATCTCCCTTCGAGAGCTTCGCCTGAATTCGAACCGATTGACTGGATCCATTCCGACGGCACTCAGTACACTGAACAGCTTAGAGGTTCTCGATCTCAGCTCCAACCGGTTGACCGGGCCGGTCCCCGCGGAGCTTGGTGATCTGTCAAAGCTCCAGGTTCTCAACTTGAGTTGGACCCAGGTAAGCGGATTTGTCCCGCCCGAGCTTGGCACCTTGTCCAACTTGCGAATTCTTGACCTCAATGGCACGAGCATCTCCGGGGCAATCCCGAGGGAGTTGGGAAGCCTGGCGAAACTACAGAAACTCGACTTGCATGATAACCAACTGACCGGTTCGGTCCCCCCAGAGTTGGGTAACCTTGGCGAGTTGCAGATTCTCGACCTCCATTACACGGGTATTGGAGGGGAAATTCCACCCGAGTTGGGCCAGCTGTCACAGCTGATTCGCTTAAGCATCGGTTCCAACCAGTTGACCGGGTCCATTCCGTCCGAGTTTGTGAACCTGACAAGCCTGGAGGTCCTCGATCTTTCGTTCAATAGCCTAACGGGAATTCTCCCTCCAGAGCTTGGCGACCTCACAAACCTTCGAAGCATTAACCTGAGTCAGAATCAGCTCTCAGGGCCGATTCCCTCCGAGCTTGTCAATTTGGCTAATCTGCAGAAGCTCTTCATAGAATTTAACCAACTGAGCGGGATGGTCCCGCCTGGGCTAGGCGAGTTGACCCAGTTGACGGCTCTTCAGCTCGGCAACAATCAGCTAACGGGGCGAATTCCGCCTAAGTTGGGCAACTTGGTGGACCTGCAGTACTTCTACCTGGACAGGAATCAGTTGAACGGCCCGATCCCTGCCGAGCTGGGTAACCTAACCGCCCTGCAGGCTTTCCGGGTTTCCTTCAATCAGCTGGAAGGGGAAGTTCCCAGGCAATTGATGCAACTGGTGCAGCTGTCTCCGCAAACGGGCCTGGACCTTCGAAACAATCACCTCTTCACGGACAATAATGCATTACGCCAGTTCCTGAATTCAAGACAATACGGGGGAGAGTGGGAGAGTTCCCAGACACTCGATCAATTCTTTGCTCACTTCGCCGATGGCAGCGGGCTCGCCAGCCAGGTGGTGCTTTTCAATCTGAACGATGTAGCGGCGGCTACCGGGCAAATCGAGATTCTCAGTGATTCAGGTCAACCGCTGACCGTGACTCTGAACGGAGACCCCTTCGACGGCGAAGGCGATCTATTCGTTCCGGCAAAGCAACTCTTGAGCTTGCGGACGAGCGGAGTCGGAACGGTCCGGACGGGGTCGGTCCGAGTCACGACGGACCGGCACGTGGAAGGGGTCGTGATCTTTGGTGGAGCGACGGGACTAGCCGGAGTCGGCAGCAGTCCCGCGTTTTCGACGGGTTTTGCCGCCCCGGTGGAACGAAACATCAGCCGCGGGATCAACACGGGAATCGCTGTCACGGCTCTCGGCGATGCCGCGCCCGTCCTAGAACTGACGCTGCTGAACGCCATTGGAAACACGATGGCGCATGCCAGCCAAGATCTGGTATCACAGGGGCACGCCGCCTTCTTCCTGACGGAAATCAACTGGGACGCAGCCGTCGATCTTTCCGATTTTCAGGGAACGCTGGCGGTGACGGCATCCCAACCCGTCACTGCGACAGTGCTTCAGACCCGCCCCGGAGAATTCGTCACACTTCCCGTGACTGCTCTGCAGCCGGATTCGTCCAACGGGGCGGCTGAGGATTACCGGCTTTACTTCTCGCAATTCGCGGACGGTGGCGGAGCGGTGGCAAGCCAGATTCTCCTTCTGAACCCGAGCGACACGGAGTCGGCGACCGCCGAGATTACGCTCCGAGGGGATTCGGGTGAACTGTTGACCGTGGACCTTGGAGGAGAACCTGTCCCCGGAACGAGACAGCTCGAAGTCGGCCCTCGGGCATTGGCGGTCCTGGCAACCGACGGCTTGAGTGAGTTACAGAAGGGTTCAGTGACCGTGACTTCGGATCAGCCGATCGCCGGAGTTGTTATTTTCTCGGGCCCGACGGTCGGCGCCGCAGGCGTCGGCAACAGCGTCGAGCTCCCGGAGGGATTTGTCGCCCCCATGGAAACGACCGAGTCCAGTGGCATCAATACTGGGGTGGCAGTGATGAACCTGGAGGATGCGGATCAAACTCTCGACGCAGATTTGCTCGACAGCTCGGGCCAGAAGTTGGCATCGGCCCAGGTGCCGCTGGCAGCCCTGGGACATACGGCGCTATTCGTGACCGAAATACCGTGGGATGAGCCGGTCGACTTCAGCCATTTCGAAGGGCTCTTGAGAATTCGAAGCGAAGGCAGAACGGCGGCGACTGTGATCCAGACCCGTCCCGGCAAATTTGCCACCATGCCGGTTGCACCGAATCCGAAGGATTAGGTTGAAGCAGTTCATGTTGGAGTACCTAGACCAACAAGGTCAGCTCACAGCCGGAGTGAGGGCCGCTCGCTCAAGACATTTCTTCGCCACCAAATCCTTGTTACGTTAACAGGGTGGTAATCGACGGACAAGATCCCAACCTCGACTCGTTTTGGAAGAAATTTGAGCCTCACGCCCGGGAGGCGCTTCTTGGGCTCGCTGAGGACCTCCCGAGGATCTTGGAGTTCTGTTTTGAGCCTTTCCCCGAAGAATCGACAATCGTGGCGAAGGGAATACTGGACTACCGGGACTGGCTGTCTCAATACCGTGAATTCGAGATCGTGGGAGACTTCACCAGCCTACTCCTTCCGGGGGGCCTCGATGCGTTTGTTGAGCGCCTGCGACCAGTGGCCGACAGCGATCAAGGAGCTGCCCAGGTTGCGGTTGTAATGAAATTCACCCTTCGCTTCGTGATGTTGGGACTTGGCCAACCGTCCGCGCTTCTTCGCCGGATCGAGTGTGGTGAGGATGAGGCAATTTTCGATTTTGCCAGGGTTGACCGGACAATTCTGAACCATCCAGCAGTTCAGAAGAGGATCAGAGCAGCCACTCTTTCAGGGGACAAGGAATTCTTCAGAAAGCTTGCGAGATCGTTGCAGTTTGACTCAACCCGGTTCCCACCGGAGCGCCTTCGGCAGACCTACCTAACGGCGATTGCCCTTTTTGCCAGGGAAAAGCCGACGATTAATGAGCTGTTAGTGGCGCTGGACCATGTTTTTGGGCTGTATGACTACCCCGATACCGTCAGGCGAGCCTGGAACCGCCTCGGGCTTCATACCCAAATCTTGCCCAGTTTTCCGAGATGCCTACAGAGGAATCCGCCGGAGGTTAACCGAGCAAGGACGAGTAGGACAGTGCTCGATCGAGTACTGTCCTAGACAGCTGCTTTTCTTTGTGTACTGGGATCACGGAACCCTCCTTTTCATAAAACCTTACGAGATTTCTCCCGGAGATCTACCTCCCCGCTTTGGGACAGATCGCGATGCCGCGCTGTCCTGGACATGCCGTGGGAAAATTCTCGTAGGACTTAAATATGAAAAACAAGATTGATTGCTTCCTGTGTGGTGACTCGTTATCGATTCGCACGACGTGCAAGGGGAAACCGTACCTTGTCTGTGATGAATGCGGAATTCAAATTTTCGTGCGCTATGAGACCGGGATTCGGAGGCTTACGGGACTCCAAAATAGGCAGGTTCGGCTCTCAGATCGCAAGTATGTCGTCTGCTGCGCGTGCGACGTCGCTGTCCGGAGAACCCGCAAGAAGATTGAAAACCGCATCATGGGGCCGGCAGGCATCTTCTGCCCCGTCTGCGATGAGCTGCTCTTGGAAGCACCGGAGGGAATGAAGGCAACAAGTTGAGAAGGGCCTCCTGGAGGGCTGCCACCCTCCAGGAGTGATGCCGAAAAATACTATGGACTACAAACCGTTTCGGCAGGTCAATTATACCTGCTACTGCAAGAACTGTCTCCCGCAGCGGGCATTCACGGATGCACCGCTTCGAAATTCACGATCTCCGCCGGAGTTTCACAAGTTCTCCGGCTGAGCGGCCATACCCCATTGGGGTGGTCGAGGTCGGGCGCTTGGGTCCCGCGGCCCGCCTTCGGGCGGGTCGGGGGATCGCCCGGCCTCAAAACTTGGCGCCAGCCCCTATCTTCCCAGGTTACTACTTCGCGAATTGTGAATATCCACTATGAGGTTTCTAAGATGAGAATTAGTACAAATTTGTCCACCTACAAGGCCCCGGAGTTTGAGTCTGTTCAGCCCGGAGTCTATACCGCCGAAATCGTTGACGTGCAGCCCCAGAGGGCGTCAACGGGGACCAGCATGCTCAACGTCGAGTTTGAGATCGTCGGCCCCTCTGAGAAGGGACGGCACGTCTGGGCTGGCGTGTTCCTCACCGATAAGGCCCGCTGGAAGCTCGCGGCGCTGCTCAATGCCGTGAATGTGGGCTTGGTCGATGAGCTGGACACGGCGGAGCTGGTGGGCCGTAGGCTCCGCATCCGGGTCAAGGAGGTTGACGGAGAGGGGCAGCTCCGCACGGAGGCGGTCGCTTTTCGCAAGCTCCCGGATTCCACGATCACCCCTTTCTAACGGTGTCGGGAAGGGAAGCAGGGTGATTGTATCACCCTGCTTCCCGCGTCACACAATGAAGGATTGGTAAGAAATGGGAGTCGACAAGCTCCGGCTGATTACGGATAACCCGCCCTGGCCGGAATTCATCGAATCGGTCAACCAGGACATGGCCTTGCCCTCGGGCTTTCGGGACAAGCGGGTCTATGAGGTTCGGTTTCGAAATCCCCTTGAAGAGCGGCTGGAGATGGCCACCAAGGCCACCATCACCACGAGGAAGGGTATAGAGCCGTTCTTCTTCCTCCAGATGAACAGCTCCGTACCGGGGCAGGGCTCACGGACCATCCTAGAGCTAAATCCCAATAAGCTCCCCGAGGGGCTCCGGACCCTGAGAGGGCTAATAGCCCAGGTCTGGGGGCCTGACCATGAAGATTTCAGGATCACGCGCATCGACCTCAACGGTGAGCTGGATGCGCCGATAGACACCCTCAGAGAGCTCGTACGGGTCCCACGCAAGCGCAAGGGTACCGAGTACCAGGATCAGCGCGGCACCACGCTACAGGTCTATAACGGCGCGGGGACGACGGGGTTCAGGATCGGCGCGCCACCCGCCTTTCTGCGTGTTTACGACAAGCGGGAGGAGTACCGGCGGGCAGGCCGAGACCTCGGGGACATTCCGGCCACATTGAGCCGTTTTGAGTGGCAGCTGCAACACAACCGGGTGCCGGTTCGCTATCTCTCTGAGCTGCCCGAGTTGGAAGCCCTGGAGCCCTTCTCCTCGATTCAGTTCCTCGAACGATCGACGAGCCTCGATTTCAAGGGGGACCCCATCGGATCGCAAAAACGTATTTTGCTCCGCGAATTGTCGTTACGTTATGGCGCGCAGGCCGCCATCCGTATCTTGAACCGTCAACGAAATTTCTGGCGCGGGTATCGTGATCAGATCGTCCATGCCACGGATTTTGCACGTCGGCTCCAGGAGTCCTACCTCGAAGGGGTCCGACGCTTCTTCAATAACGAGCCGGTGGAGTGGTGTCTCGCGGCTGAGTCGGAGTGAATAGTGATGTCTCAGAAACCGGTGATCATTCAAGTAGTCGAGGTTCCCGAGCAGGCCGCTTTCACGGTTTCACGTGCCGCACGTTATCTCGGGATGTCGGTCAACACCCTTCGTAAACGTGCCGACGAAGGGCTGATCATGGCCAGACGTGATGTCTCAAACAACCGGGTGTTTTTGAAACGTGACCTGGATATGTACCTGGAATCGTTGCCGATCGACAACGTAACGGGGTACCCTCGTTCGAGTGCCGATCTGTCGACGCTGGACGCGACGAGAAAGGAGGCCGACGATGAGCGTCCGGTATGAGACAGACAAGCCAGGAAGACGAATACTCGTTGTCGACCAAACGTGGCCTGACGGTAAACGCTACCGTCGTCAAATGCCCAATAAGAAGGTGGCCGAACAAGTGGACGCCAGAATCACGGCAGCCAAGTTAACTGGAACGTGGAAGGAACTGCGCGAGGAGATCGAATATGGGATTAAACCGATTCCCACGATCGCCCAATATGCGGAACGCTACCTGGAGACTTACTGCCGGGTCCACAACAAGCCCAACAGCTGCAAGCGGAAGAAGCAGAGCTTCAAGCGGATGAACCGCTCATATCGGAAAGCTTCGACTCACTGAAATGGACCGAAGGCACCTCAATAACCTCCAGTTGGCCCGGATCAAGGACGGGGTGAAGGGCGCCACGATCAACCGTGACATCACCACCCTTCAACACCTCTTCGAGTTCGCCTGTGATGAGGGGATTCTCAAGGCCAACCCGATTCGCCGGAACAAGAAGCTCAAGGAGATCCGGGAGGAACGTCCCCGCGTCACCCAGGAGCACATTGAGGCGATCATCGAGCACCTGGCGTTTCCCATCAATCAGGTGGTCCGGTTCATTTGGGAGACGGGCTGCCGCCCGAGTGAAGCTCTGGCACTCAAGCACGAAAGTGTGGATGCTGAGCGACAGTTTGCCATCTTCAACTGTCGAAAGGCTGGGGATAATGCCCTGGTGGCATTGACCACGAGAGCCGTGAAAGCGATTCAGGCCGTGCCCAAGCTTCCAGGCTGCCCGTACGTGTTCTGGAACCCCAAGACCCAGACCTGGTACGAGAGGATCAACAAAACGTTCCAGCGGGCACGAAAGAAGGCCAGGCTCGAATGGGTCCAGCTGAAGGACTTTCGAAGTGCACTCGGGATCTACCTGGCCGAAAGCGGCGAGCCGCTGCATGTGGTCCAGCGTCAGCTTGGTCATTCATCGATCCGGACCACGGAAGTGCACTATGCGCATCACTCTCCGGAGTTTGCCATGCATCGAGCCCGTGCGGTGCTCGAAAAGCGTGGGAGGCAGGATGGCGAAGACGAGGAAAAATCGGAAAGCCGGAAATCAAAATCGGCGAATCCGAAAAACCTCAAGTGGTTGATTTTCAACAGTTTAGAGAAGGTGGTTGGAGGCGGCGAGCGGATTCGAACCGCTGAATAAAGGTTTTGCAGACCTCTCCCTTAGCCACTTGGGTACGCCGCCCCTCAGCGGAGACCTTATTATAGCGAAATCGGGAGAGCGGGGAAGGGTTCCGGCGGATTTACAGGCCGTGGTGATTCAACCAGGTCCGTCCTTGGCCGCTCTTAAAGAAGGTCTCCCTTTCCTGTGCCTGTTGTTTTGTGGGGTAGGCTTCCGAGTGGATCAACTGCAACGGTCGCCTTCGGGCGGTGGACTCCGGGGTTCTTGGGTGAGTGCGACGGGGGATCTGGCCGGGCTGGAAGCCCGCCTGACCTTGCAGGCTGGCAGCCTGGATTACTCTGAGAGGGTGCAGTGGGCACAGGCGGCACAGGCGGGACGCCTGTGGCACGGTGACGGGTGGCGGGCTGGAAGCCCGCCGGGACATTTCAGGCTGGTAAGCCTGGAATACCTTGAGAAGCCTGGAATACCTTGGGACAGGGTGCTGCTTTGCGGCGGGGGCTTTTGATCTTTTTTGTACTTTGAGGAGCGGGGGAACTCTGTTAGGCTCCGCTTCAAGGAGATGTCATGAAGCGGTCGTTATCCTTTCCCACCGTTTGGTTCATCGGGGTGCTGGTCTGCGGGTTGCTGTGGGCTGCTGATTTCTGGGTGCAGAAGGACTACCACGAATGGTCCGAGAAGGACTGCAACAAGATGCTGACCCGTTCGCCCTGGGCCTCTTCCAACAGCTTCCGCCGTGTGGAAAACATCGGTTCATCCCAGACCGGAGAGAGGGAGACTACCGAGATTCTCTACTTCCGGATGTTGACGGCCAAGCCGGTGCGGATGGCCCTGGGCCGTCTGCAATTGCTGCAGCGTCCGCAGGATGAGGCTTTGCGGCAGCAAGTGGAAGCCTACGTCAACGGGAACCCCGGAAACGAGATCGTGGTTCAGATCAGTTATAAGAGCATCCCGGGGGCGAGTTCGTACCTGCAGGATCTCCATTCCTTTCTCGGATCGGCGACTCTGGCGGCATTCCGCGGGCAGACGGTCCTGGTTTCGGCCGACGGTGAGACCGTTGGACTCAAGGACTACCTTCCTGGGGGCCGAACCGGCCGAATCCTGCGTTCGTATTTCCCCGAACGGACGAGTCGGGCAAGCCATATTTCACCGGGGAGGAGAAGTCGATCACGCTGCGGAGCGATTTCGATGTGCCGCTCAGCTTTGGGAGCGCGGGAGTACCGGGTCAACATCAAGATGAAGCCGAAAGACATGTTTTTCAATGGGACGTTCGAGTTCTGAGGGGTTGAGTCGGAAAGAGAGATGGTTACGCGTGTCAGAGAAAGCCGGCTACGGCGGGCGGAGTGTCGGCCCGACCGAGGTGGCGGAGTCGGGCTGTCGGCTTTCGGCGACTTCTTGTGCCTTATGGTCGTGCGGATGCGCGATTAGCGGGTTCGCCGGAGGGGCCGATCCGGGTCACCGACGCCATCGAATCGGGGAGCCTCGGGACGTGGCAGGTGGAGAATGAGACCCACCTGATCGTGAGTCCCGCGGCGCGAGTACGACCAGGACCATCTCAACTCGGCCTTGACCTGGTTTTACGGCCGGCTCTCCAATGTCGCCCATCGCGAGGTCACCATCGACCTGGTCGGCCTGGACCAGACCGTCTACAACGGCAAGACGGTGGACATCCTTCCCTTCGAGCGCAACACTCGGCCGGTCTTCTCCTATGACGGCGTGAACTGGAACCGATTCACCGATTGCCGGTTCGACAAGGCAGCGAAGCGCTTTCGCATTCGGCAGATTTTCACTGGAGATCCGGTCTGGATCGCCTACATCATTCCCTATCCGCTGAGCCGCCTGGAGAGCTTCCTGCACGATGTTGGCGAGACACCCGGTCGTTCAAAGGTGGAGACGATCTGCCTCACCCCTGAGAAGCGCCCGCTTTACGTGGTGACGGTCCCCGGATTCGAGCGAGGATGACGCAAACCGGCCGGTGGTCTGGATCGTAGCTCGTCAGCACGCGTTTGAAACGGGCGGATCCTGGGCGATCGAGGGATTGATCCGATTCCTCGCCTCGGACGATCCGGAGGCGCGGGAACTCCGGCGCAAGGTCCGGTTCAAGATCTGTCCGATGGTCAACCCGGACGGGGTAACCGACGGAAACACCCGGTTCAACGCTAACGGGGTGGATCTGAACCGGCACTGGAATGCGAGCGATCCACTCTCCAGCGATCTGAAGCGGGCTCCGGAAATTGCGCTGGTCAAGCAGGCGATCCTGAACTGGAGCCGGCAGCATCGACTCGATCTCTTCATCAATATTCACAACAACGACATGGTCTGGAACGATGAGGGGGACTACATCAGCTTCGCTCCGATATCCCGGGAGGCGGACGCGCGTCGCCTGGAGGCGCTGCTGAGGGAGCAGACGGTTTACACGGGTCCGTTCGATCCCACGACGCGCGACCAGGCCACCGAAGCCGTCGTGGCGGCCGAGACGGGCAGCCTCGGGCTGATCATGGAAATGAAAACGGGCTACATGGAAAGCTTGGGAAGGTGGACTTCGGACGACCTCTTTCTCGAGCACGGCCGCGGACTTGCCCGGGCAATCCTGAGGTACTTTGAGGAGGTGCCGGAGGTCAGGTGATGGAGCCGTCCAGTGTCGGGCCAAAGTCGAAGAAGGTTGTTCTGGCGGCCGCGATTCTGGTGGCGCTCCACCTGTCGCTCCTGCTGGCGGCACTTCCCGACTATATCGCCGACAATGACCTCGGTTTCCACATCTCCCTGGGCCGCCAGTACGGGGAGCATGGGATCTACCTCTGGGATCACCTGAACTGGGCGCCAACCGGAAGACCCAACCTGCAGGGACCGCTCCTGCATTTCTCGATCGGAATCCTGGGACGGGCTCTGGGAGGGCAAGGTGACGATTATGTCCTGGCCTTCTCCCTTCTTGCCCTCCTGCAGTGGATGGTCGCCGTGTTTACGACCTTCTGGTTCGCTCGCAAGTACGGCGGCGATTGGGCGGGATTGTTCGCGGTTGCCCTACTGACCGGGTCGATCTGGTCGGCGGGCCCCTTTTTCGTGGGAGTTCCCTCGGGATGGATTTTCATCCTGACGCCGTGGGCGATCCACTTCTTTCTCCAAAAACGGTACGCCCTCGCGACGGTCTTCACCGTCCTGGTAATGTACGTTCATCTGGGCGGGTCACCGGTCGCCCCACTGGGCGTCTTCCTGGCAGCGGTCTGGGCCCGTGATTGGAAGGGGCTCCTCAAGGTCGGGACGGCCTCTGCCGTGCTTGCCTTGCCCTACCTGATTCACTTTGCGCTTCATCTGAGCTGGTACAACGGAGTGCGAGGTCAGGTGGCCGGGGACATTGCCGTGCTGACCTACCTGCTGGCGTTGCCGAGTCTCGTTTATCTTCTCTTCCAACCCGCGGCGTTACCACTTTCTGATGATCTGGATGGTTGCGCCGATTGCATGGTTCTTCCAGGACAACCTGCGGTTCTTTCCTTCAGTCGACCGTTGCTGCGTCGGCGATTGCCGGCGTTGGAATCGCCGCCTTTCTGCCCCGGATCTCTCGAGGCGGAGTCCGCGTGGCGGCCGGTGCGGCGATCGTGCTGCTGGCGACCGTTTACCCGCTGTCGATACCCAGTCTGCCGGTCGAGACGGCCTGGGCGCTGGGTTACGGTTTTCCCCGTGAACTGGATTGGGATGAAGCCCGGACCCTGGCGCAGATCGTGGCGAAGACTGGGTCGGGGGACCGGATCGTTCACTCCTACTACGATTCACTCAGCGGGGCGATGTCGGTCTACCATCCGCTCAGACAGGAGTTCGGGCACTGGGGCGAAGTCCGTCCCCGGGTCAACCCGGCGCGGGAAATTTCGGCGGGAGAGAAGATCTACGTCTTGCCGGTTCCCCCCGAGGACGAACTCTTGTGCCGATTCGAGCGAGAAGGACTGATCCGGATCCTGGGTGGGAGCCCGAGGACCTCGCTGGTTCTCCTCGGGGGCGAGGGGAGACTTCAAGGAACTTGCGGCGCGACTGGCGCTGATCATTAGAGACGAGTGCCACTGGGTGTCGGAGCACGGCATCAACAACCGGATGCCTCCCGTGAGCGACCTGCTGCATCCCGAGCGAGTGGAAGCGTTTCGGGCGAAGACGACGGAACAGCGCAACTGCGTTGGCCGAATCGAAGTGTGCGTGTTGGTTCTCGCGTATGCGCAGGAAGAGTGAGGACCCTGCCTTCGCGGCAGACTTAAGGCAGAGCGAGCGGGCATGGGGTTCGGTGGCGAATTTCGTCGGGGATGAGACCGCCATCGACTATCTTGGCGATGCCCAGTTCGAGCGCTTTCAGCACCACATCGCCGCGTGGGGAGACGGGGTGGTGGAGTGGGTCGAAGGGCGGATCCCGAGGTCCGAGGTGGACAGTTTGACTGATCGGATGTTCGATGATTTCTTTGGTGGGTAAGACGTGTTGGGAGTAGGGGATTCGGGGGGAGCCGAGATGTTGCTGTGGTCACAGGCGGGACGCCTGTGCAAGCCGGGCTGGCAGCCCGGGCGACGCTGCAGGCTGGTAGCGTGGATTACTTTGGCAGGGCGGAGGTAGGAATGCGATTGGTGAGATGGGGATTGGGAGGGCTGTTGCTGGTGTTCGTCGGAGGCTGGAACCTGTTTTCTCAGGAGCCTCGAGATGCAGAACTGGCTGCGCGAGTGGTGTCGGCGGGGCGGCCCAGGTTGTTCTTTCAGAAAGAAGGCCTGGAGAAACTCAGGATTCAGATCCAAACGACTCACCGGGAGCAATGGGAACGACTCAAGGCAGCGGTTGAGGCGGCCGTGAAGGAGGAACCTCCAGCTTATCTTGAACCGGAAGTGGGGGGTGATGCCACGCGGCCCGGGACCATGAATGACGAGATGCTCTGGCAGCGGCAGTTCGGCTACCGGATTCCGGGAATGGCCCTGGCGGCTCTACTCGACCCGGATCCCCGCTATTTTGAGCTGGTTCGCAAGTGGGCTCTGACTCCGGGCGGCTATCCGCTCTGGGGCGCGGGAATTTACGAAAATACCGGACTCGCAGCCAAGCATCAGTTGTTCGGGCTTTCGATCGCCTATGACTGGCTCTACGACCGATGGTCCGAAGAGGATCGGGCGAGCCTTCGGGCGACTCTCAGAACCCACGGGCGGATTCTTTACGAGGCGGCGGAGGGGATCAATGACCGGGGCTGGTGGAAGGATACCTGGAGGCAGAATCATGCCTGGAATGGTTACCAGGCACTGGCAGTCACCGCGATCGCCCTGGCCGGAGAGGAGCCGGATGCGGGGACATGGCTGGCGAAGGCGCTCTGGGGGGGACACCATATCGTGGCGGAACTGCCCGACGAAGGCGCCTACGAAGAAGGGTTGCCGTACTGGGGCTACGGAATGGAAGCCCTGGTCCGATTTATGGTGGCGGTTCGTCCTTTCGCCGATGAGGACTTCTTCGCCTCTCGCTATTTCCACAATACCCCCTGTTTCGCCTCTACCTGGCCGGTCCGGATGTCCGGGAGATCGCCAATTTCGGAGACGGGCGGACGACGGACTGGCATGCGATTCGCCCGATGATGTATCGATTTGCCTCGGAGTATCGAAGTTCTCTGACCCAGTGGCTGGCCGAATCACTACCGGTCCGAGACGACCTGGACGCCACCTGCTGGAGCCTGCTCTGGTACGACCCCTCCGTTCCGGCTCGAGAGCCGGTCGCGGAACCTCTCTCCCACGCCTTTCGAGAAACCGGGTTCGCGGGAGCCAGGACGAGTTGGGAGAGGTCGGCCACGACGCTCCACCTCCGAAGCGGGCGAGCCGACGTTTCCCACTCCCATCTTGACGTGAACAACTTCCTGCTGAATGCGGGGGGAGAGTGGCTGCTCCGGGACTACGGCTATGGAAAGGTCGGGCCGGGCTATTTCAACAAGGACACGATCTACTTCAGCACGGGAACGTGGGGCCACAACTGCCTGGTCATTGGGGGAAAGCACCAGCGCATCGACCCGGACAGCGCGGGCCGGATTACCGATGCCGTCGACAACGGGGACCTGGTCTGGTGGCGTTCCGACGCGACTTCCTGTTACCAGGGCGCCGAGTCGGTCGTGAGGGAACTGATCCTGGTCCGACCACGGCCCGCCGGATCGGGCCGCGGCTGGGTGATCGTCCGCGATCGGGCCAGGGTGCGGGGGGCGACCAGCTTCGATTTCATGCTGCAACCCGGAGGACCGGTCTCGACCGGAACGGAGGGGCGGTTCGGCATTGAGGGCAGCGATGTGAAGCTGACCGGCCGAGTACTGTCTCCTTCCGGAGCGGGCATGACCGTGGAAAAGGGAATCGGCGGGAATGTCAATGTTGATGACCCTCTGTCGCTTCGGATTTCCGCTCCGGAGCAGGGGGCCGAGGTGGAGTTCCTGGTGGTCCTGGTTCCGCTGGACAAGAGCCGGCCGGAGCTCTCGATCCGGGCCGAGGACGGGGTGATTCGCGTCGGGACAATGCAGGTGCTGCTGCCCGAAGACGGCAAGACCGCTCCCGTGTTGATGCGGTAGCCTGTGCGGGCTGGAAGCCCGCTGGGACCTTGCAGGCTGGCAGCCTGGGTTACTCTGAGGGGGCTGTGGGCACAGGCGGGACGCCTGTGGCACGCTGGGACATTCCAGGCTGGAAGCCTGGGGAACCCGTGCGGGCCTGGGAAGTTCCTGCTTCCCAAGCCCGATGGCGACGATTCAGGTTGGGTACAAGCGGAAGCTTCCGCTTCCGGCACCCGAGGCTGGCTATGCGGTGTACTGGCCGGCGAAGATCTGGTCCATCCGGCTGCTGAGCTCCTTCAGATAGGCTTCGTCGCCGCTGCGTACTTCGGCGCTGATCCAGCCCGTGTAATTGACTTCTCCGAGGGCCTTGTGGACGTCCTTCCAGTCGATGCCCTGGCCCCGCCGGTCGTCGGGCTTGAAGGCCGGGTGATCCGTCCCGGGTTCGAATTTCTTGATGTGGAGTTTCACGAGTCTGCTTCCGAGGGTTCGAATCCAGTCCGGTGGGAACCCGATCGAGGTCACGTTGCCGACATCGAAGTAGGCCCGAACGTATGGACTCTCGAACTCGTCGATGTAACGGGCGAACTCGAGCGGGCTCAGCAGGAAACGGTTCCCGACGTTTTCGATGGCAATGATGACGTTGAGCTCTTTAGCCAGGGGGAGCAGCTTGCGGACTTGCTCCTGCGACCTCTGGTAGACCTTTCCGTAGCCGACGGACGGGGTGACGATCCCGGGAACCAGAAGCACGGTGTCGGCTCCCAGATCGTGCGCGTTGTGCATCGATGTCACGATTCCGTCAACGCACTGCTTGACGACAGCCGGGTCGTCGTCGGTCAGGGGGTAGCGCCAGTGATCCGAGTTCATGATCGAATGAACCCTGACGCCGGTCTTCTGGGAGGCCTCACGATATTCGGCCACTTCGTCAGGAGTATTCAGGGTGTTGGGTTCGATTCCCGCGAACCCCAGCTTGCCGGCCAGCTGGAAGCGCTCCAGAACGGTGAGATCTTTGGGCATGACCCCGATGCAGGCCGCCTTTTGAATAGTCGTTGCCGCCGCGCTGGATGATGCCGCATAGAGGCCGTTCGAAATTCCCTTGCCGAGCGCAACCGCGGAAACAGCCAGGGTGGTGTGGTTCATGAATGCTCGCCGATTCAAACATCTGCTCATTGTCAAATTCCTCGAGTTACCGTCTGACGTCGCCTGTTCCGGAATGTCCGGAATCCAGAAAAGACTTTACACCTCCCGTCGGCAGTTGTCTCCCCATGTTTTGATCGAACACACTGATTCCGGTCCTGTCATAATGATGGGCGTTGACTTGGAGCGGCAGGTTGGGAACGTCTGGGATAGTGTTCGACATCAAGCGGTACTCGATCCACGATGGCCCGGGGATTCGGACCACCGTGTTCCTCAAAGGGTGCCCGCTGCGCTGTTTCTGGTGCCATAACCCGGAAAGTCAGTCGCCCGATGGGCAGTTCCTCTACCGGCCCGAGAAGTGCATCCTGTGTGAAGAGTGTGCCGATGCCTGTCCGTCGGGAGCCGTCACCCGGGACGGAGAGCGGATGGTCCGGGATCCGCTCGAAGTGCACTCTGTGCGGAACCTGCGTGGAAGCCTGTCCGGCGGACGCCCGGGAACTCGTGGGCCGGTCGATGTCGATCGAGGAGGTCATCGAGGAAATCGAGAAAGATCGTCTCTATTTCGACGAATCGGGCGGTGGGGCCACCTTCTCCGGCGGGGAGCCGATGCTCCAGCCTGACTTCCTGGTTGCCCTGTTGAGGTCCTGTCGGGAACGGGGCATCCGCACGGCCGTGGACACCGCCGGGCACGTTCGAACCGACATCGCGTCGCGGGTCACGGAGCTCGCCGACCTGGTCCTTTTTGACCTGAAACACCTTGACCCGGACCGGCACCGTGAAGTGACCGGAGTCTCAAACTCGTTGATTATTAGGAACTTGCGTCAGTTGGTGCGGTCCGGAGCCCGGGTCGTAGTGCGAATTCCCCTGGTTGCCGGGTTCAACGACGGGGAGCAGAACATCGCCGAGTCGATCGCCTGGCTTCGCTCTCTCGACCCCGTGCCCGAAGTGAATCTCCTGCCGTTTCACCGGGCGGCGAGGGACAAGCACGGGAGATTTGGGATGCCTTATCGGGTGATCGAGGACCGGGAGCTTTCAGAATTGGAAATTGAGGCGATTTGTGAGAGGTTTTTGAGTGCCGGAATCAGCGCCAAAATCGGAGGGTAAGGTCTTGAGCGAACGAATTTCTCGCTTGTGCCAGCAGGGTTCAGGGGCAAAGTCGGAGAGTGGGATCTTGAACGAGAGGATCGCTCGCCTGCGCAAGCAGAGTTTTGAGACAGAGCCCGCGATTTCCGCGGAGCGGGCGCGGATCGTCACCCGCTTCTACCGGGAAAACGATGGCAAGTACCCGGTTCCCTTGATGAGGGCCCTCGTATTCAAAGCGCTCTGCGAATCCAAAACGCTCTACCTCGGCGACGATGAACTGATCGTTGGCGAGCGGGGCCCGGCGCCAAAAGTCGTCCCCACGTTCCCGGAACTGACCTGTCACACGCTCGACGACTTCCGAGTTCTGGCTTCCCGCGACAAGACCCGCTACCAGGTTGACGAGACGGTCTTTGACATCTATCGGGACGAAGTCATCCCTTACTGGACCGGCCGGACCATGAGGGAAAAGGTCTTTGCGCACGTCCCGGGACCCTGGAAGAAGGCATACGAAGCCGGAGTCTTCACCGAGTTCATGGAGCAGCGCGCTCCCGGACACACCACCCTCGACGGGCAGATATACCAGACCGGACTTCGTCGCCGGCGTGAAGAGATTGCCGACGCCCTCGCGGCACTGGACTATCATCATGACCTGGAAGCGACTCGCAAGGCTGAGGAACTCCAGGCCATGGACATCGCCTGTGAGGCCGCGATCATCTTCGCCCGGCGCCATGCCGAACTGGCGAAAGAACTGGCCGGCCGGACGTCGGATCCCGTCCGAAAGCGGGAACTGGAACGGATCTCCGAGGTGTGTCGCCGGGTTCCCGCCGAAGCTCCCCGGAACTTCCGGGAAGCCATCCAGATGTACTGGTTTGTCCATCTCGGGACGATTACTGAGTTGAACGGCTGGGATGCCATGAATCCGGGTCACCTCGACCAGCACCTGTGGCCGTTCTACGAGCGGGATCTGGTGGAGGGCACACTCGACCGGGAACAGGCGAAGGAACTGCTCGAATGCCTCTGGATCAAGTTCAACAACCACCCGGCTCCTCCAAAGGTCGGAGTGACTGCGGCGGAGAGCGGGACCTACAACGACTTCACCAACATCAACCTGGGCGGCCTGCGCCGGGACGGGTCGGACGGGGTGAATGACCTCTCCTACCTGATGTTGGAGATCATCGATGAGATCCATCTGCTGCAGCCGGGGACCAACGTCCAGGTCAGCCGGAAGACGCCGGACCATTTTCTGCGGGAGGCCTGCCGGGTCATCCGCAAAGGTTACGGCTACCCTTCGGTGTTCAACGCAGACGCCGTCGTAGCGGAGCAACTCAGGTCGGGGAAGAGCGTCGAGGACGCCCGGGAGGGAGGCACCAGCGGTTGTATCGAAACCGGCTGTTTCGGCAAGGAGGCCTACCTGCTCACGGGCTATCTGAACACCCCAAAGATCCTGGAGGCGGCCCTCAACAACGGCCGGGATGCGCTGACCGGAGAACTGATCGGCCTTGAGACCGGTGATCCCCGGGAGTTCGGAGACTTTGAAGCTCTCTACACGGCGTTCGAGCGGCAGTTGGAGCATTTCGTTGACCTCAAAGTCGGAGTGAATCAGTACATCGAACAGATGTTCGCTCGCTACATGCCGGCTCCTTTCCTCTCCGTTGTCATCAGTGACTGCATCGAGCGGGGCCGGGACTACTACGATGGAGGACCCCGATACAACACTACCTACATCCAGTGTTGCGGCATCGGGACCGTGACTGACAGCCTCTCATCCCTGCGCAAGCACGTTTTCGAGACGGGGCGGATAGCTATGCCGCAGATGCTCGACACCCTGGCCTCCAACTTCGAGGGCATGGAGGCGTTCCGCTTGCGACTCGCCAACCGGACTCCGAGGTTTGGAAATGATGACGACGAGGCCGACCAGTTGATGCAGCGGGTCTTCGACTCACTCTTCCGGGTGATCGACGGCAGGCCCAACACCAAGGGAGGCAAGTACCACCTCAACATGCTTTCGACGACCTGCCACGTCTACTTCGGCACCAAGTTGGGCGCCACTCCGGACGGACGCCTCTCAGGGTTGCCCGAGTCGGACGGGACTTCCCCGTCACAGGGCGCCGACCGCTGCGGTCCCACAGCCGTCTGCAGGTCGCTGGGCAAAATGGACCAGGTGCGATCGGGCGGTACCCTGTTGAACCAGCGCTTCCTTCCCCAGGTCCTCGAGGGGGACGCCGGACTGGACAAACTGGTCAGCCTGATCCGGACCTACTTCCGGTTCGATGGTCACCACATTCAGTTCAACGTCGTGGACACGGTGACGTTGCGGGAAGCCCAGAAGGATCCGGATTCATATCGCGACCTTCTGGTCCGGGTGGCCGGGTACAGCGACTACTTCGTCGACCTGGGACGGGATCTCCAGGAAGAGGTCATCTCCCGAACGGCTCAGGAGGCTGTGTAGGGGTGGAGCGTGGCTCTGCTTGGGACGTGTGAGGCCGAGGAGTCTTCCAACAGCTTCAGTTCACGGCCGAGGCGCCATGGCGCGGAGGATGCGCTGAGATTCATGGCGAATTTGTAATCAATTATCCATCTCAGGGTGTGTTGCCAAAAACTCGGATGGAGAACCGTCTCTCTCTCCGGGTTGTCTCTGCATCCTTTCTCCCCTGCGGTCCTTTCGCTTTCACTCCCTTCAAGAACGGTGCCTTTTCACTTTCTTTACGGTATCCCTTCGCACTTTTTCCGACACGTTCGTATTTACTAGATGGGGTTAGGGGTTTGGCCCCCGCCGGAGGCTTTGCCCGGGGGTTTCGTGCGCCCGCCCCGCCGGATTGGGCACGGAGAGACGAGTCAGAAATTGTTCCGGCGGCGATTTTGGCATCACATTCTTCAAATCACCATTGCTCCCCACCGGGTCCTGCCGCCCCGCTTGGGGCGGGGCTGGAGAGCGTGGTGCTTCGGTTGACCCAGGACTCCGCTTCGCTGCGTACTGGCAATTCCATTTCGCCCCGCTGACTGCGGGGCTGAGGAATCGGGTGATTCTGGGCTGGAGGTCGTTAACTCGCTCCCTCATAATGGAATAGAAATGCGTCATGGCCGGATGACCGAGTGGGTTCAGACAAGCAAATAGGAAGAGAGGGAATCTAAACTGGCGAAGCAGAAAAAGGCCGGAGCCGCGTGGAGCGGTCACACTCCTGATGCCGAGGGAAAGATCGGGTTTCTCGCCACGACTGCCATTGGTGTCGGAGGAATGGTTGGGGGCGGCATTTTCGCCGTACTGGGCCTGGCAGTTGCCCTGGCGGGCGGAGGGACTCCGCTGGCTTTCGTGCTCGGTGGCCTGATCGCCCTGGTCACCACCTATTCCTACGCGCGGCTGTCGGTAACCTTCCCAAGCCAGGGCGGGACGGTGAAGTTCATCGACCAGGCGTTCGGCGGCAACTTCTTCACCGGGAGCCTGAATACGCTGCTCTGGCTCAGCTATGTCGTGATGCTCGCCCTCTATGCCTTTGCATTCGGGGGCTACGGAGCCACCTTTCTTCCCGACGGCTGGCAGGGTTGGGGAAAACCGGCGGTGATCGCCCTGGCGATCCTGTTGCCCGCTGCCCTCAACCTGCTGAGTGCCGACATCGTCGGCAAGGCCGAGACCTACGTCGTGATCACCAAGGTTGCCTTGCTCACCCTCTTCGTCGGGATCGGTTCGATCGGCATCGACACGAGACGGCTGGCACCGGACACCTGGGCTTCTCCTGTCCAGTTGCTCGCGGGGGGAATGATCATCTTTGTCGCCTACGAGGGATTCGAACTGATTGCCAACACCGCCCAGGACGTTCGTGACTACAAGAGGGTCCTTCCCAGGGCCTACTTCGCCGCGGTGGGGTTCGTGATTGTTCTCTACTTCCTGGTGTCCCTGGTGACGGTCGGCAACCTGAGCCTGGACCAGATCGCCAAGGCGAAGGACTACGCCCTGGCGGCAGCTGCGCGCCCGTTCCTGGGAGATTTCGGGTTCCGGCTGATCGCGGTGACCGCATTGCTTTCGACGTTTTCGGCGATCAACGCCACCCTGTACGGTTCGGCGCGGCTCAGCTTTACGATCGCAAAAGAAGGGGAATTGCCGGCCTTTCCTGGAGAAGAAGGTGTGGAACCGGCCCATCGAAGGGCTGATCATCACGACCATCCTGGCTCTTCTGCTGGCCGAACTCGGCGACCTTTCCTCAATCTCAACTCTCGGGAGCACCGGGTTTCTTATTGTTTTTGCCGCGGTCAACGCGGCCAACTGGGTGCTGGCGGGGAAGACCTCGAGTCATCGCTGGATTTCCGGTTTCGGGGTGGTGGCCTGTCTGACGGCGGTCGTAGCGCTGGTCGCCCACGTAGCCAGCCAGAATCCTGAGACACTCTGGATTCTGGCCGGCCTGCTCGGTGCGGCGATTGGGATCGAAGGCGCCTACCGGCTGTCCCGCCGGAAGGAGATCGACTTGGGATAGGGCGCGTCCGGCCCCTTCATCGCGTGCCAGATGATCTGGTTCAGGAGGTCCTCCGGGCACTGATCAACCTGCTCGAGCGGGAGAGTCTCCGACAGCATCGCGTATTTCCGCATCACCGGATCCGCGATGGCCTTGACCGGAGGGTTGAGCTGGTCGAGAGGGATGTTGTTGGGGACCGAGTCGAATGGCGTAAGGTCCGCTTTTTCAGTGAAACAGTCGAATAGCGGTGTGGCCGAAGCGTCCATCTGGTTCATCGGAGGCAGGCCGAGAATCAATTCGATGGTCCGGAGAATCCCAGGCTGATTGTACTGAGTGCCGATCACCTCACCCCGCCGGTTGTACGGACTCACGACGTAGGCGGTCGTCCGGTAAGAGTTGACGTGATCCCAGCCGTCCTGGGGATCGTCTTCGATCGCGAAGATACAGGTGTCCTTCCAGAATTTGCTGTGACTGATGGCTTCCACGATCTGACCCAGGGCCAGGTCGTTGTCGGCCACGTGGGCCGCCGGAGTGGGGTAGCCGGGTTTGGTTCCGGAGCCGTGGTCATTGGGAAGACAGATGATCACCAGTTCGGGGAATTCCCCTTTGGCGTCGAATTCCCGAAGGTCCCTGATGAACTGCGCCGCCCGGAAGACATCGGGCACCTCCATTTTCCACCCGACCGTGTCCATGACCAGGTACGGACGAAGCGACTCGATGGCGGGGCGGCTTGTGATCTTAGTCAGGCCGGTTCCGTTAATGAAGTCCCGGTAGTAGTCGGTAAAGGTCGGAGAAGGGAACCGATCGGGGTCCTTCCACCCGGTTTCGGCGATGGCGAATTCGCCGTAATCTCGCAGGGTCTTCCCGTGCGCGATGGCATTGTCCCAGATGAAACCGGACGGGGCGTAGGCCAGGGCGTCCACGTCGTCGTCTTCCATCCCGTCGGGATAGCTCCGCGGAAAGCCGGCAAAGGAGCGCTCCATGTAGTCGGTGGCAAATGCGGACGTGGCCCACTGGTGGCCGTCGGCGCTCAGAATTCCGGAACAGTAGGTGTTGTCGAGGAGACCGAATTCCCGGGCGATCTTGTGCTGGTTGGGGGTGACCTCTTCGCCGAAAATGCAGAGATCGGGATCTCCGTTCCCCTGATCGATATCCCCGAGCACCTGGTCGTAGGTTCGGTTCTCCTTGATGATGTAAACGACGTGCTTGAAGAGGGACGGCTCGCCGACTCGCTCCGGTACGGGAAGCGGATCCTGGCTGGTCCGGGGAGGAAGCAGCGTCGCCTCCAGCATCTCGCGCCGGCAGTTGGCAAGCACCGTACTCGTGTGTTCGACCAACTCCTCGGAATCGGGGACCGGAACGAAGGAGAGCGACCCGTAGTATTGGTGAGTATTGAAGCCGGGCTTATCCTCGGGCACGGTACGGCCGCCTGAGCCGATTCCCTTGATGTTGGCCACGTAAAGCGTTTTTCGGGCGGCGTCCTCGATCACCGCTCCCGGAAACCAGCCGACGGGAATCATCCCGTGCAACTCCGATTTCTCGGGTGAAAACGAAAGCACTGCGACCGCATTCTGGGTTCCGTTGCAGACATAGAGCGTTTTACCGGACTTGTCGAAGGCGAGAGCATTGGGGCTGGCACCGAAGTAGTCGTCCGGTTGCCACTTCAACGAGATTGTCTGAACAACCGTGTCGGTCCCGGTGGAGATCACGCTGACCGTGTCGTCGGCTGCATTGGCGACCAGGAGGAAGCGCCCGTCCGGGCTGAGGGTAAGCCCGGAGGCGTGTTTCCCGGTGATGATCTCCTTGACCACTTTTCCCGACTCGAGATCGATCACGGAAACCGAACCCTCAGAGGCGATGTGGTGTACGGGGTCAACCCGCACCGTTGTTCCCCGGCCCGCCGGCCCTACCAGGCTGTCGGAATCCGGCCGTCGTCCGCCCCAATTGCTCACATAGGCTTTGGAACCCTGCAGCGCGATGTCATAGGGGGCCACTCCAACCGGGAACTCGCGAACCAGGCGGCGCTCCTTCAGGTCGATTTCGACGACGCGGTTGGTCAGGCTGAGAGCGACCCAGAGGCGAGAGCCATCCGGGGAGATCGCCAGGCCGGACGGGATCGCCTGGAGGCGCAGGGGAAGACCGGTCTCGGGGAGTTGAATGGAATCGATTCCCTTGATCTGCCCGCCTTCGTCGATCTGGAAAACCTCGACGCTGCCGTCCACGTTCGACAGGTAGACCCGGGAACCGTCGGGGGAGAAGATGAGGCCAGTGTAGCTGACCTGGCCTTCCTTGTCGGGATCCAAAAGGTGGGTAGATACCGCATCGGGTCCAATTCCGAGGTCGGCGGGGAGCGCCACCCGGTCCCGGATCGCTCCTGATTCTGGGTCAATGACGATCAACTCGTTGGTCTTGCCTGAAGTGAGCAGCGTCTTGCCGTCCGGACTGAGCGCGAGGACCTGGGGACGGACTCCGGGGAGTTCGACCTGCTTTCCCTTCGGAGTCAGGATCTGGCTGACCGGAAGCACGATCCGGTTTGCTTCGGAGGCTCCCACCGGTTCGTCAGGGTTGATCAGGGTTGATTCGACAGGGTCCGGCGAGCAGGCAGTGAGAGTCAGCGTGGCCAATGCCGCCGCGAGGGTGAGCCCTCCGCCCAGGCATTGTCGAAATCGTCTGAGCGGGAATTTCGATCGCAGGCTCAGTTTTTCACCGCAAAGAGGCAAAGGTCGCCAAGGCTCCTTTGTTTTGAAATCAAAGCAGATCTTCGCGCCTTTGCGCCTTCGCGGTTCAATCCCGCCGCGGCAAGTTTCGATTTCTGAATGATCGGCGCCGAGCGCGGGGATCAGGCTGATTCGCAGAACGGGTTTCATCGACGTCATGTGCATCTATTACAGGGAAGCGACTTCGATGTCCAATCGGTTTCGCCTCGTTCTTTCAACTTCACGCTCGCTCCCGGGTGATATAGACTCGCGAAACGTGCACTTATCCAGCAGATCCGGCGAGGAGGCCGAATGAAAATCCGACGTACTCTCTTACTCGTGTTGTCCCTCTTTGTGGTTGGCGTTCCCCTGGCGCTTTGGGGCCTTTCTCAGGATTCGCTGCGCGAGGAACATCCCCGCGATGACTTCACGGTACGTGAGGAGATGGTCCCGATGCGGGACGGCGTCCGGCTATACACGCTGATCCTGACCCCGAAAGACCATTCGGGACCGATGCCGATTCTGCTGGAGCGGACTCCCTATGACGCGACCCGGGCCCTGGGCAACCGGGCGACGACGAAGCTCCGGGTCGCCCTCGGCCACAAGAACCTCGGCGGCGGATACATCGTCGTTGCGCAGGACATCCGGGGAAGGTTCCGCTCCGAGGGAGACTATGCCATGTACCGGGTTCCGCGGGGCGAATTCAACCGGAGCGACACCGACGAGACCACCGACGCCTGGGACACCATCGACTGGCTGGTCAATAGCCTGGCCGATAACAACGGGAAGGTGGGGGTTTGGGGGACCTCCTACCCGGGTTGGTTGACCCTGGCGGCGATGCGGGATCCCCACCCCGCCCTGGCTGCCGCGGTGCCTTTCAACCCGGTCGTCGATGTCTGGAAAGCGGACGACTGGTTTCACTGGGGTGCTTTCCGGTCCGCCTACTCGTTCGAATACATCTACTCGATGGAGACCAAGAAGGGTCAGTCCCCTTCGTATCCCTATGAAAACCACGATCTTTACAACTGGATGCTGGGGCTGGGGTCTGCCGGTACTGGACTCGGAAGCCGCCTCGACGAGCGCTATGAGATGTGGCCGCGCCTGATGAACAACCCGTCTTACACCGACTACTGGAAGGACTGTGCCGCCGACCGGTGGTTCGATCACCCGTCCAGGCTGGTGCCGGCCCTCAACGTCAGTGGGCTCTGGGACCAGGAGGATATATACGGTGCTCCATCCGTCTATGCCGCGTTGGAAAAGCACGATACAAACAATGATTTGAACTTCTTCGTCGCGGGTCCCTGGTATCACGGACAGCACTGGGCCGAGGGAAGCCGGTTGGGCGAGATCGACTTCGGAGAAGACACCGCCCTGGCATTTCGCGAGGATGTCCTGGAACCATTCTTGCGCCGCTACCTGAAAGGAGCCGACGTTCCCGCCCCGGCTCCTGTCACCGTGTTTGAGACCGGCACCAACCACTGGCGGCACTACGATCACTGGCCGCCGACTACCGTGAAATCGAAGAGCCTGTACCTCCAGTCCGACGGCAAGGTGGACTTCGAGCCGCCGTCCGCGGGCAGTTCGTCCTTTACCGAGTTCGTCTCCGATCCCAAGTTCCCCATTCCGAATGCCCCGCGACCGAACCTCGGTTTCGACTACAGCAATCCGGTCATTATCTCGGCTTGGCGGCGGTGGCTTGTGGAGGACCAGCGTTTCGTTGACGGCCGTCCGGACGTGGCGACCTGGAAGAGCGCTCCTCTGGAAGAACCGGTGACGATCCGGGGGCCGGTTACCGTCAAGCTGGTTGCCGAGACCACCGGCACCGATGCCGATTGGGTCGTCAAACTGATCGACGTTTACCCGGACGACAACCCGGGGCGAGTGGAGATGTC
Source organism: uncultured Acidobacteriota bacterium (assembly GCA_963777605.1). Classification (GTDB taxonomy): domain Bacteria; phylum Acidobacteriota; class UBA6911; order RPQK01; family JAPXNP01; genus CAVZRV01. The sequence goes on from CAVZRV010000009.1 coordinate 26,691, forward strand.
CGGGTTCGAACTGATGGTGAGTGGGGACATCTTCCGGGGCCGGTACCGTGAGAGTTTCGAGAAAGCGAACCCGTTGAAAGCGAATGAGCCGTTGGACTACACGATGCACTTGCCCAACGTCGATCACACGTTCCGCAAGGGGCACCGGCTCATGGTCCAGGTGCAGAGCAGCTGGTTCCCACTCTATGACCTTAACCCCCAGAACTTCGTCCCGTCGATCATGTACGCGAAGCCGGCCGACTACATGGCCCAGCGCCACCGGGTTCACCACAGCCTGGCCCACCCGACCCGCGTGGAACTCCTCGTGGACGAAAATCGGTGACACGCACGAAATTTGCCCGTAAGTAGCCGTGGAAAAAGAATAAAAATCCTGCTCTGGTACTAATTGGGCAGAAAAGGAAGGCTTTCGATGAGCGAGTCAAAGTTCTGGAGAGTCGCGATCAACGTCGTTCGAGTCGTCCCCTGCGGCCTGCTGTTCGTGCTGGCTGGACTCCTCCTTTGCGACCCGCTTGCCGCTCAGCCTTCGCTGCAGCCGTTGTCCGATTCTTCCTTCTGGAGCTTCGAGCGCTTCCGAGGCGGTGGCCGATCAACGGTTGCCGGGGAGGGAAGTGATGCAGTTCTCGAGATGTGGTCGGAGGGTCCGGAAGGGATGGCCGCCGAATTCCGGAGCCTTCCCGTTCCGGTGGAGCCCAACCGCAAGTACCGGGTCCGGATCGAGATCAAAACGAAGGGACTGGAAGCGATCGATGCCGGCCTGACCGGCGCGCCCTATGTGCGATTCTGGGACGGAGAACTGCTTCCCGGCCCGTATCAACCTTCCGGGAGTCTCGCTCCGGCGGATTCCGAGTGGCATTCGGTGGAGGCGGTCGTCACGACGCCCGCAACCGCCAGAACCGCCGAGATTCACCTGGCATATGCGGCCTACGGCACTTACGTAGACGATTTGCGGCCCCGAAACAGCGGCAAGGCCCGCGGGCACCTCTGGGTTCGCCGCGTGAGCATCGAACCGGAAGAGTTGGTGACACCCCTGCAGTCGACGATTCACGTCTCCGATCCTGTCGTCCAGCAGGCCATCGGCGCGGTTTTTCAGACCCTGCATGACGGTTCCCTGACGGGACGTTTTGTTGACAGCGACGGCTACACCGATTCCAGCAACATCGTGCCGGACATCAGCTTTGGCCTCTACGGGGTCCGCCGCCAGGGGTACTCCGAGTACATGGAGACGATGATGCGGCAGTGGGAGGAACTCGGGGAATCGAGCAGTCCGGACGGGAAGATCCCCCAGAGGGTCATGGCGCAGATTCTCTTTCCCCTCGGGGTTGCGGAGATCTTCTCCTTCACCGGGGATCGGGGTTTTCTTTCCCGGATGCTCCCGATTGCCGACCGGGCCCTCGACTACGTAATCCAGCGGGGCGACCCGGAGGGCCTGGTCCGGCTGGTGGAGTACGGGCAGTGGAGGATCGGCGAGGGTGCCGACTGGGTGGATTGGTACCCGACCCGGATGGAGGGCAAGACCTTCAATTTTCACCAGTGGTACGTCTGGTCGCTGCGCCGGATGGCTGCCCTGCACGAAGAGTTTGGGAAGGGCCCGGATCGGATGTCGTGCGCGGATCCGGAGCGGGCTTCCCGTTACCGGACGCTGGCGGACCGGATCGAAAGAACACTGCGCACCCGTTATTGGGTCGGAGATCACTTCGTGACCAACGTGGATTACGGAGGGAAGGTTGCCGACGAACGCTGGCTCGACGACCACGTCTGGGCCATTCGGCTCGGGACGGCAACCCCCGAACAGGTGCGGGCGATCTGGTCCTGGATCGACCGGGACCCCTTCTACTACGAGGGTGTCCCGACCCGTTGGGCCGCCTTTCGCGACCCCGTCCATGGACCGCTGTCCTGGTTCGGTCGGCTCGGCGCAGGCGACATTCTCGCCCGTTACCGAACCGGGAACAGCCAGCGGGGAATCGAGTTGCTGAACCGGATCAGCCAGATCTTTGCGCGCGACCGGAACGTGTACGAGGCCTACACGATGTGGGGGACGATCGCTCCCGGCACGCTGGGGTGGGGCAATTACACGGAACATGCCGGAGGATACCTCTGGGCGCTGACCGAAGGACCTTTCGGAATCGTTCTCGAATCGGACGGCGAAGCGCTGGCTACGATCACTCCCCGATTTCCTGGTGCGTGGAGCCATGCCGATACTTCGGTGCAAGTTCGAGGAACGAAGATTCGCGTCGACTATGACCGGGCGGCAGGCGGGTCGCGGAAGCTCACCATCAAAGGGGACGGCGAGCAACAGCCGATTCGACTTATCTTGCCCGGTCGGTCTCCCCGCCTCATTCGGGTCGGTTCCGGGGTTTCGGAATCGGTGGAGTACTGACGGAAGAACTTCGGTTTGCGCCCCCCCGGAATAGGACCTGGTCCGGACTCTGCAGCAGGTGTTGCGTTGTTCTCCCCGACGGCGCAGGATTGGAATGACCGGTTCAAGTAACGGACAGCTGGAAGGCACCATGAGATTTCTACACCTCGTCTCCGCAGTACTCCTCCTCTCGTTCGGCGGTTCGCTCAGCGCGGGAGTCGTAGACCTGACGCCCAATTGGGACCGCGAGACCGTGCTGTCGAACCCGGACAAGGGCTGGTATCACCACTACTACGACAACGGACTCGAGAAGTACCTGCTCACGAGTGACTCTGACCTGGAAGCAATCCCCGGGATGGACCATCTCTACATGCGCCTCGCCTGGAGTTTCCTCGAGCCGAAGGAGGGAGAGTTCGACTGGTCGGTCATCGACTGAACGTCGCCGGCCGGCTCGAGGCCCGATAAGATCCGCAGTTGTTTTCACTAACCCGGTGGCGGCCGGCAAGAAGGGCCGGGCCGCGGGCGGAAACGCCCTTGCCGGTAGCAACGGAATCATTGTCGTGGATGGGACTTCCAGCAGGTGATTGCGGAGGTCACATCTGCGGGCTCGATTCGGGATCGGGATTTCCGAAGTGCAGCTCCAGGACTCGTCCCCGGCCGGGCGCTGTCATTTGCAGGATGTAGAGGCGCGAATATTCGTTGTGTCCGAGTGGCGACACCTGCGTGCCGGTGAGGCGTTCAACCAGCTGGGGAATCCGGTCGGAGTGGGACGCAACCACAACGACTCCACCCGCAGTTTGCGTCCTGATCCTCTCGACCAGTTCATCCAACGACTCCGCCGGAAGAATGTTGATCGGGAGGCCGACTTCGTTGGCCAGGGGCCGCAGCGTCTGCTGGGTTCGCTTGTATTCCGTTGCGTAGAGGGCATCGGGATGACTGTCCACCAGCATCCGTGCGAGCAGGTCGGCGCGGTCCCGACCGGCGGGACTGAGTTCCGAGTCAGCGCTGTTGTCGGCCCGCTCGGCGTGACGCAGGAGGATTACGGTGGTCGACTCAATACTCGGGTTGGATACCTTGGAACCCTTACCGAACGCCGGAGGGCACAGGATAAGAAGTAAGAGAAAGACCTTGGCGAGTTGTTTCATGGCTGCTTCAAGAAATAGCACAAGCTGCACCGTTGTTGTTGGGCTTTCCTCTCAGCTTGAGGGATCTCCGATTTGTGTCGATAACAGAAGCATGAGTCGAATGTGCAACTGTTCTCCCCATGCCGGGCCGCTGCACCAGGCCATCGCCAGGGGCAACCTCGAGGAGGTTCGCCGCCTGCTTGAAGTGGCTGAACCCGGGAGCTACACCCAGCACAACCTGGATCAGGGGTTGATGATTGCGAGCCTCAACGGAAACCGCGACTGTTCGGCTCTGCTGCTGGACTGCGGTGCCCGGGTTGAGTCGCGCAGCGACGAACTCTGGACACCGCTCATGCACGCGGCTCGTGGCGGAGATCCGGGTACCGTCACGCTTCTCCTGGAACGGGGCGCAGACGTTGGATTAGTCAACAACTATGGCCGGACCGCATTGATTGAGGCAGCCTGGGCCGGTCACGCCGATGCCGTCGACCTGCTCATCTCGGCCGGTTCGGCTCTTGACTTGCAACCGTCCGGCGTCGGAGGGCCGGCTCTGGCCGAGGCGATGTGGAACAACTACCCCGAGGTCGTCCAACTCCTTCTCGATGCCGGAGCAAACCCGCTTTTTCAGTTGGAAGGGCGGGCCGATCCGTTAACCTGGGCAGCGACGAAAGGTTACCAGCAAATCGTCGGCCAACTCCTGGAACTGGGACTCGACCCGCGAGGGCGTGGGCCGGGAGGAGAGGGCCCACTGCTGGGTGCCGTCCGGCGGGGGCATCTTGAGGTCGCTCGAATGCTTCTGGAACGGGGCGCGGAAATCAACGTCCAAAACAGCTCCGGGACCACGGCCCTGATTGCGTCGAGTAGCCAGTCTCCAGAACTGGTCAAGCTGCTGCTGGATTGGGGAGCCGATCTCTCGCTTTGCGACGAGCACGGCAAGACCGCTCTGTGTGAGGCCGCTTCATCGGGAAACCTGGCGGTGGTTCGCCGGTTAGCCCTGTCGGAGGGTTCTCCGAGTTCTCTGCCTCCCGGGACAGGGTCCCCTCTCGAGTGTGCCGCGCGCCATGCTCACCTGGAAGTCATGGAATGGCTGCTTGGGAACCTGGATCTGGATGTGAACCACCAGTCGGACAGGGGATGGACGTCCTTGATGACCGCAGCACAGAATGGCCACGCCGCAGCTGTCACCTTGTTGCTTCGACACGGCGCTGACCCGTCTCTGTCGAATCGACGGGGAGAAAACGCAGCTGTGCTGGCTGCATCGTCCGGCGTGACGGACGTGCTTCAACAGCTTGCCGACGCCGGAGTCGATGTCGCTGCACCGAGCCTGAATGGTAACTCGACGCTGTGCGCGGCAATTCGGGGAGAACGGGTTTTCGCCGGCAGGGGCAATCGGCTTGCGACAGTCCGCTGGCTCCTCGACCGGGGCGTTGGAACCAACCGCTTCACCTTCGGACGCTCCCCCCTTATGGAGGCGCTCCTTACCGGATGCATTGACCTGGTAGAGGAACTGATCGCGAGAGGAGCTGACGTCAACCTGGTCAATGAGCGAGGCCAAACAGCCCTCCACGTTGCCGCCGGAGAAGGGCAGGAGAATGAGCGCCGGCCTCAACCGACCAGCAGAAAGCGGGATCGCATGGCTGTCCTGATTGACCTCCTGCTCGAGGCGGGTGCCGACCCGGCCCCAGGAGGAGGCACCGGAATTCTGGCACTGGCGGCCGGAAACCGGTGTCCGGAAGTTGTCCGGCGACTGCTGGACGAGGGAGTGCCGGTCGATCCGCCACTGCAAGAGAATGCTTGGACCCCACTGATGGCCGGAGTCGGTTCGGTCCGAATTCTTCGACACCTTCTGCGACGCGGAGCTGACCCGAACCGACGCGACCCGGCCGGCGGGACGGCCCTCCATGCTGCAGTCAGACGGTGGGTTCCGGTCGTAAAGGCCCTCCGGACTCTCGTTCGAGCCGGCGCAGAGGTTAATGCTGCCGACGACGCGGGGACCACACCGCTTCTGGCTGCTGCGGCCACTGGAGTGATGGAAAATGTTCGAGAACTCCTCAGTTTTGGTGCCGATCGAGGGATTCTGGACGGCCAGGGAAGGGGGGCGGTCGAGATCGCGAACGCCTCAGGAAACCGGGAAATCGTGAAACTCCTCCAGGGTTGACTGGATCGGCCGGACCGTTTCCACAGTCGCAAGGTTCGAAGTGATCAGACTCGGTCTCACCGATCGTGCAAGCAGGCTCAAAGCCGTTTGATGATGACGCAACTGACGTCGTCTTCGGGGGGACCGAAGCGCAGGAGGTCGTCCATGATCGCCTGGTAGATCTCCCCGGCACTGTGGTCTTTGAACTCGCGAAGGCGGTTCTCCAACTGGGAAGGAAAGTAGTCTTCCTCACCGTTGTTGTGTTCAGCGAGACCATCGGTGAAGAGGATCAAGATGTCCCCGTGGGCCATCAGGCTGATCTCATTGAGTTGGTATCCCGGTTTCGGGGGGAGCGGGCTATGGACAGTCCCGCGGTCGATGTCCTTCAGGGAAGGCATCAAGCCGATGGGTGGGAAGGTCACCAGGGACTTTGCGGCGATGTCCACGATCCTATCGAACTCCCGGGAGAACACCACCGGGATCGGGCTGGCTGCCGAAATGAACCGGAATGTGCCTGAATCGGAGATTTCACCGTAAAGCAGGCTCAAATACCGACCTACTGCGGAGGATCGAAAAAACCGATTGTTGAGATTCTCGAAGAGCTTTGTCGTGATCCTTCCAAACGCGTCCAGTTCGTACATCGCCCCTATCAGAAAGGACTGGTGCAACATCAAGGCAACCAGACCGTCGGTGATTCGGTGTCCGGAAACGTCGGCGATCGCGATCCCCGCCTTCGTCTTGCATTCGGCCAGGCTTGCCTCGATCTCGGAATCCTGGACCGCCTGGGCACGCCGGATACGCGCGTCCAGGTCGTAGCGGCGGTTGAAATCCATGTAGATGATGTGGTCGCCCCCGATCACTCCCTGCAGGGGAACGGTGCCGCCGTAGATCTCGATCCCCTCCAGAATGGGAATGTCCCCCGGCGAGGGCACGAGATGCGCCGCAATGTCCTGAAAATGCTGCAGTTCGGAGCTTCGTTCGCGCTCGGTTTCTTTCTTTTCCTGAAGGTCGTCGCGGCTGCCATTCATCAACTGTCTCCAAAATAAGCCTGGTTGCCTTCCGTCCTGGCTTCCGACAGGCTCTCATTGTACCTGTCGAGCGTTCGCCGGCAAACAGTATCCAGGGACGGCCTGTCCGGCTCAGGACCTTTCCCGCGCCCTCCGCGGATCATTCAGAGAGTGAAACTGCCCCTGGCTGTTTTGAACCGCGAAGGCACCAAGGCGCGAAGAAATCTTTTGCCTTCAACAATATGATTCCTGGCGACCTTCGCGCCTTTGCGATGAAAATTGAAGCCTCCAAGAATGAAGTGTCAGGTTAGCCCTGCCCCCGGCGGCGCCGGACCATTCAAAGAGTGAAACTGGGTCCGCGAACCCGGGGGCGCGGCTTCGCCTTACCCCCGGCTCTGTGTCCGTGCCATTCGACGATTCAAGTCGACCCAGTGTCCCAGTTTCAGGTGAAGTTTCAGCTCAGCAGTCGAGTATGTCGCGGACTTTTTGGCCGAACCCCTTCATCGAGAACGGCTTCTGAAGGAAGTGATTACTTTCTCCTGGGACGCCCTGGTGGACTACAACGTTGGCAGTGTATCCAGAGACAAAGAGGTGCTTCAGATCGGAGCGGCTCGCCGAAAGTCTCTGGGACAAATCCTTGCCGTTCATTTCCGGCATCACGACGTCGGTAATCAGGAGGTCGATCCTGTCGGGGAAATTTCTGGACATTTCGAGTGCTTCCGCTGGGCTTCGGGTTTTCAGTACGGTATAACCCAGGCTTTCCAGGATGCGGACCTCCAGTTGGAGGATGGATTGTTCGTCCTCCACCAAAAGAATGGTTTCGGTCCCGCAAACGTCTCGTTCTGGTTCGGAGGAAGCTGGCCCGGCGGTCTGCACCGCCTTGCACGAAGGGAGATAAATCTTGAATGTCGTTCCCTGGTCAGGTTCGCTGTAGACATTGATCGACCCGCGATTCTGCTTGACGATACCAAGGACGGTGGCCAGTCCAAGTCCGGTCCCCTGACCTGGGCCTTTGGTGGTGAAGAAGGGTTCGAAAACGCTCGGCAGGGCCTCCTTCGGAATCCCGCGGCCGCTATCGCTCACCGCCAGCAGGACATACTTGCCGGGAGTGAGTCCGGCGTGGTTGCGGCAGTATTCTTCGTCGAGATCCACGTTTTGGGTCTCAATCGTCAGTTTGCCGACTCCCGGCATTGCGTCGCGGGCGTTTGTGGCCAGATTGGCCAGAATCTGATCGACCTGAGACGGATCAATGTAAACAGGATGCAATCCCGTCTGCGGGTGCCAAATGAGATCGATGTCCTCTCCGATCAGGCGTCGCAGCATTTTCAGGATCCCGTCGATGGACTCGTTCAGATTCAGGACACGGGGGCTGGCAACCTGTTTTCGGGCAAAAGCCAGCAGCTGTTTCGTGATTGCCGTGGACCGTTCGGCGGCCGCCCGGATCTCGGCGAGGTCTTCGTGAATCGGTAGATCAGGGGGGACTTGCTCGAGGGCAAAATCACAGTGGCCCAGAATCACCGAAAGCATGTTATTGAAATCGTGGGCTACCCCACCGGCGAGACGGCCAATCGATTCCAACTTCTGGGCTTGAACGAGCTGAGACTGAATCTTCTCATTTTCCTCCTCGGCCCGCTTTCGCAGCAGGATCTCGATGGCAAACTGGGTAAGTCTTTCCAACGCGGAAACGTCGGAGTCGTCGTAGGGAGTCTTCTTATTGGCGACGCCGATAATGGCCACAACCTGGTCGCCATGGGAGAGTGGCATGACCAGTTCGCGAATGATGGGAGGATGACCCTGGGGAAGGTTCCGCCTGTTCTCGAGCGCGGCATAGTCATTGTGTATGACAACTTCCCCGGTTCGCAGGCAGCCTGCCCAGGCGCCAGCCTCGTCAAGCCGGTAGTGAGTGGAGTTGTCGGAAGCTTCGCAGACCTCGAGGGTCTTGGTGGACCACTGCTGCAGAACAAGCGTTTTCTGGTCCTCATCCACGAAATGGAAAAAGCCCAAAACGCTTGCGGTTACCGATTCAGCCTGGTCGAGAAGCACTCGCATCAGATCGTCCAGTGAAAGGGTTGCCGCTCTTTCAGCAATTGCGAGACGGGCTTTCTGGACCAGGTCTTGGCGGACGATTGTAGTCACATCGTGCATGAACCCGACCGCCAGGGGTTCCGAGTTGTTCTCCTGAACAATCTTCATGTTCTGATGGATGACCAGGGATGATCCATCTGGACGGACGACTCGAAGCAGGCAGTCGTGGTCCTGGTACTGATTGGTGGCTTCCAGGCAGGCAAGCAATTTGGTTCCCCGGTCGTCGGGATGGACCAGGTTCGCCCAGTCGGCACCGGTCTGGAGCGACGATGGATCCATGCCGAAGATTTGTTGAAACTGTTCTCCCACGTAGGTGAAGCGGTTCCGTGAAGGTGAGTACTCAAACGGCACGGCATCGGCAGCTTCCAGGAGTTTGCGGAAGTGTGCCTCTTTGGTTGAGAGCGCTGCCGTCTTCTCCCGAACCGCATAATTCAACGAACGGTTGAAGACGAACAGAAAGCTCATGACCCCGAATCCGACGAGCGCCGCCAGGGATGCTATCCATGCGGTGTACTCTTCTCTTTCAATAGGAACCCGAAGTGACTCGATCGCCCTCAGCGTCCCGGCTTTCTCACCGAATCCCCCCTGGCCCGGATAGCGGACCTGCAGTCCGGCGGGCGCATCCTTGCGGTCACCGTGGCAAACAAGACAGGCCTGATCCGTCCGCAGGAACGGCATCGCAACCACAAGGTAGGTCTTGCCGTCGATCTCGTTCAGTTCGCGGTATTCTTCTATCTCGGGGTTCTTCCGGAAATACTGCAGGATCCTAAGTTCTTCAGCATCCGCCCGGTTCACCGGGTTTCGCGGATTGTCCGAAGCCATTTTGTAGTAGACGGGCGGGAGTCCGGCCTTCACCCGTTCCTCGTTGTAGTAGCCGTGCAGGACCCGAACCATGAACGATGAAGACAGGATCTCGGGTGCATAGTAGTTCTCCGAGATCTCGCTCCCGTCTCGAGCCCGGTAGAATTCCGGATGCATGGTCCGCTGGATGTAGTGATGGACCCCGCGATGTGAGAGCAACACATCCCGAACGTTCTTGGTGGCCTGATCGATAACGTACTTTTCGAAGGAGTAATAGGTCAGCCACCCCGCTCCTGCCGCGAAAACGACTGGGAGCAGCAGCCAGCGCAGGCGATGGATCAGCTTGGGGGCAAGACTATGAGCGCCGGGCATTCCGGTGTTCCATTCTGTTTCTTCTGTTAACTGGCGTTCGAGAGCCTGCAGTCCGCTTCTGCGGATCAGCTCTCAACGGGACCGCCCCTCAAATCACAAGCCTGGCGGTCCGACAAGACTTTGTCCTGTCGGCGGACACGACCTCGACCTGCTCTACAGAGACCGGCCGGCCTTTTACCCCACTTCTCTTATATCGCCGAAATTCGGTTGGTAATTATGCCTGAAATGACTTCACGAGTGGATAGAGGTGTTCTTTGAGAATGGCCATCGTGTAGGGTTTCTGGATGAATCCGAGCACTCCCTGGCCGGCGAAACGGGCTTCCAGTTCCTGGTTGGCGTAGCCGCTAGCCAGCAGAACGCGGGCTTCGGGATCGACCTGCTTGAGGGCGGCCAGGGTTTCCGCACCGTCCATATGCGGCATGGTGAGGTCGAGAATCACCAGGTCGATCTCCGACCGGTGCTCTTCGTAGGCGAGCAGTGCTTCCCGTCCGTCCGAGGCTGTCAGCACCCGGAATCCGATCCGTTCCAGCATCTTCCGCCCCAGTCCCCGAATTGTCTCCTCGTCATCCACCAGCAAAACGAGGACGTCACGGAAGTGTTCCGTGAGATCAGCCGCCGGGGTTGCGCGCATTGGATTGCGGGACCTTCGCCGCCGGCAGCAGCACGCGGAACGTGGTTCCCTTGCCGGGGTGCTGTCGACCGTCAGCGCCCCCGGTGGCCCGGACGATTCCGAGCACGGCCGACATGCCCAGGCCGCGTCCCGTGAACTTGGTGGTGAAGAAGGGTTCGAAGAGCGGTCGAGAGTCTGGCGGTCCATGCCGCAGCCGGTATCGGCGACCTCGAGAACGACGTAGAGGCCTTCCTCAAGATCTCCTTCGGAATAGGCGTCGCGCAGAGTGGCGGCATCACAGTGAACCGCCCCGGTGGAGACGTTGATAAACCCGCTGCGTTCGCCGATGGCTTCGGAGGCGTTGATGACGAGGTTCATGATGACCTGGCGGATCTGGGTGGCGTCGCCTTCGATGGTGGGCAGTCCAGTTTGGGTCCGCAGGTTGAGGACGGCCTTCTTGGAAATGGAGGTCTTCAGGAGGTGGGCCATCTCCTCGATGAGGACGCCAAGGTCGAAGGGTTCGATGATGAAGCTGCTGCGGCCGGAATAGGCCAGCATCTGGCGGCAGAGATCGGCTGCCCTGCGGGAAGCGGTCTCGATCTGCTCGATGCTGGAACGGGCCGGCGAAGTCGGGGTGAGGTCGTCCAGCGCCAGGTCGGCGTAACCCAGAATTCCCATCAGAAGGTTGTTGAAGTCGTGCGCGATTCCCCCCGCCAGCACCCCGAGGCTCTCCAGTTTCTGGGTCTGCTGAATGCGGTGTTCCATTTCGAGACGCTGGCGCTCTGCTCTGGTGGCCTCGGTGACGTCGCGAACGATGGCAAGAACTTCGTCCGGGCCGTACGGCACCATCCGAGCCTCGTAACGCCGCTCTCCGAAGGCCATTTCCAGTTGTATTCGTAGACCTGGATCCGCCTCCATCCAGGACCTCGGCAATCTTCTCTTGGTGACCTCGCCAGATCGGCAGGAAGACTTCGCGGACCGTTTCCCGACGTTTCCTCCGGAGGGATCAAGAGGTCGCTCGGATTGGAGGAAGTGGAGTCGAGACACCGCGCCTCCCGATTGAACCGGAACAGAGGTCCGGAATGGCGGAGACGATCGCCCGGTTGCGCTCTTCACTCTGCGTAAGGCGGCTTCCTGGGCCTTTTGCCGTGACGTCGATCATGACGGTCAGAAGGTACTGACAGCCCTGGCTGAGAATCACCTCGCCGGAGAAAAGGCCGTCGAGATACCTGCCATCTTTCCGGCGAACCCGAAGTTCGAGGTTCGCGACCCGTCCCGCGATTTCAGCCGGCAGGCTGCGTCCTCCAGTTTGTCGGAGTCACCACCACTCGCATTCCCACGGCGTCTTACCCAGAACCTCATCTCTTGAATAACCGGTCGTTTGGACAAAGGCGTGATTCACGTCAACGAAGCGCCCGTCGGGAACGGTAGACAGGGCCATGGGGCAGGGATTGTGACGGAAGAGTTGCTCGAAGCGCTGTTGTGCCTCCTTTTCAGCTGAGAGATCTTTGCCGAGGCCGAAGACGCAACTCCGTCCACTCCACTTTCCAAGCCAGACCCGGGTCTCAACGGGAATGAGCGCCCCTTCCTTTGTGACCAGCGGGAGTCCGCAACTGTCGCTATCTCCTGCCAGCACAGAAGCAAGAATCGCCTCGGCCTCGGGTCGTCGTTCCGACTCGTGCCAATCCAGCACGTGCATGCTGCTGAGTTCCTCGTTTGTAAAGTGCAGCTTTACCTCGGCCGCCCGGTTGGTGTGCAAGATCCGGCCCTCCGGGGTGGCAACGACCACGATGTCACTGATTGAATCGAAGAAGCTGTGGAAGTTCTCCTCACTCTCGCGAAGCGCGTTCTCGGTCCGCTTCATCTTCCGGAAGAGGGCCCCGATCTGGTGGACACCGATCAGCATCACGACTGAAATTACGAGGGCAATGAACTCTGCGGTTTCATCAAGCGGAGTTCTTCTCGCTCCCCACAACACGTCACAGAGTGTGACCGTGCGACGGCTTCCCATCAGAATCAGGGCCGTAGCGATCAACAGCCAGGCACTGCGCACGCGGGTCACCGAGAGGAGTCGAATTGCCAGGAACGCCGAAATGAACTGAAGTAGAGTTGATACAGCGAGAACGACGGTCACAAGCATCAGCGCGCTCCTCAAACAGCATGAACGGCTCAATCTTATGTCAACAAGATAGGAAGGCAAGCGGGCATTGTCACTAGCTCCGGGAAAAGAGGAGTTTTGGGTGGTAAGATTGGGTCCATGAAACGCCGACGTTTTATCCAGGCTTTGGCCTCGGTGTCGGCGGCTCCCGCGATTCTCGAGCAGCAGGTTAGTGGACGTGCCCCGGCCCGGCAGGCTTCGGCTGCCCGGCAAAGCCAGGGTATCGAATTGACGGTCGTCGATGCGGCGGCCTCGCCCGTCCCCGGCTTCTTTACGCCGGAGCAGTTCGAAACTTTGCGGAAGCTTGCCGACATTTTGATGCCCTCCCTCAACGGGAAACCGGGTGCACTCGATGGAGGAGTGCCAGGTTTTCTCGACTTCCTGATCAGTCATTCTCCATCCGACCGCCAGGAACTCTATCGCAGCGGTCTTGACGCGCTGGACCATGAATCGTGGAGACGCTTTTCGGCTCCTTTCTCGGGACTGGATGCCGCCCGGGCTCAGCCTTTGCTGGCGCCGCTGCGAGAGACGTGGAACCAGGATCCTCCAAGTGATCCGCTGGAGCGGTTTCTTGCGGCTGCAAAGGAGGATGTCCGCAAGGCCACCATCAACTCTCTCGAATGGAACACGGCCCCTCCTCAGAGTGAAGGCCGGCGTCCGCGAGGTGTGGGAATGTACTGGTACACGATTGAGTAAGGAAACGTCCGAGGGGGGATGATGGCTGAGAAGGAATACGATGTACTGATTGTCGGCTCGGGAGCCTCCGGAGGGATGGCAGCCTATACGCTGACGAGGATGGGTGTCTCCTGCCTGATGTTGGAGGCGGGGCCGCTTCCGGATTTCGAGCGCGACCGCAAGCTGCGGCCCGTTTACGATCTCCCCTTCCGGGGCTTCGGTAAGCCTGGACGGTTGCCGCACGTGTTCCAGGCCGACGAGTTCAACGCCAATATCTGGGCCGATGAGACCCGCAATCCATACACCCATCCGAAGAACGAGCCCTACAACTGGGTGCGTGTCAGGCTCGTTGGGGGCAAGTCACTCTTCTGGGCACGGATGTCCTTTCGGCTGAGCGATTACGAATTCAAGGCGAAAGACCACGACGGGTTCGGGGACAACTGGCCGATCGGCTATGCCGACCTTGCTCCCTTCTACGACCGGGTTGAGCCAATTTTCCGGGTGGTGGGGCGCAAGGAAGGACTGCCACAACTCCCCGACGGCGTCTTCGTTGAAGACAAGGCCCCCTACAGCGAGTCAATCCAGCGTTTTGCGGCGGCAGCGAAGAAGCAGGGGATCCCCGTGACCAAGGTGCGTCGCTCCCTCGGAGACGGGCGACTCGCCAGTTCTTTCAACCTCCTGCTGCCCGAGGCTCTCTCGACTGGCAAACTCGACATCGTGCCCTACGCCGTGGCGCGGGAGGTGACGTTAGACAAGAAAAGTGGGCGAGCGGACGGCGTGCTTTTCGTGGATCCTCGTTCGGGACGTGAGATGCGGGCCCGGGCCCGGGCGGTCGTGCTGGGAGCTTCCTGCCTGGAGAGTACCCGGCTCCTGCTGAACTCCGGGATTGCCAATTCCAGCGGCGTGCTGGGCCGCTACCTGATCGACCAGTTCTACATCACCGGTAGCGTCGAGGCGACCGTTCCCGAGGCGCGGGACGGCAAGGCGCCTCGTGGGCTGATGGGGGGCGGTGCCTACGTACCCCGGTTTCGCAACCTGGACAGAAATCGCCAGAGAAGCGATTTCATTCGTGGTTACGCGGTCGATTTCTATTCCGGCGGTACCCCGGATCCCAAGTACTTTCCGGCCTACGGAGCGGATCTGGAGAAAGAGTTGGAGAGCGCGCGGGGAGCCGGAATGTCATTTACCACCATGGGGGAGGTGCTCTCCCGATATGAAAACCACGTCCGGATTGACGATCAAACCGTCGATGCGTGGGGAATTCCGGCATTGAGGATCGAGACTCGCTACACCGACAACGAGTTCAACATGGCGAAAGATGCCATCGCCACGCTGAGCGAGCTTTGCCGGGATGCCGGGTTCGAAGTCCTGGCCTCCCATGATCAGATGCAGCCACCCGGCTACAGCATCCACGAATTGGGGACCTGCCGGATGGGTGCCGATCCCCGGACGAGCGTCCTGAACCAGTGGAATCAGAGTCACGATGTCAAGAACCTGTTCGTCGTGGACGGGAGCAGTTTTGTTACCGGCGGAACCCAGAATCCCACGCTGACGATCATGGCACTTGCGATGCGGTCGTCCGAATACCTTGCCGAACAGCTGCGAACGGGGACACTGTGACCTGGCGTACGGTCCTGCCGGTTATGGTTGGGGTCATGGTGCTCCTACAGGCCACTGCGGAATGGTCCTTTGGGCAGGATGAGAACAAGGCGCCCGTGCAGCCCGTACCGTTCAGTCACAAGGTTCACGCCGGAACCCTGGAAATTGAGTGTGCGACCTGCCATGAGAACCCGGATCCGGGTGAAGCCATGACCATCGCTCATCCGTCAGCCTGCATGGAGTGCCACGCGACGATCAAGGCCGACAGCCCGGCAATCCAGAAGTTGGCGAGAGCCGCGCAGGAGGGCCGGGATATCGACTGGGTCAGGGTTTACCAGATCCCGAGCTACGTCTGGTTCAGCCACCGCACTCATCTCGAAGCCGGCAACAAGTGCGTCGAATGCCACGGATCTGTCGCCGAGCGGGATCAACTGGCTCGCCAGGGGGACATTTCGATGGCTGGCTGCGTGAACTGCCACCTTGCCAAGGGATCCAGCACCGACTGTTCCTACTGCCACGAGCCGCTGCAGTAGTGCATGAGCGCCCAAGAAGCCTGGAATTGACCCTGCGCGTTCATCTGGCAATGCTTCGGCGGTTTCACCCTGTAAATGATCTCCCCTGCGCGAAGGTGCGGGGCTGGTTTGAGGTCGGGGCGCGGCCTGGGAAGCTGTCGCTTCCCGTTGATCGATTCTCTCCTGCCAGGCTGGTGCAAAAGCGGAAGCTTACGCTTCCAGCACTCCAAATGAGATTCAGTCCTCAGTATGATGGGAGGCAACCATGAAGCTTAATCGAATTGCGTTCAGCGTTGTGTCAACCTTTGCCTTGCCCTTATTCATTCCTGTGGCCCGGGCCGAAGTAACTCTTCCCAGCGTCCTCACCGATCACATGGTCATTCAGAGGGACCGACCGGTTCACATCTGGGGTACCGCTGCTCCCGGCGAATCGGTGACGGTCCGGTTCCGGGGTGAATCAGGGACCGCGACAGCCGGTGATCTGGGGCGTTGGAGTCTTTTTCTGTCTCCGGGAGATGCGGGAGGACCTTTTGTCCTGACCGTTGACGGGCGGAACTCGATTCGCCTGATCGACATCCTGGTCGGTGACGTCTGGATTGCTTCGGGCCAGTCGAACATGGAATTTTCGGTCGGGCAGGCGGACAACGGCCCTGACGAAGTGGCTGCAGCCCGATACCCGCGCATCCGGCTTTTCCGGGTTGATCACAGGGTCTCTGATCATCCGATGGACGACGTCCAGGCCGCTCCCTGGGTGGAGTGCAGCCCCGATTCGATCGCCGAGTTCTCGGCCGTAGCCTATTTCTTCGGCCGCGATCTGCAGAAGAAACTCGACGTTCCGATCGGATTGATCGAATCGAATTGGGGAGGGACTCCCGTCGATGCGTGGACCCGGCTGGGAGCGATTGCTGGGGATGCATCCCTGATGCCGTCAATCGGAGCCTGGGCACACATGATGGAGAACCAGTCGACGACGCTACTCGAGCGGCAGCGACGAATTCGGGAGTGGCAGAAAGCGGTTGATCAGGCCAGGGCAGAGGGAACCGCGCCTCCGGGAAGGCCCTGGTTCCCCAACATGGAAAACAGCTGGCAGCCGGCTGGCTTGTACAACGCCATGATTGCGCCGCTGACCCGGTTCCCGATCCGGGGAGCCATCTGGTACCAGGGGGAGAGCAATGCATCGGCGGAGCGGGCCCCTCTCTACGCCCGGCTCTTTCAGACGATGATTCGGGATTGGCGACGAGCCTGGGCCCTGGGTGATTTCCCCTTCCTATTCGTCCAGTTGGCGAACTACAAGGATTCGTCACGCACCTACTGGCCGGAGCTCCGCGAGGCCCAGCTTGAGACCCTGAGCGTGGTGAAGACGGGGATGGCCGTCGCGATTGATATTGGGAATCCCGACGACATTCATCCGCGGAACAAGCAGGAAGTGGGACGGCGTCTCGCCCTGGCCGCCCGGGCTGTCGAATATGGAGAGTCGATCGAATATTCCGGGCCGATCTTCCGGCAGGCGGTTCCCGAAGACGGGACCGTTCGGATCTGGTTTGATCATTCTACAAGCGGCCTGGTCGCCAAAGGCGGGGACCTGACCGGATTTGAAATCGCCGGCGCCGATGAAAACTTTCAGCCCGCTGCTGCGGTGATCGACGGCTTGACGGTCGTCGTCTCCAGCCCCGGTGTGCCCCATCCGACCCGGGTCCGGTACGGCTGGGCGGACGACCCGGACTGCAACCTGTACAATTCTGAGGGACTTCCGGCATCGCCATTTCGTAATGGGCCGTGAACTTTCCTGGCGCGCGGCGGATAATGGCTGGAGTGTTGCCGGAACATGGACAGCAGTGGCGCTGGGTTCCTGGAGTTCTGGCAAAGGAGCAAGTCATGACAAGGTTCCGTGTCTACCTTCTACTCTCAGTTGCGATTTCGGTAGGTTATACGCCGGTGTTTGCCTCCCCGCTGGTGGTTGCATCCGGGAAATGGCGAATCACCGCCGATCCCGAAGTTGCTACCCTGACGGTGGCATACGACGAGCTGGGGCTGGTCATGCGCGATGTTCAGCTCAATCTTCGGAACGAAGGAGGGTTGCAGCGGCTCACTGACTGGACAGTGGAGCAGGTTGCAGAAGGTTCCCTGAAGATCAAGACGTCGAATCCTCGCGTGGCCTGGGGTTTCGACGTTGACGGAGACAACCTGAAGATCTCGTGTACGTCTTACCGGGCCGTGCTGACCGCCGGCCTGCCGGCTCCTCCGGACCGGATCCCATCCCGTTTACTCGATCACGGAGGTACCCCCGTTGACTGGTTGGGGACCACGGAAGTCCAGCATACCTACGGTGGAGATATCACCTGGAACCAGTCCTATCTTCCGCGGGAAAACTCCGAGGTGATGTACTTCGCCCTGGGACAGGTCACCAACCGGAAGGCTCATTCCCTGTTCGACCGGAAGGTCGATACGGCGATCAGCTTCAGCGGGGGGTCCACCATGACGAGATCGGCGCTCGATCCGAACCTGCTCGAGCTGATGTTCCCTGTCCCCGGTTCCGCGATGGTCCGGGTCACACCCGACTATTACACGAAGGTCCTGGGCGTTCCCTACTACGTTCCCTTTGACGACTCGGTCTTTGAAACGGCGCCCGAGGTCTGGTGCAGTTGGACGTCCTACTATGCGGACGTCCGGGAGTCGGACATTGTCAAAAACACCGACTGGCTTGCCGAGAACCTGATCCCGTACGGTTTTGACTATGTGCAGATCGATGACGGCTATGACCGGGGCCTAACGGCGAACACTACTGGATCGAGAACTGGGACAAGGAAAAGTTTCCCCACGGGCCGGCCTGGCTGGCCGGATACATCAAGTCAAAGGGACTTCGACCCGGCCTCTGGCTGGTTCCGAACGCCTATGCAGGAGCGGTCAAGGAACACCCGGACTGGTACCTCCACTTCAACGGACGGATCGATCGTCCGCGATTACTCGACCCCTGCACTCGACTCCTCCAATCCGGAGGTGCTCGAGTTTCTGCGCCATCTCTTTAGCACTTTGGACGGCTGGGGATTCGAATACTACAAGTTCGACGGTGAGCACGCCATTCCCAGGTACGCACCGAATGTGGATATCTCGAGATTGTACGCGCCCGACGCCGATCCTCTGGAGGTTTACCGAAAGCGGGTGGCACTGATCCGCGACACCATCGGCCCCGATGTCTTCGTGGAAGGGTGCCCGGCCGGAACGCCGCTGAACGCCATCGGCTACTACAACTCGACGTTTGCCGGAGATGATGTCTACAACAGCTGGCAGGGGATGTACGCCCTGTTCAGTTCCATTAACGCCAATGCGTTTCTGAACCACATCCTGGTTTACCTGATGCCGGGTGAGGGGATCGAGGTGGGCACTCCGATGACCGTGGCGGAAGCGGAAAAGGCCCGTTGTCCGGATGTCGTTGCCGTCGAGCGTTCCCGTGAGGAACCGCTCAAGGGCTTCGGGACGACCCTGCCCGAGGCGAGGACGCTGGTCAGTTACGTATCCCTGACCGGAGTGGTCTACCCGCTGGCCAGTGTCATGCCGGAACTCCCGGAGGAGCGGGTCCAACTCCTCAAGCAGACCATGCCCACCTTGCCGATTCTGCCGACCGACCTGTTCAGCCGGGGTACCGACATGTCGTGGGACAAGTTCAAGCATGTCACGACAGAAGACTACATCCACAACTACCCGGAAGTCCTCGACCTGAAAGTGAATGCTGCCGCGGGCCAGTACGACGTGGTGGCCGTCACGAACTGGAGGGACGGCACCGCTTCGCGCTCGATTTCCCTGGCCGACACCCTGGGCCTCGATGGCAAGTCCCCCTATGTCGCGTTCGATTTCTGGAATCAGCGGCCGCTGGGAACCGTCCGGGGAACCCTCCACCTCGATGTGGACTCGCACGACACTCGGGTCGTCCAGCTGCGGCCGCTCGAGGATCACCCGCAGCTTTTGGGGACCTCCCGTCACATCAGCGGAGCTCAGTCGATCCAGAGCTTGGGGTGGGACGCGGCGGCCAAGCGCTTAAGCCTGACCTCCGAAACGGTTCCCGGCGAGCCCTACAGCATCTGGCTGAACGTGCCCGAACCTTACCGGGCGGGCCGCATCCATGCATCGGTGAACGCGGGAGGTCGGGTAGCGGTTGAAAAAGGCGAAATCCAGGGAACCGTGAAGCTGACGATCCAGGGACAGAATACCCCGATCAACTGGCAAATCGACTTCACCGCGAACTAAAAAGAGCTTGGTGGAGACGAAGGGATTCGAACCCTCGACCTCCTGAGTGCGATTCAGGCGCTCTTCCGGGCTGAGCTACGTCCCCACCTTGGAAAGAGGCATTGTACCGGAATGGCAGGTTCAAGGGAAGTCGATCGAAAATGCGGTTGGCCGTCGCCACCCCTTGCGTTCGGAGGCAAGTTCGTTTTCTGGAGAAGCAATTGCGGGCGAACGCAACAACCTCTGCACCTCGGCCGAGATCCTTCAGGAGCCC
>CAVZRV010000010.1:0-603848 GCA_963777605.1 uncultured Acidobacteriota bacterium
TCGGGGCCGATATTCCCATCGTCGCCATGGGACATCTGTTTACCGCTGGCGGACAAACCGTCGATGGCGATGGCGTGCGCGAACTCTATGTCGGCTCCCTGGCCCATGTGACGGCCGGGATTTTCCCCGCGATGTTTCGACTACCTGGCGCTTGGGCACCTCCACGTCCCACAAAAGGTGAACGGCTCCGAAACCATGCGGTACAGCGGCTCTCCTCTGCCCATGGGGTTTGGAGAGGCAAAACAGCAGAAGAGCGTTTGCCAGGTTGACTTCCACAGTACAGGCGCATCCGTACAACTGATCGACGTGCCGGTGTTTCAGAAGCTCGAGCGCGTCAAGGGAGACTGGGACGGCATCTCAAGCCGCATCCTCGAATTGTCGGCAACGGACTCCCAGGGCTGGCTCGAAGTCATTTACGACGGCGACGAGGTCATTGGCGATCTGCGTGAGCGCCTGGAGGCAGCGATTTCCGGCACCCAAATGGAAATTCTCCGGATCAAGAACAACCGCATCATCGACCGCGTGCTGGGACAAATCCATGAAGAGGAAACACTCGACGATCTGAACGTGAACGACGTGTTCGAACGATGCCTCGCCGTTCATGACGTGCCTGAAGACCAGCGGCCGGAACTGCTTCGGGCCTACCAGGAAACGGTCTCGTCTCTCTATGAAGACGACGTGCAGGCGGAATAGAGAGGCTGTCGATGAGAATACTGCAGGTACGTTTCAAAAATCTGAACTCACTGGTCGGCGAATGGCAAATCGACCTGACGCACCCGGCCTTCGCGTCTGACGGCATCTTCGCCATCACCGGCCCCACCGGCGCGGGAAAGACCACGATCCTCGATGCTATTTGCCTCGCCCTTTACGGGCGGACGCCTCGCCTGAACAAGGTCACCAAGAGCGGAAACGAAATCATGTCCCGCCAGACCGGCGAATGCTTTGCCGAGGTGACCTTCGAAACCCAGACTGGGCGTTTCCGTTGCCACTGGAGCCAACACCGGGCACGCAAGAAGCCGGATGGCGAGCTCCAGGCCCCGAAACACGAAATTGCCAATGCCGATTCCGGCGAGATTTTCGAATCCAAGATCAGAGGGGTAGCCGACCAGATCGAGTCGGCTACCGGTATGGACTTTGACCGTTTTACCCGTTCCATGTTGCTGGCCCAGGGCGGCTTCGCCGCGTTCCTTCAGGCGGCACCGGATGATCGGGCTCCGATCCTGGAGCAGATAACGGGCACAGAGATCTACAGCCAGATATCCATCCGTGTCCATGAGCGCCAGCGCGAAGAGCGGGAAAAACTGAACCTGCTCCAGGCTGAAACGGCAGGCATCGTGATTCTGGAGCCGGAGCAGGAAAAAGAGATTGGGCAGGCACTCGAGACAAAGCAGAAGGAAGAGACAGACCTTGCCGCCAAGTCCGCTGACACCGGGAAGGCCATTGCCTGGCTGACCACCATCGATGGGCTGAAGAAGGAAATCGTCAACCTGGCCGATGAAGCGAGCAAGCTGCAAGGCGATATCGAGGCGTTCAAACCGGATCGTGAAAAGCTCAACCGGGCTTTGAGTGCCGCCTCACTGGACGGCGCATACGCAACGCTCACCGCCATCCGCAAACAACAGGCGGATGACAGAGACAGCATTGAAAGCTGAGGAAGAGGCTCTTCCTGGACTGGAATCCTCCGCCAAGGAACAGGCCGAATCACTGAAATTGGCTGAGCAACAAACCGCTCGGGTCAAAGAGGAGCTGAAAGCGGCCGCGCCTACATTGCAGAAGGTTCGCTCCCTCGATCAGAAACTTGCCGATCAGAAAAAGGCTGTTTCGGAAGGTGATGAGGGCTGCAAGAAGGATGCGGCAAAGATTGATGCGGACAAAAAGGCCCGACTTGAAGAGCAGGAAAAACGATCCAAGGCTCATGAGACTCTGGAACTTGTTGACGGCTATCTCAAGGAGCATGCACAGGATGAATGGCTGATCAGCGGTCTGGCTGGTGTTGAAGAACAGTTGGGCGGCCTGCTCTCCAAGCAAAAAGAAATCGTTCAAAAAGAGGCCGATCAAGAAAGGCCACGACGGCTCTGGAACTGGCGACAAAGTCACTCGACGACTGTCAGAAGCAATCCGGCATTCGGAAGCAGGAGCTGGAGGACGCATCAAAACAGCTTCAGCAGGGCAAAGATGCTTTGAGCCAGTTGCTGGGGGACCGCTTGTTGCGGGAATACCGCACCGAGAAGGAAACCCTGCTGCGTGAAATGGCCTTCCTGACGAAAATTGCGGAGCTTGAAGATCACCGGGCAAAACTGGAAGACGGCAAGCCCTGTCCACTCTGCGGCGCAACCGAGCACCCCTTCGCGGAAGGGAATGTCCCCGTCCCCGATGAAACCGAACAGAAGATCGACGCCCTGACCAGGCTGATCAGCAAAGCCGAGGATCAGGAAGCCGCCATCAAGAAACTCGAAGAAGCTGAAAGCCTGGCCCGTAAAAACCTGACGGAGGCTGAAAAGCTGGAGTCAGCAGCGGCTAATGACAAGAAGGCTGCCGAGAAAGCCCTCGCCGAGGTGAAGGACGGCCTGGAGAAACTCCGTGCTGATTTTGCCGAACGCAGGCAGGCCGTCTCTACCAAACTCCAGCCGCTTGGTATTGCGGACATCCCTGAAGCGGACATTTCATCACTGCTCGAATCCCTCAGAGCGCGGCTGAAGGCGTGGCAGGCCCAGGTCAAGAAAAAGGCGGAAATCGAGAAACAGATTGCCGATATCGACAGCGAGGTGAAGCGGCTGGATGCGGTTATCGAAACTCAAAGCACCGCCTTGGCCGAAAAGCTGGAACGCCTGGAGACCTTGAAAAAGGAACTCGCCACCGGAAGTGATGAGCGTAATGCACTGTACGGCGACAAGAATCCCGACGATGAGGAGCGCCGCTTGAACAAGGCGATTTCTGATGCCGAAGGTGCCGAAAAGCAGGCCAGAGAACGGCACAATGAGCTCCAGCAAAAATGGAATACCGCGAAGGCCCATGTCGAATCTCTGAAGAAACGCATCGACCAACGAGAGCCGGAACTGAGAAGGCTGGAAACTGAATTCTCCGCAGCGCTTGCGCCCGTTGGCTTTTCAAATGAAGAACAGTTTCTGGCGGCCAGACTGCCCTCTGAATCGGCGGGCGGAGCTGACGGCTACGGCCAAGGATCTGGATGAGCGTCAAACGGATCTGAAAGCCAGACAGAAGGATCGGGAAACGCGCTTGGCCACGGAAATGGCCCGCAAGAGTTACCGACAAGTCGCTGGAAGAGCTCGAGCCCCAATTCAAAGAGCAAGAGGAAGCCCTGAAAGAGCTGCGGGACATCATTGCCGGTCTCAAGCACAAGCTAAGTGAAAATACGGCTGCAAAAGAGCGGATAAAGGAAAAGCAGACAGCTATCGAGGCCCAGAAAAAAGAGTGCCGCAGGTGGGAAAATCTGCACGAATTGATCGGCTCCGCAGACGGCAAGAAGTACCGCAATTTTGCCCAGGGGCTGACCTTCGAAATGATGATTGGTCACGCCAACCGGCAACTGCAGAAAATGACCGACCGCTACTTGCTGGTCCGTGACGACGCTCAGCCCCTGGAGCTCAACGTGGTTGACAACTATCAGGCTGGGGAGATTCGGTCCACGAAGAACCTTTCCGGCGGCGAGAGCTTTATCGTCAGCCTGTCCCTGGCGCTGGGGTTGTCCCATATGGCCAGCAAGAATGTCCGGGTGGATTCGCTGTTCCTGGATGAAGGCTTCGGCACCCTGGACGAGGAAGCCCTCGACACCGCTTTGGAAACCCTCGCGGGCCTGCAGCAGGACGGCAAGCTTATCGGCGTCATTTCACACGTACCCGCCTTGAAGGAGCGGATCGGCACACAGATCCAGGTAACACCTCAAACCGGTGGCAGAAGCCAGATATCCGGGCCTGGATGCTGCAGCGTCGGCTCAGCTTAGCGCCGCTGGAATTTCGAGAAGATCGTTCAGAGCAAGGAGAGAAGATGAGTGACAAAATCAGTGATGCTGAATATCCTCTCTCGGGAATATTCGGCTCCAAGTTTGATTACCTCATGCCTTCGTGCCATCCAAGTTGCAGTTCACCTCTTTGGAGGGAAGTCTGAAACATGCCTTCCGTCCTTGCGTGGATCGACCATGACTCGAAAGCGAGGGAACGCACTCTTCGCATCCTTGCCCTTTTCCAGGAAAAGGAAAGTCGTGACGAACTTGGGCTCGGCTCCGTGCGGGACAGCTTTGCCGATCAGTTATTCCCCGGAACCAGCACGATCCAGACGCGCCTCCGATACATGCTTTTCGTTCCGTGGATTTACCATTCCCTGGAAGAGAAGGCGAACAACTTTGGAGGCAACAATATCTATTAGGCGCCTTTCCGCTGTCAGAACTTAAACACAATAAGAGAGGGTTGGAACGATTTTACTCGGAAATCAAACAGTGGAGACTCTTCAGCAGTCGAATTTTTAGTCGAAATCTCGTGACCACTCCAATCGAAGAACGCGTCTGCGATATTTCCGGTCTCGATCCCCGAATCGTCAGGAGCATACTTGATCCAGAAGATAACAATCGTACCCGTACGCTACCGGTTGCCGTGGTATTTGAGCAGGGAGCCCGTGTGGGAGGGCCGGTAGACGGTGCGAAGAAACTCCTCCCAGACGATCCAGTCAGTGCAGGTGACCTGGATGGTGGAACGGAACCACTCGATACGAGTGATGTAGGCAACCAGCCCGTACCGTCTCGACCATTCCCCGGACGAAGAACCCGGCCCAGTTCTGGTTCCAGTAAACTCGCTGCGGGCCGTGGGGCAGACGGAAGGTACTCTCCAAGTACTGGTATTCAGGCTCGTGGATCGCAAACATGGTTGTCTTGCCCATGTGTTCTCCTCTCGAGTCGTGCCGTCGCAGCCGCTGTTTGGCATTGCAAGCGGGTTTCTGCGCTCAGTTGGACGTTGCCTCCCGCGTCAGCTCAACCGCGCAGGCGACGGAGTTGATGATGATCAGTAGGCCGAGGGCGGCGAGGGAGAGCCATTGGGTTTTGGCGGTGATCATGACGCCTTCGACCAGGACCGCGAAGCCGATGGCTTTTGGGGTGTTCAACAGAATGCGCTGGCCCCATTGGATGACGGTGAGGCTGGAGAAGAGTGCGCCGCCGGCGATCAGGGGCCAGTCCCAGGGTTGGATTGCCTCGAGGTGGGTGAGGCACCACACCGCCAGGGGCACGAAGCCTCCGAACGGGAGGGCGACGAGGAACGCGAGTGGATGGCCGGTGAAGGCGGTCCGCAGTTGAGCCAGTACCGATGACTCGGAATGGTGCTGGGCGACTGGTCTTGAGCGAGATCGTCCGTAGCGGCCTTCGAGGAAGGGAAGTGCCGGCACTGTTGATTGGGAGTGGCTCTCTCCTTGCTCGATTTCCGGTACGCATCCGAGTCGCCCTGTTTCTTTCTCGATCGATTCCGACTTCCGGAGACGCTTCGTCTCGGGTGGAGTCGGCCGTCCTGGCCGCGGGTGTGGGTGACGACCGGGATATCCTCGGTTTGCTCCAGTTCCTGGCGAACCGTGCGGACGGTCCGTTCGGTAATGCCCAAATTGGATGCCAGGGACCGGTTGCTCAGCTCCGGATCATTGCGAAGCCGGTCCTGGATGAGTTCTCTTGCGACTGCCATGGATACCTCGTCTCTTGGGTAGTGGTCGATCTCCTGAGCGGCTTGTTTGAGCCGAAGGATTGCGGCCGACGGGCTACCGCAATCGCGCCCCATCTCCGCCGACGCTGTGTGTGACTCTGTGTGTGAAAATGCTTCCAAAATCGCCAAAAACAGAGAAAATCGACCAAAATCGGGAATTTAATAACTTGCTTATTTTCTTTAACTTACGAGAATTGAGGAGGTTGTGAAGATCGGCTGTTCCCCACTTTTAATCAGAGGGCCGTTGGTTCGAATCCAACACGACCCACCATCCCCATCGATCTGCCCTTGAATCTGCTCTGCGCCAAAGCCGCGGACGCAGGCCCGTTGAGGGCCTGCCTCTGAGTGCTCGACAGTTCGTGCGGCATGGCACCCAAACACAGAGCCGGGGGTAAGGAACGCGCCCCCGGGCCGACCGTGAAACGCCACCGGATTCGCAGTCCTCGCAGGCTAATCTGAACCCGCAAACTCTTACCGACCGAATCGTTCTGCCACGCTCTGTGGCAAGGGTTCCCCCAGTTTCCAAGTGACGGTTATCGGCTGCTCACCTCTCCAGGAGGAGAACTGAACAGGGCCGCAGTAGATGAATGGGGCGGCTCGGGATCCTATTTTTTTCGTCTTCCGGACGAACAGGTGGATCGTATCGCCGTTCTGTTGGTGGTTCTGCAGCAGTTGGCCGTGTTTCGAGTTCTGCTTGGTCTTGTTTTGGCTCTGCCAGATGAAGGACTCCCTCGTTTCGAAGTGGTCGGCATACCGATGATCGGACTGCATATCGTCTTTGGTCAGGGTGACCAGCAGAAAGATGTGCCCCGGAATCGTGACGAAACCGAGGTTCCATTTTCCCTCGTTGAACTCGAGTCCGAAGAGACCGGGGATTCCCTCACGTGAGTAGGAGCGCCACAGTTCCAAGCTCTTTGGCCGGAACTCGGTTGCCAGGCTCATTGTGCATCCCGCGTCTGTCTGGGAGAACCGCACCGAGTGGTTGGTTCCAGGTACTCGGCGAGGCGCCAGTCGGCGAGTTCCCGGACGAGTTCCTGGAAGGCGGTGCGTCGGTCTCCCGCCAGGTCGAAGGGAGCGTGGACGACACCCTCCTCGTAACTGAGGTAGCTTTGCCTGCCCGTACCCCGGCCACCGGTCCAGGCATTGATCGGGTTTCTCTCGAGGTGCCTGCGGAGGCTGTCGTCGTCGGTGAGAGCCTCGCCGACGTCCTCCCGGAGTTTCGCGGAGCGCTCGGCGAGCCGGCGAAATTCTCGCGTCAGGGTAGCGATCCCGACGCTGCCGGGGAAGGCGTCCAGGTTCAGCATGGCCAGAAGCACCAGCATCTTGTAGCTTCGGGTCATCGGCGTGATCTCGAGGTGGGCGAGGAAGTCTCCGGTTGAGCCGAGAAGACTCTCGCTGATTTCATCGAGATCTCCCATCCTCCGCACGAACCCGAACCAGGAACCGAAATGGCTGCGGAGAGCCTTGGGGTTGTAGCCTTCGTGGTAGAGCTCGGGAGCCGTGGGCCGTCGCCCCATGCGGTCCCGGAGGTCCCGGTAGATGGTTTCAACCGCCACGGTCCCTTTCCCGGATTGAGTGAGCGCGCGGATAAGGTCGATCGAGACGAGGCGTCCGGGCGAGTTCCGGGTTGTGCTTGCTGAGGAGCTTGCTGTAGGGCCCTCTGAGCGAGTTCGTGCAGTGCTGCGCGAGATTGGTGCCCCGCACTTACTTCATCCAGAGCCAGACGAATTTCTTCGGGTCGAGGTTGTGGGTCAGCGTGATGTCCATTCGAGTCCCAGCTCTTTCTCGCGATCTGCCAACAGGATGGCGTTACCGCCCTGGTACCTGTAATCGGTGCGCGGCTCCTTGCATCGTGGAGAGGCTCCCCTATCGTACTCCTTGTGGGCGGACCGGAGGTGTTTCCGCAACCGCTCGAAAATGGATTTCCGAGGCACCTGACGCGGCGCCGCTGGCGGGGTGGTCAAGCGTTGTCCCACTGTTTCACTCTTTGAATGAGCCGCGCCCCTCCTTGGAACGGAGTCGTTCCCAGAGCGAACGGATGGTATCGGATCCTGCCAGACTCCTCATCGAAGTGGGCGAAGGATGGTAGACTTCTGGCATGAGCCCCACGGTCTTTCGGGCGGCCGGGCTTCGCTTTTTCTTCTTCTCACGAGAGGAGCCGCGCCTTCATATCCATGTCGTTGGGTCGAGTGGGGAAGCGAAATTCTGGCTGGAGCCTGATTTCGAATTGGCCGTCAATTATGGCTTGAGTAGCCAAATGCTTGGGAAGGCGTTAAGCCTGATCAAGGAGCACGAAGATGAAATCCGCAGGGCGTGGCAGCAGCACTTTGGCGGTTGAGGTCACGAACGTCTCTAAGAACGGTTTTTGGCTGTTGATCGGCGATACCGAGCGATTCCTCCCTTTTGAGGAATTCCCCTGGTTTCGTGAAGCCACGATTGGCGCATTGTTGAACGTCGAGTTGCCGCATCCTCAGCATCTCTATTGGCCGGACCTGGATGTCGATCTGGCATTGGATTCCATAGAGCACCCGGAACGCTATCCGCTGGTGAGCCGCAAACAGCCCGGTGACCAGGGCGAATCCTAGAGAGAGTGAACCTGAGCGCAACCGGTTTGAGGCCCAAAGGGTGGGGCTTTCACAATACCCTGGAAGGCTATTCTACACTGATCTCATGAGTCAATTGCGGGTTCTGCCCTGTTTGGATTCGGAGTCAATGGCTGCGGAGCGGTGTCGGGAGCTCAAGATGCCGAGAGATGGCCGCCGCGCGTCTCGGGCTGTCGGCGGTAGAGGTGTGCCGGCAGGGGCGGTACGTGACCGAAATGGGAAGGGAAGTACTGATCGCAGAGGCTCTGGAGACGGCCCGCGCCTTTAAGGTCAGCATTCCTCCGGAGGCCGTTCTGCCGAAGGGCGAGGGCCCCGCATTCCCGGAGACGGTCGTGCAGGTGACCAACGAGACGACGCTCGGGGCGGCGCGACGACTGACGGATCGGGGGCTGGAGCCGCTGGCCCTGAACTTCGCCAACGGGATCCACCCGGGCGGTCTGTTTTCTGAGCGGCGCCCTGTCCCAGGAGGAAGTGCTCTGCCGATCCAGCGCGCTCTATGCGACCCTCGACGGCGATCCCATGTACCAGTCGCACCGCAAGCGGTCGGGGTCCGATTGGACGGACTGGGCGATCCTCTCTCCGAAGGTCCCGGTGTTTCGGAGTGACGACGGCAGGAACCTGGACGAGCCCTGGACGCTGAGCTTTCTCACCTGTGCGGCCCCGATCGCGTCGGAGATCGGTCAGCCCGAAGTCGGGGGACCTCCTGGCGAAGCGCATCCGCCGGGTCCTGGAGATCGCCCGGGCTTACGGCTATGCCTCCCTGGTGCTGGGAGCCTGGGGATGCGGTGCGTTCCGGAACGATCCCCAGAGGACGGCGGCCGATTTTCGGCAGGCACTCGAACAGGAGCATGCGGGGGCGTTCTCGGAAGTCGTCTTTGCCATTACGGATTGGTCGCCGGAGCGACGATTTCTCGGGCCGTTCCGGGACGTGTTTGCGGGACGGGTCTGATCAGGTCGTGCCGAAAACCTCGGCCTCAGGTCTCCGAGTAATGTGTGGCCATCTCACGGATTTCAGCCGCCAGTCTCTGAACCAGCCAATCGGGCGAGATCAATATCGCGGAGGGGCCGAAGGAGGGAATCCATTGGGACGGGGACCTGGTTGTCCCAAGCGTTGATTCCACGGCGAGAGCCGACCCCAAAATTCGCCGGTCGAATTTCCGTTTTCGTACTTCGTTTTCGGCCCTTGACCTCGTCATTTTGGCTGAGTTGCCCCGCCTGTTGTCATAAAGATATATGGAATATAATGAGTTAACATTGAGAGCCACTTCAGGGCTTTAGCAGAGAGTCGGAAAGGAAGCCAATTTATGGAGCGTCCCACAGTAGATCACATCATGCAGGTCGGCCTGGGTTTCTGGGCTGCGAAAACACTCCTGAGCGCCGTTGAAATGGAGCTCTTCACCGAGTTGTCCCAACAGCCGAGGGATCTTGAAGGCCTCCAGGCGCGTCTGCGGCTGCATCCTCGATCCTCTCGCGATTTCCTGGACGCACTGGTCGCACTCGGATTCCTGCAGCGTGAGGACGGAACCTACCGGAATACGCCCGAAGCCGATCTGTATCTCGACAAGCGGAAGCACTCCTACATCGGGGGAATGCTCGAGATGGCGAACCACCGACTGTACGGGTTCTGGAACCACCTGACGGTGGGGTTGCGGACCGGAAAGCCCCAGAACGAGGGCAAGGGCGGAGGCGAGTCGTTTTTCGAGGACCTGTACGCCGACCCGGGGCGGCTCAAGCAGTTCCTGGCGGCCATGACCGGCATCAGCCATAGCGCGAACCTCGCCATTGCCGAGAACTTCCCCTGGAAGAGCTACCGCAGCGTCGCCGACATCGGGACGGCCCAGGGCGACCTGGTGGTTCAGGTGGTCCTCTCCAACGAGAACTTGAAGGGCATTGGGTTCGATCTCCCGGAAGTCGCTCCGATTTTTGAGGAACACGTGGCTTCTCATGGCCTGACCGATCGTGTCCGTTTCGCTGGCGGGAATTTTTTCGAACAGCCGCTGCCCCGTGCCGATGTTCTGATGATGGGGCACATCCTGCACGACTGGAACCTGGAAGAGAAGAAGCTGCTCATCCGCAAGGCCTACGAGGCCGTCCCGCCCGGAGGTGCCCTGATCGTCTACGAAAGCCTCATTGACGACGACCGGTGTTCCAACGCATTTGGCCTTCTGATGAGCCTCAACATGCTGATTGAGACTCCTGGAGGATTCGATTATACCGGGGCGGACTGCGTCGGCTGGATGCTCGACGCGGGTTTCAGCGAGGCCAGAGTCGAACTTCTGACCGGGCCCGATTCCATGGTGATCGGGATCAAGTAGAGAACCCGGAACCGGTGTGCGAAGGACGTTGAATGGACCTTCGGATGAAGTCTCCCGGGGGAGTCCTGCCTCAAGGCTCTCCAGAACATTTCCAGCTGAGTATCTCCCGCCGTCGCCCGTCTGACGGCATTTGTTCGTCCGGTCCTCCTGATGCGTTCCCGTGGAAGCGGTGAGGGAGCCTTGACTTTCTTTTTGTGGCGCTGGACAGTCGGAGGTGTAAGTATCGAAAAGCCTTTGATGGCGACTGGTTTTCGACGTGCCTACGGTTCAAGATCCAGAGGAGTGAGACCACGAATGAAAGCAGCCAGGTTGCATCTGTTGGGCCTGCTGGTCGTGTTTGTTTGGACCCCCGGCCAAGGCGTACCCGGGAGTGCCCTGCCAGCTTCTGGCCTGCACACAATCGAAACGCGGAGTCCGAGTGGGCTGCGCGAACTGTTTCGATATAGCGGCGACCCGCTTCCTTTTGTCGACGCGCATCGGGCTGAGGCTCTGGACGAAGGACTTCCCGAGAACTGCACAGCACATTCGAAGACGCTCGCGAAGATGCGGCCTTGGAGATCGAATCCGCGACATCGCATGACGGCTCAAGTGATGCATCCCGATCGCGATGCCTTTAACGAGATAACGACGGGAAAAGGGCGGGTCTACCTGGAGCAACATTTTCGCTTTTGTGGGACATTCGCCGCCCGAAGACAGGGGATTGCTGGAGATGATCCATGGGAACGGAGCTTCCATGCATGGTTGGGACATCGAGGAATTGGGCGTGCGAGCAAGTCAGCGCCAATCGGGGCGATAGAGAAAGACGATCGAGGGCCGTTACCGGGCTTTGCTGAACTTCGGTGCAGATCTTATCGAAACAGATATTCCCACTGAGGTGGGAAGGCTCCTGTTTGGCAAGTCGGCGCTCCCGGCATCCAAATCGGAGTTCTTCCCTGGTCCGCAGAGCAGCGCGATCTGACTGCCGATCATCCGCAAGTAAGCCTGACAGCCGGGTTGGGATTCAGGCTCCGATTGAGTCTTTCTCAGGTATGGTTTACTCCTCTGAGGCGTTCAAATAGACTGGTTTGCGAATTCTTGCGGGGGAGAACCATGACTATTAGATCGCTGTTTGGCTGGTTGGTGACCGGTGCGTTCCTGGCGTCCGCGGCGCAGGGGCAGAAGCTCAGTGCGAACATTCCCTACGCCGAACCCGCTCACGAGCGACAGGTACTGGACGTTTACGCACCGGACGGGGCTGAGAACCTTCCCGTGATTTTCTGGATTCACGGTGGGGGCTGGCAGACGGGGGACAAGACCGATGTGCAGATCAAGCCCCGGGTGTTCGGAGAGCGGGGATTCGTTTTTGTTTCCACGAACTATCGCCTCTGGCCCGACGTGGAAATGGGGGAGCTGATTCGCGATGTGGCCAAGTCTCTGGGGTGGGTGCACCGCAACATCGGCCGCTACGGGGGCGACCCGGATCGGATCTTCGTCATGGGGCATTCCGCCGGAGGGCAACTGGCGGCGCTGCTCTGTACTGACGAGCGCCTGCTCGCGGCCGAAGGCGTCCCCTTCGATGTCTTGAAGGGCTGCGTTCCGCTGGACGGAGACACTTACGACATTCCAGCCATCATCATGACCGCGGAGATGCGGCAGATGGTGCATGGGCTGCCGCAGCCGGAGTACGGCCACCGGGTGAAATTCGGCAACGATCCGAAGAAGCACGTGGACTATTCCGCCGTCACCCACGTGGCGAAGGGGAAGGGAATTCCACCCTTTCTGATTCTCCACATCACCGCAAACCCCGACACCACGGCGCAGGCCCACCGGTTGGCCAACGTGTTGAGGGCGGCCGCCATTCCGGCCACGGTGTTCGGCGCCCGCGAGAGGACGCACGAAGAGCTCAATGCCAACATCGGCCGGCCCGACGACCCGTCCACCGAACAGCTGTTCAAGTTCCTGGATCCCCTGGTTGGAGTTGCACGTTGAGGCGAACCGGGCGAGCTGTGGATGTCATTCGATGATTGAAATCTGCCAGGATTCGCATTGAACCGCGCAAAGGTTCTGTGGTTTTGAAATCCAGAGAATCTTGGCGGCCTTCGCGACTTCGCGTTTCGGGGGAGTGACTGGGCGGGAAGGGTACAGGCACGGCGGTGCTTTCTGAGGTTGGGGAATCTGGTAAAGCGAGGACAAAATGAGTTGCAGGTTGAGCATAGTCGGTTGCAGCCTGGGATTGGCTGTTGGTCTTTGGGGAACTTTCGGGGCGGGGATGGCCCAGCCGGAGGAGACGACGGTCGTGCGACCGGTCGAGATCGACGACGTACTGGTCAATCCCGGGATGGGAATCACCACGTTCCAACGTTTCAACAACCAGGCCATCAATCCGGGTCTGAGGTGGTCGGAAGTGGGGCCGGAGGGGCCGATCGAAGATGCCTCCACTCACCCGGACTTTCCCGATACCTCGATTGCTTACCTGCGCTGGTTCTGGTGGCAGATTGAACCCGAACAGGGGAAGTATCGCTGGGACATCATCGACTCGGCCCTCGAAGAGGCCCGGAAGCACGGGCAGCAGTTGACCGTCCGGATCATGCCGTACGATCAGAGCAACCCGCTTCCTGAGTGGTATCGGAATTCAGGTGCCCGACGGGCCAACAAGGACTCCGACCAGGACGGCAAGGTCTGGTCTCCCGATGCCGACGATCCCCTTTATCTCGAGCGCTGGGGCGGCCTGGTTCGCGAGTTCGCCTCTCGCTACGACGGGCACCCCTACCTGGATACCGTTGACATCTCCACAGTCGGCTACTGGGGCGAAGGCTGGGGCCCGCACCTGCCTGGCTGGTCAACCCAGGCAGCCTTGGTCGACCTCTACATCGAGTCGTTCCAGCGGACCGAGTTGCTCATGAATTTCGACGAACTGCATGCCCTCGCCTATGGAACGGAACACGGGGCGGGATGGCGGCTTGACTGCTGGGGAGACACGGGTCGGCCCGGACGGAACTTCGCGCACATGTTCGATGCCTACCCGCAGGGAGTCGTGAAGGCGGGTGTGCAGGAAGTTTGGAGGCACAGTCCGGTTTCCCTGGAGACCTGCGGGACCCCGGGATCGTGGGTAAGGTGGGGAGGAGACCTCGATTACATCCTCGACCAGGCGCTGCGCTGGCACGCCAGTACGATCAACGTCAAGTCTTCCGCGATTCCGGAACAGTGGAAGCCGGCCTTCGATGAGTTCCAGAAAAAGATCGGTTACCGGTTCATCCTGCGGAAGCTCACCTATCCGACCACGGTCAAGCCTGGAGAGATGGCACCGGTCACGATGTGGTGGTACAACGCCGGCGTTTCCCCTGTTTACTACGACCACATTCTGGCAATCGAACTGAAGGGAGCAGAGGGAGAAACCGTGATCGACCTGCCGGAAGACGTCAAGACCTGGCTGCCGGGAGACGCCGTTTTCGAGAGTACGGTGTTTATCCCCTACTCGCTGGACCCGGGCGAGTACCAGGTGCGGATTGCCCTGCTCGATCCGCGAACCCGCAAGCCGGCGATCAAGCTGGCCATCGAAGGCCTGAATCCAGACGGCTGGTACGACCTCGGCAAGGTCACCGTTTCCAACTGAGTGGGCTGGGCGTCGTGTGGTGCTCCGAGGGAGAGTGCCGGTTGAGGGAGAATTGAAAGGCCGAATGCAGGGCTGGTCGCCAGGGTCCTCGGCCGGTAGCCTGAAGGAGATTCCAGCGTGGCCTGGGTTACGCCGGAAGTCCACGAGACGGGCAACCTGGAAGGCTGGTGGACCGTACAGGCAGGATGCCTGCACGACTCTGCAGGCAAGATGCCTGGATTACTCTGCAGGCAAGATGCCTGGATTACTCTGTGGGCTGGATGCCTGTCGTGTTCGACTGGCGGGGTGCCGGACAATCTTTGGGTTGATTGAAAGCAGACTAATCCGCTAGGATTAGGGGAATATATGGCTGATCCAATTAAGAAGTCGAAGATAGAATTGATCAAGGAGAGCAGTCGGGGATTGCGGGGTTCCATCCGGGAAGAACTGGAGCAGGACACGAACCGCTTCACCAAGGACAGCACCCAACTGCTGAAGTTCCACGGGATTTACCAGCAGGAGGACCGTGACCTTCGCAAGGAGAGGCGAGCCGCCGGCGAAGAGAAAGCGTACCAGTTCATGGTCCGGATCCGGAATCCCGGCGGCGGCCGGTTGACGGCTCGACAGTGGATTGCGCTCGACGAGATCTCCGATCAATTCGGCGACGGCACGATGCGGATCACGAGCCGGCAGGGGATCCAGTTCCATGGAGTCGGCAAAATCAATCTCCGCCAGACGATTCAGCAGCTGGACGCGCACTCGGTTTCAACTTTTGGGGCTTGCGGAGACGGGAACCGGAACACGATGGCCTGCCCGGTTTCGGGCCTGCGCAGCGGATCGGAATTCAACGGCGGCGAATGGGCCGCCCGGATCGCCGAACGGCTCTCATTTCGCACGTCGGCCTACTACGAGATCTGGGTGGATGGAGAAAAGGCGACCGAAACGGAAGACGATCCGCTCTACCGCGATGCTTACCTGCCACGCAAATTCAAGATCGCTGTGGCCGATCCGGAAGACAACTGTGTGGACCTGTTCACCAACGATGTTGGGATCCTTCCCGAGCTTTCAGGTCAAAACCTGGCGGGCTTCCACGTTTTCGTCGGAGGCGGCTTGGGCAGTACCCATCTCAAGTCGGAGACATTTCCGGTCCTGGCACAGCCCCTCTCGTTCGTAGAACCGGCCGGATTGCTCGACCTGGTCGAAGCGATCATGTGCACGCAGCGAGACCTCGGCGACCGGGCGGATCGCCGGCAGGCACGGATGAAGTACCTCGTCTTGAAGCTCGGGCTGGAAGGATTTAGGGAAGAGGTTGAGTCCCGGTTCGGCCAGCGCCTCGCGCCGGCACGCAGCTACCACCTGGGAGATGCCGATCGCCATTTTGGATGGCACCGGCAGCGGGATTCAGGGATGCAGTACCTGGGGATTTTCGTTGAAAACGGTCGGATTGCCGATCGGGACGGCATCCGGATGAAATCGGGTCTCAGGGCGCTGGCAGAGGAGTTTTCTCCCACCATATTCCTGACACCCAATCAAGACCTGATCCTGGCCGACATTCCCGAACGGCACATCGACTCGGTCCGGACGATGGTCGACGAAATGGGAATGGGAAAGCCCTCCACCTCGACGCTTCGGACACTGAGCATGGCCTGCCCGGCACTGCCAACCTGTGGTCTGGCCATCACTGAAGCCGAGCGCCGGTTGCCCGACGTGATTTCGCGGCTGGAGGCCTCCGGCCTCGGAGACGAGCGGGTGACGATACGGATGTCGGGCTGCCCCAACTCCTGCTCCCGGCCACCCGTGGCGGAAATCGGACTGATCGGAAAATCGGTCAACGGTTACAACTTGCACGTGGGCGGCAGTCCGACCGGCTCTCGATTGGCTTTCCTCCTGCGGGAGGACGTGCCGGCCGAGGAGGTCTCGACAGAGATCGAGAAGCTGATTCAGCTATCCCGCACTCAGGGCAACGAGGGAGAGGGATTTGGCGACTTCTGCGATCGGATCGGGGACGAAAAGCTGCGGGCCCTGTTGGGGGAGGAAAACCGGTGACGCCGCATTATCCAGCGTTTCTGGACCTCAGGGACCGGCTTTGCCTGGTCGTAGGAGATTCCAATCTGGCTTTCGAGAAGGCCGAGGGGCTTCGGCGTTCCGGCGCTCGAGTGCTCCAAAGACCTGCGTTTGATCCGAAGGATGCCGGCGGCGCCTTTCTCATCGTCGCCGACGTTGACGAGGACGTCTGGACGGGAGATCCATGAGTTCGGAGACCGCGAGCAGATCTTTGTGAATGTCGTCGATAAGCCCCGGTTCTGCTCGTTTATCCTTCCTGCGATCCTGCGACGTGGAGAACTCTCGGTCGCCGTCTCAACGGGTGGCGCCAGCCCTTCACTGGCGGGGTGGATTCGCCAAAATCTCGAGGGGAGTTTCGGCGACGAGTATGGGGTGCTCTTGTCAGAACTGAGGCGAACACGTGACGTGATCAAGGGCAGAATTCCCAGCTACCGGGGGCGGAAGGAGTTTTACTACGGCTTGTTCGAGAATGGAATCCTGGCCACGGCCCGTGAATCAGGTGCGATCGGAGTGCGCGAAGCCCTCAGCCGAAGATTGGGAGAGGTCGTGAAATGAAGGTCTTGGCGGGTCGCAAGGGGCGGGTGACTCTGGTGGGTGCAGGGCCGGGAGATCCGGATCTCATCACGGTAAAAGGGTTGCGCGCCCTGCAGCAGGCAGACGTGGTCATTTACGACCGCCTGGTCAACCCGGCGCTGCTGGAGTCGGCTCCTGAAACGGCCGAACGTATTTACGCCGGTAAGCGGGGTGGGCATTACACCTTTCCCCAATCGAAGATCAACAAGTTGATGGCCGAGCGTGCCCGCCGCGGGGCCCATGTCGTCCGCCTGAAGGGTGGAGACCCGTTTCTGTACGGGCGGGGAGGGGAAGAGGTGCTTTATCTTCGGGGCCAGGGAGTGTCCTGCGATATCGTTCCCGGCGTGAGCGCTGCCCTGGCTGCCCCGGCATCGGCCGGCATCCCCGTGACTCACCGGGGAGTGTCCTCGACAATCGCGATCCTCTCCGGCCACCAGGCTGCGGATGCTCCCAACCCGGTGAACTGGCACGGAATCGCCCGGGCAGCTGAAACCGTGGTCGTCATGATGCCCCTGGTCAACCTGCGTCACGTCGTCGGACATCTGGTTTCAGAGGGGTGTCCCTTGAATACTCCGGCGGCAGTAATCCAGTCGGGAACCTGTCCCGAACAGCGGTCGGTGGTCTCGACACTCAAGGAACTGGTCGCAGACGTTGAACGGGCCGGCCTGTCCTCTCCGGCCACGCTGGTGGTGGGTCAAGTCGTGACGTTGGCGTCCGGAATGCAAGCCGAGGCGACGCATCAAAAGAAAGCCGTAACGGTCACGGGAAGCCCGGCTCAAGTCGCCGCGACCCTGAAAGGCTGATCGTTCGTTGCATCACTGGTCGACCTTGCTTGCCGGCCAACCTGAAACTTCAATTAGGATGAGTTCCTGGTTTCTCGTTCCTGGAGGGAGAGTAATCCAGGCAGGCCGTGCCTGGTATGTCGGCCGGGCAGCTTGCCCGGCGGAAGTGAACCTTCTCAATCCAGGATTCTTGATTTCCGGTTTGTTCTGAAACAGTCCGCCACCGGGACTGAATCGCACTTTCAGTGCTGCATTGCCGTCCCGGCTCCCATTCCCGGGGCGTTGCCGCCGGGCTGAAAATGACCCTGCGCCGTTGTTTGTGCTCATCTGGCGATGCTTCACCAGTTTCACTCTCTGAATGGTCCGGCGCCGCCGGGGGCCCGGCTGACCTGAAAGTTCAATTTGGAGACGCCAAATTGAAACGCAAAGGCGCGAAGGTCGCCAAGGTTATTATTGTTGAAAAAGAAAGAGTTCTTTGCGTCTTGGCGTCTTTGCGGTTTAACCCAACCGTGGGCAGTTTCACTCGCTGAATGATCCGCCTCCGCCGTGGGCGGGGCTATCCAGAAGCCACCGTGGGACCGCTTCACTATAATGTTCATCGTGAGGGTCCTGAACTACCGGTTCCTGGATAGACAATGCCTGCGGTAATCACGAGCGAACTCATCATCACTATTGTCATTCTCGTGGTCACCCTCGGGCTGTTCATCGCCGACCGCCTGCGCCCCGACCTGATCGCGCTGCTCAGCCTGGTCTCACTTGGTGTCACCGGAGTCCTCACACCCCAGGAAGCTTTCTCCGGCTTCAGCCGTTCGGCGGTAATTACCATCCTGGCGATTTTCATCGTCGCTGAAGGGCTGCAAAGAACGGGGGTGACCGAGCAGGTCGGTGACCTGCTCCGGAAGGTGGCGGGCTCCCGCGAGGAGGTGCTGGTCGTCGTCGTCATGCTGACAGGATCGTTCCTGTCTCTCTTCATGAACAACATTGCTGCGGCTGCGGTCCTGCTCCCGGCCATGTCCGGCGCCGCCCACCGGGCCGGGGTCAGCACCGCGCGACTGCTCATGCCGCTCGCCTTTGCAACCATACTCGGCGGGATGGCGACCCTTCTGACGACGACCAACATCATCGTCAGCGGACTTCTCCGGGATCAGAATCTCCCTGGTTTTGGCCTGTTCGACTTTGCTCCCGTCGGTCTTCCCATCGTGGCGGCGGGTATATTATTCATGGCGTTGGCCGGCCGGAAGCTCCTTCCCGCCCATGCACCGGCCGACCCGCACGTGACCAAACGCCCCGAGCCGGAGAAGGACCTGACGGAAGTCTACCGGCTTGGGGAACGGCTCTTTCGGGCCCGCATTCCGGCTGGGTCCAGGCTGATCGATCGCAACCTGGGGCAGAGTGGGATCCGGGAGTCCTTCGGGCTCACAGTGCTGGGGATTGAGCGGGACGGAAGCACGTTGTTCCAGCCATCGACCGAGGCCACGTTCGAGCAGGGGGACATCGTTCTCTTCCAGGGGAACCTCGAGGAGTTCCGCCGGATAGACGAGGAACCTTACCTGGAAATCCTGCCGGCTCGCGGCTGGCGCGAGCAGGACCTGGAATCGCCCAGCATAGTGGTCACGGAAGTCGTCCTCTCGCCACGGTCCCGCTTGATCAACCAGACCCTGAGAGAGGCCCACATCCGGGAGAAATTCGGGATGACCGTTCTCGCGATCTGGCGCGAAGGGAGACGGATCAGGACTGGGTTGGCCGACCTCCGGTTGCAGTTTGGCGATGCCCTGTTGCTCCAGGGTTCCCGGCGCAGCTTGAGCGTGCTTCGGGACGAGCCGGACCTGATTGTTCTCGACCAGGAACTGGAGAAGACTCCGGCACCCCCGGTGGGGAAGGGGCGGGTGGCCCTGGGGATTTGTCTCGTCACGCTCGTACTCGCCGCCATCAACTCCGAGATTGTCGGCGAATTAATGCTGGGAGCGGCCCTGGCAATGGTCCTTGTCGGCGTTTTGACGATGGACCAGGCCTACCGGGCAGTGGAGTGGAAGACCGTTTTTGTGGTTGCCGGGATGCTTCCGTTGGGCATAGCTATCACCAAGGCCGGAGCTGCGTCTCTCCTCGCCAACGGCATTGTTTCAATGCTGGGGGCGGCCGGTCCATTGGTGCTCCTGGCCGGCTTGTTCCTGCTGGCCATGCTCCTGACCCAAGCGATGAACGGAGCAGCAGTTGCCGCCGTAATTGTGCCCATCGCCATTCAGACCGGACGACAGCTTGGGGTTGATCCCAGGGCGCTTGCCATGGGAGTAGCGCTGGCTACCTCGACCGCCTTTTTGACACCACTGGGACACCCGGTCAACCTGCTCATGATGAGCGCGGGAGGATACCGCTTCGGAGACTATTTCCGGGTTGGGCTTCCGCTTACCATCATCGTGTTCCTCCTCGTCATGATCCTCCTTCCGATCTTCTGGCCCCTAACCTGAGCCCTTGTGACTGGAATCACTCAGAGTCGCTTCGGTCTTTGGTTCAATTGACTCGACTGAGTTTAGAGCATCCATCGTTTAGTGAGGTGACGGCATGACTGGGCGATTGAAAAGTTCAGGCTTCTCCCTCGTGGAGGCACTGATCATCCTGTGCGTTGCGGCGATCTTGGCCTCTGTCGCGACCCCTTCCGTCCAGGACGCCATCCGTCACTACAGAGCCGATACCGGACAACAGACCGTGCTGATGCAACTGCGGTTGGCACGCTCGCTGGCAGTTGACCAGAGAAGGGTCCACCGGGTGACGTTCGGCAACCAGGGAGAAATAACCCTGAGCCGGATTGACACCGATGGGACGACGGAGCTCAGTTCAATCGGACTTCCCAACGAAGTGACGTTCCATCTGGAACCGGGAGTGCCCGTGGAAGGAGAGTCCGGCCCGGAGGGAATCGGCACTGACGCGGCGATCAACCTCAACGAATCGAATTCAGTCTGGTTCAGACCGGACGGCTCCGCGATTGATGCCGCCGGGGATCCCTGTAACGGAGTGATCCATCTGGCGGTTACCGGGTTGCCGTCGAGCGCGCGCTCAATCACGCTCTTCGGTTCCACCGGACGGATTCGAGGTTGGCGATTCGAAGCGGGCTCGGAAGGGGGAGGACAATGGAAGTAGCGCTCTCCGGTTGTTCCGTTGGAAAGTCGAGGCGGCGGCGGGAAGCCGGCTTCACCCTCGTCGAAACCTCCATCGCGGTTCTGATCTCCATCGTCGGTTTGGCCGGGCTGCTGGCCTTGCTGACCGCGTCGCTCGTAACCTTAACCCTGTCCCAGGACGAATTGATTGCCAAACAGAAGGCACGCGAGGCCCTCGAAAGCATCTATACGGCACGAAACACCCAGCAGTTGGTCTTTGACGACATTCGTAACGAGGCCGGCGGAGGAATATTCCTGAACGGATTTCAACCGCTTCGACTGCCCAATCCCCAAGGGCTCGTCGGTACCGCCACCGACGGCGACCCGGAGGAAATGCTTCTCCCCGGTCCCGATGACACGATGGGAACGGATGACGACGAGGTTCGTTCGCTCGAGCGTTTCGAGCGGCAGATTGAAATTCTGCCGATTGGCGGGACCAACGACCTGCGCGAGCTGACCGTCACGATTCGCTACACCTCGGTACAGGGGTCGCTTCAGGTTTACGCGGTGCAATCCTACATTTCAAGGTTCCGATAGGGGAGATCCGATGACTCACAACAATTCAAGCGGCTTCAGCCTGATCGAACTTATGGTGGCGGCCCTGTTGGGAGTTATCCTCTCCGGTGCCGCCGTCATGGTCCTCCAGCATTCGGTGAGCGTCTCAGATATGGCAGGCCAGATGGGCGAAGTCCATCAGAACTCACGGGTTGCGTTCAATCTGATCTCGAGGGACCTCAGCATGGCCGGCACGGGTATTCCGCAGGGAGGGATTCAGCTCCCGAGTGGCAAGAAGTCGTACCGTTCGAAGTTCGCCTGCGATTCGGCCAGTTGCTATGTTCTGAACAACACTTACGACGACGATCGGCTCTATGCGGTCACGCCGGGGAACGCACGGGGACAACTCATCAATGGCTCTCAGACGGACGTCGTGACGCTCATGTACCGGGATGCCGAGAGTCACTTCGATCAGTACTCGCTGACCCACATCACGCCGAGCGGTAATCAGGTGACGTTCGACCCGCGCACCGATCCGGCAGTGTCCAGCAACTCGGAAGGGCTCCAGTTCGGAGACATCATGATCCTCTCCAATGCCAACGGCTGTGCAGCGGGCGTCGTAACCGGGGGCAATGGCAACAAGGTTCTCTTCGCCGACAATGATCCGCTCGGATTCAATCAACCGTCAGCGGCTTTCGGGAACATTGCCTCCCTGGCCAACCCGGGCAATCCCGCCGGAACCTATCCCCCCACCAGGGCATTTCGCATTAATGTCATTACCTATTACCTCGATCCGAGCCCCGACGGGCTGACGACCCGGCTCATGCGACAGGTGAATGCTTCTACGCCGGTACCCGTTGCAGAATCGATTCAGGACCTGCAGTTTACCTACGACATCTTCAGCGAGGCGGCCGGAACTGCAACCGGTGACCTTGTTGATGCCGGCGGCGCACCAAACCAGATTCGGAAGGCGAACATCCTGCTCATCGCTCGATCGTTGAGACCTGAGCTCTTCAGCCGGCGCTTCGAGCACATTTCCCTGCGGACGGCGGTAAGCACCCGCAATCTTTCTTTCCGCGATCGTTACGAATGAGAGGTTTGAAAACCATGCGCAGCAGAGAAAAGTGTCGAGAAGACGGCTATGTTTTGATTCTCATTCTGTTGCTCCTGACGCTTGTCTCCGCCGGAGCTGTCGGAGTCAGCTACATGGTGACGACCGACATGCGGGTGGGTGGCAACGATCTTCACAGCATGCAGGCGTACTACGGTGCTGAAGCGGGGATGGAGAAGATGATCGCCGATCTCAGCCAGTTGTACGTCCACCGGATGGCTCCGTCGGTTGAGGAGATCCAGGGGCTGAGCACTGAGACACCGGACTTGGACAACATCTCGTATTCCCGATATGAGGTCAACGTGGAAAACACCGGCGGCGTTCCCAATGCAGTCGTCCGGAATATCAGCGCCGGCCCTAACGAAGGTCTGGTCGCCAGCATCATTCCGATGGAGCTGGACGTCACCAGTCAGGGACCTGCCGCCACCGAAGTCCGGATGCAGAGGGACATCGAGGTCGCCCTTATTCCAGTCTTTCAATTTGGGATCTTCTCAGACAGCAATCTGAGCTACTATCCGGGGCCGGGGTTCGATTTCGGCGGGAGAGTCCACTCCAACGGCAACCTCTTCCTTTCCACCAAGTCGTCGTTGACCTTTCATGCCAAGGTCAGCGCCGCTGGGGAAGTGATTCGGGCCGAGATGGCCAACGGGGTCAGTACAATTGCGGCGGGCCGAGATGAACCGGTATACATCCCGACGGCTCCGGGCGGGTGCGACGACTCTCGGCCGGCGTGCCGTAACCTCGAAGTACCGGAAGGCAGCAAGGTTGGGGGCCCAAACAGCTCAGACAACCCGGACTGGGCCGAGATATCGACCACCACCTATCACGGGATGGTGGTCAACGGAAAGACCGGTGCAAAGGCGCTGGAACTCCCGTTCGTCGATGAGGGGCTGCGATCGATTGAAATCATCAAACGGCCCGACCCGGTCGCCGCTGCGAGCGCGGCCGACGACTCGAGGCTGTACAGCCAGGCCCAGGTCCTTGTTCTACTGAACGACACGAGCGAGGAACTTCCGTCCGCGGGAGTAAGGCTCTCCAATGTCGAGCCTTACAAGACCGAGTCCGGCTACGGAGCCACGAACACGGCCTTTGCCGAGGGCAAAGCATCGATCGACTCCGACATGGTTCGGCCGACGGGCGTCGCGTCCGACGAGGAGTATCCTCTGATCGATGGGTATGTTCTTGTGTTGGCGAATTATGGTGCCGGTGGTTTTTCCGACGTCACTGCGGAGTGGCTGAACCTCGGAATCGCGTCCGAGAATCCCGACGCCATCCTGAAGTTTCAAACGGTGAAGGACAAGAATGGAGACGGGGCGCCGGACTATTCTTACAACTCAACGACCCGGACGACTTCCACCCGGTGGATGCCAATCAACCTTTACGATGCCCGGGAAGGCGAAGTTCGGGATCGATCGCTGGGGGACGACAACGACAGTTGCGCTATCGGCGGGATTTTCAATGTCGTCGATCTCGACGTCGAGAATCTGCGCCGCTGGTTGAGCGGGGAAATCGGAAGTACCGGAGCCCTGGTCGAGAACATCACCCAGAACGGCTACATTCTTTATTTTTCCGACCAACGTGGAACGTTGACCGGGCCTGACGGAAGAAAGGGATCGTACGGATTTGAAGACGTGGTCAACGAAGGTGACCCAAACGGCGTTCCCGACGGCACTCTTGGCGAATCTGAGGATCTCAACGAAAACGGAATGCTGGACAACTGGGGAATCGTCAACCTCGCCGACGGCTTTGTGGCCGCGGCCCAGGGGGGGCAGACTTCATCGGACTCCCCACTGACCCGAATTCCGGGGCGAACCGTCGCCCGCAAGAATCGCGTCACCGGTCCTCGTCACGCATTACGGCTCAGAAACGGCCTCTCCGGGAGCCTGCCGTCGAATGCCAAAGGTGGTGGCTTCACGGTGGCCAGTGAGAACCCGGTCTACGTCATGGGCGATTACAACGCCAGTGGAGGGTTCGGAGATTACGTTCCGGCCAGTATTATTGCCGATTCGGTCACACTCTTGTCGAACAACTGGAGTGACTGGGGGAGCTTTGCCGATGCCACGTATGTCGGGGGCGGAACATCCCGGACCGCCACGACCACCTGGTACCGAATGGCAGTTGCCGCCGGCAAGGTCCAGAGTTTTGAGAATCCGGCATGGTCCGGGTCGGACGAGTACGGGCTGGACGGTGGGACGCACAACTTCCTTCGCTACCTGGAGAACTGGGGGGGCAAAACGCTTCACTATCGCGGTTCCCTGGTGAGCCTGTTCTACTCGGAATACTCGAACGGCATTTACAAGTGCTGCAGCACGGTGTATTCACCGCCAGCGCGTGACTATGCCTTCGAAACGGACTACCTGACTCCAGCAAACCTTCCGCCGGGCACACCCCGGT
This sequence comes from uncultured Acidobacteriota bacterium, assembly GCA_963777605.1. Lineage (GTDB taxonomy): Bacteria > Acidobacteriota > UBA6911 > RPQK01 > JAPXNP01 > CAVZRV01. Next base: position 24,757 of record CAVZRV010000010.1, read on the forward strand.
TTCGAGACATCGCCAATCTCGGGTTTCAGCAGATTCTGACTCCCGATGAATAGGATGGTCGAGGGCTCTGCAACGGCAGTCGAAAGTCGCAGATAGTCACATGGATGTAAAATCCCAAGCTGGAATGGCTTGACATCGGCCTCAGACTGGAGCAGGCTTTCACGGTGACTGAATCAAGGTCAATCTCGCGGATGGTCCGCCTCTTTGGCAGGCACCTGAACGACAGGGTACTGCTGGTGGTATTGGTGTCCGATAGTGACGCCATCACTCTGGTCCGCTACACATCCAACCGTTCGTTCCGGAAGGAAATCGAGAGCGCTGTCAGGGCCGGGTCGCAAGGGATCGGAGTTGTCGCATTACAGTCCGAAACCGATTCGCGAGTTGAACGATGGTTCCACTTTCCCTGGCATAGCGACACCTCTCTTGACGACAGCGTCTGTCGCCGAATTGAAAATGCTCTGCAATCCCTGCCGGCCAACGTCTCTCGATCCAATAGTGGAATCGAGATCCCTCCTCGTGCGATCGTATAACCTGCGATCAACATGAAAATCCTGATTTTTTACGATTATCGACGGCTGAATCAATGGACCGATCATCGACGTATTATTCTTTAGACGCAAAGGTTACGACAGAAGAATTCATTGATCTTCTCAGGCGCTCAGAGCTGGCGGAACGGCGGCCCGTTGAGGATGTTGGATGTATCGGCGGGATGTTGGAAAACGCTGATCTCACCGTTACCGCCTGGGACGGTGAGCTGTTGATCGGAATCGCCCGCTCAGTGACCGACCTGGTCTACTGCTGCTATCTTTCCGACCTCGCCGTTGACCGAGCGTACCAGGGGAAGGGAATCGGCCGGGAACTCATTTCCCGGACCCAGGCGGGACTGGGCCCGAAATGCACTCTGATTCTGCTGTCGGCACCGAAAGCTGTCAGCTACTACCCTCAAATCGGGATGGACCAACATCCCTCAGCCTGGGTTCTTCCGCGTGGTCGTCGTTTGACAGACAAGTCCTGACCCCCGGTGACCGGGCTGAATCTCGAGCCCTTCACAGGAGTGTCAATAGACAGTCAATGGTCAGTTGACAATCCCGTGCCGAGGGTGGGGAGACCCGGGTCCGGGATGGCAACTACTCCGGTTCGTCAGGATGGCGACCTGGAGAGGCTTCCGCTTCAGCCTCCCGGCGGAGGCGGTCGATCTGCTTGAGCCGGTCCCGGTAGGACTTTTCGACTCCGCGGTCCGTCGGGTGATAGTACCGCCTGTTCCTCAGGCCGTGCGGCAGGCACTCCATCGCCGAAACACCAGATTCTTCGTTGTGAGCGTAGCGGTAACCCCGACCGTATTCGAGTTCTTTCATCAGTCGGGTCGGTGCGTTCCTGAGGTGAAGCGGAACCGGATCATTCCGGGTCTCTCGGATATCAGCCGCCACTGCACCATAGGCCCGGTAAAGTGCGTTCGACTTGGGTGCCAGGGCGAGGTAGGCGGCCGCCTGGGCAAGGGCGAGTTTGCCCTCTGGAAGCCCGATGAAGTGAAAAGCCTGCATGGCATCGAGTGCGATGGAGAGGGCGCGAGGATCGGCGAGGCCGATGTCCTCGGAAGCGAAACGGACCAAACGACGAACAATATACAGGGGGTCTTCTCCTGCTTCGAGCATCCGGCCTAGCCAATAGAGCGAGGCGTCCACGTCGCTGTTCCGCAGAGACTTGTGAAGGGCGGAGATCAGGTTGTAATGCGCCTCCCCTTCCTTGTCGTACAGGATCGAACGCTGCTGCAACGCCGTCTGGAGAATCTCGTCGGTAATCACTGGAGCTTCGGGGTTGTCCTGGAGCGCCAGCCGTGCGGCAACTTCAAGCCCGTTGAGAGATGCACGAGCGTCGCCGTTAGCGAACTGGGCCAGGTGAGTCAGGACCTCATCCGAAACCGTCAGGTTCCAGCTGCCCAAGCCGCGCTCCCGGTCGGCGAGGGCTCGCTTGAGGATTGCGACGACCTGCTGATCATCGAGCGCTTCCAGGACCAGCACACGGGTTCGGGACAGGAGCGGAGAAATAACCTCGAAGGACGGGTTTTCAGTGGTTGCCCCGATCAGGACGATGGTGCCGTTTTCCACGTGGGGAAGGAAGGCGTCCTGTTGAGCCTTGTTGAAACGGTGGATCTCGTCCACGAAGAGAATTGTCGCACGGTTCTGCCGGCGCCGCTGCCGTCTGGCTTCTTCAATAACCCGCTTGACGTCTTTCACTCCCGAGAGAACGGCACTGATGGCGAAGAAATGAGCGTCCGCTTCATTGGCGATGACGTGAGCCAACGTCGTCTTGCCAACTCCGGGAGGTCCCCAAAGGATCATGGATGGGACTTGGTTGCCCCGAAGTGCCTCGGTGAGGAACTTTCCGTTCCCCGAGCAGGTGCTCCTGGCCCACGACCTCTCCGAGAGAGCGGGGTCTCATGCGATCGGCGAGCGGTCGGTCGGCGGGAACTTCGTCCTCCGCCTTCATCGGCTCCAAGCTTGAGAAAAGGTCCTCATCCATAGCGACTCATTATTCTATCGAATCGACTGCCGGTTGGCGGCGATCTGGGCACGAGCGCCGCCGCCGCACCTCGTAGAGAATCAGGGCGGCCGACACGGCGGCGTTCAGGCTTTCGACGCCAGGTTCCATGGGGATGTGAAGTCGATGAACCGAGGCGGGAAGGGAATCGGAAAAACCTCCACCCTCTCGCCCCACGACCACGCAGAGTGGAGCCTCCAGTCCAGCTGAAAACAGGTCGATGCCCGAGGCACTGTCAGCGGTCCACAGTGAGTACCCACGCTCGCTCACTTCGGTCGGCTCCCGTCGTTCGAGAAATGGGACCTCAATTAAATATCCGGCAGAGGCACGTATCACCTTGCTATTGAAGCAGGAAACCGTTCCTGGGGCAGTGACCAGGCCCCAGCCTCCCGCAGCTGCCGCGGTCCGGAGAATCGTGCCGAGGTTACCCGGGTCCTGGAGCCCGTCGAGGTAGAGAATCTGATCCGGCAGGTCCGGCCACTCGAAATCCGGCTTGCGGACGAAGGCGATCACACCCTGGCTGGTCCGTACGTCGCTGAGGCGATCCATGAGGCGATTGGGAAGCTGAACGACTTCAGCGGCGCAAGCCAGCAGCGACTCGTACTTCTCAATGGCATCGGCCGACACGACCAGTAACTCGGGTGACAATCGAACAGCCAAATCCGAAATCTGCTTTGGCCCCTCCAATGGAATGCAGCGAAAGCTGGGGTCCTCGGGGTGCTGGATGTTCTTCTTCCAGACTTTCAGGGAATCGTTGTGAGGGCTCTCGATCGTGCGGATATTGGGCCGTGACACAAACGGTATTGTATCCTGACCGTGCCATGCGCATCGATCTTGAATCTCCTGAACCTGGATCTATTGAGCGGGCTGCGGCTACGGTTCGCGAAGGAGGTGTCGTGCTTTACCCGGCGGACACGATTTACGGGCTCGGCTGTGATGCCTGCAACGAGGAGGCGGTCCGGCGCCTTGTGGAGATCAAGGGGCGGAGCGAGGAGAAGGGGTTGTTGGTGCTGCTGCCCTCGCTGGCTGAGGTCCGTGCTTTCGTGGAGGAGATTCCGGAACAAGGGCTGCAGTTGCTCGAGCAATGCTGGCCGGGCCCGCTGACTGTACTGTTGAGACCGGCTGCAACACTGCCCGAACTCCTGACCGGAAGTGACTGCAAGATCGGCATCCGCTGTCCGCGTGGACCTTTTCTGCAGTCCTGGTTGAGCCGTCTGGGCCGGCCGCTGGTTTCAACAAGTGCGAATCGTTCGGGCGAAGCCTACTGCGGCAGACGTTGCTCGGCTGCACGAACTGTTTGACGGTAGAGTCAATCTCTTCATGGAGTGCGGAGAGCTTCCGCAAGGGCCACCTTCCACCGTTGTCGATCTCGACGACATCGCCATTTCAAGTTGTTCGCGCTGGCGCCGGAATGGAAGAAATATGTCTTGTTCTTGAAGGATTACAGTGATTAAGTTCCGGCAACCTGTCAGCATCTAGCTCGACTGGCTGACCGAGTGCTTCGCGGATGCGGGCGCCGAGAAAGCGGCATCGATCAACTTGCGGACAAACTCCTGCTTTTCACTTCGCTGGTGCAGTCCTCGGCCCACCGCAATGAGTTCGGCGATCACGCTGATGCCGATTTCCTCCGGCGTCTCCGACCCTATGGGGAGTCCGATAGGCGCGAAGAGGTTCGTGAAATGCTCAGCGGAGTACCCCTTCTCGATCAGGGTTTCCACGATCAGCTTGATTTTGCGGCGACTGCCGACCAGGCCAACATAGCGTGCCGGTGTCTGAATTGCCTCTTCCGTGGCGGTGCAATCGTGACTGTGACCGCGGGTCACGATAACCACGTATGAATTCCGATCTACCGGCAGGTCGCGCAGGCAACCCTCAAACGGCCGGACCAGGACATCTTCGACAGCCGGAAAGCGTTCCCGGTTGGCAAATTGGTCACGGTCGTCTACGACCGTGACCCGGAAACCGACGCGCTGGCCGAATTCGGCGAGTGACAACCCCAGGTGGCCGGCACCCAGGATGAACAGTTTGGGATCGCTCATGATCGGTTCCACGAAAACTTCCACCGTTCCGCCGCAGATCAGGCCTTCGTTCTCGGCGTCGCTGGCGTTAAGTTCAAAACTGACCAGCTTGAGGGCGGCCCGACTCAATGACTTCCCGGGCCTTCTGCCAGATCTCTCCCTCGACACAGCCACCGCCAACGGATCCAAAGGTGGACCCGTCTTCCCGGATCAGCATTTTGGCGCAGTCCTTGCGGGGAGTGCTTCCAACCCGGCGCACGATGGTCGCCAGTGCCGCCCGTTCCCCCGATTCCCGCAGCCGGACTATTTCCGAGTAAATATCCACGTCCTAATTCTCGCAGCCCCGCTCGCCAGGGGTCAACCGGACGACCCTTCGATCTACGATTTTTGAGGTGAGATTTCGACCGGGTGGGCAACCTCAGTTTCCATGCTCCGGCTGCGGTAGCTGGCCAGGGTTACCTTCATGACAACGCCGCTCAGGATGAGAAGGGCGATCAGGTTGGGAAAAGCCATAAACGCGTTGAAGGTATCGCCTACGTTCGTGATGATGGGAGCATATTTGCCGGTCAGGAGCGAACCCACGACCACCAGAATGATGAAAAGAACGCGATAGGGTTTCACGGCCTTGAGTCCGAAGAGGTACTCGCAGCAGACCTGGCCGTAATAACTCCAGCCGAGGAGTGTCGTGAATCCGAAGAGCAGTGAGGAGAGCACCACGATAACACCGCCCCAACCCGCCAGGATCGACGGCATCCCCAGGTTGAACGCGTTCACCGTCAGAGTCCGCACCGGAGAGTCCGTTGGGATCGAAGAGCGTCGAATTCTGATAGGCGCCCGAGATCACAATGACAAGAGTAGTCAACGTGCAGACTACGATGGTGTCGATGAAGACTCCCATCATGGCAATTGAGCCCTGCTTTACCGGGTAAATCGTGCGGGCGGCACCATGCGCGATCGGGGAACTACCAAGTCCGGCTTCATTGGAGAGGAGTCCCCGGGCCACTCCGAAACGGATCGCCTGCTGGACACTGACTCCGATGGCTCCACCAAGCGCCGCCTGCGGGCTGAAGGCGGATTCGAAAATCAGTTCGAATGCCGCAGGAACAGCGGAGAGATTATTCAGAATCACGGCCAGCGCCCCGAGAAAATAGCAGACAATCATGGTGGGCACGAGTTTTTCGGCGACCCGTCCGATTCGGCTGATACCCCCAATTATCACGAGTCCGGCCAGAAACGCGATGGTCAGCCCTGATGCCCATTGCGGAATTCCGAATTGCTGCCGGGCAGCGAGCGCCATCGACTGGCTCTGGAACATGTTCCCTGTGCCCAGAAGGCAGGCGAGGGCACCCGAGATCGCGAAGATTCCACCGGTGATCACGGCAACCCGCTGATTCTTGATCCCGTACCGGCAGTAGTACATGGGGCCTCCGACGACCGATCCGTCCTCCATGCGAACCCGGAAGAGAATCGCCAGAGAACCCTCGGCGTAGGTCGTGGCCATTCCAAGAATCGCCGTCAGCCACATCCAGACAGCAGCGCCCGGTCCCCCTGCCGCTATCGCCGTGGCCACACCCGCAATGTTGCCATTTCCCACCGTGGATGACAGAGCGGTCATCAGAGCCTGGAACGGGGTGATGTCGCCGTCTCCCTTGCTGGCCTTGCTCCGAGAAGAACCGGAAAAGACCAGACCGAATGCCTGACGGAAGTACCGAACTTGGACAAACCGGGTCATCAGCGTCAGGATTAGTCCGGTTCCGAACAGGAGCACGACCATGGGAACTCCCCAGATCCATCCGGAAATAGTCGTCGTGAAATCAAGCAGAAAATCGAGCAACTGAGTCATATTCTCTCCCGCCTAGTCACCCCTAATGAGTCATCGAAAGATACTCGATCGTCCCGACGGGGGCAAGGATCAGCCGGGCAATTCAGGGCGACGAAGGTCTCATTGGATCTCTCCAGAAGAAGATCGCCGATGATCGGTTCTTGTACCGCCGGTCTCTAGTCGTGGAAGGCACTACGGTTCTTGAACTCGCACTTGCCCGGCGATCGAGCAATGCCGCCCATGTCAACGAGATCACTGTAGCGGTGTAAGCACTTATTGGAAATTGAAGTGTGGTTCGCGTCTAACGAACAGATGCGCGGTTGGTGACGAGGAACAATTGGTTCCGGAGGCCGTCGGACTGACCGGTGCGGAGGGCTTTCCAGAATTCGCGTCCCGTTGTCCGAAGGATTGGGCGGGACTCGATGACGTGCAGGTCCTGCGGCGGCAGAGCCTTCGAAAGCGCGTTGAATCCGGCCTGATTGGTGATCAGGAAGACCGGCTCGGTGCTTCGCATCAATTCAACTGCAGCACTGGCTTCGTAGAGTTCCGAGATGTTTCGGTCGAGGTAGAAACGCAGGCTGGGCGCGGTAAAGAGAAAGTATCCCGCCTGCCAATCTTGGAGACTTTCGGCATCGGCGATCCGGTTGATCGTCTCGGCAAACGGGCGCACCGGGCGAAATGCTTCCAAAGCGGGCAAGTAGATGAGCGCGCTCAGGGCCAGGAATGCGGAGAGGGCCAAACCCTGGCCGAGCAACCTGCCGCGCCAAGCCAACACGGCTCCAGTCAGCAGGGCAACCGGCGGAAGCCAAAAAAGTGTGTCCGGAAAGAGGACGAACCCTGCCACAAGCAGCAAACTCGCTGCCAGCAGGAGGCTTCCACTTTCCAGCCAGGCCAGGGCGCGTGGAATCTTCACCGACACGGCCCAACCCGCAATCAGCAGCGAGGCCGAGGCGTACAGCGGCGCAATGTAGTACTCCTGTTTGTTCAACGATAGGCTGAAGAAAATGAAGTAAAACAAGCACCAGATAAGAAAAAAAACATAGAGATTAGACTCTTGCCTTTGTCGTCTGGAATCCCGGAAAAGCCCGATCAGTGCTACAGGAGCAATCAGTGACCAGGGGAAGGAGTCGGCCAGGAAAACGCCCACATAATAGAAGTATCCCCGTCGCGGGCCGAAGTCAGTGTCCAGGAAGCGTCCCACGTTCTCCGTGAAGAGGAACGATCTGACCGGCTCCCAGCCATAAGTCAAGCCGAGGGCAGCGAACCAGGAACCGGCTATGGTGAGGAAAAGAAACCCTCCCAGCACCCATTCCCAGGCCAGGGCGCGTCGGAACTGCCGGTAGAAAGCCAGGTAGGCGACCATCACGACAAGCGGAAGTACGACAACCGGGCCTTTGGCCAGGAATCCCAGACCCAGGCAGACTGAGGCCGCAACAGCGGCAGGCCGCCTCCCGGACTGCAGCCAGTCAACGATGAAGTACAGGGCTGCCAGGACGAGGAAAAGGAGGAGAAGGTCGATCAGAAGGCGTCGGGCCAGGAGGAAGAGGCGAAAGGTCGTCGAGAAGATCACCGCGGCGAGCAGGGCCGGCGCCGCTTCGCTCCAGAGCCGGCGGCCGATGAGAAAGGTCACCAGGATGGAACCTGCCGCCAGAAGCGACATCAGGAGACGCTCCCAGAGCAAGTTGACTCCAAACCACTGGTAGAGTGGAGCGACCAGCCAGTAGGAAAGGGGGGGTTTGTTCAGCCTCGGCTGCCCGTTGAAGTGGGGCACGAGCCAGTTCCCCGATTTGAGCATCTCCCGCGGGGTCTCGACGTAGAAGGCCTCGTTGGCGTCCCAGACTGAAGGACCGGCCGGGTGAATGAAATAGGGGACGATGCAGAGAACGAGAACGATCCAGGCCTGGCGGGGAGAGATTCGAGGAAGGGAACTCGGGTTCTCGGTCACGGGGAATCAGCCGAAGAGCCCCTTCTGGAGGTCCTCAAAGGACTCTTCAGGGACGGTTGAGGACCGGGAACGTCCGGTCAGGTTCAGCTGCTTGCGCTCGAGCCGGGTCAAAATCTCCTTCGCCCGGTCAATGACAACCGAAGGGACACCGGCCAGTCGAGCGACCTCGATGCCGTAACTCTTATTGGCAACCCCGGGAAGCACCTTGTGGTAGAAGATGATGCTCGATCCACCTTCGCTGACGGTCACGCAGTAGTTGCGCGCTCCCTCGTACATACTCTCCAGGCGGGTGAGTTCCTGATAGTGCGTCGCAAACAGCGTGCGGGCTCGCCGGCTTGTTTCGGTCAGGAGGAACTCGGCAACCGACCAGGCGATCGAAAGGCCGTCGAACGTCGCAGTACCCCGGCCGACTTCGTCCAGCAGGATGAAACTGCGCCGTGTGGCGGTATTGAGGATTCGTGCCGTTTCGATCATCTCGACCATGAAGGTGGACTGGCCACGGGCCAGGTTGTCGCTGGCACCCACTCGCGTGTAAATCCGGTCGACCAGCCCGATCTCGGCTTCCTGGGCCGGAACGAAGCAACCGATTTGAGCCATGATGACGATCAGGGCATTCTGGCGGAGGTAGGTCGATTTGCCGCCCATGTTGGGTCCCGTCAGGAGCATCAACTGGTCGCCGGCTGCGTCACAGTTCAGGTCGTTGGGTACGAACGGGTCGTCTCCCTGCAATTCGAGTACGGGATGGCGTCCTCCCACGATGTGCAGTCTCCGCGACTCGTCCAGGTGCGGCCGGGCGTACCGGTTCTTGCGGGCAAGTTCGGCAAAAGCCACCAGCACGTCCATCAGGGCGACGGTTCCGGCGGTGGCGCGGATCCGCGCAGCCTCGTCGGCAAGCTGTCGCCGGAGCGCCAGGAAGAGCTCCTTCTCCAATTCGACGATACGCTCTTCGGCCCCCAGAACCTTGTCCTCGTACTCCTTGAGTTCGGGCGTGATGTAGCGCTCGGATCCGGCCAGGGTCTGTTTTCTGATGTAGTGTTCCGGAACCGACTTGAGATGGCTCTTGGTGACTTCGATGAAGTACCCGAAGACCCGGTTGAACTTCACCTTCAGGGAGGAGATTCCTGTCCGTTCCCGTTCTTCAGCCTCAATTCGAGCGATCGTCGATTTGCCGGAGGAAGCGATCTCTCGCAGTTCGTCGAGTTTCTGATTATAACCGTTTCTGAGGATGCGTCCCTCGTTGATCGAAACCGGGGGATCATCGCTCAGTGCTGAGGCCAGAATCTCCGCGACGTCTTCAAGGGTGTCGAGTTTCGGTCGGAGGATCGCGCTCTCGAATGAACTCAACTGGTCAGCCAATCCTGGAAGCTGAAGCGCCGACTCACGGAGCGAGAGCAGGTCCCGGGGATTCGCCGTGTCCATGGTGATCCGGGCCAGAAGCCGTTCCAGGTCGTGGATCCTGGAAAGGGTCTGACCCAGTTTCCCAAGGCCGATGACATTCCTGCTCAACTCTTCAACGCCGTCGAGCCGGCCCTCGATCTCGTCGAGATCCATGCTCGGCCGCAGCAGCCAGCGCCGGAGCAGGCGCGCCCCCATTCCTGAACGGGTCTGGTCGAGCGTGGAGAGGAGGGTCCATTTCTTGCTGCCGTCCACACCCTGAACGAGTTCCAGGTTGCGCACCGTGGCATCGTCCATCTTCAGGAAACGCGTGTCTTCCAGGACCTTCAGGCCGGTCACGTGATTCAGTGCGGACTTCTGGGTCTGTTTAACATAATGCAGAAGGCTCCCGGCGGCTGCCAGGGCGAGCGAGTGCCCGTTGAGCCCGAAACCTTCCAACCCGGCGACCTTGAAATGCTGCAGGAGCTGTCGATGGGAGTAATCCTGGTTGTAGACCCAGTCGGGCTGTTCAGTGAAAACGACCGAGCTGTTTAGGACCGGCGCGAAGCGCGTCCGGATGGAGTCAGCGGCCGACTCCGCGGTGAGTATCTCTCGGGGCTGGAACTGGAAGAGCTGGTGCCCAAGGCCTTCTTTACCCTCCTGGCCGGAATGCTCCGAAACCCAGAATTCACCGGTCGAGACATCCATGAACGAGGCCGCGCACCGGCCATCATACTCGTAGATGCTCGAGATGTAGTTGTTCTCGCGCGCTTCCAGAACCCCTTCCTCAACAGCCGTGCCGGGAGTCAGGATTCGGGTCACCTCCCGTTTGACGATGCCTTTGGCCTGCTTTGGATCCTCAACCTGCTCGCAAATCGCAACCTTGAGCCCCTTTTTGAGAAGCCGGGAGACGTAGTTTGTAACAGCGTGATGAGGAATTCCGCACATGGGAATCGGGTTCCCCTGGTGATCCTTATTCCTTGATGTCAGGGTAATTTCGAGTTCGCGGCTGCCGATTACCGCGTCCTCGAAGAACATCTCGTAGAAGTCCCCCAGCCGGAAAAAGAGGAGCATGTCGGGGTGTTCAAGTTTTATCCGATGGTACTGGCGCATCATCGGCGTGAGGTGATCCATGACGGCGTATACATTAGCAGGAATCGGTGATCCCTGTCCGCTCTCCACGAGGGCACGGGTTTTCAAGTAAGCTAGGGAGCCATGTTTCTTCTTGCAGTCGATACCGCAACCAACAGCGGAGGGGTGGCTCTGGCTCGGAACGCCGAAGTGGTGGCGACCGTCATGGTCAAGCGCCCCCTGGAATACTCCGAGAACCTGATCGCCAACGTGGATTTCCTGCTCCACCAGTTTGACCTGTCCATGGGAGAGATCGACTGCTTTGCCGTTGCCTCGGGCCCGGGCTCCTTCACGGGGCTGCGCATCGGAATGGCCACCGTCAAAGGTTTTTGCCAGAGCCTGGGTCGGCCTGCCGTGGACATTTCGACACTCGAGGCGCTCGCCTATCGATTCCGATATCTTTCGGACCGGGTCGCCCCAATGGTGGACGCCCGCCGCCAGCAGGTCTTCGGGGCCATTTACGAGGTTCAAGACGGTTCGAGCCGTTTGATCCAGGAGGAAGCGGTGTTGCCGCCTGCCGAGTGGCTGAAGAGCCTTCCACCGGAACCCTGCCTCTTTGTTGGTGATGCCGCCCAGATGTACAGCTCGACGGTGGCCGCCATGAGACCCCAGGACCGCGTGATTCGGTCGGATAACGTCATCCTCAACGAACTGTGTCAACTCGCCTACCACCGCTTCGTTCGAGGCGAAACTCGAACCGCGAGTGAAATCAGGGCCAATTATGTCCGACCCTCAGATGCCGAACTGCCGATTCCTCCCTCGGCCGGCCAGTCCTGACGACATCGACGAGATTGTCCGGATCAACGACGAATCGGGGCTCAGTCGCTGGGCGCCGGAAGAGTACCGGATTCTTCTGGGGCGACCGGGGATAAAGTGCGTAGTGGCGGAAAGATCCGGTTGGGTGGCCGGTTTCTGCCTCTCCTGGTTCCTCGGCCCGGAGGCCGACCTGCTCAAGATCGCGGTGAGTGTCACCGAGCGCAGGGGCGGAATTGGACGGTTGCTGATGAACCGCCTGATGTCTGATGCAGCCGAGGCGGGTGTCGAGGTATGCTTTCTCGAAGTACGGCAGGGCAATCTGGTTGCGTTGGAGTTCTATCACGGTTTTGGCTTCAGGGAGTGCGGAAAGCGCCGGGCCTATTACAATGACCCCGTCGAAGATGCCCTGGTTCTGAGGTGTGACCTCCGGCCGATGCAGGAAACCGGCTGCGACGAGGCCGGATAACGCACGAGGCGCGTTCGGGGGTTGCCGGTCAGTTTTAAAGAGAGGACTTGCGGAGAGCCGCGTGGTGGGGAGATCGAGTCTGCGCAACGAGGGGTTTACGATTCTCGCACTCTTTGGGGTGCTGTTCCTGGCCTCGGTCGATAACCAGCTCCTGATCCCTATACTCCCAGCACTGAGCGACGATCTCGGGGTATCGCTCGTCCGGCTGGGACAGCTGTTTTCCCTCTACGCCCTCTGTGCGGCGCTCTTCAATCTCGTTTTCGGGCCCCTGAGTGATCGGCTGGGTAGAGTGTTTTTTCTTCGCCTCGGTCTCGGAGCCTTCATGGTGCTGGCTGCCCTGACGACCCAGGTTGTCGGATTTGGCGGTCTCGCCGCCATACGCGCGTGCACGGGGATCGCTGCAGGGTTACTGTCGACCTGCACGGTGAGCTACATCGGCGACTTCTTCCCGTACGAGAAGCGGGGCCGGGTAATGGGCATAGTCCTGAGCTCCTATTTCGCGGCCCTGATTCTGGGTGTTCCACTGAGTTCCTGGATTGCTGAGGCGTGGGGCTGGCGACGGGTATTCGTGGTCACTGGAATCCTCGCTTTCATATTGCTGCTGGCAGCTCTGCAGATCTCATCGGATCGGCCGAAGCGCTCTCAGCTTCGGAATTCATCGTTCCGGTCCTATCTCGGGTTCGTAGGGAGGCGAACAACTATGGGGGCCCTGATGACTTCGTTCATGGTCTCTGGGGCGACACTCGCATTCTTGACCTACATCTCGGGTTACCTGGCCGCCTCCTTTGATATGAGCCCGGTCCAGATTTCGATGGTCTTTCTGGTTTCGGGTGGAGCCGCAATCCTGGCCAGCCCGCTTTCAGGATGGATCAGCGATCGGCGTTTGACAAAGAAGCGCCTCTTCGTGGTGTCCAACTCCTTCCTTTCGGTGCCCCTCCTGCTGCTCGTTCACGCGGGTGGAGGCTCCGCACTATTCGTCGTCATCTTCCTGGCCGGCCTCCTCGTGGCCTTCCGGCAGACCTCCCTGCAGACGCTGCAAACCGAACTGATCGGCAGCGGCGACCGGGGCGCATTTCTGGCCCTGCGCAACAGTGCTTCCCAGTTGGGCATTTCAATCTCGGTGCTGCTGGCAGGGAGCCTTTACGGTGCCTACGGCTATGGCGCCGTCACCCTGTTTGCTGCATCTTTGACCCTGGCGGGAAGTGCTATCCTTTATTTTTTTGTGGAGGACCCTGAAGGAGATCGTCCGGGCCGGGGGATTGCGTCCACGGGTTCCTAGTCTTCATGGAGTTTAGAGGATGAGCCGAAAAGAATTTTGGTCAGGAGTGGTCCTGAGCAGCCTGATTGCTGCCGGACTGGTCCTGTTCTTCCTGCGCTGGCCCTCTCCCCCGCCGGCAAGTGCTGAGTTCAAGCAGCCGGATACGCCCGTGCTTGACACGTCCCTGTCCGATGAGGAGCGTGTGAACATTCAGATCTACAAGGATCTGAGCCGGTCAGTCGTGAATGTCACCAGCACCCGTCTGACAGTGAATTTCTGGATGCAGGTGATCCCGGAACAGGGAACGGGCAGTGGTTTCATCATCGACGATCAGGGCCACATCGTCACGAACAACCACGTGATCGAACAGTCGGACCAGCTCGAAGTGACCCTGTTCGACGAGACGGCAGTCGCGGCGGAGGTGGTTGGACGTGACCCTGTCAACGACCTGGCAGTTCTGAAGATTGACTGTCCGGAGCGGAAGTGTCGCCCAGTTCGCCTCGCCCAGGATTTGTCAATCGACGTCGGGCAGAGAGTCCTGGCCATCGGCAATCCTTTTGGCCTGGAACGAACCCTTACGACTGGAATCATTTCCTCCTTCGGCAGGAGCCTCGACACCGAGAACGGCGTCCTGGACAACCTCATTCAAACCGACGCCGCCATCAACCCGGGGAACAGCGGTGGGCCCTTGCTCAATACGCGGGGTGAAGTGATTGGGGTCAACACGGCGATCCTCTCGCGAACCGGTGAAAGTGCCGGTATCGGGTTCGCCGTTCCGGTCACGACCTTGAACCGGATCCTTCCCGACCTGATCGAACACGGTCGTGTAATTCGGGCCTGGATCGGGATCTCCGGGCGGTCTCTCAGTCCGCGTCTTGCGCGCGCCCTCGACCTGCCGGTCGAGAAAGGAGTGCTGGTCGAGAAGGTGGCCAGTAGTAGCTCGGCCGAGGCAGCTGGGATCCAGGGAGGCGACCGCCGGGTCTTTGCCGGAAATGTTCCGCTCATCATCGGCGGCGACATCCTGGTCGAAATGGGTGGACAACCGGTCACCCAGTGGCGCGACATCTCCAGGATTGCCGAGGACAAGCGTCCCGGCGACGCAATGACGTTCGTTTTCTATCGGGACAAGGAGCGAATCGAAAAGCGCGTTACCCTGGTCGGCCGTGAGGGTGGCCGTCGATTCCGTTTTTGACCGAATTTCCGCACACTGAGTTCCGCAGATTTTCGGAGTCAGACGTTATATTGATATGGAGGCTGGCGACCTTCGCTGCGACATCGCAGGCCGTGGTCGGCTTCGCCAGTTCTGGCAACGTATTCGGGTGAGACTCACCCGTCAACAGGGAATAAGGGAAGGAGCAAGAAGATGGTTAACCGAGCAATTCTTATCGGACGCCTCGGACGAGATCCGGAGATGCGATTTACCCAGTCGGGAATGGCCGTCGCGAACTTTTCGCTGGCGACCAATGAGCGCTGGGTCGGACAGGATGGCAACCGCCAGGAACGGACCGAATGGCACAATATCGTCGCATTTGGAAAGCTGGCCGACATCTGCGGTCAATACCTGAAAAAGGGCAAACTGGTCTTTATCGAGGGGCGTCTCCAGACGCGCGAGTGGGACGATCGGGACGGCAACAAGCGCCGCACAACCGAAATCGTCGCCAACAACATGCAGATGCTCGAATCCCGCAGCGGCGGAGAAAGTTACTCCGAGGATTCCGGGGAGTCGGATCGCAGCGCGATGGAAATCGGGATCACCGACGACGACATCCCGTTCTAGTGGGGTTTCTGTTCCGGTTTCTGGTTCCTGGTTTCGGTTTTCGGGAAATACCCCACCAGAAACCCGGAACCAGAAACCAGCAGCTACATTCCCAGCTTCTGCAACTCCTGCTCGGCCAGGGTGGCTTCCTGTGACTTGGGATAGAGCTTCATCAACTTCTTGAGCACATCCGCGGCCTGTTCGACCTGCTGCATCTGTTCGAGTGCAAGCGCCTTTTTGTAATAGGCAACCGGTGTCTTGTCCCCCTTCGAGTACAGGTTGATAACCTGGTCGAAGGCCTGCACGGCAAGTTCGAGTCGCCCCTGCTGCATGTACGCATCACCGAGATAGTAGGCCGCGTTGTCCGCGTACTCGCTGTCCGGGTAGTTGGCCAGGAAATCCTGGAACCCGTCCACCGCAAGGGCGTAGTTGCCCATCAGGTAATCGTTGTAGCTGGCGCTGTAGACGCGGTCGGGTTCCACATCCCCTCCGGCCTGGTCCGGAGCCGGGATTGACCGAAGCGATTGGACCTGGAGCTGGCTTTCCTCCATTTTGCGGCTCAAGCCGGCAATCCGGTTGTTGGTTTCGTCCAGCTTGGTGCTGAGGAGTTGGAACTCGTCACTCAACGAGGCGATCGACTTCTCGAGGTTCTCCCCCTGAGCCCGGCCCGAAGTGATCGCCTGTTTGACATCGTCGAGAGCCAGCTTGCCCTCGCCCGACTGGTCATTGAGCTGCTCCAGCAGCGACACGATCATCCCGTTCTTCTCGTCAATCGACTTCTGCAGCAACCGGATCTGATCCTGAAGCTGAAGAACATCACTCTGCAGCCGAATGATCTCTTCTTTCGTGCCACCGAACGAGAAAAAGGACAGCGACAGGGCCACCAGGGCCGGAACCACGCATTTCAATCGTCTCTTCATAGAGGGTCTCCCATCAAAAATCAGGCGTCGAGAGCTCAGTCAGCCCGACTCGGGGCGGCCCGCTCAGGCCGGAATCTTTACCGTACGACAAACTGGTCCCGGCGATTCTGGGCCCAGGCCGCTTCGTTGCTGCCCATGGCAAATGGCCGCTCTTCACCGAAAGAAATCGTCTCGAGCCGGTCCCCACCGATTCCCAATTGCACGAGGTAGGCCTTGGCAGCCTGCGCTCGCCGGTCACCCAGGGCAAGATTGTACTCCTCGGTACCGCGCTCGTCGCAATGGCCCTCGATAATCACGGGGATGTTGGGATAGCGGCGGAAATACTTCGAATTCTCTTCCAGGATGGAGCGAGCTTCCGAAGAGAGGTCTGCACTGTCGTAATTGAAGAAGATCGGACGAACCAGCCCTTCCTTGATTGCACTCTGGAGGGCCTGGAGATCGGTCTGGACTACCTCGCCCCTGCCTTCATCACGGGTAACTGTAACCCGGGCGCTTGCCTTGGCTTCACCGCCCCGGCTGGTTGCGGTCGCTGTGTATGTCGTCGACTCAAGGGGAGAAACACTGATCGACCCACCGGAGGAAACATTCCCGACTCCGCCATCGATGAGAACGGTGTCCGCGTTCGAGGCCGACCAGGTCAGATTCGCCTGGCCTCCGCGCCGGATTGTGCTCGGCGAGACTGACAGTTCAATCGTGGGGCTCGAGTAGGTTTCCGTGGCCGACGGAGTGCGATCGGTCGAACTCGCAGGAGGCCGGGCTATCGTGGTTGGCTTCTTGCCACAGCCCACGGCAACGGCCAGGAGTAGCACAATCATGACGAGAACTACGATCTTCCAATTCGATTTCATTTTCTCCACTTCCTCCCTAACGAGTCGACTCACGGCACGGTTCCCGCAGGCGGATACGGCGCCCACGACGGACCCTCGTTTATACCATAGGCAGATACTTGCTTTAAATTGTCCCCGTCGGCATTCATGATGAAAACCTGCTTGCTTCCGGAACGGGTACTCTGAAAAGTAATACTGCGGCCGTCCGGAGCCCAGTGCGGACTCTCGTAACTACCGCTGCCCCGGGTCAGCTGAAAGATCCGGCCCGAGGCAATCTCGACGAGATAGACGTCGTGCTTCCACTGCCGTGGAGCCTGCCACGAGTAGAGGATGAAACGACCATCCGGAGACCAGGCCGGACTGTCACAGTGGCCACCCTCCTGGATCAACCGCCGCACGTTCGATCCATCCGAGTCCATGACCCAGACTTGCGGAGACCCGGAGCGATCTGAGATGAACGCGATCTGGGCACCGGTCGGACTCCAGGTGGGGGAAGTGTCGATTCCGGCAGCGCTGGTGATGTTGCGCAGTCCCCGACCGTCCGGTCCCGAAACCGTAAAGATGTCCGAGTCGCGGCTGTTGCCCAGCCGGGCGGAGAATGCCAGACGGCCATCCGGGGCGAACGCCGGAGAGGAAACATAGGAACCGGAAAGATCGAGATTGCGAACCGGACCATCGATGTTCTGAATCCGCAACTGCCAGCGATTTTCCGTCGGAAGCTTGGTCACGTAAGCGACCTGCTTGCTGTCCGGAGACCACTCGGGAAACTTGTTAATCCCACCGTTGAACGACAATTGACGGGCATTCGCCCCGTCGTAGTCCATGAGCCAGATTTCCTTGGCATCTCCTTTGAGCGACGCATAGGCGATCTTGGTGGTGGCAACTCCCTGACTGGCGCCGGCCGACAGTTCGAAGACGATCTGATCCGCAAACTCGTGAGCGGCTCTTCGAATCAGGGTGACGTCCGTGATTGAGAATCGCTTTCCAAGGACCTGCTGCCGGGTCTGGACATCGTAAAGATAGGCTTCGACAACCGACAGGGTCGCATCCACTTGAAGGTTCCCGAAAGCGACGAAGTCGGCATCCAGCGTCGGGACCTGCCAGTTGCTGAAGTCTATGTCCTGCGGTCCCCGGACCGGCTTGAGCGGGTAGAAGCTCTTTGACGGTATCTCGAAAAACCCCGAGAACGTCAGGTCGTCGAGGAGGACCCGATTGAAAACCGTCAGTGCGGTCTGGGTCTCGGCCGTAGCCGCGGTCTTGGGCGTGAAGTCCGCAACCGCCAGTCGAGTCGGTGTCGGTCTCGGGAAGATGGTCGCGTCCGTCTGCTGGGCCACAACTGACGTCCCGGCAAAAGCAACCATCAAAAGCGCAATTGGTAACCAGAATCGGTCTCTCATCGGCACGCACAACCCTTTCATTAGCGGGGTGGATATTCGAAAACTGCCTTGAACCGGACTGTCCGGTTTCTCAGTTCGTAGGGAAGCGGGGGCAGGGGATTGGCCGCCTGGATGGCCCGCATGACGGCCAGGTCTACGCTGCGGATTCCGCTACGGGACTCCAGTTGAACGTCGGTAATCTGCCCGTTTGCCTGGACTACAAAAGTGGCAACCGCCTGAACCCGCCGTTCGAGATTGCCAAGCGACGTCTGAAGCCAGTTCTGCCCGACGCGCTGCTCGACCTGACGAACGTACCAGGAATCGATCGAGCCGCCCTCGCCGGAACCCGAACCGATCAGGACTCCACGTCCCGAACCGAAACCGCCACCCACGCCGCCCGCTCCGCCCTGGGTTCCCTTGCCGGGATCGGACTCTCTCGGAATCAGCCCCTTCGTTTCCGGTTTTTCCTCCGGTTCTTCCTTTTTCGGTGGCGGACGCCGTTCCGGCTCAGGTGGCTTGGGCTTCGGCTTGTCCTTCTCCTTGGTGAAAACCTTGTCGGGGATCGTCGCTTCCTCGACCGCCGGTTCCGGCTTGGCTGGAGGTGGCGGAGGAGCCGAATCGGGCCGCGATGTAATCGGAGGCTTGTACATTCCCGCTCCACCACCGGTGTCCGCAGCAAGTCCGACGGAGACAAAGTCACCCTGGCCACCGCCGGGTCCCATACCCAACTCGATCGGAGGGGGTTCCGGGAGTAGGGTCACTCCGACGGTGAAAAAGAGTAGGACGAGCAGGTGCAGAACGACCGAGATAATCACCGGCCGGCGCGACTGATCTTCCTGCAAATGTGAGTGCAGAACCGTTCTCACGGTTCGACCACGCCTCCTTCCGTCTGATACGGACGGGTCACCAGGTTGATTCGTTCGTAGCCGGACTGACGAATTTCATCGACCACCGCGACGATTGTCTTCCAACGAACATCTTCGTCGGCCTGCAGGAAAATCGGTCGGTCCGAGGCTCCAATATCCCGCTTGAGCAGTTCACCGAGTTCATTGAAATTGATCGTGTTCGAACGATAGTAAAGGAGTTCGTCCCGACTGATCGTAATCACAGCACGCTGCTCGGGGTCAACGGCCTTGACCGTTCGCGTTTGCGGTAGTTCGACTTCGATTCCGGTCTGGAGAATGGGAGCCGTGACCATGAAAATGATCAGCAACACGAGAACCACATCGACCAGCGGGGTTACGTTGATATCCGATAGAGTCGGCCGGGTACCTTCCGATCCCATCTGAAACGCCATGGACACCTTTCTCCAGTTTAGCTGAAACTCCGCTCGACAAGGTTGAGGAACTCAGCCGCGAAGTCATCCATTTCGGCACCGAAGTGGCGCAACCGGTTCAGAAAATAGTTGTACCCAATAACCGCAGGGATCGCAGCAAATAGCCCGCCCGCCGTCGCAATGAGGGCCTCGCTGATACCCGGAGCGACCGATTGAATCGTGGTCGGTCCTCCCTCGCCGAGTCCCTGAAATGCATTGATGATCCCGACCACCGTTCCGAAGAGTCCGATGAACGGGGTCACCGATCCGGTTGTCGCCAGCCAGTTCAGCGATGTCTCCATGGTCAACATCTCCGCCATGGCTGCCTTCCTGAGGGCCCGATCCAGTCCGTCCAGGCCGTTGACAACGGCTTCCCGCTGGGCATCGTCTGGATTGGACGCGCGTGATCTCGCGCTCTGGACACGGTGGTTGAGTTCAACGTAGCCACTCTTGAATATCCCTGCCAAGGGCGACATCGGGAAACGTTCGCACTCCCGGTAAATATCCGAAAGGCTGGAACGTCGCTGGAACTCTTCGTGAAATTCCAGCGATTCAGCTTCTACCTTCGTGAACGTATTGTACTTTCGGATGATGATCGCCCACGACAGAATTGAAAAGAAGAGGAGAACCAGCAAGACCGCGATAGCAATCGGGCCACTGTTCAGGATCAGCGACCAAAAGCCTCCAAACGAACCTTGAGCAATCAATCCAGCCAAATCTACCCATCCTCCCGGGACATTCGCGGCCCCGCCGAGCTCTTCACAGACAAGAAACCTTAATAAACTTCGTTCAACGGCGCGATCACGGCCACCGAAGGCTCGCGATCGGTCGTGCCCACCCCAGCCTGAGATACCAGAAACTCCGGGAGGTCGGGCCCGGACATTTCGATTGTAACCGATGCCTCTGGCCGGATACCATTATCGGGTCCGGGCGACGAAGTGGTTCGCATTCCGGGCAACAACTATGCTTCGTTTTGTCTCCATAGAAAACTTCGCTTTGATTCAGCGTGCTCAGATCGAGTTCCAGGCGGGACTCAATCTGATTACGGGTGAAACAGGTTCGGGTAAATCGATCATTGTTGACGCGGTTGGGCTGCTGACCGGCGCCCGCGCCTCGCAGGAGATGGTCCGCCAGGGACACGAGACCGCCCGAATCGAGGGGCTCTTTCAGTTATCTCCCGAGAGCGCCGCCCGCGAGGTGCTTCGCGACAACGGCTTCGACGACTCTGAATCGGAGCTGGTGATTCGCCGGGAAATCTCTCTCGGTGGCGCCAACAGGGTTTTCCTCAACGATCGCCTTTCTACGCTCGGAGTACTCGCACTGGTCGGTCGCCACCTGGTCGATATCCTTGGCCAGCACAGCCAGCAGACGCTGCTCAACCCGGCGTCCCATCTCGATATGATCGACTGGTACGGCCGCCTCGGAGCCGCGCGGGAGGCGGTCTCCCGGCTGTTTGCCCGACTCAGCACCCTCCGGGAGCGGCTCAGGTTCATAAAGCAGTCGGAGAAGGACCGACTCCATCGGCTCGATCTCCTGAAGTACCAGTGTCAGGAGATCGAAGGACTCAAACTTGCGGTTGGGATGGATGATGAACTGGCTGCGGAACGGTTGCTCCTGTCCAGTGCAGAATCCCGCCTGGAAGCCGCGCAGGAGGCCTACCAGCTGCTCTACGAGGATGACGAGGCCGTGGTGGCCCGCCTCGATCGCATCGGGCGCCGCCTCGAACAACTTGGAGAGCTGGATCCAGCTCAGGTGGACTTGCCGAAGCGGCTCCAGGAGGCTCAGTTTCTGGTCGAAGAAGTCTCTTTCCAGATCCGTGACTATCTCGGCGACATTCAATTCGACTCCCGCCGGCTCGAGGAAATTGAGGAGCGGCTGGCAGATATCGACCGGGCCAAGCGGAAATATGGTGCAACCATCCAGGACGTTCTCAACTTCGCTGCCGGTGCCAGGCGGGAAATCGAGAGCCTGGAAAACAGCGAGGAGGAAATGGCCCGCCTCACGGCGGATATAGAATCTGCTAGCCACGAGTACGAGTCCCTGGCAACGGAGCTGTCGCACAGGCGACAGCAGGTATCGCAAACACTGTGTGATGCAGTTCAGCGCGAGCTCGCCGAGTTGGCGATGCAGAACACCATTCTGGAAGCCAGGTTCGAGCTGAGTCGAAAGGTCTTCACAGAGAAGGGAATTGACGAAGTTGAGTTTCTGATCAGCCCAAATCCCGGTGAGGAACCCCGTCCGCTGGCCCGGATCGCTTCCGGTGGTGAACTCTCTAGACTGATGCTTGCCCTCAAGTCGGTTTCCCGCGACGAGGACCGTCCGAAAACTCTGGTTTTCGACGAGGTGGATGCCGGAATCGGGGGAGGCACCGCGACCGTGCTGGGAGCGAAACTGGCTCGAGTGGCCCAGCGTCACCAGGTATTCTGTGTGACCCATCTCCCCCAGATCGCTGCCTTCGCTCAGCAACATTTCCACGTCGGCAAGTCGCTGCGTGATGACCGCACAGTTGTGAATATTGAGCGGCTCGACGAGGCCGGACGAGTTGAGGAACTGGCCCGGATGCTTGCCGGTGAACGAATCACCGAAACCAGTCGCCGCCAGGCCGAGGAACTGCTCAAATCTGGGCGAGAACTCATTTCCCGGTGAAGTGTCCCCTCTCGGCGTCAATCAGCCCAGCAGTCAAGAGACCCCGTTTTTCGCTAGAATGAGTAAACTCATGGCCCGCACCTACTACATTGAAACGCATGGTTGCCAGATGAACGAACATGACTCCGAAAAGATCGGGGGACTGCTCGATCACTACGGGCATCGCGCGGTTTCGAGTCCAGAGGAAGCCGATCTCTTCATCCTGAATACCTGCAGTGTCCGTGAGAAGGCTGTGCAGAAGGTTTACAGCAGGCTCGGTCAGTTGAAGGGCCGCAAGGCCTCCGATCCTGACTTCTTGATCGGAGTCGTCGGGTGCGTCGCCCAGCAGGAAGGTGAACAAATGGTGAAGAGAGCCGCGCACGTGGACATGGTGGTGGGGACCCACCTTTACCACGAACTCCCGGACCTGCTCGAAGAGCTCGAGGGCCGCGCGCAGACGACCACGAATCACGGTTCGACGGTCGCCACGGAATTCCTGCCTGACGTCTCGCCGCCCGAGATCGCGGGAGTTTCCAGGGGAAGTTCATTCCGGGCAAACGTTACTATCATGGAGGGTTGTAATAAGCATTGCGCTTTCTGCATCGTCCCTTACACGCGCGGAAGCGAACGCAACCGGCCCTCTCGGCTCATTGTCGATGAGGTTCGGCGCTGTGCCGATTCTGGTTATGTTGAAATCCAGCTCCTTGGCCAGACCGTGAACAGCTACAAAGACCCGGAACGAAAAGGCTATCGCTTTGCTGAGCTCCTTGGCGAGGTGGCCACGGTTAACGGACTTAGAAGGATTCGCTTCACTTCGCCCCATCCCCGGCATTTCACCCCTGATGTAATTTCAGTTATTGCCGAGAATCAGAATGTGTGCGATCAAATCCACGTCCCGCTTCAATCGGGTTCCTCGAGAATCCTCCGTCGAATGCGACGACAGCACGACCGCGCCTGGTACGAGGATCTCGTGACCCGATTCCGAAGTTGCGGAAGGGAACTGGCACTATCGACAGACATGATCGTCGGCTTTCCCGGAGAGACTGATCAGGATTTCGAAGAAACTCTTACCCTGGTTGAATTTGCGAATTATGAGCAGATGTTTTCCTTTAAGTATTCGCCACGTCCCAATACGGAGTCCGAGACGTGGGAGGACGACGTCCCGCCCGACGAAAAGTCCCGACGTCTTACCACTCTCCAGGCCCTCCAACGCAAAATCCAGCTGGAGATCCATCGCCGAAAGTACCTCTACAATGAGTTTGAAGTTCTCACCGAGGGAATCGCAAAGGACGGAATTCGCAAGTTTGGCCGCACCACATCCAACAAGATCGTCAACTTCTTCGGATCCGAAAAACCGGGAGACTTCACCGAAGTCCGGATAACCTCGGCTGGTCCCAACAGCCTCGTTGGAGACCCACTGGTAGATTGCCAACTCGCAGACGCGGTATAAAAGAGGAAGCATGGAACGGGAATTCAGAATCAAAGGGCTTATGATGGATCCGATCACCAACTCTCCGATTGTGATCCTCCAGGATGTCCAGAAAAACACGCTCCTGCCGATCTGGGTGGGTATTTTTGAAGCCAACGCGATCGCTCTTCAGATCGAACGCATCGACACCCCGCGTCCCATGACGCATGACCTCCTCAAGAACGTTTTGCTCCATTTCAACGCCGAAGTGGAAAAGGTGGTTGTGACCGAGCTCAGGGAGAACACCTTTTACGCCGTGATCCATCTCAACTGCGACGGTGAACCGATGATCGTCGACAGCCGTCCCAGTGACGCCATCGCACTCGCTCTGCGCACCGATGCTCCAATCTTCGTCACCGAGAGCGTCATCCAGAACAGCCGCAACATTTCTCTTGACAAGGAAAAGCTCGACCCGGATGAAGTCCGGGAGTGGCTCGAGAATCTCAAGCCCGAAGACCTCGGCAAGTACAAAATGTAGCCGCGGCGGCGCAGGAAAGCCGCCCTCCTGGCAAGCCAGGCGAGCCCGATTTCTTAAAGCTGCCCGACAACGGCAGCGATATTCCACGGACAATACTTAACATAATATATCTTATACGACCTTTAATTTCTGGCGCGCCTGCCGGGAAAGCGGACTTCCCCGCTTTCTTCGTTGTGGCCCTAAGCGGGAATTGGAGGAGCGTGGCCCTTCTTAATCGTTCGAAGCGATCGGTTCAGGCGGCGGTTCAACTGCAGAGTTTCTTGATGAAGGCTAAGGATTTCGGGAATTGAAATTGGTACCTGGCCCCTCATTCAATCCCCGTTGATTCATCCGGGAATAGCGAGCGATTCGGTGAGCAGCAATGGATCGCCGCTAGGCCTTGCGGGTTGGGGGCGGAAGAATGCGGGCCTCAATGGCTGAGGAGAATCCGCAGGCTCGGTGCTTCCCGTCGCAAAACGGCTTGTTCTCTGACTCGCCGCACCGGCAGAGGCCGATCACCGTGCGTCCTGCCAGGTCGAAGACGCTGTCGGATGCGTCCTTTACGACGAAGTCACCTGAAATGATGATGGGGCCGTTATCTTTGATCTTGATCTCACAGGGCATTGGAGCGACTCCTTTCCTGGAACCTTCTGAATCGAACCGGGAGCATCGGGAGTTGATGGCTACTACAGGTAGCCCTTCTCCTGCAGGTGACGCTCCAAGTCCTCGATCCGGGTCTTGAATTCACCAAAAGTATCGGGGCTGACGGTAATTCCCTTCTTGGTGGGTTTCCACTCTCCCTCGTCATCTTCGTAATAGACGCGGATGTCAGCATAAGTCTTGCCCTTGAATTCAGTGACGCTGAAAAGGATCTTTTCGTTCCAGCCTTTCTCCATTTCGCCGATGACGTCTGCCATTTCATTCCTCCTGGTGCTGTTGCCCCCGCCCGCAGGCCGGGATCGTGAGCGGCCGATCAAATGTCGCCAGCCGTGCAGACGTAAGAGCTTACTAGATCGTCCGCTAAGTGCTCAAGTTGGTCACGGCCGGGAGCCAGTGGTATAAAGATGCGGTTGGTGTGACCTGAGATGCGTAAGGCGTGTACCAATGAATCGAAGGATGATATGACCAAGCGAACCGGTTACCTGAAGAATTACCTGGATGCTACGATCCGCTCCCTGCAGGGACTTCCTCTGGACGGGATCGCCCGGCTTATCGAAATGCTGGAGTCGGCCCGGGATGAGGGGCGGCAGATTTTCATTTGCGGGAACGGTGGCAGCGCAGCCACTGCAAGTCACTTTGTGAACGACTTGGGTAAAGGAGCCAGCCTGGGGCGGGAACGGCGGTTCCGCCCGATTGCGCTGACCGACAACGTGCCCTGGATTACCGCCATCGCCAACGACCTCGACTACAGGCTGGTTTTCGTCGAACAGCTCAAGAACCTCGCCCAGCCGGGCGACCTCCTTCTGACCTTCAGCGGCAGCGGGAACTCTCCAAACGTCCTCGAGGCCGTCCGCTGGAGCCGCGAGTACGGGCTGACCACGGTCGGAATCACCGGAAAGTCAGGTGGCGCCCTGGCCGGGCTCTGTGACCTGGCGCTCCAGGTGCCGTCCGATCACATGGGAAGGATAGAAGACGCCCATTGCGTCATCCAGCACCTGATCGGCTATTACCTGATGGAGAACGTTCCCGGCCAGGAATGACCTTCCCCAAAGCCTCTCCCTATCCGACGTTTGGCAGACCGTGCAGGATGATGGCCAGAACGAACAGGACGGCGCATGCCGGGAGCAGGAGTTTGAGCGCCTTTTGAACCGAGGTTCCCTTGGCCAGGTTCCCGATTGCCTTGGGCACGATGACGGCCCCGGCAAGACCAACCGCGAAAATAATGCCGAAAAGGCTTCCGCTGGCCCCCCCGAATTTCTCAAAGGTTACGCCGACCGTCGTCGGGAATGCCGGGGCAAAGACAAGCCCGGAAGCTGCAGCCAGAACGTAGGCGCCAGTCGGGCTGGTGACGCGCCCCATGATGACGATGATCACCGCCGAAACGACGGCTGCGCCGGCGATAAGCCAGCCCCCGGCCTGGGTGATCCCGGAAATGCTCGTCAGAAGCCGGCCAACCATCATGGCAATCGCGAATGCGGAAAGGAGCCTGGCCGCAGAGGCATCAACCTGGTCGGTGGACAGGCCTGATTTTGCCCGGGAAATCACTTCTTTCCCGAACGGGGCAAGCCAGTTTGTGAAACTGGACTCGAGCGCGATGTAGCAGAAGAGCACCAGTGCCGCCACGATCGTGACCGGTTCCTTGAGCAGTTCAAACGCGGAGCCCAGCGTAAATCCCTCGGGGGCAGGCGGAAATACCGCCAGGAGGCTGAAGAGCAGCGGCAAGAGGAGGACGATTCCCAAGGCGGAAACTGCATTCTCGTAGGAAATCTTTCCAAAGAGGAAACTGACCAGAAACGGAGTCAGGAAAAGCCCGAGGCCGAAGAAGACGTTGACGAGATTGTTTGCGGCAGCCGCATCGCCCTCGAACAGGCTCTGCACAACGCTGGTCCCGAGAACGTTCCCAGTCGTGTTGCAAGCCATTGCTCCGATGCCAAGAAGGATGCAGGCAACCACGCTCGCCTGGAAGCTCTTTGCCCGAGCCAGAATTAGAAAAGCTGCAGCAGCGGCAGCGAACCCGCCGATGGCAACCAGTTGGTATCCGAGGCTGTCCATCAGCACTCCGACCGCAAGTGAAGCAACCAGACAGGCCGACATGAACAACGAAATCATGGAACCGAACTGGGCCTGGTCAATGCCCAGCCTGGGCATCATTTTGACTGCAATCGAACCGAGCAACGCAAAACACATACCCAGGCCGAACGATCCGCTCAGCCCGACAATAACGGTCCAGAAATTGTGATCCATGAGCCCCTTCCCTCCTGATCCTGTTTCTGTTCGAACGCCGGATTCCCCGGGCCTTGGAAGACACCGAAGCCCGTCGCAAACCAGCGTCAGGATGCACGAGCGGTTTGGGCAAGTCAAGATGTTCCCCGCCCTTCGCAAGGAGAGTTGGAGAGCGAAGTTCCAGGGATGCAGGCACGGGGATGAACGCACCCTGCGGATTCATTCGGAGTGATCGACGTCGAAACGACGCTCAGCTCGCAGCGCCCCGAAAACCTGTATAGTGTCAACGAATTCTTGCGCAGTGTAAACAAAATCAGTGACAGTTGGTCGCTTTCAGGGTGTCAGTCTGGCCGTGTACCGTTGACAAACTTACAAAAATGTCGAAAATAGTGTTTCATCGCCAATGAGAGAAAAAGCACAGTCGTGCTCAATTACTAACGAGTTCGAAAATGGAGTTTTGAGAGAGGAGAAATGATGGACGCAAAAGAAGTCGTGAAGTTAATTAAGGATCGCGAGATCGAGGCAGTCGATTTTCGCTTCTGTGATCTGCCCGGGCTCTGGCAGCATTTCACCGCCAACCCGAAACACGTGGACGAAGCCAGCTTCGAAGAAGGCTGGGGGTTCGACGGCTCGAGCATTCGGGGATTCCAGCAGATCCAGGAAAGCGACATGCTGCTCTTCCCCGATCCGAACACGGCATTCGAAGATCCCTTTTCCGAGCACCGAACGCTCGTCCTGGTCTGCAATGTAGGTGATCCGGTAACCGGTGAACCCTACTCGCGGGATCCGCGTTACATCACCAAGAAAGCGGAGCAGTACCTGCTCTCGACCGGGATTGCAGATACCGCCTATTTTGGCCCGGAACCTGAGTTCTTCGTCTTCGATGACGTACGGTTCGAACAGACCTACAACCGGGCCTCCTACTTTGTCGACTCGGTGGAAGGCTTCTGGAACAGCGCCCGGCAGGAAGATCCCAACCTGGGCTACAAGCCGCGCTACAAGGAAGGCTACTTCCCGGTTCCGCCCATGGACACGCTCCAGAACATGAGAACCGAGATGATGCAGGTCCTGGAACAGATCGGGATCGAAGTCGAAATCCACCACCACGAGGTGGCGACCGCCGGTCAGTGCGAGATCGACATGCGCTTCGATTCCATGCTGTCGATGGCGGATAAGCTGCTGAAGTTCAAGTATGTCATTAAGAACGTTGCCCGGCGCCATAACAAGACGGCTACCCTGATGCCGAAGCCTATCTTTCAGGACAACGGCTCCGGCATGCACTGCCACCAGAGCCTCTGGAAGGGGGGCAAGAATCTTTTCTACCAGGCCGGCACCTATGCCGATCTGAGCCAGGAAGCCGTTTATTACATCGGCGGCCTGCTCAAGCACGCCGGTTCCCTGCTGGCGTTCTGCGCCCCGACCACCAACTCCTACCGCCGCCTGGTCCCGGGTTACGAGGCACCGATCAACCTGATCTACTCGATGAGAAATCGGAGCGCCTGCGTACGCATCCCGGCCTACAGCCGTAGCGAAAAGGCCAAGCGTGTCGAGTTCCGCTGCCCCGACCCTTCGGCTAATGGATACCTGGCCTTTGCGGCCATGTTGATGGCCGGTCTCGATGGGATCCAGAACAAGATCATGCCTCCCGATCCCATGGACAAGGACCTCTATGATCTGGAAGCGGAAGATTTTGCCAAGGTGAAATCGACACCGGGTTCCCTGGCCGAGTCTCTGGACATGCTGGAACAAGATCATGACTATCTCCTCAAGGGAGACGTTTTCACGCCTGATGTGATCGAGAACTGGATCAACTACAAGCGCAAGCACGAAGTCGATGCGATTCGGCTCCGCCCGCATCCGCATGAATTCGCTCTCTACTACGACATCTAGGCTGTATACCTGGTCATTGGGAGGGGCGGGACTATTGGATTCCGCCCCTCCCGAAGCGATCCCCCAACAACTATTCCCCCTCTCCCGCCAAAATTGGGATCGGGAATCCCTCCCTGATCCCCCTCTGACGAGAGATCCGTCAATTCAGTACAATCTCGAGTGCCATGAAGGCTCGCGATCTATTTTTGGCCCCGGAACTCCAGCCTCAGGAAATCAGCGATTTCCTGGCCGCTCACGGATTTGCCAACCCGGCGCGAGCCGATGAACACCTGCAGCAGATTGTCCGGTTGATCGAAGATCCCGAACGGCTGGCACGGATGGCCGACAACCTCTTGGGAGAACTCTCGAGTTCGGTCGATCCCGACGCCGGCGTGCGACACCTCGAGGCCTTCCTTGAATCGGTTCCGAGCCCGGTCAATCTCCTTGCGCTACTGGAAGACAGTCCCCGGGCACTCGAGATTCTGGCGGGGATCCTGGGAGCTTCTCCATATCTCACCCAATCGCTGATCCGCAACCCGGAGTACTTCTACTGGCTGATCGAGAGAAGCCGCCTTCAGCAGATAGTCGACTTTGACTACTTTCGGAGCGAAGCCGAAGCGGCAACCCGGCCTTTCCCGACCGACTCATCCGCTGCACTGGAGGCGCTGCGACGCCTGCGACGGCGGGAGTCATTGCGGATCGGGGCGCAGGACATGCTCGGCCTTGCCACGATGCAGGACACCGTCGCCCAGATTTCGGACCTGGCCGGAGCCCTGCTCGACGAGACTCTGCGCGTGGTCGCGGGAAACCGAAGTGAACCGGTCAAGGGATTTACTGTTATCGGGCTTGGGAAACTGGGTGGAAGGGAACTCAATTTCAGTTCGGACGTTGACCTGATTTTCGTTTTCGAGGATTCCTCCGAGCGCGACCGCATGACCCGTCTCGCCAAAGACTATACCCGCACGCTGGGTGAGTTCACCGGTGAAGGTCACTTGTTCAGAGTCGATCTCAGGTTGCGGCCCATGGGCAAGGCGGGAGAGATCGCCTATTCACTCGACGCCTGCACGCAGTACTACCAGACGTGGGCCGACACGACCGATCGGCTTGCATTGCTCAAGTCCCGCCCGGTCGCCGGCGACATTGATCTCGGAGAACGGTTCCAGGCCATGGCCCAGGAGGTCGTCTACAAGAAATACCTGGACCATGCCGCTGTAGAAGAGATCCGGTGGATCAAGAAGCGCACCGATGACGCTCTCCGGAAGAAGCGACAAAGCCGGACCCACGTCAAGCTGGGCTTGGGCGGAATTCGGGAGATCGAGTTCTTTGCCCAGTCCTTCCAGCTCCTGTACGGGGGGGTGCAGGAAGAACTGCGCACTCCCTCGACTCTTCCAGCTCTGAACCGGCTCCTCGACCTGGGGTTCATCGGCCAGGGAGAATTTCAGGCCCTCCGTTCAGCCTACCTCTTTCTGAGGGATCTCGAGCACAAGCTTCAGCTCGTCAATGATCTGCAGACTCATTCCCTGCCCGAAGAGGAGTCTGAACTGGTCCGGTGTGCCCGCCGGATGGGATATCGCCCCCGCCCGGGAGAGCCTTGGAATTCTGTCGTCGAAGACTTCAAGAACGACCTCAATTCTTTCAATCTAAAGGTTCGCCAGATATTCGATTCTCTCTTCGAGGATTCGCACGAAGAGCGAGATCTGGGTGAGGTCGTGCTGAACAGTTCGCTCGACCCTCAAGTGGCCCTGGAGCGGCTTCGCCAGAGAGGTGTTGATGACCCGGAACCGGTCCTGGAAGGAATTCAACTCCTATCGCAGGCCCCTTCGTTCCCGTACTCTCCCACCCGGGTGCGAAATTTGCTCGCAAACCTGGTTCCCGTGCTCGTAGAAGAGGTCCGCTTTGCACCCCACCCCCGGGAAATCTTCAGCCGACTGGATCGCTTTTGCGAGTCTCTCAATGCCCGGGTGCCGCTCTACACCGAACTGATCGAGAATCCTGCCTTCGCCACCCGGTTCGTGACCCTCCTTTCACTTGGCGAGGACCTGGCTGAAACGCTGATCCGCTTTCCCGAACTGCTTGATAGCGTCGTGCGCCCTGCTGATCCTGCGGATCCAGCAACGGTGATCGAAGCGTTCCTCTCAGACCAGGCCAAGGCCGGAACTCCCCGGCGCGAAGCCCTTCGAATATTCAAGCAGCGGAAGGAAGTCAAGGTCGCCATCGGCGAACTCGACCGCCCTGGCGGAACTCAGGGGCGACTGACTCTCTCTCGACTCGCGGAGGCCTGCCTGGGCGTCGCCTGGAATGAGGCGATGGACCGCTTCCCGGCCCTGCTCGATGCCCCATGCGCCCTGATTGCGCTGGGAAAACTCGGGGGACGGGAGTTGGCCTTCCACTCCGACCTGGACCTTGTATTCCTGCTCGACGACAGTCGCTGGGATCGATCACTGGATCCGCTTTTCGAAGCTTTGAAATTCCTTCGGGATGATCTGCACGAATACACGCCGGCCGGTCGGGCCTACGAGATCGATTTCAGACTGCGTCCCGAGGGACGTCACGCAGGTGAAGTTGTTCCCCTCTCCCGCTTTCTGGAGTACTTCACGGACCGGCTCGAGCCTTGGGAGCGCCTGGCCTGGGTGAAGGCCCGGCAGGTCCTCGGAAACGCATTCGAACTGGATCTCGAAACACTCGTCTTTCGTTCCGTCCCCTTCACCGAAGAGGAAACAGCGTCTCTGAGGCATGTCCGAAAACGGAAAGAACTGGAAATCGGGAAAGAAGGTGGTCAGGACTGGTACGATTTTAAAGTCGGCCGGGGAGCCCTTCTCGACCTCCAGTTCCTGGTTCAATATCTTCAAGTTCAGAGTAATATTCCTTCAACTAACCTACTGTCAGCTATTGATAAATTGAACACATCGGTTATCCTTTCCGATTCCCATTGCTCCCGGATCCGGGAAGCAGTGCATTTCTACTATTCCCTCGAGATGCTGAAAGACCTTGAGGGAGAACGTTTCCCGGGACGACTGCGCCGGAGTCCGGATGAAAACCGAATGACAGCCCACCTGCTGGGATACGAGCAGCCGGCTCAGTTGGTCTCCCGGTACGAGGAGATCAGCCAATCGGTCCGCGCCCTTTACCATGAAGTTCTGGGTGCCGAAAAATCGTAACCGGGCCCCCGCGGATGGACGCTGTGTAGGCAATTCCACCCAGAAGACTGGAGACTGGAGTCAAAGAAAAATCGCGCGCGTCGCGTTCGATCGCGGGCAACCGCCAGGACCAGTCCCGCCTGGGGGGGCGGAATCCTGGCTCCCCTGACTCGGCACACTAGAGAACGTCGCGCTCTCCGGTTCGGATGTTGTAGCCCTCTTCGACCGGCAGGATAAACACCCGGCCATCGCCGATTTCGCCGGTGCGGCAGGTTACCATGACGGTGCGAATCACTTCGTCCACCATGTCGTCCGGAAGAACCAGTTCCACCTTGATTTTCGGGAGCAGGCTGACGCTGTACTCCTTTCCACGATAGATCGCGGTGTGACCTTTCTGGCGCCCATGACCTCGGACCTCGGTCACGGTCATCCCGGTAATGTGCATTTTCGCCAGTGCGTCCTTGATTTCTTCAACCTTGCTTGGCCGAACTATTGCCATGACCAATTTCATGTTCAGATTCCATCCTGGAGCGGGTAGAGTGAAAGATTGTCTCGCGTTGCCGCGTTTCTGTCGGGCTAGCTCTGCTCGATCTCTTTCTTGATCCTTTCAGTCAGGTTTGACTTGGACTCTGGAGAAAGTTTACCTCCCTGGTGACTCAAATAAAAGACATCGACGGCCTTGTCCCCTTCGGTCGAGATGATGGCAAAGTCAATATCGCATGCCAGCGCCGCGATTTCGGTGCTGATTCGATGGAGGAGACCGATCGCGTCCGGCGCAATGATCTCCATGATCGTGTAGCGATCCGAGTGCTCGTCCTCGAAATAGAGGCTTGGAGCGAACCGGGGTGTCGTGCGACGAAATAGAGGACTCTCCTCTTTTCCCCGAATCAACTTCTGGACCGAGACCTGGTCGGCAACGGTCTTGCGCAGGAGTTCCAGAAAACGATCCCGTTCCTCAGTGTGCCGGAACGCCCGTCGCTCGTCAGAGAAATGGAAGATGTCGAGGATGGTCTGGCGCCGGTTGGCAAAGGCAAAGCCGCGCAGGATGTTCATCTCGAAGTAGGAGAGCAGGCCGACAATCTTGGCGAATAGGCGCTTCCGATCCGGGGTGATTACACAGAGCTCATAGAAAGTCTTGCGCTTCTTGAGCAGGGTTTCGACCGGATTTTCAGGGCTGATCCGGCTGGACATTCGGCAGTGTTCGTAGATCACGTCCGGAGGAGTAGTGCGGAGGTAGCGAATCGGAAACCCTTCCAGAAAACGCTCAAAATCCTCCGGGTCCAAGTCGGGTTCAAGCTTTCTGATCAGCTTGTCTCCGATGTCCTCCTCCTCGATCTTCTCTTCCCCGTACTCCAAGGTCAGCTTCCGGTAGGTCTCCAGATATAGCTGCCAGAGGAGGTCCTTTTTCCAGTCATTGAGGGTCCCGGGAGCAACCGCCTTGATGTCGGCATAGGTGAGCAAAGTCAGGAGACGGAGCTTCTCCGGGTCCTGAACGAGGTCGGCAAACCGGTTGATGATCTGGTCATCTTCGAGGTCCCGCCGAAAGATCACCGCAGACATTGAAAGATGCTCGCGGATCAGGAAGTTGACCTGCTCAATCGCCTGCCGGTCAAAACGAAAGCGCCGCAACGCCCGGGAAGCCATCCGAGCGCTCTCCTTGGCGTGCATTCCTTCCCGGCTCTTGCCGACGTCGTGAAGAAGCAACGCCAGGATCAGCAGTTCCGGGCCGACCGAATCGCTGAGTACAGCTGCAAACCGTTGATCCGCCGAAGCCTCTCCGGTTGCAAGATCCTCTATCGCCTTGATTGCGATAAGAGTGTGCTCGTCAACCGTGTACTTGTGGTAGAAGTCCCGGATCATCCGCGCCTTGATGGTGCTGAATTCAGGAAAGAGGAGTTCGAGAACTCCCAGTTGATACATCTCCGAAAGGAGACGATAGAGCCCACTTCTGGGGCACATCAGATCGGAGACCTGTTCACATAGCTCGGGGTGATGGATTCGAGTCTCGAGTTCTGGAACCGTCTTCAGGATAGTGGCGCGGGCCTTGGCTCCCAGGGGACGCCCTTCGTTCTCCGAATGAGCAAAGGCTTCTAGAATTCCGGAAGCGGTTCCCAGGCTGGGAAGCTCTTCCAGGTCGAGCGGTCGAGCCGAGTCACGCGGATGGGACGCGTGTAAAAGCGATGCACAGAAACCCGATACTACGCGCGCATTTAGAAAGTATTTCTTCATCAATGACTCGACCTCGGTCCGGGTATTCTGGCCGTGATAACCGAAGTGCGGAGCCAGTTGCTCCTGGAGTTCGTGGGTAAGCCGGTTGTCGGTTTTGCCGTGTTTCAGGTGGATGAGGATGCGCAGTTTCTTGA
Source organism: uncultured Acidobacteriota bacterium (assembly GCA_963777605.1). GTDB lineage: Bacteria > Acidobacteriota > UBA6911 > RPQK01 > JAPXNP01 > CAVZRV01. The sequence continues at coordinate 59,061 of CAVZRV010000010.1, forward strand.
TCATCCGGTGCGCAGCCTGGATTTCGTTGGCACTGTGCGGAAGAAAGGGGGGATCACCCGCGAGCCTCTTCAACCAGGTGGCCGCCAGATAGTCCCGGAGCCCTCCAGGAGCTTCTTTGACGTCCGGCTCGAGCTGGAAGATTGTGTTGTTGAATTTCTCGTGCCGTTGCCGGACGAGGCGGACGATTTCGTCAATTAACTGCTGTCGATGACTTTCGATGAAGTCAGGGAGGATCCTCTCCATGATCGCCTCGGCGATGGCGGTGTCTCCCGCAATGTAACGAGCATTGAAGAGGGCCAGGACGAACTCGAGATCACTCATCTTAAGGGTCTTGAAATCCGCCATACTCCAGACCTGATGGCCCAGGACCAGCCGGCAATCCCAAAGCAGGTTGAGAAACGGCCCGATGATTCCTTCCGCCTGGCTCTTCCGGGGAAAATCGTGAACGATAAGCAGATCGACATCCGACTGGGGAAACTGCTCGCGCCTCCCATAGCCCGCTGTCGCCAGCACCGCGAATTTGCCGATCTCCAGGAAGGGCTGGGAGAGTTGGCAAACAAGCTGATCCACGAGTTCGGTGTGATCCGCGAGGAAGCGTTCCGCATCACCCTCTTCGAGGAAACTATTCTCGATTGCTTTCTGTTTCGAGGCGAATTCCTGGCGAACTTCGGAGGTCCCTTGGAGCATTTAACACAGAATCTTAATTCAACGCCCCCTCGAGAACCAAACTCATCAACTTGACTTCGAGACGCGCAAGCGCCTAGGCTATATGATCGAAATGCGGGACGAGAGCAGAGTTCAGCAGTCTGGACAACCTTTCCGGCGAGACATTGAGTCGGCCGGTGGAGCCTCGTACGCTTTTGAGATTCAGATTATCGGCATTATTAGCATTCCTTCCGCCGGGTTCTAGCGGAAGGGTGGCGCACTCGAGCCTCCCCGCTTCCGCCCATCGAACCCGGAATCCCCAGCATTCCGATCCGGTTCCTTGCGTGGAGACAGGGCGCTTTCAGTCGCGCTGACGATTTAACGGATTCAGCACCTGACGGGTAAGGAGTAGTGGGCTGATGAGTGATGACAAAGTACTGATTTATGACTGTACCCTTCGAGATGGCACCCAGGGTGAGAATGTCTCCCTGAGCGTTCCCGACAAACTGAGGATCGCTGAGAAGCTGGACGAGTTTGGGATTCATTACATTGAGGGCGGCTGGCCGGGTTCGAACCCGAAAGATGCCGAGTTTTTCGACCGGGCGGCCAAGTCTACGTGGATCAACAGTCGGATCGCGGCCTTTGGCAGCACGAGGCACTGGAAATACCCGGCCGACCAGGATCCCAACCTGAAGGCCCTCCTCGACGCCCAGACCCCGACCGTGACCCTGGTCGGCAAGAGCTGGGACTTTCACGTCCACGAGGCACTGGGCATTGAACTCGACCAGAACCTCCAGATCGTTCGGGAAAGCGTCGAGTACCTGAAAGGCTTCGGCAAAGAAATCGTTTTCGATGCCGAGCATTTCTTCGACGGCTACCGGGCGAACCCGGGTTTCGCGCAGAGTGTCCTCGAGGCGGCGGCGGACGCCGGGGCCGACTGGATCGTCCTGTGTGACACCAACGGGGGCAGCCTTCCCTCCTTCGTCGAGAAGGTAACGCGCGAGATGTGCGGGCAATTTCCCAGGATCGGAATCCACACTCACAACGACAGCGAACTGGCGGTGGCCAATTCCCTGGTCGCCGTGGAAGCGGGAGCCCGGATGGTCCAGGGGTGCATGAACGGTTACGGAGAACGCGTGGGGAATGCCAACCTCACTTCGATCATTCCCAACCTGGAACTCAAGCTTGGAATGGAGTGCGTGGGACGCGAGCGGGTTCGAGGCCTGACCTCCCTGGCCTTCTTCGTCAGCGAGACTGCCAACGTAGCCATCTCCAACAACAGCCCCTACGTCGGCAAGAGTGCCTTCGCACACAAGGGCGGAATCCACGTCAGTGCCATTCTTAAGGACTCCCGGACCTACGAACATGTAGAGCCTGAGGAAGTGGGCAACAGCCGGCGTGTGCTCGTCTCCGACCTCTCGGGCAAGAGCAACCTGCTCTACAAGATTCGCGAATTCGGGGACATCGACCTGCAACAGCTCGACCTCCAGGCCCTGGTGCGAAACATCAAGAACATGGAGTACGAGGGTTACCAGTTTGAAGGCGCTGAGGCGAGCTTGAAGCTCATGGTCAACCACCATGTCGGGGGTGCCCGCCAGCCGTTCGATGTCAAGGGTTTCCGGGTAATCGTCGATCAGGTTGTGGACGGCGAATTCCTCAGCGAGGCGACCGTCAAGGTTTCGGTGGGTGAACAACAGGAGCACACCGCCTCGGAGGGCAACGGTCCGGTCCACGCCCTCGACCAGGCAACGAAGAAAGCCCTGGCCCGCTTCTTCCCCGAGATCAACGGGATTCACCTGACGGACTACAAGGTTCGCGTGCTCGATGCCAAGGAGGGTACCGCCGCCAAGGTCCGCGTCCTCATCGAGTCGACCGACGGGCTAGAGTCCTGGACTACTGTCGGTGTCTCTTCCAACGTAATCGAAGCCAGCTGGCGGGCAATTATCGACAGTCTCCTTTACAAGCTGGTATTCCGGAAATCCTCGAACGCGAATCCGAACCAGGGTGCTGTACAGGCAGAACGGGAATAGCGAAGCATTCTGAACTGACGAGGAGAGCCCGCCCGTGGAGGAGTCCCAGGGAAACGCTGGTCCGGATGCCCTTCGTGACGGCCCCATTCCGCTCGGAGCGGCTCTCCTGACGCTTCTGTTGTGTGCCTTTTGGGGAGGCCTCTCCCCCACTATCAAGATTGCGGTGACCTCGGTGCCGCCCCTGGCAGTGGCGTTCTGGCGCTTCCTGATCGGGCTGGTGTGTGTCTGGATCTGGTGCCGGTCCAATGGAATCCCGTACCTGGTTCCTCGACAGCAGCTCTTCGCGGTCTTCGGGTTCTCGATGATTTTCACCGCCCAGATTGCCTTCATTAATATCGGCACCCAAATCACACTGGCCAGCTACTCCGCGGTTTTGCTCAACACGAGCCCGTTGTTCGTAGCAATAATGGCCCACTGGATTCTGCCCAATGATCGCCTCAGCGGCCGCCGGGTCACCGGCCTGATCCTGGCATTCATTGGGATCGCAGTGCTCTTCATGGGTCGAACCGGCTCCACCGGGTCGCTGCTGGGGAACGCACTCTGCCTGCTCAGTGGTTTTCTTCTCGGCTCGCTGCAAATCACCGGAAAGCGCCTGCTCCGAGACCTGTCTCCATTTCAGGTGGTGTTCTGGGAATTCGCCTTCGCACTCCCCGTGTTCGGCCTTCTCAGCCTCGTGTTCGAACCGGCCTCGGGGCCGATTACCCTGCCGGTGGCTGCGAGCATTGTCTACCAGGGACTGGTTGTGGCCGGAGTCTGCTTCGTGGCCTGGCTGGTTCTGCTGAGCCGGTACTCTGCCACTGGCCTTTCCTCTTTCCAGTTCAGCATTCCCGTGTTTGGAGTTCTGCTCAGCCGATTCCTGCTCGGTGAACCCTGGTCAGCCCAACTGCTGATTGCGCTACCCCTGGTTGCCGTGGGGATCTTGCTGGTAACTCGCCAAAAAAAAGTAAACCGCGTCCCGTGAGCTGAGTCCTTTGTCCGATTGCTCCTATCAGTCCGAACTGGCCCCATCCCTTTGACCAAGGAGACACCCTCGGGGACGGTTATCCTACTCGGCGTCGGGTTGATAGCGGTTGACCGGTTCCCAGACCAGTCGCAGAGAAACCTTTCCTACGGCGCAACTGACTGACCCGGGTTCCCCGGCCATCAATCGGTTCCAGTCGGGCTTCTCCTCGAATCCAGTATAGAAGAGGGTGAACTCGTTCTTGTCGCCGGGAATGAGACCCAGCGGAGTCCGCACCTCCTTCGACCAGCTGCCGGGCTGCGGTTGGATCTGCAGGCTTCGCCCGGGGCTCCAGTGAATTCCGTCGGTCGAAAAACTGTACCCAATCGAATCGGCTTGGTCATCGTCGTAGACGCCCAGGTAGAGACCGGGACGTTCGAGCAGGACAATCGGATTCTCGATAAAGCGTTTCTCAATCGGCACCGGGTTCAGTTCAGCACAACGCTTCCAGGGCCCTTCCAAGGCGGGTGCCCGGGCCAACCCGACCAGCCAGGATTCAATCGGGAGGCTACCCGTCTTGGCACTTCCGTAGAAGGCGTACCAGGCCTCTCCGACGGGGAAAGGAAAGAATGAGTCGGTTCCCTGCAACCCCTCCCAGGACTCTGATTGCGGACCGGGTTCGAGCACGATTCCCTGGTCGGCGTAGGGACCACCGATCCCCGCTGGACCAGCGACATCGGAGAGAGCTCTCCAGATGCGCCCCTCGTGGTTCAGGAGGAACTGGGAGTCCGTGTTGGGTTTCGATTGGTAGGCGACGTAGAAGAGGTTCCATCGTCGTGCAGACTCATCATAGACCGGCATCGGTGACCACAGCGCAGCCCGTTGATCGTCCCCGGTCAGGTCGCCGGAGGATTCGAACAAGGTGGCTTCACGGGTCCACGAATTACCGTCCGGGCTCGTCCAATGCCCCAGTCGCATCTTGACCCAGATCGGATCGCCCACCATTTCGGAGGTGAAGAGATGGAAGACGCCATCCAGCTTGATCACTCTTCCTCCTTCGAACCCATACTGAATATCTTCCGCGCCCGGAGATCTCGTGGTCAGAACGGGCTTCTCGAGGTTATCCCCGAGTACGAGGCGCGGTTCGATCGGGCTTCGGCCACATCCGGCACCCACCAGCACGCAGACAACCGGAAGGATGAGCCGGAACAAACCCGACTCCAACAAGGAGAAAAGCGAACCCCGCATGATGTGACTCCTGTCGCCAATTGAACCCTGAAACGGTTAACCTTGTCAGTATCTCGCGGTGACCGGGCATTGTCGATCGATTCGGATACCTCGAACCGGGATCTGATGAGAGAATCTACTGGACGGTTTGACGGAGGCGTGGTCCTGGAGAGTCCAGATTGAGTGAGTCAAGAGCGGGGATTGGAAAGCTGGGCCTGAGGGAAGTATCCGTCGCCCTGGCCCTGGTGCTGGGGCTGGTCTTCCTGCACTGGGCATTCCTCGAAGAAATGGATGCCCTTGCTTTCGACTTCGCCCTGCGATTGCGTGGCCCTCAGGCGCCGGATGCCCGGATTGTCATCGTTGGCGTTGACGAGCCCAGCCTGGAGAAGGTAGGTCCCTGGCCCTGGGCACCGGAGACGATATCCCGACTCCTGGCCGAGATCGACTCCGCCCGCCCGTTGGCGATCGGGATCGACCTGATCCTCACCCACCCACTCGACGATTATCCGATTCTCAAATCACTGGATCATACGGTGGTTGCAGGTGTGCTGGAAACCGGCAGGGGGACGGGGCGCCAGGACCTTAGGTGGAAAGAACCCGATCTTTCCGGCCGGGACGGGGGAATTGCGGTCGGTCACATTCATGCTGGAAAGGATGCCGACGGGGTCTGCCGGTCCCTTCCGCTCGTTGTGCGTGCCGGGGGGAAAGAACGCTGGGCCTTTGCCGTCGAACTGGCACGAACGGTTCTCGGTGTCTCTGCGGACCGGGTTCGCTTCGATGGGGATCGGCTGCGTATCGGGGCCCAGGTCGCCATCCCCCGCCTCAGCGTCCCCATTGACCAGGCAGTCGATTCGGCAGTGGTTCTCTCCAGCTTTCGAGGGGATCACATGCTGATCAACCCGCGCGGCGACACATACACGTTTCCGCATTTCCCGGCGGCTGCCGTTCTCGCCGGCGACCCCGAAACACTCAAGAGCCTCCGGGGACGAATCGTGCTCGTCGGCGCCTCGGCGTACTCACTCGGAGATCACTTGTCGACCCCGTTCACCGGCCCCAGCGAAATGCCCGGCATCGAGATTCACGCCAACGCCCTCGACACGATACTCGACCAGCGCTTTCTGGACGCCCTGGTCGAACCCTGGCTCACGGTCTTTCTGGTCGTCCTGGCGCTGGCGGTCTGGGTAGTCCTGGCCATCTGGCCGCGCGCCCGAACGCTTTCCCTCTTCCTGGTTCTGGTCGGGGCTGCTGCCGCTGTGCCTCTGATCCTGTTCCTGGTTGCCGACTACTGGATACCCGTAGTGTCAACGACCGCCGTTGTCCTGGTTTCCGGAACGACCAGCCAGTTCCTCAATTACTCCCGACTCAACCGGCAGCTCAACCAGCGCTACCGGGAACTCTCGTCGCTCCTGGCCGATTCCCGCCCGGGGCTGCAGTCGATTGCCGACGCCGCCGCTTATCCAAGCAGGAGCGTGGAGTGGAAGCTCCACCTCATTGGAGAAGCCAGTGAAGCGGCGCTTCGCCTCTCCAAGGAACGAAGCGAAATGACCTCGTTCGTCAGCCACGAGCTCAAGACTCCCCTGACTTCGATCCAGGGCTTTGCTGAACTGCTCGAGCAACCCAGCCTGCTTTCCGAGGACGACCGAACCGAGGCAGCTCGCACGATTCGCGCCGAGTCGATCCGACTGTCCAAAATGGTGACCGACTTCCTCCAGCTTTCACGGCTCGAGCACCAGGCAATCCGGGTGAAGAGAGAACCTGTCCCGATCTCCAAAGTACTGGCTCGGGCCGCTGGAATTCTGGACAGCCAGCTCCAAACCAGGAGAATGAAGTTGCGCGGAATTGAGGAGGTCCCCGAGACTGCGGTCCTCGGCGACCCGGATCTGTTGACCCAGGTCTTCCTGAACCTGCTTGGAAATGCCGTCAAGTTCAGTCCCCAGGAGACCATCGTCGAGGTCGCCTCCCGGGTTGAGGCCGGACGATGTCTGGTGATGATATCCGACCAGGGACCGGGAATCCCGCCGGAAGACCTGCCCCGGCTGTTCCAGAAGTTTTTCCGCGGGCGGGCGGATTCCGATGACACCGTCACAGGTTCTGGTCTGGGACTTGCATTCGTAAAGGAGGTGGTGACCCAGCATAGAGGATTGGTTGAGGTAAAGAGCCACGTGGGGAAGGGATCGATCTTCACGGTAACGCTCCCCATCGCGGCTTCAGGATCGGTAAAATGACCCAGATGAGTTCGAGCATCCTCGTTGTTGAGGACGATTTATCCACCTCGAAAATGGTAGTGATGGCGTTGAAGTCCGCCGGCTACGAGGCCGTACCGGCGCGTAGCTGCAGGGAGGCGCGTCGAGCGCTCGATGAGCGCGATTTCGACCTCCTGCTATGCGATCTGTACCTGACCGACGGAAACGGGCTCGAGATCCTCCGCGAAACCCGCAGCCTGCGCGATGCCCAGCCTGTCGTCATGTTCACGGCCCAGGGCACGGTCGAGACTGCCGTCGAGGCGATTCAAGAGGGTGCCTTTGACTACCTCGCGAAACCGTTCAAGATCCAGGATCTTCTTGGCCTCGTCCGTAAGGCACTGGAATCGGTCGACCGGACGGAGGGGGACGAGCAACCCCGGGAAGCCGAGGTCAGACCGACCATGTTGATCGGCAACAGCCCGCCCATGGTAGAGCTCTACAAGAAGATCGCGCTCGCGGCCCGGAGCGATTCACCGATTCTGATAACCGGGGAAACCGGGACTGGGAAAGAGCTCGTGGCCCGAAGCCTCCACCAGTTCAGTGCCCGGCGAAGCCGTCCTTTTGTACCGGTAAATTGCGGCGCCCTGACCGAAACACTCCTCGAGTCGGAATTGTTCGGGCACGAGAGGGGGTCCTTCACGGGAGCTTTTGCATCCCGCAAGGGGCTCTTCGAGCAGGCGCAAGGGGGCACCCTGCTGCTCGACGAAATTACCGAGACCAGTCCCGGATTCCAGGTCAAGCTCCTGCGCGCTCTCCAGGAAGGAGAAGTCCGCCCGGTTGGCGGCAACCGCCTCGTGGAAGTAGACGTCAGAGTCGTGGCCGCGAGCAACCGGGACCTCGAAGGCGAGATGCTTCAGGGCAAGTTCCGCAAAGACCTCTTCTACAGGCTCAGCGTGGTGCATCTACTGGTTCCGCCACTTCGCGAGCGTGCTGACGATATCCCTCAACTGGCCGATCATTTTCTCCGCGCGATCTCGGTCCGGCTGGAGCGGAAGCTGAAACTCGGCGAGGACGCAATTCAGGTCTTGCAGCGCTACTCCTGGCCGGGAAACGTACGGGAACTCGAGAACGTGATCGAACGCGTAGCGGTTCTCAAGACGGACGCACTGATCAGCGGCGACGACTTCCATTTTCTCAAGTGTTCCAACGCCGACAGCGACCTCAACCTGAACGAACTCAACCTTGTTGAACGCGATAAGATCATCGAAATCATGCGGGAATCTCGAGGAAACAAGACCGAAGCGGCCCGCAGGCTGGGTATTGAGCGAAAATCGCTTTACAGGAAGGCCAAGAGGCTCGGAATCGATTTGGATGAGGCCGTCTAGTGTGTCTGTTTGACCCGGCAGTGGGTCCAAACGGCCCGCCGCGCAGAGTCCGCGAACTTTTTGAGAGACAATAACCGGGCCTCTTGATAAACTTATGGCAACACGGAAGTATTGGAGAATCTTCACATCCCGGGCGGGTGCTTCGGAACGCCGGGGGAACGGTTTCGGGCGCGAGCGACCGGCACGAGATGTGCTCTTTGGGAGGATGTGATGAGGTCCAAAAGCAAACTGACCGTCGGTCTCCTACTGGCGTGCCTGTTTTCAGGCAATGCCTTCCTGCGCGCGTCCCTCCAGGAAGGGCGAGGTGAGGATATCCACTTCCGAGGGCCGGTGCTGGCCCTGTCGCGTGATTCGTCCGACCGTACGGTACAGCTGACAATCAAAGTGAACCAGTCTCAAGTCCCGGTGGCTGTCACTGATTGGACCGAAGTCGTCCGTGGCCGTGGTTTTCTGGCGGCCCGCGAAGATATCCAGGTTGGCGATTTCTTGGAGATTGCAGGGTTCTTCTCGACCACGGGGAGAATCGTTGCTCAGCGCGTTCACATCGAGACTCAGGATGATATCGAACTGGAAGGCACCGTCGAGAATGTCTCGGGGAACCTCTTAAGAATCAGTGGAGTCGATTTCATCGTTGACCCGGACACTTACGTTCACGCCGCCGGTGGTAGACCGTCGATTCTTCTTACGAGCATAGCTTTGGGAACACAAGCGAGAGTCCGGGGATCCGAGGACGGGGGGCTTTGGCTGGCGCGTGAAATCGAGGTAGGGCCGAGAACCGTCGAATCGGAACCGGTGCGCTTCAGCGGCAAGGTCGTCAAGATCGAGAGACTCATCCAGAAGGACTATCTTCATGTGGATGTAGGGATACGCTCCGGCGGTGATGTGATTGCGGCCCAGGTCGTCCGGGACCAGCAAACACTGGTGCAAGGGACCATCCAGGTGGGTTCTTTCGTTGAAGCCGAGGCCAGATTTATGCCCGGGTCGTCGCAGTTGCAGGCTGTGCGTATTGCTGTTGATCTCAACGGGAATGGGAATAGCTTCGATGATGTGGGTACTGATGGCCCCGCATCGATTGTGGAAATAAAAGGCACTTTGCACGGACTCTCTGCGCCGACTGCAGGATCCGTGACCTTTTTCCTGAATGAGACTCAGATCCGGGTTCAGAGTGGGACTGCTCTTGAATTCGAAAATGGTCAGTCGGCAACCCTCGCCCAGCTTCAGGAAGGTGCGGAGGTCTGGGTGTTAGGCACACTCGGTCAGGATGGTTCTGTCATCGCGACCAGGATCGTAATTCGAGGCGAGAACGGAAATAGCCAAGGCAACCCGGACCCAGGCGACCCTGGGAGTGGTGGCGGATCTGGTGATGACAACGGCAATGGCAGTGGTGGTGACGACCCTGGTCACGAGGGATCGACTCAGCCGGTAGACCTGGATGGAGTCATTACGAGTGTCAGTCGATTGGGCGGCAGTTTGTCAGTCAAAAGCTTCGAACTGGACGGCAAAACCGTGGTGATCGTTGAAACAACCGTGATCCAGGGTGAGGAGTCGGAAGTCCTGCCCAGTTCGATTCTCGAAGTGGGCATTCGAGTCAAAGTGAAGGGAGAGGAACAATCAAACGGGTCCATCGTGGCAACCAGAATCGAGCTAGTAGAGTCTTAGGTCTCTGAACGTGGGGCCATGTGAGCGCTGGGGGATCAGCTCAATGTTACCGGCAATAAACCACTTCTCTGATCGGGCCGTCTCCGGCGGCACCGGCTGGAGTGTGACCGTGAGGGTGGGATCGTACTCGATCGCCGCCGCGGTTGTGGTGTGCCTGCTGTCGTTCTTCGCGGCGCTCCCGGTCTCGGCCCAGGTTCGGCGGGTCGCGCTCCAAGTCGGGGAAGCCCAGGTACTCGAGGTCCGGGGGGACGTGCAGCAGATCCGATCGATTCAGGGGGTCAGTTCCAGTAATCCCCTTCCCGCGGGTGCCGTCGTCACGGCGGGCGAACGCCTCAAGTCGGGCCCCGACGGCTATGCCCTGCTCGGCCTTGTCGACGGGAGCAGTATCGAACTGCGGCCCGCAACCGAACTCGAAATCCTCGATTTCAGCGGCGGAGTCCGCCAGTTGTTCAAAATCTGGCTGGGCAAGGTTCGAATCAAGATCCGCAAGCTGATCGGTGCCCCCAACCCCTACCAGATGCACTCCCCGATCGCGACGATCGGCGTGCGCGGCACCGAGTTCGAAATTGCCGTTCAACAGAATGAGGTCACAACGGTTCGGGTATTCGAGGGCCTCGTTTCGGTCAAGAACACCCAGATCCAGAAGAGCGAAGTCTTGGTAGGCCCCGGGCGCGAGGTCACCATATATCCACTTCGTCCTCCCGAGCCCCCGGTTACCTTTGAACAGGTTGTGGCGGAGAACTTCAGTCGCGAGTCGGCAGTCGAGCAGCCGTTGCTGGAGAAGTTCCAGGCCTTCCCCGACCCCCAGCTCGACCTGGTAGAAAACCCTGCCTACGCGTCGATGATCGTCCGTCCCTCTGGGCGCTTTTACCTGTTTCCGGCATATTCCCAGGCATTCTCCAGTCCCGAGATCTCCCTGATGAGTCCGGTTGGGCGATTTGTGGACCTGAAGGAGCTTTTCGCCACGGATGAGCGGCGCCTGCAGGGGGTTTCGTCCCGTGTTTCCTACGTTTATCCGTTCGACCGGTGGATCCTCGGCGGAGTTTACGAGTTTCGGGGGACCGGCCAGGACTTCGACTTTCGTATCTCGCGCCAAATCCCTTCGGCCTTCGGCGGGGACGTCACGATCCAGCAGGTGGGAAGCAGCCAGTTCGCTCCCAACCTGAACTCGTCCAACCGGTCGAACCGGGCCGTTTTCGTGGCTGCCCGGCGTTTCACCGGTCGGACACTGGCATTTTCCTACGACTGGGTTCACTCCGGGGGGGACCTTTCCACGCTGTACGAATTCAAGCCCCAGGGGATGCTCCTCAGTAACGAGGAAACCCACGCCCTCTTTTCAACCGATCAGAAACGGTTGACAGTCGGATATACCGTAGAGAACGACAACATCGGATCGGTTGGCGTCCTCTATCGGCTCGGGGCCATCAACAGCTCCACGAACCAGGATTACCACCAACTGAACGGCGATCTGGCCAACCTGGCCGGCTTTCAGTCGAGCGGCTACAGCCACGAAATCGGGGCCCGCTGGAGAAAGCGGCTGCTTCCCAACCTTTATTTCTCCCTCAAGGGAGATTTGACTCGAACCGATCTCGACGAGGGCATCCGGCGTTTCCGGATCGCCGACTCCAGCCGTTCGATTCGATACTGGATACCGTCGATCGCTTCCGGCCTGGGATTCGATTGGCGAGAACGCCTCTTCCTGAGCCTGGACTACAAGTACTCGAACGTCCGCGAACACAGCATGCGTTGGGACCTCTTTGACAACCAACTCGTCAACAACGAGTCATTGAGCCGTCACAACCACGGTCTCCATCTCTGGGGCCAGTATCACCTCCCCCGCGGTTTCTTCGTGGGTGGCGGACTGAACTCATTCTGGGCATCTGAGGCGCTGGCCGGCACTTACAACATCGATTCTTCTGGATTCCGGCTCGACGTCCAGGGTCGAGAGAGAGAACCTTTCATGATTGAAAGAGCCCGGGTTCACGTGGATCAGCTCGGCTTCAGCTTTGGCAAACGGTTTCGCGACCGGGTTTTTCTCGAATACCAGATCTCCCAGACCCGCGGTCCCACTTTCGGCCCGTTCGGTCACAGTCTCCTGTTTCGATTCTCCTTCTAGCGATCAGCGGATGCGTTTGGCAAGGTCTTTCGCCATGAACTCGGCCCAGTCGAGCCGAACCAACATGTTTTCACTTCCCAGGTCCTCGAGGCTGACCGTGTTCGTTGAACGAAAGAAGTAGTCGTCAACGAGTCTGGTCGCCTCGTCAATCTGCACGCGGAGGAATTCGAACTCTCTCCGGAACCCGTCTGAGTTGTCTTCTGCTGAACGGACAAAATTAATCTTTTTGTCCCGTTTCAACCCTACAAACAGGGTCGACAATCGATCCGCGAGGTCGTCGGACCGATCGGCCAACCGTCGCAGGGTCGCCACCAGCGCAATGCGGGCCGGGGTTTTGTCCTGCGTTGAAGCCTTCATCCAGCGGTCTCGCAGCTTCGTGGCCATGTCAAAAGCCTCGTTCAGATCGGCCAACTTCCCTTCGATCTCCCTCAGGAAAGCATCGATCTGGTTGTCGACAAAGCTCTCAACAAACTCGTCTACGGGAGGCTCTCGCTGATAACGGGGATAGAGCGCCCGGAAAAAATCTCTCAAGAGCGTGTTTTGACGGGCCGCCGGCAGAGCCTCTCCCTCAGATTCATCTCCGGAGGGTTCCCCTTTGGAATCCTGGGCCAGGCACGGGCTGAAGGGCAGGTGCACTATCCAGAGCCCCACCAGAATCGAAAAGAAGAGCCGGTAAAACCGAAAACGGGAATGCACCGCCTGGTTAGGCCGCAAACTGAGTCGTCTCATGAACAGGCTCATCGTTCTAACAGAGTTCCCGCGAATGGCGCGGGGTCTCGCAGATCTCTATCGTAACTCACTCCGGTCTCAGATGCCGCGGAGAAATATCCAGAGGATCGCGATCGACAGCAGAAACCGGTAGAGAACGAACGGAAGGAAACTGCGCGTTTTCAGGAACTGAAGGAGGTACTTGATACAGGCGAACCCAACCACGAAGGAAGTAACCACACCGATGACCACGCCGGCCGGAGTCAGACCCTCGGCCCCATTGCCGAGCACCAGGTTGAGAGCCCCGTCAAGGGCGCCGAGCGCAATGATCGGGCCGGCCAGCAGGAACGACAGCCGGGCCGATTCAGCGCGGGAGTAACCAAGAAACAGCGCCGCAGTGATGGTGATTCCGGAGCGGCTCACACCCGGGATGAGGGCCAGTGACTGAGCCAGGCCGACCAGGAGGGCGTCCCTGAGGTCCACCTGGGCCACCGCCTTCTTACCTTTTCTGCGGTCTGCCACCAGCAGCAAAAACCCGAACACCGAAAGGGTCACAACGGTCACCATCGGGGTTCGAGCGTACTCTTCGATCGGGTCTCTGAAGATCAGAGCAACCACGATCGCAGGCAGTGTGGCGATCACCAATGCGTCGAGCAGGGAGTTCGGACCACCCACCAGTTGCCGATTGCGAAGTCGGGTGAAGAATTCCTCCATAACTCCCTTCCAGTCCTCCCAAAAATAGATCAGGACGGCCAGCAGGGTACCTCCGTGAATGACCACGTCGAAGAGGATTCCCATGGGGACCCAGCCCAGCATCCACGGAATCAGAATGAGGTGAGCCGAGCTGCTGATCGGCAGAAACTCGGTCAGGCCCTGAAAGACACCCAGGATCATCGACTGCCAGAGAGGATCAAGCATAGGCCCGCTATCTTAACCCAACCGTCTGCACAGAGCGGGTCGACTTCAGTGCCCCTTCTCCGGTTGAGTCGCTCGTCGGAGCGCGGTGCTATACTGCGGCTTGTTCCAGCGGCCGACTTTAGTCTTTCCGTGAGGCGGCCGTCCCCAAAGTGACTGGGCCATGCTCCGTTCGGAGAAACCAATGTCGGACCATAGAGAAACTGTCTTAATTCTGGATTTTGGGTCCCAGTACACCCAGTTGATCGCCCGTCGAATCCGCGAGGCCAGCGTCTACTCGGAGATTCTTCCCTTCAACACGCCCTGGCAGGAAATCGAGGAACGTTCCCCCACAGCGATCATTCTTTCCGGGGGGCCAAGTTCGGTGTTCGAAGAGGCGTCTCCTCATCCCGATCCAGGCCTCTGGGGTTTCCAGGGTCCAATCCTCGGCATCTGCTACGGGATGCAGCTCCTGGTTCACTCACTGGGGGGCGTTGTGGAGAAAGCACCTCACCACGAGTACGGAAAGGCGAGCATCTCCGTATCGGAGGAAAGCGACCTCTTCACAGGGCTTTCTCGCGATCTGACGGTCTGGATGAGTCACGGGGACCATATTAGTTCCCTTCCCGGCGGATTCAGGCCCGCGGCACAGTCAAGTTCGGCAATGGCCGCCATGGAGGATCCGAACCGGCGCATCTACGGGCTTCAGTTCCACCCCGAAGTGGTCCACACTCCACAGGGGACCGAGATTCTCAAGAACTTCCTCTTCCGCGTTTGCGGGTGCCGTGGAGACTGGACGATTGCCTCCTTCGTGGAGGACGCTATCGATGCAATCCGTAATCAGGTGGGTGAAGGGCACGCCGTTTGCGGACTTTCCGGAGGGGTTGACTCGACCGTTGCCGCCCTTCTCGTTCATTCCGCCATTGGCGATCGCCTCACCTGCGTTTTCGTAGACAATGGGCTCCTCCGCCAGAACGAGTTCGAACAGGTTCTGACGACGTTTCGCGACAACCTCAATCTCAACCTCCATGGTGTCGATGCATCGGCAAGCTTCCTTGGGCGCCTTCGCAACGTGGTCGATCCGGAACGCAAGCGAAAAATCATCGGGGAGGAGTTCATCCTGGTCTTCGAGGCTGAAGCTGGAAAACTCGGTCCGATCGAGTTCCTGGTCCAGGGAACGCTCTATCCCGATGTCATTGAGTCGGTCTCGGTCAAGGGTCCGTCCGCGGTGATCAAGAGCCATCACAATGTCGGTGGACTCCCCGAGAAGATGAATCTCCGTCTCGTCGAACCCCTTCGGGAACTGTTCAAGGACGAAGTCCGCGCCGTCGGTCGGGAACTCGGCCTGCCCGACCGGTTCGTCAACCGCCAGCCTTTCCCCGGGCCTGGATTGGCAGTACGCATTATCGGAGAGGTCACCGAAGAACGGCTCCACCTCTTGCGACAGGCGGATGCAGTGGTGCAGGACGAGATTCGCAAAGCGGGCTTGTACGAGAAGATCTGGCAGTCTTTTGCGGTCCTCCTTCCGGTCAAGAGTGTCGGAGTCATGGGCGACGGGAGGACCTATGAGAACGTGATCGCGGTTCGGGCGGTAGACAGTCGGGACGGCATGACGGCGGACTGGGTCCAGCTTCCGTATGACCTCCTCGGCCGAATCTCCAGCCGGATCGTCAACGAGATTCGAGGTGTCAACCGGGTCGTTTACGATATCAGTTCGAAGCCGCCAAGCACGATCGAATGGGAGTGAGTCGGGTGATCAGAAATGTGAGACAGACGGTATGAGTTTTTGCCACCTTCATTTACATAGCCACTACAGCCTCCTCGACGGAGCTAACCGGATCGACGACGTTGTCCGGAAAGCCGCCGAAATGAACATGCCGGCGGTCGCCCTGACCGATCACGGAAACTTGTTCGGCGCCGTCCAGTTTCACGACACCGCCCTCAAGACCGGCGTGAAGCCGATCATCGGTTGCGAAGTCTACGTCGCCCGCCAGGGGCGCCGCCACCGGGACGGCCGCTCGTCTGGAAGCAACCATCTCATCCTGCTGGCCGAGAATCAGACCGGCTACAACAATCTTGTGAAGCTGGTTTCCCTGGGATACCTGGAAGGCTTCTATTACCGGCCCCGGGTGGACAAGGAACTCCTCAACCGGTACTCGGAGGGGTTGATCTGTCTCTCCGCTTGTCTCCAGGGCTCGGTAGCTCAAAATCTGGTCGGCGATCGCTACGACGTTGCCCGCCGCGAAGCCGGGGAACTCAGCGAGATCTTTGGCCCGGGCAACTTCTACCTCGAATTGCAGGACCATGAGATCGAAGACCAGAAGACGGTCAACCGGGGCGTCCTTAAGTTGGCCCGAGAACTTGGCCTGCCCATGGTGGCAACCAATGACTGCCATTACCTGGAAAGGGTCGACGCTCACGCTCACGACCTACTCCTCTGCATCCAGACCGGCAAGACCCTCGAAGACACCGATCGGCTTGCCTACAAGACGGAGGAGTTCTACTTCAAGACACCGGAAGAAATGGCGGCACTCTTTCAGGACGTGCCGGAGGCTCTTTCCAACACCTTGCGGGTGGCCGAGCGCTGCAACTTCCAGTTTGGGCCGACCGAGAACATCTTCCCCGACTTCGACGTCCCGGCCGGCTACACTGTCGATTCCTATTTCGAGCGGATCGCTCGCGAAGGATACGAGGAACGGCTCACCAAGCTCAGGCGTTACGAGCAGGCCGGGCGCCTGCGGCACACGCTCGAAGAATATCGACAGCGGCTCGACAGCGAGATCCGGGTGATCCAGCAAATGAGGTTTTCGGCCTATTTTCTGATCGTCTGGGATTTTATCCGCCACGCTCGCGAAAACGGAATCCCAGTCGGCCCCGGCCGCGGATCGGCAGCCGGCAGCCTGGTCTCCTACGCCCTTCGAATCACCGACGTGGATCCCCTTCATTATGATCTCCTGTTCGAGCGCTTCCTCAACCCGGAACGGGTCACCCCGCCGGATATCGATATTGACTTCTGCATGCTCCGGCGAGGACAGGTCATCGACTACGTCACCGACCGTTACGGCCGCGACAACGTAAGCCACATCATTACTTTTGGGACGATGGCGGCCCGTGGAGCCATCCGCGACGTGGGGCGCAGCATGAACGTCCCCTACCAGGAAGTGGACAAGATCGCCAAGTTGGTCCCGCCCGGACCCGGAGTCACCCTCGAGAAGAGTCTCGAGACCGTCAAAGAACTCCAGGAAGTCGCCGACAGCCATCCACGCTACGGAGAACTGCTCAACGTTGCCCGAAGACTGGAAGGGCTTTCGCGCCACGCCTCGGTGCACGCTGCCGGGGTTGTCATCGCCCCCAAGCCATTGATTGAACTGGTGCCGCTCTTCCGTACGAACAAGGAGGAAATCACCACCCAGTACCCCATGAGCGACCTGGAACGGCTCGGGCTGCTCAAAATGGATTTCCTCGGGCTGACGACTCTCACGGTCATTGACCAGGCGCTCGAGCAGATTCGCGACCAGTGCGGCGAGGACCTGAAGTTGCACGAGATCGCTCTGGACGATCCAGAAACGCTCAAGCTGTTCTGTGAAGGCCGAACCGGCGGAATCTTCCAGTTTGAGTCCGCCGGGATGAGAGACATCCTCCGTCGGCTCCAGCCGAGCCGGTTCGAAGACCTCATCGCGTTGAACGCGCTCTACCGTCCCGGGCCTATCCAGGGCGGAATGATCGACGACTTCATCAATCGCCGGCACGGCCAGGTCGAGGTCAGCTACGAACTGCCCCAACTCGAAGAAGTCCTCCAGGAGACGTATGGTGTCATCGTCTACCAGGAACAGGTCATGCAGATTGCGAGCAGGCTCGCCGGGTTCAGCCTCGGACAGGCCGACCTGCTCCGCCGGGCGATGGGGAAGAAGAAGAAGTCGGTCATGGAAGCCCTGCGGAAGAAATTCCTGGATGGCGCCAAAGAGCGCAGCATCGACCACAACAAGGCCTGCCGGATATTCGACCTCATGGAGCGGTTCGCCGGTTACGGCTTCAACAAGAGCCACTCGACCGCCTATGCCCTGCTCGCCTACCAGACCGGCTACCTGAAAGCCCACTATCCGGTTCAGTTCATGGCGGCGCTGCTGACCAGTGAAATGTCGAACACGGACAAGATCGTCCAGTACCTGGGAGAAGCTCGGGAAATGGACCTCGAAGTTCTGCCCCCCGACATCAACAAGAGCCACGTTCACTTCATGGGAAGTGGCGAGAAGGCGATCCGCTTTGGTCTGGCCGCGATCAAGAACGTCGGTGAGGGCGCCATCCGGGCTATCATCCAAAAGCGCTCCGAAGTCGGGCCCTTCACATGCTTCTTCGAGTTTTGCGAAGCGCTGGATCTCCGGACGCTCAACAAGCGGACGCTCGAGTCACTCATCAAGGCCGGCACATTCGACTCCGTCTACCCTAAGAGGAAGTCCCTGATCGAGGTGCTGGACCGGGCCGTTGAGCACGCCCAGAAACGGCAAAAAGACAAGATCAGCGGCCAAGGCGACCTGTTCGGCGTGATGGCCGAGACCGAGGATGCCGGGGCCGTCGCGATACCCGATCGCGGAGAGTGGATTGACCGGGAGAAGTGGACCTACGAGAAGGAAGTTCTCGGGTTCTATCTTTCGGGGCACCCGCTCGAAAAATTCCAGGCGGAGCTTAGCCGTTTCTGCCGTTTCTCGGTGGCCGAAGTAACTCCCGACGTGGCGGGGCAGGATGTCTCACTGGGGGGTGTCGTCTCAGGTCACCGCCGGCTCCAGACGAAGAAAGGCGACACCATGGCGATCTTCCAGCTGGAAGACATGTCGGGAACCGTTGACGTCCTGATGTGGCCGGCAGTTTACGAGAAGTTCAAGCAGTATCTCGAGGGAGACACGCCGGTCTGTGTTCGGGGCCGATGTGACGTTGACGCTCGGGGAGAAGTGAAGATTCTGGCCTCGGACCTGATGGATCTATCGTCCGTCTGGAAGAACGGGGTTCAGAGGGCGCGGATCCGGATTCCGGTGACCCGGTTGGAAGGCAACCGAGTAGACCGTCTTCAGAGCCTGCTCCGGCGATACCCGGGTCAGTGTGCTCTCGAGTTCGAGTTAATTGAGAAAGCCCGTTTCCTGGTCCACCTGATTCCGTCTGATCCGATATCCATCAACCCGGTGCCGGATTTCGTCAATGAAGTGGAGAGTCTGTTTGGGGAGAAATCCTGTATACTTGAAATCCCTTGCTAGCGGTTCTGGGGCCAATCGGAGAATTCGAGATTTTGTTTCCGCTCGGTGTATCCCATGAAAAATGAGGAACTTGAGGAATTGGAGCAGCTTCGCGAAAAGGTCAGTCAAAGTGCTGCCTCCGGGAGCCGCGAAGTCGATCAGCTTCGGGAACGGATCAGCCAGTTGGAGAGCCGGTTGCAGGGCGAAATGGCGGCTTGGGACCACGTCCAGCTCTCGCGTCATGAGCGACGGCCTTATACCCTCGACTACGTGGCGCGAATTTTCTCGGGCTTTCATGAAATTCATGGAGACAGGCGCTATTCGGACGATCCTGCAATAGTCGGCGGAATGGCTCTCCTCGACAACGATCCCGTGATGCTGATCGGTCAGCAGAAGGGTCGCAATACCAAGGAGAGGCTCTTCAGAAACTACGGGATGCCGAGTCCGGAAGGATATCGTAAGGCGCTTCGACTCATGCGGCTGGCGGAGAAGTTCGGCCGGCCGATCATCTGCTTCATCGACACGCCCGGAGCGTACCCGGGTATCGGCGCCGAGGAGCGGGGCCAGGCCCAGGCGATTGCAGAAAACCTGATGGTCATGGCCCAGATCAGGGTTCCCATCGTCGTCGCGGTACTCGGTGAGGGCGGCAGCGGCGGTGCGCTTGCCATCGGAGTCGGGAATCGCGTGCTCATGTTCGAGCATTCCATATACTCGGTCATCTCCCCCGAGAGCTGCTCCGCCATTCTCTGGAAGGACCAGGAGCACGCCCGGGAAGCAGCAGAAGCTCTCAAGCTGACTTCACGGTACCTCCACCGATTCAAAGTCGTCGATGAGGTCGTTCCGGAGCCCCCGGAAGGCGCGCACGAAGACTGGGATCTTGCAGCGGACTTGCTCAAGAAGGCCCTGGTGAGGAACCTGAAGTCGCTCTTCAGCCTCTCGGCCGAGGAGTTGATTGCCCAGCGTTACAAACGCTTCCGCCACA
Source organism: uncultured Acidobacteriota bacterium (assembly GCA_963777605.1). Classification (GTDB taxonomy): domain Bacteria; phylum Acidobacteriota; class UBA6911; order RPQK01; family JAPXNP01; genus CAVZRV01. Next base: position 79,056 of record CAVZRV010000010.1, read on the forward strand.
TCGGCGAAATCGCCTAGGGACGGATCAGCGGGTGGAGCAGGCAAAATCTCTCTGGCGGGCAGATCGTGAAATCTCCCGAACATCGTTTCTTCGCTGATGTCATGCTGGGGAGCCTGGCCCGCTGGCTGCGAATTCTCGGGTACGACACCGCCTACGATCGAACTATCGAAGATGCCAGGCTGGTGGAACTGTGCCACCTCCAGGGCCGGATCGCCCTGACGAAGGATCGCCGGCTGGCCAAACGCAAGGCCCTGCACCACGTGTTCCTGATCAAGGAGGTCCACCTGGGGGAGCAACTTGGCGAGGTCTTGGACAAAACCGGGGACCGGGTTGAAGATCTGCCTCTGTTCTCAAGATGTCTCGAGTGCAACCGGGAGCTGGTTGAGACCGCTCCGGAGAAGATCCGCGGCCGGGTTCCTGAATATACTTACAATACGCAGAATCGTTTTCGCGTCTGTCCGGAGTGTGGCCGGGTCTACTGGCCGGGCACGCACCGGAATCGGATCCTTGGTCGGCTGCGCCAGCTCCTGGGCTCACGGGAGCCAGTCAAAGATTCCGAGTGCCCGTGAAGGCGATCGATCGAATGCGTATAATGACGACTTTCACTCTGGAGATACCGCCATGGAACACCTAGGAGAGCTCGAAAGGACCTGTTATTGCGGAGAAGTAGGAGAAGCACACGTCGGCGATGTGCTGACGGTGATGGGTTGGGTTGACCGGGTCAGAGACCTTGGAAACCTGATCTTCATTGACCTGCGTGACCGCAGCGGCATCGTTCAGGTCGTGGCGAGCCCCGACGTTCCCGAGTGTCTCGAGAAGGCCAGTCAAGTACGTCCCGAATTCGTCCTTTCAGTAACCGGGGACCTGAGAAAGCGCGACCCGGAAACGGTAAACGCCGAGCTTGGGACCGGTACGGTCGAGATCCACGCCACTGAATTCCGCATTCTCAACCGCTCGCAGACTCCTCCGTTCCCCATTAACGAGGACGTGACAGCCTCCGAGGAAACACGCCTGCGATATCGGTACCTCGATCTTCGCCGGCGTCCCTTGCAGAAGAACATTCGACTTCGTCACCAGATATGCCTGGAAACCCGGCGCGCCCTCGATGAGGAAGGGTTTCTTGAGATCGAGACTCCGTTCCTGACCAAATCGACGCCCGAGGGAGCCCGGGACTACCTGGTACCCAGCCGGGTACACCGCGGACAGTTCTTTGCCTTGCCCCAGTCCCCTCAGCTCTTCAAGCAGCTGTTGATGGTGGCGGGAATGGACCGCTACTTCCAGATCGTCCGGTGCTTTCGGGACGAGGATCTCAGGGCCGACCGTCAGCCGGAATTCACCCAGGTCGATATCGAGCTTTCCTTTCCTACTGAAGAGACTGTCTTTCACCTAATCGAGCGGCTCTTGAAGCGGATGTTCAAGGTGGCCGGAATCGAGATCGATGGGGCCTTCCCCCGACTGAAGTACGACGACGCTATCTCCCGTTATGGCACGGATCGGCCGGACACAAGGTACGGATTGGAGCTCGCCGACGTGACATCGGCCTTCCGGGAAACTCCCTTCCAGGTCTTCCGTCAGATCGTCGAAGCGGGTGGGCTGGTCAAGGGAATCGCCGTTCCTGCCGGCCAGAACTATTCCCGCAAGGATCTCGACAACTTCACTGATTTCGTCAAGCAATACGGTGCGGCGGCCCTCTCGTGGATTCGGACCCAGCCTGAGGGCGGAATTCGAAGTTCGCTGCCGAAAGTTGTCCCTGAGAGCCAGTTGCAAGAAGCTGCTTCCTTGGCCGGGCTCGGGCGGGACCAGCACCTCCTCATGGTTGCCGGGACTTCCAAGGTAGTCCATGACTCGCTGGCGGCGCTTCGCCAGCACCTGGCCAACCAGCTTCAGCTGATCCCCGCCAATCGCTGGGATCTTCTCTGGGTCTACGATTTCCCGCTTCTCGGGTGGGACTCCGACGAGGAACGCTACGTTGCACTCCACCATCCCTTCACTTCTCCGAAGGACGATGACCTGGAACTCCTCAAGAGCGACCCGGGCTCGGTCAAGGCGAGGGCCTATGACGTGGTCTTAAACGGCATCGAGATCGGGGGAGGTTCGATTCGTATTCACCGGGAAGATATTCAGAGACAGGTCTTCGAAGCCCTGAGGATCGCATCATCCGAAGCCGAGGAACGCTTCGGATTCCTGCTCGAGGCACTCCATTTCGGCGCTCCTCCTCACGGTGGTATCGCCCTTGGCCTCGACCGGATCGTCATGCTCCTGGCAGGGGAACGGTCGATTCGTGAAGTGATCGCCTTTCCGAAGACGGCCAAGGCCATCGACCTGATGTGTGCGGCTCCCTCGACAGTGAGCGAAAGACAGTTGCGCGAGCTGCACATCAATCTCCGAAAGCTCTGAGGAGTACGGTGGGAAGAGTCCGCGTTCTGCCGGAAGTACTGGCTCATCAGATTGCCGCCGGAGAAATCGTCGAGCGGCCCGCATCGGTGGTCAAAGAACTGGTGGAGAACGCAATCGACGCCGACGGACGTTCCGTTAGGGTATACCTGGAAGAGGGCGGAAAGAGCCTCATCAGGGTTTCGGACAACGGCTACGGGATGTCGAGGGACGATGCGCTCCTTGCCTTCGAACACCACGCGACCAGCAAGATTTTTTCAGTCGAGGACCTTACCCGGATCAACACCCTGGGATTTCGTGGTGAGGCGCTGCCATCGATTGCTTCGGTCTCCCGGCTCCGATTGCGAACGGTCGATCGGGAAGCCCAGGAGTCGGGCTTCGCGCCGGGAACGGAGATTCACTATGCTGGAGGCAATCGCGAACTCCTGAGTGAAGTGGCGTGGCCTGCGGGCACCGAGATCGTCGTCGAAGACCTCTTCTACAATATTCCGGCCCGCCGCAAGTTCCTCAAGACTTCTTCTACGGAACTCAGCCATGTTTCACGTCTCATCACCTGCTACGCGCTGGCATTTCCCGGACTGGAGTTTCGCCTCGATCACCACTCCCGCAACTTGATCGAGGCCTCCCCGGTTGACCAGCTTTCTGATCGCGTGTTCCAATTGTTCGGTGAGCGCCTGGTTCACGCACTGACACCACTCGACTATTCCTTTGAAGGAGTGCAGGTTGCAGGGTTTGCTTCCCTGCCCCACGAGCAGCGGAACAACGCCAATGGGCTCTACCTCTTCGTCAACCGGCGCATTGTCCGTGACCGGCTTTTGACTCATGCCATTCGCCAGGCCTACCGCGACTTGATCCCGTCGGCGGCCTATCCGGTCGTCGTGCTCTTCATCGAAACCGATCCCGGCCTCATCGATGTCAATGTCCATCCCACAAAGGCCGAGATCCGATTTCGGAAGTCAAACGACGTCCACCGCGCGATCACCCGCGCCATCGAACACGCGCTGGCCGCCCATCGGACCGGGCTCAGCAGCCTCGCCCGGGACATGGAGACATCGAGATCGGAAGGCGCTTCCGGTCACCAGGAATCGATTGCGCGCAGCATCGGAGGTTTTCTTTCCCGGACCTCAACGAGCCCGCTCTTCGGATCCCAAGAACGTCATTTCTCCCCTTCTCCGGGTGCTTCCGACAACGAAGTCTGGAGAAGCAACAGTGTTATCGGCGAACCTCCGGCGGACTCCTACGTCCCTTCCGGGGCGTCCCCCCACGGACGTGAGTTGCCGCGGATCGACCACCTGCCGACGACGCCGGTGGCGTTGGGCCAGTTCGTGGAGAGCTTCATCGTGGCGGCGGACCGTGAGGGGATTCTCGTCATCGACCAGCACGTCGCTCACGAGCGGATCCTTTATGACCGCGCCCTCCGAACACTCGGATCCGAGGAACAGATCCCGGTGCAGAAACTGCTCGTGCCCGAAACCCTGGACCTCGACCCTCAGCACCTCTCAGTCGCGAAGGAGGCCCTCGGGTTCCTCAATGCCAACGGCTTCGACGTGGACTGGTTCGGATCCAGCACCCTCGTCGTTCGGGGCGTTCCGGCCGTGGCCGGCAACACGGATGCCCGAAAATTGCTCGAAGAACTCCTCGAGGAACTCACCGATTTCGAAGAATTGCGTCACCAGGACGAGAGCCGGGGGCTGCGACGGGTCCGCGAGAAGATCGCGATTTCCCTTTCCTGCCGGGCCGCGATCAAGATCAACACTCCGTTGTCGCCCGAGAAAATTCAGTGGCTTCTCGACGAACTGTTCCACTGCCAGAACCCTTACACCTGCCCTCACGGTCGTCCAATCGTACTTCGGCTGGGCCTGGAAGAAATTCTCAGGGGCTTCAAGCGCTCTTGACGTAAGGGACCGCGCGGGCAGCCGCTCTGGACTGGTGGAATGGTCGTCCGCGGGACCGGCAGGTTACAGAGAGGCAGGCCCACACCGGGCCTGCGTCCGTGGCGTGGTGCCGAACGGGGTTTGGAATCGTGTTCGCGGGAGTTATGAACGCCTTTCGGTCGGCTCCTTGCGGGATGCTGTTCCGGGATACCCGGGGCGCGCAGTCTTACCCCCGACTCTTTGTGCTCGGCACCCTGGGTCCAGCCGCTCGCTCGGTTCGTGGTTGTACTGATGGTGAGGGTTTCGGTCGGCACGCCACCGAATCCCAACTGGCTCAATCGGTTCCCGTGGCGCTCGTGGAGCCACTTCCATTCTTGACACAGAGCACCTTGACACGGTCGTCGAAGCCGCCGTGCGGAAGGTTCCGATGAACGGCTACCGGTCATTCCGGAAGGCTTCACGGTTGACCACGTAGGGCATCCGGGCCAGGTCTCCGTCGTAGCGGTTCTCCAAGACATCGATCAGCCCCTGGACGCAACGTCCCGCCATTCCAATCGCAGGGTCCGGCGAAAGGCGGGTTTCCCTCGTCCCGCTGGCAAAGTGGTGGTAGAGGCGAAGCCGTTCCCGCAGGCCCGGGTCGCGCAGTGGGGAGTCGGCCGGGAGCGGCTCCCGCTCAAAAACGTCCAGGGCCGCCCCTGCGATCCAGCCTTCGGTGAGCGCGCGGTGAAGGGCCGATTCATCCACGACCGGTCCCCGGGAAGTGTTGATCAGGTAGGCCGTTCGCTTCATGGAGCGCAGGGCCTTCTCGTCGATCAGATGACGCGTCCTGTTGCTCAGGGGAACATGGAGGCTCACAAAGTCGGCGGACGCGATCGCCTCAGCGAAGGAAACATATCGGAAAGAGCACCCGCCGCGACTCAAGCCGGCCTGGGCGGTCCGGATTGCCTCCACAGATTTTGCGAGGGCCGGATCAGGGTGTTCGTCGCAACCGAGGATATTCATCTCGAATCCGGTGCACTTGAGAGCGAACGCCTTCCCGATTCTCCCGGTACCGATCACGGCTACGGTCTTCCCGGTCACCTCATCTCCCAGCATCGGCAGAAATGGATGCCAGGTCTTCCAGGTCTGCTCCCTCACCATGCGCTCGCTCGCCTCAAGCTTTCGGGCTGCTGCCCCAAGGAGAAAGAAGGCAAATTCCGCCGTTGCGTGGGTCAGAACCTCGGCCGTGTTCGTGAAGGGGATCCGATACCGGTTCGCGGCCTCACGATCGATGTTGTCGAATCCCACGGCATCCTGGGCGACAACCTTGAGGGTCCCCTTCCCGGCAGCGAAAACCTCTTCATCGATCTGATCCCTCAACGTGGTGATCAACCCGTCGATGCCCGATCGGACCTGTTCGAGGATGAGGGACTTCGGCGGGGGTTGGAGGTGTTCGTAGACCTCGAGTTCGTACCCGAGGTCGGACAGTCGGTCGAGGGCTTTCTCCCCAATATTGCAGGTGGCAAAAATCCGTCTACTCGTCATGCTGCTGCTGATCTCCTAACCCTCGGTCAGATTGCTCTTCCCGGCCATGAACCCCGAAATGGTGTCGGAAATTCGCCCGATCCCCTCTTCCAAAACCTCCATCGATGTGGCGTAGGAGATTCTGATGAAACCCTCGCCATACCTCCCAAACGACGTGCCCGAAAGAAGCGCAACTCCCGCCTCCCTGAGTAAAAGGCGTTGGAGCTGTAATGCCGGCATCCCGGTACTGCGCACCGAGGGAAACGCGTAGAATGCCCCTCGCGGCGTTCGACACGTGATGCCGTCAATCGCGTTCAGCATCGGAACCACCCGGTCCCGACGGCTTCGAAAGGTCTCCAGCATGGTCCTACAGGCCGACTGCTCGCCCCGCAGTGCAGCAACGCCCGCCTTCTGGGTGAACGCAGCCGTGCACGAATTCGAATTGATCATCAGTTTCGTCACTGCCTGCGCCAGCGCCCGTGGCATCACCCCGTAGCCCAACCGCCAGCCTGTCATCGCGTAGGTCTTCGAGAAGCCGTCCAGGATTATCGTCCGGTCTTTCATACCCGGGACCGACGCGATGCTCGAGTGGGGCTCCTCATAGAGAAGGCGGCTGTAAATCTCGTCGGACAGGACCGTCAGATTCCGGCCCAGACAGTCCACGGCCAGTTCGGCCAAATCGTCGCGCGTCAAGATGGAACCGGTCGGATTACTCGGGGAGTTGAGAATGATCAGTCGGGTTCGATCGGTGATCTTTTCCCGAACGTCCCCAAGGTCCATGCGGAAGTCCAGTTCTTCCCGGAGTGGTGCCGGCACCGGCGTGGCTCCTACAAAACGGATCATCGACTCGTAGATCGGAAATCCCGGATTGGGATAGATCACCTCGACTCCCGGTTCCGCCAGCGCCAGGAGAGTAAAGAAAATGATCGGCTTGGCTCCCGGGGTAACCACGACCTCGTCGGGCGACACCGGGATCTTGCGCGTCTCGGAGACATGCTCGGCAATCGCCTCCCGGAGGTCCGGAATCCCCGGTGCGGGAACGTAGTGATGCCAGCCGTCCCGTAAAGCCTGCACCGCCGCTTCCACGATGAAGTCGGCAGTTGGAAAATCAGGTTCTCCGATCTCCAGGTGAAGGATCTTCCGCCCATCTTTTTCAAGCGCCTTGGCAGCGGCCAAGACTTCGAAAGCAGTTTCGGTTCCGAGGCGATCCATTCGTTCGGCAAAATCCATAGTCTCATTCCCTTGTTCGGAATCTCCCTTGACAAGGCTCGGAAGCACGCCCAATCGGGTACTATCAGAGGCCAAGTCCTTCCATGTCCCGGGATGGTGAACCATGTGCGATCATAGCAGTCCTGAGCTCATGAAACTTGAGACACGCTTTGCAGAGGTGACGGTTACCCAGCTTTCGGCCCCCGATGACATGCTGGGCCTGGAAGAACTCCAGCGGGAAATCTGGGGATACGGAGAACCCGGCGCCGACCCTCCATACCCGGCTCGTGCCCTGTTTGCCCTCTCCGAGAGCGGCGGACTGGTGTCCCTCGCCACAGTCGCGGGAGAAAGGGCAGGCTTCAGCCTGGCCTGGCTCGGGCGCACGCCCGAGGGCTCGACTCCGTACCTGCACAGCCAACTGGTGGGTGTCCGGCCGGGTTTCCGCCGCCGCGGCGTCGGCTTTTCGATCAAGCTCCACCAGCGAAGTTATGCACTTTCCAACGATCTCCTGCTGATGCGATGGACTTTTGACCCGCTTCGGGCCGCCAACGCGCGCTTGAATCTGGGACTACTCGGAGCGGTCTGCCGCCAATTTCGGCCCCACTACTACGGACATTTGGGAAGCAAATTCGGCTCAGGGGATCAGTCGGACCGGCTCTGGGCGGAGTGGCCCCTGGACTCGCCTCACGTTTCGAATCGAATTCATGGTCCGAAATCGAGCCGGCCGTTGCCTGGCGTCGTCGTAAACAACTGCCGCCCGGGCGACGGACCAGGGGACGGTTTGATCGAACTGGTGGATTGGAATCCAACGCTCGATGCTTCGGAACTGGCGCTGGAGATCCCGACCGACTTTCAAACAGTGCGCAGTTCGAACCCGGAGTCAGCGCGTAGATGGCGGGTTGGCTTGCGGGAGATTCTCGAACATTATCTCTCCCGTGACTGGATTGCGACGGACTTGAATCTCAGCGAGGAGAGCGGCCGGACCAGGGCATTCTATACCCTGACACGGTTGCCCTTCGAACTCGTGCTGACGGGCTGAGCCCTGCAATCGCTAGGTCCGGACGGCCTTTTCGAGCTTCCGGATTCGATCCGAAATCAGGTTCCGACTACTCTCGAGGGTATCGAGCAAAGCCTTGCGAAGTTCGTTCTCCTTTTCAGGCTGTTTTCGGCTCCATCTTGAATAGGAATCGACCCAGTCTTCTATCCGGTCCTTCAGATCGTCCCGGAATTCCTTTGCCTGATCGCCAAAGTCACCCGTAACCCTGCGAAGGTCTTTCCTCGTCTTCGTTCCAGACTGGGGAGCAAAGAGTATTCCGAGCGCGGCACCAACAACAGCGGCGCCCGAGACCAACAAAACCAACTCTGATTTATTGTCCAACATGATGAATCTCTGAATCCTTTCTTCTATCGATATGCGGTTAATTCATTTTTCGAGTTCCAGGGAGGCGAACGGCGCCATGCAACAACTCGCGCAGCAAAGAGAACGTGCCGCTAAGGCCTTCCATTTTTCAGAACAGAACTACTGCTCCCCAGTTTGGCTACTCACGACCGCAACGCCAATCGCTAGAACGTTGAAGCTGACGTAGCGATCGATGTATCCACGTAGCAGTTAGTGCTACAGAACAAATTGACGAAGAGCGGTTTCCCCCTGATTGCGGAGAGGTTAAATTGATAATGAGCTCCACATGAAAACTAAATGCTGCGCGGACCTATGCGCCGGGCACTTGACCCGAGACGGTGCACTCAGATGAACCGAACGAAAATTGAACTCAGAAGCGACACCATCGATGCCGTAATTCTGGATATGGACGGTGTGATCACAAATACCGCGACTATTCACTCCCGGGCGTGGACTGAAACCTTCAACACATTTCTCCAGGAGTTGGACTCGGACCAGCTCCCCTTTTCCTCAGAAGACTATCGCCACTATGTTGACGGCAAACCCCGTTACGACGGGGTCCGCAGCTTCCTGGACTCCCGAGGTATTGACCTGCCCGAGGGATCGGACGACGACCCTCCGTCGGAAAAGACGATTCACGGCCTTGGAAATCGCAAAAACCGGCGCTTTAGGGAACTGCTCGAGGAGGAGCCCGTCGAACCTTTTTCCGACACGGTCAGGTTCATTAGCCGAGCGAAAGACGCGGGGCTCCGGATTGCCGTGATTTCAGCAAGTGAAAATGCCGAGCAGGTCCTTCGGGCAGCCGGTGTAGCCGGCCTTTTCGAGGTTCGCGTTGACGGCGTGGTCATGAAGGAGATGGGACTCGACGGGAAGCCGGCGCCTGACATCTTCGTCGAAGCCGCCCGCCGCCTGACGTGTGCCCCCAGGCGTTGTGTGGTTGTAGAGGACGCTGAAGCCGGGGTGCAGGCCGGTCGCACCGGAAACTTTGCATTTGTGATCGGCCTGGCCAGAAGTGGCCATCCCCAGGCACTTCGCAAGAAGGGCGCTGACTGGGTCGCTTCGGGCAGCCTCGACGGGGTAGTGATTTCTTCTGTCGAACCGGGACCCACCGTCCATCACATCTCCGCTAAGGACGCCCCTTCGGGCGAAGATTTTCTGGCGGCGATGGGTGAACGGAGTCCGGTCATTTTCCTCGACTACGACGGAACCTTGACCCCGATTGTCAGGCGGCCTGAAGATGCCGTTCTCTCCCCCGAAATGCGCTTAATGCTGGAACGGCTTGCCTGGGAGTTCCCGGTTGCCATCGTGAGCGGCCGCGATCTTAACGACCTGAGAGATAGGGTTGGAATCGAGGGTGTCACCTATGCCGGCAGTCACGGGTTTCAGATCTGCGGGGCCCGAATCGATGACTGGGAGCATCCGGATGCCCAGTCTTCCCTGGAAGCCCTCGACAAAGCGGAGCAGAGCCTTTCCCAACGGTTGGAAAAACTCGATGGGGTACAGGTTGAGCGGAAGCGCTACGCCGTCGCCGTCCACTTCCGGCGGGCCCATGCCGATGCCGTCCCCGAAGTCGAGAATACCGTCGATTCCGTAGTCACCGAGTGCGGCCTGCGAAAAACGGGCGGAAAGAAGGTCTTTGAACTGCGCCCAACGATCGATTGGGACAAGGGAAAAGCTCTCGTCAAGATTGCCTCCATGATGGATCTGGAACAGGACGACATCTTCCCGATTTACATCGGGGACGACACAACGGATGAAGACGCGTTCGCAGTCGTTAAGGGGTGGGGTGCGGGAATCCGCGTCGGCGGCGGTGAGGAGACCAAAGCCGGTTACACTCTGGACGATGTCGACGCAGTCGAAGAATTCCTCGGACGCTTTCAGCACTCGGCCCGAGCGGGCAGCCAGTGGAAAATGGTCTATGACGAGTACCAGCCGGAAGCAGAGGGCCTTCGCGAGACCCTCTGCTCCCTCGGAAATGGCTACATGGTGACTCGGGCGGCTTCACCCGACTCCTCCAACAACAGTGCTCACTATCCCGGAACCTACCTCGCGGGCGGCTACAATCGTCTCACCACAGAGGTTTCCGGTCGTGAGATCGAGAACGAAGACCTCGTCAACTTCCCCAACTGGCTCTGCCTGTCGGTTCGGATCGAGAACGGGGACTGGTTCGAAATCGACCGGGCCCACCTGGTTTCGTTCATTCAGGCACTCGATCTCAAGGAGGGGATCCTGCGGAGGGCGATCCGGTTCAAGGATGACGAAGGCCGCGTGACCTCCTGGCTCGAACGTCGGCTAGTGAGCATGGATGATCCCCACCTGGCCGGACTTGAGGTCCGAATCCAGCCCGAGAACTGGAGCGGTATACTCGAGGTGCGGTCTGGGATCGATGGTGACATCATCAACGACGGTGTCGAGCGATACCGCGATCTGAATCAGCGACACCTGGAGGTCCTGGAGACGCAGGAAGTCAGCGAGGACACGGTCCTGCTTCACTGCCGGACGGTCCAATCCCGGCTCGAGGTAGCCGAGGCGGTCCGAACTCGGGTCTTTTCCTGTACCGGACCGATTGACTCTAAGCGATCCACGGAACGAGAACAACGGAGAGTTGACCAGCATCTTCAAGTCCGAGTCGAAACTGGAACATCGGTTCGGATCGAGAAGATCCTTTCGCTGCACACGTCAAGAGATCGTGCGGGCTGCGAGGCCGTTCATGATGCGGTGAAAACTCTTGCGGAGGCCCCGGGATTTACCGCCCTCTACGTCTCCCATCGACAGGCATGGCATCAACTCTGGCAGGACTGTGACTTTCAGCTGACCGTCCGAGACGGAAATCAGACCAGCCTCAAGCTTCGGCTCTACGTATTCCACCTGATGCAAACGATTTCTTTGCACAGCGCCGATCTCGATGTGGGTTTCCCTGCCCGAGGGTGGCACGGTGAAGCCTATCGCGGACACATCTTTTGGGACGAACTGTTCATCTTCCCGTTTCTCAACCTTCGCCTCCCAATGCTGACGCGCTCGTTGCTCAAATACCGCACGCGGAGGCTTCCCATGGCCAGGAAGCTTGCCGCGGACGCAGGTTTTTCCGGTGCGATGTTCCCCTGGCAAAGCGGAAGCAGTGGACGTGAGGAGAGCCAGGTGGTTCACCTCAATCCCGAATCCGGAAGGTGGCTTCCCGACAATACCTACCGGCAACGACACGTCAACCTAGCCATCGCCTACAACATCTGGCGCTACCTCGAATCCACCGAGGACTATCAGTTCCTCGAATTCTACGGGGCTGAGATGATGCTCGAAATAACCCGTTTCTGGGCCAGCATCGCGACCTATAACCAGGAACTCGACCGCTATGAGATCAAATCGGTTATGGGTCCTGATGAGTTCCACACCGCCTACCCAGATGCGGACCCGTCGAAAGAAGGAGGAATTGACAACAACGCCTACACCAACGTGATGGCATCCTGGCTCATTCAGTGTACCCAGGACCTCATGGAACGGCTCTCCGAAGTTCGGAGAACACAGATCTACGACAAACTGGACATCACGGACGCTGAACTGGACCGCTGGGACGCGATCAGTCGTAAACTCCGCGTAGTCTTCCACGACGACGGCATCATCAGCCAGTTCGAGGGCTATGACGATTTGGAGGAATTCGATTGGGACGGCTATCGCGAACGGTACGGAGACATCCAGCGTCTCGATCGAATTCTGGAGTCGGAGGGCGATAGTCCCAACCGATACAAGGCCTCGAAGCAGCCGGACGTTCTGATGCTCTTCTTCCTGTTTTCGGCCGACGAACTTCAGCTCCTGCTCGAGCACATGGGATATGCTTTCGACACATCCCTGATCCCGAAGAATATCCAGTACTACCTGGCGCGTTCGAGCGAAGGATCGTCCCTGAGTCGGGCCGTTCACAGTTGGCTTCTCGCCCGCCTCGACCGGGCGGCATCCTGGCACCTGTTTCAGGAGTCTCTTGACAGCGATTTTCGTGACATCCAGGGCGGCACGACCCCTGAGGGCATCCACACCGGCGCAATGGCCGGAACCGTTGACCTGATTCACCGGTGCTATACGGGTCTGGAGCAGAGAGGCGGAATTCTCCACTTCGACCCGGTCCTGCCCGACAGTCTCGAGGCACTCTCCCTGAAGGTCTGGTACCGGCGTCACAAGCTGGCCATCGAGATCACCCGGAAGTATCTCTCCGTGACCAGCTGCCCGGTTTCCAATCAGCCAATCAAAGTCGCCTACCGGGGGCGCATCCGGGAACTCGCGGCCGGCGGCTCGGTTCGTTTCCATCTGCGACCTCGAGCCGGGGAACAGATGCGGAAGGAATCCCAGGAGGGCTGATCGGGTCTTGGGTTTCACGTACGAAAAGTATAGCTGTTCGGGGACTGCATCAGCCTCAAGATTCGGACCGGTCCGGCCAGTTTGCGTTCGCGGAAACCCAAAAACCGCTTGCGTCTGGTAAAGTCTCTCAATAGGAGGCTGACCGGAGGATCAGGTTGGCTCCGCGGGTGTGATCAGGTCCGTGAATGACCTTTCGCCTCTGACGCGGGCTGCCGCCATCATGACGGCTCCTTCTTCCGCCCTTCCGGCAGGCTCGATCACCTCGGCTTCCGGCATCTGCCTGGCCATTTCGGCTATGAAAGCCTTCCGCAGGTTCTGCCCGCGGAACACTCCACCCGCGGTCGTGACCAGCATCCGAGTTCCACTGAAATCCAGTTTCCGGGCCGTCGCAACTCCCATTTCTGCCAGCGCGGCTGCTGAATTGTTGATCAACCGCAGGGCCACCGAGTCGCCTTCATCAGCGGCATCCAGGACAAGAGGATACAAAGCTGCGACCCGGCCCGGGCTCAACGGGTTGGCATAGAGGAGGGGAATCAGATCCTCGGTACTCTTCAGTTCAAGCACCTCGCCGATCTTTCGACGAATTACGGTTGTTTCCCCTCTCCCATCGTACTCGCGCAAAGCGGCTATCATCCCTCGGCGCGCAATGTCGTACCCGCTGCCCTCATCTCCAAGGATGAAGCCCCATCCCCCGGACCGGGCCCTCCTTCCAGCCGGATCGATTCCAAAGGCCACCGAACCGGTTCCTGAGGCGACAATCACTCCCGCTCGACCCCCGGTTCCCCCGACGAGGGCGATCACCCCATCCGTTTCGAGGATCAACTCAGGAACAATGAGAATTCGCTGCAGGGTCGCACGCATCGTCTCGTGGTCACGGGGGCGTGACACTCCGGCCAGCCCGGCACAAAGACAGGCGATGTCCCCGCGGTCGGCCCCTGCCGATTCGAGAGCCCCCAGGATTGCGTCTTCAATCGACTTTCGCGCCCGGTCCAGTCCCTCGGAAAGGTAGTTGGACGGCCCCCCCAGTCCGCGTCCCAGCGGCTTTCCGTCGAGGTTCGCCACCAGACAGACCGTCTTGGTTCCGCCACCGTCCAGCCCTATGACCAAACGCCGCTCTCGTTCCAGGACCATATTCAATGCACGCGCCGCCGGGGAATTGTGTCCTCCGGTTCAAAACCGTGTGAAAGCACAAAGATGTACGCCGGGTATTGCTCTGCAGGGGTCTCGGCTATGACTTCGAAAACGTACTCTCCCTCGACTTCCTGGGGGACTTCCTGGACGTAGGTGCCTCGCTCGGGTTCGACGAACAACTCGCCGATCACCCGTTTACCCCGCATAACCTGGACCACGAGAGTTCCCTCGAGCTCTCCGAAATGCCAGTGAAAGTCTTCCTCGTCATAGAAGACCATTTCGGGTGTTCCGACCCTGAGAATGCAGTTCGGATGTGCAACCAACCAGGCCCAGAACTCCGTGAATCCGAATGTGACCGACATCGAGTGGCTGCCCCCTCAGACTCTGGCCTGAACGATTTGCTCGATCAGGGCCTCCTGCACTCCGCTTTCAGGTCCGGCCTCGGCATCGGTCACACGAACCGACGCTTCCAGAACGTCCAACCCGATCCCGATGAGAACACCGATCCCAAAGGTACCTGTTCTCCCAATTCCGCCAAGGCAGTGAACGAGCAGGTTCTCTCCCGCCCTGAGTGCTCGAACCGAGTCCTCGATAGCGCTGAGAACACTCTGAAGATTTCCCATTGCTGCGCCGTCGTTCATGGCGAGGGCAACTTGTTTCCAGGACAGGTTTCCGTTGTTGATCTCTTCGAAATAGTCTGGCGAGCCCGATTTTAATTCCTCAGCCGTGGCCAGACAGACAACCGTGCCGATCCCATGCTTCACAATCTCAGCACGATCCAGCTCAAAGGAACCATCCCGCCCGGGAAGATCCGACAGGAAAAGCCCGCCGGGAACCTCGGGAAGGTCGACCTTTCGAATTTGCATTGCGACACAGTAACAGATCTGCGAACCCCGGCAAACTTCCGCTCGTGATCGACTCGAATAATGTCGCAGAAGGCCAGCAATTAAAGCAGAAGGGAGCCAACCCGTGAACTTCGAAGAAGCTCAGGTGGTGATTCGCGCCTACGGTGACACCCTCAGGCGATCTGCCCCTTAATCCGAAGCGGCCTCTCCCGCCGGCTCGGGCTCATGTGCCGGCTGCAGCATGGACTGGTAATCACCGCTTGAAAGCACCGGGAGATCAGCAACAAAGGCGACGATCTCCCAGAGTTCGGCATCGTCGTGAGTCTTGCCGAACGACGGCATTCCGGTCATCTTGATTCCATTCTTGGCGACCCAGAATATCTCTGCAGGGCTCATCTTGCGTGCCGACTCGATGAGGTTCGGGGGTTGCGGGTAAAGGCCCTTTCCAATTGCGGAGGCCTCCCTACCCGGTCCACCGTGGCAGGTTTCACACATTTCGTGATATTCTTGCGCGCCTTCCCGGATCATAGCCTTGTCACTCAAAGCAGGTACTTTCACCTGCGCCGAGTGGGCCTCGACGGAGTGGTCCATCGTCCCATCGAGAACCCATTTCACGACACCCCAGTGCGGAACCGTGGCCGCCACGTCATACCCGCCAAAAAAGAGATAGAGGCCTGTTCCCAGTCCAATCACGCCCACCGTCAACAAAGTCAAAATAATGGTCTTCATTGCGCCCTTCCTTGTCTCCTGCCTGAGCTATGCGGTGAGGCCTGGGATTGCGCCCTCATGGGACAGTTCCGCATGTTGTCGCCACCCTTCTTCTGACGCTTACTCCTTGATTCCAGTTGCTATGGTTAATGTACGTCTGCCAGGAGTTGACTGCAAGATCCCTTCCACTTTCCTGGAATCGCGACGAAGAATCCCGTCACTCCCGTAGCTACCGTTGTTTGACGAAACCTCTAGAGGCACTCAATATCAGTGCCAAAGTATTCACGCTGCGGTCTGGGGCACAAATCTGTCTCAGTCTGACGTGAGATTTCGGCACGATTGGTCGCACCCGACGTGGCAGGGACAAGTTCGGAGAGCTGCCCGACTTAGGGTTCGGGACGTAGCAGTCCCCCGGTCCTGGAGAGCGACAGCAGGCAGAAACAGGTTCCGCTGTAGGTGATCAGGTGGAGATTCTCGGTATTCAGGGATGAAGTCCACCAACGTCCGCTGGCCCGTTGATTCTTCTCAATCCACTGCCTTGCCCGTTGGATCCTCTCGTCTTCGACAGGAATTCCGGACTCAACAAGCGCTATGACCGCGAGACCGGTCATGTGGCCGTCACTCGCGGGCAAGTAGAAGTCCGGCTCCGAGACGAGCCGGTCCCTTCTGCTCCCGTCGCCCCAGCCATCAGCGGTGCCAAATTCCCGGAGCGACCACCCCCCGTCGGAGTGCTGCCGGTCAAAGATCATTCGGGATATCTCTCGTCGCGCTCCAGCCTCCAGAACACCGCCCAGTAGCGAATCGGCCCAGAGCAGCCAGACACGATCATAATCGAGAGTTCGGGGAACCGTTCGAAGGAACCCGATTAAACGATTGACTCCTTCTTTTCGAGCATCCGACCCTCCATCGAGTCCCGACGCCGAGGCCAACCCGGCCGCCATTGCTGCAACCGACGCCAACTGAACCCGGCTCGACTGCAACGGAGGCCAGCACCGGGGAAGTGACCATCCTCCATCCGCGTCCTGGAGTCGAAACATCAAATCGTTGGCCCGCACAGTTTCAGGAGAGCAGCCGTTTCCCACAAATCGGTCCCACGCGGAGAGGCCCGCGGCAAGGTAGATCACCTGGGCCGAACGATGGCCCGACTTCAGTGCGACTTCCAGGCGGCGGCTCTCCAGTTCCTCCAGTGACGCTACCGCCAGGTCACGGCGCGACTGCGTCGGCGGTCCCAGGCTCGTCAGCATAGGACGAACCAGGAAATACACTCCGGAGGTGTGACATCCAACGCACCGGTACTGTTGATCCCAGGCGTCGAAGCCGGCCTCGAGGTAGTCAGCCGCGGCCTTCAAGTCAAACTGGTTCAGTCGTCGCTCGAAGCGGTAAGCTCCTGGAATCTTGATTCCGTTGCTCTCAAACTGGAAAGGACTCGCCGGCCCGTAGGCAAGCCTGTTTTCGGCCTCGCCAGCCGCCTGGCTGCTCTCGAAGCCGCTCCCAGATTCCGACCGGCCCAGGTAAAGGAGCACACCGAGGCCGACAGCTTCGACAAGGAGTAAAGCGCCGACCTTCCTCCGTCGAGACCATGGGCGGCAGAGATCTCGTTGAATCACGAGGAAAGCCCCGGTGACGCCCAGCAACAGCAGGATCGCCGCACCCAGGTTGATCGCCTCATGTTCGAGGGGCGAATCGACAATATCGATGAAGCCATCAAGGAGATGCGCAGACAGTACTCTTCCATCAACTCCGATGAGGCTGTTTCCGTCCTTCACGACATCGTCCGGTACAAAGATGATCCCAACGCGTCCACTATTGCCTGGAGCGACCGGAAAGCTGATCACGGCAACCAGCAGCCGCTCATTTGGGGATGTCCTGAACAGCAAGGGGCTGCCCACGGCCTGGAGCTCGAGCCGGGAGGTTGCCGGGTTGACCGACTCGGTGATGGAGACAACTTGCGAGTCGCCCTGGGCAAAGAGCAGTTCCCGGTCCCTGCCCAGGACCCTTGAATTGATAATCCGTACCCGCTCCCCATTGAAGGCATCCGCGGAGTGACTCGGGAGGGCCACAGGAGTCTCGCTGAGCCCCACGACCGGACCGGAAAAGTCGGAAATTCGAACAAAAGGATGACGGTACAGGACCCCTTCGCGACCCCGGTAGCTCAGGGTCATATTCAGCACGGACCAAGCCATGGGTTCGGGGCCCCGGTAGGTCAGAAAGAGTCCAACCTGGACGCACTGTCTTTCGGAGCCTTCGCGGACCTGAAGTTCCTCGGTCTCGAAGAGCAGACTTTCACTACTAGCGTAAGCGGGGACAAGGATCCAAAAGAAAGGCAGAATCAGCCCAGCCACCACTCGCTGACAGCCATCACTCGGCATTCCAACCGGCATTTCCAGGCCCTCAGGCCACTTTCCGAATCAGGCGGGCCGGCGTCGTGACAATGGCCCAGACCAGATCGAGCACGGCGCTGACCGTGATCCCGACGATACGAAACGGAAGCAGAATCAACCAGACCAGCGGATACAGGATCAGCGCCAGGATTGCCAATGGCCAGGACAGGATGAATAAAATGCACCAGAGTAAGAACTTAACCATTCCGCAACCTCCATTCGCAGTAATGACTACGGAGGCTGGGCATCAAATGTTCATCCTGCCCAGGCCCGACTCACTTTTTCTGCCAGATGACCGGGATAATCGCTGCGCCATCCAATACCTGGAAGGTGAAACTCTCCGTCAGGTAGAGCTCCACTTTCTCAGTCGTGTGCGAGTGGTAGCCAACAGCAAAGTCCTGTCCCAGGGTCAGCTTCATGTCTCCGCCACGCAGTGAGATCAGGAAGGATTCCTCCACGAACGGGTTCAGAATCAGAGAACTGGCCAACAGTCGCTCCAGTTGCGTCCTCAGCGGATAGCACTGGTCGTGCTCCGATATCGCCTGCCAGAGCTTCGAGCCGGCGAGAAGAACATAAGGCCCCTCGACGGCGGAGTGGGTGAACTCTGTCAGTCCCCGGGCCACCGTTTCGAGCAAGTTACCGGGTTCACCGGAAAACTTCAGAGCCTTGTGGCCGGCACTTTCCTTCAGGCCCTTGATTCCCCCTGGAGAGAAACCCTTGTAGATGGCCGATTCCTCGAACATTGCGATCTTTCGAGCCGCCTCTTCCAGCGGACCCAAATCGACCGCGCCGGCTCCTCGGGAAGCGTTGTCCAGTTCCCAACAGTCGAGACTGAACATGATCCGGGATTCGATTAGCGGGAGGACCGCTCGAATCCCGTACCCAACCTCTCCTGCCTCCTGCCGGGTCTTCTCGAGCCTGCCCAAATTCACGGCCGAGTGCTCCCATCCCTTGGGGCCTTCGATATCGACAACGCGGCGCGCTGAGAGGCAAGCTTGCAAGGTCCGCTTTGCGGTCGTTTCAATCTGATCCCAAGCCTCGTCGGCAATCGGGGCAAGTCCTCTTCGTAGTAGATCCATGCTCAACTCCTTTTCGTGATCGGGTCTCCCCGGATGTCAACTGCGACCGGTCCCTCGAAGACTTCCAATTGCCAGGTCGCCACGAGTTCCCTCTCCTTCTGATTCCTTCTCGAGCATCGTGATGTCGCCTTCGCTGAAAAGATAGGTTCTCAGTTTCTCGTCCCAGCCCGGCATATTCCGCCTCAACCATTCGAGCGTCATGCAGGCATGTTCCATCTCCTCATCCCGGTTATGGGCAAGGATTGCCTTCAATTCCGCGTTCTCCGAAACGGCGATTCGCTGCTGGTACCAGTCGACCGCGTCAATTTCCTCGATCAGGCTCCTCAGGGCCCTGACAAAATTGCGATTCTCTTCGCTCATTTGATCTACGGGCTCGTGGTAGTCGCTCATCACTTCCTCCAAATCGGCAACGCCCTCCCAGCACCAGATCGCTTCGGTCCAGATCTCGAGCGGGCCGTCCAAACTGTTTTTCTACAGACACTTATTGTTAGATTGTATGTGGGCACACGGTAAGCTTCAAGGCAACGCGAGCGACATCCGGCTCGAATCCCGCGACTACTTTTCTTTCTCCACACCGTGTCTCTCAAGGATCCGGTAAATCGTCCGGCGGTCAATTCCCAGGACCTCGGCAGCGCGCGTGACGTTGCCATCCTGCGATGCCAGAACCCTCTGCACGTATTCCAGTTCCTTTTCAGCAAGGCTCTTGTAGATAATCGGTCCGGACGGTTCCTTTCCTGCAACGCTCTCGGATGATCCATTCCGAATCTCGTCCGGGAAATCGTCCGGCGTCAGGACTCCGCTGCGGTTGAGCGCGATGGCACGCTCAACCGCGTTCTCCAACTCCCGCACGTTGCCCGGCCAGGAGTAAGAGGCGAGCAACCGGTAGACCGCATCTGCGACCGCGATTGACTTGGCTGCGACCGCGGCAAAGTGCCGCACGAAGTGGTCCAGGAGCAAAGGCAGGTCCCCGCGACGTTCCCTCAAGGGAGGCAGTTCGATAGTCACGACCTTGAGGCGATAGAAAAGATCTTCCCGAAACGCCTTTTCTTCCACGAGGTCCGGCAATGGCCGGTTGGTCGCCGAAACGATCCTCACGTCAACCGGGACTGTTTCGGTTGCTCCGACCGGCAGAACCTCCCGCTCCTCCAGCACGCGAAGAAGCTTCATCTGAAGAGCCGCACTCGTGTCCCCGATTTCGTCCAGAAAACAGGTGCCTCGATTAGCAGCCTCGAAGACGCCTTTTTTCGGCGCCGATGCCCCTGTGAAGGCACCTTTGACGTACCCGAAGAGCTCGCTTTCCAGCAAGCTCTCCGCGAGGGCCCCGCAGTTTACCGCCCGAAAGGCTCCGCTTCGCTTGCTCAAGTGATGGACCATGCGCGCGACCAGTTCTTTTCCTGTGCCGCTTTCGCCCTGGATCAGTACCGTAGTCGGCAAAGGGGCCACCCGGGCGATCATTTTGTAGACCTCGACCATCTCGGGACTTCTCCCAACGATTCCCGACTGGGCCTCCTGGGTCTCGAGTTCCGACTTCAGCTTCACGTTCTCACGGTGAACAAAACTCTGCTCAAGAGCGCGTCGGACCACGAGGCGGAGGTGGTCCAGTTTGAACGGCTTGCTCAGGTAGTCGAACGCTCCCTGATTGATCGCCTCGACCGCGCTTTCCATGTCGGCGAAGGCCGTCAAGATGATGACCGGGACACCCGGCATTTGGGCGCGGACCTTGTGGAGTACTTCCAACCCACTGGCCTCCTTCATCCGAAGGTCGGTCATAACCAGGTCGAATCCCTGGCCTCCTTCCTGAATCAGGAAGAGTGCCTCGCGGCTGCTCGTCGTAGGCTGAACCTCGTACTCTTCCCGGCGCAGGACATCGGAAAGCGATTCGAGAGCAGAACGGTCATCATCGATCACGAGGATCTTTGCGTCAGTCACATCCTTCATTGTCAAACTCACCCAATCCCATTACCGTGGTTTGTGCCGGAAATCAAGGGCAGCAGAACCGTAAACCGTGTTCCTTCGCCCACTTTGCTCTCAACCGATATCCTTCCACCATGCCGGCGGACGATTTCCTGGCTCACTGCCAGCCCCAGTCCGGTGCCCTCGACCTCTTGCTTACTCGTGAAGAAGGGTTCGAAAATCGACTCCAGGTTCTCCTGAGGGATGCCGACACCGTCATCCTGAACCTCAACCCGCAGCTTGGCGGCTTCACCGGGCAGCTCAGGCTTGGGAGTGTCCACAAGGACCTTGATGTGTCCGCCCGGCTTGACCGCGTCGAGGGCGTTGTTCAAGAGGTTCAAAAAGACTTGCTGGAGCTGGTTCGGGTCCCCTCGAACCAGGACGTCCCCGTTTTCGGACTCCATGTCCACCCCGCAGGAAATATGGCGCTGGGCAAGAGACGGGGCCAGCAACTGCACAACCTTGTCGATCGATGTCCGGATGTCGATCTGCTCTTTCTTGGACCTTGCCCGGGTCGTCGAGAGGAGACTTTCCACGATCCCGCAGACGCGGTCGATCTGGTCGGTCGCTAGCTTGAGACGTTTCCTCGCGTCCTCACTCAAATCGTCGTCCTCGAGGATCAACTGGAGATGGGTGGAGACAGCCCCCAGCGGAGACCCGATATCGTGCGCGAACGAGGCCGTCAACTGGCCGACGAGAGCCAACCGCTCCGCCTGGAGCCGGCGCTTCTGTGCTTCGAGTAGTTCGAGGTTGATCAACTCCAGTTGCTGATTCCGGGTTTCAAGCTCTGCGGTCGCGGCATCGATCTGTTCCTGCATGTGCCGGTTCAGCCGTTCGATCTCTCCCAGCATTTCATTCAGCCGGGACGCCAGGGCGCTGAACTCGGCGGGGTAGTTCTCGACCGCCCTCGCATCCGACTGCCCTTTCGCGAAGTGTTCCATGACGCCGGTCAACTCGTCCACGTTTCGGGTGACGCTGGTCTGGAAGAGCCAGGCGATACCCCCGACCAGGAGAACGATGGTGATTGCCATCAGGAACAGTCCAATCCTGGAATGGGTAGCCAGGAGCGAATCCACCAGGTCGAGGGAATTCATGATCGTCATGAAGCCCGGGCGCCCATCCGCGAAATGAAAGGGGTGGACGTTGAAGAGGAGGCGGGCGTCTCCCTGTTCTACTACAAAGGAACGGATCCGCATCTCGGTCAGGGCCTGCCGCTCCCCGGCGATTGGCTCGCGGATGCTCCGCGCGGAACTGGTGGCGATCAGTTCGAGCCCATCTTCGTTGGCTGCAAAGATATCGATCCGCTCGATGCTCGGCTCGAGTTCAAGCATCTCCCGGACCTGGAGGATGATGTCAAACGGTATGGCCGCTTCGGGTACCTGCTGAAGTTGGCTCGTGAAGCGCTGCAGCGCCTGGAGGCTCCGGTCGGACATCACCCGCTCAACCTCGATAGCTGAACGGTCAGCCGTAAGCCAGGCCATGAGTACCAGGACCGAGGTTGTGATGAACCCGGTCAGAACGACAATTCGAGCTTGCAGCGACCACCGCCGTACCCTTGATGGTTTCATTGGAAGTACTCATTCTGACAGAGGGTTCAAAAAAGGTACAAGTCGGGGCAAGTCCCTACGGCTCCACCGAGATCCGGAATTACCAATGAGGCAGAAATGTCATCCCGAACAAAGCTGCCACGTGATCGCTCCCTCAATAAAGCCTCTCGAGAACTCGCAGCCCTTATATTCTCAACACTTCCACGCACAGTGAATTTGTGGCACAGGGCTTGCTTAAGGATCTAGTGTCTGGAAATGAAATCCGGGCCTACAAACCAATGAGGAGCACATTGCTATGAAATACGGAAAGAAAGCAGGAGCGATCACTTCGATCCTGTCGATACTTACTTTGGGAATCCTGGTCGGGTTCCTGGTTGCGTCAAAGACTGACTCGGTACCGCCGCTTCAGACGTTGCCGGCTTTTGCCGCAACTACGCCCGCAGCAGACAACACCCTTACTACAAATGACAGTGCGACTGCACTGGAGGCTCAGTTCTCAACTGCCGTCAAGCATGCCATGCCGGCGGTGGTCAGCGTTCTGTCCTCCAAGACCGTGAAGGTTGAGAGCAACATCCCCAACGACCCATTCCTCCGGAGATTTTTCGGCCAGATGATGCCGCAGAATGAGCCTCCTGAGAAAGAGCGGGGACTTGGCTCGGGTGTTGTCCTTTCTCCTGACGGCTATATCGTCACCAATAATCACGTGGTCGATGGAGCCGACCATGTTGAGGTGCGTCTTTCCGACAAGACCAGTTACAAGGCCAAGGTGGTTGGAGCCGACGGTGCTACTGACCTGGCTTTGCTTAAGATAGATGCGGAAGATCTGCCCTACCTCAATGTTGCCAAGGGAGGGAACCTGGACGTCGGGGACATTGTCTTCGCGATCGGGAACCCGTTCGGAGTGGGCCAGACCGTGACGATGGGCATCGTCAGTGCGACCGGCCGTGGAAACCTGGGCATTGAGGATTACGAGGACTTCATCCAGACGGATGCCGCGATCAATCCCGGTAATTCCGGAGGAGCCCTGATCAACACCCAGGGGCAGCTCGTCGGAATCAACACGGCGATTATCGGCCGCAGCGGCGGCAACAACGGCATTGGTTTCGCGATTCCTGTCCAGATGGCGGAGAAAATAATCACGCAGCTACGCCATAACGGAACGGTAACGCGTGGTTACATCGGTGCCTACATTCAGGACGTGAGCCCTGAGATCGCCTCAGCGTTCAACGCCAACGGGACCAACGGTGCTCTGGTTTCTGATGTCTCGGCCGACGGTCCGGGTGCCAAGGCCGGACTCAAGAGAGGTGACATCATCACCGCAGTTGATGGGACGCCGATTCCGGATGGTCGCCGGTTGCGGCTGCTGGTTGCAGGAACCGCTCCTGGAACGACGGTGAAGATGACCGTCATGAGAAACGGCAGTGAACTGCAGGTTCCGGTCACCTTGGGCAAGCTGCCCGGGAGCCAGGAAGAACAGGCCAACACGCCGGGTGCGGAGAATGATTCTCTGCGCGGACTGAACGTCCAGCCTCTCACTCCTGACATCCGCGACCAGCTCGGCCTGGAAGCCGGAACGACCGGTGTGGTGATCTCGGGTGTGGACGGTGGACCAGCCGCGGATGCGGGCCTCCAGCGAGGCGACGTTATCCAGGAAGTCAACCGCGAACGGGTTGGGACACCCGCCGAACTGCGGTCGGCATTCCAGCAGGCAACCGGCAAGTCGGCCCTGCTCCTGGTTAACCGTGGTGGAAAGACCTTCTTCGCGGTACTTCCCGCGGAGTAGTACGTGCCCGGACTCCGTCCCGGCACGCCACAAAACCGCATGAGCCCCCTACCGGGGCGGGCGACGAACGCCGCCCGCCCCGGTTGCATGCGGTTTCGGGCAATCGCCTGGTGAAGGGGTTGACGGCCGGACATCCGTCGCTGCTCACCAGCGTCGAAGGAAAGGAGCATCTGCAGATGGGAACGACGGCCACTCGATTCTGGACCTTTCAAACACGAATCATCCTTCTGGCCGGGTTCGTCACTCTCGTGGGTTGGTGCTCCTGGCCTGGCTTACGCCAACCGATCCGCCGTCCACGTTGAACATCCTGATCCCGTTTGAGATATCCTCCAGGTCCGGGAGATGTCGAACTCGAACCGAGGTTCAGCGCATCGAATTTAAAAAATTCCGCGGGAGTATCCGGGAATCGTCTAGGCGGAACCTATCCTCGTGAAACAGGGGCGCAACCGACTCCTTTTCAACGTCCTCCGTTTTTCAGACGGTCGCCCTGCCTTCATTACCGTCGTTTCTTGCACTGGCCGATACCCTGATCGCAACCCACTTCCGAATCAGCCTCTATCTGATACCGATCACGCTCGTTCTGCTGATCGGTGGAATCGCCTGGCTCTTCAAGCGAAAAACCACGGCGATCGCCTGACTGGAAACTTCAAATTACCGGAGACAGGAGACCGAGACACGAGACCGGGAGGAATCGGGAATCGCGAAGCGAGCATCGAGAATCGTTGTGAATCACGAAAATCGGCTGCTTCCAACGCCAGCGTGACCTATCTCGCCCAGGTGTAGGTTCATTCCCGATCCTCGCTACCCGCTTCTCGATTCTCGATTTGAACACAGTTTCACTCTGCGAATGGTCTCCGCAGCGCGGAGGGGCGGGGCTGGCTTGAAACGCAAGGCAGGACATACATCCCTGCTTGTCCCACGTCCGGAGCCACCGAACAGAAGACAGGAGAGCGTGATCCGGGGAGGCCTTGCCTGGTATGGCGCAGGGGCAGCCTGCCCGGCGAGTTCCGCTCCTGGTACAGCAATTGAAGACCTGACTTCGACTGGGATTCAGGAGCTTCTTCCAAAGAATTCTTACGCCTGCTCTTGAATCCGTATCCCGTTGTGGTTTTTGATGGGAGACTATGAAGTTCGTTTCTTCCCGGGTAGTCGTCGCACTGATCATGAGTATTGGAATTTCCGGTCTTGGGTGGGCCTTATCGCAGGCTGCGCCTCAGGGAAACACGAATAAAGGAGGGGACACCAAAGTGAGATTCTACGTTGGTACCTACACGAACACCACCAGCAAAGGAATCTATCGCTGCGATCTCGACCTCGAGTCCGGTCGCCTGGGCAAGCCCGAACTGGCGGTTGAGGCCCCGAGCCCGTCATTCCTCGTCTTCGATCCTCTCTGGTCAATCCTTTACTCCGTCAACGAAGTCAGCGAATACCAGGACAAACCGACCGGATTCGTGAGTTCCTATGCGATCGACGCGGACTCGGGTGATCTCCGGCTTGTGGGTCGGGCTTCGTCGGGAGGCACCGGCCCCTGCCACTTGGGCGTGGGGGCATCCGGCCAAATGCTCGCGACAGCGAACTACGGCGACGGCGCGGTCGCGATCTCTCCCTTGAACACGAACGGTGCGATCTCGCCTCCTCAGGATATCGTTCGCCATTCAGGATCGGGCCCGAATCCAAGCCGCCAGGAAGGACCCCATGCGCACAGCGCCACCTTCGGTCCCCGGGGACTGCTCTACGTGGCCGATCTCGGTCTCGACAAAGTCTATTTCTACATCGTCGATGTCGAGCGCGCCCGCATCGAGGACTACGATACGCCATTCGTTGAAGTCACTCCCGGATCCGGACCGCGGCACGTCGCTTTCGATCCGTCCGGAGAAGAGATGTATGTTGTCAATGAAATGGCTTCGACGGTGACGCGGTTTCAGCCCTTCAGCCGCACTCCGAACGAACAGCTACAGACGATCAGTACTCTCCCTGCTGCTTTTACCGGGAAGAGCTGGCCGGCGGAAATCGCGGTTTCCCCCGACGGCCGCTTTCTCTATGTCTCCAATCGTGGCCACGACAGCATCGCGATCTTCCGGATTACCGAGAAGGGACTCGTATCGGCCGGTTTCGTTCCCACCGGGGGGGAGAATCCTCGACACTTCAGCATCGACCCGTCCGGCAAGTTCATGATCGTCGCAAACCAGGACAGCGACAACCTGGTCCTGTTCCGGGTCGATCCTAAGACCGGGCAGTTGACGAGGACGGACTCCGAAGTTTCGGTGGCACGTCCGGTCTGTGTTTGTTTTACTGCGAAGTAGCCCGTCCGGGAGTACCCGGTCAGGTTCAAAGATAGAGGACTTCACAACTCGCCAGGAAGGTCGTTGCGATTCCCGTCACTGCCTGCCCGGGATCGCCTGTCTCAGGAACTGCGCCCTTTCACCACCCAGTCCGGGATCTTGCCCGAGTCGAGCCAGTCGGGGACCTGCCGAAACGTGCGCAACGAGCCGAGGATCGTCTGGTAATGCTGAATCGAGTGCCTCCGCAGAAAGCCCCGGTAGAGTTCTTCCTTTGAAATTGCCAACTGCTGGGCCGCCTGACCGGCCGTAATGGTGTTCATCAGGTCCAGCGTCGCAACAGTCGGATCGAGGTTAAAATCCCGAAAAGGCATCTGCTGGAGAACATCCTTGAAGGGAGCCAGAATCCGGGAGGCCTGGCCGAAGGACATGAAATCGGCCAGTGTGAAGCTCCACTCCACCGGATCGAGAGTCAGGTTCACGATCTTCTGAGGCTGGTCGGAAACGAACGTCATCTTCACCCGGACCTCGCCCGTTTCCAACACCCGGAAGTTGATCGTCTGAAAAGCGACTTCGAATTCACCCGGACCGTAGGCGAACGGCCCCCGCTGAGGATTTTTCACGAACGCGTAGCCAAATCCATATTCGCCCAGAACTCCGGGCTCAGGATTGTCGAGGTTGGTGATGAACTCGGGAGTCACAACGAGGTAGCTCTCTTCTTTGAGCGGAACCATCAGTTGTGGCGTGCTCGAACCCAAAGGGCGCATGCTGACGTTGAACTGATAGACCTTCAAGCGAAGAACGAGCCATTCGCAGTTCTTCTGAACCTCTCGAAGATCGATCACCTCCGACTGCAGTTCCTCCGAGATCTCATCCACCTCTTCGCTGCCCGTCCGTTTCAGGAACACTTGGCTGAAGCCCATTCCTTCCCGCTCGACTTCCGGCTTGGCCCTCAGGCTGAACGGGCCGAGCAGGCTGGACAGCCAGTTCTCATCACCATTGCCCGGGCTCTGGGGTCGCCGAAAATCGCTCACGCGGAGGAAGTAGCCGAGCACGAACTCACGGATCTGGTCCCGCATCCAGGACGCGAGTTCGGGCCGATCTTTGTTGGGAGATTTCGGCTGGTCGTAAAAGACCTCGTCGATAACTCCCATCACCGGAAGGTCGCGTCCTTTGAGCGGTGCCGTCGCGAAGAAACCACGGCTTTGGTCCGGGCGGTTCAGGGTCTGGACGAGATCAAAAGGGTTGATTTCCCCTTCCCTTTGAGCACGGTCATACCACCGCCTCAGTTCAAGGCCCTCATCCAGGAACTTTCCCATCATTTCTAGAACGCCGCAGTCTTCGCCGGCTGCGCCTACCGGGCGAAACTCAGGTTTCGAGGATGCTCCCATCCAGCCACCTCCACGTTATTTTATGGACTTGATCACCACAAGGCGGGTGTTGGGGTGATCTTAATCTCATCTCGCTGGCCAGTGCAAGCAGAAGGGAGCCGCAACCTGATACGGCAAGGTCCGGTCGATCCTCTGGAACCGGCAGGTAAACCGCTTCAAGCCAATCAAGAGGAATTGACGAGACCGGGGAGAAAACCTGGAGTCACTCCCGCCGGACCCGACGAACCACCGAGTAGACGAGAGCGCCCCCTAGAAAGGCTCCCGCAACCCAGAATGCCCGATTGTTTCGCACCACATTCCAGGCATCTTCAGCGATGTCCGACGTCCGCCGATAACGCAGATAGTCGGCTGTCTTCTCCAACTCCCGCGCAATCCGGCCTGCCTCCGAAGAACTCTCCAGTTCGTCGCCAAGGCGTCGAATCTGCGCGGCCAGACTCTCGATCCGGCGTCCACTCTCGGATTTCAATCCCGAGGTTCCAGTTTCAATTTGTTCGCCGACACGACTGATTCTTTCCTTCGTCACGCCGCGAATGACAGTTCTACCGGTATTCTTAAGAATGCTCATATCGATCCTCCGCTGTCTCTAAATCTACATCCTGCCGGTTCCAACAGCAAAACCGCGGTATAGTTTTCTACCGGAATCAGAGGAGGAGAGAGAGATGGCCTACATCGCCGTTCTTGGTGCCGGCCTGGTCGGCCGCACCATCGCCCGGGACCTTGCCGGCTCCCATACCGTGGTTTCTTTCGATAAAGACCCGGCCGCCCTTGAATCGGCATTCTCAGGTACGGAGTTGCGGTTCGTTGCCGGGGACCTTTCCGACCCCTCACTACTGTCCTCCGCGCTGGAACCCTTTGACCTGATCGTAAACGCCCTCCCCGGTCACCTCGGGATGCAGACGCTGAAAACCGTCCTGGAGTCGGGCAAGAACACGGTAGACATCGCATTTTCACCGGAAGACGCGTCTTCGCTGGGAGAACTCGCGCGGGACAAAGGCGTCGTCGCAATCGTCGATATGGGCGTTGCTCCAGGGATGAGCAACGCAATTCTCGGCCACCACGTCGCTACCTTCTCCAGGGTAGACCGATTCGAGTGCATGGTCGGTGGACTTCCCTGCGAACGCCACTGGCCCTTTGAATACCGGGCTCCATTCTCACCGGCCGACGTCCTGGAAGAATACACGCGGCCCGCCCGCTTTCGGATTCGCGGAGAGGAGCGCTGGGTCCCCGCGCTCTCAAACCGGGAGAGAGTCGCATTCCCCGGGGTCGGCACACTGGAGTCGTTCGACACTGATGGTCTCCGCAGCCTCCTCCAGAGCTACCCCGCCATCCCGACCATGCGGGAGAAGACTTTGCGCTACCCTGGCCACGCCGCTCTCATGGAAGTCTTCCGGGAGGCCGGTTTCTTTTCGAGCAAAGCCGTATCGGTGGCGAGGCGCCGAGGTCCGCCCGCTCGATCTCACCTCGCGACTGCTCTTTCCGCACTGGCAGTTGACGGAGGCCGACGATGAGTTCACCGTGATGCGTGTAATTGTGGAGGGAACAAACCATGCCGGGAAGCCCGAGTCCGTGCAATGGGACCTGCTCGATCACACCGATCACGAGCGAAGGGATTCGTCGATGGCCCGGACCACCGGCTTCGCATGCAATGCCGCCGTGAACCTCCTCCTGAGAGGAGACGTCGAGCCGGGACTCTGGTTCCCGGAAAAGGTCGCCGAAGATCGCTCCAGATTTGATTTTCTTCTCGACTACCAGCAACAGCGGGGCATCAATTACCGGCGTTCTTGATCCGGACAAAGACACCGGTTTCCCGGTTCTTCCGGACTTCGTCCCAGTTGAAGACCCGGCCATTCATCACGATGTAGACCCCGGGCGGCAGAACCTGGGCTGCAGTAATGGCACCTCCCAAGTTGAAGAGGCCGTCCGAACTCCCGAATGCGAACGGAATCATGGCCCCGGTGAGAACGATCGTCTTGTCCTGGACCCTTCCCGCCAGGACTCGAGCCGTGTCCACCATCGTGTCTGTCCCATGAGTGATGATGATTCGGCTTTCCGGAACGCTAAGGCAGTTCTCCGCAATCAGGTTGCGATCCTGCTCGGTCATCTCGAGCGAGTCGATCAACATCAACGTCCTCACTTCGACATCTACGCGACACCGGCCGAGGGCAAGGATCTCCTGCATATGAGAATCCTTGAAGTAGAGCCGCCCCTGGATTTCGTCGTATTCCTTGTCAAATGTGCCGCCGGTAATGAGAATTCTTACTGCCATCGTTTCGTCTCCACTCATAACTTTACAAGGGAGGTGATGACCGGGAGAAGAGCAGCCCTGGAGAATTTTCCCGGGAACCGGGGAGAAACGGCCCCGCCTGTGAGCCGGTTTGGAGTAGCGTCCCTGGGTTTCCCTCCCAATGGACAAAACTACGACGGGGCCATCTCACCTTTGCTTCGAACCCGGCCGGTTCGGAACCTCCTCCGCTACGGGAAGCGGAGGCTTCCGTGACTCGCCTTCTCTGGGGGGATTCAGCGCCCGGTTGATCCCTCCCGGCCTGTTTTGAATTCGAAGCCGTTGTACTTCCCAATATCGCCATCGCCGGAACGGATGGCAACATGAAAAAGGCGCAAAAGTGCGCAAATGCGCAAGATTGCATCAAACTGCGCGATCCTGCGTCAGTCTGGGCCGACTTTTCCTGCCCTAACCGCGCCCGACTCCGGTTCCTGTGGAGATGCTGCTTCCCAAAAATGGATGAACAAAACTCCCGGGGCCTTCGTAGAACTGGCATGAACACAGGTATCGACAAGCACTACACGGTTCTTGCGGCTCTCTTCATCGGCCTTGGGATTCTCGGAGTCATCGGAATCCTGGTGCTGATCTTCATCTTTGGGATCGGCAGCGTCATCATGGGAAGCGCCGCCGCTCACGATCCGTCCGTACCGGGTGCCGTAGTTTTGATCCCGGTCACATTCGGCCTGGTCATTGCGTCGTTCATCGCCATTTCGATAATCCCAGGTTTCGTGGCCGCCTACGGGCTTCTCGGCCGGCGTTCCTGGGGTCCCATAATGGGCCTCATTGCCGGCATAATCTGCCTCCCGAACGTACCGTTGGGAACCGGAGTCGGTATCTATGCGATCTGGCTATTCCTCCAGACGCAGCCTAGAACGTAATGTGAAGGGTGTACGCGTTCTGACAGGGAGGACTGGCGGGAACCTTGACCTGCAACCCCTCGCTGTTCTGTTGCCACTTGACTGGCTCGTCGGCACCAAGGAGCCGCACGCCTTTGATCTGTCGATCCAGCAGGTCGGAATTCGAAGCCAGCGAACGAACCAGGAATTCACCGTTTTCCGGCCAGCCCAGGGCAACCGCGTAGAGTGAATCGTCTTTCGACGTAAATCGAAAATCCTTCGCTGAAAAAGCTTCCCGCTTGGTGTCGTTGAACGACCCTTCCACAACCTGGGTCGGGCCCTCACCGTAAATCTTCCAGGGACGGGTCCCATAGATTGAGTCACCATTAACCGCCAGCCAGTCTCCGATCTCCCGGAGAATCTCCTGCTCGGCCTCTGGAATCGTCCCGTCGGGCCTGGGTCCGATGTTGAGCAGGAGGGCACCGTTCTTGCTCACGATGTCAACCAGGTCGTCAATGATCGAATCCGCGGTCTTGTAGTCCTGCTCGCTGACGTAGCCCCAGGAATTCTTTGAAATCGAGGTGTCGGTCTGCCAGAAGAAGGGTCGGATTTCGGCCAACTGGCCGCGTTCGATATCCAGCACCGCCGAACCCGCGGGGAAGGTCTTCAGCTTGTAGTTGATTGCGACACCCTTCCCCCACTCCCGTCCGCGATCGTAGTAGTAGGCGGCAAACTTCTTGAGGTAAGGCTCGAAGGCGGGCTGTTCGATCCACCAGTCAAACCAGATCAGTTGTGGCTGATACTGGTCCACGAGTTCGACGGTGCGGGCAAGCCAATCATCGAGGTAGGCGGCGTCGGGTGGGCGAGTTCCGTCTTCTGCCGCCTTCTGACTTTGCGCGGGGCCGTAAAAGGAGAGGTTGGCCGGGTCCCGGACGTCGGAATCAAAGGTCATCCCCGCGTCGTAAAACCACCAGTGTTCGGCGCGGTGCGACGATGCCCCGAAAACCATCCCATTGGCCCGGACCGCTTCCGCCAGGGCGCCGATTACGTCCTGGTGCGGCCCCATTTTCGCGGCAGTCCAGTTGGAAAGAGAGGTGTCGTAGAGGGCAAACCCGTCGTGGTGCTCGGCGACCGGGACTACGAAGCGGGCTCCGGCATCCTTGAACAGGGCGGCCCATTCCGCCGGATCGAATCTCTCAGCGGTGAAATCTTTGATGAAATCCTTGTAGCCGAACGTTGACTGGGGACCAAACGTCGCCACATGGTGCTCGAACTCCGGCGTCCCCTGCCGGTACATGTTCCGCGGATACCATTCATTTCCAAATGCCGGGACCGAGTAAACACCCCAGTGGATGAAGATCCCGAACTTCCCATCCACATACCACTCGGGAGGCTGGAACTGTTTGAGTGAGTTCCAGTCCGCTTTGAAGGGGCCGGCCTGAATCACCGGATCGACACGAGAGAGCACCTCCTGTGCGGGCTCTCTCCCCGAGCACGAAACAAGCAGGACCGCCGCGAGTCCGAGCGCATAGGATTTCCAGGATCCTGACCATCCCCAGTCAAAAGGAAGTAACCTCATCCATACACCGTCCTTTCAGCACGGCTATTCTGACGTCCGACACCAGCAGTTGCAATGCCCGGGTTGCCCGCAGGAGCGCCCGCAATCTTCGGAAAGAATAGCCCGGGGCGACTAACGCCCCGATCTGAAGGGCGGTTGAAAAACCACCCGGTCGGCAATGAATCCCGAGACAATCACCGCCAGAAGGACTCCGACAATCACCGAGAGAAAGTTGACGAACTGCGATCGCGTGGCAACCGAACTGAATCGATCGGCGGTCGTCTGCCGGATCTCTCGAATCAGCGTTTCACACTCCCGTGCGACAGCAATCATCTCCAGAACGGAATCATCCTCGGTCTGCGGGTTCCGCTTTCCCGCGAGAATCTCTGTGACCAATGACGAGAACCGTTGCCCATACTCGGCTTCTTTTTGCAGCAGCATTTCGACGCGGGTGCCAATTTCCTGGCTTCCCCGCAGCTGCCTGGTGGCATCACCAAGCCTTTCGAGGTAGTCGCTTTGCAGGCTCAGGTATTCCTCCCCACCACGCATGAAGAAGTTCTTCTCGTAACGGCGGGCTTCCAGCAGGTATTCTTCGAGGTAAGCACAGGTGGTCATGTTCTCGAATTCCTGCTGGATCAGCGACTGGTTCCAGATGATGACGCAGGGGGCGATCGCCATGATCGCAACCACCACGAGAACGTTCAGACGAATTCTCTGTCGCCAGTCCATCGCCACCCCCGTTTCCCCTAACCTCCCTTCATCATACCTGTCGGTATCAGGGGGAGTACAGCCCGCAACGCGGCCCCGGTCCTGCCCAGGGTCAGGACACTAGGCAGATCGCGCCAAGATGGAGAAAATATAGGTATGCATATGAATCGAATCCTCCTTGGAGTCTCCCTGGTTCTTCTTTCCGCCCCCGGGTCCCTGAATGCGATTCAGGCAGGCCGATCGTTCACGGTGTCGCTTCCCGAAGCCCAGAAGCAGGGTGGCATGCCCTTGATGGAGGCCTTGGCGGAACGCCACAGCACGCGGGAGTTCGCGGACCGCGAACTCCCCCTGGAGATGCTCTCCAACCTGCTGTGGTCCGCAGACGGTGTCAACCGACCGGAGACAGGAAAACGGACGGCTCCGTCGGCCCACGATCGACGCGAAGTCGATGTTTATGTGGTCACGCCCGAGGCGTTCTACCTCTTCGATCCCAACAACCACTCGCTCGAGCTTCTCGGACGCACTGATATTCGGAAACTGGCGGGAACCCAGGATTACGTCGCGACGGCCCCTGTCAACCTTGTCTACGTGGCGGACTTCTCCAAGGTATCCGACAATGCCAGCGAGGAGCGCACGATCTATGCCGCTGCCGCAACCGGATTTATCGCACAGAACGTGTACCTGTTCTGCGCGTCGGAGGGTCTGGGCACGGTCGTGCGGGGCAGCATTGACCGCGAGAAGCTCTCAAGTGCTCTGGAGCTTCGTCCCGATCAACAAATCATCCTGGCCCAATCCGTGGGTTACCCGAAAGAGGATTGACACCGGCGGGGGCTCGGCCGTTGATGGTGCAACCGGCACAGCTCGATATTGGGCCTAAACGGAGTTCGCCCGGGTCCCTTGTTCTCAGCCGACTTCCCCACTAAGCTTGCAGGATCATTATGAGCAAGAAGAAAGTTCTTTTTCTGGGCGAAATCAACGTTGACCTGATGCTCGGAGGCCTGGAGTCCTTCCCGATCCGGGACCGCGAGATCAGTTGTCAGTCTTTTGAAATCACCGTGGGCAGCTCGACGGCAATCTGTGCCTGTGCCTATTCCTCACTTGGGGGCGACACCTCCTTCATGGGGCTGGCAGGTTCAGACGCCTACGGCGACTTCATGATCGACGGGATGCACCGATTCGGGATTGACACGACTTATGTGGCGCGCACGTCCGCCGTCAAGACCGGGGTGACCGTTAACCTGATCCACGAGAACAGCCGGACACAGGTCACCTACCCGGGCACCATCTCCGCCTTCAGTCGCAACGAGGTGGCGATCGATGCCCTGGGTAAGTTTGATCACGTTCACCTCGCCGGACTCTACCTTCAGCACGCCCTCCGGCCGTCAGTAGCAGAGGTCTTGAGTGAAGCTCGAGCGCAGGGCGCCACGACGTCGCTCGATCCGCAGTGGGACGCGACCGAAAAGTGGGAGTTCATGGATCGCTGGCTTCCCTTGCTCGACTATTTCTTCGTCAACGCCGACGAAGCCTGTTCCATCGTCCAGGGCTCCGACCCGGAAGCGGCTTGCCTGGAACTTTCGCGGCGCACTGCCTTTGCCGTGGTGAAAGACGGAGCTCGCGGGATTATCTTCAGCTCCGGCGGCCAGGTCCGCCGGATTCCTGCCATCCCCGTCAAAGTTGTCGACACCACGGGCGCCGGCGACTCATTCAACGCGGGGTTCCTCTGCGGCCGTCTCGATCACGACATGCCCATCGAGGAAGCCCTCCGCTTCGGAATCGGCGTCGCGGCCCGCAGTTGCACGTTCGTAGGAGGCGTGAATGCTCGGTCGAGCTATCAGGACGTGCAAGATTTCATCAAGAAAGGACAGTCATGAACGCCTTTGAGAAGCTCCTGGCACTCGATCCGGCGGAAAAGTCGAGGCTGGGAATCGAATACACGGCGGCCGAGATCTTCCAGCAACCCGACACCTGGTCGAAGATCGCACCGATGTTTCGTGACCAGGTGATCGAGATTCGTAGTTTTCTCTACGACGCGGGCTTGATGGGTGACAGGTCGAGTGTTGTTGTCACCACCGGGGCAGGCTCCTCGGAGTTCATCGGCAGTGCAGTCAGCGGCTTGCTCAAGGAGCGGCTGGGGCGTGAAGTGGTCTCTATCCCCACCACTCACCTGGTCACTCATGCCCGTTCTTCGTTTGCGTCGTCCGAGTCTTACACGGTCATCTCGTTCGCACGATCGGGAAACTCGCCCGAATCGGTGGCAACCCTCGATCGCATTCGCCGCTACCGGCCCGACGCGAGGCACATCATCATCACCTGCAACGGCGAGGGCGAACTGGCGCATGCGGCCGGCGGCGATCCCCGGACCCTTTGCCTCGTTTTGCCGGAAGAGACCCACGATCGATCTCTTGTGATGACCAGCTCATTTTCGACGATGGCCCTGACGGCCGCGGCACTCGGCTATGTCGATTCACTGGACGAATTCGAGTCCATCTCATCGCGCCTCTCCGCGGGAGCACGCCGGATCTTTGAATGTTCTGACGACCTTAAGGCGTTTGCCGAGCAGCCGTTCAGCCGAGCCTGTTTCCTGGGTTCCGGGACACTCTTCGCAACCATGCAGGAGTGCCAGCTCAAGCTGCAGGAAATGACGGAGGGTCGGGTAACGTCCCGCTTCGAGTCCTTTCTCGGATTGCGTCACGGTCCCCAGGTCTTCGTAAACCAGGAGTGCGTGGTCGTCGCCGGGCTGGCTTCGGATCCCCTCGTTCGCCGCTATGAACTCGACATGCTTCGGGAGTTGAAGTCCAAGCAGCAGGGTCGGTCCACTCTGGTCATTTGCGACCAGGTTTCACCGGGAATCGAATCGGCCTCCGACTTCAGAATCGACCTGTTTCCGGATGGGAACTCGGTACCCGATTCCTTTCGGATCATGACCGACGTCGTCGCCGGCCAATTGCTGGGGATGTTCAAATCGATGGCGGTCGGTCTCAAGCCGGACAATCCGAGCACGAGCGGTGTGATCAACAGGGTGGTTCAGGGGGTCGTGATTTATGACAACTGAACCGCTCCACCCCGTTCAACGGATGGTTCGCAACCACAAGTCGGGCTCCCCAGTGGGCATCTACTCAGTCTGCTCAGCCAACGAGTTTGTCTTGAGGGCTGCCATGCGACAGGCGATCGAGGACAACTCGGAGTTGCTGGTCGAGGCGACCTGTAACCAGGTCAACCAGTTCGGTGGGTACACCGGACAGACCCCAGCGCAGTTTGCAGCGTCTTTCAAGGAACTGTGCGGGGCCGAGGGGTTGCCGGTCGATTCGCTGATTCTCGGTGGTGATCACCTGGGTCCGTCGGTCTGGCAGGGAGAACCGGCCGAGCAGGCCATGAACAAGTCCAGGGTCATGGTTCGAGACTTCGTCCGTGCCGGATTTACGAAGATTCACCTTGACGCCAGCATGTCGTGCGCCGATGACCCGACCCCTGTTCCCGACAGTATAGTCGCCGAGCGCGCGGCAGAGCTCTGCCGGGTTGCGGAAGAGGCGTCCGTGGAGCGCCCCGACGGCTCTCCGGCACTTGTCTACGTGGTGGGAACCGAAGTCCCGACTCCGGGCGGAGCGCTGGAGGAACTCGACCAGCTGCAGGTGACCCGCCCTTCGGAAGCACTTGAAACCCTGGCCAACGTCCGAAAGGCGTTTGAACGGCGAGGACTCCAACAGGCCTGGGAGCGCGTAGTGGCGCTGGTGGTTCAGCCTGGTGTCGAATTCGGCGCTGACTCGGTCGTGGCCTATGATCCAGCGGCGGCCGGAGAACTCTCCCGCGCGATCGAGCCATTTGACCATCTCGTCTACGAGGCCCACTCGACCGATTACCAGCCGGCGAACGCTTTAGAGGCTTTGGTGAAAGATCACTTCGCCATTTTGAAAGTGGGTCCATGGCTCACCTTCGCGCTTCGGGAGGCGGTCTTTGCTCTCGCTCGGATCGAGGAGGAACTCCCTTCCCTTCCTCCCGATTCCAGGTCCCGGGTGCGTCAGGTCCTGGAAGAGGAAATGAACGGAAATCCGGGTCACTGGCGCAACCACTACCACGGCGATGCCAGTCAGATTACGCTTCAGCGCGGCTTCAGTTTCAGCGACCGGATCCGCTATTACTGGCAGCGTCCCGCGGTTCAGAACGCCCTCGGGCGGTTGATTGAGAACCTGAGATCGGTGTCTCTTCCCTATACCCTTCTTCACCAGTACTTACCGGTGGAATCCGAGGCGGCCGGCCAATCGAAGCGCCTGGCCACGCCGGAATTCTTGATCACGCTCAAAATCAGGGGGGTACTGCAGGTCTACAGCGAAGCCTGCGGAATGGCTGAAATGCGGCAGTCCTGATCTCATTCAGTTCCGCCGAAAGGAGTTAACGATGAGATACAAACTCGCTCGAATAGGCCTGCTGGGCCTGCTTTTCCCGCTGCTCGTGCTCCTCACTGCCTGTGGGCAGCAGTCAAAGATCGAATCCTCCCAAATGCGAATCGACTTCGACTCGCAGATGAAGAGCAGGGTGGTGGTTAGAAACGGAGCGGAGGACAAGGTCCTCGGCCAGTTTCGCGCATCGGAGTACCTGATCGAAAACGGCGAACCCAGGCAGGATTTCGAACTCAAGTCCTCGCGCGTCGAGTCCATCCAGGACGGTCTCGGGAAGGGTGTCCGAACGATACTCCTGGGTTCCGCCGGGGAACTCGAGAAGGAGGTGTCGGTCGATCTCTACGACGACTTTCCGGAGATGGCCGTCTTCCGCGTGAGCTATACCAACCGGGGTCCGATCGAGCTTCCCGTCGAAGCATGGGTCAACAATGAATACGCCATCGATTCCAACAACGCCGAACCGCCTTTCTGGTCCTTTCAGGGCTCTTCCCACGAGGACCGCAGAGACTGGGTAAGGCCGCTCGAAGTGGGGGCTTCAGAACGCAATTACATGGGGATGAACGATTCCGACTACGGAGGGGGAATCCCGGTGGTTGCCGTCTGGCGGCCCGACGCGGGAATTGCTGTCGGCCACCTGGCCCAGGTGCCGAAGCTCAATTCCCTTCCCGTTGCTGTGCCCGACCCGAGTCACGCCGAACTGGGCGTTCGGTTCGACCTGGATCAGAACCTTCAACCGGGACAGACCCTGGAGACTCTCCCAACCTTTGTCACCACGTTCAAGGGGGACTACTTTTCCGCGCTTGAGACGTATCGCCACGTCATGATGCGAAGGGGAATTCACTTCGAGGGCTTCCCTGAAACCAGCTACGAGCCGATCTGGTGTGCCTGGGGCTACGAGCGCAATTTCACCATGGATCAAATCTACGGGACCCTTCCGAAAGTGAAGGAACTTGGGCTGAAGTGGGCCGTGCTGGACGACGGGTGGCAAACTGCCGAAGGAGACTGGTACCTCGATCCAAAGAAGTTCCCCCGGGGCGACAAGGACATGCTCCAGCTCACCTCGACGATTCGCAAGGCGGGCCTCCGCCCGAAACTCTGGTGGGTTCCGCTGGCGGTCGATCCTGGAACTGATCTCATCACGCAGCATCCCGACTACGTCCTGCTCAACCCCGATGGAAA
Source organism: uncultured Acidobacteriota bacterium (assembly GCA_963777605.1). Lineage (GTDB taxonomy): Bacteria > Acidobacteriota > UBA6911 > RPQK01 > JAPXNP01 > CAVZRV01. The sequence continues at coordinate 117,835 of CAVZRV010000010.1, forward strand.
ATACCAGGACATCAGCTGGTGGAACTCATACTACCTCTGCCCGGCCTACCCCCCGGTCAGAGAGTACACCATGAATCTGGTCCGGAAGATCCTTTCCGACTGGGACTACGACGGACTCAAGATCGACGGCCAGCACCTCAACGCCGTCCCGCCCTGCACGAACCCGGCGCACCATCACGCCCGCCCCGAAGAATCGGTCGAGGCGGTCCCCGAGTTCTTCCGCGAGATCTACGAGACCGCAAAATCGATCAAGCCCGATGCCGTAGTCGAAATCTGTCCGTGCGGCACAACCTTCAGCTTCTTCAACATGCCCGGGATGAACCAGCCGGTTTCATCCGACCCGCTCAGTTCATGGCAGATCCGCCTCAAGGGAAAGACCTACAAAGCCCTCATGGGTTCTGACGTTCCCTACTACGGAGACCATGTCGAACTGAGTGACCGGCGTAGCGATTTCGCTTCGACCATTGGCATTGGCGGAGTGCCGGGAACCAAGTTCACCTGGCCGGTTGGGGCAATGAAGAAATCCCGGATCGATCTGACCCCGGAGAAGGAGGAGATCTGGGCACACTGGCTCGACATCTACCGGACAACTCAACTGCCCAAGGGAGAGTACCTCGGCAAGTTGTACGACATTGGCTACGATCGACCCGAAACCCATGCGATCCGTAAGGACGATCGAATGTACTATGCGTTTTACGCGGACTCCTATTCCGGCCCGGTCGAACTCCGAGGCCTCAGCGAGGGGCAGTACAAGGTCCGCGACTACGTCAACTCGAAAGACCTTGGTACGGTCGAGGGTCCGACAGGACGGTTGGAAGTCTCCTTCGAACACAACCTCCTGATCGAAGCGTCCCAGTGAGAGTCGTTCTGCCTCAGGGCACCAGGCAAACCCCGCTGAGAACCGGCTTGGGCTGGCATTTGTAAACGAATCTCATACTGGTTTCTGACTTTCGACTCACAGCGACGGTGTGACAACACCTCGAATGGCGACGCCTTCAGAACGAGAAATCGTCAGAATGTGGGTCCACACGAACAACGTAGTTGGTACCGGCCGGGACGGTTAGAGAGTAGTTCCCCTGCGCATCGGTCGACGTTTGCAGAAGCAGCAAAGCCGCGTTTGGAGCACCCACCAATCCTCCGCTGCCAGTCGCTTCAATCGAGGCATCCGGAACCGGCGCTCCATCCGGGCCAGTGACCTTACCGGAAATCGTAACCGGCTGTGGAAGAGTCGGGACTTGGAGGTCCAGATTGGCGTCGGCATCGAAACTGTGCGGATTGGCGCCCAGCAGCGGAGAGACGATTTCGGTCGAGTCACCCGGAATGCCGGGAGCGCCCAGCGAGGCAAAATACGTGTAGGTCTCGCCCCGAGGAACGACCAGGCTGTAGGCTCCACTCGCGAAGACATTCGTGCCGCTGAATCCAAGACTCTGTACAGGAAGACACTGGTGAAAACTCCGGAAGGTTGGGAATTTGAGGTTTGTTGCGCCGGCCTGCGATCTCGCAAAGTTGGCCGTCTGAGGCTGCTTGACCTGTCCGCTCACCACCACCAGGTCAGGCACGCTAAAGTTCAATCCGGAGGCGCCTCCGGGGCCAACATCGAAGGTTCCAATATCCTGAACGATACCGAATCCATTGAAGGTCACGTCGTCGACAACCTCGCCGAAAAGGAGGTTCGCGCGGTAGCTCCCCGGAGCGAGAGCGGCCGTAAACGAACCGTTTGAATTGATGCTTGCTATCGACTGAGTTGCGGAGTCGTTGGCGACCAAGTAGAGCGCTGTTCCGGTCGGAAAGACTCCAGCGGGCAGCTTACCCGTGTCGCTTAGCGTCCCGGTCACTCCGACAGTCTCGGGGTTCGGGATTGTCAGATCATGGGTTGTCTCCCCTTCGACAGCCACCCCCGGTTCGAGATGGGTAACAATGGTGTAATAAGGCTCCCCGGCTTGCAAGGGTACAAACCGGGACGCCAGACTGGACCCCTTTCCTCCAGCAGACGCAAAGGCAACGTTTAATTCCGTACAAAAGCCCAGGTCGTAGGTACCCTTCGGAACGATGATCGAGAAGTCACCCAGTTCGCTCGTGAAAATGCCCGCATAAGAATGGCCCGAGCCGTCGACTGCGGTGATCCGGGACGTCACGTCCGATCCGGATTCAAGGGTGAGTCTGCCTTTCAACTCATAACCGGCATCGAGCTGAATGTTCTGAGCGAGATTCGAAGTCAGGTCGATTCCAGTCAGGGTCTTGGGCAGAAGATTCCCGGGATCGGGATCCGCTCCGGCGAGACCGTCGAACAGGTCGGTGAGAACCGGCAGCGTGGTCAAAGTCGAAGGGCCTTGACGAAGGCCGACAGCAGCCAGTTCCACATCGGAGGAGACCGCCAGTTGACCGGTTGTGTTGGAGATGGAGCCGGCATCCTTCAGTTCCGTGATGAACTTGGCGAGATGTCCGAACGGGACGAGAGCTTCCGGGCCGATTCGGTATTTGAAGCTAGCGACGCCAGTCCCGGAGTTGTCAAAGAAGGTGAAGTTGACGTGGGCCGTATCCGTCCCAGAAGTGTTCTGGAAGGCAAGCCCGGTATTGAATCCGGAAGTCAAATCAATTGGGATCGTGAAATCGCGACTTACGGGAGATTTCCCGACGCCGGCCTCGACCGTGATATTCCCGTCGCCGTCGAAGAGACTGAATATTGCTGAGACGCCGATCGGAGCGGTGGATTCGATTCGAGCCGATCCCGTCGTCAACGCGCCGGTGCCGTTGGTCTCGGTAAAGATTGCGCCGTTGGCCGGCAGTTCGAACTCGAATGTGCTCCCTGACTCACCCGTGGAAAGAGTCGTCTCGAGATCTGCGCCATCATCGTCTGTCAAAGTCAAGTCGATGGTCGCGCTGAATCCGAGGCTGAAAATCACGAACTGAGTCTTGATGCCCCCGTTGTTACCGGCGGCCCCGTTGGCAATATGAGGCAGTTTGAATGATGTCGTCTCGGCCCCGCTCTCATCCCCAATGATCCATCGAGTAGGTACCACCGGGAGGGTCGTCAACGGAGTTGCCCTGGCTGAATTCTGGCGCAGAGTGAGAGCAGAAACCGGACCGGTGGCGGAGACCCTCAAGCACCCCTTGAAGTCACCCAACTGAGGAAACAAGCCGCCCACTTCATCGACAAAAACCGCCAGATGACCCCCTTCGGGAATATTTCGAGTCGTTGCCCCACGGAGCACTCCGTCTTCGCCGTAAAGCTCGAAGGTGACGGTTGCTTGACCCTTACCCACGTTGGCCATGGCGAGTCCGGTATTGAAGGGTCCGACCGTATTGACGGCCAGCGCGAAGGCCGACATCGCCTGCGACGTCGAAATGCCTGCCTCGGTCAGGATGGCGGTTCCTCCGTCTTTGAGGATGGTGAAGATCCCAGATATCCCGATGTCGGCATCCTCCGACAGAACGGTGGCCGACCCGACCACGAGGTCGCCCTGCCCATCGGTCTGAAGAAACCGGGACTCACCGGCGCCCAGGGAAAGAGTTTTTGCAGGTCCGGCGCTCAGGCCGGGAATATTGATCGAAACCGGGTCCCCCGAGTCATCGAAGAAGCTCAACGTGACGGTTGTATCGGTGGTGGTGCTGTTGACCAGGATAAACGTGGTTCGAATTGCATTGGCTCCGTTGGCAATATGCGGCAGTCGATATTTCAGCTGTCCCCAAAGACCACAGCAGAGGACGCCGCCAAGGATTGGCAGCAGGAATGCGTAGCGATACTTCATTATTGTGACTCCCTCCCAAATTGTCGAAGCAAACCTCGGGGCAGGTGGAACACGAGGTGATGGGGCCATTGTAGCGGATCGGGAAGATAGTTTCAGGTCTGTGGGCAGGGTTGCCGGACTGAGCGTCTGCCGTTCGCGTTGCCGAGCTCTTTGGTGGGAGACGTTGGCTCGGTTGTTTTCGTATTGACCCGTCTCGTGTGGAACTGAAGGGAGTAATTCTCAACACGCGGCAAGGCTAACTGACTAGACCTGGGATCAGCTCATCGCGGACCGCGATGCCCTTCGCGCTCATCTCGGACAAGGGAAGGTCTGGGTGGCGGGGCATTCCGAAGCCGGTACCCTGGCCCTGCGCTATGCCTGCCGGCACCCGGATCGCCTCAACGGACTCCTGATCATCGACAGGCTCCTGTGCTAATCAGTGGTCTCGCGTCACTCGTGGATCTTGGTGCCGTTTTGTCAATAACTAAAGCGTGTCCAGCCAAAATGCAAGTTTAAGAGTGACGGTACTTATGTATATTCTCTAGGTGGTTACGAAACCACGCTCCAGGACTCATAATCCTGCGATGTTCATTAACCTCGTGCGGGCTCACTGAAAAGTGTGATCTGAGATCTTTGAATTCGAAGTAGTTCGAAGTTCTAATCTCTCAGATCTCAGTTTCCATTTGTGTCCGCGAGAAACTCGCTTTGTCCAACTTCAGCCAAGATAGGGGTATATTCCTGAGGCCTGAAATAGTAGGAAGAATGGTTCGAACCAGGTCATGAATGTCGCGCATCTTTCACAGAATACTGATTCATGAAACGCTGAACAAGAATTGCAGCAGTCATTGCGATTCAGGGTGGATAGAATTTTCCGTGGAGACAGCATCTTATTTTAAGGGCTTGATTGTCCCATTTCCGCTGATGACGTACATACCCCTGCATTTCTCGGAGTCCCGGTACGCGTAGAATACTTGACATACAACTCGCTGCCTAAGTAACATCAATTCTTCCTCAGCTAGCAGTCGCCCAGTGGTGCTGGTTAATGATTCCGAAACGGCTAATCACCATGGAGAGAAAATACTATGTACTCCGACTTCACCAGACGCAAGTTTGTGATCAATGCAGGAGCCGCCGCCGCGTTAACTCTAATTCCAGTCGGCGCGCTGGGGAGCGAGACGACCAAGCGGCGAAATACGTTTTCAGTGAGCCTGAACTCCTACTCGTATGGGCAGTTTGACTTGGCCCAGTGTCTTGAGCAGATCAGGAAGACGCCGATCCGCATGTTGGAGTTGCCCGTCGAGCAGGCTCGCCCCAACTCTCTGATTCCCGAGTTGATGGTGGAAGCTCCCTTGGGCGGCGAGTGGCAATACAGCCTGTCGGATCTGAAGCAACTCCTGGCGAAGGATGGTTTCCAGGCCGAGAGCCTGGATGTCTTCGGCTTCATGGGCTATCAGGGCTCGGAACCCATTATTAAGCGGCGAATCGACTTTGCGGAGCGGCTCGGGGCAAAAACCATCGTCCTCGGTTGCTACCACAAGGCCTTTGATCACAAGGCCAAAACGTCTGCAGGCGGCGAGTCCCTTGAAGCGAAAGAGGCTCGCGCCTACATTTATTCGATGCTTCGCAACGTCGCCGATTACGCGGCAAAGAAGGACATCCGCATTGCACTGGAAATCCACGGCGGCATCACCGCGAATGCGGCGGAAGCGCTCCGTACTATGAATGAAGTGAATCGGGAGAATCTTGGTATCAACTTCGACGTCGCCAACATCCTCATTTACAACCGCGACATGGATGCCGCGGGCGCCGCACGGGAACTCCAGTCGCTTGCCAAACACGTGTTTCACGTCCACCTGAAGGACGTTGTACGCTTGCCGGGCGAGGAGAAACCGGGCGAGGAAAAATTCGTCAACCCACGGCTTGGCCAGGGCGAGGTTGATTTCCGCAAAGCCTTCGACATCCTTCACGGCGTCGGCTTCTACGGCCCGTTCAGCTTCGAGATCGAGACGTTTCAAAGCGATACTACTTCGAACGACATTCGCGCCTACCAGCAGGACATGGAGGCCTCGATCGAATACTTGCGGTCGCTTGGCGAATTTGACCTTTAGCTCATTGTACCCGGGCTTCGCCCAGGGAAGATCCCCTTAGCTGCGCTTCGGAGGAAGCACTAAGCACCAAATTGGAAATCCGAAACAGGACACCCTGGACATTTCGCTCCATGTAGATTTCTTTTTATTTAATCTCCGAAAATCACCTTTCGTCGGCACTTCGGGATGAACACCACGTGATACTTACACTCCCAGTTCGTGTGCTGTAGACTGCTGTAGTTCGTCATTGAACTCCCTTTCGTGCGGCTTTGGTCGGCTCACGAAGGGGAGTTCTCAATCAGATTTCCGCAGTTGTAAGAGTGAGACATCGGTTCCTCGACCCTGGATTAACGGATTGGATCAGCGAAACCCATGCCGTCCCGCCGAAGCGGGACTCAACGCAGAGGCGGTCGGTGATCCCAGGATTTCGCCTGCGGCTCATCCTGGGCTACATACATTCCGCCCCGCTCGAAGCGGGGCTCAAAGCAGCTTACCGCCGAACCGGAGACAAACAACTTCGTCCAGGAACTTGAGGCCTTCTCGCCGATCCCCCAGTATTTGTCGGCATCCGGGTTTCCCTGAGCACCCGGATTCAGGGATACTGACCTTTCGGGAGCTACCGGGTGGAGAGAGGAACAGCAAACGAGGTCAGGAGAATCCAGACCGACGCCGATCTGGCCGAGGCCCTTTCGGTCCTGGACGAGGTCTACCGGCGGGAACAGGGCTGGGTTGCGGACGCAGGGAAGCTCCTGTCCGTCGAGGCGCTCTCTCCCGGGCGGGGGGCCTGGTATGTCGCGGTTCGGGACGGCCGGGGCGTCGGAGTGGTCCGGTTACTGTTCGATCTGCCGCTGGATCGTTGGCGGGAATACCCCCTGGCCGGGTTAGTGGAGTGGTCTCAACTGGAGGCGCTCGTGGCGGCCGGCCGGATCGCCGAACTCGGGAGGTTCGCGGTGCGGCCGGCATTCAGGCGGCATTCCGGGGTCGCCGTCTCGCTCCTGAGGGAAGCTTTGACTGAGGTGGTGCGACGGGGCGGCACGCACTTGCTCACCGACGTTTTCGAGGGTGGCGCACACAACCCGCTCCGATTTCTTCTCAAGGTGGCAGGATTCGCCCCGGTAGCCCGGCACCAGTCGGGAGAACTGTCCTGCTCTCATCCTCGCGTGGCACTGATCATGGACCTGGTGGCCGCCTACGGCCGGGTGCGGAAAGACAATCCGGCACTCTTCCGAATGTTCACAAGAATGTGGACTGCGGAGCTTCATGCCAGTATGCTAGAGAGCGCCCGGGAGACCGAATAGGCTGTCCTTTCGGGATGACGAGAGGATAATCGCATGGAACTGCGCCTTCTCCGCTTCCGCAACCGCCCGATCATCAACCGGTTTCGACTAACCTACCTCGTCGCCGCCACCTTCTGCGTTTTGGCGTCGACTGGTGTGCCCATCCCGGGAGCATCGACTCCGGCCGGGCCCTGGCGATCGGACCTCCTGCGTCAGCCCCCGGCTTTCGAGCTGAACCGGGGACTGGCTGACTCCTCCGTCCGCTACATACTGCGGACCGGTGCCCAGTTGGTGGCACTGGAAGAGCGCGGCTTCTCGGTCTACCTGGCGGGCGGCCCTTCCGGCTCCACTCCGGTTCGTTTTCGCTTTGAGGGCACCCTTCCCGGGGCACGTCTCGTCGGTGAGAGCACTGCTGAAGGCGTGACCAACGTCCTGGCGGGCGCCGATGGCGGAACCTGGCAAACGGGAATTCCCCGCTTCAATTCGGTCCTGTACCAGGGGCTCCTACCTGGCGCAGAGATTCGTTTTCGAACCGGAAGCCGCAGCGTGGCCTTCGACTTTCTAATGAAAGCGGGCGCCGACCCAAAAGCTGCCCGCCTTCGAGTGGAGGGAGCAAGGCGCCTCACTCTGCGCGCCGACGGCGCTCTGGAAGTCGAATCCCTGTCGGGCCGGTTTTCGCTTCTCAAGCCGACGGTTTTTCAGGAGGAAAAAGGCAAGAGAACCGATGTCCCGGGAGAGTTCGTGCTTCTCTCGGAGAACCGGGTGGGATTTCGACTGGGGGAATACGACCGGGCGGCGCCGCTGGTCATCGACCCGACCCTGGATTTCTCGACTCAGTTTGGAGGCGGCAGTTACGAGTATGTTAAGGCGATTGCCGTTGACGCCTCCGGAATCTATTTGGCCGGCACCACTCGTTCCTGGGACTTCCCGGTCCTGAACCCGGTCCACGGATTCAACTCCGGCGGAACGGCCAACCGGACCGACGCTTTCGTCACCAAGTTGACTCCTGACGGACGCTCCCTGGTCTATTCCACCTATCTCGGGGGATCCGACACCGACGAGGGACTGGCCATGGCGGTTGGCTCCGGCGGCGAGGTCTGGGTTGCCGGAAAGACCCGCTCCGAGAACTTTCCGACGCAGGCACCCTTTCAGGGGGCACTGAAGACCGCCGGGAAGGAAGACGGCTTTCTGGCCAAACTTCGTTCCGACGGTCGGGCCCTGCTATTTTCAACCTACCTGGGGGGCGACGAAACCGACGACATTCGAGCCATCGCACTCGACGGGCAGAATAATCTCTTCGCCACCGGAATGACCCGCTCCGCCAACTTCCCCCTGGTGGGCGCCTGGCAGAGCACTTACGTAGACGCCTCCAACGCCTGGACCGAGGGTAACGCCTTCGTCTGCAAATTCCCGGCCGCCGGAGGCGCTCCGGCCTTCTCCACCTACCTCGGCGGAGACGATGGGGAAATCGGCTGGGCCATCGACGTCGATGCCAACGGGGCGGTGATCGTGGCCGGGCAGACCTGGTCGCTTGATTTCCCGCTGGTGGCGGCGCTTCAGGACCGAAAGGGGGACGGCGGACGGGTCAGCCCCGACGCATTCATCGCCAAGTTCCCTTCCAACGGCGCGGCGCCTCTCTTCTCCACCTACCTCGGGGGAAGTTTCACCGATGCGATCTACGCCCTGACGGTCGACACCCAGGGGAACATCTACGTCACCGGGGAAACCGCTTCGACGAATTTCCCCGTCAAGAACGCATTCCAGGCCAAATACACCGGCCCCTACACCGATGCCTTTCTCGCCAAAGTCCCTTCGAACGGTTCCTCTCTGACCTTCTCCACCTACCTGGGCGGAGACACAACCGACGAGACCGCGCGAGCCATCGCGGTGGACGGCCAGGGTGGAGTCTACGTTGCGGGTGACCTCACCCTGGTCTCGAATTATGAGGACGAGGGAAGCCTGAGAATGCACCGAAAAGGAAGCTTTCCGCTGGCCGACCCGCTCCAAAGCAACATGGCCGGGACCTCGATCGGGGCCGATAGCGCCGCCCGGTTCATCGCCACCGACGGTTTTATTTCCCGGTTCAACGCCTCCGGCGATCGGCTGACCTTCTCCACCTACCTGGGTGGTTCCAGCGCCGACTACTTCAGAAGTGTTGCCCTGAGTTCGAACTTCGCCTATCTCTACGTCGCCGGAGACACGCAATCGACCGATTTTCCCAGCACCGGGCCTCCTGACCTGCAGGGGCCTGCACCGGAGGGCTTCGTGGCTCGAATCGCGACCGCCCCGGGGCCGGGAGGAATGCTGGGGCCCCCGGGAGGCGCCGATTGGACGCGCTTCATCCTGGTCGACACCAACGGCAATCAGAAGCCCGATTCCGGGGATGAACGTCTCTATTCCTCCCGGGATGGGTCGCGGGCGCAGTTCGCCAGTCCGATCTGGCCAAAGGCCTCCCAAGCTGGAACAGTGGAACTTTCCAACCCCCACCCGGTGACCGGGAAATTTCAGACCTTCACTTCTGAATACCGTTCCATCGCCGGGTCGGACGCCTCTGCTTCGGCCGCCCCCCAGAGCGGGCCGTCCCCCGCGACCTTCAACAAGGGGGAGAACCTGCTTCGGATCGTCGGCAGTGTGGCGGGCTACGACGCTGACCTGCGACCTGAACGCTTCAGCGTAATCATCGACCGGATCTCCAGCACCGGCGAAGAGGACCACTACTCAGGAATCCTCAGCGCTCTGGACGTGAACGAGGACGGCGTCTTTGACAAAGGCCACGTGGACAGTGATTCCATCAGCATCACTTCCATGGGGCCGCTGGTCCAACTCGGAGCCGGACTGCTGAATCTCTTTCCCTCCGCCATGTCGTTGGACGTCCCCTTTCAGCGCTTCGACGTCAACGGCGACGCGAAAGACGACTACATCGGAATCGACTGGACCAACGTCTCCTCAACCCTGGCGGCCCTGGGGTTCTTCGGCGACTTCACCCGCCGGGTGTTCATTCCTCTCGGGGACACCAACGGCGACGGCATCGCCGATTCCCTGGCGGCGGACTTCAACAGCGACGGCGTTCCCGACGCCGATCTTCCCGTTGGAGCCCCGCTGGCCGGACCCGCACATCCGCTGATCGAGCACTCCCTGTACTTCGCTCAATTCGGCGACGGCGTGGTGACGGGAGCGCAGATTCAAAGTCAAATCATCCTGTACAACCTTGATTCCTCCTCCGTTGCGGCCGCCCGCATCAACTTCAGGGACGGCCAGGGGCGTTCGATGACGGTACCCATCGGCGGCAGCAACGTTGCGGGCGAGACCATTCGGAACATTCCAGCCGGCGGGCTGATTTCGCTCCGTACGGACGGGGGGGCATCGCTGAAAATCGGCTCGGTGACGGTCGCTTCGGATCGTCCGCTGGCAGGCGTCATCCTTTTTGACGGCACCATCGGCGTCTGCGGCGTAGGAAGCAGCGCAGCCAACGACGGCGGCTTCGTGACGCCCATCGAGCGGGCAACATCTTCCGGCGTCAATACCGGGATCGCGGTGATGAACCTAGCGAATGCCGCGACCGATCTCGTCGCGGAACTCCTGGACGAACAGGGCCGGACCCTGGCTCGTTCCAGCCTTCAGCTGGCGGCACTGGGTCAAAGAGCCCTGTACGTTAACGAGTTCGACTGGGACACGCCAGTCAATCTCGCCGACTTTTCCGGCCTGCTGCGAGTCAGTTCCTCCGGCCGGCTGGCGGCCACTGCTCTCCACAGCCGGTCCGACGAGATCGCAACTCTCCCCGTGGCCCCCAACTACGTGCCGTATGTGATGAATCCGGCGCTGGCGATTCCGGCCGTTCCGGAAAGCCGGCTGCAGCGCAGCAAGCGGCTGGCGTTCGCTCAGTTCGGCGACGGGGCCGGCGGCGGGTACACGTTGCAGAGCCAGATCCTGCTGGCCAACCTGGATCCCAACCGGACGGCTTCCGTGAGGCTGCAGATCCGGCAAGGGAACGGCACTCCATTCACCGTGGATCTGAACGGCCAGACCGTAAACGGCACCAGCGACTTCACGGTCAGTCCCGGGGGCTTGAGCGTCCTCCGAACCGATGGCTTGGGGACCCTGAGCGCCGGGTCGGTGGTGGTCGACTCGGACCAGCTGCTCGCAGGGGTGATTCTGTTCGGGGGCACCACCGGACTGGCCGGAGTGGGAGCGGTCGGGGAACTGCCCAACGGGTTCCTGGCCCCGATCGAAACCGAGGCCGCCCGTCAGGTCGGTTCGGGAATCGCCGTCACTAACCTGCAGGACCAGCCCGTCGACCTTACCCTCCGCCTCCTGAGCCAGACCGGACAGGAATCGGCCCGGGCATCGGTTCGGCTCGACCCGCAGGGGCATCGGGCACTGTTCGTAAACGAGCTGACCTGGAGCCGCCCGGTGAACTTCTCCAGTTTCCTGGGACTGCTGGAAGTCACGACAAATGGCCCGATCTCGGGCACCGTGTTGCGAACCCAGCCCGGCCGGCTGGCGACGATGCCAGTGACCCCGATCGGGAATTGACGATCAGCGGCAACACCGCTCCGGCTATTTCGGAACATCGACGGGTCCTTCGACAACAGGTCCCGGGGAAGGAGCGTGGAGGAGGAATGGAGCAGATGCTCGACCTCCAGGCCCACCCCTGATTCACTTTCCTGCCGCGCAGACTCCTAGCCCAGGTACCAGGTTTCGCTTACCGCCTCGGGAACGAAAAAGTCGGCAACCGGTCGAGCCAGCGCGTTGCAGGCCGATCGCAGCCGCTTCATTCTCCGGCAGGCGACCGTGGCAAGGAATTCCTGTCTGGCGCCGGGGTCCAATCCGACGGCTTCGGCCCAGACCGCTCTTCCGGCGGCGACTCCGGAACAGCCCGATTCACAGGCCACTACCACCTGACGGAGGTAGGTTTCGTAGCCGACTCCGGCTGATAGCAGGACCCAGGGAACCGGCGAGGCTTCGGAAAGTTCTCTGCAGGCGTCGGCCCAGGCCGCCTCTTCCGGCTGCCAGGAGATGTCGGCCGGGAATTCGGCTTTCAGTACGTCCACTCCATCGATCGCCAGGTTGCGTGCCGTTTCGATAACGACCCGCCTACGCTCCTCCCCGGTCACTTTGCGCGAATCAGGATCGATGGAATAGGAGAGCGGCTCCAGCATCAGGAGCACATCGTGGCGTTTGCACTCCTCGGCAACCTGTGTCACCAGATTCACGATTCCGTCGGCGGCAGGTGATTCAGGATGATAGTACACCAGCAACTTGACGGCGTCGGCCCCAGCCCGGCGTGCCTTCTCAACGCTCCACCCTTCCAGGATTCTGCTCTCACGAGCAGAGGCCGGCCCGGTATAGCCAGTCGCTTCGACGGCTACGACCAGGCCGGTGCGCGAGGGCACTGAACCAGACCTGACGCACTGTGCCACGCCAACCTCGGGGTCGAGCAGAACTGCGCTCGCGCCCGGAGCCAGACGGGATACCAATTCTTGTTTGAAAACGGACATTTCAACCGGCGTCACGGTTTCCGGACTCGTTGGCCGCAAAGCCTTCCGCAGATTGTTTCGATGGTCCAGAGCCAGCACGGCCACCGCCTGACGGTCCGTAGAACAGCGCTGAAGCCCTCTCAGTTTTCCAATCGTCAGAGTTCTCATTCAGGTGCCTTCTTTCAAGCAGAATCCGCGACCCCGCGGATCCGGTTTCGTTTGAGGCCATGATATGGATCGGCGCAACCGAGTCAACTGCTGTACATCGCTCAAGGGAGAACCTATGATGGCCGACGGGAGACCAAGAAACGGAGTAACACCATGAATCGAAGCATCTCGTGGGCCGCCGTAATCATATGCCTTCTACTTGGTTGCGCTTCCTGTGCGAGCCAGGATGAGTGGATCAGCCTCTTCGATGGCCGCACATTGGACGGCTGGCGAGTGGGCGAAAGCCCTGAATCCTTCCAGGTCGAGGACGGCGCCATAGTCTGTAACGGCCCCCGGGCCCATCTCTTCTACATGGGAGAAGACGGAAATGCCGCCTTCAAGAATTTTGAATTCGAGGCCGAGGTTCGCACGGATCCCGGTTCCAACTCGGGAATCTACATCCACACCAGCTATCAGGAATCCGGTTGGCCGACGACAGGATACGAAGCCCAGGTTCTGAACTCCAACCGCCCTGAAGAGAACCCGGATGATGCCGAACACAAGATGACTGGAAGCCTATACGCAATCCGGAACATCTGGAAACCGGTCGTCCCGGATAACGAGTGGTTCAAGTATCGAATCCTGGTCCAGGGCAAGACGATCAGGATCTACATCAATGACCACCTGCTTGTCGATTACACCGAACCCGAGGAACCGTTCCGTCCTGCAGGAATGGAAGAAAGGCTCCTGTCCACGGGCACGTTTGCCTTACAGGCGCACGACCCGCGAAGTCGAGTTTCCTATCGAAACCTTCGGGTCCGTCCCCTGGCAGACGATCTCTCCACCCCGGGGAAACCACTCGACGACCCCGAACTCGGACGAACACTCATCGAGTACTCCGCCGCGAATATTCCCCTCGCCGACCTTCATGTTCATCTGAAGGGAGGCTTAACCGCCGAAAAAGCTCTCGAAAACGCTCGCAAATACGGATTTACTTACGGCTTTGCTGTCAACTGTGGCCTCGACATGACGATTCCCAGTGAGGCGGCGCTGAAGGATTTCCTGACCAACTATGAACGCATCCCGGAAACCTGGTTGGCCATGCAGGCTGAAGGCCGGGAATGGCTGCAAATCTTCGAACCTGTCTCCATCGCACGGTTCGACTACGTGTTTACCGACGCCATGACCTGGACCAGCGATGAGGGCAAGCGGATGCGGCTCTGGATTCCCGACGAAGTGGAAGTCGGTGAACCCCAGCATTTCATGGACATGCTGGTAGAACGGATTGAAGGTATTCTCAACAACGAACCGATTAATATCTATGTCAATCCGACCTACCTCCCCGAGGAGATCTCCGCGAGGTACGACGAACTCTGGACCCCTGAGCGGATGGACCGGGTCATCAAGGCCCTGACCGCAAACGGAATCGCCCTGGAAATCAACGACGCCCGCAAGATTCCGAGTGCAACTTTCATCAAGCGTGCCAAAGCGGCCGGTGTGAAATTCACTTTCGGGACCAACAATGCGGGTAAGGACGATCTGGGCCATCTCGCCTACCCGCTCGAAATGGTGAAGGAGTGTGGCTTGCAGTCGGCCGACATCTGGCTTCCCAAGCCCTGATCGAACTTGTTGCGAGCCGGTCGCCGGCAGAAGAGTGCCCCCGACCGGTGACCCGCCTCACAGAAGGTTGTCCCCTGCCCGGTCGAAAATGTTCCGGATATGAACAGGAAATCGAGAGAGGGAGGTTTCAGCATCCTTTCGGTGCTGCTGGCGCTGCTCGTGATCGGACTTCTCTACGTCTGGCTTGCGGGCGGGATGCCGTCAACGGTGAATTCGGTGTCGCAGGCGCAGGTCGTCAAGAAGGCTTCCGTTGTCCTCTCCTGCCGGATGAATCTCCAGGCCGTGGACAAGGAGATTGTGACCTGGTGTGCGACCCACCCAGGCATGAAACCCACGCTTGAGGACCTCAAGAAGTCGGGAGTCGTGATTCTCGGCTGCCCCGAAGGAGGCCAGTGGAGCATCCGGGATGGGCACGTCCGATGTTCAGTTCACTCGACGCCGTAAACCGCTCTACTCAGGCTGGTCGATCAACTCGGCCTTGACGATGTAGTCCATCTCGGGAAACTGGAGGCGCAGGTACTCGTTTCCCCGGAGGCCGAGAAGGCGCGTCCGCGGCCCTTCTCCGATTGGGTAAAGCTCTCCATAGCTGGTATTGATCGCCTCCACGACGTCCATTCCGTCAACCACCTTCGCGACAGGAACAAACTCCCGGTCGAGGTCCTTGTTGTCTTGCAGGTTGATGAACAGCTGGCTGGTCCGGCTGTCCGGTCCCGACATGGCAAAGCTCAATGTGCCTCGGAGATTCGACTGCTGGTTGCGAGGGTCGTCGTGAATCCACTGTTCCGACCAGATCCGGTTGATCTCAGGGTTCCCGTTGACTCCGAACTGGACAATGAAGTCCTTGACAGCGCGGAAGAAGGCGTTGTCGTCATAGTAGCCGATTCGGACCAGGTTATAGATGCGGTCCGCGCCAATCGGCCCCCATGCACGGCGAACCTCGATCGTAAAGGCCCCCTTGGTCGTCTCAAATCGGGCCTGAAACGATTCAGGAGCCTCCTCACGGGCCAGCGTCGGGATGAGCAGGGCCGAATTCCCAGTCCCGGGCCCTTCAGCCGGTGGAACGATCTCAACCGCAGGTGCTTCTGAAATCGGCCTGGAGGCCGGCTCCGGTGTACAGGCTGCCGCCCCCGCGAGGAACAGGAGGAGAAATAGCCAGCCCGGTTCGGCTTCTAACCAACGACGACGACTGTTCATCGGAGTCCTCCTGGATACGGGGCGTCGATCGCATTTACTGGTAGATGCACTTCGAGTTGTCCGACTTGCGATAGTAGCTCTTGAAGTTGTTCGCGTTCTTGTCGGTGCACCCTTCCAGCGCCAGGATTTCGACCTTCCGAAACTCGATCGGATGACTTTCGCTCTGCAGCGAGATCGAACCTCCGGTGAGCATCTCCCCATCCTTCTTCACACCAGGGTCGAAGTTGTCCACGTTGCCCCCGCCGATCTGCGGCTTCTGGTAAACCAACACCGTCTCTCCATTGACAATGTGCCGGATTTCCTCATTGCCCAGGACGACCGCTTCGACGCGGACCCATTCATCTCCCCTGAACGTCTTCGACGAGGAGGTGACACAGTGCTGGGTAATCAGCTTCCCGTCCATGACAACGTTCGTACCCGGGGTACAAAGGTTGGCGTTGGGCCGATCCCCGGTTTCGTGGCCACCCAACAACTGGACTTCAATCGAAATCGGAAAGTCCTGGTCCTTCATCATGCTTTCGGGAGACTGCCCGTGAATCATTATTCCGCTGTTCCTGTAGGCCCACTCAGGTCCCCCGGGAGCCTGCTCGCCGACAAACCGGTATTCAACAGCTATCCGGTAGTAGGAGAAGGGCTTCTCATAAAAAATGTGGCCGAACCGGTTATTGAAGGTGTCGTAGGCACCATAAGAGACCTTCATTACGCCGTCCTCCACTCGGAACGTGTTCCCGAAGTTCTCGTCGAGTGGGTATCCCGGTAATCTTCGGATGCCAACCCTTAAGCGACTTTCCGTCGAACAGCTGGATCCACTCCTCGTCATCCGGGCCCGCCCACAGGAAAGCGGCGCAGTTGAGCAGGCACAACACGATCGCAAACGTCCCAAACAGTCTGATTGGTTTCATAATCACTCCATGGAAGAAGTCAATGGCCCGGCGTCGGGGGAGCTTCATGGGGAATTCGGGATCGGAGGTCCCCCAGCCATTCCCACAAGACACGTTGCTCAAGGTCGATCCTGGCGGTCGCCAGGGTGCCGTTTTGAGTCGTTTGTGCGACCGGTTTCCCCTCGAGATTCCATATCCCGCTGGGCGAATCGAAACTCGATGTCACGAGGTAAACCTGATTCTCAATAGCCCGGGCGGGAAACAGTGCATCGATCCCTCCCCAAATCGGCAGCAGAATGATCTCTGCCCCCTGTTCGGCAAGCCTGCGGGCTCCTTCCGGAAACTGAATATCCCAGCAGATCAGGATTCCGACCCGGCCAAAGTCGGTATCGAACACCGGGAAATCGACCCCGGGGGTCAACCCACCTTCGATCTCTTCCCTGGGAAGGCTTACCTTTCGGTAACGCCCTTCCACTTCGCCGTTCCGGCCGATCAGCACCGCCGTGTTATAAAACGTCGCCCCGTCTTTCTCGACCAACCCCGCGACAATGTAGGCATGGTTCTTTCGGGCCAGTTTCCCAAGGAAGTCGGTGCTCGGCCCGGGCACCGTCTCGGCGATTTCCAGGTAACTCTTGCCCGTTCCGACCATGGTGCTTCCCTCCGGCAGCAGGACCAAGTCGGCGCCTTCTTTTCCAGCCTTCTCAATGTACTCTCCAAATAATCGAAGGTTTTCCTCCGGACCGGACGAATTCTTCGGTCTGAAGTTCACGGCGGAAATGACAACAGGTCGGCTTGGAGTGTCTGTAACCGGCCCGAAGGTCAGGTTGCGCCACTCCACCCGCCCATTTTTGTCCCAACGGAGGTTCAGTTCCACAACCGCCGTGACCGCACCCTTTGGTGCGTGCACGACGTCGCTCAACCGGCTCCAGGTCTCTCGGGCGTCTTTCGGGAACCTCGGGTAGTCGGGATAGCCGACCCTCCTGCCTGCCTTGTCCAGCCAGTCCACCTTGACGACCACTGAACGACCAGAATGTTCGATGTCCCAAGTGCGGTAATCGACCGTGCAACGGTAGAGTCCGTCTTCCTCGGCAGCAAACCTGTGCCTCCACGACCCATCGACACGCCGATCACCGAAACCCTGCAACCAGAAAACGTCCCGCCCCTGGTCAAATCCGCTCTCCGGTGCCAGCGCCGGCCGTTGGGAGTAGACATCCCAGCCGTCCGGAGTCTGGCCGGAAAGTACCGACACTGAAAGAAGCCCCAGCAATAGCCCAGCAACCCACCGCAGATTCACCGACACACCCTCCCTGATTTACCGGCTCTCCTGGCACCCTGCAACCTTCACACGATCCTAAGCCGACCGGAGCCGTGGATCAAGGGATTCGTGAAAAGGAGACTTCAGAATGCAGTCACTCTGACTCACGGGCCCACATGGTAACGGAGATTGAAAGGGGGGAACGAAAACTGAAAAGGCCGTCCTGTCGGGCGGCCTTTCGAGGAGTTTAAGGATGGAGTTTCGATTATCAGGAGCGCTTTTGGAAAGTGCCCATCACGCGCCGTGTGTGATGCTCAACCTTGGCCAGGTCAACAGCCTTCAAAGGAACATCCCAGCCTTCGGTGTTTCCCTCGATCTCAATTCCGGAGAGATAGTGCTGGCCGGCGACGTCTTCAAACCTCAGGGCGGTGTTCTTGGCAGGGTTGAGGGTTTCGGACTGCTCTGTCACGAAGACGGCCTCATGCGTGCCATCGGCACTGCGGATGACCCATTCACTTGCTGCACTGGAGAGTTCTTCGGCCTCATACTTGCCCGCCGGGAGGACCTTCTGGTCCACCTTGAACGAAAAGGGAATATTGGTCTGGACTAGCCTGTCTGTATCTCCAGCAAAGAGCGCGAAAACCGACGTTGCGAAGATCACTGCGACAATCAACAAGTTCTTTCTCATTTTAGGTTCCTCCTTAATTGGAAGTTCGTTGTATTTATTAGCCCGTTCACGTCTTCCAATCAAGCAAGGGACGTGCCAATCCAGAAAGAACTCGGTAACCCGTTGATTTCAAATGCCCTGCGCACAAATCAGCAATCAAACGGCGCAGAAGAGGTGTGGCCTTTTTGAGGCCAACTTCAAAACTGCCCCACCCTTTCGGCGCTGAAACCCCGGGGTGCGGAGACACCCCTTTCGTGACACCTAGTAGGGACGAATCCGGCGGAGTTCCTCGATCTGGAAGACTCCGACGTCGATCCCCTCGGCAGCCGGGTCAAGCGGATTCAAGCCGACGGGGTAGAGATATGCGTGGAGAGTCCCCAGCATGACGTCCGGATCGGTTGTGCTGATCCTGCCGTTGAGAACCACCTTGAAGGTTCCCTCGAAACCGTTCGAACCTTCGGCCGAGAGGTTCATCCAGACGAAGACGGCCCGCATGGTTCCCAGACCGGTTGTAACCCAACTCCCGTGAGCCGTAGCGTGCGGGTGGGTCAACTCATGGGAATCGTTGGCGATGACGTTTCCGTCAGCGAAAAAGGTCGGGGTCATGATCACTTCTGGAAAAGGAGACGTTTCGGGGCTTAATGGAATGGCTTTTCCATACCAGGAACCGATGCAGACCGGGCCGGCAGCCAACCCCGGCATGTACTGTGCCGACGGCTTGACATTTACGGAAACCCGGTCACCCGCACCGAAAACTGCAATCGCCAGAACAAGAACTATCCCAACCAAGACGAGATATGAACGCTTCGACCCCATGACTTCACCTCCTGTCCCCAATGATGAAGGGACGGTTAAAGATACCTTCCGAATGATTTCAGGCTAACAAAAATCCTCAACTTAGCAATCCCTTAAGTTGATATTTTCAAGTCCTCCGCCTTGCCCGCTGCATTGGAGCCCCGGCTCTATTACACGGGGCTGACGGCAAAGGCAACCGTTCGTGATCCGGGAGGCGAATCACGCATTCTGCCCCTGGACCGAGAGTTCCAGGCCAAAGTTCACGTTGAAATTCCAGCTCAAAGTTTCACCTGGCTCTCGATTGGAGATACCTTCGCCAGAGTAGAATCGGCCCATGAGAAAAACACTTTTGTTCGTGGCCGTTCTGCTCTCGGTGTCGCTGGTTACCTACGGCTCAGGATGAGGCAGCGGTCCGACAGGCCGAAGCTCAATTGGGCCAAGGCGGCCGTCGCGAACGACTTCGATGCCCTGGAGTCGATTTTCGCCGACGACCTTTATTACTCGCACTCCGATTTCCACGTCGACACCAAACGTAGCTACATCGACGCCCTGAAATCAGGCAAGTCACGCTACTACGCGGTCGATGCCGAATCCACCCGGGTGCAGGTTCTGGATGACCGGACTGCTTTGGCCATGACGGTTGCTGTCTATGTCACCAAGGCCGCCGACGGGAGCCGCCAGACTTCCAATCTGAAAACACTTCACGTGTTTCGAAAGAACAATGGGCGCTGGCAATTGACCGCACACCAATCCGCGCGAAAACCTGATTGACGGACGTCTGGCACCGACAGCAGGGAACACGATTCGGCGTGGTGCCCGGCTTCGCTGTTTGAGTTCTGTTTCTCACGTTCTACAATCGGTTTATGAACACTCGCCTTGCCCGTCCATGCGGGGTCCTTCTGGTTGTTGTCTGTTTGCTTGGTCTGCTTTACGTCTCAGCGGCGGTTTCCGCCTCGGAACCGGTTGACTCTTCCTCGAAATGGGAAATCATCGGTCCCGGCGGCGGAGGCGCCCAATACATCCCCACCATCAATCCGTCCGATCCCGACCATGTCATGGTGCGCTGCGACATGACCGGCGCCTATCTCACCGAAGACGGCGGCGAGAGCTGGAGGATGTTCAACCTCCGTTCCGTTGTCCGGGACTTCGAATTTGATCCCCTCGATCCCGACACCGTCTATGCCGCCGGCACCGCCCTGTACCGGTCCTCGGACCGGGGACGCACCTGGATGCTTCTCTACCCGGACCCGGCCGATCTCGTTGGGGAGGTCATGAGGGGAGACCACGCCTCGCAGGCGTTTCGAACGCGGGACGGCGTCCTCCAATTGGACGTTTCACAGGTGCGGGTCGATCCCGCAAATACCGACGTAATCTTTATGGGACTCAGGAAGGGGCCCGGCTCCAATCAAGTCGTCGAGTTGCTTCAGTCGACGGATCGCGGATTCAGCTGGACTGAACTGGCGGAACTCCCCGGACGGGAGGTGCTTGGGATCTTTCCGGGCTCCTGGACTTCCCGGCCCGACGAGATCACGGTTGTCACCGACCGCTCGGTCTCCCGGGTCAGCACCCGGGACCGGTCGGTCTCTCAACTGCCCGCGCCGGCGACAAACCTCACAAACGTAGCCGGTGGGATCGCACCGGGCGGATCGATCCTCTACCTGCTCGCCGGGGACAACGAGCGCGGCCGGCGTCCCGGTTCCAGCCTCTTTCGCTCCCGCGACCAGGGAGAGAGTTGGAAGGAAGTTTCGATCGTCCCGGTCCTTGCCGGGGTACCCGATTCCCTTCCCGCTTCCGGATTGGAATCTCTGGCAGCCAGTGAGGGAAAAGGCATGGTGGCCTATCTTTCCGTCAGGGAGGCGAGAACGATGGAATCGCGGCTTTCCCCAGCGCCGTTCCGGGATCCTCAGGACTGAGGATGGAGGCCAGTCGTGGAAGTGGGTCCTGTGTGTTTCGGGCGGCTCCATTCTGACGGAAAACTTCACTGGAGGATGGCTCTACCGCCAGCTTGGCTGGCTCGGAAATCCCTCTCATCTCGGTGTGAGTGCAAGCGATCCGAATGTCGTCTACGCTACCGACTCGGGCCGTACAATGAAGAGTGAAGACGGCGGGGAGAGCTGGAAGCAACTGATCAGCAGAGACTTCCCCGATGGGGCTTCAACGACCCGAGGACTTGACGTTACGACGACATACGGCGTCCATTTTGACCCTTACGATCCACAACACCTGTTTATTACCTATACCGACATCGGTCTTTTCCACTCCGTTGACGGGGGACAGTCATGGACGGAAGCGATTGCCGGAATTCCCCGCCAATGGCGCAACACCTGCTACTGGCTGGAATTCGATCCCGCCGTCAGGGGGCGCATTTTCTCGGTCTGGTCCAACGTTCACGACCTGCCACGTCCGAAGATGTACCGATCCGGTAACCTGGTTAACGGAAACCAGCAGGGCGGCGTCGCGGTCTCGGGCGACGGCGGACGCTGGTGGGAATTGTTGAATCGCGGGATCCTTCAGCCCGACGGTTCGAACGCGCAGGGAATGCGCGCCGGGGCGGTCTGCACTCACATCGTTCTCGATCCGGAAAGCCCGGCTAATTCGCGTACGCTGTACGTTACCGACTACGGCTACGGCGTCTGGAAGAGTACCGACGCGGGACGCACCTGGGCTCTCAAGAATCGCGGTCTTGACTCGAAGAATCTCTACTGCTGGCGAATCACCCGTCTGCCTTCCGGTCGACTCATCCTGCTCGTGGCGAGAGGCGGCATTGAAGGCCAGGAGGTAATTCCCGGAGCGCTCTACTCGAGTACAGACGGTGGAGAACTCTGGAATCCGCTCCCGCTTCCACCAGGCGTTACCGCCCCTAACGACCTCGTCTACGATCCGACCGACCCAGATCGACTCTACCTCAGTTGCTGGCCGCTGGCCGTCAACGGTGCCGAGAAAGGGGGCGGACTGCTGCGATCAGAAGACGGAGGCACGACCTGGGAACGGGTATTCCCCGAAGGGATGCACGTCTATGCTGCAGCCGTCAGCCCGGCGGACCCAAAAACGGTATTTCTCAACACATTTGAAGGGGCAGCCTACCGAAGTGACGATCGGGGAGAATCCTGGACGCGACTCGGAGGATATGACTTCAAGTGGGGCCACCGTCCCGTCCCCGATCCTCTGGACCCGTCTCGAATCTACCTGACGACTTTTGGGGGCAGTGTCTTCCGGGGACCAAGCACGGGAGATCCGCGAGCGAGACCGACCATCTTGAACATCCCGCCGTCGCCCTGGAATCTTCCGTAAATCAATAATCCGCTCGGCCCCAGGTTAAACGGTACTGGGGTCCACGACCCGGCCCATGAAGAGCATCGCGCCGGTGGCCCGGTCATAGATTACGAAGAGGAACGGGCGATCGATTCGAATCGTTGGAGGCATCGAAGTGACCCCCATCGTGATTCCGGTGGCGGCAGCCGCCTCGGTGCCCCGCTCATTCACATCGATATAAGCTCCTTGAAAAACCCTTTGTATAAAGAGATCGGCCTGGTCCGAGATTCCCGAAAAATCGGCCCGTTCAGGATTGAACGCCAGCGCCATTCCCATTTGCTTCAGAGCCCCGGACAACTCCAGGTCACTCTTGATCCTGAATCGCGGCATGCTGAGTTCGATATACGTCGATTCCAACCTGCTGAGGCGCTCCCGAAACCAATCCGAGGATATCGTCCGGCTCATCTCCGGGAAGTCCTCCATGCGCGAGGGGAGAAAGACCGCCATCGCAATCCTCTCGCCACGATAAGGAAGGTCCACGACCGTCCCATCTTCTGACGATTCAACCCGGTAAGCTCCGGTCCGCCGCATGAAAGGCACCTGAACGGTGTCGCCGCCGAGCCTGAGAAAATCACCCGGACGGGTGGCCCTTTCGTCAAAGGGATCCTTCCAGGTGCCCAGGAAATAGATGGCATTGGTCAAAACCAGGCGGGTGTCCCGATTCAGGCTACCTGGAGGCAACAGTGGGTCGATCTTTCCTCCTGTCCGTTCTGCTGTCCAACGGTTGATCTGGTTCCTCGCATCGTCGAACTCCGAGGCAAAATCGAGCGGGTTCAAATCGGCATCGAACTCGCGCTTCAGGAGAGAAACGAAGTCGACCTTCAACTGGAGCCCCTCCTGGACCCAGAGGGCATTCGCAATCTCGAGAGCAATATCTCCTGACTCCGAGGCTTGTCCCAGGGAGTCGAACAGGTTGTGGACAGCGCCGGCGATCACTTCAGAATCCGCGGCCTGCTCCTTCTCCTCGCCAGGTGCCAGAACCGAGGTCATTTCCGCCCTGGTTTTCCCATCCGCTCCGGCAGCGGTCATTGCGAGCGCGGCGTACACGCTGAAGGGCGAGCTGACGCTATCTTTATCGGTAGTTCCGGTGCGCTGAAAGAGTTCGATTGCAAACCGGTTCACGGCGTCACCGATGTTCAAAGCTGGTGGTTTTCCAGCCGGGTCCTGGCCGGTTGTACCCGGTCCCGGTGTCAGGGCGGCGCCGACCTCCGGTCGCTGACACCCCAACATAAGGATGCTTATCAGAATCAGGGAGAGTGGATTATATAATTCGATCACGGCGAGACCTCCTCGGTCCTTAGCTTGCTGACTATTATTGCATCGAGAGGAAGCGGGGATGAAACGGATATTCGAGTTCCCGCTGCCGGAAATACGAACTCAACGATCGGATCAAACAACATGCCTGAATGGGTGAGGTCTTACGTTACCGCGGCGAGCCTGATCCTGCTCCTGTCCGGGTCGGGAGTTGCCGCCGAGACAGTGTCGGAAGTTCCCAATCCCCGCATCACGAGGGGCTCATACGTCGAGGATTCTGCCGGCGTTCTCGGAACTGACTACGCTTCCCTAATTAATCAGGTCTCCTCGGGGATCGTGATCTGCCGTAGTCAATGCTAAGCTGATTGAATGCCCAATTTCACAACGCCCGGCTTCCCGGTACCGTCCCGCTCCCGACACCGCATTCTGATGTGCGCGTCGATTGTTTTTGCCGCCCTCGTTGCAACGGCCGCGCTTGCCGGAAACGCGACGCAGGTCAGCGTCGAGGTCGGCCAAATCACCGTCCCGACTTACACGTTCGGTGAGGCTCCGAACACCGCACCGCTGTTTGAAGTCGGGAATGGCAAAGGGATCTATCCTTACGGGCCACTCGATCGCGACAGCTTGAGTGCCAGCCCGCAGCCGATAAGCTACCAGTCGATCACGATCGAGAACGATTACCTCCGGGTCGTGTTTCTACCCGAACTGGGCGGGCGAATCTGGTCCGCGTGGGACAAGCAGACCCAACGCAACCTGTTCTATACCGACTCCGTCATCAAGCCGAGCGCCTACAACCAGAGGGGTGGATGGCCCGTTGGGAACCTCGAGGTCTACGGGCCGTTCGATGCCCACATGCTGACCTGGCCTGGCGAGCCATGGCCCTGGACGATCCAGCACCATTCGGACGGGAGTGCCACCGTGATCCTGTCCCATATCGACCATTTCTTCCGGGACAAACTGTTCATGGAGGTCACGCTTCGTCCTGGTCGTTCGTTTGTCGAGCTCACCCTTCGCCTCCACAATCGGAACCAGCTTCCAAACCGGTATCTTCTCTGGACCAACGCCGGGATTCCAGCCACTGAGGGCACCCGCTTTGTTTATCCAATGACCCGCACGATCGGGCACGACACGGAAGACTTCGGTTCCTGGCCGGTATACCGCGGGGTCGATCTCAGCTGGTACCGCAACAACAAGACTATGCTGGGTGTCTTCGGGTTGGACGTCTATGATGACTTCCTTGCCGCCTACGACTACACTGCCGACCACGGTACGGTCTGCGCCAAGAACCACCAGATTGCACGAGGAATCAAGACCTGGACGTGGGGAACCGGACAGACCGGAATGCGCCACCTGGAAAGCTATGCCGATTCCGGTCTGCCCTACATCGAAGTCCAGAGCGGTCGTTTCGTCTGGGACGGCAACTACGAGTTCATTGCACCTGGCGAAAGCGACGGATGGACCGAGTACTGGTATGGGGCCAGCGGCCTCGGAGGGCTGACCACGGCTACCCCAGACCTGGCCGTCCGCCTGGCGACCGGTCCAGACGGCGTCGAAGCCGTCCTGTTGCCAACCGGGGACTTCTCCGATGCGTCGTTCTCCTGGGCTCCCGACGGGAGGCCAGAGTATGCCACCGAGCCGATCAACCTCCGGGCCGGCCAGCCTCTTCGAAAACTGGTCCCCGTTGAGACATCCGGGCAAGTCAAGAGCATCCGGGTGCGAGTTACTTCAGGTGACGCGACCCTGCTCGACTATCGCTTCAACCTGGACGGCGAACCTCCGAAGGGCGAATTTGCAGCCGATGCCATCCCGCGGGATTTTGGTCCCTCCGACTCCCTGACGCTCGAAGAACTATACCTGAAGGGGCTCACCGAGGAGAAACTCGGCCGCGCAGACCGTGCCGAGGCGGCGTACCGGGAAGCTCTCCAGCGGGATCCATTGTATGTTGCGCCCAACCTCCGCCTTGGATTGATAGCCCTGTCCCGGTTCCAGGAAGAAGAGGCTCTCAAGTTCTTCAACCAGGCCCTCGATCGGGCCCCTTCCGACAGCGAACTCCACTACCTGATCGGAGTCACCCTGACCCGAATGGGCCGGGACG
The DNA here is from genome assembly GCA_963777605.1 of uncultured Acidobacteriota bacterium. Lineage (GTDB taxonomy): Bacteria > Acidobacteriota > UBA6911 > RPQK01 > JAPXNP01 > CAVZRV01. The sequence goes on from CAVZRV010000010.1 coordinate 143,624, forward strand.
AAGACGCCCGCGAACACTTTTACCGAGTGATCCCTTCGGCAGCCCAGTTCGATCAGCGCGACTTCAACCTGGGACTGATCGCCCTCCGAAAGGGTGACGTCGGCCAGGCCCTGGGCCTCCTCCAGACCGCTGCCAAGCGGCTGCCGGAACAGTCATCGGCCCAACAGGCGTATGCCTTTTCCCTTCGAAGAGAGGACCGCCGCACTGAAGCTGAGCCGGTCATCGCCCGCCTGGTGTCAGCAGATCCAACAAGTGCATTTGCGGCCGCAGAACTGGGCTTTTGGGACTCCTGGCCCGAGGCCCGGGTCGAGGCCCTGGATCAGGTGCTGGCAAGCCATCCGCAGGGTTACCTCGAACTCGCCACCGAATACATGAAACTTGGTGCCTGGAAAGAAGTCCAATTCCTGGCCGACCTGGCAATTCGGGCTGCCTCCCGTAATGGAGGGTCCCCCTACCCGATCCTGCTCTATTATCGGGCCGACGCACTCGATCACCTTGGAGAGACCGACCAAGCCAGGGCGCTGCTGGCTGACGCCTCCAGGACTGACGTGAAGATCAGTTTTTTCCCGTTCCGTCGGGAGACCGTCTCGGTACTGGAGGCTTGCCTCGAACTCCTCCCCCGCGATTCAAACGCGGCCTCCTTACTGGGCGACCTCTACTACTCGCGGCAGCGGCACGACGAGGCGATCAAATTGTGGGAGGCCGCCGCCGATTGGAATCCGGCCCACTTCTCCTCACTTCGGAACCTGGGCTGGGCATTCCTTGCCCGCGGAGATTCGGAACGCGCCGTGGGATTCCTGGAACGTGCACTCCAGGTCCGGCCCGACCACCTCGAGACCGCCACAAGCCTCACCCAGCTTTACGCACGGCTGGGCAAAACCGACCAGGCGCTTGCCGTGATTGAGCAGTTGAACATCCGCAACCCGAAGAACGACCAGGTTGTCGAACTCACGGCCCGGATTCGTGCCCTGGCCGGTGACGTCAACGGATCTCTTTCTCTGCTGAACGATCACCAGTTTGGCATCCGTCATCAGTCCTATTCCCTGCTTCATCTCTACCAGAGCGTACAGCTTCTCAAGTCAGTTGAGGAATTCCGGAAAGGGGCGATCCAGGAGGCCCTCCTTCACGTCGATGCCGCCGCCCACGTTCCCGCCAACCTGGGGGTTGACGACTTCGCTGCATTGAAGAGCAGCCGGCTGCTTGCCTTCCGGGCGCTTCTGCTCGAGGCGTCCGGGGACCGAGACCGGTCATTGGAGGCCTGGAATGCCGCCGCCGAAACGGTGGACCAGGACTTCGACGGCGAAGGACTTTTCCGAGCCATTGCCCTCGCTCACATCGGCAAGCGGGAAAGTGCGGCCCGGTGGTTTACTGAATTCGAGCAGGTCAATCCGACAAGGCAGAAGGACAACGACGCCGCCGTTCGCATCCACGCTACTTACCTCGCGGGCATCTACGCAATCTACCGCGGGGAATCCCGGAAAGGCCTTGAGGGCTTCAATCGAGCCCTCGACGGTGACGCATCCGATATGATGGTGAGACATGCAATAGCTGCCTTTGACGCCGGGATCCTTTCCGGACTGCCGCTTCCCACGCGCTAGAAAGCGACTCCACCCGCCGAGTCGATCTGGGTCCAAGCCGGGTCGAATTGACCCGGCAGCGGGGAATTTTTTCCCTGCCCGCCGAAATCTCGGCATTGCTCCCTTTCGGCTTCACATCCCATTTTCCGCCCGAATTTGCCCTTCGCAACCTGCAATTGTTGCAAGTATGCAAATTTTCCATCCTTCCAGGCCCTGATTGGCACCTTGTATGCATAACACGGCAGCACTTTAGATTTTCGTCAATGAAATGACTGGGGACTACCTGTGGCGTTAGGTGGCTGTTGCCTTTCCTGTGGCAGTCTCCAAACGGACACAGTTGCTTATGAGGAGTTTGTGATAAGAAGCTCAGCCGGGCGGCAGTTCAACCTCTTTGGAGTCTGCCTTTCAATCATCATAGCCGGCTACGTGACAGGACTCCTGGCTGTCGCCTATCGAGGCTATGACTACTACTTGACCCCGCTCAACGATCGGGCTTTTCACCAGGGGCACTCCGAACTGAAACCGTCCGGAAAAATCGGGCATCGGCTTGGAACGGTCGGCGGAATCCTGATGCTGCTGACTTTTGCCTACTCGATCCGAAAGCGTTCATCTCTCCTGCAGCGAATTGGCACCCAGAAGCAATGGCTCCAGGTCCACATCTGCTTCGGACTCGGAGGTCCAATCCTGGTGGTCTTTCACACCACCGGGAAACTCGGCGGCCTGGCGGCAATCGGTTTCTACTCGACCCTTGCCATGGTCGTCTCCGGCATCTTCGGGCGCTACCTCTACTCCAAGATTCCACGCACGCGCAAGGGAAACGAGATGTCCCTGATCCAGATCGAACAGGAGTTTGCCGACCTGGTAAGCCGACTGGGCGGAGATCACGGAGGGAACGAACTCCTCGATGCCGTCGAATCATACCTGTCACAGGTCAGGAAACGCTCCCTTGGCCTCGGACAGGCCCTGGCCGTGGCACTCTGGGACGATCTCAAGAGTCCGCTTCGGGTTATCCAGGCGTGGAACATCGCCGCTCACCAACACGCCACGTTTAGGATCCAGTTCAGGACAACCCGACTCATCCTGAAACAGAGACGATTGCTGAAGAAATTGACGGTGATCGAGGCAAGCCAGCGCCTTTTCTCCTACTGGCACATCTTCCACCGACCTTTTACGATCCTCGCATCGGTACTCATCAGCGTTCACGTCGCGGTGGCCACTTACTTCGGGTACGGAGTCGGCTTGTGATCATTGCCCGGCTCTTTCCTGCCCTGTTGATTCTCTCAACCGGGCCTCTCGCCGCCCAAGGCCTCGAGTCTCTGGTTTCCCCCGGCACGTTGAGCCGGGCCCACGCAAACCTCTCTGGACTCGACAACTGCCAGCGCTGTCACACTCCCGGTGAAGGAGTCACCTCGAGCAAGTGCCTTTCCTGCCACACCGAGATTGCCGAGCGAATTCGTGAAGGGCGAGGTCTCCACCGAGAGGAACATTCCGACAACTGTCAAAGCTGCCATCCTGAACACCGGGGTGAAGAAGCCCAGATGACTCCATGGGATCCGACCAGCTTCGATCACGCCGAGACCGGCTATCGGCTGGAAGGCTTTCACTCCGAGGTGAAGGCATGCGATCAGTGCCACACGCCAGAACGATCACAGAAACGAGAAACGACCAAGTCCTTTCTGCTCCGATCGGACTCCTGTACGACCTGTCACAACGACGCCCACAAAGGGGTGCTTGGACCGGGTTGCGAGCGCTGCCACAGCGTCAAACGGCACTTCAAGTCGGTCGACTTCGACCACTCACGGGCCGCCTTCCCGCTCAGAGGCGCCCACGCTAAGGTGGCCTGCTCCCGCTGTCACGTGGACAGCCGCTGGAAAGGAATCGCCTTCTCGCAATGCCTCGATTGCCACGCCAACCGACATCGTCCATCGCTGGGCAGCGACTGCACTCAATGCCACACGGTCAGCTCCTGGAAGATTGCGGATGCCTCAACAAGGTTTCACCAGGCCGGCTCCGCCTTTCCCCTGCGAGGCGGACACGCAGAGGTGGCCTGCTCCAAGTGCCACCTCAACGGCCAGTTCAAAGGCATCGCCTTTCAGGAGTGCCGGAACTGTCACACCAGCAGCCCTCACCAGGGGCAGTTCAGTCAAGATTGCAAATCGTGCCATACCGAAGACAACTTCACGAAGACGACGTTTCGGCACGAATCGGCTCGGTTTCGCCTCAACGGGAAGCACCTGGGAGTCGCATGCAGCAAGTGCCATCCTAGGGAGAAGGTCGAATTCGCCGAGAAGACGGTTGCGTTCACCCGCTATCGCCCACTTTCGACCGAATGCCGTGCCTGTCACGATGACATCCACCTTGGGCAGTTCAGCCAACCCTGCGCCAAATGCCATTCGACCGGAGGCTTCGGCTTGAGCCAGATCTCCTTCTCGCACAACACCGACTCCGACTTTGTTCTCAAGGGAAGTCACATCGGCCTCGTATGCGGGCGCTGCCACAAATCGGAGAGGGGTACGTTTCCTGCCGGGTTTGGACAGGCGGTCCGGTTTCTCCCCATCTCTCCTACCTGTGAGACCTGTCACCCAGACCAGCATGGGGGGCAACTGGGCGATCAATGCGCATCCTGTCACACGGTTGAACACTTCAAACCGGCATCGGGGTTCAACCATCGAATGGCGCGCTTTCAACTCACCGGCAAGCACCAGGATCTCCCCTGCGCCGACTGTCACCCGAGAGTAAAGCGTGTGCCGTCCTCGGGAGAAACCTTGATGCGGACCCTCTACCGGCCCTTGCGCAAAGAGTGCAGCAGCTGTCACAAGGATCCTCATCGCCGGGCGGACCAAGCCTCATGTGACGAGTGCCATACCTCGAAAACCTTCGAGGTTAGAAACTTCAACCATTTTGAGACGTCGTTCGCGCTGATGGGACGACACGCCAGCCTGGCCTGCGAGCGCTGTCACACCCAGACGAACTGGAACGGCAAAGTGGTGCTTACCTTCGCCCACGTTCGCCGTGAATGCCAGGATTGCCACAAATCCCCCCATCGGTCTCGTTACGGCGAGTGTGGTCGCTGTCATGTCACGACAACCTGGGTGATCAGTGATTTTTAGAGCATGCATGAGGAGAATCCATTGAACCGCAATTTGATTCGCTTTGCCGGACAGGCCCGGGTTCGCCTCTCGGGCGTGATTCTTGGACTTCTCGGGCTGCTGGCCTGCCCTCTTCTGGCCGCCGAAACCAGGCCCAAGTCGCCAGCTATCTCAGGAGTCGTGAAGGATCCCTCCGGATTCCTCATCCCCGGCTGCTCCGTCTCGCTAGTCACAACCGAGCTCCAACAGCTGAACCAGACGCTGACCAGCGACCTTGGACAATTCACCTTTGAAAACGTTCAGCCGGGTAGCTACGTTGTCGATGTCCAAGCAGCGGGATTCAAGGACCGGCGTGTCGAAAATGTCCTCCTGACCTCAGACCAGGCAGTCAAGCTCGAGATTGTCCTTGAACTGGCGAGCCGGACCGACCAGGCGGAAGTGGTCGCCCAACGGGAAGAGGCGGGAGAGGAGACCAAGCTCAAGCTGATCGACCATCCCCTCGATCCCCCTGAATTCATGCGGCAGGAACTTCCTCGTCAGCCGTTACTGAAGCGGGGTCGCCTTTACTCCGACTGGTTCGGGATTCGGACCGGCGATCGATTTGTGAACCAACTCAGCAACCGTGCCAAGATGGAGTTCGGAGAACCCGGCCTGGGCTGGAACGCCCGTTTCGATTTTCGCGATCGGGTCACCCTCGGGGGCAGCACATCCCACATCCTGAGCGTTTACGATGCCCGCCTGGTCTATGACAATGTTCGGCATCCGCTCTATGCATCCGTCGGCCAGATGAACCTTTACGATACGGCCGGCATCGGGGAACTCCTGGGGGGCCTCTTCGGAGTGAGACCAACCACCCGGCTCCTGGTTGGGGGCTACGGGGGACTTAAACCCGACCTTTACCGAACCCAGGTAGACCCGGCATTCAGAAAGTACGGCCTCTTCGCTCGCTACGTCGGCCCCAAGGCCCAGAGTTTCTCGATCAGCTACAATCAGTTGCGATACTCGGGGAACACCGAACGGAGTTATCTCTATTTCAACGGACTGACCAACGTCGGTGACCGGGCGGTCCTCTACGGGAACGCCGAGTTCGAACTCGGGTCCCACATCCGGTCCTCGGACCGCCTTTCGCGCTTGTTTCTGAACGGTCGCTTCGACCTGAGCCGGCGGTTCGACCTGATCGCGAACTACAGCAGCGGAAAAGGCCTCGACTTTCACCGGTTTCTCCTGGAGCGGGCTCAGGATCCTTTGGGCAACCAGAACGAACTGGAGCGCTTCTATTACAACTCCCAGTACGGCATCCGCCTCCGCTATCGCCTGTCCGACAACTGGCGTGTGTTCTTCGGTCAACGGATGAGCGAGCGGAAGGATATCTCGATCCAGAACCGGACCACTCAGCTCGGAGTCACGGCTTCGCGGATTCGCGATCTCGGACTATCTCTCTATGCCAACTACAACATCAACCGGGGCGATGCCTCGGAGTCCGATTCGTTCTACCTTTCGATCTCAAAGACACTCGGGAAACATTCTTGGAGCACGAGTTACTCGACATCGTTTAACGGCCTGCGATTCAACAGTGCGGCTGGCGTTCCCGAGGTGGTCCACCTGGCGTCGCGAAGCACGCTTTTCAACGAACTCTTCTTCGTTATCAACCGGACTCTTGCCCTTTCATTCCAGCACGAACACACATTTGGTCTGATCCAGGGGGAGGACCTCTTCTTCGTCCGTTTCATTTTGAGGATGTAGGTGTCTCGATGAACTACCTCGTTTGGTTTGGAATATTCCTGGTACTCGCCATTCTCGCCACCGTTCCGGTGCACTTTCACCTTTCCTCCATGAGTAAGAAGGAGTCCGGATCGGACCGCGGGCCCGGAAGCGGAGTTAAACTTCGGGATTGCCCGGGCTGCGGCAGCCCGACGCCGGTCGATGCGGCGTTTTGCGACAAGTGCGGCGTTCCGATGATGCTCTGGTCGTTGAAGCAAGCTCGGGAGGTCCAGGGAGAGCAGCAGAACCAGGGAAAAGCGGTACCCATCATCGATCAAGATGTCTGCATCGGATGCAGTGCCTGTGTCAACGCCTGCGATGAAGCCGTGCTGGAAATCGTGGCCGGTAAGTCCGCCGTCACCAATGTGAGTGCCTGCACCAGTGCCGGGACCTGTGTCGAAGTCTGCCCGACCGGCGCTTGCCAGCTTGGGGGCGGCGGTGCCGCCCGTCGAGTCGAGGTGCCGCAGATCGACGGGGACTTCCAGACCAACCAGGCCGGTGTCTATGCCGTCGGCGAACTCGGTGGCCTGGGACTAATCAAAAGCGCAATCGCGGAAGGCCAAATGGTAATCGAGCGGATCGCCCCCAACCATGAACCGCGAGAGGGGGTGCTCGACCTGGTGATCGTCGGATCGGGACCTGCGGGACTGTCGGCGGCCCTGGCGGCCAAAACCAAGGGCCTGTCGGCCATCATCCTTGAGCAGGGGAACCTCGCCAACACCATCCGGAAGTACCCCAATCGGAAGATCGTCATGGCGGAACCGATCAAGATCCCCATGTACGGCTCGCTCTGGATCTCGGACGCACCCAAGGAAACTCTCCTCGGAGTCTGGCAGACCATCATCGACTCATCCGGGATCGCCGTGAACGAAAACGAGAAAGTCCTTTCCATCCAGCGCCAGGACGATGGAACCTTCGTCACTGGAACGCCCAAAGGCACATACCACAGCCAGAAGGTCATTCTCGCCATCGGGAAGCGCGGAACTCCCAATGAACTCCCGGCGCCCGGAGCCGGGTTGCCTAAGGTCCTTTACACCCTGACCGACACGGCCCAATACCGTGACAGCAGGATCCTTGTCGTCGGCGGGGGAGACTCGGCGGCCGAGGCAGCGATTACGCTGGCTCGCCAGCCCGGCAACGAGGTGGTCATGTCCTACCGGCGCGCTGAGTTCACTCGCCTGAAGCCCAAGAACCTGGAGGGAATCGAGTCAAGCACTGCATCCGGAGAAGTTCGCCTGCTGCTCGGAAGCCAGGTTACAGAGGTGACCCCGTCCACCGTCTCAGTTCTGCTTTCGTCCGGAGAAGTTCAGACCATTGAGAACGATTACGTGTTCGCTTTTCTGGGCGGAACCTCGCCGAAGAGCTTCCTGGCAGAGATCGGTGTCGAGATGGTGACCAAGGAAGTCGCAATGGAGCTTCAGAAAGGGCATCATGAAGCGGTTTAGACCTTCCCAGTGGGCCGTCCTTCTGGTACTTCCGGTGCTTCTCTGCTCGGTGGTTCCAGCCCAGGAGGGTTCGCGGGGCCGGGTTTTCGAGCACGACAAAACGAACTTTCCGCTCACCGGCCGGCACCGGACAATAGCTTGCGCCGAGTGCCACCTCGGCGGGCAACTTGAAGGCACTCCGGTCGCGTGCGAAGCCTGCCACTGGGACCGCCGCCAGGACGACCGTTACAACCTCCAGCTTGGAATCAACTGCGCCGAGTGTCACACCACGGAAGGCTGGAAGGCGGTTTCAGCAGACGCCTGGAACCACGAGGCACGCACCGGGTTCCGCCTCGAGGGCTATCACCGGTCAATCGAGTGCACCGACTGTCACACAGACGGATTCGAGGGACTCTCCCCTGATTGCATTTCCTGTCATCAAGGCGACTTTGAGCGGGCAGAGAGCCCCAATCACGTCGCCCTGGCCTTCCCGAATGACTGCGTGCTCTGTCACACCAGCCAGACCAGTTGGGGCGGCGCAGTTTTCAATCACGCGAATTTCCCCTTGCGCGGGCAGCACCAGACGGTGGCCTGCGTGACTTGTCACAAAGACGGCGTCTTTGAGGGCTTGGCCTCGGAGTGCATTGCCTGTCACCGTCCCGATTTCGAGTCCACAACCGACCCGAACCATGTCACCGCTGGCTTCCCCACCGATTGCGTCAATTGCCACGGAGATTCGGCAACCAGCTGGGACAACGCCGACTTCGATCACTCCAGCTTTCCCCTCCGCGGCAAGCACGAGACCGCATTGTGCAGTTCCTGCCACGCCGATGGTGTCTTCGCCGGCCTTGCCTCGGACTGCATCTCGTGTCACCGATCGGAATTCGAATCAACAACCGATCCGAACCATGTCGCCGCCGGATTCTCCAACGATTGCGCCTCCTGCCATGGCGGCCAGGCAACCGCCTGGGACGGCGCAACCTTCGAGCATGACAACTGGCCACTGCGCGGCCAGCACCAGGCCACCGCCTGCGCCACCTGCCACAAGGACGGGGTGTTTGCAGGCCTGGCCTCGGAGTGTATCTCTTGTCACCGTCCCGAGTTTGAAGCGACGACCGATCCCAACCACGTCACCGCGGGCTTTCCCACGGATTGCGTCACCTGCCACGGAGATTCGGCAACCAGTTGGGACAATGCCGACTTTAATCACGACACATTCCCTCTGCGCGGCAAGCATGAGACCGCATTGTGCAGTTCCTGCCACAAGGATGGTGTCTTCGCCGGGCTGGCCTCGGACTGCATCTCGTGTCACCGATCGGAATTCGAATCAACAACCGATCCGAACCATGTGGCGGCCGGATTCTCCAACGACTGCGTCTCCTGTCATGGCGACCAGGCAACCGCCTGGGACGGCGCAACCTTCGAGCATGACAACTGGCCACTGCGGGGCCAGCACCAGACCACGGCGGCCTGCGCCACCTGCCACAAGAACGGCGTCTTTGCGGGTCTCGCCTCCGATTGTGTCTCCTGCCACCGGTCCGAGTTCGATTCCACGACGGACCCGAACCACGTCACTGCGGGATTCCCCACGGATTGCGTGACCTGCCACGGGACTCCGCCACCCGGTGGGACAAGGCCACCTTCGATCACGACTCCTGGCCTTTGAAAGGACAGCACCAGACGGTGGCCTGCGCCACCTGTCACAAGAACGGCGTCTTTGCGGGTCTCGCCTCCGATTGTGTCTCCTGCCACCGGTCCGAGTTCGATTCCGCGACGGACCCGAACCAGTCAGTTGCTGGATTCCCCACGGATTGCGTGACCTGCCATGGAGACTCCGCCACCACCTGGGACAAGGCCACCTTCGACCACGACTCCTGGCCTTTGAAAGGACAGCACCAGACGGTGGCCTGCGCCACCTGTCACAAGAACGGCGTCTTTGCGGGTCTCGCCTCCGATTGTGTCTCCTGCCACCGGTCCGAGTTCGATTCCGCGACGGACCCGAACCACGTCGTTGCTGGATTCCCCACGGATTGCGTGACCTGCCACGGAGACTCCGCCACCACCTGGGACAATGCCACCTTCGACCACGACTCCTGGCCTTTGAAAGGACAGCACCAGACGGTGGCCTGCGCCACCTGTCACAAGAACGGCGTCTTTGCGGGTCTCGCCTCCGATTGTGTCTCCTGCCACCGGTCCGATTTCGATTCCGCGACGGACCCGAACCACGTCACTGCGGGATTCCCTACGGATTGCGTGACCTGCCATGGTGACTCCGCCACCCGGTGGGACGGGGCCACCTTCGATCATGACTCCTGGCCTTTGAAGGGACAGCACCAGACGGTGGCCTGCGCCACCTGTCACAAGGATGGAGTCTTCGCCGGACTGGCCTCGGAGTGCGTTTCCTGCCACCGATCCGATTTCGATTCTGCGACGGACCCGAACCACGTCACTGCTGGATTCCCCACGGATTGCGTGACCTGCCATGGTGATTCCGCCACCCGCTGGGACAGGGCCACCTTTGATCATGACTCCTGGCCTTTGAAGGGACAGCACCAGACGGTGGCCTGCGCCACCTGTCACAAGAACGGCGTCTTTGCGGGACTCGCCTCCGACTGTGTCTCCTGCCACCGATCCGAGTTCGATTCCGCGACGGACCCCAACCACGTCAGTGCGGGATTCCCCACGGATTGCGTGACCTGCCATGGTGATTCGGCAACCCGGTGGGACGGGGCCACCTTTGATCATGACTCCTGGCCTTTGAAGGGACAGCATCAGACGGTGGCCTGCGCCACCTGTCACAAGGATGGAGTCTTCGCCGGACTGGCATCGGAGTGCGTTTCCTGCCACCGATCCGAGTTCGATTCTGCGACGGACCCGAACCACGTCATGCGGGATTTCCTACGGATTGCGTGACCTGCCATGGTGATTCGGCAACCCGGTGGGACGGGGCCACCTTTGACCATTCGGTTTGGCCCCTGCAGGGCGCACACCGGACCCTCAGTTGCCAGACTTGTCACAGCGCTGGATACAACCTGCCTCGAGACTGCTACGGCTGTCATGCCGCCGATTACAACTCGACACAAAGTCCCAATCATTCGGCCTCGGGATTCCCGACAACGTGTGACTCCTGCCACTTCCCCGAACATGTCTACTGGAACCAGGCCGTTTTTCAGCATGACTTCCCGATCACTTCTGGGGCCCACAGGAATGTTGAGTGCCAGGAATGTCACCTCACCGCCAACTTCCTCGAATTCAGCTGCATCGACTGCCATGAGCACGCAAAAAATGAAACCGATCGACACCACCGAGAGGTCGGCGGCTACGTTTACAACAGCCAGGCGTGCTATTCCTGCCACCCCAATGGGCGCGAGTAAAGGAAACAACTATGAGAAATACAGCTCTGATTTTGGTTGCGTTACTTGTCCTAACCACCTGGACTGCTTGCAACTCCCAGGCCGATCTGGTGACTGCAGAAACAGGCGCAACAGGAATCCAGGTGGTTGCGGCTCACACCGCGGACACTACGCAGGCGCCACAGCCCGCATCTACTTCAATGCCGCCTGAAACGGAAGATCTTCCCAAGAGCGAGGGCCAGGATCAGTTGATCCGTGGAACGGTCACCGAGGTGATCGAAGCGAGCCAGTACGTCTACGTCTGCGTAAATTCCGGAAGCGAATCTCGATGGGTCGCCACCAACTCGCTCGACGTAAAATCTGGAGACTCCGTGGAGTTCGAGCAGGGCCTCCTGATGAGAAACTTCAAGAGCCCCTCAATGGGCAGGGTCTTTCCGGCGATCCTCTTTGTTCAGGGTCTGCAGGTCACCAGTCGCCCGACTGTCCAGGTCACAGCAGTGAAAGGACTCCCCTCCGGGCACCCCTCCGTCCCCAAGAGCGCGCGTACCGCGGCCCGGGAGGTAGCCCGTCCCAACCCGGGTTCGATTCCCCGGCTGAAGGATACGCTGACAATTGAGGCAATCCAGAAAGATCAGGAGGCTCTCAACGGAAAGGCGGTGTCGGTGGTCGGAATGGTCACGAAAGTCAGCGCCAACATCATGGATCGTAACTGGATTCACCTGGTTGATGAAGACGGGCGCGAGCTGGTGGTCACCTCCAGCGCTACCGCTGTTCCCGGCTCCATCCAGGTCGCCCGGGGAACTCTCGTTGTCGGCAAGGCTTTTGAAACCGGGTACTACGTTCCACTTCTCCTCGAGAATTCAACGTTGGATTCCGCTTCCTGAGTCCGCTGCGGATACAGGCTCCCCCCAGAAGCGATTCGGGGACGGCGCTTGCGGGATCAGGATTGGTGAACAGGGAACAAGCCGCGATCTACTCACCCAACCCGATCATCATGGGCGAGATTCCTCGCCATTCCATCGTCAGCGCGGTCCTCGACCACACGGCCCACCATCGGGGAGCCCTTACGGTTTACCAGCGATTACCCGGCCTCACACCCCTGATACCCCTACATGGAAATGCGAGTTCGCACATTAGCACGGAGAATCCGGCCCATGCCAATCTTTCCTGGCTTGTCCGGAAAAGCGCAATTCGGTAGTATCCATTGATGTCTCGCCGGTTTCGTTCCGTCCTTTGGGCGCTGATGGTCCTCGGGTTCGGCCCCGCCCCGGTTGCTCGAGCCCAGGTCGCCAAAGCAGGCGAGAACCCCCCAAATGTCATCCTGCTGGTCCTCGACGCGACTCGCCTCGACCACCTCTCGACTTATGGCTGCCCCCTCAAAATTACCCCCAGGATTGATGAAATTGCCGCCCGTTCAACCGTGTACGAGCAATGCATAGCGGCGGCTCCATGGACGCTGCCTTCCGTTGCCTCCCTGATGACCGGACTCTTTCCCCACAGACATGGAGTGAATTGCCAGAACCTGAACCTGCGGGACACCTACACGACCCTGGCCGAGAGACTCCGCGATTCTGGATATCGGACCGCCGGCTATTCAGGAAACCCCTGGATTGGCTCGTTCTCGGGAATGGCCCAGGGTTTCGAAATCTTTGAGGATATCTGGCGGGAACTGGGAGACGATCCAGTTGACGCTGGTGCCACAGAAGCGAATCGGCGCGCACTTCAGTGGATTGATTCCCTTCCCGGCGAAGACCCGTTCTTCCTTTACATCCACTACATGGAACCCCACTTTCCCTACCGGCCTCCTCGCCCCTTCGATCGCGCGTTTGAATCGCAGCCACTGGATGATGCCGTCCTGGAGCGGGTCCGGAGTTGGAAAACTCCACGGGAACTCGGATACATCCTCAAAGATCCCAGCAGCCTGATTTCTCCGGAGGAAATGCGTGCTCTTCAGGTCGAATACAAAGGCGAGGTAGGCTACCTCGATATGCAGATTGGCGCACTGATCGACGCCCTCACCAGCCGTGGCCTGCTCGATAGGAGCCTGCTCGTCATTACGGCCGACCACGGCGAACACCTGGGCGATCACCAACTGCTCGATCACAAGTTCTCCGTCTATGAGAACCTGATTCGAGTTCCTCTGATCATCCGCTATCCTGACGGCCACCTGGTGGGAACCCGGGTGAAACGGCAAGTGCAGAACATCGACCTGGTCCCGACGGTCATGCGCTACACAGGACACGCGGATGTTCCCTGCGACGGAACCGTGCTCCCTCGACAGGATGACTCGGAGACCCCTGTCCGCATAGCGTTCACGGAGTTTTCCCGGCCCCTCCTGTTCACCGACGTCATCGAGGAGCATTTCCCGATGGCGGACTATTCCTTCATCGACCGGGCTCTTCTTTCCCTGCGAACCGACCGTTACAAGTTGATCTGGGCGTCCGACGGAAAGAACCAACTCTACGACCTGGCCAACGATCCGGGAGAGCAGGAGAATTTGATCGGCAGACAGCCTTCAATCGCGAAAGACCTGCTGGAGAGGGCCCGGAAGTTCCAGGAAAAAGGCTCCGGGCACTAGTGACAGGACACTAGCGCCGGTCTCTTCGATATCGGTACCCCTGGTGGCTTCCTCCCCCGAGCAGTCCAAGGTCGATCAAAACCGCGACGACAAAGAGGATCAGGTAGATACCGTTCACGGAGTGGTTTTCGTTCATCGAAAAGGCATAGGCAATCGTGGTAGTCGGGAAAGCAATGAATCCGAGGAGCGGCCATATCGTCGTCATGTAGGCACGCCCCAGGTAGTCACTGAAGAGGAAAAGCAACACGATCACCAACCGGGGAACGGCGAGCGCCAAACACCCAAGCAGACAAGGCATGGTTTAATTCTAGCGCAATAATCCTCAAATCGGTATCTTTCTCCGGGATGATCAGAGAAATCAGCGAGAGGCGGAAAATCCAGAATTTCCTCCAAGGGGATCCATTCCTCCACATCTACGAGATTGGGGATCTCGACGACTTTTTTTGGCCCCTCACCCGCTGGTTCGGCTGGGAAGCAGATGGTGAACTGCAGGCCCTCTTCCTCCTCTACAGCGGAGACCCCTCCTGCCCCACGCTGCTTGCATTCGAGGAAAAGAATCTGGCAGCCTCGCGGGCATTGTTACAGGAGGTCGCCGACATTCTCCCGTCCCCACTCCAGATCCATTTTTCCGTTCATTTACAAGACCTTATAACCTCCCTTCTAGAAACCACGGAATCTATTCAGATCATCAAAATGGGAGTCTCCGGGCAGGAAATCAAGGAGGGACCAATCGGCTTACCCGAACCGGTCCTGCTGGGTCCGGTCGATGAACCGGAGATCCTCGAGTTCTACGAAACCGCCTACCCCGACAACTGGTTCGACCCACGGATGCTCGCCACCGGGTGTTACCTGGGGGCGCGAATCGATCGCCGGCTGGTCGCCATAGCCGGAATTCACGTCTACTCTCCGCACTACCGCGTAGCCGCACTCGGGAATATCGCCACCCATCCGGCGTACCGGGGACAGGGATTCGCAGCACACTTGACAAGCCGGCTCTGCCGCCGGCTCTTCCGCACGGTTGACTACATTGGCCTGAATGTTCGGGAAGACAACCTCGCCGCTCGTCGATGCTACGGCGGGCTGGGATTTCATGACTGCTCCCGATTTGCCGTCGTGACTGCCCGGCGGGCATCCCGCCGGCCCGGGAAGGCGTAGAGAGTCCTCAGGCCGGCCTCGATCCTGACACGATGTGATGGGGGGAATTGGGAATCTCCCTGATTCCGACATCCGACAACCCGGCGGCGGAAAACATCGCCTTGTACTCCTGGAAGGTATAGGCATCCCCGGCGATTGTTGTTGCCAACATGGTTAGCGCAAATCCGGCCGCAAATGGAGGGCTGACTCGGTCCGGGTTGGGCACAAATTCGAGAGCCGCAACTAACCCACCCGGACGAAGCGCGGCGAAGCACTTTTCGAGCAACCGGGTGTTCGTAGGCGGATCGAAATGGTGCAGAAAGTTGGTCAGCAGTATCGCATCGTACGGGCCGGAAAAGTCGACTTCGAATGCATTACCCGGCTTCAAAGAATACCGATCTTCAACTCCCGCCTCGACCGCATTCGCTTGTGCAACATTCAGTACCGGTGCCCAATCCACAGCCACCACCTGGGCCTCCGGGTTCTGCCGGGCGATCTCAATCCCGAACAGACCATGACCGGCGGCGATGTCAAGCACCCGCATCGGTCCTTTCCGGCCGTTCAGGACAGCGGCTCCCAGTGGCCCGGCCATGGGAGCCATCATCGGTGCCATGTTGTGGGCGAAGTCGACCCAAATCGGATTCTCCGGCTCCACGCTTCCGAGCCCTGGAAGTACGGTGTGCCCCTGCCTAACCACTTCGTGCAGGCGTTCGAAAGGTTCGGCCATCTGGGGATTGTTCATGAATCGAATTGTCGATGCAATGCAGGAAGGGGATCGGCGATCCAGGAATGCGGCACTGGTTGGAGAGTGCAGGTATCCATCGCCGTCCTTGAGGATCAATCCCACCAAGGACAGATAGTCGCAAAGGATTCGCATGCCTCGTTCTGTCGTTTCGCACCGCTCCGCCAGCTCACGGGCCGACGCAGGGGAGAACTCCAAGACCGAGAAGAGATCCAGTTCGACGCCTGCCCGAAGCGCAGCCGTCTGCTGAAATGCATTGATAAGCTGAAACACCAAGCCGGGGTTCGGCCCCTGAGCCGTTGACATGACGGATTTCCACCTTCCTGAGCTGGGAGATTACAAGGTGATCAATATCTTGATCTTATTGTACTCCGGCGGAAACTCAGTTCAAGCTCCACGACCAGGTTTGGAAGTTGCCGCAGCCGGATTTCGCGTCACGGATCCTTCGAAGCATGGAAGTGCACCAACTTCCAGTCACCATCTTTTAGAAAGTAGAGTTCAGTCCATCGACCACTTTCACGGATGCTCTCCCCGTTCAACCGGTAGGTCCAAAGGTAGAGCGACGTGATCCAACCCATGGGTTCGGTGACTTCGATCTGGATGTTCGAGGTCGTGAACGTGACTTCACTCAGGTTCGAGAAATACTGCTGTAACGTGTTTTCGAACGTCTTGAAATCACCGAATCGGGATGGAGGGGCGGTTCCGAAAATCACTGCTTCTTCAGCAAAAACGGCCCGCATTTCTTCGAAATTGCGATTTTCCCACGCCCGGGCGTGACGTCGATGAAATTCCAGCAACGCCTCTCTCGGATTGTTCCGCATGTAGAGAAGGATAATAGCAGACGGCTCTGTCGATCCCAACGAACAGAGCCAACTCGATCTCAATCCGGGCGACCGGGAGCCGCCACTAACCCATCCGGTCGATTACGCAATCGACCATTTCCCGGGTCCCGACGATGCGCGTGCCCGGTTCGGCAATATCGCCCGTTCGAATGCCGTCGGCGAGTACGTGCGAGATCGCGTCTTCAATCACCCGTCCGATGTCGTCACGATCGAGGGAGTACCGGAACAGGAGTGCCACGGAAGCAATCGTCGCCAGAGGGTTGGCCTTGTCCTGGCCGGCGATGTCTGGCGCCGAGCCGTGGACCGGTTCGTACATTCCAACTCTTCCCTCGCCTTCCACGGCCGCCCCGAGGCTTGCCGAAGGCAGCATCCCGATCGAACCGGTCAGCATCGCCGCCTCGTCGCTCAGGATGTCACCGAACATGTTGCTGGTTAACAGAACATCGAACGACTTCGGGCGAGCCACTAACTGCATCGCACAATTGTCGATCAGGATGTGGTCGAGTTTGACGTCGGCATAATCCTCGCTGACCTCATCGACGACTGCACGCCAGAGCTGGGAACTCTCGAGGACATTCGACTTGTCCACGCTCGTCAACCGCCCATCCCGCATCTGGGCGGCTTCGAACGCCACCCGGGCAATTCGCTCGACTTCGTAGTCGTGGTAGACCTCGGAGTTGAAACCTACCCGTCCGTCAGAGTGAGTCTCGATCCCCCGCGGTTCTCCAAAGTAGATTCCACCGGTCAATTCCCGAACGATCAGAATGTCCACTCCTTCGATCACCGAACGTTTCAGGGTAGAGGCCTCCACCAGCTGTTCGTAGACCTTGATCGGGCGCAAATTGGCGAAGAGCTTCAGTTCCTTGCGGAGGCCGAGCAGGGCCTTCTCCGGACGCTCGTGAGCCGGCGCCTTGTCAAAACGGGGATCGCCAACCGCCCCGAGAAGAACGATCTTTGATTCGAGGCAGGCCTCAAGGACCTCGCGAGGAAGGGGCTCGCCGCATTCATCGATTGCGACGCCACCAACCTTGTGCTCCTCCAGATCCAGGTCAACGCCAAAACGGGAGGCGCAGGCCTCCAGAACCGCTACGGCACCCGCCGTCACCTCTTTGCCGATACCATCGCCGGGAAGCACGATCACCTTTTGCGCCATTGAGTCAGATCCTCCGAGAAATACAGTTACCCAGGCCAGCCGCTCTACCCAACTGCCGGAAAACCAAAAGGCTACTCGAAAGTGCCTACGGCTGCAATTCGACGATCGGCTCGCCACCCAGGTTCAAGGTGGAAACCTGGGCCGCCAGCGCCTTCGCCATGTCATTGAAGGCTTGAGCCGCACTGCTTTCCGGCTGATCGAGCACGATCGGACGTCCGCTGTCGCCCCCGACCCGAATACCGAGTTCCAGTGGGATTCGACCCAGGAACGGCACCCGGTACTTCTCCGCGGTTCGTTCTCCCCCTCCATGGCTGAAAATGTCGGTCCGCTCGGAACAATGCGGGCAGATAAAGTAGCTCATGTTCTCAACGATACCGAGCACATTTACCTGCACCTGCTTGAACATCATGATCCCCTTGCGGGCGTCCGACAGGGCGACGTCCTGCGGTGTCGTGACCACCAACCCGCCCGTCAGCGGAACCGATTGAACCATCGTCAACTGAACGTCACCAGTGCCGGGTGGCAGGTCGGCAATCAGATAATCGAGCGTCCCCCACTTGACCTGGTACAGGAACTGCTGAATGACGTTGTGCAGCATTGGCCCGCGCCAAATCAGCGGGGTGTCGTCTTCGGCCAGGACGCCCATCGACATAACTTTGAGTCCGTGGGCTTCCATCGGCAGAAGCATCTTTCCTTCCGCCATCGGCTGCCCCTTCAAACCCAGCATGATCGGGATGTTGGGCCCGTAGACATCGCAGTCGAGAAGCCCGACTCGCGCACCAAGTGAGGCGAGGGCGCAAGCCAGGTTGACCGACACCGTTGACTTGCCAACGCCTCCCTTGCCGCTGGTCACGGCAATGATGTTGGAGACCCCGTCAACGGCCCGCTTGGTTTCCTGGACCCGCTGCTTCGGGACGGCGGCATCCATGGTCACATCGACCCGGCCCACACCCGGGATACCTTCCACGGCAGAACGGGCCTGTCCTTCCAGTTGATCGCGAACCGGGCAGGCCGGTGTCGTCAGCACGAAACGAAACGCCACATCGCTCCCCTTGATCGTCAAGTCCCGGATCATTCCCAGGGAAACAATGTCTTTCTTGAGATCCGGATCAAGGACTGTTCTGAGGGCATCCAAGACCCGGGCTTCGGTTATCCCGTCGACAGGAGGAAGACTCATTCTTAATCCACCTTTGCTGGAGTAAACAACTATCGTCAGACTCGAGTCAGCCCGGAGTTCTGAGATCCCGGCACCCGAGAACCTCCAGATTACCAATTAAATCCGTTTCAGGGTACGAGGCCGTCCGCAGGCCACGTTCAGATGGGCTTGGAACGGGATCAGGCAAGCGCCCGCATGCTATACTTCGAGCTGTCAGTTGGGGCAATTTTCACCGCGTTTGAGTTCATCGGGAATGTCATCCTGGTGATTCTGGAGAGGAGCAAATCACGTGAGCAGCTATCCTGGCCTCATCGAAAGTCTAGCGACTGAGAACAATTCCAAGATCGTGTTTTTTATCATGGATGGCCTCGGCGGTCTTCAGATTGACGAGAGCGGTCTGACGGAACTTCAGACAGCACGGACGCCGAACCTTGACGGTCTCGCGGCGAAGTCCTCCTGCGGCCTCATCCTTCCAATCACATATGGTGTTACCACGGGAAGCGGTCCCGGCCACTTTGCTCTTTTCGGATATGACCCGGTTGAGAACAATGTCGGCCGGGGAGTCCTCGAAGCCGCCGGAATCGGTTTCGACCTCACCGACCGCGACGTGGCGGTGCGGGGGAATTTCGCCACCGTCGACGGCGACGGAAACATCACCGACAGGCGGGCCGGCAGATTGCCGACCGAAGAGAACCGCCGCATCTGCCAGAGGATGCAGGACGGAATCAAGATTCCCGGAGTGGAACTCTTTGTCCAAACCGTCAAAGAACACCGTCTTCTGGTCGTTTTTCGCGGAAACGGACTGAATGGCGATATCGCAGACACCGATCCTCAAACTACGGGTGTACCTCCGCTTGCGCCCCAGGCCACTTCGCCGGATGCCGATAAGACCGTCGAAATTGTTAAGGAGTTCGTCAACCAGGCCGCCCGCCTGCTCTCCGATGAAAAGCAGGCCAACATGGTGACCCTGCGGGGATTCGCCAAGCACAAGCCGTACGCAAGCCTTGAAGAGCGTTTCAAGCTGCGATCTCTCTGCCTGGCGAACTACCCAATGTACCGAGGTGTGTCGTTGCTGATCGGAATGGACATCCATCCCGTCCTCCCCGACTTCCCTTCTCAGATCGACGACATGAAGAGAGCCTGGAACGACTACGACTTCTTCTTCATCCACGCAAAAACGACCGACAAGACCGGGGAGGATGGAGACTTCAAGGCCAAGGTTGCCGCCATCGAAGAACTGGATAAATACGTGCCGCGGGTCCTGGAACTGAACCCGGACGTTCTCGTGATCACCGGTGACCATTCCACTCCGGCCGCCTTGCGCAGCCACAGCTGGCACCCGGTTCCGGTATTGCTCCACTCGCGCTACGCGCGGCGGGGTCTGGCCGAACAGTTTAACGAGGTTGCCTGTCTCAGCGGCGCCCTCGGTCAGCTTCCCGCCAAGGAATTAATGCCGCTGGCACTCGCGCACGCCGAGCGTTTGAAGAAGTTCGGAGCCTGATGGGAACGGGCCACTAGCGCTTGAAGACAACGTTCAGCTTCAGTTCAGCCTCCGCGAGTTCGTTCTCTGAGATTGCCGGAAGGAAAACCCAGGAATTCTGTACGGTCTGGAGGGCGATCTGGTCGAGCTTATCCTCGATCCCCTCGAGCAGGTGGACATCGCGAAGGCCACCTGCTTTAGTGATCGTAGCCTGCACCCGCACGACCACGGGATCACGCAGTTGCTGTGCCGATGACGGGAGGCGGGGCTGCGGAGTCGCCAGAGCGACCGGAGGCACGACTTTCACTTCCGGGAAAAAGGACTCGAACTCGGCGGACTCGGCAGTCCCATCAAAGACCAGGCTCCCGTAGCCTCTCATGAATCCCGCGGCCTCGATGGCACTCTTTCGATCCTTCCTGGCGAGGTCGATCTGCCCAATGCGGGATGCCATCAGCTCGAAATCACGTGCATTCATCGGTTCCAGCTCGAGGATGCGGCCACCCACCGAGATCAGGACCCTGGCAATCGGACTCTTGGCGTCAAACTTCCCGGCAATGACGTAGCCTTCGAACTGTGCGGGCCTGATCAGCTTGGTGACTTCGAAGATGTGAGTGGGATCGGGCGGGTTTTCGAGACGAAAGAGGTGACCTCGGAAGACTGTGCCGGCGTCGTCGAGCAGCACGATGTTGTAAGCAGCCAGAATCTCGAAACTGTCACCAAGGTTGATGTAATTGAGAACAATGCTCGAATCGTCCGCGGTTTCAACCGTGACAATGCGTTGATCTGAGAGATAGAGGAACTGTCCGGGTTCGGCGGCAACCCACCGGGCGGCCAGTGACAAAATTGAAATCCAGAGGGCAAATCTCATAACTCGCTCGTACAAGAAGATTCTACCTCAACCCGTTGGCACCCAGGTTCTGGTCACCCAGGCGGATCTCCGTCAATCTGCAACCTTGAACCCTGCAACGAGATCTTACGTCTTAAGAGCAGAACGGTAAGGTATTTATGTCAATGATCCGGTACAGTGTTTCCTGGGTGGCCGTCCTGATCGCGGTGGTAGTCTCCGCGGCCGGGGCCCCCGCCCAGACATCCCAGGATTACCGCTTTCCGTATCAGCCCGGCGACAGCCTCGTCGTTCAGAATGATTTCGGCCGGGTCCGCATCGAAGCCTGGGAGCAGCCGGAAGTCCAAATCACGGTTCGGGCCTTCGCCAACGAGGAGTCCCGAATCCGGAACGTCAGCGTCAACTGCCAGAAGGTCTCCACTCGAATCTTCGCCCAGGCATACTTTTACGACTACTCCGCCGAATCGGTATATATCGACGTTCGCGCTCCCAACACTCTCGATCTCGTCATCTGGGGTGCAAATCCCGCGGTTGAGATCACCGGTATGAGTGGGTGGGCACGGGCGCACACGATGACGGGTTTCATCTCCGCCCGCGATCTTACCGGCTCGAGCTCCCTGCTGACCGAGAGCGGAGACATCTCGTTCAACCAGAGTGTCCAGCCGGTCGCCGACATACGCCTCGAGTCGATCCAGGGCAATGTCGTTTGCCACCTGGCAGAAGGACTCAATCTTCGCGGCTGGCTGAGAGCGGGGCGAAAGGCATCCTGGAACGGCGAAATGGAGCTGCTGCAAGGCGCGCTGGAGCGCCAACTTGGCGTCGGAGGACCAGTTTTCCTGGCTGCCAGCTCGGAGGGTAACGTCCTGGTCCGAATCGACGCGGCAAGTGCTGCTTCGACTCCGCCCGCGACGGCTCCACCGACAAGGTCTGCTTCGGAGGTCCGTTCCGATAACAGCACTAAGGCGCCGGTTCGGTACGAACCCCCAGCCGGGCAGACGCAAGAGCCCTCCCGGAGCGACAACGCCTATCCCGACTACGCCCCGCCACCCGCGACGACGCACCCCCCCAACCTGGGCACGGTGGACACAGCCGGGACCTACTCCCTCAAGGTCGCCGTGGACTGGGTCTATGTCCACGCATCCGTCCGGGACCGGTACAACAATCGGGCCGTCCCTGACCTGACGCGCGGCGATTTCGAGGTCCTGGAAGACGGCCGGCACCAGGAGATCGAGCAGTTCGATTCGACCGAGGCCCCGTTCTCCCTGCTGCTCCTCCTCGATGTCAGCGGAAGCACCAAGTCCTATCTCCGGATGATCCAGGAGGCTTCAATCCAGTTCACCCAATTGATTAAGCCCTCCGACCGGATTGCCGTGGCCAGCTTCAATTCGCGCACCCGTCTTCACCAGGAGTTCACTAACGACCGCCAGCAGGTAGCCCAGGCCATACACCAGCTTCGATCGGGCGGGGGTACCGCCTTCTACGATGCACTTGACGAGTCGATAAGCCGGTACATGGACGGTGTGGAAGGGCGTAAAGCGATCGTGGTCTTTACAGATGGAGTCGACAATCGGCTCACGGGAGACTTCTCGGAAGGTTCAGCGATCGGGTTCCAGGACTTGTACCGGGAGATCCAGGAGGAAGACACCCTGATCTACACGATCTTTCTCGATACGGAAGGGACCGCCGGAAATATGCC
Source organism: uncultured Acidobacteriota bacterium (assembly GCA_963777605.1). GTDB lineage: Bacteria > Acidobacteriota > UBA6911 > RPQK01 > JAPXNP01 > CAVZRV01. The sequence continues at coordinate 166,453 of CAVZRV010000010.1, forward strand.
CTCTCCCCGGCGACGCAACTCGATCGGGGGAATACTGGGCGACATCATTCTCGGCCCGGGCGGTAGCGGCGGTGGGATGGGCATTCCCGGCGGATCGGGTTCGGCCTACGAGGAGGCTCGCCGCGAGCTGGAAGAAATCGCAGAACAGACCGGGGGACGAATGTACGCGCCCCGCTCGATTAACGATCTAGGAACGGTCTATCAGGAGGTTGCAAACGACCTCAGGGTTCAATACACCCTTGGCTATCACTCCCAAGGTTCCCCAACTGCCGACCGATGGCACAAAATCGAAGTCCGCGTCACTGGGCACCCGGACCTTTCTGTTCGGGCTCGTCGGGGCTACTATGTCGGGCACAGCCGCCCATAGCTCCCGCCGGCTCCGGAGGATAACGATATGACGAGCAACAGCGACGATCTGAAACGATTCAAAGACCCGCTTTTGGCGGACCTCGACCAGTTCAAAGCGGACCGCCAGCGATCCCGCCCGAAACAGGCCACAGAGAAACAGCCGACTCGCGGCAACGGGGTTTTCATCCTCGGACTGCTTCTCCTGGTTTCCCTGGGTATCCTGGGTTACTACCTCTATCAGGCGCAAGCCAGGATCGAGAATCTTTCGAATGATCTATCGACCAACCAGGAACAGCTCGAAACGGTGAGTTCCAACCTGGAACAGTCGCGAAACCAAATCGAGACGCTGAACGACGGTCTCAACGACAGCAAGCAGCAGCTTCAATCCCAGCACGGTGAACTGAACCGCTACAAGGGCCTCTACCAGAACATGAAGTCCGAGCAGGAGGTACAGACACGGGAACTTCAGGCGATCAACGTCCAGAAGGCAAACCAGTCTGAGGTCAACGATCTGAAAGGACAGACATCCGCCCTCGAACAGAAACTGGACGAAACGGGCACCCAGGTGGCAGCAGTCAAGGGGGACGTCTCCAGGCTGGATTCCCGGACCCAGGAGCATCAGGTATCGATCTCCAAGAACCGGGAAGAAATCGCCGGCGTCAGCAGGGCTGCCAACCAGAACGCCACCGACATCGGGGATATTCGGCGATCCCTGGAGCGGGAGTACTACAACTTCGAACTCCAGGAAGGAAGCGGCTACATGAAGGTGTTCGACATCGCGCTGAGTCTCAAGGACACCGACGCAACCAGGCGCCAGTTTGACATTTATGTCATGGCCGACAACAAGGTCATCCGCAAGAAAGACCAGCCGATCAACGAGCCGATCCTGTTCTACCTCGAGGGAAAAACGAAGCCCTACGAGGTCGTGGTCACCCGTGTGGACAAGAAGATGGTTGTGGGCTACCTGAGCGTTCCCAAGAGTTGATCTGCAAATTGACAAGCCCAGTCAGCCTATCTATTCTTCGACTGCGGGAAAACCACTCGAAACGCAGTGAAAGAAGGACCAGATATGGCACGCAGAACTCCTCTCTACCAGGTTCATCTCGAGATGGGTGCGAGAATGATCGAGTTCGCCGGCTGGGAATTGCCGGTCCAGTATCACAGTGCGCTCGATGAGCACCACGCCGTCCGGCGGCGTGTGGGGGTCTTCGATGTCAGCCACATGGGCCAGTTCGAACTCACCGGTTCGGATGCCCTGGGCTTCACGCAGCGAATGACCTGCAACGACGTCAACCGCCTCAAAGATGGACAGGCCCAGTATTCGGCTTTCCTCACCGACCGCGGGACTTTCGTCGACGACATCGTGGTCTATCGCCTCGAGCCGGAACGGATCTTCATTTGTGTCAACGCCGCGACCCGGGAGAAGGACTTCGCCTGGCTGCAGAGTCACCTCACCGGATCGGTAACCCTGCGCGATCGAAGCGACAACTTTGCCCAAATTGCCATACAGGGCCCAAAGGCCGAGGCCGTACTTGCCCGGTTAACCACGGTCGATCTTGCCGCGATTCCGTTCTACTGGTGCACTGAGGGTGAGGTGGCCGGGGTTCCGGCAATCGTCTCACGAACAGGCTATACCGGAGAAGCGGGTTTCGAACTCTACGTTCCTGGTGATCGGGCCGAAGCGGTCTGGAGGGCAGTTTTCGAGACTGGAGAGGAAGAAGGAATCGCCCCGGCGGGGCTGGCAGCTCGAAATACCTTGCGGCTCGAGATGAAGTACTCCCTTTACGGGAACGATATCGACGAAACAACGACTCCCCTGGAAGCCGGTCTGGGATGGATCGTCAAGCTTGGAACCGGTTTCGTTGGGGAAGAAATCCTGGCTCGCCAGAAAGCGGAAGGAGTCTCCAGGAAACTGGTCGGATTCGAGCTCACCGATCGCGGAGTGGTTCGTGACGGGTTTCCGGTTCTCCTCGACGGTCAAACGGTTGGGAAGGTCACCAGTGGCGGTTTTTCACCTACCCTCGAGAAAAGTATCGGACTGGCTTACCTGCCCCCAGAGAATGCCCAACCCGGGCAGGCTATCGAGATTGAGATTCGAGGAAAGAAACGTCAGGCATCGGTCGTTAAGACCCCGTTTTTGAAGCGGCCCTGAGTGGTAAGCTAGAAGTCTGTCAGCGGTCAGAGGATCGTCAGTTAATCAGCCAAGGAGAAGTGCCAGCGATGAAGATTCCAGCCGATTTACTCTACACCAGGGAACATGAGTGGGTGCTCGTTGACGGGGACACCGCGACGATCGGGATTACGGATTTTGCTCAGCAGGAATTGGGTGACGTGGTCTATGTTGAGCTTCCCGAAAAGGGCGACTCTCTCGAGGTCGAGGAGAGTTTCGGCTCGGTAGAGTCGGTCAAGGCGGTCTCGGAGATCTACATGCCCCTTTCGGGCACCGTCCTCAAGATTAACAAGGGCTTGGTTGATGCCCCTGAGGTCACCAACCAGGACCCTTATGGGGATGGCTGGATGATCAAGATATCGATCGGCGACAGTGACCAGATCGATGAACTCATGTCCGCAGATGATTATGAGAAGTACCTGAGCGAGGAAGCCGATTAGCATACCTCACGGTGTTGCGGGAAGTGCGCGGCACCTCCCACCCGACGCCCCGAATTCCCGGAAGAATGAAACTCTTTCGGTGCGGGCGCCGTTTTACTTTTAAGAACGTGAGTGAGCACAACAGACCGGGCAGGCCGAATGCTGCCCCTACCTTCTCCGTGGGCTTTGATGAACCGTTGCGGTCCCTGAAACTGATTGCCGTGGCCGCCCTGATCCTTGTAGTCAGCACCTGCGCACTGGTCCATGCCCAACCGTCCTTCAAAGTGGACGCCGGCTATGTTCGGGTTCCGGTAACCGTTCTCGACGAGAACGGCCGTAATGTTCTGGGCCTCCACGCCGAAGACTTTCGCCTTTTTGACGAAGGAAAGGAGATGCCGATCCGCAACTTCGTTCTCGATCCGGCACCGGTCAATGTGATTTTCCTGCTCGACACGAGCGGAAGTGTCAAGGAGGAACTCAAGCAGATCCGCTACGCGGTTATCCGGTTCGCTCAGCACTTCGACAAGGACGACAGAATTTCGATTGTCTCGTTCTCTGACCGCATGCGCACCCTCCAGGACTGGACCAACGACGGCGGCGACATCCGAAAGGCTCTCAAGCACCTCGAGCAGGGATACCGGACAGCACTCTACGATTCCCTGGTTGCGACCGCCAAGGACAAGTTCAAAGGGGTCCAGGGCAAGCGCGTGATCCTTCTCCTCACCGACGGTCTCGACAACGAGAGCGATACCAGCTACGACGAGGCAATGAATCGCCTCATCGACCTCGACGTCGTACTTTACATCGTGAGCCGGACCCGCCTGGTTCAGGCCAAAGTCGAAAAGAGCGAGCGGATCGAGTTCCTGGATCGAGTGCTCAAGAACGTCCTGGACGACGACACCAGTTTCGTTGACACCTATTTCCGCGAAAAAGAGACCGCCATGAACTACCTGGCGGAAGTCAACGCCGGCCGGGTTTTCTACCCGGTCAAGCTGGAAGAGCTGGGACAGACCTACGTTCGGATCGCCCAGGAGCTGAAAAACCAGTACGTGCTCACCTTCCTTCCCGATCCCTCGCCCGAACCCGTTTACCGGACACTCCGGGTCAAGTGCCTCAAGCCGGTTGGGGAAGTCTTTCACCGAAAGATGTACCGCACCCGCTAGTAACGGCCGCAGTTTTCCGCACTGCAGCGTTAATTGTAGTGTGGAACGCAGTAGCCGATTTTCGCGGGCACAACGCGGAGTCCCCCTGGTTGAACGGATCCGACAGGCCATTCTCTTCAATCCCGCCTTCGTCTCCGCAGCCTGTCTGGCCTGTATTTTGTGGGCCATTTTCCCGGTGGAACTCCCCAGTCCGAGCTTTGATCCAGAACGGCCAGTCGAGGTCGTCGGTCGAATCATTTCCCCGCTCCGCTATTCCGCAGATCAGATGTCCTTCCGCGTCACCCCGGTCACGGCCGGCCAGGCAGACCACCCGGTCGAAATTTTCGGAGATTTGGACGTCTACATCCGGTCGTCGCTTCCCAATCCACGTTCGTGGTTTGATCCCCCTTTGCAGTACGGCGACTCCCTGCGAATCCGGACGAACCTCCGGGAACCCGCTCATTACGACGTACCCGGAGCCGTGGATGCACGCTGGCTGCGATGGGTAAAAGGGCGTTACTTCTACTTCTCGCTCAAATCACCCCTCCAGGTCGAGAGAACTTCGACCAACCCGCCCCTTTCAGCCATCCCGATTCGCCTCCTCTGTCGGTACCTGGATCGATTCCTCGTCGCCTGCGGGAACCTTGAAGCCTTTCCCGCAGGTCTCCTCCACGCCAGCATCGCGGGAGACAGCCGGGAACTCGCCGACGAAGAATGGGGACTCTTCCAGCGCCTGGGCCTGGTCCACCTGCTGGTCGTTTCCGGATTTCACGTAGCCCTCCTGGCGCTGGCGGCACGGCAGTCGTTCGGCCGGCTCGGGCAACTTGGATCAGTCCTTCGACTTGGATTGATCTGGGCCTTCGTTGCCGTCACCGGGGCGGCATCACCCGTGCTGAGGGCGGCATTGACGCTGTCTCTGTTTCTCCTCTCCTCCCAGTTCGCGCTCCGGGCACGTCCCTATAACCTGCTCGGCGTTGCCGCCCTGGTTCTGTTGGTGGACCAGCCAAGAGCGCTCTATTCCCGCAGCTTCCAGTTCACGTTCGCGGCCGTACTGGCCATTCTCGGCGCACGTCCGGCAATCCGGCACCTGCGGTCTGCCTGCCGGGGTGTCGAGGATGTCCACGACAAACGTCTCAGACTGGGAATGCGACCGGGAGACCGGGTTCGTCGAAAAGTTCGATTCACACTGGAAAGCCGGATCGAATTCCTTCCAGTCCAGGTTCCCCGGGGACTCCTGCGGGTTGGCGGCCGCTCCTTTTCGCACCTCGGATCACTCCTGGTCGTCTGTGCGCTGGTTCAGTTGACGCTGCTTCCCCTGATCCTCTTTCACAACAACCAGGTGAGCCTTTCGGCTGTATTGAACAACCTCGTAATGGTGCCGCTTTTCGGCACGTTCCTGGTGCTGGGGTTCCTCTATCTCGGCCTTTTCTGGACCCCTTTCGGAGCGGTCCTGGCAGCGACGATCAACCACCTGGCCGGGCTGCTCAGGGCCGCACTGGAGGCAATGGATTCGATCAACCTGACCGCCTGTGCGCCATCACCTCACCCGCTTGCCGTCATCGGCCTGCTCGCCCTCAGCGCCGCAATCCCCTGGTTCCGGACCAAGTGGAGACTCACGGCCCTGTGTCTCCCACTGGCTTCCCTTCTTCCTCTTTCCGGTCCCGGCGCAGACGGGCGTTTTACGGCGACGGTTCTGGACGTCGGGCAGAGTGAGGCAATCCACCTCTCCTACCCGGACGGCACGCAGGGTCTCGTCGACACGGGAGGATCAAGCATCCCTTCGGCAAACCGCTTCCTGGCCCGCCAGGTCCTCGCCCGCTACCTCCTCAACAAGGGCGTGAAACGACTTGAGTTTGTGCTCATCACCCACCCTGAGTCGGATCACCGCGGGGCCTATCTCGAGCTGCTCCAAATGGTTCCGGTCGAAACTACGATCCACGCCGAGTCCGCACCCCGCTACTCCGACCGCCTGGTTCGAACCAGTGCGGGAACCACATTCTCAATCGGCGGGATTGAACATCGCATCCTGAATCCACGAGCCCGACCCGCTGGAGGAAAGAGCAACGAGAACTCAATCGTCATGGAGATTCACTACCGTAACTTTCGGATGCTCCTCACGGGAGACGCCCCTGCCGCGATCGAACGCCGGTTGCTCGATCATCTCCGCCCGGTGGACGTTCTCAAGGTAGCTCATCACGGCAGCCGGTCGAGCAGCAGCCCGGTCTTCCTGGAACTCTTGCACCCACGAATCGGACTGATCTCGGCAGGCCGTCACAACCTGTTCGGCCACCCCAGCCCGAAGGTAGTTCAGCGGCTCGAAACAGTGGGCACGCGGGCATTCTGTACGGCAGACTCCGGTTCATTGCGCGTTTCTACCGACGGAAAACACTGGGAATTGGCGACTTTCACCTTGAAGCAAGGTTCCTTTCGGACCGTGGACAGCGGCCCCTGCGAGCCGGTGTCTTCCGGATCACTCGATCCGCAGGAGTGAGAACTCGGGCAGGCCGAAGTCGGCGCTGACTTTGTTTTCGAAGTACTTCGTCTTCAACTGCTCGTACATGTCCCGGGACAACCGTTTTCGGTAGCGCTTGACCTCTTCCTCTGCTTCGCCGCGAAGCTCGGCCAGGGTCCCAGGGTCCATCTCCGCACTGAGGGACTCGATCAGAGAACTCGCGACCCGACCCAGTTCCTGGTCGAGATGAGCGGGATCCAACCCGGCCGCACCGACAGTCTCGTCGTGGATGGACCGGATGCGATCGGCGGTCCGGCCGCACTCAGGCTCGGGTCGCGCCCGAAGCGTCCCTTCGAGTTCCTCGAGGAAGGAGAGTACCCGTTCTCGGGTTACCGATCCCTCCGTCTCCCCTTCCACCTCGTCGTCGTGTGACCCGATCGTCGCCTCCTGGTACTCCTCGAATGCCTCCATGACAGCCGGATGGCAGTAATGCAGCGTCGTCGGGGAACGCTTGTTCCGCGAATGGGCCTTCTCAAAGCTCCGGTCGATTCCCCGAAGGACGACGTGCTGAGGAATTCCGTTTTCTTTCCAGAGTTCCACCAGGCACCAGTCCAGGGGCGAAATGAGTATGTTCTTGCCCCGCTTGAGAACGAAGTACTCCTCGATCTCGGTAAAATAGTTGAAGTAGTTATCGTTCATCCAATGTATCCAATTTATTCCCTTTTACTTACAACAAGTTGATCCTCGCCGCGCACCTTGTGAAGTTCCCTGCTAACGACCCTTTTCTCTCCAGCGTCACCCCGGAGACGATGACCGACTTTCATGTTTTAAGGATACCGGTCCTGCAACGCATCCCTCAAAAAGGGTTAAAAAAGGGAGGATTCAATTAGCAACTGGTAAGACTATCCAGCTGATTCCAGGTTGGTTACCTGAGGAAGGCCGTCAAAGAAGAGCCGCAGGCCGTGCAGCGTGAGATCGGGTTCGATCCGGTCGAAGCCGCTGAAGCCCCTGGCGATCATGGGTGCGAAACCCCCGGTTGCGATGACGACCGGCTCTCCACCCAACTCCGCCCGGAACCGCTTGAGGATTCCTTCGACGAGCCCGACGTATCCGAAAAAGACTCCCGCCTGCATGCTCTCGACTGTCGTTCGGCCGATACATCGTGGCGTTTCCTTGATCTCAATCCGAGGCAGCTTGGCGGCACGCTGTACAAGGGCTTCGGTGGATGTGCCGATTCCGGGTGCAATCGTTCCTCCCAGGTACTCTCCGGCGGGGGAGACAGCGTCGAACGTCGTGGCCGTTCCGAAATCCACCACGATCGCCGGAGTGCCGAACATCTCCCGGGCGGCGATCGCGTTGACGATTCGGTCCGCCCCCACGTCTGACGGATGCTCGTAAAGAATGGGGATCTGGTCTTGCTGGGCCGGCTCCACGAAGGTCGCGGCGACGTCGAAGAACTCCGCGCAGAGCGTCGAGAAAGCCTCATTCAGCGGGGGAACGACCGAACTGATGATTGCCCCCCGGATGGCATCCGCCGGGAGCTCGGACAGCGAAAACAGATTCCGGCAAAGGACCGCATACTCGTGGCTGGTTTGGTCGCGGCGCGTCGAAACCCGCCACGACCGGACCAGCTTCTCCCCCTGGAAAAGACCCAGAACGATGTTGGTGTTGCCGATGTCAAAGACTAACAGCATGCAAGTCCCCTGCCCCGATCAAGATCTCAGCCCTCTTCAGTGTTTGAAATGCCGGATCCCCGTGAAAACCATCGCCATGTCGTGTTCGTCCGCCGCATCGATCACTTCCTGGTCGCGCACCGATCCACCGGGCTGGATCACCGCCCGAATCCCCCGCTCGGCCGCCGCGTCGAGACCATCGCGGAAGGGGAAGAATGCGTCGCTGGCCATCACCGCGCCTTCCAGCGGCGACTGCGCCTTCTCGGCCGCGATGCGCGCCGAGTCCACTCGGCTCATCTGGCCGGCACCAACGCCCAGAGTCGTGCGATTCTTGGTGTAAACGATGGCATTCGATTTCACGTGCTTGCAGACCACCCAGGCGAAGAGAAGTTCGTCCAGTTCATCATCGGACGGCTGTCTCCGAGTGACGACTTTCAGATCTGACCGATCCAGGTAGTACTGGTCCTTGTCCTGGACCAGAATTCCTCCAGCGATCCGTTTCAGATCAAAGGGACCGACAGCATCGGTTGCCGCCAACTCCTCCGGCATGATCATGATTCGAATGTTCTTCTTCCGTCCAAGGATCTCCTTCGCGTCCTCGGTGTATTTCGGAGCGATGACCGCTTCGACGAAGAGCTTGCTGATTTCTTCCGCTGTCTCACTGTCGACTTCCCGGTTGAACGCGACGATCGACCCGAATGCCGAAACCGGGTCACAGGAGAGGGCCTTCAGGTAGGCGTCCTTGGGAGACGATCCCAGAGCCGCGCCGCAAGGATTGGTGTGCTTGATGACGGCACAGGCCGTCTCCGAGAAATCGCTGATCAGGCCCCAGGCACCCTGCAGGTCGATGTAGTTGTTGAACGACAGCTGCTTGCCATGGATCTGCTCGCTGGCCACCAGACCAGTCGGAGGCTGAAACTGGGGGCGATAGAGTCCGGCCCGCTGGTGGGGGTTCTCACCATAACGGAGAGTAGCCACCCGGCTAAGGCTCAGGTTGAGAACCGGCGGCATCTGCCCCTCGCCCTCGGCCAGCTTTTCAAAGTAGCCGGAGATCGCGGCATCGTATGCGGCCGTGTGATGGAACGCCTTACTGGCCAGTTCGCGACGCTTCCCGGCGCTGAATTCCATCGCGTTGGCTTTCAGGTCGGCGAGAACCGTGGGGTAGTCGGAGGGATCCACTACGACGGCAACGTGCGCGAAGTTCTTGGCGGCTGCGCGCACCATCGTGGGACCCCCGATATCGATCTTCTCGATCGCCTCGTCAACCGATACTCCTTCCCGGGCGATCGTCTGGCTGAATGGGTAGAGGTTGACCACAACCAGTCCGATCGGGGGAATTTCGTGTTCTTTGAGCGTCGCCTGGTGTTCGGCGTCGTCATGACGGGCGAGGATTCCCCCGTGCACCTTCGGGTGCAGCGTCTTGACACGGCCGCCAAGGATTTCCGGAAACCCGGTGTGATCGGAGACCTTGGTGTACGGGATCCCGGCCTCGGCCAGCGCACGCCCCGTTCCTCCGGTTGACAGCAACCGGATCCCCAGCGCATCCAGTTCCCGGGCAAAATCAACCAACCCCTCTTTATCCGAGACACTCAGTAATGCGACCTCAACCTTCATCAACTCACCCTTTCGCTGATCTTGCCTTCAAGGCGCCCCCAAAGGCGCAGAATAACTCCAGTTAATTCGTCATGACACCAAGGTAGTTTATGATAAATGGGTGTCAGGTGAGACGACCAATAGCCTCTTTCGACGCCTTCCGTCAATCGGCAAGCTAATCAACCAGGACGAATTTCGCGTTCTGGCGGAGGATTACTCGCGGGAACTCGTGATCCAGGCGACCACTGCCCTGCTCGACGAACTTCGCAGCCGGCTCTCCAGCGGCCAGTTGACGGCAACCGAGCTCGATCGGCGCCTTGGGGACCTTTGTGACCGGGTCCGGAGGAAACTCGAGTCCTCCCTTTCGCCATCGCTGCGACCGGTGGTCAACGCAACCGGGGTCGTTGTCTTTACCAATGCCGGGCGGGCACCGATTGCCGAGCAGGCCCTCAAGGATCTCGTCCTGACAGCGGGACGCTATTCGAACCTCGAGTACGACCTCGCCAACGGGACGCGTGGCCACCGGGACATTCACTTCGAATCCCGGGTGGTGCGCCTGCTCGGGTGCGAAGCGGCAACGGTCTGCAACAACGCTGCGGCAGCGCTCCTCCTCATCCTCAATGCTCTGGCGACGGGCAAGAAGGTCCTCGTTTCGAGGGGAGAGTTGATCGAGATCGGCGGGTCATTCCGGCTGCCGGCAATCATGGAGAAGAGCGGGGCCATCCTGAAGGAGGTCGGAACCACCAACAAGACCAAGGCGCGGGATTACGCCGATGCGATCGACGACGACACCGCATTGATTCTCCGGGTGCACCCGTCCAACTATCAAATCGTCGGGTTCACGGTCCGCCCCCGGCTCGACGAACTAGTCGAAGTAGCGCGCTCCCGCGGCATCCCGCTCGTGCACGATGCCGGAAGCGGGTACCTGTTTCGGACCGGCCTTCCCGCACTTGAGCAGGAGCCGGTCATTTCGGAATCGCTGGCAGCCGGCTCGGACCTCATCTGCTTCAGCGGTGACAAGCTGCTGGGCGGTCCCCAGGCCGGGCTCATCCTGGGACGAAAATCCCTCGTCGGCCAGATCCGAAAGAACCCCCTGATGCGGGCGATGCGGGTGGACAAACTGATTTACTCCGCCCTCGAACTGACGCTCAAGGAATACGAACTCGGCCGTTTTCAGGACACGCTCCCGGTGTGGCGGTTTCTTTCACTTCCGGTCGAAGTCATTCGAAGACGAGCCGAAGCACTCGTCGAAGGAATCTCCTCCCGACACTTGGCGGCGGAACTCTGCGAGGGGTTCTCCCTGACCGGTGGAGGATCGGCTCCCGAAGAGCGGATCCCCACCTGCCTGATCGCCCTCCGTTCCTCAGCTTTCAGTGCCAACGAACTGGAGCTTCACCTGCGCCGGTTCCGGACTCCGATCCTGGCCCGAATCGAAGACGACCGGGTCCTGATCGATCTCCGAACCGTCTTTCCCGAGCAGGAGGAACTCATCGTCGAGGCCCTTCTCGAAATCGGCTCGGGCCCGGGGAATTCAGCTTGACCTGAAACTTCAATTTGGATGAGTTCGAATTGAAGCGCCAGGTCACGAAGGTCACCAAGGTTCTATTTCTTTGAAAAAAGAAAATGTTTGGGTTCTTGGCGGCTTGGCGCTGTGCTGAACCTGGAGCCTTGAACTTTGGCCCGGGGATCCGGAAGGGCGAAACCGGGCTCCGACCGACCCCGCGACGGGTCCGAGGGTAAGATCGCTCCGGTGGTTTTCATTTGCTCGTTTTTTTTCGTGTATACTGTCGCTCGTTCTTCAGGGCGACGATCGCTGTGCCGAGTTCAATCAGAACCGGTCATCGGGCGCTCCTGAGCGAACGTGATCGCGTGCCGGAGTGGCGGAATTGGCAGACGCGCTGCGTTCAGGGCGCAGTGGGGCATAGCCCCGTGGGGGTTCGAGTCCCCCCTCCGGCACCAACCGGACGAAACTTCGAAGTTCGGATTTCGAAATCCGAACTTCGCTCCCCCACGGATGGTACTTCGGTTCAGACGTTCGCTTTGCGCGGCTTGCTTATCGGCCACCCGTCCAGAGCAGGGCGCGGTGGATCAGGTCCCGGAAGCCCGGATATAGGAAGACCTGGCGGTCGTGTCCCAGCTGGATCGCGACGACGCGTGACGGCTTATAGGGGCTGACCCAGGCGACCGGCCCGTCGCTCTCGGGTACGTCGGCACGGAGAAGGACCTCGATATCCGGTGAGTACCACATCTGCTTGTAGGCTTCGTCGATGTGATGCAGCGGGCTCAGGCCGGCTACTACCGGGTGTTTGGCCACCGGCCGGACAAACATCTCAACTCCCTGCTGGAAAGTGGACCCCCGGCTGTCACTGTTGTCGAGGATGTAGCGTCCGCCGACGACATCCTGCCACCACCACGGCCAGTCGTTGTAGTCAGCGAGCGCATGGTGCAGAACAACCAGGCCCCGGTTGTTCTCCAGGAACCGGGTCAGATTGCCGCGCCCCTTATCACTCAGGCTCGGCGAGAGGTCGTAGAGGAGGACGACATCGAACCGGTCCCGCAGGTCTTCCGCGAAAGCCGCCTCGTTGGAGGTGGCATGGCTCCAGATCAGGTCGCGACTCTCGAACAGGGTGTAAAACTCGGTTTGAAATTCGTGACCACCGGTGACAACCAGGACTCGCAGTGCCTTCGGATCGCGGGCATTCAGATTGAGCCGTGGCGGCAGGGTGACGGTTCCGGTCGCGGCCCATTCACAGCCCCGGGCAAAGGTCGCCTCGAATCCGGGTTCGGCCATGGCGACGAGGTCGTGTCCCAGCACGGTCTGAAAAACCCTTCCCTTCCCGTAATCGACCGTCCAGAGAATCGGCTCGTCTTCCCCCGTTCCCCGGGTTTCCGGCCGACTGAAGGCGGTGGCCAGAACATGGACCGATTCGGTCATTTTCAGGTTGTGATAGAGCTCGTCGGTCGCCCAGAAGAAGTCTCCGAGATCCCGCGTGATCGGGTGGGCAGTGTCCCGAAACTCGACCTTGAAGGTGTGCCGGTCCCCGTGGGAGGTCTCGGGATTCGCCTTCGACCAGATTCCGCCGACCAGGTTGATGAACTCGGGCCATGGCTTCTCCACCAACCCGGTGGGGACGTGCCCGTCGCCGAGAACATCGAGTCCGCTGAATCCATAGCTGGCCCCGTGGACGACGACCATCCCCTTCCCCGACGCCACGAACTCCCGGATCGCTTCCTCGGCTGCCTCACCCAGGCGGGGCCCCTGGTAGTCGAGTATCAGGACGTCGTAAGGAGCGAGCGTGCCAGCGGTCATTCCTCTCGGGTCTTCATTGACCCGAACGTCAAAGCGGCCCGAACCGACCAGGATCTCCCGCAGCCGGGGAGTCGTCGATCGCCAGTCGTGATTGTTGAAACCGGAGAGAATCAGGGCACGGGCTTTTCCCGGCTGGAAGAAAGGATCAAGTCTTTGTCCCATCATGCGAGAACTGAGTAACAATGTCGCAATTCCCGCCCAAATAAGATATTTATGGATCTTCATTCCTCCACTCCGTTTCCCGTTCAAGCAAGCCCACCAAAAACGCTTCAGCGCCCCGGAAACAGGTCGTTGCCCGGGAAAAAGTCACCAGGAACTATTCTCGAGACAGAGTCCCGGCGATCGCGACCGGGCTGCCTGAAGGCAGCCCCGAAACCGCTCACACGTCCCACTTGGAGTCCCACTCGACCGTCCGCTTCTCCCGGTAGGCCAGATTCCCCAGGTGGCAAGCCATGGCCGAATAGTGACCTTCGACTGGATCCGCGTTCGGGCGCTTGCGGCTTCGCATGCAGTCGAGCCAGTTCTGCAGGTGCTTGCGGGCATCCCCGTAGGGACCGTAGTGGGCATATTCGTTGGAACCGGAGGGGCTGTCGGGGGCAGCGAGGAACTGGTACCCCTGTCGAAAGATGGACAGCCGTCCGCCGGTTCCCATGAAAACGATGTCGGTAACTTCCTTGCCGGCAAAATCGGTGATGGTTGCCTCGAACGTGATGTTGACCCCTTCCGGGTACTGCACGGTGAGGTTGATGTTGTCGGGGGTGTCCCGCCCGTCCTCGAAGTGAAAGACCCCACCAAGTCCCGAGGCGAACTGGCAGCGATGCAGGTTGAGGTACCAGTGGGCGACGTCGACCATGTGCACAAACAGTCCGCCCGTCATTCCGCCCGTAGAAAAGTCCCAGTAAGCGAACCGGTTGAAGTAGCGCTTGGGGTCCCAGGGGATCTTGGGAAGCCAGGCCAAGCAGGCATCCCAGTCCAGATCGTCGGGCTTCTGCTCCATGCCCGGTGGGACCTTGACCGTGTAGCCGGCGTTCTTGTTCCAGATCGTGCGGACCATGTGAACGTCCCCGATCAGACCGCTGTCGATAAATCGCTCTTTCGCCTCGAGGAAATAGTCCATGCTGCGCTGCTGCATGCCGACCTGAACCACGCGTCCAGTCTCTCGAACGGTTTGGACGAGGTCCGGCCCCTGCTCGGGAAGCGAGGTCATGGGCTTTTCCACGTAGACATCCTTCCCTGCCCGGCAGGCGTCGATCGTGATCGGGGCGTGAGCGTGATCAAAGGTGCCGACGAGGACCCCGTCGATGTCAGACTGCTCGAGAAGTTCCCGGTAATCGGCGTATTTATCGATTCAGTTCGGCCCCGTTTCCGTCGATTGGTTCCTGCGGATGACCAAGCTTCACATACCCGACCAGGGGTCGCAAGTTGAAAAGGTTACTCGGTAAGCATTATGATCTGGCCAACTCGATCAATAGTTTTAGTAGTTCCCGATTCCTGATTCGCAGTAGGGCGGATTCGCCGGAGGTCCAATGGCCGACTGGAAAGATTTTCTTTCAACAATCCCGATCTTTTCGTTTCTCAACCACGAGGAACTCAGGCAGATCCAGGAACACTTCCAGGAAATCACCTTTCAGAAGGGCGAAACGGTCTGCAAGACAGGTGATCCGGGCGACGTCTTCTACGTCGTTCTGAGCGGCGAACTCGAGGTGTGGGGCGCCGAAAGCGGAGAAGCGCGCAGGACCGGCACGCTGACCGCCCGCGATTTCTTCGGAGAAATGGCCCTCCTGCAGGGAGGCAAGCGAACGGCGACGGTAATTGCCGGACGCCGGAGCCGCGCCCTGGCCCTCGAGGAGAAGTCCTTCGACCGCTTCTTTCTGAAAAACCCTCGCGCCCTGGAATACTTCGCGCGTGTCCTCTGCAAGCGCTTGGCCAGTGTGACCCGCGGCGACACGGGTGAGTCGAGCAACCTAGTGATCAGCGTGGCGAGCCGGCCCGGTTTGAAGGGCAAGGGAATGGTCAGCCGGGCAATCGGATGCCTGCTCAAAGACCTCACCAAGAGGGACGTACTGGTCGTCGACCTCTATCCCCTCGAAGGAAACTCGAAGGAACTCCTCGACAACCTGCTTCGGGACGATCTCCAGGAAATCCCGGGCGAAATCAAGGAGATGCTCACTCCGGGCCCCAACCATCCGACCTTCATTTCTTTCGGTGCGCGGGCCGGGAAAGAGAAACAGTTCTACGTTGATCGGGCGTCCAACCTGATCGGCAAGCTCACCAACCTGTTCAATATAGTGGTGGTGGACCTGGGTTCGGGGATTCCCGCGCTGGTCGAAGGAGCCGACCAGTTCTCAGACATCTTCATCGAGATCTCAGACACCCCCGAGGGCGTCATCTCGCCGAAATTCGAGAAAACCACGCGCTGCTACCGCGTCGTTAACCAGTTCAATCCTTCCAGCCGGGCCCTGCCGATTTCCCACTGCGAGCCCTTTGTAATTCCGAAATCAACCCTCCTCTCGCAGCCCGAAGGGTTGGCCGAGATCAGGAGTAATCCGCGAAACCAAGCCGGAGTTGCACTTCACCGGCTAGCGAGGAAACTGGTCGGGGCAACCGTGGGCGTGGCGCTCGGGGGCGGGGCGGCGTTCGGAATCTCTCACCTTGGCGTCCTCAAGGTTCTCGAAGATAACGGTGTCCCGATCGACCTGATCGCCGGATGCTCTCAGGGTTCGATCATTGGCGTCGGCTACGCGTGCGGCACCAGCGTGGACGAGATGATCAGCATCGCCCGCCAACTCGGACAGAAGAAGAACTTCTTCCTGGCAATGGACTTTAACCTCATGGGACCCGGGATCCTGGGAGGAAATCGGGTCATCGAGATCTTCACTCCCTATCTGCGGGACAAGGCCACGTTCGAAGACCTTGTCTATCCGTTCCGGGCGATTGCAACCGATATCGAAAGTGGGGAGAGGATCGCGATGGGTACCGGAAGGCTCGATCATGCTTTCCGGGCCAGCAGCTCGGTGCCGATGGTCTTTTCGCCGCTGCTGCACGACGGGCGGGCTCTTGTTGACGGTGGTGTCGCCGACCCCGTCCCTGCGGAGACAGCCCAGGAAATGGGTGCCGATCTTACGATCGCCGTCAATGTCGTTCCGCCTCTCCGCAAGGGCGTCACCACTGTGATGAACCGCGCCTACAAGCAGATCAACCGGCTCAACCCACTGTCCTATCTGGGAGCCAACCAGGAACTGCCGAACATGTTCGACATCGTCATGAACTCCATGCAGATCCTGCAGTACGAACTGGGAAACTTCAAAGCCATCTCAGCGGACGTCCTGATCAACCCCGATCTGTCCGATTTCACGTGGATTGAGTATTACCGGGCCCATGAACTGATTGACCGGGGCATCGAGGCAGCCGAGAAGGCTCTACCGGCAATCGAGAAAGCCCTGAGCCAGAAGATCTTGACCCTGCGCGACCCGGCGCGGTGACGGCGGCAACCGAACAGCGGTTGGCCTGTTCCCTCGAATTCACGATAATGAATTCTTGATGAGAACGTTGCTGGCGCTGGTCACCGCATTCTGCCTTGCCGGGTGTGTGATCACCCCGGAGAAGACGCAGCAGAATGCGCCCCTGAACGAACCTGTCAGGCTCTTCCGGTTCAACCCGAATTACCTCGAGTACCAGTCTGAACCGGTAATCCTGGTAACTTCCGCCGAGCACTACGGTGCCGTGCTCAATCTCGACTTCGACTATGAGCTTTACCTGTCCACGCTCCAGGCGGCCGGTCTCAACTACACCAGGATCTTCACGGGAGTCTACGTTGAGATGCCGGGCAGTTTCGGCATTGAGAAGAATACCCTTGCTCCTCTGCCAGGCCGTTTCATAGCCCCCTGGGCCCGCAGCACCCGGCCGGGCTACGCGAATGGCGGCAACAAGTTCGATCTCGACACTTGGGACAGCGCGTACTTCGAGCGGCTCAGGGGCTTCATCAGGCGAGCCGGGGAGTGCGGTGTCTTCGTGGAAGTCACCCTGTTTTCATCGTTTTATGGGGAGAACTGGAAGCTCAGCCCCTTGCACCCGGCCAACAACATCAACGGAACCCCCGACCTGCCCCACCAACTCGCCCAGGTCGATGGGAACGGCGCCTTGTTCAGCCGGCAGGAAGCCGTGGTCCGCAAAATCGTTCGGGAACTGAACGATTTCAACAACCTGTTTTTTGAGGTTCAGAACGAGCCATGGGCCGACAACGGCCGCACGGTTGCACCGGTTAATCCCTACCTGGACGACTGGCAAGAGGTGTGGCGCAACCGGGTGGACGTCGCCACCGAACCGTCCCTGCGGTGGCAGGACCGCATTGCCGGTATCGTCCGGGACGAAGAGAGCCGCCTGCCCAAACAGCACCTCGTGGCCCAGAACTTCTGCAACTTCGGATACCCGGCGCCACCTCTCCCGGAGACCATCTCGATCCTCAACTTTCATTACGCCTACCCTGACGCGGCCAGGCTCAACCTGGAACGGGACCGGGTCGTGGGATTCGACGAGAGCGGGTTCTCCGGACCTGACGACGCCCCCTACCGAAGGCAGGCCTGGAAGTTCCTTCTCTCCGGGGGAGGCGTCTTCAACAACCTGGACTACTCCTTTTACCCGGGCGCCGAAGACGGCAGCGGCACAAACCGGGCCCCCGGCGGCGGGAGCGCGGCCCTCCGCAAACAGCTCGGGCTCCTGTCGCGCTTGATCAACTCGCTTCGCTTCGCCCAAATGCGTCCCCTGGCTGCAACCGAACTCTCTTGCCCCAACGCGGTAGCCTACGGACTTTCCTTCCGATCCCGGGAGTATCTCTTTTTCCTGGAAGGGGAAGGTCCCACGACGCTGTCGCTTTTCATCCCGCCGGGACGCTATTCTCCGGTCTGGATCAACCCCGAATCGGGCGAGACGAAACCGGGCGACGCATTTGAGGCTTCAGGCAGAGAATCGACGCTCGTGGTTCCGGGGTTCTCGGGAGAAGTCGCCCTCCAGCTGACCCGGTCGGAATCGCAGGACTAGACCAAACTCTACAATTCAACAAAGCCGGCCGGGACGGCCGGGGGACACTCATGCAGACAACTGGCCGCTGGAAACTTGGACTGACTCTCGCCTCCCTGACCGCCCTCATGTGGGGAGTCCTCCCCGTCGTTCTCAAGTCGCTGCTTCAGGCAATGGATGCCTACACCATCACGTGGTGCCGGTTCCTTGCGGCAACCCTGGTTCTGGGCCTGTACCTCGTCTCTCGAAACCGTGTTCCACCCCTCCACCGTTCGCGGGGGAGCGTGTGGTTCTTCCTCGCGGTAGCGGTCGTCGGGCTGGTCGGCAACTACGTCCTCTACCTGCTCGGCCTCGACTACGTCAACCCGGAAACCTCCCAGATGGTGATCCAGCTGGCCCCCATGTTCCTGCTCCTCGGGAGCCTCGTCTTCTTCCACGAACCGTTCCAGAAGATCCAGTGGCTGGGCCTGGTAGTTCTCGTCAGTGGCCTCGTGCTCTTCTTCAACGACCACCTGGGTGATTTCAGCGCGCATTCCGGGCCCTACTTCGTCGGGGTCCTGATCACCATCATCGCGGCCGTCGTCTGGGCAGCCTATGCCCTGGCCCAAAAGCGCCTCCTGCAGAACTTCGACTCCGAGCAGATCCTCGCGATCCTTTATGCCTGTGCCATCATCCTGCTGCTCCCCACGACCAGTCTCGATCAGCTTGGCCGGCTCAACTCGGCACAATGGGGACTACTGCTGTTTGCCTGCCTCAACACACTGGTCGCCTATGGGGCGTTTGCGGAGTCACTGGCACACTGGGAGGCTTCCCGGGTCAGTGCGGTGCTGGCAGTGACTCCACTGATCACCCTGTTCTCGGTGTGGCTCGGGCACCGGTGGTTTCCTGCGTCCCTTCACCCCCAGGAACTCAACTCGCTCAGCCTGACCGGAGCCTTTCTGGTAGTGGCAGGATCGATCGCAGCCGCACTGGGACGCCGTCGCAAAAAGATGACACCCCGTCCGATGGAATAGCAACCGGTTATCTGCCTGCAAGGGGTCTGATCCGGAGGTCCCGGAAGAAGAGGTCCGTTGTCGGATCGTGACCCTGCAACTGGATCGTTCCAGCCTTGAGGCGAAGTCCGTTTCGGGGATTCGGGTTGGCCTCGCGCGTGTCGGTCCACGCGGTGACCGGGTAACCGTTCACCCAGACCAGCAGGTTGGGACCGGAGGCGAGAATCGTCTTCGAAAACCAGACTCCGTCGTCGCTGACGACCTTCCGGGCGGGCACCCGGCGGTAGATTCCACCCGTCCCAAAGTCAACCGGGCGAGTCCGGTCGCCGTCTTTGAACCCGTTCTGGATCTGGCTTTCGTACCCCTGCCAGAATTCTCCCGGAATACTCCGGAAAAACACTCCCGAATTGAGTCCGGGACCGTTGCACTTGACCTGGAGCTGAAGCAGGAAATCGGAGAACTGACCGGTTGTTTCGATCGCGCCCGAACCGTCGAGAATGCGAAGATCCCCACTGTCCGAAACGCTGAAGCGGCTGGCATGACCAGGCAGCACGTTCCATCCGGCCAGGTCTTGGCCGTTGAAAAGGGGTTCGAGCAGAAGCGGCTTGAGCTTGATGTTCCGAAACTCGATACCTCCCTGGTTGAATTGAAGCCCGATCTTGCCCGAGCGCAGCGGCACCGGATCGGTGTATCCCTGGACTCGGCTGTCGTTCAGCCAGACCTCGATGCGCGGCCCGAGCACGACGACCCAGTAGCGTTGCCAGCCGTCGGTCTCGACCGGAATCGCGATACGGGATCGCTGGACCAGGCTTCCGGTCGGGAAGGGGTTGTCCGGTGGAGCGATGTTCAGTTCGTAGCCCTCGCCGTGGGGGCCGGCATCGCTGCACACCGGGGCAGTTCGGAGGAACACCCCGCTGTTGGTGCCGGGAGCCGCCCGGAACTCCAGAGAGAGGATGTAGTTGTCGAAGTCACCCAGGGTGTGCAGCAAACCGAGATTGCCCCTGTTCGCAACAATACTCCCGTCCAAAACCCGCCAGTCCACCTCGGATGCGGCCTTCCAGCCGAAAAGAGACTCGCCATCAAAGAGCAGTACCCAGCCGTCGTCGATCTCTGCCTGGGTAAGCACGTTGGGAGCCGCTCCGACCACAATAACCGAGAATCCCCCCAACAGAATCACTAGTGCCGGCAACAAAATCCGTCGTGCCAATCCAGGGTCGAGCATCATCAATCCTCCGGTCGGTTAGTATACCCAGTCCGTGACTCTCCCTCCATGCGAAATCCTGCCGATGTTCGAGTACTCGCTATAATGTCCAGCAAATGCTGAAGCGGATTGCCTGGTTCCTGTTGCCCGTTTTCCTCGT
The DNA here is from genome assembly GCA_963777605.1 of uncultured Acidobacteriota bacterium. Lineage (GTDB taxonomy): Bacteria > Acidobacteriota > UBA6911 > RPQK01 > JAPXNP01 > CAVZRV01. The sequence goes on from CAVZRV010000010.1 coordinate 186,929, forward strand.
GTTCGCCAACAACTCGGTCTATGAACCCGACATCGCTCAGCGCGTGATCGATATCATTGCGCGGCTGGTCAGCGACGGCGGCGTTTCCCCTGATCGCATTCACCAGTCCTGGCATAGAATTATGGTGTTGAAAGAGCGAATCGGGACAGCAGGATGATCAAAAGGAGCCCGGGAATGACCTTCGCCAACCTGGTTGACACCGAAACTCTTTGTTCTCATCTCGATGATCCCCGGTGGCTCGTTTTCGACTGCCGCCACTCCCTCCAGGATCACGGTCTTGGACGACGACAGTACGAGGCACGGCACATCCCCACGGCGCTCTACGCTCATCTCGAGGAAGACCTGAGCGGGCCGATCCGTCCCGGAATCACCGGCCGCCATCCTCTTCCCGAACCCGTAGAGTTTGCCCGTTGGATGGCGGGTTACGGGTTGACCGAGAAAACGCAGGTGGTCGTCTACGACGATTCCGGCGGGGCGATTGCTGCGCGGCTGTGGTGGATGCTTAAGTGGATCGGTCATGAAGCCGTCGCCGTTCTGGACGGAGGCTGGTCCAAGTGGCAATCCGAGCAGCGCCCGGCAAGGTCCGGGCGGGAGCCATTCCGGACCGGACATTTTAATCCCCGAATCGATCCGGAACTGGTACGCAGCACGCAAGAGGTGCTTGGCACTCTTCGGGACGGTACGGGAATTCTCTGGGACGCGCGCGCCGGAGAGCGATACCGGGGAGAACTCGAGCCCATCGATCCGGTTGCCGGCCACATCAAGGGGGCCGGCTCGGTTCCTTACGCGGAAAATCTCCGGGAGGACGGGACCTTTCGATCGGCCGCCGCACTGCGGGCCCGGTTTCTCGGGCTCCTGGACGGAGAATCATTCTCGGACGTCATCTGTTATTGCGGTTCGGGCGTCACCGCCGCGCACAACATTCTGGCGGTTTCCGTTGCCGGGCTGGGCCGGCCCAGGCTCTACGCCGGCTCCTGGAGCCGATGGATCACCGATCCGTCCAACCCGACAGAAACCGGACCCGAACCAAAAAGCCGAAGGAGCGACCAATGAAGCCAATCTACATCGCGGGCTATCACCAGTCGGAGTTCGGGAAACTCTTCGACCTATCGGTTCCCCAGATCCTCTCCTCCGCCGTCGAAGGAGCCTGCTCCGAGGCCGGTATCCAGCCTGCCCAGATCGACCTTGCCAGCGTCGGAGCGACCTGCCAGATCTCACTCAACCAGCAGGGGCTGCTTTCCGGCCTGGTGGCGGAGGTGGATGGGCTCGAGTCGAAGCCGATTGAATCGGTAGAGAACGCCTGTGCATCGGGAGGGCAGGCCGTGCTTTCGGTCGCCCAGAAGCTCCAACTCGGCCTTGGAGAGACGGGGCTCGCCATCGGCTACGAGAAGATGAGGGATGATCGCGGAAAGATGGACGGCGAGATGATCGGGAAGGCGCTCGGCTACTTCTCGCATCCGTCGGAACGCGAGGGAAAGCGCTACATTTTCCCTCACATCTTTGCCGAAATCATGCAGCAGTACATGACCGCATACGGTGTCACCGAGGAGGATCTCGCGGCCATCGTCGTTCAGGAATATGCCAGCGCCCGATTCAACCCGTATGCCCAGATGAGACACGTCCAGGTTTCCCTGGACCAGGTCATGAGGATCGAAGGCATCAACCGCTACATCGCGGAAGGCCTTCCCCTCAAAACCTACGACTGCTCCCAGATCACCGACGGGTATGCCGCGCTCCTGCTGGCTACCGGCGAAGGTCTCGAGCGCCTCGGGATCTCCCGATCTGACTGCGTGCTGCTGGCGGGTTACGGCCAGGCGACTGACCCATTGAGCCGAGCCAACCGGGACGTCCTCCGACCGGCGGGTGCTTTGACGGCAATGCGGTCGGCGTACGAGATGGCAGCGGTCACGTCTGAAGACGTCGATGTAGCGGAAGTCCACGACTGCTTTAGCGTAATGGGTGCGATTGGGGCCGAAGTGCTTGGCGTGGCCGAATTCGGACAGGGCGTCGAGTATTGGAAGGCCGGCAAGGCGGCTCCCTCGGGTCCCTGCCCGATCAACACCTCAGGCGGACTGATCGCCAAAGGCCATCCGATCGGGGCCACGGGAGTTGCCATGATCGGATGGTGCGCTTGGCAACTCCAGGAAAAGGCCCCCAAAGAACTTCAGGTTCCGGGTGCTAAAGTTGCGGCAACATTCAATATCGGGGGCCCCATCTGCGCATCAGTCTGCACCGTGCTGAAGTCGATCGGCTGAACCGGCCTCCCCGGGCTGAACGACAGCGATCGTCCAGAATCCTCAAGTTCCGCGTTTAACCGCCGATATGAGACTGTGCCTTTTGCGTGCCTGAACGCACACGTTGGGTCTCAACGGCGGCGTCCCCGACTGCGATGGAAAACTTGAGGATTCTGATTGTTGACGACAGTTCGGTAATGCGGGCCTCCCTTCGGAAAATGGTCTCTCCCATTTCCGGGTCGGTCGTGGTCGCCAAGCAACGGGGAGGAAGGACTCGCCGCCGCCCTCAACAACGGGATCGACCTCATCCTCAGCGATGTCGATATGCCTGCCCTCGACGGGATTGAGATGTGTCGAAGGCTGCGCCAGAACGAGGCTACCCGGTCGAAGCCGGTAATCCTGAACGAAATCGTGCTCCACCATCACGAGCGTGTTGATGGACGGGGATACCCTGATGGCCTCGATGGGGAGCGGATTCCAATCCTGGCACGAATGACGGCCGTAGCCGACACCTTCCACGCCCTGACCAGCGACCGCCCCTATCGCAAAGGTATGCCGGTCGCGAAGGCGGAAGCCATCATCAACAAGGTCCGAGGGACTCAACTCTGCCCGGAAAGTGTCGACCTTTTCCTGGAGTTTCTCGAAAGGTCATCGTCGAAGGTCGGAGAAGCAGCGGAGGCGGACCGGTCAGACAGGTTCGACCCGCCGACCGGCCCGAAAACGAGAGTTACCGGCCTGCCTTGAAGCGGCGGGAGACTTCTTCCCAATTCACTACCTTCCACCACGCTTCAACATACTCGGCACGGCGGTTCTGGTAGCGAAGGTAATAGGCGTGTTCCCAGACATCCAGTCCGAGGATGGGCACCTTACCCTCCATCAGAGGACTGTCCTGGTTGGCTGTCGAGAAAAGATCGAGTCCGCCCTGGGAGTTGATCGCCAGCCAGGCCCATCCGGACCCAAACCGACCCATCGCGGCGGCACTGAATTTCTCTTTGAAGTTCGTAACGGAGCTGAACGCGTTATTGATCGCATCGGCCAGATCACCCGCCGGCTCTCCGCCTCCCTGGGGAGACATGATCTGCCAGAAGAGAGAGTGGTTGGCGTGTCCACCACCGTTGTTCCTCACGGCGGTCCGAACCGACTCAGGTACAGCCGCGCAGTTGCCTGCCAGCAGTTCCTCCACGCTCTTGCCGGCCAATCCGGAGGCCGATTCAACGGCCTTGTTCAGATTGGCAACATAACCCGCGTGGTGTTTGCCGTGGTGAACCTCCATCGTCTTCTGGTCGATACTGGACGCCAGCGCATCGGTCGCATATGGTAAATCGGGCAGTGAGAAACTCATGATATAGGACTCCTTCCAGCCTTTCGTAGCAAATTAACTCATTCAAGAAACCCGAGAGACGGGCGCCGGGAATCAACCGGCTTCGCAACAACAACGTATACGAGTCTAACCCCGCCCAAGGTTTCGCTTCTTAGCTATTATTAAATCGCTTATTAACACCAAGATCAAAAAAATCCATCCGGGCGCGAAAAATTGCACCGTCCAGGGCGGGATTCGAGTTCCTCTTTTGGGTGGGAAGTGGGCTTCCGGGGCGGTCGGCCTCCCTGCTGACGCCCAGGTTGGGTCCTGCCGTCGGGCGGTCTCCGCCCGCGAAACGTCTTCGGTCCTGCAGACGGCTGGCGGCAACGAATCCACGGGCACACGCCTGGGCAAACGGACTCCCGGAACGCGATGCCCTTCGTGTCGGAAGGGGAAGGAATTACTTTTTGGAGAAGTAGGCAGCGCCTTCGGTACCGGGCACCAGAATCGTCTCTGCCCGGTCGGGCCCAGTCGAGACGACCGCGATCTCACAATCGACCAATTCGGAGAGCCGGGCCAGGTAAGAGCGCGCATTCTCCGGCAAGTCGTCGTAGCAGGTAATCCCGGCGGTCGGTTCGGTCCATCCTGGATAGCTCTCGTAGATCGGCTCCACCTCGGCCAGTGCTTCGGTGCTGTCGGGAAGGAACTCGACCACCTGATCTCCGTGGCGGTAGGCGACACACACCTGAATCGCTTCGAGTCCATCCAGGACATCGAGTTTCGTTATTACGAGAGAGGTCACCTTGTTCACGGCCGTCGAATAACGCCCTACGACAGCATCGAACCAGCCGCATCGTCGAGGGCGCCCCGTTGAGGCTCCGAACTCGCTCCCTTTACCGCGAATCTGCTCACCCATCGCGCCAGTCAACTCGGTCGGGAATGGCCCTTCACCGACCCGGGTCGTGTAAGCCTTGCTGATCCCCACGACGCCGTCGATCACTCCTGGACCTACCCCGGTACCCGTGCAGGCACCTCCCGCCGTGGCATTCGAAGAGGTCACGAAGGGGTAGGTTCCGTGGTCCAAATCCAGCAGAGTCCCCTGCGCACCTTCGAACAAAATGCTCTTCCCTTCCCGAACCGCCCGGTTGATCCACTCAGCAGTATCCACGATCAGTGGAAGTATCCGATCAGCGACTCCAAGATATGATTCGATAATCTCATCCGCATCCAGAGGTTCAACTCCGTAAACCTTTGTCAGAATGAGATTCTTGAAAGCTACGTTGTCTCGGACTTTGGCCGCAAAGCGGTCGGGATGTCGAAGCGCCTCCAGCCTGATCCCGCGCCGGCCGGCCTTGTCCTCGTAACAGGGTCCGATCCCGCGGCTGGTGGTTCCAATCTTCTGGTCACCAAGGCGCAACTCTTCGGCCATTTCCACCGCCCGGTGATAAGGCATGATCAGGTGGCACCGGCTGCTGATGAACAGCCTGCCCGCAACCTCGAACTCGGCCAGGGCATCGAGTTCCTCGAGCAAAGCAAACGGGTCAACCACAACCCCGTTTCCGATTACGCAGAGGCGATCTCGGTGCAGGATTCCCGAAGGAATCAGGTGGAGAACGTACTTGCGCCCCTCGATGATGACGGTGTGGCCGGCGTTGTGGCCGCCCTGCACCCGTGCTACGACCTCGAAGTTCTCCGAGAGCAGATCCACGATCTTGCCTTTGCCCTCGTCACCCCACTGTGTTCCTACAACCACGATATTCGGCATAATTTCCCCATCGAACGGGCAAGGAGTTTAGTCGGAAACGGCTCTAAAGGAAAGGCCGAATGCCGGAAACGCCTCCGAGCAGGCGTTCCGGCCCGGGCCCTGGACTATCTATCCGGATGGAATCACAACTGGGCATCGATAACGCGCTGGATGTGATCCTTCGAAGTAGCACCAACGATCTGGTCCTTTACTTCGCCATTCTTGAAGAGCAGTAGCGTAGGGATACCCCGAATGTTGTACCGGGCAGACGTCTCTGAATTGTCGTCCACATTCAGTTTCACAACTTTCGCTTTGCCTTTGTAGTCACCGGCCACCTGGTCTACCGTCGGTGCCAGCATTCGGCAGGGAGCACACCAGGCTGCCCAGAAGTCCACCAGAACCGGAACATCGGATTTGATGACTTCCGCATCAAACGTCTCATCAGAAACATCTTTAACCAAATCGCTCATCGTAGCCTCCGTCGAATCTCTTAAGCCATTTTAGTCTAAGCACTACTGGTAATATTAGGCACGTTGCAGGAACTAGTTCACGCCAAGAAGACATTGGGACAGCATTTCCTGGTAGACGACCAGTACTGCCGGCGCATCGTCGATCTTGCGTGCATCGGCGACGCCGATCGGGTCGTCGAAATCGGTCCGGGTACGGGACAGCTGACCGAACATCTCGTCGCCCGGTCCCGCAAAGTCCTCGCACTCGAAATCGATCAAGATATGATCCATCTTCTGCAACAGCGCTTCGAAAAGGCGCTCACCGAGGGGCGCCTATCAATCGTGCACACCAACATCCTTGACCAGGACTGGATCAGCTTGCACCGTCTGATCGCTCCTGACGGTGGACCATTTTCCCCGGGAGGTCCGACACTCAAAGTGGTCGGCAACCTTCCCTACAACATTGCCACCCGCATTATCCAAAGGACGACAACGAACGCAAGAGGGTTTCAGGCTCTCGTCTTCATGACCCAAAAAGAGGTCGCCCAAAGGATCCTCGCTGAACCCGGTTCCCGGGACTACGGGTACATTTCCGTGTGGCTGGGATACTTCTTCGAGCGCGTAAAAGGGTTCGACGTCCCTCCCGGGGCGTTCCGTCCGCGTCCCAAAGTTTACTCCCATGTATTCTCGCTTTTCCCGAAACCGCCCGCCAGTGACCCGGTCGCTCCCGAGCAACTGCAATCGGTTCTCCGCGCCGCGTTCGGCCACCGCCGGAAGACACTCTGGAACAATCTTTCCCGGCACTATACCGACCACCGCCGGCTGGAGTCAGCCTTCGATCGTGCCGGACTTGCCCCGAAGACTCGCCCCGAACAAGTCACTCCGGACCAGTTTCTTTGTATGACCCGCGTGCTATCCTTTGCCCGATGAGTGATTTTGTGGAAGTGATCCCGCTCGGTGGACTGGGCGAATTCGGCATGAACTGCTGCGCCCTCCGTTACGGTTCCGACATCATCCTGATCGACGCCGGGATGGCATTTCCTCGCGGGGAGAAAGGGCTCGACCTGGGGGTCCAGGTGATCGTTCCTGATTTCATCTTTGTCAAGGAGCATCGCGATCAGATCCGCGGCCTGATTCTGACCCACGGTCATGAAGACCACGTGGGAGCAGTTTCGTTCCTGCTCCAGGAAATGAAACTGCCCATCTACGGAAGCGCCCTGACCCTCGGCCTGGTGGAGGAGCGACTCAAAGAACGCAAGGTCGCGCACCTGGCTGAGTTTCACGAGATCCAATCCCGCGACAAGCTTGACTTCGGTCCTTTTCAGATCGAGCCGCTCCATGTGACGCATTCCTATCCCGACAGTTTCTGCCTGGCGATTTCGACTCCGATCGGCTGCATCCTCTGGAGCGGAGACTTCAAGTTTGATCAGACGCCCATCGACGGAGTCGGTACCGACCTTCACCGACTGGCAGCCTACGGTGAGGAAGGCGTGCTGGCGCTTTTCGCGGACAGCACCAACAGCCTGCGGAGTGGCCTGGCTCCTTCTGAGTTTTCCGTCTACGAGCCACTGCGGAACCTTTTCCGTCGCTCGACTCGAAAGATTGTCGCCTCCACCTTTTCGTCGGGAATCCACCGCATCCAGGTCTTTCTCGACCTGGCCGAAGAGTTCGACCGCCGGGTCGTCCCGATCGGCAGGAGCATGATCAACAACATTCGGATCGCCACCGAGTTGGGTTACCTGGATGCGCCGCCTGAACTTCTCATCAGTGCACCCGAGGCCGAACAAGTCCAGCCCGAACGCCTGCTCGTCCTGGCAACCGGCAGCCAGGGAGAGCCCGCTTCGGCGATGAGCCGGCTCGCCGTGGATCAGTTCAAGGGGATCCACGTCGAGGAAGACGACACCGTGATTCTTTCAACCCGGATCATTCCCGGCAACGAGATGTCGATCTCCCGAATGGTCAACCATTTCGTCCGCAGGGGCGCTCGTTTCTACGACTCCAATCACTCGCTCGTTCATGTCTCCGGACATGGCTACCGGGACGATCTCAAGCTGTTGATGAACCTGACCCGGCCCCGATTCTTCGTCCCGATTCACGGCGAGTACCGGCAACTCAAAAGCCACTACTGGATTGCCCAAGACCAGGGAATCCCGGAGGAAGACTGCGCCCTGATCGAGAACGGTGACGTACTCCGGATCACTCTCCACGAACTCAAAGTGGTCGATCGAGTCCCGGCGGGCCGGCGACCCATCGACGAAGGCGCCCTCGAAGAAGTCCACGAACTGGTTCTGCGCGACCGGAGATTCATGTCCGAGGACGGGTTCGTCCTGGTGATTCTCCAGATCGACCGGCCGTCCGGGGAACTGGTCGGCGATCCCGAAATCGTCTCGCGGGGATTCGTCCACCCGGAGCAGTCCGAGGTTCTCTTGAAAGCCGCGCGCGAAAAGATCATCGAGGTCCTCTCCAGCACCAGCCTGGAAGAGAAACAGGATGACGAAATTCTGAGCGAACTCCTTCGCAAGGAACTGCGCCGCCTCTTCCGGAAGAGGACTGGAAAAAGGCCACTGGTCCTGTCACTCGTCATGGAGAACTGATCCAGCCTCCCCTGTCTGTCGGGTCTGCTATGCTGAGGCGAGGCAGGCTCGGACCGAACGCCCGGTTGAATTCAGTTTCGAGGATTGAGTATCCATGGCCGTGCAACTCAAGAAGAAATCGCGAGAAATGTCAGGGCTAATTTACCTGGCTGTGACCTGCCTCCTTTACCTGGCCCTTTTCAGCTACCGCACCCTCGACCCGTCGATGAACGTCGCGTCGTCGACAAGCAGTGTGAGCAACCTGGTTGGCAGGGTTGGATCCTGGACCGCCGACATTCTTTTTCAGTTTCTTGGGGTTTCCGCAATCCTCGTCCCCCTTCCATTGCTTTTCGTGGGAGTTCGCAAATTGCTCGGGCGGGGGATCGAGTACCCTTGGCTGAAGACTCTTGGATTCCTCGGGATTATCCTCAGCCTCGCCGGACTCCTCAGCCTGGCTGAACCTGTCTTCCCTATCCGCCTCGAGTTCCAACCCGGAGGCGTCCTCGGAACAGTGGTTTCCGAGGGGATCGTCAAGTGGCTCAACTCGACCGGTGGAGGAGTGGTGCTGGGTGTCATCCTGCTCGCTTCACTGACTTTGACGACCCGCTTCTCGATCGAAGGAATGGTCACCTGGCTCGGCACAAAGCGTTTCCATCCTTTCTCTGGAATTCGTCAGCGGTGGGCAGCCTGGAAGGCACGACGGCGCGACCACAAAGCCGTTAGCGAGCTCCGTAAGGCGGACAGGCAGGTGGTGACCCAGTCGGTTCCGCGCCAGATCGCGATGGGCGGCGGGGAGGAAAGCACTTCGACGGATTCTGCGGGGAGAAAAATAGCGGTCTCCGACCCGGGGCGAGCTGCCAACCGCCCCCCGGTTGTAGAACCGGTCCGCCGGCAGAGCTATCCGGCCCAATCGCAGTCGGAAAGAGGCTCCCGCTACCAACTCGAAGAGGAGGATTCCAGGGACGACCGGGAATTCGTTTTGCCGAACCTCAGCTTTCTGCAGGAGCCTCCCGATTCGCTCGAGTACGACGAGCAGGAGCTGGTCCAGCGGGCCCACAAGCTGACCATGAAGTGCGCTGAATTCGGTGTCACCGGGCAGGTTAAGCAAATTCATCCGGGGCCGGTGGTCACGACCTTCGAGTTCAAGCCCGATCCGGGGGTCAAGTACAGCCGGATCACCAACCTGGAAGATGACCTCTGCCTCGCGATGAAGGCTGAATCAATCCGCATCGACCGCTTCCCGGGCAAGAGCACGGTCGGAATCGAAGTTCCCAATCTGAAACGGCGCATCATCTTTCTGGAAGAGATTTTCTCCTCCAGCCATTTCCAGGAGGCATCGTCCAAGCTGACCCTGGGTCTGGGTCAACTGATCAACGGAGAGACTTTCGTAGCCGATCTGGCCCGCATGCCTCACCTCCTGATTGCAGGTTCCACGGGGTCGGGCAAGAGCGTGGGCTTGAACTGCATGGTTTGTTCGATTCTCTACAAGGCGCGCCCTGACGAAGTCCGTTTCATCATGGTTGACCCCAAGCGGCTCGAGTTGGGTCTCTACGACCAAATTCCCCACCTGATGACTCCGATCGTGACCGACCCCAAAAAGGCGGCCAACGCACTCAACTGGGCAGTCCGGGAGATGGAGGACCGATACAAGGTTCTGGCCCAGCAGGGCGTCCGGAACATCGCCCAGTTCAACGAAGCGGCCCGCGCATCCCAGGAGTCGGAGGATGGAGAAGCTTTGGCGCCGCTTCCCAACATCGTCATCATCGTCGATGAACTCGCGGATCTCATGATGACGGCGGGCAAAGAAGTGGAAACCGCCGTGACCCGCTTGGCGCAGATGGCCCGGGCCGTCGGCATCCATCTCATCCTGGCTACCCAGCGTCCCTCAGTCGATGTCATCACCGGGTTAATCAAGGCCAACTTTCCGTGCCGGATCTCCTTCCGGGTCTCTTCCAAGATCGACAGCCGCACGATCCTCGATTCAAACGGGTCCGAGCAACTTCTGGGCATGGGTGACTCGCTCTACCTCTCTCCGGAATCGTCCCGTCTGGTGCGCATCCACGGGGCCTACATCAGTGAAAAGGAAATCGCACGAATTGTCCGTTTCCTGAAGGAGCAGGGCCAGCCAGAGTACCAGGAGGAGATTCTGCTGGGAGACGAGAACGACTCCGATTCGTCTCTGGTCGATCTCGGGGATCTCGAAGACTCTCTTTACGCCGAGTCCGCTCGCTTCGTGGTGGAGACCCGCAAGGCTTCGACTTCGCTTCTCCAGCGTCGCTTTCGGATCGGCTACGGTAGAGCTGCTCGCCTCCTCGACATGATGGAGCACGAAGGAATCGTGGGTCCGCCGGATGGCAGTCGTCCCAGGGAGATTCTGGTTCCGCCGGACTATTTCAACGAAATCGATAACCTGTGAGAGGCCGTCCCAGACCCGGGACTCCCGTTGAACCCAGTGGCTCCGGAGGCGAAGTTCTCCGAATCTGCAAGTCGACCTGGGGTAGAATAGAAAAGACAATGGGTCGGCATCTGATTCCCACGCTTTTCAGCGTCGTTCTCATATTGGGCCCGTCGCTGGGCCAGGACAAGCCTCAAGGACCACCCCGGTTCACGGTGGAGGTACCGACGGTACTGGTTCGGGTGACCGTTACCGATCCCCTGAATCGATACGTAGTCGGCCTCGAGAAGCAGCACTTCCAGGTTTACGAAGACAAGGTCGAACAGAGCATCTCCCACTTCTCCAACGACAAGTCCCCGATCAGCGTCGGCATTATTCTCGACACCAGCGGGTCAATGGGGGACAACATCCTGAGTGCTCGAACCTCCGTGGCGCGCTTCCTGGAACAGTCGGACCCTGCCGATGAGATGTTTCTCATCGGCTTCAACGACCGAAGCACGGTGCTCCGGGATTTCACCGCCAACCCCGACACCCTCCGCGGAGACATTTCGGTGGTCGGACCAAAGGGTAGAACCGCTCTCTACGACGCCATCTACCTGGGCCTCGAGAAAATGTCCCAGGCCCGAAACGACAAGAAGGCCCTGATCGTGATCACGGACGGCGAGGACAACACGAGTCGATACACCTTCAGCGAAGTGAAGGATCGTGTAAAAGAGTCCGATACGCAGATCTACGTGATCGGCGAGCGGGGAGAACTGGGCTACGGAAGAGGGATCATCAACGAAATTGTCCGCCTCACCGGCGGACGCGCATTCTTTCCCCACAACTTCAAACAGTTGGACTATTTCGTGGACCTTATTCATACGGAACTCCGCAACCAATACGTGCTCGGTTTCGTTCCCCTCGACCAGAACTTCTCCGGAGAGTGGCGCAAGCTCAGGGTGAAACTGGATCCGCCCGAAGGGCTGCCGAAGTTGACCGTGCGTGCCCGCGAGGGTTATTTTGCGCCGGTTAACTGAGAACGACGTCGTACCCGTTGGAGGGACCCTCGTGAGAAAACTCCAGTTGTTTCCCCTTCTCGGACTCATTGCCCTGGCCGGGTTCACATTCCGGGATTTTCACCTGCTGGCCCAGCAGACGCCCCGCTACAGCACGCACGTCGAACAGGTCGTGGTCTACGCATCGGTGTACGACGATAAGATGCAGTTGGCCACCGACCTGACCCGATCCGATTTCATGCTGTTCGAGGACAAGGTCGAGCAGCAGTTGACCAGCTTCGCCAAGACCGACATTCCCTCGACAATAGGAATCGTCTTGGACTCGAGTGGCAGCATGAAGGGCAAATGGAGGATGGTCGAAGGCGCGGTCGATCTCTTCCTGTCCCAGAACAACCCGTCCAACGAACTCTTCTTTATCCGGTTCGACGACGAGGTTGAACTGGAAGAGGATCTCACCTACGAGCCCGAGGACATCCGGGACGCCGTGAGCAACGTGGTCGTCAAGGGAGGGACATCGCTCTGGGACGCCATCTTTCTTGCCGTCGACAAGGCCGGGCAAGGCCACGAACCCAAGAAGGTCGTCGTCGTCTTCACCGACGGTGAGGACAAGGACAGTTACTACAAGCAGTCGGAAGTCCTCGACAAAGTCCAGGAAGCCGACACGCAGATTTTCATAGTTGCATTTCTGGATAAGGACCTGACCGACGACAAGGGCTTTTTCGGTATTTTCAAGTCCCAGCGTGAGAAAGTCCAGAAGGAGATCTCCGAGGTGGCGGAGGTCACGGGAGGGCTGGCCTTCTTTCCGGAATCGACCGACGAACTCAACCCCGCCTTCGAAGCCATTGCCTACGAACTGAAGAACCAGTACCGACTCGCTTACATCTCGTCCAACCCCAACCGGGACGGCAACTGGAGGAAGATCGACGTCAAGGTCAAAGACGCCAAGGAGCGCGGCCTTCGCGTCCGGGCCAAGAAAGGCTACTCGGCCCCCAAGGACTCATAACCCGGGATTCGCCTTGAAATTGGTTTTTCGGAACCCCAGACCAAAGACGTCGCCAAGATTCTTTGGGCCGAACAAAGAGACCAGACCCTGCTTTCTGACGACTGCTGATCACTGTTGACTTGGGGCAGTCCCGCGCCTATTCTGACGGGATGGTCAAAGCGAGTAAGATCTGGCACAACGGCAAACTCATCGCGTGGGACGATGCCAAGGTTCACGTGATCGCCCACGTGTTTCATTACGGCACCAGCGTTTTCGAAGGTATTCGCTGCTATCAGACTCGGCGAGGTTCTGAAGTATTCCGGCTCCAGGAACACATGCAGCGACTCTATAACTCGGCCAGAGTCTACCGGATGGAGATTCCTTTCTCTCTCGAAGACCTTGAGGAAGCAACCCTGGCAACGATTCGGGCCAATGAACTGAAGCACTGCTACATTCGTCCCCTGGTTTTCCGCGGAGTCGGTGCGATCGGTGTCAACCCGATCAAGAACCCGGTTGAGAGCTACATTCTGACTTGGGAGTGGGGCAAGTATTTGGGCGATGAAGCCATTGAACAAGGCGTCGACGTCTGTGTTTCGAGCTGGCACCGGGCCGCCCCAAACACGTTTCCGACGATGGCCAAGGCGGGTGGCAACTACCTCAACAGCACGCTCGTGAAGATGGAAGCGGTCGCGAACGGGTACGCCGAGGGGATCGCCCTCGATACCAACGGCTACATCAGTGAAGGTAGCGGAGAGAACGTCTTCATCTTCTACGAAGGACGACTTTGGACACCGCCGACAGCCAACGCCATCCTCCCTGGAATCACCCGGAACAGCGTCCTTCGACTATGCGAAGAACTGGGAATCGACGTAGTGGAGCAGCAAATACCCCGGGAAATGCTCTATTTAGCCGATGAGATCTTCATGACTGGAACCGCCGCGGAAATCACCCCGGTTCGATCGGTCGACCGAATGCCGGTCGGAGCCGGCAGGCGAGGCGAAGTTACGGCCCAGCTTCAGCGCCGGTTCTTTGACTACGTTGAAGGGGCGGTTGAAGACCGCTACGGTTGGATGACGCCGGTTTACGCCGAGAAGCCAGTCGGAAGGGAATCCTGAATCGATTCGCGATTGAACCTGATCTGATTTCCAACATTGCCGATAAGAAGGCAGAGGATGGGTCATGATCGATCTGGGAAAACTGTTGCGTCACGCCGTCAAGGTTGGGGCTTCCGATATCCACCTGAAGGTTGGCAATCATCCATTTATCCGGATTGAGGGACAACTTGCCCCTCTTACTTCCGAGGATGAAATCCGCAAGGAAGATACCATCGGGCTGGTCAAGGAGATCCTGAATCCGAGACAGCGTGAAATCCTGGCGGAAAGATCCGAAGTCGACCTCTCTTTCGGCGTTGATGCTATGGGGCGTTTCCGCCTCGCGGTATTCCAGCAGCGCGGCACGATCGCCATGGCGCTGCGACTCATCCCAACCGAGATTCCGACCGTTGAGCAGCTCAATCTTCCGCCCGTCCTGAGCGAGATCGCTGAGGGTCAACGAGGGCTCGTTCTCGTCACGGGAATTACGGGAAGTGGAAAATCGACCACGCTTGCGTCGATGATCAGCCATCTCAACGTTACGACCCGCGCCAACATCATCACCATCGAAGACCCCATCGAGTTTCTCCTCCGGGACAATCTGTGTCTGATCTCGCAGAGGGAAACCGCCAACGACACGCTCAACTTCGCATCTGCCCTGAGGGCGGCGATGCGGCAGGATCCGGACGTGATCATGGTTGGAGAAATGCGCGATCAGGAAACCGTCCTCATTGCACTTCAGGCAGCCCAGACCGGACACCTGGTCCTGAGCACCCTGCACACAACTGATGCGATCACAACGGTCGATCGCGTGATCGCCATGTTTCCGGTTTCGCAGCAGCAGGATGTTCGCTTTCAGCTGGCTTCCGCACTGACGGCGGTCATTTCGATGCGCCTGATCCGCAGCTCCATTTCCGGGAAGCGGCTTCCCGCCGTCGAAATCCTGCGCAACACCGACCAGGTGGCCTCGCTCATCGTCCAGCCCGACCGGATCAAGGAGATTCGGGGGGCCATGGAGTCCGGCAGGTCCCAGTACAAGATGCAGACCTTCGATCAGTCGATCTTCAATCATTACAAGGCCGGCCTGATCTCGAAGGAAGATGCCCTCAAGTATGCGACGTCTCCGGAAGATCTGCGGCTCAAGATCCAGGGTATCGTCAGCTCCTCGGAACTGGTGTGACCGAACCGCTCTACGACTACGCCATTCGGCTCCTGGCGCGCAGGGCCTATGGCACGGAGGAATTGCGTCGCAGACTGCGTCGCCGTCCTGACGCCGCCGATACCGAAAAAGTCCTGGAACGCCTCACCGGCCACGGATATCTCGACGATGCCGCGTTCGCGGACGGGCGTGCCCGTTTTTGTCGACTTCGCAAGCGATGGGGCAACCTCCGGATTACGCAAGACTTAAAGAGGCTGGGTCTGAGTGCTAGAATGATTCGGCTTGCCGTAAGCCGGCTGGACGAAGTTTGTTCGGAGCGGGAAAGCCTGAAAAGCCTGATCGAGTCATGGATCAAGAGCAGGGGAAAACCGGCCAAGGCGGCGGAATTGAAGAAATTATACGACCGATGCTTTCGACTCGGGTACCGCGCCGAACTGGTTCGAGCGGAACTCGGCGAGTTCTTTGATCGGATTGACTGGTAGAACAACTGCGACCCGGCGCCCGCGACGGAACGAAGTCGAAATCCTCGCATAGACTGGTTCGGGCCATCTTTATGAATCAATTTGACCGCGTGCCGGCTCAGCCCGAGTTCGGAACAAATCATGAAAACTGCCAACGAGATTAGAGAAACTTTCCTGAAATATTTTGAAGAACGAGGCCACCGGCGGGTCAAGAGCAGTTCGCTGGTTCCCAAGAACGACCCCACTCTTCTCTTCACCAACGCCGGGATGAACCAGTTCAAGGACGTCTTCCTCGGCCAGGATAGCCGGGAGTACACGAGGGCCACGAGCAGCCAGAAGTGCATGCGGGTCAGCGGTAAGCACAACGACCTGGAAACCGTCGGCCGCACTCCGCGCCATCACACATTTTTCGAGATGCTGGGCAATTTCTCTTTTGGAGACTACTTCAAGACCGACGCGATCCGATTTGCCTGGGAACTCTGTACCGAGATCTACGGCATCGATGCGTCGCGCCTGATCGTGACGGTATTCGAACAGGACGACGAAGCCCTCCAAATCTGGAGAGATGTCGTCGGCGTTCCTGCAGACCGGATCATCCGTTGCGGCGAGAAGGACAACTTCTGGGCGATGGGGGACACTGGCCCTTGCGGTCCCTGTTCCGAACTCCATTTCGACATGGGCGACCGGGTCGGAGACACGACGTCGCCGTTCGGTGAAGAATCAGACCGCTGGGTCGAGATCTGGAACCTCGTTTTCATGCAGTTCAACCGGGACAAAGGCGGAAAAATGACGCCCCTTCCCTCTCCATCGATCGACACCGGGATGGGGCTGGAGCGAATCGCGGCCGTCATGCAGGGTGTCTCGAGCAACTACGAGACCGACCTCTTTCGACCGCTCGTCGAAGAGGCGTCCCGTCTGACCGCAATGGCATACGGCCAATACGAAAACACCGACGTCAGTCTGCGCATCCTGGCCGACCACAGCCGGGCGGCCATGTTCCTGGTCAACGACGGAATCGTGCCGGGCAACGAGGGTCGGGGCTACGTCTTGAGGAAGATCCTTCGCCGGGCCATCCGCCACGGAAAGATGCTGGGCCAGGAGAAGCCCTTCATCTTTACTCTTACGTCACTGGTTTCCGAGATTATGGCCCAGGCCTACCCGGAGCTTTTGAACAGCCGGGAGTACGCCGCGACAGTTGTCAAAAACGAGGAAGAGAAATTCTCCGCCACGCTCAGCCAGGGTCTGAGCCTACTCGAAGACCTCTTTCGACAGCTGGACTCTTCGACAAGCCGGACAATTCCCGGCGCCGAACTGTTCCGGCTCTACGACACCTACGGATTCCCCTTCGACCTGGCCCGGGAGATAGGGCAGGAACGGGGATTCGAAATCGACGAGCAAGGATTCCGCGAGGAACTCGAGAAACAGCGGACACGGGCGCGGGCCAGTTGGAAAGGCGGAGAAACGCAGGTGCTGCCGCTCCATCGCACCCTTTCTCAGCGGGGCTTTGAGACTGCGTTCACCGGGTACGAGCATCTCGCCGACGTCGAGAGTCACATCCTGGCTCTCGTCAAAGGGGACGCCGAGGTAGACAGCCTGCACGAAGGCGAGGAAGGCGAGATGATCCTGGACCAATCTCCGTTTTATGCTGAAGCGGGTGGTCAGGTGGGCGACCGCGGACTAGTCGAAACGGAAACTGCCAGGGCCGAGGTCGTCGATACCTATTCACCCGTCGGCGGACTTCGACTGCACCGCATTCGGGTCCAGCACGGTGCCATCAAAGTCGGCGAGAAGGTTGCGTCCACGGTCGATATGGATCGGCGTCAGGATACAATGAGCAATCACACGGCTACCCACCTGCTGCACGCGGCCCTTCACGAAACCGTCGGCGAGCACGTCAAGCAGGCCGGCTCCCTGGTCTCACCAGAACGGCTCCGTTTTGATTTCACGCACTACAAGTCCCTCACGCCCTGGGAACTCCGCCAGATCGAAGAGCGGGTGAACGAAAAGATTCGCGAGAACATCAAGGTTCATACGGAGATCATGGACCTGGATCAGGCGGTTGACAGCGGGGCGATGGCGCTGTTCGGAGAAAAGTACAATCAGCAGGTACGGGTGGTCTCTGTCCCGGGGTTCAGCAAGGAACTCTGTGGTGGTACTCACGTCGATCGAACCGGGGACATCGCCGTATTCAAGATCCTCACCGAAAGCAGCATTTCGGCCGGAGTTCGTCGAGTCGAGGCGGTTACCCGGGAAATTGCCGTTCACCGCTTTCTCGAAGACGAGGAGATGTTGGACACGCTCGGCGAACAGCTTCGGGTGAAACGGGACCAGTTGCCCGATACCATCTCCCGGCTGGTTGCGGACGTGCGGATCGCAAGCCGCGAGATCGAGAAGCTCAAACTCCAGATTGCCCGAAAGGACAGCTCGGATGCGGCGGCGGAAGCCCGTGACATCAAGGGCATCCGGGTGCTCTCGCGAAAAGTCGAGAACCTCGACCGCAACACTCTCCGCCAGCTTGCCGATCAGATGCTGAACCGGCTCCAGTCGGGCGTCGTGGTGCTGGGTTGTCCTGAAAACGGGAAGGTCAACCTGGTGGTCATGGTCAGCAAGGATGTCTCATCCCGTGTCAAGGCCAACGAACTGATCCGGCCGATTGCCCGGATCGTTGGAGGCGGCGGCGGCGGCAAGCCCGACCTTGCGGAGGCGGGTGGGAAACGGCCCGAGCAGCTGGAAGAAGCCCTCGAAGCGGTCTACGGCCTGGTCGAGGCAGCCCTTTAGGCCTGGAGTGGTCGGGAGAGAAATGATTTCAGCGAACGGGATGGGGAATGGATTCGACGTCAAGACGGAATTTATCCCTTTTGTGTCGAGTATCACTCGACTTTTCAGGGGCAGGGCGCATCATACCAACCAAGTGGGAAAGATAGCTGCAATTCTCCTGGTACTGCTCTCCACCTCGCTTTACGGCGAACGACTCTATTCTTACGTCGATGAATCCGGGATCAGAGTTCTCACCAACCTGGGCAGCAAACGGGCTGGTTCGGCACCTGAAACTCAGGCGGCCACCGAGGTCGATGATGGCAACTATGTTTCCCTGATCCGTCAGTACGGCTCCCAGTACGGTGTTGATGAAGACCTGATTCGCGCAATCATCAAAGTCGAAAGTGGGTTCGACCCCAGGGCCGTGTCTGCCAAGGACTGCAAGGGCCTGATGCAGCTGCACCCCGACACGGCCAGGCGTTTCGGTGTCACGAATAGCTTCGATCCCGCGGAGAACATCGAAGGAGGGGTCAAGTATCTCACCTTCCTCATGGATTCCTTCGATCGCAAGCTGGACCTCGTCCTGGCCGCCTACAACGCCGGGGAAAATGCGGTTCGTCGCTACCATGGGGTTCCACCGTACCCTGAAACTATCGAATACGTGGACAGGGTAAAAACCGCTTTCGGAAAGGACCTGGCGCCTCCCAGTCCGGTTCGACATGTCCAGCGGGTCGTCCGTGTGATTGATGAAAACGGCGCTGTCGTTCTAACCAATGCCCCCGTCCAGACCATGGCGGATGCGCAGTCGGCCAGGTTGTCCCGCTGACCCTCCAATCGGGGAGAGCCGCTCTCCGCGCCAAATCGTCGATTTCGTCTAAAATAGTCCTTGATGTGAAGAAGTATCCTGGCGCATTCAATGCTTCATTCGTCGAGCAGGGGCCTCGCGAATTTGCGATCAACGTAAACTCTGTCTCCGTGGGGTGGGACCTTCAATGACAGGCCCGTTGCTTATACTGGAACAAGTCGCAGCTATCGATAGTGTGGGGCTGTCCATTGACTTTTGATCATATGCCGTATCTGCGGGCGCGCCTTTTGACCGCGATATTTCTCGTGTCGCTGCTGGCCGTCCCTGTCGAGGGACGGGATCGGTCTGCTGCGCGCGAGGCTTTTCAGAAGGCGACGGAGTACCATGACTGGCTGCTCTCCCAACCCCAGGATTCGAGGTCGCCGGCTCAGTACCGCAGGAGCATTTATCTTTACCGCCTTGTCGTCGACCATGACCCGACCTACGGCGCCTGTGACGACGCCATTTTTACCATTGCCCAGCTCTATGAAGAAATGGGCCGGGAACTCGACCAGGCATCGTACTTACGGCGTGCCGCCTACTATTACGAGTTTGTCGCGCGCGAGTACCCCACGACCCATCACCGGGCCGCCGCGACTGAGCGGGCGGCCGAGTTGCGGAACCCCGCTTCTTCGGAACAGCTCCGCGCAAATGGGCCCAAGCCGCAGATTGTTCACGCAAAGGCAGTTCCGGACGAGAACCTGGCCCAACTAACCGAGGTCCGATACTGGTCGAACGAGGATTACACACGAGTAGTCCTGCAGCTGGACAAGGAAGTCGAATTCGAGAAAGAAGTGCTGCACGGCCCGGACCGGATCTACTTCGACCTGGAAGAGACCCGGGCGGATCCCTCACTCATCGACCAGGAGTATGACGTCAACGGGCTTTTCATCCGTCGCATTCGAGTTGGAGAGAACCGCCCCAACGTTGTCCGCGTCGTCCTTGATTTCGACCACGTCAACCAGCACACGGTATTCGCACTTTACGACCCGTTCCGAATCGTGATCGACACGCGCGGCGAGCAAAGACCGCCGTCCACCCCTGCACCGACTGCCGATGCAACTGTCGCTCAGAAGGAGAGTCCGGCGACGGAGGCGCCTGCCTCCAACTCGAAAGAGGAAATTCAACCGGTCGGGCCCGATGAGAGCCAGGCCATCGCTGCCTCACCAACGATCCAAGGGAATTGGACGTTGACTCGGACCCTGGGCCTGAAGGTGGGGCGCGTCGTGATCGATCCCGGGCACGGTGGCAAAGACACCGGAACCATTGGATCGTCGGGTCTCCGGGAAAAGGATCTGGTTTTGGCCGTTGCGCTCAAGTTGAGAGATCTCCTCTCAGAACGCCTTGGAGTCGAAGTCATCCTGACCCGGCAGGATGACCGCTTCGTTCCGCTCGAAGAGCGCACGGCCATCGCGAACCAGAAGGGCGCGGACCTGTTCATCTCGATCCACGCCAACGCGTCCCGAAACCGAAAGGCTTCCGGGGTGGAAACCTACGTTCTCGACTTCGCCACCGATGAGGGCGAGATCGACGTGGCCAGCCGCGAGAATGCGACCGCCCAGCGCAACATTCGGGAACTCGAAGATCTCCTGCGAAAGATCGCCCTGGGAGATTACGGACAGGAATCCCGAGACCTGGCCCACACGCTCCAGGGCAAACTGGTCGCAGCCATGATGCAAAACGGCCACCAACAGCGTGACCGGGGCATCAAACAGGCTCCGTTTATTGTTCTCATCGGCTCCAACATGCCGAGTATTCTGACCGAAATCGGGTTCATCAGTAACCCGAAGGATGAGAAGTTTTACAAAACCAATGAAGCGCGTCAGCAGGTTGCTGAAGCGTTGTACAGCGGCGTCGAGGCCTACTTCCAGTCACTGGGTGCGGCCCCCGCGACGCAGCAGGCGACTGCAGCCTCCGGACGGTGATCTGCAGGCCGGATAATCCATGAAAAGAACTCTCTTTTTCACTCTGATCGTAGCGTTCTCTTTCTGCTCCCTGGTGTGTGGGCAGCCGGATTTCGCCCAGTTCATTCCTTCGGACGGAGGATTCCACTTCACCCTGCAAGAAGAGGTGACCGACCCCGAGCAGGCGGCAGATAGTTTTCCCTTCACGGCGGCGGTGCTGGACGAGGCGGGGTTCCGATCCCTGTCTTCCTGGAAAGCTGACGCGGAGGGATTCGACCCGCTCGCTCTCGATGTCGTCGAGACGGCCGATTCCGTGGGGGCCTATGAACTATTCAACTTCCTTCGCGGGCTTTCTGCCGACTCGGACGGACGCAGCCTCAGCCTGCCGGTCGGAAACCGGATCGGCGGGAACGAGGGCATCTTCTGGAAAGGCAAATTTCTCTTTCGGGCTCATACGCCCATGGCTCCAATTCCCGAACAAGCCTTTGTCGGTCTCGTAACCAGCCTGGCCGGGTCGATTCCGATGGAGAATCTTCTGCCCGTCACGATTTCTCACCTTCCCGGCGAGGGCCTGGTCGACAACTCGGTCCGCTTCTATCTCGGTTCCGCGTCGCTGGAGGAGAACGACCGCTTCCCGGAACCGCTGCTCAAGGAGATTGGTCTTTCGGATCGAATCGAAATCGCCTACGGCCGATACGAACCGGGCGGGGACGCACTCTTCGTGATCGGGTACCCGACCGTCGCCCTGGCGCGAGAATACCTTGAGCGCATGCAGGACAGCCTCCAGGCGTTCTTTTCCAGGGAAGGAATCTACATGAAGCGGAGCGGGATTCTGATCGGCCTCTTTGTCGGACCGGAAGACCGTGCCGTCAAGGTCTTGTCCGAACTCAACTACGCCCCGAGCATTCAGTGGGTTCAGGACGAGAAACCGAAAGATCAACGCCAGGAGACAATCACCTTTCTTGGCCTGGTAACCAAGGCCATTCTCGGGACCGGAACGCTGCTCCTGATCATCATCGCCACCGGGATCGGCGCCGGTTTCATTCGATACGGTCTCATCCGCAGGTACCCCGTCCTGCTGCGACGGGACGACATGGTACGCCTGAACTTGGAGAACTGAGCCGGCCGAACGCTCCCTCAGTACCCGCTCGCCTTGCTGTCGCTCCTTGGATCGGGGGCGCCCAGCAAGACTCCGCTTTCGGGATCGATCATAATCGAATGAGCATCGCCAATCTGGTTCCGATACCGGAGGTGGTGGCCCATCGACTCCAGGCGCCGCACGACATCCCGGGCAAAGGCATTCTTTTCGACGAACAGTTGGTCCGGCATCCACTGGTGATGAACTCGGGGCGCGTCAACGGCCTCCTGGATGTCCCGGTCGTGGTCGATCACGTTGAGGATGACCTGAAAGACCGTGTTGATGATGGTCGGTCCGCCCGGACTGCCGAGGACAAGAAAGGCCTTCCCGTCTTTCTTCACAATGGTCGGCGTCATCGCACTCAAGGGCCGCTTCCTGGGCTCGATTGCATTCGCCTCGCTCTGGATCAGGCCGAACATGTTCGGCCCACCAGGTTCGACCATGAAGTCGTCCATCTCGTTGTTCAGCAGGAATCCCGCCCCGGTCACGGTAACCCCGGAACCGTAGGATCCGTTCAGGGTCGTCGTGACGGCAACTGCATTCCCGTTGCGGTCGGCGATGGAATAGTGCGTCGTGTACTCGGACTCGGTCGCGGGGGCGTCGGCATCCGACATGAACTCACTCGGGGTCGCCCAGTCCCGACGGATGGTAGCAGCCAGGTCGTCCGCATACCACTGTGAAAGTAGTCTCTCCGACGGGATCGACACGAAGTCGCTGTCTCCGAGGTAGCGGGCCCGGTCGGCAAACGCCCGCCTCATCACTTCGCACTTGAGGTGAAGTTCGTCACTCGACATCATGCCCAGGCTTCCCAGGGGAAACCGCTCCATCATGTTGAGCATCTCGACGAGGATGATTCCACCTGAACTGGGCGATCCCATCGAGACAATCTCGTATCCACGGTACTGTCCCCGTACCGGCTCCCTCAGCTTGGCCACGTAACTGGCCAGGTCGTCGGCCGTGATCAATCCTCCACCGCGTTCCATTTCCGCCACGATCTGCCGGGCAATCTCGCCGCGATAGAAGGCTTCCGGCCCACGCTCCTGGATCAATCGCAGTGTGTGCGCCAGGTCCGGCTGCTTGAAGACCTCACCTTCGTGGTATGGGGTTCCCTCGCGGAGATAGATCCTCCGTGTCTCGGGCTGGGATTCAAGGAGTTTTCGAGATCCGAGAAGGGACTGTTCCAGGGCATAGCTAACGACCAGACCGTCTTCGGCGAGGAGGCGTGCCGGCTCCACGAGTCGAGCCCAAGGCAGTGACCCCCATTGTTTCCAGGCCAGGTGGAGCCCAGCAACCGTCCCCGGGACTCCCGACGCCTGGTGTCCACGGATTGAGGTGCCAGGAATAAGTTTCCCTTCCGAATCCAGGTACATCTCTCGAAAGGCCGTCCCCGGCGCCATCTCACGGTAGTCAACCGTAAAATCTTCCCCCGATTCGCCCAGATGAAGGGTCATGAACCCGCCACCGCCTAGATTTCCGGCCGACGGATGACTCACCTCGAGCGCGAAACCGACCGCGATCGCCGCGTCAACGGCGTTACCTCCCGCTTCGAGGATCTCCCGTCCGATATCACTGGCGTATGGACTCGAAGAAACCACTATGCCGTGCTGGGCTCGAACGGGTGCCCGACTGGCCGCGAAGACAGTCCCCGTAAAATGCGAAAGTGTCAGGGTAAGGAAAACAAGGCAGGCGCGAAAACACTGGTGTCGATCGGTCACCCGATGATTCTAGCGATTCCAGAAGGATTTGCTACCCGCGTCGGAAGCTTTTCCAGGGACGGAAACTCGGACCGTTGAGTCCATATCAGCATCGCGATGAGAACCGGGATTGAGAACTCGCCTCGCGGCGATAGCTTGAGGCCATCGCAGTCGGCAGGACCAGCTTCCCAAAGGTTTGATGAGCGGCAGTTGCGCTACTGGATGCTTAGGAGTTCGTTCAGAGATCCGGATCTAAACCCCTGTAAATCCAAGGTTACATAGCGATAGCCGAGAGCCTTGAGTTCCCGGTTGATTTCTGCGAACAGAGTCGCGTCTAGAATTCTCGGGAGCTCGGACGGGGCGATTTCGAGGCGGGCGAGTTCTTCGTGGTGGCGGACCCGAAATTCCTGGAATCCCTTGCTGCGCAGGAATGCCTCCGCTCTTTCCACCTGGCTCAACTTTTCCGGGGTAACCGTGACACCGTACGGAAGTCGCGACGCCAGGCAGGGCATCGAGGGCATGTCCCAGGTCGGCAACTCCCAGTCTTTTGAGCGAGTCCGGATGTCCTGTTTCGTCATGCCGGCCTCGATCAGGGGACTGACGATCTCCCGCTCTTCGGCTGCCTGCCTGCCGGGTCGATAGTCTCCCAGGTCGTCGGCATTGCTCCCGTCAAAAACGACGTCGACGCCCCACTCCTGGCGTAGCCGCCGTAGTTCGTCGAACAACTCGGACTTGCAGAAGTAGCAGCGGTTCGAAGGATTGGATGCGTAGTTCGGATCGGCCATCTCGTCGGTTGTAATGAACTCGTGGTTCAAACCGTACCGGGCCACGAAGTTCTTCACCAGCGAGTGCTGCATCTCGGACACCGAGGGAGAAATTGCCGTTACCACACGGGCAGCAGGCCCGAGCACCCGGTGCGAGATGAAAGCGAGATAAGAACTGTCCACTCCGCCACTGAACGCAACCAGCGAACTGTTATATCCTTCGATAAAGTGGACAAGCTGGAACTCTTTCTCTTCCGGACTCATTAGATCGATTCTAGCACAGGGTATTCGGCAATCGACCGGGAGCGAGGCGGCTGACAGGCTGCTGCAAAGGTGAGGTCGGGACTTTCATCCCCTCCTCCGGTTACAATGGTCCGGGTCACCAGACCGAGGCCCGGAATGAGGTTTTACAGCATGAAAAGACTTGCCTTTATCGCGGCGTTCCTGCTCACCATCGCTCCCTCCCATGCGCAGGAAAAGCAGATCGAAGAAAAGAAGTCGAAACCTGCAGGCGAGGCGGCAATCCGGATGCAGGTTCAGCAGGTCCGGGTCGACGTCACGGTTCGAAACAAGGACGGGAACCTGATCACCGGGCTTCAGAAAGAGAACTTTTCGGTATTCGAAGACAAGGTGCAGCAGGAAATCACCTATTTCGAGCCTGTAGAGGCTCCCATGACGGTCGTTCTCGTGACCGAGTACAGCAACGCCGTTCTCTCCTGGGAAGTCCTCTACGAAGCGATTATGGCCTCCTATACATTCGTGGATCAGATGCGACAGGGGGACTGGGTTGCCGTCATAGCTTACGACATCAAGCCCGAAATCCTGGTGGACTTCACCCAGGACCGGTCGGAAGTCTTGAATTCCCTCAGGAAATTGAACTTTCCGGCCTACCGGGAGAGCAACCTCTACGATACGGTCTACGACACCCTCGACCGGATCCAGGAGCTAGACCAGAAGACGGCGATTGTCCTCTTGACCAGTGGTATCGACACGTTCAGCAAGAAGAATCTCGGGGAGATCCTCGACCGCGTAAAGGATTCCAATTCACCGATTTACGCGGTCAGCCTCGGCGGGAACCTCAGGGCCAGGGCTGAACAGTACCTGGGGCCTATCACGCGGCTCGACTACTATCAGGCCGATGCCACGCTGAAAGCGTTTGCGAAGTACACCGGAGGGGAGTCCTTCTTCCCCCGTTTCCTTGCTGAATTTCCCGGCATCTTTCAAACCATTGCCGCGATGCTGCGGACCCAATACTCCCTCGGGTACGTTTCGACCAACAGCAAGAAGGACGGGAAGTATCACAAGATCAAGGTTGAGGTAAACGCCGACGCCGACGGGAACGGAAAACCGGACAAGTTTAAGGTAAACCACCGCGAAGGCTATTACGCCGAGAAGGCCGGAGACTGAAACGGGGATTCCGGGCGGCTATCGGCCCGGAGAAACGTGCACGTCTTCGGGAACCGCACCCACTTCGATCGGCAACTGCTCGATGATTTCGATTTCAAAGCCCTCGAGCCCGGATAGACGTTTCGGGTGGTTGGTCAGTAACCGCACTTTGTGAATCCCGAGATCGGCAATAATCTGGGCTCCCACGCCGTAATCCTTGAACGTCACGTGCTCGGACCTGGGCCGCCCTCCCTTGATGCTCTCGATCTCATTCATCACGAGGGCATCACGATCGGCCGAGCACAGGTAGACCACCGCCCCGCGTCCTTCCTGATTGATACGCTCCATGCTCATCCGGAGTTCGTTGCAGGGCTCCAGATGGAGCCCCCCGAATGCATCTGACAGCAGGGATTCAGCGTGTACTCTCAACAGCACCGGTTCATCGCCGCGACAGTCCCCCTTGATAAGGGCAAAGTGACGATGCTGGTCAAGGCCGCTTTCATAAACCACGAGGTCGAATTCCCCGGACTCGGTTTTCAGGGGAACACGTTCAAGCCGGCGGATAAACCGTTCGGTTCTAAGCCGGTACTTGATCAGGTCGACCACGGAAATGATCCGAAGATCGTGCTCGGCAGCGAACTGGTTCAGGTCCTTCATGCGGGCCATCGTGCCGTCCTGATTCATGATTTCACAGATCACTCCGGCCGGGGCCATCCCTGCCATCCGCGCAAGATCGACCGCAGCCTCTGTCTGGCCGGCACGCTCCAGGACGCCTCCGTCCCGAGCCCGAAGGGGAAAGACGTGCCCGGGCCGGATCAAGTCCTCCGGCTTGGTGGAAGGGTGAATCGCCGTCAGGATGGTCATGGCGCGGTCTGCTGCCGAAATTCCGGTGGAAACGTTCTTCCGGGCCTCAATGCTGACGCAGAACGCGGTGCCGTGAACCGACTCGTTGGTCACCACCATGGAAGGAATCCGCAACTCGTCCAGGCGGGCCGCGGTCATCGGCAGGCAGATCAGTCCCCGTCCGTGCGTCGCCATGAAGTTGATTGCTTCGGGGGTGACTTTCTCAGCGGCCAGCGTCAGGTCGCCCTCGTTCTCGCGATCTTCCTCGTCGACGACAACGACCATCTTGCCGGCACGAATATCTTCAATGGCGGCCTCAACCGTAGAAAAATCCATGGAGTGTCCGTCTCCTGTAGGTGAAAAACCGGGATTATACCCGAATGCGGCCCTCAGTTCACTTAATCGGGGGCAACTGCTTGATCCAGCGGAGGTTGTTCCTCTGTCCGGTTGCAACCCGGAGGAGTTCTTCGTGGTAGTACGGGGTCTCAAAGCGAATGAGCAGCGGGTTCTCCGCATCGTCCAGCACCGTCCACACTCCTTTGCGGCTGTCTTTGATCGTGACCACCGGAACCTGCATTTCTTCCTTGTTGACCACGACGGAAGCAGTGCCCTTGCCTTCCAGCTTGAGTTTTGCGGCGATGTTGTTCAACTTCACCTTGACCTGCTGCCCGTCGGCAAGCGCTTCGAAGAGCTCCCGCGGCAGCCATTTGGTCATGATGTCATCCGATTCGTGATCAATTCCGGGCTCGAACAGACCCGCCACGGTCAGATTGGGAGCTCCTGAAACCGCTTTGGAGTGAAGGTGGACAGTTCCCTGGTGACTGACCGATTCCCACTCCAGTACGATATCCGGCCGGAACCGGCCAAGACGAATGATGAACTGGCTCGGCTCGTCACCCGAGACATTCTCGTAGACCAGCACCGTTCCTTCCCCGAATTCGAGGGGAGAGGCCAGCGCAACTGGGAGGCTATGAAGCCCCAGCCACATCCATAAAGCGCTGCACATGAGTTTCCACATACTTGCTCACCAAGTCGGCTTCGAGATTCACCCGGCTTCCCACCTGAAGGTCGGATAAATTCGTGACTTCCCACGTGTGCGGAATGATGGCAACTTCGAAGAAGCCATCACCCAGGCCTGAAATCGTCAAGCTGATCCCGTTGACCGTCACACTTCCCTTGATCACACAATATCGGCGTACCGAGACGGGAACTGAAAATCGAAATATCCAGGAATTCCCTTCCTCAATTATAGACAGAACGGTCCCGGTGCCATCGACGTGCCCCTGGACGAGGTGACCACCCAGGAAGTCGGTCAGCCGAAGGGCCGGCTCAAGGTTGAGCGCGTCTCCAGCCTGCTTGTCGCCGAGATTGGACCGACGCAGCGTTTCCGGCGTGGCGTCAACCTCCACCCAGTCGTCGCCTTTATCGACGACGGTCAAACAGACTCCGTCCACACTGATGCTCGCCCCCTCAACCAGGTCGCGAACCAGGGCTCCGACCGAGAATCGGATCGTGGAGCCTTCCTGCGCCTGCCTGACTTCGCGGATCTCACCTTTTTCCTGAACAATGCCGGTGAACATGACGCTCCTTACCTTCGTTTTGCCCGGGCTGCGCCGGCGGCACGTTTGAGGCGTTGCAGTTCCCGCTCGGTCAGGTGCCGCCATTGTCCGGGCAACAGCGATCCCAGTTCAATCGGCCCGATCGACATCCGGCGCAGTTTCAAGACGTAGCAGCCGACGTTTTCGAACATCCGCCGGATCTGCCGGTTTCGTCCCTGTTTCAAGACAACCTGATACCACACATTGTTACCCGGCTTGAAAAGATGAATTTCGCAGGGAGCAAAAACCTCGCCACTCTCAAGGCGGAGGCCTTTTCTCATTCGCTCCAACTGCGGTTCTCCGGCTTTCCCGGAGATCTTCACGCGGTACATCTTGCGGATGACGCCCGCGACCGTGACCTTGCGGACCAAAGCGCCGTCATTGGTCAAGAGCACCAGCCCTTCGCTCTCGAAATCGAGCCTTCCCGCCGGATAGAGTCGAAACCGACTCTTTACATAGTCGGTCACGACGGGACGGCCCTCGGGATCGGACACCGCACTGATAACCCCCCGCGGCTTGTTGAGGATCAGGTACTCGAGGGGTTCCGGCTGAAGCAGGCGCCCCTTGACCCTGATGTGATCGTGGCCTGAGTCGGCCTTGGCGCCGAGTTCGGTGATCACGTTGCCATTGACGGTTACCTGACCGGCAACAATTAACGCCTCGGCTTTTCGCCTCGACGTGATGCCGGCCCGGGCTATGATTTTCTGAAGACGCTCCTGCATATGATCAGGGATCATTGTAGCATCCGGCCCCTCAGCCGGACGCCTTGCCCTTTCGGGCGTTCTGTCCGCTAATCGGCTGCTTCTTCCGAGGCGGGGGCAAGCGTAGAATCGGCGTTGACCAGTTCCTCGAATTCCTCGAGGGAGGGCAACTCGGACAGTTCACTCAGCCCGAAATGGATCAAGAATTCGCGCGTGCTTCCGTACATGATCGGACGGCCGACGACCTTCTTCCGTCCACGAATCTCGATCAGTTTCTTTTCGAGCAGTGTCTTGATCGTCGAGGACCCTTTGACACCGCGGATCTCCAGGATCTCGGGCAATGTGATCGGCTGCTTGTACGCGATCACCGCCAGCGTCTCCAGTGCCGCCGGGGAAAGTCTCGCCGAGGGCCTCGTCTTTAGATACTCCCGAATCACCTCGTGCCGCTCCGCCCGCGTGGTGACCTGGTAACCGCTGGCGACTTTCCGGATCTCCAGGGCGTCCTGCAGGGTGTTGAATTGGCTCGTCAGGACCTGAAGCTGCTGCTCGATCTTCGCCACGTCCTGTTCTGGAAAAACGGCCGTCAACTGCCCCGCGGTCACCGGATCCGATGCCGCAAACAGAATCGCCAGCAGGTCGTTGGCGAAGGTGTCCTTCAACATGCGACGATCCTGATGTCCTCGAAGGCCTCGTCCTGGAACAACCGGACCTCGTGCAAGCGAGCCATTTCCAGGAGGGCGAAAAAGGTAAACACGAGTTGCAGCTTGGAGATTCGCTCCCGGAGAAAGAAGGAGAAGAGCAATTCTCGACGGACCGAGAACAGGTTCCGGAGTTCCACGAGCTTCTGGTCCAGCGACACCGTTTCGTGCTCGACATGAATGACGATCTGGTCGCGGTAACGCTCGACAATGCGATGAAAGGCGTGGACGAGATCGAACACGGTCACGGCAACTGCTTCCTGCTCCTCCGTTTCGAACTCCACCAGGCCCCGACCCCAGATCGAGTCCGCAATCACCTGACGGTCATGCAGGAGCCCGGCCGCCTTCTTGAAGCGCTCGTGCTCGAGAAGGCGATCGACCAGCTCCTGACGCGGATCTTCCGGATCACCATCTTCCGGATCGGTTGGGTCGGGAGGGAGGAGCGTGCGCGACTTGATGTAGATCAGGGTAGCCGCCATCAGAACGAACTCGCCGGCCACCGAGATGTCCAGGTCCTTCATGATCTCGAGATACTGGAGGTACTGGTCCGTGATCCGGGCGATCGGAATGTCGTAAATGTCGATTTCCTGAGTCCGGATCAGGTGCAGCAGGAGGTCCAGCGGCCCCTCGAAGATTTCGAGATTGACCTGGTAATCGGGAGATCTGACGGCGGTAGCCATAAGCTAATATTTTAGCCGCATCGCCTGACGTACCTCATCCATGGTCTGCGCTGCGATCCCACGGGCTTTCTGGCTCCCGTCCCGCAGGATGTCGATCACGCCGCCCTTGTCGGCCACCAACTTCGAGCGCTTTTCATAGATGGGTTCCATCACCGGGAGGAGGTTCTCGAGAAGCCTCTTCTTGCAGTCCACGCAGCCGATTCCGGCAGTCGTACACCCTTCCCGCACCCAGGCACACCCTTCTTCGTCGGTAAACACCTTGTGAAGATCGTAAACCCGACACTTGGAGGGATCACCCGGGTCGCTGCGCCGAATCCGGGCAGGGTCCGTGACCATTGGAAGGATCTTCTTCCGGATCGAGGCGGGGTCTTCCCCCAATTGAATCTCGTTGCCGTAGGACTTGCTCATCTTGCGACCGTCTACCCCCGGAAGCCGGGGCGACATCGTCAATCTCGGCTGAGGTTCAGGGAACACGGGACCATACAGGTAGTTGAATCGTCGGGCAACCTCCCGGCACAGCTCAATGTGGGAAACCTGGTCCTCACCCACCGGAACGACCTCACCCTTGTAGACGAGAATGTCGGCCGACTGCAGCACCGGATAGCCGAGAAAGCCGTAGGTAGAAAGATCCTTTTCCTTGAGCTGAATGATCTGCTCCTTGTAGGTGGGCACCCGCTCCAGCCAGGGTATGGGCACGAACATGGAGAAAAGAAGGTGGAGTTCCGCGTGCTCGGGAACCAGCGACTGGATCATCAGCGTGCTCTTCTCCGGGTCCAACCCGGCGGCAAGCCAGTCAAGCGCGATCTCGGTGACACTTTCGTTGATTCCACGCACGTCCTGGTACTCGGAAGTCAACGCGTGCCAGTCCACGATTCCGAAGATGCAGTCGAACTCCTCCTGCATCGGAACCCAGTTCGCCAAAGCTCCTACAAGATGGCCAAGATGCAGCCGCCCGGTTGGGCGCATTCCGCTAAATACCCGTTTCTTCATCGTCACTTACTTCAGTATGAAAGATTACTCACCACGCTCAGGACCGGCCCCAGGATCACCCGGAAGGCGCCAGTGTACAGAAGGACAACCAGGAGAACAAAACCGTAAGGCCGAATCGCCTGAAAAATTCCGGTGAGAGGCCTCGGAAGGAGTCCTTCCAGAATCCAGCTGCCGTCCAGCGGAGGAATCGGGAGAAGGTTGAAAACGGCGAGGATGACGTTGAGGTAGACACCGACCTCAAAGAACCCGAGCAGGGTCCGGGTCGGCGTCCCGAGCGGACCGCCTGCGGCGAATAACAGACAAAGCCGGAGCCCGACCAGGAACACAGCCGCCGCCATAAGATTGCTGACCGGCCCGGCCGCAGAGATCAGGATATGAGCCCTTCTCGCGTCCCTGAGGTTAGCCAGGTTGACCGGAACCGGCTTGGCCCAGCCGAACATGATTCCCCCGGCCAGCATGCCAATCAACGGAAAGAGGATCGTTCCGATCGGATCGATGTGTGGAAGGGGGTTCAGCGATACGCGGCCCATCAACCTCCCAGTCGGATCACCCAACCGATCCGCCATCCAGGCATGGGCCGATTCATGAAGGCTCAATGAGAAGAGCAGAACGGCCACACTTGCGACGATTTCCGGTATATCGATCCCTCCCATTACGTTGGGGATCATAGCACAGGCCAGAAATCGGGCCGCCGGTGCATCGCCTAACTTGCGTTCCTATATAATAGGTCGGAATCATGGGCGGTATTCTGTTCAACGCAGCATTCGGATTCTACGTGGTGGGACTTTTCCACAGCGGCCTGGCGTTTCTCTCGAGGCGCGAAATCTTCGTTCGGGTCGCTCTTTACTCCGTGACCTTCGGCTTCGTATTCCACACCATCTTCCTGATCTATCGTGGCTTCGAGAAGTCCTTTTTCCCGCTGGTGGGCATGAGGGAGTCTCTCGCGTTCTTTGCCTGGACGGTAATCCTCTGTTTCCTGATTGCCCAGTTCAGGTACAGGATTCGCGCACTTGGAGTATTCCTTCTGCCCCTGGTTACCGTCCTGATGCTCAGTACGGTGTTCATCAAGGCTTCTCCTATTCCGGAGATTCTGAGGAGTTCCTGGGTTTACTTTCATTCGACCTTCCTCTTCCTTGCCTACGGGATGTTCCTTGTCACGTTCGTTGCCGGAATCCTCTATCTGCTCCAGGAGCGGGAACTCAAACGCAAGAAACCACGCACCTTCTACTACCAGCTTCCCTCGCTGAGCGCGCTCGACGACCTTTTTCTGAAGTTCCTCATCTGGGGCTTCGTTTTCATGACGGCAGGTTTGATCGTCGGGTTGATCTGGGCTGAACGAGACTGGGTGGGAGGCTGGACGAAAGATCCCAAGGTGATCGCAGCCATGGCAACCTGGGGAATCTATCTTGTGCTGCTCTACCTGCGGCTCGCGTTCGGGTGGCGGGGCCGTCGCGCCGTCCTGATCAGCATGATTGGAGTGATCTCCATTCTGGTGACCTTCCTGGGAGTCAGTTTTCTGGGAGGGCAGCACAGCTTTTAGCCATGGACGTGTTTCTCGTCGGACTCAGTCACAAAACGGCACCGATTGAACTTCGGGAGCGACTGGCCTTCAAGGAAGAGGCGGTTCCGTCGGCCCTCTCCCTCCTGCGGAGCGAGTTCGGCTTCGAAGAAGCTCTTATCGTTTCAACCTGTAACCGGGTTGAAATTCTCGGCGCCGGCGCCAAACGTCCTGACGGCCTCCCTGAACTCCGTGAGTTTCTGTGCAGGTTCCACGAAGTAGAGGCGCCCCAGCTCAACGGACACGTTTACACCTTTGCCCGGGAAGACTTGGTTCGACACCTTTTCCGCGTTGCATCCAGCCTGGATTCGATGGTGGTGGGCGAGGCCCAGATCCTGGGCCAACTGAAGCAGGCTTTCGTGCTCTCGGAAAACGTCGGGTCCGCCGGCTACTTCCTGCGCCGCCTGCTTCCCCACGCTTTCTTCGTTGCCAAGCGGGTACGCAACGAAACCTCGATTGGCAAATCGGCCGTCTCGGTCAGTTCGGTGGCAGTCGAACTGGCGAACAAGATCTTTGGGCAACTCGACGGCAAGACGGTCCTGCTGCTCGGTGCAGGCAAGATGAGTGAACTTGCGGCGCGGAGTCTTCTCAAGTCGGGAGCGAGCAAGATCCGTGTCGTCAATCGGACGAGAGCCCGCGCCGAACAGGTGGCCGCCGAGTTCGAGGGCGAGGTGGGGGACTTCGAGCACCTCGAGGATGAGATGGTTCGTTCCGATATCATCCTGGTATCCACCGGTGCCGACCGATACGTTGTTACCCGCGAACTGGTGGACCAGGCCGTCCGGCGGCGGCGTTACGACCCGATCTTTCTGATCGACATCTCGGTTCCACGCAACGTCGATCCCAGGGTCAACGAAATCGAGACCGCCTTCAGCTACGACATCGACGACCTGCAGTCGGTTGTCGAGTCCAATATGGAAGATCGTCAGCAGGAGGCCGAGCTCGCCGAGCAAATCATTCAGCAGGAGGTACACAACTTCGCCCTCAGCCTCCAGCACCGCCAGATCGGCCCCCTGGTCCGCTCATTCCGGCACAGGCTGGAGGAGATCTGTCTCGACGAGCTTGGCAGAGAGCGGGATTCGCTCAGCGAAGCCGACTACAAACGCATGGAGCGCACGATGCTGCGTGCCGCTCACAGAATTGCACATCCACTACTGGTTCAGATCAAGAACGCGAACCGGAATCCAGACCTGCGGACCACTCCCGCCGACGTCATTGCGGAAGCGTTTGAGCTCGAGGACGACGAATGAACTCAATCACCATCGGATCAAGAGGAAGTGCCCTTGCTCTTGCCCAGACAAATCACATGGCCCGCATGCTCGGGGTCTTGAACCCCGAGTTCAAAGTGTCGGTCAAGGTTATCCGAACCACGGGCGACAAGATGACTACGGCCTCGCTGGCCCAACTGGCAAATGAAACCAAGGGGCTCTTCGTCAAGGAAATTGAAGATGCCCTGCTCGAAGGGACGGTCGATCTGGCGGTCCACAGTCTTAAAGACCTCCCGACCGAACTGCCGCCCGGCCTCGTGGTTGGATCCGTACCTGAACGTGAAGATCCCCGGGATGCCCTGATTGGAAGGGAACCGTGGGCCTCTCTGGAGGAGCTTCCGCAGGGCGCGCGCGTAGGCACGAGTTCACTTCGCCGCCAACTGCAACTCGAGCACTGGCGCCCCGACGTCAAGGTCTTGCCAATTCGGGGAAACGTCGACACCCGGATCCGCAAGCTTGAAACCGAGGGCCTCGACGCCATCCTCCTCGCCGCGGCAGGCCTGAACCGGCTCGGCCTTGCCGAGAAGGCGACGTTCATGTTTCCGGTGGACCGCATGGTGCCGGCCATCGGCCAGGGTGCGCTGGCGATCGAGTGCCGCGAGAAAGACGAGGTCGTCCGGGAGTTGCTCGCACCGCTCGAAGACCCGGAGACCCGGCTCGCGGTAACTGCCGAACGCCTGTTTCTGGCAGCGATGGGCGGCGGGTGCCAGGTTCCGCTGGGGGCCCACGCGGTCGTCGGGGGCGGGAAAGCCCATTTTTCGGCTTTCATGGCGAGCCCCGCCGGAACATGCGTCCTTCAGGAATCGATCGAGTGTGCGGCCGAAGAACTGAACGAAACCGCTCGTTCGCTGGCAAATGCTTTCAGGGCCAATGGCGGCGACGCAATCCTGGCGGAAGTAGGCATTCATTGACCTCCCCTCCACTTTTCGACAAGAAGATCCTGATCACGCGGACTGCGAAACAGTCGGGCTCGTTCGTGGAACTTCTGGAAGGAGCCGGGGCGAAAGTCTTCCAGGTTCCGACGATAGAGATCGTACCCCTCGACCCGGCTCCGCTCGACCGTGCGATCGAGCAGATCGGCATTTACCACTGGCTCTTTTTCACGAGTGCCAACGCCGTGGACATCTTCTTTCACCGATACCGGGCCGTCGGCAATGGGAAATTGCTTCCGCGGATCTGCTCCATTGGTCCGGCCACCAGTGCCCGCGTTCGCACCCAGGGTGCCGAAGTCTTCCTCCAGCCAGCCTTGTTCCAGGCCGAGGGAATCCTCGAGGAGTTCGGCGGACTCTACGCGGGCGACCTCACCGGTATCCGGATCCTGCTGCCTCGTGCCCGTGTCGCCCGCCAGATTTTGCCCGAACAGCTCCAGGTCCGTGGTGCCTCAGTCGACTTGATTCCGGTCTACGAGACCAGCATCCCCGATGAAAGCCGTCACCTGCTGGACAGGATCCTGACCCGGGAACGCCCCGACCTGGTCACGTTCACCAGTTCCTCCACGGCACGCCACTTTGCAGAGTTGATCTCCGAACTGGACCTGGCCGAGGAGCCCGATCTCGACTGTGCCGCTATCGGGCCAATCACGGCGGACACTGCCAGGGAAGCCGGATTCCGAGTCGTTTGCATGCCGTCGAATTCGACAATTCCGGACCTCGTCAAGGAGATCGAAAAGTACTTCTCCGCTTCGTCATCCGCGCGGCCTTGAAAAGCCCCCGGCACGCCACTAAGCTTGCAGGATGTTGCGACTGCGTGCCTACGTCGTTCTCGTTGCGTGTCTGCTTCCAGCCTGGGCCTGCACTTCCCACATCGAGCCGGCCGACTTGGTCCTCCTGGATGGGAAGATCCTCACCCTGGAACCGGATAACCCCCAGGTCGAGGCACTCGCCGCGCGGGGAACAACCATCGTTGCGCTGGGCCCCTCCTCGGAAATCCGATCCTATATCGGGCCCGAGACAACCGTTCTCGAGTTGAATGGACGTCTCGCAACGCCGGGCCTGATCGAAAGCCACGCCCATTTCTCTGGACTGGGAGAATCAAAGCTCAACCTTGATCTCACGCCAGCACGGACCTGGTCGGAGATTGTCGATCAGGTGAGAGAAACGGCCGCTGCGGCCGCTCCGGGGGAATGGATCGTCGGCCGGGGCTGGCACCAGGAGAAATGGGAGCACTCGCCGAATGACTCGGTTGACGGTCTGCCCACGAACGCCGACTTGAGCCAGGCGTCGCCGGAAAACCCGGTCATCCTGGTCCACGCCAGCGGGCACGCCTCAATCGCCAACCTCAAGGCCATGGAACTGGCAGGGATCACCGCGGCAACTCCTGACCCGGGCGGCGGACAGATCGTCAAGAACCGGCGGGGACATCCAATCGGTGTTTTCCGCGAGTCGGCACAGGGACTCGTTCGCAGGGCGTATGCAGAGGCACTGGCGGCCCGATCGCCTGAACAGGTTGAGGACTCCCGCCGCAAGATCGTGGAACTGGCGTCGCAGGAATGCCTTCGCTTTGGGATCAGCACGTTTCACGACGCAGGGGCCGGCTTTGATTTCATCGACTTTCTGAAACGGGAAGCGGACGAGGGACGTCTCCCGCTCCGTCTCTACGTCATGCTGAGTGCTTCCAACGATGAACTGGCACAGCGCCTTCAGGACTATCGAATCCTTGGCTATGGCGACAATCACCTGACCGTCCGGGCAATCAAGCGGTTCGCCGACGGGGCGCTCGGTTCTCACGGCGCGTGGCTCCTGGAGCCGTACGACGATCTTTCGACCAGCACCGGACTTCCCGCACAATCTATCGATGCACTAAGCCGCACAGCAGAACTGGCCGCCCAATACGGCTTCCAGCTCTGTACCCATGCGATTGGAGACCGCGCCAACCGGGAAATTCTCGATCTCTACGAGAGAACCTACCGAACCGATCCCCAAAGGGACTGGCGCTGGCGAATCGAGCACGCCCAGCACCTCAATCCCGCTGACATCCCTCGATTCGGAAAACTGGGTGTAATCGCGGCCATGCAGGGAATCCATGCCGTCTCGGACGGGTCCTGGGTTCCCAGAAGGCTGGGTGAAAAGAGAACCCGTGAAGGAGCCTACCCGTGGCGATCCCTGCTCGACTCCGGGGCAACCATCTGTAACGGCACGGACGCACCGGTCGAATCAGTTGACCCGGTTGCCTGTTTTCGGGCCAGCGTGACCCGGCGACTCTCCGACGGTTCCAATTTCTATCCCGAGCAGGCCATGACCCGGGAAGAAGCGTTGCGAAGTTACACCGCCGCTGGAGCCTACGCGTCGTTCGAAGAGGACATCAAGGGGACCCTGCGTCCCGGAAAATTGGCCGACATCGCCGTCTTCTCGGGCGATCTGATGACGGTTTCGCCCGATCAACTCGGCCAGGTCGTCGCCGACTACACCATCGTCGGCGGCAAGATTGCGTACCGTCGGGACTAGTCGATTTGAAACAGTTCCGCTAACTGAGGCAAGCGCCTCCCGGGAAAGGAACGAACCATGAAAGTTCTTTGGTCACTCTTGTTTCTCGTTACCGCTTCCGCATGTTCCCAGCCGCCGGCGACCCGCCCCGCCCCGACGGCCGAGGTAACCCAGGTGGACCGCATCCCGGTCATCCTGGATACCGATATCGGTGATGACATCGACGACACCTGGGCCCTGGCGCTTCTCCTCAACATGCCCGAAGTGGATCTGAAGATGGTTTTGACCGACTTTGGCGACACCCGGGCCCGGGCCGCCATCGCGGCGAAGTTTCTGGAGGCTTCGGCCCGCTCCGAGATCCCGGTCGGAATCGGGACGTTCATGGGCCAGGCCGACCTGCCCCAGAGTGCCTGGGCAGGCGATTATGACCTCTCCCAATACCCCGGGACCGTCTACGAGAACGGGGTACAGGCCCTGGTCGACATGGTCATGAAGAGTCCCCAAGAGGTTGTGATCGTTGCCATCGGGCCCACGCCGAACATCCAGGAAGCCCTCGAGCGTCAGCCCGCGATCGCCGGCAAGGCCCGCATCGTTGCCATGAGCGGCAGCGTTGACGTCGGGTACGACGGCAAAGCTACTCCCGACGCCGAGTACAACGTGGCGAAGGATCCGTCGGCAACCCGTGCCATGTACGGCGCCGGATGGGACGTCCTCCTCGCACCCCTTGACACGGCCGGCACCCTCCGCCTTCAAGGTGATCTCTACCAGAAGGTTCTCAACAGCACCAAGCCCGAAATTCGGGCCTTGATTGAGAACTATCGAATCTGGGCCAAGAAAGTTGCCCCTGGCAGGCTCGACCCCGACGTGGAGTCATCCGTGCTTTTCGACGCCCAGGCGGCCTCAATGGTGATCGAACACAAGTGGTTCGAAATCGACGAGGTCCCACTTGAAGTCATGAATGACGGTTTCACCCGTCGTTCCGAGGAAGGCTCCCGGGTCCGAGCTGCCCTGAAGTGGAAGGACAAGTCCGGCTTCGAGGCCTGGCTTGCCGATCGGCTCACTCGCTAGTGGCCCGTTACCGAGTCAGAGGGCTCAGGCCATGTCGCGGCGAAGGGTAAGTCCGCCGTCTACCGTGATGACCTGTCCGGTGATGTAATTGTCAGGTTCCACCAGCAGGCGGATTACCTTGGCCACGTCCTCGGCACGGCCAAATCGCGGGATGATTCCCTTCTCCACGAAGTAGTCGTACTTTCCGGATGCGATAGAACTGAGAGCCATCCCGGCACGGTTCACCCCGGGGGCGATCACGTTGACCCGGATCCCGGCCGGACCGCCCCACTGCTTCGCCAGGATGCGGGCGGCGTGGATGAGCGCCGCCTTCGGCCCTCCATAAGGAATGCTCGACGGGAAAATCTCGACCGCCTGCATGGTCGAGAAAAAAACGATGGAGCCGCGCCGGCTGGATGACTGGAGTTCCCTGGCAAACCGACGGGCGAGCACCAGCGGGCCGAAGTAGTTCACCGCCATGGAGGCTTCGAGATCACCGATTTCGGCTTCCTCGAATTTCACGCGGGCCGGGCTCCCGACCAGGCTGACCAGCCCGTAAAGCTCCGACCCGGTCCGTCGGGAAGCCTCGATATATCGCTCCTGTACCTCGGCGTCGATAAGGTCGCCGCCGACGGTTTCGACCGGGACCCCGTAGCCACGCAGGTGCTCCTTGAGACGGCCTGCTCGTTCCGCGTCCTGGCGGTACCCGATAACCAGCGAGGCTCCCTCCCTGGCCAGGAGTACGGCCGCGGCGGCACCAAGTCCTCCCGAGCCACCCGCAAGGAGAATCGTCTTGCCCCGCAGGGCCCCGTCGTTGAAATCGAACTGAAACTCCGGTGCACTCATCGGGCCGTCAGCTCGTCTGCCTCCTGGAGATACCGTTCACATTCGATCGCCGCCCGGCAACCGGCACCGGCCGCGGTCACGGCCTGGCGGAACACGAAATCGTGTACGTCTCCTGCAGCAAAAACTCCCTCGATCTTCGTCCTCGATCCCTTTTCAAGGACCAGGTAACCATTCTCGTCTCGATCCAGGATTCCCTCAAAGATGTCGGTGTTGGGCCGGTGGCCGATTGCGACAAAGACTCCGTCGGTCTCCAGAACCGACTCCTCCCCCGACTTGACGTTCTTGAGCCGAACCGCCTCCACCTTCTTCTCTTCGGGGTCGAGAATGTCGGTGATGACGGTGTCCCAGAGGAACCGGATCTTGGGGTTGGCTACCGCCCGCTCGGCCATGATGTGAGAAGCACGCAGCTGGTCCCGACGGTGAATGATCGTGACACTGGTGGCGTGCTTGGTCAGATGGAGAGCGTCTTCCATGGCCGTGTCCCCACCACCCACAACTACGACTCGCTGCCCGCGGAAGAAGTACCCGTCGCAGGTGGCACAGGTGGACACGCCGTATCCGAGCAGCTTTTGCTCCGACTCCAGCCCGATCAACTTCGCGGAAGCTCCGGTCGCAACGATCAGGCTTTCGGTCTGGTAGCTTTCGCTGTCCGTTTCGATAGCGAACGGCCTTCGGCTGAGATCGACGCGGGTCGCTCTTTCCATCACGTACTCGGCACCGAACCGCTGGGCCTGCTTCTTCATCTTTTCCACCAACTCGGGCCCCATGATGCCTTCCGCATATCCCGGGAAGTTCTCCACCAGCGTAGTCAGGGACAGCTGTCCCCCCGGTTCGAACCCTTCCAGCACGAGAGGTTTCAGATCGGCCCTGGCCGTGTAGATGGCCGCCGTCGAACCGGCGCAGCCAGAACCCAGAATAATCGTCTTTCTTATCATTTGCGGTAACCTTTC
The DNA here is from genome assembly GCA_963777605.1 of uncultured Acidobacteriota bacterium. Taxonomy (GTDB): domain Bacteria; phylum Acidobacteriota; class UBA6911; order RPQK01; family JAPXNP01; genus CAVZRV01. Next base: position 227,403 of record CAVZRV010000010.1, read on the forward strand.
CTCAGTTTCCAGGAAGTGAGTAGAATACCAGTCAAGCCCCGGCGGGTCCATTCGCCGGGCTCTCCAAACCGGCCCGGTGCCGGGGGACGAAAGGAGGACCAAAATCGACACCGTAACAGCGCAATCCCTCTCCGATCACGTCCGTAACATGGTCTCCATCGTGGGAGAGAATCCCTACCTGCAGGCCCTGATCGTCGCGGCGGCATTTGTTGTCCTGGCCAAACTCGTTGACTGGATCATCAACCGAGGGATCTCAAGACTCGCCCGCCGAACTCAATCGAAAATAGACGACCGAATCATCGAGCTCCTCCACTGGCCCGTATTCGCCACGGTAGTCCTTTTGGGATTGCTGCTCGCATTTCTGATTCTGGGTCCCGGTCCACATACCTCCGCAGTCGTCGGCAACCTGATCAAGACCATCGTGACCCTAATCTGGATCGCGTTCGGTCTCCGGGCGGCCAACACAATCCTCGCAGTCGTCGGCCGGGACCCGGGCCGGCGAAATATTCTACAACCTGCGACCCGTCCCCTGTTCGAAACCGCCAGCAAGCTGGTTATCATTGCGCTCGGCGTCTATTTCATCCTCCAGTCCTGGGGAGTCGACCCGGTCGGCTGGATTGCCACGGCTGGAATTGCCGCGGTCGCGGTGGGCCTGGCCGCCCAGGAGACCCTGGGAAACCTTTTCGCCGGGATTTCGATCCTGGCAGACGCTCCCTACAAGATCGGGGACTACATCGTCCTCGACGGCCAGGAGAGAGGAAAAGTGACCAAGATCGGGTTGCGCAGCACGCGCATCCTGACGCGTGATGACGTCGAAGTGACGGTCCCGAACGCGGCCATCGCCCGAAGCAAGATCGTCAACGAGTCTTCCGGACGATGGCTCAAGCAGCGTCTCCGGATCCCGGTTGGGGTTGCCTACGGTTCCGACGTTGACCTGGTCAAGAGGACTCTCATCGAGTCCGCCAAGTCCGGAGAGTACATCGCCGACGATCCGGAACCCTGGGTAAAATTTGACGGCTTCGGGGACTCCGCGTTGAATTTCGAAATCCGTTGCTGGATCACGGACCCCGCCAGCCGCGGCCGTGCCATCGACAGCGTCAACACCGTGGTTTGCCGCAAGCTGGCCGAACGCGGAATCGAGATTCCCTACCCCAAGCGGGATGTCTACATAAAGGAACTGCCTGCACTGTTCCAGGCAAAATCAGATGAGCAGTGAGAGGCCTGACCGGTCAGACTGGGCAGACTCTATCTCGACCTGCGCTTACTGCAACCCGAGGACCTCGGCATCACGGTCGGACAACCAACCGCCGTCCGAACGAAGCTTGACACTCTCATCACGCCGCCAGGACCGTTCACACCGGGGCTGATCCTTGAGATTCAGCACCTCGATGCTCGTCTCCGCCCCTTCCTCCAGGGTGAGACGGCTCACGCCGCAGAGATCAGAGAGTTCGGCCCGGAACGGCCGTAACTGCTCGAGCATCCGCCCGGCGACCACCGCTCGAACACCGGAATCGAGAGGATTCTTCAGCTCCGGGTCGTTGGCCCTGGCAGTCTCCAGCGACTTGAGCACCTGGCCGCGAAATTCCATGACCGTCTTCCACCGATCTTCCGCGGGGTGATCGAATTCCACCGGGAACTCCTCGAGGTGGACGGAAGTCTCCGAGTCCATGTCCTGCCCGCGAAGTGCGAGCCAAGCCTCTTCCGCCGTGTGAACCAGGATCGGCGCGATCGTCCGGATCAGGGCATCCGCCAACCGGTAAATCACCGCCTGGCTTCTCTTGCGTCGGCGGCTGTCGGGCCGGTCGCAGTACAGGCGATCCTTGATTGCCGCCAGGTAGACCGCACTCAGTTCGTCGTTGCAGAAATTGAAGATTGCCTCGGAAACCCGCTTGAACTGAAAACGTTCGTAGTTCGACCGGGTTTCCGCAATAAACGAGGAGAGTCTCCCCATCACCCAGGAGTCGATGCTCAACAGGTCCTCTTCATCCCACTCCGGCTCGGGGGCGCCAGGATCGAAGTCGTTCAGGTTTCCGAGGAGGAAACGGAGCGTGTTTCGGACTTTCCGGTATTCCTCCCCGGCGACCTTGAAGAACTCCCAGTCCACCTTGATGTCGGTCGTGTAATTGAGAGAACTGACCCACCAGCGGCAGATGTCCGCGCCATGGGTCTTGAGGACGTCCCCAACTTCGAGAGCGTTGCCTCCTGACTTGCTCATCTTCCGCCCTTCGGCGTCAACCATGAACCCATGAGTCAGCACGGTCTTGAATGGAGAGACGCCGGTCGCACCCAGAGCCGGAAGCAGGGAAAGTTGAAACCAGCCCCGATGCTGGTCCGATCCTTCCAGGTAGAGATCGGCCGGGTACCCGATCTTGCGTTCTCGCAGCACCCCGTTCCAGGAAGAGCCCGACTCGAACCAGACATCAAAGATGTCCTGGCTCTTGTGCAATTCGGCGAAGATCGCAGCGCCCTTCGAGCGGGCCCACTCGGGAGCCTCTGGGTCGTCGGCAGGATCGTACCCTTCCAACAGGTCTGCCGGCTCGGCGCGGAACCAGTAGTCGGCCCCGGAGCCGCGAACCACCTGGGCCACGGCCTTTACCGACCGATTCGTGAGGAGCGCTTCTCCTTGGTCGTTTAGGAACGCGGGAATTGGGAGTCCCCATGCCCGCTGGCGACTGATGCACCAGTCGGGACGGGCCTCGAGCATGCCTTCCAGGCGGCTCTGGCCCCACTCGGGAACGAACCGGATCCGGTCCCGGGCCGCCGCGAGCGCCCGTTGCCGCAGGGAGTGATCCTCCGTGCCGAAGGGCTTGTCAACTGCGATGAACCACTGTTCGGTCGCCCTGAAGATGGTCGGGGTCTTGCTCCGCCAGTCGTGAGGATAGCTGTGCTCGTACTGGTGGTCGAAGTAGAGATCCCCCGAATCACGCAGCCACTCGACGATCAGCTTGTTGGCCGACCAGACGTCTACACCCTGCAGCCATTCCGGCACAGACTCATCGAATGTGCCGTCTCCCAGCACCGGACAGTAGACCGGCAGGTCGTTCTGGAGGCCGGTGTAGTAGTCTTCGGCACCGTGCCCCGGGGCGGTGTGGACTAGGCCCGTGCCGTCCTCGAGCGTGACGTAGTCTGCGGTTACCACGATCCCGTCACGATCGACAAAGGGATGGCGATAGGTAATGCCGGCATCCGCCAACTCCTTTCCCGTAGCCGTCCCCAGGAGATCATAACTGGTTCCCGCTTCGCGACCCAGAACCCGTGCCGCCAGGGCTTCCGCGACAACAATGAAGCGTTCCGAGCCGCCCTGGGAAACACGAAAGAGCCCGTATTCGGCGGCCGGGCCGACTGCCACCGCGAGGTTCGCAGGGAGCGTCCAGGGTGTTGTGGTCCAGATCATCAGGCTTGCCGATTTCCCCGCAGGAAGTCCCAGCGCGGAAGGCAGTCTTTCCGGTTCGTTGACCGCAAACAGCACGTAAACACTGGTATCGGTTCGATCGTAGTACTCCAGCTCAGCCTCCGCGAGCGCAGTCTGGTTGGCGATCGACCAGTGGACCGGCTTCACGTCACGATATACGATGCCCTGGGCGACCAGCTCGGCAAAGACTTCAAGAACGGCCCCTTCGTATGCGGGGTCCATGGTGACATAAGGGTGCTTGTAGTCCGCGACGGTCCCCAGACGCTGCATCTGTTCGGCCTGCAGCTTGACATATCGGGAGGCGTAGTCATGGCAGAGCTTGCGGATCTCGACGGTTTCCAGATCCCGGCCTTTCGGTCCGAGTTCCTTGAGGACCCGGTGCTCGATCGGGAGCCCGTGGCAATCCCAGCCCGGCACATAGTGCACTGCATTGCCGTCCATCTGGCGCGAGCGGACCACCAGGTCTTTCAAGATCTTGTTGAGCAGGTGTCCCATATGGATCGCGCCGTTGGCGTACGGCGGGCCATCATGGAAAACGTACTTCTTCTGAACGGGCCTTTCCTGCAGACGATCGTAGAGCCGCATACGGTCCCAACGTTCCTGGTGTTTCGGCTCGGCCTGGAGCAGATTAGCCCTCATCGAAAACGAGGTGCGCGGTAACTGTAGCGTAGAACTGTAGTCTCTCTTGGTATCGTTACTCATGAAAAACCTCTTTGTGCGATCGAAACCAAGAGTTTAGCGCAAAACTAGGCGCCGCGGCTCCGGAGCAGGACCAGGTGGCCGTCGAACTCGAACTTGAGCCCTTCCCCGCTCACCTCGAAATTCCCGACTTCCTGGCGCTCGATGCTCGTTGGCAGATTCAGCTCGGCGGCCTCACCCGCAGACGGGGGCAAATTCTCAACCTGGGATACCTTCGAGCCGTGCACGTTGAGGATCACCGGAGCCGGGAGGAGTCTCGAGATCAACAGGAATTCGAGTGTCGCATCAGACTCCAGGATCTTCCCGTCAGGATCTTCGGTGCCGTCAACCACGAGGACGAACTGGTTGTTGGGGCGAAATGTCGCGGAATCCGGGTTGACGACCTCCAGCTCAGGAACCGGGCCAGTCGATATCCCCGCAACAGCGACCGCGTAGACGAGAATTCCGACCGTTGCCGCTCCAGAGACTCCCAGTTTCCACCGTCTTGCCGGGCAGTGTCGGGCCGAGCGGTCTACGAATGCCATCAGCAACGGTGGCACGAGAAGAAAGAGATCCTGCCAGAATGCCTGGGTGGCGGTTCGCTGAAGGAATACTCCGAAACAGCCGCAGTCGTAAGAATCGTCCTGCTGACCGGTCACCACCATCCAGTAGGTGCGACCCGTCAGGAAAAGGAAGAAGAGCACGAGGCCGCTGCTCGGCACCAAAACCCAGAGGTTCCGGACGCCGAGCAACAGGGCAAAACCGAGCGCTGTTTCCAGGGCCAGCGCGATCAGGGCGACTGTGCTGGCAGACATCGCGATGTCCAGACCCTCTTTGCGAATCTGTTCGACGAAAAGAATTGGATCGATGACTTTGCCGATCGAAGCAATGATCAGCACAGCGCCCAGTATGAATGCACCTGCGAGGCTGATGATCTGGCGGTTGCGGCTTTCAGGAGGTCCACTCTGGTTCATGATCTGAAGATGCTATCGCCTTGGCCGCCACGCTGCCAAGAGCAATTGGACGGTGAGTGTCCGATTGCGACACCTGCGCCTACCGAAACAGGGACCCGGACTTAAATGATTATCGTAGAGCGGTCCCAAAAGAGGCCGGAAGCCGTGGTTTCGACGAACGCTTGGAGAGGCTTCCTCTTCCGGGTAAAATTGCAGAGGATAAACTCATGACGATTTTCAAAAAGATCCTCGATGGCGAGATTCCTGCCACCATCATCTACCAGGATGATCTCTGTATCGCGTTTCGCGACATCGATCCGCAAGCCCCCTCTCACGTTCTGGTGATTCCGCGCAAGGAGATCCCCTCTCTGGCCGACGCCAGTCCTGACGATCACCGCCTGCTGGGTCACCTGCTGATCAAGGCCGCAGAGGTTGCAGCATCTGAGGGCCTCGCGGAAAATGGCTATCGCGTCGTGATCAACGTCGGCAAGAACGGAGGCCAGGCCGTGGACCACTTACACCTTCACGTGCTTGGAGGCCGCCGGATGAAGTGGCCTCCCGGATAGATTTGAGAAGGGAACCGAAATTGGACAACGTTTCTGAAAAGAAGCCGAAGGTTATTAGTTCCGAGTTGCTGGAAATTCTGCGCTGCCCGGTGGCGGTTCGCTCCGAGGAGTACGGAGAGGATCCCGGGAGGCTCCGCCTGGTTCACGACTGCTGGCTCGTCTGCGACGACAACGGCTACAAGTACCCGATCCGCGACGGCATCCCGGTAATGCTTGTCGAAGAGGGTGAGAAATGGCGAGAAGTCCCCGAAGACCAGCTTCCGGTCCCTCCACCTTCCGAGTGACAATGAATGGGCCAGCATAATCCCCACGAGGAGCACCGCCAGGCCGCTGCTTCGGAGTTCGACTCTGTTCGTCTCGCGGTGGTCACGGTAAGTGACACCCGTTCGCCTGAAAACGATCGCAGTGGAATGCTGCTGAAGGATTCCGCTGCGAGGGCCGGGCACCGGGTAGTGGATTACCGGGTTGTGCCGGACGAACCGAAGGCCATCGAGAGTGTCCTGCGGGTCCTGCTCGACGGACCGGCCCATGCCGTCATCTTCAACGGCGGCACTGGAATCTCCCGTCGCGATCGGACCTTCGACGTTGTTTCCCGGCAGCTTGACCCGGTCATTTCGGGCTTCGGAGAACTCTTTCGTATGTTGAGCTACCAGGAAGTCGGTCCAGCCGCAATGCTCTCCCGGGCGATTGCCGGCATATGCCACGGGAAGATTGTCTTCTCCCTGCCCGGTTCACCCAACGCCGTCCGCCTCGCCTGGGAGAAGTTGATAGAGCCTGAACTGCGGCACCTGGTCCGCGAACTCCACCGCTGAATCGATCCTTCAGGAGTTTGCGGCGAACCGGGAGCAGAGCTCCGTTGACGGACTCCCTGGACCCGCGTAGAATCCGCCCATCGCGGGCTGTGGCGATCGGGATCTCACAGGCAGCTCGTACGTTGAACCGGGAGGGTCTGGATGCCCAATCCGCTCAAGCAAGTCATGAACATCCGCCGGAGTGAACCAGCCCAGTTCCTGATGAAGCCTACGCGCCGCGAATTCCTCTCCTCCTCTGCAGCCTCCCTGGCCCTCGCCGGCCGCCTGACATCGACCCCGATCGAAAAGAGTTCCCGCCCCCTGCGGATTCTCATCCTGGGAGGAACCGGTTTCATCGGCCCTCATCAGGTCCGATATGCCACGGAAAGGGGACATCGGCTCACCCTTTTTAACCGCGGCAAGACCGATCCCGGCCTGTTTCCGGACATCGAGCAACTGCGGGGAGACCGCGATAACGACCTGGAGTCGCTCAAGGGAGGAACCTGGGATGCCGTCATCGACAACTCCGCAACGTTTCCTCGGTGGGTCCGCCAGTCTGCCCAGTTGCTCAAGGACTCAGTGGAGCTCTATCTTTTTGTCTCCTCGCTCTCTGTTTTCACCGACAACAGCATCGTCGGGCTCAACGAGTCCAGCCCAGTCGGCACGATCGAGGACCCGACCGTGGAGGAGATCACCGGAGAGACTTACGGTCCGCTGAAGGCCCTGTGCGAAAAGGAAGCTCAGTCGGCTTTTCCCGACCGGAGCATCGTGGTGCGTCCCGGGCTGATTGTGGGACCGGGTGATCGCTCCGACCGGTTCACCTACTGGCCGGTCCGGGTGGATCGGGGAGGCGAGGTCCTGGCTCCTGGAGAACCCACCGACCCCATTCAGATTGTCGATGCCCGAGACCTCACGGCCTGGATGATTCACCTCATCGAACGCCGTGCGGTCGGCCTGTACAATGCGACCGGTCCGGAAGCCCCCATGTCCATGGCGGAGATGCTATACGGAATTCGCGCCGTCACCTCTGCCCGGATGGGGTTCACCTGGGTTCCAAACTCCTTTCTCGAAACCCATCAGGTACAGCCCTGGTCGGACATGCCGGTCTGGATACCGTACACCGACGAAATGAAAGGTTTCTCAACCATCGACTGCAGTCGTGCAATATCCGCCGGTCTGCGCTTCCGCCCTCTGGCTGAGACCGCCCGCGACACCCTGGAATGGTTCAAATCGCTGCCCGCCGAAAGGCAGTCCCAACTCAAAGCGGGTCTTAGTCCTGAACGGGAACGAGAGGTATTGGAGGCGTGGAGAAACCGAGCAAAGTCCTGAGCCGAAGACTTCTTTCCCTGCTCAAGCTCAGTCCCGCCGAGGCTCGCCCGGTCCTCTGGTCGAGCGGGTACCTTTTCTTCCTGCTCTCGAGTTACTACGTGCTGCGCCCGATTCGTGACGACGTGGCCGTGGCCAGCGGAATCGAAAATCTTCCCTGGCTGTTTACGGCGACCCTCGTGGCGACACTGATCTTCCACCCGTTCTTCACCACCCTGGTCAAACGGCTGCCGCGAGAGCGGTTCATCACGCTGACCTACCGCTTCTTTTCCCTGAACCTCTTCGTTTTCTTCCTGCTCTTCCGCTTCTCGGGGGGCAGCCTGAACATTTGGGTGGGGCGCTTCTTCTACGTCTGGACGAACGTCTTCAACCTTTTCTTAGTGTCCGTCTTCTGGGCCGGAATCGTGGATATCTTCGGCACCCAGGAAGGAAAGCGCGTCTTCGGGCTAATTGCGTTGGGCGGCACTCTCGGTGCGATCCTCGGATCGGGTATAACTACGGTACTGGCTTCAAAGATTGGCCCCCCCCAGCTGCTTCTCTTTTCGATTCTCCTGATCGAAGCGGCAATTCTGGCGATGCGCGCTCTGCACCGAACCGGACTGGTGCCGGAACCATTCTCCCCGGCCGTCTCCCTCGCCCCCCACGCGGGGCCCGCTTCTTTTTCGCGGTTCCTCTTCTCCCCGACCGGCGGAAGACAGCGGCCTGATTGGAGGCACGGTCTGGGCGGGATTGCGCAACGTGGCCAAAAGCCGGTTCCTGATCGGAATTGCGGCTTTCATGTTTCTCTACACCCTGACCGCATCATTTCTCTATTTCCAGCAAGCAGAGATCATGGGGTCACACTTTACTGATCGGGCCGCCCGCACCTCCGTATTCGCATCCATCGATCTCGCCACCAACCTGGTGACGGTCGTCGGACAGCTCTTTCTCACCTCCCGGATCATCGGCTGGCTGGCCATTGGCGGAACCCTTGCGGTGCTGCCGGCTGTTTGCGTGGCGGGATTCTCCGTCCTGGGAACGATTCCTTCGGTAGCCTTCCTGATCGCCTTCCAGGTCGTCCGCCGAGCCGCCGATTACACCCTCACCCGGCCCGCCAGGGAGACGCTCTACACGGTTCTCAACCGCGAAGACAAGTACAAATCCAAGAACTTTATCGACACGTTCGTCTACCGGTTCGGAGATCAGACCGGGGCCTGGGGCTATGCGGGCCTGGTCCTGATCGGCCTCGGGCTGCAGAAGATTGCCTGGGTGGCGGTTGGATTGTCGATTCTTTGGTTTGGAATCGCCCTCTGGCTCGGGCACAGGCAGGAAGAGGAGGCGGAGTCGTAGAGAGGCGGACAACCGAGACCGCCAACCCGGTCCCGGTTGCCCCTGCTTAAGCAAATCCCGTTGGGATGATGCTGCGGCTACTGAGCAGCTGCAGCGCCACGTCCGGCGAGTTCCCGATCCATCATAAAGAGGCCGCTCGGAGAATCACCGATCAACTTGAGCTTCTCGACGATCCGGCCAACCGAGTCTTCTTCTTCAACCTGCTCGGTCACGAACCACATGAGGAAGCCGTGGGTCGCGTGATCGCTCTCCTTGTTTGCCAGTTCCACAAGCTTGTCAATGCGACCGGTGATCATCCTTTCGTGCTCCTCGGCAGCGATGAAACCATCCAGGGGAGATTTCCACTCGGTCTGCGGGTCTTCGATCCGAGTGAGGATCACGCGCCCGCTGCGGCTGTTGATGTAGCCGTAGAATTTCATCGCGTGAATCACCTCTTCCTGCGCCTGCTGCTTCATCCAGTTGGCGAACCCTTCCAGGTTCTTCGATTCAAAGTAGGCGGCAAGCGAGAGATAGACATATGAGGATGCGAGTTCGGCATTCAGTTGCTCGTTGAGTGCTTTTTCAATCTTCTTGGTCAGCATAATCAATCCTTCCTCTTCATTTGAAAGCGAGTTCGCGTATCACTTCTAACACTTTAATTACTACACTGTTAGAGGGAAACTTCAACCCAAGTCGGGTTTTCACAGGAAACCTTGTTTCCACGGAAGCCTAGACGAGTCCAGGCTGCTTGTGGATTCCACCGGGCGACGGATTAAGAATGTTCACTTCCGCCGGGCAAGCTGCCCGGCCGCCAAACCAGGCAGGCCCTGCCTGGATTACCCTCCAGGAACGAGAAACCAGGAACCAGGAACTCATCTCAGTTGAAATTCCAGGTTAACCGCGGGAACTGCAGTCGCGCTCGTATCACCCGGTCCGCCGGAACTCGCGGCCACTGCCTCTACGGCCCGCCATACCCGTCTGAACGCCGCCATCGCTTCCCGGGAGGACGGTGGGCATCCGGATGATTATAATGGCCGTTGCAGCGGAATATCAGGGAATGCCGGGAGAGATATTGAACAGGTTCGTCGGCTATGACTGAGGAGGACTTTGGAGATGGGAGAAGAACGATTCTTGGTAACCGGGGCAAGCGGCTGCATCGGGGCGTGGGTGCTCAAGGTTCTCCATGACGAAGGTGTCGAGGTAATCGCCAGCGACTTGAGCGACGACCTCTACCGGGTTCGTGCCCTGATTGGAGACGATGAGGTTGACAATCTCGCATACCGGCGCCTCGACATTCTCGATTCCGACACGCTCCACCGCATCATCGAGGAAGAATCGATCACTCACCTGATCCACCTGGCCGGCCTTCAGGTTCCGTTCTGCAAGGCCAATCCTTCGCTCGGAGCTCAGGTCAATGTGGTGGGGACGGTCAACGTTCTGGAAGCAAGGCGAAAATTCCAGAACCAGATCCGGGGCCTCGCCTACGCGAGTTCGGTCGCGGTACTCGGACCGGCGACACTATACCCGGAAGAACCCCTGGGAGATCAGGTCGAGCTGGCTCCGGAGACTCTTTACGGGGTGTACAAGGTAGCCGATGAAATGGCCGCCCGCGTTTACTGGAACGACTGGAGAGTACCCAGTGTCGGACTGCGGCCTTACATCGTGTACGGTGCAGGCCGGGACCAGGGGTTGACCTCGGACCTCACCAAGGCCCTGTTAGCAGCCTGCGCGGGACTTCCGTTCACTGTGAAGTTCAGTGGGAAAGTGCTCGTTCACTATGCCCGTGACGTCGCCGAAGCATTCATAAGGGCAGCGCGGGCCGAATACAGCGGAGCAGCGGCCTGTAACCTGGGCGGCGCGGTAGTTTCCGTGGCGGAATTCCTGGAAGGGATTCGGGAAGTCGTGCAGGACACCCGAGTCGAGCACGACGCCGGGAACGTCCTGCCCTTCCCCTACCAATTGGAGGACGCCGGCCTCCGATCGATCATCGGCGAATATCCGCTCACCGAAACTCGCCGGGCAATCGAGGAGACCCGCATAATCTTTCAGCGGCTGCTCAAATCGAACCGCATCAACCTGAGGCAACTCGGATGAGGCTGCCGGGTCGAGCTAAATCTTGCCCTCTTTGAAGATGACGTGCTTCCGGATAACCGGATCGTACTTCTTCAGCTCAAGCTTCTTGGTGGTATTGCGCTTGTTCTTGGTCGTCGTGTAGAAGACCCCAGTCTTCGCCGTCGACACCAGCTTAATCTTCTCTCTCATGACGACCTCCTATCGAAGCACCTGCTCCAGCGTCAAACCTTCGTCACGCAGGAAACCGAGCAACCCTTTCTTGGTCACAGTCCGCAGCGCTCGGGTCGACAGCCGAATCCGCACCCATCGGTCCTCTTCAGCGACATAAATGCGCTTGGTCTGCAAATTGGGAAGCTGCCGTCTCTTCGTCCTTCTATTCGAATGGGACACGTTATTTCCGCTCAACGGTCCCTTTCCAGTCAACTGGCACTTGCGAGCCATGAGTGTCCTCCTTCGTCTTCGTGAAAGTCACAAAGTATACAAAATCCAATGGCTTTCCTGCAAACCGGCTTTCAAGCCCGCAACACTGCATCCGCCACGCAGATCGCGCCCCACCCGATCAGACCGCCGACAATAATATCGAGCACGAAGTGGTAGCGTCCGTATACCGATCCGAGCCACATCGTCAGAACAAGAATCAGGGCGCCAATTCCGGCATCGGGACCCCAGATTCGCCAGCACCAGACTAGAAAGACGACCGCCGTAGAACTGTGACTGCTTGGCATTGCGCCGCCCTTTAGCGCAGGTCCTCCAAACATCACTCGGTTGGTGAACTCCGTAATCGCAAAACCCTGCATCCTCTGTTCCCCCGGGCTGACGAGACCCTCTTCCACGAGTGCCCACCGGGGACCGTGGGCAGGAACCACGGCAAACAGGAGATAGGACACGAGGTATCCCAGCATTACCGCGAACGTCATTGCCTGAAAACGGAAGATCTGTCCGCTCAAGTCGAGATAGAGGCCCAGGGCAGGTGTGTAAAAGAAGTAACTGTTGTATCCCAAATGAAGGAACTCACACAGGTACCGGTTCCCCGAGCGGGCCCAGTGAAGACTTGGCTGCCCGATCTTGTCCTCCAACTCGATGAGGAAGCGATCGATTGTCTTGCCGGGCGGATAGATCGCATGGAGGATCTTCCGGGTCCAGAGGTAAGCCCACCAGAAGAAGACCACTGGTCCCCACAAGAGCAGCACTCGCTTCAGGCCGTGCGGCTCGACCAACGTCTGAGCCGCGGCAACAACAGCGAACAGAAGAGCGACCACCAGCGCTCCGTTGACGGCGAGGATCCGTATCTTCCAACCCCGCCTTTTCCGCCTTGCGAAAATGACCAGGAGGCTGTGCAGGATCAGAAAGATTACCGGTAGAACAGCCGGAAGGGGGCTCATCCCTGGCAATTATCGGGCAACCACCGGTACCTTTCCAACGGAAGATTTCCGATTGGGCCGAACTCGACACCCTCGCGCTCCAGGAGCGAGCGCTGCAGTCCCGTCGGGACGTGCGGCAACCGGTCGGTGGAGCAGCCACCCCGGGAATTGACCACCCGGTGCCAGGGAACACCCTCCGGGCACGTGTTCATGGCCCACCCGACGGCCCGGGCTGAAAGCGGTTCGATCATCAGGGCGATCTGCCCGTAGGTCATCACCCGCCCAGGAGGAATCTTTCGAACCAGGGCATAGACTGCCTCCCACGCACTTTCACGATTCGAGGACCTGGATCCCATTGCAAACGAGTATAACGAAGCGCCCCTGAGATATGGCAAGGTCTGGGGTCTTACTCTTCGCTGTACGTGATCTCCATGCACCGGGCTCTCACGGCCGCAATCGACAGCGCCACCGCGACCACCAGAAGCAGTCCGGGCACCGCCACCCAGAAGGGAGCCGGTTCAGCCAGAATAGTCACCGGCCCCTCGGGAATCGGCACCGGACAAAGTGATTCGAGGTAGTAGATTACGCTGATCTGTTTCAAGGTCGGCGGGAGGAGGAAGTTGATGTACTCCCACCCAAGAATGACCCCAGCCGGGACGATCGGGTTCCGGAAGTAGAGTCCAATCAGCATGAACACAGCCCCGTACCCCACGCAGGCCAATATGGTCAGGCCCAGGTAAGCGAAGAGGTGACCCAGCCCGGGACCCTTCAAAACGAACTCCTCGAATGCCACCCAGCCCGCCGGAGCGAAGAGCAACCCGTAGGAGAGCAGCGTGCTGATTCCGAAAATGACCGAGGTGCTGATCACGCCGGCCAGGTATTTCCCCACCACCAGAACCTCCCGGCGCACCGGGGACAGAAGGTAGAAGTGAATCACCCGCTCCAACATGTCTCCCCTGAACAGGCGGGTAAATACACCAACGCAGCCAAAGAAGATCGCCAGCCGCAGGACAAATGTCCGGAAGATCAGCGCGTAGAGAGCCCCCTCTCCGCCCAGGCGGTCGATAAAGGTCTTGTCCGGACCCAGCATTCGCAGAGAGAGGAGGAGTACCGGCATACCGGCGAGAAGGTAGACGAATAGGGATCGCTTGCCGAAAAGATTCTTGCGTCCTTCGATCGCAAGGATTCCCTGGACCTGGCGTCGCCAAAGCGCCCAGGGAGCCTCCGATAGCCGGGTCTTGATGGATGCCACACTGCTCATTTTCAATTCCTCAGGAACCGATCAGGTACTGGTAGACCGAGTGAACATCTTCATCGGCCGGCGTCACCATCTCGATCTGGAGCCGGGTTTCGAGTATCGCCTGGTTCAGCCTCCGGTAGAACTTCTCCGCATCCCGCGTGCGAATCAGCAACCCCCGATGGTCTTCCTGAATCTTGACCTCGACGACATGATCCATTTCGAACAGCCTGGATGCCAGAACGGACGGCCGGTCACACCGAATCAGGACCTGGATCGGGTGCTCGGGCAACTCACCGCGCACACTGGAAATGTCTCCTTCCGCAATCACATAGCCACCGTTCAGAAGGACGACCTGATCGGAGATCATGTCGATCTCGTGAAGGATGTGGCTGGACACGATCACGAAGCGGGATTCGGAGGCAAATTCCCTGAAGAGGGCGATCACTTCGGAACGCGCCATGGGATCGAGGCCGTTGAGCGGCTCGTCCAGGACGAGAACGGTCGGGTTGTGGGCGATTGCCTGGGCCAGCTTGATTCGCTGCCGCATCCCTTTGCTGTAACCCGCCACCTTTCTTCGGGCGGCATCGACCAGCTTCACCCGTTCCAGCGCATTCCAGGCCAGTTCGTGTGCTTCCTTCGAGGTGAATCCATGGACCTTCAGGAAGGAGGAAACAAACTCGAACCCGGTGAAACCACGAGGAAAAGCATCGTACTGGGTACAGTAGCCAAGCTGACGGAAGAGAACCTCAGGCTGGTATGGGGAACAATCCAGGACACGGATGCGCCCCCGGGTCGGGCGCAGCAGGCCCGTCATCAGGTTCATCAGGGTGGTTTTACCGCTTCCGTTCGGGCCGACCAGTCCGGTAATTCCGGGGCTCAGCGCAAGGGAAACCCGGTTGATACCCAGTACCTCCCCATAGAACTTCGATACACTTTCAAAGATAATCGACGAGGCTTCGGCCACAGTCATCGAACCACCTCGTAGGCTCGAATTCTTCGCGACAGCAACAAAAGGCTTACACCGCATACCAGGCCCAGGACCAGCCAGGCGCTCCAAACCGGGACGCTCCCGATCCCACTCTCCGGACCGGCCTCACTCCCGAAAAAGAGCCAGTCCCAGATTGTCTGGATCAGATAATTGAGATGGAAAAGATCCCCCCAGGGCGTCAGGAAGATCTCCCGGATCGCACTGCCGAACCCGGCTCCCACAAAGAACAAACCAAATAGCAGCGCCCCCGCCACCGACTTCCAGCGGACCCAGGAAGAGATGGCCAGAGCCAGCAGTGAAAGCACGATCATCCAGATCCACGATCCGACGAAAATCGCCACCAGGATCCGCATATTCTCGAGCATCCAGCCATCCGCGAGATTGGCCTGCAGCAGAAACAGCAACCCCAGCGGCAACCACGTGATGCAGGACATCAGGATAACCAGGACCGCCATCTTTCCGATGACGTACTCGCTTCGCGAAAAAGCCCTGCTGAGATAAAGCGGCAGCCCGTTATTGATCAGGTCGGGGGAAACCAATCCCGGCCCCACGAATGCCGTCAGAAGAAAAGCGAAAGCGCCCTGGACAGCCAGCAACTGGCGAAAGAAGGACGCATTGATCGAGATCAACGCATCGGCGGGAATCCGCAGCATCCCCAGCGCAGCAAGGTTGTGCTTCAGGTAGATCAGAACCCCCGCTCCCAGTGGAACCATGAAACAGAGGACGAAGAAGACTGTGAAAAACCGGGACTCGAACACCTTGCGGTAGGCATAGCGGGGAAAGACCAGGATTCGCTGCCACTGGGCAGTCAGTTCTCCCTCGTAGCTCCGATAAGTATTCCTATAGACTGCCATTGTCAGTTCCCATCGCCTTGAGGAAGATGTCCTCGAGGGAGTCCTTCTTGTAACTCAACCGCCTCAATTCCACGTCCGATTCAATTGCAGTCCGGTAGAGATCCGAGATCTCGAGGCCTTCCGGGAGAACCACTTTGTAGCGCCTCTGCCCGGACTTCGCCCACTCACAGCCGAGCGCCTCAACCCGTTCCATAAAAGCTTCCGTCGAACCATGAGCCTCCAGTTCGACGAATTTCCGGTTGGCACTCCGCTCCTTTTCAAGGTTGCAATAAACGGCAATATGTCCCTGCCTCAGGATGATCACCTCTTCACAGCACTCCTCGACGTCGCGCAGCAAGTGGGACGAGAGAATGACGTGCACGTCGTCGGCCTTGATAATCTCGCGAATCAGCTTGAGCATGCGGAGCCGCGCCGGCGGGTCCAACCCGTTGGTCGGCTCGTCGAGAAAGAGAAGTCGAGGTCCATGAACGATCGCCTGGGCGAGTTTCACAAGCTGCTTCATACCTTGGGAGAAGGTCTCCACCTTTCGATAGCGGGCCTCCCCGAGGCCGACGTAGAAGAGCGTCTCGTGGGCCCTCTCCAGCGCCGCCGAGGACGGGATCCCGGTCAGTTCCGCCAGCATTGCCACGAAGCGAACCGCTGTCATGCCGGCGATGAAAGACTCATTTTCCGGCATGTACCCAAGCATGGAGCGGATGCTCCGGGCATCGCTCTGAATGTCCCGGCCGAAGATTCGTGCGGCGCCGGATGCGGGAGAGTGAAACCCAAGGAGGGTGTGAATCATCGTGGTCTTGCCGGCTCCGTTCGGACCGAGGAGGCCGATAGCCCGGCCGGAAAAGGTGCCGCTGACTTGTTTCAAGGCTTCCAACCGGCCAAATCTGACCGTCAAATTCTCGAGCTCGATGACCGGCTCCGCCATGCCTACCCCCGAATGCCGGGGCCGCCGCAACCCTGTCCGGCGGCCCCGCAATCGATATTACTGGTTCTTCACTTCCGGAACCGAGGCGCCCAACATCTTCTGGATACCCTCGGGACCTCCCATCGTCGACAGCAGGCCCAGGTTCATCCAGAGACGCTCCAGGTCACCCGAACCCGCCACCGTGATCCGGTTCGGCTCGCTGTAGAGTCCTACCAGCACCGGAGGCGTGTTCTTTAACATTTCGACCAGGGCGGCCTGGTTTTCGCCGGTTCCAGCCAACGACTCCGCCAGCCCTCCCGTAATCGCCGAGTCCAGCAGGGGAGCCAGGTTCTGATAGTAGAACCCGGACAGATTCACGCTCGAATCGGGTGGTACCAGGGAGGCAAACGTCTGAGAGCTGAGCAGGGAGTAGCCGCTCGAAGCGCACTGCTGGGCCTGCGCTATCAGTGCCGGATCTGGAGTCAGGATCATATAACCATTAACGTAACGGTAGTACAAAGAAGTTCCCGTTTTCTCGATCTGGAGCTGATAAAGTCCATCGGCGTCCCCAACCAGGTTGATTCCCGGCTCCGCGCTTTCGACGGCGGCCTGGTTGACCCGGTTGACGGCCCACTCCACAGTCTTCTGGAGAGTGGCCGGGTCGTAAACCTCGAGAATGATCTTCCACGCAGGCGTCGGCAGCAGCGGTCCGTCAACTGCCAGTACGAATTCACCACCCAGCGGGGCCGCGATGTCGTTCCGAATGCTGACCCCCTCCGTGGCTTCAAATTCCTCGATTCCAGCGAGCGCGTCCGGGTCATCCGAAGCGGCGATAGCCAGGAGGTCATCCACCAGATCTAACGGCTCGCGGACCACGAAAGCAGCCACCAGGTTGGCGTTGGGGGAGACGAAATCGAGTGCCCCCATCGGACCCGGAGCCGCAATCCAGGAAATCAATCCCTTTCCGGCGCCCTCGTAGGTCAGGACTGCGCGGCTCTCGGAGACTCCGTCCACCTGCTTGCGTTCGACAACCAGGTCCTGAACCTGGGTCACTCCAAGCCGGTCGATCACGCCTTCAGCGTGAGCTGCTGCACCTGATTCCGGAGTTGCCTCATGGTTCACCAGGCGCTGCATGTCAACAGCCAGCAGCCAATCCACTCCGTTGGCATAGCTGTGGGAGACGGTCTCGAAGAGTTTGGTGTCAGCAAAGCCGCCGGGAGCCGAACCCTTCGCCAGGGCGTCCATTCCCTGCAGCAACGGCACTGAAGGTGAAGCCATTACGAGACCGGAGTTGACCAGAAGTGAAAGGCCCTTTGCCGACTCGTCGAGCTTCGCACCATCCATCACGAGTTGCACGACCCCACCTTCTTCAACCTGCGGGTTCACCTTCGCGATCTGCGCACCGACGAGTCCGGCAAACTGGTCCGCATCCACAACATCAGCCAGCAATATCGGAGTGACATCGGCCGAGTCGGGCTGAGAGACGAGTGCGATCACGACTTCTTCGCCGACCAGGTTTCCGAGACTCTGGAGCTGGGCTACGAGATCGTCAAACTCACCCAATTTGTCAACCGCCTCCGGATGTTCCTGGAAGTATTGTGACACCGAAGGGTTCTGCTCGATTCGCTGTCTGAAGAGCTGATACACCGTTCCCAGTTTCCCGCTCACGTTCGGCAGTGCGGCATAGACTACGGTCCCTGCCGGGAGAATCCCGATGAGACTGCTGGAATAGCGGAGGTGATCTCCAAAGCTGGCGGCGTTGAGTTCCTGGTGCAGTTGGCTCATTTCCCTCAAGAGGGCGAGGTGCTGATCCGAGTTCTCGCTCCAGGAGAACTCGGTTTTGAGAGGAACCATCTGGAGCCGGTTGCGGGTCGAATATTGCTCGCCTGGCGTCAGGACCGTGTTCTGTCCCGACTTCTCTACCCAGACTTCGCCTTCCAGGACCGAGACACGGGACCCGTTGACCCCGTGATTCACCGAGAACACCGTTCCTTTCACGGCAACCCGACAGTCGTTCGTAGAAACGTAGAGGTGACCACTTCCCTGCTTGGCAGCTTCGACGATCACCTGCCCGCGGCTGAGCTGTAAAGTCCGGCTGTTCCAGCCTTCATGGACACCCAGTTCGGTGCGTTCAGCCAGCTCCACGAGCGAACCGTCGTTCAGGCGCAGCATGGCGCGAGCGCCTTTACCGGTTCTCACGAGTTCCTGGGACTCGAAGACGGCTCCCACCGCAACCGGTCTCATCTCCCCATCCGACACCATGAAGACCGGTCCCGATGCACGATCGAGCGCGGCCACGGTCATGCGCACCCCGGGGATGAGCCCGTTCCAGGACGCGATCTGGAACACCAGTGCCGCGAGAAGGAGAGTGGCAGCGAGAGCTCCCCACCGCAGCCACGGGTGAACAACGAAGGCCGGACGCTCTTGTCGCTGGTCAAGCCGGTCAGTTCGCGCTGCAGTCAAAGCCTTCCGGCAACGTACGCAATGTTGGGTGTGGTCCTCCAGGAGCAACCGTCGCGCCGGGGTCAGCCGGCCTGCCAGAAACTCGGGGATAAGCGACTGGAACTCTTCACAACTCTGGATCCCCCTGGATTCGTGCAGCCGCCCTCTGACCCGCTCGGAAATCGTCGCCACCTGCTCAGGCGAAAGTTCTTCCTGACGGAGAGCCTCAACAGCCTGATCAAGCATCGCTTCTTGTCGCTTTTCGTTCTCATTCATCTCAATTTCCTCCCAGGAAAGAGGAGGCCTCTTCCTGTAACCGAACCCTTGTTCTGTGGAGAGTCACTGCAATCGTCCCCGCGCTGGTTCCGAGGAGATCGGCAATTTCCTGATTGCTATAACCTTCGAGGAATCGCAGCACGAACATCTCGGCAGACTTGGGACGAAGCCGCGCGATCGCCGCCCTGAGCCACCGTGCCAGTTCCTTTGACGAACTCAACTGGTCCGGGCGGCTCGTGGGGTGGGAACCGGGCACCGGGCCGACTTCGTCGATTGAGAGCGCGTTGGCGCTCTTGCGCGAGCGAACGATGTCGAGAGCTGCGTTGATGGCGGCCCGGTGAAGGTAGGCTCGTGCCCCCTGTCCCAGTTCCGGCATCTGTTTTCTGCGCAGCAAGCGGATGAAAACCGTCTGCAGGACGTCTTCCGCATCGTCCACGCTCCCGGTAATCCGGAAAGCTGACTGGAGTACGACCCGGCGGTGTTCCTCAAAAAGCTCCTGGATCGTTTGTGCCGACTCGGTTGCTTCTGGCATTTGGATTCTCACTGCCTGCACGGCTCAACTCCTCTCGTTTCATTAAACAAAACGGAGGAGGGAGTGATTTATTAACAACGGGTCCCGAAAAACGCGAAGGCGGTTCGGGGAGGATGGGAAGGATCTCAAACCGACCCGGCTTCCAAGACCACCGCCAGCCGGGGTCCACGTCAAAGAGTGGCGCAAAGACGGAGAAGGAAGGCGCAGAGCAAACCTCCATAAGTGCCCAGAACATAGCCCAGAACGCCCATCAAGACTCCGACCGGGGCCAATCCCTCGTAATACGCGGCGGCCACGATCGGAGCGGTGGCGGCTCCCCCCACGTTAGCCTGGCTGCCAACGGCTACCAGGAAGAGAGGAGCACGCAGCAATTTGGCGCCGGCAAACAGCACTCCGACGTGAATCATAATCCAGAGCACACCAACCAGCAAAAGCACGGGCGCCTCCAACAGCCCTGCCGGGTTCGCCTTTGCCCCGAGCGAAGTCAGGAACAGGTAGAGGGCCGCATACCCAATCTTTGACGCGCCGCCCCGCTCGAACCGTTGGATCGGGGTAAGTGAGAGAAGGAGTCCGGCCGTCGTGATGACAATGACCATCCAGGTGAATTCGGAAAACACCGACGCCAGGGCCGGGCTGACACTGCGCAGTACCGGGTCCAGAGTTTCGAACAGGTGACGGCCCAAAAAGTGACCCCCAACGGCCCCCACCAACCCGAGTGCCACCGTCCCGGTGACGTCCAGTACCGTCACCGGGCGCGATTCCGCGACCTGGGTCTCCTGCAGCCTTCGGCTCAAGTCTCGGAAAACTTCGACGCCAGCTCCCGTCCAACGATCGAACCGGCCCTGGTAGTTGGCGAGAATCAGAAGAATGCCGGTCCAACTGTAGGCGACCGCGGTATCGACGACGATTATCGGACCAATCAGCGAATCCGGAGCCGCAACAGCTTCTTTGACGGCGGCGAAGTTCCCTCCACCCCCGATCCAGCTTCCTGACAGCGCCGCCAGCGCCTTCCACGAATCAGGCGGCAACCACGCCTTGAAACAAAGGAACGCAATCGGCCCACCGATGATGATTCCGAGCGCGCCAACCGTCATCATGGCCAGAGCCATGGGGCCTATCCTCAGCACGGCTGGGAGGTCGATCGTTACCATCAGCAGGAAAATCGAGAAGGGCAGGAGGTAATCTCGCATCCAGTCATAGGCGACTGACTGGCTGGGAAGCACTCCCGACACCGAGAGCAGCGTCGGAAGGTAGTAAATCAGGACGACCGAAGGCACGATTTTGTACACACGAGAGCCCCACCCCGTCGAGGCGCTCCAGAACACCAGAGCACACACCGAGGCGCACACCGCAATAATGGGCATCGGGTCTTGGATCATGTCGCCTTACCTGCCGGACCGAAAGCCTATCTGGAGCAAGCCATTCGGCGCAACCCATGCTAGATTAGGGGGATGACCTCCGACGACCGCTCAGAGTTCCTGCAGCAGCTTTCAAAACAGATCAGGGGTGGGGTGCGCACGGATCGCATGTCTCGCCTCCTTTACAGTACGGACGCCAGCCTTTATCAGATCCAGCCTCTGGCGGTGGCCTTCCCCGCCGACGAGGAAGACGTGATTGCGGCGGTGAACCTCGCCGCCCGCCATCGTGTCCCGATTCTTGGCCGTGGAGCCGGCACCAGCCTGGCCGGGCAGACCGTGTCTCCGGGACTCGTCCTTGATTTTTCGCGCCACATGAACCAGGTCCTCGAGGTCAACCCGGAAGAACGCTGGGTCCGGGTTCAGCCCGGGATAGTACTCGACAACCTGAACGCCCACCTGGCTCCGCACGGCCTCTTCTTCGCACCGGATGTCGCAACCAGTTCGCGGGCGAATGTCGGAGGCATGATCGGCAACAACTCGTCCGGAACGCGTTCCGTCCGCTACGGCAAAACTGTCGATCACGTCCTGGCTCTCCGGGCGGTCCTCGCATCCGGAGAGCCGTTCTGGTTTGAACAGTTTGACGAAGCTCAGGTTGACCGGAAGTCCTCCGGTGACGGTACCGAAGCCGCGATCTATCGGTCGATCCGGAAGATCGTCGAGAAACACCGGGAGCAGATTGAGAGTCAATATCCGAAAGTAATGCGTCGAGTGAGCGGATACAACCTCGACGAACTGGTCGATCCCGGGCGATTCAACCTGGCCAAGCTCCTGTGCGGTTCGGAGGGGACGTTGGGTGTCTTCACGGAGGCGCGACTAAACCTTGAACCGGTCCCGCGATCCCGGATGGTGGCCGTTCTCCACTTTCAAGACATGCTGGAGGCCATCCGAACAGTTCCGGCCATTCTCGAATATCGTCCCTCGGCCGTCGAACTGCTGGACCATTACGGAATGGAGCTGGCCCGCTCCAATCCCAATGTTTCGGCGCTCTGCCGCGAGTTCATTTCCGGCGATCCCCAGGCCATCCTGTTGGTCGAGTTCAGCGACGGGGCGGACGACGTTGTGCGAGGCTGGTTCACCCAGATGGCAGCCGATCCTCGTGTCAAGGAGCGGGTGTTCCACATTCACCAGGCCCTTTTGGCTACCCAGCAGCAGCACGTCTGGCAGGTTCGCAAGAACGCCCTCGGCGTGATGCTGGGCATTCGGGGGGACTACAAACCCCTCGCCTTCATCGAAGATTCATGCGTTCCGGTTGAGCATCTCGCTGAGTACGTGGCCGCGATCCAGGAGGTCTGCCGACGGCACGAGCGGTCACTGGCACTCTATGCCCACGCCAGCGTGGGCGTCATCCACCTCCGCCCGCTGCTCAATCTTCGCCAGCAGGAAGATGTCGAGAAACTCAGGGCGATCTCGGGAGAAGCGTTTGACCTGGTCAAGAAGTTCGGCGGTTCCTGGAGCGGTGAGCACGGTGACGGCCTCGTCAGAAGCTACAAGCTCCAGGAATTTTTCGGCGACGAGCTGTACCAGGCGTTTCGAGAGGTCAAGTCGGTCTTTGACCCGGACGGGATCCTGAACCCGGGCAAGATCGTCGACGCTCCCGACCCGACGGAGAACTTCCGCATCCACCCCGGCTATCACACATCGTTCCCGGCAACCTATTACCGGTTCGAACAGGAAGGGGGCTTCGACAAGGCGGTTGAACTCTGTACCGGAGTGGGGCAATGCCGAAAGACAATTGCGGGCACGATGTGCCCCTCCTTTATCGCCACCCGGGACGAGGAACACTCGACGCGGGGCCGGGCGAACGCCCTGCGCGTCGCGATGGCAGGGCAGTTAGGCCCCGACGGATTCCAATCCCCTCGCCTTTTCGAGGTCCTCGACCTCTGCCTCGAGTGCAAGGCCTGCAAGTCGGAGTGTCCTTCCAACGTCGACATGGCCAAGATGAAGGCGGAATTCCTATCCCACTATTACGAGTCTCACGGATTTCCGCTCGACAAGAAGCTCGTGGGAGCTACCCGGCGAACCGCCGAACTGGCCAGCAAAATGCCGGGGCTGGCCAACTGGGCAACCGGGAATCCCGTCACCGGACTGCTTCTGGAACGCTTCGCGGGCTTTGACCGTCGCCGGAAACCGCCCCGGTATGCCGGCAAGACCTTTGGAAAGTGGTTCAGGGAGCGAGCCGCCCACGTTTCGCCAGGCCGCCCAACAGTGACGATTTTCGGCGACACATTCACCAATTTTTACGAACCCGAAGTCGGAATCTCGGCCTTCCAGGTCCTGGAGGCACTTGGGTACGACGTCCAGGTCGCCGACGTCGGCTGCTGCGGAAGACCCCTGATCTCCTCGGGAATGCTCCGCAGGGCTCGCGACGAGGGTGGAGTCCTGATCGAGCGTCTGGCTCGAATTGAGACCCCGATTCTTGTTCTTGAACCGAGTTGCTACTCCACTCTGAAGGATGATTACCCCGATTTAATGGTGGATTGCGAGCTGACCCGCAACGTCCTCGAACGGGTCTTTTCGCTGGAGGAGTTTCTGGGACTGCCCGACAACGCCGAGCGCCTTTCCTCGCTTTTTACAAAGGCGCCATCGCAAGTCCTGTTCCACGGCCACTGTCAACAGAAGGCCCTGATCGGGGGCGGCCCGACGCTCAGGATGCTCGGGAAGCTGCCCGGGACAGCGGTTGAGGAAGTGCCCGAAGGGTGTTGCGGAATGGCCGGGGTCTTTGGCTACGAGAAGCGTCACTACGAACTCTCCGAAAAGATCGGCTCCCGGCATCTCCTGCCCGCGATTCGCAATGCCGAACCGGGGACGATGGTCGTGGTCTCAGGCACCAGCTGCCGTTCCCAAGTCCGCCACTTCACCGATGCCGACCCCGTGCATCCAGCCGTTGCGCTCGCCCGGTCGCTATAAGCTCAGGAGTCAGACCGATCGGACAGGTCGGAAGGGTCGGCCCCTCCCGCTCGAGCTTCATCCAGCACTCGCCGAACGATTTTGGCGATCTCGTGAACCCGAATCGGCTTCATCAGGAATTCCTTGATGCCCGCCTTCAAGGCATCGGCCGGAGTGACCACATCACTGTACCCCGTACAGAGGATAATCGGCAGAGCGGGCCGTGCCTCGAGACATGCTTTCGCGAGTTCGAGGCCGGTCAGCCCCGGCATTGTCTGATCGGTCACTACCAGGTCGAAATCGTCGGGACGGGCGAAAAAAGCCTTCAGCGCTTCCCTGCTGTCCGTAAAAGCCGTGACCCGGTAAGCCTGTCTTTCAAAAATCCGCTGGGCAACGGCGACCAGGCTCTGCTCGTCATCGACCCAGAGAATTCGTTCTCCTCCCTGCGGCATCTCGGATTTCGTCTCGGTTTCTTTCTTCTCTGGCCGCCCTGCCGCGCGGGGAAGAAAAACCGAGAATTTCGAACCCTCCCCCAATGCACTCTGGACCTTGATCGCTCCCCCATGACCCCGAAGAATTCCATAGGCGACCGCCAGTCCCAAGCCGGTCCCTTCGCCAGGTGACTTCGTGGTGAAGAAGGGCTCGAAGATTCTGGCCTGTGTCTCAGGGCTCATTCCGTACCCGGTGTCGGAAACGACCAGTTCAAAATAACTGCCGGGCGTCAGTTCGGGACAGAATGACAGCTCAGACGGCTCCAGTTCTCTTGTTCCCAACCGAATCCCGAGGACTCCGCCACCGGACCGCATCGCGTGAGAAGCATTCGTGCAGAGATTCATGAGGACCTGGTGCACCTCGGTTGCATTGGCAAGGATCGAGTACGAACCCGGCTCGATGTGGCAGGTCATCTCAATCGTTGAGGGCAGCGTAGCACGGAGCAGGGCGAGCACCTCTTTAACCAGGTTCTGGAGATCCACGAGTTCGCGTTCCGGTGAGCCCTTCCGGCTGAAAGTCAGGATCTGATGAACGAGCTCTCGAGCACGGCCCGCGCTGGCCAAAACATCACCCAGGTCCTCTCGCGCCAAACTGTTCTCAGGAATCTGCATAAGAGCCATTTCAGTGAAACCGAAAATCGCACTCAAAACGTTGTTGAAATCGTGAGCAATTCCTCCCGCCAGAGCACCCAGAGCTTCGAGTTTCTGAGTCTCCTGGACTTGGGCCTCCAGTTCCTTGCGCTCTCGCTCCGCGCGTTTCGTCTCCGTGATGTCCAGGATAATCCCGAGCAGGCGTTCCGGCTCGCCTGAACTTTCGCAAGCGGTGATCTTGCCCCGTCCCATCATCCAGCGCCACTCGCCCGACTTCGCCCTCAGCCGGAACTCGATGGATGATCCCTGCCCAACGTCCGGGCTGCCCGTGCCGGCCAGACTTCCGCCTCTCAGGTTCTCAAACAGCTTCCGGTCCTCAGGGTGGACCGTCTCAAGGAATTCTTCGGGGGTCCCGGGAATTTCATTGGTGCTGTAACCAAGCATCCGACCATACTGGGCACTGACTTTCGACGTGCCGTAGCGCAGGTTCACCTCCCACTGCGCTCCATTCGCGGCATCAAGTGCCATGTTCAACCGTTGCTCGCTCTCCCGAAGCGCCTGTTCCACCCGGCGACGGGCGCTGATGTCGCGGGCAACCGTGTGCATGTAAGTCCGGCCTTGGACGACGATCCTGCGGTTGTTGAACTCGACATCGACCGTGGTCCCATCACTGCGGAGCAGGGGAGCTTCAGTGAGCTTCTCCTCCCCGCTCAAAATCCGGCTGTGTTCGGTCTGGTAAGGAGTGAGGTCTCCTTCCCTGTGAAGGTCCGGGATGCCCATTGACAGGAGTTCTTCTCTCGTGTACCCGGTCAATTCACAGGCGGCGCGGTTGACAGCAACAAAACGGGAGCTGACGTCGGAAATAAAAATGGCATCCCGGCATCCCTCGAAAAGTGCTTCACGCCAAACGGGATCCGTGTAAATCGGTTTACGGCTCTGCGCTTCGGATTGGTTCCACGAGTCGCTGGCCATTGCACTCTCTCTCCAAGATTTGGACTTGAACGGCCGGGCAAGGGCTTGTGGAAACTCCGGAAACGAGCGTTCCGCACACAAACTCAGTCCAACCCAGTCCCCGTCGACTTATCGTCTCTCTAATTCCCACTCTTTACTACATGGCGTCAAGACGAAAAACTGATTTTCGGGCAATTCTCTTAGATTCCTCGCTTTGACCGGATGTTGACATCCAGCGCCTCCAGGTGCAGGAACTGCTGCCCAATCCCCCGGGCTATTCAGCAGTGAGGACTCTGCTGCGAGTCCTCGAGGAGAAGGGCCACCTTGAACACCGCGTTGATGGTCAACGTTATGTCTACTATCCGGTGGTTAAGCGGCAGCAGGCAAGCCGCTCGGCACTCAAGCATGTGGTTCGTACCTTTTTCGACGGGTCCGTTGAACAAGTGGTTTCGACTCTCCTGGACGTCTCCAGGAATGATCTCGACGAAGAGACCTACCGGAAGATTTCAAATTTGATCGAAGAAGCGAGGCGCGAGGGCAAATGAGCGGACAGATGAGTCTCGTTCCGGTAAAGGTCTCCGCCCACAGGCAGGCCGCGAATTCGGGATTCCAGAGCGTTCCATCCAAGGTGCCACCCCCTCCGCCTCCGGCCCCACCCGAACCACCGCCGCCCCCGGCGCCATCCGAACCGAATCCGGTGCCACCACCACCTCCTCCTCCTCCGGAAGGATCCGGGCACCTGCAATGGAACGACGACGGTGCCCAGATCTCGATCGACATGGAAGGCGTTGACTTTAAGGCTGACGCTCTTCTTTCCAGGACCCACCGAGCCATCGGCGACGTCCGCAGGGCCCGCGTCGAACTCAGGCGGGTCCGTGAGGAGAATCTGCCCAGGTTGCAGGAGGAACTGAAGAACCTCCAGAACATCGATCTCAAAAAACTGCAGCGGGATCTGGAGAAGGAAAAACTAAACCTCGACCAGCTCCGTGAGAGTATTCTCGTAAACTTGGGACCCAAGATCGGTGAATCGGTTAGCCGGGCGATTGAGGCGGCACGGCTGGCGGATCTCCACTTGAGCGACCTGCAACTTCAGGAACTCAACAAGGAAATCACAAAGATCCGGGAGACGCTTCCTGTCGAGATCGACCGGCAGGTTCGCGAAGCGCTCCAGCAGCTCCAGTCGCTGGACCTGAAGGTCACTCCCGAATAAAACGGGCCATTGCGGGGACCCGGGCTATTTTTCAACCGGGTCCTCGTGAAACTCGAATTCCTGCTGGCAGCACCAGCAGGGACCTCCCGCGTAGGCCTTTATGTTGCAGATCGGGCAGTAGTAGTAGATGTTGTAGAGACGGCCGTTCTTGACCGAGTAGACCTTGGTGATCTGGATGACGTGCTTGTCGCCTAACCAACCAACCACGCGGAGTCTCCGCTGGCGAACCCGGGAATCCTGAAAAATCTTGCTGCGCGGATCTTTACTGGTAAAAAAGTAACGCGTTCCATCGTCCGTTTCCAGTGCGAAATCCCGAGCGTGATCCGAGCAGGTCACGGCTTCGAAATCAGGGCTCACACAGCGGACCTTGCCCTCGACGGTGACTTCCCGGGAGTCCTTCGCAAGGAGGATAGAGAACGGCACGAGGACGAGAATCAGTCCCGCTGCAGTCGCCAACCTGATTGCCCTAGCTACTCTCATTGAGAAAATTCAAAACCGGACCGATCGGATCCAAACCCTCGACGAGCAGGTCCGGATTGTGCTGCTCCAGCTCGTCATGGGTGTGGCCGCCGGTGGCGACCGCAATGACCTTCGCTCCGGCCTTCCGGGCGTGGATGATGTCCTGAGGGGTGTCCCCGATGACGAAGACCTGACTAGCCGTTCTACCGGTTTGGGCTTCCGCACGTTCGACCGCACGCAGGATCAACTCCGACCGCTCCCGGGAGTCAGACCCAAACCCGCCGAACCCGAAAAAGCGGTCGAGCCCTGAAGGACGGAGCTTCGCCCACGCCCCGAGTTCGAGATTTCCGGTGGCCAGTCCGACAGCAAATTCTCCGGGGCGAGTCTGCAGTTCCTCCAGGATTGCCTGAACCCCGGGAAGCACGACGTAGCCGGCGGGATACTTCTCAAGTTCCTTCTCGAGAAGCTCCACGTAACAGCGATACAACTCGGCAGACGTCTCCGGGTCAATCTGAGGGGCCCGTCCGGCTTTCGCCAGAGCCATCTCCAGGATCAAAAAGTCGGTCTGGCCGTGCAGTCGAATCTCGCGCAAGCCGTCACGGATGCCGAGGACCGCCTCCAGGGCACCGCTGAAAGCACGTGATCCCACTCCATCCGTGTTGATCAGTGTACCGTCGATATCGAACAGTGTAACTTTCATTATCTCGGGTCAGAACCAGACGGAAGCGATATTGGAATCCTCGCTCCTGCCGGCCTGGTTAAACGCCCTTACCTTGTAGGAAAAGCCCCCCGTTACATACTTCCCTACCTTGTCCTGGTGTCCGGTCGTGTTGGCTCCCACCATTCCGACCACCCGAAATTCACCGTTGTTGTCTGAGCGGAGCACTTCGAAACCCAGTTCGTTGTCGGACATATCTCGCCATTTCAGGACGGCAATTGAATTGGCCCCTTCGTACTTGGTCGAGACCTCGAGCTGAAGGGGCTTCTCGGGTACTCGTTCAGCCGCCATCAGCCCGCCCATCCAGGCCAGTGCCACAAAAACAACGATGACTTGTTTCAATGCTCTCATTCACACACTCCTACGTTCAAAGACGGTTATCCTTCAGGTTAGTTTCAACCGCTGAAAACCAGCTCCCGGGCGCGCTCGGTCGCTTTAACCACAGCCTTGATCAGCGTGACACGCAGTTTTCCTTCTTCAAGTTCCATGATTCCGTCAATCGTACAGCCGGCCGGAGTCGTCACCGCGTCCTTCAACAGTGCCGGATGACTGCCGGTTTCGAGTACGACCTTGCTGGCACCAGCCGCCGTCTGAGCGGCCAGCAGCGTGGCGATCTCCCGGGGGAGGCCGACCTTGACACCGGCTTCAGCCAACGACTCCAGGATGATGTAGATGAACGCAGGTCCGCTGGCAGAGAGTCCGGTGACGGCGTCGAAGTGGGACTCGTCGATGAGAACTGTCCGTCCAACCGAGTCAAAAAGCTCCCGGGTAAGCTTGAGCTGGTCTTCCGTCGCATGTCGGCCGCGGCAGATCGAGGTCATCCCGCTGCCCACCGAACAGGGCGTGTTGGGCATCGCTCGAATGACCGGGACATCACAGCCGGCCGCCTTCTCAATGAACTGAGTGGTCACGGAGGCGGCCACTGATATCAGGAGTTTCTCGGGTCCGAGGCCGGGAGCGATGGAGCGTACCACTTCCTCCACGCCTCCCGGCTTGACCCCCAGGAGAATGATGTCCGCCCAGGAAGCCGCCTCGAGATTGTTCGTCCCTACCTGGATCTTGAAATCGTCTTCCCGAAGCTGGGCCCGTATCTCGTGTCGAACCGTTCCCCGGACCATATCCGGGGTGGTCAAGCCCCTCTCGAGAAAAGCGCGCGTAAGAATTCCGCCCAGTTTCCCAAGCCCGATAATCGCCAACTTCTTGTTTTCAATATTGCTCATTACCGTTGCACCTGTCTTTCCTTGGATTCACATCAGCGGGGACGCCAGCGAACAGTCCCCTTTCCGAAAAACTGACGGAAGGTCGTTACTGCTGCCGGTACGACTCTGCGTAGATCCGCTTCAGAGGATTCAGGCAGTAGTTCTCGATTAAGTCGAGCAACAAAGCCTCTCGCTTGAGAAGGAATTCCTCGTGACTCGGATCGATCTCGAAAGCGAGCCGGAGGATGTCCGCCTTGTCCTTGCGGATGTCAAGGGACACGGAGCGGCCCATGCGAGGCTCAAAGTGGAGAAGGTCTCCATACGCGAAGTGGTCGATCTCGGGTTCGGTCCACGGCTTTTCACACCGACTTCGCCAGTAATGGCTCTTCAGCCGTTCCACGAACCCGTCATAATCGAACCCTTTGGATTTGTTATTCACACTGGCAATGACTCGCAGGCGACCTGACCGCTGCTCGGCACCGATCCCGTAGGTTACGTTCAGCTCGTCCTGCCTGGAAAACTTGATCCGATGGCTCCCGAACTCGGAAAACACCTTGATTTCCGCCTCCACACCGAGTTGCTGACCATCCTCTTCGGTGACGTAAAACTGACGGACACGGTCAAACCAGTCCGAGACGATCGTCGCTATTACACCGTTTAATTGTTCAAGTCTTCCCTGCCGATTGGACATAATTCGCTCAGGTCCGTCCCGCCCGAGGTTCCCTAAGTGTAAACGGATCGGTTAAATTAATAAAGATGCCCAAACTTGCTCTGGTTCCCCTCAGTTTGGCCGCGCTTCTGCTGTCCACAGCGTTTCAGGATACGCAGATTCGGATTGATGTTGAAGCGGTCAATGTTTTTGTCACCGTCACCAATCGGAAAGGTCAGTTTGTAAGCGGCCTCCCAGAGGACCGTTTCATCCTCTACGAAGACGGAATCCCTCAAGTGCTCACCAATTTCTCCAGCGATCTCAGCCGCCCACTCCAGATCGCGCTCCTCATGGACACCAGCGGCAGCGTCCGCCTGAAACTCGACTTCGAGAAGCGGGCGGCCGTCAACTTCCTGCGCGGGGTGATGCGGCGACACGATCAGGCAATGCTGGTCGAGTTCGACGAAGGAGTTTCCTTATTGAACGACTTCACAACCCGGACCTCGGAGATCGTCTCGGAGATTGAAAGACTCCGGGCAGGCGGCGGAACAGCTCTCTGGGATGCCCTCTATGTGGTTTCCGGGGAGAAGATGACGGGACGCGGGGCGCGGAAGGCGATCGTGGTTCTTTCCGACGGAGAGGACCTGAACAGCAGGCGGTCGTTTGAGGACACCCTGAAAATGATTCAGTCCTCGGAAGTCACAGTCTATCCGATCGGCACCAGCCGGTTTGGAGCCAGTTCGAGCAAAAAAGGCGAGGATAACCTGGCCGAACTGGCCGACGAGTCCGGAGGCACTGCCTTCTTCCCCTATTCGGCCGAGCTTCTCGAGTCGGCGTTTGACCAGATCAACGCCGAACTGAGGAACCAGTACAGTCTCACCTACAGCCCCCGGGACAAGACCCCCGACGGTCGCTTCCGGGAAATCGAAGTCCGCATCGAAAACGGCGACGGCCTCAAGCTCAGGTACCGTCGCGGCTACCGGCTTCCCGACTTCTAATCGCCCGGCTACCTTCTCTTCGGGATGACGAGCCACAGGATGAGATAGGGGATGAACCCGGGGAGTCCTCCCGGCAACAGCAGAATCAGGAATAGGATCCGGAGCCAGAGGGCACGGATCCCGTAGAATTCCGCCAGACCTCCGCAGACTCCCCCGATGATGCCGTTCTGCCGTCTCAACTTGCTGTTTTCTGAATATGTTACAGTCATTCCAATTCCAACCTCACCACCGGGTCTGAGTGCGCCAGACATGCAGCGCGATCACCGTCGGCACGACAGCGATCAGGACCAGGAGCATGAATCCGCGAACCGCCGGAAGGCTCAGGAAGATGGCCGCCGTGGCAATCGTGAACAAGAGTCCGCCAAAACCGGCCGCGGGAATTTGATCGATCCGAATACCTTCGTGGAATTTCGCGTTCAGTGTGTGTCTCATAGTGATGCTGATTAAATACGTAAACGACGCCAAAAACGTTCATTGGCGGTTCACCAATCTGGTTCCGTGTTATACTCTCCGCGCTCATGCAGTGGACGCACAAAGGTATTGAGTTTGCCATCACGACCGAGGATCTGGGACCGTTCGTACTGGCGTCGGCCCGGGTTCCGAGAGAAGGCATGTTCGTCCGGGTCCGCCCCTTTTCCGCACTCGGTCGAACCGAAGATCAGGCAATCAGCATGCTGAAGTCCCAGATCGAGTTCGAGTATCGCCGCGTGCCGGAATTTGCCGCTTCCTGATCATGATTTTCCACCCGGTCGCCAAGCTCGTCGAGCTTTCTGAGAGCGACGCGAAAGTTGTCCAACTCGAAGGTCGGCAAATCGCTCTCTTCCTGGCCGGAGGCGAGGTTTACGCCTACGACAATTTCTGCCCTCATCGCGGCGGTCCGCTGGGCGAAGGAATGGTCCGGGACGGGTGTGTAACCTGTCCTTGGCACGACTGGACATTCGACCTGAAAACGGGTCGTCATGTTCGATACGCAACTGCTGCCCTGACCCGCTATCCGGCCCGCGTTTCAGGAGATGACGTATTGGTCTGCCCCTCCCCGGTCAGGCCAGATTAATCAGGGGGGATTCCACGGGTTTGCGGCCGGTCTTGCCGCTGAAGGAAGCTAACTGGCGGTCCGCAAGGTAACTCGATCGAACCAGGGGCCCGCTCTCGACGTGGTCGAAACCGAGAGACTCCCCAAACGCCTTCCATTCTGCGAACTCGTCGGGATGATAGTGGCGCACGACAGGAAGGTGCCAACCGGTTGGGCGCAGGTACTGTCCCAGGGTGAGAATATTGACGCCCCTCTCGACCAGGTCGTTCATGACTTCGCGCAGTTCCTCCGGTTCCTCGCCAAGGCCCAGCATCAGGCCGGTCTTGGTGATTCCGGTCGGGACGATTTCGCGGGCCCGCTTGAGAACACGGAGCGTCACGTCGTAGCGACCGCCTCCCCGCGCCACCCGGTAAAGCCTCGGAACCGTCTCGACGTTGTGACCGAAAATCTCGGGTCCCGCATCGAGGACAGTTCTCAGCGAAGATTCCCTTCCCTGGAAATCGGGCACCAGCACTTCCACCACGCATCCCGGCCGCAATCGGCGGATCTCCGCGATCGTCTCGGCAAAGATCCCGGCGCCACCATCGTCGAGGTCATCGCGGTCCACCGACGTGATGACCGCATGCTCAAGGTCCATGGCCGCAACGGCACGGGCGACGCGCCCGGGTTCTTCAAGATCATAGACCGGTGGCTTCCCCTTGGAAACGGCACAATATCGACAGCCACGGGTACACACTTCGCCGAGGATCATGAACGTTGCGACACCGTGAACCCAGCACTCGCCCATGTTTGGACAGATCGCTTCCTGGCAGACGGTATTTAACCCCAGACCTCCAAGCAACTTCCTCAAATTGTGGACCTTCTCTCCGAACGGGGCTCTGACTTTCAACCACTCGGGGTGCCTTCGTCCGGGCTTCTGCTGAGATTCCGTCATCCCCATCAACATAGCAAATTTCACCGTTCAGGCCATCCTCAGGCACATGAGAAACGATGGTCGGGCGGGCCTCACTTTCGCCGGCAGAGAAACCTCCACAACTTGCCGATTCAACGTCTTCGCAGGGGTAGTCTTACAGCCTCGGTCTGGTATAATCCGCCTTGTGCCGGACAGCCCTGTCTTGTAGCATGGGGCTTTCTTCCAAGTGCCGAAAGTGCGGATAGATACGAGAAGCTCAAGATGCTGAACTATTTTGGTTTCATAGTGATGCTGTTGGTTTCCGGGGGAACTGTGGCCGCGATGTTCGCAGTCCACCACTGGCTCGGTCCGCGAGTCAGTAATCGGGTTCATGACGCCCCTTTTGAATGCGGTAACGAACCCAATCGGATCGTTCGGGGCCGGTTTTCGGTCAAGTTTTTTCTGGTCGCGCTTCTCTTCGTACTGTTTGATATCGAGTTGGTTTTCCTCTTTCCCTGGGCCGTGGTTTACAAGGAACTGGGACTGTTCGGCTTTGTTGAGATGCTCGTTTTCCTGCTCGTTGTACTTGTGGGACTTTTCTACTCGGTGAAGAGAGGAGCTCTTGAATGGCAATAGGCCAAGTCACCGTGCCGGCGGAAGGCGGTTTCTTCACCTCTAAGGTTGATCAGGCTGTCGGCTGGGCCCGGAAATACTCTATCTTCCAGTATCCCTTCGTAACCGCCTGTTGTGGAATGGAATACATGTCGGTCGCCTGCGCCCACTATGACATTGACCGGTTTGGCGCGGGTCTTCCAAGGTTCTCTCCCAGACAATCGGACGTGCTGTTTGTGGTCGGAACAATCAACCAGAAGATTGCGCCCATCCTCAAGCAGGTTTACGACCAGATGTGCGCCCCGAAGTGGGTGATCGCGTTTGGCGTCTGCACCTGCACCGGTGGTTTTTACGACAATTACGCCGTTGTGCGCGGGATCGACCATGTCGTTCCGGTGGACATCTACATCCCCGGCTGTCCACCTCGTCCGGAAACGGTTCTGGAAGGGTTGATCAAACTGCAGCAGCGTATCCAGAACCAGAAGCCAGGCGATCTGATTTACCGATTGGCTGTCCTGAGAATTCCCCAAGGATGTCAGCGACGAAGAGTGGAGCAATCAGGGCTATGGAACAAAGTCTCATACTCCGTAACGTGCAAGAGAAATTCGGTGACGCGGTGCTGTCATGTCATTCAGCACTCGGAGAAGATACGCTGGTGATCGCCAGGTCGAGCCTCCTCGAGGTGGCCCGGTATCTGAAGGAGGAGGCCGATCCCCGGTTCAACGTCTTGATGGACCTGACTGCCGTCGATTTCTTCAAGCGCAAGCCCCGCTTTGAAGTGGTCTACCACTTTCTCTCCTTGCCGGCCAAAGCGAGGCTCCGAGTCAAGGTTCCGGTGGGCGAACCCGATCCCGAAGTGGAAACACTCTCGGCCCTGTGGCGAAGCGCCAACTGGTACGAACGCGAAGTCTATCGACATGTTCGGAATCAAGTTCCGCAATCATCCGGATCTCCGCAGGATTCTGATGTACCCCGAATTTCAGGGTCACCCTCTGCGCAAGGATTACCCGATCAATAAGAGACAGCCGATTATCGGCCCGAGGGATTGAGAACCTATGTCAACCTCAACCGAAATCAAAGAAATCAAGCCGGAGCAGATTCGTCCCGACGACTTGGACGAACATGAGATGCTTCTCAATATCGGTCCCTCGCACCCGGCCATGCATGGAGTCATCCGGATCCGGACCTTGCTCGACGGGGAAATGGTTCGGGACGCCGACATCGATATCGGCTACCTGCACCGCGGGTTCGAGAAACACTGCGAAAGCGGTTCATACACCCAGTGCTTCCCGTACACCGATCGCCTCAACTATGTTTCACCCCTGATCAACAACTTCGGGTTTGCGCTGACCGTCGAGAAGTTGATGGGGCTCGAGGTCCCGGAACGGTGTCAGTTCATCCGCGTTATCATGAGCGAGCTTTCGCGGATCGGCGACCACCTGACCTGCATCGGTGCATCGACAATGGAGCTCGGTGCCATGACCGCCTTTCTCTACATGATGAAGGCACGGGAATGGCTCTGGGAACTGGTCGAAGGCGTAACCGGGGCTCGCCTGACGATCTCGTACGCCCGCATCGGTGGCGTCAAGGGCGACTTACCCGAAGGGTTCGAAGACCGCTGCCGCATCGTCCTGGACAAGGTCTGGGACGTAATCGACGAAATCGATGTTCTGGTTACGCGCAACCGCATCTTCTATGACCGGCTTCGCGACATCGGTGTCATCAGCCAGGAAGATGCCCTCAACTACGGGATCACCGGTCCCTTCCTGCGCTCGACCGGCTGCGACTACGATGTCCGCAAGGCCTTTCCCTACCACGCTTACGATCAGGTCGAATTCGACGTTCCGGTCGGCGAGCGGGGGGACAACTATGATCGCTATCTGGTCCGCATGGAGGAAATGCGGCAGTCGATTCGGATCGTCCGCCAGGCGCTGGACAAACTCCCTGGCGGTCCGACCAACGTTGACCCGGAGGGACGCATTATCGAGCCCAGTCTGATGGCCGACCTGGGCAAGTTCGGAAAGACCGGTGGGTTGCTCAGGAACGAGGTCCTGATTGAACCGACGCTGGAGGGAGCCCAGAAGAAATTCCACGATCGCGTCCGGGCCGACAGCCGGGAAGCATGGCTTCCGGCCAAAGAGCAGGTCTATTCCAACATTGAAGCGCTGATGAACCACTTCAAGATCATCATGCTCGGCCACGGGGTTCGCCCGCCGAAAGGCGAGGCTTACGGTTTCGTGGAAGGGGCCAACGGCGAACTCGGCTTCTACGTGGTCAGTGACGGCACCGACAAGGCTTGGCGTGTCCGCTGCCATCCCCCCTGTTTCCCGATCATGGGCGGCCTTCACGAAGTCCTGAAAGGCGACCAGATTGCGGACATCATTGCGACGTTCGGCTCAGTGAACATGATTGCTGGAGAGCTTGACCGATGAACACATTCCAGTTCACGCCGGAAAACCAGAAACGATTTGAAGAGATTTTGAGCCGGTACCCGCGAAAACGGGCCGCCATGCTGCCGGCGCTGCACCTGGCTCAGGAACAGAACGGCTTCATCAGCCCCGAGGTGGAACAGTTCGTTGCGGACCAGCTCGAAGTCCCTGTCGTTGACGTACGTGAGGTCCTCAGTTTCTATACCCTTTTCTTCGACAAGGAGATGGGCCGGCACCACATTCGAGTCTGCTGCAGCCTGTCGTGTTGGCTGAAGGGAAGCGACGAGGTCACCGCTTACCTCAGGGAAAAGCTTGGCTTCGAGGACGGAGAGGTTTCGGAGGACGGGCGGCTCAGCTGGGAGACCGTCCCAGATTGCCTGGGAGCCTGTGAAATTGCCCCGATGATGCAGGTCGACAAGTACTTCGAGGGAGACCTGACCCGCGAGAAGATCGACGAAATTGTGAAAAAGCTGATGGATTGAGAAAGCAGCGGGATTCGCGAATCATGCCAATTGTAAAGGTCTTATCGGAATTTTTTGGAGTCGAAGAAGCGCGCAACCTCCAGTGGCGGCTGAAACATGGCGGCTACGAAAACGCACGCAAGGTAATCCGGGAGATGACTCCGCAGGACGTCATCGACGAGGTCAGCAAGTCGAACCTTCGCGGTTTGGGAGGGGCGGGCTTTCCGACCGGTCGAAAGTGGAGTTTTGTCCCCAAGGACACCGACAAACCCAAGTACCTGGCTGTCAACTTTGACGAGGCGGAACCCGGGACCTTCAAGGACCGGTACATCGGGGAGTGGGACCCTCATCGGCTCATCGAGGGAATTATCATCTGCTGTTATGCTGTCGGGATCCACAAAGCCTACATTTACATCCGCGGCGAGTACGTCCGTCCCTACGAACGACTCCAGAAGGCAGTCGCGGAGGCCTACGAAGCCGGCATTATCGGCCCCAGGATGCTCGGCAGCGATTTCAAGCTCGACATTACCATGCACCGGGGCGCGGGCGCCTATATTTGCGGCGAGGAAACCGGCCTGCTCTCTTCCCTCGAGGGAAAGAAAGGCTGGCCCCGACTGAAACCGCCGTTTCCGGCGCTGGTCGGCCTGTTTGACTGCCCAACGGTCATCAACAATGTAGAAACGTTGAGCCACCTGCCCAAGATTATCGAGAACGGGCCCCAGTGGTTCATCGACCTGGGTTGCGAGCGCAATGGCGGAACCCGCCTTTTTTCCCTCTCCGGAAAGGTCAAAAAGCCGGGAGTTTACGAACTGCCGATGGGCACCCCGTTCCGCGAGTTGATTTTCGAGCATGGGGGCGGCATCCTCGGCGACAAGAAACTCAAGGCGTTCATCCCGGGAGGAACTTCCGCAGCGGTCCTCACCGCCGACGAGGTCGACACCCCGATGACGTTCGACGCCCTGGCCAAGTTGAAGTCGATGCTGGGTTCAGGAGCCGTCATCGTCATGGACGAGGATGTGTGCATGGTCCGGACCCTCCACAACATCGAGCACTTCTTCGCCCACGAGTCCTGTGGGCAGTGCACCCCGTGTCGGGAAGGCACCGGCTGGATCTACCGCATTCTCTCCCGGATTGTCCGGGGTCAGGGAGTCCCGTCCGATCTGGAAACCCTCCACCACATCGTGGGTAACATGGGCGGCACCAGTATCTGCGCGCTCTGCGAAGGAGCGGCCATGCCCATGCGGAGTTTCCTCGGCAAGTTTTCCGAGGAATTCGAGTATTTCGTAAAGCACAAGCGCTCCATGGTTGAAGACCGTGTGAGAGCTCAAGCCACGGCCTGAAAGCGAAACCGTTATGCCGACGATCACAATCGATGGAATAGAAGTTACAGTTGAGCCGGGGACGACCGTCATCCAGGCGGCGGAAAAGGCCGGCATCTTCATTCCCCGTTACTGTTACCATCCCGGGCTTTCGATAGCTGGAAGCTGCCGGATGTGCCTGGTCGAGGTCGAAAACATTCCGGTGCTGCAGATCGCCTGCTATTCACGGGTCCAGGACGGGATGAAGGTGACGACCGACTCGGAGGCGGTCAAGAAGGCCCGCCAGGGGATGCTCGAGTTCCTTCTATCCGACCACCCGCTGGATTGCCCAGTCTGTGACCAGTCCGGGGAATGCGACCTACAGAACTTCTACATGGAACACGGCCGCTATCAGAGCCTATTCATGGAGAATAAGATCAAGCGGAAGAAGGCGTTCCCGATCGGTCCGCACGTGCTGCTCGACCAGGAGCGCTGCATTCTTTGCACCCGTTGCGTCCGATTTTCCGACGAGGTTTCGAAAACCTCCGAACTGGGCGTCATCAATCGTGGAGACCGCTCCTGCATCGACCTTTTTCCCGGCAAGACTCTTGACAATCCCTACTCGGGCAACGTCATCGACATTTGCCCGGTGGGCGCTCTGACGGAGCGGGAATTCCGATTTCAGTGCCGGGTCTGGTATCTCTCCACGCAAGACTCCATCTGCACCGGTTGTGCGCGTGGCTGCAACATTCGGATCCACTACAACAAGGACCGGGCGTACAAGGCGAATGGCCGGCGTGTCATGAGAATCAAGCCCCGCTTCAACCGGGATGTGAATCAGTGGTGGATCTGTGACAAAGGGCGCTTCGACTATCGATTCATCGATGAAAACCGGATTGAGTTTCCGTACGCGAGACAGGACGGGCAGCTCCGGCCTTCCGACTGGGACTCCACGATAGCAGCGGCTGCGCGCAGGATCCGGTCCAACATCGACGAGCACGGCATCGATTCCGTTGCCGTGCTGGTTTCGCCGCAGCTTTCGAACGAGGAATTGCTGGCAACGCGTCAGCTCTTCGTGGAAGGCCTGGGAATTACCAAAACCGCCCTTTCGAACCCGTGGGAAGAACCGGGTCCCGAAGACGACATTCTTCGCCGGGCCGACCAGAACCCAAATACGGCCGGAGCCAAACAGGTCGGCTTCTCCGGGGATTGTGGAACTCTGCTCAAGGAGGCGGCCGCAGGAACGGTCAAACTCCTCTATGTTTTCCGCCACGACCTGGGTGACGCCGAAGCGCGGGACCTTCTCCAGAAGGCCGACACGGTGATCTTCCAGGGGGTGAACTGGAACGGGACCGCGGAACTGGCAGACCTCGTCCTTGCGGGAGCGACCCACGCCGAGAAAAGCGGAACATTCGTCAATTTTGAAGGTCGTCTACAGCGGTTCAATCAGGCGCTCGCCCCCCTTGAAGATAGCCTTGAGGATCTCGATATTCTCAAGCGCCTCGGGGCCGCCCTAAACGTCCAGGTCTCTTCCGGCCCGGATGATCTCCTTAAGGGGTGGCTCGGTGTCGATGCCGAAGAAATTGGAACCGGAGGCGTCCCGCTGACCAGCATTGAGGCAGTAAGGGCTTAACCGGACAGGGATTGCACGCATGGAATACTACCTTTTTGACGTCGGCAAGGTCCTATTTCTCTTCTCTGTAGTGATGGGACTGGCGTCGATCCTCACGTGGATGGAGCGTAAACAGAGTGCTGTCATGCAGGACAGAATCGGTGCCAACCGCGCCGACATCCTGGGTTTCCGCCTGCTTGGCCTGGTCCACATCCTGGCGGACGGCATCAAGATGTTCACCAAGGAAGACTTTGTGCCGGCTCGTGCGAACCGTTTTCTGCACACCGTGGCACCGATGGTATCTCTCTTCTTTGCCTTGATCAGTTTCGCGGCCATCCCGTTTGGGGGCGTCTACAACATCGGGGGGTACACGATCTCCTTTCAGGTCTTCGACGTCAACGTCGGACTGCTCTACGTCTTCGCGATGATGAGCATGGGGATCTACGGTTTTGTCCTCGCCGGCTGGGCCTCGGCCAACAACTTCGCCCTCCTGGGAGGCATTCGCGCCTCGGGGCAGATGATCTCCTACGAGATCACCATGGGGGCGACGGTAATTGGCGCGATTATGGTGTACGGGGCTCTCAACCTTCAGGAGATCGTCCAATACCAGGGTCAGATGGCCTGGGGATGGATTCCGATGTGGGGAGTGCTCCTCCAGCCGGTAGGCTGCCTTCTCTTTCTGACTGCCGCCATGGCCGAAACCAAGCGCGTCCCTTTTGACATCCCGGAGGGAGAATCGGAGATCATCGGGTACTTCGTTGAGTACAGCGGAATGCGCTTCGGGATGTTCTTTTTCACCGACTTCATCGAGACGATCCTGGCGTCGGTCTTGACCGTGACTCTTTTCTTCGGGGGTTGGCAGGTCCCCTTCCTCACCTCAACCGGCTTTGAGTTCCCGTGGGGGATGTCCATTGCGGTGCCGGTCGTGATTGTGATGCTCCTGCAGGTCGGCGCTTTTCTTTTCAAGGTCTTCCTGGGCTGTTTCTTACTCCTGCTGGTTCGCTGGACGCTGCCTCGGTTCCGTTGGGATCAGCTCATGCGGCTCGGCTGGACGATCATGCTTCCGTTGTCGATTCTGAATATTGTCGTTACGGGCTTGGTCCTTTTGATACTCGAGAGCTAGGAATATGGCAATCAAGGTAGAAGAACGAGAACTCTCGCTGGTCGAGAGGTTGTACATAAGAGAAGTGGTCATGGGCCTCGCCGTTACAATGGGCCACTTCGTTCGCAACCTGAGCGTCCACATTGCTCACCTCTTTGGCATGGCCAAGGGCAAGCGGGGTGCCGAAACTTACAAGTACCCTGAAGAACGGCGACCGCTGGCACCGAGGCTTCGGACCCTGCATCGCCTGACCCGGCGTCCTGACGGGGCCCCCCGCTGCGTGGCCTGCATGATGTGCGAGACGGTTTGCCCGGCACACTGCATCTACATCGTGGCCGGCGAGCATCCCAACCCGCAGATCGAGAAATACCCGGTTCGGTTCGACATCGATCTGGGCCTTTGCGTGTTTTGCGGATACTGTGTGGAAGCCTGCCCCGAAGACGCTATCCGGATGGACACCGGCGTTCTGGAGTTCTCCTCCTACTCCCGAGAAGGCATGGTGCTCGACATGCGGGAGCTTCTCTCACGGTCGGAAACCCCGAAACAGGCACCGGAGACCGAGCAGATTTACGCCACCACAAAGAAGATTCAGTAGGCATCGTGCTGGTGGCGCCCACCTGGCTTGAAGGACCCGGTCGGACTCGGCTGACCTGACCGGTCGGGCGTAGCTCGACCCGCTTCTCCCCTCTGTTCCTACAGGGATCCCACGTGTTCGATAATCTGAACGGGGACCGGCATGAAGGTCACGACGAAAATTACCAGAGCCAGCAATGCCAGCCACTTTCGGCCCGACCCGAGTTCGGAAAAATTATTGTAGGGCTCGGGATGCCTGAACCGCAGAAAGAGCAGCAGCAGGGCAAACACCTGGTAGCCAAGCACCGGCCAGGAGAGAAATCCCAAACCGACCAGGGCCGCAAACGTGCAGTAGGACACGATCCGATGAGCCCGGGCACCGAAGAGGGCGTAGACGACGTGGCCGCCGTCCAACTGTCCCACCGGCAGCAAGTTGATACTGGTGGCCAGCAGGCCGAACCAGGCGGCCCACCCGATCGGATGAAGCCGGATGAAAGCCGGGTCCCCGCTGAAGAACAGGTTGACCATCAGTCTGAAGACCAGCGGCTCGCCAAATTGAAGTCCGGCATCGATAGATTCGAACCCGTGGAACTCGGTTGAGAGGGCAATGCCCAGAGCAAGAAGCGGCAGAAGCACGGTGAAACCCGCCAGTGGCCCGGCGATGCCGACGTCGAAAAGTTCGCGACGGTTCTTGAAGAGAGACTTGATCCGAATCACGGCTCCAAAGGTGCCGAAGAACATGATCGGCGGCGGGGCCGGAATAACGTACGGCAGGCTGGCGTTGATTCCATAACGGCGACAGGTCAGGTAGTGACCCATCTCGTGCGACAGCAGAAATGCAAGAATCGCCAGCGCATAGGGCGCACCGGCCAG
Source organism: uncultured Acidobacteriota bacterium (assembly GCA_963777605.1). GTDB lineage: Bacteria > Acidobacteriota > UBA6911 > RPQK01 > JAPXNP01 > CAVZRV01. The sequence goes on from CAVZRV010000010.1 coordinate 269,556, forward strand.
AATTCCCAACGGGTTGTGAAGCAGGCCGTAGATTTGAGCCATCGCCTCCTCACCCGACTGGGTCGAAAACTCGAGATCGAGAAGGAAGCCGGCCACCAGGGTCGTCAGAACCGTGATCACCAACAGCACGCCGGCCAGGGTGCGCTTGGGCCTCGGTTCCGGAATTGTGTAAGGTTCGACAGGAACGAAGCTTCCGACGGACCGACTCGGGAAGCCCTCAGTCGAAGGGGAGAAATCGCCTTCCAAATCGAATTACTCAGTGAATCGAATTTCTTTGCCGGGTTTGAATCGCACCGTCTTCCCCGGAGGAATCGGAACTTCCGCGCCAGTCCTCGGATTTCGTCCAATCCCGCTCTTGCGGGGTTTGACGACAAAAACACCGAAGCCGCGCAACTCAATCCGCTCGCCATTCTTGAGCGCATCCTTTAGGGAATCAAAAAAGGCGTCTACCGCGATCTCAGCTTTAACCTTCGTAATTTCGTTCTTTTCCGATACCCGAGCGACTATGTCCTGCTTTACCACCGTTGCGTTCCTTCCTAACCTGTTAAAAAGACTATACTTTCATTCTCGCCCAAATTCAAGGTCGCCGAGGGGCTGGGCGGGGCACCCAGGCCCCGGCCCCGACGATTGCAGTACGGGCAACGAAACTCAAGCAAGTTCCCCTCAAATTCGGCGTAATTGACCCGGCAATCATCCATCGGACACCGGGGAGGCCTGCCCAGTCGAACGCATTCCTGAAGATACGCCAGGTGAAGGGGTTCCCATTGATCCACTGCGTCCGGAATGCGCCAGTGCCCGGTCGCATCGCAGCCGGAACAGCAGAGGTCCAGAGCAACCGACGGACGTTCCGAGTAATCGAGAGAAACCGCCACGTCTTCGCCGCAATGTATGCAGCAAGGAGGCTCGGTCAAAGAGAAGTAGTCTCGAACCAGTGCCTCAACTTCTTCTGAATGGTACGTTGTCTGATTCAAATGCCGCCATCCTTGTCGATCAACGAACGGAGAGTGGCGAGGTTGCGCCGGTCGTGCTCGCCATCGTCCCCCTTGGGGGTTTCCAGCATCTTCGGGATGGAAGCAAGGACGGAATTGTTCATAATCCAGGAAAATCCATCCAGTCCAATCTGTCCGTCGCCAATATGGTCGTGCCGATCAACGCGACTGCCCAGTTCCCGCTTACTGTCGTTGACGTGGAGAACTCGCAGCTGATCCAACCCGATTACCAGGTCGAACTCCTGAAAGGTTGTCTCGCACCCTTCGCGGCTGCGCAATTCGTAACCGGCTGCGAAGACATGACAGGTGTCCAGGCAGACAGCCATACGGTCGGGGCAGGAGCAGCCCGCCAGGATATCGCGAAGGTGCTCGAATCGGTGTCCGAGCGTGGTTCCCTGGCCCGCGGTCGTCTCAACCGCTACCTTCACCGAAGTATCCCCGAGCCGGTCGAAGATTTCCTCAAATGAAGCAATCACCCGCTCCACTCCTTCCTGTTCCCCTTCGCCCATGTGGGCACCGGGATGGGTAACCAGGTAGTCGAGCCCGAGGCGGTTCGAGCGGTCCATTTCATCGATGAAGGCAGCGATGCTCCGTTCCCGCAGACCTGGATCGGGTGAAGCCAGGTTGATCAGGTAGGAATCGTGGCCCACGACCGACTCAAGAGCCGACTCGCGATACTCTTGCTGAAACTCCTCGACCTCTTCTTGAGAGAGTTCTTTCACTTTCCACCGGCTGGGGTTCTTGACAAATATCTGCAGCACCCGGCAACCGACTTCGGTCGCTCGCCCGATCGAGCGGGAAACTCCGCCCGCGATCGACATGTGTGCCCCCAGGAGACCGTTCTCGTTCACTTTGCCCTCGATAAAGCGGTTGGGATTGCCCTAGCGGACCGGTCCTCGGACCTTCGTAGTGCCTACTTTACCAAGAATGAGGAAGGCAAGTAGGGAAACAACCAGGGCGACCACGCCGGAAGGAATATTCGAAGAGATGAGTTCCCATCGGGAGAGCAACTCCAGCACCACGCTCAGCGACAGGCCAAGCGAGATACTCACCCGGGCCGCCCACCGACCGGCCTCACGCCAGTTGAGGCCGAGCGCCAGGGACGGGGTCAAAGCCGCGGCGAAACTGCCGAATGCAAGGATTCCCAGGTAGGCGACAAGCGAATTCATCCAGATCGCCAGCGCCCCGGCCACTCCGTAGATCAACAGTGAAAAGCACCTTCCCCAGGCCACCTCGTTTCGGGAGAACCAACCCAGGTCCTTTCCCAGATCGTGAGTTGCCGCGGCCGCCCCGACTCCAACAAAACTGTCGGCTGTTGACATGATAGCAGCCGTCACCGCGACGTAGGCAAGCGGCCCAAGCCATCCCGGAGCCACGTCCCTCAGGAAGACGACGATCGCATCGTCGGGATGTGCGAGGGGTGACAGGGTCCCCTCTGTGACCAGGCTCTTGACCACAAGACCCACTCCCAGCCAGACCGTGCCGCAGATCAGCATCGAGACCGCCAGGAGAATCGGAAACAGGCGGAGCGACTTCAGGTCGCCGACCATCATAAAACGATTGACCACGTGAGGCTGTCCCAGCGACCCGACACTGAACAGAAAGAACCAACTCAGGCAGACAACCGGACCAACACTTCCCCATGGACTGAGCGCCTCAGGGGAACCCCTGGACAGAACTCGGGACATGTGACTCAGTCCGCCACCCTCTCCGAGAGCAAATCCGAATATCATCAGGGCCACCCACAACATGATCGAGCCCTGAATGACGTCTGTGTTGACCGTAGCCGTCATCCCTCCGGCCACCGTGTAAAACACCAGCACGCCGACCCCAAGCAGAACCGAAGCGTCGCGACCGAACGGAGTCAACTGGTTCAAGATCACCGCCAGCGCCTGCAACTGAGCCGCCAGATAAGCCACCACGCCTACCAGGATCGCCAGGGCCGCCAGCCGGCTGGAGTATGCACAATCGTAACGTCGCCGAATGACCTCGGGAATCGTCAGGCACCGCGCCCCGTGTGACATCTCAAAGAGTGGCTTGGCCAGGACCCAGCACATCAGTGCCCCGGTAAAGGAACTCGAAATGGTGATCCAGAAGGAACCCAGTCCAATCTGGTAGAAAAGTCCCGGCCCTCCCACAAAAACGAAGCCGCTCATGATCGACGCCATCGTCGTCAACACGAGCACGACAAGCCCCAGTCGGCGACCAGCCAGGAAGTAGTCATCAGGTCCGCGACTCTGCCGTGCGGCACGGACACCGATCCAGATGAGGCCAGCCAAGAATGCAATCCCGATCAACGCGCTCATTTGGAAAACCAGGAACGAAAGGAAACCAGGAACGCCACCGGCCCAAGGAGCAGTGGAACGATCCAGATTCCTCCAAGCATCCAGAATGCTCCCGCCAAGCCATCCGGGCCGAAATCCCTTTCGAATTGAGGAACTCCCACCAGGTAGAGAATCACTCCACTCAGCCACAACCAGAGGGCCCAACTCGAATAACGGGGTGCGCCGCCCAACCGGGCCAGGACAGCAATGAAGGTCGTGGCCCCCAAGCCGACCACCCAGGAGGAACCGGCAACGATTCCCCCCAGCAAGAACAAAAGCCCGACGACCAACCCTTCAATGATCATAGCGACGACTGACGGCCCCACACCCACTGCCGGCATCCAACCAACAAGTTTCCCAAAACCAGTTCGGCGTCACCCCGACTCCCCCAGGTTGCTCCCCGACGGCCTTTCGGTCAAAAATACAGGAGACTTAAAGGAGGATTCTTGACACTCGACAAAATCGCCAACTACTGCCAGATCAAAGACTGCCGCGTCCACCTGGGAAGCCCCGACTCCGGGTTTATCACCATCGACGGAGAGGGCGTCACCAGTCGCTCGAACAACTACCGACGTTTCCTTGCCCATAACGAACTGGCGTCGCTTCCCAATCCCCGAAAAGCGCTTGAAGGAGCCGACACCTTCACAATCGAATCCGGAACGGACAGCCGCACTTTCGAACGGGCAGGATTTGAAAGTGAACTGGCCCACTTTTCCAGCCTGATCGGAGCCTGAACCGACTTTCAATCCCAATGGGTGCCGGAAAGCACCCATTGGGAAACGACCGGTCAGGCGTTTGGGAACCGGCCGCGGAGTCTTCTCAATGCAAGGTTGGCCGCCGACACAACATCGGCGTTTTCGCTTGCGGCCAGTTTCTGAACCATCGGCAGAGCATCGGCGCCGGCCCGCAGACCCACAACATCCAGCAATCGAACGGTAACCGGAACACTTGCAGTCTGCAGGTAAGGGTAGAGCGCCTTAAGCTTGTCGGGCGGAAGATCGAGCAGGTAGTAGTAAGCCTGGTCATTCTCGGCACGGTCAACGAGTTCAACGATGTGCTCTTCACGCCCCAGCAAATAGAGGGCATACCCCATCGCCAGCTTGGCGCTTTCATCAGTCTCGCGCAGGTACCTGGTCGCGATCAGAGAAGTGTAGCTGCGATCGCCCATGCGCCCGAGGCCTTCCGCACCAAACCGGCGGTACTCGCTCCGGCTGTCGTTGAGGGCGTCCTCAAAGATGTCTTTGCTGCTCGGGTCGCCGATGTATGACAACGCCTCGAGGACCTTTCTCTGGAGGTCGTCCGTCCCGGAGACTGGTACGATGCCAAACACCTTCTTGCGTTCTTCCACTCCCGCGCGATAGAGGTCGTTCAGAACCGGAACCGCCGCCTTCACCCGCAGGTGTCCGGCAGTCAAAATCGCCTCGTCATGGACCTTTTTGTCGGGGTCGCGAATGAGTGGAACCACCGCCTCGCCACCTTCCGGATCCCCAATTTTGTAGATGGCCCGAATCAGTTCGACCTTGACGTCGTCGGAACTCTCACGCCTCAGGGCATCTTCAATGGCTGTCAGCGACGCCGGTGAGCGGAGGATTCCCAGCGCTACCGCTGCGTCCTTCCTGAGCCCCTTGTCGCGGCTGAAGAGCAGGTCGATGAGCGCGTTGACGGCATCCGAACTGACGGGTACGTAGGGCTCCACCATCCGGGAATCGTAGTCGTCACTAAGGGGGTTCAGGAAGTCGACAACCTTGCCGACTCCGGACACGAAGCCCCCTTCAGGGTAAACATATATATTGACGATTCCTTCAATCGCCTCCTTCTGGATCCGCGTCTCGCTGTCGCGTGCCAGCTTGACGAACGCGCCCAGAGCTCGCGTGTCGTGGATTTGAATCAGAGCCCTGGCGGCCGCGTAACGGACGTCCGGATCAGAGTCCTCGGTGGCCTTGATCAGGCCAGGTACCGCCTCTCGGACCTTGTTGTCGCCGAGAAGCCTGGCAGCCTCCAGCCGGCGGTCCACGTCCGGATGGGTCAAATCACGTATCAGGCCTTCGACGCTGCGTTTTTCGGTTTTCTGTGCTGCAGACGCAAATCCGCTGCTTAAGAACGCGGCGGTCAGTAACATGGCAATCCACAGGGGGAGAGACCTTCCCATGGGTTTGTTCCTTTCTGTAGACATTTCCCTAGTTTTCTAATGTAACAAAGTCCTCTGACCGTGTAGATGCGTGAAAACCCGGAACTTCGCAGACTCCCCTTGACCTGACGCCTCCCAACTCCAAGAATGAGCAGGATCGTGAATTTCGGATTTCTTGCGGGAGCTTGCATGCATTTGAATCGATTCGTTCTGGGCCTTTCCGTCTTTTGGATCGCGGTTTGTCCGTCCTTTGCGCGAATGCCGGGTGCCTCTTTCCAACTCGAGGTTGAAGGGGTGGAATACTCCGATTCGGTTCCCAGCCCCGCCGACGTGCTCGGACACGAGATCGGAGCAACTCACACCAGGCCCGACCAGGTGGTCCGCTACTTCGAAGCTCTCGCGGCGCACAGTGACCGTGTCAAAGTCGAATATCACGGCTCGACGTACGAAGGCCGTCCACTGGTTCATGCCGTTGTCTCCTCGCCCGCCAACCTGAAGCGACTCGATGCAATCCGGCGGGAGAACCTGCGCCTTTCGGATCATCCCGACCAGGTCTCGGACCAGGAAATCGAGAAGATGCCGGTGGTCGTCACGATGGGCTACAGCGTTCACGGAAACGAGGCGAGCGGGACCGAAGCAGCACTCCTGCTCCTCTACTACCTGGCCGCCGGCAACGGGGAACCGGTTGAACGTGTGCTGGAGCACTGCGTCGTCCTGATCGATCCGATGCTCAATCCCGACGGCCGCGCCCGCTTCGTCGAGTGGGTGAACGCAAATCGGGGAAGAGTGGCCAACGCTGACCCGGAAGACCGGGAGCACCGGGAGCCCTGGCCCGGGGGCCGGACCAATCACTACTGGTTCGATCTGAACCGGGACTGGCTGCCGGTCCAACTCACCGAATCCCGTGGTCGCTTGCAGCTTTTTCAGGACTGGCGCCCGCAGCTGGTCACCGACTTTCACGAGATGGGCAGCAACTCGACCTTCTTCTTCCAGCCCGGCGTCCCGACTCGGAACAACCCCAATACGCCGAAGCGGAACTTCGAACTGACTCAACAGATCGGAACCTTCCACGCCAAGTACCTCGATCGGATCGGATCCCTCTACTATTCGGAAGAGAACTACGACGACTTCTATTATGGGAAAGGCTCGACCTATCCCGACATCAACGGCTCCATCGGGATTCTCTTCGAGCAGGCGTCCTCGAGGGGCCTGATGCGCGAAACCGAACTGGGGACGATCGACTTCGGCTTCACGATCCGAAACCAGTTCACGGCCTCGCTCTCGAGTCTCGACGCGGCGGTCACCCTGCGCACTGAACTGCTCTCCAACCAGCGGGACTTCTACCGCGAGGCTCTCGACACAGCCCGCAAGAAATCCGTTCGCGCCTGGGTGTTTGGTGACGATCACCCCGGTGGCCGTTCGGAGCCCATGATCGACGTCCTGCTGCGACACGGAATCGACGTTTACCAGCTCACGAGGGACCTGACCGTCGGCAATCACACGTTCAAGGCGGGCCAGAGCTGGATCCTGCCGGAGTTCCAGCGCCAGAGCCGTCTTCTCGATGTCCTGATGGAACGGGTCACGGAATTTCGGGACACGACGTTCTACGACATCTCGAGCTGGACCCTTCCGCTCGCCTTTGCGGTCAACGCCAGCCCGGTATCGGAGAAACTCGACAGCTACCTGGGAGAGCCGGTCAGGGAACCAGTCAAGGCGCCCGGTTCCGTTTCCGGACCCGAAGACCCTTACGCCTACCTCATGGACTGGAACCACTACCGGGCCCCGGAAGCCCTATATCGGCTCCAGGTCGCGGGCGTGGCGGCACGATCCCTGACCAGTTCGGTCACCGTAAGCAGTGCCGGGAATCTCCGTACGGTTGGTGGAGCAGCAATCGTGATTCCGACCACCCAGAAGGATCTCTCCCGGGAACAGGTTCGTGAACTGGTCGAACAGGCATCCCGTGAAACGGGAGTGACTTTCATTGGTGCGGATACCGGACTGACAGCTGACGGTCCCGACCTTGGCGGCCCTTCCAGCATGCCTCTGAAGACCCCGAAAATCGCGCTTCTGTGCGGCCCTGGCACCTCCTCAAGCCAGGCCGGGGAGGCTTGGTTCGTACTCAATGAGCGCGCCGGAATCCCGGTCAGCCTGCTCGACTTGGACCGCCTGGAATCCGTGGACCTGTCGCGCTACAACACGCTCGTCATGCCTGGAGGTTCATTCAGTTCGCTTTCGGAGAAGGACGGTGTAGTGCTGAGAGACTGGGTACGAGAGGGAGGCCTGCTGATCGCCTTTCAGGGAGCGGTGCGCAACCTGATTGCCATGCAAGTCATCGATGAACAGCTTCGAGACGCTCCGAAAACCACAACCCAGGTTCCCTACAACCAGGTTGAAAGCGCCCATCGCGCACGCGAAATCCCGGGCTCGATCTTCGAGGCGCAGCTGGACTCGACCCATCCTTTGGCTTCGGGCCTGCCTTCGAAACTCCCGGTCTTTCGGGACAGCACCCTGTTCATCGAGCCTTCCAAGACGCCGGGGGCGAACGTGGCCGTCTACGGACAGGAACCACTACTCAGTGGCTACGTTGCCACTGAGCCCCTGACTCAGGTCGCGGGCAGCGCCGCGGTGATTGCCCGCAAGGCCGGCAGAGGGCACGTCGTGTTGTTTGCCGACGACCCCAATTTTCGTGCCTTCTGGTACGGAACGAGCCAGCTCTTCTACAATGCGGTCTTTTTTGGGCAGGCGTTCTGATCGGGTCCAACTCCGGATCCCGGTTACACGTCGAGGACCCGACCCGTCTCGGCCGCTTCGGTTGCAACAATGCAGACTCTGGTGACGCGGACGGCCTCGTCCGGCCCGATCAGGTGAGTTCCCTGTCCCCGCAGTTCAGCGACGAAATCGGCGAAAAGGGACCGGGTCGGAGCCGACTGATCAAGGTTGCGCGGTGCGTTTCCCTCCTGCAGCAAGCTGACCACGGGCGGTTCGCCGATGGTCTCGACGATCCCTTCCGAGCCAGCGATTCTCAACCGGTCATCCCCGTGGGTCGGAGCGGTTTCGGGTCGAAGGAAATCCATCGTGATGGACACCGAAGCCCCGCCGTCCATCTCCATGCTGAGCACAGAAGCATCCTGCACTCCCGGGTAGGCCGCATGCGCCAGGTTGGCCTGAAACGCGCTGACTTTTCTAACTTCAAGCCCCATGGCCCAGCGGACGTAGTCAACCGCGTGAATCCCCACCCAAAGGATCGTACTGCCGTAGATCTCCTTGTGGCGATAGAACCAGGGCCGATCCTCACCCCACTTGTAAGATTTCTGGGCCCGCCCGAGGCACGGGAGGCCAATTGCGCCGGTTCGGACAGCCTCTCTCACCGTGTAGATATTCGGTGAATAGCGCATCGCAAACATGGCACTCAATCGAATGCCGCTTCGCTTGACCGCCGCTTCCACCTTCTCCAGGTCGGGCAGAGTCACCGCTACCGGCTTTTCGGAGAGAATGTCGATTCCGGCGTCGGCGGCAGCGACGATGGCATTCGCGTTTCGGGCGTAAGGAAGGGCCACCACGACCAGGTCGAGCGGCTCCTTGTCCAGCATCTCCTGGTAGGTTTCGTAGACGTGAAGCCCCGGTCCCGCCCACGGACGCCCTTCGAGCCAACGCCGGTTCCTGCTCATGTCGTAAGGCCCTGGACGAGGCGATCCGTCCGAATTGAACGACCATGAACCATCCTCGAAGGCATATGCCGCAATCCGTGCTCCCGAAACAGTATCGAGTTCATCCAGGACGTACCCGAGATGCCCGTCCCGGCCAATCATCCCGATCCTGAGGGGAGCCTCCGGCTCCAGCCTCGGGCCCGTCGAGCCCGGTTTCGATGACGGCTTCCCGGCGGGTGACCGGAGGAGAGCTGCCGTACCTGCCAGCATGCCCCCGAACTGTCTTCGGGTGAAGCACTTACCCTTCAGGCCGGCGCCGAAATCGGTGGAAATCTTTCGAAGGTGAGAAGTCGAGAAGCGTTCGCTCACAGTGAGCTTCTACTCCCAAAATGCGGGAGCTGTCAACTTCGGCCGGATGTGAACGAACGCGGAAGTGAGATTCGAAGGAGGGAAAGGCCGGGGGGAGGGCCGGCGACCCACCCCCCGAATGCGGAACCCGAGGGCCCGCCGATTTCAGTCGGCTCACTTTTTCAGGGCAGCATGGGCGGCAGCCAGTCTGGCGACCGGAACCCGGTAGGGAGAGCAACTGACGTAGTTGAGGCCGAGGTCGTGGCAGAAGGCGATCGACTTCGGATCTCCTCCGTGCTCGCCGCAGATGCCGATCTCGAGTTCGGGACGGGTGCCCCGACCCTTTTCGACGGCCATTCTCATCAGGCCACCGACGCCATCCTGGTCGATTGACTGGAACGGGTTCTCGGGAAGGACGCCGTGCTCGATGTAGGTGAGCAGGAACTTCCCTTCGGCGTCATCTCGCGAGTAACCGAACGTCATCTGGGTCAGATCGTTGGTTCCGAACGAGAAGAACTGGGCCACCCCGGCAATCGCGTCGGCCGTGACGGCGGCACGCGGGATCTCAATCATGGTCCCGAACTTGTATTCCACATTGACACCGGTCTCGTCCATCACCGCCTTGGCGATCTCCTCCAGCGTCGGCTGGATCACTTTCAGCTCGTTGACGTGCCCGACCAGGGGAATCATCACTTCGGGTTTGACCACGACGCCGCTCTTGGCCTGGCTACAGGCGGCCTCAAAGATCGCCCGAACCTGCATCTTCACCAGGCCCGGCATCACGATGCTCAACCGGACTCCGCGCATTCCCATCATCGGGTTGCTCTCGTGCAGGTTGCGGATCGCGGCGAGGAGTTCCTCGTTCTCCTTGAGTCCCTCGGTCTGGTTCGAAAGGCGCTTGGCAAGCACCTGTTCCAGAACATCTTCTTCGTTGGGCAGGAACTCGTGAAGAGGAGGATCGATGAGCCGGATGATGACCGGCAGCCCGTCCATCGACTTGAAGATCCCTTCAAAGTCGCCTCGCTGCAGCGGAAGCAACTGGTCGAGAGCTTCCTGACGCTCGGCATCGGTGTCGGCCAGAATCATCTGCTGCACGATCGGAAGCCTTTCTTCCTCGAAGAACATGTGCTCGGTCCGGCAAAGGCCGATTCCCTGGGCGCCGTATGAGCGGGCGCGTTCCGCATCCTTGGGATAATCGGCATTGGCCCACACCTGGAGGCGCCGGAACTCGTCGGCCCAGGACAGGAGCGTGATCAGGTCGGTCTCCTCTTCGAAGTGCGGAGTCTGGGTCGGAATCTCGCCCAGGAAAACTTCTCCGGTAGCGCCGTCGAGAGAGATCGCATCACCTTCTTTGATCGTCTTGCCGCCGGCAACAAACTCGCGGTTCTTCTGGTTGATCTTGACGTCGCTGGCGCCGCAGACACAGGGAACACCGAACTGCCGGGCGACGACCGCGGCGTGGCTGGTGGCTCCGCCTTCACTGGTCAAAATACCCTTGGCCGCCAGCATGCCATGAACGTCGTCGGGCTTGGTAAAGGGCCGCACCATGATGACCTTCTTGCCGGCCTTGCCCCACTCTTCGGCCAGATCGGCATCGAACGCCGCCACACCTACCGCGGCTCCGGGCGAGGCATTGACGCCCTTGCTAAGAAGCTTGCCTTCCGCCGCGGCAGAGGCCTTGGCCTCAGGATCGAAACGGGGATGCATGAGGGTGTCGACTTCCGTCGGCTTCACTTTCTTGACCGCCGCTTCCCTGGTGATCAGGCCTTCGTTAGCGAGATCAACAGCGATCTTCACGGAAGCCGCAGCCGTCCGCTTTCCGTCGCGCGTCTGGAGCATCCAGAGCTTGCCGCGCTCGATTGTGAACTCCACATCCTGCATCTCTTTGTAGTGCTTCTCGAGATTGCTGCAGATCGTGAGGAACTCTTCGTAAGCTTCCGGCAAGTCTTCGGACAGTTCCTGGATAGCCTTCGTATTCCGGATACCGGCAACGACGTCCTCACCCTGGGCGTTCAGCAGGTAGTCCCCGTACAGCTTCCTTTCGCCGGTAGAAGGATTCCGGGTAAAGGCAACGCCCGTTCCCGAATTCCAGCCCATGTTCCCGAACACCATCGTGCAAATGTTGACGGCGGTACCCAGGTCGTGAGAAATACCGGCTGCATTCCGGTAGTCATTGGCGCGCTTCCCGTTCCAACTCCCGAAAACGGCCTCGGTCGCCAACTTCAGCTGCTCGTAGGGGTCCTGCGGAAAATCAAAGCCCTTCTCCTGCCGGATGATCCCCTTAAAGGTCTCGGTCAGTTCCTTCCAGTCATCCGCCGTAAGATCGGTATCGACATTGGCTCCCTTGGCCTTCTTCAGCTCATCCAGTGCCTCTTCAAACAACTCGTCGTCGATTCCGAGAACGACCGACCCGAACATCTGGACCAGCCGACGATAGGAATCGTAGACGAAGCGCTCGTCACCCGTGAGCTCAGTCATGCCCTTGGCCGTCTGATCGGTCATTCCGATGTTGAGGACCGTGTCCATCATTCCGGGCATGGAAAACTTGGCACCGGACCGGCACGATACGAGAAGAGGATTCTTGGGGTCGCCAAAGACTTTCCCGGTCAATCTCTCGACCTCTTTCATGGCCTCCCTTTCCTGAACCATGACACCGTCCAGGAACGCAGACCCTTCCGACAGGTAGGTCAGGCAGGCTTCGGTCGTTACCGTAAATCCGGGGGGAACAGGCAGTCCAATTCGGGTCATCTCAGCCAGGTTGGCGCCCTTTCCTCCGAGGAACGCCCGAACGTCTTCCCACGCGCCGCCAACCGCCTCTTGTGCTTGATCCAGTTCTCCGAATAGATAAACCCATTTCTTCGACATTTGTTGCTCCCTTCTTAGTCGCATCAGTTATCAGTGTATTCAATCCATCCCGGGCCATCGGCATCGCTTGCACAGCAGCAGGACGTCTTGACGGTCCGGTTAGGATTTGGCTCAGTCGCCGTAGTAGTCGAGCCCGAGGTGCGTGATCTGTTCCTCGCCTTTCAGGTGCCGAAGAGTGTTCTTCAGCTTCATCAACTGAATGAACAGATCATGCTCCGGGTACAGGCTCGGCAATGTCATCGGGCTCTTGAAATAGAACGAAAGCCACTCCTGGATTCCGAACATTCCGGAACGATGGGCAAGATCCATGAAGAGCACCAGGTCGAGGACCAGCGGTGCCGCCAGAATGCTGTCCCGGCAGAGAAAATCGATCTTTACCTGCATCGGGTAGCCCAACCACCCGAAGATATCCAGGTTGTCCCAACCCTCCTTGTTGTCCTTTCGCGGAGGGTAATAGTTGATTCGGACCTTGTGATAGAAGTCTTCGTAGAGCTCGGGGTAGAGATTGGGTTGAAGGATGTACTCCAGCACCGAGAGCTTGCTCTCCTCCTTGGTCCGGAAAGACTCGGGATCATCCAGGACTTCGCCGTCACGGTTCCCCAGGATGTTGGTCGAGAACCATCCGGAGAGACCCAGCAGTCGTGCCTTCAGTCCCGGAGCGATGATGGTCTTCATCAGCGTCTGGCCGGTCTTGAAGTCCTTGCCGCAGATCGGCAAGCGGTTCTTCTGAGCCAACTCCCGCATCGCCGCTATGTCTACCGTTAGATTCGGGGCCCCGTTGGCGAACGGGATTCCCAGCTTCAGCGCCGCATACGCGTAGACCATGCTTGACGGAATCGCCTCATCGTTGGCGACCAGTCCCTGCTCGAATTTCTCCAGGGTTTCGTGCACGGTCGTAGGCTGAATGAAAATCTCCGTACTGCCGCACCAGATCATGACCAGACGACTGAGGTTCCGCGCCTTCTTGAACTCCAGAATATCGGCCATCAACTGTTCCGCCAACTCCATCTTGTTGGCCCCGGACTTGATGTGTTGGCCGTCCAGCAGTTTCACGTACTTCTTGTCAAATACCGCTTTCAAGGGACGAAGAGCCGTCAACTCCGGCTTCAGCTGCTCGACCAGGCTTTCGTTCAGGACGCCGCACTTCAGCGCGGCCTCGTAGGCCGAATCTTCGAAGGGGTCCCAAGCCAGAAACTCCAGGTCCTGCAACCCGGCCAGGGGGACGAAATCGTTGATTTTCGGGACGCGGTTTTCGGTCCGCTTCCCCAACCGGATGGTCCCCATCTGCGTCAGTGAACCAAATGGCCGCCCCAGACCCTTCTTGACCGCTTCGACACCGGCCACAAAAGTCGTACTGACAGCACCAAGCCCAACCAGGAGAATTCCCAATTTTCCTTCGGCGTTCGCTATCTGTACCCCTTTATCGCTCATTTTCTCCTCCTTGATGGACAATCTCGGACGGATCCGCGACCACCAAAACCAGATCCGCCACCGACCCTAACAATGCCAATCGATTCCTCCGGAGGTCTGGTTCCTTCGCCATGACCAGTACCTCCTCAAAGAAACGGTCAACAGCGGGCCGGATTCCGGCGATGCATCGCAATGCCCCCAGATAATCACCCTGTTCAACAGCGCCCTCTACCCGAGGTGCCAGCTCCGAGACCGCCTCGAACAGGAGGCTCTCACCCGGCTCCTCAAACTTTGTTTCGTCCACCGCACCAACCGCTTCACCCGCCTTTGAAAGCAGGTTCTTGGCCCGTTTAAAGGCAGCGGCCAGGGCGCTGAAGTCCGCATCCCCTTTGATCGCAGCTACAGCTCGGGCTCGCTCCCGGGCGTCTGTGGCTGTCGAAACGCCACCGGAGAACACCGACCGAATCACGTCCGGCTCCAACCCTTCCCGCTCCAGGAGAAAGACCAGCCGGCGATGGAGAAACTCGAGCACGGTTGGTTTCACGGAGTTCTGATCGAACGTTTCGAAATTTCGCAGGGCAAGGTCCACCAGTTCATCCAGCGTCAGGTCCATGCCGCGCGCTAACAGGAGCGTGATTAAACCCTGGGCCTGACGCCGGAGAGCAAAGGGGTCACTGGAGCCAGTCGGGATGATTCCGACGCCAAAACAGCCTACGATCGTGTCGATCCGGTCCGCGATGGAAAGCAGCGCACCGTTCAGCGTCTCAGGGAGAGTGTCGTCGAGAGACACCGGGCGATAATGGTCGTAAATCGACCGCCAGACTCCCTCCGGGAGGCCTTCCTGGCGCGCGTAGAGCCCCCCCATAATCCCCTGCAGTTCGGTCAATTCGCGGACCATATCGGTGGTCAGATCAACCTTGCAAAGTGCCGCGGCCTCGTCCAACCCTGCGTCTCCACCCAGTTCCCGGCAGATCGCCCGAATCCGCTCAGCCTTTTCAAAGTAGCTTCCCAGATTCTCCTGAAAGAGCACGTGCCGGAGGCTGTCAACACGGTCGCGCAGGGATATCTTCTGGTCCGATTTCCAGAAGAATGCCGCGTCTTCGAGGCGAGCCTGGAGCACCTTTTCGTGACCCCGCCGGATGGATCCCTCCGGGTCGCCGTCCGTGTTCAGCACGGTCAGAAACGCCGGAGCGAGTCGACGCTTACCGTCCAGCAATGAGAAATACTTCTGGTGATAGCGCATCACGGTCACCAGAACTTCCCGCGGAATCTCAAGAAAAGCCGGGTCGAAGGCCCCCCTCAAGACCGAAGGGAACTCGTTCAACTGGACTACCGTCTCCAGCAACGCCTCGTCTTCGAGCACGACCTCCGTTCCGGCTTCGGACTGGAGTCCAGCCTCAATCCGGGCACGCCGCTCGGCGGGATCTACCAGTACTCCCGCCCCCCGAAGACTCTCGACGTAGGAGTCAGCATTCGAAATCTCCACGCGGGGGACTCCAATCAGGCGATGTCCCCAACTGACCCGGCCGGAGGCAACGCCTTCGATTTCAAAAGGAACAACTTCGTCATTCCACAGGCAGACGAACCATCGCAGCGGACGGATGAACCGAAACCGACTTTCCGACCAGTACATGGTCTTCGGCCAGTTGATCGAGCGAACGATGTCGGGAACGGCCTTCTTGATCAACTCGGAAACCGCCTCACCCGGAACCTGGCGATTGAGAACCAGGTAGCGTCCCCGATCCGTGTGCTGCAGATCGAGATCCTCGACCGCCACGCCCATCTTGCGCGCAAATCCCACCGCGGCCGGTGTCGGCTTCCCTTCTGAATCGAAGGCCACTTCGGCCGGCGGTCCAGAGACGACCTCCTCCCGGTCCGGGCAACGTTCCGGGAGACCTTCCATCACTATAACGAGCCGCCGCGGGGTGGCATACCTGCGGACTGCGCCGGCATGGACCCGATTTTCCGTCAAAACACGCTCAAAGCTCTCACCCATCTGATTGACCGCGTCCTCAATCATCGCGGCGGGGATCTCTTCAGTCCCAAGTTCGAATAGGAATCTATTATTCATCGGTTTCTACGTACCGTTTTGCGATCGCGACCGCCAGAGTGCGAACCCGATTGATGAGACCGACTCTCTCGGTGACGCTGATCGCTCCCCGGCTGTCCAGCAGATTGAAAGCGTGAGAACATTTCAGGCAGTAGTCGTAGGCCGGAAGCACGCAGTCGGCTGCCAGGCAACTCCTGGCCTCGTTTTCGTAAAGTTCGAAGAGCTTGAACAGCAGGTCCTTGTTCCCGACCTCGAAGTTGTATCGGGAAAACTCGTACTCCTCACGACCCCGCACCTGGCGATAGCTGGTCGAAGGGCTCCAGGACAGATCGTAAACACTCTCCTTGTCAAATAGAAAAGCGGCGATCCGCTCCAGCCCGTAGGTGATCTCCGCAGAGATCGGTTCCAGTTCAAGGCCGCCCGCCTGCTGAAAGTAAGTGAACTGGGTAATCTCGAGCCCGTTAAGGAGAACCTGCCAGCCAATCCCCCATGCCCCGAGAGTAGGACTTTCCCAGTTGTCCTCCTCGAACCTCAGGTCATTCTTCTCCAGCGGAATACCCAGGGCCCGCAGGCTTTCCAGGTAGACGTCCTGCACATCGGCCGGCGAAGGCTTCAGAATCACCTGGAGTTGGTGGTGACGGTAGAGCCGGTTCGGGTTTTCGCCATAACGCCCGTCGGTGGGACGGCGGGAAGGCTGCACATAAGCAACGGAATAGGGCTTGGACCCGAGGACTCGGAAGAAGGTCTCAGGGTGCATCGTGCCGGCCCCAACTTCGACGTCGTACGGCTGCTGAATCACGCACCCGTAATCCATCCAGAATCCAAGCAGCCTGTGAATCAAGTCTTGAAAAGTCTGCATCGTTGGCCAACTGTCCGGGTGATTTCTGCCTGAGCCCGGTCTCTTTGCCGATGGAATGGGCCGCACCCCGGGAAAGGATGTGCTCAGGAGAGCCCCGCCTGGATCAGGCGGCACCTCAGGTGAGTATCCTAGACCGAATTGTCCAGAAGTTTCATTTCGAAATTGTCGTCTTTGGCGTCCCGTCTGGTCGCCCGCTTACCACGGTCCGCCGGAACCCAAAAACATTCCAGCTACCAGGCAACACCCAACCGCTTTCGTTGCCCCCGGTTCAGGCTTGCCGCCGGGAAGACCGTTTACAGTAAATCCCTCAGCATCCTCTTTGCCTTGAGTGGCTTTTCAAGCTGAGATTCTATCAGTTTCTCGGCAGCCCGTTCCAAGCAGTCCAGGTCTGCCTCCAGCAATCGCTCATCTTCCAGCTGTGACGGCGGCAACTTCAAGAACACGGCAGCCCGGGTCGCCACGTCCGCCGGAAGGATTTCCTCCAGGCCCGGCAAGACACCTTCGAGCCGGAGCAACCAGTACTCAAAGTAGCGCGCGAGCAACTGAATCGATACCGACTCCGACGCATCGATGACTGCAAGGGCCAATCGAAAGAGACGCTCATTCGGAGCCTGCTCCCGCGAAAACTCCACCAACAACTCGGCAAAGTATCCAAAGTAAAGACTTTGCGCCCAGTCCAGCCGGTATGCTGGTGAAGGTCGTATGATCTCACAATTCTCTATGACAGCCAACTCCTGATTCTCTCGTCTCCGGTAGCTGAGACGAACTTGTGACAGAGGTTCAAGCCCGGATCCGAAACGGCTCTTCGACCGGGCTGCACCGTAGGCAACCCCTCGCAACTGACCGACTTCCGGACTCAGGAAAACGGCGACCTTGTTGGCCTCACCGAAGGGATAGGTTCGAAGCGTGAGGGCGGAGCAGCTTTGCAGCATGATCTCCGTCCAGTCTCAGTCCGATTCTGCCCGGCTTGCCGCCAGGCCCTCGGGATCCTTGCGCATCCGGTAGCGAATCATCTGGTAGCCACGCAGAGTCACTCCGCTCAGGACATAGACGGCCGATACCACCATGAGCACTTCTTCGGAGTACCAGATAACCCCGGCCACGAGGAGTGCGAGGAGAAGAACCGTCAAATGGGACTTCCCCTTCCCCAGGTGCAACCGCTTCGGAGAAGGGTAGCGAAGAGTCGAGACCATCAACAGGCCCAGGCAGTAGGTCACTGCCACAAGGGAATACTCGGCCGCGATGCTCTCGGGGGCAGCCTTGAACATGTGTACGACAGCGGCGATAAAGCCGGCCCCGGCCGGGATGGGCAAGCCGGCGAAGTGCTTGAGCTCCTGCACCTGAACGTTGAATCGGGCCAGGCGAATGGCTCCGCAAATGAGAAAGAAGAATGCCGAGAGCCGAGCCAGGTTTCCCAAGTCTCCGAATCCCCACGAGTAGATCAAAAGCGCGGGGGCGATTCCGAAGCTGATCACGTCGGCGAGGGAATCGAGTTGAACACCGAAGTCTGAAGTTGCGCCAGTCATCCGAGCGATACGGCCGTCCAGACCGTCGAGAACCACCGCAATTCCAATCGCAACTGAGGCGTTTTCGAAGTTCCCGTGCAAGGTTGAGATCACCGCGAAGAAGCCGGCAAAGATGTTCCCGACCGTGAAAAACGAAGGAAGGAGATAAATCGACCTCCTGGGGCGACGCAGCCGCCGTCGAATCGGTTCAGCTTCCGGACCTTGATTCATTCCGTCCTGGACTGTCACCGGCCACCTTTCCGCCTGGCGAGAATGGAGGTTCCACCTCGAACCCGATCACCCTCAGAAACAACCATCTCTGCGTTGGCGGGCACAATTAGGTCAACCCGACTACCGAAACGTATGAGCGCTATTCTATCACCGCACCGAACCGAATCTCCCACCGATTTCCAGGGGATAATCCGGCGGGCGACCAATCCGGCGATCAAGGCAAAGGTGACGTCGCCGATGGTGAAAACGTGCTGTTCATTCTCTACCGAGGCACGATCGTCAAACGCCAGGTGGAACTTCCCCTTGCGATGCTCGCTTCGCTCCACCTTCCCATCGACAGGGGAACGGTTCACATGCACGTTGAAAACCGAGAGGAAGATGCAGATGACGGGCCGGTCTCCCTCGGTGCGGATTCGGATCACCTTGCCGTCGGCCGGACTGACGATCGCGTCCGGATCGGCGGGTATCCGGCGTTCGGGATCCCGGAAGAAAAAGGCGACGAATCCCCCCAGGACCAGGAGGATTACCCCTGCCCAAACCACACCGGCAACCAGGCAGACGACTGCAAGTGCAAAAAGAGGAAGTGAAAAGAGGTAGCCTTCACGTACAAATCGCATGCTGGTAAAAGAAAAAGCCTGCCGGGGCACGAATCCGCCGGCAGGCAGATACAAGAGCACCTAGTTGACGGATTTCTGAATCTGCACTTCGTGAATCAGGGTCTGCATTTGATCCTTCAACGCGAGCTTCTTCTTCTTAATCACCGTCTCCTCAACCTGTTCATCCATACTCAGAAAGGGCTTTTCTGAAAACTCGCCCAGTTTCCGCTCAAACTGCTGATGCTCATCAAACAGTTGGCGGAAATGATCGTCAGTTTTGAGCAGATAGTCCTTTGCCGCCCTTTCATCCATAGTCCCTACCTCCTTGGAAAATGTGATTAAAAAAACGGTGTGATTTATTCGTCTGAGGATTGTGGAATCCAGCATGCTAACTAAATTTCACTTTAGCAGATCCACCTAGCCGTTTCAAGAAACTTCGGCAGTGCCAAAACGGTCGATTTTCAAAGATTTGCGGCGCAAATGCCGGGTCAGTCCGAGGTCGATCAACCGGGAAAGGAGTTCCCGGTACGGGAGACCCGAAGCCTCCCACAACTTGGGGTACATGCTGATCTTCGTGAACCCGGGAATAGTGTTCGGCTCGTTTATCCAGAGTTCCCGGCTGTTACGATCCATCAGAAAATCGACTCGCGCCATCCCCTCGAGGTGCAGTGCCCGGAAGGCCTCCACGGCAAGCCCCTGGACCCGCGCGATTTCCGCCGATTCCAAAGGAGCCGGAATTATCAACTCCGATGCCTCCGAAAGATACTTGGCCTCGTAGCTGTAAAAGACGTCGGAGGGCCGGATCTCACCCGGCACCGAAACCGTCGGGGAAAACGATCCCAGAACAGAAACCTCGATCTCACGAGCGTCGATTCCCTGCTCTACGATGACCCAGTCGTCGAAGGCCAACGCCTCGTCGATGGCGTTTTCCAGCCTGTCGGGCGCCGTACACCGGGAGATCCCAACAGAAGATCCCAGGTTGACCGGCTTGACGAACACCGGATAGGGGAATAGCCGCGCCACCTCGGCCAGCAGGGCTTGCGGAGAAGAAGACCATTCGGCACGATCAATACAGCGGCCCGGAACCACAGGCAACCCGGCAGCAGCCAGGATCTGCTTGCAGTGCATCTTGTTCATGCCCAAGGCCGACCCTCCGACCGACGCCCCCACGTACGGCAGGTCCAGCACCTCGAGTGCCCCCTGAACGGTTCCGTCTTCACCGTAAGGTCCGTGCAGCACCGGGAAGACAACCGTCTCTTCAGAGGAACAGTTTTCCAAAAACGACACCCAGCCCACCGCATCGGGAAATTCAGACGGAGCCAGGGCGCCTGCCGGGTCGAGGCCGCGCCGGAGTTCGTCGGCCGACATCGTTGAACCATCCTTCCGGATTCCAAGCACTGATACCTGGAATCGAGAACGATCGAGATGACTGATCACGGAGGCTGCCGAAAGCAGTGAAACCTCGTGTTCTGCGGATCGTCCTCCGCAAAGCAGAACGACGTGCCTGCTACCTTCTGGAGACTTGACTCTCGCCCTCGTCGAGTCACTCACGGGCACCCTCGTAGGCCTGGATGATCAACTGAACCAAATGGTGCCGCACGACGTCACGATGGTCGAAGTAACAAAACGAGATCGCTTCGATGTGTTGAAGAATGCGAGAGGATTCCACCAGCCCCGATTTCTGCCCTGCCGGCAGATCGATTTGGGTGATGTCTCCCGTCACGACCGTCTTGGAGTTGATCCCAATCCGGGTCAAGAACATCTTCATCTGCTCGCTGGTTGCGTTCTGAGCCTCATCCAGGATGATGAACGAGTCGCTGAGGGTCCGGCCACGCATAAAGGCGATTGGAGCGACCTCGATAATTCCGCGTTCGAGAAACTTCTCCACCTTCTCGGCGTCCAGCATGTCGTAAAGGGCGTCGTAGAGGGGCCGCAGATACGGATTAACCTTCTCCTGCAAGTCGCCGGGAAGAAAGCCCAGTTTCTCGCCCGCCTCGACCGCAGGACGGGCCAGGATGATTCGCCGGACCGCCTTGCTCTGGAGCATGGAGACGGCCATGGCCACTGCCAGATAGGTCTTTCCCGTCCCCGCCGGTCCGATGCCGAAAACCAGGTCATGGCTTTCAATCGAACGCAGGTAGACATCCTGGTTCAGAGACCGGGGAACGACCTCGCGGATTGGAGTCCGGATCGACATTCGACCCGTGAAAAGCTTGTGAAGGCTTTCGGCAGAATGCTGGGCAATCTGTCGGAAGGCATTACGCAACTCCCCGTTGGAGAATTGAACGCCCTCGTTAACCAGAGTGGAGAAATCGGCGAGGATTTGCTCGACTCTCTCCACACCATCCTCGGTACCCTCAATTGACACGCGCGAACCGCGGGCGCTGATTCGAACGTCAAAAAGGGATTCCAGGAGCCGAATATTCTCGTCTCGAACGTCGAACAGGATCTCGGCTCCCCGGTCAGGCAGGAGGAGTTTTCTCAATGCGAGAACTCCCGAACGCTATTCGAGGGACTTGGTCAAGCGAGACTTGTAACGCGCGGCGGCATTGGCATGTATCACGCCTTTCTGGGCCGTCTTGTCGATGATTGAGAAGACCGTGGGAAGTAGTGCCCGAGCCTCGTCCGCCTTGTTCTCCGAAACCAGGCTCCGGAACTTCTTGATCTCAGTCCTCATCCTCGACCGCTTGCTGCGATTGGCCTGGCGCCGTTTCCGGTCCTGCCGCATTCGCTTGATGGCCGACTCAATATTCGGCATAACAGAATACTCCTGAATCTTAGGAACAACTAAATGCGCAAATTCGTAAAGAGAGAAATTATAGGGATCTCCGTCCTCAGGTGTCAATGATGACCCGTTCAAGGTGGATCCGGCCCAGGGCACCGGAAGTCTTCACCAGCCGCTCCGATTCCCTGAGACGGAGCAGGAGATCGACCAACCGTTCCCGGGAATAGCTCCGGATCTCCCTTTCCCGCCCCTTGAAGCTCCACAGCTTCAACTCCTTGATCGAGTTCATGAAGTTTTTCCGCCGATCAAGCCGTTCCTTCAGAACCAGAACCCGTTTGAAGCTCCAGTACAACAAGGAGAGTAGCTGGGGCTCCCGAACCCCGGAGTCGAACAGGCTCTGAAGCAGGTGAAGAGCCCGGATTCGATCCCGGTTCGCCAGGGCGCCGATCAGATCGAAAACCTCGTGTTCTCGACCCGCTACCGCCAGCTTGAACACCGAGTCGACGGTAATCTTCTTACTTTCCCACTCCCACAGGATCAGCTTTTCCAATTCCATCTCCAACTGCTGGAGATCTTCTCCGACCAACTCAATGAGAAGGCTGGAGGCATCCGGAGCAATTGCAAAGCCCTCTTTACGGGCCTTGCCAGAAAGCCAACTCCGGACACCTTTGCCGGTGTCCAGACTGACAACGGGGAGTTTCTTGGGCCATCCGGCCGCCTTGCGGCTGCACGCCAGGACCATTACGGTGCGATCGGATGGTTTCTCGAGGTAGGCCTTAAGCTCACTGTCCCCCTTTTCCCCGCTCCTGACAAAGATCCAGCGACGGGGGCTCATCCAGGGGAGAGTGCGGGCCCTCGACACGACCGCCTCGGTCCCTTCACTCTCAATGTCATGATCAGACCAGTCGAATGTCCGGGCCGACTCGTCGATTTGCGACCTGCAATGCTCCAGGACACGATCCCTGAGATAAGTCTGGTCGGTCATCAACAGGTAGACTGTTTCCGGATCGGCGGTTGATTTGACGAAGTCGGAGAAGTCCACAGCAATCCTTGCTAGAAACCCTCGAGAATCGAAACGACGACACTCTCGGCGAAATCGTTGGCAATCCGTTGAAGAGCGGGATTCATTTCGGAGAAGAAGTTCTCTACATCGACGTTCACAATGTATTGTTCACGAAAGATGTACTGGTCGTTCTTGAAGAGGACCGCACCCGTCCGCCGGTCAGTGAGTTCGATGCCGGCGTAGACCGTAACCAGCACGGTCGAAGCAAATGCCGTGCGGGCAAACGTCACCGGGTTGGCCGTCACCCGGATGACCCGCCCTTTGAGAACGGCATCCGCCTGCGAATTGCCACTGACGACGTCGTAATTGGTCCGCTCAACGAGTTCGGAAACAAGCGCCCGCGTCAGGATCTGCTCGACCTTGTAGGTCGTTGTCTGATTCTTAAGCGGCTCGACGTCGATGGTGTGAATCGGCTGTGGCAACCGGTTCTTTGAAGCCACCCGGTACCCGCACCCGCAAAGCCCAACCACCATGACGACAGCCAACGCGGTGCGTTTCATCTTCGGCATCACTCCCGCTCGCTGTCGACTTTCGAAAGCACTATGCCTTTCTGCGCCTGGTATTTCCCCCTGCGGTCACGGTAAGAGACAGTGCAGATCTCGTCCGCAGAAAAGAAAACGAGCTGGGCGATGCCTTCTCCAGCGTAGAGCCGGACCGGTGACGGGCCCGTGTTTGAAATCGCCATCGTCACGTGTCCCTCCCACTCAGGCTCGAACGGCGTGACGTTCACCAGGATTCCGCAACGGGCGTAGGTCGACTTGCCGCTGCAAAGGGTCAAAATATCGCGAGGTATCCGAAAGTATTCGACCGACTTCGCCAAGAGGAAAGAGCCGGCCGGGACAATGCAGGAGTCGCCCTCGAAGTCCTCGAACAGGCCTCCGTCAACCCCCTTGGGATCAACAACGTCGGAACCGTTGCCGCGGAAGATCTTGAACTGACGATCGACCCGGAAATCGTATCCGTACGAGGATGGTCCGAAAGAGATCGAGCCGGCCTTCACGAGCGTGTCCACAAAGGGCTCGATCATCCCCTGTTCCCTTGCCATCTCGACGATCCAATGGTCCGGTTTGACTCCCATATTCAAGGCCGGATTCTACCATACCGGGGGCTTCCCCTCCCCGGGACGAGGACTGCCCAACTCGCCGGATAAAAGGCGGAAGAGAGGCTTCACGGGGACTTCCGATGCGGCTCGAGGAGCCGCTCAACCATCTCTGCCAACCCGGCATAGGCTTCGGAGCACTCTCTGTGGCGCGCATCAGCGACCGCCCCTTCGATCCCGGCCCCCTGCTTTGCCTGCGCCCCCTCAAGATGGCAGATCAAAGACTCGCGCCGCGCGGGGTTCAACGCGCCGCGCGCCGGCTCTCCGGAAGATTGTTGAGGTGGTTCCACATTCTGCTCCGCCAGGGCTTCGAGAACCGCTTCTCTTCTCCCGAGCAGGTTGACCGACAGGTACAAGGCCAACGCGTCGGCCAGGTCTTCTTCCGACCGGTCTCCCGAGCTCAGCTTGAACAGATCGATAAGGGCATGCCCAATCTCGTGACAGATAACGAACGTGATCGCGCCTTCGTAAAGGTGGTCCCGTTCGGCAGACTCCGGGCTGGGAGTCCCGGACTCCGGCAGAAGTTGCATGGCATAGGGGATCGAGATCGTCCTCGCCAAGGGATCGTAGTAGGGTCCCATCGAACCCAGCCGGATCGTGACCGACACCGGCAGATCCGTGCTCATTGTGACGGCCTGGGAGATGTCATTGAGCAACTTTGAACGTTGCAGGAATGCATGGACCTCGATCTCTCTCGGCCCCTGTGGTGGAAGGTAATCCAGCCGGATGTTGGCCGCCTGCACGATCCCAGGGACCAGGAAAACGACTGCGGCGGCCGATGTCACGACCGCGAGGGGGACCACCTTGCACAAACGGATCATCCACATCGTCCCGACCTTCCGGTCAAGGTTCCTGAAGCTGCAGCCGCGGTCAAATCTCCCCGGCCGGTTCATCCTTGTCGCACCGAACCGACTGGAAGCCGGCGCACCCGGCCCGGCTAGACCTCCGGATACTCCCACGGAGATCGATAGTCCCGACGCAGCAACCGGTTGGCCTCGTCGTCACCCGGTACCCGCTCGCTACTGCCGTCCCAATTCACACTCCGGCCAAGCTTCAGCGACAGCATTCCCAGGAGGCTCATGGTCGTCGAGCGGTGCCCGATTTCAATGTCGCAAACCGGGGTCCGACCGGTATCGATCGAATCGATAAAATCGGCCCAGAGTTCCGGGATATTCTGCTGATCGGGTTCATGAAGCCGCGGTTCCCGGTGAACCGGAGGCTCTCCCTTCTTACGCGGATAAAAGGTCCAGCCGTCCAGCCACCCCATGTGGAAGACACCTTCGGTCCCGTAGAAGAAACATCCGAATTGATGCGGCTGCTCCGGATTGCCTCCGAACATCCGATGTTCCCACTCGACCGTAAACCCATCGAAATCGAAGGTTGCCACCTGCGTGTCGGGAGCATCGGAGGCATCCCGCAGGATGTGGCGACCTCCCGTTGAATAGATGCGCGAGGGGAATTTCTGCTCGGTCCACCAGAGGATCTGGTCCAGCCAGTGAATTCCCCAATCGCCGAGAGTACCGTTGGCATAGTCGAGAAAATTGCGAAAGCCCCGGGGATGGATTTGGGGATTGAAGCGGCGATAGGGAGCAGGGCCGCACCACATGTCCCAGTCCAACCCTGCCGGCGCGTCGCGGTCCGCCTGGGCTTCCCCTGCGGAATCCCGGCCGTTGTAGACGAAGGCCCGAACCAGGCTGACCCGGCCGACTCTGCCGGATTTCAGGAACTCCATCCCGGATATGTTGTGGGGAGAAACCCGCCTGTGGGTTCCGACCTGGACCGTCCGGCCGGCCTTTCGGGCGGCCTTGACCATGGCCCGGCCTTCCAGAATCGTGTGACCGATCGGTTTCTCCACGTAGACGTGGGCACCGCTTTCCACTGCCGCAATCGTGATCAGCGGATGCCAGTGGTCAGGAGTCGCGACGATGACGACCTCGGGTTTCTGCTCCTTCAACAGTTCCCGGAAATCGCGATACGACCGCGGTGCGCTTCCGGTGAGTTGAGTGACCTTCTCGAGTCCTGGTTTGAGCTGACGTTCATCGACGTCACACATAGCCACGACGCGGCTTCGGCCGGCTGCAATCGCCGATCCCAGGATATTCATTCCCCACCAGCCTGTGCCGATCAAAGCGGTGGACATCACCCGCCCTTCAGCCCGGCCAAAAACAGGTGTTCCGAGGGCAACTCCTCCCGCCATCGCGGCCCTCACGAAATCCCGGCGATTCAGTTTCCCCATCACTCCTCCTCTAATGCATGACTTGCCCACCACAGATGTTATAGGCCTGCCCCGTGATGTTCCTCGCCTCCTCGGAAACCAGGAAGCGCACCAGCCCGGCAACCTCTTCAGGCTCGATCATGCTATTGAGCGGAACGTGACGCAAGGCCGCTTCTCGAAACTCCGTGTAGGTTCTGCCGGATTCCTCGGCAAGGCGCTCCATGACCGACTTCGCCATTTCCGTCTCAACCCAACCCGGGCAAAGAGCATTCGCGGTGATCTTCCGGGGCGCCAATTCCAGCGCCGCGGTCCGGACGAGTCCGATCAGCCCGTGCTTGGCTGCGCTGTAACCGGCCGACCCGGGAGCTCCAAACTTACCGGTGACCGACGAGATGTAGATCATGCGACCGCCGTCCGGCATGTGTGCCAGCACCCGAGTGGTCAGGTAGTACGGAGCGTCCAGGTTGGCTGCCAGGATGTCGCGCCAGGCTGCGTCGTCAGGGCGATCCAGCGGCGTCGGGCCAGTCGAGCCTGCGTTGTTGACGAGAATGTCGATCTGGCCGAAGCGTTCGACAACGCGGCCAACGAAGTTATCGATGTCGACTGGCTTGCAAACGTCACAGGGAACAGTGAGCACGTCGACTCCAGCCGAGGCCAGGTCACGGGCGGCGTCGGTGAGTCTCCCCACGCTTCTGCCACAAATCGCGACCTTCGCACCGTCAAGGCCAAGGCGACGCGCAATCGCCAGACCGATTCCCGCACTCCCTCCCGTAATCAGAGCGGATTTTCCGGTAAGTTCCATTGGACTAACTATAACCCAGTCCATCCGGCATGGTTGACTCCCGCCGTTCCTTGCAGTAATCAGTGAACATGTTTCCCTCGCGGATCGATCGAGTTCCTCCGGTGGGTCGAGCCTTCCTCTATCTATTCGTGCTGTCGTTGGCGCCTTCGGTCCCGGTCGTGGCGCAGCAACGGAGTCCGCTCGACGATTTGCCGTCCAATATCCGCATCCTGACTCAGTTCGGCGAGCGTGCCGTCTGGTCCCCGGACGGAACGCGAGTCGCGTTCGTCCATCGAACGCTGGGCGACGCGTTCGAGGTCGAGGTCGCAACCGGATCGATCAAATGCCTGACCTGTACCTTTAAGAACGCAGGCTTCTTCCGGGTTCACTACCTCCCCACCGGTGATTACATCCTGATCGGGCCCGTTGAGTCCACCGACCCCCAGCAGGCCCGATGGAACCGCGCGGCCCTCTGGTTTCTGGACAGGAATCGTCAACGACCTCCGGTCAGCCTCAACCGGAGACTCAACGAGGGGATCGCCACATCAAAGACTTCTCCAACCATTGCCTGGTCCGAGAGTTCCAGCCAGTACCCGGATCGTATACCTGAGGGCGTCTCGCGACTGATGACCGGAGAGGTCCTTAGCGATTCCAGTGGACCGCACCTGGTCAACATCAGACTGGTGCACCAGGACAAGTGGCCCCACTGCTGGCTGGAAGCCCAGGACTTTCGTCGAGACGACGCTGAACTGATCTATTCCTGTTACCAACCCGAAACCAAGGCAGACGTCATGGGAGTTGACCTTGCCTCGGGCAGGACGACCAACTACACGGCGTCCCCCGGAGTCTATGACGAGCCCGAGGGAATCTTCCCCGATGGCCAGTACACCACGGTCGAATCCGACCGGCAGAACCCAAGGGGAGATCACTACGTCGACATCTGGAAACTCCGCCTCGACAGCATGGGCGCGGATTACCAGCGTCTTACGCACTTCACCGATTACGACGGGTACAAGGCATCCAACCCCACGATCAGCCCAGACGGCCGGTTCATGGCCTTTCAGTTGGCCATGTCAAAAGACGAGGCCGGAGTGGGATACGGAATCCTGATCATGGACTTGGCCGCAAAGTCGGGCACGCGATGAGGTTGCCGTCCGGAAGGCAATCGTGACCACGGCCCTTCACGGGTTCCGAGAAGCCAACTGAAACAAATCCTGCAAGTTGCCGACAACCAGCCCAACCGCGCTAGCCCAATCTCCCGTGCCTCCTCCCGTCAGATTTCGAAAAGTCAAACCAGAGTTGGACTATTTCTCATGCCCCACCTTGACTTTTTTCCTTCCGAAATCCCTCCAACTCGAACAAGTCCCATGAAATTAATGTCTTATGAAATCTTCAAGAATTGGAACGGGACCTGCGATAACAGCCGGTTGACAGTGCCCCGGCCAGGGGACACGAACAGAAACCCAAACAGGAGGTGTGAAGTGAGAAGAAAGGTCATCGCGTTACTCGTCCTACTAATCCTGCCATTCCTGATGGCAGCCCCAGCAGCCGTGCCAGTCAGCGCTGACTGGGGCTACGCATACGCCAAGATGGGCATGTCTGACTTCGAATTGGGCGTTTGGAGTGTTGGCACAGGGATCATGTGTGCCATGTCCTTCACAGGAGTAGCCGGTATCGGCTGTGTAGTATCCTCTGCCCTCTAATGGATTGAAGGGGTTCTGTGAAGCTTACATTCGTATTTGAACCTTGGCACTACTTCGAATCAAAGCTTAGTCTAAGGCCAAATTGGATAGTCGCAGCCGCGGGTCCCCTTCTCTGCTTCCTTCTGCATTGGTTCTCCTTCTGTGTTATTCACAACAAACTCACACATCAAGTTGAAACAGACCTTGGCGATCGGCTGGCAGTCCTAATATCAGCTAAATGGATCTATGTGATGGATTTCTTTGGAGCAGCAGGTTATGTCCTTATGCCAATTTTCGCAGCTACCATTGTGGCCTGTGTCGATATCCTTGCCCGGCAACCGAAGAAGTTGGATCGCTTCTTCGAATTCACCGGACTAAGTTTCTATAGTCTTTTACCCTATCTGCTTTCAGTGCTCTTACTAGCTCTCGCCTTTGATCCTCCCGCAATGAAGGCCGTCGGCCCAATCTCGAATGAAGATATTCGTTCCACTATTCAAGATTTTATGATCAGCGTCCGAGCAACGCCAACTATCCTCTTGATCACGAATTTAGGCATCCTTTTCGATGGTTGGCTGGCAATTTTGATCGCCAATTCGTATCGAAGTGT
Source organism: uncultured Acidobacteriota bacterium (assembly GCA_963777605.1). Lineage (GTDB taxonomy): Bacteria > Acidobacteriota > UBA6911 > RPQK01 > JAPXNP01 > CAVZRV01. Next base: position 298,680 of record CAVZRV010000010.1, read on the forward strand.
TAACCAGTGTTCCCGAACAGCCTCGATTGCCACCTCAATCGGAGTCTTCGGGATGATTGTCCTCACGACTTGAGGAGAACATGAAAGACCTCCGTAATTTGGTCCTAATTAACATCTCAATTCTCGGCGCCGCAGTTTTTCTGGGGATAGTGCTTGGATGGGATTCCGCAGGTCTCTTCACGATACAAGAACCTAAGTGGATGGGATTCTCAACCGCGCTCCAAGACTTTGTAAGAATTTCTCTGAATAACCTTTTCCTAGTCAGTCTCGCAGTAGTAGGCGCCGTTACTTTTGGGACGATGTCCATCGCCATCGTGATCTGGAACGGTCTATTCTTAGGATTCAATTTACCTACGATTGCTGCGCTGGGCATTCAAGAAGCCGGCTATCTCGTCCTCTACCTGCCGCTTGAATTTCTGGGAATCTGCATGGCAGCGACCGTAGGTGAATCCGCAGGCTGGTGGCTGTTCCGCTCTCTTATAAGCCCTACCCCTCCGGATTATGGAAGTTGGAGAGGCACCGTTGGACTTGCGAAGACTTCTGCTCTTCTCATTCTTGCTTCGGCTGGACTCGAGACGACCGCAAAGATAATTCGGAATTATGGAACCTAAATTACGATCCAAGTGGAAGAGGCTGGACCACCGCGCCGCATTTCTGGCTTTGGGCGTGACATTGGCCGTGCTCGCATCAGCGGGAGCCCTGATCCATCCTCACCCACCAGACCGGGAGAATCTCTCTGGAATTATGTGCGTTGATCTTGACGGGAACTCCAGGGAGTGCACTCAAGTCATGGGAAACAAATCCCTTCTAGTTTTCAGTGTCTTCTGCACAAATTGCCGGGATCTCATCTCAGAGATTCCGCGCTCTGAGAAACTGGTCGGAATCAGCTCTCACTCTCTCCCCTATTTGCGCTATTACCGAATCAAGCTGGGGATTCGGTGGCCGATCGTGCGTGTTGAAAAGCCCGTACTCCGCGAAATTGGGGTAACCACGCTGCCTACGCTACTCAGACTTGACGCCAACGGGAAAATCGTGTCCCGTCTAACTGGAAAGGCGAACATCCTATCGGCGATTCGACTGCTTCATGAGGACCAACGATAATGGCCACACTTCGAATCTCAGATCTGGTCAAGCGATTTCCGAAATTCCAACTTGGACCGATCAACTTCGAGCTAACCCCCGGGACAGCCTGCGGTCTGCTTGGGCCAAACGGGGCGGGCAAGTCCACGCTGATGAACTGCATCGCGGGGCAACTTACGCCTGATGAAGGGAAGGCTAGTTGGGATGACACGCCCCTCACCCGTCGAAACTGGAAGATCCGCGAACGCGTCGGATACGTACCGGAGCAGAGCCGCATGTACGACTCCGTGACAGTCGCTCAGACTCTCCTTCTATGTTCCAAGATATACGCACAGTGGGACAGCAGATTTGTGTCAGATTGGCAACAACGATTCCAACTCGACGGGATTAAGAAGGTTGGGAATCTGTCAAAGGGCATGCGCACGAAACTGCAACTGCTTGTTGGGTTGGCACACGGTTCAGAACTCTTGCTCTTGGATGAGCCTACAGCAGGCTTGGATCCCGATGCCCGTGTCGACCTTCAGCATTATATTCGTCAACTGATCAAGGCAAAGAGCGCGTGTGCCATCATCTCATCACATCTCTTTGAGGACATCGAGACCATGGCTAGTCACGTCAAGATTATCCGTGCAGGACGAATCGTATTCGACCTCGCGACCACTGAACTTCCTGGGCTGAGGCTTTTTCGAGTTATTTCCGGAGCTGCCTCCAAGAGCAAGGTCTCAGAGCTGGCCCTTCTAGCGTCTCACAATCAGGATGGGGACCTTCTGTTGCTGGCCCCCGAATCGGCAAAACCAATGATAGAGAGGCAATGTCCAGAATGTTTCATCACGGCTGAGACGATCAGCTTAAAACAGATATATTTTCTAACCAAGAACGAGTCCTGATTCATGAGACACGTATTCATTCTGATTGCCAAGGAACTATTCATACACCGCCTTGAATTGTCTATATCAACGGCAGGAATTTCAGGAATCGCTATATTTGCGTTCCAAATGAGATCTCCGGAAACCTACACGCAAGGTCTTGTAATCATTTCTATGCTCAATGTTGCTCTAATGATGGCCTCGACAGAGTGGCTTTCTTACATGGAGCGGGCTAAGGGAACCTTTCTCTGGCTTCGTACGCTTCCTGTTTCGGACAAAGCAGTAGTCACTGCAAAATTCGTTACGAACGGGATAATTCTCACTTGCTGCTACCTCTCAGCTGTCTTAATCCTGAATCTACATGTCGCTGTTGAGCGCCTGCTTCCAGTTATCGCATTCTGGTTGGGATTGCTTTCTCTTGGATCCTTTATGCTCTTCACTAAGCTCGTGTTGAGCCGGCGGCTCGGGCCGAGCGTCCCGCTGATGGTAGTCTTCGTTCTCATGATGGGTTGGAGGGCACTCTCCACTCGAGCACCCCACGCGGCGTCGATGGTGTCTAGTTTCCTTTCGAATCCCTTTGTCTTCATCACGCTCGAGGTTCTCTCAATCCTGTCCTTCTGGTACATGATGTGGATCTGGATTGCCTCCCGAGACACTCACAAACTAATCGACTGACCGGACCTCTCGGATCTCTGTCTTGAGGTCCCAGCGGTCCTTTGGGTCCCATTTTCCCGGTTCTTGAGACCGCGACGGGACCGTGGGGCTTCTGATGAAATGGATATCTTTGCCTCTCCACAATCGGCCGCCCAACCGGGCGCGGCTTTCCCTGACCCCTGGCCCTTGATTGAAATCAGTTCCTGGCCGGTCGATACTGGGATTGCAGGGGCACATGAAAATGAAGCAACCATCCTGGCTGGAAGAACTCGATCACACGGCTGACGCAGGCATTGTCGTCTCCGCCGGAAATCTCTCCGAACTTTTCGAGCGGACGGCATGGGCGATGTTCAACCTGATCCTCGACATGGATGTGGTTCGACCCGTCGAGCAGGAATCGATGGCAGTGGAAGGATCCGACCTGGAGGACTTGATGGTTCGCTGGCTCTCGGAACTCAACTATCGGCACATCACCAGAGCCAGAGTGTTTGGCGGCTTTCGAGTCAAAGAGATTAACGAGCGGTCCCTGCGCGCGGACATTCAAGGAGAGGCGATTGCCCCTGGTCGCCACTCCGTCTTCGCCGAAATCAAAGCCGTTACCTATCATGGACTCAGTATCATCGCGACTGATCGCGGGTTTCAGGCTAGAGTAATCTTTGATCTGTGAGGCAGCCATGGCAGACATAACCCTCGTCAAGCGGACTGACTTCTGCTGGGAAATTCCTCCCCGGGGCGGGATGCGTGTTCCGGCCAGGATTTACGCGACCGAGCAAATGGTCGATGCCATCCTCTCGGACAATGCTCCTCAACAGGCGATGAACGTCGCTCACCTGCCCGGCATCGTGAAGGCGTCGCTCGCCATGCCGGATATCCACTGGGGATACGGCTTCCCGATTGGAGGCGTGGCCGCATTCGATCCCGACGAGGGGGTGATCTCCCCGGGCGGAGTCGGCTACGACATCAACTGCGGCGTCCGCCTCATGGCAACCCACCTGGAACTCAGTGCCGTCAAACCGAAGATCAAGGCTCTGATGCAGGACCTCTACATCCAGATTCCGACCGGCGTCGGCGCCTCGGTGCCGCAAAAGGTGAGCCGGAAAGAACTCGAGCACGTGGTCCAGGAAGGAGCCGGCTGGGCAGTCAAGAACGGACTCGGCGAGCGCGCTGACCTTGACCTCATCGAAGAATGCGGCTGCATCCGGCAGGCCGATCCCGGGCAAGTCTCGGAACGGGCGTGGGAACGGGGTTTTGCCCAACTCGGCACGCTCGGATCTGGCAACCATTTTCTGGAAGTGGGCTACGTTGCCGAGATCTACGATCGGGACGCAGCACAGGTCCTGGGCCTGCAGGAAGACCAGGTCACGGTGATCATTCACTGCGGCTCCCGCGGTTTCGGGTACCAGGTCTGCGATGATTTTCTCGCGCTCATGGACAAGGCGGCCCGAAAATACGGAATCGAATTGCCCGACCGCCAACTGGCTTGTGCACCAGTCCAATCCGAAGAGGGACAGGCGTACCTGGGTGCCATGCGCTGCGCCATCAACTACGCATTCGCAAACCGCGAGGTCATCGCCCAGCGGGTCCGCGAGTCGTTCCTCAGGGCCCTCTCAATCTCGCCGCGCGATCTCGGCGCGCGCACCGTCTACGAGGTCGCCCACAACATCGCGAAGTTCGAACAGCACGAGGTTAGCGGGAAGAATCGCATGCTCTGCGTCCATCGCAAGGGCGCCACGCGGGCGTTCGGTCCCGGTGAGCGCGAGATCCCGGAACGCTACCGGTCGGTCGGGCAACCCGTCCTCGTACCGGGTGACATGGGTCGTTACTCCTACGTCCTGGTCGGCACCAGCCAGGCAATGGAGGAGACTTTCGGAAGTACCTGTCACGGCGCAGGCCGGGCCATGAGCCGCCACAAGGCGATAAAGGCGGCACGCGGCCGGGATATCAGCCGTGAACTGGAGAGCAAGGGGATTTTCGTGATTGGCCACAGCAATAGAACGCTGGCCGAAGAGATCTCCGACGCGTACAAGGATGTTTCGGAGGTGGTGGACGCGTGTCAGGGAGCCGGGATTTCCCGAAAGGTCGCACAGTTGAGGCCCATCGGATGCATTAAAGGTTGACCTCGCTGACTGGTCGTTAGTTGAGAGGATTCGCCGGTCACCCTGCGGATCTCTCCCGGACAGGAGGATGAATTCTTGAAACGAAAAGTCACAGCTACGCTGTTCCTGGCCCTGTGCCTGCTCCCTTCGGCGGCCTTATCCCAGTCGAATCCGGCAGATCCTTCCGACGTCGAGTCCGAAGACGCGATTCTGAAGGCCGTCTACGAGACCATCTCGGGTCCTGCCGGGGAAGGCCGTAATTGGGAACGGTTTCGTTCCCTGTTCCTCCCCGAGGCCCAACTGGTCTCCACATTCAAGCGGCTGGGCCAGGAGAAGGTTCAATATCGAGCGATCACACCGGAGGAATACATCACTCTCTCCGGCCCGGTCCTCCAACAGAAAGGGTTCTTTGAGAGAGAGGTTCACCGCGTGGCCGAACAGTACGGCCCGATCGCCCAGGTTTTCAGCACCTACGAATCCCGCCGTAACCCGGCAGACAAGCCGTTCGCCCGCGGGATCAACAGCTTTCAGCTCCTCAACGACGGGGAGCGCTGGTGGATCCTGAGCATCTTCTGGACGAGTGAACGCCCGGATCTGCCGATCCCGGAGAAGTTCTTGCCCTGAAGTCAGGGTTGCAAGTTTCTGGTTCTTGGTTTCTGGGGTGATGCCCGCCGCGCTGAGGAGACTATTCAGGCAATTCATCCAGTTCGCCCAGATCATCCAGACGAAATTTCCGGTTCGAGACTGTATTCGCCGGGCAAGCTGCCCGGCCGCCATCCCAGGCAGGGTTGCCTGGATTACTCGCCACGAGGAATCAGGAACGAGGCACCAGGAACCCATGCTTCACTTGCCTGATCCGCTTTGGTGGATCGGCAAGCGAACCTGGGAGGGATAAGCCGCCGAGTGATGAACACGGTTCCTGGCTACCACCGGCTCTGATTCGTCGAAGTTGTTTCCTCCCGTGTTGAGGTTGCGCTCGAACCGGGGAAAATTGCTGCTGGAAACTTCGATCCGGATCTGGTGACCCGGTGCAAAATAGTTGCTGGTGGACAACGGACTCAACTCGAGCGGGTAGACTTTCCCCTCTTCCATGAAGACTTCCTTATCGTACCCCTCCCGGTAGCGCGCTCGCTGGATAGTCTCATCCAGGTTGTAGGCGGTCCCGTCCGGGTAGACATCGATCAACTTCACGGTGAAGTCGGTGTCCCTGGCGTCCGAAGAAACATAGAGCGTGATCTTCACCGATCCGGTCACCTCGATCCCCTCCTTCAGCGGATCGGTCGAGTAGACCAGGATGTCATCCCGGGTTTCCAACTGGCGCTGGTCGTAGGCTCCTGCATCGAGAGCATTTCCCATGCAGCAGACATTTCCTCCGTGGGACGGCACCGGGAACGAGGGATCGTAGGTGAAGCCGTCCGATCGGTTGTCCGACCCGGGCTTCCCGGTGGTTAGACGGCCGTCACCGAAAACGCTGTTGGCATGTCCCGCTCCCGCCAGGTAGTAGGTCACCATCTCGGTTTCCTTCGGAGGCCAGGTGGACGACGATTGCCAGCGATTTGATCCCATGGTGTAGTACTGCACTTTCGGGGTCTTCTCGAGTATTCCGTTGTCCTCTCCCTTCAGCCACCGGTCGAACCACCCGTAGATCAGGTCATCATAGTCAAGCCGGGCATCCCCCATGTGGCGTTCCCCGACAACGGTGTCCTCAGTAGAACGCCAGTAGCCGCAGTGGCCGGTCGGTGCGACCACCGCAAACTGGTTGTCGGCCACTTCGGGATCGGTCGCATGGTGCGTCACATGGTTGAACAGAGCCAGGTTAGGGCTGATCGAGACATCGTACCAGGACATAAACCAGAGCGAGGGCACTCCGAAGGGCATATTGTCGTGGTACAACCCGCCTTCATACCAGGCCGGATCATTCGGCTTGCGGCGGATCATCTTCTCGTAGATCCCCTTGGGACCCTGAACGTTCTTGATGATGTCCTGCACCGGAAGATCGCGGAGGGCCTCCGACCAATCCACCCGGGGCATCTCAGGGGCAAGGTCAAAGAACCGCGACACTCGAACCCGGTCCTCCTGGGTCATGTTGGATGGAAAGGTAGGCCGAAAATCGTTCTGCACGCTGTAGAGCCAGACCGTAAACAGCATCTGCTGGGCCCCACCGCGGTACCAGTTTCCCTGTTCGTAGTATTGATCGACTCGGCCGACCCCGGCCCCGAATCCCATCGGGACCATGGCCGCGTGTGCCGGATGGTTGAGGGCGGCAACCGCCATCTGCCACTCGGCCGTCGACGAGCATCCGAGCGTCCCGACTTTCCCGTTCGACCAGGGCTGGTTCGAAATCCAGGTAAGGGCGTCATACCCGTCGCTGGTCGGAGTTCCCAGGATGTCCCAATCTCCTTCCGAAAAATACCTGCCTCGCTCGTTCTGGACGACAAATGCGTACCCGCGCGTGACGGCCGTGTAGGCCTCGGAGTAGGTGCGCGTGTTCAGCTTGCCATCTCGCCAGGCATTGAAATTGTAAGGCGTTCGGGAAAAGATCGTCGGAACGGGCGTGTCCGTCCTCGGCCGGTAGACGTCGGTGGCGAGGCGCACTCCGTCACGCATCGGAACCATCAACTTCTGCTCGATGACGGCGACATCCTGGAGCTGTTCCAGGATGTCGTCCTGGGCCCATCCTGGGGTCACGATCGACGGTGCGGCCAACGCTCCCAACCAGCACAACAGCAAGCATCTCTTCATCTTCCCAACACCCTTCCTCCAGCAGACCTCCCGAGAATCAGGCTCGATCAAGGGGTCCCTTTGGCTTTTCCGAAATCGCATATTACCTGCCCGGGCAAGGAAAAGCGACCGCCTTCTGAGAGCTAAGCTGAAGCTTCATTCAGGATGAGTTCCTGGTTCCTGGTTCCTGGTTCCTGGTTCCTGGAGGCACACTAATCCAGGCGGCTCTGCCTGCTATGGCGGCCGGGCAGCTTGTCCGGCGGAAGTGAACCTTCTCAGGGTGTGCTGCCGAAATCACCTTCGGAGCGAAATCTGAATCGTCTCTCCGTGCCCAGTCCGCCAGCGGGCGCACGAAGCCCCCGGGCAAAGCCTCCGGCGGGGGCCAAACCCCTAACCCCATCTAGTATTAACGAACGAGTTGGAAAAAGTGCGAAGAGACCGCGGGAAGAATGTGAAAAAGGTGCCGTTTGCAGGGAGAGGAAGCGAAAGGACCTCTGGGAGCAAGGATGTAGAGACAACCCAGGGAGAGGCGGCTCTCCATCCCAGTTTGGGCAACATACCCCTCAATCCAGGATTCTTGATCTCCGGTTTGTTCTGAAACAGTCCGCCACCGGGACTAAATCGCACTTTCAGCACTTTCAGTGCTCCATTGCCGTCCCGGCTCCCATTCCCGGGGCGTTGCCGCCGGGCTAAAGATGACCCTGCGCAGTTGTTTGTGCGCTCATCTGGCGATGCTTCACCGGTTTCACTCTGCGGATGATCTCCGCAGCGCGGAGGGCGGGGCTGACCTGCAGACAAGTCCCGACGAAAGATCGTAGAATTGGTCCTCGCGGTTTAATGGGATGGGAACGTTCCTGGATCACGGATAATGACATTTGCAACGCATTCGACTCGACGCCTCGCTGCCGACCTGGACCTCAACACGGATACTCTCGCGACGGGACCGTATTCCCGGATGTCGACCCGTTTTCGGAAGTCCTTCTTCATGTTCGGGGTCGAAATCGTGGACGTCAGAATCCGCTTTGGCATGCAGACGGCAGATCGCCTCGAGGCTGCCGCCCGCTCCAACGGTTCGGGAAACCGCACGGTCGATCGGCTTGCCGAAATTGCGCTTCGGTCAGAGGATGCCCTGGTCGAGATCCACTTCCTGAGGCCCGTAAACCTGGGACTGTTCCTTGGCGAATTGAAGCGCAATTCCAGGGCGGTCTACGAATGCGGCCTCATCGACCTCGATCTCTACCAGGAAATTGCGAGCAGCCTGACCAGCTGGTACTCCTTCCTCAATGGCCGTGGAGTCCGAGCAAACGACCGCATGATTTACCGGATCGAAGGCGAAGGCTTCCGGGTTGTCTACCAGTCCGGCGACGCCCGGGTCCTTTTCGACCGCTGCTACGAGGGACCGAAGCGGCGTTTGGCAATCCTTGGCGCCTACTTTCACTCCGGGTCTGAGTTCCGGAATCCCTTGATCCGTTCCGTGCTGGCCTAGGAATATGTTTCCAAGACCCGCGAACGCCTCTAATCTGGATCACTGCTGCTCCGGGAATTTCCAGGTCGCCAGAGAAAGACTTGCTTGAATCAGACTTCCAGTGTAAATCAGGACAAGGCCGCATCCTGACACGAGCAACCGCTCTGGACCGAATGAACTGCTGCCGAAAGGACTCACTGGATGAAACGTGCGCGATCCCTCCGCTTCTTCGTTCTATTGGTGTTACTGGGGAGCCCCTCGCTGCGGGCTGCCGTTTCGCTTCCAGAGATCTTCTCTGACCACATGGTCTTGCAGCGTGACCGGGTCAACCCGGTCTGGGGTTGGGCGGGGCCGCGGGAACGCATCGCCATCGACATCGCCGGCCATCACTATGAGACGGTCGCCGACGAGAACGGGACCTGGCGCATCGACCTCGCCCCGATGGCAGCCGGTGGCCCATTTGTCCTCGGCGTTCGGGGGGAGAACCTGCTGCGGGTTGAAGATGTCCTGATCGGCGAAGTCTGGTTCGCTTCGGGCCAGTCCAACATGCAGTTCTCAGTCGGGTCGACCACCCGGGCCACGCGGACGATCGGGTCGAGCCTGAACCCAAACGTCCGCCTGTTCAAGGTGGTCCAGCACAGCGCCCTGGAACCCAGGTCACATAACCCCTCGAAGTGGGAAAGCTGTTCCCCTGCAACGGTTCCCGGGTTCTCGGCAGTAGCCTATTTCTTTGGAAGCGAGATTCAGAAAAGCCTGGGCGTGCCGGTGGGATTGATTGATTCGAGTTGGGGTGGAACCAACGCAGAAGAATGGACCCGTCACCGGGAACTGGAGGCAATTCCAATGTTTGAGGCCCTCCTTGAGCGCTGGAGAACAGTCCCGGAGGCCACCCGGCATCTCTTTTCGGGGAACTTCGAGGTGGAATTATCGCTCGACGACCTGATCTTCCTGCCCGAGGATCCAAACGACCATCCGATGGCCCTGGACGACTTTCAGGACGGTGACCTGATCAACCGGCTCTTTGGCCGTTGGACCGCCAGCGCTCCAAGCCCGTGGGGGAGCCGAACCATGTCGGTGGACCAGGGAAGCAACCCCAGCCTGCATTTTGCGTCGAGTTCCCGGCCCGGAGGGGTCAACTCGGTCCGGGTGGACTACACGCCCGGCCGCTACATTGACCTGAGCCGTTATGGGGCACTCCAGTTTCGCTGTCGCGGTAAAGGTTTTCTGAAGGTCCGTTCGATTCAGCCTGACGTGACCGACTCCGACGACTACGCGACCGGCATGATTCCCCTGACCTCGGACTGGCGAACCCTGACAGTCCACTTCGAAGAGCTGGCCCAGGCTGGATGGGGCAAGCAACAGTCATTCACCCGAAAACGACTCTCCGGGGCCGTTTTCGAGGTTCTGCCCGCCGAGTCGATGCCACGTCCCCCATCGGGACTTTACAACGGCATGGTGGCTCCGTTCCTCCCGTTCAGCGTCAGAGGCGCCCTTTGGTACCAGGGCGAAGGAAACGCCGGACGTGCATACCAGTACCGCCACCTCCTGCCGACCATGATCGAAAGCTGGCGCTCTTCCTGGGGTGCACCGGAGCTCCCGTTCCTGGTCGTCCAGCTTCCCGGGTACCGGCAACGGGTCGCGGAGCCGTCTGACAGCGACTGGGCGGAACTGCGCGAGGCTCAGTTGATGACGGCACTATCGGATGATCGCGTTGACCTGGCGGTGACCATCGATCTCGGCGAAGATGACGACGTTCATCCTCGCGAGAAGGAGGAAGTAGGACACCGCCTCGCCCTGCTGGCGAGGAATCGTATCTACGGCCAGGAAGTCGTCGCCTCGGGCCCGGTCTATCGGTCCTTTGAGCGAGAAGGAAACGTGATTCGAATTCACTTTACCGGGATCGGTGGCGGCCTCGCGAGTGCGGGCGGCGACCCGTTGCGGGGATTTACGATCGCCGGCGACGACCAGCGGTTCCTGCCCGCCGAGGCCCGGATCGAAGGAGACACAGTCGTCGTTTCCGGCAGAGGGATCGACGCGCCGGCCGCGGTTCGCTACGCGTGGGCGGACAACCCCGATTGCAGCCTATATAACGCCGAGGGTCTCCCGGCCTCTCCATTTCGTACCGACGACTGGCCGGGAGTCACGTTCGACAAGCGCTGAGCTGGAAGGAGGCACGTTCTATGAGAATGAAACACGCCTTGTCATCGCTCTTCCTCGTTATTCTGCTGACGGTAATTGCGCCGGCCGAAACCCGGCAGCGGTTCGACACGATTCTCTACGGAGCCTCCTACTACCACGAGTACATGCCCTACGATCGCCTCGACCAGGATGTCGAGCTGATGAAACAGGCCGGCATCACCGTCGTCCGACTCGGAGAATCGACCTGGTCGAGCTGGGAACCTGAACCGGGCCAATTCAAGTTCGAGTGGATGGAGCGGATCCTCGACCGGCTCCATGAGGCCGGCATCAAGGTGATCCTGGGAACCGCGACTTACTCCATCCCGCCGTGGCTTTACCGGCTTCACCCTGAGATTCTCGTCTTTCGACTCACCGAAGCGCCTCCTACCAACCGCGATGGTTACTCCACATACCCGGGCCGCACAACGCCGGGTGCCTACGGTCCTCGCCAGAACATGGACATCACGCATCCCGCCTACCGTTACTACGCGGAGCGGCTGATCCGCCAGGTGATCGCTCACTTCAAGGACCATCCTGCCGTCATCGGATACCAAATCGACAACGAGACCCATCCACCGGGCTTTCCAACCGAGAACACGCAGAAACTCTTTGCCGACTACCTCCAGGAGAAATTTCATACCGTGGACCGGCTCAACCAGATCTGGGGTCTGACCTACTGGGGCCAACTGATCGGGAACTGGAGGGAGCTTCCACCGATCGACGGCATACTGAACCCCGGCTTCAAGCTGGAATGGGAACGCTTCCAGCGTAAGACGGTGACCGACTTCCTGGCCTGGCAGGCGGCCATCGTGCGGGAATACGCGCGCCCGGACCAGTTCATCACGCACAATTTCATCGGAGGCGTGCGAACCGACATCGATCAGCCCGCGATCGCCCGCTTCCTCGACATCTCCGCCGTCAACCCCTACCACCGGGTACAGGACGAGCTGGACGGCGAGGCCATTGCACTCTCCGGGGATCTCAACCGGTCCCTCAAACAGGCCAACTACCTCGTGACGGAGACCAACGCGCAGGGGATCGGGTGGGATTCGCGCGGCCAGCAACCCCCGTACGACGGGCAACTTCGCCTCAGTTTCTACAGCCACGTCTCGAGTGGGGCCAACCTGGTGGCTTACTGGCACTGGCACTCGCTGCACTACGGCCAGGAGACGTACTGGAAGGGGATCCTGTCCCACGACCTGGAACCGAACCGTGCCTACCGGGAAGTCAGCCGCATCGCCCAGGAACTGAAGACGCAGGGACCCCGGCTCGCCAACCTCCGGATCAAGAACCGGGTGGCGATCCTCTCAAGTGTCGATTCCTTCCAGGGCCTTCGCTTCATGCGGTTCAGCGACCGCGTGAACTACATGACCGTGCTCAGCCAGCTTCACAGGGCCCTCTATCAACTGAACGCCGGGTGCGACTTCGTATTCCCCAAAACGGAGAATCTCTCCAGGTACCGGGTGATCCTGGTTCCGCCGCTCTATGTCGCCGACGACGCCCTGCTCGAGAGGCTTTCCGACTACGTCGAAGGGGGAGGACACCTGCTGATGTGTTTCAAGAGTGGATTTACCAACGAGTTCTCTACCGTCCGGTGGGAACGGGCACCGGGGCCCCTCCGGAAAGCCGCCGGCTTCAGCTACCAGGAATTTTCCAGCCTGACCAAACCGCTTCCGCTGGCCGGCGATCCCTTCCGGGCCGGCGATGAGAACCGGGCCTCGGTCTGGGCCGAGTTCCTCCTCCCGGAAACGGCCGACGTGCTGGCCCGTTACGATCATGTCTTTTTCGGCCAGTTCCCGGCTATCACCCGGAACCGATTCGGGAAGGGTTCATTGACTTACGAGGGAACCTGCCTGACCGACCTGCTCCAGAAGAAGCTTGTGAAAGATGTGCTCGAGCTGGCGTCCCTGACCGGGCCCGATCAGGACTTGCCTGCTCCGGTCCGGGTCAAGCATGCCATCTCATCCGATGGAAGACCGGTTCACTTCTACCTGAACTACTCGGGCGACCGACAGCGATTCTCATACAGCTACCAGGACGGCAGCGAAAGCCTGAGCGGAGGCAAAGTCAACCGGGGACAGGAACTCTCCGTCGGGCCCTGGGACCTGGCGATCGTCATCGAAGAGCCATGACGACCGGCTTCGATCCGACTCAGAAGCTCAGGAAATAGGAGACTTTGAAAAAGAGCTGCCAGCTGTCACTGGCGAGGCTCGACCAAGGCACCAGAATCGAATCGGCTTCACGAGCCAGGAGGTACCGGTTCCGCAGGTTGCTGTTGTAGCCCAGGTAGAAGGCAGTCCACGGATTGACCTGGTAGGTGACAAGCATATCGAAATTCAGATTCCGTCGCGTTTCCAGTTCGGTGAACTCCTGGTTGGCCAACACCGCGTCGTACTGAACGATCAGGCGGGCTGAGAGGGGTCGGCTGAACTGCCAGTTGGTTTTCACCCGGGCAATGTGATTGTTGAAAACGCTTTGCCCCGAACCGCGCTCGAGAACCCGTGCCAGCAGGTAGGTTCCCTGAACACGTACGGACCGGCCTGGATAGAACGTCAGCTGAAGGTTCCCCTCTGTAGAATCGCTCAGCCTGGGTGGACGGCCCGCGGCTGGGACCAGGTTCACGAGAGTACCCTGCGCAAACTCCCCCTGGATGCCAACGTTCTGCCAGTAATTCGAACTCCAGAAGAACCCGTTTCGACCGCTCGAAAACCTCGACCGCTCCGTCAGGCTGTCGAAGTCGTCGGGACTCAGCCGCTCCACCGTACCTGTATAGAACAGGCCCAGGTTCGTCTGCCCGATCAACTCCGCATTGAAGTCGAGGCTGTAGAGCATATCCAGCGGTTCGCCGGCATGATTCCAGGTCGGGTTCACGTTCACATCTGGACCGAACGCGATCAAGGTCTTCCCTTCGGGCCGAAAACGATAGCTTAGAAATTGTCGAACTCCCCGAATATCGCGACGCAGTGGCACTCTCCGGATTCGCGGACTGCCCGGCCTCGACGTCCTCGTTGACCCGGGCAGGTAGCCGGTGAGGGTTTGAAAGCCGGGGCTCCGGTCGTTGTATTCGAACGTGTAGGAGAGTTTCCTCCCGGTTCGCTGTATGGACCCGTCGTAGGCCGGTCCTGCCGAGGTGACTCCATCGATGTCTCGGGTTGAACTGGTCACTCCCTGGAATGCGGCCACCCAGTTCTGGCTGAGCTTGAATCGCCCGTCAATGCCTCCAACACGATTGTACGACTCGTCGAATTCCCGATTCGTGAATATCACTCCGACGGTGGATTGTCTGCCGATCTCCCGGTTGACCCGAAAGACACCGTAGTAGGTCCGCTTGCCCGAGAGCGGGTCGTCCTCAGGCACCGCCTTGCCCGCAGCTTGATCGTCAGCGAGCAGCAGGCCGATTGCGGTCTTACCGACTTTGCCGGTCAGTCGTCCCCCGAACTCGGGGTCTGCGATCCGACGCGTGAAAAGGAGGTTCATAGGAGTCTCAAAGTAGCTCGCATTCTCCAGGAAGAAAGGCCGTTTCTCGGGAAAGAAGACCTCGAAACGCTGGTTCACAGTGACCTGGGGTTCGTCCGACTCAACCTGGTTGAAGTCGGGATTGAGGGCTACATCGAGCACGAGGCTGTCCCGGAATACCATCTTCAGATCAACCCCCGCGTCAAAGTCAGCGCTCTCTCGAACGAACGTGGGCTCCCCCTGTTCGGAAAGGGCCCGATACGAGCGGAAAAATCCGTACGGAATTGCCTGAATGTTCCGTCCCGGCGAGACATTTTCGAGACCTTCGAGAGTTGCCTCCTGGTTCAGCCTGCCTTCGATCCTGCTGGTCACGCGGGGCCAGAACGAACCTTCGTTTGCCCGCGGAATGAAGCGAGTCAAAATAATTCCCCACTTAAGCTGCCGGGTAGCCGGGAAACGAAGGCTTTTGAAAGGGATCGCCATCATCGCGACGTAGCCCTGGTCGGTCAGTCTCCCGTCTGACTTCCAGATCGTGTCGAACGAAGCGTCATACTGACCGGTCTCCCGTTCCGTCCACATGGCGTCCAGCTGTATACCCAGCGGGTTTAGCGTAAAGGCGTACGCTCGCAGCTGGTCGTCGAAGGTATCGAGGAAGAGATCCACCCGGTCGTCCCGGGTGATGTCCTCACGGCGGGACATCCGGGCCCGAATCTTCTCCGGCTCGCTGTCAAAACAGACATAGATCGCGTAGAAGTAATCGTCGTCGTAGCCGACATAGGCTTCGGTTTTCTGAGAGGCGGGTTCCCCGTCTCGCGGAATCCACTGGACGAATCCATCAACTTTGGTCAGTTCCCGGGCGAGATCGGGAGGTGGCTTCATCCCGGTGAAATCACTAATCTCAGGGGGACGGGAGAGCCGGTTGACCGTGATCGAGACTCTTCCCGTCGTAGACGTTTCGGCCACAGAAAGATCGACAAATGTGAGCAGCACCAGCAAACAGAGCGCGAGCCGCCGATGGCCCCTCCGGAGACACCCGTCCGCTCGTACAGCTTGAGTGCATGAATAGAACATGAGCCAAACCACCCCAGCAAAAGCAACACCATCGCCTGCACGCACCACGCGCTTCAAGCTCTCACAGCGTCAAAGAGCATATCACCCGATCAGTCTGAAACGATTCTTTCTCTCTCCGCATAACAGAATTAAGAGGCGTTCTTACTATCCTGAACCACAGGAGTTGATATGGAAGCGACCGATTTTGAACGAGTTGCCATCCTGGGAGCCACTGGTCCGACGGGCCGACACCTGGCCGCAAGGTGCCGGGCTGATGGCCTGCGCGTCAGGGTGGTTTCACGAAACCTGCGCCACCTCGAGGAGGTCTTTCCCGGCGACGACATTGAACGAGTCCAAGCCGATCTGCTTGATCAAGACGCCACGACCAGGGCCGTTGATGGACAAGACCTTTTGTTCGACTGTGTCGGCCTCCCGCCGGATCTGATGGCGGCTCACCCGAAAGTTGCACGGAATATCTCCAGGGCAATTCAGCCGCAGAGAATACCCTGTTACCAGATATCGAGCTTCTGGTCGTATCTCCCGGTCACGAGCCTGCCCCTGAGCGAGTCCCATCCCAGATCTGGAGGATCAGACTGGATCCGATACCGAAGAGGTGCTGAGGACCTGCTCCTGGCGGCCGGCGCCTCGATCCTGCACCTCCCTGATTTCTACGGTCCGTGGGTACACACGAGCGTCCTGCAGAATGCCCTCCAAGAAGCCTTCGAAGGTAAGGTAGTCAACTGGATGGGGCCTCCGGACCTGCCCCGCGAACACGTCCACGTCGAGGATGCCATCGATGCTGCGCTGCGCCTCGCCCGCGCCGCTCCAGACCCGGGGCGCTGGATCGTTCCGGGGTCCGGCCCCCTTTCCGGAAACGAACTGACGGGTATCCTTCGCCGCTTGCTCGGCGAGAAAGTCAGAATCCGAACCGCGGGATTCTGGACTCTAAGAATGGTCAGCCTCTTCAACCGCGACCTTCGCGGCTTCATGCAAATGGTCCCCCACTACCTCAAACCGATCTCCTATGATGCGTCCAAGCTGGAAGGATCGATTGGAAAAATAACCACCAAGTCCTACGAATCAGGAATTGCAGAGACCCTGGCATGGCTCAAACAGGAGGGGTGACAGGGAACGGAACATGCCACAGTTACCGCCGGGCCACACCGCTGGAGGCCAACCTCCAACCACCGCGATCTGCTGCGATCTTCTCCTGAAATGAAATAATCAACAGACCGGCATGCGCACGATCGTCCGCTGCGATTCGGGTAACGCATCACGCGGGTCGCCCAGGTAAATTTCATGGTGGAGACCATGAAATGAGAGCCCGCGCTCACGGACATACTCGCTCATCTTCTCGACCGACTCGCGGACTTCCCCGGTACCGCCGAGATGGAGGACCTGCACACATCGTCCCTCGTGCAGATCGAGGACTCGAACCTTGGACACCTCCGGCTCGGCTCCTCGAACCCGGAGCGCATCGACAGCCGTGGCGACATGCTCCGGACGGACATAGTCCGGAATCCGCAGCAACAGACGCCAGTTCCAGTCGCTTCGGGGTTCAATGAAGAAATCGCCGGGCCCCATCACACCCCAGAAGAAGACCTCCAACAGCCCCATCAAATAGCTTCGACCCCGGCTTTCGAAATCGGACTGTGTCTGGCAGGCAACCGCCATCAGTGCGTCCAACCGCCTTCGATAAACCTCCTGCTCAGGGTCTCCCATGCCCTCGATCACGAGGTAGCGAGCGGCTGAGACGTCGATAAGGCAAGGATCTGCCGATGCCTGGTACTCTTGATCGACACTCGAGAAAGCGTTTTCCGTTCCCGACATACTCCAACTCTACTACGGAAAGCTGGACTCGACAATTGCTACAGGTTCTCCAGGATGAACCGGGTGATCAGCAAACGCAGATGGTAGACGTGACGCGGGGATCGAACGCCGTGACGGGCCCCGGGGTAAAGCATCAGATCGAACATCTTCGCCGCTTTCTCGAGTTCGTCGACGAGCTTGATTGTGTTCTGCATGTGCACGTTGTCATCGATCGTCCCGTGGATCAGAAGGAGCCGCCCTTCCAGGCTGGAAGCGGCCTCAATGACCGAGGTCGATTGGTAACCGGACGAGTTGGTCTGCGGAAGTCCCATGTAGCGTTCCGTGTAAATGCTGTCGTAGAGGTGCCAGTCTGTGACCGGCGCACCAGCGATCCCGACCTTGAAACTGTCACTGTGAGTGAGAGCATAGGAGGTAAAGTACCCGCCGTAACTCCATCCCCAAACCCCGATTCGGGAACCGTCGATAAAAGGCTTCTCCCGCAGCCAATTCACGGCGTCCTCGAGGTCGCGCAGTTCCACTTCGCCAAGCCGGTGATGAACGGGCCACGAGTACTTGGCTCCCTTTCCGCTGGCCGACCGGTTGTCACAGTAGAAGACCAGGTAACCTTTCTGCGCCATCATCTGGTGCCAGAGGTAGCCCGTCCCGCCCCAAGAGTTCCGGACTGTGGGCGATTGAGGGCCGCCGTAGACACTGATCAAGACCGGGTAACGCCGGTCTTGAGAGAAATTCGGAGGCTTGATCCACATGGCCTCCATCTCGAATCCGTCGCGGGCCGGGACTTTGAAAAACTCCACTTTGCCCAGTCGATACTCGGCCAGTTTGGACTTGTCGCCGCCGCCGAGTTCCCGAACCAGGCTCCCGTCCGCACGATGCAGCGAAACCTGGCGCGGAGTTGAGATATCACTCCACGAGTCGATATATAAGCCACTCTTGGAACTCAACTTTACCGAGTGAAAACCATCTCTTCGTGTGATCCGTTCCCGGTTCGTGCCGTCCAGGCGTATGCGATAGAGGTGCTGTTGAGGTGCCCCGTCCGCTTTACCGGAAAAATAGACCCACCCGGCATTCTCATCGACACCTTCCAGGCCTGTGACTTCCCACTCGCCCGAAGTCACTGGTCCCAGCAGCTTCCCTTCCGCGGAGTAGTGGTAAATGTGACGAAAGCCGTCCCGCTCACTCTCCCACAGGAACGAACCATCCTCCATCCACTCCGGTTCACCGAGCACGTTGACCCACGCCGGCGACTCCTCCCGGAAAAGCACGGTCTCTTCCCCGCTCGAGCGGCTGAGCGCGGCCAGGTCCAACCAGTTTTGTTCCCTGTTCTGGACCTGGCAGATCACACGATTGGAATCGGGCGCCCACTTGACCCGGACCAGGAGAGGCTCATCCCGGAAGTAGCGCTCAAGGTTGGCCCACCGGAGCGCCCCGTCGTTCACCGAGATAATTCCGAGCCGCACCTTCGGGTTCGGGTCTCCAGGCTTGGGATACCAGGTTTTCTCGATCTTGAGTTGAACCGGGCGGTGGTCCACGACCGTAAATTCGGGCACATTCTGTTCGTTCAGCTGTAGAAACGCAATCGACGAGGAGTCCGGGCTCCACCAAAAACCTCGAAACCGTCCCCGTCCATAGACCTCCTCCTGGTAAACCCAGTCCAGTTTCCCGTTGAGGACAGTGGGAGAACCGTCTTCGGTCAGCCGGGTAGAGAAAGAACCGTCAACCGCAACCACCCAAAGGTCGTTTCCTTTCACAAAAGCCGCCATCTTCCCGGAAGGACTCAGTTGCGCTTCTTCCTCCTCTTCCCGATCACTAGTCAGCCTCGTTAGGCGGTTCTGCTCACGGTCGTATGCAAAGAGATCACTGCCCCAACTGATCAGGAAGGTCCGCTCGTCTTGTGCCATCTCCACATGTGACTTCCGTGCCAAGGTCCCCGAATCCTCCCCGTTGAAGCCTGTGAGCTTCTCCGCCGCGGCCTGGAGCTGGTTCGGGTCCAGCAACGTCTCGGAGTCCCCACTCCCGGCATCGACTCGCACGAGCCGGTTGTTGGACTGTCGTTCCAGGTAGTGCCTGCCGTCAGACAGCCACTCACGGCTGACGGGAGGCGGCCCATCAAAGTCGATCTGGTGGTCAGGTTCGTAGAGTTCCTCGAGTGTCAGCAGTTGGTCTTGAGCAAGGCCGAACGAGGCCGTCAGGAGGCACGGCAATGCGAATCTCAGGCAGCTTTTGAACATGGCGGCAATCTTAGCATCGGCCACCAGTACTGGCACGTCAAAGCTCCGCCGGACGGGAACAGAGCGCGAGATTTCTCGCCAAGCCCATTGAAAAAGCGCCCCGCACGGAATACAAACGCTTCCAGAACCGTATTGCCACCATCAAGGAGGAGGAGAATGGAAGCACACGTACCGTCCGTCGGTCCCGAGCAGCAGGCAACCAAAGGAGCTTTGTGGAGGCTCCAGGGAATCTTCTTCGAGCCATCGGCCACGTTCGAAGACATCAACCGGAAACCGGGCTTCGTCGTTCCGCTGTTAGTCGGGATACTGTTGGCTCTCGTCACCTGGCAGGTGATTGGTCACCTCGTCAACCTGCAAGAGATCCTGATGGTGAGCATGAAGACGAACCCTCAAGTGGCCGACAAGGTTTCCCCCGAACAGATGCAGCAGCAGGCGAGCTTTCTGGTTCCCTTTATACAGTATGTGGCTCCCCTGCTGGGAGTCCCGATCATGATCTTCCTGACCTCGGGCGTACTTATGCTGATGGTCTGGATCTCCGGCTCGGAAACGACCTTTTCTAAGATCGCGAGCGTGGTCTCCTACTCGATGTTCCTCCAGGGCTTGATTGGAGGCATCCTTATGATCCTGGTTTTCGCTCTGGCCAGCGATCCCCTCGCAATTGACCTGAAAAACCCGGTCATGACCAACATTGGAAGATTCGTAGACGCAAGCGAATCTCCGGTGCTCAACCGGTTGCTGTCTTCAGTGGATATCCTGGTCTGGTACGTGATCTTCCTGCTCGGCCTCGGCCTCTCGAAAATCGCGCGCCCAATGACTATCGCCCGCGGGGTTATCCTTGTTGCGGTCCCGTACCTGCTCTACGTAGCCGCTTCAGCAGGACTGGCAGCATTATTCTAGGAAGGGAAAAATGGGAGGCGGAGATCCCGCCTCCTGAGGTCTGTAGCTGAGGTTACTTTGCCGGCTTGGACTCGGGAGCCTTTTCAGCCTTCTTCGTGCGCTTCTTGGCAGTGCCGGCAGGTTTGGCAGGCTTCTTCTCTTTGCCCGAAGCAGCACTCTTGGAAGCAGCCTTCTTCCCTGAAGACTTGGTTTGCTTAGCCTTTTTGGCCGGCTTCTCTTCTTCCCCCTTGGGTGCTGCGTCAACGAACTCGAGAAGAGCCATCTCCGCCGCATCCCCGGGCCGGACTCCAAGGCGGAAGATCCGGGTGTAGCCGCCGTTTCGGTCGGCAAAACGCGGAGCCAGCGAGTCGAACAACTTGAACACTACCTCTTTTTTTCGGAGGTAGGACAACGCCTGCCGCCGGGCATGGAGATTTTCCCGCTTTCCCAGCGTGATCATTCGTTCCGCGGCGGATCGCACTTCCTTAGCCTTCGGAACCGTCGTGACCATCTTCTCGTTCTCGAAAAACTCAGTCACCATCGTGCGCAACAGCGCCTTCCGATGGCTTGTTGTTCTGCCCAGCCTACGGCCGGCTCTACGGTGTCGCATCTTCTCCTCCGCTCAAATCCTGATAGCCTTCACAGGCAGAATTCACATCCATTCCCGACGGAAATATCGCGCTAGTCCTCGGATTCCTGGCCTCCAATGAGCCTGCCCTGTTCGTCGATCCTCATTCCAAAAGAGAGTCCCATATCAGCGAGAATTTCCTTGATCTCATTGAGGGACTTTCGGCCGAAATTCTTCGTTTTAAGCATCTCGGCTTCGGTTCGGGTTACCAGTTCGCCAATCGTCTGAATATTGGCGTTCTTCAGACAGTTGTACGAACGGACGGACAGTTCCAACTCCTCAATCGATTTGCTGAGGTTCTCGTTGTAGCTGTGCGTTCCGGTTTCGCTCCCGCTCTCCCCCTCATCACTGTCCTCTTCAAAGTTGATGAAGATGTACAGGTGATCCTTAAGGATTTTCGCAGCCTTGGCTACCGCTTCCTGGGGACGAATGCTGCCGTTGGTCCAGACTTCGAGGTTCAGCTTGTCGTAGTCGGTCGAATGGCCGAGACGCGCCGATTCCACCCAGAAATTCACTTTCTGGATCGGGGAATGCACTGCGTCGATAGGAATGTAACCGATACCCAAGTCCTCATCAAAATTCTCGTCGGCAGGAACATAACCACGGCCCGCCTTAACCCGGAGTTCCATCCGGAATTCCACATTTTCCCCAACCGTAGCGATGTGGAGGTCTTTCTCCAGAATCTCGATATCGGGGTCCGGCTTGAGATCTCCGGATTTCAAGTCTCCCCCTTTGCCCGACGACTCCAAATAGAGAGTCTTCGAGTGATCCACGTGCAACTTCAAGGGGATCTGCTTCAAATTCATGATGATGTCGGTCACGTCCTCCCGGACTCCGGGAATGGACGAGAACTCGTGCAGGACACCATCGATCTTAACCGCCGTAATCGCCGCCCCGTCGATGGATGACAACAGGATTCGGCGTAATCCGTTTCCAATTGTCGTCCCAAAACCCCGCTCGAACGGCTGGGCTGAAAAATGCCCGAACGTATCCGTCAGAGTTTCCATGTCACACGCCAATCGTTTTGGTTTCTGGAAACCTTTCATGGGACTTTATCTCCGTATTCTTGAGCCAAAAAACTGCCGAAGGTCCTGAATGAACACCCCGACCCGCAGCTAATCTGCTTACTTCGAGTACAACTCGACGATCAGCTGTTCCTCGATCGGCACCTTGATTTCTTCACGACTCGGAAGCTCGAGAACTTGACCGGTGAAGTTCTCACGGTCCAGATTCAGCCAGGACGGCACACCCCTTCCGGCAACATCTTCCATGGCAGCGATAATCAGGGGGTTCTTGCGACTCCGCTGCCGCACCGAAACCTCATCACCCGCACGCATCATGACCGAAGGCACCGTCACCTTCTTTCCATCCACACGAATATGCCCGTGCCGAACAATCTGTCTCGCCTGCGCCCGTGAGCCGCCGAAGCCGAGTCGATAAACCACGTTGTCCAGACGACACTCCAGCAACTGCAAAAGCAGCTGTCCCGTAACGCCCTTCCGGCGAGCTGCCTTTTCAAAATAGCGCCGGAACTGACGCTCCAGAACACCATATGTTCGCTTCGTCTTCTGCTTCTCCCTCAGCTGCTGGCCATAGCCACTCGCCTGGCGGCGGCGGCGGAAGAAGGAACGCCCGTGTTCGCCCGGGGCATAATTCCGCTTCTCTACAGCACACTTATCCGTAAAACAGCGCTGGCCCTTCAGGAACAGCTTCGTTCCTTCACGCCTGCACAACCGACAAACGGCGCCTGTATACCTAGCCAATCTCAAACCTCCCGACGGCACCGGGCCGTCCTGTCGATGACCAATCCAAATTCTTCCTTTTCGCGTCCAAACTGCTCATCTCGCGGAGATCAAACGCGTCTCTTCTTGCGTGGCCGACAACCGTTGTGCGGAATCGGCGTCACGTCCTTTATCGATTTGACATCCAGACCCGCAGCCTGGATCGAGCGAACCGCTGCCTCGCGACCGGCGCCGGGGCCGTTGACTCGAACGTCGCAATACTTCATCCCGTACATGTCCCGGGCCGCGGCGGCGGCTGAGTGCGCAGCCTGAGATGCCGCGAAGGGCGTGCTCTTCCGGCTTCCCTTAAAACCCTGTCCACCAGCGCTTGCCTGCGAAAGCACGTTACCCTCAAGATCACTGATCGTAATGAGCGTGTTATTGAACGTCGCCCGAACAAAAGCGATCCCATGAGCAACAAGCTTCCGCTCACGCTTTTTGGTTGTCGTTTTCTTCTTCGAACCCTTAGCGCCTTTTGCCATAATTACCTCTTGGGTTTCCCAGGGTTACCGTTTCTTACGACCGATACGACCCTTCTTCGGCCCCTTCCGCGTGCGAGAATTGGTATGCGTTCGCTGTCCCCGAACTGGCAATCCGCGCCGGTGACGCAGGCCCCGGTAACAGCCAATATCCATCAGGCGTTTAATGTTGAGCTGGACTTCTTTCCGAAGATCGCCCTCAACCCGGCCTTCGTCCTGAATGATCTGGCGGATTCGACCCGCATCCTCTTCCGTCAGTTCGCGGACCTTAATGGCGTTGTCGACACCTGCCGTTTGGCAGATCTTGCCCGCACGAGACCGTCCGATCCCGTAGATGTAAGTCAACGCGACATCTACTCTCTTGTTGTCAGGAATATTCACTCCGGCGATACGCATTCTCAGCCTCCAGCTAAGGGCCTAGCCCTGTCTCTGCTTATGCTTGGGATTCTCGCAGATCACCCGCACCACGCCCCGCCTCTTGATCACTTTACACTTCATGCAAATTTTCTTGACCGATGCTCGAACCTTCATCGTCTTTTCTCCCTGGCGCGTCGTGCCGGTGCCTATTTGTAGCGATAGACGATTCGTCCCCGACTCAGATCATAGGGGGAAAGTTCCACCTTGACCTTGTCGCCGGGCAGAATCCGGATGAAATATTTCCGCATCTTCCCGGAGACATGAGCCAATACCTCGTGCTTGTTCTCCAGTTCGACTCGGAACATGGCATTGGGAAGCGTTTCAACTACGGTTCCAATAACCTCTATCGCTTCTTCCTTCTTTGACACGCGTTCCGTCCTTACTCTTCAGTTCAATTCGCTCAGTATCCAGGGACCATCCTTAGTGACGGCTACCGAGTGCTCGAAGTGCGCACTGCAGCCTCCATCTACGGTAACAGCGGTCCAGCAATCCTCCAAAATACGGACGCCCGGGCCTCGGTCGTTCACCATGGGCTCGATCGCGAGCACCATCCCTTCAACCAGACGGGGCCCTCGCCCCGGCACACCAAAATTCGGAACCTGCGGGTCCTCGTGGAGCGACCGGCCAATCCCGTGTCCAACAAAATCCCGGACTACAGAAAATCCATACTTTTCCACGTACTGCTGAATCGCAGCGGAAATGTCGGAAACCCTGTTCCCGACCTGAACCCGCTCAATTCCAACATAAAGAGAGTCCCGCGTAACATCCAGCAACTGCTGGAGATCCGCTTTGATCTCCCCAACCGGGAAGGTTCGCGCCGAGTCACCGTAATACCCCCGGTACCGAACCCCCACGTCCACCGCCAGGATGTCTCCTTCTCGGAGAATCTTGTCCCTGCGCGGAATCCCGTGGACGATTTCCTCGTTCACGGAAGCACATATGGTCGCCGGGTATCCCCGGTAACCCTTAAAACCCGGTTCCCCTCCCTCTGCCCGGATAAAGTCTTCCGCGACTTCATCCAGTTCCAGGGTCGAAACCCCCGGCCTGATCATCCCTGAAAGAAGGTCGAGCACCCGGGCTACCATTCGGTTCGAGCACTCCATCTTCTCCAGTTCCGCCGGACCTTTCCGGATTATCATCCCGGTCAGACCTCAACGATCCGAGCTGATCGATTCAAAAACGATCGTGGGATCCTGGCTTCCGTCGACCTCCTGGTAGCATTCCCTGATCCCTGTAGAAATCAACTACCGGCCGTGTCTGCTCATCGTAAACCCGCAGCCGTTCCTGGATTACGTCCTCGTAATCGTCGTCCCGCCGCTTGAGGGCAGTCTCCACATCGATCACAGAATCCCTGCTCGGCTGGCGGAGAAAAGTAAATATTATAAATGTTTCCGCACTTTGGGCAAAACCGCCTTCCCGAAAGCCGACGAACGACCAGGTCAGGCTCCACTGCAATGTTGACTACCTGCAAGCCGAGTCCATTCCGAATCGACTCCAGAAACCTCGGCCTGCGCGAGATTTCTGGGATACCCGTCCAAAATACAGCCCGGTGTACCAACCATCCTCTCAACCGAGCCTTCACCATTTCGCCGATGAATTCGTCCGGGACCAGGTCCCCGGCTTCCATGATCACTTTCGCGCATTTTCCAATTTCAGTGTTGCGCTTCACTTCATCCCGAAGCAACTCCCCGGTCGAAAATGCGCCAACCCAAACTGCTCCGACAACCGTTTTGCCTGTGTCCCTTGCCCCCCCCCGGGTGGGCTAAGTAAAACCAGGACTAAAGACTCCTTCTTTCCCTCCGAATCAACCAGCTCCACTTCCACTCAGCCATCTCCACTTCCACTTTCACCGGCGCCCCCGAACTCGTCCCTTCTTGAGGAATCCTTCGTAGTGCCGCATGATCAACTGCGATTCAATTTGCTGAACGGTATCCATGGCAACCGCCACGACAATCAGAAGCGACGTGCCGCCAAAATAGAAGTTGACACCCAGACCCGTGGTAATGAAGTCCAGGTCATAGGTTGTCAAGAAGTCATCGATCGGGGGTCCGATAAACGGGATCGGCTGGATCTTGAATCCTGTGATCAGAAACTCTGGAATCAGACAGACCACAACCAGGTAAATGGCACCGATCGTCGTTAACCGGCTCAGAACCGTATCGATGTATTCGGCAGTGCGTCTTCCGGGCCTGATACCCGGGATGTACCCGCCGTATTTCCGGATGTTGTCGGCGACTTCATCCGGGTTGAAAATGATGCTCACGTAAAAGAACGTGAAGAACACGATGCCGATGATGTAAATCAAGTTGTACAGGGGATATCCCTGCGACAATTGCTGAGTCACCCCCTTGACCCAATCCGCCTGGGTGACCAATCCGAGGGTCGACGGGAAGGCCACGATCGAAGCCGCGAAGATGACCGGGATAACACCTCCCGAGTTGATCCGCAACGGCAGATGCGTTGCCTGTCCACCATACATCCGGCGTCCGACCACCCGCTTCGCGTATTGGACCGGTATCCTCCGTTGCGCCCGTTCGACAGCAACAATTCCCGCAGTCACCGCGAGCATCATGAGGAGAAGAAAGAGGATCGTGAACACCGTCCGCTCACCCATTTGCCAGGACTGGATCAGCCCGTAGGAAGCCCGCGGCAATCCGACAACGATACCCGCAAAGATGATCGAGCGAAATTCCGTTTCCGATTCCCCGCTCGGTAATCTGCTCGCCCAACCACATGACCAGCACCGAACCCGTCGTCAGGGTCAGCATAGTCATCAGACGAAATCCCCATCCCGGATGGGGAACGATCGGCGGGGTCGACTGGGTCTGTTCCAGAGCCACCGCCGTAAAGAATCCCTGAAATGAACTCAGCCCAACGGTCAGGTAGCGCGTGTACTGATTGATTTTCTTGCGGCCCAGTTCGCCCTCTTTTGACAACCGCTCGAGGTAGGGCCAGACCACCGTCAACAGCTGGAGAATGATTGACGCCGTAATGTACGGCATGATTCCGAGGGCAAAAATCGAGAGGCGGCTCAGGCTGCCTCCGACGAACATGTTGAACATGCCGAAAATCGTCCCACCCTGCTGGGCGAAGAACGACTGCAATGCCTGGCTGTCGATTCCGGGAGTCGGAATAAAACTGCCAATTCGATAGCAGGCCAGCAATCCGAGCATGAAAAGAATTCGATTCCTGAGATCCGGGATCTTCAGGATATTTCGAACTCCCGCTTGAAAACCGGTCATCTCTCCCATTAGCTCAAGACCTCTACGCTTCCACCTGCTGCCTCGATCTTGGCCTTGGCCGAGCCGGTGAAATGATGGGCACGAACCGTGAGTTTCTTTGTCAGGTCGCCTTCACCAAGGATCCGCAGTCCATCACGCATATTCTTGACGAATCCGGACTCGATCAAGGTCTGAGGGGAAACTTCAGTGCCCTCATCGAACGCATTCAGGTCGCGAACGTTCAGAACGATGTACTCTTTTCGAAACTTGTTCGTGAAACCACGTTTCGGAAGCCGGCGGTAGAGGGGCATCTGCCCCCCTCAAATCCGAAGCGCTGCGAATAACCGCTTCTCGACTTCTGACCTTTCTGACCACGACCCGCACGGACGCCAAGGCCCGAACCCGGACCACGGCCCACCCGCTTCTTCTGTTGGTTCGCGCCCTTGGAACGCGACAGTGCGTGTAACTGAAAGCTCACGACTCTTCTCCCTCAATGACCTGGACCAGGTGGCTGACTTTCCGGACCTGTCCCCAGGTTGCCGGGGAATCGGGCCGTTCCACGACCTGGTTCAACCGCCTCAATCCCAATCCCTGGACAACTTTTCGCTGCGCTGCCGGCCGGCCGACTACGCTTCGAACGTACTTGATTCTGATGACTCCAGCGTCCTTCTTGGTCATGGATCCCTCGAACTTCCTACAGTTCCTCTGCGACCTTGCCGCGCAGAGCCGCGACCTCTTCGGCACTTCGCAACTGTGCCAACCCTTCAAAGGTCGCTTTCACCACGTTATGCGGGTTGGCAGAACCCAGCGACTTGGTCACGACATTTCGGATTCCGGCGGATTCCATAACCGCACGAACCGGCCCACCGGCGATTACACCAGTACCTTCAGCCGCCGGCTTCAACAGAACCTGCCCCGCTCCGAACCGCCCCACTACCGCGTGAGGAATCGTCGATCCAGTCATTGGAATCTGGATCATCCCCTTTTTCGCCTTCTCCAATCCCTTTCGAATTGCCGCGGGCACTTCCTTGGCCTTGCCCATTCCATACCCAACTCGGCCGGTCTGATCTCCAACCACCACCAACGCGCTGAAGCTGAGGTTCTTGCCTCCCTTAACGACTTTGGTGACCCTTCGAATCGAAACGACCTGGTCTTTCAGTTCAAGTTCATTAATCTGCCCGTTTGCCATCAGGACACCTCTCGACCAATTCAGAACTCGAGCCCAGCTTCACGGGCTGCATCAGCCAGCGCCTTGACCCGCCCTGTATAAAGATTCCCGTTGCGGTCAAAAACGACCTTCTTCAAGCCTGAAGCCTGCGCCTGGGTCGCAATTCCCTTGCCGACCTCTTTGGCCGCAGAGACATTTCCACCATTGGGCAGCTTAGTCCCATCCAGCTTCAAAGACGACACCGTCATCAACGTCCGTTGAGCATCGTCGTCCACTAACTGAGCGTAAATATGCTTTAGGCTTTTGAACACACAGAGGCGCGGCCGCTCCGCAGTACCCAGCACCGCAGTCCGACTTCTCAGGTGTACCTTCTTACGACGTTCAGCCCTGCTCAAATGCTTAGCCATGATTAACCGTTACGCCCCCTTCTTTCCAACTTTGAGCCGGACGACTTCGGTGGAGTACCGCACGCCCTTGCCCTTATACGGATCGGGCGGCCTCAGCGCGCGAATGTTAGCCGCGATCTGTCCCACCATATAGCGGTCAGCCCCGGCAATCTTCACCGTCCCAACGTAGTTGGAGATCTGGCGCTGCTCACGTTCTACGGAAACGTCCATCCCATCGGGAATCGGGAACTCGACCGGATGGGAATGACCCAGGGAGAAGTTGATGTACCGGCCCCGAACTTCGGCCCGATACCCGATCCCGACCACGTCGAGCTTCTTCACCCATCCCTCGCTGACACCGGTGACCGCGTTCTGCAGCAGCGCCCGGGTCAACCCGTGCTTCGAGCGCAGATCTTTTTGATCGTTGGCCCGGCACACGGTCAAGGTTGTCCCATCCTGTTCCACTTTGATCCCTTCCGGAACCGGAACACTCAGTTTTCCTTTAGCTCCCTCGACAGCGGCGCAATCTGTTTCGATTGCGACCTTCACACCCGAAGGAACGTTGATGATTTTTCTTCCAATACGAGACATGACGACCTCAATTGTCTCTCTTAGTAGACTTCCAGCAACAACTCACCACCAACACCCTCCTGTTTCGCGGATTTTCCGGTAAGGACACCGCGTGATGTGGAGAGTATGGTGATACCGAGCCCACCCAGCACATCGGGGATCTCATCCTTGGCAACGTACACACGCCGGCCTGGTTTACTAAGCCTTTTCAACGTGCGGATCGCAGGCTTCCTGTCTCCGAGGTACTTCAGGGTAATAGAAATTTCCCTAAAGGAATTCGCCTGCCCCAACTTGTAACTCGCGATGTATCCCTCTTCCTTAAGGATGCGACTGATCGCCTCCTTGATCCTGGAATGGGGGAGGGTCACCGTTTCATGCATCGCACTCTGTGCGTTGCGAATCCGCGTCATAAAATCCGCGATCGGATCAGTGACTGACATTGCTATCCAATCTCCTTCAAACAACAACTACCTGGCACGGCCAGCTCCAAGGCCTTGTTACTTTTGGACTCTCTACCAGCTTGCCTTCGTGATTCCCGGAACCTCACCACGGAGAGCAAGTTCTCTAAAGCAGATCCGGCACAGCTTAAACTTCCGCAGGTAGCCGCGCGGCCGACCACAGCGCTGGCAACGGGTATACGCCCGCGTCGAGAATTTGGGTTTTCGTCTTTGCTTCGCGATCAACGACTTCTTAGCCATCGGATCTCCCAATCATTAGAGTGCCGCAGCAGCGGCCTCTTCCTTCCTCTGGAAAGGCATTCCCAATCGGTCCAACAGAAACCGAGCCTCTTCGTCGGTCCTGGCAGTCGTGACGATGGTCACGTTCATGCCGTAAACTCGCTCGACCCGCCCGGCATCCAACTCGGGAAAGATAAACTGATCTCGAATTCCCAAGGTATAGTTCCCCCGTCCGTCGAACGCCTTGGGCGATATTCCACGGAAGTCCCGGACTCGAGGAAATGCTATGTTCATCAGGCGGTCCAAAAACTCGAACATCCGATCACGCCGCAAAGTGACCGTCACACCAATCGGCATCCCGGCACGGAGCTTGAACCCGGCAATCGCCCGCCGAGCCTTCCGAATCACCGCCTTCTGACCCGTGATGGCCCCAATCTCTTCGGCGACGGTATCCAGCAAACGGGGATTGGTCGTACCCTCACCCACGCCCACATTGACCACCACCTTCTCGATCTTGGGAACCGCCATCCGATTCGAGTAGCCAAACTGCTCGACCAAAGCCGGGACGATCTCCTTTTCGTAACTCTCTCTCAGTCTCGCCATGGTTATTCCTACTTATCCACAGTTCCGCCGCACTTCTTGCACACACGGACCTTCTTACCGTCCGACAGGGCCTGCACGGCCGTCCGCGAACCCTCGTTGCACTCCGGACAGATCACCTGCAGATTCGAGAGGTGAATCGCCGCTTCCCGCGTGACGATTCCGCCCTGAATGTTCTGCTGCGGATTCGGTCGGGTGTGACGCCGGACGGTATTGATATTCTCAACAATCGCCCGATTTCTCACCGGAAACACCCGCAGAACACGACCCGTCCGCCCGGCATCTTTCCCGGAAAGCACCTTTACTTGGTCATTCTTCTTGACGTGTAACATCCCAACCCCCTAGAGCACTTCCGGCGCCAGAGATACAATCCTCATGAACCGCCGGTCCCGCAACTCGCGGGCCACCGGTCCGAACACGCGCGTCCCGATCGGCTCGCTCTGATTGTTGACGAGCACCGCGGCGTTCTCGTCAAAGCGGATGTAGGAACCATCCTGCCGTCGGGCTTCCTTCTTCATCCGCACGATCACGGCTTTGACTACGTCACCCTTCTTTACGGTGCCGTCTGGCGTCGCCTCCTTGACCGAAGCGGTGATGATGTCACCCAGGCCCGCCTGCCGTCCGGCATCGCCGCCCAACGGGGCAATACACCGGATCCTCCGCGCGCCCGAGTTATCAGCCACATTCAAAACTGTCTGCATCTGGATCATGGCTATTCCTTCGCTTTCTCCAGAATCTCAGTGACAGTCCAGCGCTTCCGTTTGCTCAACGGTCGCGTCTCCTGGATGCGAACCTGATCTCCGACTCCGCATTCATTGTTTTCGTCGTGCGCCATGAACTTGCTGGTTCGCCGGATCGTCTTCCCGTACACGGGATGCTTCACCAAGCGATCCACCGAAACCACCACCGACTTCATCATGGAATTCGAAACGACGCGTCCAACCTTTGACTGCCCCCGGACTTCCGGGGCCCCATTCTCAAGCGCCATTGCCCTTCGCCTTCTCTGTCTGAATGGTTTTAATCCTCGCCAGATCCTTCCGAATCAGGCGAATCTTGTTGACGTTGTCGAGTTGACCCGTCGCCTTCTGGAGACGGAGCTGAAACAACTGCTTCGAGAGCTCACGCTCTTCGTTAGCCAGTTCTTCCTGCGACATTTCGCGAACCTTCGATGCTCTCATCAATCACCAAACCTGGTTACGAACTTGGTCCTGAGTGGAAGTTTGTGCGCCGCCAGTCTCATTGCCTCGCGGGCCACATCAATCGGGAGCCCCTCCATTTCATAGAGGATCCGTCCAGGCTTGATCACGGCGACCCAACCTTCAGGTGCGCCTTTTCCCTTGCCCATCCGGGTTTCAGCGGGCTTCTTGGTAATCGGCTTGTCGGGGAATATCCGAATCCAGATTTTCCCGCCCCTCTTGGTGTACCGGGTCATTGCGATACGAGCAGCCTCGATCTGACGATTGGTAATCCATCCCGGCTCGAGTGCTTTCAACCCGAACTCGCCGAAGTCCACCGAACTTCCACGTTGCGCCAGCCCGCGCATGCGGCCCTTCTGTCGCCTTCGATACTTGACCTTTTTCGGCATCAACATGATCTTGTTACTCCACTATCGATCAGCTTTCTTCCCGCTGAAGATCTCACCACGGTAGATCCACACTTTGACGCCGATCACGCCGTAGGTCGTAAAAGCCTCGGCCAGTCCGTACTCAATGTCGGCCCGCAACGTGTGCAGCGGCAGGCGTCCGTGCAGATACCATTCCGTTCGAGCAATTTCGGCACCGTTCAGGCGTCCCGCACAGCAAACCCGGATGCCCTGGGCACCAAATCTCAGTGCTGTATCGACTGCACGCCGCATCGCCCGCCTGAACGCCACTCGCTTTTCAAGCTGCTGGGCGATGTTCTCGGCCACCAACTGGGCATCCAGTTCAGGCTTGTGCACTTCCTGGATGTTGATAAAGACTTCCCGGCCGGTTTCCTTCTGGAGATCAGCTTTCAGCCGCTCAATCTCGCTCCCTTTCCGCCCGATGATGATTCCGGGACGAGATGTGAACACTATAACGGTCAGCTTGTTGGCGGCGCGCTCCATCTCGAGCCGGGAAATCCCGGCGTGATAAAAGCGTTTCTTCAAAAGCCCTTTCAGCCGAAGATCTTCATGCAGAAGATCACCGTAGTTCTTCTTCGCAAACCATCGCGACTTCCACGACCGGTTCACTCCCAGGCGAAATCCGTAAGGATGCGTTTTCTGACCCAAGCTGACTTCCTCCTACTTCTCGTCGGTTATCCGGATCGTGATGTGGTTCTGTCTCCGCCGATGCCGGTAAGCCCGGCCCATCGGAGCCGGCCGCAGCCGGAATCTCGATTTCGTCGGCCCCTGATCGACGAAAGCTTCCTTGACGACAAACTCGTCCATCGAAGCTGTAGGCTCCGCCTGCTCAGCATTTGCTATAGCAGAATGAAGGACTTTCGAAATCGTTCTTGCAGAGCGCTTCCGAGAAAACCGCAGTATGCTCAACGCTTCTTCGACGTTCTTGCCTCGGATCAAATCGATCACGAGACGCGCCTTCTGCGGCGACCCTTTGATGTATTTCGCCGTGGCTTTCGCTTCCATTACATCGCCTCTCTACTTCATCCGCGAGCCCCGCTCCGTCCTGCTCGTGTGTCCCTTGAAGGTACGAGTCGGAGCGAATTCCCCAAGCTTGTGCCCGACCATGTTCTCAGTAATGTAGATCGGGATGAACTTCTTGCCATTGTGCACGGCTACCGTGAGGCTGACCATCTCGGGGATGATCGTTGACCGCCTCGACCACGTCTTGATGACGGTCCGGTCCTTGGCATCCAGAGCACGAGCCACCTTCTTGAGCAAGTGGTCGTCAACAAACGGTCCCTTCTTCATTGATCGCGGCATACTATCTCCTCTTGGCCCGTCGGCGTACGATGAACCCTTCCGTCCGCTTGTTCTTGCGGGTCTTCTTCCCCTTGGTCTTCCAGCCCCACGGCGAGCATGGATGACGACCGCCCGAAGTGCGGCCCTCGCCGCCACCCATCGGATGGTCAACCGGGTTCATTGCAACACCACGCACCTTGGGACGCCGTCCCCGCCAGCGCGTTGCCCCAGCCTTCCCGAGCGATACGTTTTCGTGCTCCGAATTGCCCACCTGGCCGATCGTGGCCCGGCACTGAATGTGGACCCGCCGGACTTCGCCCGAAGGCAACTTCACCTGAGCGTAATCACCCTCCTTGGCTACCAACTGGGCGGAGGTTCCGGCTCCCCGCGCCATCTGTCCTCCCCGGCCCAGATTCAACTCGACGTTGTGAATCGTGGTACCAACCGGGATATTCACCATTGGAAGGCTATTCCCCACCACGATGTCCGCGCCCGCTCCGGACATCACGCCGTCGCCCACCTTCACCCCTTCCGGGCAGATGATGTAGCTCTTCTCACCGTCGGCGTAGTGCAGTCGCGCGAGGTGCGCCCCGCGATTGGGATCGTATTCGATTGCCGCCACTTTGGCCGGGATGCCATCCTTCGTTCGCTTGAAATCGATAATTCGGTAACGGCGCTTGTGCCCGCCACCCCGTCGCCGCACTGCGATCTGCCCAGTCGAACTGCGACCGTTGATCCGCGTTTTGCCCTCGACCAGCGCCTTCAAAGGCTTGATGTCACTCAATTCAGGCGACACCTGCGTCGTCCTGAACCGAGTGCCGGGCGATGTCGGTTTGTAACTCTTAATCGGCATGACTAGACACCTTCGAAGAATTCGATCTTCTGACCGGGCATGAGGGTGACGTACGCCTTCTTCCAGTCGGGCCTGCGCCCCTGGGTTTTTCCCTGACGTTTCATCTTTCCCTGGAACCGGGCCGTCCGAACGTGGTCCACCTTAACGTTGAAGACCTTCTCAACCGCTTCCTTTACCTGATGCTTGTTCGCTCCCACCCTGACTTGCAGAGCGACGACCTGCTTCTCCCCCTGCTCGGAGAGGGCCGTACTCTTCTCAGTGATGTGAGGGGAGCGAATGATCTCGTACACGCTCATCTCTGCAGTACCTCCTGCAACTCAAGAATGGCCTGCTTACTGATCATCAGGACATCGTGGTTGACCAGGTCAAGAATATTCACGCCTTCAGAAGCCACCATCTTGGCCAACGGAACGTTCCGTGAACCCAGATAGAGATTCCTGTTCTCGCGACTATCCACCAGCAGGACTTTCCGGCCTGCTTCCAGGCCCTCCAGCCACTTGACAAATTCCTTGGTTCGATGGGTTTCCAGAGCCAGGCTATCGAACACAAGGATCTTCTCGTTCTTCAGCTTGTCGCTCAGCACCAACTTCATGGCACCACGCCGCTTCTTCTTCGGGAGAGCCTGGGAGTAGTCTCTCGGCTGGGGCCCATGAACCGTCCCGCCACCCTTCCAAATCGGACTACGGATCGACCCTATTCGTGCGCGACCGGTCCCCTTCTGCCTCCACAGCTTGGCGCCGCTACCGGCAACCTTGGCACGACCCTTTACCGCGTGCGTGCCCTTCCTTTGGGCAGCCTGAAAGGCGGTCACCGCCTCCCACACAAGCGTCCGGCTGGCCTCGTAATTGAACACTTCGTCCGCAAGCTCAAGCTTACCGACGACCTGGTTCTGCAGATTTCTTACTTCAACTTCAGCCATTTTCAGCTACTTTCAACCTCAAAAGGATCGGGTCACCATCAGATAGCCGCCCCTGGCTCCGGGAACCGACCCCTTCACCAGCAGCAGATTGTTCTCTTCATCCACGGCCACCACCTTAAGCTTTCGGATCTTCGCCGGTCCTCCACCCATCCGGCCCGGCCCCTTCATTCCGGCAACGACCCGGCTCGGATAGGCACTGGCCCCGATCGAGCCCGGAGCCCGGTGAAACATCGAACCGTGAGTCGCCCGACCCCCGCTAAACCCGTGCCGCTTGACGACACCCTGGAAACCGCGGCCCTTGCCCCGCCCCCTGACATCCACGACGTCGTTGACACCAAAGACATCATTGACCAGGAGCTGGTCGCCCACGCCCAGATTCTCACCTTCCTCCGCCAGGTAGAAAAACTCGTGAAGAGGCTTGCAGGGCGGAACTCCGGCCCGCTTGAAATGGCCCTCTTCCGGCTTGTTCACCCGGACCTTTTTCCCGGGATCGACAAAGCCCAGCTGGACCCGGGTCTCGCCGTTGATATCAAACTTATCCACAACCACGCAGGGCCCGGTCTGGATCACGGTCACTGGAACCGCCTTTCCGGCACTGTCGAACACCTGCGTCATTCCAATCTTCTTACCGATCAGACCCTCAACCATAACTAGTCCTTCTCCGTGCCAAAGGCCTTGATCTCGACGTCGATCGCAGCTGGAAGATCCAGCTTCATCAACGCGTCGACTGTTTGCGGGGTCGGCTCAAGAATGTCCACCAGACGTTTGTGCGTCCGCATCTCAAACTGCTCCCGGGATTTCTTGTCCACGTGGGGCGACCGCAGGACTGTGTAGCGGCTGATTCTGGTCGGAAGCGGGATCGGTCCCGACACCCGCGCTCCCGTCCGCCGGGCGATCTCAACAATCTCCCGCGTGGACTGGTCCAGCACCTGGTGGTCATAGGCCTTCAGTCGAATTCGAATTTTCTCGTCGATCATCGATTTTCCTACGCAATAATCTCAGTGATGGTCCCGGCACCGACCGTCCGCCCGCCTTCGCGGATTGCGAACCGCAACCCCTTCTCCATGGCGATCGGCGTGATCAAGTCCACCTCGATCGACACGTTGTCGCCCGGCATCACCATCTCTGTCCCTTCCGGCAGTTTCACGTTCCCCGTGACGTCCGTCGTCCGGAAGTAAAACTGCGGCCGGTACCCCGTAAAGAACGGCGTGTGCCGCCCTCCTTCTTCCTTCGTCAAAATGTAGGCTTCCGCCTTGAAGTTCGTGTGCGGCGTGATCGATCCCGGAGCCGCGATCACCTGCCCGCGCTCCACGTCGTCCTTGTCCGTTCCCCGCAGCAGCAACCCGACGTTGTCTCCCGCCTGCCCTTCATCCAGCAGCTTGCGGAACATCTCCACGCCCGTCACCACTTTCTTCATCGTCGGACGGATTCCCACGATCTCGATCTCTTCGCCCGTGTGCACCTTCCCGCGCTCGACTCGGCCCGTCACCACCGTCCCGCGTCCACTGATCGAGAAAATGTCCTCGATCGGCATCAGGAACGCCTTGTCCACGTCACGCTCCGGCACCGGAATGTACGTGTCGGCCGCATCCATCAGTTCCAGGATCGCACGCCTGCGCCGCTTCATCCCCCTCCATCGCCTTCAACGCGCTGCCCCGGATCACCGGAATGTCGTCCCCGGGAAACTCGTAGACCGACAGCAACTCCCGCACTTCCAACTCCACCAGGTCGAGCAGTTCCGGGTCGTCCACCATGTCCGTCTTATTCAAAAACACCACAATGTACGGAACCCCCACCTGCCGCGCCAGCAGAATGTGCTCCCGCGTCTGCGGCATCGGCCCGTCCGCCGCGCTGACCACCAGGATCGCGCCGTCCATCTGCGCCGCTCCCGTGATCATGTTCTTCACGTAGTCCGCATGGCCCGGGCAGTCCACGTGCGCATAGTGCCGCGCCTTCGTCTCGTACTCCACGTGCGCCGTCGCGATCGTGATCCCCCGCGCCCTCTCCTCAGGCGCGTTGTCAATCGAATCGAACGACCGCACCTTGATCCTCGGGTCCGCTTTCGCCAGCACCATCGTGATCGCAGACGTCAACGTCGTCTTCCCATGGTCCACATGCCCGATCGTACCGATGTTGAGGTGCGGCTTCGTCCGCTCGAATTTCTCCCTTGCCATAACGCTGACTCCCCCGAAAATCGTTTCCTTTTCTTTACAACCGGAAAGGTGCCTCAGGTGGCCCGCCGAACACGACACCCCCAGGCGCCGGAACGGTGAACAATCACTTAGTGCCCACCCTCCCCTGAGACCTGGCGGTCAACTCCTGGGCAGTCGCCGCCGGCACCTGCTCATATTGGGCAAAATGCATCGTGTAGGTCGCCCGACCCTGGGTGACCGATCGAAGATCCGTAGCATACCCAAACATTTCCGAAAGCGGCACGAAGGCCTGAACCACCTGGGAAGTCCCCCGGGCCTCCATTTGCCCAATTCGCCCCCTCCGGCTGTTCAAATCGCCAATCACAGCGCCCATGTATTCCTCCGGCACCACCACTTCGACCCGCATGACCGGCTCGAGCAGAACAGGAGCAGCCCTTTTGGCTGCGTCCTTGAACGCCATGGAACCTGCAATCTTAAACGCTATTTCTGAAGAGTCAACGTCGTGGTAGGAACCGTCGTAAAGAACGACCTTCAGATCCTCCACGGGATAGCCGGCCACAATTCCAGCCTCCATCGCCTCTTGAATCCCAACCCGGACAGGGTCGATGTACTCACGTGGAATCGTCCCGCCCACGATGCCGTTCTCAAAAACGTATCCAACCCCGGGATCGCCCGGCTCAATTCGAATCTTGGCGTGACCGAACTGCCCGCGGCCTCCAGTCTGCCGAACGAACCGACCTTCACCTTGGGCCGCCTTCGTAATCGACTCCTTATAGGCCACCTGCGGCTTTCCGACGTTCGCGCCGACGCTGAATTCACGCAACAGACGATCAACGATAATCTCCAGGTGGAGTTCACCCATCCCCGCAATAATCGTCTGCCCAGTATCCCGATCCGTGTGAACCTTGAAAGTCGGATCCTCCTGCATCAACTTATTGAGAGAGAAACCAAGCTTGTCCTGATCCTGGCGCGTCTTCGGCTCAATCGCGACTGCAATTACCGGCTCCGGAAAGTCCATGGCCTCGAGAATCACCGGCGCGTTTCGCGCGCAAATCGTGTCGCCCGTGGCGACGTCTTTCAAGCCAACGGCAGCGGCGATGTCACCGGAATAGACCGCATCGATCTCTTCCCGCTTGTTGGCGTGCATTTTGAGCAGACGGCCAATCCGCTCATCCCGTCCGCGCGCTGCGTTAAACACCGTCGAGCCCGCTTTGAGCGATCCGGAATAAACCCTAAGAAAAGCCAGGTGACCCACATACGAGTCGTTCATGATCTTGAAGATCAGAGCGGCAAACGGCTCATCGTCACTGGCACGCCGAACCACCACCTCGTCTGAATCCGGCTTGACACCCTCCATCGGCGCGACATCCAGAGGTGAGGGCAAATAGTTGACAACCGCGTCCAGAAGAGGCTGCACGCCCTTATTCTTGAAGGCGGTACCGCACACGCACGGCACGAATTCGAGGTTGATGGTGGCCTTGCGGATTCCACGCATCAACTCTTCCTCGCCAATCTCTTCCTCCCCCAAATACTTTTCCAAAAGGTCGTTGTCAGTCTCAACAACCGCCTCAACCAGCTTCTCTCGCCATTCTCGGGCCTGCCCAACAAACTCCGCCGGAATCTCGATCTCGTCAAACTGAGCTCCGAGCTCTTCGACGCGATAGACCATGGCCTTCATTCGGACCAGATCAATCACCCCGGTAAACTTCTCTTCCTGCCCCAGCGGAATCTGCAGTGCAACCGGCTTGGCAGCCAATTTGCGGGAAATCGACTCCAGCGACTTGAAGAAATCCGCACCCGCCCGGTCCATCTTGTTCATGAACGCCAGCCGCGGAACCCCATACTTGTCAGCCTGGCGCCAGACCGTCTCCGATTGCGGCTCCACTCCGGCTACCGCATCAAAGACGGCAACCGCACCATCCAACACCCTGAGCGAGCGCTCCACTTCCGCAGTAAAGTCCACGTGACCCGGCGTATCAATAATGTTGATACGGTGCTCTTTCCAGAAGCAGGTAGTGGCAGCCGAGGTGATCGTAATTCCGCGCTCCTGCTCCTGGACCATCCAGTCCATGGTCGCCGTTCCCTCATGGACCTCGCCGATCTTGTAGTTGATCCCGGTATAAAACAGGATCCGCTCCGTCGTCGTGGTCTTACCGGCATCGATGTGAGCCATGATGCCGATATTCCGGGTTTTATCGAGAGCTACCTTTCTTGGCACGGTTTTCTATCACTCCAGATAATCGGACACTACGCCGCCCGGCCCTATCTTGGCCGCACCTCGTAGTCCGAGAAATCTCAATCTGTAATCTTAACTTGAAGAAGAGCCCCGCCCGAAGGCGGAAACTTGTATTTTACCACCGGTAGTGAGCAAAAGCACGGTTGGCGTCCGCCATGCGGTGAACATCCTCCCGCTTCTTCACTGCCCCACCCCGGTTATTGGCGGCATCGATCAACTCGTTTGCCAAACGCTCCGCCATTGTCTTCTCACCCCGACTCCGGGACGATAACACAATCCACCGAAGCCCCAGGGCCGTACGGCGCCGCGGACTTACTTCAACCGGAACCTGGTAGGTTGACCCACCCACTCGTCGAGACTTCGTCTCCATGAATGGACGCGCATTCTCAACCGCCTGCTTAAAGACCTTCAACGGATCTTCTCCGGTCCGCTCTTCAATTTTCTTCATGGCTCCGTAGAAAATCCGGTAAGCCGTCGTCTTCTTGCCTCCCGAGATCAGCTTGTTAACGAGCCGACTAACCAACTCATTCCCGTAAACCGGGTCCGGAAAAATTTCACGCTTGGGTACTTCTCTGCGCCTTGGCATTGATCTACTCCACAAACAAAACAAGCTGCATGACCCCTGATGCCGTGCAGCTCGCGCCCAAAACGGTTAATCGGCCCGCTATCCTTTCGGCCTCTTGGTGCCGTACTTGGAGCGCGCGTTTTCGCGCCCTTCCACACCGACAGTATCAAGAGTGCCTCGGATCACGTGATAGCGAACACCTGGGAGATCCTTCACACGACCACCGCGAATCAGCACGAGTGAATGCTCCTGCAGATTGTGGCCAATTCCAGGAATGTAAGTCGTCACTTCGATCTGATTGGTCAGACGAACTCTAGCCACTTTCCGCAACGCCGAGTTCGGCTTCTTAGGAGTCTGAGTGTAGACACGGACACAGACTCCCCGCTTCTGCGGGCAAGATCCCAATGCGGGGCTCTTGGTCTTCGTCCGGATCTTCTTTCTCCCTTTTCGGACTAACTGATTAAAAGTCGGCACGCTTTAATTCTCCCAGTAAAAACAAAAAAGTGATGCCGAGGCACCACTTTCCGTTCTTTCAACCTACGGAAATGGACCTCCAATGCTAGCCTGATGCACGGATATGTGTCAAGCCGCACCCCTACGGAAGTGCGTATGTTAGCAGAACCTGCCTCAGTCTACAAAGAAAGTGGGATTTTTTTGCACCGGGCACCTTTCAATTCGGTTAGCACCCCACCTTGCTCTCTCCGAAATCGACATAATAC
Source organism: uncultured Acidobacteriota bacterium (assembly GCA_963777605.1). Taxonomy (GTDB): domain Bacteria; phylum Acidobacteriota; class UBA6911; order RPQK01; family JAPXNP01; genus CAVZRV01. Next base: position 339,436 of record CAVZRV010000010.1, read on the forward strand.
GATGACCGTTCCAGGATAACCGATTCGCTATGTTCCGAATTATTCTGTCAGCATATTCGATTCTCTACTCCATGGGGCTCGCCCTTTACGCCGTGGTGACTCTGCCAGGACGCATCTTGGGTCGGGCGGCCCGTCCCCTTGGGGAACGGCTCGGCCGAAAGGCTTGCGTCCAGGCGCTCCAGCCCGTTTCCGGCTCGATTCGAGTCTGGGTCCATGCCGTCTCCGTCGGAGAGGTCAACGCGGTCCGTCCGTTGGTGAATGAACTCTCGCAACACCGAGGCGTGCAACTCTTCGTTTCGACCACGACGGTAACCGGCCAACAGATTGCCCGGAACCACTTCAAGGATGCCGCCTCCGTCTTCTACTTCCCGTTCGACCTCCAGTCGATCTGCCGCCGGTTGATCAGGCGCATCCGTCCCCACGTGGTCCTGCTCGCAGAAACCGAGATTTGGCCCAACTTCCTGGTGGCGGCCAATCGCGCGTCGGTGCCGGTCATCCTGGTTAACGGGAGGCTGTCCGACCGTTCCTTCGCTCGCTACCGACGTTTTCGGATACTGTTCAAACCGCTCCTTGACCGGATTGATCACTACTGCGTGCAGTCCCGGATCGATCGGGAGCGGTTCCTTCAGCTCAACGTAGCTGAAAGTCACGTGAACTGGGTGGGCAATCTGAAGTTTGACTATGAAGTCAGGATCACACCGGCTCACGAACTGATCAACTCCATGCTGGAACAGGTGCTGCGGCGAGGCGAAAGCGACCTCATCCTGGTCTGCGGGAGTACGAAACCGGGAGAAGAGGAAATTCTCCTTGATGTCGTCTGCCGGTTACGCGAACGCCATCCCGAGCTAAAACTCCTGCTCGCGCCGCGACACCCGAAGCGAGGCCAAGAGGTCCGGCAAATCGCGCAGAATCAGGGACTCTCCTGCTGCCTGCGGTCCGAACTCGTTCCGGCACGGGCCGTCCAGCCGGAATTCGAGTGCGTCGTCCTGGACACGATCGGAGAACTGGCCCAGGTGTACGAGATCGCCGATTTCGTCTTCATCGGCGGCAGCCTGGTAAACCAGGGGGGGCAGAACATCATCGAGCCGGCCGCCCACGGAAAGCCCATTCTGTTTGGGCCCGACATGAGCAACTTCAGAGAAATCGCGGCTGCCTTTCTCGATAACTACGCCGCCCTCCAGGTCGATTCTCCAGCGGACCTCGAGGGGCGGCTGAAGATTCTCATCGGAGACTCTCATGCGCGCAACTGGCTGGGTCGAAATGCCCGAAAAGTCATTCGCAACAACCAGGGTGCGGTTGCCCGTACCATGGAAATCGTCCAGCGCTTCTGCCCACCACCCAGCGAGGCAGGATAATGGACATTTGTGATTTTTCCATTTTCTTTGATCTGTGATTTTTGAACTATGTTCGGTCGGTCTGGATTTGGTGCACGGCAGGTTGGACGCGTCTTCGGGAGAATCGTCTCCGTGCGCAATCGCCTCTACGATCGGAACCTCCTGCCAGTCAAGCGACTGAGCCGACCCGTCATCAGCGTAGGGAACCTCAACCTCGGGGGAAGCGGAAAGACCCCACTGGTTCAGTACCTGGCCCAGGAGCTTCAGCGACGCGGGTGGGCCCCCGCCGTTGTAAGCCGCGGATATCGTGGCAGTTCCGAATCCGGCAACCTGCTGGTTTCTGACGGAGCCGAGATTTTCTGCACCGCTGCGGAGTCGGGAGATGAGCCGTACCTGATGGCCCGGCGACTGTCCGGCGTCGCAGTGGCGGTCGGCAAGTACCGCTGGAAGTCAGCGCGACTGATTGAGCAACGTTGCCCGGCCCCCCGCCGCGTCTTTCTTCTCGACGACGGGTTTCAACACCGAAAGCTGGCTCGTGACCTCAACATCCTGGTCATTGACGCTTCCGCACCACCGTTCTCCGACCGGCTTCTTCCGGCAGGCAATTTGCGGGAGCCTATCACTTCCGTGGCCCGAGCGGACGTTGTGTTCCTCAGCCGATGCCACCTCGCACGCTCCCGCGTCGAAGGACTCGAAGCCAGGACTCGCGAACTGGCCCCGGACGTCCCGGTATTCAGCTTCGGACACCGCTACCGGGATTACCGGAATCTCGCGGACAACAGGACCGCCGAGGTCGACGACCTGGTTCGGTCGAAGGTCGTCGTACTGGCTGCTTTGGGGAATCCAAGGCAGTTCCTCGATGATCTGGCTCGTGCCGGATTGAGGGTGGTCAACGAGTTTCTGTTTCGGGATCACCATCCCTACTCCCAGCAAGAGATCGATTTCGTCCTTGAGCGGGCGCGTCGACTCGGAGCGGAAGCCATCATCACCACAGAGAAAGACGCCGTCCGCCTGGAGGGAATGAATTTTGGGAACATCCCCTTCTGGGCGCTCCGCATTGAGCCATACCCACTCGATCAAGAGCACTTTTCCCAGTGGTTGGACTCCCAGATGGAGAAGATCGGCGGGTCGAGTCCTGCAAAGGGGATGGAACCTTGAGAACCAAACCCGACTTTCGCCGGATTATGGTTCGCTCGACCAACTGGATCGGCGACGTCGTCATGTCTCTCGCAGCCCTCAGAGAATTGCGTGCGGCTTACCCCGAGGCTCACGTTGCGGTCCTGGCCCGTGACTGGGTCGCCGACCTCTATCGGGAACAGGCTCTGGTCGATGAAGTGATCAGCTTTCCTCGAGGCCAGTCTTCTCTCCGGTGCCGGGACCAGGTCCGAGGATATGACGCGGCGGTTCTCTTTCAGAACGCATTCGAGGCGGCCCTGCTCGCCTTCCTGACCCGGATACCGCGCCGATTCGGATACTCGATCCAGGGCCGTGGGTTCCTTCTGACCGACCGGGCCCACCCTCGTACCCCCGAACTGGGTCGGCACCAGGTCTTTTACTATCTTGACCTGCTCCACCAGGTTGGGCTTTCCGAGCGAGACTACCTGGCCGATCCAGGATTCACTCCCGACATCAGCCTGCGCCCACCCGAAGCGGGAACCGCCGAAGCCCGGCGGTTGCTGAATGAAGGAGGATGGGCGGAGGAACGTCCCCTGATCGGCATCAACCCGGGCGCCACCTTTGGTCCGGCCAAGCGCTGGCTGACGGAACGATACGCGGAACTGGGAGATCGCCTCTGCCGCGAACTGGGTGCCAGCGTCATGATTGTCGGATCGGCCTCGGAGCGCGTTCTCGCAGAGCAGATCCAAGAACGCATGGAAGCTCGCCCGATCATCCTCAGCGGACAAACCAATCTGCGGAGCCTGCTCGGCTCGATCGCTCTTTGCCGACTCTTTATCACCAATGATTCCGGTCCCATGCACCTGGCGGCCGCCCTCGATGTTCCACAAATCGCTCTGTTTGGTTCCACCGACCAAATCGCGACCGGCCCGTTGAGCCCGAGGGCCCGGGTCATCCACAAGCACGTCAAGTGCAGCCCCTGCCTGCGGCGGTGCTGTCCCATCGACCTGCGATGCTTCACCCGGATATCGGTTGACGAAGTCTTTCACCTTGCACAGGAATTGCTCCATGAAATCCCGGCGTCCGGCTCTTTTTCTTGATCGTGACGGTACCCTGATCAAAGAGGTCAATTACCTAACCACCATCGACCAGCTAGCAATGCTCGACGGGTCCATCGAAGCGCTCCGCCTGGCCCACGCGGCAGGAATGGCGACCGTTCTCATTACGAACCAGTCCGCCGTCGCGCGCGGCATGCTCACAGAAACGGAACTCCAAAGAATTCACCACCACCTGTCCCGCCTGATTGTCGAAAAGGGAGGTGTGCTGGACGGTGTCTACTACTGCCCCCACCATCCCGAGGGATCGGTTGCGGGGTACGCCGCCCCCTGTCAGTGCCGCAAGCCGCAACCCGGACTCCTCCTGGCGGCCGCCCGGGAACTGGGATTGAATCTCTCCAAAAGCCTCATGGTTGGGGACAGCCTGAAGGACGTCGAGGCCGGCCGGAAGGCGGGGTGTACATCCGTCCTCGTTGAGACTGGCTACGGAGCCCGCGAATCCGCGCTGATCGAGAACGGAGAGAACGGAGGGACAGTCCCCGACTACGTCGCCCCGGACATCCTCGAAGCCGTTCGCTGGTTTCTCACCCGCCGCGAGGGCTGAATTCCCGCCTCCAGCCAATCCGGGACAGACTCCGATTACCGTCCAGTGCGGCTGGCTTTCTGGGAGAACCGGCGAAGCAACATGCCGGGACGACATGCCAGGAGGGACCTCCGGGCTAAGGCTGCCCCGGCGACATATCAGGCAATCTGCCTGGACTACCTTCGCCCCGTCAACTCGGTCTCCTGTCTCCTGTCTTCTAACCCCATTCCTGCTATGCTTACGGTCGTTCAAGTTGCCGAGGGACTATGACTGGCCTTTCACCTGACGTTGCGCGCACCCTCGATGGGCTTGGCAAAGCCCGCCTGGTGGTGCTCGGGGACTTCCTCATCGATGAATTTGTATTTGGCGAAATCTCCCGGGTTTCCCGGGAAGCCCCGGTCCTGATCCTGCATTACAGCGAGACCCGAATCTGTCCAGGAGGAGCCGCCAACACCGTCGCCAATGCGGCAGCCCTCGGAGCTCGTGTGGACGCCATCGGGGTGATCGGCGACGACGCCGGGGCTGACCAACTGTGCGAACTCTGGCCGGAATCCGTGTCGCGAAGGGGTGTCATCAAGCTCGCCGGGGTTAATACCACCCGGAAGTCGAGGATTCTCGCGGGATCCTTTCATTCTTTCCGCCAGCAGGTTGTCCGAATCGACCGTGAAGCTCCCATCCCTCGCCAGCCGGAATGGGAACAGTCCGTAATCGATCACCTCAACGAATCGGTTCCCGGAGCCGGCGCAATGATCATTTCCGACTACAGCCTCGGCAACGTTACTCCGCGGGTCAAGGAATCCGCAACTGCGCTTTGCCGCAAGCTCGGCATCCCTCTCGTGATCGATTCCCGCGACCACCCTGCCGAGTTTCCAGGCGCAACAACGGTGACCCCCAACATCACGGAAGTAGAGTCCGGCCTCGGGGAACTGATCGGCCAGGAAACCGGGCGCCTCGAACATTTCGGAAGGCTGGCCCGCTCCAGGTGGCAGGTGGACGCGCTGCTGGTTACCCGGGGAAGGCTCGGCATGTCCCTCTTCACCGAGGATTCTGCGGTCCATCTCCCGGCTTTCGGCAGTAGTGAAGCCGTCGACGTCACCGGCGCAGGCGATACCGTTGCGGCCACCTATGCAACCGGCCTGGCCACAGGAGCCGACTTCTCGACTTCCGCGTTTCTCGCCAACATCGCCGGCGGACTGGTCGTCATGAAGAAAGGGACCGCAACCATTTCAACTGCGGAACTCAGGCAGGCGCTCCTGGAGATGGAGCCCGGAGAGGAACTCCAACGCTCGTGACCAGCAAGATCGTCCTCCTCCCCGAAGCTGAGCGGATCCTGACAGAAGCCCGCAATCACGGCCGCACGATCGTTATGGCCAACGGCTGTTTCGACTTTATTCACGTGGGTCACGTCCGCTACCTGGAAGGGGCGAAGGCCAAAGGGGACCTCCTCCTGGTCGCGATCAACGCCGACGCTTCAGTTCGCGCCCTGAAGGGCAGCGAACGTCCCATCCTGCCCGCTGCCGAAAGGGCCGAGATCGTTGCTGCATTCGAGTGCGTCGATCTCGTCGTCGTCTTCGAAGATCTGACCGTCGATAGTCTCCTGCTAAAGCTCAAGCCGGACGTGCACGCCAAAGGGACCGATTACACTACTGCCACCGTCCCGGAACGTGAGACGGTTCTCTCTTACGGGGGCAGAGTGGCCATTGTCGGCGATCCCAAGAATCGCTCCAGCAAGGATTACATCGCGCGCCTCAGGGCCAAATGAAACGGGCTCCAGTCAGCTTTCAGTTCGATCACGATGGCCGCAGGATCCGGCGAATCCTCATGGTCCGGCTTGGAGCCCTCGGAGACATCATTCTTACGATTCCCGCCCAGCAGCAACTCGCCGGTCTGTTCCCCCAGGCAGCGATCGACTGGCTGACCTCTCCCGCCTACCGTTCACTGCTCGAGGCAGTTCCCGGTATCCGCCAAGTCTGGACCGTCGATACCCGCAAGTGGGCAAAAGGTCGCCAGGTTCAGGACAGCCCGTCGCGGACGCTCAGCCAGCTCAGAAGAGAGAATTACGACCTTGCCATCGATTTCCAGGGACTCCTGAAATCTGCCCTCATGGCGCGACTTTCCAGCGCAGGTGAAGTGAGAGGCTTCGGCCGGACTCAGTCGCGGGAGGGCGCAGCGTCCTTCTTCTACACGGAACGCGTCCTGATCTCCAGCCAGCAACGACACCAGTTCGCCCGCCATATCGACCTGCTCAGCCCCCCGCGGTGGGAGGGTCCCGTGTCACCAAGATTTCCGCTTCAGGTCCCGGACGAGGCCACCGATTACGTTGAGACCGAACTGCGCCGGGCAGGAATCGACCGACCTGTCCTCTTGAACCCGGGAGGCGGCTGGCCGACCAAGCGCTGGGCAGCGGACCGATTCGCTGAGCTCGCCGAACGGATCGAAGCGCAGTTCGGGCTTCCTGCTCTCTTCTGCTACGGCCCCGGGGAGGAGGACTTACTGGAGGCGGTCCGCAGGAGTCTCCGCCATGTCCCGCTGAGGTCGTTCCCCACGTCCGTGCTGCAGCTTGCGGCCCTCTGCCGGAAGGCATGCCTGATGGTCGCGGGGGACACCGGCCCGTTGCACCTGGCGGTCGGCATGGGGACCCCGTGCGTCGCCATTCTGGGTCCGGCTGAGCCTTGGAGAACGGGGCCGGCCGGCACAGGCGACGAGTACGTCTTGCATGACCGGCGCTGCCCGCACCCATACCGGCGCGAGTGTCGCAATCACTTTTGCATGGATATCCCAGTCGAGCACGTGTTCGGAGCGGTTCGGAAGCGACTCGGTCTCCTACCCTCGTCGGGGTGCTGACCCCGGCCAACGGAACCTGCTAAACTCGCCCGGAGTGAGTACCATGGTCCACCAATCGCCCTCACCGATCGCCGCTCGACTCCAACGACTCCGCGTCCCGATGGGTTTCGCATTTGGGCTCCTTTATGTGATCTTCTGCAAGCCCACCATGGAGTGGCTCATCCCGGGACTCACTGTCGCCCTCCTTGGGCTACTGCTCCGTTGCTGGGCGGCGGGGCATCTCCGAAAACATGAAAAGTTGACGATATCCGGCCCGTACCGGTGGACGAGGAACCCGCTATACCTGGGCTCGTTTCTCATGGGGCTGGGATTCTCTCTGGCCGGCGGGCGCTGGTGGATGGCTCCCCTCTTCCTGCTCCTTTACCTCCTTGTCTACGTCCCCGTCATGCGAGCCGAGGAGGGAGAACTCCGGGGCCGCTACGGCGCAGCCGCCGAGTCATTCATTGAGCGAGTATCCCTCTTCGTTCCACTGAGATCGCCGATCGCCGGGGACCCGGGACAGACGTTCAGCCTGGAGCGGTTTCGCCTGAACCGGGAATACAAAGCCGTTTTGGGATTTCTCCTGCTCGCCGCGTTTCTGATTGTGCGGCAAGCACTGCTATGAAACGAAGACTCAGCTTACTTCTCGTCGCGGCCCTGGCACTGACGGCACTCTTCGCCGCACAGCCCCAGAATCGCACGATCCGGCTCCTCTCGAAGCCCTCCGAACTCCACGTCCCGTTTGCCCACGGAGAGCGGCTGGTTTTCGAGGTCAACTGGAAGCCGATCTTCTTCTTCCCGGCCTTCAAAGCCGGTGAGATTACCCTGTCAGCTGAAAACGCTACCTTCGACGGTCACCCCACCTACCGCCTGCAGGCCTGGGCAAACTCGGACGGAGCCCTCCTGAGTGTGGCCGGGATCGAGGTCAAGAACTACTTCGAGTCGCAGATCGATCGTAAGACGTTCCGCTCCCTCCGCTTCTTTCAGGCGGCCCGGGAAGGCGACCGGCATCGTGACCTGGAGATGATCTTCGACTATGACCGCGACCTCGTTAAAATTCACGAAACCGACCCGTCCACCGATCCGCCCCGTGTCATCCGGCACATTACGAGGAAAGGGATCCCGGGTCCGGCAGTAGACGTCATCTCGGTCTTCTACGTGATCCGCCTCCGAAGCTTTAAACCGGGGGACAAGTTCCTCCTGGACCTTGACGAGCGCGGCGTCTTTCGCGAGGTCCCGATTGTTGCCCTGGACGACGAAACCGTTGACACCCCGGTCGGAAAGTACGCTTCGGTCAAACTCAGCACAGTTGGCGGGCTCTTCACGCAGGGAGGAGACTTCCGTGCCTGGTACGCCCGGAACGGTCTGCGCAATCCGACCAGGTTCGAGGCGGATGTTCGCTTCGGCAAGGTTTACGGAAGCCTGATTCGTCTTGACACGCCTCAGATGATCCGCGGCGTCATTCGCGTCCCGTGAGAACGGGTCCCCTCCCTACTTTTCAAAATGCTAGAATTCAAGCTGCGCATTGCAGAGCGGGTGATCGCCGCCTGCCTTCGGGCGGGGGGAGGAAAGTCCGAACACCACAGGGCAGCGTGCTTCCTAACGGGAAGGGGGGGAAACCCCACGGAAAGTGCCACAGAAATGATACCGCCCGCCTCAGGCGGGTAAGGGTGAAATGGCGGGGTAAGAGCCCACCGCTTCGATGGCGACATCGAAGGCACGGTAAACCCCACGCGGTGCAAGACCAAATAGGCTCCACGGGGACCGGCCCGGTCCGATCGCCTCGGTGACGTGGAGCGGGTAGGTCGCTTGAGAGACGGAGTAATCCGTCTCCTAGAGGAATGATCACGACCGTCACAGACGGGAACAGGATTCGGCTTACAGCTCTGCTTTGCGCGTCAGTCCACCCTGGATGACCATGAGAATGTCCCGAAGGCAATTTCATAAACTGGCAGCGACCGTTCCCCTGGCCTCCTCTCTCGAAGACTGGAGGTCAGGCCGGGAAGACCGAGGCATCACTCGGGTACCGGGAATTCGCGTCGGTCACTGGACTTCGTCGACCAGGCCGACCGGCTGCACGGTAGTAATCGCCGAGCGTCCGGCCACGGCCGGCGTCGATGTTCGAGGGTCTGCTCCCGGAACGCGGGAAACGGACCTCCTCAAGCCGGTTAACACTGTCTCTGCGGTCGATGCCGTTCTTCTCTCCGGCGGAAGCGCGTTCGGGCTCGATGCCGCAACCGGGGTCATGCGCTTTCTCGAAGAGCACGGCCGCGGCTTTAACACTGGTGTAGCGCGGGTCCCCATTGTGCCTGCCGCGATTCTCTTCGATCTCGCGATTGGCGATGCCAAGATCCGACCCGATGCCGAATCCGGTTATGCGGCCTGCGTGAATGCGTCGGAGGGCAAGGTCATCGAGGGCAATGTCGGGGCCGGGGCCGGGGCAACCGTCGGGAAACTGCTGGGATCGGATCGGGCCATGAAGGGTGGACTGGGTAGCTCCAACATCCAGGTTCCCGGGGGACTGATTATCGGTGCGCTGGCCGCCGTCAACTGCCTGGGTGACGTGCGTGATCCCGAGACCGGGGCCATCCTGGCCGGCGCCCGCTGCAGCGACGATAGCGGCTTCGAGGACCTTCGCCGCGTTCTGTCGTCCCGAAACCTGAGACCACCCGAATCCGCCGGCCGGAACACGACACTGGTCGTGCTGGCTACCAACGCATCTTTCGACAAGACCGCGATGACCAAGGTGGCGCAGATGTGTCACGACGGGCTCGCCCGTGCCATAGACCCGGTACATCTTCCCTTGGACGGAGACACTGCGTTCGCCCTTTCGACAGGGCAACTTGAGGGCTTCGACCTGACCCAGGTGGGTGCACTCGCAGCCCAGGTCACAGCCCGAGCCATCGCCCGGGCGGCTCTGAACGCAACCTCCATCCCCGGTTACCCGGCTCACCGCGACTACCCACCTCGGTAGAAATTCGCGCGTGTCACCGAATTAGTCAACGCGCTTGTGGAAGCGGAGGGCGCTTGCCATGATGGTGCCGACTCCGATCAGGGCCATCCCCAGGAGTTGCGGCCACAAAACTTCCAACCCAATGCCCTTAATGAAGATTCCCCGGGAGATTTCGATGAAGTACCGGATCGGGTTGAGGTAGGTGATGTATTGGACCGGAAGCGGCATGTTCCTAATCGGGAACGCGAACCCGCTCAGCATGAACACCGGGAGGAAGAAGAAGAACGAGCCCATCATCGCCTGCTGCTGGGTGCCCGAAACCGTTGAAATCAAAAGCCCAGTGCCAAGCGTGGTTAGCAGAAAGAGAACGGAGCTGACCAGGAGGAGCAAGGCGCTCCCCTGGAAGGGTATGCCAAAGATCAAGAGGGCCGCCCCAACGACGAAAACCACGTCACCCAGCCCAATTAGCGCAAAGGGAAGTGTCTTTCCCAGCATCAACTCGGTCGCCGTAATAGGTGTGACCATCAACTGTTCGAGCGTCCCGATCTCCTTCTCCCGGACGACCGCCATCGCCGTCAGCGTCACCGTAACCAGGGCAATGATGTTGACGACCACTCCGGGGATGAAATAGTCACGACTTTCCAGGTTCGGGTTAAACCAGATTCTCGTCTCGGCGACTACACCGCCCAGCGGAAGATATACCGCTCCTCCTCGCTGGGTCGTCGCCGCGACGAGCCGTGACGCGGCCTGTTTCTTGAAGGTAGCGGCAGTAAAGGTGGCGACGGTCTGGGAGATGTAACTGGAGACAATCGCCGCGGTGTTCGAATTGGTGCCGTCGAGCAGGGCCTGGATCTTTCCGCTTCCAGAGGACCTGAGGTCAGACGCGAATCCGACCGGAACCTGGATAACCGCATCCAGATCACCCCGATCGAGGTAAGAGTCAACCTGCGCCTGGCTACTGAGCGAATCCACAACGGTGAAATAGCGGGAACCCCGAAAACCGGCGAAAAGCTGCCGGCTTTCGGGTGTCTGGTCAAGATCCAGCCATCCCAGCCGGCTGTTCGTGACGTCCAGGTTCACCGCATAGCCGAAAATGATCAACTGCAGGATGGGCGGTCCGATCAGCAGGGTCCGCATGCGCGCGTCCCGAAACGTCGTGATCAGTTCTTTCTTGAAAATTACCAGGATTCGACCAATCACGAGTCACCTCCAGGCGCTGTCCACACTCCAGGGAAAAAGGGGCCTCGGTTTCTCATGCCACCTTCCCCTTCATTTTTCGTGTTGCCAGAATTACCACCAGGACCGCGAAACCAAGAAGGAAAAGGAACTGCCCAACCAGGGCCTCCAGGCCGATCCCTTTCAGAAAGATTCCCCTCAGGATGCTGATGAAGTAGCGCGCGGGAACGATGTACGTTACCGCTTGAACCGGGATCGGCATGTTCGCGATTGAAAAGATGAATCCCGAAAGGAGAAAAGCGGGCAAGAACGAGGAAATCATTCCCATCTGGTAAGCCAGCAACTGAGATCGGACGGTTGCCGAGAGGAAGATCCCCCAGCAAAGTGCTCCCACAAGAAACAGGAAGCAACTCCCTGCCAGCAAAAGAATATTTCCTCGAAGAGGGACTCCGAATACCACGACTCCCAGAACGATTGCCACGATCGTGTCGGCCGTTCCCAGCAAGAAATAAGCGGACATTTTCCCTAAAACCAGCTCGAGTGGCCGGACCGGCGTCGAGAGAAGCTGTTCCATGGTGCCCATCTCCCACTCACGGGCGATTGTCAACGACGTCAGCAGGGAAGCAATGATCATCAGAACAACTGCGATCAGTCCGGGCACAATGTAGTCCCTGGACCTGAGCGCGCTGTTGTACCAAATGCGCGTTCGCAGCTCGACGGGTGTTTTCAACGCCCTTCCCACCTGCCGGCTCAGGAGCTGGTTGCGGAAGTCCTCGGACAACCTGGTCACGATTCCCTGGGCATACCCCAAGGCAATCGAAGCCGTGTTTGAGTCGGTCCCGTCAATGATGAGCTGCACCGGGGACTGCTCGCCGCGGCTGAGGTCCCGGGCAAAATCAGGCGCGACCACCAGTGCCGCCAGGCAGGTCCCCTTGTTGATCAACACCTGAACATCGGAGTAGCTTTCGGCCTTGGCTACGACTTCGAAATAACGGCTCCCGGAAAACCGGGAGATCACTTCCCTGCTCTGAGGCGTCTGGTCCTGGTCCAGGACTACCAGCGGGATCCGATCCACGTCGAGCGTGAGTGCGTAACCGAACAGGACCAACATGAGCACGGGGAGCGCCAGTGCCATCGCCAGGCTCCTCGAGTCCCGTACGATATGGAGGAACTCTTTGCGCGCAATCGCCGCAAAGCGCCGGTATTTCATTGCGTGACCTGCTCCTTCGCCGATTCCACCCGAAGGACGAACACGTCCTCTATCCCAGGCTTGACTTCTTCGAGACTAATCACATCAAGGTTGTCCGACTCAAGGCGCCGTCGAATCTCCTCCTCAGCGGCAGCCCGGTCGTCGGCTCTCAGTCGCAGGCCACTCCCAAAGACGGCCACATCGAGAATGGAACCACCCGGGGCAAGCACTCCCAGGGCCTTCATCGTGTCCGAAGTCTCCAGCTGCAGAAAGATGTTTCCTGACAGGCTTTGCCGAAGGTTCGCCGGAGTGTCCAGAGCGATAATTCGCCCTGCATCCATCAGTGCGAGTCGGTGACAGTACTCTGCCTCATCCATGTAGTGCGTCGTCACGAAAATGGTCTTTCCTTCGCCCGACATCCGATCGATCAGGTCCCAGAAGGATCGACGTGCGATGGGATCGACTCCCGACGTGGGCTCGTCGAGAAACAGGATCGGAGGCTCATGGAGAATCGCACACCCAAGAGCCAGCCGCTGCTTCCACCCGCCAGGCAGTAATCCGGTCATCATGTCTTTTCTGTCTTCCAGCCCCAGCAAGTGAAGGACCTGATCTTTTCGAGTCCCCCGACGCTCGACCGGAATACTGTAGATCCCCGCAAAGAAGTCCATGTTTTCGGTCACCGTCAACTCATCGTAGAGAGAGAACTTCTGGGACATGTAGCCGATCGTCTGTTTGATCCGCTCGGGCTCATTCCGGACATCGAATCCACCCACAGAAGCACTTCCCCCGGAAGGGCTCAAGAGACCGCAGAGCATTCGGATCGTCGTCGACTTGCCAGCACCGTTCGATCCCAAGAAACCGAAAATCTCTCCCCGGTAAACTTCAAAACTTACCTTGTTTACAGCTACAAAGCTCCCAAATCTTCGAGTAAGTTCTGAGGTTCGAACCGTAACCTCACCTGGCGGGATCATGCTGCTTCCTTCGCGCCCGGCTCCACGAGCGCCACAAATACATCCTCCACGCTCGGAGTTACTTCTTCGAGGCTGAGGACTTCGACATCGGCATCGCCAAGGACGCTCCTTAGCCTGTCCGGCGAAACACCGGAACGCAGGAACAGGCGGAGGTTTCGGCCCGCCGGCCGCAGAGAGGAGATCAGTTTGCCGTCCGCAAGAATCGCGCGCGCCTTCCTTTGGTCAGAGCAGGCCAGCCGATAGCACTTCTGGTCGATGTGTCTCCCGAGTGCGTTGGGGGCCTCGCACAGAATCAACCGTCCCCTGTGCATCAGGCCGACCCGGTTGCAGCGTTCCGCTTCGTCCAGGTATGCAGTCGAGACAACGACAGTGATTCCGGACTGGACGAGTTCGTAGAGAATCAGCCAGAACTCGCGCCGTGAAATCGGGTCAACTCCGTTGGTCGGCTCGTCGAGAAAGAGGATCTCTGGTTCGTGAAGCAGGGCGCACATCAGTCCCAACTTCTGCTTCATTCCCCCCGAGAGTTTCCCCGCCGCCCTCTTCCGAAAGTCTTCCATTCGGGTCATTCGCAGAAGACGACTGATCAGGGCGTCCCGACGCGACGGCTCCAGGGAGAAAAGATCGGCGTAGAAACGGAGGTTCTCGTCCACGGTCAGGTCAATGTAGAGGCCGAAGCGCTGCGCCATGTACCCGATCCGGTCTCTCAACTGGGAGGCCTGGCGGTTTGGGTCCAGGCCAAGCACCTCGGCGGCTCCCCCGGTCGGGTCCATCAACCCGCAGAGGAGGCGCATCGTCGTCGTCTTGCCGGCCCCGTCAGGACCGACCAGGCCGAAGATCTCGCCACGACGTATCTCGAGATCCAGTTGATCCACGGCAGTCAGCGAATCAAATCGACGGGTGAGTCCGCGCGCCCTGACCGCGACCTCCCCGGCTCCTGCGACGGCGTCGGTCATTTTCCGGAACTCCCGACTCCCAGCTGAATGACCGCATCGACCGGCATGTTCAGCTTTAGTTCCTGGTTGGGATTGTCGATATCCACCTTGATCCGGTAAACCAGTTTGACCCGCTCCTGCCGGGTTTCAATCTGTTTTGGGGTAAATTCGGCTTCTGAGGAAATGAAGGAAACCTTGCCGTGATAGGTCTTGCCGAGATAGGAATCGGTGCTCACCGAGACTTCCTGGCCCAGCTTCACACGTCCAAGATCAGTTTCGGGGACATATCCCCTGACCCAGGGATGGGCGAGGTCACCAACCGACACAATCGCCGTTCCGGCGGCTACAACCTCTCCGATCTCCGCCGACTTGACCAGCACGACTCCATCAAATGGGGCGTAGGCGCGGGTGTCGTCGATCTGTTGCTGAACCTGTCCAAGCCGGGCTTCCAAAGCGTTTTTCTGTGCATCCAGCGTCTTTCTGGATTGGCGGTTTCGATCGATCTCCAGTTCTGTCGCCTCGGCCTGCCTGAGGGCGGCACGGGCCCGTTCCAGCCCGGCCCTGGCGGCCTCGATTTCCTGGGAGCGGGGCCCCTCTTCCACCAGGCTCAACCGCTCCCGGGCCTGCTTGAGAGCGCCTTCGGAGCGGAGATACCCGGACTGGTACTGGTCGAAGGAGGCCTTTGAAATATCCTCATTCCGGTACAGCTCCTGGGCCCTTGTCCAGTCCGCCTGCGCCCGATCGAACTCGGCTTCGGCGATTGCGACGGCGGAACGGGCCTGATCCTTGTCCTGCACGCGTGACCCTTCTTCGAGCTGATCGAGTTGTGCTTCCGCCTGTCGAATCTCAGCTTTCCGCTGTTCCAGTTGGGCAGCCAGCGCGGTTTCCTGGTAGGAAATCAGCTTCTCGAGTTCCCGCTGCTGCGATACCATTCCATCGACTTGGGCCTGGATCTCAGCCTTCACATGGAGAAGCTGGGCGTCGTCCGATCGGGCCAGCAACTCACCCTTTGAAACCGGGGCACCTTCATCGACTGACAACTCCACGATCTTGCCGGGAGCCTTGAGACCAATATCGGCTTCGGTCAGCTCGATGTTTCCGGAGAACTGGAGCTGATCGGCCGTCCCATTCGATTCCGCCCACGGGCGCAGATAGATCAATCCACCCAAGAGAACGACCACGGCAACTGGAATAATGATGCGAGTCTTAGCCATAACGAACTCCCTAGGGCCGGCTGCTGTTCCGCAGGACACCGGTAGCGTCTGCAAGTTGAATTCGCGCTACGTTAAAGCGATAGAGGGCGCCGATGCGGGCCTCTTCAGCAGCCTTGATGTTGGCCTGCGCTTCAGTGACTTCGAGACTGGTGGTCACGCCGGCACGATACCTCCTCTGGGCCTGCTCGAGCTCCAGGTTGGATTGCCCTATTCCCGCATCCACCACGCTCATCTCGCCCCGTGCAATCTGAATCGCCTCGAGCGCCGTTTCGACTTCCAGCCTGATCTCACGACGCAGATCTTCGGTCCTGAGCCGCTCCTCTTCCAGGCGGGCCCGGCTTTCCGCACGCCGCGCCTCCATGCCACCCCCGTCAAAGATCGGCAGATCCACGCGTACTCCCACCGCCCAGGTGGGGATTGCGTAGGCGGGTCCGGTGCCAAGAGTCCCGTAGTCGGCAAATCCCGCAACCGAAGGGATCCGCTCGGCTCGAGTTGCCGAGTAATCCTTCTCGAGGGCATCCAGTTTCTTTAGCTGTGCGGCGAGGTCTGCCCTCGACGCAAGCGCCCGGGACCAGGACTCCGCCACATCGGGAACGTCGCCGTCCGGCCGCTCCAATACATCGCTCAAGGCGAGGGGTGTTTCCAGGGGCAAACCAATCCCACGGTTGAGCTGAAGAAGGCTCGTTCGGAGCGTCCGCCGGGCAACCAGCACTGCCTGCTCTTCCTGGGAAAGCTTAAACTGGGCCCTGGTTACTTCAATCGCCAGCCCGGTTCCCGCGGCCTTCTGATTTCTGGCCAACTCCAGCAGGTCGGCGGCCAGGTCGCGGTTGGCCTGTGCCGTTCCAATTCGGGCCTGATCCGCCAGAACCCTCAGGTAGAGCTGGGCAACCGTCGCAGCAATTTCGTCCCGTGTCCGCTCCCCCGCGATTTCGGCACTTTCCACGGCAACGCGGGAGCCGCGAAAGCGCTGGATCGAACTCCAGCTGAAGATCGTCTGGGCCACCTCCGCCCGCGCGTCAAACGTCGAGAACGGCCCGAGCAGTCTCGGAGGTTGAAAGGGGCCGATCGACGTCAGTCCAACCGACGCGAGGCTGTTGGTTCGGCGGGTCTGGCTCACCGCCCCGCTCAACTGCGGCAACAGGGCGGCCCGGGCCTGATCGGATCGGGCCAGGGTCTGGTCGACTCCACGGTCGGAAATCTGGACCTGCAAGTTTCCGGCTTCCGACAGGGCAAGGTCAATCGCGCCTGCAAGACTCAGCTGCCGGGGAGCATCCTGGGCGAAAACCGGGAGCCCCAACCCGATCATTACCAGCGGCAGCAATCCGCCAAGGACCCACCGGCATCTCCATGTGGGCAGTACTGTTGAATTACGCGTCAGTCGCAGGGGGACGCGAATGGGAGTTTCATCCATTTGTGCCTCCTTCCTTCAAAGGAGCTTGAAGTGACCAACGCCCTTCGTCGGTCACTATTCCAATCGATAGGATCTCGAGGATCTCCACAACAACCTGCGCCAAGGTCCAGGGCAGTTCAGCAAGGGCATCGGGATTGACCACCCGGTGAAGAAGCGCCTCAAGGATGAGCAGGAGCAGTTCGAGGTTCAGGTCCGACCGAAATGTGCCTTCTTTCTGACCCTCCAAAATGAGCTTCCGGAACGATCCCTTGACCGCCCGATTCCGCCGCTCATCGAGTTCAACCCACAAGTCCGGCGCATACCGCCTCATGTCTTCGAGAAAGACTTTCGAGAAACGAGGAAGGCGCCGGGCGAGAAAGACGACCAACTCCGACAGCTTATCGGCGGGAGATGGGCCCGATCGTTCCACGATTCCGGCGACGCCCATCGTCACTTCGGTCAGTTTGTCCAGCATGGCTTCCCGAAGCAGCACTTCCTTGCTCTCGAAGTGCTGATAGAGGGTCCGCTTGCTGATCCCGATGTCGGAGGCGATTTCGTCCATCGTCACCTTGGCGAACCCGAACGACAGAAAACGCGATCTCGCCGCGATCAGGATTCTCTGATTTGTTTCCATCCGCACAACCTTCGAACCTAAAAAACTCAAACCGTTTCCTTAGTTTCCTGATTTCGAATTGCGTTGTCAAACACACTTTGGCCGGAAGGGGAAATCTGTGGTGAAATACCTGCGCTTTGGACAGAACCTGGGTTGCACTCTCTACGGCTGCTGTGCTCGGGCTATCTGCCGGACTCTCTCCCGGCCCGATGTTCAGCCTGGTTCTCGCTCAAACGCTGCGGTACGGCACTCTCGAGGGGATCAAGGTGGCCCTCACTCCCCTTTTGACCGACTTGCCCATCATCACGATTGCGATCCTGGTGGTTGGGCAGGTGGATCAGTACGCCGAGGTCTTCGGGGCACTCTCTCTGGCGGGCGGCATCTATCTCGGGTTTCTCGCCGTAAAAACCGCGCGACCTGTTTCCCCCGGCGAATCGACTTCCCCGGAACGGCCCCGTTCGGTGCTTCTCGGGTTTTTGGCAAACGCGCTCAACCCTCAACCGTATCTCTTCTGGGTCACGGTCGGCGCCCCTCTCATCATCCAGATCGACGGCGAATCGAGACCGGCGGCGGCCCTCTTCCTCGTCGCTTTTTACACCTGCCTGGTGGGAGCGAAAATGACCCTGGCGGTCATCGCGGGTCGTTCCCGGCGAGTTCTCGGCAGTCGAGGATATCGCTGGTTGATGAGCGGACTGGCCGCATTGCTGGGAGTTCTGGCGCTGTTGCTGCTCGTGGAAAGCCGCCCCTTATGGTCCTGGCTTGCGCGATTCCTTCGCCCGAGCGGCTGAGTCGCCAGCCATTCGGGTGGCCTATTCTGCCTCGGCCCGGCGCTTTCGGTGAATCAGGTAAAGGTTTCTGAAGTAAATCACTCCATTAAAGAGATAGCTGAGGATGAAAACCGGGTCTCGCCGCTCGAGCGCGTAGGACAGTAACAGCAGGCTACCCACGATACTCAGGTACCAGAACGACACCGGAATCACACTCTCCTTGCGCCGTTCCGAGACAATCCACTGAACAACGAATCGGGATGTGAAGACCACCAGTCCCAAGAAACCGATGACTTCCCAGATTCCAACCCCATGTGCAAGGATCTCGTTCAACTTCTCCATCAGTTTTCCTCACCCGGCTGGGCCGGCATGACCCTGAACACCCGAATGATCTCGAGCGGAGGACGGCCGTCGAATCGATACGGTATCCGGCGGCGGATGACAGCATAGAAACCGGCTCGCGACTCCATGTCCATCGTTCGGATCGGAATCGAACCCGGGTAGACAAAACTCTCCACCAGCTTCAGTCGTTTACCCATCCCGGCTGGCCCGGAGAAGGCGTCACCAATGTGGACCTTCTCGGGCCAGACCAGCAAGTCTCCCGGGCTCGGATAGGGTCCGTCCCGGTTCATCATCTTCAACCCGGCCTGATCGGCATAGAACTTCCAGCCCCACTGTCCAACGTACCAGAGGTTCGCTTCGGCCTGGAACCGGGGAGCGATGTTCCGGGCAAAATCGCGGTAGGTGCCGGCATATTCGTAGTCCGCACCCTGCACAAGAAGAGCAGTGCCCAACTGGACAGCCAGCAGCAACCCGGCCAGTACCCCAATCCGATGCACGTGAGCCCGGTGCCGTTCAAACCAGCGAAAGAGCAACAGCAACAGCGGAGGAATCGCCACCAGCAGATGCCGCACCGCGTCGAATGGGACAAAGAAGGTCGCAAACGCAACGTGGGACCCCAACCAGGCAAGAAGAAACAACGATTCGACGGACCAGTTGTCAGTGGCGGCACTGTGAACGGCGGCCGCCAGGAGAAAGACTCCCAGGACCAGCCAAACCGAGAAGCCGGTGTCCCAATCAGAATCGTAGAAGCGACAGCTCCACCAGACGATCAACAGGGCGACCAATACCGTCGCTGCCAGCGTCTTCCAACACCGGCTCACGCCGAGCACCCAGGCCACCAGGGGAGACAGGTAGACCGCCGAACCCAGGATCGCCAGGGCGCTCAGGAACTTGTCCGGCCACTTTATCCCCGAATCGCTAACCCTGTTGAGGAGAAGGTAAACCGGGTGAATCTGCCCGTAGACCACCCAGGTAAACAGGCACCAGGCACCCAGGATCGCTGCCGACACCGATAACCAGAAAACCCACAGTGGGCGCCGCCTCAGGAGAGTGTAGAGGGCCGCCACCGGCAGGATGACTCCGACCGAGTATTTCGCCAGGACGGCGAGCCCCAACAACACGCTGCCGGCAAGCGCCTTTCCCCGATCCGAATCGTCCACGCCTTCCAGGAACCATGCGAGCCCGAGTAGAGCCAGACCCGCCGCAGGGATGTCCCGCATCAGGTTCCCGGAAACCAGAAAGGGAGCCGAGCCCACCAGAAAGAGGGTCGGCATCCACGCCTCGTCAGTGAAACGACGCGCGACGAGGAACATGCCCCAGGCAAAAAAGAGATAAAACGGAACCATCGCCAGATGCAGCCAAAGCTCACCCTTGCCCCACACCGCCACTACCGGAGCAAGCCAATAGCTGACCAGGGGGGGGTTGGTCGTCGTGCTCCAGACCGGGGCGAGATGGCCGAACCAGTTGAATTCCCCGCCGAAAGGATCGGCAGGATGAGCCAGTATTCGGTCGGTAATGTGGAGTACGAAGGTGTCGTCGATGTGAACCGGCTTGTCGAGGAAAGGCAGCGTCAGGCTCAATACGATGAGGCTGAGAAGTAGCATTGGGCGTCGGCGCATGCGCAAGCTACTTTAGCCGAAAAGGCACCCGACCTCCAAAAGCCTGCTCGCCTCAATCCGGATTTTCAGACAGTTCGGATAAGATGATAGGGGTGTTGCTTTCCTGAATCAGCGTTGAAGGCCAGCCCTCGAGATCAAACATGAGTCAAGCATTGCCGAGATACACAGAAGAAGACATTCGCAGCCTGGACTGGCGGGAACACATCCGGACCCGTCCGGGAATGTACATCGGAAAACTGGGTGACGGGACCCATACCGACGACGGAATCTACCTGCTCCTGAAAGAAGTTGTCGACAATAGCATCGACGAGTTCCTGATGGGCGCCGGGCGGAAAATCGAGATCAGCATTGACGGCCCAAAGGTCCGAATTCGGGACTACGGGCGAGGAATCCCCCTCGGTAAAGTTGTTGAGTGCGTCTCCCGCATCAACACCGGGGCCAAGTACGACGAGGGAGCCTTTTACCGGTCGGTCGGGCTCAACGGCGTTGGAACAAAGGCGGTTAACGCCCTTTCCGAAATGTTTCGTGTCGATTCTTATCGGGACGGCCAGGTGAAACGGGCGGAGTTCTCCGGAGGACGCCTCGTCAAAGACCACAAGGTGGACTCCAGCGGGGAACGCTCCGGGACCCTCATCGAGTTCATCCCTGATCGGGAGATCTTTCCGGAGTTCACGTTCGATCCCCATCTTGTAGAGGAGCGACTCTGGCGCTATGCCTATCTGAACCGGGGCCTGAAGCTGCACTTCAACGACAAGGTAATCTTCAGCGAGAACGGACTTCTCGACCTCCTTCAAAACGAGGTCGGCGAAGGCGGCCGGTACGAGACCGTCCACATCGTGAGCCCGGATATCGAGTACGCCCTGACCCACACCGATGCCTATGGAGAAAGCTATCTTTCATTCGTGAACGGCCAATACACGGTCGATGGCGGGACCCACCAGTCGGCATTTCGGGAAGGTGTCCTGCGTGCCCTCAAGGAATTCTTCAATTCCGACCTCGAAGCCTCGGACGCCCGGGGTGGCTTTGTCGGTGCGTTCCTGGTTCGGATTCACGAACCGGTTTTCGAATCGCAGACCAAGACCAAGCTGGGCAGCACCATGGTAACGAAGGACGGCCCCTCGCTTCGTTCCTGGGTGGTCGACTTCGTCCGCGATTCCCTGGTCAAGTTCCTTCACAAGAACCCCGAAACGGCCAAGGCCATCCAGAACAAAATCAAGCAGAATGAGCGGGAGCGGAAAGACTTGGCTGGAATCAAGAAACTGGCCCGGGAGCGCCAGCGCAAGGCCAACGTTCACAACCGCAAGCTGCGCGATTCCAAGGTTCACTTCAACAACGGAAATCCGGCCCGGGCTTCCGAGACGCAACTGTTCATCGTGGAAGGTGACAGTGCATCCGGCAGCCTGACCAAGGCTCGGGACGTCCAGACTCAGGCGGTATTTGCACTCAAGGGCAAGCCGCTGAACTGCTACGGACTCTCCAAGAAGGTGGTCTACGAGAACGAGGAACTCAACCTCCTCCAACACGCCCTCGGGATCGAGGAAGACCTGGAAGGACTTCGGTATAACCAGATCGTCCTGGCAACCGACGCCGACGTGGACGGGATGCACATCCGCCTGCTTCTGCTGACCTTCTTCCTCCAATTCTTTCCCGACCTGGTCCGCAAAGGACACCTCCACATCCTGGAAACTCCGCTGTTCCGGGTCCGTAACAAGAAGCGAACGATATACTGCTACAACCAGAAGGAGAAGGCTGAGGCCCTCCGCGAACTCGGAGCCAAGGCAGAAGTGACCCGCTTCAAGGGCCTCGGGGAGATCTCTCCGAACGAATTCGGAAACTTCATCGGCGAACACATCAGGCTTGAGTCTGTCGAACTCCCCAAGGGAATGAAGATCCAGGAGATCCTCAGCTACTACATGGGGAAGAACACCCCCCAGAGGCGGGAGTTCATTACGGAAAACCTGATGTGGGAACCGGTTGACGCGGTGGAAAGCTGAGTTGAATGAGTAACGAAGAATTGGAGGGTCCGGGAGGACCTTCTGCGCAGGGTAGTGACGAGCCTTCAGGTGTCGAGGCCACCTTTCGGGAGTATTTCCTGCAGTACGCTTCGTACGTCATTACCGAGCGTGCCATTCCGGACCTGGACGACGGGCTGAAGCCGGTTCAGAGGCGTATCCTTCACTCCCTCTGGGAGAACGAAGACGGTCGCTACAACAAGGTGGCCAACCTGGTCGGCCACAGCATGAAGTACCACCCGCACGGGGATGCCTCGATCTATTCCGCCCTCGTCGGCCTGGGGCAGAAGAGTCTGTTGATAGACACCCAGGGAAACTGGGGTGACCCGGTAACCAACGACTCCCCGGCGGCCGCACGGTACATCGAGGCACGGCTGACGCCGTTCGCCAAAGAAGTCGTCTTTGCTCCGCACCTGACGCGCTACAAGCTGAGCTACGACGGACGGAACAAGGAACCGATAGTTTTCCCGGTGCGCTTTCCGCTGCTCCTCGCAATGGGTGCCGAGGGGATTGCAGTCGGGTTGACGACTCGGGTGCTCCCTCACAACTTCATTGAGCTGCTGGAAGCCCAGAAGGCGACCCTCCGGGGTGAGGATTTTCAGCTCTTCCCTGACTTTCCCACCGGCGGACTGATGGACGTCAAAGACTACCAGGACGGCGTCCCGGGATCGCGGATCAAAGTCCGGGCCACGCTCGAACAGGGTAAGGGCAAGTACATCGTCATCCGGCAACTTCCCTATGGCGTAACCACCGAGTCGGTCATCGACTCGATCCTGAAAGCCAGCGAGAAGGGGAAGATCAAGGTTTCCAACGTCCAGGACAACTCGGCCGCGGAAGTTGAGATCGTCGTCTCGTTCCAGCGGGGCGTCGACATGGAGAAGGCGGAGGATGCCCTCTATGCATTCACCGACTGCGAGGTCAGCCTAAGCTCAAATTGCATGATCATCCGGGACGGGAAGCCGGTCGCCCTGAGCGCTTCTGAAATTCTCAGGGAGAGTGCCTTCCGAACCCGTGAGCTACTCCGCCAGGACCTGGAAATCCAACTCGGACGACTGGAGCGCGAGTGGCACCTGAAAAGCCTGGTTCAGATTTTCATCGAGAACCGCATCTACCTGCGAATTGAGAAGTGTGAGACCTGGGTGGACGTACTTTACGAGATCGACAAAGGGCTGGAACCGTTTCTCGGCCGACTCCGGGCACCGGTCACAGAGGGGGACCTGGTCTACCTCACCGAGGTCAAGATCCGTCGTATCAGTGCCTGGGATGCCGCCCGTTCGCGAGAGGAACTTCGGAAGATCGACGAGGAGATCGCGAGGGTCAAGGAAGACCTGGCCAACATCACTAACTACACGATCCGCTACACCGATCACCTGATTGAGGCCTACGGTGCCGGCCGGGAACGCCGAACCCACATCAAGTCCTTCGATGCGATCGAGGCGGTCGCCGTAGTCGAACGGACAGAGAAGCTCTACCTCGAACCCAAGGCCGGCTTCATCGGTACCGACCTTCGGGACGCGCATGAAGTGGAATTCTGTTCTCCGCTCGACGACGTGATGGTGGTCACCGAAGACGGTGGCCTGTACCTGGTCAAGGTCGCCGATCGAAAGTACGTCGGCGAAAACATCATCTACGCTCGGGTCTTTGGGCCGGACGACCGCGACACCGTCTTCAACATGGTCTACGAGGACCTCAAGAGCGGCAGAACCCACATCAAGCGTTTCACCGTCGGCGGGTTCACGCGAGAGCGCCGATACGAACTGGGCAGTTCGGCGAAAACCCGGGTCTTTCTATTCCTTCCCGGCGAGAGCGGAATCCACGCTCACGTCAAGCTTCGCAAGAAAGCCAGGATCAAGACCGATCTCTACGTCTGTTTTGACGAACTTCTGCTCAAGGGCCGCGGAGCCAATGGCAACGTTCTGACCAAGCACCGGGTCACCAGCGCCCGCCAAATTTCTGAAACCGTCTTTCGGAACCGACTCGACCTCGGACCAGCCCAAAACGCCGACGAGAACACTCCGGCAGCGCAGACAGACGACGAAGAGGCATCCTCAAAGGACGTCAAAGGAGAGCAAAAGGGGCTGTTCTAGCCGGTCCGACGTGTCTGACCCGTTGGGCACCAACTCGCGAAGTTCAGGCGTTGTCGCGGAAACCCAGCAGGACCAGGAGTTGACGGTCGGGCGGCTCAAGGACCGAGAGACCCGTTCCGTAGTCGGGGCTCGGGATCTCTCCACCGAACTCGAAACCCTCGAATTCGAGCTGTTCTACCCGTTCCGGAGTGTTGTCCGAGTAATAGACCAAGGCCGGTTTCTCGATGTTCCGAGTCTCGTGCAAACCGATGGTGATGAGGTCGTCTGAGATGACCGCCCAGGGGTACGGCAAGTTGCTTCCTCTCAGGCTCTGAAAACCCAACTTGGTCCAGAGGGTGAGAGAGTCTTGCAGATCCCCCACCGGACAGGCCAATTCGCCGAATCGGCCGGCCTTGCAGACCGACGTTCCGGACGGCCTCGGGATCCGTCGCGCCGGGTAAGCCAGGAAGGAAACTCCAAGTCCGGTAGGGGTCGTCATACCCGCGATCATTTCCGGTATCTGACCATCCTGCACCCGGGATATGGGTACCCCGAGAGATTCAACCAGGGCGACCCGTTCCGGCATGTCGCTGGCTATGTAGTTGAGCACTATCGTCCCCGGGGTTGCCTGGCTCAGGTTTAGAGTGATCACTCCATCAGTCAAAACCGCCCAGGGCCACGGTTCCCAACTCTGCTCGAGCTTTTCAAATCCGAGCCTTTCGTAAAAAGGCACGGACTTGGCCAGATCCGGAACGGCAACTGACAGCTCAACGAATTTGCCCAGCTTCATGGTGACTCCTTTGGATTGATCCCCCTCCTAATCTAAATCATTCATCCCACGATTCAAATACCCGCTTGCGGGATTGCATGCGCCTGGCCCCAGCAACTCTGCTAAGTCATGCAGGCGTTGCGGGGAGGGGGACTCGGTTTAAGGTTTAGTATCCCGATTTGAGGTTCAACGTTCAATTTTGCGAGATCGGCGAAGGCGAAGGTGAATGACGAAGTCGAAGGCCGAAACCGAAATAGGTAGCGCGAACTAATGTCTGTCAAGTCCTGGCCTGGAGTCGAAATGCCCTGTGGGGCTGGTCTGAACGGGTGTTTAGCCCGGCAGGACGCCCGCCGACACGCCAAGCAAGGATGCCTGGATTACGCTCCCGGCCACCAACCCCTGAACACCAAGCTCTGAACCCCAACTATGCCGCTCGAACAGGGATCTTGGGTTAACATGGTCGGAACCTATGTACCCAGAACTCAAGCGCGACGTCCGCCGGTTAACTTCGCTGCTCGGAGACATCATCCGGGAAAGAACAGGAGACGAAGGGCTCCAACTGGTCGAGGACGTTCGAAATCTCGCCAAGCAGATCCGTCTCGAACCCTGCGCAGAGACCCTGCAGCGTAAAGACCAGCTTTTCGAAACTTTAACCCTGGACAGGGCAGAACCACTAGCCCGGGCATTCACCCTTTACTTTCAGCTCGTCAACCTGGCGGAAGAACGCCAGCGGCAGCGGCGCCTGATGGAAGCCATCGACAGCAGCGAATCCTACAAAGGATCGCTGAGGCACGGCATCCAGGTGCTTCACGACAAGTTCGGAATCGATCCCGACAGTGACCAGGGACGGTCCATCCTTGAAAGAACGCGGATTGAGCCCGTACTCACCGCCCATCCGACCGAAGCTCGCCGGCCTACCGTCACGGCGCATTTGATGAGGATCAATCGCCTCTACTCTCTTTCTGAACGCCGGGGAATCAGTGAACGAAATCGAAACAATTTTCACCAGCGCATCCTGGCTGAACTCGAGAGTCTCTGGTTGACCGAGCAGACCCGTTCCATCCGACCCACGATCGGCGAAGAAGTGGAACGCGTCCTGTTCTACTTCAAACGTGCCATCATCTCGACGGTTCCCCATTTCTACCGGGAACTTGCGCGAGCTGTCGGCTCCTCCGACCTTCCCCGGCTCCTGAGTTTCGGCAGTTGGGTTGGCGGAGATCGAGACGGTAACCCGTTTGTGACTGCCCGCCTCAGCATCCGGACCGTCCAGGCTCAACATCGCCTGATTCTCCAACACTACCTGCGCAAGGTCTCCGATCTGAGACGGCAACTCAGCCACTCGGATCGTCTCAGCGCCGCCTCGGGTGAACTCCACGATGAGATTCAGGACGAAATCACCTACGGCCTCTTCCTCGACAGGCCAACGGAATCGATCGAGTCTCACGAGGTCTACCGCCGATTCCTTCGCATGATCCACATTCGGCTCCGCCAGACCCTTCGACGACAGATCGACGGCTTCAAAACGCCCGAAGAATTCCTCAAACTCTTGAAGATTCTCGACCGCAGTCTGCGCCATGGAGGCGTTGTCCGAAGTGCCGAAGCGGCCCTCAAGGACCTGATAATTCAGGTCGAAACGTTTGGGTTTCACCTCGCGACGCTCGATTTTCGCGATCACTCGGGCAAGATCGCGACGGCGGTCGGAACCCTGCTGCACAGGGACCCAAACCACGTCGATGTTGCCGCAGTCCAAGAGGCCCTCAAGTCGCCTCCAGTTCCGGGACATCCCGAAGGAGAACTGGGGGATGTGACCGACCAGTTCCGAAGCATACGTCGAATTCAGGACCGCTATGGAGCCAAAGCCGCCAGCCGTTACATCGTCAGCATGACGCACCGCCCGGTCGACATCTGGAATACGATCCTGCTCGCTTCGACGGCAGGTCTGGTCCGTCGAGAGTCGGGCGGCTGGGTCTCGCGCCTCGACTTTGTACCCCTCTTCGAGACGATCCAGGATCTGCGCGGTTCTTGCGATCTCCTGACCTGTTGGTTCGATGACCCGATCTACCGGGAAATCCTGGCAAGCCGCCGGCAGACCCAGGAGATCATGCTGGGATACTCAGACTCCAATAAAGACGGCGGATACCTTTCGGCTAACTGGGAACTGTTCAGGGCTCAACGCTCCATTGTCAAACTCGCCACACGCTACGGTATTCAGATCCGTTTCTTCCATGGGAAAGGCGGCCCCATCGACCGCGGCGGCGGTTTGAGCTACCGTACCATCATGGCACAGCCCTACTCGGTTGCGGACGGCCAGATGAGAATAACGGAGCAGGGCGAAGTCATCTCCAGCAAGTACTCCAATCCCGTCATCGCACAACGCAATCTGGAGCAGCTCTGCAGTGCGGTCCTGCAGGCACGCGCCTCGACCATGACTCGGGGCCCCGCGGTTCCCGAAGAATGGGCTCAAATACTCGACACGATGTCCCAGTCCTCCCTGGATTGCTACCAGAAGTTCGTGTGGAAGAACCGCCGGTTCCCGCGGTTCTTCTTTAAGGCGACTCCCATTGACGTAATCGAACACTTGACCCTTGGGTCGCGGCCCGCAAAGCGCAAGACAGGCAAGGGGCTCCGGGATCTTCGGGCCATTCCCTGGGTCTTCTCCTGGACCCAGTCTCGGTTCGTTTTGTCAGCCTGGTACGGGCTGGGAACGGCTTTGGAATCGCATTTGGGAGGCGGAAGTGAAGGCTTGGCGCAACTCAGAAAACTTTATGCGGAATGGCCCTTTTTCAGCACTCTGATCGACAACGCCCAGTTGTCCCTTGCCAAGGCTGACCTCTTCATCGCCAAGCAGTATGCCAACCTGGTTGATCCCCAAGAACTGGGCGAACAGACCTTCATCCAGATTCGGGAGGAGTACGAAAGAACCGAAGCAGCCATCCTGGAAATCACGGAACAGCAACAACTTCTGGAAAAAGTCGAAGTGTTACGCGAATCCATTCGGCTTCGGAATCCCTACGTGGATCCATTGAATTTCCTCCAACTGCGGTTTCTCGAAGAGTGGAGGAAGACCGGTGATCCGGAAATCCTCCACCTGCTTCGTCTGACGGTTCACGGGATCGCCTCGGGAATGAAGAGTACGGGCTGATTGATTGGGCTGATTCTGCCAGGACCTTGGGAAAGGATCGTGCAACCGGCCATGATTCGATCTCCGATGCTCCGGCTTATCCCGTATTCCGGACCAAATCCGCGAGAGGGCGCCTTGGTCTGGGCGCGGGGCTTTCCTTCGCCATTCCGATCGGAAGCATGGCCACCGGACGGAGGCCGGGGGGAATCCCCGCGGCATCGCGCACCGAATCTTCGTCGAAAGCCCCAACCCACACCGTGGCAAGCCCGACAGCAGTCACTGCCAACATGGCGAAGCTGCAGGCTATAGTCGCGTCCTGCACCGAATAGAGTTCCCTGCCCCGGGTTCCGTACTTCTTTGATGCATTCCCGGGATCGGCGCAAAAGACCAGGACAACGGGTGCCTCAGCGATGAAATCCTGACCGTGGGCAGCCCGGGCAAGATCTCGACGCACTGTGATGGATTTCGCCACAACCACCTGAAAACTCTGCAGATTTCCTGCCGAAGGCGCCGACACCAGTGCATCCAGGATTTCCTCGAGATCCTCGGGACGAACGGCTGCAGCAGACTCGAATGCTCTAATAGAACGACGCTTCTCAAAAAGTTCGAACAGGTCCATTGCAAGAGTGTAGGACACTCGCTCCCGGTTGTCTCTGCTGGTGGGCGCAATTCGAATCGGCTAATGAATGCGTTGATCGGCACCCGGTCTGCCGTTCCGCCGGAATTCGTGCCTGCGAGACGGAGAAATTCGAGGTTGCCGACGCTCGATTTCCTCTTCCTGCCGCGCTGGGATATGATCACTTGGACCGACTGTCCAACCGGTATGATTCGCGATGGAGGGCTACCTTCAAATGGCCAGAAAGGTTTCGCTTTTCGCTCTCGCCACTGTTTTCTCCACCTGGTTCGTTGCGGTCAGTACAGCCGCACCAGCCGGAATCGACTCACTCCTTGCTCCCGGCGCAAAACTGGAGAAGATCAGCGGTGATTTCACCTTTACCGAAGGGCCGGCGGCGGACCAGGATGGGAACGTGTACTTCACCGATCAGCCGAACGATCGAATCATGAGATACGGCGTGGATGGACGTCTAACGGTTTTCCGCTCGCCGTCCGGTCGTTCCAATGGTCTCTATTTCGATCTCGACGGGCGCCTCCTGGCGTGTGCCGACGAGCAGAACCAAATCTGGTCGATCGGCCCGGTTGGTGACCCGGTGGTCCTGGTCAGGCAGTACCGCGGTCACTTGCTCAACGGCCCCAACGACCTCTGGGTCCACCCTTCCGGAGCGGTCTACTTTACCGACCCGTTCTACAAGCGTCCCTACTGGAAACGGGGCCCCTCCGAACAGGATGTGCAGGGTGTTTACCGCCTCTCTCCCGACCGAAAGGCCGTGAAGCGGGTCGTCGATGAACTGGTTCAACCAAATGGAATCATTGGAACGCCCGACGGGACCCGGCTCTACGTCGCCGATATTGGTGCCGGGAAGACGTACCAGTACCGGATCACCCCCTCGGGAGACCTGACCGAAAGGCAACTGTTTTGCGAGATGGGCTCCGACGGCATGACCATAGACAGCGACGGCAACGTGTACCTGACCGGCAAGGGGGTCACGGTGTTCAACCCGGAAGGAAAGGAGATCGGCAACCTAACGATTCCGGAGCCTTGGACGGCCAATGTCACCTTTGGCGGTGCCCATCGCCAGACCCTCTTTATTACCGCTTCCAAGGGCCTCTATGCCATCCTGCTTCGCACTCACGGAGCACTTTGATTCCTGTGATCCGGATCACATCTGGGGTGGTGACCGGGAGCTATCCTCAGCGCGGTGTTGTTCCGACAATCAAGCTCAGTGATGGTCGCTATATTGCCAATACTGACAATGTTCTTGTAATTCGGATTCAGCAGACTGCGCGCTTCAAACCGAGCAGTTTTCACGCGGCAGCGGATACAGCGGAAACTCTGATGGGCTGGGTACGAAGGAAGTACGAAGTTAGGGATTGTCGCTTCGAGGACCTCACCTGCGAGCAGCAGGATTTGGTCAGACGATGGTACAACCTCGAAATGCTGGGCAACGGCCCGGAACGAAGATTCAACATCTACTCCCAGTCTGACCCGCTGGTCTGCAAGGGTCTGAGTCCGGTCTCCCTGGTCTTCTGCGGGCCCCGGGACTTCGACCGGAGCGGCTGACCCGTTGACCTTCCCCTGTTCCAGAGCATTCCCGGTTGCTCCAACTTGCTCTCCTCCAGGTGCTTCTACCAGTGGGACAGACTCTTATGACGTCAGCTGCGGGTTGCGCCGGATCATGATTTTCGTCAACATGACGGCGAAGTTCGAAACCAGCATCGACCTCGGGATGTCGTGGCTGCAAAAGGAGATTTTCAAGGATGGCTCAGGATATTCCGCCCCGGGTCGAGCCGGCGGCTGGCAAGGGCGCGAAGACCACACTCTGGCGTCCGATAGTACTGCTGGGGGGGCTGGTCACGCTCATCGTGCTCGCCCGGGTTTTCAACCTCGGGCAATACCTTGGCTCGTTGCGAGAGTGGATTGAGAACCTGGGCCCGATGGGACCCGTGGTCTTCATCCTCATTTACGCGGTTGCCGTCGTCGCCGCCATTCCGGCGAGCCTGTTGACGGTTGCAGCCGGTGCCCTTTTCGGTTCGGCCCTCGGGATTGCAGTGGTCAGCCTGGCCTCTACCCTGGGAGCGGCACTGGCGTTCCTGGTCGCCCGATATTTCGCTCGTGACTCGATCTCTGCCTGGTTGAACGGGAAAAAGACTTTCCGCCGTCTCGATGAAATGACCGAAACTCACGGAGCGACGATTGTCGCTCTGACGCGACTCGTCCCGATCTTCCCGTTCAATCTCCTCAATTACGGATTCGGGTTGACCCGCGTGCCGTTTTGGACCTACGTTTTCTGGTCCTGGCTTTGCATGCTCCCCGGTACCTTTGTATTCGTGCTGGGAGCGGACGCCGTCACGAGAGCGATTACCGGTGGTGAAGTCCCCTGGATTCTCATCATTGCCATCGTAATGGCAATCGTGATCCTCGGTTTCCTCGTTAAGTTCGCCCGAGGCCGGCTGCAAAACAGGGGGGAGAAGGCCTGAGGCATGGAGCACTTACCATCGCTTCTGTTGAACGACCCGCACGACCGGGAATTGAAAAACCGGGTCGGCCCAAAGGACTGGAACAACCCCAAACCGGCGCGTCGTTACAATCTCGTGGTCATCGGAGCCGGCACCGCAGGGCTCGTCTCGGCCGCTGCGGCCGCAGGCCTCGGTGCCCGGGTCGCCCTTGTTGAGCGACGATTGATGGGAGGAGATTGCCTGAATTTCGGCTGCGTGCCTTCCAAAGCACTGATTCGTGCGGCACGTGCCGCTGCAGGTGCCCGCATATCTGCTGAGCTTGGAATAGGCCTGAGTGATGCCGCGGTTCAAGCAGACTTCTCCAGAGTGATGGACCGCGTCCGGCGCCTGCGCGCCGAAATCAGTCAAAACGACTCGGTGGAACGATTCACCAGGCTGGGCGTCGACGTATTCCTGGGCAACGCGAAATTCATCGATCACAGAACGGTCGATGTGGATGGCCTGAAACTGCGCTTCAAACGTGCCGTGATCGCGACGGGAGCCGGTCCGGCTCAACCCGATATTCCGGGGCTGGATATCGCGGGGTTCTTGACCAACGAAACCGTCTTCTCGCTTAACACGCTGCCCTCGCGACTGCTCATTGTCGGTGGTGGGCCGATCGGCTGCGAACTGGCCCAGGCGATTGCCCGTCTCGGCTCAAAGGTGACGATCGTTGAAGCCCAGTCCCGTTTCCTGGCGAGAGAAGATGCCGAGGCCGCGGAAATCCTCGGCCGGGCGCTGGCCCGGGATGGAATCGAGATCCGCCTCGACACCAAAGTCTCACGAGTGGTCCCTCGGGACAACGTGAAACAGGTGCAGCTGGTTTCCGGGGATCAGTCCGAGAAGCTTGAATTCGATGAGATCCTCGTGGGCGTTGGACGGATTCCGAACATCCAGGATCTCAACCTGGAAGTCGCCGGGGTCCACTACAGAAACAGCGGCGTCCAGGTCAACGACCGCCTTCAGACCACCAACCCCAGGATCTTCGCGGCCGGGGACGTGTGCCTGCCGTACAAATTCACCCACACCGCCGATGCGTCCGCACGCATCGTGATCCAGAATGCCCTTTTCTTTGGAAGTCGAAAGGTAAGCAGTCTCACCATCCCCTGGTGCACTTATACAAGTCCAGAAGTTGCCCACGTGGGCCTTTACGAGAAGGATGCCCAGGCCAAGGGAATCGAGGTGACAACCTTCAAGGTCCCTTTGAGCGAAGTGGACCGGGCTGTGCTGGACGGCGAGACAGAAGGGTTCGTCAAAATCCACGTCAAACAGGGGACCGACGAGATCATCGGTGCCACGATCGTGGCCGAACACGCCGGGGAGTTGATCAGCGAACTCAGTGTTGCCATCGTCGGGGGAATCGGACTGGGTCGCCTCTCTAATGTGATTCATCCTTATCCCACACAGGCGGAGGCGATTCGAAAAGCGGCCGACCAGTACAATCGGACCCGCCTGACGCCGACTGTCAAGAGCGCATTGAAGGCCTGGTTCAAGCTGACTCGTTGAACTTCCCCTCTCTATTGAGGTAAAAGAGGTTATCGAGAAAGCCTCCCATAATTCCGATCGTATGTACGAGGAACCGAGACGCAACCAGGCCGTACTGGTCTTTGCTCGTGATATCAGCCTTGACCTGCGGCGGCGGGGATGGGGCCAGCGCCTGAGACAACTGCTGCAGATTCCCCGGTTTCTCGCCGAAGAGGACGCGGATGTTCATATCTTCACGTCCCCGTCGTCTGTCGATACTCTTAGGGCCAAATTCCCCTGGGCGGGTGTCCACTCCCAGTCGGGATCCAACTTTGCCGAGTGCCTCGAACGGGCGGTCGGTGAGTTGGTGGACGACGGCTATGGAAAGATCGTAATCGTAGGTCGGGACTGCCCCGAACTGACGTTCGACGATGTTCACAGCGCTTTCCGGGAACTGGATGGGAAGCGACTCGTTCTCGGTCCGGACCACCAAGGCGGACTCTACCTGATTGGACTTCACGTCGAGGACCTGGACCTCCTCAAGGGTATCGACTGGCAACAGGACTCCGACTTCTCGCAGATCTCGGCCCGGGTTCCGGTGGACAGGACCTTCATCCTTCCCACCCGCCACGACCTCGACTCGACAATTGACCTCCGCAGTTTGCTTCGTGCAGGTGGCGCCGTTGCCGACCTGGTGAGGTTCCTCATTGGAGTCCTCCGCGCAACGGCGTTGAAAGTGGCTTCGGGGCCACGACCCCTGCGGAGGGTCAGAGAAATTCTGAGCTGGCAACTGCCCCCGCCTTCAGTCCGTTCGCCTCTAGCCTAGGCTCCTGTTTCAATCCAAGCATTTCACACAGCCCGTATAGGAGAGGATGGGCCCTGACGGTCCATCGGCAAGATAATGAAGACGCTCAAGGCATCCAACCATCAACTGTCCGCTCCCCTGGTTCAGCTCCAGGTCATCGAGTCAGGGGACCCACTAACCCCCACTTTCGACGACGTGCTGAACCGGATCGGACTTCACCCCCTGACGCCGATCCGAATCGAAATTCTCCAGGTGAACGTCGGCAAGCTTTGCAACCAGACATGCAACCACTGTCATGTCGATGCAGGCCCTGATCGCACCGAGGTGATGAGCCGCGAAACCATGGTCCACTGTCTGGACGTCCTCCGGAATTCGGATATCGAGTTCCTGGACATCACCGGTGGAGCTCCCGAGCTCAACCCCAACTTTCAGTGGTTTGTCTCGCAGGCCAGGGAGATCGGAAAGAAGATCCTGGTGAGGAGCAACCTGACCGTTCTGACAACTCGGAAGATGGAAGATATGCCCCTCTTCTTCGCTGAAAACCAGGTTACAGTGATCTCTTCCCTCCCCTGCTACACGGCCGAGAATACCGACCGCCAGAGGGGAGAAGGCGTCTTTGAGCGTTCGATCCAGGCACTTCGGAAGCTGAACGCATTGGGCTATGGGCACGAAGGAAGCGGCCTGGAACTGCACCTCGTCTACAATCCGGGCGGGCCCTCCCTTCCTCCGGCCCAGGAACTTCTCAAGGCGGACTACAAGCATGTGCTCGCTGAAGAATACGGGATTATGTTCAACGAACTGTTCTGCATAACGAACATGCCGATCAGCCGATTCCTGGACTACCTCATCCAGCAGGGAAAGCTGGCAGGATACATGCACAAGCTCGTGGATGCCTTCAACCCGTCGGCGGCCGAAGCCGTCATGTGCCGCAACACGCTCTCGGTCGGATGGGACGGGCGGCTCTACGACTGTGATTTCAATCAAATGCTCGATCTGGGAGTAAATTCCAGGTCGCCCCGACATATCAAGGACTTCGACCTGGAAGTGCTGACCCGGCGGCACATCGTCACTCGCAGACACTGTTTCGGCTGCACCGCGGGAGCCGGTTCCAGCTGTAAGGGAGAGATCGCGTAATGTCCACCCAGGATTACCTGAACACGACGAAAGATGTCTATCGAAAAGCAGCCCTCACCCCCCAGGAGGGTCTCTGCTGCACGACCTCCCCAGTCTGGCAGCTTCCCGAACTCCAGATTCCAACCAGGATGCTGGAAATGAATTACGGGTGCGGCAGCACGATTCATCCCCGGGATCTTTCGGGTTCTCCGACAGTGGCATACGTGGGAGTCGGGGGCGGCATGGAACTGCTTCAATTCGCCTACTTCACGCGTCGGGACGGCGGCGTGATCGGCATCGACCCGGTTCCTGAAATGATCGGTGCCTGCCGGCAGAACCTGGCTACTGCAGAAGCCACCAATCCCTGGTTTCGGGAGAGCTTCGTCGATCTGCGGGAAGGTGACGCACTTTCCCTGCCGGTCCCGGACGGCAGTATCGACGTTGCCGCCCAGAACTGCCTGTTCAACATCTTTCGTGCCGGCGACCTTCGAACGGCGCTTTCGGAGATCCACCGCATCCTGCGGCCGGGAGGACGACTGGTGTTATCCGACCCGGTGTGCGAACAGCCGATTCCCCTGAACCTTCGCGACGATGAGTGCCTGAGGGCCGAGTGCCTGAGCGGCGCAATCAGCCTCTCCGAGTACCTGGGCACCCTGGAATCGATCGGCTTCGGAACCATGGAAATTCGCGCCAAGCGACCCTACCGGGTTCTCGATCCCGTGCATTACGCAACCGACGAACTGATCTACATCGAGAGTGTCGAAATCTGCGCCATCAAGGACCCGCTGCCCGATGACGGTGCCTGCGTCTTTACCGGGAGAACGGCCATCTACTACGGGCGGGATAGCGAGTTCTCGGATGGCAAGGGACACGTTATGAAGCGGAACCAGCCGCTCGCGATCTGCGACAAGACGGCGGGCAACCTGTCCCGCCTGCGCCGCGACGACTTGTGGATTTCTGATTCGACATTTTTCTACGACGGCGGGGGCTGCTGCTGAGCTGAAACTTCAATTTGGATGAGTTGGAAATCCTGGATGATTTGGACGCGTCAGGTTGGAGATTCGGGCGATCGGTGGAGAGCCAGGGACGCGATTATCGGCTGGTTCCTGGTCAGGTGCCAGACGTGGATGAGTGATGATCACAGGATCGGCGCCGGGCTGGCCCCTGAAAGGGGCCAGTTTCACTTATTGAATGATCCCGCTGCTCTGCAGGCAGGAGTTTTCCTGCACCGGAGCAGGGTCCAGAGGACCCCTCCCCACAGTATGGAATGTTCGACGGTCCTGGCCGCCACCCACCAGGCGTCGGCCAGGTGTCGATACTCCACCAGGAAGCGAAGGTAGTAGAGGCAGAGTGCACCTGCAAAAACCGTCACCAGCGGTGCCAGGCGCCGGCTCAAGGTAGCCAGAGCGAGAAGCGGAACCGAGTACCAGGGATAGGGGGTCGGAATCAGCAGGAACCAAGTCAGGAGGACCCAGACTGCGCTTTCGACGACCCGCTCTTCGGTCGGTCTCCGCAGAATGAGCCAGGGTATTATCCAGGCTCCCATTCCAATCACGGCCGCAGCAGCAGTCCGCGCATGCCCCTGAAAGAGATAGTCGAACAGGCTGAAGACACCCTCGTTCATGCGCCACTGGGAGGCGTACGCTCGAAATCCCTCCGTGAGCGACTCCCACCCGATTCCGAGGAAAGGCAGCCAGCCGGCCACGACCACGCCCCATACGAGAACAAGAAACATCAGTACTCTCCAGGGACGTTCCCCCGAACGGACCATCAGAATCAGGGCCCACGGAAGCAGAATGACGGGGTAGATCTTCCCCAGTACTCCCAGCGCCATAAACGCGGCTGCCAGAGCCGTCCACAACTGCGAGGACTTCCGCAGATTCTTCAAAAGGGCCCAAATCGAAAGCAGCAGGAAAACCGCTACCAACACGTCAAAGTGGGCCGAATTGGTGATCTCTTTCAGAACCAGCGGATTCCAGCCGTAGAGAAGAACCCGGTGGGAGCTCCTCTCGAAGCGCCTCAGCAACCCCACAAGCAGCCCCATCACGATGAGGTCCAGAACCAGGAAAACTGCTCGCTGCCCTTTCCAGTTCCACCTTCCGATCCAGGCTCCCACTGCAAACGCAGCCTGGGCTGCCGGCGGATACACAGTCGGAATGTAGCTGTAGCTGATGCGGGACAAGGCCAAGAGCGCATCGGGCGATTCAAGCGACTCTCGGAGCGACCCTTCAGCCTCGGACACAATCTCGCCCGGGGACCACTCAAAAGGGTTTTGCCCTCGGATAAGAGCATTTCCATCAAGAACGTAGCGATAGACGTCGTTTTCCTGGATGAGGCCGGAAGGAAAAAGAATCAGCCGGGCCAGGACCGATACCAGCACAATAAACCAGAACGGCGGGAACCGGCCACGGTTCAGACGCAGGAACCCCAGAGCAAAGACCAGCCAGGCCAGGAGGTACGCCGCCAAAAAGGCAGGAATCGGGCGGTCGGCATGACCTTCGCCAAACACGAACTGACCACTCAACAGGGTCCACGTCCCGACCGAGAGGAGGAGGCCCAATCCCAGCATGAACCATCGCCAGTCAAGGCGAGCCTCGAATCCATCCGAGCCGTCCAGGCTCCTACCCGGGACCTCACCTCCGGTCGTCAACGTATTGTTCGGGGCCCTTGTCATCAACTTCAGTTCCGCGCGATCTTCTGCAAGGTCTTCCTCAAGAGTGTCTTCCTCAAGAGTTGTGTGAAATTCCGAATTAGTTTACCCTGCCCGAATTCGGCCGGCTGATAACCTATGCCTGATCTGCGAATTTCTGTCATCGTACCGGTTCTCAACGAGGCTCAGGGCCTGGCCCTCACACTGCAGGCCTGCCGGGACCCACACGTTGCGGAAATTGTCGTTGTCGACGGTGCCAGTGACGACGGCACCCCACAGATCGCCGCGGATCTGGGGGCGCGGGTCATTGAATCGGCTCGAGGGCGGGCGTCACAAATGAACGCCGGCGGTTTTGCCGCCACTGGCAATATTCTTTTGTTCGTCCACGGCGATACCCTGCTGCCGCCGGAATTCGGCACAGAGGTCTTTACGACGTTGAGCCAACCGGGCACAGCGGCAGGAGCGTTCCGGCTCCGGATTGGAAGCACAGAGTTCAGTTACCGGCTCATCGAACGGATGGCGAACTGGAGGTCGCGCCTCCTCGGTCTTCCCTACGGAGACCAGGCGCTGTTTCTTCCTCGGGAGACGTTTCTTGCAACCGGAGGATTTCCCCTGCTGCCCATCATGGAAGATCTCGTGTACGTCCGGTCGCTCGGAAAGCTGGGGCGAATTGCGATCTCCCGGCAGTCGGTCATCACATCCGCCCGCAGGTGGAAACGAACCGGGATCTGGAAAATGACCCTGATCAATCAATTTGCACTTCTGTCTTATTTTGCCGGATCCGACCCTGATCGAATTACCCGCTGGTACCGCTCCAGGACCACGAGGATCGAATAGCCGCGTTTTTTTCTGGAAAAGTTGAAACATTCTATTACGTTCAAACATCTTATTGATTGTGAAGGCAAGATAGAGGGAGCACCCCCTCCCTCACTCCTCCTCCCCTCGGTGAGCCCGTTCCCCAGGCGGGCTCACTACCTCCATGTTTCCGACCGCTTTTTCCCATAGACTATTCCTGCACAACGGTTACACAGCTCGAAAGGAGACGAACAATGAATGTTGGATTTATCGGATTGGGAATCATGGGCCGCCCGATGGCCCTTAACCTGGCCAAGGCCGGCTTTTCGCTGAAGGCCTACAACCGGACCCGGAGTCGTGCAGAGGAAGTCCAGGGCCCCTCGATCCAGATCGTTGAGTCTCCGGCAGAGGTCGCTGCGGATTCGGAAGTGATCATTGTGATCGTCACCGACTCGGATGCGGTCCGGGAGGTTATTGCTGGTCCCGACGGTATCCTTTCGGGCATTCGTCCCGGCACCATCGTCATCGACATGAGTACAATTGCTCCGGCCGTGGAAAGAGAGCTTGCAGAGGCCCTCGAATCGAGAGAAGCCGTCTTGATCGATGCCCCGGTTTCCGGTGGCGACGTGGGAGCCCAGAAGGGGACACTCGCCATCATGGCGGGCGGCCCTCGCGAAGCCTTTGACAAGGTTGCGCCCGTATTGGAGGCGATGGGCAAGACGATCACTTACTGCGGACCGGTCGGCAACGGCCAACTGACCAAGTTGTGCAACCAGATCCTGGTCTCCATCAACCTTCTGGCCGTCTCGGAGGCTATCTCGTTTGCGCGGCGCAACGATCTTAACCCGAAAGTCATGATCGAAGCGATCCAGGGCGGCGCGGCGGGCAGCTGGCAGCTCAGCAATCTCGGACCTCGCATCGCCGACCACGATTTCGCCCCCGGGTTCATGATCGACCTGATGCAAAAAGATCTCAAGCTGGTTCTTCAGGCCGCGGATCGTTCTTTTGCCACGCTTCCGGCTGCCTCGCTCGTCCACCAGCTCTTCAACTCGGCCCAGGCCAGGAACCTCGGCAGAGAAGGAACACAGGCACTGGCTCAAATCGTCGACCAGCTCAACCAGCTTTGACGTCTTCCCGGGACTCCCCGGGACGGCCCGAAATCGGATAGCGGGCGGTGCCAGACTTCGTAGGGTAAACTGAGCCGATTTTAGTCGAGGATTGGGAGTGACGTATGGGGAACAAGAAACTGTGGATTCTGCTTTTGGTACTGGCGGTGCTGGTTGGGTTTTCCATCATCGTCGGAGGGGTCATCATTTACCTGTTCAACGCTCCGCCGGCAGTGGCCGCCGGCACGGTACTCGAGATACCGCTCGGGGGAACAATCCTCGAGACTCCCGCTTCCGATCCGTGGTCGCTTTTGCTCGAGTCCCGGGCCGTCAACCTCTGGGACCTCCGCAAAACCCTTGCCTCTGCCAAGGAAGACAGCCGCATCTCCTCGCTGTTCGTGGAGATCACACCTCTCTCCCTCTCCTGGGCCCAGATCGAGGAAGTTCGAGAGATTCTCAAGGATTTCCGCGAGACAGGGAAACCGGTACACGTTTATATGTCAGTTGACATGGTGACCGAGCGTGAGCTCTACCTCGCGTCGGCTGCCGATTCCATTGCCATGAGCCCGACGTCCGGCTTTCTCGTTGACGGCCTGATGACCGAAGTGGTCTTCATGAAACGGACTATGGACAAGCTCGGCGTCAAGCCAAACTTCATTCAGTTCAAGGAATACAAGAGCGCAGAGACCTATACGCGGCAGGAAATGACCCCTGAAATCCGCGAGATGTTGACCGGCGTCCTCCGCGACATCCAGGATCGCTTCACCAATTCAATTGCCGAAGATCGGGGTATCGAACCATCCACGATGCAGTCGTTGATCGATCGCGGCGTTTTCCCGGCCTCGGCTGGACTCGACTCAGGACTCGTGGACCGGTTGACCTACCGTCCATCAGGCCCAGGATGAGCTGAAGTCTGAGAATGGTGACCGGGAGTACCGGGGAATGTCGCTCCGAACATACGAGCAGACCCTGTCCTCGGCCCGACGGGGAGTTATCCGTGGCAAGATTGCCTACGTTGGTGCCCAGGGAATGATCATCACCGGAAAGAGCGGGGGTTATTCAGGGCTTCTCGGATCGGCGACCATGATCGACACCCTGCGCTCCATTCGTGAAGATTCAACCGTGGATGGCGTCATTCTGCGAGTGGACAGCCCCGGCGGTTCGGCCGTCGCCTCGGACATGATCTGGGAGGAAGTCTCCCAACTTGAAGAAGCCGGGAAACCGGTCGTCGTCTCGATGTCGGGGACGGCGGCCAGCGGGGGCTACTACATTTCCATGCCGGCCAGCAGAATCGTCGCTCAGCCGTCCACCATTACCGGCTCGATCGGCGTCATTTTCGGGAAATTCGACCTCACGGGACTCTACAACTGGCTCGGGATGGATATCGATCGGATCAAGCTGGCCCCCAACGCCGACCTCCTGTCGCTGACAGCCTCGCTGTCCGAACAACAGGAAAAAGAGGTTCGGGCCTGGATGGGACAAATTTACCAGGGGTTCGTAACCAAGGCAGCCAACGGGCGCGACCAGGACGTGGAAACGCTGGAAGCCAAGGCGCGTGGCCGGATCTACACCGGATCGCAGGCGATCGAAGCGGGACTCGTGGATTCCCTGGGAGGAATCAGCCAGGCCGTCGCGGAGATGAAAGAAGCGCTCAACCTTGCCAAAACGGACTCGATTCAGTTGGAGCTCTATCCCAAGCCCAAGAGCTTCTTCGAAACCCTGGCCAGCGGCGACCTCTTTCAGCTGGAAGCACCTCGAATTCTGGATGATCTCGTCGAGAACTTCAGGGTTCTCGAGCGACCCGCCGTCTGGTTGCTCGCTCCCAATATTCGAGTGGAATAGGGCAGAGGGTCGGGCTATTCACCCATGACCTGGACTGCGACCTCCCGGTCCCGCGCCCGGTTGTCGAAATCGATCAGAGCAATCTGCTGCCAGGTGCCGAGGCGCATCCGCCCGTTCATGATCGGAATGGTCATCGACGGCTTCAGCAATGACGCGCGCACGTGTGAAAAGCCGTTTCCGTCCTGCCAGGTCCGCTCGTGATGATAGTCCGTCGTCGGCGGAACCAGGCGGTTGAAAAGTTCCTCCAGGTCATTGATGAGACCTGGCTCATACTCCATCGCGGTTAACCCTGCCGTTGCGCCGACCACGAAAATCGTCACCACGCCAGACCGCACGTGAGACTCATCGATCTTGTCCTGGACGTTGGAGGTGATATCCAGAATGTGGCAGAAGCCGTTGGTCTTGAGGGTCAGCG
Source organism: uncultured Acidobacteriota bacterium (assembly GCA_963777605.1). Classification (GTDB taxonomy): domain Bacteria; phylum Acidobacteriota; class UBA6911; order RPQK01; family JAPXNP01; genus CAVZRV01. The sequence goes on from CAVZRV010000010.1 coordinate 380,785, forward strand.
TGTAGTCCTTGATCTGCATAGCCGGGAAGTCTAGCACAGAGGCAGGGCGACCGGGAGAGGACAGCGCCTGGTGCCGGAGTCCGGTGATTGTCCGGTCTTCCCGGGTAGCGCTCGACTTCGCCGCGGGGCATGCCGTGATTGTGTGGCCCGTCCGATCTGCACTCGCTGCCACGAAATCGGGGCATCCAGGATCCAGCCAAGAGCCACGGCTTCTCAGTTCCACCGATCGCGCGAATCTCCGTCGAGACGCATCCAGTTCACCAGATCCTTCAACTCATCCAGATTAAAGTTTCTGATCAGCGGTGCTGGCAATTGGGGCAGAAGTGGGTGCTCCGCTGCGTGATGACGATCCGCACGATCTGGCTCGCGCACCTCGGGCACGGCTCTCCGTTCCGTCCATAGACGTTCAGTTCATCCTGGTTGGTGCCCACCTCTCCGTCGCTGTTGATGTAGTCTCGAAGTGACGTGCCGCCGAACGCGATACCCTTCCTCAAAACTGCGGGAATCGCGTCGAACAGCCGATCTTTCTCTGCCCGACGGAGATATCGAACCCGCTTTGCCGGATGAATGCCAGCCTCGAACAACGCTTCGTCCGCGTATATGTTCCCGATACCCGCGACGAAACGCTGATCGAGGAGAAGCGCCTTGATCTTCACCTTTAGACCGCTTTCGAATAGCCGAAAGAAACGACTCCCGGGTGTAGTCGGCCGACAGCGGCTCCGGCCCCATTCCCTGAAACAGCCGCTCGACCGCATTCCCGCCGCGCGGAATCAGGATTACCTTGCCGAACATTCTCGGATCACGCAGCATGAGCGTACGCCCGTCGAGAAGACAAACCTGCAAATGAGTGTGCCGGTCGGCCGGATGCTGCCGCACGCGCTGGAGGCCGGTGACAGGCTGGCGCAGGAATCGAGGGGAATCCGGCTGATCAGGGTCCCGGAGCGTCAACTGCCCCGTCATCCCGAGGTGAATAATCAGAATGTCCCGATCGAGATGAAAGAGAAGGAACTTGCCCCGGCGGGTCAGGAGGTTCACCGCCTGTCCCGGCAACCGCGTCGCTAGTTCCGCGGAGCTGGTCTGAAAAATCCGGGCGTCGGTTGCCTCGATGTGAGCAATCTGTTGCCCGATGAGCCGGGGCATCAGTCCGCGACGAATTGTCTCAACTTCAGGCAGTTCCGGCATCGGCTCTCAGGGGGAACGGGCGGATCGTGGCTCGGGGGCCAGGACTCGAACCTGGATCGGCGGCTCCAAAGGCCGCTGTCTTACCACTTAGACGACCCCCGAACAGAATGCGCCTAATCTTAACCGAAACCGCCCGCAAGAAAAAGCGCAAGTCCTCACAGGAAACGACCCTGCACCATCTCCCCGGCCCCGGGATCGAGAATACTCCGCGCCCGCTCGACCTGGCTACGTCCATCCGAAAAGTAGAGCGCAGTTCCGGGAACGTGATTGTCGAACAACCGCAACAAGGTCGCCGGCGGCACTCCGTTGCGGGCGGCGACGAAGGCCAGGAGGCTCCCGTAGGCCCTCGCCAGGTCCACGCGGCCATAGCTCGTGACCGGCTGTTCGACCAGGGTCATCCGCTGCACCTGTCCAAACGTGGCACCGCCCAGGGCAAGGTCTGCAAACGGAAGGAATTCGCAGGCGAACGTCCACACCGCAGGATCTTCCGGCATCGCCGCCAGACTCTCTACCGCGGCGCGCGCCGCCTCCCTCGAATAGACTCGGTATCCACTCTGGATATCCGGTTCGATGCCGCCCCAGAATCGCCGATCGATTACCCGGCCCTCACGGGCCAGGAGAAAATCGAGGAGATCCAACAGGACCCGGTTGGTCAGTTGTTCCCACTCCTCCCGCAGCCAGCCCATCGGCTTGGCGAGAGAGGGTCTCGCACCCATCACCATGATCCGACGTTGTGCTGCCAGGCGGGAGATCTCCCGGGCCATGCTGACCAACCGCGGGAGATCCTCCAGGGCGTGGTCTCCGTCGCAATCCCGGGTCGCAATGTACTCCGCGTCGCTGGTCTCGACCAGGTGCCGAAGACCGGCCTGGATCGCCCCACCCTTGCCCCGATTCTCCTCCAGCCGGAAAAACGGAACCTCCAGCCTGCGCACGGCCGATTCCGTAATCGTTTCCCGGTCAACCACAACCAGCAACCGCTCGGGACGGCAGTAAACCTCTGAATCCTCGAGCACCGCCTCGAGAATGGAATGCACGACTTCCGACCGGACATCGGGAGAGAAGTAGGCAGGCACGACTACCGCAGTCGATGCACGGACCTCATCCAGGGTCATCAAACGACGGCTCATGCTCCCCTCCCCCGGGTCAGGGAAATTCTCAACTGTTGGCGGCTTCAACTTCCTTCAGGGCCGGTCTCGTGATTCCCATCGCGACCTTGACCTTCTCTTCGATCTCCTGGGCGACCTTGGGGTTCTCTTTCAGGTAGGTCTTACAATTTTCACGGCCCTGACCGAGCCGTTCCTGGCCATAGGAAAACCAGGATCCCGACTTGTCCACGATCCGGTGTTGAACGGCGAGGTCGAGCAGTTCACCCTCGCGGGAGATCCCGTAGCCGAAAACGATGTCGAACTCGGCTTCCTTGAAGGGCGGCGCGAGTTTGTTCTTCACAACCTTAGCCTTGGTGCGGTTCCCAACGTTCTCCTCACCATCTCGAAGCGTTCCAATCCGCCTCACCTCAAGCCGTATCGAAGAGTAGAACTTCAGCGCGCGGCCACCGGTTGTCGTCTCTGGATTCCCGAACATCACGCCGATTTTCTCTCGCAGCTGGTTGATGAAGATCAGACAGGTATGCGACTTCGACACGATTCCAGTCAACTTCCGAAGGGCCTGAGACATCAGTCGTGCCTGTAGACCGACGTGAGAATCGCCCATCTCACCTTCGAGTTCCGCCCGCGGGACCAAGGCGGCCACCGAGTCCACGACCAGGATGTCGACCGCTCCGCTTCGCACCAGGACCTCGGCGATTTCGAGCGCCTGCTCTCCCGAGTCCGGTTGCGACACCAGCAGTTCGTCAATGTCCACGCCAAGGCGCCGGGCGTACTCGGCGTCCATGGCATGTTCGGCATCGATGAACGCCGCCGTACCGCCCGCCTTCTGGCCTTCAGCAATGGCATGAAGTGCCACCGTGGTCTTTCCACTCGACTCCGGTCCGTAGATCTCGACCACCCTTCCGCGAGGAAACCCGCCCACCCCGAGTACGGCATCCAGGGAGAGGGACCCGGACGAGATCGTCGGAACGTTGATCTCCCGGTCCCCGCCGAGTTTCATGATCGAACCCTTACCGAATTGCCGCTCTATCTGGGAAAGCGCCAGCTCGATCGCCCGCTTTCTCTTGTCTGCTTCAGCCATTTCGAAATCCTTTCCTTTTAAGTATTTCAGTATATCGAACTGCCCTGAAAACACTTCTTCGTATTAACTAACGAACGAGCTGCGAACATTGACGGATCTCCCGGTCCGGCGGCAGTCGATCGAGTGGGCAGCGAGTTTCAGGTTCCGCGGCAACAGCCCCCCGCGCAGCGGAGACCACTCAAAGCGTGAAATTTGGTCCGAAGTGCCCAGGGCCGCGGCTTCACCTCACCCCCGGGTTCTGCGTGCAGCACCATCCTCTTGACCTCACCCTCTCCGGAGTTTGAACAGAGCACCAAAATACAATCCGTCGAGGTTCTCCAATTCATCCAGAACGAAGCTTCGCGTCAGGCGGAACTGATGCGTCTCCGACTGGCCTGGGATACCGCGCGGTCGACCTCCCGGACGCCTGATATTTTCTTGATGTGGCTCAGGATTCTTTGCAGGTGCTCGGTGTCCGCCACTTCCACCGTCATCTCGACCAGCCCCTCACCACCGTCAAGAAGGCGGGCTCGAGCGTCGATAATGTTCGCGTTGATCCCCGAAACGGCCGAAGTGATATCGGCAAGGATCCCTTTCCGGTCAATCGTGCTGATGGAGAGCCGCACCGGGTAACGGGCTCCCTCTCCGTCGTCGGTCCATTTCACCTCGACTTGCCGTTCCGGGTTAAGCAGCAGATTCTGCAGATTGGGACAATCCGCCGAGTGGACCGAGATCCCACGACCCACCGTGATGTAGCCCACGACCGGCTCTCCTTTGATCGGGTTGCAGCACCGGGCCCGGTAAACCAGCAGGTCGTCGTGCCCCTTTACCTGGATGGGCGAGTCTTTTCTCCGGAAAACCCGACGTACGACTGACCCGATTACCGACGGGGCCTTTCCTTCCGCAGCCTCCGTTTCAGCCAGTTCCGGAACGAGCCGCGACAGCACTTGCCTGGCCGAGACCTTCCCCAACCCCACGTGGGCGATCACCTCTTCTCCACGAAGCAGGCCCAGCTGCGGAGCCAGTTCGTCGAGCTTTCCCTCAAACTTTTTGAAGCTCCGCTTGTACTTCCGGAATTCCTTCTCGAGCAGCTTCCGGCCCAGTTCAGTCGATTCGTCTTTCTGACGCTGGTTCAGCCACCGTCGAATCGCCCCTCTCGCCCGCTGGGTCCGAACGATACCCAGCCAGTCCCGGCTCGGTCGCGCATCCGAAGAAGTCAGGATTTCAACAATCTCCCCGGTATTGAGCCGGTACTTGAGCGGAACGATCCGCTGATTCACTTTCGCCCCGACACACTTGTGCCCAATCTCGGTGTGAACGTAGTAGGCAAAATCGAGGGCGGTCGCTCCCCTCGGCAGAGTCATTACCTCGCCCTTCGGCGTGAAGATGTACACTTCGTCGGGATAAAGGTCGATCTTCAGATTACTCAGGAACTGGTGGGGGTCTCGGACTTCCCTCTGCCACTCAAGCAGGTGACGCAGCCAGAGAAACCGCTTGTCGTCCTGGCCTTCCTGCAGCTTCCCTTCCTTGTACTTCCAGTGTGCCGCGATTCCTTCTTCCGCGACATTGTGCATCTCGTGCGTCCGAATCTGCACTTCAAACGGCTGGCCGACTTCACCCACTACGGTCGTGTGCAACGACTGGTACATGTTGTTCCGCGGCATTGCGATGAAGTCCTTGATCCTCCCCGGAACCGGATTCCAGAGATTGTTTACGATCCCGAGTACCGTGTAGCAGTCACGAACCGAGTCCACCAGAACCCGAATCGCGATGAAGTCGTAAACCTGGTTCAAGCCGATCCGCTGCCGCCGCATCTTCTGGTAAATACTGTAGAGACGCTTGATTCGATCCTGAAGCTTCGCCTCGATCCCCTGCTCTTTCAGGACCTCGTAAAGATGAGCCTTCACCTGCTGGACGAATTCCTCCGAAGCCGCCTTCTTAGCCGCCACTTCGTCCACCAACTTGTCATGCGCCTCGGGGTCGAGGTAGCTGAACGCCAGGTCTTCGAGTTCTCCCCGAATACGAGCCATCCCAAGACGCAGGGCAATAGGGGCGTAAATATCGAGGGTTTCCTGGGCGATTCGCTTCTGCTTCTCAGGGGCAAGGTGCTGTAGCGTCCGCATGTTGTGCAGGCGGTCGGCCAGCTTCACCAGGATCACCCGGATGTCATCGACCATCGCCAGCAACAATTTGCGGAAATTCTCCGCCTGCTGCTCTTCACGAGAGGAGAAACGAATCTTCCCTATCTTCGTCACGCCGTCGACCAGATGCGCGATATCGCCGCCGAAGTACTCCCGGATGGTCTGAATGTTGGTGAAGGTGTCTTCCACCACGTCGTGCAGGAGGCCAACACTGACGCAGGCAACGTCCAGGCGCAGTTCCGCCAGGATGTTGGCAACCTCCAGCGGATGCGTCAGGTAGGGTTCGCCCGACTGTCTGACCTGGCCCTTGTGCTCACGGGCCGAAAAGATGTACGCCTTGCGGAGGAGGCTCAGATCAGCGTTCGGCTGATACTGAATGACCTTCTCCTCGAGATCTTCATAACGGATCATTGCTGAATGACTTGCAGTTCCCCTGCCTCAAAAATTCTACCAAATGGCACGCCCTCCCGCGCCGCTGTCCGAACCAGCCCGGTCACAAGCCCGAACATCCCTGCGACTGAGCGACCAGGACAGATCTCGCCAACAAAAAAAGGAAGGCGGCACAAGACCGCCTTCCTTTCGCGAAACACAGATGACCGATTCCCGGCCGACTATTGGCCCTCACTTTCGGACGCAGCCTTTTCGGACGCAGATTTCAAGAACTGACGTCTTTCCTGCTCGGCCCTGCGCTGCAATTCGCGCTTCTTCTCCAGAGCACCAAGGGCCAGTCTATCGGCCTCGCGCTCCCATTCTTTCTTCTCTTCTTCGTTCTCAGCCAGCTCGGCCCGCTCGCGATACATGAGGTTCAGGTACTCCATTGCATCGGTGTAGTCGGGATTCATTTCCAGCGCCTGTTTCAAGGACTGGATGCCCTCGTCCAAAAGCTGACTCAGAGAAGCTTTCTCCTCTTCCGTCAGGTTCGGGACGTTCTCGCCGTCCGTGCCGGTCTTATCATCGACCAGGTTGTAGTCGATCGTCGCGATCCCGTAAAGGGCCTGCGACTTGTCTTCCTGCATGCTTTGCAGTTTGCGATACCACTCCTTCGCCTGGTCCGGATTGTCCATGTTCCGGTAAATGTCGGCGATGTTGGCCATTGCGTTGACAGCCCTCTGCTGCGCATTGTCCGGGTCGAGTTCGATAACCTTCTCGAACGTGGTCACCGCCTCCTGCCCTTTGCGCAGGTTGTCCGGCGTGGTCACCATTGGGACAAATTCCGCCCGATAGGTCGTCGCCAGATACAGATAAGCGTCAATCAGAGTGGGGTCCTGCTCGATCGCCGCCTTGAACTCCTCCGTCGCAGCGTCGTAGTTCTTGGCAGAATAGGCCTTAACACCTTTATTTAAGTGATCCCGGGCTTTCAACTTCCCGACAAACTGACAGCCTGCCCCGCCAAACGTCAGCAGGAGCGTCCCCAGAACAATCAGCAATTTCCTAGAATTCATGGATAAACCTCCATGCTCAACGCGGTCCCCTCCTTGAGTCGGCGAAGAGGCCGCGAAAATACGCGGCCTCAGGCGACCGCCGATTCTCACTCGATCATGAGCCCAACATCGCCAACTCCCGATCCCTTCGCAACATCGATCACGCGAATCACGTCACCAAACGGGAGATCTTCGTCGGCCTGGACAAACATGTTCTTGTTCGCCCGCGCGCTGTAGATTTCAAACAACCGTGCGCCCAGACGATCCAGAGTGACCGGTTCCTGATTGATCGTCAACGATCCATTCGAGGCAATGCTGACCACAATGGCATCCGACTTAATGATGACGTCCTGCGGCATATCCTCGGGCATATCCTCGGGGACACGGGCCCGAAGGTCGTACTGGGTCGTCGGCTGAATGACCATAAAGATGATCAGGAGAACCAGGAGGATATCGATGTAAGGCGTAATGTTGATGTCAGACTTCGGCGCGGAGCCCGAACTCTTTGCTCCCATACCCATTACCGACTCCCCCCTTCTTCTCGTTCACGATCGACCAAAAGGCCGACCCTCTCCACTCCAACCTCGCGCGCGACATCCACGGCCTTTACAACAGAGCCGTAAGGGCTTGCCACATCGACACGAACAAACAACGGCCTGTCCGGCGCCTTCGCGTAGGCTTCCGAAATCTTGTCCAGCAGCATGGCCTCTCCAACCAGCTGCTTGTTGACATAGAACTCACTGGAGCGGGTAATGGTCACGATGGTCGAATCTTCAGCCTCCGCCTCAGCGGCTTCCTGGGCGTTCTTGGCCTGAGCCATATTGACCGCCACGCCCTGCTGGATCAGCGGTGTGGTGATCATGAAGATAATCAGGAGGACCAACATAACGTCCGCCATCGGCGTCACGTTAATGTCGGAATTCATTCCAGTTACACTGGAGCCTCCTCCACCGCTAATTGCCATGTTTCTCTGACCTCCGTCTCAGGAAGTAGTCCACCAGTTCGGATCCGGAATTGTCCATCTCAACGATGAACGACTCAATCTTACCGGTGAAATAGTTGTACATCCAGACAGCCGGGATTGCCACGAACAAACCGATTGCCGTAGCGACGAGAGCTTCTGAAATACCGCCTGCGACAGCCGCCAGACCGGTATCTTCACCAGCACTCATACCGGCGAACGCGTTAATAACACCGACGGTCGTCCCAAACAATCCAACGAAGGGAGCGGTTGACCCGATCGTTGCCAGGCCACCAAGACCCCGCTTAAAGTCTTCGATACCAATCGCCATGGCGCGCTGAATGGCGCGGCGCGAGGCCTCGATCGTCTCGCCGGGAATCGCATCCGGCCCCTTGTGAGCCCGGAATTCCTGCAGGCCGGCGTGAACCACCTTGGCCAAGTGACTCCGGTCATACTGCTCAGCCAGCTCGACAGCTTCTTCCAGATTGCCCTTCCCCAGAGCTTCTGCCACGGCAGGAGCGAACTCCTGCGACTGTTTTCGGGCTTTGCGGTATGAAAAGAACCTTTCAATCATCACACTGATTGACCAGATAGACATAATCCCCAGGATTATGACTACCACCTTTGCAAGGATGCCCATCTGCGCCCACATTTCGATGAAAGAACCCATAAGTTACCTCCCACTCAAGTAAGTGTTTCGCGAGTCACTATCTCGACAGTCTTTGATTATCTATCTCAACACGAAGTTCACAGTTACAGTCGCGATGACCGGTACCGGCTCCCCATTCAAAAGCGTGGGTGAGTACTTCCACTGCCTCACTGCCTCCACGGCCGCTTGGTTCAGAAGCGGGTGTCCCCGGATGATATTGATATCAGTGACGTTTCCGGTCTCATCAACAGTTACCTGCAGCAACACGATCCCTTGAACGCGTGCACGCTTAGCCAGTTCCGGGTACTCCGGCTCCACCCTTCGGATCAGCTTTGAAGACTGAACGTTTCCACCTACGCGGATCGGTTCTTTCTTCTGCGGCGGCGGCGGTGGCGGCGGCGGTGCGCCGCTGTTTCCAGCAGAAGGGGCACCAGGCACTCCTCCAACCACTCCACCAGGCACTCCTCCGGGGACTCCTCCGCCAGCCAGGCTGACCGAGGAAATGTCCGGAATGTCATCCATCGGCGGCGGGATCTCTGTCGGGACCTCTGTCGGGGCCACGAACTTGGAGGGATCCAACTTCACCACTTGCTGCTGCTGACGCACCGGCTGTGGCGGTGGCGGCGGCGGCGGCGGTGGTGGCGGCGGCGGCGGCGGTGGCGGCGGCGCCAGGAAGGTCAGAAGCTCCTGCTCGGGCAAGGCCTGGTAGTAGATCAGCGGCACGATGATGATGACGACTACAACGGCAGCGTGCACTATGAAGGATACAAGAAAGGCGGAATTGTTCCGGCCTTTCCCCTGCGCCGAAGATTCGAGCAAGTCATCAAACATTTAGGCACTCCCTTTCATCATGAAATTACACCCACTCCTTCTGTGCTAGCGCACTCGGGGATATTACTATCGGCTCCCCACTCAGTCAAGACTTCGTTTAACCTCAAAATCAACAGTTAACACGATTGTTTCCAACGTTTTGCAGTCAAAACTGACTACCTCTTACTCTTTTCGCGGTAATTCTGCCACCAGAGAACGATCGGGCTGGCAATAGCCACGGAGGAGTAAGTGCCGACGATAATACCGACCACCAGCGCAAAGGAGAAGCCGCTCAAGGCCTCTCCGCCCAGCATGAAGAGGGCAAAAACTGCCAGAAACGTCATTCCGGACGTCATGATCGTCCGATTCAACGTCTGGTTGATGCTCGCGTTGAAGACCGTCATCGGGTCGCTGCGACGCATCAGCTTCAGGTTTTCCCGCACTCGATCGAACACGACAATTGTGTCATTAATGGAATAGCCAACCAACGTCAGGAGCGCGGCAATCACGGTAAGGGAGATCTCTCTCCCGGTCAGGGAGAAGAAGCCTACCGTCAGAAACACGTCGTGAAACAGCGCGACGATGGCCGCTACGCCGTAAATTGGCCGAAACCGGAAAGCGATGTAAACCAGCATCCCCAGGAGGGAGAACAGCACGGCGTTCTGAGCACGGTCCCGAAGTTCCCGTCCCACCTTTGGACCGACACTTTCAACGCTCAGCACGGTGAAGGAACCGAGGTAGAAGTCCTCCTTGAGCTGCGTCAGAACGGCAGGTGGAAGATCGAGCTGGTCCAGCTCGCTGAAATCCTTGATGAGCCCGCTCTGACTGGCTCGAAACTGGGAGATTTTCCTGGCCAGCTCGCGAGTGTGATTCGCAAACTCGTCGATCGACATCGTTTGTTGGAGCTTTTCCGGGTCTTTCTCCTGTAACCAGTTCGTCAGATCACTGACCGAGGAGTCGTTCAGGTCGAGCTTTCCGGCAGGCTGGTCGCTGTCAAACACTGCCTTGAGCGCCGCGGTAACCCGGTCGCCCTGCTCTCCCAGATTCTGGTTTTCCTCACTGTCCACCCGGGCCAACCGGATCTGGAGCTCGTTGGCTTCCGGCTCATCGAACCGCGTGACCTCCTGAGCGCCCAATTTCGCGTTGTCCAGGGTCGAACGGACCTTCTCCAGATCTGGAGTTTGCCGGAATTTGATGTAAACGAGGGTTCCTCCCGTAAAGTCGACGCCCAGATTAAACCCGAACGCGACCAACGAAAGTGTGGCCACGACACCGAGAACCAGCGAGACTCCGATGAAATACCACTTCTTCCCCAGCCAATCAATTTTGGGATTGCTGACTATGTCCATGAGATCTTGTCGCCTCGATCGTCGCTAATTTAGAAACCCAAGGGATTGCTTTGTTCCCAACTAGATGGATAGCTGCTGAACATCCCGATTCTGGAGCAAGAGATTGTAAAGCGTCCGGGATACGAACGTCGCCGTGAAAATATTGGCCAGCAGACCAACCGCCAGGGTCACCGCAAACCCCCGCACCGGCCCGGTACCGAACTGGAATAGAAAGAGCGCCGCTACGAGCGTGGTAATGTTGGTATCCAAAATCGTCGAGAACACCCGCCCAAAGCCGGCGTCCACCGCCGCCCTCACCGTCTTGCCGTTACGCAACTCTTCCTTGATGCGCTCAAATATCAGGATGTTGGCGTCCACCGCCATACCAATCGTCAGGATGACACCGGCGATGCCGGGCAGCGTTAACGTGGCCCTGAAGTAGGCCAGCGCCCCCATCAGGATGAGCAGGTTGAGAGCGAGACAAACGATTGCGTTGATGCCCGACAATCGGTAGAAGACCAGCATGCCGATCACGACCAGGATCAACCCCAACAGCGAGGCATAAACTCCCCGCACGATGGAATCATGCCCCAGCGACGGGCCCACACTTCGCTCCTCAAGAATCCGAATATCGGCGGGCAGGGCACCCGACCTGAGCACGAGAGCCAGGTCCTCGGCCTCTTCCGGAGTGAAGCTGCCCGTAATTCGGGCCGACTCACTGTCGATGCGCTCGTTGATGTTCGGAGCCGACCGAACGACACCATCCAGCACGATGGCCAACTGGTTGCCCACGTTCTGGGCTGTCGTGTCGCTGAACTGCTGAACACCCTGCGAATTCAGGAAGAAGGAAACCTCTGCCTTTCCAGTGTACGGATCCTGGGACCGCCGGGCATTCTTCAACTGCTGCCCGGTGATGGCTGCGGCTTTCTTGACGACAAGGTACTGCGTCTGCCCGCCCGTCAACTGCCGATCCTGGTACGGAAGAATCTCGTACTCATCCGGAAGCTGGTTGTTGAACGCCGCCATGGCCGCGTCCCGGGTCGGGAACGGGCCCCGTTTGGCCGGATCGGGATAGGTCACCTTCAATTCAAGCCGGGCCGTGCTCTGGATCAACTCCTTGATACGCTCAAAATCCTCGACGCCCGGCAACTCGACGATGATCTGGTCCTGGATGTCACCACTGCCGTAAACCGTGATCGTCGGCTCGGCAACACCGTACTGGTCGATTCGACGGGCGATGATTTCCCGTGCCTGGCGGACTGACTGCTGCGCCAACTGCTTCCGATACGCGGTACTCATCTGGACCGAGTAGTCGGTCTTCCCTTCCCGCGTCTGGGTGGTGTAAGTCCAGGTCGGCTGATAGCCATCCAGGTACTCGTCGGCGGCCAACCTTGACTCCTGGGGGACACCCAGGACCTCAACTTTGCCGTCCGCAACCTTGATCTGATCAAAGGTTACGTTGCGCTCCCGAAGGTCACGGTCCCAGCGCTCGCGGGCCTGATTGACTTCTTCGTTCAGAGCGTCCTCGGTCTCCACCTGGAGAACCATGTGAATTCCGCCCTGGAGGTCCAATCCCAGGTTGATCTTGTCCTTGTAAAGGAAGAAACCTGAAATCGCCGCAACCAGGGTAATAATCAGGACTCTGTATTGAAGCTTTCTCTTCATGATTGCCTGGCTGAATGACTGCTAATGGGAGCAGGACTCTGCTAGTTGCCCGCCTGGTCCTGAGACGGTGCCTGCAGAGAAGCAACCGCCGACTTCGCAACTTCGATCTTCACCTGATCGGCCACCTTAAGGAACACCGTATTCTCGCGGAGGCCAGCGATGGTCCCATATACCCCCCCGTTGGTGATGACCTTGTCACCGTTCTTGAGTGCGGTGATCATTGTCTCGTGGCTCTTCTGCCGACGACGCATCGGTCGATAGATCAAAAGGTAGAAAATTCCGATTATCAGAATAATGGGCAGGAAACTCGTCAACATGTTCGGAGCCGGCCCACTCTGTTGTGCTAAAAGAAAACCCATCGCCATTTTCGTCTGCATCCCCTGAAAAAGGAAAGGTGGAGTATAGCGCAAATTCCGATTCGGTCAAATATCCACCTTTAGAATCTCGCCGAAGCGGAGCCTGCTTCGGCGTAGGCCGCCTCAACCTGTCCAGCCAGATCCAAGAAGGTGCCCGCGGCCAGGGCGGCTCGCACCTCCGCCATCAGGTCCAGATAGAAATATACATTGTGGTACGTATTCAAGATACTTCCCAAAATCTCTCCCGAAAGGAAAAGGTGGCGGAGATAGGCTCGGCTGTAGCGACGGCAGACCCGGCATCGACAACCCTCGTCGATCGGACCTTCGTCCTCGCGGTAGCGGGCGTTCTTGATCCGAACCAATCCTCGCCAGGTGAAGAGCGTTCCGTTGCGGGCGTTGCGGGTGGGTAGAACGCAGTCGAACATGTCATAGCCGCTCCGGATCGCACTGACCAGGTCGACCGGTGTTCCGACTCCCATCAGGTAGTGGGGCAGTTCAGCCGGCAGGTCGTCCTTCAACTCGTCCAGTAGCTCCCGCATCAGGAGCTTGGGCTCGCCCACGCTGAATCCCCCCATGGCGACACCGTCGAATCCGATCCCGAGTATCGCCTCCAGGCTCTGCCTGCGCAGTTCCGGGAAAACGCTTCCCTGTACGATCCCGAAAAGCGCCTGGTCTGAACCGGTCATCGCCTCTCGTGAGCGGGACGCCCATCGCATCGAGCGCTCCATCGAGTCCCGGGCCGATTCCCGTGAAACCGGATAAGGAGTGCAGTCGTCGAAGGCCATCACGATATCCGAGCCCAAATCCCGCTGGACCTGCATCGAAGACTCGGGCGAAAAGAAGTGGGGACTGCCGTCGAGGTGGGACTTGAACAGGACACCATCCTCGGTAATGCGGTTCAGTTCGCGGTGGCTGAAGACCTGGTACCCGCCGCTGTCGGTCAGGATCGCCCCCGGCCAGGACATGAAGCAGTGAAGTCCTCCGAGCCTTGAGATCGTGTCCACTCCCGGTCGCAGGTAGAGGTGGTAAGTGTTGCCCAGGATCAGACCGGCACCCAGTTCTTCGAGATACTCGTGGGGCATCGCCTTGACTGTAGCGGCAGTTCCGACCGGCATGAAAACCGGGGTTTCGATCACACCCCGCGGAGTCTCGAGACGCCCTTTTCGCGCCGCCGACGCCGGATCCCTCTGCTCAACCGCGAAGCTGATCATTGTCGATCACAGGTCGATGCGAAACAGCCGCGAGCCGTCCACGAGGTAGAGAATCTTCCCGGACAGATCGAACGCCAGACCTACCAGCATCGGAGAAGTCACCACCAGGTCGGGAACCTGTCCTTCGACCAGCCTGAACATCCCCTTGCGTCCCCGGTAGGAGCCGACGACGTGCAGAATTCCGCGACTGTCGAATGCCGTTCCCTGGGGACGGCCAAAACCCTTGAACAGTTCCTCGATCGTTCCATCCGGCCTGACCCGGTAGATACAGTCCTGGCTCGCAAGGGTTGGCCCCGTTACGTAAAGGTTGTCGAAGGGATCCATCGAGAGGTGGTAGGCCGAAACACTGGGTTCGAGTTCGCAGAACGTTGAGAGTTCGCCGGCCCGGTTCACCCGGTAGATGGTTCCGCTGCGATCGCCCACGAGCAGATTCTGCAAAGAATCGAAGGCGATCCCGGTCGCGATTCCGAGTCCTTCTACGAACTTCTCAACCTGCTTGTCCATCGTTGAGCGGTAAACCGCCCCGGAATGCCGGCTCGAGATATACAGTAGCCCGTCCGGGCCGATGGCGAGTCCTGTAGGATTGGTGATGTCGCCCAGGAAAGGCTCCTTGACGCCGTCGGCTGAGACCACGAACACCCCAAATGGGACACTCTCACCTCGAGATCCGCTGTAGGTTACGAAGATGTTCCCCTGCGGGTCCACCACAGGGTTGGCGACCGGGTGCAGTTCGTCGGCAAGAACCCGTCCGATCTTCAAGTCGACCGAGGCTGCTTTGCCTCCCGCGTGAACCTCCAGGGTTCCCTCCTCGGTCTCCGGAACCCGCACAGTGATCCGCTGGGAAGCCGCACTCATCACTTCGGCCTCCTCGTCACCGATGATTACCGCGAGCGTGTCCAGATCGGGGAGGTCCTCAATTTCAAGTCTGACCGTTCCACCGGGAAGCGCAATACCCGGCCGGCAGCTGGATATCTTCATGGTGCAAGACTATAGCACGCCCCTGCGTCCAGCGATTGGGGCCTTGGGGAATTGGAAGGGTTGGAGGGACTGGGGAGATTGGAAGGACTGGAGGAAGGCTGGTGGAAGGGAGCCGGGGGAGTGTGTGACCGGACGTTTTCGGCTGGAGAACCCGAACATCTCACCTGGTGTTGAGGCTTTGATTTAAACCCCTCCCGCCGGCCTTGAACGTCCGAAGGGTTTTCCGTATACTTTGGCTTCGCCAAATGAGTGCTCCTCAGTAGCTCAACTGGCAGAGCATCCGGCTGTTAACCGGAGGGTTGTAGGTTCGAGTCCTACCTGAGGAGCCAATTCAAATTTCGAAGTGCGAAGTGCGAAGTACGAAGTACGGAGCGCGAGCGGTGCGAAATTTGAATTGGCGACGAAGGTTCGCACTTCGCACTTCGGTTTCGCCCTTCGCCTTCAAACTTCGCCCTTCCCATTTCACATTTGGATTTCGAATTCCGAAATTCACCTTTTCCACTCGAGTTTTAAACTTCGAACTGCCCTGGCGCCGCTTCCCCCTCCGAATCCGCACTTTCCCTGGCCCGAACGTTATTAAAAGGTATGAACAAGAAGAAGAAACCCTTCGACCTCCGCCAGCGAACCTTCGAATTCTCCGCGGCGGCACTCGAGCTGTGCCGTTCCCTCCCCACCGGAAACGAAATCGGCAACATCCGCCGCCAGTTCTCCCGCGCGGCCACTTCGGTCGGTGCCAACTACCGCGCCGCCCTCCGTTCCAAGTCCAGCCGGGATTTCATCTCCAAGCTCGGCTCCGTCGAAGAAGAAGCCGACGAGTGCATCTTCTGGCTGGACCTCCTGA
This sequence comes from uncultured Acidobacteriota bacterium, assembly GCA_963777605.1. Taxonomy (GTDB): domain Bacteria; phylum Acidobacteriota; class UBA6911; order RPQK01; family JAPXNP01; genus CAVZRV01. The sequence goes on from CAVZRV010000010.1 coordinate 396,494, forward strand.
AGGTGAGCGATTCTGAACATGACCCAGCGATAGAGGACTTACGAGCAGAGGCCAACGAACTCCTCGCCATCACGGTGGCCTCCCGAAAAACAGCACGAGCCAAGTTGCGAAGTGGGAATTGAACGTAAAGAGTTTGGGCTCGCGGCTTGGCGGCGCCAGTTCGCACTTCGCACTTCGGTTTCGTCCTTCGCCTTCAAACTTCAAGTTTCGAATTCAACTTTTCCCATTCACCGTTCGAATGGAAACTTCGAATTCCGAATTTCCCCATTCGCCCCTTCCCACGCGAACTGCAAACTCTACACGTCCAGCCCCCTCCAACTTCGCGTTTTTCTCGATTCAAATGTCATTGAGGAAATGCGCGAACCATCGGCACGCGTGAGCCCGCTTGCGGGCGGAATGGAGTAGCCCCGGATGGAGCCGAAGGCGGAGTCCGGGGACAAGGATGAGCGAGATTCTCGAGTCCCGCGCCGGCGGCGGGACGACATGATCCGAGTTGTGCGGCGACTTCCCGGGGACGCCTTTCCCGTCGAAGGAGTGAAGCGCAGCACCACTATTGGAAATCGGGGAGCCATTTCGTTACAGGAACCCAAAGGGCTGCAACAAAAGCACGAACCGTCTATCGTGCCCCGGCAGGGCGTCGGATCGTTCCGCGCTCGGCTTGACCGTGGGCTGGAATTGTCGTGCCCTTTGCAGGGCACCGCTTCCACGAGCCTGGTTACCGATCGACTGCCACCTCAACAGGCTCACCGGAGTTCTGCTCTGAGACAAGGACTACTTCAGGAGATTTCCATTCGATCTCCCATACCTCCCTCGGTCCAGTTGGCCGACGAGCGCCTTCCAGTTGAAATTTCGACGGCACAACATCGGTTAGCCCAGGCAATTCGAGTTGCAGAACCGTGACCCAGCTCGACCCATCGTCATCCAACTCAACAAATGCCAACCTGGCGATCTCGTCATCGGCTTCCGCAGGACTCCATGCCAGGTTCGAAAGGATGTGGGGACGGACTTCTCCGTCCTCAATTCGTCTTCCTTTTGAATCACCGAAAAGAGGATACAGACTGGGCGGATCTCTCCCGTCGAGGAAGAGGATCTTCACCCGATCATAATCCAGGGATTTCGGCCGTGGGCCATACAACGGGGTTTGGTACGGCTTGCACGCGATGACACTCCTATCGGGGGATACCGAAAATCGACTACCGAATATGGGGCCGACTGGGGCTGAACCGTCAAGCTTAATCAACCAGCTGAATTGGGCCTGAATGAGAATTGCATCGTCTGTGATCCAGAACGCTTTCTTGAGCAGCTTTCCGGCCTGCAGAGTCTGCTCGGTGAGGGTCGTGCCCGTAGCCAAATCAACCACTTCGAATGCAGCCGATCCCATGGGGCCTTTATATGGATGAAAGCTTATGCATCGTAATTCCCTGGCATCGTCAGGCCCCCGAAATCGAAAATCTGGACAAGTGACCAGAGACTGGGAGGCAAACATTACGACGAGAATCGGCAGAGCAGCCATCACAAAGTACTCGGCATCTTAAGCAACAGTTACAACGAGCGCATCTTCTTTACGTCCTCAGGCGGCTTCATAGATTACTCTGCCGTACTTGTTGGCCGGGTAGGCAATTCCCCCAATGACGTTCTTTGTTTCTTCAAAACGGTCGGTCCGCATCACGACGATGTCGACAGGGATCCCAAGCCCCGCAAGACTTGCTCTCAGCCTGCGTCCCTCCTCGCGAGAATTGCGGACATCGGGAACCAGGACCAGGAGATCAATATCACTGTCCCGTGTCATCGATCCCGAGGCTGCAGAACCGAAGAGGATCACGCAATCGGGTTGCGCGCTGCCGGTGATGCGTCTGACGATCTCTTCAATCAACTCATTGTCAATCTCGGTCATGGCATCCATCCCTTACAATACCCACAATCGCCGCCCGCTCCGCAAACGGGTTTCCCTACATTATCCATGCGCCGATGCCGCTTGGCGACCATCGCGACCCGGCTTGAACAATTCTTGAACAATTTCGCGCCGAATACCCCGTAACACCATGATGCGACCCGAACAGGAGGCACCTAGAGACAACAGGATGCTATGCCTGCATCATACTGTTAACCGGAGGGTTGTAGGTTCGAGCCAGTTCAAATTTCGAAGTGCAAAATGCGAAGTACCAAGAAGAAGAAATTGAGCGTGGAAAACCTCGACTTCTCGCGCTGCGTCAGTCCTTCGTCAGCCATGACACGCTTGCGACGACCGGTCTCTGTGAAAAGGACTGCGTAATGCGCAAGAGGACTTCGTACCTGATTTGTGGTGACTGACGTGCGAGGTCAGCCATGGCCGCGTCAAAATCGTCGTGCGCCAACTCCACCTGCAAAGCTTTCCCAAGCTCGGCGGCAACCTGGTGTCGCGCCTGCTCTTCGGAGCCTGCGCCGACTCTGCCCTGGTCCAGAGAGTTGACGTAGTTAAGCATTCCTCTCAGCTTCGTGATCTGATCCGTATCCAATCGGTTAGTCACGAAACGGTGCACCCATGCTCTAATCCTGCGCTTCTCGTTGCGACCCAAGGACACCCTCTGATCATTGGTCAGTACGAGCCCCGTAACGCGACGGGAGTCCCTCTTAGAGACTCTACGGATTAATGGCAAGGGATGGACTTCTCAAGTACTTACAGAGCCGGATGACAGCCTTCTCCACGACTTTCAACTGTTCGCTTCTCTGAGCGGAGAAACTGAGATCGTCTGCGTAGCGCGTGTCCTCCACTTCGTTAACCGAACACAAATCTGAGACCCGTGGATCGAAATCGAACATTAGAATATTCGAAACCATCAGAGACGTGGGCGCACCAATCGAAAGGCTGAAGTCTTGGGTACCTTTCGGTTTCCAAAAGAGAATTCGACAGACAGCGTCTATGGTATATCTATGCCGGATCAAGGGACCAGTACGATGCCGGTGCTTGAACCCCGGCGCCGGACGGCTTAGGATCGTTGTCAGCCAGCAGCACCGAGGAGCCAAGAATGAGACGCTTTACAGTTCTTCCTGCATTCCTGTCGGCCGCGTTCTTCTTTGCGGCTCTGTCCGCCCAGTCGAGCCCATTCGTGCGCGGGATTTACGGAGGCTCGCCGGTAGACCCGAGCCAAGACGAAAGGCTTGAGGACTATGGGGTCAACGCCCTCTTCATAGGTTCCGGCGGCATTACCACCGATCTCGTGGCCCTGATCCGGCAGCAGGGAGGGCAGATCTTTGCCGAATTCAACACCATGCACTACGCGAAGTACCTCGAGCAGCATCCGGATGCGGCGCCAATCGGGACGGACGGCCTGGTGGCGCCGGCACCTGCCGGATGGCAGGGGGTCTGTCCTACGAACGCCGGATACCGCCACAATCGAATGCAAGCATTTCGAACCCTGGTCACCGACTTCGACATCGACGGGGTCTGGCTCGATTACCACCATGCACATGCCAGCTGGGAGCGGCCTGATCCGATTTTGCCGGACACCTGTTTTTGCAGCGATTGTCTCGAGGCTTTCGCGGAAGCCACCGGATTGAGCGTCCCGACGGAGTCTTCCCGGCAAGCGGCCGATCTGATTCTGCGACGGCACCGCGAGGCCTGGATCGATTGGCGATGTGACGTTTTCACCGACTGGGTGCGTGAGTTCAAAGAAATCCTCAGTGAAGTACGGCCCGGTGCCCTGCTTGGAACCTTCCATGCGCCCTGGAGCGACAACGACTTCGACGGTGCGCGAATCTCGAAACTGGCGATTGACCTGAGGTCTCAGGCCCGCTACATCGACGTCTTCAGCCCCATGCCCTACCACGCCCGCTTCGGGCACGCGACAGATCTTGACTGGATCTCGCACCAGATCGCATGGCTGGGTGAGTATCTCGGTCTCACAGGAAGCGCTCAAGAACGGATCCGGATCTGGCCGATCGTCCAGCTGTCCGACTGGGGACAGCCCGTCCCGGCCAGCCAGGTTCTCGAGGTTCTCAAGCATGGATCCCAGGCTCCGGCGACCGGCCTGATCGTCTTCGCCTGGGGTTCACTTCGGAAGCAGCCGGAAAAGGTAGAACTAGTGAGACAATTCTACCGCGATCTGGCCCAACGACAAGATTGAGGAGACCACGTTTGTTTCAATTGATTATGGTCGTCGTCTCCAGCACAACACCATCCGGTCCGACTCTGAAAATTTCGTAGACGTCCCCGTCCCAGCCGAGGCCTACGGCGACCGCGAAGTCCTGGCCGTCCAAAGAGAAGAGTGCGATAGGTCTAATGCTCTGGACGCTCTTATAGTCGCAGTCACTCAAGTCGGCTCTGGGGTCGAGAATAGACAATTTTCCATGGGTACTCTCGAGAAACCAAGTAGAGAAGTGAGTGACGGAGTTACAGCCGGCATCGTGGAAAGTCTCGGGCTTGGGGTATTCCTTAACCGCCTCCAGTCGGTAAATTTCCCCACTGGCCCCCAGAGAACCCCGCCAGAGTTCGATACCTTCAAATGGTGACCCTTGTCGTGCCTGTTCTTCGATCGGATGTCCCTCAAATCGCAGGCGCCCTTCAATCGGATTGAACTTGGAGAGGAAGAAGGCGATGGACTCCGCTTCCAACTCTTCCCACTTCGCTCTGACTTCTGAAAGAAGATCTTTGGCTTGCTCAGAACCGGGGTCGATCCTTTCGAAGGGCCGTTCGAAAAGGGGAAGATTGCTGACCAGGCCGAGCTTCGGATCAGGACAGCACTGATAGCATTTCGGCTCCGTCAGCGGCAACTCGGTCGAAATCGCCCAATTCTTATTGCAGTGGGTATCGAGCCAGACCACCTCTGATACGGCAATTTCCCTCTGTTCCCCTCCAAAGGGTAGGAACCACCAGCGCGCAGGCAATCGTCCGGCATCTCCCAACTCCTCAATCAGCAACTGCCGCACTTCCTGAGGCCCATCCTCTGGGCCCACGTCATAGGTTTCGCGCCATCCGTTCGTCCAGACTCCCGAGTGGTAGAAGGCGAAAGGAATGACCGGGCCTTCAGATACCCCGAGAAGCACCGCTTCGCGATCGGAATCCCTAACGGGCTGACCGATGAGACCGGATGTTGTTGCAACTAGCCCGAGAAGAACTATCATCCTTTGGCTGGACATTGGCCGCCTCCCTTTGTCCCCGAACTTTCGACCAACCCATTCTCCTTCCTGCCCGTTGAAGTCTCAAGGGTCTTGGACTCCGCACGTCTCTCCGCTCTGTGTCGCTCGAAGTGCGAGTTTGGCGGCGCATGCAAGTTCGCATTTCTCACTTTCGGTTTCGTCCTTCGCCTTCAAACTTCGAATTTCCAACCTGCCCATTCGCCCTTTCCCACTCGCACTGCAACCGGTCAAACCGGGGGTAGTCGGCTGACGGCGTGGTCGCCTGCCGGGACCGGGGACAATGGAAGCTGTCGCTTCCTGCCGGAGGAGGTGGAATACCGGGTTGGGCAAAAGCGGAAGCTGTCGCTTCGCGCACTCCACGTGGGGGACACCGCTGAACTCTTGTCGTGCCCGGTCGGCTCCAGGTTTGACTCGATACCCCGTGACAAAGAGGTCCTGTTCGGGAGAGGATTATTCGATGCGTAGACCAGATAATCACCTTCCTACTCATCCTGTCTTCAATTTTCGGGATCGGCGAAGTCCGTTCCCAGGTTTCCAGTCTGCCGAGTGAGAGGCCTGAACAGCTGGAACCGACGAACCTCGGCTTCGACTATGTCAGGCGGGAGGTGATGATTCCGATGCGTGACGGTGTCAGACTGCACACCGTCATCCTCATTCCAAAGGGCGCAAGGCACCGGCCGATCCTGCTGACGCGAACGCCCTACAGCGCGACTGAGTTGACCAGCCACGCGGCGAGCTCTCACCTCGGTCCGATCCTCCAGGGCTATGACAATGCCACTGACGTGATCGTCGAGGGCGGATACATCCGCGTCGTACAGGACATCCGCGGCAAATACGGCTCCGAAGGCGACTACGTGATGAACCGACCTCTTCGGGGGCCGCTGAACCCGACGCCGGTCGATCACGCCACTGACACCTACGACACCATCGACTGGCTGGTGAAGAATCGTTCCTGAATCGAATGGCAAGGTGGGCATCCTGGGCATTTCTTACGACGGATTCCTGGCTTTGATGGCCATGGTCAATCCCCACCCGGCTCTGAAAGTATCCGTGCCAATGAATCCGATGGTCGACGGCTGGAAGGCGACGACTGGTTTCACAACGGTGCGTTTCGCCAGCAGAACATGCCGTACATCTACGAACAGGTCGCAACACCCGACAACTCAAAGCTGTGGTGGTCGACCCACTTCGACGACTACGATACATACCTGGAAGCGGGTTCGGCCGGCGAACTTGGGCGTCAGCGTGGCCTGGAACAAATCGGGTTTTGGCGCAAATTGCTCGAGCATCCTTCCTACGATGCCTTCTGGCGCGATCAGGCGGTTGACAGGAGCCTCGCCGCCCAGCCGCTGAAAGTGCCGGTGATGCTGGTCCACAGCCTCTGGGACCAGGAGGATATCTACGGAGCCATTGCCGTCTACAAAGCGATGGAGCCGAAGGATACGGATAACGACAAGGTCTTTCTCGTGCTGGGGCCGTGGGATCATGGGCAGGAGATTGAAGACGGAAGCTCGCTCGGCGCGTTGAGATTCGCCAGCGACACCGCCTTGACTTTTCGCCGGGAGATCTTGCGCCCGATTCCTCGATCATTTTCTCAAAGATGACGCGCCGGCGCTGGACGTCGCGCCGGTGACCGCCTTCGAAACCGGAACGAACAGGTGGCGCCAGCTGGCGGACGTGGCCGAGCGGCTGCCCCGACGGCGGCAGGGTCAAGCCGACTCCGCTCTATCTGGCGGCCGGACTCAAACTGAGTTACGCCGCTCCAACTTCGGTTGATGCCCCATTTGAGGAGTACATTTCGGATCCGGCCAAACCGGTACCGTTTCGGGCTCGTCCCAATCGCCCCATGGGCTACACCGAAGAACTGACCTGGTGGCGATGGCTGGTTGACGATCAGCGGGAAGCATCGGGCCGCACCGACGTCGTTGCCTTCGTATCGGACGTCCTGACCTCGCCGGTCAAGATCAGCGGTGAGCCAATTGCGAACCTGATCGCCTCGACCAGCGGAACGGATTCTGACTGGGTCGTAAAAGTGATCGATGTTTACCCGGACGAGGTCGCCGCCCAGCCGGAAATGGGAGGTTACCAGTTGATGGTATCAGCCGATATCTTTCGCGGTCGATATCGGGAGAGTCTCGAACGAGCCGCGCCGATCGAAGCAAACAAGCCTTTGCTTTACCGATTCGCGCTGCCGACTGCGAATCACGTATTTCTTCCGGGCCACCGCCTCATGATCCAGATCCAATCGAGCTGGTTTCCACTCTATGACCGCAATCCCCAGACCTTTGTCCCCAATATCTTCTGGGCCAAACCCGGCGATTACCGGAAAGCCATCCAGCGGGTCTACCACGCACCCGGCAAAGCGAGCTTCGTCGAACTGCCGGTGGTTTCTGCACAGTGCGCAGCTGGCCAGTAGACTGAGATGGCCATTTCAACGTCACTTTCCCAACGGATCTTCGTTGAGGTTTTCGAGTCGCTCCCGAGGCAGGGCCCGGGCAGCGGCGCCTGTACTGCCAGGGCGTTCTCCCTGTGCAGCCCCCTGCCTACGTCGCCGGTAACACTGGATCTGGGCTGTGGCACCGGAGCGCAGACAATTGACCTCGCAGAGCTGACTTCAGGCGGAATCATCGCCATCGACAGTCATGCTTCGAGTGTCGAGCGGTTGAGGGCAGCAGTGTCCGAGCTTGGACTTTCGCAGCGCATTTGTCCGGTGGTCGGTGACATGGCCAACGCCGGTTTACGGCCTGCGAGCTTTGACCTAGTCTGGTCCGAGGGGGCACTTTATAACCTCGGCATAGAGAAGGCCTTGCAGATCTGCCCCGGCTCTTACGTACCGGAGGCTACCTCGCCTTCACAGACGCAGTCTGGCGGAAGGACGATCCTCCTCGGGAAGTGAAGGTCGCCTTCGACTCGGATTACCCAACCATGGGCACGGTTGACGACGTCGTCCGCATCATCGCCGGGTCCAGTTTTTCGATGATCGGACATTTCACATTGCCGGATGAAGCCTGGTGGGATGATTTCTACACGCCGATGGAGATACAAATCGAGAAGTTGCGCGGCAAATACGGGGGCAGCAACGAAGCCCTCGCCGTGCTCGATCAAATCGCGCGAGAGCCGGAGATGCACCGGAGACATGCAGACTGCTATGCCTACGAGTTTTTCGTGGTGCGCCGGATGAACTGTGACTCGTCGCAGGCGAAGATGAGGGCGTCCATTCCCATAACCTGACCCGTGGCGGTCCGCGAGAAGCCCAACTTTCGAAGCACTGCCGCTGAGGCCAGGTTTTCCGGATGAGTGAATGCCATGACTCTGGGCAGGCCAAGCGCACCGAAAGCCACTCGCAGCCATCCCAGCGCCGCCTCCGTAGCCAAACCCTGCCCCCAGTATCTTCGCGCCAGCCGGAAACCAAGTTCGACACTGTGGAGTTCTTCGAGCAGCATGAGGCCGCAGTCACCGATCGCCGCACTGGATTCCCGGCGCGTCACTACCCACTTGGAAAATCCATGAGCGGCCTGGTGCTCACGGTATCTCTCGATGCGCCGCCGGGTCTCCTCAATCGAGCGGTCGGGCCCATGCACATTCAGACGCATCACCTCGGCGTCGCCAAACCAGCCAAACGCTGCTTCGGCATCACCTTCGGCAAAAGGGCGCAGGTGTAACCGCTCAGTCTGAATCGGTTCGTTCACAAAAGACCGGCTATCCATGCCGTTTTGTATCAAGCCCCCACCTTTTCCAGGACTGGCCACCCCGTTCATAAGTTGGTTTCGCACTTCGCCCTCGAAATCCTCAGTTCGCTGTTCGAATTGGAGCTTCGAATTCCAATTCAATCTCTGGTTCGCGATTCAGGAATTCTCTTCCCGCAGGGTCTTGAGCAGCTTGTAGACCTCGACCCGCGGTTCCTCTTCGGCCTGGTAAGTCTCGGCAATCGAGGCTCGCAGTTCCGACGTTCGATAGGCCTCGAGGGACTCCGCGGAATCCCACAGGTACAGGCCTGCCATCACTCCGGTCTTGACGTCCTCCAGGTAGTATTTCTGCTGCAACCCCGGAAGGGCTTCAAAATCGGGAGCCCTCTCCTCGGCAATGGTCATGGCCTCCTCGCGTGGGAGCCGCGACTTGAACCGAACCATCAAGACGAGTGCAGGTTTCGCCATGGTCGATCTCCTCTCTTTTCGCTAAACGATTGTCATTCCACACCAAGGCCGGTGTTGAAACGTTGTGCGAGAATATTGAGCCTGCGACTCAATTCTAAGTTTGCATATCAGCATACTCCCCTGCCGGGTCATGTGGAATACACACAAGATCCGGGGAGGGCGTCCCGTAAGGTCGCACCGCACCCGCACCCCGCGCGGAACATTCAGAAAGTGAAGCTTGCCACGAGTGTTTTGAACCGCCAAGGCGCGAAGAAATCTCTCGTTTTTGACAATAAGGCCCTTAACGACCTTCGCGACTTGCGGTTCAATTCGAGCTCTCCAAAACGAAGTCAGGGCAGAAATCGCCGGGCAAGCTGCCCGGTTGACATCTCAGGCACGGCTGCCTGGATTACACTACCAGCCCGACCTTCCAACTCAGGCCTACTCGATCACCGTTGGCGGGACCGCCGACATCAGTGACAGGTTGGACAATCCGAAGAGCTGCTGGGCAATGATCGGGATCGAGGATTCAATCAGGATATAGCCTCCGACCTGGCCATTCGACGCCGGTACGAGCTCGGCAACCGTTGCCGACTTTCGGTGACCCGCTGTCAGAGTGAACGAGTTTTCACCGGCCGTCTCACCATCGGGCGTCATCACCCGGAGATGGATCTGCGCTGTCGAGGCCGAGGGGTTATAAAAGGCCAGGCCGGTAAAGAAACCCAGTCCGTTGGCGACGTGATTAAAGACGGCCCGGCGAAAGGCACTCGCCTGCAGCGGCAGCGCCGCCAAATACTTGCCATCTACAGCATCTCCGAACAGGACGTCGCCCACCATGTAGGGAGCATCGGATTTTACTCGTAGCGACCCCACGAAGGGATCGTTGACGAAGTCGATGCCGAAGACGTCGGCAGCGTATCCCTCGTACTGCACTTCAGGATAGAAAAGCCAGTAGACCTCCTTGAAGACCTCTCCCGTTGGCCCGAGGGCTCCGATGTCGACACGGCGGTCCTCGGTCCGATGCGTATTCATGAGCTTCATGCTGGTGAAGACACCGGCGGTCGAGGCCAGCTGAGCAGAATAGGAGGCGGTCTGCCCGCCCAGTGTGACGCCATTGAGTCCGATCAGGCTTTTCGGCGAGAACTGCCGAATCAGCTCGAAACCGACGGCCTTCCCCGAATCCTGGATTTCGACCTCGATCGAGCCCGTCCCCTGCAAACCGTCGAAAAGATCCGCGACGGAACCCGACAGCATCCCCCGTGCCGAAATGTCAAAACTCTTTTGGACCGTGGCCTCCGGGTCCTGCGGGTAGGAAATGTCGCGGTAGGTCAGAACGGCTCGAATCGCGGAATCGCCGGGATTGGCCACGGCGATCTGTGTGGTCACCTCATCCGTATATTCATAGATCCGGGTCAGATAGAAGTGAGGACTCGCCTCTGCTATGGAAACGGAGCCATCCAGTCCCTCCAGGTCGGAGGTGCCGAACTGGAAGAATCCTCCAATTTCGGGATTGTCCGACTTCACTTCGACCCACCCCAGTTGGGGCGTCGCAGCGTCCTCCCCAAATATTTCGTTGCCGAGTCGAGCGAGTTGGTGCCCGGCCTGAAGCTGGGCGACAGCAGGGTTTACATCGAAGGGGCAAAGGTCGCCTGTCTCGGTGTACGCCGTGAATTTCACGTTGGCCGGCTCATCCGAGTAGTTGGACACAGCAAAAGCCGTGAAGATTCCATTCCCTGCCTGGTAGAAGGGGAAGTAGAGGTGGACGCGGTCGGCGGCAGCGGATTCCACATTGCCGAAATCACGGCCGGACAAGACGGCGCCACTGGTCGAAACGACGGCATCCGCCGGGTCGCTCGTCGTCTGTCGCCATCCGGGCTGCTGCACCTCCCGCAGGGCGTACGTGCCGACATCGAGGTCACCGATCGCATACCGGCCCCCGTCGTCGGTCTTGGCACAGGGTTCCACGGCCAAGGCATCACAGATCCCGGCGAGCTTTGGATTGTTCAGGACGCCGTCCCGGTTGAGATCGGCGAAGATCGTCCAACCGGCCAACCCGGGATCGGAGGCTTCGGCGATACCGTTCTCATTGAGATCGTTGAACTTCTTGCCGGTGACCCGTCCCAGTTTGAAGTTGCCGAAATCGAGGCCGGAAAGGTTCTTTCCGCTCTCGGTGACGATCGTATGCGTTCCCTCACCCGACGGATGTTTGCGGGCCCACCCATCCTCGAGAACCTCGCGGATCGTGTAGGTTCCGGATCCGATTTGACCGAAACAAAAGGAACCGGCCGCGTCGGTCACAACCGACTGGAGCGGAGTATCGGTGCCTGCCAGCAGTTCGATTGTCCAGCCCGAGAGCCCCGACTCTCCATTCTGGCGCGCGCCATCCCCGTTGACGTCTTCGAACTTGGTTCCGCAGATCGAGACGGGAACAAATTCACCCCCGGCCACGCGATTGCCAAAATCGAGCCCGTCCGTCGTCTTTCCGCTCTCGGTCGAGACAACGTGGCCGGTCGAGGACGAGGGATAGGTCTGGACCCAGCCCGTCTGCTGGACCTCCCGGATCGTGTGGCTCCCCGGTCCGAGCTGCGTGAAACAGTAGCTTCCTCCGGCCCCGGTCTGCCTGGTCACGGAAAGGTCATGCGGCCCGGAGAGGCGAATCGTCCAGCCGGCCAGGCCCGGCTCCCCGGCCCCGCGAACGCCGTCGCCGTTGAGATCATTGAATTTGAGCCCGCACAACTCGGCCTCCCGGAAGTTTCCGAAGAGGACGTCCGGGTGGCTCTGGCCGCTTTCGAGCTGGATGCGCGTACTCTCCTCCGGACCCGGCCGGCTGCGTGCGGATCCACCCCTGGCGTGATGCCTCACGCACGGTATACTCTCCCGGCTCGAGCTCGGAGAAGCAGAAGCCTCCACCCGTCTCCGTTACCTCTTGCGCGGTCGCTCCGTCCGGCTTGGTCAGCTCGATCGTCCAGCCGCCGATTCCAGGTTCGCCCGCATCACGGAGCCCATTTCCGTTGAGATCTTCGTACTTTGCCCCACAGATTCCGACCCCCTGGGCGTTGCCGAAATCGGTGACAAGCACAACGCCGCTGTGGATCGGGTAGATGTGCCCGGTCACGGGAAAGGTCGGGCTCCAGCCCGGTTGATCGACTTCGGAGACGCTCAGTTCGCGGGCTCCCAGTGGATCGCCAGGCCCGACATCGAGGATCTCGAAATGCCCGCTCGAGTCGGTCGTCGCCCGCCTGTCGACACTTCCGTCACGATTGAGATCCAGCTCGATCTCCCAGCCGGGCAGGCCGGGCTCGCCCGGGTCGAGAGCGCCGTTGCCGTCGAGGTCGTGAAACTTCCTGCCCTGAACCGTCATGAAGCGGAAGTTCCCGAAATCCACGTTGGCCTGAAGACCGCTGTGTATGGGCAGAGGCGTGTTGCCGAGCGGCGCCGTCTGAACCCAGCCGGTGCGGGACACCTCCCGGACGATGAAGCTGCGATCACCCTTGAGGTCGCCGAGGCCAATGTTCCCGAAGCGGTACTCGCCGTTGCCGTCGGTGGTCGCAGTATGCTCGATCGAACCGTCACTGTTGAGATCGACCTCGATGGTCCACCCGCTGAGACCGGGTTCGCCCGAATCCCGAGTGCCGTCTCCGTCGCTGTCCTCGTACTTGATCCCCTGGACGATCATGTCCTGGAAATTGCCGATGCGGACGATGCGGGCCTGCTGCTCGTCAACCGTGAGCATGGGGGGATTGGCCGAGGTCTGGGTCCAGCCCGTTCGTCCGATCTCACGGGCCGTGTAGCCTACTCCCGGTTCGAGGTTGTCGAACACGGCCCAGCCGGACTCGGTGTCCTCATCGATCGAGCCGCTGCCGTCCAGATCGACGAACCCGGTCGTCCGGGTCTGGATCGACCCGTCCTTGGCGCTTTCCAGCTGGATCGTCCAGCCGTTCAAACCGGGATCGTTCGCGTCCTTGACGCCGTCACCGAGAAGGTCTTCGTACTTCTGGACGTAGATCGCGCCCCCCTGAAGGACGACAACACCGTTCGTATCGCTACGTCGGGTCAGCGAGGTGAGAGGAATGCAGACATCGGCCTGTACCTCCGTGCGGCCGGGTTGCAGCCCTTTCAGAAGGCCGGTGCCCTGGCCCACCGAAACGATGTCGTTCGGATCCGGAACCATGGTCCACTCGTTGACGAAGCCGGGCAGGGCCGTCTGCACACGCAATGCATCGATCGTCACTTCGCCCGGATCCGGTATCCAGCTGAAGCGCATCTCGAAGTAGCCTTCGTCGTCCCGGTAGAGGCCCGAAGGTCGCGTTGCGTTTGCGGGCAGGGTGATGGTCTTGGAGACGCCGGAGGGAGTGATCTCCGCGCCCGGGATCAGGTTGGCGACGATCTTGTTGACGACCGTCGAATTCGTGATGCCGAGCTTGTCGAAGGGGATCCGGAAGGGCTGGCTGGCCCCGGAGAAGAAGTCGAACATCCCGACCGTTTCGGCCTGGCGGTCCTCGTTCAGGCCGACCGCCAGGGGATCTTCGAATTGCCCGGTACCGGAGCGGATCTCGATCTCCTCGAGGTCGGGGATCACGAGCACGAGCATCACGTCGGTGGCCTTTCCCAGGCAGTAGTTCGTCATGTCGAACGTGGCCTGAACGGCGCTGATGCCCGATGCCCGGGCTTCGACAGAACCGTCGAGATAAGGCGGCACGCTCGAACCCAGCGTGATGAACGGATCGCTTTGACCCGATTTCACGAGGGCCGACTCGTAGGTGAGCAACTCGGAGACGGCTACGGGCGCAGCGATCGAAACGACACGGGCCAGCCAGGCGAGTGGGTGGGCCGACGGGATCCAACCAAGCGCCGAGAAGGCATCCATGAGGTCAACTGTCGCCACATCCTCCCCGAAAAGCCGGAAGGTGAGACTCTTCACCTGGACGGTCCCGTTCTGGCCGAGTGAACCCACCCAGCTGCACTGATTCGTCGACGGCGGCATCAGGATCATCGGAGCATCAAGCGGGAATTCCTTTCCGAGACGATTGGTAAGGAACTCCGAAATCGTGTTGCTTACCGGACTGGTCAATGCCAGCGGTTCGATCTCGAGGCTCTCGGCCTGAAGAATCTCCATGCCGCCGATCAGGAGAGCGTAGTTGGAGCGCTCGATGTCGGTCGGAGAATTTTCCCGTACCGCGCGCACAACGTTGATGCCGGAGCTGTTGAACTTGACGTAGGCCTTGCTCTGCGTCGGGGTCTTGGACTTGCGGACGTCAATTTGCGCAATCTCCCCGACGAGATCCTGGTACGTCTTCTTCAGTTCGTTCAGGCCGTCGAAGATCAGATCGTCCGGAAGGCCGGTTCCGTCCAGCTTGACCCACTCGTAACGGATGTTGGCGTCCCCGGAGATTTCCTTTCCTGTTGCCAGATCGGTGACCCGGATCTCCCGTTCCTGGGACCCGCAAAGGCTCATTCCCAATACCAGCTCGGGGCTCAGGCGGATGCCGCCCTCGGGCTGGGGGCACTCGGAGAATTCCGAGGTGTTTCCGTTCGGATCGGTGGCGGTGGCAGTGATGACGCCGTCGGCGATGCCGGCCAAGGCCAGGGTCTGCGCAAAGTGTCCCTTGGAATCCGTGGTGCCCTTGATGTCGTAGTTGAATCCGAACCAGCTTTGCTGCGCCAGAAACGTCTCACCTTCGCCGTATCCCGATGAGTCGCAGGAGGCGTTGCGGAAGAACTCGAAGGTGAACTCGGTCGAGGGGAGTCCGTCGTAGGCGAGCGTAATTTCGGTCTTGTCGTCGTTCAGGGTCACGACCGGGTAGTTCAGATAATCGTTGGGACCGGAGTCGGCGTCCAGGGCGTCGTTCGGTGTGGCTCCGTCCGGGCTGGCGAACTCAGTCAAATTGATGCCCAGGCCGCCGTTGGAATGGATGGAATTCCTGCTGATGCGGGATTGTCCGGTGTTGTACCGGTCTTCGTCTGCCTGGTACTCCAGAACGGCGACACCGTCCCCTCCGTTGAAAGCAACCACGTTTTCGATGATCGTGTTGCCCGATCCGTCAGCTACCACAACTCCGAAACTTGCGTTGCCGAGGTCCGCGGTGCCGTCAAGAGCCACGCCGACCTTGTTGTGCTGAAGCAACGTGCCGTCGGAGGCCAGATAGACTCCCATTCCGGTGCTGCCCGTCGGGTCGAACAGGGGGTCCAGCTGGAGAGTCCCCGAGATGACATTCTTTTCGATGATGTTGTTGGCCGGCCTGTCGGAGTAGTTGGGCGGTGTGCCGCCGTCGGACGTATAAGTGATGAACAGTCCCGCCGCGCCATTCCCGACGGACTGGGAACCCAGAGCATCCGTCCCGATCAGGTTGCCCTTGACGACGTTGTCCCGCGCCCCGCCGCCGACGATCTCCAGCCCGCCAGCGGCATTACCCGAGATGACGTTGCGCTGGGAAACCTGCTCGCCTCCAATCGTGTTCTCGGAGGAGTCATGAATGCTGATCCCGGTGAAGTTGGCCTTGGCCTGGGATCCGGCCGCATTGGTGCCGATATAGTTGTTCTCGACCCGGTTGCCGCCGTTGTCATCGAGTGAGATGCCGGAATTGCCCGAGTAGTAAGGTGGACTCGCCTGGTCGACCGCGCCGTTGATCACCAGGCCGCGAATCACCGAGCCGCCGGCGTCGATCCACGGGCCTGCACCCCCTGCCGCGCTTCGCGTCAGTTCGACGCGCCCTCCGGCGCCTCCCCCGGAGCCGTCGATCACCAGCGGATCGGTGGCTCGCGGCACCCCGTCACCGATATCCACGGTACTGACGGAAAACTCAATTGTATCCATACCCGGGGTGGCGTTCGCCTGCTCGACGGCCGCGTGCAGCGTGCAGACGATCCCTGGCACATCCTTGTCCGTGTCGCAGACGCCGTCCGAAGGATCGTCATCGCCCTCCGATCCGCCGCTGTTCACCACGAACGTCGCCGACGACGTGGAGATGGACATCGAGACACTGCCTGAGTCACGGTGGAGAACAGCCAGATCGAGCTGCGCATCGGAGTTCAGCTGCACGGCCATCACCGAAGCGCCAGGATCGTCCAGGGGAAGGATCAGCGGCGACTGAAGGGCCGCTTCGGATGGCAGATTCGCGCCGGGCTGATGTTCCCGCCAGCGCGACGGATCGCCGATACACCAATTGAACGTAAGGTCCGGTCTCATCCCAGACGACCAATTCATCGAGGGGGACGGTCGACAGCCGCCCTTTGGTAAGGTGGAAGTGAACTCGGCTGTCCCGGCTTACAGACCTCGCAAGACCGACCGATTTGCGCACGGTCCACTGGGCCGAAAACTGATCCGAGGCCATTGAGGAAGGGGGAATCCCCCGACCGGGCAGGTCGAATTCCAGGAAGCGGACGATACCGGGTTCCACGACGACGGCCACGTCGTTTCGGTGCAGCCTGTCCCAGACGAAATCACCCACTTCGGCGGTTACGATCCTGTCATCACACGGTATCCGGTCAGCACGGACGACGGGTCCCTCCGCGGAGAGCGGGCTCCCCGGGCCGCGTAGAACCCACAGTCCGCTATCGGTGACGACGAACAGGTCAACGGGAAAGTAGTCGTCCAGATTCGCCATTCGCAAATCGAGGACCTCTCCGTTAACGGTGAATTCCACCGGAGTTGCACCTAGTCCTCCAAGCTCCGACTGGAACAGGAATACCGTGTCCGGACGACTCTCGATCGTTACCGCCAGATCGCTCCGTCCGTCCTTGCGGTTGAACTCTCCGGCAACCATCACCACGGGAGGTCCAGGCAGTTCGAAGGGTTGTTCCGGAGCACTCAGCCCTGTCGCTGTGCCCTGGCAAAGGTAGAGGAGTGGGGTACCTCGAGAAGCGTAGACCAGATCGTCGATGCCGTCCCCGTCGAAGTCTCCAACCGCAGACAACTCCGGCGCGACGGTTAATTGGCGAGCTGTGTAGCCGGCCTCGAACGGGGCAGATCGCGCCAAAGACTCCGGCAGGCGAGCCGCGGTCCTCGCCGCGATCGAATCGGTCTGGTACCGGCTGCCAGGGTGAACGCGCAGGAACGGTCCGCCGTTGCCTCGTCCCATGAGCACCAAATCGGTAAGGCCGTCCCCGTCGAAGTCTCCGGCCGCCATCGACCTCGGATGGACGCTGACGGAAGCCTGCAGGAGAGCCCCCGGACCTCCCGTCGGAGTCGCTGAAAGCCGGATTTCGTCTCGCAGATTCACCCAGGGAAAACCCACGCCCGAGGAATGGAGCAGCGGACGTAGCGGGTGGTCCTTTTCGTTCGATTCCGAAGATAAGGTCTGCACCTCGGCGGGAGCCGCGCTGAGTGACCAAGGGACGAACAGCATGATAACGCGTAGCGTGGTCGCCCGAACCAGACTTCTCGAAACCCAGTGACCGGTCGCCTGCATCGCTTCACCCACTTTCAGTCGGATGGTCACCCGACGCCCGCAGCTCCTTCGCACAGTCCAGTCTTCGACGTTTCTGCAAGTATCGATCCTATGGGACTTTCCGCAAAAGTCAACCTGCACGAGCGAGAAGAGTTGCCATCTAAGTAGAAGTCTTGAACGGGGGCTGACCAGGCCGGTTGGCGCGGCACATCCGGCGGGTTGCCCGGATTACCCGCGGTTGCCAGAAAGCATCAGGCGGACCTGCTCGTCCAGTGCGAAGGCACGACACGGGCGGCTCACTCCGACACCTGAATCGGGGCGCCTTCTCAGCCTGTTGCACGTGCAGGAAGGGCTGGGTCCGAACAGCGGTCAAGACATTGCAATCGACCCGGTTGTCGGTTGCCCTTCCGAATGCAAATCCGTAAACTACAGTTGGTATCAGGGGATGGAGTCCCCCGTATCAACCGCCTCCCAGGGCTGATGACTCCTACCGCGCAGGCTTCTGCGGAGGAGGAGTTGTTGTCATATAGCACCTGCCCGCCACGGCGTGGGCATTATTCAGCGGAAACGGGCATCGCAAAGGTGAGGGCTCTTTTGGACCCCCGAGCACTCGCTTTGTGTTTGCCGATCCCACCGACTCATTCGGTCTCTACACAGTCCACGGACGAAGTTCCCCAGTCTGGATTCTGCGTTCCTGCGACCGAAGCGGGTTGAATCGAAGTAGTTGAACCAGAGGGAGAGTGCAAGATGATGACCATGATCACAAGTCTGAAAGCCATGGAAATCCTGGATTCCAGGGGCAATCCTTCGGTGAGGGTATTCTGTCGATTGAGTGACGGGACCACAGCGTCGGCGTCCGTGCCGTCGGGAGCGTCGACGGGGGAAAACGAAGCTGTCGAACTGCGTGACGGTGACCCGAAGCGCTACGGCGGCAAGGGCGTTCTCACAGCGGTTGAAAACGTGAGCGAGGTCATTGCCCCCGAGATTGTCGGAATGCACCCGTCCTCGCAAGCCGAGATCGATCGGTTGATGATCGAACTGGACGGCACTCCGAATAAGGGCAAGCTCGGTGCAAATGCCATGCTCGGTGTCTCCATGGCCGTCGCTCGAGCCGCTGCCGTTTCGGCGCAACTGCCGCTGTACGCCTACCTGGGAGGCCCCGGCGCAGTCCGGCTTCCGGTTCCGATGATGAACATTCTCAACGGTGGGAAACACGCCGACAACAGCGTCGATTTCCAGGAATTCATGGTCATGCCTGTGGGAGCCCCCAGCTTTGCCGAGGCCTTGCGGTACGGAGCCGAGACCTTTCATGTCCTCAAGAAGATTCTGGCCGGGAAGGGCTATGCCACCAGCGTTGGTGACGAGGGCGGCTTTGCGCCCAATCTCAAGAGTAACGAAGAGGCCTGCGACGTCATCGTCGAGGCCATCGAGGCCGCTGGCTTCGTTCCAGGAGAGGACGTTGCGATCGCCCTCGATCCCGCTGCAAGTTCCTTCTTCTCAGACGGTGTCTATGCGCTGGCAAAGTCCGGCCATGGACAGAAAACAAGCGAGGAGATGACCCGGCTCTATGCCGACTGGGTCGGGAGGTATCCGATCGTGTCCATCGAGGACGGATTGGCGGAAAATGACTGGGACGGCTTTCAGGCGCACACGGCCTCTCTCGGTGAGAAGATCCAGATTGTCGGGGACGATCTTTACGTCACGAACACCCGCTTCATCCGGCGAGGGGTCCGGGAGGACTCCACGAATGCGGTCCTGATCAAGCTCAACCAGATTGGCACGGTAACCGAGACGATCCAGGCCATCGACCTCTGCCGGAAGGCGGGCTGGGGTTTCGTGATCTCCCACCGCAGCGGAGAGACCGAAGACACCTTCATGGCCGATTTTGCCGTGGCCATGGGCGGCGGTCAGATCAAGACGGGCTCGGCCTGCCGCAGCGAGCGCATCGCCAAATACAATCGCCTGCTGGAGATCGAGGCTGCACTGGGCCAATCGGCCGTGTTCGAGAACCCGTTTACACGATCCTGACTCACCCGATACGACGAAATCTGGGACTTGAGCCGGGTCAGAATGCGTCGAACTGCGGTGCCGTGATGTCCGCAGGGATTTCTTTTGTCGGGGACACCAGGCAGCCGGCGGCGAGACCGCGAAGCCAACTGGAGAAAAAGGAGAGAGCATGCGCATAGCATTCATTGGATTGGGAAACATGGGAGCGCCGATGGCGCAAAACCTCTTAAAAGGCGACCACGAGCTAGTCCTTTACAACCGCACCCGGAGCCGTGCCGAGCAGCTGGAATCATCAGGCGCAAGAGTTGCAGCAACTCCTGCAGAAGCCGTCCAGGGCGCGGAAGTTCTGATCACCATGCTCGCGGACGATCGTGCGGTTGAGCAGGTTCTTCTTGGTCCCCACAACGCTCTCGATGCTCTGCCAACGGGTGCGGTTCACGTCTCCATGAGCACGATCAGCGTCGATCTCTCCCGACGGCTGGCAAATGCGCATTCCGGAAAAGGGCAGCACTACGTAGCCGCGCCGGTCATGGGCAGGCCCGATGCCGCCGCCGCGGCGAAACTCTTCATCGTTGCCGCTGGATCGACCGAGCAGATCGAACGCTGCCGGCCGCTGTTCGACGTACTCGGACAGAGAACGTTCATCGCCGGTCACGATGCTCCCGCCGCCAACATTTTCAAACTGGCGGCTGAGTCTGTCATTGGCGTCGAGGGGGAAAAGGTGTAGTAGTTTAAATTCGATGCGAATAAAGACAATTGCCTTGATGCTGGCTCTCAACTGTTTGACTTGGGCCTTGTTGGGCCAGACCCACGGATTCAAACACCCGACCGCGGATGACTTCGAGGCAGACATCAATCGGTGCCCCTGCGATAACAAGGATCGCCGCGATGCCGTGGTCGAGCTCTTCAGAAAATTGGGAGCCGCCGAGGGCGAAGTGAAGCTCGTCCCCTTCAAGCGGGGGAAAAACATCGTCGTCACCCTCCCCGGTAGCGGCGAAGGGATTATCGTTGTCGGAGCCCACTACGACAAGGTCGGCGGCGGTTGCGGGGCAATCGACAACTGGACCGGTGTCGTGATCCTGGCTCGTCTCTACGGGAGCTTTCGCCAGATCAACCGGGCCAAGACGTTCGTATTTGCGGGCTTCGCGCTGGAGGAAAAGGGACTCGAGGGCTCGACGGCGATGGCCAGGACAATTCCAAAGAAAGACCGAAAGTCGTACTGTGCCATGGTGAACCTGGACTGTTTCGGTTTCGCGGTTCCCCAGATCCTCTCAAACGTCTCCACACCCTCTCTCGAGAAATTCACGCGCGAGGTGGCGGAAAGGACCCACATCCCGATCCACTCCGGGCGAATCACCACTGCCGGGGCTGATTCCGAGCCTTTTATGGATCAGGGAATTCCGGCGATCAGTCTGCACGGACTCTCAGAAAGAGGATTTCGGCTAATCAACGACTTCCATGACCAGCCTGACCAGGTTCGATCGGCCAGCCTTTTTGCCGGCTATGCGCTGGCCTTCAACCTCCTTTCCGCCCTGGACAAGGTCGAGTGTGATTCCCTTCGTTGAACCAATCCGAGGTTGACCGAAAGAAAACAGTTCCCGGCAAAATTGCAGCACTGAAAGTGCGATTCAGTCCCGGTGGCGGACTGTTTCAGAACAAAACGGAAATCAAGAATCCTGGATTGAGAATGTTCACTTCCGCCGGGCAAGCTGCCCGGCCGCCACAGCAGGCAGGGCTGCCCGGACTACTCTCCCTCCAGGAACGAGAAACCAGGAACCAGAAACTCATCCGAAATGAAATTGCGGGTCAGCCCCGCCCCCGCGCTCTGCGCGGATCATTCAAGGGATGGAACTTCGCGAGAAAGATCCAACCGCGAAGGCGCGAAGAACGCGAAGATTCTCTTTGTTTTCAATACAAAAGAGCCTTGGCGACCTTCGCGCCTTTGCGGTGAAAATGGAAGCCTCCACGATGAAGTTTCAGGTTACAGAACCGTCTCCATGACCGGATCGAACTCGATTCTCTTCTCTTCCAGGTAGGCGATGTTCCCAAGATGTGAGGCCTGAGCCGAGCGATGTCCCACGAGAACGTCTCCGTTGGGACGCTTTCGGGACTTCACGCACTCCAGGAAATTGCCGACATGCAGGCGTGTCATCTGGTCTCCCTGATCTCCCGGTCGCTCAACCGCCGGTCCCTCCACGGGCGTGTAGGTGAACCCTCCGCGCGTGATCATCAGCCGTCCTTCGGTCCCGATGAACTCAATGCCAGCACCCTTAACGCCGGGAGCAAGAGTCGCTTCAAACGTCGCCGTCCACTCGCCCGGATAGCCCAGCAGGACGTGAATCGTGTCCGGCGCCGTTCGCCCATCCTTGTAGTTGTAAACGCCACCAACCGCAACAGCCGAGGTCGGGAGGTCTTCGTTGAGAAACCACTGGACGACATCGATCCAGTGGGTAAACAGGTCGGTGATCTGCCCACCGCCAAAGTCCAGGTAGGCACGCCAGTTCCAGTACTGCTGGACATCCCAGTCCCGCCAGGGCCGGGGTCCGAGAAACATCTTCCAGTTCAACCCCTCGGGCTTGGCGGTGAAAGGAGCTTTTCGCAGGTGGTAGCCGTTTCCGTGCCACCATGTCCGGGCGATAGTGATCTTGCCAAGCTTCCCCTGGTCGATGTACTGCTCTTTGGCCTCGAAATAGTGCGGTCCGCTGCGTTGCTGCATGCCGACCTGCATGACGCGGTCGTTGACGCGTGCCGCTTTGATGATCTCCTGTCCCTCCGCAATTTCGAAGGTCAGCGGTTTCTCAATGTAAACGTCCTTGCTCGACTGGCAGGCGTCAACTGCGATGGCTTTGTGCCAGTGGTCGGGAGTCGCGATCAGCACTGCATCGATATCCGGAGTATCCAACAACTTCCGGTACTCCAGGAACGTCTTCGCCTTTCCGCCCGCAATTTGATTTGCTGCCGCCAGATGTTCGTCATAGATGTCGCAAAGCGCGACGACCTCTACCTCGGGATAGGAGAGAAAGTGCTTCATGACCGACTGTCCGCGGGCGCCCGGTCCGATGACTCCCATCCGAACGCGATCATTCGCTCCCAGGATTCGCTGTCTCGATGCCGCCGAAAGCAGGGCACCGCCCAGGGCAGTGGATCTGGCGGTCTGGGTCAGGAATTCACGACGGCTCTTTTGTCGGGGCTCTGAGTTGCTGCTGTTCATAGCCATTTAGTGTATCCCCGGATATTAGAAAAATCCTCCCCTCTGTCGAGTCTTCTGTGCGGGACTTCCCCCGTCCTCGCGCTCCTTGCGTTCGAAAAATCCCTCAAGCTGGGATCCAGGCACTCCAAAATGATTTCAATCAAGGGGATCAATCACCGCAAAAACGCCAGAGACCCCAAGGTCTGACAAAGGATAGACCGTGATGACTTAAGTCATCGCGGATGTGGAGGCGGCAGCCGATACTGGTCACCAACAACATTCGAAATTCACATAGACGCATCGGAGAATCACATGCACACTTTTGAAGCGACCCAAACTGTCGGTGAAGTAGTAGCCCATCATCCCAACTTGTCTCGGGTCTTCGAAAACGCCGGGATCGACTACTGTTGCGGCGGCAAGAGGACCATTGCCGATGCCTGCAGCCGCAAGGGGCTCGCTACTGAACATATCCTGGCCTTGCTTTCCGAATCAGAGTCAGCACAGGCTGACAAAGAGCGCGCTACTCCACCTTCTCAAATGTCGTTGACCGAACTGGCCGACCACATCGAGCAGACCCATCATGCGTACCTGCGCTCCGAACTTCCCCGCCTCGACAAGCTGACAAACAAGGTCGCCAAGGTCCACGGCGACCGGGACCCGCGCCTGCAGGAGCTGCGCGATAACTTCCTGGGTCTGGCCGATGAGCTTTCGTCGCACATGGTGAAAGAAGAACAGATCCTCTTTCCCATGATTCGACAACTCGAGGCCAGTAAGACGGCCGTTCGTTTCCACTGCGGATCGCTGGCCAATCCAATCGGGCAGATGGAACATGAGCATGACGGAGCCGCGTCGGCACTTGACCGCCAGCGTACCCTCACCGACGACTACCAGCCGCCCGAGTGGGCCTGCAATACCTACCGTGCAATGGTTGATGCGCTGGCTCAGCTGGAAAGGGACCTCCACAGCCACATTCACAAGGAGAACAACGTGCTGTTTCCCAGGGCATTGAAGATGGAAGCAGGCAAGAGGTGAGGATGACCGCCAAACGGTGACACGCACGAATTAGAATCGTAACCACCTACGCACAAAGCGTTTTCTATCAGGTCTGGCACCAAATTTGGGTATCGGACGTGCCGACTCGTCCGAATCAGCCACGGAAGGTCGACCGGAGCCGCGGCCTGACTGCATCCCGCTACGTCGTTGTGGGAATTCGCCGGGACGGCCTCGGCCCCAACCACTCGAGACCAGAATTAAGTACCAGACCGGGAAGAAAATCGTTATCGGACGGCACTTTGCAACTCAAATCGGTGCGTGTCACCGATTTGCGAGACAACCAAGGGTGGTTATCTTACTATAGTTCGAATGAGATTTAGAGCTACCGCCCTTTTCCTGCTCAGTACCGTCCTGGCAGTCCCGCTCCTGAGCGCAGCTGATACGCCCCTCTGGCAGGCGGGGATCAGTTTAATTCCCTACCCCCAGGAGGTCACGCTCGGCGGGGAACCCTTCGTGATCGGGGGCCCGGTATCGATTCTCCTGGACGCCGATGCTTCCGGGGCGGACCAGTTTGCCGCGCAGGACCTGGCCGAGCGGATCACTTCCGAGTGGGGCGTGCCGGCGCAGGTGGGAGCCGGCGCGGGGAGGACGATTGTCCTGACCCGCAAGGATGCTCCCGAAAAGGTTGGAGACCAGGGCTACACGCTTACCGTGGCCCCCGAGGGTGTGAAGGTCGCGGCCGATGGACAGGAGGGCCTCTTCAACGCGACGCGAACCATTCTTCAACTTCCGGTCCGGGACAGTGACGGGCTCCACATTCCCGGCTTGAAGCTGATGGACTGGCCGGACATTCGCTACCGGGCGGCCCACTACGACACCAAGCACCATCAGGACAAGGCCGAATACGTGCGGGCCTTTATCCGCGACCTGGCCGACTACAAGATCAACATGCTGATCTGGGAGTGGGAGGACAAGTTCGCCTACCCGAGCCACCCGGAGATCGGGGCTCCGGGCGCATTCACCATGGCCGAGATGCAGGAGTTCACCCGTTACGCACGGAAGTATCACGTTCAACTCGTCCCCCTGGTCCAGGGACTCGGACACGTCAGCTTCATCCTGAAGTGGCCGCAGTTCCAGCACCTGCGCGAAATTGCAGCCTCGAACTGGGAGTTCTGTCCTCTCAAGGACGGTTCGTACGAACTGCTTTTCGACCTCTGGAAAGACGCAATCGAGGCGACTCCCGGATCCGAGTTCATTCACATGGGAACCGATGAAACCTACGAACTCGGACAGGGGGTTGAGTGCGGCTGCCGGGCGCGGGCGGCAGAGATCGGGCGTCGGGGCCTGATGCTGGAGTTCGTCAACCGAAGTGCCGAGTTCCTGCAAGGAAAGATGGGCCGCCGGGTCATGACGTGGGGTGGAGAATACATCCCGGGAGCGCCGATTGAACCGGCAAAAGGTTTGATTTACGCCGAGTTTACGAGCGACCTCGATGAAGCACGGATATCCAGGGACGCCGGTTACCCGGCCTGGGTCTACGATCCAAACCCGGGCATTGAACACCTCTTCCTTCCCTACGCTTACCGGATTCGAGGCGGGAACAAGGTCAGCGGCTGCCTGGAAAACTCCTACGAGCAGGTCGCGGCGGCGGCCCGGAGCGGGTTGTACGAGGGCATGGTCAACACCTCCTGGGACGACTCGGGGCTGCACAACCAGGTCTGGATGATGAGCTGGGTCAACTCGGCCGAGTACGCCTGGAGTGGAGGGAATCCCTCGCCGGGCGAGTTCTTTGAGAAGTACTTTGTGAGCTATTACGGAACCCAGGTTCGCGACATGGCGGAACTCTGGCAGATTCTCAATGACGGGGCCTACTTTTACATGGACAGCTTCGAGCGAAAGGTCTGGCACTGGGGCGAGATCGGAAAGACCGAATTGCCCGACCTGCCCCGGGGAGACGCAATCGAGTACGATCCGTTCTGGAATACCCGCTACCGGGAGATGGTCGATCGATCGCGCGGCATTCCTGCCCTGATGGCCCGCGGCCACGTGATCTGCCGGCTCAACCAGATGGCCGGCGTCAAACACGCCTACGATTTCGAGATCTTTGACACTCTCCTCGACCTCATCGACCATACTGCCGGGACCTACCGGGCGCTTTCCCGTCTGGAGCAGGCAGTGGGCCGGGCGCACAAGGCCCGCTTCGTCAGCCACCAGCAGGCCCTGGACGCTCTCGATGACGCCGCCCGAATCGTCGGAGGAAGCCTGGCCGATCGATCACAGGTATTCGACAACCTGGTTGCAGTCTGGGAAAAGACCCGGCTACCAAAGGGGATGTCGACCCCGGTAAAAAGCTACTTCTGGCAGCAGGACAGGGCCCGTCACTTCGCGTTTCGCAGGCCCGATATGAGCTACCTGATCTGGGATGAACAGCTGCTGGACCTGGAGGGCTACCTGCAGAAACTCCGCCACTACACCCGCTGGTACCGGGAACATTTCGCAGCGGAATTGGAGGCTGACTCAGGACGCTAGTGTCCTGAGACGTATGTGGGGCTCTGAAAGTGTCACCGGATGCGTGACAGAGCACTAGGGATCGATATCCAGCCGGCGTCTCACCTCGCGGGTCTTACGGTTGAACTCCGATTCGAACACAGAGTAGTAGGCGAATACTTCGTAGAAGAGCCGCGCCGTGTCCCGATCGACAACGTGGAACCGGTTCTGGAGTTCCTCTTCGCTGGGGAACGTGATCTGGCGCCCGACGTGAAAATCAGCCAGAGTCAGCGGCAGGGAACTGTTCAGCCCGAGAACCCGCTTCAGGGTCAGAACGCCCTTCAGCAGGTCGAGGGGAGTCACCCGGATCCCACCGCCGCTCTCGGATAGAAGAATCGACCAGTCCACGAAGTTGCCCTGGGCGTCGGTCCGGTTGGCACCCGCAAGTTGCCGCGCGTAACTCCCGCTGGCCACAGGAACCGTCGACAAACTGGCCGTCGGCCGAACGAAGGGGTGCTCCTCCGTCCCCTCAGCCTCTGCCTTGAAGCTCAGCAGCAGGCCGTCGTTTGGCGA
The DNA here is from genome assembly GCA_963777605.1 of uncultured Acidobacteriota bacterium. Taxonomy (GTDB): domain Bacteria; phylum Acidobacteriota; class UBA6911; order RPQK01; family JAPXNP01; genus CAVZRV01. The sequence goes on from CAVZRV010000010.1 coordinate 423,379, forward strand.
GATCGTCGCCATGTCCTTGCTGATGTAGTGGACCTCGAAGTCGTTGCTGACACCCTCATCCCGGCTGTCTTCGAAAAAGATGATGTGGTCGGTCCGCACGTTCGCTGCATAACCGGTCCTGTCAATGATCTCCCAAAGCATTCGGCGGACCAGCACCTCCTCTCCAGGGACGTCGCCGCGGTACAACGCAGCGATGTTCTCATCGTGGCGGAGTTCCGGCTGGGCTTTCACCCGGGCTCTCACCGTCTCGACGAGGTTCTGGTAAACGGAACTTTCGTGGACGAACTTGAGATCGAAGACGTCTTCTCCCCGGAGGCGATAGGAGTTTCGAAACAGCTGATAACCAAAACTGTCGAACATCCCGGAATCTTTCGGGATCACGTAGCTGAAGGTTCGATCCCGCAGAGGAACAACGTGGGGAGTCAGCACGACGATAACCTCGCGCTTGAAATTGCGCGTGACGGTTCGGCGGAACAGAACTCCCAGCGCGGGAATATCGGACAGATAGGGAATTCCGCTGACTTCCTTGCGGCGCTCCGTCGAAATCAACCCGCCAATGATGAACGGAGAATTGTCCGAGACTCTCACAAACGACTGGACCTGCCGATTGTCCACGACCGGCGCGAGAAACACGCCCACACCTGCGGCGGTCTCGGAACTCTCCAACTGGTTGACGGCGCTGACGATGGTCTCTGCCTGCATGGTTATTTCACTGCCGTCTTCACTGACCCGGGGCCGCAGGTTCAATACGATTCCAACCGGGAAGTAATCCACCGAAGAAATGATTCCCGCCTGGGTCGAGGTCGACTTGACCACCGGAACCTGTTGGCCGATCTGGATTCGAGCCTGTCTCCCGTCAAGAACGAGCACCGACGGCTTGGAAAGAATCTCTGCTTCGCCGTTGTCGACCAGGGCATTCAGCGTCATGCTGAAAGCGCCGGCGGCATTCTGATCCGAATCGAAAGTGAAAGTGAAGGGACCCGGCAAACCCGTGTCGGCATCGATCTGGCCGAAATCACCGGACACCGAGTTGGAGACTCCCTTGAAAGAGATCCCCAGATCCTTCAACCGGTCGGAATTCAGCTCGATCACCAATGCTTCAATCACGATCTGGCGTGCCGGGACATCGATCTGGTCCCGAAGCAGATTGAGCAAGTTCTGCAGGGAACCCGTGTCGGTCTTCTCGTAAACCAGCAGAAGTCGCTGCTGAGGTTCCCCTGAGGTTGAACCGTGCAGGTAAGTTCCCCCGATGTCCGGGACCGCCGAACTGGACGATCCGGGGAAGCCCGAGATGCCGGATTTGCGCTGTTCGGCCAGGGCCGCCACCAACTCCTTCGACAGCGGAGGAGGGTCGAGCAGGCTCGTCTTGGCCGAGTCGGGGATCTTCACCACGATCGGCAGGGTCCCGGTTCCCTGCTGAATTGGAGTGTAGATCTTGTCACTCATAATCTCGGCTTCCTCGTCTCCATATTCGACCGTGGTGTAGCCGAGGACTTTCAGGAGTGCGAGTGCACGATCGGCCTGGATGTAGCTGAGATGATAGGACTCGTAGGCAAGGTCCTTCATGCCGGGACTTCCCACACTCACTTCCAGAGAATGGGCGAATTCGCTCAGAAGCTGAAAGGCGGCCCCGACATCCGGGTTGGGTCCCCGCGCGCCGTCCCGGACAGTTTCGCCGAAGACCAGGATCTCGAAACCTCCCTCGGGATAAGGCATGGCCGCCAGTTCAATGGAAGCAACCGAGCCGTCCGGGTTGGAACGGGTGAAACCGTGAAATGCAACCACGCCCTCGAGGCTGGCGGCACGCCACCTTCGCCCGGTGTCGTTACTGCTCTCGTAGCCCATCAGAAGCTGCAGCTTGACGGAGACATTTCCCAGCAGCGCCTCGGTCTCCGGTAGAGATCCGAAGGGAGAGCGCAAGAAATGGGCGGTTTCCTCCGAACCTGTCACTGGGGCCGACTTGCCCCCTTCTGCCTGCTGGCCCAACTCGAAGGACACCAGCGTCAAAGCAAGAATGAGAACTGCGAGCGGGTACCTTGCCCGTTTCATGAAGCACACTCCTTGTCGCCACCCTTATACGGAGAGCCTCTGACGCACTGGACGGGAGGTCAGTTCTCCGCCGATCTGAGAAGTCCGATGGTGTTGCGGAGGCGCTCATTCAGAGTCGTGATCACGGCTCTTGCTACCGCGACATGCTGGTTCAGGAGGTCATTGAAGTCGCGCCGGTTGACCGTCAGGAGCAGACAGTCTGTCAGTGCGGTAGCCGACGCCGACCGGGGTTCCCCGTCGAGAATCGCCATCTCCCCGAAGTGGTCCTCTGACTTGAGGACTCCCAGTCGCTTATCTCCGCTGTGGATCAGGACTTCACCGTCCACCACCAGATAGAGAGTTTCACCGAGTTCGCCCTCGACCAGGATCTGCGAGCCAGCCGGGAAAACGGCTTCTTCGGTAATCCGGGCCAGCGCACTGAGTTCGGCGGCGGACATTTGAGAAAACAAAGGCACATGCCGAAGGAAGAGCACTCGTTCAACCGTGATCATGGGGCATTCTTCTCCATCGTCTCCCCCCAGCGTGCGGGCAAAACGTCGCACCGAGGGGTCCGGATCGTCAACCAGAACAACGTTTCCGGAATTTTCATCCAGGCGGCAGAGGGCATCCAGGGCAGTCTCCCGGCAGAGCGGCACGTCGTGACCGAGCAACGGCCTGATTGAACCGACGAGATCCCGTCTCTCGTTCCGCCCGGCTGCGAAGACCGCCCCTGCCAGTATGGAGGGGACGACCTCGCTTTCGAGCAACTTCGAGAATGGATCGCTTACCGGGCCCGCCGCGGCGCGTTTGGGGTCGAGAACTCGGAGGACTCTGGTGCGAAGATTCAGTGGCAACAGACTCTCCAGGACGTCCAGAGCCTTTGCTCGGTCCTCCGGCCTTCCTCTAGTCACTTTCAGCCGAAAAACATCCATGTCGACACCAGGCACCAGAATTTCAAGAAAGAGGAAGAGGTTTCGAACGTGTGCCGCGATCTCCGCGTCCAGCGCGCCCTGAAGGAAATCCGTTCCCGCAAGCCCGTCGAGAGCACGGAGGGTCATCCGCCTCTCCCCAAGCAGCCGTAGCTGCCCGTCGACCATCCGGTTCACCTCGGCCGTTTCACCCGCGCTCGGGCGCCGATGCTGCAGAAGACGCCGGAAACAGTCGGCAAATGCCCAGGAGATGTAGGTTCTGCCGGAAAGCCGGCGGAGGCTCGACAAAGCCCGGTCACCTCCAATGCGCGAGAGGACGAGGTACAGGAGCGGCCCGCGGTCGAACGCACGCTTCAACCCGTCCTCGTCCAGCGATTCCAGATAAGAGAGTGTCCCCCCAGCCGCATTCACCAAGGCATCGACCGCGAGCCCACTCAATCCAGGATCCGACAGCTGCCCGGCCAGGGTCGGGACCAACCCTTCATCCGGCCTTTCGACGCACGCCTCGAGCGCGGCTCGTCGCACCTTGATCTCGGGATCGGTCAGGAGCTTCCGCATGAGGTTCTGGCGCCCCGGCAGATGCACTCGCGCCAGAGGACGCGCGGTTGCCCTGCGGTCTCGAGGTTCCGTGGAATCAATCAGGTTTTTCAGAGTCTGAACTCCCAGCATCAATCCGTTCAGGTCGGCCAACTGGATCAGGGCTACCGCCGCTTCAGCCCGGACCTCCGGTTCCGGGTCGTCAAGGGCCAGGGCCAGGGCCTCGGAGACCGACTGCCCGCCCAGCACCGATGCGGTCGTCACAACCGCCCGGCGTACCATCGGCTCGGGATGCTCGCGCTGGGCCAGAACCAGGTCGAGGTCGGCCGCCTCACTGGTCTCCCGTAACCGCTCTAACGCGACTACTTTCACGTCCGGTTCGTCTCGCTGAAGGAGCAACCTCATCTCCGGATTCAGGTCGAGGTCGCGAAACTCCCCAAGGACGGTCAGCAGGTAGGGCAGGTCCTCGGGCGGAGCCGTCAAGAGCCTTTCCCGAACGTAGTGCTCGACGGTGCGATCGGGCTGGCCCTCGGGCCGTTCCCCCGGGTAAATGAGCTTGGCTCGCAACCCCTCAACGAGTGCGTTGAGATACGTCCGATAGTTCGTCCTCGCCAGGAAGATCCAGACCAGCGCAGCAGCCGCCGCCGCCAGTGCCAGCCCCTGGAATCCAACCCGGCTCGAGCCGAAGAAGAGCAGGAATCCGGTCAGCCCCATGGCAACCGGCTTACAGATGCCGTCCACGAATGCCCGGGCCTGGCTGTAGGACTGCTTGCGCACCCCGAGATAGAGGACGTGCAGAGCGGCCGTATCAACGGTGAAAACCATGATCTGAACGGCGAAGCGGGAGGCTACAACGCCGCTGAACTCGGGGCCGAACACGGTCAACGAAGACGTCAGAAGGAGCGCTGCCGGAAGAAGGCATAGTGAAAGCAGGAGCCCACCTTTCCGCAACAGCCAGCTCACCGCCAGGAGTTGAATCAGCAAGACCACGACATTCGCAGCTGCGTAGAAGTTTCCGAAGAAGCCGGGCAACTCGGCGGCGGAAAAGGTGCTTTGGGCGGCCGCTTTGAACTGAAAATCGACCAGCGTCACTGTCACCGTCGCCACACCGACCATCGCCGCGAGGCCTCGAATGTTCTCGTTGAGGAGCAGCCGAAGCCGGTAGCGAACGCCGGGACGTGATCCTGAACTCGGGGGACGCTCCCGCCGCTGCGGAGACCGTTCCCGTGATCCACTGGCCAGCAACTGCACGACCAGAGCGAACGCGGCAAGAAGGATGGCCACCACGACCAGGAGGTTCTCGACTCCCAGTGACCGGTTGAACGGTCCGACCGCAAGCGCAGCCGCCATGCACGCAGCCGTGCCTGCGGCGCCGACGAAACCAATGTACTGTTTCGCCTCGCGAGAGTCGAACAACTGGGCAAAGAAGCTCCAAAACAGGAGCATCGTCCCGTTAACGGTCAGGTCGGCCAGCAGATAAGCCGCCAGTTTCGCGGCCCGAATCTCGGCACCCAGCGCCACCCGGACGCCTACCACCAAAACGACGAGAAAGAGGGACGATGCGGCGATCAGGCGATGAACCGGGATTCGCCCCGAGAGGAGTCCAAACAGGCTCGCAAGCAGGCTGACGATTACCGCCGTTGCAAGGTAGAGAGAGGCCAGCGTCTCCCTGCTGTAGGCGCTCAGAAACAACGTGTCGCCGCCGATTCGGATCAGCAGGTTGGCGACTGCGACGCAAATGAACCCGACGGCGGCACCCAGGATTCGCACCCGGTCCCGGGGTTCAATCGTCGAGAATCGGCTGAAAGTCTTCATCGTAGGTATCGAATTCCCCCTATTCTGAAGGAGGACTCCCAGTTCGACAACGAGGAAGCTGAGAATCCGAAGCGGACCTGGCTGCCTCGGCTGCCTCGGCTGCCCCGTCTCACCCGCTCAGGCAATCAGCCCGCCCGGCGTTGACACCCGGAGGAAAGCCTTCCACCATGGACTTTGGCGGCAGAGCAAACACTGCCGGGTCTCCCGGTAGCGAAACGACTTGCGGTGTCTGTCCGATCGGTTGGGTATAGTCTTTTTTTTTGCTTGCCTGCTTGAAATGGAGAAGACTGATGGTTGCGCCGGGTTGCCTGTCCTTATTGATGATCGTCGGACTCTTCCTGCTTCCGTTCTTTTATGCGAACCTGATGGTGGCGGCCATGGCAAAGCTGGGAATGAGTCCGGCAGCGGCCATCTGGACGATCACTGGAGTCATCCTTGGCAGCCTCATCAACATCCCGGTCCGGAAGATCGAGCGGCATCAGGATGTGGACTACTCAAGGCTCCACATGTTCGGCTTGCAGCGACTGGTTCCCTCGGCAGGCCGCGCAAACCCTTACACGATCATCGCGATCAACGTCGGAGGTTTTGTCATCCCCATGCTGGTTTCCCTTTACCAGATCGCCCGGATCACCCAGAAGGGTCCGGGGATGACGATCTCTCTGGTGGTGGTCAGCGCGATCAACATTCTCGTCTGCTATCGCCTGGCGCGACCCACGCCCGGCGTTGGGATCACGATGCCGCCTTTAATTCCTCCCCTGATCGCCGCCACGGGAGCCCTGATCTTAGCCCCTGAGTTCGCACCTCCCCTGGCCTTCGCCGCCGGCGTCCTCGGTCCGGTGATCGGCGCCGACCTGATGCACATGAAAGACGTCGAACGACTTTCCACCGGGATTGCCAGCATCGGAGGGGCCGGGACTTTTGACGGGATCGTCCTGTCCGGCATAATCGCCGCTTTTCTCGCCTGAGCCTCACGGCCCCCCCGTCGATTCAAAGGACCTCTGAGACCGATTCGACCGGTTCGCGACCTGAAACTTCAACTGCTCGGTCCAAGCGTTGAGACCTCGCATTCAGTACGAGAGTGAGCGAGCGCGACTGCGGACGTTCGCATGTCACCGGAAGTGATGCCGGAGGCCGCAACCGTTCGGAGAGAGCCAAGATCCACGGCAGGCGGTAGATGAAGAACTGGAGACACGCTGGGTCCACTCGCGTACTGAATGCGGGTGAATCGCGATACTGGGCTGGAACTTGAGTTTCATCCGTTGAATGATTCCCGCAGCGCGGAGAGTGGGGTTCATCTGAATCACCGCGTCTTTCCATTGCCGTCGAGAACACTTCGGACATGTTCCGCCAGCGCTTCCATCGCAAACGGCTTCTGAATGAATTCGATACCGGGTTCGAGAATTCCCCTGCGTGCGATCACATCGGCCGTGTAGCCCGACATGTAGATAGTCTTTAACCGGGGACGAATCTCGCGCAGGCGCAGGTCGAGCTGCCTTCCATTCATCCCCGGCATCACAACATCGGTCAGCAGCAGGTGGATTTCACCTGCGTACTCATGCACCAATCCGATCGCCTCGAGCGGGGTATGGGCGACCAGAACGCGATACCCGTGCTTCTCCAGAAACCTTTTCGCAAGCTTGAGGAGGACCTCCTCATCCTCGACAATCAGCACCGTCTCGCTTCCAGAGACATTTCTTCGGGGGTGTCCCTTTTCGTCCATCCCAACCTGTCCGCGGTAATGGGGCAGGTAGACCTCGAAGGAAGCCCCCTTACCGGGCTCACTGTGAACTCGAATCAGGCCGCCGTTCTGCTTCACAATTCCGTAGACCGTGGACAGGCCCAGGCCGGTCCCCTCTCCTTCCTTCTTCGTCGTGAAGAACGGCTCAAAAATGTGCTCGAGATGCGAGGGCTCGATCCCCGCCCCGGAATCGGTCACCGTCAGCCTCACAAACTGGCCCTCTTGAACAGGGAAGTCTTTCCGGGAATCGGCATCATTCAGCCGACAGTTTGCCATTTCAACAGCGATCGTACCGACGCCGTCGATGGCATCCCGGGCGTTGACGAGAAGGTTGGCCAAAATCTGATCCACCTGTGACGGATCAATCCACGTGTTCCAGAGGTCGGGTGCAGACCTGAAGTCGACGGAAATCTCCTCGCCGATCATCCGAGTCAGCATCGCTTTTCGATTGTGGATCAATTCGTCGAGGTTGACCGACTGTGGCTGAATCACCTGCTTTCGAGAAAAGGCCAGCAGTTGACGGGTCAGATCGACCGATCGTTGGGCAGCCCGGTCGATCTCCTGAAGGTCCTGTCCCAATTGGGACTCGGGATCGATGTCCGCCATGGCCACTTCCGTCACCCCGAGGATGACCGCCAGCATGTTGTTGAAATCATGGGCTACACCGCCGGCCAACCGGCCGATTGCCTCCATCTTCTGGGCCTGTCTCAATTCCAACTCCATCTTTTCGTGGGCCTGCTGGATTCGAACCTGCTCGGAGATATCCTCCGAAAGCACCAGTACTCCGGTCATTTCCCCCTCCCGGTTCTTCAGGGGAGTGACGCTTACTGAGAGAACACGGGTCCCTAAACCGGGGACCATCATCTGCAAACGAACTCCCGAGACCGGGGCTCCAGTTGCCAGGACTCGGGTAATCGGACGCTCCGCCGCCGGAAGCGGAGTGCCGTCAAGAGCCGTCAACTCCCAATCCAACTCGGCATATCGACGACCAATCAGTTCTCCCTCACCGCACCCCATCAGGCTCTCTATGACCTGGTTGGCAAAAGTGATCCGGCCGTCGAGATCCACCACGCCGATTCCGATCGGGCTGGCTTCGGTGATCTCTTTGAGGAGGTTCCGTTCCGCGGAAAGCGCCTCCTCGGCCCGGTGCCAAAGGGTAATGTCCCGGACAATTCCTTCAAGACCGATCAACTCTCCGTCTCTCGTCAAAGACCGGAACACTTCGATTCTCAGTCCAGGTAATCGTTCCGTCCTTCCTGATCAGTCGAAGCACTACCGGGCTTCCATCGACGTCGGTCCCGGCTTCCATGGCTTCGAGTAGGTGCAGATCATCGGGATGGACAATTCGGTCCAGAAGATCGGGATCGGAATAGAAGTCTTCCGGCAGATAGCCGGTAATCTCCCTCACCGCCGGGCTCAGGTACTCGAATCTGGACTCAGAACCGAACTGATAACGATAGATCAGGTCGGGAGCGTTTTCGGCAGCCGCCGATATCGCTCCTGTACCTTGTGCAACTCTGCTTGAGCCGCCTCCCTCTCAGTTATGTCGATGGTCACCGCTAGAAAGAGCCGATTCTCCGCGTGGTACGAAAGGTGCACTTCCACCGGGTATGATTCTCCGCTCTTTCTGCGGTGGACAGTGGTGAACTGAACCCTGTTCCGTTCGCCTTCGACCAGAGGTCGCAGCATTTCCCGATACTCCTCCTCGGATAGTCCGGGCTGCAATTCCACAGGAGTCATGCTGGCGAGTTCATCGAGTGAATAGCCCAGGCTCTCCTGGGCCCCTCGGCTCACCCTCGTGAAGCGGAGCGAATCCAGGTCAAAGACGCAGATTTCACTGCAGGAATGCTCCATGAGATCCAGAAGCAACTGCTGCTCCAGTTCGGCACGTTTTCTTTCCGTGATGTCGGTGTGCATTCCAAACATCAGCAGCGGGCGCCCATCGTCGTCCCACTCGAGTACCTTGCCCCGGTCAGTGACCCAGACCCAGTTTCCGTCCTTGCGCCGCATGCGATAATCGGACTCGAACGTCTCCAGCCTTCCTTCCAGATGACGGTCAAGGGTCTCTTGGACTCGGCTCATGTCTTCGGGGTGGACCAACTCTTCCCACGTTTTGATGCTCAAAGGCTTCAGGTCTTCAAGGGAGTAGCCCAACATCTCCGCCCAGCGACCGTCGAAGACAGTTTCACCGGTTTGAATATTCCACTCCCAAGTCCCGACATCGGTACCTTCGATAATATTGGAGAGTCTTTGCCGCTGGCGGATCAGCGCCGAAACCACCCGCTTTCGTTCCGTAACATCCCGGACGAAGACAAAGAAGCGCCCTCCTTCTACGTCGTCGTGGGTGATGCTAACTTCGACATCGATATGCGAACCGTTTTTGTGACGGAGCTTCGATTCGAACCGAGCCCACCAGTTTCCAATAACCGATCCCTTCTCTGAAATATCTGCTCCGGCGATTCGATCGCCTCAATATCTGCAACGGACAACGACGCGAGTTCCTCCTGCGTATAACCGACCATTTGACAAAAAGCGCGGTTGACCTCCAACAGGCGGGTGTCGATTGACGTTGCAAGAAATCCTTCGTGCGCACCCTCCAACACCGCACCATGAATCTTTTCTTTCGACTTCCGGTCACTCGTGTCCCGAGTGTTGAAAACGACGGCGCGAATATCAGGATCACTGGTCAAGTTGGTCGCCACGGTCTCTACCCAGAGCCAACGTCCATCCTGGTGTCGGATCCGATGTTCGATGGTGTCCACAGCCCCAGCTGTTCTCGTCAGCCGAGCAAATTTCCTGCGAGCCTCCTCACGGTCGTCCGGGTGGGTGAAGCAATCGAAGTTCCTCTGCATCATCTCCTTCGGGCTGTACCCAAGAATGGGGCCAATCGATTCGCTGATGTAAATCACCCGGCCCTCGGAGTCGACCAGGGATGTGATTCCCCAGGCCCGTTCAAAAAGCCGGCGAAGCCAGCGCTCGTTCCGACGGGTCTCTTCGAATGCAACATGACGGGTCCGCTGGGAATCCAACAACTTTCCCATCAACATGGTCGCAACTGGATAGATCCCCAGGATGAGAGGTCCGATGCCCTCGAGGATCGACAACCGCACCCCCGACGGCAGAAACATGACGCATGCCACCATCGTGAAGTGAACGACCAAGCCAAAGCACCACAAGTCGAACCACCCGAACGCCCTGGTTGGTGAAAACCTAAGTCGTCGCCACGCGACACCCCATGCCGCTGACGTCAAAATCACCATTACGCCCATTGCGGCCCCGCTTCCACCATTCACAACGCGGAATGTGGCCGTAATCGCAGCCGCGATTACGGCAGGCAGTGCACCAAAGAACAGTCCGGTCGTGGACAAAAGTATCGAACGGGTATCAAAAAAGATCCCAGGGGCAAGACTCCAGGAGTTGAGCATCACTGCAACCCCTGTCAGGCCGAGTACAGAACCGAGGACTACCTCACTGGCACGACTGACAGGCTTCTTGGGAAGCGGACTGAATGAATACAGGACTACGAGAGTCACCAGAAAGGCAGCGTTGTTAATTATGCCCAGAGCTGCTTCAAACGTCATACTCGGCTCCAAGTGTGACGGAAATGCATGGGATAAAACGACCGCAAAATCCCAAATCTCCGCACCCTCAAGAGGCTGCGGGCTCCCAGTGCCGGAGAGTTGTCTACCTCAAACCCGACACTTGCACCGAAACGTACGGGTGAACGGACTTGCAGTCAAGCACTCCCTACCAACCAACCGTTCACTGTGCCTGAGAAATCGGGAGAATCACGCAAAAACTTGAGATTCAAGTCAGCGGCTCAATCGTGGACTGAGCGCTGATGCCACTCAGATTGGAAACCGCCGCCGGCCGGCAGCCTTAGTCAGCACTTCCTCCACACTGACCAGGAGATCGGTTGACTTGAACGGCTTGCGGAGAAAACGCGACCCTTCAACCCGGGACACCTTCATCTCCACGTCAACGTCGCCTGAGATGAACAGAATCGGCAATTCAGGACGACGATTACGGATGTCCACAGCAAGAGCGACTCCGTTTCCGTCAGGCAGGTGAATGTCAGTGATCAGAAGGTTGAAGGAGAACCCGTGGGCCATGACCCGCTGAGCTTCTGCGACTGTCTCCACCATCTGGACCCCGTAGCCCGATCGAGAAAGGATCTTGGAGGTGACACTGCGAACTCGCGCATCGTCTTCCACGAGCAGAATTGAAACCGCGCCGGGAATCAACTCCTCGGGCTGAAACCCCTCGGCCAAGGAAACCAGATTGAGAGGAAAAGCAATCCGAAATGTGGTGCCATTGCCGGGTTCCGATTCGACATCAATGCGACCCTGGTGTCGCTGAACAATCGCGTAGACGGTCGAGAGTCCCAAGCCGGTTCCCCGCCCCCGCTCCTTGGTAGTGAAGAACGGATCGAAGATCTGCTTGAGGACCTCGTCGTCCATACCGGTACCAGTATCCCGAACTTCGATTTCCAGCATCCGGCCGGCGTCATCCTGACCGGGCTTAATGCCTGACGGAACATCACCCAGATTTCTGGTCGTGACAACAATCTGCCCACCGTCCGGCATGGCATCGCGAGCGTTCAAGAGGAGATTCATCATGACCTGCTCAATCTGAGTCGAATCCCCCAGGATGCGGTCCTGCTCGGCACCGCGCACGACTTCAATCTCGATGTCATCTTCCATCATGCGCGAGACCATCCGCACCATACCCGTGAGCAGTTCGTGAACCTCGATCTCTCCGAATTCCCTGTCCTCCTGCCGTCCGAAGAGCAGGAGCTTCCGGGTCAGGTCGCCGCCCTTGAGCGCACACTGGCGAATCTCCTTGAGGCTCTCTGCACGTTCCGGCGCTTCCTTGGCCCAGGAACCGCTCAGATCGATCTCAGCTGTCCAGAGGATTGCGGTCAGGACATTGTTGAAGTCGTGTGCGATTCCACTGGCAAACCGCCCCACCGCTTCCATTTTCTGAGATTGGAAGAGCTGTTTTTCGAGCAACCGAACTTCCGTCACGTCACGAACGACTCCGTAAATGAGTTGCTCCGACACGGAGGGATAAACATTCCATACGAGGCGGCGGACAGAGCCATCCCTGCACATGCATCGATTCTCAAACCCGAAGACCGGCTGGCCCGACTGGAGTTCGCGGCTCACTCGCGATGTTTCTCCTCGGTCTTCCGGGTCAATGAATTCGAGCCAGGGGCGGCTCGTCAATTCCGCCTCCGACCAGCCCAGCGTCTTTGACCAAGCCGGGTTGACCTCACGCAGCACCCCGTCGAACCCGGCAATGCAGAGAAGGTCCAGTGATTGCTCGAAGAAACGGTTCCGCTGGTCTTCCAGCCGTCGCTGCTCGGTCAGATCGATCCCGATCCCGATTCCACTCCCGTCCGAGAGCCGAAGATTCGCCCACGAGGTCCTCAAGAGCCTCCCGTCTTTTCTTCGAGTCAGAAAGTCAGCCCAGCTGCCGTCGGCTGTCTCGATGTGTCTCATGACCCGGGCCCGTTCATCGAATTCCGGATAGCATTCCGCGAACAAGTCGATCGCTTCGATCTCCTCCCGGGACCACCCAAGGGTTTCGATCCACCCCCGGTTGACCCACTTGAGCCGGCCCGAAAAATCGAAAAAGCCGGTCATCACCGGCGCATTGTCAAGGATCGCGAGCATCGTTTCATTGAGGGCGGACAGTTCCTCCATCTGCTCCCGGAGTTGCCTATTCTGTCGGTGCCGATCAGTAACATCGCGGATAAATCCCTCCAAAATCGGGACCCCGTTGACGTTCCCCGTCACTCGGCTCCGCTCGAACACATGCCGGACGACGCCGTCTTTGCGCCGGATACGATAGCCCACCTCGAACCGCCCGGAACCGGCGACCGCCTTCGCTACATTGCTGCGGACTTTCTCGCAGTCCTCCGGCGCGATCAGGCGCCCAAATGAGACCGAACGGCCATCGAGCCATTCCGCCGGACTGTAGCCGGTCAGCGACTCTGCCTCGGAACTGACGTAGAGCATGGTGCAGGCCTGATCGTGCAAACAGCGGTAGACCATCCCGGGGACGTTCTCGACCAGGTTCTGATAATGCTCAGTTGCTTCGGACAACTCCCTCTCTTTTCGATGGCGGAGAGACAGGTTCCGGTACATTGAGTAGCTGAGGATGATTGAGGTAGCCAGCACGAAAAACAGACCCTTAACAGTCTGCCAGACCCCGGCGAGGTGGGGTGACGAACCGACCAGGATCTGTACGGCCCAGTCGGATACATATATCCATGCTCCCGCCACGACCGCGTAAGGCCCGACTATGCGAAGGACCTCAAGTCCTATGTTCCTGCGCACGCTCCCTCGACATTTCTTCCAAGCCGGACTCTTGCCCTTTTGACCGACAAATCCAAACGACTCAATTCCATTCGAGGAACCCGAGACCTGGCACCCCCCGGGCCCGGAATCCGTTACTCGATCGAAGCAGAATGCAGGCTCACCAAGCTTTTGATCTTAGCAGATCAAATAAATTCCACAAAATGCAAACACTTACACCCAGATTTGCGAGGTTCACCCATGTGATCGGGGGACTTCTCATTCAATTCCGATAAAATTAAAGCCAGCCGAAGGAGGCCAAACTGAGAGGCAACTGAGAAGGAACGACCACCGGGCCGGCAGCGATATGAAATACGCAGTGAAGGAGCTTTATTACACCCTCCAGGGAGAAGGGGCACAGGCAGGCCGGCCCGCCATATTTTGCCGGTTCTCCGGGTGCAATCTCTGGTCGGGCCGGGAATCGGACCGCGCCTCAGCGGTTTGCAGTTTCTGTGACACCGACTTTGTCGGAACGGACGGCCCGGGCGGAGGCAAGTTCGAGAGTGCTGATGCGCTGGCAAGCGCAATCGCCTTGCTCTGGCCGGTCTCCCTCCCTGCCGGACCCTCTTCACGATTTGTCGTTTGCACCGGGGGAGAGCCACTCCTGCAACTTGATCTCCAACTGGTCAGTTCCCTTCACCGAGAAGGGTTCGAGGTTGCCGTGGAAACCAACGGAACCCGCCTTCCTCCGCCGGGGCTCGACTGGATCTGTGTCAGCCCGAAAGCCGGGTCCGACCTCGCACTCCGGCAAGGAAACGAACTCAAGCTGGTCTTTCCGCAACCGAAATTGTTGCCGGAGTCGGTTGAGGGACTGGACTTCGATCACTTCTACCTTCAACCAATGGACGGCCCTGGCCGCGTCGAGAACACACGACTGGCGGTTGAATATGTCCTGGCTCATCCGCGGTGGAAACTCAGCCTGCAGACCCACAAATTCCTGGGCATTCCCTGAGTCCCCGGTCAGGCCAACCCGCGAGCGCGACCAACCGTCAGGCAAATTGTTTGCCCCAGAACTCCAGGATCTCCGTCATTAGCACGTTTCCTTGCCGGAAATCCCCCCCGGGTTCGAGAATCGTCTCAGCGCTCTGGATCCACCTTCCGGGAGCCAGTTCGTTGCGGCAGTTTTCGACCAGCATTGAGGCACCGGGCGGCGTCATCTCGGGATGGAACTGCAATCCCAGGACCCGTTCTCCAATTGCAAACGCCTGGTTCCGACAGACGCGGCTCTGGGCGAGGCGAACGGCACCGGGCGGAAGATCGAATGTCTCCCCGTGCCAGTGAAAAGCCTCAAACGGTTCGCGAAAGATCGCCGAGAAAGCCGAGCCTTCCGCTTCCACGACAGGCTCAACCCGGAACCAGCCGATCTCCTTCTCACCATTCGGATAGACGGCGCTTCCCTGCGATGCCGCGATCAACTGGGCGCCCAGGCAGATTCCAAGAACCACCTTCGAGTCCTGGACGCTGGCTTGAATGAGTTGTTTCTCTTCGACCAGCCAGGGATACGAAGCCTCGTCGTTCGCGCTCATGGGCCCGCCCATCACGATCAGCCAGTCAAAATCGGAGACCTCGGGAAGAGTACCGGAGCGGAAAAGCTCGGTTGAGGCCAAAGATGCCGACCGGACGTCGAGCCACGAACGAATGCAGCCCAGCCCCTCGAAGGGAACATGTTGCAGGTAGTGCACGCGCATAAACACCCTCCTGGTGCCCGATCCGGTGGAGCCGACAGCATAGCATCTCACCTGGGCTCGACGAACTGGGAGCAGGGTTCGGGGCTGGAACGACAGGGAGGAGCGTTCAGAAAGAGTTCAGCAATGCGGGGGTCATTGGCGTTTGGTGATTCGGAAAACTTCACAATATGCCCGAGTTGCTCGAGCATCTCGGGCGCAAACGGTTCCGAAAGCGAACCCGCGAGAAAGTGCTGGTGATAACTTCTTCGGAACTCGTCGTCCGGTTGGACCGCCAGGAGATTGAGTCCGCGATCGAACGTGTAAAAAACGCCAAAGCCGTAACCGTGCGTGCCTCCCACGTTAACAATCACCGCGTCGTCGGACGTACTCCAGACGGAGGTCACGAGTGACTGAAAACCGAGACGATCCTTGACGGCTGGCCGCGGAAACAGGAGATAGGAGAGGGTTGTCATTGAGGGCCGGCCAAAGATGTCCCGGCTCCTGGGAGGCGGTGCCATGAACGGAACGTCGAGTAGAACGACCGCGGGGTAACCCGGCCCCGGACCAGGGTTATTGATTCCACCAAGCAGGAGTTCATCGCTCCCGTCGCCATCGAAATCCGAGGCCAGGTAAGTGGTAAAGTGGCCCGGATGGCAATAGTCGCCAACCACCGTGCCGTCCTCGGGGTCAACGACCATGACCCGGGACGCAAATCGGGGGATGTTGACGACTGAGACGAAGACCCGGGTCCGAGTTCCACTTCTGAGGAGACCCGAAAGTCTCGGTGAGTACGTGTTGGAAAGGCCAACGCCGTCCCAGTCCAGCGCCACCGAAAGCTCGGTCGCCCAGCGCAGGTGACCCTCAAAATCGAGTCCAACCAGGTGGGAATGCATGCCGATATCGGTGAGGATCATCACGATCCGGCCGGGCGTGTCATCCGAGTCGCCTCCCAGAACGAAGTACCACGACGTCGAAGCGGGGACTCCCGTCCGGTAGAAGCCGAGATTCAGGTCCGGCACCGAGTACCTCCACAGCACCTTCCGCTCCCTGTCCAACCCAAGGACCGCTCCACTCTCGAGTGCGAGGACCACCGGCGCTGATGGTCCGGAGCGGGTCTGCAAGGCAAAGAACGCCGAAATCACGACTGCGACCGCGATGATCAGAGCAACAACACGGACCCGTCTCAGTCGCTTCCGTCCAACTGTCCGCTGTCGTGGAGGCGGCTCCGCCTTCTTTGACGATCTTCTCCTGCTCCAGGTCTCAATTTCATCTACATAGGCGAAGACCGTGCTGTTTTCCGAGAAGCGATGTACCGGGAGCCCTTCGTCCCGCTCCAGCTTCTGGGCAGTCCGAAGAGAAATCCCGAGGTGCTCAGAAATCTCCTTCCAGGTGGTCAGGCGACGACGGTGATCCATTCGATGGTCTCAGTCTGAAGGACAAATGATGCAGGTTCAAGCCCCGCTATTGGTGATTGGTAGAACCGGAGCGATTCCTCCAGCAAACTCTGCTTGAGGTCCCAAAATGCTACGATAAAGGGACTCAGAACAAATCTCTTTCTTTCTTAAAAGGAGGCTTCTATGAAGATTGCCAATGTGCTCTTGAGTTCACTTCTGTTTTGCTGTCTGGCCGTGTCGGTGTTCCCCCAGGGGGACCGTGGCAAGGCCGAACTGAAGGTTTCCGGGGGCAGCGTCTCGGTTGACTATGGCCGCCCCAGTCTTCAGGGTCGAGACATGCTGTCCAAGCTTCAGGCGGGCAATGCCTGGCGCATGGGCATGAACCAGGCGACGACCCTGACGACTCCGGTTGACCTGACCTTCGGTTCCGTCAAGATCGCCAAGGGAAGCTACAGCCTGTTCCTGCTCAAGACCGGTGCCGACAGTTATCAGCTGGTCTTTAACTCCCAGACCGGTCAGTGGGGCACGCAGCATGACACGACCAAAGACATCGCCAAGGTGGACATGAAGAAGGCCGACTTGTCGAGTCCCGTGGAGACGTTCACAATTGACTTGAAGAGTTCGGCCGGAGGAGGGACTTTTGTCATGACCTGGGGCAAGCTGGAATTGTCAGCCCAGTTCAAGGCAAGTTAGTTTCGACTGAAGGCTTGAAGGAGTTCGAGAGCCAGTTGGACTTCACCGGCTCTCGCAGAAATATGAAGAAGGAAAGAACGTGAGAAAGCAGAACCCACTACTCGCAGGAACGCTGATACTCTTTCTACTCACCATTTGCTGCGGCCAGAGCTTCGCGGCCGGTCGGCACGTTGTCTCAACGGACGAATTGCGAACTGCAGCGCAGTCGCTGGCGGCCGACCGGCAGGCCAAGCTCGAGAGCATCGATTCCTTCTTGCGCTCGCCCGAGGTGGTGAAAGCGCTCAAGGGGCAGTCTTTGCCGCTTGAGCAGGTCCGCGAGGCGGTTCCATTCCTCAGCAATGCGGAACTTTCCCAACTTGCCGAGCAATCTAAGCTGATCCAGCACGACATCCAGGCCGGTGCCCTGAATAACCAGCAGATCACCTATATCCTGATCGCGCTGATCACGGCCGTAGTAGTGTTGATTCTGACCGCGGACTGATATTGCCGTGACCGGATTCTTGCTGCTCTGCACGATGCTGCTGAACGCGGCACCCCTGGAAAGGGGGGCGTGGATCGATGTGCCTTTTGTGCAGCAGGGCCAGAATGGATGCGGTGCAGCCTCGGCCCTCATGGTCTATCGCTATTGGTCCGAGAAGTTCCCCGAACTGGCGCGACAGGCAGAAGGGCTCGAAGAGGCGGAGGGCCTCCTCCAACCGGACCTGCAGGCAGGCATCACCGGGTCAACCCTGGAGGCCTTCTTCAAGGGTACAGGGTTCCAGACGTTTGTTTTCGAGGGGGCGTGGAAGGACCTGGACACGCACATTCGAAAAGGACGCCCCCTCATCGTCTCGATCGACGGCGGAGGTTCCACCGTCCCATTGCATTTTGTCGTGGTTTGCGGTGTCGATCCTGAAAACAACCTCGTCTTTTTGAACGATCCCGCTCGGAAAAAGCTGCTCAGTCTTCACCGGGCCGACTTCGAGAAACGCTGGCTGAAATCACAGAACTGGACGCTTCTGGTAGTTCCTCAACCCGGCTAATGGCTCGCAGACTTGCCGCAATTCCCGTCCTGATCGCGGCGATCTGCGTCAGTCTTCAGGCAATCTCGCCGGCTCCCCAAGACGTCGGTCAGACCGATCGGGAGATTGTGGAGTCCCTCGAACACCTCGGCGACGAAGGTGACTGGCAGGCTCTCCTGGAGCGGGCCGCCGACCTTTCCCCGGACTCCGCGGACCGTATTTTCTACGAGGGAATCGCGCTGGCGGGATTGGATCGGCGCAAGGATGCTGCTGAACGCCTTCGGAGAGGAGCATCCCTCTTCCCCGACGAGCAACGTTTTCCACTCGAACTCGCCGGCATTGAGTACCGGGAGCGAGCGTATGATCAGGCCCGGGAAAACCTCCGCCGGGCTTTGAAGATTGACCCCGACGACTCTTACGCGGCTGAATTCCTGGCGACCCTCTATTTCCTGGACGGCAGACTTCTCCCTGCCCTCGAATACTGGAACCACGTTGGCCGCCCCCGGCTCGACTCGATCGAGTTTCGTCCTGAGCCCGGTCTCGACCCTGTTCTACTGAACCGGGCGATCTCGGCAACACCGGGTGAGGTCCTGACAGTTCGACAAATGCGCGACTCCACGTCCATTCTGGAGAGCCTCCAACTCTTCTCGCGGATCGCCCCGGAACTTGCGCCGGGCCCAAGCGACTCCTACACCCTCACACTCAGGCTGCTTCGGAAGCAGGGACTTGAATCCGGGGCGAAATGGGCGGCCTTGTCGGCCCTCCGGGAAATACCCTTCGAAACGCTCCATCTCGACCTGTTCAACCTCGACCACCGTGGCCTGTCCGTTCAGTCCCGGGTACGCTGGAATGCTCACCGGCGCTGGGCCACGTTCAAGCTTTCCCGGCCTTTTCCTGAGCGGCCGGACTGGCAGTGGCGGGTCAGCGGGAACTGGCGGGCGGAGGACTGGCGCTTTCCACCACCGGATTTGGCGCAGCCTGAGAAAGAACTGCAGGCAGCGTTGGACCGGCAGGACGCCCGGTTCCACCTCACGAAGACCGCGGGGAGTCGATGGTGGTTAACGAGCGGGTTGCGTTTCACGAAGCGAACCTGGACACCGTCCACAACGGCTTCGGCACCCCTCTCCGATTTCAGCGATGGTGATTCCCTGCACTATCGGCTCGAATCCGGCAGGGAAATCCTCTACGACCCAGCCCGCGATCTCCGATTGACGCTGGCCGGGTCGTTCGAGGCGGGCCGCTTTCTCAATTCCAGTCGTTCCCGGATGGGGTTGCTCGCGGGCGACCTGAATCTGGATTGGCCCCTGGCCCGTTCGTCCAGGGACTGGCGAATCCAAGTCGGAGTTCGGGGAGGATCGACCTTCGGCGATCCCCCCGTCGATGAGCAGTTCTCCCTCGGACTCGATCGCGACCACAACCGGGGGATGCGGGCTCACCCTGCGTTCCGTGACGGCTACAATGGGAGTGCCCCGATCGGCCGACGCCTCTTCCTGGTTCGGTCGGACATTGAGAAGCGGGTCTGGGAACGCGATTTTCTCACCATATCGTTGGCACCTTTTTGCGATCTCGGGAAGGTCTCCGCTGGAGCACCCAGTTCGCAACCCTCCCTCTGGCTGGTTGATACGGGGGTGGAATTCCGGGTGAGGCTGGTCTCGGGAGTCGGATTCAACCTGGCCCTCGGCCGCGACCTGAGACAGGGCCGCACGTCGGTCTTTGCATACTCCCCCGAGTTCAATTGAGGCCGTCTCCGGCCTGTTAATCCAGCGGTGTGAGTTCGACCTTGCGGAACTCCACTTCCGTTCCCTCGGCCTGAAGGGCGATCTTGCCGGACGAAACCGAAGCATTAGAGCCGTCGTTGACCAGGTCGCCGTTGACCCAGACTTTGACTCCCCGGCCGCGGCACTCGATGACCATGGTGTTCCATTCACCGAGGGGCTTTTCGGAGTTGTCGGTCAGGTTGAGGATATGCCGCGCATCCTGGGGCCCGCCGCCATACTTCTGGCCGGCCTTGCGTGGTCGCCTCTGTTCCATGTTGGGGACTTCAATGTTCTCCTCGATACACCAGAAATCTCCCGCGTCTCCGGACTGCATCTGCACTTCGATGGACTGGGGAAACATCCCGTAAAGGGCCCGCGATTTTGAGGCGTGAACCAGCACGCCGCAGTTGCCACCTTCGTGAGGGAATCGGTACTCCACCTCGAGCCGGTAGTTGGAGTAGGTCTTGTTGGTAACGAGGTGCCCGCCCGGTTTGCCCATGCTGACCAGCATCCCGTCACGAACAATGAAACTGGGAGAGACATTGGGGTTCTTGTCCGCCTCGGGAACGTCGGCCGTCCAACCGGAGAGGTCTTTCCCATTGAACAGGGAGATCGTGTCGCCCGCACTGACCAGTGAGCACACTGCGATCGTAGAAAGGAGAATTCGTGAAATCATTGCAACACTCTAAGCCAAGGCAACCTGCTCCCGCAAGCCGCCTTGAAACTCCCGGCGAGTTGAAGGATCAGGAGGGACTGGGGATTTGGAGAAACGGGAACCGTGGATGAACTGCTGGATCTGGACGAACCAATTTCCGGGCTGGGAGGCTTTACGTCTCCGATTCATGCGAATACAATTTTACTCAAATCTAAAGGAGGATTTTCATGCCTACCTACATTACCCTCTACCGGTACACCCAACAGGGCATCAAGAACATCAAGAAATCGCCCCATCGGGTCGAGGAAGCCAGGAAAGCTATCGAGAAAGCGGGAGCGAAACTCAAGGCCATCTACCTGACCATGGGTCAGTACGACCTCATTGCAGTCTCTGAGTGGCCCAACGAAGAGTCAGCGGCGGCCTTTCTGCTCGGCCAAGGTGCACAGGGCAACGTGACCTCGGAGAGCCTCAGGGCGTTCAGCGAAGAAGAGTTCAAGAGTATCGTCACCAAGATCGGCTAGCCAAACAGGCATCCAGGGGTTCTTTTTTCCCAGGCGCTCCTGCTAGAGTGTGAAGCTCTGAACCTGCACTTGCCGGAAGCTTGCTCCGGTGGTGCAGTACCCGTTCAGATCGAAACTGCATCACACGACAGGAAGATAGGAGAGGTCTGTGAATTCTTTTCTCCTTGGTGCCACGGTAATCGCCGCCCTGGGCGGCTTCCTCTTCGGCTTCGACACGGCCGTCATTTCGGGGACTACCGGATGGCTGACCCGTGTTTACTCGCTGAGTCCTTTCGCACTTGGTTTTACAGTTGCCAGTGCCTTGATCGGAACAATCTTCGGCGCCATCCTCGCTGGACGTCCAGCGGATATTTTGGGACGGCGCAAAGTGCTGCTCCTGATCGCGGTTCTGTACTTCGTCTCAGCTCTCGGCAGCGGGCTGGCCTGGGACTGGTATTCTTTCCTGGTCTTCCGGTTCATCGGAGGTCTTGGAGTCGGCGGCGCGTCGGTCGTTTCACCGCTCTACATTGCGGAGATCTCACCCGCCCGGTTCCGCGGGCGGTTGGTGGCAATGACCCAGTTCAACATCGTTCTGGGTATCCTGGTGGCATTCTTCTCCAACTTCCTGATTTCCAGAACACACCTTGGAACCATTGAATGGCGATTGATGTTTGGGGTTGAGGCCGTGCCGGCGGCTCTCTTCTTCGCACTTCTCTTCCTGGTTCCGGACAGTCCACGCTGGCTGGTCGCCCAGGGGCGAACCGCCCGGGCAACCGAGATCCTCGATCGACTGGGGACCGACACCGGGAACGTCGAAGCGGAGATTGCCGAGATCCGTCGCTCTCTCGATCTCGATCACCACACCCTGAAGGAACCGTTGCTGCAGCGACGCTACATGAAACCGGTCCTGCTGGCGGTAGCCATCGCGATGTTTAACCAGCTGTCCGGGATCAATGCCCTGATGTACTACGCACCGTACATCTTCCGAATGGCCGGAGCCGGGGAAGACTCGGCCCTTCTCCAAACAGTGGCGGTCGGAGGGACCAACCTGGTCCTCACCATGCTCGCGCTGCTCCTGATCGACAGTTTCGGGCGCCGCAAGTTGATGCTGGTCGGGTCGGTGGGCTACATCGCAAGCCTCAGCAGCACAGCCTGGGCCTTTTACACCTACGGAACCAACTTCAACGCCACCGGAAGTCTCGTCGTTCTGATCAGCCTGATGGTTTTTATCGCATCTCACGCGTTCGGCCAGGGAGCCGTCATCTGGGTCTTCATCAGTGAGATCTTTCCCAACCGGGTTCGTGCCCGGGGACAGGCGCTCGGCAGTTTTACGCACTGGGTGATGGCAGCCCTGATCTCCTGGACTTTCCCGGTGATCGCCTCCATCTCGGGAGGTCACACCTTCGCTTTCTACGCCGCCATGATGGTGCTGCAGTTACTCTGGGTGATCTGGATCATGCCCGAGACCAAAGGAGTACCGCTCGAGCAAATCCAGAAACAACTGGGAATCGAGTAAATGAAAGCCGGACCAGTCTGACAGGTCGGACCGGTCCGACTTTCAAGGAATCAGGCTAAGCCGTGACGGCTACGCAAACTGAGGCAAGTGCTCTTTTTGCGCCTGAATGAGCGCATCCGCCAGTTTGGTGGCTGTCGAATAATTGCTGACTCCGCCATCCAGGATCAGGGCTTCCACGAACATCTTGAAGTTGCCCGTCACGGCCGCTTCGACCGTCGCCTCGACGGCAGCCAACCGGTGCAGCAAGACCGACACGATCGGGACCGGCAGTTCCCCGATGGGCTGGGCAACCATTCCATTTACCGTGGCCCGGGCCGGGATTTCGAGAATCGCTTCTGGAGGAAGATTACTCACAAGCCCCTGGTTTGGAAGATTGGCCGCGTAGAGGTTCCGACGATCATGCCAGTAGCTGTGGAAGATGTCCATCGTCTGCATGTGTTCGCCGGAAGTTGACTCGAGACGTTCATCGTCAATCGGGCCCTGCTCCTTGGCCAGGCTGATCGTCTCGTCGTAGATGCGGTCGCCCACGGCAATCGTCCGCTCAAAGGAATACGCGTCCACACCCAGAACGCTGCCGTAGTACTTTCCATTGGGAAATCGCGCGGGAAAGTACTCGGTGACGTGGCGATCCATCGGCGCCGGAAATGCCCCAAACTCTTCGAACAGATCCCAACTGAAAGGATGCGTCAGCATTCCCGGGTTCCGCTCCTGTCCGAAGGGACCCTTCCAACTATCCGTGTCGATACCTTTGGAACGAGCTGCTGCCAGCTTTCTCCGGATTACCGGCCAGAGATCGACCCCGTTGTGGCGAAGGTCATAGATCCAGGTCAAGTGATTGAGTCCGGCCCAGGAGGCAGTGACTTCGTTTCGCGGTACGCCGGCAACGTTGGCCAGGTGATGCACCGTCTCCTCGGTGCCCATGCACAATCCGACAACCGGGAGGCTGGTTTCCCGGCGCAGGGCCCTGACCACAGCCGTCATCGGGTTGGAGTAATTGATGAACCAGGCGTCCGGGCACATCTTCTCGACGTCACGGGCGATGTCCAGCATCGGCGGAATCATCCGCATGGCGCGGGACACCCCACCCGGCATCACCGAGTCGCCAACCGGCTGGAAAATGTCGAACTTTCGGGGTACGAAGACATCCTGCTCCCAGGCCCGGCGGCTTCCCACGCCGATCGTGGAAATGACGATCGTCGCCCCGTCCAGCACGTCTTTCCTCTCCACCGACGAGGTGATCTTGGCAGGCTGATCGGTCGAGAGCATGTAGCGGCGAACAAGCTTGTCGGTGGCTTCCAGGATTACCGGGTTGATATCGACCAGGGCGATCTCCCAATCCCCGGGCGGACGCTGCTGCATCCAGTCGATGACTAACCCCTGGGTGAACATTGCGCTGCCGGCACCGATCAACACCATCTTCTGTGGAGCTGGTGGAGCGGGCGCCGTCTTGCGGTCAAAGGACGGCGCTGCACCCGCTGAAGACATCGCAGACCCGGCCGCAGCGGCACTGAGAATCTTGAGAATCGATCGACGTTTCATGGGGACCAAGTCGATCAGAGCGCCATGAACATGTCAACAGAAATTGCAACTTTGAACGGTTTTTATGATGATCAGCTGAAGGTGCCGGACTCCGTCATCGTGGTCAGGAGGTGGTAGGACCGGAACCATTGCTCCTGGCTCGTCAATGCGACCGTCTCGAGTTCCCGCAGCGTTGCCGCCCTATTCCGGCCGGCCGCGGTGGTCGTCGTCCCTGCTGCCCCCATTGCTGTGGAAACACCCGAATCTCCGCCGGCGACATCGCCGCGTGTTCTGCTTCCCCGCCTGCACTGCTTTGCCGGCTTTGTCGGCCGGGGACACTTCGGGAAGAATCGACTCCAGTGCAGCCGCGACCTGTTCCTGATCGACCACATCCGCACCCGACAGCTTCTGAACCGACTGGCTGTGTTTGTCGGAATCCGGTGGAGCCATATGGAAGGTCACATCTTCCGAGGATCCATCCTGGTAGCGAACGCGGTATGTCACCGAGCCGGCCTCGGTAAGGTACTCCGAGGACGGCACCGAAACCGTGAAGTAGTTTCGGTTGACCCCTCCGAACAGGTCCATCCCCCGTCCGGTCTGGCGACTCATGCGCTGCATGGCCGACGTCACCCCGCCGGAAGTATCAACCAGGGTCAGTTCCGAGATCATGCCCGAAGCTCTGAAGATACCGACCTCGCCCTGGCTCCAGAAGTACTCCTTGGTGGTCCGATCCTGTACCAGCACCGGTCCGCTCAGCGGATCCTCGGCTGTGCCCAGGTTTTGGAAGCTGACTTTCTGCTTCTGTCCGGAAGCCATCGCCAGACTTGCTGCCTCGTTAACGCCCGTCACGTCAATGCTCATGCCCGGTTACTTGCACAACTGATGCCACAAATCGCACCAACCGGAAGAGCCCTGTTTGCGCTGCATTGCCGGGTTCCGCAGGTCCTTACCGGAGTCACTCCCGGCAACTCTTGCCTACCGGGCAGGCACAAAATACCGCCTCTACCTGCTTCTGGAATCGGTGTCCGGCCCTGGCCAGGTTTGAGGCCTTGATCGGAAAGGATAGACTGAATCGGATGCAAACGATCCTGCTCCTTTTTCTTCTCGTCCCGGCGGCTCCTTCAACAGACGTACGCGCGGTCGCTTCCCTGGACCTCAACCGGTACAGTGGGACCTGGTACGAAATCGCACGTTATCCAAACCGCTTTCAGAAAAGTTGCGCGGGCGACGTGACGGCGACCTACACGATTCAGCCGAATGGGCAGATCGAAGTCCTCAACCGCTGCCGGAAGACCGACGGCAGTCTCGAGTCGGCGACCGGGACCGGCCGATTGGCTTATGCCGACGGACCCGCGTCGAAGCTGAAGGTCCGCTTCGCACCAAAGTTCCTGTCGTTTCTGCCCTTCGTTTGGGCCGACTACTGGATCATCGACCTGGCGGAGGACTACAGCTACGCGGCGGTGGGAACACCTGACCACAAGTACCTCTGGATCCTGTCGCGGACTCCAACGATGGACAGCGCCACCTACCAGCAGCATCTGCCGTCACATCGAGGAAATGGGCTACGACCCTGAAAAACTGGTCCGCACGGATCAGTCTGAAGCTGACCAAAAGTAGACCGGCTACAGCTGCTCGAAGAAATCGTTGCCTTTGTCATCGACGAGGATAAAGGCCGGGAAGTTCTCCACTTCGATTTCCCAGATCGCTTCCATTCCCAGCTCGGGGTAGTCGAGAACCCGCACTTTCTTGATGCTGTCCTGGGCCAGGATGGCGGCCGGCCCGCCGATACTGCCCAGATAAAAGCCACCGTGCCGCTGACACGCCTCGGCAACAACGCGGGATCGATTCCCCTTTGCAATCATGATCAATGATGCCCCGTGCGACTGGAACAGATCCACGTAAGGATCCATGCGGTTAGCGGTCGTCGGCCCGAACGATCCCGAAGGCATTCCCGCAGGGGTCTTCGCGGGTCCTGCATAGTAGACTGGGTGGAGCTTGAAGTACTCAGGCAGTTCCTCGCCCCGGTCAAGCCGTTCCTTGAGTTTGGCATGCGCGATATCGCGGGCGACGATCATTGTCCCGGAAAGCGACAATCTCGTCTTGATTGGGTAGCGGTGAAGCTCTTCCAGAATCTCGTTCATGGGACGATTCAGATCGATTTGGACCGCCTCGACTCCTTCCGTTTCATCCTCACCAAGCAGCCACCGGGCCGGGTTCTCATCCAACTGCTCGATCCAGATACCCTTCCGGTTGATCTTCGCCTTCACGTTGCGATCAGCGGAGCAGGAGACTCCCATCCCGACCGGGCAGGAAGCTCCGTGACGCGGCAACCGGATCACTCGAACGTCATGGGCGAAATACTTTCCGCCGAACTGGGCTCCGAACCCGCTCTTCCGAGCCGCCTCGAGAAGCTTCGCCTCCCACTCCAGATCGCGGAATGCCCGACCAAATTCGTTCCCGCTGGTCGGGAGATGATCGAGGTAGCCCGTGGACGCGAGTTTCACCGTCTTCAGGCAGGCTTCGGCGCTGGTCCCGCCAATTACAAAAGCGATGTGGTAGGGAGGGCAGGCGGCCGTTCCGAGCGTCTTCATCTTCTCGACCAGGAAGCTTTCGAGGCTCTCGGGATTGAGCAGCGCCTTCGTCTGCTGGAACAGGTAGGTCTTGTTCGCCGATCCGCCTCCCTTGGCCACGAAGAGGAACGAGTACTCGTCACCGGAAACGGCATAGATATCGATCTGGGCGGGAAGATTAGTCCCCGAGTTCTTCTCCTCGAACATGCTCAGCGGTACGGTCTGCGAGTAGCGGAGGTTCTCTTCCGTGTAGGCGCGGAAGATTCCCTTGCTGAGCGCTTCCTGGTCATCCGCCCCGGTGAGGACATACTGGCCCTTCTTGGCGATGACCGTCGCCGTTCCAGTGTCCTGGCAGAAAGGCAACTTCCCACCCGCGGAGACGACAGCGTTCTTCAGCAAGGTGCGGGCTACGAACCGGTCGTTTTCTGAAGCTTCCGGGTCCTTGAGGATTGCCGCGACCTTTTCCTGGTGAGCGGGACGGAGAAAGAAAGAGACATACCTCAGGGCCTCCCTCGCCAGAAACGAAAGGGCTTCCGGTTCAACTTTCAAAAAGCGCCGACCTTCACACTCAACTTCCGAGACGTACCCGCTCGTCAGGAACTTGTACTCGGTCGGGTCGGATTCAACGGGAAAGGGATCTTGATAACGGAACTCCACCATTTCGGAACCTCACAATTCAGTTTCTTGTTCTTTGGCGCATTCTAAGTGTCCATCCAAACCAGGGTCAAGGTGGCCACGGGCCTCCAATACCGGAGAAATCCGATCCGGCCTCGCCAGGCTCATATGTTTCACCTTGTATCAACACTTGGGGTTTATTCTTTTGACAAACGGCGGTAGGATTGAAGTAAGCGACAGGAGGCCCGTGATGGACAAGCCAAAGTCTTCTCCTTTCAGCATCCAGCCCCATATTCTCATCCTTTTTCTGCTTCTTGGAATACCGCCTCTCGTCGTCGGTCACATCCTGCTGGTGAACCGCGCCGAGGACCGTTTCAGGGAAGTGGTGGGAAGGTATTTTGGCCACGAAGCAGGAGGGCTCCAGCTCAACCTGGTCAGCTATATCGAGAAGCTGCAGGCCCGGGTCGGAAACCTAACCGCCCTCGAAGAAGTCCAGGCGGTCGTGCGTGAAGCCTACAACAGGCAGCCGGACGAAAAGGGGTTCGCCGACGAGATCAAGCAGATCGAGCAGGCGTGGCCCGCCATGAACCGGTCAAATTCAAAGCTCCTGGACCAGATTCTGAGCAATCCGGCGTCCCGATTCCTGAACGATTTCAACCGCACGTCGGCGACCTTCAGAGAACTGCTCGTCGCCGACCGATTCGGGAGGCTCGTGGCCGCCAGCGGGAAGACCACCGACTATTTTCAGGCTGACGAAACATGGTGGCGAGTGGCTTTCCTGGAGGGTACCGGACAGCAATACGTCAGCGATGTCCAATATGACGACAGCGCCGGCGTCTATTCGATCCAACTCGCCGAACCGATCCGCGATGAATCGACCGGAACCGTCCTGGGGATAATCAAGGGAGTTGTGGACAGCCACGAAATGTTCGGGATGCTCGACAACCTGAAATTCGGCTCCGACGCCACGGCTATCCTGCTCCGCCCCAACGGGACCATGGCCACGAGCCCCGGATCTGACGACATCTACCCATACACTTCCGAGGTTAACAGCGCCATCGAGCGGGGACGCCGATGGCTCGAGGTTCCCGAGGTCAACCCGCGTTTCTTCGTGGGGCTTCCCGAGTTCACGATCAAGTCGAAGCTCCCCACCCTGGACTGGGTCGTCGCGGTTGAGAGTCCGTACGCCGACGTTTTCGCACCCTTCCGGAACCTTCGCAGCTGGTTCGTCTACTTCGCGGTACTGTCGATCGCCCTGGTGATACTCCTGGCGGTAATTTTCACGTGGATCCTGTCCCGGCCGATCATCGAAACCGATCCGCATCTGGAACAGGTCTGACGACGGGTCAATTCGACGGCACCGTGGCCTGGACTGCCGTCCGCAGCTGTGCCAGTTCTTCTTCGAGGAGCATCCAGATCAGGTCCCGGCCGAGATCGAAGTACTCCTCATTCGAATCACACCAGCCAGACATCGGCGAGTCCAGGCTCAAGAGCCTGAACTGCTTCAACAGCGAGGGTTCCAGGCTTGCACATCCCCTGCGGACTATCGCCAGATTCTTGCATACGCCCTCCTGGATCAGCGGCTGCCCAAAGAACTGCTCTTGGCCTTCTTCGGTGTACATCAGAATCCGGTCGATAGCTGCCAGAATTTCCCCGCGATCGGGGTGACGATCGACCATAGGAGCCTCCCATTCAGCAAGGGTCGGGAGTCAACCGACCATACCCTGATGATACCCCTCAACTGCCGAGAACACCAGTTCATTGAGCCTCCCGCTGAGGATGCCGCGGCACTGGAGCCGTCATTTTGCAGCTACATCCGCTCCGTACTCTGACCACTGGTTCGCCCAGGACACGGCGACCTGGAAGGCGGCCTTGACAAGTTCGTCGTCCAACCCGAGCCGGGCCACCAATTCCCCTGCCTCGGCCCAGCAACCCTCCTCGTAGAGTTCAGCCAACTGGATCAGCGGGTAGTACTCGCTGTTGGAATCTCCCTTCAACGCGGCTTTCATCCGGGCGTCGAGGGGAAGATATTGCACGGCATCCGACATCGGCACCTGCAGTATCGAATCAAGCAGGGAGAAGAGGCCGAGCAGTTGAAGGGCGTCGGGGTCAAATCCCCAGAAGTCAAAGCGCTCTCCGATCAACTCGAGAAACTTCCCCCTCTGGATCGCCAGGTGCACCAGTTCTCCCGATTGAGCACCTTGCGCCATGTCGCTGATCAGGGCCACTCTCAACCAGTTTCGGACACGCTTCCAGCCGAGAAGCGCGATTGACTGGCGAATCGACTTGATGGTTTGGCGTAAACCAAAGGCGGCGGAATTCAGATAGGCCAGGAGACGGAAACTGAGGGCGGGGTCGGACTGAATAGCTGCCGCCACCTCGATGAAATCGGGGTCGGGCTTGTCGATGAGGTGAAGCAGCCGAAGGCGGGTGGCCTCGTTGGACGTCAGCCTCCTGACCGGAATCTCCTCGGGTGACTTGAAGTAGCTTCCCTGGAAAAGATCGAACCCGGCCGAGTGACAGTGGGCGAGCATTGATCGATCCGAGACTCCCATGGCCATCAGCGCCACACCCGGCGTTTTGAGGCGCTCCACCGAAGGCGGCCATGGGCCGTTGGAGTTCCGAGATCCGGAGACAGAACACATCCGCGAGACGGCAGGTCGGGTTCGTTGACGCGTCTTCGGGAACGTCCACAATCACCAGGCCATAGTCATCCTGTTTTAACTGTTCGAGAGCCTCGAAAACAGAACTGTCCATCGTTTCCCGCAGGGAAACCTTGATCAGGGCCAGGTTGGGCGGAAGCGCGTAGGGAACCTGTTCCAGGATCATTTTCTCGTTCAGTGAGACGATCAGTTTCCTGCCCCGTTCCGAGACCTTCTGAAGCCCGATGTAGGCAGTCGAAGCGAGATAGGAGAGGGTATTTTGCCTCGCCTCGTCCGCGTCAGCCGCACCCCCCAGGGAGGAGACACAGCGGACTTCGTAACCCCAGAGTTTCTGATCCCGGTCGAATACCGGCAACCGTGCCAGCGCGATACCTGGTCCCTCGTCAAGTTCTTTATCGTCCATCATCGGTCCCTTCAGCCCGTGCCGGAAGCCAACCTGAGCCAGACCCGGGTTCTATACTTCGAGTGGAGCAACGCCCCAGATGTCACGGGCGTACTCGGAAACCGCCCGGTCGCTGGAGAACTTGCCCATCGATGCGGTGTTGAGGATCGACCGCCGGGCCCATTCGTCGGAATCCTTGAACATCTCCCCGACCGCGACCTGGGCCTCCAGGTAGTCATGGAAATCGGCCAGGACGAGGTAATTGTCCCCCCAGTTGAGCAACGAGTCCACAATGGGAGCGAAAAGCCCACGGTCTCCATCGGAAAAGGTCCCGTCAGCGATCGAATCGATGGTCTCTTTCAACTCCGGATCGGACTCGTAGATCGCCCGGGGAAAGTGCCCAATTCGGCGTCGCTCGGCGACTTCTTCGGCGCTCAACCCAAAAATGAAAATGTTCTCGCCGCCAACCTCCTCGAGAATCTCCACGTTGGCCCCATCGAGCGTGCCGATCGTCAGTGCCCCGTTGATAGCGAACTTCATGTTTCCGGTCCCCGATGCCTCCATACCGGCGGTGGAAATCTGCTCCGACAGGTCCGCCCCGGCGATCAACTTCTCAGCCTGCGATACGCAGTAGTTGGGCAGAAAGACCACTCTCAAGCGACCCCGGACATCGGAATCCGCATTGACTACCTCGGCCACCGAGTTGATCAGCTTGATGATCAGCTTCGCCCGCCGATAGGCCGGGGCGGCCTTTCCGCCGAAAATCACGGTCCGCTGGGCGAATTCCCCGGCATCTCCACGTTTGATCCGCCGGTAAAGCGTGATCACGTGGAGTACGTTCAACAGTTGGCGCTTGTACTCGTGGATCCGTTTGACGTGCACGTCGAAGAGGGATTCAGGATTTACGCCCAGTCCCGTTTTTCGAAGGATGTAGCGGGCCAGCCGCTTCTTGTTCCGCAGTCGAACTTCCCGCCAGCGCGTCCTGAATTCCTGCGTTCTCCGCCAGGGGCGTCAGCCCCGCGAGGAGATTGAGGTCGAGAATCCACTCCGGGCCGACCTCAGAGGTGATCAGTTCGGAGAGAGCCGGGTTCGCCTGAAACAGGAACCGCCTGGGCGTCACGCCGTTCGTGACGTTTCGAAGGCGACCCGGAAAGATTTCGTCAAAATCGCGAAAGATGCTCTCCCTGAGGATCTTGCTGTGCAGCGCCGCCACTCCGTTCACGCTGTGAGATCCGACGACGGCCAGGTTGGCCATCCGAACCCGCCTCTGGGATCCCTCCTGGACCAGAGACACCCTGGCCGGCAATTCCGGGTCCGAACAGGAACCCGAATTCAGCATCCCGAGAAAGCGGCCATTGATCTCAAAGATGATCTGCAGGTGACGAGGAAGGATCCTCCCGAGCATGTCAACCGGCCAGGTTTCCAGCGCCTCCGGCAGGACGGTGTGATTGGTATACCCAAACGTCGCCTGGCAAATACTCCAGGCTTCCTCCCAACCCAGACCCTCTTCGTCCATCAGTAGCCGCATCAGTTCGGGAACGGCCAGCGCCGGGTGAGTGTCATTCAATTGAATGGCGACGAAATCCGAAAAGGAGGACCAGTTGCGGTGCTGCTTCTTGAAGCGCCGGATGATGTCCTGCAGCGTCGCCGATACGAAAAAGTGCTGCTGTCTGAGACGGAGCTCTTTGCCCTGCTCGATTTCGTCGCTGGGATAGAGGACCTTGGAGATGTTTTCGCTGAATACTTTCGACTCGACCGCTCCGACATAGTCCCCGACGTTGAATTGCGCGAGGTTGAACTCACGACTCGAGTGAGCCACCCAGAGCCGCATGTGGCTCACGTAGCCTCCAGAGAAACCAGGAATAAGGATATCGGAGGCCATCGCCAGCACCGACTCCGTGTCGGACCACCGGAAACGAAGTTCACCGTCAGCGTCACGGTACGATTCAGAACGCCCGTTGAACTGAACCCGGTAGAGGACTTCGGGCCGCTGGATTTCCCAGGGAGACCAGGACCGGCGCCAGTTGTCCGCCTCTTCCTTTTGATATCCGTCAACCAAACGCTGATGGAAAATCCCGAAATCGTAGCGAATCCCGTAGCCGGTCCCGGGGATCTTCAAAGTCGCCATCGAATCGAGGAAACAGGACGCAAGCCGGCCGAGCCCCCCGTTACCGAGCCCGGGATCCCACTCCTCTTCCTCGAGATCCTCCAGCTCGTAGCCCATCGACCGGAGCGCCTCCTGGGCTTCCGCCTCCATCCCCAGTGCAGCCAGGTAGTTGCGGAGGAACCGCCCTGGAAGAAACTCCATCGACAGGTAGTAGGCCCGTTTCGCCAGTAACTCATAACAAGCGCGCTGGCTCGCCAGCCACCGGCTGACGAGACGGTCCCTCACGGAATGGGCAAGTCCGATCCAGACCGCGGAACGGTCGGCCAGATCCGGGTCTATTGCGAGAGTGAATTCAATGTGACGGCGAATGGAATCAGCCAACCCGCCTTTCAAGGAGACATCCATACTGTATACCCCTCCAGAGCATACAGGAGATGAACTCGAAACCGGTAGGCTTCAGTGAGTCGAAGAGTTTTTTCCATCGGCGCCGGGCTCGAAGCAGAGTACCCGGTCAACAGGGAGGTGTTCGTGAATCTCTCGACGCCCGTCAGGCCAACGGATCTCGAGTCGGTCGATGGAATCGGCGGAACCCAGCCCAAAGTGGACGCGCGGATCCGACGTCGAGGCAAAGCTCCCGCCGCTGTATACATCCCTCCGCTGGGTCCGATCTCCGGCGCTCAGAAACAGGGTCGTCCCGATACCCGACGGGGGAACCTTTCCCTTCCCGGACAGCCTGACGGTGACCCAGTGGTTGGGGTCCTTGCTGACATTCCGCAGAACGCGAGGATGGTCGTCAAGACAGCTCATTACGATGTCAACCCCGCCGTCACCGTCGAGATCACCAAATGCGGCACCTCTGCCCACGACCAGCATCCCCAGGGCGCTGGCAGGAGCAGCCGGCGCCTCCTGGAATGTTCTCCCGTCCTGGTTGTGAAAGAGCAGCGGGCGCTGTCTCCAGGTTGTCCCCCAGCGGTGTTGATCCACGACGGGGTAAACATGGCCGTTGGCGAAGAAGATATCCTGAAGCCCGTCGTTGTCGTAATCGATGAAGCCCGTCCCCCAACTGACGAATGGGATCGTTCCGCCGGCGATCCCAGCCTCGTATGAGACATCGATGAAAAAGGTGTCGCCCTGGTTCTGGTAGAGGGTGCAGTAGTCATCCGAGAAGTGAGCGACAAGAAGATCCACCCGGCCGTCGAGATTGTAGTCTCCGACTCCCAGTCCCATCCCGGCCTGGGCTCGCCCGTCCTGGTTCAAGGCGAATCCGGACAGGTAGCTGACGTCCCTGAAAGTTCCGTCGTGGTTGTTGAGGTAGAGGTAGTTCGGAGTCGAATCATTGGCAACCACAAGGTCAACCCAGCCATCGTCGTCAACATCGACGAAGACAGAAGAAAAGCCGTAGAAGCCCTGGCGATCGTCCACGCCGGCCTTCCGGCTCACCTCGGTGAAAGTCCCGTCGCCATTGTTGTGAAAGAGGAAATCCCCGGCTCCGGGAAGGCCCCGCGGACCACACATAACGTCCACGCCCCGGAAACGACAATAGTTAACAGGAATGTCAACACCCGGACGAGGCGGGTTCTCGGGGTCAAAACGCGCGTAGCCACAAACAAACAGGTCGAGAAGTCCATCGTGATCGTAATCGCCAAAAGTGGCTCCTGTCGTCATGTAGTCGGCCAGTTGGACTCCGGCCGTTGCCGCCACTTCGGTGAAGGTGCCGTCCCCGTTGTTGCAGTAAAGCCGATTGGGTCCGAAGTTCGAGACATACAGATCAACGTCCCCGTCCGCATCATAGTCCGCCGCCACCACGCCGAAGCCCCAGGAGAGATTCGGAACCCCGGCGGTCTCGGTGACGTCTTCAAAGGTCAGATCGCCCCGGTTTCGGTAAAGGCGGGAGGTTCCGAAATCTGCATTGCCGAAGAGCGCTTCCCATGGACCAGCATTGAGAACAT
This sequence comes from uncultured Acidobacteriota bacterium, assembly GCA_963777605.1. Taxonomy (GTDB): domain Bacteria; phylum Acidobacteriota; class UBA6911; order RPQK01; family JAPXNP01; genus CAVZRV01. The sequence continues at coordinate 457,775 of CAVZRV010000010.1, forward strand.
ATACATCCAGGAACCCGTCTCCGTCATAATCGAGAAGACCAATCCCGCCACTCTTTGTCTCAATGAGGTAACGCTTCTCGGGGCTTCCCGCCTGATGCCTAAACTGATCGAGCCCGGTCCTTGCGGTGATGTCCTCGAAAACAACGGGTGCCCCCTCGACGAACCCTCCGGCGGTGATCGGGCGATCCAGATCATCGACAATCGCCGAATACTCGTGCCCTGAAGCAATGCCGCCGTCCTGCTGTGTCCCCGCCCCCATCGCCAGGACCGGCACCGGAGAAAGCGCACCTGAAGGCAGACCTGTGAACTGGAGGAACAGCCAGGCCGCCGGCAGCACCGAAATCAGGAGCAGGCGCAGACGTCCGAAAGACATCAACTGAGTTTGCGTGACCGTTCCCGGCGATGTCAAATCGGCAGTCCTCGTGCGAGGCACCGGAGATTTCCGGGCCTGACAACGATCCTCGAGGACTCATGCAGACTTCTCTAATGCAAACGGATGCGAGCGCCGATCGATTCAGTGTGAGCCGGTTAGAACGAGGCTAGCAGGCGCGGCGTCTGCAAACTCGGGAATGATGTCAAAGGTGATCCGATGAATTGTGGCTTCTGCAACATAAAACTTACCGACACAGAACCGATCTACTCAGTCGGGAACGCAAAATCGGCGTGTGAGTTGCTGTGTTTGGTGTTACCACTTTCTATCCACGGAACGGGGTGCAGCCATGCCTGACGAATACGACGATCTCGAGCCGGTCAGCCTTGCTACGGCAACCAAGATCACCAAGCAAGACCGGGAGTTCCTGAAACAACTGCGCATTCGCTGGTAACCGTCCCGTTGGGATGGGAACCTCCCGGAACCAGGGGATCAGCGGATGGCTCCATCCATCAGCGAAACCACCTGTACGGCGGGCCGGTGCACGACGATGACACCCTGGCCGCCCTTTCAGCGCTGAGAGCCGGCCACGACCCGGCGACTGAATACGGCCCCGATTCAGTCCTCTTCGAGTTGGCGAGAGAGGCGGCTGAGCATCTCGTTTCCTCGAAAGTGCTCCAATCCGTTCTTCAGGGTGCGTCGGGCCCGGGCTCGTTCGCCGGTCTCCAGAAGCGCCCGGGCCGCCCAGTAGTAGGACTCGGGGAACGGAGCCCCTCTCTCGATCGCGTTCGTCAGAAAAGTGATAGCTCCCGACATCCTTCCCTGAAAGAACTCGCACATCCCGACCATGTAGAGAAGGAGCGGATGATCCGGCCTGCCTTCAAGTATCGTTCGAAACCCGGTCTCCGCTCTTTCGAAATCTCCCTCAGTGGCCAGCACTACCGCCTGTTCGAAACGCGAATCCTCCCTCACCGCCTGGAGACCGCCATCGGGCTGGGTCGATCCAAGCGCGGTCGAAAGCAACACGATCGGGCTAAGAAAAGCGATCCACGACCTCGACATTACGCATCACTCCATCTCCCGGGTCGAGCCGGTAAATCCTTCCCGCCTCGGAGTAGATCCTCTTGAGATACCCAAGAGAGATCACCCGGCCGAATCTCGGGGAAAACCCCGCGCTGGTAATCCAGCCAATCTCCTTGCCGTCGGAGTTGAACACAGGAGTCTCCGGTTCGGGAACGGCGCTTCCCTCCAGCTGAAGCTTTGAGAGCAGGCGAGCCACACCGCCAATATGAGTTGCACGGGCGACCAGTTCCTGTCCCGGGTAACAGCCCTTGGTGAGACTGTAAGCCGACTCCAGCCGTGCCTCCAACGGGTTGTTACGCTGGTTGAAGTCTCTTCCGAAAAGAGGGACCCCCGCTTCGAGCCGAAGCAGATCGAATACTGCGGGGCTCAACTCGCACAGGCCGGCCGAAGCCCCGGCATCGACAACCGACGAAAGCCATTCATCCAACTTCGCCGTGGAAAGCAAAACCTCGTACCCGGGTACGCCGAGAGCGTCTTTGCGAACCACCAGAACCGGGGTCGATTTCCACTCGACCGTCAACAGGCTCAGAGGTTCCTCGGGAAGAGGCCGACCGAGCAAGCTTTCCAGCAGAGCGCCTGCCTCGGGACCATCCAACCCGACCTGCGACATGCCGGCGGATCGATCCTCGACCTCGACTTCGTCCATGATGATATGCGATTCGAGGGCAGCCTTGAGGTCTTCCATCACCTCCAGTTCCACATCAATCAACACTTCCCCGGGGAGTCGATAGTAGTAGAAATCGGCCACGATCTTCCCGGTGGCCGTCAAAAGGGTCCCGTATCGACCGGTTTGGTCCGCCAGGGACTGAACCTCGTTGCTCAGCATGGCGTGGAGGAAGGAGACGCTGTCCGGCCCCGTGACCGCCAATTGCCTCCTGGAGTCGAGCAACCGCCAGACCGCTCCCTCCCGTACTGCTCGATATTCCTTTTCGCGGAGTGGATCCATCGGCATCAGGTCAGCGTTTCACCCGGTTTCATGGCGAGGACCTCGGTGCCCAGGTCGGCGGTCAGCCGCTTCAGTTCCTCGGGAGTGCCGGTCAGCGGAGGGAAAGTGCCGTAATGCATGGGCACGACCTGCCGCGCATTCATCAGCCGGCATGCGTAGGCGGCCTCTCGAGGATCCATGGTGTAGAGATCTCCGATGGGGAGGAACAGCAGGTCGGGTTGATACAGCTCGGCGACGATCTTCATGTCCCCGAATACGCACGTATCGCCGGCATGGTAGATCTTGAAACCGTTCTCGAACTCGACCACGAAGCCGGCCGGCTCTCCAGCATAAATGATCTTCCCGTCTTCTTCGATCACGGCGCTGCTATGGTGCGCGTTCACCATGGTGGCTTTGATGTCGTTCAGGAGCACCGAGCCCCCCTTGTTCATTCCCACGACGTCCTCGACGCCCTTGCCGCCGAGATAGAGGGCGATCTCGTAGATGCAGGCAACCTTGGGTTTGAATGTCTTCGCGATACTCACGGCATCCCCCATGTGGTCACCATGACCGTGAGTGATCAACATTGTGTCAACACCGGGAAGGTTCTTGTCCGCTTCCGGGCAGGCCGGGTTACCCTGGACCCACGGATCGATGAGAAGCTTCTTTCCTGCAGGCGTCGTAAAGAGGAAGGTGGAATGACCCAGATATTTGATGGAAACACCACGGTTGAGTGCCATGTGCCGCTCCTTTCTTTTTGAAGTACTTCAGGCTATGGTATCAGCTTTCGATAACGGTTCGAGGCTCCCAATCGGTGTGGGCAAGGAGTGGGGCCGCGAATTGAGATTAGGGGTCATGTGATTGTCATGGACAAGATTCAAGTTGTGGGGATCCGCTGCCCGGCGCGCATCGGGGTCCCCGATAACGAACGCCAGTTTCCCCAGGAACTCCTCGTTGACGTCGATTGCGAATTTGAATTCTCGCCGGCTACCAGAACCGACGATTTTCGTCGGACAATCGACTACGAGACGATCGTGAAGGTCGTCCGGGCGACCGCCGCTCGCCACAGTTGGTCTCTCCTCGAGACGCTCACCAACGCACTGTGTGATTCCGTCCTGGAGCTTCCAGAGGTTCGCTGCGCCGAAATTCGGGTTAAGAAGTTTCCGGTCAACCTGCGCGAGAAGATCGACTACGTCGTCGCCACGGTCCGTCGGAAGAATCCGCGCAGATAGAACGCCCCCGATCAGTCCCGAGTTCAGGTTTCGCGGGGACTCCGGCTGCGATTCTGTGCGGAGGTGCTCTCGATTAATCAACCGAAAGCGCACCGTTCAGGATCTCCACCAGTTCGGCGGTAAACCGCGAGCGGGGCAAGACCTCATCGGCACCTGCCGCACGGGCCTGGCGGAAGCGTTCTTTCTGGACGTGGGGGCCGAAAGCCAGGATCTTCAGGTTGGGCAGAGCGTTACGGGCCGCTTGAATCGCCTCGACCGGTTCCGGACTGTCGGCATTCAGGTCAACGATCATCAGGTCGACCGAATCTGCCCTGGACAGGACGTCACTCACGGACGATGCAAATTGGACCTGTCGTCCTGAAGCGGCCGCCGTCGTGCGGATCCGAACCTGGAAGAAGAGATCAGGCACCAGTGCAACAATCATGCTCTAAGTTCCCTGGATGATCCGCCCCAGATGGGACACTAGACGGTAAATGAAATGCCGCAACTGCAGGTCTTCCTGGCGTTGGGGTTCTTAAAGGAAAAGCCCTGCTGCATGAAGTTTCCTTCCCAGTCCAGGGTGGTTCCTTTTAAGTAAAGGAGGCTCTTGAAATCGACGAAGACTCGAGCCCCACTGACTTCAAAGACTTTGTCACCGGGACGATGGGCCGGTTCGAATCGAATCACGTAGTTCAAACCGGAGCACCCGCCACCTTTCACCCCCAGGCGCAGCCCGCCCTCGGGGATGCCTTCCTTGTCCAAAGCTTCCCGTATCCGCCCAGCAGCAGCCTCTGTAATCTGAATTGCCATGAATCGTTTACCTTGTACCCTATTATACCGACTCTGCAGTTCAGGTCCGAAATCTCCACCTTTCCAGCCGGTCTCCGGTTCACCTGCCTCAGCGAGTCCGCTAGAGTATGCTCATGCAGAAGGTCGCTGCACTCGTTCTCGGAGCCGGATTCTCTTCCCGGATGGGATCCCCCAAGGCGCTTCTCAAGCTGGGGGAGTCTACCTTCCTGGGACGACTGATTGAGCTTTACGATCGGCTGGAGGTTCCGTTCCGGGTGATCCTCGGTGCCGACTGGGAAATCATTTCGAAGGCGCAGGGCCTCTCGCGAGATCTTTTTCTGGTCAACCCGGAACCGGAGCGCGGCCCCCTATCCAGCATTCAGCTCGGCCTCGAGTACCTGAAGCCCTCGACTACAGCAGTGATCCCGCACCCAGTTGACCACCCGCTCGTCACCGAGGCTACCGTACGCACAATCCTTGCGAAGCACGCGACCAGCCCGGAGCAAATCCTGGTTCCGCACTACCAAGGGACGCCGGGCCATCCCACGCTCTTCCCGGCAACGCTCTTTCCCGACCTGTGGGACGCGCCTCTCGACCAGGGTGCCCGTTGGGTTGTCAGCAGGAGGAGAAATCTGATTCTGCCGCTGCCGGTTGATGACCCAGGGGTCACCATCAACATCGATACCCCTGAAGACTACCTGCGCTGGAGTGAAGGGCAATGCTAGAATTCGAGAGTCTGATTTGAACTCCGAACCTGTACTTCGGACGAGAGCCTTATGAAAATTACAGCCCGCGCAGAATACGCCAGTCTGGCTATTCTCGAACTCGCCCTCAGTTACAATTCAGGTCATATCCAGGCCAAGGAGATCGCAGAGCGGAAGCAGATACCCCCGAAGTTTCTGGAGCAGATACTGATTCAGTTGCGCAACGCAGGCCTTATTCAGAGTCTCCGGGGTGCTTCTGGAGGCTACCTGCTGGCTCGTTCCCCGGAGCAGATCACGCTTCGAGAGGTCGTCGAAGCCGTCGAGGGCGAATTGAATATCGTCGATGCCAAGCTCGAAGACAAAACCCTTGTGAAGGTATGGGGAGAAATCCAGGAGAACTTCCTCAGGAGCCTGGAGACGATCACGATCCAGAAACTGGTCACGCGCAAGCTGAAGGACCGCGGAGTCGTCGATTTTCAGATCTGAGCCCTTCCGAGACCCCCGGATCTCAGATGAAATCCACCTCGACCCGCCGGGGCAGGAGGCCCGCCTCGACCCCCCGGTCGAGAAACAGCTGAACGGCTTCCCTGCCATCAGGCCCATAGTCGAGGGTGCGTCCGTTCACGTACATCGAAACGAAGCGGTCGCCCTTCACCTCGTCCAGGCCACGGCCAAACTCGAGAGCGTAGTTCAGCGCATCTTCCCGGTGCTCGAGGCCATACCGGATGCTCTGCTCGACGAGTGAAGTCACCTCCCGGAGGGCATCCTCACCCAGGTCCCGCCGAATTGCGTTTCCACCCAGGGGCAGCGGCAGCCCGGTGGTTTCCAGCCACCACTCACCCAGATCGACAACCTTCTGCAGTCCCTCGTCCGAATAGGAGAGCTGGCCCTCGTGAATGAGTAACCCCGCATCAACCTGGCCCTCGACGACCGCCGCATCGATCCGGTCGAAGGACATAACAACGGGAACAAAATCGGGCTCGAGCAGTTTCATCGCAAGAAAAGCCGAGGTCTTGAGTCCGGGGATGGCGATTCTCCGGCCCCGCAGATCCCCGATCGTCATCCCTCTCCTGGCCACGAGAATCGGGCCGTAGCCCTCGCCCATACTGGCCCCGCAGTTCGTCAAGGCATAAGCTTCTGAGAGATAGGCGTACGCATGAATGCTCAGTGCAGTCACCTCGTAACGCCCCTCCTCGGCCGCCTTGTTCAGGGTTTCGATATCATCGAGCTGGTGGACGAAGTCGTAGTCACCGGTATTGATTCGGCCCGTCGCCAGGGCAAAAAACATGAAGGCGTCGTCACTGTCGGGGCTGTGGGCGAGTTGGATTGTCTTTTTCATGATCGCGGAATTGTGCCAAATTAAAGCGAACCCGGCTAAAGTTCACCGTTCAGAAACGGGTTCGTCAGGCGCTCCCGTCCTATTGTTGTCGCGGGACCATGCCCTGGATGGAGGACTTTATCCTCTCCAAGGGGAAGCACTTTCTCACGGATCGTCTTCAGGAGCAACTGGGGAGCTCCGCCGGGAAGATCAGTCCGGCCTACCGACCCCGCAAAAATGAGGTCTCCGCAGAACAGGTGCTGCCCCACATCAAAGGTGACGCTCCCTGGTGAGTGACCGGGAGTGTGATGTACCAGCACTTCGAGCTGTCCAACCTTGAGCACCTGTCCTTCCTCGAGATAACGGTCAACCCGGGGTGCCGCCTCATAGCTGAATCCAAACCATTCTCCCTGTTTCTTCAGAGCCGAATAGAGAGGTTCATCCTCAGGATGCAGGAAAATGGGAGCATCCCACGTTTCCTTCACCCGGCCGATACCGCAGATATGATCCATGTGGCCGTGAGTGATCAGGATCTGTTCGAGCGTAAGGCTCCTTTCCGCGATCAGGGCAAGCATTTCCTCGACTTCGTCACCGGGATCGATATAGGCAGCGGCACTCGTGATCGGGCAAGTCAGCAGGTAGCCGTTCTTCATCATGGGCGCAACGGCACGCTGTTCGATGACCGGAGCAGGAGGATTCATTCCGACAATTCTTCCAATTGAGATGGTTCGAGTTCAAGTCAGGCCCCTTCCGACCGGTTTTCCCTTGGCCGGGAGAGCCGGGCTGTGCTAACACTGCAGGATGATATTCGAACGAGACAGGGAGCAAACCACATGACGATACAGAATGAACGTTTTGACCGCTTTCGACTATTCCGAGTCCTCTTGCCGATTGCCCTGCTTACTGCGCCCATGCTTTCAGCGCAGTCTCAGCCCGATCCCGAAATAGGCAAGCTACTCGATGCCGACCATTTTCACTGGACACCTCCCTCCTCCGAGACCCTGACTCGGGAGTGGTGGGAACACCGCCGGACTGATCTGCGGGAGAAACTCCTGGTCACTGCCGGCCTGGTGCCGGAACCGGTTCGCAGTCCGCTCAATGCCAAGGTGTTCGGAGAGGTTTCCGGCGACGGTTTCACCGTTTCCAAGGTATATTTCGAGAGTCTTCCCGGCTTCCTTGTCACCGGTAACCTCTACAGGCCCACTCTCGGGAAGGGTCCCTACCCGGCCATCCTGACTCCCCACGGCCACTGGCAATACGGCAGGCTCCAGAACACCGCCGACGGTTCCATTCCAGCCCGCTGCATCGACTTCGCCCGCCAGGGCTACGTCGTCTTCTCGTACGACATGATCGGCTACAACGACTCTTTTCAGTTGCCTCACGACAACAACAAGAGCCGTGCCCAACTCGACGCCGACCAACCGCTCCCGTACGAGCCGCGGTTGTTTCGGGGCGCATTCGATTTTGCCGTGCCCCGCCTCTACGGTCTCAGCCTGGGGGGACTCCAGCTCTGGGACAGCATTCGCGCACTCGACTTCGTCACCTCGCTGGATGACGTCGATCCCGAGCGGATTGGTGTCACCGGGGCTTCCGGTGGAGCAACCCAGACGATTCTCGTCATGGTGGCCGACGACCGGGTCAAGGTCGCTGCTCCCGTCAACATCATCGGCATGGAGAAACATCCCGGGTGTGGCTGCGAGAATATCTCCAACCTCTGGGTCGGAACCTCGACGCTGGAAATGGCGGCCGTCTTCGCGCCCAAACCGCTCCTGATGGTCTCGGCAACCCAGGATCCCTGGACTAATTCGACTCCGACCCGCGAATACCCGACGATGGAGCGGTACTACCGCCTTTACGGGGCGGAATCAAAGCTCGCCAACCACAACGTCAATGCCGGGCACAATTTCAACCCCGAGTCCAGGGCTGCCGTATATGACTGGTTTCGAAAAGTCCTGAATCCACCCGGTCCCGCGGTCACCAGTCCCCCTCCGGTAGCCACCGAAATGGCTTCCCTCGGCGACCTGCGGGTCTTTCCCGACCACCTGCTGCCGGACTCCGCCAAGTCAAGCGACCAGATTCTTGCCGACTGGGAGGCTGCATCCGAGAAGTCACTGTCCGAGACCTGGCCAACCTCCGGCGGCGGTCTTGCTGATTTCTCCAAACGGTTCTCCAGTCACCTCGCCCGACTCCTTTCCGTCGATCGTCCGGTCGATGGTGCGCTGGATTATTCCACCGAACTGGAAGAGGCCCGCGGCGATATCATTTACCGGAGAGAGAGGATCACCCAATCTGGAGGCTCCAACCCGATCCGTCTCGAATCAGTGCACACATCTTCCGAACCTTCCGGCGCTGTTCTGCTGGTCTATCCCGAGAGCTTCGGTCCCCTCGCCTCGGCCGGGGAGATCAAGAGTGCGCTCCCTCTGATTCCAACGCTCGTAGAACGGGGCCTGGAGGTCTACCACGCCAGGGGATTCGCCTCCGATGAACGCTCCATTCCCGACCGGGACTGGCAGGCGATGAGCTGGCCCGATGCCTACAATCGTGACAATCACCTCCGGTCGGTACAGGAAATCGTCACCGCACTGGCCAGCATCCGCGACATCTACCCGGACAAGCCGGTCACGGTCATCGGTCTGGAGAGCAAAGGAATTGAAGCGGCTTTTGCTGCGGCTGTTTCGGGTCTTGCGGACCGGGTAATCGTCGACCTTGACGGTGAAGACCCGGAGGTCTCGCTTACCCTCGACCGCCTGTTCCCGGTGGCCGGCCTCAAGCGCATCGGTGACTTCCGTACGGCGGTCCTGCTCCTGTGCAACCACAAGGTGACCCTGCTGAACCCGGCGAAATCGTTCCCGTCCGACAGCTACCAGAAACGTGCCCTGCAAGCCGGCAAGGGAAACAACCTGACCATCCATCCCGAGATGGCGACTACCGACGCCAACTTCATCCGCGTTTTGACGGATTAGGCACGGGCCGGAACCCGGCCCCTCGTTTTTCATCCAGACAAAAAAGGCATCCCGACCCTGCGCAGGGCCGGGATGCCTCGGCTATCACTCCAGTCTGATATGCGCCTCAGGGACCGGTCACAGCCGAAACCGGCAGTGAGGTGAAGATCCCCGCCTTGGTCTGGTCCAACTCCAGGGCGATCGCCGAAAACGCCCCATCACTCGACGTGATGAGCAGCGTCCCGACAAAGCCAGTCAAGTCCGCATCCGAAAAGGACTCGTCGATGAACTCCGCTACCCTGCCGTTGGCAGGAATCCGGATTTCAGCCACGGTCGAAGACGGCCCCACATTCCCAGGATTCGTGCCGGCTTCACTACGCAATTCAAGGCCGACCGTGATGGGATGGGTCTCGTCATTCCGAATGGCAACCGCCGTCCGGACGCCGCCTTCCTTGCGAACCGGGACGATGGCCCGGGACATCGGGACGGAAGAACCAAAACCGGCAATGCCGATGCCCGGAATCGAGAAACGGATCACGCCGGAAACCGGCCGATCGGAGATCACTTCAGCCGACCCGAGCAGAATATCGCCCACGCCGTCGGTATCGAGAGTCAAACTACCGAGAGGGTCAAGGCTGAAATCAACCTGGGCAACCGGAGTACCCGGAGTGACGACTCCACTCCCCCCAGCCAGACCGACCGGAAGCGGAAGCCCGTCCATGTCGCGGAAATAGACCGTTCCCGAAGTCGCCGTTGTCGTCGAAGTGTTCACCAGGACAATCGACGACGTAAAACCGTCCGTCTCCGCCGTTCCCCCACCGTTTCCGAACTGCGGGAAATAGAGTGCAAGGGCCGGGCGCGGAATCTGGCCACGAATCTCTCCATCCGGATTGGTGGTCGAATGCACGTTCACATAAAGGTTCCGCCACCAGAGGCCGTCGAGAAAACTCTGGTAATCACTGGGGTCGCCAAAATCGGCCGCGGTGACCTCGGCAAAAATGGTCGTCGAGGCATCCAGGGTGTAGACAGGAGCGCCTGTCGCACCGGCGACGCCGGCATGAATATGGGCTCCCGAAATGTTGGCTACGTCATCGGTACAGGCAAGCGCAAATGCAGTCCTCAGAGGATTCAGGGACCCCATGCAGGCGCCGGTTGAATCGGTGGTGACCGGTGGAACTTCCTGGCTTCCCTCCAGATCGAAATAGACACCCGAATCAGCTTCGGGTCCGATCTGCCCCCGGATCTCTCCGCCGGGATAGGTGGCGGAATGGATATTCACGTACAAAAGACCGGCAAAAAGATCACTCACGTTGGCAGCCGTTACCGCAAAGATGCCCTTCATCGGGGACGCAGCGGAGTCAAACGCCAAAATCGGGGCCCCGATCTCGTCCGCGGCTCCCTTGTGAATATGAGCTTCCGTCGCGCCGACCACATCATGGCCGCAGATGACCGTCAACTGGGTCTGCGACTCATTCAAATAAGCCAGGCACTTTCCAACCGAAGTGGAGTCATTGGCGGGAACCTGCTGAACCCCGTTCAAGGTGATATCAAACACCTGTCCATAGGCAGATCCTGTAAGTAAAATCAGCCCGAAACACACAAAAAGGAATGTTTTATTTCTCATCCTCGTCTCGCCTCCAAAACTTGATTCATCAAAGAGAATCATGACTACCCCAACCGATCGCCGCAGGTTCACCAACCGCTCTCGGATCCGTGTCAAACGGCAAGAGGCCAGGACCCTTTCCCCCAAAGACTTATCCAAACATTGTACCGAAACAGCGTGAAATAAACACGCTTCGGTCAAATTGACAATTTAAAAATGTCCGCTGTCACACTGAGCAGCCTTCCCCTGTCTGCTCTTCCGAGAAACAAAAAAGGCGAACCCTGGGCCCCGGAGGCCTTGAGGTCCGCCACGATTCAAACAGGCCCGTTTAGGCAAAAAGCTTGCTCACATCGTCGAGTTGACCGGCACTACCGAGCTTCTCGTTCTTGTGCGCGATGAAGTTGGCGTATTCGGTCATGAAAATCTTTCCTGGCTTCCGGAGATCGAAGTTCTCAGGGTCGTCACGGAAGCTCTCGCGGTGGACCCGGCACCATACCAGACGGCCGTCGGTATCGATGTTGACCTTGGTCACACCCAGCTTCGCGGCGCGGCCGAATTGATCTTCGTCGACACCCTTGGCACCCTTGAGCGTGCCGCCGGCGGCGTTGATGCGCTGGACTTCTTCCTGCGGCACCGAACTCGAACCGTGCATCACGAGGGGGAACCCATGGCATCGCTTCTGAATCTCCTCGAGAACCTCGAAATGAAGAGACTGGCTGCCGCTGAACTTGTAGGCGCCGTGGCTGGTGCCGATTGCGCAAGCCAGGCTGTCAACCTGGGTCCGCTCGATAAACTCGACCGCTTCTACCGGGTTCGTCAACATGGCGTCGGCTTCATCGACCTTGACGTGCTCTTCGACACCACCCAGCATCCCGAGTTCAGCTTCCACCACGAGGCCCTTGGCATGAGCCCGATCCACCACGCGCCTGGTGATCTCAATGTTCTTCTCAAAGGTCTCGTGGCTGGCGTCGATCATGACCGAGCTGTAAAACCCGCTGTCGATGCACTCGTAACAGGTCTCTTCGTCGCCGTGATCCAGGTGGACGGCAAAGATCGCCTCGGGGAACACCGTGTCCGCCGCCTGAATCAGGGCTTCCAGCATTACTTTGTTCGTGTAGGAGCGGGCGCCCTTCGAGATCTGAATGATGAAAGGGGCTTTACTGGAGATACATCCCCGGAACAGGCCCATCGTCTGCTCAAGATTGTTAATGTTGTATGCACCTACCGCGTACTTGCCGTAGGCGTGTTTAAAAAGCTCTTTTGTCGTGACGATCATGGATCACTCCTCATTTCTTGGATTCTGTCTCCCTGGACAATGCTCATCGAACAGGAGAATCAGGCTACGGGATAATCGAACGGGGAAAGGTTTCTGGACAGAATCGACGGTGAATCGGCTACCTCCTCCCGACTGAAACCTCCTGCTACTGTCGATGACACCCGAAAGTATACCACTGTGGGGCTAACCCGTTTCAAATCAATTCAGGAAAAGGGATTTCGGGAATCTGGAGTCCGCGCTCAACCGGTGCCAAACCCTTCTTTCTCGCGAAACTGTTTGCGGATCTCCGAAAGGTTTTGCCGTTTTCGGATGAAGGCATTGACAACGTCGGGATCGAAATGCCTCCCCGACGATTCGATTACGATCCGGGAGGCCTCATCCTCTTCCAGAGGCGGCTTGTAAGGCCGCCACGACGTCAGCGCGTCGAACACATCGGCAACGGCCACAATGCGACTCTCCAGTGAGATTGCCTTCCCCTTCAGGCCACGCGGATACCCCGTCCCATCCCAGTGCTCATGATGCCCGAGCGCAATCGCGGAAGCCATCAGGAGAAGCGGGTTCCTGGTTTCCTCGCCCACGGAGAAGATGTCGAAAGAAAACAGCCCGGAGAAAGCCCATGCTTTCGGTTGCAGGGAGAGAATCTCGGCTCCCATCAGGCAGTGCTGCTCCATCAACTTGCGCTCCTGGGGGCTCAACCGGCCGTCCTTGAGCAGAATCGAGTCGGGGATTGCGAGCTTGCCGATATCGTGAAGCGGGCTCGTCATGAAGATCAGGTCTACGAAATCGCGGTCCATTCCGAGTTCCTCGGCGAGCATTCTGGAGATCAGAGCCACCCGGATAACGTGATTGCCTGTCTCGTCATCCCGGTACTCGGCCGCCTTGGCGAGGCGCCAGATTACTTCCCGCTGGGAAGCCTCCAGTTGACGCGTCCGCTCGTGGACCCGCCGGTCCAGGTCGATTACCTGGCTGGACAGCCGGTCCTGAAACTCCTTGAGCCGAAGGGAACTCCGGATGCGGGCGAAGAGGTCCTCGCGGCTCACCGGCTTGTTGAGCAGATCGGTCGCCCCCAGGTCGAGGGCTTTGCGCTTGAGACCTCGATCGGAATCCCCAGTCAGGATGATCACCGGTATCTGGCTCGTCTTTTTGGATGACCTGATCGCCGTCAACAGGTCGAAGCCGTCCTTGCCGGGCATGCGGATATCCACGACCACCGTGTCAATCGAGTTTTGTCCAAGGCATGCCAGCGCGTCATCTACGCAGTCGCAGAAATGAGCGTCCCATAAGTGACCCTTCAGCATGCGGGAGAACAGGTCGAGGAGACTTCGGTCATCATCCACAAACAACAACCGTCCGGGGCTGTCAATCATGGCTGTCCCCTGTCTTAATGATCACCGGTCCCAGGCACGTCAATGGGCGCATGGCAGGCCATAATAGCACCACTGGAGGTGACTGTTCAGGGGAGGATGGAGAAGAAAATCCTGTCATGTCGTACAATCCGAACTCCACCGGAGAAAGTGCTTTGAACCGGCCCCAGCGCGGCACCTCTCAGCCGGGCAGCCGGCCTCGAAACATCTTCGTGTTGTGACAAAGAGAATAGCAGGGATCGAGCGTGAGTTGGACGGACAGCAGATGACTGCAGCCAGAGGTCAATTCAATTCAAACGTGACAAGGGGCGCTGGAAGGCAACTCCGCGGCACAATCTCCGACCTCCTCCGCCGCGGGATTCCCGGATCGTGGTCGGCGGTCCTGGTTCTGTTCGTCCTGCTGTGCCTGGCCAAGTGCTTCTACATCTCGGGATTCTCTACCCCGTTCGTTTGGGGAGACAGCTACCTGTATGCCAACCGGGCCTACAACCTGGCCCGGGCCGGCAGTCCCACGATCGAGAACTTCTTCGGGCCAAGCTATCCTCCCCTCTATTCGGTATTTCTGGCGCCGGCCTGGCTGGTCACCCGTGACCCCGAGGGCGCCCATCGGCTGATGCTTCTCATCAACATCGTGCTCAACAGCAGCCTGGTCTTTCCTCTTTTCCTCCTCGGACGAAAGTTCTTCGGAAGAAGAAACGGGTTGCTGATTCCGGCCGTCGCGCTCGGGGCAATCCTTCCGGCTGTCGCGGCCTACAGCTTCTCCATCATGGCCGAAAACCTCTACATCCCGCTACTGGCGTGGGTCATGGTGGTCCTGCTTCGCTATCTGGAAACACCCAGTCAGACCTGGGCACTGCTGCTGGGACTGGGAACTGGGGCGGTTGTCCTCACGAAGTCGTTCGGGCTCGTCATGGTCCCCGTACTGATTTTCGGGTTGGCCCTCGCCCCCGCGGATCCCCGACGAAAGCTCGTCTCTGCGGCCGCCTGTTTCGCCGGCCTGGCCGCGCCGATTCTGGCCTGGCAACTGCTGGCACCTCCAACGCCTGCAGCGGTCGCATCCTACTCAGAGGACTACCGGCTCTTCGCTTACCTGGGTCAGATGGCCATCGTCTTTCGCGGATTCGGGTTGGTGGTTCGTTTTATCGAACCGGCCGCTGGTCAGTTGTCCTATCTTATCCTCGGTTCCTTTCTGCTTCTCCCGACCGCCCTGATCGGAGAAGGCCCTGGTACGAGCGCTCTTCCACAGGAAACGGGCCGGAATCTCCGCTCGGCATTCGGAATCCTGATCGCGGCTTCGCTGGTTCTCAGCGTGCTCCACTCGATGGTCCAGTTCTCCTTTAATCCTGCCCGTTACGCCCTTATGCCGCGTTACCTGGACCCTCTCATGCCTCTTATCGTGGCCCTCGGCGTCCCCGCCCTGGCTTCCTCCTCTCGATGGCCAAAGTTGACGGCAGCCGCAACCGGGGTACTGGGAGTCGCTGCCGCTATCACGATCCCTTGCGTCAGCTTCGGAGTGGTGGATCGGATGAGCCTCGGTTTCATCACCTCCGCGAACCGCTACCTGGCCTGTCGCCCGGCCCTCATCCTGCTGGCCCTGTCGTGCATCGGAGGAATACTGGTTACCCGGCGACCCTTCTGGAGAGCGGCATTCCTCGCAGGCGTGGCCTGCGTCGCCATCTTCGGCACCTGGACGTCGATTCGCGCTGAACGGTCCCTCAGCCGGTACCATGAGCGCCAGGCGGCCTCAGCACGATGGGTCGCAGACCAGATCGAACCCGGGCACCGACTCGTTCTCGACCTGCGCAATCTCGACCCCTCGCAGCAGTCGGTCCGTTCGGAGATCTGGAGACTCCTCTACGAGTGCCGGCCAGCTTCCGAGAAGAACCCCATGATCATCAACTCATCGCGGGGCGGTCTCATCCCCGAGACAACGGAGGATGTCTTCATCATCGGAGTCTCCTGCCTGCTCGAAGCCGGCGGAGACAACCTTGAATCCTGTCTTTACACAGGCCCCTTCGGTGATCGACCCGATCACTAAATCACTGTCCCTTCGCAGTTCGGACGTTCTCGTATTCGTCGCCGGGGGTCCACCGGGGCGCCTCACGATCATCCGCGATATACCGTGAAGCCAGGGCAAACGCCTGAGAGTAATGCAGCAGGTAGTCGAAATCGAAGTTGTCGTCGGCCTGATCGGCCGGCTGATGATAGAACCGTCGAATAGCGGCTCCAAAGACCCGGAAACCCGGACTGAATGTCGGCGCCGGAATCCCTTTCCGGGCAAACGGGAGATTGTCCGACTGGTTGAAGAAGTGCTGGAGTTCCTCGCCGCCCGGGATCGCTTCGAGGCCAAACTCCCTACAGGCCCGGCGGATCTGTTTTCCCTCGCTGGTTCGATCGAGCCCCAGCACAGTCACGAGAGAAGTGTCCTCGTAGCCTCCGCCATCGGCGTTGAGGACGAAGACGGTGTCGTCGAGCGGGATGAGGGGGTGCTCGACGTAGAATCGGCTGCCGAGAAGACCCAACTCTTCACCGTTCAGGGCAATGAGGACGACTGACCGCGCCGGGTGGAGTTTCCCCAAGGTCTCGGCAGCGGTCAGCAGGGCAACCGTGCCCATCCCGTTGTCCCGGGCACCGTTGAAGATCTGGTCCTCGTCGGTCGCGCCCGGCAAGTCACGGCCACTCCCGAGATGATCGAAGTGCGCCGTCAGTGCCACCCACTGCTTCTTGAGGACCGGGTCCCGACCTTCCAGGATTCCGGCGACGTTTTCCGTCTTGACGGTCTCCCGTTGCCTTTTCGACAATACCACCCGGACTTCGACACCTGATCCAGCTTCGATCGTCTTCAACAGTTCCCCGCCACTGTCTTTCACGAGCAGGTGCGCGACCTCGGGCCTGCCCTTGCTGGACTCTGTGTTCCCGGAGACCAACTGCATCTGCGCCCGACCGCCGAAGCGGCGGAACATCTCCCACTGGTCGCCGGAATAAAGCTCCAGGATTGCCGCCGCACCCCGCTCCGACAACAGCTTCTCCTTCTCGCGCATGGCCCGATAGCCGTTGCCATCCTGACCGTCACCGTAGCGAACCACCGCGACTTTCCCGGCCAGGTCGCGAGGCTGTGCACCCCCGGGCGTTTCCAGTCCGTATCCTGCGTCTACTGCCTCGGAGCTGAGGTCAACACCGCCGCCCGAAAGAAGGAGAAAGTCCTCGAGACGCTTTCCTGCAACCGACAGATCCTGCTCCTTGGGAGGCCAGATCTTTTCCATCGTGAACGGTTGCATGAAGTCAGTCGCGGAAGGCACCGGGGATGCTCCATTAAGCCGAAACTGTTCGGCGATGTACCGCGCAGCAGCCTGATTTCCAGGAGTCCCGGCAGCACGTCCCTGCAACTCATCGGATGCCAGAAATCGAACCTGTGCCTCGACTTGGGCCCGGGTCACGCCGAACACCGGCAGGTCACGAGAAGGGTCACGAAACCCGGACTGGGAAACCAGTACGCTCCCCAACAGGACGGCACCAGCAAGCAAGCCACGATATCTCATCGGGTGATTATCGCAAACCCTGCGAAGATCGGAAGAGCTTGTCGGCCGACTGGAGAACTTTGAGCCGCAGTCGCTGCGGCAGATCCGGGTTGCCCTCCAGGTAATTCTCAACCGCCTCCGCCAGTTTCCCGGAGGACTTCCCCCAGAGCAGTGAATCCAGCCACCGTTTGGGGAAGAAGATGGAACCTTTCCGCTCTGCCTCCGGAAGCAATTCGAGGCCGGCTGCTGCGTTGGCAACTCCCTCTTCGCCGCGCAGCGGGTGGGTCAACAATTGCACCGATTTCAAAGCCCAGGTCTCCCGAACGCTGCCGATCGACTCGAGAATCGACCGGAAGAAAGCTTCGCGCTCCGATGCTTCCGATGCAACCGCCGTCCGCACGAACTCGAATTCTTTGACTCGTTCGGGGTTGTTGATGTTGGACGCCTGGCTGTCGAGAACTTCCCTCGCCTGAGCTCCATCCAACCGGAGGGCGAGCGCGTAAGCCAGGTCGGTACGATCGTCCACTCCCAACTGGAGGCCCGAAATCTCGGTTGTTCGATTCCAGATATCGATCAACCGCTTCACACTGTCTCGAGAAATTGCGACGGACTGCAGTGTCTTCAGGTAAGCCTTCTTCGCTCCCGCGGCCGGAGAATTGAGCAGGCCGTTCCAGAGCATCGCCTCCATTCGAGATACCGCATCCTGGTCCCGGCGATCGCCGTAGAGCCAGAATCCCTCTCTCAGCAGTCCGAGCAGGAACTCGCACAAGAGTTCGTCAGGCTCCCGGGGAACCTGGGCAACCAGGGCAAGGTTGTAGCGCTTCCCCTCGAGCCGGCCTTCGAGCACCTCATCCCAGATCGACAACCAGGCCTGGGCCCGGGCCGCCGGGCTTGCGAGCTGCCCGACCTGGTCAAGCAGAAGCCGGATCGAGTCCGAGTCGAGGCGGAAGTAGGCATAGCCGGCGGGGCTGATGTTCGGCAGCCGCAGTGCACCGGTCGGGTCACCCAACGCCAGATCCACGGACACGGCGGAGCTCTCCAGAAAAACCGGGGCCCGCGATACGGCCCCGTTTTCGACGACGGCCGCGGTAATCCACTGCGGCCAGAGCCGGCCTTTGTTCGCCGGGTCCTTCTGGGTGAGCTGAAGCCCGAGGTCAGTCGCGGACGCCCGGCCCAGTTCCACCGTGGGGCGGCCCGCCTCATCGACCCACACCCCGCTCCACTCCGCCAGGTTGCGGTCGGTCAGGCCGTCCAGGATTGAAACCAGGTCGTTCCAGTCGGCGTTGCCATTGCGGAAGCGCTCGAGGTATTGCCCGAGCCCGGTTCGGAGTGCCTCTTCGCCGATGATCTCCTCGAGCTGGCGCATCACCACCGGGGCTTTCTGATAGATGATCGCTCCATAGAGACTTGCGGCATACTTGAGGTTGTCCAACTGCTGACGGATAGGATGGGTTCCCCGACTGCGGTCCACGTCATAGGCTGCAGGCTGGTGGTCGAGCACGAAGCGGAGGTCGTGGTCGATCTCGGGGAACGACGGATCGACAATCTTCGCGGCCATGAAATTGGCGAAGACCTCCTTCATCCACACGTCGTTGAACCAGCGCATCGTCACGAGGTTCCCAAACCACATGTGGGAAGTTTCGTGGGCGATCAGATGGGCCCGACCCAGTTCCTGCGTCTTGGTTGCCGAAGGCTCCAGCAGAAGGGACGAATCACGGTAGTAAATCGCACCAGGATGCTCCATTCCCCCAAACTGGAATGAGGGCACGAGGACAAAATCGAACTTCTGGTAGGGATACGGAATTCCAGTGTAGCTCTCCAGCCAACCCAGGGCCTGTTCATGCAGGCTCATGACGGCATCGATGTTGCGATCCACCTTTGCCTGGTCGGTTTCCCTGTGGAAAACCCGCACCACCCGCTCTCCCAAATTCCGCTCGACAACCTGGAAACGTCCCGCCGCAAAAGCGAACTGGTAGGTGCTCAGCGGATCGGTCTCGGCGAAACGGGTGGTTTTCCGCTCTCCCACGAGCATCGACCCGAGGTCCTTGCCATTTGACACCGAGGTCCAGCCCTCGGGCATGCTCAGGATGAGGCGAAACCGGGCCTTGAGGTCGGGCTGATCAAAACAGGGGAACGCGGTCGATGCGCGATCCGGAACGAACAGCGAGTACAGGTATTCGTCCCGCCGGTTCAACGCGAGGTCGGAGGGTTGGAAACTGAACTCGAAGCTGTTGGTTCCTTCGCTGAGAACGTCCGCCGGCAAAACGATTCGCCCCCGCGTGAACTGATGCGCCACCGGCCGGGCCTTCGAGGTCACCGCCTGGAGGTGATCTGCCGGGGCCTGGAAATCCAGCCCCAGCGGTTGGGTGGCGTCCAAGAGTTGGAAACGGATCGTCAGGCTTCCGCCCAACGGTTCCCCGGGCTGATCAGGAATCCGGAAGGTCAGCCCGTAGACGATATCGGAGACTCTGGTGACCCTTTCAGCAGCCAGCGCACGGGTGACCCCGTCGTAGGGATCGAGATCCCGCTTCTCGTTCGCGCAACCCCAGGACCAGATCATGGAGAAGAGACAGAACACACCAACACCTGCTCGTTTCAGCATCGTTGGTCAGGACTTTAGGCAGTCGGAGCCCAGCGAGTCAAGTCAGCGATCGACCTTCATCCAGAACGGCGCACTCGAAAACCAGAGGATCATTCCAACCAGCATGAACTGGGAGTGCATCTCCCACGTCATCTGTCCGTTGAGAACCAGGAAGGCCGGCACGGCCGTCAATAACAGGCCCAAAACCGAGACAACCTTGAGAAGGTTCTTCATCGCGCCACCTCCCGGGCTCCCGCAGCCGGCCGGAGCGTCAGCCAGCTCCCTGCGGTATAGATGATCACCGTAATGAACCAGGCCGGCAGTGCCTTGAAAAAGATTTCGACGGGGATCAGGAACGAGATCCCGATCGCGCCGACCCAGGCCAGAAATGCCGGCCAGTTGAAGAGAAGTCCGCGCTTCTCTGCGACATAACTGTCGAGTCCGAGCTTGGGGAAGAGCCAGAAATCGGCGAAAATCACCGCACCCATCGGCATCAGGAGGAGCCCGTAGAGGGCAACGAAGTCGAGCAGATTCATGACCAGCGCCGGAAAGAGCGCCGCGACCGTCGTCGCCAGCCCTGTGAAAAGAGTGACCTTCCAGCGCCTCCAGTTCGGGGTCGCGACCTGAAAGGCAAGTCCGGCCCGGTACAGTGTCGGGTTGGCGGTCGTCCAACCGGCAATCACAACGCAGACTGCACCGGCTACGCCGGCTCCGAGGTAGGCAATCGGACCAGGGGCCACGACCCCCAGCGCCGCTGCACAGAGAATCCCCGATGCGATCCACGCAATGAAGTGACCCAGGTACATCCCCGCAGCGGAGGCAAAACCGTACTGCCACTTCTTCGCGTACCGCAGAATGGTCAGGTCGGACATCCCAATGTGCATGGCGAGGTTGCAGAACCAGGCAAAGAACATCACGTGCCAGAAGGTGAACTGAGTCTGCCCTGGAGTGACCGTTCCGGTCCAGATCTTCTCATTGGCCACTCGCCAGAAATCGCCCAGTGACGTGCACCCGAGCATCGGAAGAGCAGCGATACCTGCCGCGACAAAAACTAGAAACATCCACGGCACGCAGATCTTGGCGAACTGGGAAATCTTCTCGAATCCCAGGATCGCCAGCGCCGTGACAACAGCCCCGACCAGGAAAACCACAACCACCCAGGTGATACTCGTTGGAACGGTGTCCGAGAGCTCGGGCATGGGCATATTCAGCGGCAGGCCAACGGCCGTCGCAGCTACGGCGATCATGGCTCCAGCCAGAAAGCAGAACATCAGTGCGTTGACGATCGAATAGAGGTAGGTCAGGTAAGGGCCGCAGATCTTCCTGAGCTGCCAGTAAAGAGTCAGGCGAGTCTTGACGGCGATCGGGGCACAGACGAAGGTCCAGCTAAGGACGGCCAGGAAGTTTCCCACGATCAGGCCCAGGAAAAGGTCGGCCGCGGTTACACCGTGGACAACAAAGAGGGGCCCGATGACAAACTCGGTCCCGGCCACGTGCTCGCCCGCGTACATCCCGAGAAAGCTCCGCAACCCGTAAAGGTGCTTCTCCGAGACCGGCTCCCGGTCGAACTCGTACATCGCGTCGAGCCGTTCCACCAACTTCGACCTGTTGTCCGCCGCCATCGGCAACTCCTTCTCGTCCCTGCTATCCGCAAAAGGGTCAGCTTCGGCCTTGTGGCAGAAACACCCCGTCCGCTACCATGGGCAACCGTGCCCAATCACACTGCCCCCGACAATCCCAAGTCCGATCGAATTTACTACACCGATTCTTATGCGCAAGCGTTTTCTGCACGAGTGATCTCTCTGGCCGGCGGATATCCCAGCCCCGGCGTGATCCTGGAGACGACTGCCTTTTATCCCGAATCGGGGGGACAGCCCTCCGACCGCGGGACGCTGGGACGACTGAAGATCATCGAGGTGATCGATACCGACTCGGGTATCGTCCATGTGGTGGAAGGCCCGCCCCCCGAGGTCGGAGAGGAAGTGCAGGGACGGATCGACTGGGACCGGCGTTTCGATCACATGCAACAGCACACCGGCCAGCACGTCCTCTCACAGGCGTTCATCGAAGTACTGGAAACTCCTACGATCGGCTTCCACATGGGAGAGTCGGTTTCGACCATCGACCTGGACGTCGACTCCGTCGCCCCCGAAGAGATCTCCCGGGTCGAGGCTCTGGCCAACCGGGTCGTCTTCGAGAACCGGCCGATCACGGTCCGGTTCGCCGATTCTTCCGAACAGGAAAGCCTGGGACTTCGCAAACCGTCTGAACGGTCCGGTCTGCTCAGGATCGTCGAGATCGCCGACTTCGACTGTTCGGCCTGCGGGGGAACCCATTGCAACCAAACCGGAGAGGTCGGGCTGATCAAGGTTCGACGGCAGGAAAGGGTTCGTCAGAAAGCCCGGATTGAGTTCGTCTGCGGCTACCGTGCCCTCGCCGACTACCAGTCGAAGACCGATCTCCTTGCGGCATCCTCCCAACTGCTGTCTATCGGCGAAGCCGATCTCCCTGCGGCGATAGAACGACAACTGGAGCAGCACAAGACCCTCCGAAAGGACCTCTCCCGCGCGCAGGACAAACTTCTCGAGTTCCAGGCGGCCCGGGCGGTCGAAGATGCCGAACAAGGGCGAGGTTACGAGGTCGTCAGCGGAGTCTGGGACGGTTTGGACATGGGTCAGCTCAACCGGTTGGCGGGAATGATTCTGCAGGATGCGGCGGCGAGGATCGCTATTCTCGGGGGACGCGGTGCCCAGAGTTACCTGCTCTTCGGTCGGAGCCGAGATCTGTCCCAGATCGACCTCCGCCCGGTCATGGCCCGGGCGGCGGCCCTCGCGGGAGGACGAGGCGGCGGTTCGCCCGACCGATGCCAGGCAGGAGCCTGTAATGCGGAATCACTGAACGACGCGATTGAAACGGCGCGCAATGCGGTGAGAGACGGTGGAGGTCAAGGTGAAGATTGAATCAGCGAAGACGCGGACTGTGCGCAGCGGGAGTGTTTTCGGAATCCTCTGCCTGTTCGTTTTGCCCATGGCAGCAGCCCCCGTCTCCGATTTCATGCCTGAGATCCTACCTCTCAGGACAAGAGCCCGCATCATGGATCAGTGGCTCGAGCGCCGTCTCGACGAGGTCGTGCCGGACCTGATGCGACGGGAAAACATCGACATGTGGGTCTTGATCGCCGAGGAATACAATGACGACCCGGTTATGAAGACGATGCTTCCGGGGACCTGGTTTACCGCCCGGCGCAGAACGATCCTGGTCTTCTTCGACCCGGGAAATTCCGGAAAACTCGAGCGTCTTGCGGTCTCCCGCTACAGTGTCGGGACTCTCTTTGAGACGGCCTGGAACAAGCAGGAACAGCCCGACCAGTGGGCCTGCCTTCGCGACATCATCGCCGCCCGATCCCCTCGCAAAATCGCGATCAGCCAGTCCAGCGTTTTCTCACAGGCCGACGGCCTGTCCGCGTCCACCCACGAAGCATTTCTCCATTCTCTGCCGGCGAGGTTCGAAAAACGAATCGTCTCCGGCGAGCGGCTCGCCACAGGCTGGCTGGAAACCCGGACTTCTGCAGAGATGGAAGCATATCCGCAACTCTGCCGAATCGCTCACCGAATCATTGAGGAAGGTCTCTCGGACACGGCGCTCACTCCGGGCATCACTACCACGGCCGACCTGGAGTGGTGGTTCAGGGAAAGGGTGGCGCAACTTCGGCTTTCGACGTGGTTTCACCCGACCGTCTCGGTGCAGCGCGCAGAGGAAGAGTCGGACCGCTCGTTCTCGGAGCACCCGGATGCGGTGGTGATTGAACCCGGGGACCTGATTCACGTCGATTTTGGAATCACCTACCTCGGGCTGAACACCGACACCCAGCAGCACGCCTATGTCCTCAAGCGGGGAGAGACTGACGCCCCCCAAGGACTGAGAGAAGGGCTCCGGATCGGAAACCGGCTCCAGGACATCCTGATGGCACAATTCGCCGCCGGGAAAACGGGGAACGACATCCTCAAGTCGGCCCTGGCGGCAGCCGGCGGCGAGGGCATCAGGGCGTCGATCTACAGCCATCCGCTCGGTTACCACGGTCACGCCGCAGGTCCGACAATCGGCTTGTGGGACCAGCAGGACGGAGTCCCCGGCGCGGGCGATTACCCGGTCTATCCTTCCACCGCCTACTCGATCGAACTCAACGCCACAGTTTCCGTCCCGGAATGGGGAAACCGCGATGTTCGAATCATGCTCGAAGAAGATGCTTTCTTCGACGGATCGTCAATCGGGTTCATCGACGGACGACAAACCAGTCTCTGGCTGATCCCCCGATCGTTTAACGCTCAGTGAGAGCGATTCTGGTACGGCGGCCGCTTCGGGTCCACCGGCGGGTGGGTCTGGATCAAGCGCATGGCTTCCTCGACGGCGCGCTCGATCTGCGGATCACGCCCGCGGGCCATCTCGGTTGGATTCTCTTCGACCCGGATATCCGGCTCCACTCCCTTTCCTTCCGCAAACCACTTCCCTTCGGGATCGTACATCCGGAAGGTGGGCACCGTAACTCTGCCGCCGTCCACCAGGCCCGGAACGCCCGAGATTCCGATCAGTCCACCCCAGGTCGGCATTCCGACCAACGGCCCCAGGCCGGCCTCACGGAAGTAGAACGGAAAGGCGTCTCCGCCCGACCCGCTCCAGCCGTTGATCATCATGACCTTGGGCCCGAAGTGGGCAACCGGGGGAGTCTGCCAGTCTTCCCCGTTGCGGACAGCCCAGAAACTGAGCGGCTTCCGGTTGAGCAATTCGATGAAGCGATCCGGGATCTGTCCTCCGTTGTTGAAGCGCTCGTCAACGATCAGGGCTTTCCGTTTGAACTGGGCGTAAAACTGCCGGACCAGTTCCGTCTGGCCGTCGATCCCGGTACTGGGAACGTAGATGTATCCCGCGTCGCCGCCGCTGAGTTCATCCACCCGCCGGCGGTTCTCTTCGATCCAGGCCAAGTTCCGAAGTCGGGCTTCGCTCGCAAGGGTCTTGACGAGCACCTGCCGGGCACCCTCCTGATCGGGGGTACTGTTCACCGTCAGTTGCACCGTCTCGTTATCCAGGCCCTGGAACGCCGCCCACGGATCTTTGCTGGTGTCGAGTTCGACCCCGTTTACCGCCAGGATGTAGTCCCCCTCATCGAGATCGACCGCGGGTTCATCGACAGGCGACCGTACTTCGGTGTCCCACGCGGCGCCGCGAATAATCTTCTTCACCCGGTAAGCACCATTTTCGAGTGACCAGTCGATTCCCAGGAGGCCAACTCCCCGGTGCTCGGCCCGTTCTTCGTCGCCGCCGGCCCGGTAGGTGTGGGAGGAGTTCAGTTCGGCGATCAGTTCACCAATGACGAAGTTGACGTCGAACCGGGTCACACAATCATCGATCAGCGGACCGTAGCGTTCCTTCATGGCGAGCCAGTCAACCCCGTGCATGTTGGGATCGTAGAAGTAGTCCCGCTCGAACCGCCAGGCATCGCTGAATACCTGGTGCCATTCCTTGCGAGGATCAACCGTCGTCTGGAGATCTCCGGTGGCCAGTTTCTTCTTGACTTCCTGGCCCGGGGCGACGTCGATGATGGCCCAGAAATCCCGCTGAAGGACGAGTAACTTCTTGCCGTCGAACGAGAGCGAATACCCGTCGAGGCCAGAAAGGATTGTCTTCTCTTCCCTTTCCTTCAGGTCGTAGTAGACGAGATCGCTCTTGGCACCCTCCTGGGGCTCGGTCCGGGGCAGGCGGAGGTAGAGGACTTTGCCCGCCACCGCCCTGAGCGATCCGTAATTGCCCGCCTTCGGAGGCAGGATTACAACCCGCCGTTCGAAGCCCTCCGGGTCGAGTGCGACACTTTTCACAGGCTCAGTAGACGGCCCATTTTCGGCAGAGCTGGAGGTTTTCCCCTGCAAAGGTTCCCCGGACTTCGATTCTCCGGCATCCGCCTCGCCGGAACCATGGCCCACCGATTCCACATCGTTCCGGGGAGCAAGGGGGGATTTCCCGGCTGTGGTCAGGGGGACGGCGGCGATTTCAGTCGCGTTGACATAGACCCAGGAGTTGTCGAAATCACTGTAGGCAGGATCGAACGACCGGTTGGTCAGGAAGTACAAGAACTTTCCTTCGGGATCGAAAACTGGGTTGGTGTCATCGTAATAACCGGAAGTAAGCTGGTGTTTCGAGCCCTCCTTGACATCGTAAACCCAGATCGCGTGGTTTCGGGTGTCCTCTTCCAGGGAATAGACCAACCAGCGTGAATCGGAGGACCAGGAGGGACGGGCTGCAGCGAGCGGCCCGTGGGTCATGTACTTCCCCTGGTCGATTACGGTTGTCTCCCCAGAATCTCGATCGAAGACCTGGAGCTTCATCGCACTGTCGACAAAGGCCAGCTTGCGGTTGTCCGGCGACCAGAACAGGGAGTAACGAAACCCGGGTCCCAGGGAAGTCAATTTTTGCTCCTCTCCCGTTCCATCCGCATTTCGAATCGTCAATTCGTACTCGCCGGATCGATCGCTCCAGTAAGCCACCGTCTTACCATCCGGAGACCAGGCCGGGGATCGTTCAGCAACGCCCGAATCCCGGGTGAGGTTGAGGATTACGCCGTGTTCGGCGGGAACCGTGAAGACATCACCACGCGCCTCGAAGATGGCCCTCTTACCGGTCGGCGACAGCGATGCGGACTCGATCAGCCGGGACACGTTCTCGTCCCGCGGACGCAGCGTCCGCTCGTCGGTCACGACGTCGATGTGAACTTCGTGGATCTTTTCGCCGTCGAGCTCCAGAAGATAGAGGAGGCCCCCCGCTTCGAACACGATCTCCCTGGGTCCAATCGACGGGAAGTGGATGTCAAACTTGTCGAAGCGGGTCACCTGGCGGAACTCGTCCTTGTCGAGGTCGTAGGCCCAGACGTTCTCCCTCATTTCGGGACCCCGGTCGGAGAGGAAATAAAGGGTGTTCCCATGCCACATGGGGACCGAGTCATTTGCCGGACTGTTGGTCACGTTGCGGGACTCGTAAGTCTCGAGGTTAAAGAGCCAGATGTCCGGGTTCATTCCTCCCCGGTACCGCTTCCAGGTCCTGAAATCCCTGGTCCTCGGGGTGTAGGCGAGCCACTTGCCGTCAGGGGAAATCGATCCGAACTCCCCGTAGGGCAAGGGGAGCTTGTCGGGCAGGCCACCCTGGCGGGCCACCTTGTAGAACTGGTTGAAGCGCTGCTTCCCGCTTTCACGCGGGCTCGCAACGAGCAGGGACTTGCCGTCAGGGTACCAATCCGACAGCCTGTCCGCCATGGGGTGATAGGTGAGGCGCAAGGGCAGCCCACCCTCGCGGTTGATCACGTAAATGTCTTCATTCCCGTCGTAGTTACCCGTGAAAGCGATCTGCGATCCGTCAGGTGAAAAGCGGGGGAACAGTTCCTCCCCCGGAGGCGAACTGAGGCGGTTGGCGGTTCCGCCCTCCTTGGGCACGACCCAGATGTCGCCGCCAAAGACGAAGGTGATCTCACGATCCGAAACATCCGGTTGGCGAAGCATCCTGGCATTGACCTGGGCCCGGGATTCCCCGGTGCCGAGCCAACTGCACATCAGCACAACCAGAACCATCAACAGTCTCTTAGGCATGGGTTACTCCGAATCAGTTCGACTGGTTTCTCACGTCGCTTAACGGAACAAGGTATCGAGGCTCCACCCAGGGAGCCTGGTTTCTGCAGCGCTCAACGCAACGACATCAAGTAGGCGACGACCGCCTCGGCATCCTCGCGGGACATTCGAAACTGCGGCATCGGCGGACGGGGTTGCTGACCACTGACTCGATGTCCGTTCATGAGCAGGAAAACCGCGTCTCCCTCCGTCCAACCGGGAAGGCGGGCGATCGTGGGAGCACGGAACGCCCACGGGGTGTTCGGGTATGGGGAGGTCATCGGGATTGGGGCACCTTCCAGAAGCCGGCTGAGATCCAGGTTACCCCGTGAATTCCGGGGCGTGTGGCACTGGATGCACTGGGCGACGTTGTGAACCAGGTATTTTCCGCGCTCCACAGGGGTGCCATCTTCCCCCGACACAGTGATAGTCTCCAA
Source organism: uncultured Acidobacteriota bacterium (assembly GCA_963777605.1). GTDB lineage: Bacteria > Acidobacteriota > UBA6911 > RPQK01 > JAPXNP01 > CAVZRV01. The sequence continues at coordinate 485,542 of CAVZRV010000010.1, forward strand.
CTGAAAGAATCCAGCGCAAAACAGAATTGACAAACCAAGCAAAAGATATCGCCGCATTGAGTATTGCCCTCCCAGACCAGGTGTTTCGTCCGGCCGAATAAGATGATATCAAAGGAGATCAGGCTCGGTAGCCCGCGACGCCCCGTTTCTCAGCCGGGTCAGAAGAATACCCACGAGCAAGACTGTCAGGGTGCCGACGACCGTGATCATAAAGGAGTGAAACGGACTGCTCAAGAAACGGAGAGACTCGGGCCAGGCGTCAGTGGGAGAGAGCGTTGCCCAGAAGATCACCAAAACTCCGACGGTGACGGCGATTGCCGCCTCCGCTCCCCGCGCCCGGCGGGCGATCAGTCCGAGTAGAAACAGCCCGAGCATACCTCCGCTGAAGACACCCGATAGCTTCCACCAGGCGTCCAGAATCGTCCCAACCCGGATCATCGCGAGGGCGGTTGCCGTGCCGGCGATCCCCCAGCCCAGGGAGGCGAGGTAGAGGACGCGCATTGACTCCCGCTCTCCGGCTTCAGGCCGGAAATACCGCTTGTAGATATCACACAGCGTCAACGTCGCCGACGAGTTCAGCGAGGTGTCGATGCTGCTCATGGCAGCCGCCAGGATTGCGGCCAGCAGGAGCCCGGTCACTCCGACCGGCAACTGGTGAACGATGAAGTGAGGGAAGACCTCGTCGGGACGGAGGTTTTGAATTGCGGCCAGGAGTTCGGGATGAACCGAGTAATAGGCGTAGAGGGCGGTCCCGATGAAAAAGAGCAAGGCCGAAACAGGGACGTAGAGCAGAGTCGCCAGCCAGACACTGCCGGCCGCGTCCCGGTCGCTCCGGGCCGCGCTGTAGCGCTGGACGAAGCTCTGGTCGATGCCGAAATTCTGGAGGTTCATGAAGAGGCTGTATAGGAGCACGACCCAGACGCTGGGCTCGACAAAGGAGAATGCCGTACTTCCGAGACTGAATTTTCCGTGTTCGGAGGCCAGGGCAACGAGATGGGACGGGCCGCCCGGGAAGGTGAACAGGAGATAACCGGCCGAAACCAGCATGCCGCCGCCGAGAACGAAACTTTGCACCACATCGGTCCAGATCACGGCCTCAACTCCACCGACCATGGTGTAGAGAGTCACGAGGACTCCGGTCATGAGGATGATCGTGACAACACTCCATCCGGTCACCGGGGAAAGTGCCAGTGCGACCAGCAGGAGCACCGTGCCGATCCGGGCAAACTGGGTGAGGAGATAACAAAAAACAGCGTAGGTACGTGCCCATCCACCAAATCGACGCTCCAGGTGAGCATAAGCCGATATTTCTCCACTGGAACGATAAAAGGGGACGAAGTAGCGCACGGCGATCACTGCGGCAACCGGCAACCCGAGGCTGAAAACGAAGGGATTCCAGTTCGACTGGTAACTCTTCCCTGGGTTTGCCAGAAAGCTGATACTGCTGACGTAGGTCCCGAATATGCTCAGTCCCACGACCCATCCCGGTAGCGACCGGCCGGCCACCATGAAGTTCACCGCGATCCGGCTCCGCTGGAAGAACCGACAGCCCAAACCCACTATCAGCGCCAGGTAGAGAGCCAGGACCACAACATCCGCAACAGGTAAAGGGCTATTCAATGGCACAATCCATCCGTTGGTTCAGGCTCGGGAATCTGCACTCGCGACCCGTCGCCAGATTCAACGCGGCCCCTCAGCCAGTTTGACCGCGTCCTGGGGCCATTCTCCGCCTCGGATAACCGGCCCATTGAGGCGGGAAGGATCCAGAACCACGTGCTTGATCCGCTGGCGCTTCCAGGTATAGGTAATGTGCACGAAACCGTCCTTCGCCTGGATCACCGCGGGGTAGGAGAACTCCTCTCCCGGCGTGTTCTCGAGTACCAGCACTGCCTTCCAGTTCTCGCCGTCGCTGCTGACCGCGACGTTCAGCATCTCCCGGTCGGAAGGATTCGGACCACCCCGAACGGTGTGGTTGTATACCAATACTCTCCGGCCGTCCGCCAGCGTGACTGCGTCGAAGCCTGCATTGGGGTTGGGGAGAACCGTGGGGCTAAGTTCCGACCAGGTCCTTCCCCCGTCGCGCGACCAGGCCTGCAGGATTTTCCCCTTGCCGTTGCGGTTGCGACACAGCATCTGGATCCGGTCAGGCCCGTAAGTGAGGAAGGTCGGCTGGATCGCGGCGACTTCCTTGCCATCGTTCAGGGGACCAGTCCGGACCCACTCCAGGCCCTGGTTGCCGGTCCACTCCAGGTGTATGCGCCATCCCTGGTCTTCCGTGCTCGCGCCGCAGAGGATCGGGCCGTCCGCCGGCTGGATCGGCTTGTTCTTGATCGGCCCCAGGATCCCTTCGGGCAACCGCCGCCCCGGAGACCAGGTGATGCCCCGGTCCTTGCTCAGGCTGACCAATCCCCACCACTGACGGGGATTGGGACCAACCTTGTAGAACAGCATCAATGGCCCGTCTTTGGGCCGGAACAGGACCGGATTCCAGCATGGGTAACGGTGTTGGCCGTCACCGGCCAGAGTGTACTGCACCCCGTCGGCCACCTCTACTGGCGCCGACCACTCTCCGCCGGTCAGTCGGGAAAGCCAGATACCCACGTTCGGTTCACCCTCCCCGTCGCCTCCAAACCAGGCGGCAGCGAACTGACCCGCGTCCGCCTCCACGATAGTGGAGGCATGACAACTTGCGAACGGAGCAGACTCAAATATGAACTCTGTCTTCACCACGCTTCCCGCAGAAAACCCCGAAGCCGGAAATCCCGAGAACATACAAACCAGGCCCCACAACAGCATCGATCGAATTTCGTTCATCGGCCTGTTCCTCTCCAGACTACCCTTGCCAAAACTCATCGTCGTCGCATGTACTTTCAGTGTGAAACGAAGGCTCAGACTTCTCCGCCCGGCAGGGAGTCCAAATCGACTCTTCGCCCTTCGCTGGCGGCGAGGTAGGCCGCGTAAACCACTCTCACGACCTGAAGGCCCAACTGACCGTCGGTGAGCGGCTCCCGGTCCTGCGATCACGTCCTCCAGGAACGACCGACACATCCCCCAGTGCCCTGAAGTCCAATCCTCGTCAGGCATCGGAGTGGACCATCCGGCGCTGGTTTCCAGCTTCTCCAGCAGGTACTGCCCGCGAAATGTCTCGAGGGCCGGTGAATATGCCTGAACCAGGTTGTTTGGACTCAGGTTGCAGACAAACCGCGCGTTGGAACCGAAAATTTCAATCCGGCTTTCCATCCCGCCGAGCATGGTGTCGGAAGCCCAGACCAGCCCCCGAGCCCCGTCTTCAAACGTAACAATCGCCGATCCCCAGTTCTCGACATCCTTCCAGCCCCGTGCAAACCAGACTTTTTCACCCCGGTTCAGCGATTCGATCCGGCTCAAATCGCCGACTTCGGCGGTTACGGAAGCTGGCCTGATCGGCTTGCCGTCACGGATCTTTCCCTCCAGGGCCTTCAGGTAGATCATCGTGCCGACGGGGTGGGCTCCCAGCCTGAGCAGAGCCCCTCCACCCGTGTAGCGCCAGATCTTGGAGAACTGGGAGTGGGATCCGCTGTGGCACTCGCCCCCACGCATCTCGACGATCGTCCCGCCGCTTTGGCTCAAGAGGCCGGCCACTTTACGAACCGACGGTGCATAGAGCCAGTTCTCTCCGTACATCAGTTTGATCCCTCCGGCCCGGGCAGCTTCGACCATTGCGGCTGCGTCACGCACCACCACGTCGAGCATGTGGCGCCGATCCTGGCTTGAGATATCTTCGTCGGTGCAGTCGGCCGGAAGGTCCTGCCCGACGTATGCAGTCAGCGGCTTGGTGCAGACGACGTGTTTTCCAGCGGCTGCCGCAGCTTCTGTCATCGGCCGGTGAAGGTGATTCGGTACGCAAAGGTCCACCAGTTGGATGTCCGGCATCTCCAGCAACTCGCGAAAGTCGGTCGTCCACTTGGGAATGCCATGCCGGGAGGAATACTCCCGCGCCCGCTCGTCCGACACGTCGGCGACCGCCCGAATCGGCTGCTCCAGGCCGCCCGCCTTGGCGTAGCATCGGGCCCGGGTCTCCGCCAGAAAGCCTGCTCCAATGATCCCAACTCCGATCTGCTTCATTGTTCGTTCCTCAGCTGTTGCCCACCGTTGAGCGTCCGGGGGTGATGCGGGCAGGCGTCAGGCACACCTCCCATCACACCGGGACGGAATTCGACTCGAAAACCGAGCTTCCCAAGAATACAATCAACAGTGATTTTTACAAACCATCGGACGGCGCGCCGGAAAGGTCTCGGCCCGGGGCGAAGAATTCCAGCGAATTGTATACTTTCCCGGACGAAGGGAGGCATCGTTGGAGATTCGAACAGCAGTCATACCAGTTGCGGGTTTGGGCACGCGGCTCTTGCCGGCAACGAAGTCCCAGCCGAAAGAGATGCTGCCGGTAGCCAAGAAACCGGTGGTTCAGTACGTCGTGGAGGAGATGGAGGCCAACGGCGTCAAACAGATTCTTCTGGTCACCGGTAAGAGCAAGACCTCAATCGAGAACCACTTCGACTTCGACCACGAACTGACCCGCCACCTCCGGGAGAGCGGCAAGGAAGACCTGCTGCCCGAACTCGAGTACGAGCGCATGCGGCTCGAGTTCTTCTTCACCAGGCAGCGCAAGCAAAAAGGGCTGGGAGACGCCATCCTGTGCGCCCAGCATTTCACCCAGGACCACCCCTTCGTGGTTGCCCTCGGGGACAGCATTCTGGGGATCCATGGTTCCTCCCAGGTGGTCAGCCAAATGATCGAGACATTCGAGGAGCGCAACGCGGCGGCAGTCATCGCTATTGAGGAAGTTCCCCGGGACCAGGTTTCGTCCTACGGCGTCGTCAAGCCGGACGGCAAAGGCAACGTTTTTGTGATCGAAGACCTCGTCGAAAAGCCGGCCGTAGACGAGGCCCCGAGCAACCTCGCAATCGCGGCGCGATACGTCTTCTCCCCGGCCATCTACTCGGCCATCGCCCGCACCGAACCGGGCAAGAGCGGCGAAATCCAGCTGACCGATGCGGTGCGGCTCCTGATCGACGAGGGGCAGACCGTACTCGGCGTCCGGATACCCTCACACCAGAAGCGCTACGACATCGGCAACTTCCGAAGCTATTTCGAGGCGTTCATCGAGTTCGGGCTCGATGATCCTGAACTGGGTCCGTACCTGCGCCGTTTCCTCGAGGCGAGACTACATGAAGATCATTGAGTCGATTGCCTTCGCGCGGGCGGGTTTACTGGGCAATCCGTCCGACGGGTACTTCGGAAAGACCATCTCACTCGCGTTCCAGAACTTCCGGGCGCGGATCGTCCTCTACGAGTGGCCCGAACTGGAGATCATTCTCAGCCGGCAGGACCGCTGTGAGTTCTCAGGCCTCGACGAGCTTGTCGAAGACGTCAAGCTCAACGGACTTTACGGCGGACTTCGCCTGATCAAGGCTGCCATCAAGGTCTTTGCCGAGTACTGCACCACCCACGAGATTGCGCTGCCCGATCACAACTTCGCGCTTCGCTACGAGACAGACATTCCGCGGCAGGTCGGCCTGGCCGGCTCGAGTGCCATCATCACGGCGGTAATCCGTGCCCTGACCCGCTTTTACGGTGTGGACATCAGCAAGCCTCACCTCGCCAACCTGATCCTCTCCGTCGAGACCCGGGAGATCGGGATCGCCGCGGGCTTGCAGGACCGCGTGACTCAGGTCTATCAGGGCCTGGTCTACATGGACTTCGCCCGGGAACACTTCGCAAAGCAAGGTTTCGGCAGTTACGAGATACTGAGGCCTCCGGTTCCGCCGGCATTCTATGTCGCTTATCGCCAGAACCTGAGCCAGATCTCCGGGGTCTATCACAGCAACCTGAAGGAACGATGGGAATCGGGTGAACCGCAGGTGATCGGCGCCATGAACGAGTTCGCCAGGCTTGCCGAGGAAGGCAGAGCCGCCTTGACAGAAGGCGACGTTCCGGCTTTTTCGCAGTTGATGGACCGCAACTTCGACCTCAGAAGAAGTCTCGTCCGACTCGATCCCATCAACATCGAGATCGTGGAGGCCGCCCGCAAGCTGGGTGTCTCGGCCAAGTATGCGGGGTCCGGTGGTTCGATCGTGGGCGTCTGCGCTGAACAGGACCGATTCGAGGCGCTGAGCCGCTCACTGGGGGACCTCGGCTGCGCGGTCTTCAGACCCACCCCGGCCCCTCCGCTGGAGTGACTTGAAACTCCACTGAAACTGCATCTTTGGGACCAGTTGGAAGTCCTGGATGATTTGGACGCGTCTGGATGGAGATTCGGGCGATCGGTCGAACTTAGAAGCCGTGGCTCTCGGCTGGATCCTGGATACCCCGATTCCAGAACGCGAGCGCGAGCGGCGCCGGACGTTAGCAAGTCACCAGAAGTGATACCGAAGGCCGGAACCGTTAAGCCGATCGCACACCCAACTTCTTGAGAATGCTCATGAGCGGACACCAGTTCGTAAACGCCGACTGGAACAGGTTCAACCCGACGAAGGCAGTGAAAAAATACCAGTAGGCGTTAACCCAGTGGCCCAGCGCGAGGCTGATCAACACAAAGAACCCGGCAACGAGTCGCAAATAACGTTCAACATTCATTCGAGTTAACCTCCGTTCACATTCGAATCAGGGGAAACTTTGACGACCGAACCAAATCTTCGACCGGCCAGGAAGTAGAGTATCGGAACGGTCATTCGGGACAGCAGCAGCGAGGCGACCTCACCGGCCATCAAGGATATCGCCAACCCCTGGAAAATCGGGTCGAAAAGGATCACCGATGCACCCACTATAACAGCAGCGGCCGTCAACAGCATGGGGCGAAACCGGACGGCACCAGCGTCCACGACGGCTTTGTCGAGAGGTACCCCTTCTCTCAGCCGCAGCTCTACGAAATCGACCAGAATGATCGAATTCCGCACCACGATTCCCGCACCCGCGATGAAACCGATCATCGACGTCGCGGTAAAGAAGGCGCCCATGCCCCAGTGCGCGGGCAGAATGCCGACCAGAGAGAAGGGGATGGCAGCCATAATCACAAACGGCGTCAACAACGACTGGAACCACCCGACGACGAGAATGTAGATCAGCACCAGTACCGCCGCGAAGGCAATTCCAAGATCGCGGAACACTTCGTACGTGATGTGCCATTCACCGTCCCACTTCACAGCATACTGCTGAATCTCAAAGGGCTGCGCAGCCGTGTACTGGGCAACCTTGTACCCGGGCGGAAACCGCACCTTTTCGACGCTGTCGCTCAGCTTGAGGATGGCATACACGGGACTCTCCTCGGTGCCCGCGACGTCCCCGGTCACGTAGACGACCGGCTTCAGGTTCTTGTGATAAATGCTCTGTTCGTTGACCGACTTCTCAAGCCGCACCAGTTCACCGAGAGGGACCTGCTGCCCCCCTTGGCCGGTCAGTCGGATTCCTTCGATGGCAGACAGGCTCGAACGGCGCTCCTTCGGGAGTCTGAGCAGGATCGAGACGTCCTCCTTCTCATGCGGATCGTGGAGCAGGCCGGCGCTCATTCCATCCACGGCCAGCCGAACGGTGGCGGTGATCTGTTCGACCGAGATTCCGCTCAGCGCCGCCTTCTCCTGGTTGACGTGGAAGATCAGTTTCTCCTGGTTGGCTTCGATGTAGGAATCGACATCGACTACGCCAGGGGTGTCCCGAAAGATGTCTTCGATCTGGCGGGCCAGTTCAATCTGCTTCGAATAGTCCGGGCCGTAGACCTCGGCCACCAGGGTCTGGAGCACGGGCGGACCCGGCGGAACCTCGGCCACCTTGACGGCAGCTCCGTAGCGGGCCGCGATTTCCTGGATCGGTCCCCGGACCTCCTTGGCGATCGGGTGACTCTGCTGGTCCCGGTCCTCCTTGGGAGCGAGGTTCACCTGGATGTCGGCCTGGTTGGGCAGCCGGCGCAGGAAGTAGTGACGGACGAGTCCGTTGAAGTTGTACGGAGCCGACGTCCCCACGTAAGTCTGGAAGTTCATCACTGCCGGCACCGTCGCCAGGTAGCTGCCGATGTCATGAGTGACCGCTGCGGTATCTTCGAGGGTCGTACCCTCGGGCATATCGATCACAACCTGGAATTCACTCTTGTTGTCGAAGGGCAGCATCTTGACCGTGACCAACTTGAACGCAACCATCGAAAGTGCCCCGATAAGCAGGACCACCACCCCGATCAGGAAGCTGTAGCGTATCATCGGGACGTGGATCAGCCGGCCCATCACCTGGCGGTACATCCGCGTGCTCAATCCCTCCTCGTCGCGGTGTCCATCGTCCCCGTCTTCGTGTCGCTTGAGCAGTCGAACGGAGGCCCACGGAGTCACCATGAACGCCACCAGGAGAGAAAACAGCATCGCTGCCGATGCCCCCACCGGAATCGGCCTCATGTAGGGACCCATCAACCCGCGGACGAATGCCATCGGGATGATCGCGGCGATGACAGCGAATGTCGCCAGGATGGTCGGGTTCCCGACCTCGTCCACCGCCTCCGTTGCGACTTCCAGGATCGGTCTGCCCCGGTTTCCGGGCAGCCGGTAGTGACGGACGATGTTTTCGACGACCACGATGGCGTCATCGACCAGAATACCGATTGAGAAGATAAGAGCGAAAAGCGTCACGCGGTTGAGCGTATAGCCAAGAAAGTAGAAGACGACCAAGGTCAGGGCCAGGGTCACCGGAATGGCGATCGCGACAATTCCCGACTCGCGGAAACCGAGAGTCAACCAGATGAGGATGGTGACCGAGAGAATCGCCAGAAACATGTGGAAAAGCAGTTCATCCGATTTCTCTTCGGCGGTCGCCCCATAGTTCCGGGAAATCGTCATCTGGATATCTTCCGGGACAAGCCTGCCGCGCTGGTCCTCAAGCTTCCGAATGACATTGTCCGCGACGTTAATGGCGTTGGTTCCCTTCCGCTTGGCTACCGAGATGGTCACTGCGGGGTAGGTACTTCCGACAACCCCTTGCTCGCCCCCATCCTCGATTCCGGCAGGCGCCCCAACTTCGTTCGGAGATCCGGGTTCGGCCCCGATGCTTTCCGTGAATTTCGCGGCCGGGCCCTCCCCGAAGAGGACATAGTTGGAGAGCTCTTCCGGGCCGTCCACGACCTGAGCGATTTCGCGCAGGTAGACCGGACGGTTCGTGAAGACCGCCACGACCAGGTTCCGGACGTCATCCGATGTCCTCAGGAAGCCTCCCGTCTCAACCAGCACCTCCCGGTTCTCGGCCGAGAAGTTCCCTGACTGCATCTGCTTGTTCGACTGACCGAGGACCTTCATCACCCAGGCAGGCGAAACGTTGAGGGCTGCCATCCGGTTGACATCGAAGAGCACCCTCACCTGCCGCCGTTGTCCGCCGATCAAGGTAACTTCTGAAACATCGTCCACCTGCTTGATCGAGTCATCGAGCTGTGCGGCGACTCTCCGCAGCATGTAGTGATCCTGCGTCTTGCTCCACAGTGTGATGCCAAGAATCGGGACGTCGTCGATCGATCGCGGCTTCACAAGGGGCGGGCTGGCGCCCGGCGGGATCAGATCGAAGTTCGCGTACATCTTCTGATTGAGCCGGACTATGGCCTTTTCCTCATCTTCACCAACCAGGAACCGGACGATCGCCATCGACGAACCCGGACTCGAAGTTGAGTAGATGTACTCCACCCCGGGAATCTCCCAGAGGAGCTTCTCCATCGGACGGGTGACCCGCTCCTCAACCTCTTTTGCGCTCGCTCCAGGCATCTGCACGAAGACGTCGATCATTGGGACGATAATCTGCGGCTCTTCCTCGCGCGGCAGCATGAGCACCGCCCCAATTCCAAGGAGGATGGAGGCGGCAACGATCAAGGGCGTCAACTTCGAGTCGATGAACGCGTGAGCGACTTTGCCTGCTAACCCTATGTTCTTCATTCTGTACTCCCGGCAAGCCCGTCCCGGACTGGGCCTTTAACACTCCACTCCGAGTTCGTGCACAAAGGAATCCGACTGCCCGAAACCGGGCATCACCCCAAGGCCCGCCCCGGGGAGATTGGCCGAAATCGTGACCGCGGACCCGTCGCGCAGCTCATGCGAAGGTTCGATCACGACCCGATCGCCCTGCGCCACCCCGGCCAGTACTTCGATCCGGCCGTCCAGGCTGCGTCCAGTCTTGATCAGGCGAAACCGGGCGTGGTTCTCGGGCCCCACCACGTAAAGCCCGACCAACTGGCCTCGCCGAATGACGGCCGACTCAGGAACGGTCAGCATCGCCTCGCCGGGAGCCGGGAAGAAAGCCGTGCCATACATTCCGGAGTGCAGTCCGGCAAGCGGTTCCAACCGGATTTTGACGACAAAGGAACGACTGGCGGGATCGGCCCGCGGATCGATTTCCCGCACTGTGCCCGGAAACTGCTGGCCCAGAGAGCTGACATTGACCGTGACCTCGGCACCCACCTGAACCGCCGGGACCCGGCTCTCCGAGACCACGGCCTCGAGCTGATAGTCGGCCGGATCCTCAATCGTCAGCAGCAGCATGCCCGGCGACGCCAGTTGGCCGATCTCGACCTGTCTTGTCGAAACCACTCCCGCGTAAGGCGCCGACACCGTGCAGTAGCCCACAAACAGATTGGCTTGATCGAGCATGGCCTCGGCCTGACGAATCTTCGACTCGACCTGGCCCTTCTTGGCCCGTACCGACTCGAGCATGTCTTCGGCCTGGCGGAGTTGCGCCTGGGCGCCCTGGTTTCTGGCCGATACCTCGTCGAATTCCTGCTGGCTGACCGACTTCCGCTCGAGCAGGGTCTTATACCGGTCAAAGGTTGACTGCGCCAGCGTGGCGTTGGCGGCAGCGGCTTCCTTGCCCGATTCCGCAGCCAGGATCGCCTTTCCCACCTCGTTCAGGGCCTGGCGGGCCTCTTCCAAGCCGGCTTCGGCCTGCGCGACCTGGGCACGGGCGTCGCGGGGGTCGATTTCGAGCAGCAACTGCCCTTTCGACACGCGATCCCCTTCGCGGACCCGTACAGAGGTGACATACCCCATGACCTTGGCGGAAATCGGCGTGACGGTCTTCGACTCAACCGTCCCGGTGGCCTCGAACCCGGCCGCCTGGGTGGTGCTCTCAACCTGACCGACTCGAACCGAGACGGGTGGCCCCTCCGGAATTTCAGCTTGCCGCTCCGTGCCGCTGGAACACTGAGTCATGGTCAAAGCCGAAGCCAAGGCTAATGTAATGAATAGGTTGCGAATCATGGTTTCGATCCTCGCCACGTTTAATTTGAAAATTGCGAGACTTCGTTGAGGGAACCTGTGCTGAGCAGGATTCCCGCATAGTTCAGGTAATGTTCATAGCGGGCGCCCAGAACATTGAAACGGGCGCTGAGCAACGCTGTCTGGGCCCGGAGGACCTCGGTGACCGTCGTCAGACCGACGTTCTGACGGTCTTCCACAATGCGCAGGGCCTCCACGGCCTGGTCTACCGCGGCCGCCGCAAACTGAAGCCGTTGACGCGAGCTCAAATAGCCCTGGTAGGCCTTGACGACCTCGAGTCGGATCTGGTTCCCGACCCTCTCTTTTTCAGCGCCGGCCGCCCTTTCCGCTGCCACGGCCTGCCGGATGCGGGACGTGCGTCCCATGTCGACAATGTCGAAATTGAGGCTGGCTCCAACCGCAAAATCACCGCTGCCGTTGGAAAGGTCCTGGGTGCTGTTGGCCGCCTGGGCAAACAGGTTCAGGTTGGGATACCACTGTCCTTTGCTCTTGCGGACCTCTTCCTGGGCGAGGTCAACCTGGCGCTGCGCGTTAGTGTAGTCCGGACGCATCTGAAGTGCCCGGTTGATCAAGCCGGACTGTTCGGGTTCCGGGAACTGTCGCTCGTCAAGGCTTCCGGCAAGCTCTTGGGGCGCGTCGATAGGAAGAGCCAGGACCGTGTTCAAGCCCGCCCGGGCGGTTTCGACATCTCCTCGTGCCTGCACCAGCTGCTGCTGAAAATCAGCCAGCTGGACCTGCATCGACAGAAGGTCCGAGGTGACCGCGACACCCGTCTCGACCTTCGCACGGATACTCTCAACCTGGGATTCCGCCGTGCGGACCGCTTCTTCCGCTACCGCCTGGCGTTGCCGGGCAAGGATCAGCCCGTAATAGGCCTGAATGACATGCAACCGAATCTGCTGCCGGGCCCAGTCATCATCGGCACCGGCCTGTCCTCCCCTGATTTCCGCCTGCCTGATCCCGGAACTGACCTGAAACCGGTTGAAGACCGGAAGCTTCAGGTTCAACGATGACCTGAAATTGGAGATCGAAGGAGGGTGGTTCAAGTAGTTCGGATCAAAGTTGGCGGGACCAAACCGGCCCTGCTCGAGGAGGGACCCGAACACGAAGACAGGGTTGTTGCTGTTGGTGTAGGTCTCACTGAAACTCAGCATGGGATAGCGACCCGACTTGGCCTCGCTCAATTGCGCCGACGCGACGTCGATGCCGGCTTCCGTTGCTTTGAGCATCGGGTTGTTCTGCAAAGCGAGGTTCACCGCCTGGTCCAAGGTCAGGCCACCCGCTTGCTGAGAGACTTCTGCCGCTTCCGGCTGGCCGCTTAAACCTGTGGCCAGCAAAACGGCAAAGACGAATTTCGGGATTCTGCTCGTTCTGCTCATAACGATCACTGCTCGGGTTATTTGTTGACTGCAAGAAACCCCAGAGAGGCGCACCCCGGGTCGCCGTTCAAGCCGATCGACCCGCAATACCTTTCGCCAAGAATCTAGCGCACGCCCTGTAGATTCTTAACAAAAGTCAAAGATGTCATATCCGCTCCAAAGGATTCGACATTCAAGGGTGGAAAAGTCCACAATCTTTATTCCAAACCGATGAGACGCAAACCGCAAGTCGAAATCCACATTTCTCGCCGAACTCCGGTCCAATCGTCCAACTCAGTGAAGGGACGTCGTTTTTGATACCAGTGAGTGGCGCCGTCCAGGTCATTCTGGCGGGAATCCTGTTTGCGCTGATGAGCGGTGGAGTCAAGTTATTGGCCGGCACCCAGCCCAACGCGGTAATCGTGTTCTTTCGAAATGCCTTTGCACTTGCCGCCTTCCTGCCCTGGATTCTCCACCGTGGTATCGCCACCCTGCATACGAAAGTGCCCCAGTTCCACCTCCTTCGAAGCCTGGCGGGACTCAGCGCGATGTACTGCTTCTTCTTTGCCATCGGCCGCCTCGAACTGGCCGGAGCCGTCCTGTTGAATTACACGCTGCCGCTCTTCATGCCGTTGATCGCGTGGGTGTGGCTGAAGGAACCGGTAACGCGGACGATCGGGCTGGCGGTGGGGCTGGGATTCATCGGGGTGTTGTTCGTGGTGAAGCCGGGCACCAGCGTTTTCCAATCCGCAGCCTTGGTTGGCCTCTCCGCCGGCATCCTCGGAGCCCTTGCCCAGGTCACCATCCGGCGGCTGACCAGAACAGAACCGGCCTTCCGCATCGTGTTCTACTTTTCACTCATCACAACAGCGGTTTCGGCGGTCCCGGTCCCCTGGCGCCGGCTCCATCTTCCCTTGCACGATCTCGCCATCCTTGCCGTCATCGGGGTCCTCGCGGCCACCGCACAGATCCTGCTGACTCGTGGCTATGCTTCCGCTCCGGCCGCCAGCGTGGGGCCGTTCATCTACAGCTCGGTGATCTTCGCCGGTATCCTCGACTGGCTGTTCTGGAGTCACGTACCCCGCTTATCTTCCCTGCTGGGTATGATCCTGATCTGCCTCGGAGGGATCCTCGTGATGAAAGGGTCCTTGAGACGCTTTAGCGGAATTCGTAACCTGCCCTGAATTCCCCGCAACGATACATGAGAGCCACCCGAACGGGAGTACTTAGTCACTGACAGGCCGAATTTGAATCGCGGTGCACCACTGTCTATTGTGGATCATCGCCCGGTTTTCCGACCGGGAAAACTGATCCCGGCTCAACGGTTCTGGGTCCGCGGCGCCCGAAGGCTTAGCCACAAGCTCGAGGCGCCGAACCGAAAACTGGTCGTCTCCGGAGAACACCAGGTACATTTCCCGCCCATCCGGACTCATCCACTTGGTCGGAAGGTGAGCACTTTCACCCGGCCCAACGTCGAAATAGCGGGTGTAGAAAGCGGTGGTCCACGGCCCCCAGGGTTCCGGTGCGTCGTAGATGGCGATCCCGCCGAAGAAGCGCGGAGCGCCCCCGGGATGCACCTGCACAAGCAGGTACCGCGAAAGGGCCCGATTGAAACTGATTGAGGAGCGGTAACAGCCACCGGGATTCGAGAAAACCGCTGAGCGGTCGGCAAGGTCTTGGCTCCAGCGGGGCTGTCCGTTCCGGTAGCCGGACAGGAATTCGTAGGCCTCCCGATTACCGATCTGCTCCTTCGGGACCCGCGCAAGAACCATGCGGTCGGAAGCCTCATAGGCGCTGTCGGAGTCGGGAGAATAGACGTAGACGTAGCCGTCCCGGGCGTCCGCGTAGTCCCGACCGAAGTTCAGAAAGGCGGGATACCCGAAGCTTTCCGAAAATCGCCACGGACTCCAGGACCAGGTCATGCCGTGGTCGTCTGACCAGGCCAACTGCGCGTTTTCCGCGTTGCGGGCCCACATGTAGAGACGGCCGTTGACCGACAGCAGGCTGGAGGCCTTCTTGCCGGCCGCTCCTTGCCCTCGTTGCTCGCCGGTCTGAGAACGGATGTTGATTCCCTGGAAATCGTTCGGGAGACCGAGGACCCTGGCCAGGCCCAGACTCAGCTTTTCTTCCCCGGGCAGCCTCGGTTCAAAGCCCCACCCGTCTCCATAGGCCGTGTACAGGTTGTCGTCGCCCGCCCAGGTCAGAGGCCAGTTGTCTGATCCTTCGGCCCTGCGCTCGATCGAAGAACGTGTCCCGAACCGGATCCGGGCAATGATCGGACTCGGGGCATAGGGTGCGGTCTCGGCGAGTCCCTTTCCCGGGGAGAAGCCCTTGACCGAATCCATTACCGGGTTGAAGACGTACTTCTCGATGCCGCCCCAGAAACCGAGACCCGGCTCCTCGACCAGGTCTCCGTTCCTCACCACGACCAGGCCCAGGCTCGGCACGACAAGCAGAACCTGCTGGCCCGCTCCGGCTCCAGCGAAGGCATCCTTCGGCACCTTGGGCCAGACCGAGTCCTGGTTGGTCCACCAGCCGAGCCCCGAGCCCGGCTGAGGATTGCCTGCGGGCCGCTCGGGAATCGGCGTTCCCGCGTACTCGGTCACCGCATCCACCCACGAAGGATCGACCAGTTGCCGTCCATTCCAGTTGCCCCGTTGGAGCATCAGGAGCCCAACGCGGGCCACGGCACGCGCCGTGAAAGAGCCGCCTCCCCAATCGGGGACGAGAGAGAGCCCATCGAGCCGGTAGGTCTGCCCGTAGCCGATCGACCAGTCCTCCGGATTCATCCCAATCGGCTCCATTATACGATCCTTCAGCAGTGTCCTTATGTCGGGCGGACCCTGGTGCAGCAGGCTCGCGGTCACGGCATAGGCGAGGGCACCCATCCCGGGGTTGCTGTACGCATAGCCGGTTCCAGGCGGAAAGATCACAGGGGCCTGGTAGATAGCCGGAGTGAAGGGGTCGGGATCCTTCCTCCAAAAAGCGCCTTTCCAGCCCGGCAGATCCATATGCGAGATTCCACCTTCTTCCGCATCTTCAATCCCGGAACTGTGCGTGGCCAGTTGGCGCAGGGTGATCAATGACTTCTGCGGATCTCCCCGCCAGGCCGGAATGTAGCGCCAGGCCGGGTCGTCGGGAAAAACAAGCCCGTCGCTGAGAGCCACCAGGAGCGACATCCCGCCGACCAGAGCCTTGGCCAGGGACGCAGTGTAATGGGGCTTGTCCGGCCCGCTGCCGGGAGAATACCACTCGTAGACGATGACCCCGTCCCGCACCACCAGGAAGCTCTTCGTGCCACGATCGGCCAGCCCGCGACAAGCCTCATCAAGGCGAACCCGGTCGAGACCATGCTGCCTTGGAGATTCAGTCCGCCATTGCCACTCACCGGCCCCTTGCAAAACCCCTGCCGTAGCGGTCAACACGACGAAACTCATCCACACCCGGGTAACCCACAATCCACTTCTGAACATGATTCTCTTCCCTTCCTGTGTTCCCCCGGCATCCTATGGAGACTGTCGGGCCGGGTCAATCGTCCAAACGATCCGACCGGGCGTCAACTTGATGGCAACCGGCTAAAAAGGTCAGAATCGAATGGTTACGCCCCCGACTCGACTGCGGGGAATGAAAGAGTTGGTCAGCGGTTGTCGATGCAATTTTCCAAACTCAAGCCCTTCCTCAAGGTCGGCCTCCGTGTCGGCCTGGCCTCAGCCGCTTCATTTCTGCTCCTCGAGGCACTGCTGTTTACTTTTGAACCTCAGGTCTTCCGTAGGTCCTTCTACGTTTTCGACCCCGACCTGGGTTTCCGGGTACGTCCTTACGCCGTCTATGGCAACGACCAGGCAAACCAGTACGGATTCAACGACCGTGACTATCCCGAAGAGCGGACACCGGGAACCTGCCGCATCCTTTTTCTGGGCGACTCCTTCAACTGGATGGGCGGCCAAACCGAGAATTACACGGCAGTCCTCGAAGCCCTTTTCGAAAGCCGGTTTGGACCCGACCGGGTAGAGGTAATCAGTGCGGGCTATTCCATGACCCACACGGGGGAGCAACTGGCCCTGTACCGCAAATTCGGGGCCCGTTACCATCCCGACCTGGTGGTTCTCGGTTTCTTCGCCGGGAACGACTTCTATGATGCTCTTCCCAACCGGCGACGCATCGTCTTCGCGGGGGTCCCTACGGACGTCTTTCTGAACCGGGATTTCTACACAGTGGTTTTTGGCCGTCCCTTTCTCCTGCGCAGCCGCGTGCTCAACTTCATCAAAGGGTTCACCGAGTACCAGGCGGCCTGGTGGGAACACCGGAAGGACCTGCTTGCTGCCGCCGGGCGAAGGTCGCAAGCCTCTCTGGACGACTTCCCCGAGATCGTCGACCGAAGCCCTGTCACCAGGCCCTCGACGTTCTCAACTCCATCTCCGGGCTACGCTGAGTCACTTCGACTTCGCTTCGAGTTCTGCGACCCGAAACGGGAAGCCCAATATCGGGGTAACGTGGAATACATCGAGCGGGCCATCCGCGAGCTGGCGAGATTTGTTCATGAACACGGCAGCCGCTTTATTTTGTCGATTTTCCCCGATCGCGCCCAGATCAGCGGCCAATTACGCGACTTTGTGGCCCACTCGGAAGGCCGGGACTCGTCGAGCTTCGATTGGAACCGCCCCCAGGAACTCCTGGCTGCGCTCTCCAGGAGAGGCGAAATCACCCGCTTCGACCTCACGGGGCCATTCCGACTTGCCCACGAACGTGGCTGGAGTCTGTATCTGTCGAACGACACTCACTGGAATCGCGAAGGAAACCGGCTTGCAGCGGAACTCTTTTACCTTAAATTGGAAGGATGGGTAGACCAATTCCTGTCCCGCTCGAAGGGGACTTCACCCTCCGGGACCCCTGAATCCCGGACGACCTCAACGGAGGAACCATGATGAGGAAACGACGCCTCTGGATGACGATTGTTCTGTTACTTGCCTGCTCCTGCGTTGCCCCTGCTTTCGGGGCTGCTCCCCTGCGTCTCGCCGTAGCCGGACTCAAGCACGGGCACGTTCACGGACTGCTCTCGAGGATATCCGAACTGCCCGTTGAAATCGTCGGGATCTACGAACCCGACGCGGAACTCCGGACCCAAGCCTCAAAGCGGTACGACCTTCCGGAAAAGCTCTTCTTCGACGACCTCCTCAGCCTTCTCGACGAGACTCACCCCGAGGCGGTTGCGGCATTCAACCCGATCGCCCGGCACGTCGATATCGTCGAAGCGTGCGCGCCGAGGGGCATCGACGTCATGGTCGAAAAGCCACTCGCGTTTTCGGCCAGTGATGCTGCCCGGATTCAATTTCTGGCAAAGACCAATGGGATCCAGGTGCTGACCAACTACGAGACCACCTGGTACGCGACCACCGCAGAGATCGATCGCCGGGTTCGCGAGCAGCAGGAACTCGGCACGCTGCGCAAAATCGTCGTTCACGACGGCCACCAGGGGCCGCAGGAGATCGGCGTCGGCCCAGAGTTTCTCTCCTGGCTGACCGACCCGGCGCTGAACGGCGCGGGCGCACTGGTTGATTTTGGGTGCTACGGAGTCGATCTCACGCTCTGGCTGCTCAACGGGCGTCTTCCCAGCACGGTCACTGCGGTAACCCAGCAACTCAAGCCTGAGATCTATCCGCTGGTTGACGACGAAGCTACCATCGTCCTCGCCTACCCCGAAACCCAGGCAATCCTGCAGGCGTCATGGAACTGGCCGTTCAACCGGAAAGACATCGAGATCTACGGCACCAAAGGCTACCTGTCAGCCCTCGACGGCCGGCAAATGAGCGCCCGTCTCGGCGACGACAACCAACCCCTCAACTACCGGGTTACCCTGGCGCCCTTCTCCAACCCGTTCGAGTACCTGCGGGCTGTCGTGGCGGGTGAGGTCAAGGTCTCGCCAAACGACCTCTCATCCCTCGAGTTGAATGTATCGGTGGCACGAATCCTCGATGCCGCCATTCGCTCGGCGCGGGAAGGTAAAACCGTGAAACTGGAGTGAGGGTCAGGTGGTGAGGAAGAGGAAGAATAGGATGTATGGGACATGGGACTCGTGAAATTCCGCCGAGCAATAGGTTCCATGTCCTATGAAGTCCTTTTTCCCATGCGTCCCATAGCCCCTTGTCCTGCTACCGGCCTTGCAGTTCCATTCGCGTGTGCTTCGAGGCTTCCGCCGCCCGGTAGCGGAACCGCACTTTTTTCAGCCCCCGGCGAAGCGGGACAGGCGGCATGTCGCGGTCCGCGGGTACCAGCCCAAAGAACCCAACGTGCTGAGACCTTCCGTCTCGATACTCGAGAATCCACTCCTCAATGACGATCGCGCCACCAACGGCCCGGATGCGGATGGCCTGGTAGTTATCGTCCCTGCCGACCGAAAAGGAGTCTCTCTCCGGCGACCGGTTGACTTTCTGCAGACCGATCCGTTCCCATTGCTTCTCGACTGCCTGCCCAAACGCGAGACCAAAAAACAGCAGCAGAACCGAGAACTTCAGAAATCTCAACATACGATAGCCCCCATGCATGATCTCTGTCTCACATGCGTCGCGGGAATCATATCAACCGCCCCGGACGGGGTTTGTGATCTCAACCGCCATTTCCCCACCATCCGACCAGGAATTGGCAAGGCATCGGTTCGATGCCCTCCCCTCGGACGCGGTGGAACTCGGGTGATCCATCCCCTCAAACAGCGGTGCGCCGACTCAAATCGGAGCGAGCAACAAACGGCTGGACAGTCGCGGAAAAATCCGTAGAGTTATCGGGGACAGCGCCCGTTTTGGGTCCAGGTGAAGCTGGAGTTGGACCCTCCGACGGATCAATCGATCATGAAGCCGGCAGGAGTTTCGCGGCTCCTGCACCAGGAAAGGACCAGATGGACACTTACCTTGCCGAGTTTGCGGGAACGATGTTGTTGATTATCCTCGGGGACGGCGCCGTCGCCAACGTCTGCCTGGCTCGATCGAAGGGCAAGGACTCCGGGTGGATCGTGATTACCACAGGGTGGGGGTTGGCTGTGGCCCTCGCGGTTTACTCGGTTGGCCGAATCAGTGGAGCCCACATCAACCCGGCGGTCACGATTTCCCTGGCCGCGATCGGATCGTTTCCCTGGGGCGAAGTCCCTGCATACATTCTTTCCCAACTGCTGGGAGCGATGGCCGGGGCAGCGGTCGTCTGGCTTGCGTACCTTCCCCACTGGGGAGTGACTGACGATAGCGACGCGAAGCTCGGCATATTCTCGACCATCCCGGCCATCCGCAGTACGGGCGCCAATTTCCTGTCTGAGTTCATCGGGACGGCCGTCCTGCTATTCGGCATTCTGGCAATCGGAGACAACGTGCAGGCGCTCACTTCCCCCGAGAATTTCGACCTCTCGGTCGTCTACAGCGGAGCGATCCAGCCTCTGATCGTCGGGTTCCTGGTCTGGGGGATCGGCCTCAGCCTCGGCGGTCCCACCGGGTATGCCATCAACCCGGCTCGCGACCTCGGTCCCCGGATCATGCACGCCCTCCTGCCGATTCCCGGAAAACGTGATTCCGATTGGGGCTACTCCTGGATTCCGGTCCTCGCACCGGTGCTCGGGGGAATCACGGGAGCACTCCTCTATGCCCTGATCGGATTCTGAGCTGACCCATTTTTACGAAATCAGACGGGAAAGACGCCCGCACGTTTGAAAATCGGTCCCCAACCGCCGAAAATCACATCATGGCTGACTTCATTGGAGCAATCGATCAGGGAACAACCAGTACACGATTCATGATATTCGATGACTCGGGAGCGGAGGTCTCGCGAGCCCAGAAAGAGCACCGGCAGATCATGCCCCAGGCCGGCTGGGTCGAACACGATCCTGTCGAGATCATCGACCGGACCCGGGAGGTCGTCGCTGAATCGATCGCAGCCGCGGGAATCCAGGCCCGGGAAATCCGTGCCATCGGCCTCACAAACCAGCGGGAAACGACCGTCCTCTGGAACCCGAAGTCAGGGGCTCCGTGGAGCAACGCAATCGTCTGGCAGGACACCAGAAACGCCGACATGATCAACCGTGTGGCAGCCACTCCGGGCGCCGACCTGATTCGAAGCCGGACGGGGCTGGTCCCGGCGACCTACTTTTCGGCGGGCAAAATCCGCTGGCTCATGGAACAGAATCCCGCTTTGGCCGAAGCCGCCTCGGCCGGGGAACTGGTTTTCGGAAATATCGACTCGTGGCTGCTCTGGAACCTCACCGGGGGTCCCGACGGCGGAGTTCATGCGACCGACGTGACCAATGCCAGCCGAACCATGCTGATGGACCTGGAGACCCTCGACTGGGATGACGAACTGCTTGAACTCTTCCAGATACCGCGTGAGATTCTTCCCCGGATTCAGCCATCTTCGACGTTCTACGGGGAAACCCGTGGCGACTTGATGCCCGCAGGAGTCCCGGTTGCAGGGATCCTGGGAGACCAGCAGGCCGCCACTGTCGGCCAGGTATGTTTCACCCCGGGCGAGGCCAAGAACACCTACGGGACGGGAAACTTCATGCTTCTTAACCTGGGGAAAAAGCCGGTCGCCTCTGGTTCCGGCCTCCTGACGACGGTCTGCTACCAGTGGGCAAACCAGGATCCCGTATACGCGTTCGAGGGTTCGATCGCGGTAACCGGCTCGGCCGTACAGTGGCTCCGAGACCAGATCGGGCTGATCGGATCCGCGGCGGAGATCGAAACCCTGGCAAACTCGGTTCCCGACAATGGGGGGATCTACTTCGTTCCCGCCTTCTCGGGCCTGTTCGCGCCCTATTGGCGTTCGGATGCCCGAGGCGCCATCGTCGGACTTTCCCGCTTCGTCAACCGGGGCCACATCGCCCGGGCCACCCTCGAAGCGATCTGCTTCCAGACGCGGGACGTCGTCGAGGCCATGCGGGAAGACGCCGGCCTGGACCTCGAAGTGATCCGCGTGGACGGCGGCGCCGTTGCCAACAACACCCTGATGCAACTTCAGGCCGACATTCTGGGCGTTTCGGTGGTCCGCCCCCGGATCTCGGAAACCACGTCGCTCGGGGCGGCCTACGCCGCTGGGATGGCCGTTGGCGTCTGGAAGGACACCGACGAACTCCGCCATAAGTGGCAGAAAGACCGGCAGTGGGATCCCCAATGGAGTAAAGACCTCCGCGACGAGCGGTACCAGGGATGGAAGAAGGCCATCAAACGCACCCTCGACTGGGTATAGGTCACCTCAGCTGGTACCGCGCAGCAAAGCGGCTGAATTCCTGGAGCTGATTCTCTTCCCATGCCTTGTCCTGACCCAGTTCCCGAGCCAGCAGTCGAGCCGCTGCCGGCGCCGCTTCTTCGCTGGCTTTGGCGTCGAGCAGGATGGCGCGGGTTCGCCGGGCCATGATGTCTTCCAGGGTCCGGGCCGATTCCTGCCGGGCACCCCAGACCACCGACACCTTCCGATAGGGCAACCGGGCATGCAGTGGTTCTCCAAGTTCCGGGTCCTCTTCGACCAGGCGCTCGAGGGCCGGGCGATCGCTCCCGTAGCACCGCTCAATCCCGCCGTCCGGGCTTGAATCCGCACCGTGGATCTTCATTTCGGCGGTCACCGAACGGGAGGGGGCCAGCGGTCCGATTTCGATCGCCCGTTCAACGGCGTCCTGCGCCATCTTCCGATACGTCGTCCACTTTCCACCCAGAACCGAGATCATCCGCTTTCCCAGGACTTCGACAACATGGTCGCGGGAAAGAACAGAGGTGCGTTCGCCGCCTCCTTCGCCGTGTCCGACCAGGGGCCGCAGACCGGCGAAGACACTCAGGACATCACTGCGACTGGGCTGCATCTCCAGGTATCGCCCGACATGGGCCAGGATGAAATCCACTTCTTCGGCCGAGGGAGCCGGCTCCAGTTCGACATCCGTTACCGGGACATCGGTGGTTCCCACCACCACCCGATCGTGCCAGGGAATGGCAAACAGGACTCTCCCGTCATCGGTCTTGGGGACCAGCAGCGCGGTCTCTCCTGGAAGAAATCGCCTGTCGAGCACGACGTGCGATCCGCGGCTGGCCGATATTCTCGGTCGAGCGGAGGGATCGGCCATGTGACGCAGGTGATCTGCGAACGCTCCAGTTGCATTGATCACGATTCGGGACCGGATCTCGAGTTGGGCGCCCGAAAGCCGATCCTCGACGGCGACGCCCCGGACTTCACCCCTCTCCACGAGCAACTCGCGAACGGCGCAGTAGTTGAGACCCGGTACCTCCCTGCTCTTCGAGAGTCTGAAGGAGAGAAATTCCCAACCGCGCATCGTCGAATTGGCCGTCGTAGAACAGGACTCCGCCACGAAGCCGCGATTTTCGGACCGTCGCGAGGCGCTCGACGACGCCGCCGGCACCAAGAATCCGGGTCTTTCCAAGTCCAAGTTTCCCGGACAGGAAATCGTACGCTTTGAGCCCGATCCCGTAGTAGCCGAGCTGCCATCGGCGGTAGGTGGGGACCACCATCGGGAGCCGCTGGGCAAGGTGAGGGGCATTGCGGAGCAGCAGGCCCCTCTCGTGAAGTGCGTCTCTGACCAGGGAAACGTTACCCTGGGCCAGGTAGCGAACTCCTCCATGAACCAGCTTCGTGCTTCGGCTGGATGTTCCCTTGCAGAAATCGTGTTGTTCAAAAAGGACCGTGCGATAGCCTCGAGAGGCTGCCTCGACGGCGACTCCAAGTCCGGTAGCACCACCCCCAACGACCACGATGTCGACCTCCGGGGCAGCGGATAATCGACCGAGTGACTCATCTCTCCACAATATTCACCCTCTTCCCGCGGCGAACCGCTACTCCGACCGGGAGCGGTCCGCGAAAAGGCTTCTAAATTTACTTCAGCTTCGGAGCAACCACAACCTGGCAATACGGCTGCGATTGATTATCCCGAAAGTAGTTCTGATGGTAGTCCTCGGCAGGATAGAAAACTTGAAGAGGAACCACCTCGGTAACAATCGGGCCCGAATAGACACCTTGCGTCTTTAGCTTCTCAATGACCTCCCGCGCGGTCTGCTCCTGCTCTTCGTCGTGGCAGAGGATGATCGATCGATACTGGGTCCCCACATCCGCTCCCTGACGATTCAGCGTCGTGGGATCATGGATCGCAAAGAACACCTCGAGCAGGCTCCGAAAACTCACTTCATCCGGGTTGAATGTTATCTGAACCACCTCCGCATGTCCTGTTAATCCCGAGCAAACTTCCCGGTAGGCAGGGTTTTTGACCCGACCTCCGGCATAGCCTGAGACCACCTTCTCAACGCCGCTCAGTTCCTGAAATACCGCTTCGAGGCACCAAAAGCAACCTCCACCGATACGTTGCGAGTGAGTTAGACATCGTCATAGTGATTCGAATTATATAGGGACACAGGAGGTCAAACGGGCATCGGCCTGATCGCCGTTCAGGCTCTGGTGCAAGAACTCGAAGAAGCGGTTGCCGCCGCTCGAGAACCCTGATTTCTCCTCTGATTTTCCAGTCGGTTTGTCTATAATTCCCAAGATTCGGGATTCAACGTTCGGTTCGACTGAGGGGTGGAGAGATGAATTCGTTCCATGCGCTCGACTGGATGATCATTGCGATCTACTTCGCTGCAATCGGGGCAATCGCCTGGTGGGTGGTCAGGCGGGGCCAGAAGGATACTGCCGACTATTTTCTTGCCAGCCGGCACATGGGCTGGTACGTAATCGGCGCTTCGATCTTCGCCTCCAATATCGGTTCGGAACACATCGTGGGACTTGCCAGTACCGGGGCCAACAGCGGGGTCGCCCTGGCCCATTACGAATTGCATTCGTGGGCCGTTCTCCTCCTGGGCTGGGTTTTCGTTCCCTTCTACTTGCGCAGCCGGGTATTCACCATGCCGGAGTTCCTCGAACTTCGCTACTCTCCGCAGGCCCGATGGTTTCTCTCAGTGATTTCTCTGGTCGCCTACGTCCTGACCAAAGTCTCCGTGACCGTCTACGCGGGAGCGGTGGTCTTTGAGACCCTGATGGGGATCGATTTCTGGACCGGCGCTCTCATCGTTGTCATCGTGACCGGTCTCTACACCGCATTTGGGGGACTGCGAGCGGTTGTTTACACCGACACCATGCACACGGCCGTTCTGCTGGTCGGCTCGATCACCGTCGCTGCCATGGGACTGATCAAGATTGGCGGATGGGGAAAGGTCGTGTCCATCGTCGGAGCGGAGAAGCTCAACATGTTCCCGCCGCTTGGCTCGGAGTTTCCCTGGCTCGGCCTTGTGCTGGCATCTCCGATTGTCGGCATCTGGTACTGGTGTACTGATCAGTGCATCGTTCAGCGGACGCTGGCCGCGAAAGACGAAACCAACGCCCGCAGGGGCACGATCTGGGCTGCCTACCTGAAGCTGGCCCCCTTCTTCATCTTCATGATCCCCGGCATCATCGCCTATGCCCTAAAGAGCACCGGTCAACTTCAATACGATTCCCCCGATCAGGTCTTCCCAACCATGGTCAAGGCGCTCCTGCCGTTCGGCGTGCGGGGTCTCGTTGCGGGCGGTCTGCTGGCAGCGCTGATGAGTTCGCTGGCGGCCGTTTTCAACGGGTGTTCCACCCTGTTTACGATGGACATCTACAAGAAACTGCACCCCACCGCTACCGAGGCAACCCTGGTTCGGGTCGGCCGCATCGCCACGATCGTGGTGGTGGGACTCGGCATTCTCTGGATTCCGATCCTTCGCAACTTCTCAGCTTCTCTCTACCAGTACCTTCAGAACGTCCAGGCCTACATCGCTCCCCCGATCACCGCCGTCTTTCTGCTCGGCCTCTTCTGGAAACGAATCAACGGAAAAGGGGCCCTCACCGCGCTGATCGGCGGGTTTGCAGTGGGCATGACCAAGTTGACGGTCGAAGTCTTCCGGGACTCGACGACCGGCATCGTGAAGTGGCTCGCGGAAGTGAACTTCCTCTACTTTGCACCTCTTCTTTTTGCATTTTCGGTTGCCGTGATGGTGGTTGTGAGCCTCCTCTCGGCGGCACCTCCCGAAGGAAAACTCGCCGGTCTGACGTACTCGACGACCGTGGCGGAAGACAGGCAGCGCTCCCGTGCGAGTTGGGGAAAGACCGAGGTCATCCACACAATCATCATCCTGACGATCATCGCCATGGTAATGCTCTACTTCTCTCCGCTGGGGGTTGGCGGGTAGAAACCGAGACTCCTTTCAGACCCCGCGCGTACACTGGAATATGCGGAACGGCTCCCCTTCACTGAGGGGACATGGGGGGGCTAATCGCGGGTGGCACAATGAAACGAATGTTGCTGCTTCTGGCCGGCCTAATCGCGGGTTCGCCGATTGCCGATGTGCTCTCCAACCTGGTCCAGGCATCGGGTGACCAGGTGGGTGGATACATCATCCTTCGCTCGAGCAGTTCTTTCTGTGCCCAGGAACTGTTTGGGACCCAAAGCCTCAGCCTGCTTTCGGCTGTACCGGCCGTCCCTCTCAATTGATTCTTCAGGCGCTGGTTCCAGTGGCGTCATAGCGCCTCTCGAGCGATTCGAGGTATTGGCTCTCACCGCCCAGAACATCCATTGTGCGGTTGACGAGATCATCCAACAGCGTTCGCTCCGCCCGCAGGTCGTCGGCACCGGAAGATTCCGTCCCAGTTCCAGCGTTCTCTCCGCGCCGCCAGATCCGCGTAAGCACGGCAGCCGCCCGCTTCAATATCGCGGTGTGCATCTGGAATACGCCCGAGAATATCCCCCAGATTGGAGAGCGATTCGTTTCCCTGAGGACCATCCGCATCCGCGCCCTTATGTGACGCGCCCGGGCGTCGGGAATAACCGGGTCCTGTTCGACGGATCTCAGCGCGTAGCGCAGAAGATAGCCCTCATGAAAGGCCCTGGAAGCCCAGTCGGCGGCTTGCTTGGCGGCAAGGAAGAAGAGGATCTTTCGGAAGATCCCCTTGAGGAGAGCCCCCAGAAAGCGTATCGGCAGGATGACGGCGAGAAAGAAGAACTTGTAGAGGCATGCCCCCGCCTGCATCCCGTCCCGTTCACCGGCAAGAATGCGCAGCCCGGTACGGCTCGCTACTGCCCTCCGCTCTCGCAGGAGTTCCACGAACATGCGTCGCCGGACCCAGTTGAATATCCAGTCATCCAGAAGCGGAATCGGAACCAGGGCGGCAGCACCTGCCAGGAGACCGTAGAATACGATCCTTTTGAGGCCGTCCTGGGACCGCCGCAAATCGGGTAATCTTCTATTTACGCTCGGAGTCGCGCTTCCATCATTCACTGGAACACCCAGATCAACGAATTCCTCAGTCCTTCCGCAAGCACTCGCCGGAATTCCGGCATGTCGGGCATCCGTCTCAGCAGCCAATCCTGGTTGACCTCGATTTCGATTCCCACGTACCTGTTACCCAGTTCCTTCCTGAGGGTGACCACGAACCCGTCTGCGGTCCCTCGGTAAGGATAATTCCGCCGGAGTCTGACCGGCAGGGCCCCTAACCGCAAGGAGTCGATCCAGGCATCGGCCAGTCTCTTTTCCAGCGGGCGACTCGGATCGTAAAGCACTCCAATATCAGCATTTCGGACCACTCCGTTCAGCTCCGGAACGAATGAATGGACAGAGACGTGAACTACCTGTCCCAGCCTCTCCTGGACTTCCCGGAGGATTGCCTCCACGCGAGACCGGTAGGGTACGTAGTAGATGCCTGAAACTCTTTCTTTGAGACTTTCGGGCAGCGGTCGGGTCACCTCAGAGAAGCGCCCCCGGTGTCGAAGAGACCGGTTAAGGTCGACCAGAAGTCGAGTCGTTCTCGCGATCAGACAAGAGCAGGACAGCGCCGAACTGAGCGACTCAGCCAACTCCGCCGCACCCGGATCAAAGCCACGGTGGCTCTCAAGGAGCTCCCTTCTGCCCGCGAACAGATATTGAAATTCTTCAGGAACTTCGTTGCCACCGTGTTCACAGCTAATGACGAGGGGCAAGTCGCGCATCGAAGAGTTCTCCCTTTGCCAGGGCAGTGGCAAGCCGGAGGTACACTCGGGAGATCGCCTCGCGGCTGCTGTTGCCTGCGAGCGCGGCGACGATGCGCTCTGCGAGGGTCTCCACTGAGATCAGGGCCCCGATTTCTTCAGCCGCAGCGTTATCCAGCCGGTCGGCGACTCCTTCGAATATGGCTCTCCATAAATCGCGGGCCCTCAATGGCCCTTTGTCGCCCACGCCAAGGGCTTCCAGGTAGTCAATATTTCCGATCACATACTGCCCGCCCTGCCGAACAGTTCCTTCGAGAATCTCCAGAAGCGGTGGAATCTCCCAATCCTGCTGGGAAGCCCAGGTTGACCAACGCTCCTCCACCAGACCCTCCAGGAGCTCCACGATCAGACGATAGACGGCCAGGTCCGCCGTCGGGGACTCCTGGATATCGAGGACGCGAATCTCGATCGCGTTGCGGTCAAACCTCGGGATTGCTCCCCGCGAGTTGAGCCATTCGAACTGCAGAATCCCTTCCGGGTCATGGGGGGAGATGTCCCGGTAGATTCGAGACAGTATCCGGTTTTGATACTCGTCGGGAGTAAACACGGCCTCCGGAATCACCAAACCGGTGATCGAGGGAACCCGTCGCTGATTCGTCCGGTAAAAGGAGAGGCGGTTGTCCGCCAACCCGGTGACTCTGCCGTCCACAATCGGAGAACTCGCCGCCAGGGCCGGAATGATGGGCAGCGCCAGACGAATCGCCGCATGGAGGCGACCAAACTCCTGGTCGTCCCCGAAAGGGAGGTTCATGTGAAGGCTTTGCAGGTTCGACCATCCGTGGCCTTGGCATCCAAAAATCCGGTTGTACGATTCATATACCGGGCTGTACTCATGCGGCCACAGGGAGGCCTCCACAATGGGATTCATCCAGGGGTGCATAGCAGTCGGCATAAGACAGCAACCCCATTCCGCCAGAATCGAATTTGCCTGTTCAACCCCCGCCTGGAACTGAGCGTCCAGACCGTCCAGCGTTGCAGAGGGCCCGTTGGTCTTCAACTCAATAACATGAAGCACGAGTTCGTTGCACCAGGCGACCGGGCCAAGTTCGACTTCGGACACGTAACTGCCGGCTACCGCCTTCAGCAGTTCGTCGGAAACAGGGGCCACCGAGAGTTCGGCGCTGCGGACGATCATGTACTCGAGTTCGACACCAAAGCCCTGGAAAAGGCCGAGGGGAGACGTCAAGAGGCGACTCCTTTAAGGCGGTCCAACCGGGAACTGAAAACGGACAGGATTTTCGTGTAAAGCTGATCCTTGAGAAGCGCATCTTCGTAGCCAGCATCCACACTCGGGTTGTCGTTCACCTCGATAACAACAGCTTTGTCGCCGATCTCCTTCAAGTCGACTCCATAGAATCCGTCACCTATCAAACCAGCCGCTTTCAGGGCCGTGCCCACCACGAGTGCCGGGGCCTCTTCAATTGGCACCGCTTCAACCCGACCGTACTCACTCCGACCCTCTCCCGCAGATTTGATTATTTGCCAGTGCCTGCGTGCCATATGATACCGGCAGACATAGATCGGTTCGCGGTTGATGATCCCGACACGCCAGTCGAAGGCGGTGGGCACGAATTCCTGAGCAATTACAAGTTCAGATCGGTCGAGGAGGCGATCCAGCTGCGTCTGCAGTTCTTGGGGCGTTTCCGCCTTGGAGACCCCTTGTGAAAATGAACTGTCCGGCTGCTTGAGAATACAGGGGAACCCAAGGGCGTCGGCAACCTGCCCGGGAGCGCTGCGGCTGACCACGAGGGTACGCGGCACTGGAATACCATGCCGAACAAGCAACTCGGCCAGGTAAACCTTGTTCGTACATCGCAGGATTGAATCCGGGTCGTCAATCACGACGAGGCCTTCAGCGCTTGCTCGTCTGGAGAAACGATACGTGTAGTGATTGACGTTGGTGGTGTCTCGAATGAAGAGTGCGTCGAACTCTGCCAAACGCCCGAAGTCCTCCCGGGTGATTATCTCAACCGAAAAGCCAAGATCCTCGGCAGCTGAGACAAAGCGGCGGATCGCTCTCTCGTTGGAGGCGGTAGGACCCGCAGATGGGTCCCAGAGAATGGCAAGGTCGTAACGGGTCGCCGTCTTTCGCGGAACGCGAATTCCCGGTGCGGAGAGGTATTCCTGGGCGGCGTCTGCTACAAATGAACGATGGTCCTGCGGCACTTCGCTGACCCCGATCAGGCTCAGATCCCTGAGTTCCCACTCGTCACTGAATCGGAACTTGGCCCGCAGCAAAGGAGCCTCGAACAATCGGAACAAGCTCCTGCTCAGTCGGTCATAACGCTTGGCAACGTTCTTGCCGAAGTAAATGCTCAAAACGAATTCGGACGACCGGATCGGTCTCAGACTTCGCTGTATGATTTCATCAAGATCGTCGGAAATCGCCCGGAAAATTGCCTGTGTCTTCAAGTCCTGAATCGTGGCGACGGTGGGGATCGGCTTGTGGCCCCGGGCCTGCGCCAGTAGGGAGACGTAGTAGCCCAGACTCTGGTACCGGTAGCTCCGACACAGGTTGAACACCTTTAACCGACGGACACGGCTAAATTCAGGGTTGGTCAGGTAGGATCGGGCCGAGATGATCTCAACACCGGGGATATCCAAGGTCCAGTTTGCCGGGTTTTGAACTACCAGGATCGCATTGCTCACCGCCTACGGCACCTCCCGACGGGTGATCACGAGGAGGTTCGCGTCGTAAGTGAGCGTCCCCAGCAGGATTGAAGAAATCACCCGATTGATATCCATGTCGTAGAACTGCGAGTTGAAAAGCGGGTTAGGATGAAGCGGATCAGCGATACGCACCTTATGCTGTGAACCGAGAAAGCTGCAAAGAATCACAAAGTGGCCGGCCGGTTCCCCGCGGACATCGTCATAGTCATCATCGATCTCACGCGAACAGTTGTACAGATAGGTGGCACTCAAGCCAGTCAAAATCGGAGTACCTTGGGACAGAATCCGTTGCAGCAAGTCAGCTGTCAAGTCCTCGAATCGAACAATTCCTCCCTCTTCAAGGAACGACTGGTACTCCGACATGATCTTTCTTAGCTTTCGCCCCGACTTGACCCTCTCCTGCTGACCCAGTTTATCAATCAGCCGAACCGAAAGGTCGCTGAACCAGGTGGGGTCAAAAAGCTGCAGATTGTACGTGTAAATTGTGGCGTCAAACCCTGACCGAAGGGCGTGATTACCCAGGGTAACAGCAACGGTTCCTCCACCCTCCAACTGTTCAATCTCGTGGATCAATTCGCCCAGTTCGACTTCCTTCCCGTAGTGCCCATAAATTCCGTGAAGGCAGGTCGGGCCGCACGTCCGATCGTCCGGTTGGGGCAGGATTTCCAGGTGGATTTGGTGATAGAAGGTGCTTGGCTTCGAGGACAAACCGATACTCCCAGTGGGATTATAGACCGAAACTGGCGACCGCCGCGCGGGCGTAATGGACTTTCGGCTCCGGTTTCGGAGCTTCAACGAGGTGCTGGATGGTGACGGGAAGGCAGTGCTTGCGAACGCGAGCGTGCAACTGATGTTCGGGTACGCTCTCTACTTGCCGGAACTGAACAGCGCAGCGGACCTCCTCCGGACTGCAGACCAACGCATGTATGAAGACAAAATGAAAGGTCGGCTTGCCCCGCTAGCCCGGGGGCGTCCTTCCAGCGGGCTCGTCCGACCTGCGTTGACGGCCTCAGAGTCCCTCATCTATGCTGGTCAGTGTAGATCAGACCAAGTGCCCCGGTAACGGAGCTTCGCTGATGAGGTGCCTGACCGTTACACCGGGCGGCTTGGGAACGGAGCGCGAGTCGTGGATTCGAAGTCGAAGGGAGAGGAACCCCGGCCGGCCGGGTGGCACACCCGTCGAGAGTTTCTGGAGGCACTGGTTCCGGCTACCTGTGCCACCTGTCTCGCTACGATGTTGCCCGGACACGTCTTGGCCAGGGCGGCGACGAAGTCTGGATCGACACCCGAAACAATCTTCGAGATCCTCAGAAACGCGCCCGAGGCACGTTACTGGATTGCCCCCGGAGATGCCCCGTCCTCCTGCCGCGGCTGTCACGACCCGGGCGACGGCATCAATCTTCAGACGGCCCACGATCACAAGGAGCATCCCGTGCAGTGCCAACTCTGTGCACGCCAGTGCCTGATCTTCGAAGGTGAACGCGGGATGTGTCGATCCCGCATGAACGTCGGAGGCAAACTGAGAAGCCTGGTTTACGGCCGCCCCGCCGCAGTCCACGTTGATCCCATTGAGAAGAAGCCCTTCTACCACTTCCTTCCCGGCGCGATGGCCTTCTCTCTGGCCACAACCGGGTGTCCGCTTCGCTGCAAATTCTGTCAGAACTGGGAACTTTCCCAGTCCAGCCCCGAGGACTACAGCGTGTCTTTCACCCCGCCCGACCTGGTCGTTTCGGCCGCCAGGGATCGAAAGACCCCGGTGATCGCGTTCACCTACAACGAACCGACTGTGTTCATTGAGTACCTCACGGACATCGCCCGGAAGGCCCGCAAGAGAGGAATGGCATCCGTCCTGGTGAGCTGCGGGTTCATGGCTGAAGAACCGCTTGCCGAGATGTGCGAAGTCCTCGACGGCATCAAGATCGACCTGAAGGGTTACGGCGAGGACTTTTACCGGGAGGTCTGCGGTGCCCATCTGGGACCGGTCCTGCGCTCGATCAAGCAGATCTCCCAGAGTGGAGTCCACCTCGAGATCGTTAACCTGGTGGTGCCAACCCTGAATGACTCGGAACCGATGCTTCGGGAGCTTTCCAACTGGATCGTCGGCGAATTGGGGCCCGACGTACCGATCCATTTCACCCGGTTTCACCCCGACTATCGCCTGCTGAACCTGCCTCCGACCCCGAGTCTCGACACTGGAAAGGGCTTACGGGATCGCCCGCGCAGCCGGCATTCACTATCCCTACGTGGGCAACGTCCCCGGGCACCGCGGAGATAACACTTACTGTCCGCGATGCGGGACAGAACTGATCACCCGGAGCGGGTTCTTCGTCGTCGAATCGAAGATCAAGAACGGGCGCTGCTCCTCCTGCGACTTTCCGATCGCCGGAGTCTGGACCCGAGAAAGTCAGTGAAACATGCGTCACCTCTGGCTGTGCGCTCTTGCCTTATCCCTCGTGCTCACGGCTGAATTCTGCACTGCCGCCGACGATGATATCCGTCCATCGGCGGTTTCCGGTCAGTTCTACCCGGCAGATCCTGCAGTACTCAGGGAAACCGTCGATTCGTTCCTGTCGGCAAGCCACAAGAAAGTCGGTGGCAAACCATTTCTCATCGTCTGCCCCCACGCAGGCTACGCCTATTCGGGCAAGGTCGCAGCCGCGGCATTCAAAGAGGCGGCGGGAAACCGTTACGACCTGGTCATCATCCTCGGCACCAACCACACCACGGCGGGGTTCAACAAGGCAGCGGTCTTCGTCGGCGACGGGTTTGAGACGCCGCTCGGGGTTGCGAAGGTCGATCGTTCGGCCGCCTCGCAACTGCTCGATTCTGACTCCATCTTCACCGAGTTCGCCGCGGTTCACCGGGCCGAGCACTCCATCGAGGTGCAAGTGCCTTTCATCCAGGTACTTTTTCCCGGCGTTCCGATCGTTCCAATCGTGGTATCGACTACTGATCTTTCCGACTGCGAGCACATCGGAAGAGAACTTGCCCGGCTTTCAAGAGACCGGTCGGTTTTGATCGTGGCGAGTTCCGATCTTTCCCACTACCCCCGATACCAAGACGCAGAGAAGGTCGATCACAAGACCCTCGATCTGATCGTTCAGGAAGACGTCAAGGCACTCCATCGTTACCTGACGCGGATTCCGGGAAGCGCTCCGTCGCTGGTTACCGGCGCCTGCGGGGAAGGGCCGATCCTGGCGGGGATATGTGCAGCCCGCACACTCGGAATCGAACACGGCATCCAGATAGCGTACGCCAACTCGGGGGATCTCCTCCCCGGTAGCCGCGACCGGGTTGTCGGCTACGGAGCAGTGGCGTTCCTTTACAGTGCCCCGGCCGGTAGTACCCCGGCCGTCGATCCTGCCGTTCCGCCAGCGCCTTCTGATGGGCGAAACAAACCAGGGCCGTCCAGCGAAACGCTCGACAGCAACACGAAGCGCGCTCTCCTGCGACTGGCTCGCCGGGCCATTACCGAGTTCGTCACGAGCGGACGAGACTTCGAGGAAATGACCGGGAAAACGAAGATTTCGTTTCGGGCGGGCGCGTTCGTCACTCTTCGCGAGAACGGCCGATTGAGAGGTTGCATCGGCCGGCTGGAGCCCGACCTGCCGCTCGAGGAAGTCATCGCCCGGTACGCAGTCTACGCAGCAACGCAGGATCCCCGCTTCAACCCGGTCAGGCCGGCCGAAGTGAAGCAGTTGGATATCGAGATCTCAGTGCTCAGCACTCCCAGGCCGGTGCCCGGTTTCCAGGCCATCCGAATCGGTCGGGACGGTGTAGTGCTGACGAAGGACGGGCACTCAGCCACGTTCCTTCCCCAGGTCGCCGACGAACAGCACTGGAGTCGTAACGAAATGCTCTCCAACCTCTGTCTGAAGGCCGGACTCGAGGAAAACTGCTGGACCGAGGGTGCCCGATTCGAAACTTACCAGGCAACCGTGTTCAGCGAAACCGATCTTGCGCCCGAGACGCCACGTTGAAAATTGAACTTTTCGTGATCGGCCTGGTATCCATTCTCGGCCAGGTCGTGATCCTGCGAGAGCTCAACGTAGCCTTCTTCGGCATCGAGCTGATTTACATCCTTGCGATCGGGAGTTGGTTGCTTGGAACCACGGCAGGAGCAATCATTTTCGGCCGCAGACTTCGACCTCCCCGAAGCGGGATCGAGGTAATGCTTCTTGCAGCCGCATTGCTCGTCCCCGCGGAAGTGGTCTTTCTCCGCGGGCACCGGCTCCTCTTCGGGGGAGTTGCCGGGGCTTACCTCTCCTACGAACACCAACTCGCCTCGCTGATCCTGGCAACCTGCCCTGTCGGACTCGTGCTTGGTCTCCTCTTTCAGTGGGCAGCCAAGCGATACTGTGCTGACACGGGCAGCCTGGGCCGAGCCTATGCGATCGAGAGCCTGGGAGGGCTCGTCGGAGGGGTTGTCTCGTTCGGCTCTCTCTCGCTCACAATCCCCAACCTCGCAGTGGCGCTGATCTGCGGCCTGGCGGCCGCTGCTCCGTTGGTTTTGTGCCGGAGGAACCGGGTCGTGGTGTTGGCCGGAGGATTGGCGATCTCCCTGTTTGGCCTGGCTCTCTGGTTCTCACCAACCCTCGACCTGGGCCTGACCGCTCTCAACCACCCCAACCTCGTTTCATCCCTTGACACTCCTTACGGCCGGATCACGGTTTGTCGGGAAGGTGGCCAGGTGACGGTATTCAAAGACGACGTCTACGTCTACGAAAGCCAGGAAAACTCGGCGGAAGAACTGGTTCACTTGGCAGCTCTCCAGGTAGCAGAGCCACGCCGGATCCTGGTAATTGGTGGAGGGGTTTTTGGCCTCGTTCGTGAGGCTTCAAGGTACCGGCCGGAGACTCTCGACTCGTTCGAGATCAATGCGAAGATGGAGCAATTCGTCGGCAAGTTCCTCATGCCGGATCAGAGTTCCGCCAGGGTTACACCGACCTCCCGGCTGGAGGCCGGGGAACCTCGCCAACTTCTTCGCCAGTCCGGCCGGTACGATCTCATCATTTTGGGAATCCCGGATCCCGACTCGGGGCAGGACAATCGCTTCTTTACCCAGGAATTCTTTCAGTTGGTCCGGGAGCACCTCACCCAGGAGGGAGTCCTGGCCTTCCGGCTCGGCACTACCCCAAACGTCTTCACCCAGGCACGGCTTGCCCGGGACGGAAGCATCGGGCGTGCCCTCGCCGATGTCTTTCCCGATACCATCGCCCTGCCGGCAACCTCAACCATTGTCGTCGCCGGCCTGCGGCCCCTGAACCGGGACACTACCCTGCTCGAAGCTCGGTGGCAGACACGAAACATCAAAACCCGGCTCGTTTCCGTTCCCTACATCGACTACCTCTTCAACGGAGATCGTTTTCCGGCGTTGAACCGTCAACTGTTTGAAACGGACGTAACGCCGAACCGGGACCTGGCGCCGGTTTGTTTTCGTTATTCGACCTGGATTTGGCTCTCGCGGATTTTCCCCTCCCTGACCAACCGCCTGCCGACCGGGCCCGGGTCTGCGGCATGGACTATTGCCGCAATGTTCTGTCTCGCCGCAGGTTGTCTGGCCTGGATGCTTGCCCGCAAGTCCCGGAGGCTCCAGGCGATTTTGCTCATGACCCTGGCAGCGGCCGCCGGGATGTTCCTCGAAACCCTCCTTCTCCTCTACTACGAGACCCGGCACGGAGTACTCTACCGGGACCTGGGCCTGCTCCTGATGATGTTCATGCTTGGCCTCGCAGCCGGGGCCGCATCCCTCTCCTCCTGGCTCGGCAACCAGTCTCGGATCGGGAGGCGCTGGGGAGTCGTCCTGTCGGCCGGCTTCCTCTTGCTCTCGCTCACCTACATCCTCTCGCTCAGAATCGCTTCGGGAGCTTCGCTCGAACTCGTTGCCCTGCAACTCTTTGGAGCAGGCCTGATGGTGGCGGGCGTCTTCATCTACTGCAGCCGGAAAGGTGTCCAGGATGAGAGAAGTGTCGTGTCGCCGCTGTACGCCGCCGACTTGCTGGGGGGCTTTGCCGCGACCTTGATCGGAAGCCTTTTACTGCTTCCGTTCCTGGGTTTCGTGCTGTCTGGCTGGGTCGTCTTCGGAGTCGCTCTGGCGACGCTGCTATTCGTCTGATCGAGTAGGACGATCAGCGCACGCTCACTTGGATCGACTGTCGATTTCGGGCTAATTTCTCGTCGATCAAGGCGAGAGTGGCCCGAGCGATTACCGGAATCGGTACCCGCGCCGTATTCCAGATGACGTCGTACAGTTCGGGATCATCAATATTCCGACGGAAGTAGGTCTGAGCCAGCCTGGCCCGGTCACGGTCAACCTCCTCCAGTTGCTTTCTGGCACGCGCCCGACCAATTTTGTCCAGACCCATCTGCTCGATTCGAAACTCGAGAGGCGCGACGAGTCGAATGTGAACACCGAGAGGGAGCGACGCGGTCACACAGGAACTGGCCCTTCCAACGATGATGACTTTTCCCCGGGTTGCCACCGTGCGGATCGCCGCAAACATGGCCGCGATGGCGGCCGGCTGGTCCGACCTGACACCCAGAAGGTTGCGCACGAGCGCGTCAATTTCCGAATGACACTCCTCGGAAAACACCGAGTCCAGAGATCTCTTCAACTCCCGGTTCTGCGTCAGCTCTTCGCAGAGCCTCCGATCGAAGACCCTCCAGTCGTGAAACATTTCGGAGGGATGCCCGATCATTGCGTCAGTCAGCGCCGCTGCCAACTCGCGGCCCCCAGCGCCGCATTGACGCGAGATGGTGACGAACGGGAACAACCCTCGATGCGCGTCAGGCTGCTGGGCAGCCGTATCCTTGTAACAGGTAACGTCGAGGAAACTCTTGACTTCTCTAAATCTCTTCATGGCGCACTCCCGGCCGGGCCGCCACCAAGAACCAAAGTGGAGCAGAACTGGGGATCTTCTGCATGAGTTGCTCGGATGAGCCGGGCCTTTGCATTGATGATAGCTCCCTTTCACGACCGCGGTCAACCACTCCAACTCCTCGTCGTTCTCTCTACTCTTACTGACTTGGCACAAGGTTTCACTACTGGAGGATCCGAAATTCTGTTAGCTTATGCGCTAACTCAAAACCAGTGTGATCCCATTCATCGTAGGAGAAGGTGTATGTGGAAGGAATTCAAGAAGTTCGCCGCCAAAGGTAACGTCATCGACATGGCCGTGGGCATCATCATTGGGGCTGCGTTCGGCTCCGTAGTCAAGTCCCTGGTCGCCGACGTCATCATGCCTCCAATCGGCCTGCTGCTGGGTAATGTCGACTTCACGAACATATTCCTCACGCTCAAAGAGGGCGCAACTCCGGGTCCTTACGTCACCCTCGCCGATGCGAGTCGAGGCCGGCGCGGTCACCGTCAACCTCGGAGTCTTCGTCAACGTGGTCCTGTCGTTCCTGATCGTGGCATTAGCCGTCTTCGTGCTGGTGAAAAACGTCAACCAGCTCAAATCGCGTTTTGAGGAGGAAAAGGTGGCTGCGGCGCCGACGACCAAGGACTGCCCCCAGTGCTTCACGGCAATCCCGATCAAGGCGACCCGCTGCCCGAATTGCACTTCGCAACTTTCTGGTTAGCCTGGGTGGAGTCTGGAACCTTAAAGGCGCACAGCCGGTCCGCGGAGTCATCCTGTCCGGCGGCACCTTACCGTCGCCCAGGGCTCTTCAGTGCGGCCTGACTGACTGTTGGACCGGCACGGTTTCGGAGGGTGCACAATGACGGAGCTTTTTCTTAAATCGACCACGATCTGGATTGCATTCCTCGTCCTGGCCGTCGTCAACGCAGGGCTGCGCGAGAAGGTGCTCGATCCCCTGCTGGGGAGCAGTGGCGCGCTGCTCTTGAGTGGGCTTCTGTTGGTAACCTTGCTTGCTCCTTACGTGTGCGCAAAGTCGAGAGGCCTGTCTAAGTGACGCCCTCTTCCTCGTCACAGTCGGCGCCGACGATTTCCATCGAGTCCTCGTCGAGCAGGTAGTGCGGAAACCACCTGGTGATATCATGAGTGGAAAGCATCCCGCACGACAGCAGAAAGGAAATCCGAGGCAATAAGAGGCACGGATTCGATGCCAATGAGAACAGCTTTCCTGGGCATACTGGTCGGTCTTGTCACCTGCTCCTATCCGATTCTTCCCGGCTCCCAGTCCCCGACAGGGAAAGGTCCGCCTGTAGAGGACGAACTCCGGGGAAAGTTCCTGGTTGCCCAACCCCAAGTCAATGATCCCCGGTTTGCGAAATCGATTATCCTCGTCATCGACCACTCCAGCGGAGGGTCGATGGGGCTCGTTATCAACAAGGTGATGGGAAAGCTCAATTCAGCCGAGATCCTGGAAAATCTCGGGCTGGAGCCGCTGGAACGGGAGGAGGATCTGACCATCTTCTTCGGGGGGCCGGTGGAGCTGACCCACGGATTCATCCTTCACACCACCGAAACCTCGGTTGAGACCAGTCAAGCGGTAGGCGAGAACCTGGCCTTTTCAGCTGACGCCGAAACAGTCCGCCTCCTTCTCTCCGGAAAGGGTCCGCTGCGCTACCGGATCGCGTTCGGATATGCGGGCTGGGCACCGGGACAGCTCGATGCCGAACTCGAGCGGGGAGACTGGCGCATTATGCCCGCTGACCTCGACATCATCTTCACCGAGGATCCCGAGAGCAGCTGGGACCTGCTGATGAAAGACCAGGTCTTTCACCTTTAGCGCCGGACGGCCCGCAATTCGTATTTCCGGGACTTCGCGATGCCGGCAACTTATTCCGAACCGGACCGGCTACCCGAGGAAGACGGAGAAGTCCACCTGGGTGGAACAGCCGAGGACGTCGGTGGCGGTTACCGTCACAGTCACCGGGCGATCCACTCCCTCCGGGACCACGAAGCTCACCAGGGCTTCCCGCTCAGTCGGATCCTCCGTCGAGATCTGGGTCGTGTTCGGCTCAATCTCCAGGTCGTACAGGTCAAACAACCCCCAACCGATCAGGTCGATTCCCGTCTTGACCGAGTCCAAACCCGACGCCGCCTCCGACTGGTCCCGAAACATCACCCGGACCGTCGCCGTCCGTCCTGCCCCAACCGTGTACTCGCCCCGCAGCGGGTCCGGCAACACCGAGACCACCTCCGGCCCCTGGTTGCTCCCGCACTGGCTCCGGTTCACCCTCAGCACCCCCGCCTTCAGCAGCGGTGCCTGCCCTTCAATCGCCGACAGGTAATGCAGCCCCGTGTCCCCGAACAGCGCAAAGGCATACACCGGCTCCGTGCTCCGCACCCGGATGTGCCCCCCGACCTGTTCGAACTCCGGCCCCAGCAGTCCCGTCCCGTTCAGCAGGTCCACCAACCGCTGTCCCGGCGCCAACTCGAACTCCACTTCCCCACTCTGTTCGCCCGCTTCCGTGAATACCGTCACCGTGATCCGGGCCGCAACCGTCCCGCTGTTCAGCACCGCCAGCCCCGTGAACAGGTTCACCGCTGACGACTGCGCCACGTGCAGAAAATCGACTTCCTTCATCCCCTCCGCAATCAGCGGCAGCGATGAGGCGTACTCCGCACCCCGAAACGCGATCGCCCCGACCACCTGCCCGCTTTCCGCCAGCCGGATCTCGAAGTAGCCCGTCAGCGTCTCGCTTGACCCCGGATCGCTTCCCAGCACCGTTGCCAGGTCCAGTACCGTCAGGCTCTCCGCTCCCAGGGTCTCCTGCCGCCGGACCAACTCGGTCCCCGCGTTGTCGTAGACAACTACCTCCACGTCCCGCGCGCTCGACTCCCGGTTCAGCAGCCGCACCGCCGTCGTCCCGTTCGACGCCACGATGAAGTGAGGTGCCGTCAGCCGGCTCACCGGACGGACGATCTGTGCCGGCAATGCCGAAAAGGTCTCCGCGTCCGCCACCAACTCGAATCCGCCGACAGCCACGTCCGAATCGACCTCCAGGTATCCCCCGCTCAACTCCGTCACCTCGGGAAACAGGTCCCCGAGCACCCCCCGGAACGTCCCGTGAGCCTCCAGCTGAACCTGGGTCGATCCCTTTGACTGGCCTGTCCCGTCCCGCAACGTCAGCGTCACTTCGTCGGCCGGAGTCGAACCGTCGTTGAACAGGTTGACCACGATGCTGCGCTGCGCTCCCAGATCCGCGTTGAGCAGAAAAAGACTCGTCCCGCTCTGCGAGGCGCCGCCGATCCCGTCCAGTCGTCTCAGCGCCAAATCTCCGGCCAGGAAGAACCCCTGCACCGGGACGTCCCAACCCCGCGCCCAGATCGCCGCCGTCCCGCTCGACTGCGTGAACTCGCTGGTCAGAAACGCCGACTGGGCCTGGGCCTCGATCGTCCGCCGCTCGGCGGTTACTTCCGCCCCCGCATCATCCCGCGCGGTCACATCCGTCCTCGGCTCCGCCACGTCGCTCGGATTGGCCAGCACCGCTCCGATAAAGGTGTCGTCCAGGTAGGCGGACGGCTTCGCTCCAGCCGTCGCCACGCCTGCCGTTGGATCAAGACTGTACGGGATGAAGACCTGGTTCGGGTCCGGCGAGTCCACGAAGATCGAGACCTCGTCAAACGCCTCGGCTCCCGGCGCATCTCGCGCCACCAATCGCAGGTCAACCCGGTAGTCCCGGACCCAGTCAGGCGGAACGAACTCGGTGACGGCAACTTCCGGGTCGGCCAGCACGACTTCCGGTGCATCCGTGGTCCCGGCGACCTGGATCCAGGTCAGGGCCACCGTGTCCCCGTCCGGGTCCGAAGCCGTCCCGTCGAGCGTCACCACCGCCCCGGCCAGCACCTGCTGATCGGGCCCGGCCGACACCTCCGGCTTCGCGTTGTAGTTCGGGTCGATCGTTACCTGAACCTGGTCTTTCCCGGTGGTCAAGCCGTCGTGAGCAGTCAGCCGGAACGTCAAGGTCGTTGCGCCTGTCGCATCCGGAGCCATGAAGCTCGCTTCCAGCTGATCTGCATCAACCAGATCAACGAGGAAATAACCTGAGGTTTGAGTCCACTTGACCGCGAACGGGTCTCCATCCGCGTCTACGACAGTTCCAGAGAGCAAGACCTCTTCCCCAGGCCGCACGGAAAAATCCTCCCCCGCATCAACGGTTGGTGCGCGGTTACCTTGACTGACACCGATAAATCCCTCGAAAACATTGTTGCCCTCGTCCCTTTCAGTAACGACGTTGGTACTGTCAAGTACAATTCGAAAAGGGTGGGCACCGGGATCCAGCGGCCCGATCTCAAAATCGCGTACGGCAACGCTGTAGCGGCGCAACTTGGAAGTGTACGTATACCAGCTCCCGACCAGAACATCGTCAACGTAGAGGTCCATGTAGACTGGAATTTTCTCGCTCGGCAGGTAAATGCTATACGTCGCGGTCATCGCCCAGTCGAGATAGATCGCTTCGTCTGAAAAAAAGCTTGCAGCCATGACGGATGTCTGGGGCTCCTTGGAGAAGACGATCGCTGAGGGCCAGTTCCAAGGCTTGTAGAAAACAAGGTCGGGGAGTTCAGTATCCTCCAGGCTTGGAGAACCGGAATCAAGACTCGTATCCAGTGGCAAAGTGCCGGCGGCAACCCGATCAATCGCCCTGGCAGTAAGGAAGGGCTGTGAACCGACGAAAATCACTGCGAGGGCAAGTAACCACCTTACAACGACGGTCTTTTTGACAGGACTGGACATCATCGCGTCTTCTCCCAAACAAGCCCGACTGCAACCGATCCGATTGCTTGAAGTCAGACTCCACATCCTGGAACCGAAATCACCAAGTGAATTCGAATTGCAGCGCTGCAACAAACATAGGCAGACTATTGCCACTGTAGGAAAAAGGCAACATGGATAATTTTCCACAATGTCAAAACAGGCAACCGGCAACGTTCGAGGAGGCCTCAGGAAGTGAAAACAGGCTGGTTTCGCGACCGCCGGGCGAGAACGGGACCGCTGATCACTGATCAGAAAGCGCAGTGGAGTTCACGAGGAATGCTTCCGGGTTGCACTGGTAGGTGACCGGCTTCCCTTCAGCGTTCACTTCAACGATCCGGTAGCCCCGGTATTGAGTACCCCATGAGCCCCCCAGGTGGCCATCAAAGAAATAGGGCCTCCGATTGACCCAGATCACGTTGTCCTGATCGTGGTCGTGGCCGTGAAAAACCCCGGCCAGGTTGGGTGTCGCCTCGAACAACGCCTGGATCTCGGGACAGGAGATCGCGTTTCGGGTGACCCCGGTCTGGCAAATGTGCAGAAGGGCAAAGACGGCGTCTTTGTCGCGAAACGAGTGGAATTGCTCCCGCATCCAGGATTCGTCGGCGCAGAGATACTTGCCCGTTCCATCGGTCGTCGTCGCGAGCACGAAACCAAACCGGCCGATTTCGAATGCGTGATTGACCTCGGTACCCCAAACCGATTTCCACTCTGCCGCAGTCACTTGGTCGTGGTTGCCCTGGACGGTATAGTAGGGGACATTCAATCCGGCATAGGCCTCTTTGACCTTGGGAAGAAGGGCGGGTTCATTGTGAATCAGGTCACCGTTGAAGACAACGAAATCGAGCCCTTTGCCGGCCTCTTCATCGTTGAGCCACTGAATCATCTCCCGGTGAAAACGTTCAAAATCGGTATCAGGCTGACCGAAATGACCATCGGAAGTGATCGCGTAGCGGAGTTTTGAGCGCCGTGCCGCTGCTCCACGAACAGAGCGTGAAGGAAGCCCGACGGCGACCGAAGACCCAACTGCCCATGAAACCGCAGAGAGAAACCTGCGTCGATTGGTTGTAACCATGAACTTCGTATCCTTGAGTAGTGGAATCGCACGAAGCCGCCCCACCAGGTTCCCGCCTGGAAGCCTTCAAACAGCGGTCCCGACTCGATCCTTCGGACTTGAGACGTCAGGATAGCACGACATCAAAATACCCTAGCGAAAGAAGATGGATGCAGTCTGAACAAAAACGGGAACTGGTTTACCTCGTACTGGCCGGGTTCTTTGTCACCAATGCGATCCTGGGAGAACTCATCGGCGGAAAGCTGATTCAGGTCGGTCCGTTTTCCATGAGTGTCGGAGTCATACCTTGGCCGGTGGTTTTCCTGGCCACCGATCTGATCAACGAGTACTTCGGAAAGGGCGGAGTGCGGCGGCTGACTTTGATGACCGCTGCCATGATTGCCTACGCATTCATCATTCTGTTTGCTGCAATGGGAGTTCCCGCCGCCGAGTTCTCGCCGGTCAAGGACGCCCATTTTACGGCTGTCTTCGGCCAGTCGCTCTGGATCATCGGCGCCAGCCTGATCGCATTCATGGCGAGCCAGCTGGTCGATGTGCTCGTCTTCTGGGTTTTCCGGAGACGAACAGGAGGAAGCAAGCTGTGGCTTCGGGCTACCGGTTCCACGGCGGTCTCCCAGCTCATCGACAGCTTCATCATCATCGGAATCGCATTTTGGCTTCCCGGGAAAATCAAGCTCGGAGAGTTCCTGAACGTGGCGACCACCAACTATTCCTACAAACTGGTAATCGCTATCGCAGTCACTCCCCTGATCTATTGGTCCCATGCCGTCATCGATCACTTCCTTGGACGAGACGTGTCCCATGAAATGATCGAGGAAGCGGCCCGGGAATCGATGTAAACGCTGGGCATTCCCTACAACTTTTCGGCAATGTACTAGAATGTCGGGCCATGCCCGACTACGTAGGCCGGATGATCGAGTTCCTGGTGGGCGATTCACTTCGCTTCGGCGTCGTCACCGGCGAAGGCAAGAACAAGCTCCAGGTCACGGACCAGCACGGTCGACAGCACAGTCTGCCGCTTCGTAACGTCCTCATCGGACACCAGGAAAAGGCGGACGTCCGAGAGGTCGCCCAAGTCGCGGACGCGCTGAATACGAAAATTGCCGACGCGGTAGAGGACGTCGATTCCGAACTGCTCTGGGACGCGGTCGCCCAGGACGAACGCGACCTGGAACCGGCTGAGCTTGCCGAAATCTACTTCGGCGAAACCAACTGTTGCCTCGAATCGGCCATCCTTCGGGCGGCCATGGCAGATTCCGTTCATTTCAAAGTTCGCTCCGGCCGCGTGCAGCCTCGAAAACCGGAACAGGTCGAGGAACAGGAACGGGCGGTCCGGCGCCAGGCCGAAAAGGAGGCCCATCGCCGTCAGATTCGGTCGTGGTTCAGCGAAGTCCTCAGCGGAAACCAGTCCGAACCGGGTCTCGATCTCTCCGAGGTCGAGACGATCTTCCGCCGCCTCGAAGATTTTCTCCTTCAGCGACAGAAGGACGACGAAGTCTTTCTGTGGCTCGATGGACTCGAGCCGGAAGTCACTCCCCGCATGGCGGCTTACGAAATCCTGGCTTCACTGGGACGTCTTCCCGCCTCGGCCGACCCTCTCCTGGCGGCGGCGGGGATCGATCCGAGATTTTCGCGAGAGGCCCTGGAATCGGCTGCGGCGCTGACTGCCTACATCGCGTCTTCCCGAAACCCGACCTTCGGTGGACCGCTGACGTTTGCGATTGACGACGAAGAGACCAGGGAGGTGGACGACGCAATCACGGTCGAGGAGACCCCCGAAGGGCTCCAGGTTGCGGTCCACATCGCCGACGTTGACAGTTTTGTCACCCTTGATTCGGCTCTCGACGCAGAGGCGAGAAAGCGGGTCGCCACGGTATACCTGCCCCAAACAACGGTCCGCATGCTTCCCGAAGCCCTGTCCTGCGACCTGGCCAGCCT
The DNA here is from genome assembly GCA_963777605.1 of uncultured Acidobacteriota bacterium. GTDB lineage: Bacteria > Acidobacteriota > UBA6911 > RPQK01 > JAPXNP01 > CAVZRV01. The sequence goes on from CAVZRV010000010.1 coordinate 530,518, forward strand.
CGTCGCCGAAAAAGCCCGCCCCGTGGTGACCCTGATCGCAAGGTTCGATACCGAATTCCAGCTGACATCGTGGCACTTCACGCGTTCCGAGGCCACCGTCGCCGAGAATATCCCTTACGACAGAGTTGACGAGATCCTGGCCCAGAAGACCGACCCGCGCTACCCCGGGATGGCCCGACTGCAGAAACTTTCCAAACACCTGCTCAGGGAACGGGTTGAAGCGGGGGCGATCAGCATCAATCGACCGGAAGTCAAGGTGATTGTCCGCAAAGATTCGGTCCGGCTCAAAATGCTCGACCCCGACTCACCCAGTCGGGTGATCGTCCGTGAGTTGATGGTCCTGATGAATCGTCTGGCAGCGACCTTCGCCCAGGAAAACGGGGTCCCCGTTATATTTCGGTCCCAGCCCCCTCCGACCGAACCGATTGCCCTCCCTGAGGTCTACGACCCGGTCCGGGTCAACGAGGCTTTCTCTCGCCTGGAGAAGAGCCGACTCTCTGTGGAACCGGGTCGCCACTCCGGGCTTGCGCTCGACCAGTACACCCAGTTCAGCTCCCCAATCCGCCGCTATGCGGACCTCGTCGTGCAACGTCAAATTGTCGCCGCACTGAACGGCAATGCTCTGCCTTACAGGCCGGAGGACCTCCTGGAGATCATCAGCCAGGTCCAGACGATCGACGGCGACATCCGATCGGCCGAGCGCAGTGCGATCCGTTTCTACACGCTGACCTACCTTGCCGAGAACTGTCGAGATGAAATCTTGCCCGGGACGGTGATCCGGGTTTTCGATCATGGGTACCTGGTAGAAACGCACGAATTCCTCATTCGGGGACTCCTTCCCAGAACCCGCGACCTGGTTCCCGGGAACCAGGTAGAAGTGAAAATCGAACAGGTTTACCCGGCCCGAAACGTCCTGGTTTTTCGGGAGAACCACGGGAGTGGCTGACCCGATTCCGTCACTGAAAAACACTTCTCCCGAAACTGGGAGCAGGCGGCCTGCATGTTCCAGGCGCTCGGCGATGGGAGCACCGTGCCTTCATCCGGCTACCACAAACTAATGGAGTCGGAAGTGATCGAGTTGATTAACATTGCCGACGTCAGAGGTGCCGACCTGGTCAACTCGATCGTGATTTTTGACGAGGCACAGAACGCCAATCCGTTTCAGACGAGAACGCTGGGAACTCGGCTTGGGGAGAACACCAAGCTGATGGTACTCGGCGATCCCACCCAGATCGACAGCGCCTACCTCGACAAGTATTCCAACGCCTTGATCAACCTCCACATCAACGCCACTCAAGTACCCAAAGCGCTTCATCGCTCAGATCTGCCTGACTCAGATGGTGCGAAGCTGTACTTCAAAGTGGTTCGAGGTGACTATTCAGGACCCTGTCCGGGCGAAATCGTCGGCCCACGGCTTTCTGAACAGTAGAAAAGACCGGAAAAAAATCGGCCGACGACTGAAACATTGTCGGAAGATTATCCATCTTTCCAATTAAAAGACAGTTGTGAATCGCCGACCGGGTTTCTCACGACCAGTTGAATGCGACGAAAAGACCCGGCGCTCAAAGCGCCGACGGAGATTTGTTAAATGGCAACGAAAGCGCTGATGCTCAAGTCCGAACGCCTTTTTCCCCAGAACCGGCGACCGGAGAGAGAACTCATCAACCTTGCCATGGGAATCCTGACTCAGGCGGTCAGAGATTTGATCAGCCCTCAGAAGAAGGTCGAAAAGGATTGGAAAGACTGGCAGGCTGATTCTCGCGAATGGTTCAATTCGCCCGAGCAAGATACCGGTAGCTTCCTTTGGGTCTGCGACGTAATCGGAGCCGAGCCGGAACGAATGAGAGAGTGGGTCGAGAGCCTGGACAACCTCGATCGCCGTAAGAAGAAAGCCATGATTCTCAGCCTGATCCGGCTGACCTACCTTCGCAATAACCCAAGGGCTGAATCCAATTAGAACCAGGTAGCGGAGAGCTGGATGAAATCCGGGCTATGGCCTGGACGCTAAGGCTCTGCCATAATCCTCAGCCATGCTGAGGAGAATAATTCTGGCCGTCTTGGCCGGCAGCCTGACCGGCTGTGGCCCGGCCACTGTGCTTCGCCTCCAGGGCGACCTGACGGTCGGGCAACCAGTGACCATCACGATCAGCGGCCCCCAATGTTTGGAGAAGGGCACGCCGAACCCGTTCCTCGACTACCGGATGGAAGCCGATTTCACCCATGAATCTGGCCTCGAACTGCGGATTCCAGGCTATTTTGCCGCCGACGGCCGGGCAGCCGATTCGGGAGCGTCCGCGGGTGATAAATGGCGCGTCAATTTCCTTCCGCCGGTACCCGGACATTGGAGCTTCAAGGTTTCGCTTGTTGAAGGTGACCGGGTAGCCCTGATGCCCGGGAACGAGCGAGCCAAAGCGGCGGGAGACGGAACCCGGGGAGAGATCGAGATTATAGCCGCCCCCGAGTCGTCGAGTAAGCGGGATCCCCGAAATCGGGGGAAGCTGCAGTACGTTGGGCGACGCTACCTCCGGTTCTCTACTTCCGGAGACTATTTCCTGAAGGCGGGGACCGACAGTCCTGAGAACTTCCTGGCTTTTGCCGACTTTGACTCCGATACCGAGGGTCGGCGTGAGTCAGGAATGCCGAGGTCCGGCGAGGCGGCCCTTGCCCCAAGGCATCGTTACGGACCTCATGTCAGGGACTGGCAGGAGGGCGACCCGACCTGGCGGGACGGGCTCGGCAAGGGGATTATCGGAGCCCTCAACTATCTTCATTCTCAGGGCGTCAATTCGGTCTACTTTTTGACCATGAACATTGGCGGTGATGGGGACGACGTCTGGCCTTACTCCAGCCGGAGTGACCGCTACCGCTTTGATTGTTCCCGCCTCGACCAATGGAACATCGTTTTCGATCACATGGACCGCCTCGGCCAGATGCTCCACGTCGTCCTGACTGAGACGGAAAATGAGAATCTGTTCGAATCAGAGGAGGGCGGCACCTTTGCAGATTCCCGAAAGATCTACTACCGGGAACTGATCGCACGGTTCTCCCACCACTCGGCGCTGGTTTGGAATCTCGGCGAAGAAAACGGTTGGGACAACGAATCCCTTCAGGAGGGCCCCGTCCCGGGCAAGGGAAACTCCGACGAACAGCGGAAGGCTTTCGCCCAATACCTGCGCGCAACCGATCCCTATGAAAACCCTATCGTCGTCCACACCCTTCCCGGAGATTACGACCGGATCTACACGCCCCTGCTAGGTGTTGACTCAATTGACGGCCCCTCACTTCAAATGGGCGATGTCCGTCAAACTCATGCGGAAACGCTCAAATGGGTTCGGAAGTCAGAGGGCGCTTCGCATCCGTGGTTCGTTTGTCTCGACGAGGTCGGTCCCGCAGACACCGGGGTATTGCCCGACCTGGAGGACCCCGAACACAACGATATGCGGCGCTTCGGACTGTGGGGCAACCTGATGGCCGGCGGAGCCGGCGTCGAGTGGTACTTCGGCTACAGGCACCCTGACAATGATCTTAACCTGGAGGACTTTCGCAGCCGGGAGCAGATCTGGAGGCAGACGGCGGCTGCGATCCGCTTCTTTCAGGAGGAGGTGCCCTTCGAGGAAATGAATTCGGCGGATGACCTGGTTTCGAGCCCGGACGCCTACTGCCTGGCCGACCCGGGCCAGGTCTACCTGGTTTACCTGGGACGAGGCGGCACCACGGAGCTCGAAATTCCGAACGGCACCTTCCACGTCAGCTGGTTTGACCCGGCCGCTGGACGAGAACTTCACGAAGGCTCGGTGAGAACCATCCAGGGACCTGGGAAGCGGTCCCTTGGGTCTCCCCCGGGACGCTCCAGCCGAGACTGGGCGGTACTGGTTCGCAAGTAGGCGCGCCCGGCTGTGCCGGATCATTCAAAGAGTGAAACTGCCCCGCGCTGGCGCCTTGGTTTCAGCCCAGGGCTTACCCTGGGTCCGTGGTCCCGGCAAGGCGATCGCGGCCTGTAAGGTCGCGCCGATTCTTCACGTCCGGAGAGCTGTGCCGCCCTTTCAGGGCTGGATTCTTGATGGGGGAACCGTAAACCCAGGCAAATGCCTGGGCTGGAAACAGGCCCCCTTCAGGGGCCAGCCCGGCGCCGATCCCGTGATCATCACTCATCCACGTCTGGCACCGGACCAGGAACCAGGTTCCAGCCGATAATCGCGTCCCTGGCTCTCCACCGATCGCCCGAATCTCCATCCAGACGCGTCCAATTCATCCAGTTCTTCCAGTTCATCCAAATGAAGTTTCAGGTTAAGCTCACCGCGAAAATGAATCCTCCGTTACTCAGTTGTCGGAGCCGGGTCCAAAGACACTTGCCGAGAAACGGAATATCACGGTGTCGGAACGCTCCCACGCCGCAGGCTCGAGACCAGCCTTGGTGCAGGTCTGACGGAGTAACGCAAGTCGGTCCCAGCCATGCTCCGGGGCCACCTGCGGGAGAAGCAGTCCGCGCCGGGAGCCTTGCTCTATCATCAGTCCGTCACGGCCGATTTCGATTTCGTCGATGCGCCGCACGATCCTGAGCGGAGAGAGAATCGATATCTCATAGTCGATCTCCTCCAACTCAGACTCCGTAACCGGCGGAAATCTCGGGTCGAGCGTCGCCGCACTGATCGCAGCATTCCTGACCGCGTCGGCCAGTGGCTCGCGGGCCACGATGCTGCCGATGCAACCGCGCAAAACCCCTCCGAACCGAAGAGTTACAAAGACGGCGGCCGGCTCTTCCAGATCGGGCAAATCTGGTCGTTCCACGGCCGAGCGGGTTCCCTCCACCGCGTCATCCAGGGCCTGGCGACAGATTTCGAGAAGTTGTCGGCGGACAGCCGGGCCGGGCCCGAAATCAGGATCCCGCAACCCTTCGGTCTCGACGAATGCGGCTGAAAGGTAGCCGACGACTCCATCCCTCCGAAACGGAGGGACGTCACCCGAACTCGAGTAATTGAGGATTTCGGCACGGTTACCGCCTGCCTGCTGTGCCGCAATCATGGCGGCGGCAACAGGTCCTGCTCCGCATGCCTCGGACTCCCCACCCTCCACATTCTGAAGAAGGCTGAGGTAATCCCATTTTCGGATCATGCTGATCACGCGATTGTCCAGATCACGGGCCTCGGAGTAAGGGTGATAGTGGGAGAGGTCGGAACTTGCCACGAGCACGCTGTCACCGTCCATCAGATCGGCCAGTGCGATTCCCAATTTCCGGCAGGTGGACCAGTCCTGGCTGCCGAGCACAATGGGAACGAGCAAAAAGCTGTCCATAATCGCCTGCAGAAACGGCAACTGTACCTCGAGGGCGTGCTCGCCCCTGCCGCCCCTTCCTGTCACATGGCCCCGCTCCGAAACAGCGCCGGCACCGGCCGCCGCCAGCCGTCCAGCGAACTCACTGTCAACCGGAATCTTTCCCAACGGCGTCAAATAGTGGGAACCCGAAAAGATTGAAGCTCCGTCGAAAGCGTCCACGTGACACGGAGCAATCACCACCACTCGACGCGGCTTTTGCCGTGCCAGCAGTTTGAACCCGTGAGCGGCAACTTGTCCCGAGTAGGGATACCCGGCGTGGGGAGAGACGACGGCAATGACCCTCCCCAGGTTCTCGGGAACCGAAGCATCGCTCAGGTAGCCGTCCACCTGGTCCTTCAGGTCGCTGGGATCGTCCGGGTAGAACAGGCCTGCGACTGCCGGCTCCCGGACCAGCCCGCGTCGCGTGCGGGAGAAATCAATTCCGTACACGGTAACACCTCCTCCAGACCGCTCTTTGAAAAATTGCAAGCGATTCGGTAGGCGTCCCCATTCTAACTCGCGCCGGGCCATTCAGAAACCGTGCCCGATGATCTTTTTCACTTCCTTCTGCTAGAATCAACGCCAACGGGTGAAGAAAAGGTAAACATCATGCAAGGACGAGGTACTCCGGAGAACCCTGCCAACCGCTTTGACCGGCTCCATCTCGAGTGGGACGAAGGTTACCAGCCGAGTGCGGAAACCCACTTCCTGGTTGACCGAACCGGCAGAATCATCACTTCGAACGACAGTCCGGACATCGGCTACGACTTCAGCCTGAATCCTTATCGGGGTTGCGAGCACGGCTGCATTTACTGCTACGCCCGCCCTACTCACGAATACCTCGGTTATTCCTCCGGCCTCGACTTTGAAACCCGGATCCTGGTCAAAACCGAAGCTCCGACGCTGCTCCGCCGCGAGCTCGACTCGCCGCGCTGGTCCCCCGCCGTAGTGGCGCTCTCCGGGGTAACCGATCCCTATCAGCCGGCGGAACGCCGACTCCGGTTAACCCGCGGCTGCCTCGAAGTGCTTGCGGAATTCCGCAACCCGGTCACGATTATCACCAAGAATCATCTCATCACCCGGGACCTTGACCTGCTCGAAGAACTCTCTCGTTTCAATGGCGTCAGCGCCCGGGTTTCGGTGACCACGCTGAACGCCGAGCTGCACCGAGTCATGGAACCTCGCACATCCAGTCCTCGCCGCCGCCTCGACGCGATCGAACAACTTGCGCGCCACGGGATACCGGTTGGCGTCATGGTGGCACCGGTAATTCCCGGTCTGAATGATCACGAGATCCCCGAGATCCTGAAGCAAGCCCGACTCCGGGGAGCGATCGCCGCTCACTTCCAGATCGTGCGACTGCCCTATTCCGTCAAGGACCTCTTCATCTCGTGGCTGCGGGAGCGCTTCCCCGATCGCGCCGACCGGGTAATCAACCGAATCCTGGAGGTCCGAGCCGGACGTCTGAATGACTCCCGCTTCTTTCATCGCATGCGGGGAGAGGGGGAGTATGCGGGGCAGATTCAGCAACTCTTCGAGAGGTCCCATCGCCGGGAAGCGTTCCTGGACCACCTGCCGCCACTCTCCTGCGCTTCATTTCGACGCCAGGGTCAGCTCAGGCTCCCCTGGGATTGATTCGGCGTCCCGATCACATCTCGGCGGTCAGTTCGAGGAATCTTCGGTACGGAATCGCCGACCAGCTCTCGGCGGAGAATGCTCCGTTTTTCAGGCTGATCATGGACACCTTGGCGGCCGTTTCTTCGTCGGGAGCCTCGTAGATGTCGAGAAAGTCATAGGGTCCCAAAAGCGCATAGTGGGCCACAAACCGTACTTCAGGGCATTTCTGCCTGACCTGCTCCAGCCACTCGCGCCCCTGGGCGGCGCGGTCCTCGATACGGCGCGAGACCTCAGGTGCCAGTTTCGTCATCAGAACAAAGGTTTTCATGGCGGGTCTCCTTTCAGAGAACGAGTCGTTACTTCCCTGTTTACCACCGTAGACGCCGCGAGACAATTCCCCCGCCGGATCCCGTACCGATGCCGGCCCGGACCGAGTTCACGAAGTCGGACACCGGTTCGTGGACGTGCTCAATCACGGAGCCTCTCCAGATCTCCGCCCGGCATTGTCGCGCAGAAAGCCATCGAACTCGGTGCTGCTTGTACCCGCATCCCACTTTCGGGAAAATGGGCAGAGCCGACTTGACGGCTCCGACCACAAGAGGTGCCAATGGGGTTTCTTGACGAAAACTATCTGCTGAGCTCTTCTGCCGCGCGGGACCTGTACTCCATGGTCAAAGATCTGCCGATCGTTGACCCGCACAACCACGCCGACGTGGAGGAGATCGTTCTCAACCGCAACTGGATCGACATCTGGCAGGTCGAGGGGGCCACGGACCACTACGTCTGGGAGTTGATGCGGCGCCGGGGCGTTGCGGAAGAGAACATTACCGGGACAGGATCCAACCTGGAGAAGTGGAGGGCTCTCGCCTCCCGGTTTCCGGAGTTTACGGGCAATCCCACCTACGAGTGGATCCACCTGGACCTGCGCCGCCGGTTCGGTCTTTCCGACACGATTTCGGGAGCAACCGCCGACCGCATTTGGGAAGCCGCCGCCGCCCGACTCGCGACAAGAGAGATGCGACCGCAAGCGGTCCTGAGGGAGATGAAGGTCGAGATCATGTGCACGACCGACGATCCTACCCTCGACCTTGGGCTGCACGAACGAGCCCGAACCGAGATCGCCGACGTCCGGATCCTTCCCACCTGGAGGCCCGACAAGGCGATGAACCTCCGCTTGCCACGTTGGAAGCCGTTCGTAGAAGGGCTCTGCGCCGAAGCCGGTGTCGGCGCCTCGACCCTTTCCGGCCTGGAACAGGCGCTGGCGGCCAGTCATCACTACTTCGGCCGCATGGGCTGCGTGGCCAGCGATCATGGGCTGACCACTCCGGCCGCTCACCATGTCCGCCGTGAAGTAGCCGCCCACCTCTACGCACGGGCAATCGGCGGCGAGAGCATTGACTCCGAGATGGCGGGTGATTTCCAGGCCTACATGCTTCACTTCTTCGCCCGGCTGAACCGTGATGCGGGGTGGGTCACGCAGTTGCACATCGGCCCCGTCCGCGACTACCGGGACTCGCTTTGGAAGTCTTTGGGCCCCGATTCCGGCGGCGACATCTCGACCCAGAGTATTGACCTGGTGCCGGGACTGCACCACTTGCTGAACGAGTTCGACGGGAGCATGAAGATCGTCCTTTACGTCGTTGATCCCACCCACTGGCCGACCCTGGCGACCCTGGCAAGAGCATTTCCGAATGTCTCCCTCGGCTCAGCCTGGTGGTTCAACGACAGCCCTTTCGGGATGGAAACCCAGCTCAAGTACCTCGCCACTGTTGACCTGCTCGCCAACCATGCCGGAATGGTCACGGATTCCAGGAAACTCCTGTCATTCGGGTCGCGAACCGAGATGTTTCGACGCGTGCTTTGTCAGGTGGTCGGAGAAATGGTCGAGAAAGGGCAGGTTCCTGATGCACCGGCCGAGTGGCTGGTCAAACAGCTTTCGTACAATCGGCCCCGGGAGCTCTTCTTCGGCTGATTCTCCAAGGAGGCAGCACGGACTTGCAGACCATACTCCGCCTGCAACGTCCCACTGCCCACAATCTGGCTTTATCCGCCGGCCTTCAAGCCGAGCCAACGACGACAATATCGAGAACTGAGCCAATGACTGAAATTCTGAACAGTTCAAGCCTTCAAGGCCCCTTCAAAACGAATCTGGTCCCATTTCTGGTTGCGCCGGACCGTCCGATCCAGGTTTACGCCCGCTCAATCCACCGCCTGGGCGCAAACCGGGCTTTTATTATCAGAGACAAGAGCGGCCGCCGGCTCGCCATCCTCGAAGACAAACCCGGTCAACGTGCGTCCGGCTCATTCGAACGCGAAGAGGTGTTTGACCTGCCCGGTAGCGCAAAGCTGAACCTGGGTCCGCTGTCTCGACAGAACGCCGCTTTCCTCCGGGAGCACTTCCCCTGGACGGCACCGCGTCTTTCGCCGGCAGGGCCTTCCTTCGGGCTCGGCGACCGGCTCGGGTTGGCCGGTCCAGCCCACGTTCGTGCGGTCAGTGGCACCTCCCTTTTCCCGATTCTGGCCCAGCAGTCGATCCGGGAACTGGAGCGAACCCATAGAACGCCGCAGGAGGTCGTCGATTGTGCCACAGTCTCCGCCTTTCAAGAGGACCTGCAAAGTGGATTCGGTGCCGATGCCGACCACCTTAAGTCAACCCGGGACATCGACCGGGTCAGCGGCGCCGGGTTCGGCTGGTACACGCTCGATCCCGGCGAGCACGTCGTCAATGAAGCCGACCACATGAGCCCGACCGAGTTGAAGAGCCGCGCGGAAGACCTGGACTGGAGTCGTCTGGGCAGGTCGATCGAGTCAGTCCGCGCCGATTATTCAGGGAAGACCTTCACGATCTCGGATTCCTTCCAGTTGAGCCCGTCGGACGACGAGATCTGGAGGGCATGGGTAAAGTACGGCCGGGTGATCCGCCACGTCCATGAACTGCACGATCACCTCGAAAAGTGTTTCAGGAAAGACCGCTTCGAACTCGAACTGTCGGTCGATGAAACCGACTCGGTGACCAGCCCATTCGAGCATTTTCTGGTGGTCTCTGAACTGAAGAGGTTGGGCGTCCGAATCGACAGCATCGCGCCCCGCTTTGTGGGCAGATTTGAAAAGGGTGTCGATTTTCGCGGCGACCAGGACGAATTTGAGCGTCAACTGGAACGCCACGTGGCGGTCTCCCGGAAGCTGGGCCCCTACAAGCTGAGTCTGCACTCCGGTAGCGACAAGTTCAGCATTTACCCGGCCTTCGCGCGAAACTGCGGTAAGTACACCCATGTCAAAACAGCCGGCACCAGCTACCTGGAGGGCCTGCGCGCGATGACGGAGCTGGATCTGGCCCTGTTCAAGGAGATCCTCGACTTCTCCCGGGCTTGTTATCCGTCCGCCAAGGCCAGCTACCACGTCTCTGCCGAACTTGCCAACGTTCCCGAGGCTAGCCGCCGTGGACAGTGCGTCAGGGGCACGCCTTTTCGAGGCCAATGATGACGCCCGCCAGGTCTTGCACGTCGCCTACGGAGATGTTCTGTGCGCCGAACTCCCGGACGGTCGAAGCCGTTTTCGAGAGCGGCTCCTGCAGGCCCTCGACGCCGGAGAGGAAGTCCACTTCCGCTGTCTCGAGGCCCATTTCGAGAGGCACTTTTCGCAATTACGAGGCTGACCGTTCAGGAGTTTTGATCGACATCGGGCGGATGAATCCTTATCCTAAGGAGCCATGCGCGATCTGACCCGACGGACCTTTCTGTCTTCGGTCGGCAGCTACACGCTGGTTGTCAAGGCGAATCCTTCGTCTGATCCAAACGAACGGACACACTCCCAGGCGCCTGAACCGTCCGTTCCATCTGCGCCTTCCCGCCCCCTCCGCGGCGAGGAACCTCACATGCGGACGGTGGACCTGAACTGCGGCGTCCTGGTTGCCGGAGGAGGCCTCGCCGGAGTCTGTGCAGCGATTGCAGCCGCCCGCCACGGAGCCAGGGTCGTGCTCGTCCAGGATCGTTCCCGGCTGGGAGGAAACTCGAGCAGCGAAGTGCGCATGCACGTTGTCGGCGCGGACACTCACGGCCAGCGCCCGAACTGGCGGGAAGGAGGCCTGATCGAGGAATTCCGCCTCGAAGATGCCACGCGTAATCCCTATCGGTCGTTCGAACTGTGGGACCTGCTTCTTTACGAGAAGTGCCTCGCAGAGCCCAACCTGACCCTGCTCCTGGACACCACTCTCTATTCCGTGTTCCGCTCGGAGAACCGGATCCAACAGGCACTGGCCCGCTGCGACAAGAGCGAGCACATCTACCGGATCGCGGCGTCCATCTTCTGTGACTGTACCGGAGACAGCCGGCTGGCACTCGAGGCGGGCGCAGAATTTCGCATGGGCCGTGAAGCCAGGGATGAGCTGGGTGAGTCACTCGCTCCCCTGGAAGCGGACGACCACACGCAGGGATCGAGCATACTGTTCACCGCCCGCCGCCACTCCAGACCGACTACGTTTCGGCCCCCGAGATGGGCCCGGACGATCACCCGGGAACAGCTGAAGTTCCGACCGCCCGGAACCGACTCGTGGGAGTACGGCTACTGGTGGATCGAGTTGGGCGGGATGTACAACACCATCTCCGACAACGAGCGCCTTCGCTTCGAACTGCTCGCCGTCGTCCTGGGGGTCTGGGACTACATTAAGAATTCAGGAGAGTTCCCTTCCAGCGAAAATTGGGCGCTCGAAACGGTCGGCATGGTTCCCGGAAAGCGGGAGTCGCGCAGGGTGATGGGCGAAATTCTCCAAACTCAGGCCATGCTCGACGGGGGCTGGAAAGCGATGACCGACGGAGTCGCAATTGGAGGCTGGAATTTCGACGACCACCCGCCGGGCGGATTCAACGCGTTCGATGTACCGCCATTCACGTCAGTGCCGGTTTCGGAACCCTACAACATCTCCTTCGGAGCTCTTTTCTCGAAGGACGTCGAGAACCTGATGATGGCGGGCCGCAACATCAGCAACAGTCACGTTGCATTTTCGTCCACTCGAGTCATGGCGACCTGTGCCTGCATCGGACAGGCGGTCGGAACGGCTGCCGCCGCCTGCGCTCTCCGGAACATCCTGCCTGCGGATATCCGCAATGATCCCGTCCGGATGAACCACCTTCAACAGGCGCTGTTGCGGGATGACCAGACCATTCGGGGCGTCACCAACCGCGACCGGAGGGACCGTGCATTGAAGTCCCGTGCCACGGCTTCGAGCACGATTGAGGGTTCCAATCCCGGCAATGTACTCACCGGGCTCACGCGGGATCCGGACGGCGGCTTTTCCAATCGGTGGGTTGCAGCCATGCCAGAGTCGGCCGGTACTGTGGGGCCGTGGATCGAGCTCAGGTGGGAGGAACCGGTGATCGTCCGTAAAGTCCACCTCACGTTCGACTCCGGGTTTGAGCGGGAACTCACCCTCTCGGCGAGCGATCACGTGACCCGCAGGGTCATTCGCGGGCCTCAGCCGGAGACCGTCCGCGACTATACGGTCACGGCGGAGACAGAAGATCAGGGGCAGGTTGAACTCTGTTCGGTCACCGAAAACTACCAGCGCCTGCGCCGCCATTCCTTCACGCCGGTTCGGATCCATTCCCTGCGGGTTCAGGTGCTGGCGACCAACGGCGACTCCCTGGCCCGGATTTACGAGATCCGTTGCTACTAAACTTCCCTTCAGGAGATGCTCTGCCCGGTTACGGTAAACTGTGCCTACAAGGAGGGTTCAATGGCAAGCAAGAAGATTCTCATGCTGGTGGGAGATTTCGTTGAAGACTACGAGGCCATGGTGCCTTTTCAGATTTTGACAATGGTCGGGCACTCCGTTGACACGGTCTGTCCCGGAAAAAAGCCGGGTGAGTCGGTTCGGACCGCCATCCACGATTTTGAGGGCGACCAGACCTACAGCGAAAAGCCCGGGCACCGGTTTCCGGTCACTGCCGACTTCGACCAGGTGAACGTGGCTGACTACGACGCCCTGGTTGTTCCCGGGGGACGCGCCCCGGAGTACCTGCGGCTGAACGACCGCCTGATCGAGATCGTTCGTGAATTCTCCGCAGCCGGAAAACCGATTGCTTCCATCTGCCACGGCCAGCAGATTCTGGTCACGGCCGGCGTCGTCAGCGGAAAGTTGTGTACGGCATACCCCGCGGTTAAGCCGGATATCGTGCAGGCTGGGGGGCGCTGGGGCGAAGTCAACGAAACATTCTCGAACGCCTATGTCGATGGCGGCCTGGTCACGGCCCCGGCCTGGCCCGCTCACCCCGAGTGGATGCGCAAGTTCCTCGAAGTGCTGGGATCGAGAATCGACCCTTAGCAGCCTTACCTGCGAACCTGCTCCCGGACGGAATGGAGAAAGTCGGTGAGGTGGCCCAGGAACGCTTCCCTGCAGTCCAGAAAAGGCCAGTGGCCGGCACCGGAGACACCGACCAGGTTGGCACCTGAGGCTTCGAGCAAATCGAGAGAGCGGTGGCCGGCACCGCCGTCGAGTCCCGCCACGTAAACTCCAGGCATCGAGAGTCGGGAAAACCGCTCAGCCAGGTCTTCCCGGCTCGAGTACTCGACCAACTCGCGCCCGTTGAGGTGAAATGCCCGGGGATCGGCAAACATCAGGCTCGCAAAATAGCTGCGGGCGGCCGGCTCGGCAATGCCCAGTTCAAAGACCCATTCCCGAAAGTCGTTCCAGGAACGCTCGACGAAACGGGCCTCGTCCGTCGCCGCCGCCTTGCTGCTGAACATGCAGTCCTGAAGGCTGATGTTGCCTTCGATGTTGACGAAACCTTCGAAACGATCTGGGTGGCGCTCAGTGCAGAGCTGACCGATAACTCCGCCCATTGAGTGGCCGACCAGGATCACCGGGTGGAGTGCCATCTCTTCGAGGATCACACGAACCAGTCCGGAGAAATCGGCCAGCGTCAGCGGCCTCTCGAGCCACTCCGATCGCCCGTACCCGGGAAGATCAGGCATGACTTGCATCCACGAGGCCAACCGGGGGTCGGTAGCCAGTGACTCGAAGCAGAGGCTGGACTCCCCGAGCCCGTGGATATAGAGAATTGTCCCAACGGGGACCCTCGGAAGAATCGACTTGACGAAAACCCGACTCACTACCGGGTGCGCAACGGAGATCAGCTGGTGGTGAATTGGAAGTGCCCGAAACATCGGCGAGATGCTACCACGCCGAGGAGACGGATAAACTGCTGGCGTCCGACGAGAGATGAAGACTCCAGGCTGGGAAACCGATCGGTCGACCACGATGATCGCGTCACTTCGCCGGCCGCTGTTCCCAAACCCTGCCCACCCGCCCAGTTCCGCGCGGTAAAGTCGAGTCCGATACTGAATCGGCTCAACTCAGCGGCAATCGGTGCAAAGCTCCAGATGTGCACTCGGTTGGCTGCCGAAGAGAGAAAGAGTCGATCACCCTCTGCCCCGAAACAGATCCCGGTGACCGATTGGGGGTCGTCGAGGCGGAGGTTGGCGATCGTCTTGAGAGTAGGGCTTTCCAGAACCCGTATCGAATTCTGGTCCAGCACCAGGGCGACCAGGTTGCCATCCGGCGAAAAGGCGAGTTTCCCCGGAAGGTTCGAGAACCGGTCGGGTCGTTTGACCTGGAGTACCTCGTTCCAGGTTTCGGTCTCCCAGAAACGGTATTCTCCGCTGGAACCGGTGGCGAGCAGGTTGCCGGAAGGACTGAACTCGACAGCGACTGTTCGTTCTCCGGCTAGCAGTTCGGTGATGACGCGGCCGGTATGACCGTCCCAGACGACCGTGCGGTCTCCCCTCCAATTCCCGACCGCCACCATCCCGCCCCGCCGACTCACGGAAGGATGGGCGGCTGTCGGAAAGGCGTTCAAGAGAAGCACGCGGGTTCGATCCGCAAGGCTGCGCACCATTGCACGTTCTCCTCGATGAAAGGAAGCCAGTTGCGTCCGTGACGGATCCACCGCCGCGTAGAAGCAGGATGCGGGCTCCAGAATCTCCGGCTCCAGTGCGGAGGCACCCCAAGCCGATTCCGGAAGGGTCCAGAGCAAAAGTCCGTCCGATCCGCAGCTGACCAGTTGACGGTCTCCGGACACAAAAAAAAGATCTTTGACAAGTCCCGTCGAAATCGCGCGGACAGGCTCAGAACCGTCCAGCGTCCGAATCTGGATTCCATCTCCCGCTCCCGACGCGAGCAGGCGCCCGTCGGCCGAGTTGTCGATACAAAGAGGCCCTTTTCCCGTATGTCCATACAAGGTCTGGAAGCTGTCCCCGTGCCGAAGACGCCAGAGACCCAGGTCGCTTCCGCCAACGAAACCAACAGTTCCGCCGTCCGAGGAGAATCCCAGGGCCTGCTCCTGGAGTTGGATGAGCTGCTCCCCCGAAAAGGCGTTCCAGAGGCGGGACGTCTCGTCCCAGGAATAGGTCAGGACCAACGGAAGTCTGGGGTGAAAAGCGAGCTTGACGATCTCTGCCTGGTGCCCGGTCAGGACCGCCGTGGGTCGCCCGGATTCCATCGACCAGACGAGCGCCCTGGAGGCTCCATAACCCACCGCCAGGTGTTTTCCGTCTCCGCTCCAGTCCAAACAATAGGCCGGGGTGTCTGCTTCAAATTGCCGGACGACCGCCCCGTCCGAGCGCCTGAAGACCAGAGTGAGTCCCTCCCGGCTTCCGACCGCCAACAACCGGTCGTCCGGACTGAATCGGATCTGGGTACAAGAGCCGGTGACTTGCCGCTGAAGCTGCTTCCGGCCCGTCTTCAATTCATAGGTGACCAGGAAGCCGTGTTCATTGGCGATGGCAAGAAGCCTGGAATCCCGTGAAAACGCCAGCGACGCACCCTGGATGAGACCAGGCAGTTCGAGAATCGGCCGCCCCGTCAAGAGGTCCCAGACCCGCACACAGGCCCCCTCCCAGGAATCTGCCCGGTGGTACTTCACCGCCAGGTACCGACCGTTGCCGCTGTGCGTCGAAACCCACGGGGCTCCCGGCGGTCCGCTGAGGACGTTCAACAACCTGCCGCTCCCCGTCTCGCGGATCTCGATGTCGCCTGAAACCAGGCCGAGAGCGTAGCTCCCGCTGCCGGGTTCGAAACTGACCGAGACTGACTCCTCGACAGGCCTCGGCCAGCGGGAGAACTCCTCCAGGTCGGTGAGCATGGCACTGGCAATCCCCTCGTCCCGCAAGTCCCCGCCAGTCTGGATCTCAGCGGCCTGGGAGAGCAGTGTCAGAGCCTGCATCCGCCTTCCGGGCGAATGACCGCGACGCAGCGCGGTCGCCTGGGCCAACAGGGCATTGCGCAGCCTCAGGTTGGCCTCCCGTTCCGACGAACGGGCCTTGACCGCCTGGCGTTCCGCCTCCAGCCGCGCCTGGTCCGCCTCCACGAGACCGATCGTCATCCCCACCACTCCCAGCAGAAGAGCGCAAAGGGCAATCGCGGCGGCAGCAAGAAACGGGCGGTGCCGCTTCATGAACTTGCCCGCGCGATACAGCGTCCCTCCGGGCCGAACCGACACCGGCTCGTCGTTGAGGAATCTCTCGATGTCTTGGGCCAGCGAGGTCGCCGAATCGTAGCGATCGATCCGGTCATGTGCCGTCGCCCGGGTCACGATACAGTCGAGGTCCCCACTCAATTCGGAAACCAGATCCCTGCACGAGGACGAACGGGCCGCAGCAATCGCCTCTCCTCGACGACCCAGATTCAAGAGCCGGGAGCTGGGCATAGAGATTCCACCGGACGAGCCGGTCGGCCCTGACCGGGCCTCCCAGCCCTTGTCGTTGGAAAGATCCCAGGGCAGCACACCGACCAGGAGTTCGTAAAGCATCACGCCCAGCGAATAGATGTCGGACCGGGTATCGATGTCCAGGCCGGTCCGGTCCGCCTGCTCCGGGCTCATGTAGGCCGGAGTTCCAATAACAGCCTGGCTCTGAGTCAACTCCAGGTCTTCGGACAGCTTCGGGCCAATCGCCTTGGCTATCCCAAAGTCGATGACCTTGGGAACCGGCCGGCCGTCCTGCATGGCGACGAGAACGTTTGAGGGCTTCAGATCCCGATGAATGACTCCCTTCTGATGAGCGTGCTGGACAGCCCTGCAGAGCGTGATCAAGAGGATCAGGCGATCACGGACCGAAAGACGATTCTGATCGCAATAGCGGGTGATCGGGATCCCCTCGACCAGTTCCATAACGAAGTAGGGTCGTCCATCCGGTGCCTCACCCGCGTCGAGCACCTTGGCGATGTTCGGATGGTCCATCACCGCCAGCGCCTGCCGCTCCGCTTCGAAGCGCGCAAACACCTGCTTCGAGTCCATGTCCTGGCGAACCAGCTTGAGAGCCACCCTGCGGCGGACCGGAAAGCGCTGTTCGGCCTCGTAAACCACTCCCATGCCCCCCTCGCCCAGAACCCGGACCGGCAGGTAGGGACCGATAGGACGCATTTCGGAATCGGGTTTGGGAACGAGGCCTGAAAGGCTCACCTCATCCGCTATTCGATGGGCTTCGAGCAACCGCCGGATCCTCTCCTCCAAGGCGGGATCATTCTTGCAGGCGTCCGCTATGAACCGGTCCCGTTCGTGTAGGGGACAGACCAGACACGCTTCAAAGATTTCTCGTTCGCTGGAGTCTCTCAACATTTGTCCAGAAACCCTGGTTATTGCGACGGACCTGTTTCACATGGTTGAGCAGGAAGCAGGTGGGAACAGTCAGATTAGTCAAGGAATATAACAAGAAAGCAATTACTGGACAATCTATTTCTCTTTGTGGAAACGTTGGGACAGAACGGCAGCCATTGACGGTCAGCCTTGGTTCAGGCCCCTTTCATATGGGTCAGAAGCCAGGCCCGTGCGTACAGCCAGTCTCGCTTGACCGTAGCCGGAGAAATCCCAAGGATCTCAGCGGTCTCCTCGATGCTGAACCCTCCGAAATAGCGCAACTCCACAACCTGGACCAGCCGCTGATCCTCGGCTTCTAAAGCCTTTAACGCTTCGTCCAGCGCAAACAGGTCCAACTGGCGGTCGTCCGAGGCGACGGCCAGTTCATCGAACGTCATCTTGTTGACAGCCCCTCCGCGCTTCAGCGCAGCCCGTGACCGGGCGTAGTCGATGAGGACTCTCCGCATCGCCTTGGCAGCCGCACCGAAAAAGTGGCGCCGGTTCTCCCAACGGGGTTCACCTTCGAACAGCCGAATAAATGCCTCATTGACCAGCGCGGTCGGCTGGAGAAGGTGCCCGGGTGATTCCCGCTTCATCAGGATTGCCGACAACCGCCGAAGCTCCGAGTAGAGCGCGTTGATCAAACGGTCGAAGGCCTCCCGATCGCCCTGGTTCACACTCTCGAGAAGTTGTGTGATGTTGTTTTCAGTCACGCTGTATTCTTTCTCCGAAGCAGGTCCAGCCGGGATCAGGTGAGGGGTTTTCCTGACTCTATTCCCAAATTCCGAGAAAGTGAAGCTCCGGTGAGCCTCCAGTCGCTGATTCTCCGCACGTAGATACAGAAGGCAAAAAGGAGGTTCACGCATGAAAGATTCAAAGGGCTCACTCAATCGGCTGGCGACATTCATCTATGGGGTCGTCTGCTACATCATCTTCTTGGGGACGTTTCTTTACCTGATCGGATTTGTCTCCGGATATCTCGTTCCCAAGACTCTCTCGTCAGGGTCGTCGGACAACCTGGGACTCGCAGTCGTAATCGACGCGCTCCTGCTCTCACTGTTCGCTGCCCAACACAACGTGATGGCGCGGCCGGAGTTCAAGAAGTGGTGGACGGGCATCGTGCCGCCTGCCACCGAGCGCAGTACCTTCGTCCTGCTCTCCAGTGCGAGCCTGATCCTGATGTTCGTGTTCTGGTCGCCGCTTCCCACCGTCATCTGGAGCCTCGAGGGCGGCCTGGCGTACTGGCTGGTTAGCGCCACGGCCGCAATCGGATGGATCGTGGTCTTGCTCTCGACCTTTTTGATCAACCACTTCGATCTTTTCGGGCTGCGCCAGGTTTATGGCCGCCTCACCGGCACGGACCGCAGCAGTCGCCCGTTCAAGACGACCGGACTGTACAAGTACGTTCGCCACCCACTGATGCTGGGGTTTCTCATCGCTTTTTGGGCGACAACCACGATGACGATTGGGCACCTCCTCTTCGCGGGCTTTCTCACCCTGTGGGTGCTGGCCTCAATCCAACTCGAGAAACGGGACCTGGAAGCTTTCCACTGGGAGATCTATCGCGTCTACAAAAAGCGGGCCCCATGATTCTCACGCTAAAAGGTCCTTCCGGACGGCACTGAACAACCACGCAGAGACGTCTCCGTCTCTGACGGGACATTCCGGGGAGTAATGAAATGTTGTCAGGGATCAACGCGAGATCAGACGGGCCCAGTCCCGTCTGACTGAATCTGCTTCGGCGGACGAATGCGCTTTCACTCCAGGACCGGCAGCAGAAACTCTTCCCGGTAGCGGCCGTCCGCCGACTTCCTGAACTCGGTCAGACCTGTCCAGCAGGTCCGGTCCAGAATGCTCAGACGCTCGAGAACTCGACACGATCGTTGTGCTTGTTCCCTCGTCGATATCCCACTAAACTCCAGCCATGTCTCGCAAAAACGTCCCGCTGCTTCTCATCGTGTTCGTTCCGCTGTTGTTGTCCTCGCTCCTGGCTGCCCAGAGCAAGGAGCCCACTACGATCCTCATCTGGCCTGACGGAGCTCCCGGGGCGGTCGGGGACGAGGACGTGGACCGGCCCACCCTGACTCTCTATCCGGCCGACCCGGCGATCAACACCGGAACGGCTGTCGTCATCTGCCCGGGCGGAGGGTACGCCATGGTGGCCATGGACCACGAAGGCCACCAGTTTGCCCGCTGGTTCAATTCAATTGGGGTCTCGGCGTTCGTGTTGCGCTACCGGTTGGGAATGCGATACCACCACCCGGCGCCGCTTCAGGACGTCCAGCGGGCGATCCGCTACGTCCGGGTTAACGCTGCCGACTGGGGAGTCCAGCCAGACAGGATCGGAGTCATGGGGTTTTCCGCCGGTGGCCACCTCGCCTCCACTGCAGGGACCCACTTCGACAGTGGGGACCCGAGCGCCCAGGAGCCCATATCCCGCGCATCCTGCCGGCCCGACTTCATGATCCTGGGGTATCCGGTGATCAGCTTCACGACAGAGTACACCCACCAGGGTTCCAGGAGACATCTGCTGGGCGACAACCCCGATCCTGCACTGGTCGAGTCACTGTCCAACGAGTTGCAGGTTGCCAGCGATACTCCGCCGACATTCCTGGTCCACGCGGACGATGACCGGGGAGTCCCTCCGGAAAACTCGATCCTGTTCTACCTGGCCCTCAAGAAGGCCGGGGTCCCGGCCGAACTCCACATCTATCGGAAGGGCGGTCACGGGTTCGGGCTCGCTCCCCAGGACGCAATCCTGGGCTCCTGGCCCGGAAGACTGCGCGACTGGTTGCTGGGGACGGGCCTGCTCCGCCGCTAGTTTCCAGCGGGGGACGAACCGGTCAACAACGCCGGTCCCGAGAATGAACTTTCTGTCTTCGTCATTCGTATTCAAAGCAGAGTGGAAACAAGAGCGAGGAAACCATGACGAAGAAACGAAAGCGGCGTTGGACATTTCTAATATTGGTCATTCTGTCGATTTCGATCGCGACCTTTGTTTACAGCCAGATGAAATCCGAGCCGATCATGATCGACTCATCTCTGCTGGCTTCAGTAGAGCGCGGAGACCTGGCCCGTTCCGTCGTCGCAACGGGGTTCATCGAACCGATCTCGAACAAGATCGAGATCCGCTCGAAAGCCAGCGGAATCGTCAAGCAGGTACACGTGGACGTAGGCGACGTGGTGGCACCGGGCGATCTGCTGATCGAACTCGATCGCGATCAGCTCGAGGCACAGCGGCGTGAAGCGGATGCCAACCTGGTGGCGGCGCAGGCCGACGTCAAGGCGGCCCAGGCCGAGTTGGAGCGCTGCCGAATCCTGGCTGAAGCCTATGACGTCGAACTGGCTCGCAACAACCACCGGCGCAGCATCGAGCTCCTGGAACAGAAGCTGATCTCGCAGTCAGCTTTTGACGCAACCGCCGGGAAGCTTCAGGAAGCTCTGAACCGGCAGCGGGCAGCAGCGGCGTCCATAGGAGTCGCGCAGGCCTCCATCTCGCAGAAGCAGGCCCAGGTGACCCAACTGCAGGCAGCCATTGACCGCATCCGGGAAGAGCTTTCCTCTACCAACATTCGCTCTCCCATTCACGGAATCGTCCTGTCCCGCAACGTGGAGGTTGGAAGTGCAGTCTCGTCGATTCTGACAATGGGCGCCGGCGCAACCACGGTCCTGGCCCTGGGTGACATGCAAGCAGTCTACGTTAAAGGCAAGGTCGCCGAGAACGACATCGGCAAGGTGACGGTCGGACTGCCTGCCCGGATCACGGTAGAGGCTTACAAGGACAAGGTTTTTCACGGCAAAGTTTACAAGATCGCCCCCCTCGGGGCCGAGGAAGACAACGTGACCTCGTTCGAAGTGCGAGTTTCGGTCGACAACCCGGAGGGCCTCCTGCTCGCCAATATGTCGGCCAACGCCGAGATCATCCTCGAAGAGCACACCCAGGTCCTGACCATTCCGGAAGCGGCCCTGATCTACGACAAGGATCGCAACAGTTTCATCGAACTCCCCGACTCCAGCGTTCCCTCGGGCCGGCGCAAGGTGGCGGTCAAGCTCGACATCACCACCGGGACGCGGGCCGAGGTCGTGGACGGGCTCACTGAGGGCGACCAGGTCATCCTCCAGTAACAGGGTGTCAGGAGAGGTATGTCCGTGAGCATCTACTCCCGTTTCAAGGTTTCTCTGCAGCAGGCGGCGGCCGAACTCTGGCGCCACAAGCTGCGGACCTTCCTGACCATGTTCGGCATTGGGTGGGGCATCTGTGCCCTGGCCCTGATCAGCGCTTCCGGCGAAGGTTTTCGCCAGGGACAGCGCAAAAATTGGGCGCAGATGGGAGATCGCATCGTGATGGTCTTTCCCGGACGGACCGAGCTGCAGGCTGGGGGAAGGAGGGCCGGCCGGGACATCAGGATGTACCAAAGCGACGCGGCCGTGATTCGTGAACAGTGCCCTCTCGTCACCCAGGTCGCAGGCGAAGTGAAGAATTGGGGCGTCGCCATGGAGAGCGACTTCAACGCGGGGCAGTTTCTCGTCCTTGGAGTTGACCCGGACTACCTGGAGCTCCGCAATCTTCCCGCGGCCCAGGGTCGGAACATCAGCTGGAACGACGTCCAATCCCGGTTCCGGGTCTGCGTGCTCGGGGACTCAGTGCGCAAGCAGCTCTTCGCCGATCGCAGCGACGTTGTCGGCAGTCAGGTTCGGATCAACGGCTTCCGGTACCAGGTCATCGGGCTGATGAGCGAAAAGAACCAGAACAGCAGTTACGACGGCTGGGACAACGACAAGGTGCTGATCCCCAATACGGTTCTTAGGTCCGACTGTCCCCCCTCTCGGGCCGTAGCCGTGGAAGGTCGGGTCATGAACCTGATCTACCGCCCCCTCTCCGTGGTGCAGTGGGAAAAGGCCCAGCAACAGGTCCGCGGCGCCCTGGCCCGCGTTCATAATTTCGATCCTCGAGACAAGGCTGCCGCTCCGATGTGGGACACCATCGAAACCGCTGCGATGTTCGACGGGATCTTCCAATCGCTGGGCTGGTTTCTCGGGGCGGTCGCGCTGGTTACGCTCAGCCTGGGTGGAATGGGCGTCATGAACACGATGATGACCTCGGTCATCGAGAGAACCTCCGAGATTGGCCTCAAGAAAGCGATGGGCGCCACTTCACGGCGGGTCCTGCTGGAGTTCTTCCTCGAAGGGGCCCTGCTGGCCGGAATCAGCGGGGCTGTCGGAATCCTGCTGGTCTGGGGCCTGGCCTCCATTGTGAACTCTCTGCCGATGCCGGCCTTCTACTCGGGACTTCCCCTCTCGGAGGGAATGATCCTCAAACTGGTCCTGGTCCTGGGTGCCGTGACCATCCTCTCGGCCTTGCCCCCAGCCTGGCGGGCCGCCCGGATGGCCCCGGTAGAAGCTCTTCGATTCGAAAAATGAGAACGCGCACGCTTCTTCAAAACGCTCTCGACGCTGTCTTCGCCAACAAGCGGCGAACGGCCATTACGATTGTCAGCCTGGCCTGGGCGGTGGCGTCGTTCCTGGTCCTGATGAGTTACGGTCAGGGCTTCGATGTCGCCCTGCACTCCGCCTTTCGGTCGGTTGGGAAGGACCTCATCATCGTTGGCTCCGGCCAAACCAGCGAACAGGCGGGCGGGATGCGATCGGGCCGGAAGATCGTCCTGGAGCGGGATGACGTCGATGCCATCCGGGAGAGCTGCCCGTTCGTTGGCGGAATTTCGCCGGAGATCATGCGCGACGCCGCTATCGTCTACGGGACCCGCCAGAAAGAGTACATGCTTCGGTCGGTGATCCCGGAGTACCAACGCATTCGCAACCTCCAGATCGTGCAGGGAAGGTGGCTGACGGGAGACGACGAACTCTATGCCCGCAGAGTGGCGGTCATTGGATCGAAGGTGGCGAGCGAACTCTTTGGCGCGCGCCCTCCGGTCGGCGAAGAGATCACCGTCAACGGAGTCCAGTTCACGGTGATCGGGACTCTCGAAACGAAGGTTCAGCTCGCCAACTACAACCGGCCGGACAACGAGTGCCTTTTCATCCCGTACCAAACGATGCAGCTGTTCCAATCCATCCGCTATCCCGAGCTGATTGTTTGGACTCCCTCGATCCCCGAGGTTCGGGATCGCGCCATCAAGCAAGTCCGCTCGACGCTTGCCGGGATTCACCGATTCTCGCCAACCGATGAAAAGGCGGTCTTCATCATGGCCTTCAGCCAGTTCACCAGCATCATCGACGGCATGTCGCTCGCGCTGAACGCCCTGCTCATCTTTATCGGCCTGGTTACCCTGGGTATCGGGGCGGTCGGGTTGGCCAACATCATGTTCTCGGCAGTCATCGAGAGGACCCGCGAGATCGGCGTTCTGAAAGCACTGGGCGCGCGACGAAAAACCATCCTGGCTCAGTTCCTCTGGGAATCGGTCTTCGTGGTCCTCATAGGAGGAACGATCGGGGTATTTCTGGGCGTTGCAATTGCCTACTCGGTCGGTTCTCTGCCCTTCATGGGTGTCATGCTCGGGAAGGAACTCTCCGAGAAATACGGGCGGATTCACTTCGAGATCTCCGCGCTTTCCGTGGCCGTCTCGCTGGGAGTCCTCTTCGCAGTCGGACTGATCGCCGGCATGCTGCCGGCCATCCGGGCTTCCCGGCTCGACCCGGTCGAGGCACTCCATTATGAGTGAGGTCCGACGTGTCGCACCTGTCCGACCAGCCTGCCTGGCCCGGACGGTCTGGTTTGGGTTCTTTCCCGGCGACGCCTGATTTGTAATAGACTGTCCTCTTCGGAACCCGCACGTGTTGCATTGACTCTGGTCACGGAACGCCGAGGACGGCGCTTCGATTTCCCTGGTACTTAACATGGATACGCAGTCGAATATCAGGAATTTCTGCATCATTGCCCACATCGATCATGGCAAGTCGACCCTTGCCGACCGGATTCTGGAAGATACCGGGACCGTCGAATCCCGCCGAATGCGCGAGCAGTTGCTCGATCAGATGGACCTGGAAAGGGAACGCGGCATCACGATCAAGATGGCGGCGGTCCGGCTCTACTACCGGGCGGACAACGGCGAGATGTATGAATTGAACCTGATCGACACGCCGGGTCACGTCGATTTTACCTACGAAGTATCCCGAAGCCTTGCTGCCTGCGAGGGCGCGATCGTGGTCGTCGATGCCGTCCAGGGGGTAGAGGCGCAGACTCTGGCCAACGTCAATCTCGCCATGAATCAGAAACTGACCCTGGTTCCGGTGATCAACAAGATCGACCTTCCGGCGGCCAGCCCGGACCGGGTTCGAGCCGAGATTGAAGAGAGCCTGATGATCGAAGGTCACGAGGCGTTGCTTGCATCGGCCAAACAGGGGATCGGCATCCACGAGATCCTGGAGGCGATCATCGAGCGCGTTCCTCCTCCGGCGGGCGAACCGGATGCACCGTTGCGTGCCTTGATTTTTGACAGCCACTTCGACCCCTACCTCGGAATCGTCGCCTACGTTCGCGTGATTGACGGAGAGCTCGAGGCCGGCACGAGAATCCGGATGATGGCCTCGGGATCCGTGGCCGAGGTCGCCGGTGTCGGAGTCTTCGCTCCTGCAATGAGGGCTTGCGACCGACTGACCGCCGGCCAGGTCGGCTTCGTCCATGCCGCAATCAAGGAAATCGGCCTGTGCCGCGTGGGGGACACGATTACCGAACACGCCAGGCCGGCCAGCAAACCGCTTCCGGGCTACAAGCAAATCAAACCGATGGTGTTTTGCGGGCTCTACCCGGTGGACGGAGACCGGTTCTCCGACCTGCGGGAAGCACTCTCCAAGCTGGAACTGAACGACGCAGCCCTCAGATTCGAGGCGGAGACGTCGGCTGCGCTCGGTTTCGGGTTCCGCTGTGGGTTCCTCGGCCTGCTTCACAGCGAGATTATCCAGGAACGTCTGGAACGCGAGTTCGACCTGGAACTGGTCGCAACAGCTCCCTCGGTCGTCTACAACGTGCGGACCAAGAACGGCGAAGAACAAATGGTGGACAACCCGGCTCACTGGCCGCCGCTGGGCGACATTGAAGCCGTCGAAGAGCCCTATGTAAAGGCCGTGATCTTCACCCCCAACGACTACGTCGGTGCGCTCATGGAGCTCTGCACCGAGCGCCGGGGTGAGTTCGTCACCATGGAATATGCCACCACGGAAAGGGTCATGCTGACTTACCAGCTCCCGCTCGCCGAGATCCTGCTCGACTTCTTCGACACGCTCAAGAGCCGCTCACGAGGCTATGCGTCGTTCGACTACGAACTTTCCGGCTACCGTGAGAATGCTCTCGTCAAGCTCGACATCCGCATCAACAACGAACCGATTGACGCGCTCAGCTTCATCAGCCACCGCGACAAGGCCTACTACAAGGGCAAGGCCCTGGTGAGCCGCCTGCGTGAAGTCCTGCCGAGACAACTCTTCGAGATTCGAATTCAGGCCGGAATCGGCTCGAAGATCGTCGCCGCCGAACGGATTCAGGCCCTGCGAAAGAACGTTCTGGCCAAGTGCTACGGGGGAGACATCACCCGGAAGCGGAAGTTGCTCGAGCGCCAGCGCGAGGGGAAGCGCAGGATGAAGTCGGTGGGCCGGGTGGAGATTCCCCAGGAGGCCTTCCTCAGCGTCCTGCGCGTCGGCAACGAGTGACGGAGCAGCTCAAATCATCCCGGCAGTGCGGACCAGGTCGATCAGAAGATACCCGCCCTGGACGTTTCGGACTCGATCCCATCCCCGGTTCATCAGAATTCGCTGAGCGACGTAACTCCGGTACCCACTGCGGCAATGGACGACCACGTCGCGGTCTCTCGGCACCTCTTCGAGGCGTCCCCGCAGTTCGTCGAGCGGAATGTTGACGGCCACGTCGAGGTTTCCTTCCGAGTACTCCGGAGGCGTCCGGACGTCAAGTACGAACGGCGGCTGCTCGCCGGACAGTTCCTTCATGAGTTCGAATGGAGTAATGGCGGGCATTACGGCTCTCCGGATGTTTGCTCCTGCAAAACCCACCATGATCGGAACATCTTTGGCCGATCCCACCGGCGGGGCGTAACAGAGATCGAGTTGCTCCAGGTCTTCGACCGTCATCTTGCCCGAGATGGCAGTGGCCAGCACATCCACCCGCTTGTCGACGCCCTTGCCTCCAACCCCCTGGGCACCGAGAATCCGACCGGAATCAGCATCGTACAGGACCTTCAAAAAAAGCGGCTCGGCATTCGGATAGTAGCCCGCGTTACTGGCCCCGAACATGTAAGCGATCTCGTAAGACACGCCCCATTCCCGCGCGCTCCGCTCACTCAGGCCAGTGACCGCCGCAAGACAGTCACAGACCCGCACCACGGCGGTACCCAGGACACCCGAAAAAGAGAGCCGCTCCGAATGGTCTTCCGGGGCGCCCAGGAGATCGAGGGCCGCATTTGCCCCCGCAACGCGCCCCATCTTGTTGGCCGGTCCGGCCAGTGGAATGTTGACCGGCTTGCAGAGCACCAGGTGGTTGACTTCGCAGTTGTCACCGGCCGCGTAGATCCCCGGAATGCTGGTCCGCTGCCGGGCGTCCACCTTGATTGCGCCCGTGGTACCCAAGTCGATTCCGGCGTCCCCGGCCAGCTGGACGTTCGGCCTGACTCCCAGCGCCTGAACCCCGATGTCGAACAGGACCTCACGGCCCGATTCGGTACGGGCCACGGTCGTCCCTTCGATTTCGACAATTTCGGCAATCGCGTCTCCGAGAAACACATCTGCCCCTTCACTCTCGAGGGCGTGGCGAAGCTGCAAAGCGACCTCGGGGTCCAGACCCGACATCACCTGGTTAGCCTTCTCGACAACGGTCACCTTGAGACCGAGCAGGGCCAGCTGTTCGGCGGTTTCGAGGCCGATGTACCCACCCCCCATGACGAGAGCCCGGCAACCGGCATCGGGGTGGCAGGCGCGGGCCGCCAACTGGTCGAGGTGGGAAAGGATCGAATCGACGTCGGGAACGGTCCGTACCGTGAAAATGTTGGCACGATCCAGTCCTGGGATCGGCGGCTTGATGGCTACCGTTCCGGTGGCGAGAATGAGTCGATCGTACTCGACCGTCTCCTCATTCCCGTCGCTGTCGCTGACCGTCACCGACTGTCCGGCCGGATCTACCAACAAGACCCTGGTGTGTACCCGAACGTCGATTCCGAAACGACGTGAGAAGTCGACACGATCGGTTACAAAGAGCCGCTCGCGCCGGTTGATTTCCTGGCCGACATAGTAGGGCAGTCCGCAGTTAGCAAAGCTGATATAGGGCCCCGCTTCGAAGATGACAATTTCCAGCTCTTCACTGGTTCGCCGGGCCTTGGCGGCGGCCGAGGCTCCGGCTGCGACACCCCCCACCACCAGAAGTCTTTTCCGTGACATGTTCGACACCTCTCAATCGGCTCCGTGGCAAAGTGCCAGGAGACGTCCCGGATTCTATCCGTCGCGCGGAATCCTCTTCAACCTGAACCGGGGTTCCCACACAGCACGGACTTTCATGAGAAAATCAGCCAGGAGTGATTATCGAGGGTGCTTTCGCAATATATATCCATGTTCCGATATGCGCCCACAAGTGCTACTACTGTGACTTTCATTCCCGACCTGTTGAACCGACCGACCGAAGCCGTTACCTGAAAGCTCTCTGCAACGAGATTCGCAACACTCCCTACAAGGACTCCCGCGCCTGCACGCTTTTCCTGGGAGGCGGCACCCCCTCTGAGCTGACCGGCGACGAAATCGAACGGATCGTCCGGGCACTGGAGGAGAGCTTTGTCTTCGATTCAGAAGCCGAGTGGACGATCGAGTGCAACCCGGGGACGGTGAGTCCTGCATCCTGCGACCGCTTCCTCGAGCTGGGTTTCGACCGGGTCAGCATGGGTGCGCAGTCCTTCCACAATCATCACCTGAAACGACTGGGGCGGATCCACTCCGCCAGTGACATCAGCCGGGGTTTCGACTGGTTCAGGGGCGCGGGATTCGAAAACATCAGCCTGGACCTGATGTTTGGTATTCCGGACCAGACCCGGAGAGAGTGGAATACCGATCTCAAGAAAGCGATCGAACTCGGCCCGGAGCACATGTCGCTCTACAGCCTCTCGATCGAGCCTGGGACTCCGTTCGGACATCTTGTCGAGGTCGGCAACCTGCAGCAGTCTGATGACGACGTCATCGCCGATATGTACGAGACGGCGATGGACGTCACCCTGGCCGCCGGGTACCACCAGTACGAAATCTCTAACTACGCCCTGCCCGGCTACGAGTGCACCCACAACCTCTCGTACTGGTCCAATTCACCATACCTCGGATTCGGAGTGAGTGCCGCTTCGTATTGCAACGGAGTTCGCTGGACCAACACCTACGACTGGAACGCCTATTTCAAGGCTGCCGAAACGGGCCAGGTACCCCGCTTGAGCGTGGAGCGGCTCGACTGGAACCTGGCGCTCGGCGAGGAAGTCATGCTGGGTCTGCGGACAAGCCGGGGAATCTCCACTTCTCGCCTTTCCCGCAAGTACCGCTGTGACTTCGAAGGGCTCTTCCGGTTCTCCATCGACTTCTTGACCGAGCAGGACTTGCTGGCGCGAGAGGGCGATCAGCTGAGGCTGACTCGGCGAGGCCGCCTGCTTGCGAACGAAGTCTGCAGGGAATTCCTCGACTCCGCACGCCGTCTGGATGGCAGCGCGGAACGCCCCCCGGCCAACGAGTGAGGCTCCCCGGAGCAGCACGATCGGGGGCCCGTTTCAGACCCTCACGGTAACCTGGTGAATCCCGGTGGATCCTGAAGGAAACACCCCCGAGTAACCCTCCTCCTGACGCCTCCCGGCCGCATCGACGACCCGCGCCGACAAAGTGTATTCACCGGTCGACTTCGGAACCCAGTCGAATGTCCACGTGCTCCAGGCATTGGGTCGAGGTGGCTCTCCAAGAACGGCCCGGTGCCAGGTCTCGCCATCGTCGCTGACCTCGATCCTCCCGGCCGGCGCGGCACCACAAAATGCCACCCCGCTCACCTGGTACCGGCCGGCCGCCTGCCGGCGCGCCGAGTCAATTCGTGCCGTCATGTGAATAGAGCACTCGTCGCACCAGCCCCGGCGTTCCCAGTAGCCCGGGTCTTCTTCAGAAACGACGATCTTCTCGAGCCAGCGCGGCTGTTTCATCCCGTATCTACCGGGGATCAAAACGCGCAGCGGATAGCCGTGCGCAGGAGGAATGGGTTCGCCGTTCATCTCGTAGGCCAGCAGAGTCTCCGGGTCGATAGCATCCGAGAGGGGAATGCTGGAATAGAAACCGTCCATCCCGTAAAACGTTGCAAACAGTCCCTTCGCTCGTCCGCCCAGCACCGGCTCGATTACCTGGCGTAGCGAAACGGACGTCCACTCCGCGTTCCCCATTCCTGTTCCGCCGACTCCGTTGCCGACGCAGACCAGGGTCCTCATTTCACGTTGCACCGCCAAGGATCGAATCTGATCCAGGCTCATCGATTGCTTTCCGCCCGGCCCTTCCAGGAGCAGGCGAAACTCAGCCGGATCAATTTCGGGACGGAAACCGGGGCGAATCGAGACCGAGAAGAAGGACTGATTCGGCGTCACATAATTGGTTTCCCGCTGGGCAACAGGTACGGGTCGAAACTTCCACCACCGGTACGCATAGATGGCTCCGATGCCGGTCACAGTGAAGGTGATGAACCTCCGTCTCAGCACCGCTCGCCGGTTTCGTTTCCGTTCTTCCTGAAATTCGAAAAGCGCCATGGTCAGAGGATGAAGGTGGCCGCCTGTTCCACGGATTTCTTCTCGAGGACCGGGACCTGCACTCCTTCAGCGGGATATCCCACAGGAAACAGTATATAGGGCCTCTCGTTTCCAGGCCGGTCAAGTATCTCCCTTAGAAAGCCCATCGGGCTCGGAGTGTGAGTCAGGGTGACCAACCCCATCTGGTGAATCGCAGCGATGAAAAGACCGCAGGCGATTCCGACGCTCTCCTGGACGTAATAGTTCTTTCTCCTGCCGCCGCCGGAAGTCACGCGATAGGACTCGGCGAACACCACCACCAGCCAGGGAGCGGTTTCGAGGAACGGCTTCTTCCAGTCGGTTCCCAGAGGAGCCAACTCTTCGAGCCACTCCTCGGGCATGCGGTGCTGATAACTTTCCTGCTCCTCCTTCTCCGCCGCCTTCCCGGATCCGCTGTTTTACTTCGGGATTGCCGACGGCTACGAAGTGCCACGGCTGACAGTTGGCACCCGAAGGGGAACTGATCGCCGTCCGGATCGCCAACTCGATCAGATGGCGGGAAACCGGTCGGCTGGAAAACTCCCGGACGCTGCGTCGCCGTAACATCGCGGTCTGAAATGAAACCGCCCTCTGCTCCATTTCTTCGATGGAGTACTCCTGGAACTCGAGCGCCTGAAACAAGGTCCGGCCCATGGCTACCTCCCGGCCGGAGCGACCGGCTCTTCCAGCAACTTGATGGTGCCCTTGTCGGCATCGACCTCGGCGAGAATTCCCTCCGGCAGCGTCCACTTCTCGGGGATGTGCCCGATCATGGCGCCCTGCCAGGCCGGAACCTTGAGGGGAACCAGGTGATCGTCGAATACCTGCTCCAGGGTCAGCGAGCCATAGCCGGTTCCCGGCGAGCAGTCGGTGCACTTCCCGATCACGACCGCAGAGACCTTCTCGAGGATCCCGGCAAGCCCCAACTGAGTAAGCATCCGGTCAATCCGGTAGATGTCTTCATGCACGTCTTCGAGAAACAGGACTGCGTTGTCCCAATCGGGAAGGTAGGCAGAACCGATAATTGCGGAAAGTACCGTCAAGTTTCCACCCAGGAGACGCCCGCGGGCCCTGCCGGGAAAGATTGTCTCCACCCGGTCGGCGACCTGTGTCAGGTTGTTACCCAGTCGAGTCGGATTCGAATAGAGGACCGCTTCGCCCTCGAACAAGACCTTCCTGACGTAGTCCACGGAGTAACTGTTCCAGGGGCCAAGGCCGATCGGCCCGTGAAAAGTAACCAGCCCGGTCCGGGCGTGAATGCCCAGAAGTAGAGCGGTGACGTCGCTGTAACCCATAATGATCTTGGGGTTGCGGGCGATCGTGTCATAGTCGAGCAAGGGCAATATACGGGCACACCCCCACCCCCCCCGCACGGCGACCACACCATCGATCGATTCATCGGCGAACTGGGCATTGAGGTCGGCGGCGCGTTCCTCGTCCGTACCCGCGAGGTACCCGTAGCGATCGAGGACGTGCTCACCCTTCTTGACTTTGAGGCCGAGCGCTTCCAGGCTTTCGACCACGATCTCCACATCGGACCGCAGGAAAGTCGCGCCCGCGGGATTGACAATCGCCACCCGGTCCCCGGCTTTAAGCCGGCGTGGCTTGATGACCGGACGTGAAGCCGCCTGCCCTTGAACCAGGGCACTTCGCAGCCCGAAGCCGGCCACACCCGCCGAAGCAAGAAAAGAACGTCTGTTCATAGCTCTTTCATCTCCTATCCATTTCCACCCAAGTGGTCCGTTCCCGAAATTCGAAACCTGAAAGTCTGAATCAACTACGATCAAAACAACTTTTCGGGAACTTTTCCACGTTCCGTACGTGAAAAGAATAAATAGCCATTCCTCCTGGAACAAATCTATGAGTCAATCCAACCTGCTTGAAACGCTGGATCGATCTGATCGAATCTGGCATTTGAGCCGAACTGGGCTCCTCGAAGGCCTGGGACCTGAGGATCTGGAAGCCGTGATCCTCCACCTTGAAGACCGTGTCTACGCCGAAGGCCGAGTGATCTTCAATCCGGGCGAATCGGCTCAGACAATCTACTTTCTCAACCGCGGCTCGGCACGGTTGTCTCTGGTGCCGGACGACCACCGGGAGAAAACGGTCGAAATCCTCAAAGGAGGGGACGTTTTCGGAGTCGAGGCGATGAGAGAGTCCGGCCGCTACGAGGTCCGCGCGGAAGCCCACGAAGAGAGCTGGATTTCGCTGCTTCCCAGACAGGACTTCATTCAACTGGCCGGTCGCCACCCTGCCCTCTGCAACAACCTCATTCAACTGCTTCTCGAGAAACTGGCCCATGCCCATGATGAAATCAAGGCGCTCTGTTTCCTCGACATCGAACAGCGCCTGATCCAGGCTCTCCTGCGACTGGCACGCAAGCATGGCCATCGGCTGGCAAACCGTAACAACATGGTCCGGCTCCAGCTCCGGCTCTCCCACGACTACCTGGCACGCCTCACCGGTGCCAACCGCCCCTATCTCTCCAACATCATGTCCAGCCTCAGAAAACAGGGCTTGATTCAATACCAGAGAAAGCACCTGCTGATCGACTTCGACGCGCTCAATTCCCAAGCCCGGTCCGGTGCCCAGGTCGGCCGCGTAGATTGACCCAGGCCGGAGCTTTGTGTTGCCATGAGCAGGCGTGTTGAAATCAAGCTTCCGCCTGCTGCTGGTTGGGTCGCTCGCTCTTGTTGGGGGGTGTGTCCGTCACCGGATTATTGAATCCGCCGCAGATCACCAAGTCGGGAACTCGCTCGTTCAAACCGTTCTCTACCGTGCCGAGGGCTCCGATTTGCTCCTTCTGAACCTGCACGAGAACGAACACACTTCGGTTGAGGCAGGACTACACCTGATCCGTCGCAAGGGTGGCGAGGTACTCATGCTGCGTCACTCCGGAAAGCGGATGATCTCGTTTCACTTCGACAACCGGCCGTTCGAGTTCGATCCGAACCGGATGTTCACGGACGGGGGAGCCCAAAAGACCCTTTCGGCCGAGTCACCGGCCCCCGAAGGAGCAATCCGCATAGTACGGAACTTCGCGACCAACGTCCTGAACAGCTACCATCTCAACCGGCAGTCCATCATCGTGACGCTGCACAACAACAGCGAGGGTTCCTACTCAGTTTTGAGCTACCTCCCCGGGGGTGAGTACGAACTCGATGCTTCCCAGGTCTACGTCAACCGAAGGCGCGACCCGGACGATTTCTACTTCGTCACCACAAAGGCATTCTTTGACGGATTGAAAGACAGGGGCTTCAACGTGGTCCTTCAGAACAACCGTTTTGCCACCGACGATGGTTCCCTGTCGGTATTGGCCGGGTTGAAGGGAATTCCCTACGTAAATGTCGAAGCCCAACTAGGGCACCTGAAGGAACAGGAAAAGATGCTGGGCGCCGTCTTCAAGCTGATTTCCAGCCGAGAGTAAAGGTATCTATCGGATCGAGGCTGCCACACGATCCTGTTCGGCCCGAAGCTGAGGGTCTTCCCGGACACCATCCTTCAACTCCATGAAGTCGGGGCGCAGATCCTTCACCGAACGGGATCGATCGAACGTCACCAGCAGGTCACCCAGGTAACGGCCCCTCTCGATCGAAGAGAGAATGACGCTCGACCCCACCTGGAACGGCCGGTAGCGGACAAAACGCTTCTCCGTGGTGATGATCAAGTCGATCCCCTCGACCGACTGGGCCAGTTTGACAATCGGTGAGTTCGGGGGGATCTGTTGGGAGGGGCGAATCGTGTCCCAGAGGAGGATGACCAGGTCGGCCTTCTTGCGCAGATCCGGCATCACTGCCCGAACCGCTTCGACCGGGTCGAGGGCCCGAAAACCCGAGTTGGGCTTGACCAGCATAGGGTCAACCAGCCCGAGGAAGCCGATTCGGACCGCTCCTCCTTCGACTCCGACCAAGGGCACATCTTTGATCAGAAAACGCCCGGGCACCGGAATTCCTGCCTCCCTGGGCTCGAGGTTCGTCGAAATGAGGCGGTCCCGGACGGCCTTGCTTTCGGAAAGTTGCGGCCACCAGTAGAGATCATCCGAACCCAGGTTCATGGCCGTGATCGGAATCCGCTCCAGGCTCTCCTCCATGAGTTGATTCACTGCTTCGGCGCTCGGCCCGGGACTCTCGAAGTAGTTACCCGCATCGATTTGCAGCAGAGGGCCTGCCCAGGTCTCCAAGATCTCTGAGGTGTATCCAACCCGCCGGGCCAACCCTCCATCTGGGCCTCCGGCACAGCCGCAAGGTTCGAACGTGCCCTGGACGTCACCCGTAAAGAGAATCCTGACCGCGGTCTCCGAAGAGTCCTTGCCCGAAGCAAACCCTGCGGTCGCCACAAATAGAACGGTTACTCCTATCCACTTGAGCATCACAAGTTCAAAGATGAGACAATGTCGCCGAAGTCGCACGAGGGTTAGTTGATGGCACGAATTTCCGATCTTCGATTCAAGCACCGCCTGTTCATGAAGACCTACCGCTACCGGGCCGCCGATTGGGGAACTGGTTCGAAGCTGAACAAACCTCTCTCGGAATGCCGCATCGCGCTGGTGACGACTGCCGCCCTCTACCGGGACGACCAGGAGCCTTTTGACGAAGAATTCAAAGGCGGGGATTTCTCCTACCGGATCATCTCGAGCGACACCGACCTCGATACCCTGCGGATCGGTCATCGAAGCAGTGCCTTCGACCACTCCGGGGTGGAAGCGGACAAGAACCTGGCCCTTCCCATTCACCGATTCCAGGAACTCGTGGAGCGGGGCCGAATCGGTTCTTTGAACCACCGCCATTTCAGCTTCATGGGATCGGTCTCCGCTCCCGGCCGATTGGTTTCGAAGACAGCCCCTGAGGCCGCCGAACTTCTCCACCAGGATGGTGTCGATGCCGTGTTTCTGACACCAGTCTGACCGCTCTGTAATCAGTCCGTTGGACTGATCCAGGGCGCTATCGAGAAAGCCGGAATTCCCACCGTCTCGATCTCACTGCTCCGAGAAGTCACCGCGAAAGTAACTCCGCCCAGGGTTCTTTTCGTCGATCGACCGCTTGGCTACCCACTCGGCACTCCGCACAATGCCGGCGACCAGCACGAGATTATCGCGGCAGCCCTCGAAGTGCTCGAGTCGTCTGGTCCCCTGCCGCTCTTCGTGGAGTTCGAATCCGCACGGCGGTGAGAATCTGGCGGCCGGTTGCGGCTCGCACTGGCGCCATTCCAACTACCGGGGTGAAACTCACCGCTTCGCTTCCAATCCGGGGAATATTTCCAGCCCCGGAGAAAGCAGGGCCGGACAAAGCCTTGATTGTGTACGGCCGGAAACGCCTGTTCGGTGCCAAGGTTGTTGACGACAGTGGCAGTATCACTGGTTTTCGGTCTGGTGAACCCTGCATTGGCGGCGCTCGCGGTTGACCTGTCGCCGACCGAAACAACAGCGGGTCTTCTGAAGCGCCGGTTGCAACGCCTTCAGTACAGCTGACCGTCGGACGCGTTTGATCGGTCCGGCCCCGCCAATCCTGTCAGACCTGTTGGACTTACCGGAATTGTTCGACCGCTTCCCCAATCGTGTATCCTTGGGCAAAAGGTGGGCAACCCCAGGAAGGAGACCGCAGTCTGATGCAGGTTTTGTGTTTCGAGAGTGATCCCTTCGTCCCAACGCGAGAGGTCGTGCTGGAACTGCAGGGGGTCCCCAAGACAGGAAAGATCTCGCCGCAATCAGAGGCGCTTCTGGCGTCGGCACTGGAAGAGGTCGACGGCCTGGCCGAACCGAAGGCCGTTTATCGACCCGTCAGCGAGGAAGATTTTGCCGCGGTCTACGCCGGAGAGGGAGTCAACGAGCACCCCAATCCTGTCGACGAAATCTTTCCCCGTGCCGGGCGACTCGCCCTATTCGCCCTGACCCTCGGGCCGGTCATCAGCGACCGGATAACAAGCCTGTTTCGCGAAGGGGACTTTGCCCTGGGATACATGCTCGATTCGGTGGCGTCGGTGATGGCCGAGCAGGTCGCCGACCGGGTCGAGGCACACTTCGAGGAAGCATTGGAACGGAACGGCCTGCCTGAGCGTTCCAGGGCAGTCATGCGATACAGCCCGGGATACTGCGGCTGGGACTTGTCGGGCCAGCGCAGCCTGTTTCAGTTCCTGGACCCTGGACGAATCGGCATTACGATCAACGAAAGTTGCCTGATGACGCCAATGAAGTCGGTCTCCGGGGTCATGATTGCGGGTGAGCCGGAGATTCACTATTTCGAGAACGACTACCGCTTCTGTAGGGAATGCCGAACCAAGACCTGTCGGGGGAGGATCCGGGCGCTGAAAATGCGCTTTGAGCCGGGTTTCGTCTGGCCCCACCGGTACTGACTCGCCATAATTCCACTCCGACGAAAGGATCCTTTTACCCGTAGGAGTGCGGTTTCTTCTCCGGATCGTATGTAACCAGCGTCTTGTAGCTGTCCGTCAGGCGTTCGCGGACGAAGGCAGCCAGGCGTCGATAGAAGGTGAGGCCTTCCGCGGGAACCTCTTCCAGCAGCTGGTTCATCTTCACACCCTCGATCCGAAACACGGTGGCATGGGTCAGGCACTGGGCCGACGCCGTGTAGGAACTGGGGCCCAGCAAGCTGGACCAACCGAAGACGTCTCCGGGGCTGCGAACCGTCTTGGCGACCGTCCCCGATTCCCCGACCGCAATCCGGATTCGCCCTTTCTCGAGGATGTAAAGGGAGCGGGCGACTTCGCCCCGACGGAAGATGTAGTCCCCTTCCTTTAAACAGCACTCTTCCCCGAGTTCGAAAACCCGGTCACGAAGTTCCGGCTGCATTTCGTCGAACAGATAAGATCGTTTTACGAACATCTCCGCTTCCTCCTAGAAAAGCCCGGTTACCTTGCCCGTCTCGACATCGACATCGACCCGGCGGAAACCCGGATTGGAGCCGGTGCCCGGCATCAGGCTGATCGTTCCGGCGCAGGGACACAGGAACTTCGCACCCGAATAGATCAGCACGTCGCGGATCGGCAGAATCCAGTTTCTCGGGACTCCTTTCAGAGCCGGTTCGTGACTGAGACTCAGGTGTGTCTTGACCATCAGTGTCGCATAGCCTTCGTAGCGCGGGTCGGATTCCAGCATCTTGGCCTTCTCCAGGGCCTCGGGCGACCAGGCTACGCCGTCGGCTCCGTAGATCTCCTGGGCGATCGTCTCCACGCGGTCCCGCAGCTTCATTTCCATTGGGTAGAGAAAACGAAAATCGGTGTCCTCCTCGCAGGCATCCAGCACGGCATCCGCCAGTTCCAGCGCACCTTCCCCACCTTGAGCCCAGTGGTCGCTGAGTGCACAGCGGGCCCCCGCCTGTTCCACGGCATCGCGAACCATCTTGACCTCGTCCGGCGTGTCGGAAACAAATCGATTGATGCACACAACCGGGTTGATCCCCGACCTGCGGACGATTTCCAGGTGGTGGAGCAGGTTCGGCAATCCCTGCTCCACCAGTTTCAGGTTCTCGGAGCGGTACTCCTCAGGAAGGCTGATCCCCGGAACCACCCTCGGCCCTCCGCCATGCATCTTGAGCGCCCGGATCGTCGCGGTGAGCACCGATACGTGGGGTTTGAGCCCGCTGTAACGGCATTTTACGTTCCAGAACTTCTCGAACCCAATATCCGCACCGAAGCCGCTTTCGGTTACGTGGTAGTCAAAGAGCTTCAAGCCGACGCGATCCCCGATGATCGACGACTGCCCCACGGCGATGTTGGCGAAGGGACCGGCGTGCACCATGACCGGCTGATACTCCGCCGTCGAGCAGAGGGTCGGATTGATGGCGTTCCTCATCCAGGCACACATTGCCCCTGCCACCTCGAGGTCGGAGGTCGTCACGGGATTTCCGCGCTTGTCAAACGCGAGGGTAATCTCTCCGAGACGCTTCCGCAGGTCGGGGAGATCGTTGACGATCGAGAGGATCGCCATCAACTCGGAACTGACCGCGATTCCAAATTTCGATTGCATCATGAAACCGTCGAAGCGTGCCCCGATGCCGACAATGACGCTCCTGAGCGCCTGGGCACAGAAATCCATGATCCAGCCAAACTCCACTCGGGTCGGGTCCACATCGAGACGGGACATCCCGGTGAGGCGCATCAACTGCTCGTCCGAGTAGTTGCGCTCGTGCTGCATTCTCGCCGTCAGCGCCACCATGGCCAGGTTGTGGGCATTCATGATGTCGTTGATGTCCCCCGTCAATCCCATCGAGAATTCGGTCATGGGAACCAGCAGCGCGTTGCCGCCACCGGCTGCGGTCCCCTTGATGTTCATGGTCGGACCTCCCGATGGCTGCCTGAGGCAGCCTCCGACCCGCTTTCCGCGCATCCCCAAACCCTCGAGCAGACCAAGCGAGGTGGTCGTCTTGCCTTCTCCAAGGGGGGTGGGGGTGACAGCCGTGACTTCGACATACTTTCCGTCGGGCCTGCCTCCGAGGCGTTCCATGATGCGCAGGAAGTCAAGCTTGCTGACCCGCCCCATGGGAATGACTTCGTCTCGTGCAAGTCCCAGTCGATCGCGCCATTCGTCGGACCGGGGCATGTTGGGTTCGGCCGCTTCCGAGATCTCCCAGTCGGCCATTTTCGTGGGATCGTACGGCATGGCTTTCTCCTCTCGAATGGACCTCGCGCAGTGATTCGCAGCGAGATCGCGTTGGATGACCAGCGGTCCCCTACCGTGACTCCCCTATTCCAGCACGCCGCCACAGGAAAGAAAAGGTGACACGCACCAATTCCGGTCCTAAGGGCCCACAAACAAAGGATTCCTTACCAAGGCTGGCACCAATTACCAGGATGGCGACGAGGGACCAGCAATCTAAAGAGTGGGGATCAGAAACCGGTACGGCGACAGGGAGAAGCTTCACCGCAGCGCCGCAGAGTGCGCCAGGGTTTCGCGGAGAGTAAAACCAACCGAAGAACGAGAGTGAAAGTGGCGTCCCCAGGGGGATTTGAACCCCCGTCGCCGCCGTGAAAGGGCGGTGTCCTAGGCCAGGCTAGACGATGGGGACGCTCTCGATGAAGGCGGCATTCTAGCAATTTTGTCCGACCAAGTCCAGCGCGGGTGGAAAGGGCAAGACTGGATAGACAACGAGAAGTCGTTCACAATACGGAATCCATGAAACCGGCAAAGATTCTCTCAATCGGCCCCTTACCGCAGAATGTCATCGAACGCTTCTCAGACCGCTGGGAGGTAGCCTGGGTTCCGGATTCATCCCGGGAGGAAGTCCTCGAAGCCGTCGGCCCGGACGTCGTCCTGATCATCGCCCGCGGATCGGTAATGCTCGATGGCGTCATCATGGACCGGGCTCCTAACCTGAAAGCGATTGCCCGAACCGGGGTCGGCTACGACACGGTTTCCATCGAAGACGCTACCGCCCGCAAATTGCCGGTTCTCTACACCCCGGGCGCCATGACCAAAGCGGTCGCCGAATTGGCCGTCGGCTTCATGATCGGAGCCTGCAAGCGGCTTACGTTCTGGCGAGAGGCGCTGGAGAAGGGAGACTGGGATTCGAGATACCGGACGATGAGCCGGGATCTACAGGGAGCGACGCTGGGAA
Source organism: uncultured Acidobacteriota bacterium (assembly GCA_963777605.1). GTDB lineage: Bacteria > Acidobacteriota > UBA6911 > RPQK01 > JAPXNP01 > CAVZRV01. Next base: position 570,421 of record CAVZRV010000010.1, read on the forward strand.
TCATCGGCTACGGAAGGATCGGACGCCAGGTCCGGCGACTGGTTCGGCCGTTCGAAATGACGGTCCTGGCTAACGACCCCTACATCGACCATGACGCTTTGAGCGGTGAGGAGGTAGAGTTCGTCGATCTCGAAGAAATCCTCTCCCGATCATCGATTGTTACGCTTCACGTTCCTCTGACCGAAGAGACCCGGGCCCTGATCAACCGGCGCAACATTTATCGCATTCAACCCCGAAGCATCCTGATCAACACGGCTCGCGGCTCGGTGATCGAAGACCTCGATCTTCTGGTTGACGAACTGGAGAGCGGGCGACTGGATACGGTCGCACTCGACGTGTTCCCGGACGAGCCACCCCCGGCCGGTCACCCGATCTTCAAACACTCCCGCGCCCTGCTCACCGGGCACGTGGCGGCGCGGACTCCGCTGGCCCAGAAGGGAATCCTGGAAACCATGATTCACGACTCCCTCGCAGTCCTGGAGGGGAGAAAGCCCCGGCTCAAGAATGTCGTAAATCCGGAGGTATTCTGCTAACTGGCAGGATTGTCTGCGGTTCTTCCTGGCCTGAAACTTCATTTGGGATGAGTTCCTGGTTCCTGGTTTCTCGTTCCTGGAGGGAGAGTAATCCAGGCAGCCGTGCCCTGGTATGGCGGCCGGGCAGCTTGCCCGGCGGAATTGAACATTCTCAATCCAGGATTCTTGATTTCCGGTTTGTTCTGAAACAGTCCGCCATCGGGGCTGAATCGCACTTTCAGTGCTGCATTGCCCTCTCGGCTCCCATTCCCCGGGCGTTGCCGACAGGCTGAAAATGACCCTGCGCCGTTGGCGTGCTCATCTGGCGATGCTCCACCAGTTTCACTCTTTGAATGGTCTCCGCGGCGCGGAGAGGGCAGGACTTGAAACTCCCGCCGTTGAGGACGAAACTGGTATTGCACAGCAACCTGAAACCGACACTGGAGTGAATCCGACGGGGGACCTGACGATGCCTGCGTTGAATGTTGAGAAAGTACTCTGTCCTGTTGATTTGAGTGAGATTTCCGGAGCGGTTCTGTCCTGGGCGGGCATGGTGTCGTGGTCCTTCAGAGCCAATCTGACCGTTTTTCACGCCGACTGGTTTGAACTGCCGCCCTACTTTACCCATTCGCAGATCGAGGAATTGAGCCGGCAGTCCGAGGCCGAGCGGCAGTTTCTGGTTGAATCCCTGCGTGCTCTGGTGAAGGAGAGAATCAGCCCGGAAGTGATGACATCGGTTGAGGTTGGCAAGGGACATGCCATCGAGTTGATCGACGAGATCCTGGTCCGGGACCAGCCCGACCTGGTGGTGCTGGGAAGCGAGGGCCGGACCGGAATTTCGCGCCTGATGATGGGCTCGGTGGCGGAAAACGTGGTCAGGTCGGCCCACTGCCCGGTTCTGGTTGTCCGTTCCATGAGTGTGCCCTCATCAGTGGAACGGGTCCTCGTCCCGGTTGACTTTGATGACCGGTCCAGGGAACTCGTGGAGATCGCCGCCGAGATTGCGGGGCGGTTCGGTGCCGAAATGATCGCTCTCCACGCTTCGGAGCAGGCGTCTTCGGAGTCAGAAGACCAGCTCTGCTCCTTTATTCCGGCTGCGAGCCGGGATCATTGCCGGGTGCGGGAACTGGTGCGGCAAGGGGATTTCGCAGAGCAGATCGTCCTTGCGGCGCGGGAGGAAGAAGTGGATCTCGTGATCGTTCCGGTTCGGCGGCAGACCTTTCTCGAGTTCACAACGATGGGTGGGGAGACGGAACGGGTGATCCGCCACTGCAGCCGGTCGGTACTCACCGTCCCATTTCACGGGTAGGGATGTGAAGGTTCAGGCTCAGGACGCCAGGGCCTGCTCGAGATCGGCGATCAGGTCGTCGGGGTCTTCGATTCCGAGGGCGAGCCGGATCAGGTTGTCCCGGATCCCGAGGGCCTCCCTCCGATCCGGTTCCAGTTCCCAGAAGCTCATAAGGGCGACATGATCGACCAGCGTCTCGACCCCGCCGAGGCTCGGTGCCAGCCGGGGGATTCGGAGGCGATCCACAAACCGGGTTGTCTTCTCAAAGTCGCCGTCGATCAGGAATGTGACGACGCCTCCGAAACCGGACATCAGCTCTGACGCCACCCCGTGGTCGGGGTGTGAAGGGAGTCCCGGGTAGAAGACCTGCAAGATGCGGGGATGGGATTCGAGAAACCGGGCCACCTTGAGTCCGTTTGTATTGTGCCTCTGAACCCTCAGGTCGAGTGTCTTCAGGCCGCGTTCGAGCAGAAAAGCCGTGTTCGGATCGCAGATCCCGCCCAGGGTCATCAGGAACTCCCGGACCGGGTCGATTAACTCGGCACGACCCGCGATCACACCCGCGATCAGGTCGTTGTGACCGCCGAGATATTTGGTGGCCGAATGGGTGACGATATCGGCTCCAATCTCCAGCGGACGGAAGTTGACCGGGGTGGCAAAAGTGCTGTCTACGACGGTCACTACACCACGGGCCCTGGCAACTTCCACCAGGCGTCGAACGTCGAGGACACGGAGATAAGGGTTAGTGGGTATCTCCGAAAAGATCAGCCGTGTTTCGGGACGGATCACCGACTCGACCGCCGCCATCGAAGGCTCTACCAGGTCCAGTTCTATTCCGAACTTGCCCAGAAAGTAGCTGAAGTCCCGGGTGCGCCGGTAGGAGTCGCTCGTGAGGATGAGGCGATCTCCGGATTTGAGGTACCACAGAAAAAGAGTCGTGACTGCCGCCATTCCGCTGCCGAACAACTGTGCCGACTCGGCCCCTTCCAGGGCAGCGAGGCGGGCTTCCACGGCGTTCACGGTCGGGTTCCCCATTCGCCCGTACTCGGGTTGCCGCCGATCCGACCGCCCTTCCATGAAGGCCTTCAGTTCTCCCGTTGAGGAAAACGAAAAGGGGGCCGAGTGAACGATGGGAGGGGTCACGGATCCTTCGGTGTGGTCGCGCCGGGAGCCGGAGTGCACGCAATCGGTCGAATTGATCTTTCCCATGGAAGCACTAATGATAGCAGGAGTCGCGTTGGGCCTGCGTTTCACCACCCTTGATGAGCGCCCCTCAGGTTTAACCTTTTGCCGACCTGGATGCGGCGGCCAGGATCTCGGTTGGGGTGGCGGTGCCGGTCATGCCGATCTTCTGCACAGTCACGGACGCGGCCAGCACCGCAAGTTGGGCGGCGTCACGTGGATTGGCTCCTGCCGCGAAGGCGGACCCGAGGGACGCACTGACGGTGTCGCCGGCTCCCACCGTGTCGATCGGCCCGCGAACCGGAATCGCACCGACACGGCACGGGCTGGTCCCGTCGTAGAAGTGGATTCCTTCGGCTCCCGCGGTCAGGAAGACGGTCCGGCCGGTCTTTCCGTACAAGAGTTTCAGTAAATCCGGAAGCGTATCAGTGCCGGGAAAGAGGGCCCGGGCTTCCGCCAGGTTCGGTTTGATCATGACGTTGCGAAACCGTCCAATATAGTTCCGGGAATCGGCAAGAACTGAAATCTGGCTGCTGGTTGCGCCCAATTCACTCAGGTGATTCCGAACCGCTTCCGTCAAGACTCCGCAATTCTCCTCCTGGACCTGGTCAAGGGCGATGACCGAGCCTCCGTCTTTGACGGCCTGGTCGAGGGCGGTCATGATCGCACGCTCCAACAACTGGTCGGTCGGGACCCGGTTCTTGATATCGAAGCGTTCTCCTTCCACTCCGGGACCTTCTCCGTCACGGAACATCGGCTTCGTGTAGACCGGAGTGAGCCGGTCGGATGCCGTCAAGAGGCCGGTGGTGTCTACACCCATCGATTTCAGGGCGCGCCTCAGCTCGAAGCCGGCGCCGTCGTCGCCGGTAAACCCGATTGCGCGAATCCGGCCAACCCCGAGAGCGACCAGGTTGTTGACCACGGTGCCGGCTGCCCCTGGGAAGGCCCGAACGGCGGAAACCTGGTTCGACCGGAGCCCGGTTTCGATCGACAATTCGGCGAGGCCGTTTTCAACCGTCCAGTACTGGTCGAGGAAGAAATCTCCGATGACCGTGACCGTGGCCTGGCCGAGTTGCCGGATTATGGCGTCGATTCGGTCGACATGCATGATTTTCAGCCACCTGCCGAAAGCCGGTTAACCCATCGATAGAGGCCGGGAAAGGTCTCCCGGTGCTCGCCGCGGACGTAGTAACTCTCTCCTCCGTCCCGAACGGTGCGCACCAGCAGTGTCTTGAAGGGGCGAAAATAGTAGCGAGGATCGCCTCGCGGAGGTTCAGAGTCGAGATCATTGCCGAGTTCCACCAGGTCGAATACGGCCGTTGTGAAATGGCGGATCTGCCGACCCTCCTGGCGGGCGACGTTGCGGGCCATGGAGAGGGCCTTGAGAAACACTTCCGGACCCATGACGGCAGTGCCGAAATTGAGCAGGACCCCACCCTCCATCGATGTAACCGACTGAGCGAAGACCAGGAAATCATGGTAGGACGCTCGCCCGACCGCACCCCCATCGCAGTCGGGATGCTCATGGATGATGTCGTAGCCGATGCCGATGTGCGCGGTGGCCGGGACCCCGAGGCGGTAGGCGCCTGCCAGGACACTGATGTCCCGGTTCGGAAAATCGCCTTCCTGGATCGCCTTCCCGATTGTCTCCCCGAAGCCCGCATGTTCCGCTGCGGCCTCAACGGCGATCCGGTTCAATCGGCCGGTTTCCTTCCAGAGGCCAAACTGACCCACCTGAATGTAATCGGCAACACTCTCGGTGGTCGCGCCAATCAGGGCCATCTCGAAATCGTGAATGGGCCCGGCGCCGTTCATCGCAACGTGAGTGATCCAGCCATTCTCCATCATTCGAATCAGGTATCGGGCGACCCCGGCGCGCAGCAAGTGAGCCCCCATCATCAGAATCACGGCTGAACCCCGTTCTCGGGCTGCCAGAATCGACCGGGCAATCCGGCGAAGGGTATCGTCTTCGGGAACGGGCCGGTCTTCCAGATCCATCACCGTGTCGAGGCCCAGCAGGTTTCTCCGTTCGGACAGAGGCAGCAACTCGAGCCGGGTGCGATCGAACGTTGGATAACGGCTTGGCATGGCTACATCCTCAATTCTGCAAGGATCGAATCGATTTCCCGGAAGTCGGCCACGATCAGGTCGGCACCCGCTTCGGTCAGGCGCCGCTTCTTCCATTCGTCATAGCCCGCCCTGTTCTTCTCGTCACTGGCAACCCCGACGGCAGTCCCGCCTACCTTCTTGGTCTCCTCGATTTCAACGTAACCGTCCCCGAAAGCAACCAGTTCATGGCCTCCCAGGCTTTCTTCCGTCAGCAGCCGGTCGATGATTTGTCGCTTGGAAAAGGCGTGGTAATCGTCCAGGGCCCCAAAAACTCGATCGCCGAAATAGGTCTCGAGTCCAAGGAGGCGGACTTCTTTGCGGACAAACTCCAGATCGGTGCCGCTGGCCAGGTAGAGATCGACGTCGCGGTGCCGCAGTGCCTCCAGGATCTGGTACGATCCGGAAACGAGCCAATCCTCCGGCCCGCAGCGGCCCGTTTCCAGGCCCTCCAAGCGATCCCGGATCACCATCCAGAGTCGGTCATGGTATTCCCGCTTGTAGACAAGTGGATCCAGCGGGCGGCCCCCACGGGACTCGATTTCCTTGGCCAGCCGGATCATCTGGTAGATGGTCTGCTTGCCGGTCAGGCGGGCGACGTATTCGGCGACGTAGTCACCGAGCTCGTTCGGGTCGAGGCCTGGTTCGACCTCCAGGAGGGTCTCGACCATGAAGTTGATCATGATCGCCTGCCATCCTTCCCGGATGAGCGAGAGAGTCCCGTCAAAGTCAAAAAGTGCAGCTCGAACACGAACTTCCGGAACAGGGCGGATTCTGATCACAGGACCTTCCAGTCTTCGAAGCCGGTATTCTAACAGGAGCCGTGTCCGGGTGTTCGATCCGGTCCCTGAAGGCGTTAGGATAGGGACATATGGCTAAAGACGACAATGAAAAGGAAAACGCGTTTTCACGATTGGAGTATCGGCGTTACGTGGCATGGTCAACCCGGATCCAGCGCGAGGCGCCGCTAATTCTCGACACACTGAACCGGACTGCTGAACGGAAGGTCCTGGATCTTGGATGCGGAACGGGAGAGCACTCCCGTTTCCTGGCCGGTGAGGGCTTCGAAGTGGTGGGGGTGGACCGCTCGGAGACACTGTTGGCGCAGGCTCAGGCCGAGCCCGAGTCCGCCGGGGTGCAGTTTGTGCACTGCGACCTGCGGGATCTTTCCGGTCTCGAGTTCGGCCGGTTTGGAGGGGCCATCTGCCTCGGAAACACCCTGGTGAACCTTCGCGAGGAGTCGGACCTGGAGCGATTTGCCCAGGGCCTCTCCGGGTCGCTCGTGCCGGGTGGCCGAATTCTGATTCAGATCCTCAACTATTTCGGTCTTCGCGAACGCAAGGTTCGGCACCTGCAATTGAATTTTCTGGAGGACGAGGGCGGGGAACGGGTCTTCCTTCGGATGATGCAGTACCTTCCCGAAGGATTGGTTCGCTTCTATCCGGTGACTCTCAAGCTCGACCCGTCCGCTGAGCAGCCGGTTGAGCTCGTGCATGCTCGTGCCGTGGAGTTGCGCGGATGGGAACTGGGCGAGATCAAGCCGATCCTGGAACGCAATGGGCTTCGTGTTGTGCGCGTGCTGGGTGACATGGTGGATGCGGCCTTCGACCCGGTCAATTCGAGCGACCTCGTGGTGATCGCAGAACGCCCGGCTTGAGGTTCCGGTTGATCTTGCCCCCGGCGCCGGACGACAGTAAGATCGTGGAAGTCAACTACATGTATTCCAGGGAGAAAGAGTGACATGATCAAAGAACTTAAGAGGCGTGAATTTCTCAAGGTCTCCGGCGCCACTGCGGTGGCGGGTGCGGTTGCGGCAAGTTCGCCCCTCCTCGCGCAGGCCGGAAAACCGAAACGGCGCTTCAAAAAGACTCTCAAGTACGGAATGGTGAAGGAGAACCTGTCGATCGCGGACAAGTTCCAGCTGCTCAAGGATCTGGGCTACGATGGTGTCGAACTGGACAGTCCCAGTAAACTCGACCCGAAGGAAGTTCTTCGAGCTCGAGATAGCGTCGATTTTCCGATCCCCAGCCTGATCGACTCGGTCCATTGGAGCAAGACCCTTTCCGATCCCGATCCCAAGGTCCGCAAGGAAGGGCGCGAGGGACTGGAGTTTGCCTTGCGCCAGGCCGCCGAGTTTGGGGCAACCACCGTTCTGCTGGTTCCGGCCGTCGTCAATGCCGAGGTCCCCTATGACGTTGCCTACGGGCGATCCCAGAACGAGATCCGAAAAGCAATCGACGTTGCCGAAGAGACCGGTGTCAAGATCGCCCTGGAGAATGTCTGGAACCAGTTCCTGTACAGCCCGCTGGAGATGGCGCAGTATATTGACGAACTGGACAGCCCCTTTGTTGGTTCCCATTTCGACGTCGGAAATGTCGTCAATTTTGGCTGGCCGGAGCACTGGATTCGAGTCCTCGGTTACCGGATTCTCAAGCTCGACATTAAGGAGTACAGCAAGGAAAAGCGGGACAAGGAAGGACCGTTCGCCGGCTTCGACGTCAAACTGGGCGATGGAAGCATCAACTGGCCATCGGTGCGGGATGCGCTTGAACAGGCCGGTTACGAGGGTTGGGTCTCGGCCGAGGTCCAGGGCGGGGACCGGATCTGGCTCAAGGAACTCTCGGAGCGGATGGACCGGGTTCTCGGGTTGACCTAGCCCGAAATTCGTCCGGGGATTTCGAATGGAAACGCCAAGTCGCAAAGAGCGCAAAGGCTCTATTGCTGTGAAAACCAAGAGAATATTCGCGTTCTTGGCGCCTTGGCGCCTCGGCGGGTGACGCTCTCTCTCGGCAAGTTCCACTTCTTGTGTGAACTCCGCGGTGAGGGGTTCGGATCAGACTATGGAATGGTCAGTGCGGCTCGCTTACGGGCAATCCGGTCTGACGGTGGCTTTGCCGTCGGAACGGACGACGGTTATTGAACCCCGCTTTGCGCGTGGGCTGAATGACGAAATTGGAGCTCTGAGGGATGCTCTGCGGCACCCGATTGGAGTGTCGCCGTTGAACTGTCTCGTCAGCAGTACCTCCCGGGTGGCCATCTCCATCTGCGACGCCACCCGGGCTATCCCAACGCGGCGCATTCTTCCGACCATTCTGGATGAACTCGCCCACGTTCCGCCGTCGAACGTCAGGATTCTGGTCGCGACCGGGACCCACCGGGGAACGTCGGAAGCGGAACTGGACCGCATTGTGGGCTCGGAGATCCGGTCCCGCTATCAGGTTCTTGACCACGATTGCCGGCGAAACGACGAACTCGAGTGGCTGGGCAGAACCGACCGGGGCACCCCGATCTGGCTGAATCGCCACTGGCAGGAGGCGAACGCGCGGATTACGGTGGGATTCGTGGAGCCGCATTTCTTTGCCGGCTTCAGCGGTGGACCGAAATTGGTGGCCCCCGGACTGGCGGGACTCGAGACGGTCATGGCGCTGCACAGTGCCCAGTTGATTGCGGACCCTTTTTCGACGTTTGGGGAGATCGAACGGAACCCGATCCATTCTGAGATCCGAGAAATTGCGAGACGCTCCGGTGTCACGTTCAGCGTCGATGTTTCGATCAACCGGGACCGGGAGATCACCGGTGTTTATGCCGGAGACCTGTTCACCGCCCACGCGCAGGCCTGTAAATACGTCAAAGCCTCCGCCATGCAACCGGTCGGCGAGCCTTTCGACATCGTCGTGACGACGAACAGCGGCTATCCGCTCGACCTGAATCTCTACCAGTCGGTCAAGGGGATCGCGGCGGCCGCTCGGATTGTGCGGGAGCGCGGAACCATAATCTGTGCGGCGGAGTGTTCGGACGGGCTCCCGGATCACGGCTCGTACGGAGAAATTCTCGCGACTTGCGGGAGTCCCCGGGAGGTCCTGGACCTGGTGATGAGCCCGGGCTACTCGCGGCAGGACCAGTGGCAGGCGCAGATACAGGCGCAAATTCAACTCGGCGCCGACCTGTATGTCAAAGCGGACGGGCTCTCGGACGAACAGTTGGAACGAGCTCACGTGAAGCCGGTTGCCGACATTGAGGCACTGATCAGTCGAGAACTGGACCGGCTGGGGCCATCGGCCCGGATTTGCGTTCTCCCCGAGGGGCCCCAGACAATACCCTACCTGGACTGAAGGAGTTCACATGACAACGATGACGCGACGTGGTTTTCTGGGCACGGCAGCCGCCCTGGCGACGGTGCCTGTCATTCTGGGGGCTGATCGGGCGAGGCCCGTGTGCGTTTTCTCAAAGCACCTGCAGTGGCTCTCATATGAAGAAATGGCCGAGCGGGTGGCCGAACTGGGATTTGACGGGGTGGACCTGACGGTCCGGGCCGGGGGTCACGTCGAGCCCGCGAACGCCATCAGGGACCTGCCTCGGGCAGTGAAGGCCATCAAGGAACGAGGACTGGCCGTTCCCATGATGACCTCCGACATCACCACCGTGAACGAGACCTCGCGGGCGACGCTGGAGACGGCGGCCGAGCATGGGATCCGGTTCTATCGGCTCGGCTATTACCAGTACTCCAGGGACAAGTCACTCGACGACAGCCTCGCAGAGATCAGGCGGCAACTGGGTGCCCTGGCGGAGCTGAACGAGAAGTTGAGGATCTGTGGAGACTACCAGAACCACGCGGGCGAAGGATATTTCGGGGCTTCGATCTGGGATCTCTGGTTTGCCACGCGCGACCTCGACTCTCGCTGGATCGGAAGCCAGTTCGATCTCCGCCACGCGACGGTGGAGGGAGCGATGGCCTGGCCGATCGATCTCCGCCGTGTTATGGACCGGGTGCACACTGTCGTAGCCAAGGACTTCCGATGGACCGACGACGGAACCGTCGCGAACTGCCCGCTGGGAACAGGATTGGCCGATTTTCCGCGGTTCTTTGATATCGTCGGTCGCACCGGTGCTCCTCTGACCGTTCACTACGAGTATCCCCTCGGCGGGGCCAACGAAGGGGCGCGGAAATTGACCGTTCCTGCCGAAACGGTACTCGGCGCCATGCGCCGCGACCTGGCAGTCGTCCGCAAGTGGCTGGCCGCCTGATCTCGGTTCGCCGAGTTCGAATCTATGGTTCGCCGACGATGACGGGAAAGCTGATCGTCGTGGAACAGCCGGCGACGTCGATAGCCTTCAGCTTCACCTGGGCTCGCCCCGCCGCCCCCTCCGGTACCTCGAAGTCGAGCCGCGAGCGGACCGAGTAAAGAGAGGATCCGATCTCGAGATTCGTCGAGGTATCCACGTCGAGCGCTTCCAGTTCCGAGAGGTCCCACTCCACGTCGCTGATGCCATGCCGCATGCCGCCCAGGGGACTCAATTCCTCGGTGTTGTCCCAGAACACGAGCTGGATGCTGCTCGGGTCCTGAGGAAGAAGCGCGAGAGGTCCGAGTTTTCGAGGGTCCGGATTCCAGGACACCAGGGACGGGCCGCTGTTCCCGTCGCAGCTATCCTGGGTGACCGAAATCCCGTCGAACTGCGCACTTGGCGGCTGGCTCTCGACTGCAGCCAGATAGCGGAGATTGAAGTCTCCGAAAATGGCAAAGGTGATGATCGGCTGGTCGGAGGTGATGCGCAGGTGACCACCCACCTGGGTGAAACCGGGGCCGAAGTAGGTCGGCGTGTTGAGCAGGCCGACGCTCCGCATCCCGGGTCCCAGAGTAAGGTCGGCGCTGGCCGTCTCCTGTCCGGTCTTCCCGAATGCTTGCACCAGCGTGATGGGCCGTCTCATCGCCGTAATTGAGAATCGCCAGGCCGGTGAAGATCCGGAGCGGGTCGGACTGGGCGACCTGGAGGAGCAAGGTGTCCTCGCTTCCGCGCCCGAGCAGGGGGAGCACCGAGAGGTAGGAACCATCCTTCGCTCCGAAGGCGATGGCTCCCAGCACCGCGTACTGACCACTCTCAGCCGACGGGTTCATCTCAATTTCGACGTGCCCGGTGAGCAGAGTACCGGCCGGTGGGTCCAGCGAGAGCAGCTCGGACAGGTTCTGTGACAGGAGACCATGGCTGGCCAGCTGGAGTGCGGCCTGGCCGAGCAGGGTTCCATCGTCGCCGTACGCACGAAGTCGTGCATCGACCACTTCGTCTTCCAGGTTGAGCAGACTCAGTTCGCTGTCGGCTTCCTGGGAGACCAGGAAGTGGGGAGCATAGAGGTGCTTGGAACGGGACGGCGCGACGGCAGCCAGGGAACCGAGGGCGTTCCGGTCGGAGAAGACGGCCAGTGCCTGGACGCCTGCGGTCGACGAGATCCTCACGTAGCTTCTGTCGGGGCGCTGCGCCGTGTCCAGCAGGGTGGCGAGCGGCCCGGAGAGGAATCCGGGGCTCGTCATGCGGACTGTGCGTTCGGCCAACCGGTTGCCCTCGGTGTCGAAGAGCGCCCAGTTCCACGTCCTGATCGAGGGTGGACGTGGACCGGAACAGGTAGACCTGAGTGTCGGCGGTGGTGCCCTGACGGGCAACCGGGATGTAGAGCGTATCCGCCTCCACCAACTGTCCCCCGACGCCGTCCAGTCGTCCTGAGATCGTCGTCACCCAGCATGAAGAATCCCTGCAGGGCGCCGACATTTCCTTTCGCAACCATCATGGCTTCCGGCTCGGTCGGGATTTGCAACGAAGGCGCTTTGGCCGTTTCGCGGTGATCAATCCCCGGTCTTCGATGTGAACCGCTTCACCCGACGTCGAATAGGTGGTCGTCTTTGCGCGGTTGGGGGGATTGGACGGGTTGGCCAGGGCGATCCCGACAAAAGCTGCCTGTTTCACCGGCCGCTCCCTGGGCAGGCGTAATGGGTGGTTCGAGCCGGAGTGGAGAGACTACCGGTTGAGTCAGTGTCACGTCGAGGCGGGGCCTGAGCTCAGGCTGGGTCGAGTCACCCGAGTAGAGGGTCAGGTAGCCGGAGGCATCGGGTCCTTCAGGGGCGCGCAGTCGAAGCTGAAATCGGGTCCGGTCTGTCTCAAAGACAAAATTGATCAGAGCGGTCACGTCGATCCGGTACTCGTAGGCGGAATTCCCGACCTGGATCCCCGATGCGGCGGTGGCCAGGGGAGTGATCGACCAGTCGGACGAGTCGAGATTCAGCCCGTAATCGACCAGTTCCGCGGTCAGCGTGATGGCTGGAGGTTCGGCAACGCTGCTGTTGGAGGTCTGGTAGATGAAGAGTTCAGCCTTCGCGATCTGCCCCTCTCGGACGCTCGCCAGATCAAAGGACAGAAAGCTCCGAAACTCGCCACAGCTGTCCGCCGGGTCCTTGCCCACTTGCAGGTCCGAAGTGGTGTTCGTGGGAGCCGGCGCGCAAACCACCCCCGGTGTTGGAACCGTTGCGATGTAGCCATCCAGTTGCGGATTGGAGAACAGGGTTATCAGGCGAGATTCGGCTGGCAGACGTTGACAGTTGAAGACAATGATCAGTGCGCCGAACACGAGGAGTCTTGATCGTGACATGGGAATGCCCCCTTCTTCAATCCTCCCCCAAGGATCGGCTTTCGTTCGGTGACGATTGTAACTTCTTTCTGTTTTGATTGTCCCGTCGAAAAGATCAGGCTAATATCGAACACCGGTTATCTCCACATTCGGATCAACAGGTAGCCCTGTGCCGGGTCCCGGCTCCGTTGGAGCTTCGATCCAGCCTGGAAATTTTGCGAGGTAAGAAAGATGAAAGCGTTCACCCTGGGCCGGAGATCGGTTCTCAAAGCCGCCGCAGCGGCGATCCCCTCTCTGGCACTGGTCTCATCCGGTTGGGCCTCTGCGAGGAAGATGAAGATCGACCTTTCCTGTGGTGCCATCGGTGTCAGTGCTGATCTCAACGAAGCCATCGACCTGGCGGCAAGGCATGGCTTCGAATCGGTCACCCCGGACGGCGGTGCGCTATTGGCGGCCGGCGACGACGGGATTAAGCGGTACCTGGACAAGATTGCCGAACGGCAACTGGTCTGGGGTACGGCCGGCCTCCCGGTGGAGTTTCGGCGTGACGCGGATCGTTTCGGCGCTGATCTGTCCAGGTTGCCGGCGCACGCTCGTGCGCTGCAGAACGCGGGCGTCAGCCGTGTCGGCACCTGGATCATGCCGAGCCACTCCGAACTGACCTACCTGAAGAACATGCGGCAGCACGCGGTGCGGCTGCGCCAGGTGGCCCGGATTCTCGACGACCACGAACTGCGCCTCGGACTCGAATACGTGGGACCGCGGACGTCGCTGGTCGCTGCCCGGTATCCCTTCGTGCACACCATGGCGGAAATGAGGGATCTGCTTGGCGAGATCGGGATGAAGAACGTCGGCTTCGTGCTGGACAGCTGGCACTGGTATACGGCCCAGGAGTCGGAGGCGGATCTGGAGAGCCTCAAGAACGAGGAGATCGTCTCGGTCGATCTGAATGACGCGCCCGACGGGATCAAAGTGGAGGAGCAGATGGACTTGACCCGTCGCCTGCCCTGTGCCACAGGCGTGATCGATGTGAAGACGTTTCTTTCCGCACTCGTCGATGCGGGCTACGACGGCCCGGTTCGCGCAGAGCCGTTCGACGCGAGTCTCAAGTCGTTGTCGAAGGACGAGGCGGTTGACAGGACGGCAGTTGCCATGAAGAAGGCATTCGCCCTGATCAGCTAGGCGGCGCAGAGCGGCGATAGGCCGTTTCGACAGATAGACAGGTTGCAGGGGAAAGCGAGGACGAGACCGAAAGAGGGAGGTATTGAATGGGACAGGCTTCATTGCTGAGGATGATCTTCGTAGTCGGGCTGGTATCGGCGGGGTGTTCCATGACTCCTGATCTTGGCCCCTGGTTCGAGCGCGCTTCGGACGTAGGAGTCGTGAGCGAGGCCGGAACGACGAGCTTCGATCCCGAGACTGGCGACTACGTACTCAGCGGCTCCGGAGACAATATCTGGGCTACTTCGGATGCCTTCCACTATGCCTGGTGCCGGCTGGAGGGGGATCTCCGGCTGGAGGCGGAAGTGGAATTCCAGGGCGAAGGGGGAAATCCTCACCGGAAGGCGGGGTGGATGGTCCGCTCGGGGCTCGAACCGGACGACCCTTACGTCGATGTCGCTGTTCACGGGGACGGCCTGATCGGGATGCAGTTTCGACGCCGAAAGGGGGCTGAGACCGAAGAATACCGTGCCGTCTCGACCGCTCATGCCCTGGTTCGGCTGGAACGGACCGGCGAGCTCTTCAGCCTCTCGGTGATCGGCCCAGACGGAAGCGAGGAACCAGTCGGAGCGCTGCTCCTGGATCTTCCTTCGAATCCATATGTCGGACTGTTCATCACCTCTCATGACAACTCCCGCACCGAGTCGGTGCGGTTCAAGCGGCTCGCCCGGGAAAATCGGGTTCCTCTTTCGGACGAAGAGCGAGTGACCGAGAGTACCCTCGAAACCTTCGACCTGGAATCTGGAAAACGCCAGGTCGTGCATCGGAACGAGGGTCTCTTTGAGGCACCCAACTGGACTCGCGACGGGACGGAGTTCTTGTTCAACAGCGATGGCAAGATGTACCGACTCCCGGTCTCCGGAGGCGAATTGACGCAGCTCGATACCGGTACCGCTGTCCGTTGCAACAACGATCACGGATTCTCGCCGGATGGAAAGTGGCTCGCGGTCAGTCACGCGCCGGAGGGACAGTCCTTGATTTACGTACTCCTATCCGAGGGTGGCGAGCCCCGGCTCGTAACCCGGCAGGGGCCCTCTTACTGGCACGGCTGGTCCCCAGACGGCAAGACGCTCGCCTACTGTGCCGAGCGTGAGGGTGAATTCGACATTTACACCATCCCGGTCGGAGGCGGACAGGAAACCCGGCTCACCTCGGCTCCGGGCCTGGATGACGGACCCGACTATGCGCCGGACGGGAAGTTCATCTACATCAACTCGGAGCGAAGCGGATTGATGAAGATCTGGCGGATCTCGCCTGACGGCAAGATCCAGGAACAGGTCACCTTCGACAACGAGTTCGCCGACTGGTTTGCCCATCCCTCTCCGGACGGGAAGCAGTTCGTGTTTTTGTCATACGACCGTTCCGTCAAGGGACATCCGCCGAACCGCGAAGTCCTGTTGCGGAGCATGCCCATGGATGGAGGGAATCCCACGGTGCTCACCCACCTGTTCGGAGGCCAGGGAACCATCAACGTCCCTTCCTGGTCCCCCGATTCAAAACGCTTCGCGTTCGTGAGCTACCGGAAAATCCTGCCGGGATGGTGAGAACCGGAGACTGAAAACCGGAGACGGGAGACAGAAAGGAATTGTACAGGCTTCTATGACTGCTGCATTCTTCCTCCTGTCTCCTAGCCTGAAAACCAGAGCTTGATTGCGAAGATGATCACGGCGGCTGTGACTACCCGCTTGACCCAGGCGTGGCCCTTGAGCACGGCGAGGTGAACTCCCAGCAACCCTCCGGTCGCGTTGCCGGCACCGAGGACCAGTCCAGGGACCCAGACGACCCAACCCTGGTAGATAAAGACGGAAAGCGAGAAGATCGTAAAAACGAGAATCCACACGATCTTGATGGCGTTGCCCCGAACCAGGTCGAGCCCGGTCGCGGTGGACAATGCCAGCACGAGGAATCCAACACCGGCCTGGACGAAGCCTCCGTACACTCCCACGCAGAAGAATGCAATCGGCATTAGGATGTGCCTGGTCCAGGAAAAGCCGGTTGTTGGCTGTGCCGGTTTGTCTGACTTGTGGCGCTTGACCGGGTCCCAGAGGGTCCACAGTGAAATGGCCACCATGAAGAATGCCAGCAGCCTCTGAAAGGCGGCATCGGAAATCTCCAGGGCTGCCCATACTCCAACCAGGGACCCGAGGCAGGCAGGGACGAGGCCGACAGCCAGGTAGTCCCAGGGAATGACTTTCTTGCGATGAAAACTCCACGACGCCCCCAGGTTTTGAAAGACGATGGCCAGTCGGTTAGTGGCATTCGCCATTCCGGCCGGAAGTCCGACGAAGATCAGAACCGGGAGAGTCAGGAACGATCCCCCGCCGGCGAGAATGTTGACGACGCCGGCGGCAAACCCCGTGCAGAAAAGAAGTCCGTATTCCAGTGGTGTAATCATGAGGTCCCAGAAGGCGGGCGAACCCTGGCCCGCTCTTGACCCGACCCGGTGTGCTCGTCTCCCTTCGTATGAGTCTGTTCAATCCCGATTCGGGCCCTCATAATTAAAACACTCGGCGATGGGTAGCGGAACCGCAATGTGGAAAGCTTTTTGAGCAACCAGGAAAGGGAGCATCGAGATGATTGAGGACCTCGGATTCAAACCCGACCTGCCGTGCGACCGGGACGTGCCGATCGCCTGCGTCGGAGCCGGTTTCATCATGGCGGACTGCCACCTGGTCTCCTACCGCCAGGCAGGATTGAACCCGGTCGCCATCACGGCACTGGATCTCGACCAGGCCCGACAGGCAGCGGAACGGCACCGGATTCCGGCGGTCTATCCAACGCTTCGGGAACTTCTGGCCGACACGGACGCCGAGGTGCTGGACATTGCCGTTCCTCCGGACGTCGAACTTGCAGTAGTCCGGGAAGTGGCGGAAAACCAGCGAAAGATTCGCGGAATCCTGGCCCAGAAGCCGCTGGGTGGGAACATCGACGAGGCCCGCGAGATTGTCCGTGTCTGCCGGGAGGCCGGGATCGTCCTCGCCGTCAACCAGAATATGCGTTACGATCAGTCGATCCGTGCCTGTAAGACTCTGCTTCGGGAAGGAGTTCTGGGCGAACCGGTTCTGGCGACGATCGAAATGAGGGCGATCCCTCACTGGATGCCCTGGCAGGAACGGCAGGGCTGGTGCACGCTTCGGATCATGTCGATTCACCACCTGGATACTTTTCGATATTGGTTTGGAGACCCCAGTCGGATTTTTGCCAGCACCCGGAGCGACCCCCGGACTCGTTTCGAGCATTCCGACGGGATCTGTCTCTATATCCTCGAGTACGACTCGAACGACCTCCGGGCCAGTGCGTGGGACGACGTTTGGGCCGGGCCCGCTCGTGAGGGGGCAGCGGCCGACATTGGAATTCGCTGGCGGGTGGAAGGAACCCGGGGGATGGCCCGCGGAACCATCGGCTGGCCCAGTTACCCGGAGCGCCGGCCCAGCACGCTCGACTACACGACGGTTGAAGACGATGGCCGGTGGCACCAGCCCCGGTGGGACGAAGTGTGGTTTCCCGATGCGTTTCTCGGGCCGATGGCGGAGTTGCTGATCGCGCTCGAGGCCGGGACCACCCCCTCGATTGCGGGAGAGGACAATTTGCGGACGATGTCCCTGGTGGAAGCGGCCTATGCCTCCGCGGCGTCGCACCGGGCAGTCGACCCTTCGGATTGGTGGAAGGAGAATTGAGATGGAACTCGGCCTGATCAACAGCGCATTCGCCCAGGTGGGCATGGACTTTGAGCTGGGAATCCGGAAAGCAAGGGAAATCGGTTTCGACACCATCGACATCTTCACGGAAGCCTGGGGTATCTCCAGGGAGGAAGTCGAGCGGATCAAGCGCGTTTGCGCGGAAAATGAGCTCCCGATTGTGTCGCTGCCGGTTTGCTCCCTGGGTATCGCCGATTTCAACGAGCCGGTCCGGAGGTTCCACGTCGATCGGACCAAGTCCTACGTTGACCTGGCCGGAGCGCTGGAAGCGCGAAATGTGCTCTACGTAATGGGTGAGTACATCTGGCAAAAAGAGGTCATCAAGCCGGAAGATCAGTGGGCCTGGGCGGTCGAAGGCACTCGGGAGATCGGGACCTATGCGGCGGAAAAGGGAGTCGAGATCGCTGTCGAACTCGAACCCTTTCGGTTGTCTCTGGTGAACAACGTGGAGTTGATGGCTCGGTTTATCGAGGAAGTAGACAGCCCCGCGGTCTACGCCAACATCGATGTCAGCCACGTCGTCCTGGCCGGAGACCCGCCTTCTTCACTGCAGCGGTTGAAGGGCTTGGCGCATCACGTCCACCTCTCCGATTGTGACGGAAAGGTTCACGGCGATCTCCCGCCGGGCCAGGGGGTGATCGATTTCATTCCCTATCTGGAGGCGATTCGGGACCTCGACATTGAGGGAGTGGTGAGTATCGAACTGGAGTACTGTCCCGAGCCTGAAAAGATCGTGGAATGGGTCACGGGCGCCTATCGGACCACCGCCCGGCTGATGGATCAGGCGGGTTTGCGAAGCCTCAAAGAATAATCAGGAGCATTCCGAGCAACATCACGGCCGCAGCCGGAATCCGGGATTTGAAAGAACCCTCCCGAAAGACGACGACCCCAATGACTGCCGAGAGGAGGCCACCGGTTCGCTTGACCGCCTCGACGTAGGAAACCAGGAGTTCGCGGTAGGCGTAGAATTGAGAAAGCACCGCGACCCCGGCAATCAGGGCGGCGCCGGCAAGAAGAAGGTAGCTCCCCCGGTTCGGCGGTGGATGATTTCCCTTTCTCGACTCGGGACGGATAAGGATCACCAGGGCCAGAAGGAGCGCGCTGAAAAGGCTCATCGAGAACCCGAGTAGAGCCTCAGATCCATGGGAGATTGCAATCTTGTCGAGGGATGTCGTCAGCCCCCAGATCAGGGCCACTACGAGCATCCTCCAACTCCCCGGTTCGCGAAGCGGCGCCGTCACCAGCCGCAACAGATCACGGGACCGGTCGATGTGAAGCAGGACCCCTCCCGCGACGACCAGGGCGATGCCGACCCAGCCTCGGGGCGACGGCATTTCCTCCAGCAGGGTGAGGGCGACCAGGGCCGACACCAGGGGAGTGAACCCGAGGTACGGGATCGTCAGCGAGAGAGGAGAGAGGCTGACGGCCTGGACGTAGAGCAGCGAAGTGATCGTGAAGGTCACGGCCTCCGCCAGGGCAATTGTCACGAAGACCGAGTCGAACCGTGGGATCCCTTCGACGGCGAGTGCCAGGGAAAGGAAAATCGCAGCACCAAGGTTGATGCCGATAACCACGCGGGCCGCTCCGATCCGGGTCCCCAGGATCTTTCGGAGGACGTCGAGGGCTACAAAACTGAGTGAAGCGGTGGCCGCGAATATGAGTCCCATGGTGGTTCAATGCCCGGGTGCAGACGCCCTTCAGCCGGAGCTGGCTTCGGTCGACAGGATGACTTTACCGATGTTGCTTCGCTGGTGAATCCGCTCGTGGGCAGCGACAGCCCCACCCGCGGTCAAGGGGAAGACCCGGTCGATCACGGGCCGGAGGCGGCCGGAGGCGGTCAGGGCCAGGATTTGGTCAAAGGCGGCGGCGACTTCGGCGCGGCGGCTTTCGAGGTAACCGAGGTGGAATCCGAATACCCCCACATTTCGCCCCATCAGGGAGAGCGGCCGGAAAGCGGGAGTCCGCCAGAGGGCGAGCAGAGCCGACAGCGGCCGCCGTTTCATGCCAGGAGCCGCGGATGAAAGCCCAAATGAAATGATCCGTCCCAGAGGAGCCACGAGTTCATATCCCTTCTTGAGGGTTTCGCCTCCAACCCCGTCCAGGACGACATCGACGCCTCTTCCCGATGTGGCCTCCCGGACTACCTGGGAAAAGTCCTCGGAGCGATAGTTAATCGGATGCTGGGCCCCGATTCCCCGCAGGAATTCGACCTTGTCCTGGGATCCCGCCGTCGCGAACACCTCGCAGCCGGTGCCCAGGGCCAGCTGGATCGCGGCCGTTCCCACGCCGCCGGCACCTCCCTGGATCAGGACCGATTCTCCGCTGCGGATGTTCCCCATGTTGTAGAGGCAAAACCAGGCGGTGAGAAAATTAACCGGGATGGCGGCCCCGTCCACGAAAGGAACCTCTTCAGGCAGTATTCGCACATGGTTTTCGGAGACGCAAACCGCTTGAGCGTACCCGCCGAACCGGCTCAGAGCCACGACGCGGTCCCCCGGTTGGAAGCGTCCGCAGTTTGGGCCCAACTCGTCGACCGTGCCCGAGACCTCGAATCCTGGAACGTAAGGTAGTTGCGGGGTTTCGGAATAGAGTTTGAGCCGTTGCAGAAGGTCGGCGAAGTTGACTCCGGAAGCCGACACCCGGATGCGCACTTCTCCCGGACCGGGGCTGGGAAGGGGAAGCTCCCGTTCTCTCAGGCAATCAGGGGATCCATAGCGCTCGATCACAATCGCCCGCATAGCAGGCACTAGACTAACAGACCAGAATTGATCCGGGCAGAGGTCTGAGTGTGCAAAACTGAAGACGTATAATGGATGAGACCCTCAGCGATGACTCCAACGCTCGCGCGTGGAAGCAGGGTTCCGAACGGGAGCAACTCGATCCCGCTTCGGCCCGAAGCCCCATCGGAAGGTGAAAACCATGGCAATCAGTAACGTCGTGCCCGCCAGATACTGGCATCGTCTTGACGACGGGCGGATTCAATGCGATCTCTGTCCCCGGTTCTGCAGGCTACACGACGGTCAGCGCGGTCTCTGTTTCGTTCGGAAGTCGGAACGGGGAGAACTCGTCCTGACGACCTATGGACGATCGAGCGGTTTCTGCATCGACCCGATCGAGAAGAAACCATTGAATCACTTCTACCCCGGAACGTCAGTGCTCTCGTTTGGGACGGCCGGGTGCAACCTCGCCTGCAAGTTCTGTCAGAACTGGGATATCAGTAAATCGCGCCGGCTGCAGACCCTTTCCGACCGGGCTGCTCCCGACGCCATCGCCCGGGCCGCCGCACACTACGGGTGCCGGAGCGTCGCCTATACCTACAACGACCCGGTTATCTTTCTGGAGTACGCCGTGGACGTTGCGCAGGCGTGTAGGGAGTTGGGCATCCTGAATGTCGCGGTCACGGCCGGATACATCTGCGAACAGCCGCGACGTGAGTTCTTCGCCGCCATGGACGCGGCAAACGTCGATCTCAAGGCCTTTTCCGAAGATTTCTACTGGAAACTGGCTAATGGCCATCTTCAGCCGGTCCTCGATACACTCCTCTATCTTCGTCACGAGACCGACGTTTGGTTCGAAATCACGACCCTTCTGATCCCGGGCCAGAACGACTCGGAACCGGAAGTCGAATCAATGACCCAATGGATCGTCGATCGACTCGGTCCCGATGTCCCTCTCCACTTCTCTGCCTTTCACCCCGACTGGAAGATGCTGGAGTACCGTCAGACTCCCGCCGCGACACTTCAGAAGGCACGGACTATTGCAATGCGCAACGGGCTTCGCTACGTTTACACCGGTAACGTACACGACGTGGATGGACAGAGTACCTACTGCCACGGCTGTGGACGGGTTCTGGTGGAACGGGACTGGTATCAGCTGGGTCAGTGGAACCTGGATCGAAACGCAACCTGTCGTTACTGTGGCACACGGTGCTCGGGGCGTTTTGAGGCGGTGCCGGGAACCTGGGGCAGTCGCCGCCTGCCGGTCCGGATGAGCGACTTCAGCGCGTCCTGAACCGGTTTACTGTGCCTTCAGATTTGAGGAACCCATGAAAAGCCGTGACCGAATTCTCCAGTTCATCAATGGGAAGCACGTTGACCGGCTGCCTTTCATGCCGATCACCATGATGTTTGCCGCCGACCAGATCGCAGCCCGCTACGGGGAGTACGCTGCCGACTACCGAGTTCTCGTGAAAGCTCAGATCGCCACCGCCGAGAAGTACTCAATCGATTACGTTTCAGCCATTTCCGACCCGGGCCGGGAGGCCG
Source organism: uncultured Acidobacteriota bacterium (assembly GCA_963777605.1). GTDB lineage: Bacteria > Acidobacteriota > UBA6911 > RPQK01 > JAPXNP01 > CAVZRV01. The sequence continues at coordinate 592,086 of CAVZRV010000010.1, forward strand.
CCGACTGTGGCGCGCGGATCAACTACTTCGACGATCAGCCTCCGGCGATCGACGAAGCCCACGCACTCCTCAGCAACAAGGATCACCTGGCCGGACTGCAGGTTCCCGATCCCGCGACCGGGCGTCGCATGAGCGATCGCCTTGCCGCAGTCGCAGCACTCAAACAGCAAGTCGGGGACGAACTGCTCGTCGAAGGCTGGATCGAAGGACCCTGCGCCGAAGCGGCCGATCTGCGCGGGATCAACAACCTGATGCTCGACTTCTACGACGATCCTCCCTTCGTTCGTGACCTCTTCGAGTTCGTCGTCGAAATGGAATTGAAGTTCGCCCAGTCTCAGGTTGACGCCGGCGCGGATCTCATCGGGATCGGGGATGCCGCGTCGTCACTGGTCGGGCCCCGGGTCTATGGCGACTTCATCTGGGACTTTCAGAACCGGCTGGTCCAGGGTGTCCAGCAAATGGGCATCCCCGTACGCCTCCATATCTGCGGAAACACTCGCCCCATTCTCGGCGGAATGGGACGTCTCGCCTGCGAAATAGTTGATCTCGACTATCCCTCGCCCATGATCGAAGGACGAAAGGCGATGGGTCCGGATCAGGTCCTCCTCGGAAACATCAATCCGGTTGAGACGGTTCTGAACGGTTCGCCGGAGGTCGTCCGGTCCGCGCTGGAGCAGTGCTGGCAGGAAGCCGGACCACGCTATATCGTGGGCGCTGGATGTGAAATTCCCCGCGGTACTCCGTCCGAGAATTTCCTCGCCATGACTGAATTCGCCCGGCAGCACAACGCGAACGGGTGAGTTCGAATCCCTCTTTGGTGACATGAGTCACGGTAGCCTGGTTGGAGCCTGGGGTTAAATGCGTTCTGAGGTTTGGAAACAATGGCACAATTTAGCGCACACGCACACGCACACGCATCCCCGCAGCCGAGCAGGACGTCCGTCACGATGCACGTCGATCACTTTCCACCGCTTCCAGAAGTAGCCTGGAAGGTGCTCGAACTGACTTCGGATCTCTACCTGGGCGTTAATCAGTTGTCGGGGGTAATTTCCCGGGATCAGACGCTGACCGCGAGGATTCTGAGAATCTCCAATTCGGCCTACTTTCAGCGTTGCCGAGAGGTGAAGACGGTGGAGCAGGCGATGACGGTTCTCGGAAACGGCCGCATCCGCGGTATCGTGGTCGCCGCCTCCCTGGGCGGGATCCTCTATCGGACGCCGATGGGACGTTCGCTATGGCAGCATGCTCTGGGCGTCGGAATGGCGGCGAGGGACCTGATTGAACGAATGCCCGGGATGGATCCCGAGGAAGCCTTCGTAGCCGGCCTGCTTCATGACATCGGAAAAGGACTCTTCGATTGCCAGCATCCCGAGCTTTTTGTCCAGGCGGTCTCCCTGTCCTGCGCCGATCCGGAACTCTCTACCTGTGAGGCGGAAGCGCTGGTCCTGGGCCTGGATCACGTTGAGGCAGGAGAGCAAGTGGCTCAGTCCTGGAACCTCCCCGAGTCGATCACGGCAGCAATCCTCCATCACCACGATCCGGATAACGGAGGGGATCACGTCCAACTCTGTGCCGCGGTGAGTCTGGCCGATCTCTGCTGCCTGCAGGTCGGAATCGGCCCGGTCTCGAAGCCGGAGGTGGATCCCCTTGATTCCGTGGCGGCGCGCCTGCTCGGTATAGACTCCGGGGAGTTCGAACAACTCCAGCAGCATTTCCTGGAGAAAATGGATCGCGATCGGGCGCTTTTCGGATTCCAATAGAGCCATTGAAAAATCTCTCTCCCCGGGGGAAACTGGCAAGCGATCATGGAAAAAGCCAGTTGCCGTCATCGTCGTCTCGAGCCGTCGGAATTACGCGCCGTTTGTGATCCCGCCGAACTGAAATTCTCCACCACCGCCGATCTCGCTCCGCTTGATGGAATCATTGGGCAGGAACGCGCTTTGAGGTCGGTTCAGTTCGGGCTGGCCATGCGGAGCTTCGGCTACAACCTGTACGTGGCGGGGAGCCCCGGGACTGGCAAGAAGACGTTGACCCGGCTTCTGGTCGAGGAGATTGCCCGAAAAGAGCCCACCCCAAACGATATTTTCTACATTTACAATTTCGAACGGCCGGAACGGCCGAAGGCGATTGAGGTGCCTCCAGGGGTAGCCTCTCGGTTCCGCGCCGACATGGCCCGACTGGTTTCCAATCTCCAGGATGAGATCCCCAAGGTGTTCAAAAGCGAAGACTTCGAGACCCGGAAGAACGAAATCGTCCAGTCCTTCCAGGAGCACAGGGGAAAGCTGATCGAACACCTCCAGGAGCAGGCCCGGGCCCATAATCTCACCGTGAAGTCGGCTGGTGCCCAGATTCTCAGCCTCCCCGTCCGCGATGGACGGGAACTGACGCCTGAGGAGTACGAACAGCTGTCGGATGCCGAGAAGGAAGAAATCCAGAAGAACCAGAGGGACCTCGGCGAAGAGATTCAGGAGGTCTACAAGCAGATCCGACAGCTGCAGATTGAGATCCAGGAACGGTTGGGCGAACTGGAGCGAACCGTTGCCTTGATCGCCTCGGGTTACTACCTGGACGAACTGCGCTCCCGGTACTCCGAGTATGGAAAGATTTGCACCTACCTGGACGCCGTCCAGCGGGACATCGTGGACAAGATTTCAGACTTCCTGCCGACCGAAGAGGAATCAGACGACTCCGATCCGTCGGGAGACAAGCCAGCCGACCCATTCAAGCGCTACCACGTCAACGTGATCGTCGACAACTCCAAGCAGGAGGGGGCTCCCGTGATCGAGGAGACCCACGCGATCTTCCGAAATCTGATCGGGTATTCGGAGAAAGAAGTGCGGATGGGGACGCTCTACACCGACTTTACTATGCTCAGGGCCGGGTCGATCCTGCAGGCGAATCACGGATACCTCATTCTCGACATGGTGGACCTGCTCGCCACCCCGCTGGCCTGGGATTCGCTCAAACGGGTCCTGCAGGACGGGGAGGTGATCATCCAGGAGCCGGCGGAGCAGCACGGCCTGGTGGCGTCCCTGGGGCTACGTCCCGAACCGGTCCCCGTCGATCTAAAGGTGATCGTTCTGGGGAGTTCGGACATTTACAACGCGCTTTACCGGGTTGACGAAAGCTTTCAGAAACTGTTCAAGATCCGTGCCGAGTTCGACACTGTGATGCGAAAGGACGATGGCCACCTCGACAAGTACGCCCGCTTTGTCCGGACCCTTTGCGAGAAGGAAGACCTGAGGCACTTTGATCGGGACGCGGTCGCGGTTCTCGTCGAGTACGGTTCGCGGATGGTATCCGATAAGACCCGGTTGACCCTGCGCTTCAGCGATGTGGCTGACCTGATCCGGGAGTCGGCCCATTGGGCTGGTGTGGCCAAGAAGGACTATGTTGGAGCCGAAGAGGTCCGAAAAGCCATCGCCGAAAGGATCTTTCGGTCAAATCTCTACGAAGAGCGGATCCAGGAGATGATCGACGAAGGTTCGATTCTGATTCAGTGCGCCGGGGAGGTGGTCGGTCAGATCAACGGGCTCTCGGTTTACCAGGTAGGGGACTACTCATTCGGAAAGCCGACCCGGATCACGGCCGAGGTAGGAGTCGGCACCGAAGGGATCATCAACATTGAGCGGGAGGCCCACATGAGTGGGAGCATCCACGACAAGGGCGTCCTCATCCTGAGCGGGTACCTCAATGGAAAGTACGGGTCCACCCATCCCCTGAGCCTCAACGCGAGCATCTGCTTCGAACAGTCCTATTCCGGCGTTGACGGAGACAGTGCCAGTTCCACCGAGTTGTACGCGATTCTGTCCGCTCTCGCGGAGGTTCCCCTGAAGCAGAACCTGGCCGTCACCGGGTCGATCAATCAGAAAGGGGTAATCCAGCCAATTGGTGGGGTCAACGAGAAGATTGAGGGATTCTTTGCTTCCTGCAGGGCGTCCGGCCTGACCGGGGACCAGGGCGTTGTCATTCCGCATCAGAACGTGCAGAGCCTGATGCTGTCCCAGGAAGTGATCGACGCCGTCGGTGGGGGCAAATTCCACATATTCGCTATCGAGGATCTGGACGCGGGGATTGAGCTCCTGACCGGAATGACCGCTGGCGAGCGCCAACCGGACGGAACCTACTCCGAGGGCAGCATTCACGCCCTGGTCCAACGCCGACTCGAGGGAATGGCCGAAATAGTCCGCCACCACCGGGGAGCGTAATTCCGCAACCGGAGACAGAATTCAGGAGACAGGAGCCGTGCCTCCGAGTGTCTGGGGAAGGTCGCTGATCCAGGAGAATGACTTGTCCAGGTGAGCGGGGCCCCTCCGCGCTGCGGAGATCATCCGCAAAGTGAAACCGGTGGAGCATCGCCAGATGAGCGCGCCAACGGCGCAGGGTCATTTTCAGCCCGGCGGCAACGCCCCGGAAATGGGAGCCGAGACGGCAATGCAGCACTGAAAGTGCGATTCAGTCCCGGTGGCGGACTGTTTCAGAACAAACCGGAAATCAAGAATCCTGGATGGAGAATGTTCACTTCCGCCGGGCATGCTGCCCGGCCGCCATACCAGGGCACGGCTGCCTGGATTACTCTCCCTCCAGGAACGAGAAACCAGGAACCAGGAACTCATCCCAAATGAAGTTTCTAGTTCAGCCCCGCCCCGGGGATCTTTGCAGCTTCGCGCTGGAAAACGCGCCCGTCGTTGAAGGTCCAGGCCACCCCGTCAGGGTCAGTGAACTTGGTCCGGGGGCTCACCGTCGTCCGAGTTTTGAAGCTGCCGCGTGAAATGCTTGTAGAGGACCCAGGCGACAAAGAAGGAGACCCCAAAAATCACCGCCGGGATGATGTACCCGAGGACAGGACTCCCGATTCTCGGTAGTTGCTGCAGCAGTGTCATCGGATTACTTCTCCTCCCTTCCTGACCGCTTTTTCCTCTTGTTGTAGTAAACCCAGGCACAAATTAGACCGGCCAGGGAGAACAGGTACGAGACACTCATTCCAATTACAACGGCCAAACCCTGATCCATCGCGTCAGTCCTCCCAGCGTTGAATCTGTTCCAGTTCACGAAGGTAGCGGCGCTGCTTCCGTTCGTACTCTGCCGAAAGCGTCTTCAGCTTGGGGTCGATCACCCAGAAGATGACCGCCGTGATCACGATCCCGACTCCGAGCAGGATGAACCCGATCGGAAGCAGAAACAGGCTCATCGCCAGCCCCATCATGATCAAGATGTAGCTGAAGGGTGACAGTACGATCGCAATCCAGTCCTCCTTGGTCCACTCATCAGCCTCATGAGGAGTCCAATCCCGTCGAATCCAGCTCATTTCAGTCCACCTCTCTCGCCTCGCCTCGGCCTCGGCCATCAAGTCGATCTCCTCAACCGCCTGCAGCAAGCCGCGGCGCTCCGCTTCCCGCTTGACCGGGCCCCAGAACCCGATCGGCCGGGTCTGCACGTAGATCTTGACCAGCTTGTCCATGTCGTCGGGCTTGGTCAGCAGGGTGATCGGAAAATAGATCAATCCGACCAGAAACATCAGCAACCAGAACTGGATGTAGTCGGGCAGGTCGGGAAGAATTCCGTAGGCCGGAAGAATCCAGACGACCAGCCAACACACCCCCAGATTGGCCACCCAGGCCGACAGGTAGCCCCAGGAATTGAATCGCCACCAGATGACCTGGAGAATGTTGGGAAGCCACGTCCCCGCCACCATCAGCCAGAGCGCGAAAAGCAGCCACTTGGTGACGTCTTCGCCAATCATGAGTCCAAAGAAGAAGGAGCCCAACAGAACGACGACGGTCATCAGTCGTCCGAACAAGACCACCTGTTTCTCGGTTGCCTGGGGATTCAGGTAGTGGTGGTAGATGTCGCGAGTCGCATACATGGATCCCAGGTTGAGGACCCCGGCGATCGTCGAGATGTGAATCGCCAGGATAGCCGCAAAGAAAAACCCCACCATGCCGACGGGAAAGGTCTCAAACCCGATTCGAAACCACGCCAACTGGTAGTCGGACTGGCTCTCCATGTTCGGGAAGATGACTACAAACGATAAGACCGCCAGTGCCCAGATCGAGTTGCGGACAATGACCGCGGCTGTCCCCCACCAGATACTGTAGGCGGCATCCCGGACGCTGCGTGCCGACTGAATTCGCTGCGCTTCGACGAACCAGTCGAAGTGAGTAGCCATCCCGAAGCCCCCGATGAAGGGGACGGCAACCATCGTGAGCAGCCAGAGCACCGGGAACTCCCCTGAAGCCCAACCGGTGAAGTGAAATGGGTTGAGCATCCAGGACTTGCCCATCGCATCGAGACGCGCCACGATTTCGGTCGGGCCTCCCGCCGCTATCGCTCCCCAGACCGAGACCAGGATGATCACCAGGAACATCGTGATCCCCTGCTGGACATCGGCGATGATGACGCCCCAGTAGCCGGCCGCGATCACGTAGAGGCAACAGAGGCTGGAAAACAGGACCAGTCCCCACCAGATCGGCCAGCCGAATGCGTACCGGCACACGTTACCCATCGCGATGCCGACCCATCCGGCGATAAACATGCACATGGCGAACTGCCAGCCAGCCAGCCAGCCTCTCAGCAGTTCCGCCCCGAGGCCACTGAAGCGGAGCGTCTGCCACTCGGCCTGGGTTCCAGCGAGCGATCTTCTGAAGATCTTGGTCGAGACCCAGGCGCTGACCGCGCACCACCCGGCGAAGAGCGAGTACCACAACCCTCTCAACCCGCCGGCGTAAACCCATCCCGAGAACCACATCGGGGTGTCGGTGGCAGTATGGGTCGCAAAATTGGAGATCGCGGGGAGCCACCAGGGGAGACCGCGACCGGCAAGGAAGAAGTCCGACTCGGACCGCTTCCCGAGCCGGTAGAACACGGCTCCGCAACCGATCATTAGAATGAGATAGGAGAAGGTCCAGAAGTAGTCCAGCCAGCCGAATTGAACCATCGACCCTCCTTACCACACGGCCGGCAATGGGATGGATCGCGCCCGCCGTGTTTCTTATCATGGCCAAACACCTGTAAAACGTCTACGCCGTAAGTCGAATTTCTTTGTGATTGTTTCACTGTGGCACTGTGGCACGGCCGTCCCGGCCGTGCCCACCGAAACGCCAAGGATAAATCAAAAGCCTCTTATCCCCGGTCAGGATCTTCCCTTGGTCACAGGCGCGGACGCCTGTTCCACTCTCTTCCACCTCTTGATCCCATGGCAGGTAGTTGCTACGTTCGTCGGGACTGGAAATCGACAATGAGCATTCTTTGTTTCGAGAGTGGTGGAACCAAACTGGTGGCGGCCGCAGCAGACAGGCGGGGGCAAATTCTCGAACGGATCATCGAGCCTCGCAAGCCGGAGCAGCAGGCCATGGACACGCTCGGGGTGCTGGCGGCTTTGGGACGCAGGCTTTCCCGGCACAAGTCATTCGAAGCCATCGGATTCGGCTTCGGGGGAACAGTCCGGCGCAGCGACGGGCGCCCTCTCCACTGTTATCACGAGGAAGGGTGGGGAGAAATCGACGCAGTCGCGATCCTCGAGAAGGAACTCGGACTTCCCGTGTTCATTGAAAACGACTGCAACCTCGCAGCCCTGGCGGAGGCCTGGGCGGTCGATGACGGTCCCCCCGGCTGCCTGCTCTACGTCACCCTGGGGACTGGCGTCGGGGGAGGAGTCGTTCGGTCGGGCCGACTCCTCCAACTCGGCGACGCCGGAGAAGCCGAAATTGGGCACCTGGTCGTGGAACCCAATGGTGTTCCCTGCCCCTGCGGCAATCGGGGGTGCCTGGAAATGTACTGTTCCGGCCCCGGCCTGGAACAGCTGTCTGAATCGCTGTTGGGAACCAGACTCAGCGCTCCTCAAATCATGGAGGGGTTCCGGCGATCGGAGGAGCCGGCGGTACGCGTCGCTGAGCGGTCGGCAGAATTGTTGGCGGCAGGGCTTGCGGCCTGCGTCAACCTGTTCGCCGCTGAAAGAGTGGTCCTGGGCGGTGGAGTGATGAGCGGCAATCAGCCCTACCTGGAACTCGTCCGGAGCAGAACGATGCCTCTCGTATTCCCCCCGTTCCGGACGAACCTGCGGGAAATCGGACTCACACGGTGCGGAGCCGACGTCGTCTGCAGAGGAGCGGCTCTTTTCGCGATCCAGAACCTGGACTCGGATGCCGGGTAGGACGGGGGAGAGCGGTTCTCGGCCCCTCCGGTGCCCCGGGATCTGTCGCTGGGGGAGGAGACGGCAAATCCCGGGGGTCGCGGAAAGGGTCAGTTTGCTGCCGGATCGCGACTCCAGCGGCCGTAATGGTGCACGGGCAGCGACGTCAGCACCCGGCCGGTCTGGAGAAGACCAATAGATACAATACCTTCGGACTCGGTTTCGACCTCGAGCACGCCCTGTAAGTCGCCCGAAGTGTCGAAGATTTCAGTAACGAACCGGGCCAACTGGGCACCCGCAGCCAGGTCAACAACCTTCTCCTGGACCTGGGCACCGGTGGTATCGCGCAAGCGCAACCTGACTTTGGCGGGTTCGGCACCGGTGTTAACCACTGCAATTCCCGTGTTCACGCCGCTGGAGACCTGTACCGGAAGCAGCGTGGTCAAGAACTCTTCCGGTGAGTAGCGGGACGGGCGAACGGCAACCTGGGTCGCGACGTTCCCGGCATTATCGGTGATCGTGTAGTAGGCGGATGCCATCAGGTGGCCACCCCGTTCCAGTTTCCTGCCGTCCATGTATCCCCAGTCGGACGCTGCAGTGCCCGAACTGCTCGACCGGTCATCGACTTCAACCAGGATCCACCCGTTCGCCAGTGCGCCGTCCCGGGAGATTTCGAGGAACTGAACCTGGGAAGCACCCAACGAGAAGGAATACTCAGACGTGGAGGACGCCGTTGATGGTCACCTCCAGGGGGTCGCCGGTGTCGGAAAAGAAAGAGACTCGGCCAGCCGTTGTGCACTCGCCGGGGGACAGCCAAGAGAGCCGGAGGGGGTTCCCCAGGTTTGCCAGGATCAGCGTCGTCGTTACGTTGCTCCCCACGGCAAACTGCGGGAGAACGAGATTGCTGTTGATCGCGTGATCGCCCCAGCCGTAGCCGCCTTCGCCCTGGCTGCCGTCGCCAGGCTGGCCGCCCTGGTCGCTTCCGCCCTGGTCATTCCCGTTGACGGACCCGTTGGACCCACCCGGCATTCCCGGGCCGCCCGCACCCTGGCCCGCAACCGGAACCGCACCAAGCACAAAAACCAGCAAAAGCGTGATGAAGATGAAGTAAATTCTTCGCATTTTCAGCCTTTCTATCGCTTGTGCCGGGTTGCCAGTCATCACACTTCTCCCTTAAGCAACTTGCGGGCCAAACCTGGCAGGCCCAATTTGCGGGCGATCGGTCAGTCTCGACTCCACGGAGGAGGGTCAGTTCGACACAAGCCAGAGTCACGGTGTCCCACTTCGGGGGAGGAATACCGCTTCCGCCTGCTATGGTACGATCCGCCTGCCGAAACCGCGACAAAGCCGTCTGCCACGATGAACATCTATCTCCTGACTCTGATTACCTACGGAATCGGGCTTCTTCTCCTGGGACTCTATCTTTCCCGCTCCGTCAACCGCTCACGGACCTTCTTCGTCGCCGATCGCCGGCTGGGTCCCGGCCTGATATTCGCTACCGTCCTGGCGGCAAACATCGGCGCCGGGTCTACGGTAGGAGCGGCAGGCCTGGGCTACAGCCTGGGACTGTCCGCCTGGTGGTGGGTTGGGTCAGCGGGACTCGGCTCCCTGATTCTCGCCTTCACTGTCGGCCCGAAGATCCGCAGGCTCGCCGCCCGGCACGACTTCCTTACCGTTGGGGATTTTCTCGAACAGCGATACGGCGTCAGCGTGCGGGCTTCGATCGCTGTAATCCTCTGGTTCGGAACGCTGGCCATTCTGGCCGGACAGCTGATCGCTTTTGCTCGGATCCTGGAGGTTGTGGCTGATTCCAGCAAGGCCACCGGGTGCCTGATTGGAGGAGTCGTCGTTCTCGGCTATTTCACGGCAGGTGGACTCAAAGGGACCGCCCGAATCAACCTGGTTCAACTCTGCGTCAAGGGAGTCGGATTCTTCCTCGCCATTCCCTACACGCTGGCTGCGGTCGGAGGCTGGTCCGGTCTCGAAGCCCGGTTGGCCCAAAATGGACACGGCGCCGATTTCGTTTCCATTACCGGCTCGGGCTGGTCCCACGTGCTCCCCTACGTCATCCTTCTCGCCCCCTCTTTCATCGTCTCCCCGGGGCTTCTTCAAAAGGTCTACGGAGCCCGAGACGACCGGGCGGTTCGGGTCGGAGTCGGGGCCAACAGCTTAGCGCTCTTCCTGTTTTCCTTTATTCCGGTGGGCCTGGGTATGGCCGCAGCGGCCCTCTATCCCCAGCTGAAGGCCGGGGAACTCGCCCTGCCCACGGTCATCACGCTCGTTCTGCCGACCTGGCTGGGAGCCCTCCTGCTCGCGTCGGTCTTCTCGGCGGAGATCAGTTCCGCGGATGCCATCCTCTTCATGCTCTCCACTTCCCTGACCCGCGATCTCTATCAACGCTTCTTTCGACCCGATCTTGACGATAGCCAGGTCCTGCGAGCCGGCAGGATTCTGGCCGTCGTCTCGGGACTGGCCGGGATCGCCGTGGCGATGCTGCTGGAGAGCGTGATCGACGCACTTTCCATTTTTTACAGCCTCCTCTCGGCATCGCTGTTCGTGCCGGTTCTCTTCGGACTCTACCGGGCAACCCCCGGCGTCAAGACCTGCCTGTTGGCTATCATCGCCTCGATCGCCGCGACACTGGCGACTTCCCTGGCGACCGGAGGAACCGGCTGGGGACCGCTCTCGCCGACGGCTATCGGGATAGTCGTCTCCGCCGTTCTCTTCCTGGCTGCCCTCCGTCGCGGTGGAGATATCCGAATGGAGTAGAATCGATCTCGTCGCGGCTCGAAACTTCGATGCCGGGGGAAACGGACGATGATTCCAACCTTGCTCCTTTGGACGCTGGTCATGGCGTCGGCATTGCAGCCTGCCGAATCAGAACTCTCCCGGCTGCTTCCCCAGAACCAGAAGGCCCCGGGGAAGAGTCAACTCCTGTTCGCCGAGAATGCCAACCGTTCCCGGTTTGTCTACACCGGCACGGACGGAGTAATCGAGTACTGCCTCCAACCCGGAAAGGACTTTTGGGGAGCCGCGATCGTCAAGGTCAACCGCATCCCGGTGGCTACCATCCTGGACGGCGCCGCCCCCCGCTTCGACTCGCCCATCGAAGCCGTTCGGTTCCTTGGACGATGGGCTGAGGGAGACACTCTCCATGCTGAATGGGCGGTTCGGCTCGTCGGGCGCGAGCACCAGGTGGAAGGCACCCTGCAACTCATCGGCGAATCGATGGTGGTGGGCTACGCTTCGCCGACCGCCCCCCTTCTCGGGGTGTCGTTCGGCCCCACCCAGAGCATGGCCGGCATGGAAGCTCGACTTGAATCATCACAACCGGGCACCCGCTGTTCAGCACAACTCGTGATTCTGACCGGCATCAAGACGCTCTATGTCTCCATCATTCCGGGTTCAGGGACCGAGTGGAACTGGAAGTCCGGATCATCAAGATCGGGTGTCGAAAAATCGGCCGATTCCACACTCGCCGCGATTCGCACGGATGACGCCCAACCACGGACCAGCATTCGCTTTTTCCTCACCTTGTCACCGGCAAAGGAGAAGGTTCTACCCCCTCGATGCCAGCCCGATACGAACTGACTCCGCCCTGGGGGCGGCGGCGCTTCGGGAGGAGCTTACGA
>CAVZRV010000011.1:0-534684 GCA_963777605.1 uncultured Acidobacteriota bacterium
GTTCGTCATCCTCCTGTATTCGGTGACAGAAGCTCTCTTCATTTCCTCGTGCAAAGAAATTGCTGAGAGGAGTAAAGAGACCTTTCCGGTTCCGAGAGCCCAAGGGAGTGCACTTGAGAAGGGCAGGGCCTTCCTGCGGCAGTTGGAGATTGAGTTACCCAAACAATGGGCTGATATCCGCTTCATCCAGGACGTGCGGAACTGCATAGTCCATTCTCCGAGCAAGGTGGCCGGCTGCCATGGGGTTGATCGTCTGATGCGCCAAAGCGGGAAGAAGCCTGGATTCTCTGTTAAGTATGGCAAGATCGTCTTGATGCAGGAGTTCTGCGAATTTGCAGTGGCAACTTCCTCCAATTTCTTTAAGGAACTCCTGGTCCCCCCGCTCGTCGGCTCTCCTGAGCTAATGATCGAAGGTGAGTAGCGCCGTGGTATCCGTCAACAGGGGAGGGGGGCGTCAGTGTAGGGGAAGGAGATTTCCTCCACGACAGGCTCCAAGCAGTTGCCCCAAATCACGTCGAGTCCAAATCGCCGACCAGGCCGTTGAACGTCCGCCACGGTCCCAAGCGAACAGGGCTTAATAAAATCAACCTCAGCTCATAACCCAACGGTTCGAAGGCGCCACTACCTCTGCCGTCGCGAGAGGACTATCCCCTGTCCGCCCTTGCCGTTGTGCATCACATTTCACGATGATTGAATGACTGTGAATACGAAGCGCCCACTGACGTAAACCAGCAGGGGGGCTAGAATGCGGCCACAGGAGACGTGCATGACAGAAACACAAGGGAGGTCACAGGCCAGACGTCGGACTGGTACATCTTTCGATTTTCGGCTCTTAGCGACTTTCTTCCTTTGCTGGATCGCTCTGGGCATAGCTCCACAGACTTGGGGAATCGAGAATCTACTCGGAGGTATGCTGATTGTCTTCATCGCTCCTCGCTGGCCTGTCGATTCATCACCGACGAAAGTTGGGATGGCGGTGGCCGGGTGTTGGAGCAGCAAATGCCGTCGCACAAATCATCTTTTGGCTCTGGCTCGGCTGCCTGTTCGCCTCGCTCATCGTGAGTCTGGCCGGTCGCGAAGGTCGTGATTTGGTCACCTTCCTCGGATGTCTGGGAACGGTCCTGCTTTATGCACTCTTGAGCGCCCTCAACCTCGTCTTCGCTCAACAGTCCGAATTCCTCCGCAATTGTCGCCGAGACTTCTTGCTTGCAGACCCCAGTGCCGCCGTGGAAGAAGAGGTTCAGAATACACTGACTCCAACGATCCGCTCCCGGCCCAAATGGCACGACGCTGTCCACTGGTTCATTCTCTTCCTCTGGCTAGCCCTAATGAGTGCCATGGTCGGCCACCGGATCTATCTGAATCGACTGACCGAGCGAGACCAGACCGAACTCGCCCCGGAGCGAACGGAACGCATCAAGGAGGGTCGAAAGACGATTCGCATCACACCGGACGAAAAGGAACGGTTGACGATCCTTGCCGACATCTTTACTTGGGGCATGCCATTCTGGATCGTCTGCTTCTTGGTTGCCCGATTTCTGCTCGGCGTGAAGTTATACGGGGTAAAATCTACGCCCCCTGAAGCGAAAGTTGAGCCCCCACGCAACCGATCTCCGTAGCACGGGTCTTAGAAACCTTGTTCGAGTCAGGATCTGGTAGGGTCAAATCCCAAGGAGGGTGTGGTTGAAGGTGTCCAGCACCTTGCATCGCTGATTTTGCCGGTTGTGTAAATAGAGCGGGGTGCCATGTAAAGTGGTTCCGGCAAAGTGAAACGCTCAATGGCGTCTCCCGCTTTTCTCCCACTCTGGACCCCAATTCTTCCTAATTATTCGGTATTTGAGGATGGCGGAAAACCCGGTAACTCGTTGAAATTCCTAATGATTCCTAATGATTCGGCATACTGATCTTTATCTGCAAAACCTTTATTCAGCGGTTCGAATCCGCTCGCCGCCTCCAACTCCCTCTTTAAACTGTTGAAAATCAACAATCTTCTCAGCGGACAGTTTTTGAGCAGGGTTTTTCAGGTGGCGAATTTGGGCCTTCGTCTCCCCCGGGTTTCCCTCCCCACCTCGAGCACGATTGATGGCAAAGCCAGGTGAGAAATTAGCCGAGTACTGTTCGGTCGTGCGAATCGATGCGGGCTGTTGCAGGGCGTCATTCGATCCTGAATCGGGCTGAGGCCGAGGGGCTTGTCAATTTTCACGCCACTTGCAACGGCTGGATGCGCTCGACGTCTTTCTCGATCGACTGCGCAGCGTCCCAGAGGTCAACCGCCCTCTGGGCGTTCAGCCAGAATTCAGGTGTGTTCCCGAACAATCGGGCCAGGCGAAGCGCCATTTCCGGGCTCAGGGCCCGCCGTTCCCGCAGCAGTTCGTTGACCGTCTGACGGGACACCCCGATCGCCCGTGCGAGCGAGGATGCGGTCAGGTTGTAATCAGGGAGGAAGTCTTCCCTCAACATCTCGCCCGGATGGGTCGGGCGAACGGTCCTTTTTCCTGTGTTTTCAAAGCTCATAGCGAATCCGCTCCTAGTGGTAGTCGGTGATCTCGACATCGTATGCGTCACCATCGACGAACCGAAAACAAATCCGCCACTGGTCGTTGACTGCAATCGCATACTGGCCACGCCGTTCACGCTCAAGTGCATGTAACCGATTGTCCGGCGGGACTCTCAGATCGTCCAAACAGGTCGCAAGGTCAACATACTCCAGCTTCCGGACAGCTCTCCTGACCACGTCGGGCGGAATACGCCTCGATTTGCCGGTGACATACAGTGCCTGCGTGTGTCGATCGGCAAACGTCTTGATCACAAGTCCGAGTGTAACGCGCCGCGTGACACCAGTCAACAGCCACAGGCTAAAATCTCCCGGATGTCGCCGAACGTAAGAAATCGTGGAATCCGCCGCGGCGTCTTGACCTTCCGCACTCCGGCCACCGGCGACCGCTCCACCAGGCGGTGATGGAAAGCCCAGAAGTAGAACGAGTTCAGCGAGGCAATCTTGCGGTTGATCGTCGAAGCCCAGATCCTTCTTTTTCTACGTCTCTTAGAATCAGCAGCTTATCCCTTCAAATTCCAAGGGTGCCAGTTCTCATGAAATATCCGGTGATCCGTGTCTCCCGTTTTGACTGTCGAAACCACAAGGTATCTGTCTCTTCGCCCGACCAAAAGAAGTTGGCATATGAATCAACATATGGATTCAGTCTTCCCTCTACCGGCGAAGGAACCGAGGCACGGGGATCATGCCGTGCGGGTCTGAAGCGTCAAGGTCCCCGACGCCAAGTACATTTCCTTAGCGAAATGTGACTAAGACTTGGGCGAAACGCGTTCGCGATCCGAGGATCCCTTTCAATGAATTGTGGTTTGCGGGAAGTAGAGGTTCTGATGCAGGGAGGCCGACGCGCTCACGCAAGATACATCCAGGAGAGATAAATCCCGACTCCCAGAAAGATCGCGCCGGTCAGCCTTCTAGCCCAGAATTCAAACTGCTTGAGTTTGCCGAACACCGAACCTACGGACCTGGCCCCGCCGGCCAGGATGGCCGATATGGCCAGCACTGGAACGGCTGTCCCGAGGCCGAAGCAGCCGGGCAACAGAAGCGCAGAGCTGAATCCCACCGCCAAGGGTATCAAGCTGCCAAAGAAGAGCCCGGCGGAGACCGGGCAGAAGGCCAGGGCAAACAGGGACCCAAGCAGCACGGGGCCGACGCCGGGGACGCCGGAAACACGATGCCCAATCCTTCCGGTCCAATCCCCGCGCGTCTGCGGAATCGGGATGATGCGGAGTATAACGAGGCCCGCCAGAATCAACAAAGGGCCAAGAACTCGATTCATTTCCGACTGAAGAAACTGGGCTGCTTCGAAGACCGAAGTGAGGCTCGTGACGATCGCCACGCTAATCAGCGTGTACGCCGCCGCTCGCCCGGCGGTGTACAGCACTCCGTTTGTGAAAACCCGCCCGATCGACGTCACGTCCTTCGAGATGTAGGACAGCGCGGCGATGTTGGTCGCCAACGGGCAGGGGCTGATCGACGTCAGGATCCCCAGCCAGAGGGCAGTCGACAGACCGATCCAGAGTGATTCCATCAGTGGCCTTTGATGAACTGCGCCAACTCCGAGCGAACGTAATCTTTATAGCTTTCCGGACTCCAGACCAGTTCCCAAATCTTGTCCAGGTTTTTCCAGCGCCGGGGCTTCCCATCCACCTCATCGACCAGTACGAGGGACTTTGTGATCAGCTTAAAATCCTGGACATAATGCCGATTCTCCGGGGTTTCGACATTGACCACTTGCCACTTCAGGCTGCCCGAATTCAGTTCACTTGCGTAAGTCTGCTCGATGGCTTCCTTTGCCAACGCTTCGATCTTGAGACACGTTGAGCAGTGGGCGGTGGTGTGGAAGTAGTATGCAACGACCTGGCCTGCCGGCGTGTCGGCAGATTTCCCCCCACCCTCCCCACGCGGAGATGCGGCAACCCAGCTCATCAGCAGGATGACAAAGAGGACACGAATGGTGCCGTAACAGGGGCGTTTTGACGGGATAACCCACATTTTGCCGTTCTCCTTTCAGCCGATTCTTGTTGAACGGGTCGCCGGATCCCATTGTTCTTCGAGACGGCCGGGAAGCCGCTCCACGAATGCCCGAATCTCGTCCCGGACGCGGCGATAGTGGCTGAGCGCCTCCTCCTCGGTCCGGGCCGAGCGGGCCAGCCTCGGCGGGTCGTCGAAGCCGACATGGACGACCCTGGTTTTCCCGGGAAAGACCGGGCAGGTCTCGTGGGCATTGTTGCAGACGGTCACCACCCAATCGAATGGAATATCGAGCAGTTCGGTTACGTTTTGGGATTGTTGCTGACTGATGTCGACCCCGGCTTCCGCCATGACACGGACGGCGTTCGGGTTGAGCCCGTGGGTTTCGATCCCGGCGGAGTAGGCTTCGATGGAGTCGGATTTCAGATGCCGCGCCCACCCTTCAGCCATCTGGCTGCGGCAGGAGTTGCCGGTGCATAGAAACAGGATCTTGAGCTGCGCTTTGTTCGTCATAGGTTTCGTATGCCTTTCCCGAGCTGATTGTCTGCCGTGTAACGGCGTGTCCTTCGTGCCGGCTCTGTCGGTCCCCTCACCCCTTCCGCGGCTCGAGCCGTTCTTCTGAATACCAGCGACGCTGGAGCCAGAAAGCCACATTGACCAGGCCGATCAAGACCGGGACTTCGACCAGCGGCCCGATGACCGCCGCAAATGCGGCCCCGGAGTTGATCCCGAACACCGCCACCGCCACCGCAATGGCCAGCTCGAAATTGTTGCTGGCGGCCGTAAACGACAGCGTTGCCGACTTCGAGTAGTCGGCACCCATCTTCTTCCCCAACCAAAAACTCACCAGGAACATGAGAACGAAGTAGATCAGCAGCGGAACCGCAATGCGCAGAACGTCCAGGGGGATCCGCACGACCAGCCCACCTTTGAGGCTGAACATGACCACGATCGTAAAGAGCAGGGCGATCAGAGTGATGGGGCTGATTTTGGGGATGAAGACCTCGTGATACCAGGTCTTTCCCCGAGCCTTCACGAGCAACGAAGCGCGTCAGGATGCCCGCCACAAAGGGAATGCCGAGATAGATGAAAACGCTTTCCGCAATCTGGCCCATGGTGACGTCGACCATGACGCCCTTCAAGCCAAGCAGGGGTGGAAGCCAGGTGATGAAGAACCAGGCATAGACACTGTAGAACAGGACCTGAAACACGCTGTTGAAGGCGACCAGTCCCGCGCAGTATTCCGTATCCCCCTTCGCCAGTTCATTCCAGACGATGACCATGGCGATGCAGCGGGCGAGGCCGATCATGATCAGCCCGACCATGTATTCGGGATAGCCTCTCAAGAAGACTACCGCCAGAGTGAACATCAGGATCGGGCCGATGAGCCAATTCTGAATCAGGGACAAGCCCAGGATCCTCCGGTTGCGAAACACATCGCCCAATTCCTCGTAGCGTACCTTGGCCAGTGGCGGATACATCATCAGGATCAGCCCTGCGGCGATGGGAATATTGGTGGTTCCGACCTGGAAATGGTCGAGGAAGACCTCCACACCCGAGACGAAGTATCCGATGGCGACGCCGGCTGCCATGGCCATGAAGATCCACAGCGTCAGGAAGCGGTCGAGGAACGAAAGACGGCCCACGACCCGCGGCTTCGGGATCTCCGGCGGCACCATCTCATACGACTCCGGGTAAACTCGATCCGTCTTTTGCTCATTCACGATCGCACGGACTCCTTGTCCTGCGGATTCAACGTTCCGCCGGCTTTGTCGCGCGGATCGCGGCACTCATAAAGCGCCCGTCGATCTCTGCGGAGACGGCATCGGCGTCCAATCCCTGATCTGCCAGGAAGTCTCTCGCGTCTTCGGCTCGGTAGACGCGAGTCGGTTCCAGGGTGATTTTCTCGAATCCGGCCGCCTCAAGACCTGCCGCATACTCGGCCTCCTCGAGGGCGCCGGCGACACAACCGATCCAGAGTTCGACGTTGCGGCGGACGACGTCGGGGACTTCACCCCGGACCACAACATCGGCAACAGTGAGGCGCCCGCCCGGCTTCAGCACTCGGAAGGCTTCTTTGAAAACCTGTCGCTTGTCGGCGGAGAGGTTGATCACGCAGTTGGAGATAATCACGTCGACCGAGTTATCCGGAAGCGGAATGTCCTCGATCTCCCCTTTGAGGAACTCCACATTGTCCACGCCCGCGTTTCGTTGATTCTCACGGGCAAGCTCCAGCATTTCATCGGTCATGTCGAGACCGTAGGCCTTCCCCCCCGGTCCCACTCTCCGGGCGGAAAGGAGCACGTCGATCCCGCCCCCGCTTCCCAGGTCGAGGACCGTTTCACCCGGCTTGAGCTCGGCCAGAGCCGTCGGATTCCCGCATCCGAGCGAGGCCAGGAAGGCCTTCTCGGGAACCAGGCTCTGCTCGGGAGCGGCGTAGAGGCCCGAGGTGATCGGATCGCAACTCGACCCGCCGCAGCAACAGGAAGCGGTCTTGCGGTTCATGACCTCAAGGGCCCGGTTCCCGTAACTGGATTGAATCTCTCTCTTGAGTTGAGTCTCTTTATTCATTTCATTCATTGGCGGTTAGCTCCAATTCCCAAACAATGGCCGGGAGTGCCTGCAGAACGCTCAGGCCCCGACCGATAGAAGCTTCCTGATCTCATCGACCGACGAGGGTTTCCCCACCATTCGGACTTTGCCGTCGACGACGAGAGCCGGGGTCATCAGGACGCCTCGCTTGACGATCTCGTCGATCGACGTCACCTTCTCAATCTCGCAGTCCAGGCCGAGTTCCGCGACTGCATTCTCCGCGTTGGCGGCCAGGTTCTTGCACTTGGTGCAGCCCGGGCCCAAGATTTCGATCTTCATATCAACCCTCCATCAATGAACAGTCCATAAATCCGCCCGGCGGTTGTCGCCATCAGGATCACGAGAGCGGTGAACACCGCGGTCTTTTTCACTCCAAGGACCGAGCGAATCACCAGGATGCTCGGCAGCGACAGGGCCGGTCCGGCCAACAGTAACGCAAGCGCCGGCCCCTGGGCCATTCCATGCTCGATCAGCGCCTGGAGAATCGGGATCTCCGTCAATGTGGCAAAGTAGAAGAGGCAACCCACCACCGACGCGACC
Organism: uncultured Acidobacteriota bacterium; assembly: GCA_963777605.1. Taxonomy (GTDB): domain Bacteria; phylum Acidobacteriota; class UBA6911; order RPQK01; family JAPXNP01; genus CAVZRV01. The sequence goes on from CAVZRV010000011.1 coordinate 7,658, forward strand.
AGGGTGGAAACCACACCGTTGTCTCCCACCCAGGCGGCGATTTGCTGGTCGGGAAGCAGTTGGCCCAGGAAACCGACGATGAAGACGCCCCCGAAAAGGAGCGGAACCAGGAGCTTGGTGAAATCCCAGGTGTTGGCCATCCACTCGCGCAACTCTTCTCGCTCGAACCATTGCCAGACCATTGCCAGTACGGCCAGACCCATCAGCCCCGCAAGGAGCCATTTGACCCGGTAGATCGCCATTACCCAGTTCTGTTCCTCCTGGATGGTGCCGATTCCTGCCTTCTCCAGAGTCAATTTGTCTCCAACCGTGTGAGAGCCGGCGGTTTCTTCCAGCTGAAGGACGATGTCGCTGCGGGTCTCCTGAAGCATCACGCCCTGAAGGACGGTACCGTCATTCAGGTGGACGACGACGTTCCCCGGGTTGTACCAGTCGCTGAAGATCAGGAAGGCCATCATGGCGGCAAAGTAGAGCGCCGTCTGCCAGAGCTTGCGGCGGGGCTGGGGCGGGTCGGGCAGCTGCATCGTTGCGGCCTCCCGTTCTTTTTCGTCATTCCGAAACAGAGCGGCCATGATCAGGCCGAGCAGGATTCCGAAAACGATCGCTCCGACGGCCCGCCAAAGGCCAAGCTGAAAGCCGAGAACCCGGGCGGTCAGGAAGATTGCCAGAATGTTGAGTGCCGGTCCGGAATAAAGGAATGCCGATGCAGGACCGAGGCCGGCACCGACGCGATAGATCCCGGTGAACATCGGAAGCACACTGCAGGAGCAGACGGCCAGGACGGTTCCGGAAATGGAGGCCACCGAATAGGCCTCAGTTTTCCGGGCCTTCGGCCCCAGGTGCTTGAGGACCGCCTCTTTGGAAAGAAACGTCGTGATTGCTCCGGCGATAAAGAGCGCGGGAACGACGCAGGCCAGGGTGTGGTTTCTCGCGTACCACTGCAGCATCCGGAACGCTTCCAGGATGGCGGCCTGGATGTCGGGATTCGACAGGGGCAGGAAGTAGGCGACCAGGAAGATCGCCGCAAACGCGCTGAAGATCTTGAATTCTCTCATCCGTCCATTCGATTCAGCTATGGCAATATCGCCATGTCTCTCAGGAACAAAAAGCAGTCCCGTCAGAGTTGGACCAACTCCTGCTGTTCGCGAAGATTCTGGAGCAGCACCGCTTCAATGCAGCCAAAGAACTGGTCCAGGCACTGGCAGCGGATCGAGTAGTAGTTCATGGCACCCTGCTTTTCCATGCGGAGAAAGCCGGCCTCTTTGAGAATCGCCAAATGCTTGGAGACGGTCGATTGATCCGCTCCCACGAGTTCGGTCATCTCATTCACGCAAAGAGACGTCTCGGACAGCGCATCGAGAATCAGAAGGCGCGTGGGATGCGCCAGGGCCCGGGCAATCTTGGCTCTCGCCTCGTACTGTTGCGGCTGCTTCTTCATTTCCGGATGGCAATATTACCATGAGCGCAGAAGTCTCCACAAGCTTTCGGCCAACCACCTTGCGCAGTCAGGATCTGCCCTGAAACTTCATTTGGGAAAAGACGCATTGAAACGCCAGGTCGCGAAGGGCGCCAAGGGCAATCTTTTTGGAAACAAAAGATTTCTTCGCGCCTTGGCGCCTTTGAGGTTCAAAACGCCTCTGGCACGTTTCACGCGCTGATTGAGCCCCGCGAAGCGAGAGGGGCGGGGCTCACTTGGTTCGACCAGCGCTCGAATCAGACCCTCTGTCGCCGGACCGGAAGTTGAAGGAGGACGCCGACAGGCGCGTTGACCTGCAAACATTTTATTAGTAAACTAATGGTTAGTATGCTAACTAATATCTTCGACCCGAACGCGAGCATCGGTTTTCAGTGCTCGTTAACGTTCAGAGCTTTCAGTTCCGTACTGGAGCGAAAACTGAAAGGGACCGGCGTCAGCCGCGGACAGTTCGTCGCACTCGCCCATCTCATCGGACTGGGTCCCATGACTCAGTCGGAGCTGGCGTCGCGACTCGGAATAACCGCTGCCTCCACCGTAAGGCTGGTGGATCGGATGGAGCGGGACGGTTGGGTGGCTCGAGGCCAGGCTCCCGGGGACCGACGGGTGAAAGTAATCTCGGCGACTGACGAGGCGCTGGAGATTTGGGAGGATCTCTCGAAGCATGCCCGAAGCCTTCTCCAGCAAGCCTATCGAGGATTGCCCCCGGAAGAGATCGAATCAGCGATTCGCACGCTGACCCGAATCCGTCAAAACCTGGAGAGCGAATGATTCCCGGAATCGATCGGGGAGAGGATCTCTGAGATTGATGAGGTGACCACAATGACACAGAACTTGGAACGAACGGATCGCCGTGGCCGCCGGGACAGTGACAGTCCGCCGGCCCCGGCTCGAAAGCCCGTCGGCCATCACCGTTTTGCCCTACTGATTCGCGTGGCGCTTTCCGTTGCAACGATCGTGATCCTGATGCTCTGGATTCTCGGGGCATTCCGCCATGGAGTGATCCAGGCCGAGGTACGGCCGATCTCCAGGAGAACCTAATGTCAATCTCCCTACCGAAACGATCAGCCTGCGGACCTATCCGGTGAGCACTGAAGCGGTCGGTACGGTTCAGCCCGAAAAGATAGCTTCGGTAAGCGCCAGACTGGTTGCAAATATCGTCGAAATGCGCGTTTCGGCGGGGCAACGAGTCAACAGCGGAGACGTACTGGTCGTGCTGGACGATCGGGATCTCCAGCATCGGGTCGAACAGGCCCAGGATGCCGTACGGAGTGCGCAGGCGACTCTTGCCCAAGCCCAGTCCGACTACAACCGGGACAAGCCGCTCTTCGAACAGCAGGTGATCACGCCATACGATTTCGAGCGCACCCAGACCAATATGAGGACTGCGGAAGCGAACCTCCACCGACTCGAAGAAATGGAGAATGAAGCCCGGGTCAACCTGTCTTACTCCGTCATTCAAAGCCCCTTCACAGGGGTCGTAGTGGACAAACTGGCCGACGTCGGGGATCTGGCGGCACCCGGCAAGCCACTCCTCACCATGTATCAGCAGGGGCGACTGTGGCTCGAGGCGGCGATTCCGGAGGAGCAGGTGGGTCGAATCCACGTCAACGACACTCTGACCCTGCAAATCGATTCCCGAAATCGGCAACTGAACGGGCCGGTGGTCGAGGTGGTTCCTTCAGCCGATCCCTCGACGCGGACGGTCCTCGTTCGGGTCCGCTTGAGCCAAACCGGAGATCTACTTCCCGGGATGTTCGGGCGTCTGCTGATTCCCGCCGAATCCGAGGCACTGCTGACGGTGCCCAAGTCAGCACTGATTCGTGCCGGCCAACTCACGATGGTGGAAGTGGTCCGTGACGGGCACGTTGAGCGGCGTACCGTCGACATCGGACGCACACTGGAAAACCGCTATGAGGTCCTCAGCGGGTTGAAGGCGGGGGAGTCGGTGGTTCTTGAACCGGTTCCCCCAGCCGATTCAGCCGGGGTGAACTAGCCATGAGCGCCCACACGAATCCTTCACCATTGCGATCGTCCGCAAGTTCCTGGAATCGAACCTGTCGATCGTGTTCATCGTCGTTTCACTTGTGGCCGGCGTCGTGGCTTTGCTGGTGACTCCGCGGGAAGAAGAACCGCAGATCATCGTGGCCGCCGCCAACGTAATGGTCTCGTTTCCGGGTCACTCGGCGCAGGATGTGGAGCAGCTCGTTTCGACCCCTTTGGAAAAGATGATGTTCCAGATCCCCGGCGTTGAGTACGTCTATTCCCGCTCAATGCCCGGACAGAGCATCGTCACGGTGCGGTTCTACGTTGGACAGCCGCTGGAGACGAGCTACGTCAAAATCGTCCGGAAGCTCAACGAGAACCTGGACCGGGTCACGCCGGGTGTGGCAGGGTGGGTGGTCAAGCCGATCGATGTGGATGACGTTCCGATCGTCACGCTGACGCTCACAAGCGGTGCCCGGGACGACTATCAGCTCCGGCGCATGGCGGACGAACTCGTCGATCGTCTGCAGGGAGTCGAGAACGTGGGAGCCGCCTACGTCGTGGGTGGCCGCCCGCGCGAGCTTCTGGTTCGCCCGTCGGCCGCTCGCATGGCCGCCTACCGAATATCGGCGCTAGACCTGGGCCGTGCCATTCAGGGATTCAATACCAGTGTTCTGGCGGGTTCCTTCGACCGCTACGACAAAGATGTGCGGGTACAGGCGGGCCGGTTTATTACCGATGCCCGAGACCTCGAAAACCTGGTCGTAGGTACATGGAACGGCCGCCCCGTTTACCTGGGGAATGTCGCCGAGGTCAAGGACGGCCCCGGTGAGTTCCTGGATTACGTGCGGTTTCATCGTGGGTCCGCTTGGGATCACCCAAAGGAGGACGGTGCTGCGGGCAGCCTGATCGGTGGCTCCGGCTCCTTTGCCGCTCGAGGGTCACAACCGGCCGTCACCGTGGCTTTGGCCAAGAAGCACGGCGCGAATAATGTGTGGGTTTCCGAGGACTTGCTCGCGCGGGTGCTCGAACTGAAGAAGGCGATCCTGCCAGCCGATGTGCAGGTGGTGGTCACTCGGAACTATGGCGTGACGGCCGACGACAAGGTTAAGGAACTGGAGGCGGGCCTTTGGGTCGCGATCGTCGTGGTCATGGCGCTGCTCGCGATCGGGCTCGGCTATCGTCAGGCGCTGGTGGTTGCGATTGTGATCCCTTGTGTTTTCGGACTCACCCTGGCGGTCAACTATCTGCTCGGATTCTCGGTCAACCGAGTCACCCTGTTCGCTCTGACGGTGGCCCTTGGCCTTCTTGTGGACGATCCCATTGTCGATGTCGAGAACATCCATCGACACTTCAAGATGCGCGGACGGGCTACGGTAGACGTCGTACTCGAAGCAGTCAATGAAGTCCGACCCCCGCTCATCGCCGCAACCTTTGCCGTAATCCTGTCGTTTCTTCCCTTGCTCTTCGTCACCGAGATGATGGGCCAATATCTGCGACCCATGGCCGCCAATGTCCCGGTAACCATGATCATGTCGCTGCTGGTTTCGTTCACGATCACGCCCTGGCTGGCTTACAAGGTGCTGCGTGGCCAAGCGGGTTCCGGAGCCGAGGGTTCCCAGGATGCTGAATCCTTCTCTGGTCCGAGGCGGTTGTTCAACGTGACTCTTCGGCCGCTGATCAGGCGGAGGGGCATAGGCCGGCTTTTTCTGATCCTTGTGATGGTGCTCTTTGTGGGTAGCGTCATGCTCGTTTTGACGCGGCGCGTGCGGGTCAAGCAACTTCCCTACGACAACAAGGACGAAATTCTGCTCGTACTCGACATGCCGGTTGGCACGACGCTGGAACGAACCGACGCGGCTGCACGCGACTTTGAGCGTTATCTTGATTCGGTCCCGGAGGTCACGGACTTTGAAGCGTACGTGGGGACTGCGTCACCCGTCGATTTCAACGGAATGATGCGGCAGTACTTCCTCCGCCATGCTCCGAATCGGGCTGGTATCCGAATCAACCTGATCCACAAAACGGAACGGGCGGCCGCGAGCCATTCCATCGCGCTACGAATTCGTGGCGATCTCACCGCCATCGCCGAACGGGACGGAGTCAAGCTGAAGATCGTTGAACTCCCGGCCGGCCCTCCGACCAAGTCTACAGTTGTTGCCACTGTTTACGGCGGCCCGACCCAAACCTACGAGGATCTCATCAAGGCTGCATCCTTCGTCGAGGACCGTCTTCGACGGGAGCCCGGCGTGGTCGATGTCGACGACAGTGTCGATGAAGACCAGACGAAATACGTTTTCGAGGTGGACCGGCAGAAAGCAGCATTGAACGGTATAACCGTGGACGAGATATCGCGTACGCTTAAATTGGCGCTCGGCGGACAGGCTGTCGGCGCCGCCCAAATCCCCTTCGAGCGTGCCCCGGTTCGAATCGTGCTGTGGTTTCCGCGCGCCGAGCGTTCAAGCAGAATTGACCTGGCGCGGATTTACGTGAAGGGCACGGGCGCAAGACCGGTGCCCCTGTCGGAGTTGGGCTCGTGGCGCACGACGATCGAGGACAAAACGATCTATCACCGGCAACTCGACCGCGTGGTTTACGTGCTTGGGGAAATGGCCGGACGGCCTCCGGTAGAAACCATACTCGACATCCGGGCCGACCAGGTGCACGGGCGGACCCAGGGCTTTGTGGAGACATCGGCGGGGCCCCGGCCCTTAGACGGGCGGACGATGTTTCACCAGGGCGGCGGCATCCCCTGGGGGGTACCGAGCGGAATCGACGTCAGGTGGTGGGATGAGGGCGAAATGTACATCACTCTCCACCTGTTTCGCGATCTTGCGATTGCGATGTTGGTGGCTCTTCTTGCCATTTACATCATTCTGATGAACCAGACCGGATCCTACCGATTGCCGCTGACCATCATGAGGGCCATTCCGCTGATGGTCATCGGAGTAATGCCGGGCTTTTGGCTCCTGAACCAGTTCGGTCAACGCTCGATCGGCGGGTTCATGAACCCTGTTTTCTTCTCCGGCCCCGCATTTATCGGGATGATTGCCCTGGCGGGAATCGTGACCCGGAACTCGATCATTATCGTGGACTTCATCCACCTGGGCCTGGTACGAGGCCTGTCGCTCGAAGAGGCGATACTGGAAAGTGTTTCGGTTCGACTGCGCCCGATCCTGCTCACCTCCGGCGCCGCCGTGCTCGGCGCCCTTCCGATCACCCAGGATACGGTGTTCGGCGGGATGGCATGGTCCCTCATCTTCGGGCTCATCGTTTCCACGCTGTTCTCGTTGTTCGTGATTCCAGTGACCTACAACGTTGTTTATGCGAGAAAACCCGATCACGGTCTACCCGAGCACATTCGAAGGAAGCTCGCCGCCGGTTTGCGACAGGAGCCGGCTGCATCGTGAGCCGGGATTGTAAATAGGACGAGAAAACGCAATGGCACGCTTACTGAGACTCTCCATCGCGGTCGCGCTCTGTTCCTTTCAGATGGTGGCAGCGCAGCAACCCGAAACTCGCGGAATGACGCTGCCACAGGTCGTGGGTTATGCACTCGAGCACTCTCCCGATCTGCAGTCCGCTCAGGCGGAGGTCCGGCGTCGGGAAGGAGAGGTCACCGTCGCTCATGCCGGTCTCAGACCGCAAGTGGACCTGTCGGCCGACGCGGCGCAGTCGCGGTTCGAGCATGGCTATCCTGCCGGCACACCCCCGACACTGATGCGCTTCGACCAGACCCTCTACACCGCTGCCGCCGACCTGGAATTTCTGGTCTGGGACTTTCACGCCACGGAACTCGAACTCGAATCGGCGCGCGAACGCGTGGCCGCCGCAAGTGCCACGGTGGAACGTCGTCGTCAGGAAATCATCTTCGCAGCCGCTCGGCTCTTTCTACAGTCCCAAACCTATTCGGACCTGATCGGAGCCGCCGAATCCAGGAGGAAAAGCCTGCAGGCGCTACTCGAACGGACCAATCGGCTCATTGAGGGCGGACGAGCCGTGCCCGTTGACGCTCTAAAGATCCGGACCCGGCTCGCACAACTGGAAAGCGACCTGGCCACGCTGCGCTCCGGTCAAAGAACTTCGCTGAGTGCCCTGGCCGAGGTGATGGGATTTGAAGACGGCGTGCCGATGCTGGTCTACGCTCCGGCTACCCCTCAGCCGTCGGCGGAAAACCGGCCCGAAGACGAATTACTTCGCGACGCGGAGTCCACCAGGCCGGAACTTGCCGCACAGGATCACACGATCCGGGCCGGCGAACGAGCCGAAGAAGCGGCCCATAGGTCCGCCCTTCCTCGGATCGAATTGAGGGCGGCCTTGATCCAGTACGGTTCCCTCACGCCAGTCGGGTTCCCGGAGTTGATCGGGAGGCTGTCGCCGGCATTCCCCGCAAATGCCCCTTCTCCGGGCAATCCGCCACCGACTGGAGCATCGGAATCCATCTTTCGGTTCCCCTTTTCGACGGCGGCAGGCGCAAGGGTCAGATCGAGACCGCACAGGCGAAGTTGGAGGAGGAGCAGTTGGAGCGCCACCGCCTTGAACTGAAGATCGCCCGCGAGGTGCGAACGGCAATCGCGGATCTCGAAAGTGCCGAAAGCCGCGTGCGGGCATTGCGCGACTCAGTGGCCGAAAGCGAGCGCGTCCTCCACGACGAGCGGCTGAAATTTGAGGCGGGAAGAACCGTGATCGACTTCGTGCTCGACGCCGAGTCGGCACTGTTGACCAATCAGTCACTAGTGTCTCAGGCACAGAGATCGGTTGCGATTGCCGATCTTGCACTCGACTTGAGCACCGGAAAGATTGCTGCCGGCCGGCTTCCGCAGTGATTCAAATGAAAACTAGAAACACCGTCCTCAACAACTATTTCTGCAACGACATGGACAAAGGAGTCCGCACCATGAGCGATCTCAAAGCACTGTTCGAACTCGGGATGGCGTTTCACGGGCACAAATGCCCGGCCATGCCGATGGGGTTACGGGCCGGATTGGCGGCGATGGAGTCCCTCGGCGTATCCCGGGCACAGGACAAGGAGCTGTTCGTCGTCTCTGAAACTGGAAGAGGACACGCGGCGGGATGCTTTCTGGACGGAATCATGACCGCAACCGGCTGTACCTATGGAAAATCGAACATCGAGAAGCGCTACTGGAACAAGATGGCCTTCACGTTGATCGATCAACAGAGTGGTCGGGCCGTGCGTGTCTCACTGAAGCCGGAATTCTTCGAGAAGGCACTGGCCTCACCGTTCGTCCAGAAGCGCAAGGCGGGAATCCCGCCCCAGAAGATCGAGCCGGAGATCGCCGATCCGCTTGTCGAGCGAATCCTCAATTTAGACGAAGCCGACTTCCTCGACATCGGTGCCGAGCATCAGGTGGACATCCCCAAGGGGAAGGCAAGTTTCACCGCGAAGCCCTGTGCCGCCTGCGGCGAGCTGACTTTCGTGAACAAGCTGCGCCTTACCGAAGACGGTCAACTGGTCTGCATTCCCTGTTCCGGGTACCCGGACTGAGCCCCGCGACGGCGGGATAACGCGTCCCACCGTCAGCTTGACGACTCACTGCGACCTGAAGGAGCAATGAAATGCCCGTCGAAACGCTGGTGCTGCTGTTCTTCCTGTTCCTGATCGCCTCGGCCCTTTTCTCCACGTTCGGCCAGGGCGGCGGGGCTTTTTACGTTCCGATGCTGCTGGCGCTTTCGGTGCCGATTTACGTCGCGGCGACGACCAGCCAGGTTCTGATCGTGGTCGTCTCCTTGTCGTCCATGCTGGTCTTCGCCAAGGCCAGAACGGTGGACTGGAAACTCGTTCTGTTGATTGAGCCCCCCACCAACGTCGGCGCGTTCCTGGGCGGTTACTTGTCTCTGTACATCCCGCCCGCCTTTGCCAAGGGCTGCTTCGCAGCCGTGCTTCTGGTGGGTGCCTGGTACATGTCCAATCCGCCGCGAAGGGTTGCTGAAAGAGATTCCGAACCAGAGCATTGGTGGTTGTGGCATCGAACCGGGGTTTCACAGCCGTACATCATCAACATCTTCGCTATGGTTCCCCTGATGCTCGCGGCCGGATTCGTGGCCGGGATGCTGGGAGTCGGCGGCGGCCTCATCAAGGTTCCGGCGGTGGTCGTGCTGGGCGGAGTGCCGATGAGCATCGCGGTCGGCAGTTCTTCGCTCATGATCGGAGTGACGGCCTTGACGGGCTTTTTGGGCCACGTGCTGCGCGGTCACTTCGACTGGTTGCTCACGGTCGTTTTGGCGGGCGGTGTCCTAATCGGTTCCCAAGCCGGTCCGCGCTTCGCCGTCAAGACCGACCAGGCGAAACTGAAGAAGTACTTCGCCCTCTTGTTGGTTGCGATCGCGATTTGGCTGATCTACGGGACCGTTCACTAATCCAGGAATCGGTCGCATGCAGAGCAGCCACAGACGCCGGTGTTGCTCTAAAAATCAAATCAGCAAATTCGGATGTAAATAGACTCCCGCAGTCATTTTCGTTCTGCGGCGACTCCCATTTGCCTCTCGTGGCGCCGACCAGTGCCCGAACTGCGTTTGGGCCATCTGTCAAGTCTCGGGCCCCTCCCTTGTCGTTCCCCCTTCGCCTCTCAACAGAAACGCCGAATCTGTCTCATTGATGCGGCAGCGCCAAAGCCGAAGGCAACTGCCGACCTTGCCTGCCTGACCAATTGACCGAACGGGTGAGAGCCTGTACATTCGCTCATTCCCCCAGGGATCAACATGACCGGATTTGGCGCACGCAGATGGGGTCCAATCATAATGGCGGCATTGGTCAGCTTCGCTGGACCACGTGCGGATGGTTCCCTTAATCGCAGCGCGGCCCCCCAAAAGGTGCAAAAACCTCCTGTAATCGACGGGCGCCTGGATGATGATGTCTGGAAAGAGGCCCCTGTACTCAGTGACTTCATCCAGTTTGAGCCGGACAAGGGAGCACCGGCCACTGTCCGGACTGAGGTGCGCGTTCTTTATGACGACACTCATATCTATTTCGGATTCAAATGCTGGGATCCGGATCCTGACAGGATCGTACTGGGCACCGGGCGTGATGGTTTGAGAATGGGCACGGACAGTGTGGATGTCCTGGTGGACACATTCCACGACATGCGAACCGGCTACTACTTCCGTACGAATCCTCTCGGTGTCCAGCATGACGGACTCGTTTCGGACAACGGGCGGGTAGCGGATACGGCCTGGGACGGAGTCTGGCAGTCGGAAGGCGCCTGGATACCGGAAGGATGGAGCGCGGAGATGGCGATTCCCCTGTCAACGGTCAAGTACCGGACCGGAGAAGATCAGACCTGGGGCTTCCAGACCAGCCGCTACCTGCCTCGCAACCTCGAGAAGAGTTTCTGGACCGGGCCGCTTGAAGACTACAGAAAGATGGATGGAAACGGGACCTTGACGGGTCTCGATCTGTTTGCTCCTTCCCGGAGGCTGGAGGTGATCCCCCACGTCCTCACCCAGTTCGAGAAAGGAGGCGAAACACAGGTCGAAACAGGGCTGGACGCCCGCTATGATTTCACCTCCTCACTTTCGGGCCACCTGACCGTCAACCCGGACTTTGCCACGGTGGAAGCCGACGACGAACAGGTGAACCTGACCCGTTTCGAGTTGGGCCTGCCGGAAAAGCGTCAATTCTTCATGGAGGGCGGTGCCGCCTTCTCCCAGCGCATCCAGCTTTTCTATTCTCGCCGCATCTCAGATATCTTCGGCGGAACGAAGCTATACGGCAAACTCGGGAACAACGAGATTTCCACGATAATCGTCCAGAGTAAGGAGGATGAATACGGCCTGGATTCCGCCAATTACAGCGTGTTTCGGATCAAGCGGGACGTCTTGAGCAGCTCTTCGATCGGATTCCTGACGGCCAACCGCGTGGTCAATGGACGCGCACAGGGAACGGCGGGGCTGGACGCCGCACTCTTCTTCTCGGAAACATTCAATCTGACCGGGCAATTCGCCGTCGGGTATGGAGAAGCCGGTAAGACGGACACCGCCTTCTTTATCCGACCCAGCCATGACACGTCTACTTTCCACATCCATCTCAGATTCACTCACCTGGGTGAGTACTTTGGCGACAATGTCAATGCGGTGGGATACATCCGGGACGATAACCGAAACGAGCTGGACTCCGCGATATCCAAGACCTTCTGGACCAATGGCTCTTTCCTGGACAAGATCGACTATACGTCGAACTACAACATCTACTGGGGTATGGACAAGGCACTTCGCTCCTGGGATGCGTGGAATGCCCTGAGTTTCGACCTCAGGAACAAATTCAGTTTCGAGGTTCGCCATGAAGAGGAATTCAAACTGTTTGAAAAAGAGTTCCGCAATCGCCAGACGACCCTCGAATCCGGCTACAACACCCGCGAATGGCAGTCCGCCGCAGTCAACTGGACTTTCGGGCGCAATTTCGATTCAGACTTCACCTTGATCGGAGCAGAACTGCGACGCAAACTGTCGGAGAATCTTTCCCTCGAGTACGGACTGTCCAGGTTGACGCTCGATCCGGACCCCGATCTCGACAGCACGTGGATTCACTCGTTTCGGGCCACCCAGTACTTTGAAAAGGATCTCTACTTCAAGTTCTTTTACCAGACCAACTCCGCAATCGACAAACGGAATCTCCAGGCTGTATTCGCCTGGCGTTTTCAGCCTCCTTTCGGCCTGATTCAACTGGCCTATCAGAAGGGATCCTCCAGATTTGGAGAGCGTGGAGACCAGGGCGATATCCTCTTCATCAAGCTGGCCCTTGTGTTATGAGGAGCTGGATCCGGGACCTCGTTCAAAAACCGACAAATGATCAGCGTCCGATCGATTCACCGATCCGACGCTTCTGCAAAGGCCATAGCAGCAGTCTTGACGAAGAGATCCACGCTGCTCCCACCGGGGCCGCCCCACCATGCATAGGCCACCCTTTCGCTGTCGGGTGAGAAGCGCGGGGCGGACTTGCGTCCACCCTGCGTAGGGAGCCACCCGCCTGGGCGGGCGAATCCGCTCGCCGCCTCCAAGCAACTGCCTGAACTCTTGAAAATCAGCCGCCTTGGGAATTGCCGAAACCGCCGGTGACACTCGGGCCGCTTCCAGCGATCACTCTTCGGGCTCTTGATCCAATACGATTGAATCGATGGAAACCTGATTCATTTCGGCATAGCTTTTCAAGAGATCACTCAAACGGGCCATCCAGTCTTCCAGTCCAATACTCTCTTCGGGTGCGACAAGGTAGCTCAGATCGGCTCTCCGGTCTGCAAAGTGGTCCTTGGTGTCGTCGAGAACGTGGACAAAGGTTCGTCCATCCACCTCACGCCCTTTCCGATACTGGCTCTTCTCCCAGGTCTGCTGCAGATCGGCGAAGACCTCGGTTCGACCCCGGACGATCGAGTTGGCGATTCGATAGGCGCGAACGAGGTCTTCGACGGCCTGCCCGGGCCGGTTCGATTCCGCCGCTCTCCTCGCCTGGGCGAGCCGGTCTTCAATGGCAGACATCGAGACGATCATCTGGTCGTGATGCTGCATCAGCCGGGCCAGCGAGAGGAAGACTTCCAGATTGTACCGGTTCCTTTCAACTCGGGGCATGGTCCAGTAGATCCTCTGGATCAGTGGCTGGGCCTCAACCGCCAGGCCGCCGGCTTCGTTAACCAGGTCACCGTATCGGCCGGCGTAGACCGGGGTAAAGTCAAGCCCCGGCAGTTGGGGCAGAGCCGGCTGCGGAAGGGTATCGTCACGGCGAATCACTCCGACGCCGGGGCCATAGGAATTGCCGTAGCCCGAGTCGCGCACTCTCGAAACCACTCGATCCCATGAACCTTTGTAGAACTGAGCCTGCTTTTGAAGGCCCTGATAGATCTCAACAATCTCGCCGGTGGAGCCGCCGTAGAAAGCGTTGGCGAAATCTTCAACGTGCTGCTCCACGGACGGAGTTCCCGGGGTCCAGCCATATTGGGCCACCGTTGCCCACCCCAGCCAGAACGCCTCGTTGTGCAGCCCACTGTCTCCCCAGGCGGCACCGAAGACCCCGATTGGGTCACCCTGCCGGGGATCGACTGAGAGAGCCTTGAAGGTGGACCAGAGGCGTCCCTGCATGGATCGAAAGTCTCCGCCGCCGGCACTCCAGTAGTTGGGGAACAGGTACTCGGAGCCCTGCATGGAGGTGTAAACCAGCTGCCGGAGACCGATCCGTTTCTCCTCTTGAATAAAGGAGGTGTCGCTTCCCAACACCCCGTCGATCATGTCCGGCGGCAACTTCGCGATGTCTTTCGCGAGCACCGGGTACTCGACCCAGGAGATCATTCGCCGGCCCCGTGCATGCAGGAAATCCCGGGCTCTCCGGACGAACTCGACCCATTTCAGGCTGCGGTTCTCGGCATTATAGGGCTCCGAACACTTGGCACAGATTCCGGCATAGTAGACTTCATCGGTCGACGCCAGGAAGTAATCGACTCCCTTGGTGGCGTTGATCACGTCCTGATACATGGAGAAGATGAGGTCATAGGTCTCCTCATCGCACAGGCAGCTCTGATAGTTGTTGCCGTCGGCTTTCAAGTGGGCAAACTGGGGATGCTTCAGGACATAGGCCATGTGGGCCGGGGCCTGGATGTCGGGGACGATCTGGATAAAGCGTTCGAGGCCGTAATCGACCAGTTCCTGCAGTTGGGTGGTGGTGAAGGCTCCGGGAGCACCGATGACCGGATTGGAGGGGTATTCAAACTTGTCCTCCAGTTCATACGCGATCATGTTCACTTTGAAACGGGCCGCCCAATCCACATACCGCTTCAGAGTCTCCATCCGGTCCTGGTGGTGCTTGGTGTCGAAATGAATGAAGCGCAGCATGAAACTGGGCCAGTCCTCAATGGTCGCAACCGGTAGCTGGAGCCGTCCGGCCGTGTTCTCCCGGGCGAGTTGCAGCAGAGTCTGAATCCCATAAAAGAGCCCCGCGTCCCCGTTGCCAACCACCTCGATTTGGCTGGGCGAGATGCTCAGGCGGTATGCCTGGGGGACAATGCCCGGGTCTCGAGGCGCGCCCACCTTCACAGTCCCTTCCCTTACGGCCAGTCGAATCACACGATTCGCTGACGATCCCTGGTGAATATCCGAAAGGTGAAGGCTCTCCAGGCCCTGAACCAGGCTCCTGGCTGCAATGTGATCGGCTTTGAGTCCATCGGCGACCCAGGTCCAGGAACCGTCGATCACGATATCCTGTTCAGAGAGTTCAACGTTTCGCGGGGTCGGAACGACCGAATAGCCCCGCAGAAACAGCTCAGTCGGCGCCCCCAGCCCTTGCAGTGCCGTAAAGACGAACAGGAAAACGAATATTGCCGTAATCAGCCCATCCCTCTTAACTGTCACTCATTCCTCCTCGTGAATTGCGGAACATCGTGATACCTGCGGACACCGCACGCTCCGTATATTCATAGCCTCGTTGGCCGCCAACAAGATTCCCGCTTGCGTTGTCGTGATCGATGGCTCAAAGTCTTCCATGAGCAGTATTGTTGAATCCTAGCATTCGGATGACGGGACTGATTGAGAACCTGGAGCATCGCACTACTTCAGAACTGGGAATGGACTACCCGGACTATACATCCTATGGAGCTCCCCAATTCAATACTTCGGGGCGATTCAATCTCTCGTCGCAGTCCCAGTTCGAGAATCATTCAGAAGCCTGGAACTTCCACGAATCGATGTCGTGGACGAAGGGAGAACACAGCTTCAAATTTGGTGCGGAATTCTTCAGGCTGGCGTTCCTGCAGGCATGGCTGAGCCCTCCCTCGTTCAGCTTCAATGGGGCCCGATCGGGTGACGCAATGGCCGACTTCCTGCTCGGTTCCTGGAGATCGAACAGCCTCGGATACGGACGCCGGCTGAACGATACCCTTCAGCCCTGGTACTGGAGTTTCTACTTCCAGGATGAATGGCGCATAACACCCCGTCTGACTGTGACGCTGGGACTTCGTTATGAACTCCCCTCGCCCTGGAATGACCGGCGCGAAACTGCGTTGAGTACGGTCGTCCTGCCGGCTGGGTGCCTCGAAGACCTCAATAATCCCGGCAATCCGAAAGACCTGACGGCCTGTGGCGCTCAGACCACGACATCGGGCCTCGACGCTCCTCCCGGATATCTCTTCGCCAACTCTGACCTTCCAAGAGGTCTGGTTAAGGCAGACCGCAACAACTTCGCGCCTCGACTTGGTTTCGCATGGGATACCAGAGGAGATGGGAAGACCAGCGTTCGTGGGGGTTTTGGTGTGTTCTACGATACCGCCAATGCCGACACCCTGTCACAGGTCAACCCTCCCTTTGCGAATACCGTAAACTTCTCCAACGGGCAACTCGGAGCACCTAACGTCGGCATTCCCGACGTTCTCCCTCCCGTCAATCCAGGACCTGAGAGCGGCGGGTTCTATACCCCGCTGAATCCGCTGAACACGGACCTCACGTTGCGCAATACCTACTTCTTCCACTGGAACCTGGGCGTTCAGCGCCAGGTTGCGCAGGATCTGCTGGTTTCAGTCGATTATGTGGGCAAGATCGGAAGAAAGGGCCTGGCCTTTTACCCCTGGAATCCGGCGGTCTATATGCCGGGTCAGTCGAGCCTGGAGAATGCCAACGATCGTGTTCTCTACGGCAGGGGAGTATACGGCGCTTACTATAACCTGATGCTGGCAAGTATGTTCGACACCTGGTACCACGGTATGGATGTCGAGGTCAACAAACGGCTCACCGACGGATTCTCGTTGCTGACTTCCCTTACGTGGTCGAAGGCCATCGATCAGAACTCGACCGACAACCTCGGTGGCGATTCACCCGACCCCTTCCATGTTAAGGAATCCGAACAAGGCCTGGCCGAGCAGGACCACCGCTTGAGCATGGCGACGTCGGTTCTCTGGCAGCCTTTTTCCGGAAGTGACAATCGATTGCTCTCCGGTTGGACGCTGACCCCGATCTTCAGAGCGACGACAGGCGGCCCGCTGGAGTTTTTCGCCGGCGATGACATTGCCCTGGACGGTGTCGGCTACGGACAGCATCCGATCGCCCTGCAGAATCCGGATTTAAGCCATAGCACCAATATCTCGAAAGTGACCGAATACTTCTCTACCAGCGCGTTTGAGTTGGCCCCCGAAGGAAGTTACGGCAATGCGGCCAAGGGGCTGACGTCCGGGCCGGGCTACATCAACTTCGACCTGGGGATATTGAGGGACTTCCACGTTCCGATCACAGAGGAAAGTCGATTCGAGTTCAGAGCGGAGTTCTTTAACCTTTTCAACAATACGAACTTCAGCAACCCGGCCACGACTTTTCTCTCGTCTCAATTCGGTCGGATCCGGAGTTCAGGAAGTGCCCGCGAAATCCAGTTTGGGTTGAAGTTTCTTTGGTGAAGGTTCGTTGTCTCCGATTTCAGATCTGGATTGATCACAAATGAAGCAACCGTTCCGTTTGAGGCGAAACCTGAGTTCCCGGCGCCATTTTTTGAAAACGTCGGCTTCTGTTTGCGGCGCGCTCAGCCTGAACAGCAGAAGCCGACTGGCGATCGGCGAGGCGAAGGGAGCCGAACCGATCAGTCCGACCGCCGTTGTCAAGCTCTTTAACGGCAAGGATCTGAGCGGTTTTTACGGGTGGCTCGAGGATACTCAATATGAAGATCCCCTGAAGGTCTTCGGAGTGAGGAACGGTGCAATTCGCATCTCCGGCGCGGTAAACGGTTACCTGGCGACGGAAAAGGAGTATCGCGACTATCACCTCGTCGTCGAATACAAATGGGGAGAAGAAACGCGCAACGCCAAGACCGTCAGAAACTCGGGCATCCTGCTGCACGCTGTCGGACCGGATGGTAATCACAAGCCTTGGATGGCCTCGATCGAATGCCAGATTGCTCAGGGATGCGTCGGCGACTTCATCGTGATCCGTGGCGAGGACGCCGCTGGTGAGACCATCCCCGTAACTCTTACGAGTGACACCATCCTCGAGCGTGACGGCCGCACTCGCTGGCGCCGGAACGGCACACCCGTGGTCTATTCGGGGAAACAATTCTGGTGGTCGCAGCATGACCCTGATTTTGAAGAACTGATCGACACTCGTGGCAGGAATGACGTGGAAAGCCCTTTGGGTGAATGGACGAGAGTCGAATGTGTCTGTGACGGAGATCGGATCACCAATATTGTAAACGGGAAAACGGTCAACGAGTGCTACCGGGTCTATCCAACGGCGGGCAAGATCCTGCTGGAGTCAGAGGGCTTTGAAATCCTGTTCCGCAAATTCGAGTTGCATCCCTTGCGGAAATCTTAGCCTGGTTGCCTTTCTCCAGATACACTGGCCAAATTTTCAGATAACCGAGGGAGATTTCGAGATGAGCAACTCCAGCAGGCGGAATTCCATTCTAAAGGCAACGTCGCGCAGGCATTTTCTTCAGAGCGCTACGGCAGTGACGGTTGCGGCTTCTCTGAGTTCAGGCGAGAGTATTGGGCGCAGCGCCCAAGTCACCGGCAGCGACCTGATCCGGGTTGGGTTGATCGGCTGCGGAGGCCGTGGAACCGGAGCGGCTGGTCAGGCCCTGGCAGCCGATCCCAATGTGAAGCTCTGGTCCATGGGCGACGCGTTCAGAAATCGATTGGAAACCAGTCTGACGAGCCTGAAACAAGACTCCGAAGTCGGGAGCAAGGTGGATGTCCCTCAGGAACGTCAGTTCGTCGGGTTCGATGCCTATCAGCAGGTGATTGACAGCGGCGTCGACGTCGTCCTTCTGACGGCACCGCCCCACTTTCGCCCTAGCCATCTCAGCGCGGCGGTCGACGCAGGGAAACATGTGTTTGCCGAAAAGCCCGTTGCCGTGGATGCCCCCGGGGTCAGGTCGGTTCTGGCAACCTGCGAAATTGCACGTAAGAAGGGGCTGTCCATCGTTTCGGGACTCTGCCTGCGCTATGACCAGGGGTTCCAGGAAACCGTCCAGCGGATCCATGATGGTGCACTGGGTGAGATTCGTGTCCTCCAGGCGGATGACTTCCGCGGCGGCATCTGGTTGAAGCCACGGCAACCCGGTTGGAGCGACATGGAGTGGCAAATGCGCAACTGGTATTACTTCACCTGGCTCTCGGGAGACTTCAACGTTGAACAGCATGTTCATTACCTCGATGTCTGCGCCTGGCTCATGAAGAACGAGTATCCGGTAAAAGCAATGGGAACCGGGGGCCGTCAGGTTCGGACCGGGCCGGAGTATGGCAACATTTATGATCATCATTCCGTCATTTACGAGTATGCGAACGGAGTTAAGCTTTTCAGCACCTGCCGCCAACAGCGCGACTGCAAGAACGACATGACCTGCTATGCGTTCGGCGAGAAAGGGACGGCTGAAGTAGCGGAACGTCGTCTCGCCATATCTGGCGACACGGAATGGAGTTATGGAACCCGCGCCGATAATATGTACCAGACCGAACACGACAAACTGTTTGCGAGCATCCGGAGCGGGCGTCCCATCAACAACGGTGAGTACATGGCCAAGAGTAGTCTACTGGCGATCATGGGACGGTTTGCGACCTACACCGGTCAAGAGATCACCTGGGAACAGGCGTTCAACTCACAAGAGGACTTGACTCCGCCCCACTACGAGTGGCGCGATCTCGCCACGCCCGCCATAGCCAAACCAGGCGTTACGCGGATGACCTAGCAGAGGGAATTGATGACATTTAATCTAAATCGCCGGGAGTTGCTTCGAACCGGAACGATGGCACTTCCATTCCTGGCCAGGCAGGGTAAAGGCCTCGCAGCTCCGGGTTTGGAGGGGACAACACCAGGGAAGACAGAGTTCCAGATCGCCTGCATGACTCTTCCGTACGCCGGCTTCCCGCTGCAACGTGCACTGACCGGCCTGAAAGCAGCCGGCTACGAGCATGTTGCGTGGGGGACCCGTCACCAAGAAGCCGACGGGAGGACGGTCCCCGTTCTGGATGCAGACGCCCCACCCCGAGAAGCCCGGGAACTGGCCCAACGCTGCCGTGATCTGGGCCTGGAACCGTTAATGATGTTTTCCATGGTTTACCCCGAGGCCGAGAACGGGCTGGAAGTACTCAAGAAACGGATCCTTCAGGCGGCGGCAGCAACGGTGCCGCAGGTACTGACTTTTGGGCATACCGAAGGAGGAGACCGGAATCTCTGGGTCCAACGGTTCAAGGTCCTCGGTCCCATCGCTCGCGACAACGGCGTGCTTCTGGTGGTCAAACAACACGGCGGCAGCACGGGAACCGGAGAAGCCTGCGCGGAAATCATCCGTGAAGTTGCCGACGAAGGCGTGAAAGTCAACTACGACGCCGGCAATGTCATGGACTACCTGGACGTGGATCCGATCCCCGATATCCGGAAATGTGCGGACGTTGTCCGGAGCTTCTGCATAAAGGACCATCGGAACTTTCCTTTAGATCAGGACTGCGGCCCCGGGTTGGGTGAGATCGACCATTACAAACTGCTGCAGCCAGTTGCCTTTACGGGGTTGAAGATGCCGCTTTGTTGCGAGAACATCTTCGCCCCGGTGATTCCGCGTCCGGAGGATCCGGCCGGTGTCGATGCCTTGGCTCGCCGCGCCAGGGAATTCCTGGAAATCGTCATTCAGGGCCTGCAAAGCGCCTGAATCAGGCGCGTCAAGAATCAGGAAGATCAGCTACTGACTGAGCGGTGGACTTTCGAGATTGCGTCCGGCGGCGAATACCCGGATATATTTTGTCAGTTGGCGATTCCACTCCTCCAAGCCGATATTCTCAAGGGGTTCCAGCATATAATCCAGGCCCGCACGCCGGTCGGCAGGGTGGTCCTTGAGGTCGTCCAGAACGTGGACGAACTCCCTTCCTCCCAGGCTGCGCCCTTTTGGGTACCGACTCTTTTCAAACACGTCGACGACGCCCTTCCACATCTCGTCCCGGTCCCTCAAGATTCTGCTGACGGTCTCATGGCTTTGAGCCAAAAGGGACAAGGCATCGCGACTGCGCGCTTCCGAAACTGCCTGTGAAGCCTTCAGCAGGAGGCCCTCGACGTCTTGAAGCGACAACAACATATCGGTGAAATTCTTCTCGAAATACGCGAGGGCAAGCAGAACTTGCAGGTTATATCGATTTCTCTCCACTTGCCCCAGTTTCCCCTGCAGGCTCAGAATGGCCCGTCTCAAATCCCTCCTGACCAGGGGAGCCTGCTCCAGGATTTGTGCGTAGCGGCGGCTGTACGACCGGTCCGCAATCAGCGTCTCATCGTAGCTGAACGGCAGTGCCGGCGGGGTTAAGGTCAGGTCGATTCGAGTGGTATCGCGTCCTTTCCCGGCCCAGCTTCCATAGGTCGGCTTCAGGCGCGTGGCAGGGACACGGTCCCAGCTCGACTCGTAAAATCTCGCTGCTTCCATGATGATCCGGTAGATTTGGACCAGGTCCTGATTGCCGGGACCGTAAAAGACGTCCATGAAGTCAGCGACACTTTGTTCGATTCTGGGCCACCCGGGTGTCCACCCATACTGGGTCACTGTCGCCCATCCCAGCCAGAAGGTCTCGTTGTGCAAACCGGAGTCATCCCAGGCGGCGGCGTAAGTGCCGATGAGTGCCGCGCCTCGGTCGATCATTTCCTGGACCGTCCGGGCAGGTTCATCAAGGCGGCCCTCACCCGGAACCCCTTGGTAGGGAATGTCGGTCGGGAAGTAGCCGGGGAACAGCAATTCTCCCCCTTGCTGGGAGCTGTAGACCAGGGACGGGATGTCGTTTGCCTTGAGCGAAGCGAGCCACTGCCTCAGCCTTGCCCGGAGTGATCACGCCGTTGATGAGTCCGCGTGGCAGCCGCCCGATATCCTCGACTCGAAGCGGGTATTCGACCCAGCTCAGCATTCGCCGCCCACGTGCTTGCAGCCAGTCATGCATCCTGTTGACGAAATCCACCCAGGCGAGGCTGCGGTTTTCATCATTGAAGGGGCGCTGCTCCTGGCATTCTGAGCAGATGCCGGCATAGTAGACCTCATCGGTAGAAGCGTGGAAATACTCCACCCCCGGAGTCGCGTCGATCAGGTCCTGGTAGAGGTCTTGAATCAGCTCCAGTGCCTCCTCGTTACACATGCAGATCTGGTAGTTGCTCTGATCGGCCCGCAGGTGGGCGAACTCGTCGTGTTTCAGGACATAAGCCATGTGAGCCGGCGCCTGAATTTGTGGCACAAGTTGGATGTAGCGCTCCAGGGCATAGGCGGTTAGCTCCTGTATCTGCGCCTTGGTGAACGCACCGGGTGCCCCGATTACCGGATGCCTTGGGTACTCGTACTTGTCCTCAATTTCGAACCCTATGGCATTGGCTTTGAAAAATGCAGCCCAGTCAATGAATCGCTTGAGGGTCTCCAACCGGTCCTGGTGATGCTTGGTGTCCCAATGAATGAATCGCAAGGGAAGCGCCGGCCAGTCGACGATCACTCCGGAAGGCAGGACCCAGCTCTCACCATTTTCGCGGCGTAGAAGCTGGAGCAGACTTTGAACCCCGTAGAACAATCCAGGTTCGCCGTTACCGATCACCTCTACCCGACCCGGCGCCAGGCTCAGGCGATAGGCCTGGTCACTAACAGAGTCCGGTGCCTGGCTGACAGTGCCAGGCTGGATTAAGAGAGCAATCGTGCCTCCTTTTCCAGTGCCCTCGAACTCCAGTCCGTGCAACTCTCGTATCCCAGCCACCAGTCGATTGAGAGAAGCCTCCCCCCCGCCGACCACCTGGTTCTCGATCTTCCAGGACCGGTCCAGCCTGACCGTTTCTCCCTGAAGAGCCGTTTGTTGAGGAGCAGGAATCAGGCTATACCCCAGCGATCTTAGTTCGGTGGTGAAACCTCCAGGCGCTGCAGACAAACTCGAAGCGAGTGTGAAGCCCACGATGGTGGCAAGGAGAATCACTTTCGTCTTCATCGGTCCCCTTTCATTTCGAACACGTGCATGGCCAGATCTTTCCTCAGCAGGAGGCGTGTTCCTCCTGCAACTCTCTCTCACTCCGCCACTGTTCGACATTCGCAACCGGTCTACCAAGTCCGAATGGAGGCTTCCGCAGACCTGTTCCAGGCGGCCGGAGCCCTCGATCCGGATTCCACGGATTAGGATAATCCCGGTCGATTCAAGAGTCATCGGCCCGGCCAGGAAAAATCTCCGCTCGAGACCGTGGATTCTTCTGGTAAAAGGGAGTGAGGAGAGTGGAATGGACACGAACAGCTTCTACATGAGTCACATGCTTATCGAAGCTCCGAGGGCAAGCAGAGACTTCGATCCTGATGGCGATCTCAGGAAAGAGCCTTGGAGCAAGCTACCGAGAACGACCTTCGAGACGTCGTATTCTCCGGAGAAGCACTATCCTGAAGCGTGCACCCAGGTCGCAGCCTGCTGGAGCCCCTCATGGGTCTACATTGCGTTCTGGTCTCGCTATACAGCACTGAACATTTACCAGGACGGTCACCTTTCGAGCAAGAAGTGGGCACTCTGGATGCGGGACGTGGTCGAAGTATTTATCAACCCCTTTCCTGAACGAAAGCACCGGTATTTTGAGTTCGAGGTTTCCCCGAATAATCAGTGGATTGATTTGGCCATTGACCTGGATCAGACACCCATTCAAGATGCCGTATGGAGTTCAGGATTTCGGCACAGGACGCGCATTGACGAGGAATCGCTGTTGTGGGTTTGTGAAATGGGCATCCCGGTTTCGGCTTTGGGGGTGGAAGAGGTCCGGGAAGGAATGAAATGGCGGGTTAATTTCTATCGTTGTGACGGACCGGGAGACGATACCGAGCGGAGATTTCTTGCCTGGAGTCCGACTCTCGAGAAGAACTTCCACGTGCCGGCGCGATTTGGAGAGATTGTCTTCACGAGGGAATGACCGAAAGGCTGCCAAGATCGGTTTCCAGGCAACGGACCGGCGGCGAGAAGTTAGAGAAGGGCGCCCCCCAGGTCCGAGGAGGATGAATGAGCTCAATTTGGACTGAGATCACTGGAGCGTCCTGTATGGCTGCGGTCCGCGAGTTGGAGAAGATCGGAATTCGTCTCGCAGGCTCAAAAGGCGAAAAGGCGGCCGCGAACTGGATTGAGCGGCAATTCCACCAATTGGGTCTGACAGACATCAACCAGCAGGAGTTCCCTTGCCTGACCTACGGGCATTCCAAATGCGAAGTGTCCGCATTCTCGGGCGGCGAATGGGTGAAAGTCAATTCGGAGCCGGCGGCCCTCAGCCCACCCACTCCCGGCAACGGGCTTTCGGGGGAACTGGCCATGGTCGAGGAAGTTCCTCCCTCGGCAGAGCGATGCCGCGATCGCGTACACGACAGAGTCGTCCTGATCTACGGATCCCTGCTGATGCATCGAGCAAAGCTGAAGAACCTCATGCAGGGCAAACCGAAGGCGGTGCTGGTCGTGGATGAGCGGTTTCACGGCGACTGGACGGTGGGGTTCGGCTTTCCCCGAAATTGGGTCTCCTTCTTAACCTGCCCGGTGGTGAACATCCCGTACCTGGATGCTTGGGCACTCGTCAGGCGCAAAGTGGAGAAGGTCGCGGTTCACCTGGATTCATTTGTCCGGGAGGCTACTTCTCAGAACGTGATCGGAGAAATCAAGGGAACCTCGATGCCCAACGAGGTGATCGTAATTTCGGGGCACCATGACACCGTAGCCAACAACCCGGGCGTCGATGACAACGGTACGGGAGTGGCCGCCATCCTCGAGTTGGCTCGATTCTTCTCAAAAAGGCCTCCGAAGAGGACTCTGCGCTTCATCTCCTACGGTACGGAAGAGCAATTGTCCGAAGGCGCGCTCTACTATGCAAGGAACGTGGCGGACTCTGCGCAAATCCGGATGGTCCTCAACGTGGATTCCATCGGAGCGTTGATGGGGCAGACCAGCATCTTCTGCACCGGAAAAAGTGAACTCGCCCGGTTCGTGACGGAAATCAACCGGGAAACCGGTTTTCCCGGCCACATAAACCGTAGCGTGATCCCTTTCAGCGATCATTTCCCCTTGAACCTTCGAAATGTCGCTTCGGTTTGGTATTACAGGCAGACCTATGCGGCCGGACGACATTTTCACCACAGTCCGCTCGAAACGATTGACGTGCTGTCGGCGGAAATCCTGGAACAAACGGTCCGCCATCAAGCCTATCTTCTGGATCGTGTCTCAAACGCCGACCCGCTTCCTTTCCCGTCTGGTCTGACCAAGTCTCAAAGACGCGAACTGAAGCAGGCAGCCAGAGAGTGGATCGGGGCTGAGGCGCTGTGAGGAGAGAGCGGAAGAGCCCTCGCCTGGGCTCCCGGTATAGAAACGGCAGCGGTCTGACCATCGAAGTGCAAGGGGAAGGAACAGCTTAGGATGAGTAGTTCGCGTTCTGGTGAAAGTTCAGTTGCCGAGAAGCCTTCCGGTTCCGGCGGGGAATTCAAGCGGGTCCTGTCGTTGAGAGACCTGGTCCTGTTCGGGATCGCTTTCGTTGGGCCCACTGCGCCCTATTCCATGTACGGAATCGCCACGGTGAAGTCGCAGGGTCATCTTCCGCTGGTTTACCTGATCGCCATGGTGGCGATGAGTTTCACAGCAATCAGTTACGGGCGTATGGCCCGTGCCCTCCCCGAGGCGGGATCCACCTACACCTATTCGGCGAAGGCTTTCAATCCGACCGTGGGCTTCTTTGCGGGCTGGGGAATGATCCTGGATTACATCCTGATCCCCTTGCTGAGTGTGGTCTTCGTCGGTTTGACGGCATACAAAGTGGTGCCCGAAGTGCCTTACGTCGTCTGGGCCGTGCTGGCCGCCGCCGGAATCACGGCGATCAACCTGCGCGGTATCCAGTTCACCAACCGGGCCAATTACCTGCTGAATGCCATCATGGGGGCTTCACTCGTGTGGTTTTGCCTGGTAACCGTTCGTGCCCTGCTGGATGGGACGGGTGCCGGGACGCTGTTTTCGGTGAAACCGTTTTATGATCCGCAGACCTTTTCTTTCGAGCCCGTCATGGCAGCGACGTCTCTGGCGGTCCTGTCCTACATCGGGTTTGACGGAGTCACGACATTGTCGGAGGATGCCAAAAACCCAAAGCGGGACATCTGGCGCGCAACCGTGATCGTCTGTTTCCTGGCTGGGGGTCTCTTTGTGCTGCAGAGCTACCTGGCTCAGCTTGTCTGGCCTGACTATTCCACGTTCTCGCCGGTTGAGACCGCATTTATGGACATTGGCAAACTGGTGGGAGGAGCGCCTCTCTTCTATTTCCTGTCTTTTGTCCTGCTCGTTGGCGGAGTCGCCAGTGCCGTGGCGGGTCAGGCCAGCGCGTCCCGCCTGCTGTGTGGCATGGGTCGGGACCGGCTCTTGCCGCACCGGATCTTCGGGTACGTTCACCCGAGGCTGGGAACTCCGGTTTACAGCGTTCTCCTGATGGGTGCGATTCATTTGTCCGGGGCGATGATTCTCAAGTATGCCGAAGTAGCGGAACTGGTCAATTTCGGCGCTTTCATCGGATTCATGACGGTGAACCTGTGCGTCGTCCGACATTACTATCTGAGGCTGGGGCAGCGAAAGGGACTCCTGCTGCTGGGGAACCTGGTCCTCCCGGTGCTGGGTTTCCTGGTCTGCTTCTACATCTGGCTGCACCTCTCGCGTTTTTCTATGCTGGTGGGATTCATCTGGATGGGATCAGGCCTGATCTACCTGGGAGCCTTAACCAGGGGCTTTCGAAGAAAGTTGGCCAACCTGAAGCTGCAATAATGGCTGACCCGCCCGAAATCGGCAGGTTAACCTGACGGCACCTGCTCCTCGTCCGAAGACATAATTATCTCTCTGTAAGTTGCCCCAGCCGGGATCATCGGATAGACGTTTTCCTCGGGAGACACGACTACATCGAGCAAGTAAGGCTCGTCGGGGTCAGCCAACATGCGTTGATAGGCATCGGTCAGCTTCGACTCACGAAACACCCGCTCCGCTCGAACCTTGTAGCCGGCCGCAATGGTCACAAAGTCCGGATACACCTCAGCTTCGCGAGGCTGTGGCGAAGGGGTTGACGGGTCACTGAGTGCAGACTCAGCGCGATGGCGTTTGTAGATCATATCCTGCCATTGGCGAACCATCCCCAGCCACTGGTTGTTGATCACCACAATTTTCACGCCAAGGCCGTAACGGTGGCACGTACTCAATTCCTGGATCGACATATTGAGGCTTCCGTCTCCGTCAATGTCGATGACGAGGCGGTCCGGACAGGCAACTTTGGCGCCAATGGCTGCCGGCAGACCAAAACCCATCGTCCCGAGTCCGGAACTTGATAAAAATGAGCGGGGATGCCGGGCCTTGTAAAACTGCATCGCCCACATTTGGTGCTGGCCGACTCCGACCGTAACCAGCGCCTCGCCCCCGGTCAATTCGCTCAGGCGATGAATCGCCCACTGGGGTCCAATGCCTTCTTTGTGATCCTCGTCTGCAGTCAGGGGCCAGTCCCTCCGCCACTGCTGGCATTGACGCACCCACTCCGCACATTCTCCAGGCTCGACTGACTCGACCAACTGGGGTAAGGCAGTGCGGAGGTCGGCCCATATGGGAAGCGTTACCGGTTTGTTCTTGTTCAGTTCCTTACGATCGACGTCGATATGGATGATCTTGCCATGCTTGATGAATTCGGTTGTCTTACCGGTTACCCGGTCGTCAAAGCGGACTCCGACAGCCAGGACCAGGTCCGCTTGATTGATAGCGAAATTGGCATACTTGGTTCCATGCATACCCAGAACATGCAGCGAAAGCGGGTGTTCGGGAGGGAATGCGCCGAGACCCATGATGGTAGTTGTCACCGGGCTGCCGAGCTTCTCCGCCAGTCTAATGAGCAGGGGCCCGGTGTCGGAGGAAATCACTCCGCCCCCGGCGTAAATGATAGGTCGCTTCGCCTCCCTGAAAATCCGGCAGACCTCTTCGAGTTGATCGGGATTGATTCCACCAACCGGTTCCTCGAGTCGCTCAATGACGGCCGGCATCCGGGGCTCGGCATAGTTTCCGTCAGGGTCGCGGGGGTAATGCTGCTGGATATCCTTTGGCACGTCCATCAAAACAGGGCCGGGCCGATTACTCGTTGCCAAAAGGAACGCGTGCCTGACCACCGCTGGGATGTGGGTCACTCGTTGAACCTGGTAGCTGCGCTTGGTGATCGACTCGGTGATCGAAACAATGTCAACTTCCTGGAAGGCGTTCTTGCCCAGCAAAAATGACGGGACATTTCCCGTGATTGCCACCACCGGAACGCTGTCACTGTTGGCGTCCGCTATCCCCGTAACCAGGTTTGTGGCGCCCGGACCGGAAGTGGCCAGGCAAACACCCGGCCGGCCGCTGGCTCGAGCAAAGCCTGCCGCGGCATGGGCAGCGCCCTGTTCGTGTTCGACC
Organism: uncultured Acidobacteriota bacterium; assembly: GCA_963777605.1. Taxonomy (GTDB): domain Bacteria; phylum Acidobacteriota; class UBA6911; order RPQK01; family JAPXNP01; genus CAVZRV01. The sequence continues at coordinate 35,483 of CAVZRV010000011.1, forward strand.
CGGATGCACCGGATGCCGTAGTCCCGCAGGACGTCAAAGATCTCGAGATTCGCACCACCCGGGTAGCCAAACAGAACATCGACGCCCTCCAACTGCAGACACCTGGCTAGAATTTGCGCACCCTTTAATGCACGGGAACGATCGTTTGGGTGGATCTCGCTGAGAGAGGCCCCCGTGATCGAGGAGACATCAGGGTAAGTAAACTGGTCGCCCCGGTTGACCGCCGCATTCCCCGCAGTTTGGGAGGTTGTCGGACTGCCGGAACGCTTGCCAACTGAAGGCTGACTGGACTTGTTCGATTCGACCATCGCTGGCTCTCTCCTTTAGAAACACGCCCGGATTGGGAAGGAAGGAAGCCTCGAAAAGGCTCCAGAAACTCGAACTTTACGGCTCTCACGAGAAGATCACGATTAACAGCCACGATAGACCAAGGCCACGTTTTTCGCAAGCATGGACGAACTCCTCGGTTCAGTTTTCGATGCCGTCTCTGTGGCTTCTACAGCCGGAGTACATTTCGACTATATTACGGCCGCTGCGAGGGCGGGAAAGCACGTCCTGTGCGAGAAACCGCTTTCAGCGACGACCGGGCAGGCCCAAACGATGGCCGATATCTGCGGTCAGGAAGGGGTCACCCTCGGCGCTGCGTTCATGATGAGGTTCCCACCCAGCACCAGGCCGCGCTGGCACTGATCCGGGACGAAAGGTGACACATCGAAAGGCGCCAGCGAACCCGGCCAGAAAGGTGGCCTGACTCCACGTTCGGTATTAGTCCGAACCCAAAAGGACACGGTTGGCAGGATTACCGTCGACTCGGGTCTCCCATGGGTGCGGTCCTCGCCCTTGTCCGACCAGTGTGTTTGCGATATTTTGCAATCGATGTCGCTGCTTCTTGCGACACCGACAGTTGGGGATCCGGAGAATACGTGAATCGGCGCCTTGAGGATCTGATCGATATTGAGCAGTTCCAAATGCTGCAGGACAGGCTCAGTGAAATCTACGCCTTTCCTGCCGCCATCATCGACAATGACGGCAGGATCCTGACCGCCACATGCTGGCAGAAGATCTGCACCGAGTTTCACCGGAAGAACCCTGAGTGCGAAAAAGAGTGCATCAAGAGCGATCAGTACATCCTGGAACACCTGACTGGCGCTAATCCGACTGTCGCTTACCGCTGCCCCCACGGTTTGGTGGACACTGCGACGCCCATCATTATCGACGGCGTCCACATGGCTAATTTCTTCACCGGACAGTTCTTCCTGGAAAAGCCGGATCTCGAATTCTTCAGGTCGCAGGCCCGGCGGTTCGAGTTTAACGAAGCCGACTACATTGAAGCAGTCAGACAGGTGCCGGTCTGGAACCAGGCCCAGTTGGACAGCTATCTCTTTTACATCAAGGGTTTGATCGAACTCATCTCCGCCTCGGGACTCAGAGCCCTGCGGGAGATGGAGGCAACCCGGAAGATGGAGGAAAGCGAAAATCAATTCAAGGCCATTTTTGAGATGGCCTCCATCGGCATAGCACAGGCCGATATCAATTCGGGACGCTTTCTAATCGTGAACCAGAAGATGTGCGAGATCACCGGGTACACCAGTGCCGAGTTGGCCTGCCTTCAGATTTCCGACATCACCCACGCGGATGATCGCCAAAGAGACTGGGTCCTGTTTCAGTCCGTTGTCGACGGCGAGACCCCCAACTACCGGCTGGAGAAACGCTACGTCCGCAAGGACGCTTCGGTCGTATGGGTGAACGTCAACATGACGGTCATCCGAGACGATTCCGGCAAGCCATTGCGAACCATCGCAACCATCGAGGACATCACGGATCGAAAGCGGGTCGAAGGGGACCTTCGTGCCAGCGAGGAGCGCTACCGAACCCTGTTTGACCGGGCAAATGACGGGATCTTCGTCCTGTCAATCGACGGCACGCTGGTTGAACTCAATGAGACGTTTGCTCAAATGCACGGCTACACGGCGAAGGAGATGGTAGGAATGAGGTTGGAGGATCTGGACACACCGGAGACTTCCCGCCTCGTTCCCGAGCGGATGCGCCGGCTTTTGGCTGGGGAGGCGCTGACCTTCGATGTGGAGCACTTTCACAAAGACGGTCATGTCTTCCCGTTGGAGGTTTCGGCCAGCCTGATCAATTACAACGGACGGCAGTTTATCCAGTGCTTCCACCGCGATATTTCCAGGCGCAAGGCAGACGAGGCAGAGAAGGAAAGACTGGAGGCCCAGCTTCGCCAGGCCATGAAGATGGAAGCGGTCGGCCGACTGGCGGGAGGAGTCGCCCACGACTTCAACAACATGCTGAGTGTCATCCTCGGCCATGCCGAACTGGCTCTCACGTCGACAGATCCGAATCAGCCGCTTTCTGCCGATCTTCGTGAAATTCGAATCGCCGCCGAACGATCCGCCGACCTCACCCGCCAGTTGTTGACCTTCGCCCGCCAGCAGGTCATAACCCCGACAGTTCTCGACCTGAACCTGGCCATTGAATCCATGCTAAAAATGCTCAGGCGCCTGATCGGTGAGAACATCAACCTGGAATGGCGACCGTACAAAAAGGCCTGGCCAGTCAAAATGGATCCCACCCAGATCGACCAGATTCTGGCCAATCTCTGCGTCAACTCACGGGATGCGATCACGGGGGTGGGGACGATCAGGATTGAGACCGAGAACGTCGTCCTCAGCAGATCAGACTGCGTGGGGCATGCCGATGCCATTCCCGGGGAATTCGCGCTCCTGAAGGTCACTGATAGCGGGCGAGGCATGGACCGGGAGACTCTCAGCCGGCTCTTTGAGCCGTTCTTCACAACGAAGGAGGTTGGGAAGGGAACAGGCTTGGGATTGGCAACGGTTTACGGCATTATCACCCAGAATCACGGCTTTATCAACGTGGTCAGCAACCCGAACCGGGGGACCACTTTCAAGATTTTTCTGCCGCGCTTCAGAGGCGACTCCGAGGCGGTGGGGACGACCCGCCAGGAATTGCTGCAGCGCGGTGACGAGGTTATCCTGCTGGTCGAGGACGAACCCGCCATACTGCACATGACCGCCACTATGCTCGAACGCCTCGGATACAGCGTCATGAGCGCAGCGAAACCGCGTGAAGCCGTCCACCTGGTGGCTCAGTACCAGGGGAAGATCGACCTCCTGGTGACCGACGTAGTGATGCCCGAGTTAAACGGGCGAGATCTGGCTGAAACCCTCACTGATTATCAGCCCACTCTCAAATGCCTCTTCACTTCAGGCTATACAGCCGACGTAATCGCACCCCACGGCGTGCTAGGCAAGGGCGTAAACTTCCTTCAGAAGCCCTATCAGCTCAAGGAACTGGCAGCCAAGGTTCGCCAAGCCCTGGACGGCACCCCTCCAATCCCTGACCTTGAGAGTCACTCATAACAAGAGCGGCCGCCGGCAGCAGGAAGCGAAGCAAGAGACGGGTGGGGTCCCAGCGGCTCAGGTATCCAGTGGCAAGCTTCGACCGATCAAACGTGGACACTTCAAAGTCTGCATTGCTGGACAGCGAGGCCAACACATGATTTCGGATATATTCTCGGTACGGCATCCCAGAGACGCGACTGATGACCTCACCGAGGATTGCGTAGTTGACGTTACGGTACTGGACCTTTTCCGCAGGTGCCTGACTGGCTCTCAGTTCGTAGCCGGCCAAGGCATCATCCGTGGTCGGCGAGCCTTCGCCGGAAAGCGAACCGCCAACAACGCCTTCAAGGTCTCCTTCAAACCGGAGGCATGGCTGAGTAAAGCGCGAAGAGGGATGCCGTTCAACTGAGGAAGATCAGGCGGATACTCAAGGGACTGTTGCTCAAGAAACTCCCAAACAGTCCCGTCCCCAGTCGGTGCCTTCGACGGCCGTGTCCGATGCCAATGCACGGTTAACTTGATCGAGCACTCTGAGCACTACCGAATAGAGACTTGCTTCCCCTCCCCGGCCGCATTAGCCTTGGGTGGAAGCAGCCCGGAGCGCATCTTGGGAGGGAGCATTATCGTGGAACGTATGAACCGCAAGATCTTCTTGAATACGATTGGCCGGGCAGCCTCCTCGGTGGCACTGCTTCCATTGCTTGGCTGTTCGGAAAATTCTGCACCCACCGGGACGCGACAAAAGTTGGGAGGCCCTGCCACCTTCGATACCCAGATGCCTGAAGGGGTGCGTCGCCTCTCTTCGGAAAACAATTTCACGGTGTTTCGGCGAGGGATCGAGGCCGCCTACCGAGTGCAACCGGGGGAACTCCTCCGGGTCGAAACACAGCACGGCCTTCCGGGAAAGGTCAAGCGTGACGGTACCTTCCTGGAAATTCAACCCGGGGAACCGGTCAACCCCATGACCGGCCCTATCTTCGTCGAAGGGATTCGACCGGGAGATTCATTGGGAATCGACTTGCTGGAGATCCAGGTAGGTGACTGGGGCTATGCCGGAGGGAGAATATTCGAACTCGAGGACGGTTACGCCCGGTTCGATGAGAGGCTCAAGCTTCCCCTTTCTCCGATGCTGGGGGGGATCGGACTAGCCCCCGCTGAAGGGGAGATGGGCACCAAAGCCCCCGGTGACACCGGAGGGAACATGGACTGCAAGGAGGTCCGCGCCGGCAGTACTCTGGTCTTTACCGCCCAGGTCGAGGGAGGAATGGTGGGATTGGGGGACGCCCATGCTCTGCAGGGCGACGGCGAGGTCCGTGGCCAGGGGATAGAGTGCGACAGTGAAACCCTCCTCCGCTTTCGCAAGTTTCCTCGGCCTCTTTCGCCTCGGCCGGTGATTCTGCGACCTGAATTCGTCGCCACAATAGGTTCCCACGACGACTTGAATGAGGCAGCCTGGCAGGCGACCGAGGACATGATTCAGCTGATTGTCGACACCACGGGCCGTGACAAGGACGACGCCTATGCGCTGGTCAACCTGGTTGGTGATCTCAGGATCAACCAGATCGTCGATCCCCGAAAGGGAGCGAGGATGGAAGTCCCGCGCTGGGTCTTCGGAGTTTGACGTATGAAAACTTTTGCGACTACCTGTCTTTTGATCCTGGTGCTGGCCGCCTCACCCTTGCTCGCCCAAAGAACAGACGTTCTGCTTTACGAAACCGACTTTTCCAAGCTCTCTCCGGGCAAGTTCGGAGAGTACACGACACCGGCATTCCCGGAATACCACTATGCCCCGCGTGAATTCACCGACGGTTGGGATATCGTCAACAACCGGGGCCCGGAGGAGTGGACAGTCTTCGAGAAGGACGGGAAGTACACACTGGAGTTTCTCGGCTACAACCGTGAGGTCTGGACGCATGATTTCACCTATCCAATTCTTGCCACGGGTGATCCCCTGTGGCGGGATTACAACCTGGAAGTCGAGGTCACACCGATCAACCGGGAGGATCTGAACGGGATCATATTCCGCTACCAGGACGGCCGCCATTACTACCTGCTGGCCTTCGGCCCCGACGACACGATTTCACTCCGCTATCGGGACGGCGAGAAGGCGTTTCGGAGCGACGGGTGGACGATTCTGGCCTCGACCAAGAGACCGACAGACCGTTCCAGAACCTACACGATGCGGGTTGAAGCCACCGGTCCACGGCTCCGCTGCAGCCTCGACGGAGAACTGCTGTTCGAAGTCGAAGACGACCACTACGAGCACGGGCAGATCGGGCTTTTGGCCACAACACCGGTTCGATTTCACTCGGTTTCAGTCACCACTACCGCTGAAAGCCGGGAGCGCTACCTGGCACAGTCCAAGGCACGCCGGACGGAGATCGATCGGCTCAGGGCGGACAACCCCCAGCCGGTGGTCTGGAAAAGGATCGCCACGCCCGGCTTCGGGGCCGCCCGAGCACTGCGGCTCGGAGACCTGGACGGCGACGGCCAACTGGACATCCTGATCGTCCAAAACATTCCTTTCTTCGGAGGGAATTACAACCAGATCAGCTGTCTGACGGCCTTGACGCTGGAGGGACGGGTACTCTGGCAGAAGGGTCGCCCGGATCCCGATCATGCGTGGGTGAGTTACGACGTGGCGGCGCAGATCCACGACATCGATGATGACGGCGATCAGGAAGTGATTTACGCAGTCGCCGACGAGATCCGGATCCTGGATGGGAAGACCGGCGAAGTCGAAGCCACCCACCCGGTTCCGAGTTCGGAGATCCAAGCAGGGGAAGTGTCCTGGAACGAATACAAGCACTACTATCGCCGCGACCACTTGCCCTATCTAAGCGTCGACAGCATTTCCTTCGGCGATCTCAGGGGCCTTGGAAAACCGCTCGACGTCATCATCAAGGACCGCCACACCCGGCTGTGGGCCTTCACCGGCGAGTTCGAGCCGCTCTGGACGAGTTCGGCGAATCTCGGCCACTACCCCTACTTCTATGACTCCGACAAAGACGGCCGAGACGAGATCTTTCTCGGTTACACGGTTTTCAACGACGACGGAACACAACTCTGGAGCCTGGACGACAAGCTGCAGGAGCACTCGGACGGCACCTGTGCAGGAGACTTCTCGCTCGAGGGGAAACCTGACAAGGTCTTGGTTGCAGGAAGCGATGACGGAGTGATCTTGCTCGACCTGGACGGGAACCTAATCAAACACCACCGGGTCGGCCACGCCCAGACTCCGACCATTGGCCAGTACCGCCCTGACGTTCCCGGGCTGGAGTTCTGCATCATCAACTACTGGGGGGAGCCGGGAATGATCACGCTCTACGATCATGACGGTAACGAGATTACCCGTTTCGAGCTCTTCCACGCGGGAAGCCCTGTCCTTCCTGTGAACTGGAGGGGAGACGGACAGGAATTCATTCTGCTCTCGGCCAATGTTCGGGAGGGGGGGATGGTAGACGGCTGGGGGCGCCGGGCCGTAATGTTTCCACAGGATGGACATCCCGACATGGCCTACCTCGTACAGGATTTCACCGGCGATCCGAGGGACGAAATCATGGTCTGGGACACGGATGAAATCTGGATCTACACCCAGTCTGAGGAGTTCAAGGGAAACAGATCTACGCTCCAACCCGGCCTCCTCTTTACAACGAATCCAACTACCTGCCATTCGTCTCCTGGCCAGCCTGGAAGCCGCACGGGCAGTGACCGAATGAACTCCCCGGTCATGGGAAGACCAGAATTACGCGGAACTCCTCTGACGTCCATTCCGGAGAAGAGCCAAGCGTCGAAGCTGCAACGACAAGAGACTTTCTTGCCATCTCTCGCGAGCCGGATCGGATGCCCGAGTTGGTCAATCCTACGGTCATTGTCGAGGATGAGATACCGCGCCCGTCTTTCAAAACACGCGTTCCGAACCTCCCGCTTCACCCAGTCCAACCTCGGGTGTTGGGTCAGGTTGAAGTGCACGACTCTTCAGCGTTCAAGCCCCAGGCAGAAAGATTCGTTGAGTCCAGACAAGGGCAACCAGATTCAGGACCTGAACGACCATGAGCACAAGCAGGATCTTCGCGCTGCAGGCATGGGCTGATGAAGCAGAAAGAGCCAACCCGTCGAGGCCGCACAGAGTTCTTGCGGACGACGACACTGCTCGCGGCAGGTTCGGCCGCTGTTGAATTTTGATTGACACGTCAAACAATATGCTTTAGCTTATTGCCAGCCTAACCTGCCTATTTGCTTTCAAGCTTGGGACACGCATGACTATTTGGGATGGACTCCTTGAATTCTTTGAGGATGGATGGGATACCTTAGAAAACCCCGTCTACACCCGCGCGCGAAAACACGCCAAAGCGATGGCGGAAGAATACAACCTCGGGACGGACGTCGAGGCATTTGAGGAACTTTGGGGACTTACCATCAATGCCTCCCTGCTGGCTAAGCTGAACGACGAATCCGCAATCAAGGAAGTCGTCCGATTGATCGGCCGCCTTCGTGTCTTGGTCGATCGGACTCCTTCCGACTCAACGTCCATTTTCAGTCCTCGCAGCGCGATCGATGAAGACGGAATGGAATCGGTTCACGTGGCTGATGCATCCGCTAAGTATGTCATTTTCTCGGACCACCACATGCTGTTCGATGGTGCCCGTCAGAACTTCTTCGCGACGAGCGGGAACCGAGACTTCTACACGGAGATCTTAACTCGGTATTACGCGGCCAATGAGTTCAACCTTGTTAAAAACGGCGACTTCGAGGAGCTGATCATTGTAGAAGATAAATCGGCGGAGAATCCGAGACCATGGGCGATTTACCGAGCCAGGTATTCGACTACAGAAACAGCAAGAAGATCCCTCAACTGAAGAGTATTGTCCGAGACAACATTGAGTACTACGAGGCCCTTCACGGTGGGTTCATCTCGAAGGGCCGGTACTTCAAGATCACCGGGAACCATGACCGCGATATGGGCAAAGCCGGTTACGCCAGTGTGGTGAGCGAAATCCTGGGACATGCATTTCCATTAGCCTGCGACGTGATGCTGTTGAAGTCGCGCGGCATCACCGAGTTCATCATCTGTCACGGCCATCAGTTCGACACGTCTTGTACGCCGAAATTCGCCGCAAAGGCAGGCGAGTCCTTCTCCCAGGCTTCGGCCTGGGCTTTTCAGGGGCCCGACCGGATTTGGCGCACGAAGTACGACCAGATGGATGCATGGCTCGCGGGCCGGGAGCCCTTCCTCAACGCACTTGTGACCGATGAGCCTGATTCGGGCGGGTTCCTGGAGCAGGAGGTATGCGAAGATGCTCAGCAGGCCTGGGATGCACTTGGAATGGAGATCTCCAATCTGAACACTGAACGGGGCTGGGAATCCATATATGGCAAGAACATCGCCTGGAATTACTTCGAGAATGAAGGCGATCCCCAAAAGTGCATCGACCTCGAAGTCTCTACCGGAAAACGCTGGTTCAAATTCCGTCATTTGAACGAGTTGCGTCTGACCGTGGAACTCGAAAATGCTTTCGGTCCGCGAGTCCCGACTCTCATCCTGGGACACACTCATGAACCCAGGTTCCGCCCGAGGAAAGCGAGCGGACAGTCCGGACATTCGCAGAATTGGCAGGAGATCGACTTCTATGCCAACAGCGGATCGGCCGGGAGGTTCGAGAACCTGATCTGGGGAATCGAGATCCTCGACCGGGCGCCTCTTCTGATCTCATGGCACCGCGACGGTGACCGAATGCCGGTCCGTACGGTCTGGGAGTCATTCGGGACAAACGGCGGCTTTCTGCGGCCGGCATCGAGTGGGACGCCAGAAGAATTTCTGGGTCCCGGGGAGGATTCCGCGGTGGATTTCTGCAGCGTAATGATTGCCGCCGGTCAGATTCTCTGACACCGGCTGCCAACTGGATAACGATTGGAACTCGGCATGGATTTGTTCAGCGAAGCACCGTTTGCGATCTGGCAGGGATTCCGGCATTCCTGGACTTACAACCATCGCCTGAACCGGTTGGGAGACTGGGTGGTCAACCGGGAACGGGGGGGGACTCGGTCTCGGTTGAATTCGGTCACTCGGCAGCTTCCGGATCCGGTGAGGATCGGGCCAGTTTCGAGACCTTCGGAGCCACCACGAAAGCTGACGGGATTTGCGTCAGGGATTTTCACCGCGAAGTGCAGATCCGCTCCCGTGAGGAGGAGAACCAGACCTTCTTTTGTGAAATCAGGGTCGGTGCGGAGGCCGGCATTCCCGACGACTGTGATGTCTTCGAAGCCTGCCTCAGTGGGTTTGACCTCTGGTCCGAGAAAGACGCCGACAAGCTGATCAGCCTTCACCTGGCCACATCACCCCCGGCTCTGGACGAACAGACGGGCGAGATTGTCTTCAGCATCTTTGGCGGGATGAACGTCGATTGCGACAGCCCGGAATGCGACCTTCACGATGGCGCGGGCGCAACAATTGCCTGGATGGCTGCCGGCGGAATGGCCGGGCAGCTACTCGGCGGTCCAGCTGGGGCGGCCGCAGGCGCACTGTTTGGCGGCCTCTTTTCCAAGCTCGACATTTCCACGGACTACACACTCAGACTGCATGTCGTTCTGATTTGCGGAAAATCTGACCACTTGGCCGCAACCCGAAAGACGTTTTCGAACGAGTTGACCTGGGATACCACAACCCCGATCACCCTCGAAAACGAGGGGACACAGCGGGTTGAGGTGAGGGGAGACCGCCCGGGCCCGTGGAGAGTGAGTCTTCCCGGCATCCACCAGATTTCACTGGAGGTGACAAGAGAAAAGGGCTTTCTGCGGCCCGACACGGCCATGCATCTCCTGGAGTGGGACATGGCAGTCCGCCCAGTTGAAATGACGGGCACAGGCTGCACTGTCGACCTGGACCTCTTCTTCCGCAACTGGCGCCCCCGCGAGTCCGTTTTTCTGGACAGACAGATCGACCTGGGTCTGCTCAGCGAGATCGATTTGGTGGACGAGCTTGCCGAAGATATTTCTTCGCATCGCGATGCGGGATCCGCATCGCTGACGCTGGGATTGACTCTCCTCCAGTTCGCCCAGCCCGGCATTATTGAACAGGATGCCAAGATCGGGGGTCTGACTTGGCGGGGCGGCAACGCCAGCGCGAAGTCAAATGACGCCGTCTACACGACCGTTGTCCCTCACGAAATCTCGGCAGCGGCTCAACCGTTGACGAGTGACTCCAATTCGATCCTGGTCGCAGTCGAAAACTGCAACTGAAACACGAAAAGGACTGAATCCAATGGCAGAGAAAAGAAATCGAAGAGGCCGCAATCCTGAAGACAGAGCAAAACGGACTCCGACCCCGGTTCGGGAGGCTGTGCCCCGAACCGGCACAAGCCCGCGGGGAGTCGACCCGGGCGATATCAAGGGGATCAATGCGCTGGTTACTCGGGGACGGGTCGCAGGCTATACAGTGGATTCCAACGGACTCGTGGTCAAACTCGATGTCAGCGCACTCAGCCGAATCGCCTTCTCGGTCAGTGCAGACGCCCCGCATTTCCGCCCCGCCGTGTCCATGACAATGATGGCCCTGAACAACCGGATTAACCCTGCAACTCAGGAAGGATCGGCTCATGACCAGCAGTACCTGTGGGTCAAGCTCCAGTCCAAAGCGGGCGGTGGCAACATCACGCCCGCCGCCGCCGTGGGGCTGTCCAACAGCAACGAAGCTGATCCCTTTGACGTTGCCGGATTCGTCTTCTCTCCTGAATCGTAGGAATTCCGGGAGGATCGATCCGCTGCCGGCCAACGGTGCTGATGCAACCAGGCGCAGCTGTGACGGTCCACGGCCAAAGGTTTCGAACGCCGATGACGAGAAGCGTCTTGAGCTGACCCAGGAAGGCCTTGACGTGCCGGCCTCGAACGTAGACGCCGGGGCTGAAACGAAAGACCAGCGCCAGGCGCCGGCGATCCCGATGATCTCGAGACTGTCGATCACTGGGGCTTTGCGGTGGCAGCGGGTTCGCTGCAAAAGGATCGGTGTCCGGCCTCGACGAGCGCTCCGCAAATATGACCTCTGCTGACTCCTCATCGGCTCTCGTCGCAGAGCTCTCCCCGAGTAAGGTGCTGCATCTATCCCGCCATGGCGTCCGGCTCTGCCAGGCACGTCTGGATCGGCTTCGGGTTTCACCTTGCCTCGCAGGCTGACCGCCCGTGCCCGGCCTCACTGCCGGCGTTGTTCCTACCGCCGTCGGTTTACCTCCCGCTTCCTTCAGCTTCGCCTCACGGCTGCGCCTAGTGTTTGGCTAAGGTTGGTCCCATCACCTCCTTTGAGTACCTTTCAACTCAATGGATTCAGCCCATGTCGGGCACCCGAGGGCGGACGTCCTCGTCCGCCACGACGGTTTGGGCGCCAGGCTCACGACAGATGGCATCCCCACAACGCGGACAGCGACGTCCGCGATCCAAATGAAGCTTCAAGTTAGAACGGATTCCACGTCTGCAGTGACGTTTATCTGCAGAATCAGCCGTCAAGGATCTTCTTGAGTGTTCGGGGCCAGAGTTCCTGCGATTCGACACGGAAGGCTCGGTTGAACTTGCTCGAACAGTTTTCCCAGGCGATCGTCGCGGTCAGTTCGACAAGTTCATCATCAGAGAACTCGGCCCTTAAACGCTCGAAGAGTTCGTCTGACACCTCAAGACTTGTGTCGGTGATGCAGTCGGCGTATTCGAGCGCAAGCCTCTCGCGGATATTGTAGTGAGGACTCTGTGGGTAATTGGGAAGATCCAGGATTTTCTCCTTGCTGGCACCCATTTCGCTGCCGACGGCAGCGTTGATGTCCTGTCAGAAGACACAGCCATTGAGTGAAGCGACCCGTCGGTTCACCAGCGCTGTCAGACCGCCGTCCAGTAGTCCTGACGCAGCCAGCCCTCCCCACATTCCGAGGACAGCCTGGAAGATTGTTGGCCTGCGAGCATAGAGTTCATAGGGTTCGAGCGGCGCGCCCCACCGCACGGTCTGTTGATCGAATGTCTTAGCGATTCGTTCCCCAACCTGCCCTTTCTCGAGTCCCTTGATTCTTGCCATTCCCCGATTGTGCACCGAACCCCGGCCCGAGCGAAAGAGTACCCATCCTCCAGGGACGGCATCCGTGCGGGTGACTGCCCCGGGGCCGGATCTCCGTGTAGTCCATTCTCGACCTGCTGTCCGGAGGATGGTCGGCTGAGCAGATTCTCGAAGAATTCGACAAGCTCAACCCGGCCGCACCCTCCTGGACGGGTTTGCGAAACAATTCTCATCCCTGCGTTCCGTCCCCAGCACTTGATATTTCCCGGCCCGCAATCGACACTGGTTGCCGATCATGAGACGTTGGTTGAAGGTCGTTCTCGTTGTCGTTTCCGGGATCCTGGTCCTGTTTCTGGCTGCGGCGCTCTGGGCCTACAGCCTGGTTTCGGGGAGCCTGCCTCAGTTGGAAGGCGAGGTCGAAATTGCAGGCTTGGCGGCCCCGGTGACTGTCGAGCGGGACCAACTCGGCATCCCTTCGATTCGTGGAGAGAATCCCGTCGATGTGGCCCGGGCCCTGGGATTTGTCCATGGGCAGGACCGCTTCTTCCAGATGGACCTGACCCGCCGGCAGGCGGCTGGCGAACTGGCGGAACTGATCGGTCCCGTGGTCGTCGAAAGCGATCTGGGCGAGCCGCTTCCACCAGTTTCGAAAACGCGCCCGGCGGGTAGTCGAATCCATGCCGGCGGGGCAAAGGGAAATCGTCGATGCCTATGTTGAAGGCGTCAATTCCGGACTGGACGGACTCGACCACAAACCCTTCGAATACTACTTCCTTCAGGCGGATCCCAAACCATGGAATGCGGAGGACACCATTCTGACCCTGGTGGCAATGTTCTTCATGCTGAACGATGAGACCGGGATCCGGGAATCAGACAGGGGAGTGCTTTACGACATCCTTCCAACCGAAATGGCCCGGTTCATCGCCCCGGAAGGAACCAGGTGGGATGCGCCGATCGTTGGGGATGCCTTTGTGTCCGATCACATCCCCGGCCCCGAGGTCTTCGATTCTCGCGATACTCTCCAGGGGCCGCAGGCAGGAGGAAGAGACCGCTCAGACGAATCTCGAGGTGACTCCGTATCCCCGGTTCCCTTCTGGTCTCAATTCCCGGACGAACTCCAGTCCCTCGTCGGATCCAACAACTGGTCCGTCGCCGGTTCGCGGACGAATGACGGACGCGCCATCGTCGCCGATGACATGCACCTGGGGATTTCCGTCCCCAACACCTGGTACCGGGCGTTGCTTCAATGGAAGAGTGACGGTTCCGGGCAGGATGCGACAACGACGGTAGTCGGAGTGACGCTTCCCGGAATCCCGGCGGTCGTGGCGGGAAGCAACACTCACGTTGCCTGGGGATTCACCAATTCCACAGGCGACTGGTCCGACCTGATCGTACTGGAAATCAACCCGGATCATCCGGACCAGTACCTGACCCCGGACGGATACAAGACTTTCGAAGTCGAGAAGGAGACGATTGACGTCAAGGGAGAAGAGCCCCGCACCCTGGAGATCCATCACACGATCTGGGGACCGGTGATTGACGAGGACCACCTCGGCCGGCCGAGAGCGCTTCGATGGATCGCCCATGATCCCGAAGCGGTCAATCTCAACCGCATCGCGCTCTCCGGTGCGTCCAATATGGAGGAAGCCGTCGAAACGGCCAATCGCAGCGGGATCCCTCCTCAGAATTTCGTCGTCGTCGATCGAAGCGGACGCACGGCCTGGACGATTGAAGGACGGATCCCGCGCAGAGTCGGGTTTGACGGCCAAGTGCCCGTCTCCTGGGCTGACGGGTCCCGGAAATGGGATGGCTATTACCCGCCGGAAGAGTATCCTCGAGTGATCGATCCGGCGTCCGGGGCCCTGTGGACCGCGAATTCACGCGTGGTCAACGGAGAAATGCTGGAGAAGATTGGCCAGGGACTTTATGATCTGGGAGCCCGAACCCAGCAGATCCGCGACGACCTGTTCGCACAGGGGACGTTCTCCGAGCAGGACATGCTCAAGATCCAGCTGGACAACCGCGCCCTCCTCGTCTCGCCCGGTGGCGGGACTTGATCCTCCAACTCGTGGACGAGGAAGCGATTCAGGGGAACAGTGACCGAAGGGTTTTCAGAGACCTGGTCGAAAACAGCTGGTCTGGAAGGGCGTCGGTCGATTCGATCGGATACCCCCTGGTCCGCACTTTTCGGCTTATCACCGATGAAAAAGTCTTCGACTGGCTGACCGAATCCTGTAAGGCAGCCGATGAACGGTTCAGTCCGTCCGGATTTAACCAGCGGGAACAGTCTCTCTGGCTGATGGTCACCAGAACGGCCGATCCACCTGCTCGACCCCAGCTACGAATCCTGGGAGCAATTCCTGCTCTCCGTTGTGGACGAGACGATCGCTCGCTACGGCGGTGTTTCGGAGCTTCCCAAAACCACCTGGGGAAAATTGAACACCGCTCGGATCCAGCACCCGCTCAGTCGCGCAGTTCCCTTCCTTTCGTCCTGGCTTGACATGCCGGCCGACCAACTGGCCGGCGACGGAAACATGCCCCGGGCACTGGGGCCCAACTGGGGTGCGTCCGAACGATTCGCGGTTTCGCCAGGGCGCGAGGAAGAGGGCTATCTCCACATGCCGACCGGGCAGAGCGGACACCCCCTCTCACCCTACTACCGATCCAGCCACAGCGCCTGGGTCAAGGGTTTGCCCACCCCGTTTCTGCCCGGCAAGCCCGAGAAGGTGCTGACGTTGCGTCCGTGAGGCGCTCCTCAAAGAAACCGGATTGCTACTGGCAGACGTGAAACTTCAATTTGAATGAACTGGAAATCCTGGATGATTTGGACGCGTCTGGATGGGGATTCGGGCGATCAGTGGAGAGCCAGGGACGCGATTATCGGCTGGAACCTGGTTCCTGGTCCGGTGCCAGACGTGGATGAGTGATGAGCACAGGATCGGCGCCGTGCTGGCCCCTGAAGGGGGCCTGTTTCCAGCCCAGGCATTTGCCTGGGTTTACGGTTCCCCCATCAAGAATCCAGCCCTGAAAGGGCGGCACAGCTCTCCGGACGTGAAGAATCGGCGCGACCTTACAGGCCGCGATCGCCTTGCCGGGACCACAGAGAGGGTAAACCCTGGGCTGAAACCAAGGCGCCAGGGGCAGTTTCACTCCGTGAATGATCCGTGGAGGCTTGGCGTTTACACTCAAAACGCCCAGAATGAAACTTGGGCAATCGATCGGGCCAGTGAACAGCAACACATTGAAGCGTATAAGGAGAAACCCAATGCAGGACATGGACAGGCGCACATTCATCAGGAAATCTTCAGCCGTTTCCGCCGGAGTGATGTCCGGCTTGGCGGGGCTCGGAAACTCATCCGCCCGCTCTAACCCGAGCGATACGATCAACGTCGCTGTCATTGGAATCCGCAATAGAGGCAAAGAACACTGTCGTGCGCTGTCGGAAATACCCAACGTGAGAATCGCGGCTTTATGTGACATCGACCAGCGACTGCTTCCGGAGGCGGTGGCCGAGGTCGAAAAACTGACCGGCTACCGGCCCAAGACAGAAACCGAATACCGGAAGATTCTCGACGACAAGAGTATCGACGTCGTCACGATCGCCACACCGAATCACTGGCATGCCCTGCAAACGATCTGGGCTTGCCAGGCGGGCAAGGATGTCTACGTCGAAAAACCGGTCTCGCACACGGTTCTCGAAGGCAGAAAGATGGTGGAGGCCGCCCGGAAGTACAGCCGCGTGGTGCAGACGGGAACCCAGGCGAGAAGCAGCTTCCCGACCAACCAGGCGATCGAGTTCATCAGGGGCAACGGACTAGGGGACGTGTACATGGCAAAAGGGCTGTGCATCAAACCCCGGGGAAGCATCGGGCATGTCAAGGACAGCACGATTCCGGAGGGGGTCAACTGGGATGCGTTTCTGGGTCCGGCACCGTACAGGCCCTTTAACCTCAATCGATTTCATTACCGGTGGCACTGGTTTTGGGATACGGGCTGCGGCGACCTCGGGAACCAGGGGATCCACCAGGCCGATGTAGCCCGTTGGGCACTGAACAAGACAACTCATCCCGTGAAGATCCAGGGTGTCGGGAACAAGTTCATCCTGGATTCCGATCAGGAAACTCCGAATATCCAGAATTTGACGTTTGAATACCCAGATTCTTCGATCCTGCATTTTGAAGTGAGAGGCCTGCCGAGCAACACGGAAGGCGGCGTTACGGTTGGAGACCTCGTTTTCGGCTCGAAAGGCTGGATGAGTATCGACAATGAAGATGTCGGGCGAAGCCAGGTCCGGTATGGTGAGATAAACCTCCTGCCAATTGGCTACTCGTCTTACAAGGAAGAGGCCGGCCCTGTTTTTTCGAACGAGGATCCCGGGACTGCCGACGCGGTGAAGAACCATTTCCTGAACTTCCTGGACTGCGTCCGGTCACGGAACTGGCGAGACCTGCACGCAGACATCCTGGAAGGGCACATTTCAACGAGTCTCTGCCACCTGGGTAACATCGCGTGCAGGCTTGGCAGAACACTTGAATTCGATCCTGAAACAGAGAAGTTCGTCAACGACAAGGAAGCGGACGGCTATCTGACGAAAACGTATCGAGCCCCTTATCTGCTGCCGCAAACTGTGTAACGCGGCGTCCACGGTGGGCAGGGTGCTTCCTCCCGTTCTGTCTTCCGCTAAGATTCCTGCTGTTTCCTGATTGTCCGGCTTCTCGAGAAAGCGGATTGAGCCGAATCGATCCGGCAACCCGGCCCGGGCTCGGAAGGACCACGATCTATGACCTTGAGCGCCGCACGGTTGCTCTCCATGCTTCCCGGTTGCCAGCTTGAATGTGCCCGTCCGGGCGCCACGGCCACGAAACAATGAGTGCAGCTTGCGCCGATACCGGAACCTTAGCCCTACCTGAAAAATTCCCGATGGTAAGATCGGTTCAGATGTCGAGGGGAAATCGGCGAATAATTGAACAGCCTTTCCCCTCAGAATACGCTTCAAAAACGATGTCCCAGGAGTGGACCTGATGTCGCCCAGACAAACAGCCGCCGTTGGCAATTCTCCAAGAACCTCCGAATTTCTCAGCCAGACGTTGATCGCAGACTACCAGCGCGTTCGCGCCTTTTCCGAAAGAATCTGCGCCCCGCTCAAAACCGAGGACTGCGTGATCCAGTCCATGCCCGACGCCAGCCCGACGCGCTGGCACCTGGCCCACGTGAGCTGGTTTTTCGAGACCTTCGTGCTCAGTCCGGCCGTTACCGGTTACCGGTCGCCGCACCCGCTTTTCGCCTACCTCTTCAATTCCTATTACAACGCCGTCGGCCCCCAGTTCAACCGCCTCCGCCGCGGCCTGATTTCGCGCCCAACGGTCGAGGAAACCTATGCTTATCGCCGCGCCGTGGATGAGGCGATGACTGATTTTCTTGCGGGTTGTGATACGGCGGCGCTGGAGCGCTGGGCGCCGGTCGTAGCCCTCGGTCTGCATCACGAGCAGCAGCATCAGGAATTGATTCTGACCGACATAAAGCACGTCCTGGCGCAAAATCCGCTGCATCCCATTTACGCTGCCGCTGAGTCACCGTCCGCTGCCCCGCCGCCCCCGCTGGGATGGCACGCTTATCCTGAAGGCATTGGTTGGATCGGCCACGCGGATGACGGTTTTGCCTATGACAATGAGGCCCCGAGCCACCGCCGCTTTCTGGAAGCGTTTGAGCTCGCCTCGCGCTTAATCACCTGTGGCGAATACCTGGAATTCATGGCGGACGGCGGCTACCAGCGCCCCGAGTTCTGGCTTTCCGAGGGGTGGGCCACCGCCCGCTCCGAGAATTGGCAAAATCCGCTGTACTGGGCGCACGAGGACGGGCAGTGGTGGCTGATAACGCTGCACGGGTGGCGCCCGGTCGAACCACACGAGCCGGTTTGTCACGTCAGCTACTTCGAGGCCGATGCCTACGCCCGCTGGGCCGGAGCACGCCTGCCGTCCGAGGCGGAATGGGAAACGGCCGCCCGCGTGCTGCCGATCGAGGGTCACTTCGCCGAAGAGGGCTTTTTCCATCCGCGCCCGCTCTCCGTGGCGGATTCGTCCGCGACCCCGGAGCAGATGTACGGCAACGTGTGGGAGTGGACGCAAAGCCCTTATGTCGCCTATCCCGGTTTTCAACCGGCGGCTGGAGCGATCGGTGAATATAACGGCAAGTTCATGTGCAATCAGTTCGTGTTGCGCGGCGGCTCCTGCGCGACATCAATCACCCACATTCGCCCAACATATCGTAATTTCTTTCCGCCGGCGGCCCGTTGGCAATTCATGGGTCTCCGGCTGGCCAGGGATGTCAAATGATGCCAACGACTGGTTTATTGGCTCCGCCGGCGTTCGCCGCCGACCGGGCAACCTTCCTCGAGGAGGTGATGCTGGGGCTGGGCCGAAACCCAAAAGAGCTTCCCTGCAAGTACTTCTACGATGCCTTGGGATCGCGGCTGTTCGAGGAGATCTGCCAGCTGCCGGAATACTACCCGACGCGCACCGAGTTGGCGATCATGCGCCGGGCAATTGGTGAAATCGTCGAGGCCATTGGGCCACAGAGCCTGCTCATCGAGTATGGCAGCGGCAGCAGCCTGAAAACCCGCCTGCTCCTCGATCACGCGCCCCACCTGGCCGGGTACATTCCGATCGATATCTCCGCCACGCAGCTTGCTCTGGCGGTGCGCGCCCTCTCGAAGCAATATCCGCGGCTGCCGCATCTGTCCGCTGTGCGCCGACTACACACGACCGTACGAACTGCCCGAGGCGGCGCTTGGGGACAGCCGGCGTGTGGTCTTTTTCCCCGGTTCCACGATTGGTAACTTTGCTCCGGCCCAGGCCACCGACTTCCTGAGACACATCGCGCAGGTTTGCGGCCCGGGAGGCGGGTTGATCATCGGCGTCGACCTCATAAAGGATCCGTGCCGGCTCAACGCCGCCTACAACGACGCCCGCGGAGTGACGGCAGCGTTCAACCTCAACCTGCTCCGCCGCATTAACCGTGAACTCGGCGCCGACTTCCGGCTGGATCGGTTTACGCACCGTGCCTTTTACAACCCAAGCGCGGGCCGTATCGAGATGCACCTGGTCAGCCTCGCCCGCCAGGAGGTACACCTGAACGGCGCTACGATTCCGTTTGAGCTGGGCGAATCGGTTTGGACCGAGAGTTCCTATAAGTATTCCCCCGCAGACTTCGCGAGACTGGCGGCCACTGCCGGCTGGCGCGTCGAGCGGGTCTGGACCGATCCCGGGCAGTTGTTCAGCATCCAGCACCTGGCCCGAGTGGATCAGAAACACAGGTAATGAAAATGCAACTGGCAGAAGGCTTGCGACAAGAGTTACGCGAACTCCTTGTGGGCGGCAACGCGCACCAGCAGTTCGACGGAGCGGTGCGCGATTTTCCCTTGGCACTGCGCGGTCTCCGGCCCAAGGGGTTGCCCTATAGTGGATGGGAACTGCTCGAACACATCCGCATCGCCCAGCACGACATCCTGAAGTTTATTCGCGACCAGCACTACCAGTCACCGGCCTGGCCCGAGGGCTACTGGCCTGCAACTCCTGCGCCGCCCGAAGCCGCGGACTGGGACCGTGCCATCGCTGCGTTTCACGCCGACCGGCAGGCAATGCTGGACCTGGTTGCTGATCCCGAGCGCGATATGATCAAGCCCTTTGCCCATGGAAGCGGGCAAACCCTGCTGCGCGAGGTGCTCCTGGCGGCCGATCACACGGCCTATCACCTGGGGCAGTTTATCGCGGTGCGGCGCCTGCTTGCATGCTGGCCTCCCCAGGAATGAGTTTTGAGGCTGCAACAAAGATAACCGAGCACGAAGTTTCGAAGGAGGTGGATCATGGCTTAATGCGCTCACCTGGACCAGATTCGCGACGTCATCCCGAGCGCCCAGGGTTGCGGGGACTGCTTGAAGACCGGTGACTCTTGGGTCCATTTGCGAATGTGCCGGGTATGCGAAAGGGTCAGCCAAGGCTCGAGGCGAGCGCTGCGCCGACCACGGCTCCGCCGGCGATGAGCACGAGTCTGAGGAGGCCCCCGGCGATGCAACCCATTCCTCCTTCAAATTGGCCCCAGTGCCCGCCGAGGTAGGTGAACCTCGGAGACGCGATGGCAGTGGCGACAATGAAACCAACGATGGCGCCGATCACGGCGCCCACGATCTGACCCTCATTCATGGCTCACTCCTTCCCGGCTCGTTTCCGCTTGTTCTCTGCCAGCTGCTTCAACGTAGCGAGGCAGAACTCATTGAGGAGAGCCCGGCGCTGTTCCGGCGAGCCAGCCTTCTGCAGCAGCTTGTTGACGGTGTCGGCGATCTGTCGCATGGCCTGTTTGGCTGTCTGCTTCCCGTTCGTGTTCTCGACCAGATGCGAGGTCATTTCGCGGTAGAATGCGGCCTTCATGATTGGATTGGCCTCCATCCTCTTCCAGAGGTCGTCTCCGGAATAGGGCTCGCCCTTTTCCGTATGCGGGCTTCTGCTCGACGGCGTCGCGTCCGTCTGGATCAGGTCGACGGCGTACCGAACGCCGCAGGCGTGGGAAGCCTGTTCATTGAGCCGGTGGGCTTCGTGGACGGCCTTGAAGAAGCGTTTGACGCTTTCCGCAATGACCTTCTTGTAGTCCTTGACGAACTTGGGCAGGTCTTTCATGCCCTCCTCGGGGGTGTACTTCGGGCTCGGCTTGTCGATCTTGGCTTTCTTGCCGGCTTCGGTTCCGGCCTTCTTCGCGTCGCCCGTGTCGATTCCGGTCTTGCGGGAGCTCTCGGCAGGGACAATGACAATCTGAGCTGCACGATCTTCACGATTGTCAACGTTTTCGAATCTTCCGGGATCGAATCCCGGGGGCAGGTTGTCCACTGCCGGGTCCTCACCCAGCCCCTGAGGCTTGATCTGGCTCCTGGGGATTCCCAATTGTTTGTTCAACTCCACTGCCACCGCCTCGGCGCGATCCTTCGAGAGCTTCTGGTTGTACTGGTCGGATCCGGGGCGGCTGGCGCTGGCGTAGATCTCGATCCGGGTGCCGGGCTGGGCTAGCAGCGCCCGATCCTGAGAAGAAAGCCCCTGATACCAGCGCTGATATTCCCCTTTCGGCAGGGTCCGCCGGTTGTAGTCAAACGCCATGCCGTCCCCGGGGCGAGCCCGGCTGCGCCGTTCCTGAGCCTCCTCGGGACTCAGGCGCTGGCGTTTGTGCTCGGTGCCGCGCACCGCCTTTTCGTTCCACTCCTGTGGCCGGACAGCGTCACTCGTGGCGCCGGGCTTTGGCTGGACTGGCTGGTCGGAAGCTCCTTGAGGTTGTTCAGTTTTCGGTCCACCACCCATGGGTTGGCTCCTTTCTGTTTACCGCTTTCCGCATCAAGCCCGGTCGGGGCAGCTGCAATCGGGAATTGCTGGCTGTTGACCGCCGGGCGCGGCTGCGCCGCGCCCGTGCCCTCAAGCGAGAGCCCTAACCCGGGCCCGCTGGATGGCGCTTCGGTTCCATTCGAGCGTCTGCTCAAAGCGTGCTTGTATGCGGTCGATCTTCTTCTTCCAAGCGTCAAACTCCTTGAAGGGTTCTTGGTGGGACTGGTCCCTGCCGCCACCACCGCCCCCGGGTACGCCATTGGAGAGCTCGTCCAGATAGGCCCGACCCTTGCGGTAGGCTGGTCCCGGATCCCAGTCGGGCACCAGGTCCGCCCCGCTCGGCTTCCGCGGGTCGGGCGGAAGTTGTCCCGTGTCCTCCCAGAAATCTTGCCAGCTGGGCGTCGCCCGCATCGATTCGTCCGGCGAGCCGCCGCCGCTGTCTTGCGGCGACGCCGGGTCTTCGCCCATGGCCGCAGCGTTGAACGCGCCGACCGGCCCCTCTGTCACGTCTTCATAGCCGGCGAGCAAGGTCTCCATGGCCAATGTCCGGGCCACCTGCAAGAGCCCCGATTTATAAGCGATTTGCTGACAGCCGTAGCAGAGGGCGGCGCTGCGAACGCGATCAGCGGGAAGGCCGCCGGCCAAGCGGGTTTCGACCCTTCGCAGAGCCCGCAGGTCCCCCCAACCCTGAGGACCCAATGCCGCACCCATGCCAAGGTCGAAGAGCTCTGTCAGTGCCACGTCGCCGAGTAAGGTCGCGACCTGGTAGCGGAAGCGGCAGTCTCCGCCGGGACAAATGTCCCCGCATTGCGGGAAGGGATCTTCCTCGCGCCCGGTGATCCCCCGGTACAGGTTCCACAACTCCTGTCGCCTCGTCGGATTGTCTTTCCCGCCAGCGGTGAGGGCGGTGAGGGAAGCCGTCATCAGCACGCTCAACCGTTCCACATCGGGCAATTGCCAGTCGTAGAGGCGTCCGAAAGTGCGTAAGTAGTCGCAGATCGCGTGGCGGATCAGGCACGGCAGCGCGCGGTCGATCGGCGCCTGTCTCCGGGAGTGGGAGCGGACATAGCGCTGTAACTGTTCGAGGCCGGGGCGGACGTCACCGGCGTCTTCAGTGAGAGCCAACATCAAGGCCATAAAGATCTCCCGGAACTCCCCCTGTGCCACGATGGCCTGCGCGTCCTCGCAAAAGGCGTACGGTGTGCCGCAGGCGCCGGCGCAATCGGGAAAGGGAACAAAGAGCCCGGCGATTGCCGGGTTCCGGCGAAAAGGTTCCATGTGCCGGCGCACGATGGCGTCTCTCCCAGCCTTGGCAGCAGCCTCCGCCGGCGACTCGAGCTTCGAGTAAGGTACCTGCACCAGCACCGGCCGATCGTCACCTTCAGAGAAGACCGCCGCTTCGCCTGGCCGGAAAGTGGCCAGCATGCGGCTCCGGTCCTGATCCATGTTCATCGAACCTGCGAGCAGCTCCCGATCTTCGCGGGCTACGGTGCGGTGAACGACCTTGACGTTCGTATTCTTGAGGGCATCGGGCGCCAGCTTGGAGGGGATCTGTTCGGCGATCAGGAAACCCTGGCCGTAAGCGCGCACCTCAGACAGCATATTGACGAACGACTCGACCGCCTTGGCCCGGGTGTTGGCTTGCTCTTCGCCCGCGCCTCGAGCGACGCTTGCCAGCAGCCGGTGGGCTTCTTCTACGACGACCACATGGCGCAGTTGGGAGCCGGCGTTGTCGGCCGAGGCCCGCAGGTGCTCGAAGATGCGGATCAGTAGAAGGCCCATCAGGAAGGCCTTTTCGTCGTCGTCGCCGACCTGCTCCAACTCGATCACCGTCGGCTGCAACAGCAGTTCGGACAGCGGAATTGATCTGGGCGTGTCGAGCATCGCCCCCTTTCCACCAATACACAGGCTCTCGAGACGAGTGACCAAAGCCGCTTTGATATCGCTGGTGACCCGGGCCTCATAGCCGAGGCTGTCGACGACCTCCTCAATCTTGGCGCTGAGAGCACTCAATGTGGGGAAGGCAAGCGCCCGAGCCTCCGGCGTAGCGTCCGACGGCAGCCGCCGATTGACGCCTCGCACGGGATCCCAGCCGTAGTCACGGTAGACGTCATGAAGGCAACGTTCGAGAACCTGAGGTAAAGGGCTCCACATGACGAAGCTGGCATTGAACGTTGCTTTGAGCAGGTCGATGTGGGTTGCCAGCGAGGCGCCGGGCTCGACCTCGAAAGGATTCAGGCGGAAAGGTGAAACCGACTCCTCCCCCAGCGTGAATACTCGGAGCGCGGAACCGACGACCGGGTCGGCGATGAGAGCGCGGTACTCGGTTTTCGCCGGCTCGAGCACCAGAAACGGCACTTCCTGCGACCACAGCTGTCGCAGCAGATGGAAAGCGGTGTTGGTCTTCCCGCTGCCGGTGACGCCGACGATCAGGGTGTGCTTGCTCAGGGCACCCGTTGACAGCCGGTAGTCGACTTCGAGCCGGCGGCCGAGATCGTGGACGCGGCCGAGCTCGATCGGGCCCTGAGCAGCATCGTGGGGTAGAGCGACATCGAAACGCTGGATCTCGCGAACGGCGAACCCGGGTGCTTCGAGGCGCGGAAGGTGGATTAGGGCCGACAGCCGCTGAGAGTTGAGGATGGTTTGGAAGCTGTACGGGTACTCGAGTTGGCCCGGCGCTTCGGCAGTGGCGAGCAGAATGGGCCCGAGAGCCGCCCTGAACGGTCCTGGTTCGGCAATCTCGAGCACCCGAACCGGCTCGGGCAGCGACTGCTCACCCCCGAGGACGGCACCCAGCGCCGCACCGAGCGTCTTGAACGAAGTACGGTCGGGCGCGAGGAAGAACGCCGAAACCGTCCAGGACCCAACCGCAAACCCTCTCTCGAATTCCTGGTGCAGCAGTTCCAGGCGCCGGAGATAGGTTTCCGCGAGAGGCCCGGGGCGCGGCTTCACCTGTTCGGCATCCGAGACGGCACGCATCTCGTTCACAACAGCATGACCCAGTTTGCGGGAGAGCTGCCCCGGCAGAGGATCGGCCATGACAACCCAGCCCCAGGAACGGCCCTGCATGGCGTGCAAAAGCCGGTCCATCTGTGTCATCTCTCCCCACTCGACTCGACGTGATCGGCTCGCGATCCCGGTCACGAGTCCAAGATTTCCACTGACCATCATTTCCCGCAGTCGAACCTGAAACTGCGTCCCGTCGGCAGGCTGTGCCCGACTGCCCGGGTAGTGGCTCGCGACCAGGGCCTCGAGCGCGGCCAGCGTGACGCCGGGGCCGTGTTGCCCGTCATCCCTGCGATGGAGACCGGGGTACGTGCCCATCACGACCTGGATCTCGCGAGAGTCGCCGAGCACCGCGAAGAGCAGTGGAACCCCAAGCCCGGCGCAACCCGAGAGCAAGGCCTCGGACCAGTAGCTGACTGGGCGATCGGAGTCGCCCTCCCGGTCATTGGATCGCCAACTGCGTCCGACTTCACAAATTCGCATCAGCCGCAGTTCGCTGGGGCCCGGGGCGGCAACATCTCCCGGCTCGATGCGCTGACGAAAGACTCCGCCAAAGTCGTCGAGGAAGGCGCGAGAGAGGTAATCGAGGTGGGCCGTTGAATAATCGATGGTTACCTCCGAATGTAGATCGCCCAGTAGACGATCATGCTCAGCACGGCGAGGATGACGAGGCCGGCCTGCTCGGCCCAGATTCCGTAGATCAACACTGGCCAGGCGGCAAGGAAGGCAAGGCCCAGAGGCAGAGCAAGGATGTTGGCGAGAAACCCGTACTGCCGGCCGCCGCCGCCCCGAATCTCCAATCGCGAACCGATGACCCAGACGGCTTTCGGTCGCAAGAGGCCTCTGCGGGTGCGCTTGCCGATGACGATCACCCGGTCGCCGTCACGCAGGACACGGCCGGGGATCTCCGGGGCAGACAACTCGATCGGCACCTCTTCAACGACGTCTCCACTCTCGTTTGTGACCTCCAGCCGGAAGCCCAGATATTCCTCGGGCCGGGATGAGAATCCCCGGCTCGAGCCTTCTTAGAGTGGGACCATGCTACCCTGCACCGATGGCGCTGGCAAGACAAGCAGACCACCACAGGCACCAAAGCCCTGACCTTCTCACCCGCCGTCGATCTGGTTGCGGATCTACCTTTACCTGGAAAGTCTACTTGTAGACCTCCACGGAAAACGGCGTCTGGGTGTAGGTGGTCGGATTGATTTGCGCGTAAAACGTAATGGCAAAGGAATTTGGCACGGGCACATTATCGATCGTCATATCTGCGTTCGGGACATCCGATTCTTTGAGTTGGATCGGGTTCGAGACCCCGTGCTGTTTGATGACGATTTCCTGCCACTTGAAGTCACCCGTTGCCGCAAGAGGCGGAGTGAGTTCGCCCACTTTCAGCCTGAGCGAGAAGGTAGAATCATTCACCTTCCATTGCGACTGGGTGACGTTCCCAAATTGGTCCTTGATCTCCCACGCCACCGCATCCTTGGCTTCAATCCAGAGGTCAAAAGTGATTCCGGGACTGTTCTCACCTGCCGGGACGGAATAGGTAACCTTGGTCTTGGAGTACGCCTTCCCCAGAATCCGCACGTCGGCGCTCTCGTCAAGATCGGCGTTGATGATCAGGAAAGTGAACTGCTCCACATCCTTGACCGGAATTCCGAGAGCGGAATCGTAGCTGTCGAGGATGAAGAGCCCATTCTCGGGAATCATTGTGCCGAGGGAGTTTTCCCGGAGGGCGTAGATTCGGATCCCTTCCTGGCCGGGCTGTCCGATATCGGCCCCGCCCCGCTGGAAACTGAACTCAACCGTGCTTTCACTTTTCCACTGCGCCGGGACGGTCAACTGAACGGCACGCATTGAAAGAGGAAGGACCCCGCGGACAGTGATCGGGTCGATTGATCCGTCCTGAGCCACGGCGGAATTCCACTGCACCACCCCGCTTCCGGTGAATCTCGAGGTGGCCAACTGGTTCGGCCCAACGACTTCGTTCGGCCGCAGAGCCAACTGGGGGCTCCTCCGATAGGATCGCTCGAATGCGTACTCGGCAAAGGCGTCGGGCAGGCTGGTGCCCTTTGCCCTCAGGAAACTGTCCAGGCCCGTCCTCATATCCTGAAGGAGGGTGGTGTTGACCGTTACCGCGTTCCCGATGCTCTCCAGCATCTCGTGCAGATAGACCAGCCCCGTCGAACGGAAATAACGCAAAGCAAGGAATCCAAAAAACTCCTGGCGTGAGTAGGGCAGTTCGACAATCCGCCCGTCGGCGACATCGTCCAGCGGCACGTCCAGACTGTGGGCATACGGGGTCATCGAGAGGCTGGTTGTACTGATGGTGCCTCGATCCTGGTAGGTCATTCCGACGACGTCCGCCGTGCCGTCTCCGATATACGCATCGGACCTCCAGGTCTTGTTGCTGGAATCGGGAAGCCGCAATTCCCCGCCCCCGATTCCGTACGACTGCTGCACGGCGTGGAACAGCTCGTGAGCCATCAGGTAGACGAATCCAAGGTCCCGGAGCCCCCAATCAAGATAGATGCTACCGGCCATGACCAGCTCGTCTTCGGAGATCCCCTCGCCCCGCTGATAACTGGGGTCGCTCGCGTTGCACTTTTCGGGTTCGCAGGGAGAGTAGAAGTTGTCCCATCCCTTGTTCACGACATTGAGAACGTTTCTGAACAGGGCTCCTCCGTTGGCCCCAACCGGCTTGTTCCAAAGCCTCGGTGCCCGAAACCCAATCGACCGGTAGTAGCCCGATAGTTCCTTCATCAGGAGGGCCAACGCATTCAAACGCTCAGCCGAGAGTGTGCGACTGTGATCGACGACCTCCCAGTCGAGGGTCGTCCAATCCGCCGTCTCGCTCATGGCCCGAACCGAAGCCCGGCTGCTCGTCTCAACCACCGAGGGCGCAGCCCCTTCAGCGATCGCCATCGTCCAGCCGTCCACCAATCCAAATACGAAGGCACTGTAGGATCGACTCTCACTGTCGTAGCTTCCCGCCACGGGGATCGAGTGTCCGGTCGTCAACATCAACTTTGCTCTCAGACTCGACGGATCGGGATTCGCCTTGGTGACAGGAATCTCCAACCTGATCACATCGCTGGAGGTGGTGATTTGCCTTCCACCTACGGAAATCTCAATGACTTCCGAGACCGCAGTCTCGTCCGCTTCCAACAAGCCTGTGCTGTCCCCGCTTCCCAGGTGTACCGCCGAAACCTTCCCTTTGAGTGATGGCGGGAGAACCACAGCGGAGCCGCCCGGACCGGCGATGGTCAGGGAGGTTGTCGGCGGCACGGCCGACAACAAGGTCGCACTTCCGAACAGTTGCTGGGCAATCAACGCCTCGGTGGACCGCACGTCGACATATCCACCTACCTGGCCCGCGGTCGAGGGGATGAAATCACCATCGGTCAGGAGTTTCGAAATCCGTTCGCCCGGTTGTAGGGTCAACACCTTCTCCCCCGTCTTCGTCCCAATCACTGAGTAAACCTGGACGGTCACGTCCGCCGGTTCCTCTCCCGGGTTGAACAGGGCCACCCCCGTAAAAAGGCCTGAGACATTCGCCACCTGGCTGAAGATCCCCCGGGTCATTGTCTCGGTCTGAAGCGGAAGCGCCGCAGCCGTCGTGAAGCTCGCCCCATCTCCGAAAACCACGTCTCCCACCAATCCCGCCCTGTCGGCTTCGATCGTCAGCGACCCGACCGCTACCTGGCTGCCTCCGAAGCCAAAAAGACTCGAGGCATCTTCTTCCAGCACGCCGCCCGCGGGAATTGTCCGTGTGACCGCACCGGCCAGGTTGTTCCCCGCCTCGTCCGTGGCTCTCAGTGTCGCTTGCACCGACTGGCCTGAGGTATTGACCAGTTTCACGTTGGTATAGAACCCACTCAGGCTGGCCAGCTGCGCCGAGTAGAGCTTTGACGCCGTCCCGGCCGGCTGGCCGCCCACTCCTACCACTGTCTGCTTCGAGGTCAGCTTCACCAACTCGAATCCGACGATGCCTCCGCCCCCTGAAACTTCCGCCGTAACGTATCCGCTCGACACCGAACTCTGCCCGAAGATGCTCCCTACCGTCTCGTAAAAAAATCCGTTCGCCGGGATCGACCGGTTGGCTGTGGTCGCCGAAGTGCTTCCGTCGCGATACAGCTTCAAGTGTACCGTCACCGATTCCGTCGTCGGATTGGCAATCGACAACCAGGTCTCGGCCGCCTGTCCCCGGTAGGCGGTGCTGCCCTGGAATACCCGGGTGAAATAGAGTTTCGGATAAACCTGGCTGAACGGAACCGATCCATCCATCTGGTTGGCCGCCCCAAACTGGAAGAAGCTGCCCACCTCGGGATTGTCGGTCCCCATCTCGATCCAGAGCGACTGCTGGCTTCCGGCCGGTTGTCCGAACAGTTCATTGCAAAGCTTGCCGAGTTGATGCTGTGGCTCCAGGGAGTATTGCGAGGTCGAGTAAGCCTGCGCGCCGGACGACGTGAACGGCGTGAACTGAAGGCGGGCCAAGTTCGATGAATAGTTCGATACCGCAAAGCCGGTAAAGTTCGCTGCATCGGACTGGCAGAATGGAAAGTAGAAGACGCTCCCGGTCCCGAAGGGCTGGACCGACCCGTTGGAGACGGTGACGTCCACTTCGGATTGCGCTGTCTGGTCGGCGGTGTCGAAAGCCCTGGCCTGAATCGTGTGGGATCCGTTGGCAACGGTCGTCGTGTCCCACGCATACGTGTAGGGGGAAGAAGTGTCCGTCCTTTGCTTCACTCCATCGACGGAGAACTCTACTTTCGCCACGCCGTCGTCGTCCGAGGCCGAGGCCTGCACCGTCACGGTTCCGCTGACCGACGCGCCATCGGAGGGAGAGGTGATTACGACCGTCGGGGGATTGTCGACCGGAGCCGGCACCAGAAGATCGGCGCACACGTTGTCGAACCCCACCTGGGCACCCTCTCCCTGCGCAATCAGCCAGAGCGTATCCAACAGGTAGGGAGCGATCGAGAAGTCGCCTGTGAGCTTCAACGAAGTGTTTTGATTGTTGATCCGAAGGGTGATCTCCGATTCGTCATAGGCGACACCGATCGAAGTCGGAGTACCGGAAACCTGGTAGGGAGAACTCAAGAACCAATCGCCGATTTCCCAGTCATAGCCGAACAACTGCGCACGGCCATCGGGGAAGTAGATGACGCCGATTCCGTCCGTGGTGCGATCACCGACGCCAATGTAGGCATCACCGCTCGTGAAGGGAATGATCCCGACGGCAGCACCCGCAGGGAAAGCGTCCAACTGAATGTCCACGTCTATCGTAAAGAAGTCACTGGGCCAAAAGTCGGTCTGGTAGAAGGCCAGGTCTCCCGCTGCGATCTGATTCAGACGCAGGAGTTCTCCCTGTACGTACCAGTTGCCTGAAGTCCCGTCCCAGGTGTTCGCGGAAAGGCCCGAGAAATCTTCAGCGAACTGGCTGCAGGTCCCGGAAGAAGTCCCCAAACGCGGAAGGCAAGGAAAGCAGCACAACAAGAAGCGTGAGCAGGCATCGCATAGCGTCCTCCAGGTCTAACAACCACCCACTCTCCAGATGACGGTGATGTGAATTGCCACCCGGCGAAAGGTGCCGCCCGTGTCCCCGAACCGCCTTGAGCCTTCCTCAGCGCTCAAATCGGCTCCCTCTGCAAATCTCCTCACCGCCAGTTTCCAGCAAATGAGCCGAAAATCCAAGCACCAATTGAATTTATCGTTCGGCTCCACGGCGAGCATCAGTAGGGTGCTGCAATTTCCTGATGGATAATTCCGGATCCGCGTCGTGATCCATTTCTGAAACGAGCAGTTCGGTTTCACGAACTGATATCGCATCAATCTGCACGAAACCGAAGATCAGATTCCGCCCCAGGATATCGGCCTGAGACTCTCCCCCGCCAAACTCACTGAGGCAGGAATGCCCCGATCAGTATCAGAATGAGAAACAGCCCGCCGATCAGTAGTGTCGCAACATTGGCTGAGCTGTAGGTATCATTCCGTCCTGTTGCACCCCGCTCAAAGTGAAGCTCGTTGAGGCGCTGTGCAGTCTGCTGGACCGGAATCATCGGGATGAACATGGCGAAACTGACTAGCCACCACGGGTCGGGGAGTAACGCGGTCAGCTGCAGAATGAGAAAAGACGCACCGAGAACGCTGGAATTCCAGGCGACCGGCACCCCAGCTGACATGGCGTCTGCGCGGATCTTCTTGAACAGGGAGAAGCCCCAAATCGGGGCGAAGAAGGTTCTCCAGAACGGGCTGATCTTCTCGCTGGAAGAGTTCTTGATCCAATTCCAGTTTTGGTAGCACCAATAGAGTTCATAGATTCCGAAGGTGCAAATCGAAAGGATGATGAACTTGGGAGTCGCCACCGGGAACAGCGGAGTTGCCATCGCTTCGGGCACGACCGGCCAATCAGCCTCCGGGCGTTGACTTGCGTTGACCCTTGCCGCCGAGCCAGCCAGGAGTGGATGGGCGGTCGGGGACGTCACCCCACCCAGAACGCACCCGCATCGGACGCAGGCTGGACTCTCGTCAGAGACACTCTGTCCACACTCCGAACAAATTACGATGGCCACGCAGTTTCGTCCTCTATGAGCCTGGTTGGTCGCACGTTCGTGCGCCACAACATGAGTGTCCGGATCAGCATATTCCCCCGAGCCGCCCGCACAGCACGCGGCTCAACATCAGCAGCGCCAACCAGCTCTGCAGAATTGACGAGATCTCCATCCGACTATTGCCTGAACCGGCGGACGGGTCGGCGAATTCCCGTGGCGTTGCGCGAAGCTGGAAGCGCAGATCATCAAGGCCCCGCACCAGACAAGATGGGCCGAACCCCACCCCGCATAACACCGAACATCCCCAAAATAGGGTAGACAGAGCGTTCCGCTGAAGGCTCTGTCTACCATTGGCTGCTCAGAGATCCTCTCTCGAGTAACCGAATCGGGACTGTATCAAAAATCGGCATTGGACTCTCGATTTGGTTTAGCCCACCCTAATTGGTGACAGGCCGACACAAATTATTAATGTCTGTCGCAGGTTATGATCGGATTTAGGGCGTGTCACCAAATTCATTAAGCCGGTCTTTGAAGATGAACAAGAAAAGACTGATTGGGGAGGGCTATAGACTGTTCTCAGCATTTGCCCGCCCCGCACGTTTCCATGAACATTTCGCGAGTGATCCGGAAGCTGCAGATCACGAAAGCCTCTTGCAAGCCCGAAATCGACAGACGCTTGCATTGGATGACGTAGCAGGCATCGGTTATAACCCAATATCCGGCATCAGCCCCGAAGGCATGGCGTACTTCATGCCTCGCCTCGTGGAACTCGCGCTGGATCTAGAGTCGATTTCGCGATCTGAACAAGAGCCTTACCTGTGGTGTTTCGTCCTTCAAATATCGCCAGAGAAAGCTCCAAAACAGTTCGCCCTGTTCGAAGACCAGCATTGCCGTTTCCTGTGCAAGATCCTGCAGGCAATCTGGGAGGAACATGAGGAACTGATCAGGGAGGGTTGCTTTGAGGTTGAGTTTCAAAACACCCTTGAATTCTGGTGTAAGAAAAGTTGCTAGCCCACAGAGAGCCTCTTTGGAGAAGCCGGGGCAGAGGTGTACCGGGGATCGGCATGCGCCTCCGGATTCGCCCTTCTAGAAGCGAAAAGTGAAGCGTGAGCTTGCCTCGTGGACGACCTGCCCGAAGTCCCGGATCCGGCGGTCTTCTTCATTGGACAAGGGACCCTTTTCCCGAAGGGCCTGGAGGTTTTCTTCCAACTCACGGCGGTTTCTGGGACCTGTGAGAACCACGTCCACATGCGGATTGGAAAGGCAGAAGCGATAGCAGTCGCCCGCGGTCATGACGGGACCGCTCCAGCCTTTCGGACGTTTGAGCAAACCGCGCCATCGGGTGGCCGTGTAGGCAACGACAGCGGGGCGGCCCTTTTCGAGGTACGGGAAAATGTCGCGTTCGGCACCCGGGTGAGCCGCGTTGTAGCGAATCATGAGCACGTCGAGGGGCGAGTCCTGGGCCAGCGCGCCCGCTCGCGCCCGGTCGTGGAGGCTCACGCCGATGGAACGGACCAGGCCAGACTCGCGAAGGGCCACCAGGGCATCGATCGTGGAAGAGGTCCAGGCACTCGCCCGGCCGAGCCAGAAGAGCTGGAAAACGTCCAGGTAGTCTGTTCCGAGTTTCTTCAGCAGTCGTTCGCAGCCGCGCCTGATGCCGCCGCCGAAGAACCCCAGGGTCGGCCCCGATGCGAGGACAATGGACTCCCGGTCACGCTTCAATGCCGCCTTGAGCGAGTTCGTGATCCCGCGGGCGT
Organism: uncultured Acidobacteriota bacterium; assembly: GCA_963777605.1. Lineage (GTDB taxonomy): Bacteria > Acidobacteriota > UBA6911 > RPQK01 > JAPXNP01 > CAVZRV01. The sequence continues at coordinate 68,567 of CAVZRV010000011.1, forward strand.
TGGGAGGCCAGAAAACGTAGTTGATCCCCTGCTCCAGCGCCCACTCCAGGTCCTCTCCGCCAATGCCGAAGTTGGTCGCCAAACCCAGGCGGAATACCTTGCGCCCGAAGACCGGAACCTCCCGAAAGAGAACGTCGTCGTCCATAAACTCTCGTCCTTTCCGTAAGCGGTATTCCCCGGCGAAACAAACAGACGAACGCCGCTTCCAAAATACCTGAATGGTGCCGGCCGGCCCAAACAAAAAGCGCGAACCTGTTCAGTTCAGTCGGAGCTATTGCCAAGATTCGGGTGACGCGAAGGAACCGAGTACTGTTGCTTCGCTGCGGGCTCCGGCCTAGCATAAAGAACAGAACATGAGAACGCGGTCTGAGTTTCAACCTGTTTTGTCTCGGAAAGGTACTGCCATGAAGCCGAACTTCCTTCTGCTTGCGGTCGTGTTTGCCCTGATCCCCGGGTTATTTGCACAGACGGCGGGTTCGCCCGGCGGCAAGGGACCGTGGAAGCTGGTCTGGAGTGACGAGTTCAACGGCCCGGCGATCGACCGGTCGGTCTGGGGCTATGAGATCGGCTTCGTCCGGAACAAGGAACCCCAGTACTACACCGATCGTCCCGAGAACTCCTACATTGAGAACGGGAACCTCGTGATCGAAACCCGCATGGAGAACTACCAGGGTGCACCCTATACCTCAGCGAGCCTGAACACGCACGGGAAGAAAGCGTTCCTGTATGGCCGAATCGAGATGCGTGCGAAGCTTCCGGAGGGGAACGGGATCTGGCCGGCTTTCTGGACTCTCGGTGAGAAGGAGGGCTGGCCCCGCGGCGGCGAGATTGACATTATGGAGCTGTGGGGCGGGCAGATCGATGAGATCTGGGGCAGAAAAGGGGATAACGGCCTGGGGGACGGGGTCACCACCGGCTGCTCTCATTTTGCCGACGACAACGGGAAACATGTATCCGGTGGCCAGGGGAAGTACCGGCTACCCAACGGAGCAAAATGTTCCGACGCCTACCATATCTATGCCATCGAATGGGATCCGGACGGGATCAAATGGTTCTTCGACGACGTCAACTTCATGAACTTCAAGATCGACACGGCTGCGAAGCGGCATTCCTTTCAGCAACCGCATTACATCCTGGTCAATACCGCCATCTCCGCTACGGCCAAGCCGGGACCGACGGAGGACACACTCCCGCAGAAGTACTTCATCGACTACGTCCGCGTATACCAGAAGCAGTAGGATTGAATTTCCCGAACTTGTTTCAGTCCTGGTCAATCGGCGCGAAATCGGTGGCAGATCCATAGAGCTTCCTGAAGCCTGGAAACAGCTTGCATTATACCTGGGCGTCACGGTGCGGCCTGTCGCACCCGTCCCTGTAAGACATTAAGATTGGTACCAGACCCGGATCTTTGTCCTTTACTTAAGGGACCTTACTGCGCCGAACCGGGGCTTTCAGCGGTCTATTTTCGACCAGACCTTGTTCTCCATATCCTTCATCCGGATCTCCACCGGCGGCAGGTCGGGGAGGTTGCTCTCCGGGCGATCGAGGTAAAACCAGGCCGTCGCCGAGACGTCGTCGCTCCGGTAGAAGTAGGCTCCGTCCTTGTCGTCAATCGACGGCGGTTCGGGCATGTCGAGGACTCGAAGGTACTCAGGCCTGGGACCTTTCAGTCGAAGGATGTCTCCGCCCTTCGCATCGAGGAGCGCAACCAGCTTCAGTTCGGCTCCCCGCTTCTGCATCTCCCGAAACTTCTTGACCGAGGAGTTCCCCATCTGCTGAATCGTGACCCGGCACTCCCGGTGGAAGTAGACCGGGTCAACCACGTGATAGCGGTAGAAAGCGTAAAGGTCATTTTCGCTGTCCGAGACCAGTGATCCGGAATAGCGGTTTGCGTAGCGACCCTGGCCGAATCCGGACCCGATGTAGTCTTCGGTTCCGGTCCCCACCAGCGTCGGCCGCTCCCGGTCACCATCCAGGTAGGCCTTAACCTCGCCTTCTCCGAACCAGGTGCCGCGATATGCCTCGTCACCAATCACCCCAATCCCTGCCCCCAGGTAACGGCCTTTCCCTTCCACCCGGGGAAGGATTTCGTAGGCTTCGCCGAGCTTCGTCTTGAGCTGCCGGTTCCAGTAGGTGTGGAAGTAGAGTGCATTCTCGAACGGCTTGTCGAGCGTCAGAAGGTCGATGTCGTACCAGAAGAGAACGTAGTACGGAGACTCGTTTGTGACCACAACCCTCGCGCCGGTCCGGAAGGGCATCGGAATCGTCATGTTGAAGGAACGTCCCTCAGGACTTGAGAAGAGCTCGCTGTCGAAGGGGGTCAGCATGCCGAGGCCGGCCCCGAATAAGTCGCCGATGGGAGCCGAAACGGCCGGCTTCGAAGCCCCGTCCCAATACATGTCGATCCGTACCATGCGCCGCTGTTCAGAACTGCGGGCGATGGTACCGCTCATCCACATCCGGTTGATGACTCCGGCGCCCTCGTAGTCGAGCAGGAGCTGTTGGGCACCAGGTGCGATCGTGTAAAAGGCGTTTCCTTTGGCTCCCTGGTTGGTCTTCCCGCCCTCGCCCGGGTCCCCGTTGGGATTCTCGGGACTGGCCCAACGGGTATGCGTTCCGTCGGGTGGAACTGTGAAGAGCATTCCGGGCTGCCCAGGTTGGAGCGCCGCGGAATCAGACCCGTCAGTTTTCCCGGGTTGGCCAGAACAGCCGGAAACCAGCAGCACTCCCAATATGACCACAATTCGCTGGGCTGAATTCATGGGAGCCAGCCTACACCGAAGCCGCGGCCTTGTCACCGGCGACCGAGGCGGCCAGCCCGCGGGCGGCGACTCTGCCGCTCGCCCACGCCCACTGAAAGTTGAAGCCGCCAAGGCGGCCATCCACGTCGAGGATCTCGCCGACGAGAAAGAGGCCGGGGCAGAGGCGTGACTGCATGGAACGGGGATCAACTTCCCCCAGTGCCACCCCACCGGCCGTCACCTCGGCAAACCGGTAGCCGCGGCTGTCGACGACGGGTAGGTGCAACGCGGTTGATAGTCGGGCCAGGCGGCGACGTTCGTCCCGGGTCAACTGCCCGACCGGCCTCGACGCATCCACCCGGGCCAGCCTGCTGACCGACGCAGCGACGGCCGCCGGCATGTGAAGCGCCAGGGCATTCGCGGTTCCGAGACGGGGGCGGTCTTGGCCCACTTCCAACAGTCGCCGGTCTACCCTGGGAAAATCGAGCCCCGGAAATAGGTTGGCCACGAGGAGCGGTTCCAGCCGTTCCAGCCGGGCGCGCAGCCAGTGCCTCGAGATGTCGAGTACGGCGGGGCCGCTGGCCCCGAAGTGGGTCCACAACATCGAACCGGCCACGCGGATCGGTTTGCGGTCCGGCACCGAAAGCGTCAATTCGACCGGCTGGCTGACTCCCTGCAACTCCGTGTGGGGTCCGTCGCCCAGCACCAGCGGGACAAGGGCGGGAGTCGTGGGAACGATCGTGTGGCCGAGGCCCTGGGCCAGTTCGTATCCGGCGCCGTCACTGCCGCTCTTGGGCAGCGACCGCCCCCCGGTGGCCAGCACAACCCGCCTGCTCCGGAAAAGACCGCAGGCGGTTTGCACCGTAAAGCCCAGTTTCTCGGCGGCAATAGCGCTGACACGATGGGACGTCAAGAGGCGCACTCCGCGGGCCCGGCATTCGCCGAGCAGCGCGTCGAGAACCGACCGCGCCCGGCTTGAATCCGGGAACAGCTTTCCCAGAACCTCTTCGTGCAGAGGAACGCCCAGGCCGGCGAAGAAGTTCGTCGTTGCTTCGACCGGAAACGCCCTGAGAACGCGTGCGATTGCCCCTCTCGTACCACCGTTGAAATCAGCTTCGCGGACTTCCCGGTTGGTGACATTGCAGCGGCCGCCTCCGCTGACGAGGATCTTGGCGCCGGGCACGCGAGCCCCGTCCAGCAACACAATGCCCGCGCCGGGGAGTTCTCTGGCCGCGAAGATAGCCGTTGCCAACCCAGCTGCACCGGCACCCACGATGACAATGTCGGTGAATTGTTCAGTCACTCGGTGAATCGCTCAGTTCCGCTATTGAGGAGACACTTTGACGAGAACCAGACCGTGCGAGGGTACTTCAGCCGAGAAGCTGGACTTGAATATTCCGAGGTCCCGGTGCTGCCAGAGGTCGCGAACCGTAGCCTCCTGGTCCGGGTCCAGAATGATTTCCTGCCAGGAAACCGCGATGCGATGCGGTGTTTCTCCGCGATTGAGGAGACCGACCGCGCGGGAACCGTCGGCCAGCGGACGGGACCAGACTTCCAGGTCGCCGTCGTCGCGAATCCGGTCGCCGGCAACCCCCAACGGATCCTGATCCACCGCGATGACCTCACGATTCGTCAGAAGGTCACGAATGTCGGAAGACATGGTCCGGATGTCGTTTCCTGCCATCAAAGGCGCGGCCATCAGGCACCAGAGGCCGAAGTGGGCTCGGTATTCAGTCAGGTTCATTCCGCCGTTTCCAACCTCGAGCATGTCCGGGTCATTCCAGTGCCCTGGTCCCGCGTACGGCGCAATTCCGGCCTGCAGATCTATGATCCTGGTCCAGGAAAGGCCACCCCAATCCTTCTTGCAGTCCCAACAATCCACTATGTCCCCAGTGGTGCGCCAGAGCTGACCGACGCCCTGAGCCCAGAGCCACGGCTTCTCGACTCCCCATTCACACATACTGAAGACGATGTCCCGGCCCGATTCCCGGAGCGCCTGGGACATCTTAGGGTACGCCGTCTTGGGATCCTGACCTTCACTGTGGCACCAGTCATACTTCAGGTAGTCAACTCCCCACGCCGCGTATTGCCGGGCATCCTGTTTTTCGTGCCCCTTCGACCCCGGGCGCCCCTGGCAGGTGGCCGTTCCGGCATCCGAGTAAATGCCGAACTTGAGACCCTTTGAATGAACGTAATCGGCAAGAGCCTTGATACCGGAGGGAAACCGGTCGGGATCGGCAATGATATTTCCCTGCTCGTCCCGTCGAACCTGCCAGCAGTCGTCGATGACGACATACTGATACCCGGCATCCTTCATGCCGCTCGACACCATCGCGTCGGCAGCTTCCTTGATTAGCTTCTCACTGACGTCGCAGCCGAACTTGTTCCAGCTGTTCCAACCCATCGGCGGGGTGAGCGAGAGAACCTCCTGCTTCGTTCCCTGGGCCGACGAGACCGTGCCCAACAGGAGAGTAAAGAGCAAAATAAGCGCAGCCCGGTATAGACGTACAATTCCCATGACACTTCCTTTCGAAAACAACAGCGATGTTCCCAGCCGGGCGGCGCCGGATGCTGCTCATCAGACGAGTCTGTGCTCGACCGCGTAGCGAATCAATGCCGCATCATTCTTGACACCAAGCTTGTCCAGGATGCGGGTCCGGTAAGAACTGATCGTCTGGGGACTCAAGAACAGTGTTTCGGCGATGGTAGCCCGCTTCTTCCCCTGGGAGATCAGGCTGAGTACCTGCGTCTCCCGCGAGGAAAGCGTCGGCTGAGCTTCCATCCCCGACCCGAGTTTAAACAGCAGTGTTTGAGCAACCTCAGGGCTGACGAAACAGTGCCCGGAGAGGGTTCTTCGGAGAGCCTGCACGAGGTGGTGAGGCGTACTCTGCCTTCCCAGATAGCCTGTCACATGGGCTCGAATCACGGCCATTGCGTCATGGTCTGAGGGAGAGGAGTTGAGGACCAGCAGAGGCAAATCGGGCTTTTCCGCCCGAATCTGCTCAATAAGGTTAAGCCCAAATCCGGAAGCCGTGTCGTAAATCAGGAAAACCAGGTCGATCGAGTCTTCCCTGATCCGGTTGAGGACCGCTCCCGCACTTCCGGCGTGGTGATGTTCGTCGATCTGATAGCCTGCCCGGCTGATCAAAGAAGCCAGTGCAGACCGAACCAGAGGGAATGCACCGGCGATGAGTATCTGTTGGTTGTCTTTCGATCTATTCACTTCAGTCTCCTTCCCCATCAGGAACACCTTGTAAGGCATCCCAGGTGAAGGTCCGACTCCCCGCAGTTCACGCTGGCTGCCCAGCCGTGACGGAAACCGGGACCAGATCTTCTTCAAATTCCGCGGAAACCGTTCCCCCGTCGGCGAACACCTCGTAGAGAAGCCACTGCTCGACCTGGTTTCCCGGCTCGTCCGAATTCGGGATCCAGACCCCGTCGATAATCCAGCGATCGACCACCATGCCCTGGTGGCGGGTCTGTCGGCTGAGCACGCGTTCGCCCATCGAAAAACGGAAGTTCCTGTCCACGCCCTTGTCCTTTGTGTCCATGCCTGTTCCCATGACCTCTCGCATTAGTCCTTCACCCCGTCGCTCCCCAAAGGCCGGTGGAGGACGTCTGCTCCTCCCAACTGCCGGCACCCCATATCCAGCGGGGCTAAGTCTGACTTAATATCCTCGGAAATGAACAGGCAATGCACAATCCGTCGGGAACGGAATTCAAGGTAGGGAAAATCCTTAGATTTACGATGGTTGATTTGAGCCCAACGATTTCAAATTCAGATTACGATCCACGATTCTTGTGGCATTCCTTGGTTATCTGATCGGGGAGAGTTTCGATGAATCGACATCCGGGAATGGGCCACGCAAGAGGAATCGCTCCAGCCGGGAATTTCGGCTACTGTTCTTACGGGGGATACCGGGAAACGAAGGCCAGGGCAACCGGTTTCTTCCGGGTGGAGCAAACCGACGGCAGGTGGTGGCTCGTCGATCCGGACGGACACCGTTTTCTGTCGGTCTGCGTGCTCGGACTCGGTTCGCCCGGTTACTCAACACAGACAGCGCAGCGCAGCGATTACTTTGCCGCCCTGCCGCAGGTACGATCCAAACCACCTGAGCCTGGGCATGCGTTTCGGCGGCCAGCCGCCCGACTACCAACTGAGCGATTCGTTCTAGGCGAAACCAAAGGGTTACCTCGCCTGCATCGTCGAGAGAAGGTGTTCTGCCTCCTCGCAGGTGAGAATCTTTTCGTCCAGCAGGGTTTGGACGAGCGCTGCAGCAGAGCCCCGGTAGGCTCGTTCTACAACGAACTTCAGGGTTGAACGCTGGGCCTGCTCCCGGGTCAGTTCCGCTGTGTAGAGTCGCGTGTTGGCTCGAAGCCTGGAATCGAGCACCCCTTTTCGAGTGAGTCGAACCATGATCGTCTGGACCGTCTGGTAGGCCCAGTTCGTCTTTGGTTCCACGACCTCGAGGACATCCCGCACGCTGCTCTCAACGGGCCGGTCCCAGACTGCATTCATCACCACCCACTCGGCATCAGAAAGCCGCATCACTCTCTCCTTGTCAGTCGTACCGAATACCACTGCACGTCGGACACAATTCAGAAGGCTCAACAGCACTCACGGGAATCAGCGGTAATTATTGTGTCTGAGATTGAACTGAATGTTCAACAGAAAACAGCCAGGAACCAGGTATTGGCATTCTTCCGACAGCTGGGACAGGAGATCGAACGGACCCGGAGGTGGGTCATTTTGACTCGTGCGGTGCCCGAATCGGGACCACCGAAATGAGCTTCATCGTCTCAACTCGTGGCGAAATTCCATAAATCATTCAGGATCAGCGAAATTAGAGGATCCCCGATGAATCTGGAACGAAATTTGCGTTTCCATTTTATGCAAGTTAGAAGAATATTAAAAAGATACACATCTGGTAATGTCTACTCAACTGAACGAAGCTCACGTGGGAGTACCGATGCAAGCTCATCGAAAGTACCTTTTCGACTCCTTTCCGCAAAGTTTCCGTTTGGTCAAAGCTCTTCCAATGGTCTTTGTCCCGGCAGTTCTGCTGTTCGTCTCGTTTGATACGGGCCTCGCCCGGCAGGCTGGAGGGCAAATTCAGATACCCGCAGACGGCTCCTGTGTTTCGTCAGAATGTCATCTCCAGATCAGCAAATTCACGAACCGCCACGCGGTAGTCGATGACTGTGTTTCGTGTCATGTAGAGACCGGCAAAGGACATTCGTTCGAACCGGTTTCCGATGTCGCCGCGCTTTGCACACAGTGCCACAGCGAATTGACAGCGCAGCCTGTCGTCCACCCTCCGGCCACCGATGACTGCACTGTCTGTCACCAGCCGCACGGGTCCGATGCACCCAAGCTTCTGGTCGATTCCAACGTCGGGCAACTCTGCTTCTCCTGCCACGACTCAGAAATTGTCGAGAAACCTTACAAACATGGCCCGGCGGCGGCTGGAGCCTGCACGGTCTGTCACGATCCTCACTCGGCGCCTGAGAATAGTCTCGTGCGCGCACCCGTCGTCACACTGTGCGAGGGTTGCCACGTTGACATGGCGGAGCAACTGGCTGCGGCGTCTGACGTCCATGACCCGGTGACCTCAGACTGCACGCTCTGTCACGATCCCCACAGCGGCCCCGAGCCTCGGATGATCGCTTCGAACGGAAGGAGGCTGTGCGAGACCTGTCACGTCTCCCTTGCCAGAGCGGCCGACCAGGCTGCAGTGAAACACTCCCCGGTGGAAGGCCCGGACGGCTGCCCTCGATGTCACCAACCCCACGCCTCCAACGCGGCTCCGCTGCTGAAACAGTCGGAGATGGACCTGTGCCTGAGCTGCCACAACCGCCCTCTGCCCGAGGCTTCTCCGGAACTCGTCGACATGAAGGACCTGCTCGCCAGAAACCAGAACTGGCATGGTCCGATCACTGAAGGGAGTTGCGTCGGCTGCCACGAGGTACACGGGGGAGAGCATTTCAGGCTTCTCGTCGACTCCTACCCGGCACGCTTTTACAGCGCCTTTGCGACCGAAAACTACGCTCTCTGCTTTGAATGTCACGAGGAAGCTGCAATCACCGAGCAGTACACGACGTCACTGACAGGTTTCCGCGACGGAGATCTGAACCTGCACTACGTCCACGTCCGGAAGGAGCGCCGGGGAAGGACCTGCCGGGCCTGCCACGAAGTGCACGCCAGCCGCCAACCTCTGCATCTCAGAGACTCCGTGCCCTACGGAAGCTGGAACCTCCCGATCGGATTCCAGAAGAACGAAAACGGGGGCTCCTGCAGCCCCGGTTGCCACGAGCCGCTTCCCTACAATCGCGACAGCAAACCACAACGGACTGCCAGGTGACCGGTGATGTGGATGGCGTTCTCTAGTGTCTTCAATGCGTCACTCCTGCTGACCCTGGTGTTGCCGCCAGCAGGCTTTCGGCAGATCCAGGCAGGGGACCCAGTCCCCCCGTTTTCCCTGCAGAAGCCCGATGGAAAGATTTGGAACTACCCCCTCTCTGCTGCCGATTCGTCGAAGGTCCTGATCATCGCTTTCTGGCGCCCGGAACAGGACCGCTCGGCCTCGCTACTCGAGGACCTGCAACGGCTCTCCGGTGACGAAGGCGCCGCGAGTGTCCGCATCGTAGCGATCTGTTCGGGACCGGAATGCCCAAAGGAGGCAAAGGTTGAAGTGGACGGCAGATCCTTCCCCTACCCCGTCTTCCTCGATCCCAACCGGAGCGTCTACGGGATGTTCGGCGTCGTGGTAACCCCGTCAGTTGGATTCATCGATTCCGCCGGCATTCTGCGTTTCGACTATGCCGGTTACCGGCGCGACTTTCTGACTACCGCCCGGGCCCATCGTGACCGGCTACTGGGAATGATCACCGCCGAGGAACACGAACTCAGAACGAACGGCGAACATGCAGCCGTTCCTGAGGTTGTGGCCGGGAAGGCGCTGGTCCGACTGGCGCTGAGGAGTCTTCGGGAAGGGAGTCCCGAAGTTGCCGAAGAACAGCTTCTAAAAGCCTGGAACGCGAATCCGCCCAACCGGGAAGCCGGAGCTGCACTTGCCTTTCTCCTCCTGGAACAGGGGCGAAACGACGAGACAATTGAAGTTTCGAACCGCCTCCTCGGGGCCTTTGCCGACGACCCGGAAGCCCTCGGAGCAAAGGGTTTGGCAATGATTCGAACCGGCCGGTCCGGCGAAGGGGAACTCATGCTAAATCGAGCGGTCGATGAAGGAGCCGGCAACTGGCAAATCCTCCACGAAGCAGGCTTGTTGGCAGAAAAGGAGGGCAAATACCAGAAGGCGGCAGGACATTTCCGGGAAGCCCTGGAACAACTCATTCAGCAACGAGGCCGGACTGAACCTCCGGAAAATCAATGATGTGCGAGAAATCGATGTGGGGCGTTGGAACGTGTTTCGAAGGCGTTCCAATTCCGATGCCTCAAACCAGTGGAACGCCGGGAAAAAGGAGGGAATCTATGCCGATGGAAGGAAAATGGCCTTCTCGTCTTGTACTTGCAATGACGATCATGCTGGCAATCTCCACCTACGGGGTCGCCCAGATCACCGGAAGTGCGCATGACTTCTCCAGCCGGAGCTGGAACAGCACCAACGAGATCTGCGTCGTTTGCCACACGCCCCATAATGCGGATACCAGCGTGACCGATGCACCGCTCTGGAACCACCAGGTCACGAATGCGACGTTCACGGTCTATTCGGCTGCAACCCTTGACGCAGTCGTCGGCCAACCGGACGGCGCATCCAAGCTCTGCCTCTCCTGCCATGACGGGACCATCGCCGTGGACAATTTCGGGGGAGCAACCGACGGGACGCACTTCATCGAGGGGCGATACAGTGTCGGCACCGACCTGAGCAACGACCACCCCGTCTCGTTCACGTACGACAGTGCCCTGGCCAATGACGACGGTGGACTCTTCGACCCATCGTCCGCCATGTCCGGACTCGGTGGAACGATTGCCGACGATCTGCTCATCGCAAACCGGGTTCAGTGTTCGTCCTGTCATGACGTTCACAACGGCTCGGGGGTGAACAATCTGCTGGTCAAGAGCAATGAAGGCAGCACGCTGTGCCTGACCTGTCACAACAAATAGACGGTTCGGAGGGAGGCGCGTGCCTTCCTCCATCCCAGTGTCGGACATGCCAGTCAGACAAACGAAGTGGCAGGTCTTTCGGTCGGGCACGTCCTTATTCGTGCCCGACCGCCCCCGTGGACTTTGAAATGAGAACGCTATCCCGAGGTCCGGAATCCGGGCCCCGGAGGTTGTCCTCGAGGAGTAGTTGACATTGTTCAGGAAGCCAGCATTCAAGATCGCAAGACAAACTCGCCCAAGCCGAATTGCAAGCGTTCGATGGCTGACGCCCCTGGCGCTCCTGCTTCCGGCAGTCTGGCTCCCCGGCCTGGTCGGTTCCCCACAGGACCGTTCGCCCGTTTTCTATCCCGAACCCCCAGAGACACCGCGAATCCAGTTCCTTGCTACCTACAACTCCCAGCAGGACCTGGGGAAGAAGGTCGGCGGATTCCGGCGTTTTGTCCTGGGTGCGGAGCAGAAAGACGACGGGATCATCCGTCCCTACGGTGTCGCGTTCTTCGACAACCAGATCTTTGTTTGTGACTCCCGTGCGGCGGCAGTGGGAATCTTCGATCTGAAGAAGAAGGAGTTCCGGCGGATGGGAAATCGTTCTCCGGGTCGGCTGAACCGCCCCATCAACATCGCCATCGACTCTGACGGGACGCGCTACGTAGCCGACACCGGCCACCGGCGAATCATGGTTTACGATCGCGATGACCGATACCTGAGGGCTCTGGGGGATCCGGACAAGCTGTCTCCCAGCGACCTGGTGATTGCCAAGAACAATCTCTACGTTTGTGATGTCGACAACGGGCAGGTCGTCATACTGGACAAGCAGGACGGGACCGAACAACAGCGGATCGGCTCGAAAGGTGCCCAGGAGGGAGAGCTGTTCTTCCCCACCAACCTGGCCGTCGATCCGGACGGGAACCTGTACGTCGCGGACACCGGGAACGCCCGCATCGTTGAATTCGACAGGCGCGGTAAATTCAAATCCCAGTTTGGCCATTTCGGCGACCGGCCCGGGACCTTCACGCGTCCGAAAGGGCTCGCAGTGGACCGCAATGGGTACATTTACGTCGTTGACGCCGCCTTCGAGAACATCCAAATCTTCGATCGGAACGAACAGCTGCTTCTCTTCTTCGGAGGCCCGGGAAACGGCCCGGGAGGAATAAACCTACCCGCCCAGATCCTGATCGATTACGACCACGTGCCACTCTTCCAGGACAAGGTGGCTCCGGGCTACAAAATCGGCCATCTCATCCTCGTGACCAGTCAATACGGGGACAACAAGGTCAACGTCTACGCATTTCTGGAGCGAAACGATTGAAGGAACCAGAAGTCCCCTACCGGAATCTGTTCCTGTCTGTGGTCCTGGTTCCGTGCCTGATCTTCATAGCCTGCACGGCCGGATGCGCGACCCGGGAGGCCCGCCATCGCACTCTGAACATCCTTTTCGATGGAGTTCCTCCTCTCGACGAGCAGGCTCCGCCGGATGTCCCACCGCCTTCGGATGACAAGGAATCCTCACCCGTTGTCGCCAGGGACTCGGCGTTCCACCTCCACGGTCCATATGCGGCACGGCGGTGCAGCGCCTGCCACGAAGCCACGTTCTCCAACCGGCTGACGGCTCCCAAAGAAACGATCTGCCTCAAGTGCCACGAACCCAGGGAGTTCGCACTCCCCTACCTGCACGGCCCTGCCGCAGCCGGGCAATGCGGAGCCTGTCACCATCCCCATCGCTCCAGGCTTCCCTACCTGCTTCTCGCCGATGGGGAATCTCTCTGCACGACCTGCCATTCCCCGGAAACCTTTTCCGGGCTCGAGAACCACAAGTCCGAAATGAGCGAACGATGCCTGGGGTGTCACGGCCCTCACGGCGGTCAGGACAGGTACCTGCGACGATGAAACGCGCAGTTCCCGACGCCCGGTGGATCATCGTCTCGACGGCACTCGTCCTGATCGTCTGCGCACCCTGCCTGGAGGGGCAGCAGGTGAGACCTTTTTCGCTGACCGACGAGCGGGACGGATTGATCGAGTTCCTGGTACGCCAAAAGAAGGATCGCCGCTCGAACAATCTCGTCGCCGCCTGGGATGCCCAGGAATTGGAGTTTATCGAACGAATCGGCTGGGGTTCCGGAGGATACGTTTACCATCCCTACTTCGTTAGTCTCCGGTTCTTCGCCCTCCTGGAACTCCACCAGGACCACTACTCGGGGTTCAGCTGGGACCGGCGACGGGACAACAAGGTGCTGCCCCAGGGCCGCTTCGACCTGACACTTCTCGAGACCCATCCCTACACGTTCACGTTCTTCGGGAACCGGCAGGAGACGGAGATCGATCGGGCCTTTGCCCGCAGCTTCCCCCTCATGACCGAGACCCTTGGCGGGTCCTTCAATTACAAGAAAGGTCCCCTGCCCTTCAGGATGATCATCAGGCACAACCGGCGAAGAGGCTACGACGCAGGATCGGACATCAGCGACCGGACGGAAGAGATCCGAGCGGAAAGTCAGTACGCCATCAGCGACCGGTCCCGGGGAACCCTGCTGGGAGAGTGGATTGACATCTGGGAGGACGTCCAGGCCCGGCGGCTGGTCAGGATGGGATTCTCGACCAACAACGTGAGCTGGTTCGGTGCCGATCGGAGGCGGCAGTTGACCAGCAACTTCCGCACGAGCCGGCAGGAGTCGCTCGCGGACACTTCGTCCACGTCCTTCTCCGAGGCATTCGGCTGGCGGCATACGGATTCCTTTTCCACGAACTACCGCTTTCGCCTTGACCGAAACGAAATTGAGGCTCAAACCGTGAACACGGTCGAAGGGCGGGCGGCGGTCAATCACCAGTTGTATGAAAGCCTTACCTCTCGGTTGGATGGTTTCCTCATCAACCAGGATGCCACCCAGGGAACCTCCAAACGATTCGGCGGCACTCTGACCGAATCCTATTCAAAAGGCCTGACCGACTGGGCTCGACTCGGACTTTCGCTGGGCCTGACATCCGAGACACTTTCCCGAGACCGGACCCAGGAACTGGCCCAGGTCGCCGACGAACCGCACACGCTCGTTGACGAGCAACCGGCTCAACTCGACAACCTGGACATTGAACCGGCCTCGGTGATTGCAACCGACGACCGGGGTGCCCAGGTCTACTTCGAGAACGAAGACTACGTGCTGATCGTCCGAGGCGCCATCATCGAGATCGTCAGGCTGGCACTCGGCAACATTCCCGACGGCGGTCTGGTGCTGGTCAGTTACCAATACCGACTCCAGCCGTCGAGCCGCGTCGCCACGCACGGTGGCACTGGGGAAGCCCGAATCGCCCTTGGAAACTGGCTTTCACTGCGGACGGGGCTCAACCGGCTCAACCAGAGTCAGGAAGCCGGAAATCCGGGAGTCCGACTGGAAGCGTTGAAGCGGACCTACTCCGACCTGCGAGCAACCTGGCGGTGGATCTCTGCTGGAGTGTCCTACGACAACCGCGAGTCGCGGATCTCCCCCCAGCGCTCCCTCGCCGAGCACGTCACGCTGTCAGCTACTTCGGGCCGGGGCTGGCGGTATCTATTTTCAGCCCGTCACCAGTTCTCCCGGTACCCGGACGACAACGTTCATGTTCGGTCAGTCGGGTTCTTTGGGTCCCTGGCAATGCCGCTCGGCTTCCGAGGACGGTTGGAATGCGAGGGGCAGTGGCGGCGAGACCGCTGGCGGGGACAACCCGGCTTCAACGACCTCGATGACCGAGGGGTCAAGGTCAGTCTCGAGTGGCGGCTGGTCGATCTGATCCTCTCGGGCGGAGGCCGGCTCTCCAGAATACTCCGCGGCCCTCAAATAGACGACACGAGTCGGCTCTTTGTCAGCATCAGAAGGGAGTTTTGACCATGAGATTCGAGTCGGAATCAGCCAACAGAACGAACAGAGATGTTCCCTCCCTGATCCGACCTGCGCTGGTCGCGGTCACGATTCTGATAACCGCTTTGTCTCTCGTGACAACCGCCCTGATCTGCAAGCTGATTCTGCACAGGTCGCGAACCGGGATCGACCGGGCTGCCGAGATGCTGAACGCGATCGATCGACCCTCCGCGGTTTTGTGGACGGATCAGGAACTCCTCGACACGAGGGTGATCCTCCAGGCTCGCCGGTCTATTGCGGAACGACTGTCCTCGTTCAGGAAGGCGTCCGATGAGCTGATACGGGGAGTTGAGGCCGCCAAGGCCGACCCGGCTAATGCCCTCAAATTTCTTCAAGATTCCGTTGACCGAGCCAGTCGAATCTCGGAATCGGGACAAAACCTCTTTCGACCGTGAATTCCACGATGAAAGTGAACCGGTGCCCCCAAACCTGTTGTGCAGTGGTTGCATGCCTCGCCTTGCTGCCCTTCCTGGCCGGCTGCTCGTCCGGCCGGTCTGCTCCCCAGGCCTGGGTCCCTTCCGCAGCCAGGATCGTCTGGCCAAATCCGCCGGCCCGTGCCCGAATTGAGTACGTAGGGGCCTTGCGGGCCGGGTTCCCGGGAAAGAAAGAGTCTTTCACCAGGAAAATCGGTCACCTGTTCGTCGGTCGTAGAGAGAAATTGATGATCCGCCCGGCCGCGGTAGGGGGTAACAGGGCAGGCCTGATCGCCGTCGCGGACCCGGGTGTTCCCACCGTACACATCTACGACTTCCCCGCTTCCCGGTACACTCAACCCAGTGAAGAGACGGTGAGCAGGCTCCGGTGCCCGGTCGGAATCGCAGTGGCATCCGATGGGCGCATCTTCGTCGCGGACTCCCAGCAGGAGCGGATCTTTGTCCTCGGACCAGCTGGCGACCTCCTGAACGAATGGGGATCCGGCGTTCTGAAGAGACCCACCGGGCTGGCCCTGGACGCTTCCGGAGATCGTCTCTTCGTCGTGGATGCGATCCTCAACCAAGTCCTCTCCTTCGACCAAAATGGCCGGTTGACGAACCGGTTTGGGGAACGCGGCCTCAGGCCGGGGCAGTTCAACTATCCGATTCACGCCGCACTGACCCCAGACGGCCGGCTTTGCCTGACGGATTCGATGAACTTCCGGGTCCAGGTATTCTCACTCGAAGGAGAGCCCCAGCTTGCCTTTGGCTCGGCAGGCGACAGTGCAGGCGACTTCACCAGGCCGAAGGGCATCGGGACCGACTCGCGCGGCCGCTACTACGTGGTTGACGGGGCCTTCGAAAATGTCCAGATCTTCGACCCTCAAGGGCGATTGCTGCTCGCCTTCGGCAACCCCGGGACGGGACCCGGAGAACTCTCGTTGCCCACCGGGATCTACCTGGGGCCCGACAACCGGATCTACGTCGCCGATTCCTTCAACAGCCGCATCCAGGTATTTCAACTTCTGGAGGGTGAAGATTCATGAAGCAGCCCCTCCGGTTCCTCACCTGGATCGCGGTTGGAACGCTCGTATTCGGTGGCCCCGGCCTGGCCCAGGGAATCACGGAGACCAAGCACAACCTCTCGGTCAAGGGACTCGACTCCGAGAACCGGATTTGCGTCTTCTGTCACGTGCCGCACAATGCCAGTCCGGTGGCGCCACTCTGGAACCGGGAGCAGCCGGCTGCTACCTACCAGACCTACTCCAGCACGACGGAGGATGCTGTTGTGGGACAGCCCAACGGAAGCTCCAAGCTCTGCCTCAGCTGTCATGACGGGACCGTCGCCATGGGCCAGGTGTTCAACCCGGACTCCAGAATCAGCCGTGGCACGACCCTGTCGGGAAGGGCAAACCTGACCACCGGCCTCGCGGACGATCACCCGATCTCATTTCGATATGACTCGCGCCTGGCCTCACAGGACCCAGACCTGCTCCACCCCTCTCTTTTGACCGGGGAGCGGGTTCAGCTCGATACTTCGGGCCGGATGCAGTGCACCAGTTGTCACGATCCCCACGGGAGCCGCTACCCCCAGTTCCTCGTCGTCACCAACCGGGGTTCCGACCTCTGCATCACCTGCCACCGAAAGCCATACTGGAGCAACTCGTCACACGCGACCTCGGGCCGGGAATGGGGCATGTCTGGAATCGACCCGTGGCCCCATACAGACTTCACGTCGGTTTCAGCGAATGCCTGCGAGAACTGCCACACCCCGCACGGAGCGGGGACCGCCTCCCGCCTGCACACCTACTCGGCCGAGGAGGACGGCTGTTTCGTGTGCCACGACGGAAGCGTGGCGATCAAGGATGTCCAGGCGGATTTCTCACTGCCCTTCCGGCACCCGGTCGCGGACCATGCAGGGGTCCACGATCCACGCGAAGACCCTCGTGTCATGGGCAGGCATGTCGAATGCGCCGATTGCCACAACCCGCATGCCGTAATCCACGCCGATCCGGTGCGGGACGTTCCGGGAGTCTCCATCGACGGGACCGACCTATCTCAAGCCTCGTCCTTGTACGAGGTTTGTTTCCGCTGCCATGCGGACGGGCCGAATGTTCCCGCGCCGTCGATCGCCCGGCAGATCCTGCAGAACAACGTCAGGCTCAAATTCACGCTGGGTAACCCCTCTTACCACCCGGTCGCAGGTCCGGGCCTGAACCCCGACGTACCGAGTCTCCGTCCTCCTTTGACCGAGTCCTCGGTGATTGGTTGTGAGCGCTGTCATCGTACCCACGGTTCGGCCGAATTCGCCCTGCTCAACAACGACTACCGGACGGCGGACGGAACCGCGGAAAACTACCAGGCCTACTCGCTCTGCTACCAGTGCCACGACCGCTCCAGCATCCTCGCGGACCAATCCTTTCCAAGACACAATCTTCACGTCGATGGCGAGAGGGCACCCTGCTCGGCCTGCCACGATCCCCACGGGATCAGTTCCACGCAGGGCAACAGCACCAACAACTCACACCTGATCAACTTCGATGTTTCGATCGTCCAGGCGGTCCCGGAAACGGGCAGGCTCGAATTGGTGGACCTGGGAACCGGCCAGGGAAGCTGCTACCTCTTGTGTCACGGCGTCCTGCACGACCCGATGTCGTACTGAGTAGCCGGCAACAGCTCGCACTTCGTGCTTTGGTTTGGTCTTTCGACATCGGAATTCGGCTTCGCGTTCGACGTATCGCGGCTCCACGCTCTACGTTCCACATTCCGGGATCCGTTTCGGCCGAATTTCAGGAGTGCTTGAGAAAGGTTCCCTGGCGGTACTCTTCGAAGGCTTCCCGAAGCTCCTCGCGGGTATTCATCACGATCGGCCCGTACCAGGCCACCGGCTCGCGCAGCGGTTTTCCCGAAACGAGCAGGAAACGGACCCCCTTGTCACCCGCAGTGACGACGACTTCGTCGCCCGAGTCGAAGAGTACCAGGGAACGGTTGTCCACCTCAGCCGCCGGGGAAACGTCGCTCCAGCCCATGCCTTCGGTCGGAACCGCGAGCGGCTCCGAGGCATTGCAGAACTTCCCCGAACCCTCGAAGACGTAGGCAAAACCCTGCCGCCAGGTCTCAACCGGAATACTTCTCTTTACGCCCGGCGGAACCCGGACGTCGATGTAGGTCGGCCGTGCCGCGATTCCGTCCACCGGCCCCGAAACTCCCCAGATTTCTCCGCAAATCACGCGGACCGCAGTCCCGTCATCCTCGACAGCTTCGGGGATACTGGCAGCGGCAATTTCCTGATAGCGGGGATGGGTCATCTTTAGGGAGGAAGGAAGATTGGCCCAGAGCTGAAATCCGTGCATCCGTCCCTGTCCGTCTCCGCGCGGCATTTCCTGGTGAATGATGCCGCTTCCGGCCGTCATCCACTGGACGTCACCCGGTCCGATGGTTCCCTGGTTTCCCATGCTGTCTCCATGGTCCACGTTTCCAGCCAGGACGTAGGTGATCGTCTCGATTCCCCGGTGGGGATGCCACGGGAAGCCCCCCGCGTAGTCTTCGGGCTTCTCGTTTCGAAAATCATCGAGAAGAAGGAACGGGTCGAAATCTTCAGTGTCACCAAATCCAAATGCCCGTCTCAGGCGCACTCCGGCGCCCTCAATGGTTGGCTTGGCCTTGGCGATTCGCCGAACGGGCCGAATAGACATAACGCGCCTTTCGAATGCTGATTGATGCGAAAAGACGGGCGCAAAATGCAAGCACCGCCGAGGGCATTATAACCCTCCGGCGGTGCCTGGTTAGAAACGGGTCAGGTTGGATTAGCTCGCGGGAACGGGATGCTTGATCTTCGCCCATGCTTCCGCGTAGTTGAATTTCTTGTAAGTCGGGCTCTCGGGATTGTGGCATGTGACGCAGAACTTCTCACCATCCTCGTGGAGCAGGAGCCCATTCTCAAGAGCCAGTTTCTTGTCCTTCATGATCTTCATGTTCTTGTAGGCGGAACCCGGACCGTGGCAGGATTCGCACTGGACACCATCTTCTTGCGAATAACGCTTTCCGATCAGGGAAGCATCAACGTTGAAGGCCGGAGCATGGCACTTCAAGCAGGCAGCCGCCTTCTCGGGCGCTCCCACTCCCTTTTCGGTCGCGATCGCCTTGGCCTTGTCGGTCAGGAGAGTCTTGTAGGCCTGGGCGTGAGAGCTCGCCTGCCAGATCTTCAACTGCTCACCCTGCTTCGCCGACTTATGGCACATCCCACAAACGGCGGTACCTTCATAGGAGTACTTTCCCTGGGCCGCCACGTTCCAGAAACAGAAGATGGACAGGACGGCAAAATTCAGCAACTTTAAACTCGTTCTCGTGCTCACTTCAGGTCCTCCAATCAAATCGAAAAAAACCGGATAAAAACGAGCGCCTGACGAAGCATAAATATCTTACAGGCGCTTCGATCGAGTCAAGAAACTATTCTCCATCCTGCTTGCTGCGCGCGAACCGGCTCAGATGGTCAATTCGTCCGACCGCAAACCCTGTAACTTTCAGGGGATCGGGTGAATCCGAATTCGACGGTATTCCATCTGACCGCCATCTCCCTCGAGGCCGATTGGTCCTCTATCCGGAACAGCGAGGGCGGACTCGACGACTTCACCGTTGCAGGCACAGCGTGCCGTAGTCCCATTGACTGTGATGACAAGTTCATTCCAAAGTTGCGACTGATACCGCTTAAGCTCCTTGTAAGGCCCGGCCAGGGGATAATCTCGACACTGAAGCTGCACGCCGCAAATGAACACCCCGCTGTCCGCATTCGGAGTGGCCCGGAATTCGAGTTTCAGGTCAGCGGGGCCCCCGGCGGCGCCGGACCATTCAAAGAGTGAAACTGGTGAAGCATCGCCAGATGAGCGCGCCAACGGCGCAGGGTCATTTCCAGCCCGGCGGCAACGCCCCGGGAATCGGAGCCAAGACGGCAATGCAGCACTGAAAGTGCGATTCAGTCCCGGCGGCGGACGGTTTCAGAAAAACCCGGAAATCAAGAATCCTGGATTGAGAAGGTTCACTTCCGCCGGGCAAGCTGCCCGGCCGCCATATCAGGCAGGGCTGCCTGGATTACTTTCCCTCCAGAAACGAGAAACCAGGAACCAGGAACTCATCTCGATTGAAGTTTCAGGTCCCGGCAAGGCGATCGCGGCCTGTAAGGTCGCGCCGATTCTTCACGACCGGAGAGCTGTGCCGCCCTTTCAGGCTGGATTCTTGATGGGTGGACCGTGCACCGAGGCAAATGCCTGGGCTGGAAACAGGCCCCCTTCAGGGGCCGGCCCGGCGCCGATCCCGTGATCATCACTCATCCACGTCTGGCATCGGACCAGGAACCAGGATCCAGCCGATAATCACGTCCCTGGCTCTCCACCGATCGCCCTAATTCCCATCCAAACGCGTCCAAATCGTCCAGGTTCTTCAACTCATCCCATCTTCAACTCATCCCAAATGAAGTTTCAGGTCAACTTGTTCTGAGAGCCGAGACGGCTGTCCAGCCAGCGGACCAGCTCTCCCCTCGGAAGGGCACCCGCAAGCTGATCAATCAGGCGTCCATCGTGAAACAGTACCAGCGTGGGAATAGATCGAATTCCAAACTGGTTCGCAAGGCCCGGTTCTTCTTCCGTGTTCACTTTGGCAATCTTGAGTCTGCCCACCCGTTCCCGTGCCAATTCCTCGAGGACCGGGGCAATCGTTCGACAAGGCCCACACCAGGCCGCCCAGAAATCGACGAGGACACTCCCCGGCCACTTCTCAACCTCTTTCACGAAGTTTGCACCGGTAACACGGACCGGTTCTCCTACGAGTTGCAGAGGGGCCTTGCAGCGGCCACAGGTCGGCTGAAGAGAGGATCCGACCAATCGGACACGATTAATAGCTCCGCAGGAGGCGCAACGAATCAACAGTGGTTCGACCATAGTGAATTTCTCCTTCCCCAGATTACCCGAGGGACGAGACAATTGCGATTTCCGATCAGAGATTCTTGGGGCGCGATTTGTCACCCGTCGCCTGCTCCTTGCCAAAGTTGTCTTCAGGGACCTAAGATGGGCTCAATCCATCTTGAGGTTTCATGGACATTCAAGCCAGTCCCTTCGATCGTGCCTGTCTCGATGGCCAGGTCATATTGATTACGGGAGGGTGCGGGGCCCTCGGCCGGGCCGTCGTCGAGCAGCTTGCCGGGCACGGAGCCCGGGTCGTCGTCAACGACCTTCTCACCGAGCCGGACGCTGCTCCGCTCCTGCCCAAGTCCGAAAAGGTGGTCTACCTGCGGGCCGACGTGACCCGGGAAGCTGATGTCATCGCCCTGTTCGACCGTTCGGCGGCCCGATTCGAACGGATCACCACGGTTCTCTGTCACGCCGGTGTCTCGACTTCGGCCCCTTTTCCGGAGTACTCCCTGGAAGCCTGGCGGCGACTCCTGGACATTAACCTGACCGGAGCGTTCCTGGTTTCACGAGAGGCGGTTCGCCACATGCGACCGTGGTCGAGCCGCGAAAGCCCGGGCCGGATCGTCTTCACTTCATCCTGGGTTGAGAACGTGCCCTGGCCGGAAATCTCGGCCTACAGCGCGAGCAAAGCAGGCCTCCGGATGCTGATGCGCTCGGCGGCAAGGGAGGCTGCCCGGCACCACATTCTCTGCAACGGAATCGCTCCCGGAATCGTGGCGGCCGGGAATGGCGTTGCGGCAGTGGGAGAACGAGCCGTCTTTCCGGACTCGCGCCCAGCGGGCGATTCCACTGGGATATCTCCAGGATCCGAGAAGCGTGGCTCAGGCGATTCGTCTTCCTCTGCTCGGACGCCGCGAGATACATGACCGGGGCGACGCTGCTCGTCGATGGAGGGTGCAGCCTCTATCCAATGGACGAATAGTGTGCCTGGAAGGCTGGACAGCCCGCTGACCGGCTGGTAATTTGAGCCATCATGATCAAGATCAGAATTGGATTCTTACTCGCAGTCTCTGTTTTTCTCCTGTCAATTGGAACCGGTGTTGGCCAGGACAGCTCCGGCAAACTCCACATCATCGTGTTCGGCGCCCATCCCGACGATCCCGAGAAAGTGGGCGGGACCATGGCCAAGTTCATCGAGCAGGGCCACAAGGTCCGACTCGTGTCGATGACCAACGGAAACGCCGGACACTTCAAAGAAGGTGGCGGTCCCCTGGCCCAGCGGCGCTACAAGGAAACCCAGTGCTCAGGCGGCGCAATCGGAGCCGAGTACATCGTCCTCGACAACGACGACGGCAAGCTCATGCCGACCCTGGAAAACCGGGAAAAGGTGATCAAGCTGATTCGCGAATTCGATGCCGACATCGTAATCAGCCCCCGGCCCAACGATTACCACCCCGACCACCGCAACACCGGTCTTCTGGTCCGCGATGCGGCCTACATGGTCACCGTTCCGAACATTGTTCCCCTGGTTCCGCACCTGCGCAAAAACCCGGTCTTCATGTACATGTCCGACCGCTTCACCGAGCCCTCTCCCTTCGAGCCGGACATCGTCGTGGCGATCGACGACGTGATCGAGAAGAAGATCGACATGTATCACTGCCACACCTCGCAGATGTACGAGTGGCTGCCCTACAACCGGGCCAGACTGGAAGACGTGCCCACAGATCTCTCCAAGCGGCGTGAATGGATGGCCACAACGCGCGGCTTCCGATCCTCCCGCCCGGGAGACCAGTACCGGGAGCTTCTCGTGAAATTGTATGGTCCCGAGAAGGGCAACCAGGTCAAGCAGGCTGAGGCTTTCGAGGTATCTGAGTACGGTTCCCAACCGTCGCTGGAAGAACTGAAGAAGCTCTTTCCCTTCTTCGACTAGAAAGGGGTCGGGAAAGAATCGACGTCCGTCAGACGCGAAAGGAGCGGCGGCGGCTGAGCCGCCGCCGCTCCACCCTGGAGGCATTATGATTGAGCGAATCGAATTCCATCTTAACGGAGAGGATAAATCGCTGTCGGTTGACCCGAACCGTCGCCTGCTCTGGGTGCTTCGTTCAGATCTCTCGCTAACCGGCAGCAAATATGGTTGCGGCAAAGGCCAATGCGGAGCCTGTACCGTACTCTTGGACAACCGGGCAGTCCGCTCCTGCCTGATTCCCATGCGCTCGGTCGCGGGGAAAGAGGTGGTGACGATTGAGGGCCTGGAAAAGAACGGCAAACTCCATCCCGTTCAGCAGGCGTTCGTAGACCACGATGCACTCCAGTGCGGCATCTGTATCCCAGGGATGATCATGAACGCTTATGGTCTCCTGCTCAAGAACCCCGAACCGTCCGGGGAGGAGATTGTACGGGCCATGGAGGGCAACCTGTGTCGGTGTGGCACCTACAAGCGCATCCTCGCCGCCGTGGAGGATGCCTCGAAGAACCTGAGAGGAGCGTAGGATCATGAAACCGAAAACGGAACTCGAACTTTTCGACGAGCTCATGGAGCGGAACTTCCGCACCGACTTCACGCTTCCGCCCGTCCATCGGCGCGACTTTGTCAAACTGCTCGGCTCCGGGATCCTGATCCTGATCGCCGCACCTTCGTGGACTGAGGCCCAGGAAGGGGGCGGAGGCTGGGGAAGACGCCTTCCCGACGACTTCAACGCATTCCTCCGAATCGGCGAAGACGGCAAAGTCACCGGTTTCACCGGGAAGATCGAGATGGGGCAGGGGGTTAATACCTCACTGGCTCAAATGCTCGCCGACGAACTCGACGTCACCGTGAACAGCGTGACCATGGTCATGGGAGACACCGATCTCTGTCCCTGGGACATGGGCACTTTCGGCTCCATGACAACCCGCTTCTTCGGCCCCCCGTTTCGGGAGGCAGCCGCCGAGGCGAAAGCAGTCCTCGTGGAACTTGCATCGGAACGTCTGAACATCCCGGCGGACCGGCTCAAGACCCGTGACGGAACGGTTTACGACGAAACTTCAGGGAAGAAAATCACCTACGCTGAACTCGCCCACGGGCAGAAAATCGTTCGTCACCTCGAAGGCAAACCCAAACTCGAGACGCCGGCGGAATTCACTATCGTGGGAAAACCGCTGCTGAGGTGCGATGCGGAGGCAAAGGTCACCGGGAGAGCCCGCTATTCGGGCGACATGCTGCAGCCGGGCATGCTCTATGCGAGCGTCCTCCGACCTCCATCGCACCGTGCCAAGCTGGCCGACGTGGATCTTTCGGCAGCCCGCGCGGAGGAGGGGGCAACAGTAGTGGAGGATGGAGACCTGATCGCGGTCCTGCACTCCGCACCCGATCTCGCCGAGCGCACGGCCGAAAAGATCAGGGCCCGCTTTGAGATCTCCAAGGACGGAATCGACGACAAAAACATTTTCGACCACCTCCTCAAGGCCGCTCCCGCCGGGGAGACGGTTGCCCAGGGGGGCGACCTGGCCGCGGGAGAGAAGGCCGCCGAGGTAATCGCGGACGAAAGCTACCTCAACAGCTACGTGGCGCACGCTCCCATTGAACCGCACACCGCCGTCGCCAGGATGGAGGGAGATCGCCTTCTCGTCTGGGCCTCCACCCAGAATCCGTTTCGCCTGAAAGAAGAAGCCGCACAGGCCACGGGCCTGCCGCCGGAGAAGGTCCGGGTCATCCCACCCTTCGTAGGGGGAGGATTCGGAGGAAAGACGGCCAATCGCCAGGCCGTGGAAGCCGCCCGGCTGGCCAAGCTCACCGGGAAACCGGTTCAGGTCGGGTGGAACCGGGAGGAGGAGTTCTTCCTCGACACCTTTCGTCCCGCCGGAGTGGTCAAGATCAAGGCCGGGGCGACCCGGGACGGCACGATGACGCTGTGGGACTATGGTGTCTACGCCGCCGGCGAGCGAGGATCCCAGCAATTCTACAGTGTTCCCAACCACCGGACAGTGGTCTATGGTTCGGGCTGGATGGGAGGACGGGACAACGGCCACCCCCTGGCAACCGGGGCCTGGCGGGCACCCGCGAACAACACCAACACCTACGCCCGCGAATCCCACATCGACGTCCTGGCTTCCAAGGCCGGGATGGACCCGGTCGAGTTCAGAATGAAGAACCTGACTGACCCGCGGATGAGGAGAGTCCTCGAGGCGGTTGCCGACAAGTTTGACTGGAAGCCGGAGAAAGCACCCAGCGGGCGAGGCCTCGGAGTGTCGCTCGGCATCGATGCCGGAGCCTACGTGGCGCATATCGCCGAAGTTGAAGTCGACAAGAAAACCGGGGCGATCAGGATTCGTCGAGTCGTCTGCGTGCAGGACATGGGTCTCTGCATCAACCCGGCCGGTGCTCACCTCCAGATGGAAGGCTGCATCACGATGGGGCTGGGTTACGCCCTGGCCGAGGAGATCCGGTTCCAGAACGGGGCGGTTCTGGACAAGAATTTCGACACCTACAAGATCCCGCGATTCTCCTGGTTGCCCGAAATCGAAACGGTCATTCTGGATCTCAAGGACGAGCCTCCCCAGGGTGGTGGCGAACCCGCGATCATCTCCATGGGTTCGGTGATCGCCAACGCCGTCTTCGACGCCACCGGAGCCCGGCTGCTCCAGCTCCCGATGACTCCGGACCGCGTAAAGACGGCACTTTGACCTCTGGACTGTTCACGGCTTGACTTCCGCTTCACGGATCAGCACCGGGTGACCCCGAGATCTGGTTGCCGTCGAGTTCCACTTCGCCGGCCTGGCTGCCCATGAAAACGGCGGCTTGCTGGTTTCCTTTACCGGTTGACCGGATCACGTTTCCCTTGAGCACCACTCCCCGGGTGGTCCCGAGAACATAGACGCCATACGCAGCTTCCCCTGCACTTCCGTTGTCTTCGATGCGATTGTTAACGAAAGTGTTCCGGTGCCCGCTGTTCTGGTCATTCTCGTCACGGAAGGCGACGCCGCTCCGTCCGTTCTCGTAGATCTCGTTGTTTTCGAAAAGGTTGTCGGTGTCCTTGTGACCGATCGAAATGCCGTAGCGCTTGTTCCCGTAGCTCTTGTTTCCCCGGAACGTGCTGTGCTGAACCCGCCAGCAGAGGAAGATCCCGTCCTCGTCGTTGAAGCGGCTTACGCAGTTCTCGAGGAGGCTGTTGTCCGACCCGGTCCCTGGGTGGAAGCCCAATCCACCCCCGTTGGAGGCCTCACAATTCCGGACCGTGATGTTCTCCGTCACCTGCCAGCTGAACGAATCCCCGTTGAAATTGCGCACGTGCACTCCGGAGACCTCGCAGTTGCGGGACCGGTGAATGTAGACCCCTCCGCCGACGCAACCGTTGATGTAGTCGTTCCCGGCACGGTTCCCGTCGACAACGAGATCGGCAACCCGGACATTTTCGGCATCGATGACCGAGACGATCGGGAAGGCGTTCGATATGACCCCGTTTTTCTCGGCAATATAGTCGTGCAGGGTCGGATGGTCAATATAGAGCACATTGTCCTCCGCAGCGGTGATCACGGCGGTTGTCACGTTCCACCCGTTGCGGTTCAGGTCGTCGGACAACTGGATGCCGGTTCCGACGTCGAACCCGGTCGGATCGGCAACGGTAATTTTCAGCATCCCGTAGTCCGCATCGATCACGAAACCGGTTCGTACCCCATCTCCTTTCATGAGGATCGTTTCGGGCCCGGCCCCTTCGAGGCCGATATTGCTGGCCAGCCGAATCGGGCCCGACACCGCGAATGTACCGGGACTGAGCCGAACGGTGCCACCACCCCGGGTAACCAGTGCGTCGATGGCCAGTTGAATAGCCTGGGACGTGTACGCCGGCAGGTCAGCGGAAGGGCCACCAACGGTGACGACTTCAGGAGCACGCTTGATCGTGACAAGGCCTTCGACAGAGGGAAGGTCACCGGCCAGCACTGTTGAGGCGCTCCACAGAAGCGCAAGGTAAACCACTGCAAGGGAGTTTCTTCTCAGCATAGTCGTCTCCTGTGTTCAAAATCCTTCTGATTATGAGCGGTTTGCGACGTTAAAGAAACAGTGCCGCTTCAATCGTGAGACCGGGACCGAATCCGAGAGCCACGCAAGGAAGTTCGGCCCCCTGCTCGGCCAGTTTCTCCAGGAGGAAGATCATGGTCGCCGATGACATGTTTCCATGTCCGGCCAGGATCGCTCTCGAAACTCGGACGGCGGAAGACGGGAGCCCGAGTGCCTCTTCGGCGGCGGTCAGGATTCTGGGGCCGCCCGGATGGATCGCCCAGGTTCGGATGTCACCGCGAGAAAGCCCCGACGAGGCCAGCCAGCGATCCACGTAGGACGCCAACTCCCGCCTAATCAATTCGGGCACCTGAGCGGACAAGGTCATCTGGAAACCATGGTCACCAATCCGCCAGGTCATCGCATCAGCCGATCCGGGGACAAGACAGGTCCCGTTCCGGACCGCAGTCCAGGAACTCACTTCCCCTCCCCTTGACGTCCCGTGACATCCGACGATGGCCCCGGCGCCATCTGCAAAGAGAGAGTTGGAGACAACCTGGTCCGAATCCCACCCATACTGGAAGTGGAGCGTGCAAAGCTCGACGGACACGATCAGAACGCGGGTCATCGGGTCGGCTGCTGCAAACGACGACCCGACCCGGATCGCATTGAGGGCTGCGTGGCATCCCATGAACCCGACTTGAACGCGCTCCACCTCTGGATTGAGGCCGAGCCCGGTGATGATGTCGTAGTCAATGCCGGGAGCATAGAAACCGGTGCAGGAAACGGTAATTAGGTGGGTGATGTCCCCGGCTCCAAGATCCGCGCGCTCCAGCGCCACTTTTGACGCGCGCACCGCCATCTCTCCAGCATGCCGTTCGAATCTCGTCATCCGAGCCGCAGTGGTCGGACCACGGTCTTCAGGAGTTGTTCGGAGATGAAAGAAGTCGTGATTGGGCTTGCCTCCACCTTCATCCATCAACACGCTGCCCCGCTCGCGGATCCGGGTCCTCCGGTAGAGGACCTTGATCAGCCGTTCCTGGTCCTCCGACTCGCAGCAAAGGGGTGCGGCGAATTCAGCGGTTTCCATCTGATCGAGGGAATGGCGGGGAGGAGCGGAAGCCAGCGCCAGAATCTTGAGAGCCATGGGTCAGTGCCTTTCGACGATGGGCCGGTTCAGACCGGCGATGAAGGGGCGAGCCCAGAACGAAGTCACCCCAAGAGACAGAAGGAGGAGCCTGCTCACCCGGGGCCGGGAGAGAACCGCGCGCAGGACGCGGCAGGCGGCCTGACGACGTCCGATCTCCCTGCGGTGGACTCGAACCCACCGATCGGCTAGCGACGGGTCCCAAATTCCGCACGACTGCAGCACGAACGGCACCACCAGGAGGGCGGAGTTCATCGCCCAAGCGATGCCTTCGCCGGTAAATGGCTCGACGTACCCGGTCGAGTCCCCGATCAAAAAGAGGCGGGGCCCCGCGATCGCCGTACGATAACGCGTCAGTGGGGGGGTGCCCCGTACTCCCCACGTCAGTTTGAATCCCGAGTCGACTCCATTGGAGGCCAGAATATGACGGATCGCAACCTCCGGTGATGCCCCGCTCGGGCGGCTGCGATCCAGGGCAGCAGCGACATCGAGGCTGCCATCCTCCAGCTTGACCATCCCCACGTATCCTTCCGGCGCTACCACCATCCGGATAACACCTCTGGGGAGGTCGGCACCAGAGCCATCGGCCACCAATCCGACACCGATCCGGGACGCCGGGGCAATCGCTGGCGCATACTCCGAATGCCTCCGGAGAAACCCTCCCTCGAGCCCATCAGCGCAGATGACGACTCGTGCCCGAGTTTCATAACGGGATGCCCCATCGCGGGGCTTCAGTTCCACCGTCCATCCCGTCTCCTCCAGATGGCCAAGCGTCGCGACGGTCTCCTGAAGGAAACGGGAGCCGGCCAGTCGGGCCTCCCGAACCAGGGCATCGTCCAGGGTCTTTCTCGACAGGACCCAACCGCCCGGAAGGGGCAGTTCCACCCGGCGCCGATACCCGATCAGGTCGAATTCTTTGATCCGGGATGCCCCCAGGCTGGGGAGGAGCCCACCAAGGCCCGTGCCTTCGAGGCTGTTCAGGGCAGCGCCATTCAGGCAGCAACCACACACCTTATTTCTGGGAAACGAAGAACGGTCAACCAGGAGCACGGAAAGCCCCTCTCCCGCAAGGAGGCGGGCAACCGTGGACCCCGCCGGTCCCGCGCCGGCGACCAGCACGTCCCAACCGGTTCGCTCATTCTCCAAAGAAACGCTCCTTCTGCCAGGACAGCACCCAACGACAAGGCCATCGTCGAGCCAGTTGGGCCCGGTTCAGACCCGCCCGCTGCGCCAGCGCTTCCATTTCGTCAAAAGCAAAGGCCGCCCGGACCGAGCGCACGGCATCGCCGTGAACGACCGGGGAGAAAGTGACGAGGCGAGGAATCAGCCAGGCCAGCAGCAGCCCAGCGGTCGTCCGGTCCAGATCGGCCAGAACGCATCCTCGCCCAACGGACTGCGAGACACGGTGGAGGAGTTCGACGACCTGGTTCTCAGTCAAGTGATGAAGAAAAAGGCTCGAAACATAGTAGTCGTACCCCTCGGGCAAGAATCCATCACAAACATCGAACTGGAAAAACCGACAATCAAGTTTCTCACGATCCGCCGCTTCGGCGGCGATACTCACCGCCCGGGCGCTCACATCGCATCCGTCGAACTGAAAGGAGAGTTCAGACTGAACGGCCAATTTTGCCAGGCACCGCGTTATATCGCCTCCGCCACAAGCCAGATCGAGAACACGGACCATTCCCCCGCGGTTTGACGAGGTAAGTCGGGTCAACTCCGACCAGATCGTGGCGGCGGTCAGGCTGAGACGGTTGAGACGTGCCAGGCCGGAAAGCGCCTTTCGATGTGCGCTACCGTCCAGCCCGGGATCATCCATGACCTCGGCCTCGTGCCGGCGCTTGGCGACAGAAAAGCAGCGATCCACAACATGATTGAACTCTGGCATCGGAACCCAAGAAGAGAACGACCGGTCCGTCCGGCTTTCTCAGCAAAAATGAAGAATGCGTCGGGTGCCTTCAGTGTAACCTGAAACTTCGGTGGAATGTTCGGGCGACCTTCATCTTCCCGCTCTGAAGAAGGAATTGAGAAGTCCCTCCCGGAAGTCCGATCCTTTGACAAAATAGCCCCCCATAACGGCCAGGGCTGTGTCCCGGCCCTGGTCGATCTGGTTGACCAGGACTTCCCCGTCGCCACTTCTCAGAACGCTGTGAAGACGGTCTGAGCGGACCCGGTAGGCCAACACGTCCCCTTCTCGAATTCCCCTATCCTTGAGGGCGCGATACCAAAACGGCAGGTTCTCACTGATCCGATAATAGGTATCCTCGGTAATCAAATCCCTCTTCCGGACTCGCTCCGCAGCTTCCCGGGCAAAGGAGAGGAACCGCTTCAGGCTGACATCGCGCAGAAAACGTAATTCGACAAGAGCATCGGGAGACAGAATCGCGGCCGCCGCCACGGAATCCTCCAGCCGGGAAGAGAGTTCTTGGCCCTCGACCAGGCGGCGAAGTTCCTCCGTCGTCTGGGCCCCGAAGGTGACCCGGACGCGGGCCACTTCAATCTGGACAAAGAGAACCGCTCTTTCGAGGGTAGTTGACATTTCGGCGTAACGGCCGTTGTGAAGCGCGTCCAGTTCCAGGTCAGCACTGCCGGGTACCTGCGCCAGAAGCAGAGAGACAGAAATCGACGCAGCCCATGCGGCTATAGCGAAACGGCGGACCAGCGGTCCCTTCCTAAAATAACGCGGCAATCGCCGCTGAGTCTTTTCGCCGCGTCGGCTAGGATTGCAGCGCAATTTCGGGAACGGACCACCTGGTTCTGCCCTCGAGTCATCAATACGCGCCTGATGCTGAATGCTCAAGTGATTTCTTCGACCGCGGACGCGGCACCAGTGGAGTCCGGGTTCGCTCTAAACTAATCGGATTGCCTCCAAGAGTAAACCAAATTCCTGCCGGCCTACGGAAAATGTACCTCTAGTCAGTCACACCCCCGGCGCCGCCGGACCATTCACAGAGTGAAACTGGGTTAGTCCCAGCCGACCATCGCGATTCCCCCGCATTCAGTACGCGAGAGAAGCGAGCGCGTCTGC
The DNA here is from genome assembly GCA_963777605.1 of uncultured Acidobacteriota bacterium. Classification (GTDB taxonomy): domain Bacteria; phylum Acidobacteriota; class UBA6911; order RPQK01; family JAPXNP01; genus CAVZRV01. Next base: position 99,779 of record CAVZRV010000011.1, read on the forward strand.
GGATGTTCATCGATTGCCAATTCTGGATCTTGCCTCCACCCGAGCGCTTCCGGCCTCCGGCATCACTTCTGGCGACCCGCGAACGTTCGGCGTCGCGCTCGCTCCTCTCGCGTACTGAATGCAGAGTCTCCACGCTTGTACCCAAAACAGCGGACGCAAAGCTTCTGCGGTTCTCCCAAACTCGATTCATACAGGTCCAAATCTTCCAGGTCTTCCAACCCATCCAGGGATGAAGGTCCTACCCTCTGCCTTAAGCCAGTTCTTCTTTGAAGTATTCCACCTTCAGATTCTGGGCGAGGTCGGAAACCTTCTTGACCAGGGCGGCGCGATCGTCAGGGCCGAGCTCAACGAAATTCGCGGCCAATTCGATCTTCTCCCGCATCAGATCGCCGTTCTCGGCTCCGGTGATCAGGACGCTGATGGGCAGTGACCAAGCGAAGTAGAGCGCGTCCCGAACCGAAATCCGGTTGGGGATAACGGGGTCATCGGTCTCCCATCGCACCTCGCCAAGCACGCGCTTGACCGGGAAAAACCGCCCGTCGGCCAGGGTCTTCATGGCCAGGGGAGCGATGTTTCTCTGGAGCAGAACCGGCAGAACCCCCTTGATGAAGCTCAGTTTGCTCGGGTCCAGAACGTTGATCGGCATCTGGCAAGTGTCGAAAATCTGCCGTTCCGCCGTCCGCTCGAGCATCCGCAGGTGAGCAGCCGGGTTGCGATGGCCGGTAAACCCGATGAAGCGGGTTTTCCCTTCCTGCTTGGCCTGCTCGAAGACATCCAGCACTCCGTCTTCGATGCGCTGGTCCACGTCATCCGGATCCTGGAGGGAGTGGACCTGCCACAAGTCGAGATGGTCGGTGTTGAGCCGACGGAGAGAGCCCTCGAGATGTTCCCGGGCCTCCTTGCCGGTCTTGGCCGTGCTCTTGGTCATCAGGAAGATTTCGTCCCGGAACTTTGGAGTCAGGAATCGGCCGTACCGACTTTCGCTCTCCCCGTCACCGTACGATTCCGCCGTGTCGAAAAAGCGAACTCCACCTTCGATGGCAGCTTCGATCACAGCCTGGGCGTCCAACTCAGTCGTCCAACCCACGTGGTAGCCGCCGGTGGCGAGCATGGTGACTTTCTCTCCGGTGCCACCCAAAACGCGGGTCGGCAACCGGTCCGCCTCGTCAACCACGAACTCGGTTCCGGATCCGCTGCAACCGGTCATCACACTCGATGTCAGTGCCGCCAGGCTCATCAAGAAATCTCGTCGTTCCATCCTTCAATCCTGCGGCGCCGATGGGAGTACTGTCAAACTTCTTTTCCACAATTCGGGTTGGACTTGCTAGAATCCATCGAAGACCATTCAGGATTTACCCGAGCATCAACATCCAACCGATCAGGAGAGGTTGAAGATGAGAAGAAGAGATTTTCTCAGAGCAGCCGGGTCCGCCGCCGGCGTTTGCGCCCTCGGCGAGACATCCATTTTCAGCATGGGTTACACGAACACGGTGCTGCCCGAAACCGCGGTGGCCGGAATGCCCCGTCGCGTTCTGGGTCGAACGGGGCGGGAGGTTTCGCTGGTCGGCTTTCCCGGGTTAGCTCTCGTGCACGATCAGTATGACCAGGAACGCTGCAATGGGAGCGTTCGGAGTGCTTTCGAACGCGGCGTGAACTACTTCGACGTCGCGCCCGCCTACGGCAACGGAAAGTGTGAGACCCGTCTCGGAATCGCCCTTCAGTCGATCGACCGGGACAAGATCTTCCTCGCCTGCAAGACCAAGAAGCGCGACCGGGAGGGTGCCAGACGAGAACTGGAGACATCTCTGAATCTACTGAAAACGGACTACTTCGACCTTTACCAGATGCATCATGTCTGCTCTGTCGAGGAGGTCCATCAGGCGCTGGGGCCGGGAGGAGCACTGGAAACCTTTCTGGAAGCCCGGGAAGAAGGCAAGATCAAACACATAGGATTCTCGGCTCACACGACCAAGGGCGCCCTGGAGATCATGCGCGGATTCCAGTTTGACACGGTGATGTTCCCAATCAATTTCGTTGAGCTTTATAACCGTGGTTACGGCAAAGAGGTCCTGGATCTGGCCAATCAGCAGGGTGCGGCGGCAATCGCGATCAAGACGATGAGCTATGGTGGTTGGCCGGGGGAGCCACTCGAACCCGCGACTGGTGGTATCGCTCAGTTGAAACTCCTGCTGACGTGGACCTGGCATGGCGGTTTACTCTCTCTCGAAAGGGCGTCGTCGCCGGAATTCCGCCTTCATTCCTCGATCTGGTAGACAAGGCGATCCGGGCGGCCTCGTCCTACCGTCCACCAACTGAAACTGAACTGGATCAACTCCGGCAGATGGCCCAGGGAAAACCCTCACTGTTTGAGAAGGAAGAAGCCCAGTACGCCTCGAATCGCCCCGGACCGCACTCGGTCCCGGACGATGAAAGCTACTATTCGTACGTGTGACGAGCCGTGTGTCTAGCGAATGCGCATGGCGTCGAGCCAGAGCAGGTAGACCCGCTCCCGAGCTGCCGAGGGGCCGAATCCAAAGGGGATCAGGTCGCGGAGACGGCGTTTTCGATAGTGTGTGACTAACCGGTAGCGCCCCTTCTCCAGGCCGGCGGCCTGGCGAGCAGCCTCCAGGGCGGCTTCGATGCCGCCCAGTTCGTCGACGAGACCACGCTGTTGAGCCTGGGCACCAGTCCAGACCCGGCCAGCGGCCAGCGGCCGGATGTCGTCCACAGCCATTCGCCGGTTCTCGGCTACCTTGGCGAGAAAGAGCGACTCATAGAAGTCATTCATCTGCTCCCTCAGGATCTCCTCCTCACGATCGGTGAAGGGGCGACTCGGTGAACTGTAGCCAGAGTGGCGTCCGGTCTCCACGCCGTCCACCCTGACGCGGAGACGGGCAAACAGGTTTTGGAAGCTGAGCTTGCCGCCAATGACCCCGATCGACCCGGTCAAGGTTCCCGGATCTGCGAAGATGCGCCGACCTGCAACGGCAATGTAGTAGCCTCCACTGGCGGCAGTGTCGCCGAGAGACACGATCACCGGCTTCTTCTTGTCGGTAAGCTTGAGTTCTCTCCAGATCAGATCAGAGGCAAGCCCGGAACCACCCGGGCTGTTGACCCGGACCAGGACCGCCTTGACCCGTTTTGACTTCCGCGCCGACCGGACCAGTTCGATCAAGTCAGCTGAACCGGCCACGTTCATCGGACCCGGCCCGCCACGGGTTTCACCGTAGGAGATTACCCCGTTCACGACGATCTGGGCGATCCGGGGACGGCGCCACTGAAGCAATCTCCGGATCAGCCCCATCCGCGGAGCCAGTTTTCGGACGTCCACTTTATCCAGTGAGGGAGATTCCGAACTCAACCGATGCTCGAGTTCATCCTCGTACACGAGTTCATCGACCAGACCTTCGCGGGTTGCGCGCTGCGCCGAGAAAGGCCCGTCGTCGATCAGGCTCCGCACAAGGCCCGGTTCAAGGCTTCGCTGCTCTGCAAGGCCTTCCACCAGGCGGAGGGTGTAGTCCTCCAGAATCGAGGTCACCATCTCGCGGTTGGACTCCGACATCCCGGACCGGCTCAGGAACTCTCCGGCGGACTTATAGTCGCCGATGCTGATCACCTGAGGCAAGACTCCGATTGAATCGAGGAAGTCTCGCAGGTACAGATTCTCCGATCTGATTCCGACCAGTTCGACCGAAGCAGAGGGAGGAATCAGGATCCGGCTGCCCGCCGACGCCAGGTAGAGCGACCGATTGTCGCCCCCGCTCTCGAGGTAGACCAGGACCTCCTTCCCTGCTTTTCGGAGCGCCTGAAAAGCCGAACGCAGTTCATCGATCTGGCCCCAGCCCGCCTCAAGGGACCTCACGACGACGAGGACTTTCGAAACCCGCGGGTGTTTCTTTGCAGCACCCAGCGCCGTCAGGAGGTTCCGCAGCACGAGCTGGCGGCGCCGTCCCAGAATCCACATCCGCGACGGCGCTTCCACGATTTCGCCGTGGAGATCCAACCTGGCAAAAAGCCGCTGCTTGCTCATCGAGTCTCCAGCCCCCCCCTCCCGGCACGAACTCAGCCGGCGGATTCCATGGCCTCGTCAATCGCCTGCAACTCGTCTTCGCTGAAGTGGATGGTGTCCTGCGTCGCGACCAGTTCTTCGATCTGGCTGACTCGACTGGCTCCGATCAGGGCGGAGGTTACGACGGGCTTGCGCAAGACCCAGGCAATGGCCAACTGGGCGAGAGACTGACCCCGCCCCTTTGCGATCTCGTTCAGGCGGCTCACCTTCGCCATCTTCTCGTCGGTTACATGTTCTGGCCTGAGGTAGCCCCAGGATTTCCCGGCCCTGGAATCTTTGGGAATCCCTTTCAGGTACTTGTCGGTCAGGAGGCCCTGCTCAAGGGGAGAGAAGACGATGCAGCCGACACCTTCCTCCTCCAAAACGCCGGTCAAACCGTCCTCAATCCAGCGGTCGAACATGCTGTAGCGGGGCTGATGTATCAGACAGGGAGTACCAAGGTCGCGCAGAATACGGCAGGCTTCCCGGGTCCTCTCGGCGTCGTACTGCGAAATTCCGACGTAGAGCGCCCGTCCGCTGCGCACCGCGAAATCGAGCGCTCCCATAGTCTCTTCGAGCGGCGTCTCGGGGTCGGGCCGGTGATGGTAAAAAACGTCCACGTAATCGACACCCATCCGTTTGAGGCTTTGATCCAGGCTGGCGATCAGGTACTTTCGGGAACCGAAGTCGCCGTATGGACCCGGCCACATGTCCCAACCGGCTTTCGTCGAGAGCACCAGTTCATCCCGGTAGGGGACGAAATCCTTCCTGAAAATCTGTCCGAAACTCTCTTCCGCAGATCCGTAAGGCGGCCCGTAATTGTTGGCCAGGTCGAAGTGGGTGATCCCCAGGTCGAAGGCCCGCCGAAGCATGGCCCGGCCATTTTCAAGCGGGTCAACTCCGCCCCAGTTGTGCCAGAGGCCCAGAGAAATAACCGGCAGCTTCAGCCCGCTGCGTCCGCAGCGAGGGTAGTGCATGTTGTCATATCGATCTTCGGACGGAAGATAGCTCATTGCGTTCGTCTCCTTTATCGCATTGTGGTTTCACATGATATCCAAGCTGAATAGTAGAAAGTCCCGAGGTTCGTGGCAAGGTGGGCGGAAGATCCCGCCACGGATTGGCGCTGGCGTGCCGAGTCTGAAATTGGCATACACCTGCGCATTTCTGACTCGGGACGCTAGAATAGGAGCGACGGAGGCGCGGCGAGAGTGTCGGGAGGGATTGAGCAGCGAGGAGAAGGCGGGCAGGGGCGGATTTTGATCGCACGGATCGGGGCGCTCGGTGACACCCTGATGGCGACACCGGTGATACGTGCGATTCGACAAACGAACTCGAACGCCCGGATCGACTTTCTCGCCTCTGCTTCGGCAGCCCCCCTGCTCGAGTTTCACCCCGACCTGGATCGCGTCCTCTCTTTGCAACAACGAAATTTCCCTTATTGGCTCTCTCCCGAGAAGTGGCGACTGGTAGCAGAACTAAGGAAGGCCGGCTACCAATGCGGCGTGGTCCTCGAGAGTGCCCCCCGCTACCTGGAGCTCCTGAACCACGCCGGGTTGAAGCAGATCGTGGGATTTCACACGACCCCGTCCGATCCGAAGATCCACAGCGCCGCCAACAACCTCAGGGCGGCAGGATTTGAGGACTGGAAAGAGAGGCGGCTGGACGCCGAACTCTACTTCCCCCCAAGGAGTGCAAGCCGTGCGCAGGAACTGCTCGATGGTCTCCCCCATCCTATCGTAGCGATCCACCCCGGCTACGGCCCCGCCCAGAAGAAGGCGGACCAGGCCGAGCGGCTGAAAGGCTGGCCGACGGCCGCCTTCCAGGAACTGGTAAAGCTCCTTCTCGGATCGGGAGCCGGCGTCATCGTGACCGGCTCTCCGGAAGATCGTGCGGAAGCCGAGCGGATCGCGGCACCAAGCATCGATGATTCACGTCTGCGAGTGGCCGCCGGGACGACATCTGTCCTGGAGCTTGCCGCCTTGATCGCCGAAGTCGACCTGTTCATTTCGGTCGACTCGGGACCAGCCCACATGGCGGCTGCCGTCGGGACTCCACTCGTGGTCCTCTGGGGTCCGGCCAAACTTCACCAGGTTCAGCCGATCTCGAACCGGAGCCCGGTCATCGTCTTGTCCAGCGGCGTTCCCTGCGCGCCCTGCTACGACACCCCTGCAATGAAGGCTTGCCGGGACAACATCTGCATGAAGCGGATCGAACCTGCTCAAGTCTTCACCGCAGCACGGCGAATTCTGTCGAACCCTGGAGGAACTCTGTGAGACGAAAAAGTGTCCAGTGCGCGAATCTTCTACTGGCTCTCCTCTTGTCCCCGCTGATCACGCTTTCCGGCGATGCCGCGAGCGGCTCCAACTGGGAGCAGAGAAAGGTTTCGGTACTCGACTACGGTGCGGTTCCGGGCGACGGGAAGAACGATCTGCCGGCACTGCGCGTGATGCTCGACGAATTGCGTGATACCGGGAACGTCACGATCGTATTCCCCCGGGGGAGGTACGACCTGCGCGACGCGGAAGCGGTTGCGCTTATGAACTCGGTGATGGAGGGAGAGTTCGGGAACAACCCGGAGGCGGAAATGTTCCGGCCCTATCGCCCCTACGTTCGAGGACTCGACTTCAGCCGCTTCACCGACCTCAGGGTGGAAGCGGAAGGAGCCGAACTGATCTGTGACGGATGGATGGAACCGATCTCCCTCGACAACTGCCGCAACGTTACGGTGGATGGCCTGACCATCGACTACAAGCGCGCGCCTTACAGCATCGGGACCGTAGTGAAGGTGGGCGACGGCTACTTTGACGTCAAGTTCGGCCCCCTCTATCCGGTCAACCGGGGCATTCCGACGCCCCGCGTCGGCTTCTGGGACCTCCGAGCTGACAAAATGGTCGGACGCTTCGCCTATCCGAAGACGTCCGATCTGATCGCGCCCCAAACGCTGCGCATCAATGCCTCTTGCCCAAAGGAAATGCTCGGCAATTACGCATTCATGGGGCACAGCTTCCATTTCCGCCCCGCCATCCTGATCCAGGAAGCCCAAAACATCGTGCTCAACCACGTCACCATTCACTCACAGCCCGGGATGGGGATCGTCGGGCACCGCTCCGAGAACCTCCGATTCAACAACTTGAGAGTAGTGCCCCGGGCCGGCTCGGTCATGTCTACCAACACCGACGCCACCCATTTCACCTCCTGCTCCGGCTTCATTGAATTCGAGAATTGCCAGTTCGAAGGGCAGGGGGACGACTCGACCAATATTCACAACTACTATTACTCGATCGAGCCGACCGCAACAGCCGCTAGCTACCTGCTCAAGGTCGGGGCATCGGGCGGCACCCACGCCCAGGTATTGGACCATCCAGATCCAGGGGACCGCCTCGAGTTGGTCGATCGGGGAAGTCTCCGGGTCGTCAAGGTGGTAGAAGTCCGGTCCGTCGAGAACAACCCAGAGAAGTGGTGGAGCCGGGTGGCCCTGGACCAGGCACTCCCGGACGACCTCGGTGAATACCTTCTCATCAACGCGACTCGCCTGCCCCGGGTGACGATTCGCGGATGCCAGGTTCGCAGCCACCGCGCCCGTGCGTTTCTGATCAAGACCCGCCACGTCCTGATCGAGAGCAACACGATCGAAAATACGACCGGAACCGGAATTCACATCGGGGCCGAAGGGGACTGGAGCGAGGGCCCGGGATCGACCGACGTGACGATTCGCTACAACCGGATCATCCATTGCGGCTACGGAGAGGGCACCCAGAACGGCGCCGCAGCTATTGCCGTCAACGTCAAAGCGTCCGGCCTCATCCGGCCCGGCGTCCACCAGAACTTGCGGATCGAGGGGAACCAGATCATTGGCGAGCAGTCCCCGTGCGGAATCTACGTCATGGGCGCAAGCGACGTAGTGATCCGCGACAACGAGTACTTTGGAGTGAAGGAACCAGTCCAGGTCACGGAATCCGAAAATGTCCGAATCGAGGACCGGGAAGCACCGTCTACAACTCCCTGAGGCGATAACCTACACCGCGGACGGTTTGAATCAGCTCCCGTTCAGGGCCGAGCTTCCGGCGGAGAGCTCGGATGTGGACGTCCACGTTTCGTTCCGTGATGTGGACGTTGCCCTCGGTGATCGAGGAGAGCAACTGCTGGCGGGTCAAAACACGACCCGCATTCCCGGCCAGCGCCCGAAGCAGGCGGTACTCGGCAAGAGTCAGGTTGAGCAGATCCCCGCCCAGCCGAGCCTCATGCAGCTCCGGATTGAGCGAAACCGGTCCGACTTCGATCGACTCCTGCGCCGGATCGCGGGGCGACACCAGGTCACTCCGCCTCAGGACCGCGCGGACTCGGGCAACCAGCTCCCGGACTTTAAAGGGTTTGGTCAGGTAGTCATCCGCTCCCAATTCCAGGCCCAGCACGATGTCGCTCTCTTCCCCGCGGGCCGTCAGGATGACGATCGGGATGAGAGCGGTTTCCGAACGTTGCTTCAATCTCCGGCAGACGTCCAGCCCCTGAATCCCCGGGAGACCCAGGTCGAGGAGAATCAGCGAGGGAAACTCCGTTCGCACGAGGTCCAGCCCGACCTCGCCGGACTGCGCGGTGAGGATTCGAAAGCCCTCACGTTCGAGATTGTAACGAAGGAGTTCGATGATGTCGTTGTCGTCTTCGATGACAAGCAGCGAGCGCTGGTTCATTGATCCCCGTTCCCTCCAGGACCGCCCAGATCGCCTCCCATTGCGGGAACGGTAAAGAAGATCGTGGTCCCTTGACCAATGTTGCTCTCCGCCCAGACCCGGCCATTATGCAGTTTCACGATGTGCTTAACGATGGCCAGTCCGATTCCGGTCCCCCCAGTTCTCCGGGATCGGTCCTTGTCAACTCGATAGAAACGTTCGAAGATCCGTCCGAGGTGCTCCGGAGCGATTCCGATTCCCGTGTCGCGAACCGAGAACACGAACTCGTCTCCCTTCCTGGCCATGGAAATCGTGATCAAACCGTCCTCAGTGTACTTGACCGCATTTTCGATGAGGTTCCGAAACACCCGGCGGATGTAGCCCTCAGCGGCCTGGAAAAGATCTGACCTGGTCTTGCGCTCAACCCGGAGTTCCAGTTCCTTGTCTTCGAACTGGTCTTGGAACTCCCCGGCAACATCCTGAACCAGAGAATCGAAGTGGACTTCCCGGAGCCGCAACCGTCTTTCGGCCTGTTCCAGCCGGGACAGACTGAAGAGTTCCTCGATCATCTCGCTCAACTGGCGGGCATTCCGATAAATCTTCTCGGCAAACCCGCGAAAAACTGCCGGCAGGGTCTGTTCCTCGAGGAGGGTTTCGGCGTACCCCTGGATGGAAGTCAACGGCGTCTTCAGTTCGTGGGAGACGTTGGAAATGAAATCCTTATGGACTCCCTCGAGCCGGCGCAGTTCAGTGATGTCATGAAAGACGACCACGACGCCACGGGTCTCTCCATCCGAGCGAATGGTTGCGAATCGGGCCAGAAAGGCACGGTCATAGGCATGAATCTCCATTTCCCGGCGCCCTGACTCCCGACGAACCGCTTCGATCCCGTGGCTGACCGCAGTGTTCCCGGTCAGATCGAGGGGGAGCATCCCGGCCGAATTCTGCGTGACGTTGAACATCTGGTTGAATGCTGGATTGGTTCCCTCGACCCGACCCGCCCGGTCGATCACCAGGACTCCTTCCGACATGCTGTTGAGAACAGTGGTGAGGTGGTTCCGCTCTGATTCGAGCAGAGTCAACTGGTGGTCGAGCCGATGTGACAGGCTCTCCATCTGGCGCGCCAGTTCACCGACTTCATCCTCCCCGGCCACCGGGATCTCCCGAATGAAATGACCACCCCCGATCTGAATGGCCGCATCTGACAGGAGTCCGATAGAGCGGGTAAGGCGGCGCGACAAGAACCAACCCAACACCCCGCCACTGAGGATCAACAGCACTGTTGTGACAGCAAGGGCTCTGCGCAGCCGGATCGACCACGCTTCGATGTCATGCTGCTTCTGAGAAAGCCGGAGAATCCCTTTCCCTTCGGGGAGCGGGCGGGCGACGTAGAAGAGGTCGGCCTGTACCGATGTGCTGTGCCGAATGCTGCTTCCCCGCCCGGTTGCCCAGGCCTCCAGCACTTCAGGCCGCCCGGAGTGATTCTCCATCCCGGCCAGCCCGGCCCCCGAAAAAGAGGAATCTGCGATAACCCGCCCGTTGGGAGCAATTACGGTAACCCGGAAGTGGCCCCGCTGCGAGAGTGCATCGACGTCCGCATCCAGGTTCGGATCATCGGAGTTGATCATCGGAGCCAGGATCTCGAGCGTCCGCTCGAGATCGGCAATCATCATCTCCTGAACGAACTTCCGGACACTATGGTTGGCCCAGAAGTAAAACGACCCGATCGAGACGATCACCAGCGACAGAAAGGAGACCAGTACTTTTAGCCTGAATGACACGGTTACACCTTCGAACAGGGATCGGGCGCCGTGCCCAAAACCGGGCACCGCCGGCCGGCGTACGCGCCGGTGTGTCCACAATCATGCCTTCTCAGGAGAATTGTCCAATTTGTGGGCTGAAGGTCAAGTCATTGAGTCAGGCTGGGCCCGGTATCTAACGGGCGTGATGGTCGGCTCCAGCTTGTAACCGATTCCCCGGATGGTCTCAATGCAGTTCGCCTCGTTTCCCAGCTTGTCCCGGAGCCTCTGGACGTGGGTGTCTACCGTTCGTGTTGTTCCCCCGTAGCGATATCCCCACACCTGCTCCAACAGCCGGTCCCGCGACAGAACCCGCCCCCTGTGTCTGATCAGGTAGGCAAGCAGGTTGAACTCGGTTGTGGTCAGCCGGATGGGCTGGCCTTTCACCCGGACCTCGTACCGGTCGCAATCCACCGTAATCCCATTGCACTTGAGAATCGGACTCGCGTCGTCAGGACCGGTCCGCTCCAGAACCCGCTGAACCCGAAGGACGAGTTCCCGAATGCTAAACGGCTTGGTGACGTAGTCGTCGGCTCCCAGTTCCAACCCCAGAACGCGATCTACCTCTTCGCTTTTGGCAGTCAACATGATTACCGGCAGGCCCTTCAGTTCAGCTTCGGATCGCACCTGCTTGAGGATATCGAAACCACTGATACCGGGAAGCATGATGTCCAGGATCATGAGATCAGGCGAGAATCTCCGGGCGCGCTCAAGGACGCGTGCACCTTCCGCTTCCGTAAAGCACTCGTAACCCGCCTTCTGCAGGTTGAAGCTCACGAGTTCAAGAATATCCGGATCGTCGTCGACAACAAAAATCTTCTGCATCATCAAGCACCGCCCGCGTCGAGGGCGGCCCTCAGCAACCCTGGGGATTTTGCGGAGAGCCAACTCCCCAAGCCCAAAGGCTAGCAAACCAATGTGCCAAGTCTGTTACAGACAGATGAATTCACCGGGAAGAATCGGTTAAGATTCCGAATCCTCCGCAGTGACTCCACGAGGACGATCATCCGCTTCGCCTCTTGCCTTGGGCAAACCAATCGCTCGCAGCGATGCCTCCAAAACCCTGATGTAAGCTTCCCCTGCTGAAACGATTCGCCGCAGGCGATCGTTCTCGCCGGACAGATCCTCATTCTTCTCGGCCAGCAGTTTCTGGCTTTTGAGTTTCTCCTGCAGCCCACCCGCAAACACCAGCATTCGCTCATAGCGGTTGAGGAGTTCTTCGTAGAGTTCCCCATCCACCATCTCGGCAGGAACGGGAAGTCTTGGCGTGTTCTCCTCGTCTCGAGAACTCATTTCATTCCCCTCTTGGGTTGCTGTCGCGGGCTAACGCCCGAGTGGTTCGGCATATCGGTCGGCCTCTGCCGCGAGAGCGTCCCGGCTGCCCGCCAACCGTTCAAAATAGCTGATTGCCGCCAGGCCGGCTGTGTAAGTCCAGCCGCTCCCAACCGCAATCGAGAGCAGGGTGGATTTCTCGGGATAGGCTCTTTTGAGCCGGTGGCAGCCTTCCCGAACCAGCAAACCGGCGCCCAGAAGAGGCAGGATCTCTCCGGCTCGTCCCCGGTCGATCCGAAAACCGTGGGCGCGGGCAAGTTTGAGAAGCATGCCAACCTGGACGGCCGATATCGGAATCACGTCTCCCACCGGAATCGGGATCGCCCCGATGAGCCCGGAACCGAACGCAGCCTGAGTGACGATACTCTTACAGATACTCCTCCGAAACCCCGGCAGGTTCTGGGCCAGCGGATAGAGAGCCCGGGGACAGGAAGAGACGATCGCTTTCAGAATCCGCCGGACGCTGTCCGGCCAGAACACTGAAACGGGGATCACCGACATTTGGAGTTGCCTGCGCGCTTCCGCGACGGCCACCCGCTCCTTTTCGACCCGGTCCATCTTGTTGAGCACCAGGACGAAGGGCTTGCCCAGCCCGGCGTACTGCTGCAGCAATTGAAGCGTGTCCGTGGTGAATCCGCTGCTGCCGTCAAGCACAAATACCAGCACATCAGCTGTCTCCACCTCTTCCGGAACCCGACGGTTCCGACCGTACCCGAGATACTCTTCGAGCCCCTGCAAATCAATGATCGTGAACAGACGGGCCACCTGGTCAAGGTTTCCCTCGCCCAGGGCCGCTACTAGAGAAGATTTGCCGGTGCGCGCAGGCCCGATCATTGCGATGCGGATCGATTCCTCGGCACGCAGCCCTTCCCACTGCGAGAGCACCACGTTGAGCGCCCGCTGCATGCCGTCCGCACCACGCGCCGACGCGAGCACACGTCTCAGCCGATAGCGCGTGTCTCCTGGAAGAAGCAGGGCGACCTGTTCCAGCAGGTCAATCAATTCGGCCGGGCCCAGATCGCGAACGCTATCAAATAAACGACGGTTGTTACCGGTCTTCTGAAGGGAGACCTTGTCCAACAGTTCCTCCTATCGGTCTTTCGGATCCGGCCACCCAAAACCGGGACCCTCGATGGTGAATGACTCCTCGACAAATCCACCGGGAGCCCACCTAAAACAGCGTACAACAGGAAGGCGATTCTGCATAGATACGATCCAGCAGGCGGCGTCACGATACTCGTATTCCTCCAGGTCCCTGCGCGACGGATGTCCTGGCCCTCGGGGATGGGAGTGGTAGATGCCAAGTAGACTCCTGCCGGACAAGCGGATCTGACGAAAGCCGTCAAACAACTCGGCGACCGGAATCGAGAACGCGACTTCGCTTTGTTCCCCATTGTCGCAGGGAAGCAGGCGATCGATCAAGTTCCCTCTGCCGTAGAGCAGGCCACAACACTCGATCGGGAATTCCCGATCGGCATGCTCAAACATCCGGTCGATGACCGTCGCTGAAATCTGCACCATTTCTCTACATCAGGTTGAGTGGATCGATATCGATCGTCAGGGTCCGCACGAGACCTTTCTCTGCCCGGAATTGTTTCCAGGAAGCGGCCAACACATCGTGCAGTTCCTGTCGATGGGTGGTCTTGATCAAAATCTGCCACCGAAACTGATTCTTGAGTTTCTCCAGAGCCGCCGGGGCCGGCCCGAGGATCCGCATACGGCTCGGACTCGAAAGCTCTGCCCGGAAGTGCTTCAGGAGATCGACAAACTTGCGGCAGGTGGCCTCACCGCGACCTGAGTTTCGGTCCTGGACGAGGATGTTGGCCAGCGCCGAAAACGGAGGGTAGCGGAACTTCTGACGCAGGTTGAGTTCCTGCCGACTGAAGGGGAAGTAATCCTGGCTGCAGGCATACTTGAGGCTGTAGTGATTCGGGTAGTAGGTCTGAATTACCACCTCACCGGGCTGCTCCCCCCGTCCCGCCCGACCGGAAACCTGGGTCAGAAGGTGGAAGGTCCGCTCGGCCGAGCGGAAATCGGACAACCGCAAGCCAGCTTCCGCGTCCAGCACACCAACCAGGGTCACCCAGGGAAAATCGTGCCCCTTGGCAATCATCTGGGTTCCGATCAGGAGGTCCGTCTTGCGGGCCGAGAAACGATCCAGGATCCGTTCCAGGCTGCCCTTCCGCTGCACCGAATCCCGGTCGAGCCGGTCGATCACGGCTCCCGGGAACTTGGACTTCAGCAACTCCTGGATTTTCTCGGTTCCCTCCCCGACATAGAATATGTACTCCTTGCCACAGTTGGCGCATCGCGCGGGGACTGAACGACCGTATCCGCAGTAATGGCAACTCAACCTTCCCGCCGCCTGGTGGTAGGTTAAAGTGATGCTGCAGAATTGGCAGGTTTCGGTGTGACCGCAACTGCGGCAGAGAAGAAAACGGGCATATCCCCGGCGGTTGAGAAGGACGATCACCTGTTCCCGACGTTTCAACCGCTCACCGATCATCTCCAGGAGCAGCGGACTGAATACCGCCCCGCGCCCGTGCCGCTCGAACTCATTGCGCATGTCTACGATGTGGACCGTCGGCAGTTGGCGTTCCAGAATTCGGCTGCCGATCGTGATGTAGCGGTGAAGTCCCCGGTGGACGGCTGCATAGTAGGTTTCGAGCTGCGGCGTTGCACTCCCCATCACCACCAGTGCCTTCTCCAGGTGAGCCCGCTTCAGAGCCGTGTCCCGGGCATGGTAACGCGGCGACTCGTTCTGCTTGTAGGAAGGGTCATGCTCCTCGTCGATGACGATCAGCCCGAGGTTCTGGAGCGGAGCGAAAACTGCCGAGCGGGTCCCGACCGCGACCCGGGCGTCGCCCCGGCGGATCCGGCGCCATTCGTCAAAACGTTCTCCTTCCGAAAGCGCGCTGTGGAGGATCGCAACCTTCTCCCCGAACCAACTCCGGAACTGGCGGGAAATCTGGGGCGTCAACCCAATCTCAGGCACCATGACCAAGGCAGCCCGCCCCGTCTTCAGGGTGCGTTCGATCAGGTTCAGATAAACCTCCGTTTTCCCGCTGCCGGTCACGCCGTGGACCAGGGCGCTCTGGAACTGCCCCTTTTCCAGGTCCCGGCTCAGCGACTCCAGGCAGGCTTCCTGGTCAGACGTCAGGGAGTGGCGGGTTGGTGCGTTGATTCTGTTGACTCCCCACGGCGAGCGGCGCTGTTCCACCGGCTCGATCTGGAGGAGTCCCGACTTCGCCATCCGGCTGAAGGTTTGCGGGGAGGCGACTCCTTCTTCGACCAGGTCACGAACCAGCACGGGAAGTTCCATCCGGGACACCTTAGAGAGGATGTCCAACTGTCTCCTGGTGATCGTCCCGGGATCTACCGGGGAATGGACCTCCACCACCCCTCGAAGAGTTGCCGCCGGCCAAAAGGCACTGGGATCCTGGTCGGGAGAAGCCTGCTTCGCCAGGAGACCCGGCGGCAGCATGACCCGATAGACTTCCCCCGGGGGCGCAAGGTAGTACTCGGCGAGCCATTCTCCGAGTTCGATCAGAGGAGGAGACAGGACGGGACGCGGGTCGAGAATACGGATCAGGGATTTACATCCCGCGGTCGCCGCCGAATCTTTGACAGCCACTACCAGGCCGACCAGGTGGCGGCGCTGGAAAGGGACAACCACCCGAACGCCTATTTTCAGCCCCGGGACCAGTGATTCGGGAACCTCGTAGCTGTAGACCTTGGGAGCCGCCAGGGGGACGGCAACATCAACAAACGACACGGGCATCCTCGCAACCGCCGACCGGTCGACTCGTCGACGCGACCCGGGGCCTATCGGTAGTAACAACTCCCCCGCTCTTTCAGCGTGTCCCGAACCTTTTGCATATCGGTCCAGACCTCCCGTTTGCCGGCGGGTTTGCGGAGCAGGTAGGAAGGGTGGAATGTCGGCATCAGGAGGCTTCCACGGTACTCAAAATAGCGACCCCTGAGACGGGAAATGGCTTCCTTGCTTCCCAACAGTGTCTGAGCAGCGTACCTGCCGAGGGCCACGATGATCATAGGATTGATGACTTCAATTTGCTTAAAGAGGAAGGGTTCGCAGCAGGCGACTTCGTCGGGCTCCGGATCCCGGTTGCCGGGGGGGCGACATTTCAGAATGTTGGCGATGTAGACCTGTTCCCGGGTAAGTTCAATCGCCCGGATGATCTTCGTGAGCAACTGCCCCGCGGCCCCGACAAACGGGATGCCCTGGGCATCTTCGTCCGCTCCCGGAGCTTCTCCCACGAACATCAGGTCGGCGGTGGGATCGCCGACACCAAAGACGATGTTGGTCCGTCCCGCATGCAGCTTGCACCTGGTGCAGTCTCCCAAATCCTCCCGGATCAGCTCCAGAGTAGGGTGGCCTGCTTCGGGTGTCGCCTCGACCTCGGGCTGACGCTGGTCACCCAGCGCCGCTTCTTGCAGGTCCGGGGCAGACTTTTGCTCTCGCAGATCCAGATGGGTGACTCCAATCTCGGCAAAAAACGAAAGCTGCTCGGACAGGCGGTCCCTGTCATCGCTATCATTGCTCACGTCAACGTCAACCCCAGATCGTCGAGAAGGGGTCCGCGGTTGCGCCACCCCGGTTCGACCTTCACATTCAGCTCCAGGTATATGCGGCCCACTTCGAGCAGTTCTTCAATGTCCTTGCGGGCCTCGATTCCAATCTGCTTGATCATCTGGCCGGCGCGCCCGATCACGATCTTCTTCTGCCCGTCCTTCTCTACCAGGATCGAGGCCCTGATCCGGACGAAACCCTCTTCCCGCCGGGATTCGTCGAATTCCTCGACCACCACGGCCGAGGAGTAGGGCAGTTCCTTGCGAGTGTGGGCCAGGACCTTCTCGCGCACAATCTCACCGACCATCTGACGCTCGTTCAAGTTCGTCAGGTAATCAGGCGGAAAGAGCGGATCGCCGTCGTTCAGATAGCGAAGCATCTCCGCGGTCAGCACGTCAACATTTTCTCCGGTCAGCGCCGACAGGGGAATAATCTCGTCGTAGATCCCCTGCTCGTTGTAGAACTCGATCTTGGGCAGCAGCTTGCCTTTGTTGACCAGGTCAACCTTGTTGAGAAGCAGGAACTTGCGCGGTTCTGCAGCCTTCATCATCTCGACGACGAACTGTTCTCCCTTGCCGTAGGACTGGGACGCATCCACCAGGTGCAGCACCAGGTCCACCTCCCGGATGGAGTCATACACTTCCGCCATCATGCGCTCGTTGAGCCGAAAGCCGGGCCGGTGGATTCCCGGAGTGTCAACGAATACTATTTGGTATTCCTTTTCCGTGCGTACCCCCAGAACCCGATGCCGCGTCGTCTGCGGCTTGTCGCTGACGATCGAGACCTTGGTCCCAAGCAGGCCGTTCAAAAGAGTCGATTTGCCCACGTTGGGGCGACCAATAATAGAGACATAACCGAACTTCATGTGATTTCGTCCGCCGGATGAAAAAGCGTCTTAGCCGACCGTTACGTGTCGCGACTCCTGGAGTCGCTGTTCAATCTGGTCCCAAAGGAGCCGGGCAACGTCCTTCTTGGGTATCCGTTCGGTCTGGGTCACAATTCCGTCGGGTCCAATCAGGACAACCCGATTGTAATCGATATCAAAACCGGAATCCTCAGATGAAATATCGTTGGCCACAATCAGGTCCAGGTTCTTCTCGTGGAGTTTGAGAATTGCGTTCTCAACCAGGTTTTCCGATTCAGCGGCAAAGCCGACCAGGAACTGGTTCCGCTTCGAACGACCCAGCGACGCCAGGATGTCTACGGTCGAAACCAGGTCGAGCGACCAGGAATCGCCGCTCTTCTTGCGCTTTTGCGGGAGCGTTCTGTCCGGGCGGAAATCGGCCACGGCCGCTGCCTTGACAACCACGTCCAAATCAGCATAGCGATCCAGC
Organism: uncultured Acidobacteriota bacterium; assembly: GCA_963777605.1. Classification (GTDB taxonomy): domain Bacteria; phylum Acidobacteriota; class UBA6911; order RPQK01; family JAPXNP01; genus CAVZRV01. Next base: position 117,550 of record CAVZRV010000011.1, read on the forward strand.
ACCTCGGCGTGCATCTCGTCCGCCGACCGAACGTGAACAACCGTTACTCCCTGCGGATCGGGCAATGCCACCGGCCCGGCGACCAGGGTCACTTCAGCTCCCCGACGGGCCGCTTCCTCGGCAATCGCGAAACCCATCTTCCCCGAGGAGCGGTTGGAAACGTACCGAACCGGGTCGAGATCCTCAACGGTCGGCCCGGCAGTGACCAGAATCTTCCGGCCCGATAGCGTCTTTTGCCCCTGCAGGATCCCCAAAACAGTGATGGCGATCGACTCCGGCTCGGCCAGGCGCCCCTCGCCGAACTCGCCGCATGCCTGGTAGCCGACTCCGGGCTCTATAACCCGCACCCCGCGCTGACGGAGAACTTCCAGGTTTCTCTGGGTTGCAGGATGGCGCCACATTTCCACGTTCATCGCCGGGGCCACCACGACCGGCGTTGTCGTCGAGAGGTAGATCGTACTCAAAAAGTCGTCGGCAATTCCCGCCGCGAACTTGGCAATAATATTCGCAGTTGCCGGAGCCACAAGCAGAAGATCGCTCTTCCGTGCCAGCGAAATGTGCTCGATTTCGCCCCCGGGCGTCTGGAACATTTCACAGATAACCCGGTGACCCGACAACTTCTCGAGGGTGAGTGGGCCGATGAACTGGGCAGCGCTCCGGGTCATCACCGGATATACCGCAACCCCCTGCTTCTGCAGGAGACGCAGGATCACCGGGGCCCTGTAAGCCGCAATGCACCCGGTGACTCCCAGGATCACGTTCATTGAACGGCTTCCTCGAGCATCTCCCACTCGACCAGTCCTTCCATGGTTTCCTTGATCGCGATGTAAGCCGGTTTCTTCGATTTCAGTTGAAGCTTGGGAGGAGCACCGTTCTGAAGCTGCTTGGCGCGCTCGGCGGCAACCAGAATGAACCGGAACTTGCTCCCATATTCTTTCGGAATTTTCTGAATCATTGAATCTAAATCCTCCTGAATTTTTTTCGCGGCGGCTGGCTAGAGGCTGCCTGAGCACCCAGCAACGGAACAAGGTCCCCGGAACGCTATCGGCCTCAAACCGGGCCAACCATGTCACTGTCTTCCGCCAAGTGGCCGTCCAGTTCCCCCCGACCCGATCCTCAAATTGTGACACCACCCGAACGTGCAGCAGCGTCAACCCGGAAAAGCCCGGAACCGGCCGTCACTCCTTTGAAGGAGTGGGTTGGCGAAACGATTCCAGTATCGCTTCGGACTCCTCACGTCGCTGAGCAACCCGGCAGCGCATTGCGTTAATTATAGACTTAAGCTCTTCGACCGAGTCTTCCAAGACTCGGTTAATAATAACGTAATCGTATCTCCTGTAGGAGTTTATCTCATCACGGGCAATCTGGAGTCGGCGTTCGATCACGTCGTCGTCATCGAGGCCCCGTCCCCGCAGGCGTTTCTCCAACTCCTGAAACGAGGGCGGCAGAACGAAGATCATGACGGCGTCGGGCATCAACTTTCGGACCTTGAGCGCTCCCTGGACGTCGATGTCGAGGAGCACGTCGGTTCCTCCGGCCAGTTCCCGTTCGACGAAATCCCGGCTGGTCCCGTAGTAATTGCCGTAGACCTGGGCCCACTCGAGGAAGCGGTTTTCCTCAATCATTCTTCGGAACTCTTCCTCGGAGACGAAGAAATACTCCTTGCCATTCTCTTCGCCACCCCGCATTCCCCGCGTGGTGTGACTGACCGAGAAACGGATCGATTTGAGCTGGGGCACCACCCTCAAGGCCAGGCTGGTCTTGCCCGAACCAGACGGGGCACTCAGAATCAGGAGGTTCCCCTTATTCGACATTTTGCACTTGCTCCCGAATCTTCTCGATCTCGGCTTTCGCCTCCACCGCGGTGGACGTCAGGTCAACCAGGCTCGACTTGGAAAGGATCGTATTCACTTCCCGGTGGATTTCCTGACAGAGGAAATCGAGATTCTTTCCAACCGAGTCCTCACCGGGCTGGGCGAGGTAGTGACGGAACCGCTCAATGTGACTGGCGAGCCGCGCGAGTTCTTCCGAGATGTCGGATCGCTCAACATAAAAGAAGATTTCCTGGGCCAAACGGCGCTCGTCAATCTCTACCTCCGCGGCCAGCGCAGAGATCTGTTTCCTGAGCCGCTCCAGGTAGTGCTCGCGAATCCGGCCCGCTGCAGAAGCCCCAGTCTTGGCGTGATTCTCCAGGCAGTCAAGGTGCTTCGTGATGTCCTCCTCCAGGGCCGCCCCCTCGACCCGCCGGGATTCAGCCAACCGCCCCAGCGCCTCACGCAGGGTCTCCAGTAGAGGTTCGCGCAAGAGATCTAACGAGAGGCTGCTCCGAACCACCACACCCGGAAGACCCAGCAACCCCTCAACCGAGAGGCTTCCGGCCGCCCCCAACGCGCGCAACCGGTCGGCGGCGGTGATGTACCCCTCGACGATGGCCTCGTCCACTTTGAGCAACTGGGGCAGGTTCGCCTGGACGTCGACGAAAACGTCGATCCGTCCACGGGTGAGAAAACGCTGAATCTCCGCCTTGAGCAAGGGTTCGATCTCGAGCCAGTCCCGAGACATGTGGATCTTGAGATCGAGAAACCGGGAATTCACCGTCTTGATGTCCACCGTTACATTCAGTCCGTCCAGCGAGCGCTCGGCATGGCCGAAACCTGTCATGCTGTTCAATTCGTCACCTCCAGGCCGTTTTCAATCGGCATCCGCACATCGGAGAATTGAAGTTCGTAAAGCCGCCGGTACATTCCGGAACGGGACATCAGGACTTCGTGGCTGCCCTGTTCCACGATTCGCCCCCGATCCAGGACCACGATCCGGTCAGCCGCCCGGACGGTTGAGAGTCGATGGGCAATTACCAGCGTGGTGCAATTCATCATCAGGTTGTGAAATGCCTGTTGGACCAGCCGTTCCGACTCGGAATCGAGAGCCGAAGTCGCCTCGTCCAAAATCAGAATCGGTGCTTTCTTCAGGATCGCGCGGGCGATGGCGATGCGCTGACGCTGGCCACCCGAGACCCGGTGACCCCTCTCCCCGATCACCGTCTCGTACTGGTCGGGCAGACCCTGAACAAAGTCGTCGATGAAAGCGGCGCGTGCGGCCTCCTGGACGTTTTCGAGTCTCTCGATGGCGGCACCGTAGGCAATGTTATTGCGGATCGTGTCGTCGAAGAGGAACGTGTCCTGGGTCACCAGGGCAACCTGCGACCGCAGCGGAACTCAGCGTGGCAGTAGAGACATCCACCCCGTCAATGAGGATCCGTCCCCTGGTCGCGTCGTAGAAGCGGGGAATCAGGTTGACCAGCGTGCTCTTGCCAGCACCGCTCATCCCGACCAGGGCCACGATCTCTCCTTTTCGGATCTCCAGGCTCACATCCCGAAGAACCGGGATATCGCCCCCTTCCGGGTAGGAGAAGTCGACGCCCTCGAACTGGATACTCCTCTCGAGTGGGGGAAGCGTAACCGCGTCGGCCCGGTCCTTCACTTCGATCCGCGTATCCAGCACTTCAAAGATCCGATGCGCCGAGGCGAGGGTCTGCTGAAAGTGAAGGTGCATCCGCGACAGCTTTCGAATCGGTTCGTAGAGTCGAAAAAGAGCAGCCACGAAAACCACGAAAGCGCTCAGCGTGAACCCCTGGCTCAACTTATAGTTGAAGTAAAGAAGAAAGGGCACAAAGGCCACGTAGCCGATGAACTCGATCAGGGGAGAGCCCAGCGCGTTGACACGGGCGATCTTCAGGTTGGAATGAACCAGCCGATCGACCATGCGGGAAAAACGGCTGCGCTCAAAATCCTCTGCGACAAATGCCTTGACGATTTTCTGGCCCGAAATGCTCTGCTGCAGCGTGTGTGAAATGTCCGACAGGTTCTCCTGTGAGCGAATGCTGTCCCGGCGGATCCGGCGTCCCAGCCGCAGCGTGATGACCAGTACGAGCGGAGCAATTGCAAAGGAGAGCAGGGCCAACTTCCAGTCCGAATAAAAGACCAGAGCCAGGAAAAAGAGAAGCAGGAAGATCTGCCGGAAGAAATCGGTCAAGCGTTTTCCAACAGCTTCCTGCACCCGTTCGGTGTCGGTGATTGCCCGGGCCATCAGTTTGCCCGTTGGAAACCGCGAAAAAAAGGCCAGAGATTGGTCCAGCAGGTGACTGTACATCTCCTTTCTAAGCGTGGCCACGAGCCGTTCGCCGCTGATATTCATCGTGTAGTCGGCGATGTACAGAAAAACACCCTTGAACAGCGAGAAGAGGACCAGAAAGAGTCGCGATCTTGACCAGGTAGGAATCGCCGTGCAGCCCCAGCAGTCCCTGCAGGAAGGCAAACTTGCCAGAGCCCGTCGATGCGGAAGGAACCGACGGAGCCAGTTGGTCGAAAATCGGGGCCAGCAGCATGATGATGACGGCTTCGAGGAAGCCGCTCAGAATCAGCAGCACTCCCGCCACGATCACGAGCGACAGATAGGGCCTGACGTAAGGGTAAAGTCGACGAACTTCTTCCATGAAATTATGTTAGTTCTGAAAAGATTCTCTCAAAACATTAACCTCCTGCCCCAGCCCGCAAATAGAGGGAATGTAAGCACTACCCTGACCTCCCCTGGACGTAGTGCAGGGAGGGCTGCTTCGGAGCCCTGCCCCATCTTTCTTAAACCGACTCATACTCCATGAGTTCGGCCAACCCTGCTTTCAGCGGCAGCGGTTTGAAGCCGATATCCTCACTGATTCGCGTCGAATCCAGTGAGCAGTCCTTCCCGCGCGGCACCAGCCCGACGTCCGCCATTGAGACCGGCACAATCGTATCGACGGGCAGTCCGAAGACCTCGGCGTAGGCGAGGCCGAACTCGTATCGGCTGAGCCGTTCCGGACCGCCGAGGTGATACAGGTCCGAAGCGGGTCCTCGCTCGACCATCCGGACCAGTCCCCGCGAGACGTCACGCACGGAGATCAGGAGTACGGTACTGATCCTTGAACAGGCGCAATTGCCGTCCGGTCACCATGTGCTCTCGCATCCAGTTCGTGAAACAGGAATGGAACGGGCTCCCGTGGGAGAACAGTTTGGCGACTCTTACAACCACGGAACGGGGCCGTTTTCTCACCAACTGTTCTGCCTGAATCTTGGTCTCCCCATAGTAATTGACCGGGTTCGGCTCATCCAGTTCCGTGTAGTTTCCCTTTTCGCCGTCAAACACCAGATCGGTCGAAATATAGATAAACAGGCTCTCCGGCGGAGCAGTGTCAAGCAAGCGGTGCGTGGCGGTCACGTTGACTGCGTACGCTTTCGGGCGATCCTTCTCGCATTCATCCGGGAGGGTAACAGCGGCAGAGTGAACGACTACGTCGGGAGCGGCATCCTTGATGACGCCCGGGAAAGACCGTGGCTTGAGCAGGTCCAATTCCGCCACCCTGACCCTGCGGAACTGGGGCCGGTTCTGGTGATAGGTACCGACTGCTATCCATTCTGTTTCTTCCTGGAGGAACCGGCAGAAATTCCATCCGAGCACTCCACTTGCTCCGGTTACCAGGACCGACCTCTCATTCATGGCTCAACATTCTAGCCCTTCAGCGGCCTTTCTGCCTCAGTTGGTTGCCAACTGGGCATAAAATTCGAAATTGACACGCGGGTTCGAAGAGTGGAAGCTTTTCCCTATCCCAGAACCAGGAGATGCCGATGAAGGTCACTAAGTCGTTGCCGCTGAGCCTGTTCCTTCTCATCACGATTTCCGTCCCCTGCCTCGCGGCGGAGGATGCACAAACCGTGATCAACCAATACATTGAGGCGATCGGCGGGCGTGCCGCGATCGAGAAAGTCCGAACCCAGGTCACGAAGGGGACCTTCGCGCTACCCGACATGGGAATCTACGCCCCGTTTGAGACCTGCCTCGAGCCGCCGGACAAGTCCTACATGTACATCAACTTCTCCGAGGCAGCTCCGGCCTCCAACGGAGTCAACGGCGACATCGCCTGGCAGATCCACCCCATGAGCGGGCCCCAGATTCTCACCGGCGAGGATCGACTCGCCGCCCTTCGAGGCGCCGAAATCGACCCGCTCGTGGACTGGAAAAAATACTACAAGACCGCCGAGATAACAGGTCAAGAAACGATCGGTGGCCAACCCTGCACCCAGGTCACCTTCACCCCTGAAACGGGAGCCAACCTGGTTGTCTTCTTCAACAACACCACTCATCTTCTGGTCCGCATGATCGGAATCCAGGGTGGAACGAAGGCCCAAACCGACGTCTTGGACTACCGGGAGACGGGCGCCCTGAAGCAGCCCTACCGGCTTCAGGTGAAAACTCCGCAGTTCTCCTTCGAGTTCCAGGTTGACTCGATCGAGCAGAACGTCCCGATCCCGCCGGAGAAATTCGCACTTCCACCAGAGATTCAGCGGATGGCGGACAAGTAACCCGCCCTTCGAGATGATATAAACTGCCGCCATGATCCGAACAATCGAATGGACCGATGACGGCGTCGTCATGATCGACCAGCGACTCCTCCCGACCGAGGAGGTCTACAACACGTATCGCACCGTGGACGAGGTGGCGGACGCCATCAAGACGATGGTGATCCGGGGGGCTCCGGCGATCGGAGTCGCCGCAGCGATGGGTGTTGCGCTGGGTGCGAAGAATTGTTCCAGTCGGGAAGAGCTGAACCGCGAATTCCCGGCAAGCTGTGAAACCCTGGCCCGGACCCGTCCGACAGCCCGCAACCTCTTCTGGGCGATCGAGCGGATGAGTGCCCTGTTTGAGTCGAAACGCGAGGCGAATCTGGCCGAGATCCAGCGACTGATCGTCGCGGAAGCCCGGGCCATCCATGCCGAGGACATCGAAATCAACCGACGGATGGGACATCACGGACAGGAACTCCTCGAACCTGGATCGACCGTCCTCACCCACTGCAATGCGGGAGCCCTGGCCACCGCCGGATACGGCACCGCGCTCGGAGTGATTCGCGCGGCGGTCGAGTCTGGAAAGCCAATTCAGGTGTTTGCCGACGAAACCCGCCCCTTTCTCCAGGGCGCCCGATTAACCGCCTGGGAACTGCAGAAAGACGGGATCCCCTGCACCCTGATCACCGACAACATGTCCGGCTACTTCATGAAAGCCGGCCGAATCAAGGCCGTCGTGGTAGGAGCCGACCGGATCGCCCGCAACGGTGACGTTGCCAACAAGATCGGAACTTATACAGTCGCAGTTCTCGCCCGCCAGCACGGCATTCCATTTTACGTGGCGGCTCCCCTCTCGACCATTGACCTGGAGACTCCAACCGGGGCCGACATTCCTATCGAGCAGAGGCCCGAGGCCGAAGTCACCAGCATCAACGGAAAGCGGGTAGCGCCCGAATCTATCCAAGTCGAGAACCCCGCCTTTGACGTCACTCCAAGTGCACTGGTCTCAGCGATCATAACGGAAGAGGGAGTCGCCCGGGCGCCCTACGAAGAGTCCCTGGCTGCTCTCTACCGGGAAAAGGACGACCCGAAATGATCGTGCTTGGAATTGAGTCCAGCTGCGACGAAACGGCGGCGGCCCTGGTCCGGGGCGGGCGAGAGATCCTGTCCAGCGTGGTGGCATCTCAAGTGGCGACCCACCGGGAGTACGGAGGGGTGGTCCCCGAACTGGCCAGTCGCGAGCACGTAGACAACATCGCCTACGTTGTCGAACAGGCGCTGATCCGCGCCGAGATGGACTGGAAAGAGATCGAAGCCGTCGCGGTCACCCAGGGCCCCGGGCTGGTGGGAGCACTCCTGGTCGGCCTGGCATTCGCGAAGGCCGCCGCCTACGCCCGGGGGTGCCCTTTTCTGGGAGTCAATCACCTCCTGGGACATATCTACTCGGTTTTCCTTGATCACCCCAACGTCGAGCTTCCTGCCCTCTCCCTGGTGGTGTCCGGCGGGCACACCAATCTCTACTTCCTTCGCGATATCGGGGATTACGAGCTGCTTGCCCGGAGCGGTGACGATGCGGCCGGTGAAGCCCTCGACAAGCTCTCCAAGCACCTCGGCCTGGGCTACCCGGGTGGACCCGCTATTGAGAAAATCTCTCGCCATGGCGACCCAGGATCCGTCAATTTCACGATGGCCCGGACCACCAACGACCGCCTCGACTTCAGCTTCAGCGGCCTTAAATCGGCCGCTATCCGGTATGCCCGTTCGAATCGAATTCCCCGTCTCGAAGAACCGTTCGAGTCACCCGATGATCTCCCCGGCCCGGTTAGGGACCTGGTGGCGTCCTACCAGAAAGCCGTAATCGATCAGCTCATCGACAGGGCGGACCGGGCGATGGAACAGCACCCGGCCCGATCCATTCACATTTCGGGCGGGGTTTCCTGCAATCAAACCCTCCGCCGGCGCATGACCGACCACTTTGCTGCCCGAGGCATCCCGGTTTATTGCCCCCGTCCGTCGCTGACGACTGACAACGCGGCCATGATCGCAGCGGCCGCCTTCCTCCGGCTCCGCAACGGCGAACGGGACCCTTGGAACCTCCCCGCGGATCCAAATCTCAGGCTGGCCTGAAACATCTTAAGATCCAAGATCTGGTGCCCTGTTACCTGGGAATTGACTGAGATCTGGGGGTGAAGGTAAACCACCGGGCGATTTCGTTCGGGGGCACCCGTCGGTTTGACTGGATCTGGCGGCGCTTGCCTTCGGTCCGCAAGTTGAGGCATTCCACTTCGCGCAAGGCCGCCAACGAGCTCCGCTCTTTCGTGTGCACGTAAGTCAGAATGGCGAGGTCCCGCAGCCACATGTACGGGAAGCACCGGCGGGCCACAGCCGCATCTATGTTCTTTTGCCTCATCAGGAACCGGTTCTTCACCGAGTGATAGTTGGCTACCGGATTCATCCTGCTCCGACCTTTTGGGAAGACCTGGCGAACATGTCCGCCGACGGCGCCCGGTTCGTAAAGGGCCTTCCAGCCCCTGAGTTGAGCCCGCCAGGCCAGGTCGGCGTCCTCCCGGTATGCGAAGAAGTCCTCGTCGAGAAACTCTCCTTCGACCCGAATGTCGTCAACGAACTGGCGGCGACAGAGCAGTGCGGCTCCGGTAATCCCGAATACGAATTCCGCCTTGTCGTATTGGCCGGTATCGGGGCGGTTGCTGCCCCGGTCAAAATGGCGCAGTGACGGCGTAAAGTAAATTCCGGTGCTGTCGAGAAGGGGCCCCTGTTCTCCTAAGACGAGGTTCCCTGACTGGTCGATACGGCGGAGTTTTCCTCCCGCCAACCCCGCCTGGGGCACTTCGATCAATCGCCTGACCAGGGTCTCGGCATAACCCGATGACAAGATGACGTCGGCGTTCATAAGCAAGGCATATTCGAACTTCTCACCCCGCAGATTCCAGTTATGCCCTCCACAATAGCCCAGGTTCCAGGGAGACCTTTCGACCGCGGCCCCGTACCTCTGAGCGACCACCACGGTCCCATCTTCCGAAGCGTTGTCCAGGACCTTGATCCGCGCTTTCAGGCTCTGGTCTGCCAGGGCCTCCAGGCACCTCGCAATGTAGGGCTCGTCGTTGTGAGTTACGAGGCTGACCAGGAGTGGAGAATCACCAGCAGGTTTCATGGCAGCCTCAACGTGCTCTCCGGCTGGTTCTGCCCGCCAGAACGAGCCGGGTCAGGACTCCGATCTTCACCGGAAGCCAAATCAGCGGCAGCGACCGGGGGTGGTGCTTTTTCCAGTACTGGAGAAGGTTACGGTAGTAGATCCGGACGAAGCGGTGATAATCCATCACGTCGAGTGAAATCCCACCCCGATGAATCGCCTCCCATTCAGGAAACCAAAGGATCTGGAATCCCCGGTCGATTGCGCGCCGGCAGAAGTCCACGTCCTCGAACCAGGCCGGCTGGAACTCTTCGTCGAAACCGGCCAACTGGTCCCACGCCGACTTCCGGAGAACCCAAAATGCCGCGGCGGGTTGTTCTACAGGCCCGCCGGCAGGAGTCTCCCGGGCCGAGACACCGATCCGCTCGAACAGTTCATCAAAGAACAGGGCATCGCCTATAACGCTGCGGACGGTTGGCAGTTTGCGGATTTGAAAATCGGTCTGGGGACGACCATCTTCGCCAATCAGAGAGCCACAAGCGATAACGGCTTCCGGAGAGCGTTCCAGCGCCTCGCACAGGCCCCGCAGCACGGTTTCGGAAACCCGAACGTCAGGGTTGAGCAGGGCGAAAAACTCAGCCTGCACCGAGCGGACACCCTGGTTCGCGCCGGCAGCAAAACCCCGGTTGTGTTCGTTCCGGATGAGCTCAACCCACGGCCGCCCGGCCGCTGCCTGCCGGCTCGAGTCAGCCGATCCATTGTCAACGACGATCACCTGCCGCAGCCGATCGTGGAATGGCTCAAGCGAATCCAGGAGTTGCGCCAGGTAATCTCTGCTGTTCCAGTTGACGATAACGGCGCTCACATCCACACGTAGCAGGAAATTTAGCACACCTGTAACCCGAATTCAGTAAGATGAGGAGAGATGGCGCTGGAGCGATTTGCAGATGGAAAGTACGTTGGCTGGCTCGACCCGTCTTTGCGTCTGCCCATTGGACTGCTCGGCGACCTGGGCTCTGCTGAAACCTGCAAGGGAGGCGAATTGCTCCTGCGTTGCCGGGGCCGGCTGATCGTTCGCGTGTCGATCGAGGTGGAGGGCATCCCGCAAAACTGCTTTCTCTACCTGTTCAGGAATCGTTCCTTTGGCCGTTCCCTGCGAACGACATACGCTTTTCACATCATGGGAATTGCCCGTCGACTGCAGGACCGAGGCTTCGCGACGCTGGACGTGTTCGCCGCCCTCAAGCCCCGCCGGCAATTCCTGAACTGGGACAGTTTCCTGGTCGCCCGCGAGATCCTCCAGGTTGCGGAACTCCCGTCGGTCGGCCGGCATGTTTTTCAAATTCACGAGTGGGCACCCCTGAACCGTGCCGTCACCTCGACCGTGGCCCGCCAGATTGCGGCTTTCCACAATGCCGGTTTCATTCACGGAGATCTCAAGTCGCGCCACGTCTTGCTGCGGGGAATGGAGGATCCGGAGAATGCACGCGTCATCCTGGTCGACCTGGAAAAGGCGAAACATATCGGCGGGTCGCTGAGGCCGGTTCACGATTTCTTCGCGGCACGAGATCTGATTCAGCTCCTGGCCTCCCTTCCCTTTCCGATTGAGGGATCGACACATTCGGGCAGCGCCGCCGAATTCCTCGACGACTATTTAGCGCACAGAAACTTGAGGCCCCGGCGAAGTCGCCTGATTCAGCGCATCATCGCCCTTTATGGCCCTCAGGGACGCTTTCAGCAGGGAAAGACCTTTCTCCAATGCCTTGCTGCGGCGATTCGTCACGGAAAAACAGGAGAGTCGGTCCGCTACAACCCGGTCCAGCCTAACCTGCCGCTGGGCCCCGCACAGCCGACTCGGCCTGGAAACGCCGATACCGCACGTCAAAGTGAACCCTCATGAGGCCGTAAACCAGGCCGGTATCGACGATATTGAAGATGTACGCATTGTCGATCCAGTCCTCGACCGTATGTTCCCAGATGTTGCCTCGGGCCGCGGCAGGTGAGATGGAGTAACTCCCGGGCCTGAGGTTGGGAACCGTCCAGTCGAACCCGACCGTAACTGTCTCGCCGGCAGCGACCTTGGGCAGCGAGACCCCCTCGTACGAGGTGTTGGTGGCACAGACCTCCATCCCCATGCGGTCGCGGAAAGTGACCCCTATAATCGGGTTTTCGGCGGCTTTCCTGAATCGCACGGTTACCAGAAGATTCAACTGCTCTCCGGCCCGGACTTCGCTGACTACCCGTCCGTCGGAGGTGTGGAGGATGACTCCAATGATCTCGGCATTCCCTTCTCCGAACCGGTTGTGGACGTACGGTACCGTTCGGATCATCGGGAGGGCCTCGTCCTCGTCGAGGCTGATCCAGTCTTCCCCCTGGCCGGCCCGCTTCCGTTCCCGGTCGAAGATCAACGCATGGTAGGCATGAATGACCGCTTCCGGGGTTCCGTCTTCCTTCAGTTCCCCCTGGTCAAGGAGAATTGCACGGTCGCAGAACTGGGCCAGCGCCTGAAGATCGTGTGTGACGAAAAGAATCGTCTTGCCATCCTTCTTCATCTGCCTGATCCGGTTGATGCACCGGTGCTGAAAGATCAGGTCGCCGACGGCGAGGGCTTCGTCCACCAGCAGGATGTCGGGATCGACGTGAATGGCAACCGCGAATGCCAGCCTGACGAACATTCCGCTCGAATAGGTCTTAACGGGCCGGTCAATGAAATCGCCGATCTCGGCAAATTCGACGATATCATCGAATCGCGCCTCCATCCCCTCCTTGCGAATCCCATTGATTGCCCCGTTCATGAACACGTTTTCCCGCCCCGTGAACTCCGGGTTGAATCCGGCGCCCAGTTCCAGAAGTGCGGCAACATTTCCACGGACCTGGCAGTCACCTTCGGTCTGGCGCAAAATCCCGGCTACGATCTGCAGCAGCGTGCTCTTACCCGAACCGTTCGGTCCGACGATTCCCAGGGTCGTCCGCGGCGAGACTTCGAGATCAACCTTGCGGAGTGCCCAAAACTCCCGATGAAAGCGGCGCTTGCGCAGGGTCAGCAACTCGGCCAGTTTTTGACTCGGCCGATCGTAGAGCGGGTAGCTCTTCGAAACCTGTCGAAGTCGGATCGCCGTGTCAGAGGACATCGATAAATTCCCGTTTGGTATTGCGAAAGACAAAGCCGCCGACCACGAATGCCGCAATCGCCCAAATCCAGATCAGGCCTAACCCCGAAAGTGACGGCAAATTCCCCTCCAGGAGGCAGCCCCGGTAACCTTCTACGACCGCGGCCAGCGGGTTGAACAGAAGAAGGGGACGAAAAGCCTTCGGAACCATTTCTACGGAGTAGAAGATCGGTGTAAACCAGAACCAGAAGATGAGGGCCACCGAAAGGACCTGGAGGGTATCTCGGAGAAAGACCTGGAGCGAGGCCAGGATCCAACCGAGGCCCAGGCAGAGAATCATTAACGGGATCAGAAACAGAGGAATCAAGACGACCGTCCACTTCAGCAGGCCCATCCAGAGCAGTACGACGAGCAGCACGGCCACGCTTATCAGGTGGAAAGCGAGGTTCGAAACCATCAGGGAAACCGGCAGGATCTCGGACGGGAAGATGGTTTTTCGGATCAGGTTGGCATTCTCCAGAACGCAGGAGCAGCTCCGTACCAGGGTGTCCTGAAAGTAGAGCCAGGGCAAGATCCCACAGAACAGGAAAACAGCGAAATTGTCGGTGGCGGCAGTCGTAGGACGCACCTTGAAGACGATGGAAAAGACAAATGTGTACGAAACGAGAAGAACGAACGGGTGCACGACCGACCAGAGGAAGCCCATCATCGAGCCGATGTAGCGCCCTTTCAGATCGCGCAGAACGAAATTCCAGATCAGGTAGCGCTGGATCAGCAGCTTCCTGAAGAAATTCGTCGATATCTGAACCGCAGCCGGTCTAGCCAACAAGCTCATTGAACAGCGCCTCGTACTGATCGGTCACCGAATCCCAGCTGTAGTATTGAGCCACCCGCTCTCTCGCCTTGCGCCCGTATGGTTCAACCTGCTCCGGTGACGCCGCCACAAGTTTCATCAGCTGAGACAGGGTATCGCATTCCTGGAACTTGCAGAAAAGGGCACACCCTCCAGCTACCTCGAGGTTCTCGGGGTTTTCATTCACGATCGCTACCGCCCCCACCCCCATTGCTTCCAGCAGCGCCGGGTGAGTCCCCCCCACCTCGGTCGCATGAAGATAGCAGGTGCAGTGAGAAATGAGTTCCCGGTACCCCTCTCCGTAGATAGCGCCCGGCATCAGCACCCCGGAACCTCGAGAAAGGTCCCTCAGTTTCTGAATGTACCGGTCGGCGTAAGGGGCGTCTCCAACAACGACGAGGGGCAGATCCAGGTCGCTCTTGCGATAGGCCTCGATAGCCAGGTGGGCATTGTTTTCGGGCTCCAGTCGACTCACGTAAAGAAAATAGCGCCTCGGCACGAGGCCAAGCCTGTCGAGTACGACAGTGCTGGACGACCGGTCGAGCCCCGCTCCGTAGGGAACAAAGGTTGAGGGGCACCGGTACTTCGTGAGGTAGTACTGCTGGATAGTTCGGGCGTCGGTGACTACGCGGCTCGGGAACCAGGTGGCGAGGCGTTCCCCAAGGCGGTAATACGCCTTTCCAACCCGGCCCCACTTGCTTCTCAGGCGCTCGATTCCGTCCACGTTCAGGACCACGGCACGGCCTCGGAGCCTGGGAATCCAGGTCATGAATGCGTTTGCAGCGTTGCAGACCAGGACAACATCACAGGGACGGACCAGGTTGTCGAGACCCGAAATGAAGGAGTGGCTGACCGTCTCCAGATATTTGCTGCGAATTGCCGGCAGGCGGGTCAGGCGAACGCCTCGGTAATCGTCGAGTTCCTCCGGTACGTAGTGGTTCCGCCCGTAGACCGTCACCCGATGGCCGCGATCGACCAGGCGAACCGAGAGTTCTTCTGCAAACGTCTCGAACCCGCCGTAATTGGCCGGGATGCCCCGGGTTCCAAGGATGGCTATGCGCAAAGACATGGGCAAGAATCCAGGAAGAGCGTCCCCAGGTCGCCGGGCCACATCAGGCGAGGGCGGCCTTGTCTCCCGAGGTTCCCCGCTTTCGAGCCGCGTACGCTGCCGTAACCACGAACAGCGTGAGTACCACGATTTCCGAATCGCCGAAATTATATTCAAAGAAGCCCATAAGATGAACGGAAACGAGAACCCCGACACCACTCCAGGACAACGCCCGTGTCAGTTCGTCTTGGCTCCTGGACATCCCCAACAGGTCGAAGAGGACCTTGACCCAGAGCGCCAACCAGGCTAGCAGTGCGGGAACACCCAGTTCGGCAGCGATTTGAAGGACATTGTTGTGCAGGTGCTGGTACATCCACCGGGGAAACTCCCCGTCCGCCTTGCGGGCCGCCGCGCCCTGTACCAAGCGGGGGCCGACTCCGGTCCAGGGGTTCTCGCGAACCAGGGCCAGCCCGGCTTGAACAAGTTCCAGGCGCCCCCGGGTTGTCGTGTCCTTCAGGTCAAAACCGGAGAGGAGTCGGTTGTGGAAACTCCCTGGGAGAAGCAGAAACACAAACAGGACCAGGGCAGTCCATGCCACCGCCCATCGAAATCGGAACAGCGCGAGAAGGACCAGGCACCCCGCAGCCACTCCCATCCATGCGCTCCTCGTGAAGGTAAGCAGTGTCGCAGTGCAAAAGAGGCAGAACAGCACCAGCAACCCGATCTGGACCGGGCGCGATTGGCGAAGATAGCGCCGCGCAGAGAGGAGAACCGCCAGGGAAATCACGGCGCAGATCATCATCTGACCCGAAAAGGTCATCCAATGACTCATGAACCCATCGATACGATTGAGAAGCGTGACCTTCTTGAACCAGAAATACTGACCCACACCCCAGAGGGCGCTCAAACCCGCGACCACGAGCAGAATACCGACGGCCCGACGCAACTGTTCCCGGCTCACGTAGGTGTAGACCAGGGCAAAGCCCAGAAACTTGATGAACTTCTCCAGGTAGGCTGCACTCGTCGAGGGGTCCGGGGAGAATGCAATCGAGATGATGGTCAATCCCAGGAAAACGAAGAGTAACCAGTAGAAAGGCGGAAGCTCGAGCAACAGCCGCCGGCTTCGCCCACAGTCCCATATCCACGCCACGACGGCGAGGCCGAACAGCACCCCGAACAGGAAAACAGAGACCAGGGATGAAACGACTGCGGCCAAGACCAGGGGAGCCACCAGCTCCGCCGGGTCAGGCCAAGACTTCCTACGGGGAGTCCTCTGCTCCACCTCAGGGTCAGTCACCAACATCCCCTCTCCGTATCAAACTGGATCACTTCAACTTCGAATGGTGGGTTCATGACTCGGCGCCGGCCTCGTAGAATCGTCGCACCAGGCGGGCGATTCGAGCAGCGTCCTCGACCGGCAAACCTGGAAAAAGAGGGAAACAGAGGACCGACTCGGAAACGGCTTCGGCGTTAGGCAGAGCCCCCTTCTCCAGCCCGAGGTGGCGATAGGCTTCCATCAGGTGAAGCGGAGTCGGGTAGACCACTCGGACATCCACTCCCCGCTCACGCAGATAGGCCGCCAACCCATCCCGCCGTTCGGTCAGTGCGGCCAGCACATGGTAAACGTGGATAAAGCTCTCGGGAACTTTCTGAAACCGCACATGGTCGAGCCCGGACAGCTCATCACGGTAGGCTTCTGCCAGTAGCCGCCGCTCATCGTTCCAACGTTCGAGGTGAGGAAGCTTCAGCAGCAGGAGGGCCGCCTGGAACGAGTCCATCCGGGAGTTGTACCCTTCCGTCGAATGGGCGTAGGGTCCTACCTGGCCGTGATTGCGGAGCAGCCGGACGCGTTGTGCTAATTCCGGCTCGCGGCAGGTCACCGCGCCGGCGTCGCCGAAAGCGCCAAGATTCTTGGAAGGATAAAAGCTGAAAGCCGCGGCATCGCCAAAAGCACCGGCCCGAACTCCCCCCTGGGAAGCACCGTGGGCCTGGCAGGCATCTTCGACTACCAGCAAATCGTGTTCCCGGGCCAGGCGTCCGATCGACTCCATGTCGGCCAGGAGCCCAAAAATGTGCACGGGGATGACCGCCCTCGTGCGGGATGTCACCTGGGAACGGACCGTATCGGACGTTATTGTGAAGGTCTCGAGGTCTACATCGGCCAGCACGAGCCTGCCAACCTGGCTGATCGCCTCTCCCGTTGCAATGAACGTGAATGGAGACGTGATCACTTCGTCTTCGGGAGTGATTCCGCCCGCCACAAGGGCGAGTCTGAGAGCATCGGTTCCACTGTTCAGGGCCACGCTATGAGCGGCCCCACAGTAGGTAGCGAACTGTCGTTCGAGTTCTTCGACCTCAGGACCACCGACGAACTGGTTTTTGGCCACCATTTCGGCGATCTTCTCGAGAAACTGGGTCTTAATGGATTCAGTCTGAGCGGTCAGATCCAAGTAGGGAATTTTCACTGTCGGTTCCAATCTCATTGCAGTCGCCCCGCACATTATAGCGGCCCGCCCGAAGTTCCAGCTGAAGTCAACGTCAGTTCGCAACAGCTTTGACAGAGTGGTAATATCCCGAATCCATGCGACCCACAAGACCCTTTGAATATCGATCAGGGCAACTGCACTGCGAGCAGGTTGATCTCAACCAGGTCGCGGAGCAGGTTGGCACGCCCTGCTACATCTACAGCGCGGAGGCGATCCGGTGTAACTACCGCACCATTAAGCGGTGGTTCCAGCCTCTGGCCCCGAAGATCTGTTATGCCGTCAAGGCAAACTCCAACCTGGCCGTTCTTCGTCTCCTCAAAGAGGAAGGCTGCGGATTCGACATCGTCTCAGGCGGTGAGCTTTTTCGCCTGAACCGGGTCGGGGCCAACGCCGCCGACGTCATTTACAGCGGGGTCGGCAAGACCGATGCGGAACTCGAATCAGCCATTTCCCAGGAGATTTTCTCCCTCGTCATCGAGTCCCGCGCCGAACTCAAA
Source organism: uncultured Acidobacteriota bacterium (assembly GCA_963777605.1). Classification (GTDB taxonomy): domain Bacteria; phylum Acidobacteriota; class UBA6911; order RPQK01; family JAPXNP01; genus CAVZRV01. Next base: position 135,069 of record CAVZRV010000011.1, read on the forward strand.
CAGGTTTCCCGGGTGGCCCGGGGCCGGCCGGTCCAGATTTCTCTCCGGGTCAATCCCGAGATCGACGCCCAGACCCACCCGTACATCTCGACCGGGCTGAGGCAGCACAAGTTCGGAATCGACTTGGAGGAATTGCCCTCCGTACTCGACCTGATCGAGGCAAATTCGGCCCTCGAACTGATCGGCATCGGAGCCCACATCGGCTCTCAAATTCTCGAAGCCGCTCCCTTCGTGAATGCCTTTCGGAAGATTCGGGAGCTGGCCGACTCGGTTCGGGACCAGGGGTTTTCGGTGACTCACCTCGATGTGGGAGGGGGATTCGGGATCCCGTACAATTCGGAGTCACCGCTGAACCTTTCCGAACTGGCGGAATCGCTGATCGAGCTCAAGGGGGACTATTCAATCGTGATGGAGCCCGGCCGGTTCATCGTCGCGACCGCCGGAATCCTGCTGACCAGTGTCCTCTACCGGAAAATGAACCACGGCAAGGAATTCGCCGTGGTTGACGCGGCCATGAACGATCTCATCCGGCCGGCCCTCTACGACGCGCACCACGAGATCCGCCCGGTGCGGGAAGGAGAAAACACCATGGTCGCCGATGTGGTCGGTCCGATTTGCGAGACCGCCGACTTTCTGGCCCGCGGCCGGGAACTCCCGAGAGTCGTCAGCGGTGACCTCCTGGCCGTCATGGACGCCGGAGCGTACGGATTCGTAGCGTCGTCCAATTACAATTCGCGACCGCGCTGCGCCGAAGTTATGGTCGATGGACGGACATCCCACATCATCAGGCGCCGGGAGACGTTCGAGGACCTGATCAGCGCGGAAGAGTGATCAACATTTGCGATCTGCGATTTTTGATTGGATTTGGTGGTAGGCACGGGACCCGCGCTAAAGCCATCGCGCGGAGAATCCGTCTGCTCTACTGCGTATCCTCTACCCTGATTGACTCGATGGTGATCGGCATCAGCGGCTTTTCCCCCTGGGTTGGAGCCTGGGCGATCCCGTCCACCGTGTCGATCCCCTGGCTGACACGGCCGAAAACAGTGTACTGCCCGTCAAGCGAAGGAATCGTGTCGAGGCAGATGAAAAAGGTGTCGATCCCGCTGTCGGGATCGTTCGCTCGAGCCATCGAGAGCACCCCTCGAACATGGGGCCGGTCGCTGAATTCGGCCTTCAGTGGGTGAACCAGGGCCCGGTACTTCTGCGGGATCGGCTCCTTGCGGCTGGAAAGTGCCCCGCCCTGGATCACGAAGTTAGGCACCACGCGGTGAAACGTGGTCCCATCGTAAAGACCCAGCTTGGCGAAGCGGAGGAACTGCCGGACGTGCTCGGGAGCAGTGTCGGGAAAGAACTCGAGCCTGAACTCACCCAGGTTGGTCTTCACCAGTGCGGTGTAGCGGGCGAGTTCCTCGGCCGGGAGGCCTTCAAAAGGAATCGGTTCAGGCTTGGGGCGTTCCCGCTCGTAGGTGCGCTGGATGACGACCCGGTCTCTCAATCGCTGGGACGCATCGGTCGGCATCGTGGAAATTGCCTCCGCCACTTCCATCCCTTCGACGACCTTTCCGAAGATCGTGAACTGCCCGTCAAGCTGCGGCTGGTCGGTCACGCAAATGAAGAACTGCGCCCCTCCACTGTTGGGTTGCCCGGGAACGAGCACAGCCGAGACCGTGCCCCGCGTGTGTGACAAGTTGCTGATCTCGGCGTCCAATTCGAAGAGTCCCCCGGTACCGTACTGTTCGGACTTGGCGGGATCTTTTGAGAGAGGGTCTCCGCCCTGAATGATCCCCAGCGGAATTGCCCGGTGAAAAGTCGTGCCTTCGTATTCGCCCTTTCGAATCCGCTCCCTGAACCGGGCCACGTGCCTGGGTGCAACCTCGGGATAGAGTTCGAGAACCATCTGGCCTTTCGAGGTCTCAATTACGACCTGGCGATCTGCCAGCTTCGGATCTTCGGCGGCACCGAACCCTGAATTCGCCCCTGCCAGGAGGAGAATCAGGGCCAACAAGGCTTTCCTCATTCTGATGCGTCCTTTCATTCCCGGGCTGTCACGCCGGCCCACCCTGGCTGAGAAGCGTTCGGGCGATCGCTTCATAGCCAACCCGGGATGCGGTCAGCTGATCGATCTCGATGTATTCGTCCACCACATGGGCCAGCGCTTCCCGCGACGGCCCGTACCCAACGGTCGGCAACCCCAGTTCCCCTGCCGTCAGGGCGGCGTTCGTGCAGAATCGATAGGCCGATATCCCCCGCATCAGGCCGACGCTCTCCAGAGCCGACACTGACCCCCGAACGATAGGGGACTCCATGAGGGTCTCCCACGGTGGATACCACTTCCTGGAGACCAGCACTTGACCGGTTGGAGTGGTGACCCGCGCTTCTGCCAGTTCGACGGTAGTTTCAACCTCCGCTTGACGACAGCAGTCCTCGAAATCGGCGTTCACTCCCTCCAGTGTATCTCCCGGGACTAATCGACGTTCGTAGGTCATTAGACATCTGCCGGGGACCATTGACTGCGCCGGGAACGGGTCCGAGACCAGTGCCGTGAGGCACTGCACCCCTGCCCCAACCAGGTCATGGCGAGGCATCTCGAGCCTCTCGACTTCACGGATCACCCGGATTGCTTCCAGGACGGCATTCTTACCCAACTCGGGACTGGAGGCATGAGCCGGCCGCCCGGCGACATCGAGAATGAATTCCGCCCTGCCCCGCCCACCTCGGGCCAGTTTGAGGTCGCTGGGTTCACCAATGACCACGAAGTCGGGACAGAAGGACTCGAGCACACCCTTGAGAGCCGTTCCCTCGGTTTGCTCTTCACCGATGGAGCCGCATACAACCAGGCGACCCGCCAGCGTCTCCCGGTTGAGATTCCCGCCAGCACGAATCATGGCGGCGAGGGCGCCCTTCATGTCGGTTGAGCCTCGACCCCAGATTCGCCCACCCTTCACGAGTCCCTCAAAAGGCCCAACCGTCCAGGACTCCGGACGACCGATCCCGACCGTGTCCAAGTGTGCGTCGAAGAGAAGTACCGGGCCCGGAGAAGATCCTTCCACCACGCCCAGCACGTTACCCACAGGATCCCGGAAGACTTCGTCGAAGCCGAGCAGTTCCATCTCGACCGCTACGATGGACGCCACCCCGTCTTCGCCGCCTAGAACACTGGGTTGCCGCACGAGGCGGCAGGCAAGATCCACGAGGGCCTCATCTTCCTCATCGATCCAGGGCATCAGAAAATATTCGCCTCCATGAAGCTCGGGCCGCTTGCCGCAGCCCCTTACGTCCGGCCCAACGATCCGGCCGGCAGTGGCCCGAGGTCACCGACCCGACAGTTGTCCTCAACCTGGGCAATCGTACGCCCGCCCGGGATCACGGTGTGGCAGGCGGGGTGCGTGATCGTGAAGCGCAGGCTGACCTGGGCCCTGGTCTGATCCGGAAAAGACGAGTAGAGACCTTCAAATGACTCCAACCGCTCCAGGTATCCGGTCAACTTCGCCGGGGAAAGGTTGAAGCTGCGGTGGTCGTCTTCATTGAACCGGCTCGACCGGTTGAATTTCCCGGTAAGGAGACCGAACAGGAGCGGGATACGAACGATGATCCCGATACCGAGACGCTCCGTCAGGGGGAAAAGCTCAGTCTCAGCATTCCTCTCGAGCAGGTTGTACCGCACCTGGAGGCAGTCGAGCAGGTCCTGATATTGCTTTACGTACTTGAGGTGGGTAGTTTCTTTGAAGGACTTGATGCTCCAACCCGCGAAACGGATTTTCCCTTCCTTTTTGAGCTGGTAAAGCGCCTCCCAGGGCTCTTCCGACTCCAGCTGTGCGGTGTCCAGACTATGTAACTGGAGGATGTCCAGGCAACCCCTGCGGAGCCTGCGCAAGCTCTTTTCGACAGCGGAAACCAGGTACTCCCTGCCGCCGTTGAGGCGGATCGGCCCGTATCCCGCGTCGTCCTCGGGAGTGGCGTTGTAAAAGTCGTTGCCAGCCTTGGTCGCCACCACGACATCGTCACCCCCAACGTCCGACAGCACCTCTGCGATCAACTCTTCAGAATGGCCGTAGCCGTATACATCGGCCGTGTCAATCAAGGTCACGCCCAGTTCAAGCGCCCTTCGCAGCGTCTGCTTCGATTCCCGGTCGTCAGTCGGCCCCCAGTTCACCCCTCCGATAGCCCATGCGCCGAATCCGACCCGGGACACCCGGGGACCTTTTCTGCCCAGTTGGATATAGTCCACGAATCACTTCCCGTCGGTTTCAGGGCATCCGGCCCGCGTGACCCGAACACGACAGGTGGCAATCACCTCGTGATTCGACGAGTCAAGAAGGTAGAACACCATGCGGTCTTTCACCCAGTCCTTGGTTTCCGCCGATCCTTCCGATTCACCTTCGGCGAAGAGAGCTCCGTCAGGGCTGTTGACGTGGATCTCCACCGAGGAGACCTCTGGAACCTTCCAGTAAACGGTCGTCCGACCCAAGTCGTCGTCGCATGACTGGATTACGTTGGGATCCGCCCAGAACACGTCGGGGCGATCGATCAGGACTCGGGTTTCCGACGATTCGTCACCCCCGCCCAGGCTCGGCTGGGAACAGCCAACCAGAACCGCGATCAGGATTATCAGGGCACCACCGAAAATTCGTCTCTTCAACTGTCTACCTCCTCAAGCCCGGATTCTAGCACCGCCAAAACCCCGGTTGAAAGGCGCGGCCCGATCCCGAAGTCCCGCGCTTGCCAATCTCCAGCTTCCAATACTAGGATCGCAGGAAATGAGTAAATGGATCTGGAGATTGGTGATGGTGCTCTCGCTTTGCCTCGTAGCCCTCGCAGTCGCGGTCTGGTACCAGGTCAGAGACCGTCATCCCGGGTACGCCCTACGGCTGGAGATCCCGCGCTCTCCCCGGGGTGCCATCCAGGCCGGTTTCGCCGCCTGCGTGATCACACCGAAAATCAAGGACCGCTGGATCGATGCCAACGATGACGCGTCCTACCACGAAGCTGACGGGGACACTTTCGTGGACGAGAATGGCAATGGATCATTCGATGCCCTGTGGATGGCTGGGTTTCAGAATGCCCGACCGGCCAACGGAATTCACGACGATCTCTGGGCTCGGGCCATGGTTCTGGACGACGGCAACGCCCGGATTGCGCTTGTGGCACTCGACGTCATTGGCCTGTTTCACGACGACGTCCTGGATATCCGCGAAGAGATTTCCCGGCACTGCCGGGTTGACTACACCATCGTCACCAGCACCCACAATCACGAGGCACCCGACCTGCTCGGGCTCTGGGGTCCCAGCTACTTCAAAAGTGGTGTTAACCCGTCGTTCCGCGAACAGGTGAAACACGGTGCGGCAATTGCCGTAGTCGAGGCCGTATCGAACCTTCGCCCTGCACGGCTTCGCGTCGTACAGGACCTTGATGCCGCCAAGGACCTGGTTACCGACACGCGGCCTCCAGAAGTCTACGATCCCGGCCTGCGACTGATCCAGGCAACCGACCCTGGCACGGGTGCTACGCTGGGCGTGCTGGCGGCCTGGGCGAACCATCCCGAGACCACCTGGAGCCAAAACCTTCAAATCACCTCCGACTTCCCCCACTTTTTCAGAGAGGGCATCGAAAAAGGCGTTGGTCCGGCGGACAATCGCCTGGAGGAGGGGTTAGGCGGCACGGTCGTCTACGTCAACGGAGCGATCGGCGGGTTAATGACCACCTCGCCGTCGGTTTCGGTGGTCGATCCGGTGACCGGCGTCCAATACGCTGAGCCCTGTATGGAGAAGGCGCAGGCCGAGGGAAACCAGCTTGCCCTGGTAGCACTGCGGATGCTCAAGAGCAGCACGCCCGAGGTCATTGAACGGGGAGCGATCGAACTCCAGGCCAGAACCGTACTGGTGCCTCTGCACAACCCGATCTTCCGGTTGGGGGTGATGCTGGGGATCATCAACCGCGGCTTTGCCGGCTGGATGCAGCTCCGCACCGAAGTCGCTGCCTGGAAGCTGGGCCCGATCAGTTTCATTTGCGTGCCGGGAGAGGTCTACCCGGAGATCGTCGAGGGTGGAATTGAGGCTCCCGAGGGCAGGGATTTCGCCGTCGATCCGGTCGAAGTACCGCCGCTCCGATCCCTTATGCCCGGCAAGTACCGCTTTGTCCTCGGCCTCGCCAATGACGAGATTGGATACATCATTCCCCGTTCCGAGTGGGATGAAGATCCCCCCTACCTCTACGGTGCTCCGGAAAAACTCTACGGGGAAATCACCTCGCTTGGACCGGACACAGCCCCCCTGGTTCACCAGCAGATTCGGGAACTGGTAACCAGGCTGACCCGCTGATCCAGTATACTGTGGGCTGATTTTTGCGGACCGGCGGAACCGCAGGTTGATCGTTCCTCCGAGCGGGTCCGCTTCGGAGAAGGTTGGAAGTTGATCCTTCGATTCCGTCAACTGACTGTTGGAAACATGTACCGAATACTGCTGATTGCTCTGGCCGGATCTCTCGGCTGTCTTGGAAGGTACTGGCTGGGCGGATGGATCGCCCGCCACTTTGGGGAGTCATTCCCCTCCGGCACGCTGTTCGTCAACCTGCTGGGATGCTTCCTGATCGGTCTTCTTTACCACCTCCTCGAAGAACGCCTTCTGGTTGACCCGGCACTCCGTACCGCGATCCTGATCGGGTTTCTCGGAGCCCTGACCACCTTCTCCTCCTATTCTCTCCAGACCATGACACTTCTGCGCGACGGAGAATTCCTTCTTGCCGGGACCTATGTCGCGGTTTCAAACGTGGCCGGCCTGGCCCTGGTTTGGGGCGGTTACCAGTCGGCCAGAATCTTGATGGATGGGCTGTCATGAAGAATTCGGAGACCGGTTACCTGATCCGGGTGTTTGTCGGCGAATCAGATCGGGCCGGACACCTCCCGCTTTATGAAGCGATCGTGAGAAAGGCCCGCGAATGCGGGTTGGCGGGTGCCACGGTCCTGCGCGGCCTGATGGGCTTTGGGCGCCACTCCGTGCTCCACACTGCCAAGGTCCTGAGGCTATCGGAAGACCTCCCCATGGTGATCGAGATCGTGGACAGCCGGGACAAGATCGAGGCGTTCCTGCCGGTGCTCGATTCGATGGTCACGGACGGACTGGTCACGCTGGAGAAGGTCCAGGTTATCCACTACCGGCCCGAACCCGCCCCGGGGGCAGGTGAGACGTTGATCAATCCGGACAACTCATAGCCGGCAACCAACGCCGGAGATTCTACTTTTTGTGCCCAGGGAGGTTTGAACAATGAAGAGATCGACAGTCACTGCCACGATTGCTTGCACGCTAATGGTTTCGGGAATCCTCAGCGCCGACGCTCGGCTCAAGATGGAGTCATTCAGCCCCCAGGGCGATCTCGAAGAAACAGGCCTCGTCTATATCCAGGGCGACCGTTTCCTTCGCATGGAACCCGAAATCGACGACCAGGGTCGCCCCCAGGACAACTCGATCATCTTCGATGGGGCCACCCAGACCTTCTGGGTGATCGACCATGAAGAGGAAGAGTACCTGCGCCTCGACAAGACTGCGGTCGAGAAGATGTCCGGCCAGATCAAGGCGGCTTTGGACCAGATGCGCGATCAACTGGATCAACTTCCCGAAGATCAGCGCAAAATGATGGAAGAAACCCTTAAATCCCACCTCCCTTCGAAACAGGTGGAATTCACGTCCGAAGTCAAAGAAATCGGGTCAGAAGACGGCATGTCCAAGTACGAAGTCTGGGTCAACGGCAAGAAGGCCAGCATCGTTTGGACCCGCCCCGCAGCCGAGATTGGGCTTCCCGAGAACGCCATGGAGGTCTTTCGGAAAATGTCGGCCTTCTACGACGACGTCATGGAATCGCTCTCGGCGACCTTTCCCGACGCCTTCGCAACCGACAATCCGTTCACGAGCATCACGATGATGAAAGGCTTCCCGGTTCGCATGGAAGATGTCCAGAGCAAGCGGACGACCAAGCTGTCCGTAATCGGGACCGATCCGATCGATCCCTCGATGTTCGCTCCGCCACCCGACTACAAGGAACGGAAACTGCAATTCCAGTAGCAAGTGCTTTCACGCAGTCCCGAACATCACGGTCCGGCAAGACCGGTCCGATGAGCCTGACGGGTCCGATCCGTCGGGCAACTTTTACTTGCTCCGGGATTCCAGGTGCATCCTGGCAAACTTGATGTACTGCTCCCAGTCGTACGTGGTGACGTCGTGGCCCCCGCTTCGGATGTGGTAGCTGATCGTTCCGATCACCGGATGATCGACCGGAGGCATCTCCTGCGTGTCCAGTCCACCCGCTCCCAGAAGCCGGTAGACCGGATCGGCGTTTTTCGCGGCGAGGAATTCCCCCCGGGGATCCGCCCAGAGGTCCTCGGCAGCACTCGCAACGTAGAGGGGGCGCGGGGCGATCAGAGCCAGAAGTTCATGCTGATCGACAGGCAACTGGTCTTCCCGGCCGTTGTACTGCTTGAAATTGGCGCAGAACCAGTAGGGGAACGCAGTATTGATGGCCTCGACCGTCTCGCCGAAGCGACGGCGTGAAAGTGCGGCGCCACCACAGCCGGAGTCGTTCGATATCACCATGGCGAAACGCTGGTCCTGCGCCCCGGCCCACAGAGCCGTCTTTCCCAGGCGGGAGTGTCCCATAACAATCACCCGGCGACGGGCAACGTCGTCGTCCTTCTCGAGGTAATCCATCACCCGGCTCAAACCGTAAGCCCAGGCGCCGATCGATCCCCACTGGTCCGAGGCGGGCATGCGCTGGCCCAACAGGAAGAAGTAGCGGTGGATCCCGGCCTTGTATTCGTCGTCGTAGTCCGGGTCAATGTCCCCGTAGTAGGCTGTGGCCACGCCGAAACCGCTCTTCAGGATCAACTCGAGGGGCCATCGGCCGGCACTCGCTCCGCGTGTCGCTTCGGTAGCCTTGTGATCGCTGATCCCAAGGGCCTCGTTGTTGCGCACCCACGCGTCGGTAACCGGGACTCCCGGGTCGCTGCTGATCGACTGGTTGCCCTGGAAATTGAGCCCCAGAAAAACCGGTGCGGGCCCGCTGACCTGGTTCGGAAGGTAGAGAAGCAGGTTCAGAAAAGGCCCTTGATCGCTCCGGGTCAAGCCCACCCGGACCAGCTTGCGGGTAGCCAGTCCCCCCAGCGCGTTCCGGTCCCGATCGGTCACCTTGTAGGGCAACTCTCGAGCAAGCGGCGGGGCTTCCCCGTAAACCTGAGATCTGAAAAGCTTAAGAATTTCCGGCCGGCGCTTCTCGAACCAGGTCGCCACGTCCGTAACCGGCGTGCCGTCAGCGAGAACCAGAGGATTCGGCAAGGTGTACTGGGGAACCTTGCTCTCGTCGTAATTTGGTTGCTTGGTTGCATTTTGGCCCAACCCAACTCCAACCAGCAACAACCCGATCAGTCCCACCCCAAGATTCTTCACAGCACCCCCCGGAAGTCAGAGAACCCGGCCAGGGGGCGCCCTGGAGAAACTCGGCAGTCATCCCCCGGTTGGCCGACTCAGGCTTGATTTTCCACATTTGTTTGGACGAGGTAAAGAGAAACGGACCCGGGAGTCGGACCGGCGGGCATCATGGGGTCCCCATTCGTCGATCAGTACTGAAACCTGCAACATTGAACGATGAGTCCCCCGCCAATGGAACGGGGGACCCTCATAGTTCGCCGAACGGCCTGGCCAATCGACCGGATTCAGATCTCAGAAACTGCCGGTAACGCCACGGAACCGGTTCTTGGCCTGTTTGGCCAGCCACTTAACTACCCGCATGTCGTCGTAACAGTGCCCGACGATCGAGTTCAGGGTCGAGAAACAGGTCGTGTTGCAGCTCTTCTTCATTTCGTCGAGCTGCACCAGTTCGAAGCGGTCGGCTTCAATCGTTCCCCAGTTGTAGGTCGCATCGTACATTGGGAAGCACGGGGCCAGCGTCCCGTCCTCCCGGATAATCAGCGTGTTCTGGCCGGCACGGCAGGGCCACGGCTCCACCTTGCCCCTCATCATGTTTTTCATGTTAAGCAGCTGGTCTATGGGATTGGCCATCTTGTATCCCGACTGATGCTTCTCCACCAGCCAGTCAATCAAGGCATCGATCTTCGGGTAATCCTCCGGCGTGATGAACGTGCTGTTCCCGCTCTGGTGCTTGAAGCTGTCGTGCTCCATCATCGGAGACTCGTTGATGTGATAGTCGGTTGCGATCTTGTGCTTGTGCCCGATCTCCGTCAATTCCATCACATCGTCCACGTTGATCCGGGTGATATTGATATTCAGAAAGGCCGAGTAGCCGAAATAGCGCTGCATCTCGACCATGTACTCGAAGTTCTCCCAGATCGGCTTGATCGCCTTGGGCAATTCAGGGCGGTCCTCAACGCTGTCCACGGCGAGGTTGATCACGGCGATGCCGGAATCACCCAGCCGATCCATGACTTTCGGTCTCAGCAGCCTCCCGTTCGTTGCCAGGTATACGAAAAAGCCTTTCTTGGCGGCGTAATCGGTTACCTTGTGCACGAACGGCCAGCGCACCAGCGGCTCTCCGCCCATCAGCGCCAGCACGCGGCAACCGATGTCGTCGAGCCAGTCGATCGAACGCTTGGCCGCGTCATCGCTCATCCCCTTGACCTTGTTGTTGTAGGCCCAGCAGTAATGACAGTCGAGGTTGCACTTGTAGTCGGTGAACAGGTAAGCCACGATTGGCCGCAATTCCTTGGAGTGCCAGCGGGACTTGAAATAGGGCACTCCCCAGGCTTTCCAGGCTCTCCAGCCGTTGACCTTGTTGTATTCCGAATCGGTCAACCGGTGGAGCTTCGCTTCCGGCCGCTGCGGAAATACCGGTTCTGGAAGAACCTGCGGGTCCCCTTTCGGTTGGACCTGGTTCCGCCCTTCAGCACTCATCAGTTCATCGTGTACGCTCGTATCCAGTCGAAACAACGGTTCGTTGGTTGGCTTTGGAGTCGGCGTTTGAAGGCTACTCACAGCTTAACTCCTTTCTGAATCGCGAAGAGCCACTTCTGCAACAAGAATCGCCCCCTCTCCAAGAGCGGTCACGTGACTCACCTGGTTCGGGAACCCGCCAGTTCAGGAGACGGAATATCGTTTGATGACCGCCTTAACGCACATGAAACTGTTCTTCTTGCCTAAGGGCGTGATTTCTCTTGCGAGCAATTAATACCATCGTAGGGAATTTTCCCTGACCTTACAAGGTCCAAATTCACCTCAGGCCGCCCCGCTTCTCGATCCATCTCAATAATAACGCCCGACCAAAGGGTGATCGACAATGGCCCGTTTCAACTCGAGGGGATCAATCGCGCCCTGCACCCTGTATATTACCCGGCCGCCGGGCTCGACCAGAACGGTGTAAGGAAGCGCGCCATTCCACGCCGGATCGACCGCCTCGATCAGCGCATACTGATCATCCAGCGCGAACTGAAGATTGCGTACCGCCGACTCCTTGCTTTCGAGGAACTCGAGAACTTTGTCACGGTTCTCTGGAGCGTCGGCGGAAAGCGACACGAACTCGAAGGCTCGCTCCTTGTACATGCGGTTGATCTTGATGAATTCCGGATATTCGATGACGCACGGTCCACACCAGGTGGCCCAGACATTGATAAGCCGGAGCTTATCCGTGTCGTTCGCGAGTAGAGCCCTGACTCCCTCGACGTCAGCCGGCTCGAGAGATACGGTGGCCTCGGACCATTCCTGATCCACTTTCTTCTTCCAATCGCTCTTCCAGGCCCACTTCGTCGAACAACCGAATGACTTGGTTACCGGGGTCGGTACCGACTGACCCGAAAGCACGGCATCGAGAGCGGCGCGCAGGTCTTCCGCATTCGCCGTTCCGGGCTTCTCCGAACTGTCCAGCCGGCCGGTGTAGCGGAGAATCCGGTCGCTGTCGAAAACAAAAGCGTGGGGCGTCGCAACGGGCCCGTACTGAATCGACATCTCCTGGGTATCGCCATCGTAGAGATACGGGAAGTTGAAGCCGGCGTCGGCCGAACGAATCTGCATCTCCCCGTAGCTGTCGCCCATGTCCGCGTAACCCAATTCTTCGTAGAGCAAACCCAGAGGAGAGTTCGGTGAAACCGCCACCACCTGCACCCCTCGGGAGCGGTAGTCGTCGGTCAGCCTCCTGATCCGCTCCTCGTAGGCTTGCGCAGTTGGACAGTGATTGCAGGTGAAGATAATCGTCAGTGCCGGAGAGTCCGCGAAATCAGCCAGGCTGTAGTATCGCCCATCGACACCCGGGAGCCAGAAATCAGGAGCTGGAGAACCGATGGCGAGGGTCTCAACACTGGTTTCCGGCACGGGCTGTGGGGCGGGCTTGAACTCGGCAGAATCGCGGGAAGAAGTGCAGGAAACAAGCAGAGCCATCAACAGAGAACTGATCCCGATTCCAGTGACTGAGTCTGGTTTCATCATATTGCTCAGCCTATCAAACTGCACCGTGTCGAGGGAGAGAAAACGGGCCGCCTAGAACACCCTGAAAATCGCCAGCTTCAGGTAGGCCGTCTCGGGCATGGCAGGGTTCACCGGGTGGTCGGGTCCTTGTCCTCTGCGCTCGAGGAGCTGCAGCGTCCTTCCGGACCGTGCCGCGGCATGGCGAATGACCTGGAAGAAAACATCCTCCCGCAAATGGAATGAGCAAGATGCCGTCACCAGAAATCCCGCCGGGTTGAGGACCTTGAGCGCGAGCTCATTTACTCGCTGGTAAGCCTTGCGGGCTCGTCCCACATCCTTCTTGCGAGGTGCGAACGAGGGGGGATCGAGAATGACCACGTCGAACCGCGCTCCACCGTCGATCGCACCCTGGAGGTATCGAAAGACGTCGGCCTCCACTCCGTCCACCCTCAGCCCGTTCAGCCGGGCGTTTTCCCGGACGGCCGCGATCGCCTCGGAGGAAGAGTCGACCGCTACCACGGAATCGGCTCCGGCCCGGGCGGCGGCCAGGGCAAATCCTCCCTGGTTGCAAAAACAGTCGAGGACCCGCTGTCCGCTGCAGTAGCCGGCGGCAGCCTTTCGATTCCACTTCTGATCGAGGAAAAACCCGGTCTTTTGTCCGGCCAGAAGATCGGCGCGGTACCGAATCCCGTTTTCGACGATTTCCGAAGGGGCCGTGTACTTGCCGCAGATAACGCCCCGCTTCTGAGGCAACCCTTCGAGACGGCGCAAGTCGGAGTCGTTACGTTCCAGAATCGCGGCTGGGTGAAAGCGCTCGTCCAAAACCGTAGTCAAGACGTCCACGGCACGGTCCATGGCGCACGACAGCGTCTGAACCACGATAGAATCACCGAATCGATCGACGATCAGCCCTGGAAGCAGGTCGCTCTCCCCATGAACCAGTCGGTAGGACGTTTCGCCCGGCAGGAGCCTCTCGCGAAGCCTCGCGGCAGAGCCGATCCTTGCCTCGAAGAAGTCCCGTCCCAGTTCGCTGACACCCAACCCCCAGCATCCGGGCAGTAATCAGCGAATGAGGGTGATAAGCAGCGGTCCCAAGTGAGCTTCCGTTGTGGGCGACCACTTCCACCAGGTCACCGGCTGCAGCTCCTTCCGGGAACTGGGCCACCTCGTTGGAAAATACCCAGAGGTGCCCCTGTCGCAATCGTCGCTCTTCGCGAGGTCTCAATCCGAGTCGCAACATAGCTTCGTCTGTCAGATTAGCACCCCCGCCCATTCGACGACCAGCCGATGCTCGTGGCGACAGCCGCCGGGCTGATCTCCTCTGACCGGTGGAGTCAACGGGCCGCGGTAGCCGCCGCCGCCCTGCATCAGCCGATCCGGTGCGAAGCGGTCTAAAACCGTTTAACTGAAACAGCTTCTTGGATATCCTATGGTTCCAATGTTTGAGTACATGAGGAATCAACGACAGAACCAGCGAAGCACTTCCCCAATTCTCGTAGCCGGCCTCCTGGCCCTTACATTCGGCTCCTGGCTGCGAGCAGAGGATGTCACCGTCACCGGGAGCATCGAACCGGGCCAGTGCTCCACGTGGGCTTGGGCCGACCAGGAAAAGGTTCCCATCTTCGATCCACTCGCATCTCCCGACTCTGAAGCCAGCCGTCAACAGATTCGAGAGTTGGACGGGCTGATTCGCTCTACGGTCGAGGGCTTGATCCGAAAGAGGGGTTGGCAGAAAGCCTCACCCGCAGCCTGCCAGGTGAGTTACTCGTTGATCCAGGACCTCGACCTTGACGTCGCCCGATATGAGACTGGCGGCATGGTTCCAGGAAATATCGTCGACTCCGGCGGCAGGCTGGATGTTGCCGGCACCGATTCCTACATGAGAAAGAAAGGAACCTTCACCCTGGACATTTCGACTGGGGACCCCGCCGTAAGAATCTGGAGAGGCACCCTTGCCGACTCGCTTGGACACGGGAAAGAGGTCTCGAAGAATTCCCTGAAGCTCGTAAAGGAAGTGACAAAATCGGTACCGAAACGGTGAGGTCGCAATTGTTGAGCGCCGGGCCGCGGGATTTTTGGAGTTTGAGATCATTCGGAATCCGGGTGGCTGCTCGGCGTAGTTCACAATTCCTCCCCGAATCGGAAACTTTTGGCCTCAAACGGCTATCTTTACAAAGGGACTCACTTCATGCCCGGTCTTATCTCGCCTGTGGGACTGCAGCCGGCATCCACGGCGAAGCTCGAATTCCCTGAAAGTGGTGTATGAGCAAATCGGCTCTGTCCAAGATACTGATTGGCGGAAATCGAAATCCGCGTGAACTCGGCCCGCAGTCGAAATCCGCACACGAGGGATCCGCTTCCGAGCACCCGGCGACCCCGGACGGTGGCCGCCATCGCCATGCCTCACTCTACGACGACACCCTCTCCAACCGTTCCGAGTGGCGCTGGAGTTCGCTGATCTGGGGTTTCGTTGCGCTGATTGTCGTTGCCGGGGTGGTCGCGGTATTCCTGGGCTCTTCCGCAGACCAACAGGTCCTCGAACTGGCCGAGACCAAGGCAAAGGTCGCCGACGAATCTGAACTGTCCAAAGTGGTCTCGGAGGTCCGCGACCGGGACGCGACAGCCGCAAGCGGGGAACCTTCATCCACGCCCGATACAGCGCCGCAGAAGGTTTCAACACACGATCAGACCACTCCTGTGCGGCCGCCGACTCGACCTGCAACGCAACAGGAAATCGCCGCTCCCCCCGCCGGGGAAGCAGCATCCACGTCGAAGACCCCTGCGGTCCTGACCGGGGAGACGACAAAGCCCCCGTCACCGCAACCGGTCACAACCGCCCCCGCCAAGGAGAACTTGGCTCCCTCGTCAACTCAGGATCCGACAGCCTCGGCGCCGGCTGCGTCCGCTCAGGAGACGAACCCGACGCAGGCCAAGGCAAAACCCGGCCAGGTCGTCGAGGAGGAGCAGGCGCCTGCCGAAGAACCCGCCGGACCGCCGCCTGAAAACAAGGCAGCATACGATGCTTTGATTCAAGACTCCCAAGTGGCGGCCAAGATTGTCGTCGGCGCCTTTCCAACGCTGACCTACCAGACCTGGAGAGTAGTCCAGAAGAACGATCGCGAGGTCTGGATCGACCTGATCGCAAACTGGACTGACAGCGGTTCAGAAGTCCACTTCATTTGGGCGGTCAGCCGCGATGGTAAGACCGTGAGAGCCTTGAGCGAGGCGGCCCGGAATCTCGTGCGGGAAGGCTGACAGTTCTTCCACAACCCATTTTCCGCCTGTTGCATTTCCGGACCCATCGAGATGGCGATCAGCCGTCGAACCCCGTGTTAGACTGGTCGTTTACACATGAGCCCAAGCGAGCGCACTGGGGGGGCCATCGAAATTCTGGGCGCCCGCCAGAACAATCTCAAGAACATCGACGTCGCGCTTCCGATCAACGCTCTCACCGTGATCACCGGGCTGAGCGGCTCGGGTAAGTCGAGCCTTGCTTTCGACACCCTCTACGCAGAAGGGCAGCGGCGATACGTTGAATCGATGTCGGCCTACGCCCGCCAGTTCCTCGAGCGGATCCCCAAGCCGGCGGTCCGGGAGATTCGAGGCATCTGCCCCGCCATTGCGATCCGCCAGAAGAACACGACCCGCAACCCCCGCTCTACCGTAGGGACAGTGACCGAGATTTATGATTTCATGCGCCTCCTCTTTGCGCGGGCAGGCCGGGTGCGGTGCCGGGAATGCGGGCAGGAAGTCCGAAAAGATGACGTCGACACGGTCGTTGAAGAGCTCCTGTCCCGCTACCAGGGAGAACGCGCCTACCTGACCTTTCCGCTCGCCGGCAGCGCTCTTGACCTGACCGTTGGGACTCCGGAAAGCCGGATCGAAGCAAAAGACGTGATCGACAACCTGGTCAAACAGGGCTTTCATCGCCTGATTGCCAAGCCGTTCACGGAGAATCGACCTCTCCAGCTTCCCGCCCAGGCCCCGGCAAACCTTCCGGAACTCCTGAATCTTCACGTTCTCGTTGACCGCCTGGCAATCGAGTCCGAGGCAAGGGAACGGTTGACTGATTCCCTCGAACTGGGCTTCGCGGAGGGCAAGGGAGTCGCGGAAGTGACCGTGCTCAAGCCGGAGCCGGGCGGGTCCGGCGAGACGCTTCGATTCAGCGAGCGGTTCGACTGCCAGAAATGCGGCATCACCTACAAGGCGCCCGACCCGAGACTGTTCTCCTTCAACAACCCGTACGGGGCCTGCCCCAGTTGCCAGGGATTTGGAAATACCATCACGCTGGATCGGGAACTGGTCATTCCGGATCCCCGCCGCACGCTGCGGGAAGGCCCGATAGAGCCATTCCTCAAGCCCCGTTACCTGAAGCGACAGCAGAAGCTGCTCGAATGGGCGGAACGGCAGGACATTCCGCTCGACATTCCCTTTGATGAACTCCCCGAAACCACTCAGGAGGCAATCTGGAATGGGCGGCAGGGCTTCTCAGGCGTAGTCGGATTCTTCGACCGTCTCAACGAGAAGAAATATAAGATGCACGTCCGCATCTTCATCGCCCGCTACCGGGGCTACTCTCGCTGTGCGGAATGCAACGGGGAGCGGCTCCGACAGGAGGCGCGGGACGTCTACGTGGGCGGACAGCGGATCACCCAGATCACCCGGATGACGGTTTCGGAATTGCGGGAGTTCTTCGGGGACCTCGTGCTGTCCCGTTCCGAGGCCCAGATTGCCGGCAAGCTCCTCAATGAGATCAGCAAGCGCCTCGACTTCCTCGACCAGGTCGGCCTCGATTACCTGACCCTGGACCGCCTGACGTCAACTCTGAGCGGGGGAGAGATGCAGCGCATCCACCTGGCGGCCTCGCTGGGATCGTCCCTGGCGGGAGCCTTATATGTCCTGGACGAACCTTCTATCGGGCTTCACCCGAGGGACCAGGATCGCTTAATTCAGATCCTGAAACGACTCAGGGACCTGGGTAACACGATTGTGGTCGTGGAGCACGAGCGGGACATCATCCAGTCCGCCGATCACCTGATCGACATGGGCCCAGGGGCCGGAGAACTCGGGGGTTCGGTCGTCTTCAGCGGTAACCTGGCCGAGGCGGAACGGAGCAGTGAATCGCTGACCGCAAGATACCTGCGCAACGAATGCAGGATTCCGGTCCCCATCTTTCGACGCCAGCCAACAGGCAAGCGGCTGTGGGTTCGAGGAGCCAGCGAAAACAACCTCAAAGACCTGGACATCGAAATTCCGCTCGGTCTGTTCGTTTGTGTCTCTGGCGTCTCCGGATCGGGGAAGTCTACCCTGGTCCAGGACGTCCTGTACGCCGGGCTGAAGAAGCTCAAGAAACAGTGGAACGGGCCAGTGGGCAGTCACCGCCAAATTGACGGTGCCGGTCACATCAGCGACGTGATTCTGGTCGACCAATCACCGATCGGAAGAACACCACGGTCCAACCCGGTTACCTACATCAAGGCGTTCGACGACATCCGAAAGACTTTCGCCGGTCTCCGGGACGCCCAGGCCAGGAACCTGACTCCCGCTCACTTTTCCTTCAACGTCCCCGGGGGGCGCTGTGAGACCTGCCAGGGATCAGGTGTAATTACAGTCGAAATGCAGTTTCTGGCCGACGTCGACCTGGAGTGCGAGGACTGCGGAGGAACCCGCTACCAGAAACGAGTCCTGGAAGTGACCTACAAAGGCAAGAATATCGACGACGTCCTCAAAATGACGGTCAGGGAGGCGATCGGGTTCTTTTCCTCTCGTGCGGCGCTGGTCAGAAAACTGAAGGTCCTCCAGGAGGTCGGCCTCGATTACGTCCGACTGGGACAGTCGGCCACGACGCTGTCCGGCGGAGAGGCCCAGCGTATCAAGATGGCGGCTTATCTCTCCAAGGCCACCAAAGGGCGCCCCCTGTTCATCCTCGACGAGCCGACCACCGGGCTTCATTTCGACGACATCGGGAAACTGCTGCGCGCATTCGACCGCCTCCTGAGCGGTGGAGCAACCGTCCTGGTCATCGAACACAACATGGACGTCCTGAAAAACGCCGACTGGGTCATCGACCTGGGGCCGGATGGCGGAACCGGAGGGGGGCAATTGGTGATCGCCGGCCCGCCCGAGGTTGTGGCCGCCCACCCCGACTCACACACGGGCAGGTTTCTGCGAGAGTGCCTGGAGGAGTATCCTGTCGGAAAGACTGCTGGTTCGGCGAGTTGACCTCGCCGGCACTGCTTCAGTTTCCGGTCGGCGGGGAAAGTTGAGACCGACCGGAACTTGACTGACTGAACCGTCCACAATAACCTCGAATTCCAGGAGCAGAATACAAATGACGAATCCCCCTCGAGTGACGATGATTGGCGGCGGAATGATCACCCGGATCCAGCTTCTTCCTTCCATATTACAGCTGCAAAGAGAAGGGATCGTCGGGGAGATTCACATCTGCGACAGTCGCGCCCGACCTCTGATCGAGCTCCAGGAGAGTGAAGTACTCAGGACCGCGTTTCCGGACTGCTCGTTCACTCCCCACCCCGATCCCTCCTCCGTGGACCAGGACGAATTCGACCCGGACCGCTTTCGGAAGATCCTGCGGGAAGCCCCGCGCGGATCCCTCGCCGTGATTGCGGTCCCCGACCAGTTCCACTACCCGGTGTTGCGGGAAGCAATCGAGAACGACCTGCACGTCTGCATCGTGAAACCCCTGGTTCTCAATTACCAGGAAGCGGAGGAGATCGCCCGCCTGGCCTACGAGCGAGGACTGGTCGTCGGCGTCGAGTATCACAAGCGCTTTGATCGGAGAAACCTGCTCGCCCGCAAGGCATACCGATCAGGCAGACTCGGCAACTTCCGCCTCGGCCAGGCCCAGATGATCGAGCCCTATTACTATCGCGATTCCAATTTCCAGAACTGGTGCACCACCCAAAACACCGACATGTTCACCTACGTGGGTTGCCACTACGTAGACCTCGTCGCCTTCATTACCGGCCTTCGCCCGGTTTCGGTCAGCGTGTATGGGATCGTTGACCGCTACCCGAACGGCAATGAAGGTTTCCTCTGGACCGATGGACGGGTAGTCTGGGAAAACGGTGCCTCGTTGAGTGTAGTCGATGCGATCGGGTACCCGAACGCGGCGGCGGGTGGAAATGCCCAGGGTCTGACCATGTGGTGCCAGGGAAATAGCGACGCAACGCTTCTCGTCCATTCCGACCAGTTCCGCGGCGTCAAGTGCAGCTACAATTCGGCCGGCACGGAACCCGGAGACACGATCTATGCCGAGCCCAATCCTGACTACTACCAACTTCACGATATGGGAACCACAGGCCTGGTGCCGGATGGGTATGGCCACCAGAGCGTGGCCTACATCGTCGGAGCCTGTGCCCGGGCAAGCCGGCTCAATTCGGTTGAAGAGCGGCAGTCGCATATCCATTCCCTGGACGAAGCGGGGATCATGGCAACCCCTAGAAACAGCTCTTACAACGAACTGGTGATCGAAGCCGCCCGAAAAAGCATTCTTTCGGGGGGACGGGAGGTGTCTATCGAATACGGGAAGACACCCGGAGTCCGGTTCAGAAGTTACCAGTCCTGAACGACACAACTGAAGTGATCTCAATCAGGTAGACTATCCCCTTCTCGAAGAGGACGAGTTGATCAGCTGCGTTCTTTCGAACGCAATGGAAGGCAAATATGGCGACAAGAGAATTCTCACTGGTTCCACGACAGGTGGAAAGCATCAACTCCCGGTATCGGACGATCCGCACCTCGATTCCGGTGCCCGAGTCGGTCGAGATCCTCAAGACCCTGCGCCAGATCGAACCGCGCAGCATGGGCGGGCAGCCGCCGGTGATTTGGGATCACGGGGACAACTTCATCGTGGGGGATCCCTACGGAAATCGCTGGCTGGATTTCTCCAGCGGAGTGCTGGTTACGGCGAGCGGACACGGACGTCGGGAGATCATTGACGCGATTCAGCATATGGCCGGCCGCGGCCTCTATCACGCCTACAGTTTCCCGACCGAGGTTCGCCTCGAGCTGGTCCGGGAGATCACCGGATTGATTCCGGCTCCGCTCAAGAAGGTCTTCCTGCTCACGACGGGGTCGGAGGCCACCGAGTGCTGCATCAAGCTCGCCCGGACCTGGGGGCTCCAGCAGGGAGGCGAAAGCAAAAACGTCTTTGTGACCTTCGACTACGCTTTCCACGGACGGACCATGGGCGCACAACTCGCAGGAGGCTCTCCGGCACTCAAGAAATGGCTGGGCG
Organism: uncultured Acidobacteriota bacterium; assembly: GCA_963777605.1. Taxonomy (GTDB): domain Bacteria; phylum Acidobacteriota; class UBA6911; order RPQK01; family JAPXNP01; genus CAVZRV01. The sequence continues at coordinate 155,724 of CAVZRV010000011.1, forward strand.
ATGATCCTCGCTTCGTGCAGGTGCCCTACCCGGACGGCTTCCGCCAGAAGGACATCAGTTTTTCCGTTTTCGAGGAGGCTCTGGAGAGGAAAGGCGTCAATCCGCGCAACGTTTGCGGGGTGATGAGCGAGACGTACCAGGGCTGCAATGCTGCGCTCATGCCGGCTGAATACGCCCAGGAACTCCGCCGGTGGTGCAATCGTTGGGAGGCCGTGATGATCTTTGACGAAGTCCAGGCCGGCTTCGGGCGGACCGGAAAATCGTTCGGCTTCCAGCACCTCGGCATCGTCCCCGACCTGGTCGCCTGCGGCAAGGGAATCTCAGGGGGAATGCCGCTGTCCGCGGTACTCGGCACCGAAGAACTGATGTCCCTTTACGGGCCGGGGGAAATGACAAGTACACACTCAGCCAATCCGGTCTGCGCCGCTGCCGCTCTTGCCAACATTCGACTCATCCAACGGGAAAAGCTGACCGAGAACGCTGCCAACCTGGCTCCCATGCTCGCGGAAGGCACCGCCCGCATCGCCGAGAAAGCTGGCGGCAAGGTGGGCACCTGGGCAGCAACGGGACTGGTCTCGGCACTCCAGTTCACGGAACCAGGAACGACCAACACCGGAACCCGACTCGGCCTGGCAACTGGTCAACAAGGCGGTCGAGCGCGGGCTTCTTCTCTTCGCCCCGGTGGGAGTGGGAGGCTGCGCGGTGAAACTGAACCCACCGCTGACGATTACCGAGGACGCCCTCAAGGAAGGGCTCTCGGTGCTCGAAAAGGCCGCCGCCGAATTGTGACGCTCGAGGATCAGATCGTGAAGTTCCCCTTGAACTTCATTTTGCCGGTCTTGAACTTCACGTCGATGACGTGGGTCGATCGGCGGCACCGCCGCCGTAAATATCGACTCCGTGTGAAACAGGATCGATTTCCCGCTCCCGTCGAAGTAAGGCTTGCCGGATGCATCGTAGCGGGGAAACCGGAAAACCGGAAATGGGTTCGTCTCCGACGGGGGTGAATACTCCTCTAGGGCGGACCATCACTTTCATCTCTTGAGCAGCCAGATAAGTCTTCTTCGCAAACTCTCGGCGGTTTCCCGCCGAAAGACGGCATCAAACTCCTGAAGCGAGTTGTGCCCCGGAGGATCCGAAAAGTAGCCCACCTGGAGCGAGATGAAGCGGGACGCTTCACGTTCCTCCAGCCGAGCCATTTCGGCCAGCTTTGGCCCGTCCAGGCTTCGAAGTCGATCGATAGCCAGCTGGACCGGTTCGGCTGACGTGATGAGGACGCGGAAAAAGTCTGCGAAATCCGACTCGCCGACCGAGTAAGTGCCCAGTTCCCCCGTCGAGTCGGATGAACTGCCGAATTCCCCGTTTCCAATGGAGGGATTCATCGGCTCGTCCCAAAATTCCCCGCCGAACTTGTTTCGCGGAGATTGGTCACCGGGCTTGAAGGGCCGCTCTGCGAACGTCCCTGCTCGCATGCGGACGACCGAAGTCTCATGAACCCAGGGAGACTCCTGAAGGACCTCCAGGCACTGTTGCTCGTTCCACTGAGCGGGATCCGTGGTCTCCCACCACTGGGCCGCCAACAACAACGACACAAGACCGCTCAATGTGCCCACCACAGCACAGAATCTGGCTCGCCTGTCTCATGGTGCTCCTCCCGAGTCGTGCTCATTGCGAAGCGCCGACTGCAGGACGCCGCACCCCAGTTTAGATACTCAATCGTCCTCTGAGCATACGGTTGGCCCGGGAAGGGTATCAGTTCGCGGGCACGAGGACCATGACTGAGATTGATGGCCGCCTGAAGTCCGTCCATTGTGGTGGGGCACAATCCCTCGCACTCGGGACAATGGTTGTCTCGGTCTCCAATAGGCCACCTCTGGTACGGCCCCCAGGAAGGAAGTCGCAGCGTCGGATACTCCGAGCGCGTCCCGATGTCTCGTCGATGTCGATCACGACGGACGAGAACCGCGCATCTTTCGTTTCGGGCTCGAATCTCGCGTTCAAGCCGGTCAGGAACCGCGACAGCGACTGCTCCGTCTTCATGCCGATGACCGAGTCGTATGACCCCGTCATGCCAACGTCAGTGACGTACGCGGTCCCTCCCGGCAAGACCCGAACATCAGCAGTCGGGATATGGGTGTGTGTCCCCACGACCGCCGACACCTTGCCGTCAACGAACCAGCCAAAGGCCATCTTCTCGGAGGTGGCTTCGGCGTGGAAATCAACCAGGATTGCCCGGGGCTGCCCTCCCAGCCGCTCGAGTTCCCCTTCGATCATCCGAAACGGGCAGTCGGTCAGAGGCATGAATACCCTGCCCTGCAGATTGATCACGGCCACCGGGACACCGGCCCTGCTCTCGCCGATCCAGATGTGGTTTCCCGGAAGTCCGGGTGGGTAATTGCCCGGCCTCAAGAGCCTCGGCTGCCGCTCGAGCAGCGCACCGACGCCTTTCTGGTCCCAGACATGGTTTCCGGTCGTCAGGACATCAACGTCCATCCGCAGGAAGTCGTCGGCAATGGAGGCAGTCACTCCGAATCCGCCGGCCGCGTTTTCCGCGTTGACGACGGTGAAATCGATTCCGTTCTCCTCCTGAATCGCCTTCAGGTTCTCGCGAACCACCCGGCGTCCCCCTCGACCGACGACATCCCCCACAAAGAGCAGCTTCATTGTTCCAGCACCCGAATCAATCTACCGCGCGTAGTCGACAACTCTCATCTCCCGGATCAGAGTCACCTTGATCTGACCGGGATAGTCCAGTTCCTTTTCGATCTTCTTGGCGATGTCCTTGCTCAACCAGAATGCCTGGTCGTCCGAGATTTTCCCGCTTTCGACGATCACGCGGATCTCGCGCCCCGCCTGGAGTGCGAACGCCTTCGTCACACCGTCAAAGGAACCAGCCAACTCCTCAAGCTTTTCGAGTCGCCGCACATAGCTTTCCAGTACTTCCCGGCGGGCCCCGGGCCGCGCCGCCGAAATCGCGTCGGCTGCCTGAACAAGAACGGCTTCGGTGGTTCTGAACTCAACGTCAAAGTGGTGGGCTTCGATGGCGTGAATGACGTCTTCCGTTTCGCCGAACTTGCGGGCCAGTTCGACACCGAGCTGAAGGTGTGTTCCTTCCATGTCACGATCGACGGCCTTCCCGATATCGTGCAGGAGTCCGGCTCGCCGGCACACGTCAACACTGGCACCGACCTCCCGGGCCATGATTCCGGCGAGATAGGCGACGTCCCGGCTGTGATTGAGGACATTCTGCCCGTAGCTCGTTCTGTACTTGAGTCGTCCCAACATCTGGAGAAGCTGGTCGTTGAAGTTGTGGATTCCCAGTTCAAAGGCGACCTGCTCGCCCTCCTCCTTGAGCTGCTTGTCGAACTCGGACGCGACTTTGGCAACGACTTCTTCGATCCGGGCCGGGTGGATCCGCCCATCCCGAATCAGCCGCTCGATCGAGACGCGGGCGATTTCCCGGCGGAGGGGGTTGAAGGCCGAGAGAATCACGGCCTCGGGTGTATCATCGACAATCAGGTCAACTCCCGTGGCCTGCTCGAGCGCGCGGATGTTGCGCCCTTCCCTGCCGATGATCCGACCCTTCATCTCCTCCGAAGGGAGATCTACGACTGAAACACTCGACTCAACTACGTGCTCCGCGGCGCATCTCTGAATCGCCTGGGCCACGATCTTGCGCGCCTCGATCTCAGAGCGCTCCTTGGCCTCATCTTCTATTCGCTTGGCGAGAATGGCACCATCACGCAGCGCTTCGCTCTCAATCGCATTCAGGAGCGATTTCTTGGCCTCTTCGGCGGTCATCCCGGCCACCTGCTCCAGCTGGTGGGTACGCTCCTCGACCAGGACAAGCAGTCTCGCCTCGGATTCCTCGGCCTCGACTTCCCGGCGTTTAAGGTTGCGAATCCGCTGGTCGGTCTCGCGCCGCTTGCGCTCCGCTCTGCGAAGCTCACGTCGAAGCATCTGTTCCTTTTCGCCGACCCGGTGTTCCAGTTCCGCGATCTTCCTCCGCTGTTCCTGAATCTCTTTCTCTGCGGCAACCCGCCACTGAAAGATCTCGTCTTTTGCCTCGAGCAGGCGTTCCTTTTTGACTCGTTCAGCGTCCTGACGGGCCGCTTCCTTGATCTCAGCCGCATCTTCGGCAGCCCGCTTGAGCCGCTTGTCCACTACCCGTAACTTGACGAGGACCCAAACGACAATGGCGGCAGCCGCCACAATCGCCAATATCCAATCTTCCCGCATATGCTAATCCCCCTGACTGTGCTCGAGGGCTACTGAAGGAGGGCTGTAACAGGAGAGAAAATACCCCCGCTTTGCCGTGTGATCGCCGCAATGAACCTGGCGAACCAGGTGGGTTCTCTGCCTTCCCTCCCTCGGGAGTGAAGGACTCCGAGATCCCGTTTCTTGAGTGTTGGCTCAATTACAGCTAAACCATCACCTGCATTGCAGGGGCCGGTTCAATTGTAAACCAAAAACCAGTCAGCGCTCAGCGAGACGAGTCGGACACGCCAGTCAATCGGTCGATCAGTCGCTCGATCCGAACGGAAAGATCACCGTCGATTAGATCGAGTTCCCGCCGGGCGGTCAGGCATTCATCGGCGAGGTTGAGAGCAGCCAGAATAGCCACTTTCAACGTGTCCACCGTGGGCGTCAGTTCCGCAACCTCATTCATCTTTTGGTCGAGCAATTCAGCCAGCTTCTGCACGTACTCCGGATCGCTGCAACGAACGTCATATGAGTGATTGAATATCTGAACTTTAGTGACCAATCCTGCCCTGTCGTCCATCCCGGACCGCGCTCCACGATTCTCCCTGCTATATAGGTTGCTCCAAAACAGAGATATGTTCCCTTATACGCTCTATCCGCCTGCCAATTTCAGCACGTTTCCGCTTCGACTCTTTCAGCTGCCTAGTTTTGGCCTCGTTATCCTGCTTCAGCCCCTCCAATTCCTCCAAGAGCTTTTCCGTACTAGCCCTGAGTCGTGCGTTCTCCTGCCTCAACTCTTCGTGTTCGCGAGAGAAACGTTCCAGGATCCCTTCGAGTTCCTGAAGACGCTCTGTTACCTGCAAACCCAAACCTCCAACTGTCCAGGTACCTCGCCTATGGCGATGGTCTTCAATCCCACCGGCGCGGACCGCCCTAGCGCATCTCAATCGCAAAACTCTCGCGGAGTCCTGCCACAGCCAAATCGCAGCGCTCGGCAATCTCGGCCTGGGTCAAAGTACGACCTGGCGCCTCGAAAGTTAAACGCACAGTTAGACTTACTTTACTTTGGGGAAGACCAGAACCGTGATAGAGATCGATCAATCGAAACGCTTTAAGCTCAGGAATCTTGAGTGCCTGAACCTGCGAATCTATTTTATTGAACGACACAGTCTTGTCAAGCAAGAAAGACAAATCCCGGTAAACTGGCTGAAAGCGGGCGAGGCTTTCAAAATGCGGGGTTGCCAGCGGTTGCTGATAAAGCGCGTCCAGAGAGAGTTCGCAGTAGAACGCCCGGTCGGTGAGCTTGAACTCCTCCGCAAGTCGCGGATGAAACTCCCCCATGACGCCCAGGACATCTCCCGAATCTGAGCAGAGCCGGGCGGCCGCTCCAGGGTGCATAAATGGGACGTCGCTCGCCGGCATCCACACCACCGGGCAGTCAAATCGTTCGAGCAGAGCTTCGACCATTCCTTTGACATGGAAGAAGTCCAACTTCTCGACAGATCGGCTCCAGTGGGGATTCAGGAAGTCACCAAGGGCGATCAGCGCCAGCATCGGCACCTGCACCACGCCAGGATCCGCCTCCCGACTGGGTCGATAGACGGCTCCAATCTCAAACAGGCGAATATTCCGGCTCCCGAAATTGAGGTTCCGCCGAACCGATTCCATCAACCCCGGCAGGAGTGTGCTGCGCAGGTGCGTGTCCAAGTCGGTCAGTGGATTGGCGAGAGCGACCAGATCCGGCTCGCGGCCCAGGAAATTGGCTTCGCGCTGTGGGTTCGAGAACGCATAGTTGGACGCCTGGAAGAACCCCATGTCCACCAGGGTGTCCTCCAGCAAGCGGTCGTGCCCGTCGGTTTCGTGTGCCTTACCTGCCTGCGGAGGTCGCGGATAGCTCGAAGGAATCCGCTCGTAGCCGATATGACGGGCGATCTCTTCAACCAGATCGTCCTCCACCCCAATGTCACGGCGGAAGCTCGGCCCCTTGACCACAAGAGCGTCGCCTTCAACCCTCCTTGGCTGAAACTCGAGTCGCTCCAGGACCTCCGAGGCATCGTTCAGATTAACATCGATCCCTAACACCTGCCGCACCCGCTTCTGACGAATCGTGAACTCTTCCGGGCGGTATGGAAGCGGATTGACATCGATCACGTCTCCGACACATTTGCTGCCGCAGTATTCCTCGATCAGCCGACAGGCCAGGTTCAACGCCTTAACCGGCATTTCGGGATCGGCGCCCCGTTCGAACCGGTACGAAGCTTCCGTTGACAGTCCCAGGCTTTTTGATGTCTGCCTGATCGAGCCGGGGTCGAAGTAGGCACTCTCCAGGAGAATCGTATCCGTTCCATCACCGATCTCGCTATCCTCTCCGCCCATCACACCGGCAACCGCGACCGGGCGTGATCCATCACAGATCATCAACATGGACTCGGTCAACTCGCGGCCTACCCCATCCAGCGTCCGGATCCCTTCCCCGACACGGGCCCTCCGCACCACGATCCGACGGCGCTCAAGCTTGTAATAATCGAAGGCATGCAGAGGCTGCCCCAGTTCGAAGAGAATGTAATTGGTGATGTCGACGACGTTGCTGATCGGCCGCTGGCCGACCGCTTCCAGCCGCCGTTTGAGCCAGTCGGGCGATTCTCCGATTCGAACCCCGGTCAGGACCCGACCTGAATACCGCGGACACAACTCGGGATCCTCGATTTCGATCGACATCGGAAACTCAGCCGTGCACGAGTCGTCGGTCTCGGGCGGAGTGAAGTCCGGAGCACGCAACTTCAGACGGTACTGTGCCGCCAACTCGCGGGCGACCCCCAAGTGATTCAGACAGTCTGGACGGTTCGTTGTCACGTCGACGTCGAAAACGAAATCGTCTCCTGACGGCTCGACCAGGTCCACAGCCAGACCGACCATGGTCAAGGACCGCGCCAAGTCTTCCGGCTGCAGCCCCATGATGTCGATGTCCACAAAGGTCTGGAGCCAATTCAAGCTGATTTTCATGGGAGCCTCGCAGGGAACCGCTTATCGAAACTGGCTCAGAAAGCGGAGATCGTTCTCGAAGAGCAGGCGGATATCGTCGATCTGGTATTTGAAGAGCGTAATCCGGTCGATTCCCATTCCCCAGGCAAAGCCTGTGTAGCGCTCGGGATCGTACCCCACCCTCTGCAGAACCTTCGGATGTACCATCCCCGCCCCGAGGATCTCGACCCATCCGGTACGCTTGCAGACCCGGCAGCCCGAACCGGAGCAAAACACGCAGCTGATATCAACCTCGGCACCGGGTTCGACGAAGGGGAAGTAGCTGGGACGGAGGCGCACTCGAACGTCGGCGCGGAAAAGCTCGCGAAAAAAGACCTCGAGAGTTCCCTTCAGATCCCCGAGCGTAATCCCCTCGTCTACAACAAGCCCTTCCACCTGGTGAAACATCGGACTGTGAGTCGCGTCCACCGCATCGCGACGAAACACTCGGCCTGGCACAACGATCCGAACCGGCGGCTCGCGCCTTTCCATCGTGCGGATCTGCACAGGAGAAGTGTGGGCCCTCAAAAGGAGGTTCTGGTCGAGATAGAAGGTATCCTGGTCGTCGCGGGCCGGGTGGCCCTGCGGGATGTTGAGCGCTTCAAAGTTATAGTAGTCGGTTTCCACCTCCGGCCCCACCACGACTTCGAAGCCCATTCGGACGAAGACATCCGACATCTCCCGCCACATTCTGGATATCGGATGAAGGGCACCCCGCTCAAACTCAAATCCGGGCAAAGTGACGTCGATCCGCTCTTCGGTGAGTCGGCTCGACTCCTCAACCTGACGCAGCTTTTCCTGGAGCTGTTCCAGCTCGTCGTCGACCTGCCCCTTGACCAAGTTGAGCAGTTGCCCCATCTGCGGGCGCTCGTCCGCAGGCAACTGACCCAGCTTGCGCATTTCCAAGGCCAGGAGGCCGCGCTGCCGACTAAGATACCGATCGCGCACCTCAGTCAACTGCTCCAGGCTTGAAACTCCCCTGAGATCTTCTCGGAAGGCGTCCAGGAGCGGGTGAGAAACCTCGGTCACAGCCACCTACAGAGCCTGTCTTGCCGTCTCAGCCAGCCTCTCGAATCCCTTGGGGTCCCGGAACGCGATGTCGGCCAGAGCCTTCCGATTCAGCTCGACACCGGCAACCCGAAGCCCATGCATCAACTGGCTGTACGACAATTCAAACTGGTGAGCCGCAGCGTTGATGCGAATGATCCACAACCTCCGGAAATCGCGCTTCTTCTGGCGGCGATCCCGATAGGAATAGGCCATCGACCGCATCACCTGCTCTTTGGCAGCTCGGTGCAGCTTGCTCTTGGTTCCCCAGTAACCCTTGGCCTGCTGAAGAATCTTCTTGCGCCGTTTTACTCTCTTGTTGCCTCTTTTTACTCTCGGCATCGGTTTGCCCCACCCTTACATATTCAGCATCAACTTGACCCGCTTCTCGTCGCCGGAAGAGACTACCGCCCACTTGGCCAAGTTTCGTTTTCGCTTTGATGACTTCTTAGTCAAGATATGGCTCGCATACGCATGGCGCCTTCGGATCTTCCCCGTACCGGTTAATCGGAACCGCTTCGCCGCAGCCTTTTTCGTCTTCATCTTCATGACACAAATCTCCCAACCAGCCTCTTACCCTGGAAGAAGCAAAAGATGGATTGTACCAGAAAACAGGAAGCTCAGTGGAAGAACGGCCACCGAACCTGCGAGGCCCCTTCCCCGGGTGGATCAGGCCTTCTTTGGTGTCAGAATCATGGTCATCGTGTAGCCGTCCAGTTTGGCCGACCGCTCAACCGCAGCGATTTCAGCAAGGTCGGCACACAGACGCTGAAGAATCTCGTACCCGATTTCCGGATGCGTCACCTCCCGCCCCCGGAACATCACCGTCGCCTTGACCTTGTTTTGCGAGTTGAGAAAACGGATGGCATGATTTCTCTTGAACTCGTAATCGTGATCATCAATCTTGGGCCGAAACTTCACTTCCTTGAGGACGACCGTCTTCTGATGCTTCTTTGCCTCGTGAGCCTTCTTGTTTTGCTCGTAGAGGTATTTGCCGTAATCCATGATTCGGCAGACGGGCGGATTCGCCGTGGGAGCGACTTCGACCAGATCGAGTCCCTTGGAATCGGCCAACGGCCGCGCCTCGTCGGGCGTCATAATCCCGAGTTGCTCGCCGGCTTCATCGATTACACGGATTTCACGAGCCCGGATCTGATGGTTGACTCTAGTTCTGACGATGCTTGCGCCTCCTTGAAAATTCTTCGCTGATTGTTTACCCCCGACTCACCCCGAAATGGGGCTCCAGGGTACGCTACACTATGCCCAAGTTATATTTACGGTTTTACGGCCTTAGTATCAATCAATTTCTTGATGCCGGCGGCAAATTCGGAAATCCCCTGGGCACCGAGATCGCCCTCGCTGCGACTGCGGACGGAAACCGAGCCACTTTCGACTTCTTTATCCCCAACCACCAGCATGAACGGGATCTTCTTCATTTGGGCATCCCGAATCTTATACCCCAGCTTCTCGTTGCGGAGATCCGCCTTGACCCGAAGATCCTCGTCACTCAATCGATTCTCGACCTGGACGGCAAATTCGTGATGCCGGTCCGCGATCGGGATCACGACAGCCTGGACCGGTGCGAGCCAAACCGGGAAAGCGCCACCGTAATGCTCGATGAGCACTCCCATGAAGCGCTCCAGCGAGCCCAGCAGGGCACGGTGAACCATCACCACCTCGTGCTGCTTGGAGTCGGAACCCACGAAATTGACCCCAAAACGCCCGGGAAGGTTAAAGTCGAACTGAAACGTGCTCAACTGCCAGGACCGGCCCAGTGCGTCGATCAACTGAACGTCGATCTTGGGACCGTAGAACGCGGCATCCCCTTCGGCTCGCTGATACTCCCACCCCCGCTCGTTGAGGACTTCGACCAGAACTGACTCTGCATAGCCCCAGTCTTCCGGCTTGCCTGCGTAGTCATCAGAGCGAGCCGGGTCCCAGACCGAAAGAGTCACCTTGAACTCGTCAAAGCCAAAACTCTTCAGGATGCGGTCGGCCAGGTTGAGCGTGGCCTCAACCTCCTGCTTGACCTGATCGGGCCGGCAGAAGATGTGGGCGTCGTCCTGCGTGAACCCCCGGACCCGCAACATGCCGTGGAGGGTCCCCGATTTCTCGAATCGATAAACCGTTCCGAACTCCGCCAGGCGGATCGGGAGATCGCGATAGCTCCGAATATCCGACTTGTATATGAGGATATGTCCCGGGCAGTTCATCGGCTTCAGGACATATTCCTCCTCGTCTACCGGGAACGTGTACATGTTCTCCAGGAAGTAGTCGTAGTGACCGGAAATCTTCCAGAGTTCGCTCTTCGCTATGTGGGGCGTGTAGACGAACTCATAGCCGTTCTTCCGCAACTCGCTGCGCAGAAAGTCTTCGATCACCCCCCGGACGATGGCCCCGTTCGGGAGCCAAAAGATCAGTCCAGGAGCAACCTCATCCTCAATCGAGAAGAGACTCAACTCCCGACCCAGCTTGCGATGGTCGCGCTTGCGTGCCTCCTCCAGCCGGGCCAGGTAATCCTCCAGTTCCTCTTCCGTAAAAAAGGCGGTACCGTAGATTCGCTGAAGCTGCTCCCGATGCTCGTTGCCGCGCCAGTAGGACCCGGCTACCGACAGAAGGCGGAATGCTCCCAGTTCCTTCGTCGAACGAACGTGCGGTCCGGTGCAGAAATCGACCAGCTTTCCGAGCCGGTAACAGGACAGCACTTCGTTCGCCCTGTCCTCAATTAACTCCTGCTTGAGTCCTTCGCCCCGATCCTCAAAGAAGCGGATCGCTTCATCTTTCGAGATGATCGAGGGTTCGTAGGGAAGGTCTTCAGACTGCAATTCGCGCATCCGTTCCTCAATGCGACGCAGGTCTTCTTCCGCGAAACGATGCTCGGACTGAAAATCGTAGTAAAAACCGTCGCTCGTGGCGGGACCGATCCCGAGATGAGTGCCCGGAAACAGGTCCACGACAGCCAAAGCCATCAGGTGGGAACTTGAGTGGCGAAGCACTTCCAAGGCAGAGTCCCGATTGCCGAGGACATCGACGGTGCCATCACGGCGAACCACTTCTAGAGCCAGTTGGTCCTTCATTATCGGTACCAAGATAAATTAATCGCTCGATATGAGCAAAAAAATGGTAGGCGCGAGCGGATTTGAACCGCTGACCTCTTCCGTGTCAAGGAAGCGCTCTCCCCCTGAGCTACGCACCTACGTTGGGGATTCAGAGATTACCACACCGGGGTAGGGACATGTAAACCCGAGACAAGAAAAGGCAGGAGCAGCAGTGAGATCGCCCAGCCCCTGCCAAGTCCGAGCCGATACTAGTTGATGGCGTCCTTCAGGGCCTTACCAGGCGTGAACTTGGCCACCTGCTTGGCAGGGATCTTGATTGGCTTCCCAGTCTGGGGATTTCTGCCTTCCCGGGCGGAGCGCTTCGACGTGGAGAAGGTTCCAAATCCGACCAGAGTCACCTTCTTACCCTTCTTCAAGGCCTCGGTGATGGACCCGACCACGGAATCCAGCGCCGCCTGCGCTTCAGCCTTCGTGATCTTTGCATCGTTTGCAATCGATTCAACCATTTCCCCTTTGTTCATTTCTCCTCCTTATCTGTCTCTGATTTCAAGCTGCTGGCGTGCCTTAAAACGCCCATAGTTTAGCAGATATTATGCAGCTTCCCTCTGAATTTTATTACCTTCAGACCTGATTTTCTCCTGCAGATGAGAGACCGCTGCATCGAACTGCTGCTTGTCAATCGCTGAGTCCAGGCGGGCGTAAAAATCATCGCCCAACTCTTCATCCTCGGCCCCCGTCGAGTTGTCGAAGTAGAAGTTAGAAATGAACTCCCTGGCAGGGGACAAAACATCAGGTTCGAGTCCCGAGTCCCGATATTCCTCGGACTGAAGTGGCTTGCCGTCGGGTCGGACCAGCAACCCGGTTGAGAGGAACAGGTGTGCCCCGCTGCGCAGGATAAATTCGTGCTGGATGGAACCATGCCCATTCGATCGTTCTCCAACCGTATCGGCAATACCATTGTCTTTCAGCGCAGCCGCAAGGACTTCCGCCGGCCCACTGGTACCACCGTCAACCAGAATTACGACCGGAAGATCTTTCACTACAGGTTCCGACGTAGAGGAATAAACCGAAGTGTCACCCTTCCGGGTCTTGATGACGGAGATCTGCGCACCAACCGGAAGCAACGCGTCTGCCATTGCGACTCCTTCTTCGAGTTCCCCGTCTGCAGTCGACCTCAGGTCAAGCAAAATCCCCTTCGCTCCCGAGGACAGAAGCACTTTGATCTTGGTCTTGGCCATTTCAACCGAACCCTTGTCGAAGTTGGGAATCCTCAAGTAGCCCAAATTCTCCTGAACGAGTCGAGCTGAGGGCACCTGGACGGGAGGAGTCGCCCGCTCCAGCGAAAGATCCTGCGGTTCCGATCTCCGTGAGCGGATCACCCGAAGATTGACGGCCGATCCAACTGGACCCAAGAGCCGCCGCTCTGCTTCCCATACGCTCATCAGGACGGTCGGTTGCCCTTCGATCGCTTCGATCATGTCCCCGGACCTCAGGCCATTCTCTTCAGCCGGACTGCCTTCCTCGACCGCCACAATGTAGGCATAGCCGTACCTTTTTGAAAGGGAAACTCCGATCTGCGCATCCCCTTTCGGCTGTGCCAGTGCCTCGTAGGTTTCCCCGTCGACGTAACTGGAGAACGGATCGAGGGCTTCCACCATCCCCTGAAGCGCGCCCTTGAGCGCTTTCTTCATGTCCGGGTTCTCAACGTAGTCGCGCTGGAGGTGATCGATCACCTTCGAAAACACGGCCAGATCGTCGTAGGCATCATCGCCGGCGGAGACTTTCTGCAGCACTCCCCCGACCAGACCGTAAGTGACGACCAAGGTGGACAATAGAAGAACGACTAACTTGGTTTTTTCACGCATTTGATTAGACGCTGTCCTGATGAAGGATTTCAAAGATGACCGCTAATAGCTTATTCAATATCAGTCATTTCAAGCAAGCGCGAAGTCTCCCGCGCAAAATAACCAATACACCGGCGGCATTGTCCCGCTAGAATTATGGATGCTGAAAGTATTATTTGGTTGCCCTGTCTCACGGCAAAGCAACCACAACAGAACCATGGAACGCGATCCGGCCGGGAATCAGATGACGACCAGATTCAGTCGATGGATGGCCCTTGATGTAGGGCGGCGAAAGATCGGCGTGGCCCTGTCCGACCCCCTGAGAATCACGGCAAGCCCGATCGAGACGTTGATACGGGGGGACGAATCGGCGGTCCTGAACCGGATCGAGGAACTCGTTGCCAAGAACGAGGTGGAGCGTGTCGTCATCGGCCGCCCCCTCCGCCTGAATGGAGAGCGATCGGAAACCGTGGATATGGTGGAAGCCTTCGTCCAGAAACTCCGCGGTCAGATAACCGTTCCTGTCGAGTGGGCCGAGGAACGCCTCTCCAGCAAAGAGGCAGAACGAGTCATGTCCGAACTCAAAATCCCCGTCGCCGACCGCCGTCGCCGAAGGGACGAAGTAGCCGCTGCGCTGATTCTCCAGTGGTACATCGAGGAGCAGGGTGAAGCGCGCGCTTAAGTCTGTTCTGGTGATCCTCTTGATTTCGGGGCCTTTGGTCGACGGGAACCCTGCTGTTCGTGGGCTGGAACTTCTGGAAAGAGCAAATCCGCACACCCTACCACGGGTACCTTGAAGCGGAGTGCCGGGTGGCCATTCCGTTTGGAGCCGGAATCCAGGAGATCGGCGCTCGTTTGGAGAGCGCAGGAGTCATCAAGTCCTCCCGTCTTTTCGTGCTGTACATGCGCCTCCAGGGCGATCCCACGCTTATGGCAGGTGAGTACCAGTTTGCCGCCCCACTGAGCATTCCCCAAGTCGTTGAAAAACTTCACCAGGGAGACGTAGTGAAACGCAAGTTCACCGTTCCTGAAGGGCTTGGCTTGACTGAAATCGCCGTCCTCTGGGAAGAGCGCGGCAACGGGCGCGCAGTGGATTTCGTCCGCGCGGCGACCAACGCTTCATTGATATCGGACCTCGACCCGGACGCTCGTGACCTGGAAGGCTACCTGTTCCCGGAAACCTACTTTCTCTCGGCAGAAACGGATGAGGCGCAACTGGTCGGCAGGATGGTCCAGAAGTTCCGGACGTTCTGGACCCCGGAACGGCAGGAGGGGGCCCGCAGCTTTCGAATGACGGTTCGGGAAATCGTTACGCTGGCCTCACTCGTGGAGAAGGAGACCGGTACCCCGTCAGAGCGCCCGCTGGTTTCCGCCGTCTTTCATAACCGGCTTCGGTTGGGTATCCGATTGATGTGTGATCCCACAGTGATCTACGCCGTTCGGCTTCGCAAGCCCTACGACGGAGTCATCAATCAGAGCGATCTCAAACTCGATTCGCCCTACAACACCTACCTCTACCCTGGCCTCCCTCCGGGTCCGATCGCCAACCCCGGGGCGCAGTCCATCGACGCCGCATTGAACCCTGCCCCCGCCGACTACCTCTATTTCGTGTCCAAGAATGACGGTACCCACATATTTTCTCGGGACTACGGCAGCCACCAGCGGGCCGTTGAGCGTTATCAGCGCTGATTGCCAGTGTCATTCGCAAGCCCCCTCCGCAGGTGCATGCCAGTTTCTGACTCAGGACAGTGGGATTCCGGTGCTTGGCCGTTCCCCCCAGTTGAATTAAGATGGAGCTTGATTCCACCATGAAAAAGGGTCTTCCGATCATACTGTTGCTCCTCGTCGTCCCAGTCCTTCTACCGGGACAAGCCTACATCCCGCCACCGCTGCGCATTCAGGTTCCGTTCGAGGCTGCCTGGAACGCCATGCACGACGCGCTTCAGGCACGCAACGCACGAATCGACCACGAAAACCGTGGCCGAGGTGAAATCAGGACGGAATACACCGAGTTCATTTCGGGGCCTTTGACGAAAGACTATCTTCCCAAGCTCGGGGAAACCCCCAAACTCGGGGATGCGTATTGGGTAAAGGCTGAATTCCGTTACGACATCACCGTCCAGTTGATCGAAGCAAAGGAAACCCTGGTCTATATCAACACCGATGTCAGAGGGCTCAAACGTGATTTCCTCGGCAAGGAGACCTGGGTTTCAATCCCGACCAACGGGAACAAGGAAGAAGAATTGCTGAATCAGTTCGGCAGGCGCCTTTTCGGGGAGCGCTTCACACTCGATACCCCGGGGCCTGGTTTGTGGCGGCGGGAGCCTCGAAACACTCCGTCTGATTTGAGCGGGCGGGTCCCGAGAACGACCGGACCTGAAAGACCATGAACCCTGAACTTGTCGACATCCTGGACCGCGCATTGCGCTACTCCATCTGGGTCTTCCTGCTTTCGTACGTGCTGATTCTTCTGGCGGCGCGGACCAGGGTCCGGAAGAAGAAACAGCGGGTAGGGGATCTCTACGAAAAAATGGGGGAGGCAGAGGAAGCCACGCCGGTCCAGTCTTTTCACTTGAGTGACTGGCCGATCGCGTTCAACAGCATGCTGCTGGCGTTGATCTGCGGGGGATTGTTTTTTGTGGTCTACACGCTGGTGCCCTTTCCAACCGTTCAGAACCTGGTGACTACGTCAAACTGGCAGGTAGTGCCGCTACGGGTTACCCAGGTCAAGTATGATCGCTACTACGAAGGGTTTTCCGTTTCCGGTGAGGTCTGGAACCAAACCCAGGAACCAATGTCCGACATTCGACTCCAGGTCGAAGTGATCGGAACCGATGACAAACCGATCGACGAGTTTGAAGCGAAGCTCGACAAGAATCCGCTCCCTCCGGGAGAGTCGAGTCATTTTGAGTTCAAATACGAAAAGAACTCTCCCTTCATCAAAGGATATCGCTTGACTTTTCTCGCTCCCGGCGGGGCCACGATCCCCCATTTGACCGGCTTTGACACCCGGTAGCCCCTGATCATCCGAACGATGAAGCAACATTCCCTTTTGCGTCTGCTGCCGTATCTCCGGAAGTATCGCGGACGGCTTCTCCTCGGCTCGCTGATGGTGCTCTTTTCCAATTCGGCAGGAGTCGCCATCCCCTGGGTCCTGAAGGAAGCGACCAACACGATTCAGTCCGGGGCATTCACCGGTCTCCAGATTGCAAAGTTTGCCCTGATCATTCTTCTGTTGAGTGCGATCGAGGGCATCTTCAGGTTCCTGATGCGCCGCATCATGATCGGCGTCTCCCGATACATCGAGTTTGATCTCCGTAACGATCTTTTTGCCCACCTCCAGAAGATGGCGGTCCCTTTCTTCCAGAGCCGGTCCACCGGCGACATCATGGCCCGATCCACCAATGACCTGTCGGCCGTGCGATCAGTGCTTGGCCCCGGGATCATGTACTCGGTCAACACTCTCTTCACGACCGTTCTGGCAGTCTCAGTCCTCCTCTCGATCAGCCCATACCTGGGTATTGTGACGTTGATTCCCCTGGCCCTGGTGACACTGTCTACCTCGCTGTTCGGCAAGCAGATCCATGAACGGTTCGAGAAAATCCAGGAACAGTTCTCCGTCTTGACCACGCTTGCCCAGGAAAATGTCTCGGGAATGCGTGTCGTCAAGGCCTACAACCAGGAGTCGGCATTTGAAGCGAGATTTCGGGATGCCAACCAGGAGTACCTGGTCCGCAGCCTTTCCCTGGTCCGAATCTGGGGGGCATTCCAGCCGCTGCTCTCCCTGCTTCTGGGACTGTCTCTCCTGGTCCTGCTCTGGTACGGTGGGCATCAGGTCGTCAGCGGGGTCATCACGCTGGGTGATTTTGTCGCATTTATCGCCTACCTCTCCATGCTGACCTGGCCGACGATTGCCCTCGGGTTCGTGATCAACCTGTTCGAGCGCGGGGCCGCCTCGATGAGTCGAATCAACGAGATCTTCGATTCTTCGCCCGGCGTGGATGCCCATGAGGCCGGCGAAGTCAGCCGGATCAGAGGAGAAATCGAGTTCCGCGACCTGCATTTCTCCTACAACGGTACCCCGGTCCTGGAGGGCGTCAGCTTCCGGGTCCCCGCGGGTGAGACGCTGGCGGTCGTAGGAAGGACAGGTTCCGGCAAATCAACCTTGATGGACCTGCTGTGCCGCCTCCACCCAGTTCCGGAGAACTCAATCTTCATCGACGGAGTGGACATCAACCAGATCCCGCTGTCCGTACTGAGGCAGTCGATCGGATACGCTCCCCAGGAAGCGTTCCTCTTTTCCGACACAATTCGGGGAAACATCGCATTTGGGAAGCCGGAGGCCACCCCGGAGGAAGTTGAGGAGGCCGCCGCCGGAAGCAATATCCTCCCCGACATCGAGGACTTCCCGGATCGCTTCGAGACATTCGTCGGCGAGCGTGGAATCACCCTCTCGGGAGGGCAGAAGCAACGCGTCACGATCAGCAGGGCACTCCTCGTGAAGCCCCGAATCCTGATCCTTGACGACTCGCTCTCGGCCGTCGACACGGAAACCGAGGAGACCATCCTTCAGCGACTGGGTGCGCACCTCGGGGGGCGGACGGCAGTTATCATTTCGCACCGCGTTTCAACGATCAAGGGAGCTGACCAGATCATCGTCCTTGACGAAGGCCGCATCGTCGAACGGGGAACTCACGACGACCTCCTGGCAGTAAACGGCTTCTACGCCGACCTTCACGCGAAACAGTTGTTGCGGGAGGAACTGGACCTGACCACATGAACGAGTACCACGAAGAGGAACAACTCGGCCGCATTTACGACCACCGGCTGGCGAGGCGACTGCTTCGGTACCTCGGGCCCTACCGGTGGGTCGTCGTTCTTTCGGTGGCACTGCTCATCGTGGTCTCGGTCCTTCGCCTCGCCGGGCCGCTGCTGACCGAAATCGCCATCGACGACCATATCCAAAAGGGTGACGCCGCCGGCCTGACCAGAATCGCCCTGCTCTTCCTGGTGATCCTGGTATCGCAATTCGGTGTCTCGTTCATCCAGACCTACCTCACAAACTGGACCGGACAGAAGATCATGTACGACCTCCGGACCGAGATCTTCGGCCATGTCCAGCAACTGGACCTGAGCTACTTCGACCGGACCCCGATCGGTCGGATCATCACCCGGATGACGACCGACGTCGATGTACTCAACGAGCTGTTTACCTCGGGAGTAGTCAACATCTTCGGAGACCTGGTCTCCCTTTTGGGCATCGTCGCGATCATGATCTGGCTCGACTGGAGGCTGGCGCTGCTCTGCTTCTCGGTGATCCCGCTCCTGTTCGGCGCCACCATGGTCTTCAAGCGAAGGGCCCGAGGAACCTACCGCAGGGTCCGGACCGCCGTCGCGCAAATCAACTCCTTTCTACAGGAGAACATCACCGGGATGCAGGTGGTTCAGATTTTCAACCAGGAACCCCGAAAACTCGGCGAGTTCGAAGACCGCAACCGGGATCATCTGAACGCGAACCTCGACTCGATCTTCTACTACGCGGTCTACTACCCGGTCATCGACTTTCTCGGGGCAATCTCCATAGGATTGATCATCTGGTACGGCGGACTAAGCACTCTGGATCAGACCGTCACCCTGGGAGTTCTGGTGGCGTTCATTCAGTACGCCGAGCGGTTCTACAAGCCGATCAGCGACTTGAGCGAGAAGTTCAACATCCTGCAGAGCGCCATGGCAAGCTCGGAACGGATCTTCGCCCTGCTGGACACCGAATCCGTCATCAAAACTCCCCCGGACGCCGGGAAACCCGGGCAGTTCCAGGGGAGCATCGAGTTTCGCGACGTCAGTTTCGCCTACAAGCCGGGGGTACCGGTTCTGAAGAACATCAACCTCCGGGTCGAAGCCGGCGAAAGGGTTGCGATCGTAGGCGCGACCGGTTCAGGAAAGTCCACCCTGATCAACCTCCTCTGCCGCTTCTATGACGTGGGCGAGGGTGCGATCCTGATCGACGGCGTCGATATTCGCGAGATGGACCTCGACCACGTTCGCCAGTCGGTGTCGGTCGTTCTCCAGGACGTCTTCCTTTTCAGCGCCACAGTCGAAGAGAACGTGGGCCTGTGGGGTCGACCTATTGCTCCGGAGCGCTTGCGGGAAGCGACGAGGCAGGTCCACGCGCACTCGTTCATCGAACGGCTGCCTGACGGGTACGCGTCGAAGGTCAGCGAGCGGGGCGGCTCGCTTTCCGTTGGGCAGCGCCAGTTGCTCGCGTTCGCGCGAGCCCTGGCTCACGATCCCCGAATACTCGTCCTCGACGAAGCCACCTCTTCGGTCGACACCGAAACGGAGCTATTGATCCAGGACGCCATTCATCGCCTGATGGAGCACCAGACGTCACTGATCATCGCCCACCGCCTCTCGACGATTCAGGACTGCGACCGGATCGTCGTCTTCCATCGCGGTGAGATCAAGGAAGTGGGCAGCCACAACTCGCTCCTTCAGCTGAGGGGTCTCTATTACAAGCTTTATCAGCTCCAGTACAAGGACCAGATGACTTTGTGCTAAATTTCGAGTCGTGTTGTGTCGATTAACAACGATGGGAGACATGGTGTGATCGGAGTCAGGCCAGATTCCTCATTTGAGATCAGGCTGGGCATTTTCGTCGATCCTGAGATCCTGGCTGAGTTCTCTATCGAACTCTGCAGGCGGTTCCACGTCCTGCCTCTGCGCCGGCTCGGTAAGGGTTTACTGGTAGGGGCCGAGGTGGAGCCCAGCCGCCAAGTCATCCAGGAACTCTCCGGAGAGCTCGGCAAGCCGGTAGCCATCATTCCCTGCGTCTTTGGGGATTTAGAGGAACTCCTGCGTACTCTCTATTCCGGTTCCGGCGGGCACAAGCGGGTGGGCGAGATGCTGGCCGAGGAAAACCTCGTCACCGAAGATGAGGTCCAAAAGGCTCTCGACCGACAGAAGACCGAGGCCAAAACCCTCGGTCAGATTTTCCTCGATTTGGGACTGGTTTCAAAACAGGAACTATCGCAGGTCCTCGCCGCCCAGGAGCGGGCCGGGAACTCCTCGATTCTGCCCACTCTCTTCCTCGACGCCAAGCTGATGCAGTTGTTACCAGAAGCGGTCGCCAAACGCTACCGGATTTTGCCCTTGATTAAGTCGGAACACGACTTGGTTGTCGCTTCGGGAGACCACCTGGACGAGACCCAGCGGGCCGAGATCGAATCGTCCGTCCATCTCAAACTTCGGACGATGGCAGCCGATTCAAGCGAAATTGGGCCGGCCATCGAACGTTTCTATGGCCGGTTGAAGAGGCGGCGATTGAAGGACCTGCCCCTCGGCGAAGTCCTCGTCGGAGAAGGGCTGGTCAGCCAGGATCAGCTGAACCACTGTCTCTCCGAACAGAAACTGAGCGGAAAGAAGCTGGGAGAGATCCTCGTTGAAAAGCGATTTGTCAGTGAAGACGCGGTCCTGACTGCAGTCGCAGCCAAGCTGGGCTGCGGGTTTCGTCGCTTTGCCACCTCCGAAATCGAACTCGAGCTTTCCAAACTCATGCCCAAGCGATTCGCCGAGCAGAATCACGTCCTGCTCCTCGGGAAAGACTCCAAGACCCAGGAAGCCCTGGTTGTGATGGCAGACCCGGCGGACCTGAATCTGCGTGACATCCTCGACGGCCTCCTGTCACCCCACGGACTGAAACTCAAGCCGATTCTGGGAGCCCCAAGCAATATCGAGGCAGGGATCAACTTCACCTACCGGTCCCGGGGCCTGCTGGAATCGGCCGAGGAGATGGAGACCGTCACCATACACAACCGGGAAAGCGAAGACCTCATGCTGGCGGCCAACGCTCCTGAAATCAAACGCATCCTCAACCAGCTCCTGTACAGCGCGGTAACGGAGGGCGTCAGCGACATTCATATCGAGAATCTGGAGACGAGCGTTGGGATCCGATTTCGGATCGACGGTGTTCTGGAGGATCGCATCACCGCCGATCAACAAGGAGAACATCGCCAACGTCATTTCGGTACTCAAGGTCGACTCGGGTCTGGACATCGCCGAGCGTCGGCGATCTCAGGACGGCGTTTTCAAGAAGCGGATCGGGAAGGACCGTTTCATCGACTTCCGGATAAATCTCCATGCCACTCCGTTCGGAGAGGATGCCGTAATCCGGATTCTCGACCGGGACAAGAACCTCCTCCCTTTGGAGAAACTGGGATTTTCCAACAGCACCCTCGACACCTACCTCAGGTTGATCGAGAACCCTCAGGGGCTGATTCTTTTCACGGGGCCGACCGGTTCTGGGAAGACGACGACCCTCTACTCCACGCTGACCTACCTGAACAAGGGGAACAAGAAGATCGTAACGGCCGAGGACCCGATCGAATACGTGTTACCCGGCATCTCCCAGTACCAGGTCAACGAAGCCATCGGGAATACTTTCGACGACTATGCGCGCCGGTTTCTCAGAAAGGACCCGGACATTATCCTGATTGGGGAAATCCGGGACAACAAGACCGCGAAGGCCTGCGTCGATGCCGCCATGACCGGCCACCTGGTCTTCAGCACGCTTCACACCAACGATGCCGTCGGAGTGGTCCGCCGACTTCAAAATCTCGACATTGCCGGAGAAATGATCTCCGACTCGCTGCTGCTCGTGGTCTCCCAGCGCCTGGCCAGGAGGAACTGCCCCCAGTGCTCCGAGCCGTATCAGCCCGATCCCCGACAGTTGGAGACGTTCTTTCCCCGAGGCGTGCCCTCAGACGTTCAATTCGTTCGGGGACTTGGCTGCGATGCCTGCCGTCTCAAGGGATACCGCGGCCGCGTCGCGCTGTACGAGTTCTGGGAAGTGGGGTCAGAGACACGGCGGATCATTGCGCGGCGTGGCCGGGAAGAGGAGATTCGGGAAATGGGCCTCCAAGAAGGCTTCCGAGTCCTTCTCGCCGACGCACTCTCCAAGGTATTGTCCCAGATGACCACGATCGAAGAACTCAGCCGCGTCGTTTCCATCGACCAACTCCAGCGCTACGCCGCCGTGATCTGACCGGTCACGATTCGTCCAGATCGACCAGGTCCCCGAACTTGTTGATTTCCCTCGGGATCGGCTCAGCCAGGAGATCGCCGACCGCAGGCCTGCATTCGGCCAGTTTCGCCACCGTAATCGGCTGAAACTCCGGGTCCAGCTTGATCCCGGGACCGCATTCGGAAGGGCGTGCGTCGATACTCGACAGTTCCGTCAGAGTAAACTGCCCGGCGACCGCCACGCTCCGGCTGAGGATCAGCCCGAAGAAGGTCTCGCCCCCATCAAATTCGATCACATACCACTGCCAACTGCTGGCCGGATCGAAGAATCGGGCGTACACGAGGGTCTCGGACAGGGGAGTTTCCGGATCCGCTCCGAGAGGCGGAATCGAGTCGAGAAGTTCCTTCGGTACTTGAATCATGCCCTGGATGGTCCCCGGGGAAACAGAGGCTGTTGCGCCGGAGACGCTGAACACTCCTGTTTACTGTATCTTCCACGGGGGATCGGCGGGGAGTCGCCGCTCGAAATCGCGGATCAGCCCCTCTTCGAACGCATCGTCGTAACTACCCGAAGCAAAAAGGTCGCTCACCTGGCTGAAAAACCGTTCCCAGGATGCTTCCTCGTCGCCAGGGTTGACCGGGTAGAAGCGGGCGCCGTTGGCGCGGGCTGCTCGCAGGTCGCCGGGAGCATCGCCGATCATGAGTACCCGCGAAGTGTCGTACTTTCCCTTGGACGCAAGCTGGATGTGTTCGGCCTTGCTTCCCATCTCCTGTCCTGCAATGATCCGCACGAAACCATCGATCGAGTGCTCCTCCCACTCCCGTCGCAGGGCTTCGATCGGAGTTGCGGAACAAACGATTACATCGGCCCACTCCGAAATTTTCTCGAGGCTTTCTCTGACCGATGGAAACGGTGGCACTCCCTTGACCATGTCGGCAACTGTGGCATTGACCGCTTCACTCCACTCAAGGGCCTGCCGCAGCACATCGTCACCGGTCTTCTCCACTTCAGCCTTCAGGGCCGGATTACCGAGCTTGGTCTCCCGCTTGATCCAGTCACGGAGGGAGGCCGCCCGGGGAACCTTCACCTGTCGGCGGGTTACTTCCGGCCAATCGGAGAGCAGATCGAAAACCATGGTCAGAGCAGGAAACCGGTTGATCCCCCGCCATTTCGAATAGAGATTGACGAACTCCGCTGCGAAACGCGCGTATTTCGAGACCGGCTGGAGTTCCCAGTAGCGAATGATGTTCGGAATAAAGCACTCCTTGTGCTTTATTTCCATGGTGTCGAACGCGCATCCGTCGGAATCGATCGCTACCAGGAATTCCTTTCGGGGTTCAAGATTTCGAAGTTCCGCCTGCAGATCCATTCTGACTTCTCCTGTACGCTTCTTTACACTCCCGGACTCTGGCCGAGGCCGGGGCGAATTTGTTAGCGTTGGCCCTGTGGTACGTAGGGTACCAGTTTCCGTTCGGCGAACAGCGGGCTCAGCCTCGCAAAACGCTGGATACCGTTTACGATGGGCACGCTGATCCAGTCCTCCCCGATGAGAGGCCGGGCGTATTTTACGAAATCATCGGTCACATCGACTCGATTCGGTGCGATCCAGTCTTTCGGAAAACGACGTTCCGAATTCGCCACGACTGTCAATGGAACCTTGCCAAAGTCGGCCCGGTAGAGAGGACCAGGCAACCGGACGATCGTCGACATGTAACCCGATCCGTCCTCAACCGCAATATGCACCGCGTTCAGGCCCACTTTGTACGCCTCGTCCAGATCGACCACTGAAGCGTAGATCATGGTGTCCCGCTGATCTGTGCCGGCGATCTGACCACGCGCCGCTCCCCGGGCTTTCAGGCCAACCCGGTTGAGGTGATTGACGACCAACTGTTGGGCGGTGCTCCGGCTGGAACTGAACTCCGTGTGTCCAAAGGAGTCTTTGACTTCGCCGACGTCCCCGACGTCGAACCCCTCGCTGACCACGACGAGGACCCGACCATCCCGAACCAGCTGGTCATTCACGCGGTCGGTCAACTCGGCCAACCCGATCCCGGCTTCCGGCATGTAAATTTGCATCGGAAACCGGCGCTCCGGATCGGCCAGCCGCGCTGCTGCCGGAATGAAACCAATTTTTCGCCCCATCGCCTGCACGATCATTACCGGGTCCGCTGGAGACGAACCTCGATTCTCTTCTTCCAGATTTTGCAGGTTGAGGGCCCAAAACCGGGCCGTGCTCCCGTAGCCCGGCGTGTGATCCACCAGTTTCATTTCGGGATCACCGACATCGTTGTCGATCGTCTTGGCAGCTCCGACCGAGACCAACTCCAGCCCTCTTTCGTGAGCGAGATCGGAGATTTTCTGGGCGGTGTCCATGGAGTCATTCCCGCCGATGTAGAAAAAGTAACCCACCTCGTGCGCCCTGAAGACCTCGATGATCCTCTCGAAATCCTCCTGCTGGTGCCCCTTGAGCTTGTACCGGCAGGTACCGATCGCACCTGCGGCAGGAGTCGTTCGCAGCAATTGGATCTCGTCCGGCGGCTGGGCTGAGAGGTCCAGGAGTTCCTCGTTCAGGACACCGAGAATGCCGTGGTAGGCTCCGTAGACGGTCCCGAACGTGGAGAGATAGGACTGGCATCCGTCAATGACACCTCGAAGTGAGTTGTTGATGACCGGCGACGGTCCGCCGGACTGGGCGACCACAACATTGCGAAACTTGCTCATAAGTCCCTGCCGACTCCTTAAGCAGACCAATCGGTGTGGAAAAACTTCCCGCGGGGCCGGTCCACCCGTTCGTAAGTATGGGCTCCAAAGAAATCTCTCTGGGCCTGCAACAGATTGGCCGGCAAACGGTCGCAGCGGTAACTGTCGTAGTATGCAAGTGCACTCGAGAAGGCTGGTACCGGGATTCCCCGCAGCACAGCGTAAGAGACCACGGATCGCCAGGCTTCCTGATTGTCATTGATCGCCGAACTGAAGTAGGCGTCCAGCAGCAGGTTGTTCAGGTCCGGCTCGCGGTCAAAAGCCGCCTTGATCCGGTTGAGGAATTGGGCCCGGATGATACAGCCCGCTCTCCATATCGAGGCGATATCGCCGAACTGAAGCTTCATGCCGTACTCGTCCGAAGCAAACCGCATCATCTGAAAACCCTGGGCGTATGAGCAAATTTTCGAGGCATAAAGGGCGTGGCCAATCAGGTCCACCATCCTGGCACGGTCGACCGTTTCGCCCGTGGCAGGCGGAGCCTTCAGTACTCCGGCTGCTTCGACGCGCGCCTCCTTGAGGGCGCTGACAAACCTGGCAAAGACTGCTTCAGCGATGGTCGGGGCCGGAACCCCAAGATCCAAGGAGATCTGGCTGGTCCATTTTCCGGTGCCTTTCTGACCGGCGGTGTCGAGGATGACATCCACCATCGGCTGCCCGGTCTCGTCGTCATTCTTTCTCAGAATGGCTGCGGTGATCTCGATCAGATAGCTGTTCAATGTGCCCTGGTTCCAGCTTTCAAATACCTCCGCCATCTCGAGAGGCGTCAGGCCCAGTCCCCGCCGCATCAGGAAGTAGGCCTCACAGATCATCTGCATGTCACCGTACTCGATCCCGTTGTGGACCATTTTCACGAAATGGCCGGCACCACCCCTACCGATCCACTCGCAGCAAGGAGCTCCGTCATCGGCTTTGGCGGCGATGGCCTGGAGAACCGGTTTCAGCAGGGGCCAAGCCTCTTCGGCACCCCCCGGCATGATCGAAGGACCCCAGAGGGCGCCTTCCTCTCCACCGCTCACACCCGTACCGACATAGAGGATTCCCCGACTTCCCATCTCCTTCAATCGGCGCTCTGTGTCTTTAAAGAAGGAGTTCCCTCCGTCGATCAGGATGTCGCCGGAGTCGAGGGAACTGCTCAGGGCCTGGATCACATCATCGACCGGTTTTCCGGCCGGCACCATCATGAGAATCCGCCGGGGCTTCTCTAAAACGTTCAACAACTCGCCGATCGAATCGGCCGCGCGAAGGTTTTTCCCAGCTGAAGCCTTCTGGAACTCGATTCGTTTTTCTTCCGACAGGTCGAACCCGGCTACTCCGTATCCGTTTCGTTCGATGTTCAGTGCCAGGTTCCGGCCCATTACCCCAAGACCAATGACTGCTATTTGGTGCATGATTCACATCTCTCTTTCGCTCGATCCCGAAACCGCGATACCACACCCGGTCTCAGGCGGTTAAACCCTGTCTCATCTAGATTTAATGTTTTTTCGATCAACGTCAACTCCACCGTCGCCGAGTCCCACCGTCGAGCGGTACCAGTTCGGACCCGCTCCCGGCGTGGAGTTTCGGGCTCTCCTCCATGGACTCGCCTCCGGTGGATTTGGTAATTTGATCGGCATGCGATCGACCATTTCAATTGTGTTTACTGGAGTAGCGATTTTCCTTTTGGCAGCGGCGACTGTTGTGGCGCAAGTCCCGGATCGGCCGCTCAACATCATTGTGTTCGGCGCCCACCCCGACGACCCGGAAGAGGTGGGGGGCACCATGGCCAAGTTCATTCAGCAGGGCCATCACGTCCGCCTTGTCTCAATGACCAACGGCAATGCCGGGCACTTTTCCGAGGGGGGAGGACCTCTCGCTCAGCGCAGATACAAGGAGACTCAGTGTTCGGGCGGTATCATCGGTGCCGAATACGTGGTCATCGACAACGATGACGGGAAACTGATCCCGAGTCTCGAGAATCGGGAAAAAGTAATTCAGCAGATTCGGAGCTTCAACGCTGACATCGTGATCTCTCCACGGCCCAATGACTACCATCCGGATCACCGCAACACGGGCCTGCTCGTGCGCGATGCCGCCTACATGGTCACGGTCCCGAACATCGTTCCGCTGACTCCGCACCTGCGGAAGAACCCGGTGTTCATTTACACCTATGACCAGTTCACCGAGCCCTCTCCGTTCAAGCCCGACATCGTCGTCTCGATCGACGATACCATTCAGAAGAAACTCGACATGTACAACTGCCACGTGTCGCAGGTCTACGAGTGGCTCCCCTACAACATGAACATGCTTGATCAGGTACCCAAGGATCCGAAGGATCGAAGGGCCTGGCTGGCAAAGGTCTGGGGTCCTCGTTCTTCCGAACCCGCCGACCAGTATCGGGACTTGCTGATCAAGCTCTACGGCAAGGAGAAGGGTTCGAAGGTCAAATACGCCGAGGCGTTTGAAGTATCTGAGTACGGACGGCAGCCGAAACTCGAAGAGCTCAAGCAGCTGTTCCCATTCTTCGAATAACTCTATATCCCGCTGGGATTTAACGGGAGATTTCCGGGGCCGGATGCCGGCCCCGCCTGCTTCATCCTTGCTCGAGGAGCGGGGTCCCCTCAAGTTGGCGAACCGCCCCAAGGACGTCATTGAAATTGGTAAACGACTGGTGGGGAATTCCGTTTGCCCGGCAATGGGATTCCAGGAAACGTCCTGACTTTACGAAGAGGTGATCAACGAATGGCACGACTTCTACATCGGATGTCCCATCCCCGATGTAAACAACATTTCGGCTTGTATCGCCGGCCAGCAGCTTTCGCTTGTCATTTTCAGGACGCTCGATGTAGCTCCAGCCGTCCGCTGAAGGGGTCACCGAGTGGGCATAAATCGGCAGGTCGAACGGCTCGAGAAAGAGGCGAACGACCGGCTCCATTCCCGAACTGACGATCGTCAGCGGACTCCCGGTGTCCTTGCACCATTGGACGAAAGCCCCGAAGCCGGGGTCCAATGAGACCCTTTCCCGAAGCCGGGTCACCGCATCCTCCCAACTGACCTTCACGGTACCGAGTTCACGCCTGATTGCCTCGAAGACCGTGATCTTTCCCTGAACGATCAGGTCGAGGACCTCCCGCCTGAATTCGGGACCCGCGCCAAACTGCTCGGTGAGGAAGACGATGGTATCGCGGTTCGTGATCGTGCCGTCGAAATCGCAATAGACCTGAAGCATCCCGGACAAGGTAACATAGGAGCCTTGAGAAAGTGTTGAGGCAGTCACCTGCGGGTGACCCGAGAGAGTAAAGCAGGAGGGTCCGAGATGAGTTTGCGAGAACAGATCCAGACCGACATGAAGGCCGCCATGAAGTCGGGCGACAAGCTTCGCCTCAGCACGCTTCGAATGATCCGATCCCGCATCCTCGAGCGGGAGGTGGAATTGCGGACAAAGAAGGGCCGGGACTACCACCTTGGCGACAGCGAAACCCAGGACGTCCTAAACAGCTATGCGAAGCAGCGTCGACAGTCGATCGAGAGTTACGTCGAGGGCGGCCGGGATGCGCTGGCCGAGAAGGAACGGGCGGAACTGGCAATCGTGAATGAGTACCTTCCCCGCCGCTCTTGATGCCGCAGCGATCGAAGCCCTCGTCGATCGGGTCGTGACCAAAACCGGGGCCAGCAGCCTCAAGGACCTCGGTGTCGTCATGAAGCGCGTCATGGCGGAAGCCAAAGGCACAGTGGACGGCAAGACGGTGAACGAAATTGTGAAACGGCGCCTTCTGAGCCAGAAATAGACAAAAATGGCGGACAACCCGACTCTTCCTCCATTTCTGTAGGATTCGAATCCGCGGCACCGCGGGGCCTTCGCCCTAAACTGTTGAATCGAAAGTTGCGAGCGCTGACCAGGTCAACCTGATCGACGGCCCTTCGAAAAGCCTCACACCTTCCAGCCAGTCACGCATCCCGCCAAGACGGAGCCACGTTCCTTCCAACAGTGGCCTGGCGAAGCCGCTCAGTCCGCTTTCAGCTCCCCACTTCCTTTAGATGCTACATTTTTGTAACTTCAGATCTCCAAAAAACACAAAATTGTCATCTCCATTTTTACCGAATAATCCTCCTAACTGATTTATTCCCAACATTTATTCAGAGCGACAGTTGGCTGGCACGGCAACTGCTAGATGGGCCGCAGAGTTTTGTAGATAAACCGGGTCCGCGGATCGCTTCCGGCCCCAGACTAACCAGTAGGAGGAAGAATTAGGAAATGGATGCTGAAACCAAGGTAGTGCTCGATACTCTTTGGGTCATTCTGGCCGCTTGTCTGGTGTTCTTCATGAACGCCGGGTTCGGAATGCTGGAAACCGGCTTCTGCCGGGCCAAGAATGCCGTCAACATTCTCGCCAAGAACTTCATCGTGTTCTCCGTTTCTGCCATCGCCTTCTGGGCCATTGGCTTTGCCGTCATGTTCGGTGACGGAAACAGCCTGCTCGGCTACGCCGGGTGGTTCTTGTTTGGTCCGGACAACAGCCCGGCGCTCGAAGGGGCATACTCAGGCGTTTTCTCATCGCTGGCCTGGACCGGCGTCCCCCTGACCGCCAAATTCTTCTTTCAGCTTGCCTTCGCCGCTACTGCCGCAACAATCGTCAGTGGCGCCGTCGCCGAGCGCATTAAGTTTTTGAGCTACGTTGCATTCTCGTTCGTCCTGGTCGCGGTGGTCTACCCCATCGAGGGTCATTGGGTATGGGGCGGCGGCTGGCTATCGAGCCTCGGGTTCGCCGACTTTGCCGGCTCTACGGTCGTTCACAGTGTTGGGGGATGGGCGGCTCTAACCGGGGCAATTATTCTGGGCGCCCGGGAAGGCAAGTACACTGCCGATGGCCAGGTTCGTCCGATTCCCGGACACAACATGGCCTTCGCCACGCTGGGGACCTTCATCCTCTGGCTGGGGTGGTTCGGGTTCAACGCGGGCAGCACGATGGCAGCGGACCCGGCCGCGATCTCCGTGATCTCGGTGAACACGTTCATGGCTGCTGCGGCAGGCTGCCTAATGGCGACAGTCACCGCCTGGCTCGTGATTGGAAAACCCGATCTCAGCATGATCCTGAACGGTACGCTCGCCGGGCTCGTGGCCATCACCGCTCCCTGCAACGCGGTTTCGATCGCCAGTTCTGTTCTCATCGGAACGGTGGCAGGAAGCCTGGTAGTCTTCGCCGTTCTCTTTTTTGACCGAGTTCGCATCGACGACCCGGTTGGCGCACTCAGCGTCCACCTGGTGAACGGTGTCTGGGGCACGCTCGCAGTCGGCCTGTTCGCAGCCGACACCGGTCTTCTCATGGGAGGAGGAATGAGTCTCCTGGTAACCCAGTTGATCGGCATCGTCGCAATCGGCGCCCTGGCCGTCACTACGAGCACAGCAACCTGGTATGCCATCAAGTTAACGATTGGGCTTCGCGTTTCGCCGGATGAAGAGCGCGAGGGCCTCGATATCGGAGAACACGGACTCGAAGCGTACCCTGGATTCACCCAGAACCCGCCTGAACCTGAAGCTCTTGAAATCGCGTGAGCGGTTTCAAGGAATAACGACCGGGCCTTCGGGCCCGGTTCCAACCACCTCTTTCGGGCCCAAGCCCACCTGATCTTACTGGATTTCCCTTTCGGGCCTGAATGGAAGTTCGCACAAAAAAGGCCCATTCGCTGCCGCCACAGCGGATGAGCCCGAACCATCACCAACATGAGGAGCAAGCGATGGAACGAAAAGTATTTTATCACACGGTGCTCTGCCTGGTGTTGATAGCCATCTCAACCCAGTTCTCCGCTGCCGAGGACGAAGCGAAGATTCCGTTGAGCTTTTCGGCTGACTTGGCCGCGAGCAGCAAGTACATCTGGAGAGGGCAGCGACTCACAGACGGCTGGAGCCTCCAGCCCGCCGGCACCCTCGGAATCGGTGACTTCAGCTTGAACGTCTGGGGCAACATGGACCTGGAAGCCGTCAACGAGGGCGACGCTCTCTTCCTGAAGGGCAATCCCACGGCCCCCGCCGGTGACAACAACGGCCTGCAGGGTCACTTCTCAGAAGTCGACTACACGTTCTCCTACGCCATCCCTTTGAAGAACGTCGGCCTCGAAACCGGCGCGATCGTCTACACCTTTCCGGAGCGCTCGGCCTCGCTTCCCTCTACGGTGGAGATCTACTCCGGGATCAACTTCGAAATGCTGCCCCTTTCCCCAGCGGCAACGCTCTACATCGACGTTGATGAAAGCCACAAGGGAGCAGGCTCGACGGGGCTCTACTTCGTCCTCGGGGCATCTCACATGATCACGTTCGGAAGGCCGAGATTTCCCGGGCTAGAGTTGGATGGCACGCTGGCGTTCGTCAACAAAGGCTTCGGGGAGTTCTACTACGGCGCGTCACAAGCCGGTGCTCACGACGTCTCCTTGACTCTCAACCTGCCCATCAATCTAGGCGAAAGCCTCTCTGCCGGCGCCTTTCTTTCCTACGCTGCCCTCCTGGGCGACTTCCGCGACTTCCAGTACCTGAGCGCCAGAACCCTGTACCTGGGGAAACCCGTGAGTCCGGCAACCGCTGCCGACAGCGTCTTCGGGGGGCTCAGCCTGAATCTGGAATTTTGACCGGAGATGTCGAAAAGAGGCCGCAGCCATCATCGAAAGCGCTGGCAGTCGATTCGGTATTTTCTGACTTTGTACCCAATGATGCGCTCCGTCGTCACCAGCAACCGGGCCGCCTTGGCCCGGTTGCCCCGGGTACTTTTCAGCGCGTCCTGGATGAGGTCCTTCTCATAGGCCGCTACCGCCTCGTTCAGGTCAATTGTCGAGAGAGTTCCGGAAGCTTCGGCGGTCTGCAGCGTCGGCGGCAGGTGATGGGCGTGAATCACATGGCCGTCGCAGACCAGGACCGCCCGTTCGATGGCGTTTTCGAGTTCGCGGACGTTGCCCGGCCAGTGGTAGCTCACCAGCATGTCGATCGCGGGAGTAGAGATCCGGCGGATGTTCTTGCCATGTTCGCGACTGTACTTCTCCAGGAAGTGGTCCGCCAGAAGCAGAATGTCGGACTTCCGCTCCCTCATGGGAGGAACAAAGACAGTGAACACGTTGAGCCGGTAGTAGAGGTCTTCTCGAAAGGTCCCCTGGGTGATGGCTTCTTCAATGTTCTTGTTGGTCGCGGCGATCAGCCGGACATTCGTCCGCAGGGTCTGGGTGCCGCCAACCCGCTCGAACTCCCGTTCCTGTAGAACTCGGAGCAGCTTCACCTGAAGCGGGGTCGCCAGGTCTCCGATCTCATCGAGGAAAAGGGTGCCTCCATCGGCCAGTTCGAAACGTCCTTTCTTCTGGGCCATCGCTCCCGTGAACGCTCCCTTTTCGTGACCGAACAGTTCGGCCTCGATCAGGGTCTCGGGAAGCGCCGCACAGCTGACTCGAATGAAAGGCTTCTGGGAGCGCAACGAATTGTAGTGGATGGCGTGGGCGATCAACTCCTTGCCGGTTCCCGATTCACCCCGAATCAGGACCGTTGTGTTGCTCCGCGCCACCTGTGTAATCCGTTCATAGACTTCCCTCATGGCGCTGCTGTTGCCGATCAGGTTGGAGAAATCGTAGCGAGACTTGAGTTCCTCTCGAAGATGGATGTTCTCTTCCAGGAGATCATTGCGCTCCGTTTCAACCAACCGGTTGATCGTGACCGCCTGGGCAACGGTCGAAGCAACAACCTGCACAAAGCTCAGCGCTCGGTTATAGTTTCGGTCGCCCGAAAAATGGAGCTCCATGGCAATCGCACCAACCGATTGGCTGGCGAGCAGGAGAGGGACACAAACGAAAGAGTACTCTTGGCCACGGCGCCGGCCCGCACCGGAAATCATCGGCTCGATGCTGGTCTTGGGGACCACAACAGGCCGACCGCTTTCGTACACTCGTTCGATAATTTCCCGGCCCGAGTGAATCATGCCGGGCGTCGGGGATTTACGGGCGGGATCGGGCACGACGAGACGCTCGCCATCAAGTCCTTCGAGGATGATCAAGGCCGACGAGATACTGGAGTGCTGTTCCAGAATCGAAACCACCTGCTGAAGCGATCCCTCGAGGTGCAACGTATCGGTGAGCGCTTGACTGATTTCGAGGAGCGTCGCCAATCTCCGCACTTCAGCGGCCTGTCCCTCCACGAGATCACCCTTCTCCATTCTGTCCTGCGCCATGCGCCTCCCTGAACCTCCAAAGTGATATTGACCAGTGAATTTACCACACTGTACCTTTCCCGCGTGACATTCAGCCATTTTTCGAGTGACAACTCGTCCGATTATGGACGGATTTCCACTCTTCGTAACCGTACAACATGCAATAGTTCACCACTGCACGGATTTGGCTGCCCTGAAACTGGGAATCGGAGTCTAAGATCACTCCCGGGGTCGACGACGAACCAGTATTGCATCGGAGACGGGCCGCTCACCGGTCAGATCGGATGGTTGATTCAGAACCTGTCCAAAAAGAACGAACGTCGAGGAACCACCGCCGTCCAGGTTGATCGCATTGACGCAACCCAGCGACCCCATCAATTCCGTCAACTCCGCAAGGCTCATTCCCAGGCTGACCCCGGGTCGGCGCCCATCGACCACAACAAAGACCCAGAACCCGTCCGGACGGATCCCGACTGCGGTTCGAGGGTGCCGGTTCAGGACGAAACTCTCCTGAACCCGCTCAACTTCGTAGCTGTCCACAATCTTGCCGTCCCGAATCAGGAGGGGAGTGCCGCCGACAATGTAGTCCAGATCCTTCCACCTACCAGGCTCCCCCCCTTCATCCGGAGAGGAGAGGCGAAACGAGGTCGAAACCTGCTGCCCAACACAGTCCGGCGGAGTCCGAGTGGCGACACGGCTTCCGAAGGAAATGACCATTCCTCCCTCGGGTATTGCAGCGTTGCCTTCTGACACCATTTCCATTACCCGCCCGTCGGCGGAAACCAGCAACTCCCGCCCGCCGCCGTGGGTCAATGTCGACTCGTGAAAACCATCGACATAAAGGACGACCTGGTAGGCCCCTCGTTCCCGGTTGATCCCGTCGATCTTGAAGTTCTCCTCACCGATCTTCACCTCCCAGCGCATCGACAGGCGCCCTATCCTCACCTTCCGACCATCTTCACTCCAGCCCAGCGCAGCCCTCGGCAATGCCGGATCGGAATACCAGTCGTCGTTGATTTTG
The DNA here is from genome assembly GCA_963777605.1 of uncultured Acidobacteriota bacterium. GTDB lineage: Bacteria > Acidobacteriota > UBA6911 > RPQK01 > JAPXNP01 > CAVZRV01. The sequence goes on from CAVZRV010000011.1 coordinate 189,854, forward strand.
AGAACTCCAACGGGTTCGCCGTCATACTCACTGCCAACCCTGAAGAATCCACTGTTGACGGCCAGAAACGCTCCGCTCCGGTGGGCCAGTGACGAAACGGTCTCGCGGCCCAGGCCTTTGTCACGGGCCCGAACCGCCTCGATCCTGAAGCGAGTGGGATCGACTACGGCAACGTGGATCGACCACGGTTCGTTGCTCGATCGATGCTCATAAGAGAAACCCTCTTCGGCGCGTGCCTGCACCGCAAGCGCCGCCAACACGATCAGAAAGAGACGAATCTTCCACGCAACTCTCATAGGTCAGCCCTCATCCTCCTTGGTGGGAGCGGAACGGGTCTCATTGTCGATTGTACGATGTTGGTCTGCAAGCGGTCGTGGACATCCAGTCAGCGACGCCCCCGGAACAGGGCGGAGGTCACTGTTGGACAGCCCTCCTTGTTTCAAAACGGCACGGTTTCTTAGAATAGACCCGTTCCCGAAAGAGCAGGGCAAACTGTTATGGCTGTCAAGTATAAGGACTATTACGAAATACTTGGGGTCGATCGGTCGTCCTCCAAGGAGGAGATTCGGAAGACCTATCGAAAACTCGCCCGTAAATATCACCCTGACGTAAACCAGGGCGACAAGACGGCAGAAGAGAAGTTCAAGGAAATCCAGGAAGCCTACGCCGTTCTGTCAAACCCCGAGAAGCGCCAGCGTTATGACCAATTGGGCAGCAACTGGGAACAAGGTGCCGAATTCACCCCACCGCCAGGATGGGAGCGCGCGCACGTCAACTTCGGGAATGCTCAGGAATCCGGCGACATTTTTGGAGATGCAGGCGGCTTCAGTGACTTCTTCCAGTCGTTTTTTGGCGGGCTGGGTTTTGAGCAGGCCGGTCGATCGCCAAGGCGATCGACCAGTTCTCGAGGCGGTGACGTCGAGGCCGAGATCGAGCTTACTCTCGAAGACGTCCACCGGGGCGCCCGTCCCACCATTGCTGTAAAGATCGGTGAAGTCTGCACTCGTTGCGGCGGCCGCGGCACCCGAAAGCTGGCTCCTTGCCCCGCATGCGGCGGCACCGGTCAAACCGTAACCCGCAAGAAGATGACGGTCAGAATTCCTGCCGGAATGCGGGAGGGATCGGTCCTCAAACTGGCCGGGAAAGGAACCCGGCGGACTCCCAACGGACCAGCCGGAGACCTCTACCTGAAGATCAAGGTGCGCCGGCACCCCGCCCTCGAAATTGTCGGAACCAACGACCTTCAGGTTGAAGTTCCCATCGCTCCTTGGGAGGCGGCCCTGGGAGCCAAGGTGGAGGTACCAACTCTCGACGGTTCGGTCGAGATGACGGTTCCTCCCGGGACACAGGGAGGAGCACGGCTTCGCCTCAGAGGACAGGGACTGACGATCCGTGAAGGCGGCCGGGGCGACCTGTTCGTTCGGGTCCGGATCGGTATTCCGGCTCACCTCTCCTCGGAAGAGACGGAACTGCTCAAGCGCTGGGCCCAGGTTTCCCAGTTCAACCCCCGCAAGTAACAGAAAAGGGCGGCTCGACGGGCCGCCCTTTTGGCTTCTACTGATTCCTGAGAAGCTGATTCAGGCTTTCTCGGTTCCCGGAACCGGAATGACTGCCTTCATATCAAGTGGTCCCAGTTCATAAGTCTGGGGGCCGAGTTGCAGACTCGAAGCCATCATCTCGTCCCACGTGGTCTGCTTGCCGGTGTAGGCGGAGATGCGGCCCATGATCGCCGTCAGCGTCGAAACGGCGGTATTCTTGGCCTCATTCAGAGGCTTCCCGGTCCGAATCGCCGTCACGAGGTCGATGTGCTCCTGCACGTAAGGCGAGTTCACGCCACCTTCTTCCGCGCTCTCCGCTCCCGCGCCAGCCGGCGGCTGCCAGGTCCAGACGACCGACCCGTCCGGTCCATAGATGGTGTCCTTACAGTTGGTCGAGCCCTTCGATCCGACAAGGTACTCAGACACGTTGTTCACGCAGCCGTCGATCTGACGGCACATGCTCATCGTGTGCATCCCATTTTCCAGCTCGAAGTCAATTGCGAAGAAGTCATACTGATCGCCCGTTACGCGTCGCTGTCTCCCGCCCATGCCGACTGCCGAAACCGGGTGAGAGTTGGTGAACCAGTTGATGACGTCAATGTTGTGGACGTGCTGTTCTACGATGTGGTCTCCGGAAAGCCAGCACCAGTTGACCCAGTCGCGAATCGCCCACTCCATGTCGGACCAGCCCTTTTCGTGCTCCTTGTACCAGAGCTGTCCCTGGTTCCAGTAGCATCGGGCCGCGACCAGTTCGCCGATTGCTCCATCCATGATCCGGTTGTAGGTTTCGATATAGGAGGTCTCGTGGCGCCGCTGCGTTCCAGTCGCAACTTTCAGGCCGGCTGCTTCCGCCTTTTCACCGGAGTCCATGATTGAGCGAGCACCCACCGGGTCCACGCAGACCGGCTTTTCCATGAAGACGTTCTTTTTGGCCTCCACCGCAGCCTTGAACATGGCCGGGCGGAAATGGGGTGGGGTAGCCAGGATGACATAGTTGACGTCGGCTGCGAGAGCTTTCTCGAAAGCATCGAAACCGATAAAACACTGATCATCCGCGACCTCGACACCCTTCTGCTCCTTCAACTGCTTGCGGCAGTTCTCGAGCCGATCGGTGAAGACATCGGCCAGCGCCACGATCGAAAGCCCCGGTCCGGCGTCCATGAAGTTCATCCCGGCGCCGGTTCCGCGACCGCCACATCCGATAAGGGCCGCTCGGATCGGTTCCCCGTCGGGAGCGCTGTTGGGCCCAACTTCTCGCTTCGGGCCAAGTGAAATCGCCTTTTCCTCGGGTGCACTCGAGGAACACGCTGCCAGAACGGCACCTGCAACGGCAGCCGTTCCGATGAAGCTCCTTCGATTCAGACCAGATTCCTGCTCCTTCTCACGATCACTCATATTCCCTATTCTCCTTTCCCCCATTAATAATCGCGCGATCAACCCCCTGCCGCAAGCCCGATCGCCTTTTTAAGGCGAAAACTCATTCCGGCGGCCCTTCGCGCACGATTCGGAACCCGACATCGGTACAGTCCGAAAACCACCAAACGCTCTTGGGAGTCTGTGGGTCAGTCTTCATCCAGGCACGATGCCTTGTCATGTCACGTGCCCCCGACCGCAGATCGAGTGGCTCGCTCTTAAATGACCCGCCTCGAACCACATGCTCGGCCGCTGACTCGGGTCCTCTTGGATCCTTGACAACTTGCCCCTCCGGCAGCTTCGCGAGGAATTCTGGGTCATACCAGGTCTGGCAGAACTCCCGAACGTTCCCGTACACGTTGTACAGTCCCCATGGGTTCGGCTTCTTGCTTTGGGCAGGCTGGGTCTTGTTCTTGCTGTTGGCACGATAGACGGCATACTCGCCCAGGACCTCTTCGTTGACAACCGCACCGCCCATAATCCGGCTCAGGAACCGATCGTACCAGGAGGGCGCGGGCTCGTCAGACTCGAAGAAGTAAGCCGCGGTGGTTCCGGCGCGCGCAGCATATTCCCACTCAGCTTCGGTGGGCAGCCGGTAGGTTCGTCCGGTCCTGGCCGAAAGCCACTCGCAGTACTTGGTTGCCGCGTAGTGAGTCATCGTGATGGCCGGGCGCGAGCCTTTTCCCCACCCCTGGTCGGGAGAACCGTAAGGCGGCGTCGGCCCGGTAATGGCATCGGACTTCAATCCCTGTTCGTTCTTGCCCCGCGTGACCGTCTCCGAGTAGTAGGCGTCAAATTCCCGCCAGGACACTTCGAACTTGCCCATCCAGAACCCGCCCAACTCCACGGACCGCTGCGGCCCTTCGTCGGGCTGGTGCCCCGGTTCGGAATCCGGCGTCCCCATGTTGAAGGTTCCGGCTGGAATCGCGACCATTTCAAACTTCACGTTGGTATTGGGGATTTCTTCGGTGTAGCTGACAAACGCACCGGGCTCGATTTCAGAAATCAGCGGCTCGGTCGGGCCGACCTCTTCTTCCGTCACCTCTTCGGTGGGGAGATACTGCTCTTCGGCGCCTTCGTGGAAGTGCCCCGTCTTCAGGTGGCAGTTGATACACCGCAGTTCGTCACGATTCTTCCGGTAGTGAATGTGGGCATCGACGCCCTTGTTGTTCAGGTTGGGCGGGAAGAGTTCCTGGTGACAGTGTGTGCAGGATTCTTCGAAAGTATAGTGGGCCGCCTCCTCAATGGTCGATTTGAAATCCCAGTCGATTTTGCTCAGGTCCTTGAAGTAGTACCCATAGATATCACGCGCCCCCGCCTTTCCTTTCTCGACGATGTAGTCGATTCCTTCCGGGGGCAGGTGGCAGTCGACGCAACCAACAACCACGCCGCTCTCGTTCTTGTAGTGGGCTCCCTGCTTCCAGGTATCCGTTGCAAATGGGTGGACGTGGCAACTTTCACAATACTCATTCGTAGAGGTCGCCTTCATTCCGGCGTTGCCGAGGTAGATCAAACCGCTGGCCAGAATGACCCCCATCACAAGGCCAAGAAACAGCTTGCTTTTGAAAACGGAGAGCTTGAACAGACGCATTCTCATATCCCGGTCCAGATTCCCTTCCAGAAACTGCTAAGTTCGCAGGATTCTCCCACAATAAAAAACACGGGAAAGTTTCACCGATTTCGAGAATCCGGTCAAGAAGGAAAGCCGCCCGACTCGATCAAGGCTGCCTTTCCATCAGTTGAGGTCCGGGAGATTCGGGCTTCCACCCCTGCCATCCGCTCGACCAGTCTCAACCCGCTTTCCGCAGGAAGAACACTGAGGGCAGTTGCCAGCGCATCCGCTGTCGCCCCGTCAGGGGCGATGACCGTTACCGTACCGGCATGCCTGACGCCGATTCCCGTTCGCGGATCGACAATATGGGAATAACGCTCCCCCCCGACTTCGACGAACTGGTAGTAGTCGCCGGAAGTGGCCACCGCACAATTCGACAGAAGAATCGTGGACCTGCTTTTCGCCTCGTCCTGAATCTCCACTCGCCAGCCAGGCTTACCCGGAGGAGGTTCCCCCAGCCGAAGATCCCCGCCCACGTCGATCAGGGCCCGCGTGATGCCGTGTTCATTCAACACCTGGAGGGCTTTGTCGGCGGCCCAGCCCTTGCCGATGCCGCCAAAATCGAGGCGCATCCCCGGAGCCGCGAGACGGACGGCCTGTGTTCGAGGGTTGAGAAGAACCTTGTCGTATCCGACCTTCGCAAGGGCCTCCTGAAGTGCACCGGCATCGGGCAGGCGGCCTGAACGCCGGGCCTCACGCCAGAGTTCTACAACCGGCTTGACGGTGATATCGAATGCGCCACCGGTCAATCGAGCCAGCCGGAGACTGTCGTCAATGATCCGGTAGAGTTCTTCGCTGACCACCTTTGGGCGCACGGTCGCGATCGGTTCGACTTTTTCGAGTTCACTCTCTTCACGGTAGTCGCTGATCACCTGCTCGAGTTGATCGACCCGCTCAAAAACCGCCCAGGACGATTCCCGAGCCACTTTCTCGTCCGGTGCGAATAGGACAATCCGCAACTCGGTGCCCATGCAGCGGCCGTGATACTCGAATCGATGGAGCGGGCTCTTTCCGGATGCTGCGGCAAGACCGCAAAAGAGCAGCCAGAAAACGGCCGGGCCGTACCTCGTGCCAAGGCCGGTTCCTCGAGGAGATCGCATATACGAGGCCATTCACTCCCCTCCCAGCGAAAAGGAGACATACTTGATGGAGCGGCCGGCTTGGAGGTGCCGCTCCTCGAACGTTGTCCGGACTCCCAGCAATTCCTCTTCCGGTTCCTTGCTGTAGAGGTCGTCGGAAATCTCGTGGATCGTTCCTCCGACCTGGCCTACCGACTCCTGCATGTATTCGAACAGAAAACGATCGTCCGTCTTGACGTGAAGCCTGCCTCCTGGTCGTAGCAGGCTCCGGTATGTGCGGAGAAACTCGGGGGAGAGGAGACGGTGCTTAGCCTGTCTCCGCTTGGGCCGGGGATCAGGATAGGGCAACCAGATGGAATCGAGTTGCCCCTCGTCAAAGTAGAGCTTCAGGTCGTGAATGTCAGCCCGCAGGAAAGCCGCGTTGGTCAACCCTTCGCGCAAGGCCCTGGTTGCCGCAATCCAGAGCCGATCTCCCCTTCGGTCAATCCCCACCACGTTGAACGTGCGGTTGAGCCGGGCCAAGGCGAGCGTGTACTCTCCCTTTCCGCTTCCCAGTTCCAGAATCAGGGGCCGGTCGTTCTTGAAGTGCTTCTCGACCCACTCGCCACCGGGACCCGCGTCGTCCCGGTCGAAACTGTTCGGAAGTGTCGGGAGAGCTTCGAAGCGGAGCCTTTTCTTTCTCGCCATCAAGCCGCCCGTTCAGGCTTCGGATGAAACCGCCCCTTCAACCAGTCGCTTGCTCCTTCGAACCGCCCCCATGAACATGACATATAAAGAGGGTACGACGAAAAGGGTCAACACGGTGGCAAAGCCGAGTCCAAAGATCACCGCAATCGCCATGCTGGCCCACCACTGGCTGGATTCACTCTTGGTCGCCCACTCCATCAGGTGAAAGTCATAGCTGATCCCGCTCGCCATCGGCACCAGTCCCAGCAGTGTCGTGCCGGCTGAAAGAAGGACCGGTCGGAGCCGGACGGTGCCGGCCTGCACGGCAGCTTCAACCAGACCCCGCCCCTGTTCCTCGAGCTGGCGTGCGTAATAAAGGAGCACGATCGCGTTGTTTACGACGACACCGGCCAGACTGATCACTCCGACCCCGGTCATGATGATCGAGAAAGGCATGGCAAAGATCAGGAGTCCGATGAGCACGCCGATCAGGGACAGGACGACGGTCGTCATGATGATCAGCGGAATTACCAGGCTGTTGAACTGGGCGACGAGGATCAGCGTGATCCCAAGCACAGCGATCAGAAAGGCCCGGAACAAAAAGCTGGCGGCTTTGTCCTGCTCTTCCTTCTCTCCCGCATAACGGATCTCGTATCCTGCAGGCAGTTCCAGCCCGGCAAGAATCTTTTGGACATCGACCAGCACCTCGTTGCTCAGTCGGCCCTCGGCATCTCCGGTCAGGGTTACCACCCGCCGCTGGTTAAGGTGCCGGACCGTCCCCATGCCACCGGTGTAGACGAACTCCCCAAAGGAACTGAGGGGCACGGCACGGCCCAGGCTGTTCGGAATTTGGAGCTGGAGCAGGTCATCCACGTCGAGCCGCTGCTCGACCGGAAGCCGGATGGTGATGTCGTACTCGTCCCGAAACTGCCGGTAGGTCCCCACCTTGTTTCCGAAGATCGCAGTCTTCAGGTAGTTCCCGACCACAGCCGTGTTCACACCCAACAGCATGGCCCGCTGTCGGTCAACGTTGAATGCCAACTCGGGACGGGACGCCTCATAATCGCTCTTCAGGTTGACCAGACCCGGCACGTTCTCGATTGCCCGCTCAGCTCGTTCACTGATTGTCGCCAGCGTCCGGAAGTCTTTCCCTATCAGTCGAACGGTTACTGCTGCGCCGGTCGGCGGACCCTGCTCTTCTGCCTTGACGTCGATCTCCACGCCGGGAAGATTGGAGAGACGGTCCCGCAACTCGGCGATGATCTCAGACGACGGCCGTTTCCGGGTTTCGAAATCCTTGAAGATCAGTGTGATCTGCGCGGAGTTCGGTCCGGCGCTGCTGGGACCCAGACTTCCTCCGCCTCCTGAGAGCCCCACATTACTGACAAAGTGCTGGAGATTGTCCCGGTACGGAGCCAGTCGGGCTTCGACCTCCCGGGTAATCCGGTCGGTCTCTTCGATATTGGTTCCCTGGGGCAACCGAATATCGATGTTGGCCCGAACCGGGTCGAATTCGGGGAACAGAACCACGCCATGGTCCATCTTCCCGTAGAGGATAACCAGTGAGATCAGCGCAGTGACGGCGAGGATGAGGGTAACGAATCGATACTCGATTGCGATCCGGAGCAACCAGCGATATCCCTTCAGAAGAAGCGGAAGTTCATCGGATTCCTTGGGAACACCCCCCGACAGGACCGAACAGACCGAGGGATTGATGATGAGAGCAACAAAGAGGGACGAGGTCAGCGTGACGATCAGTGTGATGGGCAAATACTTCATGAAGTCGCCCATGATGTCCGGCCAGAAGATCAGCGGAGCGAAAGCGACCAGGGTCGTCGCCGTCGAGGTGATCACCGGCCAGGCGACTTCCCCGGTTCCCAATTTTGCCGCCTCGATCCGACTATAACCGAGCTGGATGTGGCGGTAGATGTTCTCGACGATTACGATCGCGTTGTCTACCAGCATCCCGAGCGCCATGATGAGGCTGAAAAGGACGATCATGTTGAGGGTGTAACCCATCAACTGGAGCACCGTGAAGGTGATCAGCATGCTCAGGGGAATCGCGAGCGCCACGATCGTGCTCGTGCGAAACCCCATGAAGAGTACCAGCACAACGACGACCAGGACCAGACCTGAAAGGATGTTGTTCTCCAGGTCTTTCACCATGGAGTTGATTTCTTTCGACTGGTCGAGGGTTATCTCGAACTTCACTCCCTGCGGGACTGCGCTGTGCGCCTCTTCGAGGATCCGGTCGATAGCAGCCTTGATCGGAACGATGTCGGCCCCTACCCGTTTCTGAACGCTCAAGGTCAAGCTCGGTGCCCCGTCCAGGCGGGAATAGGTGGAACGGTCCTTGAAGGTGTCCCGGACCACTCCGATGTCGGAGAGGTAGATCGGTTTTCCGTTGACCACGGCCAGGATCAGGTGTTCGACGTCGTCCGGATTTTCGAACTCGCCCGGGACCCGGACGTTGAACTTGGTACCCGGAGTCTCCAGGCTGCCCGCCGAGACATTGACATTCTCGCTTGGCACCAGGGCAAGCAGTTGCGCCAGCGTAAGCCCGTAGGCAGCAAACCGGTCATGATCGACCTCAAGGCGAATTTCACGTTCCAGGCCGCCAAGGACGTCACAGTTCAAGACCCCCGGGATCTCCTCGATGACATCCTCGAGTTCGTCGGCGATATCCTTGAGTCTAACCGGTGAAACGCCTCCATGGATGTTGATCAGGAAAATCGGGAAATCAGCTACACTGATTTCCTTGATGGTGGGCTCTTCGGCGTCCTCGGGAATTTCACCCCGCACCTGGTCTACCTTGTCCCGAACGTACTGGAGCGCTTCTTCGATCCGGATATCGGGATAGAACTCGACGATAACATTGGAGATCCCTTCCGCACTGACCGAAGTGATCTCCTTAACCCCTTTAAGCCCGGCCAACTCCTTCTCGATCTTGATCGAGACAGCGGTCTCCACGTCTTCAGGGGACACCCCTTCGTATGGGGTAGTGATCACGACAAAGGGAATCGGAACGTCCGGAGCACCCTCCCGGGGAAGCGTGGCGTAGCTGTACACTCCGGTCACCACGATAAGCAGGATCAGGACCCATACTACAACCCGGTTGTCGATGGCAGCATCGGAGAGAATCACGGTTACCCTGCGTTCTGTATGTTTACTTGCTGCCCGGGGCCGACCAAGCGCTGCCCGGTGACAATCAGGAGATCACTGGCATTCAGACCTTGGAGAACCTGGACTTCAGTCCCTCGGATCATTCCCAGGGTCACTTCCCGCCGCTGGGCCTTCCCCTCCTCCACGACGTAAACCACCCGACCGTTCTCGAGCGGTATCACTGCGGAAAGCGGAATCATGACCACATCACTCAACGTGCGACGGGAGATCCGGGAACGAACGATCATCCCGGCGTGGAGAACTCCGCTGGCATTGTCGAGAGTCAACTCAATCGGTGTGGTGCGTGTCACCGGGTCGGCGATCTCGCTAATGTACGTAACCTTGCCGGCGAAGTTACGTCCACCCAGAGAGTCAACCTCAAGCCGGACCGTCATCCGGGGCCGGATGAATCGGATGTCTTTCTCCGGAATCTGAATTTCCACCTTGACCCGATCAACCACCACGATCTGAGCAACCGTGTCCCCCGATGAGACGAACTCTCCCCGGTCCTTGACCAACTCGTTCACTACCCCGCTGACGGGCGCGCGCACAGTGGTCCGGTCGAGGTTCGTTTCAGCCACCCTGAGATTGGCGCGGCTCACAATTCTGCGGGCGTCGAGTTCATCGACCTCGCTCTTTCGAACCACACCTTTCTCAAGCAGTTCCGACGATCGCTCCGCCATGCGCTCGTCGAAGTCGGCCTGAGCTTCAGCCTGATCGAAGAGAGCCCTGAGGAGGGTTCCGTCCAGCTTGAGAATCAGGTCACCCTCCGTTACCGCCTGTCCCTCCTCAACGAGTACTTCCTCGATCTGCCCCTGTTGCTCTACGGGTACGTCGACGATTTGCCAGGGTTCCACCACGCCGGGCAGGACCAGAAGATCGGACATTTCACTGACCGGCCGCACCTCCATGACTTCGACGTCGGCAACAACGACTTCCTCCGGAGGCAGATCCTTTTCCGGGGTCGGCATTCGGGCAATCAGGAACACGACTACCCCGGCCACCGACACGACGAACAGAGACACGAATAGCTTGAAAAAGCGGGATCGGTTCGCAGCCATAGCATTCCTCTCTCATTCATCAACGAGTGAGCATGCGCATAAGTTGCACGAATCAGGCCAAACAAGCCTGAATAGGGGGTAATGAATGCAAGATCCAGTTCTTTTGCAGCTCCCGGCTCAGGCTCAACACGCCTGCCGGCACGGATCACGACCAGCTAATTGAGAACCCGGGCCATCTAGCAGGGGGAATGGGTTAAATCACTCAGGCTCCCCAAACCAAACCCGGCTCCTTTCGGTGATTCGCTTCAGGAACCGCCAAAGTCCTTTTCTTCCGAAAACGGTGATGCTACCATGACTTCACCCCATTGTGCCGGAGTTCGCCATGGTACCTGTGAACCGTAGCGTCTTCTCTCTTCTCCGGCGAAGTCTGTCTTACTCAAGAAGGAGGTTACCGATGGCCTTCGTGCGTAAGTTTTCCTGGGCGTTATTTATCCTCCCCGTACTGGTCGGATGCGGTCCCGGCACAGACCAGCAGATGTCCGCTGCCCTCGACCAGGGCGATGAGACGATGGTCGCCACGCTTCTCGAAAATGGAGCGAATCCCAACCTGAAACTGGCCAGTGGATCGACAATCCTGATGTTCGCCTCCGAAAAGGGCAGGGCCTCCGCGGTTAATAGCCTGCTTGCCAAAGGAGCGAATGTCGATTCCAAAGATCTCTTGGGGGAGACGGCACTCCTCCTGGCGGCCGGCAACGGGCACACCGATATCGTCAAGACCCTCATCGAGGCCGGGGGGACCGTTGACATCCAGGATGTCGATGGTAAGACACCCTTGATTCGGGCCGCCGAAAACGGCCATACCGAAACAGTGAAGGCCCTCCTTGACGCCGGTGCCAAGCTGGAGCAGTCGGACAATTCGTCCCAGACCGCCATGATCCACGCCGCGGTGGCTGGACACCTCCCGGTTGTCCAACTCCTCGTTGACGCCGGTTCGGATGTCAATTCAAAGAACTTCGAAGACTGCACCGCCTTGATTCTCGCCAGCGCCAACGGGAAGGCGGACGTCGCCCGGCTTCTTCTGGAGCGCGGTGCCAGCGTGAACGCGGTTGGAAAGGACGGCTGCACCGCACTGATGAGGTCAGCCGAAAAGGGGTTTGCGGATGTCGTTCGGGTCCTTCTCGAAAACAAGGCCGCCGTCAACACCAAAGACAGCATGGATCGTACCCCCCTGATGCGCGCTTCTGAACAGGGCCACAGCGATGTCGTACAACTCCTCATCGACAACAAAGCCGAGGTAAATGCCGTTGATAAATCGATGCAGACTGCACTTCTGTGGGCGGCACTGAGGGGGAACACCGAGGCTGTCCAACTCCTCATCAAGCACCGTGGCGACGTCAATGCGGAAGACGCCAACGGGTGGACGCCGCTGAGGTGGGCGGAGAACAATGGTCATACCGAAACCGTAGCCCTGCTGAAGGAATCGGGTGCGCACTAGTGCTCCGGTCCCGACATCGGCCGAGAGGCGTGTACCCTCTCGAATCGGGCTATGCAAATTAACCGCCGCCCGCTACAGTTCCAGGATGAACCAATCGATGCGCGTGCGCGAAGTCCAATTCTTCGAGAGGCCCATCCGGCTTCGACTCCCATTCCGATTCGGAATCATCACGCTGACTGAGGAACCTCAGATCTTCGTCAGAACACTGGTTGAATTCGGAGACGGATCCCGGGTCTGGGGGCAAGCCGCAGAGGCACTGGCCCCCAAGTGGTTCGACAAAGATCCCAGCCGTTCCAACGAGCAGAACTTCACTGATCTGCGCAGTTCCCTGACTACGGCGGCATCACATGTACCTCCTTTCGGGGACCCGGAGAACCGCCTATTCTCTCTTCGCTGACAACTACGAGAATCAGTTGAGCGGAACCACCAAGCAGGGTCTCAATCACCTCGTTGGCAGTTTCGGGCAGGCGCTTCTGGATCGCTGCGTAATCGACGCCGTGTGCCGTTTTCATGAGGCTTCATTCGCAGAAGCCGTCCGTTCCAATCTCCTGGGCGTTTATTCCCTTGCCGTGACGCCGGAACTGGCGAACTTTGACCTGAACGGCTTTCTCGCATCACTCAAGCCCCTGGACAGCATCTACGCACGCCACACCGTAGGCCTCGTCGATCCGATTACGGCATTGGATCAGGAGCACCGAGTCAATGACGGCCTCCCGGAGACCCTGGAAGAAGTGATCGGGTTTTACGGGCATTCCTATTTCAAGATCAAGGTGCAGGGTGATCTCGAACTCGACCTCGCTCGACTGGGGGCTATTACAGCGGTTCTCGACGGACTTCCTCAGCCTTACTTCGTTACCCTGGACGGCAACGAGCAATTCGAGGACGTGGATGAGATTCTCGAACTCTGGCGTCGCCTGCGGGAAGATCCCCGATTCCAGCGCTTCGTGAGTTCAATCCTCCTGATCGAACAGCCCATCAAGAGAAGCAGGGCAATGCAGGACGTCTCGCGCTTGAGCAGCCAGTGCCCGATAATCATCGACGAATCTGATTCCGACCTGGATGCGTTTGCGACCGCGCGCGTCTTCGGGTACTCGGGCGTATCGAGCAAACAGTGCAAGGGCGTGTACAGATCGATTCTGAACGCTGCCCGCTGCCGCGCGTGGTTGAGTTCGGAACCGTCCAGGCGATGGGTGATGACCGGAGAGGACCTGACCATCCAGGGAGGAGTCGCGCTGCAACAGGACCTCGCCCTGGCGGCGACGCTGGGATTGACGCACATCGAACGCAACGGGCATCACTACGTTCGGGGTATGAACGGGGCCTCCAGAAACGAGCAGAAAGCATTTCTCAAAGCCCATCCGGACCTCTATGTTTCGGAGGAGGACTGGGTCCGAGTGAAAATCGAAAAGGGCAGAATGCAACTCGGCTCTCTCAACTGCCACGGACTCGGGACCCGTGAAGAGCCAGACTGGGGTGCCATGGTCCGGCTCCGTTGATCTGACGGGCGCCGGCTGCGGGCATCGAGATCCCTCGGCCGTCTTTATTCATGCGACGGCTATTGATTCCTCACTGGACAGGTGCTACAAATGCGCTAACTACTTACGTTCCAGCGAGAGCGAACACCGGGGAGGGTCAATGAAACGGCCAACGTCCATCGCAGGTTTGTGGAGTCTGCTAATCACCATCCTTTTTCTTTCCCCGATTGTATATCCGTCGTCGAAACTGATCTTTCCTCGCTTCTCTTTCGACAACGGAACCTACACAGGCCTGGCAATTGCGAACCTGGGGACTCAATCGGCCCGGGTGACCCTGACCGCTTACGGAACCGACGGGTCCGTGATGTCGGGGACGGCATTCCAGAATCCGGTTGAAATCGACATCCCGGCCAACCAGCAACTTGCCAAGCTGATTTCAGAGATCTTTCAAGGCACACTGCCGGCAAGTTCCGTGGGATGGGTCGAACTGACCAGCCCGGCCGACTCGATCACCGGCTTCTTCCTTTTTCTGAACGGCCAACTCACTCAACTCGACGGGGCCGATCTCCCGGTTTCAGCGGGTGAAATCGTTTTCAACCTGATCAAGGTCGGTGACGGCTACCATACCGAACTGAACTTCATTAACCCGAGCCCCACGGAAATCAAAGTCGGTCTGTCTCTGGTCCAGCCGGAACAGGGAACGACCGCCAAGGAAATTACCCTTTCCGCACGAGCGGTCAGCCGAATCGATGCCGCTTCATTGTTCGGACTTACGACAGTCGACACCGGCACCTATCTGAAGGCTGCCGCCACATCCGGAAGCGTAGCGGGTTTCGAGTTCGTCCGCTCCGATTCCGGAGACCTGCTGGGTCTCAACGCAAAAGACGTCGAGGAAACGCTCGATTCGATCATTTTTCCTCAACTGGTCGCCTCCGGCCCCTGGAAGAGTGAACTGGGACTGATCAACTACACGGATTCACCGACACTCGTGACAATCACTGCGCACCGGTCGGACGGGAGCCTGTTCGGATCGGACGTGCTCCAATCGAATCCCGTAACACGTGGACTGGAAGCCGGCGAAAGCGTCGTCCTGGACCTTCAGGAGATCTTCGGCTTCTCGGGAACTTCGGCCATTGACGGGTGGCTGCAGGTCGAGGCAACCGATTCGGCCGTCAACGGTTATGTCAGCTACGGGATCCCCAGCGTCGGCTCGCTGGCCGCCATCGCCAGTGTCAAGGAAGCCTCCAAAGCAGCCGTTTTCTCCCACATGGCGACCGCGTCAGGCTTCTTCACCGGGGTTGCTCTTCTCAACCCGACGACGCTGCGGGCGAACACGAGAATCGTCGCGATGACGCCCGAGGGAGAGATCCTGGGAAGTTACGACACTGTCCTTCAACCCGGAGAGAGAGTGAGCAAACTCATCAACGAGTTGATCGGGGAAACCGCCAACAGGAGCAACGGGTTTGTCTGGATTCACAGTGACCTGCCTCTCTACAGCAGCTCATTGTTCGGTGCTGCCAAGGTACTGGCCAATGTTCCGGCCCAGGAGGCCCCGGGTGAATACAAGCCGGACACCAACCTGCCCACTCTCCTCGTGAAGCCGCCCATCGCAGTCGTCCAGCCCGGCAGCACCCATACATTTTCGGTGCAGGGGGCACCGGGGACCGTAGCCTGGTCCGTGAATGGGTTGCCGGGAGGAGGAAGCGACGTAGGGACGATCGATGGGTCCGGAAGTTATACCGCACCCTCGGACCGGCCGCAGCCGTCCTACATAACAGTAACTGCAGAATCGACCAATTTGCGGGGAGGTGCAACCGTCGACCTTCTCAAGGCGGACGAGCTCCTTTCCGGGCTGGGTGTCCTGCAATCCATCGTCTACCTTCACTCTCTGAAACAACTGTACGAGGTGGAGTTGAATTCGCTCTCCGCCCTCGATCGAGGCGCCGCTCCGGCGTCCGAGACCCAGGCGGACAGCCAGAGCGAACTGTTCCAGGTTGCTCCCCCTTCGGTCAAGACGTCTGTTCGGACCTTCTCCGACAACATAGTCAAGATGCTCTCTTACACGGCATCGGACGGGAAAGAGTATGTCCTGATGCTCGGGAAGGACTCCGGCGACCTGGTCCGGCTCGAACCAGAAACCCGTCAAACCCGCATTGTCTACACGGGCCTCAATAGCCCGACTTCGATGGCACTCGACGAAACGACCGGCAACGTTCTCGTTGCCGAAGCCGACCGGATCACCGAGGTCGCCAAGTCGTTTCTCGAATCAGGCTTGATTTCCGCCTCCGCCCGGACCGGCCCGGGACAGGGTGGAGTCGACAACTCGACAGTCCTGCCATCGGAAGGAGTGACGGGAATCGAGGTGGATCTTTGTACCGGCGAGATCTACTACTCGGTCGCGGACGAAGGGACCATTTACGCCTATAACCGGTTCACCGGGGAGACCACCGTTCTGGCTTCGGGGTTGTCCGACCCGGGGCAACTGCTGGTGGTCTACCGGGATGATGTTCCCTGCCCCGACAGCAGCCAGTTGTTGGTGGCGGAACCGGGTGCCGACAGAATCTCACTGGTGGCACCCTCGCTCAATGCCCTGATTTCCTGGGTCTCTGCCCCGGGCGTCCGTGACCTCGTTTATCTCCCCCCGGACAACCCGTTCAACCTTAAGACGAGCATCGCGTATGGTCTCTACTTCGACCTGTCAGGTTCGATTGGAATCGTCGATGTCGGTGATCAGTACGGGGATCCTCCGCCGGTCGAAGAACAGCCCGCCTGTCCCGGTGAAGTCACATTTGACGATCCCAACCTGGAAGCAGGAGTGAGACAAGCCCTCGGCCTGCAGGCCGATGAGCCGATCACTTGCGAACTGGCGGCTTCTATGACGCAACTTCACGTTCCATCAAGGGAAATTTCCCGACTCGATGGGATCCGCTTCCTCGAGAATCTCGAGGTCCTGGACATCAGCCGGAACCTGATTCGAAATCTCGCTCCAATCGGTGCGCTGGCAAAGCTCCAGACGTTGAATGCATCTTACAACCTGGTTGAATCTCCCGGTCTGTCAGCCAACCTGGTCGAACTTTCCGATCTGGACCTCTCGCACAACCTGATCACTGATCTCGATACTCTCGTAAACCTCGAGGTGGGCACTGCCGGAGTGGGGTTCGGTCGTTCCGCCCGCTTCCAGGGAATCCTGCCCTCCCTCATTATTCTGGACCTCTCCTTCAACCAGATCTTCGATCTCGGGCCACTCTCCACCCTCCTCTCCCTGCAGGATCTGGACCTTTCGGCGAATTTCACCATCACCAACATCAACGCCCTCTCGGGCCTCGTCAACCTGCACACACTCCGTCTATTTCAGAACTCCATTTCCGAGATCGATGCGGTTTCCCACCTGACTGCGCTGGTCCTTCTCGACCTCTCCTCGAACCAGGTCACCGAACTGCATCCGCTTCTGGAGAACCTGGGGCTCGGAGAGGGAGACGTATTGCTGCTTCAGTCCAACCCGGTCAGCCTCAGTTCCTGCGACGTCATAGCTGAACTCGAGCAGCGTGGAGTCACCATCGACATCAAGGGAATCTGTGCCGTTGATCTCGACTTGAGCTTCACGGCGCAGCCGAGTGTAGCGCGTCAGGAAGACCTGCTTCTGTACACGGCCCGCATCTGGAACAAGGGGACGGAAGCGGCTCAGGGAGTTACGCTGGACATCGATTACCCAACGGCTACCACCTTTCGTTCGGTCCGTGCTGACCGGGGAACCTGCCAGCGGGAACTCAGCCATATCACCTGTACCTGGGATTCGCTGGGTCCGGGTAGCATCATCTTCACCAACCTCCGTGTCGAAGTTCAGTCCCGAAGCGGCATTCTGGAGTCGAAAGCCTATACCGAAGCAGTCCAGGCCGAGTTGAACATGGACAATAACGAAGCGCTGGTGACGACGCCAATTGCCGAAGCCGATCTCCAGGTTACCAAGACCATCTCTGAGGACCCGGTCACCGCAGGAAGTTACGTTACTTATACTGTGGAGGTTCAAAACCTGGGACCTGAGCGTGCAACGGACGTCACCCTCACCGACAAGCTGCCGTCCGATTTCGGCTATGAGACCTTCTCGACCACTTCGGGAAATTGCTCCTACGAAGAGGGAGTGGGATCCATCGTCTGTGCGATTCCGGACATTGCGGCGAATTCGACCGTCACTCTGAGTATCGAGGGAACCGTCTATGCCACTTCGGGGACCATCACCAACAGCGCATCGGTGAACTTGCGGGAGTTCGATCCCGATCCTCTCAACAATCGGGCGCACTCTACCGTCCAGGTGACGGCACCTGATCTCGTCGTCACCAAGACCGATTCCGTCGATCCGGTCACCACCGGCGGGGACCTGACCTACACCGTAATCGTGACCAACGCCGGTAATGTTGCCGCAACCAACCTGGTGATCTCCGATAATCTTCCCGCCGGGGTCAATTTTGTTTCCGCATCACTGCCTGGCGGGACGTGCACGCCATTGAACCTCCAACTCGAGTGCACGCCTTCCCTCTCTCGCTCCGGGAGCCAACGCCGTACTGACGATCAACACGCTGGTCGTCGCAACCGCGGGGACTCTGACCAACACGGTGACGGCTAACGAGGATGAGATCGATGGCAACAGTTCCGACAATACGGCCACCCAGAACACAACCGTCGCGCAGACCGACCTGGCCGTGACCAAGACCGCGAGCCTGGAACCGGCTATCACCGGCGCCGACCTCGATTACCAGATCCAGGTCACGAACAACGGACCTCACGCCGCAACGGGTGTGGTGCTGTCCGACCAGTTGCCGGCCGGAGTCACCTACCAGGGCGCATCGATCGGCTCCTGCTCCGAGATCAGTGGATTCGTTCAATGCGCGATCGGCAGCCTGGCCTCGGGTCAGTCTGGATCAGTAACACTTACGGTCCGAGTCAACACTCTACAGCCAACCATCACGAACACCGCGTCGGTAACCGGAGACCAGTCTGATCCAGTCACCGGAAACAATGCGGCCTCAGTCAACTCGACTGTTACCCAGGTTGCAAATCTGGCGATATCGAAGACCGGGACGCTGAGTATCGTCAGGACGAGTGACGATCTCGATTTCAGCATCGCGATTACCAACAACGGGCCGAGTGATGCAACCGGCGTTGTCATGAGTGACACGCTCTCGTCCGACCTGATCTATGACGACGTGAATTTTCCCGCGACGGTCTCCCCGGTCGGAACCGGAACGTGCGGGTATGATGGGCAACTGGGAGAGATTCAGTGTGCTTTCCCATCAATCCCGAGCGGAGCGACTCGAACCGTGACGATTCCCGTCCACGTAAATCCCGAGCCTAGCGGAGCGCTGACGATCCCGAACACTGCGACCGTCGCAGGAAACGAGACCGATCCCGATGCGTCTGACAATTCCTCCAGCTTTCCGCTGACAATGGCACAGGCGGATCTTGGAATCTCTTTCTCCAGTTTTCCGGATCCCGGCGTCCCAGTACCGGCGGATGTCGAATTCAATTATGTTCTCGACGTTCAGAACAATGGACCTCACGCTGCACAACTTCCAAGGTTCTACATCGGCCTCTCCCCGGTCGCGACGGGTTACTACACGATTGGGACTCCCGCCGTCGTGCCAGGCTTGATTCAGGGCTCATGCACACCGAACATATCGTGGGCCACGTGTGATCTGGATGAAATCCCGTCCGGGGCATCAGTACAGATCACAGTGCCTGTCACAGTTCATGTTGGCCCTGTCACCGTGGACGCATCCGCGAGCATCAATTCGCGGGAGTTTGACCTCAATTCAGATAATGACTCCGACGCCGTTCAGACCTCAGTCACTATTAACTGAGCTCCGATCGGGCCGAGGTTCAGCAAAAAGATCCAACCGGCGCCGGGTCTGACTCCAGGACCCGGCGCACCACTCCTCAAACCGCTCGTTCGATTTTCTAGTGACACCGCCGGAAAAATTCGGGTACAATTCCAAATTGAAAATGATTTTCAACATCACGCAGATCGGGATTGAATGCTGATGGAAGCAACCTCGAAGACGGCCCTCTTTGAACGCGACTCCGAACTTGTTGTATTGCATGATCGCAATACCTTCGCGCCCATCGCGAGTTGCACTGGTCGGGCAACCCAACGTAGGGAAGTCGGTCGTCTTTTCTCACCTTACGTCTCGTTACGTGACGATTTCCAACTTTCCCGGAACCACAGTCGAGATATTTCGGGGCCGGGCGCGGTTCGAGGATCGGGAACTCGAGGTCCTGGACACGCCCGGAATCAACGGCACTCACGCTTCGTCCGAAGATGAACGGGTCACGGTGGCCGTCCTGGAAGAGGAGCGACCGGACGTTGTCGTGCAGGTTGCCGACGCCAAGAACCTTCGTCGAACGCTGCTGCTGACTGCCCAACTCAGCCGCTTCAAGATTCCCATGGTCCTCGTGCTGAACATGATGGACGAGTGCCACGAAAAGGGGATCCGGGTGGACTCCCACGCGCTTTCCAGAGTACTGGGAATCCCGGTCGTGGAAACGGTGGCGACATCGGAGAAGGGGTTGGCGGAGCTCCGAAAAAGCCTGTTGG
The DNA here is from genome assembly GCA_963777605.1 of uncultured Acidobacteriota bacterium. Classification (GTDB taxonomy): domain Bacteria; phylum Acidobacteriota; class UBA6911; order RPQK01; family JAPXNP01; genus CAVZRV01. Next base: position 209,884 of record CAVZRV010000011.1, read on the forward strand.
AACCGGGCATCTGTGTGGAACCAAAGCTGAAGCCGACAACCGTGGGTGAACCAGGTTCTCGAACAGGTCCGGTTTTCTGAACCCCAGACCGGGGGACTCACGCTCAGCCGGACACGGGCATTCACCATCGCGGCACTGGCCGGGACAGCTGTCCATCTTTGGAATTACGTGGGCGCAGCTTTTGGACTCCCGACCCTGGCGGGCGCGATTGACACGGCCGGCTCCCTGCTTGGCCTGGGAGAGCTGTCGATCGCAACACTGTCGGTGTTGCTCGCATACCTGGCACCTGTCCTGGTACCGGTCCTTACCGCAATTAGAACTGATGCCGCTCTTCAATGAGCGGTTTGGAGTGTGGGCCCGAAAATTCGGAGCGGGTTCGCTGATCCTGGTCACCACGGTCTCCCTGACCTACCAGCTCGTCGGCAATCTGGGCGCCCAGGTGCTGGTCGCCATCCTCGAGAACGGCCTTTTTGGAACCTACATCACACCCGCTTTGCAGGGGGTGATTCCGGCAGGATTCTTCCACGATCTTCTCGTCGGAGAATTCGGCATCATCTCGATGGGGCTGGCTTACGGCCTCGCCATCGTACTTCCGGTCGTTTCGACTTTCTTCATTGCCTTTAGCTTTCTCGAGGACAGCGGCTATCTGCCGCGCCTGTCCATTCTCTCGGACCGCCTGCTGCGGGCCATGGGCCTGCACGGCAAAGCGTTCCTCCCCATGGTGCTGGGCCTGGGTTGTGTCACCATGGCCACGATGACGACGCGAATCCTGAGCTCCAAGAAGGAGCGCTTTATCGCCACCATGCTGTTGGCTCTGGGAGTCCCCTGCTCCGCTCAGCTCGGTGTCATCCTCGGTATCGCTGCCGGGCTTTCATTTGGCGCAACCGCACTGATCTTCTCCACGGTTTTCCTTCAGCTCGTCATCGTTGGCTTCATCCTCTCGAAGATCTACCCGGGGCAACGGAGCAGCTTCATCCTCGAACTGCCTCCGATTCGGTTTCCGGTCTGGCGGAACATCCTGCGCAAGACAGGAATTCGCGTGGCCTGGTTCGTCCGGGAAGCGGTTCCGCTTTTCGTACTGGGGACGTTTTTTCTTTTTGTCCTCGACAAGTTTGAATTACTCGATCGGATCATAGGATTCGCAAAACCGGTCGTATCCGGCCTTCTGGGCTTGCCCCAACAGACCGCATCCGTGTTTCTTATGGGCTTTCTGAGAAGGGATTACGGGGCGGCAGGGCTGTTCGAGATGGCCAGGGACGGCGCCCTCGACACGACTCAGATCGTCGTGGGCCTGGTGGTTCTGACTCTCTTCGTTCCTTGTGTGGCCAACTCCTTCGTCATGATCAAGGAACAGGGACTGCGCAATGCCCTCCTTATGGTAGGATTCATCCTGTCTTACGCAGTGGCTGTGGGAACGGTGCTGAACTGGCTGATGCACGCGCTACCTGCGGTAGTTTGAATCCCGTGCGAGTTCGAGGGTAGTTTGCATAACGCTCCGGTTCCGCTTACCGAACTGACTACATTCGAAGAGGGTCTGATTGTCGAAGTCAATGGTCCCGAAGCGGATCAACTCGCCGGTTACGGCCTATACCCCGGCATGACGGTACGGGTCCATCAAACGTTTCCAAGCTTTGTGATAAAGGCCGAGGAAACCGAAGTAGCTCTTGAGACACAGGTCGCACGCCTCATTCGTGTGATTCGAACCAATGCACCGGGGCAGGAGCACCTTACTGCCGGCAGCGGCAAGAATACTTCTGGCTAACCTGAAACTTCAATCTTGGATGAACTGGAAATCCTGGATGATTTGGACGCGTCTGGACGGAGATTCGGGCGATCGGTGGAGAGCAAGGACGCGATTATCGGCTGGATCCTGGTTCCTGGTCAGGTGCCAGCCGTGGATGAGTGATGAGCAAAGGATCGGCGCCGGGCTGGCCCCTGAAGGGGGCCTGTTTCCAGCCCAGGCATTTGCCTGGGTTCACGGCCCACCCATCAAGAATCCAGCCCTGAATGGGCTGAACACCTCTTCGGACGAAGTGAATCCGGGGCGCGACCTTACAGGCCGCAATCGAACTGCAGGAATACAGTCCCAGGGCAAGCCCGGCTGAAACCAAGGCGCCCGGGCAGTTTCACTTACTGAATGATTCGCGCCAGCCGCGGAGGCGGAGCCAGCCGGAAACTCGGCGTGGATGAATTGGGCGTTGGAGATCAGTTCCGTCGCGAAGTCAGAGTAGATCGATCGTGGAATCAGACAGTCAGTTTCCCAGGAAAATCTTCATCTTTGTGGTCGGCACGGTCTGTTTAGGCCTTGGGCTCAGTGCCCTCCTTACCTACTCTACTCTGGGGAGCCTGAAACAGGAATTCCTGGAAAATCGAGGACGGGACATCGTCTCGCTGGTCGAACGCCAGGTGCGGGGCCCGGGACGTCGATTCAACCGCGACGTCTGGCAACAGACCCTTGACGAAACACTCCAGTCCGACCAGGCTTCCATCGTGTTCCTCGTCTTGAAGGATTCCCAGGGGCGCATCGTCGCCTCCGCAGGAGAGGCACCCGGTGATTCCGAAGCATCCGGCGCGATCGTCGTGTTCAGCGGCACGTTGACGACCCCGAGAGGCCCCCGCTGGGAATCCGATCAGGGCGGTCCAGGCCAGGGACAGCGCCAAGCCCAGGGGCAGAGCCAGGGGACAGCCCAGGGGGCCCCGGCCCAGCTTGATGTCGGTCTCCGGCCCGGCGGCACCGAATTCATCACCCGGCAAGCCTATGTTCAGTTGGCGGTAGCTGGTGCGGCGATTCTGGTGCTGGCGGGGCTTGCATCCTACTTGTTGAGAACAGTCGATCGCTACCTCGCACTTCGAACGGTTGAAGCTTCGCAGAGGCAACTGGCTCAGCTTGGCCAGATGGCCGCCACGCTCGCTCACGAAATCCGCAATCCTTTGGGGGCGATGAAAGGGCTGACTCAGCTTGTTCAGGAGGGACTCGATGATCAGGATCAGAATCGTGAACTGACCCAGACGGTCGTTTCCGAAGCGGAGCGCCTCGAGACACTGGTCAACGACCTGCTCACCTTTGCCAGGCCCAGGCCCCTCGAATCCACGATCGTTGACCTGAGCGCCATGGTCTCCGACGTCTGCCGATTCCTCTCCGTTCGGGCCCGGGAATCCGACGTCAGTCTGAAGCAGGAAAACCGCGGCACGCGATTCAACGTTTCGGCGGACTCGGACGGGATCCGCCAGGTGCTCCTCAACGTGATCGACAACGCAATCGCCGCGGCGCCGTCCGGAACGCCGGTCGAAGTGGTGCTTTCCGACCACCCGGGAGAGGTGCGGCTGGAAGTTCTCGATCAGGGACCCGGACTCGGATCGATCACCCCCGAAGAGCTTTTCCAGCCTTTTAGAACCACAAAGACCAAGGGAAGCGGTCTCGGGCTGGCGATATCCCGCCAGATAGTCGAGGCCATCGGGGGGAAGATTGTTCTGGCTAACCGGCCTGATGGCGGAGCAGTGTGCAGGGTGTCCCTGCCTAGAATCTGACCTTCGCTCATCCCAACAACCCGGGCCTTATCTTCGTCGGGCCTCCCTCCCATTCCCGATCTTCCCACACGTGACCGGTTATTCCGCTTCCTTTCCATATCTTCTTTTCCCAAACCCGTGATCGCCCCTGCCAACCCCGGCCGTCGGGGTTAGAATAAGTCCAATGGGTACTTCAAGATCACGAATTCTGGTCGTGGATGACGAACCGGCACAAAGACAATTCCTTCGAAAGTCGCTGGACAAGGTTTTTGATGTTGTCGCTGCGGCATCGGGCAAAGAGGCCGTTCAACTGCTCGAGAAACAGAGCTTCAACCTGGTAATCACGGACCAGCGCATGCCGGGCATGGACGGGCTCGAATTGCTCGACTGGATCAGGGAAAACGCACCCGAAATCCCGGTCATCTTGTTGACCGCCTATGGAACCATCACGAGTGCCGTTGACGCAGTCAAGAGGGGAGCCGAGGACTACTTGACGAAACCGGTCGAGAGCCCGGAAGAACTTCGGATTGCCGTCTCTCGGGTCCTTGAGAGGAAGGCTCTCTCGGCAAGAGAGCAGGTTTACCGGGAAGAAAAGGAAGCCGAGTTCCCGGCTGATATCATCGCCGAGAGCGATCAGATGAAAACGGTGCTCGGACTGGCGCAACAGGTCGCGCCCGAACCAACCACGGTGCTGCTGACCGGGGAATCCGGGACCGGAAAGGAAGTCGTCGCCCGGTTCCTTCACCGGCGCAGTCCACGCTCGCCTGGCCCGTTCGTTGCCGTCAACTGCGCCGCCCTGACCGAAACTCTTCTTGAGTCCGAGCTTTTCGGCCACGAGAAAGGCGCATTCACAGGGGCCACCCAGTCCCGCCAGGGCCGGTTCGAACTGGCTGACGGCGGCACGCTTTTCCTTGACGAGATTGGTGAGATGGGGCGCAGCCTCCAGTCCAAGCTGCTCCGAGTTCTGCAGGAACGCTCGTTCGAAAGGGTGGGGGGTACCCGGACGCTTACTGTCGATGTCCGGGTGGTCGCGGCGACCAACCGGGATCTTCAGGCCGCCATGGAAGATAACGAATTCCGTGACGACCTCTACTACCGCCTCAACGTCTTCCCGATTGAGATCCCTCCTCTCCGGGAGCGCCCCAGGGATATCTTGCCTCTGGCCAGATTCTTCCTGGCCCGGGTTTCCAGGCGAATGGCGAAACCACTCGCGGGCATCACCCGGGAGGCTGAGCAACTTCTGCTGAGCTACCCATGGCCCGGTAACATCCGCGAGCTTCAAAACGTCATTGAGCGGGCGGTCATTGTCTCCCGAAGCGAGGACATCGTACCGGCCGATCTTCCACTCAAGTCGCCCAAAGGTGAAGGTCCGGTACCGACAGGAACTCTCGCCGACCTGGAGAAGGCCGCCATCCTGCGTGCCCTCGAGCGGAATCACGGAGACCGCCAGGAGACCGCCCGCGATCTGGGGATCAGCCTCAGGACTCTGCAGTACCGGCTCAAGGACTACGGACTGACCGGCAAGTAAACGCTGTTATCTTTCACCTTGAGAGGCTTCAGCCTCACAATTCCGGTTCGCCTCTCTTCTCACAACAGATCGAGAAGAGGCTGGGAAGAACAATCAGGGTGAGGATCGTTGCCGTCACAAGGCCCCCAATGACAACGGTCGCCAGCGGCCGCTGGATCTCAGCTCCAGCAGAGGTTGCGATCGCCATCGGGACAAACCCGAGGCTGGCTACGAGAGCGGTCATCAGTACCGGCCGGAGACGAACCGAGGCCCCACGAATAATCGAACCGCGTACCGACTCTCCCGATTCGATCAAGCTGTTGAACTGGGAGACCATGACGACGCCGTTCAAGACGGCGACACCGAAAACCGCTATAAAACCGACCGACGCGGAAAGATTCAGATTGATATCGCGCAGCCAAAGAGCAGCGATACCTCCGACCGCGGCAAAGGGAACGTTCATAAGAATCAGCAATGCCTGTTTGACAGAATCGAAGGATGCAAAAAGGAGTGCAAAAATGATCAGAATGACCAATGGAACGACCAATATCAGTCGATTCATTGCACGCTGCTGATTCTCGAATTGCCCTCCCCAGCGGAAGTAGTATCCCGGCGGCAACTTAACGTTCCCGTCGATCAGTTCCTGTGCCTCGGCGACGAAGCTGCCCAGGTCACGTCCCCGGACATTGGATTGCACAACGAGGCGCCGCTGACTGTTCTCGCGGTTGATGATCTCGGGAGCGCTTCTCTGCAGAATATCGGCGACCTGGCGCAATTCCACGATTTCGCCACCCGGAGCCCGAAGCCGGAGCCGGAGCAACGATTCACGGTCCTGCCGGACCTGGGCTGGGAGTCGAAGAACGATGTCAAAACGGCGCTGTCCCTGAACCATTTCGGTCACCCGTTGTCCCTCGATCGCGGTTTCAACCAGGTCCCGGATATCCGAAACGTTGAGACCGTAGCGGGCAAGCGCCCCCCGCTGGGGAATTACCTGCCACTCGGCCGCACCTGAGAAGACTTCCGACTGGACGTCGGCCGCCCCCGGAACCGTCACGAGGAGCCGGAGAACTTCATTGGCTTTCTGAGCCAGGACCGTTTCATCGTCGCCGAAAATCTTGACTGCCACGTCGGCCTTGACCCCTGAGACCACCTCGTCCAGCCGCATCGCCATCGGCTGAGTGAAGTTGTAGGTAACACCCGGGAACTTTCTCAACTCCCGATCAAAGGCTCCGATCAGCCCTTCCTTGGTCTGGGCGGTGACCCATTCCTCCTTCGGTTTGAGGTTGACGTAGACGTCTCCCTGGTAGATTCCCATTGCCTCGGTTGCCAGGTCAGGGCGTCCCAACTTGGTAACCACGCTCTCTACCTCAGGGAACTGCTGGATAATCTTCTCGATTTCGGTGCTGATCTGGACCGACTCCGTCAAGGAAACACTCGGGAGTTTTCGTGTCTCGATCAGGATCGACCCTTCATCCAGCCGCGGCATAAACTCGGTTCCGATGTAGAACAGGGATCCCACAGCCACGGTCACGATTACGACCGCCACTCCCACGACCATCATCCGGTGGTCCAGGAAAACCGGCAGCAGCGCCTCGTAACCTCTTCTCAGCTTGCCGAATATCCGTTCCCGATGAACCGGCAGGGGTTTTCGAAAGAACAGTGCCGAAGCCGCGGGCACCACCGTGAGAGCCAGGATAAGCGAACCGAGGATGGCCGAGCAGACAGTTACGGCCATCGGGCGAAACATTCTTCCCTCAAGGCCCTCGAGAGTGAAAATCGGGAGATAGACCGCGATAATGATGGCGATTCCGAACACGATCGGACGGGCGACTTCGTGCGCGGCACTTCGGATTTCGCCGAAAGACGAAAATCCCTTCTCTTCAGCGCCGGAGTGAAGCCTGCGAATGAAATTTTCCATCATCACGACCGACCCATCCACGATGAGACCGAAATCGATCGCTCCCAAGCTCATCAGGTTGGCTGAAATCCCAAACAGCCACATGCCTATGAAGCCCACCAACATGGAGAGAGGAATCACGGCGGCTACAATCAACGCTGCCCGGATATTTCCGAGGAACAGAAAGAGGACGGCAATGACGAGGACGCCGCCTTCGAGAAGGTTGTGCTCAACCGTACTGATGGTCCGATCGATTACTTCCGCCTGGTCATAGAACGGCCTGATCTTCACACCTGGTGGAAGCGACGCCTGGATCTCTTTGAGTCGCTCCTTGACGGCTTCATTCACCAACTTCCCATTGGCTCCCTTCAGCATGATGATCATGCCCGAGACACTCTCGCCGTTACCGTCCCGGGTCACCGCTCCCTGGCGCGGCATGGGCCCGATCATCACCTGCGCGATGTCCTTGAGATAGATGGGAGTGCCCTGGTGGCTGGCCACCACAATCCGCTCCAGGTCGGGAATTCCGGAAGTCCGTCCGATGCCGCGAACCGTGTACTGCTCGTTGGCGTGTTCGATGAACCCGCCGCCGAAATTATCGTTGTTATCCCGAATCCGGTCATAGACGTCCCGAATGGAGAGATCGAGACTTCGCAACTTGTTCGGATCGACAACAACGTGATATTGGCGCGTGAAACCTCCCCAACTGTTGATTTCGCTGACACCACGGACACCGCGCAACTGGTACTTGATCTGCCATTCGTGCAGCGTTTTGAGTTCCATCGGCGAGTACCCGCCACCCTCAATGGTGTACTGGTAAATCTCGCCAAACGCGGTGGCCACTGGACCTAGTGAGGGGTCCAGCCCGTCGGGAATTCGGGACCTCGCTTCCGCCAACCGCTCGTTGACCAGTTGTCGGGCAAAGTAGACATCCACCGAATCATCGAAAACCACCGTCACAATCGACAGTCCCAGTTTCGAAATCGAGCGGATTTCCTCGGTACCAGGAACTCCCATCAAGGCCGATTCCACCGGAAATGTGACCAGTTGCTCAACTTCGACGGGAGCCATCCCTGGAGCCTCCGTGATCACAACAACCTGGTTGTTGGTCAGATCGGGGAAGGCATCGATCGGAATATTGCTCAGGGCATAGATACCGAGGCCGATCAGTCCAAGCAGGCCAACCAGCACGAAAAAGCGATGATGAAGGTGGAAATCGACGAAGCCTTTGAGGGTCATTCTTCTTGCATCCGGCTTTTCAGCATCTCCGACTTAAGGAGAAAGCTCCCTTGGGTGACGACTTTCTCGCCCGGCTGCAGGCCATTCAGAATTGACACCTGTTCATTCCAGGAACGCCCGATATCGACGTTTCTCGCCTCAAATCGGGTATCGGCGCCCTGAACGAACACCACCGACTGACCGTCGATGTCCTGGATCGCACCCTGCGGCACGGTGACTGTTTCATCTCCAGCGCCCAGCTCGAACTGCACGGTTGCGTACATCTCCGATCGGAGCTTGCCACCGGGATTGTTGGTCTCACAGCGGACCTGGACCGTTCTCGTCGCGGGATTCAGGACGTCGCCGATATGCGCCAGTCGGGCCGGAAACCCAATGTCCGGATAAGCTTCCACATGGACGATTGCCGACTGCCCGTTCTTGAGCGAGTTGAGGTAGGACTCAGGCACCTCCGCGTGGATCCAGAGTGTGGACAGGTCGGTGACAATGAACAGATCGTCCGACGTACTGACGACCGTACCGGGAGTCACCATCCGCTCAAGAACCGTCCCCGTGATCGGCGAGTTAACAGGAATGCGCTCCAGCTCCTCATAGTGCTCGGTCCGGACGGCCCCTATTCTGGTGTACTCGTCCATTGCCCCTTCCACCGAAAGGCCGATGTGTTCGAGCAGTTCTTCGAGCCGGCCGATCTCGGCCTTACTGACCAGAATGTCCATTTCTGCCCGGTGGACGTCCGTTTCGGCGCGCTGAAGCTCTTCGAGAGAGCCTGCCTTAAGATCGTAGAGTCGCTCCGCCCGGTCCCGAACTTTCGTCGCAAACTCGAGCTGGGATTCGTCACGTTCCAGCTCGGCTTTGGCCTTGGCATATTCCGCCCGCGCGTCGTCCACCTCGTGACTCTGGATTTCCGCCAGGCGTTGCCCCTCCTTCACCCGATCTCCGACGTTGGCGGAGACTCCCGCGATACGGCCATTCACAAGTGAGCCCACCCGTGCAACACGGTTTTCATTGAGACCCACGCGCCCGGCCACTTCCAGCACCCGCGGCAACGCGGCTTTCCGGGCTTCAGCGACTTCGATTCCCGCGAGCTTGAATGCATCAGGATCGAGTTCGATCCTCCCTTCTGCACCGGCACCGGGTGGAGGCGCAGCCACCTCGGGAGAACTGACCTCAGAGGTGCAGGAAACCACGCCAAGCGGGAGAAACAGAAACGTGAGCAGCGCTAATCGCCTAATTTCCAGCACGAAAAGTCTCCATTCCGATCGGCAGGCCATTAGAGCCCACAGCCTCTTCGAGGTCCGCGATTCCGATCTGAACCTCGAGTCTCATGCGGTTGCGAAGTAAGCGAACTTCGTTGAGGGAACGCTGCGCATCGAGGAAGCGAAGCAAGTCTGTTGCACCCTCCCGGTAGGCGGCCTGAGCGATCTGCCAGGATTCCTCAGCACGCTGAACCATTCCCTGTTCGACCTGGGTCAGCATCTCCACTCGTTTCGCCAGAACCTGGACGGCGCCCTGCACTGCGATCCGGGTCATCGTCTCCCGTTCTCGCAACATCGCCTCGGATCGATCGACTTCGGTCCTGCGAAATTGAATATTCCCCTCGTTCTTGTCAAAAAAGGGCAAAGGGATGATCACCCCGCCAAGGAGAGTGTTGAAGCCGGCCGTCCGCTTGTATCCAAACAGGACGTCCCAGTCGGGCTTGGCTTGCGCCGTTTCGAGAGCGACGCCGCGGCGCGCCGACTCGAGTTCTGCCTGGGCCAGTTGAATGTCCGCCCGTTTCTCCATTGCCATCCGAACCAACTGCTCCAAATCGGCACCATCCTTGGGTAAACCGCGATCGTCGCCTTTCAGGCGGAACTCGTTCTGAGTGGTCGGCAATCCCATCGCCTTGACGAGGTCGTTTCGGGCTCTCACCGTTTCGGCGGCCGCTGCCTCGCTCTGTAGTCGGAGCTTGTCCTCCTCCAGTCGAACCCGGATTAGGTCCACCTCGGCCATGGCGCCTTCCCGAACCCTATCTTCATGGTAGCGAGTGGCCTGGCCAAAGACCCGGGCATTTTCCCGTAGGAGCTCCTCTTCGCTCTGCGCCAGCAGGGCCCGCCAGAAGGCACGCCGGACGTCCTGGCGAATCCGCCAATCGGTCTCGGTCCGCTTGAGTTCAGCAACGCGCTGGCCCTGCTCGGCCATTTCAACCCGCCGTTCACGCTTACCACCTCGTTCGATGGGCTGGGTTCCGTACACAAAGAAATCCAGGTCTTGCCCGAGGTCGAAAGAGGGATCCCCGTAAAAACGCCAGTTCTCCGACTGGATTGTGACGTGGGGATTCGGTCGGACTCGACTCTGTTCAAGCAAGCCTCCGGTTCCGGCAACCACGGCGCCGGCAGCAGCCAGGGCCGGGTGATGTTCCACGGCAATCTGCACCGCGGTCTCGATATCGAGTTCCGAAGGAATTGATTGGCCTAAGGCCGAAGTCACCGGCGTCAGGCCAAAGAGGAATGTCAACAAACTTAGGGGCAGCATCCGCAGCAGCAGCAGCATATGTCGCACCAGCGGGAGTCTATCAGATGGAATTGCCGGAGTGAACCACTCGATTCATTGGAAACCCCGAGCAGATCATTTTGAACGAGTCAGTTCAATGCAGGGTGGACTCGGTCCCTATCCCCAGAGTTCTTTGTCGAGTTTGGCTGAGTATTCGGAACGGGACGTGCCGCTCGCAGGGGCAACCGGGGCTTCCTGTACGCCCCCGGAAGGTCTCAGTTTCCGAATTACCAGAAGCGCCACTATCGCTCCACCGATAAGGAAGATCACGGGAAGGAAGTAGGCCAGCGACCCAAAACCTTCAGCAGGGGGCTTGGCGAGAATTCGCTCACCGTATTCCGCCACGTATTTCTGAACGATCTCGTTCCTGCCCATACCGGCCGCCAGCATCTCCCGGATTTGAACTTTGATCTCGTCGGACGCTGCCGATGGGTGAACGGAGACCGGTTGACGCCAGCAACACGGGGCGATCAGAAGGTTCTCGATTTCCTTGGCCTCCGTCTCCTGAGCCGGAGAAAGGTCGGCGCCAAAAGAGACGGAACCAAGCAGGAAGGCACAAAGAAGCGAAACAGTAATAAGCCGATGAAGGTTCATTTAAGGTCGTCCTGGTTTGAATCGGCTTTCATTCTAGCAGGTTTGAAAATTGAACCCCGGATCCGGCGCTCGATTCCCGCGTCAGAACAATCTTGCTGTTACTCCGCCCGAAAGTCGATTCGGACAACCCTGAGATCGGAGGTGTTGACCAGACACTCGAACCGAACCTTGCTGTGCTCCTCCTTGAACGTTATCGAAGCAGTCCCCTCCACCTGCTCGTCAACCGGAGAAAGACGAGTCACCCGCGGCTTTCCTTCCAGTTCCACCGTGGCTTTCTTGTCAACCTCCCACCTGACTCGCTCGGTCAGTGCCGCTTCACAGAGACGTGCCGCGACACTCGGCGAAAAGGAGGACTCTTTGATCGAGTACTCCGCGTCTTCCACCGATTTCTGGTTCACTCCGTATCGGCAGGCATACCGGAACCCGGTCGTTCCAAAACGGTCGCTCCAGCTGCCGTCCCCGGCCAACCCAACCTCCGTTGTATCAAAGGAGGTAATCCGGCTGCTGCTGAACTGGACCACTGCCGAAGCCCCCCGGGCCGTCTCAATCTGCTGACGAATCTCGCTCTCGCAGGTATCCCGCGCCGCCCGATCCACCCGGGGATCCAGGCCCGTGCTCCCACCGACCCCCGCTCGCTCAACTCGTGCAGAAGAGATCCTGTCGCTCCAGTCCCGGTCACCGGGACGATCCTTCGCAAGGTCATTGAATAGAGCCGGTCCCTGAAGCCTCACCGAGGGTCCGCTATACCCGATCCCGTCGTAGACCGTCAGAGTCCAGCCTGCCGGAATACAGGCCGAAACCGCGCGATCTCCAAATCCTGCCTGATGGAGGTCCGGGATGTCGTTCTCCAGGACGAACCAATCGCCCTGGACGTCCCGACTCCGGTAGATGACCGGCAAATTGCAGGGCACCGGCTTGCCTGCCTTTCCCGCAGAAGCAGCTGAATCAGACGCTGCTTCAGCACCAACCCGAAAGTCTCCGGAACATCCCCGGTCAACCCAGATGCCCTGGTCGTCAAATCCCCATGATTCATTAAACCGGCAGGAAGTCCCACCAACTTCATGAACCAGGACGACGCCTTGCATTGTGTTGCAGCGGCAGTAGTTGTACCCGCCGTCCGTCGAGGCACACTGGATCCTCTCGCCGAGTGATTGTCCACTGTGGACGACAACAGCCAGCAGTATCAAACCGGCCGTCATGGGAAGGGTTTTAAGCATGAAACGATTCTCCCTGTTTTCTCTCTCCGGGTCACCCGTTAGAGACCATTATCGCTCTCCACGTCTTTGTGCCAGTGCTTTTCAAAGCACAAGACCCCCTCCCGTATATCGGCGAGATCAGGCATCAGAATCAGTCTGGCATCCTGCATCCCGGAAACCCACGGTACTAACCCGCATTTCTCACCAGGGTCCGTAGCGAGGCGGCTTTCCCGACCGATCCAATCCGATCCTGGAAGTTCCGTTTCTTCCAGAGTAATGTTATCGAGCCGCTGTGAAAAAAGATCCGTCACCGGAATTTCAAATCCACCCTCGACCATTTGATGATTTCGCGTGGGCGTTCGGTTTACTCCGAACCGCAAAGCGGATGCTGAACTTCGCTTACCACGAACTCAGGTCTCCGTTGCGACTGCCCTGGTCCCAGACGTGGCGGGCGTGGTCGAACGGGTTCGGTCGAATTTCCTACCGCGCCTACTCCCTTGAGAACCGCGATCGACGACTCTACGTTCCTCCCTTTACCCAGGTAGCCCGAGGGCACCGCATCAACGGGGTCTACGACATCGTCATCAACAACAAGGCGATCCACCACCTCCTCATGAAAGCAGCCGACCTTCCCTGCCCCGCACACCTGGCCCTCGTTCAGGAAGGCGGAATCCAACTCCCGGACGGTCGCTACCTGCCGGCGACCACCAACTCCGTCGAACACCTGGCCGAGAACCGTCCGGGAATCGTGATCCGCCCGGTAAAGGGCATGAAAGGGCTGGGACTGCTCTTCGTTCAATCCTCACCGGTCGGCCTGACCGCAAACCAGGAAGCGGTGTCGGCGGAGAAGATAGACAAACTGCTGCGCAGCCTCGCTCCGGCGGTGATCACCGAAATGGTTTTACCGTCGGAATACTCGCGGGCCCTCTACCCCCGAACCGTCAACACGATCCGGTTTGTCACGCTCTGGGACTACGATCGAGGCGAGCCCTTCGTTGCCGCCGCAACTCAACGCATCGGAACGTCCCGCTCGTACCCGGCCGACAATTTCAGAGGTGGACTCGGAGGAGTCAGTTCCGACCTCGATCTCGAGGCCGGAATCACCGGTCCAGCCAGGGGCCTCGACCGGGCCTACCAGCTCTTTGAATCCAGCACGCACCCCGAAACCGGCGCCCGGGTAGAAGGATTGAGCGTGCCCAATTGGGACAGGATGACGGCAGCATTCCTGGAGGGAGCCCGCACCTTTCACGCCGCTCCGATGTTGGCGTGGGACGTCGCCACGACCGAGAATGGCTTTTCCGTCGTTGAGGTCAACGGAACTCCCGGTCTCCAGGTTCACCAGATTCACCGACCACTTCTAGCTGATCCGCGTGTCAGGAACTTCTACCGCTATCACCGGCTGATTCGATAAGAGACGGAATGGGAACATTCAAGGTAATGCCGCGTCATGCCTATCTCACCCCAGTTTTCGCCTCGAGGATCCTGGGAACTCAGAGTAACCTGACCGGAATCGCTTTTTTCGTCCGTTTCGTCTGCTAGGGTATTGAGGTGTCAGATTACGTGATCGGCGACATTCACGGCTGCCTCAAAACGCTGAAAGCTCTCCTTGAGGCCATCAGTTTCGACCCGTGCTCCGATCATCTCTACCTCGTCGGCGACATCGTTGGAAAGGGCCCGGACTCGCTGGGCGTCCTGCGCTGGGCCTTCGAGCAGCAATCCTCAGTGGAAATGGTTTTGGGAAACCACGATCTTCACCTGATCAGACGATACCTGGGTTTGCGGGAGGCCAAGGAGTCGGACAACCTGGAGGAAGTGCTGGCAGCACCCGAGATCTCCACTCTGATCGAATGGCTGTCCCGGCGTCCCCTGTTTCTGGCAACTGGATCATTTCAGGTTATTCACGCAGGCATCCTTCCGCATTGGTCACCGAAGCAAGTCGGCAAGGCTGCGGCCAAGGCGCAGAAGGCACTCAGAAAGGCCCCCTATCCGACCCTGAAACGCGCCGGTGAACGGATTCAGGCGTCCCGCAACGGCCTGGCCGAATTTGCCCTCAAAGTCTTCACGAGCCTGCGCTGTTGTGATTCGAAAGGAGAGCCCAATTTCGACTACACCGGTCCGCCCGACAGCGCTCCCGAAGGGCTCCGGCCCTGGTATTCCTTCTCCGAAATTGAGTCCCGGAGCACGACTTTTCTATTCGGCCACTGGGCCAGACACGGTATCGGAGGGGCAACTCACGCAATCTGCCTCGACACTTCCTGCGTTTATGGAGGCATGCTGACCGCCCTCCGCCTTCCCGACCAACAACTGATCCAGGTTCCCAACCAGGAGTCGGTGGCAGACACCGATTCCGCCTCTTAAATAGCTTTCAAATCAGTATCTTCCCCAACTCCTGGCATGAAATAGGAGAGAGGTCTGCGACCTGTCTCGGTGGATGTCACCGGATTCCGAGCAATTCGGTTTCCAACGCCTCCAGGGACCGTCCCTTTGTTTCCGGCACGAACGCCCTTGCGAAAAAGAACGAAAAGAGGTTGATCGCACCGTAAAAGAAGAACGTGTACCCGCCGTCCCAGTTGGAGAGCATGATCGGAAAGGTAGCCGTTACCAGGAAATTCCCACCCCAGAGAGCCATCGTCGCCACCGAGACGGCAACACCCCGGATGTTGTTCGGGAATATTTCGGAGATCAGCACCCAGAAGATGGGTCCAAACGAGGCCGCGAACGAAGCGATAAAGCCAAGGATGAACAACAGCACCCAGTAACCACTCAACAGGTCCAGGAAGAAGGTCCCGGACAAAGCAAACAGGGAGAAGGCCATCGCTGCCGTACCTGCAAGAAGTAGGGGGCGCCGCCCGATACGGTCCACGCACGCCATCGCCAGGATAGTAAAGAGGAAATTCACGGAACCGACAATCGCCGTCTGCAACAGCGCACTGTTGGTCGCAAAACCGGCCCGCTCGAAGATCAGCGGGGCGTAGTACATGATCACGTTGATTCCGGTGAACTGCTGCAAGATCGCCAGCGCGATACCGATCAGAGTGAGCCGGCGAAACCTGGGACGGAGAAGCACCCCGAACGCCATCTTCTCGTCGGCTGAATGTGCATGCCGGATTTCGTCGACCTGTCGCGCAAGTTCCTCCCGGCTCATCCATTTAGCAAGGATCGCCTTGGCGTCCTCAATCCTTCCTTTTACCACCAGCCAACGGGGACTTTCAGGGACGAAGAAGAGACAAACCAGAAAAAAAAGGGCCGGAATGCTCTCAACTCCCAGCATCCAACGCCAGCTGTCGGAACCGATCCGCTCAAGTCCGAAGTTGGAAAAGAAAGACACCAGGATGCCGGTCACGATAGTGAACTGGTTCAGAGCGACGAGCCTTCCCCGCCGATCGGCGGGTGCGATCTCCGCGATGTAGACCGGAGAGATCACCGACGCCGCTCCGACCCCCACTCCTCCCACCATCCGGTAGATGACGAACTCGCTGAATCCATGAGCCAGCGCACTTCCGACCGCCGATATCAGAAAGAGCAGCGCCGTGATCATGAGAGTCCGCTTCCGGCCCAGCAGATCGCCGGGCTTGCCTGCAACCTGAGTACCCAGAATGGCTCCCAGGATCAGGCTGCTGTTGGCCCATCCCAGCATGATGTCACTCAGGCCGAAGTAGTTCCGGATGAACGGATTCACTCCCGAGATCACGGCAGTGTCGAAACCGAACAGGAATCCGCCGAGAGCTGCCACAATGCTGATCAACAGAATGTAACTCGGCACAGAGCCATTCCTCCCATTCGCCCAACGGTTCCGGGCGATCATAGCGAATGGCGAGAAAGATAGCGAGATGTTGCCTCGCGAGTGGACGGTCGATCACAACGCCGAATGAGGGTATGCTGATCTTTTTTTCAGAGGATGAGTCATGGAAAACAGGCGTCACTGGTTTAAGAAGTCGCTGGCTGCGGGTCTTGCAGCCACTTTCGGAAGGAAGATCGGGGCACAGAACCACGGCACCTCGCGACCGGACTCGGGCCCGGTCATCGTCTCAACCTGGGACCACGGGCTTCCCGCCAATGAAGAGGCCTGGAAGACCCTCCAGCAGGGCCTGCGGCCGCTCGACGCCGCCGAGGCGGGCGTTCGTGTTGTCGAAGCCGACCCCAAGGTGACAACCGTTGGGCTCGGTGGGTACCCGGACCGTGACGGTTACGTGACGCTGGATGCCTGCATCATGGACGAGACCGGAAATGCCGGTTCAGTTGCCTTTCTGCAACATATCGTCCACCCGATCAGCGTGGCACGCAAAGTTATGGAAGACACGCCCCACGTGATGCTGGTCGGCGAGGGAGCCCTGCAATTTGCCCTGGAACAGGGCTTCAAGAAGGAGAACCTGCTCACTCCTGAAGCCGAAAAGGCCTGGAAAGATTGGCTGAAGGCGAGCGTCTACCACCCTGTCGCAAACATCGAAAACCACGACACCATCAGCCTGCTGGCTCTCGACGGCTCGGGTAAGATGGCTGGCGCCTGCACTACCAGTGGGGCGGCGTTCAAAATGCACGGTCGCGTGGGTGATTCTCCGATCATCGGAGCCGGGCTGTACGTTGACAACGAAGTCGGCGGCGCCTGTGCGACCGGGCTCGGAGAACTCGTCATGACGACGGTCGGCAGTCACTCGGTAGTCGAACTCATGCGCAGTGGAATGTCCCCACAACAAGCCTGCGTCCGGGCGGTGGAGCGGATCATGTCCAAGTATGGGCGGAAGCTTCGCGCCGATGACCAGATGCAGGTCGGCTACCTGGCGATGAACGTCAAGGGAGAGTACGGGGCGTTTGCCATTCGACCCGGATTCACCTATGCGGTGAGGACGGCTAAAGGCGCCCAACTGCTGAAGGCGGACAACCTGCTGTAACCGGGCTTGGGAACGCCAGTCTCAGGTCAGCCGATCGGAA
This sequence comes from uncultured Acidobacteriota bacterium, assembly GCA_963777605.1. Lineage (GTDB taxonomy): Bacteria > Acidobacteriota > UBA6911 > RPQK01 > JAPXNP01 > CAVZRV01. The sequence goes on from CAVZRV010000011.1 coordinate 227,282, forward strand.
TCCGGTCCTTGTTCTCAGCCAACCACTGAGAGAACGTCCGCAGAGCGGGATCAAGCGATCGAGCAACTTTCGGGTCCCGTGCGCCGCAGAAGTAATCCTCGAAATCTCGCTTGAACTGAAACATGTTTCCGAGATCATCGGCACCCGGGAATCCGAGGTTTCGGTACGCGTCCGGAGATATTGAATTGTAGTGGACTTCCTGGCCAAGGGCTTCACCGAGGGCCCGGGCCATTTCGGAACCGGTGAGGTGCTCGCCCGCGATACCCACGGTTCTGCCGATCCATTCAGCCCCCTGCGTGAAAATCCCGTAAGCGCACCGGCCAATGTCTTCCGCGGCGATTCCGGGAAGCTTCTTGTCCCCCATGGGGAGGGTGAACTGGAGCACCCCTTCCGAATCTCTCTTGGGGCCCATTCCGAAGTGGACCAGGTTGTCCCAATAGAACGAAGTCAGCAGGAAGGTCGTCGGCACGCCCAGTTCCGTAAACGTCTCATTCGACTGCCCCTTGGCGTCAAAATGCGGGACTTTGTAAGCTCCCATCAACGTCGGCATTCGCGAGTCGTCCAGGGGGACCCAACGCCTCGTGTCCTCCAGCGTAGACCAGATTACGTGTTTCGCGCCAACTGCCTTCGCCGCCTCGGCCATCGCCCGCACCTCCGCGATCTCCTTTTCCGGTGAGAAGTGCTCCCAATAAAATGTGACGCAGTAGATCCCGTGGGCTCCGGCGAACGCGTTTCTCAGACTCTCGGCATCGTCGATATCGGCCGCAACGACCTCCGCACCAAGTTCCGCAAGCTGTCGGGCGTTCGTTGAATCGGGGTTCCGAGTCAGGGCGCGCACCTTGAACCCGCCTTTCGGGTCCTCCAGAATGGCTCTGACCAGGCCGCCACCTTGGGCTCCCGTCGCACCAACAACCGCAATTGTCTTTTCCGGCATATGTGGTTTCTCCCTCGTGAGGTTTTAGTCCTGGGGATTGGCTGTTGTTCAGTTATATGATCAATTGGTCGCGACGGTTGCACGCCGGGAGGGGAAAGCCGCAAGCGCCCCCCTGCCCCGCGTCAAGTCGGTGGAATGACTTTCGGTAAAGGAGAGACTGGTGAATACCGAGACACTGGCAAAGCTGCACGAGGATGCACTCGACATCTTCCTTGCCGCTCTCAGGGCTGTGGACCCCAACGCAGTTGTCCAGTCGAAGGTCCGTGTTGTGGACGACACCCTGTTCATCGGAGATCGCACCTACGACCTGAACGCCTTCGAGCGGATCCTCGTCGTCGGGGCGGGCAAAGCATCAGCGGCGATGGCGCAGGCTCTCGAAACGGTCCTCGGCGAACGGATTTCCGGTGGAGTTGTCAATGTCAAGATCGGGCACACGGTCGCTTTGCAGTCGATTGAACTGGTCGAGGCTAATCATCCGGTGCCTGACGAGATGGGCCTCGAGGGAACTCACCGAATCATCGACCTGGTCAGTAACGCGACCGAGAAGGACCTCATCCTCTGCCTGATTTCCGGTGGAGGGTCTGCCCTTCTTCCGAGTCCGGGACCCGGCCTGAGTCTGGAGGACAAGCAGAGGACGACCCGCCTTCTCCTGCGATGCGGCGCGACCATTCAGGAAATCAATGCCATCCGGAAACACATCTCGGGAGTGAAAGGGGGCCGACTGGCTCGACTCGCTTTCCCCGCAACCATGGTCTCGTTGATTCTTTCAGACGTCATCGGAGACGACCTCGACAGTATCGCGTCAGGACCCACGGTCCCGGATCCCACCACTTTCTCGGAGTGCATGGAAATCGTTCAAAAATATGGAATCCTGGACGATCTTCCGGGGCCCGTGAAAGCGCTTCTGGAAATGGGCATCCAGGGCGCTGTTCCAGAGACCCCGAAACCGGGAGACCCGGTATTTGCGCGGACCCACAACGCCATCATCGGCAACAACCTGCTCGCAGTGTCTACCGCGGAAACCCGTGCCCGTGAACTCGGCTATCATGCCCTCGTTCTCTCCACCATGATCGAGGGCGAAACCCGTGACGTGGCACTCGTTCACGCAGCCATCGCCAAGGAGATTCGAAAGAGTGGACGGCCGCTGGCGGCGCCGGCCTGTGTGATTTCGGGCGGTGAAACCACCGTAACGATCCGGGGAGAGGGCGTGGGGGGAAGAAACCAGGAATTCGCCCTGGCGGCGGCGCTCGAAATCGACGGGTGGCCTGACCTGGTCATCCTGAGCGGCGGAACCGACGGAACCGACGGACCCACCGACGCCGCCGGTGCCGTAGCGGACGGCACGACCGTCCAGAGAGCGCGTGCCATGGGATACGAGGCCAAGGACTACCTGCGCAACAATGACTCCTACAACTTCTTCAAGCCGATTCGTGGACTGCTGATCACCGGTCCCACGCTGACCAACGTCATGGATCTCAGGCTGGTGCTGGTTCGATAGCGAAAGTCCGCGGAGAAGCAGGGTTTCGTTTACCCGTCCTCCTTGGTTCCGTCCGGACCGAGAGGATAGGGTTAACCCGGCTACAGCATTTCGTACAACCCAATAATTCCCGAAAAGGCCATCCCGACCGAGAAGATGAAGGTGGCGACACAACCGATATTCAGCCAAAGGCCGGCCTTGTATTTCCCCATCACCTTCCGGTTGTTCAGGAGAATCAGGATCGCCAGTGCGACAAATGGCATCAGCGTGGCCTGAAAGGCTTGGGACGCAATCATCACGAAAACTGGGCGGGCACCGAAGATCGGCACGACGAGTCCCAGGAGAAGGGCGACGCCCGCGAGGATTCGGTACATCGGAGACTTGATGTTGCGGGGCCGGTTCGTGTAGTCGGAAATCAGCCACGGGGCAATCAGAACAATCGGGAAAACCGTCGAAATGCCGGCACTGACGATTCCGATAACGAACAGGCTGATCGCGAAAGAGCCTGCCATGGGTTCGAGCGTCTTTACCATGTCGATGGCCCGCTCCACGGGAATCCCTGCCGGATACAGGGTCCCGGCCGCCGAGGCCATCACCGCTGCACTCAACAGAAGCATGAGGGTTGCCGAAACGAAGGCATCGCGCCTTTCTAAGGGGAGATGAGTCTGATCCCAGCCTTTTTCCTGAACCACGATGCTGCGCATCACGAAGACGACTGCAGAGAGCGTGGTCCCGGCCATGCCGGCGGCGATGAGGTGGGCATTTTCCTCCGCCGGCATGGAAGGTACCAAACCTTGGGCCATCTGCCCGAAATCGGGAACCACCAGAACCATGCTCGAGACGAAACTGGCTCCCATGATCCCGACCAGGACCATCAGGATCCGCTCGAAACGCAGATAGCCCCCGGTCCAGAAGAGGTAGTAGAGACCGACCATGATCGCAGCCGTGACGATCACTTCGTTGACGTGGCTTGCGGTCATGTAGAACACCCACTCGTCAATGAGGTTCACCACGATTCCAAAGATGCCCATCAGCGCGGTCAACTCCCCGATAATGAGCCCGATAACCATAAAGATCGCCAGGCCATTCCCGAATAGCACCCGATAGCTGCTGATCGCGGTGTTGCCGGAAACCAGAGAATACCGCCCGTAAGCAACAAGCATCACGTAAGTGAAAACGCAGGACAGGAACAGGGCCCAGAAGAGCGACATCCCATAACGGGAACCGGACGCCGCCATTGTTGTGACACTTCCCGTCCCGATGTTGTAGCCCATCAGGAAAATCCCCGGCCCCACCGACGAGAGCCCCAACGCAAACTTCTTCGAAATCTTCATCCACATTCCCCCGCAGTTCTGCGTTCAGCTCATCAGTTTAGGACGAAACGAACCGTGACGGTAGCAATCACAGGAACAGGTTCGCCATTGAGTAGCGTCGGAGAGTACTTCCACTGAGAGACGGCATCCACTGCGGCAGCGTTCAAGAGGGGGTGCCCACGAATCAAGCGCACGTTCTCGACACTGCCCTCGGCTCCGACCTGGACCTCGAGAAGGACTACGCCCTGAATCCGGGCACGGCGGGCAATCTCCGGGTAGGACGGCTCCACCCGTCGGATCAGCTTGGCCGCCTGAACGGTTCCACCGACCCGAATCGGCGCCTTGGCTGCAGGAGGAGGTGGGAGGGGTGGGGGTGGGGCGGACGAGAGCCCTTCCGGGAAAGAAGGGCCAATCGCTCCCCCAGAAATCCCGAAAACTAAACCTGCCGGCAGGCCGGGCCCGTTCCCGTAGGCGAAGGCATCAACCATTGGCGGTTCAGCATCGGGAGACGGAATCGTATCCGGAACCGCGGCAGGAGGCACCCATGGACTGGCAGGCACAACCCTGGGAACACTCTGACGGACCGGCGGCGCATCGGTCATCGGAGAAGGGGGCGGAGGCGGAGGCGGTTCAGCACTGAAGAGAGTTGTTACACTCCGGAAATCGGGCAGCCGATCGTAGTAGAGGAGCGGGAGAACGATCAAACTGCCGAGCAGAACAAAATGAACGCCAAAGGAGAGCAGTAAAGCACGCCTGTCCCGGGCGGAAACCGGCTTCGAGAAGTCGTTAAACATGGTTCCAGTCCTTTCTACTTGGCAGAGCCAGGAGAGAGACCCCTCGAGAGATCCAATTACTTGCCGGCTAACAACTTGGAGTCAACATCGAAGAATTTGTTCCGTCCTTTTCACCGCCGGAGCACTCCCTGGCTGGACTCGCGGCGATCCAGACTCGATTCCCAGGTGACGTCCCGGTATGTTGATCGTGGAAAATGACACGCCTTCCCGAAAACTATTTCGAAGTCGGTAGCCGAGAAATCTTGACCCAATCTACGTAGAGATGCTGGACGTCATACTGGAAGTCGCCGGACCAGACGGCGGGCCAGTTGCCGACCCAAAGCTGGGCAGGAGATTTCGGGATGTTGCGAGTCGAGGTGTGAAGCAACCGGCCGTCAACATAGAATTCGACCCTCGGCGGACCGTTGCTCCCGTCATACCAGTCCCAGCGATAGATGTGGAACTGGCCGTCGTTCTGGGCGAAACCCATATCCTCAGATTTGGCGCTGATGTGCGCCGGTCCCGGGTAGTAGGTATTCAGGCCGCCCCATCGAGACCAGTCGGAACCTTCCGCCTTTCCGTTCGCGGGCATCTCGATATCAATTTCTGTGTAGTCATCGGAAGTCTCCAGATAGTTCCAGATGCAGGAACATCCTCCGGGCAGTGGCAGGTTCTTCATTCGAACCTCGTAGGATCCGGCTCCATACTTTTCCCGGGTGATCACCAACCCTCCGACCCGCGTCCCCACCTCGGTTCGTTCGTATCGCCGCGGATCACCGGCCGGAAACTGCCCGGAGTCCTTCGCCCGGCGAACGCCTTTGATAGGTCCCGTGTAGAAGTCGCCGTGGGCCTCGGTATCGAGAACGGTTATTGGACGGCCGTTGTCTTCCAGGATACCGGGCCGTACATTCTCGGGAACTACGCCGTTGTTGTTGGGGCCCCACTGGTGCAGCCCGGCTATCCAGAGATTGGAGTCAAGCTGCGGTCCGTCGAAGTCGTCAAAGAAGAGAACTTCTGCAGAGGACTTTTCCTGGACGGGAACAACCGGGAGCAACCAAAACAAGAGAAAGAGATAAGCCACGATCACCTCTCCTTCGGGTCACATGCGACCCCAAGTAGAAACCATTATTTGATCCGTTGGGAGACAAATCGCATCTGAATATATGAGCACATTCGAGAATGCGCAAAGGCATTCGAGAGATGAGCGAACGAGATTGGAACCGGTCGGCTCGCCCGCGGGTCGATCGTGATCAGAAAAAATGGGAGTTTGAACAATGAGACACAAAATACAAATGATTTTCCTGGTTCTTGCCATGGTTCTCGCGCCGGTCTCGGTGGCAATGGCAGCCCCGGCCCAGGCGGGAACAACCTTGACTCCGCTCCAGGATCAGGTGCGTCACGCTCTTGTGATGCTGCCGTATTATAACGTTTTCGATAATCTCCAGTTCCAGGTTGAAGGAAGTCAGGTAATTCTGAGTGGACAGGTCGTGAGACCGACGCTGAAGTCTGAGGCCGAAAGCGCGGTCAAGCGACTTCCGAACGTTACGGCGGTCGAGAACAACATCGAAGTGTTGCCCTTGTCTCCGATTGACAACCGCATCCGCCTTGCCACATACCGGGCCATCTACCGGAACGTCACCTTCACAAGATATGCGATCCAGCCCGTTCCGCCGATCCACATTATTGTGAAGAACGGGAAGGTGACACTGGTCGGAGTTGTTGCAAGTAGCGGAGACAAGATCATCGCCAACATTAGTGCGCGTTCGGTTCCCGGAGTCTTCTCCGTCGTCAACGATCTTCGAGTCGCCTGATCGGCGATCGGAAATCATCGTTTGAGAACGCACTCTGACAGTGCATGATCCATCCGTCAAGGCCCTGATCAGGGCCTTGACGGATGCACTGCTTCTCACTCCCGGCCAAAAGAGCGCCCCAACCCTTTCCTCGCCAGCGACCCACGGGGAATACCTCCCGCAAATAGACCCTGACAATGAGACCATAGTTCGGAGGGCCGCTATTCTGGCGGAAAGGCAGAGATCCAGGCTTTAAAGTGACATCTCAGGAAATTGACCATATATTGATTCTGTTCCCAGGAGGCGGTTGACGACGTTTGCCTCCACCAGGTCGATCGAGCCAACTTGTGGACAAAGGACGATGCACATGACACGACACAACATTCCGTTGGGCAGGATTCTGGGAATTCCGATCGGCGTGGATTATTCCTGGTTCATAATCTTCCTGCTCCTGACCTGGATGCTCGCGGGCAGCTATTACCCTGCCGAATTCACGAACTGGTCCCCCCCGCTCTACTGGATCATGGGAGCGGTAACCGCGATCATGCTCTTCGTGAGCGTGCTGCTCCACGAGCTGGGACATTCTGTCCTGGCCCTGCGATACAAGATCCCGGTTCGCAGCATCACGCTTTTCCTGTTTGGAGGCGTAGCCCAGATCGGGGCGGAACCACCCAGCGCCATTGCCGAATTTCTCATCGCAATCGCAGGCCCCCTGGTCAGCCTGGGACTTGCAGTCTTCTTCTACGCGATCCAGCCAATGGTGGGCGGCATAGCGCCGCTTTTCGGCCTCGCAGAGTACCTCGCCTACATCAACCTGGCTCTGGTCGTGTTCAACCTGATTCCGGGATACCCCCTCGACGGGGGTCGTGTCTTCCGGGCGATCATGTGGCGGATTACTGGAAACATGAGGCGAGCCACGTTGATTGCCGCGAACGTGGGCCGGTTCTTTGCGTTCGTGTTCATCTTCGCCGGCGTCTGGCAGATCTTCCAGGGCAACTTCGGGGGAGGCCTTTGGATCGCCTTCATCGGATGGTTCCTTGACAATGCCGCCTCGGCGCAGGTCCAACAATTGGCCATCCAGGGGATTCTCGCGGGTCACACTGTCGAACAGGCAATGAGCAGGAACTGTGTCTCCGTGCCCGAGAACCTGACGCTGCAACAACTGGTAGATGAGCACATCCTGGGTGGGGGTCAACGCTGTTTTCTTGTCAACGAGGGTAGCCGGACCGTCGGAATGATGACCCTTCATCGAATCCAGGAAGTACCGCGGACCGATTGGTCCACAACAAGTGCCGGCCAGGTGATGATTCCTGCCGGACAACTGAAACAGACCTCTCCCGAGGCCGAACTCTGGTCGGCCCTCCAACAGATGGACCGTGACGGCGTCAACCAGCTGCCGGTCATTCAGGAAAGCAATTTCGTCGGAATGCTCAGTCGGGAAGATGTCATCAGTTTTCTGAGGACTCTTCGGGAACTTGGGTCATAGCAAAGTCGAACAGGCCTAACGTCGATCGATCGAAGTCAACAAACGGACAGGCCGCAAAATGGAGACTCTTGAGCAGCGCGTTCGGCGGGTAATTCAGGAGGAAGTCCGGATCGTACGTTACAATCCCGTCTGGCCGGTCTGGTTTCTCCAGGAAAAGGAGCACCTCCTGGACTGTCTCCCGGATGATCTCATCCGGCGGATCGAACACTTCGGCAGCACCGCCGTTCCGGGTATGGCTGCTAAGCCGGTCGTGGACATGCTCGTGGAGGTAACCGACCTGGCCGAAGTCAGGAAACGGGTGGTTCCCATACTCGAATCCCAGGGCTACGAGTACTTCTGGCGCCCAACCCACGGCGACGACGGACTGCCGTTTTACGCCTGGTTCATCAAGCGGAACGCGTGGGCCGGGACTCGAACCCACCACATTCACATGGTCGAAAAAAGCTTCCGGGAACACTGGGAACGCCTCCTCTTTCGCGACTACCTCATCGAGCACCCGGAGGTCGCTCTTCAGTACGCCGAGATGAAAACTCGACTGGCGTCGGACTTCTCCCGCGACCGAGTGGCCTATACCAGCGGCAAAGCCGATTTCATCGACAAAGTCACGAAGCTGGCCAGGGAATCTCTTCAAGTGGCCGCAGAAGGCAGGAGACCGGAGACCGGAGACAGTGTCCCACCCCTTTCGAGGAGAGATTGAAAGGGAGAAACTCCGGCGCCGAATGAAGAGTTTCTGGAAAGAACACTGGAGTGAGGCTGTTCGTCGTTCATCGATTCGGTGACGCTGATTTCTCTTGTCTGGGCCCGGTGTGCATGAGACGATCGCCGCAGGGATTGGTCCCGAGTTCGAAAATCAATTGAGCGGAGGGCGCATCATGGGAAATCAGATGGACCGTCGCAGAATGCTTCGCCATTCTTTGAGCGTCTCGGCCGCAGCGGTGGTGGGTGTCGGCTACGAACACAGGGCTCTCTTTGGACAAATGGTCGATCGTTCGAAGCGCAACGAGACGAAGCCTCCCGTGACCGGCTTGCAGAGCGGGAAATTCGGCGGCAGGGAGGTTTCCCGCCTGATCATCGGTGGGAATCTGGTCAGCGGATCCGCTCACGCCGGGGACCTTCTTTATCAGTCCGAATTGATGACCCGCTACTTCACGGACGAAAAGATCCGGGAGACCTGGAGGATCGCCCAGGAGAACGGCATCAACACAACCCTGATGCGAGCCGATCCTCACATCATCGGCAACTACCGGGAGTACTGCCGGACATTCGGAGAAGGTCTGCAGTGGATCGCCCAGACGGCCCCTGAGCAGGGAGACCCGGTCGAGAACGCCCGCAAGGCAGCCGACAACGGAGCCTTTGCCGTCTACTTCCAGTTCTGAGGGACTCTGTCGTCCTCGGTGACGTCATCCCTGGAAAGGATGCGCCCTTTTTCAACACCGAAGGAGATGTCCGACCTGGTGCCTTCGATCTTGATCGGGATGACTGCCCCGGCTCCCCTTCGCTTGAAGAGTGGATCGATCGGCTTGAGTAACAATGACTTGATCCCACCCGTCATTTGGGAGACCTTCGCCTCCGTCAGGAGCTCACCACGAAAGTTAACTGATTCATCGACAAGGCTGTAATCACCATTGAGGGCGACGGTTGCACCCGGAACCTTGAAGCGCAAGCGCCGAACCTGCATCAAGCCCTTACTGAGCAAAAATTCTCCAGAGATGTCCGAAACCACAGCTTTCGGTGCAGGGCCTTCCCGTTTTGGGCGATCCCCCCGGCCCAGTTCGCTGAGCAGATTGACCTTCTCCTGAACCGCGGGAATCGGAAACTCGGTTGATCGAATCTGGAAGTGCCCCTTGAGCTGCAGTTTTTCGAGGACGTCCACCTTTCCGGGAGGAATCAGGATCTTGGAATCGAAAGAAAGAATACCCGTCAGAAGAGGCTGGTCGGTTTTGACCGCCAGCTTCAGAAAGTCCTCGATCCGTCCATCAGTTCCATCTGCCTGGAGATCGATGGTCTTGCCCTTTTCGCCGGGCTTTCCGGCCACCGAACCGTTGGCAGTAAACTTCGAGCTTTCAATCCGCACCTTGATCGGGTCCAGAAAGGTATCCCCACTCGTACCGTCTACTACGGCCTTAAATTCAGTCTCCAGGTTGACAGGTGTCCCGACCGGCTTCAGGTAGAAGTCCGGCGTGCGGGTAGTACCCTGGACCTCAATGTGTTCCAGGACTCCGCTGAATTCACCGTCCGAGTCGAGTGTTCCTCCGATGCCACCCAGGTCCGACAAGTCTGCCCCTTCAAAGACGTACTTCCCGCCGACCGGAGATCCCCCGGGGTCAGGGAGAGTCAGTGGTCCAAAAACTCCGGTCGTCCGGATTCGGCCCGGCGGCTTGGCATTGTCCAATTCCGCCTCGAACTTCATCGGACTCCGGGGTCCAACTGACGTCATTCTGAGTTGATGAAGATCGAATTCGAGGGGTTCCTTCTCGGGGTTCCTGGAATGAATCAAGAGCACTGCGCCGTCGGCGATCAAACGGTCGAAGACAAACACCGGCGTCTGTCTCAAGGCAGCCGAGCCGGCGCCAGATTGGTCTCCGGTTCTCTTCCGAGGAGAAATCTGGATCTCCATCTGATTGAGGTCCAGTTTTCGAATCCGAACGGGATCGGACCAGAGGCCTTTCAATCCGACTTCGACCTTGAACTCCTCGATCTCCAGAAACGGCGGGGCTCCCTGGCGCCCCTTGAGACTCAACCGCAGCCCCTTGCCCACGGCGCTGAAGGAAGGAAGCGGGTCGAAAGTTGGTCGAACCGCGAAATCCAGTGAGGAAAGCTGAACGTCGTCGAAACGCTGGCTCAACAGTTCGACCGCTCTTGCCCTGGCGTTTGACCTCAGCCAGTGGGCACCCCAAATGCCAACGCCGACAAGGACGCCGAAGACCGCAAGGAAGCTTATCAGGCACCAGATCAGCAGCGACCGGATACGGGACCGCGGCGCTGATCGTTTCCGTACTTCCCCGCTTCCCCGCTTCTCCTCCGTGGTCACTTTGGATCCTTGCGGTCTGCCCCGGGGTCCAGAAACCGAAATCCGGGAAAGTCAGACATTCTCGAGTTGAATTCAAGCGGATTTGCCGGGTGATTGGCATCCCTGAGTGCGCTAGCGGCCGACGTCATTATCTCGATCCCTCCCTGATTGAATGCGTCCAGAAGGTTCTTATTCAGTTCTCAGTATATCTGACCAATTTAGGCCGGCGACTCGATGAACACGTTCAGTTCATAAGGGACGGCGAAATCCCTCTCATTCTTGTATGGTTGGGCAATCAACTCTGCCCCGGGAATTGGGGCCAACATACTGGTCGCCCCCTCTTCCGTGCCGCGTATCGTCACCGGAAGGATCACCAGAGGCCGAGAACCTTCCACCAAAATCCACCGATCAGGAGCCAGATCAGGAGGTTGACGACACTGATCAGGAAGCCGAGTTTCCACCAGGTCCCCAGATCGATATATCCGGCACCGAAATAGATCGGGGACGGCCCGGTCCCGTAGTGGGTCATGGCTGCGTTCAGGCTGTTCATGAATCCGAGCGTGAGTGCAGCCAGGGCCACTGGCGTCCCCAATCCGATCGCCACGAGCCCGAACGGGACGTAAAACGCAGTTGCGTGCGCGGTCATTGAGGCAACGAAATAGTGGAGGTAGACGTAGGCCAGCACCAGGAGGATGAACCCCGGCAGCCAGTAGTTCATTCCGGAGAGCCGCTGACTCATGGTTCCCGCCAGAAAGTCGATGACGCCGAGTTTCCCGAGGCCTGCCGCAAGGGAGACCAGACCGCCGAACCAGACAAGGGCATCCCAGGCACCCTTCTCCGTGACAACGTCATCCCACCCCAGAACGCCAGTCAACAGCAGAGTTCCAACTGCGCCAAGGGCAATTCCGGTCACATTCAATCCGCTCCACTGACTGGTCGCCCAGCAGCCCAGGGTGACCAGAAAGACTCCCGTCATCTTCCACTCTGCTGGAGTCATCGGTCCCATGCGTTCCAGTTCGCTGCGGGCCATGCGCTTTGCATCACCGGCATGCTGCGTTTCCGGCTTCAACCACCGGTGAAGGAGCAGCGGGATCAGGGCCAGAGAGACCGCAGCGGGAACAACGGCGGCAGCAAACCACCCGAACCAGCTGATTTCATATCCGAAACTTTGAGCGGCAAGCAGCACGATCATCGCATTGGGAGCGACCCCGGTCAGAAACATGGCGGAGGTCACCAGGTTGACCTGGAACTCGTTGTAGATCAGAAAGGCTCCGGCTTTCCTGGCAGTCGGCCCTGGCTCCGAGCCGAGGCTGCTGCACAGCGATCGGACAATCGGAAACAAAATCCCGCCGGCCCTTGCCGTGTTCGACGGAGTCGCAGGAGCGATAATCAGATCGGCCAGGGTCAGCGAGTAGCCGAGGCCCAGGGTACTGCTCCCAATTTTGCTCACGGCCAGAAAAGCGATCCTGGAACCCAACCCTGTTTTGATAAATCCCCGTGCAAAGAGAAAAGCCGTCACGATCAGCCAGACGGTGCCGTTTGCAAACCCAGCCAGGGAATCAGCGAGAGAGAGAGTCCCGGTAACGGCGGCGACCGAGACTCCAAGCAAGACGACCGCACCCTGTGGAAGCGGCTGCAGGACGAGCCCCAAAATTGTGGCAACGAAAATGGCCACGAGGTGGAGAGCGTTGACTTCCAGATTCCCGGGGGGTGGAACCATCCAAATCACAGCAGCAACGGCGATTACAGGCAGGCCGCGGACTAGCTTACTCTTCAGGTCAGGCTGCATGCTGATGGCTTCCCCTCCTTCAGGTCCCGTTTTCCTGTTCAGCGAACTGAGGTTAACATTACCATCTGGTACCGGGATTCTCGGATTCCGTGATTTTGTGGGGAAAAGTAGTCACCGAAACAGCCCGGGTGTTGCCCCTGCTCAAGTAGGAAATCGGAAAACAGTGGCGAAAGGATCTTCGTGATGGACAGGTTTTCAGTGGCGGTGATTCCAGGAGACGGAATCGGGATCGAAGTCGTCGCGGCAGCTAAACGGGCCCTCGACATCGGGTGCGCACTCGACGGAGGTATCCGGCTCGATTACACCGAATTCCCCTGGGGATGCGAGTACTACCAGCACCATGGCCGGATGGCGCCAGAGGGCTTCATTGAAACGCTCTCGGCGTTCGACAGCATCCTCCTCGGCGCAGTCGGGTTTCCCGGAGTGCCCGATCATGTCTCCTTGTGGGGGCTGCTCCTGCCGATTCGCCGCCAGTTCGAACAGTACGTCAATCTGCGCCCGGTCCGGGTTCTCCCCGGAGTCACGAGTCCCCTTCGAGGGCGGCAGGCGGGCGATTTTGATTTCGTTGTGATCCGGGAGAACACCGAGGGTGAGTATTCCAGCTCTGGAGGGAGGATCCACTCCGGATTTCCGCACGAACTGGTCATCCAAAATACGGTTTTCACGAGGGTCGGCACTGAACGAATCATTCGGTATGCGTTCGCGCAGGCCCAAAAAGCCTCCAGAAAACGCCTCTGTGGTGCAACAAAATCAAACGGGATCAACTGGACGATGCCCTTCTGGGATGAAGTCTTCAACGAAATTGGCGAACAGGAGTTCCCGGAAGTGCAGCGGAGCCTGACTCACATCGATGCACTGAGCGCATTTTTTGTTCTCAAGCCGCAGGAATTCGACGTCGTCGTGGCGTCGAACCTGTTCGGCGACATCCTGACCGACCTCGGTGGTGCCATCGCCGGGGGAATCGGGATCGCACCCTCAGCCAACATCAATCCTGAAAAGCGCTTCCCGTCGATGTTCGAGCCGGTCCACGGCTCAGCTCCAGATATTGCCGGGAAAGGCATCGCCAACCCGATCGGGCAGATCTGGTCGGCCTCGATGATGCTCGATCACCTTGGACGTCCTGACCTGGGCGGTCGGTTGCTGCAGGCAGTCGAGAGAACCCTTTCGGAAACCAATTTGAGAACTCCGGATTTCGGGGGGACCGCAACGACCACTGAGTTCACCGACGAAGTCATCGCTCAGTTGAAATCCTGCGACTGGTGATCCGGCGAAGGGCTCCTCATCCCGTGGTCAGCAGGCATTCGCTGTCTCCCGGCAACCCATGGGAGGCCCGAACGCCCCTTCGGAAAATCCCCGCTCAGCGCGACCGTCTGGTTCTCAGTCCTTCTTCTCCAGGAAGCTCTCCAGGTCTTTGATAGCGTCCCTGGCAACTGACTGGCTACTTAATGTCCGCCTCTCGTAATAGCGAATGACCTTCGGAGGCTGTGAACTGGTGAGAATCGCGAATACATGAAAGAAACGTTGGGTCGGCATGGCCGCGTCACCGCCGGCCGGGTCGTCCGGAAACATTGACGGATGGTTGCCATGGGTATAAGTCTGGTAGTCGTTAAAGACCACCACGTCCGCAGACTCCGGATCCTGCGTTTCAGTCCACCCGAACTGCTTTTCGAGCTCCATCGCCAGCTTCTTTGCCTCATCCTGGTTGGGAGCTTTCGCGAGCCAATAGGTATGCACATCACGCAGGACCTCGCGACACTTCGACGCCGGTTTTACTTTCGCCAATTGGTCCAGGCGGTAGGCGGGTTGCGTCGTCCCTGGATCAGTCTGAGGGCTGGCCAAAGTGAGCGCGGAATCTGACCAACAGAACGGCGAGGAACAAGGGATACGTCGCTAAGATGGATCCTGCTCATCGCATCGACTCCATTTTCACTCCCTATACTCTAGCTTGATGCGAATAACAGAGTCAAGGTTCAAACATCACCCGTCGATGGCCGGTTGCAGATCCTCACAGTTCCCTACAAAACCCATAGATCTTATGAAATTGGGCCATAACAAATATGGTCTTTGCAGGATGACTCTCCTGGCACAGGGCTCCGGGATTGCGTCTTCCGATCAATAAAAGATCAGTATATTCATAGGTTTGGCAATCTCCCGTCCTGATCACCCGGAGTCTGGAACGTTTCTTGCTTCAGCTACTTCGAAATCAAATTCCATCCGCCAGGGCCGGGGGCGGCCCGTCACGCTTCAACATGGAATGGTATGCAGCCTGCGGAGTCGCGACTGGCCAGGATCCGGTCTGGGGATGGAGAGTCCTTGGAATTCACGTTTCTCAAGTGAGGATGCTCTCTCAGCGTCGGTCGAGTAAGGCTTTTGCGAAGACTGACTTGATGCATCCGCGACAGACCAAAGGAGGGTGGTCAAAATGCGAGTATCTACATCAATCCTGGGAGCAGGGGTTGCCGGTTTGGTAATGATGGTGGGTGGCGTCCAGACTGCGTACGGCCAGGGGTGAGTGGTCGCCCGTCAGGGTGCGCCCGTGATTGGCGCAATTACGCAGACAAGTCGGGCATTCGGTGAGGGCGGAGAGGCAGGGACCGGCACCAGGCCGAGATCGCCTGCAGACAAGTGGCTGATCGCTGTTGGATACCGATGGCAAGATTCGTTCCGCCATTTTCGCGGACCCAACGAGGAAGCGAATCGGATTGCCGACGGCACTCAGGTCGAAAACAGACTGCACCTGTTTGACGTCGCGGTCAGCTACCAGGCGTCTCCACGATGGAGCGTCAATGCAAGTGCTCCCTTCATGACTGTGGACCGCATCTCTCACGGTCCCGGAACCGTGACTGGGAGTGCCGGAATCGGTGACATGTCGGTTGGGGCGAAGGTTTGGCTCTTTAAACCTCCTACCGAGTCCGGGCCAGAACATCCAGGTCGGATTCTCTCTGAAATTACCCACAGGGGATTCCAACGTCACAGACCAGGTCGGAGACAGCACCGTGGTCGTGGACCAATCGATTCAGTTGGGAGATTCGGGAACCGGGTTTTCAGTCGATTACACGGCCTTCAAGACGATCAACCGATTCACTTTGTTCTCCTCGGGGGTCTACCTCTTCAACCCGAAAAACTCTTATACTCCAAAGGGATGGAACGAATCTTATCGACCTCCCGGCTACCCGGGCTACTCCAGGCCGGGAACGGTCTATTCCGTTCCTGACGCGTATCTCGTCCAGGCTGGGATTCGGATACGCCCCACCAAAGCCGTTTTACGGTTTAGCGCTTACGGCCACAGGTCGGATTGAGGGGATTCCGGCATTCGACGTCATCGGTGGAGAGGACGGTTTCCGTCGTCCCGGGTATGCAGTGTCGGTGGGTCCGGGCTTGATGTTTACCAAGAACAGCGACACATTTTCATTCAGCGTCCCAATTGCTGTCTATCGCAACCGGACCAGAAGCGCTTCCGACATTGAGAGCGGGAGGCATGGAGATGCGGCTTTTGCCGATTACCTGATACTGCTCGCGTATTCCCGTACCTTTTAAGGCTCCGTTCGCACGACCGGTCGCCCGTTCGCAAACTGCGCCCTGTGGGGCGGTCTCAGCCGCCGCCGGGGTCGGGAAGGGTGCGAACGGGCCATCCTGGTCTCAGTCGGGCGAGCGAGGGCGCCGATCGCGCACCTGTTTGCGGACTCATTTGGTCGACGAAGCGTTCATCGCGCTTCCGCGGCGCAGACGACCCCATATCGCTCGAATGGTCGAAGCCTCCAGGAACGAAGGGAATCGGGTTCGACTGGTACCCGACTTCTTCCGTTTCAGTAGAAATTCGCTTAGACCGCGGGCAGTTGCCGATTTCGATCACACGGAGCCGGTTCTGCCAAGAACCACTCGCCCGGCAACCTCGAATCGCTCGGATTTCCCATCCTTTGTGAAGACGACCGATCCTTTTCCGCCACCTGGATCCAGCCCAGTACTCGCCCCCTTTAAAGCCAAATTGCCACAGATGGCCAAAATGCCAGAAGCGGCTGACCATTCCGGTGATCCGGGCGGGAAACCGGGGCGTCCATTGGAGAACTCCATCCGCGGTATCGTCAATCCCGAAAATACCTCTCGCGGTCGCCAGGATCAGCCCTCCCGCGTGCTCCAGATAGTCACCCTGTCCCCCCGTGCCCTGTCGAGGAACTCCGTCCATATCCAGGCACTCCGGACAGGTCTTCTCGGCGACAACGACTTCACAGTAACGCTCGAGCAGGCGAAACCCGTGGTCGAGTTGTCCGACCGCGCAGCGGGCAAGAATGTCCCCCGCTCCCAGCCTGCCAAACCAGGAGTAAGGTCGCAGCTGCTCGCCTTCGAAACTTGAAACCCAGGATGCAAACTCGCGACTCTGCTCTTCCAGAATTTCCTGGGCAACCGGGGCGCACCAGCGTGTCGGCACGCCCTCAAAGACGCGAGGTTCGGCATCGATACGGGAAAAGATTGCGGCGGATTGACTGGAGGAGGAGAACCCGTAGGCGATGGGCCACAACTGGGAATCGAGCCAGAAGTTGTTCACTTTCCGATCCCCCCGAAAGCGAATATTGTCGTAGTAGGAGGCACCGCTCCAGAAGTACTCGTCCAGAACCCGCCTTTGTCGGGCGAAGCGGCGGCCCATCATTTCTGCCCTGCCGTCATCTCCCAGGACTCGATAAATCTGCGCGCAATGCTGCAATGCCCTTGCGTACCAGGTGTGGTAGACCGCCGTTGACCCCTCCATCCGCTCCGGACACCAGTCCACCCAGTCCGCCCCTTCCGAAACCTGCCAGTCGTTGGTGTCGACCTGGTTGACGATCCCCTTCTCGTCGGTTCTCGACTCAATGTACTCAAGACAGCGGGTCAGGGGTTCCCGATGCTCTTCCAGCACCGCGCGATCGCCCGTAGCAAGATAGATTTCCCAAATCCAGATGAGATACATCACCTGCGTGAACACCCGGTCGGCGCCCGCCAGGAGATCTTCGTTGATAAAGAATCGTCCATTGCGACGCATGTTGCGCGGAAGGCGGTCGAGATGACCTCGGAAGCAGTCCAGGAACCGACGATCCGGATGGTAACGGCTTCCCAACATCCCAAACGTCAGGTCGGGCGCCATGCAGATAGCGACCGGAAACCCTACCGGGGAAACCGTCATCCGATACCCGGTTGGGTTGAAGAAGGACATCATGTCTTTGCGGTAGTTCCGGGGGTAAATTCGTCCGGCGATCTGGAGCGCTGTGTCCACCGACGGACAGCCGTCGATAACCATAATCGGGCCTTCGGAGGCGGAAACGCCCTCACCGGCACCCTCGGTCATGGAAGTCCGGGGCGCGACAACAGGGACGGTCGCCAGTCCGGCGAGCGAAGCCAAGGCGGATCGCCGACTCAACCGGCCAGGTAAGGGTGTCTTCTTTCGCATCTTCGAACAGTATGCCGGAGTGGACGTACAATCGCCACACAGCACGCCTGTAAGAGCGTTCAATTGTCACGCGACTCCTGAATATCCCGGCCGGACAGTCCTGTCGTCCTGGAGGTCCAGGTTGAACTCACCCATCAAAATCAACCTGTCCCTTGCTCCCGTGTGACAACTAAGGCAAAGTAGAGCGGAGATCCCGCTTCTTTTCTGGTAGCGGGACTCACGCTATTGAGAGGGGGATGGGAAGATGCGGAAGCTGGATGATTTGATCGGAAGTGACGGAAACAGGGAGAAGTCAGGGGAGAGCCCGGAGAATCGAAAAAACCGGGCGCAGATATCACGTCGAGCGTTCGTGGGCGGAGCGCTGGCGGCGGGTGTGGCAGCTACAAAAGCACCCGCAATACTCCGCGGTCAGAACCTGAACAACAAGCTGGACATCGCCTTCATCGGCGCCGGGGGGCGAGCCAATGCCAGCCTCAACGAACTCACTGTCACGGATGACCAACCGCCGAGAAACAATAGGCGCCGGTCGTCGACCGCTCCCGGGGTACCTCACCCGGACGAGAACGTGGTCGTCCTTTGCGACATCGACCAGAACTACCTGAACCTGGCTTCCCAGCGATACCCAAAGGCCAAGACGTTCAAGGATCTCCGTAAAGTCTTCGACAACCCGAACGCCTTTGATGCCGTCGTAGTCTCCACGGCGGAACAGGCTCACGCGTTTGCCACCTACCTGGCATTGACCCTTGGCAAGCATGTCTATTGCGAAAAGCCTCTTGCCTACAACATTTGGGAGACACGGCTGATCCGTGAAACCGCCGCCAAATACCCGAAATTGTCGACGCAAATGGGCAATCAGGGACACGCATCCGAACGCCGCCGGACGATTCGGGAGATCCTCGACACCGGCGTTATCGGTCCGGTCCGGGAAGTCCACGTCTGGGCCGACCGTGCCTGGGGACTCCAGGACGCCGCCTCGGCCGATAAGTACGACCATCCCCACGGGTTTTACAACGGGATTCAGATTGTTGACCGGTTCAAGGAGAAGATGCCGATCCCCGAGCACTTGAGCTGGGATCTGTGGCTCGGGGCTGCTCCGGACCGGCCGTACCATGCGACATACTTCCCCGGCCCCCGCTGGTACCGCTGGTGGGATTTCGCCAACGGCACGATGAGCGACCTCGGCAGTCACGATAATGACGTCCCCTACACGGTGCTGGACCTCTGGCGACCCGACGGCAAGGGCGGCAAACTGCTGGCTCCATTGACCGTAGAGTCGGTCTCCTACAATGTCCCCGTGGCCCACAAAGAACTCGCTCCAGCGACCTTGCGGGCGACCTTTGAGTATCCCGCGGTCGGATCACAGCCTGCCCTCAAACTCGTCTGGCACCAGGGCGACAGCAAGCCCCCGGGATGGGTCGAAGAGTGGGGCGGCCGGTCACAAATCTTTTTTGGCGATGACGGAATGCTGCTCGGCAACGGGAAACTCCTTCCCGAAGAGAAGTTCAAGGACTTCCAGACGCCGGCGGCGACACTGCCTCGCTCGCCCGGCCACTGGGTCGAGTGGGTCAACTACGCCAAGGGGGAGGGACCGCACCCCGGGTCGTACTTCCAGTACTCGGGCTGGACCACCGAGGCAAATCACCTCGGCAACGTGGCCTACCGGGCCGGGAAGAAGATCGAATGGGACTACGAGAACATGCGTGCCACCAACGCTCCGGAAGCGGATCCGTTCATCAAGAGGCCCGAATACCGCAAGGGCTGGGATAACATCCTGAAGTTCTGAGGCCTCCCGCCGGGACGTTGCTGTTCACGATCGACCATTTGAAGTCAGATGTGATCAGCGGTCATCGTCCCGGCGAAAGCGGTCCGTTTCGACTGAATCACTGGTTCGGTCTTATTAAACTCCTACACTCCGGGATTCCGCCCGCTCACTGAATCTGAGGAAGCTTTCGCTTCCTTGCGTGGTGGCGCCGTTCCGGGTTGGGGAAAAAGCTGAACTCTTCGGTTCAGCACGACCATATCGGGCGTTGTTGTGGACCTGGGTTGGCGGCTCAGCACACGGCCGATTGGCGACGGTGAGCTTCAAGCCGTCGATGCCTTCCCCGTTTGGCGTGCGCGAACCGAAAGGTTCCGCTTTGAACCCTGGAACGTCGGACGGAAGCGAGCGCTTCCGCCCCGGTACAACTACTCCGGGTCATCCCGGGCTTTCTCGATTAGTAGTGGTAGCGGAGGACCATCCGGCAGCAACCGGATGGTCAGGTCTCCTGCCTACGTCCATGACCAGGAGGAATTCACCGTCAGGCTCGCCGCCGCGGTGGCATTTGGACGGGCCCCACACAGCTAATTACCTCGTTGACTGGGTGAGCGATTGTGAGCAACGGTGTGATCAGTAGTGAACTGACGTGCGAATCACTCCGAGGGTAGTATCAGGTGTGGGCCAGTCGGCGAACGCACCCTCAATGGGCGATACGCTATGGATCAGATCGACGACGCGGAGTAGCGAAAGCCGAAATCCTGGCCAACGCCGAGACTGGCGAGGTGATGGTCCACACTTGGGACCAGAACCTCAAGAACAGTCAGCCTATCGAAAACAAGCCTTTGATGCTGGGGAGTGGCGACCATACGGTTGAGCTTCAACCTCACCCGACAGCCAGTGACCCAAGCGGTTTCTGCAGCCGGTTCTACGGGCAAGCGGATTGGTTGAGAGGGGGCCAAATGGGCCAGGGCTGGCTCGGCGGCGGCGCGGGCCAAAGCCGACAAGAGTTCTCTTGGAACAACTGTTGGAACGCCGGCGCAGCCGACGGTTCAATGTGGAATGAAATGGGTGAGCATCGCCGGGGGATGATGGAACGCAAATAACCTGACGCAGGAGGGAAGGGCCTGGGAGTGGGTGAGTCGGTCTTTCAGCCGGAATTGAAGCGGAGAGCAGGTGCAACAAGATCGGCAGCGGTTGAAGAGCCGCGGCTCTTCAACCGCGATCAACGGGGACATCGTCCCCGCAGACGGAATCGGCGGAGGCTCGTACCTGTTGAGCCTGGCGGGGACCAACCAGTGGTTTCACCTCGTAGATCTTCTTCAGGAGTCGGGCCCAGTTGCGGCGACACTGCCGAGCAAAACGTTCGGCGAGCGAGTCCGTATGCACGGAACTGTCGACGTCAGTCTGCTGGGCGGCGGAAGACTTTGTTGACGTCGTTTGCCGCGCGAGGCGTTGGAATAGCGGCCGTAGTAGCGGACCACCTGTGGGCTCGGCCGGGTCGACTACGAGGCCAACGGGCGTGCAGTTGCGGCGCGCAACCTGATCCGCAGGATCTCGCTCGGCCGCCACAGGAGCATGCGCGGGCCCCAGGTTCCGGTGCCCCGGCACACGATCGCCGTCATGAACATGGCGACCCCCGATGGTGTGTCCGCCGCCTCGCCGGCCGGCCGCTCATCCGGGGAGCTCGGCTTGGGCCGGCGCCGTGTCGGACCGCCTGCGCAGCACCTTGAGCAGCTCGAACCACAGGATGCACACCAGGCCAGCCAGCAGGCTCAGTCCGAGCAGGTTCGCGCTCGGGGTCGCGAAGTGGAAGAGCGATTGCAGCCAGGGGACGTAGAGGACAAGTCCGAGGAGGACCAAGGTACCGCCGACCACCCACCAGGCAGCGGCATTGGGTACGCGAAGCATCGCCAGGATGGTGCGATCCCACGAACGGTTTGCGAGGATGAGCATGAGGTTGGCGACGACCAGGGTCGCGAACGCAGCGGCACGGGCGGCATCGTCGCTCTCGCCAAACCTCCTCGCCGCGACGTAGACGAACAGGCAGGCAGCGAGGGTGCTGGCGCCCTGGAGGATGCTCAGACCCACGGACTTGCGAGAGAAGAGCCGTTCCCTCGGGTTGCGCGGCGGCCGTCTCATAATGTTGGGTTCGGCCGCTTCGGCCTCGAAGATGAGAGAGCATGACGGGTCGATCACGAGCTCGAGGAAGACGATGTGCACCGGGAGCAGGAGCAGGGGCCAGTCGGCGAAGAACACCGGCACGATCGAAAGGCCGGCGATCGGCACGTGCACGGCGAAGACGTAGGCAATCGCCTTCTTGATGTTGTCGAAGATCCGGCGCCCGAGCCGCACCGCCGCCACGATCGCCGAGAAGCTGTCGTCGAGCAGCACCAGCGACGCCGCCTCGCGGGCCACGTCTGTCCCGCGTCCTCCCATGGCGATGCCGATGTGCGCCGCCTTGAGAGCCGGGGCGTCGTTGACGCCGTCGCCCGTCATGGCCACGACCTCGCCGCAGGCCTTGAAGGCGTTGACGATCCGCTGCTTCTGCTCGGGTACGACGCGGGCGAAGATGTTGACGTGGGGAGCGCGTGACTGGAGCTCGTCGTCGTTCATCGCGTCGATCTCGGTACCGGTGATGACCGAGCCCGGGTCCGCGATTCCAGCCTGCCGGGCAATGCTCTGGGCGGTCGTCGGGTAGTCGCCCGTGATCATGACGACCCGGATCCCTGCCCCCAGGCACTCTGCGACCGCCCCGGGCACCGCCGGGCGGACCGGGTCCTCGAGCGCGATGAGGCCCACGAAGTCGAGGGAGAGGTCGTGCTGGTCCTCCGGGAGGTCGCGGCCGTCGATCCGTCCTGTTGCGACCCCGAGCACACGCAGCCCCTGGGAGGCGAGCACAGCGACCCGGGCCGAGAGCTCGGACCGGCGATCCGGCGGCAGATGGCAGAGATCAGCGATCGCTTCGGGCGCGCCCTTGGAGGCCACCGTCAGGACGTCGCCGTCCCGACTCTGCCAGGCGTGCGAAAGAGCCAGGAGCTTCGGCGTCAACGGGTACTCGCGCACCAACTGCCGGGCATCGCCGTCCGATCGGCCCGGGAGCCTGTGCCTCTCCGACGCTTCGTGAATCGCGCGTTCCATGGGGTCGAACGGGTCTCGCTTGCTCGCGTACATGGCACAGTCGAGCAGTTCCCGGTGGCGCCCGTCGACCGACCCGACCTCCGCCCGCGGGTCGATGCTGACACCGTCGATCTCCAGGGCCGCCAGCGTCATCTGGTTGAGCGTGAGAGTGCCGGTCTTGTCAACGCACAGCACGGTTGCGGCGCCGAGGGTCTCGACCGCCGGCATCCTGCGCGTGAGCACCTTGCTGCGCGAAATTCGCCAGGCGCCGAGCGCGAGGAACACTGTGAGGATGACCGGGAACTCCTCCGGAAGGGTGGCCATCGCCATCGCGATCCCGGCGAGCAGCCCCTGTTTCCACGCGAGCGCGGTCCCGCCTCGGGTGAGCGCGTAGGTGACCACCACCACCGCGCAGGCCGAGAGGCCGACTAGGGCAAGCACCCTGACCAGCCTGCCGGTCTCCTTCTGGAGAAGGGTCGGCTCAGGCTCCAGCGACAGAAGCGCTTTACCGATCTTTCCCAGTTCGGTGCGGCTGCCCGTCGCGGCGACCTCGGCGATCCCCTGGCCCGCCGTCACGAGCGTACCGGAGAAGAGCGACGGCAGGTCGTCGCCGCCAGGCCTGTCGAGGGTCGCGGCATCCGGCTCGGGTTTCTTCCTGACCGGAACGGACTCGCCGGTCAACAGCGACTCGTCGGCCGAAAGGTTGATCGCCTGCCGCAGCAACGCGTCCGCCGGGACGCGGTCGCCCTCCGCGAGCACGAGCAGGTCGCCGCGTGCGACGTCGCGACCGGCGATTCGCCTCTGAACGCCGTCGCGGATCACGAGCGCTCGCGGGCTCGAGAGGTCGCGCAGCGCTTCCAGGGCGTGCTCGGTTCGCCGCTCCTGGATGATCGTGATGGCCATCACAACCACGACAAACCCGAGCAACATGAGCGCGTCCCGCGGTTCGCCCATGATCAGGTAGAGCGCACCGGCCGCAACGAGCATGAGGAACATCGGCTCCTTCACAACGTCGAATGCGATCTTCAGCAGCGTGCGCTTCTGCTTGGTGGGCAGCTCGTTGGCGCCCTCCTCGGCAAGCCTGCGCGCCGCCTCGTCTTCGGTGAGGCCACCGATCGTAGTCAAGTCGAAACCGACGGCCATCAGCGGTTCTCCGCTTGGGTTCTCGTCGTCAGCCCTCCGGTCGGCATCGTGGTGGTCTCCGTCTGGTCGCTCGGTCTCGGGTCCGCGGGAGGCTGGCTTCCGCCTTTCTGAGCGCACACGGCAAGTCCAGGCTATCGATTCAAAATACGCAGCCCGTCCGGCCCCAGCCGTCCAGCCTGAGCCGATCTTAACACAGAGGCTTGTAACAGCACGCGTGTCGCAATTTCTGCAACGCCCCGGTCAGAAAAGACGGGTTGTGGGAGAGTCAACCCGAAGAAGGGACACTCCCTTGAAAGACTTCTCACTCCGGCAGTCACCTGACTCAGCCTGGTCGCACCCCCAAAAAATCGCGCAATTGGCACGACCGCCGATGATGGACCAGGAGTAAACATCAAAACGTTTCGTTCGGTGGAAGACCAGTCGATGGGAGCCTTGGAGAGACTGGGAATCGTCGGCGCGGCAGTCCCCGCGTCACATCAAGACCATGGAAGCGACGCCGCTATAGGAAGTACGCACAACACAACTCCACCACCAGGATCCACCAGGAAGAAAGAGTGAAGAATCTTATCCAGAACCGGGTTTACAAGGCATTTAACCCGCCTTCTCAGGATCAACTATCTCGCGACGATAAACTTCGCCCTAAAAATGACGATATGGGAATTGAGCCGGCTCAGGAGAAATTCCTGGATGGCGGAACTGTGACTAGTGGCATGAGAACAAATACCCGCAAAGCGTTCCTGAATTCGCAACAGCGGATTCGCGAGACCGAACGACTACAACGCTAAAGGACTCATCCCGAAGGGATTTCAGCCGGAACAGATGGCGAGCACTCAATGCGCATCCTGATCGCGGAAGATGAACTGATCTCGAGGAAGATCCTGGCCGGACTTCTGAACAAGTTTGGTCATGAAATCATTACGGCGGCAGATGGAAACCAGGCCTGGCAGTTGATGCAGGGACCGGAAGCACCAAAACTGGCCATCCTGGACTGGAATATGCCCGGACTGGATGGAGTTGAAATCTGCCGCCGGATTCGGACGACCGCGGACCCTAACCCACCATTCATCATCCTCCTGACTGCGAGAGCGGATGAACAAAGCATCGTTGAGGGGTTGGATGCGGGCGCCAACGACTACCTCACCAAGCCATACAAGACCGAGGAACTTCGTGCACGAATCTCCGTCGGGGAGCGAATGCTCCAGCTGCAATCGGACCTTTTTGAGGCAAAAGAGAGGTTAGCTCACGAAGCCATGCACGACTCTCTGACCGGAGTGTTCAACCGGCGCGCCATTCTCGAAGCGCTGCCGCGAGAGCTGACGCGGGCGGACCGCCAGTACTCCAACTTGAGCATCGGGTTGTGCGACATCGATCTCTTCAAGAGCATCAACGACCTCTTCGGGCACCAGGTCGGCGACGAAGTTTTGAAGGGCGTAGTCCAAATTCTCCGCTGCAACCTCCGACAATATGATCTTATCGGTCGGTACGGTGGAGAAGAATTCCTGGTCATAGCTCCCTCGTCCACAGAAAACCCCGCCTTTGCTCTTTACGAAAGGCTTTGCAAGTCAGTTTCTGACTCAGTCATCGCGGCACGACAGCAAGAGGTTCGCGTGAGTATCAGCATCGGCGTGGCTGCAACTGGTGGACAGCGAAGGATGGACGATCTGCTCGCAGAGGCCGATGCGGCACTCTACAAAGCCAAAGCGGATGGGCGAAACCGGGTTCGATACGCGTCCAGAGACCTCGCTGAAAACCTCATCTCCTGACAGTTCATTCGTTTCGCGGAACTTCCGTAACCTCTTCCACTCGCAACAGGACACCGCCTAAACGCTTTTCCGTTGAAATCAGGAATCGGAGGTTTCGGCTATTGCCCTCTGATCGAACGGGACGCTCCCCGGCGGCTTCGGTCACTGTTTTTCCCGTCCTCATCGTCTTAGTGATCGAGTTTCGGATGACGCAACCGTCACAATGCGCTGTTCTTCCACAACCTCCCGGCAACCGGGCATATGCACAATCAATCACTTCTCCCCCAAGTTTCCCTTCAATCTGCTCAGGAGACTTACCGACCAATCGACAGGCAGCCTCGTTACCAGCTTGAATCCGAGTGTCGGAGCCAACCAGAAATACCGGTTGAGAGAACTCGTTCAGAAGTTCCACGAGCGGCACTGAGGGGTGCTCCAATTGTTCGGCGCAGGGCGAACAGATCCCGTGTGTTAGGGAAGAGGACTGGGAATCCTGTTTCGTCAGTCTCTCACCACACCATGCGCACGCTGCGTTCATCGTCCAAGTGGTCCCGTTAAAGCCGTCATCGGAGAGAGTTCAATCCCATCCTCAATATCGACTGAAACACCCTTCCCATTAGACGGCATTCAGCGTCTCCCGGATCTTCGCCGAAAAGGATTCGATTGTGAACGGCTTCTGGAGAAACTGCACTGACCCATCCAGAATTCCATGGTGGACAATGCCTTCAGCCGGGTAGCCTGAAATGAACAAGTGTCTGAGTCTGGGATGACTTGCAAGCAACCGTTCAAGCCACTCCGGACAGTCAACTCCGGCATGACAACATCGGTAATCAACAAATCAACATCGCCGTCATGCTGCTGGGCGAGCTTGACCCCCGCCCGTGGCGATGAAGTAGCAAGCACTTCGTACCCAAGGCGATCCAATGCCGTTTGAGCAGTTCTCAGGATAGCGGGTTCAACAGCCCGGTCAAGCGTTTCGGGTTCCATTCCGACGCTGTCATCAGACACGGACATTATTACGAAATCGCCCTGGAGGTTGTCTCGGATTGGATCGGCATGGACCAGTTCCTCGATCGCCGTGTTTCCGAGAATGGTCTGGATCATGTCTTTGAAGTCATGCGCAATACCCCCAGCCAAGCGCCCGATGGAGTCCATTTTTTGGGCACGCAGAAGCTGCGCCTGCAGTCTTTCCCCCATTCACTCCCAATCAAAGCACGAGGGCTCGGGGCACGAGAGGGCTCGGGGGGCACGAGGGTTCGGGGGACACTCCCTCCTCCCTGATCCGAGCGCCAGGTCGAGATCAGGGAGGACGGGGACTAACAATCGGGATTCAAGCGAGGGCGCCATTTTGGCTGGGCCTCCAGGAATCTAACCGAATCCGATACAAGTTCGTGCAATAATCGCTATCAGTCAATCCTAATCGGTACAAGCAACAGGAGAGGGGCAACCACGGGTGTTCCTGGGCCATTACGGCATCGGACTTGGCGCAAAAGGTGCCGCTCCTAGAGTCTCTTTGGGGACACTGTTCCTGGCGGCTCAGTTCTTGGACCTGCTTTGGCCTACTCTGATCTTGGTCCACTTGGAGACGGTCAAAATCAAACCAGGTGCAACCAAGCTCACTCCGCTCAATTTCGTGAGTTACCCCATCTCGCACAGCCTACTGATGGCATTGGTCTGGGGTTTACTTATTGGCGGTGTCTACTGGCTTCAGAAGAGAAACACGAGAGGAGCCTTGGTAGTCGGCATCTGCGTCGTGAGTCACTGGCTTCTTGATATGGTCGTACACAGACCGGACCTCCCGCTCTTTCCTGGTGGGTCGTTTCGAGCAGGACTGGGTCTCTGGAATATGCCCGCGAGGGCCATATTCGTGGAAGGATTAGTGTTTCTCTTTGGGCTCACGATCTATGGGCGCATCACCAAGGCCAAGAACACGTCTGGCCGGATAGGTTTCGGGGCCCTGGTCTTGATATTGTCCTTGATCTACATCGCAAACATCGCTGGTCCGCCGCCACCAAGTACCGGCGCAATTGCTTGGGCGGGTCAACTCCAGTGGATATTTGTTGCCTGGGCGTATTGGATTGATCGGAACCGGACGGCGAAGGTGCCTGCGTGATGACCTATGCTCCGTTTAGGCCATCGGAAAGCGGTTAGCGAAGCGCGTACAGGTTGGCGACGCCAAGGGGAACTGGGCTGCGATCGCGGTTGTAGACGCCTCGGGAACGGTAGTGGGCGAGGATCTGCTTCACGTGTTCCTCGTCCGCCACGACAACTCCCCGTGTGAAGTGTGGGATCGATTTCAGGTAGCAGCCCCGGTCGATCCCCTCCCGCTCCATCCGCTCGGCCAACTCAATCGGAATGCGCCGGTCATTCGCCTTTGACGGCTTCGTTCCTCTCCAGTAGAGCAGACCCCAGTAGAGCCGTTCACTCTCCCGCCGGTCACTTACGCCTGTCAGATCCTCTATCGGAGTCAGCCAGTCGTCCCGTTTATGGCGCCGTAACCAAGCCGACGAAAAACACCAGTTTTCCGGTCGGATCACTAACCCTGCCCTTACCGCGTTCAAATCGACGTAGAAAACAGTCTCAAGTAGGTTGTTCGACTCGGTCAACTGAAAACGGTCGGCCCAGAATCGTCCTCGGCGATTGTAGCGCCGATTGTACCATCGGGCATAAGTCGACTGGAGGTTCCGCATCAATTCACTGACGTTGAACAGGCGGCGGTTGAACTGCTCCCACTGGCAGTCGTTCCAACGCTGGTGCGGCTGGTAACGAGGATCGGGATAAAACCGCTGGGCAGTCTTCCAAAGCCGATCACGAGAGAGCTTCCGATAGGCCTGGAAGCGTAAAACGAGGTGGTAGTGGCTACCAAGGATGTTAAACGAGCCAACAGAGCAGGAATAGAGTGAGGTGAAGCGGTGGATCAAGGCGGCAAGTTGACGAGCGTTTTCGGGCTTCTGGAGGGGGAAATCCCCGATAAAGCCGGCAACACACGCACGAATATGAAAAAGCCCACCGGCTTTAGGATTGAGGTTTCGCGCAAGTCGGGCCATGTGTGGTTCCTTCCTTCAGGTCGCGTGTGGGACCTTCATAAAGAAAGAACGAACGAGTCTCCAAAAGTGCGGGGCCCGATACGGGGACAAAAATCACATCTCAGATCAGGGGGGGCTGAAATGTCAGAAAAACAGCTCGGCTTGGCTTTACCTCAATCGACTGTCGTCGCCAAGGCCCAAGCGCAGGGATTAGTCGGCGCCCGGATAGAAGAGAGTGTCCCTTTGTCCCCCTTCCTTCGTCCCCCTTAGTCCCGCTGGACGGTCGCTCTTTCGGGTCACGTCTTGGAGCCGGACTGATGGTCAAAGCCCTCCACTGAGGCTGGGGTCACCTTCGATTTGGCCGATTGGGACATGAGGGCAAAACAGAAACGATAGCGATAACGTGGCCGACAAGAAACTTTATCTCTAAAGTTCACGCCGCGCAGGCATCGTAAATCGCTGACCCATCGACGGGAACAAATGGCGATGACACCATCAGAAGAACCCAAATCCGCCACGTCAGAGGAAGGGCCTCATCGCCAGCGAACAAGTCTAGGAGTGTGGATACTCCGCTCAGCATTGCTGATCCTGGCTGTTGCTGCATCTATTGCAGCCTACCGCTGGTGGCAATTTCATGCTGTCCACGAGTCCACAGATGATGCGTACGTTCACGGGACGGTTGTGACGATCGCGCCCCAGGTTTCGGGTCGTGAGGTCAGGGTGGCAGTCCGGGAAAACGAACCGGTTCACAAGGGAGACCTCCTGCTGCAGCTCGCCCCCACCCCATTTCAAGTTGCCGTCGAGGAAGCGCTGGCGGCTGTCGATATGGCTCGCTCAAAGTTAGCCGCCCAGCAGGCGACGGTCACTTACACCCGCGACTACACCGGTGCTTCCGTGCAGGAGGCCAAGGCAAAGCTCGCCGTACTCTACAAACAACTGCAGTCTCTCGATGCCGAACTGCCTGAAGAGTCTGAACAACTCGACGCTGCCGCCTCCAGACGCGAAAAGGCGGTCAAGGATCTGAAAAGACTGACTTATCTAATCGGCAAAGGAGTCACTTCTCAAGAAACCGTGGATGCCGCCAAGACCGCTTTCGACGAGGCCGACTCGGAATTCAACGTGGCGAAAGCTTTATCGAGTCCAAGAATAAGGAGATCGAAGCAACCGGTGAGCAGACCAACGAGATCCAGGCAAAAATCTCCCGGGCGGCTACAGGCGAGATCTCGAGCCGCGTCCAGAAGCACCAGGCAGACCTCGCAAAAGCACAATTGGAGCAAACTATCGCCCAACTCCATCGTGCTCAGCTCGATCTCTCCTACACGGAGATCCGGTCTCCTTTGGAAGGTCACGTCGGGAAGAAGAATGTCGAAGTAGGCAACTTCGTGACCGAAGGGGGAGTTGTGATGGCAATCATCGCCTTGGACGCCGTCTGGATCGAGGCAAATTTCAAAGAGGATTAGATCGAATACTTGAAAATTTGACAGCCGGCGGAGATCGAGGCGGACACTTACTCGAATCATGTCTTCATCGGAAATGTCGAGAGTATCAGCGCCGGAACGGGCGATGAATTTTCCCTTCTGCCTCCCGAGAACGCTACAGGCGACTGGATTAAAGTGACGCGCCGGATACCGGTGAAGATTGTATTGGACAGCGTACCTCCGGGGGAGTTCGCTCTCCAGCTCGTCATGTCGACGACCGTCACTGTCGACACCCGTGACCAAAGGGGCGAGAACATGTCGTACTGGCACCCGAATCGCACCTGTTCTCGGCGGCTAACTGACCGAGAACTATGGGTGGCCCTGGATATTCTTCATCAACATTCCCTCCACCATCATCCTGGGAATCATCACGATTTCGACCTTCGCCGAAGACCCTCCTTACCTGAAGCGGGGGGCTCAAGAAGGTCGACTGGACCGGGATTACATTATTGACGGTCGGACTGACAACCATGCAAGTCGTCCTCGAGCAAGGTCAGGAAGAAGACTGGCTCGAATCGAACTGGATAGTTGAAGGCATCCTCGTGACGGGAGTTGCACTGGTTGCCCTGATCATTCAGGAACTGCGGTCCAAGGAGTCGATCGTAAATCTTCGATTGCTCAAGAACAAGGTCGTTGGTTCAGCAATGGAGCTCGTATTCGAGCTTGCCCTATGCGGCACTACCTTCATCCTCCCCCAGTTCACCCAGAACCTAGAACCTACTCGGGTACCCGGCGTATCAGGCCAGCCTCGTGCTCTTTCCGCGGGTAGTGACACTGTTTCTGATGATGCCTCTGGCGGGCTGGTTATACAACCGGATGGACCCTCGAATCCTGGTTGCGTTCGGCGTTGTTGTGATCGTCTGGTCCTCTCAGAAACTCTCGGCCCTGACACTTACAGTTGGTTTTTGGAATCTGGTCCCAATGCTCCTGCTCATGGGGGCTGGAATGCCTTTCATGTTCGTGACGGTGAGTACAGTGTCCCTGAATACGATGCGGCGTGTTGACATGACTGACGCATCGAGTCTGTTCACTTTGGCTCGTCGCGTTGGAGGGAATATCGGATACGCACTTGTTGCCACTGTTGTCGAAAGGCGCACCGCTTTTCACCGACTGCACCTCTTGAGTGGTGTCAACAATTTCAACAACAGCTTCCTCCAGTTCAAGTCGGGGGTATCCGCCTACTTGGGAGCGACTCCAGGTATTCAGCAAATCCAGGAGAAAGCTCTCAAACTCACCAACATCTCAGTCGTCCGACAGGCACGGATGCTCGCGTACAACGACGCTTCCTGGATCATGGGGTTGCTATTCTTAGTCGTTCTTCCGCTGGTACTTCTCCTGCCGGGGCAAAAGCGCATCAAGGCGGATCAGGCCCGAATGGCAATGGAGGGATCCTGACAATGGGAGAAACCATCGACCCGTTGGCCCTCGACCTTTGGTCCCGCACTAATTCCAATTTCAACCTGCTGGTACGCGCCAGCCGTGACAATCTGGCCCCGCTCGGGATCAGTGGTCCTCAGTACGGGGTCCTGCGGATTCTGCATCGAAGAGGAGCCCGTACAATGGGTGAAATCTCCCAAGGGCTTCATGTGACTGCGGGGAATGTCACTGGGCTTGTTGACCGACTCGTTCACGAGGGTCTCGTCAGTCGGGTCGTGGGCAAACAAGATCGAAGAGTCGTTCGGACCCGCCTAACTTCCGCTGGGCTCGAACTCGTCGAAAAGGCGATCAGGAAAGATCACCGACTGATGACCGAACTCTTCTCGGGCTTTTCAGAGCAAGAGAAGGAAACCATGCTCATTCTGTCTGATCGGTTGGAGCAAGCTCTGATCCGTCCTCGGGAGTCGTGAAAGTCGCTTAGCGCAAGGCGTCTCAATCGTTCATGAGAACGTTTCCGGATCTGAACTCCGGGGACCCTTAGGGGAGTGTCCCTGGCATCCCTGGCATGAGCTTCACGCGCGAGCGTCCCTACTGGCTCGCGGATGCTGCAAGCCGCTTCCCTGCTAAAGTCGGACGGTCACTGTCATCGGCTTTGCACAAACGCCTTCAGTTTCTCAAAGGTCATGTCCGGCTGCTGGCAAAACTGGATCAACTCTCGTTCGCTGAGGAACACCTCGTAGCACGCTTGCACCGTCTCGGTCGCAACCTCTCGCGGGATTTGGATGACTCCGTGTTCGTCGGCCTGAACCAGATCTCCTGAATGGATTGTCACTCCACCAACCTTAACGGGTTTGCCAAAGTCGACCAGGTGAACATACGCATGGGAAACGAGAATCTCCGCGGCGAAGAAATGAAAACCGAGAGGTCTTACCACAGGAAGATCGCGAACACCACCGTCAGTAACCACACCGATGCACCCCAGCGCTCGATGGACATTGGCGTTTACTTCACCCCAAAAGGAACCGACCGGGTGGGGAGCGTCAAGATCGTGGATTACCATGAACGTGGGCTTGGGCAAGGAACTGATGTACTCCCAGTACTCGAGGTTTGAGACCGCTGGATACCCAGAGGCGCGGGGCCTCGACGCCCGAATAGTTGCGGTCCCAGCATAACCATTGGTGATACCCAGTTCCGGAAATATGCATCGGATCGCGGGGTTCATGCAGCCATCGAGACGATCACATGAATTCAACTTCTCCAAGGCATTTGCGATCGTCGGCGTATCCCAACGCCGCAGTTCTGCACGTTCTGCATCCGATAATACGGCCTTCAGCAACGGCGTCCGCATTCGACTCCCCGATGCCGTCTCTGAATGGACGTCAGCCCCTTTCGATTCCCGTTCTGAAACTCGCCTTTGCGAACCAGACATATTAAACTCCTCCTCCAATTCCAGCTTCTCAGCCCACGCCTCGATAAGTATCTGTCACTTCGTCACTGGTCCATCCTCGCGGCGATGCTCTCGCGCAGCGACCCCAGAATCTCCCGTCCGGCCCTGGTTTCTGAGCAGAAGAGAACCTCTCCAGCGATTCTTCCCATTGGGGAAAAACAATATGCCCATTGCCCTGCAAGAAAACAGTCTCCCTCTGTCCTCGTTTGAACTGGAGAATTCGATCCGCAAGACTGGGAGTAGTTGAGAACTGGAACCCGGTTGATCCGTCACCCAAGGGCTTACAAGTCAAACCTAGTGGATACCGGTGGGTCGCTGCAACTAACCCTGAGCTTGGTGGAGCCAACCTCAATTGGGATCGAATGATGAATGGAAAAGCAGAAGAAAGGATTCGCACGCTAATTATCGGAGCTGGAGTCTCCGGGCTAACGCTGGCTGCCCTCATGCGCCAGAGAGGCCAGGATCCCATAATTATTGAGAAAGCAGAGGATTTTGATCGCGCAGGATACATGCTAGGTCTGTACTACCTCGGTTCCAGGGTTCTGCATGGCCTCGGACTCTTCAGTCTATTTCTGGGTGAGAGCTCACAAATGAACCGTTACGTCATCCCCGACGATGGCGGGAGACTCCTCCACCGATACGACCTGCGGAAACTCAGCCAGACGCAGGGGCCAATTCGAGGGATCAGCAGGAAAGCCCTGATCAGAACTCTCCGGCAGGCGTGTAACGGACTTTCTACTCGAATGGGAACAACCGTCGAGTCCTTCACATAGGCCAATCGCGAGATCGAGGTCACTTTCAATGACGGTACCGCCGAAAACTTCGACCTGGTCGTAGCGGTAGATGGACTTCATTCGGACACCCGGGCAATGCTTTGGAACGAAGGAGAATACAGTTACCGCGAAACAGGGTGGGGCGACTGGGTCTCCTGGGGGGATCGATCCTCTCCCGATGGAAACGACAGTTACATCGAATAGTGGGGAAACAACCGATTTCTGGGTTTGTATCCCGTCCTAAACCGAATCGGCATATTCCTATGTGGCCCGACTTCGGCACCGAAAGACTCCGGGTACCGGCAGGCGATCGAATCATCAAGTTCGCACTTCCGGAGCAAAGGCTCATCAGTCTGGCGGAATCTGGAAGAGATCAAAGATGACGCGAACCCCTTCTTCTGGGACTTCCATGACTGTCGAGCAAGCTCCTGGGTGAAGGAGCGGGTCGTCCTCCTCGGTGATGCAGCAGCCAGCTTCCTGCCGACCGCTGGGATCGGAGCGACGATGGCGATGGAATCCGCAGCAGTCCTGAACGATGAACTCACCCGCACCGACTCCCAACAGCTTGACCGTGCGCTGAGAAACTATGTCCAGCGCAGGCAACGACGTGTTGAGTCGGCGCAGGACAGTTCTCGAAAGATGGGCACGATGATGTTCGTCGGGTCAACTCCACTCGCCTGGATCCGAAACCAACTCGTCAAAATTTACACGCTCGGAATGTTTGTCAAGTCGATATCTGATCTCATGAATGAACCTATTTAGGGAGGAGTCCGCAACTCCGAAAAAGTAACCTGCGGCGTCAGGGCTTTGTCTATCTCCCCATTACTCGCCCCACAAGAAGCAGGGATTCTTCCTGTCCTGTGGGCCTCGAATTTGCCCTGAGTGACCAGAGAAAGTGAGCTCCGCCATCCACGTGAGAAAGTGTCCCCCGGTTTCTGGTTGATTCCCCAGTTCAAATACGCCCCCAAGCGGTTGAAGGTAAAGGAGTGTCCCTTGATTCCCTTCCTTGGTTCCCTCGAGTCGAGTTTCCCCTGATTTATACCTCTCGGAAATTGGGGGGAAATTTAGGGGAGTGTCCCTTGCGCGCCCCTTCCTTGCATGCCACTTGGATGCCTTATTGCGGGGGAGTGTCCCCGTCGACAATAATCTGCCGATCCACCAGCGGATCGACCGGAGAGCATCTGGTCGTGCGTCGTACGAAATCAGAAGAGAGGCAATTGACCGCGTTCCGACTCCGGACACTGCTTTCATACGGCGCCCGGCCTCACGACCGGATTGCCAGTGCAGTCTACCTGCTCCCCGACCGGGACTTCCCTGCAGGCGATCGGGGTGAGATCGTGCTCACCGCGCTGTATTCGTACGCAATGCCTTTTATTCGATGTCGGCTGGGGAACTGGGTAGAGCTCGGCCCGGCGCCATGTCCGTGCGGAACCCTTTATGCGACCATCCGCAGAATCCGGGGCAGGCTGGCCGATCGGATCTTCGACCAGGGGCCGAACTCGACCCTTCAGTCGTGGACCAGACACTTTGCCGGCACGCCCCCTGGGTGCGAGATACCGGTCGTACAAGACTCGCTCGACCTCATCCTGGTTCGCGTCGAAGGACCAGCGCGACACGAAGCCTTCAACCGGTTGGCTTTCCAGCCCGGACATGCAACCGGATTGTCGTTCACCTTTCAAGTGATTAGCTGCCCCGAGTTGCAGGCTTCCCGGGCAGGCAAGTTCCCGCTCTATGGGTCCAGAGTAAACGGACCGCGCGAATATGAATAAGCGGCCTCCAGCGCAATTTCTTGCCAGCCTGACCCGCGAGCGCATGTCTCGTCCTCGTCCTAAGGAACGGAGACACTACTCCCAGATCCGAAGTAGGGATTCTGCTCAAGGCCAGGGCCAGAGACTCCCTCCGCTAGACTGGCGGGTGTCCTACCAGGCTATGCCGTAGTCTTCACCGTAGTTGCTGCTGCCGCCCCAGAACGTGCGGTGTTCATGGTCGAAGAATATGGCGTTTATCGGACCCGACGTGCGGGGTTCGAGAGTAATCTTGTAACCCATGGAACGCAGCTGGGCGATAACCCAGGGAGACATCTTATCGCTGAGAGTCATTTCTCCGGGTAACGTCTCGTGTTCACCGAAGGAATTGCGCATCTGAAAACTGTTGATGTTGGCTGCTTCGCAGGC
This sequence comes from uncultured Acidobacteriota bacterium, assembly GCA_963777605.1. Lineage (GTDB taxonomy): Bacteria > Acidobacteriota > UBA6911 > RPQK01 > JAPXNP01 > CAVZRV01. Next base: position 263,303 of record CAVZRV010000011.1, read on the forward strand.
CTGTTGAACGTTCATCCCGAACTCCACGACGTTCAAAAAGAACTGGAGCAGGTTCTGATCCTGAGTGTCCCCTCCCTGAACCGCAAAGCTCAGGTACGGCTTCCCGTCTTTCATCGCCAGACCAGGAGTCAGAGTTGCGCGGGGACGCTTGCCCGGCTCGACCACATTGAACGGGTTCTCGGCCGGGTCAAGCACGAAACTCTGCATGCGCTGGCTCATGCCGACACCGGTCCTTCCGGCGATCACGGCAGGCACCCAGCCTCCGCTCGGGGTCACCGAAACCACCCAGCCCTCCTCGTCCGCCGCCTCTATCGAGGTCGTGCCCCGGTAAAAGTCCTCCTTGAACTGGTCGTCCAGAGAAGCGTCCTGGTTGAATTTCCGACGGTCTTTCTTCTCGTTCGTCCACTCCTTCAGATACTGGAGATAGAGATTCTGCTCACCCTGGAACGGATAAGGGTCGCCAGGCTTTACGTTGGGATCATTGCGTTCCCAGTCAATCGTCTCGAACCGGCTCTTGGCGTAATCCTTGGACAGCAGCCCGCGCATCGGTTCAACCGGCGGATAATAGGGATCGCCGTAATAGAAGTCGCGATCGGCAAAGGCCAGGTTCATCACCTGGTAGAGGGTGTGGATATAGCGGGCACTATTGTAGCCCATCGGCTGGAGATCCACATTCTCCAGCAGGTTCAGCGCCTGCAGCATTACCGGCCCCTGAACCCAGCAATTGAGCTTGTAGACATCAATTCCTTTGTAGTTCGTCTGAACCGGCTCTTCGAGGTAGACCTTCCAGTTGGCCAGGTCTCCAAGAGTGATCAATCCGCCCTGCTCCTGGACTCCACGGACAAACTCCTCGTGCGATGTCGCCTTTGTAGAACCGATCATAGGCCGCATAGATCGCATCCTCGCGGCTCTTTCCCTGGGACAGTGCGGAATGCTCCGCCTCGACCAGTTTCTCGAGTGTTGCGTGCAGATCGGCCTGGCGGAAGATCTCTCCGGCGTAGGGCGCTTCCCTGCTCTCCCCGGGATGCGTCAGGAAGACGTTGCGTGAATAGGGCCACTGCTTGATGAGTTCCTTCTGCCGCTCGATACTGTTGGCGGTCTGGGCCTCCATCGGATAGCCCTCGGACATCTCCATGGCGGGAGAGAGCACATCCTTCAAACTCATGGTTCCGAACTCGGCCAGCATGGTCAGCAAACCGCCCGGCGTCCCTGGCGTCACCGCGGCCAACGGCCCAAATTCGGGAGGATAATCCATCCCTTTCGCCTTGAAGAACTCAGGAGTCGCGCCGGTCGGGGCAGCACCCAGTGCATTCAGGGCGATGACCTTGCCGGTTTTCGGATTGTAGATAAGCGCCTGGGTTTCCCCGCCCCAACTCAGCACGTCCCACATAGTGCAGGTGGCCGCAAGCATGGCACAGGCGGCGTCGACGGCGTTTCCGCCCTTTTGAAAAATCATGGAACCGGCCGTTGCAGCCAAGGGTTTACCGGTGATCGCAACCCAGTGACTTCCATGCAGAACAGGCTTCTCCGTTCGCTGCGCGTAGCTCGGACTCATCAGAAAGATCCCCACTGAAAAAACGGCCAAAGTAGGCACGAACCAGGACTTATGAAACATGCAAACCCTCCAGGGCAACCTCCAGGGAAGCGTGAATGCTGTCTGTGTCACGCCTACCGGCTTACCGAGCCGGGCCGTCACGCCAGTTCATGCTCCGGGCGGGGCCGCCACGTCATCCGATTATCGTAAATAAGCCTCTGTCTGCAAACAACCCGGGCGTGGGCGTGGATTTGGACGTCATGATGGAATAGCGAAATTTGTAGCCCTCGCAAGATGTGCGTGCGAATTTCTGACTCAGGACGGTCATGGCAACTTCGACCACGTGAGCAGGATGATCAAGGGAAAAACCACTCTGTCCCCTACTCGCCGCACTCTCGGAGAAGAGACCGTCCACTCTCGCTCGCAAATTCCGCGCCTAACTAAAGGCCCGCAAGAAAACAGTCTATAACCATTTTGAACTACATCCATGTGCCAAGATGGAGAACTCACTTAGTGAACAGGGGATTCTCGATTCTGGAATTGCTGATCGTTTTGGCGTTGATGGGGCTGATCCTGGCTATTGCCGTCCCCAGCTATGAGCAGGCCGTCGATGCTGCGAAGGTGGCCCGCGCCATCGGCGACATTAAAGCGATCGAAGAGGAAATACTCGTGTTCGAAGCCGTGACTGGAAACCTGCCGTCCAGCCTCGAACAAGTCGTGAGGGACGACCTTCTCGACCCATGGCAAAATCCCTACGAGTACCTCAACTTCTTCGTGGATCCCCATCAGGGCGGCAACGGCAACGGCAACGGAGGCGATTCTAATGGCGGCAAGGGCAAAGAAAACGCCGGAGGAGGCCAAGGGGGAGGGCACGGAAACCAGGTTCCACCCCAGGTCCAGGGATTGATGCGCCGGGACCGCAACATGGTCCCGATAAACAGCCGCTTTGACCTGTACAGCAAAGGCAAGGATGGAGAGAGCCACCCTCCGCTCACCACAAAAGCCAGCTGGGACGACATCATCCGCGCCAATGACGGCAGCTTCGTGGGGCTTGCCGCCAATTACTGAGGATTTCGTATGCAGAAGTTTCGGACGGGGCTGGGAAGCAAGGTCGGCAGACGGTTTTTGGCCATCTTCTGCCTGTCGTCTCTTCTCCCCTTGTCCGCTTTCGCAGTTGTTTCCTTCCTTGAGGTGAACCGACAACTTGCCACACAAAACAGTGAGCGGCTGCACCGAACCACCAAATCGCTGGCCCACACTCTGGTAGATCGACTGCTGCTGCTCAAGCAGGAATTGACCTACAAAGCCGGCGAAATTTACTGGCCGAGTGGTTCAGAAGACAACCCCACACTGCCGGAATCAAGTTCTCGATTCCTTTCTCTTGCGGTTCAGCGGGGATCCGAGATTCTGCCACTGGTGGGTGCCGCTCCCGAGCCCGTTTCTCTCTCGGAAGACTGCTACCCGCATTTGGCCTCGGGAGGGGCGCTCCTGTTCACTTCGGATACTCCTCGGCATCCAATTCTTCTGGCAGTCGCTCTGGATGGGAGCCAGCCGTTACGGGGGATCCTGGTGGGTCAGCCCGATCCCACATTCCTTTTCGGCACCGACTACACCAACGTCGATACCCCTGGCACGGTCGTTATGGTCTTCGATAGCGATCGCCGTGAGCTCTTCTCTTCCGGCTCGCTGTCTGATGGAGAAATAGGAGAACTCTGCCAGGTCTTTCCAGAATTAGCCTCAACTGAATTCCGCTGGACTTGGGGAGACCACGAGTACGTGGCATACAACTGGTCGATACCGCTGAACTTTGAGTTTCATACCCGGCAATGGCACATCGTGCGGAGCGAGAACCAAGCCTGGGTTTTCGCACCCCTTCAGAACTTCCAGCGTGACTTCATTCTACTCTCCCTGATCTCCCTTCTGATCGTCGCTGCTTTGAGTTCGATGCAGATCCGAAGGAACCTGAATCCGCTGGCCGAGTTCCAGCAGGCCACACGGCGCATCGCCCACGGCGATTATCGAACCGCGGTGGAGGTCTTCAGCGGGGATGAATTTGAGGAACTGGCCCGATCCTTCAACCTCATGTCGGACGAGATCCGGGGACTCCACGTGAGCACCCTGACCGCCCTAGCGCGCACTGTGGACACCAAATCACCCTGGACAGCCGGACACTCAGAACGGGTGGCGGCAATGGCAGTCGAGATTGGAAGTCGCCTCGGCCTATCGGAGAGTGAGTTGGCGACGCTTCAAAGAGGTGCGCTGCTTCATGACATCGGGAAGATCGGGGTTTCCTCGGCGATTCTCGACAAGCCCGATAGACTCACCCACTCCGAAATGAGCAAGATCCGGGAACATCCCGTCATTGGGGCCAGGATCCTGGCGCCCATCAAAGCGTTCACTGAAGCACTTCCCCTGATTCGAGGACACCACGAGCGTATTGACGGCAAGGGGTATCCGGATGGACTGAAAGGGGATCAGATCCGGTTCGATGTGAGAATCCTTGTGGTGGCAGATGCCGTGGATGCCATGATCTCGGATCGTCCGTATCGGCAAGGCATGTCTGCCGCGAATGCTGCTCGGATTATAAGGCAGGAGATCGGCCGCCAGTTCGATGCCCGAGTGTCCCAAGTTGCCCTCGAGCTGCTGGGACAGTCAGTAGACACCGATGGCATTCCGATACCCGTTGGACGGCCTGATCACCCGGAACCGCCACGTCTGCAACCGCCGCCCCAAACTCGCCAGCATCCTTCACTGGAGGTACTGTAATGCGTCCTTATCGCCGCCGCCACTACCTGGTCCATGGTCTCCAGTACCGCCTCATCGCCGCCATCATGGTGTATTTCCTCCTCGCACTGGTCGGTGTCGTAGCGGTGATCTTCGCTCCGTTTGTTCTGGACTTCTCGGAAGGCGCTTCATTCACACCCGAGAAGTTTGAGGTCGCCGGCATATTCCTCAAGCTCCACGAGAGGTTCTGGCCTGTTGTTCTCCTGATCGCGGTCGCCATCGTTCTCCATTCGATCCTGATCTCTCATCGTATCGGCGGGCCACTCTATCGATTTCGAAAAGTGTTCAGTGCCATCGCTCAGGGGGATCTCTCAATGGAAGTGCGCCTTCGCAATCGGGATTACCCCAAGGCCGAGGCGGAAGCACTCGGCCAGATGGTGAAATCTCTCCGCGCCCGGGTCCGCACAATCAAAGGCGCCGGCGCGAAACTCGCCGAATCTGCGCGGCACTTGTCCGGCGGTGTTCGCGAGCGGCAAGAATTCGATAACCACCTTCGGGATCTCCAGGAAACACTCGCGTTCTTCCAACTCGATGGGACACCGGAACCGCACCAGGCGGATCCAGCTTCAGAGCCTCCAGTCGGTGCCGCGGCCCAGCTCAACAGCAGGGAGTCTTGATGCTGTGATTGGGACTGCACCCGCCGCGGTGGAGTTGGGACCGGGCGGGCTCTTGCTGGACGGAAGCGCGGTTGGAGTTGATTTCAAAACGGGACTGGCAGCGCTGGAGGTCCTCAGCAGAACCAGGCTCTTTACAAGCCGCGAGAAGAGTCTCAACCAGCAATTGGTCGAACTCTTCGATCCGAAGCGATTCGAGTTGGGGTCTGTCCCCTTGCCGAGACTGTCCCTTTGCCGAAGAAATGCGGGGCCACTCCCGGGGCAGCATATCCGGAACTGATCACAGGCCGGCTGACGGAAACACTCCTCCAGTTTGAGCCCCTGATCGTTTTCCGTGTCAAAATCACGGTTCAGCCAGGCATCGCAATGCTGATTTCCGCCGCGAACGCAAGAGGGGAGCGCGAAGACCACATTCCCGTTCTCATCTGGTTTCTATTCGATCATCGCTAGGGGTAGGGATAGCGGTTGGTCCGCTACCCCTCCCTCCGAACCCGGCGTCCGGTTCTCCCGGACCGGGCTCTCCAGTTGGTGGTTCACCTCGAAGAGGATTGAGTGGCCGAGTCGTAGGCTGCAGTCAGGGAGAACAGCCTGCGCTCGCGGAAATAGGCGTTGGGCCAGCGTTGGTAGTCGGCACCCCGCGCTCGTCCTCGGAGACCGTGGCGTTTGCGAAGAATGGCTCGGAGCCGTCCGCGCACCCAGATATCGACTTGCTCAAACGTACGGCGGTTACTGTGTTTGTAATAGCCAAACCAGCCCCGCAGTCGCAGATTCACAAGTCGGATGATCGCGTCCAGACTCCGCCCATTCGCCCGCTTGGTCAGCGGCTTCAGATTGGCGCGAAGCTTCTGCATGCTCTTCTTCCGAGGATACTTGACCAGCCGCGGCAGTCCGGACCTGCCTGCTTGAAAGTGGTACCCCAGGAAGTCAAACCCGTCCTCGTGAAGATCCACGATTCGGGTCTTCTCCGGATGCAATTCCAGCCCCACCGCCTCCATCCACTCCGCCAGCAGTCGCCACGCCCGGCGGGCTTCCTGCTCGCTTCGGCATAGGATCACCAGATCATCGGCATACCGGATCATCACGAAACCGGCTTGCTCCATCCGGTGGTCCAGTGGATTGAGATAGACGTTGGCCAGTAGTGGACTGATGACCGCCCCTTGCGGACAGCCTTCCTCCGGCGTCCAGTGCCGCAGCGCCTCGAAGATCTCCTGTTTCAGGAAAGCCTCGAGCAACTCCAGCACGCGTCCATCCGCCACTTGTCCCTGGATCTCCTCCCGAAGCCGGGTGTGGGAGATTCGGTCAAAGTAGCTGCGGATGTCCGCATCGACCACCCAATAGTGGCCGCTCTGGATCGTCTGCTGCACCTGCCGTAAGGCATCCTTGCATCCGCGCCCCGGACGAAAACCAAAACTTCGCACGGCGAACGTTTCCTCAAAGATCGGTTCCAATACATTGCGTAGTGCCGTCTGCACTACCCGATCCCGCACCGTCGGAATCCCCAGCGGCCGCTTCTCGCGGCTGCCCGGTTTGTCGATATAGCTTCGACGGATTCCCTGCGGGCGGTAGGTCCCGTTCTTGAGGCTGTCGTGCAGCCGTTCCAGTTCCTCGTCCAGGCGCTTGTCGAACTGCTCGACCGTGACATGGTCCACTCCCGCCGCTCCCCGGTTGGCCTTCACTTTCGCAAAGGCCGCCCCCAAGTTGCGTTGACCGTAGACCTTGTCCATCAGGCTGAACCAGGCTCCTCCTTTCACTCCCGTTTCCAGGGCCTTCAACATCCGATCCGTCCATACGCTGCGTTCCGCCCAGTCCCACCGGGACCCGGCTTCTCCGACTTGTTTAGTCTCAGACACTGCCGTCGGTTGCTCTTCGCTGCCCATGTCGTCTCGTCTCCACCTTCCTGTCCCCCTTCGCTCCAGTCCCATTACAGGACCTTCATCACTACTATGAGGACTCGGACTCCTGTCCGACCCTCTCCCGGGTCGGCAGGTCTCCCCACGCTCGCGTCGCATTGCCTTCTGTCGCCGTTCCGTCTCCAACCACGCCATGTCCCGCCCTTCTCTCTTTGACAGCTACCCATATAGAGGAAGAACCGTCCTTTCGGATCAGGCTTCGCCATTCCACTGCAGGCTCGCCCAGACACATCGCCGAATCGAGTTCCTCGCGTACGGACCGGTGACTCACCTCCTGTGCCCCCCACCCCGTCTCACGACGGCGCAGTAACATTCGGTTACAGGCCCGGAGAGCTCTGGCCTGGGAGGGACTTTCACCCTCCTGACAATGCGCGCCTGTGGGCGCGCAATGGCGCTGCTCGCCGCAACCGCTCTGGTGGGAACACTCTTGTGATTTGCCCGCCGGTTCAGAGCAAGGCGGAACCCGGAAGGAATTCCCTTAGACTTCGATTGGGTGCACTGGAGGATCCGAAGGAATTGGAGCGTTCGGTGACGGCTGACTCCGCCTCCGATCCAGTTTCGCATTCTGCACGATCTCTGGAGCTGCGAGAGGGATAGGGATGACGCGATAAGTCTCTATCCAGTGAACCCTTGCCAGCGGTGGGGACCGGGTTCATCATTGAAGGGATGGGGAAGGAGGCCATTCATGTCGGGGCGGTGCTGCGCCTGGTTTTCGTCGTCTCCTTTTTTTGGCTCCGGTTGGGATTGGAGCTCACTCACAAGTGTCGGAGCCGCCGAGGCGCTCCCCGCTTGCGCTCGCCTCGACCGGGAGATTCAGGAGACGACTCCCGGTACGGACGTTCTGGCCAGCGATCTCTTCTATCACCTCACAAGGGTGGTCCGCGGTAGGATCCACTCTAGCCTGGTCTCCTACCGGAACGAGGAAGCCAGCAGAACAAATACGAAAGGACGAATTCTGTGACGAGACAACTTACTCGACGGGACTTTGTTGGAACTTCAATCGCGGTAACAGCTGCAAGCCTTACCCGGGTTCGGGGCGCCAATGACCGGATCAACATCGGCATCATCGGGTGCGGCGACCGGGGACGGGAATCCCACATGAAGGACATCCTGAGCTTCCGCGATGACTGCAACGTGCAGATCGTGGCCGTCTGCGACCCCTGGCGCCAGATGAGGGAAAAGGCGGCGGCGGACGTCAAGGCAGTTACCGGCCAGGAACCCAGGCAATTGGTTCATTACCAGGACCTCCTCGCAATCCGGGACCTCGACGCCGTCACCATCGCCACGCCCGAACACCAACACTGCACCCAGTTGATCGCGGCCGTTGAGGCGGGAAAGGACGCCTACATCGAGAAGCCGCTGGCCATGAACATGGACGAACTGAAGCGCGCGGTCGATGCCGTCGACCGGGCCGGACGAGTGGTCCAGAACGGCACCCAGATCCGGAGTCTTCCCCAGGCACGGGCAGCCCGCAAGTTCCTTTCCGCCGGAGGGCTCGGGAAGGTCCTGAAGGCCTCGCAGGCGAGAAACGGATATCGTCCCTACTGGTACCAGTACGCCGAACGCCCGATTCGAGAGGAGGACGTCGATTGGAAGGCATTTCTGATGCACCTGCCCGACCGTCCGTTCGATCCCGACCAGTACGCCGGCTGGTATGCCTACCGGGAGTTTTCGAGAGGCCCCCATACCACCCAGGGTCTTCATTTCGTCGATACCGTGCACTACATAACAGGGGTCGGGGCACCAACGAGCGCCGTCGCCCACTTCGGGACCTACCGGTGGAAACATCCGCGGCGAACCGCCCCCGATTCAGTGGAAATGACATTCGAGTACCCGGAAGGCTTCGTGGTCCGCTACGGCCAGTTCTTCGGAAACGCCTCAGGACGATTCCTGACCCTGTTTGGAACGAGAGGTTCAATCGACTGCAGCAACTGGTCGTGGGACGGGGAGTGGCCCCTCAGTGGCGAGGGAACCGAGGAACCGGACCGGATTCAGCCCGGTGCGAAGCTGCCCAAAGAAGGGAGTGTCCCCCACATGAAGAACTGGCTCGAGTGCCTCAGGACTCGCCAGGAACCGAACGCCCCCATGTCAGCCGGATATGCTCACGCGGTTGCCGGGATCCTGGCCGATGAATCATACGTTCGCGGTCGGAGGATGAACTACGACCCGGTCACACGGGAGATCTCGGAAGCCTGATTCTCAACTACAACGTTCCAGATGCGAAGTACACAGTTATCCGTTCAAGGGAGTGTCACCTTATTGGGGTACAAGGCGAAGTGTGCGAGGAAGTGCAAGGGAGTGTCCCTTTTTCAGGTCCCTTCGTGGCCCCCGCGGGCCGAAGAGTCCAAACGGCCGTGGCACTAGTCTCGGGAGTAATGTGTCCAAGGAGAATGTCTCTTGAAATTCTCCTCCCCTAGATATTGAAGTGAGTGTCCCCATGTCTTCCCATGGCTTTCGCAAGGCGACGTTCCAACCGAAGGTGTGGGGGCCATTGGTTAGCATTTCACATCACAATCGCCATTCGAAGAGTGACCGCCTTTGAACCGTTTTCCTCTGAGATCCCATTTTGGCGCACCTATAGGCCCACCAATCCCTTTGATCTCTCGTAAGCGCAGAGAATTTGCAGGCGTCGTCTAATCCCACCAAATCGGTGATCGTGGGATCGACTTGCCGAAAGTGTCAGATAGCCCCGCAGATGGGTAGATCCGACTGATCTTCCCTGAAAATAAACGTAAAGATCTCGGTTCAAGTCATTGAATAGTAACGACTTCAGGGGTCTTCTTCGGCGAGTATGTCCTGCCTACAGCTGTTGTCCTTTCGGCAAGGTGATGTTCAAGGCCTCCAGAATGCTCTGTTGACGAGAGTCCGGTTGAGGCAGCCGGGTGATCGTCGTTCCGTTCTGAAGCGAGTAGTGCTGCAGGCACAGTCGGCTCAGGGCGGCCAGAGCGTCGGGTAAGGTCACCGTGTGAGGATCGGCCTCGGTCGTTCCGAAGCGAGCCGTCAGGCGGCGTTCCATCTCCCGGACGATCTTCAAGGCCAGCATGCAGACCAAGGCATGCGCCCGAGTCCGATTCGCTTTGCGCAGAAACAGCGGCCGGATCTCCAGTAACCCGGTCTTCATCGATCGCCAGTCCCGCTCCACTTTGGCCAGATCCTTGTAGCAGTCGTGAACCCGCTCGGCCCCGAGCGCTTCCGCCGGGACGTCGGTCTCGATCACATAGCAGCCGGCCAACAGCAGCGTTTCCTCCTGTGCCGCCTCGTCAATCTCGACGACCAGCATTCGTTCCGTGAGGCTCACTCGTACGAAGTTCTGCAGTTTGTAGCGACGGATCCACGCCTCCAACTGACGCAGCCCGCTCTCGGGAACCGCCCGTTCCGAATCCGCCACGAACCGGTTGCGCACCTCCACTTTCTGCGTCAGCTTGGCCAGTTTGTTTTTGACCCGGTGGTGTTCCTTGCGCTCGATCTCGGGATTCTTGCGCAGGACATAGCGCAAGCCGGCGGCCTCGACCTCGCACACCTGCTCCTCGAACAGCCCCATCTGCAGGGTTCCCTGCTTGAGCAACTTGCGGATCTGAGGATCGGTCAGAGCTGTGATGTAGCGCAGATCCGCCTGCTTCAAGGCGTCTTTGCCCAGGCTCTTGACCATCCCCCGGTCCCCGACGAAGACCACTTCCCGCACCCCGAACTGCTCCTTGAGAATCTCGATCTGCGCCCCCACCGTCGTCGGATCCGCCTGCTTCCCCTTGAACACCCGCACCGCCAGCGGCTCGCCCCGCTCGTCGGTCAACAGTCCCACCAGGATCTGCCGCTTGCCTCGCTTACCGTCCCGGTTGTAGCCGTACTCTCCCAGTTCGTGACAGTGCCCCTCCAGGTAGCTGCTCGTCACGTCATACAAGACCAGCACGGGCGGAGTCCCTCCACGCCGCCGGACCGTCTCCCGATACAGCTTCTGTTCGATCCGGGGCTGAGCGCCGGCCAGTTCATCCAGGACTCGATACAGATCGTCTTCGTCGAACTCCCCCAGACCCAGCACTTCTCCGACGGCCTGGTCGGCGGCCCAGCGCACCGCCGACAGTCGCGATCCCTGATGCGCGACCCGAGCGAAGACCAGAAACAGCGCCAGTTTGGCCCAGGCTGCCTTGCCCAGCGCACGGCCGATCCCCATCTCCTCGGCCACCTGCTTCAAGGCGAACAGCAGACCAAAGACGGCCCCGCAGACGGGGTCACCCAACGGCAAATGGTCGAACTCTCCGCGCAGGGCCCGGCGCAGGGCCTCGACTCGAGCAGAATCCCAGCGCGAGAGGTTGGCCAGGGTGCGGGTCTTGACCCGAGCCCCGTCCCGATAGCTTTCACGCAGGAGAATGGCCGGCGGAGAAGAGCGATTGGGGACGGTCGCCACATACATGCGGCAATCATACAACCAAAGATTCCATTAGTCCATGATGCAATCACATATTACATGCCTACATATATCAGCTCCAACTCTCCCCATCTCGTTCAAAATACGGGGCTTACATGTTCAGCCTACTCGGAAGATCAGTCCGACTCGCGGGACCCTGTTTTCAACAGAAGCACCTTGGGCCCTCTCGGGCGTTTCTGTCGTTCCCTCAGCGTTTCGGAGGAGAGTTGGACTTTGGGTAGACAATCAGCTTGACTTGGAATATAAGTTGCAATTCACTCAAAGGGAGAAATCGATGCGACCAGATAGGTACTGCTCTCTCTTTATGGCTGCCTCGGTACTTCTGGTGACTTTCTTTAATGCTTCCGTCTTCTGCGGAACCTTCAAGTATCTTTGGCAAGGCCAGCTCAACGACTCGGGAACGGTGGCCTTTTCGGCCGGACTTGAGGATAGCAGTCCCGATTCGAACGGGCTCTTCTTGAGGTTACCCGGCGACACGATTCGGGCTATCGCCGTTCTCGGGGAAGTGTCCCCGGTGCCTGGGTTCACCTACCAGGAGATCGGGGATTTCTATCTCAACAACCGGAACAACATTCTCTTCGGCGCGACACTTCAAAACGGAGACGAGTCGTTGAAAGACGTCTTTCTTTACCTGCAAGACGAGCGACGGGTGAAGGCATTGGTCCTGCCTCAGGATTCGGCCATAGGCCATCCCATTCAGACGGCATCCGCTTTTGGACTCAACGACCAGGATCAAGCCATCTTCAAGATCGCCCTCGTGATCACTCCCTGCTCGGACCCGACCAAATGTAGAGCGGTCACCGAGGCCAGATTTTACGAGTACGATCGAAATCGAGACGAACTGGCGCTTCTTGCCCAGGAGGGCGGCCAAGCGCCCGGAGGCGGAACGTTCACGACAATCGGCAACCCGTGTGCCATTAATGACCGAGGGACGGTGGTCTTTTACGGTCAAGGGTCCGAACCCGGAGTGTCGTCATTCAATGACCTCTTCATCAAGCGATCCAGTTCATCCCCGGTCGAGCGGCTCTACGTGAGCGGCCCAGGGACCGACTTGTACCTTCCGGTTTCGGTTCAACTGACCGATTCCGATGCGTCTCCCGTTCTGTTTTCCGCCTACTACCCGAGCCCCTCCGCTCCACCCTACAGAGGGCTGTTTGGACTTACCGAAGAAGGGCTTAACACGCTTGCGACAGACGGGCAGACGGTCGATAACATTGAAATCAACCTGCGTTTCATGTCGGGGTTCCTGGGTCAGTACACCGAGCATTTCGACCCTCCTGCCACCGTGTTGTTGAACGACGGCCTGGTGATCTTCACCGACCACCTCAACAACACCTTCGCGACATCGATGCAGAACGGACTGTTGGTTTTCCTTTCCGGGGAATCCCAACCGGTCGTGATCGAAGGGAGGAGCTACGTCCCGTTGCTCCGTGGCCCAGCCTCCGGTCCCGCCGGTGGTGGAGATCTCGTCGGACCGCGCAACGACCTGGGACAGGTCGCCTTTCGGACTACAGAGGATGATCTACTCTTATTTGATCCTTCGTCGGGATTCCACAGGGCGCTCGACAACGGAAGCCCGGTCCCAGGCACGGCCCAGTCGACGTTCGCGACGCTTGAGCCCCTGGATATGAATGATACCCAGGTGCTTTTCTCCGGAACTTTCTCGTTGGGCCAATCGGGTCTTTTTCTGCTGGATACTCAAACCGGAGCTGTTCAGAAGGTCGTCGCGCGAAACGAAGTCGCTCCCGAAGCCCCCTTGTCCCTGACTCAGGTATTTCCGCAGTTTGCGGATGGATCTTATGAAGACGGTTCCATCAAGACCGCCTTCCTCCTCATCAACTCAACTTCGTTCGCAAACGTCGTCTCGCTGAACTTCCGAAGCTCCGACGGATCAGCGGCCGACGTCTCGATCGGGGGCGAAACCGCAGATCACTTCAGCTTTTCTTTGGCCCCGAAAGGAAGTGCCCTCGTCCAGACCCAGGCCATCGGAGCCGTTCAAAATGGCTACGTCCTCCTCGAATCGGAGGGAGAGATGGCCGCCTCGGAGATCTTCGCGGTCTTTGACTCAGAAGGCAATCGTGTGACCGAGGCGGGAGTCTTGCCCTCCCTTCCGGGGAGGCACTTCACGCTTGGAGTTGAGGCACAGAACGATGTAAACACTGGAGTCGCATTGGTCAACTTGAGCGGCGAGGAGGCCGATCTCGTCTTTGTCGCCCGCGACCAGGCCGGCAACATCGTTGCCTCGATAGAGCGAACGCTTGGACCAAATGAGCATCTTGCGGAATACGTCGCCGGAGAGTTGTTCACAGACCTGGAGGCCCTGATTGGAAGCGTGGAGGTGGTTTCCTCGGTCGAGGTCCACAAGCTGACACTCCGGTCAGGGGCGCATTCACTGACGACACTTCCGATCGCCGATTAACCTTTGTCCCCGACTTCGGGATATGAAAAGGGCTCGCCTCCTCTCTCTTTTCTCCGGTTCTGCTGGGGACACTCCCCATTATTGGCCTTGCGGCCTTGCGAGCAGTGTCCCCTTGGACGTATTGGCCACCAGACCGGCCTCTGAAGGAGGCCCCGGTTAAGGCCTTGGCTTCAGCCAGGGAACGGGATCGAGGATAGTGTCTATCCGGCCCTCAAAGGGCCGACGGGATTTGCCTCGGTGCCAGACCCGGCGCGACCTTACAGGCTACAATTCCGGGTAAGAATCCCTGTAACCCAAGGTAAACCTTTGACTTTAACGGACGGCTCCTCCAGCGCCGTTGGCCCAGGTTCACCTCTTTGCGTGATCTCCGCAGCGCAGGGTGGCGGGGCTTACCTGAGATTCCGCAACGGGACGGTTAGCATGACTGCCCGAGTGCGAGTAGAGTGCCGAATTCGAGCGACTGCGGCGGATCGTCTTCGGCAGCCACCTTGGCGGAAGCTCTCGCTTCCGTGCGGCGTGCCGGGTTTCAAAGCGGAACCTTTCGGTTCGCGCACTCCGGATGGACCAGGAGACGTGCCGGAATCTGCAGTTGAGAACCCGGAAGAATGGAGGGGAGCGTCGCCACCATTTTGCAGCTGTTGATCTGGTTGTGGTCAGGCAGGAATTGAGGGAGCGGAGACTCCGATGAGAGTCTCCGAGACTCACAAGCGGGAACCCGCTCCGCTACTTTTGGCCGCTCCGTTCCGTCGCGAGCTCTTTTTCCATCTCCTTGATCTCCTGCTGAAGCGCGTCAATCTGTGCCTTCTGCGCCTTGGCGGCCTCAACCAGGACGGCGGCCAGGGCGCCGTAGTCGATCCCCTGGGGAGTCCCCCTTGGAAATTCACGACTTCGGGCAGGACCTCGGCCACTTCTTCTGCTATCAGGCCCAGTGAGGGCTTTCCGTCACTCTTCCAGTCGAACGTCACCCCGCGAAGCTGCTTCAGTTTATCGACCGCGTCGGGAAGTGTTCGGACATCCGTTTTCCGGGTGATTGAACTGGTCTGATAGAACTCTCGCGCGGAGACTGTCCCCGTGAAGATCGCTTCGCCGTCGTTGGTGATGGTCAGCCTGCGCTGGCCTTCACCCCCGACCGACGTACCCAGGTCGTTGATGATGAACTCCCCGTCATTCAGATCGGACGCATTCACGCCGACGACGAACGTTTTCAGGATTTCCCCTTTGGTGTTGTTTCGGACGAGTATGAAGGCCGCCGAGTCCGCCGATCGGTCCATTCGAAACACGGCATTCGGACCTTTCAGGTGGACGGCGCGTTCGGGGGTGTCCGTTCCGACGCCCAAGTACCCGCCGATCGTGAAATCTCCCGGATGATCCACCGCCAGTGCCACCGCAGTGGGCGCTTGCTGAGTGAACGGGAAGAGCCGAATCTCTCCGACACTGTAGCCGATCGGCTCCGACCAGTCGTCCCAGGCCTGGAGGGTGTAGCGAACGTAACCCTCGGGATTATCGACCCAGTCTGCCAACAGCGAGTCCCATTGAACCGACGATCCGGGCTGAACGCCGGAGTCGGCGATTTCTTTACCGTCCGGTCCTTTCAACCAGAGCCGAAGTGAACCCACGCGCGGGTGATCGACTGAAAAGTTCACCGCCGATCCATGGAACAAAACGGCTACCGCGTTTGACCTGACTCCGCTGTCAGAGGGTCGCAGCGGCCCCAGATTGTATTGAATCGGGTGACTTGAGGGCGCGCCGAACCCGTCCCCAATCAGAATGAACATTGCCGTCAGTACCAGTCCTGCCATTCTCATGGTTCTCTTGTCTCCTGGTGCATTTGAACCCTTCACAGAGCGTGGATTCGGGTTATTTCAAATTCCGGCGCTGATTCAGTTTCTGCCGGAGCTGTTCTTTTTGCCGGGCGAGGGCATCCACCTGCCGTTGAAGTTCCTGGTAGGTCTCAATCAGCACTACCAGCAACCCGCGATAGTTCACCTGGGGGACACTGTCCGGATTCCGGAGTACCAATTGGGGGAAGAGCGTCTCGACTTCTTCAGCGATCAGGCCGATTCCGGGCTTTCCGGAATCCATCCAGTCGAACTGGACACCGCGCAGGTTCATCGTCTTTCGAAGCGTGTCGGAAAGCGGGAGGATGTTCGTCTTCAGGTTCCGAGAACTCGTCTGAAAGAAACTCGTCGCAGCGAGACCGCCATCGAATACGGCGTCTCCGCCGGTAGTGATCGTCAGTCGTCGCCGACCGTTGCCGCCGACGTACCGCCCCAGATCATTGATTAAGAACTCTCCCTGTCCGAAATCGGAAGCATTCACTCCCACCACGAAAGACTTGATCGGCAGGCCGGTCTGGGTGGTTCGGACGAGCATGAATGCGGCCGAGTTGCTGCTGCGGTCGAGTCGGAAGACCGCGTTTGGTCCGCTGACGTGAAAGGCCCGGGAGGGAGCGTCGGTACCGACTCCGAAGTAGCCGACGACGGTGAACTTCTCGGTCATCGAGGGTGCACCGGCCTCTGGTTGGGCGAGGAAGAGGCCGTCCCCTGCCTTGGTACCCTTGACCGCTTGGGCGAAGACGATCTCGTTCAGGTTGTTCATGGCCACCTGGGCAATGCGTCCTGCAAACAGGGAACCGAACTGAGTGCCGGGCAAGCCCGGGATCGGGTCGTTCGCTCCCGCAATTCGGGTTAACCCTTTCGGCCCCGCATAAAGCACGCTTCCCGCTGCACCGCCGACCAACTCGGTTCCGGTTTCCCAGTTGCCGGCAAACGCCACCGCCCCGGCATTGTTCAGGTCCAGGTCTACGAACGTCCCGTATCGAGGCGCGGCAAGGTTTCCGATTTGATAGGACGCCAGGCTGTTGTCCGCGATTCTGTACCGGAACAGGCTGGTCGTACCATCGTCGAGACTGGCACTGAAGACCAGGTCTCCGCCGTCGTTCAGTACCGGGTCTCCAGGTCAGCCTGGAAGTGCACCTCACACGCTGGATCGGTGCACCCGGCGCCCCAAAACGGATCGTCTACCGATGTGACGCGGGTCACCTCTCCGTCGGAAAACAGGCTGATGTGCAGGCCGGGTTTATCGGAGTTGAACTGCCCGGTCACCCACTGCTCTTCGAAGGCGATTTGACCTTCGCGGTTGAGAGAGAGGGCCGTCGGGACCACGTCCTGGTATTCGGTCGCGACTACGGAGGCGAACTGTCCGTCCGAGGCAAGAAAGAGGCGGATGCCGTTATTGGCCGTGCCCCCGGTAAACGCAATCTGATCCAGGTCATTCAGCGCAAAGTCCGCGATCGAAGTGGGCTCGGTAAAGGTACCGTAGTCCACCTGGACGACCGTGGACCAGGCCCCGTCGGCGTAGAGGAAGACCCCTCCGAACGGAGCCCGGATCGCGACATGGCCCCGGTTGTTGATCCGCAGGTCGTGCACGCTGAGATCGGTTGCACCGGTGGGAAGAGGATCTCCCGAAAGGTAGAGCGGCTGGATCTCCCCGTCGTCGAAAAGGAAGACGCCCCCGGTTGTGGAACCGTTGAGGACGGTGGCACCGAAGACGACCTGCCCCAGGTCGTTGACGTCGAACTTGCCGAAGCGGTTGAACGTGCCCCCCGCGGTGCCCGGCGCGGGATCCCCGGTCAGGACGAGCGGTCGAATGGTGAAGTTCTCTCCACCGAGGCACCCCCCGATTCCGGCCCAAAGCACCAGGCTTGCAATCAGGCCGAATTGTGCAGACGGTCTGAACCGGGCAAGACATGAAGCATGACGAACTTGAGCAGGCATAATCTGACCCTCCCCTGGTTTCTCATCATAAAGCCAGCCCACCCCACCTAAGGATCTGGCAGGACTGGGAACGTACTCCTGTAGCTGTCGTCGACCCGAATGACGACCGTAATCAGGTCGGTTGAACTCGCAAACTCTGCTGTCCCCTGGGACTGATCCAGGCTTCGGTTAACCAGGATGAATTCGGTGGCGAAGTACTCGTCGGAATGTGTCGGCTCGTTCGCCCCCTCGGCAACTTGGGGAATCCAGATGGCGGCCGCCTGGATCTCAGCGGCTCCGGCGAACATGGAGAACAAGCCCAGTGCAACGAGAAATGAATACGGCCGCGATTTCACCATGACCTAAACGTTAAGCACTGTTCGTACCAGTGTCCACCTCGGACTCAATGAATCGTCTATGTGGCTGCGTTTGGGGGAATAACAGCACATCCTGGGTTTCGGCGGGCACTGGTCCCACGGTCAAGGAGATACTTACGGATGTGTCTGATTGACCCACAGAAGTGGTATTCTGTCACTAAATCGGTGACACGCACATAATTGACTCGTAAACCCCCGTCAATTCACTATTTCAATCAAGATCTGGCACTCATTTCAGCGGATCGCTGGGAGGGTCGGTCCGATGAAGTGATCCGTCGTGAGCTCTTTCGGAGGTCAGTCACCCTGTCGATACGGCGGGCAGAGCAACCGCCCGGCTTCCGGTGAGGATTCCACCGAATTCTTCGAAATTGGTGCCAGACCGCTCACGGAATCTTTTGTTTTCCAGTACTTACGCTCCAAATCGGTGCGTGTCACTTCCCTTCGAGGAGATTGGAAGATCTGGATGAATTGGCGGGATCTGGGGTAGCGTTGCCGGGAGGGGGCGGACTTGTGAATCAAGCACGGCTTCCGGAGCGCCGGAGGAGCTTTTCGCACCTTAGCCCAGGAGTTCACTCCTGGAAAACGGTTGAAGCATAAAGAGAATTAGTCCCGGAGGGACGGCCGAATCCGGGCTGACAATGGTTGGTCGTGACGCGCCGGCAGGAGTCATCGGCCACCCCTCCGGGGCTTGAGGAATCGCGTGAACAGCCCATTTCCCAGGACTTGAAGTTCTGGGCTGGAATCGAGATGTCCCTCCGGGACAATGGGGTAGTCCCCAAACCTATGGCAAGTTTCACAGTCTGAATAATCCACAGAGGCCGCCGGGGCGGAGCTGATTTGGCAACAGAAACAGGGAAAACGGCAGCGTGGAGGCTCGAATAGCCTCACTCACCCGGCGGAAGACCTGACCGCGGCTCTGTCGAATCGACTCACAACCGCGGCTTTCTGTCCCGCCATGTGATTAACAAAGTCCGAAAGGGATTCAACCTGAGGAGCCAAATCCGAATCCCGAGACCCACACTGATCCTGGGCGCCTCAGACACAATACCCGGCCACTCGAGTTTGAGAATTTCCTGATCGAAGTGACCACTCTATCAGAGGTCACTCCCCGCCAGCAGTCCCAAAAGTCCCCTTACCTGTTCAGAAACCCCGGCAGCAAGATCGCCGGATCCATCGTAACCGACATGCTTGTACTGGATGATGCCGTCACCGTCTGAGATGTATATTGCCGGGATCTCTCCCAGCCCGAAAAGCCGAGGAGCGTCCAGGCTTCGCACGACTGGAAAGGTCAGCTTTCGCTTCTTCAGAAAATCCCGAACTGAGCCATCCCGCTCGTCCAGGCTGATCGCGATTACGCGGACCCGGGGATCGTCCTTGAAGAGTTGGTACACCTTCTCCACCTCGGGGAGTTCCTTCACACACGGACCGCACCAGGTTGCCCAGAACGCCAGAACTCCGACCCTGCCGTCGAAATCCGATCGGTCGACACTGCTCTCGTCCAGTGTCCGGAAGGAGAACTCCGGAAGACTCCGTGCGTAACGCCGACGCGCTGCGGCAATCGCCTCATCGAGCGACAGATTCGCAGGAGCTTCCTCCAACGAAACGACGGATGTCGCACCAGCGGACTGATTGAAGGCAAGCACCAGGGCTCTCAACGCATCGGGCCCGCCTGGCGTCATCTCCAGGAGTGTTCCACGGGCTGCGTCATTCCGGTATCGGATCAACGCCTCGAGGTAATGCTCCCGGGCTAATTCCTTCTTCCCCTGCTGTTCGAACAAGTTTCCCAACAATAGATGAATCTCGGAGGCATCCTCTTCCGCTTCGTTGAGAAGTTTGCTCGGCCAAGCTGTTTCGTCCACGGCTTCGATAATCGGCTGCAGCACATCGATTGCCTTTGCTTCTGAGCCGAGTTGGACGTCGAGCTTTGAGATTTCCAGCGCAATGTAGGCGCGATCCAGAAGCGCTCGCAGCCTGCAATCTCTTTCACTCGGTCTACCATAAGCGTTAATGGCAACCCCGGGCATATTCTCGGGAATCGCCGCGTTGAAAGCCTCCTCATAAAGGCGCAGGGCGAGGTTGGGCAAACCCTCTTCAACCATATGGCTGCCGAACCGGACATACAGGATGTGGTTCGGATAGTGCTTCGCCAGGATCGTTTCCGCCAGCTCAGTTCGGTGATCTTTCTGGTTCGATGACTTAAAGAGAAACTCACACGCGTCGAGAAGCAGCGATGGATGTTGATCAAGGAGCTTGGCATCGTCGAGGACGGCGTGGGCCAGTTCGGCCCCTTTGTTTACATCGTGGGTCGCGTAGTAATCGAGCAGCCCGCGGTAGGCGACATTGATGTTGGCGTACCCGGGGTATTCATCAATCAGCTGTTGCCAGATTCTCGCCTTCTCAGCCTCGCCACTTGCATTCAAGCCAAGGTGATAAAGGTGATCAGGCGTTTCGCTCGCCGCCGGCTTCGCAGGGCGGGATGCCTCTGGCGAGACATTTCCCGTCTGCATGTCTTGTGAACAGGAGCAGCCGAGAGCGAACGCAAGGCAGAAACCGAGAACCCCACAGGACCCGCGTGTCATACGGGCGATTCTACGAACCAGGATTCAGATATGCACCGATTATCTGAATCGAGGCCATCGGCTCCGTCCGCAGTGACTTCCGCACAACGACCGCCCCTGATTGGCGATGCGAGCAAAAGGAGTGTCCCTGTGTCCGCGAGGTTTGCCTGGTGGAGTCAAGTGAGATCAGCACAGTCTTCGCGATCTGGCCCGAAACTCTTTTGGAGTGCTGAATCGACAGGTTCAGCTTTTTCCCAGCGAGGTATGTCTCCCACGGCATCAGGAAGCGAGAGCTTCCGTCTCCTCAGCCGATGGCCCCCGTCTGTCACCGAGCCGTGGACTGACGGTTCCGGTGAAATCTCTTTCCCAGAAGACGGTTCTCAGGCCTGCCGAGTGCCGGCAGGGAGCCAAATCTGAGCGGCGTTGGAGATGAGTTTCCGTCGTTCACCTTGGCGGAAGCTGTTCGCTTCCGTCCGACTTGCCGGGTTTCAAAGGGGAAGCTCTCGGTTCCGCACTTCCATACGAATTAGAGACGTGCCGGAACCGGTAGTCAAGAATCGAGTGGGTTTCTATAATGGAGGCTGGACAGCAAACCTATCCGGAAGGAGGGAATGATGGCTGATCAGCCACAAGGATGCGCTCGGATAACGGGTACTGTTACGGGCGAAAAGCACGAAAAGGAACAGGCAGTCGAGCAAGACGCCTCTAAGGAGGAAATCATGGCCGTCCGTGTTGGGCAAAATGCCCCCGACTTTGCCGCCCCGGCTTTCTACAAGGGCGGATTTACCAATGTGAAACTTTCCGATCACTTGGGGAAGTGGGTTCTGCTCTGCTTCTATCCCGGTGACTTCACCTTCGTCTGAGCGACCGAAGTGTCGGCGGTCGCCGACAAATACGACGTGCTGCAGGGAATGGGTGTCGAGGTTATCTCGGTCAGCGTGGACAGTCATTTCGTACACAAGATGTGGAACGACCACGAACTGGTGAAGATGGTTGACGGAGGCGTTCCCTTCGCAATGGCATCAGACCAGGCGGGCAACGTGGGAAAGGCCTACGGAGTCTTCGATGAGAACCAGGGAATCGAGCTTCGCGGACGGTTTATCATCGATCCGGATGGAGTTGTCCAGGCCATGGAAGTTCTGACCCCGCCGGTCGGTCGCCGGCTTGCAGAGACTGTTCGCCAAATCCAGGCATTTCAACATGTTCGGGCCACCAAGGGAGCCGAGGCAACTCCGGCCGGGTGGGAACCGGGCGACATTACGCTCAAACCGGGCCCGGATTTGGTTGGAAAGGTCTGGGAAGTCTGGAGTCCGTCCATGGAGAGCGCAAAGAAATAGACTCCGCGTCTGGTTGCTGTCGCCGAAAGGGGCGGGCGAACTCGCCCCTTTTTGTCTCGGCCCGAACGCGGGCTCAGTTGATCAGCTTGCAGTCTTTGATGTAATCCATCTCCGGAAACTCCCGGCGCAAGTACTTGTTACCGAGGCGCTGAAGCAGATTGGGCTTCGGACCATCCCCCTTGGGCTGCAGTTCCCCGTATCCGGTATATATCGAGTCAAGAGTTTCCATCCCTTCGACAACTCGGCAAATCGGAGCGAGCCCGAAGCTGTCTAAGTCGGCGGCGTTGTCGCCAAGGTTGATGAACAGCTGTGTCGTGCGCGAATTCGGGGCTTCCTGGGCGAAAGACATGGTGCCACGATCGTTCGAAAGCTGGGGCTCGTCATCTCGGATTTTGGCCTCAGCCCAAATTTGAGTAACCTCGGGGTTCCCGTGCGTTCCGAACTGGACAATATAACTCTCGATGGCCCGGTAAAACGCGACATCCTCAAAGTAACCAGCCTTGACCAGGTTGTAGAAGCGGTCTACACCGTAGGGAGCCCACTCCCGGTTGCAGCGGACGGTAAAAGCGCCCTTCGTCGTCTCGACGAGGACAGAGAACTCCGCGGGCGCCTCCGCCTTCATCAGTGCAGGAGAAAATAGTCCGGGGTTGACATCGGGTTCGACGGCCCGCGGGACAGGTTCAGGAGTCGAGGAACATCCCCAGAAGGAAGACACACCCAACAGAAACACCAATCGCAGAAGCCGACGGCTCATGAATCCTTCCCTTCCGACAGACTGCCACATCCGGGAAGCCATTCGGAAGGGCCGGTCCGCTGATCAGCTTCCTTGTAACATATTCCGGCTGAGCCGGGATCTTGATTGACGGTCGAAACCTCCGATCAGCTTGTCAATCACTCAGTCGGACACCTCCCATGATGCCAGGGCGGGGGGCAGTTCCGTTCCGTCAACCAGGCTCAGTTGAAGCCGGATGTCGCCAATCAACGGCTCTATATATTTCGAAGGCATTCCAATACGATCTATTCATCATTAGGCCCGCCTTCCGCCCGAAACTCCGCCGACTGTTCCTCACGTTCGTCCCATCGCACCACAACCGTTTGCCCGCCCGGCGCTCGTGATCGATTCCCGAGTCATCCGAGGGCGTGAAGGGTGATGGCGGTGTTCCTGCTCGTGTCCCGCAGAATGTTCGGCGACTCCTTCCCCGGCGTGAGCAGCCTAAGCTTCATCAAGCACCTGCCTCACCTTTTCCGCCAGTGCCTGGGTCGAAAAGGGCTTCTGGATAAACGCAAGTCCGTCGTCGAGAATTCCTCGTTTCGAGACCCGATCCTGCGTGTACCCGGACATGTAGAGCACCCGGATCTCGGGGGTACTGCCGGAGGACTTCCTGATAGATCTCGGTTCCGCTCAGGCCAGGCAACACGACGTCCGTGAGTAGAAGGTCCAAACGCCCCTCGTGGCGAGCGAGAACATCGAGGCACTGCGGTGCCGTCTTCAGCCTCCAGCACCGAATACCCGCGGCGGCGAGGATCGCGGCCGCGAGTTGCCGAACCTGTTTCTCGTCCTCCACGATCATGATGGTCTCATTGCCGCCAAGATCGGTCGGCACCGTCGGTCGAGACGGTTCACGCTCCAGGCTCGGGTACATCTGCCACAGGGAAATAGCACTTGAAGGTCGTTCCCTCCCCCAGTTCTGAATAGACCCAAATGTTGCCGCCGTGCTGTTTCACGATCCCATAAACGGTGGCCAGTCCAAGGCCGGTTCCCCGCCCGATTTCCTTGGTCGTAAAAAAGGGTTCAAAGATCCTCGAACAGGTCTCGGCGTCCATTCCATGTCCGGTGTCACTGACCGCAAGCAACACATGTCGCCCGGGTGTCACGGCCGTGTGCCTTCCCGCGTACTCCTCGTCAAGATCGACCGTCGCGGTTTCTATCCAAAGCGTCCCGCCGTCCGGCATGGCATCCTGAGCATTGATCACCAGGTTCATGATCACCTGCTCCAGTTGCCCCCGGTCTCCCCGAATCGTCGGCAGGGAGGAAGCAAGGCGGAGTTCAATGCCAATGTCTTCCCGCACCGTGCGTCGGAGCAGGTTCTCAAACTCGAGGATCATTTTCCCAAGGTCGATCGACCGGAACTCGAGGGTCTGCCGACGACTGAACGCAAGCAACTGGCGCACGAGGTCGCGCGCGCGAAAAGAAGCCCGGACGATCTCGCCGGCGGAATCCCGCGTGGACGGGGACACCGACGCGTCGCTGGACAGCATCTCTGCGTATCCGATGATCGGGGTGAGCAGGTTGTTCAAGTCGTGGGCGACTCCCCCGGACAGCCGACCAATCGATTCCATCTTTTGCGCCTGGTTGAGCTGCAACTCGAGATTCCGATGTTCGGTAACGTCGCGGAGGATTCCGAGAATCGCTTTGCCGCCCTGGTATTCAAATTCTGTGACCGACGCTTCCACGTGAACCCGCTTCCCAGACCGGGAGAGAATCTCGAATTCGTAAACGTCGGCCACCTCTTCGCCCTTGGCCCGTTTTTCCTGGCGCTCCTGGACCAGCGGTACGCTTTCCGGCGCCAGGAGGCTCCAGAAACTGAAGTCTTCGGACCGGGCCTCTTCTGGGGTAACCCCTGTCAGTTCGCAGAAACGCCGATTCACCAGATCAAAACGACTTTCAAAAAGTATGTAAATCGCGTCGTTCGACTGCTCGATGACGCTTCTGAAACGGCTTTCCGAGACCCGCAGTGCTTCCTCGGCCAACTTGCGTTCGGTAATGTCCCAGGTGGTCCCGATGGCACGAACCGGGTTGCGATCCGAGTCACGGATCACCCCTGCAAGGCATCGGAGATGCCGGATGTTGCCGTCCCGTGCCCTCACGATTCGAAATTCCAGGTCGAAGGGTTGCACGGCGTTCTGCAATGAGGTTCTGAGCTCCTCTTGTACTCGACTCAAGTCTGCCGAGTGAATTCGACCTTCCCAGCGGGCCAGGCCCGTTTCCGATTGCGCCGGATCTACGCCGTACAGCTCGAACATCAGATCATCCCAGTCGAGCCGGTCGCCGTCAGGTTCGTATTCCCATACTCCCACCCGGCTGGAACGTGCAGCCAGCCGGAGCCGTTCTTCACTTTCCCGAAGCGCCTCCTGGGCCTTCCTGCGCTCTGTGACATCCAGGAACATCGCGGCGATTTCCCCAGGCCAGGTCTGGAACGCCGTGACCTGAAACGCTCCGCTGATCCCAGCGTCATCGTAGAGGACCTGCTCAGATTGCCAGGGTCTGCCTTTGATCGCGGTTTCCCGGTAACCGTCTGGGACGTCGGTTTCGGCAATTCCCGGGAAAGCCTCCTCGATGGTCTTGCCGATGAACTGCGAGTTGTCCACACCGAGAATCCTGTCCGCGGCCGGGTTCGCGCCGACGAAGACCAGACGATCATCATCCTGCAGTTGATAGAGGTGAACACCCAGGGGCGATGAACTCACGAAGTTCTGAATTCGGCGGGTTGCCGATTTCACTTCATTTTCCGCACGGCGACGGCGACCGATGTTCACCGCAAGCAGAATAATGACCCCCGACTGCAATCCCAGGATTCCGAGGCCCAGCCAGAAAAAGCGGGCGTATTCCGAGAAAAAGCTGGGGATCCGGTTCACAATTCGACTGTCTGGCGGAATCAGCGAAAGATCGATTCCGAAGTCCTCCAGCCGATTGGCATCAAACACGTAGTGATTCTCCGAATCCTCGGCAATCGGAATCTCGCTGGGGAGTGTCCCTCCCAAGACGCGGAGGGCCAGTTGGCCCGCCAGCTTTCCATGCTCGAAACCGCCATTCTCACTTCCGCCAACGATTCCCTGGCCCAAGTCACTGATCGACGGACTGTAAACCGGTGCCGGACTCGCTTCCGCGATCAGGCGATGAGCGCGTTCTGCCGGGAAGTAGAGGTTCGAGGCGTCCCGCGTGAACCCGGTCGTGAGCACCAGGGAATCGGCGGGGACCGCTTCAAGTCTGGGGAGTATCTCGTCGAGGGTGAGTTTGCTGCCGTCGAGAAACTCGAACGGGAGTCCATCGCGCTCCCGGGCGACTCGCTCATAGGTGTCTCGTTGTTCACGACCAATGACCGAGTTATCGGAAATAACGACAACCCGTGAAGTTTCGGGATGGAGTTTCAAAGTGAGATCGAGGATGGGTTAACTGTCGAAAACTTCTTCCACTCCGGTATAGGATTGACGAGGAAGTTGCCGGATCAGGTTCAGGTCGTTGACTCCGCAGAACACGACCGGGACATCGCCGAACAGGGACTCGCGGTGACGAAGCAGGAACAGGAGAGCTGCATCATCGGTCGATATGATCAGGTCGAAACGCGTCGTTTGGTATTTCTCCGCAAGGTACGAAATCAGGTAATTCGAATCCTGGGTTTGAGACCGTTTAGCATCGAGGTACTCAGTCCAGACTTGGACCTCGGCCGGAAAGTCCTTCAGCGAGGAGAGAATGCTCGATACCAGGTCGTCGGTCCAGGGGTAGCCGACGTGATAGGAGTTGAGAAGCAGAACATTGCGCGGCCCTTGCTCCGGTTTCGGGGCGACGGAATCGCCCTCTCTTTGAATTCCTGCTGAATTCAATACGCCAAACTTCAGGAACAAGATCAGTGCAAAGAACCAAAGGGCTGCAGGTTTGCCACTGCTCATGCTTGCGACCAATTATACGTTGCGCTGCCTGGGAAATGCCCCTTCTTTATTGAAAGGATTCAGGTTTTCAGAGACCAACGGTTGCCGATGGCTCCCGGCCCGGGCGAACGAGAGAAGATGGGAACCCCACTGTCCGATGAGTGTTTCATCCCGTCAATTCGTACCAGACCATAAGAATTATCCTTTATCCTTAGCAGCTTAGAACGGAAATCGGTGCGTGTCACGGATTTCCTTCCCGGAACGCGAAGAGCAGAGTAGAATTGCGGAAACATGGAGTTGCTGGACGACCTGAGGCTTTATGCCCGCTTTGCCCGTGGCCTTCCGGGATTTCTTCGCAACCCGATCACCCAGAACGAGGCCGAGCAGACCGTAACCAGGCTGATTCGCACCCGCGAGGAGAACTTCCTCCGTCTGGTGAAGCGGGCTGTCTTCGGGAACCCCGGGAGTCCTTACCGGATCATGCTCGAAATGGCCTCGTGCGGATACGAGGACCTGGTCAAACTGGTTTCCTCCAAGGGGCTGGAAGAGGCGCTGAGCCAGTTGCGAGATGCCGGGGTCTACGTCACCTTCGAGGAATTCAAAGGACGCCAGCCGCTCGTGCGCAATGGGCGGGAAATTCCGGTCGGCGTCCGGGCCCGGGCATTCGACAACCCTCATCTCAGAAAACACTACTACTCCGAGAGCGGTGGATCCACGGGCGTCGGAACGCGGGTCGGTCACGACCTCGAACACCTTTCTGTTGTCGCAGCCCACGAGATGCTTACCTACAACGCCCACGGCGTGCTGGATCTACCGAAAGCCCTTTGGAGAGGTGTGCTCCCGGATGGGAGCGGCATAGACAATGTGCTTCGGACCAACCGCTTTGGACATGGTCCCGAACGCTGGTTCACGCCGGTCATGCCGGGAGATCTCGGGCGAGGCCATTTCAAGTACAAACTGGCCACCTACTTCACAGTCCTCGTCGGACGGGCAGTCGGAGTCGCCATCCCCTGGCCCGAACCGGTCCATCTCGATCACGGCGAGGTAATCGCCGAATGGGCGGCTCAGACGATCCGGGAACGTGGTGGATGCCTGCTGTTGGCTCCGGTGAGCCGTGCGCTGCGGATCGGCCTTGCTGCCTACGAACGGGGATTGGACCTGAACGGCTGCGTTTTCCGCATTGCGGGTGAATCGGTCACTCCTGCCAAGGTCAAAGGGATCACGCGAACCGGAGCGCGCATCTTCACGAGCTACGGGTTCTCCGAGGCCGGGCGCCTGGCCATGGGGTGTGCCAACCCATTCGATCACAATGACGTGCACCTGCTGAAGGGAATCTGTGCCGTAATCCAGCGGCCCCGCCGGGTCCCGGGCACCGAGATCGACGTCGATGCCTTCTACCTGACCTCCCTGATGCCGACAACTCCCCGGATCCTGTTGAATACGGAGATCGACGACTATGGAATCCTCGAAAAACGGGACTGCGGCTGCCCGCTCGGGAAACTCGGGCTGGATCTACACCTTCGGGAAATCCACAGTTTCTGTAAATTGACCGGCGAAGGGGTCACCTTGGTCGGCAGCGAGATGGTTCGGATCCTGGAAGAGGTGCTTCCAACAAAATTCGGAGGCAGTTCTCTCGACTACCAGTTGATGGAGCAAGAGGACGAGAACGGGCTCACACGGATCAGCCTGCTGGTCCACCCGGGAGTCGGGGAGGTTGATGAGAGCCTCGTCGTTCAGACGGTACTTGAATCGCTTTCACGGAGCAGCGTCGCGGCCGGGGCGGCCAAGCGCATCTGGGGACAGGCGGGCACGCTGCGGGTTCGTCGTGAGGCGCCTATGTGGACTGCCCGCGGAAAGCTCATGACGCTCCACGTGGCCAAGCGACTGTCCTGACCACTTCGGCGGAAGGAAGCAGCCTATCCCGGCGGCCCGAAAAGCCACCCTCCGTACAGAGTGACTCCCAGTCCCTTCTCAACCAAACCGGCGAGAAATCCCCAGAGGAGAACCGCGGCGAAAAGCGCGGTCGTCCAATTGGACCTTGCTCGAATACGGAGAAAGAGGCCAACAAAGAGCGACGAACCCCAACTGAAACCGGCCAGGAAGATTCCCATCACCAGCGCCAACAAGGACGCGAAGACTTCGACGACCTCTCCATTGGGGACCAGAAACCCTGGCTTGTGGGCGACGGCCGCTTGGCCCCGGCCGGACAACTCGCGCCAGAATTGGATCACGATCAGACCCAGGGTCAGCACCGACACCGGCGCAGGGAGGAATCGCCCGACCGGACTCAGCGCGACGCCAGAGACCAGAAAGAAGCCGGCGGACAATGCGAGTACGACAGTCATCGGCCTGATTCGGGCCCCGCTCACGGACGCTCCTTTCTTCGCTCGCGTCCGCCGTAAGCGGCAAGAAGAAGGCTCGCGAGAAACAACCCGAGGAGTACCAGGAGGATGGGACGGTTCAGAAAACTGATCCGGTCCAAGCTGTAAAGGCTGGCCGTAATGTGAAAGTACCGCTCCAGGTGAGGTCCAAGAACGAAGGCGATCACCAGTGGGATCCGCGGCCAATTCTCCCGCTTGCAGAAATAGCCAAAGATACCGAATGTTACCGCCGTGAGAATGTCTGCAAATTCACCCTGATTCAGGTAAGCACCGAGCAGTGAGAGCACGAGCATGAAGGGCACCAAGGCCTGGGTCGGAAGGACCGTAACCCGGACAAGCGGGTTGACCATGGCCACGCCGATCAGCGACGTCAGCCAGTTCGAGAGGAAGAGCGACCAGACCAGAACGAAAACGAGGCTCAAATCGGACGTGAGCAGTTCCTTCCCCGGCACCATTCCATGTAGGGTCAGTGCGACAAGGAGAAGGGCGGTGCCCCCTCCACCCGGGATCCCAAATGCCAGCGTAGGCACAAGTGCCCCGGCATCTTTAGCGTCGTTCGCAGCTTCAGACGCGAGTACTCCGCGGATGTCGCCTTCACCAAAACGGGAGGGTTGAGAAGCGGTCTGCATCGCGTGGCCGTAGGCCACAAAACTGGCCACGGTGCCGCCAATCCCTGGAATCATTCCGACGATAGTTCCGATTACCGAGCTTCTGAGAAAGAGGCCAAAGTTCCGAAAGACCGCGAGCATTCCCTCTATCAGGCTGCCCCCCAGTTCTTCGATCTGTTCCTTGCCCGAAATCGTCCTCCGTCCCGAGGCGGCCAGGAAGATGGTCTCGGCGATCGCAAAAACCCCCAGAAAGAAGGGGATCATGCCGATCCCGTCCTGGAGGTAGAGGCTTCCGAAGGTAAAGCGGGCCTCAGCCGTACGTGGGTCGAGTCCAACCGTCGAAAGCAGAAAGCCCAGGCCGACCATCGCGAGACTCTTGATGAACGAGCCCCGGCTGGCGAAAGCCAGCGTCACCATGCCCCAGATAATCAACACCAGAAACTCAGGAGGACCGACACTGAGGACAACATCCCCAAAGAAAGGGATCAGAATGATCAGAACCAGAATGCCGAAGCTCGATCCGAGCGCCGAGGAGAGTGCCGAACAGGCGATCGCCGTCTTGGCATGTCCCATCCTCGCCAGGGCGTGACCGTCCAGAACGGTTGCGGCGTTGGATGCTTTTCCCGGGATGTTGACCAGGATGGCCGTGACCGATCCCATAAAGGTGGCACCGCCGAGCAACGCCCCGAAAAGCAGCATGATGGGCACCGGTTCCCAGGAGAGCGTGAACGGGATCGTTAGAGCCATCAGGGTCAGTCCACTGACACCCGGCATCATTGCCACTCCCATCGCAAGGACTGTCCCCAGCACCGGGTAGAGAATGTTGGGCCAACTGAATACGACGGCAAAACCGTCCCAGGCGGCCTGGAGGATCGGATCCATCATGCCCCCCCCGAACGCGGCGGCGGTCTCAGACCACGGACCTGGTCCAGTGCCGCCGCCAAAACGGGAAGAAAGCGGTCAACTCTCTCTCGAGCATCCACGATATCGGCACGGGCCTCGGCGCCCGTGCCGATATCGATCGAGCGATCCCCCTTCTGCACGACCCCGAGAAAACCCGAATCTCGAAGCGTCTCGAGTAATTGTGCTTCGAGACAGTCCCTGAGATCCGAGGAAAGGCCTGCGGGACCCGCAATGACCCGCCCTGCCCCGATCAACCGAATCAAGGCTCGACCGTCCCTGAGCAACTGCTGCCGGTCAACCCGCGGATTTACCGGGCGGGTGGCCAAGACTCCCGAACTACCTCCAAGGACAGGCAGATCGGGGGGAACGCCGTCCAGGCCGTGGGTGTCGTCGTCGATTAACAAGATTGGATTGAGCTCGCGGTTCCCAATGCGGTCAGCGAGTGATTCCCAGCTCAAGGCAACCAGATCAACTTCTCCTCGAATCGCCGCAAGGCTCGTCTCTCGGCTGCCCCCGTAGCCCGAAACGAAAACAACATCGACTCCGAGCAAGTGAGAGGTTACCGCGGCGTCAATGAAACTGACACCCCCAACATTGTTCAACCCGAAAACCAGCGGCCGACGCCGGGCGATGTCGAGAGCCGCATCGATATTACTGATTTGGGACCTGGATCCCGACACCCAGACATGACGGCTCCGGGCGATCCGGCACAGGAACTCGAAGTCGGCAAGCGGGTCCGGACAGCCTGGAGTCCCGCTCAAGAAGGCTGCCAGTAGTCCCGGCGCGCTCATGATTCCCAGAGTCATGCCGTCAGGAGGAGCCATTTTAAGGCTCCGGGCACCAACGATTCCGCTGGCTCCCGGAATGTTGTGAGGACGCATCACCAGCCCGAACCGGCGCTCCAGGAAGGGCTGCAACATCCGGGAGAACGTGTCTGAACTGCCGCCGACCGCGTTCGGAATAATCCAGCGCAGGGACCGAGACTCGGGAAGCCCGCATGGACGAGGCGCACCTGCCCATCCCGAAACGGGCCGGGGGACAGTCCCCAGCACCGCAAAACATGGCACCACCATGGAAAGGAAGCGCCGCCGATCTGTTCGGGACTCCATTCTGTCGATCACCTTCCAGCAGGCCTCCCAGTCAGGCATGGTCAAAAGCGGTGGTTTCCGGTCGATGCCCCACAAGTCGTCATATTCTAGCGGCTTCCACTCCGGCGGTTCCAGCACACGAGGATCTATTCCGGGGCTTGCAATTTTCCGTTGCGCCGACCAGAATGGCCCCCAAAATCCATCGTGCCGGGTACGAGCGGAGGCGCTGAGCGTCCGGCTCCATCAGCTCAGCCTGCGCAGGTGGTGAAGAACATCAAATTATGAGTCGATTTTGCGCGGGTGCCTGCCGCCTCCTAATTACCTGCACCCTTCTCATTTCTACGGCTGACGCCCAGCGAGCCAGCGGAAGTATTTCGGGAACTGTCCTCGATTCCGACGGCCGCCGCGTTCTGGAAGCGGCTGTAACGCTGAACAGCGCGGCAACGGGAAGGGTCTGGCACACGCGCGGCAACGAACTGGGAGTTTACCGGTTCGCGGGCCTCGAGCCCGGAACCTACGAGTTGAAGGCCAACTTTCAGGAACTCACTTCCGGAACCATTACCGGAGTGACCCTTGACGTCGCCCAGGAGTTGATCCTGGACCTGACTCTAAAGATGGGCCTGACGTCACAGGACGTTTCCGTTTACGCTGACACTCCCGTTACCGACGTTGGATCGATGACCCTGAGTCGGGTGATCACGGGCCCCGAAGCGACTGAACTACCCTTGAACGGCCGCGACTTGACTCAACTCGCGCTGCTCGTTCCCGGCGTTCTGGAAAGCCGGGGGAGCACCCGGGACATCAACGTGGGCTTCGGTAAGAAGATCTCGATTTCGGGCTCCCGACCCAACCAAAACCTGTTCACGATTGACGGCACCGATTCGGGAGACTCGCTCAACAACACCCCGGCTGGAGCCAACGGACAGTTGACCGGGGTAGAGACGATCCGGGAATTCCGGGTTGCCACCAACACGTTGAGCGCGGAGTACGGCCGAGCAGCCGGGGGAGTAATCAACATCGTTACCCGTTCGGGATCGAATGACCTGAACGGATCGATCTTCTACTTTCACCGAAATGACAACCTGGATGCCCGCAGCTTCTTCGACACTGCCAAACCGGAGTTCCGAAGGCATCAGTTCGGTGGGTCCGCAGGCTTTCCCCTGGTCAAAGACCGGACTTTCGTCTTCGGCAGCTACGAGGGTTTGCGAGAATCCAGGGGAGTCACGCAACTGGCTTACGTTCCCGACAAAGAGGTGCTGCAAGCGGCAGCCGGCGACTCGATCTTTTTTCCGGCTGCCGATCGGAGCGTGAACCTTAGCTCCACAGTCGCCCCCCTCCTGCGACTATACCCGCTACCGACCGGGCCAGAAGTCGTTCCGGGTAGCCACATCGCGGAGTACCGGGGAATCCTCGACCGCCGGGCCAACGAGGACTTCGCCAATTTCCGTGTTGATCACGTCCTGTCTGAATCAGACGCGCTGTTTGGGCGCTACCTCTACTCCGGATCGACCTACGTTCTTCCGGTGCTGTATCCGGACTATCCCAATCTGGCGACCAACGCACGTCACCTGTTCACTGTTGCCGAAACCCACAGTGGGAGTTCGGGCTCGGTCAACGAGTTTCTGTTGGGATTCAACCGAAGCGCTCCCGAAGAGCAGGTGCCCCAACCTCCGTCTGATCGAAATATCCCCTTCATAGCCGGGCGCGAACTGGGTTCCCTTCGAGTCACCGCCGGAAGCGGCCTCCCTGCTCTGACCGAGGTGGGAACCGACCGGACCGACCCCAAGTCGTTCCACAACCAAACTCTCCAAGTGAGCGACAACCTGTCGCTGGTGCGAAGCAACCACACTCTCAAGGTCGGATTACTCTTCGAGCGCTTCCACTACGACGGACTGTCGGAAAGCCGTACCCGGGGACGCCTCGAGTTTCGCAACCTGATTGACATGCTTGGCGACGAGCCGCGTCGGATTGAGGGAGCTTCCGCCCGATCCGACTTTGAACGGCGCTTTCGACAGTCCCTTTTCGGGGCTTACCTGCAGGACGACTTCAGGGTGAGCCCGACGCTGACCCTGTTCGGCGGAGTTCGTTGGGAATTCGTGACGACGCCTCGGGAAGTCGAGGGGCGTGTTTCCAACTTGACCGACTACCTCGATCCCGAGGCCGTTCTGGTTGTGGCGGAAGAACGCTATGCCGATCCCCAAGCTGCGCTGCCGCGTGTTTGCTGCCGGGAGCTGTTCGATAACCCAACCCTCGGCAACGTCTCCCCTAGAGTCGGGTTCGCCTGGGACTTCCTCGGCACTCGCATGACAGTCCTTCGAGGCGGGTTCGGGATCTTCCACGATCAGCCGCTGTTCCATATCTACCGCAGCCAGGTGTTCCGGTCCCTCCCATTTGTCGAAACGACCTACCTGAATGCCGGAGAGTGGCCCGGGGGTGCCACGGTAGCCTCGTTGCCTCTGGATCCCAGCCTCTTTTCGTCACCCTCCGGAGCCCAGGACACCGAGGCGATCCAGTATGGGCTGCGAAGCAGCTATGTGATGCAGTACAACCTCAATCTCCAGCGTGCACTGGGACGACTCGCGAGCCTCAGCGTCGCCTACGTCGGAAGCCGGGGAGTCAACCTGTTCGGCCGGGCCGACACCAACCTGGCGTTACGAGAGACGCTTCCGGACGGTACGATTTACTTTCCGAGCAACGAGCGCCAGAACTCGAATTTTGGCTCGGTAAGGACCCTCTTCCAGGGCATCAACTCATGGTACAACTCGCTCCAGGTCCAGTTCGGACGACGATTCGAGCGGGGCATCGGTTTCTGGTCCAGCTACACCTTTTCGCGATGCCTGGACGAAGCCTCAGGGACCGGGGGCAGGCAGGAACAACAATTCGGCCAGACTCGGCCCCTTGATCCGTTCGATCTTGCCCGCGACAAAGGGCTGTGCGATTACAACGTCCAGCAAAACTTCGTTCTGAGTCACCTGGTCTCCCTTCCTTTCGGGAATGGACTCAGCGGCATATCCAGGGTCTTACTGGCCGACTGGAACCTGAACGGGATCCTCCACCTGGCATCGGGGATCCCTTTCACGCCGTCGATCGAAGGCGACCCGGACAATGACGGCAGCGAAGACAATGGGGCTCGGCCCAACCTGGTCGGGGACCCCATGTCGGGTTCGTGCCCTCTGGGTGGCCAAGTGGGCACGGCGGACTGTTGGTTCAATCCGTCAGCGTTCGCGTTTCCAGGCAAGGGTTTTCGCGGCAACCTCGGC
The DNA here is from genome assembly GCA_963777605.1 of uncultured Acidobacteriota bacterium. Lineage (GTDB taxonomy): Bacteria > Acidobacteriota > UBA6911 > RPQK01 > JAPXNP01 > CAVZRV01. The sequence continues at coordinate 297,901 of CAVZRV010000011.1, forward strand.
CGAAACACCCTGATTGGCCCGGGACTGGCTTCGTACGACATGGCCCTCTCGAAACGACTTCCACTGGCCGGCGAATTTCAGCTGGAGGTTCGGCTGGAAGCCTTCAACCTCTTCAACCACACTAATCTCAACCCGCCGAGCAACAGCGAGGATGGATCGCAGATCTTTTCGGAAGACGGGACCCTGGATCCGACCGGAGCCATCATCCGCGCTCGCTCGGGCACCTCGACCGGGCCAAGGGAACTGCAATTCGGCCTCCGCCTCATCTTCTGAAACTTCAATCTGGATGAGTTGAACGACCTGGACGATATGGACGCGTCTGAACGGAGATTCGGGCGAGCGGTAGAACTCAGAAGCCGTGGCTCTCGGCTGGATCCTGGATACCCCGATTTCAGAACGCGAGTGTCAGCGAGCGCGGCTCCGGACGATGGTAAGTCACCGAAGTGCTGCCGGAGGCCGGAACCGCGGGATGGAGTCAAGATCCAGGATTGGCAATGGATGAGAGTTCGGCTAGGGGTAGGGATAGCGGTTGGTCCGCTACCCCTCCCTCCGAACCCGGCGTCGGGTTCTCCCGGACCGGGCTCTCCAGTTGGTGGTTCACCTCGAAGAGGATTGAGTGGCCGAGTCGTAGGCTGCAGTCAGGGAGAACAGCCTGCGCTCGCGGAAATAGGCGTTGGGCCAGCGTTGGTAGTCGGCACCCCGCGCTCGTCCGCGGAGACCGTGGCGTTTGCGAAGAATGGCTCGGAGCCGTCCGCGCACCCAGATATCGACTTGCTCAAACGTACGGCGGTTACTGTGTTTGTAATAGCCAAACCAGCCCCGCAGTCGCAGATTCACAAGTCGGATGATCGCGTCCAGACTCCGCCCATTCGCCCGCTTGGTCAGCGGCTTCAGATTGGCGCGAAGCTTCTGCATGCTCTTCTTCCGAGGATACTTGACCAGCCGCGGCAGTCCGGACCTGCCTGCTTGAAAGTGGTACCCCAGGAAGTCAAACCCGTCCTCGTGAAGATCCACGATTCGGGTCTTCTCCGGATGCAATTCCAGCCCCACCGCCTCCATCCACTCCGCCAGCAGTCGCCACGCCCGGCGGGCTTCCTGCTCGCTTCGGCATAGGATCACCAGATCATCGGCATACCGGATCATCACGAAACCGGCTTGCTCCATCCGGTGGTCCAGTGGATTGAGATAGACGTTGGCCAGTAGTGGACTGATGACCGCCCCTTGCGGACAGCCTTCCTCCGGCGTCCAGTGCCGCAGCGCCTCGAAGATCTCCTGTTTCAGGAAAGCCTCGAGCAACTCCAGCACGCGTCCATCCGCCACTTGTCCCTGGATCTCCTCCCGAAGCCGGGTGTGGGAGATTCGGTCAAAGTAGCTGCGGATGTCCGCATCGACCACCCAATAGTGGCCGCTCTGGATCGTCTGCTGCACCTGCCGTAAGGCATCCTTGCATCCGCGCCCCGGACGAAAACCCAAAACTTCGCACGGCGAACGTTTCCTCAAAGATCGGTTCCAATACATTGCGTAGTGCCGTCTGCACTACCCGATCCCGCACCGTCGGAATCCCCAGCGGCCGCTTCTCGCGGCTGCCCGGTTTGTCGATATAGCTTCGACGGATTCCCTGCGGGCGGTAGGTCCCGTTCTTGAGGCTGTCGTGCAGCCGTTCCAGTTCCTCGTCCAGGCGCTTGTCGAACTGCTCGACCGTGACATGGTCCACTCCCGCCGCTCCCCGGTTGGCCTTCACTTTCGCAAAGGCCGCCCCCAAGTTGCGTCGACCGTAGACCTTGTCCATCAGGCTGAACCAGGCTCCTCCTTTCACTCCCGTTTCCAGGGCCTTCAACATCCGATCCGTCCATACGCTGCGTTCCGCCCAGTCCCACCGGGACCCGGCTTCTCCGACTTGTTTAGTCTCAGACACTGCCGTCGGTTGCTCTTCGCTGCCCATGTCGTCTCGTCTCCACCTTCCTGTCCCCCTTCGCTCCAGTCCCATTACAGGACCTTCATCACTACTATGAGGACTCGGACTCCTGTCCGACCCTCTCCCGGGTGGGCAGGTCTCCCCACGCTCGCGTCGCATTGCCTTCTGTCGCCGTTCCGTCTCCAACCACGCCATGTCCCGCCCTTCTCTCTTTGACAGCTACCCATATAGAGGAAGAACCGTCCTTTCGGATCAGGCTTCGCCATTCCACTGCAGGCTCGCCCAGACACATCGCCGAATCGAGTTCCTCGCGTACGGACCGGTGACTCACCTCCTGTGCCCCCCACCCCGTCTCACGACGGCGCAGTAACATTCGGTTACAGGCCCGGAGAGCTCTGGCCTGGGAGGGACTTTCACCCTCCTGACAATGCGCGCCTGTGGGCGCGCAGTAGCGCTCGCTCACACTCGCGTTCTGAACACCGGCCGAGTGCCAGGTCCGGTCTCCGCCCGGCCCAGTTTCACTCTCTGAAGATCCGTACAAGGGCGCGGGGGCGGGGCTGACCGCAGCGAAGAGCGGACCATCTCCCGAGTCACCTCAGTTCGAGGTGGTTTGCCGGCGAATCACGAGGCGTCTGGGTCGATTTCGAGCCAGGTTCATCGCTTACGGGTTGCGCCAGCCCGGCTTTGACCAGGTCAAACAGGTAGATCCCGTCTCCAGTTCCCGGAGGGGAGTCGGCGCGCGATTCCTGGAACGCGAACATCAAACCGTCATCTCGCACGACCGGGTTGGACGCCCGAAAACCGGGCACGTCGGAGAAATGGGTCAACCGGACGAGGTCCCGTCCGGTCCCGTCCAGCTTCAGACGATAAATGTCGATGTAGGCGGTTCCCATCGGGTGGTGGCGATCACTTTCAACCAGCGTGTACTCGCCGTCGGGAAAGACCCCTTCCGGCTCGTCGTACTGATTCGGAGCCTTGGAGTAGTTGATGAGCTTGTCCGACTCCAGGTCGCAGCCCATAACCTCCGCCGTGAAGACTCCGCTGTCGGTCATCCCGTACTGGGACCAGATCAACTCCCTGTCATCCGGCGGTCGAAAACTCTGCGGTTCGACCATTCCCTCATACTGGATCCCGTCAACCACCACGTCGCGGTTGTCGACGACCTGCTTCCTATGCAACAAGACGGGATCGCCGTTCCGATAGACAATGTCCCCAACCCAGATTTTCTCCTGCTTTGCCGTCCAGGCCACCTTGAGTTGCTGACGGGAAACCGCGCACCCTTCGGCAACCAGCACATCCTTGAACACTTTCGGAGGTCTTGTCAGGCTCTTGTCGAGGATTTGCAGGTAGGTCTCCTGACGGCTCGGTCCCCCGGTCAGCAAGTAGTCACCGTTGGACAGGTAGAGGGCCCGGTAATACCCCCAACCCTCCGGGCGCTGGTAATGAAGCGAGATCGGCTTGGTCTGGCGGGTTCGGATGTCGATTTCAAATACGTCTCCGCCTGCCTCGGTCAGGTAGAGGATCTTAGTGCCGTCCAGGGACCAGTCGGGGCGTTCTCCAAAATCGGTCAGTCGCGTGATGTATTGGGGCAACTTGCTCGGTGGAAAGGAAGAAGCATGAGCCAAGGTCGAAGTCAGCCCGCTCAACAGCAGAACAAGGAATCCCCGAATCAGGATGCGACAAACTGTCTTCATGCTCTATTCGCCTCCACGTCGCAGCTTGGTACTCCTCGTCAAGAACGCGCCTCCAAGGTCAACGTTGCAGGAGTCTGGTTCAAGCCTACTCCACCTGATTCCTTTGCAGCAGTGTACCCCTTGGCGATCCGCGTTGCGAGGGTCCGTCCCGACCCTTTTCCCACTTACAATTTGACCCGGAGGCACAACCGACTTACGATCAGATTTATATGTCCTCAAAAGAAAAGTTCGTCCGTTCCAAAGTCACTCGGCGAGACTTCATTCAGTACGGGGTAGCCGCCGGTTCACTGGCCGTGGGGTTTCCCGCCATCATCAGCGCGAGATCACCCAACGACAAGCTGAACATCGCCGCCATCGGCGTCGGCGGCCGGGGAGCCTCCAATCTGAAGAACGTTTCGTCCGAAAACATCGTCGCCTTGTGCGACGTCAACTCCACCTATCTCGACCGGGCCCACGAGAAATTTCCCGGTGCTCGAACCTACCGGGACTTTCGGAAGCTTTACGACAACGCTTCCGACATCGACGCCGTGGTCGTGAGCACGACGGAGCACACTCATCCCTTCGCCACACTTCCCGCCCTCAAGATGAAGAAGCACGTTTACTGCGAGAAGCCTCTCAGCCACGACGTAAATGAAGCCCGGATCATTACCAAGGCAGCCCAGGAAGCGGGCGTCGCGACCCAGATGGGAACCCAGATCCACGCCACCGACAACTACCGCCGGGTCGTGGAACTGGTGCAGTCTGGAGCCATCGGGCCGGTTCGCGAAGCCCACGTCTGGGTTTCGCGTGCCTGGGGACGCCAGACCGAGCAGGAAGCCCGACTCCACAACGACATCGTCTTCGTTCGCGAGCGCCCGGCCGAAAGCATGACTCCGCCGGCCGACGTCGACTGGGATCTTTGGATCGGCCCTGCGCCGTTTCGACCCTACAACGACGTGTACTTGCCCGGACCGAAGTGGTACCGGTGGTGGGACTTCGGAAACGGGACCATGTCCGATCTGGGCAGTCACTGGATCGATCTTCCCTTCTGGGCGCTGGATCTTGACCGTCCCCTGACGATCGAGGCAGACGGCCCCGAACCGCACCCGGAGATTGCACCGGCATCCATGTCGGCCCGCTACACGTACGGGCCGCGTGGCAACCGTCCCGGCCTGACTCTGACCTGGTACCAGGGAACAATCAAGCCGGAGATTCTGAAGTCGGGGACGATTCCCCAGTGGTCAAACGGGGTGCTCTTCGTGGGCGACTCCGGCCTTCTGCTGGCCGATTACAGCAAGCACACGCTGCTGCCTGAAAGGCAGTATCGAGACTTCCAGCCCCCACCGCAGACGATTCCCAAATCGCTTGGGCACCACGCAGAGTGGATTCACGCCTGCAAGACCGGAGCACCGACGACCTGCCACTTCGGCTATTCCGGACCTTTGACGGAGGCAAACCACCTCGGCAACGTTGCCTTCCGAGTGGGAAAGAAGATCCAGTGGGACGCCGAGAACATCCGGGCTGTCGGATTACCCGAAGCGGATCCGTTCCTCCGTCGCTCCTACCGCGACGGCTGGTCACTCGCCTAGCCTGACTCCCTTCGCCGGGCCGCAACCGTTCGGCCCGGCGAGGGACGTGGAATATGAATTTCGACCAACTCATCTCTTCCGTCACGCTTTTCGTCCTGGGCCTGATCTTCGCGCTCCTGCCTCACGCGACTCGACCCGACCTTTTCTTCGCAGTGACTGTCCCCCGGGAATTCCCGAGAAGCGCACTCGGAATACGCATTGTCCGCCGCTTCCAGTTCGCCGTCTTCGGCGTGACCATTATCGCCATTGCCCTGGCCTTTGCTCCCTTCGGACGTCCCGGTCCGGCATACCAGTTTCTCCTGCCCCTGGGCCAACTGACATCGGTCCTGGTCGCATTCCTCCTGGCACGCCGGGCAGTTCTCCCCCATGCGGTGGCTCCGGAACGAACCCGGGATGCCGGCCTTCGGAATCAGCCATCCGTGATCCCCGGCGGGATTCTCGCGGCCGCAGGTCCCTTGTTGCTGATAGCGGCTTCGGCGGTCGCAAGCCTGACCTGGCCGGAGCGACTTCCGAATCGACTGCCGATCCATTTCGGGCTGAGCGGTCCCGACCGGTGGATTGACACTTCCCCGGCAGGCTTGGCCCAGTTCTTTCTGCTCGTCGGTTCCGTGCAGGTCCTCTTCCTGCTCATAACCCTGGGCCTCTCAAAATCGGTCGGACGCGCCGCCGTAACAGGCGAACGAGGAGCCGCGGAAATTCGCTTCCGCCGGATGACGATCGGAATGCTGCTCTTCACCAGCTACTTCCTGGCCATTCAGTCCTGCCTGGTTCTGGTCATTGCCGATGGCGCATTTGCAGGGACACTGATGAACATCTTCGGGTTGACCCTCGTTGCCGCCGTCCTCATCTGGATCGTCATTCTGATTCGGATGGGCCAGGGAGGAAGCAGAGAGATCGGCGACGGCGCGCCAACCCGCGAGACCGGCCCCCTGGGCGACCGCCGACCGGACAGCACCTGGAAACTCGGACTTTTTTACTACAACCCGGAGGACCCTGCCCTCTTCATCGAAAAGCGCTTCGGCATCGGCTACACGGTCAACTTCGGAAACCGGTGGACCTGGGTAGTCATTCTCGTGCTGGTTTCGATCCTGGTGGCCGCAGTTCACTTTCTGGGTTGAATTCCCGGTGAACTTGTGACGCGATCGCTCCTCGTCTAAAGTAGACGGATGACGGCCGAAGAACCCCATGCCCGGATTTCTCTCATCCTGTTTGTACTCCTCCTCGGATGGGGCTCGTGGTCCTGCTCGACGCGGACTCCCCAGGAACCCGCGGTCACGGCAAGCCCTCCGAACCTGGTCTGGATCATGGCTGACGACCTCGGATACGGAGACCTGGGCAGTTACGGTCAGAAGATCATCCAGACACCACGTCTCGACCGGATGGCCACTGAGGGCATGCGATTCACGCAGTTTTACGCTGGCGCCACGGTTTGCGCTCCTTCGCGGTCTGTCCTGATGACAGGGCAACACACCGGGCACACCTTCGTCCGCGGGAATGCCGGTGGAAATATGCTAATCCAGACGCTGCGGCCGCAGGACACCACGGTGGCGGAAGTTCTCCACGGTGCGGGATACGCCACCGCCCTGATCGGCAAATGGGGCCTGGGCGAACCGGGCAGCACCGGACATCCTCTCAAGAAAGGCTTCGACTACTTCTTTGGCTACCTGAACCAGGTTCACGCCCACAACTACTACCCGGAGTTCCTCTGGCGAAACGAGGAACAGGTGCCGCTGCACAACGTCGTAACCCGGTCAGAAGGCACCTACGGCGGCTTCGCGGGAGGCTATGCCACCAAGAGGGTCGATTACAGCCATGATCTGTTTGCCCAGGAGAGCCTGGACTGGGTCAAACAGCACGCCGGGGGACCTTTTTTCCTCTACCTCGCCCTGACCATTCCCCATGCCAACAACGAGGGCACGCGGGGTACCGGCAATGGGGAAGAGGTACCAGACTACGGTATTTACGCCGACAAGGACTGGCCGGATCCCGACAAGGGACAAGCCTCCATGATCACCCGGATGGACCGAGATATGGGCCGACTGCTCGACCTCATCCAGTCCCTCAAGATCGACCGGAACACCCTGGTCATCTTCACCTCGGATAACGGGCCCCATTCGGAAGGTGGCAACAACCTGGAGTTCTTTGACGCCAACGGGCCCTTGCGGGGGAAGAAGCGGGACCTCTACGAGGGTGGCATTCGGGTTCCGCTCATCGCCTGGTGGCCGGGGACGGTTGCCGCCGGCACCACGTCGGATCACATCGGGTATTTCGGAGACCTGATGGCAACGGCAGCTGACCTCAGTGGAACCCAGGCGCCGGCCGATATCGACAGTATCAGTTTTCTTCCCACCCTGAAGGGAGAGTCGGACCAGCAGGCCACGCACGACTACCTCTACTGGGAATTCTACGAAGGAAGCGGCGGAGCCCAGGCGGTTCGCCAGGGTCCGTGGAAAGCGGTTCGCAAGCCTGGCCAGACCGGCCCGGTCGAACTGTACAACCTGGATGAAGATCTGGGGGAAGAACACGACGTGGCGGCAGAACATCCCGATATCGTCAGCCGCCTGGTTGGGCTGATGGACGAGGCCCATTCGCCCAACCCAAATTGGAGTTTCCAGTAGCGTCCCGAGTCAACTGGGCCCCCGGCGGCGCCGAACCATTCAGAGAGTGAAACTTGCCCGCGTGTGCTGAACCGCGACGGCGCCAAGACGCCAAGATCTTCTTTGTTTTCAATAATCGATACTCTCGGCGACCTTCGCGTCTTGCGGTGAAAAGCTAAGCCTCCGATCGAAGTCCCAAGAAGTCGGGGAGACCAACAACCCGGCAGGTCCTGCACCGATGGAAAGTGCCGGGCCCAGTGGGACACGGGGCGACCGGAGTAGAGTTCTCGACCTGCCCTACCGATCGATCTCTCGGCGAATCGTTTCCTCGAGTTCAACAAGGTTGATCCGGCCTTCGTGCCTGTAGACGATCTTGCCTTTTCGATCCACGAGCACGGTGTAAGGGAGTGTCTCCGTCCACTTGTCGTCGAAGGTCTTCATCATCATGTAGGTGTCCGAGTCCCCCATCAAGAAGTTCCGGGACTGCGGCTGATAACGGGCCAGAAATTTCTCTACTCCGGCCTGTTCATCGGCCTGGTTGGCAGAGACCGTCACCAACTGCAGGCCGCTGTCCCCGTACCTCCGGCTGAGTTCAATCAATTCGGGAAACTCCTCCACGCACGAACCACACCAGGTGGCCCAGAAATTGACCAATCGGAGGTTATCCGCCTTGGCTTTGCGAAATTCCTTCAAGGCTTTCGCAGAGACGATTTCAACTCCGATCCCTCTGGTATCGGAGGGCCCGTTTTCTGCATGGATCCCGGTGAACCCGGTGGCCAGGGCCACCAGAACGGCGGCCACGACCGCCCCAAGTGCGAGGCGCGGAGAACCGGCCTGCGGCGAGCCATTCGCCCGATCTGAAACATTGCTCTTCAACTGTTTCATGAAAACTCCTCCTTCTCAGGTCGTTTGCCCACACGGGCAGACCGTCCGCGCCACGTGCCCATCCGAAACCGGTACGGTAATGGGATGAAGAGGCTGTTCGAAATGGAAGCCGGGTGACCCGCTAGTCACCCAAGAAGACTTTGGTGAAACATATCGCACGTTGCGTTCCACTTCGAAGGGACTATTGGATAACCCGCCTAAGCGTCTGAATTTGAGCATCTTGCGGTTCAGAGTCTGCAGCAAAGAATGGACTGGAACACCCCAAAGCCGTAATAATCCCCTTAATCGATATGAATTATTCCCATAGGATCTACGATCGCCGAGAGACAACTCGCGACTCGACTGACTGAACAATCAACTCAACTCGCCCTCGCCGGCCCTGCACGGCCTGATCCTGTTGGAGGCACGCGCGTTCGGGCTGATTCAATGGTTTGGAGGGTCGACCGGTTGCGCGGTTGCGTGGAAGAATACGGTCTTCGACCCGGGAATCCGGCCGCAGCATCGCGAAGGCTGCTCTGCTTGCCACGGGCGGAAGGAGATGACGATGGGCAGGAGTGAGTGGCACGGGCATGAAGCGCTGGATCGAACGACGCTCTCGATCCGATTCCAAGCTCCGGGAACCGGAACCGGGATCGTAATTCCGGGCGTGCTCTATCACGGAAACCCTTCCGGCGCGCGAAGCGGAAGAACCCCGGTCTATACCGGCACCGCGGGGGACACCTCGGTTTACGAGGAGCACCGGCTCCCGATGCCTTTCGTGAGTTTCGAATTTCCTGGAGTGGGCCCAACACGCCGCGGACCTGGTCCTGACTTACCTCGTCGTCTGGGACATCGATCTCCCAGCGGGTCGGCTGCGGGATCACAACTTCAAGACCCGGGGTTGGACTGCCGTCTCGGTCCAAAATCAGCACATCGACGTCTACGGCGTGCTGATCGCACCCAGCCTTTACCGACTCGGCCAGTTGACCGGGCGGCCCGAACTGAAGGTCCTCGCCCAGTTGATGTTCAGATCGTGCGGGCAGCTAATCGACCCCTCCGGAAGCCAGGGTGAACAACCCCAGCACACGAATTACGCACAGCATGGCGAGGTAACCAGTGCCTTTGGCCATCGCGGCGGATACGTCGAAAGCTGGACGGTCTTCTGGATTACGGCGCATTTCCTGAACGCCGCAGCCCAGTTCCAGGAACTCGGGCTGACACTTCGGTAGCCGGCCTATTTGACCTTCCCTGGGCCCAAGGGCCAGAATCAGATTGATGACATTTCGAACCGGATCAGCCGCAGTCGCGATTACCCTCATCTCCTTGTTCATCCAGGTTGGATGCCAGATGGGTGAAACCGAAGAGATGACTCCTGAATCTGCGGTCGGAAAAGTCGGGGAGAACACCTACCTCACGCCGACAAACCAGGTCCTGACTCCCGCTGGACGACAGATCGATCTTCCCGGTCTGCGCCCGCAGGCGCTTGCCCTGAGCCCAGACGAGCGAATCCTGGTGACGTCAGGCAAGAACAACCGCCTGATCGTAATCGATCCGGTAACAGCCGAGGTCCTGGAGCAGGTTGACATGCCGGGCGAGTCGCTCGAAGCAGCGGAGGCTGCCGGCAAGATCACCGGCGACGGTCAAGCTGAAGAGGATGCTGGCACAGACCCTGGGGCCAGACTGAGTCTCACCGGCCTGGTCTTTTCGCCAGACGGAAGCCGAATCTACCTGTCCGACGTGCAGGGGGCCGTGAAGGTCTTTTCCGTCGACAACAACCATCGGGTAAAAGGACTGGGAACAATCTTACTACCCGAAACCAGCCTGCCGTTGCGCCGTGCTGCAGTTCCGGCAGGGCTCGCGCTTTCCCCGGACGGGGGACGACTCTACGTTGCCGGCAACCTCAGCAACAGGCTCTTCGAAGTGGACACTGAAGGCGGTGACGTCTTGAGGGAATGGCAGGTTGGAGTCGCACCATTCGATGTCCTGGTCACCTCCGGGAAAGCTTACGTCTCGAACACCGGAGGAAGGCTTCCGACCGACGGGCCGTCCGCACCGGCCGGACGAGGCACCCGTGTGAGGGTCGACCCGGTGCGCTACATCGCGAGCGAGGGGTCTGTTACCGTGATCGACCTGTCATCGGGCGAGGTTACCAAAGAGATCATGGTCGGGCTTCATGCATCGGCTTTGGCTGTCTCACCCGACGGCGCCTATGTCGTTGTCGCAAACTCGGGAAGTGACACCCTCAGCGTCATCGACACGCACACCGACCAGGTCGTCGAAAAGATCTGGGCCCGGCAGTCCCCGGCCGACCTTTTCGGGGCCCAGCCCAACGCACTGGCGTTTGATCCCGACGGAGAACGGCTCTTTGTCTGCAACGGCACCCAGAACGCCGTCGCCGTGATCAAGTTCGAACCCGAGGATCGTGAATCGAGGGTCATCGGATTGATCCCGGTCGGCTGGTTTCCCGGAGCGGTTCTTTACGATCACGAACTGGAGACCCTCTGCGTCGCCAACCTCAAGGGCTTCGGAGTAAACAAGATCTTCGCTCCCGGAGAGAAGTTCAAGCTCCGGACGAAAGACTTCTTTGGCACTCTGTCGCTGGTTCCGGTTCCTTCGGTCGATGAACTTGCCCAGCAGAGCCAGCTTGCCCTTCAGAACATGCGCTACCCCTACCTGGAAGAGGCCCGTCTGCCGGCCCGACCGGGAAGGCCCGCGGTTCCCGTCCCGGAAAGGGTCGGCGAGCCCAGCACGATCAAGTACGTCGTCTACGTGATCAAGGAAAACCGCAGCTACGACCAGGTGCTGGGAGATGTCGCCGAAGGGAACGGGGATCCCGAACTCTGCACCTTCGGGGAGGAGTACACTCCCAACCAGCACAAGCTGGTCCGTGAATTCGCGCTACTGGACAACACCTATTGTGCCGGGGTGCAGAGTGCGGACGGGCACCAGTGGACCGACAGCGGAATCGCCAACGAATATATGGAGCGCCAACTCACGGCCGACTACCCTCGAAGCTACCCGGGGGGGAAGTCTGCGGGAGATTCCGACGCGCTCGCCTGGTCGTCTTCCGGGTTCATCTGGGATCACCTGATCGCACACGGCCTGACCTTTCGCAATTACGGCGAATGGATGCAGTCCGAGTCAGGATGGAGAGACCAGAAAAAGGCGGGAGACCCGGTCTGGTTCGATTTCTGGGAGGACTTCAGGACCGGTTCGACCCGAACTCGCCTTGCCTGTCGACCGGCTATCGAGTCGCTTCGCGAGCACAGCAAACTGGACACTACCGGCTTTGACCTGCGCGTCCCCGACGTCATGCGTGCCCGGGTCTTCATCGAGGAACTCCGCGAATTCGAGGCCAAAGGAACGATGCCCCGGTTCATCCTGGTCTTCCTGCCCAACGATCACACCGGCGGAACCAGGGAGAGTTATCCGACTCCGGGGGCTCAGGTCGCCGACAACGACCTCGCCCTGGGGATGATCGTGGAAGCGCTGAGCCACAGCCGGTTCTGGCCCGAAGTCTCCCTTTTCGCCATCGAGGACGACCCCCAGGCGGGATGGGACCACGTCAACGGGTACCGGACAACCTGTTACCTGGCCGGACCCTACGTCAAGCGCGGACAGACCGTCAGCACGAACTACAACCAGACCAGCCTGATGCGAACGATGGAGCTGATCCTTGGCCTGCCCCCGATGAATCAACTCGACGCAACCGCTTCGCCAATGTTTGACTGTTTTACGGAAAGCGCCGATCTGACCCCGTTCGACAGCGTTCCAAACCGGGTTCCTTTAGACCAGATCAATCCCGCGCCGGACAAGATCGCGGACCGGATCCTTCGTGAGGATGCCATGGTCTCCGCCAGTCTTCCCCTCGACAAGGAAGACCAGTGTCCGGAGGACATTTTCAACCGGATCCTCTGGCGGGCAATGAAGGGATCCCGAACTCCCTATCCCGAATGGGCCGTGGCCAGGTATGAGGAAGACGAAGAGCCCGAGATCTTCAATTTCTGATCGTGACACTTCGGCGAGCTGAAAATATCGACGCCGTTTGATACACTTCTGGAAATATCAATCTCAAGGTTCATCCAACCAATCTTCGAGCTGCAAGAACTTGAGTTCCCGGGTTCCGTCCCGTTGGCTGAATTTCGGCTTTAAATCGCCACAGGAGGCAGTTGATGAAAGACGACGTCGAGGACGAACTCACTCGGATTCTCGATTCCGGACCTGAAATTCCATCCAGGATTCGGGGCCTTCTGGAGAACGTCGTCCGGGTCCCGGGCAAATGCAGCAGAAAATTGCGCGCGCAGATTCTGATGCGAGCGGCAACTCTTTCGATGGGGAATGCCGGCGCTGAGGTCCCCGGCAACATGAAGAAGTACCTCGACAAGGTCACACTGTGGGCATACAAGGTGACTGACGAGGAAGTCGATGCACTTCGAGAAGCAGGTCACTCCGACGACGAAATTTTCGAGATCACTATTTGCGCGGCTCTCGGTTCAGGATTTGCACGCTACCAAGCTGGCCTGGCTGCCGTAGAGGAGGTATTGAAACATGAGGATACCGTTTAGAAAACGATTGGGCCGAATCCAGAAACTGAGTCTGGCATTCTGGAATGCGATCATCGGCGACATTCCGGGGCCGATGCTGGTGGTCTCGTATCGGAAGGAATTCTTCGGTGACTACTGGGCGCCCTGCATGCAGGAAGGGATGCGACGCGCTCGGCACTGGACCAGGGGCGAGGTCGAGTTGTTCGCGGCTTTTACGTCCCGGGTGAACTCCTGTGCTTATTGAACTTCGGCGCACGCCGCAGTTGCGGTGAGAGGGCTCGATCCCGAAGTAGTTCAAGCAGTCCTAAGCGACTGGAAATCAGCTCCAATTGACGGCCGCCTGAGAGCCGCGCTCGCGTTTCTGGAGCGGGTGACCCTGGAACCCACCCAGCTTTCCGATCCGTCTCTCATCAAAGCAATGCTGAACCAGGGAATCCTTGAAGAAGGCGTTCGGGAGTTGCTCTACGTCTGCTTCCTCTTCAACGTCCTCGACCGCCTGGCTGACGCCTGGGACTTCGACCTACCCACCGGAAAGAGTGCCCGTCGGATCGGTTTTCTGGCCCACCGACTCGGGTATGGAATCGCCCGCCTTCCCGGGTGAATACTCAGGGCACGGACTCCCGGGACCGCCTTCGGGCATCGAGAGCCTCCTGTTTTCCGGCAACCCGGGGACGGGACCTCCGATCCAGAATCATCGCCAGAACAGGCACCAGGATCATCCCTCCGGGAAGCGCAAAAAGTCCGATTACCGGGAGAGATTTTCCCAACGCCTTGAGGTGTCGCCGGAGGGCAACTCTGTCTTCGGCAGTCCAGTCGTTGCGGTTTCGTCGTTTCATGAGCAAGGCGACGAACCCCTCCAGGTGCTCCGCTTCCGCGTAGACCATTGTTCGAAATCGATTCAGGATTCTTCTCGGACGCAAGCAGGCATGTCCTATCCGCGTTTCCTCAACGGACTCGCTGTTCTACTTGAGAGCGGACCTGAGGTTCGAATCCACGTTCAGGATATGTTCCGCCACCCAGCCGCTCATGATCTGGAAGACCCGTTCTGCCAGTTCCCTCACCGTCTGGCTGGTTCTCAGTACCGAGTTCAGCTCCCGAATGATCTCCTGGTGCAACGCACGGTGCTCCGCCAGGCTGGAAAAGCCGCTCTTTTCCATCAACTCCTCCTCAGTAGTGAAATGGTAGTCAACATAGGCATAGAGCTTAAAGAGCAGATCCCGCAACTCCTCCTTGTTGGGACTGTCTTTGAGACTGGCCGCCCGTCTGGCGAGACTGAAAAGGTGCTTGTGCTGCGTGTCGATCGTCAGGTCGCCTATGGCATATTGAGGATTCCATTCTAAACCCGAGGGCATCTGGATTTCTCCTCTCTTACTTCCCAAACACTCACTCCAATTCACGAAAAATCGCTGAAAAGACCAACCAAAACTCACCGTCCCGAGTCAAAGAAGATACGGGCACAGGAGATCCGAGGGACATGTCTACTTCCCCTCCCAGAAAAGAGTGTTCGAAAGGAGAATGTCGGGATGGCGCTAAACCAATCATTCCAGTTTTTCGTTGCTCACAGTGCGAATTAAAGAAACTCAAAAGACCGGAGATCCGCTGTGACAGCATTCCCGAATTCGTGAGTCCAATCTAAGTATCGGTACCCGGACCGGGATCCATGAGAGGAGATTCAAAATATGCAGCAGGACGGAGCCTCGATGGACCGGGCAGTAGCCAGGTCCGGAAGATGGCTTGCGCGGCTGGTGATCCTTGGGATAGTCGTTGTTTTGGTCACCTGCGGCTACCTGTTCTTCCCCAATATGAGCCGCTGGGTGTCCGCGGACCGGTCGATCGAAGCAGACCGCTTGCGGATCGGAACGGTCACTCGCGGAGACCTGGTCCGGGAAGTCTCGGTTCAGGGAAAGATCGTCGCAGCCGATCAACCCACGCTCGTCAGTCCTGCACAGGGGGTCGTCTCTTTCACAGTAAAAGCCGGCGACGTGGTCCAAAAGGGGACTCCACTTGCCGGTGTCGAGAGCCCCGAACTCCAGAACAGCCTCGAGCAGGAGCGCTCCAAGCTGCTCTCCGAAAGGGCCGAACTCGATCGAACGCGGATCGCGAACCGCCAAATTCAGCTCCAGGATGAGCAGGAGATTGCCCTTCTCGAGGTTGAGCTCCGGGCCGGCCAACGCGCCATGGAACGGGCCAGGGCCCTGTACGAAGAAGGACTGGGCAGTTCGATGGACTACCAGAAGAGCCTCGACGAGCTGGAGGTGGCCCAACTCGAGCTCAATCATGCCCGGGAAAAGACGAAACTGGCCCAGGAAACCATGCAGTTCGAGGTCAAGACCAAAGAATTGGAGTTCCAGCGTCAACAACTGGCAGTAACGGATCTGGAACGAAAGGTGGCTCAACTGCAGGTGGTTTCCCCGGTGAGTGGAATGATTTCCCGGATCGAGATCAAGGACAAGGACACGGTTCAGCCCAATCAACCGCTGTTCCGGGTCGTCGACCTGTCTCGTTTCGAGGTCGAAATCCTGGTCCCCGAGAACTATGCCGACGAAATCGGGCTGGAAACGGAGGCTGTTATTTCCTATGAAGGGCGCGAGTTTCAGGGCCGGGTCAAGTCCCTGTCCCCGGAAGTCGAAAACAGTCAGTTTAGAGCGATCGTGACCTTCTCCGACACCGCCCCCGAGAACCTCAAGCAAAATCAGAGAGTCAATACTCGCCTGGTGATGGACCGCATTCCCGGAACGCTCAAGGTGGCTCGGGGTCCCTTTCTCGAAAGCATGGGAGGACGACAGGCCTACCTTGTCCGGGACGGGGTAGCCGTGCTGAGACCCATCACGGTCGGAGCATTGAGCTTGACCGAAGTCGAAGTCACCTCCGGCCTTGAACCCGGCGACGAAATCGTGCTGTCGGATCTGAGCCGCTTTGACGGGGTGGAGAAGCTACTGCTGATTCAGTAATCGGAAGGACTGCGCGCAATGCTGAAAATGGAAAGAGTCACCAAGAAATACCGTGCCGACTCGGTCGAGACCAGAGCACTGGATGAAATTGACATCGAAGTCGAGGAAGGTGAATTCGTCGCACTGATGGGCCCCTCGGGCTGCGGGAAGACAACTTTCCTGAACATAGCAGGGCTGCTCGACAGCTTTGACAGCGGCACCTACCGGCTCGATCGCCTCGATGTTTCAAGCCTGAGCGATTCCCATATGTCGCGGATTCGGAACGAGAAGATCGGCTTCGTCTTCCAGAGCTTCAATCTGATCCCCGATCTCGACGTCTACGACAACATCGACGTCCCCCTCCGGTACCGAGGGATGCCGGCAGCCGAACGGAGGCAGGCGATCGACTCAGCGATCGACCGCGTGGGACTGTCCGCCCGTAAAAAGCACCTCCCTTCACAGTTGTCAGGAGGCCAGCAGCAGCGGGTGGCCATCGCCCGCGCATTAGTGGGACGGCCCAGACTGATCCTCGCCGATGAGCCGACCGGGAACCTGGACTCTCAAATGGCCGCTGAGATCCTGGGACTGCTCCAGGAGATCAACGATGAAGGAGCAACAATTGTCATGGTCACCCACGACGCATCGATCGCCAGGCAAGCCGCACGCCTGATTCACATCAGGGACGGGCGAGTCAAGAGTGACGATGCCAACGGCGTCACCCAGCTGGCGGTCGGAGCAGCAAACCGCTGAATCTGCCTTTCGGGAGGAAGAGCCAATGCTGTTATATCTAGTCCGAATGGCACTCAAAAGCCTCAAGCGCAACCCCGTCCTGTCCACATTGATCATCGGCGGGATCGGACTCGGGATCGGCGTTTCGACGACCTTTATCACCGCTCACTACGTTCTCTCTCAGAACCCGATTCCCGAGAAGAGCGATCGTCTCTACTACGTCGAAATGGACAGTTGGGACCCCAACCGGGGCTGGAGCGACGAGGATCCAACGGCCGTTCCAACCCAGATCACCTACCGCGACATGGTCGCCGTCATGACGTCAAAGATTCCGACTTACCAGGGAGGCAGTTTCAAGGCGTTACTCTACCTGCATCCGGACCCCAAGATCGGACGCCCGTTCAAGGCGATTTCCAGGATGTGCTTTTCCGACTTTTTTCACCTGTTCGACGTACCGTTCCAATACGGCTCAGGGTGGGACAGATCTGCGGATCGAGGCCCGGATCCGGTGGTCGTGCTCAGTCACGACACCAACCAGAAAATCTTCGGAGGCGAGGACAGTGTCGGTCGCATGGTCAGAATCGAAGATCGTGAGTTTCGCGTGGTAGGGGTTCTCAAGCCCTGGCGCCCCCTTCCAAAGTTCTACGACCCGCACAACGGGGCCTTCCAGAAACCCGAGGACATCTACCTCCCGTTCGATCTCTTCCGGCCACTCCAACTCCACAGTGCGGGCAACACCTCCAACTGGAAGGACTTCGACTGGGACGATTTCGACGCCTTCCTGGCCTCGGAAGCGGTCTGGATCCAGTTCTGGGTTCAACTCGATTCTCGGACCCAGAAGGAGGACTACAAAAACTTCCTCGATGCGTACGTTGGGGAGCAGAAGAAACTCGGACGGATGGAGCGGCCGACCAACAACAAGCTGCTCGACGTGCAGGCCTGGCTGGAAGACAGGAGGGTCGTGCCGGACGAAACGGTGAGCCTCATGGCCATCTCTATCCTCTTTCTCCTGGTTTGCGCCCTCAACCTGATCGGAATCCTGCTCGGAAAGTTCCTGGCGCGCGCGCCCGAGGTAAGCGTCCGCAGGGCCCTGGGTGCAAGCCGGCGAGCGATCTTCGTCCAATACGTCATCGAATGCGAAACGATCGGCCTGCTCGGAGGAATACTCGGAGTCGGGTTCTCACTGGTCGGCCTGGAGGCAGTCAACCGGCTCTTCACGGTCGATTTCCAATTTCAACTGGACCAGAAAATGTTGATCGTCGTGGTGCTGCTGTCGCTCGTGGCGGGACTGGTGGCAGGGATCTACCCCGCCTGGAGAGTCTGTTCAATTCCGCCGGCGGTTTATCTCAGGGAGCGGTGACCTGACTGGTGACCGGTTCGTCCCCTACGGACGGATCACGCAGGTTAACGAAGCGAGGAGTTGTGATGGAACTCGGACCCATTTTCAAGGCGCTGTCGCGAAACAAGACGAGGTTCGTCCTCATCAGCCTGGAGGTCTCTCTCACTCTGGCAATCGTGGTCAACTGCATCAACATGGTCCTGGATCTGAGGCATCAAATGAACCGACCGACCGGGCTCGACGAGGCCGGGATCATAGCGGTCACAAGTCACCCCTTTGCCGAGGATTTCAAAGAAGATGGATACTTTGAGAACGCCCGTAAGGCGGACCTCAAGTTGCTCCGGAGTCTTCCTGGTGTCAGGGCCGCCGACGCCTTCAGCGCGATACCGCTGAGCGGCTCGGGCAGTTCGACGGGCTACAAGCCTCTCGGCTCGGAAATGGATACCGTCAGCGTCGGCACATTCGTGTCGGGGCCTTCCGCGATTGATGCTCTCGGAGTTGAACTGGCTGCAGGCAGAAACCTCACCGAAGACGACATCAACGACTCGGAGTCCCGAAACGTTCTGGTCACGCGCGCCTTGGCCGATCGACTCTTCCCCGACGGAGATGCCCTTGGGAAGCAGGTCCAGGGAAGGACCCCGGACAACCCGAGAACCATCGTCGGGATCATTGAGCAAATGCAGGGCTCATGGCCGCACTGGGACAACATCGAGTTCGTCGCGATCACTCCGGGCCAGCCGGGCGGATTCAACTGGGGCGTGCGCTACCTGGTTCGGGTTGAGCCGGCCCTGGTATCGGAATCGGTCCGTGAAATCGAGGAACGACTCCTGTCCCTCAACGACGGACGCAACCTGACCATCGAAACGTTGGCGGACATCAAAGCGAGCAGCTACGAGGACGACCTGGCTGTCATGAAGATGCTCAGCACGCTGGCGGTCCTCCTTGTACTCGTCACCTCGCTGGGAATCATCGGGATGACCTCGTCGTCGGTGACCGAGAGGATGCATCACATCGGAACCCGCCGGGCCCTCGGCGCACGCCGAGTGGATATCCTCCGCTACTTCCTGACCGAGAACTGGATCATCACCGGTGTCGGAGCACTGGCAGGGGTAGTGTTGGCCTTCGGCCTGAACTACGCACTGGTTCGCTGGGTCGAGGGGGTCGCCCTCGACTGGGTGATCGTCGCACTCGGTGTCGCCGGGATGTGCCTCGTCGGTCAACTTGCGACGCTGGTTCCGGCCTGGCGCGGGGCACAGATTTCCCCTGCTATCGCAACCCGCAATCTTTGAGCCGTCGAGTTAGCTTCCCAGGGGAGGACCGGGAGGAATCCGGGGTCCGCCCTGCACCTGGCGCCGCAGGGACTCCAACTCCTGGAGAACAGGCCATTTTCCGAACGCCAGCACGCAAAGCATGACGATGTTGGCAATCGGGACAACCATGAGCAGCCCGAAAGGCCCACCGTAGCCGGCTTTGTCGAAAATCTTCCACCAGATCAGCAGCGCAAGCGCGATGAAGAGGAGAATGAAGCTGCATCCAAATACACCACCAACCAGTCCGAGAATGTCCTCATTTCTCAATGGCTAACTCCCATTCCTCTGTGGGTTACAGTCTCCCGCCCGGAAGCAGGGTGAGTCGATGGCTTCAGATGATACCAGCGGGGGCTGAGACTTCGCAGTTTTATGAGCCCAGAGGAAACTCTACCCCGGAAGGAGTTCGCTTAGCGGTCATCTCCAGGATGCCCGGGAACGACGGTACCCGCCTCCCTCTCGATGCCCACAACGTCGGGGTCCTTGTCGATGCGCAGATAGACATCCATGCTCGTGCGCCATTCCGGCGCTTCCTCGGCCCGCGTTCTGATTCGTACCATCAAGATTCGGGCGGAAGAGTCGGGTATCGCGACCATGGTGCTGGAGGATTCGCCTCCTTCATGGGGTTGAGACAGGGCGCCCGTTTCGTTGTTCAACTCAAACCACTCGTACTCATAAGCATCGACTGAGGCAATCGCCCGCTCTTCTCCCAGATTCCGGAAGGTCAGAGACCGTCCCTCGATCTTGAAATCATCCAGGGGGTTCACCTGCCGGTAAGCGTACTGGACGATCCGGTCCCGCCGCTGCTTGAGAATCCTGGAAAGCAGCTCCCCAGCCGCGGGGTCCCGGTAATGAGCTTCACCGACGATCGCGTCGATTCGGGAATCGGAGAAGCGATCGATGATTCGGGCCGCCCAGAAAGCGTCCTCGGGAAGCATTCGGGAAAACGCCGGGTTGGGGTACTCGGGAACCCAGGACTCAGGCTGAAAGTGGTCGCCTTCAATCCGGCCCAATTCCGGGAATTGCAGGGAAGGGTACGGGATCTTCATCCAGGGCCGGTACCAGAATCCCAGCGAAACAGCGGTCTTCAACGTCCAGTCCGGATTGCCCACAAGATAATGCTCATGACCCGATCGGGCATCCTTCGGAACCGGTCGATCTTCGAAGTCTCGCCCACTCCCAAGCGCGCCCGAGAAATCGGCAAGAAAGTGTTTCAGGTACCTGTTCTCCCCGTCCGAGTACCACAGGTCACGGGTGACCATCGCATCGCAGTAGCTAAAGTTGAGCCAGGCGGCAAACAGCCGCATTCCACGAAGTTCGCGTCGGTTCTCGTGCAGGTACAGATCGTTGGGATCGTCGCTCCGACGACCGTGGAACTGGAACTCGCCGACAAACGATCCATTCGGTCCAAGACCGGCAGAACCGGCACCCCGCGGCAGGTGAATGGCTACCGCCCGGTAATCGCCGTTTGCCAGGTGAGCCGCCCGTTCCAGCGTGAGATCGACGTACTCCTGGGTCATCGGAGAAGTCTTCCCCTCCAATTGCAGAATCCGGGCGGTTGGGCTCACTGGAATCCGGGAGGGGTCGATTTCGATCAGGTAGCTCGGCAAGACGTGATAGCCGGCAGCATGAAAGACCCGGTTGGCAACTGTGCTGGCCCCGGTAACCAGACCCGGATGTTCCCTGGGATCGAGGATGAGGTAGTAGAGTTCCCCTCTTCCGTCCCGGACGATCAGGCCTTCCGAGAGCGAGAGCAGCGCCGCCCCGACAAAGGTTAGGCCTCTCGCCGCTTCCGGCCCTCCCGTCATGTCGTTGCCCCGGGCGATTTGGTCGATGCTCATCGCACGCATTCCGAGCCGGTTTTCGAACCAACTCGAATCGGGGACTTCACCGAGCGTGTTGACATTTTGTGCCCGCACGAGGGGACCCTTCGCCTCGTGCCCAAAGGTGTTGGTCACGAAGTCCCAGGTCGGACCCAGTTCAACTCGCTCCGGTTTGTTGATGTTCAGGTTGTCGGGATCACTATGAATCGGATCGTCCGCCAGAAACCTCTGGGCCATCGTCGCCCAGCAGAAGAAACCCGAGAGGGCGACCATCGCGGGGAAGATTCGACAGAATCGAACGGCGCTCATAGCAACTCCTAGAAAACCGGGGCAAACCGAAACTGAAGCCGGGTGCCCTCGTTGCCCCTGGCGACATCCACACGAAGAACCGTCGAATCGGTCGTCTTGAATCGAAAACCGGCACCAAAGTCACTCTTCAGCGTGTCGAGGTCGAGGCGCTCACCCCGGTTCGCGACGGTTCCGGTCTCGCCGAAAAGTGCCAGTTCGAATACCCGGGAAGCCTCCCAGCGATACTCGCCCTGAAGCAGCATCAACTTGTCTCCCTGAAACCGAAAGGAGTCATAGCCCCTGAGTGATTCGCCCCCACCCAACGACGGTTGGAGAAAAAATGGAACCTGGTTCCCTTCTCCGGGGTCGGAATCGACGAAATAGCCCCTTAACGCAACCACCTGCTGTCGGGATCGGATCGGAAGATATCCCCGGACATCGGCAGCAAAACGGTTGAAATTGAACTGGTCCAACCCGTTCGTGTTGTCGAACCGGTCCCAGCCAAACGCGACGGAGGACCCTCGATGGGGCACTCGGGGGTGATCCCGGAAATCGAGCAGGAAGGCGTGACGGAGGATGAAATAGTCGGGAGTATCCAGGAATCCAGGGAGGTCGACCAGGGGAAAGCGCGCTTCGACAGGTGGATCGCTTCGAGGAACCGCCAGGGTGTTGCCGAGAAACCCGAGCCTCAACGTGTAGCCGATCCGCCGGGTAAACTGGTACCCGGTCACCCCTTCCGCAAGTTGGTCTTTGACCCGGTAGCGCGACTGGTTGTCCTTCAGCGAATCCGGCCCGGGCCCGAAGAACGACTCGTCCGTCCGGTCTCGCCAGCGCAGGTTGGCGTACAGCTTGAACCGGCTGAAGCTCTCCTGTCGAAAATCCCCAAGCTCTTCTATCCCTTCCGTTTCGAACTTGCGGGAGGGCATCCGCCTTCCCCGGTTCGGGATCAGGCCGAACTGGAGATCGTAGAGCTGGTACCTGCGCCAGGAGTAGAAAGCAGATCCCATCACGTCCAGTGAGCCAACAGCACCCGGCTTCCAATAGCGAATACCAAGGGCAGGACCTGATCCGCGCGCTATCCAGTCAACCCTTGGGTGAAATCCCCGGAAGTTGGCGTCTTCGATCGACTGACTACCCTTCTGGTCGAACCGCTTCAGATACTTCTTCAGTAGCGAATCAGGTGGTGGAGGTTTGACCTCTTTCCTCCTCGCCTCCCGCTCCTTTCTCAGTCGATCGATCCGGGTCTGCGGTGACGAATCCTGCGGGGCCTGCTTGCGGGATGTTTCCGATTCTGCCTGCGAAGAGGATTGGGCAGCCGCCATCGATGAGGCGGCCAGACAGATACCGACTATCAGTACCATTCGTTTCGGGATGAGTCTGCAATTTTGAAATCTTCTTCTCATCTGTTTTGCGACCCGTCAGGTCTCCCCATTCGGTACCCGACGAAGACCAAAGCCTCATTCCCCGCCAACTGCTGAGCGCCCTGAAGTCTGGAATCCAGGGTCCGGAGTCAGAGCTTGGCATGCACCTGCGGATTTCTGAGTCAGGGCACTCGCTAGCATTATACGGACAGCGTAACTTAAAGAGCTAGAAACCCAAGAGGGTTCACCACCCGGTAAATCCGCAAGCTGGGAACCCAGCCGACGATAATTTGGTTCCATGCCCAACCGGTGAAGCAAGGCGCATTACAATCTGATAGTTTGTATCCTGATTTTGGCTGGAGGCCCGCACCTGTGAAAGCTCTTTCGATGTTGAGGCTGATTCCACTCCTCGCCATATTCGGCGTCACAGTTGCACAGGGGCCACCGCGCCGGCTCAGCTTGGAAGACTGCATTGTGCTCGCGGAATCGGCGCCTTCGTCGATTTCCGCTTCCCAACTGGAACTGGAAGCCTCTGGTTACGCCTTGACCCGTTCTCGTGCCGCCTTCCTGCCGCAGGTCCAGGTTCAAAACGACGTCACGTACAACAACCCACAACGAACCGGTGATCCTTCTGTTCAGAGTTTCGTCGCGCTCAACGGGATTCGGGAGTACCTCACCGTAGTCAATGCCCAGGTCGAACTGGACACTTCGGGTCGTCTGCGCGCCGATCACGCGCGCGCCGGCGCCGATCGGGACGCGGCTTCCGCACGGCTGCAAATTGCCCGGAACACCCTGAAGCAGCAGGTAACGATATCCTATTACGGATTGCTTGGCGCCCGCCGCCTGCACGCAGTGGCGCTTCAGTCGCTCAATGAAGCCCGTGATTTCGAGTCACTCACAAGGCGGCTCAGCGAAAGGGGTGAAGTCGCCCGGGCCGACCTCGTTCGGGCTTCTGCCGAAACCGCGTTTCGCGAACAGGCCGCACGGACGGCGGCACTCGACGCGGCTTCCGCCAACCGCACGCTCGCATCATTCTGGACCGCCGAGGTGGACGAACCGGTGCCTATCGAGGACTCCCTCGAAACCCTTCCCGACCCGCCCACGCCGCCCCTGGAAAACGCACCAGGGGACGAGGCGCCCTATTTCGTACGGCCCGAGCTCCATCTTTTCGATGCCGAGATCAGAGGATTCCAGGCCGACGCCCGCAGGTCTCGGGCGGACCTCTTCCCCCAGGCTAGCCTGGTTTACCAGTACGGACTCGATTCCAACCGCTGGGCTATTGCGGACCGGGGTTACGCCCTCTTTTTCAACCTCAACATCCCCGTTTTTGACTGGTTCAAAGCGCGCAGCGGGTATCGTCAGGCGAGTCTGACCGCAGCCGCCACGACCGAGCGCAGGCAAATGGCCGAGCGCGAATACTCTCGCCAGTACCTCGACGCACGCGACCGGGTTAACACCCTTTTCGATCAGATCCCCATTGCGAGGGAACAGGTCAGCCTCTTCGAGGAGGACCTGCGCCTCAGCCGCCTTCGATACAAGGCGGGGGAGGGCTCTGCTCTCGACGTGGTAACAGCACAGGGTCGCCTTGCCGACGCGAGGATCAACCTCCTCAACACGTTGAAAGGTTTCTGGACTGCGAAGGCCGACCTGGAGGCGGCGATGGGCAAATGAGAACCAGCTTGATACTTGGACTGCTCCTTTCACTTGCCGCCTGCTCTTCGACCGATCAAGAAGCTCCGAGTCCACTGGTTCAAGTGCGGGTAGCGCCCGTCAAACGGACCCGGATTGAACGCAAAATCGAGGCTCCGGCAACCCTTTATCCAGCTATGGAGGCGACGATATCGGCGCGCCTCACCGCCCCGGTCGAAACGATGCCCGTGCAAAAAGGAGATGCCGTTGCCAAAGACCAGGTTCTCCTCTTGCTCGATGCCAGCGACCTCGAAGCCGAGCGAGCCGAGGCCGAATTTGCGGTGGCTGACGCCGAAGCCAACCTGCACAGGCTGCAGAGTGGAACTCTCCCGGGAGACCTGGAACGGGCGAAGGGGCAGGTTGAGTCAACCGAAGCCGTCTTGAGCCAGGCCCGCGATACTTACAACCGGCGCAAGGAACTGTATTCCGAAGGAGCCATCCCCCAGAAAGACTTCCTCACCAGTGAGACCGCACTTCGCCAGGCGGAGGTCGATTACCAGAATGCCTCCCGGGCGCTGGACCTTCTCGAGAACCAGACCAGTAATCAGGACATCAAAATCGCGAAGTTGCGGCGCGATCAGCAGCAGGCCCGCCTCGACCTGATCACGACTCGACTTCAGTTTGCCCGGATCCGCAGCCCCTTCGGCGGCTTCGTCACCGAGCAGTTCGTCTACCCGGGAGACATGGCTCAACCCGGCACACCGCTCGTGAAGGTATCCGACCTTTCGAGCCTGGTAGCGCGGGCCCAGGTCCCGGACTCGTCGGCGTCGCCCATCGACGTGGGCCAGGACTGCAACTTCGCGGCGGTCGACTTTCCCGACCAGGCACTGTCGGGAAAAGTATCGGTGGTCAACCGGGCCACTGATCCGGTCCGCCGGACCGTCGAGGTTTGGTGTGAGCTCCCAGACCCACCCAAAACGGCCCGCGCCGGATGGTATGGACAAGCCACGTTCCTTCTCGGAGCCGAGACCGGCCTGGTCGTCCCCAAGTCGGCCGTCCAGTTCGTCGAAGGCACCCACAAGGGAACCGCGATGGTCGTCGACAGCAACGAGGTTGCCCATTCCAAAGAAGTGGAAACCGGCTTGGTGTTCGACGACGAGGTGGAGATTCTCAATGGACTGTCGGAGGGCGATAACGTCGTCACCGAGGGCGGCTATGGCTTGCCCGACGGCACCCAGGTCCGACCGGCCAAGGCAGGTTCGAAGTGAATCTGCCCGTCGGAGATTTTGTTGAACGCCACTGGCGGGCCCTCCTGATCGTCTGTCTCTGCTTCGCGCTGGCCGGAATCATCTTTGTCTTCCAGACCCCGATTGCGATATTTCCACAGACAGACTTTCCCCGCATCGTCATCCTGGTGGACAGCGGGATCAATCCGGTCGACGTCCAGATGCTCTCCGTGACCCGACCCGATCGAAGAAGCGGTCCGCATGGTTCCCGGGATTACCGATGTCCGATCGGTCACCGGACGGGGATCATCCGAGATCAGTGTCTTCTTCCGGTGGGACGTTGACATTTTCAATGCCCTTCACCTCGTCCAGGGTCGAATTTCCCAGTTACTCCCGGAACTCCCGTCCAGTTCCCGTTTCTACATCAACCGCCTGACCTTCTCGGTCTTCCCCATGATCGGGTTCAGCATCACTTCTCCCCAGCGCTCTACGTCGGAACTGTGGGACCGTGCCTATTACGACCTCGTCCCCCGGCTCTACAGATTGCCCGGGATCGCCGAGATCAAGATCGTCGGCGGGAGACCCTCGGAATACCATGTCGTCGTCGATCCGGAGAAACTGAACAGCTACCAGTTGCCGTTAACCCAGGTTGTCACCGCAATCCGTGACAGCAACCTGATCGCACCGGCCGGAATGGTTGAAGACAACTACCACCTTTACCTTTCGGGTGTGAACGGCCTGGTTCACGAACCGTCTCAAATCGGGGAAATGGTGGTCGCGACCCTTGCCGGAACTCCGGTGCGCATCAAGGACGTCGCCATAGTGCAACCGGGGGAGAAACCGGTTTACAACATCGTGACCGCCGATGGCCGACCGGCTGTTCTGATCAACATCATGCAGCAGCCGGACGGAAACGCTATCGCTATCGCCGACAGCGTGAAAGCGGAGATGGAATCGATCCGCAGTTCGCTTCCGCCCGATATCCAGCTCGCGGTCTTCTACGATCAGTCTCTTCTCGTCAGGGACTCTATTTCCGGTGTCGCCGAGGCGATGCTGATCGGGCTTCTTCTCTCGGTGCTGGTCCTTCTCGCCTTTCTGAAGAACTGGCGGACCACTCTGATCGCTTCGCTGGTGATTCCGGTTGCCATGCTCGTTGCCGTCGTGTTCATGAAGCTCTTCCAAATGAGCTTCAACCTGATGACCCTCGGCGGGATGGCTGCTGCAGTTGGTGTCGTCATCGACGACGCCATCGTCATGGTGGAAAACATCACCGTCCACCTCGCCTCGGGCCAGTCTCCCCTGGAAGCTTCCAAGAACGCCATCCAGGAACTCACGCCGGCGCTGATCGGTTCGACCCTGACGCCGATTGTCGTGTTTGCCCCCCTGATCTTTCTCGGAGGGATCACGGCGGTATTCTTCCGCGCGCTTGCGTTGACTCTCTCCACGGCGCTGCTGGCCTCCCTCTTCCTGGCCATTTTCGTCACTCCGGTTCTGGCATCCCGACTGCTCAAACAGACATCGGTGATCGGCACTGCGACCTCGGGTGACGAGATCCACGTTGGAGAAGGGAAAATCCTCCGTTTCCTGAACGGCAAGTACGAGCGGACCCTCCACTGGAGCCTCGACCACACCCTGGTGATCGTGACGCTCTCTCTGCTCATCTTCGGGGGATCGGTCGGTCTGTACCTCACGCTGGGAAGCGGGTTCCTTCCGGAAATCGATGAGGGGGCCTTCGTACTCGACTACGTCATGCCTCCGGGCACTTCCCTTACGGAAACGGACCGTGTCCTTCGCCACGTCGAGGAGATCCTCCGGAACACCCCGGAAGTGGAAAGCTACTCGAGACGGACCGGGGCGAGGCTTGCCCTGGCCATTGCCGAACCGAACACGGGAGATTTCCTGGTCAAGCTGAAGTCGCAGAGATCCCGGGGCCTGGCCGAAATCACCGACGACTTGCGCCGGCAGATCCTCCAGTCGGAACCAGCTCTCGAAGTCGAGTTCCCCCACATCCTGGAAGACCTGATCGGAGACCTGACATGGTCTCCGGAACCGATCGAAGTGAAGATCTACCAGGATAACGAGAACCTCGCCGACGAAGCTGCCAGGAAAGTGGAGGAATGGCTTCCGTCGGTGCCGGGAGTGGTCGATGTCGTCGATCAGAATGTCGTGATCGGCCCGTCAGTCAACTTCCGAGTTGACCTGGACAGGGCCGGACGCGCCGGGTTCACAGTGCGCGATGTGGCTGACATCGAATCGGCAGTCGTCGATGGAACGGTGGCGTCAACAATGATCCAGGGAACCCGGGAGAAAGCGATCCGGGTTCGCTACCCAACCCGGTACCGCAAGTCATTCGACTCCCTCGAGAGCCTGCTGGTCACCTCCCCGACCGGGAACACCCTGCCCCTTTCGAGCATTGCGCATCAGGTCAACGAGCCGGACCAGCGCGAAATCCACCGCGAGAACCTGCGTAACATAGCCCAGGTGACGGCACAGCTTTCGGGACGGGATCTGGGTTCGGCGATGAGCGAAATCCAGCGGCGGCTCCCCCAGGAAGTTGAGCTGCCGGCCGGAACCGAAATCGGCTACGGCGGCCTCTACCAGCTGCAGCAGGAGTCGTTCCGCGGACTCCTCCAGGTCCTGCTCCTGTCGATCCTGCTCATCTTCGTGATCCTGGTCTTTGAGTTCCGGTCCTTCTCCCACCCGATCGCCATCCTGGTTGCGACGCTGCTGTGTAGTTTCGGGGCCCTGCTCGCACTTCACCTCACGGGATCCACCCTGAACATTTCCTCCATCATGGGAGCCATCATGGTGGTCGGAATTGTGCACAAGAACGGAATCCTCATGCTCGACGCCGAGGGGCACTTCACCGAGGAAGGGCATCCACTGAAGGAAGCGATCTTTCTCGCCGGAAGACGCCGCCTTCGCCCCATCCTCATGACAGCCCTGGCCACCATCTTCGGGATGCTTCCGCTGGCTTTCAGGGTCGGTTCCGGGGCCGAACTGCTCTCGCCTCTGGCAATCGCGGTCATTGGCGGCGTGGCAGTTTCGATGCTCCTGTCTCTTGTGGTCACCCCGATTCTGTTCTACCGTCTCAGAAAGTGGGGACTGTAGACAATTTCCTGGAGAAGCCGATGGACAATCCGGACACAGCCGTGCTGCTTCTTTCCTGCAGGGATCGATCGGGCCTGGTTTCGCGGATCTCCCACTTCATTTTCGAACGCGGAGGCAACATCGTCGATCTGGCCGAACATGTCTCCCGCAGCGAGGAGATCTTCTCCCTCCGGGTCGCCTGGGAACTGGACCACTTCTCGATTTCGGCGGACGAACTGGACGATGCCTTCGCTCCTCTGGCCCGGGAATTCCGTGCCGACTGGAAGATTTACCGGAGGAAGGATCTCTCCAATGTCGCCGTCTTTGTCTCCAGGTACGACCATTGTCTTCAGGACCTGTTGTGGCGTCACCGCGCAGGTGAGCTTCCGTGCCGGCTGAAACTCATCGTTTCCAACCACCCTGACCTCGAGCCCCTGGCGCAGTTCTTTGCGATCCCTTATCACGTGTCTCCAAAGTCTCCCGAGACGAAGCCAGCCCAGGAAGAGTGCGAACTGGGGCTCCTGGAAAAGCACGAGATCGACACGATCGTTCTCGCCCGCTACATGCAGGTTCTCTCCTCGGAGTTCGTCGGCCGCTATCCCAGCCAGGTCATCAACATCCACCACTCTTTCCTGCCCGCCTTTGCGGGAGGCAATCCCTACCGGCAGGCCTACGACCGTGGGGTAAAGATCATCGGGGCAACCAGCCACTACGCGACCGCCGAGTTGGACGAAGGACCAATCATCGAACAGGACGTGACGCGAGTCTCTCACCGGGACAGCGTCGAGGACATGGTGCGCAAGGGCCGTGATCTCGAACGGGTGGTCCTGGCCCGCGCCGTCAAAGCCCACCTGGAAAAACGTATTCTGGTGTTGGGCAACAAGACGGTCGTGTTCGACTGAATCGGGAGTGGAGGGATTAGAGGGTTTAGAGAAGTTGGAGGGTTGGAGGAATGCCCCCTTCCGCCTCTCCAGTCCCTCCAGTCTCCCCAATCGCCTATTGCCTCTGGTGCCCAACCCCGGGGTAGAGTCTTTCCAAAAAAAGAAGCCAGATGGATTCCCCAATTGCCACTTCGAGGGGAGTCGGGAACGCTCGATAATCACGGGCAGCAAGCCGGACGCTTAGGCCGCCGCCCCTGCTCGCGAGGAACCGATCTCCACCGGCAGAACCGGTGTTTCGTAGAGCGGACCCTCGGCGAGTTCAGCCGGAAAGTTCGGAAGGTGGCCAATCCGCGACAGGCTTCTCACAATTCTCAACGGCCTGCCCCAGTCGTCCCAGTCCACGTCCTGCATGTGGAGAAGTAGGATTCGAGGAGCTATTCGGGCGACAAGATGGGCAAGATGGGAAGGGAAATCAAAAGCTTGGCATCAGGGTCAGTGCTTCCGATATAGCTCAGACCCAGGTGGATGGCGGCACCGGTTCCACGCGAGGATGGCTGCACGAGCACGTGACCCGGAAGGTCTCGGCTGAGAAATCGCTCATGGCCCGACCCGAGGATGGTGACGACGTGCTCCGGGCGCACGATCGCAGTTGCCCGGTCGAGAGTGTGATCGAGCATGGTTCGCTGGCCCGAAAAAGCACGGAACTGCTTCGGGATGTCCCGGCCGAGCCAACGGGTGACAAATGGCTGCAGCCGCGTCCCCTCGCCGCCAGCAAGGACTATGGCCCAATGAGTTCCGACTCTGCGTGATTGGCTCTGGATTATGGAAGGGGAGAGATTCGCAAAGATGGAAGTCAGGTGGTGACGGACCGTGGCCTCGCTGATGAAAAGGCGCGCCCCGATCTCCTTGTTGCGCAGCCCCTGGGCTACCAGCGGAATGATTTCGAGTTCGCCGCTGGTCAGCGACCGGATCCGCTCGGCGTCCGAATCCGGCGGGGCACTTCCGCGCCTTCGGATCGTTTGAAGCACGCGCGCGGTCAATCCGGGACTGAGCCAGGCATCTCCGCGGCGAACCGTGTCGATGGCTTCGAGGAGGTCTTCGGTGGCCCGGTCCTTCAGAACCACCCCCAGGGCATCGATCCGTTCCTTCAGTGTCAGTGGAACAAAGGGCGGAACCGGTTCGCTGCAACGGTTTTCGACGGTGATTGTAACGCGGTTCGCTTCGGCTGTGATCTCGACCCGGGCCGAGACGGACTCATTCAGACTGGCGGGTTACTTTTCGCTTGGAACCTATTCGCTTTCGATCCTGGACGGTGCCGACATCGACACTCTTCTCGCTTCCCCATTGCTATTTTGATCAACTCTACGTTCTTCGCGTTGCTTTCGAGTACGAATGGGAGAATTCAAGGGACATCGAGCACAGGGTATTCTTCTCAAAAGAAGATATCCCCCTATCGGCTAAATAGGTTGGCAAGGAACTGTTGAGCGAATCCCGAGAAGAGAGCGATCAGCCGTTTCTGTCAAGGCGTGACTGCCGCCGTTCTCCGGCAATCGGAGTCGCGGAGAAGGATGTGGAATTTGGAGGATCACGGCGACGGCCGGCGGGTGAGGCGTTTTTCCGGCGGGCAGGCGCGGTTTTCCTCCTACGGCTCCGAAAAAAGCCCGCTCTTGGAATACAAGGCCGGCACCGGCTGCGAGACCTTCAACCTCTTCTTCAATGGGAAGCACGCGGCAATCAACAACACCACCGAAGGCCTCCGCTGGCGCCATCTGGATCATCTGGGCAACCTGGTGCTGAAGACGAACAACGCGGGCGTCGACGTCTGCCGCTACTACACCAAACCGTACGGGGAGCTGAACTCGCGCACCTGCACCGAGGCCGACGACTACTGGTTTACGGACAAGGAACGAGACGCCGAGACCGGCCCGTTTTGACCCGGTTCAACTGTTGTGGATTTGGCGTCATACCATCGCTCACGAGCGTTGCCGGCCCCCTTTCCAGATGGCTCGAAAACCGTTAGAATCAAGACTATGGGTAAATCGGGAAAGTCCAACGAGCCAATTGCCACCTGGAGAGTGGAAATCTGGGCGGAGAATGAGGATCACCGACTCCCCAGAGACGACAGGGCCCGCGAACGAGTCAAAATCATGGACATCGTCGCCAAGACCGCCGAGGAAGCCAGGCAACTGGCCCTCACCGATGACGAAGTTCGCGATCGTTGGCCCAAGGCGAACGCAGCAGTCTTTCCGGTCTCTGCAAGTTGAGTCGGCAATCCTCGGAACTCCGACCAGGAGTCACCACGTCTTCGAAAACACGTCCGGCCTGAGTCTTTGATAACGATCGAAGCTCAGGAGCATCCCAGCCTGAAGGTTGAGATAGGCTCCGATAACTGCGGCCGACAGGATTGCGACGATGATCGCAATCTGGTAGCGAACCGCCAGCAGCGGGGTTCCGCCTCCCAGGATCTGACCGGTCATCATCCCCGGCAGCGAGACGATCCCCATCGTTGCGACGGTCGACACCTGGGGAGCCATGGCAGAGTTCAGAGCCCGCCTCAGGTGCGGCAGGCAGGCTTCCCGGAGGCTTGCGCCAAGGGTCAGGTAGGTGATGTACTCCCCCTCGTTCTCGCGCAGCGAGGAGAAGAACCGCTCCAGGCTGATGATGTTAGCCCGCAGGCAGTTCCCCAGAAGCATTCCAGAAAGGGGAATCAAATAGCGTGCATCATAAGCCGGCTCGGGCCTCACCACCAGGCCGATCAGGACGGCGACAACCGCCAGCGTGGACAGTGTCGTTGCCGCCAGGGTCGCCGGGAAAAGGCGTCGAATTGAAAGGCGGGCGCCGTTCAAGATGCTGAGGTTTGCCACGACGAGCATCACCAGTATCCAGGCGCCGTTTAACCACGGATTGTTGAGTTTGAAGAGGTAACCGAGGTAGAACCCGACCAGCGCCAGTTGGGTGGTCATCCGCAGCACACCGACACCCAACTTTCTGAGCAATCCGACCCGGTAGTAAGCCAGGATAGCCACGGGAAGGATGAGCAGAAGGTACACCAGCGCCAGATCCGTCCACTGAATGTCGATCGCGTGCATGATGCTCTTTTCACTCCACTCCGGGCACGTCGTCCGACGCCCCGGAAGATTCATCCATCTCCCGGCCGTGGCTGGGAAACAGGATCACTCAATTCCACCTGGCTGACTCGATCCGTCTCCTTCGGAGTCGCCGTAGACCCGGCCGTCTCGCGCTACCAGAACTCGGTCAAAACGCCCTTCGAACAGGTGGCTGTGAGAGACGGCCAACACCGACACTTCCTCCCCTTCCAGGGCCTGAACGATTTTTCGCTGGCTTGCCGGGTCAAGGGCGGAAGTAATCTCGTCCAGGAGAAACAGCTTCACCCCCAGCAGAAGAGCCCTTGCCAGGGCGATCCGCTGTTTCTCTCCCCCGGAGAGGCTGTTCACGGGCTGGCGAAGGAGGTCTTCGGAGAGTCCCAGCCGCTCCAGAACCATCCGGATTACCGCCTCGCCCGGTGGATTTCCCTTGCGGCTGCGGAAGGTAAATGGAAGCAGAAGGGCTTCCCTGCCCGTGTCCCCTCCGAGGACAGGCTCCTGGGCGACGTAGGCCACCCTGCGCCGAAGACTGGTGACGTTGCCCTCGTCCACTACGGCTCCTTCGAACAGGATACGCCCCGAGGCCAGAGGAACCAGGCCCAGAATCGCCTTCAGGAGAGAGGATTTGCCCGAACCCGAGGGGCCTTTAAGAACGATCTTCTCGCCGTCGCCAACCCTGAAGGAAACCTCTCGGAGAACGGTTCTTCCCGCCAGTTCGATCGTCACATTATCGAGTTCCAGCACCGCCTCCGCCCTCAGAAAATTGGTGACACGCACCAAATCAGACTCTAAGTCCCTTTACTTTAAGCTTTTTTTCATTGGTCTGGCACCTTTTGTCAATTTGAATGCGTCCTTTCCGTAACTGCATGCGGCCTGCTGCCGGACCTTTTGGCTGTCGGGGTCGAATCCGATCGGCAGACGAAGCGTTAAAGACCCCGGCTCGGTGACGGTAGCTCAACCACAGTAAAGCGTACCAGACCTGAAGAAAAACCCTTTATTTGTAGTCACTTATAAATCAAGAACGTGCGTGTCACCGATTTCCGGCTTTCCTTTTCGGTACGGCTCTCCTATCCTTCACGAAAGGACGACCGCATGGCACAAACCAATCGCTACAGTCGACGGAACTGGTTGAAGACGCTGACGGCAGGAGCCGCGCTCCCGGCATTGGGCTTCAATTTCTCGCGGGCGCTCGCCGGCCAGTTGGAGCCGGAAGAAGCCAAAGAACGTATGAAGATCACCCGGTTGGAGACCTTCCTCGTGAAGCCGCGATGGATCTTCCTCAAAGTGCACACCGACGCGGGCATTACGGGCCTCGGAGAGCCGCTGCTGGAAGGTCGGGCCCGGACCGTGGCCACGGCGATCAGCGAAATCGAACCTTATCTCATAGGCAAAGATCCTCGCCAGGTCGTACATCACTGGCAGGCGATCTACCGGCACGCCTTTTATCGGGGAGGACCTCTCCTCACGAGCGCGCTGAGCGGTGTTGACCAGGCTCTATGGGACATCAAGGGTAAGGCGCTCGGAGTCCCGGTCTACGAACTCCTGGGCGGGCCGACCCGCAACCGCATTCGCGTTTACGCCCACGCCGGCACGCCCGACGAGATCCGGCGGGCACGGGCCCAGGGCTTCAAGTCCTTCAAGACCGGTGTGGCCAAGAAGAAACCGGCCCGGATCGTCGAGACCCCCGGTTTCGTGGAATTCGCGGCCGCCCGCTTCTCCGAACTGCGGGATGTGGTCGGGCCCGATGCCGACCTCGGCATCGACTTCCACGGGGCCATCTCTCCGCAAACCGCGATGCTCCTGATCAAGGCGCTGGAGCCGTACCAGCCCATGTTCATCGAAGAGCCGATCAACTGCCAGGACGTGGAGGGAATGGCCGAGATCGCTAAGAAAACGTTCCTGCCGATCGCAACCGGGGAACGCATTTTCACAAAGTGGGGCTTCCGGGACATCCTCGAGAAACGCGCCGCCACGATACTTCAGCCCGATCTCTGTCACGCCGGCGGAATCACCGAAGTGCGCCTTATCGCCGGCATGGCCGAGGCCTACTACGCGGCAATCGCGCCCCACAACCCGATGGGTCCGATTTCACTGGCTGCCGGAATCCAGCTCGACGCCTCGATTCCGAACTTTCTTTGCCAGGAACAGGTTTCCCTTGGCGAGGGGTACATCAAGGAACCTTTTCAGGTGACCGACGGCTACATTGATCTCCCAAAAAAGCCGGGGCTGGGCATCGAACTGGACGAAGATGCGCTGGCGGACAAGATCGATCACGACTGGAAGAATCCCGAGACTTACGACGCCGACGACGGCTCGGTGGTGGACTGGTAGGCGTTCCGGTTCGTTCCTGGTTCCTGCTTCCTGGTTTCACTTGGAATGCAAGAATCGACAGGTTCCGCTTTGAAGCCCGGCAGGTCGCACGGATGCGAAAGCTTCCGTCGTGGTGGAAATAGCCCCACCCCGCTCTTGCTCAAGTTCACCTTCAACCGCAGATTCTTCTCGATCCACCGCGACAAGGTCTCGATCAGCCGGTCCGCTGCCGCCGGTCCGCCCACGTACACATTACAGTCGTCGGCGTACCGGGCAAACGCGTTCCCGCGCTGCTCCAGTTCCTGGTCCAGCGGATCCAGATAGATGTTGGCCAAAAGCGGAGCCCAAGGCGAATCCGACCTGGATTCAACCCGGTTCCACCTTCGCGGGACGGCATCGTGAAAACAGACTGAAATCCTTGGCCTTCGCCGCGCGACGAACTATCCGGGGGAGGATTCTCCAGGAGTTGCACGAGAGACGAGCAGCCCAACGACTGCACCTCCAAACATGAGAATCGAGACGATCTGGGCAAAGCTAAACCGGCCGACGTATCCGGTATCTGGTTCCCGTTCCCATCGTCATCGAGGCCAGGAACGATTCAACGGTTCTCCCACAGGTCGCCCTCTCCATCGTGGACCGCGGAATTCCGGGAAACTGAATCGTGTCCGACCGGCCGGACTTGTCTGACCGGTCCGACTTCATTCACCGACTTCCCGGAACATCAAGGGGCCGGCCCGCCTCGATTTCGACCACTCTTCTCTCTCCGGCCAGATCCAGCGTGCAGCCAACATCGCGCTCCGAGCGCAGGCGCAGTTCGACGACTCGGGAATCCTTCCAGTTAAAATCGACTTCCAGCCCCCCGCGTGCTCGCAGGCCCTTAACTGATCCGGCCGGCCACTGTTCCGGCAAAGCCGGCAGCAGCCGGATCAGCGGGCGTCCTTCGGAATCAGTCTCGTGGCTCTGGATCAGCATTTCGGCGATGGCGGCGGTTCCTCCGAAATTGCCGTCGATCTGGAACGGCGGATGACTGTCGAACAGGTTGTCGAGGGTGCTCTTCTTCAACAACTGGAAGAGGTTGTCGTAGGCCTTCCGGCCGTCGCCCAACCGGGCGAAGAGCCCCGTGATCCAGGCACGGCTCCAGCCCGTGTGCCCCCCTCCCTGGGCGAGTCGGGAATCCAGGGTAGCCGTCACGGCGCGCTTCATGATGGGGTCCTCTAAAGGCAGGATCTGGTTTCCGGGATAGACACCGAGAACATGACTGATGTGACGGTGGCCCGGTTCCGGCTCTTCGAACTCGTAGCGCCACTCCATGAGGCGGCCCTTCGAATCGATCCCGGGTTGGTACATGTCGGCAAATGCCGCCTTGACGTGGCGAACCAGGGAGAGGTCTTCACGACCCAGAATGCGAGCCGACTCGAGGAAGTCGGTCAGAACTTGCCGGATCAGGTACTGGTCGCAGGTGTTGCCCATCGACACCGCGGCCTGAGCGTAGCCATCGGCCGTCTTGTAGCGGAACTGGTTCTCCGGGGATGCCGACGGACCCGAGATCCACTTTCCGGTCTCGGGGTCACGCTGCATCCAGCTCAGACAGAACTCTGCAGCGGGGACCTGGAGCGCCCAGAGCCGGGTTTCGAGAAAATCTCGGTCCTGCGTGAACCGATAGTGCTCCATCCCGTGGGTAACCAGCCACTCCCAGGAGAGAAAACTCCCGCCCCAGAAGACTTCGGTGCTCATCAGCCGGGCCTGTGCCCAGGCATCGGTGGCATGCCCGGTGCAGACGCCATCGCATCCGAGGGCTTCGGCCATCTTGCGTCCGGCTGGAACGAGCAGTTCGATGAAGTCCATCAGGGGCAAGTGCAGGTCGGACAGGTTGGTCGTCTCGACCGGCCAGTAGTTCATCTGCAAGTTGATGTTGAGGTGGAAGTCGCTCTTCCAGGGTGGCTCGAGCATCGGGTTCCAGATCCCCTGGAGATTGGCGGGGAGTGTTCCCTGGCGGGACGACGCGACGAGCAGATAGCGCCCAAACTGGAAGTAGGTTTCCAACAGATCCGGATCGGCCTTGCCCTCGACGAATCCTGCACGACGCTCTCCGGTCGTCAGCGCCCGGGTTTCCGCGGAGGAATCCCCCAGGTCGATTCGGCAACGATCCATGAACCTGCGGTGATCACCGATCGCTCGATCGATGATGGCCTGACTGGTGTTGTTACCAAGCCGGCCCAGGACCGTCGAATTGGCCCGCTTCCAGTCTCCCGTCAGAGGGTTCAGTGGATGGCGCCGGTTGTAGTCCGTTGCCGCTGCCACCTGCACGGTAAAGGAACGGGGACACTCCACCTCGATCCGATCGCCTCTCGGCAGGACCCACCCCTCCCCCTCGACAACGACCCGCGCCCTTCCTTCGAATTGCGTTCCCCCGGTCTCGAGTACCCCGTCCAGGACAGATCTCGCTTCACCCTCGATGACCAGGTCGGTCCCTTCCGCCCGGACCGTCACGAGGTCAGGACCGGTGGACCCGGCGGGATCGGGCACGTCTTTCAACTCATCGGACAGCTTCGGCCGCGTGATTTCGACGAAGGCATGCAACCCTTGAGGTCTGGTCGTGGACACCCGCAGCAGGATGATGTTGTCGGGGGCGCTTGCCACCAGTTCGTGGGTGACGGTCCCATCCGGAAAAGCGAACACCGTCCGGGCCACACCCGTGCTCAGATTCAGCTCACGCCGGATCCCGGTGGGACGCCCCGCTCCTTCCAGATGATCGATCCAGAGATTCGCCAGCGGCTCGTAGGGGCTTGCCCGGTGGCCGTTGAGGAGCCGTGTCTTGAAAACCTGATCGGCTTCGGAATAGCGCTTCTGCCGAATCAGTTCGGAGATCGCCGCGACAGCCATTTTGCTGTCAGCCGGCATCCCCTGGATATCGACCCGGGCCCAGATCGTCTCCTCGTTGAGGAGAATTCGGTCTTTCGGAAAATCGCCGAAAGCCATGGCCCCCAGACGGCCGTTTCCGACCGGGTAAGCCAGTTCCCAATTGTCCGCGGGAACGGTTGCAGTGATGACGTAATCATCGGGGCCGGCAAGAATCTCCGGCCAAAAGACTGCAGTAGCCGTGATCAAGAGCAGGCAAAGGCCTAATCTGCGGGCGATCGAGCTCATTCTTTGATCCTTTCCATCAAATGCCGGCCGACACAGGCTGACGTCCGACCGTTCAACTGCCGGCGGCTTACCCAGAATAGTCAAAGTCGGGGGTGGGCTCCAGTGATTCTGGAGCCGCCTCTGGTCCGAGGACAGATGAGGACCGAGAAAAGGAGTGGAGGGCTGTGGGGCGTCACCATGGTGAAAATTCAACAGTGAAGCCCCAGATGATGCTGCGGTCCGACTGAGAGGCCCGGACAATTTCTTGCCCGCCCTACTCAGTGCGGCGGCGCTTCCTAGAGAAAGCGGCGGCGATTCTTGGGAGCCCAGGAGCCGCTGTATCGAGAACGCCGTGGCGGCGCACTTCGATCGGCTTTGAAGGAGGCTTCCAAAGAGGAGTCCTTGGTTACCGGAGAATCAATGCGCGTCTCGATAGTGCGGGCCAGATGGACGTCTTCGCTGGTGATGAAGTTGATCGCCTTGCCGACCCGATCGGCCCGGCCGGTTCGCCCGATGCGGTGCGTGTATGCATCCGCAGAGTCCGGCATGTCGAAGTTCACCACGTGGGACACGTGCTGGACATCGATTCCCCGCGCCGCGATATCGGTGGCAACGAGGATCTTGAACTCCTCCTTGCGAAACCCATTCATCGCCCGGGTTCGCTGAGACTGGGACATGTTGCCCTGCAAGGCGACGGCACGATGCCCCGAGCGGTCCAACTGGACAGCAATCTTCTTGGCCCGATGTTTAGTCCGCGTGAAAACGATTGCGGAGACAAATGAGTCATCCGAGAGCACTTGTTTCAGGAGCGACAGCTTGCCCTGCTGATCGGTGGAGTACATGAAGTGGCTCACCGACGCGACCGGCGTCGAATGATTCAACTCCACCACATGAGGATTGCGCAGCAGACTGTCAGCAAAACCACGGATCTCGGCCGGCATCGTCGCCGAGAACAGCATATTCTGTCGCTGCTCCGGCAAAGCCCCGAGGATCCGGCGGATATCCGGCATGAAGCCCATGTCGAACATGTGATCCGCTTCGTCAAGAACCAGGACTTCAACCTGGTCGAGGCGGAGGATTCCCTGCCGCCAGAGGTCAAGGAGACGCCCCGGACACGCCACAACAACTTCGGGTTCACGCCGCAAGGCCTTGAACTGGCCTTCCGCTGACACGCCGCCGAAGACAGTTGCGGTTCGAATTCCCGTATACCGGGCGAGGAACCGAATCTCATTGTCGATCTGGCTGGCCAATTCCCGGGTCGGGGCTACAATCAGCGCCTTTGGAGCGCCACGCCGTCCCCCGTCGAACCGCTCGATTATCGGCAGCGCAAAGGCGGCCGTCTTGCCGGTGCCGGTCTGGGCCAGGCCCATGATGTCCCGACCCGCCAAGGCGGC
The DNA here is from genome assembly GCA_963777605.1 of uncultured Acidobacteriota bacterium. Lineage (GTDB taxonomy): Bacteria > Acidobacteriota > UBA6911 > RPQK01 > JAPXNP01 > CAVZRV01. The sequence continues at coordinate 337,620 of CAVZRV010000011.1, forward strand.
AGGTATCGTCTGCGTCTGAACCGGGCGGGGTTCACTCCAGCCGGCGGCGGCAATCCCGCGCTGGATGGAGGGAGATAATTTGAATTCGCTGAACCCTTCGACGGGCTCAATTACTAAACTGGACATTACACTTTTTCCTGAACAGGCTGCAGCGGTCCCCACACAGGGTCGGCCGAGCCCGCGCTTTCTTACCACACAACAGCAGTAGACAAGTCAATTGGATTATTTACGACGCGATCCCGAGAAGATCCTGTTGTGCGCCGCCAGCTGAAGAAGGTCAGCTGTTTTGGTAGCAGCGCACAGCATAGCAGGTTTTTCGCTTTGGAGTGCAAAACCAGGGTGAAACTTCAAGAAAATGGGCGACAGAAGGGGTAATGAGAGCTCTCCAGAATCGTTTCGGAGCACGAACCCTCCCGTCCGCGGCATTCCTGTTCACAAATGGAAACCATCGCTGCACCCACTCCAAATCAGGCCTCAAATGCTTGACATCGGATTGCAATCATTTAATTCTCTGGACATGAAGAAAGCCATCCTGTTTCTGGGCTTGCTGCTTCCTTTCCCAGTCATTGCCCAGCCTGTCAACAAGCTGGTGATCGAAGCCGACAAGGGCGAAGTGACCATCAACAAGAACATCTACGGCCACTTCGCTGAACACTTGGGACGGTGTATCTACGACGGAATCTGGGTCGGTCCCGATTCATCGATTCCGAATGTGAATGGCTACCGGAAAGACATCGTCGATGCCCTTCGGGCGCTGAATATTCCCGTGCTCAGGTGGCCGGGAGGCTGTTTTGCCGACACCTACCACTGGAAGGACGGCGTCGGTCCAGCCGAAAAACGCCCCAAAATGATGAATTACCATTGGGGGGGAGTGGTTGAAACGAACAGCTTCGGAACCCACGAATTTCTCAACCTCTGCGAAATGCTTGGCTGTGACCCCTATGTTTCAGCAAATGTCGGCAGCGGTACGGTCCAGGAAATGACCGACTGGATCGAATACATGACCTCCGACGAGGACGTCCCCATGGCGAAATGGCGGCGGGCCAACGGGCGGGAAAAGCCCTGGAACGTGAAGTTCCTCGGGATCGGCAACGAAAGTTGGGGCTGCGGCGGCGCGATGTCTCCCGAACACTACTCTGACCTGCTCCGAAACTTCGCCGAATTCGCCTGGATCTACGGCAGGGACAAGTTTACCCGCGTCGGCTGCGGAGCCAACTCGGGGGACTACCGATGGACTGACGTCATCATGGAACGGCGTCACTCCCGCATGGACGCCCTATCCCTCCACTATTACACGATTGCGGGCGAGAGCTGGCAGCACAAGTCTCCGGCCACGGGCTTCGGAGAGCCGCTCTATTTCTCGGGCCTTCAGAAGGCCCGGCACATGGATGAACTGGTTGAAAAGCACAGCGCCATCATGGACAAGTTCGATCCTGAGAAGCAGGTTGGCCTGATGGTGGATGAGTGGGGGATCTGGACCGACGTAGAACCGGGCACCAACCCCGGCTTCCTGTATCAGCAGAACTCCCTGCGGGACGCCTTGATCGCGGCGCTCACCCTCGACATCTTCAACCATCACGCCGATCGCGTGAAGATGGCCAACATCGCTCAGACCGTCAACGTACTCCAGTCGGTCATCCTCACGCAGGGCGACCAGATCGTGCTGACGCCAACCTACCACGTGTTCAACCTGTACAAGGTGCACCAGGACGCAACGCTGCTGCCGACTCTCCTGGCCACTGAACCCTACGAACTGGGCGGGCAGAAGATCCCTGCGCTGTCGAGTACGGCTTCCCGTGACCGCAGCGGCGCCATACACGTGACCATCAGCAACCTGGATCCTTCCAAGGCAAGACGGGTCGCTGTCGAACTCGTGGGTGGAGAGTTCGGCGGAGTCACCTCGGCAACCGTGCTGACGGCGCCTGAGTTCAACTCCTACAACTCTTTCTCCAGCCCGGACACAGTCAAACCGGTGGCTTTCACCGGTTACGAACGCAACTCGTCGAGCCTCCTGACGGTTGAACTGCCGCCCAAGTCGATCGTGGCCCTCGAACTCAAGTGACTGTGGCTACTAATCATCGGGGGACAGCCAGCGGGTAGCCGCCCGAAGGGATTGCCAGACCGAACGCATTGCCGATCCCAGCCCCCCCTTCGCGGCTCCTCCGGCTTCTTGGCCGGCGGTGGAAAGCGCTGAACGGGTCTGGGCATCAGTGACCATCAGCGACTCGATCGTTCGGTTGCCGGCCAGCAGAAACGCCTTGGTCGGTGGAAGCGAACCGTTCATAAACTCGGCTTCTGACATGCCCAGTCGAGAAAACGGCTCCAGGCTGGTGTCATCGAAATCGGCCTTCAACTTGGATGGGAGCGGCCATCCCGGACCGTTGATCCAGAGGGCCCCGTTCATGGGACTGGCCGGCTCGCCGATGTTGACGACTCCACGGGTCGGAAGCGCTTTCATGTCGTCGCACCGGTCGCCGCCACAGCCGATCTTGCTGCACAGTTCCCGAGAGAGAAATGAAGCGTGCTTGCCCTGAGATATCCAGACTTTGGGTCCGCGGGTTTCGGCCTGAACAGCTTCCGACCGGGCTGCATTACTGGCGTCGCACAGGGTGCCTTCGTGAGCAGCGGCATACCAGTAGACCGCTTTCCAGGCTTCAGGTGATGAATCCGCCACATCCGCCCGCACCAGCGCCGACACGTATTCGGCGTCGAGCCGGTGGCCGAAGCTGCCGCAGTCTCTTGCCCAGAGGTGGTAGTAGTGGATTTCTACGAAAGAGCCGTCCAACCCAACCGGCTTCGCCGGAAACGCCTGTCCGTAGATAGTGCCATTCGCCGCCACGGCAACCGGCCGCTCCAACCCGGTGCCAAACTCGGACGGCTGTCCAGCGCACTCAGATCGACTTACCTGGAAAGTGGGTTCGAATCGGTCCAGAAGGACCTGTTCCAGCGCATCATCCAGGCCGTCGCCGTCAAGGTCGCTGTTGCCACCAGGAAATCCGGCGGTGGCGGACGGCATCGAGAGCCCGAGAAGAGTGAACAGGAGGAGAAGAGTTGGTGCCAGCCTGAATTCCATCTCGATCCATCATACCCTGTCACCATCCACGCCCCTGCCAGAGAGTGAAACTCGCGACGGGCGATCCAACCTTAACCTGCATTTCTCACCAGGGATCCGAAGGTTTCCTGTGTCTTGAACCGAAAGAACCGTGGCGACCTTGGCAACTTCGCGTTTGAACCGAGGGATTCGGAATGAAATCTCAGGATCCAGGGGTTTTCAGGGCGCCCGACCGTCTCCAGGCTTCGAGTTGGCGCTCGACCGAAGCCCGATGTTCGGCCGACGGCTCCAACTGCAGGTACCGTTCGAGGCAAGTCGAGGCGGCCGTAACGTCTCCCATCCGGGCGAAGAGCATCCCCAGATGGAGAAGGGCAATCGGGTACTCCTCCACCTTGCCAATTGCTTCCAGTCTCCCGAGGGCCTCATGACTGCGGGCGAAGTCGCCCTCGTAATAGAGTGCCAGTCCCAGGTAGAGAAGTCCCCGGGGCACCTCCGACTGGATTCCCAGTGCCTGATGGGAACGAGCTCGAGCGGTCTCCCAGTCCTGCTCTTCGATTGCGATCTCGGCCAGCCCCAGACAGGGGCCGAGCCGGTCGGCATCGAGTTCGGCCGCCTTTTCGTAAGCCTTCTTGGCCTCAGCGACATGTTGCTCCTCAATATGGAGGTTTCCGAGAAGTTCCCAGGCATCGGCGTAGTCAGGATAGCTCTTGACGGCGTCCTCGAGTGCTCTGCGTCCTTTCTTCCGGTCGGGCTTTTCCTGGGAGAGGAATTCCAGCGCCCTGTTGAATTTCTCCCGGGCCTCGGCCGGGATACTCGCGTCCACGGTCCCTCCGACCGCAGACCGCCTGCTGACCAGGATCTCGCCCACATCCGGGTCATCCAGGAGTCCCCGGATTCCGAGCTTGATGTTCGTGGCGCTGTAGGTGGGGTTGGGGCCGAGGCGAATCAGACAATCGTCCAGGTAGACACGTCCCAGCAGAACTTTGAACCCGTCAGGGTTCCAGGCATTCTGGGCAAACGTCTCCGTCAGGCCACCGGTTGTGGGGGAGGAGGAAGCGTCACCCACGCCCTGTGTCTGTTTGCGGCTCCCGAGGTCGAAACTGAAAACCCCTTTTTCGTTGGGGTTCGACTGGCGAACAACCTTGCCGTCACAGACCAGCTCAACCCGGAAATTCGGTGAAGGAGTGGAACCGTCCTCCATGACCACCCGACCGATAAGGTAGAGAACCGTGTCCTGTTGCGCGGGCAAGGGGCTCACCAGCAGCACGAGAACGGTGAAGAAACCGACGAACCTGGGAAGCATTCCGACCTCCTGACATGTCTGATTATACCCGGTGGGAGCGCCAGAGGAGGTTGTGGGGCGTGACGGTAGGGCCGACGACTTCCACGACCTCGGTAGCGTAGCCGGCTGCTTCGAGGCGCCAGGTCCGTTCGGCATCGACCCAGGCCTGGAGGAAACGCCACCGCACCGGGGCCTGGGATGGAATCCCAAGGCGTTCGGCCGCGGCTTCAGCCTTCGCAAAGGCAGGAACCCGGCGACTGGTGCAGCAGGGAACGAGCAGCAGGACCCGGGCCCCGGCCGCGGCGGCCTGGTCGATGATGCTGTCCGAAGCGGGGCCGCAGGCGTGGAGAGCAGCGACAATCGATGGCCGAGTTGGGCCACCTGAGTGGATCGGCGACGTCCCCGGCGACCAGATCGACCGGGACTCGCGTCCCCAGCCGTTCGAGTCCCCGGCGACTCTTCTCCACCCGATCGGGGTCAGCTTCGATCGTGACCACCCTTGCCGGCCGATCCTCCGGTTCAAAAAGCAGCTTGGCGGCAAGCAGACCGACGTAGGACTTGCCCGCCGCAGCGTCCACAAGGGTCAACTCGGCCCGCCTGGACAGCCTTCGCGCTGCAAGTTCGATCTCGTCGAGCATGGCCGTCACCTGGACCGCTTTTCTGTGGTCCTCCTGCCGGAGCGAGGCCTCGTCGGTTGCCACGTAGATCTCATGGAGCCAACGCTCCACCTCGTTCAGTCGACTCACTGCGTTCTCAGTCTCCGCCATTGTTGCGGCGACAGCAACTAACGACTGTTGCAGACCTGCACGGCTATGGTACCGTCTTGCACACTTGTAGGCCCGAGTTGATCATTCTATGGGAAATCGGTCCGGTTTCCCGCACAGGTGCAAGAGGTGAGCGGTATGGTCTGGACGGTAGTCTCGTTTCTCTTGTTCACACTGCTCGTCGGCGTGATTTCCTACTGGAAAACGCGCCACGACGAAATGGATACTTCAGAAGGGTATTTCCTGGCCGGGCGAACCCTGACCGCATGGGTGATCGCCGGCTCCCTGATGCTCACGAACCTCTCAACCGAACACCTGATCGGCCTCAACGGCGACTCGTTTAAACACACCATCGCCGTCACCGCCTGGGAGACTACGGCGGCTCTCGCCATGGTCTTGACGGCACTCTACTTTCTGCCCCGTTACCTGAAAAGCGGCTTTGCCACGATTCCCCAGTTCCTCGCCGACCGTTATGACGAGCCGACCCGGATTATCGCCACAACCCTGTTCCTGCTGTCCTACGTTGCAGCCATCCTCCCGGTGGTCCTGCTCTTTGGAGCGACCGGTTTGCAGAGCCTTTTCGAGGTCACGCACAACCTCGGGATCACCGAAAACCAGGCCACCTGGCTCATCGTGTGGGGCGTGGGGACGATCGGATCACTCTACGCCATTTTTGGGGGCCTGAAGGCGGTCGCCATATCCGACACCGTCAACGGAGTTGGATTCCTGATCGCCGGATTGCTGGTGCCGATTCTGGCCCTCATCATGATCGGACACGGTAATCCCTGGACCGGACTGACCGAGGTCTACACCCAGGAGCACGCCAAGTTCGACATCACCGGTGACGAACCGGGATCCTTTCTCCCGATCGGAGTGCTGTTCACCGGAATGATCGTCAACCAGATCTTCTTCTGGTGCACCAACCAGTCAATCATTCAGCGGAGCCTGGGAGCAAAGAGCCTGGCAGAAGGGCAGAAAGGAGTCCTCATTGCAGCCGGCTTCAAGCTTCTCGGCCCCCTCGTGATCGTCCTGCCCGGCGTCCTTGCCTATCACATGTTCAAGAATCAGCTTTCCCCGGATGATTACCTGATGGCCTACCCGATGCTGGTCAAGACCGTTCTGCCCCCTGCCCTGACCGGATTCTTTGCGGCCGTCATGGTTGGAGCTGTCCTGAGCACCTTCAACAGCGTGCTCAACAGTTCGGCGACCCTCTTCAGCCAGGGGATCTATCAGACCCTGATCAACCGGGACGCCACCGAACACCAGATGGTCGTTTCGGGACGTCTCTGCAGCATCGTGCTGGCCGTCGCCGCAATGGCGGTCGCTCCGCTAATCGACACCTCCGGGAGCCTCTACAACTATCTGCAGAAGGTCAACGCCACCTTTTTCGGCCCGATGCTGGCGGTAATCCTGCTCGGCCTGCTGACCCGCCGGGTTTCCGCGCTGGCGGCCAAGGTCGGCCTGATCGTCGGCCCCATCATCTTCTATCTCCTGGTGTTCTCATTTGGAGACAACGTCCAGTTCTTTCTGATGCACGTGGTGGGATTCAGCGAGGAGGTTCATTTCCTGCATTTCCTGGCCCTGATCTTTGTGCTGACGGTGGCTCTCATGTTCATCATCAGCTACTTCAGGCCGGCCGATCGCATCTACGAGCAGGTTTATACCCACGCGGTCGATCTGACGCCCTGGCGGCACGCCCGCAAGGTGGCTTTTGCAATCAGCGTGATTACGGTAGTCTGCTACCTGTTGCTGGCCCAGTGAACGACAGTCTCAATCAGGCACCTATGAAGAACCAACTCGAACAGATGTACCGTGCTGCCTACGGGCAATTCGCGGTCGGCGCCTTTAACGTCTTTTGTGCAGAGCAACTCCAGGGCATATTCCTGGGAGCTCAGAGATCGCAGTCGCCAATTCTCGTCGCGATCACCCCGGCAGCCAGGCGATACCTTCGTCCCGATATTCTCGAAGGCCTGGTTCGCGGGGCCGCCAGGGCCTTCCCCGGTGTCGCTTATTCGGTTCACCTCGATCACGGCGACCACGAGCATTGTCTCGATGCCATTCAAAGCGGTTTCTACTCCTCGGTCATGATCGATGCGTCCCGCCTTGCCTTCGAAGAGAACGTTGCCGCCACCCGTGCCGTCGTGGTGGAAGCCCACGCACGAGGCATCCTCGTTGAAGCCGAACTCGGAGTGCTGAGCGGGGTAGAAGACCACATTTCGGTAGAATCGAGGAAAGCTCGATTTACGAACCCGGAGCGGGCTGTCGAATTCGTCGAACGAACCGGTTGCGACAGCCTGGCAGTGGCTATCGGGACCAGTCACGGGGCTTACAAGTTCTCCGGTGAAGCCCGACTGGAAATGGAGATCCTCGACCGGATCCGGCAAGGACTCCAGGGATTTCCGCTGGTCCTCCACGGTGCATCGGCGGTGCCTCAAGAAGAGGTTCAGCGGATCAACGAGGCCGGAGGCCGGTTGATGCTGGGGGCCTCAGGCGTGCCGGAAGAACAAATCCGGCAGGCTGTCGAACTGGGCGTCTGCAAGATCAACATCGCAACGGACATGCGGTTGATGTGGGCGCGCGTTCATCGCGAATTCTTCCTCCAGTACCCGGATCAGTTCGACCTCACGGCTCCCGGGAAGGAGTACATCGAGGCTCTCGCCGCATTCGTGGCTGAGAAATGTACCATGCTCGGTTCCGCCGGAACCAGCAAGCGGATCTTCGAAGGAAAGCAGTCATGAAATACGGATTGACGAAGAATTTCGTCGGCGGTCGATTCGTCGATTCGGGCGCCGAGCAAATCGATCTTCTTTCCCCGCTCGACGGTTCGGCGATCGGGAAAGTGCCGCTTTCGGGCGGGGCCGAACTCGAGGAGGCGGTTGCGGCGGCACGCAAGGCACTTCCCTACTGGTCCGCGCTGACATTCAAGGCCCGATCAGAGGTCCTCTACAACTATCGTCAGGCGCTCAAGCAGAGGCGTGAAGAACTGGCCGAAATCAACCACGTCGAGAACGGAAAGACCATCGGTGAGGCACGGGCCGGCATCGACAAGGCCGTCGAACTCACCGAATTCGCCTGCTCCATCCCTCAAATGGTCTCGGGACGGATCCAGGAGGTGAGCCGCGGGGTGACCTGCTGGGCGGAGCGGGTACCGGTTGGAATCGTGGCATCGATTACCCCCTTCAACTTCCCGGTGATGGTGCCTCACTGGACCGTGCCGAACGCGATCGCTCTCGGCAACGCCATGATTCTCAAGCCATCCGAACTGACTCCGGTCTGTGCCCGGGTGATGGCCGAAATCTGGAAGGAGGCCGGCCTGCCGGACGGTATTTTTAACATTGTCAACGGCGGCCGGGCAGCGGTCGAAGCGATCTGTGATCACCCAGAAATCCGTGCCATTTCCTTCGTTGGCTCGACGGCCGTGGCCCAGCAGGTTTACCGTCGGGCCAGCAGTCACCTGAAGGCAGTTCTCGCGCTCGGAGGCGCCAAGAACCACCTGGTGCTGGCCCCGGACGCCCATCCTGAGATGGCGGCACGAGACATCCTGGCGTCTTTCACCGGGATGTCGGGGCAACGCTGCATGGCCGCTTCGGTGCTGATCTGCGTCGGGAACGTAGGCCACATTCTCGAGCAGGTTCGCGAGGGTGCCCGGAAAATGGTGCCTGGCCGGGACCTCCCTCCGCTGATTACGGCCCAGGCCCTCCGCCGAATCCGGGACTACCTCGCAGCAGCCGAAAATGACGGAGCGAAGATCCTGGTAGATGGAAGGTCGTTTTCCGCCGATGGACCGGAAGGCGGTTATTACATCGGTCCTTCGGTGATCGACTTCCGCGGCGCAGGGACCATGCCGCCGGAGGAGATATTCGGCCCAACCCTGGAGATTCTTGGGGCGAAAAATCTTGGCGGATGCTGTCGCCTTGCAACAGGCATCACCATTCGGCAACGCCGCCTCTATCTTCACCCAGAATGGGCGGTCTGCCCAGGATGCGGTGAGACAGTTCAGCGCCGGTATGTGTGGCGTGAACATCGGCATTCCCGTTCCCCGGGAACCGTTCTCCTTTGGAGGCTGGAACGCTTCGAAATTCGGGACCGGAGACATCACGGGCGAGCCCTCGATCGACTTCTGGACCCGATTGAAAAAAGTAACCGTGAAATGGAACCCACAGGACAAGATGGACTGGATGAGCTGATGGAAACGAGACGACTGAGAATCAGACCGGAAAACACCAAAACGGGAGTCTATCAGGAGATTACACCGGACAAGGCAGGTTGGGATTCACTCTGCTTCCAGGCGCGCCGGATGAACGGCGGAGAGCGCTGGAACGGGAACACGGGTGATTCGGAATGGGCGATCGTCCTGCTGGGTGGATCCTTCTCGGTGCGTTCCTCGAGGGGCGAATGGAAGACCCAGGGGACTCGTAAGTCGGTTTTCTCGGGACTGCCCCACGCCCTCTACCTGCCGCCGGGGACCGAGTTCGAACTGGTCGCCGAGAGTTCTCTGCTCGACCTGGGCTGTGGCTCCTGTCGTGCCGACCGGGAGTTCCCGGCCCGGTTGATCATGCCGGACGAGGTTGAGGCGATGGGGATCGAGATCCGGGGTGGAGACAACGCTACCCGCCAGATCAACAGCATCCTCCCTCCGGGCGCTCCCTGTAGCCGCCTGGTCTGTGTCGAGGTCTACACACCGGCCGGAAGCTGGAGTTCCTACCCACCCCACAAGCACGATCACCGAAAACTGGATGACGAAGGGAACCTGGTCGAGGCCTGTCTCGAAGAGACCTACTTTTACAAGATCGACAAGCCGGGAGGATTCGCCCTGCAGCGCGTCTACAGCAGAGATGACCGGCTGGACGAGGTCGTGGTCGCCGAGAACGATGACGTGGTCCTGGTCCCGTTCGGCTACCACCCGGTGGCGGCAGCCCCCGGCTACAACGTCTACTACCTGAACTTCCTGTCAGGGAGCGATCAGTCGCTGAAAGGCACCGACGACCCGGACCATCGCTGGCTCCACTCTGCGTGGGACAGCCGGGACCCCCGGGTTCCGCTGGTCAACCGGGACATGAACAAGAAGGACTGTTGAGATATGAGCGATTCGCCTCAGTACGATGTGATCACTTACGGCCGGTCTTCGATTGACCTCTATTCCAACAACATCGGCGCGCCGTTCACGGAAATCCGGGAGTTCGGAGCTTTCGTGGGAGGATCACCGCTGAACATCGCCGTCGGCACGAGGCGACTCGGATTGAAGTCCGCCCTGCTGACCGGGGTGGGAGAGGACCAGGTCGGCAGGTTCGTCCTCAACTTCCTGGAAAAAGAAGGGGTCGGAACCCGCTACATCCCAAAGATCCGAGGGGCACGGACGAGCGCGGTCCTGCTCGGAATTGAACCACCCGACCGGTTTCCTCTGGTTTACTACCGGGACAACTGTGCCGACTCCAAGGTGGGAATCGATGACGTGATGCGTGCCCCGATTGCGAAATCCCGTCTTTTCGAAGTCTCCGCGACGGCACTCAACGTGGAACCGTCCCGCTCGGCCGCGTTCTTTGGAGCGGAAGAAGCTACCCGTGCCGGGGTTCCGGTCCTGGTGGACCTCGACTTTCGGGCCGATCAATGGCACGACCCGCGGGCCTACGGGGTCGTCACGCGATCGTTCCTGCAATACTGCACGCTCGCCATCGGAACCGAAGAGGAAGTCCTGGCGACCATGCTCAAGGACCCCGCCCAGATCCGGATCACCCATCAGCAGATCTCCGCCCCCGAGATCCAGGGCGACATCGACGAATCGATCGGTGAACTCCTCGGGGCGGGCCTCAAGGGCCTCATCGTCAAGAGAGGCGAAAAGGGTGCCTCGGTTTTTCTCGACGACGGCACCGTTCTGGATGTCCCCGGGTTTGCCGTGGAAGTCGTCAACGTCCTGGGGGCCGGGGACGCCTTCGCGAGCGGCTTGATTTTCGGCTATCTGGCGGGCTGGGATTGGTACAAAATAGTCCGGTTCGCGAATGCGTGCGGCGCCATTCTGGTCACTCGCCACGGATGCGCGAACTTCAACCCGACGCTGGCGGAGGTCGAGACCTTCATCGAAAGCAAAGGCGGGTTCTAGCGAGGTAACAGAAAACACAACCTTCGAGGAGTGTGAAGATGGCAACGAGAAGATTGACTACCGCCCAGGCAATCGTTGAGTTCCTGCACCACCAGTACGTCGAATTTGACGGCAGAAAATCCAAGTTCGTGAAGGGCTTCTTCGTGCTCTTCGGTCACGGCAACGTGCTGGGACTCGGCCAGGCCCTGGAGGAAAACCCGGGCGACTTTCAGATCATTCCGGGCCGCAACGAGCAGGGGATGGCCCATGCGGCGATTGGGTTTGCCAAGCAGAAGTTGCGCAAGCAGATCTTCGCCTGCACGTCCTCAATCGGCCCCGGTGCGGCTAACATGGTTACGGCCGCCGCCACCGCGACCGTGAACCGGATCCCTATCCTGCTGTTCCCGGGCGACGCCTTCTCCGTCCGCCAGCCTGACCCGGTACTCCAGCAGATCGAACAGCCCCACGACTACTCGATCACCACCAACGATGCCTTCCGGGCGGTCAGCCGATACTGGGACCGCATCTATCGGCCCGAGCAGGTGATGACGGCCATGATCCAAGCGATGCGCGTGCTGACGAACCCCGCGGACACGGGTGCGGTCACCATCTGCCTGCCCCAGGACGTCCAGGGGGAGGCCTACGAATTCCCCGAGTACTTCTTCGAAGAGCGGGTTCACCGGATTGAACGGACGCCGCCGACCGAAGAGATGATCCAGGATGCCGCCCGTGAGGTCGAACGCTCGAAGAAGCCCCTGCTGATTTGTGGGGGCGGAGTTCGCTACTCCGAGTGCGGAGAGGCCCTGGCGAAATTCGCCGAGGACTTCAACATCCCGATCGGAGAGACGCAGGCCGGCAAGAGCGCGATTTCCGCGGATCATCCGCTTAACCTTGGTGGCATTGGAACGACCGGAAACCTGGCGGCGAACCGGATTGCCAGGGAGGCGGATGTCGTGATCGGGGTCGGCACCCGGTTCACCGACTTCACGACCGCTTCGAAGTGGCTCTTCCAGAATCCCGGCGTCCGATTCGTGACCATCAACGTCTCCTCTTTCGACGCCCACAAACTCGATGCCGTCCGGGTGACCGCCGATGCCGGCTGCGCTCTGAATCATCTCGCCGCGGCGCTCGAAGAGGAGGGTTACCAATCCGGGTACGGGAACGAAATCGCGGATGCCCGTAATGCCTGGACCGAGGAGTGGAATCGGCTTCACTCACTGTCCTTCACCGGGAGCGGTTTCGTGCCCGAAGTCCCGGGTGACCTGGACGAAGTCCTCCCGGAATATTCCGAGGCATTGCGAACCGCCCTCACCCAGACCCGGGTCCTCGCCGAACTGAACCTCCTTCTCGATGACTCGTCGATCGCAGTCGGCTCGTCGGGAAGCCTGCCGGGCTGCATGCAGAGGATGTGGAACGCGCGAAGACCCAACACCTACAACATGGAGTATGGGTTCTCCTGCATGGGATACGAGATTTGCGGAGCACTGGGTGCCAAGTTGGCCGAGCCGGACCGGGAGGTTTACGCCTTCGTCGGCGATGGTTCGTACATGATGCTCCACTCGGAGCTGATCACATCGATCCAGGAGAACCACAAGATCAACATTCTCCTGTTCGACAACAACGGTTTCGGCTGCATCAACAACCTTCAGATGGGAATGGGGATGGGGAGCTTCGGTTCGGAATTCCGTTTTCGCAATTCTGCCAGCGGAAAGACGGACGGCAACCTGATTCCGATCGATTTTGCCCAGAGCGCCGCAGCCTATGGAGCCAAGACCTACAGTGTCCGGACCATCGAGGAACTCCGCGCTGCGATCGAAGATGCTCGCAGGCAGAAGGTTTCCACTCTGCTCGACATCAAGGTGCTGCCCAAGACAATGACCAACGGGTATGAATCGTGGTGGCGCTGCGGGGTGGCCCAAACGGCCGAGAAAGAGTCCGTCCAAGCCGCCGGCAGGGAGATGGCCGAAGAGATCCAGAAAGTTCGACAGTACTGAGGTGCACCATGATTAACGTTGCCAATGCGCCTTGTTCATGGGGAGTGTTGGAATTCGATCTCGAGGGCAAAACGGCCGGTTTTACCCAGGTTCTGGACGAAATGCGGGAGACCGGGTACACGGGTACCGAACTGGGAGACTGGGGATTCATGCCGACCGACCCGGACCGCCTTCGCAAGGAACTGGCCTCTCGCGACCTTGAACTTGCAGGCGCTTTTGTCCCGGTGGCATTCAGCCGGAAGGAGGCTCACCAGCCCGGCATGGAGACTGCTTTGGCCACCGCACGCCTGATGGCTTCCGCCGGGTACGGCGAGGCCTTCGTGGTTCTCGCCGACGACAACGGCAAGGCCCCGGAACGGACTCGCAACGCCGGACGGATTTCGCCGGAACTGGGGCTCGACAACCAGCGGTGGGAGACCTTTGCGACAGGTGTGGAACTGGTGGCTTCGCGGGTGAATCAGGAGACCGGTCTTCGATCGGTGTTCCATCACCACGCTGCCGGCTACGTCGAGACGCCGGCGGAAATCGACCAGCTGCTGGCCCGCACCAGTGCCGACCTGGTCGGGCTCGTCCTCGACACTGGTCACCTTTCGTTGGGCGGAGGTGACCCCCTCGACTGCCTTCGCCGGTATTCCGACCGGATCTGGCACGTCCATTTCAAGGACTGCAGCGAAGAAGTTTTCCGGCGATCCCGAGCCGGCGACTGGGACTATTTTCAGTCGGTTCAGGAGGGGATCTTCTGCGAACTGGGACAGGGACGGGTTGATTTTCGATCCGTCGTAGACGAACTGCGGGCCCAGAAGTACGAAGGATGGATCGTCGTGGAACAGGATGTGTTGCCCGGCATGGGCTCACCGGAAGCCTGCGCCCGACGCAATCGGCAATATCTTCAAACGCTCGGACTCTAGAGGTAGCGCACAAAATGAGCAAGTTGACAGTGGGCGTTGCGGGTGCGGGAAGGATTGGAAAAGTACATGTGGGAACCCTCGTTCGGAACTTGCCCGAGGTGCATGTTGCGGCGATTACCGACCCGCGCGGGGAGGAGGCCCGGAAGGTTGCCGAACAGCACAGCATACCGGCGATCAAGAGGGATTTCGACGAACTCGTGCAGGATCCCGAAATCGACGCGGTACTGATCTGTTCACCGACGGATACCCACGCCGACTACATCATCGCGGCGGCCCGGGCGGGAAAGAACATCTTCTGCGAGAAACCGGTAGCCCTCTCCCTCGACGTCATTCGTCAGGCACTCGAGGCGGTGAACCAATGCGGCGTTCGCATGATGATCGGATTCAACCGTCGATTCGACGCCAACTTCCAGAAGGTCCGCAGCCTGGTCGAGAATGGCGACCTCGGAGACCTCCACATCCTGAAAATTACCAGCCGGGACCCGGCTCCACCACCGCCGGAGTACATTTCGGCTTCCGGAGGAATGTTCCTGGACATGACGATCCACGATTTCGATATGGCCCGGTTTGTCACCGGCAGCGAAGTGGTACAGGTTTCGGCGGAAGCAGGTGTCCTGGTTGACCCGCGAATCGGGGAACAGGGTGACGTCGACACCGCAGTGATCACTCTCCGGTTCGAGAACGGCGCTCTTGGCGTGATCGACAACAGCCGCCGGGCCTGCTACGGGTACGACCAGCGCCTCGAGCTGTTCGGCTCCAAAGGTATGGTTCGAATCGACAATTGCCGTCACGACACTCACGAATTCTTCGACGCTGCCGGCTCGCAGGGATCTCTTCCACTCGATTTCTTCATGGACCGCTACGCTCAGTCCTACGCGACGGAACTGAAGGCCTTTGTACGGTCCCTGCTCGAAGGTTCCGAATTCCCCGTGTCGGGTGACGACGGACTGCTTTCGGTGGCGATCGGCCTGGCTGCCCGGCGATCAGTAGATGAACACCGTCCGGTCAAGATGAGCGAGATTCTCGGGTAGTCTGCGAAGGCGTCGGAACTCCCGTTCCCCAATACCCTTGGCGCCATTCGCGGTGAAGATCAAGACTTCCGATTGGATTTTAAGGAACGGGACTCGCCGGGCAAGCTGCCGGGTCGACATCCCAGGTAGAGTTGCCTGGATGACTCCTCTCCAGGTGCCAGAAACTAGGAACTCGGGCTGACTGAAGTCACTTCTTGATCGGCTGAATCCACAGGAAATCGAGGCCGATAGCGGCCTGGCTGACGGCCGGACCGTTCCTGAGAAACTCCAATTCGACCTCCTGGGGCCCTGAGGCGAGAGGTCCCTCGTAAATGGTGAAGTCCCTCGAAAGGGTTCGGAAGGGCCGGTGGAGGTCAATTGGTTCCGGTTCCTTCACCGCGTCCTCGCCTGCCACCAGTTTCGCGCGCACGACACCCGACCGGGGACTGAGCCCGGCAACGAGGTGCACGCGATATTTTCCGGAATCGGGCACCGGGAACTGAAGGTTGACTCGCTCTCCCGTACGGTTCGGGTGCCACAGCAGCAATCGCCCTCCCTCCCAGATTGGAGCCGACTCGAAAGAAGTTGTCACGGCCGACCTGAGTAACTTTTCGACCGGCAAGAAAGTGGCTCCGGCCGCCCCCATTCTGGCCGCCGGTTCCCAGCCCTCAGGAAGCGAAGGAACATAGAGATCGGCAGATTTCGGAGCGAGGTGGTCGTCGGTCAGTCCCGGCTTCCCATAGTGATAGAGAATCCGCGAGTAGGAGAGTTCCGGGACCCGCTCGTGACTGTAGAGTTCCATATAGAAGGAAAGCCGCTCCTGGAACGGGAGCGAATCCAGAATCTGCCACCGCTGATTGGCTACATACCCCCGGTTGCCCGGACCATCATTCCGGGGTTGCCCGCAGTACGGAAATTCAAAGATGTCGGGGGACGACCACGAGTAGTTGTAGAAGTCTTCCGAACCGGTGCCGAAGGTGCTCGGCAAAACGTCGTTATCCACGAAGATCTTCTCGTCACCTTCCCCCCACCAATTTCCGTACGAAGTGGGCACCGGGCTCGGGTTGACGACGTAGGATACGGCACCCACCACTACTCCCCGCCCGGCGGCGAGCAGGAACGGGAGATCCTGCACGTCCTGGTTGGAGGCGACCAAGTGGTGATCGGACCTCCACTTTGCCCGGAAGTGCATCGACCGATCGGCATCCCAATCGTAGGGGATAGTCTCGGCTCGGAGGTGAATGCCAACAGGCTGTTCCCCCTGGTTGGCAAATCGCACCTTCAGATTTTCACGGTAGGGCATCACGAACCGGCAGACCATGCTCCCGTCCGGCTCGACCGAGAATGGGAGAGAACGATAAGGGTTGATGCCTGGAGCCGCTCCAAAAAAGTCGCCCACCGGCGATTCGACCTGGGCCGCGGGGAAGTCGTCCGCCACAACTTCGAGAAGGGTCTGGCGCAGCGCCGAATCGATGTCTGCGGCACTGATCCGGATTTCGAGACGAGAAAGCGCACCGGGACCTCCCACCAGGGTAAGCACCTCGCGACGATCTCCGGGCGCAACGTTGCCGTCCCACAGGCAATCCGGAACCCCCTCCTGGATGCTCCTCATCGACTCCGGATCGGCAAGCACCTGCATCGTTCCGGTAATCTCCTTCCGATAATGGAAGAGATCGGAAGGAGAGAAGGTCTTCACCCGGGTACCGGCAGGATAGCTGCGCACCTGCACGTGGTAGAAGTGGAGTGTGGCCAGGTTACCGGTCCAAACCAACTTCATCGACTTCTGAAACGGGATCGGCGCGTAGGAGGCATCACGCTGGTAAAGGGTACCTTCCATCAGTTCGGAGTCGAGCCCCGAACCCTCGGAAAACACCGAATAGGGTCCCCGAAAAAAGGTCTCCGCAGGGCCCGCGTACACGGGATCCGAGACGCCGTCGAGATAGAGTCGCAGGCTCCCGGTAATCCCGGCCGTCCAGACTCGCACAATCGCCCCCGGTCCATCCACAGAGGCCATCAGGTACTCTCCGGAGTCGGTTGAATCGGGCTCCCCGAGAACCTCCAGGAATCCCGGGATTGGTTCCTTGCCGAAACCGTCGGCATTGGCAAACCAGCCCGGACCCTGCGGGAGGTTGCTCCTCCGGTCATGGGACGAAAACTGGATGGTCTTGAACGGTGGTGACGGGAACCGGGTCAGGGCTTCCATGTCCACCATCTCGCGGACCAGGGTCCCGGTCGTGACCGGGCCTTCATTAGACTTCGCGAGGACGGGTGTGGGAAGCCCGCTGCCCAATGTAGCGAAGGCGACAGCGGCGATGATTGATTGTTTCATGGACTTGCAAGCAATCATCGCCCATTGTGCGAACTAATTCACCTTCTTTGTGGATTTGGACGATCCGCTGGTCTCAAGCGTTGCGACCAGGCCTGCCAGGTCCTGGCACCGAAAGACCTCATCGAGGCGATGCTTCTGCTTGAGGACCCCGTGGAAGCGGTCGAGCGCGTCATCAAGCGGGCCCTTGATAATCCTCTCCCAAATCTCGCTGGAGTGCCGATTCGAATCATCCGGCTGGTAGTTTCGGAACGGTTCGACGTACTCGTCGTCCGATGCTGTGTCGAATCTCATAATCACCGAGGACTGCACGCCGTTGACGAAGGCCTCTCGCTGCTCCCACAGGTCGTCTCCATGATCGTCAAGGAACGTGGCCATGACCTTGGGTTGCCGCATGTTGACGAGGGTCAGCGCCCAGGCGGTCCCGGCAATCACGTTCTGCCGGGCAACCTCATGGGGAGCTTCCTCTCGTCCCATCTCCACAGCCCGCCAGACCGGGTTTCGGTAGGGGAGAAAGTTGACGAGGAGGAAGTAGATCGCCCTTCCGGTGCCATGCCAGAACAAACCGGCCGCGGCCTCATCCTTCTCCATCAAGTACCGATCAATCTCGGGGATCAATTCGGAGTGAAACGTCCTCGCGACCAGGCCGAGTGATTCTATGGCGGCTCCCTCGTAACCCTTCTTCGAGTTGTCATGACAGAGCCTGAGAAATTCGTCAACGGCTCCCCGCAACTCTTCTTCGGGTGTCTTCGAGTTCATTGGCGCCAGGAGGCGCTGCGCAAACGAAAGACCGATCCCGGCGTGGAGCATCAAGAGGCTCTTGTCCGGGATATTGGCAATTCGATTGCCACGGAGGAGATCCTTGAGTTCATCGCCCCGTTCCTGAGCCGAATCGGCGTAGTCGTGGCCGAGGCCTTCCACGGCCCACAGGGCCGCGTACGGACCGAGCGCATATGCCTTTTCGACGTATTCGGACAAATCGAAATCACCCTCGCGCGGGATCTTCAGCTTCTTCTGAACGCTGCGAACGAGCTGGTAGACATCGACCTTGTTGAGAATCTCACGCCAGGCAACGAAGGCACTGCTGTCGGGACGGAAGAAACGAAACGACTCAGCCATGTCCCATACGAACTCAGATCCCAGCTGGATGGCGCTGCTGGGACTGTACATTGCTGTTGGGGACTTGCGTAGTGGGCCATCGAGTCCATGAACTCGCGCTGAAATTGATCCCCGGCCTCGAAGGCAGCTTTAAAAAGGTCCTCGAGCCGATCTTCGGCGGCGAGACCGGCGGGCGCCTTCTCACATTCCGCCTCGGCCTTGCCACCCGACACGGTTCGATAGGTTTCCTGCAGGCCCAATAGCGAAATAGCCCACGAGTAACTCAGCGTTGATTTGGTCAACTCAAAGATTCCATAGCTCTTATCAGAAGCCATCCCCGTCCCCTTTCGGAAAGACTCTATTTCGGCAAATCCGGGAGCATGTTGCCATGAATAGGAATAAACGTCTCTTACTATACACTGATATCACTCCCGTAACACAAGTCTTTTCATCTCGATTGAGAATTCAGACCGGGCTGAGACTTGACGAAGTGGGGCGATTTCAGTTTCCCCCGATCTGCCGTACACTCTCATCTGGAGTAAAACAGTCCGGACAAGAGATTACGGCCTTGTGGCGAGATCGTCCACTGTCCGGTTGGGTGACCTGGAAGGGCAGCAGGGACTATGGCGGAAGAAAGTTCAACCAGAAGATTATTCGGAACCGACGGGATTCGGGGGCGGTCCAACTGCTATCCCATTACTCCTGAAGTTGCGTTGCAGTTGGGGAAGGCGATCGCCCACACCTTTGGTCGCACCGGACAGTCCAGGAAGCTTGCACTGATCGGCAAGGACACCCGCCTGTCCGGATACATGCTCGAAACCGCCCTGACAAGCGGACTCGTTTCGATGGGAATGGATGTCCTTCTCGCCGGCCCGACTCCAACCCCGAGTGTCGCCCACCTCACGCGATCAATGAACGCGACGGTGGGAATCATGCTGACGGCCTCCCACAATCCTTTCGACGACAATGGAATCAAGATCTTCGACGGCAAGGGTTTCAAACTCTCCGACGAAATCGAGGCCGAGATTGAAGGACTCGTGCTCCGCGGAGAACTGACCAGCGAGCACATTCGAAGCGAACACCTGGGCAAGGCTTTTCGCATCGAGGATGCCCGGGGCCGCTACATCGAATTTGCCAAGAACACCATTCAGAACGCCAGCCTGGAGGGCCTGAAGATCGTTCTCGACTGTGCCAACGGTGCCTCCTACCTGATCGGACCCTGGATTTTCCGCGAACTGGGCGCGGCAGTCATCAAGACCGGGGTCGAACCCGATGGATTCAACATCAACGAAGGGTGCGGCGCATTGCACCCCGAGAACATCGGGAATCTGGTGCGCGAGTGCAGTGCCGACGTCGGCGTAGCGTTCGACGGCGACGCCGACCGGGTCGTGCTGTGTGACGAGAACGGAAGGGTCATCGACGGCGACAAGCTCGTGGCGATGTGCGCCCTCGACTTTCGGCAGCGGGGCATCCTGGCCCGAAACAGCGTCGTGGTCACCGTGATGAGCAACCTGGGATTCCTCGAGGCAATGAAATCTGCCGACATTGAAGTACACACGACCCCCGTTGGAGACCGACACGTCATCGATAAGATGCGAAGACACGGCTTCAACCTGGGCGGTGAGAAATCGGGCCACATCATCTTCATGGATCATGCCACCACGGGAGATGGAATTATCGGGGCACTCCAGGTCCTCCGGCTCATGCAGGAAAAGGGTGAGCCGCTCTCCAGGCTGGCCCGGGTGATGGAGGAATACCCGCAGACGTTGGTGAACATCGACGTCACGCGAAAGGTCCCGGTAGATGAACTCTCCTCTCTGGCGGCGGCGATCCGGGATTGTGAAGTCGAAATGGGAAGCGGCGGACGGGTTCTTGCCCGGTACTCTGGAACGGAGGACCTGCTGAGAATCGTCGTCGAACACCGCGACCAGAGCCTGGTTGATCGTTGGGCAGGAACTCTCGAGGCGGCGGCCCGGGAGGGACTCGATCAATGAAGGTGAGGATACTCGATCCCGGGAACCCGGCTTCGCTCGCCCCGCTCACAGCGACCCGCGGCCTGCTGGACTGTTTTGTTGCCAATCTCACTCTTCACGACCTTCATGAGCAGCGCCTGGAGAAGGCAGGTTTTCGGCTGGCGGGCCGCGATGAAGAGGCCGACCTGGTGATTCGAGGCGATGCCTGGCTGTCTGAAGAATCGGTTCGCTCCCTGGCAGAGAGCGCCAGGCCCATGGTTCTCGAGACCCCGGCCGGCATCGCCCTGGCCTGGAGCGGGGGCGAGGCCAGTCCCGGAGGACACTTCGGTCGTCTGGAGGCTCAGCCGGACGATTTTCTGATGATTTACCCGTGGGACCTGCTCCGAGCCAACGAACTGGTGATTGCCTCCATTGACCGAAACCGGATCGAAGGCACAATCTCGGCCGGAGCCAATTTCGATGGATTCCTCTACCTCGGCCAGGGCAGTATCCTCCTGCCGGGCACCTACATTGAGGGAAACGTAGTGATCGGTCGGAACTGCCGGATCGGGCCGAACTGCTACCTGCGCGGCAATACCAGCATCGGCGACGGTTGCCGGATCGGGCACTCGGTAGAAATCAAGAACTCTATGATCTTTCCCGGATCGGCGATCGGCCATCTGTCGTACTGCGGAGATTCGGTGATCGGAAGCCAGGTTAATTTCGGCGCCGGGACAATTGTGGCGAACTTCCGGCACGACGGCGGCAATCATCGTTCCGAGTCCTCCGGAAAGCTGATCGACACCGGCCGTCGGAAATTCGGAACCGTCATGGGAGACGGAGTACACACCGGGATCAATACCAGCATCTATCCCGGCCGAAAGCTCTGGCCCGGTGCTTCAACCCGACCGGGAGACATCGTCCGCAAGGACATCCGTTCCGAGGCCGGACCACAGAACGCGAACTGAGACTCCCTGCCACCGAGCCAAAGTTCCCCGATACTTCATGGCCATCAGATCGGCGAGTCTGTCTTTCCAAAATGCTGGACATGCGTGGCCGATTGCGCAAAGCTCATTCAGAAGTACAAAGATGAGCAAACTGATCTCGATCGCCCTCACCGCATCGGTTTGCCTGGCCGTGACTGCAGCCGGCGCCCAGGTTCCCTCCAACCAGGATCCGACATTTCTGGTCAAACCCAGGCTTTCCTTCGCGGCGTATCCATTTCCGCTCGAACAGGTCCGACTCCTGGACAGTCCCTTTCTCACCGCCGTCAAAGCGAACGCCGAATACCTCCTGAGGCTCGAACCGGACCGCCTCCTGCACAATTTCCGTGCCTTCTCCGGTCTCATGCCCAAAGGAGAAGTCTACGGTGGGTGGGAAAAGGACACCATTGCGGGCCACACCCTGGGACACTACCTGACTGCCTGCTCGCTCATGTATGCCCAGACCGGGGATGCGCGCTTCCGTAAACGAGCAGGTTACATCGTGAGCGAGTTGATGGCATGTCAAAACGCCGGCGGCGACGGGTTTGTGGCAGGTTTTCCCCGGGGAAGAGAGGCCTTCGCAGAGATCAGGCGGGGAGAGATCCGATCCAAGGGATTCGACCTGAATGGGATCTGGGTTCCTCTTTACAACTGGCACAAGCTCCTCTCGGGACTCATGGACGCGGACCGGCTGTGCGAGAACCGCCAGGCTTTGGTCGTCGCCACAAAACTGGCCGATTTCATCGATGGCGTCTTCAACGACCTGAATGACGAGCAGGTACAGAAAGTCCTGGCCTGCGAGCACGGCGGGATCAACGAGTCGTTCGCCAACCTTTACGCAATTACCGGCAAGACCCGCTACCTCGAACTCGCCGAACGGATCTACCACAAGGCGATCCTCGAACCGTTAGCTGCCCAACGGGACGAACTGGCCGGAAACCACGCGAACACCCAGATCCCCAAGGTGATCGGCGCTGCGCGCATTTACGAACTGACCCTCAGCGAACGATTTGGATCCATTCCCCGCTTCTTCTGGGACACCGTGACCCAGCATCACTCCTACGTGATCGGCGGCAATTCCGACCGGGAGTACTTTCAACCCCCCGACGTGATCAGCACGCACATCACCGAGCAGACCTGCGAGAGCTGCAATACGTACAATATGTTGAAACTCACTCGCCACCTGTTCGCCTGGAGCGGTGATTCCCGTTACGCCGACTACTACGAACGGGCCCTCTACAATCACATCCTGGCCCACCAGAACCCCGAGACCGGAATGATGTGCTATATGGTCCCCCTGCGGACCGGAAGCGCCCGGGAATACAGTACGCCTTTCGACTCTTTCTGGTGCTGTGTGGGTTCGGGAATCGAGAATCACTCAAAGTACGGCGACAGCATCTACTTCAACGACGGCAGCAACGGCCTCTTCCTGAATCTCTTCATCCCCTCGGTCCTGAGCTGGCCTGAGAAAGGCGTGACGATTCGCCAGGAGACTCGATTCCCATTCAAAGGGCGGGTCCGTCTCAGGATAACCGCTTCCGAACCGGTGCCGCTGAGCATCCTGGTCCGCCACCCGGCCTGGGCCCGTGGCGACTGGTCTTTCCAGGTCAACGGTGAACCTGCGGCTCCGGATTCGAGCGATACCGGCTATTTCACAATCCAACGCGTTTGGCAAGATGGCGACAGCCTGGAATTCACAGTCCCGCTGACGCTCCACCTGGAGGCAGCTCCCGACAACCAGGACAAAGTGGCTATTCTGTACGGGCCGATCGTCATGGCCGGTGATCTCGGTTCGGATCAGAAGGAATTCGATGGCGTCTTCCCTGCCCTGGTCTCGGAGAACCCCCTGAGTCAACTGGAACTGGTGGACCGGGACCAGCTGGAGTTCTCCACCAGAGACCTGGTCAGGCCTCGAGATTTGACCCTGCGCCCGTTCTTCGCCCTTTACGGCCGCCGCTACGCGGTCTACTGGGACAGGTTCACCCCAGACCAGTGGGAGCTTCACGAACAGGAGTATGCCGCCCACCAGAGCCGGCAGAGGGAAATCGACGCCCGCTCGGTGGACGTCATCCACCTGGGTGAAATGCAACCCGAACGGGACCACAATCTCCAGGCGGAGATCTCGTGGCCTTCCGCCTACCAGGGGGAGAAGGGCCGGGAAGCACGAAGTGGCGGTTTCTTCTCATTTGAAGCCCGAGTCCTGCCGGACCAGCCGATGGATCTGGTCGCCCGGTATTGGGGGGAGGAACGCAACCGGTCGTTCGAGATCCTGGTCGATGGAACAGTGATTGCGGAAGAGTTCCTCGAAGGCGAACATCCCGGACAGTTCTTCGAGGTGACCTACCCCATTCCACAAGAACTGTCCCGCGGCAAGAACAGCGTGACGATCCGTTTCCAGCCGAGACAGGACAAGACCGCCGGACCCATCTTCGGTTGCCGAGTCATTCGGCGCGCCGAATGACCTCAATTCAGCTGGAGCCCGGCGTGAGGCCCGACATCCTGCCGCACCGTGCCGCGGCACCCGGCGCAAGGAATCCGGGCACCGGGACGACCCGTTTCCCGGCCTGAAGCGCCTCCAGCACCCCGAGCGACAGTCACGGTGACAACTCGAGCCCCTCCTCGATCGACTGGACCGAAAGATGCGTTTCACGCATCGCCGGGTGTTCAAAATGGACACCCAAAATCGAACCAAAGAAGAACGAGGAGGTAGACCGTGGGACGATGGCACCTGATGATCTTGCCGATGATTGTTGCTACCGGATTTTGTCTCGCCGGCGAAAGCGAGCCTCAAACGCCGCCGGAACATCGACCGGAATCCTGGGAGTACCGGGGTGAGGTGTTCGGAACGCTCGGATGGGGTAAGTTCTGGCACGGCGACGACGATCGGGGTTCAGGGACCTCGGTCGGCGGAGGTCTGGGATGGTGGCCGTTCAGATCGCGACTCAGGGGATTGGGGATGGAGGTCGAACTCCGCCGACTCGGTTTCCGGACGCCGAAGGGACCCTACTCGACCGACGGCAACACCGTTTTGGCGATGGCCAATGTCGTCTACCACTTCTGCAATCAGAGGGTCCAGCCATTCCTCAAAGGCGGAGCCGGTGTCGTCCGGTCGGACTACACGTC
The DNA here is from genome assembly GCA_963777605.1 of uncultured Acidobacteriota bacterium. Taxonomy (GTDB): domain Bacteria; phylum Acidobacteriota; class UBA6911; order RPQK01; family JAPXNP01; genus CAVZRV01. Next base: position 362,188 of record CAVZRV010000011.1, read on the forward strand.
CCACTGGATCTCGGACTGGTTTGACGACCAGGGGATTCACCACATCGGCCCCGCGTTCGAACAGGTCCGAGCGTCCAAATTTGGGATCGACCTGGGGGCCGGCATAAATGCGGCTATCGGGCACAATTTCTCAATCCGGGGCGAAGTCCTGATCGTCGACACCACCCCGGGTGAGGGCTACAACTGGGGAGTCCTCCTCTTGAATACCGGGATCGGCTACCACTGGTGATGAGACAAGAACGTTTGCCTCGACAGAAACTCAACTGAAAAATGACCGGGATTCCGTCCGGTTGTGATACTTTCGGCAAATACCGTACGGGGGCAACCATGATTCGAGTATCCAGAAGAAACTTCCTCAAGAGTTCAGTCGGCGCGGGACTGGTGGCCGGCAGTGCTACAGGAGCAATCAGTGCGTCGAGTAGCCGGAAGACAGCGACCGACTGGGTGGAACTGGGTCAGTCAGGAGTGCAGGTGACCCGCCTTGCATTTGGAACCGGTACATTTTCCGGCAAGATTCAGCGTGAACTGGGCCAGGACGGTTTCACCCGGCTGGTTCGTCATGCCTACGACCGAGGAATCCGTTTCTTCGAATCTGCTGACGGCTACGACCAAATGCACGAAATGCTCGCGGCGGCACTCAAGGGAATCCCCCGGGATTCCTATCGTCTGATGACCAAAATCCGCTGGCAGAGTGACGAACGGCCCCAGGACGCGATCGATCGATTCAGGCGTGAGCTCAACACGGAATACTTCGACATCCTCCTCATGCATTGCCTTCGTCGTTCGGGATGGTCCGAAGATCTCCAACCCCTCCGCGATGAACTCTCCAGGGCCAAGGAGAAGAAGATCATTCTCTCCCACGGAGCATCGTGCCACGGGCTTCAGCCCCTGCGCGAATTCCCGGGAAACCGCTGGCTCGATGTGGCCCTGCTTCGGGTCAATCACAATGGGACTATCATGGATTCGCTGCGGGGTGATGGGAGCGAGAAGGGAGACGTTGACGAAGTCGTCGGACACGTCTCCGAGTTGCACAGCCAGGGTACCGGCGTCATCGGAATGAAGATCATGGGTGAGGGACGATTCCAGGGCCCGGCCGATCGTGACGCGTCGGTCAAGTTCGTTTTCGGCCTGGGGACCGTCAACGCAGTGACCATCGGGTACAAGTCGCCCGCCGAAATCGACGAGGCAATCGAGTTGATCAATCGCCATCTGAAGGCCTGAGCCAGCCCGGCAAAGTTCGCTCTTCAGTGTGGCTAGTTTTGACCGGGATCGTCAGGCCGCAGATGGGCGAACCGGGACACGAACTGCTTGTGAGCCAGCATCTGATCAAGGATTCCCACGAGTGCTTCGGCTCGAATCCGCACGTCATCGACCTCCAGGAGAACCTGCTTCTCACGGGGTGCGATTTCCAGCGATGAGCAGAGTGCGTTGACCAGGGTAACGAGGTCCGCCCGCAACAGGATTTCCAGTTCCGCCTGCGGAATGGTCTTCGCTCCAGCCAGCGCCCGGTAACGACTGACTACGCGGGTGAGGAGCTTCCGGTCCTTCGGCAACTCGCTGTAGAGGTCATCAAGCAACTCAACCCGGGCTTTTCGATAGGGCTTTTCGGCAAGAAACTCCAGTATCCGAAACCGACTCAGCCCGTTGAGGACGATGTCGAAATCCCCGCTTTCCAGGCGCTGGAATTCGCTGATTCGGCCCAGGCCACCGACCAGGCAAACATCTCCCTCGACCGCGTTCACGCGCTCCCAACCGGAGCGCGCCAGGACCATGCCGATCCGCCCATTCCCCTCCATGACTTCCGAAACCATCTTCCGGTAGCGGGGTTCGAAGATGTGAAGCGGCAGGAGGGTCCGGGGAAAGAATACGACATCGGACAGTGGGAAGATCGGGATCTCGAGTTCGGTGCCCGCTTGATTCATCTTCAGAAAACCACTCCTTTTCAGGCCTCGCCCGATTCAGAGGCCTCTACACGAGCGGAAACAGCGTGGACAGAAGCCAGGTCCACAGGAAGCCCGTAACCGCAACCACCGTCAGGAGCACCGTCCAAGTCTTCAACGTTTCGGACTCGCTCATCCCCGACATCTTCCCGACGATCCAGAACCCACTGTCATTCATCCACGAAGTAGTCGTCGCCCCAAATCCGATCACGGCCACCAGGTAGACGGGGTGGAATCCAAGGTTTCCCGCCGCAACGGCAGGAGCGATGATCCCGGCGGAGGTAATCATGGCCACCGTGGCCGATCCCTGCGCAATCCGGATCAGCGCCGCGCACGCAAAAGCCAGGAACAAGAGGGAAAATCCCCAGTTTCTGGCTGCTGCCGCGATCACTTCTCCGAGTCCGGACTGGGTGAGCACTTGCCCGAATGCCCCCCCGGCACAGGTGATGAACGCAATGCTCGTCCCTGAAACTACCGCCGGTTCCAGTGATTCGGCTATCTTCCAGAGCGGTTGCCGGGTTGCCGAGGTCACCAGAAAGATCGAGAGGAGCGCGCCGACGAGAAAGGCGACGTCCTTGTCGCCCAGAATTTGAACCCAGTTCACCAGCTGTCCCTTTGGATCCAGGAAGACCGGCAGGATCGAACCTCCGGCGATCAGGAATACCGGCACCAGGACCGGAGCCAGCGACGCACCCAAGGAAGGTAGTTCGGTGATCGGACGATGGGCCAGCCGTTCCATCTCCTCCATCGAGACACCGTAGACTTCACGCGGCTCAATGATCAGTCTTCGATTGATGAAGTGGGCGTAACCAATCCCCCCAACCAGTGCCGGGACGATAGCCAGAACGGTTCCCATCAGAAAGGTGATCCCGATCGGGACTCCCAGAGTCTCCGATACCAACAGCGGGCCCGGGGTCGGCGGCACCAGGGCATGGGTGATCGCCCCGCCGGCAGCAGCCGCGCAGATCATCAGCGCATAGTCTCGCTTGCGGCGCGCGTAGGCTGCCCTCACCAGGGGAGCCAGGAGGTAGAAGACCGTGTCGAAGAAGACCGGCATGGAGAGAACGAACCCGCTGAACAGAAACGAGAAGTGTTCCTTCCCCTCCCCGAAAAGACGGGTGAAGGCCCGAATAATCCGGTCGGCGGCGCCACTGTCGACAAGACACTTGCCCACGACCGACGCCAGAACGAGGAGAATCCCGATCTTCCCCATGATCCCAGCGAAGCCGCTACTCACCGTGGAGACCGCGTCACCAGCCGGAATTTGGTCGGACGCAAACGCACACAACAGGGAGGAAAAGAGAAGGACCAGAAAAGGGTGGAAGCGGAAGTAGATCAGCAGGACGATGATCGTCCCCACGCCCAGGATCAGACACCAGACGGGACCTAGCAACGGCTTGCCAACTCCTCTCCCCCACTGTCCGGTACTCCCGAACCGGACGTCACTTGGTTAGTGCCGACAGGCCGGGCCGATTCTCCGGCCCGGCCCACCCGAGATATTCAAGTCTCTAGTTCTTGAGTAGAGATCGCAATACGTAGTGCAAAATTCCCCCGTTGCGGTAATAGTGGACTTCGTTCGGAGTGTCAACCCTGGCGATGGCGGTGAACTCCTTGCTTTCACCATTCGGGGAGACGGCACGGACCTGCAGGCGGGAACCGGGCTTCAGCCCATCCGTGAGGCCGGCCAAATCGAAGGTCTCCTCTCCGGTCAAGCCAAGGCTTTCGGCGCTTTCGCCGGCCTCGAACTGGAGCGGCAGAACTCCCATTCCAATCAGGTTGCTGCGGTGAATCCGCTCATAGCTTTCGGCCAGCACAGCCTGGACACCTAGCAACCGGGTGCCCTTGGCAGCCCAGTCACGTGAAGATCCCGAACCGTACTCTTTTCCAGCCAGGATCAGCAGAGGAGTTCCCTCCTCCTCGTACTTGACGGCCGCATCGTAGATCGAAAGAGGCTCAGCGGACGAAGGGTGCTTCGAGTAGCCACCCTCCACGCCGGGAACGAGCTTGTTCCGAAGCCGAATGTTGGCAAAGGTGCCGCGCATCATCACCTCATGATTTCCCCGCCGGGAACCGTAGGAATTGAAGTCGCGGGGCTCCACCCCGTTCTCCACCAGATAGCGTCCGGCCGGGCTGTCCACCGCGATCGAGCCGGCGGGTGAGATGTGGTCGGTCGTCACCGAGTCCCCGAGATAGGCTAGTACGCGCATGCCGTTGATTGGCTGCAAGCTGTCCGGCTGCGGCGACATGTCGTCGAAGAAGGTCGGTCGCCGGATGTAGGTCGAAGCGGGCTCCCAGCCATATCGGTCACCTTCGGGCACCGGCAACGCCCGCCACTGTTCGTCACCTGAGAAGACGTCAGCGTACTTCTCGGCGAACATCTCCCGCTTGACCGAGGATTGCACAGTCGAGCGGATCTCCTCCAGGCTCGGCCAGAGGTCCTTCAGAAAGACGTCGCCTCCCGACGGATCCTGCCCGATCGGTTCGTTGTAGAGATCGATGTCCATTCGCCCCGCCAGCGCATAGGCAACGACGAGGGGCGGTGACGCCAGGTAGTTGGCGCGCACGTCGGGGTTGATTCTGCCTTCGAAGTTCCGGTTCCCGGATAGCACCGAGCAGGCCACCAGGTTGTTCTCCTTGATCGCCTTCGAGATCTCAGTCGGAAGGGGCCCGCTGTTCCCGATACAGGTCGTACAGCCGTACCCAACCAGGTTGAATCCCAGTTCATCGAGATACCGATCCAGCCCCGACTCGGACAGGTATCGAGTGACTACCTGGGATCCCGGGGCCAGGCTGGTCTTCACCCACGGCTTCCGGCGCAAGCCTCGTTTGACTGCATTGCGGGCGAGTAGTCCCGCGGAAAGCAACACGGTGGGGTTGGATGTGTTGGTACAGCTGGTGATCGCCGCGATGACGACGGCGCCGTCGAAGAGAGTGAACTTCTCGGTCTCGCCGGACTCCTCGTCGCTCAAGGTGACTTCCGGTCGAGGCAGAGCCTTCGGGTCCCGTTTCAATGTTTCCAGCATGCTGCCCGAGGGTGGACTCGAACGACGGTCGGGATTCCTTGAGCAGGATGCGATCCTGGGGACGCTTGGGACCCGCGATGCAGGGTTCGACGTCCGCAAGGTCGAGTTCAAGCGTGTCGGTGAAGATGGGCTCCGGGCTGTCCGCAGTATGAAAGAGGGCCTGGGCCTGGGCATAGGCCTCGACCAATTCCACGGTCTCTTCCTTCCGAGCCGTGAAACGGAGGTAGTCCAGGGTTTCCTGGTCGATGGGGAAAATGGCACAGGTTGCTCCGTACTCGGGAGACATGTTTCCGAGCGTTGCCCGGTCGGCCAGGGTAAGGTTGGAAATTCCGGGACCGAAAAACTCGACGAACTTGCCTACAACGCCTTTCTTCCTCAGCATCTCGGTGATCGTCAGGACCAGGTCGGTCGCCGTTGCACCCTCGGGCAGTGTGCCGTTGAGCTTGAACCCGACAACATCGGGAATCAGGAGGCTGATCGGCTGGCCCAACATGGCCGCTTCCGCTTCGATTCCTCCGACTCCCCAGCCGAGAACGCCGAGTCCGTTAATCATGGTCGTGTGGCTGTCGGTCCCCACCAGGGTATCGGGATAGGCCACCGCGACGCCGTCGTGCTCCCTGGTGTAGACAACGCTGGCCAGGTACTCCAGGTTAACCTGGTGGACGATTCCCGTTGCGGGCGGGACCACGCGGAAATTGTCGAACGCCGACTGCCCCCAGCGGAGAAACTCGTACCGCTCGCGATTCCGCTCGAATTCCCTCCCCACATTGAAGAGGAAGGACGATCTCCGGCCGAATGAATCAACCTGCACCGAGTGATCGATGACCAGGTCAGCCTGGACCAGGGGATTAATCTTTGACGGGGCGCCGCCCAGTTCGGACATCGCGTCCCGCATGACCGCGAGGTCAACAATGGCGGGCACTCCGGTGAAGTCCTGAAGGACTACCCGGGCAGGACTGAAGGCAATTTCCTGGTCCGACTTCTTGGAAGGATCCCAGTTCGCCAGTGCAACGATGTCCTCTTTCGACACTGCGCTGCCGTCCTCATTCCGAAGGAGATTCTCCAGGAGAACCTTGAGCGAGAAGGGCAATCGATTCACCCCGGGATACCCCTTCTCGGCCAACTTGCCCAGATTGTAGTAGACATAATCCCGTCCGCCGACGGTCAAGCTGCTGCGGACACCAAAACTGTCCACGCTGTCGTGTGCCATCGTTCCTGCTCCGATCCTTGTATTAGTTGCTGTCAACGTCCGGACTCTGCGCCGGACCGGTTTCAATCTTCCTACTTGCGGAATATGTGGGTGGCGTGCCCGAGAAAGACCTCGGCGGCCTCTCCCACCGTTTCCGAGAGGGTGGGATGAGTGTGGATAGTCAGGGCGAGATCTTCCGCCACCGCTGCCATTTCGATAGCCAGTGTCCCCTCGGCGATCAACTCGCCGGCATTGGGCCCAACGATCCCAACGCCAAGGATTCGGCCCGATTTCGGTTCCAATATCATCTTTGTCAGACCTTCGGTTCGCCCGAGAGTGAGGGCCCGGCCCGATGCCGCCCACGGGAACCGGACGACTTTCACGTCGAGTTCCTTCTCTTTGGCCTCAGTTTCCGTCAGACCCGCCCAGGCCACCTCGGGATTGGTGAAAACAACGGCCGGAATCGCCCGGTTGTCGAAGATCGACTTCTGCCCTGCGAGGACTTCGGCAGCCACCTTTCCCTCTCGCATCCCCTTGTGGGCCAACATCGGCTGACCGGCGACATCCCCGATTGCGAAGATGTGCTCCTCCGCCGTCCGGCACTGTCGATCGATCTCGATAAAGCCGCCCTTCCCGACTTTGACACCGGTGTTTTCGAGACCGATATTCTCGGAATTCGGCTTGCGCCCAACCGATACGAGGACCCGATCGAAAACCTGGGTTCCTTCGTATGCCCCGGCGAAGTCAACCGAAAGCCCTTTCTTGCTCTCCTTGATGCCGGTGACCCGGGTTTTCAGGTGAATCGCCTCGAAAAGTCCCGCGACTCGCTTCGCGAGCGGGCGGACCAGGTCGCGATCGGCGCCGGGCAGGAGACCGTCGAGCAACTCCACCACCGTCACCTTGGAACCCAGGGTCGCGTAAACGGTGCCGAGCTCCAGCCCGATGTACCCGCCTCCTACGACCAACAATGACTTGGGAATCTCGGCCAGTGCGAGCGCACCGGTCGAATCCATCAGGCGCTCGCTCTCCAATTCGATGCCCGGCACCCCGCTCGGTCTCGATCCGGTCGCGATGATGGCTCGCTTGAAACCGACCGACTCGACGTCACCCCCCTCGATCTTGAGGCTGTGCGAGTCGACGAACGAGGCCCTTCCCTGGATAAAAGTCACCCCTCGGGCCTTGGCGAGTTGAGCCAGTCCCCCGGTCAGTTGGGCGACCACCTTGTCTTTCCAGCTTCTCAGCTTGTCGAGATCGATTTTCGGCTGGCTGAACGAAATGCCGAATTCGCCAACTGCCTCGGCTTCATCAATGACCTGGGCTGCGTGCAGGAGTGCCTTGGAGGGAATACACCCAATGTTCAGGCAGACTCCGCCCGGTTTGTCACGGGTGTCGATCATGGTGACCTCCAGGCCGAGGTCGGCAGCGTGAAAAGCCGCCGCGTAACCCCCGGGGCCCCCGCCAATCACCACAACATCAGTCTTATGTCTGGAACCAGCCATGCTCAAAATCTCCCTCTTTACACAACTCGGGTTGGTGAGCGAATGCACGCGGAACCACAAGTGTATTACATCAACGGAATCGTTGCCACGACCCGGACGGACTTGGGGTCCAGGGGTTTCGAGGTTCGGATAACAGGCCGGGACGGAGGCATCGAAACGCGAATCGAGAAGCATGAATCGGGAAGCATCAGGGATAGATCGGAACTGGCGATCTCAAGACGCCGGATCAGTCTCGTGGAATTCGTTCGGATTTCCACGGAGTGCAACGAACCAGGTTCTCACTTTGGCTACAGAACCGCCGGGTGGGCACTGGTTTGCGCTGCAGCCGAAAAGCAGGCTTCGGGCCTGGTGTTTTCGTAAAGGATCTTGAATCCAGTCTATCCTCAAAAGCCGTTCTCGAACCGTCACGGGCCTGTGGTCTAATGAAGTGCAATCATGCAGCCTTACCTTGAACTTCTTGAGACGGTTTTGTCCAAAGGCTCCCGTAAGGCTGACCGGACCGGGACTGGAACCTTGAGCGTCTTCGGGGAGCAGACCCGTTACGATCTCGCCGACGGGTTTCCGCTTCTGACTACCAAGAAGCTGCACACGCGCTCGATCATTTACGAGCTTCTCTGGTTTCTCGCCGGACAGACCAATATCTGCTACCTCAACGAGAACGGGGTTTCCATATGGGACGAATGGGCCGATGACGAGGGGGAATTGGGCCCGATCTACGGCCGCCAGTGGAGAGCCTGGCCCGGGCCCGAAGGGCGAACCTACGATCAGATTAGTGACGTCATCGAAGAGATCCGTCGGAACCCGGATTCCCGTCGGCTGATCGTTTCGGCCTGGAATGTGGCCGAGGTGCCAAGAATGGCCCTGGCTCCCTGCCACACGCTTTTTCAGTTCTATGTGGCCGATGGAAGACTCTCGTGCCAACTTTACCAGCGCAGCGCGGACCTCTTCCTGGGAGTCCCTTTCAACATTGCCTCCTATGCCCTGCTGACGCTCATGGTGGCCCAGGTCTGCCGACTTCAGCCGGGGACCTTCGTCCACACTTTTGGCGACGTCCACCTGTACCTGAATCATCTCGAGCAGGCCCGGCTTCAACTGACCCGTCAACCCCGGCCACTCCCCCGCATGGTACTCAACCCGGGGGTCCGGTCCATTTTCGATTTCAGGTACGAAGATTTCACCCTCGAGGGGTACGACCCGCACCCTCACATCAAGGCACCCATCGCCGTATGACGATTTCGATGATCGCCGCCATGGGACAAAACAGAGTGATCGGCCGGGACGGCAACCTCCCCTGGCACCTTCCGGAAGATTTCAAATTCTTCAAGAGGAAAACCCAGGGACATCCGGTCATTATGGGGAGAAAGACCTTCGACAGCATGGGCAAGCCCCTGCCCGGAAGACACAACATCGTCATTACCCGCAACCGGAATCTAAAGATAACGGGAGCGGACGTTGTTGACTCCCTGGAAGAAGCATTGAAGCTGGTGGAGCCTTCGGCGGGGGAGACTTTCATCATCGGGGGATCGGAAATCTACCGGCAAGGATTGACCGTAGCGGATCGGATATACCTGACCCTGGTTCACGAGAAATTCGATGGCGACGCCTTTTTTCCCGAGTTCGACGAAAGCAACTGGAAGGTCGTTCACCGCGAAGAACACGAGGCGGATGACCGAAACCCTCATCCATTCACTTTTGTTACCTACGAGCGGCGGCATCCGCTGGACGGCCAGGGCGGATCGAACTGAGCTCGGAAAGAGCCAGATTGGGCAAATGAGTCGGCGCTCTGTTGACTGCCCTGGAAAGTCGGCGAGACGAGAAGGCCAGGAGTGTTGGAGTCACGACGGACGATGAAAGTATCTGAATTACCCCTCCCGCTGCAGCAGATTCTCGACCCCGACAGCGAGCATGACCTGGCGGTGATTGTGAGCACGATCGACGAAACAGGCTATCCGCATTTTTCGCTCTTGAGCACGTTCGAGGTCTTCCGGGTCGGCGAGAGTCTTTACGGCAGCCTTTACGGAAACAGCCGCGCCGCCACGAATCTCTCGAGAAGAGAACAGGGGGCCCTCGCGTTTCTGCAGCCATCCGGGATCTGCTACCTGAAGTTCCTGGCCTCCCCTGTTCTCGACCGGGAACGAAGCCGTACCTTTCGTCTCGACCTCGTCTCGTTCAAGATCGATCACCCGGCTGATGAAGAAAGCGGGGCAGGGTTGGTGTCCGCGCTCCAATTCAGGGAGACTCCCTCCTCGCGAGAGCGTCGCCGGGCCCGCCGCGAGGCCTGTCTCGCAAGCCTGCGTTGAGCTGCCATTTAAGCGAACCTTTCCCGGTCCGGCTGCGTTAAGGTCGATGAAACGAGCGCAATCGCCCATGGAACTGCAGGAACTTCTCAGACGATGCCGTAGTGGAGACAGCCTGGCATGGGAGAATCTCGTTCGCCAGTACCAGGGACGCGTGTTCGGTCTCTCCGTTCATTACGTGATCAACCCGGACGACGCGCGCGACATTGCCCAGGAGGTGTTCGTCAAGATCTACCGGAACCTCAAACGGTGTCCCAATGCAGAGCATTTTGTCCCCTGGCTTCTCACCGTGACTCGCAATGCCGCCCTCGACCACCTGCGACGGCGCAAGGCGAGGCCCGAGACCACCGACCTGGCCGACTATCGATCTCTCAGTGCCGACGCAGTCGACCCGGAGCAGCGATTGGTCATGAAATCGAAACGCGGAATCTTCTACCGGGCCCTGGCCAGGCTCTCCCAACTCAGTCGGGAGATGATCCTCCTCAAGGAAATTCAGGGCCTGAGCCTGGAGGAGGTTTCGGCGATGCTCAACGTCCCGCTTGGGACAGTGAAGTCACGTTCCCACCGGGCACGGCTCGAACTGGCCGAAAGTTACCTCTCCGTCAGCAAAGCATCCCCAACAGGAGAAGGCAGATGACGATCGACCGAACGGCGCTTTGCGCGGAATTCGAGGAACGGCTCGCCGAGTTCGCGGCCGGACGGCTTTCCGATGATGTCCGGACGAGACTCGAAAGTCACGTGACCGAATGTCCGCGATGTACCGCGCTCCGCTCGATCGTGTTCGACTCGAGCGCGGCTCCGGGGGACGCGTCGCTCGTCGACGAAGTCCTTCGTCGAACTTCGGGTCCTTCCTGCGGAGAACTGGACGAGCGTCTTTACGGATACCTCAGGGGAACCCTCGAGCCGGACGAACACCAACTGGTCGCAGGCCACGTGGCGAACTGCCGGGACTGCTCCGCAATCGCCGAGGTACTCGGAGAAGTATCCGGCCTCCTTCCCCGAAGGGCCGAGCTTGACCCGGGCCCGGATTTCGTCGATCAGGTACTCAGAGGCTACCTCGATGGCATCAGGCCAGGAAAGCATTCTCGATCGTGTGACAGAGCAACTGACCCATGCCTTCCGCAGTCCCCGCTTTTCCTGGGAAGCGGCCTACTTCGGCAGTCTCGTCCTCTTCGGAATGTTTGCCCTGGCGGGTCGATTCCTCGACCGTCCCCCTGAAAACTTCATCCCGGCGCGGTCCGCCGTCTCCGCATCGGTAGAAAGTCGACTGGATCCTCTCATCCAGGCGGGAGGTGCCGGAATGGATGAAGCAGAACGGCTCGTCGTTTCTTCTGCCCGATCCGCTGCGGAGACCGGCAAGGCTTTGTGGTCTGCCGCCGAGGTTCGGGGCCGTCAGTTCGCCGGCGATGCTTCTCGGTATTTGTCTGCGCTCCAACGACAACTGGGAGAATCGGCTGCGGATTTCGCCACCTGGATCGAGGCCTTATGGGCCCAAGAGTAGGATGAGCTTCCAGTTCGTCTCGTGACCGAAGCCTCCGGTCGGCGCATACGTTAAACCCCGATCCGAGACCATGCAACTCCCCGCCCGGCGGCAGACACCCTCGGGGACGGTCGTCCTACACTGCGAACCTTTTCGAAGGCCGGTGCGTTAATCCGTTGAACGTTCTCAAACACCGACTTGCCGGTCGAGTTCAGGTCAGGTCGGCATCGAGAGAGCTCAAACCAGGAGGATTCAGGAACATGGAAACCGCAACCAATATGCCACCGAATAGTGGACCCGAGTCGGCGCCGTCCAAGTACCAGTCGTACCCGTACAGCCAGCTCAGGTCACTCAGGACAGTCGTCGCAAGTCGCCAATTCTCGCCGGTCTGTTGTCCCTTCTGCCCGGACTTGGCCAGGTGTACGTGGGCTTTTACCAGCAGGGGTTCATCAACCTCCTGGTCATTGGAGCGACCGTGTCGCTGCTTGCCTCCGGGCTCGGGCCCCTGACACCACTGGGCGGCTTTTTTGTAGCTTTCTACTGGCTTTTTAACATCATCGACGCCTCGCGGAGGGCCCTCTTCTACAACGAGGCCCTGATCGGCCTTGACCAGGTCGAACTGCCAGAGGAAATGAAACTGCCCAGTGGGCAAGGGACGCTCCTGGGAGGGATCCTGCTGGTTTGCCTGGGTGGGATAGCCCTTTCTCAAACGGTCTTCGGATACAGTCTCGACTGGCTCGAAGACTGGTGGCCGGCCGGCCTCATCATCGTCGGACTGGTGCTGATCGGTCAATCGGCTTACCAGAAGTACTACCAGTAGCTTCCCGGAATTCGGTTACCACGTGACAAGCAGGGGCCGGCCAAGCCCGCCCCTGCTTCCGATCCCACCGCCCCGATCTCCTGGCTCAAACTTGACCAGCCACCAACCCGCAGCTTCCCCTCTCTCGCTTCCGCCGAGAAATGAACCTTTATCCCCGGATCGTATCTATTGCTCTGAAAGGTAATGGACGATCATTGTTTTGACGCAACATTATCGATCCATTCTCGGGGGTTTTCCGTTAGAATTGGGGTCCATCCAGGCATGGCAGAATCAAAACACGAGCGGTCTTCGAGTTTCCATTCCTTCCAACGGCACTCCTCCCGCAACCTGATCGTGCTCCTTCTGATCACGATTTTCGCGATGGCTCAGGCTCTTCCGGGGCAGAGCTCTGTGGTTTCGGGCAGCGAGGATGTCTACCTCATCCAGCTCAGGGAACCCCCGACGGCCGAGTTGCTGACCGAGGCATCCTATGACTTCCGTCGCCTGTCAGGCCGTGCCTCGGAAGATCCCCAAGTCCAGGGTTTTCGCCAGAGAGTGCGCGAGAGCCAGCGCCGATTCCTGGAACGAGTCGCAGGTGCCTCGTTTCGGGAGGTGCTCGACAGTTGCACGTTCCTGATCAATGGCGTCTTTGTCCGCGCAACCGCTCAGGGAATCGGGAACCTGCGCGACGATCCCGACGTTCGAAGGATCTATCGCAGTGCCCCCCGCTACCCGCTCCTGGATGCCGCCGCCGAGATGATCGGGGCCCCGGACGCCTGGGCACGGCTGGGTGGGATCGAAAAGGCCGGGGAAGGCGTTCGGATCGGGATCATCGACTCCGGCATCAACCAGGAGCACGCCATGTTTCGCCCTGACGGCATGGTCATGCCGAGGGGTTACCCGCCAAAGGGACACCTGGAAGATATCGAAACTTACACGACCAATAAGGTCATCGTCGCGCGCAGTTTCTGGAAATACTTCACCCAGCCGCCGACAAAGCCGGAGGACAAGACCCCGGAGGATCAACTGGGACACGGCAGCCGGGTCGCCAGCATCGCCGCCGGCCGGGTGACGGTCGCCCCGCTGGCGACCATCCAGGGGATTGCCCCCATGGCCTACCTCGGCAATTACAAGGTTTTCGGAGCCGGGGTCAACTCCACCACAACGTCGAATGCCATCGTGAAAGCGATCGACCAGGCGGCAGCTGACGGAATGCAGGTGATCAATCTCAGCCTCGGAGGCCCCCGTATCGATCCCGAGGGAGACCCTGAGCAGGAGGCCATCGCCAATGCCGTGAAACTGGGGATCGTAGTGGTCGTGGCGGCCGGCAACGAAGGCCCCGATCCCGAATCCCTGACCTCGCCGGGGACGAGTCCCGACGCGGTTACGGTTGGAGCAGTCTCCAACGACAGAATCTTTGCCCCGGGAATCACGGTTTCCGGATCCGGTCCGGTTCAGGTCCCTGATTCCCTGAAGTCGATTCCCTATACTGTGGGCGAGGGGATCACTATCCCGAGTGGTCTCGGACCTTACCCGGTTACGACTCTGGCGGGGCTGGACCCACAGGATGAAGCCTGCACCGCGCTTCCTTCCGCTTCGCTGAACGGGAAGATCGCCCTCGTGAAGCGTGGCAACTGCTACTTCCAGGTCAAGGCCGACAACGTCTTTGCGGCCGGTGCGGTGGCCTTGATTGTTTACAACAACGAAGGTTCCGGCACAATTACGATGGCCTTCGACAACACTCCGCCCCGTCCGGCTGTCATGATCGAAATGAGCTCAGGTGAAGCCCTGCACGATCTCGTCGGTACTTCGCCAGCCCAGTCGGTTCAGGCCACGATCCGGAACGCCGGTAATCTGCTTGCGTTCCCTGCAACCGGGGATGAATTGGCCTCCTTCAGTGGCCGGGGCCCGGGCTTCAACGAGGCCATCAAACCTGACCTGGTGGCCATTGGGACTCGCCTCTACACGGCATCCAACGTCACCGGGCAGTTCGCGACCGATGCCAGTGGCACCAGCTTTTCTTCTCCCATGGTTGCGGGCGCGGCCGCCCTGCTGCGCCAGCTGCACCCGAACTGGTCTTCGGAGGCGATCAAGTCGGCCCTGGTCAACACGGCGGTCAAGACCCCTACGGTTGACGGCAATACTCCAAACGCCATGCAGATCGGCAACGGGCGTCTGGACCTGGGCCTCGCCTCCCAGACGACTTCGGTACTCGACCCGGTCAGCCTCAGCTTCGGGAGTTCCAGTCCTGACTCCCGGCTCCACGCAAATGTCGATCACTCTCAGCAACCTCTGGTCCGGTGAGCACCAGTACACGCTGGGTTACAGACCCATGAGCGAGAACCCCTCGGTTCACATTTCGGTCTCGCCTTCGACTGTCACCGTTCCGGGCGGGCAGTCGGCCCAGATCCAGGTGACCGCGACCTTTACCACTCCTCTTGTGGGCGGAGGTTTCGAAGGTTACCTGACGGTCAACGACAAACTGGCATCCCCGGAGGTCACTGCACCGATCTGGGGAGCGGTTCTTCTCGAGAACCCTGAAATCACGCTGCTGGTTTCGCAACAAACGTCAGGGGCCTACCAGAGCCTCGAGGAGGCGCTTCAGGCAGCCGCCCCCGGGAACGTGATCGAATTTGACGACAGTTCCGTCTACCCGGTTCAGCTGACGTTGAGCACCAACTCTCAGGGACTTCCCCTCAATGGCGTGACGATTCGGGCCCGCGAAGGGGCTCATCCCGTGCTCGATGCGACAGGCCTCGATTCCAGTCTGCCGGTCTTGTGGATTCGGGATGTCGAGCGGTTCACGCTCCAGGGACTGGAACTTCGCGGAGGACATGTCGGTGTCTCCTTCGAGAACGCCTCCGGAGCCGTGAAGGACTGCACCATCGAAACGACGGCCGACTCGACTGACGCCTGGGGTGTAGATCTGTGGGAAGGCAGTCGGGTCCACGTCTTTGGAAACACGATCCGGAACACGGCCGGAGCAGGAGTCTCGGTCGAATCCAGCCAGGCCCTGATCCAGCAGAACCGGATCGGAAACTCCGATTCCAACCTCGCAATCAAGGGACTGGGCATCGATGTCTGGGCGGCAGAGGAGGTCGGAATCTTCGACAACCTGATCATCGGCGGGGACACCTCGCAGGAACAGCAGGGAATCCGGTTGTACGCCTCCTCTGGAATCGCCAAGGGGAACGAAGTGCTCGACTTCGCCGGAACCCAGGGGGACGGGATTCAAGTCACCGGGAACGGCTCTCACCTGGACGCCTTCAATAACCGATTGGCCGGAAATGAACGGGCGGGGTTGATGCTGGACAGTTCGGCATCCTCCACGACCGTGGGCAACCGGGTTTCAGAGAACGGTTACGCCGGCCTCCTGGTGCTGGACGGATCGTCTCTCAGCGCCGCGAAAGAAACCGTCACCGACAACGAAAACGGCGTGATCGTGACTAATTCCACCCTGCAACTGTCCGACAGTCTGGTCACTGCTTCGACCGGAAACGGCGTCAGGGGACTCACTTCGAACATGACCCTCCGCAACAACACGGTCTTTGGGAATGGAGGTCTCGGAGTTTCGTCGGTTTCGCCCAAATCCAACCTGTTGGTGAACTCAATCGTCGCTTCGAACGCGGGCGGAGATCTGGGCGGCATCTCCTCCTCGGCAACCTCCTACAGCCTCATCGGCGACAACGAATTCGCCGGTTCCAACGGGAACAAGGGGGGAAACCCGGGACTCACAAATCCTGCTGCAGGCAATTTCACGCCCCAGGCCGGTTCGGGCGGAGTCGATGCCGGCAACAATCAGGAAACCGACGGGTCACAGACCGACCTGCTCGGTCACCTTCGAATCACCGATGGCAACGCCGACGGATCGGGCATGGTGGACATGGGTGCTATCGAAGCGGACTCTCCCTACGCCCCGCCGTTGGCGGTGCCCCTGCCCGCTCCGTCGAATGACGAATTCGTCGGAGTGGCACTGACGAGCGCACGAACTCTGTTCAGTGACAATGACGGCTCTTTCACCCAGGTACAAGTCAACGCTCATCAAGGTTCGAACGGCGTGATGTACGGTTCCCAGATCCTGGATGTCGATCCCCTCGGTCAGAAGGCGCGACTGGTTTCCGAATTGGTCACCGATCCGCGCCAGGGCTGGCTCGAAGTCCTCTCCGACCAACCCGACCTGGTCGGATTCACCCTGACAGGTGACTTCAACCTGACCCGGCTGGACGGAATCGCACTGGCGGACACGCCGTCAAGCAAAATGATTCTCACCGAGGTTCGCGCAAGCGGCAATGCTCACACCGACCTGTACCTCGTTAATCCCAACAGCGCAGCCGTCAGCGCGACAGTGCGGTGGGTCCGGGCCGGAGGCTCTACCGAGAGTCAGAATGCCTCGATCGCCGCCAGGGGGAGCTTTACGGCGAGCATACAGGACCTCTTCGGGTACGGAGAGGGGGGGTACCTGGTCGTCGAAACCCCGGCCGGATTGCCCATCTACGCGTTCGAACTGTTCGGCACGCCCAACGCCCTCGGAGCCCTCTCGGGCCAGCCCGTTACCGGAGCTGCCAGGACCCTGTTCGGAGCCCAACTCGTGGCCAGCCCGGCAATCGCGACGCTGATCAATGTCGTGAACGTTTCCGACACGGAAACGACGGTGAATTTCGATGTCTACCGGGAGAGCGGCGAGAAGGTGGCAAGCGCCTCCAGGAGTGTGTCGGTCAAGGCCGGGGAGCAACTGAGGCAGGATGCCGGCTCGTTGCTCGGCATCAGCGACCTGGTTGGTTGGCTCAGAGTCAGTACGGTTTCCTCGGGACTGATCGGCAGTGTTTCCTTTCAAGACCCGGATGGACGCATCCTGGCCGGACTTCCGCTCCAGGCCTCCGGCGTTCGTGAATCGGTGCTCGGCCACGTTGCCCAGGCCGACCAGGTCTTCACCGGAATCACGGTTCTCAACCCGTCGCTCAGCCCGGCGCTGGTGTCTATTGAAGTTTTCGACGCTGCGGGGGAACTGGTCGCAACGGCGCTGAAGGAACTGGGAGCCATGGAAAAGAGTGCCCGAATTCTTCCCGAGTGGATTCCCGGGCTCACCTACCAGGTCGAAGGGTTTATCCGGATCCGGTCAAACCGGCCCGTAGTCGCGTTCGAACTCTTCGGGTCTACGGAATATCTGGCGGCCGTTCCGCAACAGACTCTGATTCGTTGAACGGACTCGCGCGCCGCGGTGGAAGAGTCTCATCCCAGGGAGTCGAGCAGTGCCTCGATCTCCGATTCGGCCTTGGAGTCACCCTCTTTCCGGGTGAGATCGAGTCCGCTTCGGAGGACGGTTGACGCCTCCTCTTCCCTTCCCAGGTCGACGAGAAACTGCCCAAACTGGAAATAGGCGGGAACGTAATCGGGATGCTCTTTGAGGAGCCTCTCAAAATAAACCTCGGCGTCGACGTCCAGCGACTCCTTCCGGTATTCGAGCGCCAGTGCATAAAAAAGGAAGGGATCGTTCGGTTTTTGGCTGGCAAGTCGCTGCAACTTCTCGATTCTCTGACTGCTCATCGCATTAACCTAACGCTTGGCCCACTTCAGTTTCTCCCTGAGCACGTCGAAGAAGCACTTGTCGGAGGGGCGCACGAGTTGGACCTTGTCGTCCGATTGAGTGCAGATCACCTCGTCACCCTCTTCGAATTCGACTCCGACCTGGCCGTCGATTGTCAACATCACGTCGCGCCCTGACCGGAGCAGAAAGCGGACCTCCTCGTTGGGAGGGATAATCAGCGGCCGATTGGTCAGCGTGTGGGGACAAATCGGAGTGATCAGGATCGACTCGAGAGCCGGGTGAACGATTGGACCACCCGCGGAGAGATTGTATGCCGTGGATCCAGTCGGGGTAGACACAATGATGCCGTCGGCCACGAAACTTGCGATGAACTGCTCACCGAAGAATGCGTCCACCGTGATGACCCGGGCAAGAGCCGCCTTGTTGATCACCATGTCGTTGAGCGCGTGGAACAAGTCACCGTTCGCTGCACCCTTCTTTTTAAGCTCAGCCTGAAGCATGGAACGTTCTTCGAGGCGGAAGTCGCCGTCGATCAACGAGCGCAAGTCACTGTAGAGACGATCAAGCGTCACTTCCGTCAGGAAACCAAGGCTGCCGAGGTTGACTCCGAGAATCGGGCAGCTATGGCCACGGGTCAGGCGTGCCACTGACAACAGGGTTCCGTCTCCACCAAAGACGACCACCGCATCTGCCAACTCCGGGATCCGAGTCCGCTCGACACCTTCCAGTTCACTGAGTCCGAACTTGTCGATCACCGCCTGGTCCACGATGGGACGGCAATCGTTCTGTTCCAGCCAGTTCACAATGTCACGCAGCTCGTCTGCGAAATCCAGCCGGTGGAGTTTTGCAAACAGTCCAAGCGTTAGTGGCTGGAGGGTGTTCCAGTGCCGACTAACCGCGACATCAGAAGCCATTTACTCACCTTTGAGTCGTGCGAGGTATTGATCCCGGCAACGATCCGAACAGAAATAGAGCGTCCCAGCTTCCGATTGTGCCGGGACCGCCAGGTCCTTGTCCACATACATACCGCATTGGGGGTCCTTGATGGCATTGTGACCAATCGTTCTGATCTCCGGTGGACGCTTCGGCTGATCGGAAGTCCGGTTGGAGCGGGCTGCACCGTGGCCGAAAAACTTCGAGATGAACGACCGGACCAGATAGAACAGGGCGAAGAAAATAAGGAACCGGAGAAACCAGAGGATCATTTACTGGTGGCCTGGTTGAGATGCATGCGAGCTGTCTCGATCTGCTGCCGGACGTCCGCGATATTGGGGTAGTCCGGGTGAACCTCTACCAGGCGCTCCCAAATTTCGATACCTTTTTGATATTCCCCGATGGAAAAGTAGGCGATGCCCATGTTCTGGAGTGTCTGGCCGTGATCCGGCTCGATTACCAAGGACTTCTGGTACTGTTCGAGAGCGTTGTCGACCTGGCCGGTATAGAGATACGCGGTCGCGAGGTCTGTGGACACCAGGACATCCGAGGGATCCATCTTCAGTGCGGCCTCGTACACAGGAATCGCGGAGTCGAACTTCCCGATGTCGTAGAGGGCATTGGCCAACCGGACTTTCGCATCCCGGTTCTCGGGCTCCTGCTGCACCAATTCCGTGAGCTTCTCCACCTGAGCCATCATCTCAGGGCTCGGATGATTTTCAGGCAACGCACCCTCGACCGCCGGAGGGGCCATGTGAGGCGACTGAAATGCCTGATTGGTAAAGAATCCCAGGATGAAACCGACGACGATACCAACTGTCCCTATGACTACTTGTCTACGATTCACGGTGGTCGGTATGTTATCATAACGCCCGGTTTCACTGAGCGTTCGGGCTTGGCCCGGAGGAGTTGAATCGATCGTTGTCACCGGCACTGTTTCCCCCTTTTGAGGAAAACGCGGCGACGGGGGCCCGGCGTTGAATTGGTGCTTATGTTTCTTTATCGAGGCAAGAATATCGGAGGGCGCGGGAAGCTCAGTGACACCTGCCTGCAGATCATTTCTGAAGGTGACGCGGAACTGATCTACGAAATCCTCCCTCACATCAGAGTCGTCCGGGCGAAAGAGTTTTTCGATCCCCTCGTTCGTCTTCTGAACGATGGCACCTATGCTCAGCGCGCCGCGGCGGCAGCCGCCCTGGGCAGCCTCGGGTTACCCGACTGCATCGAACCCCTCCGAGAAGCGTTCGGTTCGATTGACCTCTCGAAGAAGCGGGGCGCCCATACTCTTCAGGCCTCAATCGTGACGGCTCTTGGTGAGATCCCGGTGCCCGTCTCGGTGAAGGTACTCGACGAAATCTCGGGAATTGAGATCGTTGAGGATTCCTTTGCGCTGCGTCGCCCGGCCCTGATCGTGGGAGCCCTTGGCCAACTCTCTCAGCAGGAAGTATCCCAGGCCGAAGCCAGCCTGATCCGATTTCTCGCGGATGCCGACCCGGCCATCCGCAGTCTTGCGGTCACCGAGGTCGCACTGGCTTACTGGCATCGTCCGAACCTGATTTCGGGCACCCTGCTCCAGCAGATTCTGGATCTCACCGGAGACCCGTCGGATGAGGTGGCCATCGCCGCCCTGGCAGCACTGAACAGCCTGGCACAACTCGGCTGCCACAAGGCTGAGGTTCTAATCGAGCAAGTTTACGCGGAAGAGTAGACAGATTCGAGGAGATCTCTTTAAAGAGATCGAGGTGAGAGGCCAGGGCAGGACACCCCTTCTCGAGGCGTCCCACCCTTCGTTACCCGTTGGTCCGTCGCTATTTGCCGCCGCCCATCTGTTCGACTAGCGCCTTGGCAACTTCCGCGTTCGGTGAATCAGGTGCCAGTTTCAGGTAGGTATTGAACTCAGCGATCGCTTCATCGACCTGGCCCATTCCGATCATGCGTAATCCCCAGCTGGTAGTGCGATTCAGCGTGGTTCGGATCCAGTTCAATGGCCTTCTTCAGCGCATCTGCAGCCTCCTGGTTCTGTCCCGCGTTGATGTAGGTGACGCCCATGTTGTAGTAGTTGATCGCAGCATCGGTCGGGTTCAGTGAAGCCGATAGCGAGGCGGCCTTGGCATAGAGTTCCCGGGCCTTGTCAGCCTGCCCCATGTTGGCGAGAATCGATGCCTTGTTCTGGTAATAGCCGGCGTTCTCGGGATCGATTGCAATCGCCTTGTCGTAGGCATCTGCCGCCTTCTGATTCTCGTTCAGCTTGGCATACGCAGCGGCCAGGTTGGCCCAGACGACAGCCTGTGTCTGATCCGTCTGCAGGACCTTCTCGAACGCCGAGACAGCCTGCTCGTACTGGCCTCCGTTGAACAGCGCCACGCCCTGGTCGAAGTCGCCCTTGATGGCCTCCAGCTTTTCATTCTGCTTGATGGCCTCCTCGCGCTGCTGCTTCAATGCCTCGCGCTGTTCATCAGTCATCTCGAAATCGAGCGTCCCAGCATTCCCCTTGGCCATCTGGAAATCGACCATTCCTCGCTCGTCCGAAGTGCTTGCACCGGGCTTGATGCCCTCCCTGTAGGTGGACTGGTAGCCCTTCTTCTCGGCGATCACCCGATAGCGGCCCTGGATCGCAACACCCGCGTGGATGTAGTGGCCCTTTTTATCGGTCTTCAGTTTGTACTTTCGAGGGTTGTCCATGCCCTCAATTCGAATTATCACATCCTTGATGGGCTCCCCCTGCTGATCGACCACGGTGCCAGACACAACCCCCATCTGAGCAAAGGCCGACGTGGAGGGCCAAACGAGGGTGAGGACAACTACAACAAAAAGAGCGCTAGAAATTCTCATTCTCATACGGCTAACTCCTTGAATCGGTGCCATGGAGAAAAATTGGTGGGGAAGTAACAGTAGACATCCCGGATAAACCGAATCGACATCGCGCCAGACCCCTCAGCAATCATCGTCTCATCTTGCCGCATCCTCCGACATTCTCCCGAAGGACTACCGTCCCCCTGTTAGGTTAGATACGATTCGGCTGTAGAAGTTTTCAAGGTTCTCAATGTTATCGGCGACCGGGCAATTTGGCAAGCTATTCAGAAACAGGTTCCCATATCTCTTGGACCAGATTCTGCTGTCCATGATCGCAAGAATTCCACGATCCCTGCGGGAGCGTATCAACCGCCCGATTCCCTGCCGCAGGGTGATGATTGCAGTCGGAATTGTGTAATTCAAAAAGGGGTCTCGGCCCTCCTGGCGAAGTCGGTGCAAGCGCGCTGCCACCAGCGGCTCGGTTGGCACCTGGAACGGGAGCTTGTCGATCACCACGGCCCTGAGTGCCTCCCCCTGGACGTCAACCCCCTGCCAGAAGCTGGAGGTAGCACAGAGGACCGCCCGGGGCGTTGCTTTGAACTCTTCAAGGAGAACGCTTCTGGGGCGCTGCCCCTGGCACAAAACGGGGTAGTCGCCTCTCACCGCGAACGACTCGTAAACGGCCCGCATCTGGCGGATGCTGGTGAAAAGCAGGAAAGCATGGCCGTCGGTCAGCCTCAGGATGTTATTCACGTCGCGCAAGAACCGGTCCGGGTATTCCGGCGATCGAGGTTCGGGAAACCGGGAAGGGACGTAGAGGACGGCCTGCCGCTGGTAGTCGAATTCGCCCGGTACTGCAAGCTCCACCGGGTCCGGCACACCAGTCCGTTCCTTGATGTAGGCGAACCCGCTATCCGTCGTCAACGTTGCCGACGTCAGAACCGAACTGTCGGTCCGATCGAAGAGGCGGTCACGCAGGAGGCCGGCGATGTTGATCGGAGTGATATGCAGAAAGATCGCCCGGGCACCCCGCTCGAACCAGTAAACCGAATTCTCGTCCTCCAGGTTGAAGATCTGCTCCAGGATGTCGAAATAACTATCTACTCTCCTGAGGGCCGCATCCGATTCGTCTCCCGCGGAGCGGTTTACTTCGAGGTCATGAAAGAGTGCTTCGAGCGCCTCGAGAATGCCCCGGCACTCCTTGGCCAACGTGGCCCGGAGATCCAACACCTGGCCGGTGTCCGGACACGAGTAGAAGTTCAGCGAATGCCTTCCCTCGACGACCGGGAACCGGGAAAAAAAGCGGTGGCAGGACCGTTCCAGCCGATCGACCAGGGCAAGCGAGGCCGGCCTCCCCGACATCGAGGATCGGCGCAGCGTTCGCCCGAGGTCTTCGAACTGGAAACTGCTCAGCCGTCTTCCGAAGTGAACGGCTGCAACGTCTTCGATCTCGTGGGCCTCGTCCAGAATCGCAACAGAAAAATCAGGCAGAATTTTGCCGATTTCGTCTGACTCCAGTGCCAGGTTTGCAAAAAAGAGGGCATGATTGACGACGATGATGTCGGATTCGATTGCGCGACGGCGCATTCGAGTGACAAAACAGTCGTCATAATGCGGACACTTTTGCCCCGCACATGTGTCGCTCCGCGCGTCGATGTCGTTCCACCACTCCATGCTGTCGTCGAGCCAGACCAGCTCCGCCCGGTCCCCGGTCTCGGTTTCGCCCAACCACTCGGCCAGCATTCTGACCAGCTCATCGGCCCCGGGGAGCATTCGCTGGCGGCTGAACTCCTCGTACCTGCGCAGGCACAGGTAATTCTGCCGGCCTTTCATGTAGGTGGCCTTCAAGCCTGGCATCAGGGTTGTCCGGATGAAGGGGATATCCTTGGAGAAGATCTGCTCCTGCAAGTTCTTGGTTGCGGTCGAGACGATGACCCGCTTCTTTGAGAAGAGCGCAGGAATAAGGTAGGAAAGCGTCTTGCCAGTACCCGTTCCGGCCTCCACGCAGAGGTGTCCCCGCTCTCGAATCACCTCCAACACCGCGCCGGCCATCTTCAACTGGGAAGGCCGGAACTCGTAGTGCTCCAGGTGAGCATCGAGAAGCCCACCGGGTTCAAAAATCTGCTCCAGGGACGACGGAATCGAACTCAACTGAACTCTCTCACGGGACACACACCAACCGGGACAGACAACCAACCACCATCAGTCCGAAACCCGCAAGCCGCCTGTCGTCCTAAGCCTCCGCAAGTCGATCTGCGTAGAGGGGAAACCGGGCGCACAGCCGGTGAACTTCGGCGCGTACAGCTTCTTTGACCGTGCCATTCTCAGGGCTTTCCAGAACGCGTGCGATCCACTGGCCGATCTGCTCCATCTCCGCCTCCTTCATCCCGCGGGTGGTCAGGGCGGGAGTGCCGATGCGGATGCCACTAGTCACCAAAGGAGGGTGCTGATCGAAGGGAATCGTGTTCTTGTTGACCGTGATACCGGCTTCTTCGAGGGCCGCTTCAGCGACCTTGCCGGTTAAACCTCTGGAAAACACGTCAACAAGGAAGAGGTGGTTGTCGGTTCCACCCGAGACGATCCTGAAGCCCTCCGTGGCGATCGTGCCGGCCAGGACTTTGGAATTGGCCACAATTTGATGCTGGTAGGCACGGAACTCTTCGGTCGCGGCCTCCTTGAAGCAGACGGCCTTAGCGGCAATCACGTGTACCAGTGGACCTCCCTGATGTCCCGGAAAAACGTTCCGGTTGACGGCCTTGGCGAGTTCAGCTCTGCAGAGAATGATTCCACTTCGGGGCCCACGCAACGTCTTGTGAGTCGTGCTGGTCACGATGTCGGCATATGGAACCGGGCTGGGGTGCACTCCTGCGGCGACCAGTCCGGCAATGTGTGCGATATCGACCATCAGATAAGCTTCCACCGACTTGGCGATGGCCGAAAGCCGCTCGAAGTCGATGATCCGGCTGTAGGCACTGGCTCCCGCGACAATCAGCTTGGGCTGTTCCGTCGTTGCCAGTGTCTCCAGGGCGTCATAGTCAATTCGCTCAGTTTCCTCGTCTACTCCGTAAGGGACCACGGCAAAAAAGCGTCCTGAGAAATTGAGTGGATGTCCGTGGGTCAGGTGTCCCCCGTGAGACAGATTCATGCCGAGGATCTTGTCACCCGGTTCGAGGACCGACAGATAGGCCGCGATGTTCGCCTGCGTCCCCGAATGCGGCTGCACATTGGCATGTTCCGCTCCAAAGAGGGCCTTGGCCCGATCGATCGCAAGCGACTCGACCACGTCAACGAACTCGCACCCACCGTAGTAGCGCCTCCCGGGATACCCCTCCGCGTACTTGTTGGTGAAAACCGAACCAACCGCCTCCAGAATGGCTTCACTCACGAAGTTCTCGGACGCGATCAATTCCAGCGTCTCAGCCTGTCGGCGGGTCTCATTGCGAATTGCGGCAGCGACCTCCGGGTCGACTCTCTGGAGCGATTTCTTCATATCGTTAAAGGTCCCTTCCTGGCTTGCTGGGTAATGAAGCCCATATTTTAGCCTAAAGGGCTGCGGCAGGAGGGCCCGCGGTCCGCTTGACTTGAATTTTCCGAACGATTACAAAGATGAGTCTTATGCGCTGGTCTAACTTCTTTGTTCCGACCCTTCGAGACGTGCCCGCCGACGCGGAAGTCGCATCCCACCGCCTTCTGCTGCGAGCCGGTTATATTCGACAACTTGGTGCAGGAATTTATTCTCTGCTTCCGCTCGCCCGACGTTCCCTGCTCAGAATCGAACAGATCATCCGCGAGGAAATGGAGCGCATCGGGGCCCAGGAATTCTACCTTCCAGCTTTGAATCCGGACGACGTCTGGAAGGAATCGGGCCGGTGGGAAGGCATGGGCGACAACATGTTCCGAATTCGTGACCGCAACGGTCGGGACCTCTGTCTCGGGATGACTCACGAGGAGGTATTCACTGCGATCGCGCGGGACGAACTCCGCTCCTATCGGGACCTTCCCCAGATCTGGTACCAGATCCAGGTAAAATTCCGGGACGAACCGCGGCCCAAGTCTGGCCTGCTGCGCGTGCGCCAATTCACGATGAAGGATTCCTACAGTTTTGATATCGATCGGGCCGGGCTCGACAAGAGCTACGACCTCCACGCCGGCGCCTACCGGCGCATCTTCGATCGCTGCGGCCTGAAATACCTTTCAGTGCGGGCCAGTTCGGGTGCCATGGGTGGAAGTGAATCCGAAGAGTTTGTGGTTTACAGCGACGCGGGCGAGGACTGGGTGGTCAGCTGCCCCGAGTGCGAATATGCCGCCAACCTGGAGCGCGCTGTCGCCGCTCCTGACGAGACCGATGACGCAGCGGAGGCACTCGAACCGGAAGAGGTACACACGCCAGGTCAAAAGAGCATTGAGGAAGTCAGCCGGTTCCTCAGTCTGCCTCAGCGCAATCACATCAAGTCACTGGTCTACATGGTGGAGAGCCGTCCTCACCTCATCCTGATGCGGGGAGACCATCATCTGAACGAGGTAAAACTCGCGGGCGCGATCGGAACCGAGACTTTTCGGCAGGCCACGAGCGAGGAAATCCGGGAGGCGCTCGGGGCCGATCCGGGAAGCCTCGGGCCGGTGGGCGTGCGTGACATGACGGTCATTGCCGACTCAGCCCTGGAAGGGCGGCGAAACATGGTCTGCGGCGCCAATCGCGATGATTATCACCTGATCAACGTGACTCCGGGGAAGGACTTCACCGCAGAATTCTGCGATTTGCGCGAAGTCCAGAAGGGAGACTCCTGCCCTGAGTGCGGCACGCCGCTGCAGGTTGCCAAAGCCATTGAAATTGGCCACATCTTCAAACTCGGGCTTCGTTACAGCAAGGCGATGGGAGCCACCGTCCTGAACAACGAGGGTCAGGAGGTTCCGATTGTCATGGGTAGTTACGGGATCGGCGTGGAGCGAATCCTGGCGTCGGCCGTCGAACTCTACAATGACGAACTCGGAATGATCCTGCCCCGGACGATCGCTCCGTTCGAGGTGGTCATCACAACGTTACGTCCCGATGACCCCGATCAGATCAAAGCCGTTGACGACTTCGCCCGGGAATTTCAGAAGCGCGGCATCGACTTCCTGATTGACGATCGTGACGAACGCCCCGGGGTGAAATTCAAGGACGCCGAACTGATCGGCATCCCGATTCGCATTACCGTAGGGAAGAAGCTGCAACAGGGCGAAGTGGAAATCTTCTCCCGGAGTGACCGGCAGTCGCTGACGGTTCCGGTGACTGAGGCAGCCGAGCGGGTCGCCGCCCTGTTGGAGAACTACACAGTCTGAGGCGATGGGGACTGACTCGTCCGACACGTCAGACTCAGTTCATCCAACTTCCGTGAACTCGACCTGTCGCGTGGCGGTGTCATACCAGGCAAACGTGCTGGGGCCCTTCATGCCCATCAATTCGCCCGGGTTCAACAGGCGGCAGTCACCGACCAGGCTGGAGTGGGCCGTGTGGTCGTGTCCATAACAGACCAGGTCGAAGCTCCCGCTCTGGGCCAGGGGACGGGCAATCTCCGGGTAGTGATTCACTCCAATCCGCACGTGATCCAGTTCGAGGTGGGCGAACTGTCCGTGAAGGTGGATGCAGGGGAAGCCCGCGGCGACCTGGGAAATCATCCGCGGATCGCCTTCGTTGTTACCCCAAACAATGTGAACCGGCCGGTCTCCGGCACCATTAGCCAGATGCGTGATCATGAACGGACTGCAGAGATCGCCGCAGTGGATGATCGCCTTCGCATCGTCCATCAGCCCGAATGCGCGATCCAGCTTCCAGATATTGTCGTGGGTATCGGACACGACTGCAATCTTCATCGTCGGGACTTCCTTTCAGTCAGCCGGCCAGACCTTGCCCCGATCTAGTTAATAAAGGCCTGGTAGGCCTCGTCGAGGTCTTTTTTGGGGATAGTTCCCGAGTAGAGCAGGATCCGGTATTTGAAGTGGAAGCTCTCGCCGGCTCGAATCGACAGGTTCATCGGTTCGGACCCCTTAACAAAGTCTTTCTTGCCGAACGGATTCACGGCGAACAGGCCATAGGCGCGGGCGTGCCAATAAGACGGGTAGTTCACCGTGGACGGGTGATCGAAAATCGCCACCGTGACAGGCTCCCCTTCGAGTATGCCCCGGAGAGCGACCCAGGGAGCGCGCTTGCCCCAGACACCCTGTTCCGTCTCCCAGCCAAAGGCATTCTCATAGCGGCCCGTACCTTTGTCTTCCCGGAGCTCGTCCGCGAGCCGGAAAGCGAAGATACCTTCCTTCGTGTCGGCGAACTCGAGTCTCTTGTTGAGCGCTTCGAGCCGGATGTCGTGGTCCATCCAGCGCAGGTTTCCTTCCCCTCCGAAGGTAACCCGGCGGTACTCTCGGACCAGGGCTTCACCTTCGGGCGTCAACCAGTCGAGGACGATCGCCAGGCTGCCCTCGGGTCCCCCCTGCGTGTTCACGATGGCCCGGTGAACAATTCTCTCGCCGTGGCCGGTACTCCAGAAATCGTAGCCGTTGACGTCCCCGTAACCGAAGTAGACCGACTGGTGGTGGGGGTGATCATCGATCTTGAAGCCTTTATTAATGAAAGGGAGATCGCGGTTGACCATCTTACCTGAAGGAGTCAGCACCGGATAAAAGACGGGTTTCTGTTTGTAATCCGGTCCAAACTGGTAGGAAGTGAAGAGCTTTCCATCGATCCGGATATCGACCCGGTGGTCGGCATCCATCACCTTTACCTCGACCTGACCCGTCTGCATCGCAAAAAGAACCGTCGCCAAACCTGCAATCAGGCTCAACCCAACAGGAAGTAAAACCCGCTTCATTTCGTATCCACCTTTCTGTGATTCAACCCCATGCCGACTAAAGATATTGGATTTGGAGACAATCTTCCAGAACGGTCGGACCCGGCCCCTTAGCCGACATTCAGATTTCCCTTGACAGATCCACCTCCAATATGGAGTAATTTGGACCAGATTGGATCAAATAGGTTCAAGTTGGGGGAACATTCTCAAAAAGACAGGGTGACACGGTCATGGTAATGCGGGGGAACTCCCCAGCAAGGATAGACGGGCAGGGGAGAATCAAGATTCCTACCCTCCACCGCAAACTGCTCGAAGAGCAGTGGGGTCCTGAAGTCTTCGTCACCAGTGTCACCGGGGAAAACGTCCTCATCTATCCGATTGAAGAGTGGGAAAAAATCGAGACCAAGTTGATGGAGCCGCCCAAGATGCGTCCGGAGAAGCTCAAGTTTTTGCGGAATACCAGCTACTACGGATATGTGACGACGATGGACAAGCAGGGTCGAATCATGATTCCCCAACACCTGAGGGAACGGGCGTCGATTGACGGAGAGGTCGCCGTCATGGGGGCGTTGCACTATCTCGAGGTATGGAACCATCAGAAATTCCTTGAGCAACTCGACAAAGATCCGTACACCAACCAGGACGCGATCGCCCTCTCGGACCTCGGTATCTAAACAATGATCGCAGTGATGGCAAAACACAAGGCCGTATTGCTTGAACAGTCGCTGGAGTTCCTCAAAGTGGAGCCCGGGGGAATCTACGTCGACTGCACGGCCGGACTGGGCGGTCACTCCCGGGAGATCGCCGAAAAGCTGGCGGGACGGGGAAAGCTTCTCGCGATCGACCGCGACCGGGAATCGCTCGGAATGGCCAGTGAAGCCCTTCAGGAATTCTCCGGATTGGTTTCATTCTACCGCGAGAATTTTAAGAATCTGCCCCTGATCCTTCGCAACCTGGGCATCGATCTGATCGACGGCTGCCTGGTCGATCTCGGTGTTTCCCGCTACCAGCTGACCGAGGCCGAGCGGGGCTTCAGCATTCGCGAGGACGGTCCCCTCGACATGCGGATGGACCGGGAGCAGCGAACCAGCGCCGCTCAACTGGTCGGCCAAATGAGTGTGGAGGACCTGGTCCGTATCTTCCGTGAATACGGCGAAGAGCCGGAAGCACCACGGGTCGCTCGAGCAATCGTGGAAGCGCGCCGAACGGCGCCGATCCGAACGACATTCCAGCTTGCCGAGATCGTGGCCCGCTCCAAAAGGCAGCGATCCCGACTTCACCCTGCAACGCTGGTCTTTCAGGCCTTGCGGATTGCCGTCAACCAGGAACTCGAGGACCTGGACAAGTTCCTGGAGAACGTCATTCAGTCGCTACGTATCGGCGGTCGCCTGGTCGCGATCAGCTTTCACAGCCTCGAAGACCGGATCGTGAAGAAAACGTTTCAACTCCAGGCTGGCCGGTGCACCTGCTTTCAACCGGGTGAGATGTGCCGCTGCCCGAGAATCAAGCATGTCGAGATTCTCACCCGAAGACCGGTTACCGCTTCGGACACCGAGGTCCAGGAAAATGTCAGCGCCCGGAGTGCCAAGCTTCGAGCCGTGGAACGAGTGGAGTCCACTTCTACAAGGTAGGGAATCATGGTCGATTTGAGCAACCAGATCATCATCAATCGTGCCTATAACGGCAATGAAGGGGCCACCGTCTTCGCGATCGCGAAGTGGGTAACGGTAATCGGCTGCGTGGTTGCACTGATCCTGACATCGGCCGCAATCCGAAACCAGATTCTCAGCGTTCAGTACGAGGTACAGCAACTGGCGCTGGAGAACAAACAACTGGTCGAGCAGAACGACCTGTTTCGAGTTGAACTCCAGTCCCTGACTTCACCGACCCGAGTCGAAGCGACCGCTCGGGACCTGGGCCTGATCAAGGCAAATGACGATCGTGTTCTGATCCTGGAAGGTGAGGGCTTCGCCGCGTCTCAAACGGCCATCGCCCGGGCGGGCGAGAATCCCAAGACTTTGCATGAATGAAGAACCTTGCAGAAAACCGGCAACTCAGGTCAGCAATGCTCGGACGACTCCTGGTCGTCCTGGGGCTCTTTCTGGCCTGGGGTATCCTGATCCTGCTGCGACTGGTTGACCTGCAGGGATTTCGCGGCGATTCCTTCAAGCTTCAGGCTGATCTCCAACAACAGGGCTTTATTGAACTCGCTCCCAGGCGGGGCGATATTCTCGACCGGAACCTCAAGGAGCTGGCGGTCAGCGTCCGGGGCGACCTGGTCTTTGCCCAACCTCCTCAGATCACGGATCCGCTCACAGCTTCCCAGCAACTCGCTCCCCTGCTCGGCGAACCGGCAGACTCCATTTACGGCCAGCTCAAGAGCGACTCAAAATTCATCTTCCTGAAGCGAAAGGTCTCGCTCGATGTAGCCCAGCAGGTGCGCGATCTCGGAATCCGCGGGATCGGAACCCAGGAAGCCATGCATCGCATCTACCCCTCCGGTTCAGTGGCATCCCACATCCTGGGAATCGTGGGAATAGACAACGAAGGGCTGGAAGGGATCGAGTACTTCTACAACCGGGAGTTGAGCGGAAAGAGAACCCGGGTGGACCTCCGAGTCGACGCCCGGCGCAACACGTTTCTCAGTGACGCTCCGGAAGTCCCGATCCAGGGAAACAGCATTGTCCTGACCATCGACAGTACGATCCAGCACCTCACCGAAAAGGTCCTCCGCGATGCAGTGGAATCGAAGGGCGCCCGAAACGGCTCCGCCATCGTGATGAACCCGAATACCGGTGAGATTCTCGCGATGGCATCCTGCCCCGATTTCGACCCCAACTCGTACCGCGATTACTCCGCCGACGCCCGACGGAATCGAACCATTCTGGACCTCTACGAACCCGGCAGTGTCTTCAAGGTGATCACGCTCTCTTCCCTGCTCAACGAGCATCTGGTAACCCCGGACGAAGTCATCGACTGCCGGATCGGGGCAGCCCGCCTTGCCGGGAAGGTCTACCGGGAGGCGCATTCGAGCTACGATCAACTGACCGTCACCCAGATCATTGCCAAGTCGAGCAATGTGGGAACAGTGCAACTGGCGGTCAGGCTGGGAGAAGATCGCTTCTACTCCTATATTTCGCGCCTCGGTTTCGGGAAGCGCACGGGCATCGACCTGCCCGGTGAAGAAGAAGGTTTGCTGCGGTCCACTTCACAGTGGTCAAAGCTCTCCATCGGCGCCCTCGCGATCGGGCAGGAGATCGGGGTTACGCCACTGCAGATGATTCGAGCTGCAAGCGCGATCGCCAACGGGGGTTACCTCGTCAAGCCGTTCGTGGTTCGAAGAATCCTCTCCCCGGAAGGCGAGACGCTGTTCGAGGCCAAAGCCGAACGGCACCGGGTCCTCGACGCAGCAGCGACGGCGACTGCCCGTTCAATCATGGGAACCGTTGTCGAAGAAGGTACCGGGAAAAATGCCGCTTTGAAAGGATACTCATCGGGGGGCAAGACGGGAACCGCCCAGAAGATCGTCAACGGGCGCTACTCTCATACCAAGTACGTGGGCTCATACCTGGGCTTCGCTCCGCGGGAAAATCCCGCCTTGATTGCCATCGTGGTGATCAATGAGCCCAAAGGGATTCCCTATGGAGGAGTCGTGGCCGCTCCCGCATTCAAGGAAATCATGGAGCGCGCACTGATCCAGGCCCGGGTCAAACAAGATCATCCAGTTGAAGTGGACGTTGAAAATCCCCCTCTCGAATTCGTCGACGCGCGTTCACCGGCGTCTTCCCCCGAGCCGGCCCTCGGTCATGAACTCGAAGAGACGGATGAGGAATCGACCGTCTCGGGGCTCCCTGGCAGCGTGCTCTCGGTCCTTGACGCGGCAGCGGTTGAATCACCGGATACCGGGGAAATTTCGGTTGAAACCGAGGGCACGACGCTTCCTGATTTCACCGGAAAGAGCCTTCGGGAAGTCGCCCGGATCTGCGCCCGAATCGGCATTCGTCTTCGAATCGCAGGTTCAGGTTCGGCAGTCTCTCAGCGTCCGGCACCCGGGGGAAGGGTCTCCCGGGACATGGTCTGCGAAGTCTTCTTCGCGGGCAAGGATAAATCTTCAGATGAAACTTCGGGAATTGCTCTCCGGACTGCCGCAGGACTGGATAATCGAAACAGCCTGCGAAACTGATCCGGAGATTTCAGACCTGGCTTACGACTCCCGAAAGGTGACGGAGGGCAGCCTCTTCTTCGCCATCCGGGGTAACGTCACCGACGGTCATCGGTTCCTGGCCGATGCTGCCGGGAGAGGTGCGGCTGGCGTCGTCTCGGAACTCCCTCATCAAGGCGACCAAGCTCTCTGCTGGGTCAGGGTCGGATCGGCTCGTCGCTCCATGGCCCTGCTTGCCGACCGCTTCAATGCTTCTCCGTCGCAGGAGATGAAACTCGTTGGAGTGACCGGAACCAACGGGAAGACGACGACCGCCTACCTGGTTCACAGCATTCTCAACACCCACTCGAATGCTGTCATGATGGGCACAGTGGAGACCGTGATCGGAAACTCGGGGAGCGAATCGAAGCTCACCACGCCCGAGTCGGTTGACATTCAGCGTTGGCTTCGCCTGGGGCTGGACGCTGGCTGCGATTCGGGTGTTCTCGAAGTTTCGTCCCACGCTCTTTTCCTCGACAGGGCTTTCGGATGCCGGTTCCAGGCGGCTGTCTTTACCAACCTGACCCAGGATCACCTCGACTTTCATACCACTCTGGAAGACTACTTCGGGGCCAAGCGGCGCCTTTTCGACCCATCCTATAACCCGGGCCTTGAGCACTCGATCATCAACGGAGACGACTCTTTCGGAAGACGTCTGCTGGAAATCGCCCCAGGAGCTATTTCCTACGGTCTCGGAGCCGGCCACAACGTCACGGTTGCCTCGTATCGGACCTCGGTTGCTGGGACCGAACTGCAGGTGGAGGCGTTCGGCCGGCGGCTTGAGCTGAAGAGTTCCCTGGCGGGGCGCCACAATGTTTACAACATCCTGGGAGCCACAGCCGCCTGCTCGGCCATCGGAATCGAGGATTCCCAAATCAGGAACGGGATCGAGCGGCTCCGCTGTGTGCCGGGCCGCTTCGAGAAGATTGACCTGGAGCGGCCCTTTGCGGTCGTCATCGACTACGCCCACACACCCGATGCACTCGAAAACGTGCTGCGCCTTGCCCGCGAACTGAACCCCCTGCGTCTGATCTGCGTCTTCGGCTGCGGCGGCGACCGGGATCGGAGCAAGCGACCCAAGATGGGATCGATCGGGACAGGTGGATCCGACATTGCGATCGTCACTTCGGACAATCCCAGAACGGAGGACCCGGATCGAATCATCGACGACATCTTCCAAGGAATCGAGAGGCCGACTGCCCGAGTGGAGCGGATCACCCTGCGCAGGGAGGCCATCCGGAGAGCCCTTGAACTTGCCCGGGAGGGAGACCTCGTATTACTCGCAGGCAAGGGACACGAAACCTACCAGGACATCGGCGGGTGCCGGATTGATTTCGACGAGCGGGAGATCGTGAGGGAGGAACTGTGCTCGATTTGACTGTTCGGGAAGCAGCGACGGCGATGCGTGCGACGGTACGCGGTCTGGCACCGGACAGCCCGGCGTTGTCTGCACCCATGCCCGGAGTTTCGATCGACACCCGGACTCTCCAACCTGGACAGGCGTTCTGCGCCATTCCGGGAAACCGCTTCGACGGCCACCAGTTTACCGGGAAAGCGGCGCAAGCAGGCGCCTCGGTACTGGTGGTCGATCACCCCGTGACGGTTCCCGCCGAAGTCCCGCAACTGGTCGTTCAGGACACCACGGCGGCCATCCAACAGCTCGCCCGCTCCGTCCGGCGCAAGTGGGGCAAGGAACTGATTGCCGTAACAGGGAGCATGGGCAAGACGACAACCCGGGAGTTCACCACCGCCCTCCTCCAGAGCCGCTATTCAGTTCTGCAGTCTCAAGGGAACCTCAATAACCACCTCGGACTGCCCTTGACTCTCCTGAATCTCCGCAGTGACCACGAGATTGCGGTTGTCGAACTGGGCATGAACCATCCGGGGGAGATCGATCTCCTCGGGTCGATCTGCCTTCCCAACTCGGTCTTGCTGACCAATGTCGCCCCCGTTCACCTCGAGTTCTTCGAATCAGTTGATGCGATCGCCCGGGCCAAAGGCGAAATTCTGAATCATCTCCCGGCGACCGGCCGGCTCTTCTTCAACGGGGACGACGCCCGGCTGGCCCAACTGGCCCGGCGCCATCCCGGCGAAACCCGCAGATTCGGATTCGCGGCTCCAAACGACTACCGGGTCACCGAATGGAGCATCGAAGAACTCAATTCTATGCCGCTCACCATCGCCGGCCCCGACCTGGTTTTGCACAGCAGTTTGCACTGTGTCGGCAAACACTTCTTGTACAACCTGATCGGGGCGGTTGCAGCGGCCCACTCCTGTGGCCTCGACAAGGAGGATTTGAAAGCGTCCATCCCGCGTCTGGGAGCCCTCCGAGGCCGGGGACAGATTCTCCGGGTCGGCGGGTTGTGCCTCTGGGACGACTCCTACAACTCGAATCCAGCCGCCGTCGCCAGCCTGCTTCAGACCCTGCAGTCAATCTCCGGGGTCAACCGTATCGTGCTCGTTCTTGGAACGATGCTCGAACTCGGATCGGGGTCAGCTCGATACCACCATGAAATCGGCGACATGATTCCCGCGTCAATCAGCAGGCTTGTCACCGTCGGAGACTCGGCGGAGGAGATCGGCCGCGGGGCTGTCGAAGCGGGCTTTCCAATGACAGGGCACCTGCACTGCGCGACTGCCGAGGAAGCGGCGAACGTGATCGGCCAAATCGTTGAAAACGGCGACCTCGTGGTCGTCAAAGGTTCGCGCGGGGTTGGGCTCGACCGGGTCGTCACCTCGCTCCAGGGAGGTCCAGCGTGATCTATCACCTCCTCTACTCGCTTCACGAGCAGATATCGGTCCTGAATGTCGTCCGCTACATCACCTTCCGGACGGCCTATGCTTCCCTCACTGCGCTCCTGATCAGCATGTGGATGGGACCCTGGATGATCGCCAAGCTTCGGGAATTCAAAATCGGACAGTTTATCCGCGAGGAGGGCCCCGAAAATCACCAGGCAAAAGCCGGGACTCCAACGATGGGCGGAATCCTGATTATTTTCAGCGTCGTGATACCAACTCTGCTCTGGGCCGACCTGACCAACCTCTATGTCTGGATCGCACTCACTTCCCTGCTCTTCTTCGGCGCGGTGGGATTCGCCGACGACTACCTCAAGATCAGTCGAAAGCGGTCCCTGGGGCTGAGGGGCTGGGAGAAGATCGCCATGCAGGTCCTCTTCTCACTCGCCATCGCTGCACTGCTGATCTACCTAAACCGGATCAACCTCTATTCCGTGGAGTTGAGTGTCCCCTTCTTCAAACGGTTTACACCGGAACTCGACCTCGTCATTCTGGGAGTTTCCACCTTTATTCCTCTGATCCTCTTCGTGGCCCTGGTTATCATCGGAAGCAGCAACGCGGTCAACATAACTGATGGGCTCGACGGGCTGGCCGGCGGCCTCGTCGTGATTGCAGCCTCGTCGCTGACGATCCTCACCTACATCACGGGTCATGCCACCTTTGCCACTTATCTCGGCCTGATCAAGAACACCTATGCCAGTGAGTTGACCATCTTCTGCGGGGCGATGGTCGGAGCGACGATGGGGTTCCTCTGGTACAACTGCTATCCCGCCGAGGTCTTCATGGGCGACGTGGGAGCGATGGGACTGGGAGGAGCGATCGGTACGGTCGCGATCCTGATCAAACAGGAACTTCTCCTCTTCTCCATCGGAGGGATCTTCGTCATTGAGGCACTTTCGGTGATCGTGCAGGTCGCGTCATTCAAACTCCGGGGGAAGCGGGTACTGCTCATGGCTCCCCTGCACCACCATTTCGAGAAGCTCGGCTGGGCCGAGCCGAAAGTCGTGATCCGGTTCTGGATCATAGGGCTGATATTTGCACTGTTTAGTTTGACGACCTTGAAGATTCGATGATTTGTGCACTATCGAAAGCCGGCGACGTCCGGCTCACAAAAGACAGCTTGATGGAACTGAGAGATCGTAAAGTCTTGATCGTCGGCCTGGCGCGCAGTGGCGTCGCCGCCGCCGAGTTTCTGGTTCGCGAAGGGGCCTTGGTCTCGCTTACCGACCGGAAGGAGCGTTCCCAGCTCGCGCCGATGCTCCAACGGCTGCCCGCGCCGGTCAAGTTGTGTCTTGGGGGACACTCCGTCGAGGATTTCGTGAACGCAGAGCTGGTTGTGGCCAGCCCCGGGGTCCCCCCTGATCTCCCCGAACTGGTTCAGGCACGAAACCATGGAATCCCGGTTATCGGGGAAGTCGAACTCGCCTACCGGTTTCTGCAGGGGCACTTCATCGGCGTCACGGGTTCGAACGGGAAAACCACGACGACCACCCTGATCGGCGAAATCTGTCGCAGCGCCGGCCAAGCCCGATTCGTGGCGGGCAACATCGGCCGACCGCTCACCGAAGCCCTGCTCCAGGAATCTCCCCCTCGCCAATTCGTGGTCGAACTGTCATCCTTCCAGCTCGAGAGTATCGAGGAATTTCACTGCAACGTGGCTGTCTTTCTCAATCTCACTCCCGACCACCTGGACCGGCATGGAGACGCCGGCGCCTACCTGGCCGCCAAGGAACGGATTTTCCTCAACCAGGCGGCCGATGACTGGGCGGTCGTCAATCTCGATGACCCCGCCCTGGGCCAAATACGAACGGCGGCTCGCCGGTTCCCGTTCAGTGTCGAGCGCCGCCTCGCCGAAGGAGCCTACTGCGACCGCGAATCGCTGCGGCTTCGCCTGGATGGACGGGAGCACCACCTTCTTGAACGATCGGAGATTCCGTTGCGGGGCCTTCACAACCTCTCCAATATCCTGGCAGCCTCCGCCGCCGCCTTTCTGGGAGGCGTCGAAGCGGATCAGATCGCCAAGACAGTCCGTGGTTTTGGCGGGGTGGAACACCGCCTGGAATTCGTCCGCGAGATGGACGGGGTCGAGTGGTTCAACGATTCCAAGGCAACCAACGTCGACTCCGCGATGAAAGCCCTGGAGTCATTCGGCAGCCCCATCGTTCTGATCATGGGAGGGCTGGACAAGGCAGGGGACTTCCGATTGCTCCGCGCCCTGGTTCAAGAAAAGGTACGGCATTTGATCGTCCTGGGTTCGGCTGCAGAAAAGATTGCAGCCCAGCTCTCCGATACGGCGCCGATCCTGAAAGCCGGGTCCCTCGAGGAGGCGGTTGCCCGGGCGGCCCGGATCGCCCGATCCGGGGACGTCGTCCTTTTGGCGCCGGGATGCGCCAGTTTTGACATGTTTGAGAATTACGAACACCGGGGAAGGGTTTTCAAGGAGCTCGCCCACAGCCTTGCAGCCCACGCCCGGTCCGGAGAAGAAGAGGACAACCGATGATCAGGCGAATGCCCTACGATCGCATCCTGATTCTCAGCGTGCTGACCTTGTCCGCGATCGGACTGGTTATCCTGTTCAGCGCCTCATCGGTGATCTCCCGCGAGCTCTACGGCTCTTCGACAGCGATCTTCACCAAGCAGCTGTACGCGGTTCTTCTCGGGCTCGGCCTGATGTTCCTGGCCATGCGGCTCGATTACAGAACTTACCAGAATCGATACATCCTGGCCGCACTGCTGGCGGTCGCAATCGCCCTGCTCGGCTGGGCTCTGGCCAGTCCGGACGTAAACGGAGTCCATCGCTGGGTCCGAATCGGACCCATGCGCTTTCAGCCCTCCGAGATTGCCAAGCTCGGAGTTATCTTGGTCACCTCCTATTACCTGGTGGCAGCGGGCGGCCAAATTCGGGATTTCGAGAAACGGATGCTCTGGTATTTCGCGCCCCTCGGCGTAATGATGCTGCTGGTCCTGATGGAGCCTGATTTCGGCACCACGACGAGCCTGGCTTTCACCCTCGCCCTGCTCTTTTTCATAGCCGGCCTGCCCTGGCGGTATTACTTTGGAGCGCTGCTCCTGGCAGCCCCCGGGTTCTACTTCCTGATCTACCGGGTTCCCTACCGGTGGAATCGCCTGCTCGCGTTCTGGGACCCGGAAGCCGATCCGCACGGGTCGGGGTACCAGATCCTCCAGAGCCTGATCGCCGTCGGATCAGGCGGGCTCGGCGGGAAAGGCCTCGCCCAAAGCACCCAGAAACTCTTCTTCCTTCCCGAGGCTCAGACCGATTTCATTTTTGCGGTACTTGCGGAAGAGCTCGGAATTTGGGGATCCACGATCGTTCTCCTGCTCTTCCTGGTCGTGCTTTGGCGCGGTATCCGAATCAGCCTGCGGGCGAACACGCTATTCGGGACCTACGTGGGGCTGGGAATCGTCTGCATGATCGTCTTCCAGGCCCTCTTCAACATCAGCGTGGTATTGAGCATTTGCCCAACCAAGGGAATCCCCCTCCCCTTCATCTCCGCCGGCGGTTCATCGGTACTCGTCATGTTGATTTCAGTCGGGATCCTGCTGAATATTTCGCGGAATTCAGCGGTGCAGTTCCCCGGAACGATCAACCAACCCTCGGCTGCGGGGAACGACGGAGAACGCATCGGATGAACGGAACGGCACAATCAAGACTGGAGAGAGTTCTCTTTGCCGGCGGCGGCACCGGAGGACACCTCTACATGGCCATCGCGGTCGCCCGAACGCTCCAGGCCGCCAACCCTGCGACCCAGTTTCTCTTCGTGGGGACTCCCGAAGGACTGGAGGCCCGAATCGTGCCTCAGCAGGGATTCCTGCTCGAGACCATTCACGTTGGGGGACTCAAGAACGTGGGGATTCGCCGGCTGGTTCGGACCGCCGTCCAGTTGCCGCTCAGTCTCGTCCATTCGCTGCGCATCGTTTCCCGTTTCCGACCCGATGCGGTTCTCGGAGTGGGTGGTTATGCTTCGGGCCCGGTCGTCCTGGCGGCATTTCTTCGCCGCATTCCCAGCGTAATTATTGAACCCAACGTGGAACCAGGACTGGCAAACCGACTCCTGCGCCCGCTTGTCGATCGGATTGCAGTGGCATTCAAAGAGACCGCGGCCCGTTTTGGAGTCAAGGCCCGGATCACCGGGGTACCGATTCGGGAGGAATTCTTCAGGGTTCGCGAGCACGCCTTCGACGCCGATCGGCTGACAGTCCTGATTTTCGGGGGAAGCCGGGGAAGCCGGCCGCTCAACCAGCTCGTTTCAGCATCGCTTCCCCAACTTGCGGGGCACCCGGTTCACCTGATTCACCAGACCGGTCCGGACGACTACGAGACCGTCCGGGAAACCTATCGGGAAGTCGATATCTCCGCCGAGATCCTCCCCTACATTGACGATATGCCGGCCTGTTTCAACCGTGCCGACCTGATTGTTTCACGCTCGGGAGCATCGACGGTAGCCGAGATTACCGCAGCCGGACGACCGGCCCTGCTGGTTCCCTTCCCGCACGCCGCGGACGACCACCAGACCAAGAATGCCCGAGCCCTGGAAAGCAGGGGCGCCGCTATCGTGATGGTTCAGAAGGAAACGACTGGGGAAACTCTGGCCGCAAAAGTCTCGGAACTGGTCCGCGACCGGGCTCAGCTGGGCCGAATGGCGGCCGCTGCCCGAGAAGCCAATCGCCCGGGTGCCGCCGGCGCCGTAATACGACTGCTCGAGGAGGCAGCTGCTTGATGAGAGGTTCGATGAGGTCACGTTTCGAACACTGCAAGGTTTTAGGCTCCCGGCCACGCCAAGCCGACCCTACCCAAAAGCACCCTTGCCGCTGGATCGATCAGGTGACCTCATCCAACCTCTTTCTGCAGCATCGTGGAATCGACTGGTGAGCGCATGAGAATGCTGAACGAACTTGGAAACTGCAGGCACTTCCACTTCGTCGGAATCGGCGGCGGGGGGATGAGTGCACTTGCCCGGCTCCTGCTTCAGCAAGGGCACGTGGTGAGCGGCTCCGACCTGCATCCGGGCTCGACGTCCAAGGCCCTCGAAACCTTGGGAGCAAACGTTTTCCAGGGGCATGACGCCGGGAACCTGAGGGACTCCGAAGTGCTCGTCTACTCGTCGGCGATCCGCGAGGGGAACCCGGAGTTGGTCGAGGCGAAACGGCTCGGTCTCCCCGTCATCCATCGCTCCGAGCTCCTCGTCGAGCTGATGCGCTATCGAAAGGGCATCGCAGTCGCGGGATGCCATGGAAAGTCAACGACGGCCGCAATGATCGGCTACGTGTTGCGCCGTGCCGGTCTTGATCCCACGATCGCGCTCGGCGCACGCCCTCTCTACCTCGAAGCCAATTCCGAGTTCGGCTCCGGGGACTGTTTCGTTGCCGAGGCGGACGAAAGTGATCGCAGTTTCCTCAGGTTCCGACCGGAGTACCCTGTCGTGACCAACATCGACCTGGATCACACCGACACCTATCGCAGCCTCGCCGAGGTGCAGGACGCCTTCTCCCAGTTCCTCTCGAAGACTCCTTTCTACGGGCAAGCGGTTGCCTGCTGGGACAGCATTCCGCTCCGGGAAGTCCTGCGAAATGTTCACCGCCGGGTGGTAACGTACGGCTTGAGTGAAGGGGCGGATCATCGGATTTCGGAGATCCGGGAGACGTCGTCCGGCTCGTGTTTCGCGCTGGGTTTTGGAGGGGAACCCCCGGTACGGATCAGCCTTCGGTTGGGCGGCATTCACAACGTGCTCAATGCAGCCGCAACCGCCTGTCTGGCCGGAATCCTGCGGGTACAGCCTTCCGTCATCCAGAGCGCGCTGGCCGAGTTTTCCGGGGTAGAACGACGCATGGAGTTCAAGGGTGAAAGCCGGGGGGTGTTGGTCATGGACGATTACGCTCACCACCCTGCTGAGATCAGGGCAACAATCGAGGCCTGCCAAGTTCACGATCGGAGGCTCGTAGTCGTTTTTCAGCCCCATCGCTTCTCGCGGACAGCCAGCCTGATGGACGACTTCGCCCGCAGTTTCGATCGTGCCGGCCAACTCTTTTTGATGAATGTGTACCCGGCCGGAGAAGAACCGATTCCGGGAGTGTCTTCACAGCGCCTCGCTCGCCTGATTCCTGCTCACCTGTCGGCTGAGTGGATCTCGTCCGGCGCCAAGATGGTTGACCGACTGGAGGCGGAGTGCCGGCCCGGCGACCTGCTGCTGACGATGGGCGCAGGTGATGTCTGGAAGATTGGAGAAGAGTTCCTTGAAAGAAGCCACTAAGCGGGACAAGCGCCGATTGTCGACCTGGCTTGGCCGGGCAGCCAAGGCCCTGCTTGGTTTAGGCGCAGTCGTGGTCGCCGTCTGTCTCCTCTATTACGGAAACAGCTACGTGCGTTCCGACAACCACTTCCAACTGCAGGCCATCGAATATCAGGGTGCCAACCGTTTCGACGCCGAAGCCTTTAACCGGCTCCTGCTGCGCACGTTCGGGCGCAATCTCCTGGTCATGGACCTGGAGAAAGTGCGTTCTTTGCTCGAGAGTGGAACCTGGGTCAAGGAAGCGACGGTTCGACGACGACTCCCCGACCGGCTGTATCTCTACATCACGGAACGGGAACCCGTGGCGGTCGCCGCCATCGACAATGACCTTTACGTTGTCGATGAGGAAGGGGTCATCCTGGCACCATTCGGACCCGACTACTCCTATCTCGACCGGCCCATCATCAAGGGACTCAAGAACACGGCCCGGGAGAACGCGCTCTCAGAAAACCAGCGTGGCGTCCGAGCCTACCTTAAACTTCTGCAGGATTTCGAGGCAGATGGGGCGGACTATTCGAGCCGGATCTCCGAGGTTGA
Source organism: uncultured Acidobacteriota bacterium (assembly GCA_963777605.1). Classification (GTDB taxonomy): domain Bacteria; phylum Acidobacteriota; class UBA6911; order RPQK01; family JAPXNP01; genus CAVZRV01. Next base: position 404,352 of record CAVZRV010000011.1, read on the forward strand.
CGTGAGTGACCCCGAGCGGGTTGCCGTCATTTCGCTGGATGATTCCGTGCCCATCTTTTTGGGGAAGAACGGTTTTGCGCGCCGCTTCGAACGGTTCCTTTCACAACGGGCGCTGTACGAAAAGCTCAAACAGAAATACGGGCTCATCGAGTACGTTGACGTCACGTACGAAAACAAGATTATTTTTCACACGCCGCAACAGGGGGGCGCCGGTTAACTCGGGGGAAGTTCCGCCGGCCTGAACTAGCAGGAAGGGCTAGCGACGGAAGTCAAATTGTAGATATGGCAAAGAAACGAATAGTTGCCGGGATCGATGTCGGCACAACGAAAATATGTTCCTGCATCGCAGAAATCTCCGACTCGCAGGTCGAGATCACCGGCGTGGGATGGTCCCCGTCGAAAGGATTAAAAAAGGGTATCGTCGTCAACCTCTCGGAAACCATCCGGAGCGTCCGGGAATCGCTCGTGGCCGCGGAAGAAGAAGCCGGGACGGTGGTCGAGTCGGCCTTTGTGAGTGCCGGCGGAAGGTTTCTGCGCAGCGCCAACACGGCAGCCCAGACCGACGTTCGGGGCAAGAACGGAAGGGTGGCAGCGGACGACATCAGCCGAGCCGTGCTTGCGGCCCAGGATGTTGAACTGCCTTCCGACTACCAGGTCATTCACGTCCTGACCCAGGGCTTTTCCCTGGATGAGCAGGAGGGAATCTTCGATCCCCTCGGGATGAGCGGAAATCGGCTGGCCGTCAGGCTGCACCTGGTTTTCAATGCCACCGCCGTGGTTCAGAACATCGTCAACGCCATCAACAAGGCGGACGTGGTCGTGAAAGGCGTCGTGATGCAACAACTGGCGTCGGCCGAGGCGGTACTGACCGATGACGAGAAGGAACTGGGAACGGTGGTCATCGACATCGGGGGGGGCACAACCGACATTTCGGTTTACAGCAACGGCTGCATCTGGCACTCCGAGGTCCTGCCCATGGGTGGCAGCCTCATTACGAAGGATATCGCCATCGGACTGCGTTCTCCCCTGCAGGAGGCGGAACGCCTCAAGATCGAACTTGGCACGGTCTACCCGGACACGGTCCCCGAAGAGGAACGGATCGAGTTCAGCGAAATGGGAAGCGGGAAGTCTCAGAGCTACTCCCGGCGGCTACTCTGTCAGATCGTCGAGGCAAGATGCGTAGAGATCCTGGAGGCGACGCAAGAGGTTCTCGGGCGGGCCGGGGTTCAAATGGACCTGATCAGTGGAGTTGTTCTGACGGGAGGCGGGGCCATGATGCACGGATTCGTGGAGCGGGCGCAGGAACTTTTCCAGGCCCCTGTCCGTCTCGGCATACCGGTTTCTTTTGAGAGCCGGAACGAGGCGGTCTTTCATCCCGCCTACTCTACGGCTCTAGGTCTCCTCCGATACGCGCAAACCGTGCGCGACACCGACATGGCAAAAGTTGCCCGGGCCATGGGCCCCAGTCGCCCCAAAGCAGCGACGGAGAGGCTGAAGAACTGGATTTTTGAAAGAATCTGATACGGATTGACATCGGCACGCCCCGGTCCGGCACGCGGAATCCGGGACCGGGCCAGTGACCGCATGGAGGTTGATATGGGTGGAAACAATCACGATGATCGAATTATTAAACTCTCCTTCGAGGAAAAACCGATCACCGGCGCAGCGATCAAGGTTATCGGCGTCGGTGGCGGCGGCTGCAATGCCGTCAACCGGATGATCGAGGCCGGTATCGAGGGGGTGGAATTCATCACAGCCAACACCGATGTTCAGGCGTTGAGGCAGTCACACGCTCCGCGAAAGCTGCAGATCGGCGAGAAGTTGACCAAGGGGCTCGGGGTCGGCTCCGATCCGGAGCTGGGCCGGCAGGCTGCTCTGGAGGACACCGAAAAAATCATCGAACTTCTCGATGGGGCGGACATGGTGTTTGTCACCGCCGGACTCGGGGGAGGCACCGGGACCGGCGCATCTCCCATCGTGGCGAGCCTGGCCACCGAACTCGGCGCCCTCACCGTAGCCGTCGTCACCACCCCGTTCCACTTCGAGGGAAAACGCCGGCGCAATCAGGCCGTTCGAGGGCTCGATGAACTTCGGGAGAGTTCCGACACGGTGATCACGATCCCCAACGAGCGCCTGCTCAACACGGTCCCTGCGGGAACTTCTCTTTTCGAGGCGTTCAAGTTCGCCGACGACGTTCTCCGGCAGGCCGTCCAGGGCATAAGCGACCTGATCACGGTCCCGGGCGTCATTAACCTCGACTTCGCGGATGTGAAGACGATCATGTCGGGTATGGGACTCGCCCTGATGGGCACCGGCATCGCCGACGGCGACGATCGTGCTGTCAACGCCGCCCGGCGCGCGATCTCCAGCCCGTTGCTGGAGGACACGAGGATCCAGGGGGCGAAAGGTGTCCTGATCAACATTACCGGAAGTTCCCGCATGACGCTGCACGAAGTCAGCGAAGCCAGCCGGATCGTCCAGGAGGCCGCCCATCAGGATGCCCACATCATCTTCGGGTCGGTCTGCGACGAAGAGATTGGAGACCAGATAAAGATTACCGTCATCGCAACCGGCTTCGAGGATGACGAACCGGAACAGGTCGCTGAAGAAGTCGTTGCCCCGGGAATCGTGCGCCCCGAGAAGATGGACTTCCGGCCCAACCTGTCGGAGGAAACGTTCGGCAACGGGAAACGCACCCCCGAACCCGACGTACTCGAAATCCCAACGTTTCTCCGTCGACAACTCGACTAAAGGGCCCAGGAGGACCGCCGGGTCTCGCATTCCTTCTCCCGACCACCCATAATGTCGGGGGGAGACTGACGACATGATTCTTGCTGGTGATGTAGGTGGTACCAAGTGTATTCTCTCGGTATTCGAGAGAAAGGACGGAAAGCTTCACGGGATCTGCGACGAGTCCCTTCCCAGCCGGGAGTTCCGTTCCCTCGAAGCGGTAGTTGAACGCTTCCTGGAACTTCCCTCGGCACGCCAATTCAAGGACCGCATCACGTCCTCCTGTTTCGGGATCGCAGGCCCGGTATTCCAGGGTCGGGTGGCAACCACCAACCTGCCCTGGGAGATCACCGTCGAGAACCTTGAGAAGGCCAGCGGAATCCCCTGGGTGCACCTCATCAACGACCTTGAGGCAGCGGGCTACGGGATCGCCGAACTGGGAGCCGCTGACCAGGTTCGCCTCAACAGCGCCGAGAGTGTCGCCAATGCGCCGCGGGTCCTGATCGCGGCCGGGACCGGACTGGGCGAAGGACTCCTCGTCTGTCACGAAGACGGACGTTATCACCCGATCTCCTCCGAAGGCGGCCACTGCGATTTTGCTCCCCGCAATACCCTGGAGATCGGACTGCTCGAGTACCTGCACGAGTCATGGTCTCATGTCAGCTATGAACGCGTGCTCTCCGGGCCAGGGCTCTACAACATCTACCGCTACCTCCGTCACATCGGCCGCCCTGAGTCATCCGAGATTTCGAGCCGGATCGAATCGGCCGAGGATCCCAGCGCCCAGGTTTCCGAACTGGCGCTGTCGTCCCGCTCCGAGACCTGCCGCGAGGCACTGCGCCTTTTCGTGTCTGTTTACGGTGCCGAAGCCGGGAACCTGGCGTTGAAGGCCAAGGCCCTGGGTGGAGTTTTCGTGGGCGGAGGTATCGCCCCCAAGATCAGGCCGATGATCGAAGAGGGCGGATTCATGGACGCGTTCCTGGACAAAGGGCGGATGCGGCCGCTGCTCGAGTCGATACCCGTCACGCTCGTACTGAACAGCAGGATGGCCCTGATTGGAGCGGCCTCCTGTGCCGCCATGCATGAGGAGAGTTAGCCCGCCTTCCTCGCCAAGGTCCGAAGCGGGGCGGTGGAGAGGCAGATGGATGCGAGGAGTGCGACAAAGGCCCCCGCAGGCGTACTTGACGGTACGTCGAGTGGGACAAGGCGCGGCAACGCCGCGGACGCCTGTCTATCCGCCGCCGCAGGAGCCTCGTGAGAAATGCGAGTTGGGTCCCGTCGCCTACACCGGTCGCTGCCTCGAGCCGGTGACTGAAAGGTGGACGCTATGGGGCGTTGTCGTGCTAAGATTTTGCAAAATTTCCGGATCACGAGGCTGTCTCCAACGAATGCGAGCGCGTATGTCCAAGAAATTCATCTGCGCTTTCCTGCTGTCTCTGCAACTGCTGACCATTCCCTGCTGGGCGCAGGATCCCGCCGGGCGATTGATCGCCGTTCGGGGCCGGGTTGAAATCGGGCCGAACTGGGCCGCCGCGGTTCTCAACCAGGACCTGTTCGAAGGCAGCGAGATCCGGACTTTCCAGCAGAGTCGCGCAGTTCTGCTCCTGGCCGATGAGACTCAGCTGAAGCTGAACGCCAACACTTCACTGGTGCTCCAGTCGGCCAACCGCTCGAGCAGCCTCATCAGCCGGATTTCGGCAGCCGGCGCCCGCTCCGAGCAAAGCATCATGAATCTCCGCTCGGGGCAACTCTACGTCCGCTCGAAGAAAACCCCGGCCAGTGTCCGGGTGGACACCCCGGCTGTGACGGCCGCCATCCGCGGGACCGAATTCGACGTTCAGGTAGCACCGGACGGCGAGACGCGCACGACGGTGCTGGAAGGCTCGATCGACTATCACAACGACTACGGCGCCATCCAGGTCAATTCGGGTGAACAGGGCATTGCGAGGATCGGTGAAGCCCCGACAAAAATCGTCATCGTGAACCCGCAAGACGCCGTCCAGTGGACCTTCTTCTACACAGCGGCAGTCAGCCCCAGGGACTACCCCTTCATTCAGCGTTCACCGGCCGCTGCCCGGACCGACCTCCAGGGAACGATCGCCGACCCTGTCCGCCGAGCCATGCTGCTGCACGACGCTGGACAACCGGACGAAGCTCTTCAGGCGCTGGAAGGAGTCTCTAGCCCTGAGGCTCACGTGGTTCGGGGCTGGCTTCTGCTCGAGAAGCACCAGTTGATGGAGGCCGAGAAAGAGTTCGATGCGGCCCCGTCCGACCTGGAACGCACCCGGCTTGGCAAGTCGCTGATTTTCCTTCGCTCCGACCAATATGAAAATGCCTTGAAGGCGGTCGAACCGACCGGCGACGATTCAGGACTCCTGTTTCAGAAAGCCCTCGTGTTGACCGTAACGGGAGGCATCACCGAGGCCATGCCGATCCTGGACGACCTCGCCCACCGGGACGGCTGGGCGGCGCTCGCCCAGAGCCTCAAGGCGACAATCCTGGTCGGCCGGAATTCCAAGGAGGAGGCCCTGGCAGCGGCCCGTGCGGCCCTGCAGTCCGATCCCAGCTCTCCCTCGGCACGCGTCGGGCTGAGTCGGGTCCTGCAGGCCTTCTTCGAGCTTCCCCAGGCCCGGAGCGAGGCCTCGCAGGCCCTGGAACTCGACCCGAACTTCATCGACGCCCAGGCCCAGTACGCGAAACTTCTGTTCGGGTTCGGGTTGACCGGGGAAGCCGAGAAAATCATCCAGCGTTCGCTCCAGGAGAACCCCGACGACGCCCAGATGAATTCGCTGCTGGGTTTCATCCTGCTTGCCCGTGCCGACACCTCCGAGGCGATCACGCGCTTCCAGCATGCTGTCGCTCTCGACAGCACGCTCGCTGATCCTCATCTCGGGCTCGGCCTTGCACTGATGCGCCGGAACCGCCCCGACGACGCGGCCGCGGAGTTCCTCTCCGCCGCCACACTCGAACCGCGACTGTCTATCTACTACAGCTACCTGGCCAAGGCCTTTTACGAACTTCGCCAGTTCGAGCAGGCATTCACGTCCCTCCAGACCGCCGAGGAACTGGATCCCCGGGATCCAACACCGCACTTGTATTCGGGCATCTTCCTCGACGATCTGAACCGGCCCGGAGCTGCGGTCTCGGCCTACCAGGATTCCATCCGACTGAATGACAACCGGGCCGTCTACCGCAGCCGGCTGATTCTCGATCAGGACCTGGCCTCCCGGAATATCAGCCTGGCCCGTGCCTACAACCGCCTCGGCCTGACCGAATGGGGAAACAGCGAGGCCGTCCTTTCCGTCCTCAACGATCCGACCAACAGTTCGGCGCACCTTTTTCTCGGCAATACGTTCCTGGCCCTGCCGGGTCGGACGCTGGCCGGCGGCTCCGAATCGCTGCTGAATCGCCTGCTCCTCCCGGTTAACGCGAATGCGTTCAACGCCTTCAACGACTACACGACGCTCTTTGAACTTCCGCGGGCATACTGGACGGCTGAGGGGCGATACGGGAGCTTCGACGCGTTCGGCGGCACCTTCACGGCCAGCGGTGGAACCAGCCGGTTGGCTTACCGGTCGACGACCACCTACGACCGCACCGCGGGTTTCCGTCCGGTCAACGATGACGCCAAGGACTGGACCAGCTACAACTACCTCAAGATGGCGCTCACCCAGGGCACGGACCTGCTGCTCAGCTATTCCTATGGTCAGGACAAGAGCGGTGACCAGGGCAGCCCGGTTCTGGTCAACGAATTCAACGACCCTAACCTGCGCAACTACAGCCGCAGCCACCGCGGAGAAATTGGGGTTCACCACCGGTTTCGTCCGGGCTCAGACCTGGTCGCCATCTTCTCGGCGCGGTCGTTCGACCAGGTCAGCGACGATCCCGACAAGATTCAGCGTCCCTACATCACTTATGGACTTCGCACATCCACCAAAGTTCCCGACGTGGATTTCCAGATCAGCCACCTGCTCAACGTTGGACGCTTCAGCTTCCGGTACGGCGCGGACGTATACGAGGGTCGCTCGCGAACTCTCGCCACCGTCTTTTACTTCTTCCCGGGCGACGACCAGCTCTACACCCAGGAGTACGACTTCAACCGGTACAAGGTGAGGACCAAGACCCTCTTCGCGAACACCGATTACCGGCTGCGTCCGGACCTGATTCTCTCGGCAGGGATCAACTACGCCTGGCTGAACGACAACAACCGCCTGGACAACGTTCAGAAGCCCGACTCCTATTGGAATCCCCAGGCCGGAGTGCTCTACTCGCCGTTCGAAACCACCAAGCTCAGGTTCGCCTTTTTCCAGAACCTGCAAACCCAGCGAGCGGAAAGCCTGGTCCCGGCCCAGTTGATGGGCTTTCCGATCCTTCAGAATGAGTCCTCGGGCTCTCGGGGAACCGCCTACAACCTCGGATGGGATCAGAACATTGGGCGTAATGCGTTCTTTCGGAACCAGATCTACTGGAAAGACCGAAAGCTGCAGCCTTTCGACTTCGCCACCGGGTCCACGGTGGTATTCGACGGGAAGCTCTATGGGGGCCGATCAACGATCGAGTACCTGATGTTCGAAACGCTCTCTCTCGTCGGCGATTACGGGATCACCCACAGCCTCGACCTTTCTTCGCTGCGTCACGATCATGAGGTGAACGCTTCCCTCACCTGGGTTCAGCCCTGGGGACTCTACGTCACCCTGAACGAGAATTACCTTCGCCAGACCGGGGAACTGGGCGACCTGAGAACCAAGGTCAAGGTCTTCACAACGGCGGTCAGCGCATCGTGGGAAATGCCCCGCAAGGTCGGGCTCGTCCAACTGATCGCCTCGAACATTTTCGACCGCCGCTACGAGTTTCTGGCCGATCCGGAAGCCCTTGAGACCCGGATTCCCGCTCGCAACGTCCGGCTGCGACTTCGGTTCAACTTCTAGGAGCGCTGATGATGATCGATGGCCACATTCCGGCCCGCTTCCCCTTGTCACGACGCGAGAGGGGGCAACGGTGAGCAAGAATGTCAAAGAGGTCCTGGCCTCAGCGGTCATCCTGGTTTTCTCACTGGCGGCAGTCGCGCTCCTGTCCAAGTACACCCCGTATCTGGAAAGCCTGGAACTGCGCAACTACGACTTTCTGATGGCGGTCATCCGGGGGCCCCTGACTCCTCCCGACAACATTGTCGTCGTCGCCGTCGATGAGGCCTCGGATACTGAGTTCGACGACTCGCTGGGTTTCCACTGGCCCTATCCTCGAGGCGTCCACGGCGAACTCGTGGACGCGCTGAACGCGGCCGGAGTCAAGATCGTCATTTTCGACGTTGCGTTCATCGGCGAAAGCGGAGACAAGAACGAGGACCAGATGTTCGCGGGGGCCCTCCAGCGATCCAAAGTTCCTGTTGTGATTGCGGCCTCGATCGACGTCGTGGAGGACCCTCGATTTTCGATGGTCCAGGAGGTTCTCCCGTACGCGCTATTCACCGATGCAGGAGCCAGGATTGGGTTTGCGACACTGAATCCCGACAGCGACGGTGTCATCCGTCACGCACGCCTTACGGTGGGGCTCCAGGCCACGCTCACGACCGAGGCGCTGGCGTTGATGGGTACCCCGGTTGACCCGGCCACGCTTCCGATCGCCGAGTACGAAGGGGACGATCCCGAAATCCTGGTGAACTACGTGGGTGGAAGCAGAACCGTCCCGACCGTCAGCTACTACCAGGCACTGGATCCCGACCAGTACCTTCCTCCGGACTTCCTCAAAGACAAGATCGTCTATATCGGGCGCTCGCTCGCGGTGGCTGACCTTTCGTCCGGAGGGCAAGACCACTACCCGTCTCCGTTCGACACCTTGTCTGGGCTGACCACCATGCCGGGCGTCGAGATCCACGCCAACCTGATGAACACGCTACTGACCCACGACTACATCCACCAGGTGGCCACCAGCATCCAGTGGGTCATCATCATTTCGCTCGGCCTGCTGGTTTGCCTGGCAGTGCTGATCACGGACAAGTTCTCGCTCAAGATCATTTTCTCCCTGATTGCGATATTCGGGTACATGGCGATCGTGGCGGTCCTCTTCGTCTTCGCCGGAATCTGGCTCTACGCGGTGCAACCGGTCACCCTGATGGTCACCGTCTTCGGTTTGAACACCCTCTACCAGTACCGGCTCCACGAGAAGGAGCGAGCACACATCCGCAAAGCGCTCTCGGGGTACGTCTCAAAGCAGGTCATGGGCGAAATCCTCAAGAACCCCGACCAGTTGGAACTTGGAGGAGTGCAGGTCGAGGCGACGGTTCTCTTTTCCGACATCGCCGGTTTCTCCAAGATCTCCGAGAAGATCACTCCGCGGGAACTCGCCACTCTGCTCAATGACTACTTCACCAAGATGGGCGACATCATCATGTCCCGGGACGGCATGATCAACAAGTACATCGGCGATGCCGTGATGGCGATCTGGAATGCCCCGCTTCCCAATGCAGACCATGCCCGGCTGGCCTGCCAGGCCGCCCTGGAGATGAGACGTGCCGTCGCCGACATGTACCCCCTGCGGATGCGGATCGGGATCAATACGGGCCAGATGGTCGCCGGCAACCTGGGTCACCGGGAAAGGATGGAGTACACCGTGATCGGCGATGCCGTCAACCTGGCCTCACGTCTCGAAGGTGCCAACAAGCCTTTCGGGACGGTGGTCCTCATCAGTGACACCACAGAAGCGCTGGTCAGAGACAGCTTCCTGCTGCGACGGGTGGACCGGATTCGGGTAATCGGCAAACAGCACCCTGTCGAGATCTTCGAGGTATTGGCGGAACGGCACAAGCTCGTCCCCGACGAGACTCTGTCGATGCTCGAATCGTTCAATCGAATCATCAAGACCTATGATTCACGGGACTGGCCTGAAGCCTGCCGGCTCTGCCAGGCTCACTCGAACGAGTTTCCGGGTGACCTGGTCGCAGAGGCCTACCTGAAGCGGTGCCGGAAGTTCGCCGACCAACCCCCGGAAGCCGACTGGGACGGGGTCTACGCACTCGAGTCAAAGTAGAGGGGGCCAACCAGTCCGGCAGGTCGGACAAGTCAGACCAGTCTGACTACCCTCAGAGCTTCCCGTCGATCCGGACTCCAACGATCTTCACGGGCTTGGTCTTCCCTTTGACCAGGACATCACCGAGTTCCTCGAAGTCATAGCTGCCCTGCAGTCGGCTGCGGGTGAATTCGCTGATGATCATCCGACACTTGTATTCCTTGCAGAGCGACTCCAGGCGCGACCCCAGGTTGACGTTGTCGCCGATTACGGTGTAGCTGCGAATCGACTCGGCACCAACATTCCCGGCAATCATCTCTCCCGTGTTGATCCCGACGCCGGAAGCCAGTGGCGGCAACCCCCGCTCAGCCCAGCCCACGTTCAATTCGGCGAGGCGCTTCTGCATCGCGATTCCACACTGCACCGCGTGGTCGGCGTGCATTGGATCGGAAAGCGGCGCGTTGAACAGGGCCATGATCATGTCCCCGACAAACTTGTCCACCGTTCCCTGGTGAGCGAAGACGATATCGACCATCGCCGAGAAGTACTCGTTGAGAAGAGTGACAATTTCTTCAGGAGACCGGCTCTCGGACAGGGTAGTAAACCCCCTGATATCGGAGAACAGAACCGTAACCGTCATCCGCTGCCCGCCCAGGCGGGCGGCCTCCGGGTCGTTCATGAGCTGGTCAAACACGTCCCGCGAAACATAGCGGGAGAAAATCCCCTTTACCTGCCGCTTCTCGGCGCCTTCGACCCAGTACTGGTAGGCCAGGCCGGAGCCGAGAGCCAGACTCCAGCACAGGATCGCCGCCGCAACTGGCAACCGGTAATGGTGGGCTTCGAACAGGTACTGGGCCAGCCAGAGATAGCCCCCCAGAAGAACCATACTCACGGGACCGGCGAAAGCCAGCCTCAGGTAGAAAACAAATACCACGACCAGCAACGTCACCAGCAGCCCGAGAAACCAGTTCAGCCAGCCGGGCGGGTCTACCAGGTACCGGTCGTGGAGCAGATCGTCGAGAACGTTGGCGTGGACCTCGACACCCGGCATTTTGCCAAGCTGGCCCCCTTCTCCCCCTTCGTTTGACTCCTCGGCCGACCCGGAGTAGGGAGTCGTGAACATGTCGTAAAGCCCCGTGGCATTCACACCGACAAAGACAATCTTGTCCTTGAACTCAGCCGGGTCGAGGCCCGGCGACTCACCTGCGTCAATCTGCAACTGCGAATAGACGACGTGGCTGTAGCTGAAAGAGGGGTAGGTACCGGGTCCGCCGTTGAACCAGATCGGAAGGCGCCAGTCGGAATTCAGCGGAATCCGGCTGGACGCGGCCGTCACGCTCTGATCGGCGATCCGGAAATCGGTCGGTTCCTTCGACTGGAGAGCCAGGTAGCCTGCCAGCGCCAGCGACGGGAACACGCGACCGTTGGCCCATCCGACAACCAGGTAGTGCCGGAAGGGACCGTCTGAGTCGAGCGCGTTCGCCGCGTGCCCGATCGCCTTGGCAGCCTCGGCGAGCGCCGGGTAGGGGAGGTCGATCTGGATGAAGGGAAGGCCGGGTGCCTCACCGGGTTGCGAAAACCGGTCCAGCACAGCTGAATCCTCGGGATTCTCGACTGCGGTGTTGTCCTGATCTCCGAGAAACACGGCATGCACCACCCGTCCACATTCTGCGGTTTCCGTTGCGAAATAGGCATCGCCGTCGGGGTCGCTCAGGTTCTCTTCTGTGAAAAGCACGTCGTAAATGACGAGCCGGGCACCCGCTTCCTTCATGAACTTCAGGAAGAGGCCGTGCACCTCCCGACTCCACGGCCAGCGCCCGAAAGCCGGTTCAAGATGTTTGATACTATTGTCATCAATTTCGGCAAGCACGATGTCGGGGGAGGCGGAATCCTGTTTCCCCAGAATCCGGAATCGGAAATCGAGGGTCTTCAACTCGATGGTCTGGAAAAAGCGAGTCTGAGAGCACATCCACGACACCGTCACGCAGGCCGCGGTCAGGAGGGCCAGGGCGAAAAATCGCGCTTTTCCTTTTGGGCTGGTCATTAGCAGTTAATTTTTACCACTCTTTGTCGCACAGGAGAATTCCAGCGTACAGAGGCCTTTGTTAGAATTTCACCCGGGGGGCTCTCAAATGAAACGATTTCTTTGGATAACCATCCTCTGCCTAACTTTTCCGGCAACCGGCCTTTCTCAGTTCGGGAGCCTGACCAAGGTTTTTGACAAGGCCAAGTCGATTTCGGACATGCGCATCAGTGACCAAGACGAGCAAGCGCTCGGCCAAGCCATCAGCGAACGCATCCGGGCCATATACGGAGTGCAGCAGGATGAGGGACCGACCCGCTACGTAACGATGGTGGGACTGGTCCTGGCACAGGAATCGAGTCGTCCAAACCTGGACTGGCAGTTCATCATCCTCGATTCGGACAGCACCAATGCCTTTGCCGCCCCTGGCGGCTACATTCACATCACCCGCGGTGCGCTGGCAATGATGAAGAACGAGTCGGAGCTTGCGGGAGTTCTGGCCCACGAGATTTCGCACGTGGTGGAGAAACACACGATCAAGGGTATCCAGAAGATGAAGGGCATCGAGTTTGCCAGTGACGAGACCTCGATCACCAGCAACAGCAAGGCTTTCGAGATGCTCACCGAGAAGGCAACCGAGGCGCTTCTGCAGGGTTTCGGTCGGACCGAGGAGCTGGAGGCAGACAAGGACGGGGTCGAACTGGCTGCTTCCTGCAGGTACGCTCCGTCAGGACTTCCCGACTTCCTGGAAATCCTGAGTTCGCGTTACGAGTCCAGGGAAAGCCGCGCCGGACTCTTTGCTTCCCACCCGGAAACCCGCGAACGCATCGAGAAACTCGATAAGCAGATCAAGAAAGAGAAGCTCGCCCAGGAAGGGAGTGCTGTACTGGCCGATCGGTTTACCGCTAATATCAAGTACAAGCTGGCGCCTTTTTCCGGAACCGGCGAGGCCGTTGAAGGTGCCATGGGCATGGCCCAGGGTGACTCCGGCTCGAAAAAAGATGACAAGGATTCGGATAAGAAGAAGGACAGTGGTGGTGGCGCTCTGGCGAAACTGAGAAACCCCTTCGGTTCGGGTAAGAAACAGGATCGCGCCGAGGTTACCGGCTCGGCTGCCGCCCGCGGAGTGGAAACGGAAGTGGGAACAGAAGCGCCGGGGAATCCGGCTCAGGTAGTGGTCAAGGTTACCGCTGAAGAACTGGATAAATTCAAGGCCGATGGAGGCTTGGCCTAGCTTGCAGGTCCCGCTCAGCTATATCGGGATGCTGGGGCCGGTTCTGCTGGCCCTGGCGCTGATTGTAGTTCGCTCGCTGACCCGAAACCCCTGGATTCGGAAGCGGCTCAGCCTGAGCATCTTCATGCTGCTTGCGGCCTGGGTCGTCAACGTCATTCTTGAGAACTTCGCGCCGGGCTACACCCTGGAAGGGCTGGAAAAGCTGGCCATGTTCCTGGCCCTGGTGATCGCCGGAGTGGTCCTGCTTTTCAACCAGGTCTCCGGAGACGCGGTCTCCGAGAAGTTCCCTGCCATCGTCCAGGACGCGCTCGTCATCGGCGTATTCGCGGTCGTTGCGGTTCTGAAAGCCCCCGACAAACTGCTGGCCACCTCGGCCGTTGGGGGACTGGTAATCGGGCTTGCCCTCCAGGACACGCTGGGGAACCTGTTCGCGGGCCTTGCGCTCCAGGTCGAGAAACCTCTCTTTGTCGGAGACTGGGTTCGTTTGGGTTCGCTCGAGGGCAAGGTCAAGGAAATCACCTGGAGGGCCACGAAGATCCGGACCAAGTCCGGTCACTTCTGCGTGATTCCGAACACGCTGATTTCCAAGGACATCCTGGTCAATTTCAGCCACCCGTCACCGATCCACCGGGTGGAAAAGACAATTGGTTTTGGCTACGAGGCCCACCCCAACCTGGTCAAGAAGGTCGTGCTGGAGACGTGCGCCGACGTCCCTGAAGTACTCAGGACTCCCAAGCCTGACGTCCTTCTGGAAGAGTACAGTGACTTTTCAATCAACTACCGGTGCCGCTTCTGGATCGACGATTTCGGAATCTCGGAGATCATTCTCGATCGCTTCACGACGCTGCTCTATTATCGCCTGGAGCGAGCCGGCCTGATCATTCCCTTCCCGATCAGAGACGTCCGCGTCAAGGAACCGGAAGACGCCAAGGCCCGACTCGAGCTTGAAAACAGGAAGCGATCCGAGTTCGTCTCGAGGCTCGACATTTTCGCGCCCTTGAAGGACGACGAAAGGGCCGAAGTGGCCGGTTGCCTCCGACAGGTCATCTATGCAGCCGACGAACCGATCATCCGCCAGGGTGACCAGGGAGGCTCCATGTTTCTGATCAACCGGGGTCAGGTTCGAATCACCGTCGAGGAGAAGGGCGCCGTGCATCAACTGGCAGTTCTCGGCCCTGGACAATACTTCGGTGAGATGGCTCTCCTGACCGGTGAACCCAGGACCGCCTCCGCCATCGCAATGAGCGACTGCCACGTCTTCGTCATTGAGAAGACTTCTTTTCGGAACGTACTGGTTGATCACCCGGAAATAGCGGAGTCCATTTCCGGGGTGATCGCCGAACGCCGGGCAAATCTCAAGAGCAAGACGGACGAACTTCGAACTTACCGCGATCTCCAGCACGAGACCCAGCAGTCGATGCTGGGGCGGATTCGCGCATTCTTCGGCCTGGGCTAAAGCGTTGCCGCCCATCCTTCTTTGGCGGCAATCGTCGCCGGGAAATACTCCCGGGCCTCCCGAACGATCTCCCGCGTAATCCTAAAGTCGTGAGACGGGTCGTGATGGAACAGGATCAACTGCTTGACCCTGCATTCCTCCGCAACCCGAGTGGCTTCCAACCATGTGCTGTGTCCCCAGTCCCGGTGAGTCTCATACTCTTCCGGAGTGTACTGGGCATCATAGATGAGGATATCGGCATTCCTGGAATACTCGCGCAAAACCTGATCGAGGCGAGAATGCCCGTGCTCAAGGTCGGTGGCATAGACGACCACCGCACCTTCCCGCTCGACGCGGTACCCGACTGCCCCCTGGGGGTGGTTCAGAGGGAATGGCAAGATTGTTGTCGAACCAACTACGACCGGCTCGGAACCGACTTTCACGAACTCCTTGCAGGCGGCAGCAAGCTCGAGCCCGACCGGGAAATAGGGGGCCTGCATTTGCCCCCCGAGCATTCTCTCGGGATGGCCCTGTTCCCCGTGCCCATGAAAAACAACCCGGTTCCTCTCGGAGTAGAGAGGAGTGAAGAACGGAATACCCTGGATGTGATCCCAGTGGAAATGGGTCAGAAAGACCTTCAAATCGAGGGCTTCCTCAGGAAACTCACGGCTCAGGAGGAGACCCAGGTCGCGAATCCCGGTACCACCGTCAAAAATCAGCGCTTCACCCGAGGGAACCCGGATCTCTACGCAGGCTGTGTTCCCACCGAACTCCAGGTTTTCCGACTGGGGTGTCGGGATCGATCCCCGGACTCCCCAGAACCGAACTCGCATGCGGAAGTCACCAAGCATGAGCTACTCCTGATACCACAGCTGCCGATCCCCTGATTAAGGCGGAAATAGACGTCATGAGCCGGACCGTTGAAGTCGGCTCCGGCGAAATTGAAATGGGTCCAACCCTATGCTAAATTTGCGAGCCTTACTATAGCGCAGAAAGGAGCCCCAATGAAGGTGTTCGACAGCGAGAAAATCCGCAATATTGCCGTTGTGGGTCATGGTGACACAGGTAAAACCACTTTGGTGAGCGCGGTTCTCTACACCTCCGGAGCCGTTAGCCGAATGGGTCGCGTTGAGGACGGGACGACAATCACTGATTACGACGAAGACGAGATTGATCGCAAGATTACGATCAACACTGCACTAGCCAACTGCGAATGGAAGGGCAACAAGATCAATTTGTTGGACACACCGGGTTACCGCGCATTCATCTTGGACGCCAAATCCGCCATGACTGCTGCCGAAACCGCACTGATCGTCATCGACGCAGTCTCCGGGGTGGAAGTCCAGACGGAGACAGTCCTGGGATTCGCCAAAGAGTTTTCGGTTCCTCGAGTGGTTGTCATCAACAAGCTCGATCGAGACAACGCGAGCTTCGACAGGACGGTCAAGTCTCTCCAGGAGACGTTCGGGCGGGAACTGGTTCCAGTACAGATTCCGCTGGGAGAAGAGAAGGATTTCAAAGGGGTCGTCGACCTGATCCGAAACCGGGCATTCGTATATGAGTGGGACGGCAACGGTGAGTGCCGGGAGGAGGATATCCCATCAGACCTGGCCGACACCGTTACGCAGCGCCGCGAAGAACTGATCGAGATGATCGCCGAGAGTGACGAATCGCTGATGGAGAAGTTCTTCGAAGAGGGGACCCTCTCGGACGAGGAACTGGTTTCAGGACTGGCCAAGTCGATTCGGGAAAACAAGATTGTGCCGGCTTTCTGCTGTTCAGCGTCTCACAACGTCGGAATTCGCAACCTGCTCGATTCGGTCTCGAGCGTCTTCCCTTCGCCCCTTGACCGGCGGCCCGTCGTGGCAACGGCAAACCCGGGAGAGCAGGAAAAGATCGAGGTAAAGGTAGACCCGACAGGGCCGGCAGCAGGTTTCGTGTTCAAGACCCTGGCCGACCCCTTTGCCGGACGGATCAACCTCTTGAAGGTCCACTCCGGTGTGTTCAAGTCGGACACCACTGTCATGAACGCGTCCTCCGATTCAGAAGAACGCCTGGGCACGCTTCAGGTCTTCCAGGGCAAGAATCACGAGGGCACGCCGGAGGTTCCGGCCGGAGATATCTGCGGAGTTTTGAAACTGCGGAGTACTACCACGGGTGACACCCTGGCGGAGTCCGATTTCAAGGCCTCCTTTCTGCGGGTGCATTATCCGGAGCCGTCGATCAGCTTCGCAGTGGAACCGGCGTCGCGCGGTGACGAAGACAAGATCGGCTCGGCCGTCGCCCGCATCATGGAGGAGGATGCCTCCCTTCGGTTCACCCGGGATCCCCAGACCAAGGAATTCCTTCTTTCGGGCACCGGCCAACTGCACATCGAAGTCTCGGTTGCCAAACTTAAGAAGCGGTACGGAGTCGAAGTTCTACTCAGAACCCCGAAGGTCCCTTACCGGGAGACCATCACGGGGAACGCCGATGTTCAGGGAAGGCACAAGAAGCAGACCGGTGGTCACGGGCAGTTCGGAGACTGCAAAATCAAAATGGAGCCGTTGCCGCGGGGTGCTGGCTTCGAGTTCGAAAATACCGTCTTCGGCGGAGCCATCCCGAGGCAGTACATTCCGGCGGTTGAAAAAGGCATCGTGGACGCCGCTGAGAAGGGTTTCCTGGCCGGCTTTCCCGTAGTCGATTTCAAGGCAATCCTGTACGATGGAAGCTACCATGATGTTGACTCGTCCGAGATGGCTTTCAAGATCGCCGGTTCACTGGCATTCCGCAAAGGCATGGAACAGGCCAAAGCGGTTCTGCTCGAGCCAGTCATGAATGTTGAGGTTTACGCTCCTGAGGAAAACGCGGGAGACATCATGGGAGACCTCAATTCCCGGCGCGGACGTATCCAGGGAATGGACATCAAGGGCGGTACCCAGTTGATCCGGGCACAGGTTCCGCTGGCAGAATTGCTCAACTACCAGCCGGCGTTGACCTCGATGACCAGCGGTCGGGGGAGCTATCACATGGAAGCATCCCATTACGACATCGTGCCTCACAATCTCTCGGAAAAGGTTATCGCCGAGGCCAAGAAGGAGGCCGAAGAAGAGCGCTAGGCAATATTCGAGGGGTGACAGGCTCGCAGGTTTTGCACTTCACCCCTCGACTTTCCCGCGGCTCTGCACCAGCCGATGTTACCCAAACTGATCGACATCGGGCCCATTCCGATCCACACTTACGGACTGCTGCTTGCCCTCGCACTTCTGGTCTCCGTAACGCTGGCCGCCCGCCTTGCCGAAGAAGACGGCATCTCCCAGAAGACCACCTGGGACCTGGGATTTGTGGTCATCATTTCTTCGATCCTGGGAGCCAAGCTTCTTCTGGTTCTGACATCGCTCAGTTACTATATTCAGAACCCGGGACGACTCTTCTCGCTTGAATTTCTGCAGGCCGGAGGCGTCTATTACGGAGGTTTGATCGGCGCCGTCGTCGGAAGTTTTCTTTTCATTCGGCGGGTTCCCGGACTTTCGTTTCTCCGGATGGCCGATGCGGCCGGCCCCGCAATCCCCCTGGGTCAGGCTATCGGAAGGCTCGGCTGTTTTGCTGCCGGATGCGACTACGGTTGCCCGACCGATCTCCCGTGGGGAGTCACTTACAGCAGCCAGTACGCCCACAACGTGGTCGGGACACCGCTCGGGATTTCGGTTCACCCCTATCCGCTCTATGAATCCGCAGCAACGCTGATTCTCTGCCTGATCCTCGTTCGCGCCTATCGAAGACGCTCCTTCCAGGGCCAGATTTTCTGCCTCTACCTGATTGCCTACGGCGTCATCCGGTTCTTCCTCGAATTCTTCCGGGGCGACTCCGACCGGGGATTCTTGTTCAACGGCCTCCTCTCGACGTCTCAGTTCATCAGCATCTTGATCGTGCCCACCGCCCTCCTTGCCTACCTCTACCTGAAGAAGCGACAATCGGCCACAAGGTGATTGAGCTCATCACGTTGGAAGTCTCGAGTGAAGCGGAAGGGCTGCGGCTCGATGTCTTCGTCAGCCAGTCGGTTCCCGACACCACTCGTTCGAAGGTTCGCAAATGGATCGACCAGGGGTTTGTCCGGGTTGACGGGAAGACCCGGAAACCGGGTTTCGCCCTGAGTCCTGGCCAGACTCTCCAGATCGAACGTCCGCCCGCGGAACCCAGCCACCTGGTCCCGGAAGATCTACCTATCGAGATCATCTACGAAGACCCGGATCTCCTCGTCGTCAACAAGCCTGCCGGGATGGTGGTTCACCCGGGCGCCGGCAACCGGACCGGCACGCTGGCAAACGCCCTGGCCTTTCACCTGGAAACACTGAGCCGGAAGGACTCCCTGAGACCCGGCATCGTTCACCGCCTCGACAAAGGGACCTCCGGGATTCTCCTGGTTGCAAAGAACGAAATCACTCACGACAGGCTGACCCGCCAGTTCCAGAAACGCCAGGTACACAAGGTTTACCTGGCCCTTCTATACGGAAAGCTGACCCCGGAAAAGGGGGAGATTTCAGTGCCGATTGGTCGCGATGACCGGTCCCGGACCCGGATCTCAACCCGGAGCAGCCGGCTGCGAAATGCCGCCACCCGGTACGAGGTCATTCGTTACCTGCCCGGCTTTTCCTTCGTCCGTGCCTTTCCTGTAACCGGGAGAACGCACCAGATCAGGGTTCACTTTCACCACCGGGGACACCCGGTCGTGGGTGACCCCACGTACGTCCGGGGAGAGTTCTCCTGGCCCCGCCGACTCGGTCCGGCGTTGAACCGGCTCTTTCTCCATGCAACCCGCATCGAACTCACGCATCCAACCACTGGAGAAATGCTCGTGTTCGAGGCTCCACTACCCCACGAACTTGCGCACTTGATTGAGACTTTGGGAGAATAACGCGCCTATGCAGATGGCAAGATTCGCAGTCTGCCTCAGCCTCGCCCTGCTCGGGACGATCGGCAGGGTTGCCCCTCAGGACCGGGACGAGCCAATTCGGGTTGAAGTCGAAGCAGTCAACGTACTGATCACGGTTACCGATAAAGATACCGGTAAATTCATCAAGGATCTGACCGCGGAGGATTTCGAGATCCTGGAGGACGGCGTCCCCCAAAAGATCACGAACTTCAGCAGCCAGACCAATCTGCCCCTCACGATCGCACTCTGCGTCGATACCAGTTCGAGTGTCAAGCTGAAGCTGGACTTCGAGAAGGAAGCCGCCCTCGACTTCCTTTTCACGATCGTGCGTCCAACCGACCGTGCCCTCCTGGCGGAATTCGACACCGGAGTCACACTGCTGCACGACTACACCTCCAACCCGAATGACCTGGCCAAGGAAGTCAAGGACCTCCGGGCGGGGGGTGGGACGTCCCTTTTCGACGCAATCTATCTGATCTCGGAGCAGAAGATGCTGTACGAGACCGGCCGCCGTACCATGGTGATCCTCTCTGACGGAAGCGACCTCACCAGCACGCACACCTTCGAAGAGGCCCTGCGGATGGCCCAGCGGGCCGAAGTGGCCATTTATGCTGTCAGCACGACCCATTTCGGCGCGGATGTTGATCACGAAGGGGACAATTCCCTCAAACAGATGACGGACAGCACCGGGGGCCGTGTCTTCTTCCCCTACTCATCGACTCAATTCACCAAGGCATTCGGGGAGATCGAGGAAGAGTTGCGCAGCCAGTACAACATCGCCTACGAGCCGGCCTCAAAGCTCCGTAACGGAGCATTTCGCGAAATTGAAGTCAATGTGAATCACCCCAACGTGCTCGTCCGCCATCGTCAGGGCTACTATGCAGCCATTCCCGGACAGCCGGCACCCTGACCTGGAACTGCGATCTGGGATGAGTTGGATGAACTGGTGAACTGGATGTGTTTGGGTCGGGATTGAGGCGATCGGTGGAGAGCCAGGGGCGCGATTATCGACTGGATCCTGGTTCCTGGTCAGGTGCCAGACTTGGATGAGTGATGATCACAGGATCGGCGCCGGGCTGGCCCCTGAAGGGGGCCTGTTTCCAGCCCAGGCATTTGCCTGGGTTCACGGCGCACCCATCAAGAATCTAGCCCTGTAGCGGGGGCTGCACACCTCTCCGGACGAGAGGAATCCGGCGCGACCTTACAGGCCGCAATCACCGTGACGGAACCCCGGATCCAGGGCAAGCCCTGGGCTAAAACCAAGGCGCCGTGGACGTGTGCCGGGGGCCCAGGTTCACCCTTCGAATGGTATCCGCAGGGCGGCGGGGCAGACTCGAAGCGCCTGTAACGCGGTACGCGGCCTAGTTTGAGGGCCAAAGAAGCTGAGTGAAGGTGCGCCGGGTGACATCTCCAGAAGACGTCATCCCGGCGCATGGATTCCGGAATTAGCTTAATTGAGGTCTCGACGACCGGGTCCTCGCCAGGAGCTACTTCACAGGCCTGCGAGGTGTGGAGTGAGTGACCGGAACCCGGCTTGCCTCCAGTTCGTCCAGCCAGGAATCACTGTTCCCGGATTTGCGCAAAGATTGAAACCCGATTCCTGCGGTCACTGCAACGGTCACGATAAAGGCGAATATTGTCAAAGTCATATCAGTCCATTCCGTTTTGGGCTCTCTCACTTCACTTAGATGGCAGCAAGGGCAATTAAGTTCGGCCGTCCGCGAAAGAAATCGGATTCC
Source organism: uncultured Acidobacteriota bacterium (assembly GCA_963777605.1). Classification (GTDB taxonomy): domain Bacteria; phylum Acidobacteriota; class UBA6911; order RPQK01; family JAPXNP01; genus CAVZRV01. The sequence continues at coordinate 425,430 of CAVZRV010000011.1, forward strand.
GACCGGAGAACATCTTCTCCCACGTGGCGGCCAAGAAGGCGTATTGTCCGGCTTGGCAGGGCTTCCCCCGGTTGGAGAACCCTTGCTCCAGGATGCGCGACTTGCGGACGATCTCCCCAGCTGTCCAGAGCCTCTGCTCCGGCGTCAGCGATTCCTGGACGAATACTTTGAGGAGTGCCCGAACCCGAAACCGGTCCAATCCCCAGGTACTGTGTGAGAGTTGATCGAGGTGCCCTCCTACTTTCTCGATCAGCAGTTCATCCAGGAATCGAATCGGATAGCGTGCCGCAAGGCGTAGCCAGAGTTCGTAGTCTTCGCAGACCACGAATGATTCGTCGAAACGACCGATCTCGTTAATGAGCTGTCGCTCCAACATGATCGAACTGGGGGAGATAATGCAAAGCGGTAGACACCACCTGAAGATCGCCCCCGAGTATTTCTGATGTCGGTGGCGCTGGTTCACCCTCCTACCGTGTCGGTACCAGATTTCATTGGTATAGACGGCACGCCATTCCGGTTCTGCCTCGAGGACTTCCAACTGGCGTGCCAACTTGCGGGGAGTCCAACGATCATCGCTGTCGAGGAAACAGATCCAGCGAGCGCAGGACTGCGCGATTCCAGCATTGCGCGCCGCACTGACTCCTCGATGGGAAGCCGGGAGATACCGAATTCGCCGGTCGGAAATCGTGCGTACGGCAAATTCAGTGTCGTCGGTCGAACCGTCATCGACCACAATGAGTTCCCAGTCTTCGAAAGTCTGGTCTTGCACCGAACGGATGGCTTCGACGAGGCGGGAAGCCCGGTTGAACGTCGGGATGATGACACTAACTCGAGGACGGTTGCTGGTCAAGCGCGCTCGGACTTCTTTCCGAACTGGATTAACGAGCCGGATTCCTCTGCCTGAGCCCGATCAACCTTGTTCCGGTACATGTCGCGGTCGGCCTTGGCAACCAGTTCATCGTGAACAATCCCATCGGCGGGAAAGGTCGCCACACCGATGCTGATCCCCAAGCCAACGTCCTCTCCTTCGATATTGATCAGGGGGCGCCCTTCAAAAGCCGCCTGAATACGAGCGGCAGCCTGGCGTCCGAGGGTGTTGTCCAACCCGGGAAGGACGGCCAGGAACTCGTCTCCGCCATAGCGCAGGCAGGTGTCCGACCGCCGCAACTGACTGCGCAAGAGTCGTCCGACTTCGACCAGCATGGAATCACCGTTCTTGTGACCAAAACGATCGTTCACCGTTTTGAATCCGTCCAAGTCCATCATCAGAATCGAAACCGGGCAGCCGACCCGCTTGGCCCGCTTCAATTCCTCCCCAATAAAGATGCTGAAATAGCGGATGTTCGGCAAGCCCGTGAGGGCGTCCGTGTAGGCGTCCTCCTGGGTTTCCTCGTAGATCACGGCATTGCTGATTGCCGCGGCAGAGTGGGGAGCGATCGCCTCCATCAGGCGAAGGTGCTGATCATTGTAGGTGTCCGGCCCGTCTGAATAGAGCGTAATCACGCCAACGACACTGGTTTCCATTGAAAGAGGCACCGCGAGGCAACTCTTGAACGCCTGTCGGAGAATTTCGATGTGGGGGAAATCGAGCTCCGGGGACACGTTGATAAGGGCTTTATTGTGTGCCGCTACCCACCCGGTCACCGACTCGCCCACCTTGATCTCGACTCCCTCAAGCACGTCCTTGTACATTCCGCTGACGTGGTGAGGCAAAAGGCGATCGTCGTCGGTACTCGCCAGGTAGACCGAGCAGGCCGAATAGGGGACGAATCGCTTGATGCGTCCCGCCAGGTAGGCAAGGGTCTCCTTGATACTGAGCGAGCGGCCGATGTTCTGGGAAATCTCGTAGACGGCCTGCATCTCCCGGTGCGTCGATGCAATGTCGTGGAAAACGGTCCGCTTGATCCGGAGCTCCTGGGGAATCCGCTCGAGAACCGCCACTCCCAACGCCGACGAGCCGGGGAGGACCATTTCTTCCGCCTGTTCGGCTGCCTCCTCGAGTTTACCGATGTTCTTCAGGAAAACCGTGACGATACGGGGGTCAAAGGCTCGGCCAGCCTCCTGCTTGATGAAGTCAAATGCAAGTTCGCGGCTCAGCTTCGGTCGAAATGGACGATCCGACCGCAGTCCAAAATAGCAGTCCACGACTGCAAGAATCCGTGCTCCCAGGGGAATGCCCTCCCCCTTGAGTCCATTCGGGTACCCTGAACCGTCCCAGCGTTCGTGATGGTGGCGGACGAAAGGAGCCACCGGGTAAGGGAACGGGACCGTCTCCAGGATGTCGGCCCCGACTGACGGATGGTTGCGCACTTTTGCCGCCTCGGCTTCGGACAACTTGCCCGGCTTGTTCAGGATGTATTCCGGTACCGCCAGCTTGCCGATGTCGTGGAGAAGGGATGCCGCTCGCAAGCCCTTCAGGATGTCTTGGTCTTCGATCGCCAACTCCTCCGCCAGTGCCATCGCCATGGCGCGCACTTTCTGGATGTTGCCGAAGGAACTATGCTCTTTGGCGTCAATCGCCATCGCCAGAGAGGTGATCGTCGCGTGATAGAGATCGTCGAGGTCATCCAGGTGCTGGCGTGCCAGGTCGATCCGCTTCAGGTTCATCTTGTAGGCGTAGTAGATAACCAGGATGATCGGCACTGTCACGGCAAATGCGAAAAACGGCGTGGTGCGGAAGTTGAGGAAAATGATCGCCGCCCCGGCCGCCCCCGCAACATTGGTCAGCGAGGCCCAGAGCAGGTTTTCCGAAAAAACTCGCCCCACCCTCTGTCCGGTTGCCAGCCCGACCGCCAGGGAGACCGATCCGGAATTGAGAAAGAAGTGGAGGAGGGCGCACAGTCCGAGGTTGAGAAAAAGCGTCACGCTTTCAACCGCGGAAGGATCCAGTGGCGGAGGCTCGCCGATCAAGCCGTAGAAGACGTGTCCGACCAGCCAGGTTGAGAGCGCCAACTGAGAGAGATTGAACAGCACCCGGTAGGGCTTACGGGTACGATCGGCCCTGAGCGCGGCCAGGGAACCGTCCAGGACCGAAAGGAGGACGGCAACCTCAGGCGAGTAGAGGAGGATCGCCGAAAAAATGAAGATGTCGCTGACCGTGATTGTCAGCGAGTTGTTCTTTCCTCGCAGGAACGGCAACCGCACGGGGAAGACACCCGAAACGGCGGTCGCCAGTGCCAGAAACAGCCACCTGAAGTCTCCCGAGAAGGCCAGAAAACAGGAGTATGCAAGGACACCCATCCCTGCAATGCTTACAGCGGTGAGCAGGGCCCGAGCTTTGGCGTTGATGCTCTCGTCGAAGAACTTCATTTAGAGTAACCTGCACGCCCCCCAAACCGGATCAACCGATAGTTTATAGCAATCCGCTTCGTTTCCGACAACCGTAATTTTCCCCTACTTCGGTGTCAGGTGAAAACATGAGACTCCTGTATATTGATTCGTCACCTCCCGGACGTTTCCGGGAGAAGGGATCGGTATGGGAAGTCGAGGACAGGTTCCAAGCGGCATCAAAGGGCCAGGCGCCCCCACCTGGATGTTGGTCGCGGCGTTCGCGGCCGTGTACTTTATCTGGGGATCGACGTACCTCGCGATCCGGGTGGCCATCGAGACTGCACCTCCCTTCCTGATGGCATCGGCAAGGTTCCTGACTGCCGGGACGATTGTCTTTGGATTCACCTACCTGAAGACCCGGACCCTCCCGACATGGCGGGAATGGGCCTGGGCCGGACTGGTCGGCGGACTGATGCTCGGGGGAGGAAACGGAGGGGTTGTCTGGTCCGAGCAGTGGCTGCCTTCTGGAGTGGCCGCCCTCATCGTTGCCTCAGTGCCGTTCTGGATGGTGATCCTCGACTGGTTTTCCGGGCGTGGCGGCGCTCCGTCAGGCAAGACTCTGCTCGGACTGGTTGTCGGGTTCATTGGAGTCGGTATTCTGGCGGGAGGAGATTACGCTCCCGACGCCCTTCGTCTCCGGTGGCTGCCTGTAGGCGTTCTTCTCGGGGCATCCTTTTCGTGGAGCCTGGGTTCGTTGATCTCGAGGACCGCCGGGCTGCCGAAGTCACCGGTGAGGTCTACCGGAATGCAGATGCTGGGGGGAAGCGTCATGCTTTTCTTCATGGCGCTGGCAAGAGGTGAGTTTCAGGGACTCGACATACAGGCACTTTCCCTGAGATCGACCTTGGGCTGGGGGTATCTCGTCATCTTCGGTTCGATTGTGGCATTCAGTGCCTACGTCTGGCTGCTGCGGGTTACTTCGGCAGCCAATGTATCGACTTATGCCTTTGTTAATCCGGCCGTGGCGGTGGTGGTTGGGTGGCTGTTGGCAGGGGAGGAACTCACTCTCCGGATCGGCATGGCTACCGGACTGATCGTGTTGGCGGTCCTGCTGGTAACGATCCGACGGCGAAAGCGACTCCGGGTCCCGGAGATCCGGGAGGATCGCCCCGAAGCCGACGAGGGCCCCACGCGAAAACCTCGCGCGGGGCAATCCCGTTCTCTCTTCTGACTTGATGTTGCCTCGATCAGGACTCCGACTCAGTCGGTCCAATGGACAATTCGCATCTCGTCATTTCCGCCCAGAATCGTCGTGCTGGTTCCATCGGTCCAATGAATGATGTTGAGCTGCTTTTCCATGATCCTATCTCCCAAAACTTAAATATTCCGATTTCTCAATTAGACTTGCCGTCGGTCCAAATCACCTGGTCCGCCCAGATGGTCTGGTCGCTCCAAATCACCTGGTCCGTCCAAATCAGCTGGCTCGACCGTACGTTCTCATCCGTCCAGATCACCTGGTCCGTCCAGATCACCTGATCGGTCCAGATCGCCTGACTCGATCTCACGTTCTCATCGGTCCAAATCACCTGGCTCGACCGCACATTCTCATCGGTCCAGATCACCTGGTTGGACCGAAGCGTTTCGTCGGTCCAGATCACCTGACTTCCCGTCAGGCTTCGATCAGTCCAGATCACCTGGCTTCCCGTCAGGCTTCGATCAGTCCAGATCACCTGGCTTCCCGTCAGGCTTCGGTCAGTCCAGATCACCTGGTTGGCGCGCACACTCTCGTCGGTCCAGATCACCTGGTCCGTCCAGATCACCTGTCGGTCCAGATCACCTCGTCGGTCCAGATCACTTGATCGGTCCAAATCATCTGGTCCGTCCAAATCACCTGGCTCGACCGCACGTTCTCATCCGTCCAGATCACCTGTGAAACACCCAGGGCATCGCGGTACCAGTCGATTCCGTCTCCCCAGAGTCCCCAGTAGCCGGTTCTGCCAATCATGGGGCTGAATACAACCTTGTTGCCGTATGCGAATGCTCCACCCGGCAGCACGATTTCGTCATCGACTTTCCACGCCGGAGTCGGTGGGGACGTGAATCGATGAGTCTGCACATCGATCTTTGATGCCAGATCGACGGAAGCCATCACATTGATCAACCCGTTCCCCTGTTCAAGAACGTGCGGTTGTTCGAGTTTGATCGCGGTCAGAAACAGAAGGAACTTGACCGCATTCGCATTCAGTTCGGGATTGGCCTGGTACATCAGGGCCGCGGTTCCTGCAGCGAATGCGGTCGCCACGCTCGAGCCACTCAAGGTGATATAGCGGGCCGAATCTCCCACGATTCGGTCTCTGAATTGGCGGCCGGCCCAACTGCCGGGAGCCAGGGGCACCGGAACACCATTGCCGGGGGCAGTCAAATCCGGTTTGAACAGCCCGTCCACATACGTTGGCCCCCGCGAAGCATACGTGGTCGCCGTGTCGTCCGAGTGCCCCGCCGTTCCGTGCGTGTTCATCGCCGAGATGGTGATCGCGGCAGGGTCGTTACCGGGGCTCGTGATCGCTCCCCAGATCTCCGAGTACTCCTCGGTCTTCCCCAGGTTTCCGGCCGAGACGAAGGTGGAAATCCCCGCCTGCGCCAGCCGTTCAACGGCTTTGCAAAGCGGATCGTCCCGATAGGAATCCATCGGAGGATGGCCAAGAGACATCGAGGCAACTCGAACACCCAGGCGATCGCGGTTTTCGACCAGCCAGTCAATGGCGGCAATAAGACTGCTGGTCGACCCCACTCCGTCGTCCCCGATGACTTTCAGGTCTACAAAGCGTACCTCCGGAGCAACGCCGCGATAGAAGCCTCCGGGACGGTTGTCCGAAGCTCCGATAATTCCCGCCATCGCCGTTCCGTGGCCGAAGCCGTCGTGATTGTATGGAACACGGCGCGGCACGTCCCCGGTAAAGTCAACCGCTTCCAGGACTCGACTTCGATCAAGGTCCGCGTGAAATCCGATTCCGGAATCGAAGAGTGCGACAACCACGCCAGCCCCGTTAAATCCCCGCTCCTGGACCAGGTCGGCTCCGATGGCCGCCAGGTCCACAGAGGCATCGAGCGTCACTTCACGAGCGAACCGGTGCTGGGTGGGCCGGATCATGGCGTCCAGGGTGACGTACTCGACCACTCCCGAGGCCACCAGCGATTCGATTTCATCCCGACTCAGGCGGGCCGAAATGCCGTTAATTAGAGGCAACCGACGAATCCCGCTCGAACCCCTCAGGAGAGGACTGTTCAGCAGTTCTGCCGGATCGCCGGAAGCTCGTGCAATCACCGGGATCCGAGCCGAATCGGCCGGGCTTTCACCCATTTGCCCCAGTTGCCGCAGCAACATCGGGGAAACCCGTTCAGCGGGCGTTCGCTGCCTCGAAGAACGGGACTGGGCCTCGCCGGGAGTGCCCGCGAGCAGCCCCAGGCAGATAGTGATTACAGTTAACAAACAGACGCAAAAGGGGTGTTGATTCCGGTGTGCCATCTCCGTCCTCCAAACTGCGGTTTCGCCCAAGACCCTAACACCTGGACGATTTGTGCCGAATTACTGGACCATATGATCACTTTAATGTATGGACCGGTCAAACGGAATCAACCTGTGTCATATGTCACACTTAACCAGTTTGTTATTGCTTTTCCGGTCAGTGGCGGATAGGATCGGAGCTCGAACTGGGGGGGGCGGCCCAAAGACTACTTGAGCGGATTGCATTTTGGGCGGGATGTCAGATCGAAAACCGGGCAATGGACTGCGCCGATACCGGATTCTCCACCCACTCGAGTCGGGGTCTCCAATCCGGGTCTTCCTGGTGAAACCGGTTGGAGAACCGGGTAACAGCCTTCGAGTTTTCACCCTTGCCGGCAGTATGTCTACCAGGAACCCCGGCGCCCGAAACCGAATCGAGTCTCTTTACGACCAGCGGACGAGCCTCTTGCACCCCCTCCTGCCTGCGGTCCTCGACCTCCATCTTCACGGCCGGCAGCCCGGTCTGATTACACCCCGGATCGAGCGGCTACGCCTACCTGAGGCGATCTCCCGGTGGTCATTCGAAGAACGGATTCACGCCGCACGCGAACTATGCCAACTGCTCGAATACACACACCGGGCCGGGAGCCTGTGGGGTTGGCTCAATCCGGGAAAGATCTTCTGCGATTTGAATCGGATTCACTGCGTCAACCACGTAATCCCCGGCGAGTTCCAATCCCGAATTGATCCTTCTCCTGCCAGTCATCGATACTGCGCCCCGGAGATTCTGAGAGACCAGCAGGCTACCGTGGCGGGAGACCTGTACACGTTGGGGATGACTCTCTACTTCATCTTCACGGGGAGCGCACCCTTCTACGATTCCTACCCCGGTCAGGTCGATGAGAAGCAAAAGATCGCCATGCCCACGCTCCCCGGACGCATGCGCCCCGATCTGCCCGGGTTCGTGGATACAGTGATCATGAACCTGGTCCAGAAGGACCCGGGAGACCGCATCCCTTTGCGAGAAGTGATCGGAATTCTGGAAAGTCGGGCCCGTGTGTCCCGGCACCTCGTTCCGGTGCCGTCGAGCAGCCTGGTTGGCAGAGACGGCGCCCTCTTGCGGTGTACCGAATTTCTCGAGGAGTTTCGTCAACAGGGAAAACCGATATTGCTCGTCCTCACGGGATCAGCCGGAATCGGCAAGACTCGCCTCCTCGACCAGATCGCTTTGAGGGCGAAAATCGTCGGTCTTCCCGTCTTCCAGATTACCCACACGCCACATGATCGGGCCCTGCAACCATTCCGCGAACTGGTGGCCGACCTGCGAAGTGACCAGGAGGCATCGATCGAGAGATTGGCCGGAAAATCAGAGGCCCGAGATCCGGCGGGATTCCTGCTCGACGGTCTGGTAAAACTCTCCGTCAACAGGCCGGTGGTCCTTCGATTGTCCAATCCTCATTGGGCCGAAAGCGCATCACTCGAGCTCTATCGACGCCTTCTCCTGGAGGGAACGAGCGGAGTCCTGGTGCTCTCCGAACGCAGGCAGGATGAACGGACCACCCAGTTCCAGGAACTCGAGTCGGAATGCGACGAACTGGGCCGGCTTCGCACCGTGAACCTGGGCCCACTGGCCAGGCCTGCATCACGCCAGTTGCTCGAAAACCTGTTTCCCGGAGTCCTGTCCGAACGGCTGATTCAGCGGACAATCGAGAAAGTATCGGGAAATCCGCGGCACCTCGTTGAACTGACCCGACAACTTCGCCGCCGGGGTGCGCTTCGTCACGGAGTTCGAGGCTGGTTACCGCTGATGCTGAACGAAGACAGTTGGCCTCCGCCTTCCGAGATTGCCGAGGAAACACGGCTGCGGCTGGGAACACTGGAACGAAGCCAGGTGGAATTACTCCGAACGTTGGCATTTCTCGACCGCCCCGTGAAGCTGGCCCGGTTCGCCGGGATGCCTTCTCATTCTCGCGACAACATTCAAGACACCGCCTGGGGCCTTGAAAAACTCGGTTTTGTTCAGATAAGCGGCGGTTTCAGGAACCCGACCATCGCCCTCGCCAGTCACTGGGTTGGAGAGACCATCCGCCGGGAGACCCCGATGGCGATTCGGAGCAAGGTCCACTTGGAGATTCTTCAAGTCCTGGAAAGAGAACCCGATGGGGAGCCGCTGGTTGTCGTCGAAAAGGCTGTCCACACCCTGGGAACGGGACTCGCACAGTCGGATCCGGAACTATTCGCGACAGCCATCGATCACCTGGCTTCAACTGGGCAGTTCGCAGCGTCCGCATCGATCCTCGCAGAGGTGGAGGGAGAAACAAGCTCCTCCGGGCGAGATTGGAAATCGGCTCGCAAGCACTTAGATCTCCTCTTTCGGAGCGGGCAGTTCGACCGTTGCGAGCATCGGGTTCGTGGCCTTCTTGGACAACCCTGGCCGGCGAATCAGTACGCGGAACTCCTCCTGCTGCTCGGGAGCCTGCTCCTTCAGCGCGCCGACCTCGTTGGCGCAACCTCCATCTTCGAGAGACTTTGCGATGGCACGGCACCAGTGACCGTGGATGAGATGGCACGAGCCTCCCTCCTTGAGTGTCACACTCGGGCAGGTCGACTCCGAGAGGCGCGCAAGCTGGTTGCCACCATCTTCCAGACTCCGTCCCGCCGGCACTCCTCCGGCTCCCGGAGGCAGCGAAATAGAGGCGAAAGTACCTCTTCGGAAACTTCGCAGCCAGGGTCAGACAGAACCGGTCGGACCCGGCGTTGGCGGCGTGGCGGACCCGAGATGCGGCCTGGCCTGGACGTCCCCACTGAAATCGCCCGCGCGCTTGCGGAGCTCTTTTCCAGATTGGGCCTCCATGAAGAATCCTTGTCGTGGAGGGGCCGTACCATCCGGGCGCTCTACCGTCAGGGCCTGAACGGCTTTCTCTCTCCCGAGCTGCTGGAACTGGCCCAGGACCGCCTCCTTTCAGGCAGACCTCGGGCGGCTGAACGACTCGCTCGGGAAGCGCTTCGTGTCGCCGAAGAGGCGGCCTCTCCCGAACAACTGGCGCGGGTGACACTCTTCCAGGCCCAGCATTTGAGATTGCTTGGCCGGCATTGGGATTCGGAACGTTTACTTCACACCATCCAGGGAGGCTCCTTTGCGAAAGTCCCGCTGGGCCTTCGAAGCCAGGCAGCGCGCGAACTGGCACTCAACGAGTGCGACAGGCTCCTTCCGGAGGCCGCACTTCGTACCCTCGGGACGGGCCATCCCACCCGCGAGCATGCATCAGATCTCTTCTGACCCCGAGGACGCGCTGGCCCTGGCTCGAATCCACTGTCTGCTGGGTGCCCCCGAGCACGGACTCGAGATGTGTGAACGTGTGCTTAACCATGGAAACCGGGGTCAGGTCGTTCGGGCTCATCTGTTGTACGCCGAAGCATTTTCCTCTATTGAAAACCTGGAAGCTGCCGAAGATCACCTCAACGTCGGCCTTCGCCTCGTTCCCCGCCGGTGGAATTACTACCGGGCCCGATTTCGAATCGCCCAATCAAGAATCGCCCTGGATATGGGTCGAACCGACCGAGCCGCGGTCCTGATCAGAGACCCCGCCGTCGAACGCGTGCGTTCCAGGTTTAACCCCGTGCAACTAGAGTGCCTGGTCACTGAAAGCTCAGTCGCCATGCGTCGGGGAAATCACCGCCGAGCCCGACTGCTTGCCGAAAAGGCGCGCCTGAAAAGCCGGACGACTGAACGCCCCGGTCAGCGTGCTGAAGTCCTGGGAACCCTGGCCATAGCGGAAGCCTGCACCGGGAACGTCCCGGCGGCAGAGGTTCGCTACCAGCGGGCGCTGGGAATTCTTCTCGGATTCAAAAGCCTGCTATCGCCGGAGCTCAAGACGGGATTCGACCGTGCCCACGTTGCCCCGATGCGCGACAAGGTACGGGCGAGATTGCAGACCTCCCGACCGAACAACGAGCCACCGTTCATGGTCGCGCTGGGCCGGTTTCTCGACAGCCTCAACAAGTTACCCGACGAAACAGCGTATTATTCCAGGATTCTCGACTGTATCCGGCAACAGTTCCCATTCTCGGGAGCGCGCCTTCACCTGGCAAACACAACCGGCCTACCGGGAGCACGGGTCGCATCACTGGATTCCGTGCGCGACGATTACCGTCGATGGCTGGAAGCGGCACCTGCCGAGCCGCCTATCCACGTTGAAAGCGACCGACGCATAGTTTCAATCTCCGTCGCCCTCTCCAAGGGGCCGGCTACCCGCGGATGGCTCTATCTCGAGCGCCCCGGGCGCCTGTTGCCGGAGTTGGACTTCGACCTTCTGGTCGTCCTGAAGGGAATCCTGGAGCAGCTTCTGGAGAAGCCGCCCCAGGGCGGTTCCAGATCCGGCTCGACGTCCCAAACTGCAAAGCGGGCAGATAACGTCACCATTTGTCGGCAAACATCCTGCCGTTATCGACTTACTGGGCAAACTCGACCGTTTCTCCAAGACACGGTCAACCATTCTCCTGGCAGGAGAAAGCGGCACAGGGAAAGAGCTCCTCGCCCGGATGATCCACGAATCCAGCGGCCTTAAAGGAGCTTTCATAGCGGTCAACTGCGCGACCTTCTCCCGGGACCTGATCGAGAGCCAGCTGTTTGGACATGCCAGGGGCGCTTTCACTGGAGCCACCGGCGATCAAACCGGATTCTTCGAGGCGGCCGCCGGAGGGACCCTGTTCCTCGACGAGATTTCGGCCATGCCTTTCGACCTCCAGCCTCGCCTTCTCCGAGTCCTCCAGGAGCGTAAAGTCATCCGCCTGGGAGAGACTTTCGAACGGGACATCGACGCCCGCATCGTTGCCGCAACCAACCGGGACCTGGTCGAGCTCTGCGCCCAGAGGAAATTCCGGTTCGACCTATATCACCGCCTGAACGTTCTCCGCCTGGAAATCCCCCCGCTCCGCGAACGTGCGTCCGATATCCCGCTCCTTTGCAACCACTGCCTGGACCGTCTCCAACGGGAGTTGGGCCTGAGGTCGCACCTGACACCGGAAGCCCTCGCCCTGCTTCAGCAGTACTCTTTTCCGGGCAATGTCCGGGAACTGGCCAATTTGCTCGAAAAGCTTGCCTGTTCGAGCGCGGACGGAGCGATTGATCGGTCCGCGGTTGAATCGGAACTCGATCGGCACCGCTTTCGAAACGCCGCCGCAACGAGTCCGCACATTCTGCAGATCATCGCAGACCTCGAGTCAGGAAGGACCAATTTCTGGACGGGCGTCCGCGAACCATTCCTCCAGCGAAGACTCTCCCGGGCAGAAGTCCGGCAGATCGTCTCGATCGGCCTCGAAAAATGCGAAGGCAGCTACCGGAGGCTCACCCGGTATTTCGGTCTCGGGGATGAAGATTACAAGCGCTTTCTCGGATTCCTCTCCAACCACGGATGCAAGGTTGATTTTCGGCTCTATCGCAATCGCTGACCCGTATTCCCGGCCTACTTCTTCTTGAGAGAACGGAGGTAGGCGATTACGTCCGCGATTTCCTGGTCTGAGACCCCGCGGATGGCAGCCATCTTGCCCTTGCCCTTCTGGATCGTGGTCTTGATTTCTTCGTCAGTCTTTTTCTGAATATATTCTGAACTCATCGGGTGGAACTGAGCGCCGAGCATCTTGGCGATCGCCGGGTTACCCGACCCGTCCGCTCCGTGGCACATCTTGCAGCGCTTGAGGTAAACAGCCTTGCCCTTTGCAACCTGATCACTGGTCATTCCCAGGACCAGGACAGGAAGGCTGAACATCAGCGCCATGAACACCGCCCAACTAATTCGTCTTCGCATAGTGATAAGCTCCGTTTCCTGCCTGCCCATACAAGAAGGCGAGGTGCAACCTCCAGCGACCCGGTTGGCCCATGATTACACGCACCAAATCCGAGTTTCCCCAACTCATTTCGACACGAACAGCGACGTCGATTTACGAAACAGGCACTTCTGATTCGACTTTAGCAGAACTTTCCTCGGAGCTCTCGTCGACGCTTACGACGAACCCGCATTCCTTGTTGGGACAGAACCTGCGGGTCCCTGACTTCTTCGTCGTCTTCTCGAGGAGGTAGGGTGTACCACAATCGGGGCAGGCTTCGGGTATCGGCTTCTGCCAGAGCACGAAATTGCAGTCAGGGTACCGATCGCAAGCGTAGAAGGTCTTGCCTCGCTTGGACTTCCGCTCAACCAGCTCGCCCTGCTTGCACTCGGGACAGGTCACTCCGGTGCCGTTTGGCTTGATATAGCGGCATTCGGGATACTGTCTGCACGCGATGAACTCCCCGTACCGGCCCATCTTCTTGACCAGCTTATCGCCGCAGTTCGGGCAGTTCTCATCCAGTTCGACCTCCTGCGCCGCCACCGTCTGACCATCCTTCTGGATCAGCTGCTTGGTGTTCTTGCACTCGGGATAGCCGCTGCAGGCGAGGAAATGGCCGTACCTGCCGCGCTTGAGAACCATCGGCCTTCCACACTTGGAGCAAACCTCTCTCGGGGCCTCGACAGGATCGGATTCGTTCTCTTTGCGTTCCCGGGTGTTTCTACACTTGGGATAGTTGGCGCAGGAAAGAAAGCGACCGAACTTGCCCCACCGCATCACCATCATGCTGCCACAGAGCTCACACTTTTCGTCGGTTGGGACCTCTTCCCGGCGGAGGTTCTTCATCTCCGTACGGGCGTGGTCGAGATTTTCCTTGAAACCTTTGTAGAACCCGTCAAGAGTCTCGATCCAGTCGGCTTCGCCCGATTCGATGCTGTCGAGATCGCGTTCCAACTTCGCGGTATAGTCGTAGTCGAACAGCTCGTTGAAGTAACGGATCAAGAGGTCGTTAACGACCTCCCCAAGCTCGGTAGCCGCAAATCGCCCTTCGTCTTTCCGGACGTAGTCGCGGCTCATGATCACCGACAGGATCTGCTGGTAGGTCGACGGCCGTCCAATTCCCTTCTCTTCCAGCGCTTTCACCAGGCTCGCCTCGTTAAAGCGCGGAGGGGGTTGGGTGAACTTCTGCTCGCGGAGCAGTTCAAGAACCTTCAGCTTCTCTCCCTCGGTGAGCTCGGGGAGAATTTTCCCCTCAGAGGATGAATCACCCGCCTCGTCATCCTCGTCGGAACGGTACAGTTTGAGAAAGCCGTCAAACTTCAAGATCGACCCGACAACCTTGAAATCCACGTCCCCGGCACCAATGAGCAACTCGGTCTGGTCGAAGAGCGCCGGCACCATCTGGCAGGCCACAAATCGGTTCCAAATCAGGCTGTAAAGTCGAAAGAGGTCCCGCTCCAGGAAAGGCTTCACCCGGTCGGGGTGGCGTGCAACCGAAGTTGGCCTGATGGCCTCATGAGCATCCTGCGCACCCTTCTTGGTCCGGTAACGGACGGGATCCTTGGGCAGGTACTTCTCGCCGAAACTCTCGGTGATGTATCCCCGGACCTCATTCAGGGCGTCGTCCGAGATCCGTGTCGAGTCTGTTCTCATGTAGGTGATCAACCCGACTGTCCCCTCGTCCCCGAGGTCGATGCCCTCGTAGAGGCGCTGGGCAAGGGTCATCGTCTTCTTGACCGTAAACCCCAATTTGCGGACCGCTTCCTGCTGCAACTTGCTCGTGATGAAGGGGGGAACCGGTCTTCGCTTGCGTTCCTTCCGGGTCACGGACTTCACGACGAAATCTGCCGTCTGGAGGTGGTCGAGAAGGGCGTCCGCCTCTTCCTGGTTGGGAATGTGGAACTTTTTACCCCGCAGATGGAAGGCCTTCGCCTCGAACGGAGGGGGCTCACTTCCCTTGAGGTGGACCTTGAAGTCCCAATATTCTTCCGGCTGGAAAGCCCGGATCTCGCACTCCCGTTCGACGATCATCCGAACGGCCACAGTCTGGACCCGGCCCGCCGAAAGACCCTTCCTCACCTTCTGCCAAAGGAGAGGACTCACCTTGTAACCCACGATCCGATCGAGGATACGACGGGCCTGCTGGGCATCGACCTTGTCCTGGTCGATCTGGGACGGGTGCTCGAGGGCCTTCAAAATGGCCGTTTTGGTGATCTCGTTGAAGAGAATCCGGTAAATCGGCTGATCTCCCTGACCGTTCAACTCGTGGGCCAGGTGAAAGCAGATGGCCTCCCCCTCGCGATCAGGGTCGGCAGCAAGGTAGATCACGTCAGCCGACTTCGCCTCTTTCTTGAGGCCGGCCACGACCGACTCTTTCCCTTGAATGATCCGGTATGTTGGGTTGAACCCGTGACGAATGTCCACTCCGAGAGCCCGCGGTGGAAGATCTCGAACGTGACCCGCCGAAGCACGAACCCGGAAATTCTTACCAAGGTACTTCTCAATGGTCCGCGCTTTTGCCGGAGATTCCACGATGACGATTGACTTCTTCACTAACCTTCCTCCGCGGGAACCGCCCGCCGTTCCCGTAATCTATAGCACAAGACGCAGCAACCTGCGGTTCGGTTGCGCCACAATAAAATTCAACGGAATTCAATCCACCCTTCGATTTTCGCAGCGGCTTGCCGCTTTCCCGACTGCGGGCCCCTTCTTCTTTAACGATACCGTATCCAGCCTGCGGGCATATCTTCTGCCCGGAAAGACCCGAATTCTCCCCCGCGCTTCAAGGCCAACGAGGATAGCACTGAGTTCGGTCACAGTGCGGCCGCTCAATTCGAGGAGCCGGTCAAAGTGCTCGGCCCGATCGCAGGAAAGTAACTCGAGGACCTCTCGTCCACCTGGATCGCATTCCTCTTGCCGCTCTTCCTTCTTCCCGTCACAGTCGAGGTCGCGCTTCAACCGGTTGAGCACTTCGACCGGCAGGTCTTCGAGAACATCCTGGTAGCAGAGCAGCGGTTTCGCGCCCTGCTTGATCAGGTGGTTCGGCCCAAAACTCCCGGGGTTCGTGATGTTGCCCGGTACGGCCCAGAGTTCCCGGTTCTGCTCCAGAGTCAGGCGGGCCGTGATCAGGGAACCGGAGAATTCCGACGCCTCGGGAATGACCGTTCCGAGAGCCAGGCCACTGATGATACGGTTTCGAATCGGGAAGTTTTGTGGAGTCGGCAAGGTGCCGGGCGGAAACTCCGACAGTAAACATCCCTGCTGTCGAATCCTGCGGTAAAGCTTCCGACTGCTCCGAGGATAGACGAAATCCGCCCCGGTCCCCATCACTGCGACGGTTGCGCCTCCGGTGGCCAGGGCTCCCTGGTGGGCTTTGGTGTCGATTCCCAGCGCCATGCCGCTGACTATTCCAAGACCCAATCGCGCCAGGTCCCTGGAAAGAACTTCCGCCACTTCCTCACCGTAGACGGAGCATTTCCGAGAACCGACCACCGCAATCATTGGAATCGACAGCAGCCCCAAATCACCCAGGACATAGAGCACCAGGGGAGGATCGAAAATCCGCTTGAGCAGTTCCGGGTAGTCGGAGTGGTCCGTCGTAATGACCTGCATCCCCTTTCCCCCAGCCTCCTCCAAGACCTTCTCGGCATCCTTGTGTGCCCAACCCCCGCGTATGTAGTACTGAATCTCGGAACTGAGTCCGAGCGACTTCAAGCTGGCCCGAGACATCCGGAAAAGTTCGGACGGAGACCCGAAGCGACGAATCATCTTCCAGATTCGAGCAGTACCGAGGCCCGGCACCAGGGAAAGACTCAACAGATCAAAGGCTTTCTGGTCCATTCATAATCTAATAACGAACCAGCCTCGAAATCTGCGGGAAGGAGACAGGAGACAGGAGCAGGAGACAGGAAGATTGGACTCAATCCCGCTAACACCTGCAAGGCCTGAGAGTGGAAAATGTGGCGCCCAGGAACCAGAAATGGGGAACCCGCCCCCCAACGCTTACTGAGCACCCGACAGGCTGCCTGCGGGGGCGAACCTGACCGGTTCGATCTTGTCGATCAGCCCCAGTTTTCCCGCCAGTTCGTAAAACCGCCGGAGCCCGCGCTGGTTGTCGCTGTCCAGAGAGAAGTCGAGATTGAGGGTCAGGTAAGAACGAATGTCGGGTGCTGTGACCGGCAGGCGCGAGGAATACCACTCTGCAATGAAAGGCAACGATCTGAGCCCCTCTTCCCGGGATCGGTGAAAGTCGGCCAAATCCTCTTCCGACAGGCCCTGTCGCCGAACCGCCCAAAACGCAAACACGAAGGGCAACCCGGTGAAACGATTCCATTCAGCTGCCAGGTCGTGAACGTAGAGACCGTCTGTCGGGACCTGGAGGGCCGGATTACCGATCACGAGCCCAGCGTCGAAGTCTCGCAGCATCTCGCGCGGACTTGGTGGGCACTCCACGAATTCAACTCCGCGCAGGCCGTAGAACTCCAGGATCAGGATCTTCAACAGCGCCACCGAGGTCCGGCTGGAGGCATCCACGGCGATTCTTCGAACCGACCGAATTGGCACCCGGCTCAGAAAGAGGACGCTCCGAACCTCGCGCTTGGATGCGATTGCGATCCCGGGCACGACTTCGAGGCCCGGAATCCGCTGGTACTCGATCACTGGGATGAGACCCGCGTCGGCCTCGCCGTTCTTCAGGTGGCGGGCACATTCCGCCGGCACGTCGAAAAGAACCTCGTGTTTCCCTTTAAGAGAACCGTGTAAGAATCCCCATCCCAGGGGAACCGCATTCAGAAACTCGATAAATGAAATCCTCATTCGTTCGTCCTGTCCGCCAGACTACCACGGATAGAACGGCTTGCGGTCGAGAGGGAGGAGGAGCTTACCCTGAGGCCTTCGATCACACTACAATCACTTCCATGGATGTCACGCTGGGACTCGATGTTCTGTTGAACGAACGACTCGATCTTCTTTACGGCAAACGCGTCGGGGTGCTGGCCCACCCCGCGTCGATCAACCTCGGCCGCCGGCATATTGTCGATCTGCTCGTGGAGCGACCCGAGGTTCAACTTACCGCCGTCTTCGGGCCCCAGCACGGAGCCCGCGGAGAGACCCAGGACAACATGATTGAATGGCAGGACTATCGTGATCACAGGACCGGAATCCCGGTCTACTCACTGTACGGCACTACCCGCAAGCCGACCCGGGAAATGCTGGAGAATCTGGATGTTCTGGTCATCGACTTGCAGGATGTCGGGGCTCGTTACTACACCTTCATCTACACGATGGCACTGGCGATGGAAGCCTGTGCGGAACAGGGGAAAGCAGTAGTCGTCCTCGATCGGCCCAACCCGATCAACGGAGTCGACGTCGAAGGGCCCGTTCTGGATCCCCATTTCTGCTCGTTCGTGGGACTCTACCCAATTCCGGTTCGTCACGGGATGACTCCTGGAGAACTGGCTCAAATGTTTAACCGGGAATTCGAGATCGAAGTAGAACTGACGGTCGTTCCAATGCAGGGTTGGCACCGTGAACAGCATTTCGACGAGACCGGCCTTCCCTGGGTGATGCCATCCCCGAACATGCCAAACCTGAACGCCGCGCTGGTCTATCCCGGGCTCTGCCTGCTTGAAGGCACGAACGTCTCGGAGGGACGAGGCACCACCGCACCCTTTGAATTCAGCGGGGCCCCCTGGATCGACTCCGAGGACTTCGCCGCGCGGATGTCCGAAAAGAAGCTGCCGGGGGCCTTCTTCCGGCCGCTCCATTTTCTGCCGACTTTCCACAAGTGGGCTGGACATCTCGTTGGAGGAGTCCAGATTCACGTGACGGATCGGGGTTCCTTTCAGCCCTTCCTGACGGGAATGTTGCTGATCGAGGCCTACCGGGAATCCGGCCCGGAGCTCTTTCAGTGGAAGATGCCGCCTTATGAGTACGAATACGACCTGCTCCCATTCGACATCCTATGCGGCACCGACCAGGTCAGGAAAACGATGGAATCCGGCGAGTCGCTGGCGGAACTGGCCGCCGGCTGGATTTCCGAAATCGAACGATTCCGCCAACTCCGGGAACCGTTCCTGCTGTACTGAAGTCCGCATCTGTTAAGATTCCACCTTCCCGCGGGACTCTTGCGGGGGGAGCTGAGATGATCGACGATCGCCACGAGACAGAAGCCAAGATCCGGATCGAACTTGAAGCCATTCCACGGCTGAGAGAACAGGCCCGTGCACTCGGCTTTCGGCAGACTGGGGCATTGCAGGACGAGATGAACATCCTGTTCGACTTTCCTGACGGCCGGCTTCGCGAGTCAGGGACCGCACTTCGCCTCAGGCAATACGGAGATCAGTGCCGTCTGACCTACAAGGGGCCGCGCATCGACGATCCCCTGCTTAAGATCCGGCTCGAAGAGGAGACCTCGATTGGTGACTTCGCGACCGCCCGTCGCATCCTGGAACAGATCGGTCTCCAGGTCAGCTTTCGGTATGAGAAGAAGCGAGAGAAGTACCTTCTCGAGTCCGCCGACAAGCAGGTGGAATTGTGTATCGACCAGACCTCCGTAGGCTGTTTTGCCGAGATCGAGGGAAGCCCGAAGGCGATTACCGAATTGGCCCAGGCTTTCGGCTGGTCCCAGAGTCAATTTCTCAAGGTCAACTATGTCGATCTTTTCGCGGAGCAGGGCTTTGGTCGATGACCTCGCGGGTGTGATCCTTGCGGCCGGGTTGGGAAGCCGACTGCAACCCCTGACCCATTTTCGGGCCAAGCCGGCGGTCCCACTCCTGGGACGACCGCTGATCCAGTCCCCCCTGGAACTGCTTGCCGGGCTGGGCGTCCAAGATTGTGTGATCAACCTCCACCACCTGCCCGACTCGGTTCGGAGCGCCGTGATCGAACTGCAGACCGGCTTGCGAATTCGATACTCGCACGAGCCTGAGATCCTGGGAACCGCCGGAGCCCTGGTCCCGGCGCGCGATCTCCTGCGGGACCGAACCGTGATCCTGGCCAACGGCAAGATCCACTTCGAGGGCGCCTTGGAACCGGCCCTCGAGTTTCACCAAAGCCATGACTCCTGGGTGACTCTCGTCCTGGTTCCATTCGAACTCGGGATGCCTTTCAACCCGGTCTGGATGGACTCAAACGGGGAGATCCGGAGCTTCGTATCTGGCCGTTCGCAAGCCGGAAACCCGCTGGCTCCCGTCCCCGGGTTGGAGCCATTCGTATTCACCGGGGTCCATATCCTGGACCCCAGGGCCGTTGAACTCATTCCCGACCGGCCCTATGAGACGGTGCTCGAACTCTACCCGAGCTTGATGAAGTCCGGGAAACCGACAATGGGTTTCGTCTCTTCGGCGTACTGGTGCGAAACCAGCACCCCGCAACGCTATCTGGGAAAAACCCTCGAACTCCTCGAACGGAGAGAACTCGATGGGATAGATCTCAGCGCGACCGGAACTCCGCTCGACCAGGGCGTCGTCGGACACCGGGCAACTCTGGGCAAAGGCTGTGTCGTCCGCAGATCGGTTCTCTGGGACCGGGTCAGCCTGGGAGAAGGAACGCACATTGAAAACTCGATCGTTGTCGATGGAGTTGCGGTCCCGGCCCGAACGACTATCCGGGACTGCATCTTGACTCCCCGGCGTCCTCGACTGGAATCGCTCTGCCGCTTCGCCGGCGGTTCCGTATCCGACAACTATCTCAGCTGGCCGTTCGCGTCAGATCCTTTTGACAGACTTCAGAGCAAGTAGGCATGAACGATAAAGAACTCGCCCCTATTCAACAGAGAGTGATGGAATTCGTCCGGGAGCGCTTTCAACCGGGCTATAACCACTACAACGTAGCCAAGCTGCTGGGGGACGCGTCTTCCCGCCAGTACTACCGATACTTCTCGGACTCGGGTACTTCCTACGTCCTGGCGGCTTACCCCGAACAGTTCGACCCCGGGTCTTTCACCTACAAACAGATTTACGACCTCCTTCAGGAGATCGAGGTCCCGGTCCCGGAAATCATCGACCTCGATGGCGAACTCGGGATCGTCCTGCAGCAAGACCTGGGCAACGACTCCCTCCAGAAGATCCTCAGGGCTGCGGCCGACAATCAGAAAACCATCCTGTTGCGCAACGCCATCGATCATGTGGTGAAGATCCAGACCGAAGGTTCACGAGCCTTCCAGCCGGAGTGTTCGGGGTTCCACCTCGCCTTTGACGAACCCAAGCTGAAGTGGGAGTTCGATTTCTTCCGGAAGCACTACCTCGAAAACTACCGGCGCCTCCCCGCCGACGGCTTTCCGGGCCTCGACGAAGAATTCACCATCATCGCCAGAGAACTCGCCGAGTATCCCCGCGTGCTGACCCACCGGGACTTCCACGTTCGGAACATGATGCTCAAGAACGGCATTCTCTTTGTAATCGATTTCCAGGACGCGCGATGGGGGCCGCCGAGCTACGACCTGGCATCCCTCTTGAAGGACTCCCTTGAGCTCGATCCCGGAGCCGTCGCCGAGTCAATCAACTACTACCTGGAAGCGATGCAACGTCGAGGCTGGTCCGACCTCGAGCCGGAGACATTTTCAGAGGACCGCTTTTTACGGCAGTTCGATCTCATGAGCGTGCAGCGCCTGCTCAAGGCCCTGGGCACTTACGGCTACCAGATCATCGTCCGGGAGAACTTTATTTACGAGCAATACATGGCCGGTTCCCTTCACCGTGCCCTGATGTCGCTGGAGCAGTTGGACGCATTCCCGATAACCAGAAAGCTCGTGGAAAGCGAACTGTCGAATCGGGCCTAGTGAAGGATCTCGATGAACTTCCGGGGCGTTTGTTGTTTGTCCCGGGTCCGTCTAAAATCCCTTGTCATGCACGTCTACGTTGAGGAAGTTCACAAACACATTGGCCGGGAAGTGACGATTCGCGGTTGGCTTTACCATCGGACCGACAAGGGAAAGCTCCGTTTTCTGCTCGTCCGGGATGGCACGGGTGTTATTCAGGCCGTCGTTTTCAAGAAGGCGGTGGCCCCAGAAGTATTTGAAGCGGCCGATTCAATCACCCAGGAGACGTCGGTTCAGGTGACCGGGACGATTCGCCAGGACGACCGGGCTCCGGGAGGTTTCGAACTGGACGCCTCCGACGTCAGAGTCTTCGGGAGTTCCACCGACTACCCGATCACACCCAAGGAACACGGCACGGCCTTCCTGATGGAGAATCGCCATCTCTGGCTTCGATCATCCCGCCAGCACGCTATTCTCCGGGTTCGGCACGAGATCATCCGGGCGGTCCGAGACTACTTCGACAACCGGGGATTCACCCTGGTCGACACCCCCATTCTGACCCCCGCCGCATGCGAGGGTACGACAACGCTCTTCGAACTCGATTACTTTGGCGAAAAGGCGTTCCTCAGCCAGAGCGGCCAACTCTACAACGAGGCGGCTTGCGTGTCGGTCGGCAAGACCTACTGCTTCGGCCCGACTTTCAGAGCTGAGAAGTCGAAAACGAGACGCCACTTGATGGAGTTCTGGATGGTCGAGCCGGAGGTGGCCTGGGCTGAACTCGACGACGTGATGGAACTGGCCGAAGGCCTCGTCGTGGAGATTGTCGCCCGGGTACTTGACCGGCGCAAGGAAGAACTCAAGATCCTGGAACGCGACACCTCCAAACTGGAGTCCGTCGGGGCTCGCTTCCCCCGCATCTCCTATCACGAAGCCTTCGACATCCTCGAGAAGAAGGGGACGGAGACTCCACGAGGATCCGATTTTGGAGGCGGCGACGAGACCGTGCTCTCGGAGGAATTCGACCGCCCGGTAATCGTTCATCGGTATCCATCAGCCGTGAAAGCCTTTTACATGCAGCCTGACCCGGAGAACTCAAACCTGGCCCTGTGCATGGACATGCTTGCGCCCGAAGGCTACGGGGAAATCATCGGCGGCAGTCAGAGAATTCACGACTACGACCTGCTCGTCGAGCGGATCCGGGAACACAAACTGCCGATGGAAGCGTTCCAGTGGTACCTCGACCTGCGACGTTTTGGGACTGTTCCTCATGGTGGTTTCGGGATGGGAATCGAGCGGGTCGTCTCGTGGATCTGCAAGCTCGACCACGTCAGGGAGACCATTCCTTTCCCTCGAATGCTCTATCGGATGTACCCGTGAGATCGGGGACGGGGGCGGCCGACAGAGGCGGATGCCCGGCTACCCTGGAAGACACGAATACTCACTTTCAAAACAGGAGTTCTCAATGGAGACAAGAATCCTGAGAGGTAAGAATGTTGCGGAGGCGATAAAGGCGGAGGTGGCCAGCGCCGCCGATCAACTTCGGGAACGTGGGATCGTGCCCGGCCTGGCCGCGGTTCTCGTCGGCGACGACCCAGCTTCCCAGCTTTATGTCAGCAACAAGACCCGGACCTGTGAAGAACTCGGCATGCACTCGGAACTGGTCCGACTCCCCTCCGAAACCGGGACCGAAGAATTGCTTCGTGAGGTCGATCGGCTCAATCGTGACGACGCCATCGACGGAATTCTCGTACAATTGCCCCTGCCCGACCAGATCGACGAAGAGCGCGTGCTGAACGCTGTAGTGCCCGAGAAGGATGTCGATGGATTTCACCCGGTCAATGTGGGCAGGTTGATGGTTGGCAACTTCACCCTGGCGCCCTGCACTCCCATGGGAATCATGGAGATGCTGCGCCAGGAGAACATACCTGTCAAGGGCGCGGAAGCCGTCGTCGTGGGACGAAGCAACATCGTGGGCAAGCCGATGGCCATGCTGCTTCTCCACCAACATGCCACGGTTACCCTCTGTCACTCAAGGACCCGCAACCTCCCCGAAGTCTGCCGACGAGCCGACATCCTGATTGTGGCGATTGGGCGCCCTGCCATGGTCACCCGGGAGTTCATTCGCGAAGGCGCGGTGATCATCGATGTCGGGACTAACCGGGTCGAGTCGGAAGCCGAAGTTCGCAGGCTGTTTGGTGACGACTCTCCCCGCATCGAATCGTTCGGGAAGCGGGGTTCGACCCTTGTCGGCGACGTGCACCCACGGGATCCCTACGGGATCGCGGCCGCCGTCACTCCGGTTCCGGGAGGAGTGGGCCCGCTGACGATTGCGCACCTTATGAAGAACACGCTGCTGGCCTGTCAGGCACGCCGGGGCTAGTGTCCGGTCACGTCGGCATGGCACTTTCAGCAACGCGAGAAGCGGCTCAGAGCCTAAGCAGCCGTCGCTTTATGCTATGTTAAGGGCTCTGATTGGAATCAGGAATTCAGGGTTCGGCGCTCCGGTCCGGGTGCCGAATCGTAAACCGTCAATCAACAGTTCGCTAGTTCAGAGAACCATGAAGAAGGCGCTAATCTTCCTCCTTTTTTTCGGGACCATTCCGGGGTTCGCACAGGTCAATCCTGTTGAGAAAATCAAAGTTTCGAAGGGGCCCTACTTCGCCACGTTGAGTTCGGATGGTTCACTGCTCTACGTCACGAGTTTCGCTGACAGCGAAGTCGAGGCGATCGACACGAACACGCTGGAAATCCGGAAATCGTTCTACGGCGGTTACGAACCGGTGGGCATCGCAGTAACCCCGGCGGGAGACAAGTTGTTTATCACCAACCTCTCCCCCGGGCTGGTCAAGGTCGTCGATCCTACCAACTATGAGATTCTAGACGACGTCAAAGTCGGTGGGCGACCGGCGAATGTTGTCATGTCCGGCAACGGGCTTCAGGCCTTCATCCTGAACTTCGGACGGGGCAAGATCGGCCGGGTCGATTTCGTCGACACCAGTACACACCGCGTAATCGGGGGGGTCGATATCGGAGTGCGCCCGGTAGCGGGAGTTGCTTCACCTTTGGGAGACCAGCTCTTCGTCGCCTGCTCCGGCTCCAACGACCTCTACGTGATCGACGTGATCCGGCGTGAAATCGTCAAGCAGATCCCGGTTGGACTGGCTCCCGACGGCATAGCGATTTCACCCGACGGGTTGACACTTTACGTCGCCAACAGCAACACCAACGACATTTCAGTCGTGGACCTTCTCGACCTCAGGGAGGTTCGCCGGGCACCGGTTGGAGCCAAACCGTTCTCCATGGCAGTAGCACCCGACGGCCGCATTCTCATCGTGGAAACCGGAGACAAAGTGGTTTCCCTCTATACGCCCGATTTCAAGAAGATCCGGTCGTTCAAGGCAGAGAACAAGCCGGTGGACGTCGTCCTGTCCCGCGACGGCAAACGGATCTTCGTCACCGACGAGAAAGACAACCGGGTCCTCGTTTATTCGATGCCGTAAGAGACATGGTCGTCACTTCACGTCCAAGAGCTGAAGCTCTTCCTTCAGCTCTCCAGATGGGACCGGCGGTACCAATCCACGAAGTGTGCGATTCCTTCCTTGATCCCTGTGGAAGGTTCAAAACCGAGAAGTTCCCGGGCCTTGGAGATGTCGGCGCTGGTAATGGGGACATCTCCCGCCTGGGCCGACTTCAATTCGATCGTGGCCTGAAGGCCAGTGGCGTCTTCGAGACAGCGGATCAGTTCCAGGAGCCGAACC
This sequence comes from uncultured Acidobacteriota bacterium, assembly GCA_963777605.1. Lineage (GTDB taxonomy): Bacteria > Acidobacteriota > UBA6911 > RPQK01 > JAPXNP01 > CAVZRV01. Next base: position 450,547 of record CAVZRV010000011.1, read on the forward strand.
GTTCGAGAATTTCCCAGGTTGAAGATCTCGAACTCAAATGGGTGACCGAGTGCGGCCAGGATTCCCTGAACGATATCCATCACATAGGTGTAATCCCGCTCTGACTGCCCCTGGTGAAAAACCGGGATCGTCTCACCCTGGTAGAGCATCCGGGTGAACTTGTGGATGGCCATTTCCGGACGCTGGCGGGGGCCGTACACCGTGAAGAACCGCAGGCAGGTGACCGGGAGGCCATAGTTGTGGTGATAGCTGTAGCAGAGCAGTTCCCCGGCCCGCTTGGTAACGGCGTAGGGAGAAATCAGCCGCTCCAGCGGGTCGGTCTCGCTGAACGGAACCTTGCTGTTGACGCCGTAGACCGAGGAACTGCTTCCAAAAATGAAGTTCGCGGCTCGATGCTTCCGGGCCCTTTCCAGTAAATTGATCGTGCCGGTAACATTGACCCGGTCGTAAAGCGAGGGGTTTTCCAGTGAGGGGCGGACCCCCGCATAGGCCGCAAGGTGGATGATGGTCTCCGGGGCTCTCTCCCGAAAAAGCTGGTCCAGCGCCGGTTCATCGAGCAGATCGGCACGGCGCAGGTCGAATTCGCCGGCAGCGGCGACCTGACGGACGTTCCGTTCCTTGATCGGCGGATCGTAGAAATCGTTGAAGTTGTCGAGGACGGTCAACTCGTGCCCTTGGCGCAGCAGCGCCTCGCAGAGATGAGACCCAATGAATCCGGCTCCTCCGGTGACCAAAACACGCATCGTGGGTAGGATTGTAACGCAGCCACCGGAACCTCAGGTACCTGGTTTCGGGTTTCGGGCTCGGGCATCAGGTCAAAGAGTAGACCTCACATCCTCCTGCCTTTTGTCTTCGCCCCTCACCTTCCCTCGAGTTGTTCCGTTCCGAAGTCGGGCACCGGAAAGGCTTCGTCTTTCTTGTACAGCGAATAGACGATTCCCCCGGGGACGGCGGTCATCGCCACCACCACCAGATTGAGGAGCGAAAGCGTCACGGCCGCCTCGACCGGGACGCCGACCTCCGAGAAAAGAAGGTAGTAGACGGCCTCACGCAAACCCATGCCGTTGATGGTAAGGGGCACCGCCACCGAGAGGTTGACCAGAGGGATAAAAACCAGAAAGAGTGAAAACGGAGCCTTGATGCCGATTGACAGAGCGGCGAACCACATCGCCACAATTACCGTGATCTGAATTACCAGGGAAGACAACGTCATAATGAGAATCGTCCGGGAGTTGCCCCTGAGTTGGTTCAGACCCTGGTATACGAGTTCGAAACGCTCGATCAGTCGAACCAGTCCGAATCGCTGAAGGAGGCGATGCATCTGGGCGTGAGACCAGGGGTGAAAGAGCAACACGATTCCGATCGAGAAGCCCAGAGCCAACAGGCCCATCAGGGGCAGCAGCGATCGCCCGTGGACACGGACCGGGTAAATGAGAATCGACACCAGTCCAATCAGCAACATGGCGAAGAGACCCGCTACCCGGTCAACGAATGTCGTCGTCAAGGTCGTGGACATCCCTCGCGACTCTCGCCTCGCCAGGTAGAAAGCCCGGAAGAAGTCTCCTCCTACCGCCGAAGGAAGCAGCATGTTGAAGAAGTAGCCGATCATGCAAATCTGGGTGAGCTTCCAGAACGGGGTTCTAATGGAGAAATCCGCCAGGATCGATTTCCATCGAACAACCGAAGGCAGGACCGTCGCCAGGTGAAGAAACCCAGCCACCAGTACCAGCCGCCAGTCGGCGGACGAAAGGACCTCCCAGAATTCTCTCAGGTCCATTCTGGATACCAGGAAACCCAGAAGCCCCAGCGTGATTGCCGCTTTAATCAGTACCCGCAACCGGTTCGACATCGATACCTGATTCTCCTCAACTGAACCACGTCGGTCACCGCAGCCAATCTTTCCCATGCCGGGCCAACTGGCAAATCAGAGCGGCCACCACGCTCCGATTGAGGCAGCCATTCTCCGGCGGTGATTCGACACGGCGTTCCACTATAATAAGGCTCATGCCAGTTTACGAGTATCTGTGCCACGATTGTAACCGTCAATTCTCCCGGTTCTTCCAGCGCATCTCCGAGGCGGACGGAACCCGCTGCAGGTGTGGGAGCACGAATCTCGAGCAACTGGTTTCCCGGGTCGCGATGCATCGATCCGAGGAAAGCCGCATCGAAAATCTCGCCGACCCGGCCAAGTGGGGTGACGTGGACGAGAACGATCCCAAGGCAATGGCCCGCATGATGCGCAAGCTCGGTGGCGAAATGGGTGAAGACCTGGGGCCCGAATTCGACGAGATGGTCGATCGACTCGAGGCGGGTGAAGATCCCGAAGAGATTGAAAGGTCGATGGGCGATTCCCTCGGGGGGATGGACGATGCCGGCGGCCCGGATCTTTCTGGCGGGGCTGCCGATTACGACAACCTCTTCTAGTGTCACTCGGCTCCCGATGACCGGCCGATGGAGATCGCCTCCTCGAAGCGTTCGATGACAGCGTCCCAGCTAAATCTTCTTCGCACAAACTCCCGGCCCAGGAGTCCACGGGCCGGGTCGAGAGTTGCCAGGATGCGGCGAAAATCCTCCAGGTCCCGGTAGCAGTAACCGCCTCCCGATTCCTCGACCAGGCCGGCTACTACTCCTCCCTGGCGGGCGATCACCGGTTTCCCGTGCGCCCAGGCCTCCAACGCCAGAATCGACAGGCTCTCCAGTTGCGACGGGATGGCGACGGCGAGACAACCGTCCAGGAGTGCTCGCTTGGCGTCTTCATCGACGACGCCTTCATACTCGGCCGGGACTGGAACCGAAATCTGCGCCGGACCAGCGACTTTCAATCGTTCCCCGAGCAGGCGACAATACTCAAAGAGCTCAGAAACGTTCTTGCCGACCTCGATGCGCCCGATGTAAAGCAGGTAATCGCCGCGCCGAGGAGTGCTCTCTACGGGAACTACTCCGAAGCCGGCCACGACGCTCGGCACCGCCTGGTTCCCATATTCCTCGTGGACAAACTCCCGCTCTTGTTCCGTCATGAAAACAATGCATCGCGGCTGGGCAAACATCCTCCTGAAAACCGAGAACTTTGCCGCCGGCTCGTCGTGAGCCGTTGGGACAAGGATGGCCCGGTCGAGCATCCGGGGCATGCCGAAGACCGTTGGGTAGTAGAGGTATGTGAAGAACAGCACAGCGTCGTAGGTCCCTCCGGCTCGGGAAAGATAGGTCACCAGGTCAGGCACATTGGGCCCCTGGAAATAGACCCAAAGCCGCTCCATCCACGCAGGCAAGAAGAGGTTCCGCTTGAGGGCAAACAGAAAGCCCGAGATCCACCCGAACAACCGCCAATGCCGGTGCCAGGCAACCGGAAATCGACGGACCAGCACGGGCCCATCCCAGGATCCACCTTCGGGATAGAAATTGTCCCAATTCCGGTAGTCATGGGCGCAAGTAGTCAGCACTTCAACAGCAAATCGGCCGGATAGCCGAAGTGAAACTTGACGGGCGAGACTTTCGGCGCCGCCAATCACATCTTCTCCATAGCGCTGAACAACTACCCCGATTCGGGACCTCCCGCCGGCTTCGATCGGGGGATCGTCCGCGATTGGAGTCGTCAGGAATCGGCGGGCGGCGACGGCATAGGCGATCGCCAGGGTGGTTTCCGCTCCAAGGAGGGCCCATGCGGCCCCCACACTGCTCAACCTCGGGATAAGGATCAGGCTCAGGATGGCGTTGACCACGAGCGCGCTGCCGGTCGCCCAGGCCAGCCGTCCCACCAGTTCTCTCCGACTCAGCAGAACGTGGCTGAAGGCCATGCCGACGAAAACGGGAATCACCGCCCATCCGAGAACCTTGAGGACAGGTATTGAGGTCGCGTAGTTGGGACCGAACACCAAGAGCAGCAATGGTTTTCCGAACAGGTAAAGCGCCCCGGCAGCCGGCAGGGAGAGAAGCACCATGAGTCCGAGTGAACGTCGAAACAGCCTCTTAAATCCCCGGCTGGCCCCTTGGAAAGCGGCAAAGGAGGGGAGCAGCGCGCTGAAGATCCCCACCGGTATATTGTTCAAGGCCAGCGGTATCCGGGCGGCGGCGGCGTAGATCCCGGCGTCGAAGGGAGCTGCCATGAAGGTCAGGAGGGTCACCGCCAGGCGGCCTGAGGCACTCTGAAACAGCGTCGCCAACCCTACCGGTATCGACTGAACGGCCAGGGAACGGGCTCCCGCGAATTTCACAGTGAAGGGGTGAAGCCTTCGGTGGAAGACCGCAAAGTTGGTAACCGTCGCGACCAGTGCAGCGACGGTGTAGGCCGAGCCGAGCGCTATGAGTCGGCCTCCCTGGGACAGCAGGACCAGTCCGACGGTCACTTGGGTTCCAAAGAGCAGGATAATGTTGAGGCTGCCGAGGTAGAGTCGTCCATGGGACTGAAAAATGACATTCAGGCCCATGGAGAGGCTCTGGAAGACCATTCCGAACCCCATGATGACGAGCATCCAGCGGGTCGCCTCCCCCAGTTCGACGACCCACGAGACCACCAGCACGATGGCGAAAAGCAAGCCCGCGACCACGAGCTTCAGCCCCAGGAAGACCGGGAGCACTTCCCGCGACCGCTCCCGGTCGGCTGAGATCGTTCGAAGAGCGGTATTGTGAATCCCCAGGTCACCACCGACCAGAAGGATCTGGACAATGCTCCAACCAAACGAGTAGAGCCCGAAATCATGGGGACCCAGTATCCGGGCGGCCACAATCGTGTAGAGGGTCTGAATCAGGAGTACGACCCCGAAGGCGCCGAGCTGCGAAACTGCGTTGACCGCGATCAATCGCCCTCCAGCTCCGCTGTGACCGGAGAGACCGAAGCACGCGCCTGCAGGTCACAGTTGCCGGCAAACTCGTAGGCCCCCGGGAGCACCTCAACTGCCGGACTGTCCAGATCGCTTTGTCGGGCCACGCGCACCTACCTATTCGACATGCCACCTCGAACCTGGAAAAGAACTCCTGGGTGCTGGACTCTATCACGGGAGGCTGAGTGCGAGTAGCCTATTCCACCCGTCGTTGCCCGATCGTTACCGGTTCATCCTCGAGGAGACTTCATGCGAAGGGCAGCAGGTTCTCGGCCACTCCGGTCGCAAAGCTCGAATCTGAAATCAGAAATCGTAGATCCTGGCTGCCTCTGTCCTACAGAGAAACCCACGAGCCCGTTCTTGCTGACTCCAGGACCGCGTCACAGACCTGCTGAGTTTCGAGGGCGTCGGCAAAGGTCGGCCCGACTGCATTCCCCTCTTGCAGACCACGCAGGAAATCGGCCGCCTGGTGAACGAAGCTGTGCTCGTAACCGATCTGAAGGCCGGGAACCCACCAACGGTCCATGTAGGGCATTTCCCGGTCGGTTACGTGAATCGAATGCCAGCCCCGAACCTCGATATCATCCCGGTGGTCGAAGTACTCGAGCCGGTGCAGGTCGTGGAGGTCCCACTTGATCGAGGCATGCTCGCCGTTGATCTCAAAAGTATAGAGTGCCTTGTGGCCGCGCGCGTAACGGGTCGATTCGAACGTGGCGAGCGACCCGTTCCTGAACCGGGCCAGGAACGCGCAGGCATCGTCGATTTCCACCTTCTCCACAGCCCCGGTCAGGTTGTGCTTGCGCTCCTTGATGAACGTCTCGGTCATCGCCGTCACCGAGTCGAATCCGCCGTTGAGCCAGATGGCGGTATCGATGCAGTGGGCCAGCAGGTCCCCGGTCACCCCGCTTCCGGCCGATTCGGCATCCAGACGCCACAATCCCTCTCCTCCCTGAGGGACTTCGGGAGAGATGGTCCAGTCCTGGAGAAACACCGCCCGGTAGTGGAAGATGCGGCCGAGCCGCCCCTCGTCGATCAACTGCTTGGCCAGCGTCACCGCAGGGATTCGCCGGTAGTTGTACCAGACCGTGTTGGCGACCCCCGCCTTCTCGACCGCTTCGACCATTTCCCTGCCTTCGGCGACGTTGCGGGCCAGAGGTTTCTCGCACAGGATGATCTTTCCTTTCGCCGCCGCCTCCAAGGCGATATCCCGGTGGGTGTCGTTGGGACTGCAGATGTCCACAGCGTCGATGTCGGGCCGCTCCAGGAGTCGGCGCCAGTCAGTTTCAACCGAAGGGTAGTCCCAGGTTTCTGCAAACTTCCGCGCCCGCTCCTCGTTACGGGCGCAGACCGCTTTGAGAACCGGCCTGAATTCGAGTTCAGGAAAGAAATGGGGCACCTTGAGGTAGGCGTTGGAGTGGGCGCGGGCCATGAATCCGTACCCGATCATGCCGATGTTCAGTGCCTTCTTACTCATTGTCGGACTCCTGCCAGCCGTGCGCCTCTCGCACCGAAATCATGGTTGCCAGAATCTCGTTCCAGGTCTCGGGCCGCATCATGACCTCGTTCGGGAACATGCAGCCGTCCCAGCAGAGGTGGCGACAGCCGCGGGTCAGTTCTCCTTTTTCATCCCTCAACCAGTAGCCGGCCACCTCGACGACGTTGACCTTGCCGTTGGGATCATGCGGAAGGCAATGGCGTCCGGTCTTGTCGTGGCTTCCCGAACCCTTTACGGTGGCATCGTTCTGGGCTACGTGAAAATCGATCGTCCAGGGGCGTAGCGCAGCCGTCAGGGTCTTCCAGGCTTCGGACAGGGCTTCGGGGTCGTCCCACTTCCAGCCGGCCGGCAGGATGGCATCCTGGGGCCGGTTGTAACCCATGAGGTAGAGCAGGTTGTGGGCGATGTCGGCCTGGTAGCCGAGCACGTCGGGGCGATCCACCATCTCCAGAAGCTGCAGCATCAACTTCCAACTGTGCATCCCGCCCCAGCAGATCTCCCCCTCGGCGGCCAGCATCTCTCCGTAGTCCGCCGCAACCGTGCATGCGTCACGAAACGTCTCGGCGATAAGACGGGTGTTGGCGGCGGAATCGCCCGACGCCCAGGTCCCCGGATCAACCGCCGAATCGATTCGGATCACCCCATAGGGACGAACCCCCAGATCCGTCAGTTTCCGGCCGATCCGGCAGGCTTTCGCCACCTGTTCGACGAACTTCGCCCTCTCTTCGGGAGATCCCATCGCCGATCCACCACCTGCCGGTGGCCAAACCGGGGCCACCAGCGACCCGGCATTGAGGTTTTTCTCCTTCAAACTCCCGGCCAACTCTTCCAACTGAGCGTCGCTGGAATCGATGTCCACGTGAGGAGCCGCCAGGAAAATGTCCACACCGTCGAACCGGGTGCCGTTCACTCCTGCGGCTGCAGTGAGTTCGATCATCGTTTCGAGATCGATCGGGGGCTCGGAGTCCGGTCCTTTCCCCACAACTCCGGGCCAGGTTGCATTGTGCAGCTTAGGGTATCGGGAAGCCACTGAAGCCCTCCTTCTGTCCAGTGTTTGACGTCGGTTCTCAAGACCTCAATTTCAACTACTCATTTTCAAACGCCAATGCGCCAAGACCGCCAAGCTTCGCTTGAGCTTCAAAACCAAGGAAATCTTAGCGTCCATATGCGACTTTGCGGTCAAATCACCTGCGACAACTCTCTCAATTGGAATGATCCGCACCCAGCGAAGGGGCCTCCGGGTTTACTTCCGGCCCGAAATATCGCAGCACGACCAGGTCCTCGCAGGCGGAGGTGTTCTCGAAAACCACGCCTTCGCGGGCCGCCGATTCAGTGCAGAAGACTTCGTCCCGGGTGATGTCTTGGAAGCGGATCATTTTTGGGCAGTCTACGGTTAGCTGGTTCATTCGTCCCTGTCCCTGGACCACGATGAGACCGTAGGCCCCGTTGTCCTTGATCGTGCAGCGGACGCCCGGTTTGACGGTCAGTTCCTTGGCGCTGAATTTCTGCTCCCCCTTGATCCGGCCGTAGACGACCCACAGGTCCACAAAGCCCTCGGATTCCGTGTCGTCTACCGGAACTGGGGCGAGGAAGTGGTTCTGCTTGAAGTGCGGATCCACGTTCGACTCCCAGTCGAACTGATCGACGATCCAGTTCGAGGTCCCGGTGCCTGTCGGCCGGCATGTCCTTGACGAGCAGCGACCAGGGCACTTCCCTCCCCTCGACCAGGGACTGGTACATTCCGAAAACGTCCGATCCCCACTGGGGCTCATAGGTGCAGAGCGAACCCGGCGCGTGGAGGATGCAGGGCGGAAGCAGCCAGCCCGTCCCAGGCTGGAGCCGGTAGGCCGCCGACAGGTCAAGGATGCCGTTGTCTCCCGAATTCCAGTTCTCGAGGGAGCGCCGGACATCCTCTTTGGTCGTCCCCGGGGCCAGCCCGAAGAAGGTGTAGGGGAAGTTGTTTCCCACATTGTTGTGCTGGGGCGGGAAGTAGTAGGACTCGGGCTTGCCTTCCTGCCCGACCAGGGCGGCCTGTTCGTCGCTCTGATGCATGTGGTGGGGAATCGGGCCCATGTTGTCGAAGAACTTGCTGTAGACCGGCCAGCGCTGGTACTTGTTCCAGATCGACTGGCCGATGAGTTCTGTCCCGAGTTCCGAGATGGCATCCTTCAGCAGGACCCGCTGGGACCCGTGAAGTACGTAGCTCAGCCCCTCGTCGGGAACCCGTCCTTCATTGGCCGCCTCGGTAGTCGACGCAAACCAGCGTTCGTCGATCCCGCCTCGGTCCAGGCCGTAAGCGTAGAGATCGCGCGGATCGAGCTTGAGGCGCTTTCCGGGCTGGAGAAACGACCGTGGAACCCAGTTGGGCAGCAGAGGCAAAAGCCCCCCGTTTGCTTCCAGGGCCGCCTCGATGACTCCTTTGACATTCTTCGATACCGTTTCCAGCTCTTTTACCGACGTAGGACCCATTCAGGCACTCCTTTCCATTCCGGAAAAACTCAAACACTGCAAATCTCTTTGGCTTTCTTCAGGCTCTCCAGCGGCTCGCCGGTGGGCATGAACTCCTGACCGACGAAGCCGTCGTAACCGGAGGTAGCAATTGCTTTCATTATGGGGTGAAAGTTGATTTCCTGCGTTTCATCCGGCTCGTGACGACCGGGACTTCCGGCTACATGGTAGTGCCCGACGAGGTCTTGGTATTCCTCGATCCGGCGGATCACGTCTCCCTGCATAATCTGGACGTGGTAGATGTCGAAGAGCAACTTCAATCGCGGCGACCCGACTCTTCGAATGATCTCGACGCAGTGCTCCAGGCTGTTCCCCTGGTACCCCGGATGCCCCTTCATCTCCTCGTCCACCCGGGTGTTCAGCATTTCGAGGCAGAGAGTGACTCCTCTTGCTTCAGCCAGACCGACAACCCGCTTGTATCCGGCCACGCAGTTCTCAATTCCCTCTCCGTCTGGAATGTCCTCCCGGAAACCCGTGAAGGTAATCACGTTGGGGAACCCCGCTTCTGCCGTTAACTCGATCGCCGCCTCCATCTTGGCGATACACTCGTCATGGTATTCCGGGTTGTTCATTCCCCGGTCGAACCAGTGACTGAGGGTCAACCCGCAAACCAGGCCGTGATCCTTGAGAACTCCCCAGGCTTCGGGATCCACCAGTTCCACGCTCCCGAAACCCAGGTTCTTCGCATGCACGCAGGTCTGTTCCAGGGACCAGTAGGGCTCAAAACACCAGTAAGCAACCGAGTGATTGATCCGACCCGAGGCCGGTTGTGCTGTAGCCATAGAACTCATCCACCGCCTTCCTGCCCAAATACTAAATTCAGGGCGTGCAATTGGCAATGACTCGTAGGTCGTTCCTAGTTTCTGAGTTTCGGGTTTCTGGATGAAGCCGCTGCCCTGCAACGAAATCGCAACCAATCCAAATACCCGGAACCAGGAACCACGAAACCCACAGGGACGGTTGTCCTACCATTTTCCACCGAACCGGGGGATACTTACTGGAAAAACAACAGAGGGGGCTGGAAATGAAATCTGGACCGACCACTTCCGAAGAACAGGGCAAGACTTCGAGACGGGAATTTCTCACCCGCGCGGCCGGAGCCACGGCCGTCGCCGGCCTGGCCACGAGCCAGTCGATCGCCCGGGGGGCCTACGCGGCGGGAAGCGACGAGTTGAAGATCGCGCTGGTGGGATGCGGCGGCCGGGGAGCCGGCGCCGCCGGGGACGCGCTCGGCACCAAGGGAGCGGTCAAACTGATTGCCATGGGGGACGTTTTCCCCGACCGGATCAAGCGGAGCCTGACCGCCCTCGACGAGGTCGAGGAGATCTATCGTTTCCTCGACGTCCCGCCCGAGCGCCAGTTCGTCGGATTCGACGCCTACAAGAAGGTCCTCGAGACCGACTGCGACGTCGTCATGCTGGCGACACCCCCGGTGTTCCGTCCCCTCCACTACGCCGCGGCCATCGCTGCCGGAAAGAACGTCTTCATGGAAAAGCCCTGCTGCGTGGACGGACCCGGTTTTCGCAGCTTGATGGAGACCAACAAGCTGGCCGAACAGAAGGGACTGAAGGTGGCCGTCGGCCTCCAGAGGCGCCACCAGAAGAGCTACCTCGAAGGGATCAAGCGGGTCCACAGCGGAGAATTCGGCGACATCATCCTGATTCGAACCTACTTCAACATGCCCGGGTCCGGTCCCAACTTCAAGTGCAAGCCGGCCGACATCAGCGAACTGGAATGGCAGATCCGGCGCTGGGGGATGTTCACCTGGGGAAGCGGCGATCACATCGTCGAACAGGCGGTCCACGAGATCGACATCGCCAACTGGATCAAGCGGGACGAGCCGCCGGCCAAGGCCAATGGCATCGGCGGGCGCCAGGCGCGGATCGGGTGCGGCAACGGTCAGATCTTCGACCACCACTTCGTCGAGTACACCTTCGCCGACGGCACCAAACACTATGCCCAGGCCAAGCAGGAGCCGGGCGGGTGGGCTCACGTTTCGGACAACATCCACGGCACGAAGGGAAACTTCACCGTCGGTTCCGGTCCATACGGCATGGGCGGCAGCGCCGACTACGCGGGCGGAGAGGGACGGGCCCAGAAGATGGCAACCATGGGCAATCCCTACGTTCAGGAACACCAGGATCTCCACAATGCCATCCGGAACGGCACCCCCCTTAACGACGGCTGGCACGGCGCCAAGAGCAGCATGACAGCGGTTCTCGGGCGGATGGCGACCTACTCGGGCGAGGAGGTCACCTGGGAACAGGCCACCCAGTCCGAAATGGAACTGGCCCCCGGTCTGGCCGAAATGACCCTCGAGAGTGCACCCCCGGTTCTTCCCGACAAGGACGGAAACTACCCGATCGCCATGCCGGGGACGACCAGGGCGTTCTAAAAATTTTTCTAAGAAACCCCTCCCCTCCTGCGTTGACAGGGTGAACGAGGAATTCGATGGGAGGATCGACCGGAATGGCGGATTCGGAATGGCTCAGAAAAGCGCTGGACGATTTCGAAACCCCGCTGATCCGTTACGCACGCAGTCTTCTGGGCGATCTCGACCGGGCCCGCGACGTCGTCCAGGAGACCTTCCTCCGCCTCTGCCAGCAGGAGCGCTCGACCGTCGAGGATCACCTGCCCCAGTGGCTCTTCCGCGTCTGCCGTAACCTCGCCATCGACCTGTTCAGAAGGGAGGTTCCCATGCAGACCGTAGACGGCACGACCGCCAAAACACTGCCGGCTCAAGACCCTGATCCGGCGACCCACCTGGAGGCACGTGAAAGGCTCGACCGGGTTCAACGTCTCCTTTCGGGCCTCAGTAGCAACCAGCAGGAAGTGGTGCGGCTGAAATTCCAGGATGGCCTCAGCTACCGGGAAATCAGCGACATCACCGGACTGTCGGTGTCCAACGTCGGATTCCTCATCCACACCGCAGTCAAAACGATCCGCAGCCGCACCCTGGCACAGGAAGCGGCCCAGAACCGGATGAGGAGGGTGAAATGAAGCACGAATTTGATGAATCCAGACTCACCGCCTACGTGCTGGGTGAACTGGATGAGAACGATAGAAAAGCAATCGAACAACAGCTCGAATCGTCCCCCGAATTGAGAGCCGAAGTGGAGGAGATCCGCCAAACGGTGGAGTTCATCAGCGCCGAGTTCGCAAGCGAGGAACCAGCCGTTCTGACCGACACCCAGCGTGGCACGATCGAGTCAAAGGCCGGCCTGGGACGCCGCTTTTCCTTCCCCATGCGCTACCGCTGGGTGGCCGCCGCAGCTGCCGCCTGCGTCCTCGTCGCTGTCACGCTGCACTGGCAATCCCCGGTCATCGCCCCGCCCGAGAATCCAGTCCAGCCTGCAGATTCCACGAGCCAACTACTGAGCGCCTGAGGTCTCCCGCACTAGCCGGGTCGCAAGCAACCGGCGCAGGAGAGACCACCAGCGACCTCGTCCGTCCATCCGACCGAACGGGCCGACAGCGGAAACAACCGGTCAGAACATGAGAGAAGTCCGACACCGACTGATGGAATACGATCTTGTCAGCGCAAGCCCACGGCGACTCAGAACCGACAGACTCAGCAGGAACGAAACCTGAAAGCAACCGTCGGTTCGAAGGAAGATAGCTCGAGCGGCTGAGCAAAATAGAGGCACGCCTCAGACCGGTGGCCCGACTCGCCGGTGTCTCGATCTCACTCAGAGGTAAGGTGACTGACGAGGCAGGGTAGCCGTCAAGCTGAAGTCCGACGAAGATGGCAAGTTCGAGAACTCATAAGGGCGATCGAACGCCGGTCTGCAACTCGGCCGGTATACTCGAAGCCACGATGCCGGGTTCAAACGCTTCAGCCAGTCAGTTGAGCTGAAACGTGGATCAGGTACTAGATGTAAACCCGACTCTCAAGTTCGGTGAAATGACTGAGGCTGTCATCAGTCACCGGCCCGGCCCCAGGACGAACCGTCGCGAACGCGAAAGGTTGGTCATACTCCAATCGCGAGGCGACTTGGGGTCGCCGGACTGCTCAGATGCCACAGATAGCGAGAGATCAAGGCCGAAGCACTTGTGGTGCTATAGCCTGGCGATGGAGCTGATGCTCCCAGGGCCCGGTACCCGCACCCGACTTCAACACCGAGGCCTACGACCGCATCCAGGACAACCCGTTCATCCGGGTCTCCCAGGATCCCCTGTCCACCTTCTCCATCGACGTGGACACCGCCTCCTACTCCAACATCCGGCGCTTCTTGAACGACCGCACCCTGCCGCCGAAGGACGCCGTCCGGATCGAGGAACTGGTCAACTACTTCTCCTACAACTACCAGCCCCCGACCGGGTCCGTTCCCTTTGCCGTCCACCTGGAAACAGCAACAGCTCCCTGGAGCCCAAAGCATCAGCTAGTCCGCATCGCGCTGAAAGGAAAAGAGATCCCCTTCGAAGAGCGCAAGCCGACCAACCTGGTCTTCCTGATCGACGTCTCGGGCTCGATGCAGCCCGAAAACAAGCTGCCGCTGCTGAAGCGCTCCCTGCGCCTGCTGGTGGACAAGCTGGGCGAAAACGACCGGGTTGCGATGGTGGTCTACGCCGGGGCTTCCGGGCTGGTGTTGCCTTCGACGAGCTGCAGCCAGAAGGAGAAGGTGCTCGAAGCGCTGGACCGCCTCGAAGCCGGCGGCTCAACCAATGGCGGAAGCGGTATCCAGCTGGCCTACAAGGCAGCTGACGAGAACTTCATCAAGAACGGCATCAACCGGGTCATCCTGGCCACCGACGGCGACTTCAACGTGGGCACAACCAACCAGGGCGACCTGACGCGGATCATCGAAGAGAAGGCCAAGTCGGGTGTCTTTCTGACCGTGCTCGGGTTCGGGATGGGGAACTACAAGGACTCGAACCTCGAGAAGCTGGCCGACAAGGGCAACGGCAACTACGGCTACGTGGACAGCCTGCAGGAAGCCCGCAAGCTCCTCGTCGACCAGATCGGCGGAACCCTCATCACGATCGCCAAGGACGTCAAGATCCAGGTTGAGTTCAACCCGACCAAGGTCGAAGCCTACCGGCTGATCGGTTATGAGAACCGGATGCTCCGCCACCAGGACTTCAACGATGACACCAAGGATGCCGGAGAGATCGGCGCCGGGTTGACCGTGACCGCCCTTTACGAGGTCGTCCCCAGGGGCGTCGACATCGACATCCCCGGAGTGGACCCGCTCAAGTACCAGAAGCCGGCGGAACCATCCCGCTCGACGACTTCGAACGAACTCCTGACCGTCAAGCTGCGTTACAAGGAACCGGACGAGGACGCCAGCAAGCTCCTCGAGTTTCCGCTCAAGGCATCGGGAGGAAGCTTCGATCAGGCCTCGGCCGACTTCCGCTTCGCGGCCTCCGTGGCCGCCTTCGGGATGGTCTTGCGCGACTCGGAGTATCGTGGCGACGCGACGTTCGACACGGTCCTCACCGAGGCCGAAGGGAGCCTGGGCCCAGACTCCCAGGGCTACCGCAAGGAGTTCGTCAACCTGGTCAAAAAAGCCCGGGCCATCAGCGAACTGGAGGCCATAAAATAGGATAGCCGTCTCCGCTTGTCGCAACGGAGGACGAGCTGTCCCCGCGTGTGTCTCGTGGCCCACGCCGCCGAACCAGGCAGCGAGCAATTCCAACCCCGTCAGGGGTGGCATGGAGTAACCCAGGACATAGCGAAGCGCAGTCCTGGGTTACTCCCCCCGAGCACCCAACGAAGTCCCGCTCCAGCGGGACGACATTCCCGAGGCCGATGCGTCGCCTCACGATCTCAAATCCAGACCCGGTCCCTCGAGCCGACACCTCCACGACAGCACCGATTCCACGAGACAACCTGGAAGGATTGTCCTACCATGCAGCCATGCGCGCTCTGTTTATCGGCTTTGGAAATGTGGGCCGTGAGATCGCCCGGATTCTCACCCGAGACCGGGATCGTTATCCCCGGATTCAGAGGCTCAAACTGGACGTGGTGGCCATCACCACGCGGTCCCGGGGCGCCTTGATGGCACCGGCCGGACTGAACCTGGAACTGGCTCTTCAGGCTTTTGAAACTCACAATTGTTTTCCCGCCGACAACCCCTTCTTCACCAATTTGACATCGGAGCAGGCGGCCAGTCGGCTCGAGTACGATGTGCTGATCGAACTCTCTACGCTGAACATCGAAGGCAGGGGAGAACCTGCCGCCAGCTACATTCGCACCGCCCTGGAACGGGGCCGGCACAGCGTCAGCGCCAACAAGGGACCGCTCGCCTTCCACTTCAAAGACTTGACGGCTCTGGCAAGCGACAGGAACAGACAACTTCTCTACGAATCGACCGTGATGGACGGCGCGCCGTTGTTCAACCTCCACCGCAACTCGCTTCGGGGATGCAAAGTACTCGGTGTCGAAGGGATCCTCAACTCCACCTCCAACTTCGTCCTGACTCGAATGGAAGAGGGAAAGACCGCTGCAGAGGCGATCAGGCAGGCTCAGGAAGCCGGGTTCGCAGAGGCCGACCCGAGCTACGACCTGGACGGTTGGGATGCCGCCGCCAAACTGGCGGTCATCGCCAATAGCCTGCTGGACATATCGATTACCCCGTTCGACGTCGAGCGGACCGGTCTCGGGCAACTCTCCGATCAGGAAATCCGGGAAGCCCCTGGCGGGGGTTTCCACTGGAAACAGGTTGCCCGGCTCGAGAGTTCAGGAGAGGGAGCCCGCGCGGCGGTGATGGCCGAAAAGGTGCCGCTCGATCACCCGTTCGCACACGTAAACGGGCCGGGATCTGCCATCATCCTGAGGACCGACCTCCTGGCGCCGCTCCTCATCCAACAGCTCCACCCCACCCTCTCCGACACCGCCTACGGCGTCCTCAACGACCTCCTGGAAATTGGTGACACGCACCTTATTAACTCGTAAACCACTTCCAAATAAGCGTTTTCTTCAAGGTCTGGCACCAATTTGCCCTGAACGGCGTCTACTCTGAAGATCGCGCCGGAATTCACCTCATCATGGGAGTCAGTCGGGTTGCGGAGTCCAATCTGATCCAGCTGGCCTCTTCGATACTGGTCGGACCGCTTGTCTCCGTCACCTCAAAAATGGTGCCAGACTCAAGAAAATTCCCTTTTTCGGCAGGCACTTATAAATTCAAAAGGTGCGTGTCACCGAAATTAAGGACGGTGGGAGCGGTACTTGACGCCGTTTCGGGGTTTTTCCATCCAGTCGGCCACCGTGTCGCGCCACTTGAGGTAGTGAGTGGCCTGCTTGTGGGCCGCCGCTGCTTCCTCCGACTCGTAGGCTTCGTAAAGCAGGAAATGCCCCGGATCGTCCATCGACTGGAGCACGTCGAAACGGAGGTTTCCCGGTTCCTCGACGGAACCCAAGTGGTTCTCGACACTGGCGCGGATGAACTCCTGGATCCGCTCCCTCTTGACCTGAACGTGAACGCAGTTGACTATCATCGTCCCACACCCTCAAGGGCACTGCGGGCGCCGAGGTGGTCAGGGCTGACCTCCAACGTTGCCTGGAGTTCCTTCTTGGCCTGAGCAGCCTTCCCCAGCCCTCCCTGGCCGAGCGCAACGAGATAGTGAGCCAGGGCGATCTGGGAACGCCGATTCTGCTGTTCGCCAAACGAGGCAGAAGAAATCGATCTTCGACTGCTCTCCTCGAAGCGCTTTCTCGCCCGAATCCACCAACTGCTTGAAGAGTGCTTGCGCTTCCTTTTTCTGGCCCAGTTGCTGAAGCGCCCGGGCTCGATAGTAAAGCTGGACGGTCGATCCACTCGGCCCGGACGAGGAACCACCCCGCATCCGCCGGGGAAGTTCCCGGGTCGACACATCCTGCCAGAGTTCCCGGGCCTTTCCTTGGTTGCCCAACGCGTCGTAGGCCATCGCCTCCCAATACGAGGTCTCCATCTCGTGGACTCCCCCGCCGCGAGTCTCGGAAGGGAGATTCTCGGGGATGGTCGCCGCGGCCTGGAAGTCCTCCAGCGCCGCCTGGGCCTGTCCCGCCTCCAGCCGCTGCCGTCCCCGGAGCAGGTGGGCGTCAACCCAGAATTGAGCCACGCTCAGGCTGCCGCCTTCCCAGACTTCAAACTCCCGGCCCGTCATCAACTGGATGGCTTCGTCATATTTACCCATCACCACTTTGAGAGCGATTTCCCTCGACAATGCGTCATCCCGAAGCTGAACCGTGTTCTGGTTCTTTTCGAGCAGGGCGAGACGCTTTTCGGGATCGACACCGGCGGCTTCGTACAACTGGTCCAGCTCGTAAAAATGGATTGAATAGGGGTTGGGGAGCGAGACTGCTTTCTCCAGTTCGGCGATGGCCTTCTCCAGCGAGTTGCCGGTCGCCTGGTGGGAGTAGGCGATCGCCAGGTTTCGGTGGACGATCGGGAAGTTCGGATCGAGTTCGGAGGAGTGCGTCCACAGCCTGACGGCTTCCTGGGGCTGCCAGTCGAAGAGGAGGTTACCCAGGTAGTAAGGAGCCCGGGCATCCTCCGGAGCCTCTTTCATGGCCGCCTCCAAAACCGGAATCGCCTCCCACTCGAACGGGAAGACGTAGTCGGGAGAGCCGGCGGCCGCGGCCTTCAACTGCTGGGCAGCCGCAGCGTCTTTGCCCTGTCGTTTCTCGAAGTACGCCATGTAGTAATGCACCATCGGCGAGGAGTCAGGATTGTGCCGGATCAGTTCCCCGAGGACCTCGGCCCCATCGTCCCAGAGTCCAGACCGGAGCATCTCGGCCGCAGTCTGTTCAGCGGTAGCCGGGAACGCGCTCATGGTCCGTACCATTCGTGCCGCGGCCCCCTGGGATCCCGATGCCAGCCAGCGTTCCGCCATGGACCGAACGTCAAGCGGGTCAGTATTGTGGCCGGCCGTGTCGAGCAGTTCAAGGGCCTCCGCGTTCCGGCCCAGCTTACGCAGTACAGCCGCTTTCAGATTGATGGCACGAATATTGAGGCTGTTCGCCTGGAGGGAACGGTCGAGCAGATCGAGCGTTTCCAGCCAGCTTTCACGACCGGCGGAGATCTCCGCCAGTTCATAATATGCCGGGGCGCGCCAGGCGAAATTCCAGGTTGCCTTGTACAGCACGTCAAAGGCCTCGTCCAACCGTCCCTGAGCCTTCAGGGCCACGCCGAGATAGTAGGTCGCCTCGGCATCCTTGGGCGTGGCATAACGCTCGTTCAGCCGCACCATGGCCTGTCGAAGGTATTTCTCCGCTTCGACAAAGCGCGCTTTCTTCAGGCGGTTGATTCCAAACGCCGTGTTGACCCGGACGTCGAGGGGATCGCGCCGGAGCGCTTCTTCCCAGTAGGGGTCCGGTTCCAGGGAGGCATTGTGGAACTGTTCGATCCAGAGGCCGGTCAGGTAGAGTTCCTCATTGGTCTTGATCTCGCTGGGAGCCGGCGGGTCTTTGACCGGTTCCGGCATCGGCTTCTTGTCGAGACGGATCGGGGTGTAGCCGACCAATTCGCGGCCGTCGTAGACGAGTGCAGCCCGCAGGTCATGCGGATCGGCACCGGCTGGAAGCGTGACCTTGCCGGTGTAGGGATGGGCCGGGTCGATCGCCACCGTCTCCTCGTGAAGCACCTGGTCACCCAGAGTCACTTTCACCACGGCGTTCGGGAAAACGGCGGTCGCATAGAACCCGACGTCGGCAACATTGTCGTCGCCGATTTCCAGGTTGACCGCGGCATCCAGATTGGCGTTCTTGGCCCCACCGATGTTACGGAACGGATACCAGTACATGCTGAAAGACTTCACCTCGTAGGGCTGCAGCCAGCTGTAGTCGGGCTGGTTGTCCGAATAGGCTCCCACCATCAGCTCAATGTAGGGTCCGTCGCTGTCGGTCAGAATCTTGTCCCACATCCGGCCGCGCGGTCCGTTCCCCCACGTCCAGAGCTTCTTTCCCGGAACGACGTGGTGGTTGGCCACGCTCATGGTTCCGGCTTCAGCGCCGTGGTCGTAGCCGGCCAGGAAGTCGTCCTGGTAGTTCCAGGCAAACATGGAGTTGGCGGAGATGTGGTTCTTCATCAAGCTCGCATCGGTGCCTTCTCCAAAGTCCCATCCCCCGTACTGGCCGGTAGCGATCGGCCAGGTGGTGAACTGCCGCTTGTGGTGATGGGTCACGTACTGGGTGCTGGGCGGGAAGATGACCTGGTAATTCTCGTTGGTGTGCACGGCCACGTTGGCAAAACAGAGCATCGTGTTCACCACCGGAGTCCGGTTGACGATCCGCAGCGAGACTTCAAGGTAGGAACGGCCGGGCCGAAGAGTGTATCCCACTGCCCAACGCATCCGCTGGCGAACTTCCAGCTCGCCCACCCAGACCGTCTTTCCGCCGTCCTCGTGTTCCTCGATCCGATACTGCACAGGGATAAAGGTCGTCGCCCGGTGGTGGTGAGGGATGTTCCACTCGACGCCACCTGAGATCCAGGCCCCGATCAACCCGATCAGGGCAGGCTTGATCACGTGCTGGCGATAGAAGAAGTGGTAGCCGTTGGTCTTGTCCAGGCCTTCGAAAATGCGCCCGCCGATCTCGGGCAGTACGCCGATTCGAATGTACTCGTTCTCAAGGTAGACGAGGCGATAAGTCTTGTCGACTTTCTTCCCGGTCAAGGTGTCGTAGAGCGGGTATGGATAGACTCGTCCTTCCGCCCCCTGGGAGACTCTCCCGAAGTAGAACATGGGATTCTTCTCGGGTTCGCCCGCAAGGTAAGTCGGGATCACCGTAGGCTCTTCCCAAACTCGGACTTCCATATCCGGGCTTGCCGCAGGAGCGCCCAGGAGGACGGGCCACGCGAGACCCGTAATAACGATTACAAGCAAAGCTGAGGAGACACGGAATTTCATATTGGACCTCACATGTCAGAGCACACCGATGCCCCGGACGACCAACGCCGGAATCCGCAAGGCGAGCAAATCTTCCATCGGTTTATCCAGAATACTACGCATTGTTGAAGAATCACCAACAGTCTCTGGCGATTCTGGAGGTATGCAGTATCAGTCCGACTCAGTGCCCGAATCATCCAGGAGGCTAACGATTCCTTCCAGTTCTCGCTTGATTTCCTGGAGCGCCCGCCGCTGGTTGGCCTGGAAAGCCCCTTGAAACAGGGGCAAATCCGCCTTTCCTCCGCTGCCCTCCTCTTGCAGGCGCTGGTTGGCCCCCGCGATGGTATATCCCGCTTCGTACAGGAGCCCCTTGATCGATTCGATTAACTCCAGGTCCGACCGGCGGTAGATCCGCTGGCCGGCCCGATTCTTGACCGGTTTGAGGCGGGAAAAGACGGTCTCCCAGTAACGCAGGACGTGGGGCTCAATCTGGCAGATTTTGCAGACCTCGCCGATTTTGTAGAACAGCTTCTGACGCGATCTCGCCATCGCTTTACAGGTCAACCAGGCGTGACGGTTTAAAGGTCACATAGCGGCTGGCAGGCAGGAGAATACGGTCCCCCGTCTGGGGGTTGCGGCCGTAGCGGGCCTTTCTCTCAATAACACAGAAGGTGCCGAAGCCGGTCAGTTTGACTTTCTCCTGTCGGCCGAGGCTTTCTTTGATCGTTCCAAGCACAGTATCCACCATCTCCAGGGCTTCGCCGTACGAGATTCCACCGTGCGTTTCGTGTACTAACTGAGCCAGATCTGCCTTTATCATCGCCCGGGCCCTTCTTCCAAGGTGGGGCCATCATATGAACGGTCCGGGGGGGTGTCAAGTAGTGGAGCTCAACGTTTTCGCTGCTTCCTTCGCCCGGTTTTCTGGATCAACCGAATCGGGGTGGCGAAGAAGCCGTATCGGCTCCGCAGCCGGTTGATCAGAAAGCGCAGGGTCGAAAAGTGAAGTTTGTCCCCGCCCCGCAGAAAGAGAACGAACGTGGGAGGCGCACTGCTGATCTGACAGGCATATTTGAGAGGAAACTTCTGGGACGAGTCGCGGGCAAGCATCGGGGCGACTTCTCTTTGCATGAAGCTGTTCAGGTCTCCGGTCGGGACCCGGGTTCGGCTGCTCTCGTATGCGGACCGTGCCACTTCGAGAATCTTCGATACCCGTTGGGCGGTCTTGGCAGACACGAACAGCATCGGGGCGTAGTCAAGGAAACGCATGCGAAGACGGTATTCCTTCTCCATCTCCACGATCGTGTGCGAGTCCTTGGCGACCAGGTCCCACTTGTTCACGAGGATCACCACCGGGCGCCCGGCATCGTGAGCGTACCCTCCAATGTTCGCGTCCAGCTTGGTCGCCCCTTCCGAAGCGTCGATTACGAGCAGAACCACGTCCGCCAGTTCGATGTTCTTGCGTGCCATCACGACGCTGAGTTTCTCGGCCATCAACTCGGTCTTGCCTTTGCGGCGAATTCCGGCCGTATCCACGACCCGAAAAGGGGTGCCGTGGTAAGTCAGCAGGGAGTCAACCGCGTCGCGAGTGGTCCCGGGAACGTCGGTCACGATCACCCGCTCTTCACCCAGGAGGGCGTTGACCAGGGAAGATTTGCCCACATTTGGGCGACCTATGATGGCGACCTTCACTTCTCCGGCCGGAGATGCCGCTCCTCCCGCGGGAATGCGCTCGACAAGGCCGCTGATCAGATCGTCGATTCCGATGTTGTGCTCCGCCGACAAGGCCAGAATAACCGGGCTGCCCAACTCGGCGAACTGATAAGCATCGTTTTCAAGCGCTTCCACGTCAACCTTGTTGGCAATTACCCAGAATTCCTTCCCCCGGGATTGAAGGAATGCGGCCACGTCCCGATCGAGCGGAGTGAGGCCGGCCCGGGCATCGACGACGAGGAGAATCAGGTCGGCAGCCGTAATCGCCATCTCCGCCTGCTCCAGCACCTTCTCCGGCATCTGCTCCTTGCCGTCCGGGACGATTCCGCCGGTATCGACCAACTCGAACTGCCGGTCTTCCAGAGAAACGACCTGGAAAATCCGGTCACGGGTGATCCCCGGCTCGTCACCGACCAAGGCTCGGCGGGTGCGAGACAAGCGATTGAACAATGTAGACTTGCCCACATTGGGCCGGCCAACAATGGCGACGCGATACATAACGGCCGTCATCATAGCAGAGTGAGCGTAGGACAAGCTTCGAGCTTGTCTCCGTGACCGCAGCCGCCAACCGGAGACCGGGGGAAGAATCGGGAATCGAGAAGCGAGTATCGAGAATGGTTGTTGAATGACGAAAATCGGGCACTTCGAACGCCATCGCGGCTTATCTCGGTCAGGTGCAGTGTAATCCAGGCAGCCGTGCCTGGTATGTCGCCCCGGCAGCTTGCCCGGCGGAAGCGAAGAGGGGTCAATCCAGAATTCTCGGTTTTCGGTTTAACCCGAAACAGCCCGCCACCGGAATTGAATCGCACTTTCAGTGCTGCATTGCCACCTCGACACCCATTCCCGGGGCGTTGCCGCCGGGCTGGAAATGATCCTGCGCGGTGGCGCGGTGGCCTGGCGTTGGCCCCAGAGTTTGACACCTTTGAATAGTCTCCGCGTAGCGAAGGGGCGGGGCTAATCTCACAACCGCCGGGTCGGAGGTCCTACTTTGACTTGACTATGTGTGGAATGATCTGCTCGCCGTGGAAGCGTCCGTTCTCGATGAAGATCCGGTTCGTCAAACGCCCCGACCCGACCGATCCGGCGACATAGATCCCTGGAACGTTGGTTTCGAGGGTTTCGGGATCGTGCACCGGGATGTAAGTATCCGGATCAAACTGGACACCGGCCTCCCTGAGCAAGGCAGGGTCGGGATGATAGCCGGTCAGTGCAAAGATGAAGTCGGCCTCGACGACCTTCTCACCCCGGGGGGTCTGCACCGTGACGGATTCGGGCCCAATCTCCTTGACGGTTGTGCTGAAGAGGCCCTGGATTTCACCGTTCTTGATCCGGTTGTCCAAGTCGGGTCGGATCCAGTACTTCACTTCGCGACCCACCCGGTGACCCCGGTGGATCAGCGTGACATCGGCACCGTTTCGGAAAAGCTCGAGCGCGGCGATCGCTGCGGAGTTCTTACCCCCGACTATCACCACTTTCTTGCGAAAATAGGGATGGGGATCGGAGTAATAGTGGCTGACATGCGGGAGGTCCTCTCCGGGAACCCCGAGCAGGTTTGGGTTGTCGTAGTATCCGGTCGCAACCACGATCTTCCGGCACGGAAATGAATGACGGAGACCGAAGGAAGCTTCGGTCGTGACGACAAAGTCGCCGTCGCTCCCATCGATCGCAACCACCTTCTCCTGGTCGCGTACATCGAGCCCGTAGTGCTGGGCCACGCGCCGGTAGTACTTGAGGGCATCCAGGCGCTTCGGCTTCTCGGACGACGAGGTCATGGGAACGTCACCGATCTCCAGCAGTTCGGCCGTCGTGAAGAAAGTCATGTTCTCTGGATAGTGGTAGATGGAATTGACGATACAGCCCTTTTCCAGGACGCAGCAGCCCAGTCCGGCCTTAACGGCGTAGATCGCGCAGGC
Source organism: uncultured Acidobacteriota bacterium (assembly GCA_963777605.1). Taxonomy (GTDB): domain Bacteria; phylum Acidobacteriota; class UBA6911; order RPQK01; family JAPXNP01; genus CAVZRV01. The sequence continues at coordinate 473,799 of CAVZRV010000011.1, forward strand.
CAACCCTGCGGGTCCCGCGCCGACTACAACGATGTCCCGCTTTTCATCCATTTGACACCCACTTCCACCTTTCACTAGAATACGTTCTCCTTGAGGGCGATTAGCTCAGCTGGTTAGAGCGCCGTCTTCACACGGCGGAGGTCACTGGTTCGAGTCCAGTATCGCCCACCACCTCAAAGTGCGAAATACGAAATTCGAATTTTACTTCGCACTTCGCACTTCGCACTTTGAAATGGCTATTTCCCCCCGGTAAGCCATCTGAACAGCCAGATCAGAAGGGTCAGCAACACCGACACCAGCAGGGATGTCACGACCGGGAAATAGAAGCGGCCACCTTTGAACTCAAAGGAAATATCGCCGGGCAACCGCCCCAATCGCAACCCCGGAAACCAGACCAGCACCGCGCCCACAGCGGCAATGACCAGGCCCACGACAATCAGAAGTTTGCCGATCTCGGAAATCATGCCTGCTGCCGCCGGTCCCGAGATACGGGACCCACTTAACCGACCTGGTCTAGTTCGCTGAAGAAATAGCCGATCTCAAACCGGGCCGTGTCAGGACCGTCACTGCCGTGAACGGAATTCCGCTCCAGGCTCTCCGCGAAAGTTTTGCGAATCGTGCCTTCATCCGCCTTGGCCGGGTCGGTCGCGCCCATGATCTTGCGCCACCGCGTAATGGCGTCCTCGGCTTCGAACACCAGGAGAACGATCGGACCTTCCGACATGAACCGGGTCAGGCTGTCAAAGAAGGGACGGTCCTTGTGAACGTAGTAAAAGCCTTTGGCCTCTTCCATGGTCAAACGGGCCAACCGCATCGCCTTGATTTTCAACCCGGCCGACTCCGCCTTTTCCAGAATCGCTCCAATCAGATTCCGCTGAACCGCGTCCGGCTTGATGATACCCAGTGTTCGCTCCATCGATTCCTCACTTAATCATAGACTCAACTGCGGCACCGATGTCCGCAGGGCTTTGGACAACGTTTATCCCGCACTCCCGCATCGTCGAGATCTTCTCGGCGGCGGTTCCCTTCCCTTGGGAAATGATCGCGCCCGCATGTCCCATGCGGCGTCCCGGAGGTGCCGTCTGCCCGGCGATAAAGCCGACCACCGGCTTCCTGAAATTCTGCTGAATGAAGTGAGCGGCCTCTTCCTCGGCGGATCCGCCGATCTCTCCGATCATGACGACCGCTTCGGTTTCGTCGTCCTCGGCAAATGCTTTCAGTGCATCGATAAAGCCGGTGCCGATAATCGGGTCACCGCCAATACCAATGCAGGTGCTCTGGCCGATCCCGCGGGAACTCAACTGGCCCACGGCTTCGTACGTGAGGGTTCCACTTCGAGAGATGACGCCGACGCCGCCTTCTTTGTGAATGTGCCCGGGCATGATCCCGATCTTGCACTTCCCGGGAGAGATGATTCCCGGACAGTTCGGTCCGATCAGGCGAGTCGGAGAGTCCTTCAGAACACTCCAAACCTTGACCATATCCATCACCGGGATACCCTCGGTGATACAGACCACGAGCTTGACCCCGGCATCAACGGCTTCCAGCACTGCGTCAGCAGCAAACGGAGGCGGAACAAAAATCACGCTGGCGTCGGCGCCTTCTTTTTGAACGGCGGCGCCCACCGTGTTGTAGACCGGAACACCCTCGTGTTCCGTCCCGCCTTTTCCCGGGGTTACTCCTGCTACGATCTCCGTCCCATATTCCCTGCAAAGCCTGGCGTGAAAGCTGCCCTCACGGCCGGTCAGCCCCTGCACCACCAGACGAGTTTCCTTGTTCACCCATATAGCCATGGCGGTAAATCCTCTAGTTTGCCGCGGCTGCAGCAACTACCTTTTGAGCAGCGTCGGCCATGCCGCCCGCCACGATGAAGTTAAGACTGGCCTGGTTCAGGATCTCCCGGCCCCGCTCCACGTTGGTGCCCTCCAGCCGGACTACCACCGGGAAGGTCGCCCCCACTTCCTTGACCGCCTCGACCACTCCTTCGGCGACCGTGTCACAACGCATGATGCCACCGAAGATGTTGATCAGGACGGCCTTCACACTGGGGTCCGAGATCAGGATCTTGAACGCACTGGAAACCTGTTCTGCGCTGGCGCCGCCACCGACGTCCAGGAAGTTAGCCGGGCTTCCCCCGGCCAGCTTGATAATGTCCATCGTGGCCATCGCCAGCCCGGCACCGTTGACCATACAGCCCACGGCCCCGTCCAGCTTGATGTAGTTAAGTCCCGAACGGGAAGCCTCGATCTCAAGGGGATCCTCTTCGTTAAAATCCCGCATTTCCACAACGTCGGGATGGCGAAAAAGTGCGTTGTCGTCGAAGTTGATCTTGGCATCCAGCGCGACGAGCTGTCCCTCGGCCGTTTCCACGAGGGGGTTGATTTCTGCCAGCGAACAATCCAGTTCCAGGAACGCCCGGAAAAGCGACTTCAAGAACGGAGCCACCGCCCTCGGGTTGAGCCCCAGGCTGAAAGCCAGCTTGCGAATCTGGTAGTCACTCAGACCCAATCCCGGGTGAACATGCTCCTTCAGAATCTTCTCGGGAGACCGCCGGGCAACTTCCTCGATCTCGACACCGCCCTCACTGCTCGCCATCACGACAGGCTTTCCCTGGGCCCGGTCGAGAATGATCCCGAGATAGAACTCCCGCTTGATGTTGAGCCCGTTCTCCACCAGCAGTACCCGAACCTTGCGGCCTTCCGGGCCTGTCTGATGGGTAACCAACTGCATTCCCAGCATGGCCTCGGCGAATTCCTCCGCCTGCTTCGGGGTCTTGGCGATCTTGACTCCGCCACCTTTGCCTCGACCGCCGGCGTGGATCTGCGCCTTTACTGCCACGACACCGCCGAATCGCCGGGCGACTTCGTAGGCTTCAGGTCCACTGCGAACAACACGGCCCTCGGGTACGGGAACACCAAAGCGGGCCAACAGTTGCTTAGCCTGAAATTCATGGATCTTCATGAACGCAGAACATAATCATTCTTGTGGGGTCAGTTCAAGTCCGGTTGAGGAGACCGATCTGACCTGCCCTCAGAGCGTTCCGGCACCATCGAATCCCTGGCTTTGGCTCACGGGTCGGAAGCGCCGGACAGGTCCGAGAGATCAGACAACTCGGAACCCAGTTTTCACAACAGTCTCTGAAACCAATGCCGGCATCGGCTAGACTGTCTGGCATTTGAAGTCCATGGCCGACGAAACGCTCTCAGTTGATGAAATATCTCGGGCCTATCGCCTATCGGACGTATTGTGGGACGACGATGGCCGGAGTCTTGTGTGGTTGGAAGGACGCTCATCCCGAAACACCCTGGTGTCCCGGTCCCGGGAATACGGTCACATGCGCGACCTCACCCGTGACTGGTCGGTACGTGCCCGGGTAGGGTACGGAGGCGCCGACTTCTCGATTCGAAAAGGGATCATCTACTTCGTAGACGGCCGCCGTCTCTTCCGGCAGGGCCTGAGGGCTACTTCCCCTGAGCTGATTTTGGAGGCCGAGTTCCCGCTCGCCGCTCCCACGGCGAGCCCCGACGGCAAGTGGCTGGTCGTGGTCGAGTCTACGCAAGACCGAGACCGGCTCCTCCTCGTTTCCACCAGCGGTGAACCGCAGGTTGTAGAACTCTTCCGGGAAACCCATTTCTGCATGCAGCCTGCATGGAGCCCTTCCGGCGACCGTCTCACCTGGATCGTCTGGGATCATCCCTGGATGCCCTGGCAGGAGAGCAGGGCCCTGGTCGCGGACCTGAACTTCGAGCCTTCGCCCCACCTTGTTGGATTGAAAGAGCTTTTTCCCGGAGGGTCGGGAGATGCCGCCTTTCAACCTGCCTTCTCCCCGGACGGCCGGTGGCTCTCCTGCGTCAGCGATCGCACCGGCTGGTTCAACCTCGAACTGTTCGACGCAGCAAAGCTCACGCCAGTCGGAGGATGGGAAGATGCGGCCGAACACGCGCCTCCGGCCTGGATTCAGGGGATGAGATCCTACGGTTGGCGGCCCGACTCGGAAGGGATCTTGCTGCTTCGCTCCAGCCGGGGGTTTACCGAATTGTTCGATTGCACGCTGAAGACCGGCGGCAAACGTCCGGTCCAGGGGCAGATCGAAGAGTACTCCCACCTTTTCCAGCCGGCTGTCCACCCCACCGACGGATCGGTCGCCATGATAGCGTCCTCACCCCGGCAACCGACCTGCATCGTGGAGTGTACTCCCCGCGGCTCAGTTTCAATCCTGCGCCGCTCGATTCCGGACGTCGTCACTCCCGCAGGACTGAAAGCACCCGAAGCAGTCGAATTCGGAAACAACGGCGAAACCTGCTACGGGCTTCTCTGGTCCCCTTTCGCTCCCGACGTCTCTTCCCGCAAAGCCGTCATCCGGGTTCACGGAGGGCCTCAATCCCAGGCCTCGGCGGAATTCGATTTTGACGTCCACTTTTACACGTCGCACGGCTATTGGGTCTTTGACCTGAACTACCACGGCAGCAGCGGCTATGGAAAGTCCTACAGGCGATCCCTGGAGGGACGATGGGGAGAGGCAGATGTTGACGACCTCGCCACAGCAGCCGACTACCTGGTTCGAAGCCGGAGAATCGACCCCGCCCGGATTGTTCTCTCGGGTGGAAGTGCCGGCGGCTTCACGATCCTGGTTGCCCTGGCCCGCTATCCCGGCCGTTTTCGGGCTGCGGTTTGCCGCTATGCAGTCACCGACCTCTTTGCGCTCACCCGGGACATGCCCAAGTTCGAGCGGTGTTACCTCGACACCCTGATCGGCCCACTCCACGAGTCCAAGGCAACTTACCGCGAGCGTTCGCCACTCGACCTCGCCGACCGGATCACCGATCCCGTTGCTCTTTTTCAGGGAGAGGCGGACCAGGTCGTCCCACCTGCACAGGCCCGTTGCCTGGCCCAATCGCTCCGGAATCGCGGTGTTCCCTGCCTGCTCCATCTCTTTCCCGGCGAGGGACACGGCTGGCGTCAAACGGAGACTATTCGTCGATACTACTCGCTCGTGGACCAGTTCCTGACTGAACACGTCCCCGGCGACTGACGGAAACCGGCCACTTGAACCGACTTGCTGCTGGTCGACGTATTCCAAATCCGGCTTCAAAAGAATGCAAGATCACCGGCGAGCTCAACCATCGCCGAGCATTCCAAAATAAAAGGGTGTGTTGCCGAAATCGCCAATGGAGCAATATCAGACTCGTCTCTCCGCGCCCAGTCCGTCGGCGGGCGCACCACGCCCCCGGGCAAAGCCTCCGGCGGAGGCCAAACCCCTATCCCCATCTAGTATTAACGAACGTGTGGGAAAAAGTGCGAAGAGACCGCGGGAAAAATGTGCAAAAGGCGCCGCTTGGAGGGAGAGGAAGCGAAAGGACCGTATGGGAGAAGGGATGTAGAGAGCATCCAGGGAAAGACTGTTTTCATCAGAGTTTGGGCAACATACCCCAAAAAGCAGAAATCTCAAGTGTTAGAATCTGCCATGTGAAGACAGATGTATTGATCGTCGGAGCCGGGTTTGCAGGGGCTTCTACCGCATTTCACCTGGTCCGGGCCGGATTCGATGGGGCCATCCTCGTTCTGGAACGGGAGGAAATTCCCGGTTACCACGCCTCGGGCCGAAATGCCTCACTCGTGCTCCAGTCAGTTGACAATCCGACCATCCGAGAGATCGTAGCCGTGAGTGTTGCAAGCTACCTCGAAGTCTCCGAGGCGATCGGCTATCGTCCAGTGGGATCCCTCCTTTTGGGCACAGAGGATCAACTTGAACGGCTGCGCGATACCAGTCTCATTGAAAGCGGCTACCTGACTCCGGCAGCGGCACGCGAGCGAGTGCCCTTGCTGGAGGGCCACCACTTCGAGACTGGACTCTTGACCAAGACTGATGGCGCCATGGACATCTCCAGGTTGCTGCAGTACTACCTTGACGGCGCCCGGCGGGGAAATTGCCAGGTCCGCCTCAGTTGCCCGGTCGAAGGCATCGAGCGGACAGTAGACGGATTCAAGGTTCTGACCGAGCATGGTCCCGTGGAGGCGCGAGTCGTAGTTGACGGCGCTGGGGCCTGGGCGCCGGCGATCGCCGAGATGGCGGGGATCGCCCCGCTGCCGATGAAGTCTTTCAAGCGCCACCTTTTCGTCCTGGACGGCCTCGAAGACCTGGACGAGAGCTGGCCATTCGCCTGGAGTATCGACCGCGGGTTCTATTTCCGCCCCGAGTCCGGGGGCCTGCTCTTCAGCGTCTGCGACGAAGAGCTCGCCCTGAAAGAATTTGTACCCACGATAAACTCACAGATCGCGGAGCAGCTTGCCGAGCTGATCTCCCGGGAGTTGCCGGCTTTAGAGGAGGCGCTCCAACGAAGGGTATGGTCCTGTTTCAGAACCAAGACTCCCACCGGCACTTTTCACCTTGGTTGGGCCGAACAGGTTGAGGGATTCTACTGGACGGCCGGTCTGGGGGGACACGGCATGGGCGCCAGCTGGGAGGTCGGGCGCCGCGCCGCGGCCGACGTCCGGGAATTCTTCTCCTGAGTTTTGTGTTAAATTCAGCCCAGTGATAACGGTGGTTGCGCTCCACATTCCCGACGGATTCCTATCGGCACCAGTCTCCCTTCTGGGCTGGGCTTGCGCGGCATTGCTGACCTTTCTGGCAGTGAGACATACTTCTCAAGCCGGAGGGGACAAAAGCGCTCCGATCATGGGCGTCCTGGCCGCCTTCATTTTCGCGGCCCAGGCCATCAATTTCCCGATCTGGGCAGGGACATCAGGCCACATCGTAGGTGCCGGACTCGCGGCGATCCTGGTGGGCCCCTGGGCGGCCACCCTTCTGATGACTGCGGTAGTGCTGATTCAGGGACTGCTCTTCCAGGACGGCGGACTGCTCGTGATGGGTTGCAACATCCTCAATATGGGGGCCCTGGCCGTTTTTGCGGCCTACGCCAGCTACTCGATCGTGTTCAGGATAACCTCGCGGCGCTCGGTAGCGGCATTTGCCGGGGCCTGGCTCTCCGTGGTCGTTTCGGCTGCCGCAACCGCACTCGAACTTGGAATCTCGGGAACATTCCCAACCCAACTTGCGCTTCCGGCATTGACGGGCATATATGCCCTGGTTGGCCTGGGTGAAGGGATCGTCACTGCGGCCGCCGTCTCATTGGTCCAGTCTTCCCGACCCGAGCTTCTCCAGCAGGGAGCCCGGGTCAAGGGACGCGCCGCCGCTTCCCTGATCACCGCCGGAATGACTGGGAGCCTGGCATTGGTCCTCTTCAGCCCCCTCGCTTCTTCTTCGCCGGACGGGCTCGAGAAAGTTGCCCAGACTGCGGGATTCGATCACCTGGCTCAGGTGCCCTGGCTGGGGGTGTTTCCCGACTACACGGTTGCGCTCTTCAATCACTCCGCCATATCGATGGTTGTCGCGATGATCCTCGGCACTGTCACAGTCTTCGGCCTGGTCATGGCCCTGACCAACTTGAACGAGAAAGTGGAGGACTGAGATTGCCCGGCCAGCCACCAGGTTCGGCCAGTCTCGCTCCGCTCGGAAGACTCGACGCGAGGACCCTACTTCTCTGCACGCTCCTCTACATCGTCAGCGTCAACCTCATTCCGGAAGGTTCGTGGGGACAGTTTGCGGTGTTTCTTGCACTGCTCGTGCTTTCCATCGCCATTTCCCGTGTCGGCTTCGTTGCCGTCGCGCGCCGAACCCTCCTGGCCGGCCCGTTTCTGGCTGCCCTGCTGGCAGTACCATTCGTGACTCCCGGTCCGGAGATCTGGTCGGTGCCTTTCCTGGGATGGCCGGTCACCGAGCCTGGTCTTCTCCGATTCGAAACGCTCGTGGCCCGCTTCCTGCTCTCAGTTCCCGCCGCCGTGCTGCTCATCCTGGCCACCTCTCCACCATCACTATTCAGCGCCATGCAACGGCTCGGCATGCCTTCCCTGCTGGTGGCAGTAGTCAGCCTGACCTACCGCTACCTCTCGGTGATCCCGGAAGAAGGCCGCAGCATGATGCGGGCGCGCAAGGCACGCAGCGCCCCCCTCGCGGGAAAGCCGTCTAGTCTCTGGCAGGCAAGGGTCGCAGGAAATATGGTTGGCAGCCTCTTCCTGAGAAGTCTCGATCGAAGTGAACGGATCTTCGCCGCGATGTTGTCCCGCGGATACGACGGCACGGTCCGTAGCCTGAATGAAGGTCGACTCAGAAACCTCGACTGGCTCCTTCTGGCTTGGTGGGGGTTGATCGCAATCGTTGTCGTCGTCAGGAGGGTGACTTGACTCCGGCCATCGAAGCCCGCCACCTGACCTTCCGCTACGCCGATGGGCGTGAGGCCCTTCGAGGTGTGGGGCTCGCCGTCCGCTCCGGGGCGAAAGTGGGGATTGTCGGACCCAACGGCGCCGGCAAGTCCACTTTGCTTCTCCAACTCAACGGTATCCTCGCCGGTGACGGCGAGATCCGGATTGCAGGGACCCTCCTGCGAAAGGATACGCTGGCGACGATTCGCAGCCAGGTAGGACTGGTGTTCCAGGACCCGGACGACCAGCTATTCTCACCCACAGTCTATGACGACGTCGCCTACGGGCCGCTGTACATGGGCCTGTCCCGCAGCGAAGTCAACGAACGAGTCAACTCCGCGTTGGCCGCCGTCGGGATGCTCGAGCACGTCTCCCGCGCCCCTCACTCGATGAGCGTCGGAGAGAAGAAGTTGATAGCCGTCGCTACGGTTCTTTCAATGAAACCGGCGATTCTGGCGTTCGATGAGCCGACAGCCGGCCTGGACGCAAGAGGCCGACGTCGGATCATCGAGGTAATCAGTGGACTGACCCAGACGGTGCTGGTCGCGACCCACGATCTCCCCCTGGTCCGGCAGATTCTGGAGCGCACCCTTGTCCTGGACGGCGGCCGGGTCGTCGCCGACGGAGCCACGTCCGAACTGCTCGCCGATAGCGCACTCCTGGCCCGTCACGGCCTGGAGTAACGGGTCCAAGTCATGCCAGTTCCTTCAGGTACTCCAGTGCGGCGCGGTCTACCTCTTCGTTCCACTGGTGCCCGCCCGAATAGACCACGACTCGAGTTGAGACGCCGCTCGCCTGCAGTCGTTGAAGGTCTGCCTCGAGGCGGGACTCGGGATACTGGCGGTCCCGCTCGCCCCGGCACAGAAAGACGCCGGGACACCTGGAAATCGCGTTGGCACTCACATCGGGAGGGATGTCACCGCCGACAGCGAGGACCCAACATTCCGACGCAAGTGCGGCTGCAGCCCGGTAGGCCATGCCCGCTCCCTGCGAAAATCCGCACAAAACCAGCTTTTCCGGTTCACCATACTCCCGGAAGACCCGGTCGAATACACGTGTAACGTAGCTGACGTTGTCTTCCAGGGCGAGTTCCCGATCGAGCCGAGTCATCCAACTCGCAACCACCTGTCCGTCACTACGGGTGTAGAAGGGATGCAGAGCCTGGGGGCTGCAGAGAAGCCAGTCTTCGGCCGGGACCATGCGGCGCAGGCGCCCCATCTGGTCCCCGGCATTTTCGGCATACCCGTGAAATCCAAACAGGAATTTTCGAGGTTGATTCTTCTCAGGAGGCACGATCAGGGCCCTGCCCCGAATGGCGGTTTCTACGTGGGTGACCAAAGCTTCCGATTGGTGCATCGCGTGATGGTTGCACGCTCACGGCTGGATGTCCATCCGCGGGTCGGCTATGATCCCATCCGTGCTAGGCTTTTCCGCATGGTGGCCCCTCTGACTCATGCCGAAGTGCTTCGATGGCGCAAAGAGTTCCCCATCCTCGGTCAATGCACCTACCTGATCAACAACTCGCTGGGCGCAATGCCGCGGCAAACCCGCGATCAGCTCCAGGAATACTGCCGGGCCTGGGAATCCCGGGGAGTCGAGTCCTGGACGGACAACTGGTGGGAATTTCCGCGACGGCTCGGCGACCTTCTGTCGGGGCTGTTCGGCGCAGGCCCGGATGAAGTCTCGATTCAGCCCAACGTAACTACCGCCGAGTGGGTGGCCTGTTCAGCGATTCCTCGCCATGACGGCCGGAACAAGGTCGTCTACAGCGAGTTCAATTTCCCGTCCGTCCGCTACTTCTACCAGTCTCAGCCCAAATTGGAGATCGACGTGGTTCCCTCGGACGACGGGCTGACGGTGCCGTTGGAACGCCTCCTGGACGCGATCGACGAGACCACGCTGCTGGTGCCCATCTCCCACGTTCTCTTCAAAAGCGGATACATACAGGATGTTCGAGCAATCGTCGAAAGAGCCCACTCCGTGGGTGCCTACGTAATCCTCGATACCTACCACTCGTGTGGAGTCGTTCCCTTCTCGGTGAAGGAGACCGACCCCGACTTCGTAGTTGGTGGAGTCCTCAAGTGGCTCTGTGGCGGCCCCGGAGTCGCCTTTCTCTGGGTAAATCCCAGACTTTCCGGAACCCTGACCCCGAGGCTCACTGGATGGCTCGCCCACCAGGATCCGTTCGCGTTCGAAGAAGAGATGGCATGGACTTCAGGTGCTTACCGGTTCCTCAGCGGGACCCCCAACGTGCCCGGGCTCTACGCTGCCACGTCGGGAGTTGAGACCATTCTCCGGGTGGGTGTGGAGCGCATTCGCGAACGTTCGACGACCCTGACGAATCGAGTCATCGACCAGGCCGACCGGGTCGGTATCGAAGTGCGGTGCCCCCGGGACCCGGCTGTCCGAGGGGGACATGTGACGCTGACGCCGCCCGGTGCGGAAACCGTCGCCCGAAAACTGGTCGAACGCGGATTTTACGTCGATTACCGTCGTGACTTCGGCATCCGAATCGCCCCCCATTTCTACAACACCCTGGACGAGATCGACTCGGTGGTCCAGGAGATCAAGTCGCTGTCCGAGTGAAGGAGATTCGCCCATGATCTACGATATTTCTCCCCCCCTGACGCCCGAAATCGCAGTCTGGCCCGGGGACGTCCCCTTCCATATCGAGCGCAGCATGCGCCAGTCTGAGGGCGCCAACTACGATCTCTCCAGTATTCGGTTGAGTCTGCACACCGGATCCCACATGGACGCGCCACTCCATTACCTGCCCGACGGGGCTTCCATCGACGCGATCGACCTGTCCCGTGGGATCGGTTCCGCTCTGGTCATTGATCTGGCCGGCGTCACCGAAGTACTGCCGAAACACCTGGAAGGCAAATTCTCGGAGTCGACTCGCCGGATCTTGATGAAGACGATGCCGGATCGCAACCCGAATGACTTTCCCGAGGATTTCCCTTACCTTTCCGCGTCGGCCGCGAAACTCCTGGTGGAACGGGGTATCGTCCTGATCGGCACCGACACACCCTCGATGGACCAGTTCTCGAGCAGCGCACTTCCCGCCCATCGTACCCTGGGCCGGGCCGGAGTCCTGATTCTCGAAAACCTGGTCCTGGGACATGTCCCCGAAGGCACTTATGAACTGATCGCCCTTCCCCTCCGAATCGCCGGAGGGGAAGCCTCACCGATCAGAGCGATCCTACGAAAATAGCGGCATCCGATGGCCGTCCCATCTACTGAATCTTCCCCTGCAAGACCACCGGGGACGGTCCTACCAGATGCTGACCCGCTTGTCCGGCGGGAGGTACATTCCGTCACCCTCCTGGACGTCGAAGGCCGCATAGAACGGCAAGAAGTTCCGCAGCGGTCCGGCGGCCCGGAACTGGGCAGGGGAGTGGGGATCGGTCAGCACCTGGCGACGCAGGAATTCCTCTCTGGCCTTCGACCTCCACACCTGCGCGTAGCCGATGAAGAAGCGCTGGTCGCCGGTGAGACCGTCGATTACGGGGGCCAGCCCCGGCATTGAGCGACATGTGATAGGCCTGGTAGGAAATCGTAATTCCGGTCAGGTCCCCGATGTTCTCGCCCAGAGTCAACTGGCCGTTCACGTGGAGCCCTTCCACCGGGCTGTACTGGCCGTACTGGTCCACCAGCATCCGGGCCTTCTCCTGGAACGCCTTGGCATCGGCATCAGTCCACCAGTCGCGCAGATTCCCGTTGGCGTCCGTCTTGCGACCCTGATCGTCGAAGGCATGTCCCATTTCGTGACCGATTACCACTCCGATGGCCCCGTAGTTGACGGCATCGTCGGCTGCGAGATTGAAGAAGGGAGGCTGCAGAATCGCTGCCGGGAAGACGATCTCGTTGAGGCGTGGATTGTGGTAGGCGTTGACGGTTTGAGGCGTCATTCCCCACTCCTTCCGGTCCACGGGACCACCAAGTTTTCGAATATCCCGGTCGTATTCGAACTCCGCCGCCCGGACCAGGTTGCCGGTGGGATCATCCCTGCGGATCTCCAAACCTGAGTAGTCGCGCCACTCGTCGGGATATCCGATCTTGTAGGTGAACTTCGCGCGCTTCTCTTCGGCCTTCGCCTTCGTCTCGGGACTCATCCAGTCCAGATTCTGGATGCTGACCTGGTAGGACTTGAGCAGGTTCTCAACCAGCTCGGTCATGCGGGCTTTGGCTTCCGGCGGGAAATACCGTTTGACGTAGACTTTGCCCACGGCCTCGCCAAGCGAACCGTTGACAGCCTGAACGGCCCGCTGCCACCGGGGACGCTGCTCCTGCAAGCCATTGATGAGGCGGCCATTGAAGTCGAAACTGGCCGTGGCAAAGTCCTTTGAAAGCCAGGGGGCGGCATCGTCGATGGCGTGAAATCTGAGGTAATCCTTCCAAGTCTCGAGGTCGGTCTCCTCGAGGATTCCGCCCAGCTTCTCCAGGTAACTGGGCTGCCGGACGAAGACGGTCTTTTCGCCCGTCGCCCCCGCCGTTCCGAGAAACACGGTCCAGTCAATCTTGTCCGAAACCGAGGTCAACTCGGAGACCTCAACGCGATTGTTGGTCTTGGAAACATCACGGTTGTCTTCGGGTGCCCACTGCACTTCCGCAATGCCATGCTCCAGGTCGTAAATGCGTTGGGCTCGCCCGGCACCATCATCAAGCCCCGCCAACTCGAAGAGGCGCGCGACGTACTTCGGATATTCGGCGCGGATCGTGTCGAACTTGGCTCCTTCCTTCAGGTAATAGTCACGGTTGGGCAATCCCAGTCCGGCCTGGGTCAGATAGACTGCATAGCGGGTCGAGTCCCCGGAATCGATGCTGACGAACAGGGCCACCGGACCGTAGATGCCCGCCTTCTCCATTTCCGCCATTCTCTCGACCAGCCCCGAGCGCGAAGCAATGGCGTCAATCTTCCCGAGCTGCTCCAGGAGCGGGTTGGCGCCCCGTCTCTCGGCCAGTGCCTCGTCCATCAGGCTGGCGTACAGGTCACCAATCTTCTGTTCTTCGGATCCGACCCGAAGATCGGCCCTGCCGCCAAGTTCCTCGATGATGGCCCGGGTCCGCTCATCGCTGAGATCGCGCAACTGAGTGAATACGCCATAATAGGGCTTGTCGGCCGGAATTTCGGTCCTGCCAATCCAGCCGCCGTTTGCGTATGCATTGAAGTCGTCCTGAGGACGGACAGACTTGTCAAACCCGTCAAAATCAATCCCGGATTCAAGTGTTTTCGCTGAAGCCGTCGCGGCTTTATTCGCCGCCATCGCAGTTACTGGAAAAATCGCTAATCATCATCAAGAAAATCCACCGCCCAAATCTCATCAAGATGCGCCTCCTACTGGCTCATGTACACGAAGCTCATTCAATAATGTTTCACAGAATTGTTCGGAGGTAGGATAACCGTCCCAGATTGTCGCCGAAATCAATGCCGAGCGATCGGGACCTGCAGCAGATACCGTTCCGAACGAACGGCCGCAATCCACCGGGCAGTTATTCTACTCTTCCGAGGCAGCCACCCGGATGTGGTCTGCTTCCTCGGAGAGATCCGGTTCGCCAAGCGCTCCCTCGGACGCGGCTACCACAACGGCCACCGTTCCGTCTCCGGTCACGTTGGTCACGGTCCGCAGCATGTCGAGGATCCGGTCAACACCCAGGATCAGCGCCATACCGGCGCTCGGAACCCCGATCGCCTCCAGAATGATGACCAGCATGATAATTCCGGCACTCGGAACGGCAGCAGTTCCGATCGAGGCCAGCACGGCAGTCAAAATGATCGTCACCTGCTGAGACAGGCTGAGGTCCATACCCACGGTCTGGGCGATGAATACCGCCGCGACAGCCTGGTAGAGGGCCGTCCCATCCATGTTGATGGTCGCCCCAAGAGGCAACACGAACGAGGCCACTTCATCGGAGACGCCCAACTTCTCGCGGCAGCGCTCCATGGTCACCGGGAGAGTCGCCCCCGATGAACTCGTCGAGAATGCCACCAACTGAGCCGGCCCCATCCCCCGAAAGAACGTCATCACGTCCATCGGACTGAACAATCTCAGGAGCAGGGGATATGTGATCAGGGTGTGGATCAGCAATCCTCCGACCACGGCCAGGCAGTAGTACCCCAGGGCGCCGAGCAAATGAAGCACGCGGAGAAGGTCATTCCCCGCAATCGACGTAATGGTGGAAGCAATCAAGGCGAAGACACCCAGTGGAGCCATCAGCATGATCAGGTCCACAAGCCGGATGACCAGTTCGTTGAGAGCATGAATCAGGTCGAGGATCGGTTTGGCCTGGGAGTGTTTCAACTGGATCAGGCCGACCCCAATCAGGATCGCCACGAAGACCACCTGCAGCATGTTGCGGTTTTCCGAGGCGGCACCGAAAAAGTTATCCGGAACCATCTCGACGATCGGACTCAGGGGCCCTCTCCTTCGCTGCTCTTCGGCCAGGGAGGTCTGGGACTCGGCATCCTGGCGGTAGGCGGTTTCCAGTTCCTGCCTCATCTGGGGCGGAACCTGGTGCCCGGGCTGAAGGATGTTGACGATCACCAGCCCGAGGGTCACGGCCACTGTTGTTGTACCCAGGTAGATGGCAACCGTCTTCCCACCGATTCGAGACAGCTTCTTCAAATCGGACAGCGACGCCACGCCACCGATGAGCGAGGTCAAGACCAGGGGCACAGCAATCAGCTTCAGCAGGTTGATGAAGATGGTCCCGAAAGGAGCCACCCAGTCAGCTGTAAAGCCACTCAACCCGGCGTACGCCGCCACTACACCGAAAATTGTTCCCAGGAGCAGTCCTGCAATGATCTGCCAGTGCAGCCTGCGATACCAAACCATCGCACCATCCTCACAGGTTGACCCGTGTTTTTCAATGGGAGCCGACGACGTCCCATATCCCCCAGGTCCCATGTCCTACGAGTTCCGATACGTCCCACGAATCCCATCCCCCGCAATCTCTCTCCCACTTTGAGCTAAACTTCACCCATGTCACCAAAGCGTCTCATCGTAGGGATTTCCGGGGCGTCCGCCCCTCTCTTCGGAATCAGAACACTGGAACTGCTCCGACAGGTCCCCGAGGTGGAGACTCACCTCGTTTGCACCCGGGGGTCGGAGCGAACCATCGAACTCGAAACCGGGATGAGCCCGGAGCAGGTCGGACGTCTGGCGGACGTGGTTCACTCAGCCGACGACCTGGCGGCCCCGATCTCCAGCGGGTCATTCAAGACCGCTGGGATGATCGTCGCCCCCTGCTCGATGAGCACGCTCGCATGCATCGCGACCTCGATGAGCAAAGACCTCCTTACCCGGGCGGCGGACGTCACCCTCAAGGAGCGGAGAAAGCTGGTAATCCTGCCACGGGAATCCCCCTGGCACCTGGGACACCTGCGGAGGATGGTCGAAGTCACCGAAATGGGTGCGATCGTGGCGCCTCCAATTCCGTCCTTTTACCATCGTCCGGAGACCATCGACGATCTGATCAACCACGCAATTGGTAGAGCCCTCGATGTTCTCGATTTCCCTATCCCGTGGATGAAACGCTGGACGGGGCCGACCCTCTGAACAGGTCGATCAGGTAGCCAATCGGAGAGCACATGAAAAGCCGGACGGCGATCCTGGCGTTCCCGGCCCAGAACCCATCCGCCTCCAGTCTTTCCACGGCATAGTGAGAGCAGGTCGGTTGGAAACGGCAGTGGGCGACATAGCCCATGTACGGGGAGAGAACTCTCTGGTAGAGGTGAATCGCCGCGAGTTCGCCGCGGAGCGGGTAGGGAGTCAGGGTGAACAGGGTGGCGAAGACCAAGACTGCGCCACCCCAAAGAAGTTTGCGCTTACGGTCGGTGGAAACTACTTCCACTGATCGGCAAAATCCGAGATCACGGGCAGCCGGAAACGTTCTCCGTTGATCGCCTTGATGATGCAGATGATGTGCACGGCGAGGATGGCCAACGGGAGAACGATCGACAGGAGACACCCAACAACCTGCCCCACAACCGGAATCATGGCGACGATGAAGAGGACAATCCACAGCACAATCCACGTCACCATCAACACGATGCCGTGCTTGGCATGCCACTGCACTTCCGCGTCTTCCTTTTCGGTGAGCAACGGAATCAGGGCCAGGATTCCCAGGTAGGCCAGGATCAACATGATGGTTCGGTTCTGTGACCCACCGCCCGCAGTGCCGGCCGGAGGCGGCGGCGTGCTCGGCGGGGGCGGAGTGCTTGGAGGCGGCGGCGTCTTCGGTCCTTGCGATTGTCCGGAACCTTGCGGTGTGTCTTGCATTCTTCTCTCTCCTCCTTAAGTCTCCCGCAGCGCCACTCCGGCGCACGGGACATCCTAATGTGGTAGCACAGACCTACAGGAACCTCAAGGGTGTGAAGGTCTAATCTCGAATTTCCATTTAGGGAAAATTACGACTTGCTCCCCCTCAGCCGCCAACTGGATGGAACCGGCTTCAAATCCATCCGGGGCGTGCACTATCCTGAGCTTACTCCTAACTTGCTCCGAAAGTGAAAGCAAATCTTTCTCGATTGTATGTCCACCGCCACTTTCACGGGTCGCTTCGTGGTAGATCACATCCGACTCCCAGAGCCAGGAACCGGCCATCCTATCAAATTCCGCCCGGGTGATCTTCCCCTCCCGAACCAGTTCCTCGAGAAGATTCGGGCGGTAGCAGTGGTCCCCGCTGATTCCCACCACCGTTTCGTAGATCTTCAGTTTCAGGCCCAGAGTGGGAACGGGATGCCAGTTGTGGCGGATGTCGACTTCAACGTTGGGAAGAACCTCTGTCGGCACGGTCTCACCGAGAGGGTGAAAATCGACGTAGTCCTCCAGCGAGCCCTTCACAAGCTGTCTCAGGTCCGGCGTAAAACTGTCTTTGAACGAGCCAAAGAAGCCCTCCCTCATCGAAGTCATCACCCGTTCGGAAGTGAAGAGACGAGTCTTGCGGCCCAACCGGTATCTGCGGTAGAGAAGGAGCGCCTCCATACCGGCGGCATGGTCGGCATGGATGTGGGTCAGAATCACGTTTTCAATCGACTCGGGAGATACTGCCCGCTCCTGGAGGATTCGAAACAGCCCCGGAGGACCGTCGATCAGCAGTCTCCCATTCCCGGAAGTCAGCAGGAAGCTCGTGTTGTAGTGGATGAAGCTGAACGCATCACCCACTCCCAAAACCTCAAATGTCACCGGGTCAGCCAACTCCATCAACATCGTCTCCCTTACGTCGTTTCAACAATCTTGTCCGGGCGACCCGCCAAGGCCTTCGCTCAAGTCGCGGTCGGCTCTTTTACTTCACTATTCCAAACAGGTACGACTCCTCGCTGGAAAAGGCGTAACAGACTATCATGATCCCCCGCGCAAGCCCGCTCCAGGCGCGGCTTGGGAGAGATCCCGCGTGCTATACTTTGGGGGATGGATCGAGCGATTTTGGATCCCGAAGCCGTTGTAAAATCGACCCTTCCAACGCGCTATGGGGTATTTTCAATATACGGTTTCGAGAACTTGCAGAACGGGGAGGAATCGGTTGCCCTGGTCAACGGGGAACCCCCTATTGACGATTCCCCTCTGGTCCGCATCCACTCGCAGTGTTTTACCGGAGACACGCTGCACTCGTTGCGCTGCGACTGCGGCGACCAACTCGAGCATGCGCTCAAAGCAATTGGAAGAGCCAACCAGGGAGTCCTCATCTACCAGATGCAGGAAGGGCGTGGCATCGGGTTAATCAACAAGCTGAGGGCCTACGAACTTCAGGATCAGGGTGTTGATACCGTTGACGCCAACCTGCAACTCGGATTCGACGTTGACTTGCGCGACTACCATTTCGGGGCCGAGATTCTGAAGTACCTGGGAGCACTCCGCATCCGGTTCATGTCCAACAACCCGGAGAAGTTGAGGGCGCTGGAAGAGGCTGGAATCGAGATCCTGGAACGGGTCCCGCTGATCATCCCGTCGTCCCCCTTGAGTGACCGTTACCTGCGCACCAAAAAAGAGCGCATGGGCCACCTCCTCTGATCCAGGTCAACCCCACTCCTGAGGCCTCCGCGGATCATTCAGAGAGTGAAACTTGCCACGGGTGTTTTGAACCGCAAAGACGCGAAGGCGCTAAGAAATCCCTTGTTTTCAACATAATCCCCTTCGCGAACTTGGCGTCTTGGCGTTTCAATTTCGTGGTCGGCGACGGCTCCTTTCGGAACGAAAATCGCCGGGCAGGCTGCCCGGGCGACCTCTCAGGCAAGGCTGCCTGGATTACACTGCACCCGAACCCGCCCGTTCATCCATTTCTTCCAATCTATCCAAATTGAAGGTTCAGGTTAGATGCCCTTGCTTCCGAGGATCGCCTCTACCCGGCCGCGAAACTGATCGGGGGGCACGAATCCTGCGATCCGGTTCAATTCCCGCCCGCTCGGATCAAGAAAGAGAATCGTCGGGAAACCGTTGATTCCGAAACGACGCTGCATTTCGATCCCCTGGGCATCGGTTTCAGCGTTGAGACGCAGCCAAACGAACTTCCTGCCCAGTTCATCGATGACGCCGGCGTCAGAAAAGGTCTTGCCGTCCATCTGCTTGCAGTAGGTACACCAGTCCGTGTAGAGAAACACCAGCACAGGCTTGCTCTCGCTGCGCGCCTGCTCCAGCGCGGTACCACTGTCCCGGTTCCACTCAGGCGCGGCCGTGCGACTCCGAGTGAAAGGCAGAATCGCCACGGCCAACAGAACGAATCCAAAGAAAAAGAGAAACTTACTTTTCATTGTTGCCTGCCAGCAAGTCGTCCGCGGTGCCGAACCGGCGATCGCTCCCCGGGGACCTCAGTTCAAAATGTTGAGAATCGAGCGCCTTGTAGGAGAAGTCACTGCTCCAGGCGTCGATCCGGATCACCCGGTCCAGGTAGCGCGGGTTGAGCACGTCGATCAACTTGTCGAAGTTCTTGACCTGCGGGATCTTCCCATGGGCCGATCGGTATTCGGCAATGCCCTGGGATATCGCGTTGAGGCTCTTTTCGGTGTCACGAGTCCGAGCCGCCTCCAGGGCGGCCACAATTCGGTCTACGCTTTCCCATCGCCGATCGTCGAGCCGGACCTCGTCCAGAACCCACTTCGAACCCTCCCGCCGAAGCTTCATCGCCGTTTTGACGGTCACATCAGCCACGGCGTAGTCCCCCTGATGCCTGACGTTGGAGACAGTGATGTCACCCTTCTTCCAATCGGCTCCGGCCAGGGTTCTCACCTGGTTCCGGGTCTGCTTCTCGAGCGATTTTCCACATCCACACGTAAATAGACAAAGAAGGAGGATTACAGCGCGTGAGGGCGTCACGGAGGTCAATATAGCACAGGGGGCTCGCCACGGTCCGCCCTCATTCGATCTGCCGAGGCCAACCGGGAACCACGAGCTTGACTCCAGGCCTTGGGGATAACGAGGATAGGAGAAATGCCGGTGACGTTGGACAGCGAGGTTCAGTATCTCAAGGGAGTCGGTCCACAGCGGGCGAAAATCCTCGCCAAGGCGGGCATCAAGACGGCCGGCGACCTGCTCCGCTACGTCCCCATGCGTTACGAAGACCGGACGCGCTTCATGCAGATCAAGGATCTCCGGCAGGACCAGGCAGCAGTCATCGAAGCCACCGTCCTGGTTTCCGGGGACTACTCGACCCGTAGAAGAGATTTCAAGATCTTCGAGTTGATCGTCCGTGACCAATCCGGCTCAATCTCCGTCAAGTTTTTCAACCAGACATACCTGGCACGGGTTTTCGAACAGGGACAGAAGGTGATTTTCTTCGGCATCCCCACTTTCGATCGATACTCGCAGACGCTGGTTCTGCTGAACCCCGACTTCGAAATTGCCGGCAGCGAACAGGACGAAGCGATCCACACTGGAAGAATCGTACCCATCTACCGGCGCATCGAGAAGCTGACGACCCGGGTCATCCGCCAGATCATCTTTCAGCTGCTGGCAAACCTCCCCGAGGAACTGCCGGACCCGCTGCCCGATTCGATCAAGAAACGCAGAAACCTGCCCGGGCTTGCGGAGACTTTGCGGCAGGTTCACTTTCCCGGTCCCGGCGAAGGGACAACGGTTGGAGCGCTGATTACGGAGCTCGATTGCCACGCAACCCGCCACTTTCAGAGACTGATCCTGGAGGAGTTCTTCTTTTTCCAACTGGGAATTCTCGCCCTCCAGGCACAGCGGGAGGAGACCAGGAAGAGCCATCACATCGTGGTAGACGAGGGTATCAGGAACCGGCTCCGGTCGATCCTTCCCTTCCCCCTGACCCAGGCTCAACGACGCGTATTGCGTGAAGTCGCCGACGACCTCATGTCATCCCGTCCGATGAATCGGCTGCTCCAGGGTGACGTGGGCTCGGGGAAGACGATTGTTGCCCTGCTTTCGATGGCCCTGGTCATTGAAAACGGCTGCCAGACCTGCCTCATGGCCCCCACTGAACTTCTTGCCGAACAGCACCATCGGGGAATTTCCTCGTTCACTTCCGGCTTGCCCTATCGGATTGAGCTCCTGACCTCGAGCATTAAGGGAAGACAGAGAAAAGAGATCCTCGGACGGCTCAAGGCCGGAGAGGTCGATCTATTGATCGGAACGCACGCGCTCATCGAGCAGGGCGTCGAGTTCAGTAACCTGGCTTTCGTGGTGATTGACGAACAGCACCGCTTCGGTGTTCTGCAGAGGTCCCGCCTCATGGAAAAAGGGATCCGCCCGGACACCCTCGTGATGACCGCTACCCCGATTCCGCGCAGCCTGGCATTGACCGTCTACGGCGATCTCCGGGTTTCGGTCCTGGACCAGCTGCCGCCGGGGCGAAGGCCCGTCAAGACCGTCATCAAGGCGGAGCAGAGCCGTGAAGAGGTTTACGAACTGATTCGAAGATCGGTCGAACAGGGACGACAGGTCTTCATCGTCTACCCGCTTGTCGAGAAATCGGAGAAGTCTGATTTGAAGGCAGCCACCGCGATGTCAGAAACCCTCTCCCGAGAAGTGTTCCCCGACTTCGGGATCGGCCTGATGCACGGCCGGCTCAAGAGCGCGGAGAAGGACGAGTTGATGGCTGAGTTTCTCACCGGCAAGCTCAAAATCCTGGTTTCCACTACGGTGATCGAAGTGGGCATCGACGTCCCCAATGCGAGCCTGATGGTGATCGAGCATGCGGAACGATTTGGGCTGTCCCAGTTGCACCAGTTGCGGGGCCGTATCGGCCGCGGGAGCCACGACAGCATCTGTGTATTGATGGTCGATCGCGTCTCCACGCCGGAAGCGTACGAAAGGCTGCAGGTCATGCGGCGGACCAGCGACGGTTTCGAGATTGCCGAGAAAGACCTGGAGATCCGGGGTCCTGGAGAATTCGTCGGGACCAGGCAGTCGGGGGTCCCGGAGTTCTTCTTTGGGGACATCCTCCGCGACAGAAAACTGCTGGAACTGGCTCGCCAGGAAGCCGATCTCTACCTTCGAAACCAGCTGGAGTCCTCGCGAAATCCCGGGGGGACTCTGCAGCAGATGCTTGACGCCTGGCGCGAGCGGTACCATCTGGCTGAGGTAGGGTAGGAAGAAGATGGTCAATCAATCTGGGAGGACGCGAACATGAGAGTCATCGCCGGCAGGCTGCGCGGACGCCGTCTCAGCGGCGTTCCAAAAGGGACGAGGCCGACCACGGATCGCTTGCGCGAGAGCCTTTTCGCCTCTCTCGAAGGCCGTTTGAACGGATCAGCGTGGCTGGACCTCTTTGCGGGTACGGGTGCGATAGGAATCGAAGCACTCAGCAGGGGAGCCGAGAAAGTCATCTTCAACGAACGCGACCGCGCGTCGGCCCGCGCGATCCGAAAAAATCTGACGACGCTGGAAATCGACCGCGGCTGGGAGTTGCACGAACTGGACGCCTTCGCGTTTCTGAAGCGGTTTCCGGCCGAGACCCCGCTTGACTTCATTTTTCTCGATCCCCCCTACGCCTATCCCCTCTACGCGAAACTGCTCAAACGCCTTGAGCGCTGGCCCGGATTCGGGGCTGAAACAATTCTGATCCTCGAGATTTTCAAGAAACAGCCCCTCGACTTCATCCCCGCAGGGATGGTCCTTACTCGTAGACTCAACGCCGGTGACGGCGTGCTCCTGTTGCTGCAGCTCGCTCCGGAGCAAGATTCAGGCGATCTCGATCGAAATCAGCCCGCCGACCGAGTGCATTCGCCCCGTCGGAGCGACTGAGAGGGGACCGGGAGGCACGTTCGTTCAGGCACCTGAGAACCCGCGTCCCGCCCCAAATCAGGCCCGCCAGAATCGCCGAAAGCAACAACAGACTTTGAAGAGGCTTCGAACTTTTTGGCTGGGGGGTTCCTGACAGCGTCCGCTGGGGCCACCCGACGTAGGTTATCCCTGCCCAGAAGAATGGGTGCCGCAGGGCCGGGTCCCGCCCGGCATCCTCCAGGAATCGGTTCCGGGCATCGGCCAGGGCCTTGGAAATCGGCTCTCCTCGACCGGCCCGAGCATACAGATCGAGGAAGATGGGAATCGAGCGCTCATCGAGCTGCCAGCGCGAAACCACCAGAGACTGGGCGCCCCGCGCCAGGAGCAGCTCCGAGATCCCCAGCCAGTAGGGAGGCCCGGCCGCTCCCGTTCCGGCACCCTCGCATGCCGCCAGGGAGAGCAGTTCGGTTTCGATCGGCTCCTGCAAGAGGTCGACGACCCTCATTCCTCCGAGGGACGAGAGTTGCCAGAACCGTTCATCAGGGTCCAGGTGAGTGCCCAAGTGGATCCAATGGGCTTTCCTCGGCCCGGCCCATTCTTCGAATCCCCGGATAATCCTGGGCCGGGGATCCAGGCTTCGAAAGAACTCCAGCTCCAGATTCTCGCCGGAACGACCGCTCAGTTCTCCTGAGAGCAGCGCGAGGGGCGCCTCCCTTACCGGGAACTCTCGAGAGAAGGCCGGGTCAGCTGCGGGCAGGTATGCCGTGATGAATCGTTTGCCCAGGAGCGTCCCATCCCCCATCGTCAGCATCTCGAAGGGGACCCGCTCCAGTTCCCCGTGAGGAACGATCAGCAGGCGCGAAACCCGAAGCAAATCTTCGACGGGATGAACGAGGATAGTGGAAAGCTCGCGTAATATCTCCGGAGGAGGTGGCTGAGGTAAGTAGCGATCAGCCCGCTGCAGAGGGCGGACAACCGCGGACACCAGCCGGTCCAGGCTTTCGGTCGCGCAAACCGTGAAGAACCGGCTCCCGGACACTCGATCAAGCCAGATGTATGCCCTGTCTCCATCAGGCCAGAATTCGAGCAGAGCCGTATCCGGGAGGACCGGAATCGAGGGCCCCTGAGCCAGCTCCATCTCGGGGAGCTCCAGCGAAGACCAGCGTAATGCCTCGATCGTGGCTCCGGTTTCCCCTGCCCCGGAGCGGGACGGAAGGCCTTCTTTTTGAAGGGTGTCGAGCAAATGGAGAACCTTGAGCCGGCGCAGGCGGGCGTCGCGGTGAATAAGTCGGCGCGCCGCCGCGCTGCGCCCTTGCCGGACCAGGCTTCGGACCCAGCCGTCAAGGAGTGGTGAATACGCCCGTCGAAAGGGAAAGGTTGCGTCCAGGTTGAGCAGCATTTCGGCGCGTTCGAGCTGGGTGCTGTACAGGCATTCGGCTTCATGCCACTTCTCCCGTGATTCGAGTACCTGGGCAAGCCGAATCGTTGCCTTCCGTTCGTAAAGCGGCAACCCACCTTCTCTTGCCGTCTCCAGTGCCTTCACGAGGAGTTTTTCCGCCACGGCCGGTCGATTCAGCATCGTGTTCATCTGCGCCTCGAGAAAAAGGCGACGGATTGTGTACGAGGGCTCGCTGTCGCCTAACTCGACCAGCCCGGCGGGATTGCCGGTAATTTCTGCCTCGGTGAGCAGGAACTCACCAGGGTCAACCATCCGGTAGTTACGGCTCAGCTCAAGGAACCGGCGGGCTCCGGGCCGGTCACCGGTGCGGTGCAGAAACCCGGCGAAGTTGAGCAGAAGAACTCCTCTCACTTCTTTGGCCGTGTCATTGCGAAGCAAAGCCAGGGATTCGAGGTAGCACGACAGCGCTCGGTCGTTGACTCCCAACTCCTCGTAGAGAGCGGCCAGGTTATTCCAGGCAGCCAGGATCCCCTCACGGCAGGAAATCCGCAACCAGATTTCCAATGCGGCTCCGAAGGCCACGATGCTTTCTGCGAGGCGGTCCAGGTACCAGAGAGAAAAGCCACGACTCTGGTGCAAAAGAGCAGTGAGATAGAGAAACGGTTCGCCATCCAGCTCCTGAAGAGCGGTTTCTGCCTTTCCGAGGCTCTCGTGATGCCGACTCTGTTCAGAGAGGATCTCAGCCTGGAAGTAGCTGCAGAAGCCTCGCTCCGTCAGGCCCTCAACGGGTGGAAGCCGATTCCGGGCACGGCCGTACAGAATCAGGGCCCTGTCTCGATCCTGCTCGTCCCAGGCCCGAAGGGCCTCCTGCTGCAGGTGCATTGCCTCGAGAATCATGGTGTCCGATGATTTCAGCGTCGAAAAGGAGAAATCGCCTGTCTCCCGCTCAAGGGGAAGAATCAGGGACGCAACCCGATCTCCCTGCAGGAAGCGCCGCTTCAGAAAGTGGTGGGCCTCTCGCGGAGAGCGTCGGTATAGTCCGACTGCCACACCATCGGAACGGACCGTACCGCCTGAAAGAGTCACGACTTCGGCTACCAGGAAAACAACCACCGCCGCCGACACCGAGACCTGGACCGCCACCCTCATGACCCCGCCTTGCGCAGGCGCTCGAGAATCCGGGCGGACTCGCTGGAAAACTCGCCTCCTCGCTCCCGGACCTCCTCGAAAGCGGTTTTGGCCTCGTCTATCCGGTTCAGCTTGAGATCGGCGTTGGCCAGATACCAGCGCGCCGGCTCCCGCCATCGCTCCGACAAGCGCTCCGCGGCGGCCAAGTGCTCCCGCGCCTCAGCCGGATCCCCCGACAGGTACAGGGAAACGCCCAGGTAGAACTCATTATCGGCTCCGAGAGGGAGCCTCCGCAGCAGTTGAGCGGCCGCTTCGAAGTGACCCGCCCGGTACTCATCGTACGCCTTTTCCCGGGACTCAACGCGAGAAGGTCCTGGCCCGCCCCTGGTCACCAGCGGGACCAGGGGATAGGGCTGACTGGTGGCCATCATGGTGGCATCGTTCACGCCACCGACGGTCCCGATGATCCAGAATGCCAGCCCCCCTCCCAGCAGGGCGAGGGCCAACGCGGCTGCTGCCAGGTAGGCGGGCCGCAACCGCCCGGAAGGACGCAGAATTTCCGGCCGGGTCTCGAGCACGGCTATTACCACTGCCCTCTCCCGACAGGTCCGGCAGGCTTCCAGGTGCGACGTCATCCTGGATGCGGCCTCTCGATCCAACTCTCCACGGATCAGTTCAAGCAAGGGGACTTCATCACACTTCATGATTCGCCATCCTCGGAATCGAACCCTTCGACTCCTCTCGTCCTGAGATGTTGCCGGATACGGTCGATGCTTCGGAGCATTCTCCCGCGCAGGGTCGAATAGGCGACCCCCCGTTCGAGACAGGCCTGTTTCATCGTCCGACTCGACCCGCGGTCGAAGAAGACCGAGATCGCGTCCAGATCCTGGGCCGAGAGACCGTTCAGGGCCTTCCTGACTTCCGTGAGCAGACGATCCTGCGCACAAGTTTCCTGTTTCTGCATCAGGAGACGAAGCGGGCTGTAACTCTCGTCGTCGGGCAGGACGTCCTCGGCGATCTCGTTGGTCTGGACTCTCCGCTGTCGTCTCAGCCGCCGGTAGCAATCAATAGCTGTGTTCAGAACGGTGATTCGGATGTAGTGGAAGGCCTCGGCCTTCGTTCTGAACTTCCGGTCCCGGCGCAGCAGACGGGCAAAAGCCTCCTGCAGTACGTCATCGGTATGTTCGGGATAGTGCACAACCGACGCCGCAACGGCACGGAACACGGGTTCGTTCTCCTCCCAGATTTGCATGAGTAGCGACACGGGCCGTTCGCAGAAACAGGGACGAGGAACGTTATAGAGGTCAGAAGCACCGACAGGGGAATCGACGGTGTCAATCTTAGGAGGTACCGGCAATGGTGTCAAGATCTCAGCACTTTCAACGCGAACAGAACCGCTTTTCAATCTTCCTGTCGCAGGTTCGCCGGCTCTTGCCCCGCCGTCGTTATGAGTCTTTGCTGACCATGCGCCGGGCCAGTGACCACGACACGGAAAATATGCTCGATTCGGCCTTCGAAGAAGCCTGGCTGGCAGCGATTTCAACGGCGCTGGACCAAGCCTTTCGAGCACTGGAAAAGGGAAATCCCGGAAAATCGGGCTACCTGCGGATCGGACACCTTTACCGCGACTACTTCCTCGCCCTGTTTCAACGCAACCTGGAATCTACTTCCAGGAAACCGTCAGCCCGGAGATGAAACGGATCGTCTCCCGGGTATCCGAACCGGGGTCGTGGAACTTGGCTTCAGCCACCCAGTTGAGGTGCGGGACAATTTTCGCGCGAAACCCTCCGCCCAATGTTCCGAACCACTTCTTGGTACTTTCCTTCCCGGATTCTTCGCGGCCGGGGATGGCATCCGGGTTGAAGATATGTCGGTTGTTGTACAGGGCCCCGAAGCCGGCCTCGGCGAAAAGGCCCCACCTTCCGGCCCGAAGGAAGTGATACTGGAGGTCAAGATCGACCAACTGCCGGTTCCGTTTCACTTCACCGTATGGCGACCCCGCCACCGTCTCCGAAAACGGTTCTCGCCCGATGCGAGACCAGTCGGCCGAAACCGCGAAATGGTCTGTAGGCCAAAGGTTCAGCCAAACCCCATGCTCGCCCCCACTTTCCGTGCCGAGGATCGTGTCGTCAGTCAAAACGGCGTAACCAACGTGAAAACCACCCTCCAGGTTCTGTGAGAATCCGATCGAGACCGTCAACGGGAGAACCAGCACAAGCAGTGCGAACAATCGCAGCCGAAGGCCTGACATCATGCGACAGGAGTGTAGCAGCTTTCCCGGGTTTGCGTTGGGATCGCCAGACAATCCATAATCTAACGGCCAATGGAACGAGAAGTAGCGGCGATTTACCCCGGTTCATTCGATCCTGTCACCAACGGCCATCTCGACA
This sequence comes from uncultured Acidobacteriota bacterium, assembly GCA_963777605.1. Classification (GTDB taxonomy): domain Bacteria; phylum Acidobacteriota; class UBA6911; order RPQK01; family JAPXNP01; genus CAVZRV01. Next base: position 501,158 of record CAVZRV010000011.1, read on the forward strand.
TCATCGAGCGCGGCCGTCACCTTTTCGACCGAATCCTGGTCGCAGTTTCTGTTAACGTGGACAAGCACCCGCTCTTCAGCCTCGAAGAACGTATCGCAATGCTTGGGGCTGTCACAAAGCAGTGGGATAATGTGGAAGTCGATCGATTCGACGGCTTGTTGGTGACCTACGCCATGGACAGGGGTGTCCGGGCTATCGTTCGCGGAATCAGAGCCGTCAGCGACTTCGACTACGAGTTTCAGATGGCACTGATGAACCGGCGGCTCGAGAACAGGCTGGAAACGGTGTTCCTGGTTCCGGCCGAGGCGTACACCTATCTGAGCTCGAGCCTGGTCAAGGAAGTTGCGTCGCTGGGAGGGGATATCGGGGGGCTGGTTCCTCCCGAAGTGGAAGTTCTGCTTCAGAAAAAGCTGTCGGATAGGCGAAAATAGACCTCGCCGGAGTCTTGGAGGACGGTTGAATGACTAAACCGGGGAAATGGGTAACGCTCAGTGGCTCAGTTGCAGTCGTCTTGCTGGCAGGGATATTGGTTTTGCGTTGGAGTGCTGACAGCCCCGCTCCTGAGGACACCTCGTCACAAGCGATGTTAGTTCGGGGTCCGGTGGGCCCTCCGGTCCCTCCCGAACTCCAGGTTGAGCGGATCGAAGACCGGTTTCCCGCGCGATCGACACTTCGCGATTTGCTGGTGCCGCTGGGCTTCTCGCCCCAGGACATCCACAAACTCATCACCGAGACCCGTGAACAATACGACCTCAACCGGGTCATGGCAGGCCACCGTTACGCCGTTGAGCGGTTCGGGGACGGCCGCTTCAAGCAACTGGAGTACGACATCGACGAGAGCCGGTACCTGACGGTTCGGCAAGACAGCGGCCAGTTCGAAGCGGAGATCCAGCAGCGCGTATTCGACACCGAGACCGTGAAAATCTCGGGAGTGATCAAGGACAGCTTCTGGAATGCCTTGATTGCCGAAGGGGAGTCGGGACAGCTGGTCATGTCCATGCACGAACTCCTGCAGTGGGACGTCGATTTCACGACCATCCAGCCCGACGACTCCTTCAAGGCGATTTTCGAGAAGCAGTACTACCAGGGCGAGTTCGTCAAATATGGCGAGATCCAGGCCCTGGAGTTCACCAACGGCGGCCGCTCCTTCTATGCATTCAAGTTTGATGACCCAAAGACCGGGAAGGCCCGTTACTACGACCAGGATGGGAAAGGAGTCAAGAAGGCGTTCCTGAAGGTCCCCTTCAAGTATGACTACCGGATTTCATCCGGCTTCTCCTACTCCAGGCTCCATCCCGTTCTGGGCAAGAGGAGACCTCATTACGGGATCGACTACGCTGCTCCAACCGGAACTCCGGTACTGGCTTCAGCTTCCGGTCGGGTGGTCTCAGCAGGTTGGAACGGCGGATCCGGGAAAATGGTCAAGATTCGGCACGCGAACGGATATTACACGTACTACCTCCACCTCTCCAGGATCCTGGTCAAGGCCGGGGCTTCTGTTGGCCAGGGAGACCGAATCGGGCTGGTGGGATCGACCGGTTTGGCGACCGGCCCCCATCTCGATTACCGAATCCAGGATCGCAAAGGCCGATTCCTGAATCCGAAGAAGTACGTCGCACTTCCCTCGGAAACCGGCTTGCCCAAGGAACTGATGAAGGATTTTGCCACGATCCGGGATGCCTACATGCAGCAGCTCAAGGAAATCCCCAGCAAGGAAACCCTTCCCCGAGGTGTCGCCGTCGCCGGGTAACCCGGATTTGCAGGTCCTCGCCGAATTGAGTTCCGGCGAGCGTCTCAGACACCTGTTCAGGTAGCAACTTCCACGAGTCCCCGGCCGCCTTTCAGTAGAACTGCCGGCGAGCCTCGCGGCGGCCTCGATGTTCGATATGGAGGACCTCGTAGTCCTGCCGAATGTCCGGAGAATCGAAGTTGATCTGGTTGATCTGCTGGGCAATCGTCTCGAAGTCCAGGCAATCCACCGGTTCGAGGGTGAAGCGACTGTCCCCGAGTTCGATGGTAACCTGCCGCAGAGTCTCAAACCCTTCGAAATCACCGAGAAGATCGAGCCCGATGAAACTGTCTCCCTGAACCTTGAGATACCTCAAGTAGTATGGATCCTCGATAATTCCGGTGTCGATGGAGAATTTCTCGATCTCCGCCTCCCCCTTGTGGTCGTTGATCAGGTGAATCTGGCTTGGGCGCAGATCCCATTGCCCCTCGATGAAAGTGATGATGTTGAGTATCGGAGCTGAGTTGCCCGAGGCGGTTCGAGTAACCTCCAGGGTCCAGATGAACTGGTTGTCGATGAAAACGTGACAGGCTGAAGACTTGGGGGATGTCTCGGGCGCGGCGGGCGTCTGTGGCTGAGCCACCGCGAACGGCGCGATCGAAAGGATCAGCCATGCTGCCAGGATTCTGCCGGCACGTCGGGAGTTCAAAATTCGAGCCATAGTTCCCGCTCACCCGAACTTACCGCCGCCACGCCTCCCTCCAAACCGGAGGCGGAAGTCGCTCAATCCAAGATAGCACGTCGGATTTCCGCAAGCATCCGTTCGGCTGCCTCCACCGGGTCGGCCGCCTTCAAAATGGGTCTCCCAACTACCAGGTAACGGGCTCCTGCCTGGATGGCTTCGGCCGCGGTCATGACCCGTTTTTGATCGTCGGCCGCCGCATCGGCGGGGCGTATTCCCGGGGTCACGAAGAACAGCCGTTCCAGCCCCTCGATCTTCAGACGGTTCAACTCGAGGGGAGAACAAACGATTCCGTCGAGACCGGCTTTCTCGGCCAGGTGAGCCAGCCTGGGAACGAGTCTTTCGACCGATTCAGCGAAACCGACCGCTCCCGTCTCCTCGTCCGAAAGGCTCGTCAAGATGGTCACTCCCAGCAACTCGGGAACCGGATTGCCACCGGCCCGATGCTGATCGACCACCTCCCGCGCCCGTCGCATCATGGAAAGCCCACCCGACGTGTGCAGAGTCAGCATTTGGACGCCCAGCTTGCAGGCTTCTGACACGGCATTGCCGACGGTGTTGGGAATGTCGTGCAGCTTCAGATCGAGAAAAACCCTCCCGCCCGCATCCAGGATAGGCTCGACAATCGAAGGGCCGTAGGCCGTGTAAAGCTGCAGGCCGATTTTGAACGTACCGACCAGATCCTTCAGGAGAGTTGCCATCTCCAGGGCCCGGTCCCGTTCCGGAAGATCGAGGGCGAGAATCAAGTGCCGACGAGGGTCGCTGGCCATTGCTATTTCCCTTTTCAATAGTAGACGAACTCCCCGGCTGGAATCGGTTTGAGCGAACCGACCAGTTCTCGAATGGAGGAGATGCGGTGCTCAATGCAAAACTGTCGCAATTCTTCGACGATGTTGCGCGCGGACTTGGGATTGACAAAATTCGCGGTTCCCACCTGGACGGCCGAAGCGCCGGCAATCAGGAACTCGAGTGCGTCCCGGGCCGAGGAGATGCCTCCGATACCCACCACCGGAATCTTCACGGAACGGGCTGCCTCGTAGACCATCCGGACCGCCAGCGGACGAATCGCCGGACCCGACAAGCCCCCGGTGGTATTCGACAGCATGGGACGCCGTTTGACCACGTCGATCGCCATCCCGACGAACGTGTTGACCAGTGTCACGGCGTCGGCTCCCGCCGATTCACAGGCCCGGGCGAACACCCGAATGTCGGTCACGTTGGGGGAGAGCTTGACCCAAACCGGCTTGTCCGTAGCCGCTCGAACACCCGCCACCACCTGGTAAGTCATTTCGGGGTCGTGTCCGAACTGCATCCCCCCTTCCTTGATATTCGGGCAGGAGATGTTGAGTTCGAATGCGCTGACTTTGGAATAGGGCGCCAACTTTTCCACAATCTGAACGAACTCTTCGATCGATTTGCCGAGGATGTTGGCGATGATGTGGCAATCGCACGTCTCCAACTGGGGCAGCTTCTCGCTGATGAAAACGTCCACCCCGACGTTCTCGAGCCCAATGGCATTCAGCATCCCGGCCGGGGTCTCGACAATCCTGCCCGGGGCATTCCCGGCCATGGGATTGAGCGACAGGCCCTTGGTGCAAAAACCACCTAACTGGGAGATATCGAAAAACCTCGAGAACTCAACGCCATAACCGAACGTCCCCGAGGCAGTCAGAACCGGGTTCTTGAACCGGAGTCCCCCAAACTCGATGGAAAGATCGACATCACTCATGATTCCGCCCCGACCTCCCGGCAGGAATGCTCCCACTCGAACTCCGCCGCATCGAATACGGGTCCGTGAGTGCAGGCCAGCCGGTAGGATCCTTTCGTTTTGACGGTACAGCCCAGGCAGACCCCAAAACCGCAAGCCATTTTCACTTCGACCGATAGCTGGCAAGGAATATCCCGCTCGACGGCGACTTGGGAAACCGCCTGCATCATGGCTGTCGGACCGCATGTGTAGATGTTGGCGAGCCGGTCTGGGAACTCGGTCAGCACCCTGTTCAAACCATCGGTTACAAGCCCGCGGACGCCCGCTGAGCCGTCTTCCGTCGTCACCACGATCGGCATCCCGAGAGCCTGAAATTCCTTCAGTCCGACCAGGTCCTCGTTTGATCGCCCACCGTACACGAGGCGGGCATCTTCCCCTTCTCTGAGGAGCTGTTCGGCGAGTAGATAGACCGAAGCGATTCCGGTCCCCCCCGCCACCAGAAGGCTAATGCGAGAGCGCGCACGCTCGAGGTCAAAGCCGTTACCCAAAGGCCCCACCAGGTCGAGCAGGGCGCCGGCTCTCAGCTCAGCCAGCCGGCGTGTCCCCTCTCCGACAACTCGCAGGAGGAGAGTGATCTGCGGCGTCCCACTCTTCCGGTCTGAAACGGTGTAGACCGCCAGGGCACGTTTGAGGAGCGGGTTGGGAACCACGGACTGGCCCGCGGCCGCGACCATCACGAACTGACCCGGAAGGACGGAAAGAGCGATTTCCGGCGCCGCGACGGTCAGGACGTAGTTATCCCTGGGCAATGAATGGACAGCAGTCAACGGGGCTGACGTCTGAATCACGCCCGCAAGAATAGCACAGCCTTCCGGAGCCGATAACGGGCGTCAAAACGCTCCGGAAAAGCCGCATTTGGAGCCCCGCAGAGGGACGATCGGACACTTCAATCAACAACGCCTGGGGCATCCGGATCGTGTCGTCCCGCTTTCTTCGGCAGGGGATTTCCGCTATTATCCCTTGGCGAGAAGCTCCTATGGGAATCAAGTATCTGCGCCGACTCATGAAACCGCGAGAGATGGACCTTGCCCTCTCGCGAATCGCCGCCGAAATCATCGAGGATCACTCCGACCTGAGTGATGTAGCGCTGGTCGGGATTCGTCGAAGAGGGATTCCGCTGGCGGAATCCCTGCTCAAGAAGATCAAGAAGCTTGCGGACGTCGAACTCCCGTTGGGAAAACTAGACATCACTTTCTACCGGGATGATTTGACCCTGGTTGCCACGCAACCAGTGGTGGAAGCCTCCCACCTGAGTTTTAAGGTTGAAGGCAAGACCGTTATCCTGGTTGACGACGTTCTGTTTACGGGGAGAACCACGAGAGCGGCGCTGGAAAGCATTCTCGACTATGGGCGACCCAAGTGTATCGAGTTGGTGGTCCTTCTCGACAGAGGGCACCGGGAACTTCCCATACAGGCCGATTACGTGGGCAAGTATGTGGAGACGACCACGAGCGAGGTCGTTGAGGTTCGAGTACCGTCGATCGATGACGAAGAAGGGGTCTTTGTGACGACCCCGGAACTGTTGAAGCAGTCGGACGTGTCGGGATCGGCGGACAGCGGTCAACATTAACCTGATGAGTGAGGCGGAGAGCCGTTTCTCTCTTCAAAAAGAAGTGGGCGCGCCAACCTATGCCATTAAGTGGGAAGCATCTGCTTGGTATAGCCGGTCTACCGGTCTCTGATATTCGGCTGATCCTGAACACGGCGAAGAGTTTTCGGGAGATCTCCTCGCGTCCGATCAAGAAGGTTCCGACGCTTCGTGGCCGGACCGTGATCAACCTGTTCTACGAGCCTTCGACCCGCACTCGCTCGTCTTTCGAAATCGCCGAGAAACGGCTCAGTGCCGATTCACTCAATTTCAGCATTTCGACAAGCAGTGTGAGCAAGGGGGAATCGCTGATCGACACCGGGATGAACCTGCTCTCAATGAATCCCGATGTCATCATCATCCGTCACGCGTCTGCGGGAGCGCCTCACCTGCTGGCTCAACACCTTCGGAGTTGTTCGATTGTCAACGCTGGAGACGGGATGCACGAGCATCCGACCCAGGCTCTGCTCGACGCACTCACGATCGAAGACAGGAAGGGCCGGTTCGAGGGTCTGAAGATTGCCATTGTGGGGGACATCTCCCACAGCCGAGTCGCCAGGTCCGACGCCATCCTTCTGACCAAGATGGGCGCAGACGTTTGGATCTGTGGACCTCCCACGTTGATTCCCATGGACTTCAATCGGTATGGCGTCAACATCACATACCAGGCGCGAGAAGCCCTCACTGGGGCCGACGTCGTCATGATGTTGCGCACTCAGCGTGAACGCCAGAAAGAAGTCTTTTACCCCTCGGTCAAGGAATTTTTCAACCTCTACGGGCTCGACCGGCAGAAGCTGTCCTGGGCCAAAAAGGACGCCATCGTCATGCATCCGGGCCCCATCAACAGAGGGGTCGAGATCGATCCGGATGTTGCGGACGGCCTGGAATCGGTGATCCTGGAGCAGGTCACGAACGGCGTTGCCGTCAGGATGGCGGTGCTGTATCTCATTCTTGGTGCCAGCGAGGAAGGTTCTAAATGACGATACTGATCCAGGGTGGGAAGATCATCGATCCGAGTCAGAATCTGGCCAAGGCGGCCGATCTTCTGATTGAGAAAGGCAAAGTCAAGGAGATCGGGAGTATCACTCCGGCGGATAACTGGGAAATCGTCGATGCCAAGGGCCTTCTGGTCACCCCTGGGTTGATCGACATGCACGTGCACCTTCGAGAACCGGGACGGGAAGACAAAGAAACGATCGAGACGGGAAGCCGTGCCGCAGTCGCCGGAGGCTTCACGAGTGTTGCCTGCATGCCCAACACTACCCCAGTAAACGACTGCGAGGCGATCACCCGTTTCATCGTCGAGAAGGCCCGGGACAATAAGCTCGCCAACGTCTTTCCGGTAGGGGCGATAACCAAGGGATCGGCGGGAGAGGAACTCGCCGAAATGGGCGAGATGGTGAAGGCTGGAGCCGTCGCTTTCTCGGACGACGGAAGGCCGGTGCAAAACAATCAGATTATGCGCCGGGCCATGGAGTACGCCAAGATCTTCGACGTTCCCATCCTGGATCACTGCGAGGACGATCACCTGGCCGCCCGTGGCTGCATGAACGAGAGTTTTGTCTCGACTGAACTCGGCCTTCGGGGGATCAGCGGCGTCGCGGAGGAAATCCAGGTCATGCGGGACATGATTCTGGCTCGCCTGACCGGAGCCCAAGCCCACATCTGCCACCTCTCAACGCGGGAATCGCTGCGCTGGGTGCGGATCGGCAAGCAGGACGGCGTCCGGATCAGCTGCGAGGTGGCCCCGCACCACTTCACGCTGACCGACGAGGAAGTGCGCACCTACGACACCAACTTCAAAATGAATCCGCCGCTCCGCTCCCGTGCCGACGTCGATGCCATGCTCGAAGGACTGTCCGATGGGACCGTCGACTGCATTGCGACCGATCATGCACCCCACACCCGGCTGGACAAAGAAGTTCCCTTTGACGAAGCCGCCAACGGGATCATCGGCCTGGAGACCTCGATCCCCCTGGTCTGGAACTTCCTGGTTCGGAAAGGGGTCATCGATGAAAGCCGGGCGGTTGAGCTGATGAGTGTCAACCCGAGCCGGATTCTCGGCTTGGACCGCGGCACGCTCAAGAAGGATGCGGTCGCCGACGTGACGCTTATCGATCCCGAACGCAAGGTCACCGTTGACGTTTCGAAGTTCAAGTCGAAGAGCCGCAACTGTCCCTACAAGGGATGGGAACTGACCGGGGCTCCGACCATGACTATCGTCTCCGGAAAGATCGTCTTCCGGGCGTCCTAGAGATCGTACGGCCACGGTCCTTGACTGAACAGACCCCCGTCTACGTAAAGGGTCTGTCCGCTCACGAAGGCGCCGTCATCGGAGACGAGGTAGGCGACTGCGGCGGCCACGTCGGCGGGCGCACCGATCTTCCGCATCGGGGTGATTGGCGACCAGACCGCCGCATAGTCGGGTGCTTCGAGCTTCGTCCGTTCGATCTCGATTGCACCCGGGGCCACGCAATTGACGGTGATGCCCAGCGGACCCAGTTCCACTGCTGCGACTCGCGTAAACAGATCGATCCCTCCCTTGCTGGCCGTGTAATCGACCAGTTTGGGAAACGGGAGCTTGTTGCAACCCGATCCGATGTTGACGATTCGCCCCTGGCCCCGCTTTGACATTTCCCGGGCCGCGCGCTGGGTGCAGAGGAACGTCCCTTTCAGGTTGGTTCGCAGGGTCCGGTCCCATTCCGCCTCGCTCAGATCGATCAGGGAACTCCAGGTCTGAATTCCGGCGTTGTTGACGAGGACGTCGAGGATACCCCACTCGTCGATCACCGTGTCAAAAAGACGTGCTACCTGGTCCGAGTAACCGACATCTGCCTGGATGACCAGCGCCTTTCGCCCCCGGGCTTCAATCTCCCGGGCGGTCTCCTCCGCCCCTTCCCGATCACCGGCGTAATTCACCGCCACATCGAAACCTTCGTCGGCAAGGCGATACGCAATTCCACGCCCGATTCCCTTGCTTGCCCCCGTCACCACGGCGATCTTCCGGTTTTCCATGCTGCCAAATCCTACGGAGAAAGGCACTTGAGAGCAAGCCGGGATCAGAACCAGGTCGGACCCGTTGGACTTGTCGGACCGGTCCGAACTGAAAGCCGGGTTTCCCGCGGGGCCCGTCCAGTGGGGCCCTTGCCAGTCCCTCTTCTCATTACTAGAATCGCCCCGAGAAAACCCATTTATCAAGGAACTGACTGATGCCCCATTTACACCGATCGTTGATCCTGGTTGTCCTCTCCCTTCTGGTTGTCGACGGCTCTATTGCCTCCCAGGCTGAGGGCAAAGATTCCTCCCCCGTCGCCTCCGACTCGTTCAGCGGACTCGCACTTCGCGGGATCGGTCCGGCGACAATGTCCGGACGCATTTCCGATATTGCGGTAGACGCGGCCCATCCCGACACCTGGTATCTCGGGGTCGCCTCCGGCGGCGTCTGGAAGACCACCAATGCGGGGACAACCTGGAGCCCGATCTTCGACGGCCAGGGGTCGTACTCAACCGGAGTCGTCGTCATCGACCCCAACAACCCCCTAACGGTCTGGGTCGGGACCGGAGAGAACAACTCGCAGCGCTCGGTCAGCTATGGCGACGGTGTTTACAAGTCGATTGACGGGGGGAAGACCTGGAAGAATGTCGGCCTTGAGAAGTCGGAACACATCGGCAAAATCCTCATCGATCCACGCGACAGCGACACGGTTTACGTTGCCGCACAGGGCCCACTCTGGGCAGCGGGCGGTGACCGGGGGCTCTACAAAACCACCGATGGAGGCCAGACCTGGAACAAGGCCCTCGATATCAGCGAGAACACCGGGGTCAACGAAGTCGTCTGCGATCCCCGCAACCCCGATATACTGCTGGCCTCGTCCTACCAGCGACGGCGCCATGTCTGGACTCTTGTTGACGGCGGGCCGGAATCGGCGATCTACCGATCGGCTGACGCCGGAGCGACCTGGACGAAGGTAGACAACGGCCTTCCCAAGGTTCAACTGGGACGCATGGGGCTCGCGGTTGCTCCCTCCCAGCCGGATACCGTCTATGCGATCGTCGAAGCGCAGGAGGGGAAAAGTGGGTTGTTCCGGTCAATCGACGGAGGAATCAACTGGGAGAAAAGAAGCGACTACGTCAGCAGCTCGCCCCAGTACTACAACGAGTTGGTCGTTGATCCAATGAACCCTGATCGAGTCTACGCCATGGACACGTTCCTGCATCGCAGCGACGACGGCGGGAAGACCTGGTACCGGTACCCGGAACGAACCAAACATGTGGACAACCACGCTCTCTGGATCGACCCGGCCAACACCCTTCACCTGCTGGCGGGCTGTGACGGGGGATTTTACGAGAGCCGGGACCGGGGAGAGACCTGGGATTTCTTCGCAAACCTTCCCGTCACCCAGTTCTACACGGCCACTCCGGACAACGATTTCCCGTTCTACAACGTCTACGGCGGTACCCAGGACAACGCCACCCAGGGAGGTCCCAGCCGAACCAGGAATCGCCGGGGCATCGTCAACTCCGACTGGTACGTCACCGTCTTCGGCGACGGCTTCAAGACCCGGGTCGATCCTGAGAACCCGGACATTCTCTACTCGCAGTCCCAGTACGGCAACCTCGTTCGATACGATCGGAAAAGCGGAGAGGCCATCGATGTCCAGCCCCAACCGGCACCCGGCGATGCCCCGCTTCGATGGAACTGGAACTCGCCGCTCATCATCAGTCCGCACTCCCACACCCGACTCTACTTTGCCGCCCAGCGGATCTTTCGCAGTGATGATCGGGGAGACTCCTGGACCCCGGTCAGCCCTGATCTCAGCCGCGACCTCGACCGCAACAAGCTGGATGTAATGGGCCGGGTCTGGAGCGTAGATGCTGTCGCGAAAAACGCCTCGACTTCCTTCTACGGCAGCATTGTGACACTGTCCGAGTCGCCTTTGGTCGATGGTCTGATCTATGCCGGAACGGATGACGGACTGATCCAGGTCACCGAGAATGGCGGGCAGAGTTGGCGAAAGATCGATTCCTTCCCCGGGATCAGCCAGTTCGCGTACGTCAGCCGAGTCCAGGCCTCTTTGCACGACTCCGACACTGTCTATGCCTCCTTCGACATCCACAAAATGGGAGACTTCAAGCCATACATTCTGAAGAGTACCGATCGGGGACGGAGCTGGTCTTCCATCACCGGGGATCTTCCCGAACGCGGCAGCGTGTACGCGATCGTCCAGGATCACGAGAAGAAGGACCTGCTCTTTGCCGGAACCGAATTCGGCCTCTTCTTCACGGTCGACGAAGGTAAGTCCTGGAAACAACTGAAAGGTGGAATCCCCGTCATCGCGATTCGGGACCTGGAGATTCAGCGACGGGAAAATGACCTTGTCGCGGGATCGTTCGGCCGGGGATTCTTCATTCTCGACGACTACTCGCCGCTCCGCCTCGTCAACGATGAAGTCCTCTCCAGGGAAGTCACCCTGTTCCCGGTACGGAAAGCCTGGATGTACATCGAGGAACAGGACTTCGACACCCGATTCCAGGGAAATGCCTTCTTTGCCGCCAAGAATCCCCCGTTTGGGGCAGTGTTCACCTATTACCTCAAGGACGGTCTGGAGACCCTGCGCAAGCAGCGACAGGAAGCGGAAAAGAAAGAGGTCGAGGAGAACAAACCGGTCGCGTACCCAACCTGGGATCGACTTCGGGAAGAAGACCGGGAGCAGACCCCGGCCATTGTTCTCACGGTCACCGACCTCGACGGACAGGTTGTCCAGAGAATCGAGGGGCCGACTGATTCCGGTTTCCACCGGGTAGCCTGGAATCTCCGCTACCCTTCCTCCCGCCCCGTGCGACTGAACCGTGGAGAGACCGCCCCCTGGAGCAGCGAGCCGGTCGGTCCCCTTGCCATGCCAGGCCGCTACACGGTGACAATTTCGAAACGCGTAAACGGCCAGGAGAGCCGAATCGCCGGACCCGAGACATTTGAAGCCGTCGCCCTGGGACAGGCGTCCCTCCCGTCGGGGGACCGGTCGGAGCTACTCACGTTCCAGAAACAGGTCGCTCGCCTCCAGAGGGCCCTGCTCGGCTCCGAAAGGGCCCTTTCAAACGGCCTGGAGCGCATCCGCTTCATCGACAAGGCCCTCGACGAGACCCCGGAAGCCGACTCCACGCTTCGGCAGCGAGTGCGGAACCTGCAGGAACGGATGCTCGATCTCCAGGTTCGACTCTCGGGAGATTCCACCGTTGCCAGCCGGAATGAACCGACAATGCCGTCGATCTCCGATCGAGTCGAACGAATCGTCGATTCACAGTGGTCTTCAACGTCCGCGCCGACCGAAACCAACCGGCAGGCCTACCAGTTGGCATCCCAGCTGTTCGAGCCGGTACTGGATCAGCTTCGGCAGCTCCTGGAGACGGATCTCGCAGAAATCGACAGGCAGTTGGAGGAAATCGGCGCTCCCTGGACGCCCGGAAGGGTGCCGGCCTGGTCTCCGGAATGAGCGGTTGGGGGCTACTTGTCCCGAAGCAGGAGTTCCGCAATAATCGGGGCCATGAATAAAAGTCTCTGGGTTTGTGGACTCTCGCTCCTGCTGCTCGCGCCCTCATGTACCTCGAACCGCCAGGAGCAACCCCCGGCGGAAGCGGTCAAGAACTACCTCAACGAATCCAGGGAGCAGCGCGACGAGCGCATGGCCTGGTGGCGCCAGGACCGCTTCGGCATGTTCATCCACTGGGGACTTTATGCCGTCCCGGCCGGAGAATACCAGGGCAAGCGCTCCGATCAGATCGGGGAGTGGATTCAGTCCTGGGCGAACATCCCCCGGGCCGACTACGCCCAGTATGCAAAGCAGTTCAACCCCGTCAAGTTCGATGCGGCCGAGTGGGTCAGCCTGGCCAAGAACGCAGGAATGAAGTACATCGTAATCACGTCGAAACATCACGAAGGCTTCTCGATGTGGGACAGCCAGGTCAGCGACTACGACATCGTGGACTCGACGCCGCTACGGCAAGGACCCGATCGCGGCCCTGGCAGCCGAGTGCAAGAAACAGGGGGTGACGCTCTGTTTTTACCACTCCATCATGGACTGGCATCATCCTTCCCAGTACGTTGACAAGGAGGGCAAGGACCCTACGGCCGGAGACGGCCAGAACAGGATCCATCCCGACCAGAAGGCCGAGTACGTTCAGTACATGAAGGCCCAGCTCAAGGAACTGGTGACCAGGTACGACCCGGCCGTACTCTGGTTCGACGGGGAATGGGTTGACTGGTGGACGGAGGAAGACGGCAAGGATCTGTACAACTACGTTCGCAGTCTCAAACCATCGATCATCATCAACAACCGGGTCGGCAAAGGCCGCGAGGGCATGCAGGGCATGAACAAGGGACCCGACTATGCCGGCGACTTCGGCACTCCCGAGCAGGAGATTCCCCGCACCGGGCTTCCCGGGCGTGGACTGGGAATCCTGCATGACGATGAACGACACCTGGGGATACAAGTCCTACGACGACAACTGGAAGTCAACCGAGACCCTGGTCCGCAACCTGATCGATATCGCCAGCAAAGGCGGAAACTACCTGCTCAACGTCGGCCCGACCGCCGAGGGCCTCATCCCCGAACCGAGCGTGGAGCGGCTCAAGGGGATCGGCGACTGGATGAAGGTCAACGGGGAATCGATCTACGGCACCACGGCAAGTCCATTTGCGGAACTCGACTGGGGCCGTGCGACCCGGAAGGGCAACCGGGTCTACCTGCACGTGTTCGACTGGCCGAAGGGCAGGCTCAAGGTTCCTGCGCTCTCCGAGAAGGTGAACAAGGCCTACCTGCTGGCTCGTCCCGACGAGACGCTGAAGGTCAAACAGGGAGACGCCATCGAGATTGCGCTGCCCGCATCAGCCGGTCGATCCGATTGCGACCGTGGTCGTTCTGGAACTGGCCTGATGATGGTGCCAGGCTGGTCCCGGCGATGAGATCCGTTTTCCATGTCCGACCCGCCCCTTGGCCGGTCCTGATCCTGATGCCTGCTGACGGGTGCCGGATGCCGCCACGACGTCACCGTGCCTGACGCCCGCGGTCCGGTTGCGCCCCACCCTGAGGCCAACGCGAAACTGGCCGGGCGCATTCAGTCCGATCCCGACCTGCCGTTTGTCCTGGAGAAGGCGAAAGCGGTCTTGGGCAGCGGTCTGAACGCCGGGAGCGGCTACGGCGAAGTCTGGATCCGCGATCTCAACACCTTCATCGAACTGGCCCTCCAGGTTCAGGACAGCACGGAGATTCGCCGGGCCCTGCTCGTCTTCTTTCATTTCCAGGGAGCGGACGGCAACATCATCGACGGTTACATCCCCGCGGAAAACGCCTCGGTGGGTTACGACTACATCGAATCGGCGAGCATGCCCCAGCTCAAAGGACACAAGAACACGGTTGAAACCGACCAGGAAAGTTCGCTGGTTCAGGCAATCTTCAAATACGTCGAGGTCACCGGGGACCGGTCCATTCTTCGGGAAACGATTGAGGGAAAGTCGGTGCTGGAGCGATTGCAGATGGCGCTCGATTACGTGCTGACTTCCCGTTTCAACACGGAATACGGGCTGGTCTGGGGTGCGACGACCGTGGACTGGGGAGACGTCCAACCGGAGCACGAGTGGGGGGTTGAGTTCGACCGAAACAGTCACCGCGCCATCGACATCTACGACAACGCGATGGCGGTCGTCGCCATCGAAGACCTGATTTCGATGCTGAGCGCTTCGGGTGCTGGCGTGTCGCGGTGGTCCGGAGCCCGGGACCGAATCAGGTTCAACGTCCGCCGCCACCTGTGGGACGTGTCGCGGCACAAGTTCCGCCCGCACATCTATCTGGACGGTTCTCCATTTCCCGAAGACTTCGAGGAAGGACGCATCTACTACCACGGCGGGACTGCGATTGCGATCGAAGCCGGCTTCCTCACCCGGGATGAAATCGCACTCGTTCTCCAGGACATGCGCAACAACGTCCGTTTTGCCCAGGCGGCGTCGATCGGGTTGACGGTTTTCCCCGTTTATCCCGCCGGCTACTTCAAGAACCCGCAGATGCAGCCCTACTCCTATCAGAACGGCGGTGACTGGAGCTGGTTCGGCGGCCGGATGGTCCAACAATTGATCGAGCACGGCTTCATCGAAGATGCCTACACAGGAACTGGCTCCGATGCTCCGAAGGGTTCGCGAGAACGACGGGTTCTTCGAGTGGTACACCGTCGACAACCAACCCCGCGGCTCGGGCACCTTCCGAGGCTCGGCGGGAGTTCTCGGAAAAGCAATCCTGATGCTCCAGGCCTGGGCAAAAAACGTGGAAACTCAAAAGAAAGCACTCCTCTGACCCTTGGCTCAAGAATAGCCTCGATATACAAAGTTGAAGTGATCTCAATCGGAGGGCAGTCATTGTGCCCGCATTCGTGGTCAATCAAACGGTACTCTCCCGCGACTGCAATTCGCTCCACGGGTACTGGTGGCACACCGGCCAGAAGCAAGGGCCGGGTGCGGGAGAGTGGGACGGAACCCTCAAGACAGGAACCATGGGCAGTTGCCCCGACTGGTCCGGCTCGGTTCGGGAGGAGAGATCAAGCGGCAACTGGACAGCTCCGGACGGGCGCACCTCTACGGAATCCTCTTCGACCTGAACTCGGCCGGGCCCAGAATCGTCGCGTCTATCTGGTTCGCGAACAGCCGCCAACTCAGGAAATCGGGCACGGGATCTCAACGGGGACTCTTTTCAATTTCCTCATCAAGAACTTGCCCGTCTGGTCTTTGACGACGACCCAAAACGTCGGCTCGACGTAACAACGTTTTGCAACTCCCGTAAGGACTTCAAAGAGGTTATCGGGCGGAGCATTGTCCGGATCAGCGCGAAGACTGACCGTGACCTGACTGCCATCGACGCTGACGTCCGGCTTGACATACGGTTCGTACTCGTTCAACAGAGCGAAATCGAAGCTGCCTCCCGGTGGAAGGGTTATCGTCACTCCCGCCCTACTCAGATCCACGCTCCCATCATTCTTTTTGTACAGATTAATCGTCCCCTGTGCCGAATCCAGACCCCCGCCCTCGTCACCCGCGGTCGTCGGTATTGCCTTGAGAAACAGATAATAACTGACATAAGCTTCCTCAGCGTCCTCAGCCCACCTCAACTCTCCGGGTGTCCAGGGAAGAGCCGAGACCTGGAGGAAACAAGTTGACGTTGGACTATTCGGAAGCCCACTAACCTCCATGCGCTCCAGGGCCACGCCGGAGAACTCCCAGTCCGCTTCGACGGGAATTCGGCAATTCTCCTTCCTTCCCCCACAGACAGGTCGCCTTCACCGTCGCGATTTCCCCCTGCCCCGCAAAAACGTGTGGAGTGGGCTCGATCAAAATGTCCGTGCTGGTTGCATCACTATCGCACGTGCAGCCGGCATCCTTCTTCGTGCGGTGTCCGTCGAGGCCGAGGTTGAAAAGGACAATCGCAACTAGCAATATCAGGAGACGCAGCCTGGCATATTTCCCACATCAGCTTATCCTTTCACGGCTGGGGTTCGGCAACGAAGACCAGGTGCTCTTCAGCCGACTGACCACCCTCGTCCGGAGGGAATGAGCCCGTCTCAAAAATCGCTCGCTGCAGCGCCGTCGGATCTGAGAACGAGACAGGCAGGTCGCTTAGAAACCAGTCCCAAACCAGGTAGTAGGCCAAATCAAGCGAGTCATACTTTTCAGCGGGCTCGAACTCGACCAGGAGTCGCGAGTTTCCATTATCGCCTTCGGCCCTGCTGACGTTCAGAATCCCGAAGACATTGTCCGGGTTGTAAGAAGAAGTGACTTGCAGTGCCGCACTGTCCGCGCCGACCTGGCTGACCACCAAATGACTTCCCTTGTATCCGCCCGAATCCCCACCAAGCTCTCGATCAGCGTGCCCGACTTCCTGCCCGATGCTCAGCGAAGCAAAATCGCAGTCTGCGCTCAAAGAGCCGCAAACGAAATCTGCCCGCACGAGGCTGGGGATAGGAGGAAGACTGGTTGACGTGCCACCGCAGTTCGAACTCTCCTCCATCTGATGAGAGGAGCTCGATCGTGGAATGGGGCTAAACCGAATCGAGGAGTATAGCGGTTGCTGCGCACCCCATCGGCATTCTCGACCTGGATCTGATCATCCCGCATCCGCAACGGAAGAAGCACCTCCATTTCAGTGTCGCTCGAAGCGTA
This sequence comes from uncultured Acidobacteriota bacterium, assembly GCA_963777605.1. GTDB lineage: Bacteria > Acidobacteriota > UBA6911 > RPQK01 > JAPXNP01 > CAVZRV01. The sequence continues at coordinate 518,182 of CAVZRV010000011.1, forward strand.
AGGCTCTATCGATTCACGGTTACCATCGATCGTGCGGATGTACAGGCGGGGCGAGTCTCCGAAGTTGCTACCTCTCAGAACACACCGCTCCCCTCGCCTGAGAAAGAGTGGGACTGGCCGAAGTAACATTCGGATAGAGTTCAGACGGGCCGGAGAAATTGACTGACGCCGTTTGTTTCCGAACAAGTGACTCGGCGGCGGAGGGGTTGATCGACACCGAGACAAACTCGGTGGTCAGGTCAATCGAAGTAGTGCCGTCAGGTATTCCGACCAGGTCCGGCGGCAAAGTGACTCCGACGTAAGCATCCGTTCCGAGAAGAGTATATGCAGTTGGCTCCAGGAACTCCAGTTCCAGGAGCACTCCCCCTGAAGGCGGAACCTGGAAACTCCCCGGGCATACCGGGCGATGTCGTCCGAGCTCAAACTGATCACCGAAAAAAGACCTTGTTCGGCGTTGTCCAACACGAACCGAAGAAGCTGATCTCCCGGAAACTCGTCACGTAGCCACTGGCGAAAGGCAGACCTTCTGACAGGGAGTCGAGGTCCAGAGTAAGCTGGGGGCTTGATAGGTGAATCCTCTTTCCGGGCAAACTCGCCGACCTCTGGTTGACACCCCAGTACAGCGCCGGAGCGGTTCCAGAGAGCGCCTGCGCAAATCGAACCTCCGAGTTCGGGGCGAACCCGTACTGGCTCTCCAGTGTCGGAAGAGACGTAATTTTGCTGCCGACCTGGCGCAGGCAAACCGGAGCAACCCACGCTCGGTCGTAACCTCCCGCTTCATAGACCGTGACTTGAAGGATCCCCTCAAACTCTTCGATCGTCTCTTCCATGGGGAAGAGTTCGGTCAGAAAGAGCGCCTCATGCTCAAGCGCCGGGAGGGTCCTCGTGAGGCCCCGAACAAAGCCGCCCCACGAATTCAAGAGCTCAAAGCGAACATCGATGGCCTCCGTCGGCGAAGGATTCGCGAGCGCGATTCCGGTATTGAACGAGTCGATCGAATCCGCAATCAGGTTGAATGTCTGATAGAGATACGCCGCCTCGACACCTACTTCGGACAGGAGCTGACTGACATCATTTGAAATGGCGTAAAGGGCAGTTCCGAGCACAGGTCCGTCGGCAACCACTTCTGCCCACCCGGTCTGAAGCTCCGGTCCCGGTGCCGTGGCAAGGCGGGTAACAGCACCCGGCTTCAGTTCGAAGTCGAATGTGGACCCGGTCTCGTTCCCGACCCTGAGGTTCATCCCCGAGGCATCTGACCGGTAAAAGTCGACATGGCCCGTAATCCTCTGCGATGTGTTATTGAACAGGATGGCCGACGTTGAGATTTTCAAACCCGGGGTGCGACCGTCACCCACGTGTGGAAATGCCAGTCGCGTCCAGTCGGCCTCTGCAGGTACCGGGGCCACCATGGGCATACTGGTCAGGAGTTCTCCCCAGGTCCGCAACGTGATCCCGGCAAATGTATCTTCGGAGGTTATTACAAGGGATCCTTCGAAATCGTCTATTCCGGACACCCCGGAGAATATCTCGGTCAAAAACTGGGCAAGGTGGCCCGAGGGCGGCAGGCCGAACGTCTCGAAAGCGATCGAATCCCCGGCAAGGTTCCTCAGTTCCAGATCGATTTGTATCGCTTCGGTCGCCGAGGGGTTGGAGAGGGCTATCCCCGTATTGGTCCACCCGATAGTGTCGGCAAAAAGGGTGAATTCCCGCTCGGCGGCAGCCGGTGCGACACCCACATCCGTGTAAACGGTCCCGTTCGCGTCGCGGATTCCGAAAGTCACAGTGCCGTCCAGGGGCTGCTCCGAATAGACTTCCGCCCAGCCGCTGACCAGAGCACCCTGTCCGGAGGTCGTCAACCGCTTGAGTGCGGTACCGTTCATGGAGAACTCGAAGCGGTCCGCCGTGACCCCATCAATCCTGACCGCGAGGGGGTTGCCCGTATTGTCGTGAAACTGGACATAGCCCTCCGTCGGTCGGTGGGTTGTGTTGACCAGAATCAAAGAGGACTGCATAAAGCGATCAGTTCCAGGTATGAGCCCGTCTCCAATCTGGGGAATAGCAACCGCACACCGACGTGCGCGGTAGACGATTCGGCCTGGTAATCCACCCGATCCGCGGGCGCAATTCCCGGCTCGGCTGCCAGGGAATAACTCCGAAGCATAGAGGCACGCATCACGGCGGGGTGAGGACTGAATGCACTGGTCAGCAGCAGAAACCCGCAGAAGGCCAGGATTACCAGCGGAAAACACCATCTGAGGAGTTTCATTCAACTTCCTCCCGGTTCGACTGGTTGTTACTAGAATCCTTAACTTTGCATCGTATTCGGACTTTCCAGACAAGGCAACCCAGAAGAATTTCTCCAGGCGAATAATCCAATCCATATTGGTTACTGTTGAATAACTATAGGGAAATGCATTCAGGCCGGATGATCGCGCAACTTTCGCGGAAGCCGACTGCGAGAACCGTGAAGAGGCGCGGAAAATCGGCTGGAACCGAGGACACCTCAATACCGCCGGCGATCCGGACCGGCTTGCTCATTCGGGGACAGTCCGGACAACCAGGCGTCCGCTCCCGCGTTCCGCAAGAGCGGACAAAATACTGCCTTCCCAACGGCAGTTCACAGACTCCGACGGTGTCTGCCGCGGACTACTCGTTATCGATTTACCAAACTGCAGCCATTCAAGCGTGGTTCAGTCACCGGAGTCCCTTACGTACGGGCGTGCTTTCGGGCCTGCTCGATGGCCTTTTGCGCGTTCGTTAGATAGAGCTTCTTAAGAATATCGTCCGGCAGACCGAAGCCGTGCATCGGCCAGTGGTAGTCAAAATTGAAGTACAGGTCCTGGGCGTAGAAATGCTCGTCGAACGATTCCAGAACCCGGAACGTCGTGCTGAAGATTTCCTGCGTGTAGGGCATATCCGTCCCATAACAGACCCGGTCCGGGTACTTGGACAGAAACTGGGTCGTGAATCGGGGGATCGCCGCTGTCTCGCAGAAGCGTGCTGAAATGTCGGCGTACATGTTGGGATGGCGCTCGAACATTCCCCCAAGCCGGGTGAGATCGTAGTCCAGGTTGGCGAGGTGGCAGCAAACAAAGACGGTCTCGCGATGCCTTTCCAACGCCCTCTCGAGGGATCCCAGCAGATCGTTGTGCCCCATCAGGCCCGGCTTGTTGTCCAACCTCCAGCTGAAACCGTTCATCAGACCGTCGTTGAACCGGTTCTGGGGCAGGGAGGACCAGTAGGGATCCGACATGTGAAGATTGATGGGCATCCCAAGTTCGGAGCAGCGCTGCCAGACCTTGTCCATCATGGAGTCATCCGGGTGCAACCCCTGGACGGCCGGGCGGTTCCGCGGGCCTGAACCACCTCCCCAGGAAGGGCGTGTCCCCTGCCAGTTGGAAGGCCCTCCGATCCTGCCTCCAATCCCCATGCCCTTATCGGAGACTTCTCCGACTCCGACGGCTCCGATCTTCCGACACCGTTCCAGTTCGCGGATCGCGGTCGGGCCGAACCCTGGATCTTCGACATCCGACATATCCAGTCCGCACCAGACGTCAAACCGTTTCGGGTACCGCGAGTAGAGTTTGAACGTCTGATTGAAGCGCTCGCCGCTGTTCGAAAAGACAATGGTCTTCTCAACTCCAGCCTTGTCCATGACTCGAATCCACTCATCCACATCCTCCGGCTTTCGGGCCCGGGCGTGGCAGTGCATGTCGATCACCGGGAACTTCGCTTTCTCGATGACCGTCTCCGGAATCTTGGATATCCATTTGGGTCGATAGTTCTTGAGCAGCAACTGGTCGGGCAAAACCTGATCGACGTCGGTCGAACTCTGCGTTCCAGCCTGCTTCTCCTGCGCGAATCCGCGCCGCATGAGCAATCCGGCTCCGGGAAGCATCATCAGGTGTCTACGCGTCAGCATCTCGTCTACTCCTTACAGATTTAAGTCAGTCCGGAGAGAGGACGTACCTCCCGACACCGTCCCCAGATTCAGGGTGGATTCGATACTATGCCTCCGTAAAGGTCTGCACAAGTAGTGAAAGCCCCCAACTGCAACGAATCTACGGTCAATTGCCAGGCAACCGCCGCACAGTCAAAAATCCCGGCCCATGCCTTCAGCCTGGTTTCTGCCGTCGGATTGTTCCCGGCCGTCTCAATGTCTGAATGATCGCCCGGGTTTCGAACGGGAGGGGCGGCAGAGATACCCGACAAGAGTTCATTGAGGTTCGGCAAAGTTGTTTCGCTATAATCTGTTGGATGGTCAAATCCGAGCCGTGTGAGTCGGCCCGTTAATTGAATGGATGGAGAAAAACCGTGAAACCGACTGTTAAGCCCAACAATCCGAACTTTTCGTCCGGGCCCTGCTCCAAGCACCCCGGCTACTCGCTCGATGAACTGCAGGGCACCCCGTTCGGACGGTCCCACCGAGCTGACATCGGGAAAGCCAAACTGGCGGAATCGATTGACCTAACCCGCAACCTTCTCGGGCTCCCTTCCGACTACCGGATAGGAATCGTGCCCGCCTCCGACACCGGGGCGTTCGAGATGGCCATGTGGTCCCTGCTCGGTCCGCGCGGAGCCGATGTTCTGGTGTGGGAATCCTTCAGCAAGGGCTGGGCAACCGACATCAATAAGCAGCTCAAACTAAGAGATGTCCGCGTCCTCGAGGCGGGTTACGGCGTCACTTCCCGACCTGGCCGAGGTGAACTTCGACAACGACGTCGTATTCGCCTGGAACGGAACGACTTCGGGAGTGAAGGTCCCCAACGGAGACTGGATATCCGAGCGACCGGGCCGGGTTTGACACTGTGCGACGCCACCTCGGCCGTGTTTGCCATGGAACTGCCCTACGAAAAGCTGGACGTGATCACCTACTCCTGGCAGAAGGTCCTTGGCGGTGAAGCGGCCCACGGCGTGCTGATCCTCTCTCCCAGGGCAGTAGATCGCCTGCTCTCCTACGATCCCCCCTGGCCGATGCCCAAGATTTTCCGAATGAAGAAGGGCGCCGAGTTGAACGAAGGGATCTTTAAGGGCTCGACGATCAACACCCCATCGATGCTGGCCAACGAAGACTATCTCGCCGCCCTCAAGTGGGCCGAATCGATCGGAGGCCTGCCGGCAATGATTGAGCGAAGCAATGCCAACCTGAGGGTCTTCGAGGATTTTGCCGCTTCCCGGGATTGGGTTCACTTTTTGGCCGAGAGCAAAGAGACCCGCTCCAACACCAGCGTGTGCCTAACCCTGGACCTGCCCGCGGACAAGGTCAAGGAGTTGGTCAAACTGCTGGCTGCGGAGGGAGTCGCCTACGACTGCGGTTCCTATCGCGATGCCCCTCCTGGACTGCGCTTCTGGTGCGGCGCAACCGTGGAGTCGTCAGATCTGGAGATTGCCACCCGCTGGATCGAGTGGGCTTACAACGAAGTCAAGTAAGCTGGCCGGGCGGAACGGCTTGTGAGTTTCACCGATCGCCCGAATCTCCGTCCAGACGCGTCCAAATCATCCAGGCTTTCCAGCTCAGCCAAATGAAGTTTCAGTCTTCCACTTCGGTCTCGAAATCAATGAAGAGATCGGCGGTCCCGCACTTCGGGCAGACGAGGGCGCGAACGAACCGCTGCTCCCGGTTGTCTTCGAACACCGCAACCATCTGGGAATCTCCGAACAACAGTGCCGAACGCAATGGTGATCCGCAGGTCGCGCAGAGCAATCCCCGCCGCGAATCCAGGCCGCCAGAAACCTCGCCTTCGCCGTCCTCGTCGCCATCGAACGCTTCTGCTTCGCCGGTCACAGTGCCTTCACCCAGACCACGTCTCTCCAACTCGGCTCGGGCAACCGACAGTGCTTCGGGCCGGTATTGATCCGCCTCCTCGTCCACCATCCGGAGGAGCTCGTCGTCACTCAAATCACGAAAACGTTCCTGCAGTTCGTCTGCTTCGAATCCCATTACCGCTTCCCTTTCTGAAATTCAGATCAACATTCACACTCAATCGTGCAATACCTTCCGTTAACGGGCAAAGATATCTTCGCCCGGAGCCATGACAGATACAAATCTCAGGCGCTTTGTCTATTATGGAGCCATGTGATTCCGATGATTGCGGCAAAAGGGAGTACGACCGATCCAGTTTCTTCGATGATCCGAACACGATGGCGAAGGGTTAGCTGATATGGATCCAAGTGTGGAAAAACATCAGGCTTCTCTCAGCGAAGTTCATGAGAGCGTGCCGATTCCCAAGCACCCATCCTTCTGGCGGCGGCTATTTGCCTTCGCAGGTCCCGCCTACCTGGTCAGTGTCGGTTACATGGATCCCGGAAACTGGGCGACCGACATCGCCGCGGGATCGAAGTTCGGCTACGCCCTGATCTGGGTTCTCCTGATGTCCAACATAATGGCAGTCCTGCTGCAGAGCCTGTCGGCGCGGCTGGGGATCGTCACGCGGATGGACCTCGCCCAGGCCTGCCGGACCATGTTCAACCGGCGAGTTTCAGGCATCCTATGGATTCTCGCCGAAATCGCGATTGCGGCCTGTGACGTTGCGGAGGTTCTTGGCTCAGCGATCGGGCTTCAACTGCTCTTTGGAATCCCGCTGCTGATTGGAGTGTTCGTCACAGCCCTGGACACATTCGTCCTCCTGCTCCTCCACAGCCGCGGAGTCCGCATGATGGAAGCCTTCATCATCGCCCTCATCACGACCATCGGAGCCTGTCTCGGCATTGAGATCCTGCTGTCCAAACCCGCCATCGCCCCGATCATGAGCGGATTCGTCCCGAGTCTTCCCGGCGACGGGGCGCTCTACCTGGCCATCGGCATTCTGGGTGCCACCGTTATGCCGCACAATCTCTACCTGCACTCGGCACTCGTCCAGTCGAGGCGTATCACTCACACCCCGTCCGGGATCCGGTCGGGAGTGCGATTCAACATCCTCGATTCTTTGGTCGCACTTAACGGCGCCTTCTTTGTCAACGCCGCGCTGCTGGTCATGGCCGCCGCGACGTTCTACCAGGCAGGCATGTACGATGTCGCCGACATCCAGGATGCCCATCGGCTGCTGGAGCCGATCCTCGGCGCGCAGATTGCCCCCATCGCCTTTGCAGTCGCACTGATTGCCTCGGGGCAGTCCTCCACCATTACGGGAACCCTGGCAGGGCAGATCGTCATGGAAGGATTTGTACGAATCCGTCTCCGTCCCCTGGTTCGCCGGATGCTCACCCGGGCGATGGCTATCATTCCGGCGGTCTTCGCGATTGCTGTTTACGGGGAACAGGGTACCGGGGAGTTGCTGGTTCTTTCCCAGGTCGTCCTTTCCCTTCAACTCTCGTTCGCGGTGATTCCCCTGATTCACCTGGTTTCCGACCGGCGCTGGATGGGCCAATATGCCATTGGGAGGTGGACCGAGGCAGCTGCCTGGCTGGTAGCCGGTATCATCGCCGCTCTCAACCTCAAGCTTGCCTGGGATGAGATCAGTGGGTGGCTGAACATCGGCGGTCCCTGGCAATGGCTGGTTTACGCGACCGTCCTGCCCTGTAGCCTGGGACTGCTCGCCCTCCTCGTTTACGTCAGTGTCGTCCCCGCGATGCAGCGGTCAAAGAAGGTCCCGGTGCCGGCAAGCCAGGGGGTCCACGGCCCAGGTGCAATGCTCGAAATCATTCCGCCGCGACCTCCCCGCCGCATCGCTGCGACACTCGATTTCACCGAGAGCGACACCGCGGTCCTCTCTTACGCCGTCACTCTTGCGAAGTCCGCGGGACGAGGCGCGAAGATAATTCTCCTCCACGTCGTAGAGTCTACCGGGGCGCGCATGTTCGGGTCGGAATCTCTGGATGCCGAGGCACAGTCGGACCAACAGCGCCTGGAAACCTACGTTTCGGAACTCGTTGAGCTGGGCGTGGACTCCGTGTTCGACCTTGGTTTCGGTGATCCCGTCGAACAGTTGACTGCCCTTATCGACCAGCACCATCCCGACATGGTCATCGCTGGAAGCCACGGCCACAAGGGCGTCGGAGACTTTGTTCACGGAACAACGGTGGACGCTCTTCGGCACCGGGTGAGGGTTCCGATCATGGTTGTTCCAGTCAAGTCTCCCCTTCCTGAAAAGGCCGGTCCCTAGTGTCCCGAGTCATAAATTGGCCGTCAACGTGGGGTCGGTGGCCGGAGATACTGTGCATCCCGATGCGCCGTCATCGTCTCTCGATCGATATTGGTCCATCGGATTTGCAGGATTGAGGCGAGAGTCCTAGACTTGAGTCTGGACATCTGGACAAAAAGGAGAATACGGAATGGATCGTCGACGCTTTATTCAACGCGCTGCCATGGGAGCTGGACTCGTTTCAACGCTGAGTGCCAGAAGTTATTCGTCACTGCTGGGGGCCAATGAGAAGCTACGCATCGGGGTTATCGGGTGCGGCGGCATGGCCAACAATCACATGGACGCGTTGGTTGCCATGGCCAACACCGACAACTGCGAAATCGTAGCGGTCTGCGACATCTACCAGAAACGTCTTGACGCCGCTGCTGCCAAGACCGGGGGAAAGAAGTACCAGGACTACCGCCAGGTACTCGACCAGGGCGATATCGACTACGTGCTGATCGCGACTCCCGAGCACTGGCATCACAAGATGGCCATGGACGCTCTCGACGCGGGGAAGCACGTCTATGTCGAAAAGCCGATGACCCACACCATCCCTCAATCGAAGGAGGTCTTGGCGAAGGTTAAGGAAACCAACCTGAAGTTGCAGGTCGGTGTTCAGGGAACGTCGGACGAATCGTACGAGGTAGCCAGCCAGTACATCAAGGACGGGACAATCGGGAAAGTCGTCATGGCCCAGATCGACTATTCCCGGAATTACGTCGGGGACTTCTGGGCATATGAGATCGATCCTGATGCAAAACCTGGTGTGAACCTGGATTGGGATGCCTGGCTGGGACCAGCCCCGAAGCGCCCGTGGGATCCGAGACGCTACTTCCAGTGGAGACGCTATTGGGACTACTCCGGCGGCATCGCCACCGATCTCTTCATTCACCGAGTGACCCGGATTCTCAAGGCAGTCGATCTGAAGTTCCCAGAATACGTGGTCGGGACCGGCGGGACCTGGAACTTCGTGGATAGCGTGGCCGAGATTCCCGACACCTTCAACGTCATGAGTGACTATCCGGGCGGCCCGACGGTCGTGTTGATCTCGTCGATGGCCAATGACTTCCCCATCGATCACGTGATTCGCGGACACAAGGCCACGATCGAGTTCACCTCCACGGGATTCACGATTATTCCGCAGGAAGCGACCAGTGCAGACGTTATCCCGGGTGCCGGTGCAGACCGCAGCAGCGAGGGCCAGATCGTCTACAAGAAGAAAGGCGCAGAAGACGTCACGCTCCACCATCGCAACCTGCAGGCGGCCATCCGATCCGGTGAACCGCTCCATTGCGATGCCCAACTGGGCTACTACGGTGTCGTGATCACCATGATGGGAGTGGATTCCTTCCGCAATCGCGCCTATCTGAAGTGGGATCAGGAAGCGCAGAAGGTTGTCCGCGCCTGAACTCGTTCGAGTCCCTGAAGAAATGGACGAAACCTTTTTGTTTCAGCCGATGCGGTTGCGCGAAGTAGAACTCCGCAATCGCATCGTAGTCAGTCCCATGTGCCAGTACTCGAGCGAGGACGGTTTCGCTCGAGACTGGCACCTGGTTCACCTTGGAAGCCGCGCCGTAGGCGGTGCCGGCCTCGTCTTCACCGAGGCCACGGCCGTCTCGCCAGTCGGGCGAATCAGCCCTGCCGACCTGGGTCTCTGGCGAGACGACCACGTCAACTACCTTCGCCGCATCACCGAAGTGATTTCCGTTCAAGGTGCAGTTCCAGGAATTCAACTCGCCCATGCCGGCCGAAAGGCAAGCACGGCGGCACCGTGGGACGGAGGAAAGCCGGTTACCGGTGATCGGGGAGGCTGGCGTCCGGTTGGCCCCAGTGCGCTTCCGTTCCAAACCGGTTGGCCGACCCCTGAGGCACTGGATGACTCCGGCATCTCCGCCGTAGTGGATGCTTTTCGCGCAGCCGCCCTGCGGTCGCTGCAGGCCGGGTTCCGCATTGTTGAGATCCATGCCGCGCACGGCTACCTGCTTCACGAGTTTCTCTCCCCGCTCAGCAATCAACGCACCGACCGTTACGGAGGTTCATTCGAGAACCGCACCCGCCTCGTGCGGGAAGTCACTCGCGCCGTCAGAGAGGTTTGGCCGGCTGAACTGCCTCTATTCGTCCGGATATCTGCCACCGACTGGGTTGACGGTGGGTGGAACCTGAAACAGTCTATCGAACTGGCACGCGGTCTCGCCCCTCTCGGTGTGGACCTGGTTGATTGTTCTTCCGGCGGCCTTGTTCCCAATGCGAAGATCCCCGCCGCGCCGGGCTTTCAGGTCCCCTTCTCCCGCGAAATCAGACACAGTGCAGGAATCGCGACAGGTGCGGTCGGCTTGATCACCGAACCTCGCCAGGCCGAGGAGATCCTCTCGCGCGGAGATGCAGACCTGATTTTCATGGCACGCCAGTTCCTGCGCGAACCCTACTGGCCTCTAAGAGCGGCTGGGGAACTGGGCGTCTCCGTGGATTGGCCGGTCCAGTACCAGCGTGCCAAATAAGACCGTGTGACCTATAGGACCCGATGCCGTCGTATTGGTCCCATAAGTCCGACAGGTCCTATCCCGCCACTACCCAGGCTCGACCAGCAGACTCTGACAGGTGAGAGTCCGGTGGTCCAGGCCGGCGGCTTTGTCGAGCAGCCGAAGGGGTTCGGGCAGCACGGGGGTAAAGCGCCACTCGTCATGACGAACCGCAAAGCGGGAAAGTGCATCGGCCCACTCGCCCAACCAGGGTGCCGCCCAGCGGGCGATCGGTTCCACGATGACGACGACGGCTCCTTTCTTGACCGCGGCGGCAATCCGGGTTCGCATTTGTGCCCTCACCTCCGCCGGCAGTTCGTTAAGCGCAAAGGCGAGCAGAATTCCCTGCCCCCGCCCCCGCAGCCGTACCCGGGTCATGTCGTTCACTTGAGAACGGCCCGAGAAGCCGGTCAAACCCAGTGTCCAGCGGGCTTCTTCGACAGCCCACCGGTTCGAGTCGTACTCATGAAGGTGGAGGTGCCCGGCGGCGGCGAAGGCCCAGCCAATTCCGGAAAAACCAGTTCCGCAGCCCAGATCGACCACCTCCTCGATCTCCTTCGCTGCCAGCCCGGACTGAACCACAACGTGGTGGACCTGCAGGAAGTGGAGCGGGCCGTAAAAAAGAGCGAAAGCGGCCCTTTTGCCGGCAGAATCGAGTCCGTGCCCCTGCCGAAGTCGATGGCGACGACTTACATACAGCCCAGAGAGAGCTTCCAATGCCCTCCTGACCTCAACAAACTCCAACTCCGCCAGGTATCGGGCGCGCAAGGCCTCATACCAGTCCCCTATTGCACCGGCGGCCCGATCCGATTCGCTCATTTCCGGATTCATCATTCTGCATTACACCCTTTCCGGCAAAGATGATTCAATAGCGTTCGTGAAGCTCAGCGCATGGAAACTGACTCTCGAATACGACGGATCACGCTATCGTGGATGGCAATCCCAGAAAAACGCCCGCTCTATCCAGGACACTCTGGCAAGGGCCGCCCAGGAGGTTCTCAAGGTCCCCGTTGAACTTCACGGGGCCGGCCGCACCGATGCCGGCGTTCACGCCCTCGCACAGGCCGCTCACCTCAGGGCCCGACTCCGTCACCCAATCGAAAGCACCCTTCTTCTGGAACGCCTCAATCAGCTTCTTCCCGCCGACCTCGTAGTGCTGTCGGCTGAATCGATCAACAGCCGATTCCATGCCCGTCATCACGCGTTGAGCCGAACCTACCAGTACCGGATATCGCAGCGCAAGCAAGCCTTCCGGAAGCGGTATGTCTGGTGGGTCAAGGGGACCCTGAACCTGGAACGGATGACAGAGGCGGCGAAATGCCTGGTTGGACGGCATGACTTCAGTTCTCTTTGTGCCGAGGACCGGTCCCGCGCCGGCGCATCGACCATCGTCGTGGTGGAATCCTGCACAATCACTCTCGAAGATTCGATTATCCTGGTTCGGATCACCGCCTCTCACTTTCTCTGGCGGATGGTTCGACGCATCGTCGGCACCCTCGTAAAGGTCGGCGAAGGTGAGTTCTCCACCGCTCAGTTTGAATCGCTGCTCACCCCCGGCTCTGACCTGGCAGGGAAAGCCGCGGAGTGGACCGCTCCCGCAGCAGGTCTGTTCCTGGAGAGCGTTCGTTACTGAAAAACAGCAAGCCTCCCCGGAATGTCGCCCAAACTTCCCGGAGAGCTCCGCCGAGGTATCGGAAAAGGTTCTCCCCATTTGCCGCCCTCTCAATCTCGACATTCCCACCCGGTGCATCAAGCTCCCCGGTGGCATGCCCAACGAGGCGTCTCCCAATGGAACTCGCCGGAAATCAAGAACCTGGACATCATCGGGACAACTTAGAGATATTTCCATAACCACGAATCATTCTCATTAGACAGAGCGTATTTCTGGCTAGAATGGTGACAGCTACTCGCCCTATAGACAGCGCGAACGGAACACACCTCGAATCAACTGAGACAGCTCAACTCCCCCGGTTCTTCCAGGCTGACGCTGAGCGTGTTTTCCGGTTCGATCCGGCCGGCCCAATCCGGAAAGGGGAAGTGCTGTTCATTCACGGCCTGACGGACCACCCGGGAAGGCACTTCACGACGTCACGGATGCTGGCTGATCACGGGTACGGAGTGACCTTGTTCGACCTGGTCGGGCATGGCGGCCGCCAGGAACCGCCGGAGTGTTCCGAAAAGATCTATCGCTGCTACGCACTCTGCGAGGAACCCTCCTTGATCGACTGGAGCATAGGGACTGCGTGGCCGTCTGATTTCTTTCGCTCCCAGTACTCGACGCTGGAGAAAACTCGCATCGAAGAACATCGGGACCAGGTCAACTTCATGCTGAATCGGGTGCTTCCCGAAACCGTCGGATCTCCCGAGGTTCCGTTCTTCCTGGCTGGATTCAGTATGGGAGGGTTGCTTGCGGCGGACGCAGCGCTGAGTTGGAATCGGCAGCACAATGGAATCGGGCTCACACTGAAAGGAGTGATCCTCTTGAGTCCGGCATTCCGCCCCCAGGGCCGACCGTCGAACCGGGCCGAGAACCTGATGATCGACGCGGTCTGGTCGGAACGCAACTACTCGGTGGCGCCGCTTCGGTTTCTCCTGAAAAGTGCTCTCCAGTTCAACATTAAGCTCGACACCTCCTGGGGCGCAAAATACATGAGCGATCAACCGGACGAAGTTGAGCTGTACAGACGTGATCCCCTGGTCCCAAAATCGATTCCTTCCGCCTACGGGAGTTCGATCGAAAGCCTGATGGCAACGGTTGACAAGAGAGCCTCCGACCTGGCGGTGGACTCGCTCTTCGTTTTTCCAGGCAAGGATGGGATCACAAGCCTCAAAGGAGGCCTCGCCTTCGCCCGCCGAGTTGAGTCAGGAGTGGGTTCTCACCGGTGTCGTATCATTCAGTATCACGGGGTCGAAGCGCACGATTTGACGAGATCCTCGGTTCGCAAACAGGCCAGGAGGACGGTGTTGGAGTGGCTCGATTCAAAAGTTACGGGCGAAGCCCGGCCACAGGGTTTGAGGAGTCAGCAATCATGAGTAACGACCGCTTGGAAGAGGTAAGAAAAACGAGAACGGAGACTCTCAGAATGGTTGAGAATCTCTCTCAATCCGAAATCGATTTCTCGGCTGAGGGCCAATGGTCGATCGGCGAAGTACTTGATCACCTGGCCAAATCCGATTCGACCTACCTTCGGGAAATCGAACAGCTCATCGAACTGAAACAGAAGGGCAAAAAGCCGCAAATCGTAGTCACACTCTCAAAAATGGAGTTCGGATTTCCGCTTGTCCCCAAGCCGCTTCTGCCGTTTGCCGACCTCCCGATAGCCGTGTTCAACTACTTTCTCCCCAACAGCGCCCGAGAGTTGATCCTTCGGAACCCGGTTATTCCCGCAGAAGCGCCTGCCGTCCTTCGCCCAGACGCCGGAAAATCCAAGGCCCAACTCGTGGAAGCATTGGAGTTCTCTCTTCACCGAACCGAGAACCTCTTCACCGACCACCCGGCGATGGACTTTTCCACTTTCCGCTATTACCACCCCTTGTTCGGCTACAACGACGTCTATGACATCCTGGGTTTGATAGCGAGCCATGAGAAGCGGCACCAAAGACAGCTTCGCCGGCTGATCGAGCAGCTTCAAGATTCAATGGTGACTCAGGTCACAGACAGTACCCCATCCTGGCTCTAGGCTGACTACTGTTAGCGGTTTGACGAGCCATTTCCAGTATGACTTACTGGGGTTAGCCATCCTCAATCAGGGTGGCAGTTCGGTCAATTCCGACAAGTTTGAACTGCGCATTGGATGAGCCTGTCTCCAGGCGCTCGGGGGAGGGTCCGTGCGGCATGGATAGAACTGTTTCCCAGACAGCTTTTCTATGGAGGCTCAAAGATGAAGCGTATCTCTCTAGCATTCATTGTATTCCTGGCAATTTCGGCCACGAACTCATGGGCGTCACCCTTGGAGTTTTATGCAGAGGTGTCCGCCAAGACCCCTGTTGACTCTCTCAACACGACTCTCACAGTTAAAGTCACACCATTGGCTTCGATTGATGTTGCGGTGACCACACGGACGGACTTCAAAGATACTGACGGAAATCCGATTACCATCGACGATATCGATGTCGGAGCGCTAGTTGAGATCGAAGCCACGTACACGTCTGAGGGATTCCTGGCCCTGGAGATTCAACTCCAGAACGAGAGCAACGGATTCGAGATCAAGGGATTCCTGGAAGGTGTCCAGACGGATTCTCCCCAATCGATCGAGGTTCAGGGCTTCAAAATTCTGGTAGGTCCTGATACTCGAATAAACGATGAAGAACGGTCACCGATAACCCTTGAAGACCTGGATGGACGACTCGCCGCAGCTGAATCGGCCGGGCTTCTGGTCAAGGTGGAAGGTACCTACCAGGATGAAGGTCTGCTGGCGTCTGAGATCAAGATCCTCCCCGTTGGCGACTTTGCGCGAATCAGCCTCGAGGGCGTGATCTCCAATGTGGAGTCGGAAACAGAGTTCACGCTCGACATCGGAGGAGGAACCACGGTAACCGTCAATATCCTGCCGATGACAGAGATCGTCGGGGATCCTGTTGCCGGCCTCTACGTCAAAGTCATCGGACAGTTGGCTGCTGACCTTTCGGTAGATGCGTTGAAGATTCGGGTCCTCGGGCTCTTCGAACTCTCCCCTGATGAATTAGAGATGGATTACGGCCAAACCCGCACGGTAACGGTTCTCCTGCGCCAATCGCTGGACGAAGACCTGGCTCTTCAAGTCACCACAGCAGATCCTGCGGTGGCAACAGTCTCGAGTGATTCCATCACGATCCCGGCCGGTGACCTCAGTACGACGTTCGATGTGACTGCCGGAGAAACGGATGGGAAGACCGTGGTCTCAGTATCTGCGGCTGACGCCTACGGAGGTTTCACACGGAAACTTGAGGTGGAGGTCGGCGAAGATCAGTCCGGTCCCCGGGAAGTCGGTCTGAGGTGGAGCCCGGGTGTCGTCCGAGCAGCTCCTCAGGGCAGGGTCACCGTGAAGCTCATGCTCAAGTACGGTGTCGCAACTGAAGATATCCCCGTTGGACTGACCCTGGAAGAGAGCTCCGCAGATCTCGACATTCGGTTCCCGGACGACCTGGTTATCCCGCAGGGAGAAAAGATGGTCGACGTGGAATTACTCTTCGGAAGCCAATCGGGATCCGGCAAGTTGGTGGCAACGTTGCCGGATATCCTGGGAGGTGAATCCGCAGAACTGGATATCGAACTGCACTCCAATGCCCAGGCCCCGCTGAAGGTCAGCTGGAGTCAGAAAAGGGTTGAAATCGCACCATCGAGTGAGATCCAAATCGAACTGCGGCTGAGCAGAGTCGTCGAAGAGCCGGTCTCCGTTGTTATCACTCCGGTTTCCGGAGATTCCGGTGTCCTCGGACCCTACGTGTCTGCCGTGGACGTACCAGCCGGTGAACAGGTGCTGAAGTGGACATTGAAGTCCTCAGAGATGACCGGCAAGGTTCGACTCCGAGCGGCCCTGCCCCTGGAACTGGGTGGGGCACACGACGACCTGGATTTCCGAGTCAAGTGAGGTTCGTGCATTCTCCATGAGACGGCCGGGAATCCCATCGGAGAACCGTTCGTGATCCGCGAGAAACAGCCTGTACTGACGCAGGCCGGGATGCAGCAAAGCGATCCTGGCCTGCGCCGATCCCAAACCCTCGAAACAAACCCACGGCTTTGCTCTGGTGGCCGTCGCGTGGGTGGCTTCGCTCGAAAGCCAAGCGAGGATGCTTGTTCAATCCCGAAACCCACCCAACCCGCGTCCCCCTACCTCCACTGCCTCGGCAAGCGGCATTTCCCCAAATCGACTCACACCTCT
>CAVZRV010000012.1:0-15119 GCA_963777605.1 uncultured Acidobacteriota bacterium
CGGTGGCCTTGACCCCGACGCAGATGCCACCTAACCCAAAACGAGTTTTGGCCTTTC
This sequence comes from uncultured Acidobacteriota bacterium, assembly GCA_963777605.1. Lineage (GTDB taxonomy): Bacteria > Acidobacteriota > UBA6911 > RPQK01 > JAPXNP01 > CAVZRV01. The sequence continues at coordinate 58 of CAVZRV010000012.1, forward strand.
AGATCATTCAAGCCCAGTTCGGCTGAAATCCCAAGCGCGGTCTCCGGGTGGGTTGCACACGACCGGTCGGGGCCACAAGCCTGGAAGTCCCTCATACCAATTGCCGCATCGCAGAGTATGCGGTATTGACCACTCTCACTATCGACTGCAGCGAGGTATCGCGGATGTCCGGAGAGATGGCTCGGAACCCACGGGGAATTCTCGTGGTGGTATGTCGGCTCGAACCGACGACCCCCTGCGTGCAAAGCAGATCCCACAATTGGCCGGAAACACCCCATTTGCGTGGCGTTTGTTTTCAGGCAGTTACGGCCACTCGGTTGTTGCTGGTTGCTCCTTGTGGGTCTGTGAAGCCTTGAACAGCTACAAATCTGACTACATCTTCCACAACCCGCCTACTCTTGCGCCTATCCAAGCCCAGGAGTGTGTTTACCGGGTCCAACCGGTAAAACGTGTTTGGGGGAGCCCGGTGCACGAGTTGTGCAGGTATGGCTCAGAGAGGAGTAGGCGACAACCAACTTCGGTTGACGTCTTGAGGCGCCGCAGGGAAACCAGACGAGAAGCAGAGAAGATAAGCCTCGGCCTCAGACCTTGCGGGAATCCGTATACTCGCCGAGTGTGTGTGTTGATCATGCTAGTAACCAGAACCTTGAACTTCAGGGCAGTTGTCTGTATCTTCTAGCCTTCTCTGTACCTAGCATCGATGTGGATTTTACACTCGTTTCCCCGACGTCAACTACATTTCCCTACCGCATTGACTCATAATTTTTGTTGTTGAAAGCGGGCCGTTGCCTCAAGAGAATGTTACCGAGATTGGGAGGCAACGATGGACCGTCAGATCAGCAAAGAGGCGAGAGCCGAGTTACTGGAAGCATTAAGGGAACGTTATCGCACCTCTGGGAAGGCGCAGAAGACTCGCATCTTGAACGAGTTCACGGCCGTAAGTGGCTACCACAGAAAGTACGCAACGCGCCTTCTGGGTGCCAGTCGGTTTCGAGAGAGTGACGTGACAGACGGCTTCAAACCTGCAGGGACCAAAGGCCGGCAGATCTACGATGAGGCAGTTAGGGAAGCGCTGGTCGTGCTTTGGGAAGCCGGAGACCGGATGTGTGGGAAACGACTGAAGGCCATCGTCCCCCAGTTGGTCGGAGCTTTGGAGCGTCACGGCCACCTGGCCCTCGACCCGGAAGTAAGGAGGCGTTTACTGGAAGTCAGTCCTGCAACGATCGACCGCCTACTGGCTCCGATCCGCAAGCAGTCGAAGTCCCGCAGGAGACGGAGAGCGGTTCGAAAGATCAGCAAAAAGATTCCAGTACGCACCTTTGGAGACTGGAATGAGCCTCCTCCTGGCTATCTCGAAATCGACTTTGTTGTGCACTGTGGCGGCAGCATGGCCGGTTCATTTCTTCACACGTTGGTAGCGACGGACATCTGCTCAGGCTGGACTGAATGCGTCCCCCTTCTGGTCCGGGAGCAATCGTTGGTGGTTGAAGGATTGGAGGCGCTCTTCCGCCAGATCCCCTTCCCGATTCGGGGCATTGACTCCGACAACGATGGAGCGTTCATCAACGACACCCTGTTGGGTTTCTGCGAGATGCACGGGATTGAATTCACTCGTTGCCGCGCTTACAAGAAGAACGATCAGGCGTGGGTGGAACAGAAGAACGGCTCTATTGTCCGGCGATTGGTTGGGCACGATCGGTTCTCCGGTATCATCGCTGCTCAGACCCTGGCGCACTTGTATCAGTCGGCTCGCCTCCACGTGAACTACTTCCAGCCCTCCTTCAAACTACGAGACAAGTCTCGAACTGGGTCGACCTTCAAACGCAACTACGACCTTCCGGCGACTCCATGTGAACGGGTGTTGCGCCGGTCGGACGTCGAAGAGGCGATCAAAAAGAGACTGCGTTCCGTGCGTGACCGATTGGACCCGCTGGAACTGCTCCACTCAATCCGTGAGGGTCAGGCCGCCCTGGCTCACCTGGCCTCAAGGACTGATTCCATGGAAGGGCCAGGAAAGAAGACGCTTGAACAGTTTCTCACAGAGTTGCCGACCTACTGGAAAGGAGGTGAAGTCCGGCCAACACACAGAGAAACTAAACAGGACGCCTCTCGTCACTGGCGAACCAGAAAGGACCCCTTCGAAGCGGTCTGGCTCGATGTGCTTCAGTGGTTGCAGCATGATCCAGACGAAACCGCCAAGGGACTGTTCGAACGTTTGCTGGACAAGTATCCCGGCCGTTTCTCAGATGGCCAACTAAGGACTCTCCAGCGCCGTGTTCGCGAATGGCGCCAGGTGATGGCCAAGCAACTCGTCTATGCCTTCATGAACGGTCCCACACCGGAGCAAAACGCCGCTGAGGTCAGAGTAGTCGGCGACTGTAGAAAAGAACACACTGCTCCGGGGCTGCACCGAGAATCCAACGGGGACTGAGAGAGGGTCGTGCCTGGAATCGGAAACCCAAAGGGATGGTGTTCCGTCTTGGGAGGTGACAGTAAGGGTCCTTCGCCGCCCACCGAGGAGGCCCGGCTGCACTTCGTCCTGCGCCGCCTCCGGCGGCTCCGGACTCCGTTCCGCCCGGGCCTCCTCGGTGGTAAAACACCTCAATCAACAACATGGTGTCAGGCAAAGCAAAAGGCTGAAATCAGAGCAAACCAGGTCGACAAACTCAACATTCTCACTGGTAAGATTCCAGCCTGAGGCAACGGGCCAGGGAAATGTAATTGTCGTCGAGCACCCGATACTTTTCGGTGAGTTGAACCCACGAGGTTATGTAGGATGCGCCGGGTGCGTCGCGTCTCCGGATCCGGCCTGCGAGGACGAATGGACAGGAGACGAGATCTGCCAGAGGGCCCTCGACCGGCTCGTCGCTTCCGGCACCACACCGCTCGGAGTCCTCGTGTTTCGCCATGTGGAGGGCCGGCTCGAGGGAAGCCGGATTCTCTTTCCTTGGCTCGAGGACACTGCGGAAGTCGTACGGTTGTTCGACGAGATTTGCGATGGAGCGGCAAAGAGTGTCGCGGCAGAGGCGAAGGTGTGGGAGAGGATTCAGTGAAGCGAAGCAGCCGCAAGAATTAGCGGTGTCCTAGCGTTCCCAGATTGTCGATCGGACCTGATCTCGAAAGCGACGTTCGACTCGAACCGCAAACTCTTCTATGTCTTTCACGCTGTGATCAACCGCCAGCTCAGCGACCGCTTTCTTTCGGCCCCGTTTGGTCTGCCAGTGTTGAAAAGGGTACCCCTCAATCGGGAGGAATGTACCTGATCCTCGCTCCGGAGCGCTCATGATTGTGCTTCCCGTGTTGTACGGAGGTAAGCGTCCGGTGAACCCATCTTTTCTCCAGTAGTCTCCCGACGGATACTCCGCGACAGTGGCGCGGGGCGTGGTGCCTGTGCCGAGGTGTGCGAACTGGGACGGAGGGATCCGATGGGGCGAGCGAAGCGGGATGTGGGGAAGGAGCGGTACTTGTCCCGTCCTGAAATAGGTTGACACGAAAACGAAAGGACAGGACATGGAGCAGCGAGTCATTCGGTACAGCGAAGCGTTCAAGCGGCAGGTGGTGGAGGAACTGGAATCGGGGCGGTATGGATCGATCCAGGAAGTGCGGCGCAAGTACGGGATCGAGGGGGGCGATACGGTTCCGAAATGGTTGAAGAAATACGGACGGGAACACCTGCTGCCGAAAGTTGTTAGGGTGGAACGCATGGGAGAAGGCGATCGAATCGAAGCATTGGAGAAACGGGTAAGGCAGCTGGAGAAGGCGTTGACGGAGGCGAACCTGGACAAGGTGTTGAGTAAAGCGTACTTCGAACTGGCCTGTGAGGAGTTTGGGATCACGGACGTGGAAGCGTTTAAAAAAAACGCCGATCGGCGGCTGTTCGAAAAGGACATGCAGGGCGGGACGCGACGGGGATAACGGTGACAGGGTTGTGCCGGCGAGTAGGGATGAGCCGGCAGAACTACTACCGGGAGAAGCGGCAGCGGCAGCGCGAGCAGGTCAACGAAGCGCTGGTGGTGGAACTGGTGCAGCGGGAGCGGCGGCAACAGCCGCAACTGGGAGGACGCAAGCTGCTGCACCTGCTGGAGAAGGAACTGGTACAAGCGGGGGTGGCACTGGGTCGGGACCGGTTTTTTGATCTCTTGCGCCGCCATGGACTGCTGGTTGAGAGACGGCGCCGAACGGTGCGGACGACGGCCAGCCGGCATGGATTTCGAGTGTACCGCAACCGGTTGAAGGAACGTCGGATCGAAGGGCCGCACGAGGCGTGGGTGAGTGATCTGACGTACGTGCGGACGGACAAAGGGTTTCTGTATTTGTCGTTGATCAGTGACCAGGCAAGCCGCAAGATCGTGGGCTGGGAAGTCAGTGAGAGTCTGCGTGCGGAGGGGAGTTGCCGGGCCTTGCGCCAGGCGGTGCGGCAACTGCCGAAAGGGAAACGGCCGCTGCATCACTCGGATCGGGGGATTCAGTACTGCTGTCGGGACTACATCGGGATCCTGGAGAAGCGGGGTCTGGAGGTGAGTATGACGGAGGAGAATCACTGTTATGAGAATGCGCAGGCGGAACGGCTGAACGGGATCCTCAAGCAGGAGTACGGGATCGGGGGTTGTTTCCGGACGAAGGCGCAAGCGCGGGAAGCGATCCGGCAAGGGATCGGGCTGTACAACCACCGAAGGCCGCATCAGAGTCTGGGCTATCGAACCCCGGAAGAAGTGCATCGGCAGGCGGCCTGATCCACACGATGTGGAAAACCGGTGTGGATGGCAAAGAAAGAAAAAAGAGCCAAAAAAGAAAGAAAAGAACTCGGCCTGATGGAAAAGTGGAAAACGCGGCTCAGCATCCTCGCACCGCCCAATGGTTCAGGCGTTTCCCACTTTTCCACAGGCCCGACGACGAACTCAAAACCTCAAAACAAACTGTCAACTTTTAATCAGGACTTGACAACTGGCGGAAGACGATCCGGGAGGCGGCCGGCAGTGGACTGTCGATCCGGGAGTTCTGCCGGCGGAATGATCTGAGCGAGAGTCAGTTTCACTGGTGGCAGCGCCGGTTGAGAACGAACGAGCGCGGCGGCTCGAAACGCAAGCCCACAGATGAGAGCCGGGCGAGCTTCGCGCTGGTCAGCGAGGAGGCGGCAGGGCTGGAAGCCGGTCTGGAACTGGTCCTGATTGACGGGCGTCGGCTGCGCATCGGCCGGGGAGTGGACGAGGAGACGCTGCGGACGGTGCTCGGGGTGGTGGAGGCGAGTGGGTGCTGAGTTTCCCGGCGGCGGTCAAGGTCTATCTGTGCACCCTGCCCTGCGACATGCGGCGCTCCTTCGACGGGCTGTCGATGATGGCCGAGCACGTGATCGGCTGCAATCCCTTCTCGGGTCACCTGCTGGTGTTCTGCAACCGACGCTCGGATCGGGTCAAGATCCTGTACTGGGACCGGGACGGATGGGCGATCTGGTACAAGCGGCTGGAGGCGGGAACGTTCGCCTTTCCCTTTGCCAAGACGGGACGCAAGGAGATCGCGGCCTGGGAGCTGGGCGTGCTGCTGGAGGGGATCGATCTGGGTCGGGGCCGACGGCGCAAGCGCTACGTTTTGCCGGGGGAAACCGAAGTGGAGCAGGCGCCGGCAAGGGGATGAAAAGGATTGCCGGAAAAGGGCATTTAGGGGTGGATAAAAGCCGAGAGCTCTGCTATGCTCTCGGCTATGACAAACGATTCCTCCACCACGCTGCGCCAACAGATCGAGCAGATCCAAACCGAGCTGGCGGCTCTGGGGCCGATCCACCCCGGGAGCCTCTCCGAACAGTACAACGTCTGCGGGACGCCGGGCTGCCGCTGCAAGGATCCCGACGATCCCCAAAAGCACGGGCCCTACCACCAGTTGAGCTTCACCTGGCGGGGCAAGAGCAGCTCGCGGTTCGTCAAACAGGATCGGCTCGAGGCGACTCGCCACAAGGTGGCCAACTACAAACGGCTGCGCGACCTGGTCAACCGCTGGGTGGACCTGGCCGTCGAATTGGAGCGGGCCGAACGCGAGGAAGCCAAACAGAGCCATGGAGCTTGATCCCACCCGGCTGCCGGCCGATCCGGGGGCGCTGCGGGCCATCATCCTCGAACTGGTCGAAGATCTGGAGACGAGCCGGCGTCGACTGCGCCAGGCCCAACACCTGTTGGAACAGCTGCTGCGTCACCGCTACGGGGCGAGACGGGAGCGGGTGGACGAGAACCAGCTGTTCTTGTTTGCCGCCGGGATCGTCGAAAGCGGCAAGGATCGGACACCCCCGGCGAGAGAAGAGACCCCCGCGCCGAAACCGCAAAGGAGAGGCCATGGTCGCCGGCCGCTGCCGGCCTCGCTCGAGCGCCGCCGGGTGGTCTACGACCTCGGGGAGGACGAACGGCATTGCCCCGAATGCGGGGATCCCCTGCACCACATCGGAGAGGACACGAGCGAACGGCTCGAGTACGTCCCGGCCTCCTTTCAGGTGATCGAGGAATCGTGTCAAAAGTACGCCTGCCGGAAGGGATGCACGGTGGTGACGGCCGACAAACCGCGGGCGCCGATCGACAAGGGAAGGCCGGGGCCGGGACTGCTGGCCCAGGTGGCGGTCTCGAAGTACGCCGACCATTTGCCGCTGTATCGTCAGGAAGGCATCTATCGGCGGCAGGGCGTGGAGTTGTCGCGCCAGACCCTGTGCGGGTGGATGCGGCAATGCGCCGAACTCGTCGATCCTTTGTATGAACGGATGAAGCGTGAGGTCCTGAGCTCGAAGGTGGTCGGAACCGACGATACGCCGGTCAACGTCCTCGACCGGAGCCGATCGCGGAGCCGGGTGGGTCGGATCTGGACCTATGTGGGGGACGGCCGGCATCCTTACACGGTCTACGACTACACGCCCAATCGCAGCCGGGCCGGACCGGAAGCGTTCCTGGACGACTTCACCGGATATCTGCAGGCGGACGCCTACGCCGGTTACGATCAGCTCTATCAGAATCCGAAGCGCCCGGTCGTGGAGGTGGCCTGCTGGGCGCACGCCCGGCGCAAGTTCTTCGAGGCCCAGTCGTCGGACGTGATGCGCTCGACGGTTTTACTGGCCTACATCCGGCTGTTGTACGACGTCGAACGGGAGGCCCGAAAGGCCAGGCTGACGGCAAAGCAACGTTATCGGTTACGGAGCCGGCGTTCGGGGCCGATTCTCGACGACATCCACGCCTACCTGGAAAAGGAGCGGGAACAGGTCTTGCCGAAGTCTCCGATCGGGGTGGCCATCGGCTATGCGCTCTCGAACTGGCGGGCGTTGGTCCGCTAACTGGAGGACGGGGATCTCGAGATCGACAACAACCCGGCCGAGCGCAGTCTGCGAGTGATCGCCATCGGACGAAAGAACTGGATGGTCCATGGTAGTGACAACAGTGAACTTGCCGGAGCCGCGTTGAAGCGGAAGTCTCTCGCCGGCCCAAGCGACAGCAAGAATACCGAATGCGCCGCTTCAGATTTCTCGATCGGGCCCAGGGCTTCCTCAGTGTTCACGAAGCGGCAGCCCAGGATCTGTTTCGAGGGGGTTTGACACCTCTGCTCAGCGACAATGAATAAGATTCTTTCGGGCGTCCGCGGCAGCGGCATGACTGAAAGAATCCATTGAGCTAAACCGCCCTCCAGGTTGAGCTGTCTATGGGGATTCAACTTGGGGAAGGATCACCGCCGCGGCGAACGGCGCCGCCGGGATGAGCGGAACAGGTCGGCGGGAGAGTGAGATGCCGGAAACGCGGAGGGTGTTTCTCCCGCTCTTGGACTCATCCGGATCGAAACCGAGGCCGGAGGCGCAACAGCGGACACAATGGGACGGTTCGGTTCGAAGGAACCGGAAGCCGGAGCGGGACGAACGGATTGCTTCATCTCGGTGTCCTTTGTGGTGGGCCGCGCAGGAGCGTCGCAGCCGAGAAGGTCTCGACGAGAAACAGTTTCCCTTGCTTACAGAAAGGGCACATCGACGGATCGGCACCGGTCGCCGGCGCGATACCGGTGCCGGAAGATCGGCCCGCCATGGAGTCGGCCTCGACGATCGGTTGCTCCGCCAGTAGACAGCGGCAGGTCTGGAGATTCTCCGCTCGATGACGGTTGGCCAGGAATCCATAGTATCGGATGCGAACGAAGCCCCGCGGAAGAACGTGAAGAAGGAACCTGCGGATGAACTCGTGGGCGTGGAGCGTGAGGGTAGTCTTGGCTCCCCCTTTCCGGTAATCCTTCAAGCTGAAAGTGACCCGCTGATCCTGGAACCCGATCAGCCGGTGATTGGAAACGGCGATCCGGTGAGTGTAACGAGCGAGGTAGTCGAGGACGGTCTCCGGAGTGCCGAAAGGGGGCTTCGAGTACACCACCCACTCCCTCTTTCGAGCGGAATGGAGGAGTTTGCGGAATGCTCGGGGCTCGGCGATTCCCTCCAGTAGTCCGTGGAAGGAGAGGCGATCTTGCTCGAAGGCCTGCTCGAGGAGTTCCAGGAACAACCGGCGAAACAGTCGGGAGAGGACTCGGACCGGGAACAGGAACCGGGATCGGCAAGCAACCCATCGGAGCCCGTCGGAGCTCAGGCCTCCCGCCGGGACCACGCAATGGATATGGGGATGGTGCATAAGGTTCTGGCCCCAGGTGTGGAGGATGGCCAGAAAACCAATCGAGGCCCCCAGGTGTCGGGGATCGGAAGCCATGAGCAACAGGGTTTGGGAAACGGCTTGGAACAACAGGCGGTAGACGGTGCGGGGATTTTGCAGGGCGATGGGTGCCAGAGTGTGCGGCAAGGTGAACACGACGTGGAAGTAGGGGACGGGAAGGAGTTCCTTCCGGCGGGCGTCCAGCCATGCGGCTTTGGCTGAGGACTGGCACTTCGGGCAGTGCCGATTGCGACAGGAGTTATAGGAGATCCGACGCCTGGCACAGTGCTCGCACTGTTCGACGTGGCCCCCCAGCGCCGCCGTCCGACACCGTTCAATGGCCCGCATCACACGCTGCTGCCGGCGTGACGGTCGATAGGTTTTTCGATAATCTTCGCCGTGGAGACGGAAGAGGTCGGCCAGTTCCAGAGAGGGAAAACCCATTAACCGTCGAGTTCAGGGAGGGCATCCAGCGGACTGGCCGTCTGCGGAATATCCTGCAGCGCCACATGGGTATAGCGCACGGTTGAGGCAAGGCTCTGGTGGCCGAGCAGAATCTGGATCTTTCTAAGGTCGGCTCCTCCCTCCAGAAGATGGGTGGCGAAACTATGACGCAAGACATGGGGGGTGACGCGCTTATTCAGACCCGAGGCCAGGGCGGCTTTGCGACATATGCCCTGGACGGTGTGTGTGGAAACAGGCCGATCGTTCCCGCGCCCGGGAAACAGCCAGTGCGTAGGTCGAGCCGCTCGCCAGTACTGCCGAAGCAGGGAGAGAAGCTTCTCGGGGAGCATGACATAACGGTCCTTTCGCCACTTGCCTTGATCCACCCGAATCACTTTCCGCCGGCTGTCGATGTCGGAGACGCGCAATCGGGTGACCTCGGAGATGCGCAAGCCGGCCCCGTAGGCCGTCATCAGAATGGCCCGGTACTTGAGGCTGCCGACGGCTTGAAGGAACTGGAGCACTTCGTCCGGACTGAGCACCACGGGAAGCCGCTTCTCCCGGTGAGCAAGGGCGATCCGCTCGATGTTCCAGTTGCAGTTCAACGTCACCCGGTAGAGAAAGCGCAGGGCACACACCGTCACATTGATGGAGCTTGATGAAAGCCCCCTCTGCACCAGGTGGAGTTGATAGGCGCGAATCTCCTTGGGCCCCAGTTGTTCCGGGGACTTTCCGAAGTGCTTGGCGAAGGCTGCGACCCGGTCCACGTATCGTTTGCGGGTGTGGGCGGAGAGATTACGGATTCGCATGTCCTCAAGCATGCGGCGACGCAGTGTGGTCATGGGGAAACCTCCTTTTGGATAAATCTCGGACATTCGGAAGTCGAGTATTCAGGAGGTTGGGAGAACCCGCAACGAAACGGAGACAAACGCAAGGTAAGGTCTACGGCAGAACCATGAACCTCGTCAGTCCTACCGCGAAGCGGTTTAGTTCAATTAGACTTCCCTGATTTTCGGGGGGCGTCGCAAACTCTTCTGAATGGAAAACGGGAGAGTTTTTGGATGGTGACGCCGGACCGGAAAGTGAGGAAGTTGATGACGGAGTACGAGAAGACGGGGAACTTGACGAGGGCGGCGCTGCGGGCGGATGTGGATGTGAAGACGGCACGCAAGTACGTGCGGGCCGGGAGGTTGCCGAGCCAGATGAGGGCGGACCGGGATTGGAGGACGCGGCCGGATCCGTTCGAGGCGCACTGGGAAGAGTGCGAGAGGATCCTCGAAGACGCCCCGGAGTTGGAAGCCAAGTTTCTGTTTGAGTGGCTGTGCGAACAGTACCCCGGGGAGTATGAGGAAGGGCAGGTGCGGACGTTTCAGCGACGGGTCCGACGCTGGCGAGCGCTGCGGGGACCGGCCAAAGAGACCTACTTTCCGCAGCGTCATGAGCCGGGCAGGCGGATGGCGACGGACTGGACTCGCATGGATGAGCTGGGGATCACGATCGGCGGCGAACCCTACCCTCATCTGTTGTGCCACTGCGTGTTGACCTACTCGAACTGGCAATGGGCGACGATCTGTCGAAGCGAGAGCCTGCTGTCGCTGCGGCGCGGGATCCAGACGGCGCTGTTCCGACTGGGTCGTGTGCCGCAGGAACACTGGACGGACAACTCGAGTGCGGCGACCCATCGGCCGGGGGGAGACGAGGGGGAGGGGCCGCGACGTCGGTTCAACGACAACTACCTGAAACTGATGGAGCACTTCGGGATGGAGCCCCGGACGATCCAGGTGGGCGCGCCTCACGAAAACGGGGACGTGGAATCCCTCAACGGGGCGTTGAAGCGGCGCATGCGGCAGTACCTGCTGCTGCGGGGTTCGAGCGACTTCCGCGATGTTACGGCGTACCACCGTTTTCTCGAGCGGCTGCTGGAGCGAGTCAACGACAGACGCAGTCGACGCCTGGCCGAGGAACTGGCCCGAATGCGGAAGCTGAACGCTTCGCGTCTGGCCGACTACGTGGAGTATCGCTGCCGGGTGATGAGCTGGGGGACGATCACGGTGGACCGGCGGATCTACTCGGTTCCCGGCCGTCTGATCGGGGAACGGGTGGTGGCGCGCCGCTACGAAGCGCATCTGGAAGTCTACTTCAACGGAGTCTTCCAGTTCAGGGCTCCCTGGATCTCCCGTGAAGGGGGACCTGCCATCAACTACCGTCACCTGATCGGCCGGCTGGTCCGTAAACCCGGGGCGTTTCGGAACTATCGATACAAAAGTGCCCTGTTCCCGACCGAGACCTTCCGTTGGGCCTACGACGCCTTGTCGGCGGCGCTGAGCGAGCGAACGGCGGATCGGGAGTATCTGCAGATCCTGCATCATGCGTCCGAGACGTTGCAATCGCGCGTGGAAGCAGCGCTGAACGACTTGCGCCGCCAGGGGAGCGTCCCCCGGCTGGATCGGGTGTTGGATCTGAGCCCCCCTTCGATTCCGGCTCCACCCCGGATGCGTCCGCTCGAGGTCAATCTGGGCGAATACGATGCCTTGCTCACTGAGGGGGTGGCGGTATGAGCCAGGCGGGAGGACTCGAGATGCTGCTGCGCACCCTGCATCTGCCCAGTGTCGGGCGGGAATACCAGACGGTGGCCGCCTCGGCCCAGGCCGGTGAATGGAGCTACGAACAGTACTTGCACGCCCTGATGGAACTGGAGGTGCACGAACGGCGGGAGCGCAAGATCGCGCGACTGCTGAAACGATCCCAGTTGCCGGAGGGTAAGAGTCTGGCGACGTTGGAGCAGAAACGGTTGCCGGTCAAAGTCCGCCGCCAGATCCCGGTGCTGATCGAAGGCGGGTTCGTGGAACGGGCCGAGAATATCCTGGCCTTTGGGCTTCCCGGTCGAGGAAAGACGCACCTGCTGTCGGCAATCGCTCGGGAACTGATCTTGGGTCCAGGCCAGACGGTCTGGTTTACCTCGACTCGGCACTTGGTGGAGAAGCTGTTGGTTGCCCGCCGCGATCTTCGGCTGGAGGAACTGCTCAAGAAGCTGGACCGCTTCGACGTGATCCTGCTCGACGACATCGGCTACGTCCAACAGAACCGGGAAGAGATGGAGGTGCTGTTCACCTTCCTGTCCGAACGCTACGAGCGGCGGAGCCTGATGATCACGTCGAATCTGGTCTTCAGCGAATGGGACCGGATCTTCAAGGACCCGATGACGACGGCGGCGGCCATCGATCGGTTGATCCACCATTCGATCATCCTGGAGTTGGACAACCCCAGCTACCGGGCGGAGGCGGCGCGAAGCCGACAGAACCAGGGCAACTAATCCCGGAGGCTTGGAGAGAATCATGTGGTCGGAACTGAACTTGGAAGAGCTGGAACGAGAAGACAATAACTATGTTGCGGACAATCACGGCCCCGACGAGGTGGAAGCGTTGGTTTGCATGGTCCGCCTGGAGCTGTACAACCGGGGAAAGCCCTGCGGTCCTAAGGCGCTGCGCCGACGGTTGGACCAACACTACGGTATGCAACCGCTACTGTCCGAGCGCACGATCGCTCGGATTCTGGCTCGGCACGGCTTGACCGGAGGCAGAACGGGACGATACCCCGGGGAGGAGGCGTGACCGAACGGGTTGGGGTGTTCCGCCCTTGTCCCTTTCGGTCCTGCGGGCTCCACACCCCAACCCGTTCCAACAACCCAAAACCAACAACGATGATCAGCAATGAAACCGAAAAGAATCAGTGAACCAGGTAGGGAAGTGTAGTTGTCGTCGGCAGGGAAATGTAGTTGACGCCGGGGATTGGTTGCTCATATCACTCAGGATGAGCTGATCAAACGTCTCTCAGGAACGGAATGTCACAACGGATTCGCGAACAGGTTCCTCTGGGCCATCTCCGAACGCAAGCAACTGATCCCCTTCCCGGAGGAGCCATCAAAGCAGGAAGTTGATTTGATAGTCAACGACTTGAAAGATGCCGTTGCATTTGGGAAGACGGCCGGAAGAGTTGAGCTAGCACCTTGTGCCAAACAACTCTATGTAGCAATCTACCCAGAGCTGTCAAAAGATCGGGAAGACCGCGTCGGGCCGATCATTGCTCGTGCCGAGACGCAAGTTTTACGGATTTCTCTCATCTACGCCTTGTTGGACCAGAAACGCACGATCGGAGAAGAACACCTTCGCGCGGCACTGGCAGTCTGGAAGTATTGTGAGGAGTCCTGCGAGTACATCTTCGGCAACTCGACGGGAGACTCCACTGCCGATCGTATTCTCACGGGACTGCGCGACCGCCCGGACGGCATGACAAAGACGGGCATCCACAGGTTGTTCAGCAATCAGAAATCCGGGAATGAACTCGACCAAGCACTCCGGCACCTTGAGAAACTCGGTCTTGCACGGCCGATCACTAAGACCACCGGTGGAAGAAACTCGGAAACTTGGGTAGCGGTCGATAACGAAAGAAGCGAAGAAAGCGAACAGGCAGCGTAACGACATTGGCCCGTCGTTCATGGCGGGCCTTAACCTTCAGGAGATTCAACATGAGCAACAAGAATTTCAATGGTGGTGAGATCAATGCGTTCGATACCTCGGGAACCTCTCCCGGGATCTTCCCTGACCTCCTCGATGGTCCAATTTTCGAACTGGATCGCACCAAGCCCAAGGAGGCACTGCGGCGACCCTTCAAACCTGACATGGAGCGGATTTTCGGGGATCAGGCGATGGCCACAATCACGCAGGTCAGCAAGCGATCCGGCATCACCGCGGAGTTGCTCCGCCACCATATGTTGAAGGGAAACTTGACCGGTGTTCAACTCGAGACACCGGGCGGCTACCAGAAGGTGTTCATTTCCCGGGATTCATTCCACTTGTTCTTGAAGGGATCGCAGCCGCAGCCGTAAGGAGATCGTCAGTCTGAGTGTGAATGTAACCTTGTGTCACCTTGATCGATTCATGGCCTGCCCACTTTTGGACAACCGAGAGTGGCAGGCCCCATCTATTTAGGGCGTGGGAGATGAAGGTGTGACGGAACGTGTGCGACGTGACATCGTCCGCACCGGCCACTTTCTTGAGGTGATCATTCAAGCCCTTGTCGAGCGGCCCCTTCCTCGACGTAAAGATCAGGTCCTCCTTCCTCTTCCCCTTCATCGCCGCCTCGAGGAGGGGTGCCAAGTCCGGCACGACCGGGATCATCCGGGACTTCTTCGTCTTCGGTTTCCAGCTGATCTCCTTCTCCCGGAATGCGAACGTCTTCGGCCGGATGTGAATCAGACCGTCCTTCACGTCCTTCACTTGGAGCATGGCAATTTCGCCCAGTCGCATTCCCGTATAGTAGAGGGTCATGAAAATCGGGTAGCGTGGGGTGGCCGGGTTGAGCAGGACCTCGAGTTCCTTGTCGGTGAAGATCCGACGACGGGTTCTATCACGGGCCTTGACCAGCCGGGGACACTATCCGCGGAAGCCGGGTTGGAGGGTATCCAGCCCCTCCGTTTGCACCACGTGAAGAAGGTGCCGCAAAGAATGAGGTCCTGATCGACAGTCGACTTCTTGACAAGATTGGCCCTCAGGGCTTGAAAGTCCGACATCGTGTCTGGTGTGATGGTGCCGAGGTGAGGATCGCCACGGAGGAATGTCTGAAGGTGCTTGAGAGTGATGGTGAAGTTCTTCAGGGAGGAGGGCTCCAACCGGAGCGCAGCCTGCGCGAGGAATTTGGCGGCGGCTTCGGACAAGCGGACCAGCTTCCCCTGCTGCGCCTTCGTGTAGCTCGTCCAGTTCTGAAATCGCTTGAGAGCTTCACGGCGCGACTTGGTCTTGAGGGAGACGTATTTCCGCTTGCCAGTGTCGTCGGTGATGCTGACGTAGAAGTACCCATTCGGCCGCTCGTAGAGATCAGTTTTCATGCGCTGCACGGTATCAAGTCTGCAACAATTTTGCAACAATCTTGACTTTGGAACTGTAAGTTAATTTATTGCAACACATATATGGATACGGATTC
>CAVZRV010000013.1:0-214519 GCA_963777605.1 uncultured Acidobacteriota bacterium
ACGTTTTGCCGGGGGAAACCGAAGTGGGGCACGGCGCCGGCAAGGGGATGAAAAGGATTGCCGGGAGAGGGCCTTTAGGGGTAGACAAAAGCCGAGAGCTCTGCTATGCTCTCGGCTATGACAAACCCGTCCTCCACCACGCTGCGCCAACAGATCGAGCAGATCGGGACCGAGCTGGCGGCGCTGGGGCCGATCCACCCCGGGAGCCTCTCCGAACAGTACAACGTCTGCGGGACGCCGGGCTGCCGCTGCAAGGATCCCGACGACCCCCAAAAGCACGGGCCCTACTACCAGTTGAGCTTCACCTGGCGGGGCAAGAGCAGCTCGCGGTTCGTCAAACAGGATCGGCTCGAGGCGACCCGCCACAAGGTGGCCAACTACAAACGGCTGCGCGACCTGGTCAACCGGTGGGTGGACCTGGCCGTCGAATTGGAGCGGGCCGAACGCGAGGAAGCCAAAGCGCGTCATGGAGCTTGATCCCACCCGGCTGCCGGCCGATCCGGGGCGCTGCGGGCCATCATCCTGGGACTGGTCGAAGATCTGGAGACGAGCCGGCGTCGACTGCGCCAGGCCCAACACCTGTTGGAACAGCTGCTGCGTCACCGCTACGGGGCACGGCGGGAGCGGGTGGACGAGAACCAGCTGTTCTTGTTTGCCGCCGGGATCGTCGAAAGCGGCAAGGATCGGACACCCCCGGCCAGAGAAGAGACCCCCGCGCCGAAACCGCAAAGGAGAGGCCATGGTCGCCGGCCGCTGCCGGCCTCGCTCGAGCGCCGCCGGGTGGTCTACGACCTCGGGGAGGACGAACGGCATTGCCCCGATGCGGGGATCCCCTGCAGCACATCGGAGAGGACACGAGCGAACGGCTCGAGTACGTCCCGGCCTCCTTTCAGGTGATCGAGGAATCGTGTCAAAAGTACGCCTGCCGGAAGGGATGCACGGTGGTGACGGCCGACAAACCGCGGGCGCCGATCGACAAGGGAAGGCCGGGGCCGGGACTGCTGGCCCAGGTGGCGGTCTCGAAGTACGCCGACCATTTGCCGCTGTATCGTCAGGAAGGCATCTATCGGCGGCAGGGCGTGGAGTTGTCGCGCCAGACCCTGTGCGGGTGGATGCGGCAATGCGCCGAACTCGTCGATCCTTTGTATGAACGGATGAAGCGTGAGGTCCTGAGCTCGAAGGTGGTCGGAACCGACGATACGCCGGTCAACGTCCTCGACCGGAGCCGATCGCGGACCCGGGTGGGTCGGATCTGGACCTACGTGGGGGACGACCGGCATCCTTACACGGTCTACGACTACACGCCCAATCGCAGCCGGGCCGGACCGCAAGCGTTCCTGGACGACTTCACCGGATATCTGCAGGCGGACGCCTACGCCGGTTACGATCAGCTCTATCAGGATCCGAAGCGCCCGGTCGTGGAGGTGGCCTGCTGGGCGCACGCCCGGCGCAAGTTCTTCGAGGCCCAGTCGTCGGACGTGATGCGCTCGACCATCTTACTGGCGTACATCCGGCTGTTGTACGACGTCGAACGGGAGGCCCGAGAGACCAGGCTGACGGCAAGGCAACGTCATCGGTTACGGAGCCGGCGCTCGGGGCCGATCCTCGAAGACATTCGAGCTTACCTGGAGAAGGAGCGGGAACAGGTCTTGCCGAAGTCTCCGATCGGGGTCGCCATCGGCTATGCACTCTCGAACTGGCGGGCGTTGGTCCGCTACCTGGAGGACGGGGATCTCGAGATCGACAACAACCCGGCCGAGCGCAGCCTGCGCGGCATCGCCATCGGACGCAAGAACTGGATGTTCTACGGTAGCGACAACGGCGGACGGACCGGAGCGGTCCTGACCAGCCTCATCACCACGTGCCGCAGGCACGGTATCGACCCCTTCGACTATCTGCGCGACATCTTCGAGCGCATCGGCGAGCATCCGCACACCCGGCTCGACGAACTCCTGCCCGATCGCTGGCAGCCTGCCCGGACGACCGCAACCTCCTGAGTTCGCCGCAGCCATTCCACGCGCCGGCACCCCAAATCAAGATGGGTTCACCGGACGCTTACCAGAGAAGCCGTACATTCGAGGACGTTGTGAAGCCTTGGCCGTACTTGCGCGATCCCCGATACAGCATTCCGCAAAGGCACTACGACCAGCACAGAAATAGTCGACCATGAGCAACGACTCGGGCGGCACAAAAACACCCAATCGGTGCCCTCATACATCCATCGAAAACAGCCCACGGTGGCTTCACTCTCGGGTCATCGACACCAGAGATAGCTTCCACTCCTGGATGCCTTCCGAGTCGTTCGAACAGCCATCTCGTGGGGATGGATCTCGCCGTCCTTCCTACTGAATTACAGTAAGTCGGAGCCTGAGGGACTTCCCAAGAATTTGCTCATTCCAGTTTGTCCCCAGGAGAGGGAAGCCCCTCTCACAGAAACAGCCTTTTCTCCACTTGAGGCCGAGGCAGGCTGCACTCATACGGGAGCACCACACCCAAGCATCGATGCAAAGCTAATCTATTCCGTAGCCGCTCGGCTGCTTGTGAACGGGGAGGCTCGCCGATACGATGCCTCGAACAGTTCGCAGAATGGTGGCCACGATGGGCTTGTCGCCTGCAATCTCCACCGTGCCTTCAGCATCCCGACCCGCCAACTCCTCCGCCAGTTCCTCAACAAACCAGGCTCCCTGTTCTCCCGGGCCGAGTACGACCCCCGTCTCGATCGTTGTACTGGGCTCCATCAGAAATACGATACTCGCGGACGTTTCCTCGTCGGAGACATTGGCCAAGGCCAGAGCGGTGCCCGTCTCCTCTGCCCGTTCCTTCTGAAAGACTCCAACAAACCGATGTCCGCTCTGGACGCTATCGATGCCCGCCTCCGCAAGAACACCGCCCTGAAAGTCAAGCATTCGATAGACGGCCGCCATCTCAAAGGGGTATCGAGAAGTAGCACAAGCGTACCCCTGATATAATATTGAGATTGAATCGGCAGTCTGGAGGATCCGCGATTTGAGATAATCATCCCGGGCTCCAATATGCAAATCAAAGTTGCTGTTCACCTCCCCGTCAAGATTAACATCCAAAGGAGTCCCCGCCGGACTTAGAAACTTCAAAGAGAGGTCTATGACCAGAGGTTCTGGGATTCGGAAATCTGTGTCGAGACTGGATGGCGTCAAAGTCAGAAGCGTCTGAAGCGTTTGATCTCCGAGAAGGCTTCGGCCATGGGCCACCTGGGGAATACACCGTTGGAACGAAGGCGGATCGACAAAGTCGGCAACGATGAGAATGAGCGCCTCGGGGACAGTCGGATCCTCATATTCCACCTCCACACGAGCGATCCCAGCGCCCTCGGCGTCCTCCAGGGCAAACTCTTCAGGGTAGATCCCGGTCAACGTCCGTGTCACTTCACCCAGTAGCGATCCACCCCTGCCAAAAAACCGCGCAACTGCATCCGTTTGAGATTCCGCACCCATATTCAGAGACACCCGCCGCAAAGGTGAATCGAATTCAACCGCCATGCCTCCGGCACTGGATTCCGATTCGGAGCCATTGAGAATCACTTCCGCGATTACCGGAGTTACGACACTCACGTGTGGAACCACAGACAGCGTGCCTACCCGAGGGCCCTGTACCGATTCAGCGGAAATCGTCACACCCCACTCGTCGAAAACGTGTTTTGCACTCAGTCCGGAAGGGAGAGGGGGAGGCACGAGGGCGACCCATTGCTCGCTGAAGTCAAAAGGTCCCCAGCCGAGCGGCTCGGCTGCGGCAGTTGCATCCATGAGTCCAAAGTGTATGGACCCTATCAGGACAAGCATCGGAAGTACTACAACCTTCTTCTTCATCTCTAACCTCCAGTAGCCGAAACCCGGAGATCCGGGTCGCCAGCATGCTCCCCCGAGCTGTTAATAACACTCCTTCCGCCCGAGAGGCGTCAGGAAACCCCGCAGTCCTTCACCATACTCATCAAGCCAGACGTTCGGAGCTGACTCAAATACGACAAACTTCCGCGACGTCGATTGTATCGAACGTCTCCTACGGCAAATCCTCCCAGAGATCGGCGTACTCGGAGACGAGTCCTTCAAGAACCTGGACCGCGTCGGCATAGTAGCCGTTGTTGTGATCCACTCGTCCGGTGGGCGTGATCCCGTACATCGGGACCGTGAAGTCCGGATCGGAGAAGTACAGCAGGCGAGCGCACGCCGTATCGGTCACACATCCCATCACAGATGCGCGTGAACCGTAAGCGGTCGAGAAAATATGCCCCTGAGGGTCCGGATAGCTGAGAAGTGGTTTCGTGGGAGAACTCAGGGGATCGGTGTCATGCCGGAGCGAGAAGTTGTGTCCCAGTTCGTGTGCGAACGTGAGATCGTTCAGGCCGCAGCCGATGAGTTGAACCGAAAACGCCCTGCTGCTCCACGACAGATGGGCAGTTTGAGTAATCACTTCTTCATCATAGTTTTGGTCGTGGTAAAAACGAATATTCGCAATACCGCAATTATCGTCGTTCCACTGTGGCACATAAAGAACGACCATGTCGGCCTCCGCAGCGTCGCGCTCGTCATCGACTTCTCCGGAGTTCATCCACTTCAACCAGTCATGGTCGTTGTACATGTCGATATAGTTCCACTCAGTACCCCACTCCGGCACATCGTCCGAATCAACGATTGTAACATTGTATGAAGCGTCGATTCCACTCAGGTAGAAGGCGTCGTTGGCGATGTCCACCGAGGCGTCAATGAAATCGTCGAATGGTGTGTCGTGCTCATCAGTGGGAACGATCACCAGGACCTCGATCTCAGCTTCATCGAGCAACGTCGCCATCTTGATCCCGGAGGTGACGGTACTTTTCGCACGGGGCTGCCGCTGAGGCACCGAGACGACCTCGTCCGTGTTCATGCCGCAAGGCGGAGTTCGGTGATGCTTGACCTTGATTAATCGATGCTCACCTTTTGAGTTGCCGCGAATCTGAAAATCGTCCTGCGTTGCGTAGATGTTGAGGATGCCACTGACGTGGTCGCCATGGTTCACCAGAAGAATGTAGCCGGCCGGCGCATCCTTCCCCAGAAGGTCGGGGAAGTAGAGGTGTCCACTCCAGGACGTCCTGTCCTCGTACACCCGGGTTTTGAACCGGCGGGCTTCCAATCGAACGTCCTTGTAGAGGTCGAGTGAAAAACCTTCGGGGGCCTCGGCCACAGCGAGCGGATTGAGGTCGATGAGAAACTCTGCTTCAGCATCCCTCACCGACAACCCGAGTTCCAACGGTACTTCTGTTCGATTGACTTCCAGTGACAGCAACGGCGGAGACTCGCCGGCGACATCCTGGCCGAGGGCAGAGGAGATGGCGAATGAGCAAGACAGAAGAACCAGACTGAAACACAATGAAAATTTCGTCATCGATTTGTTCCTTTCTCTGGACACATTTAGGATTTTCCGATGCCAAAGCAACCATCTCGGAAGGAAAGAGCGGAATGAAGGTCTTTGGAGTAAGGCGAATAAGTCCTCAGGTAGACACTGGCGCCCTGGCGCCATGGCGGAATCGACCGTGGATCGGAGAAGTTCTGCTGTACGGCAAATCCAGTTTAACCGAGACGTTCCATCGACGGCCTGAGCCAATTCGCGTTGGAGGAGGAAGCAGCGTGCGCGTTGATTCTCCATAGAAGATCCTCCAGAGCAAACGTTTCCGATGGTAGAAACTTGCTCACTAAGGCGGACTGTAACCCAGAGTGCTCCTTACCCGGATGACAATTCGGTATAGCCGAACACTTCAAGCCGGAAGTGTTCGGAATATCCGAACGTTTTCGCATATTCGGCAATTCACAATTGCCAGTTAACCTGGAACTCGGATGAAACTTGTCGAGTCTATTGATGAAGGAACTCCCGAACCTTGACTACCTCGGAACTTGACGCTAACGTTGCTCTCATAATGAGTGAAAGGAGCCGAAGACCATGAGCACTGTCCAATCGGTGAACGACTTCATCCGGCAACGGCTTCGTCGACTGCGTCTTTCCAAGAATGTGGGATTGAGGGAACTTGCCGACCGAGCCGGAATCCCCTCGAGTTCTTATGCCTCGATGGAGGCCGGAGCGTATCGTCTGAACCTGGAGTCCTTGTTTCGAGTGCTCGGTGCGCTCGAGGCCGACATCACGGCGGTCTGGCCGTCGGAAGCCGCCGGAAGCCGCGCCGAGGACAGCGAACTCCTCTACCAAAGGAAACTCCAGGAATTTCGCCTCGGAGAAGTGATCCGACTGAGCCAAGCCGAGGGAGGCGCTTTGTTTGAAGTGCGCGGCCGGACGTGCCGGATCGTGATGGATCAGAACCTGAGCGACTTCCTGCTCGATCGCTGTCTGGTCCGTCTTGAAAGCGCCGATCCTCCCACCCAGGGCCTGTGGTGGCGAAAGACATATCTTGACCGCACGTATCATTTCTTCCTCAAAGCGGAAGGGTGCCCGAGCTTCGTGGAGAAGCTCGCCCAGCATTATCTGGTCAACTGGTGTGCGTTGTTCGCGGAATCCGACGACTAACAACGGAGCTCTCCGGAATCCTCCCGCCCAAACCAATCGAAAGTCTTCCAGACTGTTTGATCTGGTGTTCCTCCAGTCCATCGTTTAAGAGGTCTCAGACGAGGCGGTCGCTGGCCCGTAAGACCCCAGCGCTGGCCCTGTGTCGGGAAGACGGCTGCCTGGAGCGACGATTCAAACCGAGGAATATGCGGTCCCAAGCCAGTCTCGATGCCACAAGATGCCCTCATTTACCCGACAGGATCACGACTCGAGTATCGAGGTATCTCGTGATCCTACTCGAGCCCTCAGAACGGTCACCCAACTCCCGGTAGCCGAGCCAAATCGGCCGATCGGGTCGCGTTGTCGAGCCATGATCGGCGCTCTCCGCGTCGTTCCCGAAGCTCGCGTTGCGCTGCACCTGGGGAAGAAGTCTTGACTCGGGAAGGTGGAATTTCCGGGTAAATTTTTAACTATAGCCCAAAGCGTTTGTCGCGCCCAAGACTGTTCGGGATTTCCGAACAGTCCGCCCCACCCGTGTTCGGACGTACCGAATTATCGTGACTTCGAACGAACCCCAGTCCTAGGCTTCCAGAATGGAAATTCAAGCGAAGGATTCTTGGGAGGCTCAGTCATGAAAAGAGGTCTGGTGCTCACTTTGTCCTTGATGGCGATTGTTGCTTCGCAGTGGCTTCAGGCAAACGACTCGGATGCCGTGGTGATCCTGCAGGATGCGGCCGAGGCTCATGGCGGAATCCAGAATATCGCCAAGATCCGCGACGCCCGATTCTCCGGCGTCGCCACGACGCGACGGGGCGACCGCGTGGCCGAATATCCGTTCATTACCCTCACGCGCGGTTTCAACCAGGTTCGGACCGAAGTCACCGCACCCGGTTTCGAGCAGACGTCGGTCAACGACGGGGAATACGGCTGGATCGTCCGAAACGGAGAGAAACAACCGCTTTTCACCCATCAGACGGCCAACCGGTTGATCGAAGTCAATCCGGTCCTGGGTTTGCTCGGCGCGTTCGCCGGATCGCGTCTCGAGTTGTCGTACGACGGACTGGTCGACAACGCTTCGGGACCCGCGCACCAGCTGACTGCGATCCTCCGGGATAAGCGAGCGGAGCGTCTCAGTGCCGGAGACCCGTTCGACAGCCGGTTCGAGATCTCGATCGACGCCAAGACGATGCTGATCACCGGCCTGCGGTATGCCCGCGTCAAGCCGGATCCGAATTCCGAGGATGTGGTCGACGAATATGTCTACTCGGATTATCGTGTCGCCGAAGGCCTGCGAATCCCCTTCCACGTCGAACACTGGCGCGCGGGCCGCCTCATCAAGGAGCTGCAGTTGAAGGATTTCTATTTGATGCAGCACGGTGCGATTTTCGTCGAGCCCTGACCCGGACGGAGGACAATCCCATGAAACAGCTCAGCCTTTTGTCGATCGCTTTGTTGGTCTTGATGGCGTCGGTTGCGGCCGAAACCCGCTATGTCGATTCCAAGAACTCGACCGGAACGACACCTTTCGGCTCCTACGAAGGAACGATGGAAAACATCGACCTCCGCAATCAGAACCTGAATATCGTGATTCCGCTCTTCACGCAGAAGGGGCGGAACGGGCTCGATTACTCGGTTGTGACCTATTACAACTCGAACTATCGAGTCTGGCAGCCGATTCCGGACGATTACACGCCGCCCACCTATGAACTGGTCTGGGTGGGCGATCCAGACGCCTATTTTCAACTGAAGCCGAGCGCTACCCTCAGCTACCGGGACGAGATCTATCTGGATGGCGGCACCGAACTGCACACGAACCGGTACATTCTGACCGATATTGACGGCACCCGGCATGAGTTCGGAGTGCAGCCGTCGGCGGGCGATGTCTACGGAGGGACCTGCAACAATCTCGAGACCTTCCGCACGACCGACTCGAGTCACATGAAGCTTCAGGAGATTGTCGACAAGATGCACGTCGTGATCTATCAGAAGGACGGCACCGAGTTGGACTTCTCCACGACGACGCTCGGCTGGAACTACAAGCTGAACTGGATCCGGGACACCAACGGCAACAAAATCACGTTTCAGTATAGCGTCCCGCGAGACACCTACACGTGCGGATTCCTGGTGACCGACACGCTCGGCCGGGAGGTTTGCTTCCGGTACTCCTCAGGAGATCCGGAGATCCTGGTCGAAGAGTACAGCGGAAGCGAAAGCGTGTATCGGCTCAAGGATCGCATGTCGTCAACGAGTGAAATCGAGTTGCCTCCGGGTGATGTGAATCGCAACGATGCCATGCGGTACGAAGTCCAGTACCAAACCACCAGTCAGCTGTGTGATCCTGACAACTACTGCACCAGCGCCTACGGTCCCGAAATCAAGCTTGACGTCCTCACGTATCCGACCGGTGGAACTACGAACTATAACTGGGAGTTGGGAAAGCTCATCGGCGAAAGCCCGCAACGCCTTTCCCAGAAAGTGGTCGATGCCGACGACGGCCAGGGCACGGGGACCTGGGACTACGACCGAATCGCAGGCAGTACGCAGGTCACTCGCCCGGACCAGACCTATCACAAACACTACTTCTCCGTCCTGCCCGGCTTCACCACCTTCGAGAAGGAAGACAAGGTCGAATACTACGAGTCGGTCGGAACCAAGAAGCGCACGATCGAGAAGACCTGGGATCAACGCTTCGGAGACCCACGGGTGACCGAGACCAAGATCACGCTCGACAACAACTACCAGTCGAAGACGGTTCAGGTCTACGACCAGCAAGGCTACTCATCGGCACTTGGGAACCTGACCAACGGCAACGTGATCGAGACACGGGAGTACGCCTGGGGCTCTGGGGCTCCGGGGTCCCTGGTCCGGAAGACGACCCGGTCCCATCTGAATACGACCAGCTACAACGTATCGAATCTGCACATTTTGGACCGGATCACCGACGAAAGCGTCTACGACTCCGCCTCGGTGAAGAAGGCCCAGACCACCTACTTCTACGACAACTACTATTCTCCCCGGACGCTCCTGTCCGCCTCGGGCGTCGTCCAACACGACACGGCCTCGTTCGGAACCGGCTACACGACGCGTGGAAACCTGTATCGAATCGGCCGCTGGCTGAACTCTCCCTCTTCGACGCTCTATACCTACTTCCGGTACGACATCTGCGGCAACGTGCGGGAAGAGACCGACCCGCGCGGATACACCTCGAAGATCAACTACAACAGCACGTATCAGTATGCCTACCCATACTGGCTGGAGGATGCGGCCGGATTCGACACTTACCGGGAATACTTCTTCGACAACACGAACCAACGCGGGTTCGGCTACCTGAAGCGGGAGACCGACATCAACAGCAACCAGACCGATTACACGTATGACGTCTTGGGTCGGATCAAGACGGTCACCTACCCGGACGGAGGGCTGGTCACGAATTACTACTCGGACCGGGACCTGGAGGACACGCATGCAACCGTCGACGTCTTCACCGACCAGACGTCGGTCTTTCCACCGCGCATGAAGACCTACACGCTGATTGACGCCACGCCCAATCCCGACTTGAAGCGCGTTCAGATTCACACGTTCGACCTTCTGGGCCGGGTGAACCTGGAAGGCATCATGAACGGGACGAACGTCGATTGGACCTGCACCCGTTTCGACGCAACCGGGCGGATCCAGAAAGTGAGTAACCCCAGAACGCTCTCCTACACCACGGAGGAACCCGGCTATGCGAACTTCAACAAGTGGACGACAAATGAGTACGACAGCCTGGACCGGATCACCGAGATTGAGACCCAGGACAACCAGGTGGTCACCATCAACTACTCCGGGTATCAGAAGACGGTCAGCGACCAGGCCTCGATGCAACGGCGGGTTAACTACGACGCCCTCGGGCGGATCTCGAGCGCCGTCGAACCGAATCTCAATAACAACACGTTTGACGCGGGAGCGGTCACAACCAGCTATGCCTATGATGTTCTGGATAACCTGACAGGGGTTACTCAGGGCACGCAGACGCGCAGTTTCGTCTACGATAGCCTGAGCCGGCTGACCTCGGAGACAAACCCGGAATCGGGCACGACCACGTACACGTACGACTCGAACTCGAACTTGACCCGCAA
Organism: uncultured Acidobacteriota bacterium; assembly: GCA_963777605.1. Lineage (GTDB taxonomy): Bacteria > Acidobacteriota > UBA6911 > RPQK01 > JAPXNP01 > CAVZRV01. Next base: position 10,620 of record CAVZRV010000013.1, read on the forward strand.
GACGGATGCCCGAAGCGTGCAGACGAACTACAATAGCTATGACGTGCTCAATCGTCCGGCATCGATCAGCTACTCCGACAGTACCCCAACCAGCAGCTTCACCTATGACTCCACGCTTGTAACGAACGGAAAAGGGCGCAGAACCGGCATGAGCGACGGAGTCGGTAGTTCAACGTTCCACTACGATTCCATGGGACGAACCACCAAAATCGTCCGAGCCATGACCGGCGGACCGAGTATGACTGGGGATTTCGTCTACAACAAGCTGGGCGGGCTGACCGAATCGAAGTGGCCTGGTATCTACGACTACGGAGCCAACCCACTGGGGCTCTACTGGAGTTACGACAACGCCGGCCGCCAGCAGACCGCCAAATGGAGCAACAACGGCGGAAGCCCGGGAGGGACGGCCTACCAGGAACTGGTCGACAATTACACCTTCACCTACGCTTCGACCAACCCGTATGCCACCGAAACCATCACCTATGATGGATCGACCAACGGCACCATCGAGACGGTTACTTACAGCGACCGCCTCCAGCCCACGGGACGCACGGTCAAATACGGCAACCAGTCACTGTTCGACCAGATCGTCCACTTCAACCCGAGTGGTCAGAACAAGAACAACGGCAACGTCTGGTACGTCGACGATCAGGTCGATTCGACACACGGGGACATGTCGTACGACTACGACTACTGGAACCGGATCTCATCGTTCAAGATCGCCGGGATTACGAATCAGACCTATGCCCGGGATCGGTGGGGCAACAGCACGGCGTACGGCTTGTCATTCAACAGTGCGACCAACCGGATCACGACGACCGGCTACAACAGCTACGATTCGGCGGGCAACCAGCTCGGTCTTCCGAGCTTCACTTTGCAGTACGACGGAGCAAGCCGGATCAAAACGGTCAACAGCGGCACGACCGCAACCTACTCGTATGATGGCGACGGGCGACGGGTGAAGAAAGTCTCCGGGGGAACGACGCGTTACTACTTCTACGATCCCGAAGGACACGCGATCTGGGAGTACCAGGTCGGCGTGGGTTGGGAGACCTTCAACCTCTTCTTCAACGGCCGGCACGCGGCGGTCAATAACACAACCGAAGGGCTTCGCTGGCGCCATCTGGATCATCTCGGCAACCTGAGGCTGAAGACCGACAACACCGGCCAGGCGAGATGCTATTACTACTACAAGCCGTACGGTGAGATCAGCTACAAGAGCTGCACCGAAGCCGACGACTACTGGTTTACCGGAAAGGAACGGGACGCTGAAACCGGGCTCGACTACTTCGGCGCCCGCTACCACGGCAGCGCCATCGGTCGGTTTACTTCGGTGGATCCGATCGGAGGCTTCACGGAGGTTCCGCAGAGTCTGAACAAGTATGCCTACGGGCTCAATAACCCTCTGCGATATGCGGATGCGGACGGACAGTTTGCTGTGCCGGTCATCCCTCTCGGTGGAATCTTGATTGGAGGTGTTTGGGGTGGAATCGATGCCTATATAAACCAAACCGGATACGGAAAAGGCATTTTCTCCGGAGCAATGGGAGGACTGGCCGCGTCGATGACTTATCCTTGGAATCCCATATATGCAGGCGCCATCACAGGTGGTGTGACGAATATCAGCGGTCAGCTATACGATACAGCCTTCACAGAGAAGACCTGGAGGGACATCGATCTCGTCTCCTTGGGTATTGATACCACGATGGGCGCACTCATTGGTCGAGTCCTTGGACCCGTAACCACTAGCATTCAGCGGTGGAAGTGGCAGGGACTGATTCCTCCACGGCCAGGACCTGGATTGGTACCCGCGCGATTTACCACATACTATGGCCCGAAGGCCAAGGATCTTCACAGGGCGTTCGGGCTATCTGGTTTCTTTGGCAGTTCCTATCACATGGCGACTCACGAGATTGGATCGACCTATACTCCAGCGGATCTTTCTAGCTATCGGCTGCGATTGTTGGAGGGAATCGCAAGAGGGAGTCAGTTGCGACCGGACGTGCGTATCGGTGAGATCACGTATGGTCCTCTGCCATACGATGAATAGGAGCCTGAGTTGACCCACAGGAACCGTCCAGAGAGAGAGCCGCCTGCGATCGGAGCAAATGGGTCGTTGTTTGTGATCTTGCTCGTTGACGCATTCTTCCTTTGGATGCCTTGGGTTGGAGGGCAGGCGATCCGTGACGTGGCTTGGACAATAGCAGGAGCGCTCACTGGTTCCTCGTTGGCAGTGGCATACTTTATGTGGAAGCCACTGAATCTATTCTCAAACAACGCGTATGCTCCCAAACCTCTTTCTTCGCTCACGTCAGGAGAGTTGAAGGCGTTAGCCTTTCTCAATAGCTCGGCAGGAAGGTTGGCCGTCCTAAAGTACATCGCACAAGTCCCGGTTGCCGCCGTTTTCGGAGCAATGTTATCCACAATGGGATATGTCCTCATTGTTGAAGATCCGCCGACTCCCGTTGAGCTTAACCGGAATCTGTTTGCATATGTGTTGCCGATGGTTTTGGTAAGTTTTCTCACGAGTTCTGTGATGTACTTTGCAGCGGTTGCAAGGGCTGTAAGGACCCACTGGGATTGGATCCTCGAGCACCAACCGCTTCCGAGCGCCAAGGTGTTGGCCAAGTATGCTGGTAGAAACGAAGAAGTGGGTCACTGGGATCATCTTTACGGGACAGAATTCTCCGAGGAGCTGAACCGGGCGCTCGAAGGCCGGCCGGGGAGGGGATTCTGGCGGGTGATGCTGCAACTGCTGGGGGGAGGGGCGGCCGCCCTGGTCCTCTTCCGTCTCATCTCGGGAGGCGTACCGGAGGACCGGCGTGTAGGTGCATTGATAATACTCGCCGTGGGCCTGCTCATCTACTGGTTGGCGGGTATATATCTCGGAGCCGAAGACTCCGACGAGGACCGATGATGGAATGGCCGGGCCCGGAATCCTTTGTTCCATACTACGATCCCGAAGGGAACGCGGCCTGGGAATACAAGGTCGGCACCGGTTGGGAGACCTTCAACCTCTTCTTCAGCGGGAAGCACGCGGCCGTCAACAACACGACCGAGGGCCTCCGCTGGCGGCATCTCGATCATTTGGGCAACCTGGTCCTGAAGACGAACAACGTGGGCAGTGATGTCTGCCGCTACTACTACAAGCCGTACGGCGAGCTGAACTCCCGCACCTGCACGGAAGCCGACGACTACAGGTTCACCGGAAAGGAGCGGGACGCCGAAACCGGCCTGGATTACTTCGGAGCCCGCTACCACGGCAGCGCCATCGGCCGGTTCACCTCGGTCGATCCCTTCCGTGAGAGCGCGGATCCTGCCAACCCTCAGAGTTGGAATCGGTACGCGTACACGCTGAATAATCGGTCGCGGTAGGGACGGCCATTGCTGACCGCCCCCCGCACAGATCCGTACGTGCGGAGCTACCGCATACGGCTCCTGCCTAAGGTCGTGACGCGAAGAAACGCTCCTCCGGATAGGGATGCAGAACCCGGCATGGCGGGACGTACTTGCGGGTGAGGCGATTGAAACGGGTCCAGTTGAGTCGGTGCCGTTGACTTCGGCGCAGCAGGGCATGCGGCCACGCGCGGCCGACCTCGCTTCAAGAGAACTTCCAACCGCACTTTCGCTGTCTGTCGTCCGCAACTCCCTTAATCGTGCGCGTGCAGCTCAATTGCGCGGCTCTCCGCATGAGAGGTCAGGCGAAGGGACTCGAGAGGCCGTAACACGGAGCCTCGACAAATCGATGAGCTTCGCTGCCGATTGGGAAGCTTCTCCGACGACACCTTGTATCCCCCGTTCCTGTTCCCTCATCCATAAACGTGCCCCATCCATAAACGTGCCCCTCCAGCCGAGAGAGCTTGTTGCCGCTGACCAAAAGACCGTATCTCGTCACCCCTCTCATTTACGATAGCTTTCGCCGGGAAGGTTGTGTCTGGTTATCGAGTTTTTGCCGCCAACGGCACCCGCCGCTTCGGGACGAAACGGAGCGGGCTTTCCGAACCGGGACGGTTCGGCGTTGGAAAACGTCAACGGTTCCGATTGTTCGGAGGTTCGCTTCCATGGGAAACACGTTTAATGCCTTTGATCCCCTGTTTTACGCACAAGAGGCCCTGATTCTGCTCGAAAAAGCCCTTGGCCTGGCCGGTCGCGTCCACCGCGGCTACAGCAAGGACCCGCAGCAGAAGGGCTCCACGATCGAGATCCGCAAGCCGTCCACGTTCACGGCGCAGGATGCCCCGTCCAACGCCCAGGATATCGACGCGCCGAAGCTCTCCATCGTCCTCAACAAGTGGAAAGAAGTGAAGTTCACCCTCACCGACAAGGAGATCAACGCCACCGGTGAAGACATCATCGAGGAGCATATCCGGCCCGCAGCCTACGCGATCGCCAACCAGATCGACATGGAGCTGGCAGACCTCTACCGGATGGTTCCGTGGTATGTCGATGCCCAGGCCAATGTCGATCTCAAGGACGTGACCTTGCCGCGCCAGATCCTGTTCGATAACGGCGTGCCGATGGACCCGACGATGCTTCATTTCATGATCGACGGGGCACTCGAGGCCGGGTTTTTGACCCTGACAGCGTTCTCGCAATTCCAGGGCGCGGGCCTTGAAGGCGTCGCCGCACAGCAGACGGGTTCGCTTGGGCGGAAGTTCGGAATCAATATCTTTGCGAATCAGAACACTCCGTCTCACGTGAAGGGAACCTGCGACGACCCGGCCCTTAAGATTACCGACAATCCGGCGGCAAGGGTGCAACGGCTGTCAACCTTGCGGCAGTGGATGGGACGATCTACGACCGCTACGGCAACCGGCTGAGCCAGTCGGGATCGGGAGGCGTTCCGACCGAGACTCTCACGATCAGTACAACCACAAACCGCGTGAGCGGCTGGACGTACGATGCGGCCGGCAACGTCACCAACGACGGCACGCACACCTATGCCTACGATGCCGAAAACCGCTTGATCAGCGTCGATGCGGGAGTCACCGCCACCTACGCCTACGGCCCCAACGGCGAACGGGTCTGGAAGGTTGCCGGAGGCGTGACGACCTACTACTACTGGGGGATCGGCGAGAAGGTCTCGGGCTCCTGGACGAAGTTCTTCGTCTCGGGGCTCGGTGGTAAGCTGGTCGAGTACAGCAGTTCGACGACGAAGTTTTTTCGTCACCAATCATCTCGGCAGTGTGGCGGCGCGCATGGATGTCAGCGGAACCCTCAGCGAAACCTATCGCTATCTCCCGTTTGGAGAACTGTTTGCGGGGACTGCGACGCCCCACGAGTTTACCGGCAAGGAGAGGGACCAGGAGTCCGGCCTCGACTACATCGGGGCACGCTATCTGGCGTCCAATCACGGTCGATGGATGAGCGTGGATCCGGTCACGGGAAGTTCGAGCAACCCGCAGCGGTTCAATCGATATTCGTACGTGGGTAATATTCCAACCATGCTCGTTGATCCGACCGGTCGGGAGTGGGAACTTGTATATGTCATCAAGACTTATTACAGAGAGTTGCTCGAGATGTACGTGACAGAGGTGACTCATTTCTTGAAGTGGGTCCCCCCAAGAACCAAGCAGACTTTTGAACCGTGGGAACAGGAACATCATGTCGGGGGCAAATCTAAACCTCCGGAATCTGAAACGCCGACTAACTGTGCCAATCAATTCCAGGAGTTCCTGGGATTTCTCGGCCATAACCCGAATGATCTCACTCAAGACGGTAAAGACTTCATCTCGGCACTTACTTGGGCGATCACTCATTCGGATGAGATCCAGGTGATCTCTTCGAAGTATTTTATCGATAACTATGGTGAGAAGGATACTCTATCGGATGGAAAGACTTACAACACTGGATCCTTCTTCCAGTATGGGATTATTTGGTACTGGGAAGATTACGTTCGCACGTATCTTGGTGCCATTGGAATTGACGAGGAACGCCAGATGTCAGCGATGTTCCTGCATGAATTGACTCATGCAGGAATGCGTGGAACAAAACTAGACAAAGTATACGATGACGCGGCTAATGAGGCTTTCGCCAAGGAAGCTGTGATACAATACGAGCTGTTTCTTGACCTAACCAATAAGGTACCTTGCAAGCCATGAAACGCGTAATTTTAGCCTTCGTAGTTATTCTGTCTTGGTACACGAGCCTCGCCTATGTGATTGGGGCCCCATCATCAGAGTGGAAAGAAGCGTGGCAAGTCGAGGGTATCAGGGCTATCCGACGTCATTCATTTCGAATTCTTCGCCTCAGTTGTTCGCCTGCAAAGTGCGAGGAGACATCCGTGGGCATTCGAATTCCTGACCTCTCAGCTGAAATGGTACTGAATGTAACCTGGAATTCTTGGCCGCTGGATGAAGAGTATCCTACAAAGTACACCCTTTCTCCTTTTGCAGTCACAGTTGCCGCCGTGTATATGCCTGAGACAATGACCTTACGAATCGTACACGCCTGGCCACCTTCAGGATCAACGATCGAGGTGGTGGGAATTATTAACAGTGCATTCCTTACCTCAACAAAGAGAGTGTTTACAACTGGGCTCGATGCACTGACGGTCCAAATGGAAATCGCCAACTCTAATGGGGAGACCGAGACGGTTGAATTCCTGATTGTCCCACGGGATGACAATGGACGTCTCTTAGGCCGTTGGCGCCCGAAAAGCGCTGATTAGCTCAACCAAGCCTGCAAATTGCACGGACGGTGCGGTGCCCAGTCCGAAAGCGTGTCAGGCCAAAGGAATTCAATAGTCGGCGCGACACTCCAGGTAGGCGACACTGGTTTCGACCATTCAAAGAGGTGGCCGCCCGTTTGCCTCCCATTTTGGTGGTGAAGGTTTGGTAAAGTTTCGTATCGGTCGGCCCGTCGCTGCTCCGCGTAACGGGCTGATATTGTTAGTGTTTGGTCTTGTTTGGTAGGGGCGGCGTGGCTTTCTGCAAAACCTTTATTCAGCGGTTCGAATCCGCTCGCCGCCTCCAACCGACCACTGGACCAGCTCGTCCTGTGGGAGTTCAACCTACTCCGGCATCTCGTCCCAGGTCCTTCCTTCGAGTACGCGGCCGGCCTTCTTCTTGTCGACGCCACCCCATTGCTTGAAGAAGAAAGCCACGTCGGAGGCGACGCATTGATCGCGGATCTCGGTGACCCATTCCGGATCCATCCGTCGGGCGCCGGGGCCGGATTCTCCCCCGACGATGACCCAGTCGATGCCTTCGAGGTTCAGGCTGGGGAGTGGCCCAAGGAGGGGTTCAAGGGAGAGGAACTTGATCGCTGCATGGGTCCCGCGCGAGATCGTCGATTCGATGGGTGTATCGGGACGTCTCGACACTCACTCCCATCCAGATGTTCTCACTCCAGGACAGTTCTTCGTCCAGTGCGCTCAGCCGTACGGATCGCTTCGTCAGAACCTGAAAGCGATGCCAGTCGGCCGCCCGCATGACCGCGAAAACGCGTTGAATGTACTCGACCGGGACGTCCCGGTGAAAAAGGTCGCTCATTGAGTTCACGAAGACCGTCTGGGATCGCTTCCAGGTGAGGGGCAGCGTCAGGGCATGAGGATGAAGCGTGACTTCGAAGCCGTTGGCATAGTTGGGTTGCCCCATCGCCCGAAGCCGTTTGGCCATGCGCTCGGCATAGCAGTGCTTGCAACCCGGGCTGATCTTGTCGCAGCCGGTCAACGGGTTCCAAGTGGACTCGGTCCATTCGATTTTCGATTGTGCCATGGTTCTAGTCTCGAAGAATGTACTGTGCAATCTTCACGGCCGTCTTTGCGCCTCTCTCATTCGCAGCGGCGAAGCACAAGAGATACAGCGGAAACCAGTGCCTGGAGCCTCTCCTGGGTCTATGACCGCTACGGCAACCGACTGAGCCAGTCGGGATCGGGCGGCGTGCCGACCGAGAGCCTCACGATCAGTACGACGACGAACCGCGTGAGCGGCTGGACGTACGACGTGGCCGGCAACGTCACCAACGATGGCACCCATACCTATGCCTACGATGCCGAAAACCGCTTGATCAGTGTCGATGCGGGAGTCACCGCCACCTACGCCTACGGCCCCAACGGCGAACGGGTCTGGAAGGTTGCCGGAGGGGTCACGACCTACTACTACTGGGGGATCGGCGAGAAGGTCTCTGGCTCCTGGACGAAGTTCTTCGTCTCGGGGCTCGGTGGTAAGCTGGTCGAGTACAGCAGTTCGACGACGAAGTTTTTCGTCACCAATCATCTCGGCAGTGTGGCGGCGCGCATGGATGTCAGCGGAACCCTCAGCGAAACCTATCGCTATCTCCCCTTCGGCGAGCGCTACGCCGGGACGCACACCACGCATCAGTTCACGGGCAAGGAGCGGGACGCCGAATCAGGGCTCGACTACTTCGGGGCACGGTATCTGGCGTCAACCCATGGCCGCTGGATGAGCGTGGATCCGGAAATGGGAGACCCCCAGAATCCGCAAAGGTTAAACAGATACGCGTATGTACTGAATGATCCCATCAAGTATGTTGATGCCGATGGACGTACGGAATGTTTTCCTTTGCCCGACGGCACTGTTGTTTGCGACGATTTAGGACGAATAACAGTCTTTGGAAGCCTCAGCGGTATATTGGGCGGAGTCGCCAATAGTTCCGTAGCGCCCCTAAGACCGCGTCGGCCGCCGGAGGCACTCAAGGAAAATAGCACATCAGGGTTGCTGACTTGGCTAACAATGGATCGCGTATCAACTACTTTTGACAGTCCATTCATGGGACCATGCCTGATAAGTGAAATCTATGATCCGACGGGTTCCACAATCGGTCGCAACCATCCCGCAGTCGACATAAGCGCGAACGACGCCTTTGACAACATTATCGGAGGAGGTCCTCTACGTGGATTTGGTACACCTGTGGGCGCAATCGGGGGAGGAAGTGTCACGGAGATCGGGACGCAACCAGGAACAAACGTGAATTACATCAAGATTTACGATAAGGCTAACGACATCGAATTGTCGTACACCCATGTTACTGCCTCCCAAGGATTGCATATAGGTCAACAGGTCCACACCGGCCAGCATCTTGGAGTGATCGACGACAGCGGCGGCGTAGACCTCGCCCACCTTCACTTGGTATTTCGGTTCGGTGACAACCCTTCACCTGGACCCGGTTTCCCAAGTGTTGGTGACAAGTTTGACCCGGAGCCGTACCTGCCATGCGAGCGAAAGCCCGGCTTGAGTAGTCCATAGGTTCGCCAACAAAGACAGTTGGAGTAGAGTATGAATCTCTTCGTCTCCACCGCGTTGACAGGGTTCTTGAGTTTAGTTTGCTTCGGTCAGCCTATGCCAGGTCAAGATCAGCAACTGGAAAGTCTACGGGAAACCGCCGTTCAGTTGGAGGGGATCCTGAGACACAGGAATTTTGATGAGTTCCTCAAGAATGTTAGTCCTCGACCGTTACGAGTTGGATTTGATTACTATGTCTCAAGGCTGGATCTAGAAGATGATTTTAGAGAAAAGGATGGTATTGTTTTTAACATCCTGTTTGGCGACCAGACATCGCTCTATGATGTGATAACCAAGAGAACCGACGTTAAGTTCGTAGCGAGTCTTCAGCGAAAGGCGAGTAACGACACCACGACAGGCAGAATTATCCCGGGAGATTACTTGCTCAATTCCGGCACAATCTTGATCAGATGGGATGACTCTCCAACTGCCGAGGGCTTTACAGAGTTTCCGAGTTTCTCGATGGTCTTTCTTAACCACCGTTGGCTGATTGGCGCTGTGGATTTCTGAGTACTTTTTGCCGCTCGGAATAGACTGATGCAGCGTTGTTCGGATTTTCCAAGGTGCCAAACGTATTGACAGCGAAAGTGAACATTCCAGGAGTTGTCGAACAATCGGCAGTATCTCGTCTTGTCTACTCCTTCTCGTCCAAGATCACCTTTGCTGGGAAGTTTGTGTTTGAACTCTACACTTTGATCGGCAGTCTGTTCACGATTGCAGTTTCGCCTCTGATCGGGGGAGATCCTCTTTGGGTGGTTGTGCTGTTATCCGTTGTCTGGATGAATATCCGGTCCTTCCTCTTCAACAGGATGAGGGAAAAGGAGTATGAAAGCGTATGCCCGATCCACGAATCCAGATCGCGAGTAACGAAGTTGGACAAGGACCGGCCATTGGCCGTGCAGTCTGGCCCCCTGAGAAATCTGCCCCGAAATTCGGGGGCGTTGAGAAACGCCCCCGTCGCCTCACACTCAAGAGTGCCTCACCATCCGAGCGCGACAAGTAAACTCGACCAGTTGACCGTATCTCGTCACCCCTCGCATTTACGATAGCCTTCGCCGGGAAGGCTGTGTCTGGTTCCTGAGTTCTTTGCCGCCAACGGCACCCGCCGCTTCGGGACGAAACGGAGCGGGCTTTCCGAACCGGGACGGTTCGGCGTTGGAAAACGTCAACGGTTCCGATTGTTCGGAGGTTCGCTTCCATGGGAAACACGTTTAACGCCTTTGATCCCCTGTTTTACGCACAAGAGGCCCTGATTCTGCTCGAAAAGGCCCTTGGCCTGGCCGGCCGCGTCCACCGCGGCTACAGCAAGGACCCGCAGCAAAAAGGTTCCACGATCGAGATCCGCAAGCCGTCGACGTTCACGGCCCAGGATGCTCCGTCCAACGCGCAGGATATCGACGCGCCGAAGCTCTCCATCGTCCTCAACAAGTGGAAAGAAGTGAAGTTCACGCTCACCGACAAGGAGATCAACGCCACCGGTGAAGACATCATCGAGGAGCATATCCGGCCCGCCGCCTACGCGATCGCCAACCAGATCGACATGGACCTGGCGGACCTCTACCGGATGGTCCCCTGGTACGTCGATGCCCAGGCCAATGCCGATCTCAAGGACGTGACCTTGCCGCGCCAGATCCTGTTCGATAACGGCGTGCCGATGGACCCGACAATGCTTCATTTCATGATCGACGGGGCACTCGAGGCCGGGTTCCTGACCCTGACGGCCTTCTCGCAATTCCAGGGCGCGGGCCTTGAAGGCGTCGCCGCACAGCAGACGGGTTCGCTTGGGCGGAAGTTCGGAATCAATATCTTTGCGAATCAGAACACACCGTCTCACGTGAAGGGAACCTGCGACGACCCGGCGCTTAAGATTACCGACAATCCGGCGGCCAAGGGTGCAACGGCTGTCAACCTTGCGGCAGTGGATGGGACGATCTACGACCGCTACGGCAACCGGTTGAGCCAGTCGGGATCGGGAGGCGTACCGACCGAGTCCCTCATGATCAGTACCACCACAAATCGTGTGAGCGGCTGGACGTACGATGCCGCCGGGAACGTCACCAATGATGGCACCCACACGTACACTTACGACGCCGAGAACCGCTTGCTCAGCGTCGATGCGGGAGTCACCGCGACGTACGCCTACGGTCCCAACGGCGAGCGGGTCTGGAAGATTGCCGGAGGCGTGACGACCTATTACTACTGGGGAATCGGCGAGAAAGTCTCGGGCTCCTGGACCAAGTTCTTCGTCTCGGGCCTGGGTGGTAAGCTGGTCGAGTACAGCAGTTCGACGACGAAGTTTTTCGTCACCAATCATCTCGGCAGTGTGGCGGCGCGCATGGATGTCAGCGGAACTCTCAGCGAAACCTACCGCTATCTTCCGTTTGGGGAACTCTATTCCGGGACCGCAACCACCCACGAGTTCACCGGCAAGGAGCGGGATCAAGAATCAGGACTCGATTACTTCGGGGCACGCTATCTGGCGTCCAGTCACGGGCGGTGGATGGGTGCAGACCCGGAATTGGGCAAGACCAGCAACCCGCAGCGATTGAATCGGTATGCATACGTTCTCAATGATCCAGTCAACTATGTCGATCCGGATGGTCAAGATGAAATCGAGTTCATCGAACACACTCAAGCCGGTTGGAGAGATTTCTTCTCAATTAGGATTTTCGTCTACTCTACGGCGCGCAACCCGTGGGGTCGAGGAGGTGGGGATAGCCCTTTCGGCGGCGCGACGGGTGAGGGTATCAAGGATTTTCTTAAGAACATGCTCCACCGCAAGTCCTTTGAGGACAAAGTGGATGACGCGCTCTCCGTTCTACAGAGGAGACTGGCCGAGGGTCTTCTAAAGCCTGATTGTCAGGATATCTTCACCACGTTGGGCGTTGATTCGCAGGCCTTTACGACCAAATTGGGAGAGATAGACTTCATAGACGGAACAAAGAGTCCCACCATGCTAACCGAGGAGTTCACGGCGGAGCAGATCTGGGACAATGGCTATTCGGCAGAGTGGACCTTTGCTGACCTCTTCAAGAACGCCGGCCCATCGGTTGCCGCAATTTCCCCGCCTCTGGGTGACAATATTTACCTTCGCCCCGGACTGATCCGGCCGGGGCAGCTCGGACATGAGACCTTCCATAAGTTCGACAAGGTAGATCCAGACTTGTTACAGGAGAAGTGGGGTCTTGATCCGAATGGACCATCTGAGCAGTTCAGCAAGTATTTTTCGGAAAAATGCCTGACATGAGATCCGAGAGAGTCTTCTATCCTTTATTGTTACTCAGTGCCCTGGTGGTACCGGGAACGGTCGGATTGGCCGTCCAGAATGAGGACCCCTCGGTCGTTCCATATAGGATTGTCTTGGAGCGTCAGCCCGACTTGCAGAATTCCGTTTACCAGGGATACGCAGCAGACATCAGAGTCGAGGATTGGATGAGCCGGCAACAGATTGAGACGCTGGTTTGCCACGCACTCAGAGACCGGTTACCAAAGTTTTATGACGGAGTCACTGTCCATATTTGGTGGCGACGGGTGATTTTCGATATTGCGGGTAATCGCAATCCCGAGGCTACGGAACACATTGTCGCTGCGTATCATTGGTCCGCCAAGATGCGACCTGGTCGGTTGGTCATATGGCATGACCAGGATGGAAACCGGATTAGGAATGACGGTGTCACTTTCGATCACCTGAAGGAATGCGGGATTCCTGCGCCGCCGGTTTCTCCACCGGCGAAGCCCGACCTAGATTCTGTAAACCGTTGATCATCAAAGGTTCAGGTTGGAATGCGGTCTGGGGGTCTTTTGCTCGGCGAGGTGAATGAAAACAAGGTGCAGTTCTTGAGCGGAGAGAACTTCAAGCCAGCCAGGTCGGCAATCTCTAGCCGAGGAGAAGAGGTGCTGTGTCAGAACGGAATCTAATACGACTATCGCTAGATCTAACATTCTTGCTCTTGGTTGTTACACCAGCATTTTTCGTCCAATTGGGGGCGGCTTCGGAGTGCCGTATCTTGGACAAGGCCGAGCTGGCAGAGCCTGGAATCCGAAATATGCTCGAAAGCTGGGCGCTCCCTTCGAATCGCTTGATGGCCCTCGAGACAGATCTGGACGGCGACGGTAGAGAAGACGTTGTCATCGCCGGATCTGGAAACCGAGAGGAACAACTCGGATTCATCGCGATATTGTGGTGGAATAGACGAAGCCCGATTAGGTCGATCAGCTGGTACACCAGAGTGGGTAGGGGTGGCGATTTACTCGGCGACGTCACCTGCCATAATCTCGACGGCGACGAGAACCCGGAAATCCTGGTCACATTTGGTGACCTGGGTAGCACGTATGCGGCTACAACTTCTTATATCCTATTCTCTTATGGTGTGCATCACGATTATCTCGCGCTAGACACTCCAGGAGGCCCGATACAGATCAAAGATCTGGATGGGGACGGGATCGAGGAAGTGATCGTTCAGCATTTCGCACGCGAGGGAATTACATCATCCTGCAAGCTTTTCTGGTGTGACGTCTTCCGCTGGACGGGGTTTGGCCTTGAAAAAGCGAACGAGGAGTTTCCGGACTTCTATTCTGACCAGATCAAGGACTATTATCAGAAGAACATTGAGAGCTATGACCAAGAGAAATATCAGCATTCATCCTGCATTGAGGCTAACCGCGAGCTAATTCGACGCGCGCAGGAGATCATAGATTCGAGGCACAAGTGATTCACTGCCCTCGGCACTCCTGTCATAGCTGTAGCTTTCGGATTGAGAGACCGGCACTGCCAAGTTAACGGGTATCGAGCTCCGCGGAAGAGTCTACGGACTTTGGCACGCCCCAAAACGGGATGATCCAGGCGATTCAGGACCAGGTCAATCCCAACTACTCGGAGACCTATCAGCTACGATGATCTCTACCGGCTCGCTTCAGCCGAGACCAGCGTCTGGAGCCTCTCCTGGGTCTATGATCGCTACGGCAACCGGTTGAGCCAGTCGGGATCGGGAGGCCCGTTCGAAGTTCGAGGTTCCTCGTTCAACGTGGCACGATCGTTCAGTCGGCACAGCCCGTAAGACCTCCGCGAGATGATCTTCAGGCCACGGAGAGCTTCCGAACCTTGAGTTCGGAACGGCGCTGTTCGGCTCGCCAGAGGTCGTATTGAGCCTGCTGCCGGAGCCAGCTTTCGGCAGACGTCTCAAAGGCGATCGAAAGGCGGACCGCCATCTCGGGGCTGATGCCTGCTCGGCCGTTCACGATGGCAGACAAGGTCTTGCGACTGACCCCGAGCGCCTCGGCGGCCTCGGTCACCGAGAGCCCCAGTGGCTCCAGACAAAGCTTCTTCAGAATCTCGCCCGGATGCGGTGGGTTATGCATCAGCATGCTGTCTTCACCTCTAATGGTAGTCTTCATAATCAACGGCCTCCGCGCCGTTTTCCGTGAAACGAAACGTCACCCGCCAGTTGCCGCTGACCTTGACGGACCAGATCCCCTTTCGGTCACCGCTGAGCTCATGGAGAGACAGCCCAGGTAATCGCATGTCGCGAGGTGACGCTGACGCCTGCAGCCGGCCCAGGATCAACCGAAGCTTCGCGGCATGGTGCGCCTGTATGCTGGCTCCGCTGCCGGTCAGGAAGAACCGCTCCAAGCCCTTGTGGGAGAAGCTTCGAATCACGTACCTAGTGTAACCTGGTACGGGTCGGGTTACAATCCCCTTGGAAAAGGCCACCCACCGAGTCGCTTTCATACCGAGGATCGCCGGAGGGATCACCACGTACTACTACTGGGAAACGGCAAGGAGCGGGATGCCGAATCAGGCATCGACTACTTCGGAGCGCGGTACCTGGCGTCGAATCACGGGAGCTGGATGAGCGTGGATCCCGCTTTGGGAAACATTGCGAAAACGCCCAAAAAGGTGACACGCACGTCGTTGACTCGTAAGCCTCTGTCAATACAGAATTTCGATCCAGGTCTGGCACTTATTTCCCGGTATCGCTGGGATGGCTGGACTTGCCGCGTGACCCGCCGTGAGTTTCCTCGGAGTCCAGTCGCCCTTTCGAGACGGCGAACGGAGCGGCTGCGCGGTTTAGGGTCCCGAGTCCCCCGAAATCCTCGCTTTTGGTTCCAGACTGCCCATAGAATCTTTTGTTTGCAGGTACTTACGATCCAATTCGGTGCGTGTCACCGATTTTCGCGGTGAGTCCAGACAGACTTGAGCATCCTCACGTCTGGGGAGCTTTCGGCCCAATGCTGGAATCCCGATGCCGCGAGTGGTACTTTCACTGCATTCCACTCAATTCCAAAGAAAACAGGGAGACCGGGATGCTTAATAGAGGATTCGCTTTTGGCGGAGTGTGCCTTGTCGTTCTGGCATTGGCTGGCCAAGCCAGCGGCCAGGAAGCGGGAGGAGATACACAAACCTACTTTGCTCTGAGCGGGGACCAGGTAAGGCCAGAGCGCGTGAACACAGACGGTTTGGGTGTATGTCGGGTAACTATTCTTCCGGACAAACCCGATGCGGGACAAGCTTGGTCCCCTGACCTGGGGATGGACCTCAGCTGTGAGTACAGTCTGCCCGATGCTGACGGCGCCTACATCCGAGCAGGCCGGACAGGCGAGGTGGGGCCGATCGTTTTGTCGCTCGAAGCGTCCTCCTGGGGCGAGTGTGAAGCGGGTCCAGAAACGCCGAAAACGTGCGGTTCTTTCGGTTTCGCCAATATCAAGGATGCACTGGCAGCTCAGCCGAACTCGATCAGTCTCGAGGAATTCTGGTCGCTCCACAATCTCGGAAGCCTCTATGTCAGCGTGACGACTCCGACGAATCCAGAGGGTGAAATCCGCGGACAGTTTCCTCCGCCCTACGGCCGAGTCTTCGCGCAGTTCGGGAACGGCGGCGGATTGACGTCGGACATCGTCATGCTGAACATGGACACGACCGGTGATCCGGCAGTTGCTTCCGTCGTCCTGCTCGATCCAGAAGGCAGTCCTCTTGACGTGGGTTTTGACGGTACCGGCGGCAACACCTATGTCGACGGCGGTCTTTTTTCGGTCGAACCGAATTCGGCGGCCACGCTCCGCACTGACGGTTTGGGTGATTTGGTGCAAGGAACGGCGGCCGTCTCGTCAGGTCATCCACTGGAAGGCGTGATTCGCTTCGCGATTCCCGGTTATGGAGTCGCCGGTGTTCCCGCCGGGCCGCCGGTGGCATCCGGTACCGCTGCAGTCCGGAATGAGGGTGCGATCCGCACCGCTTTGGCCATCCGAAATACAGCGGGATTCGACATCACGGTAGATTGTGAGGCCTCCATCGGCGGTCCGACGCTTTCGGCTTCGTTCCCGCTCGAGTTCGCCGGCAGTCGGGCGGCCTTCGTCGATGAGATCTTCCCGGAGCTGGCAGGGACGGAGTTCAGCGGCATTGTGACCTGTTCGACAGACACGTCAAGCCCGGGAACCGTCAACACCTATCCGCAAGCCGGATCCTTCGTCGCGATTGTGCTTGAGCAGGGAGAAGGAGTCTTCACCACTTTGCCATTCTTTTGATGGTTCCTGCCCGCAAGGATTCCGGCGCGGATTCATCCCGGGGAAGGTTGATCCTGATGGCCGGAAGATCGTAGTACGTTCCCGCGAGACTGGGGCGAGTGCTCGTTGACGGCTGGCGTTTCACGAAGGTCTCCGTTCGTCGGGACGGAGCGTGGCGTGAGGTGGCGTTCCATGCCTCCGAGGTCGGTTGAATCAAAGGCGAAAACAGGGGAGGTTGAATGAAAGTGCCAAAAGCTGAACGTCTTCTCGCAGTGTATTCCGGGGTGATCACCTTGGCCTTCGCTGTGGCCGTCTCAAGCGGTATCTCAATCGTTAGCCAACCAGAGACGATCGACCAGATCACGGTCCACCGCATCAATATCGTTGAACCGGATGGAACCCTGCGCATGGTGATCTCAAACCACGACCAGTTACCCGGCATTATCCTGAAGGGCGCCGAGCAACCGTTTGCACGTCCTCAAGCAGGGATGCTTTTCTACAATGACGAAGGGTCTGAGAACGGCGGCTTGATTTTCAGTGGGCACCGCGACCCGACGGGCAAGGTCGTTGACTCCGGGGGAAGCCTGTCCTTCGACAAGTATGGGGAGAATCAGATCGTGCAACTGGCCGGCGTGGACGACCAGTCCGACAAGTTCGCTGGTCTGATCATCTCAGACACCAACCGGCGCATTTGGGTGGGGCGCGAGGAAAGCGGCGATGCGGCGGTGGCGATCATGGATGGCCAGGGGAAGAATAGGATTCTCTTGGAAGTGGAGGCTGACGGCACACCGAGCCTGTCATTCTTCGACGCTCAGGGCCAAGTGATCAGTCGGTTGCCAGCGCCCTCCAAGTAACGGGAACGATGAGCCGCGAAAGCGCGAGAATCTCGGGTCTGTGCGGTTCACACCGACGAAGAGATCGGTCATCCCGAGTGCCGCCGCCGCCGGCCGGACCGAACTCACCAGTATCTCGCTCATCCAGGCAATCAGTCCGGTGCTGACGGCCAGAAGAAGCAGGCTGTGCGTCCAGGGCCACGGCTCGGAGTTGCTTGCGGATCCCTTCGGCGGGTCTCCCTGACGATATGGAAGAGGCTCTCTCGCAAAGCCAGTAACCCGATGATGAGTTCGGCGGCATTTCCGAAGGTCGCATTCAACATGCCGCCGATGCCTTCACCTGTTCGCATTGCCAGCTGGCCTGTAGCTCTGCCCATCGAACCCGCCAAAGGCACGATCGCAAGACCGGCGGCAACGAAAGTCAGCACGTCGCGACCGGGTGCAAAGAAGCTGCTGAGGGCTGCAATGGGGAGAAAGACGAGAAGCCAGTTCAATGAGGGGCGAAGCCGTCGGCTCATACCGGCGATCCTGCGGACTGGAAGAATCGGGGAAGATCAGAGGCAACTGTCCCATCGAGCCACCAGGTCAGTTCCCCATTCGTCGGTCGGACTCCTTCGGGTCCTGAGTCGATTTCCGCGAAGGGTTGTTTCAGGAGTCGGTCATAACGCTCAGCAGCAGCTTCCGGAGTTTCAGCCGTAGGGATGGAGAGGACATTTCCCGGTGGGATCGGAAGTTTGTCGATCAGTGCTTCTCTCGCCATATGCTGGTTGCTCAACGGATCATCCGGCTGAACCCAGCGCTCGTCTCGCCAGTACAGTACGATTTGCTCCCAAGGAAGTCTGCGATGGTAGTCTCTGGCAAGCAGCTCATAGACCGGACGGGAAGTCGAGCCTCCGGCCAAAAAGAGTGTCGCGCGTACCCGGTTTCCCGGCGCGTGACCGAGGATCCGGGATACAGCCTGCGCGGCCTCCTGGTTCAAGTCGTTCTTGTGGGGCCTGATCAGAATGGAGAGTCTCATTTCTGTCCGATTCTCAAGTCCTGAAGAAGAGAAGACTCGCTTTGATAAGTCCATCGTCCGATGCGGAGCCAGTCAAGTCAACCTGTCGCCGAACGGGTCGACGTCAACCGTTCGAGTCGGCTTCTGAGCGCTCTTGCTCACACATGTGCGCGCTCATGCATGTGAGCTGTTATTGATACCACGCGTGACTTGACGTAAGATCGCCAACAGATATTCCGCTTGTCGTGGGCATTTGGGTGGGGCTGACGGTGCAGTGTGCCCCTCAGGAATGGAGGTATACAAGAAGATGTATCGACGTTTAGCGGGTTTAATACTCTTGACCGGTCTGACGCTCGGCTTGGCGGCGTGCTCTTCGGAGCCGACGGCCGAAATAAGCGCCGCCGAACAGGCGAAGAATCAGGCTGCGGCCACTGATGCGGACAAGTATGTCCCCGATGAATTTCAGAAGGCCCAGTCAACACTGGATCAGGCGCAGACGGCCCTGCAGGCAGAGAATGACAAGTTCTCGATGTTTCGGGATTACGATCCCATCAGGACTCAGTTGAGCCAGGCGACGCAGGAATTTAACGATGCCGGCCAGGCTGCGCAAACCAAGAAAGAGGAAGTGCAGCAGCAGGATGAGCAGGATTTGGCCGATGCAGAGCAGGCTTTGGCTTCAGCCCAGTCCGCTCTCGAGAAGGCACCGAAGGGCAAGGGAACCCAGGCCGACCTCGAAGCGATGAGTGCCGATCTGGACGCTGCCGGCACGGCCTTGGATAATGCTCGTCAACAAATGCAGGCCGGCAATTACCTCGAATCCCAGAGCCAGATCCAGACAGCGAAAAGAAAGGCTGATTCGGTCAGTTCTCAGGTGGAGGAAGCGATCAAAGCGAGGAGCGGAAGACGGTAGCTGTCGGTGAAATGGTGGGCCTTGAAGGTTGCGCCATAAGCATTGGGTGAATCCTCCATCGGCTCAGCCGAGTCTCTCGATCTCTTTACGTTTTGTTCTTCACTGCATCCGCAAGATCACTTCGGGTTGCCGTTCGTCAGCGAGCGGTAGCCCGTCGAATGTCACGGCACATCTCGTCACGGGAATATGCACCGTTTCCAATCCGCCCATTCCAGAGCAAAATCATTTTGTAGAGAAATTAACAGTGCGTTGGCGTCACCTTTGCTGTCTTGCTCTTCTGATTGCGCTCTCCTCGTGTCGGTCTCTGCCCGAGGATGGATTGGCACGCCTCAAGGATGTCCGGCTCCGACTGCTGTCGGCGCAAGCTGACCGCCTCACCCCTTCCGAGTACAGGGAGTTTGAACGGCGCTTCCTGGACGTCCGTGAGAACTTCGTCTATCTGGCCAATCGATGGCCGCTCTTCCGTTCGAGCCGGCGACTCGCCGAATTGGACAATGACATTCGAGCGCTGAGCAAGACCGGCGAGGCACTCATTGATGAGGCAGGAGGAGCCAAGCGAACGAAGCTCGAGAATCTTCGCCTGGAATTATCACTGCTGGAGAATCTGCTCTCCGACAGTGGCCCGAACTCCTTTCTTCCGGATTCACGCACAGGGATGCGCGCAATTCGGTTGCAACTTGCGCGCATGAAACTTCTCATAGAACAAGGGGACGATCGTTCCGCCGAGGCGGTTCTGAACGTGCTGAAGTCCTCCGGCCAGGATATGCGGAGTCAGCTCGAGAATCTCGAGAAGCGCTATTCCAATCCGCGACTGTTGAAGAACTGGGCGCGGCTCTGCCGCAGCGCGCTCGACTGCTCCCGTTCGAACCGTGAGCCCGTGCTTCTCATTGACAAGTCCCGGCGCCGCGCGCTGTTGCTGAGACAAGGTTCGGTCGTGCGCCGGTTCTCTGTGGACCTGGGATGGAATGGACTAGTCGACAAGCGCAGTCAGGGCGACGGCGCGACTCCCGAGGGAGAGTATTCGGTTACGAAAAGGAAGGACGGTGAACACACCCAGTTTCACCGAGCGCTGTTGTTGAGTTATCCGAACGATGCGGACAAGGCCAGTTTCGAACTCGCCGTGCAGAAGGGAACTCTTCCCCGCGGCGCTCGCGTTGGAGATATGATCGAGATACATGGGGACGGAGGGCAAGGTCAGGACTGGACGGATGGGTGCATTGCACTATCCAATAGAGAAATGGAGCTTCTCTACCGGGTTGCCTACGTAGGGATGCCCGTGTTCATTGTAGGGAAATGTCAATCACTGAAATAGCCTCGGTTTCGGAGCACCGGCGGCGGTGGCCGACTTTCTTCTTGATCTGGTTCACTCTGATCGGACTCGTATTGCTCGGCGCGGTGACGATCCAGATCGTGCGCATCCCCTCTCCGGCCGTGGACGCAGACGCGCTCCCTCCGGTTGAGAAACTCGAGCATCAGATTTCCGCCGGACGGGCGCGGGGAATGTTCGTGCTCATTGACACTGCCAGTAACCGACTCTATCTCCGCCGGGGAGAGAAGGTTCTGCTGGAGGCGGTCTGTTCAACCGGGAGCGGCATTCAGCTCGTTGCCGGTGATAAACACTGGACTTTCCGCACTCCGAGCGGGGGGTTTCGGATCGTCAGCAAGACCCGAAATCCCTGGTGGCGTAAGCCGGACTGGGCCTATCTCGAGGAGGGAGAACCCGTTCCCAAGAGGGAGAGTGACCGCTTCGAACGAGGCGTCCTGGGAGCTTATGCACTGGGTATCGGGAACGGTTACTTTATTCACGGCACACTGTACACGCGGCTGCTTGGAACGAACGTGACTCACGGATGCATACGGCTGGGTGCCAAAGAACTCGCTTATCTGGCCCGAACGGCTCCAATCGGGACGCCCGTCTTCATCTTCTGATCTGATAGGTGTAATGCGATTTGCCATAGGCCTTCTGATGCTGGGTATCTTCTCCGCTGCGGCTGAGCAGGGTCCTGACGCGTCTCGACTGGCGGCCCGCCTCGAGCTTCTGCGCCGCGGCGGCGTGTATCTCGAAAGTACCGAGAACGCCCTCGAGGTCTATGCCGGCGGATGGAAGGTTCGGCGGTTTCCGGCTCGGATCCTCGAAGTCTCCCGGGGCAAGGCGACCGGCGTGTCGCAAGTCGAGGAGCTCATGCCTCTGGACCCCACTCCGACTGCGATCATCGACAGTGAAAAGATCGCATCGGAATCGGGCAACACCGATTCCGATGTTTCGACGCTCGACCAGATCATCGGTGTCGACAAGATGCCGGAGACTTATTTGGCATACTTCGACGACGGGTCGATCTGGGTCGTCAATCCGGGCGAATGGATCGGACTCTCCCGGCTCTGGCGGAAGGGCGAGCTGCAATTCCGGATGGCCCGATATCTGTTTCGACGGGCCGTCGATCTGGAGGGCTTCAAGATCTCTTTTCTCTCGATGGATCCGGAATCCGCGCAGCATCTCTACTGGATCCTCGAGGAGCGGATACCGGTCGTCCAATGAGGCGGCAGCTGAACCGCGCAATCCCCAGCACAATCCTTAACAGCATGGTAGCGTGGAAGTCAGGGTTGGGTCATCCGAGTGCCCCTGTTCGAACGGCCCGCCCCCACTTCTGCCGTGATCAACAAACGTGCCACGAGTCGCCCGGACTTCTTGTCGGAACGTCGTGTCATATTTCCGGGTGGGGCCTTTCGCTTAATCAGAAGGTGGATCAGCGCGGATCGGTCGCTTTGCAATCGTTGAAATCCAACTCTAAGAACGTTTCTTAATGAGTTCCAGGATCCCTTCCTCGTCGAGGATCGGGATTCCTCGCTCTTCCGCTTCGGCCCGCTTCGATCCGGCTCCGGCTCCGGCGACCAGGTAATCGGTGTTGCCGCTCACGCTCTGAAACGGTCCGCTCTCCCCCACCTCATGGATCGCAGAGAGATCCTGATGCGTAGGACCCATCAGATCATCCAGGATCTCCTCGATTTTCTCAGCCATTCCTTTGCCGATATTGGGGAGATCAGTCAAATCCCGGCTGTCGGCGATCTCTTCGATCCTTTCTGAAGAGTCGCGCACCGTGCGTGCCGCGGAGCGATAGGAACGGATTCGAAACTCATTTCCGCCTTCCAAGTCGATCAAGTCGGCGATTTCATCGAAGATGTCGGCAATCTGTGTGTTCTCCATCGGTGGGCACTTCCATTGTCGGGACGAGCCGAGCGAACGTAAGATTCAGGAAACCAGTCTATGATCAAAATATCACTGAGATCAAAATGAACAACCTGATTCCAAATGACATGCGGACCTCCCTTCTTCGTTGTTTCTGTTTGTCCGCCTCGAGTGAATCAGCTGTAGCGTCGGCTCTAAACACAGGAATTTTCTCGTATTCCACCCAGCCGAGAGTTTTCAATTAGGATAGGTCAAAGGAGCGGTCTGATCCCAACTGAACTTCTGGCACAGAGATGTATCGAACCGCTCAGGAAAAGGAGTCCCATCGCCACCATCATGTTCCCTCGAATTGTTCGTTTTCTTGGGCTTCTATAGACTGTGTCTCACCCAGAATGGATCACGGGCTTGCCGCATGAGATTCTCAACGCTGCTGAAACGATCCGGTGCTTTCTGGGGCGTTAGGAAGCCTGGCCAATGAAAAGAATGCCGCGGTCCACTGTCCTTCATTTTCGAAGATGAGGTAAAGAATCGATGCCTGGATTCGTCCCATCAACCCCGCCTGGAGCAGAAACTGGATCTTCCTTCGGGGACCGATTTCGATATTTCTGGGGGCGGCACAGGACGCTTTTCTGGAACCTCCATTCAATTTGGGCTCTGTTCGGCGGAGGGGCAGTCATCTTCCTCGCAGATGAGCGATATGGTTTCGTTCCCTGGGTCATTCTTTTCCTAATATTGACCTGGGTCTCCACTCTCTTGTTCTGCAGAGCCATCCTGCCCGAAAAAGGTTCGTCCAATCAGGCGGAACCACCGGCGTTGCACGAGGAGGTAGCATCTTATCTGACACGGGTCATGTACCAGGGAACGCTCTTCTTCCTTCTGCCCTTCTATTGGTATTCGACCGTGATCGGGTCGCTCAATCTCTCTTTTTCTATTTTGCTGGCGGGATTGGCGATTGTCTCGTGTATCGACCTGATCTTTGACCGATGGCTTCGGACTTACCCCTGGTTCGGGCTTGTCTATTTCTCGACTGTCACGTTTGCCGCCATCAACTTGTTGCTTCCCCTCCTGTTTCCGATCGGCCCGGCTGTAGCCACTCCGCTTGCCGGCCTTGTCGCTGTGGCCAGCGCCATCCCTCTAGCCATTCGTGGCTCGCAGACCGGTCGTTCAAATAAGCTCTGGTTCGCGTTACTGGTTGGATGGTTCCTTCTCCTCGTGGTCGCCTTTCCCCGGTTGGTTCCTCCCGTACCCCTGAGGCTGGAGCGTGCGACCTTTACCTCGGACATCGACAGAGAGACGCTGGTCGCGGCCGACAGGTTGACGCTCAACGTGAAATCGGCAGAGCTGCGAGGTGCGATTTACGTCCTGGCCGAGGTCTTCGCGCCTTCGGCGCTCCCCGCGAGTGTCAGTTTGGAGTGGAATCGAGACGGAGAGGAGATTCGCACTTCTCGAGAAATCGAGATCACCGCGCACGCACTGGGGTTCCGGATCTGGGATGGCTACCATTCAGCAAGTGGCAAAATTCCCCCAGGCGAGTATGAAGTGACTTTTCGTACCGACGGACAGAGGTGTTTTGGCGTGGCTCAAATTCTGGTCAGCGCTGATTGATAACGGGAGCCGCAGCCAAACCTTGAGGGCTGAGCTTTCTTGTCGGAGTATAGGTTTTCTTTTCCTGCATCCTCATCCAATCTTTACTAAGCCATTCCATGTTTCCATTTGATAGAAACTAACCACCAATTCATAGGATATGTAAATATTGTTCCAACGATTAATCCTAATGAACCGAAGCCCCAAAATGAAGCTTCAGAGGGAAGGGGGATATGACCAACGACACTCGGAGTAACAAATTTCATCACCAGTCTCATACCAAGCATAACTGTCATCATTGAAAAAACTTCCGCCCTTCCTCCTTTCCATAAGGACATTAAAGGTGAATTTCCCATATCTCCCATAGCAATATATTGGAAGATAAACCACCCAAAGGAAAATCCTACAGCATATTCAAACCAGAATTCTGTCCAGAATTCAAGGCCAATAATTCTAGATATTACCATCGCGGTCATTATTCCAAGACCATCACCGCCGACACAATGCATAACGGAGCCGAAAACTTTTTTCCATTTTTTATTAACATAATTATGATGGACTTCTTTCTTGGCCTCATTTTGATAATTTCCAATATTTGGAGGACGACAGGTTACTTTGTACAGGAGCAGTCCTAAAATGGAAAAAAATATGATAATGATTATCCAGCCGAATTTTAATGCTGTGTTAACTTCAGTATTTATTTTGAGCACATCATAGGTCACCACTAATGCCCCGAAAATTCCAATAGAATACCACGTTATTACAAACGCATTGGATGTTAAGAATTCTAAAAATGAAAAATCCATAATATTATCTTCTTAACTCTTCCCCTTCAGAATCCCGGCCGAAGCGGGAACCCATCCGCCGTGGCAGATGAAGGCGACGATACCGCCTTGCTCGTTGACGTTTCGGACGAGTTCCACGAACGGCGGATGACGACGCATGTGGTCCGGAGAGTAGCCCCCCGGAATGATGACCGCATCGACCTTAGCCGGGTCCACGGAAGCCACGGAGACGTCCGCCGTAACGGGATACCCGTGCTTGCTCTCGTAGACGTCCCCTTTACTTTTCCCGGCAACCACGACCGATGCGCCCGCCTCTTTCAAGCGGAGCAGGGGATACCAGAGTTCGAGGTCTTCATAGATTTTCTCTGCCAGAATGACCACGCGTTTATTGAGTTATTCCATTTTTCCAACTTCCTTTTCGGTTTGAGTTCACCTCTCGCTGCTCCTCCTGCTGGCCCAGTTCATCAGGCTTCCCTCGCGAATGATCTCGATCTGCCGAGAGGAGAGCTGGTGTCGGACCGGAAGGGTTACATCGCGTCCGACAATCCGTAGACTGAGCATTTCCTTGCGATTCAGGTGATCGAGTCCGGCCAACTCGAGATGGTCGTCCGCCTCGATCTGGTCATAATCCTCGGGGTGTTCGAAGCTCAGGGGTAGAATGCCGAAGTTCACCAGGTTCTGCTCGTGAATCCGGGCAAAGCTCTTGGCGATGACCGCCCGAAGACCGAGGTAACGGGGCGCCAGGGCTGCATGCTCCCGGCTTGATCCCTGCCCATAGTTCCGGCCCGCAATAATGATGTGATCTCCCGTCACCCTCCCTGCGCTGCTGCTTCAGGTACCGTCGCACTTCTTCGTCCGAAGGGAAAACCGTGCTGGTTGCACCCAGTTCGGTCCCCATGTTGGCGATGACGTGGCGATCCATCGCGGAAAGCGCCTCGAGGCCCGGCCCATGGTATTCGATAACACACTGGACCGCACCCGCCACGCCGTGCCGCCGCAGCATCTCCAGAATCACGTCCTTGGCACTGACCCAGTCCGGCAATCGACCCGTGAGGCGCACACCGAAGACGCGGGGCATCTTCAGGGAAAAGGGATGGCCGGCCATGGCCATCGCAACCTCCAGGCCGCCCGCCCCCATTGCGAGCATGCCCAGTGCTCCAGCCGCCGGAGTGTGACTGTCCGAGCCCAGCAGGGTCTTCCCGGGGGCTCCAAATCGCTGCTGGTGTACAGGGTGGCTGACTCCGTTGCCCGGTCCGCTGAACCAGAGCCCGTATTTTCGTGCCGCGCTCAGCAAAAAGCGGTGGTCATCAGGGTTTTTGTTGTCTTCCTGGAGGAGGTTGTGGTCCACGTACTGAACCGAACACTCGGTTTGGACACGTGTCACGCCCATGGCTTCGAGTTCGAGCATGACCAACGTGCCGGTTGCGTCCTGGGTGAGGGTCTGATCGATCTTCAGCGCGATCTCTTCTCCGGCCTCCTTCCGGCCTTCGACGAGGTGAGACGAAATGAGCTTCTCCGCTACGTTCATGATGTCCTCACGTGTGGGTCAGGAGGATGTTGACCCGGTCTTCAGAGGAGCCGACTCCGCATGAGCGTCACACCAGGCAATCAATCTGGACGGCGCCGTCATGCCGGGGGGAGTTACGGACAGCCTCGATATCTAAACCCTGCATTCACCATATGCCACGGGCAGGGTGCTTTCAAATCGCCTGGCATACTAATACCTCATGCAAAAACCCCGAGATCCTGGAAACGGGCACCTGCAACCCAGGCGTTCCATTCAGGGCAATTGAAGCCTTCACTGACCACTTGCGCTGAGATACGCTCTCTCCCCAGTTAGCCGGTCTGAGAGATGACGGATCGATTTTGGAGTTCTCCTCCTCCGATGAAGATGTGATTGTCGCCCCAGAGAGATTCCTGGCCCGCGCGAAATCCCGCCCACGAGATCAGAAGAGAAAATGGTAGTCAATCGAGTGGGGGCGCGGCCTGGAGTTTGATCGTTACGCTGTCCTGCCGTTCTACGGCTTCGACGATGATCAGGGTAATCTCTTCAGCCGCGTTCTCTTCGATTCGAAGATCGGCAATCCCGCGGTCCTGCATTTCCGGGGTAAGAGGTGCATTGAACCGCTCGTACGTGCCGTGCTGCTGTTCTCCGCGGACGGCTTCCTTGGCCAGGAACTCTTCCTCGAATACGGATGTAGTCGATGTCCCGTCATTAAACTGCAGAGTGACCTCTGCGCCGTCCATGCAAATCTCGGTCAGGCCAAACTTGTTCTCTGGAATAACATCTGAAGTGCAGTGCATAAGTTCCTTATCCGGTTGATCAGGCCGATCGTCGGTTTTCTCGCTTCCCGTCGTGCCTTTTGTCGAGCAGAGAGATCACCCAATTGCCGCTGACCTCTTCGTCACGGAGCAGCTGGTCCGCGAGTTCATCCAGAGTTTTCTGGTTCTCCTGCAGAACCATGGTTGCTCGCTCGAAGGCATCGTTGAGTATTCTAAACACCACGCGGTCAATCTCCTTCGCGGTCTGTTCGCTGTATTTGCGCCGATGCGCAATCTCTTCGCCGAGAAAGACCTGCTGCTTTTCGTCGCCATATGAGACGTTCGGCAGTTCGTCGCTCATTCCCCAGTCGATCACCATTTTGCGGGCAAGTTGGGTGGCCTTCTTGAGGTCATCCTCCGCACCCGTTGAAATGGTCTCGAAATGGAGCTTTTCAGCAGCCCGCCCACCCAACAGGACGACCAGCCTGTTGAGAAGCTCAGCCTTCTGGTAAACATACCTTTCGTTTTCGGGGTACTGGTCGCGCCCATCGCCCGTCCCCGGGGGATGATGCTGACCTTCTGAAGGACGTCCCCGTCAAGCAGCGCGCCGGCAGTAATAGCGTGTCCCCCGCGTTCTAGATGGGTGGAGTCGCCAATTGTAAGGCTGTGAATTAATCAGCGAACAGGCACGAGCGGGTCGAGCTTCCAGGACTCGAAACTCCGCAATCCCTCACGAAAGGGCGCTTTTCGGCCGGACTGGCGGTGGAACTCCAGTATCTGCCCCATGGCTTCAGGGTCGAACTGTGACTTATATTGGGATATCGCCCTGACTGACTGGGCCAACTCCCCGGCGGAAACTTCGATAACCGTATCAATGAACCGGTCGGCTACCCAGGCAAGCTGGCGCCCCGAGATGTCCAGGAGTTTCTGTGCCATTGTCCGCGTAAAAGCGAGGTAGAAAAGGCGAATCTTCTGCTCCGTTTCCCTCTGGAGCAACTCCGTGACGAGGCAACTGACCGCACGGTGATCCGGATGCCCAGTGATCCCATCGGGACCGAAAGTCAGAACCACATCCGGCCGTCGGTTTTGAAGAACGCCATGGAGTTGCTCCTTCAACTCGGCCTGCTGGGATCCAAGGAGTTCCTGGTCTACGAAATCAAGAATCGTTGGAGGCTCGATCTTCAGAATCTCACACGCCCGGTGAAGTTCCTGTTTTCGAATCCGCGCCAACTCAGAGGGATCGGAGACGCCTACATGAGATCGAAACCCTTTCTGCCCGGCGGTTGCACACACAAGGTGCACTTCGACGCCCCGCGCCGCATAGTGAGTGAGGACCGCACCCAATCCCATGTCGTCGTCGGGATGGGCCGTAATGGCCAGCATCTTCTTTCCCTGCAGTGAAGTCACCTGTATTACCTCCCTGAAATCACTATACCCAATCTCAGTGAGCCAAGGTCCCGGCGGGCAGCTTTCGGCCGCTGAGGACGAATCCCATCTCATTGAGATAGTGCTCCTTTCGCAACTCACCGAGCCGAGCTTGGAGGACCCTCCTTCCGCGTGCCCATTTTGCCTGCAACCTGGCATCATCCAGATCTTAGAGCGTGTCGATGCCGGCCTGTCTCAAGGCCTGACCGTACAAGGGTAGAGATCAACAAGCCTCCGGTGACGACGGTCGCCAAGGGGCGTTGCACTTCGGCCCCGGCACTGGTGTGGCCAGTGCCATTGGAGCAAATCCCGGACTGGCGACGAGAGCGGTCATCAGGACCGGGCGCAACCGTACCGATGCCCCTCTATCGGGCGCCTCATCAATCGATGCTCCCTCGCTGCGAATCTGGTTGACCTTGAACGGGGGGCTGCCGCTCCATGATTGCCCGCGCGCAATACGGCCGCGATCTGCACCAACTGCTGGGTGGCCAAGGTCTCGATCGAATGCCGAACGTAGCGTTCGTCCCGCTCGTCTCTCAGACACGAAGCAAAGCTGCGGCTCAGACCGTGACTCGTACGGCCGGACCCGGTTGTCCATTTTGACTGCAATAAAGTGGCTAAAACCTGCCAGGAAAGAATGGCGGCTTTGACTCCAGTCTGGTAGGATTCATTGCAATTTCACCCGCATTCTCTCCTGTCGCATTCGCGTCGATTGAAATATGAGTGGGAGGTTTGGGCGAGCAATTGCCCGTTCATTACCCTTGATATACAGGTTTTCCGAGGTCAGCTGACAAGATGAATAGGAGCGCGAGATTAGGAGAATTATATGATCCAGCGCGGTTTGTTTGTTTTCGTTCTGGCATTCCTCAGTGCGAACGCCCCCATGTGGGCCGGAGTGCCTCAAATTGTGCACCGACTGGCCCAAGTCGGTGCCGGAGGAGGGATTCGGAGCGTTATTCTTGTTCTCAATGACGGTGAACAACAGGCGAGCTTCCACCTCGAGTTCTTTGAAGGGGGAGGCACCCCTCTGGAGGTCACCATCGGTGAAAGCACGGCCTCGTCCTTCGACCTGACTGTGCCCCCAAGAGGGACGACACGGTTCGTCGTGACCAGTTCCTCTACGACTCCAGTCGCAGGCTGGGCCCAGCTGCTGTCTTCCTTTCCGATTGGAGTTCAGCTTCTTTTCGAGATCTCGGCCGATGGCAATCTGGTCACGCAGGCGGCTGTGGAACCGGCCGCGACAACCCACTTGGCCGAACTGTTTGTGGATACGAAGTCAGGGAATACCGGTGTGGCACTGGCCAACCCGTCCGGGCTTGGCGGCATCGTCGTAAGGATCATTCTCAAGAACGATGTGGGCGAGGTGCTTGGCACGTATCAGAGTGAGATCCCGGCGCTCGGCCACTTCGCCAAGTTCGTTTCTGAGATCTTCCCGGAGGCCGCTGAGACAACCGGGTCGCTCGAGGTTTCAGCTACTGGTCTATTCACAGTCATTACCCTGCAGCAGACCGGGCTCGTTCTCGGGACCTTGCCCGTGATCACGCCGAGTTCCTGAAACCGGAAGGAAGTCACCAATGAAAAGGAATCTAATATCGGCCATTCTTCTCCTTGCTTGCGTCACAACAACTTGTCTCGGGGATTTGACAGAGGACTATTCAGACGATCTCTCGGACCTGATCGCAACTCAAGGCCGCTGGCAAGATCTGGAGGTTGGCTCGGACCTCTCTCAGAGTACAAAGGATGCCGTTGGTGCTCAAATCGATTACCTCGTTCAATTGTTGAAACTGGGTGGGGAAGCTGGAAAACTGGAAGTCAGCGACGAATCCATAATGAACGGCGCGGCACAGCTTCTTGGCACTGCATTTGGCATGTCGGCGAATTCATTGCTGACGAGCAGCAAGGCAATTGACGTCGAGCATGAGCTGGGTTCGGTGGTAAGGCGACTGTTCGACAGAGCCGAAACAGCCCATTTCCTCGCCCAACCGATCGATATTCCGAAAGGTCTGGTGTCTGCCCTCACTTGGCTTGTGGATTCCGGTGAGTGCACGGTCCGTTTGAGTGCGACTCGCTCGAATCCAGGCAGCGCGATCAGGTTTGCCGAGTTTGACATCCGAGCCCTGGCGTCTCCAGCTGGAGGGGTTTTTACGTGGGCTTGGGTGAGGTCGATCGACAGGGACGGAGACATCTTTACGCCGGCTGAAATCGAGAATGTCATCGTGTTCGGCACCTCTCCGACTGTGCCGCCGCCTGCAAAGATCCTGAGCAACGCCTCTTTCGATGGCGAAGTACTCCCCATCCAGGAAACAGTGGCCTCGGGGGAACTGGGGCTGCTGAAGTTCAATCAGCAAATCGTGAAAGGCGCCGGCCTCTCCTCCCCCCTGTCGCCTCTTCCCGAAGGATTCAGAACCTTGGCGATTGCGGTTCGGTATGACGCCCCGAATGGAAGTTCCTGTCAGGATGACCTGTGGATTTCCCTATACGACTCTTTCGAAATCCATGATTCGCACTTCATGAGCGGCGATGTCCGGAATAGATTGTTGGAGGAAGAGGGCTGGAGACCTCAGTGACGGCCGGGCCAGTCAATCATCCGGTGCTGTCAAGTAGACAGGTGGCCGGCCCGAAGAACCAATCAATTTGAGGCGGTGGGGGTAGTGTTCTCGACTGGAGAAGAGGCTTCCTTGAGAGCACTGTGGCTCTGGACGAGTTGATTCGAAGGTGTTGGCACACCTGGGGCAGCCCGCACATGTCGCGCGGGGAGAACTGCCCCTGAGCGTACGTTTTAAAATTCTCTGTGAACCCTCAATTGATGAAGGCTAGACCTTCACCCGGTCCTTGAGACCCTTGCCCGGTTTGAACGTGGGGACGGTACGTGCGGCGATCTCGATTGTCGCTCCGGTCTGAGGGTTGCGCCCCTGGCGAGCCTTGCGGTTCGACGTGTCGAAGGTGCCGAAACCCGGAATCGTGACGTTGCGTCCGGCGTCCAGTTCCACCGCGATGATCCCTTGTCCAGGCTCGGTGTCGAAGAGTGCGTTCACGACATCCGTAGCCTGAGATTTGGTCAATCCGGTTTTCTTCGCCAAATTTGTACAGAGTTCAGTTTTGTTCATGCTCTTTCCTCCTTAAATAGCCCCGATATAGCAGGAGCAGGCACACGTTTGGAAGTTTCAATATCCGAGACATTTACACAAATCCAGTTCGTGTGCAACTACCTATCTTCCGGGGAATTCCTTCAAAATGATGTGTTTGTAAACCGGGAGTCCGATGGCTCAAGCCACAACCAAACGATATTCTACCAAAAATCAATCACTTCGACAGAATTCGGGGCTTTACAGGATGCCCCGACCAGAGGGACAGGGAATTCGGCCTGGAAGGACAACTGGAAGTTCACTTACATTGTGCGCAGACAAGAGGCAGCAGGGAGTTGTCCTCAAATCGAGGAGGTTTTCGGGAGCCGATTTTGAAGAAGGCCGGCTGCTTGAGGAGCAACCGGCCTCGCGGAAGCTAGAAGCCGTTGCGGGAGGCCCGAATGGTTATTTTGGCGACCGGATTTCTCCAGTCGGAGGTGGCTGCGGATAGTCCATCGGGAGGGGAACCGGCGATTCCATGGACTCCGGCGTGAACGTAGACGTACCCTTCCGCGCCGTCGGTGTCACGGTCATTGACTCCGTTGTTGCAGGGAGGGCCGGGCACGGTGTCGCAGGTCTCGCTGTTTACCTCGGTCCCGGAATCGTAGGCAGGTGCGTAGAAGACCAAGGTCCCGAGGTTGGGCAGAAATGGAAAGTACAGCGATGACACCGGCTGGCCGTTCAAGGCGAAAAATGCATCGTTGGTCGAGCCGAGCATCCCGGCGAGACTGAGGTATCGTGGCCCAAAACCTGTACCGCCGTTCAGGATCACGGTCACCGACTGTCCCGGAAGGAATGGTCCGTCGCTCACCTGGACGTCGATCACGTCTGGATCGGCACTCAGTTGGGGAGCCAAAACCGACGTGTCCCCGCCTTCAGCGATTCTCCAGATTCCTTCGCTCGGCCGGTTCCCCGAGTGTGAAAATCGGGGTCATGCGGGCGTTGTGAATGGCTACAACCGCCGGCGAGAAAGGCTGCCCTTTGGTCAGGTTCGTGATGGTTACTTCGTACTGCAGGGGGCCGGCCAGTGCCAGTCCGGAACCCAGCATCAACACGGACAAGATTAAAATGATACGGGCTAATTTGGTTTGCATTAGTTACTCCTTGTTGAATTTCGTGTTATCGCCCTGTGAACCACCCCGTAGGGATGATTCACCCCACTCGCCGTCCCAACAGACCGCGGAATCCATCTGCCGGATTCTCCTTTCGGACCAGCTGTGGAAACCATCCCCGGGGAGTCGATCTGATCCAGTCCGGCGATCCGAAGGTATGCAAGTGAGCTGATTACTGAATACTTTGCTCGGGAAGCGGAAATGGTTACGGGACGGAGCAAATACCTGAATCAACACCCGAAATGAGGGACTCCGTGCCAGCAACGGATGACGATATCGAAGGTTGTGGGGCGTCTTGCCATTACCCTGGCGTATGTATTTGTCCCCAGGCAACTTGGCGGGGGAAGACGAGATGACTTCGCAGGGAAGAGTCTGAAACCGTTCTCAGGAGGTTTCCCCGAAGACGGCGGAGAGTTCCTCCAGGCATCCGGCCTGGGCGTCCGCACCGAGTTCCAGGTAGACGCCCGGCGTGGATTTGAAGGCAGCTCCGCCGAGGGCGATCCGCGGCTGCGCAGGCAAGTCCGCACTGCGGATCGCTGCAATTAGCCTTCGAACAACAGGAGTAGCGGTCAACTGGTTGTTGATCGACATCAATTCGTGGTTGAGGGCCTGTTCCCGATCAGCGGGAATTTCTCCAATCAGGGTAAAGCCATCCGGCAGCTTTTCGATCCAGCAACGGATCGTAATCGGATGCTGGAGGGAATCACAGAAATTCAGCTGCAGTTCCGCAGAGGGAGCCTCATGGTTCTGCAGAAATTCCTGAACCGTTCGGGCGTCGCGTTCCACGAGGAAATCCCAAGCGCTGAAGCCGCGGATCGTGTCGGCTTCGATCTTGAGAGTGCGCGCAAAACAGCGGTTCAATTCGAGAATGTGACCGTTGGAGCCCGCTCTCAGGTAGTGAACAGTCTCGACTTGATTCGACAACTTTGCCCCACAAGTTCAATGGACGAAACCCCCTTCGCGGTCGCAGACTGGGCGCCCAATAAGATATCACGGGCCGCGCTGCCCCGGGATGACCGACGACTCCCTAGAAGGAGGGGATCCTGCACTCCAGGCCGGCCCGGATCCAGCGACCGGGCATGATAACCCCGCGGATCTCTTCGTACCGGCTATCGAGAAGGTTGGAAACCTCCAGAAAGCCATTGAAACGGCCCAGTTCCCGGGACCACTT
The DNA here is from genome assembly GCA_963777605.1 of uncultured Acidobacteriota bacterium. Lineage (GTDB taxonomy): Bacteria > Acidobacteriota > UBA6911 > RPQK01 > JAPXNP01 > CAVZRV01. Next base: position 44,753 of record CAVZRV010000013.1, read on the forward strand.
CTGATTGAGAACCCAGTAGCGCCGACCGTCCGATCGAACTTTGAAGTGGAGGTCCTGACCAAGCCGGAACCGGCCGGGAAGTTGAACGGTCCCGAACGCGGAGAAGGCGTGCCGGGCAAAATCAAGCGCGTACTTGGAAAGGAGGTCAAGAGTTTCGGTAGTCGAATCCAGGTACGCATACTGGACCGAGACCAGGCCGACCCTTCCGCCAAGCGCTTTCTGAAGCCCGAGTTCCAGGCCCCGGGTATCGAGTGCCCGGATGTTGGCTGTTCTCCACCTTTGATCGGCGGACTCTCGGACCCAGTCAACCAGGTTCTGATCCCAGCGGGAAAAGGCCGAGACCTGGACCAGGAGAGACGGGTTGACGATCCAATCTGCCCCTGACTCCAATTCCCAGGCCTCTTCCGGGAGCAGGTTCGGAGACGCCAAATGATTCGGGTCGCTGTAATAGAGTTCGGTGAAGGTCGGAACTCGGAAGGCATGACCCGCAGACGAACGAAGCTTGAGGCGGGGATGGACCCACCAGGCGGCGCTCAGCGAAGGGCTGAATGCCGACCCGAAGGACGTATAGTGATCGAATCGGATTCCCGGGACAAGAGAGAACCGATCTCCCCACGCCTGCTGCAGTTCGGCATAGAGTCCCCATCGATCGTAGGCATGGCGTCCGAGGTTGTTCGAGTCGATCCATTCATGGCCTGCCTCTCCACCCCAGGAGAACCGGGTGTCTTCCAGGATCTCGTGTTCGTTCCGGATTGAGGTCCCGATGGAATGGGTCCGGTGATGATTTTCGGCAAAGCCGGGTCTGCGAACATCCCAGAGGAAGTGATCTCCATGGGTGCGATAGAAGATTCGGGTGTCGGTCTTCCTGGCACCGGACGAGAGGAACGGACTTTCCATCGCAATCATCGTCGCGTCAGTCCATTCCTTCGAGGGCGAGGGCCCGTAGAAACCATTGGCTCCGAATTCTTTGTTGAGATGGCCGACCTGGAGGTACGCGCCTGAGCCGAATGCCGTCTCCGAGTTCACCCCGACGTTCGCAAAATCCCGGTCAAACATGAATCCGCTCGATCGAATGCCGAATAGGGATACGGTCTGGCGAACGGAACCGGCCTCGATGATCGCTCGACCGCCGGCTTCGGCGAGGCCGTGTGAGCCTGCTGCAAAGCGGGCCTGGCTCTCACCGGCATCACGAGTGATGATGTTTATGGCCGCGCCGAAAGCGTCGCCGCCGTAGACGGAAGAACCGGTGCCGTGCAGGACCTCCACCCGTTCGATGTCGGCCAGTGCCACAGGGAGATCGGTGTTGTGATGGCCGGTCTGGGAATCGTTCATGCGAATCCCGTTGACCAGGATCAGGGTTTGTCCGAAACCGGCGCCGCGGGCCGAAATGTCGCTCTGCACGCCGAATGGAGAACGGCTGCGCACGTCAACGCCTGTGACATAGCGAAGGAGATCCGGCACGGAGTGGACGGGCAGCTGCTCAATCTCCTCCCGGGAGATGATCGTGACCCCGCGGCCGAGGTCCTGAAAGGTTATGGGAGAAGCGTTCGCCGTCACTACGACCGATTCCTTGAGGTCGGCCTGGGCAAACAACACCCCGGTGGAGATTCCGGCCTGTGGAAGCAGAGTCAGCCACGCGATTCGCGCAACAGTCTTGAGGCAGCGGGGATAGAGCACAGCTTTTCTCGGAGTCTCCAATTCCGGTTGGCCGGGTGTCGATTTGTCAGAAAATCCTACACTGGTTCGAGAGTATACTCAATCGATCAGGATTGTCGATTGGAGGTCAGAAGCTAAAATGGGAGAGGATCGTTTCTTTGAGCGCCTCTGCATCCTTCAGGTCGGAGGTAGTAAAGAAATGCAGGGTTCCACTTGTTGAAAGTCCCGGGTCGCCAATGACCTGCCAGACCGAAGGGCCCCGGTTTGGACTGCCCAGATGAGAAATAGTTGCACTCAGATTGGCCGAGGCGAAGGCACGCCGGCATCCGTTAGGGGATTCGACCAGGCAGACACCCGGCTTGTCAGGGGCTTTAGCGCAGTCGTCAGGGAACTTCAGCCTTGAAACCATGGAAACGACACGCTCGTCTTCGTAAAAGACTTCTTCGATTCTCAATGCTCTCCCCCAAGAGACTGACCGATTAAGTGTTTTACCACAACCGAATGAACGAATCCAATCAGAATTTTCCCTGGCCTTCGCGGGACTGCAAAGCGCAGGTGACCGATACGCCGAAGCCCTCCATCAGACCGGCGCATCTCTTCGTTCTCCGGTTCCATATTGCAGGAAATGCCGGTGTCCCGGCCCGCCCATGAAGAGCCTGGCCGAGTAAAGAACAAGGGCATCCAGGGAGGGCATCGTCGGTGTCCGGATTCCAGGCGTGAAGCAGATACCTGGCATCCTCTCGACCGCGATCGACCATGGGATACTCGCTTGCAGGACGACATCCATCTCGGCAGCACCGCGGGGAATCCGAGACGACTCTTCAGGAGGGGGAATTGAAACGCCGGGTCGCGAAGGAGAAGACCCGGTCCTGATCCCTGCTCGGATCGTATCGACTGGTTCGTCGGCCGGGAGTGGGGATTCGTTCGACGACAAATTCGTTGCTCTCCTCTTCGGTCTCTGGTTGACTGGGCACATCATGTTGAGACGACAATTCCTGAAGGCTGCAGGTGTCAGTTTGTGCCTTGAGACCGGGAGCCGATCGGAGAGCGTTGTGCTGGGAGCGGCCGGCCTCAATGAGAGTGCCGTTCCTGGCGAAACCCTTCGCCCGCGCCACCCTTACCACCAGACTCAGACGATCAAGATCTTCATGTGTTCGAAGACGGAGCCCCGGGCAGCCCTCAACGTCGATCAGGCACTGGAAGTCATCCGGAAACTTCACAATCTCACCCGGGGAATTCCCACCATCGCCTACCTGGTCGGTTGGCAGTACGAGGGTCACGACTCCAAGTATCCCGCCTGGTTCGAAGTGAACCGAAAGATCGGGGGCATGGGATCGAAATCGGCACACAAGGATCTTTTGAAGTTGATGTCTGAGGCGCGCAGGTTCAACACGACGGCGAGCGTGCACATCAACATGGACGACGCCTACGAGAACAGTCCCCTCTGGCGGGAGTACCGTGAAGCCGACGTCCTGATCCGGGAAGAGGACGGGAGCCTCCGCAAAGGGGGCGTCTGGGGTGATGAACAGTCCTACCTGGTCTGCAAGGCCCGCGAGTGGGAGAGCGGTCTCGCCCGACGCCGGATTGACCAGTTGCTCGAACTCCTGCCGATTGCCGGCGCGGGAACCGTCCACATCGACGTATTCCAGCCTCTGGCCAGTCCTTATCACGGCGTGACCGAGGAGGGCGACGTCGAGGCGATGAAGCAGATCATCCGCTACTGGCACTCTCGTGGCGTTGATGTGACAAAGGAGTGGTTCCACCACGAGTTCGCCGGGTTGATCCCGATGGTTTGGCACCTCAACCTGGACGAGGCATCGCGGCTCAAATATTCCCCGGACGTGCTTTGTGGAGGCGGATCCGGATGGAATTCGCGAGCGGGGCGGGGATCGCGAGGGACGCATGGCAGGCCGGAGGACGGTTGCCTGTTCGAGGACGCCTGGGGTCACGCGATGTATGGCGAGCCCGAGATCGGTGCCGACGCCGAGAACCTCAGCAATGTCCTCGACCACTTCTGCCTGACGACCCTGCCCTGGTATTTCCTCAACCGGCAGCGTGCCGTCCGGCATGTCCAGACGGCGACCCGGTACTCGGTCGAGTTCACCGGCGAGGTACGTACCGATGTAGATGTACGGAGCGGGAAGTTGAGGTTGACCGCCGGAGACCGTCTCCTGGTCGATGGGACCGATCTCTGTGTCCCCGCGCTTTGGAGACCGGAGGAGTGTATCGCCTACAGCCGGGAGGGAGGGCTCTCAAAGTGGCAGTTGCCGGAGGACTGGCGCTCGGTCGGCCGGGTCGATGTTGCCGAAATTGGGCCTGAAGGGCTCCGACCTTCGGGGCAGAGACCGGTGGTGAATGGCTGGGTAACTCTTGAGCCTGCCCCGGGACAGGGTCTCAGCTTGACTCCCGCTTAGCGCGACCGGGTCAGCTCTCGGTTGTGGGATGCGTGATCTCCGGGACAGGCCTCGGACTCGAATCCGGTCTGCTCGTGCGGCCGGTGGAGCGGGACTTCCGGCGGGTCCAAAGGAAGCAGAGAATTGCGACCGGGACGGTGACTAGATCGACGAAGATCCAGTAGTGAAACGAGATCGTGCGGATACCGATTCTCCCTCCCAACGGATAGAGCGGGGCGGTACCCCCGGAAATCGTGTCAACCCCAAGATGCAGCAGGACCGCTAGCCAGGCTGCAACCGCCGCCGGTTTCCAACCGGGTCCCAGCAATTTCCGGCCGAACAGGATCAGGATCGGGACCAGCGCAGCGAGAAACCAGACCGTGTGACTCCAACTGGTCAGGCGGGCATGCAGTGAAAGGTGCGGCCAAACGATGTCGGGCAATACGCCCCCCACTGCAATTGCGCCGAGGTGACGGACCTGGAACAGGAGTCGTCCTTTGCGTTTCACGTAAACAGCATTGACTGCTGTGGCCGCAATTACCGGCAAGCTTGCATGGGTCCCAACGAACATTGATTTTCAATCGAGCAGGTTACTCTGAGCCGGGCGCCCGCAGCAGCAGGACGTTGTTCGTCGAGCGCGATTCGCCTACCGATGAAACCCGGATGCCCCGCTTGTCATTGACCGGACACTTGTTTTCACAGAGTCCGCAGCCAATGCAGCGAGCCGGGTCGACTACGGGCCGCTGGAGCTTGACCCGCTCGCCGGCCGAATTGACCGCTTCGGCAGGTTCGATGTAGATGGCCTTGGGAGAGACCGGGCACATTTCCTCGCAGACGATGCAGGGCTTGTTCATCGCCCACGCAAGACAGCGGGTGCGGTCCACGAAAGCGGTTCCCAGTTTGACCGGAGCTTTGTAAGGTTCCCGGCCCAGTTTCTCTTCCAGGGTGAGCGATCGAATCGCACCGGTCGGGCAGACTTCACCGCAAAGTGCGCAGTTGTACTCGCAGTAACCGAGGCGGTAGACCATGACGGGGGTCCAGATCCCCTCCAGCCCGGCCTGAATGAGCGTCGGCTGGATGGCGTTGGTTGGGCACACCTTCATGCAGGCGCCGCACTTCACACACTTGGCCAGAAAGTCTTTTTCGTCCGCCGAGCCGGGCGGGCGGATGACCACTGAGTCCGGCAGCCGGGCCGAGGTCGCAGAAGCGGCCAATAAGGGAACGCCTACTGCCGCGATGGCAGTCGTCTGAATCAGTCCTCGACGGGAGAGATCGGGAAGGGGATTGACGGTCGGGTTTTCCGGTGGAACCGTCCGGAACGAAATCGCGTTGGTGGGACAGTTCTCCCGGCACTCCATGCAGACAAAACACTCCGACTTGCGGAGTTTCATGTGGGGATCCGCCGCACCGGGACAGTTTGTGACGCACTGCTCGCAGCCACTGCACTTGTCCTCGGACCGGTAGACGTGAAACAGCGAGAGCCGGGACGTGGCTCCAAGGAGGGCGCCCAGCGGACAAAGGGTCCGACAGAAGAATCTCGGCGATACGGTGTTCAGAAAGAGCAGCAGCAGGAGGATGCCCCCGAGCAGCCACCCGAGTTGAAAGGTCCGCGTCGGGAAAACGTACCCTTCGGTCATCACTCCGATCGCCGGATAAACGGACGTCGCCAAGCTTCTCGTGAGCAGGCTGATCGGGTCGAGCAAGCCGATCTGGGTGATGCCGAAGGCCGAGAGAATCAAGAATGCAACCAGAAGGTAGTACTTCACCCCGTAAAAGGAGCGGTACCGGTTCCTCTCGACCACGTCCGCACGTTTCTTGGGGCGTGACAGCCAGTCCATGAAATGGTGCAGACTCCCGAACGGGCAGAGCCACCCGCAGAAGACCCGGCCCAGGAGAATCGTGACTACCAGAACGACGACGGCCAGAATCAGCCCGGAATAGAGCGTGTGACTGGCCAGGACGTTTGCGATCGCACTGAGCGGATCAAGTTGGAGAAAAAGGCTGACCGCGTAGTCTTCGATTCTGCTGAAGTCGCTTCGGAAGAGCAGCCAGAGAAACAGCGTAAGGAAGAAAACCTGCGTAATCGTGCGAGTTCTAGTCAGTCTCATGGTGTCGCCAATTCTCAGATCTGGAGCAGCTCGAAGCCTGCGTCGTTGAGATCGGATGTGCCGTGTCCTCGGCGTTCCGCTTCACCAATGAACGGAAGTCCAGCGGGGTCTGCGCCTACCAGCGTGGCGCCATAGCTGTCGAGGGCCACCGGGTCGGTCGCCACGGCGATGATGCCCTCGTGGCGAAGATCACTGGGACTCCCCCCGGTCGGTCCATTGCGGAACATGACCCGGGTGGCATCGAGTACGATCAGTGTCGGACGCACAATCGAGGCGAGATCGGCGACACTGATATTGATGTCCTGATGGAGTCGGTTCCTCCGCCCACCGAGTAACCCGTACCAGTTCTTCATCCCAAGGGTTACGCCGGCCAGGGCATGGTGCTTTGCGGTCGGCAGCCCGATGACCTTCGTGGCGGTCTCGAACGGGGCGTAAAAGAACGTCCAGCGTTTGAGGATCTCATTCGTCGGCGTTTCCACATCGCGAAAGGCCCCGGCGTGAGGATAGACCACGGTTGCTCCGTTTGCCTCGGCGGCGGCGGCCACACCGGAGATCACCATGCAGCGATTCGGGTCGTTGATCGGATTGTCGACTACCCAGACTTCCGACGCTCCCTGGGCCCGACACAGCTTTGCCATGGCGCCCACGACTTCAGGGCTCGTGGTTGCCCCGAGCGCCGGGGGCGAGGCGAACCCCACGTTCGGTTTCAGCACAACCCGGTCACCCGGGTTAATGAAACGGCCCAAGCCGCCCAGTCTTTCCAGGCAGAGCTGGATCATCTGCTGAGGATTTCCCCCCTTCGCGGCAACGATCCCCGGACGATCCGGGAGGTGCTCCACCCGGTAGTCGGGAAGTGTGACTGCCCCCTGTCCCGCATTGGGAACACGGTTGTGGAGGGCGAAGCCGAGGCCGCCGACACCGGCCACGGCCGCGCCGGCGGTGCCGACGCGCCACATGAACTCTCTGCGTGAGCAGTGGTGTTCCTGTGGCGGGAACTTATTGACCTCATTCTTCGCCATCTTGTGGGGCCTCCCCAATCTCTTTCGGTACGGTCTGGATTGCGCGCTTGAGCAGGTCTTGAACAAGGGGTTCGTGCGGTCTTCAGATCAGCCAGTCCAGTGCTGCCGGCGACGAAGTTGTCCCTCGCAATAAACAAGGTTGGGCCCACGTACTTGTCCTTCCCCCAGACGCTCTTCACTTCGGACTGGTAGTCTTCGGACTCGAGGCCGTCGCTCGATTTCAGGAATTCAGCGTGGTCCTTCAGAATCTTCTCCGCCTCGGCGGGGTTGGCCAGGTCGCAGAAAAAGAGCCGGTAAGTCCCGGTGGGCGTCTCATAGCTGGCGTAGAACGTGTCGGTCAGGTAGGAAAGCCCGAAAGCCGCGGACTTGGAGTAGGCCAGGGTGTCCGGTATCAGCCCTTCCTTCGGGAACGCGTCGAACTCGACCAGGCTTGTCGAGCCGTCATCGATCTTGTCTGCCACCGCTTCGGCCGCTTTACTGACCTCGCTGCCCATGTCAGTCGAGGTCAGTCCGTTGACCTTGACGAACAGCGGGCCCTTCCAGAAGGAGGCTGTGTTGCCGGAGGCGTATCCCGAGTTGCCCAGGGAGATCAGTTCGTCCTCGGGCGGCACGCTACTCATGAAAAGGCCGTATGCATTCCGGCGGAGCACCATGTCATACAACTCGACCACCAGCGAGGGAATTGCCTCCGACTCGGATGAGTACTCGGCCACCAGCAGGGCACGGAATCCGAAACCAATGTAATGGGGGGCCTGCCCGTCAATGTACTCGTAGAGGTTCTCCGGAGTGTAGATCCTGGTTCCAGAAAGGCTCCGGTTGTCGATCTTCTCCGGAGCCAGATCCATCCCGGCGATCCAGGGCGAGTCTGCGACCGTCACCAGGGAAACCCGGTCGGAGTGGCCGGTCAAGTAGACCACGAGGGCGATGCAGGCCAGACAAGTGAGTATGATCCCGCTCGCAACCCGGTCGGCGGGGCGCGTCTTCTTCGATTTACGTCGAGCCACTGGTTCTTCCTCAGACGAGGTGCTGGTGCGTTCTGCTCAGGAGCGGCTGCAGGGAGGTCCCTCGAGTGCAGGGGACTACGCAGTCTTCGCAGTCAACGCAGGGAGCGGCGTTTCCGGCGAGCTGCCGGTAGTTCTCACGAGCCAGTGAGTTGTCCCGATACCCCTCCATGTACATCGAGCACCGCCTGACTTCGGTGACCTCGACACCGTGCGGGCAGAGTCCGTTACAGGATCCGCATCCGCTGCAGTGCAGGTCTGCCGTCGCCTCGACATAGCGATCCAGTTCCCGCTCCTCCCACAAGGCGAGTTTCTGGCCCATGACGGTGAGGTTGGCGTCGAGCTGCTGAAAATCGCGGGTTCCGGGCACGGCGCAGGAGATGTTCTTGTTTTCCAGTACCCATTTCAGGGCGGCCTGGTGCGGGGTCAGTCCTCCTTGAGGATTCGGAAAATCGCCCAGTTGAGTCTTCATCGCGGTGATGCCGATTCCGGCAGCCGCAGCTTTCTCGATGGCGGCCAGTAGACGCGGGTTTGAAGCGGAGTAGTTGAACTTAACCAAAACCGTGTCATAGACGCCGGCATCGAACACGCTCTCGAGGGTTTCGGCCATGTTGGAATGAGAGCTGACACCGATGAAGCGGGTCTTTCCCTCCTTCTTCGCCTTTTGCAGTGCCGCAATCGATTCCTCGTTAAAGACCTGGTCGCGGCTGCTCAGGCCGTGAGCAAAGAGGTTGTCCACGTAGTCGGTCTGGAGCCGCTTGAGGCTGATGTCCAGGTTGTCCAGCATCTCCTTCGTGGTGCCCTGATGGATCTTCGTTGAGATGTAGACCTTGTTGCGGCGCCCCTTCATGGCCCGACCGACCTCGGCTTCGTTCTTTCCGCCTTTGTACCCGTGGGCCGTATCGAACCAGTTGATGCCCATGTCACCCGCTTTGGCGATGACTTCTTCCGGAGCGACCATGCAACCGAGGGATACGGTTGTGATCTTCATGCCGGTCTTTCCAAGGGTGCGATAGGTGAGCTGGGGCTGTCCCCCCTGGCTCGCCCGAATAACGGGGGCTGCTACGCCGAGAGCAATCGCGGCCGGGCCCATTTTCAGGATTTGTCTTCGCGTATGGTTCTTGTTGAACATCGTTCTTCCTTCCGGGGTCGGGCAGTGTTGTTCCCTGCTGATGGAAAACTCGGTGTAAATAAGAATGTCAAGGTTTACACGGTCTCTATGTTGTCAATGATTAATTCTAAACAGAGGATTCGGTCTGTGCAAGCAGATAATATAGGTGGGAATCCCGGCGGTTGGCGGCCGGACGAGTCAACTCATGTACCAGCCGCCATTTACGTTGATCGTCTGGCCGGTAATGTAGCCATTGCGGGCCAGCATGACCACGACGTCAGCGACTTCTTCGACGGTACCGAAACGCCCGACGGGAATGATATCCGGGCGTATCCCGGGGAGCGCCCGGACCATGTCGGTTTCGACCAGCGCGGGCGCAATTGAATTGACCGCGATTCCTTCCTTGCAGAGGAGGTTGGCGTAGGAGCGGCTCAGGCCCAGGATGCCGGCCTTTGAAGCGGCGTAGTGTGGGCCGACAACGCCTCCCGTCTGGGCTGCCACTGAAGAAAGATTGATGATCCGTCCCCAGCGGGCCTTTCTCATGGACGGAAGAACGGCCTGGGTGACCAGAAACACCGATTTGAGGTTCACAGTCAGGACTTCGTCCCAATCTTGTTCGGTGACCTCGTCGAGCGGTTGCGGGCGGGTGATCCCGGCGTTGTTGACCAGCACTTCGATCGGGCCAATTTCCATCTCGACGACCCCGATCATCTGCGCCACTTCCCGGGAGCGGGAGACGTCAGCCTGGACGCAGATCGCCCGGCTTCCCGAAGCCTTGATCTGCCCCGCCACCTCTTCCGCATCTTCCCGGTGGCTGAGGTAGTTCACGGCAACACTCACTCCGGCCCGCCCCAGTGCCAGGGCCGACGCCCGTCCAATTCCCCGGCTCGCGCCGGTGACCAGTGCTACACGTCCCTGCAGTTCGTCCATACTGAAATGCTAACAGGTGACACGCCCCAAATTCGACCGTAAATGCCCGCCGAAAAACAGTTTTGGTCGAGGTCTGGCACTTTTTCCCCATCAACCAGCTCTCGACCCCGTTTGAAGACACCTGGGCTGTTGACTGGCCCCTAATTCGGTGCCAGACCTGGAAAAATAGTCTTTATGCGTAAATGGTTAGAAGTCAATTCGGTGCGTGTCACCGAATTTGAGGCGTTGGAGGGCGTTCCAGAGGAGCAGGAAGGCGAAACGGGGTAGAAAGAGGATGACTTTCGCCGGTGGGAGCAGGATTGCCCGCCAGAGAGGCAGATGAGAACCAAATCGGCGGTTGCGGCGGAAGTTGGCCAGGTTTCCCCATCGTACGTAGAAGCAGTCCAGGTCTTCGTTGAAGGCGAGGCGACTGCGCGCAGGAATCATCCAGAACAGCAACTTGTGCTTGAGAAATATGCGTCGGCCGGAAAACAGGGCGGCAACTACGTCCGGTCTCCGACCCATGAATTTGCGGAGTTTGAACAGGTTGGCAAAGACCGCTCCTCCCCGGTACGTGACCACCGCGTCAACATCCGGTTGCCCGCGGTAGGAAGCTTCTCGTTCTTCAGCACAGAAGACCGTAATGCGGGCGTGAGGGACGACGTGAGGGCGGCGGACGATCTCGAGTGCCTCGAGCATTTCGGGTGTCCCTTCAGTCTCGAGCAAGAGCACATCGTGAGCGAAGGGTTTGGCAGCTTTGAACGCGAACGGTTCCATCCGGAAGAGTCGTGGCCAAGTGAATGAGTTGAGCCAATACCCGTCGAGGCTGGCGTTGAAGATGAGCTGACGTCGGAACGAGGAGAACAGGAACAGCAGCTTGGCCCAGCGGAAAACAGGGCGGCCGGAAAAGACGGCAGACGATACCTGCGGACGGAATTTCCGGATTTTCCTCCAGGTTCGAAAGCCCTCGCCGAACGAGAGCTTTTCTGGAAACGGAAGAATCTCGACATTGTCCTGCCGGGGGGCAATTGAATCGGCGTCCCGGGCGCGGCAAATGAGCATTATCTGCGCATCGGGATAGAGTTGGGGACCGTTGAGGCGTTGATAGACTTCTTTCAGTGCCGGCGCCACCTCGGTCTGGACGAGGAGCACGCGGGTGCGATCGACGGGTGTGGCGATGCCGAACCGCAGCGGTTCCCGGTGGAAGAGCCTGGGCAGGGTGGTGGGGGTGAGCCAGTACCCGTCTAGACCGGCGTTGAACACCAACTTTCGGCGCAAGGTCGCCAGGTGAAAAAGGAGCTTGGCTCCCCGGAAAACCGGACGTCCGGTGAAAACGGCACTGGAAACCTGGGGCCGAAAACGGCGAATCCGGCGCCAGGTTCGAAAAAGAGTGACCGGGGAATTCCGTCTTGGAAAGGGAACGATCGCCTCGACTCCCTGGAGATCGTAGAAGTGCTGGCGGTCCTCGTCACGGCAGATCACGAGAAACTGGGCGCCCGGGTAGAGCCGGGGCCTGGTCAGCGCTGCGTGAGCGCCCGCCATGTACTCCGGGATTTCGGTCTGAACGAGGAGCACGCGGGTGCGGTCTTCGGTGTTGGAAACACCGAAGACTTGCGGTTCCCGTCGCAACGGACGGCGCCAGGTCCGCAAGGTCAGCCAGTAGTCGTTCAGGCTGGCGTTGAACACGAGTTTCCGGAGACTGCCGGTGAGGAGGAAGAGCGCTTTACTGGAACGGTAGACGGGTCGTCCGGTCAGGGGCGCCGCGTTAAAAGTGGGGTGGAATTCCTTGATGCGGCGGCGATACCGTTTGAAGTGCCGCCAGTTCAGAATACCGGGAATCACCAGCAATTCGTCCACCGCCGCCTGTTTCTCCAGGTACTTCGCGTCCTCCGGTCGGGCCACAACCAGAATGCGGCAGTCCGGAAACAATCGGTGTTTCCGGAGTCGCTCGGCACAGGCTGCGACGTACTCGCGGGAAGCGGTCTGGATGAGCAGAATCCGGGCGCCGAAGCTGCGGCGGGGTTCCCGATTGCGGATCCGGTTGAGCAGGAATCGAGCAAGGCTGCGAGAGCTGGAGTAGAAGAACTCTCCGTTCTCGTTGATGATGAGGAGCCGGGGAACTCTCAGGATAAAAGGCAACAGTTTCAATTTGAGGAGGTGAGGCTCGCCGGTGAAATAGACAACGGCCCCGTCGAAGCTCTGCCGGCGCAGGGAGCGCCAAAGTGCGAATAGCTTTCCCTTCGAGACCCGGGTCAATTCAGCCTGCGCGGGAATCAGTTGCAGCAGGGTTTCACGGTTGGCCTCCAGGTGTCCGGGGTGGGCGGACTCTATCAGGAGCAGCTTCTCGCCCAGGGGGCGATGGGGAAAACGCTGCAGGTATTGCGCGAACGAAGGATCGGGTTCGGCCAGTGGAAGGGCCATCGATCGAAGGAGCGCTACGCGGGTCATCGGGCGCAAGGTGCCCCGGTAATCGACCCATTGATGATTCCCGCTAAGGGATCGAGCGGCCTGCTTGATTCTCCGGTAACCCCGGTTGAGGAGAGGGTAGACCACCAGGCTGAAATCGTCCGTTGCCGGAAGTTCGCGCAGGTAGTGGATGTTCTCACCCTGGAGCAGTTGTTCGGCGTAAAAACGGACCTGCGGATGGTCGAGCGCCAGTCCTTCGATTTCCCAGTCGGGGTGGAGTTCCTGGAGATGTCGCCAAACGAAGACCCACTGGGGAATATTGCAGCACTGTACGAGCAACACCCGGCGACGGGATTTCGACTCAGCCACGGTCCCTCCCCGTATTATTCTGCGCGGCTTTGCGATAGAGGTCGCTCATTTGCCGGCCCAGGATGTCCCAGTCGTAACGATTCTCGGCTATCTGGCGACCCCGGTCCCCGAGGACGCGGCAGAATTCGGGATTGCGCAAGAGAGCAACTGTCCAGAGGGTGAACTCGTCGGGCCTGTCGGCAATCATGATGTTCTCGCCGTGAATGGCCTCGATCCCTTGGCAGGCCAGGCTGGTAGCGACCATGGCTTTGCCGACCGACCATCCCTCCAGAATCTTGCCACGGATTCCGACTCCGGTTCGGAGCGGAACGACGACCACAGCCGCGCGCTCGTAATACTGCTGGATGTCATCGACAAACCCGGTGACCGTGATATTGGGGTGCTTTTCGAGCCGCCGAATCTCCGGCGGCGGGGAGGATCCGACGATGTAGAGGTGGGCGTCGGGAATCTCGTCGAGGACCCCGGGAAGGATTTGGCGCGTGAAGAACTTCATGGCGTCGAGATTGGGAGCATGTCGGAAAGCCCCGACGAACACCAGAGAATTCGGTTCTTCCCGTGATGACGAGTAGGCAAAAGCCTGCGTGTCAACGCCGGTGTTGACCACTTCGAGTGGCGGCCTGACCAGGTAGGGTTCCAGGTATCCCCGGTCCTCTCCGGTCACACAGATCACGTGGTCCACCTGCCGGCACAGCTCAACTTCGCGGTAGAGCGTCTGCAGCGTGTTGTAGTACAGGCGGGGCTTCCTGAGCGGATTTTCCTCTACGCCGAGCAGGGTGCGGTGGGCGGCGTAGTTCACCTCGATTTCGGTCACCAGACGCGGAATGTCCCGAAAGAGGTCGGCGTAGAGCACCATCTGCGTCCACTCGAAGTGGACCAGGTCATAGTCTTCTTCGCAGAGGAGTTCCTTGATTTTCTGGCGCATCTCGGGGACGTTGAATTCCTCGAAGGGCTCGTAGGCGAACCAGGAAAGGGGCAGATACCCGCGTCGCAAAACGGTCTCAACCCGCCGACAGACGGTTTCGGCCTGGTGCAGAAAGCGCAGGTCGCTGTCGTCCTCGACGAAGGTCAGCAGGGTCACCTCGAAGTCCTGGGCCACGCGCTTGAGAAGTTGGAAAACTCTTCCCGCCCCTCCGTGAGTGCCGAGGTGGGGCAGGTACGCGCTGACGATGAGGAGGCGCAGCGGGGCTTCTCCGGCACGCCGAACCGGCGTGAGCCGGGGCTGAAAGCGATTGAAGTAAAGAAACGGGGCGCGACTCCAGGAGAAAATCTGCCGGTCTGTGAATGCCCGCGGCGGTTCCTGCGTCCGGAGCCACAGGACTTTCGGGAGTCGACCGAGGGCTCGGAGGTAGGCGGCCGGCCGGACCCACTTGGTCAGGTTGAGCGGAAACAGGAGCAGGTGGGGAACCAGGGTCCGGAGTTGGAAATTTCGCCAGATGTACCAGAGCCGCCTCTCTTCGACGACAATGGCCAGTTCCTTCTCAGTGAAACGCCGGGACGTGCTGCTGCGGTGCTTGTGCAGCACTCGACTCTCGGCGGCGAGGAACACCTTCCAGCCTCTGCGCCAGGCCCGGTAGCTGAGGTCGGTGTCTTCGAAGTAGCAGGGGGAAAAGAGGTCGGAGAACCCCCCGAGCTGGAGGTAGCAATCGCGACGGAATGCCGTGGAGCCCCCTCCGCCCCAGAGCACGGGGGTCCGCTTCCGGGTGTAATGGTAAGGGCGGATCTCGGCATGAGCCAGGTGAAGGAAGCCTTGCCGGAAGCGCCCCTCGGTCTGGCCGGTTTCCTCCCGCCGCTTGCCGGGGGGAAACTCGACCTGGGCTGAAACGGCAAAGACTCCAGGATCGGCGAAACCGTCGAGGAGTGGCTGCAGGAAGTCCTTCGACACGATCATGTCGTTATTGAGCAGGACCACGACCGGGTGAGTTGCCGCTTCGACGCCCCGATTGTTTCCTTCGGAGAATCCGAGGTTTTCCGGCAGTTGCAGCAGGTCAACACCAGGGTGGTGGTCGCGGAGCCATTCCACGCTGTCGTCCGTGCTCCCGTTGTCTACGACCAGGATCTGGTGACCTCCGCCGACATGCCGGACCGCGCGTTCCAGGGCGGGGATGCACTCTTCGAGAAGATGCCGCCCGTTCCAGTTCAAGACCAGGAGCGTGGCCGACGGATTGGCGAGAGGCTCGAGGGGTTGCGCCTTGCGCTGCCACGGAGATGCCGCCAGGCGCACTACCTCGAAGATGGCGAAAACCGCCAGCAGGATGAGCTGGAGTGGGAGCAGGACGACCCACAACAGGACGCGCTTCATTGCTGCAGTTCCATTCGAGAGATCATCACACCAAGCTGGCGCCGGTCGTTGGCGTTGTCCGGGACGAACGTCCGGTCGCACCGAATTTCAACCTCGAAGAGGCGGCGCTCCGAGTCGGAAAAGGGTATCAGGAAGGTCGCTTCGAAGGTCTGCCCGGCCTGAATCGGCTTTCTCCCGACCCGGAGTCCCTTCAACCAGGATGTCGAGCGCATTTTCCCGCGGGGAGAAACCCTCCACGTGAAGATAGTGAACCGAGTCCCGGCTCTGCAGGTAGCAGACGGCCCGCCCCCCAATCCAGCGAATGGGCCGTTCTTGCGATTCAGGCCAAAACCACCCCGGTCCCAACTGATGGTTGAAGGGAGGGTTCGAAAAGTCGATGGCTGGAGCGAACTCTTCGATCGGCTCCGCGCTCGGTTGAGCACTCTCGTAGTACCAGTCCTTGCGGAGTTTTCGGCGCATTCTGGAACGGTCTTCAGTACGGACCAGGATGGGCCAGAATTCGGCGTGCAGGAGCCATCCGAATCCGAGGTAGGCGAGCCAGCCGTAGAGCGGGTGCAGGTCCAGATAGTCCTTCCTGTCCAGGCCGCAGGGCAGTTCGTGCAGCGACGCCAGCCCGGCCCTGGCAAGGGCCTTTTTCAGGAAGCCCGGTCGCATCAGCGGGATATTCCGAAACGTAATGTGCTCGCGCAGGAACTCCGGGTTCCGCCAGCCGATGTAGCGATCGGCCAAAGCCACAGGCAGAAACTGTGGTCCGTTGAGTTCGGAGTGAGCATCGTAGGGATACCAGAAATTCGGGGTCGTGAAAAAGACCATCCCCATCGGCCCGAGGACTCGCCTGATTTCGCTGAGAAACGCCTCCTGCCAGGGCTTTCCTCCGACGAGATGCTCGATGACGTCGAAGGCGATGACAAGGTCGAAACTCGCGTCCGGGAAGGGGAGTTCGATCCCGCTGCAGCGAAGATAGGCACGCCCGTCCGCGGGGACGGAGAACTGGAGCACGTGGGTGTGGTAGTCGGCCCCGAAATACTCAGCCCCGCGGGCCGCGAGGATCTCGCCGAGGCCCCCCGTTCCGCAACCGATATCCAGAACCCGTCGTCCTTTCAGTTCGGTCAGGACGATCGACTCAAACTGAGCCAGCAACTCCGCGTTACGCTTTCGGCTGGCCTGCCAGTATTCGACCCAGCGACGGAACGCTGCGCTGTTTCTCGACCCGTAGATGGCTTCAGCAACCGCCTCGATTGAGGCGAGGTCGGCCGACCGCCCGGAGATCCCCGGAGGAAGCTTCCGGCCAGCCGCCGAGTCGCCCGGATTTTCGGTTTTTGAATGTGACGACCGTCGCACCATAGTCAACCAAAAAACGTTAAGATGCATCCATATAAGACGATATAGCGCTATGGAGCAACACTGGCAGCGAGAGACTCGAGGATACTGGAGCCCATATCGTTTCGAAACGAGGATTCTATGACAAGAGGTGCGAGGCTTGTAGCGACACTCGCGGCGTTGTGCTGCGTGCTGGGGACGACATCGTTCGGAATTTCGGTACGCACGGTCAACCTGGGTGAGATGGTCGGTGCGTCCGAACGGATCTTCTACGGCCGCTGCATCGGAGTGGCCGATCTGGGTGACGCTGGATATGGAGTCCCGGTGCGACTGTACCGGTTCCAGGTCCTGGACGGGCTGAAGAACGCGGCCACGGGAGACGTGGTGGAGTTTCGCCAGGTTCGGGGGCGGGGGCCCGGGGCTCGCATCCCAGGAGTCCCCGAATATCGAAAGGGGCAGGAACTGATGCTCTTTCTCTATCGCCGACTCGAGGCTGGGCCTCACCAGCCCGGTTGGGATGCAGCAGGGTGTATTCCGCACGGAACGCCTGCGGTCGGGTGAAGTCGGGTTCATCAACGGTTACGAGAACCGGAACCTGGCCCAGGGCATGACCCAGCAGGCGGCCGCCGGAGCCGGCCTGACCCCGGCTGAGTTGCAGGATCTGAGCAGCGGGGCGCCGGTCCCGCTTGACCGGTTTCGGAACCTGGTAGACAAGCTGGACCGCCACTCGGGGCTCTTTCAGGAGGCTGTGCAGTGATGCGCGACAGGACGCTTCGTTCTTCTCTTTCCCTGGCGACCCCGGCCGTCGTCATCCTGGCTGTCATGGGTGCGGCTTTTGCCGGTGGTCCCAACAACCTGGACTACCAGGGCGGTTTCCTGCGTTGGAACACGACAGTATCGGTTCCCTTTACGATTGACAACGGCCCGCTTCGAAGCGGAATCACGCGGGACACCGGGGCGGCGATTGTCCGTGAACAGATGGCCAAGTGGACCGATGTGCCCACGGCTTCGATCCTGCTCCACGACAACGGTTTCCTGAATATCGATGTCGATGCAACCAACTACCGTTCCTTTTTCGGGTTCGACTCGCCTCAGGGGCCGTTTGTACGTGCCGAGAATCCAGTTATTTTCGACGCTGACGGGAAGATTACCGACGACTTTCTGGGGTCTGGGTCGAGCAACCAGACGCTCGGCTTTGCCGGTATCCGCTCTGTCCAGGGCGACGAGTTCTTGTCCGGTTGGGCGGTCCTGAACGGCAGGCAGGCGTCCGCGACGAGTGTCACATTTCGCCAGACCGTGCTGCACGAGCTGGGGCATTTCATTGGTCTTGACCACTCACAGGGTCTGATCGAGAACTGGAATAACCCCGGTGCTGACCATCTCGGTGACGTCCCGGTGATGTTTCCCTACGGCTCCGAGCCGGACCTGCCTTCCAAGCCCATCACCGACGACATTGCCTGGCTTTCGTGGATGTACCCGGTGGCGGGCTGGGCGGAGAGTACCGGAACCATCAAGGGACAGGTGTTCCGCCTCCGCATGGACGGCCCTCCGCTGCAGGGTGCCAACGTCGCCGCGATTCCGGCTATTTCGGACGGGAAGGGCGGATTTCTTGAAGCCCGTTCCAACATTGTGACCTGCGTGTCCGATTTCCTGGCGGAGGGAACCGGCGAGTTCGAATTGCCGGGCCTCGCGCCCGGTTACTACTTCGTTCGCATCGACCGGATTTCCACTTCCTTTACAGGGGGAAGCGGGATCGGTCCCTTCGACGACCGGCCGGAGAGCTTTGCTCCGGACTACTACGACGACCAGGAATCGGCGACGGATGATAACAGCCGCAAGGTGGCGATCCATGTCGGCGCGGGTGAGACCGTGACCGGAATCAACATGGTTGCCAACGAACCCCTCGTCCTGTTCACCAAGTTGACGGTAGGGGCGCCGGCGATTCACCTTTCGGCGATGGGTGATGACGATACCAAGATGGTGTTGTTTCCCGATTCCTTCGGGTTTCCCTTTTACGGTCGTATCTACCGCGAGGTCTACGTCAACAGCGACGGCAATCTCACCTTCGGCGTCGGCGATGCGATCCCCGGGGCGCCTCGAACCGAGGACCGTTTCCTGAGCGGGCCGCCGCGAATCGCGCCGCTCTTCACCGATCTGGATCCTACCACCGCCTATGTATACGGCGGGAGCGTCGATGCGGATGCGGGCGTGGGCTACGTGCGTATTCGCTGGATCGCCGTGCCGGAGTACCTGGAAGTCGGAGTCGGCGATCCCAACACGTTCTCCGTCGTGCTCTATTCGACGGGCGAAATTTCCTTCGAATACGGCAACATCAGCGTGACTCCAGACCAGGACGATGTTTACGGGACTCTTCAGGCGATCGCGGGAGTCTCTCCGGGGCACGTCTACATAGGCTCCTCGACAGACCTGTCAGGAGCCGTCCAGTACGACATGAGTGGAGCTCCGGTCTATCAGGTCTTTCCCGATACCGCCCCCACCAACGCTTTCGACCTGAGCGGACGTTCAATCCGTTTTCTGGCTGATCTGACAGACCTTTACTTTCCATTTATTCAGGGAGACTCTCAGCTCTTCACCGGGATTGCGATCAGCAATTACGGCAGTACGACGGCCGCCGTCGCCGCCGAGTTCAGGGGCGCCGATGGAGACCTTCAGGGCTACCCGTTGAACCCGACCCAGTTCGAGATCGCTCCGGACGCCCAGTACGCGGCCCTGGGTCGGGAGATGTTCGACATTCCTGCCGGAGAGAGCCATTCGGGTTGGGCCAGGCTGGTTTCGACCGATCCGGAGATCGGCAGCTTCTTCCAGTTCGGAAACGGGCTGGTTGGCCCGCTGACGAAGATGGATGGGTCCACGGCCTGGACGACGCAATCCCAGAAGCTCTACTTCACCCGGATCTACCAGGGACAGGCGGTGTATCCCTCCTACAGCGGGCTCAAGGATGCGACGACCTGGCTCTCGATCGTGAACCCGAACGAGCAGGACATCACCGTAACGATGCAGCTGTTCAGCCCCCAGGGTGCCCAGATTGGGACCAACGTGGTCCGGCCCATTGCAGCCCAGGGGCGGATTTTCGACACGGTCGCATCGATCTTCAACCGGGATGGCGATCCGTTCTATGACGGGTACGTCAAGGTGGTGGTGGATGGCCCCGGCGCAATTGGGTTCGAGATGATCGAACTCGCCGACAGCCTGTTTGGACTGAACGCCGCAACCGATACCGCGGCCCAGGTTCTCTATTCGGCCCAGTTGGGACACGGATCCACAATTTATACGAGTCTGAAGCTCGTCAATCCAACCAGTACGGTGGCTACCGTCACCGTGAGAGCTTTCATTCGTGAGGCCGGGGGGACGATTGGTGAGCGAGTGTTTGGCCCGTTTCAGCTCGGGCCAAATCAGGCCCTCCAGCAGACGGCCGCAGCCATGTTTGGCCTTGGGCCTGGCGGCACGGACCTGGTGGAAGGATCGATGCGCGTGAACGTGGAGGGGGCGGGAGCTTTCGTCGTCGGTGACGTCGTTTTCGGCGATCCGCAGTCGGCCCGCTTTGCGGCGGCCCTTCCACTGCAGTCGCGTCTTTTCCGGAAGGCCGTGCAGGGACAAATTTCCAACGGCCGAGTGCCCGGTAATCCGTCACTCGATTCCTTTACCGGGCTGGCGCTCTTCAACCCGAACACCACTTCGGCGCACGTGACCGTGGAGGTTTTTGACAAGGACGGCAACAGCGTCGGCAGCAAGGAGCTCACGTTGAAGGCCAACGAACGGATCTCCAAGCTTCTCTACGAGACGGATTTCGTTCCGGAGAGCCTCGGGCTGATTCGAGGATATGTCGTCCTCACGGCCGATCAGCCGATCGTGGCCCAGCAACTCTTCGGGAATCTGGCTCTGGACTACCTCTCCGCCGTGGTCCCGACCATTGTGGAGTAGTCTGGTGATGAGCCTGGAAACGATCACGACTGTGACCCTGGATGTGGGCGGGACGATCCTGTTCCCCCATCCGTCCGTAGGTGAAGTCTACGCCGAGGTAATGGCCTCCCATGGTCTTGTTGTGGGCCGGGAAGAACTGGAGAAGCGTTTCCAGAAGATGTTCGCCTTGACCCGGACAGGGCCCCGTGCCGTAGTGGATGATGCTGCGGAGAAGCTCTTCTGGCGCGGTCTGGTCTGGGAAGTAATTGGCGACTTTTGTGCTGAAGACGTTTTTGAGGCTCTCTTCTCAGATCTCTACGACGCCTTCGCTCACCCCCGTCGCTGGCGGATCGCGGACGATGCAGTCGATGACGATCGGTGGACTGTCGAACCGGGGCTACCGTGTCGCGATCCTGAGCAATGCCGATTCCCGGCTCCGGCACATCCTGGAAGTCCTGGGCATTGCCCGGCATGGTCGAGAAGGTCTTCATCTCTGCCGAAGTCGGGTGCGAGAAGCCCGACCCGCGAATCTTCCGCCTCGTGGAGCGGGAACTCGGAGTGAAACCTGGCCAGGTCGTTCATGTCGGGGACAGCGAGTTTCACGACATCGCCGGTGCCCGGGCCGCCGGCTGGGCCAGTTTCCTGCTGGCCGACCGGTTTGATCCCGTCGGAGGAACGATCGGTTGCCTCGGCGACCTCCTCCAGTTGCTCAATCGAGGCTGAACGGTCGAACGGGCCGAGCTGTTCAACTTGTCTGATCGTTCCGACCGGGTCCTTTTCGCGGGCGATCCCTTCGAATACACTAGCCTTGTGCCCGGCGTGGAGTATTGCGCCGGGCGGGTTAGCGCTGGCGCCGCCGATTGGGGTCGGCATTTCAAGAATTGGAGGGATGCCACTGCATGGCACGAGAGGGAACGCTTTTCTTCACCGATTCGGTCCGGCGGGCCGGTTATTCGCTGAGTAACCAGTTTGCCGAGCACATGGAGTTCTCGCTCGTCAAGACCCGGAAAACGGCGACCGAGTATGATTTCTACCAGGCGCTTTCACTGGCGGTGAAAGATCGTCTGATCCGCAAATGGCTGCGGACCCAGCACCACTACGTGGAGCAGGACTCCAAGCAGGTCTACTACCTTTCACTCGAATTCCTGATGGGGCGGCTGCTCGGCAACACGCTGATCAACATGGAGTTTTACGATCAGTGCCGGGAGATTCTGCTCAAGGACGGCATCAACCTGGAAGAGATCATGGAACTCGAGTACGACATGGCCCTCGGCAACGGCGGGTTGGGTCGACTGGCGGCCTGCTACCTGGATTCGATGGCGACCATCGGGATTCCCGCCTGCGGCTATGGAATTCGCTATGAATACGGGATTTTTCGCCAGGAATTGCGCAACGGCTACCAGGTCGAGCAGCCCGACAACTGGCTCAGCTTTGGGAACCCCTGGGAAACGCTGCGGCGCGACATTACCTACCGGGTCCACTTTCACGGCCGTCTCGAGCCCCAGGGCGGGCCGGCCGGGTTGGCAACCCGATGGGTTGAGACCGAAGATGTCCTGGCGGTGGCCTACGACGTCCCGGTTCCGGGGTACCGGACCGAAACCGTGAACAACCTCCGGCTCTGGCAGGCCAAGTCAACCAACGATTTCAGTTTCAGTGAGTTCGACCGGGGCAATTACCTGGCTGCCGTGGAAGACAAGAATCGCTCGGAGAACATTTCCAAGGTCCTCTATCCGAATGACTCATCGGCCCAGGGAAAGATCCTGCGCCTGAAACAGGAATACTTTTTCGTTTCTGCTTCACTTCAGGATATTATTAGTAACTACCTGTTAAAAAAAGATTCTTTTGATGATTTTCCGGAGAAGATTTTCATTCAGCTCAACGATACCCACCCGGTCATCGCGATCCCGGAGTTGATGCGGTTGCTCATCGATGAACACGGGCTGGACTGGGACCGGGCCTGGTCCATTAGCCGGCGGTGCTTCGGGTACACCAACCACACTGTGGTTCCCGAGGCCCTGGAAGAGTGGCCGGTGGAGGTGCTGGAAAGCCTGGTTCCGCGTCACCTGCAGATCATCTACGAGATCAATTCCCGATTTTCTGGCTTCGGTACGCCGAAGTCGAGCGGCGAATGAACGGGAGATCGCCGAACTTTCGATCATTCGGGAGTTTCCCGAAAAGACGGTTCGCATGGCCAATCTGGCAGTCGTGACCAGCACTGCCGTCAACGGCGTGGCTTCGTTGCACACCGAGATCCTGAAAACCCGGATCTTCCCCCTTTTCGACCGTCTCTTCCCGGGGAAGATTCAGAGCATCACCAACGGGATCACTCCCCGGCGCTGGCTCAAGGTCGCCAACCCGTTTCTGTCCAGTCTGATCACCGAGACGATTGGCGACGGGTGGGTCACCAACCTGGAAGAACTGAGGAAGCTGGAGCCTTTTGCCGAGGACGAGGCCTTTCGGGAGGCCTGGGCGAATGTCAAGACGGCCCAAAAACTTCTCCTCAAGCGGGAGATCGAGCGAGAGTCGGATCTTCGGGTGAAAGTGGATTCACTGTTCGATTCCCAGGTGAAGCGGTTCCACCTGTACAAGCGCCAGTTGCTCAATGCCCTGCACATGATCACTCTGTACAACAGGATTCGGCGGGACCCCGGGGAAAACCATCTGCCGCGCACGATTGTCGTGGGGGGCAAGGCGGCCCCGGCCTATGTCGAGGCCAAGCTGGTCATCAAGTTGATCAATTCCATCGCGGACGTGGTCAACCGGGATCCGGCGGTCAAAGGGTTGTTGCAGATCGTGTTCATGCCCAACTACTCGGTTGCGCTGGCCGAGAAGATCATTCCTGCGACCGAGTTGTCGGAGCAGATTTCGACCGCAGGATACGAAGCTTCCGGTACGGGAAACATGAAGCTTGCGCTCAACGGGGCGCTCACCATCGGGACCTTGGACGGCGCGAACATTGAGATCATGGACGAAGTCGGCCGGGAGAACATGTTCATTTTCGGGCTCAACGCGGACGAAGTTGCCCGTCGCCACCAGGGAGGGTACCGGCCGCGCGATTTTTACGAGCAGGACGCTGAACTTCGTGAAGTCATCGACATGATTGAGGGCGGCTACTTCAATCCCGATGAGCCGGGTATCTTCGGAATTCTCGTGCAGGAACTTCTTGAACGTGATTTCTTTTGTTTGCTGGCAGATTACTCGGCATATATTAAGGCTCAACTCGAAGTAGAATCGGTCTATCGCAATAGCCACGAGTGGACTCGCAGGTCAATTCTCAATGTCGCTCGAATCGGTCGATTCTCAAGTGACCGTTCGATCGCGGAGTACAACCGGCAGATCTGGCGGGTGGAACCGGTCGCGATTTCCGAGGAGCGGTTCGGATCAATCTGATGTTCCGTGACTCTCGAGATGAACCAGTCATGGCCTCGATTCAGCAGGCGGGGAGGCGGCTTCGATCGGTGCCTCCGCGGCGCCTGACTGCTCCGAACGGTAAGGAGGCGGCTGTCCTGATTGCACTGCAGGACCTGGCCGGAGAGGCCAACTTCCTGTTTACTCGACGGACCCAAACGGTGGCAACCCACAAGGGGCAGATCTCTTTCCCGGGTGGCGTGCGTGAGCGGCAGGATCGGGATCTCATTGAGACCGCGTTGCGTGAAACCGAGGAGGAGATCGGGGTAGCCCGGGAGGAGGTCGAGGTCCTCGGAGAGTTCCACGATTACCTGGCCGTCACCGACCTGCTGGTCCGTTCCGTCGTGGGAATCGTTCCCGGTGACGTGGAATTCCGCCTCTTCCCCGAAGAGGTGGCCTATGTATTGCAAGTCCCGGTTCGCTTCTTCCAGACGACCGTGCCGGTCGTGGAGCAGCGCCTGGTTCAGGGCCAGGCACGGGACGTCTACTACTTCGATTACGAAGGAGAGACGATCTGGGGGCTGACAGCCCTGATCGTAGTCGATTTCGTTCAGTTTCTGCGCGATGATTGCGAACCAGGTATTGCATGAACTCCGGGCTCTGAATAAGCTCGTCGGATGCCAGTATTGACCGGAGGCTGGAACCTGGAGGGAGGATTCTCTCACCTTGTCGAAGGTACTTCGCTTGAGCTCCTGCTTCGAGCAGACTCCGCGAACCTCGACCTGGACATTCCGCCCGTCGAATTTCTCAGAAAGCGCCAGGGAGCGACACTGACTTTTCAGGCCAAACGGGCCCTCCGAGGATACCTGCCGAAGCGAGTTTCGTGGAGAATCGAACCGGACGCCAGAATCATTGCGAAACTGCTCAGGCCTGGAAATGCCTACCTGGGCAATTTCCGGATTCCAAAGGAACAGTTTGGGCTGCAGTGGACGGTATCGGGAAAGGTCACTGCGACCTCGGCGCGCCGGGTCAGTGACGTCCTCTTCAATTTCCGAAGCGGCAGTCGAGTCACCTTCGCCTGGGTGGAAGTATTTGACGGAGAGTGGACGGTCCGGGAGGCACTTCTTGCCACATGGACCGGCTTTCGCGATCCCTTTGAAGCGAGAGAAATCGCGCTGATGCGCCCGGCCCAGGTGAGTCAGTTCAGTTGGTCCGGAAGTGCCCAGATACGGCTGAGCGCCGGTTGGGACCTGGCCCGCGGGTGGGAGCTTGGGGCGGAGTCCGAACCCTGGTTCGATGTTGCGGCCGGACTGCGAGCCGACATGGGGTTGGATGCCCGCTATACGTGGAGGCGAAGTGGGGACTTCTCACTCCGCTGGTCGAACCGGAGAGGGGCACTCAGCCTGTCTCTGCGTCGGAACAGCGGATGGGATCGTTCGGCCTCGATCGAAGTTGCCCTGGGAGCCGCCTCCCGGACCCGGGTCAAGTCCCCGCACGCGCTCCTGGACCCGGCGTTCAAACCGCTCAGGGACAAGGTTAAGGACGGGCTTGTCCGGCGCGCTGAAATCCTCCTGGCGGCGGAGGTCGCTCGTTGGCGGCGACGCAAGGAGTGGGTCAAGGCGAGCTGGAAACTCCCGCTCCCGCCAGGATTCACCGGAAGCTGTTCCCGGCTTCTCGAGGGCCGGATCTCTGAAGTCGGCAGTGGCGTCAAGGTTACTTCAGCCCTCGAAACGCTTCGGGGGCGAAGAGCGCGGCTGAGCCTCAACTTCCTGAATTGGCTTTCTCTTGGAATCGAACGGATTACTGAAGAGTCCGAGCGGTTTGAGCTCGACCCGATGGGCAACCTGCTAATGGAGCGGAACCTCAATGTAGAAAAGCGGCGATGGAGGGGAGAGAACCTCCGTTTTCTGAGGCTTCTCGCAACGGCCGGCCCCGATTCTCCGGTTCGTTGGGTGTTCGGAACGGAGGGTGCGCTGGAGAGGGAGCAATCTCTCCGCGTCCTGAAGGCCGCTCAGAGTTTCGGGGTGCAGTCGCCGGGACGGCAGCCCGCAGAGGCGGAAGCCGCGAACGGCTCGCGGATTGTCTGGGGAACGGAATTCTCGTCGGCGGCAATCGATCGCATTCGGAATTCGTCGGAGAGGGCCCGCTGGGACGCCCTGGTCCTGGCGCTCGAACTTTCCGAGCCGGACCGTTACGGATCGGACAGCTATTGGAGAGACTGGATCGAGTCTCGGGAACTGCGCGAGATCGTTGACCGGGAGCCGCTCCAGGCCCACCTGAGGAACCATTACCCTTTACCTGGTCGCAGTGAAATCCAGCGCCGGCAGGCTGTTTCTGAGTATCGGAGATTTCGAAGTTTTCTTCGCTTTCTGGATCGGTGGGCCGGCAGTGGAAAGACGGAACTGCCGGCCGGAGATGACCTGGAACAGCTTTTGGAGGTTCCGATCTTCTACTTCTTTCACGCGCTCTGTCCGCCGGAAACCCGGACGTCCTTTCTCCTCATGACGGGGGAACGGGAGCAGTTCTGGGGTGACGAGCAGTTGTTGAGCGAGATGTTGGAAGGTTAAAGTCAACCGGTCTCCGCTGCCGCCGTGGATCATTCAGAGAGTGAAGCTTGCCAAGAGTGCTTTGAACCGCAAAGTCGCCAAGGCGCAAAGAAATCTTTTGTTTTCAACAGCAACACTCTTAGCGCCCTTCGTGCTCTTGCGTTTCAATTCGAGGTCGACAGATGATCTCTGGGAACCGGGTCTCGCCGGGCAGGCTGGCCGGCCGACATACCAGGCAGGGTTGCCTGGGGGTAATACAGGCTGCCAGCCTGTTGGGTTACACGGGCTGCCAGCCCGCGGACAGGAGAGGCGGTTCGGCCAGTCGCCGGGCAAGCTGCCCGGGCGACATCGCAGGCAAGGTTGCCTGGACTACTCTTCAGGGGCCAGGAACGCTTCAACCGCATCGAGGTAGACCTGGGGAGCCTCCCGGTAGGCAGCACCGTGGTCCGCTCCTTCCACGAAGAGCAGGCGCTTGTCGGCCCCGGGAATCGCGGCGTAGACCGCTTCGGCTACCGATCGAGGCATTCGGCGGTCCCTGTTTCCGTAGATGAGGAGGACGGGAACGTGATCGAGTTTGCTGGCGGCTTCGATGACGTTGACCGAGTTTGGCTCGAAGTGCCCGATTCGACAGAAGTTCCAGAGGAAGACCCGGGAGAAGGGAACTGCCGGGAAGCCCAGCAGGAGTTCCGCGTGATGTTCGACGGTCCGTTCCAGGCTGGCGAAGGGACTGTCGGCGACCAGCGACTGGATGCGGCCGGGATCCTGGGCGGCTGCCAGTACGACGGCGGCGGCTCCCATCGAAACACCACACAAGGCGATCTTTGAGGCTCCGGTTCGTGATCTCAGCTGGTCGGCGGCGGCGATGACGTCGAACTGCTCCATGTATCCCAGGGTGATCGGGGCCGGGTCACTGTGGCCATGCCCGCGGAAATCGAACAGAAGGGCAGGGAATCCCATTTCATTCAACCGGCAGGAGCGTTCCAGTACTTCGTGGCGGTCCCGGAAGAGTCCGTGGCAAAAGACAAACGGGCTGCGGCCGGCCTTGCCGGGTAGGTACCAACCGCGCAGCACGACGCCATCAGAGCTCGGGAAAGAGACGTCTTCGAAGGGGCGACCGTAGGTGGCCGGGTCCTGGGTCAGATGCTGGTCCATAGGCCGGGTGGATGCGTGGGCAAGAAATTGGGAGGCGACAACGGGGAGCGCGACCAGAACCACCAGCGGCAGCAGGACGAGGTAGGCTACGCCGGTCCATTTGAGGGTCTGGCGAAGGTGTCCGCGGCGGCCGGTGAGCCGGATGAGTAGCCAGCAGAGCCCTCCCACGATGACTGAAACCAACGCTAGAGCACCGGAAATGAAAAGCAGGGGCATGGGAATCTTGCGGGTAAGTATATGCCAGAGATGTGGAATGAGGCTATTTTAGTAGGCTCCGGTTACAATAGTCGGAAAATTCCTTGCCCGGATATGAGTTGCCGGAATTGAAGGCCGGTGCTGTTTTCAGGTCAATCGCCGCAGGGAGCGGATCTCAGTTCCGGGGACTGAAGTCAGAGTTGCAGGAAAGGACGAAGCGTGGAACAGCGACCTTGGCACGAGTTTTATGAGCCGGGAATACCGGTAGAGGGAGAGTATCCCGACCTTAATCTGTATCAGCTCTTGCAGTGGGCTACCGAAGAGCATTCCGAGGGTGCGGCGACACTCTTCTTCGGGTCAAGAAAGACCTACCGCGAGTTGCTGGCGCAGGTCGATCGTTTCGCGGATGTCCTCGCTCACCTCGGAGTGGGGAAGGGGGATCGGGTGGCATTGATCCTGCCCAATTTCCCCGGCTACCCGATCGCTCATTTTGCGGTCGCCAAGCTGGGCGGGATCCTGGTTCCTACCAATCCACTTTACGTCGAGCGGGAACTCGAACATCAGCTCAACGACTCTGGTTCGAAGACCGTGATCGTCCTGGACAAGTTGTTGCCGATGCTGGAGAAGGTCCGGCCCCACACGGATGTGCGGAGGATCATCGTGATGTCGGTACGGGATTTCCTGCCCTTCCACCTCGCGTTTCTTCTTGGACTGAAAGAGAAGTCCAAGGTTGAACAGGACGAGGGGACGGGCCGGTTTCTCTATTCAACCCTGATCAAAGAGGGCCACCCGCGCCACCCCGGGACGCACGTTCCGACGGAGGAAACGGCGTTGTTGCTTTACACCGGGGGAACCACCGGGCTTTCAAAGGGAGCCGAGTTGACTCACCGGAACGTGGTCATCAACGTGATACAGACCCGCCGGTGGCTGCGCACCGTGGAAGAGAAGAAAGAGACGATTCTCTGCGTGCTGCCATTCTTCCACAGCTACGGGATGACGACGGGGCTGCACCTGGCCGTCGCGGCCCAGTCCGCCATGCTCCTGCTGCCCCGCTTCGAGCTGGCCGATGTGGCCAAGGCGATCAAGAAGCACCGGCCCACGATCTTTTGCGCCGTTCCATCGATGTACAACGCGATCAACCGATATCCGGACCTCACTCCCGACGACGTTTCGTCGATCAAGCTTTGCGTCAGCGGTGGAGCTGCCTTGCCGGCTGAGGTGCAGAGCCGCTTTGAAGAGCGTACCGGGGGGAAACTTGTCGAAGGATACGGTCTGACCGAGACGTCACCGGTGGCAGTGGTGAATCCCCTGCTGGGATTCCGGAAGCTGGGCACCATCGGCATTCCAATTTCCGACACCGACGCCCGCGTGGTCGATCTTGATACGCGTGAGGCATTGCCTCCCGGAGAAGTGGGAGAACTGGCGTTGAAGGGGCCTCAGGTGATGAAGGGATACTGGAATCGACCCGAGG
The DNA here is from genome assembly GCA_963777605.1 of uncultured Acidobacteriota bacterium. GTDB lineage: Bacteria > Acidobacteriota > UBA6911 > RPQK01 > JAPXNP01 > CAVZRV01. Next base: position 73,977 of record CAVZRV010000013.1, read on the forward strand.
AGACCGCCCAGGTTCTGCGGGACGGCTGGTTACATACGGGCGACATGGCGGTGATGGACGAGGACGGGTTCTTTCGGATCGTCGACCGGAAGAAGGACGTGATCATCAGTGCCGGCATGAATGTTTACCCGAGGGAGGTCGAAGAGGTCCTCCACCAGCATCCAAAGATTGTCGAGGCCGCGGTTGTCGGAATGCACAGCAAGGTCCGGGAGGAGTCGGTCAAGGCGTTCGTCGTGGTGGAAAAAGGCCAGACTCTGACCAAGGCGGAAGTCGTCGAGTTCTGTCGGGACAAGTTGTCCAAGTTCAAGATCCCCAGGCAGGTTGAGATCGTCGATGCGCTCCCGAAAAGCGCCATGGGCAAGGTGCTCAAGCGTGCGCTCAAAGACGACCAGGCGGGGGGCGGGAAGTAGGTTCCGATGGACGTGACGTTGGAGTGCGCTGATTTTCTGAGGCGCCTGATCCGGACCCCAGGCCTGCCCGGGGAAGAGGGCAATGTGGCAGAAGTGGTCGCCGGAGAGATGACGCGGCTGGGTTTTGACACCGTGGACCGGGACGGCGCGGGGAACATCATCGGGTTGGTGCGGGGAAACGGCCCGTCAGAGCCGATCATGCTCAATACCCACCTGGACCACGTTGCGGCTGGCGAGGAGAGCGAGTGGCCCTATCCCCCATTCGAGGGATCGGTGTCGGATGGCCGGATTTGGGGCCGGGGAGCTGTTGACATCAAGGGACCACTCGCGGCGCAGGTTTACGCCGTGGGTGAACTGGCGCGGGCGGGCCGGAGGCCTCCCGGAGACGTGTGGGTCACCACGGTCGTGATGGAGGAAATTGGGGGTTTGGGTGCGCGCTACCTGGCTCGAAACCTGTTCACCAAATGTGTAATTGTCGGAGAGCCGAGCCGGAATCGGCTGATGCGAGGACACCGGGGCCGGACCGAGTTGCTTCTGACCGTCACGGGAAGGAGCGTTCACGCGAGCATTCCCGATCACGGAGTGAATCCGCTTGAAGTGACCGCGTCCTTCATCTCGGCGATACCGGGACTCCCGCACCTGGTCGATGCCGAACTCGGACCGAGCAGTGTGGCCCCGACACTTTTCCGGACCGACCAGTCGAGCCCAAATGTCATTCCCGGGCGAGCCTGGCTGACCTGCGACTGGCGCAATGTCCCAGGAGAGACCGGGGAGAGTATTCGCAAGTTGCTTCAGGAACTCGCCAACCGCTGTCTGATCGAGGGCGCGCGTGCCGAAGTCACCATTCCAGGCAGTGAGTTGACAACCTACACCGGATACCGGGAGTTCTCCCATTCCTACCACCCGTCATTTTGTCTCGGTCCGGAGGATCCCTCCTTGAAGGCGGCTGAAGCGGTTGTTGCTCGTGTTTTGGAAAGGCCGGCGAAAGCCGGAGTCTGGAAGTTTGCCACTGACGGTGGCCACTTCGCGGAAGCTGGCATGAAAGTTCTGGGCCTGGGTCCGGGTGAGGAAACCCTGGCGCACACTGTGCGGGAGTCGATCGGCCTGGACGAGCTCGAAGAAGGCCGCCGATTGTACCAGGCCCTGGTCTGCGACGAGGCGTTTCGGCGCACGCAAGCCGGGGGTATCGGAACGCGGAACGGCCGAGACACGGCCGCGGGGTAAGGAACGCGCCCCCGGGTGCCTGCCCTCCCGGCTGTCGGTTGCGCGGACGCAGGCCCGGTGAGGGCCTGGCCGACAGAGCCGGGGAGAAGCGGTTCCCCCAACCGAGATCCCTCGACAAATCAAGAATAAGAAATCGTAGATCGTACGTGTCCCACGTCACGGCTTCCAGGGGCTGATTTGCCCGCTTTCCATCTCCACCATGGTTACCGGGCGCGTGTTTTGACCGGTCAGGTCCCAGACGATCGGTCCGGCCGCCCCGGACCAAGAGAATTTGGCCCGCAGCGTGTCTCCAATCCGGGCCCGGTTGGCACCGGCTTCTCGCACGGCTTCTCCCAGGAGTTCGATGGCGTCGTAGGTCTGGGCGGCAGCGAAGTCCGCGGGGTGTCCGGTTTCTGACCGGAAACGCTTCGAAAACTCTTCCAGGGCTCCAAGGTCGGCCGGGAGGGGGAATATGAAGCGGTTGGACAGCCCCGCCGCCGCTTCGTGGAAGGATCGGCGGCCCATCGCCGAAGAGCCGTAAACAGGTCCGGAATAGATCGGCGCCAGGTGGCGCGCAACCTGCGCCGAAACCTGCGGATCCGCCAGGATCACCAGGGTGGGCCGGACCGAGCCGGCGAGGAGTTGACGATTGAGGTTGGAGAGTTCGGTCTCGTCGCCTGTGGTGACGTTCAGGTGGTAGTGAAGCGCGCTCTCCCGCTTCGAGAGCGCTTCGAGGAATTCAGTCGTCACGGCGCGGGAGTCATGGTCGGTGGCGGAGATCAGGACGATGGTGTCGGTATGGCCGTTCTTCTCCAGCGTTTCGAGGAGCAACTCCATCTGGAGGTCATCGCCCGGCAGGCAGGAAAAGATCCACGGAACGTGGGCCATGTTGGCCGACCGGTCGGTCGATCCCGGGTTGAGCAGGGGCAGGCGGGCTTTGGCGACGATCTGCTCGGCCAGGTGCGCGGTAGGCCCGTCTACGCCGCCGATGATGGCCTGGATTCCGTCGTTGTAAACCATCCGCGCGATCTGCCCGACACCGCTGCCCCAGGGATTCTCCGACCACGCGGGAAGGAGTCGGAAGGGCAGCCCCCGGTAGCCGCCTCGAGCGTTGAGGTCGTCGATGGCCATTTGGGCAGCGGTCCAGGAATCACCATACAGTGGGTGATCGGGATCGGACGGCCCGAAGTAACCGATGCGGATCTCCGTAAGGCCCGGCGGGTCGATGTCATCCCGCCCGGGGCCATTGTAGTGGTGCAGGCTTGTTCGGCCGTCGAAGAACGGGCCCTCGGCCTGTCCAGCCAGAGCCGGTCGAATCAGGCAGCACAGCCCGGCCAAAACAACCAGGGCTCGGCAAATCTGGAGCCGGCTCGCCTGCCAATCGGACGGAGGGTTCGATTGGCGAACCCTCCGGCACCGGTCAGCGGTCAATGGCAGGCCGCTTCACGGCTGACCCGGTCCCGTTCCGGGACGATATCCTTGGGGGATATCGAGGTCTTCCCGCGTGTAGTAGTGCCAGGCGCCGTCCTTGAAGTGCGCCATGGCGACCGTCCCGACGTCATCCAGTGCCGCACTGAGGGCGATCTGCCCCGTCACGCCCGGCCATGGCTTGGACCTGTAGGCCAGCACGTCACGAACTTTGGCCCGATTCAATCCCGCCACCTGGACGGCCCAGATCAGCATATTCATTCCGTCGTAGGCGTGAGCCGCGTAAGTGTCCGCCTCGACACCGAAGCGTCTCCGGAAGATCTCCCGAAAAGCGGACAGCTTGGGATCTTTCCGGTCCGGGTTCCAGGGGTACATTGCCCAGACTCCCTCGGCGTTCTGGCCGGCTATCTCGGTGAAAGTCGGGCGAGACGTGCCGGTCGGAGCCGAAGAACGGTTGCTTCATCCCCATCTTCCGCATCTGGTTGAGAATCATGGCCCCTTCCTGGGCATCTCCCCAGTGGACGATGGCGTCCGGATTGGTCGCCTTGAGGCGTTCCAGTTGAAGCGAGAAATCGGTGTCCCCGAGACGGTAGGCCATCTCCAGAACGACCGGCTTCTCCAGGCGCCGGCTGCCGTCCCGAACCTCGCGCACACCGAAGCGGCCGTACCGGTTGGAAGCCCGGATGATCCCCACCCGTTGGTAGCCCATTTTTCGGTACAGGTAGTCCACCAAAAGGTAACCCATCTGCCGGTCGTCCCCGATACAGCGGAACACCCACGGGATGTTCGTCTCGATAAAGGTCGGGTCGGTGTCGCCGGAGTTCATCATGGCAACCTCGGCCTTCAGAGCGACCCGGATCGCGATGTGGCTGTTGGCGCCGTCAATCGTGCCGAGAATCGCCCAAACCTTGTCGTTGTAAGCCATTTTGATGATCTCGTTGCCCGAGGCTCCCCACAGCCCGTTGTCGTTGGAGACGGCCAGTTCGAATGGAACCGACCGTTTCAGGTAGCCTCCCCGGGCATTGGCCTGTTCGATGGCCAGTCGGCTGCCCCGCATCATCTGGATTCCCAGGGGCTCTTCGTGGCTCTTGCCGCCGGTAGCGACCGAAACGGTGGACATTATGGGACCGATGAATCCGATCTTGACCGAATCGACATGCTCGGGTTCGGGGATCGCGCGCCCGGGTCCGGTGTACTCGATCTGAAGGAGGAAGTTCTCCTTGAAGGGTTTGACCCCGCTGAACGGTTCGACGTCGACGGCGGTTCCGGCGTAGTTCTCGTCCCGCTTCAGGTCAATTGGAGGAGTTTCATAGGCAGTGATGTTGTTGAGGATTTCCAGGACCTTGGCCACGGCCGGATCATCCACCGCGAAAGGAGGCAGGAGTTCATCCGGGGGCAGAATGTCCGGTCGTTTTGTCGCCTGGGCAAAGAGCCCGGACACGGTCAGGATGACGAAGAATACTCTGCAGACCAGTTTCATGGCTAGTTACCTCCTCGCACTCGCCGGCCGGGCAGGAGATGTCGCTGCGGTCGGGGTCGTGGCGGCTGCGTCGGAGCCCTCCGGTTTGAGCCCGGCAAAGTAGTTCGTTCCGATCCCGTGGGCCAGGCCTTTCGACGTTCCGATCCAGACATCAGAACCGTCGAAATCTACTGCAAGCGTGTAGTTGTGGGGAATTCCGGTGGCGGTCTCAACCTCCTTCAGTACCTGTTTGTTGCGGGATACGATCGCCTTTCCCTTGTGGGTTTCCGGGTCCATCGTATAGGTGACCCACGTATCGGTATCAAAGTCGGTCACGGTCCCCACGCCCTTGTCGGTACAGAACCAGGCCTCCTGGGCGCTCCGCCCTTTGACGGCATTGATGAAGTCACTGGGAAGCCCGGTTTCCTGGTTGTAATAACCGCGCCAGTGTCGTCCGTCGTAGCGGCATCCCCCGAAGTAGGTCGAAACCCAGAGGATCTTGTCCACGTAGCTGACTCCGGTCGTGATGACGTGGACAATCCCGTCATCGCGATAGAGGTCGATCTCCATCTCACCGTCCGGGTCGAGGTAGTCTTTCCAGGTCCCGCGCGCGATGTCGTATTCGAGTACACCGCTTCCCCAGACACCGAGGTAGACAAGGCCGTCGTTGTAGGTGACACCGTAGTTCCAGATCTCCTCCATGGGCGCATTCTTCTCTGTAAAAATGGCCCATTCGCCGGTAACGGTGTTGAATCGGCTCGCACCCGCGGTAGTCGCACACCAGACATTGTCGTGCTCGACGGCGACCCCGTAGACGACGTCGTTGACCAGTCCGCTGTTCAACTGGTGCCAGTGATCGAACCGGCCGGCGGTATAGCGCGCCAGGCCGCCGCCGAACAGGGCCAGCCAGACCTCCCCGGTCTTTGGGTTGACGGCGATCCAGGAGACCACCTTCCAGGGGAGACCATCCTCCATCGTCCAGGTCCGCTTGACCTTGCCGGCGACCTTGTCGATGAGGGCCAGGCCGTTCTCCGTGCCGACCCAAACGTCGTTGCCGTTGACGGTGACGGCGAAAATGTGGTCGTTTGGCAGCCCATCCTTGACCGTGAACTGCTGCCAGTCCCGGTAGATGTACGGCAGCGGTTCCTGCTCAGCCGCGGGCGGAACCAGCGCGGATTCAGCGAACGGCAGGGCCGGGATCGTAAACAGTATCGCCAGGACTGTCAGCAGAAAACGCGGGCATTCCTTGATGCTGACTGGGAATGATTGTCTGCTCATAATTGAGTCCTCACCGATTCTTCTCGGATCAGAACGTCTTGATGTACTCAATCAGATCGTTCAGTTGATCCTTGGTCAGATCGTTCGTCACCCCATGCTTATCCTGGGGGTTGTGCACGGTCCAGATCTCCTCCAGCGTGGGTGCGATCCCGTTGTGAAGGTAAGGCGCTGAGTCATAGATGTTGTTCAGATGGGGAACGTCAAAGAGCGCTTCCCGATCATAGGGCATCCGGGTTCCGACATCCACCTGGGTTCGGTTCGTGTAGAGCGGAGGTGGATGACAGAAGACACACTGTCCGGTCTTGGGAATTTCCCGGCCGTCGCTGGTCATCGATCGCTCGAAGACGGACTTGCCTCGTCGCTGGGCGGGAGTGAGTTCGGCTCCCAGAGGACGATAGCGGTTTGGTGGCCGCTGAATCATGGAAATGTAGAGATCCAATGCGGCCAGTTCGTCCGGGCTAAAAGGCTGGATTCGGGTGAAGAAGACAGCCAGGCGGGGACCGCATTGCCGCTGCAGGCTTGGGTTGGTACCTTCCCACTTGAACGGGGCGGTGTCCAGAATCCCGCGAAGCGTCCGGTTGTCCACGGGGCTCACGCCCACTCCATCCGGTTCGATGTCGTAAGTGACTCCGTCAACGTGGCCGTCCGGGTGGCAGGAGTGGCAGGAGAATTGGCGTCGGAAGGTGATTTTGGCATTGTGAAAGAGCTGTTCTCCCAAGCGTGCCTTGGTGATCTGCCTGGGTCCGCCAAGGTCCACGACTCCAGCTGGCTCGAGTCGCTTCATGTCGATAACCGTGAGGGAATCGTCCAGGCAATTGGCGACGAAAGCAGTGCTGCCGTCCGGCGTCACCCGAATTCCCCGCGGGCTCTTCCCGGTCGGGATCAGCTTCGCAATGAACTCGGTGGGCAGGCCCAGGTGATTGGGCAGAACGTTCTTGCGCTCTTCATCGGATGCCGACTTGAGGATGCCGACCAGTTTGTTGAGATCGACCACCGCCACCCGGTCGAGGCTCGCGCTGGTCACCAGGGCATACTTTCCGTCCGGCGTGATCGTCAGGCCGGTGGGGTCGGGAAACGAGATGTCGGTCTGGTCGAGCAAGACCTGGTCCACGTGCCCGTCCTTCCAGGCGATCCCGATGCCGTTGGTGATGGTCCAGCCCTGGGTCAGCCTGGTCATGGGCACCAGGTTCTTGGTTCGGAGCATTACGAAGACGGCGTATTCCCCGCTCGGATGCCAGTCTACGCCGAGCAGGAGGTTCGTTCCCCGGGCGGTGTAGCGGTCGTCCACCTTCTCGGTCTTGGTATTGACCACGGTCAGTTCCGAGACACAGGGAGTCCGGAAGGGGATAAACCGGGACAGGGCATTGGTCACGACGATCTGGCTGCCGTCGGGAGACAGGGACATCGCCCAGGGATACCGGCTTGCCGTCAGCCGGGACTTCTCGGTCAGTGAATCGCCATCCAGGATCGAGATGCTGTCCTCAGAGGAGTTGAGAACGTAAACGTCCCGGCCCATGCCGTCCATCTGGACGCCGTGTGGTTCGTCGCCGACGGGTACGGTGCGCAACACCTTCCGCGTCACCACATCGATCTCGCTCAAGCTGTCGTCGAGCCGGTTGGTGACGAGGACCCTCTTCCCGTCTGGGCTGAACGTCAGGTCATTGGGCTGGCCTCCGACCTGAATCTCGGCCACCTTCTGGCGCCTGGCGACATCCACAACGATGACCGAATCAGAGGTTTCGCAGGTGAGCCAGACTTCACGGCCGTTTGGAGAGACAACCAGGTTAAGAGGGTTCTTGTAGCGGATTTGCGCCACCGGTGCAGGGCGCTTTTTCGGGTGGGCGATCGATTTCCACGCTGCTTCGTAGTCGAAGGATTTTCCGTGGGCATCGGCATGGCACTCCATGCACATGTCGCGATTGCCCAGTTTGAGGCCAGCCTCGCGGGCCGCCTCCTTGTCCAGCATGATGGCTTCGTGCTGGTAGTCGCTGCCGGGTCCATGGCACGACTCGCAGCCGACTCCCTCATCCAGGGTAAGCGACGGGAGAGCCTCGGACAGTTTTCCTCCGGTGGTGGCATGGCAGCGCAGGCACTTGGGGCTCTGTTGGGCTGGACCTTCGATCCCGGCCTGGCGAGCAATACCCTGGGCCGCCTCAGTGGCGAGGCGCCCATAGGCCTTGGCGTGCGGAGACATCTTCCAAATGCTGAATTGGTAACCCATCATGGCCGCGCGGTGGCACTGGGTGCAGGCCTGCACGCCGACGTAGTGAGGACCAGGGGTCGTTTCGTCCGCCGTCCCGGACAGGGCGGGCAGTTCCGTGAGTTCCGCCGAGTCCGGCGTCGGGTGAGCAATCCTGTTCCAGCCCTCGTCGATGTCCAGCTTGGGCAGGTTGTGGACTGCGACGTGCGATCCCTTCTCGTTGTGGCACATCTTGCAGTCGTTCTTGGTGATCTTCTTCAGCCCGGCCCGCATCGCGGCTGCGGGATCGCTCATGACCTCGGCGTCCATGTACTCGCTTCCGGGACCGTGACACTTTTCGCACTGGACCCCGTCCTCGATGCGGAACCCGTCGTCATGTTCCCAGTCTTCGGCTTCCGCCCCGGTGGCATGGCATCCGAGACACACCGGTGACTCCTGCGGAACCTGGGGCACTCCGCTGAGGCGGGCAATTTCCAGGGCCTCCGACTTGGCCAGGACCGCGTAGGCCCGGCTGTGCTTGGTCATCAGCCACTTGCTGAACTGGTGGCCCATGGAAGGCCCGTCATGGCAGGTAGCGCAGGCCCGTGCCCCGACGTAGATGGGCTGGCGTTGCTGAGCCGCAGCGGAAACCAGAAGGCAGCTCATGCTCAGCAGGAATGGCAGCAGGGATTTGGAACGCATCAAGTCTGCTCTCCCTTCAGTTGGCGCCTTGAATGATTTTGAGAACCTGGTTGGCCGGGACATTCTCGAGTTTCTGGGTCTCTCCTCCCGGCCATCGAATCTCAATTGAGTCCACCTTCTGCGCTTTTCCCAGTCCGAAGTGGAGCCGGGAATCGACCTCTGAGAGGTATCCCCGGACGGGTTGAACGTTTTCGATTTGTCGCAGCGAATCAACCTGGACGGTGACCCGCGCGCCCAGAGCATCCCGCTCGGGGCCGGGGAGCTTCGGGACGACCTTAATCCAGTTGTTCTCGTTGCCACCGTCGTTGCGCAGCAACTTGGCGCGATCGTTCAGGTTGACGATCACCAAGTCGAGATCCCCGTCGTTGTCAAAATCGCCGAAGGTGGATCCCCGTCCAACCATTTTTACCCTGAAATAGTCTCCGGAGCGGTCGGAAACATCGTTGAAAACACCGGTGCCGTCGTTGTGAAGCAGCACATCCTCCTCGGTGTACTCGTGGTGAGCGTTGCCGTTGGAGACAAAGAGGTCGAGGTAGCCGTCATTGTCGTAGTCCACCAGGAGACCGCCCCAGCCGGTGTACTGACCGCAGGTGATGGCGACCTTGGAGCGGGTGGTCTGGTCTTCGAAGAACTCTCCCTGGTTCATTAGGAGACTGCTGTAGCCCATGTCGGGGACGTAGATGTCCAGCAGTTGATTGCGGTCGATATCGCCCGGAAAGGGGCCCATCGAGGAAACGCCCTGTCCATGTTCGCCGAACGCCAAACCCAGGAAGAGTCCCTTTTCGACGAAGGTCCCCTTTCCGGTGTTCTCGAAGTAGTAGTTTTCGGTGGCATCGTTGGCGACGTAGATGTCCATGTAGCCATCGCCGTTGAGATCGGCGGCGGTGGCACTCATGGCACGCCCGTTGTCCTTGAATACGCCTGCCTCACGGGCGACGTTAGTGAACGTGCCGTCGCCGTTGTTCCGATAGAGCGCATCGCTCTCGGCGCTGTAGCTCAGGGGGCCAGGGTAGCCGGCCGCGGCGTAGTAGGCCCGGAACTTTCCGTCATCGTAACGCAGGTAGTTGGCCACGTAGACGTCGAGGTCACCGTCATTGTCGTAATCGAGCCAGGGAGCGGAAAGGCTCCAGTTGGGGTCGGCCAGGCCCGCCTCTTTCGCAACGTCGGTAAACGTGCCGTCGCCGTTGTTCCGGTAGAGGACGTTCGAGCCGTAGTTCAAAACGTAGATGTCCACGTCCCCGTCGGCGTCGAAATCGACGGCGGAGCAGCCGAAGCTGGGACTTGGATCGCCAACCCCTGCCGAGTCGGTGACATCGGTGAAGGTGCCGTCCCCGTTGTTTCGGTAGAGATGGTTGAAGAGCTTTCCGCGCAGCTTCCGGCCACGGTTGTCGCTGATGGATTTGTCCCAGGAACCGTTCGGGAAGTAGAGGTCGAACCAGCCGTCGTTGTTGTAGTCGAGGAAGCATGCCCCGGCACCGGTCCCCTCAACGATGTTGGTCAGGTCGAAATCGCCGAAGCTGTGTTTGAAGTCAATTCCCGCAGAGTCGGTGACGTCCACAAAAACCGGCAGGTTCGCCGGGTTCTGGGCCTGTCCCAGCGATCCGGCAATCGCCAGCGCGAACAAGAATAGGCATGGTCGGCGAAAGCACCTCATTCATCCCCTCCTGAAAGTCTCTTCTGCTCCATCTCAACTGCGTTCTGCACCCGGGATCCGCCATGAGCACCCAGATCGATCCACTCAATCATCACCTGGGCGTGTGCCGGTTGCACCAGCGGTTTCCCCATATTGGGCGGGCCCTCGTTCTGATTCGGCACTGTCCCGTCCCAGGGAAGAGTAGTGATTTTGCCCAGGATGTGCCAGACCAGGGGACTGGTTCGGGCCCGGCCCGGGTCGATCCAGCGTTTTTCCCCGCCTTCCGAACCCGGGTTTCCGCCATTCAATCGCGCGTAAATTCTTGCGACATACCCACTGGAATCCGTCCGGCCGTCGGGAGGACGGAAGTCCGCCCCCGAAGTTCCCCCGGAATGGCATGACTCGGTCGTGCATCCCTTCTGGATAACCGGAAGGACATCCCGCTGGAAATCGACATAGCGGCGCAGGTGGGCGGGCGCGGTCAGCCGGACGGGAGGCTTCTTCACCGCATCGACAAACCGGTTGTCCGGGACCAGTTCTCCGTCTTCGTGGCAGCCGATGCATCCACGAGGTTCCTTGTTCCTGGCCCAGATCCAGCCGCAACTCTTGAGGGACATCCCCTTGTCGTCAATGAGTTGCAGCTGGACCGGCGTGTTGGCCGGCACCTCGAAGAAGACGGAGCCGTCGGCTTCCAGGGGAACCTCACCGAGGATACGTTTGGGAATCATCGAATCCCTGGATTCGGAATGAGCCGGCAGGCCCTCGAGGACGCGCACGCGCCTGGCGAGGGACTGCAGTTGTGTCCCATTCTTCAGATCGTTGATGCCGACGTTGAGGCAGTAGAACTGCCCGAAGGGATGGTTCTCGTTGACCACGCTGGAGCGGCCGTCGGGTTGGGGGCGAGCTTTGACTAGGCGCCCGTAAAGCAGGTTGCTGGATGAACTGGACAGCCAGGGCGTGAAGGTCCCGCTTTCCGGGTCCAGTTTCACGACTTCGAAACGTGAAGAGCCGGCCGAGGCTTTCCGGGAAACCAGGATCGAACCGTCCGGAAGCGGGGCGGGGGAGTAGAAAATCCCCTCTGCCGGCCCGGTGAGTCTTCGATAGGTGTGCATCGGGCGCCGAAGCGAGACCGAGCCCAGGGTTCCCCCGATGGCCCCCGCGTCGAGAGCCGATTCGACGAACACGGCCAGGTCATGGGTCGTCACCGTGGGCATTTGCTGGACCGGCGATCCCTGCAAGCCGGAAAAGGCGACCAGGTCGGTGCCGTCAACGTTCATGTTGAAGATCCGGGTCTGGCCGGCATCGCTTGCAGCAGTCCCGGCCCGCCGGCTCGAGAAGAGGATGCGACCGTCCCAACAAAGGAAGGGATCTTCGTCGGAGGACGGGTTATAGGTGATCCGCTTGATCTCGCTCCCGTCGAGTTGGCAGGAATAAAGGTTGAGGGCTTTGCCGGTGCCCCGCTCGTTGTACTCACCTGCCGCGTCACTGACAAAGAGGATCTGAAGCCACGGCTCGTTCGCCGTGATGATGTAGTAGGCTGACAGGTAGATCGGAGAGCGACAGTTTCCGGAGTCGCGGGTGACCTGCCGGGTCTTTCCCGAATCAATCTCGTACTCGAAAATGTTCCAGGGTTCGCCGGCTGAGGGCCTTCCGGAAAAAAGGATCCGCTTCCCGTCGTAGGAGACGTCAGGTTCGCAGGCGCTCTCGAAACCCTTGCTGACGGCAACCGTTCGGCCGTCCGGATAGCGCAGTACTAAGCGGGCCCCGTCACAGACCTCGGAACGCTGAACTTTTGCCGGGGAGACGGAAGGCGGAAGCGCTCGTGCTTCCACCAGGACGGTTGGTTCGGGGGGGGCGGGGGATTGCGCCCAGACCAACCCCGACACTCCGAAAACGATGAGAGAGAAAGAGAGGAGACCTCGCATTTCACGAGTCATACAACAAATCCTGAATAGACTCGACCCGCCGCGTGCTCGTTGGCCATGAGAGTGAGGCACTCGGGCCGAATGACAGTGTCTCGGTCTCGGAATCGCAGAAGACGAACTACTCTTCCCGCTTCAGCATCGCAATGGCCTCGATCTCGACAAGCAGATCCTCACGGCAAAGCCTGGCCTGGATTCCGACACTCGCCGGCAGAGGGCTCAGTTCGAGGTAATTGAAGAAGGCGTTTCGGACCCGGTTGAATTCTTCGTAATCGCGCTCGATATCACGCAGATAGCAGGTGCATTTCACGATATCGCGCCAGGTTGCCCCCTGGGCGGTGAGCAGTTCGGTGATATTCCGGTAGGTACGCCAGCACTGGGCGCGAAAATTGCCTTTGTGGACCGTGTCTCCTTTTTCGTCGACACTGGCGGTTCCCGAAATGAAAATCAGGTCGTGGTTGCCCATCTCGATGCGAAGGCCGCGCGAGAAGGCCGAACCGTAGTCATACGCTTCGTTCAGGACGGTGGAGGCGGAGACCGCCTGCCGTGTGACGGACGTGAACCCCGGTTGGTGTGCGACCTCGAGCAACGGTCGAACTGAGCCAGAAGAAGAGAGCAGGCCGAGAGCGACCAATTCCTGTCTTTCACCTTTAGTCAGGTTGCCAAATCCCGCCAGAATGTCGTCGCGCACGCTCACCAATGTGCTCATTTACCGGTCCCTCCCAATCAGCATGTTTAAGAAGTACAGAATTCACCCACGGCTTCAGAACAGCAAGATCAGTGCCAGCATTCCAACTTTCTGAACGGAGCCCTCTAAGCCCTGAAAAAGAAATAGTTTATATAAAAAGTACGGTTTGCCGGGCCGCGCCTCGTGGAAAGCCTGTTCATAGATTCTATGGGCACCGGGATACAAGCCGGCACCCTGGACCGGTCGGGCCCGCGGCAACAGGGAGCCGACTAACTTGTGGCGAATGAGTAGATTAGCCTTGAAGCCCTGAAGAAGGGCGGCTCCCGCATATACATGAGATGTAATTCGTACAATATGTGTTAACTCAAGATCTACATCGCGCGTTGGGGATTTGGTTTTCGGTCGCCGGCCCGAACCATCGGTGTTATGATGCTCTCCTGCCGCCCGGCGGGACCATTTTGACTTGAGCCCGACCACGTCCTTTCATATGATCTAACCTGCGGATCTTTGATTACTTTCAAACGGTCTTTGGGAATCTACCGTATACGGAAAAAGACTAGGAGGATTTGAATGCCCAAAGAGAAGAAGCCTGAGATGAGCAGCTCCGGCCTGTCCCGAAGAGACTTCTTCAGAAGCGGCACCGTGGCCGGCATGTCGGCGGCACTGGTTTCGCAGAAGTCAGGGCTGGCCAAGAGTGAGGCGGGAACCCAGATTCTGGGCCCGGACCCGGTGCCAATCAGACTGATCGTCAATGGAAAGCAGCTCAATCTCAAGGTCGAGCCGCGGGTCACCCTGCTGGACGCATTGCGCAACGACCTGGGAATAACCGGTGCAAAGAAGGTTTGTGACCGTGGAACGTGTGGTGCGTGCACGGTACTTCTTGACGGAAAGCCGGTTTACTCCTGCTCGGTGTTCGCGATCGAAGCGCAGGGAAAAGACATCGTCACCGTTGAGGGCCTCGGCACTCCCGACAAGATGCACCCGATACAGGAGGCGTTCGTGGATCACGACGCCCAGCAGTGCGGGTTCTGTACTTCGGGATTCGTGGTTGCCAGCAAGGCATTTCTGGACAAGAACCCGAATCCGAGCCTGGAGGATATCAACAAGGGTTTGGGCGGTAACCTGTGCCGTTGCGGAACCTACGCCGGAATCCGCGGTGCAATCCTGCAGGCGGCTGGGAAAGGAGGAGACAATGCCTGATTATAAGTGGCCAGAAGCCGATCAACGATGGCGAATCGGCCGCAACGTGTCCCGCGTGGACGGCCCCTCCAAGTCGACCGGATCGGCCGAGTACGCCTATGATGTCCGGCTCTACGGAATGCTCACCGCGAAAATGCTGACCTGCCCTTACGCTCACGCGCGGATTGTCAGCATCGACAGTTCCGCGGCCGAGAAGTTGCCGGGTGTCAAGGCTGTCAACGTGATCCAGGGGCCGGGAACGGAAATCCAGTGGGCGGGTGACGAAATCATATCAGTCGCCGCCGAGACCGAGGAGATCGCCCGGGATGCCCTCAAGCTGATCGACGTCAAATACGAGGTCCTTCCTCACCAGTTGGACGGTGAGAAGAAAGACGCCCCGGACGCCTCGGCGGCCCAGGAACAGGTGGCGGGCGATCCCGACCAGGGCATGACGAGTGCCGACAAGGTTTCGGAGGGGTACTACGGACTCGAATTGATCTCTCACTGCTGCCATGAATCGCACGGGACCGTGGCCTACTGGGAGGACGATGACCATCTCGTGGCTTATGCCTCGACCCAGGGAGTGAGCGTTCTGCCGGGTCAGTTCGCTGAAGGCCTGGGTATTCCCGCCGCCAATGCGCGCGTGATCTGTCAGAACATGGGCGGCGGATTCGGGAGTAAGTTCAGTGCCGACCGTTGGGGCATCGAGTGCGCCAAGCTCGCGCGAATGACCAAGCGGCCGGTCAAGCTCATGCTCGACCGGGATACGGACCTCCAGGTCGCCGGCGGGCGTCCATCTACATATGCCAGGATCAAGATTGGCGTGAAATCGACCGGCGAGATCACGGCCTGGGCCTCCGAAACGTGGGGGACCGGTGGACCGAGCGGGACCAATAGTCCTCCGGTACCGTACGTGGTCGAAGTTCCCAACCGGCGGCACCAGCATACATCGGTCCCGACCAACACTGGTCCGTCCAGAGCCTGGCGGGCACCCAATCATCCCCAGGCCTGCCTGGTGACGATGGCGGCGATCGAGGATGCCGCGGCAGCGATCGGGATGGATCCGGTTGACTTCATCATGAAGAACATCCAGATGACCGAACCCCGGTCTCGGGAGTACACGGAAGAACTGCAGATCGGTGCCGAATTGATGGGCTGGAAGGAGCGCTGGAAGCCACGGGGACAGGGTGGCGACGGACCGGTCAAGCGCGGTCTGGGCGTTTCCCTGCATACTTGGGGCGGGCGCGGTCACAACAGCAACTGCGAGTTGCTGCTTCATCCCGACAGTTCCGTCGAGATCCGCCTGGGAAGCCAGGACCTCGGGACGGGAACCCGGACCGTCATCGCGCTGGTTTGCGCGGACACCTTCGGCCTGGAAGCGAGCGACATCACCGTTCGTATTGGAGACAGTCGTTTTCCGGCTTCTGGCGCTTCCGGTGGAAGCACCACGGTCGGAGGCGTCAGTTCTACCGCACGGAGGGCGTCTCTGCTGGCTCTCGAGCAGTTGCTGACCCGGGTCGCACCGGAGTTGAACGCCCAGCCAGGCGAGTTGGAAGCGATCAATGGTCGAATCCAGGTCAAGGATTTTCCGGATCGCTACCTGACCTGGAAAGAAGCAACGTCGATGCTGGGTGTCTCGCCCATCAGTGTTACGGGTCAGAATCCCGGCCCCGGGCGCCTGATCGACGGTGGCGTTGGCGGCATCCAGATGGCTGACGTTTCGGTCGATGTGGAAACCGGAATCCTCAAGATCAACAAGATGGTCGCTGTCCAGGACTGCGGCCTCATCATCAACATGAAGACGGCCAAGAGCCAGGTTTACGGCGCCCTCATCATGGGAATTTCCTATTCCCTGGCCGAAGAGCGGATCATGGATCCGACGACCGGCTGGCTTCTCAACGATGACATGGAGTTCTACAAGCTGCCCGGCGTTGGAGACATCGGCGAGCTGGTCGTTCACATGATGACGGGACCGGGATACGACGAACGCGGCGTGATCGGCCTCGGTGAACCTCCGGTGATTTCTCCGGGGGCGGCGATCTCCAATGCCGTGGCCAATGCGATCGGAGTCCGGGTGCCTTACCTGCCCCTGACCTCCGATCGGATTCTCCAGGCTCTGGAGAAAGGAGGAGCAGCCTGATGAACAAGTTCGAATATGCGAGTCCAAACACAGTCGAAAGCGCCATTCAGCTCCTCGGACCGGAAGCGGCCGTTCTGGCCGGCGGCAGTGACCTGCTGAGCCTGATGAAGGACGGGGGTGCCGCTCCCAAGCGGCTCGTCAGCATCAAGGCCATTCCGGACCTCTGCGGGATCACCGACCTCGGCAACAAGGGAATCCGCATCGGAGCCCTGGTGACGATTGACGAGTTCGTGGAACATCCCCTGATCCAGGCCAATTATCCGGCCCTGATTCAGGCCGCCGACGGTATCCGGAGCCACCAGATTCAAAGCCTGGGAACCGTCGTGGGTGACCTCTGCCAGCGTCCCCGTTGCTGGTATTTCAGGACCGGCTTCGGTCTTCTCGCCATGAAAGACGGCAAGTCAATGGTCCTGGACGGCGATAACCGGTATCACGCGATTCTCGGGAATTCCGGGCCGGCCTACTTTGTTAGTCCTTCAACCATCGGCCCTGGGCTGATCGCTTTGGGGGCGCAGGTCGCCATTCAGGGACCCAAGGGAAGCCGGCAGACTCCGGTCGCCGATTTCTTCCGGATCCCGACTGCAGAAGGGGAGTTGGAACACGACCTGGCTCCCGACGAAATCGTAACCGAGATCGTGATTCCTCCGGCTGCCGGCAAAAAGTCGGCAACCTATGAAGTCCGCCAGAAGGAAGCCCTGGACTGGCCGCTGACGGCCGCCGCAGTTGCTCTCGAAATGGACGGAGACACGGTCAAGGCAGCCAAAGTGGTCCTCGGACACGTGGCGCCCAAGCCCTGGGTAGCGGACGCTGCAGCTGCGGCCCTCGTTGGCAAATCGGTCAGCGAGGCGACTGCGGCCGCTGCGGGAAAGGCCGCTGTTCAGGGAGCCAAGGCACTGAGCAAGAATGGCTACAAGATCAATCTTACTCAGGTGACCGTCAAGCGCGCTGTGCTTCGAGCGGCCGGCAAGGAGGTAGCCTAATGCCAATGGATAAGATCGAACGCGATGTCTGCAAGCGCCTCCGGACCAAGGGGATGTTCATTGATGCCGAGCCGGAGCCGACCGTTCCCAACACGAGCGACGGTTTCTGCTGGTGCACGCATTCCATGAACTGCCTCGGTCCTGACGGCAAGGTCGCGACCAAGGAAGTCTGCCGAATCGGAAGAGGCTGCTTCGAGTCTCGCTGAGCAGGTGGCTGGTGTTCTGACTCAGGAC
Organism: uncultured Acidobacteriota bacterium; assembly: GCA_963777605.1. Classification (GTDB taxonomy): domain Bacteria; phylum Acidobacteriota; class UBA6911; order RPQK01; family JAPXNP01; genus CAVZRV01. The sequence goes on from CAVZRV010000013.1 coordinate 91,412, forward strand.
ACTGGATCGTTCGAATGTAACGGGCGCGGAGGTTCCCCTCATGAGGGACGAGCCTCGCGCCCGTAACTCTGTTTGCTCGCCTTTGGTGATGAAGCCGGGCGGTTCGTGTTGTTGTGGGCTCTTCGCCGCCGGTTGGACCACAGGATTCGGAGCGTCCGTCAATTCTCCTGGTTCGGATACCAGTCGAGGAGCTTCACCTCGATCCCCTCATCGACCTCTTCCCGGAATATTTCGAGGTCGGAACCCCGGTAGTGGTAGGGGATAACGACCCTGGGCCTGAAGGTGTTGACGCAGGCCGCCGCCTCGTCCGGAGGCATGGTGTAGGGGACGTTCATGCAGACCATGGCAACGTCGATGTCGCGGACCGCCTTCATCTCAGGCGTGCACGCCGTGTCGCCGGAGATGTAGATACGCTGGTCACCAAGACTCAGAATGTACCCATTGCCCCTTCCTTTTTCGTGGTAGACCCTCCCGGCCGAGGGGCCGCGTTTCAGGTTGTACATGGGAATCGCCTCGAGGTGAATCCCGAGGACGTCCATGCTTTCTCCGTTCTTGAGAACACGGGCCTGCGAGACCTGCTGCTGGACAGCGAGAGGCGCCACGATAATCGTGTCGTCCCGGCTCAGGGCCTCGATCTCGCCGAGGTCGAGGTGATCGCCGTGGATGTCCGTCAGCAGGATCAGGTCGGCCTTGGGCTGCCCGGTGTAGTCTCCCTGGCTCCACGGATCGACGTGAATGACTTTCCCGTCCCACTTTATGACAAACGATGCGTGGACGATCGGAGTGATCTCGACCGGACCGGAAGTGAAGGAAGCTCCAAGCGAAAGAATGAGGGGAATCGTTAGCAGCATAGGTGCACCTCGCTAGTGATTGGTGTCAGAGTATAACGCCCGCCAGGCTGATTCTCCAATTGGGAGGAGGGTCGGACGGGTCAGACCTGTCTGACGGAGAGTTTTGGTATATCAGCGAAACAGCGTGCCCAGTGAGAAGTAGAGCCGGAAACGGGACGACTCTCCCCAACTTCCCCCGATGAAGAGCGGTCCGACGATGGAATCCAGGACGATCCCAGCCGAGCCGACATGACGGTAGTCGGGCTTTTGGTGGCGGTCGAACGCTGAGCCGACTTCATACCAGGTTCCAATGTAGGTTGCTCCTCCGAAAAAGAGGGAGTTGTCCACGACGCGGTGAAGAACGCCGGTTGATCCGTATACGACTCTGGAGGCCCGAAACTGGTCGATCTCGTATGCCCCGAGGTTGAGAGGGCCACCCAGTGTGAAATCGAGATACAGGGGAGGGTCCGTATTGGCGGTGGCTCCACCTGAGACCCTGCTGAAGAGAGTGTCCCGCCTGGTAGCGGGGAAGAAGATCTGGGCTCGGCCCGACCATTGATCGAGATTTCGCGCGATGCCCGGGCCGGCGAAGTATCGGGTCCACGTCAGATCCACAGCCACGCCGGAACTCGGAATCACCGCGTCATTCAACCGGTTGAGTTTCCACTGCACGCGTGCGGACGTTACATTGCCGTCGAGTCTCGGGAGACCGGGGGGGCCGACCCTGGGGCGCCCCGAAAAGTCGGTGATGGCATAACCGATTCTCAGTTCCTGACTGGACTGTTGAAACCCGTAGCCTAGATCCAGTCCGAAGCCCGCCTTGCGTTGAAGGTACTCCGCGGATCTCGTGTCTCCTTCGAAAAGGTATATCGTTTCCCGAGAACCGGTGCCCCGGGGGGCAACGAACCACCCCTTCCAGACTGGAACGTAGTACTCGACGGCCGCGAAATTGGGGGCGCCGACGCCCAGATCGATGCGGGTCTCCGATGATTGAAAACCCCAGTCCATGGCCGTGAGCCGAGTCCTCAGCCCGAAACGAACGGCGTCGATGTCGGATCCGTTGATGAAGAGCCCAAAACGCACGAATGGAGGTCCGTGGGAGGCCGGTTGAACGATTACGTCCAGGACCTTCTTTCCATCGACCTCGTCTACCTGGTATCCGACCGAGTCGAACTTGTTGATCGAGTAGATTTGAGTCAGACGGGACTCCAGTTGATCGGGTCTCAACGGCCCGGGCACCTGGTCTTCGAGTTGTTGCCGGATCGTTTTCGACATTTGCTCGCCGACGCCCGCAACGGTGAGTCCGGCGACGTCGGGAAGACGGGTTCGGCGGCGGCCCAGGCGAGATCGGATGTGCTCCTCCCATTCGGACGGGGAAACTGAGAGTGTGGACAAGAACCGGCGTTTGGATTCCACCGCCGAATATCCTCTTTCGGCAATCTCGGATGTGTCGCCAAAATCGAGGGTGAAGATGCCCTCGAGGTCGGGCGAAATGATCAGGTCGGCCTGCCGGATGATTCGACGGACGTTGTTGATCATCATGATCGAAATGGTCTGATCCGCAACGCCGAGTATCGACGACAGTTCATCGGCGCTTCGCAACGGCGAGCCCACGTCAACGGCAATTACCACATCAGCTCCCAGCCTGCGGGCAACGTCGGCCGGGACATTATTCAGGATGCCGCCGTCCACGTAAAGATGCCCCCGGACCTGTGTCGGGGTGAAGACTCCGGGGATGGCCATTGTTGCCCGAAGCGCCTCCCAGAGTTGCCCGTCCGAGAAAACCTTCTCGCGGCCGCTTTCCAGGTCAACCGCCACACAGCGAAACGGGATGGGGAGCTCGTCGAAACTCTGAAGACTCCCGTAGGGGACACTGAGGCGCTGCAGGAGCAGATCGATGAAGTGGCCGGGGTTGAGCCCGCTGGGGACGGACAGGCCATTCCGGAGTCCCACTTCAAACCCGACCGGGTAGTCGGAGGCGTCCTCCTTCCGGCGAAACGCCATTTCACGATAAGGGGGCGAGCCGGCAAGGACCTTGGTCCAGTCAATGCTGCCGACCAGAGTGTCGAGTTCTTCGCTGGAATAGCCCATCGAATACACGCCTCCGATGAGCCCGCCCAAGCTGGTCCCGACGACCATGTCAACCGGGATGCGGTGTTCCTCGAACCAGCGGATGACGCCAAGGTGGGCAATGCCGCGGGCGCCGCCGCCTCCGAGGACGAGGGCGACCTTTTCGCGGGCGAGAAGAGTCGGGCCCAGGATAACCGAAAGGCCCGCCAGGAGCACGATGAGTCCGGCAGCAGACCAGTTCGACTGAAAGTGCTTTTTCGCTTCAAACATGGGCGCGACCCGCCGGACAATTCTATCGAATGGACGGTGCGTGCTGGGCCAGGGTGCGATCGATCGCTGCGATCTCCTCTTGATTGAGTTCCAGATCGCCCGCGGCGGCGTTGGCAATCGCCTGTTCGCTACTTCGGGCTCCCACCAGAGCATGCGTCACGCCCGGCTGGGCCAAGGTCCAGGCGATTACGAGCTGGGCCAGGGAAACGTTCCGATCCCCGGCAATCGGACGGAGTTCGTCGAGCATCGCATCCACACGCCGGAGATTATCCGGGCTGAAACGGGGGTGGGATCGACGAAGGTCTCCCTCTCCGAATTCGCGATCGGCGCCGATCTTCCCGGTCAGAAGCCCGTTGGCCAGCGGAGAGTACGCCAGAAAGGAAATCTTCCGCTTCCGGCAAAAGGGGAGGTTGGAGGACTCGAGTTTTCGGTCGAGCATGCTGTACTGTTCCTGGTCCGAGTCAACGGCTCCGCGAGCCAGGTACTTCTGCATGTGGTCCACGGTCGCGTTGCTGACTCCGATGGCCCGGATTTTGCCCTCGGCACGAAGTGTCTCGAGGGCGGCCATGGTGTCTTCAATGGCCGTGGTGGTTTCCTGCCAGTGAGTCTGGTACAGGTCGATAGTTTCGACGTTGAGGCGGCGCAGGCTGGCTTCAATCTCTTCCCGGATCGAGTCGGGACCGAGGAAGCGATACACCTGGTAGGGGGCTTCCGACGAGTCTTCGAGGCCTTTCTCATTGGAACTGAAATAAAAGCTTCCCTGGCGTGGTTCAGAGCCTTCCCATCGCAGTCCGCACTTGGTGGCCAGGACGACCTCCTGGCGCCGGCCCACAATTGCCCTGCCGACGACTTCCTCCGAATGTCCGAACCCGTAAATGGCGGCCGTGTCGATGAAGTTGACTCCCTGGTCGATCGCCGTCTGGATTGTACGGATGGAATTCGAGTCATCCTGCCCGCCCCACATCCAGCCCCCGATAGCCCACGCTCCGAGGGCTACTCTCGATGCCTGGATGCCGGTCTTTCCAATTTCACTGTACTGCATTCACACCCTCCCCCTGATCGAGTTTTTCAGGCAAAGACGACTTTCTTGACGACGGCCTTGGTCCAATTCACGGCCTGCCAGTCTTCTTTCTTGACTGCTTCGGCCTCGGTGGGGCCTTCGCCGCGGGAATGACGGATTCCCGACTCGATTCCCCAGAACCCCGTGTAACCGGCAGCCTTGGAGACGGACAGCATTTCGGCAAGATCGTACTGAGGATGGGTTCCATCGGGAAGCCATCCGGCCTTCACCGAGACTCCCTTGGCGAAGACCATTGCCTTCTTGAGGGCCGCCTTGATGTCGCTATCGGGGAGATAGTTGCCGTAATCGGGCAAGATTCCGAAATTCGGATTGTTGAGTTTGGCGGCCAGACCGGGCAAAAAGTCAGGCTCCGAAGAGATTCCGCCATGGTTTTCGATCATGATGTTGATCTTGAATTCCCTGGCGTAATCGAGCAGCGCGGAGAAAGCCTCGGCCGCCCGGTTGATGGCGTCGGGGTCTTCGGCCATCGATGCCCCGGCACCTCGCGCATTGCATCGGATTGCGTGGCAGCCCAGATAGTTTGCCACTTCCACCCATTTCCGGTGGTTGATGACAGCCTGTTTCCGTACCGCTGGGTCCCGGGAAACCATGTCGCCCTCGTTGTCGACCATGATCAGGACATTCCTGATACCGTAGTCTTTCGAAGCCTTGTTGAGCCGATCGAGATACCCTGCGACTGGTGCTTCAAAGAAGGCGGTAACGTATTCGACACCATCCAGGCCGAAATCCTCGCGGCAAATCCGGTGAATATCTGTAAGTTTCCAGATGCCGGCGCGGAAGCTGCGCACCAGAGACCAGGTGGCCAGAGAGATTTTGTTTTCGGTCGGCCGTGGATAAGCCCACTGCGCCGGCCGTCACGCTGGGCGCGATACCTGCTGCGATCCCGGCTAATGTTGTGTTGCGGAGAAAACTGCGACGGTTGAATGAGTTCACGATGCCCCCTCTTTCTTGGTGGTTGGAGGACAAACCTCCTCCCATCTTGTCTCGACTTGGCTATGCTACCACTCGGACCAGTCTGAGCTAAATGTTAGGATTGCCCGAATTCTATGGACATTGTTCTGGCTCTCAGCCTATTGCTGGCAACAGGGTTCGGCGTCGCCCGACTCGTGAAACTGGTCCGCCTTCCGGCTGTCACCGGCTATATCATCGCGGGACTCGCCCTCGGGCCTTCAGGATTCGGAATCATCGGGCCCGAGTTGAGTGAGAGCCGGTTGGTGGTTTTCACCAACATTGCGATGATGTTGGTTGCGTTCGGAATCGGGGAACGCTTTGACCTCCAGCAATTGCAGCGCTGCAGGGCGGCGTTGGTTAGAGTCAGTGCCGGGGAGTGCGGCTTGACTTTTCTGCTGGTGTTGGTTGGCGTAACCCTCTCCGCTTTTCTCCTGGGAGAGGGAGGAGCCGACGGTGACCTGGGATGGTGGCTGGCCCTCGGACTGATAGCGGCTTCGATCGCGGTCGCGACCGCTCCCGCTTCCACGGTCGCAGTTTTGAGGGAAATCGAGGCCTCGGGACCGATATCGCGTCTGGTGCTGTCCAATGTTGTGGTCAACAACGCAGTCAGCGTCACCCTGTTCGGGGTTGCCCTGACGGCCGGGGCGGTCCTGCTCGAAACCCACACGTCGCCCGGCTTGGCAGGTCTCCTGCTTCCGCTGGGGAAGACACTGAGTTCCCTGGTCCTGGGAATGCTCGTGGGCTGGCTGATTGACCTGATCGTCCACCGTCTGGTCCGCCGCGACGACGTGCTGATTGTCGCTCTGGCGGCGGTCTTCTTTTGCGGAGGACTCGCGAGTTTCCTGGGCCTGTCTTCTTTGCTGGCTGGCGTTTCGGCCGGGTTTGCAGTGGTCAACCGGGATCGGCGCGACGTCCGTGCCTTCCGGGCACTCAACGATTTTGAGCCCCCGATCTATGGGATTTTCTTCGCCCTTGCCGGGGCCCAGCTTCACCTGGCCGAAATGGCCTCGTCCGGGATTCTGGCGGCTGTCTACATCGCCTGCAGGTCGGGAGGAAAGTACCTCGGGGCCTGGTGGGGGGCGCGGGCGGCCGGGCTCGAGCCATTGCGCGCGCGTTCCATCGGCCTCGGCCTGCTGCCCCAGGCTGGACTGGCGATCGCTCTGGCCTACATCATTCGTCAGGAGCCGACCATGGTCCCGATCCGGTCGGTGCTGCTCAACATCGTCATTGCCAGCGTCGTAATCAACGAGCTGGTTGGACCTCCCCTCGTCGCGGTGATGGCCTGGCGGGTTGGAGAGGTTCCCCAAGCCGTTCAATCGGTGGTTCCGTCGCGATCGGTCCAGGTTTCTCAGGTTCAGGCCTGGGAGGGCCCCCGCCTGGTTCCGACCGAGCGGCAAGAGGGATATGTCCTCTTCGGCCTGTCGCATCCCGGCCGGGCTGTGGCGATGACCCGGGTTGCGACGCTACTGAGCCACCAATTTCAGGCAAAGCCGCTGGCGGTACGAATCATTGCGGGAGAGCACCAGGGTGATTTCTGGGAAGCCAAGACCGACCAGGAGACGCTCGGCCTGTTCCAACTGGCACGGCGTGAAGCGCAGGCACTCGGGTATTCGCTGGACACCTATTCCGAGTTCGCGCATGAAACTGCGGAGGGAATTGTGCGGGCTGCGGATTCGGTCGATGCGAGGGCAATCATCCTGGGACATCCCCTGGCGAGGCGAGCTCCCGAGTTTGCCAGGATCGTGGATGCGGTGGCCCGGGATGCCGTGTGTCCCGTCGTGATTGCCAAAATTACTTCCGACGTAAACCTGAAGAGCGTCCTGGTACCGATCAGCGCAATGGCCGAGATTCCATCCGTGGTGCCGATCGTGATGTCGCTGAAGCTGGTGAGTGGAAGCCAGATCCGCTTTCTCCGGCTCATGCCGCATGAGGCGTCGAGCGGGGAACTGGACCAGCGCGCCGAGCAACTAAGAGATGCCTTGCCCGACTTTCTGAAAGATTCGAGGTGCGATGCGACTGCAACCGAATCGAGAGTTCACCGGATCTTGGAAGCATCGGGAAATCACGATATTGTCGTGATGAGCGCCAGTGACCAGCGTGGCTTGCGACGGGTTTTCTTCGGGTCTCTGGCGGAAGATGTCGCATTGAGAATCGAGCGGCCAATGCTGCTGGTTCGTGGAGGCATGGAGTGGCGTGCACTAACTGGTTGGAGTTGAGGATTGGCCCTGCCGGTTCCTCCTGGGGATGCCGAGTGGGTTCTGGAGTGTAAGGGAGGAGAGATAGATGAGTGACAATGCTTCGAAGTTGAGCCGCCGTGGATTTATTGCTGTCTCCTCGAGCGGGGTCCTGGTTGCGGGCCTGAGCGGGTGTGTAACGGTTGACCAGGAAACCGGATCCGAATCGGGAGGCGGGCAGTCCGACCGTTTTCAACTTAACGAACTATCGATTGCCGATCTCCACAAGGCGATGGACGAGGGAAGCCTGACCAGTCACGAGATCACCCGGCTATACCTGGACCGGATTGAGAAGATGGACCGGCGAGGGCCTGCCCTGCGGGCCGTCATCGAGGTGAATCCGGAGGCTCTCGAGATTGCTCAGAAGCTTGACAAGGAACGTAAGGACGGAAAGAAGCGGGGGCCGCTTCACGGCATTCCGGTCGTCCTCAAGGACAACATCGATACCGCCGATCGAATGACGACGACAGCCGGTTCGCTCGCCCTTGAGGGGTCGATCCCGGCCCAGGATTCGTTTGTGGCCGCCCAACTCAGAAAGGCGGGCGCGATTCTGCTCGCCAAGGCCAATCTCAGCGAATGGGCGAACTTTCGATCCGACTACTCTTCGAGCGGCTGGAGCGGTCGGGGAGGGCAATGTCGCAACCCCTACGCCCTCGACCGAAATCCATGCGGTTCTAGTTCTGGGTCGGCGGTGGCGGCTTCGGCCAATCTTTGTGCTGGAGCCATCGGCACTGAAACCAACGGCTCGATCGTGTGTCCCTCCAATGCCAACGGGGTCGTCGGGCTGAAGCCGACCGTCGGCCTGGTGAGCCGGTCCGGCATTATTCCCATTTCGCACACCCAGGATACGGCCGGCCCGATTACCCGAACCGTGGCGGATGCCGCCACGATTCTGAGTGCCCTGGTCAGGGACCGACCCGCACGATCCGGCGACGGCCGCCAGCGAAGGCCACTTCCAGCAGGACTACACTACCGCCCTCAAACGGGGAAGCCTGAAAGGTGCGCGAGTTGGGGTGGTTCGGCAGTACCTGGGATTCCTCCCCGCCGTTGACCGGCTCATGGAGGATGCGATGCGGGTCATGAAGGAACTCGGTGCCGAGATCGTCGATCCTGCCGACATCCCGACCAACCGCCAGTTCGGCCGACCGAGCTTCCAGGTTCTCCTGTATGAGTTCAAAGCCGACCTCAACGCCTATCTGGCCGGATTGGGAGAGAAGGCCCCGGTCCACAGCCTGGCGGAGTTGATTCAGTTCAACAACGAGCACGCAGACGAAGAGATGCCCTTTTTCGGCCAGGAACTCTTGATCCAGGCCGAGGCGAAAGGTGACCTGGCCAGCAAGGAGTATCTGGACGCCGTGGAGGCGGCCAAGCGCCTGGCGGGACCCGAGGGGATTGACAAGGTCATGGACGACAACAAACTCGACGTGCTGGTGGCGCCGACGGGTGGACCTGCCTGGAAGACCGATCACATCACAGGGGACCATTTCCTGGGCGGGAGCTCGGGTCCGGCCGCGGTAGCGGGATACCCGAACCTATCAGTCCCTGCCGGCTTCGTCAGCGGGTTGCCGATCGGGATCTCGTTCTTTGGCCGGGCCTGGAGCGAAGCGAAACTGATCGGGTATGCCTATGACTTTGAGCAGGAGACGAAACTTCGCCTCCCGCCCCAGTTCATCCCTTCCCTGGAAACCGTGTAGCTACGGTTTGACTCGCGAGACTCGACTTCGCCGCCCCTGCTGGTCGAAGGTTGCGAGAATCACCTCGCCGCTGACCGGGATCGGGTCTTCGTATGCCGGTGATTCCGGGGTGGGAGCCTTCCCGTCAAGCGTATAGCGGATGGTGAGGCCGGGGAATGCCACGTTGGCAGTCAAGAGTCCATCCGTGATGGAGGCTCCGGGAGGCGGAAGCCGGTAGGCCACTCCTCCGTGCCAGTAGTCGAGGCGCGGAAGCTCTCGTCGGCCAACCAGGTTGGCAAAGCGATTCCAGGCCTGCTCCCGCATCTCCAAAGCTCTTTTCAGGTTGGGGGTTTCTGCCCACTGCGGCGGCTGCGCCCAGGCCCGCTCGGAAAGTCCCATCAACTTGGGAAGGGCGAGGTACTCGGTGATCTCGTCGGTCTTTTGGTTTTCGGACCAGAGCTGTCCCTGAAGTCCGAGGATGTTCGACCGGCCGTTGGAACTGAGCCGGGTGGCGTCCCGGTATCTCGAGGGTTCGATCGGATTGCCCATGACGTCCCTTTCAGCACCCCGGTAAATGTCGAAAGGAATCAGCTCCCAGGCGCTGCGGGTCTCTACGAAACCGGCCCAGTAGTATCCCGGCTCCTGGGGATGCTTGCCGTAAGCCAGGTCGAAGTAGAGGTTGCTTGCATTGGAGAGAACGACGCGGTATCCGGCATTCGCAAGCTCGTAGGCATTCTGCTCTCCGCCCGATCCCCAAACGCTGTTCCAAACGTAGGCGACGAAGTTCCGGTTCACGAATTTCGGGTTGGGCTTCCTGGATGCGGAATCGTCGTGACCTGAACTGGTCAGGCCCACTTCCTCCCACCCGGCGAGGGTCAGTCCGCGGGATGAGAGAATGTCGTCGAGTCGACCGAGGAAATAGGTTGTCAGCGGCCCCGGACCAGAGCTCCCGGTTTGCTCTTCGAACGCCTGGCAGCGAGGAGAACCTTCCCAGACGCCGGCCGGCACCTCATCCCCACCGACGTGGACAGAGTGAAGCGGCACCCCGGCTTCAAGGTACATGCCGCGAACCTCGTCGATCACCTTTTCCAGGAATGCATAGGTAGAGTCCTGGCAGACGTTGACCACGTTGTCATTCCATCCCTGCACTGACCGGTAGACCGACTGGTCCTCGGGATCGTTGAGCAGGTAGCGGTCCGCCTCTGAGTCAGAGCCCTCCGCCATGAGCCGGTCGTGGCGCACCTGCATCGACTTGATTGCCGCCCGGGCGTGGCCGGGGACGTCGATTTCGGGAATTACCTCGATGTGTCGGCTGGCTGCGTAGCGCAGGATGTCGATGAACTCCGTCCGGGAGTAGAAACCCGAGCCGGAGGAAGCCGATGGGTCGGGGTTCGGGCCTGAACCGAAGGACGGATAGAGGCGGTCCCTTTCGTCCAGGGTGTGTCCCCGGTGTCCTCCGACGTTGGTGAGTTCGGGCAGTCCCGGGATCTCAAGGCGCCAGCCTTCGTCGTCGGTGATGTGGAAATGGAATCGATTCAGCTTGTAGAAAGCCATCAGATCGAGAAGTCGCTTGACCTCGTCTGCTTTTCTGAAGTTCCGCGCCACGTCGAGGTGGAGTCCGCGATAGGCGAACCGCGGGCTGTCGAGCACCTCCACTTCTCCAACTTCAATGGAACCTCCCTCACGAGCCCATGCGGAAATCGGGAACCACGCGCGCAGCGTCTGGATCCCGCAAAGGACCCCTGCAGGCGACGCGCCCGATATCGACACGCCATTCTCCGCGGAAATGCTGAGACGATAGGCGTCCGGAGAAGGCTGCCCTTCCGGCTCGAGTTCCAGGCAGATCCGGTTGGGCCCGGTCTCGGGACTGCTTTCCTCCACGATGTCCGGGCTGGCTCCCAGCAGGTCCGATATCGCCTCTGCCAGGTAGGAGGCTTCGAACGCGAGCCCGGGCTGGTAGAGAAGAAGAAAGTCGGAGGTCAAGTCCAGTTGTCCGGTGCCGGGGCGAAGGGAGACTGGAGTCGGGACGATTCCCCGAATTTCGGTTTCCGGCATGAGGGAAAGCGGGGCGTTGGCCTGGAAGAGCACGTCGGGGGTCTGAACCGGCACGACATCGTTCTTCGCCCGGGACGTCTGGTCCGGTCCCTCGAATGCGCCGATCTCCTCCGATCCGATCTCTTGCGGAGCGGCATCGCCGTCGTACACGATGTAGAAGCCGGCCGGGGCGACGGAGTCATTGATCACCGATGCCTCGCCGTCGAAGCGAACGGTGATCCACTCACCGGGTTCGAGGGGAGAGAAGTCGTCTCCGGGACGGAGCCGGTAAAAGTCTCCGTTCACGTGTTCGATCCGGACCGGACCCTTGACCGAGTCCTTGATAATCACTCGTGCGAAGTTGAAGTAGATTGCCCAGCCTCCGGTCGGGAGGCTTGCCTGCCCATGATTGGAGAGCACCAGTTCAGACGAAAATCCGTCGGGAGCAAAATTAGTGATCAAGCTCCAGCGGGCTCCCAGGTCATTGCCGGAGGGGTGATCCTTCGTCGAACGACAGGACATCAGGCCAACCATACAGCAACATGCCACCAGCGTGATCCCTTTCAGCATCGGCCCTTCTTTCCTTCTCCTGAATTTCGAAGCAGCGCAGCCGTTGCCATGCTAAAGCGGGGCGGCTGAAACGGCAAGGGATCTTGCATTGTCGAACGGGGTCAGGTAGCTTGCTCGGCAATGTTCGAAGGCCGCAAATCTTACGGAGGTGGTAACCGGGGGGCTGGCGGAACGCCGGAAGCGCCTCGGTAATCGAAAAGGAGGAGCGAACGTGAAGAAAGGTTTCCTGGGAGTTCTGGTGTTCGCATTTGTGGTGGGAATACAGGTGTTCACGGCGCTGACTGCCGGGGATACTATCCGGCTGTTCGACGGAAAGGACCTCTCGGGGTGGCACGCCTATCTGTCTGAACACGGGGTCCCGATGGGAGATGTCTGGAGCGTCAAGGATGGACTGCTCGTGTGCAAGGGTACGCCAATGGGTTATCTTTACACCAACCAGACTTTCACCAGTTATGAGTTAGAGGTCGAATGGAGATGGGCACCGGGTTCGGAACCCGGCAACAGCGGGGTCCTGTTACGAATCAACGGCGAACCGAGGCCGTTGCCGCGAACGATTGAGGCTCAGCTTAAAAGTGGGGATGCCGGGGACCTTTACGGGTTTCACGGGATGAAGATCAACGGTGATGCCGCTCGCACCAGCCGCAGCAGTAACGCTCTGGCCGGCGAATTCGTCGGCGTGAAGAAGATCACGGGAGCCGAAAAGGCTCCCGGTCAGTGGAATCGCTACGAGATCCGGCTGGACGGCGGCAACCTCGAGGTGAAGGTAAACGGGAAATTGGTTAACCAGGCCACCGATTGTGAGGTTCTGAGTGGGCCGATCGGGCTCCAGTCCGAGGGCGGAGAGATCCAGTTCAGGACCGTGGAATTGCGGCCTCTCTGAAGGGTCTGTAAGTTCCGGCCATCCGTTCGGCGACAGGACTGGCCGGAGGGGGAAGCGGGTCCTGCCAGAATAGCGGGAGTGAATTATGCCCCAGATCATTGAAGGTCCGGCCGTCATTGAGTCGGCTGGAAACAAGCCCAAGCGCATCGAAGAATATTTCGGTCGGGTCAACTCCGGTACTGCTGCTGTCAGTATTGCTCGAATGAAGAGTCCCCCGGGATGGCTGGAACCGGGACAGCGGCCAGAGTTCGATGAATACACGATCGTTCTGTCGGGTTACCTGCAGGTCGATTCCGAGGAAGGCGTCTCCAGAGTTTCGGCCGGACAGGCGGTTCTGGCGAGGGCTGGTGAGTGGGTTCAGTACAGCACGCCGGAGGGCGCGGAATATGTGGCAGTCTGCATTCCGGCCTTCTCCCCTGATACGGTCCGCCGCGACGATTAAATGGCCAGGATGAGGACGGAATACGGCGCAGGGGACAGGGGCCCTATGGACCTATGGGACAGGACGAGTTTGTGACGGTTTGACTCGGGCGATCAGGAGTGTCTGGTCGTCCCTCTGGGTGACCTCTCCGGTGTATTCGGACACTGCCTGAAGAATCATCGACGCGAGGTCTTCTACGGGAAGCTGTCGCTTGGCGACGATCAGGGCCTCCATGCGCTCTTCTCCGAACTGGTTGAGGTCGGGACGCTCCGCTTCGGTCAGGCCGTCCGTGAAGACGACCAGGAGATCCCCGTTCTGGAGGTCAATGGCCTCTTGCCGGTATGCGGACTCTTCAAACGCTCCCAGCAGCGGCCCGGTAGGATTGAGCCGCTGAGCCTGGCCGTCCCGGACGAGGAAGGGCGGGCAATGTCCGGCATTGAAGTACTCGAGCCGGCAGGTGGCTGAGTCAAAGACACCGTAGAAGAGTGACGCGAACCGATTGCCGTTGTTGCTCTCGCCCATCGACTGGTTGAGGACGTGGGCCAATCGATCGAGTCGGTCCGGGTGGAGCGGTCCGTTGCTTCGCAGCAATCCCTGCAGGTTGGCCATCAGGAGGGCCGCCGAGATCCCCTTGCCCGAGATATCCCCGACTGCCAGGGAGAGCTTGCCGGGCCAGAGTTCCAGGTAGTCAAAGTAGTCTCCCCCGATGATTTTGGCGGGCTGACACACCGCGTAGTAATCCATGCCCGGGATCGAGGGTTTGAGCTGGGGAAAGAGATGGGTTTGGACCTCGGCCGCGATCCGGAGTTGCTCGTTGATGGCGGCATTTTCCTCGCGGAGTCGTTGCAGTTCGAGGTCCTGAAGCACCGTCGTTCTGAGTGAGTAGGGCTCCCACGGCTTCAGGATGTAGCGGTGCACCTGTCCCTCGTTGATTGCCCCCATCAGGTCCTCGGCTTCGCTGTAGCCGGTGAGGATGATGCGGAGCGCCCGCGGCGAAAGAGCCAGCGACTCCCGAAGCAGATCGACACCGCTCATTCCCGGCATCCTCTGGTCGGTGATAATGACCTGGAACGTCTGCTCTTTCAGCCGCCTGAGCGCTTCTGCGCCTGAGCCGGCCTGGCAGACTTCGAAATCGCCAAGGAAGGTTCGCTTCAGTTTTTGAAGATTGGCCGGTTCGTCATCGACGACGAGAAGCCGGGGCTTGCTTCCACTCTTCATCTGGTTCCCATCGCTCTCAAAATGAACCGAGTGCTAATCCAGGACTTCGATCACGGCCTGGTCACGGCCGAAGTTGCGCGTCTCGGGCTGGCTGGCGACAACTTCGAGCAGGTATGAACCCGCAGACGGAAGCGGCAGTTGACCGGTGAACACGCTGACTTCACCGGAGAATGCCAGCGGGACTTCGGCAACCTTTTTCTCGCTGGAATCATAGATTTGGGCGACCACGTTGATCTTGTCGGCATCCCAGAGCCCACCGGGCTCGATCGGGCACCCTCAGGTCATGGTCATCTTTGCCCGGATTGTCGTTTTCGTCCCGGCAGTTAGCTCCCGTCCTTCCTCCGGAGCGAGGATCTCGACGATGAACCCGTTCAGTTCCAGGATCAGCCCTTCTCCGAGGACATCTTTGCCGGGGACCAGGAGGATGGTCTTGGAACTCGTCTGGACGGCCTGCGGGTACTCCAGGGGGCCCTCGGCGATGACCTGCACCGGAGTGGGCCGGTGGAGCATGAGCGTGGTCTCGAAGTAGGCCGTTCCCTCCAGGTCGTAGACCGTCCCATGACGCTCCCGCGGTTGCACCATGATCTTATCGGTGTTCCCGGTTCCCCCCAACTGAAGACCTTTGGCCAGGATCTCACCCGTTTCGAGATCCTTAATGGTGACAGAAGCGCCGCCGACGTGTGTTCCAACCACCTTGGCATCACGGGAAACGACACGGACGCGCAGCTTTGTAGGGACCTGTTCGGCGAGTGCCGGCACAAGGAGGAGCAGGGTCGCTCCCAGAGCTACTACGAATCTTCGAAATTTCATGCGCCGATTATATCTGCCTCCGCGCTGTCATCCACGCTGAATTGACTTCCGGCGGCCGGGTTCGACAAACTAACGGGCCATGAAGTCTCTTCTCGTCCGGGCCGAATCGGGCCACCAACTGGATCGCGTGACCCCGCTGAGCCCTTCCGACCTGTCCGGTGTGGTCCGCCGAAGTGGCCGCCAGGCCATGGTCGAGAGTTCTTCCCGTCGGTGTTTTCCGGACGCGACCTACCGGGAAGCCGGTGCCCGCATTGTTCCTGTTGGAAGCACGGGTGACGTTGCTCTGGGAATTCGAAACCTGTCCAGTGAGCCCTTCGAACCGGGGAGTGTCCAGTTGCTGTTCCTTGACGCTCCATCAGGACGGCTCGACCGGATGAGCGTTCTCAAGGCAGCCCTTGAAGGTGGAGCCACCCTGATCGATCTGGAGGGAATCAAAGATGCGCAGGGGAAGCGCCTGGTTGGCCTGGGACCCTATTCCGGGCACGCAGGTGCCTTGAACGGGGCGTGGCTGCTGGGACGCAAGTGGGCGGGAAGGGGACTGATCACCCCATTGGCCCACTGCCGCCAGGCGAGAGATTTCGCAGATCTCTCGGCAGCCTGTACCGAGTTCCAGCATATCGGCCGGATCATTTCGGACAAGGGGTTTCCGAGGGAACTCTGTCCGGTGACGATCGGGATCCTGGGCCATGGCCCGGCGGCGAACGGGGTAGTGGAGGTGTTGGAGAACTGGCCCGTGGAGTGGGTTGAACCCTCGGCACTCGTCACTGCTCTCCAGACGTGCGGGAGCCGATCCCAGAAAGGTCTACTTGACGGTGTTCGAAGAGAAGCACCTGGTCGAGCGGCTGGACGGGAAAGGCTTCGAGCCGCGCGACTATATTGTCCATCCATGGCTGTATCGCAGCCGTTTCGACACCTACCTACCCTGGTTGACTGCTGTGATCAACGCCGTGTCGTGGGATTCCCGTTACCCCCGTTTCGTAACCTGGGCGGGGTTGGGAGCGCTTGCCGCCCGTCCCGGAGCGATGAAACTGGAGGCTCTGATCGACCTGCCCGGACACGTCGAGGGATCGATCGAGTGTACCGTTCGGGCAACCGACAGCGAACAGCTGGCTTACCTCTGTGACCCCGTTCGTAAGGAGGTCTGTGAGAGCATCGAAGGGGACGGGGTTCTGGTCATGGCGAACGGTGAACTGGAAGGGGAACTCCCGGTAGACACTTCCACCTTCCTCAGCGGGAGCCTGAAACCGTATCTCCCGCAGATTCTGCTGGCCGACTTCGACGAAGGGCTGGAGCGGTCAGGACTTTCCGAAGAGGTCAAGAGAAGCGTTGTCGCCTGTCGCGGCGAGTTGACTCAGCCATACCGCTACCTGGCGGAGCTGGTTGACCGGTCAGAGGCGTCGGCTCCCTGATACGTGAATCACCCGGTCGGTTGCCTCCTCAATCGAGATGTC
Organism: uncultured Acidobacteriota bacterium; assembly: GCA_963777605.1. Taxonomy (GTDB): domain Bacteria; phylum Acidobacteriota; class UBA6911; order RPQK01; family JAPXNP01; genus CAVZRV01. The sequence goes on from CAVZRV010000013.1 coordinate 107,905, forward strand.
CGGACCGAGGACGAAGTGGGCGAACTCTCTCGTCGGTTCGACAAATTGCCGATGCATGGGCCGGACGCTGCGCAGGTACTGGTCCAAAACCGATTCGACCGTCCTGCCGCGCTCCCGGATGTCTCTCTGCAGCCGGCGAATCAGGCGAATGTCGTCCTCTACATCAAGGTAGACTCGCAGGTCGAGCAGGTCCCGGATGACGGGATCGTGAAAGAGGAGGATACCGTCAACGAGCAGGGTTGAAACAGGGCTGAGGTGGCGCGTCGATCCAGTCCGTGTGTGTGTAGGAAAGTCGTATCGCGGCACGTCCACAGGCTCTCCCGAGCGCAGCGTTCGCAGGTGTTCCAAGAACAGCGGCCAGTCCAGTTGGTCCGGGTGATCGTAGTTGAGGCCGGCGCGCTGTTCCGAGTTGAGTGCCCCCCGGTCCCGGTAGTAGGAGTCGAGTTCGAGGGAGCTGGCTCGTTCGGGCCCGAGCCGGTCAATCAGACGCCCCACCAGAGTGCTCTTCCCGGAACCGCTTCCCCCAGCAATCCCGATGACGACTGGACACGGTTTCGGAGAACTCTTCATGAGCTCAAAGATATTGCACGAAACTGTGACCAAATCCAGTACCGCGAAGGCGCTTCTTGATGCGGGGCACCTGCCTCGCCTGCGGTGAACCGGGCCAAGTGGGGCTTGAAACTTCATTTGGGATGAGTTCCTGGTTCCTGGTTTCTCGTTCCTGGAGGGAGAATAATCCAGGCAGGCCGTGCCTGGTATGTCGGCCGGGCAGCTTGCCCGGCGGAAGTGAACCTTCTCAATCCAGGATTCTTGATTTCCGGTTTGTTCTGAAACAGTCCGCCACCGGGACTGAATCGCACTTTCAGTGCTGCATTGCCGTCCCGGCTCCTATTCCCGGGCGTTGCCGCCGGGCTGAAAATGACCCAGCGCCGTTGGCGCGCTCATCTGGCGATGCTTCACCAGTTTTACACGCTGAATGATCCGCGCAGGGCGGGGGGCGCGGGCTGATTTGAACGGTCCGTTGTGTGGGATTATTAAAAGGGTGGTATCGTCTGGAATGAGAGAGCGTTGCAGTTCTTGAATCATGAACATCGACACCTCTGGATCCGTCCGTTCCAGGGTTGAGGAGCAGGAGAATTCTATGGACCCGCGGTACGTTAAGCTGGCCGGCACGCTGATTGAGTATTCGGTAGACCTTCAGAAAGGCGAGAAGGTTCTCATCGAGGCGATTGAGGTCCCGACCGCATTTACTCAGTCCCTGATCCGGGCCGTCTATAATCGTGGCGGCACGCCTGTGGTCTTGCTGAAGGACCTTTCGGTGCAGAGAGAATTGCTGCTCGGTGCCGAAGAAGATCAACTCCGGCTGATCGGAGCCTCGGAGAAGTTGCTGATAGAGAATGTCCAGGGATACGTGGGAGTTCGCGGAAGTGCCAACATCTCCGAGTTGGGTGACGTGCCGGCTTCGAGAATGAAGCTTTACGACTCCGAGATCTGGCGACCCGTGCATATCGAACGCCGGGTTCCGAACACGAAGTGGGTCGTCCTGCGCTGGCCGAGCCCTTCAATGGCCCAGCTTTCCCAGATGTCTACCGAGGCGTTCGCCGACTTCTTCTTCCAGGTCTGCACGATGGACTATGCCCGGATGTCACGGGCCATGGAACCGCTCGAGGAACTGATGGAGGCAACGGACCGGGTTCGCCTTGTGAGCCCCGGCACCGAACTCGAGTTCAGCATTAAGGGGATCCCGGCGATCCGCTGTGATGGTCGGCGCAACATTCCCGACGGGGAGGTCTACACGGCCCCGGTTCGGGACAGCATCAACGGGACCATCACGTACAACACACCGACGATTTACCAGGGAGTTACCCACGAAAACGTCCGTTTCAGGTTCGAGAATGGAAAGATCGTGGATGCTTCGAGCAGCAATCCTGAGCATCTCAACCAGGTTCTGAACACCGACGAAGGGGCCCGATACGTCGGAGAATTCGCGATCGGTTTCAACCCCTACATCACCCGGCCGATGAAAGACATCCTGTTCGACGAGAAGATTGCGGGCAGCATTCACCTGACTCCCGGCAATGCCTACAAGGAAGCCAATAACGGCAATTCCAGCCAGGTTCACTGGGACCTGGTGTTGATGATGGATCCATCGACCGGAGGCGGCGAGGTCTACTTCGACGGGCGGCTGGTTCGCAAGAACGGACTCTTCGTACTGGATCAGCTTCAGGGACTCAACCCGGATCAGCTGAAGTAGGCGGTTCCGTGACGAATTCCAAGCTGCCCCTGGTGTTGCCACTGGCATTAGTACTGTCTTGCGGCCTTGCTCCGTACGCGCTCTCCCAGACCGTGAACGTGGAGCCGACGACACAACCTCCTCGAATCGACGGGAAGCTCGACGACCCGGTCTGGCGTGACATCGTCCCAATTCGAAATTTCCAGCAGCGGGAACCAAACCCGGGAGCGCCGCCCTCAGAGGAGACCGAGGTCTACGTCACCTTTGACCACGACCAAATCTATTTCGGATTCCGCTGCAAAGTGAGTAGTCCGGACGAGATTACGGCCAAGGAAATGGCCCGGGATGCCGACCTCTCGGTGGACGATCGGGTCCAGATCATCCTCGATACGTTCCTGGATCGACGAAACGGCTACTGGTTTCAGATCGGTCCCCGCAGCTCCATCGGTGACGCGCTCGTCAGCGACAATGGCGAACGCTTCAACAAGGAGTGGGACGGGCTCTGGGAAGGGAGGGCGGCAATTGGTCCGGACGCCTGGACGGCTGAGGTCGCCATCCCGTTCAAGACTCTGAACTTCCGCCCGGGTCAGTCGGAGTGGGGCCTGAAGCTGATCCGCTATATCAAGCGCAAGGAAGAAGTAGACTACTGGCCCCTGGGAAACCTGGACACCTACCGCTTTCAGATCTCCGATTCGGGAACCATCAGTGGACTCAAGGGGTTGTCGCAGGGCAAAGGTCTGGACATTCGGCCTTACGGATTGGCGGGTATCAACCAGTATGCCGACCGGGATAGCGAGCTGGTCGGTGACGCCGGAGTGGACGTCTTTTACCAGTTGACTCCCGGCCTGAAAACAGCTCTGACGATCAATACCGATTTTGCCGAAACCGAGGTAGACCAACGACGGGTCAACCTGACTCGTTTCCCGCTCTTTTTTCCCGAGAAACGGGATTTCTTTCTGGACGGCGCCGACTACTTCACCTTCGGGACCAGCCGATCCGACCTGATCCCGTTCTTCTCCCGGCGGTTGGGTCTCGACGAGAACGGCGAGCCGATCCCGATCACGGTGGGAGGGAAGCTGACCGGTCGCCAGGGACAGTGGAATATGGGAGTCCTGGGCGTGATCGATGATCAGAATGGGGACAACCGTGGGTTCGGAGTTGTACGGGTAACCCGCAACCTGGGACGCCAGTCCTCGGTCGGGATGATCGCCACCGGCGGCAATGCGCTGGGAAGCCTCGACAATTCGGTGATCGGCGGAGACTTCCGGCTCGCAAGTTCGACCTTCCGCGGGAATCAGAACATCGGACTGACCTTCTTTGGGCTCAAATCATCGACTTCGGGAACCCGGGGAAACGATTCCGCTTACGGGTTCCAGTTTCTTTACCCCAACGACTTTGTTCAGGCCCAGGCCGGGTTCCAGGAGATTGGCGACGACTTCAATGCTGGAATAGGCTTTGTTCCCCGAGTCGGGATTCGCCAGTCATACGCAAGTGCAGGCCTCGGCCCGAGGCCCCGGGCCTGGGGCATTCGCCAATTCTTCTTCAGGGCGTCCGGAGAGTACATCACCGACCTGGACAACAGTCTCTTAACCCGCAGCCTGAGGTTCACACCGGTCGAGGTTCTCTTCGATTCGGGGGATCACTTTGAAGGCGACGTCACTTTCCAGTACGAGTGGTTGACCGAGGATTTTGCCATCCATCCCGACTACACGATTCCAACCGGAAGCCACGAGTTTGCCTACTACTCCGCTGAGTTCCGGTCGGCTCATCGGAGGGATCTCTGGTTTGATGCCGAGGTGGAGTGGGGAGAGTTCTTCAACGGGAGAACCCGGGACCTCCAGTTGGCTACCGGGTACAAGGTAGCGGTTCCCCTTTTCCTGGGAGTTCAGTATGAGAGAAACCGGGTATACCTCCCGGAAGGGGACTTCACTGCCAATGTCTCCCGCCTGAACGCCAACATTCTGTTCAGCCCTGATGTCACGCTATACAACTATGTGCAGTATGACAATCTCAGCGAGCGACTTGGCTGGCAGTCCCGGTTCTACTGGATCCTCAAGCCGGGAAACGAGATCATAATGGTCTGGAACTCGAGCATTACAGATCCCTTCGACCGGTTTGTTCTCACCGAGAGCACTGCCCGGTTCAAGGTGAATTACAATTTCCGTTTTTGAGCATTCCGGAGTGCAGCCATGCGTATTCGACTTGCCTTTCTTCTCTTCGCTGCGGCAGCGATCTGCCTGATCGGGGCTACCTCGCCCCGCCCGACGCTGCGTGTTCTGACATACAACATCCACCACGGAGAGGGGAGGGACGGGCTGTTCGACTACAACCGCCTGGGTCGCATCATTTCGGGTGTCAATCCGGATGTCGTTGCCCTGCAGGAAGTTGACAAGGACACTATTCGGGCGGATCGCAAAGACCAGGCTCAGCTTCTCGGCGAACTCACCCAGATGGACCCGTTCTTTGGACGGGCGATGTACTATCAGGAAGGCGAATACGGGGGGGCGGTCCTGTCCCGGTATCCGCTCGAGAACATGAAAGCACATTCGCTTCCGTATCGGACCGGGAGTGAACCCCGGGTGGCCGTCGAAGTGACCGTGAACCCGGGCGATGGCCTGCCGAATTTCATTTTCGTTTCAACGCATCTCTGTAATGCCAACGAGGTGGTTCGAACCGACCAGGCGACTCGCCTTCAGGCACTCTTCGGTGATGCCAAACTCCCGGTCGTAATGGCGGGTGACTTCAACTCCCGGGCCCATCAGCCGCCCATGCGTTTGCTGTTCTCGAAAGGCTGGCTCGATGCGACCCGAAATGTCTCTCGAATCGACTACATCCTGATCAGGAACATGGATCCCTGGAAAGTCATTGAAGATAAGGCTTTGGACGAACCCGTCGCGTCCGACCACCTCCCCCTCCTGGCCGTGCTCGAGTGGGAACAGTGATTTTCGATTGACGATTGTCGACCTGCGATTGACGATTTTGGGGTGTCTTTCCGAAATCGCTATCGGAGGCAGATCTAGCCCATCTCTCCGTGCCCAACCCGTCGGCGGGCACACGACACCCCCGGGCAAAGCCTCCGGCGGGGGCCAAACCCCAAACCCCAACTAATATTTACGAACGTGCGGGAAAAAGTGCGAAGAGCCCGCTGGAAAAAAGTGGAAACGGTGGGATTTGAAGGGAGATGAAGCGGAGGGAATGGAGGGGAGCAAGGATGGACGGGACAATCCAGGGAGAGACAGTGTCTCCACTCGAGTCTGGGCAGCGCGGCCTTTGTTCTTCCTGGAACCAGCAATCGAAAACAGCAATCGTCAATCGCGAAACTTCTTCTCCAACTCCTCCCAGCGGGGCAGGCCGACGATCTTCTTGAACTCGGGAAAGTCTATCGGGGTTGGAAATCCACGGGTCGTTCCCTGGCTCTGCAGGTATTCGAAAGCCTGCCGCATGGCTGAAGTGGCTGCGAAGAGCCCGGTCAATGGGTAGACGACTATCTTGAAACCCATTCCGGACAGTTCGTCAGCCGGCAGCAGAGGCGTCCGGCCTCCCTCGATCATATTGGCAAAGGTGGGGATCCCGGGCAGTGATTTGGGAATTTTCTTCAGTTCCTCGAGGGATTCGGGCGCCTCGATGAAGATCACGTCTGCGCCGGTCTCGAAATACTTTTGACCGCGCGCAATTGCCCTGTCCAGGCCTTCGACCGCCCGAGCGTCGGTTCTGCCAATAATCACCAGTTCCGAGTCGCCACGTGCTTCGACCGCGGCCCTGATCTTTTCACTGTGCTCTTCCACCGGGATTACCCGCTTGCCGCCGAAGTGCCCGCAACGTTTTGGCCAGACCTGGTCTTCGAGGATGATTCCGGCGATTCCCGCGCGAACCGCCGATTCAACTGTGCGAAAGACGTTCAGGGGCCCGCCGTAGCCGGTGTCGAGGTCGGCAACGATCGGAACCTTCACCGAACGGGCCAGGTTCCCCGAGGCGTCGAGAACCTCAGACGCGGTCAGGAGTCCGTAATCGGGTCCTCCGAGCAGCGCCGCTGACAATCCGAATCCGCTCGTGAACAGGGCAGGGAAGCCCGCCTGCTCGGCCAGCCGTGCACTCAGGCAGTCGTAGACTCCGGGCAGGACCAGTGCACCGGGCTCATTCAGCAGGGAACGCAGTTGGGGACTGCGGGACTTCGTCACGTGGGCAACCTCCTCGGGATCAAGTTGGCGGAAAACTATACCCCAGACAAAGGAATAGCCCAACCGGGTTTCCCCGGTCGGGCTGGGAGTCTCAAGTGGCTCTGAGGAGCGCTCGTGGCTCCTAGTGAGGCCGCTCTCGCGGGGGGCGAGGAGCCGAACTGGGCCTGCTTGGTGCGGGCCGGCTCGGCATCGGCGTTGACCTTTGATAGCTGGGTCTCGATGGCGATGGTCGGGACATGGTCGAAGGCCGGCTGATCGACGGGCTCGGCCGGCTTGCCGGGGACGGCCGGCTGATCGATGGCGACACCGATCGGCTCGGGCGCTCGGGCCGCGTGGAACGGTAGCTCGGCGTTGACCGGGAACTCGGAGTTGACCACCAGCGCGAGGAAGAGCGATTCGGTGACACGGTCGATCGAGGGACCGCCGGTGTGGAACGGGCGGTCGATGGAGGTGTCACCATCTCTCGAGTTGGGTAACGGTACGGTTCAATCGTGTTGCTGCGGCTCGAGCTCGGACGTGCGTCTGGAGTGGAGTATGTGAAACCCGAACGATCCTGTGATCGATTTGAGAACGTATTTCGTTCCGGCACCGGAGGCCTGGTCGTACTTCGTTGCGGCACGGCAGGCCTGGTCGTATTCGATCCTGGTCGAACCGTTTCGGGAGTTCTACTGGGTACCGTTCTCGATCGCACAGCCGGAGCGATGTCGGGGGAGCGGGCCACGGACCGTCCACTCACGCCGCCGCCGCGCGAGTTACCCGGGTTTGTCTGCACCGGCGAGCGTCCCCCGGTAGCCCGGCTTTCCGGGATGCTGCGGGTCGTCGTGGGCGGACGTACATAAGAACGGTCGGTGTTTCCCCGGGTCGATCCGCGCTCCGTGAATGAAGAGGCCACGCCGTTCGGCGGAGTCCTTCCCACGGTGCCGCGATCACCGGAGACCGCCCGGTTCTGGCCACGGGTGAAGCTGTAATTGCGGAGGTTGTCGGGGAGCCCGGTGCGAACCTCGCGGCTAAACTCGGAGGGGATCCGGTTGAGAGCAACCTGGTTGACTCTGGTTCGGCTGAAGTCGTTGGAACGCACCAGCGTCAAGCCTCTTCGCGAAGCATTGTTGATGATCGTCGTGTTGTTGATGATCGTTGTGTTGTTGGAGTTCCAGTTGCTGCGGGGATACCAACCCACGTAGCCGCCCGAGTGGTAGAAGTTAACGGGCGCAGCGCTCCAGTGGTTGAATCCGCCTGGGAGCCAGCACCAGCGGGAGTTGTAGTATCTCCAGGCCCCGTAGTGGTAGGGGAGGTAGCCCCAGGGTTCATTGCTCATCCAGGTCCAGCCCCATCCGAGCGAGAAGTCCACCCAGAAACCGTTGCGGAACGGAACCCACCCGACCGACACGTTCGGAACCCAAACTGTTCCGTAGGTCGGGTAGTTGACCCAGGTTCCATAGTAGTCAAGGTCGTAGACTCCCGGGTAGTAGACACCGCCGACGTGGGCAACCGAACGGCTCGAAACCATGCGGGCGTCACGCCGGGAGCTCCACACATCAAAGGAGTCCTCCGAGTAGCCGTAGCTGACGTTGACGACCGTACCCTGGGTGGAATCGATCAGGGCCCGCTGGTCGTTCTCGATCCTCTGAGTACCCTGGGATCCGTCAAAGTCGGCTCTGCCCTTGCGGACAACGACTTCGATGGCCCCGTTGGAATCGAGACCGATGCGATACAGACCTTTCTTGTTGATGTAAACGGGACCGGCGGGAGTATAGATCCGGAAGTTTTCGCTGTCGTTCACACGCAGGATCACGGCACCGGTGTGCAGTTCCAGCACCGTTTCCTTGCCGTCAACCTGGACGAAGGCCACGTCGGTCTCCGGTCCAAGTCTGAGAAAGTTCTGCTTCCCGAAATCGACTTCAACTCGTGAGTCGGCCTGGGAGAAAATTCGGTCCCCGTTTAGAAGCGGGAGGTTCACGGTTACTTCGTCCCAATCCACGTTGCCGGCAGGCTCGTAGGCACCACGGCCGTCCAGGTAGCTGATCCGCGGAGGGTAGTAATCAGCCGCCAGCACCCCCGCCTGCAGCCCAAAAAAGACGAGCAGCAGGAAAATCGGCACCGGCAAATGGAATCGAGACAAGGACGTTTTGTTTTTCATTGTCTTGCTCCTCATTCCACTCTTTTAGATTGGGTTTCTACGATTATGTTTCATTCTGTCACGAATTGTAAGGGCTGGGGATGTCGATGAACAGGGTGAACTGGGAGGGGCAGGTGGTCCAGGCCGGCCGGGCCGGGCTGGGCTTTCTGACCGGATCGACCGGAGACTCCTCAATTGACCCGGAGTTCAGGGCGTTTGCCGGTCCATCGTAAACGTACCGCTGTCGGTGCTCAGATCATCGAGATGGGTGATCACCCAGGTCCCCGTCACCTGGGTGTCCGAGAACGCGAAGTCTGTGACTCCCATGTAGATGGTCAGGTAGGGACTGCTGATCAACCCGGTACCTCCGTCCATGAACTTCGTCTCCGCGAAGAAGGAGAGATCGAGGAACTGTTCGAGTTTCTGTCCGTTCACCAGGACTGGGAAGTCGTTGCTAACCGTCTGGTTGTCGAGATTGTTGATGGCAAGGTAGCCTTTGACGAAATGGCCTTCCGCCCAGAGGCGTGATCGTGCCGTCGATTCTCTGGATCGAACTTCCCGCGTCTCCGACCAGAGCGATGTTGTAAGCCACCGGGGAGGGAAGCAGGGGAAGACTTGAGATTTGACCGTTGACGAGGGTCAGGGCGGTGCCCACGATGGGGGCGGGAAGCGACAACGGTCCCACGCTGGCGATCTCCACTTTGCCCTTTCCAAGGCTGATGCCCGGGAAAATCTCACTGAGAAACTGTGCGGTGTGGGCTTGGGGGCCGAGGCTGATCGTCGTGGATGTGACCTCCCTTGCGTCGCTGCCGTCGATCAGGGTGATCAGCACCTGGGTTGGAGCGACATTCGGGGAGGGGTTGGCGAGCGCGAGTGCTACCGCAAAAAAGTCCTCAAAGGGAAGCGCGGTGAGGTAGAACTCGGTGGACGGCGATACCCCGACGCTGTCGGTGATCACGCCGTTTTGACGGAAGTAGTAGGTCAGATTGGCTTCAACAAAATTGTCCTGGTAGAGGTCGATGGCACGGATCACCGCAAACCCGGTTTCAACCGTATTGGTGCCGGTAACGTGCAGGACCACGGTCTGGTCAGTCGGAATCTGGAATCGAAGTTGGCCCAATGTGACCGGCGTCCCATTGACTACCGGGTTCCAGGCGGAACCGTTCAAGCCGCGCGAGAAGGAGATCTTGGCGTCGTATTCATGGCCGCCCCGGTTGGTCAGCGTGAGCACGGTTTCGAGGCCGGGCCCGGCGGCGACCTGGGCAAATGCGAGATCCTTCTGGGCTACCAGCCACTGACCAAAGGCCGTCGTTCCAGTCAGGAAAATGGTTGCTGCAAGAAGAACTACCTTCGCTGAATTCCGCATGGAGATTTCCTTTCGTGGTCTATTCGTGGTTTATTATGCCACTAAGTAAGAGACGGTTCCCACGGCCGGGTAGGTTCAAACCTTACGTCACGGCCGGGCAGGGGGCGAAGGGTTGACGCGGGCGCCTTCTTCGAGGTCTCTCAACACCTGGAAAGGACCGGTGATGAGCTCCGTTCCCGGGTTGATCCCGTCCACTGAGATGTCGAGCCCGCCGATGATGCCCGCCTTGACCGGTTTGAAATGGGCGACTCCGCCTTCCGGAACAAAGACACCGGTCTGTTCGGTACCGTCCCGGTTTCGCAGGACGACCGACTGGAGGGGGACGACGACCGCGTCGGGGATTTCATCGGTGAGAATTTCGGCGTCGCAGGTCAATCCGGGCCGGAAACCGGGATCCGGGTTGTCGATCCGGATGACGACTTTAAATTCGCGGGCAGCCGCACCCAGGCCCACGTCGCTAAGGGCACTGGTTCCGACTTCAATCACCTCTCCACCGAACTTCTGGTCGGGCACCGCATCCAGTGTCACGGTCGCTTTCTGGCCCAGTTTGATTCTGAGTATGTCGGCTTCGGCCACTTTGACTTCGGCGTTGACGCCGCTCAGGTCCGAGATGGTCATGAGAGTGGTTCCGGGTTGGTTCTGGATTCCAATGACAACCATTTCGCCAAGGCGCACCCGGAGCCGGCTGACAATCCCGGACATCGGGGAGCGGACCTCGGTCTTGGAGAAGGTGTCGGCAGCCCGGGTGAGCTGCGCTTTCGACTGGAGCAATCGCTCGCGGGCCGCGTTGACCACGCTACCGGATCGATCCAGATCGGCCATCGCCGCATCCAGATCGGCTGCTGCCGCGTCGCGATTGACAGTGGCCTGGTCGAGATCGGCCTTCGAGGAAACACCCTTGGAGTAAAGTGTCTGAGTCCGATCCAGCGTGAGTTGGCGGTCCTTCAAAACGGCTTGGGTACGGGCCACCTGGGACTGGGAGACCTGTACCTGCCTCTCGGCCGACTCGACGTCCGCGCTGAGGGCCTTGACCTGCTTGTCCGCGGCATCCTTCTCGGCAGCGGCCTGGATCGGGTCGATGCGTGCCAGCAGGTCACCCCGCCGAACCGGTTGCCCCTCCTGAACCGGCAGATCGACGATCTTTCCCATGATGCTGGAGCCAATGTCGGCGTATCTCGTGGCGACGATCTCTCCTGAGGCTGTGACGTAAGAACGGAATACCTCGCGCCGGGCTACCGCCTCGACATCGACGGCGACTCCCTTCTCTTCGCGTTGGGAAACCAGTCGATAGGTCACCGCGGCGATAGCGAGCAGAACCAGGAAGACCAGTAGACGACGAACTATTCGGCTCAATCCGCTAACTCCTTGTTGTCAAACATTTTCACAAACCGAGGTGAAGATGCAACCCGCTCCCGAAGTCGGCCGGTCAACCTGACTGAACGTGCAGGAAGCCGCCGGTCAGCCGGGCAACTTTCCCGACGTGATCGAAGCCACGGAAGATTCGGGAGATAATACGCAAGAATGGCGGACAGGACGCGAATAATTCGGGCAGTTTCGGACACTCTGGCGGTTTCCTTCCGGAGCGCCTTCACTCATCCGCTTCGGACCGGGCTGTCGAGCCTCGCGATTGCGGTGGCGGTCGCGACCGTTGCGGTCGTCAACACCGGTCTCGAAGGCTTCGGGCGGTTCGCGCGGGAAACCAGCGCCAAGACGTTTGGGACCGACAGCTTCGTTGTGGTCCAGGTTGTCACGGGCGATCTCAGCCGGAAAGAACTGGTGGAGAAGCTGCGACGAAACCCGCCGGTCCGCCGCGACGACGTTCGCTTTCTGGAACGTTTCGCCGAAGGTGACGTGATCTATTCTCCGGTTGCGCAGCGGAGGGCCGATGTGGTCTACCGGTCCCGCAAGGCTGAAGAGGTCTCTGTCAACGGAGTGGGTGCCGACATGTTTCGCATTCGGGACCTGGGAATCTCGAGAGGGCGTTTCTTTGAGGCTTCTGAAGACCTGTCGGGAGCCCAGGTCGTGGTCCTGGGGGCGGAAATCGTAGACGAGTTGTTCCCGGCGGGCGACCCGCTGGGGAAGACCGTTCGGCTGGGTGGGCGAGGGTTCAGGGTGATCGGGTTGCAGGAACGCCAGGGGACAACGGTTGGGGTGTCGCTCGATCGGTACGCCTGGATCCCGATCCGGGCCTACGAGCGGATTTACCCGGTACCGGATTCCCTGCAGGTTTTTGCCCGGCCTGCCGACGGTGACTCGACTCAGGTAGCGGAAGACCGGGCTCGGGTCACGATGCGGGCGCGCAGACAGCTGAGACCCGGGGCTGAGGCGAATTTCGACATCCTGACACCCGAGGCGTCGCGGGGATTTGTCTTCGAAATATCCCAGCGGATCAGCATGGCTGGCGGACCGATCTCGGCGGCGGCGCTTTTGGCCGCGATCGTGGTGGTCACCAATACGATGTTGGTTTCGATAACCGAAAAGACCCGGGAAATTGGGATTCGAAGGGCCATCGGAGCAACCCGGAGCCGAATCATCGGCGAGGTCCTGGCCGAGTCCGCCCAGGTCGCGCTTTTGGGCGGGGGCCTGGGAATTCTGGTTTCGCAGGCGGCGCTTACGCTGGGCGGCCGGCTCCTCGGCTTCGGGTTGCCTCTTTCGGCTGAAACGCTCGGCTGGAGCCTGGCGGCTGCCGGATTGAGCGGGGTGGTTGCCGGAATCTACCCGGCACGAAGAGCTGCCCGGGTCGAGGTGATACAGGCTCTGAGAATTGAATAGGAGTAAGGCAATCCGATAATGCGCGCTCTGGCGAAATGGATCCGGCGATGGGTTCTGGCTCTCTTCGAGGCCGTTCGGCTTTCGGTCGAGTCGGTCTGGGCTAACCGTCTTCGCTCGGCACTGGCCATCTCGGGTGTGGTTATTGGTATCGTGACCGTCGTGCTGGTGGCCTCCGTTCTCTCCAACCTGCGTGACCAGATTGCTCTGCTCTTCCGTGAGCTGGGCACGGACAATGTTTTTGCCTATCACCTGACCGGTGATCCCTACCAGCCGCCGACCGAGCAGGAGATCGGCCGGAAGCCGCTCAAGCCGGAGTTTGCCGGGGACCTGATTCGTCTCGGCACTTCGATTCGCACGGTGTCGGTGCAGATCCTTGTCCCCAACATCGTCAACGGGGTCGCCGTGACGGCGCGGGCGGGGGGCAACGAATCCGACAGCGTCCTGGTCGAAGGCGTTTCTTCCAATTTCTTCGACGTGGTTGGCGCCGAGTTCAGCAGTGGCCGGCCGTTTACCGAGTTGGAGGATCGATCGGGTGCCCGCGTTGCGGTTCTGGGTCCCTCCATTGCCCGGGCCCTCTTCGGCAAGCGGTCGGCAGTCGGGCGTTCCCTGGTGCTGACTGGAGACACCTATTTCGTGGTGGGGGAGCTGGCTCGAAGGCGAGGAGGCTTCTTCGGCGAAAACCGGCAGGACAGCGTCCTGGCGATTCCTGCGGGTACCGCCCGGAAACGGTTCTCCGATGCGGATCGGACGGTGCTCTACATACAGGCGAAACCGGGGCGGCTCAACGAAGCCCGTGACGAGGCTGAGTTCATTCTTCGCCGGCTGCGGGGCCTGGGTCCGAGGCAGGCGGATGACTTTAACCTCTCCACCGCGGAGTCGATCATTCGTTCGTTCGACGAGTTGAGCGCCCGGATCGGGCTGGCGACGATTGCCCTGGCGGGCCTGAGCCTGCTGATCGGGGGAATCGGGATTGCCAACGTGATGGTGATCTCAGTGACCGAACGTACCAGGGAGATCGGCGTGCGTCTGGCGATCGGGGCCCGCAGAATCGAGGTTCTGACCCAGTTCTTGATCGAGTCGGGAATCCTCTCGGTGATCGGGGGAATCGCCGGCGTCTCGGTCTCCCTTCTCATCGGCCTTGCCCTGAAATATGTTTTGCAAGGCTTCTCGGCGGTCCCTCCGCTGTGGGCCGTCTTATCGGGTGTCGCGGCGTCTTTTGGTGTCGGTGTAATTGCCGGGTTCTGGCCCGCTCGCCGAGCCGCCGCCCTGGACCCGGTGGATGCCCTGCGGCACGAGTAGCGTTTCAAATCTCACCGCCGCTCGTGCGCACGACTCCCATGTCCTACAAGTCGTAAAGGTCGCATGAGTCTCATGGGCTCGTGATGATCAATAAAGGGCCCCTCACGACTCCGAGCGAACTTTCTCGAGCTCCTTCTCCAGGGCCCTCTCGAAGCGCTGCTTCTCGTCGCCCAGGATTTTCCGGGCCTGCTCGGCTGCTTCGGGCTCGCCTGACAGGAGAGCTTTGCGAACCTTGGTTTGGGTGGCGATTTCGAGTTCCGCGGCCTTGGCGCTGTAACGAGAGCGGATGTCGGCAATCCGAGCCTTCTGGTCGTCGGTCAATTGCCGAGGGCTCGTTCCCTCCGCACGATCGAGTTTCTCCATTGCCAGGTCCAAAGCCGATTTCAGTTCGTCGCTCATCCAGTCAACCTCCACCCACCATCATAACGTAAGCTCCATATCACCAGTCAGCTCGATTCCTCGATACCACAAAGATCACTCAACGAGTGACCCGGTCAACTCAATTCAAGAATCACAAATCAAACATCACAGATGTTCTTCGACTTGCTGCCGTCCTTCGAGAAGCTCGAATTCAAGCCTGAACTCCCGGGTCTCACCTGGTTCGAGGACCGGAACACGTCCCGCCTTCCGTTCGTGGTTCCGGTTGTGTGGAAACCCCGTCGACGGTTCCAGGCCGGTCACGTAGCCGTCCTCTTCCGCGGCCAAATTCTTCCACAGGCTGAAATAGGGAAGTTGGTTGGCTGGATAGCGAAGGAGGATTCCCCGGTCACCTCCGGGCGAGGCGAGCAGTACTGCTGCCAAACCCCGGCTGTCGGCCTGGGGCCGCATGCAGTAGACCTGTTCGACAAACCCGGCCTGGGGTCCCGGGTAGAAATCGTAGGTGTCGAGATTCTCTGCCGCCCTCGCATTGATCGGCTCGACCTCGGAAACAGCCCCGTAGAAGCGGGATCCGTCACCCAGAAGTGGCTTGCCGACATTAATGTGATAGAGCAATTGAAACTCCTGCTTCTGGGCCGAGCGATTGGTGATCCGGTCGTGGACGACGAACCGGGACGAACCGACCTCAGTTCCAATTTCGCTGGTCAGTTCGAAATTGGGCCCGAAGAGCATGGTCTCCTCAACGATCCCGCACAGTCGGAGACGATGGGGTGCTTCCCGGTCTGCCTCGAACCAGACGTCGGAGGCCGGAATGTTGGCGATCTTCCCGTGGAGAGTCAGGTTCATCTCCGCCTGGTCTCCCATGTTATTGACGAACTGATCCAGCCCTGGGGCACCCGCCCACTCCAGTCCGCAGCGAACCAGCCATTCGTTGAAACCTTCCAGCCATCCGAGACCACCGCGGGACTCCAGGTTGACGTGCCGGGGATGAACGACCTGGCGGACCGGCGAATGCCACCCCAGCCGAAAGTCGCCCATCGTCACGTCGAGTATTCCCATGCCGCGGGTGGGAATTACTCGGATGTTGAGCCGGCCGTTGTCGAGGGTGACCAGATCGACCCCGTCCTGCTTGCCGCCTGTGAGGCGATTCATTTCGACCGACCAGGGAAGCCGGGCTGAACTCGACATCTCGTAAGAGGTCAGTTTGCCGTGAGGAATCGTTTCCTCTCCACGCGAACCAATCAAACAGTGACGTTTACGCTGCATAATTTCCTGTCTCCTGTCTCCTGTCTCCGGTCTCTAGCCCTTCACCAAACTCTCAGTCCCTGCCGTGACAGGTAGATCGGAAGGATCGAGTACGAGCGCCCGTGGATTTCCTTCAACATCCGGCGCTTCTTGGTCATGTCCCCGTCAGAGAGGATGGTCAGCGATCCCCCGTCTCCCCCCGCCCCGTTGACCTTGCAGCCGAGAGCCGCGAAATCGCTTGCGATCTCCATGAGTTCCTCGAACTGATGGCAGACCAGGCCGGGGTGAAGGCTCCGCTGCATTTCGGTGTTTCGATTCATAGTCTCCCCGAGTCGTTCGAAGTCGGCCTCATAGACCGCGTCCTTGGCCTCGTGGGCCAAGCGGCGCAACTCAATCAGCACGGGGTTGTCCCGGGCATCGTCTCCGAGTCGCTCGATCACCTTGCGATGAATGTCGCTCGAGTTGTGGGGGCTTCCGATGAAAATGACCGACAGGCGGTTCTCCAGTTCCCACCAGACCGGATTGGCGATCTGGATGCTCGACACGCTGGCCCTGGGATACTCGTACATCTCGATGAAATTGATGCCGCCGTAGGCACTGGCCAGTTGATCCTGGATCCCTGACTGAAGATTGAGCTTGTCGGTCTCGATCGAGTGTGCCATCGCGGCGACCTCGTGGGGAGTCAGACGGCCCCGGGTGAGCCGGTCGAGGGCGCCGATCAGCGCCACCGAGACCGCCGCGGAGGTTCCCGTCGAGGCTCCCGGAGGAGCGTCCGAGTAGACATTGAGCAAGAGCGAGAACTCGTCGGGCCAATCCATGACTTCGAGGGCGGCCTCGAGCAGGGGATGCTTGCCGTAGGCCAGCCGTTCGCGGTCAACGACATAGTCTTCCCCGTAGTTCTCGACTGAAATGCGAATCGTGGACCGGTTCGAGAGTGGTTCCACTACTCGAAGTTGCACTTCCACGTAGGGGTAAACGGCAATGTTGAATACCGTTCCAGTACCGGCAAACCAGGTGTCGGTCCACCCGCCAATGTCACAGACCCGGATGGGTGCTACCGCGTTGACCCGGGCACCCGCTTCAACTGCAAAATTCTGCTTGGCCATCTAGAGATTGGATGCTAGATTCCTCGACGCCCACGGTCAAGTCGAACTGCTTGACCCAAAGCCCCTCGAAACTTACAATTTGACCGTCCAATCGGGCGGACCTGGCGGATCGGTCCCAACCCGTACCGTTAATTGAGGAATTGGGATTGAGCTGGGAAGAACTGTTTGGGACATTATTCGGTGCCAAGCGGCCGGAGGTTTTTAATCTCGATTTGTCCGGCCGGGACCTGGTTGAGGTTCCTCCCGAGGTCTATCGCCTGGGGAGCCTCACCCAGTTGAACCTGCAGCGCAACCGGCTACAGACAATTCCCGATGAACTACGATCCCTGGCTGACCTGATCAGCCTGGATCTGAGCTTCAATGAAATCGATGAACTTCCGAGGTCGTTCTTCGAGCTCCAGAATCTGATCCAGCTTGATCTAAGTTACAATTCGATGGGGGCTCTACCGCAGGAAATCGAGCATCTGGGCAGTTTGGTCCAGCTGAACCTGAGCCATAATCGCTTGCGCGATTTACCCGATCAGGTGGGGTCGCTTCCCAATCTGGTGCAGTTGGACCTGAGTTTCAATCAACTCAGCCAGGCGCCGTCGGCCCTGTTTCAGTTGAAGAACCTGGTCCGACTCGACCTGGAAGGGAATAACTTGCCGTTGGATGAAGAACTTGTGGCCCGAAAAACGGAGCCGGGACTGATCCTTCGTGCCCTTAGCGGGAGCGCGGAGAATCGTTTGATGCGATCGTGACACTCGATTGAGATGTCGCAAGCCTCGACGAGAGTCCGAGCGAGGCATGGAGAGACAATAGATGAAGAGGCTCGACAAAATGCTGGCAGCCAGGATGGCTGCTCGGGGGACGCTCAATTACAGCCTCAAGAGGCCCATTGCCGTTTCTTTCGAATTAACCCATTCCTGCAGTTGCAACTGCCTTCATTGTGACCATGGAGGGCGCCTCAAGAAGGAACCACGCCTGACCGCGGATGACTATCACCGGCTCGAGCGGAAACTCAAGCCAGTCCTTCTCCAGTTGTCCGGTGGAGAGCCGACGCTGCGTGAAGACCTGCTCGAAATTGCCCGGGCCGTCAAGGAACCGTCCGGGATGCCTTACTTGATCGTGGTCAGTAATTCCAGCGACCTGACGGAAGACCTGTACTTGAAGTGTATCGAGGCTGGAGTCAACCAGTTCTCGATCTCCCTCGATTTTCCCGACGAACGGCACGATGAGTTCCGTCGCCTCAAGGGGCTGTATAAGCACCTTTCCGAGTTGATCCCTCGTCTGCAGTCGCACGGGTACGGGAACATCGTCATGAACACCGCGATCACGCGGTGGAATCTTCCTGTCCTGGAGGACTGCTACCGGAAGGCCCAGGAGTGGGGAGTGAGCATTTCCTACAGTGCGTACACCTCCAAGCGGACCGGGGAAGAGGATTACACGATTAAGAGCCCCCAGGACCTGGAACTTCTGCGCAAGACGATTGACCGGCTCCTCGAACTGAAGCGAAATAACGGTGCGATCGTTAATTCCGATTGGACCCTTTCGGGAACCTACGATTTCTACAAGAACGGAGAGGCCCCCGGGTGCAAGGCCGGCGAGCGCTACGTCGTCGTCAATCCAGATGGAACCTACCGGGCCTGCTCCATGTTTGACCATAAGTACGAGACCATGGGGGAGATGAAGCGGGATTTCGTGAAGAACAACCATTGTGGGGATTGCTACGTCTCGATTCGCGCCTACCTGAGCGAAGACTATTGGACGTTGCTGAGCCAGAACGTTCGCGAGCGAGTGTTCAAGCGCCAGGATTGTGGCTGCCATTAGTGCCTCCAGGAGCAAGGCCTGAATCCGATGGCGAAGTGGTACCAGGGGTTCTTCGACGAACTGGTCCTGGATCTTTGGAGTCGGTCCAACTCACCGGAACAGACTGCAGCCGAAGTCGAAATGATTCAGGACCTGTGTGGCTGCCGTCCGGGCTGCCGGATTCTGGATTTGGCCTGTGGAATGGGACGACACGCTCTGGGTCTTGCCCGGTTGGGTTGCGGCGTCACGGCAGTTGACCTCTCCGGCGATGCCCTGCGGGCGGTTCGTACGTCGGCCGAACGCGAGGACCTGGCGATCCACACGGTTCAATGCGATCTCGCGGATCTCGAAGTGCCCGGTTCCTTTGACGGGAGTTGCCTCCTGGGAAACAGTTTTGGCTATCTTGATGCCGGAGCCACACTTGGTTTTTTTCAACGACTTGCGAACTGCCTCGAGCCGGGGGCGGGGTTCCTGCTCCACACGGGAATGGCTGCCGAGTGTCTCCTCCCCAACCTGGACGAGCGGAACTGGGTCCAAGTCGGAGGAGCGCATCTCTTGCTGGAGAACGAGTACCACAGTCGGGAAGGCTTTCTCGTTACCCGCTACACCATTCTCGACGGTAAGCGTCAGGAAGCCCGGGAGGCAAAGCATTATGTCTTTACGGTCTCGGAAATCGGGAGAATGCTCGATGCCTCCGGATTTGAAACGATCGCCCACTTCGCCTCGAGTGAACAGGATGCCTTCGACGTTGGAGATCCCGAACTCTACCTGTTTGCCTGCCGCCGATCTGAAAGGTAGCTGGAGCCGGTGATCAGGACTCCGAGGCCCACAATGGCGGTCAGGACCAGGAACAACGGGTCGTGGGTCGAGCGGTAATTCCAGATCAGGACAACCAGGATCACCAGCCGAACCAGCAGTGTCGTGGGGTAAAGCGGCTCCACCCGGTGCCGGATCACTTGGATCACGATGATGGCGAGTCCGAGCAGTAGCACGCCCGCCAGTCTGACCATGGCGAAATCGTAGTTCCCGGTTGAGAGGAACAGCTTGAGACTTGGCCCGGGAAAGAAGACGAGCCCGCCTCCCCCAAACAGCAAGTACAAGGCAAGGTAATAGAGGCTGAATCGTGTCCTGCTCATGGATGTGCCACCAGTTCCCGGGAGTTCTCCTTGATTTTCCGAACCGCTCCACCAATATCTGCCAGGTCTTCGTCCGGGGAGAGAAGGACCTGGTGGGGAATCACCACCGTCTCGGCGCATATCCGTTCGCTGACCGGCAGGGGCGTATTGGCCAGATCGACTTCCCTGCCGTAATAGGGGCAGGTATAGGGACAGCCTTTCGCGCCTTCCGGGATATTTTGGAACATGGGATTTCGGGTCAGCGGCCAGGGGTAACCGATGTGGCACGGGATCCCTTCGGCATTCAGGGCTTCCACGAACCGGTCTCGGGAGGCACCTGAGAACTGCGATGCGTCATATCGGAGCAGGCAAAGGTAAAGTCCGTTGACGTCGGTGTTGCTGTCGCCAGGGACGGCCTGAAGGCCTCCGATCGAGTCGAGTTCACTTGCCAGGAACTTTCTCGCGCGGTTCTTTCTGGCGATCTGTTCGTCAAGCCGCTCCAGTTGAGCGAGCAGCACTGCGGACTGGAGTTCGGAAAGGCGATAGTTGACCGGCATCGCGTAGTGGACGTACCAGGACTCTCCTTCTTTCCGTCCGCAACTGCGGTACATGATGCAGCGCTCGGCGTAGTCCGGATCATTGGTGGTGATCATGCCGCCTTCCCCGGCGGTCATGGACTTGCTTTCCTGAAAGCTGAAAGTCGCCATGTGGCCAAGCGTCCCGATCTTCCGTCCCCGGTAGACGGCGCCATGGGCATGTGCCGCATCTTCGATTACGCACAGGTTCTTCGGCCGGGCAATCGCCATGATCCGGTCCATGTCGCAGGCAAATCCGCCAAAGTGAACCGGAATTACCGCTCGGGTCCGATCGGTGATGGCCGACTCGATGGCGGCCGGGTCGATGCAGTGGTTTTCGTAGAGAGTGTCTACGACCACCGGTACCGCATTGACCTGGAGGACAGCACTGAGCGTGGCAATAAAGGTGAGGGCCGGGACGATCACCTCGTCGCCGGGACCGATGCCGGCGGCGCGCAACGCTATTTCCAGGGCGACCGTTCCGTTACAGCACGCGATGCCGTAGCGCGCCCCGTGATAGGCCGCAAAACGGTCCTGGAGGAGTTCGGTCTTGGTGCCCGGATCGGCACCCCGCATTCCGGAAAACCAGCGCCGGCTTCGAACGACTTCTTCGAGAAGTTGCAGTTCGCGGTCGTCAAATACCGGCCAGGGGTGAAATGGACGAGTACGGCAGGGAGTGCCTCCGTTGACGGCGAGTTGGCCCATTGCTCTCCTCCTTCTTCTCGAATCGACCCGGTTTGACCCGGGAGATTTCAATCGGAATCGCGACCAAGTTGCGCTAGCATACCACCCCGTGGTCTTGAAGAATCGAGGAGAACGGGGGAAATTGTCAATCATCGTGCCGGTTTTCAACGAGGCCCCGGCGTTGAGGCGTTCTGCGGAACGCCTTTTTGCCGCGCCTTGCCCGGTCGAGCGCGAGTTCGTTTTCGTCAACGACGGATCAAGCGACGAGAGTCTGGCGATTCTCGCGGAACTCCAGGAAGCGCACCAGGTGCGGATCATTGACCTCGGGAGCAACCAGGGGAAGGGAAGTGCCGTGCGCAGCGGAATTGACAACGCCTCCGGCGACTGGATCCTGGTTCAGGACGCCGACCTCGAATACGACCCCTGTGACATTCCCCGCCTCCTCAAACCGATCCTGGACGGCCGGGCGGACGTGGTTTATGGAAGTCGCTTCAAGCGCTCGGGGACTCAGGTTCACAGAACCTTCCACTACTCGGTCAACCGGGTGCTGACCTTTCTTTCCAACCTGCTGTCTGGCATCTATCTGACCGACATGGAGACCTGTTACAAGATCTTTCCCCGCGACCTTGTCCAGAGCATGAACCTGACCTCGAAGAGGTTCGGGATTGAGGTGGAGGTGACCGCTTACCTGGCCCGAACTTCGGCCCGGATCTCCGAGTTGCCGATCCGTTACGCCCCGAGAGGGCGACTCCAGGGCAAGAAGATCCGCTGGACCGACGGACTCGCGGCCCTCTACCACCTGGTTCGGTTCAACTTTCGCTCCGACCGGGCCTGTTTCACAAACCTGCCCGAACGCTATCGCTGAAGGCTATCCAACCTTGACGAGGTCGGTGCCGCAGCTGCACTTCCCGGAAGACTGGGAGATCATTTTGCAGGAGCAACTGGGGCCGCACCCGCACGTGTACTTGCCGACCCGACTGAAGGTCCGCGTTCCATCCGGGAACTTGAGATCGACCGTAGTGTCTCCCACTTTCTCGACGGTCACTTTGGCCAGGTCGGTGCCGCAGTGGCATTTGCCGGGGCGGTTGGAGATCGTTTGACACGGGCAGGATGTCCCGCAACTGCAGGCATATACGGTGTCGCCGGCTTTGAGGTCCATCTTTCCTTGGGTGGGGCTGGCCGGAAGGGCGATGGTTGCCGCGACGAGAGAACAAAAGACAAGCAGATGCTTCCTCATATGTTTCTCCTTGTGAGAACCCAGGATCGGGTAGATTGAATAACGTTGTAACCAAGTTAGCACACCTGTAGTAAGGGTGCGAGTTATTGACATTCAGATCTGGTGGCGGAGCTGCACACGGTGGTGGAGCTGATGCCGGAGGCGGGCACCGCCCGGATAGGGCAAGGCTTCAAAGTTCCGGGTTCCCGTGTATTGCCGCTCGTGAATGGGCTAGACTGTGTTCTTCGTGACGAGGCTGTGGGCTCCAACTCTCCTTGAGTTCTGGCCGCTTGCCGGGACTGGGAGGTGTCGGAAGGTAATACCAGGTTTTTGAGAAGGGAAAGTACCTGTCATGAAGCGATTCCCCTGTGTCATCACCCTGTTGGCGTTTGCCTCGGCCCTTTTCATTTCCGGGGCGGCCCGGGCGGAAATCCAGCCGGCGACGTCCCTCTTTCAGAAACCGACAGTCAACGGGACGCAGATTGTCTTTGAGTACGCCGGCGACCTTTGGCGCGTGTCCCGTGACGGGGGTGATGCGGTTCGGTTGACGGTCGGGCCGGGTGCGGAGTCAGGGCCCTTCTTTTCTCCGGACGGCAAGATGATCGCGTTTACCGGGCAATATGACGGCAGCACGGACGTCTTTGTGATCCCGACCGAAGGAGGAGTCCCCCAGCGCCTGACCTTCCATCCGGGCACCGATACCGCGGTCGGCTGGACCCCGGACGGTCAGGTTCTGTTCTCTTCCTCTCGGGCCAGCCAGGGGCCCTATCCTCGATTGTTCGTTGCCCGTCTTGATGGCGGAACTCCCAATCCGCTCCCTCTTCCAACTGGTGAACGGGGATCTTACTCGCCCGACGGGACCCGGATCGCCTATGAACCGCTCGCGCAGTGGCAACCCGAGTGGAAGCGGTACCGGGGCGGCCAGACTGACAAGATCTGGATCGCACGTCTGAGTGATTCGTCGGTCGAGATGATCCCAAGGGAGAACTCCAACGACCGTTACCCCATGTGGGTCGGCGACACCGTCTACTTCGTGTCCGATCGCGACGGCCTCTATTCGCTGTTCGCCTACGACGTGAATTCGAATCGTGTGACCCGGGTGCTGAAAGACGGCGACATGGACGTCAAGTCGGCAAACGCATGGCGAGGCGATGCGTCGAGCAAACCCGCAATTGTCTACGAACAGTTCGGGACGATTCATCTCTTCGATCCGGCCTCGGGGAAGGCGAGCAAGGTGAACATTCGCGTTGCCGCCGATCTTCTTGCTGTCCGGCCCCGGCTCGAAAAAGTTGGAAGCCGGATATACAGCGCCGGTGTCTCTCCGACCGGCGTCCGGGCGGTTTTTGGGGCCCGGGGGGAGATCGTCACGGTGCCGGCGGAAAAGGGGGATCCGAGGAACATCACCAATACTCCCGGCGTGAATGAACGTGACCCCGCGTGGTCGCCCGACGGGAAGTGGATTGCTTACTTCAGCGATGAGAGCGGAGAGTACGCGCTCCACGTCCGTGACCAGATGGGAAGGGAAGCGGCCCGGAAGTTCCCGCTCCCCGCGACCTTCTACTACTCTCCTGTCTGGTCTCCCGACAGCAGGAAGATCGCCTTCACCAATAAGAAGCTGGAGCTCTGGTACCTGGTCGTTGACGGGGGAGAGCCGGTCCGGGTGGACAGGAACCCTCTTGGGATCAACGAGGACATTCTCGATCCGGTCTGGTCTCCGGACAGCCGCTGGATCGGCTACATCCGGCACCTGGACAACCGTCTCAGGGCGGTTTTCCTGTACTCGCTCGAGACCGGTACGGCAACCCAGTTGACCGACGGGATGAGTGACGCCCGGTACGTGGCCTTCGATCGGGGCGGCAAGTACCTTTATTTCACGGCGAGCACCAACCTTGGTCCTGGATTCAGCTTTGCCGAAATGTCGACCTTTCCGTTCCAGTCCTCGCGTAGCGTCTACGCAGCCGTTCTGCGCGACGACATTCCGTCTCCGATGGCTCCTGAAAGCGACGATGAGAACGCCGAGAAGGCGGACGGGAAGAAGACTGGACGGGAAGAAGGACAAAGAAAAGGAAACCGGAGACAAGCCATCCGAGAGTGATTCCAAGACCGGGCAGAAGGGGGATTCGGAGAAGTCTTCCGGGCAGGAGGGCGTTGAGCCGATCCGCGTGGATCTGGACGGGATCGGCCAGCGGATCCTGGCTCTTCCGATTCCGTCCCTGCACTACGTGGGCATCGAAGCGGCCCAGGAAGGAGAGCTCTACCTGCTGGAACTCCCGCCCAGAGGACCGGGTGATCCCGAGGGGCCCCAGGGGCTCGCACTGCACAAGTTCGATCTCAAGAAGCGCAAGGTGGACGAGGTAACCGACGGCCTGAGTGCCTTTGAGATTTCCTCCGACGGCAAGTCTGCTCTTTACCGGAAAGGTGGGGGAAGGGGCGGGAGCTGGTATCTGTCGGCTCTTTCGGCGTTGTCCAAGGGCGGCAACGCCGGTGCGGGCAATGGCGCCCACGCGCTGAAGGTCTCGGATATTTCGATCGAAGTCGATCCGGTCGCGGAGTGGAAGCAGATGTACCACGAAGTCTGGCGGGGCGAACGGGATTTCTTCTACGATCCCAACCTGCACGGGCTCGACCTCGCGGCGACCGAGAAGGAGTATGCCCGCTACCTCGGGTCGGTCGCGCATCGGAACGACCTCAACTACCTTTTCACCGAGATGCTCAACCAGTTGACGGTGGGGCACATGTTCATCCGGGGCGGGGACATTCCCGACCCCGAGTTCATCCCGGGCGGATTGCTGGGCTGTGACTACGAAGTGGCTAACGGGCGATATCGCTTTTCCAAGATCTACAACGGGGAGAACTGGAATCCCGACCTGACGGCTCCCCTGACCCAGCCGGGCATCAACGTGAACGCCGGCGAGTACCTGCTGGCTGTTGACGGGAAGCAGGTTCAGGCGACCGACAATGTTTTCGGCTTTTTCGAAGGGAAGGCAGGCAAGCAGGTTCTGATTCGGGTTGGGCCCAATGCGGACGGTAGCGATGCCCGCGACGTGGTCGTGGTTCCGGTGCGGAGCGAAGCGGGCCTGCGCAACCGCGACTGGATCGAAGGAAACCGGCGCCGGGTCGACGAACTGAGCGGCGGCCGGCTCGCCTATGTCTACGTTCCCAACACGTCCACGGCTGGGTACGACAGTTTCAACCGCTACTTTTTCTCCCAGACTCAAAAGGAGGGCGCGGTTATCGACGAGCGTTTCAACCAGGGGGGAGCCCTGGCCGACTACATCGTCGACTACCTGACCCAGCCGATCCTCAACATGATCTACTTCCGTGAAGGACGGGACATCCCAACCCCGCTCGGCGCGATCTATGGTCCGAAAGCGATGATCATCAACGAAATGGCCGGGTCCGGCGGAGACGCACTCCCCTGGTATTTCAGAAAGAGAAGCGTCGGACCGCTGGTGGGCAAGCGAACCTGGGGCGGCCTGATTGCGTCGTTCCCCGCTCCGCAGTTGATGGACGGTGGTTCCGTGACGGCGCCCGATGCCGCCATCTACGGTCTCGATGGCCATTGGGAAGTCGAGAACGTCGGCGTCCCGCCGGACATCGAAGTCGAGTTCGATCCGGCAGCCTGGAGGCAGGGCAAAGATCCCCAACTTGAGCGTGCGGTCTCAGAGGTCCTGGAGGCGCTCGAAAAGAATCCGCCGAAGAAGTATCAGCGACCGCCGTTTCCCAACTACCACAAGTAGGCGGTAGGATAAGCATCCCTGCTTGTTTCCGTGACCGAAGCCGGAGACTGGAGACTGGACAAGGCCGGAGTTTGGTTCCTGGTTCCTGGTTCCTGGTTCCTGGTTCTTGGGGATTTTGGACTGCGAGTTCAATCGGTTGGCTCCAAACACAGAGCCGGGGGTAAGGCAAAGCCGCGCCCCCGGGTTCGCCGAATTCACCACAACCCTGGCACGAGGCGATACCGGACCCGCTCGGCATAATCGGAAAACCCGGGAAGTTCCCGCTGCAGGAGCCGATCTTCCAGGGACGTTCGAACCAGGAGGGTCACCAGCGTTGCCGCGATCGGGAGAAAAGCCCAAACCGAGTTCAACAGAATCGGCATCGCGGCGATGGCGAGCCCGAACCCGACGTAGCCCGGATGGCGGACCCACTGGTAGCGTTCATCCAGTCCAAGTTTCTTCGTCATGAGATCGCTCCCACGGCCCCGTTTGGTCCAATCCGAACGGACCTGCGGGGCAACTGGCAACAAGTCATGGATAGCTCCCTTTTGACTCTTTGTCTAGAATGCGAGCGATGTTGAAGTTGGGAGAGTGGGCGCTGCTGCTGGGGGTGCTCGTGGCCGGAACGGTCCACGTGCGCGGAGAATCTCAAGCGGTCGTCGTTCCGAATGCTTGCCTGCAGGATTCTGCGCAGGCCAAGCCGAACCCGGAGTTGGCCGGTGACCCGGGATCGCCCGGGTCTCTGCCCGAATCAGAAGGCCCGGCCGAGGAGACCGGGTCCGAGGAATCTTCTCCAGCGGCAAACAAGGGTGCAGGGCCGACGTTCCGTTCTCTGGAGTTTCACGGGTTTCTCGACAGTGTCATGCATTTCGAGGAACTCCGGGAGAAGCAGCGCGAGTGGTGGCTCAACACCAACCGGGCTACGTTCCGTACCTTTGCCACCGTCAACGAGCACCTCGATTTCAAGGTCGGAGTCGTCGGGCGAATGCTGATCGGAACGAAAACGTTGGACTACGTTCCGTTCATGCCCTGGCACGTTCGGGACGAGTTGATCCCCGACGACCCGGTGAGTGGAAGGCCCGGGACTGGCGATTACCTGGTTGGTCAAGCCGAAGGGGATCTCTACGTTCAGGAAGCCTACGGAAACGTCAACGCGGGCCGGCTTTTCTTTCGATTGGGGCGTCAGAAGATTGAGACGGGAGTCGGTTATTCGTATGATCCCACCGATCTTCTCAACCGGAAGAACCCGCTCGACCCGACCTATGAGCCGGACGGATTCGACGCCGCCCGCGTCGGGTTCCGGCTGTCGTCGGAGTCTGATTTTCAGGTGCTGGTGGTGCCCCGAGGGATTCCCGCGTACCTGGCCCGGTTGGAGAACCGGGCGGAGTCCGGCAAGTTGGCACTTCAGTTCACGTCGGTGGCAAGGCCCCGGGTGAACTGGAACGCCATGAACACATCCTGCGGGTCTTGACCGTCTGTGGGAGGGGGCCTCAGTCTCCGACTTCGAGTCCGACTACCGGTGGAACCAGGTTTCGGGAGAGTTCGTCCGCGAAATTCAGGGGACACAAATTTACGGAGAGGCCGGGATCGCGTTCATCCAGGACCGGCCCGGAAACGATGTCCCGCCCGAATTCATTCGCAACCATCTGCGCTTCCTGGCGGGAGTCGAGCGCACGTTTGAGTCACGTCTCCGTTTGATTCTCGAGTACATGCGGCAGGGTGACGGGCGGCCCGGGGGCGTTCCGATCGACCTGAACGACATGATGGCGTTCAATGTCGGGGAAACCCTGGCGGCCGACCGGGACAGTCTCTACGGTGAGGTCTCCTACCCGGTTGCCCGAAAAACCGAGCTGACCTTCAAGTCGCTGGCCGTTCTCAACCACGCAGCCGTCTTCGTCAATCCCTGGCTCAACTTCGACCTGCGCAGCAACCTGAGGTTGTCGGTCTCCGTCTACAAGTTCTTCGGAACAGCCGGAAGTTCGTACGAAGACGTCGGGATCGGGAGCCTACGGCGAACTGAGGGCGAGTTTCTGATGGAGTTCCGCCCGCGATCCCTCCTTTGTGTGTCGATATCTTGAATTAATCCTACACATTTAGGATTAAGGGAGTTAATATAGCCCCCTACTTCGTTTGTCAAAGAAGTATATTCGCATGATCCGGTCCCGCATTCAGGCGCGCCGCGGCTGTCACGGCCACGATCAGCGAAGCGAGGAGGTAGCGATGTTAAGAAGCTACGGCATTCCTCCCATCCGCCTTGAGTCCCTCTGTCGAATCCTTTTGGTTGCAGCTGTTGGCCTGGCTGGAGTTGGGGGGCTTCATGCTGCCGACTGGTGGGTTCCCATTGGGCCCCCGGGTGCTCTGGTGACCGATCTCGCCACGGCGACAGAACCCGTGCCCGTTCTCTATGCTTCCACGGTGAGAATCCCGTTTGTCACTGGTTCTCCCGTGAAAATCAGCGGCAGCCCGTTCTACCGAAGCTTCGATGGGGGAGAGCACTGGCTCGGGGGAAGGCTGGCGGCTCGAGACGCCACCTCGGTTGCGGTCGATCCCACGGACGGTTCCATCGTCTACCTGGGAACCAGTCACGCCGGCGTTTTCCGCAGCGCTGATTTCGGGGAGACCTGGACGGAAGTCAACAACGGTCTTCCGGGCGGGACAATCATATCGGTCGTTGTGGACCCGGCTCGTTCCGCGATTGTGTATGCCTTGATCTACAATCACGGACTTTTTCGAAGTACCAATGGCGGACTGGACTGGGTGCCTCTCAGCGCCGGACTGCCGAACCTCACGCTCCAAGACTTGGCGATTCGCCCCGACTTGCCTTCGACACTCTTCCTGGCCACTTCAGGTGAACCCCTTGTCAGTTTCGATTCGGGCGCCACCTGGACCCCCCGGGGCCCCTTCGGCGTCGAGCGACTCGCGTTCAATCCCGCCTCCCCCGAAACGGTCTATGCGGCCGGCAAAGAATTGGGCGTCTGCCGCAGTCCGGACCTGGGCGAAACTTGGAGCTGCTCAACGGACGGCCTGGGTGCTGCCCAGTTCTCCGACCTGGCCGCCGATCCGAATTCGCCCCAGACTCTTTTCGCCGCGTCGTCGGCCGGTCTCTACCGGTCTGCGGATGCCGGTGAAAGCTGGGAAGCGGTGAACTCGGGGATTTACGGTCGCAACCCCCAGGCCCTGGTTTGGGATCCGGCCGACAACTCGTCCCTGTTTGTGGGTATTTTGGGTGGGGTTTTCAAGTCGGCAGACAACGGTGACCACTGGACCGCCTGCAACCGGGGTTTCCAGGGGCTCGGAGTCGATGCCGTCGGCTTCTTATCCCCTTCAATCCTGCTCGCAGGTACGGAGGCGGGTATTTTTCGCAGCCCCGACTTGGGTGTGTCCTGGGACGCTGCCTTAACCGGGCTTCCGATTCGTCAAATTTCGGTCGATCCTTCCAGGCCGGGCAGTGTCTATGCGTACGGGGAAGGCCTGTGGCGCAGCACGGATTCGGGATCGTCCTGGGCTCCCATCGAGTCGGCAACGCAGATTGCGGGAGTGAGCGATGTGGCCGTCGATCCTATTCACGCCGGTAGCATCTATCTGGCAACCCACGGTTCGGGGGTGTTCCGGAGCCTCGATGGCGGTGAAACCTGGGCGCCTTCAAACGAAGGCCTGACGGTCCTCTGGATCGACCGATTGGCCTTCGATCCCGAGCATCCCGGGACGCTTTGGGCGGCCACCAACGGTGGCGGAATCTTTCACTCGGAGGATCAGGGAGAGAGCTGGACCGCCTTCCTTCCACCCGAGGAAAACCTGTGCCCTACCACCGAACTGATCGTGGCAGATTCCAACCTCTACACCGTACACTGCGGGGGCTACCTCCAGTGGAACTGGCCCCATTTCAATTCTGGTTCTCCCGGCGGCTGGGATCTCCTGGGCTTGAATGACGGTGCCTACGTCTTCCGGGCTGCAATCGATCGGGCGAACTCTTCAGTGTTGTACGCGGGCGGTTATCGGCAGCTCGATTTTGGTGACATTGGCGAGCTCACTCGGCCCAGTGTCTGGAAAATCAAGGGTGCCGGAGGGGACCCCGAGTCCCTCGACCTGGAATTGTTGGATGCAGGTCTACCTGGTCCGGGAACGGCGCTGTCGCTGTCGCAAGGAAGCGTGATGACGGTTCTGCCTCTCGAAACCCCCGTCCCCCTGTTTGGTACGCCAGACGGCTTGTTCGCCCTGCGCGAAGTTGGCGTTGAACGCGTGTTTGCCCAGTTTGGCTACGGCGAGAACGAGTTGAGCAGCCGGCTTCTCCTGTTTAATCCGGACCCGGCGAACGATGTGCATGTTGCCGGGTTCTTCCGGGATGACGGCGGGGAGGTGCTCCCGGTCGAAGAGGAGAGCGGGCCGATGACGGCGGAAGACCTCGTAATGGACATTCCCGCCGGCGGATTCAGTTCCTTTCAGACGGCTGGCTCGGGCTCGCTTCGGGTCGGATCTGCTGGAGTCTATTCGACCCTCCCGGTTCAGGGAGCGATCTTGCTGGACAGCCCCCGGGGAATGGCAGGTGTTGCGGCGGGAGAATCGTCAGCGGGCGGGTTCGTGGCCCCGGTTGAGCGCCATTCGGCCGGCGGTCTCAACTCCGGAATCGCGGTTGCCGGGCGGGCGAAGTCGGAAACCCGGGTGGATTTGACTCTGCTGGGCGTGGACGGGAGCGAGTTGGCAAGGGCTCAACTGGTGTTGCCGCCCAACGGCCATCTTGCCCGGTTTATCAACGAGATCGATTGGGATGAAACGGTGGATCTATCAAACTTCCAGGGACTGGTGAAGGGGCTTCCGACTGACGCGGTGTCGGTGACGGTGATTCAGACGACTTCCGGGGAATATGCGACCATGCCGGTCATCCCCGTAGCCGGCGAATCCGCTCAGCCGGTCGGGGAGGGAACCACCGAACTCCTGTTCGCCCAATTCGGAAATGGACGTGAAGGCGAAACGAACGTCAGCAGCCAGATCCTGCTGGTCAATCCGAACGACCAGTCTGCGGTCACGGCAGAGGTCCTCCTGCTCGACGATCAAGGGCTCCCAATCGCAAGCAGTTCCGTTGGAGCTGGACGAGGGCTCGCGAGCCAGTTTCTTATCCCGGCGGGAGGAATGGGTGTCCTCCAAACATCCGGTGAAGGCCCGCTGACGACCGGTTCGGTCAAAGTCGTCGCCGACCGGCCGCTTGGAGGCGTGGTTCGCTACGGGGGCAGTATCGGGGTCGCTGGAGTCGGGGAAAGTCCAATTTTGACGGACGGTTTCATGGCTCCGGTTAAGACCAGTTCTGAACTCGAGGTTGATACCGGCTTGGCCCTGATGAATCCGGGGGACGTCCCGCTGGAAGTGTCGATGGAACTTTTCAATGGGGCCGGCTTGAAGCTGGCAACGGTGGAGTTGTCCGGCGAAAATGCGATCGCCCCGAACGGGCACAAGGCCGTTTTCGTCACCGAACTGGATTGGGCGCCGACCGTAGACTGGACCGCTTTCAACGGCTACATCCGTGCCACGACATCGGGACCCGTAGCCGCCACAATCCTCCTCGTCCGCCCCAACCAGCTCGCGACCCTCCCCGTTGCCCCGATCCCCGGAGGTTCCTAAAAGCCGAATGTGGAGTGCGGACAGCGAAAGCTTCCACTCTAGAATTTGCCTGCACGTCCCTGGGTCACCGGAGTCTGGACATCCCTGGATCAGCGCCGGAGGCACAGCGGAATGATGGATTAGCACCGGAGGCACTGCCAAAATTGGTGGAATCAGCACCGGAGGTGCGCCCGAAAATAGCCCAGGGTTTCAACCCTGGGTCCGGGGGCAGCAATCGAGGAGAAAGTCCCGGAGGGACGACCGAACCGTCATGTTTGCTACCCCTCCTGCGACCAACCCCTCATGGACCTGCTCCTCGTGGAACCGGGAATCGAAAGGGACG
This sequence comes from uncultured Acidobacteriota bacterium, assembly GCA_963777605.1. GTDB lineage: Bacteria > Acidobacteriota > UBA6911 > RPQK01 > JAPXNP01 > CAVZRV01. The sequence continues at coordinate 139,630 of CAVZRV010000013.1, forward strand.
ACGTAACGCGTACCTCGGCCGTCCCTCCGGGACTGGGGACGGGGTAATCGGCCGACGATGACCCAGGGTTGAAACTTGGGCTATTTTCGATACGTCACTCCGGGACTCCGGAACAACATACGCCCTCGCGGACGCCGGATCAACCATGAACTCCGGATCAAGGGATGCCAATTGGGTTGTGATTTCGTATGCTTCCTTCGTAATTTCCTGGGAGAGAGCAACAATGACGCAGTTGGACCTTTTTGATCGAGACAGGGTTATGCGGGAGGAGATTCGGTCGGCTTTGGTGGGGCTGGATTTTCGCCGTGCCGGGGAACTTTGCCGGCAGTACGCGGAAATTCCTGGAGCCGCTTCCCTGGAATGGGAGCTGGACGTGTTGCACTTCGTCAAGCGGCATGCCCGGAGGCGGTTGAGCCTGGAGGCCGGCGTGAGGCTCTGGGAGGACTTTGAGTCGTCCCTTTTCTTCGGCAGGATTCCCTCCGTTTATGCTCTGGATCTCGAGAAGAGCTACTTCTCCCGGCTGCTGGCCGCAAACCGGACACTGTTCGATTCGACCAACTCCCCGGAGCGGGCCCTACTGGCACCGCTTTACATGAGAGCCGGCCAGGCGAAGAACGCCCGGCGCCTGATCCAGAAGGAGATCGAAGAGAACGGTGAAAACTGGGAACTTCGTCTCCTCCTGGGCAATTGCTTTCTGAGTCTGGGAGAGCCGGTTGCGGCGCGGGTTAACTACACCTGGGCGGCATTGTGCGGACTGCCCGAGACGGCGATCGGCGAAGTTGAGGATCCAGACTTCGTGAGGCTCCTCCGGTCAGGGGTCGCACCAGGATGGGGTTTCGCCGAAGCCGCGGCTGAAGGCGTTGTCCGAGTTCCTCGATTCAAGTCTCGGGATGACTTCGAATCTTTTGTTTCCGAATTCGTCGATCGGATCGAGGGAAACCCGGACAGTATTTCACCGCCCTGCCGGTTCGCGGTCTGGCTCACCCTCAGCGAGAATCGCCGATTCTGCACCGACGGCCAGTTGCAGGCGGCCCGTCGCCGGCTCAAGGAACTCAACCCAAGACTGCACGCCGTCCACATGAACCGGCTCAATGCCGAAGGGGGATAGGCCGTACGAATTGGCCCGAAAAGGCCGGCCGTCGCGATCGGTTGCGAGGCGCCATTTGAATTCAGGAATTGACCCCGCAGAGGTCGGATGATTGCCGCCCGGGTGCAAGCGCAGCACGACCCTGTACATAAACGGCAGGGCCCCATCTGGAGTGCGGAAGCGAAAGGTTCCGCTTTTGAACGAACGACAAAGGCCCATGAGTGAACTGAAAGAAGAGATCAGGAAATCGGCGGCTAGGCGGATCCTCTTCACCGCCCACTCCGTTCGGCAGATGTCTCGGCCGGAGAGGATGATCAACTCGTCCGAGGTGAAGCGGGTCATCGCGGAGGGAGAAGTCATCGAAGACTATCCGTCCGATCCGCCCGGTCACAGTTGCCTCCTGCAGGGCAGAGGGAAGAGGGATCGAGCGGTGCATGTTGTATGCTCGCCGAAGGAAGACTATCTGGCCGTGATTACGGCTTATCTTCCGAATCCCGAAGAGTGGGAGCCCGGGTTTCGGAATCGGAGGAAGAAATGAAATGCATTCATTGCGGCGGAGAAGTGCGCCGCGGACGGGCACCGTTCCAGATCGACCGGGAAGGGTACGTCCTGACACTTCAGGCGGTGCCGGCCTGGATCTGTGGTCAATGTGGAGAGGCATATTTTGAGGATCGCGAAGTCGATTTCATCCAGGAGGTGATCCGGTCGATGGATACAAAAGCCCGGAATCTGGCGGCATCCGCTTAGCAGCCTTTGCGGTTGAGACCTGAAACCCGTTATGCAACTAGATACACTCGACAAGAAACTCAACGACATCTACGCCGGCCGAGTGGTCCGCAAGGACCTCCTCCACCGGGTTAAAAAGGGCACTAACATTCCGTCTTTCGTACTGGAGTTCCTGCTGGCCCGATATTGCGCGAGCGACGATCCGGACGAGATCCAGGCAGGGATCGATGCCGTCTTCGAGACGCTGCAGAAGCACTACGTCCGTCCGGACGAGTCGAACAAGGCCCAGTCCCACGTCCAGCAGAAGGGGAAGCACAAGTACATCGACAAGCTCCAGGTCCGCTGCGTGGAGCGGGAGAAACGCCACTGGGCCGAGATGGAGAACTTCGACTCCGCAGTTGGAGGGCGACAAATCACCTTACGCCGAAGGTCATCGTCAGGCTTTCCGCACCAAAGGCCCTTCAAAGCGCGCGAAGGAACTGATTCGTCGGGTCAAAGCAGCAAAAGCGAAGAAATACTGAGCCGGCGACCGCACTCGGCAGCTGGTACTAGGACTTGGCCGGCTTGAAATTCTCCGGGATTGTGCCGAGCAACCCGAGAAGGTTTTCAAGTGTTCTTGCCATCCATTCGTTCAGTTCGGGCCAGGTTTCAAGCCTGAAGATCTGGGATGGTCGTCTCAGGCTGAGGAGGCTTCCTTTGCTGTCTTTGGGGAGCCAGACGACTTCACCGAGCGGAGAGAGTTGCTCTTTGAGCTGACTGCGAAGCCGATCGTCGATCCGGTCGAACCAGGATTCAGCGCCTGGCCCTGTCAGGCGCACCCAGATTCCGGAGGTGCCGCTGAGCACGTTCCAGAGCACCAGCCGAATCGGACCCGGACCGGGGATCTCCTTTCCAATGCTTCGATTAGAGGGTTTGCCGAGCTTGATAGAAGGGTCCCGGTTGGCCATGTACTCGTGGAACTGCGTCCAGAACCGCTCATGGAGGGCCGCGGCGTTGACCCGCGGTCGGGCCGAGTCATCTCCCCAGAACGACGAATGAGTGAGGCGGCATGTGGATTCGTGGGATGTAGACTCGATTGCCACCCTGGCGCGTCCATGGCATGCGCGCGGCGATAGCAGGAAGATCGTAGACCATGCCGGTGTCACGGTTGACCACTTGGTATTCGGGGTTCAATTGCAGTCAGAGTTTCAACCTGGTCTCAGCCATGTGTTACTTCCCGGCGGCCGCCTTCCCGTTGAAGCGAGTCATCATCCATTGAAGGGTCGATGCGACTGTCCCCTGAATGTTAAGGCGTGACATCCAATTCTGGTCGATGATGCCAAAACGCGCAATGGACTCCGCATTGATCCACAAGAGTCAGAGCACCGTCGCGAAGACCGAGTTGGGACCTGCCGGTTACCCGGTTCGACTACACTCCGGGTATCCGGCAGGTGATCGAGTCGAAGATTCTCCATTATTCGGCATCAGCAGGATCTTCTCCTGTCTCTTTTCTTGGCTCGGGAACATGCAACTCGATCCCAAAGTGGACGGTGGACCAGACCGGGCCGCAGGCCATGCCTCCGGTTGTCAGTGAGAGGCAGAAACGCAGGGATTACGGGCCGTTCCAGCTCAGACCAGAGGAGTGCGGGGAGAAGGCATGAACCTGGGTTAATGCGGTCCAAACCCAGTTTGAGGATGTGAAAGAAGCGGCGCCGGCTCAAGGGACTCAACCCGAGACTGCACGCCGTCCACCCTAACTTGGCGTCTTTGCCACGGATTTTAACTCCCGATCCACGAATCCGGCGAACCTTGTCGCCGCGATGAGGACCGCGGCGATGTCGGCTGAGGCGAGGCGGAAGGTGGAGGGGTGGGCGAAGGAGTTGCCGCAGGTTTGGAGGAGCTTCAGGTGGGAGAACATCCAGGGGCGGGAATCGATCTGGAGATCGTAGGCGAAAACCCGTACATGCTTCAGCCCGGGTGCAGTATCCACCCAGCGGCGGATCAGGTTGAGAGTTTCGTCGGCGGCATCTTCCGGCGGGATGCCCTGGTCTCCGGTGCCCAAAAGGGGCAGGGAGACGGACTCGACTCCGGGAGGGCAGTGTCGAAGCAGAGATTCAGATCATGGTGGGGATTCGGGGCCGGGCGCTCGAGCATGCCGACCAGGGGCGCTGGGAAGATGCCGCGGTCCTGCTCGGCCAGTGCGTCGAGGTGATCCGGGGCTTCGGAATTGACGATCCCAGGATCCAGTCGGAGATCGAAGAACTCGAGGAGATGGCCCGAAACCTGCGTTTCCGGGGAGAGGAGTACTACTCGCCGGTGGTCCGCAAGCGTGCCTTTTATGCCTCGGAGCTGGCCTCGAAGGGACGCTTCGACCAGGTGGCTTCGATGAGGATCCGGCGTTCCGAGGACTACCTGGATCCGGATAGAATCCGAAGAAACCGGCGAAGATGATTCAGTTCAGAGACTGAAGGGCGAGTGATACTTTGCCGACAAAGAGGGAGGAGTCGAGTGGATACCGTCCGCCTGGAGGCAAAAGGACTGTTCGGCAGAAGTACGGACGATTCCGGAGATCGAAGGGGGAGTCCTTGGCAGAACGAAGACAGATTGGAAGGAGAACTGAATGAGTGATCCGGGGCTGGAGATACTGCAATTCGTATACGACTCGGCGAAGATCGACTCGGAGTGGTCGGTTTGGGAAGATCGAAGCTTTACCTGGTGGGGCGGGGGGCTCGCCCAAAAAGTCTGGGCTGAAGAGGCCCATGACGACGATGGAATCGTCATTTACCGGCTGCATGCTCGAACGGACTGCGTCCGGAGTTTCGATGAAGGCGTTTGCAATGAAATAATGCCTGAGTTGCTGCCATTGATCTCTCCACTTTGTGGTCCGATTCTTGACCCGGCGGATTTAACCAGGATCAAACTGGCTTCAAGCATGATCGTGCACGAGGAAAGCTCTGAGTGGATCAAATCCGTCTTCTCCTGGGCGGTGGCCGTCCAGGCGGCGGAGGCGCACGCGCTGTGCCCGACGATGGCCGATCTGTTATCCGGAGAACCGGATTATTCCAGCCACCCGAAGTCCGGTTCTCGAGGCGAGTTGGATGACATGCTCAATATTGTTTCGGAGACCGTGCGTCCGCAGGGTGAATCCCCATGTACCTTTGTTGGGCCTGAAATGGAACGCGTCGGGGCGATGCTGCAGCGGCCTCCCTGCGTGTTGGCAACCAAGGATGAGGACGGAATCACGGCAGAGTACCCGTTTGGGGATGCCACCAGTCTCGTGGAAGTGGTGCCCGACACTCACCCGCGCCTGGGGAACGGCTTACGGATCTGTGTCCAGTTGCCGTTCCTCGTATCCGACGAAGACGATCCCGACGGTGAGACCCTCTCTTTCCTGCGACTGAATCGCCAGGATTTTGATCTCCCGCTCGGGGGATACTTCCTGGGCACCTGGGGGAGCATGCCCAACGGCTATCTCTCCCACAACTCCTTCTTCCCGAACGTCTTATATCGACCCGGGATCCTCACGAACCTGGTTCTGGGAACGTTCGTTCGGGTCAAGTGGATTACGGAGAACATTTTCGAGCTCCCCTTGATGGAGAATTACGATGCGGCCTCGCAGCGGAGGATGGAGAAGCTCGAAGAACTCGCGGGGGATCCCGACGCCTTGATGCGATTGCTTGGCGGGGAGGAGTGAGGACAAGGGCGCGCCGACTGGGAATCGGCGTTGACGGAGGGGAATGAGCAAACGGCAATTGGAACCGATCGAACGACTCTCCTACGAAGCCACAAGGCTGTTTCGAGAGCACCCACCGGTGATTCGCGACCGCAACAAGCAGGTCGTTTTCGAAATTGCCTGCCCGGAAGGATCGCGGCACCGTGGAGAGATTGTCTACTCCCGTTGGATATCGATGCCGGTTCCGGCCCAAATGGATCCAGTGCGGGCCGTTTCACGAGTTGAGGCCAGCAAGTCAATTTACGATTACGGACCGGTTGCTCCTGGCGCGGTGGAGTGGCATGTAAACTTTGCCGATTCGGAGCTGTTCGGCTTTTACGCGACAGGACTTTTTGCCCAGGACGAACTGCAGGTGGCCGAGCATCCGATCCTGGGCTCCCTTAAGGAGGCTCTCCGGGCGTCGAATCGACCAAGACCTCACAGTCGAGGTGGGACGCCCGACCCCGATTCTCATCTCGGGTGCGGAGCGGCGCTGCCGGGTGGCGATCGACCCGAATCCTGACGAGGGGCGCCCGTTTGGACTCTATGGCAACCGGTTCGCGCAGGCCCCCGAGGACGCCGTTCGCGGGGCGACTGCCCGGATCGATCCGCCGACGGTCAGCAACCTGGTCTGCATTGCCGCCCCGGCCTGTGGCTTGGGGAACTACTCGCGCGAGCAGATTCAGTTCATTATGGAGACGGCCTACACGGGTTTTCGGGCGGCCGTTCTGGAATCGGGGCGAGCTCACGGAGACGAACGACCGGTGGTTGTCCACAGCGGGCTTCTGGGGTTGCGGCGCCTTCGGGGGGAACCGGGTGCTGATGGCTACTCCTCCAGGTTCTTGCCGCCGAAGCTGCTGGACTGTGAGCCGACTTGTCTTTCACACGGTCGATGCTGCGGGGTCCGCGAAACTGGCGGAGGCCTTGGAACTGATTCAGTCGCGGCCGGCGACCGAACGCGTCGAAAATACCGAGGCTCTGGTTGACTGGATTCTCGGTCACGGCTTCCGGTGGGGAATCAGCGACGGCAATTGAGTAGCCGCACAAAGCCACGCCGGGAATGCTGAAGGGGGCCCGAACATTACCAGGTCTCAGCGAGTCGTTCAGCCAACTGTCGAATGCAGGCGGGAACCATTCCGATGATTGAGTTGGCCGGCCGGGATTTTGTCTGCTCCCCATCGGGCCCCTCCGATGGAGCCCACCAGTACCGGGCAGTAATTGGCCGGCCCGGCAAACTCCAGGGAGCTTTCCAGTGCCTTCTCGAAGCTTTCGGCCCGATCGAGGAAATGAACGGCGGCGGCGAAGACCTGCGGAGCAAAGCCACCCCTTGAGAGTTCATTCCTCGGGAATCCGAGACGCCCGCCGGGCAAGGCCACAGGAGGGATCCTTCCCAACGCAACTCCCCAGTCGAATCCCCGGATCAGTCGTCGACACAGTTCGGCAACTGCGGCCGAGACCTCTCCGGCAATCGGCGAGTAATGCGTCAGTCGCGCTTCCTCCCGGGCAAAATCGGCAACCTCGGTATCTGTGAGGAATCCGGCTGCAGCCAGGACGGAGGCCCGGTGGGCGGGGTTGCACCCTCCGGTCAGGCCGCCCAGATCGTCGTCCGTTCGTCGTGCTGCCTCGACACGATCGATACCCTGTTCGAGATAATGGAAGACCCGGGTGAACACCTCCCCGGTGTCGAAGGCATCGGTATGCCACCAGTCGAGGTACCGGTTGAACAGGTCGTCCGGATCAAAAGCGCTTCGGCTCAGGAGAGTCTTGGCGACGAACGACGCCATTCGGATCGGCCCGCCGTTTCGGTCTCCGGCAGCAAGTCCAAGAAGCAAGCCCTGGGCGCGGTTTCGGTATTCATCGCGAAGATTCATCGGAAAAGGATAACCTGGAAGGTCGCGCTACGGTGAACCTGGGTTGAAGATGCTTAACCTGGGTTGATGACTTCGTATATGTTTTTGGAGATGATCGACTCGATAGGTAATCTATTAAATGCAATGACTTAGCCGAACATCGCATCGAGTTGGCATGGCTCCTGCAGTAGATGCTCTCGGGTCCGGGTGAGAGCGGCGGTTACCCCCAGAAACCATGCGGGAGCTGACCTCCTGCAGGCCGCTTTCTGCCCGGGCCGGAATGGAGGAGTGTCATGCAGTTTCCAAAATCAGTCTTGAATCCGTTGACCCTGGGCGAGCCGATGACAAGTGATGCGCTCACGGTCTATCCCGTCCTGGGTGCTTCCGAAAGTGCCATCCAGCTGTTCGATCTCGACGAGGCCCTTGCGCAGGGTTGGATCGAGATCGGCGAGGTTTCTGAATCGGGAAACGTCCCCGAATTAGGCGTGATCAACCAGTCGCCCCATCGGGTCATCCTCTTTGACGGGGAAGAGCTCGTCGGGGCCAAGCAGAACCGGATCGTCAATGTCACGATCGTGGTCGCTCCCTTTGCCAGGCTGAGGATCCCGGTGTCGTGCGTGGAGCAGGGACGCTGGCGGTGGCACAGCCGTCACTTCGACGCGGGCGAATTTGCCTACCCGAGCCTGCGACGGGACAAGTTCGAGCGCGTCAGTCAGAACTTGGAGATGCGGCAGGGATTTGCCGCCGACCAGGGGATGATCTGGCACGACATTGCCGCCAAGTCCGCCCGCATGGGCGTTCACAGCGAAACCGGCTCGATGCGGGACATCGGGGCGCGGCATTTCATTGATGACCGCCAGATCCAGAAGGAGATCGCGCACCAGCCCCGCCAGGTCGGCTATCTCGCCTTCATCCGGGACGGCTTCGCCGGTGGCGACATCTTCTCGTCGTCTGAAATCTCGGCGCGGAAATTTTACAAGCTGGTCCGGACATATTACCTGGACTCGCGCGATCCTGAAGCCGAGTTCCGCCCGGTCCCGGCCGATGAAGTGATGGGTCGCATCGGGAGCAGCGCGGTCGAACCGGTCGAGAGCATCGGGGAGGGAAGTGACTTCCGATTCCGTCAGCGCGACATCCAGGGATCGCTGACCCAGGTCGGTGAGATACTGGTCCACCTGGCGGTTTTCCCCGTTGTCCGGGATGGCTTCCGGCGGCCGGCACGACCGCATTTCCGGGTTGACTGAAACCGAAATTCGCCATAGCGTTCCCGGACGAGCCCCTTCAGATCAGCGGAGGGGCCCGGGAGCGCTCAGGGAAAGGATTTGGAAATGCCACGGACTGCACAAGGAACACTGCTCACCTTCACCGGGTTCCATGACCCCTATTCCGACGGACCCGTCGAAGGAAGCCGCCAGCCGGGCCCGATTCTGAGCCTGCTCGGAGAGCGCTCGTTTCGCCGGGTCATCCTGTTTTCAACCCCGTCCACCGTGGAAGTGACCGAAAAGACGAGGGAAGCCATTGCCGAAGAAGAGCCGGATGTACAAGTCGCGGTTCGGCATCTCGAGCTGCCCGATCCGACCGACTATTCGTCCATTCTCCAAGAACTGCGTCGAAGCCTTCGGGATCTTGCCGCCTGGAAGCTGGGAGACGTCTTTATTGCCACGGCCTCCGGCACCCCTCAGATGCACGCCTGCTGGATCCTGCTCGTGACGTCCGGGGAACTGCCGGGTCGCCTCCTTCACGTTCGCCCACCCCGGTTCGTCAGCCGCGACGCACCCATGGTTACGGAAGTCGATCTCTCGGAGCCGGAGTTCTCCCCTCTGGTGCTCCGGGAGAGCAGCCATTTCCGTGACGTCGGCGCCGATGAACTCGACATGGAGGAGCCGTTTATGTCGGCGTTGGCCCTGCCGAGCGCACCTTCGATTGAGCGGTCTCGCGTAGACCGGGTGATCGAAGCCACCTCGCGGCCCGAACCTGACTTGGCGGCAATTTGCGAGCAGGAAGGGATCGTCGGGGATGATCCCGGAATGATCGATGCCGTGAGGCGGGCGGTGACCGTTGCGCCTTACGATGAGCCGGTTCTCATTTTCGGCGAAAACGGAACCGGCAAGGAGTTGATTGCCAGGCTGATCCACCGGACGAGCCATCGTTCGGGAGGCCCCCTGGTTTCGGTGAATTGTTCGGCGATTCCGGAGGACCTGGCCGAGAGCATCCTGTTCGGACACAAGAAAGGTTCGTTTACCGGAGCCATTCAGGATGAGCAGGGGAAATTTCGGTTGGCCAATGGAGGCACGCTCTTTCTGGACGAGGTTGGAGAGCTTTCCTTTGCGATTCAGGCCAAGTTACTGAAGGCGGTTGAATATCAGGTAATTGAACCGGTGGGGGAAGGTCGAGAAAGCACAGTCGATATCCGAATTGTGACGGCGACGAACCGAAACCTGTGGGATATGGTCGGGTCTGGATCGTTCCGTAAGGACCTCTACTATCGGCTGGTCGGGGCGCTGGTTGAGGTGCCGCCGCTTCGATCACGTCGCAGTGATATCAGCAAGCTGGCGATTCATTTCCTGGAGGCGTTCTCACGACGGTACCGGACGAGGCGTCAGTTTACTACCGCGGCGTTGCGTCGCCTGCAACATCACGATTGGCCGGGCAATGTCCGCGAGCTCGGGCACGTGGTTCGGGCGGCCGCGATGCTGGCCCACAGCGGGAAGATCGAAGCCGACGACATCGAACTGCTGGCCCGAAAGCCCGACCACGATCTTCCGGAACCACACGACGGTTTTTCGGTCGAGAGGTATCTGGCCGAGGTCCGCCGCAAACTGTTCGAGCGGGCTCTGGAAATCAGTCAAGGCAACCAGGCCGCCGCGGCACGCCTGCTCGGCGTCAGCGGAGCCGCGGTGTCCAAGTTCGTGAACAAGGAACGGCCCGCGTAATCGGAGTGCGTCTGAAGCCTCGCGAGTGAAGAAGGCGACGCCCGCGGCTACGTTCGGTGACTGTGGGAGTGAACCGAGCGCAAAAGGCAACCTGGCAGGTTGCGCGACCTGGCAGCCTGGAAGGCCGGATTACTCTCGCAACCTGGAAGGTTGCGCTGAGTGAGGGGGTATGGCGGAGAGGGTGGGAGACTCCTGATGCAACACTGGAAAAAGCACTTAACCTATTTATAATCAATGGATAAAGGAAAAAATGAGCTGTTTGAAAGTTGATCGGTTTTGGCCTTTTTTATGCATGTGATGCAGCGTTTGACGCAGTACTGGTGCGGCTTTCCAGAGATTCGGACTGTTGCGACGCTCGGAGGCAAAACGGCGGAGAGGCATTTCTCTTCCGCCAAAAGTCCGCGGAAACCCAGGCAGACTCAGCGTTTCCCGTTTGCCAAAAACCCTCTCCGCCATCTTTTTCGGCTCTTACGACTTGACTGAATTGCATCATTTGATTGCGCATTCAAGTCGTTTAGTTTCGTCAAGTCGGCACGACAGCTGAGAAGGGAACGCACAGCAATCCCCTTGATGTAATGATTCGCCGTTTGCCGAGCTATCTCGTTTTGGCGGATTCCCGGTTTTGCGTTCTGTTCGCGGTCGATTTAGAGGAAAATAATGTTCGGGTCGTGACGGCATATCGCCCGGATCCCGATGAGTGGACCGAAGACCTGAGAACAAGGAGAACCAAGAAATGAAGTGTCGTGTCTGCGGAAGTCATCTGGAAGCCACGACGACAGACCTCCCGTTCAAAGTCACGGAACACACGATCGTGATCCTCAAGAAGTTGCCGGTGGCACAGTGCAAGCGATGCAGCGAATATCTGATTGAAGACACGGTCTTGAAAGAGTCGAAGAACTGTTCTCCAAGGTAGACACATCAGCTGAACTTGAAATCATCCCATTCGCTGCGTGATTCAAGGAATCGAGCCAACACCCAGTCGGGGGCTGCTGGGCTCCCCGGCACGTCTCTCTATCTCTGAAGTAGTGGTGATCGCCCCGTTTGTCGATGCAAAATTTGAGGCCTTCTGTCCGATAAATTGATTTGTCCATTAGTAATGGACATGCAATATTAGTGGACGTTCGCAGGCCTTGGCCCGACTTGACTAGCCACGAGCAGGCAACCTCCAATCGAGGGATTTCCGTCCGTGGATGAGCCACGGTTGAATGGCTGACAGAGGGCTCTCGACGCGGCGAATTGGCCGATTTACGATGCGTCTATGCCTTACCAAACCATCACTTTTGATCGCGAAAAGTTGTACGAGGAAGTCTGGTCGATGTCCGTCTCCCAGTTGGCTCCGAAGTACGGGTTCTCGGACGTCGGACTCGCCAAAATCTGCGAGAAGCTGAAGATCCCGAGACCCGAGCGGGGTTACTGGGCCAAGGTGCAAGCCGGGAAGGCAATGGGTGTTCGCGAGCCCTCCGAATCATGGACACCACGCTCAAGGCGCTGGAGGAACGTGGATTTGCGATGGTTCTCCGGGAAACGGAACGTGAAGGTCAGAAGTGGGAAACCCGAGTCTAGGTACTCGGGGAGAGTATTGGGATCCGTCTCCGCGAGCGCTATCAGCAAGTCCGAAACGAAGGAAAGAACGCTTATCCAAGAGTTGAGCTGAAACGGACCGGCATCCTGGAACTCACCTATGGATACAGCTACTCGGAGACGGGGTGCCGGGATGGAAAGAAATCGCTCGAAGAGCAGCTCAATGCCTTCATGATCAAACTCATCAAGCACCTAGCAAAACGACGAGGCGAATCGATTCGAAGTCAACGTGAGGAAGAGATCGAAGAACAGCGGCGGCAGTATTGAACCGCCATCAGATGTCCAAAGTGTTCTGCTTCTTAGATCAAGAGCCCCTTACCTCTCACGGTTCATGAACTCCGATGGATGGTCTTGTACCAGTCTTCAGTTCCTTGCCCCAGAAATCCTGGCCGCCGTTTTCCGCAATTGGTACACCCGCCCCAATCGCCGGAGACCCTGGTGCCAGTTTATAGCCCTCAACGCTTTCGAAACTTTTAGATCCCTTGCCCGGATCAACCAGTTTTGGGTCGTTTATCATGGCTCTCCATGCCTCAGGAATATCCTCGAAATTGCCTTTCAGCATATTCGCCTCGAACACAATGTTGTTTGATCCCCCAAAGCCCGGTTCAGTGATGAAGGTACCGTCATCAGCCTCACCTTGCTTTCTCCTGAGGCCGAATCTGTTCCGACCCATACCGTCCGAGTAGAAGATATTGTTCTGGATAGCCACACTGGATGGCCATATACTGCCTTCGATAGTCCAGAGGAAGAGATAGGCGTCGATATCCTCCCCGATGTAGAAGAGATTATTATAGATTTGAACGTCCCGGGTCCGGCCGGCCACGTGAAACAGGCGAGCCTTGTCATTCTGACTGATGTTGTATCGAACAACCGTGTCGGAATTATCGCCGCACATCAACATGAAACCACCGTCGTTGTCGTGAGAATAGTTATACTGGAAGGTCGTATTGTAACAGAAACCATCGGTGTCGAATGCCTGTCCATCCTTGGTTCCTTTAACTCCGCTGACTTCATTGAACTGGATCACTGTATTGTCACAATTCCAGGGCCAAATCCCGGCGGCATAGTCATCACACCTTTGACGGGCGCCTTCAACCACGTTGTATTCGACGACTGCACCATCACATGACCAGATTTTGATCGCATCACCGCCGATATCCAGCAACCTGTTTTTGCGGATTACCACGTTCAAACTCGGGTACCACTCCTCTCCACGTCCGCTTGGATAACCGGAGTATCCGCAAATGCCGTTGCGATCGGTACGTTCCAGGAGGCAGCCTTCGATAAGGAGGTCATCAAAACGGCTCAGCTTCTCTTTACCTCCAATCTGCCAGGTGATCCCATGCCCTTCACCTGAATCACGCTTTATCAGGGAGCCATTCACATCGTGGACGTGTAGATTTCGGAGGTGAATATGGTGCATGGTTCCAAAGTTCCAGGAGCGCAAACGGACTCCGTAACGGAGTTCTTCTCGCGTGGGTCCCTGATTGGTTAGCTGAAGGTTGTTCAACTCCCAGTACTCCTGGTTTTCGAGTAGTAAGGCCTCGGAGAACTTGCCCTCTGCAGCAATAACCGGCTTTTCCCCGGTGTCATACATATCAACGAGGACAGGCGCTTCCATTGAACCGGAACCTTTCGGGCTCAATCGCCCTTGATACGCCGTTCCGGCCTGGATAAACAGACGGTCCCCGGGACCAAAAACGAAAGCATTGACTTTGTTGAGACTCTTCCAGGGACTTCTTTCGGAGAGTCCGTTGTTGCGGTCATCCCCGTTTGCACTGCTCAGATAATATGTTCGTGGCTGTTCCGTACAGGCAACAACCACAAGGGTCAGAGCTGCGATAACCAAAATCGAATATAGTTGTGATCTCATTAATCCTCCCAGGGATTTGCCGACCTGCGGGCGGATAGAGCTTTGTCGCAAGTCAGCGCGGGCCCCCCGGTTCGACGGGGATCATTCAATGGGTGAAACTCACAGATATCGAGGCCTCTGGAATCCTTTATTCTTTGTTCTATATTCTTTAATCCGACTCCTGAATTCTGCATTCTGAATTCTGACTTCTGTTCTTGAAGTTTCGGATCAGTAGATCAATGTTGTCCTCCCGAACATATTGGTTTCATGGCCATCCGGTTTTTCCTGGACTTAGTTCCTGCCGTTGAGAACGCGCATTCCGGGAGGTCGGGACATCATTTCCTCGATGAGTTCGGCCATCTCGTCAGGCCGGAGTCTTGGCAGAACCAGGTGATGGTTCGCCCGGTCCACCCGGGGATTCCAGACAACCTGGCCGTCCGACTTCCGCTCCACGCTTCCGGAATCTTCGATAGTGAAGAGTTCTGGTCTGATCACAAACAGAACAGCTACCTGGTCCCAACTGGAGCGACCTTCTGTGATCGCTGTCCCATTTCCCCACAGCCGATAGGCTTCACGGACAGGATTCGATTCAGGAGTGAAAGGCAGCAATCGATGCCCTGTTAGAATGTCTTTTCCGGCGGGTGAAATGTAAAACGGCTTAAACCATCTTTCGAGTAGTTCTTTGCAATAGGCAGACATTCCCATTTCCTGGAAGTTCCATCCTCCCATTCCCATGGCTACCCACCTTTTCACCTTGCTTCGCACCAGTTCTTCACCCTTGGAATCGCGCAAGAGATGGACTAGGCCATGCGGATGCCCGACAGTGCAGATCGTTACGCTCTGATTCGGCTGCGACAAGAGAATGGACTTGTAGACATCAACAAGATCGGGAGCTTGGTCCACAATGTCATGACCAAAACGTTTTGTGTCCCTGGCGATTTGTTCGGTGTAAGAATTATGATGATCTCCTACATCGGTACCCTGGTACTGACCGAGAGGGAGGTCGCCCCGCCCATAATAAGTGTTAATTGCGTCGCACGTCCCGACCCCATAACGGTTCTTCCCGCTGCTGAAAACAACTCCCAGGATTTTCACTTCGCCTGCATCTGCCAGGGAATGCAGCACAGCCAGCGCGCCGGCATCATCGCAATCGGAACCCATATCCGTATCGAATATCACTGCAGGAACATCCGTCTCGGCCCCATTCAGGCCCATCGGGCAGAAAAGCAGAAGCATCAGAATAGTTGATGTAAACAGATAAAATCTATCAAAAGAATTCATAACTCACTAGTAGGCGATATTTTTGAAAGAGTCAAACAGAAAAGTGCCGTCTATGAGAGGAGTATCTTTCTCCCCTGGCCCTGACTCAGAAGGAACCGACAGATCGTCTCGGCTGTGATGTGAAGGTTATCAACACCGAGTACTTTCGCATCCGGTCCGGCGCCGTGACCGACCTCTTCTACAGCCGAGTCTCCGGCCGCCGCATCAAGACCGCCGTCTTCGTCAGCCCGCCGCTGCTTTTCAGCAAGGGAAAGAAGCACTACATGACGATGTCTGAGCTCAACACTGCTGCAGCTGGATTTTGGCAACTCCGTTGGATATCTCTCGATTCCTTTCGTCGGCCCCGTTAATGTCGTGACGGGCAAGTGGGCGGAACGGGACTTCAATCGAATGCTTGCGGAACTGACGGCGATTGCAGGAGGTTTACCCTACTCTGCCGACTCTGCTACAGCATTACCCTATGATCGAATCGTGGCCTCGAGAGAGGACGTTCTCTACCACGCGTTTACGTATCTACGCCACGTTCTGACGACGGACGATCCTGGTGAGCAGCTCCTCCCAGCCCTGCGATCCATTCTTGCCGACCCCCATCGGAAGCTGTAGCAGACCCGGCAATGAGTCGGATGGGTGTCTGAGAGGGAGAGGGGTACGGCATGGGCCAGATGTCGCTGGAGCCCGAACTTCCTGAATGGCGGATAGCTCTTGGTGCCGACCCCACTGTCCGGGGATTTCTCACCAAAAGCGACTGGGAAAGATGTCTTTTCTGGTCACTGTTCCGGAGCAACTGTCTCGTGAGCGCAATTCTCCATCGTGGCTTGCGACGTTGCCTTCCGCTTGCCGACGGTCACTGCTGACTGATTCATGGGTGGGTTCACAAACCCTATATTAAGTACCTAATAAAGGGGTCATGGACCCAGTTGGTAGATTGCCGGCACCTCGAATGCCCTAGGCCACTCCTTGTGAATTCGCTCAGTCTGGGACTTTGAGCGTCTCCTGATTCTCGGCCACAAAACCACCCGGGCTCCAGTGATAGGTCGTCCGAACGAACTGGGTGGCGCAGCAGTCTCCATTGCTCCCCTCCGGCGAGTTGAGATCCACTACCAACTTCCCGTTCTTGACTCGAATACCTCTCAGGCCTCCATCCGCCCGGTCGCCGGTATTGAAATACCAAAGCGGATCCCGCTTTCCGTCGTGGAGGCTGTAGATGTAAACCAGTTGAGGAGCCGCCGAGCCCCCTGTCGTGATGTCCATTGTCAGCACGGCTTCATCATCCCCATCACCAGTCAGATCACCGTATATGACGGCCTTCAGAGTGACCGGCATGTTCGAAAGGGATCCATCCGCACGCCGCTCAATGGGGATGGTTCCGTCGGTCAAGGTGAAGGTTCTGACCGGGGAATTTGGAATCATCAATCCCTCAGTCCAAGGGTAGGTGCAGTTCTCCCAATCGACGGAATGGATGTCCGCTATCGCTGTCGCGCCCAGAAGCCAGATCGCCAAGAAAAGGAACTTCATCGAAGCCTCCACCTCACTGTAAGCGATCCACCTCCAATAATTCTATGCCCCTGCGATACTCCCGGATCCATTCATCAAGGTGGATGGGACGCTTCCCGCAGCACTTGGTGATGGCCTCTTCGATCTCCGTTGGCTCGAGGCGGGTATCTCCTTGTTTGAAAGCCTCGAGGATGAACTTCTGGAACTTGCGCTGGTGGAGTGGATGGGGCATGGCCCAGTCGACGGTGCGGGCAAAGGCTTCGAGCTTCTGAAGCGTGGCCGGGTGCATGGTTGACAATATACACCTTTTCTTCACCTATGTGAACCGCCTCTTTCTGCATTGACTCGCCTTCGTGGCAGCGGTAGCCTCAACCAGTAGTCATGCCTGTAAAACGCCTGTTTGCACTTCTCTTCCTGTTGTCCTGCCTGTGTGCGAGTGCGTTCGCCCAAAGGCCTGTGGAGCTGGAGATATTTCTGACATCGGTTCAACCGACGCAATGCAAAGATGTCCGCGAAGTGGACTTTCGAAATCGGGTTTATGCCATCCATGACTTCGGCATGGGCTTCGTGGAGCTGAAGGACGGAAAGTGGGAGTTCAGCCCTCATACGATCACTCCTCCTCTGGCCAGTTCACCCGGAGATGGTGCTTTTGGAGACGCCGAGCCTCTCGGCAATCGCGCGGATCGAGTGACCTTCCTCCCGGAGTTTGAGGACCACCTTGGGCTTGATACCTGAGCTGGGACGGCCGAGACGCTTGCCCTGACTCTTGGCCCGCTCAAGGCCCATCACGACCCGTTCCCGGATCAGGGATGTATTTCCGGTGGCCAAATTCGTCGGTGCAGACGGCGTAGTAGTAACCGGTGCTCTTGCGGAGGTAAATGTCGGCACTCACAGCCAAAATCGTAGCTCTCGGCAACGATTTTGCAACTATTTGATTGTTTGGCTGTAAGTTGTGGATTTTGAATGAGTAAAGATATGGCGGAGAGGGTGGGATTCGAACCCACGGTACGGTTACCCGTACACACGCTTTCCAAGCGTGCTCCTTAAGCCACTCGGACACCTCTCCACAACCGTCATATACATCCCCGCATCCGGGATACGGAGGAGGTGGGATTCGAACCCACGTGCCAAGCTCATCACCTGACAACCCGATTTCGAGTCGGGCCCGTTACGACCACTTCGGTACTCCTCCGCACTCAGCCTGGAAGCATAGCATTAAAGCCTTCTGACGGGGCCAAGTCAAGCGGGCCGGGGGATTGGGAGCACTGGAAGAAAGGGATGAAGGTGAGGGACTCGAAGTCTTCAGGAATGGGACAATTTGACGAGCGCTGCATATCCAGGGCGCCCACGTTCCTCCAAATCCGAAACCTTCCAACCCCGGGCAAATCTGGTATAGTCTCCACTGGTTTATTTCTTGTCAGGTTTCGGGCCCTGTGCAACGGTCCCCCCGAACCATGTCAGGTCCGGAAGGAAGCAGCATTAAGGGGACCCGATCGTGTGCCGCAGGTAACCCGAAGCCTGTCCTTCATGACTCTTCTCGGGTTCGGGCTGAAGTCGGTACCAGATCAGCATGAGTTATCAAGTCATTGCCCGAAAATGGCGTCCCCAGAGTTTCGATGAGACGGTGGGGCAGGAGACCGTCACTCGCACCCTCCGGAATGCGCTCTCGACCGGCCGGATCGCCCACGCTTTTCTGTTTTCCGGAGTCCGCGGAGTAGGCAAGACCACGACCGCCCGAATCCTGGCCAAGGCGCTCAACTGCCATCGGGGGATCGGTGACCAGCCCTGCAACGAGTGCCCGTCCTGCCTCGAGATCACGGCCGGAAACTCGGTTGACGTGCACGAGATAGACGCAGCGTCCAACCGCGGAATCGACAGTATCCGGGAGCTTCGTGAAGGGGTCCGCTACGGAACCGCTCGAGACCGTTTCAAGATTTACATCGTGGACGAGGTCCACATGCTGACTAACGAGGCGTTCAACGCCCTCCTGAAGACCCTGGAAGAGCCCCCCTCTCACGTCAAGTTCATCCTTGCTACCACCGAGTTTCACAAGATTCCGGCGACGATTACATCACGGTGCCAGAAGTACGATTTCAAGCCGATCCCCTTTAAGGCGATTCAGGAGCGGATCAGGCTGATTTGTGAGTCTGAAGCGGTCAAAGCCAGTGAGTACGTGATCGGAGTGGTTGCCGGCCTGGGCCAGGGGAGCATGCGGGACGCCCAGTCAGCTCTCGACCAGTTGATCGCATTTGGAGGCAAGGAGCTTCGAGACGAGGATGTCAAAGCCCTGCTGGGTGTCGTCGATCAGAGTGTTGTGGCCAACCTGATCGATGCGGTTCGCCTGAGCGATCGTTCCCGCCTGATTCAGGGAATCCAGGAACTTGCCGAATCGGGTATTTCACCGTCGATTGTCTGCACAAAGGTGATCGAACGGGTCCGCTGCCTTCTGGTCTGCAAGGTTGCCGGTTGGGATCCGGTCCTGCTCCAGCTTCCGGACAGCGAGCGGGAAAGCCTCCTTGAGCAGTCGGAGGGTTTTTCGGAGTTGGACCTGATCCGGTTCTACGATGTTCTGAATCGGACGCTCTCCGATCTCCGCTATCACTCCCAGCCGAGTGTCCACCTCGAAATCGCACTTCTGAAACTGGTTGAGGTGGGGCAACTGAGCCGCATCGAAGACGTCCTGCGAGAGATCCGTTCGGGTGGAGGCGGGAGCCGGGATACTTCCTCCTCACCGGGCCGGCGAGCCAGGTTTGAATCTCCGCGTCCCTCGATTGCCGGAAGACGACAGCGTGACACTTCAGCGTCCGCCGTCGATACGGCCCGCCTCACCACGCCGGAGACGCGACCGGAGTCGAGTCCTTCCGCAACTCGTCCCGTCGAGAAGGTGTCGCCAGCCCCAAATCGCGAGCGGGAGGGGGATGATGCACCGGCCGGCGGGAGTGCGCCGTCCATGAACCTCGGGAACGGTCCGCTCACGGTTCGTACCCTGATGGGGGGATTGAAGGATCGCTTCAACTCGCTCTACGCTCAGCTTCAGACTGCGTCCGACATCCTCTATTCGGACGGCCGGCTGATGGTTCGATTTCCGGCCGGGGACCAAATCCATGCGTCGATGCTGGATCGCGGACGGCTGTCGGCAGCTTTTGCTAGTATTCTCGGTTCGAAACCCGAGGTTGACGTGGAGGTTGACGAAAACTCGGATGTGGAGGAGCCGGCCAAGGCTCCGACCGAGGATCCGAGGGTCCGGTCCTTTATCGACAAATTCCCGGGTAAAGTAGTAATTCGCAAACTGGAAGGCTAACAGTCCGCCAGGGGGAGTAGTTTTTTCATGAATCCGAAACAAATGCAGAAGATGCTGCGCCAGGCCCAGGAGATGCAGCAGCGTATGGAAGAAGAGATGGGCCAGATGGCAGTCGAAGGTTCGAGCGGCGGGGGGATGGTAACCGTCGTTATCGACGGCAAGAAGAATCTGAAGTCCGTGACGATCAAACCTGAGGCGGTCGATCCCGACGACGTGGAGATGCTGCAGGACATGATCGTGGCCGCCGTTCAGGACGCGAGCCGCAAGGCGGACGAGAGTCTCAGTTCCCAGTTGGGCGGCCTGACCGGTGGCCTGATGGGCGGCATGTAACGTCGTTCAGAAGCGGCGGATTGGAGAACTGACTTGTCGGACAAAGACCCGATTCAGACCCTGGTCGATGAGTTTCGCAAGTTGCCGGGCATCGGTCCGAAATCTGCGCAGCGAATCGTATTTCACCTGCTCAAACGCCCCGACGACACCTCGAGAGCCTTGGCTGAGGCGATCATCAACCTGAAGGCGCGATTGTGCCTGTGCAGCGTCTGCAACAACATTTCCGATGTGGATCCCTGCCGGTATTGCCGCAACGAAGAACGCGACCGCACGGTGATCTGCGTCGTCGAGGAGCCCTTTAATATCCTTTCTATAGAGAAGAGCGGCAGCTACCGGGGCCAGTACCATGTGCTGCACGGCGCCATTTCGCCGATCAATGGGATCGGCCCGGAAGAGTTGAAGGTCAAGAACCTCTTGACCCGCCTTGCCGACGAAGAGGTCAAAGAAGTGATATTGGCGACCAACCCGACTGCCGAGGGCGAGTCTACGGCCGTCTATTTATCCAGGTTGATCAAGCCTTCAGGCGTGAAAGTATCAAGAATCGGTTTGGGTATTCCGATGGGCAGCGACATCGAGTATGTCGACAGCCTGACGATTTCCCGCGCCCTGTCGGGCCGCAGCGATTTCTGATCGGGTCGGGCAGCCGATCAGGTTACGAAAGAGCGTTACCGGGAGGGTTTGGCCGGAAGTGATCCGAACCGCAAAAATGGTACCGACGCGAAGGTTCCGTTTGTTTCATTAAGCAAACTATCTTCGCGTTCTTCGTGACTTACCGGCCCAAGACTGAAATTCCAAGTTACCGCGGCGTTGGATCGGGCGGCGGCTCAACCCATGATTCGCCGTCGGGGGAGAATTCTTTCTTCCAGATTGGAACCTTCTGTTTCAGCGTATCGATAATGTACCGGGATGCGTCGAAGGCAGGGGCTCGGTGGGCGGAAGAGACTGCGATGAACACGCTCGAGTCTCCCACCTCCAGGCGGCCGATACGGTGGACGATCGCCACGCCTTCGAGAGGCCAGCGTTCGAGGGCCTCCCGGCGGATCGCTCTCATGACCTCCAGGGCGACCGGAGGGTGGGCCTCGTAGTAGAGGTGCGTCACCGATTTGCCGGCCGAATGGTTGCGGACCCTTCCGTCGAAGGTGACCACTGCACCGGCGGCGTCGGATGCGACTGCGGCAAGGACTTCTTCCTGGTCGATGGCCTGTTCCGTCAACTCGATCATCGGGCACCTCCGCTCACGGGGGGATAAAAGGCCACTTCATCGCCTTCGGCAACCCGGGTATCCCGGGATGCCAGTTTCTGGTTGACGGCAATGCCGACTTGAAGCTGGTAGCGCGCGAGGCCGGGAGTTTCCGCTGCCAGGCGTTCGAAGACCTGCCCGGCGGTGAGATCGTCCGAACCGGAAGCCGGCATCGCGAGTGACAGTTCCCCGGCACCCACGACCTCCCGAAGCGATGCGAACAGCAATACGCGAATCATTTCCTCAATTATAGGGGAGTTGACGGTGCAACCTGTCGTTGTGTCCAGGCCCGGGTGGAGGTACCATGAGGGCAGATGAAACGCCTTTTCTTACTGGTCCTGATGGCTCTTACACTGTCCAGCGTGCAGGGCGAGATCCTGAAGGTTGACATTGATGGCGTGATCGACCCGATCACGGCGGAATTCATCCAGTCGTCGGTAGATGAGGCTGAAAAGGTCAACGCCGAATTCCTGCTCATTCAACTTCAGACGCCCGGCGGGCTGGGCATCTCTATGCAGCAGATCGTTCAGACGATTCTGAATTCCAAGGTTCCGATCGTCTGCTATGTCGCACCCAAGGGAGCGCATGCCGCATCGGCCGGGTTCTTCGTCCTGCTTGCCGCCGACGTCGCCGCGATGGCACCGGGAACCAACACGGGTGCTGCCCACCCGGTCTTTCCATTCGGGATGGAAAACGATGTCATGCTCGAGAAGGTCAAGAACGACGCGCTGGCCAGCCTGAGAAGCATCGTGAACCAGCGGAACCGGAATTACGAACTGGCCGAGAAGGGCGTGGTTGAAAGTAAGTCATATACGGCGCAGGAAGCGCTCGATGGCCACCTGATCGATCTGATCGGCGACTCCCAGGAAGACCTCCTCGCCAAGCTGGACGGCAGGGAAATCAAGCGGTTTACGGGAGAGACCCAGATTTTGAGAACGGCGGGCGTTCCGGTTCGCGTACTCGAGATGGGTTATCGGGAGCGACTCCTGTCGGAGATAGCCGATCCGAATTTCGCTTTGATTCTCGGAGTGGTTGGCCTTCTCGGGCTTTATTTCGAGTTCACCCACCCGGGGATGGTCGTGCCGGGTGTCGTCGGGGGGATCTGTCTGCTACTGGCCCTGTTGGGATTCTCCCTCGTCCCGATCAGCATCATCGGAGTTCTGCTGATCATCCTTTCGATCGGACTCCTGGTTGCCGAAGTCAAGGTACAGGGATTCGGAGTACTCGGTCTCGGAGGAATCATTGCCATGGTTCTTGGAATCCTCTTCCTGATTGACAGCCCGTACCCCGAGTTGAGGATCGGTCTTTCGATCGCACTCGCGGTCGCCATCCCCTTTGCAGTGATCTTGGTTTTCCTGCTTCGACTCGTGATCCGATCTCACCAGCGGAAGGTGACTACGGGGGAGGCCGGGCTGGTCGGGATGATCGGGCAGGCAAGAACGGAAGTCGGACCGACTGGTGGCGGTACGGTGTTTGTCGCCGGTGAACTGTGGCGGGCAACAGCGGGTAGTGCGATTGCTCCGGGATCAATGGTCCGGGTGGCCCGGGCTCGTAACCTCGACCTGTTCGTTGAACCTTGGACCGGGGGCGACAACTTTGATTGAATCTGAAGCAGAGGTGGAAGCCGGCCGGCCGGGTTGACTTGAAAGCGATTGAAAGGCTGGCGGACTTGAACATTGTCCTGGACTGAGCGGTCCGGAGGGGAGGGGAGAAATGATTACACCAACATTCATCATCGTCGGAATCCTGGTGCTCTACCTGTTTTCGGTGATCAACATCCTGCGTGAATACGAACGGGGCGTGGTCTTTCGGTTGGGGCGTCTGCTTCCGGAAGCAAAAGGTCCCGGCCTGGTTTTGGTATTCTGGCCCATAGATCGCCTGGATAAGGTCAGTTTGAGGACGGTGGCCATGGACGTCCCGGCGCAGGACGTCATCACCCGCGATAACGTGACGGTCAAAGTGAACGCGATCGTTTACTTCAGGGTACTGGACGCCAACCGGGCGATCGTGAGCGTGGAGAATTACCTGTACGCGACTTCGCAGTTGGCGCAAACTACACTGCGGTCGGTCCTGGGTGAGGTGGAACTCGATGATCTCCTCAGCCAGCGGGAAGTTTTGAACGCACGGCTGCAGAACATCCTGGACGAGCACACCGATGTCTGGGGCATCAAGGTGTCGATGGTCGAGATCAAAACGGTTGACCTGCCGACCGAGATGCAGAGGGCCATGGCCCGGCAGGCTGAGGCCGAGCGGGAACGGCGTGCAAAAGTCATTCACGCCCAGGGCGAGTTCGAGGCAGCGCAGCGATTGCAGGAAGCGGCGACCGTGCTGGCAGTGGAGCCGATTGCCATCCAGTTGCGCTACCTGAGTACATTGACTGAAATTGGCCTTGAACAGAATTCAACGATCGTCTTTCCCATTCCGATTGACCTGCTGACACCCCTGCTCGAGAAGCGGCAGCCGACAGCTAAGAAAGAGTAGAAGAGTCGTTTCCCATGAAGCCAGTCTTTCAGGCCCGTCAGGCCTTTGCACTTTACGCAGTTTTGCTGCTCTGTTTTGCCGGACTCTACTTTGCCGGACTGGAATTCGGCCAAGGGGGAGAGGCGGCCTCGCCGGAACGGCTTGCAAGTTCTCCTGCCGTCCCGGCGGGCGCCCCTGCCGGAGCGCCCGTTGAAGTTTACGACGATCTCGGGCAGCTTGGGGACAAGTCGGCTGGCGGGCAGCCGGAGACGGGTACCGTGGAGACGACGGCCGCGGAGGCCGCAAAGAGCGGGGGAGTTTCCGTCCCGGCAGCCCGCGAGACCAGTCCGCCACGGCCGACGACCCAGGGGGAGCGGTCCGCCCAGAATTCCAGGAGTGCCGTGAAGCCGGAACCTGCGACAAAGGCTCCTGCGGGAGAAACGCGCTATACGATCCAGGTAGCCGCGCACTCGAAACGGGAAGAAGCGGAGCAGACACTGCTTCGACTGGAAGACAAGCAGTTTATCGGGCGGATACGGCCGCCCCAGGGACCGGGTGACACGTACTACCGGGTTTGGGTAGGGGATTTTGGATCTCGCGAGGAGGCCCGGACCATGGAAGACCAGCTGAAGGCCGCGGGCTTTCTGACGTACCTGCGAAAGATCGAATGAAGATTGCCGCGCTCGGTGGGCTGGTCTCGGGCATCCTGTTGTGCCTGGCCTTCCCGGGTTTCTCGTGGTTTCCTATCGCCTGGTTTGCCCTGATTCCCTACCTGTACGTCTGCGTCAAGCGCTCCGGGGGATGGAAGGGAATTTTGCTTGCCCATCTCCTGTTCTGTTCCGCCTTCTTCGGCGGGCTCCTCTACTGGATTCCAGGAGTCCTGATTCACTACGGATCGCTACCGCCCGCACTCGGCTGGACGGCACTGTTTTTGGTCGTCTTGTTGCTGGCCTTGATTTCGGCGTCTTTTCCCATTCTCGTCGGATGGACCGCGCAGTGGTCCAGGGAAAGTGCCGCTTTCGCCGCCGCCGGCTTCTGGATCCTTTCGGAGTTGTTGAGAAACAAGCTTCCGTTCGGCGGCTTTCCCTGGGGCAGTGTCGGCTATTCCCAGCTGGGTTATTCATGGGTGATTCAGTCTGCCGACCTGGGAAGTGTTTATCTCGTATCCGGGCTGGTCATACTGGTCAATGCCGGGTTGCTGTCGGCGGTCTGGTTGCGGCGCTACCGTTTGACGGTTGTCGCGGTTGCAATGTTCGGGCTCGCCAACCTTTACGGGTTCTACCGGATTAATGTCTGGAATCCGAGTCCCGCCGGCAGTATCACGGTTGGAGTCTGCCAGGGCGACATCGGGCTCAAGGATGACCTGGAGCACTACGCCGGAAAGTACTTCAAGACGCTCCCCCGCCTCTTTGAAGAAGCTGCGGGACAGGGTGCGCGTTGGGTCATTTTCCCCGAAGCGCAGAACCCGTACCGCTTTGAACGGGATTTCTACTTCCGGGAATTCTGGTCGGCCAAGGCGAGGATCCACGGTACGTATCTTCTTTTCAATAACACGACGTCGGGCGAAGCAGGGTACTACAACAGCGCTTTGCTGTTGGACCCGCAGGGGGATATGGTCTACCGCTACGACAAGAGTCACCTGGTGCCATTCGGAGAGTACCTCCCGCTGTCGGGACTGTTTGGAACCTTCTCGGCACTCGTGGCCGAAGTGAGTAGTTTTAGCGCGGGCGAGCCGGGTGACGTGGGAAAAGTGGGTGACATTCCCTTTGGGACGCTGATCTGTTTCGAGGGGATCTTTCCCGAATTGGCGCGCGCTGCGGTCGATCGCGGCGCACTGGTCCTCGTCCAGATTACGAATGACGGCTGGTTTGGAAATACGGCGGCCCCGGCGCAGCATCTCCAGATTGCAGCCGTTCGGGCCATTGAAACGCGACGTCACCTGATCCGGGCGGCAAACACCGGGTACAGTGCATTTATCTCTCCGTGGGGCGAAATCGAGGAGCGTACCGAGCTGTTCAAGGAGACCGAGATTGTTCGGACGATCCAACCCGCCACTAACACCACGCCCTTTCTGCTCTTCGGCTACTGGCCTGCTTATCTGGTTATAATGGTGTCACTTTCAATGGCCGCCGCGGCCCGATACGCGGTTCGTGGGCAGGCCGCGGAGGAAGAAAGACATTGAACGAAGATATCCAGTTGCAGTTTCAGGATTTAAAGGATAGGACCAACCAGCTCTGGGGGTATCTTTGACATAGAAGGCAAACAGGCTGAGCTGGCGAAGATCGAGGTTCACATTTCTCAGCCCGGTTTCTGGGACGACCCGGAAGGCTCCCAGCAGATTCTCAAACGGCGAAGCCGGTTGCAGAAGAGCGTGGCTCTCGCTGAGTCCTGCCGCACGGCCCTGGGTGACCTGGGTGCCCTGATCGAGCTCCAGGAGGAAGGGGAAGAAGTCGGGGATGAGCTGGGCCGGGAATTGGGCCGGCTGCAGTCCCAGATCGAGCGGACCGAAACCCAGACCCTGTTGTCGGGTGAAAACGACGGGCTCAGCGCGATCGTGACCATCCACCCCGGCGCCGGGGGGACGGAGAGCCAGGACTGGGCGGAGATGCTGTTTCGCATGTACTTGCGTTGGGCGGAAGCGCACGAATATCGGACAGAAGTGACCGACTACCAGGTTGGCGAGGAGGCGGGCGTCAAGTCGGCGACCTTCTTGGTTGAAGGCGATTCCGCTTATGGGTATCTCTCGGCGGAGATCGGAGTCCACCGGCTGGTGCGGATCTCCCCGTTTGACGCGGGCGCTCGCCGCCACACCTCCTTTGCGTCGGTTTTCGTGACCCCGGAGATCGAAGACGACGTCGAGGTCGAGGTCGAAGAGAAGGACCTGAGAATCGACACGTACCGGTCATCGGGTGCCGGAGGACAGCACGTCAACGTTACCGATTCCGCGGTTCGAATCACCCACCTGCCGACGGGCATCGTAGTCCAGTGCCAGAATGAACGTTCCCAGCACCGGAACCGCGAAGTCGCCATGAAGATCCTCCGTTCCAAGCTCTACGAGCTGGAACTCGAGAAGCGGCGTGCCGAACTCCAGGGAATTGAAGACCAGAAAGCCGACATAGCCTGGGGAAGCCAGATCAGGTCGTACGTGTTGCATCCATACCGGCTGGTGAAGGACCATCGAACTAAAGAAGAGCGAGGAGACGTTGACGGGGTGCTGGATGGCGACCTCGACAAGTTTATCACCGCCTATCTCAAGCAGAAAAGCCGACTGAAACAGCAATCGCAGCGCCAACTATCGGAGGCCTAAGGTGACGCAGCCCGATTTTGCCGTCGAGAATCAGTCGCCGCAGGATTTGAAGCAGGAGGCTCTCCTGATCCGGGAGCGGTTGCGGGAGGCCCGGAAGTCGGAACGTGAGACTGGATTCCCTTCCGGGAGACGATGGCTCTTTGGGTTTTGCATCTTCGGAATCCTCGGAATCGCCCTGGTTCTGCTTGGCTCAGACGAGTTTAGGCGCCGCGCGGTAGACCCGGTGGCTGGTATCCTGGCGAGCAGAAGTTCGCCCGAAAACCAGGTTTTCGAGCTTCCGCCGCCGCCCCCGGTTGCAACCGAGACCAAAACCGGCTCGGCCATTCAGTTCCAGGGTGGCACCATCAGCTTCAGCGACGAAGGGTTCCAGGGGGTTCTTTACGCGGATACCGATCCCACCCTCGAATCGAGCGACTCGGAATCTTCGAAGGATCAAGGCTTCGTTCCTCCTCCGAAATCCCCGGAATCGGAGAAGGCTTTTGCGCTGCTGCAGGAGAAGTCTCCGGTTGCAGCCCAGATCGTTTCCGGAGAGAAAGAGGGCTACACCTTCAAGGAATGGGCTCCGGTCAAAGCCGATCCTCCCGTCTTTTTCATCGACCTGGTCGTGAATCGGACCGAGACTGGAAAAGACCTTCATTTGGTCTGGGAAATCAAGATGGACGCGGAATCCGTCACGCCAATGAGCCAGGCCGCACGTGACCTCGCCAAATAGACATTTTCGATTTGCGATCTTGGGGTGGTGTTGCCGAAATCGCCATCGGCGCCAAATCTGACTCGTCTCCGCGCCCAATCCGTCGGCGAGCGCACGAAGCCCCCGGGCAAAGCCTCCGGCGGAGGCCAAACCCCTATCCCCATCTAGTATTAACGAACGTGTGGGAAAAAGTGCGAAGAAGCCGCGGAAAGAACGTGAAAGAGGCGCCGTTCGGAGGGTGAGGAAGCGAAGGGACCGTGTGGGAGAAAGGATGCGCAGACGATCCAGGGAGAGACGGTTCCTCCTTCGGAGTTTGGGCAACACACCATTGGATTTGTGATTTCGTATGGGGTGCGGGTCGTCAATTCCCGCTTCTCGCTTCTCGATTTCCGATTCCAATACGGAACCCCGAAACTCCAGAACCCAAACCCGTTCGAGTGCCGGCCGGCAGACTTCAATCGGTTCCTGCCGACAACCGGTCGAGCAAATGGATCAAATTGGAATCCTGAATCTGTTCCCGGGCGGATGTCTTGAACTCACTCAGGTCGAGCGGGAAAGTTCGCTCATAGGCCGCGGCCTGGAAAGCCATTTCGAGCTTGTCGATCTGTCGGACGAAGCGGGCTTCGGGCGTTTCGCCGGCTTCGTATTCATGCCAGAGATCGAGGATTCGATCCCTCGACGAGAGGAGGCAGGCGACGCGCTGGACACCCTTGCTCTCCAACTCGTGTTTGGCTGCCGATGACACTTCGTCCGCCGGCGTGAGATCTCCAGCATCTATCTCCCCCAGTTCGTGGACCAGAGCCAGTTCCAGTACCCGGAGTCTGTCGAGGGCCTGGGGGGAGTCCTCACTCAAAAGAAGAGCCAGAAGAGCGGTTGCAAAAACGTGTTCGGCGACGCTTTCACAGTCTTCCCGGGAGACCCCACGAAGCAGCCAACCGCTCCGGAACAGTTTCTTCAGGGCAGTCATCTCGAAATAGAACGCAAGAACTCCCTGCTCCGAGGCTTCCGCGGTTGAGGGTTTCTTCGAGTTCATCGGGCTATCTCAAAACTGTCGGTCGAAGTGCTTGCTGTCCAGTGGAGAACGGGATACCCAGCCCGGCGAATCCTGACGGTGGCTGAACAGGCGCCGGAGCAGGGCGATCGGCAGAACCAGCAGGTAGAAGGACAGGATAATGATCAGCGAAGTGTTGATCGTCCCAATAAAATGACCGACACGCTGGAATCCCAGCCACAAGATCTGGATGCCCCGTTTCATGGTTATGACTCTAACGGAAAATGGTTCCGGGTTCCGGGTTTCGAGGTCGGGAGGATTGACTCATCGGTGTTTTCCTGACCATCACGTGAAAGTATCTCCAAATCAAAAATCAAAGATCGTAGATGCTCCTAGTGTCCTGGCACGTATCCGGGGCTCTGAAAGCGTCATATGATGCGTGACAGGATACTAGAGTCCGCACGGCTGTTCTTCCTTGCGCAGCACGTGGTTGCCGATCACGAGCAGATCCATCCCTGTGCGCATGAAGCAGTTGTAGGCATCCGCCGGAGATTCGACAATTGGCTCACCGCGCACATTGAAACTCGTGTTGAGGACCAGCGGGCAGCCGGTCCGGCGGGCAAACGC
Organism: uncultured Acidobacteriota bacterium; assembly: GCA_963777605.1. GTDB lineage: Bacteria > Acidobacteriota > UBA6911 > RPQK01 > JAPXNP01 > CAVZRV01. The sequence goes on from CAVZRV010000013.1 coordinate 169,072, forward strand.
CTCAATCAGGTCGTAGTAGCGTGGGTTCTGGCGGCGGTTGACGGTCTGGATTCGAGCCGAACCGTCAACGTGGGTAATTGCCGGAACCGACGATCGCTGCTCAGGTCGGACGGATGCGACCAGCAGCATGTATGGACTGGGATGCTCCAATTCGAACACCTCCGCCGTCCGGTCTTCCAAAACGGAAGGGGCGAACGGCCGAAAGGACTCGCGATACTTGATCCTCAGGTTGACTTCGTCGAGCATGCCGGGTCGTCTCGGGTCGGCCAGAATGCTTCGGTTTCCGAGTGCCCGGGGACCGAACTCCATCCGGCCCTGAAACCACCCCACGACGGCGCCGTCGGCGATCCGCTGAGCCGTATAGTCGAGGAGCTCGCCGTCGCTCATCGACTCGCTTCGAGCCCCAACCCCGGAAAGAAAATCGGCAACTTCAGGATCCCCATACTCGTTCCCGACCAGCGACCACTGCTGCCGATCGTCGCCCTCCTCCGCCATGATGCGAGGGTTGTCCAGGTATCGGTGCCAGACGGCGAGGGCAGCGCCAAGCGCTCCCCCCGCGTCGCCGGATGCCGGCTGGATCCAGATCCGATCGAAGGGAGTTTCGCGGATGATTCGCCCGTTGGCGACACAATTGAGTGCGACGCCTCCGGCCATGCAGAGATTCCTTTCCGACGTCTGTACATGCAGGTGAGAAGCGGTCTGAATCATGACGCGCTCGGTGACTCGCTGGATCGATGCCGCCATATCCTTGTGGAACTGGGTAATCGGGTCATGCTTTCCCCTGACCGGCTTGCCCCAGTAATCGCAGAATCGTTGGGAAGCCATCCGCAGGCCGGTCTCGAACTCAAAGAACCCCGGGTTCAGCGTGAATGCCCCGTCATCCCGCAGTGAAATCAGGTCCCCGAGAATCCGTTCCGCGTACAGCGGCTTGCCGTACGGAGCCAAGCCCATCAACTTGTACTCTCCCGAGTTCACCTTGAAGCCCAGGTAATAGGTGAACGTGGAATAGAGCAGTCCCAGGGAATCGGGGAATCGAATCTCGTGGGTCAGCTGGAGCTGGTTCCCGGAGCCTTGCCCGAGTGCGGTCGTGGTCCACTCACCGACGCCATCGACAGTATAGATCGCGGCAGAGTCGAACGGTGAAGCGAAGAATGCCGACGCCGCATGGGATTCATGGTGCTCGGAGAAGAGAATGGGGCCTTCGTAGTCGAGTTGCTTGCCGAGTCGATCCTTGATCCACAACTTCTCCTTGGTCCAGACGGGGATTGCCTTGAGATAGGACCGCAAACCGCGGGGACTGTTGTGGAGGTAGGTTTCGAGGAGACGGTCGAACTTCGCGAAAGGCTTTTCGTAGAAGACGACGTAGTCCAAGTCCGAAATGGCACACTGTCCTATTCTCAGGCATTCCCGAATGGCCTTCGCGGGGAACTCGCTGTCGTGCTTCTTGCGCGAGAAACGCTCCTCCTGGAGGGCCGCGGTGATCCTGCCGTCCGTCAGGAGGGCCGCCGCGCTGTCGTGGTAGAAAGCCGAAATCCCGAGGATGCGGGTCATCGCTCGAGTGACTCCTGCTGGTCCGGCCCGGCACCGTCAGAGCCCTGGTTCTCCCGGGGTGGGAACATTGCGGCGAGGCGTCGAGCCAGAGCCTGTCCGACAGCCTGGTTCCCGTCTTCGGTCAGGTGGGCAAAGTCGAAGAACATCGTGCTTCCGCCCGCCTCGCGCAATGGGGGCTCCATGTCGATCCAGTTGATGCCGGACTGCCGGGCCCACTGCCGGGCCCGTTGCAAAAGGGCCTGCGCCGGTTCGGTATAGCCCGCCACGTTCTCGAAGACGTAGCGCGACGGCATCAGCATCAGGAGAAACGGCATATCGTGGTTTCGCAACAGTTCTGCCATTCCTTCGATGGATCCCTCCAGGTGGCTCCACCCGATTTCGATCCGCTCCGGAGTCAGGAGGACCTGGTCAAATCCCAGGGAATAGAGAACCGGGGACGCCGGAGGCTGGTCTTTCTCAAAACGGGAGTAGAGGTTGAGCAGCCGTCGGACCAGCACGGTGTATAGGTAAGTGCGCTGGAGTAGCCGGTTACTGGTTGTGTAGGTGCCGAGCAGGTTGCCGTCCCAGCTGACCTGGTAGCGTCCTCCGACGACTGCATCAGGTCCGGTAGATGTCTGGCCTTTCCAGCGAAGGAGGGCCTCGTCGCTCAGGTCATTGCAGAGTTCGATCTCCACGATGACCAGGTTGGGCGACAGTTCCAGCCCTTCGTGTTTGAGGTAAACACAGTAACCCGAGGGACTGAACCCCTGCCCACCAGCATTAATTATGCGGGACCGGGTGCCAGGAAATTCGCTTGTGAGTATCCGTTCGGCTACTTTGGTGTAATGTGCCTTGGCTTCGACCCCGAGGCCGAAACCGATCGAGTCTCCCAGCGAGAGAACCCGGAATTCGTCCGGTTCCGGTTTGGTGGGAAAGTCTTCCTCATCCCGAAACCCGAAACGGTTGGTGTGAAAGGGCACTCCCCAGAAGACGCCGGAATAGTTCGGTTTCAGTCGAGCCGGGGTCCAGTCGGTCCGAACAACGTGGTCGCGCTTCTCCGAGGATTCGGAGAGGCTGCTCCAGCGCAGGGCGAGTTCCGTGGCGACCAGGACTACGGTCCCGATCACGGCGAAGAGTAGCAGGGTGAGCAGGTAGAGCTTGGCTTTTTTCATCAGTGTTTTCGGGCGACGATAGTGAAAAAGCCCCCCTCGGAATCGGGTTGCAGGGCCATCGACCACTCCTTGAGCCGGCTTTCCAACGGTCCACCGGGCTGGTCGGATTCGAACAGGCGCTCGCCCGAGGTGAGCGGATCAAAAAAGCGCGTGTTCGGGATCGATCGGACGAATTCCAATTCGGATTCTGGCAGCCAGTGGTGAACCTCCCGGATGGTGTGTTTGGATTCGTGAGGGTTCTGGTACTGGTCGGCAAACCACGCGGCCCAGCGCCCTTCGCCAACCAGGCGGCGCCGGAACCTTGGGTCGAGAAAAGCCACCTTCTGGCCAAGAAGCCGAAACACGGTTCTGCGAAAGTCGGTCGCCAGGCGGCCGTACTGGTGATAGAGGCCGAATATGAAGTGGCCGCCGGGTTTGACGAGTCGCGCGAGTCGTTGGAGTCCACCCCTTGGGTCGGCGGTGTGGTGAAGGACGCCATTGCAGATGACGCAGTCAAAGAACCCGTCTTCAAAACAGGGCTCGAACAGGCTCATCTGTAGAAAGAAGACCCGGTCGAGGTGATGACGACTGCGAAACTGCTCGGCGAGATTGAGTGATGCGGTCGAAAGGTCGGTTCCGATTACCGTGCGGTGGGCAATTCCAAGGAAATTGGTCAACTGGCCCGTGCCGCAACCGCAGTCGAGAACCCGCGCGCCGAACGGGATCTGCTCGTCCAGGAGGCGAGCAAAGACGCCTTCGCGCGCCTTTTCGATCAAAGAGGCGACGTCCTCAAATCCTTCGTAATCGGGAAACGGATGAGACTCGTAAAAGCTTCTGATGCGACCGGTGACATCGCTGCCGGTCTCGGGTTCGGGTACGAAGAGCTGGGGGATGCCTCCTTCGACGGGGTAAGCTCGGGAGCAGTGCGCGCACGACAGAACGTCTTCGTCGATGCGCGGCACGAGACCGCAGCGGGGGCAACGAAGGATTCTCAGCAACGGTGTCAACCGGGAGAACGTCGCGAAATTTTCCAACCCGCCGATTCTAGCATCAACCGGCCTGGCGACGAGGTGCCAACAGGGGGCTCGGAAAGCGGTTAAGTGCTTTGGATTGCCTTCCTTCAGCGAGCGTCGCGCACCGTCTGGTGGGAGGGACTGGACGACTATCAGACCGTCGGGGAAAGGGGTAAAAATGAAATTATTTTTTGGCGGGGGATCGAGGAAATCATGGGTATACCTCGCGCCATCAATTAGTTAGGGCGGTTTTTGAGCGACTTGAACAAGCCGTAGGGAACCCGTATAGTTAGCAACTCACGGCAGAAAAAGCCGATGAGGGCTTGCAGAAAAGCAAGCCGAGATCTTTGACAACCGGAACGAGACAGGCGGAAAACAGCGCGAGAACCGGGAGTAGGACTAACTACTTAAGCAATTAAGTTGAGAGTTTGATCCTGGCTCAGAATCAACGCTGGCGGCGTGCCTAACACATGCAAGTCGAACGGGAAAGGTCCTTCGGGACTGAGTAGAGTGGCGAACGGGTGAGTAACGCGTGGATAACCTGCCCTGAAGAGGGGGATAACTCCGCGAAAGCGGGGCTAATACCGCATGAGCCCGCAAGGGGAAAGATGCAAATCGCTTCAGGAGGGGTCCGCGTCCGATTAGCTGGTTGGTGGGGTAAGAGCCTACCAAGGCTTCGATCGGTAGCCGGTCTGAGAGGACGGACGGCCACACTGGGACTGAGACACGGCCCAGACTCCTACGGGAGGCAGCAGTGGGGAATTTTGGGCAATGGGCGAAAGCCTGACCCAGCAACGCCGCGTGGAGGACGAAGGTTTTCGGATCGTAAACTCCTGTCCGGAGGGACGAAGAAAGTGACGGTACCTCTGGAGGAAGCCCCGGCTAACTCCGTGCCAGCAGCCGCGGTAATACGGGGGGGGCAAGCGTTGTTCGGAATTACTGGGCGTAAAGGGCGCGTAGGCGGCCTCGGAAGTCATGGGTGAAAGCCCCGAGCTCAACTCGGGAACGGCCTGTGAAACCACGGGGCTGGAGTGCTGGAGAGGGAAGCGGAATTCCCAGTGTAGCGGTGAAATGCGTAGATATTGGGAGGAACACCGGTGGCGTAGGCGGCTTCCTGGACAGACACTGACGCTGAGGCGCGAAAGCCAGGGGAGCGAACGGGATTAGATACCCCGGTAGTCCTGGCTGTAAACGATGAACACTTGATGTGGGGGGTAGGTAAGTCCCTCCGTGTCGCAGATAACTCGTTAAGTGTTCCGCCTGGGGAGTACGGCCGCAAGGCTGAAACTCAAAGGAATTGACGGGGGCCCGCACAAGCGGTGGAGCATGTGGTTTAATTCGACGCAACGCGAAGAACCTTACCGGGGTTTGAACTTGGTCGGCAACCACGAGAGATCGTGGGTTCCTTTCGGGGACTGATCAAGAGGTGCTGCATGGCTGTCGTCAGCTCGTGTCGTGAGATGTTGGGTTAAGTCCCGCAACGAGCGCAACCCTTGTCGGTAGTTGCCATCAGGTTAAGCTGGGCACTCTACCGAGACTGTCGGCGAGAAGCCGGAGGAAGGTGGGGATGACGTCAAGTCCTCATGGCCTTTATGTCCCGGGCTACACACGTGCTACAATGGGCGGAACAGAGGGAAGCGACCCTGCGAAGGCAAGCGAATCCCAGAAATCCGTCCTCAGTTCGGATTGCAGTCTGCAACTCGACTGCATGAAGGTGGAATCGCTAGTAATCGCGGATCAGCACGCCGCGGTGAATACGTTCCCGGGCCTTGTACACACCGCCCGTCACATCACGAAAGTGGGTTGTACTAGAAGTCGCCGGCCTAACCCTTCGGGGAAGGAGGCGCCGACGGTATGATCCATGATTGGGGTGAAGTCGTAACAAGGTAGCTGTAGGAGAACCTGTGGCTGGATCACCTCCTTTCTAACAGGTGCGATAAAATCTACTCCCCTCGCGTTGTCGCCTTCTCGTCCGGTTGTCAAAAATCTTTAAGCGATGTTGAACTCGATCGTGCCGATAAGGTACGATTAAGTTTCGACCCGAGGTCACGAGAGAACGTGGCCAGGTTCTTTGACAATCTGGAGTGTACAGGGCAAATAGTCACAAGTTTACCCGGGAATTGCGGAAAGGCAATTTCTAGGTCAAGCTACTAAGGGTAGACGGTGGATGCCTTGGCGCGGAGAGGCGATGAAGGACGCGGCAAGCTGCGAAAAGCCTCGGGGAGCTGCAAGCGAGCTAAGATCCGGGGATTTCCGAATGGGGCAACCCGATCCTGAGAAATCGGGATCATCTACTTCTGAATTCATAGGGAGTAGAAGGCAACTCGGGGAAGTGAACCATCTCAGTACCCGAAGGAAGAGAAAGAAACCTCGATTTCCTGAGTAGCGGCGAGCGAAACGGAAACAGCCTAAACCTGCGGCGCTTCGGCGTCTCAGGGGTTGTGGGACCTGACATCAACTTCCGGAATCTAGTCGAATCGTGCTGGAAAGCCGATCCATAGAGGGTGAAAGACCCGTAGATGAAAGAGAATGGAAGGGGTTAGGTATCCCGAGTACCACGGGACACGAGAAATCTTGTGGGAATCAGCGGGGACCACCCCGTAAGGCTAAATACTCCTCCGCGACCGATAGTGAACCAGTACCGTGAGGGAAAGGTGAAAAGCACTCCTGCGAGGAGAGTGAAATAGTACCTGAAACCGTTTACCTACAAGCGGTCGGAGCTCCATCTTCGGATGGGGTGACGGCGTGCCTTTTGCATAATGAGCCGGCTAGTTGCTCTAGGCAGCGAGGTTAATCCGAAAATAAGGAGGAGCCGAAGGGAAACCGAGTCCGAATAGGGCGTCTAGTTGTCTGGAGCAGACGCGAAGCTGAGTGATCTATCCTTGGCCAGGGTGAAGGCAGGGTAACACCTGTTGAAGGCCCGAACCAGTGTTGGTTGAAAACAACTTGGATGAGCTGAGGATAGGGGTGAAAGGCTAATCAAACTCAGTAATAGCTCGTTCTCCCCGAAATAGCTTTAGGGCTAGCCTCGGGTGTTTCGTTCCGGAGGTAGAGCACTGAATGGACTAGGGGGCTTCACCGCCTACCGACTCCAATCAAACTCCGAATGCCGGAAACGTTAGCCCGGGAGTCAGTCTGTGGGTGCTAAGATCCATAGTCGAAAGGGAAACAACCCAGACCGCCAGCTAAGGTCCCGAAGTGTGTGCTAAGTGGCAAAGGAAGTGGAAACACAAAGACAGCCAGGAGGTTGGCTTAGAAGCAGCCATCCTTTAAAGAAAGCGTAATAGCTCACTGGTCAAGTGGGTCTGCGCCTATAATTCAACGGGGCTCAAGCACACCACCGAAGCTGCGGATTCTTCATCATTGGATGGAGAGTGGTAGGGGAGCATTGTCTGGGCATCGAAGCTGATCTGTAAGGATTGGTGGAGCGCAGACAAGAGACTCTGCCGGCATAAGTAGCGACAAAACTTGTGAGAATCAAGTTCGCCGAAAGTCTAAGGTTTCCTGGGGAAGGTTCGTCCGCCCAGGGTTAGTCGGTCCCTAAGGCGAGGCCGAAAGGCGTAGTCGATGGGAAACAGGTCAACATTCCTGTACCACCGTAGTCCGTTATGAGCGATGGGGGGACGCAGAAGGATAGGCGGTCCCGGTTTTGGTTGTCCGGGTCCAAGCGTGTAGGCAGGCTTCGTAGGTAAATCCGCGAGGCTATATGCTGAGGCGCGATAGCGAGGGTGGTAACACCCGCAAAGCCGCTGATTCCACACTGCCTAGAAAAGCCTCTAGCCAGGACGAAGGTGACCGTACCGCAAACCGACACAGGTAGACAGGGAGAGTATCCCTAGGCGCGTGAGAGAACTCTCGTTCAGGAACTCGGCAAAATGCCACCGTAACTTCGGGAGAAGGTGGGCCCTCATTAGGTGAAATCCCTGCGGATGGAGCTGAAGGGGGTTGCAGATACCAGGCCCAGGCGACTGTTTACTAAAAACACAGGACTCTGCTAAGTCAAAAAAACGACGTATAGGGTCTGACGCCTGCCCGGTGCTGGAAGGTTAAAAGGAGAGGTTAGTCCTTCGGGACGAAGCTTTGAATTGAAGCCCCAGTGAACGGCGGCCGTAACTATAACGGTCCTAAGGTAGCGAAATTCCTTGTCGGGTAAGTTCCGACCTGCACGAATGGCGTAACGATCTGGGCGCTGTCTTGACGAGAGACTCAGCGAACTTGTAGTAGCGGTGAAGATGCCGCTTGCCCGCAGCTAGACGGAAAGACCCCGTGCACCTTTACTACAACTTAGCGTTGGTGCCTGGTGCTGGATGTGCAGGATAGGTGGGAGGCTGTGAAACCGGGCCGTCAGGTTCGGTGGAGCCAATGGTGAGATACCACCCTTTCTGTATCGTGCACCTAATCCGGCTCCTTGAAACAGGAGAGGAGACAGCGTTAGGCGGGTAGTTTGACTGGGGCGGTCGCCTCCCAAAGAGTAACGGAGGCGTACAAAGGTGGGCTCAGGCTGTTTGGAAATCAGCCGCAGAGTGTAAAGGCACAAGCCCGCTTGACTGTGAGACATACAGGTCGAACAGGGACGAAAGTCGGTCTTAGTGATCCGGTGGTTCCGTGTGGAAGGGCCATCGCTCAACGGATAAAAGGTACGCCGGGGATAACAGGCTTATCTTGGCCAAGAGTTCACATCGACGCCAAGGTTTGGCACCTCGATGTCGGCTCATCGCATCCTGGAGCTGAAGAAGGTTCCAAGGGTTCGGCTGTTCGCCGATTAAAGCGGTACGTGAGCTGGGTTTAGAACGTCGTGAGACAGTTCGGTCCCTATCTGCTGTGGGCGTAGGAGATTTGAGAAGGGCTGACCTTAGTACGAGAGGACCGGGTTGGACGCACCGATGGTGTTCCAGTTGTCCCGCCAGGGGCACCGCTGGGTAGCCAAGTGCGGTCGAGATAAGCGCTGAATGCATCTAAGCGCGAAGCTCGCTTCAAGATTAGATCTCCCCCAGCCTCAGGCTGGCTGAAGACCCCTCGGAGACTACGAGGTTGATAGGCAGGATGTGGAAGTCCGGTAACGGATGGAGCTGACCTGTACTAATCGGTCGTGAGGCTTGACCTAGAATTTGCCTTTCAGGCGAATCCAGGGTCTTGTGGCTGCCCTGACACTCCAGATTGCGTTTCGACTGGAGTCATTTCATGAGAACGAGATGACTCCAGTCGAGGCCGGAATTCTCGGTTTTCCGGCGATCGTAGCGAGGGGGAAACACCTGTTCCCATTTCGAACACAGCAGTTAAGCCCCTCAGCGCCGATGATACTGCACTGGTGACGGTGTGGGAAAGTAGGTCGTCGCCGGGATTATTTAGAAGCCCCCGCCGAGTGCGGGGGCTTTTTTTTTGTAGCGCGGTCCGCCGAGGGAGCAACCACTTGGGGGTGTGCCTGGCCGGAGCGCTCATTGGAGGGATGTCTCCTGTTGGTGCCGCATGAACCCCGACAGAGCATTCGTATATACTAAATTTTTTCGAAATCCGCTATGGAAGTGACTGGCGAACAGATTATTGCAGCGCGAGTGCTCCGGGAGCTGGTGGGCGCCGGTACGGTAGCACTAGGTCCCGGGATGCCCGAGGCCTTGATTCCGTACATTACCAATGGAACGCGGTGGTTCAAGCTCGGGAAGGAAGAATTGCCCCCGGACGGCGTGGACGTCGTCGTTGTTGAGGCTCTCGAAGTCTCCGAGGTCGGCGATGTAGCCGTACCAGCTTCGACCCACCTGGAAGGTTGCAATGGGCGACGCTGGGTGGTGGCATCACCGCTTGCCCACAATAACGGGAATCCACTGATTGTAAAGGAATGCCGTTTCCCGGTTGGGAAAGAGCATTGTGTTGAACTGGTGGTCACCGACCTGGGTGTGATTGAGGTCGGAAGGGTCGGATTTGAGCTCACCGAGATTGCCCCCGGTTTCTCCTCTGATGACGTGCGGCGCCGCGTTCGCGCCAGTCTTCACGTCGCCGACAACCTTGATTTGATCCGCACTGTGTAGCGCAATCGTTCCTGACAGCAGCGAGATCAAAGGCTCGTCTCAGAATTCTGAGGTGTGGCCTTTGCGGACTGGCCAATCTTGTGGTGATGGGAGACGAGGCCGTGAAGCAGCCTAAAAGGTGGTTCTGCGGCCCGAAGGTGGCGGAAGCGTCCCTGCTGCTTGCGGCGTAATGGACATAGCTCCGGCGTTTGGCCGTAAGCTTTGCGCGTCAGAAGCCGGCGGTTGACCGGGGTCAGTGCCGGCTCCTCTGATCGTCAGCTCGGGACGGTCTTCCAGCCTAATAGCGGTAGTGATCCGGCTTGTAGGGTCCTTCGACCGAGACGCCGATGTAATCAGCCTGTTCTTGGCGGAGAGTCGTCAGCCCGACTCCGAGCTGTTCCAGGTGAAGGCGGGCGACCTTCTCGTCCAGGTACTTGGGGAGCACGTAGACCTTGCTTTCATAGCGGTCGGAGTGGACCCACAGTTCGATCTGGGCGAGGACCTGGTTTGAGAAACTGTTGCTCATCACGAAGCTGGGGTGGCCGGTTGCATTCCCGAGGTTGCAGAGGCGCCCCTCGGACAGAATGATGATTGCGTTCCCCGAAGGGAAGTGCCAGAGATCAACCTGGGGCTTGATGTTTTCCTTGCGGGTTCCCGGGAGCTTCTCGAGTCCGGCCATGTCGATCTCGTTGTCGAAGTGCCCGATGTTACAGACGACCGCTTTGTCTTTCATCTGAGCCATCTGGCTGGCGAGGATAACGCCGCAGTTTCCGGTGGCCGTAACGAAGATGTCGGCCTGGTCGACGACGTCTTCGAGGCGAAGAACCTGATAGCCTTCCATGACGGCCTGCAAGGCGCAAATGGGGTCTACTTCGGTGATGATCACGCGGGCACCCTGGCCCCGCAGCGCTTGAGCGCATCCCTTGCCGACTTCACCGAAACCGCAAACGACCACGGTCTTGCCGCCGATCATGATGTCGGTGGCTCGGCAGATCGCATCCGGGAGGGAATGGCGGCAACCGTAGATGTTGTCGAATTTCGACTTGGTCACACTGTCGTTGACGTTGATCGCGGGGAAGAGAAGGGTCTCTTTCTTGGCCCGTTCATAGAGGCGGTGGACTCCGGTGGTCGTTTCTTCGCTGACACCCTTGATGTTTTCAACCATGCGATGCCAGTACTGCGGATCCTTCTGGAGCTGGGACCGGATCAAATCGAGAATAATTTGCATCTCGCGAATGTCGGAGCTGGCCGGATCCGGCAGGCTGCCGTCGGCAGCGAAGCGCTCTTCCGCCTCAAACCCGAGGTGAATCAGGAGGGTTGCATCTCCGCCGTCGTCTACAATTACGGTCGGACCTCCGTCGGAGAAGTCAAGCGCTTTGAATGTGCACCACCAATAATCTTCGAGAGTTTCGCCTTTCCATGCGAAGACCGGAATTCCGGCCTTGGCGATGGCGGCCGCAGCATGGTCCTGGGTACTGAAAATGTTGCAACTGGCCCATCGGACGTCCGCTCCGAGGTCCGCCAGCGTCTCGATCAGGACAGCGGTCTGTATCGTCATGTGGAGGGAGCCGGTGATCCGGGCACCCTCCAGCGGTTTCGAGTCGCGGTATTCCGCACGGATCGACATCAGACCCGGCATTTCGTGTTCGGCGAGTTCAATTTCCTGCCGGCCGAATCCGGCAAGGTTAATATCTGCAACTTTGTAATCGGTTGCCAAACTGGTCACTGCCATACTTTTTCTAATCCTCCCAACTAATGGTCGCGAATCAAGATAACACAGAAGCATTGGCCCTGCGGTTTCACGACGGCAGGCTGATCTGCTGGGTCCGCCGCGCAATTTCCCGGAGCATGCCGCGAAAGATCAAGGCGTGAACCGGATAAAGGATGTACCAGTAAAGGCGTCCGGCCAGGCCGAGGGGGTCGAAGATGGCGGTCTGGCGGATTTCGGCCCTTCTTCCGCTGTCTTCGTTAACCTCAAATTGCAGCCAGGCTCTCCCTGGTACCTTCATCTCCGCCCGCAAGCGAAGGAGCCGGTTCGGCTCGAACGCTTCGACACGCCAGAAATCGAGGGCGTCACCTGGAAGGAGTTCCACCGGATGGCGGCGGCCGCGCCGCATTCCGGGGCCCCCTACAAGGAGATCCAGGAATCCCCTCAGCGTCCAAAGCCAGTTGGCATAGTACCAGCCGTTGTGGCCTCCAATTCGCTCTACGGGTTCAAAGGCACGACCGATGGAAACCGGGACGGTCGCTGTTCGAGAATCGAAGATTCGACCACCGGGAGCCATTCCCCCGTAGGCCCTTGGTTCGCCCGCAGAAGATAGGGCATCGGACCACCGGGTTTCCGCGTACTGCCGGTCTTCATTGGCAAGGGCCCGACTGATTGCGAATCGAATTCCAGTTGGGCGGACCGAAAAGACCTGGAGCGCACGCGAATCTTCCACCACCGTAGAATGTTTGACACTCTCGATCAGCTTGCGCCCGACTCGAGCGTAGATGGGGGTGACCAGTCCCAGCCAGAGGCTGGACAGTCGCAGGCTGAGCACCGGAACCGGAAGGATCCAGCGACGGAGTCCGCGTTGTCGTGCGTACTCCCGCATGAGCTCGCCATAGGACACGCGATCGGCCCCCCCAATTTCATAGATTCCGGAAGCACTGAACGGAAGGTCGAGCGCCTCGACGAGGTAGCTGATCACGTCCTCGATAGAGATGGGCTGGGCCTGGATCCGGACCCAACGGGGAGTGACCATCGCGGGAAGCTTGTCCACGAGCGCGCGGATCATTTCAAATGAGAGACTTCCCGACCCGATGATGATGGACGCCCTGAGTTCGAAGGTGGGAATTCCCGAGTCAGCAAGGATTCGGCCGACATGTTGCCGGCTGCGCAGGTGAGCCGAGAGCGTGTCTCCTCGCCCCAGTCCTCCGAGGAAGATGATCCTCGAAACCCCGGCTTCGCGCGCCGCCCGCGCGAAATTCTCGGCAGCGAGCCGTTCCTTCTCTTCAAAATTGCGTGAAGACCCCATCGAGTGAACCAGGAAGTAGGCCGTTTCGATATTCTCCAGGCCCCGACGAACAGCGGGGTAGTTCAGCAGATCTCCTTCCACTACCTGGGTTCCCGGCGCAGTTCGAGCCAGGAGACTCTCAGGTTGGCGGCTCATGCAACGCAGGTGGCGTCCCTGCTCCTCGAGCACTCTCCTCAACCGCCCTCCCACGTAGCCGGTAGCCCCGGTCAGCAGTATCGCGTTTGTCATCGGATTCCTCTGAGTTATGAATCGTGTTAACTCGTGTCCCTGGCCAGAATTTTACGAAATTTTGTAGGTGGACAAAAAGTGGACAAAATATAGATAAATATGGAACCTATGTGTTTCGAGACGCATATATAGGTGCAGATGAAGATTATCAACAGGAAATGGATGGAGAAGATGAAAATGATTCGAAAGATTGGATTCCTTGTTTCGGTATTTCTTATGGGCTTGGCGTTTGCTGTGGCACCCGTAAGCGCTTCCGGCGCTGCCTCGGACGTGCAATCAAAGGATATCGTTGACACGGCCGTCTCCGCCGGCAGTTTCAAGACGCTCGTGCAGGCAGTGCAGGCAGCCGGACTCGTGGACGTCCTGAAAGGCGATGGTCCCTTCACGGTGTTTGCTCCGACCGATGAAGCGTTTGCCAAGTTGCCTGCCGGAACGCTCGAGAGCCTGTTGAAAGACAAGGTGAAGCTGACCGCGATCCTGACCTATCACGTGGTTCCTGGAGAGAAGTTGGCTTCGGATGTTGTGGCTTCGACCGCTCTCAAGACGGTTCAGGGTCAGTCCTTGAAGGTCGACACTTCGGACGGTGTCAAAGTGGGCGGCGCCAATGTGGTAAAGACCGACATCCTTTGCAGCAATGGTGTGATCCACGTAATCGACAGCGTGGTTCTCCCCTAGTAATCAGAACCTCCCTGGGTTTGCATAGGACAACCGCCCTGGTTGTTTGATCAACGCGGCGCCCGGCTCTCTTGACCGGCCGGGTGCCGCCCCACTCCCTCCATCGCTAATCCAAGTCTCGCTAGTAACAACCGAGGACATCCTTCCACGCTGTCGCGTGGGTTGGGCACCGCAGCCGGATGGTTCAGTGGCTCGGGAAACAGGCCACTGCCTGCCCTGCGGGAGAGACTTCGATCGCGAGACACCCTGCGGGGACGCTTGTCCTACGCCCGGGCTCCGGGTACTATCGGCTGAAACCGTACGATAATCGGAGTCCACATGCATGACCATGAAGCGGGTTTAGATACGATGAATTTCAGCGGATTCCTGCAATCCTTGGGGAGGGGCGAGGCGCGGGGAGTCAGCCGGCTCTACCTGGGAGCCGTCACGGCATTCTTTCTCCTCGGCGTGTCGCTCGCGGCACTGTTGCGCCTCGAACTCCTTGGCAGCGACGGGGGCATCCTTGGACCGGTGAATTTCGAGCGTCTCACGTCGATGCACGGGATCATCATGCTCTTTCTGGTCGCATTTCCGGCCATTCCGGGTGTTCTCGGCAATCTGCTCCTGCCCGATATGCTGGGAGGGGGTCGACTGGCTCTACCCCGCCTCAACCTCGCCGGGTTTTCCTTCTACGTGCTGGGCGGCCTGCTGTTGATTTCGGCGTTACTGAACGGAGGAATGGATGGGACCTGGATGATGTTGCCGCCCTTCTCGGTTCACGAGGCGGGAGGAAACCTGGTGGGCCTTCTCGGAGTGGCCCTGGTCGGCGTGTCGCTGGTTTGCCTCGCACTGGTCTTCCTGGTGTCGTTTCACCGGGTGCGGGCAGAGGCCTGGGGTCGTCTTCGGCCATTCGCCTGGTCTGTTTACTGTTCTTCGCTGGTGACCCTCCTCTGTTTCCCGCTACTGATCGGCCTGGTCCTGCTGCTGGCTGCCGGACACCTGCTGGGTGGCTCGATTTTCGACATTGCAGGCGGGGGCGACTCGGGACTTTATCGAACCTTGTTTTGGATCTTTGCCAGGCCCGCTTTCTATGCCGTGATCCTTCCGCCGTTGGGCGTGATATCGGAAATTCTGGACAGCCGTCGTGGTCTCCAGTTCAGCGGAGACCGGATTCTCTTCGGCTCGATGGGAGCGATTTCCGTGTTCGGCCTGTTCGGAGCAGGAGCCCACTGGATGACGGTCGGGTCGTCCGGCCCGGTGGTCCTGATGTCCGGATTGCTCAACGTCCTGACCGTGATTCCGTTTTTCCTGATTCTGATCCGCTGGCTGCAGATTCTGCTGGCCTGTCGTGATCAGTGGGGGGCGCCGCTGATGTTTGCGCTCGCGAGTATCCTGCTCGCACTGATTGGCGGCTTGTCGGGGCTCATTCTAGGAGAGCCGGGAGCGAATCCGCACATCCATGCGACCCTCTTTGTGGTCGGCCACCTCCACTTTCTGCTGGCCGGAACGGTGCTGGCAGCTTACCTCGGAGGGTTGCACTACTGGTGGCCGGACCTGGCCGGCCGGTCGTTTTCAGAGGGAATGGGCATTCTCGGGGCCCTGTTGCTATTCGTAGGAGTGAATGTCACCTTTTTGCCCCAGTTCGCCGCCGGATTTGCCGGTCTTCCCCGCCGACTGGCGGATTACCCGCCTGAATTCGGCGGGTACCAGGTGCTTTCTACGGCCGGGATGAGCCTGTTGGTCATTGGCTATCTGATGCCGATGGTCTACCTCGGGTGGAGTCTTCGTTTTGGCGAAAAGACCCGGGATCGACTGTTGCGGGCGCGGGCTTGATATTTCTAACCGATCGATAGAGGGAGCGTGGGTTTTGAAGCTCAAGGATAAAGTCGCGATTGTGACCGGTGCGAGTAGTGGAATGGGGCGAGCCATCGCGGAGCGCTTCGTCAGAGAAGGTGCTGCGGTAGTTCTTTGTGGACGAGACCGTCGAAAAGGGGAAGCAGCCCTCGAGGAGATCACTGCCGATGGTGGGGAGGCTCGCCTTGTCTGTGGGAGTGTTGCGGAGCCGGAGGTCAACCGGGAACTCGTGCGGACCGCCGCAGCTGAATTTGGCGGAATCGACATCCTGGTTCCGAATGCCGGACTGCTTGGGCTGGGCTCGGTCACGGGTGTTGATTGGGATACCTGGCACGAGACGATCAACGTCAACCTCAACGGTGTCTTCTATCTCCTCCGCTACGGAATACCGGAACTCCAGAAGCGGTCCAGCGGGGCAATCGTCGTCACTGGTTCGATTGCCGCTTACAAGGGATTTCCTAACCACGCCGCCTACTGTGCTTCCAAAGGTGCACTGGTGCCGTTCGTCAAACAGGTAGCCGTTGATTACGGCCCGGACATCCGGGCCAACATCATTTGCCCGGGACCGGTTGACACTCCGCTCATATGGGACTCGGCGGCAGCGTTTCCGGACCCCGAGAAGGCGGTCTCGGATGTCGCTGAAAAGACCTTGATGAAGCGCCTGGGGACGCCGAAGGACATTGCCGACCTGGTGCTTTTCCTGGCTTCTGATGAGTCGGCCTGGATCACTGGGGCCGCCTTAACGATCGACGGCGGCGTGACCTGTTTGTAGGTTTCTGAAATCTCCAATCAGGGTTACGGGTCAACCCGGCTGCCACCGGCACCCTTTGATCAGCGACCGCATCTTTAACTGTTAATGAGTAATGAAGCTCCTGAGAAAGCCGAACTGCCGGAAACCACGACGGAAACACTGGCGATTACGGGAATGACCTGTGCCAATTGTGTGGCGGCGCTCGAGAAAGGCCTCAACAAACTGGATGGAGTGGTTGACGTCTCCGTGAACCTGGCCTCGGAACGGGCCCAGGTCTGCTACCTGCCGGAGCGACTCGGCCACGAAGACCTGGTGCGGCAGGTAGAACGTGTCGGCTACGGGGTTGTGGATATTCCGGACGAGATGGCCCCGGGAGCCCTTGACCTGGAACGGGAGGCCCGAGAGACCGAGGTTCGGCGTCAGGAGCGCTACTTTGTTGTCGGTGCAATTCTGACCGCACCGCTGCTCGCACTGGGCATGGCGCGCGATTTTGGTCTTCTTGGACTCTGGGCACAGGAATCCTGGGTCAACTGGCTTTTCTGGGGACTGGCGACGCCGGTGCAGTTCTACGTGGGGCGCCAGTACTACGTAAACGGCTGGAAGTCTCTCCGTAACGGCTCCGCGAACATGGATGTTCTCGTGGCCCTCGGGTCGAGTGTGGCCTATTTCTTTTCCGTTGTCGTGACTCTTGGACTGGCTTCGGGACACGTCTACTTCGAAACCTCGGCGGCAATCATCACCCTGATTGTGACCGGCAAGTTGCTCGAGGCCCGGGCCAAGGGGAGGACCAGCGAGGCCATCAAGCGCCTGCTGCGCCTCCAGCCCAAACGCGCCCTCGTCGTTCGTGCGGATGTGGAGGTTGAAGTCCCGGTCTCCGAAGTGCGCCGTGGCGACCTGATTCGGGTCAAGCCGGGCGAGAGTTTCCCGGTTGACGGAGTCGTTCTGGACGGGACAACGTCGGTGGACGAAAGCATGATTTCGGGCGAGAGTCTGCCGGTCTCCAAGCAGACCGGTGATCGTCTGATTGCCGGAACCCACAATCTCGACGGATCGATACTTTTTCAAACCGAGGCGGTCGGGCATGACACCGTTCTGGCGCAGATTATCCGCCTGGTGGAATCGGCTCAGGCGAGCCGGGCCCCGGTCCAGCGGATCGTGGATCAGGTCGCCGCGGTTTTCGTTCCGGTGGTCGTTGCGTTGGCGATTCTGACTTTCGGAATCTGGTACCTGCTCGGCGCCGGGTTTGTGCCTTCGTTGATCCGTCTCGTTGCTGTCCTGGTCATTGCCTGCCCCTGTGCCATGGGACTGGCAACCCCGACGGCAATTATGGTCGGGACCGGACGGGGCGCCGAGTCCGGGATCCTGTTTCGGAGCAGCGAGGCATTGGAGCGAGCCCATCGCCTGAATGCCCTGGTCCTCGACAAGACCGGGACTGTGACTGAAGGACGTCCCGAAGTGACCGGTTTCGTCGTTGATCCCGGTGTTGTGAAGGAGGATATTTTGCGCCTGGCCGCAGCGCTCGAGCAGCGCTCCGAGCACCCTATCGCGCAAGCCGTGGTGCGGGCCGCGGAAACCGTGGGCGGGAGCCTCCCGTCCCCGACGGAATTCCGCAATTACAGTGGGCGGGGCGTCGAAGGAATGGTAGAAGGTCAGTCCCTCTGCATTGGAACGCGGGAATTTCTTGAAGGGAAGGGAATCGACCTGCACCGCCTGGAGCGGGAATGGGCGGAGCTTGCTGGAAAGGGGGAAACCGTTGTCGGAGTTGCTATTGAGGGAGGCCTCGTCGGTCTCTTCGGGCTTGCCGATGCGCTTCGCCCGGAAAGTCCCGGGATTGTTGGCGAGTTGAAGGAGATGGGCCTGAAGGTGTTCCTGGTGACCGGTGACAATCGGGCGACAGCCGAGGCCATCGGCGCCAGACTCGACGTCGACGGTGTCGAAGGGGAGGTGCGTCCCGAAGGCAAGGCTGAATACGTCAAGCGTCTCCAGGAAAGTGGTCTGCGCGTGGGTATGGTGGGAGACGGAATCAATGACGCTCCAGCCCTCGCCCAGTCCGACGTCGGAATCGCCATGGGAACCGGAACCGACGTGGCCATTGAAGCGGCTGACGTCACTTTGGTCGGCGGCGGGATTGCCTCGGTCCCCCGGGCACTTCGGCTCAGCCGCGCGACCATGAGAACGATCTGGGAGAACCTGACTTGGGCGTTCGGCTACAACGTCATCCTGATTCCGGTTGCCGCCGGCGTTCTTTCCCCGTTCGACTGGGCCCCCGAGTTTCTTCGCCACCTCCACCCGATCCTGGCGGCCCTGGCGATGGCCCTGAGTTCGGTCAGCGTGGTCACGAACTCCCTCCGGCTCCGCCGGAAACGACTGGGGTAGGGCGTTCCTGGTTTCTGGTTCCTGGTTTCTGGTTTTGCCGGAGTAATTCAGGCAGCCTGCCTGGGATGTTTTCCGGGCAGCTTGCCCGGCGAATACATTCTCGAACCTGAAACTTCGTCAACATCGCTCAAGAGATTACCGGTGGCCTGACTTGTCTGGTCCCACAGAATGTTACCCATGATCCTGACGGAGCCCTGCACCCCAGAAACCCGGAACCACGGAACCCGGAACCAGAATCTCCCCCGCAAGAATCCTGTATCTTAGAAAAAACAGGAGGTTTTTCTATGGCACAAGTTTGGGATGTTGTATGTGGAATGAAGGGAACCACGGAGAAGTGGAAATCCGTGTCGGAATATAAAGGAAAGCGTTACTACTTTTGCTGTGACGGCTGCAAGGGAGCATTCGAACGGTCGCCCGACTATCACTTGGGAAACTTCGCCGAAGAGCATCCGAACGAGGCGGCAACTCCCTCGGAAAGTAAGTGAATCCTGTGCGGCGATGAGGCGCAATCAGAGAGGAAGGAGACGCGGATGACTGGTCCCGTGGTCCACACCGTTCGAGGCCCGATTCCTGCCGATATGCTCGGTCGGACCCTCATGCACGAGCACCTGCTCGTGGACTTCGTCGGGGCCGGCCGGATCGGGCCCGGGCGATACGATCCCGACGAGGCATTCAAGGTACTGTTGCCCTATCTCAAGGCATTGCGCGACCAGGGTTTCGATGCCTTCGTGGAATGTACCCCGATGTACCTGGGTCGGGATCCGGAGCTCTTTCGCCGACTTTCGGCAGCTTCCGGGCTTCACCTCCTGACCAACACGGGCATGTATGCGGCCGGCGAGCGCGCCGGGTGAACCCGAACCCTACCTGCCCAAATACGCGTTCGAGCTGTCGGCCTCCGAGTTGGCGGGGACGTGGCTGAAGGAGTGGTACGAAGGGATTGCGGGTACGGGGATCCGACCGGGATTCATCAAGACCGGAGTGACTCCGGGCGGTTCACTTCGGCCGATTTCAGAAAAGATCATTCGAGCGGCGGCACATACCGTTCGCCGGACGGGACTGGCGATGGCCTGTCACACCGTGGAGGGAACCTCGGCCATGAGGATTCTCGAGATCTTCGCCGAAGAGGACGTTCCGGCTCACCGCTTCATCTACGTCCATGCTCAAGGTGAAAAGAGACCGGAGCTACCATCGAAAGGTCGCCGCGGCGGGTGGATGGGTTGAACTGGACGGAATCGGCCCTCAAAGCGCCGACCTTCACGCCGACGCCGTCATCGAACTGCTCGAACAGGGTTATGAGGACCGGATTCTGCTCAGCCAGGATGCCGGCTGGTACCGTCCCGGAGAGCCGGCGGCGGCGAGATCCGCGGTTTTACTTACCTGTGGGACGAATTCGTCCCGCTGCTCCGGCGACGGGGTGTTCCCGATGAGACCATCGACCACATCCTCGTCCACAACCCACGAGAGGCTCTGGCCGTCTAAACCGAACCCGGGGCGGGGCTGACTGCAACTTCATCTGGCTCAGTTCCTGGTTCCTGGTTTCTCGGTCCTGGAGGGAGAGTAATCCAGGCAGCCCTGCCTGGTATGGCGGCCGGGCAGCTTGCCCGGCGGAAGTGAACATTCTCAATCCAGGATACCGTCACTTCTTTGAGGGTAGCGACGCAGGTGAGTCGGATTTTTTGGGGCGGTGCGACACGTCGCACGACTTGCTCATTCAGGTAGGCACTCCCATCTTGGGGAGGATCCAGACTTGAAGAGCAAGCCAGAGGCCGATGAAAAGAACAACCAGTATGAGATCGCCAAACTCCATTTGAAACTATCCTCGGTTCTTTCGCTTCTTTAGATAATACCATTCAATTACCGAACCAGAATTGCAAGATTTGTTCAGATAGGAGCCAATGCAATGAGACTTTTCGTACCAGTGGCGGTGTTCTCGGTCTTGATGATGTCATTGTGGAGCGCGCCGGGAGTGGGAGATCAGGCGCCCGATTTCAGCCTCAAAGGTTCGGACGGGAAGACTTATCATTTGTCCGATTTCCGCGGCAAGATGCCGGTTGTGCTGGCGTGGTTCCCAAAAGCCTTCACCGGTGGCTGAACGCTGGAATGCAAATCGCTGCGTGACAGCGGTCAGGAACTCAAGGACCACAACGTTACTTACTTTGCCGCCAGTGTGGACGATGCCGAGACCAACCGGAAATTCGCCGAGTCTCTCGAACTCAACTACCCCATCCTGAGTGACCCGAATAAGAGTGTCGCCGCATCTTACGGCGTTCTCAATGACTCTGGAACCTACGCACAACGCTGGACCTTCTACATCGACAAGGACGGCAAGATCGCCCGCATCGACAAGTCGGTCAAGCCCGGATCGAGCGGCAGCGACCTGGTGGAGAGCCTGAAGTCCCTCGGCTGGTAGGACCAACCTGCCAGGTTGTCCTGTGGACTGGGCACGATCGTCGGACGATTCACCGGCTCGAAAAGCAAGCCTGTGGCAGGCTCCCGCTCGGGAGGTTCCGACCCCGAGGCAGGCGAGGACACTTGTTCAGCGCAGGCAGCGGTGTGCGCGTTAGAATACAAGCGTGACCAAGACATTTCTGGAGCGGATTGCTCAGGTTGAGCTGGATCAGGTGAATTCGGTTTACGGACCGGTACGCAGCTGGCGGGTCGGGGCATCTTTGGGCATCGATCTTATCTGTGTCAACTCGGTCTGTTCCTTCAACTGCGGCTACTGCCAGTTGGGGACAATCCAGGTTCCCGTCAACGATCGTCATCTTTTCGTGCCGACAGAGAAGGTCCTCACCGACCTTTCCCACAGTGCCTGGCGAGACGCTGACGTGATTACTTTCTCGGGCAGCGGCGAACCGACACTCGCGCTGAACCTGGGCGAAGTGACTGAACGAATCAAGGAGGTCACCGAGAAGCCGACCCTGGTATTGACCAATGGAACACTCCTGCATCGGGAAGATGTCCAGGAAGAGCTGTGCCGTTCCGACCGGGTCTTCGTCAAGCTGGATGCGGTCACCGATGCCACCTTCAGACGGGTGAACCGTCCGGTCGATGGCGTGAGTCTGCCGGAGATCATCGAGAGCGTGGTGGCTTTTCGAAAGCGCTACCAGGGCTATCTCGGCATCCAGAGCATGTTCGTGCACTCGACCCGGGACCGGATCGACGACTACGTTCGAGTTTTCTCTCGAATCGGACCCGACGAGATCCAGGTCAACACTCCGACCCGGCCCTATCCCGAGTCCTGGCACCTGGCCAGCCGGGGAAGTCACGATGGCGTGGACTATCCGGCTCACGATCTCAAACCGGTCAGCACGGAACGCCTCCGCGAAATTGAAGCCGAGATCGCCACCCACCTTCCCGGAGTCCTGGTCCGGGGAGTCCGGCCCAGAGATTAGCAGCCGTTGCGCCGGGCCCCGGGGCCTGCCCCCGACACGATTCAACAGGTTCCCTTTCTGGCTTGAAACGATTCGCGCAGGAAGTGCGGGGAGTTGCGGGGTGCGACGGGAAGGAAATCGCCGCAACTTTTGCTATACTACGCCTCTCCCGAATCCGGGCGGTTAGCTCAGCTGGTTAGAGCGCCGGTCTTACAAACCGGAGGTCACTGGTTCGATCCCAGTACCGCCCACCATTTAAAATCAACAACTTACAGCGATTCGGAAAAGCAGTACGGTCCAGGCGTAAGGGCAGGGTAAAGGCATCGCCCATAAAGGCCCCCTCAGCGGCCCGTGACGGCGTTTTGTTTCCCCCCGGCCTAGCACCCGCTCGAACTCCGCTTCCGGCACCGCAGCATACTTCTGGGCACGGCTCGAGAGCTTCTTGTCGATCCCGGCTTCGGCCAAGGTGGGGCGGACCTCGGTTCCCGGAGAGTACCGAGCTTTCATAGCGTCGCCACCGGTCGCCAACCCCACCGTCTGCTTCTGGAGTGCGATCAGTTCACCCAGGCGGCGCTCGGCACGGAACTGGAATCACTGGAAAAGCCCGAGGCCGAAGAACGGAAGAAATCTAGCCAACTTCAAGGAAAGAACTCTGACGGGGATCCCATCTTCGGTGGCGGTACCGTACCACCACCGAAGAAAAGAGGAAGAACCCGCGACATCGTGGGCGCTGCGGTGGGTATGGCCCTGGAGGCCGGGGGGGACGGCGTCACCAGGGCCGGCTTGCCGGTTCGCTGTCGGCAAGGTTCATAAATACCGAATCGCGAAGGTGTCTCCGGGCAATTCCGGCACCCACGGCCATGCTGCCAGCAACTCGGAGTCGCTCGGTTCCCGCACTGCCTTCGGTTCATGCTGGAGTGCGAGGGCAACCTGGGCACGTTGACGTTCACGTTCTTCCCATTGATCGTGCGCCATCGCCAGGGCCCGCTGCTCCTCTTCGGGAGTGGTCTCGCCCAGTTCCATGAGCCGGCCACAGTCGCCAAACTGCTCTGCTTCCCTGGGTGTCCCGGTTTGTTCGTTCCACCATCGTGCCGGTCGGGTTCCGGGTCTCGCCTTGATCCGCCGCTGGATGAGCATATCCCGGTGAGTCTGCCAGGCCAGGCGCTCTGCACGCTCCGATGCGAACGGCGTCAGGTACGGGCCGCCCCGGGCGTCGATCAGCCAGCGCATTTCATCTTCGGACAGCTCAGTTCGCATCATTTCTCGGTCAATTCTCGTGCGTTTCGTCGTCATTTTTACACTCCCGACGGTCGCCCAGGGCGATCCCTGAGCGGTTCAATGTCCAGGTTGAGGGCTTTCAGGCTGTGCCGCTTCGATGATTCAGCATCCCTGATACTCGCGAGCAGCGGGTGAGCCTTCTTTTGCCCGAAGCGATCCTCTACCAGGTCGCCCTCGACAGCGACAATGGCCCGCCAACGGGCGATGTCGTCTTCGGCTCGGCAGGCGGTTGTAAGGTGGGCCAGACCACCGGGATCGTCGATCTGATAGGCGTCCTGGATGGCCCGCCAGAGGGCTTTCCCCGGTTTTCGCAGGCCCGCCGGCGGTTTCGGGATCGTGTCAGTCATATGTAAAGCCAAATTTTTTCAAAGCAAATGCTCAGTTCTGCGCGTGTCCTTGGCCCCAACCGGTTTCGCAAAACAAAAAGTTTTCAGGATTCACAGTAGCCCCCGGCCCCTCTTGTAGTCGGTCCTGGGCTCCGCCTCCCGTCAGAGACGAAGCCCGTGTGACCGTTCGGCGGCGTTGCCCACTCGAGGTGCCGCGCCCCTCGTCCACCTATTCCCTAAAGGCCCCGGTGGACTAGGGTGCCGGACTGCCAGCCGTGAAGCCGGAGCCCGGTCAGGAGAAAACTAGATCGGGCTCGCCGTTGCCAAGCTGCCGTAAACGAACGCGCCGGCCCGGAAGATGGCAAATGCAATCCGCTCTTCGAGCCTCATGGCGATGAGATTCTGCGTGAAGTAGCTGTCGTGACTATTGCTCACCTCGAACACGGCCGCTTGCCTGTCGAAAATCTGGCACATTTGCGAGGATCCGACCAGGAAGGTGCCCGACGTCATCGCCGTGCTGACGATTGTCGGGATCCCCCAAATGCTGTACGCCGTCATCGGCTGATTGCTTAGGGGATCAACTGCCAGGTAGCGCCCGATGTTGCTGGACCCGGATGCGTCATCCTTCAACCCGCAGATCGCCCAGAAATCCGAAGGATTCAATACGATGAAGTTTGCTTCCTCGTCGGTTTCGGCGAGCTGGGAGATGGCGTGCCGAAGGTAATCCAAACGGTTGTCGCTGGTCGCGATCCGCGCCGTCTCGAAGGCGGTGGCATTCGTGACCAGTCCGCTGAGATGGACGCCCGTGCCGGAGCCGGTCAGAAGTTCGGCCTCCTCAACCTTTTTCAAGTCGTACAGGAGTTCCTGGTTGACGATCCGCTCCAGCTCGGGAAGGTCGTCGAGCACTTGTTTCGATGCGCTGATCCAGGACGCGTACAGTTGAACGTTCGAGTACTCGATCGTAAGACCGAGAGTCTGTTCAGCCTTCGCGCTGGCTTCGACCTGGGGACTGGCACCAGGAGTGGGTGCCGCGACTTTTAACCACTCGATCCTGTTGCTGTCGGTCGCCTTGGCCGGGAGGATATCCCGAAGGGTAAGCCGGCGCTTCGCGGCGGTTACGTAGTCGGTTCGGCTCGGCGTCAAGATGCCCGGGGTCGAGGATCCTGCACCACTTGAAGTGATGGTCGTGGCCCCGCGGGTCGGAGGAATCAGCCCCGGCAGCGCGATCGCGACGTTTCGCTTCACGTGTTTGAGCTCGGCGAACTTGTCGATGCTCCGGGAGAGTCCTCGGCCAGGTGAGGCCCCGCCTCCAGGCGGAACGTCGGATCCATCCGAAAACGTCTGCCGCGCGCTGATCTCGTTGAGCTGCTCGGCCAGAGCCTGACGGTTGAGGCCGTCTCCTCGCCTTGCGCCGGGCCTTTTTGAATTCCTCTTGAATTTCGGCTTTCGATATTGTCAATTATTCATGATTATTCATCCAATCCTATAGTTGTAGAGGCACAATTTGTTTAGGGAAACGGATTGGATCGGCAGGAGCTCCCGACATCCCGTCGAGCAGCTTGCTGCGTGCATCCCGCGACACAGCATGATCCCCTTTGCGTTTCGTTCTTCCCGAACGTCTGGCGCGCCCGGCATCCCGCGCGAGTCGGCCCACAATATCCACGTACATTATACGTTCCGATGCTGACATCTAGTTACTATCTCAATCTCTCGAGTTGAGCGATGCGGCGATCGTGACGCATTGATGATATTGAGAGCCACCCTGATCAGCTCATTCTGCGCCTTGATCAGTGCCACAACATCAGGAACGCGCTCGCCGGTGTCCTCGACCTCGCAAAGTCGTTGCGCGTGCTCGTGCGTTAATTGGGTCAAACAATCAATCGCGATCTTCGCTTCGTCGCTCATCGCTCCTCCAGTCGGTTCGGGTTGATTCTCTTCGATGCAACGCCCGCCGATGTCGTGATTCGACCCGGCGCGTGATTTCCCCATCCACCCAATCAAGGAGAGTCACCGGGTTAATTTCTTCGCGGAACGCTCGATCCGTGATCTCTTGCAATCGTTTACGGAAGAGCGTTTGTCGATACTGGGATAAGTTCATTGCAGCCGCCCCATCCGTTTCAGGATCGCGACGATTGCCGATCCGGACTTCAGCGCCGAAAGTCAAGACGTCACCGTCGGCCAGCACCTCGCGATGAACATCTCCAAACTCCTGAATGATCGCGTCCTCGAATAATCGCATCACCGGAAGCGGTCCCGATAACGTCATTTCGACCTGATCAAAATCCGAATCGCTGATTGAGCTACTGAGCCCTATTCGATTTAGGCTTCTTTGAATTTGCTCCGTTGTTTTTCTCATCCGAAGACCGTTTCGACTACCTTCAATTCCAGGTTTTCCGACGTCTTCGGTCGCCAGTTATCCGTAAGGTCTTCTTCGATCCAATCCGCGAGTTCACGTAGATAATCAAGTGCTGTGTTCCGGTCGGTATCCTGAAGGATCCTTACCACAATCGGCCGAAAGTCCGATGTTTCCACTTGGTTGAGGTGCGCTTCGTCAATTTCAACTGCGGATCTTGCTTTGTCATTAATCTGAATTGCTTCCATTCTGTCCTCCCATTGCATAACTGTTATTCCTCATCCTCGGGCCAGCTCGAACGCCGGCCCAATTTGCGGCTTGCAGGCAATCCCAAATAATCGTCAGCCGGCGTCTCGTGATCGAAAAGGCTCGGCTCGACCTTACGGGGTTGTCGTCGTCGTCGTCGTCGTGGTGACGGTTCCCTGGACTCCTGATCGCGCCGATCGTAAAACCTGCTCACCGCGCCCCGGATCCTCTCTTCTCTCGTTGGTTCGCTCATGATTTCCCCACGAAGGCTGCCAAATCAGGCGCCCAAGTCTGCCAAATTCCAGGCACTGGCATAGTTGGCAGGGTTGGCAGACTTGGAAGGCTGCCACGTTGCGAAGGCTGCCACGAAGACTGCCACGAAGGCTGCCATACTTGGCATACTTGGTATAAATATATATATATCAATAACTTAGACATGGTATTTATAGCGAAGACTGCCAAGTTTCGGATGAGCCCGAGGTTTGGCAGACTTCGATGCTCCAGCACCACTCGCCCAAGAAGGTTTGCTTGGCAGACTTGGCGTGAAGCTCTTTTTTTGCTCGCCATAGGGTCCGTTCGGAGATGCCGGCCCGGTTTGCTTTCTTCACGACTTCACGGGAAGGCATCGGCCCGTTTCGGAGTAGATCCGCCAGGAATTCTTTTGCCTCGTCGAGTTGCGAATGGTCCTCGCCGTCGCCCAGGACATCCTCGGCCCTGAGTGAGCTTTCCCCGGTCCAAAAGAAGCGCCCTTCGTCAATCTTGTATCCAAGCGCCGGCCCTTCCGGTGTGAGGTTGTGCTTGACGTGAAAGATGGCACCCTTCCCCGGTTCCTCGGAATCAGCGCCGGCCAGTAGTCCGGAGCGGGCCGCCGCCATGAACCCGATGCTTCCCTGGCCTCGGTAGATCGCCTTTCCCTTGGTAGCCTTCGTCAAGTGCCGCAGTACGAGGAAGGCGCATCGGTGGCGCTCTGCGAGTTCGGCCATTCGAGACAGGAGTGGCCTAACGTGATTGTCGCGGAAGGCGTCCACGTTCGCCCCCAGGTAAACCGAGAGCGGATCAATGACGGTGAGGACCGGCTTAACCGTGGTCAGATATTCATCCAGTTTGTCGAGTCCGTCAGCCTCGAAGGAAAGCAACTCGGTCAGGCAGAACAGGCGCCGGAAGTCTGCACCCATCGCCTCGAATCGAGGTTTGATCGTGTCCGCTAATCCGTCCTCGCCATTCAGGAAAAGGACGTTTGCCGGTGCCCGATCGGCCATTCCAGGCACCCCTCGGCCCAGGGTTACTCCCGTCGCGATCGCCTGGGTGATGAAGGTCTTTCCGATTCCGGGATCCCCATCGAGCAGCGTCAACTTCCCGATCGGAAGATACGGGTAACTGAGGAATTCAGTCTCGGTGGGCACCACGTCAACCAGGCAGACCAGTTTGCTCGGTCCTGATTTTTCGGTTTCCGGCGCCCAGTCTCGAAGCCGATCCACCAGAACGCTCAGTTCCTCGCCGGCGTCGATAGGATCTTTGCCTGCGGCCCAATCGCTCACGTCGAAACCATCTTCACGGTCAGGAGCCAGGTCCAGCACCTTCACCGAGGCCGCCTTCCCGGAGAGAGCTTCGGCGATCTTTCGGCCACGCTTCCGGCCAGGGGCGTCGGAGTCCACCATCACGGTGACGTGCTTCCGGGCGAGCGTTGCGGTGTACGAATCGAGCCAGGGTGCCCCAGCGCCACCAGGTGCGGTTGTAGCCGTCAGGCCCATGCTCGTGAGCGTGTCGGCGTCTTTTTCGCCTTCCGGCAGGAATACGTAATCCGCGCCAGCCAGCTCGGGCAGTCGATACAGCACCCGCTTGATGCCCTTCAGCCCCCATCTGCCATCGACGGTGTGAACCGGGAATTCCTTCCCCGGAGTCCGGCAGACATAAAAGAGCGGGTTGCCGGCCGAATCGGCGTACTCGTACCGCGCCAGGATCGGCTCCCCTTTGTAATCGTTGGGAAGTGTTCCGGGTTGATGTCCGTTTCCATTCGGCCAAGCTCCGAGGCCCTTCAGCGCCTCGATTACGGCTTGCTGATCGCATCCCGCGTGGCACTTGAGCAGCACTTTTCCGCCAGCCTCAGAAATGGACAGACTCGGGTTGCTGTCATCGTGGCCAGGACATAGTGCCGTCCAGCCGGCTCCGGTTTTCTTCACGCCCTGGAGTGCGGATAGAACGGTTTCGACGGCTGCCATCTCAGCGGCCCGGCTCGCGGCGATGACTGAGCAGCCAACTATCGAGATCGGAAACCAGGTAGCGAACCGCCTTGCCCATCTTCAGGAAGGGCGGGCCGGGGGTCCGGTTGGCGAGGTCTCCATCGATGCGGGACTGGCGCAGAAACGAGACGGAGAGACCGATTCGGCGGGCCGCTTCCTTTTCGTCAATCACCGCGCCGGTACTTGCGTTTGTTTCGGTGGTGTTTCTTTTCATGTCGAGTACATGATACACCACGGGAATGCACTAACGTATTGCAAGCAAAGGACTTAGAGACTTATATCCTAGCGCGGAAATCAGGCTTTATGCGGGGTTGAGAAATTCCGGCGTAGTTTTATCCTACCTGGGGCCGGAAAGGTAGTTTTTGATCGCGTTGGAGAGTGGCTTGCCTCTCCGGGTGTCGAGCAGTTCAGTGGGAAGGGAAGCGGGGAGTCGCTGCGCGATCCGCTCCCGGAGATCTGCCGTGTTTCCGATATCGCGGGGCCTGCTTTCGATGACGTAAAGAGCCTGAACCGATGCCACGTAGAGGCCCGGAGGCCGATTCGCGACAGGATATCCGGGCAAGTCCTTGATTGCCCCCTTCTCAGCGTCGAATTGCCATCCCTGCTCAGCCAGGACAGCCATTACCCTGGCCGCTCCCCGGTCCAGTTTGGCAAGTCTCGCCCCGGCCTGAACGAGCCCCTTCAGTGTCGCCTTCCGGCTTTCGTCGATCGGACCTGGAATAGCCTTGACGGTTTCGAACGCCCGCGCCACCTTTTCGAGCTCGGCCTGGATCCCCGGCCGGCCCCCGATGGAGGCCAGCATAGGAAGGAAGCGAATCAGGAGCAATTCAAGCGGCTTCTTTCCGGGGGCCATCCTGATCGGTTCTTCTACGTCGTCCGGTACGCTTCCAAAGAGCCCAAGCAATAACGCTCGATCATCCACGATTCACCGCCTGTTCTTCAACATGGACAGAAACCACCAGTTTTTCAACGGCGGCCCGCTTTACCTGGGGGGCAAATGCGCATATCGCAGAGTCATTTTGAGATCAGAATGGCCCAGGAGTTCTCGCACCGTGTTCAAGTCCACGCCCGCCTGAACCAGCCGAGAAGCGAAATGATGCCGGAGATCATGCCAGCGGAATTTCTGGATCTTGGCAAGCCCCAGGACCGTTGCCCAGGACTTTTTCACGTTGTCCAGTGGTCCGCCCGATTCGGCGGGGAAGACATAGACCGCGCTCGGGTCGCTCTGCGTCTTCCATGATCTGAGGGTGCCGAGTACAATCAGTTCAGCGGGATATGCCGGGTCTGGCTGCTCTTGGCCGTGGGGCCGTGGATCGTCAGTAGTCCCTCCGCCAGGTTCAAGTCTGCCCACCGCATCCGGAAGAGCTCGCCCTGGCGGATTCCGGTGTGCATGGAAACCAGTACCATCGGCTTCAGGTAGTCGGCGAAGGGAACCGCTCTAAGGTCCGCGAGTAAAGGATATTTCCGGGCCGCTCTCCAGGCGTTCCCGCGATCCCTGGCTTGCCGCAGTTCCTCTTCCCGCGTGTCCAGCGCCTCGAGCAGGGCCTTCTGTTCTTTGGGGTCCAGGTAGCGGACGGGATCGTTGCGGTCTTCTTTGATCGGCTTCACGTTCCGCAGTGGGTGCTCTGCGATCTTGCCCCACTCGGCCGCCCGGCGAAGACAAGCCCGGATCGCCTGAACATCCCGGTTCACCGTCCTGGCCGTTCTCCCGGCCTTCAGCTTCCCAGTCCTGAACTTCTGAACGTGCCAGGGCGTGATGCCGGCCAGCGGCAGGGTCGAGAAGGTCCGCGAAGATGTTCCGGATCCGCGTCACCTGTTCCGCCCCGGATCGCGGATAGTGGGCCTTCATGAAGCTCTCGTAATCGTCGTCCAGGAACTTTTGTAGGGTGAGCTCGCCCGCTGTCGGTAATGTCGGCTCCTCGCCGATCTGGGCTTGCCCCAGCATCCCCTGGGCAACCTCTCGGGCCTTCTCTGGACTCATGGCAGGATAGCGGCCGAAGGCCTTGCGGCGGTGCCTGGCCCACTCCGCGTAATAGCTCATGGACCCGGAAGGCTGGACCCGGAGAACGAAGCCCTTCAGCCTCGTGTCGTAGACCTCGAACGGCTTCGAATTTGGTTTCAGAGTTTTGATCAGTTGCTTGCCGATGATGCCCTTCATTTTGCCCCCTTGCCCTTATAAGGGAAGTGCCGTTATTGCCTTTATAACGTCAAGGTCATTGTAAAACAGTATACTGACAAGCACCACGGGGTAAAACAAGGGAGAGAGCTAAGACTTTGCAAAACAGTCACTTACGTCTGTTCTTTTGCACGGTCGTGCATCATGAAATACTGGCAAGATAACGCTTACAAACCGGAGGTCACTGGTTCGATCCCAGTACCGCCCACCACCTTTAAAATCAAAGAGTTAAAGAAATTTTTGCGACCAAGAAAATAGCCAAAATCGGCCTCTGATCAACACCCGTCAACAGAACAAGAATCGAGGCCAGGTGTGTCTCTCGTAATCACCGCTACCTCTCCTGGGCCAGGAGTCCCGTTCGGGGGGGGGTGGGGGAGGGGGGAGTCTACGCCGGCGATCCTGCCTAGGCCGTCCCAAAGATCAACTCGTCCGTACTTGTCGCCGCTTCGGGATGAGCATCCTTAAGCAGGTGAGAGTAGACGTCCAGAGTGACGTTGATCGAGCTGTGCCCCATCTACAGTTGGACGTACTTGAGATTCTCTCCCTGGGCGATCTTGAGACTGCCAAAGGTGTGCCGCAAATTGTGAAATCGAAGCTTGCCGAGTTTTGCACTATTGACTGCCGGCTGAAATCTCCGCTTCACGAAGTTGTCTGCATCAACGGGATTGACTTCGGTGTTTATGAAAACTTGGCCCAGTGGGTTCTCCCGGACCTTGGTCATCAACTGGTGTTCAAGGAGAATCGTTTTAAGCTTGGGACTCAGGTCTACGGACCGGCGGGATGCTGCCGACTGGGGATCGTGGAAGACAGGCTTTTTCCTCTCCGTTGAAAGATTGCCCGACGGACCTGAATCTTGTTTGATTTGAAATCGATGTCTTTCCACAATGGGATTTCCGGGTTGACGTCCTTCCAGAGATCCAGAAACCGCTTACAGGACCTTCGCGCCCAGCCGCATCTCCCATCATCGCTTTAGCCCGACCCAAACCCACCAGCGCCGCAGGATATTCGATGCAGTTCGCCTGTAAACGTTCGTCCGGATCAAGGAGTGGCACGTTTCGAATTGCTTCGTCCAACTGGCGGGGACAGACGTCAAAGAGTATAGTGCGTTCTCACTCGGAGGACTCCGCGATTTGACTGACGTGGCTGATCATCGTCATTTTTGGCCGGTCCACCACCAGAATAAAGATCACGGAATCCAGCTCATCCGACTCTGGTCCCAGTCGAACTGAACCGAGCTGAATCCGAGCGAAGCCAACCCGGCGATACCGGCTATTCCCTGGTAATGATGAATCGGAGAATCCAGCCGGTAGGCGTCAACCTGCTCCCGCCTGCTGGACCCGACGGAGAGTTCCCCGTATCGCACCCACTTCAGTTCGTCCTGAACTCCAATGTGGTAGATGGTCTTGCTGCCGAGGACCTTCTGTCTCCGGTTCCCCTTCTGACGATCGCCGAAAACGATGAGTTGTTCGGCCCCTGAGTCCAGAAGGAGACAAACAGGCTCCCCTTCGAGGAGCACATTGATCAGCGGAAGATTGTCCTGATACTCGACACCGACAGAGAGTGGAAGGGAATCGGATGGCCTCAGAGTGAGAACCCGTGACTCGAAGTCGATCCGGAACGGGACCCGGATCAGTGAATTCATCCCGATGACGGCATCGATGCGATTGCCGATCTGGGGCAGCAGGGAGGCGAGATCCGCGACAAGAACAGGGACTGGACCGAGTCGGGTGGCCCCGATGTACAACTCATGGATGATCGCGCTTTTCGTTTCGATCTCCCGGCCGTAGGCGACCGCCTTTCTCGATTGGCACTTCAGGCCCAGTCGCTTCGCAGTGTAGGTGCTCAATACCGGGGCGCTCGCACCGGTATCGATTAGAAACGCAAGACCGTCGAGCGGACCGATTCGGCCCTTGACGAGAATCATGTAGTTGCGGTAGAGCCGAAATGGAATCTCCTCGGACGGTTGCGATTCCGGGGCGGCGGGAAGGGGTGCGAAAGTTACCAGAAACAACAATGCGATCGGAAGGGTTTTCATGGCCTTTTCTCCTTGGCTGTGGTGTTCGAGCCGAGGAGAACAGGCCGGTACTCAAGGAGTCCTGAGGGGAGTCAAAGAAAGGGCTCACCTTTTCATCGGGGAATTCAAAGGAAGTTCAAAGGATCAGCAAGAGATTGCGAATGAATGGTTTACGTCCATCCTGTTGACGCTCGGTGTTTTGATGTGTGAGCGTCCCGCGCAGTGTGAAGCGGTCAGTTTTGACGAATGGGTGAGTATGCCTCAGCGGTTGGACTGGCCCGACGCTTAAACTTGAATCGTTGTTCAGAGTTGAGTCGGCTGTTAAACTCGACCCAACGTTTCCAGAGGGGCGACTCATGGAACAGGGTTTCCGGGTCGGCGACTGGCAGGTCCAGCCGGATATAGGCACGATCACCCGGGGGGAGGAGCAGGCCCAGCTCGAACCCAAGGTGATGGAGGTGTTGGTTTATCTTGCCCGGCATGCCAACGACCTCCTGCCCAAAGAGAAGATCATCCGGGCAGTATGGCCGGATACCTTCGTCACCGATGAGGTTCTCACTAATGCCATCTCCGAACTCCGGAAGGCTTTCGGCGATGACGCCAAGAATCCCACCTATATTCGGACTCTGCCGCGACGCGGCTACCGGCTGATTGCCCCGGTCACTGGCTTGGCGGGGACGGCAAGCGAAGCTGACGCGGCAAACGAACCGGCTCCGAGGCCGGTCTGGCGACACCCGTTCATCCTTGGCATAGCTGGAGTCCTGCTCACGGTGATTGTTGCCCTGATGATCTGGCCCCCTAGCTCGGAGGCTCCCGCCGAAGAACCCATCGACTCGATTGCAATCCTGCCTTTCCGGAATGACACCGGGGACCCGGAAGCGGGTTACCTTTGCTCCTCGATCCCCGCAAGTCTCAGTGCAAAATTGTGTGAGTTGGGGGGTCTGAGAGTCATACCTTCCAGCAACCTTTCTCGGTTTCAAGATGTGGTCGTAGAGGCTCATGTTGCCGCGGATCAACTCCGGGTTCGGAGTGTTCTTCAGGGTTGGATCCTCCAGACTGGAAATGACCTGTCCATCAGGGTCGAACTGAGCGATGGGCCGAAGAACCGGGTCCTCTGGGGAGAGAGGTATCATCGCCCAGCCGGTGATTTGATTGAGATCGAAGAGGATATCGTCACAAAGATCACCAATGGCTTGCGCCTCAAGCTAAACAGAAGCGACGAAAGCCGGTTAGCTCGCCGCGTCACCGAGGATTCGGAGGCCTATCAGGATTATTTGAAGGCGGAATTCCTTCCTTGGGGTTCGACGATCGAAGAACAGAACGCCGGTGCGCTCAGGTCAATTCAGTACTTCGAACGTGCAATCCAGAAGGATCCCAAGTTTGCCGCGGCTTACGTGGGGCTCTCCGACGTATATCGGGGCCTTGGTTTTCAGGCCACATCAACGGAGGCCTATTTGAAATCGAAGGATTTTGCTCAGAAGGCCCTTGAAGTCGGCCCTGAGGTGCCGGGGGTACACTCTTGGATGGCCATCGTCTTGGCCATGTTCGATCGAGACTGGAAGGGAGCCCAGACGGAGTTCGAGACTGCCAAGGACCTTGGCGGAAACCCGAGCCTGAACAACGACTACACCCGATGGTTGCTGTGGATGGGCCGCGTGGCGGAAGCGAGAGAGACGGCTGACGCGCAGTTTCAGGCGCGGGATCCACTCGATGTCGGGCAAGGAATCATTGTTTTCTATATGTGCCGTGAGTTCAACCGGGCATTAGAACAGGCTATCGAGGGGGACTGGGTCTGGTTCCAGATCCTCGCCTATCAAGCTCTTGATCGAGAGCAGGCGGCCTTTCCCGCCGCTCTGGAGAACTCCATGCGAAACGGAGAGCCGGAGACAAACTTACAGGAGTACAGGGAGGTCTTCAGGGAGAATGGCCTCAAGGGGTTCTGGCGGGTCTGGGCCGACAAGGCCATTGACCGGCAAGATAAACCCTACGACATTGCGGCGGCTTACGCCTATGCCGGGGAGACGGAGTTGGCCTTCAAATGGTTGAACGTGACCTATGAGGCACCCGTCTTCATGCCCTTCGTCACCGACGCTCGGTTCGACTCCCTCCGTGACGATCCCCGCTACGAGCAGCTCCTACGCAAGCTGAACCTGCCGGAGGAGGCGATTGCCATCCACCTGAAGGCGGCTTACTGAAGCAGCAGGATATGCAGCAGTCGTCCTCTGCTGTGAGGCTAAACCTTGACGCGCTCCTTCAGCCCCTTGCCGGCTTTGAAGGTGGGCACCGTGCGGGCGGCGATCTGGATGGACTCGCCGGTCTGGGGGTTGCGCCCCTCCCGTGCTTTCCGCCGGGACGTGCCGAAGGTGCCAAAGCCGGGGATGGTCACGCTTCGTCCCGCATCCAACTCCACCGCGATAATCCCTTTGCCTGACTCGGTGGCGAAGATCGCACTCACGGCATCCGTGGCCTGAGCCTTCGTCAGCCCAGTATTCTTTGCCAACTTCTCACTAAGTTCCGTCTTGCTCATGCTCTTTCCGCGTTGAAAGGTCTGATGGTGATGCAGTGAGCGATGAATGGGAAGGTGGCTGACGACTGTTCCGGCGGGCGCTACTGCGGGAGATTCATTCTTCGCAGCAGTCTTTGGAAGCGGGGTTGGTCGTGAAGGTCTTTGTGGGCAAAGATCAATCCACAATGCGTCAGATTGGGATCGTGTTCATCAAATGCCCGTTCCAACCAGTCAAGCGCCTGCTGTTCCTCTCCTGCCAATGAGAAATAGATTGCAACAAAATGGGCGGGCATATATCTCTCGTTGGCGGATTTCGCTGCCCTCTCAGCTAATCCCGTCATCGCCCCTTTGAAGCCGCCATCGGCGTAATCACGATCGACCAGCTTAACCTCATCAGGATCCCGGAAGGTCTGCCTGAGTGCCGTGAAGGCCTCTTCTTCCATTCCTCTTGCCGCAAATGCCCGGAATAGCTTTCCCGCAACATGGTGATAGGGATTCGTTTTGAGTACACTCTGCATCTGCTCGATGGCAGCACCGTATTGATGTGGCCCGTACAAGAGTACGATCCCGTAATAGGATCGAACAAAAGGATTCAATGGATCCAGTTCTAATGCCCGCTCAATCTGTATCACTGCTTCGTCCGGGCGTTTCATGATCAGCAGGTAGTCGGCGTATAGCGCCCGTGTTTCCGAATCATTCGGATTCAACTCGATGGCTCGGCGAAAACTGATTTCGGCAGACTTCCAGTCCCAATCTCCCCAAGCTCTCAGAGATGCCATTGCCTTGTGAGCGTCAGCAAGCTTGTCGTCCATCTCAACGGCGCGCAAGACAGCCTCTCTCCACTTCGGGATTACCACTCGCGGCGGAGAAAGTCCCAAAAAGAGACTCGCCGCATAGACTTCGGCAATACCCGCCTGTGCAGGGGCATACTCCGGCTCGTTCTCCAAAGCCGACTCGAAGTATTGGCGAGCCGCATCGAGGTCCGCCGGAGTGGCTTTGTAGAAATGAGCCTTCCCTCGCAGGTAGTCTTCGTAGGCCTTCGAAGTAATCTCCTGATTCCGGGCCAAGAGCAGTTCCTCTTCCGGCGTTAGCGTTGCCTGAATTTCACGGGCGATCTCCTGAGCTACCTCGCCTTGCAACACGAGGATACTGCTCTGGCTCCGGTCGTAACGATTCGCCCAGAGGTTACGATTCGTTGCAGGTTCGATCATCTGGATGGTGATCCGCACCCGATCGTTTTCCCGCTGGACAGTTCCTTCAATCAGAGCGTCTACGCCGAGTTCTGAGGCAATCTCATCGAGAGACAGATCACTTCCCTTGTATTTCATCGAAGACGAGCGGGCGATCACCTTGAGATCGCGGATTTTCGAGAGGTCTGTAATCAGCGTTTCGGTCATCCCGTCGGCAAAATACTCCTGCTCCGGGTCACCCGAGAGGTTATCGAGCGCAAGCACTGCGATCGACTTGACTTTGCCCAGTGACGCGGTGCGCTGCCAGTTCGTCAGCATCCACCAACCGAGCGTGACAACCAACAGGATCAGAAAGACTGCAGTGATGCCGACGATCTGGGAGCGACGACGCGAATCGGAACTTGATTCGGGCCCTGCGGGCAGCTGGACCTCGGCCACCAGTTGATAGCCACGACGCGGAATCGTCCGGATGTACTTGGGATCGTTGGCGTCATCATCCAGAACCTTTCGGAGGGCCACGATCGTGTACTTCAGGGCGTCATCCGTAACAAAGGTATCCGCCCAGACTCCCTGAATCAGGCGTTCCTTGGCGAGGACCTCTCCCGCGTGCCGGGCCATGCAGCACAGGACGTCCATCACCTTGGGTTCGAGGTGGCGCACTTCGTCGCCTCGGGTGATCTCGTTGAGTGCGGGGCAAACCTGCCATTCGCCGACTTGGAAGTCGTCCCGCGAAATGGGTGCCATCGGGCTCCTCCCTGTTCCGGTTAAACCCGATGTTAATCCCGGCTTTTCTCAAAAGGCAACTGTTTTGGACCATCCAGTGACGGCAGGGCAGAAAACAGAGCGAACGGGATTACTCTTCCCAGCCGAGGCGTCCGGCTTGGAGGTCGAGCTGAATTGCGGACAGGCCGAGGGACTGAATGCCGAGATTGCCCATGACCTGCTGGTTGCCGCTTTCTCCGTCCCGGATCACTCGCGGTCAGGTCTCCACAGGGTGTCTCACCGATCGCAAGGCCCTGCACGAGAACCGGGTCCATCTTGACTCGGCGCCCTGCAAAAGGCAAGGTCTCGGTGCTTCCGTTTTGAGGAAAATGGAGCCGCTCCCGGATGGCCTTTCCGTAGAGCATCAGACCCACCGCCCCTGTGTCCACCACGACCCGAAGGACTTCGCCGTTCACTGTCAGGTTCAGCGGGATGAAGGGGAAACGGGCGTAGAAACTCTGCGAGTGGGGAAGTGGCGGGACCGTTCCGAACTGAATCGTCTGCGAACGAAAGTCGATCGTGAGCGGCATCCTTCGCAGAAGATCCAACCCAACCAGCCCATCGAGGCGAATCCCGTGCGATGCCGGAGGGTCGAGGATGCGGATTGCGACATCCGAGAACCGGACCTCACCCAGCGCGAGTTCAGGGACGGTGGCCTTGTGTGCGTCGATTTCCCGTCCCCATGCGGAGACCTTAGCCCGGATATTTCAGTGCGCCGTGGAAAGGCGGCGATTCTCAGTGGGTGCGAAACCCACCCGGCAACTGTCGCTCCAGCCGGTAGCAATCGGAGCAGCGGTGGAGGCAACGAAACCGTTGAAGCCTTCGGTGTAGAGCGCCGCCTTGGGCGGGTGGCGAAGGTGCAGGCCGTAACGTGCAGTGAACGCTGAGCAGGCCTCGAAAAGGGCAATGCGGAAGCCGACCCGGCTGGAATTCGGGGAAGGCCGCCGTCAACGGGGAAGTTGGGCGACAGCACTCGTTGATTCCGCCGGGGTAGTGGCGACGGCATGCATCGAAGAGGGAATCGCCGGCAACACGGGAAGCCCCTGTGGGCGAGAAGAGAGCCGCACGCTTCTCAACGGACAGCCCGCGAGGGTCAGGTTCGGCGGACAGGGGTGGCGGACAGGCTCGTAGTACTGAAGAAGGCGGCTAATCCCGCCGGAGGGAAGGGGCCTGAGTTCAAGGCAGACGTCTGTTGAAGCGACAACGAGGAGATTGACCCGGATGGGCCTGAGAACTCCGGAAAAGGTTGGGAAGCTGCAAAGGACGTTGTACGCCAAAGCGAAGGAGAAGCCCGAACTGTCGCTTTCATCAACTGTACGACAAGGTGTGGAGAGAAGATGTGCTGGAGTTCGCCTACCGCAAATGCAAAGCCAATGGCGGTGCAGCGGGAGTCGATCGACAGACCTTCGACGACATCGAGAAGTACGGGCGAGGGAAGTGGCTGGGCGAACTGGCGGCGGAGCTGAAAGGCAGAAGCTACCGGCCGGCAGCCGTACGCCGGGTGTGGATCGACAAAGCCGACGGAGGGAAGCGACCGCTGGGCGTACCGACGATCAAGGATCGAGTGGTACAAACGGCGACGATGCTGGTCATCGAGCCGATCTTCGAGGCCGATCTACAGCCGGAGCAGTACGGCTACCGTCCCCGGCGAAGCGCGCAGGATGCGGTCCGGAGCAGTCCACGCTCTGATCAACCGAGGCCACCGCGAGGTGGTGGATGCGGATCTGAGCGGCTACTTCGACAGCATCCCGCGGAAAGAGTTGATGCAATCGGTCGCCCGCCGGATCTGCGATCGGCAGATGTTGAAGCTGATCAAGATGTGGTTGAAGGCGCCGGTCGTGGACGACTCCCCGAAGGACCCGGGTGGGCCAAGAGGAGGAAGGGAGGAAAGGGACCCCGCAAGGGTCACCGATCTCCCCGCTTCTCGCCAACCTCTACTTTCGGCGCTTCATCCTGGGATGGAGGAAACTGGGACCGAAACAGTGTCAGGGAAGGATTGTCTCCTATGCGGACGACTTTGTGATCTGCTGTCGGCGCGAAGCCGGGGTTGCCCTGCAGGCGGCTCAGGAGATCCTGGATCGTCTGGGCTTGACACTGAACGAGACCAAGACGACGGTCAAACGGCTTCCGGAAGAGAGCTTGGACTTTCTGGGCTACACGTTGGGGATCGTGCATCGAGGAAGAACCGGGACTCCGTATCTGGGGACCCGACCCTCCCGGAAGTCGATCCGCAAGATCTGCCGCGCAATCCACCAGGAGACGCGACCGGCAAGTGGGCTCAGGCAACCCGAACACGAGGTGGCTCGACTGAACCGAATGCTGGTCGGATGGGCCAACTACTTTTGCTTGGGTGGGGTGAGCAAAGCCTATCGGGCGGTGGATGCCCACACCCGATGGAGGCTTCGTCAGTGGTTGCGACGCAAGTACAAAGAGCGCGGCAGCAAGGGAACGCGGCGGTTCCCGGACCAGTACCTCTACGAAACGTTGGGACTGGTTCGTCTGACCGAGCGGACTCGCGACCTTCCGTGGGCGAAAGCGTAGATGCCTTGTCCGAGAGCCGGATGCGGGAGAACCGCACGTCCGGTTCGATGAGCGGGATGTGGAAACGGAGCATGGCCCGGCTCGTGAGGCACCGGCAAACGAAAGGGCCGGAAACAGATAGGCCAGCCTAAACCACCGCGCCACATCTCGACTCTACCCAGAGGGGGATCACCAACGTCGTTTCCGCGGATTTCAGCCGTTCTCGGTCGGCTTTCAGGATCCTCCGAAGCGGAGTCAGTCGATCCGGCTGACGCACCTTCCCTCAAAAATGGCCGAAAATCGACCTATTTTTCATTAAGTCGTTATGTTTCAATGGCATTAAGGCACACTTTTCCTCGATTCTACTTGAAGCGTGACTGTGTTAACTCGTCCGACGGCGCTCGTTTCCCGTCAGCCGGGAGGTTCTCCACGCTCGGTGAAACAGGTCCTGGTCAGGACAGCCCGACGTCAGGGCCACCAACACCCGCCGGACCGAGATCCGGATCAGCGCTCCGATCCGCAGCAGCCGCAGCCGGATCGTCCCACACTGTGCCCGCGCCATCCGGGTCCCCTCCAATCCCAGCCGGCGAAACCTTCCAGCAGCGTGTAGGCAAACGTCGAGAAGTACAGCCGCAGCTGGTTGCTCTGCATCGTTCCCGGTGCTGGTCCGATCCGCAAACAGCTCCAGTTGCTGTTCCTTGATCCGGTTCTCCATCTCTCCCCGCGCGCAGTAGAGATCCTCGTACAGGGCTCGCGCCTCCCACTCGGCGGCCGAGAACGACGTCACCACAAACCGCGGATTCTCCCCTCGCTCCAGATGTTCCGCCTTGCCCACCACCCGCCGTGCCCGGCTCCAGCTTTCCGCGTCCGGTACTCGAACTCCTCGAACACCCGGGCCGCCTGCCCCGTCTGCTTCATGCTGGCGACGGCCCGTCCATCGCCTCTGCCAGTTCCCCTTCAAGCCGCTCGTTCTTGGCCAGGCCGAAAACGTAATCCACCCCGTTGTCGCTTCCGCCCAGCGCCATCATCTCCTCCCGGCAGAACCCGCTGTCGCCCCGCAACGTGATGTGCACCTCGGGCCACGTTCCCGCAATTGACCCACGATCCGCTCGACCTCCTCCAGCGCTCCGGCCGAAGCGTCGATGTTCGACGGTCTCAGCCGCGCGCACAGCACGTGCTTCCCGCAAAGATATACAGCGGCAGGTAGCAGTAGTGCCGTAGTAGCCGTGGAAGAACCGCCCTTCTTGTTCCCGTGCAGCGGATCGTCCGTGGCATCCAGGTCCAGGATCACGTCTCCGGGGACCTCGTCCTGCGCCTCGATGTACGCGTCCACCAGCAACCGGTCCGCCGCTCTCGCTGTCGAAGGCGATCTTCTTGTAGCGTTCCCCCCTCGACCCGCTCCCCGCTCAACTCCAGCCGGTTCAGCGTGCTCTTGCCCGCCAGGGCCTTGCCCCGGTCCTTCTCCCGCCGCCGCGCTCTGCCCTTCCACATCCTTCTTGCCCGCCACCATCGCCAGCAGCGGATCGCGGCACAGAGCATCGTGATCGTTCAGGTCCTCGTAGCCCAGCGCCAGGCCGTAGACCCGCTGCGCCACCATCGATCCACCGCGTGCTCGATCCGATCGGGGTCCCGCTGGTCTCAAAACACTCGGCCAACCTGCGAATCACCCGATCTGCCGTTCCACCTCTCGCAGCAGCACGACGCCTCCATGCGAGGTGATCATCCCGCCCTCGAAATTGGCTTCCACTTTGCGCTGAAAATGAGGGTGAAATCCGAAGCTGCTTTTGGGTACACTCTGTAGACATAAGGGCTGTTCCTTTTGTTGGCCTTAACTCTTTGTTGCAAAAGAATTTATGCCACAGAAGGCAGCCCTTTTCTACCCCTCTGGTGAGAAATCCGGGCTAGGCATGGGGGGGATGCTGCTCATAGCGATCGAAGGAAGGTCTCTTTTGGTTCCAACGAGGTGAGCTATAGAAGAGCATCCATGGGATCTGAACAAACGGAGAGAAGCCATGAAGCGATTGTTTCGTGATTACACCCTGACGTGGAGGGAAATTGGTTTACTCAAACTGACCTTGTTTATCACCGGCCTGTTAGTGGGTGCATATTTCGCGGAGTTCCTTAAGGCTTACTACTTGGTTTTATTGGTGGCACTCGTTCTGACGATGATTTACTGGATATGGTGGTCGGCAAAAAACCTTTAGCAAACCCCGAGGTTCAATTAGCAGGGATGTACAGGAATTAACGACACGCTGAACCTGCCGGAAGATGCGACCACCTGAAAGCGGCTTCCTGAAGTAGCAGAACCTGTGGCAGTCCACCTCTCAGGGGGAGCGTAGTCCTTCCCCCATCCATTGAGACCCTTGCCCAATTCCTATATGTGGACTCTTCGCCCCCTGCATATTCGTTTCTCTGAATCAAATAGATCGAGTTACTTGTTGGCTGTAGACACCGGCTACGAAGTAGGCCGTTTTCACCGATAAGAAAGAAGGCCGCCCCATCGGCCAGGAGGCGGTACGAAACTCTATAGAAGATTTCTATAGAGAGGTTGTATAGACTCGGGCGAGCGCCGAGGCGCTTTCCTTCCGAGACGGACTCGTTGCAAAGTCGGCGGATGGGAAGGAGTGCCGGCCACCGTTGCCCTTATTGTCATCGGGAGTTCCTCCCGTCCCCCTATTGCCCGCAACAGCGCATCTGCTCGGACCCCGATTGCCAACGTCGGCGCCGCCGGGAGTATCACCGCAAGAAACTGGAGTCCGATCCCGAGTACCAGCAGACCTGCCGGGACAGCCGGCAGAAGTGGCGCGCCCACAACCCCGACTACCAGCGCCGGTACCGGGAAAGCCATGCCCGGTACACCGAGGAGAACCGTCGAAAACAGCGCCTCCGCGATCGGCGTCGCCGGCTCGATCGTCTTGTAAAGAACAACGTAGCTTTGGATCTAAAGTCTTTGACTTCAGAAGTTTGGCTGATCCAACGTGAGGCGGTCGAGCTTGTAAAGAACAACGTGGCTCTCTCCGAACTCCTCATTTTCCAGAAGGTTGAAGGAAACCAAGAGGAGGCCGCGTGATCTTGTAAACAACATCGCTCTGGTCGGATCGACCTCGAACGGGGTATCAGGAAGCCTGAGTTCAGGAGACCTCGCTATGGACCCGGCCATCCTTGATGCCATCTATCGACTCCATCACGGCGAACACTGGTCGATCCGCAAGATCGCCGGTCATCTCGGCGTCAGCCGCACGACCGTCCGCAAGTACCGCAACGGCCCCGTCGCCCGGGCTTCGATGCCGCCGCGAGCCAGTAAGCTCGACCCTTTCAAGCCGATCCTTCGCGATCTGTTGGAACGGGACCCCCGGGCCCCAGGCTCGGTCCTGCTTCAGCACCTGCGCCGGTTGGGTTATCAGGGCGGGGTCAGCATCCTGCGCGACTACCTGGCGCGGGTGCGGCCCCGTCGGCCGGCTCGAGCCTTTCTGCGCATGGACCCGCAACCCGGCGAGCGCTTCGAGGTCGACTGGGGCCACTTCGGCGGACTGGAATACGAGGGCGACCGCCGCAAGCTCTATGCCTTCGTCCTAGTCGACTGCACAGCCGGCTCCTGTACGTCGAGTTCACTCACAGCCAGGGCTTCGAAACTTTTGTGCGCGGTCATATCCATGCCTTCCGGGCGTACGGGGGTGTCAGTCGGGAATCTGGTATGACAATCTTCTGACTGCCGTCGCGGAACGGGACGGTCGCCTGGTCCGTTTCCAGCCGCGCTTCCTGGCTTTCGCCCGCGAGTACGGCTTCTATCCCCGGGCCTGCAATCCGGCCGCCGGCTGGGAAAAGGGGACCGTCGAGCGCGCCGGCATCCGCTACCTGCGCCAGAGCTTCTGGCCGCTGCGGACGTTCCGCGATCTGGTCGACGTCAATCGTCAGGTCCGCCAGTGGCTGGAGGAGGTGGCGCACCAGCGCCGCCATCGGGAAACGCGACAGACGCCCCGCGAGCGTTTCCAGCCCCAGGCTCTGCGGCCTTGCCGCCGCTCGATCCCGATTATCGCGACACGGCCCAGGTCCTCGTCTACAAGGATCTGCGGCTCCAGTTCGACGGCAACCGCTACTGCGCTCCCCCTCATCACGTCGGCCATCTTCTGACCCTCAAGGCCGATGCCCAGTCGGTGGCCCTCTACGATCGCAGGAGGTCATCTCCTATCCCCGCTGGTGGCGCCGCGGTCAGACCTTCGGGGCCGAGCGCTTCCGAGAGGAACTCGTCGACAGCCGCCCGGCCGCCCGCACCTCCCAGGCGCAGCCGCGGTTCATCGCTTTGCTCGGACCGGCGGTCGAGACCTACCTGCGGGCTCTGGCCGAGACCAACCGCTCGCTCTCCCGCCAGATCACCGAATTTCTGGAGTTGGTCCGTCACTACGGGCCGGAACCGGTGTCCGAAGCCCTGGATAAAGCGCATGCGGCCCGCGCTTATGGCGCCGATTACATCGCCAATCTCCTCAGCCAGGAACAGCACTTGCGTCGCCCCAACCCCCTTTGCGCCTGAAGGATCCCCGCCTGAACCAGCTCGCCACCGATCCGTTGTCGCTGTTGGACTATGACGCCTTCATCTTCGAAGAAGGAGACGACGCATGACTTCCCTGGAACCCAAACTCGAAGAGTTGCGCCTCGTCGGCATGAGAGTCGACTCGAGACGGTGCTCAACGAAGCCTCCCGTCGCAACCTCAGCCTGGCCGCCTCACTCGAAGGCTGGCTGATCTCGAACTGGAGCGGCGCGGCCGTTCGGTCGAGCGCCGCTTCCACCAGTCCCGCCTGCAAGTCCGCCCAGCATCGACAACTTCCATTTCCAGCATCACAAGTCCCGCATGAGCAAGTCCGCATCCTCCGCCTGCTCGATCTCGACTTCCTGACCAAGGCACCAACGTGGTGATATCGGCAACCCCGGGGTCGGCAAGACCTTCCTGGCCAAGATCCTCGGCTGGCGGGCCTGCCAGGCCAACATCGCGTCCTTTTCACCTCGGCCATGGACATGCTCAATCAGC
This sequence comes from uncultured Acidobacteriota bacterium, assembly GCA_963777605.1. Lineage (GTDB taxonomy): Bacteria > Acidobacteriota > UBA6911 > RPQK01 > JAPXNP01 > CAVZRV01. Next base: position 213,660 of record CAVZRV010000013.1, read on the forward strand.
TGCTGGCCTCCCAGGTCGATCACTCGCTCGTCCGCAAGCTCAAGGTCTACACCGCTCCTGCCTTCTCGTCTGTGACGAACTGGGCTATCTCTCCCTCGACCAGCAGACTTCCAACCTCTTCTACCAGGTCATCTCCACCCGCCATGCCGAACGCGCAGCACGGTCATCACCACGAACACTGCGTTCTCCGAATGGGGCAATATCCTCTACAACACCACCATCGCCACGGCCATCGCCGACCGGTTGGTGGAAAACTCGGAGATTTTTCTGCTGGGGGGGAAAGCCTGCGCAAAGCTCGGAAGACCCGGCCTCCAACCCCCGACCGGTTCTTCTCAGGCGCCGCTCTGTGCGATAGCCCTGACCGGAGGAGTCCGGCGGGTGAACCCCTCAACGGCGCTGCCGATGAGGCGGGAGCGCTTCGTGCGCTCCCCCGTTCTACACCAATTCTCCATGTTCAACTTCAGCGCCAATCACCTCACCTTGCTCTCGCGGAAGGAATACCGTTCCTGTGCGGTCTTGCTGCTCGACCATTCCACTCGCCGGGTTTATCGGCTGCATGACTTCACCAAAGCCCACGCCATCAGGCCGGCTCCTACTACTGCGTTTCGGGCAAGGTCAATAGCGCCGACAAACTGTACCTGGTGATCGAAACGGTCAAACCGGATACCCGGCACACTCCGGCTTCCACCCCTCGGCTTCCTCTCGACGGCGCAGGCAGGTAATCATGGTTTGATCACCACCCCCGATTCCATCTCAGATACCTCCGCGTCACCGGGTGGCGATCGCCCCCCCGCGTCCAGTCATCCCCCTGGTCCCCTCTCAAACCGGCGATTCCGGACGACAAACTCGCCGGTGTCAAC
>CAVZRV010000014.1:0-7670 GCA_963777605.1 uncultured Acidobacteriota bacterium
GACGGGATCGATGTAGACGTTGCCCGAGTGGTAATAGGACAGGTAGAGGTAGCCGGACAGGGTGTAGGTGGTACTGCCCTGGACGGCGATGTAGCTACTTGCCGAGGCCAGGGCCAGCGATCCTGAGGCCAGCTTCAACGAGTACTTGCCGGTTAGGGCCGCCTCGTCGCTTCTGGCCGACCCGAGGATCTCCGACCAGTCGGAGGCATCGCCGCCCGATCCCGATTCGAAGCCGGCATTCGCAAAGGGAATGTCGATGTTTCGGACCTCGTGATGCTGGAGTTGTCCGGTCACGGGATGGTATCCCCGCCGAAGCTCCCGATTGTTCCCCAGGAGGGCATAGTCGGGTTGTCCGGCCGAGTTGTAATTAATCGACGAGAGGAGATTGGCCGGATGCTGGGCGTCGACCCAGCTCGAGGTCAGATCGGTCAACTGGCCGATCCCGTTGTAGCTGTAAGTCAACGTCTCGTTGTTCGGATACTCGAACGACGTGCGTTGGCCGGCGAGATTGTACGTATAGTTCACTTCTTCCTGGGAGTTCGACGGAAGCGACAGCCACTGACGGGTCGTGCGGCCCGCGACATCGAACTCGGCTCCGCCCGAGACGTTGTTCGCCGACGACCAGCTGCTCATGTGGCCGATCCCGTAGGTGCCTTGATCGTAGGTGTAGGTCGCCGACGGCGTCACACCGCCATCACCCGAGTAGGTCCGCCCGGTGGGCCGATTGATATTGTCGTAGGAGTAGTTGGTCACCCAGTTGCGGGCATCCGTGCGGGTCGCAAGCCTTCCGGCGTCATCGTATGTGTACGACGTTGTGCCGTTTTCGGGATGAAGCTCGGAGACCAGGCGTCCCAAGCTGTCGGATCGCAACCAGACTGCGAAGCTGATGGTCGCCGCTGGGAGGCAGTGACGGGTGTCGCTGGGCTTCCTTCTCACCCTGCCATTTTTCCCGGCGCCCGGCTAACTAAATGTCTCGTCAAAAACGACGTCACCTATTTAGGCGGTCCAAGCGCCGCTAGACGGGCTAGAGCTTCTTCGCACTTACTACGTGCTCCGGAGCTGTCTCCAAACTTTGCGAGGGCAGCCCGCACCGCACCAACAGCGCGATCGCGGACATCCGGTCTAATCTCGCGTGGATTCATGAGACTGAAGGCGCTGCACAGTGCTCCCCGCTCCGCATCATTCTCTATCCGCTCTAGCCGCCTTATGAGCGGATCAATCATCCTATCTCCTCCGTCGGCGAATGGGTCGAAAAAGCGCAGGCGAGATTCACGGAAGTAGAGCGACTCACAGACGTACATCTGGAGTTGCTCTTCGACTGGGGAGCTATAGAGGTCACCCCAAAAATCATTCAGGTGATCGACAACCTCGTTGCATTCGTGCGGCATATTAACGGATCCAGCAGCATCGGTCCGAAACCAGCGCTCGATCGTGGGCTCGACCGTCAGGATCATAGTTTCAGGGCCACTCTTTGGAGTCTGCAGCGTAACGGTTACTTGGATCGGCTCTGCTCTTGCCAGTACGGCACCCAGTTCAACAAAGGTGGAGACTGAAACGGGAAGAACCGCCTTCCAGGTGTTCGGACGGGCCCCTCCTCTTGTGTAATATCCAAGGATATTCGAATCCGAGCCTTGAGTCACTCTTGACTCGAATGCGAGTATCTGCGTGTCTTCCGGCAACTGGGAAATCCACAAGGCCAATACGTAGCCAAATTGGACCGCACCCTTAGAACGCTGCAGTATTGTCTCCCTCGAGGAAAGGGAGAAATCGAACCAGCCCACCGAGATTAGAACTCGGTCCTCTGGAAATGGGATCTCCAATTGTTGCCGACCAGACTCATTATGAATCTGACACGGTTGGGGACTGTAGCAGGTAACTTCAGTGATCACAGAAGGGAGCATTGGCAGTGTCGACAGGCTCGAAGAAATGCCTAAGGTTTCCGGATTTCCTGATTGTATTTCCTCAGAAATTGCCGCGCACCCTGGCCGAGAAGACGATTGAGTACAAACGCCGCTTAACAGGACGAATACGACAGCTACATAACGCATGGTTTCGTCCCCTTGGTCTTTTCGCTATCGAGCCAGTTCTTGAAATCAACTTCCATTTCCGATGCAGCTAATTCATCATCTGCACTTCCTGAACCCCTCTGTCCCGCGTGGGTCAGTTCATGTATAGCCATCCTTTGAATCTGATCTCCTTGGAGAGCGGAAGCCGCATTAAAGTAAGCTCCAACATACGGTGTGTAATAGTAAATAGTTTTCAGGTCCACTTTATAGAAGGAGCCCGAGTTCATGAGCACCCCGTTGACGTTTTTCTGTGTACCCTGGCTATCCATCAACGCTTGAGTGGTCTCCACAAACCAAATCTTGTCAAGATTTGAGAGTGCCCAACCGAGTGCAGCTTGGCGATCGGCGTACTCCGGTTCAGTCCAAATCCCCTTGTGGAAGTTCAGGAACTCCTGGAATTGATTGGCACAGTCCTGACTCAGCCTCTTCCTGGCTCGCGGGGAAGCGCCAGCGTGTTGCATTTCCCACGGTTCAAAAGTCTGCTTGGTTCTTGGGGGGACCCACTTCAAGAAATGAGTCACCTCTGTCACGTAATCTCGAGCAACTCTCTGTAATAAGTCTTGATGACATACACAAGTTCCCACTCCCGACCGGTCGGATCAACGAGCATGGTTGGAATATTGCCCACATACGAATATCGATTGAACCGCTGCGGGTTGCTCGAATTTCCCGTGACCGGATCCACACTCATCCATCGGCCATGATTTGACGCCAGATACCGTGCTCCGAAGTAGTCGAGTCCGGACTCTTGATCCCGCTCCTTGCCGGTGAACTCGTGGGTGGTTGCGGTACCCGCAAAGAGTTCTCCAAACGGGAGATAGCGATAGGTTTCGCTGAGGGTTCCGCTGACATCCATGCGCGCCGCCACACTGCCGAGGTGGTTCGTGACGAAAAACTTCGTCGTCGAACTGCTGTACTCGACCAGCTTACCACCGAGGCCCGAGACGAAGAACTTGGTCCAGGAGCCCGAGACCTTCTCGCCGATTCCCCAGTAGTAGTAGGTCGTCACCCCTCCGGCAATCTTCCAGACCCGTTCGCCGTTGGGGCCGTAGGCGTAGGTGGCGGTGACTCCCGCATCGACGCTGATCAAGCGGTTTTCGGCATCGTAGGCATAGGTGTGGGTGCCGTCGTTGGTGACATTGCCGGCGGCATCGTACGTCCAGCCGCTCACCCGGTTCGTGGTCGTACTGATCGTGAGGGTCTCGGTCGGCACGCCGCCCGATCCCGACTGGCTCAACCGGTTGCCGTAGCGGTCATAGACCCAGGAGAGACTCCAGACACTGGTCTCGGCCGAAGCAAGCCGGTAGAGTTCATCGTAGCGATAGGACTCCGAGTAGTTGGGATTGACCTGGTCCTGGATCGCCTGGATCATTCCGTTTTGCGGCGTGCCGAAATCGGTCGATTCCTCCCGGATCTGAACAAATCGGAGTAGTCCGACGGCTGGCGTATCGACCGTGGGGTCGAAGCGCTTCCCATGACGCGTACCTCGAACAGGTCGAATCGCTTGGCGTCTTCCAACGCCGAACCGTCCCGGTTCGGAAAGCCCGCTCCGTTTCCTCCCGAAGCGGCGGGTGCCGTTGGCGGCAAGAACTCGAGAACCAGACACAACCTTCCCGGCGAAAGCTATCGTAAATGAGAGGGGTGACGAGATGCGGTCAGCTGGTCAAGTTCAATCTTCGTCCTCGTCTGGTCAGTTGGTCCAAAGTGTGAGGCAATTTTCGATGATCCGGAAGCTCGGGGCAGACGTCTCAGTGAGGCAGGCTGCAAGGCCGATGACCGGTGCTGGGAGGCGGCGACGCGTGCAGTTCGTGGAACGGAAGGTGCGCGTTCGTCCGGCGCTTGAAGCGGTCGATTCCCCGGTGTTGTTGCAGGTGGGCGACTTCAGGATTCTTGGCCAGGTACGGAATGGACTGTATCCAGTGGGGACTTTCCAATAATCGGTTGATATTCCCGTAAACCATCGAAAATGAAATGGCCCGGGCAGAGGGATTCCTTCACTCCGCTCAGGTCAATGCCAGCACCGCTGACATCTTGCTCCTAAGGCAGGATCTCCACAAACTTGAGACCGCTCTCATTACACGAGCCTTTTGTTTCCAGTAAGTTACGGTCGCCCTTTGAGGGCTGGGCTCTCTTTGGGTCTGAAAGGCTCTGGAGGACATCCAATTCTGACGACACCAAGTCCTCTGTCAACCCGGTGCGCGTGTTCCGCTCGCCCGAACCCCGAGTCTCGGTCTTGCCTGGCCTCGTCAGGCCACTGATCTGGTGTTAGCCTTTTGAGTGAATCGCACACGTACAGTTCAGAGGCGACCGAGGTCCACTTAAGTTCGGTCCACATATTGTGGCACTGGTATGCAAACAGGTGCAGAACCGAGAAGAGAGCCTCTAACAGGGACGTTGCGAGGCGTCCGACCATTCGGCGGAGGCCTCACGGTGCCAACTTCGGCGTCCTCTGTTGCTTCATTTGACGAAGGTGCTCCTCGTGATCCCTAGCCTTCCTCACCGACTCTCTCATGGCCTCGACATCGCCAGGCGGCGCCTTGATCACAATCTCGTGGGGCTTTATGCTGATGGAATCCGGAGAATCTCCATCAGGATAGTGGACCTCGTAGATCACGGTATTGGGTTCCAACGATTTGTCAATTTGAAACCGAATCAAAACCCGGAGCTTATGTGGGTCCAACCTTCCCGACGACCACCTTTTGAGAGAGTAGCGTCCCCAAGCTTCGATGTCGCCGTTGAGGCGAAAGAGTCGTGGAAGGGGATCAAAGGCTGTCTTAACCGAGAGTTCGGGCATATCGACACTAACCACCTGGCCATCGACGAAATGGAGCACGAACAGCGCTTGGAACTCCGCCAGGAGGCCGCGGAAATCTTCCTGGGCTTCAGGCATCATAACTGGAATCCGATGAGGAATCCCCACAGGAAAGCCTTGCAACTCCGCGGGAGCAGCGAAGGGGCAGCCCGAACCAGTTACCAGAATGCACGTCCCCAAGAAGAATGCGGCTCCGCGGACTAGTCGCCTCGAACTTCTCAAAAGCATGCTTTCCATACGTCCTTCGTATTCTTCTCGTTTAGAGTCTTGTCGTTCCCATCATTTGCGAGAAACTTGGTCGCATGCCCGAGTTCGTGAAGAATAATCAGCTCCTGTAGATTCCATAAGTTCAGTTGACCCTGCCCAACGCCTACGTCTACTTTGAGGAGGTTAGCTGTATCTCTCACCAGATCTCGAGTCGTGCCCTCGGCATCTTCGTACGTTCCTCCGTAGAAACCACCACTCTGATTGACGAGAGCCGTGTTCTCCAAGTATTCGAGGTCCTCAATGTCGACCTCCCCGATGTAGGCTGCAGCCGCATTCTTCTCCTTCAGCAATGCGAGCTCACGCGGGTTCCTTGTGTTCCTGATCCGGCCACTATTCCACAGATCCTTGAGCGTCGCATGTGTCATCTGACCGCCTAGAGCGTCACGGCAATTGTCATTCCATGCGAGTCGACCAAGCGCCCGAGAAACTGCAGTTCCCAGGGGGCCGGTCATTGCTCTCGGAAGCGGTCCTTTGGCCGCAGGAGGAGACTCAGTTCCGATCCCGGCACCACCACCCCCAATTCCGAACATTCGAGCTATGTGGTACACAGTAATAGTAACTTCGTAGGCGCCCCAACCTACACCGATTGTTATGGTGATCTCGCCTTTACCGTCAGGGTCGATAAAGTTGACTGGATCATTGTGGACGTACGCATAACGATTCAACTGCCGGGGATCGGTGTTATCACCTGACAGCGGATCAACGCTCATCCACCTCCCATGGCAGGACGCCAGATAGCGTGCCCCGAAGTAGTCGAGGCCCGACTCCTGGTCCCGCTCCTTGCCGGTAAACTCGTGGGTCGTCGCAGTACCGGCAAACAGTTCTCCAAACGGGAGATAGCGATAGGTTTCGCTGAGGGTTCCGCTGACATCCATGCGCGCCGCCACACTGCCGAGATGATTGGTGACGAAAAACTTCGTCGTCGAACTGCTGTACTCGACCAGCTTACCACCGAGCCCCGAGACGAAGAACTTCGTCCAGGAGCCAGAGACCTTCTCGCCGATCCCCCAGTAGTAGTAGGTCGTGACCCCTCCGGCAACCTTCCAGACGCGTTCTCCGTTGGGGCCGTAGGCGTAGGTCGCGGTGACTCCCGCATCGACGCTGATCAAGCGATTCTCGGCATCGTAGGCATAGGTGTGGGTGCCGTCGTTGGTGACGTTTCCGGCGGCATCGTACGTCCAGCCGCTCACCCGGTTCGTGGTCGTACTGATCGTGAGGGTCTCGGTCGGCACGCCGCCCGATCCCGACTGGCTCAGCCGGTTGCCGTAGCGGTCATAGACCCAGGAGAGGCTCCAGACACTGGTCTCGGCCGAAGCGAGCCGGTAGAATTCATCGTATTGGTAGGTCTCCGAGTAGTTGGGATTGACCTGATCCTGGATCGCCTGGATCATTCCGTTTTGAGGGGTTCCGAAATCGGTCGATTCCTCCCGGTCAACAAATGGGAATGACGGCTGGGTTCGAGTGTCGGAGCCTTCTGCGCGTGTCACAGGTCGAGTTGCTTGGCGTCTTCCAACGCCGAACCGTCCCGGTTCGGAAAGCCCGCTCCGTTTCGTCCCGAAGCGGCGGGTGCCGTTGGCGGCTACTGAACTCTGAACACAGCCTTCCCAGCGAAGGCTATCGTAAATGAGAGGGGTGACGCGATGCGGTCAACTGGTCAATTTCGGTTGTCGTCTTCGGTTGGTCAGCTGCTCCAAAGTGTGAGGCGAGTGGGGGGGGGGAATCCTCAGGCGCTCCGGAGGATCGGGAAAAAGTTTCATGCAGCCAGGCAAAAAATTTATGATAGCCGCTGGAATGCGGTGACAGGTGCAGTTGGTGAACGGAATGAGCGCGTTCGTCCGGCGCTTGAAGCAGTCGATTCCCGGGGAGATGTTGAAGGCTGGCGACTTCAGAGGTTCTGGACTACCACAGAATTGAGTGGATTGGGGGTTTTCGATAAAACGCGTAGAATTCCCGTTAGCGGTTGAAAATGAGAAGAGGGAGTTGAACCCCTGGAGATCCCGCTCCCAAAGCAGAACAGCTCCGAAGCCGGAAACGCCCATTTCACGGGCTTTTTGTTTTCAATGAGTTGCGGCCAGCCTGTTGAGGTTTGTGGCTTTGCGTGGGCCTGAGGAGCTTTAATTTATGACAAGTTCCTGAGCACCAACCGGGTTCCCGAACCCTCCCGATACGCGTATCCAGCTTGCCCAAGCCCGGGATCACGGTCTGTTCGTTCTGGTCCGGCCCTTGATCTGGCGCGGAGCGATGTGCGTGAGTTCCCACACGGGGTCCAAAGAGGGCGGGTGACAACCAAGATACAGTCGACATGTTGGAGCAATGTCGATAACCAGGCCGAGAAAAAGAAGGTAAACCACAGCTTCAGACCATGGAAGGAGGTAAGCGTCCGGTGAACCCATCTTTCCTTCAGTAGCCTCCCGACGGATACTCCGCGGCAGTGGCGCGGGGCGTGGTGCCTGTGCCGAGGAGTGCGAACTGGACCGGAGGGATCCGATGGGGCGAGCGAAGCGGGATGTGGAGAAAGAGCGGTA
>CAVZRV010000015.1:0-224283 GCA_963777605.1 uncultured Acidobacteriota bacterium
TATAATTCATAGGCTCCGGAATGATCTCAGGCAGGAGGGTTATAGATGAAGACTAAAGTAGTTTTGGCTTATTCGGGTGGCCTGGATACGTCGGTCATCCTGAAGTGGCTGTTGAACAAGGGCTACGACGTGATTTGCTTCCTGGCCAATGTTGGTCAGAGGGAGGACTTCGAAAAGGCAAAGGAAAAGGCGCTGCAGATCGGGGCCTCACGTGTCTACATCGAGGACCTCCAGGAAGAGTTTGTAACCGACTACATCTTCCAGGCCCTCAAGGCCAATGCCACATACGAGAACCGGTACCTCCTGGGCACGTCACTGGCGCGTCCGCTGATCGCAAAACACCAGGTCCTGACCGCACACAAGGAAGGTTCGAGCCACGTTGCCCATGGCGCAACCGGCAAGGGGAACGATCAGGTCCGTTTCGAGTTGGCCTACTACGCTCTCGACCCGCGGATCGAGGTGATTTCCCCCTGGAAGGATCCCGAGTTCCTGAAACAGTTCCGCGGCCGAACCGACATGCTGGCTTACGCTGAAGAACACAAGATCCCGGTTTCGGCTACGCTGCGCAAGCCGTACAGCGAAGACGAGAACCTCATGCACATCAGCCACGAGGCCGGTGTTCTCGAAGACCCCACCTCGATCGCCGGCGAGGAGATCTACTCCAAGACCGTCTCACCAAGGGAAGCACCCGATCGCGAAACGATCATCGAGATCGAATTCAAGGACGGCCTCCCGGTTCGAGTCACCAACAAGAACACGAATCGGGTCGTAACCGGGGCGCTTCCGATGTTCGAATACCTGAACCAGCTCGGCGGGGAGAATGGCATCGGACGAATGGACATGGTTGAGAACCGATTCGTCGGAATCAAGTCGAGGGGGGTATACGAAACACCGGGAGGGACCATCCTTTGGACGGCTCACCGTGATGTCGAGGGCATCGCCATGGACAAGGAGGTCATGCACCTCAAGCAGATGCTCGAGCCGAAGTTCTCGGAGTATCTCTACAACGGCTTCTGGTTTGCGCCTGAAATGGATTTCCTGATGGCCGCTTTCAACCAGTCTCAGGAGGCCATCGACGGCAAAGTCACTCTCTCGCTCTACAAGGGGAACGTGCTGGCTGTCGGTCGGGAGTCTCCCAGTTCACTGTACAGCCGCGAACTGGGCAGCATGGACGTCGAGGGTGGCTTCGACCAGACGGATGCGAAGGGTTTCATCAAGCTCAACGCCATTCGCCTCAAAGCCCACAACGTCATCCTGGACAAGAAAAAGATCGGCCTGTACCACGTGATCCAGCCCGCCGACCTCGATGAGGAGGAAAGCAACTGACCTTTTCGACCGTGTTCTGAATCGAGAGATGCCCTCTTCCGGCGCATCTTCCTCGGCCTCGGCCAACTCAATGCGTTCCCCCCGGCGCCCGGCTCGGGGGAAGCGCTCATGCAGGCCCGCTTTGGTCGCTTCCCGCCCGCCTTCCGATCGACCCAACTTCTTGGTCCCATGCGGTTTCGGTGATCCGGATCACAAGATTCCATCCCGTTCGCGACTAAGCTCAGGGCGACCAGTTGTGGCAACTCCGGGGAGCTGTGGTCCGATACTGCACTCCCGTCGAGGACTCAAGCACTTATGACGAAGATCAGCATTGCACGCCGCAGACTCGAACTCCAGGACCGCTCCCACTCGTCCTCTAATCGAGCTGATGCCCATCACTCCAGGCCGCTGAACTTTGTGGGCAACGTACCCGTGACCGACGGAGACAGTCCTCCCGGAACCAGGACTCTGGCATTTCCGATTCCAGAAGGAGATGCATACATGATTGAGAGTCTTTCTCGTGAAAACCACCACGGCCGGAGGGAGCTGTCGGCGACTCTTCAGCGGGAAGGGACCCTCCTTGTCATGCGTATCCAGGCCCCCTCGGTGAACCGCAAACTCATTTCATGCGAGGTTGTATCCGAGATGTTGGGAATGAGCCGGACATACGTATACCAACTGGCTCGTGAAGGCAAGATACCCACCTATCGAATCGGGAGAGCCCTTAGGTTCGATCCGTTGGACATTTTCGATTTCATGGCCAATTGCCTCGATCGATCAGGGAAACCGTCATGTACCTAGATTACTGGGCCCTGAGCAGGAATCCGTTCGACAACGTGCCGGATCCAGGAATGTATTTTGACGATCACGACGCGGTTGAAGGAACGGTCGCCGAATTGCTCTTTGCAATCGAAGAAGGCAACGAGTGTCTGGCTGTCGTCGTTGGTGAGGTCGGGCTGGGCAAGACGATGTCACTGCGGGTCGTTCTGAATGAGCTTGACCCCGAACGGTATCGCATTGCGTTCGTCACCAATCCGGACCTCACATTTGCCCAACTGCTTCGGGAGATCATCGGACAGCTGGTCGGCAAGACATGTTCGATCCGCGGACGGGATCAACTGCTTGAAGAGTTCAACCGGGTTCTCTTCGAGACTGCCGACGCAGGACGGCGGGTTCTCGTCTTTATCGACGAGGGCAACGCACTCCGCAGTTCCAGCCTGGAAGGCCTCCGGCTGCTGACCAACATGCAGGAGGACGACCGCAACCTGCTGACGCTCATTGTCGCCGGGCAGCCCAAGTTGGGGAGAATGCTCGAAGATCCCCGCAGAACCAACCTCTTCCAGCGCGTAGGCGTCTACGCCAGGCTGTCTCCGCTTGACACGGTCGACAAGGTCCGATCCTACGTGAACTACCGTCTAAAACGGGCCGGGCAAGAGAAAGAGCTTTTTGACGAAAGAGCGGTCGAAGCTCTCTACCGGCACAGTAACGGAATCCCCCGACTCGTGAACCGCCTTTGCAAGCTAGCTCTCAAATCGGGCGAGACCAATCGACTCGACATCATCAACGGAGAACTGGTCGAGGCAATATCGGATCGTTTTGAGCCCAAGTTCAGGGCGAGTTCCAGGTCCCGCAGGGCAAAGAGCCGGCGTAAGCCGAAAGAGGCTGCCAGACGACGGAAGGCTCAAGCCCCAGTGAAAACCCCGGACGAAGTCTCCGCTGTCGCAACTGAAGCGGTAAGCGATCAAGTCCCCGCCACGGTGGAGTTCCCGAAGGCAGCCGCCCCTGATCCCCCCCACGAAAGTCCGGCCGATGCCGAGATGGTCGCGGAAACTGAGCCAGACGAGGGGACACACTCCCCGCCCGCATTAAGGCAGTCCGTAACTCCAGAGGAAGTACCCGAGGCTTCGGCGGCACCCGAACCGGAGGCTCTGCGAGTTGAGGCTCCCTGCCCGGCGAACGAGGTCTCCGAGCAGAGTGCCACCCCCGTGGAAGAGGCTCCCGTCTCAACGCCGAGTGAAGTGAGTCCGCCAAAGCCTCTGTCCGTGCCGTCCAACGGCAACGGCGCTGGTCCCAAACCAACCGCCGCCCCGGTCCAGAACAACGGGTCCCAGGATCCATTTCTGATTCCGGGCGAAGTCGTCGAGGCACTCAGGAATCTGACGGACGACCGTCAGCGACTCCGGCTGGCCGGCCAGCTTGCCGCAAGGCAGATCCAGGAGCACCCGGAGAGATATACCGGCGCGACCCTGGATCCAGTCAGGGCATGGGACCAGCTTCGCGAGGCAATCCTCAAGAAGGTCTCCTAGACGACGGATTGACCGCCCCTGTTAACGGCTGCCGATGCAGGCCCAGTGCGGCTTGTATCCCCTTAGTTCGGCTTCCGCCCGGCCCTGGAGTTCCACCGTACAGTTGGGGCAGTCGTAGTACTCGCATCGATCCGAGTGATAGCTGTAACTGCGAGAGTTCCCGTGCAGAGGCCGCTTCCTTTCCGCCGGAGATAATCTTCCCCAGAGGCCCTTTCCCTCGATACGGGCCCGGTCCTCAGCTTCCAGGAATTCCTGGCGGAACCGGAACGGGAACTGGGTATAGGCATAGGCGAAGCCTTCCCGGACCAGGAGCAGGTTGAAGAACCGGCCGTCCTCAAGATAGAGGTACACCAACGCCCGACCATGACGGTCTTCCAGCTCATCTCCCCGTTCCACCCGGACCTGGCGCCCCTGAAGCATCTCTCGCGTGAAGTCGGCTGCCTCAGGCCCAAAGCGTTCCTGGGGGGAACCCGGTTTCACACTTTCCGGCGAATCCACTCCGATAAGCCTGGCTCTACCAAGCCCGCTCAAGATCACGGTGTCACCATCGACCACCCGCTTGACCGAGTCTCCGATCGTCACATACGCCGCCGCGCAACAAAGCGCACCGGCCAGAATCAAACCCAGGCTACGGCCTCGTAATGTAAACAATCGCAGCGCTCCAGGAATCGCTGAGCAAGCTCAGACGTTCAGCCGACATGCCCCCGCAACCAACTCAGTCCATTCCAGAGCACCGAACCGTGCGGTTCTGGGGTTGGCACCGGGACCAGGTTCCGATTTCAGTCAGCCGGCCCCTCTTTCCGACCGGGAGCGAGTCGGGCTTCCGAGATGCGAACGAGGACGTAGGCAATCATCGCAAAGACGAAGAAAACGAGCAAAAGCCAGGCCAGCCCCTGCATCGTTCCCACGACAGTGCGATAGACTTCGAGCACCCATCGATCCGCGTTCAACACGAGTGGACCCTGTGTCGAATCCGGCAACCGCGTCGGGTCAATATACTTTTCCAGGTCCCAGATTCTCACCCCGCTGGAAATCCCGACGACGAAGATCGCGAACGTCAGGTAACGGACCCACGCACGGTAGATTTCGTCGGCAAAGATCCTTTTCAGGATTCTGGTCACCGCCGGGTGGAAGGCCGCCGCAATTCCCCCCGAGACACCAGTAGCGATCACAAACGTTGCTGCCAGAAGTGATAAGAACATCTTCCCCCCCGATTTGCCTAAGCATCTCTTTCCGCGGCCAGGAAAGCAATCGAAGATTTCAGGTAGCTCCAGCGATGAGTATAATGGCGTCCATGTTGCAACGCTTCGCCCTCCTGCTCATTGTGATCGCTTCTCTTGCGCCGTTCGCCTCGGCTCAGGCTTCCCAGGGAGATTTCGATCCTGCCGTCTCGGGAGGTCCGTTCCTGGGAGGAGGAGCCTTTTTCAACACGAGTAGGAATACCAGTGACTTGGCTCTTGAAATGGGAGGCATGGCCGACTTCCGGCTCAAAGAACGGTTGGGGCTTGCGCTGTCTGCCGGGTTTATGGCCAACGTTTCAGACAACGACGCGTACTCCGATCGAACCGGGCTTTACACCGCTGGATTGCGCTATTCCTTCTCATCCGAAAAACTGGCTCCGTTCGTCACCGGCGGATACGCTCTTTCGTCAGGTGAAGGCCAGACCCACCACTTCGGGTTTGCCGGCACAGGAGTACGATACTGGTACGGAGAGAGGATTGGCGTGCAGTTCGAGGTGCGCGACTACCTCACCTCGGACATCAATTTCCTCCAGGGAAGAATCAGCGTCCTGCTCCGGTAACGAGCGGCGTCAGAACGTGACCGGCTCTGCGTTTCGAAGGATCTCGCGGGCATCCGTTTCCCATAGTGTCCCTCCGTCGAGTCGAGCCAGCTCAACCACCAAATGGCGGGCTTCGACTTCCGGATCGGTAAGCCGGCCGAGTCCCTGCAGACACGAAGGGCAGTTGGTAATCACCGGAGCATCCCGCCCAGCGGCCAAGCCGGCTTCCCGCACTGCGTCGGCTTTCTTTCTGAGCAGCGCATCGGATAACGCCGGTCGGCTCAATGCAAGAGTTCCAGCCTGGGAACAGCAGTGCGGGATTGATCGAACCGGCCGTCCAAACACCGATTCCAACAGGGAGAGCCCGTCACCCGAAAGAGAGTCGTGACAAGGCGCATGGTAGTAGACACTCCTGCCGGAACTTCGCAGTTTCCGACGGGCCAGGACAATACGGGCCGTGTCTTCGAGCCGGGCTCCAAAGATCGTTTCAAGTTCCCTGAGAGCTTCCTTGCAGGTTCCACAGGAAACGGCGCAGTAGGAGAAATCGAGGTAGCCCAACATCTCTTTGAGCTGGCTGAAGATGATCGTGTTTTTGATCGCGATTCGCTCGAACTGCTCCGCCCTGGCGTTGGCCCGATGGGGGAATCCGCAACAAAGGTAACTCGGGGGGAGGACGACCTGGAAGCCGCTGCGAAAGAGGAGGTAGATCGACGCCAGGGCAATGTTGGAGAAGAGCCTCTCGGAACCGCATCCCGGAAAGTAGAAAACGGCAGGAGTCGAACGGTCTGCCTGGGGCAGGAGGAAGCCCTGGTTCCGGGCCGCATGGGGGAGCAGGTCCGGCAGCTCAGCCACTGAAGGAAGCGGCAGTGGGGAATGCAACAACTTCTGATGGCCGCCCCGCGAACCGTCACTGCCGACCGAGTCGACCGTGGCAAGGACGCGGGAAGCAAACCGCTGAGCTCTCCCTCCCCAACGAAGGACGACCTTTCTGAACAACCGATTGGCGCTTTTCGATCGAGATTCCAGGTAACTGAGTGAAAGGCCGGTCAGCATGCCCGAGTGCTTGTACTGTCGCGCCTCGAGAATTTCACGCTCCAGCACGGAAACGTCCCCGGTATCGATATCCACCGGGCACGGCTCGAGGCACTTGTGACAAACCGTGCAATGGTCGGCGATCGATTCCAGGTACTTCAACGCGTCAAAGCGGGTTGAATGAGAGCGCTGTGCATCATAAAGCAGCGCTTCGATCACCGACCCGATCGCAAGGTTCTTGTTGCGGGGATGAAAGAAGAGATTTTCGGCGGGAATGAAGACACAACAGTTAGGCTTGCAGCGACCACATCGCACGCAGGCCGCGATCTTCTCGGACAACTGTTCCAGGGAACCGTACTGGAGAATCCTCGCTTCCAGCTCGAGCAGGTTGAACGAGGGAGTGAAAACCCGTTCGGGAACCGTCCGGTCCCTCAGTTTACCAGGATTGATCCACCCTTTCGGATCTACTTCCCGGCGATACCGGTCGAGGTCGTCCAGCCTCTCCGGTTCGAGATACTTCAACTTGGTGAAACCGATTCCGTGCTCTCCGCTGACCACCCCTCCCAGGCGCACGGCTTCGGCCATTACCTCGTCCGCAACCGCCGCCGCGCGCCTCATCATCACCCGGTCGTTGGAAAAGACCGGAATGTTGACGTGGATGTTGCCGTCACCGGCGTGCATGTGGGTCGCAATGACAATAAGTCGAGACCGGCCGCGGGTTCGCATCTCCTCGATGCGTTCAAGGGCCTGCGCGTAACCACTGAAAACCCCTCTCAAGCCCCGGATTAGCGAGTTGAGAACGTTCATTCCCCTGAGTTGGTCCAGGCCGGCTGCGTCCAGCTGAGACTGGGCCTGCGTGCAGAGTTCGTGAGCCTGGGGCAGTTTGGCAACAAACCACTCCGACTCGTCGGCCGCCGACTCCTTCTCGAGAGCATGACGAACCTCGCTGATCAGCATCGACTGGTTGGCCCGTTCCTCCCGAAGATTGACGCGCTCGACAAATCGGGCGAAATCAGCCAGGGCCTTCAGGGGCAGAACGATGTCTTCGTTCAACTTGAACGCATTGGTTCTTCGGGCGATGGCGCCAAGCCGCTTGCGATCCCTCCAGAACCACTCACTTTCCTGCTCGGATCGGGCACGGAAACAGACCGTGTTGGAGTGCTCGCCCAAAAGGGTTTGCAGCCGATCAACTCCCCGGGAAAGTTCCGGTTCCGAATGCGCAACCATGTCGATTAACAACACGGCCTTGGGCCGCCCCACGCCCGAGGACTTGGACTTGTATCCGATGGCCCGGACATACTCTTCGTCAAAATGCTCGAGGGCCATCAACCGCGGGCCGCCCTGGTGGGGAAAAGACTCGGAAATCGAAGTAATTACCCTTCCGGCTTCGTCCATGCTTTCGCCGAAGAATTCCAGGCAAAACGTCGCCTTCAACGGGTACGGCCGATAGAGGATGAAATCGGCTGAGGTGATCACCCCGTCGGTGCCCTCTTTCTGGATGCCGGGGAGGCCTCTGAGCGCCTTGTTGGTGATGTCCTTCCAGAGACCCGGCTTGCGGATTTCAGAAGCATCGAGAACGATCGTCCGGACCTCGCCGCCCGGCGAACTGACCTCGTAACGGAGTTCATCGCCCGGAAGAATCTTTCGAATCGGATGGCCGATTCGCCTGACCGAATGCAACCGGCCGTCCGCCATGGCGATTCGAAACGAAAGCAGATTGTCGATGGCGGTTCCCCACAGGACCGCTGTCCGTCCACCCGCGTTTTCGGCGATGTTCCCTCCGATCGTGCAGGCCCACGAACTTGTTGGATCGGTGGCGAAGACATAGCCGTGGGCATCGGCGTAGGCCATGGCGTTTTCGGTAACTACGCCGCTCTCCAGTGAAATCGACGCGGCCTCCCCGCCTCCCGGCATTGCGACTGAAGCGATGCCCCGGATGGCATTGAGCTTTTCAGTATTTATGATGACGCAATTCGGCGCCACGGGAACGCACCCCCCGGTTAAGCCGGTTCCTGCCCCCCTCGGGATCACCCGGTAGCCAAGCCCCCCGATCCGCTCGAGCAATGGCGCGACCTGCCCTTCTTCGCTTGGGAATACGACCGCGAACGGCAGGTACAACCGCCAGTCGGTCGCGTCCGTCGCATGGCCGGTGACGGTGAAAGGGTCGAACGCAACGTTTCGGGGTCCGATCAATTCGCCAATGCGGCGGCGAAAGCGGGCTCTCTCGGACGGGGTTTTCCTGACCCTGCGTTCGAGTTCGTCAATCAAGCTCTGGCAATCGGCCAGCAGGGCGAGGGCTTCCGGGTTGCCCTCAGCTCCTCGTGCGATCGTCTCCAGGTCGGACCGGCACATTCCGAAAAAGCGCTTCCGGCGCCCGGCAGACTCGACCAACTCTTCGAGGATGAACGGGTTGCGATGAACCACGAACAACTCGCCCACAACTCGCATGAACAGGCGCGCCGAACGTCCGGTAACCCGTTGCGAGCGCAATCGCTGAAGCCTGCCCCAAGCCACCTCTCCGAGGAGGTTCCGAACGACGACGGAATCGTCGGCCGACGTGTAGTTGAAGGGAATCTCTCGGTAACTTCGATCGCTCATGCCTGAAACGGAGGCGGACTGTTTTGAGCACTCTCCGAGTCCGGCTCGTAGAAATGATAATGACCTTACCCACTGAGTGACAAGCTCTGCCGGTCCCGAACGGGTTTACGCACGTTCGGCAGCAACCCACTTCACGAAAGGGCAGATTCGAGATCGAGAGTTGAAAAGTCATCCGGTTCATGAAAAATTGGTTAAGCGGCACAATTGGTTGAATACTCAACTCAGGTTGAAAAGCTACGGTTATGGGAAGAAGAATTCTGCTTGTCGAAGATGAGATGGTGTTGAGGGGCCTCGTGACCTCGGTGCTCGAGGCTGCGGGCCACAGCGTCGAGACAAGAGAGAGCGCTGAAGACGTACTGACCCTGATCGACGAGGGGGACTTCCCATTCGACGCGGTCGTCACCGATCTGCAACTGGTCAGCATGAACGGAGCCGAACTCGCCGGCATCATCCGAAGTAAATTTCCCGAAGTCAAGTTGCTTCTGACAACCGGCTACGGCAGTGCGTTCACCGAGGAGTTTCCGATCCTTCCGAAGCCCTTCCGGCCTGCGGATCTCCTCAAAGCGATCGACCACCTTTTCCTTCAATGAAATAAGTGTTGAAGCCCTGCGGGTGTGCTAACGTAGGACCAGCGCAGATCCATCTCAGTGTCAACACTTGTCTCCGCGAAAGGAGTTTAAGATTATGCTCGATGCCATCAAGAAGACTTACCTCCTGGGGCTTGGTCTGGCGACCGTAACCCGAGAGAAAGTCGAGGAAGTGGTCGATGAACTGGTCCGCAGAGGAGAAGTTGCCGAGAAGGACCGATCTCATGTTGTCCAGGACTTCATGGACCGGGCTCGCGATGAACAACGCAAGCTCAGTTCCTCTGTAAAGGAAACGGTCCAGAAAGTGATCGGGGAATTGGGGTTGCCGAAAAAGACCCAGTTCGAGGAACTCCTTCGCCGGGTCGAAGACCTGGAAAAGCAGACCCATTTTCATGGAGCGAGTGCCGACAAGGCGGGCAATGATTCAACCGCTGAAGGCGATTAGGACCTACCGGCGCTTCAAGCGCTATCGCCAGGTCACCTTCACACTCGTCAAGTTCGGGTTTGGGGACATTGCCGACCGGATCGGGGCCAATCCACTCTGGGGTCGGTTCAGGAGAGGTCAGTCCTCGTCCGAGATCCCGACCCCGCAACGTCTCCGGATGGCCTTGGCCAACCTGGGGCCGACGTTTGTGAAGTTCGGCCAGTTGCTCAGCACCCGACCCGACATCCTCCCTGAAAAGTACCTTCTCGAATTGGAGAAACTTCAGGATCACGTGTCTCCCTTCCCTCTCAAGGAGGTGCGACGGATCTTCATCGAAGAACTCGGGAAAGACCCGGAATCCACCTTTGCCGAGTTCGAGACAGACCCAATTGCTTCGGGTTCGATCGCACAGGTACACCGCGCAGGTCTTTCCGACGGCACTAAGGTCGCCGTCAAGGTCCAGCGTCCCGGGATCGTCCGGTTGATCGAGACCGATGTCGAGATCCTGGAGGAACTGGCGGGACTCATGGAGAAACACATCCCGGAAAGCCGCCTCTTCCGGCCGTCTGAACTGGTCCGCCAGTTTGCGCGCACGATCCGGAGAGAACTCGATTTTGTCGCCGAAGCCCAGGCAGTCGAGCGATTCCGGAGAAACTTCTCAGACGACCCGACTCGCTTCGTCCCGGCCGTTCACTGGGAGGAAACGACCAGTCGAATCCTCGTGACGGATTATGTCGAAGGGGTCAAAGTCACGGACGTCGAGGGGCTGGAACGCCGGGGGCTCGATCCAAAGGTCGTTGCCCGCAACGGTGCCCGCTCAATCCTCAAGGAAGTATTTCAATTCCGCCTCTTCCACGCCGACCCCCACCCCGGAAATTTCTTCGTCCTGGAGGGAAATGTCATCGCAGCCATCGACTACGGGATCGTCGGAAGGCTCGACAGCGCAACCGCTGAGCTCCTCGCTACGCTAATGGGAGCAATCGTCACCCAGGACATCGAAGG
The DNA here is from genome assembly GCA_963777605.1 of uncultured Acidobacteriota bacterium. Taxonomy (GTDB): domain Bacteria; phylum Acidobacteriota; class UBA6911; order RPQK01; family JAPXNP01; genus CAVZRV01. The sequence continues at coordinate 11,035 of CAVZRV010000015.1, forward strand.
AATCGTCCGTGGCTTTCGGGAAATGGGCCTGCTTCACGACGAAGTGGACCAGCGTGTCCTCCGCTTTGACGTTCAGGAATTCATCGACCGCTACTACGGTCTCCCTCTCGACCAGATCGACACGGAACGGACCGTCCAGGACATACTTGTCCGTGGTGCGACGCCACCGGATGATCCTGCCCGTCGACCTGGCACTGCTCGGGCGAATGCTGGCGGTCTCGGCCGGAGTGGGCCAGATGCTCGATCCCGAGTTCGACGTAATTCAGGTGGCTCGTCCCTACGTAAAGGAATTCCTCGCCCGCAGGATGGACCCGCGTCGCAAGGCCCGGGAAATAATCCGAACGGTCCGTGACTACCAGTCTGTCCTTCGGTCCTTGCCGGGGGATTTCGAAGAGATTATTGCCAAGGTCAAGAAAGGGCAGATGCTGGTCTCAATTCACCACGAGGGCCTCAACCGGTTCATTCTCGAGATGGACAGGAGTTCCAACCGGCTCTCATTCAGCTTGATCATCGCGGCCCTGGTCATCGGTTCATCCCTGATCATGCGCCTCGACACCGGACCCACCCTTATCGGCTTGCCGGTCTTCGGACTGGCGGGCTACGTGATCGCGGGAATCCTCGGGCTCTGGCTAGTCATCGCCATTCTACGCTCTGGAAGAATCTAAGTCCGCATTTCTCACCAGACTGCTACTGCGGCGACGAGCCCTGGGGAAAGATGCAGGCGAGCCTAATGCCCCGCCTCGTTGGTGCCGATGAAAAGCGGGGGGACACTGACCTCAACCTTTGGAATGGCAACGGGTGTAGATGAGGCAGGAAGACGGCCGGGATGTTCTGGGGATCTGGTAGACGGAAAGATGCGTTCGAGACGCGCGTCATTTTTAGGGATTGGAGCCGGCTGCGGACACCGGATGAATGCGATGATCCGCTGCTCGGCAGCTTGATTTTGCTGCTGCGGAATTTCGGCCGGTACTCATTTGACACGGAAGAGGTTCACCAGAAGGAAGTCCAGAGGCTGACCGAGGAGTGGATTTCCCACGTCACCGCCGGCGACCCTGCCCCAGGAAGCGGCAGGAACAGTAACGGTGGAACCCAGTGGAATGAACTTTGTTCCTTCCACGAGCGCCAGCGCAGAGCCGAGCAGTCGTACGTCGTAACCACGCTGAAGGGATTTCGATCGCTGGTCTGGGACTTCATCCAGGAAATCACTCGATCTATAAACGACGATCGAAGCTCCAACACCGGAATTCGCGACGGCCTTCATTCGCTGGAGACCTCAGTCGAAAGCGGCAGCCTGGTGGAGATTCGCCAGCGGGTCCTGCAAACCGTCCGGTCCATCCGGGACTCGATTGCGGAACGGGAAAAGAAGCAAGTCGAAAAGATGATGGAACTGGGGCAGAAGCTCCGCGAGATGCGTGCCGAACTTGTAGACGTGCGCAACCGAATGGCGACCGACTCCCTCACCGGCGTCTTCAATCGCCATTCACTCGACGAGCAACTCTCCAGGGTCGTGCAGTTCTCGACCTTCTCCGGAACCAGCCCCTGCATTTTCCTCGTGGATCTCGACGATTTCAAGCAAATCAACGATCTGCATGGCCATCAGGCGGGAGATGCCGCACTGAAGCTGGCCGCTCGCGCCTGCGTGCGCAATTTCCCTCGAGACGCCGACTACATCGCCCGCTTTGGCGGGGACGAATTCGTGATTATCGTAGAAGAGTGCCCACCCAAAGTCTGCGAGTCAATGGGTCGCCGCCTGATCGAAACGATCAGCAATTCTCCGCTCTCCTGGAAGGAGTCGGAAATCGAGCTGTCTGCGTCGATCGGCGTGGCGATCTTCCAGCCTTCGGACACTCCCGAGAGCTGGTTCAACAGGAGTGACCACGCCCTGCTGGAAGCAAAGAGAAAAGGCAAGAACAACCTTTTGATGGCTCCCGTTGCCGTTCCGCAATGACGCCATTCGAGCGGCGGACAAAGCGAGTAACCGGAAGGTACAAAAGTGGTGACCGTCCCCCGGGGTCTTCACCCGGGGGAAACAGCAGAAGATTTCGACCGCGGCGGGCCGCCCAGTGTCACGACGCCTGCGGGTCGTCGTAAAGAGGCGTGCTCAGATAACGCTCGCCGTTACTCGGAGAGATGAAGACGATGACCTTCCCCGCGTTCTCAGGACGTCGGGCAACTTCGATCGCAGCCCAAGCCGCCGCTCCGGAGGAGATCCCGACCATGAGTCCTTCTTCGCGGGCAAGACGCCTCGCCGTCGCAAAGGCATCGTCATTGGCGACTTTCACAACTTCGTCGATGACGGAACTATTCAGGACGTCAGGGATGAATCCGGCGCCAATTCCCTGGATCTTGTGCGGTCCCGGAGATCCCCCCGAAAGAATCGGAGAGCCCTCGGGTTCTACCGCGACAACCCAGAACGAAGGTTTTTTAGCCTTGATGACTTCGGCAACTCCCGTCAGGGTTCCGCCGGTTCCGACTCCCGCCACCAAAATGTCGACTTCCCCTGCGGTATCACGCCAGATCTCCTCGGCGGTCGTCTTGCGATGGATCTCGGGATTCGCCGGGTTCTTGAACTGCTGGGGGACCCAACCGTTGGGGATGTCGGCGGCAACTTCCTCTGCCCTCCGAATCGCCCCCTTCATGCCTTCTGCTCCCGGGGTGAGGATCAACTCAGCACCAAAGCCTTTGAGCAGCTTTCGGCGCTCGATACTCATCGTGTCAGGCATGGTGAGGATCAAACGATAGCCCTTGGCCGCTGCCACGAAAGCCAGGCCGATACCGGTGTTTCCGCTGGTCGGCTCAACGATCACCGTCCGGGAAGGTTCGATTCGGCCCTCCTCTTCAGCCGTTTCAACCATCGCCAGGGCGATCCGGTCCTTGACGCTGCCGGCCGGATTGAAGAACTCCAGCTTGGCCAGAATCGTGGCTTTCGAATCGTTCAGTTTCCCCAACTTCACGAGTGGCGTGTTTCCCACCAATTCCGTGATCGATCCGTAGATCTTCTTCTCCGCCTTTTCACCGGAGACAGCCTGTGTAGTCATCCTCCACCGTCCTTTCAAAATGAATGGATAAGCTAAACCCTATAAAATCGGTATGTTTTAGAAGTTTTCTGCATTGTATACATTCTCTCCAAACCGAGTCAAGCCGGGTGGAAAAGGCGTTCACTTTGAGATACTCTGCCAGTCCGTCAAAGGAGAAATCAAGATGTTCAAATACCGAATCGCATTCCTTTTCGTTGCCCTGATGATGGGAAGTGTCTGGGCCGGAGTGGCTGGGGACTGGGATGTCACGGCAGAGACATCATGGGGGGAAACCCACTACCTCACCCTGACTCTCGCCGATGACGGCGGTAAGCTAACCGGTTCGCTCATGACACCGGAAGGCAGAACCGACCTGGAGAATGTCAAGCTCGAAGGAAACACGCTCAGCTTTGAAGTCTGGGTGGCGGGTTCCTCATACACCGTCAAGGCCGAAGTTGCCGAGAACGAGATGACCGGGACCTGGTCAGGAGGTGGTGACAACGGTACGGTGAAAGCAAAACGCAAGTCCTGACAGCGCCAGATTCCGAAAATTTGAAACTGAAGTCTCGAGGGGCCGGCCGAATTGACGCGTGCCGCCCCTCGAGCATCTTCGACCAACCCACCGATGCAGAAGGATTCTCTCTGCGCCACTCAGGGAGAATCCTGATTGCCGGCATGGCAACTGAGCCTCACTCGACGACCTGGGGCGTCTCCATTTCTGGACCGGCAGTTCCCCCAGCCTGCGACACACCCAGGTTGCGCGTTCGCAGCGCCCAATCGTAGCGCTGCAGCGCGTCGTTCAATTCAGCCGGATCGACATCGGCTGCGGCGGGATCTTCCGCCAGCCGAATCCATGGCGGATCCTGGTCGTAGTCATAGTGCCCAAAAATCACTACCGGGGTACCGTACTTCTTCGGGATCGCCCAACTCCCCCCGTCCGGCTCACCCGGATCGGCCCATCGATAGATCCAGACGGCGTCCTGTTTGAGCAGTCGGATACAGCCGTAGCTGGACGGCTTTCCCGGGAGTGCATACTGATGAAACGCAATACCCATGGAACTGTGAAGGTTGAAATACCAGGGCATCACCCAACTGCGGTTGATGGTGCTCACCTTGCGCCGTGCCTTCCAGTTGGTGTGATAGAGACCGGCCGGGGTTGCCTGCTTCAAGGTTCCGGTGCAGACAGGACCCCAGTAAACCTGCTTCCCCTCTTCGTAAGCGGCAAATGCCTGAATCCTCAAGGAAACCAGGATCGCCTTCTTCAAATCAGTCAAGGCAGCAACCGAATTCGGAAATGGGGAAAAATCGAGCAGTTCACGAGCTTGCTCAGGAACCTGGAGCGCCACACCTTTGCTCATATGCCGCAGATCACGGCGATTCACCTTCTGAAGGAGAGTTAGACCTTCCGCTCCCCACTCCCGCTTCAGCTTGTCCAGAGTCCCCGTCCCGGCAAGCCGCACGGCCCGGTAGGCCGGAGCCTGTTCGGTGTCCGAACGGGCCAAACCAATCCCGCAAAAGGACAGGAGAACGGCGGCCAGAAGGGCGGAAAATTCTCGTCGGTGCAGAAATCCAATCACGGGCAATCGTTGAATATGGCGAACCAGCGGTCAGCGCCTGTCTGAACCGCTTCGTTCTTTCAGAAACCCCTCAATTGTCCGAATCACCGTGGGGAGGTAGCTGTACAGGGCACAGTCCCCTTCGTCCCTGGGAGGGCAATAGTCCTTGTCAACTCTTCCCTTGCAACCCGGACAGATATCCCGGTACATCCGCTCGAAGTAGTCCTCCATCCAGGGGCGGTGGCCAAGCTCTTCTATAATCGCCACGAGACGATTCAGATAAAGGTCGATGGGACAGGTTTCAAAGGATTCCAGTCTGCACGTCCCGTCCAGCGCGAAGGAGACACAAATCGGGCAGACGTTGTCCTTGAGTCTCCTTTCCAGCTCGGCTCGCTCTTCGGGGCTGAGCGCCGGAGTCTTGTTACGACCGCTTTCAACCTCCCGAATTCGCTCCAGCCACTCGGCACTGGGCAAAACCGGCTGAAGTGAGGCGCGCACTTCCTTCCAAACGGCCTCGCAGGCAACAAGTGCTCCGTCCGGGGTCTCGGAATCTTCGATGGGCAAGCCAGAAAGAAGGCGCAGATAAAGAGCCTCCGCCTTGAGATCCTCGATTTCGGCCCGCATTCGGCGATTTGCCAGGGCCTTGTCTAGCACACCTTGGACACCAGAGATCAGGTCGTCACAGCCGGATTGCGTTTCAGAGGAAATCCGGTCCAATTCCTGCGTGATCTCGGACAAGCGTTGTTGAGCTTTGTTTAGAGACTCCCGGTCAGCCGACACTATGACTACCTCCTGAATCACGATTATTGACGAACTCCGTCTGAAATTCAAACGAGTAACGTACTTCCACAGCCCTTCCGAGGCATCGTCGAAAAGACTTCGCAGTCGGACCTCGGTGACTCAAGTCATTGATTCAAAGAAACTTCAATTTCAGGGCCCGAAGCCTCCCCACCGCAAAGCTGCGCTTTACTCCAGACTCGCCGTCTCCCTGGGTCAGGCGTGGTAAACGTGGCGTTGTATTCCCCGTAGAACTTTGGGGCGTCAAAATCCGTCTAAGTTAATATCCGTGGCCTTGGGGAGTTGTCTATCTCACGGTATATTCTTCTGGGTTGTGCGCGAGACACGCGTCGGACCTTGCTCGTGTGAGTGGATGAGGCATGAATCTGTCAGAGGGGAGCAGGATCGGTCATTACGAAATCATCGGTGTGCTGGGCACCGGCGGAATGGGCGAAGTGTATCGGGCCCGCGATACCAAGCTCAAGCGGGAAGTTGCCCTCAAGCTGCTTCCCGAGCACGTCGCCGGCCACCCTGATTCCCTGTCCCGGTTCGAACGGGAGGCGGTCGTCCTCGCGCAGTTGTCTCACCCGAATATCCTCGCCATCCACGACTTTGGAAATTTCGACGGACTCCCCGTCGCCGTAATGGAACTCCTGGAAGGGGAGACGCTGCGTGAAATGATTGCTCACGGGCAAATCCCGGCCCGCCGTTCGCTGGAAATCTCTGCCGAGGTCGCCGACGGACTCGCAGCCGCCCACTCCAAGGGGATTATTCACCGGGACCTGAAACCGGAGAACATCTTCATCACCCAGGATAACCAGGTCAAGATCCTTGACTTCGGCTTGGCCCGCATTGACGGAAACGGCAGCGTGGGCGGTCGTTCCAACCAGGATCTGCCAACGGAAACGGAACCGGGAACCATCAAAGGCACGATCGGCTACATGTCTCCCGAGCAACTGCGAGGACAGCCGGTTGACGGCCGGAGCGATATCTTTTCTCTCGGCTGCGTGCTCTACGAGATGCTGACGGGGCGGCGGGCATTCTCCAAGGCAACTGTCGCCGACACAATGACGGCGATTCTCCGCGAGGACCCTCCCGATTTCATCGAATCGGGCCGCCAGGTCCCCCCCGACGCAGAACGGGTTACGGAACACTGCCTGGAGAAAGACCCGGACCGCCGCTACCAGTCCGTCAAGGACTTGTCCATGCACCTCAGATCACTCGCATCCAGCCCCCAACTCGACACGGCATCGCGGGCTCGCATTTCGGAGCGCCGCTTCCCCTGGGCCTGGATCTCGGCGCTTGCCGTCGCGGCAATCATCGCGGCTGCGGGGTTCTTCTGGGTTTCGGACACGCCCACCAGGCCGGCCGCAGGCAGCCGTCCGTCAGTGGCGGTTCTCTACTTTGAGAACAACACGGGAGACTCATCTCTCGACTGGATGCGAAGCGCACTGACCAACATGCTGGTAACTGACCTGTCGCAATCCATACAAATCGAGGTTCTCAGCACCGACCGGCTTTACCAGATCCTCAAGGAGCTCGACCAACTCGACGAGCCAACCGTCTCTTCAAGGATAGTCGACAAGGTCGCCGAAAAGGCGCAGGCAGGCACGGTCGTTCTGGGTAGCTTCATGCGGGCCGGCGAGACCTTTCGACTCGACACTCGAATCCAGGAGGCCAAGAGCGGAAGGATCCTTGCCACCGAGCGAGTTGAAGGCATCGGCGAGTCGAGCATCTTCAAGATGGTTGACGAATTGACGCGCCGCATCAAATCGGCGCTCGAAGTCTCCCCCTCCGAGTCTGGAATGGAGAGGGAACTGGAATCAGTCTCGACTTCGTCGTTCGAGGCTTACAGGAACTACATAGAAGCGGCTGAACTTCACGCCAGGTCAAAGGAACGAGAGGCTATCCCCTACCTGGAGAAGGCGATCAAATTGGACCCCAAGTTTGCCATGGCCTATGCCAAACTCTCGGTGGCTCACTGGAACATCGGCCACGTCCAGCAGGCACACGAGTATGCTCGCCGAGCCCTGGACTACGTTGATCGCCTGCCCGCCCGGGAACGCTACTATATCGAGGGCCGCTTTTACAGCCTGACCCCCGAGACCCTGGACCGGGCGGTAGAAGCCTACGAAACCGCCATCAGCCTGTTTCCCGATCACTCTGCCGCGCGCCACAATCTGGCCAACCTCTACGCTGAGATGGAGCGTTACGAGGACGCGATCACCCAGTACGAGGTACTCAGAAAAGCCGGCAGCCCGTTTGCCGGGACCTACACCAACCTGGCCGCGGCCTACGCCGCCATCGGCAAGGAACAAGAGGGCTACCGGGTGCTGAGTGAGTTCGTCGAGAAGTACCCGGAAAATGGTGCCGGGTACCGAGACCTGGCCGGGTACCTGATCAAGGGCGGCCATTTTGACGAAGCGCTCGGATATCTCAAGAAGGCGGAAGTGCGCTCCCCTGGCGATCTCGAGATCAAGCTGCTGGAGTGGAACGTCTATGTTTTCACTCGGAAGTGGGCCGATGCCGATCGGGTCGCCGATGCCGTCGCCTCCTCTTCGGATCTCTACTGGAGGTCCCGCTCGCTGGAGATGAAGGCAACCCGCCTGCTCTTTGAAGGCAGGCGCCAGGATGCTCGAGAACGATTCAACGAAGCGGCGAAGCTCTTTCCGGAGGACAGCCTTAACCGAGCCCAGTACCTGGCCCAATTGGGAAAGGTTGAACTGATCTCGGGCAATTACAAGAGCGCACTCAAAAATGCCGAACTCGCGTACCAGTCAGGTCGAGGCTTCCCCATTGAGACCGATATCCTCGCGCTGGCCGCCTTTTCCCAGTCCGGCCTTGGCCACTCCCAGCAGGCCCAGTCCACCTTTGAGGAGTTGCGGCCACACTACCAGAACCTTCCCGAGCGTATCGTCGATCGAACCGACAATTTCATCCTGGGAACCATGGCCCTGCTGAGCTCCCACCCTGCCGAAGCGGTGGCCCGATTCGACGAGGCCTGGGCAACGTTTCCGCCGAACGTCAGAACCCTCGAGCAGACCAATTACTACGTGACCGGTCTCGCCTTCTGGGAAACCGGCAGGCGTCCGGAAGGCGTCAAGTGGTTCGAACGGCTCCTAAACGAGAACTACACTGAACGGCTGGCCAACCCCATCGGGTACGTCCGGGCCCACTACTTCCTCGGGAAGTACTTCCTCGACGAGGGAGATAGGGGCCAGGCCCGTCGTTACTGGTCGGAGTTTGTCGATCTTTGGGGTGGCGGCTCAATGGACCGCGATCATGTCGCCGAAGCCCGGAAGTTCCTTCGCGAAGCCCCTGAACCAGCAGCAAAGACACCCTGAAGACGGCACCTCGGAGTGCTAGCATACTCTGGAAAATTCAACATCCAAACGGGAAAGGAATATGTGATGGACTCATTCCGGCCATACGCGGAGAAGATGCGTTCCGCAGGAATGCCGGAACTTGCGATCGAGTCGTTCCGGTACTATTTCCAGCTCTTGCTGAAGGGAGAAACGGGGCTGGTTCCCGAGGAGGTGATCGAGCCGGTCGCAGATCTCCCATCGGCTGACGAACTGAAGGAAGAGCTCTCCGAAATCGGCCGTGAAGCTCTCGGGACAACGATCACTCTGAAGCTGAACGGTGGCCTCGGGACGAGTATGGGGCTCGATCGGGCAAAGTCTCTCCTGCAAGTTCGCGGGCGGCTGACCTTCCTCGACATCATCGTTCGCCGGGCCCTGGCATCGAAGGTTCCGCTGGTCCTGATGAACAGCTTTGCAACCGATCAGGAGACGCTCGAACTGCTCCGAGAATATCCGGAACTCGACGGAGCCAAGGCGGTTACATTCCTTCAGCACCAGGTCCCGAAGATCGATCGTGAGACCCTCCAGCCAGCCCACTACCCCGAGGATCCCGGCCTGGAGTGGTGCCCCCCGGGTCATGGAGACATCTACAACTCTCTGGTCACGAGCGGCACTTTGTCCCGGCTTCTTGCGGCGGGCAAACGGTATGCATTCATCTCCAACTCCGACAACCTGGGTGCCGAGCTCGACCTGAGGATCCTGGGCCAGTTCGTCGCCTCCCGAGCGCCGTTCATGATGGAGGTCGCGCTCCGAACCAAAGCGGACCGAAAAGGAGGTCACCTGGCTCGCCAAGCCGGGGGATCGGGACCTCTCCTGCTCAGGGAGTCTGCCCAGTGCCCACCCGAGGATCTGGGCCACTTTCAGGACGTCGCCCGTCATCGCTTTTTCAACACCAACAATCTCTGGATCGACTTGAAAGCCCTTGAACAGAAAGTCAAGCGACGGAGAGACGTTCCTGGAATTGCCGATGATTCGCAATGCCAAAGCGGTGAATCCCCAGGATGCGTCCTCACGACCCGTTTACCAACTGGAAACCGCCATGGGAGCGGCGATCTCTCAGTTCGAAGGAGCAACGGCCCTGGTGGTTCCGAGAAGCCGTTTCTCCCCGGTCAAGACCTGCAGCGACTTGCTCGTTGCACGGTCTGATGCGATGGTCCTCGAGAAAGACTACCGGCTAATCCCGAATCCGGAAAGGTCTTTCAAAGACCTGCTCGTTGATCTCGATCAGCGCTACTATCGACATTTGGCGGATATGGACGCACGCTTTCCGGGAGGCCCTCCGTCTCTGGTGCGTTGCTCGAGTCTTCAGATCAGCGGAGACTTCGTACTCGGCCCGCAGGTGCGCCTGTCGGGCGATGTGAGACTGGTAAACCGAACCGGCTCGCAAATCGTTCTGAACGGCACTCACCAATTTGAGGGACACAGGACGTTTGGATGACCTTTCCATCCTTGGCTGGATTGATAGGCTTCTTTCTCGCGGCGATTCTGCACGGGATCCTGCTTTCCACGGTAAGGAAGCGGCAGTGTAGAGGACAGCTCGAAAGGTTGCTGACACTGCTGCTGTCCGGTCTGGTCCTCTGGTACAGCGGTCTGTTTCTGGCCAGCATTCTGCGGCAAATGGATCCCGGGCGCGTCGGCTTCCTGCTGGCAGCCTCTGATGCTCTCGCCTTCTCAGCCCTGAGCTTTCTTCCTGCCCTGCTGCTCCACACTCACTGGGCTTATTACCGCCGGCACTTCCAGCCCAGCCGACTCGAACGGTCAATCGTTCGGGCCGCGCTTTTCCTGCTTTACGGCGGTCTGGTGGTGCTCCCGGTTGCGATTGGTCAATTACTTTCCGAAATATCGGTCAATCCACTGGCCAAGCTTGGCCCATTCCGGGCCCCGTTCCTTGCAGTTCTGGGACTTTCATACGTGATCTCCGCGGTGCTCCAGTGGAAGATCGTGAGACGCTCTAACCGACAGGTCGAGCGGAGTCTATTCAAACGACTGATTGTCCTGTTCCTCGTAATCCCGGCTTACACCTTCTGGGTGTTCGAGTTGGCCGCCCCTCAGCAAGCCTGGTACCCCTTCCAGGTCAACCTCGCGTTTCTCGGGTCGGTCCTCCCTTCGCTCGTCGTCAGCTACTACATCTACCGCCACCAGTTCCTCCAATTCTCGGTCTATCGGGGATTCTCGAACGCCCTTCTGATCGTCGCAATCATGACTGTTTACCTGGTGGTAATCCGGAAGTTCGGAAATTACCTGGAGCACGAACTGAAGACCCCTCCGGTGCTGCTGGAGGGGATTTTCGTCGTCGGCCTCCTGCTGATCTTTCCGCCCCTCAGCCAGTGGCTGAACGATCGCCTGTCCCGCTCATTTTCCGAGGACATCGAGCGGTTCCGCAGGGTCGCCGGTCTGATCCGGTCAGGGTCGTTTCAGCTCACCTCCATCGAGGAATTGAGAGCCGAGATTGAGAGCCTGCTGAAGAACGAGTTTCCTGAGATCGAGGCTCGAATCGCGTTCGCAAACGATTCCGCGAGTATTGGAGAGTTCGTCACGATCCCCTTGTCCCGTGAGAAGGAAATCGGATACCTTCAGTTGATCCGGCCGGAAAACCCGACCGCCGGCCAACGCGAAGGCCTTCATATCCTCGCCCATGAAATTGCGAACTCACTCGAACGGTCGAGAATGCTCCAGGTCCAGTTGTCCCTGGAGCGCGAGGTCGCCCGCAAGAGCCGCATGGAAGAACTGGGACAAATGGCTGCCACCGTTGCCCACAACGTCAAGAATCCCCTGAGTTCGATCCGGACACTGCTGCAGCTTCAGCGAGAGGCGAACAACCTCACCGATGAACAGCAGTCTGAACTCGGGATGATGATTGAGGAAGTTGACCGCCTCGCCCGGACCGTGACGTCCCTGCTGCGGTTTTCCAGGCTGGAGAATCTCGAGTCGGCGCCTTCCGTTGCGAAGGTCAACCTGGACAGCCTGATTCAATCCGTCGCATCCGTCTACCGGGGCATGGTCGAATCGGGAGATCTGCGTTTGGAGACCGTCTGCTCCAGGACCCCACCGTGGATCGCTACCAACCAGGAAAGTCTTCAGGAGATCCTCGGCAACCTGCTGTGGAACGCCGTCGAGGCGAGCCCGCCGGGTGGCCTGATTCGAGTCACGGTACAGGGATCGCCCGACCAGGCGGAATTTACCATTGAAGACGACGGACCGGGAATTCCGGGCCACCTGATCAGCAAGATCTTCGAACCTTTTTTCACTACCAAGGCGGCCGGGACAGGCTTGGGCCTGGCCATTGTGAAGCGACGGGTCGAACAACTTGGCGGGTCGATCCAGATGGAGCGGGGTACTCGAACGGGCACAATCGTAAGACTTGCCATTCCGGATGCCAGGGAGAGTAGCGAGGGGGCATCCCAGGGAGTAAATAACAATGCCAAGCGCCATTAAAGTACTCATTGTCGACGACGAGCGCACCGCCCGCTACGGAATGCGCAAGGCACTCGATCTCCAGGTCGAAGTCCTCGAAGCCGATCAACTGTCAACGGCACAGCTAATCTTCGAAGAGAAAGCTCCCGAGATCGTACTCCTCGACCTCAACCTCGGAGGAGAGAGCGGATTCGAGTTTCTCGCGTTCACCCAGAAACAGGATCTCCGTCCCCATGTCATCGTGATCACCGCACACGGCAACGAGCGGGTTGCGGTGGACGCCATGAAGCGAGGGGCCTACCACTACATCGCAAAACCCTTCGACGTGGACGAACTTCGCGCCGTGGTCCGCAACGCCGGCGAGTCCATTTTGCTCCAGCGCGAGAATCTTGAACTCCGGGACCGCCTGGATCGCGTCCGCGGATACGGGTCCATCATCGGACAGAGCAATTCCATGACGCGTGTCTACTCCATCATCGAAAAGGTGGCGGAAACCGACGTGACGGTCTTGATCACGGGAGAGAGCGGGTCCGGCAAAGAACTAGTGTCCCACGCCATCCACCGGGCGAGCCCGAGGCGCCAGTACGAAATGGTGACGGTCAATTGCGCGGCGATCCCGGATAACCTGATCGAAAGCGAACTATTCGGGCACGAGAAAGGTGCATTCACCGGCGCCACCCAGCGCCGAATCGGAAAGTTTGAGCAGGCCCGCCGGGGCACTCTCTTCCTCGATGAGATCGGAGACATGCCACTGGGGACCCAGGCCAAGATCTTACGGGCCCTCGAAGAAAAGAAGGTCGAGCGCCTGGGAAGTAACCAGCCTCTGGATGTAGACGTTCGAATCGTCAGCGCCACCAACCGGAGTCTGAAAGAGATGGTCGACGAGGGAACATTTCGCGCCGACCTCTACTACCGGCTGGAGGTGGTTCGCATCGAGTTGCCACCGCTCCGGAAAAGGAAAGACGACATCCCGCTCCTGACCGAGTTCTTCATCCGGCAGTTCGCAGATCGCCACGGGAGAAACATAACGGGAATATCTTCCGAAGCACTTTCCCAGCTGGTCCGCTACGATTTCCCGGGGAACGTCCGACAGTTGCGCAACCTCGTCGAACGGATCGTGGTTCTTTCGTCCGGCCGTCAGATTGAAATGGGCGATCTGCCGGACGAGGTTCGCCTTTTCGACTCGGAGACCGGCCAGGATGCCCGCATTCTCAGCCTGGAACCCTTCCTCGAGCTGCCGTTCAAAGAGGCGCGGGACAGCTTCGAACGCAATTTTCTCCTCTCCAGGCTCGCCGAGCACGAGAACAATATCACGCACACGGCTGCTGCGATCGGGCTGCACCGGCAGAGCCTGCAGCAGAAAATCAAGGACCTGGATCTGAGGCCCCTGATAGCGCGCGACGACACTTTCTGAGTTGATGGTGGAAAAACTGTGGGTACTTGCCAGTAACCTGGTGTATAAATTGTGGGTACACGGAGGAGTTGGCCTTGCCAGGAACGTCCTCGGAGATAAGGTTACCTCCAGGACTCCTGATCCAGGTTCATATCATTCGAAGAGTTTAGACCCCATCGGAATGCCCCGAGGAGAAATCCCCATGAAAAGACTTATGATCGTCCTGTACTGCTTGTGGGCTCTAGTGGTTCATCTGTCTGCGCAGAACGTCGGCGACCAGGCAACCGCGGGAGGTTCCAGCAATCGCACCTACCTCAACGCAAACGCCGGGCCTATTTCACCTCCCTTCGAACGACTGCGAACTCTGATCCTGCCGGAGGGGGCCGATGCCCGGAGTCTCACGGTCTTCGACCAGTCAGCGTTGATCGGTTCGGCCGGAGATCCGGGCCAGTTCTGGCTGCTGAACAAGGACACCGGCGCTGTTCGATGGACCGCCGAGATTCCGGGCGGCGCGGCCTTGGACTATGTTCCGGCAATGAGCGGCGACGTTGTGTTGCTGGGAGGCTCCGCAACAACGACGGTGGCTGCTGTCCAGGTATCCACCGGCGTGACACTTTGGTCGGAGGACCGCTTCGGCTCGTCGGTGGGCCGTTCTCCGATTCTCACAAATGACCTGGCGCTCTTTCACGGGCCGCTCGGCATCACCGCCGCAGAATCGGCCGGTGGAGCCGTATTCTGGCACTTTCCGGCAACATCCGAGCAGGATTCCGTCAGCCTGGGTGCCTCCCCCTCGTCGCTGTTTGGGAGCCGGGTCTACGTCGCCGGACAGCCGGCCGGCGTTACCGCCCTCAACCTGCTCGATGGTGTCCCGGTCTGGACAACACTGGTCGCAGGCGAAAACGGCTCGGACATCCTGGCCACCCAGAAATACATTTTCGTGACCGATCCCTCAGCCAACTCCGTGACCGCCCTGAGAGCATCGAGTGGCGCGCTGGCGTGGACGCTCCAACTGGACGGACCGTTCGGGACTCCGGGCATTGCCCTCGCCTACAACCAGCTCTTCGTCTTTTACTCCAGGGATGGCGAGGCCGTCGTGGCTGCACTCCAGCCGGAGAACGGCGACCTGATCTGGGAAAAGACCGACCCCTCAGAGGACTCGGGAGCTCCCCTCTACGCCACAGTCGCCAACAACTCGGTCTTCTTCTACAACAGTGGAAGTGAACGGCTGAGAGCTTTTGAAGCGTTCACCGGCACCCTGACCTGGAGTCACCACGTGACTGATGTCCGGGCACTGTCCGTAGCCGGTGGAAACCTATACGCTCTCCTCGGCGGCAGCCTCGAGATCTACCAGCCCGTCCACCAGGTTTACCTCCCCCAGATCGCGGATGGGGCCGGGGCCACGACACTCATCACCCTGGCCAACCTGTCGTCGGTGGTCAACTCGGGATCGCTCGAGTTCCTGGACGAATCGGGCCAACCGCTCGCCCTGGAGGTTGTGGGCCTCACCGACCCGGTCTCCAGCGTGAATTTCTCGCTCCAGCCGAACGGAACCGTCAAGGTCCAGACCGCCGGCAACTCGCTCGACCTCTCTTCCGGTTGGGCCCGGGTGACGGGGATCCGCCCCTTGACGGCTACGTCGGTCTTCCAGTACTCGGACGACCAGGTGATCCTGTTCGAGGCTGGGGTTGGAGACTCGCCGGCAACGGGTGCAGCCAATCTCTTCGTGACCCGCATCGGACCTTCGGCTGCGAGCCAGATCAGCACCGGACTGGCTCTGGTCAACCCTTCGGATGAAACGGCCACAGTCGCCATCCAGTTCCGCAGAAGACTGCCGAGTTCGGCCACTTTCGACACGGAACGAACCCTCGAACCGGGACAGCACATTGCCGAGTTCGTGGAAGAACTCTTCCCCGGAGACACTGATTCCGAAGCCGAGGGATATCTGATCCTTCGCTCAGACATTCCAATCGCGCTGACCGCGCTCAGGACTCAGAACGGGTACCAGATGTCGAGCTATCCTGTCGGGATCCCGGGAAACTGATCCACCTGAGGATCCAGGCAAATGCGGCGAAGGGGCCGTGACTCGATCCCGGTCCCTTCGCCAATCTTCAGGGTGTGACTACTTGGATTCGTACCAGTCGTAATTGATTTCGATGTACTTCTGCCACTTCTCCGGGACTTCATCCTCGGGGAAAATGGCTTCTACCGGACATTCCGGAACGCAGGCGCCGCAATCGATACACTCCTCAGGATCGATGTACAGCTGCTGATTCTCCTCGAATTCATCCTCGTCACTCCGCGGATGAATGCAATCCACGGGACAGGAGTCTACACAGGCGGTGTCTTTTGTACCGATACACGGTTCTGTAATGATGAATGCCATCCGAACTCACCTCTCTAAGCTCGCCGAAACGACCCGAACCCAGTTTCCGTCCTCCAAATCCGGGCCGACAATCTCGACTGTTCAATGTCCCAGAGAAAGTACCAGACATGGCCAATTTCATACAACAGCAAAACCGGCAAATCGACACCATTATAGGTTGCCCGGAAAGACTTCGCGGAAGCGGCCCCGAAACGCCGTGACGCTTGAGGTTTCCGGAAATCGGGCTTATTGATTCGCCCAAGATCTTTCCCATACACTTAGCCGAGTGAATCGCACCGAACGGCTTCTGGACCTCATCACGTACCTGCTCAACTCGAAGGAGCCTGTTTCGTGGCGGAAAATCAAGAATCACTTCCCCGACGACTATGCACGCGGAGTCGAAGAGTCCAACCAGCGCAAGTTTGAACGGGACAAGGCGGAACTCATCTCCCTCGGGATTCCAATCGATTACCAGAGTGCTGCTGAAAGCCAGAAGGAGGGGTACCTGATCCGCAAGGAGCGGCTGTTTCTTTCGGAGATCCAATTTTCTCCCGAAGAATTCTCGTTGCTCATGCTCGCTGCCAACGCCGTCCTGGGAAATGAAAGCTTTCCGTATCGGGATCAACTGGAATCGGCCCTCAACAAGATAATCAGTCTCCAGCCTAACTTCAGCCCGCCTCCTGACGAAATCTCCATGACGCTCACGCCGATGCGCAACTCGGCTCCCTCGACCGTGATTCAACGCCTCCAGGATGCCCTCGACCGGCGCAAATCCGTCTTCATCCGCTATCACGCGTTCTCCACGCGGGAGGTCACGGAACGAAGAGTCGATCCGTACGGACTCCTGTTCAGCCGCGGCAAGTGGACCCTCGTCGGGCAGGATCACCTCCGTGGCGAGCTTCGCAACTTTGTCCTTTCCCGAGTCAAGAAACTGGAAATCAACACCCGGCGACCCGGGACTCCCGACTTCAAGATCCCGGAAGACTTCTCGCTTCACCGCTACCAGAACCGTCAACCCTGGGAGTTCGATCGCCACCAGCCGATCACCGTTGTGCTCGAAATTGCCCCCCACCGACTGGCCGAGCTCCTGCCCCAGCTTTCCAAGGCAGAGCAACTGGGAGAGGGCCGCTTCAGGTTAATTGTAACGAACTCTGCCCGGTTGATTTCCTGGGTTCTGGAGCAGAAGACAGACGTGCGGATCCTTGAGCCCCAGGAGTTGCGGGACCGTCTCATCAGTGCCCTCCGGAGACTGGCATGAACGTGACGGGAAGGATAAATCGCATCCTGTTTATTCTGAGTTATGTCTCTCAGAACCAGGGAATTACTGTTGAAGAACTGGCGGAGAAAGCGGGCATGCGCCCCAAAGCTCTCCTCAAGGAACTGGAGTTCATCAGCCTGATCGGAAAACCGCCTTTCAAGCCCGATGATTACGTCGACATCTACGTCGAAGAAGACCGGGTATTCATCGAATTCGATCAGAGTCTGAATCGCCCATTGCGGTTCACCCGTTCCGAGGCGGTTTCCCTGCTGGTTTCGCTGGAGCTTCTGGACCCTGAGCTGGACCCGGAGGGAGTCAGGTCGCTGCAGGCGAAAATCGAATCCGTCATCTCCGAATCGGTCGATGTGATCGGCCCGCTTCAGGAACTGGTCATCCTCGAGAAAACCGCCTTACCGGTCTCCGAGCACTTCCGCCAGATCAAGGAAGCTGTCGAGAGCCACACAAAACTTGAAATCGAGTACTTCTCGATGGCCAGCAATTCGAAGACCCGGCGTGTGATCCGGCCGCTGCACCTCATGAATCGGCTTGGGTCCTGGTATGTCACCGGGTACTGTGAAAAGCGACAGGACCTCCGGACCTTTCGCTTCGAGCGGATCCTCGCGGTGAAAGGTCTCGAATCCACCTTCCAGCTTCCGGACGATTTTGACCTCGAAAAGTACCGGTCCGACTTCGGGGAACCCAAGGGCGAACAGACCGTCGAGATCCAGTTCGACAAAGAAGTCGCCCCATGGATCCGGGAACGCTGGGGGGATGCGACCCGGGACAGCAACGATGGCGGAACGATTTTGACTCTGCAAAGCTCGGGCCTGGAATTCCCGTCCCGGCTGGTTCTGAGTTACGCCCCGCACGCCAGGCCACTGCAACCGAAGCAACTGGTCGAGAAAGTCCGGCTGGACGCCAACGAGATCATTCTGGCCCAGGGTGCGACGCATTGAATAAACGGATTTTCTTCCTGCTTTGTCTCTGCACCTTCACCTGGTCTCAAGGCCTTGCCCAGGACGCATCGGCATCCCGGGAGAAGGAAAAGCCGAACTTCTTTTCCCAACTGCTTCAGGACGAAAAGGAGATCTGGTCAACCCCGATCCGGCCGGAGACCTGGAAATCGCCCAGAACCTACCTTTTCATCGGGCTGTCGGCGGTTTCGTTCTCACTCGACGACGAGCCGGCCAGGCGGCTTCGTGAAAACCCCAGCTTTCGGTGTTTCAACGATGCCGTGGCCTCCACGCCGGGCGATCTCACGCTCGCTCTCTTTCCCGCCGCTGTCTGGGCGGCCGGGGCGGCAAGCGGAAACCGTTCGATCTCTGACTTTGGGCAGAAGATCAGCCGTGCGGCGATCGCCGGCTTTGCGGTCTCGACTGTGATCAAGGGCGCCACCCTTCGCGATCGTCCCCACACCGGGAAAGTTTACGGTTTCTGGGAGGGCGGCAATTCTTTCCCGTCGGGTCACGCGACAGTGGCCTGGGCAATCGCTGCCTCTTCGGTCAAGCATTTCGAAAAGCACAAGTGGGTCCCCTGGATCGCCTTCCCGGCAGCCGGCCTGGTGGCGTTCTCGCGAGTCAGTTCAGGAAACCACTTTCCTTCCGATGCGGTTACGGGATCGCTGATCGGCTTCGCAATCGGCTTCTGGGGGGTGAGGTGATTCCCTGTGGAGTTGAACTTTTTTGGGTTTGCGCAAATCTGGTAAAAGGGATCTGTCCCGATCTTCCATCAAAGGAGGGCCTTCAATGCGATACCCGGTCCTTGCCGCGCTGCTCACGCTGATTTTCTGTGTCCAAGTCCGGTCACAGGGCTACCTGCCCGCTGGATCAGGCAGCTACTTCTTCCCTCCACCCCGGGGGCTCTACTTTTTCCGCCCGGACCTTTACGTCTACCAGATCCCGCGTCACTACTCGTCACGGAGCTACCCGAGAACCTTCCACCGATCCTGGTATCTCCCTCCATCAAGGCTCTATTATCCGGTCGGCGAAGCATTCCTCCAGCGCGCGCTCCAGCGCTATGACGGGGGCCGGGCCATCTACCGGGTGATTCTCTCACCGCCTCCGACTGGCGGGTTCTACCGGGTGAACATGGCGGACCTGATCTTCAACGTCACTCCTGCCCAGGCCCAGGTCTATGTGGACGGCCGTCTGATCGGCAGCGCCCGGGACTTTGCCACGGAAAGGGATCGCTATTCCCTGCTCGACGGAGAACACGACCTTCGAGTCGAGTATCCAGGATATCAGCCGTTTGAAGCCCAGCTCCAGGTCGTCGCCGACCGCACGTTACACATTGAGGTTTCGCTGGAAAAAGGTCCTGGGAAACCGTAGGGAGTCGCGGCCTCCGTGGATCATTCAAAGAGTGAAACTGGTGAAGCATCGCCAGATGAGGCGGCGCAGGGTCAATTTCAGACCCGGCGGCAACGCCCCGGGACTGGGAGCCAAGACGGCAATGCAGCACTGAAAGTGGCGATTCAGTCCCGGTGGCCGGGCTGGTTTCAGAAGAAACCGGAAATCAACAATCCTGGATTGTAAATAGGTTCCCTTCCGCCGGGCAGGCTGCCCGGCCTGCCATACCAGGCACGGCTGCCTGGATTACTCTCCCTCCAGGAACAGAAACCAGGAACTCATCCCAAATGAAGTTTCAGGTCAGTGTGCGAGGAGATCGCGAAGGGCGACTTTGAGTTCGGGGAACCGGAACTCGAAGGAAAGCTCGAGTGCCTTCTGGGGGATGACTCTCTGCCCTTCCAGCAGGAGCGTTTCGGCCATTTCCCCCATCGCCATCCTCAGGGCAGGCCCGGGTACCGCGAACCAGGCCGGTCGATGGAGGCACCTGGCAAGGACCTTGGTGAATTCTTTGTTGGTGACCGGAGTTGGAGCAGTTGCGTTGACAGGCCCCTCGAACCGGTCGTCAAAGAGGGCTTGTTCGGCCAATCGAACGTGATCCAGCATATGAATCCAGGACATGTACTGGCGGCCGCTTCCCAGCTTCCCGCCCACGCCCAGCCGAAACGGCGGTAACATTTTCTCGAGGGCTCCTCCATCGAGGGAGAGCACGATGCCGGTACGCAGCAATACGACCCGCGCGCCTGACCGCTTCGCCTCGACTGCCGCGTCTTCCCATTCACGGCAAATCTCCGGGAGGAAACCGGTCCCGGAGGGAGAGCTTTCGACAAGCTGCTCGTTCCCCCGGTCACCATAAAAGCCGATCGCCGAAGAACTGACGATTACGCGGGGAGGTCGAGGAGAGGCCAGAAAAGACTGCACCAGGTTCCGGGTCCCCCGGACGCGACTGTCCCGGATCAACTTCTTTCGTTCATCGGTCCATCGACCCGAAGCGATCGGTTCCCCGGCAAGGTGAACGAAGCCGTCCAAACCTGTCAGCGATTCGACGGAGGGCGGTCCGCCAAGGACGTCCCATTCGACAAAGTCCGTCTCTTTCAACGGCGTCCGGCCGAACACGGTGATCTGGTGCCCCTGGTGCAGCAGGTGATCGGACAAGGCACGGCCGATCAGCCCGGAGCCACCTGAAATACCGATCTTCATCAATCCACTCCCGGAAAGTGGGCCACCGGCCCGGACTTCCCGCTGCTGAACATTCAACTTCGGGCAACATCTCAAACGGAGCTACGCCAAATCCAAAGGGATTCGTCCGCTTACAGCTAAAGAAGAGACGAAAGGGCAGGGAGTTTCAAAGAAGATGGCTGGGGGACAGGGATTCGAACCCCGATAGCGTGGTCCAGAGCCACGTGTGTTGCCATTACACCATCCCCCACCAAATCGGGAAGGCTGCATTATAGCAGAATCTTAACGCACTGCCGCCGAGGTCAAACGACCGGAAATCAACGGGTCGGCATGTCCGCGACCTGGAGTCGAGCCACCGCCGACTCCCACATCTGGAGAGCCCGCCGATAGTGGTCCTCTTCCCCCTTTGCCCGCAAAAGCGCCTCGGCCTTCAGCTTCTCTTCCTGGGCCCGATTGACGTCAATCTCGCCCGGTCGTTCGGCAACCTCGGCCAGGATCGACACCTGGCCCGGAAGAACCTCAGCAAAACCCCAGCCGCAGTAGAACCGCTCTCGAGAGGCTCCTTTTCGGTAGGTGATCACGCCGATTTTGAGCTCGGTCAACAACGCGGCATGCCCAGGCAGGACACCAAGATAGCCGTTCAGGCCAGGAATTGAGACCTCATCCACTTCGCCGTCAAAGATCTGGCGCGATGGGGTGACGATCTCCAGGTTCAGTTTCTCGGGCAACTTTTCCGCCATCTCAGGCCGCCTTCATTTCCTCGGCACGTTCCAGGACCTCTTCGATTCCGCCGACCATGTAGAAAGCCTGCTCGGGGATTTCGTCATGCTTGCCTTCCGCGATTTCCCTGAATCCACGAATGGTTTCCTGAACGGGCACGTACTTGCCCGGGATGTTCGTATATTGCTCAGCGACAAAGAACGGCTGGAGAGGAACTTTTGGATCTTGCGCGCCCGCGAAACGGTCAACTTGTCCTCTTCGGAAAGCTCGTCGATTCCGAGAATGGCGATGATGTCCTGCAGGTCCTTGTAGCGCTGCAGAATATTCTGGATCTGCCGGGCGACCCGGTAGTGCTCTTCTCCGATGACCCGGGGATCGAGAATCCGGCTCGTCGACGCCAGCGGATCAACTGCGGGGTAGATTCCCATTTCCGCGATCGACCGCTCCAGGTTCGTGGTGGCATCAAGGTGGGCGAATGTCGTTGCCGGAGCGGGATCCGTGTAGTCATCCGCCGGCACGTATATCGCCTGGATCGAAGTAATGGAACCCTTCCGAGTACTCGTGATCCTCTCCTGGAGTTCACCCATTTCGGTAGCCAGGTTGGGCTGGTACCCAACGGCCGAGGGCATTCGTCCGAGCAGTGCGGACACTTCGGAACCAGCCTGCGTGAACCGGAAGATGTTGTCGATGAACAGGAGCACGTCCTGACCTTCTTCGTCACGAAAATACTCCGCCACCGTGAGGCCGGTCAGCCCCACCCGCAACCTGGCACCTGGAGGTTCGGTCATCTGACCGTAAATCAGGGCGGTCTTGTCGATAACTCCCGACTCCTTCATCTCGAGCCAGAGGTCGTTTCCTTCACGGGTTCGTTCCCCCACGCCGGCAAATACCGAAAACCCGCCGTGTTGGGTCGCGATCCGGTTGATCAACTCCATGATGATGACCGTCTTGCCGACTCCAGCACCGCCGAACAGGCCAATCTTCCCACCCTTGGCGAAGGGTTCAATCAGGTCGATGACCTTGATTCCAGTCTCGAGCATCTCGGTATCAGTGTTCTGATCTTCCAGAGACGGCGCTTCGCGGTGGATCGGGTAACGCTTTTCGGCCTTCACCGGTCCCAACTGATCCACCGGTTCTCCCAGCACGTTGATCACCCGGCCCAGGGTCTCCCGGCCCACCGGGACGGAGATCGGTGCCCCGGAGTCGATCACCCTCATCCCGCGAACCACTCCATCGGTGGGCTCCATCGATACGCACTTCACCACCCCATCGCCCAGGTGCTGGGCGACTTCAAGAGTAATCTCGATCTTGACAGGCGTATCCATTCCTTCAGAAGTCAGGCGCAAAGCATTATAGATATTGGGGACGTGCCCGCTCTCGAACTTCACGTCAACGACGGGACCCATCACCTGGACGACCTTTCCTACGACATGATCCATCTCATTTACTCCTGACTTCCTGAAGGGCGTTCGCGCCGCTTACGATCTCGATAATCTCGGTAGTGATCGAGGCCTGCCTCAAGCGGTTGATCTTGAGAGTCAGGGACTCGATCATTTCACTGGCGTTCCGGGTCGCCGAATCCATCGCGGTCATCCTCGCGCCATGCTCCGAGGCTTCCGATTCAAGCATGGCGCGAAAGACCTGGGTCTCCACGTGCTTCGGAAGCAGACGATCGAAGATCTCCCGGGCGGGTTGCTCATACAGGTAATCGAGGTGCCCCGCCTTCTCAACCCCTTCGAGCCGCCGGATCGGTAACAGGGGTTCAATCACGATTCGCTGTGATATCACCGACTTGAACTCGTTGTAGACGATGTAGACGGAGTCCAGTTCACTCTTGGTGAAGTAGTCGATGACCGCGTCGGCCAGTTCCGCCGCATACTCGTAGCTGACCTGGCTCATGATATTCAGATATTCGTGCTTGACCGCCCAGGGGCGGCTGCGGAACCAGTCACTCCCCTTCTTCCCCACCAGGGCGAGGCTGAGTGATGCGTTGACCGTTTCCTTCTCGATGAACCGGACAGCGGACTTGATCACGTTCGCATTGAACGCGCCGCAGAGCCCCTTATCCGAAGTGATCACGATCAGCATCACCTTGTGCGCTTCCCTCTCCTCGAGAAGGGGATGACTCTCGGGATCGACGCGGGCCGCCAGAGAGTTCAAAACGGCCAGCATCCGGTTCGCGTAGGGCCGGGCCGCAAAGATTCGATCCTGGGCACGCCGGAGCCGCGAGGCCGAGACAAACTTCATGGCCCGCGTTATCTGCTGGATATTCTTCACCGAACGCACGCGGCGCCGGAGATCGATTAAGTTTCCGCTCGGCATAACTGCATCTCCGCCGGCCTAGGAAGCCGCTGCAACTGCACGCTTTTCGGCATAGCGTTCCTTGAATTCCTTGAGCGCCTCGTTCAGCTTCTGTCGAATCTCGTCGGTGAACTGATGTTTCTCTCGGATCTCCTGGACCAGCCCGGCATGAGCCGATTCCATGTACTCGTAGAGCTCGCCCTCGAAGACGCGGATCTCGGACACGTCGAGGTCGTCGAGATATCCCTCGGTTCCGGCGAAAATCGCGATGATCTGTCGTTCCACCTCAAGGGGCTGATATTGGGGCTGCTTGAGTAACTCAGTCAGCCTGGCACCCCGAGCCAGCTGCCGCTGGGTGGCTTTGTCCAGATCGGAACCGAACTGCGCGAACGCCGCCAATTCGCGATACTGGGCCAATTCCAGCCTGAGCCGGCCCGCCACCTGTTTCATGGCCTTCACCTGGGCCGAACCTCCGACCCGGCTTACTGAGTAACCGACGTTGATGGCAGGACGAATGCCGGAGTGAAAGAGATCGGTTTCAAGAAAGATCTGACCGTCCGTGATCGAAATGACGTTGGTCGGGATGTAGGCGGAAATGTCTCCCGCCTGAGTTTCAATAATGGGAAGCGCCGTCAGGCTCCCGCCGCCCTTTTCGTCATTCAGCTTGGCCGCTCTTTCGAGAAGCCGGCTGTGCAGGTAGAAGACATCCCCCGGATAAGCCTCGCGCCCTGGCGGACGCCTCAGGAGCAGCGAGATCTCGCGGTACGCCGCTGCATGCTTGGAAAGATCGTCGTAAATGATCAGAGCATGCTGCCCGTTGTCGCGGAAATACTCACCAATGGCACACCCCGCATAGGGAGCCAGATACTGCATGGTCGCCGGGTCGGACGAAGCCGCCGATACCACAACGCAGCGATCCATGACGCCGTATTCCTCGAACGTCTTGACCACACGGGCGACGGTCGAGCGCTTCTGGCCGATTGCCACGTAGATGCAGTAAACGTCGGTGTTCTTCTGGTTGATGATGGTATCAATGGCAATGGCACTCTTGCCGGTCTGCCGATCGCCGATAATCAACTCTCGCTGACCGCGTCCAATCGGGATCATCGAATCGACTGCCTTCAGCCCGGTCTGCAAGGGCTCTCGAACCGGCTGGCGGTCAACGACACCCGGAGCCAGCCGCTCGACCGAATAGTACTCTTCGGCCGCGATAGGTCCTTTTTCGTCCTGGGGTTTTCCGAGCGAATCCACCACTCGGCCAAGCAGCGCGGGTCCCACAGGAACCTGCATGATCCGCTTGGTCCTCTTAACCAGATCCCCTTCGCAGACTAAGTATATCTCTCCGAAAAGAACCGCTCCCACACTGTCTTCTTCCAGGTTCAGCGCCAAACCGTAAACGTTGTGAGGGAACTCGAGCAGCTCCAGTGCCATGGCCTTGTCCAGGCCATGGACACGGGCAACGCCGTCACCGGCCGAGATGACGGTTCCGACTTCGCTTACGACCAGCTCGCTCTTGTAGTCCTTGATCTGCTGCCTGATTATTTCACTGATTTCGTCTGCCTTAATCGCCATCGTTAAGCCTCTGCTCTCAGTAATCGTTTAGTAGGACAGCTCCTGCCGCAGCTGCTCCAGTTCAGTTCGAATCGAACCGTCGAAAACGGTAGAACCCATCTGCAATTTGAGTCCTCCGATCAATTCGCCATCTTGCTGATACTCGAGCCGAATTTCTTTGCCTGTCACGGCGGACAATGTGTCCATGAGCCGGGCTCGAATCTTTTCGGAAAGCCCAACCGCGGAAACAACGTCGACCCGAACCACTCCGGCGGAATCATCCATAATCTGTTGGTAAGCCTCGACGACCTCTCCCAATTGCCTCATGCGGCTGCGCTCAGTCAACAGCAGCAGAACGTTTACAACGATCGGAGTCAGGCTGAGCCGCGAAGAGACCTCCCTGACTACATTCTGCTTCAGCTGGAGGGGAAATGCCGGGTTGGCCAATGCCTGGAGCAACTCCGCGGATTTTGCGAGCGTCGTGGAGAACTTCTCCAGATCGCTACCCGCGGAACGAGCCACGCCCATCTCCTCGGCGACATCCGCAAGTGCTCGCGCGTATTTGACAGAAGTTGACGAGATCATCAGGATGGTTTCCTTTCGCTGTCAGTTCGGAGTTTCTCGAAGAAATTCTCGATGATCCGATCGTGGGAATCAGCGTCAAGCTGACGCCTGACCTGCTCCTCGGCCAACTTCACAGCCAGGTCTGCCGCGTAGGATCGCAACTCCTGGCGGGCAACTTTGCTCAGCCCTTCGATCTCCCGGCCGGCCGCCGCCAGGATCTTCTCCGCTTCCTGCTCGGCCATTCTCAGTATCCGGTTCTTTTCGGCTTCGGTATCGGCCCGCGCCTGTTTCCGAATCGACTCGATTTCTCCGTCAAGGTCCTTGAGACGAGCCTCGGCTTCGGCCAACTTGCGCTGGGCTTCCTCCCGAGCCTGGCGGGCGGCGTCCATTTCCCGCTTGATTTCGTCGCGGCGGGATCTGAAAAACCGGGCAATCGGCACACGGGTGAAATACACAATCGTGCCGAAAAGAACAAAAAGATTGAACCAGCGCCCCAGCGTTTGAACCCATCCCCAACCCTCGGGACCAGCCTCGGCAGCCAGGGCGGAGATTGGGATCACACAGGCCAGCGCCAACATCAGCAGAACGGTTATTGTTCGTCTCACCAGATCTTCCCGTTGTTCGGCAGTGGATGAACCCTTGGCCTCATCGAGCCACGGAATCGTTTCCAGTTAGGACTTTTTCAGGACTCGGGAAGCGATCATTCGGGCCACTTCTTCTGCAGTCGGTCCCAGTTCCTTCCTGACCGCCTCTACTTCGGCTTCAAGGTTGAGCCGAGCCTTCTTTAGTCGGGCTTCGGTCTCGTCGCGTGCCTGAGTCACTCGTTCCTGTCGGGCGGCAAGCGCCTCCTTGCGGATCTGCTCCGCCACTTGATATGCCTCCTGTCGGGCCTCTCTCGTCTTCGCGTCACAACTGGCTTCGAGAGCATCCCGCTGTTCGAGCGTACGCTCGGCACCAGCCAGCGTCCCAACGCTCAAAACCTTGCGTTCGTCGAGTACGCGGAGGAGCGGTCGAAACAGCAACGAATTCAGGGCCCAAAGAGTTGCGAGGAAGATGAGCGAGGAAGCCAGCAGAGTCCAGTCGAGCGTCAGCATAAGAAGACTGAATTACTAGCAGATTTCCTCCAAGAGATCAAGAATTCGAGTTACCCTGGGGCAGCTATCAGGGTTCGAAATCCTCCGCACCCGGGCTGTGCTAAACTACGTTTTCTCATGTCCCGCAAGGGGTCGCCGGTCACGGCGTACTCCCGATAGAGAGGAATTTGGAAGCATGGCAAAATCGGACAAGGCAACTGAGGTTGAGAACACGACTCCAACAGTGACCGAAAAGGTCCCTCTCGTTCCGTTCAAAGTTGTGGCGTCGGGAATTCCCTTCTTCTCGGACAAAGAATGCACGCAGCAGGTTCCGGACGCATCCATCGTCATCCTGCAGACGCTGGACCCGTCTGACGAAATCCAGGAACTTGACATCGTCCCGAGTACCAAGACATACCAGGTCGGCGACTACGTGACCCTCGCATTCGATAACAAGAAGATCTGGGAAGACTGCTACTACCGGGATCCGGAGAGCGGAGAAATCGCGAGAGCCTTTCGCATTCACGTAAATTTCATCGGTGAGCGGCTTTCCAGCCAGGCTGTCGAAGAGGACCGCGCCCGAATCACCGATCTGGAAAAGGGCGTGCAGGCCAAGATCGAAGAACTCGCACAACGCAGCGCCGGCAGCCCCCCGGTGAACTGATCCAGGGAAAACTGAACTGGGACGTCACTTCCAAGAGCGCTCATGCAGCGCGAAGTGACCAGGCGCCGGATCATGCAGAGAATGAAACCTGGCTCAAATTGACCCTCTCTGCGTGCAGCACCAACCTCTTGAACGCACCCCTCGCCAGGAACTTAACCCGTCCAGTTTTTCCAAGTCTTCGTTTATCCAACTGAGATTTCAGATTACCGTGTCCGAGGGAATCTGAGCGTTTTTCGGGATGATGACGATACCGTCTCGGACGTAATAGTTCTCGCCGTCGTAGTTCTTGAGTTGGCGTTTATTGACGATGCGGACGTTCGCCCCGATCCGGGCATTCTTGTCGATAATGGCTCCATCGACAACACATCCGGAACCGATCCCGACCGCCGGGTTCCCCTGCGGTTCGTCTTCGTAGAAGTCCGCTCCCAGCATCAACGTCCGGCTCAACTCGACGTTCTCGCGAATCACGCTGCGGATGCCGATCACCGACTCCGTAATCCGGGAACCGAAGATCTCACAACCCTCAGAAATAATTGTCCGACTCAGGAGACAGTTCTGTACGTGGCTCGCAGGAAGAAACCGGGGGTGCGAGTAAATCGGTGCGTCCGCCGAGTAGAAGCTGAACTTGGGATTGTCGGCAGTCAGGTCCAGATTGGCCCGATAGAAGGCATCGATGGTTCCGATGTCTTCCCAGTAACCATCGAAAACATAACCGTAGACATTGTACTTCGGCAGGGAGGACGGAATGATGTCCTTTCCGAAATCCATCTTCGGATCCTCGTCCAGCACCCTCACCAGGGCTTCAGTATTGAAAAGGTAGATCCCCATGGACGCCATCAGGCTGCGCTCCTCGGTCACGCCACGGTGCTTCCAGGATTCGACATCGATCTTGAGCGAATCCACCAGCTCGGGATCCTGAGGCTTTTCGCAGAACCTCGTGATCCGCCCTGAGGTCTCCATCTTGAGGATGCCGAGTTCAGAGGACTGGCTGGCCGTAACCGGCAGGACACAAAGGCTGACGTCGGCACCGGTTTTCAGGTGGTCCTCGAGCAGTTTCCGGTAATCCATTCGATAAAGGTGATCACCCGAAAGGATCAGGATGTGCTTGGGCCGGTAGGTCAGGATGTGGCGCAGAGATTGCCGCACCGCATCAGCCGTCCCCTGGTACCACATGACACTCTCGGGAGTCTGTTCGGCCGCGAGGATGTCCACGAACCCCTGAGAGAACATGCCGAAGCGATACGTCTGGGTAATGTGCCGGTTGAGCGATTCTGAATTGTACTGAGTGAGAACGAAAATCCGGTTAATCTCCGAGTTGATGCAGTTGCTGATGGGGATATCCACCAACCGGTATTTCCCCCCCAGCGGCACCGCAGGCTTGGACCTGATCAGCGTAAGAGGAAACAATCGACTGCCTTTGCCGCCGCCCAATACGATCCCAATGATCTCTTTCACGCGAACGATTCTAACAGCAAGTACCGGCTATTTCGACGACATTGCGGTAGGAAGGGGACGGCGTTTCGGGTTTCGCGTCTTGGGAATCGCGTCGAGGGCGCAGGCGCAATCAGGACATCGGCGAAGTCGGCCGGCGGCGTGGGGGTCGAAGATTGCGCCGGGCAGGAGCCGTCTAAACCAAAGATCCGAAGCTCGTGCCTGTCCGCGGAACCCCTGTTTTCTACTCAAGAAGGGACACAATTCCCGATCCGCCGCAGGGCCCAATCTGCGTGTTCTTCGACCTGTGTGTCTCCTGATTCGGACAGGACCTTGAGACGCGGGATGAACTCCGGCCGCCGGCTATTCCCCATGGCCACGGCAACATTTCGCAGGAACCCTTGCCACTTTGCACGCATCACCGGGGTCCCGCCGAAACGTGCCAGGAATCCGTCTGCATCGAGAAGGGAAAGGCTGTCGAGGTCGAACTCGGAACTTCGAGGCTTGAACTCGGGATCACCTTCGACGCCGAACTTCCGATTCCAGGGACAGACGTCCTGGCAAATGTCACAACCGAAGACGAGGTTTCCCATGCCGGCGCGAAGTTCCTCGGGGATCGCCGAGCGAAGTTCAATCGTCAGGTAGGAGATGCATCGGCGGGCATCGAGTTGGTAGGGGGCGACGATAGCCTGGGTAGGACAGGCGTCGATGCATCGCGTGCAGCTACCACAGAAATCAGGAACAGGAGCATCCGGCTCGATCTCTTTGTCAATCAACACTTCCCCGATAAAGAACCAAGAGCCGCGCTTTCTCGAAATCAGGTTGGTGTGCTTCCCAATCCAGCCCAAACCCGCCCTCTGAGCCCAGACCTTCTCCAAAACCGGTCCCGCGTCGGAGAATTTCCGGAAGCTGCTCCCGGGCACAGACGGCTGCAGCGACTCGATGAACCGGGCGAGCCGCTTTCGGAAGACCTTGTGATAGTCCCGGCCCTGGGCATACTTCGAAATCGCTCCCTGGGACGGCTCTCCGACCGGGGGCTCCATGCCGGGATAGTAGTCAATCGAAAGAGAGATGATCGACTGCGCACCCGGGAGCAATAGATCGGGACGGAGTCGCTTGTCGGCGTTGCGCTCCATATACGCCATCTCGCCATGCCGCCCTTCGGCCAACCAGGAGAGGTAGCCCTCTCCGTCGAGGCTCTCGGCTCGGCTGACCCCGACATCACTAAAACCGAATCGGCGGGCAAGCCGCTGAATCAGCGCCTTCAGATCTCGCGACTCCAATTCAGTCCTTCCATCCGCTTAACAATTCCCTCCAGGAACTGCTGGTCAACAGCATCAAAAGCTCCAGGCCGCTCGGAATCGAGGTCGAAAACAGCCTGCAGCCGGCCACCTTTATCGAATACCGGGAGGACGATCTCGGACCGGGACCTGGTGTCACAGGCGATGTGACCGGGAAACTCGTGGACGTCTGGAACGAGTACAGTTTTCTCTTCCCGGGCACATATTCCGCAGACGCCTCTCTCAAACGGAATCCTCAGGCAGCCGAGCGTCCCCTGGTAAGGCCCGATTACCAGCTCGCGGCCCTGCGCGCGATAGAACCCGACCCAGAGGAAGTCAAAGGCATGGTAGACAAGGCAGGACAGCGTCGCCATCCAGAGGACCGGCTCATCCTCCTCCGCAAGGACGGCATCGACCTCGCCGAGGAGCTCCTGATATCGCGCGGCCTTGTTGCTCGCCGGCACCGATTTTCTGTCATCCGAAACCACTTTCTAGTCCTCACTGGCCTGGGCGAGGCGATACTCCCGGCGCTTCAGGGCAGCTTCGGACCTACGCTCTTCTTCAGGGTTCTTGGGAATCAAAGGAGGAACTGCGCTTGGCCTGCCAGCCGTGTCAATCGCCACAAAGGTCAGGTAGGCCGAACAAGTCCGTTTCTGAACCCCGGTCAACGGGTTCTCCGAGCGAACTTCCACCTGCACCTCCATCGAAGTTCGGAATGCCCGCGTAATCACTGCTTCCAGGAGCATCAATTGCCCGACCTTGACCGGGTGGAGAAACCGGACGGAATCGACCGAGACCGTGACCACCGGCTTGCGACAGTGGCGAAATGCGGCGATCGCCCCGGTCAAGTCAATTTCGTGCATTACCTTGCCGCCGAGAACATTTCCATGAGTGTTGGCATCGTTCGGCAGAACCAGTTGAGTCATCGTTGTCCGGGACTCTCCGACCGTCTTTCCTTCCAAGGCATCCCTCCTGTCAACCGGCACCAGTCACCTGTCGGCCCTTCCAGCTGTGAGCTCTCATCACCCCGGATTCCTCATTATAACGATCACTTCTCTCATCGGCCGACTATCATTGAGCCTTCGGGAACAACTACCTGCTCTTAACACCCTCGCATGGGTGTGGTACCTTCGCAGTACGATGACGATCGGCGATCCCAACGTAATGACGGCCATGGTGTTTTGCATGATCGGGTTTCTGGTGCTCCAGACGATTGCGCTACTTGTCGCGTTGATCCGCGTCACCAGCAGAGTGCGCCAGACAGAAGCAGCGGTCGTGCGGATGGCCGAGATCGTTCGCGATCGGCTGAAGAAAACCCATCAGACCCTGGAACGACTTGCCTGGATGAACGAGCGGATGCCGATCATTGAAGAGCGCTCGAACGCCTTCCTGGATGCTGGCGGTAATCGCCTCAACCAGTTCGATGCCAAGGTCGGAGAGACGATCCAGAAAGCCACAGCGCGGGTCGAGGACTCTGGCCGAAAGTTGGAATACGGTCTGGCCCAATTCAACCGGCAAACCACTCAACTCATCCGGGATTTCCACTACCCGGCGAGGCACGCCTCCGCGGTCCTGAAGGGCATCAGCGCCGGGATCAAAGCCTGGCGGCAGAAAGGGTCGGAGATTCCGCTCCAAGACGAAGAGGAATTCATTTGATCCCGCGGATTCGTTTCGAGGTTGAGTCTGTCAGCAGCAAGAGTGCATCCACGAGGGTATTGATCGATGACGACTGAAACTGCTTCAGGCTGATCGCTTCAGGAGCAGGGTTCAAAAAGTAATCGAGAAGCCGAAGATTCAACTCCCGGCAGATTTTGCGGGATTCCAGAAGAAAGAGAGACCACTGAATCGCCGGATCGCGACTGGCGGAGAGTTTCAGAATGTAGGTCGATGAGTAGCCTTCAACGAAGTAGCTGTTGAAGACATCCTTCAGGTCCTTGGTCGAGATTCGAAGCTCCCGGACGAATTCCCGCGACGACTCCGACTCCCCCTCGGGACCCATTGCCGGCCCATTCATAACGAGTTCATTGAGCCTTCGGATCGCCTCCAGTATGTAGCCCATCCGATCGACGACGGCCTGAGGATCGGGGGCGACGAGAAAACGATCCCGATTCAGCTTGTTGTGGTAAATAAAAGTGAGATTGTGCCGAACGATCGATTGGAATTGCGCGTCTGTGAAGGTTTCAAGGCGGTCCGGCTTGAAAGGCTGAAGCGATGCGGTATCGAGCGACTCAAAGGAAATGGAAAGAATACTCTCCTCGAAAGCGGCGTCTGAACCAGGCCGTGCTTCAACAGCCCAGAGCATGCAACCGGCCAGAAGAAAACTCAATGAGGAAAGGACCAGCCTCTTGAGAAGCAATGTGTCTGAAGTCTAAGAGAACCTCCGGTCAGCTGTCAAGGAAGAGACTGGCTCAGACGACCTCGACTGGACGGCCCGATTGGTTCTGAACTGGGGTGAGAACCGGAGTCCGAAAACTATGACTGAAATACTTAAGGCAGTGAAATTCCGCAACCTCGACGAGGCCAGGCAAGTCCTCGCTCAGGTGATCAGTCCCGCCCCTGAGATATTTGATGATGAAGGTGAGGAGCCGGGAGGACTGCTTTCGATCATCCCTGCAGACCGCATCGGGGAAGAGGAGTTCCTCAAGCTCTTTGACGTAGGCAAGGGAGTCCTGGTTGAAGTAGAGAAGATCCCCTACTCCGGCTTGGGACCCCCAGCCGACGAACGCGACTACATGGGTTTCGTCCACGAACGGTTGGCTTACGTCCTGAAAGGCCGGAGGCTACCCATCGAGATTGAGTCTTGCAGTTTTGGTGCGGTCGATTTCCACCACCTCGACCTGCTCGTTCTGGATGGTGCTCACCCCATCGACAGGGAGAAGGTCGGAGTTCACTTCGGACTGGCACCCGACTGGACGTTCGACGACCTCTTCGAACTGATCCAGGACAGAGCGGCGACGGCCCAGGAGATCGACAACGTGATCCACCGGGGCATTCACTAGCGATCACTGTCCAAGGCCCAACCATGGGCGACGGGTAGTAGAATGTCCTTTAACGAGGCGAGTCCTTATACTCAAGCCACTCAGTGAGGAACGACTATGAGAAAAGCGGATGGAGACGCGAAACTCCTCCTGGCCGGTGCCTCTCCTCTGGTACGGGCAAGCCCGCCTGATCCCCATGCCGGATACCACATTCAATTCCGACCAGCATCGACTGCCAGAACCTGAAACGGTCCGGGCCCCCCCCCTTTCCTCGACTCCCTAAAAAGGTGGGCCCCTTCAATCTCTCCTTCCAATCCTCCCCCCCCTCTCCCCCCTTCTCCCCCCCCCCCCCCTTCTCTCTCTCCTCCTCTCCCCCCCCCCCCCTCCCTTTTTCTCTCTCCTCTCACCCCCCCCCCTTTGAAGCTCTTGAAGCGTTTCTTGGCACTCTATAGCGAATCTTATTACTTGCCCTCCTTGACGAGCCGGCTGAATCTGCGTGGCATCAGGGTCGATCCCTTCAGGCGGGTGTAGACTTGCCCCACCTCCGCACCGAAGAGGACGATCAGGCTCGTGTAGTAAATCCAGAACAGCATCACGACCAGGGAACCCGCCGCCCCGAAGATCGAGGTCAGGGACGTCCGGCCGAGATACTGGCTGATGAAGATTTTCCCCACCGTGAAGAGCAGGCCTGTGATCGTCGCCCCAACCAGGATGTCTTCCCAGGCGATCCGAACGTCCGGGATGTATCGGAACAGAAGAAGGAACAGCAGCGTCGAGAAAAAGAGCGTCATTCCGAGGTCGACAAATTCCCAGAAACGAAACCCAAGAGGAATCTGGATGGCGAGATGTCCCGAAATTGTGGCGATCGCCGCCGACACGACGACCGAAATAAGGAGCAAAAAGCCGACGGCCAGTACCATCCCGAACGCCACGATGCGAGCCGCCAGAAAACTCCAAATGTAGAGACCCGGGCGGGTTTCCACGCCCCAGACCTGGTTGAGGGCGGCTTGGAGTTGGGCGAAGACCGCCGTCGCGCCGAGCAGAAGAAGGGCTACGCCGAGGATCGTTCTCCCCCGTCCGGGGCGCGCGCTTTCGACATTGTCGATAACCGCCGCGACCACCCTGGCCCCTTCCTTTCCCGCGATGCTTTCAACCTGGCTCACCAGTTCCGATTTCACCGCCTGGGTCTCGACAAAAGTAGTCGTCAGGCTGAGCAGAATGACCAAAAGTGGGGCCAGCGACAACATCGTATAGAAGGCAATTGCGGCGCTGTAGCAGAATGCACTGTCCGCCATAAACTGGAAGATCGACTCTTTGGGAATCGTCCACAGCCAACTGCCAAGTCTAACGCGCTTTGCCACTGTTCCGTACCGATGTCGCAATGCGACAAGTTTGTGCTCTGATGGAAAGTCATTGACCGGGACTCCGATCCACCGGCCATCCCTTCGTACGAACTTCTATCACACGACGCCCACTATTGCTGCAGCGAAGTAGCTGCGATCTTCGGTTCAGCCCCTCGCCGCCAGAACGTATACTGCACGTAAAGAAAGGACAGGGGGTCAACCATGAGCCAGGACGAGAGCCGCACCAAACTTCTTTACACCGAATTTGTCACCCACGACGTCAAATCATTCATTGTCGAACGACCTTCAGACTACTCGTTCGAACCAGGACAGGCTGCTGAACTGGCTATCGACTCGCCTGAATGGGCGGAGGAGAAGCGTCCCTTCACCTTCACATCAGACGCACACGCACCGGCCCTTCAGTTCATTCTCAAGGGTTACCCCCAGCACCAGGGTGTAACCCAGGCACTGCACGAACTGGAACCGGGGGCGGAGTTGCTGCTCGGTCCCTCCTGGGGGACCATCACCTACCGGGGACCGGGCGTGTTCATTGCCGGTGGCGCCGGGGTCACACCGTTCATCGCCATCCTCAGAGACCTGCACCGTCGCAATGATATTGCAGGCAATGCCCTGTTCTTTTCCAACAAGACCGCGGCAGACATCATCTTGGAGCAGGAGTTCCAGTGGATATTTCGGAAGAGCCCGGACCAACTGGTTTTCACCCTCACCCGCGATAAGAGGGCAGGCTGCACCGAGGGCCGAATCGACCGCGATTTCATTGCCGACCGGGTTAACGACTTCTCGCGGCCATTCTATGTGTGCGGTCCGCCCGAGTTCGTGGAATCGATCAAGGATGACCTCAGATCGCTCGGAGCTTCCGCGGACAGCCTGGTCTTCGAGGAGTGAGAGGGCCTAGCGGGGCGCGGACCTGAAACTTCATTTGGGAGACTTCGAGTTGGAACGCCAAGTCGCCAACCAAGGGCTCTTGGGTTGAAAACAAAGAAGATCCTTGCGCCTTTGCGGTTCAATCCAGCCGCAGCAAGTTTCACTCTCTGAATGATTCGCGCCGGCCGCCGGGCTACGGCGATCCGGATTCCACCGTAAAGAGCCTGTTCCAAGCTGAGTCTTCTCCGGCGATCCGGAGGATTCTGTCAGAATTCCGTTGAGCAGAAATGTAGTATTTTTCGCCACAGACCCCACACAAGGAAGCAAAGGACTGGAGATGGACAGAACGCGCCGTCGACCGCATTCACGACCGGGCGCAGGATCTTGCCGGTGAACTCGACAGCGCCATCCAGCGACTCGATGCCCTGCGAAGTTCGACCAAACTCATGCTCGACAAGCAATACCAGGCCAACATCGCTGCAATGAGCCGATTTTCCGAAAGCCTTGATAAGACGCTCGACTACATGCAGTCCAGGCTCAACCTTGAGTCTGAAGCCGTTAACGACATGAGCTGATCTTCATCCAGCTGAATACACTCGACAGGCCAAGTAAGAACCTCAAGAAAGTGGCCGGCCTCAAGGCCGGCCATCATTCCCCCGGCGCCCCCTGACTGCCACGCCAGGGCTGTCGCTTCCTGGCAGAGTAATCTCAAAGGGGAACTTGAAAGACGGATTCTACCGCTTCCCCTCGTTGAGCCAGATGTCGATTCGCGGCGTCTCCCAGGTGTAGGGCTTGTTCAGGATATCCAGGTCTCCGTCGCCATCCAGGTCTGCCAACCTGGCTTCGTGCCAGCCGTTGCCCTTCACCAGGATTGTCCTCCGGAAATTACCTTTGCCGTCGCCATAGAGAATCCAGGCCGTGGCATTCGGGTTGTCCGGTTCTGCCTGCTGCTCGTGCCACTTGGCCATCTCAGCGACGAAGATGTCCATGTTCCCGTCGCCGTCGATGTCACCGAGTTGAAGACTGTGCCCGTGAACCACGTCACGATCCAGCAGATTCCGCCCCACCCACGCATTGGGGTCAGCGGGGTCACCCCTGCACTCGTGGATCTGAACGGGGCCTCCGCCGTCTCCCGGAGAAGTGACAATCTGTGGATAGGGAGACGGATTGAACTTGCCGGAAAAAATCAACCCGCCCACCTGGGCGACCTTAATGCGCTCGAAAGAGCCGTTCGACCGGGCCCGGAACCAGGAGTCATAGGCCAGCAGATCCACTCTTCCGTCGCCATTCACGTCAGCGGCGGACATCCCCTCGGTGTAAGGCGAAGAAGCGGCCGCCGCACCCGATACCACAGTGCTCAGGGACCAGGTCGCAGCGAATCCCGGATCTTCCGGGATCTGTGCCAGGAAAATAGTCTTGGCCTGCTGGTTCCAGAATGCCAGTTGAGCTTGCCCTGTACCCAGGAAGTCGCCGAACACCTGGTCGTGATGCTGCTTTTCGCCACCCGACTTGATGAGACGGCGTTGCCACCGTCGGGCCGGATCAAATGATGGGCTCGGGTTCTCCCACCACCAGACGTCGGGACTCTGCCAGTCTCCTCCGAAAACCACGTCGAGGTCCCCGTCTCCGTCGATGTCGTACACCGCGCCGCCCGCCTCAACAGTCAGGTAGTCGGGTTCGACGATGTACTGGTTCCATCGAGTACCTTCGCGTCGATACCAGACCAGGGCCGGCGGCTTCTGCCGGAAACTGACGATGAACCCGTTGGTTCCATCGCCGTCGAAATCCCCGATCACAACGCCTGTCTGCTGCTTCGAACCTCCCGGAGGCGCCGGCAGATCTCCCGTAGCACTGGAGAGATGCCGCCATGCCACTTCTGCACCGAAGGCGAGTCGTTATGGGCCCGACGACCAGGCACAGAACCAGGCACAAGAAACAACGCCTTGTGGGCTCATCATCGAATAACATCACGCAATTGAGCCGTAGAAGGGACATTCGCAAACGGGCAATTCCCGGCCACGAATGCACCAACCCAAGTTCTAGTATTCGCGGTCAATCTTGATCCCCGGTTCGGGGATGGGATACTTCCCGTCCTTGCCGGCCTGCAGGGGAGCCGCAGACTTGGCGGTAAGCTGATCCAGTCCTGGAGCAAACTCGTGGTCCGAGTTCAGGATCTGGTCAAACGTGATCAATTGTCCCGTGTGAACAGCCATGCGCCCCATGGAGGTGACCAGGCTGGCCTCGGCGCCCCGCTTGACTTCGTTGTAGGGCCGGTCTTCACGGATCGCGGCAATCAGGTCCTGCCATTCCAACCGGTAGGGGTTTCGCTCCGGCTGCGGGAATGCCCAGGTCAGGTCCTGCTCCTTCTTCATGTTCTGCCATTTGTAGGTCCGGCACTTCGCGGGAGTGTGGGACGAAGTCGAGATCACCGCGGAACCCTTGGTTCCGTGAGCGTAGCTTGCAAACTCGTTGTAGCAACCGTCGATGCACCGACCATGCAGGACCAGAGTCGCATCGTCGGGAAAGGTGTACTCCACGATGTAGTTGTCGAAATTCTGGTCAATGGCATCGCCCCGGTTAAAACGTCCGCCCAGTCCCTGAGCTTTGACCGGCCAGGCGCCCTTCATCCAGCAGCACTCGTCGATGTTGTGGATGTAGAAATCGCTGTAGCAACCGCCGCTGGCCCAGAGGAAACTGTGAAACCGCTGGATCTGATACATCAACTCGTTGATTCCGTCCGGCTTCGGGCGGAGACGTGAAGTACCCCACCGGCCCGTGCATCCGGTAGGCACGCAGACTCTCGATGTCACCAATCTCGCCGTTCTGGATCCGGTCGAGCAGTTCCTTTCGAGCTTCGCAGTGCCGGCACATCAGGCCGACTCCAACCTTCATGTTCTTGGCTTCCGAGATCTCTCCAAGCTTGAGCATCCGGCGGGTCGTCGGTCCGTCAACCGTGACCGGCTTCTCCATGAAGACGTTGAGTCCCTTTTCGATCGCATAGGTGAAATGGACCCAGCGAAAGGCGGGAGGGGTAGCCAGGATGACGACATCACCCGGCTTGAGTAAGTCCATGGCGTGCTTGTAAGCGTCGAATCCGAGGAACTTGCGGTCTTCCGAGACATCGATCTGATCCGGCCCTACAACCGGAGCGTTGGTCTCCAGGTCTTTCTCGTTAGCCTGGACGTCCTTGATTGCCTCATAGCTGTGCTTGAGGCGCTGTTCGAAAACGTCCGCCATGGCAACCAGCTTGATCGGCCCGTTCTTCACGGCCAGCGCATCCACGGCCGCACCCGAACCGCGGCCGCCACACCCTACCAGGGCAATCTGGATTGTGTTGTTTTCCGCCGCATAGGCACCGGCAAACAACCCCGAAGCTGCAGCAACACTCGAGGCAACTTTCCCGGTCTCCTTTAAGAAACCTCTCCGCGAATTCCCCGTTTTCGTGATTTCGCTCATTTCCGTCCCTTCCTCATTCACTCCTGGTAAATCGAACCGCCGCGCGATTCGCACACAGACTCTCCCCTTCGATTCCCTCAAGTCATCCGGCGGACAACCTGATCATTATAGTCACCCCACTACGCCACACAAGGCCTCATTCTCACTACACCATTCCGGTCCGGACGGTCTCTTCAGAGATGAAGACACTTCGGCAACCACTCCACCCGGACTCAGCAATCAGGTTCATCGCTGCACGCATCAAGGCATCCCATTCCTCCGGGTTCTCTTGAAGCAGGAGCGGGACGACTCCTCGAACCAGAGCCAGCCGGCGGAAGGTCGCCTCCACCGGGGTCACGGCAAGGATCGGCTGGCGAGGACGATACTTGGAAACGAAGCGGGCCATCTGTCCGGACCGCGTAATGGTCGTGATCTCGTCTACTTTCAACTGCCCGGCCAACCGACACCCCGTCTCAGCAAGGTGCTCCTTCTGGCATCGTGACGAATTCCGTTCCCGGGCGGGCTCGAGCTCTTCCCAGCCGAATTGCAGCCCGGAATCTTCGGCGGCGCGCACGATCGCGTCCATGGTTTTCACCGCAGCAACCGGGAAGTTGCCCACCGCCGTTTCCTCTGAAAGCATGACGGCGTCGGTTCCATCCATCACGGCGTTGGCGACATCGGCTACCTCGGCCCGGGTCGGACGCGGCGAATTCACCATCGACCAAAGCATCTGGGTGGCGGTGATCACCGGTTTTGCAAGGCGGTTGGCCGAGCCGATGATCCGTTTCTGGAGGGCCGGGACCCGGGTAAACGGCGTCTCGATGCTCAGGTCACCCCGGGCGATCATGACCCCGTCGGCCTCGCTGAGAATGGCATCGATATTCTCAACGGCTGCCTGGGTCTCGATCTTGGCGATCAACGGGGTCGAACCACCCCGATTTTCGATTTCGCGCCTCGCCGTCCGCACGTCATCCGGGCTCCGCACGAAAGACAGGCCCACGTAGTCTACCCCTTCGGTCAGCCCAAACGCCAAGTCCTCGAGGTCCTTGCTCGAGAGGATCGGAAGTCCGAGCAGGCCGGACGGACAATTCACTCCCTTGCGCGAGCTCAGCCTTCCCCCGATACTGACTCGACAGTGAATGTTGGGGCCGTGCTACCTCTTCGACCTCCAGTTCGATCCACCCGTCGTTGAGCAGGAGCCGGTCACCCGGC
The DNA here is from genome assembly GCA_963777605.1 of uncultured Acidobacteriota bacterium. Taxonomy (GTDB): domain Bacteria; phylum Acidobacteriota; class UBA6911; order RPQK01; family JAPXNP01; genus CAVZRV01. The sequence continues at coordinate 51,132 of CAVZRV010000015.1, forward strand.
TGGACTTCCTCGGGGAGTTTCCCGTAGGAGACGGAGACGATCGACGCATCACCGCGAACCTTCTGCGTCGTCAAGACGAAATTCTGTCCCTGCTGCAAATTTACGCTGCCCTCTTCAAAGTCCCCTATCCGGACCTTCGGTCCCGCGAGGTCCTGCAGGATCGCGACCGAAAGGTTCAGTTCAGCCGACTGGCGGCGTACAGCGCGAATCACGTTGCGATGGCTGTCGTGAGTACCGTGGGAGAAATTGAGTCGCGCGACGTTCATTCCGGCCTGGATCAGGTCCCGGATCACGGACTCCGATTCGGTCGCCGGTCCGATCGTGCAAACGATCTTGGCTTTTCGGTCTTTCGTGGGGATAGTCATTTTGAATCCTCTTCAACGGCGGTGTCGAGAAGATATTGACAAGCCACAGGGCTCAAGTCCAGTGTCTTGCACAGAGAGGACTGCCAGTCTTCCGGCACCCGCTCGGCGGACCATCAGAGCCCGGAAGAACTCCGTCCGTCCCGTCCCCGGCTGATATGATCAGGGCTTCCTGAGCCATGGCAGCACACGACGAATTCGCCCAAAAGACAATCAGCGGCCTGGGCTGGAGCATGACCAGCCAGCTCGGCCGCCAGGGACTCGGCCTTATTCTGGGGATTGTCCTGGCCCGGCTTCTCTCCCCCGCGAGTTCGGCCTGATCGCCATGGTGCTGGTCTTCTCGGGATTTGCTGCCCTCATCACCGAGTTCGGGTTCGTCAGCACACTGGTACAGAAACGGGACGTCCGCGACGAGCATCTGAACTCCGTCTTCTGGTTCAACTGCAGCCTGGGGATTCTGCTGGCCGGCCTTTTCGTGATCCTCGCGCCACTGGTCGCAGACTTCTACGACGAACCCGCACTCACGGCGCCGGCACGAGCCATGGCCGCCGCGTTTCCACTCTGGACCGTCAGCACGGTACAACGGGCCCTGCTCTCCCGAGGAATGGATTTCAGGCGACTGGCGATAGGTGAGATCGCAGGAGTGGGGCTGGGAGGGATTGCCGCGGTCGTCGCGGCGGTCTCTAACATGGGGGTCTGGAGCCTGGTCATTCAACAACTTCTCCAGCCGGCGATCTCTTCACTGGTGCTCTGGATCCTGTGCCGGTGGAGGCCACACTTGCAATTCCGCTGGTCGGCACTGCGTGACCTGATGGGTTTCGGCCTCAACGTCCTCGGCTACCGCGGCCTCAGCCACTGGAGCCACAATCTCGATTCCCTGCTTGTAGGCCGCTTCCTTGGCAGCAGTCCGCTCGGGATTTACGATCTCGCGTACCGGATCATGCAGTTCCCGGTCTGGAACGTCTCGCGCTCTCTCCACCGGGTTATGTTCTCTTCGTTCTCAAAGATCCAGGATCAACGGGATCGCATCCGGGAGGTGTTCCTTAGAGCCGTGAGTGTTGTGGCGCTGGCCGTCTTCCCGCTTATGCTCGGCACCCTCGCGACCGCGCCGTACCTGGTGGAAACCGTCTTCGGACGGGACTGGATCGCGATGGTTCCCGTTCTTCAGATTTTCTGCATCGCCTCGATCTTCGAATCCGTCGCCGGGCTGACGAGCATGCTCTTTCTGTCACAGGGTCGTGCCGATCTCCAGTTCCGGGTGGGCATTTTTCTGAAGATCAACACCCTTGCAGGCATCGTGATCGGGCTTCGCTGGGGTGTCACCGGGGTTGCTGCGGGATACACGGTGGCCTCGATCATCAATTTCTTCCCCGCCTTCCACTTCTCGGGACGACTCGTCTCGATGCCGTTTCGGAGACTGGTCAGCACCTCGCTGCCGATGCTGGCGGCCGCGACCGTCATGTCTCTGGCGGTCCACGCAACAAGCCTCACTCTCCCCCCGGGATGGCCCGCACCTGTCAAACTCATTCTCCTGATCTGTGTCGGCGTTATGGTCTACGGAGCCATAGTCTTCGGTTTTCGGTTGCGCGCCTGGGAAGAGAGTCGCAATTTCATCCGCACACAGATGATCGCTCGCAGAACTGGGCAGTGAACTCCGCTGGCGAAACCGAAGACGGCACCGATCGTCAACACGTCCGGGGAGCGGATGCCCTCCAGAAGACTTGACTCTCCCTAAAAGCTCGAATAACAAGGAATCAGGAATTGGGTCCTGAGGAGGTGCTATGAAGTCGTTCCCGTTGTTTAGGCTGGTGGCCGCGGTTGTGGCGATCTCGCTGGTTCACATCTTCTGTTCGTCGGGGCCACCTTCCAGGTCCTTTCTGATCTCACTCCCGGAAGGTGTCTCAGACAAACCTCTCGATGGTCGGCTCCTGTTGATGATCTCGACCGACGATTCGGCCGAGCCCCGGTTTCAAATCGGCGACGGCATTGAGACGCAACAGATCTTCGGAGTGGATGTGGAGGGGATGACCGCAGGTCAACCCGTAGCCATCGACGAAACAGTATTTGGGTACCCCCTGCCAGGACTCTCCGAGGTTCAGCCCGGCGAGTACACCGTTCAGGCACTGCTCCACGTCTATGAGACTTTTCATCGAGCCGACGGACATACCGTGAAACTCCCGATGGACCGCGGTGAGGGCCAGCACTGGAACATCGCTCCCGGCAACCTTTACAGCTCACCGAAGCGGATCAGGATCGGCCAGGGCGACCAGCAGACCGAACTAGTACTGAGCGAGGTCATTCCTCCTATTCCCGACCCGAAAGACACCCACTACATCCGTCACGTCAAACTGCAGAGCGACCTGCTGTCCGCGTTTTGGGGCCGCCCGATGTTCCTGGGGGCCACCGTCCTCCTGCCCGAGGGCTTCGACGAACATCCCGATGCGCACTACCCTCTGGTCATCAACCACGGGCATTTCTCCCGGACGATCAGTGACTTCCGGGAAGAGCCCCCCGATCCCAACCTGAAACCCGAGTACAGCGAGCGGTTCAAGATCGAAGGCTACAACCGGATCGTGCAGGAGTATGCATACCAGTTCTACAAGGATTGGACGGGCCCCGATTTTCCAAGGGTGATCCTGATCGAAATCCAGCACGCCAACCCCTACTACGACGATTCCTATGCCGTAAACTCTGCCAACCTGGGCCCGTACGGGGATGCCATTACCCACGAACTCATTCCCTACATCGAGGAGAAGTTTCGGGGAATCGGCGAAGGCTGGGCACGGTTTCTCTACGGCGGCTCAACGGGAGGATGGGAGGCCCTGGCCGCACAAATCTTCTATCCCGCCGATTACAACGGCTGCTGGGCGGCGTGTCCTGATCCCATCGACTTTCGAGCCTACACCGTCGTGAACATCTACGAGGATTCAAACGCCTACTACGAAATCGGCCCCTGGAAAAAGGTCCCCCGACCAGGAATGAGAAACTACCTCGGGCAGATCGGCGCAACGCTGGAGCAGATGAATCACCGAGAGCTGGTTCAAGGAAGCCGTGGACGATCGGGAGACCAGTGGGATATTTGGGAGGCGGTCTACAGTCCGGTCGACAGGGACGGCTATCCGCTTCGACTCTGGGACAAGATGACTGGTCAGATCAACCACGAAGTCGCCAGGTACTGGCAGGAGAATTACGACCTTCGCTACATCCTGGAACGGGACTGGGACATCCTGGGGCCCCAGCTGGAAGGCAAGATCCACATCTACTGCGGGGACATGGACACCTACTATCTCAACGACGCCGTCTACCTGATGGAGGACTTCCTCGAAAAGACCACCAATCCCTACTACGCGGGTGAGGTGGACTACGGGGACCGGGCCGAGCACTGCTGGAACGGGGATCACACCCGGCCGAATGCGATCTCCCGGCTCCGCTACCACCAGATGTACATCCCGAAAATCGCAGAAAGGATCCTCAAGTCGGCGCCTCCCGGGGCCGACCTCAAGAGTTGGAGTTATTAGCGGAACCTTTCGGTTCGCGCACTCCAAATGAATCCTGCAGCCATGCCGGACTCGAGAGGAAACCCGCGGCGGTAGGCATCCTCGGATTTGGGCAGGCCAAAATGCTCTAACGAACCGGTGCAAAAGTGCTGTGTTAGGATGACCACATGAGCGATCGCGTCATCATTTACGGAAAACCTGGTTGACCCCACACCGAGGCCGCCCGTGAGGAACTTGGCCGACAACACCCTGCCGTCGAGTACGTGGACGTCAAGCGCGACCCGGAAGGGTTGGAGCGCATGTTGCGGGAGAACGGCGGCATCCGAAAAGTGCCGACGATCCTGCTGGACGGGAATGTGAAGATCGGGTACGGGGGGACCTGAGGAGTCTGATAACCGCCGGCGGTCGGCCGGCAGAATCGTGCGACTCGAATTGATCTTCGCCTGCTTTTCCGCTTTTACCGGCTGCGGAGAAAGCGGGCGAGCAGAATGACGGCGGAGACGTTTACGAGAACCGTTCCGGCGTTGAGCAGGTCGCCCAAACTCCAAAGCAACTCCGTTTCGAAGAACCCGAAGAGCACCGCCGCGGAGAACGTCCAGCGGTACGCCTTCCGAACCTTGGTTCCCCAAATGTAGGCGAAGCACTGCTCTCCGTAGAAGCACCACGCAACGAGCGTGGAATACCCGAACAGGAGGGAGCAGACGAAAACCAGAATTGCGCCAGCGGATCCGAAGTGGCTCTCGAAAGCGGCGCTGGTCAGCGCCGTACTGGTCGCCCCGCTCAACCAGGTTCCCGTCGACAAAATCACAAGGGCTGTCAGGGTTCCCACCGCGGTGTCGATGACGACCCCGAACATCCCTATCAGAGCCAGCTTCCTCGGGTCATCTGCGCGGGCGGTACTGTACATGATCGGGGCACTCCCGGTTCCGGCTTCGTTGGAGTAGAATCCCCGAGCCACGCCATAGCGCATCGCCATCAAGACCCCCGCGCCGGCAAATCCTCCCGTTGCGCTCGCCGGCGCGAACGCGTTTTCCAGAACGAGTGCCAGCGCCTTCGGAAGTTGATCGAGAGTCAGGACCAGGATCACCGACGACATCACGAGGTAGAACAGAACCATGGCGGGAGTGATCCGCTCAAGGGCGCCGACGACACTCCTCAACCCACCGATGGTGGCGACCCAGGTTAGTGCGGCTACCGCCACGCAGGCCCAGACGGCCGGCTTCCCCGACAGCGCCTGAAACGCGATCGCAATCGAGTTGGACTGGATCGTGGCCGTCGCCATCAAGGTCTTGGTTCCCATGGCGAGGGCAAACAGGATCGCCAGCCAGCGCATCCCCAATACCGACTCGATGTAGTACATCGGGCCGCCCGAGTAGGTCCCGTCTGCCGTCTGGCGCCGGCAGGAGACCGCCAGGTAGGTTTCGGCATAGACAATGATCATCGCGATCAGGGCAGCCGCCCAGAACCAGAACACGGCTCCCGGTCCACCTATGGCAATGGCGGTGGCCACTCCCGCCAGGTTGCCGTTGCCGATGAGTCCCCCCAGGGCCGAAAACAGAGACTGCAGGGGCGAGATGTTCCCTTCCCCACTTCCGGCACGATAATTGATCGTCAGGCGAGCCGACGTGACGAGCTGTCGAAACTGGAGGCCCCGCAGGCGCCAGGTCAGGTAGAGACCGACCGCGGAAAGAAAAAGCAGCATCGGCGGGCCCCAGAGCCAGCCGGCCGCCGCACGTATCAATTCACCAACCATCTAGTCTGCCCATCTGATGCCCGACCCGACGGCGGGTCACCGGTGTGCAGACGGGTATATCATCAAGGAATAAATGAAAGGAAGGCGGAATTGCAGTTGAAGGACTCGGGGCGGCTCCTCGGATTACTCGGGCTGGCGAGAAGAGCCGGGAAACTCACGCTTGGAACTTTAGCCACCCGGCAGGCGATCCGATCCCGGAAAGTCTGCCTCCTGCTAATGGCGCAGGATCTCTCAGAATCGTCCGCGACCAAGGCGAGTCAACTCGCCCGAGCCATGAAGATTCCGGTCTTCAGGCCCTGTACCAAAGCTGATTTGAGCGGGGCGCTCGGTCGTGAAAACCTGGGTGTCGTCGGTGTCACCGATCCCAATCTCGCCGAATCGATCATGGGAATCATCGACCCGGCTGGGGCACCCAAGGGTCTTCAGCCGGGCGATCAGGAGTCCTGACAGATGCGTTCCCGAGCCACGGTAACGGACCCGTTCTCGCGCAGCAACTTCCCCTTATCAAAGAGAAACGCCAGCAGGTCGTCGAGAGTCAGGTTCGACAACGAACAAGTGTGAAACCGGGGGGAGTCACCGAAGTGAACCCGGGAGAGCTCGCGAATCTGCGCCTCGGAAACTGGATCTGCTGAAGCGCCGATCAGGCGGAGAAGTTCATGACCGTGAAAAGACTGGTACATCGTGAAATTCCTTCGGGGTCGCTGAGGCAAAAGAATAACACGCTCAGGCATCGACTGTTCAAAGGTTGGCAAATCTGATATCTATCGCCGTGGCAACCCCGGCAGGAGGGGGGCATAGGAGAGGAATCGAACAGACAATGGATCAGAACAATACAGCTTCACCTTCATCAGGTGCGCGTGACCGCGACGGACTGATCGTCGTTGCGGGTGCCGGAGGCTTTATCGGTGGCGCCCTGACTCGTTACTTTCACGACGCCGGCTGCTCCAGGATTCGGGCGATCGACAAGAAGCCCCTGCCCAACTGGTGCCAGAGAGTGCCGGGCGTGGAATCCCTCTGCCTCGATCTGAGCCGCGAGCAGAACTGCCGCCAGGCCTGCGAGGGCGCCCGCGAGGTCTACAACCTCGCCGCAGACATGGGCGGGATGGGATTTATCGAACGGTTTCGGGTGGAGTGCCTGCGGAGTGTCCTGATCAACACTCACATGACGGAGGCCGCTTATCGGGCGGGCGTGGAACGCTATTTCTTCTCCTCGTCGGCATGTGCCTACAACGTGGACCTGCAGCGGGATCCCAACGTGACGGCCTTGAAGGAGTCGGACGCCTATCCCGCGATGGCCGAGAGGGGTTACGGCTGGGAGAAGCTGATTTCTGAAATGTTCTGCCAGGAATACTGGGCCGAGCGGGGAATGAAGACCTTCATTGCCCGTTTCCACAACGTCTACGGGCCTTGGGGGACCTGGGACGGTGGTCGCGAGAAGGCGCCCGCCGCCATCTGCCGGAAGGTCATCGAAGCCAGAGACACGGGCAGGCACGAGATTGAGATCTGGGGGGACGGTTATCAAACCCGCAGTTTCATGTACATCGATGACTGTCTGACCGGCATCGACAAGATCACCCATTGTGAAGAATTGATTGCGACACCGATCAACCTCGGGTCGAGCGAACTGATCTCGATCAATGACCTGGTCAGCCTGGCCGAAGAACTCGGTGGCATCCGGCTCAACCGGTCCTACGACATGAATGCCCCCCGGGGGGTCGCCGGTCGGAACAGTGACAATACCTTCATCAAGAAGGTTCTCAAATGGGAACCTTCGACCCCGATCCGGGAAGGGTTGCAGCCGACTTATCGCTGGATCGATAAACAGTACAACGACCGGAAAGCCGGGAGGCGGGCGGTTGTGAATGAAGGTCACTGACCTCTCGGAAGAGGCGGGTGAAAGGGATCGTCATGGCATGGAACTTTCCAGCGTAATCGGAGCGATTCCGTATCGAATGGCGCTGGCGGGCGGCTGGATCGACCAACCGTTCGTCTCTCGGCACAATCCCTCTCCGCCCGGTTCAATGGTGGTCATTTCGTTGGTTCCGAGCGTGCGTTACATGAACCGTTCCGGAATGGCGACCGGCACCCGCAAAGTGGCCGACCGGCTGTGGTCCGGCAGGCTACCTTCGGGTTTCCCTCTCGATTTGACGAGGAACCTGTACCGGGAAGAGAACCGGAACAAACCGGATCCGTCGGGCTCGCAGGACATGATCGGAATCCTTTTCCCCGGAGTCAGCCGGCTGGACTACGACTATCACCATGAAGAGGGGATATTCCCGATCCACATCGAGTCTACCTGCGACCCGGAAATCGCCCGTTGGATCGAAAAGGTCATTCACGTTATTCCGGTCGCCCCCCGTCCCGACGGATACAACCCGCTCGGTGAGCAAAACCTCGATCCCGCCTGGATCGAAAGGCTCGGGCGGACCGGTAGCCGACTGTTACGAGGCGATTGTAGCGCGTGACCTGGCCGCCCTGGGACGCTCCATGAATGAGTGCATGGATTGCTGGGAAACGATCCTCCCGCAGACCGTCCACCACCCGCTATTGCAGGCTAGACCTGGCGAACCTGCTGCGCTGCTACCAGGATCGCTATCCCGGTGCAATGTATTCCGGATGCGGAGGAGGGTATCTCTACGTTGTGGCGGACGAGCCGGTGCCCGGCTCCTTCCATGTCGAGGTCAGGACCGACCGACTATGAAACGGGTGGTTGTTTCCGGCAGCTTCGACAACGTCCAGGCCCGAGACCTTCGCCTGCTCGAAGAAGCAAGTCAACTCGGTGCGGTAACGGTTCTGCTCTGGTCCGACGAGTCGGTTTCGGCGATCAAGGGCGAGGCGCCCCAGTTTCCGCTCGCGGAACGGTCTTACCTGATCTCGTCGGTTCGCTACGTCGAGCGCGTGGTCGTGGCCGAAGGACTTTCGTCCGGCGATCAATTGGCTCGATCCGAACAAACCCGGGCGGATGTCTGGGCCGTCGAAGAAGCGGGTCGGTCGGAAGCCAAAGCGGCCTATTGTCGAGCCAACGGAATCGAATTGCACCCGGTCAGCAGGACCTGCCTGGAACGATTTCCTTCATCAGAGGCTTACCCAACATTCGCTGGGGCTCTTCCGGAGCGGGCTGTTGGGGACAAACGGGTGCTGGTGACCGGCTGTTTCGACTGGCTGCATTCCGGACACGTCCGGTTCTTCGAGGAGGTGTCGCAACTGGGTGACCTCTATGCGGTTGTCGGGCATGATGCCAACATCCGTCATCTGAAAGGAGACGGCCACCCGTTACTGTGCCAGGACGAACGCCGCTACTCGGTCGGCGCCATTCGATTTGTCACTCGGGCCTTGATTTCATCAGGACGGGGCTGGATGGATGCAGAACCGGAGATCGCTTTGATTCATCCTGACATTTACGCGGTCAACGAGGACGGGGACCGCCCCGAGAAAAAGAACTTTTGCAGAAGTCATGGAATCGAGTACGTGGTTCTGAGCCGAGACCCGAAGCCCGGCCTGCCGGCTCGGTCGAGTACCGATCTTCGGGGATACTGAACCTTAGTACTCCGGTCTGGACAGAATGCTGTTGGAGGAGGATGCGATGTCATTTCGGCGCAACGTTTCGTTGGTTTTTTGCTTGATTTTGTTCCTGGCCGGAACTTTGCTGTCAGCCCAGGATATACCCGAATTGCAGTACCAGGAATTCGTTCTGCCGAACGGTCTCCAGGTGATTCTCCACGAGGACCACTCTATCCCCATCGCGACGGTCAACATCTGGTACCACGTCGGGTCGAAGAACGAGAAGAAGGGTCGCACCGGGTTCGCCCACCTCTTCGAACACCTGATGTTCGAGGGGTCCGCGAACGTGCCGGAAGGCAAGTTCGACCAGTGGCTGGAAGCGGCCGGTGGAGACAACAACGGATCGACGACCGAAGATCGGACCAACTACTACGAGAATATTCCAAGCAACGCAGTGGAGCTGGCTCTTTACCTTGAATCGGACCGAATGGCCAATCTTCTCCAGACCATAGACCAGAAGAAACTCGACACCCAGCGTGACGTGGTCAAGAATGAGCGCCGGCAGGGAGTAGACAACCAGCCCTACGGAAGAGTCAGCGAGGTGATCCTCTCGGCGCTCTACCCCTCCGATCACCCTTATTCCTGGCCGGTCATCGGAAGCATGCAGGACCTGTCGGCCGCCTCTCTCGAAGACGTGAAGGACTTCTTTCGAAGTTACTATGCGCCCAACAACGCGAGCCTTTGTGTCGCGGGAGACATTGATCCCAAGCAGGTCCGCGAGCTGGTCGAAAAGTACTTTTCCCCGATTCCCCCGGGACCTCCTGTAGAGCGGTTCGAGACCTGGGTCCCCGAACTCAAGAGTCCACGGGTGATCGAAATGAAGGACAACGTCTCCCTTCCGCGCCTGTACATGGTCTGGCACACCCCACCGATCTACAAATCGGGCGACGCCGAGTTCGACATCCTCGCCAGCATCCTTACCGACGGGAAGAACTCCCGCCTCTACAAACGCCTCGTCTATGACACCCAGATTGCCCAGGACGTGCGCTCGTTTCAGGGCTCCAAGGAGATCGCCAGCGACTTCTACATCGTCGCCACGGCGAAACCGGGACAGTCCCTGGACGCCATTCGGGTCATCATCGAAGAGGAACTGGAGAAGATCCGCAAGAACGGCGTAACCGACCAGGAAGTCCTGACCGCGCTGAATTCCTGGGAGTCTTCTTTCCTCCGGCGTCTGGAATCGGTCGGGGGCTTCCGGGGCAAAGCCAACCTGCTCAATGAATACAACACATTCACCGGGAGTCCCGGCTTCCTGAAGGAGGACATGGAACGCTACTACTCGCTGACTCCCGCCAGGATCCAGAAGGCGGTCGATCGCTACCTGCGGGCCGGTGAGAATGTGATGGTCGACGTGGACCCGGCCGGCGACCTGAAGGCCGACGATTCGATCCCGCTCGATCGCGCCCAAAAACCGGAGAACGGCCCGGCCCCGTCCTTGACCCTTCCCAAACTCCAGGAAGCCCGTCTCTCCAATGGGCTGAAGGTGATGCTGATCGAACAGCACGAACTTCCGATCGTTCAGCTCAATCTTATGATCAACGGCGGCTGGTCGGCCGATCCCGAACACACGCCCGGAGTCGCCCGGCTCACTTCCGACCTGCAGGACGAAGGGACCCGAACCCGCTCGGCACTCGAGATTTCTGATCAGCTCAAGGAAATTGGCGCCGATCTGAGAACCTCGTCCAACTTCGATTTCAGCGCTGTTTCCCTGAATACCCTGAAAAAGCACATGGACAAGGCCCTGGCGCTCTTCTCGGACGTCCTCACCAACCCGGTCTTCCCGGAAGAGGAACTGCAGCGCAAGAAGAAAGAATACCTGGCCCGCATTCTCATGGAGCAGAAGCAACCCACCACGGTGGCACTGAAAAGTTTCTTCAGAACTCTCTACGGGCCCGACCACCCCTACGGCCAGCCCTACACCGGATCGGGCACCGAGGAGTCCATTGCGGCGATCCAGCGGGACGACCTGGTTCACTACTACGACACCTATTACAGCCCTGGAAATGCCACACTGATCGCCGTCGGCGACACGTCGCTCTCCGAACTGACTCCGCTTCTCGAGGATGCCCTGAGTAGCTGGAAGGAGGAAACGGTTCCCGCGCTCGAACTGCCGCCGGTGCATCCGGTTCAGGAAACGCAGGTTTACCTGGTCGACAAGCCGGGTGCTGCCCAGTCAGTCATCGTTGCCGGCCATCTCGGGATCCCTCACAATTCGAAGGACTACTTCAGCGTCGAAATCCTCAATACGGTTCTTGGCGGCAAGTTCACGAGCCGGCTGAACATGAATCTCCGGGAAGACAAAGCCTACACCTACGGTGCTTTCTCCCAGTTCGTGTTTCGAAAGGAAGTGGGGCCCTTTTTCGCCTTCACTCAGGTCCATACCGAGGTCACCAAAGAAAGCCTGTTTGAAATCATGAAAGAGTTCAGAGGGCTCCGGGGCGAAAACCCGGTCACTCCCCAGGAACTGGACTCGACCAAGAACTATGTGGCCCTGCGATTTCCGAGCGAATTCGAGACCGTTTCGGAACTGGCCCGAAAGCTGCAAGAACTGGCTGAGTTCAATCTTCCGAACAACTACTACGATTCTTACGTGCCCAACCTCGAGAAGGTGACTGTCGCAGACGTCACTGAGGCCGCCAGGGAACACATTCATCCGGACCGGATGCTGATCGTGGTCGTCGGTGATATCGGCAAGATCGAGCCGGGAATCCGGGAACTGAACTTGGGCCCAGTCCACGTGATCGACGCCCAGGGCAACCCACGGTGACACGCACTTACTGGCGCCGCAACTGCTGATGTAATAAGACTTTTTCCAGAGGTCTGGCACCGATTAGCGTTGCGGCGCGGGCCGTTTTCCCTGCAAGCGCTAGCCTCACTCAAATTGGTACCAGAGCAAGAAGAAAATCCTTATTCGTAAGCACTTAGCAACCGTTTTGGTGCGTGTCACCGATTTATGAGGAGTTGAGAGTGCGCAGGGTCACAACGCCGGCGGGGTTCACTTGATATAAATTCCGGGACGTTATGAAGAACCAGAAAACGACCTGCAGATGCCCGGTATGTGGCCAGTGGTTTACAGGAGATATTCCCCTCGAGCCTGTCAAGATCTGGAAGAACCTGGTCAAGGATAAACACATAACGATTCTGCAGGCTCGGTGCAGGCGTTGTGGTTCTGTCTTCGAGGTGGGTGTAAAGGCAGCTGTAACAGGCTTTCAGGGAAGTCCCTACTTGCTCCTTCTGGCAACTGTCACCCTGCTGGCGTCATTGATGGACGGATTTCTGAGCCTTCAACTCTTCCAGCAGGGCGCAGTAGAGTTGAATCCGCTCCTCGGGTTGATTTTGGCGAAGAGTCCCGTTCACTTCGTCATCACCAAGTATCTGCTGACGAGTTTCGGCGTCATTGTTCTGGTGTTGTTGAGTGAACGAAGGGTACTGACCAGGTGGCTCACCGGTCGGCACCTCCTGCTGGCGTCCCAGGTTCTGTTCGCGGGATTGATCGCCTACCAGTCAATGCTGCTCAGTTGACGATCCCCGGTCCACTCCCGGTGCCTGCGGAATCCAGGTCAGCCCGGCCCCCGCGCGCTCCGCGCATCATTCAGAGAGTGAAACTGGGCCAGGCGGACGGCCAACGCGCAGACTCATTTCGAGCTCCGGGCAACCCGCCCCGGGACAATCGTGCTCCCTCTGCATTGCAGCACTGACAGCGCGATTCAATCCCACAGTTCCCGCGCGGCAAACGCCCGGTCGCAGGACGTGAACACACCGCAAAGACGAGCCTCAATGAGTGCGACATGATTGCAATCTTCCCATTCAAATTGCGCTTTCAGCGCCGCTTCTGGATTCGATTGACCCGATCCCCGAGTAGGGCGCTTTCATGATCTCGGTAAATACCGCGGAGGCATCCTGAGCCCGCTCCCGTTCCCCGTTCGCTTTCTTGATCCGGAAAGTTGCGCGCCGAATCGACGGGGAATTGCGCGATGCAGAACGAGGTCACAACCAGATCCGACTGCTCGACCCGGAAAGAAGTAAGATCGAGATAACCCTGGAAGGAGATTCCTGTATGAAGACGTCCCTTCGATTGATGGCAATACTGGCTCACCCCGACGATGAGTCGCTCGGAATCGGCGGAACCCTGGCTCGATATGCGGATGAAGGGGTCGAGACCTACCTGGTCTGTGCTACGAGGGGCGAACGAGGAAGGCATGGATCGGATTCGGCCCATCCCGGAATTGAGGCAGTGGGAAAGATGAGAGAGGCGGAACTTCGGCAGGCTGCCAGCGTGCTCGGAATTCGTCATGTCGACCTTTCTCGACTACATCGACAAGGACCTGGACCAAGCCGATCCCACTGAGGCGACAATCGAGGATTGTCCGGGAGATCCGGCTCAGACGCCCCCAGGTTGTTGTGACGTTTGGACCCGACGGAGCTTACGGACATCCGGATCATATCGCCATAAGCCAGTTCGCCACAGCGGCCGTATCCGCCGCTGCCTCTTCCACTTTCAGCCCCGGAGGCCTTCTCCCTCATTCCGTTTCAAAGCTCTATTTCATGGCCTGGCCTGAAGGAAAATGGCGCGCCTATCAGAGTGCGTTCAAGACACTGTCAATTACGGTCGATGGACAGGAGCGACGGGCGGTTCCGTGGACCGATTGGTCGCTGACGACAAGAATCGACACCGAAGCTTACTGGCCGACAGTCTGGAGTGCGATCTCCTGCCACAAGACCCAGATGGCGATATACGAAAGTCTCGAGAGTCTTTCCCCCGAGCACCACAAGGCGTTATGGGGAGCCCAGGAATTTTACCGGGTGTTCAGCCTGGCCAACGGCGGCAGAAAGAACGAAACCGATCTATTCGAGGGAATTCGGGATGGAACACTTCAAGTAGCCAGCCAGGCATTGGTGCTCTCCCCTCCAGGCGGGACCCGACATTCGGACTCCAGCCCCGAGCGAGAGTCGAACACAGTGACCAGAAAGGCCATCCTCGACATGCCGGCAAACCAGTTCCGGACTCTCGGGCATGACCTCGTGGAGCGGATCGGGGATTTCCTGGATGGCATTCGCAGCCGGAAAGTCACCAACGCCACAACTAACCGGGAGCTTCGCGAGGTCCTCGAGAAGTTGGGACCGTTACCGGACGAACCCTCCGAAACCGCGGGCATTCTCGCGGAAGTCGCCGAGCAACTGTTCCGCCATTCCCTGCACAACGGGCATCCAAGATTCTGGGGTTATATCACCTCGTCGGCGGCTCCGATCGGAATGCTCGCCGACCTGCTGGCGGCTTCCGTCAACGCAAATGTCGGAGCGGCGGCGCTCTCTCCCCTCGCAACCCAGATCGAGGCTGATACGATCCGCTGGATAGCCCAGATTCTGGGATATCCGGACGACTGCGGTGGAATTCTCGTCAGCGGGGGGAACATGGCCAACCTCGTCTGCCTCCTGGTGGCAAGAGGAGCGAAGCTCGGTTCCAAAGTCCGTTCGCTGGGAGTCGGGCACGCAACCCAGGGGCGGCCTCGAATCTATGCATCATCCGCAACTCACACCTGGATCGAGAAAGGAGCCGACATCGCCGGCCTGGGTACGGAGTCGATCTGCTGGATACCGGCGGACCGAAATCAGCGTATCGATGTCGCCGAACTGGAGCGTCAAATCCAGCGTGACCTGGAATGTGGGAACTCCCCTTTCTCGTAGTCGGGTCCGCCGGCACGGTCGGTACCGGCGCCGTTGATCCGCTCTCTGAACTTTCGGCAGTCTGTCGAAAACACGGACTCTGGTTTCACATCGACGGAGCCTACGGAGCGCCGGCTGCCCTGGTCCCGGAACTCTATCCAGAACTGGGCGCCCTCGACGAGGCCGATTCGCTCGCCGTCGATCCCCACAAATGGCTCTATGCACCGCTCGAAGCCGGCTGTGCCCTGGTGCGGGACCGCACCCTGCTCCGCGCCACCTTCTCCTACCATCCCGATTACTACCACTTCGACGAAGAATCCCTGAACTACTTTGACCTGGGGCCGCAGAACTCGCGGGGATTTCGTGCTCTCAAGATCTGGCTGGCCATGAAACAGGCCGGACGGAGTGGATACCGGGAGATGATCCAAACCGATATCGACCTGGCAGAGCGACTTTCCAAACGACTGTCCGCCACGCCCGAATTCCGTGACATCCGACAAGGTCTGAGCATCGTCACCTTTCGATACGTTCCGCTCGATCTCCAGTCAAAGCCAGCCGATGAGACCCTCGAGTACCTCAACCGCCTGAATCAGGCGATCCTTGAGCAACTCGAATGTGGGGGCGAGTACTTCCTGTCGAAGGCCGTCGTCGATGGTCGCTTCCTGCTTCGGGCCTGCATTGTGAACTTCAGGACCGACTCAATCGATGTGGATTCCCTGCCTGGGTACCCGCTCCGGCTGAGTGAAAAGCTTGACCGGGAGATGCGAGGTGACACAATGAAGCCGGTTCAGCCCGGGGCTTGATCCGGGGCGTAGACGGGTCGTTCTGCGGTGGCTTCGATTCCGCGGGCAACTCTCGAAGATCGGAGGTGAATCCATGCGACGTTCGGAAAGCATCACCCGACGTGAAGCCCTCAAACGGTCGTCGCTCCTGCTTGTCACTCCCATTCGACTCGGCGGCAGACCCTCGCCAGAAACCGCCGGTTCATGGGAACCGTCGTCGAGTCGTAAAGTCAGGATCGCGGTTGTCGGGGGAGGCTTCGGGAGCGGCTTCCAGTGGCATCAGCACCCAAATTCCGTCGTAACGTCCGTCAGCGATCTCCGGCCTGACCGGAGGGAGGGGCTCCGGGAACGCTACCAATGCGAGACCGCCTACGACTCTCTGGAAGAACTTTTGAAACGGGCACGCGACGTGGACGCAGTAGCCATATTCACGGAAGCCCCCAATCACGTCCGTCACGTCACCGCGTGCCTGGAACGGGGCCTGGACGTGATCTCCGCCGTTCCCGCGTGTGTGACGCTGGAGGAAGCCGAGCAACTCTCCGAGGCGGTTCGTCGGACCGGGCAAACCTACATGATGGCGGAGACGAGCTACTTCCGACACTACTGCATCGCCGCCAGAGAACTGTTTCAACAGGGGAAATTCGGGGAACTCTTCTACAGCGAAGTGGAGTACTACCATCCGGGAATTGGAAATCCCCAGTCCCCGCTCTCCTACTTCAACGGAGAGCGGACCTGGCGTTTCGGGTATCCACCAATGCTGTACGCCACTCATTCGACTGGACTGCTGGTCGGGGTCACCAACGAGTGCTTCACCGAAGTCTCCTGCCTGGGTTGGGGAAACCCATCCAACTCCGCCCTCGGAGACAACGCCTATCAGAACCCCTTCAGTTCAGCCAGCGCGCTCCTGAAAACCGATGCCGGGCACCAGTGCAGGTGCAACGTCTTCTGGGACGGCCAGGCTGAAGGTGAGCGAGCCCAGTGGTTTGGGACGAACCTTACTTTTTACATGCCTGGGTCTGGCGGGCAACTGTTTCGACTTCAGGGCGAGGGGGCGCCGGGCTGGCAGGAAATTCCGGACTACTGGGGAAGAATCCCCTCCAGCCTGGAACGCAACCCGGGACACGGGGGATCCCACCCGTTTCTCACCCACGAGTTCATCTCGGCACTGGTCGAGGAACGCCCGCCCGTCGTCGGCCTGCGCGAAGCACTGACCATGACCGTTCCGGGGATCGTCGCCCACCAGTCGGCCCTGGACGGGGGAACCCGGATGAAGATCCCCACTTTTACCTGAAGCACGGGTCAGGACCGGCTACAGCTGAGACATCGCCGTCTCGACGTCGGCGCCCTCGTGAATCAAGGCGCGAATCGCCCGGGCCATCCCAAGCACGTTGGGGTGCTGGAAGATGTTCCGCCCGTAGACTACTCCAGCAGCACCGGCCTCCAACATCTGGTGAGTGCGCGAGAGGATCTCCCGATCAGAAACTTTCCCTCCGCCCCGAGGAAGAAGTGGAGTGCCCTTGGTCACCCGGACCAGCTCTCCGTACTCCTCCACGCGATCCGTCGGGTCAGCCTTGATGATGTCAACACCCAGTTCAACCGCCTGCCGATGGAGAGCAACGACCGTCTCAAAATCGCTGACTACCTGATACCCTCCCGTTGAGGGGTCGGGCTCGAGAACCAGGGGTTCGGCAACCAGAGGCATTCCGTAGCGTTCACACTGTGCCTTCATCAACCGGATATTCCGGATGCACTGGTGGTAAACAGCCGGCTGGTCCGGGATGTAAAACATGTTAAGCAGGAGAGCGGCCGCATCCAGACGGAGGGCCTGCTCGAGGCCTTCATCGAGCAATTCAGAGAACCCAACGGAAGGCTTGCTGAGATCATAGACGTTGGCCACGTCGCCCCGCATCATGAGAGCGGGCTTGCGACCGTTGCGCTCGATCTGGAGGTGCCGCGCCTGACCCGGGCTGAGCAGAATTGCATCGACTTCAGCCCGAATCGCCAGATCGATCACCTGTTCGATGTCTTCGACCCCCGACAGGAGCGCATAGCCGTTAAAGAGAGCATGGTCCGACGCCAGTTGAAAACATTTTCCGTCCGCCGCAAACAGACGATTCATGCGAGCCGTTACAGACATTTGGAACCTCCCACAGGATCTTCAAGATCCGAGCTTGAGCACTTTCAGAATCAGCCGTCTTGGAAAAGGTAGTATAGCAGGGGCCCGACAGGCTTCCGAACCTCGACCATCTTCCCATATGGTTTAGAATCAGTGGCTATGGATCGGAAATGGGGTTATCCACTGATTGGGACTGTACTGCTCGTCGTCCTCGCATCCTGTTCCTCGCAGGAACCGGCAGTTCACCGGGCAGCAAAACCGAACATCGTCTACATCCTCGCCGACGATCTCGGCTACGGCGAACTCGGCTGCTACGGCCAACGGCGGATTGAGACCCCACACATCGATTCACTGGCCCAGCAAGGGCTCCGGTTCACCCAGCACTACGCCGGGGCCCCGGTTTGTGCTCCGTCACGATGCAGCCTTCTCACCGGTCTGGACATGGGTCATGCATACATCCGGGGCAATGACGAGTGGAAGGAGCGAGGAGAGGTCTGGGATTACGCGGCTGCCGCCGAGGACCCCAACCTCGAGGGCCAGAGGCCCATCCCGGCCGGAACCGATACCGTCGCCAGGCGGCTGCAGGGCGGTGGCTACCAGACTGGAATCGTCGGCAAGTGGGGACTGGGCGCTCCCTTGACAGAGGGTATTCCCACAAAGCAGGGCTTCGATTTCTTCTTCGGATTCAACTGCCAGCGTCAGGCTCACAACTATTATCCTAAGTTCCTCTGGAAGAACGAAGAAAAGGTTTGGCTCGACAACGACCTGGTTGTTCCGGGAACAAAGCTCGACGAAAGGGCGGACCCTCTGGATCAGGCGTCATATAAGAGGTTTACTCAGAAGCAGTACGCCCCTGAACTCATGCTGGAACAGGCACTGCAGTTCATCGAAGACAACAAGGACCGGCCGTTCTTCCTCTATTTTGCCTCCCCTCTGCCCCACACACCCTTGCAGGCACCGAAACGCTGGGTGGATCACTATGTCGAGAAACTGGGAGACGAAGCCCCGTACCTGGCCGACAAAGGCTACTTTCCCAACCGATATCCTCACGCAACTTACGCGGCGATGATTTCCTATCTCGATGAGCAGGTGGGAGCGATACTGGACACACTCGACCGCCTCGGCCTTTCCGACGATACCCTGGTGATCTTCTCCAGCGACAACGGCCCCACCTACGCCGGGGGCGTCGATCCCGAGTACTTCCGCAGCGCCGGACCGTTCAAGAGTGGCTATGGCTGGGCAAAAGGTTTTGTCTATGAAGGCGGCATCCGAGTTCCGATGATCGCCCGCTGGCCGGGCCGGATTGCCGAGGGAACGCAAACCGACATCATTTCCGCCTTCTACGATGTCATGCCGACGCTATGTGAGATCGGCGGGCTCGAGGCACCGGCTCAAACCGACGGAATCAGCTTTGCGCCGACTCTGCTGAATCAGGGAGACCAGTCGGAACATCACTACCTCTACTGGGAGTTCCCCAGCTACGGCGGCCAGCAGGCCGTCAGGATGGGAAAGTGGAAAGGGGTCCGGAAGGGAATCTTCGACGGAAACATGGAGATTGAGCTCTACGATCTCAGCCGGGACCCAGTCGAGGAGATCAACGTTGCAGCCGACTATCCGGACGTAGTGGCGGAGATTCAGGGGATCATGAAACGGGAACACACCCGGTCGCTGCTCCCCACATTCGAATTTCCACAACTCGGTGACTGATCGCCTGCCGGCTTTCAAGTCAGCTTGAACTGGTTTTCGGGGTGTGGTTGATTGCAGCAATGCCATCCGCCATCGTGGTGACAGCAGCAATCATCGTCCGAAAAGGCAAGCTTCTGATTGCCCAGCGCCCAAACGGCGACTGGGAATTTCCCGGGGGCAAATTGGAACCCGGCGAGACCCTCCAACAGTGTCTGGCCCGGGAGATACTGGAAGAACTTGAGCTGCGGATCACTGTCGGCAAGCCGTTCCTGGTTGTCGAACACGCGTATCCAACCAGGCGGATTAGGCTCCACTCGTATCTATGCACCTTCGTCGGCGGGGAAACGGTCACCAACGACCACGTTCGGGTCGCCTGGGTGGACCCCGGTCGCCTTTCGGAGTTCTCGTTCGCGGCGGCCGATGAACCGATCGTTCGGAAACTGCTCGATACCTGCATCGAGGTACTGACCACTCGGGAGTGTTAACCCGCATTTCTCATCGCCTGGAAGGCAGAATCGTGCCCTTCGGACGCACGCGATCGGAGAAGAAACTGCTCTTCCCGGGGCTGCTATCGGGAACTTCGCAAACCCGCCCATGCTATGATTCCTCCCGGCGGGAAACCGGCTCCGTCGAGTCGCTTCCCTGTTGCCGAACGGATGACATGCTGCTAATTGGAAGCCTTCTTGCCCTGGTTGTTGGCCCGTTCGTGTACAGCGTCGTCCGCAAGCGGGACGCGATGCTGTCGCTGCTCGACGGGTTCATCTTTATCTCCATTACCGGGATGGTGCTCCTATTCATCCTGCCGGACAGTTTCGAAAATGGAGGCTGGTACATTCTCCCGGTGGCAGTGGCCGGACTCTTCGGTCCAACAGCGCTTGAAGGAGTCTCCCGAAACGCCGCCAAGAAGACTCACATCGCCGCTCTGATCCTCGGCCTTGCCGGGATTGGCCTTCACGCACTGATCGACGGCACTGCCCTCTCGGCGGGTGCATCGACCGGGAGTGGCGTCTTGCCCCTCGCAGTCGTCTTGCACCGCCTCCCGGTCGGACTGACGATCTGGTGGTTGCTGACCCCGAGCTTCGGCCGGAAGGCGGCGGCCGGGGTCCTCGCACTGATCGGGATTGCGACCGTCACCGGCTTCGCCTTTGGCCCCCTACTGATCGAACGCCTCTCCAGCCACGGCATTGCGCTCTTCCAGGCACTGGTCGCGGGCACTCTGCTCCACGTGGTCTTTCACCAACCCCACCTGGCAGATTCCAGCTGTGGCTGCAAGGCCGTCTCCAGTGCCCAAAGTGGCTTGAACGAGGGCCTTGGCGCTATTCTCGGCATCGGTCTGATCACCATCCTCCTGTTGGGATCGGGACACACCCATGGTGCCGGCCACCATGCCGGCCCAGACCTCGTCCACGAAGGTTTGCACACGGTCTGGGTTCTGGCATTGGAAAGCGCGCCCGCCCTTCTCCTGGCCTACCTGATGGCTGGTCTCCTCCATGCTTTTCTGCCCTACTCGTCGATTCGCTGGCTTCGAAAGGGCTCCGCTCCCTCTCAGGCCCTCAAGGGGATGGCTGTGGGGTTGCCATTTCCGGTCTGCTCCTGTGGCGTCGTGCCCCTCTACCAGAGCCTGATCCGCAAGGGGGCACCTGCGACGGCCGGGATGGCGTTCCTGATCGCGACTCCGGAACTCGGCCTTGATGCCGTATTTCTCTCAGTCCCGCTTCTCGGCACCGGGATGACGGTGGTTCGCGTGGTCGCGGCCGCCTTGGTCGCCATCTGCGTCGGCTGGCTGGTCGGTTCATTCACGGATCGTAGCCGCGGCAAGGCAAGTTCTGGAGCAGAGGATGCTCACCTGGAGTCTCCTCCGTCCACAAACCAGCCTTTTTCTGTCCGGCTACGTTCGGCCCTGCATGTCGGCCTGGTGGAAGTCTTCGATCACACGGCACCCTGGATCCTCCTCGGCATGGGCATCGCGGCCCTGATCCAACCGGTCCTATCCGGGCAGTCATTGACCCGGATAGGGGCACTTTGGCAGGTTCCGCTTTTCACGCTCCTCGGCCTCCCCGCATACGTCTGCGCGTCGGGTGCGACTCCACTCGTCGCAGTCCTCCTGGCCGGAGGGCTTTCCCCCGGCGCCGCGCTCGCCTTCCTTCTGGCCGGGCCTGCAACCAACTCCACCACGTTCGGGATCCTGGCCAATCTTCACGGCCGGCGGGTTGCTGCCGTCTTCAGCGTCACCATCATCGCGCTCTGCGTGGTGCTTGGCTACCTGGTCAACTGGAGGTTTCCGACCATTGGAGGCAACGCTCTCGACCTGGCCACTGACCAAAGCGGATCGGCACTTCAAGTGCTCTGCCTGATACTGCTCTCCGGAATCTGCCTCTACTCGATCCTCCGCAGGGGAGCGAGGAGGTTCGTAGCAGAGCTCTTCTACAAAGGCCAGCGCGCTCTCGACCTCCACCCGCACTACCACCAGGAATCCTGAACCGGATGATCCTGGAAGGCCCGTCGTGCCCCCCGACTCCTCATTGCTGACAAATCTATCCACAGTGCCGACCAAACCCGTACAACACTTTCGCTGCAAACGGCGTTTATACAGAGAGAGTGCAAGAGAGCACAACGAATCGGATCGAAAGATCCCACATTGTTTAGGAGGCATTGATGAAATTGACAAAAGGCATTTCACTCTTGGTTCTGGTGGCAACGGCAATTTCTGACACCTGAACAGCAGGAGAAGGCCCTGGAGTTGCTCGCTGAAGGTCATTCCAGACCTCGACGGCGCTGAAAGAGCAGATAGGCCGGTTGTCTAGAATTACCACGACAACCGGCTCCTCGAGACCCTCAGTTCCTGCGCCTCCCCCTCCCACCACCTGAAGTCGCAGGACTGAGGGCATCGATCCACCACACCCTCGGTGGTCCGGGCAGGAAGCGATCCCGATCGAAGGGCAAAGCTTTTCGGTCGGGAAGCTCCTTCTCGGGCCATTGGTTTCTCCACATTGATCGCGCCAATTCGTCGGCGTAATAGCGCAAGTAGTCAAGATCCCGCCGATCTTCATCGAGAGCGATGCAATCGATCACCACGGCCGCGTCGGGAATGGGTGGATAGGAAGGCCTGGGGAAGACCGAACGCCATACCCGCGAATAGAGTTCCCGGTCGCTCAAATGATCGGTAGAAGCAAGGTAAACCTGGAGGCAGGCCAGGCCGCCGACGACCTCCCATAGCTTGCGTCCAACTTCCGCGTCGTCAAGTTCTTCCGGACGGGGCAAGGCGATCCCGGCTTCCTTGAGGCGTTCGGAGTAGCTGGACCGAAGTGCGGATTCCAGCGCGACGACCTGGTTCCAGAAAACCCGTCTGGAGGAAGCCGGGGCACTCTCCTCCTCGAAAGGGGCCATAGCCTCCCCACCCATCTCCCGAGCCACCTCTTTCACCCGCTCGACTTCCAACTCCGTTCCCGCCCACTTTTCAGTCCTGTCCACGATCGTCGTCTCCTTCCTCGTCGCTGTTGTCCCCGAATTCCCTCTCACTTCACAAATACGTTCGAGTCAAGAAATCGACGAGTCTTTACGGATCGTCCGAGGACAGGCCGATAGCGAATGAAATGGGGACAGGCTGCTTCCTCGGATTCCAATACGGGCGCAAATTGTTGATTCTCTCCAATAGAGGCGGTCTTCCAATTCTCCTGTGCCGCCCGAGAACCCGTTCATGCTATTCTGACCGACCATAAGAGGGATCTACTTGATAGTTTCAGGAGGCAAGCCTGCAGTGAACAAACCGTCTCAGAATGAAGAAGAGTACTTCCTCCGACTCGAGGTCGAACGAATCGAGAAGCTTCGCCAGAAGCATCAGTCCAGCCTGGCCGAACAGGAGAGAAAGCGACGCAAGGAACTGCACTACATGTGCTGTCCGAAGTGTGGAATGGACATGACCACTTCGACGCTGGCTGAAGTCGAGATCGATTTGTGCCCGGATTGTCGCGGTATTTACCTCGATGCCGGCGAAATGGACAAGATACTTGAAGAGAAGCGGCGGAACGTCGTCCTCGACACCATCGCAAGCGTTCGCAAACGCCTGCTCAGTTGACATCGGTTACGGTCTTCCGACTCCCCGCTGGCTGCGTGACCGCACCCACGGGTCAAACCGAAGCCCCGGAATCAGCCGCCTTCCGGAACGGTTGAACTGAAGGCCATCGCGCCAACCGCGTTGTCGCACGCACCAAATTCCCGGCATACCGGGGAAACTGGAAGGTGTCGCTGCGTGCGCCGATGGGGGAATGCGCACGCAGCATTGACTGTGTCTTTAAAGGGTAGCGGAACCGCAACAGAAGTTAGTTGCCACGGTCGGCCATCCCGAACCCTGCGAATCCCTCGCAGAACAGCTTTGGCTGGACGAAAAACGCTTTCAGCTGGGGCTTTCCACGAGAGCTTCAAACGACGTTCATCGCTCGATATATTGACTTGCGATTAATAAGCCGTTTTCTTATTGCCAAAAATCATAACAGGCGCTTCTGACTCTGTCAATCACTGAGTCCCGCCGAGCAATTCCGAACGGTGCTCCCTCAAGAAATAGTCAATGGTCTCGATGCGAACCCTGATGGAGCCGGACGGCTTGTTCTCATCCACATCCTTGAACGAGAAATAAGGGCGACCGGCGCATTCGATGATCTTCTCGATCAATTGGTAGGTCGGAGCATCATGGCCGCACTTGAAATTGGAGAATTCCACGCCAACCAGGTTGGGGTGCCGGGCAGTGAACTTGGCAGCCCAGATCTTCAAGGAAGTATTCGCAATGTGCGGATGCTTCCAGACATCGTTGATGTCGAGCGGATTCTCGATGTAGCCGGCAATCAGGTCTTCACGAAATAGTGATTCAAGGGTCTTCCGGTCCATCGGTAGAGTGTTCTGGGAAAACACCGGATAACCCAACTTTTGGAACTCCTCGAAGATACCGTGGTTTAGACCCGGGTCGTGGTGGTATATGCGTCCCAGCATGACGATTCCGAGTCTTCCCTCCCGCTCGAGCATCGCGAGCACCTCACCCGCCCTGCGCTGAAGAGCGTCGCTCCAGCGGGCCAGTGCCGCGAAGCCTTCTCGAACCGCACCCCGGTTCTCGCTCTCGGTCAACCCCAGAGGATCGCTCCAGACTTCGAACATCTGCCGGGTAAAGAGCAACTCATCGGAGAGATTGAGCAGGGGACAGAAGTAGGCGATGTCATTTTCCGAGAAAACATCGGACTCCTTCACAAACGCCGCCCTGACCGTCTGCGGTGAGGCGATGACGGTCGCACAGGAATTGACGGCACCCAGTTCTGCCTGGGGGCCTGACAAGGTGTCCAGCATGGGAGAGAAGATGAAGTCAAGGGCCTTCCGGCGATGAACCCGGTAAATGAGGTCGTGGACATGAGCGGTGGCAACCTTGGCTGGAAAGCAGGGATCGATTGAACCTCTCCGGCTCCCTTCCCGGTACATTCCATCAGCGGTGAAAGAAGAAAACTCCAGGTTTTCAAACGGTATCCCGAGCGCCTCCATGTAGGCCGTGAAGAGGGGGGCATAACCGTAAAGATTGAGAATTCTTGGAATCCCAATCCGGATGGCCTTCCTCCGTTCCCTTGCGCGGGCCCTGCGTCCTCTGCCCCAAACCCGTCCAGGTCCAGTCGAGCAGGCATTTCCCGGAGACCAGGATCGCCAGACGGTCTTGGCGGCCAGATCGATCAGGTTCGGATTCTCCTGAGCGTTCCGCTTGATTCGTCCCAGAATCTGCTTGAGAGCGTCAGTATCGTCAACCTGTCCCTTTTCGCACGTTGAAATTACGAAGCGTTCCGCGGCGTGAGTCGGCGGGGTTTCCACATCGCCTTCCTGAACTGGGTTAGTCTCCTCCTTCAACCGGACATCGATGAATGTGCGAAGGCACTGGTTTGTGCAGAAGCGACAGCGCGACGTTTCATCACAAGTCGTCTCAAACTCGATCCGGTCAACCGCATCCAGGCCGATGAACCGGGTCCGTCTCGACGGTTCCCAGATACGCTGCAACTCGAGAGCTGCTCCAATTGCTCCCGCCTCTCCACAGTGGGGGTGTACGACGATCTCAGGAGACTGACCAAATCGCTCGAACCGTCCACCTATGTAGTCCACCTGGGCTTTGACCACGGCGAGGTTTCGCTGGGTCCCTCCCTGGAGAACGAACGTCGACCCGAGTGATGGAAGATTGGGAATCTTCGCCACGTACAACCATATGTTCTTGGGCAAAACAGCGGCCAACCCGGCCAGCAACTCGTCCGAATTCCAGCCCTGACGCTGGTAGTTCACGATATCCGACTGCAGGAACACGGCACAGCCATAGCTGAACTCGGGCATCTTCCGGGCCCGGAATGCCGCCTCCGCATAGTCCTCGACCCGAAGGCCGATGCTCTCCGCCGTGGCTTGCAGAAAATAGCCGTTACCGGCAGAGCACTGGGTGTTGAGCATGAAGTCCTTGACGTGCCCGTCCTTGAGTACGATCAGTTTAATGTCCTGGCCGCCCACATCGACAATGACATCCACACCGGGCATGAAATGAACCGCGGAACGCGCGTGTGCAACTGTTTCCACGAGCCCAAGGTCGGCGTGCAACACCTTCTGGAGAATATCCTTCGCGTACCCGGTGGTAGCCACACCCTGGATTTCCAGGGTCGCACCCCGGGACTCTATCTCGCCGCGAAGCTGGGCGACGAGACCGATCGTGTCCTGAATGGGGTTGCCACGCGACAGTTCGTAGGCCTTGGCCAGCACCTCACCGTCCGGGCTCAACAGCACGGCCTTGGTGGACGTCGACCCCCCGTCGATGCCCAGGAACGCCCGGGTTCGGGCTCCCGCGACGACGGCCGGCGGGCGATACTGGCGCAAATGGTAGCGTTCCCGGAACTCCGCCAACTCACCCGCGCTTCGGTAAAGCCCGCAGGAAACCGAGCGCGCGTGGAGGCCGGCATTTCCATCCTTGAGGAAATGTTCGAGGTGCTTCAGTCCAGTGTAGGATCCCTCTCGAGCATCCAGCCCCCTGCCAAACTCGACGGCCCCGAGGCTCCCGAAGAAATGCCCGTTCGAAGGGGCGGAAATCAGTTCAGCCAGCGGACAACCTTCGGGCACCAGTACGCCTCGCTCTTCCCAGAGCTTGGGAAGATGCTCGCGCCACGCCTCCTGCATGCCCCGGATGAAGGTGTTGGGTCCCCCAAGGAGAAGAATTCGGGGAAAGAGCGTGTATCCACGAGTCAAAACCGTCAAGTTCTGGAGAACGATGGCCTCAAACAGGGAAGCCATCAACTCGCCGCTCGGCACCCCCTGCTTCTGGAGGCTGTTCACATCGGTTTCAGAGAAAACTCCGCATTTCCCCGCAACCCGGTGAATCCGGACGCCGCTGTAGCACTGGCGGGCAAGACTGTCCTGGGGAATATTCAACTTAGCCCGGATCTTGTCCAGGACGGCGCCGGTGCCCCCGGCGCACTTGTCGTTCATGCTCGCAATCTTCTTCCGAACCGACGCCCCGGGCTGATCCCTGTAAATGATGATCTTGCTGTCCTGCCCGCCCAGTTCGATAACGGAGTAGACTTCGGGAAACAGCTTCTCAACCGCCAGTGAAACGGCATTCACTTCCTGAACAAATCGGCCCCCAACCAGTTTCGAGATCGTCCCGCCGCCCGACCCGGTGAAGAAGAGCCGCATGTTGCCCTCATGGGCACCGAGGTCTTCCTCCATCCGTTTCAGATACCCGTGGACCTTCTCGGCCAGGCGGGCTTCGTGACGCCGGTAATCACTCCAGATCACCTCGTCACTCCCGCTTTCGACAACGACCGCCTTGACCGTCGTCGAACCGATATCAATGCCCGCCGTGAATTTCACGGGCGCCGTCGAGGACGCCATCCAAATCATCTCCTTCGAGAACGCTTGAGCAGATCCGCAACTTGAACGACAAGATTCGCAGCGACTCCGGCAAACTTCCCGTAACGCCGCAAAGGGAACGTTGCTCTCTGAAATTCGGGATGAGATTCCACAAAGTCGCGAACCGTTTCAAGGGTAATTCCGGCTTCACGCAGGGCTCGATCGATTTCTTCGTCCGCCCTCCTCCGGGCATCCGCCAACGCCATCTGGACGCGGCTGAAGGCGTTGATATCGGCATCCCCCGAGGTTTCGACCGGAACAAAGACAATCCCGGGATGGCGGGCCGTGACAGTCGCCATGACCCCGTCAGACTGGGTCGAAGGCATGCAGCCAAACGGCTTCAGACTGAGCACCATGTGACACAGGCGATACTGGCTGTAATAGATGCTCTTGGCGACTTCGAGATAACCTTCCCCTCCCCTGGTCAGCGGGTTGAAGTACTCTCGGGAAAGCCGGACCAAATCCGACTGACGGATCTGCTCGTGGCCGATTCCGCTCAGATGCCGATTGATTCTCGAGTAGTGCCTCCGGTACTGGGAGACAGCCAGCCTTAGCAGAAGCGGTTTCTTGACCGCCGACAGGTAGTTCTCCAGTTGTTTTACCGGCTGCCAGGGCCTGGCGTTCGGGTGGGGAGGCCGCAATCCGGCGCGTTCGCCTTGCTCGAGAATCGATTTGTGCAGCCAGTAGAGAAGGTGTCCGGTGATCGTGTCAGCATCCACCTGAGCCCCTTCGGCTTCCAGGAACTCGAACATGTTGTAGTTGGCGTAACTCTCCGAAAGGTGCGAATAGAACTCGCCGGTCACCTTTACGATCGGTTTCGCCTGCAGCCGATCAAGTTCGACCTGGTCGATTCGCCTGGCACAGGCAGAGAGGAGTTCCCTGAAATCACTCCCGTAGAGATGACGCCGGTACTTCCCAAGGCTGTTCAGCATGCGGGTGAAACGGCTTCGGGGGTCCATTCGCCTCGCCAGCCAATTGGGCGACTCCCGCAGGATTTCAAAACGTTGGTGGTTTTGCAGGAACTCGCTGACCCAATCCAGACAGTCTGCGAAGGCCTGATCGGTTGCTCCCGGCACCTTCTCGTACGGCCGGATCGAGTAGATCGACTGATAAAGCAGGTCCCCGACGATCAGCGCCGCCAGGCAACCAAATCCGATGTCGGCATTGAATGTCAATCCTGGTTCACTGGCCCCTTCGGTGATGACCCTGCTGCTTTGGAACGTGATAACCCGAAAACCTGGAAAACCAGCGTTCTCCAGTGCCTGGCGATACTCGGACTGGTAGACTCCGAACCGGCACGGACCGCAGTCGGCGAGTGTGAAGTAGACGTACTCCAGCACGATCTGCTCCCGCGACTTCCCTTCCCTTTCCAAATTCTGGAGAAACTCGATCAGGGTCCCAGCGGTGAAGTAGTTGGGATTGCAGAGACCGTTGTTGCAGTACTCCCGACCGATCTGAAAGGCCCCCTTGGTAGGCACCGGAAGGTTCTGGAAACGGTATCCGTTTCCGTCGAAAACGGCCTTGATCAGCCGTTCATGCTTGGGTGTGAGGTTCCCAAACAAGATCGTCGTGGATGCCCGCTCGGCGGCGGTGAAGGGAATCTCCGGGGGCAAGCGGTAATGTTGCGTTCGCTGGCCATCCCCGGATTCAGACAACCGGCCCGGCCCATCCCCGATCGGAAGGGGGGCCGGCTCTACTGAATCTGCTGCCGAGTGTTCTTTCAACCCGCTCCCTCCGCCTGAATGCCTGCAAGTTCACGGCCCCGGATGAATTCGCCGCTGAAGTGACATTGCTGCTGCAGCGCGCCGATGCGCTGAACCCTTCTTGCCACACCCAGTATAGACCTCCGCCGAAGTCGAGAACCAAACTCTTTCGGGAGCAATCACTCGCTGCAAATTCAGATCTGCCCGGCCTGGCCGGAAAGCGCCTCCCGACCAGGCCGGCAGCAATTACAATACGCCTGGAATGCTCACCGCCGGAACCGGCAAGCGGGAAGCGGATCGCCTGTCTGTTTCACCGATTTTCGGTCGTGGGCATCGGCTTGCGCGGCAACTTGTCCGGTCGCATTGCGGCGTTGTACACAAACGATGCCATGATCACCGAGGCCTGGATCAGGTCCTCCCGGCGTAGATGGTCATAGACATCAACGTTGGTGTGGTGGGTCCCGGACATGTAGTCCAGTTCATCCTGGATGAATTGAAAACCGGGAAGACCGACCCGGTCGAAGGGAATATGGTCCGTCCCGCCAGTGTTCTGGTTGGTCACGGTATCGGCACCCAGGTCGTGAAAGGGCTCCAGCCATGCCTCGAAAATCGGGGCGACCGCAGCGTTGCCCTGGGTGTAAATCCCCCGAATCTTCCCACTCCCGTTATCAAGATTGAAGTAAGCACAGAACTTCTCGTAGTCGGGCAATAAATCAAGCTTGCCCTGATCCCTGCGCATCCACTCCGGGAGCTCTTTCTGTTCGGGATCACTCGGCTCCGCCCTCGTCGCGAGATACTTCTTGACGTAGTCCATCGACCCAAGGAAACCTTGCTCTTCGCCTCCCCAAAGGGCAACCCGGATCGTCCGACGAGGCTGAACTCCCAGCTCTTTCAGGATTCGCACCGCCTCCATCGCTACGGCGACCCCCGCCGCATCATCGGTCGCGCCGGTGCCGGCATGCCACGAATCGATGTGCCCGCCGAGCAAAACGAGTTCGTCAGCCTTGTCGGCACCCCTGATCTCGGCCAGTGTGTTGTACCCCTTGGCATCATCGTAGAACTGGGCCTTCACGTCGATCTCGAGTTTCACATCCTGCTTGTGCTCGTCGATCAGCCGCATGATCGAGTTGTAGTGTTCAGCGGCCAGCGAAAGCGCCGTCACACCGGGATTCTTGCCCGGCTCGCGGGAACCGGCACCTCCGACCCGAATCAGGGCGTTGTCCCGAGAGCTAATCTGGACCGTCGCAACCACCTTCTCGTCGGACAGAAACTGGTTGATCGCGTCACGAAGCCGCCACCGGGCCAGTGCCCGCTGCCGATAATCACCACGCCGTCTCCGGATCCTGGGGATGGGGAACTCAGTCAACTCCTCCAACTCTTCCTTGTCATACCGCTGAAACGAAGGCGCATCACCCTCGGTGATCTCCCGGGGATCGTCCAGGAACAGGACCTTTCCGGACACCTTTCCCCGGTACTTGTCGAGATCTTCCAGGGTGTCGAGCGAGACTCTCATAACGGTGCCGGTCACCGGCCCGTTGGTCCCTGGAGTCCAGGCCATCGGGATCGCGATCAGCGGAACTTCTCGGGGGGAGATCATCCGGACCGAGGCTTTTGTGAAGTCCCAACCCCGACCAAAATCCCACTCGTCCATCCGGGCATTCTCCAGGCCCATCTCCTGGAGTCGGTCACGGGCCCATTCGTTGGCTTCCTTGAACCCGGGAGACCCTGTCAGGCGAGGTCCGATGACGTCGGTCAAATACCCCACCGTCTTCATTACCTGGGACCGATTCAGCCCCTCATCTCGAATTCGGTTCACCATGTCCAGGTCAACGGTCTCCTGGGCGAAAGCAACCTGGGCGAGCAAAAAAACTGCAGCGACAGATACGAGGACGATTCTCTTCACGTGCGCAAACTCCTCCTGCAATGTGTGTTGGCGCTTGATGGCGCCGGAGTGTAGCACAGCTCAAGAGCAACCGATACAAGCGATTCGGAGGAAGTCTCGATTCTCCATTGCAGCCCGGCCTGAAGTCGCTATCAGACCCGGAGCCAATTTAGAAGTCCGGTGGCGATCGAGCACTTGATAGCAGCCCGGTCCTGAACATGATAACTTTGGTCGCTTCGATCACCGAGGAGGACCGCCCGAATTGAACGCACTCTTGATCTACCCCCAGTTTCCCGACACATTTTGGAGCTTTAAACACGCCCTCAAGTTCACGCGGCAACGGGCGGTGCTTCCACCGCTTGGGCTGTTGACAGTGGCGGCGATGCTCCCGAAAGACTGGAAACGACGGGTAATCGACGCCAACGTGCACACCCTAAAAGCGGAAGACCTGGAATGGGCGGACATCGTGTTGATCAGCGCCATGACCGTCCAGCGCAACTCTGCAAAAGATCTCATTGACCGCTGCCAGGAGGCAGGGCTTCCGGTGGTTGCGGGAGGACCACTTTTCACCAGTGAGCCGGGCGATTTCGCACACGTGGACCACCTCGTCCTCAACGAAGCTGAGATTACGTTGCCGGAGTTCCTCAAGGACTGGGAAGCCGGCAATCCGAAAGCGGTCTACTCCACGGACCAGCACACCTCGATCGAAGTGACCCCGCCTCCCCAGTGGGAACTGCTCGACATGGGTCACTATGCCTCGATGGCGATCCAATTTTCGCGCGGTTGCCCCTACAATTGTGACTTCTGCAATGTGACGGCTCTTTTTGGACGAAGACCGCGAATCAAGACCGCCAATCAGATCATTGCCGAACTTGACAATCTGGATGCGGCCGGCTGGAAGAGCAAAGTGTTTTTCGTCGACGACAATTTCATCGGCAACAAGCGCTATCTCAAGCAGGAACTTCTTCCCGCATTGATCGAGTGGCGCAGCAGGCACCCCCGGTTCACGTTTTATACCGAGGCGTCGGTCAACCTGGCGGACGACGACAAGTTGATGCAGATGATGGTGACGGCAGGTTTTGACACGGTCTTCATCGGCATCGAAACGCCCGCTGAAGAAAGCCTCGCCGAGTGCAACAAGAAGCAGAACAAGAACCGAAACCTGGTCAATGACATCAAGAAGATTCAGAGGGCCGGGCTGCAGGTTCAAGGCGGGTTCATCGTCGGATTTGACAGTGACACACCCTCCATCTTCCAACGCCAGATCGACTTCATTCAGAAAAGCGGAATCGTTACCGCAATGGTCGGCCTCCTGCAGGCTCCTCCCGGCACCGAACTCTACGAACGTCTCAAGGCCCAGGGACGTATCCTGGGCGGAATGTCGGGCGACAACGTGGACGGCAGCACCAACATCATTCCCCGGATGAACCTGGAGACACTGACCGAGGGCTATCGACGGGTGATGCACCACATCTACTCACCGAAGCATTACTACAAGCGGGTACGCACCTTTCTGCGGGAGTACTCTCCGCCACGGATTGACGTTCCGCTTAACCGGGAGGGCCTGGAAGCCCTTATTCGCTCGGTCCTCAGGCTGGGCATCTTCGGCAGGGAGCGTTTCCACTATTGGAGCCTGATGTTTTGGACTCTCTTCCGACGGCCCCGAATGCTCCCGATGGCAGTGACGCTGGCGATCTACGGCCACCACTTCCGGAAGATCTGCGAGTTGCACATCCGGCAAGCCTGAGTTGCTGTCAGTTCTCAGTTTTGCCGACGGTATCCTGGAGGGGAACCACCGGGAGAAAGATTCGGAAGGTCGTCCCTTGGCCTGGCACGCTCTCGACGGCAATGTGACCGCGACTTTGCTTCACCGAGCCATAAACCATCGAGAGGCCCAATCCGGTCCCCTTGCCGGCCTCCTTGGTCGTGAAAAATGGATCGAAGATTTGGTCGCGGATTGTCTCGTCTATCCCGGAACCCGTGTCGTGGACAGACAGCTCCACGTATCGACCCGGGGGGATCTCGGAAGCCTCAGTGTCGCCCTGTTCCATCACGATTTCTCGTGTCTCGACCGTGATTACTCCCCCGGCAGGCATGGCATCGCGGGCGTTGACGGCCAGGTTCATCAGAATCTGCCCAACCAGGTTCGGGTCGATCCTGACTTTGGGCAAGGGCCGCCGGAGCACAGTGACGAAGTCAAAATCCTCGCCCACGAGACGCCTCAACATCGACTCGATTTGACTGACAATATGGTTCAACTCCACGTCCTGTGGGGAAAGCAGCTGTTTTCGACCGAATGCCAGCAACTGGCGAGTCAAAACCGCCGCCCGTTCAGCCGCGGCAACGATCTCGGTCAGGTCTTCGACAAACCGATGGTCGGATTCCAACTCATCCAGCAGTAGCTCAGTTCGCCCCTGAATGACGGTCAGCAGGTTATTGAAATCGTGGGCAACCCCGCCTGCGAGCCGTCCGATCGCTTCCATCTTCTGAGCCTGCAATAACTGCGCTTCGAGCTGTTTCCGTTCTGAGATGTCGAGAAGGATCCCCCGGATTCCGACGACCCGGCCTTTCTCTTCTATGGGCACGGCCTGAGAGAGAACCGGAAAACGTGCCCCGCCCTTCTTCTGGGCGATAAATTCATAGGCCGGGTGCTCTTCGCCCTTGAGGACCGACTGAATCGCAGCTTGGGCCCGCTCCCGGTCCTCAGGAGCCAGAAGATCAAGGCCGGCAAAGCCTTTCCTGATATCCTCGTCCCCGTATCCGGTAATGACGAACGCAGCATGGTTGCAAAAAGTCAAGGTCCCTTCCGCGTTCATCTCGTAGACGATCCCGGGAAGCAACTCCGCAAGCTGACGGAACCGGTTTTCACTGGCTTCGATTGTCCATTCGGCGCGCCGGCGCTCCAGATCGGCTTGCCGCTGGTAGAGAAGCGCCAGGAATCCGAGCACAACCAGCGTCACCATGAGGATCAACTCGTGGGTTTCCCTGAGCCGCGGGTCAATGAGACCAAACCCGTAGAGAGTGAAGTGCATGACCGGAAGCACAAATGGAAGGATGACCCAGAAACTTCGCGCCGTCACGCGGATCTGCTCCAGAGTATTCCCAGGCTTCTTCCGGCTTCCCGATATCGTCTCGTCGGGAAGACAAACTCGACATCGTGCGGCCAGAAGCGCACACCAGTAGATCAACGGTGTCAGAAAAGAGCGGAAAGTGACAAAAGTCCATTCCTGAGCCGGCAGGTCCCGCGCGCCGTAGAACCGGATCACCTCGAGAACATCCCCATAGAAGAGGCAGGTGAACGAAAACACGAAAAGGCTGTAGATGACCTTCCATTTTCTGCTCCGACAAACCAGGAGGTTGTGCAAGGTCGCCGCAATCAGTAGAAAATCGAGGGCGCCAAACAGTGCGTAGGAGAGATTCCGGGAACTGCCTTGCTGTAATTCTCCCAGGTGCGGAACGACCACGAAGTAGGCCAGCAAACCGACCACAAAGACCGCTCTCCCAAGCGACTCGATTCGATAGAGGCGGTTGGACCTGCTCCATCCGGGACTCAGGTGAGGCATGGCCCCGAGTGCCATGATCATTCCCAGGAAGGAGAGCAGATAGAGGATGTCGGAGGCAAAGTCGAGACGAGGGCTCCAGGAATACGTCCCCAGGAAGAGCCAGAGTCCCCGGGTCGCAAACCAGACCAGAAAGGAAAAACCCATCAGGCGCCAAAATCGGCACTCTTCAGGATGGTCAACCCCTCCAAGTCCGGTGACCAGGCAGACCGCGGTCAGTCCGAGCAATGAGAAATCGACGACATGCAAACCCGGTTGGAGGCTTGCGAATCCGAAAGCCGAACTGCCCAACAGGAAGAACCAGGACAGGCCGACCATTACAGCCCCTAAGCGGGCCCACCAATCTCTGCAACAGGCGGACAATATTTCCAAAGTTGACCCCGACGAAGACCCACCGCCAGCGGTCCAGCCTGAATCCGGGGCCCCGCTTCTGGAGTGCGCCGCAACACGAAAAGTCTTCAATTCAACATGCAGTTTATCAAGCACCGTGGATGGGTCACCCCTGAGGATCCTCCGCCGACCAAGCCCGGCATGACTCTGGGATCTCTCTCCCTTGTTCGCCGCAACCTCAGATCGGGACGGGGAGACCGCAAGGGGGCGATCCGGATCTCAGTTTTCGGCCTGGTACAACAACGGCTCGTTGCCGCTGCTGCTGATCCTGGCATCGATTGTCTCTTACGCCTACTACCTGTCGCTGGCCGGCCGGCCGCTGTTCAAAGAAGATTTCATGGATGGGTAGCCGGCCCGGCGGCATCTACCGGGCCGGCTTTGTAACTCTAAGCCGGCATCATCACTGAGGGAAAGCACGAGTGTCCCGTCATGTTTAACCAAGCACTTTGATCTTAAGATTCCTGAACCACAAGGTCTTGCCGTGATCCTGGAGCACGATGTAGCCGGTCTTGGCCATGCCGTACTGGGGATACTCCGCGAACTTGCTCTTGGCAACCAGATCCTTCCACTCCGGGCTCCAGAGTTCGTATTCCACGACCTTCTGCCCGTTGAGCCAGTGCTCGACATGGGCACCGTCAACGACAATGCGCATGGTGTTCCACTCGCCGACGGGCTTGGCTGCGTTCACGGAAGGAGCGATCAGGTCATAGTCGGCACCCGAGAACTGCGACGCCTTGAGGTCGGAACCGGGGGCACGTTCGGCATCCGAAGCCCGATAATCCGCCCAGCAACCCTCCGTCGCATCGACGATCTGAACTTCGGGACCGCTGTGCCATTCCTGATCTGAATCTTCGGTAACGTGGAAGAGGACTCCGCTGTTTCCGCACGGACTGACCTTCCAGTCCAGCTTCATTTCAAAACTGGCATACTCCTTCTTGGTCGTGAGGTCGCCGAAGCCTTCCTGACCGTCTTCCGCCTTGAAAACGAGAAGGCCGTCTTCTACCGTCCAGCCGGGCGGAACTTCTTCAGCCCTGAAGCCGCGCCACTGATCAAGGCTCTTACCGTCGAACATGAGTTCCCAACCATCGGCTTTCTCTTCCGAGGTCAGGGTATTGATTGCCGGCTCAGCGGATACCGCAGCCGCAGGCTGAGAAGGCTCCTCGGTAGCCTGCTGGCTGCAGGAGATTGCCCCCAGAACCACCAGTGAGAGTACAAGTACGAGTCCGTTGATCCGCTTAATCATAGCTGAGAATCCTCCGATCCATCTGTCACGGTTCAGTCTGTATAAACGAAATTCGCCCCCTGGACGCCACGCGGCCAGCGAGACTCATTCCAATCCCGAATTCTATTCTACAAACTGTTGAGCGATCGGAGAAATTCCCCCGCTTGAAGTCCCGGGAAAAGCGGCCGTTCCTCTTGGAACCGGCTCCCATCAATGCTAAGAGTGGTTAGCACAAGCTGGTGGTCCGTTTTGGGAACGGACCACTGAGGAGGAGAATGCCATGTCACCAAAATCGATTACCCGTCGTCGATTTCTCTCCACATCCGCCACTACGGCCGCCATCAGTGTGGTCCCGAGAAGAGTCCTGGGAGGGGTCGGCTACGTCCCTCCCAGCGACCAGGTGAACATCGGGTTCGTCGGTTGCGGAACCCAGGGTTTGCGCCAGATGATGCAGGCACTGCCTCACGCCGAGATCCAGATCGCCGCGGTCTGCGACCCCAATCGGGGCAGTTCGGACTACATCCCCTGGTCGAAAAACGAACTGCGGGACAAGCTCCGCAAGTTTCTTTCCAGCCCCAACTGGGGTGAAGGCAACAATGGCTGTCGATGTGGCCGGGAGGTTGGCAAGGAAGTCGTCGAAACCTACTACGGAAAGAACCGGCGGTCCGGTGAATACAAGGGTTGTCGAGCCTACGCGGATTTCCGGGAACTACTCGACCGTGAAACCGGACTCGATGCGATCTACATTATGACCCCCGATCATCTCCACGCCACGGTTGCGATTGCTTCGATGCGAAAGGGTAAACACGTCATCACCCACAAGCCAATCTCCAATGTCTACCACGAGACGGCGCTGGCGGTCGAGACGGCAAAGAAAACGGGCCTGGCCACTCATCTTTTCTGCGCCGCCGGCAACCGAAACAGCCCTCGAATCGCGGAGTGGATCGGCAGCGGGGTGATCGGCCCCGTGCGGGAAGTGCACAACTGGTCCTCGCGTCCATTCTGGCCGCAGGGAATGACCGAATACCCGCGTGACGAGATGCCTGTCCCCGACGGACTGGACTGGGATCTTTGGTTGGGGCCGGTTCCCCGCCGACCCTACAATCCCGCCCTCACTCACGCCGTCTTCAGAGGCTGGTGCGAGTTCGGGGCCGGAGCCCTCGGCGATATGGGCCACTACAGTTTCTATCAGATCTTCAAGATCCTCGGCCTCGGCCTGCCCACTGCGGTTGAGGCGAGCAGAAGCCAGTACTATGCGATTGTGGACCATCTCTGGCAGAAGCAGCAGAACCTGGTTTCCTACCCGAGAGCGTCCACCATCCACTGGAATTTCCCTGCCCGCGGAGACCGCGATGCCGTATCACTCTACTGGTACGACGGTGGTCTTCGCCCTCCCCTGCCTGCAGAACTCGAATCGGACGGTGAACAGATGCCCGACGAAGGGCTCCTGTTTGTCGGAGACAAGGGCAAGATCCTGGCAGGCTTCACGGGCGAAAGACCTCGCCTGATTCCAAAGAGCAGGATGTCAACCTTCAGCGAACCAGCCGAGACTCTCCCCCGCCCGATCGACGAGCTCGACCAGTGGATTCGGGCCTGTAAGGGAGGCCAATCGTCCGATGCCGCATTCGACAAGGTGTCCCCGTTTGCCGAGGCGATCTGCCTGGGAAATGTTGCCCTGAGAGTCCCCGGGAAGCTGACCTGGGACGCTGCCCGCGGGGAGTTCGCCGACAACACGCAGGCCAACAGTTTCCTCGAGCGGAGGGCCTACCGCCCTGGATGGGAACTGAAGGCCTGAAACTTGACGACGGACCCGTTTACAGCGGAGCGGAGCAGTCGGTACCGATCGGGTCTCCCGGCGGCGGATCCGGGATCACGGGCTTGGCGAAACTTTCCGGGGTTTCCAGGTACTGCCCGATCAGAAACCGGGCATAGCGGTCCACAGCAGCCTGCCGCAATCCCGGCTCACTTGAGTCGCGTTCCGCCAGGAACTCCTGAAGTTCGAGAATTCCGTTGTGCGCCGACGCCCGGACCCTTTCGGGGTTCTCTTTCCGGGCTGCCAGCGCCATCAATTCCTGCAATACCACCATGTCGGTCTGTCTCTGAACTTCGCCCAGATAGCCTTCCCGCCGTTCCGAAAACCAGGTCTTCTTCAGGAGCGTCCCGATCATCTCTTCCATGGAGGGGCAGGAGGAATCTCGAGCCGAATATTCGACCAGGCGGGCGGCCCGTTGCGGGTTGAGCAGGAGTCCGACAACATGCTTCGACCAAGCCTCGACCGCCCCAAGCGGATCGAACGTCAGTCCGGTTTGCCCCTGGAGCAGCTCTCGGTGAGGGGGGTATCCAAGCGGACGAGGCGGGATCAGAGAGACGATCCGCTCGGGGACCGCGACCTGTTCGGGTGCCAGCGTGGCGAGGAGCGCATCCAGCGCCCTCCGCTGCTCGGCGCCCGGGACGATCTGTGGAGCAGCAGTCCAGTCTCCTTTCAGGCTGAACTCATACTCGAGGCCTCCGACCAGCTTGGAAACCGCCGTCGCCTGGTAGCGGTGAAGAAAATAGGTCGGTACCAGAACTTCCTCGAGCGTGGCCAAGGGCATCCCGGAGCGGATCGAATCGAGCGAAAACTGCTCGAGGGCGCGTTGTCTGACCTCGACCAGGTGGTTCAACTCGGAAACCGGATTCGCGCCATTGTCCCAAATATGGGCGACCGGGCTTGGGCTTCCGGCGGGTCGGGCGTCGCCGTCACTCAGGAAGCGTAGATGGTGCCCCTGGTAACCTTCTTCCAGGATTCGCTCGAGTTCTGCGGACTCGTCAACACCGTCGGCAAAGTCCTGGTAGCCGTACGCGATCGCCACCTTGTCCCAGGGTCCGACCCCGACGGCATAGGCATCGGCGAGATCGATATCGCCATCGGAGTCAAGGCGAATCAGCGGGTGGGGGTAGTCCATCACCGATGAGCGGTCTACCGTGCTGGCCGCGAAATTGTGGGTGAGTCCCAGCGTGTGCCCGATCTCGTGGGCCGACAGTTGACGCAGGCGAGCCAGGGCCATCTTCAGCATCGGGTCGTCTTGATGAAGGTCGTCGCCGAATGGAGACAGCAATCCCTGGGCGATGAGGTAATCCTGGCGAACCCGAAGCGAACCCAGGTTGACGTGCCCCTTAAGGATCTCCCCCGTCCTCGGGTCGGTGATCGACGCCCCGTATGACCAACCCCGGGTCGAACGATGAAGCCAGTTGATCACGTTGTAGCGGACGTCCATCGGATCGGCATCGGCAGGGAGCATTTCGATCCGGAAGGCATTTCGATAGCCGATCGATTCGAAAGCGTCGTTCCACCAGCGTCCGCCTTCGAGAAGTGCCGACTTGACCGGTTCCGGGGTGGCTGGATCGAGGTAGTAGACGATTGGTTGGACCGGATCGCTCAGTTCGGCTGCGGGGTCCATCTTCTCCAGCCGGTGCCGGGTGATGAATCGGCGAGTCAGGTCCGATCCGATCGGTACCGTGTAGTCAACATAGCTCAGAGGAAAGTAGCCGGAAAGGACGTGGTACTCACGGCGACGGTATGTAGCGTCAGGAAGTTCGATCAGCGAGAGGTGCTGCCGGACTGAAACGAATTCGGGAGTGGGAGTCACCGAACGAATTTCCGGACCCGGCCGGCTCCCTTTCATAGTCAGAGTGACCTCGAACTCGTCGTTCCGCGGAAAACTTCGGCAGTTCGGCAGGTAGATACCCGAACGCGACTCGTCCACCGAGTAGGATCCTTCGCCCATGCGCTCGAGCCTGGAACCGATGTGCTGATGATCCCCGAAGAGCACTGGAGTCCAGTCGATCAGGATGCGCCCATCCTCTTCAGCGGCGACCTTGAATCCCCAAAGAACCGACTCGGCGAACCCCTCCCTGACCGCCCGGCGTTCGAGGTCGCTGCCCGAGAAATCCGCCCGGTAGAGCAGGTTGGGTTGTACGAGCAGAACGGTGGGTCCACTGCGGCGAAACTCCACTACCTTTTCCGAACCGAGTTGGGCCCGGTCGAGACCAATATCGTTCGAGCCGATTCCGGTCGCCATCCCGGAAACGAGAAGGAATTCCTCGTTGAGCTGGTCTACTTCAAGCCAGATCTTCCCCTCGGTCTCGTCCCAGAACCACTTGTGGAATCCAACCCTCGGCTCCATGCCTTTCGTCTTCTCGGCGATCGTCGGAGGGGACGCCGCCAGGCCCGGCACCAGGGAGAGAATCACAACCCAGAAAGCCAGCACATTAGTTCTCATATCGAATCTGCTCCATCGAAAGTCTTTCGATTCTCCGGTCTGAGCGGTTCTTTGTCCAGCTGGAGAGCGCACGAGGCAGATCCAGGAATTCGTTGAAATTAATCTCCCGACAGCTAAGAATGATCGCTGCTGGATGGTCCCTGGCCGGGATTCCGTCGATTCGGGTACCGGTAGTTCCTGCTCATGCGCGCAACTCCGGCCCATCCCGCAGTACGGTCATCTTGAGGAGAACACTATGCAGCGTTTCCGGCTGATTCCGCTTGCCATGGCAGTCTTCTTCGTCTTCTCTTCGATGAACGGAGCCCGCCAATGGCGCCAGGTAGACACTCCCCACTTCAGGGTTTTCTCCGACTGCGGCGAACGCGAGTCCCGAAAAGTCGCACTCGAGTTCGAACGGTTTCGCGGGATGTTCAGCAAGGTGTTCAACCTGCAACTCGAGGAAGGCGTCAAGCTGGACATCTTTCTCTTCCGGGACCGACGTTCGTTTGACCAGTACTCGATTCGTCACGAGGGCAAGGCCGTCGGGGTATCCGGGTACTTCTCCAGTGGTCAGTGGGAGAACATGATCGCGATGGTTGAGGGATGGAGCCGGGACTCGACGCTTCGTACCGTTTTCCACGAGTACACCCACTACCTGGTCCGGAAGTTGGACTGGCCGCTCTGGCTCAACGAGGGAGTAGCGGAGTTTTACTCAACGTTCGATGCCGGAGACAAGGAGATCACACTCGGTGTACCCATCGCCGAACACGTGCTGCTCCTGCGCGAGCGGAGCCTCATGCCGATGGACGTGATGAGTTCGGCCAAGGAGATGAGCCACTTCTACGAAGACGACTCGCAAGTCCACCTCTTTTATGCCCAGGCCTGGGCGCTGGTGCACCTGCTTCAGTTTACGGAGGACGCCGACCTTCGCGGCAGCTTTCGCAGTTTTCTGGCCAGGATCAAGAGTCCTTCCGTTGAACCCGGGCGGGCATTCGAACTCGTGTTCGGAGCGTACCCACTCGAGAAGCAACTGCGCCGCTATGTCCGCCAGCGCGCCTACATGGTCTCGAAAATCGAGGTGTCGACCGACGTCGAGCTGGAGACCGGGGTCCGGGAAATACCCGAAGCCCTCGCTGTCGCTCAACTGGGCCGACTGGCGCTCCAGATGGATCGTCCGGTCGAAGCCGACGAACACTTCAAGCGGGCGCTGCGCAAGCAACCGGGTCTCCCCGAAGCTCTGGAAGGGCTCGCCCGGATCGCGTTGACCGGGCAGAAGTTCAGCGAAGCGGAAGCCCTGTTGGAGAGAGTGGTCGATGAGCGGCCCGACGAGTTCTTTCCCCACTGGCTCCACGTCTATTCGCTGACGGGTAACATGCTCAGTGGAGACGAACTGCAGGCCAAGGCGGAGAGGATTATCGACGAGTGCGACCAGGTCGTCCGGATCAACCCGAACTTTTCGGAAGCTTACCGGCGCCTCGGTGAAATGAGCCTTTACTCCCGCAAGAAGACCGACTTGGCCGTACAGCGAACCGGAGAGGGACTGGAACACTTCCCTCGCGACAGCGAGTTGAGGCTCCTTCACGCTCGCCTATTGATTTCCGCGGGGAATTCGGAGGCCGCCCGGTCCCATCTCGAGAACATCAAGAGCGGCGCAAATCAACCGGGACTTCGCATCGAAGCGGAGAACATTCTAAATTCGCTCGACTCGTTTGATCGCGCGGCCCGGTCCAGGACCGAACCGGATGGAGGCAACGACAACACGGAGAATAGGGAGTCCATGACGACTGTCGAACGGCGAGGAGCACCGGAAAGACCCGATCTTCGGCGCTCCCACGCGGAGGCGGCCGCCGGGACCCCTCACGAGGCCGACTCCGGACCTTCTCCATCGGATGATGCTACCGCGGTGGAGCCTGCAGACGAATTGTTATCCTACGCCCATTCGAACTGCAGCCCCGCATTCGCCAACGTCCGCAGAGTCCCGCGGGTTTCCGGCGTTCTGACCGAAGTCATCTGTTCCGGGGACCACGCCGTCTACGTCATTTCGTCCCAGGGGAAACAACTCCGCATGGCCGCCCCTATCAGCACCCCTGTGATTTTCAGCTGCGAGGTTCAATTGAAAGATCTCACCTGCGGTCCGATTCAAAAACCTGTTGTGGCCTATTATGTTCTCGGGGCCGCCGAACCTGTTGACGCAAAGGCCGTAGCAATCGAGATCAAGGCACAATAGGGTTCGTCGCGCGGTCCCGGCAGGAGACAAAACTTGAACAACCTTATCGAACTTGACGCCCTCAGCCGCCGTGTCCTGGGTGCCCTGCTCGAGAAAGAGCAGACCACCCCCGACTATTACCCGCTCACCCTGAACGCCCTGATTTCGGCATGCAACCAGACCACCAACCGCAACCCGGTAATGAACCTGAAGCAGTACGAAGTCCTGCGGGGCCTCCACAACCTGGAACGCTACAACCTGGTGGAACGGGTGACCGGGGCCCGGGCAGACCGCTGGAGCCACCTCCTGCTGGATGCCGATTCCGCGGCTCCGGCTCGAAAGGCCCTCCTGACAGTCCTCTTGCTCAGAGGCAGCCAAACGATTGGGGAACTCAAGGCCCGGGCCGACCGGATGCACAGCTTCACGTTGCTGTCGGAAGCCGAAGAAACCCTCAGGGCACTCGGCGAACTCGAACCGCCACTCGTGGTCGAACTCCCCCGGCAACCCGGGCAGAAGGAATCGCGCTGGCGATTGAATGTCACCGACGTTGATGAAGCCGAGATGGAGCCGGTTGCAGAGACAGTGGAATCTCAACCCGAAGGAGACTCAAGCCTGCGTGCAAGAGTCGAGGAACTGGAGAGGCAGGTCACCGAGATCCAGCAGTTCCTCGACCAGTTGAAGAGCCGGTCCGACCAGTAGTCTCGACTCCCTCGTAAGCCTTGAGCCGGCGACGCGTGCGGCACTTTGACCTGCCGGCACGTAGCGACCTCTTTCGAACCATTCCGTGCCGGGCGTGACTTTGGTCAACGACAGAGTTGATGCCTGTTGCCTATGCTGAGAAGCGAAGGAACAGACAGCAATGAGTGAATTGATCGACAACGCTTCCCGAAATAAGGAAATCCTGCGGCATCTTCTTCTCCAGGTTCACCACGGAGAATCTCCCGAAGCGGTGCGCTGCCAACTGGAGCGCATTCTCGGAGCACTACCTTACGAGCAGGTCGTTGAAGTTGAACAGGAATTACTGGCCGAGGGTCTTCCTGCCGAAGAGATTCTCAAGTTCTGCGACATTCACACCCGGGTTCTCAAGGGAAACATCCGGAACGCCGAGACAACTCCCCTGCCTCCGGGCCACCCGCTAGAGACGTTCCGGGAGGAAAACAGAGCCCTGAACTGGGAAATCGACCAGTGTCGCCGACTGGTCAGGAAGCTGATTGCGGAGCCGGAAACCGGCTCGGACGGGCCCGGATTCGACCAACTCCGGCTCCGTTTCTATGCCCTGGCAGATGTCGAAAAACACTATGCCCGCAAGGAGAACCTTCTCTTTCCCTACCTCGAGCGTCACGGCATCAAGGGCCCCTCAACCGTCATGTGGGCCAAGGACGATGAGGCGCGGGGACGGGTCAGGTCGGGAATCGAGGTTCTCGAGGTAACCCCGGCGGCAACTGGCGAAGAAATTCAAGGTTTGTCGGAACTGGTCGTGGAGCCAGCTCTGGTATCCCTGGAAGATATGATCTACCGCGAGGAGCAGGTGCTCCTGCCGCTTGCGCTGGAGTCCCTGACCCAGGACGAATGGCTGTCCATCGCTCGCCAGAGTCCTGAAATCGGGTTCTGCCTCTACGATCCTCCTGCGGACTGGATCCCCGAAACTGCTCCGGGGAGCCAGGCAGACCAGCCGGCATCGGACAGGGTCCAACTGCCCTCCGGAAGCCTGACCCAGGACCAGTTGCTGGCAATCCTCAATACGATCCCCTTCGACGTGACCTTCGTGGATGCGGACGACCGGGTCCGCTATTTCAGCCAGGGACGGGAGCGCATCTTCACCCGGACCCGAGCGATCATCGGACGAAAGGTACAGCTCTGCCACCCACCGGGAAGTGTTCACATCGTC
This sequence comes from uncultured Acidobacteriota bacterium, assembly GCA_963777605.1. Lineage (GTDB taxonomy): Bacteria > Acidobacteriota > UBA6911 > RPQK01 > JAPXNP01 > CAVZRV01. Next base: position 95,547 of record CAVZRV010000015.1, read on the forward strand.
CAGCAAATCCTGGACGACTTTCGAGCCGGCCGCCAGGAACGCGCCCCCTTCTGGATCGAGATGAAGGGGAAATTCATTCACATCGAGTACTTCGCGCTTCGGGATCCGGACGGGAACTATCTGGGAACACTCGAAGTCAGCCAGGACCTGACCGCGAAGCGCACCCTCTCGGGGGAACAGCGACTCCTGAGCTACGCACAGGGAGACTCCAAATGAAGACGGAACCGATGGTTGCCATCACGCCAGAAACCCGTGTACTCGATCTCTTGACCGCCTACCCCGAGATGGAGGAGTTGCTTCTAGAGATCAGTCCCGCGTTTGCAAAGCTCAAAAACCCGCTCCTGCGCCGGACGGTCGCCCGCGTCACAAGCCTCGGACAGGCAGCCCGCGTCGGAGGCATCCCCGTGGGAGACCTGGTCAACCGGATCCGCAGAGCGCTCGGACAGAATCAGTTCACCGGTCCTCTGGGATCAACGGCGGCCGAAAGGCTCGGCACCCGTCCCGACTGGTGTGATCCCCAGCGAGCGTCCCGACGCATGGACGTCCGATCCATGATCGAACGAGGTGAGAAACCAGTTGGGCCGGTCCTCTCGGTCCTTCGCGGACTCCCCCCGGGTGGCATGTGCGAAGTCACCGCCCCGTTCTTCCCGGCCCCCCTGGTCGACCTGGCGCGCGGGAAGGGTTTCCAGGCGTGGTGGGACCCGGCTCCGCATGATCCAGTCGTAGTCTACTTTCTGCGCGAAACCGATGGCGATCCCGACGCACTGCTCAGCCTGGAATCCTGAAATTCGGTTGCGGGCGACGAACCTGCCTGCGGTTTCTGAGAGAGACGATCGGGAACCGGCTCACTGCTTGATCACGGTGCCGTCCGGCTTTCGGATGACGCCCCAACCGCCGTTGAGTCGCTCTCTTTCTCCCCGCTCACCATTGCCGAAGGGGTACTTTCGGGCGAGGTTCTCGTCAACCTCGATCCCCCACCCCGGTTCTTCGCGGGGAAAGAGATAGCCGTTTTTCAACTCCGGGCACCCCTGAAACACCTCCTGGGCGAGATCCGAGAACCGGTGGCTCTCCTGAATTCCGAAGTTGTAACAGGCCAGGTCGAGAGCCAGGTTGGCCGCATGACCGATGGGCGAAACGTCACCAGGACCGTGCCAGGCCGTGCGCACTCCCATCAACTCTCCCATGGCTGCCATCTTGCGGCAAGGCGTAATACCGCCGGCCTCGGACAGGTGAACCCGAATGAAGTCGATCAGCCGTTCGGCGATGAGCGGCGTCCACTCGTGAGGGCTGTTGAAGAGTTCCCCCATGGCAATGGGAGTCGAACTCTGTTGCCGGATGATCCGAAACCAGCCGATGTCTTCAGGAGAGAGAGGATCCTCGAGGAAGAAGAGCCGAAACTGCTCCACATCGCGGACGAACTGGAGGGCCATCGTCGGCGGAATCCGTTCGTGGACATCATGCAGCAGTTCGACTTCGTCTCCCAACTCCTTCCGGCAACGTTCGAGCAAGTCGAGCGCTCGTCGAACGTACGGTTGGGGCGCAAACACGGGGTCGTCATGAAGCTTTTCTATCGAGGCTTCCCCCCGACCGGCGCCGTATCCGGCCATCCCCGGGACGCCCACCTGAACGCGGACGTGCCGGAATCCCTCGGCCATGAGGGCCCGCGCGTTCTCGATCACCTCGTCAATCTCGGCACCGCTGGCGTGGGCGTAGCAGTCTGCCGCCTCACGGCACTTCCCGCCCAGGAGTTGGTAGACAGGCATTCCCGCCCGCCGGCCGGCGATGTCCCATAATGCCATGTCAACACCGCTCAAAGCGTTATTCAAAACCGGCCCGTTTCGCCAATACGAACCATTGTAGCAAAGCTGCCAGGTGTCCTCGATCCGGTCGGCGGGCCGGCCCAGCAGAAGAGGTTTCAGGTATCGCTCGACTGCCGGCCGGATCAGGTCGGCCCGCTGGGTGAACGTCGCACAGCCGTAGCCGTACAACCCGGGCTGATCAGTGGTGATCTTGACGACCGCCAGTCTCAGTCCCTCCGGAGCGGTCTCGATGACCGAGATGTCCCGGATCTTCGGGGAGGGGGTTCCGGCCTGGACAGCCGCCTGGATGGATGCGGATCGGGTTGCAGAACCGGCAAGAGTTGCCAGTCCGCCCAACCCAAGAGTCTGTAGCACTGTTCTCCGTTTCATGGGCCTCCTCAGCCCTATTCTCATCCCCGGCCGCAGGAATTGAAAGCCCCGACCGAACTAAAGAAATCGCACTCCACCGTCGATAGATAGGCAGTTACAGGTGATAGACGCCCAGAGTTGGGCATCGGAAAGGGCACGATTCAGACCATGGGATCTGTCAATATCGATCGCCTCATCGAGGTAGTCAATCTCGGAGGCACGGTTCGAACCGGGGCGGATATCTACAACTGCAAAGGGGTCCTCCTTCTGGAGAAAGATGTCCGGGTGGACAACCTCAGCCCACTGCTGGTGATCAAGAGGTACGGTGTTGGAACGGTTTCAATCGATGCCTCCCAAGGCGGTGGCATCTGGGACCACGAAGGGAGAGAGATCTCGGCAGCTACCCCCGAAAACGGGACCAACGGATCCGGAGCGGGCGGGAGACAACTGAACAGCCTGGAACAGAAGGTCGAAGAGATCTCCGAGATGAAGCATGAAGCCGCCCAGCGCTACGAGGCGGCGAAGAACAATGTCAAGTCCGTCGTCGAACAGATCGCGAAGGACGACGGTCGCTTCGACTACGAAGTCGTCGATCAGACGGTTGGGGACCTGGTTTCATTCCTCGGCAGGAAGACCAACGCCTTCTCCTACCTCACTCACGAGATCTTTTCCTACGACCAATACCTGTTCAACCACTCAATCAACGTCTGCGTCATCGCCACGGCCGTGCTGCGCCGCTTCAACGATCACTTCGGAGACGCGATCAACCGGTTCCTGTCCTCACCGGCGGGCGCCGACTCGTCCAAAATATTCTCGTCCGATAAAGTCAACTTCATTTACTACCTCCCGGACGAAATCCACAGTATCGCGGTCGGCTACCTCCTGCACGACGTCGGAAAGGTGATGGTCCCCGACGAAGTGCTGAATAAGAAAGGCCCCCTGACGGAAGAGGAGTACGAACTCGTCAAGCGCCACTCCTGGGAGTTTGGGGCTGAGGTCCTGCAGAAGAACGGGATCAACAATCCCTACATCGAGAACTCCGTCAAGTACCATCACGCACAGATCTATACGGGTGAATGTCGCTGCTATCCCGACGATCGACTCCCGATCGAAATCGCCCCTTACGTCAAAATCGGGAAACTGGCCGACATTTACGACGCGATGACCTCAAAGCGTTGTTACCACGAAGCCGTGAACCCGACCGAAGTCGTGACGGAGGTGTTTCGGGCGTACGCCAACAAGAACCGCTTGTTGCAGTTCCTGCTCTACTCATTTGTCAAAGTGATCGGGATCTATCCTCCCGGCAGTGTGCTCTACCTCCGGAATGGTCAGATGGCCTACGTGCTCGACAGCGAAGGACCCCTGGTTCTTCCGATCAGCGACCAGGACGGGGGTCCCCTCAACGTCCCAGCCGACCCTGTCGACCTGATTGACTCGAAATCCCTCCCCGAAGATCTTGAGATTGATCGCCGGCGGTCTCTCAGAGATCCCAAGGAGGTGTGGGATCTCCTGCCCGACTTCCTGCGCAAGATCGCCTGAGAAAGTGCCGTATCTCCCTCCTCTGGCACCGGATCATTGACGGCAGGCCACCAATTCGAATTTACCGAAAAGGCCATAGGGTTTCAGGTCATAGCCCTCCCCGGGCGGTTGGACCTCGGGCGCTGTCTTGAAGCTCCAGGGGGTGACGATGCCGTTTCCTTCGACGTTGTGGTGGGGACCCAGCTGGTTCGCCAGGCTTCCGAAGATGTCTACCTCCACCCGGTTTCGCCCCGGTCGGATCGCGTTGCTGACGTCCAGTTCGAACGGTGGCCAGCCAATTACACCAACAGACTCCCCATTGACCCTGACCGCAGCGACCGTGCCCTGCCACTCCGGGAGCCTGATGAAATAGCCGGTGTCGAACGTGTCGTGGATGTCAAAGTGACGAACATAGGACACTCCACCGGCATAGAAGGGCAGCCCCTGCCTGGCCCAGTCCCCGGTGTGCAGACGTCTGCTTCGACCCAGTTCCCAGCCTTGTTCCTTCGATGTGAGGCTGAAGTCTCCGATCAGGTAAACCGGAGCCAGTTCACAGTGAATGTTCATCGAATCGATCGAGAGTTCCAGGCGGTTGTCTCCCGGTTCAACGTATCCTCCAATGCGATAGACGCCAAACGAGCGGTCCAGCCACCAGTCTCCTTCCACCGGTTCCACCGGTTCACCATTGATCGAAACGGTCCAAAGTTCGGGACGCTCGACCACAGCTCTGAGATCGCCGGTGTCGACAGAACCGCCGATCGAGAAGTGGTAGGTCACCTTGAAGCCGGACCCTGTCGGGAATCGATTCCGATCGAGGATGTTGGTCCGGTACTGCGAGGAGGAGACCCAGGGATTCCCGTCAAAACCAAAATGGCGAAACAGGTTGTCTGAAGCCTTGTAGTAGTAGATGCCCCTTTCCGTCTGCCCGTCCAGTTCAAGATCGCAATAGTCAATCGTCAGCACGTTCTCTGAAAGCCTCTCGACTGAAGTTGGTCCACTCCATCCGGGAAGCGGGATCGGGGTTCGGCTGCGCCGGGACTCGAGTCCTTCAACCGGAGATTCGAGACACAACAAGAGGAGACTTCCGGACGGCTGGAGTTCGAACCGCGTGGACACCGCTCGCCCATCCTGACTGGTCGCCCTCTCAAGGACCGTTCCGTTGAAGGAGTCCAGTTCGACTAACTGGGAACCCGGCAACGTAACCCGTCCCATCGCAACCTGGTTCGAACTCGAATTCACGACGAGAAGCACCTGTCCATCAGACAGCAGGCGTCTCTGATGGAAGACGAGTTCGGCCGGACCTTCGTCTATCTCGAGTCGGAATACCGGGTCGCTCAGACACTCGCGAACCGGCTCGTCCGCAACCGATTGAACCAGAACCCACCGCTCGAGGTAACGGCCGGACAAATCCACCATTCGGTTGGAAAAAACACCATCAACGAAGGAAGGCGGATCGCCCAGAGCGACCACTTTCCCGCCCGCCCGCACAAACTCCTCAATCAGGAGTGCTGTCGAGGTTTCGAGATTCTCGAGCCCGGAGGGCAGAACAACGACTTGGTATTCCCGCTTCCCGACCTGGAGCCGTCCGTCACTGGCCGATCCGAACTCCCGCATTATGCGCTCGCTTCCCAGGTCGTACTCGATGTGCAGGCGCTCCAATTCTCCCAACACGGATCGGAAGGAACGGTCAATCTCCTCGAACCGCGTACTCGCCACGCCGGGGGCGGCATAAAGCCAGGCCGTCGTTGTGGGTTCGAGAACGAGGATCCGGTTCACCTGTTTGCCGGAGGACAGAACCAGTGAAAGCCGGGCATAGTAATCCGCAAGCGTCCGGTAAAAGGGCCACCAGGGCTCGTGATAGGAGAAGGACTGAGGGAAATCGTGCTTGCGGTCGCCTTTCAGTGTCATGTACGAGAGGTGCTGGTTCATCAGGTTCACCCCGAGGGCGTACTCCCAGTCTCCGAGACGCTTCATGTCCTGAAATCGCAGTTCCCATCCCGCCGCACCATAGGTCTCACTCAGCGTCCGGGACCGTCCCAGTTGATTGGCGACGCTGGCCAGTTCTCGAACCGCGCGGATGTTCCCAAATTGAGGACCCGCCAGGTCGAAGGTATTGAAGAGCATGTCGATCCCGGGCACCTGTTGCCATGCCGACATCGCCATGCTGTCGGGACCCTGGTAAGGCTTTGGCCACTCGTGTTCCCAGTAGTGCCCGGTCCAGGAAATTCCATGCGTTTCGCAGTAGGAATACCAGGGCTTGGCCCAACGTTCGATGAAAAGATCGAGAAGGGTTTCGTAATAATCGTGACGAGCACGCCGAAAATCACCAACTTCCTCGAAGAGGAGCGGAAGCAACGGTCTCAGATCGTACCCCTGCCTTTTCTCAAATTCGGCAAAAAGATCGGGTGTCCAGCGAATCGCCCGTTTCCGATCAGGTGGCTCGATGTGTGGCTCGTCGGTGAAAATTCCTGGGACCAGCCTTCCAAAGTCGTTCCCGATGCTTTCCTCGTAGCCGGTCATGGTCAGTTCAATGAACTTCTCGGTAACCCCCGGCAGGAGCAGGTCCACGTATGAAAAACCGCCGTACCATTTTGACGGTTCATAGTGGATCTTCCGAAAGACCCTGACCTCAGCCCCGGACTGGGATTCGGCCGGGTTGACGATCCGGTAACCATTGGCCGTCGTCACCAGGACCAGTGCGACGTCACTCATATCCGTGGACTCGAGTTCGCCAACCGTTTCCATGACCAACCCCTGGCCCTGGTTGACCGACTCCGGCATTTCCGCCGGCACGTGCCCGCCTGCAAAGCCGCTCGGGAAGGAATTCTCGTCGTAAAGCCAAATCTTCAACCCGAGTTCTCTCGCCCGGACAACCGAATACTTCACCAGTTCGAACCAGCGCGGAGAAAGGTACTCGGTGATCAACCCGTACCGCGGGTGGATGAAGACCGCCCCGAAACCCTTTTCTTTGAAATCAAGCAACTGCCGCTCTATTTCTTCCCTGGAAACGTCGTCGTTCCACACCCAGAAGGGGACAGTCCGAAAATCGGCAGGTGGATTTCGAAACTGCTCCATCAGATCCCGACAGGACATCGGAACAGGAGTCTCCGTACTCGCTCCGCCCACCGTCGTCAGCAAGGCGACGAACAGACTCAATGCGGCCAAGCGGTTTCTCGTCATCTTAGACCCTCCAGGTCCCCAATGAGACATCTTCATAACTCCCGGACTATTGTCGTTCAACAAGCCTCCTGAAAAAACTTCGGGCGGAGACAGGAGAATCGCATTCCACTGTTGGTGGCTGAATTGTGTTACCGTTCCTGGTAATTACCCGAATCTCACCCATGTGATTCCATGAGGAGGCGTTGGAGATGTCAAGACGAACTGGTGTTCTGGGTTTCGTGTCGTTGTGTCTATTGACGGTGGCGACGTCCACCCTGCCCGCCCAGCAGGCGGCCCCCCGGGAGGCCGTTTCGGCTCAGGTCGGCGGAGCCAAAGTTTCGGTCGAATACGGGCGCCCGTCCTTGAAAGGACGGAGCGTATCGGACCTATTGGGCGGTTTGCCCGAAGATCGGATGTGGCGTGCCGGATCGGAACAGATCACGACCCTCACGACCGAGGCGCCGATCATGATCGGGAGTGCCTCGGTTCCTGCGGGCAAGTACTCGGTCTACGTGCATTGCCCCCAGTCGGGCCCCTACTCCCTGGTTCTCAACAAGGTCCTGGGCCAGCCGCTGAAGAACATCTTCGCGGCGGCTCCGCCGCAACTGGCCAACGAGCCCTGGCCTCACTTCAAGTACACCTCAGAAATCGGAAAGCAGGAAGTGGCCCGGGTAGCAATGGCAAGCTCAAAGTCCTCTGCCCCGGTGGATCTCTTCACCATCGCGCTGAAGCCGGCATCGAGTGGGGCAAACCTGGTCATGAGCTGGGGCACCGAGGTCTGGACCGTTCCCCTAAAACCAGGCGGCAAATCGATGCCCATGTCGGAAGGCTCGGATCGCCGCTGACCCTTTGGATGAACTTGAGGGACTGGCGGGGATGGTAGGCACTATACTCCAGGCAGCCCTGCCCGGCGCTAGCCCGGAACCGAGAGCAACGGCCTCCCGGGGCTGGAAGCCCGGGGGGACCTCCCAGGCTGGGAAGCCTGGACTACTTTGGGCGCCAATAAAGCCGGAAAACCGCGAGCAAATCAGGATGAGAGTGTTCTCCAGGGGTCAGATCGTTTAGAATCCGCCGGAGTCCCAAGGTAACCCAGTGACCGGTCTGACCGGAGAAAGGCACCGAGGATGGCGGCGGAAAGCGGCAAGAGCGTCCAACTCAAGCGGGTCCTTCGATTGCGGGACCTGGTGATCTACGGGATCATCCTGATCCAACCGGTGGCCGCGCTTCCACTGTTCGGGCACGCCAACGAGATTTCCCGGGGCCACGCGGTCACGACAATAGCCCTGTCCATGCTGGCCATGTTGTTCACCGCTGTCAGCTATGGGCGCATGGCGGCGCGCTATCCGGCCGCGGGTTCGGCTTACACCTACGTGGGGAAGGAGCTGAGTCCGCACCTCGGCTTCGTGGCCGGTTGGTGCATGTTCATGGACTACCTGCTGGTCCCGATCCTCTGTGTGATCTTCACCTCGATTGCCGCTCACCACCTGATGCCCCTTGTTCCCTACTCGATCTGGGTACTGGGTTTCGCCGCGGGGTTCACAATTCTAAACCTGCGAGGAATCAGGGTAACCGCCCGTGCCAACTGGATCCTGATGATCTTCATGAGCGCAGTCGTGTTTTACTTCATGGGTGCCGCTGCCCGGTTTGTGCTCGTCGAGCGGGGCGTCTCGGGCCTCTTCACCACCCAACCCTTCTACGACGCGGCGACCTTCGAGTGGAGTGCGGTCTGGTCCGGGACCGCGCTGGCCGCACTGACTTACATTGGGTTCGATGGCTTGACGACCCTTTCGGAGGAGGTGGAAAATCCACGCCGCAACGTCATGATCGCCGCCGTGCTGACCTGCCTGATCACCGGGATCTGGAGCGGCGCCCAAGTCTACCTGGCGCAGGTGGCCTGGCCCGACTGGCAGTCGATGACGGCCGGGATCACCGACGAGGCCGCGCGGATCAACGCTCTCGACACCGCCATCATTGTCGTGGCAAAGCGTATCGGGGGAGAACTCCTCGATCACGTCCTTGCGTTCACATTGATTTTGGGAAGTGTCGGCTCGGGCGTGACCGCACAGGTCGGGGCCGCGCGACTGCTCTACGGGATGGGACGAGACCAGGTTCTTCCCGGACGATTCTTCGGGCACCTGGACCCCAGGACCGCGAACCCCTCTTACAACCTTTGGCTGATCGGCATCCTTGCCCTCGGGGGCGCTCTCGCACTCAACTACGAGGAATGTGCACGGCTGATCAACTTTGGGGCTTTCCTGGCCTTCATGGGAGTGAACCTGGCTTCTCTCCGGGCCGGCTTCTTCGGTGCAACTCAGAAAAACGCCCGGGGTTTCTTTCTCCACTTTCTGCCTCCCGCCATCGGGTTGGTTTTCTCTCTGGTGATCTGGCTCAGCCTGCCCCTGAAGACCTTCGTGGTCGGGGGAATCTGGATGGCGGCCGGAGTCGCTTACCTGGCCGTCCGAACCCGGGGCTTCCGCCGCCAGATCGAAATGACCGCCTTCTTCGAAGGCTAGCGGTCCGTATTTTGGGAACGGACCACTGGTGTCTTGAGCCAGGCGCACTTGCTTATTGGGCCGAATCTGAGAAAGATAGTGTCCCATGAAATGCCAGCAGTCTTTCGTCCGGCGTGGATTGCAGTTCGTCGTGGCCTGGTGCGTAGGCGCAACCGCTGCGGGTGCAACGCTGATTGACCCTGCGGTCGAGAAGAAGATCGACGGACTCCTCAATAAGATGACGCTCGAAGAGAAGATCGGGCAACTGAATCAGTACAGCAGCACCTTCGATGTCACGGGTCCGGCTCCCGAATCGGGAGCTGACCTGGAACGCTACAGCCAGATCCGCCAGGGATTGGTCGGCTCCCTGCTCAACGTGGTCGGAGCCGAGGCAACCAGAAAGGCACAGTCGCTCGCGGTTGAAAACAGTCGCCTGGGCATCCCGCTCATCTTTGGCCTCGACGTCATTCACGGCTATCGTACGATGTTCCCGATCCCACTCGGCGAAACGGCCAGTTGGGACCTGGAAGCGATCGAAAAGTCCGCCCGCATCGCGGCGACCGAAGCAGCCGCAGCCGGCATTCAATGGACCTTTGCCCCGATGGTCGATATCTGCCGCGATGGCCGCTGGGGCCGGATTATGGAGGGAGCCGGAGAGGATCCCTATTTGGGCTCACAGGTTGCAACCGCCCGGGTGCGAGGATTACAGGGTGACGATCTTTCCGCAGTCGACACGATCGCTTCCTGCGTCAAACATTACGCCGCCTACGGATTCGCTGAGGCCGGGCGCGATTACAACACGGTGGAGATCTCGGAAAACACGCTCAGAAACATCGTCTTGCCGCCGTTCAAGGCGGCGGTCAACACCGGGGCCGTTACCGTGATGAATTCATTCAACGACCTCAACGGCACTCCGGCTACGGCCAGTTCCCAACTCCAGCGAGATATTCTCAAGGGCGACTGGGGATTCGAGGGTTTCGTGGTGTCCGACTGGGGTTCAATCGGTGAACTCATTCCCCAGGGTGTCGCCCCAAATCTCAAGGAAGCGGCCTTCCTGGCGATGACCGCGGGAAGCGACATGGACATGGAGTCCGACGCCTACCTGCAATACCTCGCCGAACTGGTTCGGGCCGGGAGGGTTGACGAATGCCTCATCGACGAAGCGGTGCGCAGGGTCCTGCGGGTGAAATTCGCCCTCGGTCTATTCGATGATCCCTACCGCTACTGCAATCCCGACCGCGAGCGCAGCTCTATTTTGAACGACGGGCACCTGGCCGTATCCAGGGACGTGGCACGCAAGTCGATCGTGCTCCTCAAGAACGAAAAAGGGCTTCTCCCGATCTCGAAGGAGGTCCGGACTATCGCCGTCATCGGCCCGTTGGCGGACAGCAAGGACATCCCTCTGGGAAGTTGGCGGGCGCAGGCTATCGACAACTCGGCCGTCTCCCTTCTCGAAGGAATCCAGGCTGCCGTCTCTCCGGGCACCCGTGTCCTCCACGAAGTAGGGGCACCGCTGACGGTCGGCGAGCGAAGTTTTCTGATGCCGCTGACGTTCAACACTTCCGACCGGAGTGGTTTCCCTGCCGCGATCGAGGCCGCCCGGAAAGCCGATGTGGTAGTGATGGCGGTGGGAGAAGACGCTTTTCAGACGGGAGAGGGCCGCAGCCAGGCGGATATCGGTCTGAAGGGCCTGCAAAACGAGTTGGTGCAGGCCGTGTACAAGGCAAACCCCAACGTGGTGATCGCCCTGATGAACGGCCGACCCCTGACGATCAACTGGATCGCCGAAAACGCGCCGGCTGTCGTGGAGGCCTGGCACCTGGGGTCTCAGGCAGGTCACGCCATCGCGGACGTTCTCTTCGGTGACTACAATCCTTCGGGCAAGTTACCGGTTTCGTTTCCCCGTGCGGTGGGACAATTGCCTCTCTACTACAATCACATGAACACCGGGCGCCCCGGTCCCCAGCCGAACGTGTTCTGGTCCCACTACACCGACGTCCCGAATACTCCCCAGTACCCGTTCGGTTACGGATTGAGCTACACCACTTTCGGTTACTCTGAAATCCGGTTGAGCTCCACGGTCGTCCACCTGGACGGAGACCTGCAAGTCTCCGTTACGGTGTCAAACACCGGCTCGCACCCCGGCACCGAGGTCGTCCAACTCTACGTTCAGGACCTGGTGGGGACGGTTACCCGCCCGGTGAAAGAACTCAAGGGTTTCCAGAGGGTCACCCTGAAGGCCGGAGAATCGAAAGAGATCGCGTTCCGGTTGACCCCGGACGATCTGTCGTTTTTCAACGGGGAAGGAACCTGGGCGGCCGAACCCGGCCATTTCAAGGTTTTCGTGGGAACCAACTCACGCGATGTCAAGGAAGCCGCCTTCACTTTGAGATAGGTAGGAACGAATGCTCGAGCGACTTGCCGACTGGCACACTACGTTAAACGGATGGGTTTGGGGGCCGTACACAATGTTCCTGCTCCTCGGCACGGGAGTCTACCTCACCATTTTGACGCGCGGGATTCAGTTCCGGCGTCTCGGCCAGGCCCTCAAAGAGGTGTTCGGCCGCGGTGGGAAGCGATCGGACGAGGCTGGGACGGTTTCGTCGTTTCAGGCAGTCGCGACCGCCCTGGCATCGACGGTCGGTGTCGGCAACATCGCCGGGGTCGCCACAGCGATCACCCTGGGCGGCCCGGGAGCCCTTTTCTGGCTCATCGTCTCGGGCCTGGTCGGGATGGCGACAAAGTTCTCTGAAATCGTTCTCGCAATCGAGTATCGAGAAACTGACGACTCCGGCACGTTCCGGGGAGGCCCGATGTACGTCTTGCGCCGCCTGGGACTCCCCTGGCTCGGCACGATTTTCGCGCTGCTTACCGCCCTGGCCGCCTTGGGAATCGGGAACATGGTCCAGGCCAACAGCGTGGCCGAGTCGCTTCGAGTCACTTTCAATCTCGACAGCCGCATCGCTGGGGTCATCATCGTCGTCCTCGTCGGAGCCGTCATCCTCGGCGGGATCCGGAGGATCGTCGAGGTCACCCAGTTGCTCGTTCCGTTCATGTGTATCAGCTACCTGGTGGGCGCCTTCGTGATTCTGGTTCGCTTTGCCGACCGGATCCCTGAGACGGTCTGGCTCGTCCTCAACTCGGCCTTCACCGGGCACGCAGCCGTGGGAGGCTTCGCGGGAGCCGCCGTCATGCAGGCAGTCCGCTTCGGGATCGCGCGGGGACTGTTCAGCAACGAAGCCGGACTCGGGAGTGCTCCGATCGTGCACGCAACGGCGAAGACCGACCATTCGGTCCGCCAGGGCTTTTACGGCCTCTTCGAAGTCTTTGTCGACACGGTGCTGGTGTGTACCACGACCGGGCTGGTTGTCCTCGTCACGGGCGAATGGCTCAACGGGGAAACCGGCGCCGCCCTGTCAGCCAGGGCTTTCGAAACGGGCCTGCCCGGGTTCTGGGGCGACGCTATCGTAACAACAGGGATCACGCTGTTCGCCTATTCCACCATCCTGGGCTGGTCGTTCTACGGCGAAACCGCCGCCAGTTATCTCTTCGGGACCCGGGTCATCTTGCCGTACCGATTGCTCTGGCTGGTTTTCGTCTACCTGGGGGCCACCGGGTCCCTTCACGTGATCTGGAGCGTTTCAGACACCATGAACGGGCTCATGGCGATTCCGAACCTGATCGCCCTCCTCCTCTCCGGCGCCGTCATTCGGGGCGCAATCAAGAGTTTCGAGGTCAAAGAAGGTGCCCGTTCAGTCGAATGAGTTCAGAATGGTGATCCGTCGAGCCGAACCGATTCCCTGGGCCGGCTCGGATCGGGTTTCCAGGGAGGTATTCCAGAATGAAACTACGGGCAGCATTCGTTTCGTTTGCCATCACTCTCCTCGCGCTGTCAGCGTCCTGGACGGGATGTTCCTTTCAGCCCAAATACGACGTCATCCTTCGGGGAGGGACCCTTTACGACGGAACCGGACAGGATCCCGTGACCACGGACATTGCTTTCAACGGCGATAAGATCGCCGCCATTGGCGACCTCTCGGGAGCTCGCGCCAATCAGGAAATCAATGCCACAGGACTGGCTGTCGCCCCGGGATTCATCAACATGATGTGCTGGGCCAACGAGTCTTTGATCGCGGACGGACGCTCCCAGAGTGACATTCGCCAGGGAGTCACCCTGGAAGTCATGGGTGAAGGCGATTCGATGGGGCCTCTCAACGAGCGGATGCGGGAACAGATGGTTCAGGATCAGGGCGACATCAAGTACGACGTCACCTGGACCACGCTGGACGAATACCTGAAACATCTCGAAAAGCGCGGAGTCTCCCCCAACGTGGCCTCCTTTGTCGGGGCGGCCACGCCCAGGATCTACGTTATCGGCTACGACGACAGGCCGGCAACGCCGGAAGAACTCGAACGGATGCAGGACCTGGTGCGACAGGCCATAAAGGAAGGGGCCCTCGGGGTCGCCTCCTCGCTCGTCTACCCGCCTGGTTTCTTCGCATCTACGGAGGAACTGATCGCCCTCGCAAAGGTGTCGGCCGAGTCAGACGGCATTTACATTTCTCACCTGCGCAGCGAGGGGGACGAACTCATCGAGGCGGCACAGGAGTTTCTCCAAATTGCCCGGGAGTCGGGAGCTCGCTCCGAGATCTATCACCTGAAGGCAGCGGGGCGGTCCAACTGGCCAAAACTGGATCAAGTGATCCAGTTGGTCGAAGCGGCCCAGGCAGAAGGCCTGAAGATCACGGCAGACGTCTACACCTATCCGGCCAGTTCTACCGGTCTTTTGTCTTCCCTGCCCCCCTGGGTCCAGGACGGCGGGTTTGAGGCTGCCGTCACCCGGCTCAAGGATCCGGCGACGAGAGCGCGGATTGCCCGCGAGATGCTGGAATCGACCACCGGATGGGAGAACATGTACCTGCAGGCCGGCTCTCCGGAAAAAATTCTCCTGGTTGGCTTCAAGAACCCTGATCTGAAGCCTTTGACCGGGAAGACGCTCGCCGAAGTGGCAGAACTTCGCGGCAAGTCACCCGAAGAGACTGCCATGGACCTGATCGTTGAGGACGACAGCCGCATCGACACAGTCTACTTCTCCCAGTCGGAAGAGAACCTGCGCAAGAAGATCGCCCTGCCCTGGGTCGGGTTCTGTTCCGACGCTGCCTCGCTGGCCCCCGAAGGCGTTTTTCTGCAGTCGAGCACCCACCCCCGAGCCTACGGAAGCTTCGCCCGGGTTCTCGGCAAGTTCACCCGGGATGAGAAGATTTTGACGCTCGAGGATGCCGTCCGGAAACTGGCCGGCCTGCCTGCCGTGACCCTGAAATTGGATCGGAGAGGATTTCTGAGAGAGGGCTACTACGCCGACGTGGTGGTGTTCGACCCGGCGACGATCCAGGATCACGCGACCTTTGAACAACCGCATCAGTACGCGACGGGGATGATTCATGTTTTTGTGAACGGTGTCCAGGTCCTCAATGACGGGGAGCACACCGGGGCAAAGCCGGGACGGGTCGTTCGGGGCCCCGGCTGGGCCCAACCTGCGCAGTAGACGTATTCGACACGGAAGTGGAATGAGGAGGAACGATGTGGCTCAGAATTTTCATCACCTGCATGCTGGGAGTCTGCGGCTTGAGCTTTGCTGAACAGAGAACAAACCCCCTTCTCAACGAATTCGATACGCCCTTTGGAACGCCACCGTTTGATCGGATCCAAACCGGCGATTACCTGCCCGCGTTCGATGCCGGAATCCGGGAGCAGAAGCAGGAAGTGGAATCGATCGTCAACAACGCCGGCGCAGCAACGTTTGAAAACACGATCGAAGCGCTGGAGTCGAGTGGAGCCATTCTTCGCCGGGTCAGCCAGGTTTTCTACCCGATCAACTCCGCGAACACGAGCGCGGAGATCCAGAAAGTTGCCAAAGAGGTCGCCCCCAGGCTCTCCGCTCATCAAGACAGCATCCTGCTCAACGCCAGACTTTTTCACCGAATCGAACTGCTCCACCAGAATCGCGGTGCCCTGGACCTGGATCCCGAGCAGGCAAGACTGCTGGAAGAAACCTACAAGGACTTCGTCAGGGGTGGAGCACGGCTCGAGGAAGCGAGCAAGGAGCAGTTGCGGACGATCAACCAGGAACTGTCCGTACTGTCGGTCCAGTTCGGGCAGAACGTCCTGAAGGAAACCAACGACTTTTCCCTGGTCCTGGATAAGGAGTCCGACCTGGCCGGATTGCCGGCCGCGGTCATTGAAGGCGCGGCGGAAGCAGCCAGGGAGAAAGGCAGGGCCGGGAAATGGGCTTTCACTCTCGACAAGCCCAGCCTGATTCCGTTCCTCCAGTACTCCCAAAAGCGCGACCTGCGGGAGCGTCTCTTTCGGGCCTATATCAACCGGGGCGACAACCGCAACGACAGTGACAACAACAGCGTCGTCTCCAGGATTGCATCGTTGAGGGTCCAACGGGCCAATCTTCTCGGCTACCCGGATCACGCATCCTATGTTCTCGAGAACAACATGGCGAAGACGCCTGCGGCGGTCTACGAACTGCTCGACCGCCTCTGGACTCCTTCCGTTGCCAGGGCCAGGGGAGAGGCCGAAGCGATGCAGGAATTGATCCGGGAGGAGGGCAATTCGTTCGAACTGCAGCCTTGGGACTGGTGGTACTACGCTGAGAAGATCCGCAAGGAGAAGTACGACCTCGATGACGAGGAACTTCGCCCATACTTCAAACTGGAGAATGTCCGCCAGGGCGCCTTCGACGTCGCCCATCGCCTTTACGGCATTTCGTTCGAAGAGCGGACCGATCTCCCGCGTTATCACCCCGAAGTTCGGACGTTCGACGTAAAGGATGCCGATGGCTCTCAACTGGGAATCCTCTACGTCGATTACTTTCCCCGACCCAGCAAGCGGGCCGGCGCCTGGATGAATTCATTTCGCAAGGAGTCCCGCGCGGGCGATCGGCGGATTGCTCCGATCGTCAGCAACGTCTGCAACTTTTCCAAGCCGAGCGCGGGCCGGCCGGCCCTGCTCACGCTGGAGGAGGTGTCAACCCTGTTCCACGAATTCGGGCACGCCCTCCACGGCCTCCTGTCCCAGTGCCGCTATGACAGTCTCTCCGGGACGGCCGTTCCAAGAGACTTCGTCGAACTCCCGTCACAGATCATGGAGAATTGGGCGACCCATCCAGACGTCATGAAACTCTACGCCCGGCACTTCGAGACCGGAGACGTGATCCCCGATTCCCTGGTCGAGAAGATCCGGGCATCCCGGCAATTCAACCAGGGATTCGCGACCGTCGAATATCTGGCGGCCGCCTATCTCGACATGGACTGGCATACGCTTTCCGACCGGAAGGAACAGGATGCGCGGACGTTCGAGAAGAGGTCCCTGGAAAGGATTGGGCTGATCCCCGAGATCGTAGTCCGGTATCGCAGCCCCTACTTCAGCCACATTTTTTCCGGGGGCTACGCAGCCGGCTACTACAGCTACATCTGGTCGGAGGTGCTGGATGCCGATGCCTTCCGGGCCTTCGAAGACACTGGCCTTTTCGACCAGGCCACGGCCCGGTCGTTCCGGGAGAACATCCTGGCCCGGGGCGGCAGCGAGGAACCTGCGGTCTTTTACCGCCGATTCCGCGGTTCCGACCCGACCATCACTCCCCTCCTCGAACGCAAGGGACTGATCGAGTCATCCCGCTGACCTGAAACTTCATTTTGGATAAGTTGAAGAACCTGGACGAATTGGATGCGTCTGGACGGGGATTGAGGCGATCGGTGGAGAGCCAGGGACGCGATTATCGGCTGGATCCTGGTTCCTGGTCAGGAGCCAGACGTGGATGAGTGAGGATCACGGGATCGGCGCCGGGCGGGCCCCTGAAGGGGGCCTGTTTCCAGCCCAGGTATTTGCCTGGGTTCACGGCCCACCCATCAAGAATCCAGCCCTGAAAGGGCGGCATACCTCGTCGGACGAGATGAATCCGGGGCGCGACCTTACAGGCTGCAGTCGAAGTGCAGGACCACAGACCAGGCAAGCCCTGGGCTGAAACCAAGGCGCCAGCGCCAGGCCCAGTTTCACTCGTTGAATGATCCGCGTAGACCGCGGGAGTGGGTTGACCGGGATCATTCCCGAGGACGGCCGAACCGTTCGTGGACCTCCCGAATGACTCGCCAGAGAAACGGCGCCGCCAGAAGGAGGAGCAGTGGCTCGACCGGAAGCCGGTACCGGGATGCTCCCGCAAAACTGGTCACCGCCGCCAGGTACAGAATGAGCGTCACGATGAATACCTTCTCCGGCGAATAGTCCCGGACCACGAAGAGCGCATGAGCCACCCCCGCAAGCACGACGAGGTTGAGGGCCAGAACGATCGCGAGGGCGACCAGGACTCCGATCGGAAAACGGCTCAGCCGGCGAACGATCGACTCGTCATCCCTGAACAGGATCCTCCTCATGCTTTGGGGATGAGGCAGGTTGAGGAACTCCCACCAGTCAAACCTCCCCGGATCGAGAAAGAACGCAGACACCCCGATTCCGTACCTTCGCGCCAGTCCAGGCAGCCGCCCGGGAACCTCCGAGAGAAAGTTGATGACGGTCGCCGCACTCCGCTTGCTGAGGTCCTGCGCCGGCCCAGGCTCGTTCTGGAGCCGGTCACGCGTAAGCAGGCGCAAATAGGCTGTCCCCATCGAAGAGAAGTGGTAGGAGCCGGTCAAATCGTAGTTCCGGTAACTCCAGGCTGAGATGATCAAGAATGGAATCAGAGCTGCGACCAGGAGGTGTTTTACCCGCTGCTTCCGGAACAGCCAAATGCAGAACAGAAGGTTGGGTATCCAGAAGAACATCATAACCGGCTTGCAAAGGGCAGATGCACCGATCAGGACATTCCACAGATACAAGTCCGGAATCGTCCGATGCCGCAGATACCGGACGAGGAAGAAGACTCCTGCGACGAGCAGGAACTGAAAGAGGATCTCCGACATCACAACCTGGCTGTAGATCACCTGGGCCGGAAAGTACAGATAGAGAGCGACGACCAGAATGCCCTCTCCCCTGACCAGGCCAAGGTAGCGTGAGATCCGCCAGGTGAGCCAGGCACCGACGGCTGTCATCAGCATCTGGATCAGGACTGCGGCGATGATACCGCCCCCGATCACTTCACTGAATGCCAGCAGGAGCGGATAGAGCGGAGGTCGGCGACTGTACAGGGCTGGGTCGATCGGTTCGGCGTCCCCCAGGTTTCCGCTGTAGAGAACGCCGTCCGACAACAAGTTCTTGGCGGCGCGCTGGTACTCCAGGCTGTCACCCATCTCACGGACCTCGGGCTTTTCCAAGGTGTACGTGAACGCAGCCAGGTACAGGATGGCGGCCGATATAAGGAGCCACCAAGGCTTGCGGAGTCTCCCATCCTCCTGATTCGCCATCAGCCTGTTCGAATTCACTGCGCGCCGCTCTGACTACTTCCGTAACCGGCGCCAGGTCATTCGGCCGGAGTCAACACAACATTCCGATAGGAAACCGGGCCATGATCGCCCTGCAACATGATGGGGCCGGGCGCGGACTCGTTGGCATCCAGAGCGCCGCCAGTGATCCCGGGCAGCAGTTTTCCATCCACCGATTTCTTGCCGTTTACGACGAGGGTGACCCGATAGCCGACCAGGGTCACATCGACCGTGTTCCATTCTCCAGCAGGGATGGCCGGGTTGACCGTGGGAGTGATCTGCCCGTAGATTCCGCCGACACAACGCGGGAAGGGCTCTTTACCGTAATCGTCCGCCACCTGGGTTTCATAACGTCCACGGAGATAGATTCCGCTGTTGCTTCCCTTCGGGATCTTCCACTCAACGTGCAGCTTGAAATCCCGAAACGTCTTGACCGTGCGGATGTTGGCTCCGGAACCCAGGTTCTCGAGAATCCCGTTGACCGCCTTCCACTGGCTCTCGCGGTTGCCAATTGTCTCCCAGCCGTTGAGGTCTTTGCCGTCGAACAGCTTGATCGGTTCTCCCCATTTCACGTTCCGGTTTGACCCTTCCATCCGGTCCGGTGCCCGATCGCCGGTCCAGGTAAACTCATTGCCCCGGAAATCCGTTCCGGTCCCCGTCAATTTCCCGTTCTCGAGCTTGCCGGTCAGGGTTGGAAACTTGGTGTCCGGCCGGGTTGGCGTGTCCGATTCGGGGAGCATCTGGACCTTGAGAGAGTTACCGTCAATCTCTACCTGTGCAGGCATGGGGTGCCCGCCGCGGTGAAGGTAGAAGCCGGTCCAGCCTGACCCCTTCGGCTCGATCTTGAGCCAGGACGCGTACGAGCGCGACCCGGCGACCTCGGTCAGGTTCCAGGTTCCCTCCAACTTGGACTGCCAGGAAAAGACCGTCAGAGAGAGACAACCAACAAGGAAAAGGGCAAGAGCGGACGTTCTCAGTAATCGCATCGCAAAGACCTCCAAAATTGAATTCAATCGCTACCTTCTGCAGAGCGAGAACTTAACGATAGGCCTCCGCAAGACGAACATCAAGGTTTGAGACATGCGCCAGGACCGGTTCTCACAATCACGCAAGTACCCAACCGCTCAGAGTCGTGTACTATTCAAATTCGTGGGTTTCCTCAATGGTTCGGTTCAGCAGTCTTCCAGAGGACGGGTAATGGGACGGCGCTGGCTCTGGAGCCTGGCTGCCGCCTGGATTTTCGCGGCGCTGCTTGCTGCTTTCATGACCGGCTGGAACTGGTTGGATAATCCTTCCGAAATCTTTCACGGCCCCTCCGGCACCCATTGGACGTTCCTTTACGACACGTTCGAAAGCTGGTTTGTTCCAGTCTTCTTCTACTCGACACTCGTCCTTCTTGGGGCCAGGGCGGTCTGCTGGCTCCGGTCCCGGTTTCAACCGGGCCCGTAGTTTCGGGAGTCATTCTGCGCACGAGGCTCGTCGTCCAGCATCAACAGTGTCATCGGATGCGTGACACGACACTGCGCATTTCGGCACTAATCCGCGTTCACTTCAGGGCTATTCCAGTTTGAAGGGGACTTCGATGTATCCTCCGCGGGTAGACAGGAGCTTCGCCTTGCCTTCTACCGGGTCGGTGCCATTTACGCGCACCTTGAACCGGACCGATTGCGATTGCCCCGGTTCGGTGTAGCCGGAACGAATGGTCTTGTCGTAGGTAGACGGCTCTAGGATGGTCACAGTCGGGTTCGGCTTTTCCATTAGTGGCTTGTCGAACTCGAGCTCAACCCGATCTTCCTGAACGGCCTTGACCAGCTGCGCCTGCTTCAGCGCTACCGGCAGCTCGCCGGTATTCGTCCAGCGGATGCTGATTTCGTAGTCCCTTGAGCTCTCGGTCTTCTCCAGAGCACTCACGTCACAACCATCCAGGATTAACTGCGGGAGTTCCTTCGCCATGGCCAGGTTGAACAGGGCTTCACGGCGAATCCAGCTTTCGAGCTGCTCAGGAGGCCCATTCTGGGAGAAGAACTTGGGATGGAACCCACCGATCTCTACCTTGCCGAGCTCCGGATGTTCGAATGGCTCCCACTCCCGAAATCCCCGACCACCGTTTTCCTGGTCGTCCCAGGCCAGGGAATCAACGTCGTCGTAGAGGCCGTCACCGTTGTAGTCACGGTGCCTTCCGCCGTTCCACAACTCATCTCCATACCAGATCGCGCCCAGGTAGAAGTAGCCAAAATCGGGTCCATGCCCGAAAAGTGGCGAAGGCCGGGCAGGGTCCCCCGTCACCGGGTTCTCCGGGAACCGGGTCATGTAGACATCGTACACGTCGCCGGCCCAGGGAAAGCCGGTGATCTCCTGTCCCATCCGGTCAAAATGCTTGTAGTAGGCAAGATCCTCCGGGAACATGCTTTCAGAACTCTTCGACGTCGAGGGGGGCCGCAGGTGCATCGGGACGCTCGTGTCCATCGAATTCACCACCGAAATGTTGGGATGGCTCAACATCCACAGCACTACCGTCCGGGTCTCCGGCTCACTCAACGGGAACTCGCCGGCCCCTGACTGGGTGTACCCCCGCTTCGTCAGGTCACCGCCCCGGTCGGGACGCCAATTCTCGGGGTAGTTGCGGTGCAGATCGAGGCCCCCGATCCCGTCTTCGTTGTAATCTCCGTCCCCGTCGTTGTCGATTCCCTCGGAGATGACCATCCAGTCTCCCTCGCCTTCCGGCACCCGTTTCATAAGCCTTCGGCTCGGATCCCGGGGGTCGATAATGTATCTTCCCTTGTCCTTGCCGGGACGCGCCTTCCATCGCAGCGAGTAGATGATCCCGTCGCCATCCAGGTCCTCCGGCGGATCCTCATCGAGCAGTCCGTCCCTATCGTTGTCGTGAGGGCGAACCGTGCTCCGGTTCCGCTGAGCGGTGTGCAGGTAAAGGTTGGAACCGTCCGGGTTGTTGACCGGCCGGATGTAGATCGCCTTGGTGTCGATCAACCGGGTAATCTCCTCGTCGGATCCATAGTTCTCGAGAAGGTAGTGCAGCAACCAGAGGGCCGACTCCGTCCCGGTCACCTCCCCGCTGTGGCGTCCTCCCTCAAAGTAGGCCGCGGGTTTGTCGGTGTCCTCCCCCCTGTCCCGGTTGGTCAAGGTAACCTGCACAATTGGACGCCCCTCAAAGCTCTTGCCCACCTCGTAAACCTGGAGAAGGTTTGGATACTTCTCGGCCCACCGGTTCAGCCAGGTGTAGATCACGTCAACGGTGTGATAGCGGTCGAAAGTCAGGCGGTCGCCCGCTTCGTATTCCACTTCGGGAAACTTCTCCGAGCGGAAGAAGCTGACTCCGTGCCGTTCCCCGCCAACGGTGTACCACTCCGGCTTCTGCTCCTCACTTTGCGCACCCTCTTCATCCTGCAGCTTTCCGGCCACCGCAAACTGGGCCGCACTGCACAGAACTGCCAACAACATTCCCAACTTCATCCAGTTCATCATTCACTCGCCCCATTTCAGGAACAACACGTGAAACAACCAACTTCCGATTCAACGTTCGGCGCCAACAGCTTAGCCCCTTTCCCTGCCAGGCACAAAACCACACGGCGCGCAAACATGCCGCGCGGGGTTAATTTGTACCAGACTTAAGAGAAAAACCTTATTTGGAAGGTACTTACCTGAGGGATTGGTGCGTGTCACCGAATTTCCAACTCGGGCAGCAGCCTGTATGATGGCTGCGAACAGCGGAAGGAGAGCAGTCACGTTGAGCAGTATCTACTTCTGGACGGTCCTGGTTTACCTGCTGGTTCTCGTCTTTATCGGAGTTCGAACCAGCCGGGGAGTCTCCACCCAGGAGGATTTCTCGGTCGCCGGCCGCCGTCTCAACACCTTCGTACTATTCGGCACGATGCTGGCGACCTGGATCGGAACCGGCAGCATCTTCGGCAATGCCGAGAAAACTTACCAGGTCGGAATTTCCGCCTTTATCGTTCCCCTGGGTGCAATCGCCGGAATCGGCATCCTTTATGCGCTGGCCGGGCGCGCCCGGGGACTGTGCGAGATCACGATCCAGGATCTGCTGGAGCGGAGATACAACTCGGCGGCGCGGGTATTCGGGGTCGTTGCGCTCGTGCTCGCCTACACCACCATCGTCTCCTACCAATTCCGGGCGGCAGGTGCCGTATTGAACCTGACCCTTCCCCAGGTCCCCTACGAGGAGTCCGTACTCATTGTGGCCGCCTTCATTATCATCTACACGGCCCTGGCGGGAATGGTGTCGATCGCATACATCGGAGTCGTACAGGGAGTCACCATGATCGCCGGAGTTATCCTGACCCTGCCCGTCTTCTTCTACAACGCCGGTGGCCTGGAAGGAATGCATCAAGTCCTCGACCCATCGAAATTTGAGATGTTCGGGCCGATCGGGTTCGTCGAGGGAGTCGGCCTGGTCCTTCCCGCCTTCCTGCTGGTACTCGGTGATGCCAACATGTACCAGCGGTTCTTTTCGGCCAAGAGCGAAGGGATCGCCCAGCGAGCGGTCCTCTGGACCCTGGGCGGGGTGACTTTCATGGAACTCTCCATCATCGTTACGGCCTGGGTTGCCAGTTCCCTGGAACCCGGGCTCGAGGTTCCAGGACGGGTGATCGCGTTCGCGGCCCGGGACCACCTCCCCGTGGCGCTCGGAGCCCTGATGCTGACGACGATTATGGCGATCGTCCTTTCCACTGCGGGCAGCTACCTGCTGGCTCCGGCGACGGCTCTCGTCCGCGACATCTTCCAGCGCTTCATCAAGCCGGACGCGTCGCAGCGCAGCCTGGTGATCGCTCTCCGGGTGCTGGTGATCGTATTGGGAGTAGCCGCCTACTTTCTCTCGACTCTCTCCAACGAGTTCCTCTCCGTGGCACTCCTGGCCTATACGATCTACGGGGCATCCATCACGCCGGCCCTGATCGCCAGTTTCTTGTGGAGAAGGGCAACCGGCAAGGGCGCCGTTGCCTCGATTATTCTCGGCACCGTAACAACCCTGGCCTGGAAGGCCTGGGGAAGCCCGGTAATGGACCCGGTGATTCCCGCGATTGCGGCCTCGGTACTTGGCCTCATCCTGGTGTCGCTCGCGACCCGGCCCACTCCGGCAAGCCAGGTGGATCCCTTTTTCAGCTCCCCTGCGAAACCGGGGAGGTGATCCCGGTCAACCGGTCGCCGACCGGCTGCCCCAAGCGCCGAGTCAACTCGGCATTCTCTTTGATCTCGTCGCGGAAGCGAGGGTACATGCCGACGATCACGCCGTCGGTCGGCTTGATGCGCTCGAACGCGTACTGAAACGCTGCTTCCACTCCCTTCGAAGAGAAGCCCGCCCGGCCCGCGGCCAGGATCTTGAACGCCAGGCAGGGACGGTCCACCTGGTTGATCACTTCAGTCATCCGTTCGGGATCAGCCTTGTAGAACGCTTTACCGATGGTGGTAACACCCGGGATCAGCTCGGGATGGTCGTTCAGCTTGGTCAGGTAGTGGAAACAGGTCATGAAAAAGTCGTTTTCCCACCCCTCGTCGGCCATCCGCCGGATGTTGTCCGGGTTGTGGGCTGAAACCCCGGCGAGGAATCCACGGTCGTGGGCTTCCTTGACGTAGTCGTGCACGAGTTCCGGCTTCCCCTCGCGAAAGAGACGATCCGTTACCCCGCCATGATGAGAGAACGCGATGGGAGTGCAGGATCCACTGACCTCCTGGATCGTTCCGGCCTTGGATCCGACCGAGTGGAGGCAGATGAACTGCATTGGCGTGCCCGCCTCGCCGACCCGCCGAAGGACGTTATACATCTTATCGGTGGGATCGAACTGGTGAGTGTTGATCCCTTCCGCCGAACAGCGATTGAGAAACTCCACCGTCCGGTCCTCGGTGAAGTACTCCTTCATGTGCTGGTCCATGTTCGGGCCAAGGTAGGAATAGCCGCCGATGGGATTCCAGCCTGCGATGAGCCGTGTCACGCGATGGGGACCCAGGTTGATCGTCGGCAGGGCCGGCTGCCCGCTCGGGACAATCGGGGCGGAACCCTCCCCGCGAGCCAACTCCGACGCCGCGACCGAAACCGCAACGCTACCGATAAATTGACGACGGCTGGGAAGATATGCTTTCGAATCCTTGGACATGGCCGAATCCTTCCACTGGGGTTGTTAACGGCTTCAGGTTAGCAGAACCGGGGGGAAGAGAGAAGACAGTTGTCAAAGTGCGAAAAGTGAAGCGGAAGTGCGAAGTGTAGATCGTCAATGCCAAATGTTTTTTCTTCTCGGGTTTTTCGGTAAGCTCAGTGCTGGACCCTTCAATCCCATCCAGGAGGCTTAAAATGGCGTTCAAACCCCTTAATCGTCGTCAGTTCGTACTCGGCGCCGCGGCCGTTGGCGGCACCGCCCGGACTTTTGGAGGTGCGGCAAATTCAATCCGGAGCACCGGTCGAAGCGTGGCCGGGAAGCCGGCGATACTCGGAGGAAATCCCGTCCGCACGACTCCGTTTCCATCGTGGCCGGTGATCGACAAGACCGACGAGGAGTACTTTCTCGACGCGCTTCGCGCCCGCAAGTGGTGTCGCCTCGACGGGACGACGACCAGCCAGTTCGAGGAGAAGTGGGCAAAACTGTTGGGCGCTGGCCACTCGATTGGGGTGGTCAACGGAACGAACGCACTCTACGCTGCCTTGAACGCGCTCGATGTGGGGCCGGGAGACGAAGTCCTGGTTCCCGCCTACACATTCGTGGCCACCGTCAACGCGATCGTTCAGCAGTATGCCCTGCCGGTCTTCGTGGATACCGACGTCAGCACCCAGGAGATGGACCCGGAGGACCTGGAGCACCGGGTCACCGAATCGACCAAGTGCATCATGCCGGTTCACCTGGGTGGCAACATGGCCGACATGGACCGGATTCGAGCCGTGGCCAGGCGTCATGGCATTCCGGTCGTCGAAGATGCCTGCCAGGCCCACTTCGCTGAGTGGAAGGGCAATCGTGCAGGCTCACTGGGAGACGTGGGCTGCTTCAGTTTTCAGGCCTCAAAGATTTTGCCTTGTGGTGAAGGGGGCGCGGTCGTGACCAGCCGGGAGGACCTCTATGACCGGCTCCACGCGTTTCAGAACAACGGCCGCGACCGGGTCAACGGGACCCGCAATGGTTACCAGCACCAGGGAACCAACCTGCGCATGACCGAGTACCAGGCGGCGCTTCTCCTCGCTCAACTGACCCGGTTTGAGGACCAGTGCAAGCTTCGCGATGAAAACGCCGGCTACCTGACGTCACTGCTCGCTGAAATCCCGGGCATCGAACCGGCTCGTCGCTATGACGGCTGCAGCCGGAACAGCTACTACATCTTCATGGCCCGATACCTCCCGGAAGGTTTTTCGGGACTTTCGCGGGAGAAATTCATGCAGGCTCTACGCAAGGAGGGCATTTCGTGCGGATCGGGCTACAAGCCCCTCAACAAGGAGCCTTTTCTGGCGAAGACGATTAACTCACGGTTTTATCGGCGTCTCTTCTCCGAAGAACGCCTGGCGGAATACTGGAAGAAGAACGAGTGTCCCGCCAACGACCAACTGAGTCGCGAAGGACTCTTCTTTTCCCAGACGTACCTCCTCGGAAGCCGCGGCGACATCGAGCAGATTGCCGAGGCAATCTCCAGAATTCAGGCCCATTCGAGTGAAATTGCCAGGCTTTGAGAGGCGACGTGTCACCTCGGGAGGGTACTGTTCGCCACCATGATCATGGAAGGTCTTCAGGCTGGATGCTGATTCGTTTGGGAGGCCGGCCCGGGAGGAACCGGTAAGGTGATCGTCGATCAATGCGATGGATGACCAGGTTCAGACAAGACGTTGCCGGACGAATCCTCCTGGCCCTTTACCCGGGACTTTACTGGTCTGCCTGGCTCTGGCGATCGCTCCTGAGCCGCACAACCTGCTTCATCGCCGTTACGGGAAGCTTCGGTAAGACGACCGTCAAAGAGTGCCTTTCCGGGATCCTTTCGACCCGCCATCGGACTTTCAAATCCCATCGCACCCAGAACGCCACCACTCTGCTTGCACTCAACATTCTTCGAGTCCGCCCCTGGCACCGATTCGCGGTAATCGAGGCTGCAACGTCTCGACCCGGACAGATGAGCCCGGCGGCCCGACTGGTTCGCCCGGACATCGCGTTGATCACCGGCATTGGAGACGCCCACGCCACGAGTTATCGATCCCTGGAGGACGTAGCCACTGAGAAAATGGAGCTGCTACGCTGGATTCGGCCGGGTGGTACAGCGATCGTCAACGGAGATGAGCCCTTGCTGGCGACTGCGTCCGATCGGGGCCAATTCCGGATTTTGCGTTTCGGGAAATGCCCGGAGTTCGACCAGAGCTGCTCCGGGATCCAGGCCGAGTGGCCCGGCAGGCTGGAACTGGTCGTGAACGAACCGGGAAGGTCATCCCTTCTGAAAACCCGACTCGTCGGGACGCACTGGGTCCCGAGCGTCCTTGCCACCATCCTTGCGGCAAGAACCTGCGGAATCAGCCTTGACGACTGTGTCCGGACGCTTGAGTCCGTCAAGCCATTTCCGGCACGCATGCAACCGGTACGCCTGCCCGGCGGTGCAATCGTTATCCGTGACGAGTACAACTCGGCAGGAGACTCCTACCGCCAGAGCTTCGCCTTCTTCGAGGAGGCGCGTGCCGTCCGAAAGATTGCCGTGATCAGCGACTTCGACTCCCGGAGGAAGAGGAGGAGCCGGCTCCGCCAACTGGGAAGACAATCCACTGCGGTCGCCGACCTGCTGGTTTTCGTCGGAGAATCGTCCGAGCATTCCCGAAACGCCGCGGTTGCCATCGGGTTCGACCCATCCGCGGCATTCTGTTTCACGACCCCGCGAGACGCTGCAGCCTGGCTGGGAGCAAAGCTTGGCCCCGGCGACCTGGTCCTCCTCAAGGGCCGCTCCTGTGACCACCTCTCCCGACTGATCTTCGCCCAGGTCGGGGAGGTCAAATGCTGGAAGCCGACCTGTTCCAGACGTTATCTTTGCGACATTTGCTGGGAGCTCGGAATGTCGGACCGTGAAATGGGCCAAATCGAGTCACTGTGAACGATGAACTGGCGGAGCCACAGTTCCAGGGAGAGGCATCGCCAGAGCGCGTCCAGCGTCCCCGACCTGACCGGTAAGAAGTCCGATCCGAGGCGCTTGAGCAGGCTACGAAGAGCGTTGCGGCGAACGATTCCCGAAGTCACGGCCTCGCCCGTCAACAGCAACCGACTGATTTCTCCCAGCGATTCGGGAGCGGTCAGGAAAGCGGCGAACGGAGTCGGCATTCCCTTCTTGTCCCGCCGCTCGATTACCGCGGGTGGAAGGTCCTGACTCATCGCCTGGCGAAGGATTCGCTTTGACCATCCCTCGGAAATCTTCCGATCAAAATCGAGAGAGAAACAGAACTCGACCAGCCGATGGTCGAGCAGGGGCGGCCGGCATTCCAGGGAAAAGGCCATCCCCAGGGCATCCTGCTGGTGAAGCAGTTCGGGCAGTCCGGAGTGTCGGAAATCGATCCAGAGGGCATTGTTCAGGTGGCTTTCGAAGGGGCGCTCCACGTCCCGCCGAAGCCAGGTGTGCTGAAACTTGTGCGCTTCGACGTCGCGTTGACCCGCCGCGAAGTGCGGATCGACCAGGCCGCTTCGCCCGTGCCGGGGGTGGAGTCGAACGCGACGCACGATTGGATCGGTGAGGCCCAGGAGCGTCTGAGGAAGCGATTGGCCGATTCCGAGGAGCTTTCGCACATCTCTGATTTCCTCCGGATTAGCCCAGTTCAACCAGCCTCTCTGTTTCCAGCGATCGACGAGCCAGGGCAGAACGAATCGGCTGTAGCCGCCCAGGAGTTCGTCGCCACCCTCCCCGGTCAACACCACCTTAACCCATTGCCGGGCTTCCGCCATCAACGCCCAAAACGCGGTCCGTCCCCGAATCGGGACCGGGGCGTCATGGTGCCAGACAATTCGTCCGAGATCGCCCAGGAAATCCTCCCGGCGGGGAGTCACCCAGTGAACCCGATAGTGCTCCGGATCATCGGCGACCAGGCGAACAAAGGCACTCTCATCGATCTTCGGAAAGTCGTCGTATCGCAGTGAAAAACAGTGCAGCGGTCCGCTCCCGCGCCGGACTGCGATGCGGGTAACCGAACTGGAATCGAGACCACCACTCAGGCAGACGCCAACCGGCACGTCACTTCGCATTCGAAGGCGGACGGAATCCTCCAACAGGAACCGCAACTGATCTGCCGCCTCGTTGCCGTCAACTCCCCGACCCGGATCGATTCTCCAGTACGGGACCGGCTCGGCCATTCCGGAAGCGGTAACGACCATGAACGTTGCCGGCGGCAGGCTGCGAATGTTCCTGAAGAAGGTTTTGCCATCGCCGTCGGGATTTCCTCCGGCCAGGTGGCTGAACACCTCTGATTCGCACATCACCGCTTCTTCCGGGAAATTCACGAGAATCGCCTTCACCTCGGAAGCGAAGGTGAAGCGGGCTACCCGCGAAAGAGTAAAAGAGGGGCTTGATTCCGAACCGGTCGCGGCTGAGAACGAGTTCGCGGAGGAAATCGTCCCAAATGGCTACCGCCCACATGCCGTTGAATCGAGCAAAACAAGATGTTCCCCACCGCCGATACGCCGTGAGGAGGACCTCGGAATCCGACTCCGTCGCGAAGGTTTCCCCGAGCTGCTTCAGCTCACTCCTCAGTTCCAGGTAGTTGTGGATCTCTCCGTTGAAAAGGAGCCGGTACCTGCCGTCCGGACTCGGCATGGGCTGGGACGCCCGGGGGCTCAGATCAACAATCGCAAGTCTCCGGTGTGCGAACCCGATGCAACTGTCCAGCCAGATCGACTCCCCGTCCGGCCCGCGATGAGCGAGGATTTCGTTGGCCCGCTGAAGCTGCCTTCGCTGGACCGGGCGGCCGTCGAGGAACCAGATCCCGGAAATTCCACACATTTGGAATGGAGTCTCCTTTGCGACGGATTCTAGAGGCTGGGATGAGGCTCGGTCAACCCAACCCAATTCAATCGGCCGGCGTGTGAATCGTCAGGCCTTCAAGGTGCCGATCACGCACCGCCGCACTAGCCCACTCCCCGGGAACAAGGAGACTCGTCCCGTAACCGGCGAACACGCAAGTCAAGAGGCTCACCGGGGCGTAAACGAATCCGGTGGCCGGATGGATCAGATAGATCACCAGGGCGGCGGCGAACCCCGACAATGCGCCGACCAGGGCGCCTGCCGCAGTCGTACGAACGGTAAAGATTCCCAGCACGAACAGTCCGGCAATTGCTCCACCGAACAGCCCCAGGACATTAATGAACGTCTCCCAGAGGGACTCGATATTGAACAGGGTCAACGAGAGGGCGACGGCGGTGCCGACCAGGCCGACCAGCACGATCACCGCCTGGCCGATCCTCATCTCCCTTTGGTCAGTGGCTGAGGGCCGGAACAGTCGATGGAAGTCCACCACATAGCACGCGGCGATGCTGTTCAGTGAACTGGACAGTGTCGATTGTGCCGCCCCAAAGACGCCGGCGACCACGAGCCCGGCCACTCCCGACGGCATCTCGTGAAAGACAAAGAAAGGTAGGATGGCGTCGTTGGGAACCCCCGGATCGAGTTTCTCCGGGTGGACCGAGTAGAACACCCAGAGAGCGGTCCCGATCAGGAAGAATAGTCCGCTGGCGAGTGGTGAGAGAATGGCGTTGCCCCAGATGGCCCGGGCGGCGGATCGCTCGTCCCGGGTGGTCACATATCGCTGGACGACATCCTGGCTG
Organism: uncultured Acidobacteriota bacterium; assembly: GCA_963777605.1. Classification (GTDB taxonomy): domain Bacteria; phylum Acidobacteriota; class UBA6911; order RPQK01; family JAPXNP01; genus CAVZRV01. The sequence continues at coordinate 126,092 of CAVZRV010000015.1, forward strand.
GCGGTGTAGGGGAAGAGATTCGCGGCGATGCCGCCAAAGACGATGACCCAACCCGTGGTCGCAGCGACGTCCCAACTCCAGTCCCAACGAACGTCGCCGAAGAAACGACCTGAACTGCTCGCCGTTCGAAAGATCTCGCTCCAGCCCCCATCGAGGCTGGAGACAATCAGGCCCAGGGCAAAAAGTCCGCTGCCAAGCAGGACGACGGCCTGGCAGACATCGGTCCAGATCACCGCCTGGATTCCGCCCAGAACTGTGTACACGATGCAGAGGATTCCCATCAACACGATACAGACGCGGATGTCGAAGCGGCTGACGGTAGACAGGGCCAGGGCGGGAAGGAAAAGCACAACGGCGATCCTGCCCGCCTGGAAAAGCATGAACAGGAGGCTGGCGAAAAGCCGGGTGGCACGACTGAAACGTCTCTCCAGGTACTCATAGGCGCTGGTCACGTCCAACTGCCGGTAGAAGGGAAGATAGATCCAGACAACGATTGGAGTAACCAGGAAGAAGGCGTTCTGGAGGAAGAATCCCCATCCGTTGGCGTAGGACTGGGCCGGAATCCCCATGAAAGTGATCGAACTCAACATGGTGGCGAAGATGCTCAGCCCGGCAGCCCACCAGGGAACCCGCTGTCCGCCACGAAAGAAATCGTCGGTTGAGCGGTTCTGAAACGACCAGTAGACCCCGATCCCCACCATCAGGGTCAGATAGACCCCCAGGGTCGTGAAGTTCACCCAGCCGAATCCCACCCGGGAGCCCGATTCGTACGGGCTCAGCCCCGCAACCTGAGGCGGTGGTGAAACAACGCTGGAGAAAGCTGCGTTCGGATAAGTGAAAACCTCTGCCAGGACGGAATGCCCGTTTGACGCCAGGACCGGGGGTGAGGCCACCAGACAAACGATTGCGAGCGGCAACATTTTGATCGGCCGGGAGAATCTCTTCACTGGGTAAACCAATGCGGCCCCGAAAGGCCGGAATTGACGTTGGAAAGCGACATGATATAACACCTGTTGCACATCGACATGGAACACTACAGAGGCATCATCCCGGCAGCTTACACTCCCTTCAGTCCGAATGGGGACCTCAACCTTGACCCAATCCCGGCAATGGCGGATCTCTTTCGCTCACAGCAGTTGCCGGCCGTGTTCATCTGTGGCTCAACGGGTGAGTCGGTTTCCCTGACCTTCACCGAGCGGAAACTGCTCGCGGAGTCCTGGAGCAGGGAAAGGAGGGGGCTGGACGTGATCGTTCACGTCGGGTGCAACAGCCAGCTCGAGGCCGTCGCACTGGCCGAACACGCCGGGGTAGAAGGTGCCGACGCTATCGCATGTTTTGCGCCGAGCTACTACGTCCCGGAAACCATCGAGGACCTCGTGACCTGGCTGGAACCGGTCGCTTCGGCGGCTTCCGAACTCCCGTTCTATTTCTACGACATCCCCGAAATGACCGGTGTTCGCTTCCCGATGGACGAGTTCATGCAACGGGCAGCCGAACGGATCCCGAGCTTCGCCGGCCTCAAGTTCACCAGCACCGACCTGATGCGGCTGCAGAACTGCCTCGACTTTGACAACGGCCGCTACAACGTCCTGTTCGGGACCGACGAGGTGCTTCTCGCGGCCCTGGCCCTGGGAGTGACGGGAGGCGTGGGAAGTACATACAACTACGCGGCCCCACTCTATCTACGGCTGCTCGAAGCCTTTGAGCGCGGAGACCTCAAGGCGGCCCGTCGCGAGCAGCGCAAGAGCGTTGAACTGGTGAAAGCTATCGTGGACCGTGGCGTTTTGCGTGCCGGGAAGGCCATCATGACGTTGCTCGGCATCGACTGCGGTCCTGTTCGCCCGCCGGTTCAGACGGTTGACGCCGAGGAACTGACAGAGATCTACCGGGCAGTCTCGCACCTGGACGTCTTTCCCCGTCCCCTTCGTCTCCCCGGCGGCGCAGATCAGTTATGAACGGGCAGAAGCGTCTCCAGTTCGCAACCGCCTACCGGGACGAGTTGATTCAGGACAATGTCCCGTTCTGGGAGCGCCACTCGATTGACGAAACGTGGGGCGGGTTTCTGCACTGCCTGGATCGCAACGGCGGCCGGGTCGATTCCGACAAGAGCATCTGGATCCAGGGTCGGGCGGCCTGGATGTTCGCCACCCTCTACACGCGAGTAGACCCGCTTCCCCAGTGGCTTTCCCATGCCCAAAGTGGGGTCCGCTTCCTCCGCAACCACGGTTTTGACCAGGATGGGCGGATGTTTTTCTGGGTGACGAGAGACGGGAAACCGCTGCGCAAGAGACGCTACTACTTCAGCGAGTGTTTCGCCGTCATCGCCTTTGCGGCACTGGCCCAGGCTTCGGGAGACCAGGAACTGGCCACCGAGGCCCGGCTCCTGTTTCGAAAGATCCTGGACTATCGGTCCCGTCCGGAACTCGCCGGCCCTCCGAAGTGGAACCCCGAGAACCGGGCGATGAAAGGAATCGGGGCACCGATGATCACGATCAACGTTGCCCAGGAACTGAGGGACACGATCGGGGACGAACTAGCCGATTCAGTGATCGATGAATGCATCAGCGAAATCAAGAGCGATTTCGTCAAGCCGGACCTGGAATGCGTCATGGAGTCCGTCGCCCCGGATGGGAGCCTGATCGACCACTTCGACGGCCGTCTCCTCAATCCGGGGCACGCTCTCGAGGCCGCCTGGTTCATCCTGCGGGAATCACTTCACCGGGGAGGTGATCCCGAATTGACCCGCCTCGGATGCCGGATCGTGGACTGGATGTGGGCCCGCGGCTGGGACCGCGAGTATGGCGGGCTCTTCTATTTTCGTGACCTTCTCGATCAGCCCGTCCAGGAGTACTGGCACGAGATGAAATTCTGGTGGCCCCACAACGAGGCCGTGCTCGCCACCCTGATGGCCCACGAACTGACCGGTGAAACCCGGTACGAGCGCATGCACGACCAACTGTACGAATGGAGCCAGGCCCACTTTCGCGATCCCCAGGAGGGGGAGTGGTTCGGCTACCTGAGACGGGACGGCAGCCTGGCTTCGACGCTCAAGGGGAACCTCTGGAAGGGTCCGTTCCACGTTCCGCGGATGCTGCTCACGGCCTGGAAGCTTCTGGAGGCGCCCCCGTTCATTCGCCCATCCCATGAAGGATGACATTAGTCATCGTCGTGAGAAATCCCAATACTCTAGATTTGCTTCATGAGCCGTTCCGATCTGCCCATTCTGGAACCTGAAATCTCGTCCTCGCACTTGGCGGCTTCGATTCCCACGGACTTCCCGGAAAAGAAATCGCGCAAGCCCTTATTGAACAGGCGCCGAGACGACCGCTCCCAGAGCATTCGTTCGGGCCTGCAAATCGGCTTTCTACTGTTGAATGTCTGGATCGGGTTCCAGTTTTACCTCTGGGTGCGCTACTACGAGACGGGCGGACATGGCTGGCACGTTCCCCGTCCTCCCGGAGTTGAGGGCTGGCTGCCGATTGCCTCGCTCATGAACCTCAAGGCATGGGTGATGACGGGCGCCGTTCCGCCGATTCATGCGGCGGGAATGTTCCTCCTGGTGGCCTTCCTGGTCATCTCGCTGATCTTTCGCAAGGCCTTTTGCGGCTGGCTTTGCCCCGTCGGAACCGTATCAGAAACCCTCTGGCAGTTTGGCAGAAAGCTCATGGGGAGAAACTTTCGGCTCCCGGCCGTGCTGGATTATCCCTTGCGAGCGCTGAAGTATCTTCTGCTGGCGCTGTTCCTGTACGCAGTGGGAAGCATGTCCGCGCCTGCCATCCGAAACTTCCTGGATGGCCCTTACGGAGTCGTCGCAGACGTCAAGATGCTCGGATTCTTCCGGAACCTCTCCCTGTTTGTGCTTGCTGTCGTGGGATTGCTTGTTGTTGCCTCCCTGTTCGTAAGGAACTCCTGGTGCCGTTACCTCTGCCCTTACGGCGCACTGATGGGCCTGTTCTCGCTGCTGAGTCCTCTCAAGATTCGGCGTGACGAGGATCTGTGTATCGACTGTGCCCGGTGTGCCCGGGCCTGCCCTTCCGGTCTGCCGGTGGACCGGAAAGATTCCGTTCAGTCCCCAGAGTGCGTCGGCTGCTACCAATGCGTTGCGGCGTGCCCCGCAGCCGGGGCGTTGGAAATGAAAGCTCCCGGCGGGCGGATCGTCCGCCCGGCCTGGATAGCCGCAGGAATTCTGGCCGTGTTCCTGGGCTCGGTCCTGGTCGCCCGACTGGGAGGTCACTGGAAGACTCAGTTGCCCGAAAGCACCTACTTCGAACTGGTGCCGAATGCCGACCAGTTCTCCCACCCCTGAGATTGATTCCAAAACCGGAGGCGGCTACGATCGTGGGGAGAAGCGCCTGTCGCCCCACCATCGCGGGGGCGCGGCCGGCAGTGCGGAGCAATGTGGCATGGGAACGGTGATTCTTGGGGGGGACGACCTCCGAATGCGGGTTGACGTGGAGTCGGTGGAGAAATCCCTCCGGATCCGCCCCGACCAGCCGGATGCGGCCCGGTTTCGGGAGATGATCGAGGAAGCCGCCCGAATCGCACGTCCCAAGGTGATCTTCCGCCGCACCGAAGTTGAGAGCATTGACGAACAGGGAATCGTTATCGGCGGGATCCGGTTAAACGGCCCTCTTCTGCACCGCAACCTCCGGGACACCGGCCAGGTGATCCCCTTCGTGGCAACCTGCGGACGGGAAGTAAATAAGTGGGCCACCCAGTTCAGCGATCTTCTCGAATCGTACTGGGCCGACGAGATCAAGAACCAGGCCCTGCTTGCGGCCCTCGGCTCCTTTCACGAGGTGCTCGAGTCACTCGAAGAGATTCACCACGCGACCATGAACCCGGGCTCCCTTCCCTCCTGGCCGATTGAGCAACAGGGGTCGCTCTTTCGAGTGCTGGGCGATGTCGAAGGAGCGATCGGGGTCAGCCTGACCGAAAGTTTCCTGATGATCCCGAACAAGTCAGTGTCCGGCATCGCCTTCCCATCGCAGGTCGGATGGCAGAGTTGTCTGCTCTGCGGCCGGCCCAACTGCCCCAACCGAAGAGCCGAGTATTGCCCTGACCGATTTGCGGAATAAGTCAACAAAATCACTCCATATTCCCTTAAGTATATATCCTGAAATCGTTTACGGGTCGGACGATCGCGGCCTCGTCTGGTATGATTGGAAGATCTTACCGTCAATAATATTGCGCCAGATAGGCGAAAGGAGGTCCAGATTGAGTGGGAGGACGAGTTCAAGATGTGTGATCGGAGCGGTGCTGATGATGTTCGGGTGCACCATGATCCTGGCACAGGGCTCCGGTAAGTACTCGTACGAGGGCGTTGCCGTCTGCGGGATGTGTCACAAATCAGCGAAACAGGGTGATCAGCTCAAGGTCTGGCAGGGGAGTGCCCACGCCAAGGCATTCCAGGCCTTGCAGAGCCCGGAAGCTGCGAAAATTGCCAAAGATAAAGGACTGAGTACAACCGCGGACAAAGCTGAAGCATGCCTGAAGTGTCATGCCAGCGGCTACAACGTTGATGCTGCTCGTTTGGGCAAGAGATTCAAGGTCGAAGACGGCGTGCAGTGTGAGACGTGCCACGGACCCGGATCGGCCTACAAGTCGATGAAGATCATGAAGGACGCCAAGCTGGCCGAAGAGAACGGTCTGATCCTCCACAAAGACGTGGAGAAGTACTGCAAGTCGTGCCACAACGAAGAGAGCCCGACTTACAAGCCCTTCAACTTCGCCGAGTCCTGGGCCAAGATCAAGCACCCCGTACCCGGCAAGTAATCCTGTTGTTACGACAGTCAATTTGAATGATTAAAACAGCCATGGACCCGCGGGTCCATGGCTGTTTTAATATGGGGAGCCGATCCGGCGGGAAGGACGGCGGAGAGGGGGCAGTGTGAATCGCAGACGGTTTCTCAGGAATGCGGCCGGGGGCCTGTCCGTTCTCGGGCTGTCGCGGCCGGGGTTCCCTTCGGCAGGCCTTTACGTGGGAAATGGAGAGCCGAGAGTCTCCTGCGACGTCGCCATCATCGGTGGCGGCGTGGGAGGGGTAGCGGCCGCCCTCGCCTGTCTTCGATCCGGGCTTCGGGTTGTTTTGAGTGAAGAGACCGACTGGGTCGGCGGACAGCTCACGCAGCAGGGTGTTCCGCCCGATGAAAACCCTTGGATCGAGCAGTTCGGTTCGACTGCTTCGTACCGGAAATTCCGCCAGGACGTCCGAGACTACTACCGACGCTGGTACCCGCTCAGCCCGCGCGCGGCCTCCGACCCAGACCTGAATCCCGGCAACTGTGGGGTCTCTCGACTCTGTCACGAGCCACGCGTCGCCCTGGCGGTTCTCGAGTCTTACCTGGCCGCGGCCAGAAGTTCCGGACAGCTGCAAGTCCTCCTGAACCACCGCCCGGTCCAGGCCGATGCCACGGGAGATCGAGTTGATTCGGTTCTGCTCGAAAACCAACTGGAAGGCTCTCGGGTTCTCATCAAAGCACACTACTTTGTTGATGCAACCGAGACCGGCGACCTGCTGCCCCTGACCGGAACCGAGTATGTCGTCGGGGCGGAGGCCCGTTCGGAAACGGGAGAGCCTCACGCGGCGGCGTCTTACCAGCCGGGGAACGTCCAGTCCATCACCTGGTGCTTCGCCCTCAGTTACACTCCCGGAGCCGACTTCACCATCGACAAGCCCCGCGAGTACGACTTCTGGAGGAACTACCGGCCGGACCTGAAACCGCCCTGGCCCGGTCCGCTGCTCAGCTGGACCTATACCCATCCGATCACCCTGGGACCCTTCACGCGGGGGTTCGACCCTACTCCGGACGCTCGCGAACCCGGCTTCTGGGTCTACCGAAGGCTTTGCGACCCGCGCAACTTCACCGATGATCGTCCCGGGATCACCGTGGTCAACTGGCCCCAGAACGATTACCTGCTCGGGAGCATCATCGATCAACCACCGGATGAGACCGAACGTCACCTGGGGCAATCGCGACAGCTGAGCTTTTCCCTGGTCTACTGGCTGCAGACCGAAGCACCGCGCCCCGATGGCGGTGCGGGATGGCCGGGGCTGCGCCTGCGCGGCGACCTCATGGGGACCTCACACGGACTGGCAAAACGCCCCTACATCCGCGAATCAAGGAGGATTCGATCCGAGTTCACCGTTCTCGAGCAGCACGTGGGAACACGAGCCCGGATGGAAGCCACCGGTTTGGACGAAGACTCGGTAACGGCGGAACGGTTTCCCGACAGCGTCGGAATCGGGAGCTACCGGATCGATCTCCACCCTTCGACGGGCGGAGACAACTACATCGACATCAGTTCACTCCCGTTTCAGATTCCGCTGGGAGCCCTGCTCCCCCGTAGAGTCAGGAATCTCATCCCGGCCTGCAAGAACATCGGAACAACCCACATCACCAACGGCTGCTATCGGCTCCACCCGGTTGAGTGGAACATCGGCGAGTCCGCCGGCTTCCTGGCGAGTTACTGCCTCGAGCAACGAAAGGAACCTCAGCAGGTCCGGAGAACCAACGACCTGCTCAAGGAGTTCCAGGAATTGATTCAAAGACAGGGGGTCGAAATCGCCTGGCCCGATCCGCTCAGAAGTCCCCGGTAAGGTGGAGACCGGAGACCGGAGACCGGAGACCGGAGACCGGAGACCGGAGACCGGAGACCGGAGACCGGAGACCGGTAAGGATCATATCCGTTCCTGTTACCGCGGATGCAGGATTCACGGTTTCAAGTTCAACCTTCCACGCGTCTGAGGGTTGGGCCAAGATTCGATTTCTGCGCGCCGTGCCATCTTGTCCGGCAGTTCAAAGCTCCTCCGCCACGTTTCACCCTTCGAATGATTCCCGCCGCCGAACGACGGGGCGGGGATCATCCGGCGGCGGCGGGCGCACGAGTCCCCCGGGCAAAGCCTCCGGCGGGGGCCAAACCCCAAACCCCACTTATTAAGAACGAACGTGTCGGCAAAAATGCGAAAAAATACTCGATAAAAGACAAGTTTCCGCAGATTCCCAACCGGCCACATCTCTCACTGGCCTGAAAGCCACTCGCCGAGTCGGTATGATCAGAGTAAGGTCTTTAAAATTCAAAACGTACAATTCGGGAGCTGAATAATGACGAACGTACTGATTCTTTACTACAGCATGTACGGGCACATTGAAACCATGGCGAAGGCAGTCGCCGAAGGGGTACGCAGCGTCGAAGGGGTCGAGGCTACAATCAAGCGGGTAGAAGAACTCATGCCGAAGGAAACGGCGCAGAAGGCAGGAGCCAAGCTCGACCAGAGCGCTCCGATCGCCACCGTGGAGGAACTGCCGGAATACGACGCGATCATCTTCGGCACGCCGACGCGATTCGGCAACATGTGCGCCCAGATGCGCAACTTCCTGGATCAGACCGGGAAACTATGGGTCAGCGGCAAACTGGTTGGCAAGGTGGGAAGCGTCTTCACCTCGACGGCGACCCAGCACGGAGGCCAGGAAACCACGATCACCTCGTTCCACAGCACCCTCCTCCACCAGGGCATGATCGTGGTGGGAGTGCCCTATGCGTGCCAGCGACTGCTCAACATGGAGGAAATCACCGGTGGGTCCCCCTATGGTGCGAGTACCCTTGCAGGGAGCGACAACAGTCGTCAGCCGTCACAGAATGAACTGGAGATTGCCCGGTACCAGGGCGCCCATGTCGCGGGGATCGCGAAGAAACTCGCCACCTGAGATTGCGAAGATGGCCTCCAATTGAATTGAGGAAGAGCCGCAGAGTTATCTCGGGTCACGTTCTCTTTAGCCTGGATTTTCGCGCCGGCCCCTCCCCACTGACTCTCCGCTATCGTGCCCAGGATTCTTCGATTTCTTCCAGCGTTCGCCCTTTGGTCTCGGGGACGTAGCGCCAGAAGAACCAGGTCCCGCAGAAGCAAATCAGAGCGAAAGTCAGAAAATCCCACGTGCATCCCGTACCGGGCAACGTACCAGGGAAACAGGAGAGCACTGACCGAGTTGGTGCCCCAGTTGACCAGTGTCGCTACGGACATGGCCCGCCCGCGGACCCGGTTCGGGAAAATCTCGGGCGTCAGCACCCAGATCACCGCGCAGATCGAGAGCGCCACGCAGGCCATGTAGACACACAGGACGAGGGCGATCCACGGGCCCAGCTGCGGACGGCTCAGAACCAGCGCTTGGGTCCCGGAAATGTCAACGAAGTGGGGGTTCCCAAGGAAAAAGAGGATTCCGGTAACGGCCAGCGAAACCGCGACGAGACTCATTCCCCCAATCAGCAGCGGCCGTCGCCCCAGCCGGTCGATGACGCTGAGCGCCACCAGCGTGAAGACCAGGTTGACGAGTCCAAACCCTACCTGAAACTGGAAGGCCCCGATCCTCTCGAATCCCGCGTACTGGAGAACAGTCGGCCCGTAGTAAACGACGATGTTGACGCCCGTCAACTGCCCGAAGAAGGACAGCGCAACTCCAACCAGGAGCGCCATCCGCAACCCGGGCCGCACCAGTTCGCGAAGTGTCCCGGCTTCATGGGCAAGCGCCGTCCGGATTTCCTCAATCAATTTGCGCGCTTCGGCGCGACCTCCGACTCGGGCCAGGATAACCTCGGCGGCTCCAAACCGCCCCTCTTTGGCCAGCCAGCGAGGACTTTCCGGGACCCAGAAGAGGAGGATCAGGAAGAGGCCCGCCGGGATCATTTCCGCCCCGAACATCCCCCGCCAGACTTCGGACACCAGCAGCCAGTTGAGGATTCCGCCCCCGAATGCCGCCGGGCTGTTTTGGGCGTGACTCAACAGAAGCCAGTTTGAGGAGTAAGCAGCCAGGATCCCGACGACGATCGAGAGTTGATAGAGCCCACCGAGGCGGCCTCTTGACCGGGCGGGAACGAACTCCGAGATGAACATGGGTGCGAGGACCGAAGCCATCCCGACTCCCCAGCCTCCAATAATGCGGGCACAGATCAGAATGGTGAAATCAGGTGGTATAGCGGAGAACAGCGCCGACACAAAGAAGAAGAGCGCCGAAAGCTTAAGAATCGGCCGGCGACCGAACCGGTCACCCAGGTACCCGGCCACGGCTGCGCCGAAGACACAGCCAACCAGGGCAGAACTGCCGAACCACCCGACCTGGAGTTTGCTCAGGCCAAACTGCTTCTCGACGAACCCGAATGTCCCCGAGATCACCGCCGTATCGAACCCGAAGAGAAGTCCTCCGAGGGAGGCCACAATGCAAATCAGCGCCAGGTAGACGGAACTGCCCATTCCGGTACTCGCCTGATCTTTCTGTCTCCCCGCGCGCGCATTCTCACCCAATTCGGATTTCTTTCCCAGCCCGCCCGAAATCTACTCCCGTCACTTCGGCTGCCGCTCGTTGGCCCCGATATCGGGTTTACCCTCTTCCGGCACCGGGTTTCCCCAGAAATCCCGCCCTCCGTTTCCATCAATCTGGATACCGGCGTCAATGCAGGGAGAAGCGGCCTGCAATTGGTAGCCGTTGAGTGAGTCGAAACCCGTACCGCCGGAACCCGGGTCAACCAGGAGAGGATCTTTCCGATAGGCTCGAGCATCGGGAGGCAAAGCCTCCTGTTTCCCGAAATAGACATTGTTCTCGAACCGGTTGTTCAGGCTGAGGCCGAATCCATCCTCAGTTTTGAAGAGTCCGTCTTCAATCCGGGCAGTTGCATGTCGATAGCGGGCTGTCCCTTCCGAGTAAACGATATTGTTCTCGAAGGAGACTCCTTGAGACCAACCGTCCCAGTCGGAGAAGAGAAGCACGTCCACCATCTGATCCTTGCTCACGTAAAAGACGTTGTTGTAAATTTGCGCGTCTTCTATCGTTCCGGCAATGTGAAAGGTCCGGACCTGGTCGCCCTGGCTGATGTTGTAGCGAACGATGGTTCCGGTATTCGGAACCATCCGTGGCAGCTTCCAGTTTCCGCTCGAACAAATCAGCATGAATCCACCTTCGTTGTCGTGACTGTAGTTGTACTGGAAGATCGTGTTCATGCAGTTCCCGTCGGAATCAAACGCCTGGCCGTCCTTGGTGCCTTTCACGCCGCTGACCTCGTTGAACTGGATCAACGTGTTGTCACTGCTCCAGGGCCAGATCCCCGCCGCATAGTCGTCACAGCGAGTACGCCCTCCCTCGAGCCGATTGTGTTCGACGACAGCACCGTCGCAGCCCCAGACCTTGATCCCGTCGCCCCCAATGTCCTGCAGGAGGTTCTCCCGGATAACGACGTTGAGGCTGGGGAACCAGGACTCGCGGTCGGAGTTCTCACTGTAGCCGCTGATGCCGTTGCGATCGGTTCGGAGCAGGTGACATTTCTCAATCCGCAGACCATCAAACCGGCTGGGAATCCTCTTGCCGCCGTTCTCCCAGAGGATTCCGTGTCCCTCACCCCGGTCCTCCTTGATCAGAGATCCGTTGACATCGTGCACGAACAGGTCCTTCAGGTAGATGTGGTGCACGATCCCAAAGTCCCAGGCTGCGACTCTGACACCGTATCGAAAGGGAACCCGTTCCCTGCCCTCGTTCGTCAACTCCAGGCCGCTGACTTCCCAGTATTCCTGGTTATTCAGAAGCAACGCTTCCCCATAGCGCCCTTCAGCATCGATGCGTGGACGCGGGCCGTCGCCGTAGACACCCACGACAACCGGCGCAGACTCGCTACCCGAACCCTTTGGCGCAAGCCGGCCGGAATATCGGCTTCCTGCCTTGAAAAGGATCTTGTCACCCGACGCGAATGCGGTCTCATTGACCGGATCAAGAGTCTTCCATGCCAGATCGGAGGACCGGCCCGAGTTGCCGTCGTCGCCCGAGAGCGAGTCCACGTAGTAGAGCGTATTTCCCGGAGATTGCGAGACCGAACCCGGTCCCAGGCAGGCCGCCGCCAGGGCCACGACCACTATCAACACGCCTCGAAGGATCACTTTCATGGTTAACTCCTTCCCCATCTGAACCGTGCACACTGAAATCCGGGCGGTCCGACATCGTCGCATGCACATCGCCCCGCCATCCCGGAATCGCCTCTCAGGAACCTCGTGACATTCTGATGCCAAGGCCGGGGCGGGTCAATCCTGCCTCGGCAAGAACCGACAAAACTGCCACACCGAGGCGTTCCTCAAGTCAGCTTCCAAGGCCCAAAAGTACGTGTTCAGTGGGTTTCAGCGCTCAGGAAACTCTGGAACGCCTCGTGCTTTCCTGACTATTGAAAATAACGGGAGGACCTGCAGCAGGCTACCTCCCATGCATCTTAGGAGAAAAACAATGCGACTTAAGACATTTCTGGCAGTTTTGGTATTCATGGCGTTTTCGATCGTTCCGGCATTTGCGAGTTCCACCACGGTCATCAACGTCAAGGTGCCTTTTGCGTTCGAGGTCGACAACACCGTGTTGCCCGCCGCAAATTACCAACTCAGGCGGGTTCATATGGAAACCGATAACATCTGGATGATCAGGAGCAAGGACGGGCGCTACTCGGCCGAATTCGTGACCAACCCGGAAGATACTCCGAATCCGGTGGACCGGTCCACGCTGGAGTTCGAGAAAGTCGGAGACAGCTACTACCTCTCGAACATCTGGGTCAAGGGCAACGAGATGAATTGGTGGGTTCCACAGAGCCCGAACCGCGGTCCCTCCGTCGGCAAAGTGTCCGTGGGTGCTGACAATTCCTGAGCGGCAACAGGCTCACCCCGGGGACGCTTGAGGGACTCGAGTCTTAGCGAAGCCTGCGCCCCGAAATCTCCGAGAGGTCAGTCACGGCTCCATCCCGAGTGTGGAGGGCGGCACCACCGAATCAGCCATCGAGAGTTCCCTGAAGTTCCGGAATCGGTGGAAGGTCAGGAAGTTCGCGTCGTGCTGGTTGTGAGCGCCACCCTCCCCGTCGTCGAAGGCTGTCCGGCTCAGCGCGATCAGGTCATTTCCTTCGAACAGCCAGTCCAGGTACTGAAACCCATGATGCTCACGGTCGGGATAGTAGAGGGGGATGCTGCGAACTTCCCAGTTGCGAAGATCTGGAGAGGAAACCAATGCGACGGTATTTCGCGTCCGTTCCGGGTTGTCGTTGACCTCGGAAGGCGGGACGAAGTTGGTGAGAGACCAGTAAAGGCCGCTATCAGAGTCGAAACGGATAGTGAACTTCTTGCACCCTCCCGGGAACGCAATGAATCCCGAGTCGGGATCGAACGAGGCCGTCGTCCCGTCCGCGCTGATCTGGATCAGGGCCGCTTTTCCACCTTCCGGACGATAATCGACTCGAAGGAAATCGACGACCCCGCCACCGGGAGCCACCACGGCATTCCCCTCCAGCCATCCACCAAAACGCCCGGACAACCATTCGGGATTCCTGCCGATGCGATTGCTCAAGGTCCAGTTCTCCGCCCGCAGGAGGTCCGCGTCTTCGGGAATCGACATCATGAACGCGCGGAAGTGACTGCCCCAGCCATCCGGCCCCATGGCATCCTCCATGGCACGCCAGAGGCGGCCCTCGTGAAATACCACGGGAACCGGAGCACAGTGATAGGACCCGTCCGACCGCAGCAATCCCGACTGCTCGTCAACCGGTTTAGTCCAGGTTTGGCCGTTGTCACTCGAGCGGAGAATCACCGCATACCCGTTTTGCCGTGTGGTCCCCATCAGGTAGACATCTCCCCGGTGGACGAACACGCTGGCCCAGAAGAGCCCCTTCACGTCCGCCTCCCGGGCCCAGTTCCGGCCCTTATCCCGGGAGCGAAACATCCGGGTCACCGCCGACTCGTCCTGCGTCGAACCCGGGCCGAACTCGTCACACTTGGCCAGGTAGTCACCGTTGGGAAGAATCGCAATTCCCGGGGAACCCAGGTAGATGCCCGTCGAGGCGGGGCTGTGTTCCACGACTACGCCTGAGACCTCGACCGGTGTCTCGGTCGCCAGTGGACCCGTCCCGGACTCCGTTCCGGTCTCGCCACAGGAAATCGTCAGCGCCAACAGAGACAGCCCCAGAAAACAGCGCACCAGGCGGAGAAAAAAGCCCACACGGTACTTCCGGTCCGTGTGGGCCGAGACCGGGAAAGGAGTAAACGCGGAAACGATCGAGAGTAAGTTCCAATCCATCAGGGATGCACTCTAATCCAAAGGTGTCGCGGTTTCCAGCAGTAACTCCGGGCCGCCAGAACCCTCACTCCGTGCGGAAGTTCATCTCTTCGAACCAGTTCATCACGACCTTGATCCTGGAAGGAAAGAAGCGCCGGAAGGAGCATGACCGGGAGCCGTGCCTCGGATTCAAGCCCGGGCAGAGCCGTCTTCCTCCCGCAGGAAGCGAAGCACCTGTTCGAGGGATTCTGCCTGTCCAAATCCGCCGGCTTTGGTCACGACCGGCAAAGAGGGGCAGAGTCCTCCCCTCAATTCCCCACAAGGGATTCCGGGAAGGACTTCACCCAGGACCCGGATTGCCACGACCCCGAGTGCCCCGCAGACCGCCCGGGCCGTGTCGCCACCCGTCATTACCAGCCCTCCCAGGGGAATTCCCGGAACGATGCGACGGACCAACTCCCCCAGGAAGAGGACTACGTCGGGACAGTTGGGAGCCTCGTCACCCCCCCCTCCGGCCGAAAAAACCACATCGTTCCCCTCAAGCAGGAGTTTGCGCGCCCGTTCCTCAAGGTCTCGCATGCCCAGGGTCATCTCATCGGGCCCGGGCACCTGAAAAACGACACTCCCGCCCTCGCCCAGGCGCTGAACCTGGGCCCGGGTCTGAGGATGACGGCTCCCAGCAACAACGAGCACCGGGCCGCTTCGATGCTCCGGCCTCGTCGGGCTCCCGGACTGCCGGCTCTGAACGCCCACATCGACGAGCGCCGCCATGAGTCCCGCGGACCCACAGAAGAGTCGAAGACCGGCGGAAAGGCCCCACACGGCCAGGCGTCGAAGATCGGCATCGGTTTCGGCATCCGCAATCACGAGAACGGAAGACGGCCCCGCGAGAGCCCCCTCCAGTCCAGCCTCGAGGGAGCGCACCCGGCCAAGGTCAACGGTCAACACCGCTTCAGAGATGTGCCCGCAGAGCCGCCTGAGATCACATTCTCCAGCGTCCTTTGCAAACCCGGTCCGATCCAGACGGACCCCGTAAACGTACTGGCAGCCACCAACGGTCGTTCGTCCCTGCGCCGGAAAAGCGGGTGCGATCAGAGCGCTGTCCAGTCCCGACGATTCCATAAGAGCCGACAACTCCGATCCCGGATGGCCTCTCAACGTCGAGTCTATCTTCTTGTACACAATCCGGGAACCGGGGAGGATCCCGGAATTCTGCAAACCGGACACAAGCTCGCGGACCCGTCCGGTTGCGGAGTCTCGGTCCAGATCGCGGCTGTCGGTCGTCAGAACCAGGCAGTCCACGGCTTCAGAGGAGAGCCACTCGAACGGAATCAGCACTCGCAAGCCCTTCGCAGCCACAGCGGCCGCCGCGTCCGCGGCACCGGTCAGGTCATCGGCAATGATCAGGATCTCGGGACTTTTCATGTTCCGACGATCGGCAGTGTGTCCGGGGCATGGGTCAAAGCCAGCACCGTCGCCCCCAATCCCTGCCTCCTTGATGCTTCTCCGAGCGCATCCTGCAGGCAACTGAAGGGACGGAACCCAAGAGCCCTTGCATCCTCTTTGCTGATCCCGGGGCTCACCAGAGAGACTGCGGCGTGCTCGCGAACCCGGGCCCACGCCAGCGCCAGGGCGCCGGAAACTCGGTCCGCGATTTTACCCCGTTCAACCAGGTCGAGGATCTCGGCGGATGGTTTCGAGGTGTAGTTCAACATCTCGCAATGGGTCTGGCTTACCCCCTCCGGACAGGGAGTCACCAAAATGATTGTCCCACCGGCGCGAACCGTCATGTCGGCGGGGTAAAGAGACTTGTGAGCCTGCCAGAATTCAATGTCACAGGGGCAGGATCCCGCGACGACTATGTCGGCGCGGCGCGGGACCCGGGCTCCGTAGATCCGGCGGGCGAACGCAGCACCCTCCCGGAATGCCTGTCGGGGGTCTCCGTAGAACGCTCTTACCAGTTCCCCGGAAGCGTTCAGCACGCAGTTCAGAACCGCCGAAAGCCCGACCCGCTCGGCGATCTCCTCCATTTCCGCCCGAACCGGGTTCTCCAACTGCCCAAGGTAGGAGGATTCAGCACGGGTACTCAGGAGGTGAGTTGCCCCGGTGGTTTCGGCCCCGGTGATTCCCGGCTGAATGATCTTGCCTCCACCGGAAAAGCCCGGAATGTGGTGAGGAACAATGCTGCCGATTCCGATTACCACGTCCGCCTCAAGGGCGCGGCCGCAAACGCTGACCGGGGTACCGTTCGAGGAGTCGCCCAGGCCGACCAGTTCCCCCTCCTCCTGCCACGGATGGTTGTAGACCGGCACGCGGCGGAGGACTTCAGCGCCAAACCTGGTTTCAATCTCGCTCGAAGTCATGCGACGGTGAGTTCCCAGGGCAATCAGGACTTCGACCTGGTTGTCGCCGACGCCGGCCCGGTTGAGTTCTTCCAACAATTCCAGGCAAATCCGATCGACCGGGGTGAGCCGGGTCATGTCGTCGGCGACGAGCAGGACGTTCCGGCGATTCCGAACCAGGTCATGCAGGTGAGACTGGGCAATCGGCTGATCGAGGGCCCGCCTCAACTCGGCCCCAACGTCGGAGCAGGGACCCGTCGGTTGCGGAGAAAATTGACCGATCAGGTGACGCTCCTCGACAGATGCCCGGATGGTTCCGTCGCCGAAGGGAAGAACGAGTTCAGTCATCTCCGAACGGGGAGCCATCTAGTCATTCCGGGTGAAGCGAACCGCCAATTGAATCGCCTGGACCAGGCTGTCCGGTCTCGCCTTCCCGGTACCTGCGATGTCGAAGGCGGTGCCGTGGTCAACCGAAGTTCGGACGATCGGAATCCCCAGGGTCACGTTGACCGACTCGTCCATCGCCACCAGCTTCATCGGTCCGTGCCCCTGGTCGTGATACATGGCGATGACCATCTCGAAGTCCCCGCCTCTCATCCGGTTGAAAATGGTATCTGCCGGATAAGGTCCCGAACATTGCAGGCCCTCCTGCAGAGCCGACTCGATCGCCGGAACAATCTCGTCGATTTCCTCGTTTCCAAAAGCACCCCCCTCGCCGGCATGCGGGTTCAGGCCGCAGACAGCGATCCGGCCCTTCTCAATCCCCAACCGCTCCAGCGCCTGGGCCGCAATCTGAAGGGTGGTCAGAATCCGCTCCATGTGGGCCAACTGAATCGCCTCCCGAAGGGAACAATGAGTCGAGTTGTGAACGACCCTCATGTTGTGCGAGAAGAGGCCCATCCGGTAGTTCCGAGTGCCGGTGGTCTCGGCAAGCAACTCGGTGTGGCCGGCATACCCGTAACCCGCCCGGTGGATGGCCTCCTTGTTGAGCGGCCCCGTCACAATCGCGTCCACCGAACTCTCGACCGCCAGCCGTGCCGCCGTGCGGACCCACTCCACGGCACAGCGTCCGGCTTCCGGATCGAGCACCCCCGGACGACGAACCGGCGCCTTCCAGCCACCGTCGAGGACCGGGACTTGATTTTCATCCACCCGCAAAGCGTCCTCGATGCTGCCAACGGGACAGGGATCGGGAGTCCCCTCAGCAAACCGGCGACAGCTGCTGTAGGCGTCGAGGTCGCCGAAAACGACCATCCGGGTAGACCGACGCAGGTCTTTCATCGCCAGTACCTTGGCGAAAATCTCCGGCCCGACGCCGTTGACGTCACCCATGGTGAGTGCAATCAGTGGTTTCACGCTACATCGCTCCTTGTACCCGCTGGCCTCCCGCGAGGCGGTCCCTGAGAAAGAGTCCACTGTCCTGACAGGACACTAGTATAGCGGGAACCGCCGCGAAAGCGCCGGCTTGAGTCCCAACACCGGAGGGCGGCAGGACGACCTTCCCAGGTTGTCCTGTGGGCATGGCTCCTTCGCGCACTGCAGTGCAAATTGGCACTGCCTCGGGAACAGGTCGGAATTGGCCAAAGCAGGCGGCTTCGATCACGAGACACCCTCGGGGACGCTTATCCTACGCTGGGGCGCCTTCGGCGGCGTGCGATGAGAGAGGTGAGCAGTGGGGTCAGCAGCGCGGTAGTCACCGTAGAGGCGGCGACCTGGGGAGTCGCGGCGGCAGCAAGCGATCGCAGTGAAGGGTCTACCAGGGCCACCGCTTCGGGCGTGGCAACCGCGTTACCCGCTGTACTCGAGGCAGCCGCCCCGGCGACTCCACTACCGCCGGAAGCCCGGTCGGCCAGGATGTTAAAGATCCCGCCGATCACGGTCGTCATGAATCCGAGCAGAACACCCGGGAACCCGGCTTCGAGGAGGTTCATGAAGTCAATCCCGGCCCCCAGGGCAAAAGCAAAGAAGGGAATCAACACCGGGCCACCTTTCTGCAGCATTTCCCGCATTCGCGGATCCAGGTTCCCGAGCACCATCCCGATCACAATGGGAGCGATCACCGCTACAAGACCCATCAACGGAATTTTCGCCATTCCTGCCGCGCCCAGCGCAACCATGGTCAGAAAGGGGCCATCGTTAATTGAGATCACGGCAATGGCCCCAACCTCGGATTCGTCCCCGAACTCGCCGGCCAGGGCGGCATAGAGACCACCGTTGGTATTGGTCATGGCGGCGATTACGGCGAGCGAAGACAACCCCCAAAGCCCCTTGTCCCCAAACAGGAATGCGACCGCAAGTCCGAGCCCGACTCCGACCAGGAACTTCGTTGCCGTAACAACCAACCCCGTCTTCAGGGCGCGGGGGGCGGTGCGGAAAGTAATACCCGCTCCCATGCAGAGCAGGAACGCCCCGATAAGGGCGGGGGCGCCCCGGGCCAGCGCGGTCGTAAAACCCCCGATGGCCAGCAACTGGGGAACGAACGTGTTGATCGCAGCCCCTGCGAGCAGGGGAACCACCATCATCCCTCCGGGAACAGCCTCGATGGAGTCCTTGATTCTAATAGCCTTAACCACCCATTTCTTCAAAAAGTTGCAGCGAAGAGATTAGCATGGCGGACTGCCAGGCAGGCCCAGTCGGCGGATCATCTCCTCCGCGCACCTGAGTTTGACTAGTCGGACCTGTCAGACCTGTCAGACAAACTCATCCGGTCCCTTTGCCAAGTGGGGCTGAAAGGCTTTAAGGTTGTGTGGTTGCTGATTTTGCTGGTAGTTGCCGTCCTCGCGATCATCCTCCTGACGGCAACTCTGAGAGTTCATCCCTTCCTGGCTCTTCTCGGTGCCGCTTTCGGCTACGGCATCCTGAGCGGCAGGCTCAGTCTGGTCGAGGTAGTCGACGCCGTGAACCAGGGGTTCGGTTCCACGGTTGCCGGGATCGGAATTGTCATTCTTGCGGGCGGGATCATCGGCACGTTCCTGGAGAAATCCGGAGGCGCCCACCGACTGGCGGAGAAAGTGTTGAACCTGACCGGTGCCCGTCACGTCCCCCTGGCCATGGGAATTATCGGGAGCATCGTCAGCATTCCGGTATTCTGTGATTCCGGGTTTGTCATACTGGCACCCCTGAACCGGTCGCTATCGCGCCGAGCCGGCGTACCGCTGGCGGCTTCGGCGATTGCCCTCAGCCTCGGGCTCCTGGCCACCCATTCCATGGTCCCGCCAACACCCGGTCCGCTAGCCGCTGCCGCCGCCCTGGACGCCGACCTGGGGCTGGTGATTCTGTTCGGTCTCCTGGCAAGCGCAGTCGGACTGTTTGCGGGCTGGCTCTTCGCTGTAACCGTCGCTGCCCGGGTCAGGACGCCCGGAGTGGACAACCCTCAGTCGGACGATCGCCCGGACAAAGCCAATGCGCCTTCCGCCGGGCGTTCGCTGGTCCCGATCCTGTTGCCGCTGATTCTGATTCTTCTTCGATCGATCGCACAAGTGACTTCCCTGCCCGGCGGAAGCACGGTCAACAGTGCGGTCACCTTTTTCGGACAACCGGTAGTGGCGCTGCTGATCGGCGTGCTGATCGCTTTCACGCTGCCGGCGAAGCTCGAACGCTTCATGCTTTCGACCGGGGGTTGGGTGGGAGAAGCCGTGACTTCGGTAACCGGCATCATCGTGATCACGGCTGCGGGCGGGGCCTTTGGACGAGTCCTCCAGGAATCGGGCATTGCCGCCGTGGTTGGTCACCAGCTTTCCGGAGCCCACCTCGGCATTCTGCTTCCGATCATCATTGCCGCCGCTCTCAAGTCGGCCCAAGGTTCCGGAACGGTCGCGATTATCACAACCGCTGGAATCATGGCTCCCTTGATGACTTCATTTGGTCTCGACGCTCCGGCCGCCCGGGCGCTCGTAGTAACCGCGATCGGAGCCGGAGCCATGGTGGTGAGCCACGCCAACGACAGCTATTTCTGGGTGGTCACCCAACTCTCGGGCCTGTCGGTCAAACAGGGCTATCACCTCCAGACCCTGGGGACTCTGGTTCAAGGCTGCGTAGCAGCCGGAGCAGTTTGGATCCTCAGCCTTTTGGTGATCACCTGAAGCTTCAATCAAGATCGCTGCATGGAAACGCCGGAACGCCAGGGCGAGCAAGCCCGGGAAAGCCGGATGCACCCGGGCTCAAGTCAACTGCCAGTGCGTCTCCTGAAGGTCCGGCTAGTCCTCGACGGAGATCTCGACCTTCTCCATCACGTCTTCCTGCTGGATGCTCTCAACCACATCCAGGCCCTCGATGACCCGGCCGAATACCGAGTGTTTGCCATCGAGCCAGGGGGTCTGCACGTGAGTGATGAAGAACTGGGAACCGTTGGTGTTCGGACCGGCATTGGCCATCGACAGGATGCCGGGGCCGTCATGCTTGAGATCGGGATGGAACTCGTCGGGGAAGGTATATCCGGGGCCTCCCGTTCCCGTGCCCCGGGGGCAGCCCGCCTGGATCATGAAGTCCTTGATCACGCGGTGAAAGGTAAGGCCATCGTAAAAGCCATCGCCGGCCAGTTTCTCAAAATTGGCACACGTGTCAGGTGCCTTGTCTTCGAACAGTTCGAGCTTGATCGGCCCGCGCTTCGTGGTAATGGTTGCAACTTTCATCCAGTGAATTTAACAAAAAAGCCGTCTTGATCGCATTAGCATAGACACGCGGGAACGTTCACAATGGAGAACATGTCACGATGGTCCATCATTCTCGTCGCCGGAATGGCTGTGTCCAGTGTCCTGGGCACCGAACGTCCTTTCTTTGATCGGTTCCACCACTCGGCGGTCTTCGGAGAAGAACGGAACTACCGGATTTTCCTCCCCGCCGATTACGGCACGTCGAATCGCAACTATCCCGTGATCTACTACTTCCACGGTCACAGCGACCGCTATACCCTGGAGCGCTACGACAACGGGCGCGACACCGTGCCCCGGATCGCTGCGTTCGTCGCCGAGAACCCCGTTATCGTCGTCTCTGTAGACGGCTACGTGGCCCGCGACTACACCGGCTTCTACGGAGGGTCCCCCTGGGACGTCCGCAAGGAGGGAGGCCAGTTTGACTTTGGCGAGTACTTCCTGGAGCTGGTGAACCACATTGACGGGAACTACCGGACGCTGACCGATCGCCGCCACCGGGCCACCTGCGGGCTCAGCATGGGCGGGTTCATGAGCCTCTATCTCAGTGCGAGGTATCCCGACCTGGTCGGGAGCGCCTCTGCCTTCAACCCGGGGCCGGAATTCTACGTGGGAGAGCCGGGTCGGCGGATCCTCTGGCGTCCCAAGGATCACGTCTCGAGCCACCGGCAGTCCCGGGTCCGCCTCGTTCGGGCAAGCGGGGACTTCATCAGCCAATACCACGAAGAGACCCGTGACGCCTACTCGAGGGACCACGCCGTTGACTTCGAGTACCGGCGGGACGAGTTTCACCGCCACGCCGCAACCTCTATCGAAGAGACATTCCGGTTTCACATGACGGCCTTCTCCGAGTCCTGGCTCGACAACGTTCCGGAACTCTGGAGCTACTGCAGCGCCTATCGCAGCTTCCAGGCCTGGGGCTTGTCCGCGGAGGTCGCCGCCGCCGGACCTGCCTTCACCTATCTCGAGAATGTCCGGCAGAGCGGCATGAGAATTCGGACCCGGCGCTGGGCGCCGGACGGTCCTCCTGCCGACGTCTCCATCAGCGTAACCACAGCACCTCTCTATCGGCCCGACCAGGACTACACCCTTACCGACCTTGCCCTGTCCGACAACCACGTCACGAGCCTGCAGGTACGGTCGGATCACCAGGGCCGGATTCACTTCCAGGTTGACGGGAGCGGCCATCAGGTCAGCCTCTCGGGGCCGGGAACCGGCGCCGAACCCCCGGTGGTTCTCCCCGGGAAAGAGCCCCTGGTTCGAGCCCAGGCCGGGACGGCCGTCACACTCGCTCTTCCGGTCTACAACCCGAGAACCACCGTCATGGACCGCGTCGAAGGGGAACTGACGAGCGAATACCCCACCGTGGAGATCCTCACGCCCCGGTTTGCCGTTGATTCGCTCGGCGCGGCGACGACCATCCGCCCGGAACTGCGTGCCCGGTTCACAGCGGGGGAAGGTTATCTCGAGCGGGCCCGCCTTCATCTGAAACTCATTTATGACGGTTGGTACGAAACGGCGATCGACTATGACGTCATGGTTGTGCCCGAGGACGTTCCCGCCCCTCTTAAGTTCGAGATTCTGGACGGGCGGTCAATCACGTTCAACGTCTTCCACCAGAAAGGGAACCAGGGAGGCGGCAGTGCGATCGAGAGGCCGGTGACAGAGGGGCGCGGAAACGGGAATGGAAGGCTGGAGCCGGGCGAACAGGCCACGGTATGGGTCCAGATCCAACAGGGGCTGGATCCCTTTGACAAGAACAACTGGTACCGCTGCAAGGCGTTGAGCGATTCGCCCTGGATCACGGTAGCGGCGGACATCGAGGAGCAAAAGCAGTTGGAGTGGACGGGCGCCCAGGAACGAACCAGCCTCATCGAGATGTCCGCAGATGCCCCGTCAGGGACAAGAATCAGGCTCCTGCTGGACAACGAGTCGTGGACCTTCTATTACACTCCGGATGTCCGCTACGGTTCGGAGCCCCTCTACCAGGCCTTCCAATTCCACAAACGCCATCTGCATCGACTGGAACTGACGGTCCCCTGATCCAGGGCAAAAGAAAAGGTCCCAAATGATATCCGCAAGTTGTCAGACCGAAAGCCTCTCACTCAAGTAAGGACAGTGGTTAATCAATCCTCACCGAGTGTCCGGCAACTGACTCAACCTGTTGCCTCAACCTTGCGGCTGAAGTGCCCAGGCCGAATCCCTCGCCGACCAGCAAACCATCGCTCACCGGGGAAGAAACCCGAAGACCTCCTCTCCGGAAGACCCGGTCTGCCCGAGACTTCGTTCGAAGCCGTTCACCCGCCAGTCTCTCGATTGACAGGCTCACTTTACCCGTTGGGTGCAGACCCGACATTGCAGACCCAGGATTGCTCCTGTCTCCGTATGCCGGCCTTGGCGTCCCGGTTCTCCGAAGAAAACCGATCGGCTTCGGACTTCCCAGATCGACCTTTCGATCGACCGGTTCCGGCCCTTCCCATGCGGGCAAAACAACCTCACCGAATCAACCTTGAAATTCAGGGCTGACGCGTGGCCTACCGGGAAAGCTGCTTCTTTCGAAGCGACTCGCCTGATCCGCCTGACCTCCGGCAGAAAAGCGACGGTGAAGATGCTTCGCTACCGAACGTCCCGAGGTCGCTGCCTCTTTTGGTATCCGCCAACTGCGTTTACCTTTTGGGACCGAGGTGCATGTTATCTCCACCAGGCGCGCCGGCAAAGGCTTTTTTGAACCCCGGAGGGTTGCACAAGGATTGTGCAAAAGTCCCTGTTTTCAGGAGGTTCCGACCGGTGCTGAATTTCGTCAATTTCGTCACACTACTTACACAACTTTCACACAGGCTTTTCCACCGATTGTGGAAAATCCAAATTTCTCAACCAGATTTCGACCTCCCAGGAATCTGACGAATGCACGATATAGGCGTATCTCAGGTCAAAAATAGACCACGAACTGGGTGGGGCCGCCGGGAGGGCGATCGAGGAAGAACTCGAATCCGTGGCGAACCAGGATCTCCCGGATCAGTGTGAGCCCAATTCCCTGCCCGTTCTTCTTGGTGCTGAAAAACGGGGTGAAGAGGTTCTTTTGCACTTCAGGGTCCAGGTCCTCGCCCGAATCCTCGATCGCCACAAAGTAACGATCCTCTCTGCACCCGATGCGGACGCCGATCGTCCCTTCTTCCCCGATCGCCTCGAGGGCGTTCTTGAAGACATTCAGAAAGACCTGCTCGATCTGGTTCTTGTCCATCGGGATCGGCGGAACCAGCTCCTCGACCATCCATATCCACTGAACCTTCGCTTCCCGGCTCCACGGCTCGAGAAGGGTCTCGAGATCCTTCAGCAGTTCATGCAGATCGCAAGGTCTCTTCTCAGGTCCCGGAAGGCGAACGACCTGGGCGAAGCGGTTCATGAACTCAGACAGGTTCTCCACTCTTGAAATTGCTACGGCCATTGCGTTGGAGAAGTCTCCCCGGTCCTCGGGCGACAGCTGGTCCTCGTAGTTCATGCTGGAAATCAGGAGAGAGCGCACCGCTCCGACCGAGTTGTTCACCTCGTGAGACATCATTCGGATCAGTTTTTCGTAGGCTGCTTTCTCACTCAGCCTCAGTTCTTCGGTGAGTTCCTCCATGGTAACGAACTCCCGTGCAAAGCCCTGGTCGAGGAAGTTCGCCTTGAGGCACCGGATCCGGCGGCTTCCGTGCAGCGGCAGGACCTGGGACTCCCCGAGCGACAACTCGGCAAGCGCATCGGCGAACGGGCTGCCCAGGGACTGCAGGGTCTTTCCGTGGAGCGTTTCCGCGGGCAACTGCAGGAGCTTCTCGGCACTGGGATTAGCCAGGGCAACCCGACCGTCAAAGTCGAAGGTGAGCACGCCCGCAGGACTGACCGCAAGGATTTTGTCCATGAAATAGTGCTGTTCCCTCAGCCGGGTCCGCTCCTCCCTCAGTTGCTCGATCATCCGGTTGTAGACATCAATCAGCCGGTCCATCTCGGGTTGGCCGGTTTCGAGGAACTTGGAAGTGAAGTCCTTTTCACCAATCAACTCGGCGCCGGTCTGAATCAGGTCGAGAGGTACGAACAGGCGGTGGATGAGTCGGAATCCCACCGCAGTCGAGACCGCCAGGCCCAGTTCGACGATCAGCAGCCAGGGTCGCCGGTCCGCAAAAACGTACATTGCAGCCGCCGCGAGGAAGAGATGAAGCACGATCACGTAAATGACAAGCTTGCGCTGAAGGCTCACGGGCTGAGTCCGTACTTTTCGAAGCGGCGATAAAGAGCGGCGCGGCTCAATCCCAATGCTTCGGCGACCTTCGAGACATTGCCTGCATAGGCATCGAGGCACTTTACGATCATCGCCCGCTCGATTTCCTCCATCGTCATACTGCCCGCCGTCGGCAGAAAATCTTTCGATCGGCCCGACATCTCCACCTGGGAGGTAATCGAGAAATCTTCCACCGAGAACACATCCTTCTCCGTGACCAGCATGGTCCGCTCAATCAACTGCCGCAGCTGGCGAATGTTTCCCGGCCAACTCTGACAGCGGAGCCATCCCATCGCCGACTCCTCGACCCGGACCGGTCCCCGACGGTGAACCTGACTGAGGTTATCGAGAAAGTGCCGGACCAGAAGCGGGATGTCCCCGGGTCGCTCGCGCAGTGGCGGGAGATTGACCGAGATCAGGTTCAATCGGTAAAGGAGATCTTCCCGGAACTCGCCCCGCTCCACCATTTCAGCCAAGTTTCGGTTGGTGGCCGAAACGACTCTCACGTCGAGGCTGAGGGGAGCGCTCGTCCCGAGCACTTCGTAGGTCCGGTCCTGGAGAACGCGGAGCAGTTTGACCTGGGCATTGAGGTCGAGGTCTCCGATTTCGTCCAGGAAGATGGTCCCGGAATTCGCCAGGGCGAAACGCCCTTTTCGGTCGTGGTAGGCGTCAGTGTACGCCCCTCGAACGTGTCCAAACATCTCACTTTCGAACAGCGTCGAGGAGATCCCTCCGAGGTTGACCTTCACGAACGGCCCTTCCCTGCGGAGGCTGTTCAAATGAATCGCTTCGGCGATCATTTCTTTGCCGGTCCCGCTTTCGCCGGTAATCAGGATCGATGCATCGGTTGCGCTGACGCGTCCGATCACTTCCAGGATCTTGAGGAAGCGGGGGTCACGGCCGATTATCCTGCCAAAATCGTACCGTTCATCCAGTTCCGACCGGCTCCTTCCGGGCTGGCGTTTTCCCGCGGTGTCAGACGTCCGGGCAAGGCCAAGGGTCGTCGAAACGGTCTGCCGCAATTGCTGGTTGGACCAGGGCTTGGTCATGAAATCGCTGGCGCCTTTCTTGATGCCCTGGACGGCCAGATTGATCGAACCCCATGCCGTGAGCAGGACAACGGGCAGGTCGGGACGAATCTTCTTGATCTCCTCGAGCAGTGCAAGCCCTTCCGCACCGCTGGTATCCCGGGAGAAGTTCATATCCTGGATCACCAGTTCAACCCTTGATCCTTTGATCACCCGCAGTGCCTCGCCAGGATCGGAAGCCGCCCTGGCAACCAGGCCTTCCTGTTTGAGCAGGAGACAAACCGAGGTCGTCACCGAATTGTCGTCATCAACAACAAGAATCATCGCGGTCTGTTCCTTGAAACTACTCCCAGTGCAGAGCCTCTGCAGGCATGATCCTGGTCGCGAGACGGCTTGGGTAAACGCAGCACGCGATGGTCAAGCCATAGACCAGTACCACCGACAGGACCAGTCCATAGAGATAGACCCTGGGACTGACGAACGGCAAGAGGTCGAGGAGAGGAAGTTGGGCGACGAAGAGTACTCCAATCGCCAAGCCCAACGAGGTGATCACCAGCAATTCTCCGGAGATTTGCCAGTAGATCCAGCCTGCTGACGCCCCGAGCGCCCGACGCAATCCCAATTCGGAAGTTCGCTGGGATACATTCTGCCAAACCACCCCGATCAACCCCAACGCAACCATGAGAAGCAGGAAAGCCTCGACGATGCCTGCCGCAATCAGAGGAACCAGTCTGAACCGGTTGTTTGATTCTCTCATTTGGTCGAGCGGCTCAATGTCAAAACCCCAGTCCGGCCTGACTGCGTACAACCGATCGGCCAGCGTTTCCTCGAATGACACCGGAGTCCCGGGCTTCAGCTTTACGAGCAGTTCGTATCGGTTGCCGTCGTCGTGAGTCAGCCGCTTGAACACGTAATCGCGGTCTCCGGAAAACTCCCCGTCCTTCCGGAAGTCGTTGATCACCCCCACCACCCGGTACTCCGGCTGATCGTCAGGGGCCGAAATCACCTTTCCAATGGGATCTTCCCCATTGAAGAGCTTTCGCTGGAGAGACTCATTGATGACGGCGGGCTTCCAGTCCATTCCGTCGTCTTCTTTGCTGAACCAGCGGCCTTCAACGACCTGCAGGCCGAGAACGTCCTTGAGATTGTCGGAGCCCAGGTTTTGAGGCACTTCGAAGCGCTTCCCTCGATACTCCACTTCTGAAGTCCAGTTACTCATAGTCCACGGCGAGAAGCTGATCAGGCTCACTGTCTCCACCCGCTCCAGGTCTTCGAGCGCGTTCGTGAGCTGAGATGAAAACCCGGCCAGTTCCGCTTCATCACCGCTGGCCTGTGTCGCCAGGGAAACTGCCACCGACCAGACGTTCCGGTAGTCGAACCCGAGGGGCCGGCGATAATTGTCGAAATAATACATTCCCAAGGTCGTGACCCCAAAGAGCACGAGGAAACAGACGAGCACTTCGATGACGATGAGCAGGTGACTTCTTTTCCGATTCCAGGACAACTTCAAAAGTTGCTTGATCATGCTGCCTTTCCTCCTCTCAAGGCGTCGACAGGATTGAGGCGAGACATCCTCCAGGCCGGGTAGACGCCCGACAAGAGGCCGAAGAAGACGGCTATGGCGAGGCCCGAGAAGAAGATCCGGTAATTCATCTCGAAGTGCGAGTAGGGAATGAGTCCGCTTTCCGAAAGCCAATCGAGGAAGAGTATCGACCCAACCCATCCGATGGCTCCTCCCGCCAGCGTTAGAACCAGGTTCTCCACCAGAAACTGGGTGACGAGGTTGAAGGATGATGCGCCAAACGCCCTCCGGATCCCAATCTCGGACATTCGCTCCCGAATGCGGCTGACGTTGATGTTGACCAGATTGACCGTCGGGAGGAGCATGAACAGAACCATCACGGTCATCAATCCGGCGAATAGCTGGCCCCCGAAGAACGCCCGTGACACAGCTTCGAAAAGGCTCTCAGGGTGAGCCTCCAGCTTGTTGACGAAGCGGGGGTCGGAAAAATCCACGTGGGCAAGCATGCCCTGAAATTCGCTCTTCACTTCGGCAAGGGCCTCCGGCGACGATGCGAGAATTGTCGCCCAGCACATCCCGCCCACGAGATCCTGCCTGTATGCGTCCGACGCCAACGTGCTGAACGGAAGCCATATGTCCGAAAAGGTCGTGAACCGGAGCATGGGAACGTCCTGAACCACTCCGACCACTCGAAACTCCCGGTTCTCGATCCTGACACTCTTACCGACAGCCGCTGCGTCTCCAAAAAACTTTCGACGGGTGGACTCGTTGATCACCGCGACAAAATCGGCATTTCGTTCATTCTCGGCCGTGTAAGGGCCGCCCTCCAGGAAGTTGAATCTGAACACCTCCCAGAACTGACCGTCTGTTCGCTTGGTGTACGACCGGATTTCCTTTCCCTTGAAATAGGAGGTCGCCGGTACAAAGGGGCTGTGCAGCGTCACGACAGATGCGCTCTTGAGTCTCCGGGTGTAGCGATCGTGCAGCAGGAATCCGCCGGGGCCGGAAAAGCGGCGATTCGGTCCTTGCGCCAAGACGACATAAATGCCCGCGGTTCGATTCTGGTAGACCTCCGGCGCATGGGCGCCGAAGGTGTGGTCGTAAAGAGAGACCGCTACGACCAGGACCATCAGGGTCAGGCTGATTCCGAACAGGCTGATGAAGGTGAAGAACTTGCGTCGAAGGAAGACCTTCCAGGCAACCTTCAGGTAATTTCGAATCATGAACGCATCCTCCTAGTTCACCTGCCGCCCGTCGAACAGGCGGACAATCCGCTCTGTGGTCGCCGCCAGCCGGTTGTCGTGGGTCACCATCACAACGGTCGTTCCCTTCCGGTTGAGTTCCCGGAGAATGGCCATGATTTCGTCTCCCATCTCGCTGTCCAGGTTCCCGGTCGGCTCGTCGGCAAGTACGATCCGGGGTTTCCCGACGACGGCTCGGGCGATCGCGACGCGCTGCTGCTGCCCTCCGGAAAGCTGAGTGGGAAAGTGAAAGGCCCGCGAGGTCAGCCCGACCCGGTCCAAAGCATCCATTGCCGCCCGTCGCCTCTCTTTACCCGAAACACGCCGGTAGATCAGTGGGATCTCAACGTTGTCCACCACGCTGAGGTCACCCACCAGGTGAAACGTCTGAAAAACAAAACCGATGGTTTCGTTCCGAAGCCTTGCCAACTTTCGATCGCTGAAGGAACGGATCCATTCGCCATTGATTGAAAGCCGTCCCCGGGTCGGTTCATCGAGCAACCCCATCACGTTCAGCAACGTACTTTTTCCCGAACCGGACGGCCCCATGATCGAAACGAACTCCCCGTCGCCGACTTCCAGATTGACATTCTGAAGGGCAACCGTTTCGATCTTGTCGGTTCGATAAACTCTTTCTATCTGGTCCATTTGGATCATCGGAACTCCATTTCTTCTTCTCGTGCTGAAGAGGCTCATTACTGAATTCGAATCCTGGAGAGATGTTCGAAGTCGCTCATGTCAGACATGATGACTTCGTCGCCCTCCGCCAGTCCGGCTTTCACTTCGTACTCGTCGAAGCTCGCCATTCCGATCTCAACCGGAGTCTTGACCGCGGATGACCCGTGAATCACGAAGAGTTCGTTGGGCCCCTCGCCATTGATTGCAGGCCCTCGCGGCAACTTCAATGCACTTTCCGTCCAGCCTGTAACGATGAACACATCGCAGCGCAAATTTGCGCGGAGCTGCGGATTGGAACGGTCATCCAGAGCTGCGCGGAGAGTCATTACTCCATCCTTGATCGTAGGCAGCACACCGGACACCCGGCCCGGCAAAACGGACTGGTCGTTCAGCTTGACTCGAACCGGCAACCCAGGAATCAGCCGTCCCGCATGGACGTCGGATAAGGTCGCTTCGACCCGAAACGAACTGAGGTCCGCGATGCGGGCGATCACGTCGCCTTTCTGAACGGTCGTCCCTTCTTCGGTTACGACCCAGGTGAGTACCCCGTCCCGATCCGCGTTCGTTGTGGCTCGTTCGAGCAAACGCTGGGCGTCCTCCCTCTCCTTACGCAGAATGTTCATTTCGAGTTCCAGTCCCTTGAGCTGGGTGCGGGTGGACTCGCGTGCCTTCTCGATTCCGGCTTTCAACTGGGCGAGTTCAATGGCCGCCTTGTCCCGATCGACGGAGGCACGGTGCAACTCTTCCTCGGAAATCAATCCTTCCCGGCGAAGCCGGCTGCGCAGATTGGCCTCCAGCTGAAAGGACTGGAGATCCAGTTGCTTGGTCTGGAGCTGTCCCTGGAGTGTGATCAGCGTATTCTCCAAATCGAGCTCGAGCTTTTCCTGCTGGTTCCGCTTGATCGAAATCTGCTGATCCAGTTTTTCCATTGCCAGGATTGACTCCGACATGTCGAGCCGAACAATGGGCTCTCCGCGTCTGACCCGGTCTCCGGGCCGCCGCAAGATCTTCACCACCCGGGCGCTGATCGGACTCGATAGCACCTGTTCGAACTCGGGCTGGACCAACCCCGAGGCGGAAATCGTTGTTTCAATTGGGCCGGAGTCGACGATGGCGGTCCGGATTCCGGAACGGGAGATCGACGGCCGCAGCAAATCGGCTCCCCAAACGAACAGGCACACCAACCCGGCGACAATCGCGAGGACGGTCAGAACTCGGCGGGCGGTGCGCTTCCTCACGACATCGGTAGCGACCGGGCGATCCATTCCTTGACTCATCGGAAGGGTCTCCAGCAATTGCGGTGCCAAATTTTACAGTCATTGATTTTCAACGACTTACGGGAAAAAGAGGGAAACGGGCCGTGCGTCAACGGACAGTCGATGTCCGTTTCCGAACAGTCCTTCCAGGGAAGTTCAACCTCGGCCTCATGAACCGGCCCGGGAGCCCGGCTCTTGCCGGACACCCCAATTCAACCCGGCCCTGCGAGCAGCACCGCGAGTGGCTGAGGGGAACACGATCAGGTTCGGGCGTGTTCCGGTAAACTGATGCCATGGAAACCCTTAAACCTGATGAGTTGCTGGCGCTGGTCGAAAGGGTATTCCAGCCGTCTCCCGGCGATCGTGCCCTTTCAATTCTGGTCGATCTTCCCGATCATGCCGTCCCCGATAGCGACGAGTGGCAGGTTCGAAGGCAGATGGCCATCGAATGGGCACGACAAGTGGGTCCCCGCCTTGCTCCTCTGAGTATTGGAGTGCGTCTTGTGCTCTACCGGAACGCCAAGGCACACAACGCCGACCTCCCGCCCCTGGCGTGGAACTGGCCTGTCGAGAAGAACCTGCCGGCGTCGGCCGACGACCTGAGCGCCGCGTCTGCGGTCCCCTTCGAAGAGGTATTTGAGGACTCCCGCATGATGATGGCTCCAACCGAGTTCTCGGCGACGGCGCCATTGAAGGTCGCCGCCCGCAATTTCGGCTTTCGGGCGGCCACGATGGGCGGGTTCTCGGCAGCCATGATTCCGGCCCTGCGAATCGACTACCGGGATGTCAATCATCGAGTAAATCTCCTGAAGGGATTGCTGGATCGCGCCTATTCGGCGGAACTGGACTTTGAGTTGCTCGAAGACGGCAGCCTTGTTCACCTGGTTCTCGACCTTCGCCACCGATCCGCGCATGCGTCCGGAGGTCTGTTTCTCGAGCCGGGAACAGTGGGAAACCTGCCCTCGGGAGAGGCCTACATCGTCCCCTACGAAGGAGAACGGTACGACGATCCGAGTCAGTCCGAGGGCGTTCTTCCCGTCCAGTTCGGAGACGAAATCGTGATCTACGAGATCCGTCAGAACCGTGCGATTTCAGCCCGGAGAGGTGGCCCGGCCGCAGCCCGCGAGTCTGAACTGCTCGCGGCCGAACCGGCCTATGCGAACATCGCCGAACTGGGACTCGGGGTCATCCGGGATTTCGGGGTCCGTCCCTGCGGGAGCATTCTTCTGGACGAGAAACTCGGCCTTCACATCGCTTTCGGGCGGAGTGACCATTTCGGCGGAAAGGTCGGTCCAGCCGACTTCAGTTCGCCGTCGGCGGTCGTCCATATCGACCGGGTCTACATCCCGGAAGTGCAACCGGGAGTCTTTGCAAAGTCGATGAACCTGGTGCTGCCGGACGGGGAAAAAGTGCCGATCATCCTGAATGGGTCCTACGCCCTCCAGTTCGGCCAAGGTTAGGTAGACACCGGTGCCTCGACAGCCAGGCGGAAACGGGATAGGGTAGAGTTCAGGAGGTCAACGATGTACTGTGCGCTGGCAGTTGTCGCGTTGTCCCTTGCACTGAGTTTAGGACTCCCCCCAAAGATCGCTTCCCAATCCCAGGAAACCGCCGAGAATCGTGCCGAGATTCTGGACGCGGCCCGCGATCTGATGCGGGCCTCTCACTACTGTGCCCTCATCACGCTCGGGGATGATGGTCGGCCGCTGGCTCGTACCATGGACCCGTTCGAGCCAACCCCTGACTTTCACGTCTGGCTCGGGACCAACAAGCGGACCCACAAGATCGCCCAGATCCGGAAGGATCCGCGGGTCACCCTGTACTACTTCTCACCCGATTCTCCGGGCTACGTCACCATCCTCGGATCGGCCCGAATCGTGGATGACGCCGCAGCCAGGAAGCAGTACTGGAAGAAGGAGTGGGCTGATTTCTACGAGGACGGGAACGAGGGCCCCGACTACATCCTGATCGAAGTCGTTCCGCAGACGATCCAGGTCGTCAGCTACAGCCACGGCATCGCCAGCGATCCACAAACCTGGGGCCCGGCGACCGTGAATTTTCCTTAGTACTCACGATCATAGATCCGGTCACGTTTATTGGGAGTGCGACGGTTCCCTGCTCGCGGCGCGACGGCGAGGCTATGATCGGGAGTACTTAGTCGGGAGGTCAGCGTTCGAAAACGAGGTCCTGCCCCTCGGCAAGGGAAAAGGACCTCCGCTGCCCGTCGATTGCGATGCTGTACTTTCCTGGTGCATTGAACCTTGAATTTGCCGAAAAGTTAATCAACACTTTTGCCAGTACATTTCCTTCCCGAAAACAGCAATTTACGTCTGGAGAACAGTATGAAACCAGTACTCGGCAAAGTTGAACCTCAGATATACGCACTGATGCGGATCGTTGTCGGCCTGCTTTTCTTCTGCCATGGAGCCCAGAAGATCCTCGGCCTGTTCGGAGGGATGCAGGGTCACACAGTTCCGCTCTTCTCGAAATTCGGGGCCGCCGGGCTGATCGAGATTACCGCGGGAATCATGCTGATGCTCGGAATCTATGCCGGCTATGCCGCTTTCATCGCCTGCGGCCAGATGGCCGTGGCCTACTTCACGGTGCACTTTCCACGCGGCTTCTGGCCGATCCAGAATGGCGGAGAGCTGGCCGTACTCTACTGCTGGGTATTCCTCTACATTGCAGCCAAGGGCTCCGGGACCTGGAGCGTCACCCGGCGCTGATCGAAAGTTCAATCGGGCGGATTTGAAAACCTGGAGAATTTGGACCGTCTGGAGGGAGATCGCAGCTTCGAAATCGGACCCGCAGTCAACTGCCTTTAGGCATCCCGCGCCAAAGGCGCTGAATCATTCTAAGTCCATCGGTCGTACGATTCCTGGAACCAATCCGACAAACAGAGAGGGCGTCGGCTGGCATGCGGCCCGATCTCAAGGCTCCGGGATCGAGATGACTCTCGACTCCGGAGCAGGGCCAACTTCCATCCGGCGCCCAGTTCAACCGAGTAGAACCGGTTCTCAGCCCCGCTTGCGCGACTGTCCGGGAACCCGGTGGGTCAGGTGAGAGACCTTGTGCAGGTCGAGTGCGTTCAGAGGAATCATCCAACCCACTTCGAGGCCCTCGATCTTCAACCCGGAGAGGTAATCCTGGTTTCCGACTTTTTCGAAAGTCAGTTCGGTATTCGAAGCGGGATTTGCGGAATCAGTAATCTCAGCGAGAAACACCACTTCGTGCTTCCCGTCCTGGCTTCGGATTGACCAGGTGTTGAAGTCATCAGAAAGTTGGACAGCTTCGTATTGGCCAGCGGGCAAGATCGTCTTTTCGACCTTGAACGGGAATGGAATGTTGCTGTCGATGACGTGATCGGGATCGTCAGCGTACAAAGAAAGAAGGCTGAATGCCATGACTATGGTTGCGACTAAAAGTGTTCTTCTCATATTTTGTATCCTCCTTACGGAACGTATTTCAATTCTTTAATCAAGCAATGTCCGTTCCAACCATTCACAGATCTCTAAATGCCTGTCTTGGAAAGCCTCGCATCGACCCGATCGCTCATTTCGAGCGGCGAAGCGAGGCTGAATTGACGCCTACACTCAAAATTGCCACGGTTTCTATGCCCGGGCGCTTTGTCCTCCCGAATACGGTCTTCACGCTACAGGGTTACAATTGAAGCAGTTAGATCCTGGATCAGTTTTTCCAAAGAAACGGGAAGAGCGCGATTGGCTTAAGTTGGACCTTGTTCCAAGGCTCTGGGTCGCACACAGAATCCGAGCATGAGCCTGAGAACCCGCTTTTCTGGGAAGGTTCACCACGATTGTGGATACGCAGACCCTCTGGATGACCCTTCTCTCAGATCTCGTGGTTTCGCAAACTGGAAATTGAGGTAGCCAAGGTCTACCACTTCGAAATTAACAAACACGGCCTCTTCAGCGGGAGGCTTGGAGAAGAATGATGAAAGCAATCGCCATCACCCCAGGAACCGCCAATGTAAAGCTCGTCGAGAGGGATGAACCTTCGATACAGAAGCCGGACGAAATCAAGCTTCAGGTACTCGAAGTGGGTATTTGCGGCACAGACCGGGAAGAAGTGAAAGGGGGACGGGCCGATGCTCCCGAAGGCCGGTCGGAACTCGTTATCGGACATGAGATGCTGGGCCGGGTTGTCGACGCTGGTGACAAGGTCACCCGGGTTCAGCCGGGAGACTACGCAGTCTTCACGGTCCGGCGAAGTTGTGGAGAGTGCCTGCCCGTGCCGAATGAACCGACCCGACATGTGTCGTACGGGACGTTACCGTGAGCGTGGCATCAAGGGACTGGATGGGTATCAGACTGAGTTCGTGGTCGACTCGGAACAGTATGTCGTCCGCGTACCCGCCGAGTTGAACCGTGTTGGAGTACTGTCCGAACCACTGTCGGTCGCGGAGAAAGCAATTGACGAAGCCGTTCAGATCCAGGAAGCCCGCCTGCCCGACGCACCGGCCACGCCCGCCTGGCTTCACGGGCGGCGGTGCATGGTGGCCGGCATCGGCCCCATCGGGCTCCTGGCCGCTCTTGCCCTTCGGCTTCGTGGCGCCGAGGTCTACGGACTGGACATCGTCGATCCTGCGTCGGCGCGGCCCCGCTGGTTGGCGGCTATCGGGGGCAAGTACATTGACGGGCGCCAGGTTCCAGCCGATAAAGTGGATGATACTTTGGGACCGATGGATTTGATTCTCGAGTCGACCGGTGTTGCATCTCTGGAATTCAACCTGCTCGACGCACTTGCAACCGATGGCATATACGTTCTCACCGGAATTCCGGGAGGTGACCGCCCTCTGCAAATTCAGGGAGCCCAGTTGATTCGACAACTGGTTCTTTCCAACCAGGTCATGGTGGGCAGTGTCAACGCGGCCCGGGACCATTTCCAGATGGCGGTGGACGATCTGTCCCATGCACATGCACTCTGGGACCAACACGTTGACGGCTTGATCACGGGCCGTGTGCCATGTGATCAGTTCTCTAAAGCGTTCGGGCAACACGAAGACGACCAGATCAAGACCACAATCGACTGGCGATCTCAAAGCGGAGAAGAAACTCAATGACAGGGACGATCGGCACAGCTCCAGGCGCCCCGGGATTGGACCCTCGATGGACTTCGGCCGCGAAGAGCGGTGTTGGAACCTCGCTCGAGTCCCAACAGCCGCGTCTGGTTTACCTTGAGTCACGGCATATTCAACGAGATTTACTACCCTCGGCTGGATCAGGCCTGCGTTCGGGACATGGGCCTGATTGTGACGGACGGCAAGGACTTCTTCTCCGAGGAGAAACGGCACACCACCAGCGAAATCTCGTGGCTGGGCAACGGGGTTCCCGGATACAGCCTTGTAAACACCTGTAAACAGGGGCGATACCGCGTCTACAAAGTCATCGTCACCGACCCGGACCGGGATGCCGTTCTTCAGCAACGCAGTTCAAAGCCTTGCAGGGACAGGCGGGGGACTATCGAATGTTTGTGTTGCTGGCTCCTCACCTCGGCAATTTTGGGGCCGGCAATACGGCTTGGATCGACGATTACAAAGGAACTCCAATGCTGTTCGCCCAGCGAGATGGGACCTGCCTGGCATTGGCTTCCTCGGCCTCCTGGCTCCGGAGATCGGCCGGATACGTCGGCACGTCGGACGGCTGGCAGGATCTGACTGTGCATAAACAGATGACCTGGACCTACCAGCGAGCCGAAGATGGCAATGTGGCTTTGACGGGAGAAATCGACCTGCCCGGTTCCCCCGACGGCGCCTTTCTCCTCGTTCTGGCTTTCGGCAGGACACCTGCGGAAGCCGGGCTTCGAGCCCGGGCCTGCCTGCTCAGCGGATTTGAGTACGCTCGCGCCGAGTACGAGCGCAGATGGAAACATTGGCAAGGGCCGCCTGCTTCCAGTCGACAACGGCCACGATGGACTCTACAGGACGTCTACAGCAGTCCTTCGGACTCACGAATCGAGTCGCTTTCCGGGTGGGATGATCGCCAGCCTGTCGATCCCATGGGGATTCAGGAAAGGGGATGATGACCTCGGGCGGCTATCATCTTGCCTGGCCGAGGGATCTGGTGGAGACCGCCGGGGGCCTGCTGGCCGCCGGCGCGGTTGAGGACCTTCGGCGGGTCCTCGACTACCTGCGGGCAACCCAGGAACTCGACGGGCACTGGCCCCAGAACATGTGGCTCGATGGGACGTCCTTATTGGACCGGCGTCCAGATGGACGAGACGGCGTTCCCCATCCTTCTGGTGGACCTGGCCCGCCGCATGGGGGTCCTTGGCGACGACGGAATTGGCCGAATACTGGCCGATGGTGCGCAAGGCGTCCGCCTACCTGGTCCGCAACGGCCCGGTCACCCAGCAGGATCGCTGGGAAGAGGACCCGGGATACTCTCCCTTCACGTTGGCCGTCGAGATCGCCGCTCTGCTCGCGGCGGCTGAGATGGCGACGAGCGGCAGAAACCGGAGGATCGCCGCGGGCTATCTGCGGAAACCGCCGACGCCTGGAATGAAGGGATCGAGCGCTGGACCTACGTAACCGGGACCGACCTTGGCGCCGCGAGGTTCGGGGTGGAAGGTTACTACGTCCGGGTTGCCCCGCCCGACGGCGGGATCCAGCGCTTCCCCGGCAGAAGGATTCGTTCCGATCAAGAACTCGGCCCCCGCGGAGAGCCTGCAACCCGCCGGCCAGATCGTCAGCCCGGACGCCCTCGCACTGGTCCGATTCGGACTGCGTGCGCCGGACGATCCTCGCATTCTCGCAGACCGTGAAGGTCATCGACCACCTGCTGAAAGTGGAGACGCCCCGGCGGGCCCCTCTGGCGACGCTACAACGATGACGGCTACGGTGAACACGAAGACGGCATCGCGCATTTGACGGAACCGGGAATAGGACGAGCCTGGCCATTGCTGACCGGAGAACGGGCCCACTATGAACTGGCCGCCGGTCGCCGCGATGAGGCGACGCCTTGATAGGGCGATGGAGTCGTTCGCCAGTGCCGGGGGAATGCTCCCCGAGCAGGTCTGGGATGCGCCGGACATCCGCCGAACGGGAACTCTATTTCGGCCGACCTTCGGGGTCCGCTATGCCCCTGGTCTGGGCCCACGCCGAGTACATCAAACTCCGCCGCTCTCTCCGCGACGGCCGGGTCTTCGATATGCCGCCGCAGACGGTCGATCGCTATATCGAATGATTCGACGGAATCCCGAATCCGTGGATCTGGCGGTTCAACCACAAATCCAGGAGTCTCCCTGCCGGCAGGAACACTGCGCATTGAGGTCCTGTCCGCTGCACTCGTCCGCTGGACCGTAGACGAGTGGGACACGTCCCGCGACGCACGAGACCCGGGATACGGGATTGGGAGTCCAAGTGGCGGATCTCGACACGACTCAGCTGAATCCGGAGCGCACGCATGTGAATTCACCTTCTACTGGCCGGAAAAGGGGCCTGGGAGGGGACCGACTTCAAGGTCCACGTCGTGCCCGGGACCTGAGGCTGCAGACCCCGACCGCCGGAGTTGCTTCCAGGAAGTTCGGTTCGGGAGGGTCTATAGTGGATTCATGATTAAGTACTTCACAATCGCAGCTGCCGCTGTCGTGGCACTTGGAATTTTCGCAAGAAGTTCGGCAGCAAAACCGGAGGCAGAACATACCCGGGTTGTAGGTCCTTACCGGTTTGAATTAGAGGTCCTGCCCCCCGAACCGTTCTATACCAAAACCCAGGTCGAGTCGGAGCACGTCAAGAAGGGCATGTTGGTCATTCGAGGCGCAGTGCCTGTCCAGCCCGGAGCAAACTCTCATCCGGACCATCACCTGGTCGTTCACCTGTTTGACAAGACATCCGGCAAGGCGGTCACTGGGGCCCAAGTCACCATGAGATACCAAGAACTTGCGCAGGACGGAGAGCCCTCAGGACCAGCCACCCGCTTACCGGTGACTGAAATGCAGGTGATCGGCAAGGGGCCATCGACCACCCATTACGGCAACAATGTCACCTTGCCGTCCGGAAGTTACCAGGTCACGATCGAGGCCAACAATACCACTGCAACGTTCACGATCAAGGTGTGAGCCGGTAGCGCCGAGCGCCACGAACTGGGACAATTGAGCCATGAAGTTCGTCCTGCCCTCGTCGCGACGCCGCTTTTTTCAGCAACTTTCGGCTGCCGGAGTGATCCTGCCTGGCTTTGCAGAACTTTCGGCTTCGACCCAAGAGGGTTCGGCGGGCGCCTTGCCCGACATCGGGACGCTCTACCCCCAGATCGAAAGCATCGCCCAGCGAAACACCTATCCCTACTCCTATCTGGTGCGGGATTATCCCGATACTGCCAGTTACCGTAGGACCGTTCGAAACAAGGTGTTTGAGCTCTTTCATTACGACCCGCCTCCAGTCGATCCTGCTCCCAAACTCGTTGACCGCTGGGAGCACGACGATTACATCCAGGAGAAGATTGTCTTTTCGACAACTCCGTGGTTCCAGGTACCCGCCTATGTACTCACTCCAAGGGGATTCAAGGGCCGGCGGCCGGGCATCGTTGACCTCCATTCCCACGGCGGCATGTTCGTCTTCGGCAAAGAGAAAGTGATGCCGATGCCGGGAGGCGATCACCCGGCCATCACCGAGTACCGAAAAAACAACTACGACGGCGTGTCCACTTCCCTCCAGCTCTGCAAACGAGGATACGTGGTGGTCTCGATCGACTGTTTCTACTTTGGCGAACGCCGAACGCGATTTGGGGACCTCCCCGAACGATTGGCGGGTGACCGCAACGCCCTCAGTGTCTCCGAGGTTCAGCAGGTCAACCGCCGAGCCGGCCAGGGGGAAGCCACGCTGGCGAAGAGCTTGTTCTGGGCCGGGACGACCTGGCAGGGAATTGCCCACTGGGATGACATTCGAACCGTTGACTATCTCATGAGCCGGGCGGACGTCGATCCCGAGCGGATCGGGTGCCTGGGCATTTCCATGGGTGGGGACCGAACCGACTACCTGTCGGGACTCGACGAACGGATTCGCTGCGCCGTCTCGATCGGATGGATGTCCACCCTGCGGGAGATGATCCCCCATCACGTTGACACTCACAGCTTCATGCACTTCGTTCCCGGCCTTACCCACTTCATCGACCTGCCCGACCTGATCGGCTGCATGGTCCCCAAGCCGTTGATGGTCCAGTACTGCCGCCAGGACAATCTCTATCCCCTCGACGGGATGGAGAAGTCCCGGGTCAAGCTCACGGATATCTATCAAAAGGCAGGCGCGCCGGACCGCTTCCAGGGCCGCTTTTACGACCGCCCTCACATGTTCGGGCTGGAAATGCAAAAGGACGCCTACGAGTGGCTCGATCGCTGGCTGGAACCGGAACGGGTATGAGCGACGACGGGAAAGCGGTTTCTGGTTTCGGGTTTCGGGTTTCGGGTTCAAGTCACATAGCCCCGCCCCCGGCCGCCGCCGGATCATTCAAAGAGTGAAACTGGTTTTGGGTTTCGGGTGCCGAGTGCTTGGGATTTCATCCAGCTTCCAATTCCCGCTTCCCGATTCCTCCAAAATGAAGTTTCAATTTAGCTTTGCCGGAGTTCCGCCCCGCTCGCGGGGCGGAATGGAGTAGCCCAGGATGTAACGAAGCGGAATCCTGGGTTTGCCCGGCACACCATCCACCTCAAGTCCCGCCTCCGGGGGACGACATGGAGGGAATGAAACGTTGAACTTGGAACTTTGAACCCGGACACCCGAACCCAGGAACCAGGAACCAGGAACCAGGAACTTCATTCCCCGTCAATCGGCAGCGCATACGCGACCAGGACGTCCGACCAGTGGTCCGGGCTGAATGCCCCCCCTCCGCCGGCTGCGATCACCACGTATTGACGGCCGTCACTTCCCAGGTAGGTGGCAGGAGTGGCATGACCGCTCGCCTCGAGGTCCGCGGTCCAGAGCTCTTCTCCCGACGCGGCATCAAAAGCCCGGAACCTGCGATCGTTGGTACCGGCGATGAAGACGAGGCCTCCCGACGTGACGATCGAACCGCCAAGGTTGGGTGCGCCCGTCTTCTGAACTCCCCTGGCTTCCAGTTCCCGTACGCTGCCGAGAGGCACCTTCCAGGCGATGGTCCCGGTCTTCAGGTCGACGGCGTTCAGAGTCCCCCAGGGCGGCTGCTGGCAGGGCCAACGATTCTCATCCCAGAACCGGGCATACGCCCCCCATTGACTGTTTCGTCGATAGGAGCCGTCATCGGTCTTCTCCATGAGGGCGATACGCCCGACCTCGTTCACGTTGACGTAGAGGAGACCGGATCCCGGATCGAATGAAGCACCCGACCAGGTGGCACCTCCAAGCGTTCCCGGGAAGCTCAGCGTCAGTTCAGATCCCGCTGGAGTAAAGACGCCGCCACTCGTGGAACGATCGAATAGGTTCCGGCAGTACTGATTCGACTCCGGCGTCACCGTCGTCAACTCCTCCCGGGTCAGGGGCGTGATTCGGGCCAGAGGAGGAGGCTGCAGCGGAAAGGGTTGAGTCGCCCAGGTATGTTCTCCGGGAACAGTACTCTGGGGAACCGGTTGTTCCTCAACCGGAAAGATCGGCTCGCCGGTCACTCTGTCCAGCACGTATACAAACCCCATCTTAGTCACCTGGACCACCGCCGGGATCGTAATTCCGTCCCGCTCGACATCGACGAGTACCGGTTGTGCCGGAAGGTCAAAATCCCAGATGTCATGGTGAACCATTTGGAAGTGCCACAGTTTCTTCCCGGTGGCGGCGTCAAGGGCGACCAGGCAATTTCCATAGAGGTTCTCACCCTCGCGGTCTGCCCCGTAGAAGTCATAGGCGGGCGAGCCGACGGGAAGAAAGGCGATGCCTCGTTCCTGAGTCAACGCTGATCATCGACCAGACATTGGTGCCGGTCCGATCCGCCCTTCCCTCTTTCGGCCAGGTCTCTGACTCCCGGAGTTCCCCGTCCAGGGGGACGGTTTGGAAAACCCAGATCGGTTCTCCAGTGCGTGTATCGAACGCCCGAACCGCACCACTGGGACCGTGGGATGGGCCCTCCGGCACAAGCGCCCCCACAATCAGAAGATTCTGGTAAACGGCCGGAGGAGAGGTAACCGCGAACTCCAAGTCCCGCCACTTGGGAGACAAGTCCTTCTTTAGATCGAGGAATCCCCCCTCGGCAAAATCGGGGCATGGCCGTCCTTGCTCCGTGTCGAGGCAAACCAGGCGCCCGTCCGGAAGGGGCGCGAAAAGACGTCCGCCTTCTCCCTCCCAATAGGCAACACCGCGGTTGGCCTGAAACTTCCGGTCGGCGGTCCTGCCCGGGAAGGGATCGAATTCCCAGATTTCCTCCCCGTTCGTCGCGTCGAGAGCGACGACACGCCCGGATGGCGTCGAGAGAAGAAGCCGGTTTCCAATGACCAGGGGAGTGCATTCGAATGCGGCCGGCCTCGACAGCGACGCGGAATTCATCCACTCCGCCTCGCCGGTGCTGAAAGTCCAGGCCGGGACCAATCCCCGTACGTTCTCGACATTGATCTGGTCGAGTGGCGAAAAGCGCTCGCCGCCGGGGTCATGACCGTAAAACGCCCATTCGGCTGCATGGCCTGGGGATGC
This sequence comes from uncultured Acidobacteriota bacterium, assembly GCA_963777605.1. Lineage (GTDB taxonomy): Bacteria > Acidobacteriota > UBA6911 > RPQK01 > JAPXNP01 > CAVZRV01. The sequence continues at coordinate 168,722 of CAVZRV010000015.1, forward strand.
CGGGGGTAGTTCGGAACAGGCGCCCAGAACGAGCAGAGCCAAAGAAAGCGTTAGGAAACGGGCAAAACTCGTCATAGAAAGTTCCATTCTGATTTCGAAGCCGAGGTCATGCCGAAGCCGTTTCATCAACCCGCCATCGAGGCAATTCGCGCGGCGACCCGGTTCGCCGACCGGGTGGCCGCCTCCATGCCCCAGTTGAGGTTGTCGGCGTACGCCCCGGCGAAGTGCAGCCGACCGAAAGGTTCGATGATGGCAGGCCAAATCCTGGTCAATTCCCCCGGCCGGCAGGGAACCGTTTCGCAACTCGAACACCAGTCCTCCTCAGGCCAGCGCAGCACGTGAACCTGTTCGATCGAGTCCGTCTTCCCCGGGTAGACCGACCGGAAGGCCTCGAGTACCGATTCGGCGGAGGCCAAGCCGGGAGCGGTACCTTCGAGGAAACCCCGGTCGGTTGGCACTTCGGCGGCCATCTGCCAGATATTGGAGAGCGAGGGATGCCCAACCGAGAGGTTGGGACTGACGCCGTCCTCCTCCCAGAACCGGGTCCGCGACTGGATCGCCACCCGCGTGTGGGAGTAATAGTTCAGCAACTCGATCGCCTGCTGTTTCTCGGCGGGGAGATGCGGTTCGAGGTTCAAGCCGGCCAACTGCCCCAGGTTGATGCAACTGACGGCGAAATCGGCCTTGATCACCCGGTCTTCACCTCCAAAGAGACGATAGCGGACGGCAACCGAGCCTTCGTCCTGGGACAGTCCGGTCACCGGGCATCCGCGCCAGACGCGGGAACCGAGCCGCGCCGCAAACGCGTCGCAGATCCCCTGGTTTCCTCCCACCAGCCTGAAGATCTGGCGGGGAAACAGCGGGACCCCTCTGATCTGGAGGATCGCCGTGTGCCAGAGTTCGTGAAGGGCCGAAGCCCCGCCACCCAGTCGAGCAATCGCCGCTTTGGACGCTCCCTCCCGGGTCAGGAATTCTTCCATCGAGAGTTCATCGAGACGCCTCAGGTCTCCCGGAAAGGGGTCGTACTCATCGTCGAACTCGTCCAGGTACGGCTTGAAAAACAGCAACGGGAGGTCGCTCCAGTCGTGTTGGGACAGGAACTGAACTTCGCGGGGACTGAAGTTTCTCGCCCTCAGCCAGGTTGGATCCTTCAGTTCGTCGTCCGTGTAGAACCGCCCGTCGATGCGGCGAAGCAGGTTGTCGCGCTGCAGGCAACGAGTCGTCTCGAGCCCGAATTCATCGACGTACTTCCAGAACAGTTCATATCCAGGCCGGGTGATGTGTTCGGCGCCTCCGTCCAGGTACAGGCCGTCGGGAAAGGGATCGCGAACCGTCCGAACATGGCCTCCGATTCGCCCGGAAGCCTCCAGCACGGTCACATCAACTCCCTTGCGCATCAACTCGTACGCAGTGCACAGTCCGGCGATTCCGGCCCCAATGACAACGACTTTGGCTCCACTTGCCGGAGCGGAAGACCGCGCCAGCATCGGAGCCGACAACGTGGACGCAAGCGAAGCTTGCAGGAACCGACGCCTCGGCAACTTCATACTTTTCTCCTCCGATCCTGAGCTTCGGTGAATCCCTTCGGGACCAGGCAAGTCGTTGAGGCCAATGTTAGGCCCCGCAAACCGGGTGTCAAACGACCGAAAACGATGTCAATCATGCTCGGCCACGGAAGAGTCGAGGCGGGTACCAACTGACCCTGATCCTGTCGTTATCGACTGGATCAGGTACTCGGTGACTTCACCGGGAGAAATCTTCTCATGGAGGAGCAATGACTGATCTTCTCCAGTTCATCACGGACGTGTCGAATCTCAAGAGAGTAAGAACCGGAATCCGTTCCGATCACCGAGAGCCGGTACTCTCCGATATCGGTTTGAGGCAGGTACAAGATTCGGGTTTCTGGCCCTCTTGCACCGGTTTCGTCATCGTCGATACGCTCGGCTTCATACGTCGCAAGCGGGATCTCAGCAAACAACACGTTACCCCTTCGGTTAGTTCCGCACCTTCTTCCGGACGGATCCTGAACAAGGAGTTGGGCCGGAGGTAAAGTTCTCCTTCGCCCGGGTGCACCCGGATGTCGAGCGCCCCGGCCTGGCTGAATACGAAGGCATTAAATGAAAGGCAAATGAGAGAACCGTACAGAGTCAGCAGCGGAAGCCGCTACTACTGGGTCGATCCCCAAGAGAGGATCGCCGAGACGGAACCCGACACCACGCCAGGCATCGATTTCCGGAAACTCCTCATCTTGAATGCAAAATTCGGCGGCCGCTACTCTACCGATTGTCTCCCAGCGAACCACCACGAACCAGGTCCACCGCAAACAGGATCTCGGCGTCCTGCGAGAAATGGTACTGCTGGAAATCCTTCCACGAGAGGCTATAGTCGGGCTGGAAGATCCTCCCTCGCTCCGGGTCGCCCGGGAACGACATCTGGTAATGGTTCGAGATGCTCCCCTTGAGTCCCGACCCGGGCAGAACAAAGGGAGTACTCTCAATCGGCCCGTTGCCCGACTGGCGGGGCGGCACCCCGACAAACTTGACACCTTTGTCCATCTCCCACAGGTAGAAGCACAGTGTGAAAGCCGCACTGTTGGTGCCGGGGGAGGTTAAGACAACAACGGATTTTGGAGTGTAGACTGCTTGACCATTTAGATCTTCTACAAACTTGAGACAGTGAAACTCATTCTCCTTTAGGAACTTCAAGTGAAGCTCCCGGTTTTCCTCGGCGGTGCGTTCGCTGTCCCGATCATCCTTGTCCATGGAAAGAATGTAGTCCCCAATCCGATGATCGGTTCCGTTCCTCTTGTTGTAGTCGTCCAGTGAGACCGAATTCTTGGCCAGGTACAACTCGGACAGTACGAGGACATCGTAAGCTTGGGTGGGGGTTCCGAAGTAGTCGTCGCCGTAGAGCATGTAGAGCAGAGGGATGGCTACAAATGAGTATCCTCCACGATTGTCTCGAAGATCGAGGATGAGAGTGGACGAACCAGCCTCCTTCATTTCAATCAACATTCGTCTAAAAGTCTCGGTCAGGTAAGGTATTTTGGCGAGTTCCCGTCGTTGGTCATAGGGCGGCTTCAGATTCGGGTAGTATCGCGAGAGGATCTGCCGCCCCACTCCTCCAGGTAGGGATGCTTCCACCTCTCGATGGCCTCGATAACCTCTTGCGAGAACATTTCGTGGAGAGTGAAACAAGCAACCTCCCTTTGGGGCCCCAGGAACTGGTAGTGAAACACGCCATCCCCACCAACGACGGCCGCGGCATTCTCGTCGCTGCTCCAGGTCGGCGTTTCCGTTTTCTCCGACGGGAAGCCACGTCATTTCCCGTGAGAATTGCTCACCCTCTGGATTCACGACATCCAGTCGGCACTTGGGGTTCGCAGAAGGGAAGATTGAATCCAGACGGCGTTCTCCGGAGAGACCTTCTTTCAAATGGAAGTAGGCGCCGTAAGGATTCTCACAGGATGCCACCTCCTGGACCCTTTTCAAGATCGCGGGAATCCCTTCTCCGTTGATTGCGACGATTCTGGAGCCAACCAAGTCTTCTTTGCCTTTCACAGCATTCCGTATCAGGAGTCCATCCGAGGCAATCGTCAACCGGATTGGCAGAGTGCGGGTCGCTCCCTGGTCCCGCTGACCCTGGTCCCGCTCCATGTAGGTGTGCCCGTCGTGGAGGCGTGCAAGGAAGCTGGAAAGCGCATTCCTGAACTCAGCCCTGGACATACCTTCCTCCGGAAGACTTTCCAGGAGTCGCTGCTCTTCGAGCTTGAAAAACACCTTCCCCCGAACGGAGAGTAGGGATCTGGATGTGATTTCTCCAGGAGATTCGTCAGGTGGTTAGCATCCGCCCTTAACACATCCAAGGGAAGCGACTCTTCCGCCGGGAGTGCAACCACCGGAAATATGAGAACGATTGCAAACGGACTGATCAGGACCATTTCCGCCTCCCTAATCAATTAGCGCAGGGATTCCGGCGATTCCCAAAACCCCAGCCTTCCCCCCGAAAGACCCTAACGAAAGGTTTTTGGCCAATAATTGTTCGGGTCGAGTTGACTCACTGGATCGCCTTCTGCTCGAGGGCGAAGCGGATCATGCTCTCGTACAGCGTGAGTTGGATGTCGAGAATCTGCGTGAGATCGACATGGCAACTCGTGTCATCGACCAGGCCATGAGGGCACTCGAACGTGAAACTCGGGGCCCCGCTGATGTGGTAGAGCGCGCTGACCAGGTTGAAAGGGGCTGTCGTCTCTCCGCCCTCCTCGCCGACCTTGAACACCCCGGAGCGGGGAAGGCCCCGACTTTCGAGGGCAGCATAGACCTTCGTCGCCAGGTTCCCTCACCCAGTTCTGTGCGTCCATCGACTCGTACGCCGGCCTCAGGACTGCGGGGTTGTTCTCGTGACTGTGGAGCGATACCGCCAGGTCCGGGCCTTCGTCCCGGGCCAGTCTCAGGATCGCCGGCGCCTCGGGCCCCATCGGTGCCAGAAACTCGTCATGCATCGGGTTGATCCCACTGTCGTCAAAGTAGCAGCCGACAAACCCGACCCGGTCTCCCCTCATGGGATGAAGACGTTTAACCTGCGGCCAGTCGCAGAAGGTCCCGTCCTTCCAGGTTCCCTGACCCCAGAACCGGAGGTCGTCGCCGGTCATTCCCTGGAGAGCGCGTGGTTCGAAACGGGCAATCCCATCCGGGTTGCCGGCAGGAATGATGAGCAGGCGGCACTGGCGGGCCAGGCTCATCAACTCCACGTGCTTTCTCCCCGCGAGGTCGAAGCCGGTTTCCACGATCTGGATCAGGTTCGCCAGTCCGGTCAACCCCTCGACCTCCTGGCCGTGGACGGGTCCGACAAACAGAATGACCGGCCGGGACCGTGCTTTCTTATCCATGTAGGCTGAAGGATCTCTCCCGCCGACAGCAGAGTTGAAGTTGGCGTGAGACGGAAGATATTCCCGTTCCCCAAAGCTCACCAGCTGAATCGGCCGGCCACCCGGAGAAACGCCGATAACCGTCGCCGTCGCCGTCTTGAGCTCGTCGAATCGCTCCTTCAGCCCCTGAACGTCGCCGACCCAAAACTCCGGCAACTGGCGATCCGGAATCCGGGAACGGGCCTGCTGCAAAGTCATGCCGGGACCGGGCGGTGCCGCAAAGATGCCAAGACAGGAACAAAGCAGGACAAAAACCGAGAGCGTGCACCAACCAACAAGGCATTTCATTGTGAGCTCCTGTATTCGACGACCTCCCAGGTTGTCTCGAAGATTCGTTCGCACGGTGAAACCTTGCCCGACGAATCCGGGGCGCGACTTGGCCTTACCTTCGGCTCTGAGTCCGGCATCCTCATTCTCGCTTCCCGCTTCTCGATTCACGATTCCCCTTCAGCGAATAGAGCAATTGGAGAGCTTCTTTCGCGACCACCTCGGCTGCTCCCGGGGCGAACGGGCTCGCCTCGATTTCGTAGCCGCCCTCTTTGTACAGTTCGAGGGGAGGCAGGTAGCCGCTGGCCCCGTTGCAGTGCGTGACAACCCAGGTGTAGGGGAAAGGCGAACCTTTCTTGATCCGCAGACCGACGGCGGTAAGGACTTCGGCACTGATTCCCACCAGCCCCACGTCGCCGATCCGGGCAGCGCTGATCGAAATCTCCACCGGAGGCGGGGGAGAGTCACCACCATTGGCCGATCCAGCCTGGCCGCGCATCTTCCCGGGAAGCTCGATGGTCTTTCTTGCACTGCGAATCTTTACCGAGTCAGCGAAGTCCTCAATTGAATCTCCCACATGAACGACCTCGGTGCCCAAGAGGGTCCCCAGCAGCTCCGTCTCGGGCGTGAAGCCCTTCTCGGCCCTGAAGCCGGGCAGAACCCGGTACCAGGGATCGATGTCCCCGGACGCCCCGACGAACATGGACGAAACCACTCCAGCGCCGACGAAACCCTCCAGGAAGCGGTTTGCCCGCCCCACGAGATCCCCGCTGACAAGCAGGTTCCTGGCCCCGAGGGAGGTGGCGTGAGTGGCATAGTTGTAGAGCAGCCCCGCAGGTTGCCCGTCCTCACGGACAACCTTCATCACGAAGACTTCCGGGTCATGGATCCCGAGGGGGTTGCGTCCGAGAACGACTTTTCCCTCGGGAGTGGTCTCCCGACGATTGACGCCAACCGGGCTCGATCCTCTTCCAAGGCCGATCCGAGCGGGCTTCAGGTCCGCCAGGGCGAGGCGAACCGCCTCGATGATCCGGTCGCCCAGCCAAACCGTGTATCTGCGGTTCGGGGAATCGGTGTTCCCGGCGCTCTTCCAGAGCGGTTTCGGTGCCGAGTGAGTGTGAATCGCCGCCAGGAACAGCTGCCGGTCGTCGATCCCCAACTCGTCGGCAAGGCGCTTTTGGTAGAGTTCGTAGCTGCCGTCGTAGAACCCGAGCGTATCCGTGGCCACCAACACGAGCCGGTCCTGCCCGCTTTCAAAAACGGAAGCCCGGACATAGAGCGGGTCGTGAACGCCGGCCGAAAGCGCGGTTCGGCTGGCGTACCCGGCCAGGACGACCGGTTCCTCCGGAGTGATCTCCAGCTCGGGAAAACCCGGCTTTCAGCTCTCCCTGGCCGGCGGCGAACAGGCCGGTCGAAAGTGCAACCACGGCAGCAGAAATGCCAGCGAGCTGCAAGAAGCGACGCAAAACATGATTTGATCGGTCAAACATTGTGCTCCTCCAATTCGGGGGAGATCGTACCGATGGGACGAATAGGACGGCTTCTTATCCCGATCGACTACTCCCCCACCCTCGAAACACCCTCCATCACTGAATACCCCGTCGGCCTGAAGATCTCCACGCGAACTTCCCGGAGCTCATCGAAAGACTCCCATGAGACTGCTTCCCGATGCACCGTCCCCGGCACCAGATCGGGCAGCAGCACCTTCCCGGATGCGATCGGTTGTCTGAAATCGTTATTGGCCTGCCAAACCAATGTGTAGCCACGAAGCGTGTAGGCAGGAAGATCGGTCTTCAGATCCCGGGTTGAGATCTCCACCACCGACCGGGTCATCCCGTTCGCGTTCCTGGGCGGCCCGACCCGAATCCGTTTGACGGGCGAGCACTCCCGTCTCAAGGCCTCATACGACGGCTTGCGTCGACCCAGCAAATCGACCACCCCGTGCACTCGCTGTTGGAACGATCCTTTCCCCTTGTCGCCGATGTGAGTCCGGTAGTCGTTGTAGTCGAAGAAAATCGCCCCGGCCACGTTCGGTGCCTTCCGATACCGGTCAGTGTGGGTGCGAAGAATCTCGATTCGGCGGGGATCGCCTGAGGGGTTGCGCGGGTCACACTCGCAGAGACCGTACTCCGAAATCACCAGAGACTTGTCGGGGAAGGCCTCCCTGATTTGAACCAGGTTCTGTTCGAGGTCGTTCAGGTCGCCCCGATACCAGGATTCCCAGTAGTCATTCCACTCGATGAAATCAACCAGCCCGGATGCATCTTCCCCGGGATGCGACTGGAGCGAGTTCGAAGCCCAGGTCAAAAGGCGGGTCGAGTCCAGGCGCCGCCCCAACTCCATCCCGCGACGCACGAACTGGTGCGCCTTTTCGCTCTGCCCGCCGATTTCGTTACAGAGTCCCCAGGCGTAGATCGAGGGGTGGTTGAAGTGAGCTCGCACCATCTCCTCCATCTGCATTGCCTGCACCCCGGCCAGTTGTCCATCCATCGTGCGGGAACCCCAGGCCGGGATCTCTTCCTGGATCAGCAATCCCTCCCGGTCGCCGAACTGGAAGACAAAATCGTCCTGCTGCCAGTGAAACCGGGTCAGGATCACGTTCAGCGCTTTCATATCGCGCAGAATCTGCCGTGTGACTTCACTCGGCTCGGCCATCCCGTAGCGGGGATCGCTTCCCGGCATCCATTCCACACCCATCAGACGCATCGGTTCGCCGTTGAGGTAGTAGAACCCGTTCTTGACCTCAACCTTCCGGATGCCGAATTCGGCTTCGCGCCGGTCCAGAACGGCACCGTCCCGCACGAGCAGGCAGACGGCGCGATAAAGCGCGGGGGCATCGAAATGCCAGAGCGTCGGGCGGTCCACGTCCAGCTTCAGTCTAACTTCGACGCCATCCGGGTGGCCTCCATTGTCGCGACGGACGCCAGGGCCAGACTTGATCGATCCCACAAGACGGCCGAGCGGATCGTAAACCAAGCCTTCGACGACTGCCGCGGAAACGCCCGGCTCCTGGTGAACCCGCAGATCGATCTCGACCGTAGCGCGGTCAAAACCCGGCGATAGCCGGGAGGAGACTTGCAGCCTTTCAAGGCGCGTCACAGGCAGGGCACGGACCCGGGCGCTTCGAATAATCCCGCCGTCGCCCGCCCAATCAAATGAGTCCTCATAAGGAAGAGCGGCCGGCGAGAATCGATTGTCTACCCGGACCACTACCTCGTTCGGCGCATCGAAATTCCAGCCTTGGCGCAACGAAAACGAAAAGGCGGTCCAGCCGCTCCCCAGGTGGGAGCCCACTTCTGTACCGTTGAGCCAAACGGTGCAGTCACGGTAGACCGCATCGAACTCGATTCGGAGATCGCTTCCCTTCCACCCCGTAGGAGAGTGAACCTCTCGCGCATACCACGCCACACCGCGGTAGTCTTCGTTGCCGACCTCCACCTGCCAGGTGTGCGGAACCGCCACCGTTCTCCACCCGCTTCGATCCGCGGCCGGCTCGAACCATCCTTTGCGTGCGCCGACGTCATCACGATCAAGCCGAAAGAGCCAGCCGCCGTCAAGCGAAACGGTATCACCCGGAGTCGTGGCCCCGACCGAAAGGACCATCCAGACTAAGACAGCGACCCAAATCGGAGCCTTCTGCAAACGGGTCATTCTGCCGATCATTCCGCCTCTCAGCAGCCAGCTTCGCGACGCCGGCTTCGATTCACCTACCATCCATAGGCAGTCTTCATGATGGTGAAGAGATGGGTGTTCAGGAATGCTCCGTGGACCTGCTCGGAACCCGGACCGGTGGCCGCAGCGATCACCTCTTCCGCAGTGTGCGTGCCCTCAATTTCAATAAAGTCGTCCACCGTTTCCCCGACCGGCCCGTTTGGCAATCGGAGCCCATAGGAGTGGTCCGCCGTCACAAGAACCAGAGTATCGGTGCCTTCAACCTTTTCGACAGTACTCCGAATGATTCGATCCATTTTGACGGCATTGTCAAGGGTCGCTTTCACGTCGGTCGAGTGGTTGTTCGACTCGATCATGAGAAAGAACCCTTTCGGGTTGCGCGAGAGGATTTCCAGCGCCTTCGCGGCCGATACCGCGAGATCGTATTCCTGGTCCTCCCCGTAGAGGGCGACCAGGCGGGACGCCGACTGCGCTTCGTTCTCCATCGCGTCCTCGGAGTCAACAAAGGCATATCCAGCCGAACGAAGTCCGCCCGCCAGGTCAACACCCAGTTCTCCGGTCTTCTCCATAATCGCATCCCGGCCCGGACCAATCACTACATCGACGCCGTCCCCAAACCGCGGCGTGAGGACCTGGGCAAAGATTTCGCCCGTCTTGCCCCGGTCGTTGGAATGGGCGTAACAGGCCGCTGGAGTGGCATCAGCCATGGGTGAATTGGAAACCACCCCGGTCGATAACCCGCGCTCTTCCGCATACTCCAGGATCGTCTTCAAGAGAGGTCCGTCAACTTCTCCCCGCACTGCTTCGGGCCCCTGTGAGATGACCCCGTTTCCCGTCCGGGTTCCGGTGACGATAGCCGTCATGCCGGCGGCCGAGTCATTGACCCAGTTGTCCGCGGCCGAACACTCCGAGAGGGCGATGTATGGCAACTGGTAAAGAAAAAGCTTCTGCGGTTCGCCATAGGCGTGAATGCTGGCCGCGTTGAGTGTCGGGATCCCGGTCCCGTCGGCAAGGAACAGGATGACGTTCTTCGCTCGGGGAACCGGCTTGACCTGGTCGGCGGCAGGTTCGGTTCGGCCTCCGCAGGCTGAAATGAGAATCAGACAGAGCACGGCGAAAAGTCGATGGATCATGGGCACTTTCCTGTTAGGGGTTGAATGGTTCATTCCGACAACGCCGCCTGAAGCATTGCTTTGGTGTAGGCCACGTTGTAGACAAGCCCGGTGTAGCCTCCTCCACCGGGGTAGTAAGGCTTGAATCCAGCCGCTTCGCGATCGGCATCCAGCGCCCGCGGGTGTTCAGGATAGAGTGCCATCGAATAGCGCTGCCGGACGAGTTCCTTCATCACCGCGAACAGATCGACCTGGCCTTCGTCGAGGAAAACCTCGGTATAGTCCACCGAGGGTTTCCGGACCCGGACGTTCCGATAGTGAACGTGATTGATCCGGTCCCGCTCGCCGAAGTAACGGCAGACAGCCACCGGATCCTCCCCGATTTCACGGGTGACGCCACAGTCGTAGGTGATCCCGTTGGCGGGGCTGTCAACGATCTCAATCAGTCGTTTCCAACCGTCGAGCGTCGCCATGATCTGTTCCGATCCGCGACTGAGCGGCACGGGAGGATCGTTGGGATGGAGAGCCAGACGGACGCCCGATTCTTCGGCGACGGGAACGACCGCCCTGAGAAAGTAGGTGATGTGATCCCAGAGCTGTTCGAGCGCGTAGGTTCCGATGTCCGGCAGTGGAGGCAGGTTCCGGGATCGCTCGTAGTCGTAGCCGGTCATCCCTGCGCCGCCCCGGCCTTCCAACTCATAGTAGCCTTCGGTCAGGCGGTAGGCGTAGAAGTTGTACTCGATTACCGGCAGGCCAACCTTACCCGCCGCGCGGATCGACTGTCTCACCTTCTCGATCTCTTCGTCACGACCCGGCCGGCCGTAAATGACATTCGGGAATCCCCCGATCATCATGTTCACGATTTCCAGACCGTGTTCCCGGAAGTGATCCATCCGGGCACGCAGGTCAGGTTCCGTCCACGGAATTTGAGGACCCCCCATCAAGACCGTCCCCACTCCGATCTGCTTCAGCTTGCGCATCTCGCGCTCTTCGGCCTGGGAACCCAACCCGAGGCAGAGTCGTGGAGTGCCCTTTCCCTCTTCCGGGGGCCAGGGACGAAGGGAAGCGTTTGCCAGGGCCGGGGACAAAACCATCGCTCCGGCAGCCTGAATTAAGTTTCTTCGAGACAGATTGGGTGCCATGGCCGAACTCCTTGGTCTGTTCCGGGACCGCCTGTGATTACACCATTCCGTGCCCGGATCGGCAAGACCGCCATCCATAACCCGCTACCAGGACACTGGGCCTCTTCGAAACGGCATCGTCATGCAGCGGCAGCCGCCCCCGCCCCTGGCCAGTTCTGATCCGTCAATCGTGACTGCGAAGCGGGCGTAGTCCTCCGGATCGACGTTGCCCGCGATGATCTCCTTCGCGGTGAGGATCTCGAACCCATCCTGGTTCAGCGCGTCCAGCGTGAGCCGGTTTCGACCGTAACCGATTATCCGGCCGGGCGCCAGGGCCAGAAAATTAGCGCCGCTGTGCCACTGTTCCCGTTCCTGGACCCAGCTGTCGGTCTTGCCCCCACAGTAGATCGGGCGGGCATCGATGCCCAGGTTTCGAAGCGCGTGCAGAAGGTCCAGTTCCTCGTAAATCGAGGTGACCCGTCCGGCGTCAACAACGATGTGGACGGTTTGGAAATCGTGACGGTTGAGGATCACGGGGGGATAGACCATGCAGGTGTCCACGTCGAGAAAAGTAAACACCATGTCGAGGTGGATGAACGACTCGGGATGGTCCGGCAGTTGCTGGACCAGAACGTGGGTCGTCCGCTTCCTCTTCTTGAGCTCCTCCAACAGGTGATCGACTCCCCGAGTTGACGTGCGGGCACCGTTTCCGACCAGGAGAACATCCTCCCGGGCGACCAGGAAGTCGCCCCCTTCGAAGCTGAGTCTCCGGTCCTGGCGCCCCTGTGGACTGATAGGAATCGTCGGGGTCTTCAACTCGGGATGGCATTCGAAGATGCACCGCATGATAATCGCTTCGCGTTCTCGAACCTTGCTGGCGAGCGCCGAGATGATCACTTCGTCGTGCAATGTAATGGCTGCATCCCGAGTGAAGAAGAAGTTGTGGAGTGGCTGCAGCAGGTAACGTTCGTCACTGAGGAACCGGGTGAGGTTGTCCTTGGGCAGCGGAACTCCTTCCAGGAGTTGGCGGGTCAGTTCTTCCGGCGGAAGCCCGCGCAGTTGATCCCCGAGGATGAAGACTTCCTCGTTTTCGCAAATCCGGTCTACCAGCGTATCCCGCGCAGCCCCGTCTGCGAGGACTTCCCCGAGAAGATCCCGCACTTCGAACGTCCTCGCGAAGCGCCTCAGGATGCTTCGAAACTGATTGTACTCATCCGAAACCACGGACAGGTTCAGGATGTCACTGTAGAGCGCACGCTCGGCATTCTGGGGCGTCATGTTCTCAACTTCCCGACCCGGTGTGTGGATGATCACCGCCTCGAGTCCTCCGATCTCAGAGGTCACCCCGGCTTGAAACTTGCTCTGCATACGCACTCCTTCCCCTGAACCGATCGACCCGGGAGAGGTCCCGCGTCACCCATATTCTAGGTGATACCGTTCCAGAGAGTAGACCGAACCCGGCGGTGAAATCTATACTCAGGAATGTTCGATCGGTATCTAGAGAACAGTTGTCGTGGCGATCCCCTCGACGCCAGCAGCACGGGAGCCGGACATGATCCAAACGACCCGCCGGACCTTCTTGAATGGTGCATTGACGGCTATAACGACGTTCGCCTCGGTTCGCGCCCTTCCACGTCCTCCGGGCGCCCCCGCGGAACCCTACAATCCCCTGCCCCGTTGGAGAGGATTCAACCTGCTCGACTATTTCACTCCGGCTCCCCCGAAAGAGGGTCGCGGCTACAGAACCACTGACGACGACTTCCGCTGGATGGTCGATTGGGGCTTTGACTTCGTTCGCCTCCCCATGGCCTATCCGCGGTACGTGCGCTTCGACCGATCCCATCCGATCACTCCCGACGGAGTTCTCACCTTCGATGAGCAGGTGATCGAGGAAATTCAAGAGCTCGTCACCCGGGCGAATCGTCATGGTTTGCACGTCAGCCTGGACCTCCACCGGGCACCGGGATTCTGCGTGAACGCCGGCTTCCAGGAGCCCTACAACCTCTGGAAAGACGAGGCCGCTCAAGAGGCTTTTTCTGCTCACTGGGAAATGTGGGCGGAACGTTTCAAAGAGGTCTCGCCGAAGCTGATCAGCTTCGATCTCGTCAACGAACCCTGCATGCGGGAAGACATGAACGACCAGCATGGAGAGCGGACGCCGGTTCCGGGTGCGGTCTACCGAAAGGTGGCCAAAGCGACGGCGGAGGCGATCTGGAGTGTCACCCCCGACCGGCTGGTCGTCGCCGACGGAAACGACGTTGGGTCGTCGCCCATCCCTCAAATCACCGACCTCGAGATCGCCCAGAGCTGTCGCGGCTACTTCCCCCACTACATCTCCCACTACCGCGCCCCCTGGGTATTCAAGGACCCCGACTCCGCCCCAACGCCTGTCTGGCCCGGTACGATCGACGGAAAGCCCTTCGGACGCCCCCAACTGGAGGAGTTCTATGCCCCCTGGATCGAGTTGGTCAAACAGGAAATTGGTGTCCACTGCGGCGAATGCGGGTGCTGGAGAGAAACTCCTCATCCGGTCTTCATGGCCTGGTTTGGGGACGTGCTCGACATTTTGACCGAGAACGGGATCGGCTACGCACTTTGGAACTTCAGGGGAGACTTCGGGATCCTGGACTCGGGTCGCAAGGATATCGAATACGAGGACTGGAACGGCCACAAGCTGGACCGGGCGCTCCTCAAACTCCTCCAGAAGCACTGACCCAGTGGTCAGGGGGGCAAGTCGAACAGGATGAATGAAAAATCGGGTCGTCCGGAAAAGCCTGTTAACCCGAGGCCGGCGAGATCCGGTTCATGCGCGAGAAACTGGATGAGCGGGAGCGCCTCTTCGGGTCGAACTTGACCGGTTTTGCTCTTTGGATGATTTGTGTGAATCTTGGTGGTGGACTGAAGAGAGACTCAAAACGGATGTCGTCGAATCACCCCGGTTTTCAGCCGGACCGAATTGAGAGAGACTGTGGCGGTTGAAACCGCCAAACGAACTCGGGAGGTCGAATCATGTTCCGTAAATCTGATGGGCTGAAGGCATCGGTCGGCGCGTGCGTGCTGGGTCTTCTGCTGATACTGGTCCAAGGCTGTGGCACCGGAGAACCGGCCCACGAAGCGGTGCTGTTCAACGAGGACTTCTCCGGGCTGGAACCCGGCCTGTTTTCGGCTCCCGTTGGCCCTCATACCGAGTACCACTACCTTCCCGAGGCCGCACCGCGCGGCCGGTGGGCCGTCTCCTGCTTCACCTGGGAGAAAGGTTCGCAGTCAGCCTGGAAAGTCGAGGAAGAAGCAGGAGCCCATCGCCTGGTTCAGACCTTTGACAACCAGGAGTTCGATCACACCCATCCGATGGTGATCTCGGGCGACGAATTCTGGGGCGACTACACCCTTTCGGTTCGTTTTTCACCGCAGTCGGACCGGGATCAGAGCGGCATCGTCTTCCGCTACCGCAATGATCGCCGCTATTACTTCTTCGGCTTCGAAAAGGGCCGGGTGGTATTGCGCAAGGTCGATGACGCCACCGGCTTCCACGAACCCAGAGTGGAGGTTCTCTCCGAGTCGAATCTGGATTGGATCCCCGGGAAGTACTACACCGCAACCGTCCGACTCGACGGCGACCGGATCCGTGCCGGCATCGACGACCTGGTCAAGCTGGAAACGCGTGACGGGTCCTTCCCGAAGGGCAAGGTCGGCCTGCTGGCGGACGTCCCGACAAGCTACGCAGAAGTGTCCGTACTGACCAGCACGGAGGGAGAAGAGGAAGCCGAAAGTTTGCGCGATCAAAAAGAACTCGAGGAATCTCAACTGCAGGCGGCCAATCCGAAACCCAGGATCTGGAAGAAGATCTCAACCGAAGGCTTCGGGGCGGGCCGCAATTTGCGGTTCGGAGACCTGGACGGTGACGGGGTCACCGACGTCCTTATCGGGCAGGTCGTTCACCATGCCTGGCCAAGCGACAGTTACAGCGAACTGAGTTGCCTGACCGCTATGACCTTCGAGGGCAAAGTCCTCTGGCAAACTGGGACTCCTGATCCGGAGAAGTGGCACCTTACGAACGATGTGGCTTTTCAGATTCACGACCTCGACGGGGATGGGCGGAACGAGGTGATCTACACAAAGGACTTCGAAATCGTCGTCGCCGACGGCGCAACGGGCCGGATCCGCTATCGAAAGCCGACTCCCAGAAGCAAGCCGCCGGCCGACCGGTATCCCCGCATTCTTGGAGACTGTCTCTACTTTTGCGACCTGCGTGGGACCGGGCGTGACAGCGACATCGTGATCAAGGATCGCTACTGGCACCTCTGGGCCCTCAATGACCGCCTCGAACTACTGTGGGAGGGGGAGTGCAAAACCGGACACTATCCCTATGCCTACGACGTGGACGGTGACGGCAAGGACGAACTGGCCATCGGCTACAGCCTGTTCGACGATGACGGGCGAAAACTCTGGAGCCTCGATGAGCAAGTGGATGACCACGCCGACGGGATCGCCATCCTGGATTTCCAGGATCCCCAGGCGCCTGGTCCGAAGATCCTCTTTGCCGCGAGCGATGCCGGCGTCTTCTACACCGACCTCCAGGGGAACATCCTCAAGCATCACTGGATCGGCCACGGGCAGAATCCTGCCGTCGCCGACTTTCGGCCCGACCTTCCGGGACTCGAAGCACTGTCGATCAATTTCTGGGGGAACCAGGGGATCATCCATTACTACACTGCGGCGGGGGACATTTACCACGACTTCGAACCCAACCAGTACGGAAGCATGTGTCTTCCAGTCAACTGGACCGGCCAACCGGGAGAGTTCTTTGTCCACTCACCGAACGTGCGCGAGGGAGGGATGTACGACGGTTGGGGCCGGCGGGTTGTCCTGTTTCCAGCCGACGGCCACCCCGACATGTGCAATGCGGTTCTCGACATCACCGGAGACTGCCGGGATGAGGTCGTCGTCTGGGACCCGAAACAGATCTGGGTCTACACCCAAGCCGACAATCCTCGAACGGGGCGGCTCTATCGTCCCCACCGGAATCCACTCTACAACTACTCCAATTACCAGGCCACGGTATCCCTTCCGGGATGGTCGGAGCCTGGCGAATGACGTTCAAGTTCAGCCCGGCACTCAATAGTTCCCCGGGGCTTTCCGCGCCCGGCCGAAAAACCAGGAACTCATCCAAGTCGAAGCTTCAAGTCAGCCCCGCCCACACGCCCTTGCGGATCATTCAGAGAGTGAAACTGGTGAAGGACCGCCAGATGAGCGCGCCAACGGCGCAGGGTCATTTTCAGCCCGGCGGCAACGCCCCGGGAATGGGAGTCGAGACGACAATACTGCACTGAAAGTGCGATTCAGTCCCGGTGGCGGCCACCTGCGAGATTCACGGGCCGCAAAGGAATCCGAGAGGCGAAGTTGCGCCTCCGGGGGTATTTGAATCGCGCTTTCATCGCTGCCTTGCGATCCAATCACCCGCGTCCCGGGGCCGTTGCCCCGGGCTCAGAATGAGTTTGCGCCTTCGGCGCGCAATTCACCCTGGATTCGTTTTCGATGCCCCAATCTCACGTTGGACGCACCCAACTTATCCAGTTCTTCCAAATTGAAGTTTCAGGTCAGCCCCGCCCCCGGCGCCGCCGGACCATTCAAAGAGTGAAACCGGGCACCTATGCCACCGGTCCGGATTCAGTACGCGAGAGGAGCGAGCGCGACTCCGGATGTTCATCGATTGCCCATTCTGGACCTTGTCTCCACCCGAACGGTTCCGGCCTTCGGCTTCACTTCTGGTGGCCTGCGAGCGTCCGCAGTTGCGCTCGCTGACCCTCGCGTACTGAATGCGAAGTCTTGGCGCTTGCACCGAAAACCACGGACGCAGGGTATCTGCGATTGTCCCAAACTCAATCCATATTGGCCCAAGTCTTCCAGATCATCCAACCCATCCCAAGTCGAAGCTTCACGTCAGCCCGGCCCTCAATCATTTTTCCGGGGAGGCGCGATTCCGCCCGGTGGCGACGTATGGACCGTGCCGGTCAGCGACTTCATGAACTGAATCAGGTTCTCGAAGTCCTCCGGGTGCCCCCCGAAACTCGTCAGGCGGATCAGCCCGACTTTCGGGTCCAATGTCCCGACAACCGGCGTCCCGGTTCCCCGACCAACGTTCCAGTAGTGCTGGAGCACCGCGTCGAGGCTGGAAAAGACGCCGTTGTGCATGTAGGGAGCCGACAGCTCCACATTGCGCAGGCTGGGCGTCTTGAAGCGGCCCACGTCCGCACAGGAGGAGTGTAGAAAGCTCACCTCGGCTCGCCCGGGATCTACGTCATCCGCAACGCCTCCACAGATCCGAGCATTCTCGGGAAACATCCCCGCAGCTTCGAACCCGGCTCGGGGCACGGCAACGTTGTGGAAATCGGAGTCGGTGAAATTCGGTGGCTTGTGACATTCCGAACATCTTCCCCGACCGAAGAAGACCAGTGCGCCCCGCTTCTGCCGGGGAGATAGGGCCGAATTGTCTCCCTGAAGCCACCGGTCAAAGGGGGCGTCCCGGCTCACCAGGGTTCGTTCGTAGGCCGCGATCGCCTTCGCGACAGTCCCGGACGAGATTTCGCCCGCAAAGACGGCACCGAACGAGTCAGCATAATATCTTGCACTGCCCGAAAAGGACTGCCCGGTCAACGGGTGGGTTCCTGTGGACAGGTACGCAATGACGTTGTCCCAGGTATTGGCCATTTCTACCGGATCAACGACCGGGCCCAGGGCCTGCTGCTCGAGCGACTGAACCCGGCCGTCCCAGAAGTAGTGACTCTGGTAAGCCGAGTTGTAGAGAGAATTCGAATTTCTTCGGCCAGTCACTCCGGCACAGCCTCGCGAGACCCGGCGGCCGTCACTGAAACCGGATTCCGGAACGTGGCAGGTCGCACACGCAACGGTACCGCAGGCAGAAAGGTTCGGGTCGAAAAAGAGCGCCTCGCCCAGCCTGACCTTCTCCGGGGTGAGAGGATTGTTCTCGGGGTCGGCGGTAACGATCTCGAGCCGCGGGAATTCGTTCCGGATGCGCGTTCTCAGTTCGGCCACGGCCGGATTCGACTCCCGGCTCGAACGGGAACATCCGGTCCAAACCGGCAGCAATCCAAGCAGCACAGCGCATAGCACCAGATTGTATGCCAACTCATATCGTTTCATTTTGCTGACGCCGACTCGGGAGATGAGACAACAATACCTTTTTCCCGCGGTGATTTCGAGGGTTTTGAAACCGACTCAGGCGATGCGACTCCGGCCGTCTTCCTTGGCTCGGTAGAGTGCTTCGTCGGCTCCCCGGACGAGACGTCCGATCGAAAGCGGTTCACCCTCTTCTTCCGACTGGTAGGTCGAAATTCCTCCTGAAATCGTCACCTTGACCGGAGTCCCGGTGTTGGTCATGACGGTACTGTCCTCGACGGCCTGCTTGAGCCGGCGACAAACCTCCCACGCTCGCCCGTTCTCGGTGTCAGGCATGAGGAGGATGAATTCATCGCCACCCCACCGTCCCAGGGTATCCGTTGCCCGAACGACTTCTTGTCCAACTTTGGCAATTCGGATCAGCACTCTGTCCCCAACATCGTGACCGTTGTCGTCATTGATCCCCTTGAAGAGATCCACATCGAACAGAAACACCGAGAACGGGTTGCCGGTCCGGCTCGCACGCGCCATCTCGCGCTCGAGCAGTTCACTGCATTTCCGCCGATTGGGCAGGAGTGTCAGGTCATCGGTCGTGGCGAGCAAGGCCATGGCATCCCGCTGCCTCTTGATCTCGACAGTCTGCTGATCGACCAGTTGCTCAAGTTTGGACTGGCGGGCCTTGAGCAACTGGACCCGGAATAGGCCGATGAAGACGCCACTGATGATCAGTCCAAACACGAAGAGAGCCCGGGCATAGATGGTTTGCCACCACGCCGGTGAAACCACAACGAAAAGAGGTGTAGGAGCTTCACTCCAGCTGCCATTCTGGGGACGGCACTGAACCCGAAACGTGTATTCTCCGGGTGGAAGAGCGCTGTACTGCACTGATCCCCGGTTAGTCGGGGAGGACCAGTCGGAGTCGAAGCCGTCCAACCGGGAACGGAAGAACTGCTCCTGTTCGTTCCAGAAGCTCGGCGCGGCAAACTGGATCTCCAGGTTCCGAAAAGTGGACGGGAGTTCCAGCCGGCTCGGGAACCTTTGATTCTTTCCACTCACGCTGACCGTGCTGATTGCCGGGACTGCGACAGGAGGCGTACGAAGCAGGGAGGGCCGCACTAGGCTTACGTTGACCCCACCAAGCCAGACGACTCCCCGGCTGTCCAGAAGCGCCGCTCCGGTGTTGCACTCCCCAAGCGCGACTCCGTCGTAGAACCCGAAAAACTCGAAGTCGGATCCGTCGAACCTGCCGATTCCGCCGTTGCAGCCCAGCCAGATGGTGCCGTCAGCGGTTCGAACAAAATCGAAAAGCTGTTTCTGATCCGGCTGGTACCGATGCCACGCCGAACCCTTCAGGACAGCAAGTCCCCGGTCCGTCAGCACGACAAGTCCGTCATCCGTCTCGAGCAGGTTGCGAACCGACGAGACTTTCCAATCGGCGGGCAACAGCACTTCCGTCAACCGGGACTCCGGGTCCCATCGATAGAGCTTGGAACCCAGCAGCCAGACGCCTCCATCGCGGGCGGGGAGGGCCCGGGTGATGATGCGTGAACCATTGAGTGACTGGTTGAGCGGATGAGGAGTCAGACGATTGGTTTGGGGATCCAGCTGAAAGATTCCGTAGGAAGTACAGATCCAGACCTCCCGGTCGTTCACCGGCATGACTTCGTACAGGTTGAGCAACTCGAGATCGGCCTGCGGGTAGGTGTTGAACTTCCGCCCGTCCCATCGATAGAGCCCGCTGTACCCAAGGACCCAGACCTCGCCCCGGTCCGTGGCCTTGATGTCCACGATGCTTTGCTCGGGCAGGCCGTCGGCATCGGTCCAGACCTTGGTCCGCCATTCGGGATCAACCGATACAATGCCGTCGTTGGTTCCCATCCAGACCGTTCCGTCCGGAAGTTCTTCGATCACCCAGACCGAATTGACCGGAAAGTTCTTCTGCCACTTGAAATTCCGAAAGGCGGGCTGGCTTATCTTGTCGAGTCCGCTCTCCGTGGCCACCCAGAGAACCTGATCGCGATCGACCAGTAGGTCGATGGCGAAGCTATTCGACAGCCCCTGGTCTTCTGTCAGGGTCTCCACCTCCCCGTCGGCGAACCGTTGCAGTCCACAACTGCTCGCGATCCACACGACTCCCTCGCCGTCAACCGCGAGCCGATAGGGATAATAGGGCTGGTTGCCCGATTGGGAAATGTCCCACGACCGGCATGCAGCCGTCGATTCGCAGTGAAACAGGCGACCCTGAGCTCCGACCAGCCAGAGATCCCCGTTGGGACCACGGGCCATAACCGATATCTCGGGAGAACTCCGATCATCGTTGTCCGGAAGGTCATACGGGTTCGCGGTGCCATTGTGAATCTGAAAGATCCCGTCCTCAGTAGACGCCAGAAAACCGGAACGTTCTTCCGTTTCAAGAATCGTCGTCACTACCCCGGTCTTCCCGTCAAGCGGATAGAACGGGCCACTTACTCCGCTTCGGCTGACCCGGTAGTATCCCTTGTCTCCGGCGGCAATCACTTTGTGCCCCGCACCAACGCTATAGAGGAATGCGACGTGATCCTGCACCAGCAGGCGGTTGGGATCGGGAACGTTGGAAACTTCCCCGTCGCGGCTGATGAACTGGATGCCCTTCTGGGGAAAACTCAACCAGACGTACCCGTCTGCGGTTGCTACCAGGCTGCTTGGGCCTTCGCCGATCAAACCGTCGTCAGCGTCAAAGTTCTCGAACGATCTTCCGTCGTAGGCCGAGACGCCAGCCGAATGCCCGATCCAAAGTCTCCCGTCGGCGCCTTGGGCCAGGCACGAAATATACGCAGACGGCAACCCGTCGCGGATGCCGTAGCGAACGATGGCCAACTCCTGCCCTCGAACCGGATAGAGGGAAAGAAGGATCAAGGCCAGGGCCATCACCATCAACTGTATTCTGGTAGCGAGACTTTTCTGCACTGTCGGCCAATCGAATTCGACACGATGGGAACTGCGCGGGCGGCGTCACCGCACAACAGTCGACTCCAGCCCATTCATCGGCTCGACGGCATCCTGACTTTAGTTTCAAGTAAAGAATCGGGCTGAATTTCTCGACCCGGTGGCAAGTGTCCGGTCACGCATCAACGGTACGACCGGCCGGCCAGGCGCAGTGACTGGCCGTTGGAATAGGTATCCAGGGCCCATCGGTCTTCGAGGTCTTTCCATTCGAGGAGGTAGTCGGCCAGCAGCAGGCGGTTGCCCGATGTCGTCACGTCGCCTTGATCGGTCCGATAGTTGAAGTAGTAAAAAGGCAGGACGATCTCTGACCGGGCGATTCCCGGTTCTTCGTCGATCGAGACCCGCTTGACGAGCCGGCCGATCAGTCGTCCATCCCGGCTGTGCAGGGGGAGGTCGCGGAAGGTTTCCTCGGGAGACAGACGCAATCAGATAGTTGGTCAGCGGAAAGTAGGGACTGCTCTCTGTGGGGCTGAAAATATCGGAGAACTTCAGGGCGCAGGAACGTCCCTGCAAGGCCTTGCGCAGCAGGATGAAGGTCCGATCGACCTGTTCCGAACTGCTCGGCGTCAACACTCCGTGGTCGGTCTCCAACCGCACCGGAAGCCCGAACGATTCAACTACGCCGAGGCAGGACCCTTCGCCCGCGTACAGCGTCGGGTCTTCCGGCTGGGCAAATCCACTGGAGGTCAAAAATCCGACGGTTAACACAATCAGAATAAAAGGCAGGTATCTGTTCATAGAGTGCTCCTCGAAACACTCTACCCACGCTTACCCGCAAAATTCTGTGATCTCGACAACAGATACACCACTATCCCGCAAAGACCTTGGCTGGCCCATGTCCGGTCTGTCCCATCGGCCCCCCACGTCATCTCTTCCACCGTAGGCAGTGGATTCCAGGTTGTCCCCCCAGTCGATCCAATGAATTGAGAGCGGGTTGCCACTGACTTCCGCGCTGTCCGCCCTCCAGCAGTTGCAGGGATCCTTTTGGAGAAAGGCACGGACCAGGTCCGCCCCATTCTCCACAGCCTTTGAGACCCCCTCCGCCCAGAGTACCGGGCAGGAGAGATTGTTGCCGGCGACCTCGGCGTGGCCACCTCCCCCCGGAGTTGACTTCAACCCCTGGCAAGGTAAGCCTGACTTAAGAGTCTGGTTTGCGGCCGCAACAGGCCAGGCCGGCAACTCGATAAACCGCTTGATTTCGTCTAATATCACCTGGCCGGCATTGCCGGGATCTCGCGTCTTCCGGTGCGACTGTGGTATAGCCGTGAGGCAGTGGAATTGACTCACGATTGGAAGTCACAGTTGGGACGTTCCAGCCTGGCCGTGCCGCTGCTGCTGATCCTTGTCACGCTCTGTTTTCTGCCCGGCATCACCCCGAGCCTTTCAGGTGATGACTTCGTGCATGTCTACAGGAACCGGCAGCCGTTTCCCGCTGCATTCAGCGCATTCACGGCGCAGGACGGGCGCGAGTACCGGCCCCTGGTCCGGTTGTCACTGGCACTGGACAGCCAAATCTGGGGAGCCCGTTATCAGGGCTTTCACGTCACCAACCTGCTGCTTCATCTGGCTACGGTCCTTCTGGTCTACCAGCTCTCACGCAGGTTGTTGCCGGGAAGATTTCCTCCCCTGCTGGCAGCGGCGCTCTTCGCACTCCATCCCGTCCATTCCTATTCCGTAAACGGGATCATGGGCAGAACCGACCTGCTCTGTGCCCTCTTCCTTGTGTCGGCCACACTGGCATCCTTGCGTGGCGCCTGGGTTATTGCCCTGCTTTTGTTCCTGGCCGCCCTCTTGAGCAAGGAAGTTGCGCTGGCTTTTCCGCTGCTGCTCCTGTTATGGACTCCGTTTCGGGACAGTGATCGCCGGCGAACGCTTCTCGCATCACTGGCCGGTTCGTTCATCCTCACGATCAGCTATCTCGCGGTCCGATTGACCCTGCTGGCCCCGTCGCATTCGGATCTGGCGGTGTACCTCCAGTTCTCAGGCATCCAGGTCGTCAAGAACATCGTCTTCTACGGTGGTGCACTGTTGATCCCGGCGGGGCAGTTCGAGCTTCGGGCGCTGGCCGAAACCGAGCCGTTCGCAGCCGCAGCTCTGGGATTCGGTGCCGTGGCAGTTGGCTTCGCCGTGTTCTGGCCGATCCGGCGCTCTCTGCTCAAGTCCCCCGAAGTCGGGATGGCGCTGGTCTGGACGGCAGTATTTCTTCTACCGGTCCTGCTTCTCTTTCAGAGGCGGTATCTCTACATCCCGTCCATCGGGTTCAGCATTCTGATCGCATGGGGCCTCTCCCACATCAAGCGACCGGTCGGGATGCTGATCGGGATCCTGATTGTGACGGCGTTTGCCGGAATCACCCTGAGCGCGGCAGCGACCTGGCGAGAGGCCGCACGGGAGGTGAACCGGAACCTGGAGAAACTGGTGCCGATCGTTCGGAAACACGCATCAGACCGCGTGTTCGTCGCTAATGTTCCCAACGGACTGGGGGAAGCCCATCTCTTCACGCATGATTCACTCCGTTTCGCCATCGGTCTTCAGACCGGTTCGCTTCCCCGCCTGGCAAGCCTGACGAGGGTTCAACTGCGCCCCGGATCTTCCTGGCAGACGAAAACTCAGGGTAACTCCATCTTGACGGAAATCGTCCCCGGTCCAGAGACTTACTTTGTGTTCGACGCGCCGGAGTTTCTTCCCAGAGGCGGTCGATTTCTCCCCGTGGGAACCGAATTCAACAAGGGACCATTCCAGATCCGGGTAGCCGAAACCGACCTGGCGGGGCGAGTATCGAAATTGGAGGTTGACTGGAAAACGCTTCCAGCCGGTTCAATCGTAGTAGTGATCGAACCGGATTCCTCAAACCCGGTTCTCATTCCGGGCCCAGCGGCCTCACAAGACCGGGCAGGCCCGGCCCCGGAGATCGAGCCGGGAGGTTCCCAACGTTGAAAATCCCAGTGGTCCTCGAACTCAACTGGGTCAGGGAGCACCGAAAGCGAGTTTTCTGGCTGCTCTTTCTGGTTTCCATGACGCTGCGGCTGTGCATCATGTTCGGGCTCCACCTTGACCGGCAGCCGTTTCGGGGTGAGCTGCAGAAAATCGCCGAAGACCTGGCCCTGAACGGAGAGTACGGGAACCCCTACCGCATTCCAACCGGGCCATCCGCCCACGCTTCACCAATCTACACTCTTATCACTGCCGGAGTCTTCCGTTTGCTGGGGACCGGAACCAACGGCGAGCTGGGGATCTCCCTGGTCGCGATTTGCTTGACGTCTCTGCTCTGGGCGCTTCTGCCCTGGTTTGGTCGCGTCGCCGGCCTGGGAGATAAGGCCGGGTTCATTGCAGGTCTGGTCGGGGCGGCCGTTCCATTTCACTTCCTGAATGAAATCCGGGCCGGTGACGCCCCCCTCGCCGCACTTCTCCTGATGGGAATCCTTTTTGCCGCACTGCCCTGGGCACGCGGCGAGGTCCCGTCCTGGCGACGGTCCGTGGCAGCGGGGATTCTCTGGGGGCTCGAGCTCCTGCTGTTGCCCTCCGTGCTCCCGTTCCTGCTGCTGGTGACCGTGGTCGCCGCAGGCCGGATTCGTTCAGCACGGTGCGTCGGGCGTCTCAGCTTGACCTGGGGGCTTGCCATCCTCTGCCTGCTTCCCTGGGCAGTCCGCAACGAACGGGTTTTCGGGGAAATGATCTGGTTTCGATCGAATCTGGGACTGGAACTCAGGCTGGCTTTCAATGAACAGGCGCTACCCGATATTGACTCCAACCGGGAGTCCGGCAGTTTTCAGCAATACCATCCTTTCGTGAGCCGGAAGGCTGCACGAAAGCTGGGCGAAATGGGCGAACTGGAATACAACCGGATGCTTCTTCGGGAAGCCCTCGACTGGATTGCATCGAATCCCGGAACGAGTGCCCGGCTGATCTTCCTGAGATTCGTCTACTTCTGGTTCCCGAAAACCCTGAAGCCGATCCAGACCATGATCCTGAGCCTGATTTCCGTCGGTGGTTTCATCGGCCTCTGGTTGCTGATCCGTCGCAAGGAACCGGTTGCCCTCCTCTTCGGAGCCCTCTGGCTCAGTTTCCCGGTCATTTATTACCTGACCCAATCTGCAGTTCGCTACCGTTACCCCATCAACTGGACCCTGATGCTCGCCGCCGCCATCATCCTCACAAAATTCGGTGACACGCACCGATCTGAATCGTAACCCTCCACAAAGAAAGAGATTTTGTCCAGGTCTGGTACGAATTACCATTTCCTTGAGCCCCCTTCTCAACACCATTCGGCAGCAAACGGCAGATCCTGCTGATCCCGGTGCAGCGCAAGCATCATCCCAAGTCGGTTCTGACGCGCTCCTTTTCGACCTAGACGGCCGTTCCTCCTCGGGGAAAAAAGTGCCAGACCGACCACAAAAGACTTATCGGATGGGCGGTTACAAACAGAATCGGTGCGTGTCACGGAATTCCACTGCAGTCGTGGGTACTGGCCCTGGTGGTGTTTGGACCTGTTAAGATGATCTGACCATGAGACGACTATTCCTGACGCTCAGCCTCTTCTGCCTGACCGTTCCGGTTTTCTCTGCTTCCAAGAGCACGATCCTGGCTGTGTTTGCACACCCGGATGACGAAACCTCGGTCGGCCCACTCCTCGCCCGCTACGCGGCGGAGGGAAACGACGTCTACCTGGCAATTGCGACGTCTGGCCAGGTGGGGGATACCAACACCGACATTCCCAGGGGCGATGCGCTCGGAAAAGTTCGTGAAGGGGAAGCCCGCTGTGCCTGCAGCGCACTCGGGATCAAGCCTCCAATCCTGATGGGCTTCATGGACGGGGGACTTCCCGAGAGGGATACGATTCCCAAGGTCGTGGAACGGGTTCGGTCGCTGGTTGACGAACTGAAGCCAAATGTCCTGATCACGTGGGGCCCGGACGGACTTTCGGGACACCCCGACCACCGAATGATTTCGGCCATCACGACGCAGGTCTTCGAGGAGCAGGGCAAGCTTGAATTCAATCCGCAACGACTCTACTACGTCGCCATTCCTGCGTCTGTATTCAGGAACATACCCCCGGCGGCGGCCGCCGCCATGCAGGCAAATCTCGTTGCCGACCAGTTCGTCACGACAATCATCGACGGATCGTCCTACACCGACCGGTCTTATCGGGCAATCCAGTGTCACAAGACACAGTGGCCACCCGCAACCATGGAGATGATGGGACAGCTGACCCGAGACGTCCTGGGAGGCAAGGTCTTCCTCCGGCTCGCCATGGAAAGCAGCACGAAACCACCTGAGCCGGTTGCGGACATCCTGCCCTGAGATGTCACGGGACGGCAGGGTCTTCTCGTCGGAGTGGAAAGCGTGGACGGCCGTTGCCGTCTGCGTGGCACTGCTTTACAGCACGCTGACAGTGGCCTTCGACGTCTACGTCTACGTCTACGACAGGGTGGGTCGGGAAACGGTCTCATTCTGGATGAACTTTGCGGTCGGAACCACGGGCGTGGCAGTCGTGGTTTGGCTCCTGCTCCGCTACCGCCCGCCGTTGAGCGGCTACGTCGCGCTCGTCCTGATCGGCCTGGTGGTCGCGTACTGTCTCAGCCAGCTCCCGGTTCCCGCCAAACGGTTCCACTTTCTCCAGTACGGTCCCCTCACGGCGCTCGTCTATGCCGCGTTGGGATTCCGTTCCAGGGATCCCGACCGATATGTATGGGCCTTGCTCGTCGTGTCCCTGATCGGGCTTGGTGACGAGACCATCCAGGCTCTGTTGCCGGACCGGCATTTCGGTCTGCTGGACCTGGTGATCAACTCGACGGCGGCAGCCGTCACCCTGGCCTTCATCGGGTTCGTGGCCCGACGAAAGCCAGAATCAACCGACCGTCAGGTCAGCGACTGAGCAAACCCATTCCGGCCGCCACCTCGGTGAACACCGCGACGGCCCGCTCGAGCTGGGACCGGGTATGGGCCGCCGAGAGCTGGACTCGGATCCGGGCCTCGCCACGTGGCACCACTGGAAAACTGAAACCGACGACGAAAATCCCCTTTTCATTGAGCCGGCGAGCCATCTCTACGGTCGGTTTCTCATCCCCGATCATGATCGGGACGATGGGATGTATGCCAGGCTGAATTCGAAAGCCGTTGGCCGTCATGGCGTCCCGGAAATACCGGGTGTTCTCATGCAGGCGAGCCACCAACTCCCGGCTCTCGTCGATCAACTCCAGTGCCCGAATCGACGCGGCTACCACGGGCGGCGCAACCGAGTTCGAGAAGAGGTAGGGACGGGAGCGCTGCCTCAATAGCTCCACGATCTCCTTGCGCCCCGTCGTGAAGCCTCCCGAAGCTCCACCTACCGCCTTTCCCAGAGTGCTGGTGATGATATCGATCCTGCCCTCGACACCGAAATGTTCAGGAGTTCCGCGGCCCGTCTTCCCCATGAACCCGGTCGCATGGCACTCGTCGATCATGACCATGGCCTCGTACTGTTCCGCCAGCCGGCAAATGTCCGGCAGGGGAGCCAGGTCGCCGTGCATGCTGAAGACGCCGTCCGTTGCGATCAGGCGTACCCGCGCATCCTGCGACTCGCGCAGCTTCTCCTCCAGCTCAGCCATGTCGGCGTGCCGGTAGATCTTTCGCTGGGCCTTGCAGAGGCGAACTCCGTCAATGATGCTGGCATGGTTGAGGGCGTCGCTGATAACCACGTCTTCCGGGCCAAGGACTGTTTCGAAAAGACCTCCGTTGGCATCAAAGCAGGAAGCATAGAGGATCGTGTCATCAGTCCCAAAGAACGAGGCGAGCCGCTGCTCCAACTGCTTGTGCAGGTCCTGGGTGCCGCAGATGAAGCGCACGGATGCCATCCCAAACCCCCGACTTTCCAGGGCCTCCCCCGCCGCCCGGACAATCTCCGGATGGTTCGCCAGCCCAAGGTAGTTGTTGGCACAAAGGTTGATCGCCTCACCGTCGTCGGTATCCACGAGGGAATCCTGGGGAGAAGTTATGGTTCGTTCCTTCTTGTAAAGGCCCTTGCTCCGAATGTCGTTCAACTCACTCTGGTAGAGACTCTGGGCAGTCTTGCTGTACATCGGTGTGTCCTTTGATCATTCACTCCCATATCAACGCAACAGGTTCGCCGGCTTCCACTGCCGGGATGCGTCACTCACCAATAATCACTATGCGTCGGCCCCCCGAAAGTCAAGCAGTCGCTGCCCGTGAAACCGATTGAACATTTTCCCTGCGCATTCCGTTAGGTCATGTTGGGAAGGGAGTGAGGAATGAGTAAAAGCGCCCGGTTCAAACTGAGTTTCTTTGCCGTACTCTTCGCTATTGTTGCGGCTGTCGCCTATATCCTCTTCGGTAACGTTTTCCGTTCTGAAGCCGCCATTCCGGACGAGCGTCTGGCCCGGGTCGAGTCCGGAGACCTGGCCCTGAGCGTTGTTGCCACCGGTTCTATCGACCCGGTATCGACAGTCGAGATCAAGTCCAAGGCCAGCGGACTGATCAAGAACATCCTCGTGGAAGAGGGAGATCTCGTTCAAGAAGGCCAGGTTCTCGCGGAACTGGACAAGGAACTGCTGCAGGCGCAGCTACGGGAAGCCCAGGCCAACCGCATGGCGGTGGCGGCAAAAGCCGACGAAGCCCGGTCCGATCACATGTCGGCGATCAAGATGAAGCAAAAACTCGAGATGGACCTGAGGAACCTGGAAGACAAAATGGCATTTCTGGAAAGGCAGGTCAACCGGTACGAGACCCTCTTCGACGAGAAACTGATCCCTCACTCCGAACTCGAGGCACGGGAACGGGATTTCCAGGAAGCCCATTTCGAGGTCGAATCACTCAAGTCTGAACTCCTGATCCAGGACGCTCGCATCGACTCCGCTGCCAAGGCGGTCTCGAGTGTCGAGGCAGGGGTCTCCCAGGCCCAGGCGGGTCTGGATCGAGCCGAGGAGAACCTTCGCTACTCAACCATTCGATCTCCCCTCGACGCCACAGTCCTGAAGCGGCATGTCGAAGTCGGCGATGCCGTCTCGTCGATTCTGCAACTGGGATCGCAGGCGACCCTGATTCTCACACTCGGGGACATGCGTGAAGTCTACTTCGAGGGTCGCGTTGACGAGACCGACATCGGGAAGGTGTTTGTGGGCCAGACCGCACGAGTCAAAGTGGACGCTTTCCGGGATCAACCATTCCCCGGAAAGGTCGTCCGGATAGCTCCCCTGGGAGAGGAGAAAGACAACGTTATCGGGTTTGAGGCCCGCGTCGCCATCAACGATCCCGAGCAGATTCTCCGGGCAAAGATGAGCGCGAACGCCGAGATCATTATTGAAGAGAAATCTGGGATCCTCCTGATTCCAGAGAACGCAATCATCTACGACAAGGACCGGGACACGTTCGCCGAAATCTTCGATCCCGTTGCGGAAGGTCAAAAACGGCGGGTACCCATCCAGATCGGGATCAGTGATGGAACGACGACCGAACTGGTTTCCGGGATCGATCAGGGTTCCCAGGTGGTTCGAGTCGATACTGGAGGACTGTTGTAGAAAGGGCGAACTGCGAAGTGCGAACTGCGAAGTTTATGGGCCTGGACCGGTGGTGAACTCATAGAGCTGGAACCAGGAACCAGGAACCAGAAACCAGAAACCAGAAACCAGGAAACCAGAAACGGACAACGGGCACCATGTGGTTCGCACTGCTTGGCCAGATATTTCACACGCTTCGCACCAACAAGCTCCGCAGCATTCTGACTATGTTCGGAATTGCCTGGGGAATGCTTTCGATCATCCTGATGACGGCATCGGGAGAAGGGTTTAGGGTCGCCCAGATTGACGGCCTTCACCAACTCGGACAGGACATCCTGATCATCTGGGGAGGCCGCACCTCCCAACAGGCGGAAGGGTTTCAGGCGGGACGCGACATTCGTCTCGCGTACGCGGATTACGAGGTCATTCGGGACAAGGCCACTCTGATTCGCCACGTCAGTCCTGAGGTGATCCGAGGGGATCTGGTATCCGAAACGGAAATCAACTATGGAACCTTTACGGTACGGGGGGCGGTTCCCGAATACCAGATCATGCGCACAATCAAGGTCGAACACGGCCGCCTGTTGAACTACGCAGACGAAGACGATGCGCGACTCGTCTGCGTGATCGGATCGGAAGTCAACAAGCAACTATTCAACAGCGCCAACTCGGTCAGTCGAACCGTCAAGATCGACGGGCACCCGTTCACCGTGGTCGGCGTGATGCCCTACAAAGAGCTCAACAACAACTACTCGGGGCAGGACCACAGCTCCATTTTTATCCCCTACCACACCCTTCGCCGGCTCTTCTCCAAACCGGGTTTGGGGAGTTCTCCGGACCTGGTAGACAACCTGATTGCGTCCCCCGTCCGGCATGATCTCTACGCCGAGGCAGAACGGGAAGTCCGCCGGATCCTGGCCGCCCGTTGGGAGTTCGATCCTGCCGACGACGACGCCGTCTCCATCTGGAACACGGGCAAGCAGGCCGAGATGATGGACATCATGATGAGTTCAATGCAGTGGTTCCTGGGAGCAGTGGGACTGGTGACTCTCGCACTGGGGGCCCTCGGAGTGGTCAATATCATGCTGGTGTCCGTGCGGGAACGCACCGTCGAGATCGGGGTCAGGAAGTCGCTCGGTGCCCGGCGCCGCGACATCCTCTTCCAGTTCTTCATGGAAGCTCTCGCCGTGACCTTCCTGGCTGGAGGGATAGGTCTGGCTGCAGGCTGGGCCCTGTGTGCTGCGATTAACACGTCTTCCATTCGAAAAAATGGTTTTCAAGGGAATGATCATCTCCCCAATGATCACCGGTATCGCCCTTGGAAGCCTGGTGCTGGTCGGGCTACTGGCCGGGATCTACCCGGCATGGATCGCCTCAGATCTCGATCCGATTGAGGCCCTCCGTTTCGAGGTGAATTGATTTGTTCGTCGGAAGGACCGTGCAAGAAGATGTTTAGCGAACTCGTCAAGCGGGCCCTCTCGAGCCTGGCACGAAACCACACGCGGACCTTGTTGACCTTGTTCGGTATCGGTTGGGGGGTAGCCTGTTTCGTGATCCTGTTCGCGTACGGGGATGGGTTTGGCCACGCCATTGAGTTGGGCCTGTCCCACTATGGACACAACATAACGGTCATCTGGAACGGACAGACCAGCCTGCAGGCGGGTGGCCAACGGGCCGGGAGGCCGGTGCGAATGGAGATGAGCGACGTCGAGGATATCCGGCTCAACTGCCCGCTCATCAGCCGGGTGAGTCCCGAGATCTTCCGTGACTATCCAATCAAGACCGTGAATCGAGTGACCAGCGCGGGTGTTCGGGGCGTCAACCATGAATATGGAGAAATGCGCGGCCACTACATTCAGGAGGGGCGTCGAATCTCGCCGGAAGATGTTCGCTACGGCAGGAGAGTTGCCGTTCTGGGGAGGGACCTCCGGGTGAAACTTTTTTCTGAGGGGCCCGCCGTCGGTGAGGAGGTCCGGGTCAACGGGCTTTCCTTCATCGTCATTGGAGTCCTGCAGAAGAAGGTTGCCATGAGCAATTACTTCCGCCCTGACGACCTCTGCGCATTCGTGCCCCACACGGCGATCGCGGCTCTCACCTCAACCCGCTACCTGAGCGTCATGGTTGTCCAGAGCGTCAACCCGGCATTTGAGGATGCCGCCCTGGGCCAGGTCATGCGCGTGCTCGGCCGCAACCACAACTTCGATCCCCGCGACGAAAAAGCGGTTGACATGAGCCGGTGGAAATTTATGGCCCAAATCTTCAACGGCATCATAGTCGGGATGAGGGCTTTGCTGATCGTCATCGGTGTCCTGACTCTCAGCATAGGTGGGGTGGGGTTGATGAACGTCATGCTGGTCTCGGTTACGGAGCGGACCCGGGAAATCGGGATTCTCAAGGCTCTCGGGGCCCGGCGCCACCAGATTCGCATGCAATTTCTTCTCGAGGCCCTGGTGATTTCATTCATCGGGGGCCTCCTCGGATACCTGCTTGCTGAACTGGTCGCCGCGATCGTCGGTGTCATTCCCTTCTGGAGCACGATTCTGGAGGACTCCTCGCGGCAGGCCGATATCCATCTGAACTTCACCTGGACTTCGGTTCTCACAGCGGTAGCGACACTCAGTGTTGTGGGGCTGGTATCGGGGTTGTTCCCGGCAATTCGGGCTTCCCGAATGAACCCGGTGGAGGCGCTGCGTTACGAGTGAATCGCGCGAAATGAAGGAGTGGTGCCCCGCGTATTCGCATACCGCCTCGTCCGGCCCCTGTGCTAGACTTTTCTTTCTCCAATGAACGAAGATCGAAAGGCTCCAGACGGTCAAGTACTCCAGCCAACGTACGTTCTGGCCCCCGGCTACTACCCGGACTGGGAGCCGACGGATCAGGTGAACCTTGCGGACTATGTTCTCGTGCTCTGGAGGAGGCGCCTCCTGATCGTCGGAGTAACCCTGGCATTCGGGGTGCTCGCTTTCCTGGTCAGCATCGATGCGGCCCAAGCAGTACCAGGCCACTGCGATCCTCCTGGTCCAGCCGCCCAGTTTTTCAACCGAACTGCGCCCGGAACCGCTGACCATCGAGACCTATCAGTCGATTGTCAACGCCGGCTATCTGAAGAGACCTCGTTCACCAGAAACTCGTGGAAGACGGAACTCTCGGAGAGGAGGAGAGTTTCGGAGTGCTGACGGCCGAAATCCATCAGAGCGGAACGCGGGCTCAAGGTGGCTACAGCCCCTTCATCGACCTGAACGTGACCACGAACGGCGCTGAAAAGGCCCGGGTTATAGCGGATACCTGGGCCCAGATTGCCGTCCGGGAAAGCGGGGGACTGGCCTCAAGGGGACAGCAGGGAACGCTGGATTTCATCCGCAACGAGTATCCCACCACCCGAGACCGTTTGACAGAGCTGGAAGCGCAGCTTAAAGAGACTGAAGACAAGTACGACAAACAGATCCGGGACCTGCAGGACCAGTGGGACCGGCGCATAACGGCGTTCAGGACCGAGTGGGATATCCCTGTCCTTCAGAACCATGCCGATGCCATTAAGGCCAGGTTGACCGCCAACATCGTCACTCTCAATAACCTGCAGCTCGACATCAAGGAAACGCGGGACACCCTGGAACAGCTCAAGACGGAGATCCGGCAGCATCCCCAGTTCGTCGTAACTTCCAAGGCGATTACCGATGACGCCCTTTGGGAGAAGATCGGTCGTGATGTCAATCCCGGAACAGCGTCCGAACTTCAGAACCTCAAGCTCCGCTCCGAGCAGCTCAATCCGGTCTACCAGTCGCTGGTCCAGCGGATCGCGGATACCCAGGTCCAGTATGAGACCCAGGTCCCGCAGGAGCAGCACCTGACCGAACAGATCGCGAGCCAGCAGAAGGAGATCCGCGATCTGAACGCCCTCATCCTCGAGAAACAGTTCGACCTTGTCAAGATGAATAGGGACAAGGAAACGGCGCTCACACTCCTCCGTCGGGATCGGGATTACGATGTCACTTCCCTCCGTCGCGACGTGGACAGTACCCGAACCACCTTCACGACTCTCTCCGGAAAGTGGGAATCGGCCCGCCTGAGCCAGGCCGAGCAGGATCCAGGACATCAAGATCGGGTCGCTGGCGGCCGCCCCGAATCGACCCGTCTCACCCCGTCCCTTGATCAATACAGCAATTGCGCTGGTTGTGGGGTTCATGCTGTCGATCATGCTTGCCTTCCTGATTGAGTTCGTTCAGAGCGGTACTTTCTCCGATGATCGCGGCGCCAAATCGAGCCGATCTTGAAGGGGAAAGGGTATTGGCGTAGAATACGTGTTTCATCTTGAGGTGGGCGTAGCTCAGCTTGGTAGAGCGCAGGGTTGTGGCTCCTGTGGCCGTGGGTTCAAGTCCCATCGCCCACCCCATTCTTCCCCCGCCAGGTAACTCAAATCTTCCCCTGGGTCTGGCAACCACCCCCAAACTGTGTTCAACTGGGATTCAGCCATGGCGGAAGAGACCTCTGAGCGGGTTTTCCCCATCGTAGTCGTTTCCGGTGGATTCGGGGCGAGCGGCGAACAGATCGCCCGAACGGCACTGGCCCAGTTCGTCGGCACGAAGGTGCCGGTCGAGGTCGTACCCCACGTTCGAACGGTCGATCAGATTACACAGGCCGTCTCCAGGGCTCGTTCCCGGAGGGGAATCATTCTCCACACCTTGGTCGACCCTGAGCTGCGGGCAGCCCTCATCCACAAGGCAAGAGAGAACAACGTGGTCGCGATCGACCTGATCGGCAGGGTTCTCTCCCACCTGACCATGGAGCTCGGCCGGAGGCCCGCAGGGAAACCGGGTCTCTACCGCCAGCTCAGAGAGGATTACTTTCGGCGAGTCGAGGCCATCGAGTTCGCCCTTGCCCACGACGACGGGATGCGGATCGATGACCTTCCCGCCGCGGAAATCATCCTGGTCGGGCCGTCTCGGGTGGGCAAGACTCCGCTCAGCATCTACCTTTCCACGTTGGGTTGGAGGGTGGCTAATGTTCCGATCGTCAAGGACCTCCCCATGCAGCGGCCGCTTCTGTCGGCCGACCGGCGCAAGATCGTGGCGCTTTCTATCGACCCGGTCCAACTGATGGCTCACCGTCGGCGCCGTCAACGAGGTCTCCGAACCGGCCGCAAGACCCCCTACACCGACCCAGAAGTGATCGTCGAGGAAATCGAGGAGGCCCGGCGCTTTTACCGGCGCCAGGGGTTCCCGGTCGTCGATATGTCCAACCGCCAAATCGAGGAAGCCGCCGACGAAGTCATCAATCTAACCCGTGCAGCGCAGGCCAGATAACCGGCAGAGATCCCGGCTACCTTGAGTTGGATCGCTGCCAAGTGTGATCTCGACTTCCTCCGTTCTCTCCTGCCTCCGACTGGGCACGGCCCTGGCCGCTGGACTGGAACCAGAAAGGCCGTTGCCCGTCGAGACACCCGCGATCAACCGAGCGGCCTTCGAGACGAAGTTGATCGTGCCCGAGCAGCGCCACCCGCCGGATGCCGAAATAGAACCCAATGCCGTCACTGTTGCACTCCAGGCCGTCCGCAAAAATCGCCCCAATCACGGAGCCGCCCGAAGCAGCAAAATGAACTTTGAGGGGTGCTCCCTCCGCTCTCAAGGGATACATATAGCTGACCCCCAAGCCTTGGAGAAATGAAAAAGAGTTGCAGAGAAGTTTACACCGAGTTGCTGCCGCCGTCAATATCCCGGAGATCCTCTCCCGAAGCGGAGCAGGCTGACGCGGAAATTTATCGCGCGGAAGTAGCGACCGTTGGATTGGGGATGGTGGGCTGAACCTTTTCTCTCTCGCCTTCGTTCTTACCGGGACAATGGAAAAACACCTATCCCTCTGTTTGATGCTCTCCGTCCTTGCTCCACCGGCTCGCAACGGCCGGCTATGTGGTCTTGGCCCCAATGTATCGGGGAAGCGACGGCGGGGAAGGACGCGACGAAATGGGCGGTGCCGACCTCGACGACCTGCTCCACGTGGTCCCGTTGGTAGAGAGTTGGATGATGTGGCCTGGATGTTTAAAATCACGTCCGTGCGCCCGTAGCTCAGCTGGATAGAGCGCCGGACTTCGAATCCGTAGGTCGAGTGTTCGAATCACTCCGGGCGCGCCACTTTCTTTTCAATGGCTTAGCCCATCCTGCGAATTCTGGTCACAGGACCGTCTTTCCTGTTTGTGTCCTGCGGCCGCTCATGCGACCCCTTTCTTCTTCTCGGCTGTATCACCGATTCGCCCTCAGCGAGTTAAGTTGACAGTACCGCAGTGCGTGAGATGAACACTTCGGGATGATTGGAAGCTGCAAAGGCACCCGGCCTTGGTGCTCGGGTGCCTTTCGAAAGAAGCGTGGAGCGCCCAGACGGTCTCTGCGCTTCGTGACCGGAATATCGATAACATCGCCATCCTGGTCGACCGCCAGCCATAGGTAGTGGCGTTCGCCCCTGATCGTATGGAGCAATTGTCGCTGACCACGGCTCAACTTGACAAAGCCGGGGTTTGGCTCAGCCCTGCTTCTTCTGGTCGAGGCAGTCTCTCACGACGTTGGCGAGAACCGCCATCTTGAACGGCTTGGAGAGGTAGAGAACCCCCTCCCGGGTCAGCGCTCCCGACTGGACCATCTCCGTGCTGTAGCCGCTGGCAATGATAGCGGCTAATGAAGGTTTCAGTTTCCGCAGCCGCACGATCAGTTCCAGTCCGGTCATCCCCTCAGGCATCACCATGTCCGTGAGTACCAAATCGATTTCCGTTCCGTGCCTCTGCCACATAGCCATTGCTTCCTGCCCGTTGGCCGCCTCGTAAACCTGGTATCCGAGGCGGCCGAGCGTGCGGGCCGCCAGGCGGCGAAGGGTAACTTCGTCCTCCACAACCAGAATACATTCACTTCCCGTTTGAACCGGCGTGGGTACTCCCGGCTCCTCCTCTTCCGTTGTCTTACGTTCGAGTGCCGGTAAGAGCACCCGGAAAGTCGAACCCTGGCCCGGCTCACTTTCGACTTCCACCCACCCCCCGTGCTGAGCCGCAATTCCGTGGACGGTAGCCAATCCGAGTCCGGTCCCCTTGCCGACCTCCTTGGTGGTGAAGAACGGCTCGAAGATTCGCTTCATGGTCTCTTCGTCCATCCCATAGCCTGAATCGGACACGGCAAGCGAAACGCAGCGGCCGTTCTCTCGATTTCCCGGGCCTTCAACCTCAATGGCGTCCGGTTCTCTGATATCGGTTGTAATGGTGACCCGCCCGCCCTTGGGCATGGCGTCGCGGGCGTTGACCACCAGGTTCATCAGGATCTGTTCCACCATCCCGACGTCCGCTTCGACAAGCGGCAGAGCCGTTTTCCCGTCAAATCGGAGGTCGATATGCTCTCCGATCAGGCGCCGTAGCATTTTGAGCAGGTTGGCAACCGTCTCGTTGACGTCCAGCGGCTTCATGTCGAGGACCGAGCGGCGGCTGAACATCAGTAACTGCCGGGTCAGCGAGGCCGCACGGTGGGCTTCTTCTTCGAGATCCTTGAGGGCATGGCGAGTCTCGTCGTCAATGCCCGGGGTCATCTTTAGAAGATCCAGATTCATCATGATGGCAGCCAGGATGTTGTTGAAGTCGTGGGCGATCCCCCCGGCCAATTGGCCAATTCCCTCGAGCTTCTGCGACTGTCGCAGTTCGGCTTCGAGCCGCTTCCGGTCGCTGATGTCAACCGAGAGAATGAAGATCCCCTCAGCAACCGGTTGCATCGAGCAACTGGAACCAGCCCCGCGAACCGTCCGAAGAGACGAATTCAGTCTCGATCTCCTGCGGACACGCGATCGACCATGCACTTCTTCAATGCCGAGAACATCTCTGTGTTCTCGATACCCGGATAGCACTCCATCATGGTCCGGCCCACCAGGATGTTGGACTTCCGTACGACCCTGTTTTGCAGCAGTCGTCGTTGACGTACCGGTACCGCCAGTCAAACCCGATCAATTGGCATCCTTCGAGCATGTTGTCGAGAGTGCTGCGGAAACGCTCCTCGCTCTCCCGGAGAGCCTCCTCCGAACGCTTTCGCTCGGTGATGTCCTCAATAGTCGCCATGGTGCGGATTGGCTGTCCGGTATCGTCCCGGTGCACCGTCATGTTGACGCTCACCCAGACCACGGAGGCATCTTTCCGGATGTAACGCTTTTCGAGGTGGTAGCTGGGTGCTTCACCCCGGACAACCTCCTGAAACAGATCGGTGTCGAGTGGCCGGTCGTCCGGGTGCGTCAAGTCGGCGATTTGCATTCTCAGCAGTTCATCCTCCGAATAGCCGGTGATCTCGCGCAGTTTCCGGTTCACGCGCTCGACCCGGCCGGTCCGGGGATTGGCCTGGACCATCCCGATCGAGGCCACCTCGAACATCGCCCGAAACTCCTCTTCACTCTGCTCGAAGCGCGAGTTCGGCGTTCATCCGGTCGGTAATCACCTCCGACATGATGATCAGCCCCCCGATTTCGTCTCCGCCCGCATGCCAGGGTCGGATCTCCCAGCGCACCCAGGTCCACGGTCCCACTTGCCCGGGGGAACGGATCGGCCTCGCATCGTTCCACGGCCCCCGCAAGGCAACGCCGGTGGATCTCCTTCCAGCGTTCCGGGATTTCGGGAAAGACCTCGTAGTGGCTCCGGCCGACGAGATTCTGTTCGGGCAACTCGTAGTCGGTCAGCCACCGGCGACTAACGATGATGTACCGCATGTCCCGATCGAGCATGGCGATAGCGGCCGGACTGTGCTCGACGAACAACCGAAGCTGCTCGTTGCGCTCCCTGAGCGCCGCCTCGGCCCGCTTACTTTCAGAGATGTCCCGACAGACACAAAAGATCAGCTTGCGCCCCTCAATAATCGCGCCGTTAGTACTGATCTCAACATCGTAGCAGGAGCCGTCCTTGCGCCGGTGTCGAGTCACGAAGTGATCCCCATCGGAGTCCACCGTTCGAAGCATCTCTTCGACCTGGTCTTGGCTGTATTGATCCTCCCAATCTGAGATGTGGAGTTTGCGGACTTCCTCGGGCGTGTACCCAAGCATCTCGGCATACCGCTCGTTGGCTTCGTACACATTCCCACTTTGATCGAGAACCACGATCCCGTCCCTGGACTGCTCGATCAGGATGCGGCGGCGGACAGCCTCTTCTCCCAGCGCTTTTCGACTTTCTTGCGCTCGGTAACATCCTGAACAAACCCATGCCAGAGAATGCTT
Organism: uncultured Acidobacteriota bacterium; assembly: GCA_963777605.1. Classification (GTDB taxonomy): domain Bacteria; phylum Acidobacteriota; class UBA6911; order RPQK01; family JAPXNP01; genus CAVZRV01. The sequence goes on from CAVZRV010000015.1 coordinate 207,648, forward strand.
CCATCCGGTTCCCGGCGGGGAAGCGAGTGCCCCTCCAGCCAGCAGCTCGCCTTTGCGGGGGTGGCGCACCCGGAACGTTTCCCTCCATGGGGTGAGCGCCCGGGACGACTCAGCGATACTTGCCTCGACCCGCTGGATGTCATCCGGATCGACCAGCGCAAAGGCGGGCGTAAAGTCGTCCACTACTTCCTCAGGGCGCAACCCGAACAACTCCTCGATCATCGGCGTGACGAAAGGCATTTCGGTGGAGCCGTCAGGCCGGAGACGAAACGAGTAGATCATCCCCGGTACGGTGGCTGCGATCTGCGCAATTTGCTCCTGGAGCAGCATGCGCGCGTTCAGGGCTTCCTGCGCCTGCTTGCGTTCGGAAATGTCCTGTGCGGTGGCAACCCTGTAAAGTGGCTTTCCAGTTTCGTCGCGCACGCTGACAATGTCCATTTGAACGGGAAAACTTGTTCCATCGCTTCTGACCATGCGGGCTTCGTATCGCACTTGGCCTGTCCGATCGGCCTCGTCCAGCGCACGGTTGATGAGCTCGTAGTCTTCGTTCGCATAGAGGCTCAGTATCGGCGCGTTCTGCACCTCTTCGATCGAACGTCCCACCATGCGAGCCAGCGCCGGGTTGGCCGCCAGGATGCGGTTCACGCCCGGAATCCCCAAGCCGATGCCGTGGGCACAGTTTTGAAATGCATCCGCCCACTGGCGTAGCTGCGCTTCAGCTTCCTTTCGGGAGGTGATATCGGTCAGCATGGCAAACGAGCCGTCGAATTTGCCGTCACTGTCCAGGATCGGCTTTGCGGACACGAATGCCCAAACAACACTCCCATCCTCCCTTACAAGGCGACGTTCGTAGACCTCGGCCTTACCATCGTGCCGCCGGCTCATGCGCTCATGTAAGAAATGGAAGGTCCTCTGGAAAGAAGGATTCGTCTACCCTCCGTCCCACCAGTTCCTCCGGCTGCTGCGCCGAGCATCTCGGCCATGGCCTGGTTGACAAAGGTGGTGCGATGGTCGCGATCGATAACCCAGACTCCCTCGTTGGCCGTCTCAACCAACAACTGGTAGCGCTCCCGGCTCGCCGCCAGCTGTTCTTCGGCCCGTCTTCGCTCGGCGATGCTCCAGGCCAGATCGGCCAGGCGGGTGACCATCCGAACATCGTCCTCATCGTAATCCTGCGGCTTGTTGCCGACTCCCAGAATGGCGACGATTTGTTCTCCACGAAATACCGGCACCACCAGTTCACGGACCACCCGGGCATGTCCATCCGGAAGGCCTCCGCGGTGCGGAGAGTGCCTCGTAATCATTGTGAATCACGGGCCGGCGTTGACGGATACAGTCGACCCACACCCCGGCCTCGTCCAGATCGTAAGTGGCGTCCCTTGCCCTCCGCCTGGCACATCTCGCCGGTCGTACGCGTAGACCAGGCCTGGAGAGACAGAGTCTTTTGGTCCGCCTCGAGAAAGTGGTAGAAGCCGACACGGCTCCCCGTGAGTTCCTCCGCTTCGTCAACGGTTTTGACCAGCAACTCGTCCAGGGAATGGGAGAAGGAATACTCAAGCAGCCTCAGGCGCGCCTGCATGACGCGCTCCTCCCGATCCTTTTCGGAGAGATCCGCATGCGTTCCGATGACCCTCAGCGGCTTCCCGGACGCGGTTCGACGAACGACTTTTCCGCGGGCACGGACCCACTTGTACGTCCCGTCCCTGCAGCGGAGGCGAAAATCGGAGGTATAGCCCGCCGTATCGCCGTCGAGATGTTCCTGGAGAGCCTGCCTGGCTCGAGCCAGGTCGTCGGGATGGACCAGGGATTCCCACGCCTCGAAATCACGACCAATCTCGTCCGGCGCAAAGCCGATCATCGGTCTTCCAGGAATCGCTGTAGAACACCTCGCCAGAATCGCGATGCCAGTCCCAAACTACCGACACCGGAACCTTCAATGGCGAACTGCCAGCGTTCCTCACTCTCACGAATCTCACGGGACGACCGTCGGATCTCACGGAAGTAACGGTTCAATGCCCACCAGAGCAGAAGGGCGGTCACCAGAACGAAGAGCCAGCCTTTGACGTTCTCGAGCAAGTTGATCCAGGCTCGATCCTTCACTGCGTAGTGCAGCAACCAGTCCGTAGCAAAGATCCAGGATGCTCCCACGACCGCGTACCAGACCGCCACTTTGACGGCCGCGCTTCGCCCGGGAACAGTGTGAACAACCGGCTTGCTGGAGGCCGCGGCAGAGTTAGGCTTGGCCACGGTTAAAGACCTCGGTTGATGTCAAGGAAAACATCGGCGTCACAAGTGGGCCCCTCCCTTCCGAGTTTCCTACTGTAACAAGTGGAGAATTGAGAGGCTACGGGCAATTCCAGAAAGCGCGTGCGAGTCGGATCAGAATGGAAGTCTCGGTTCACCGCTCTTTGTGCGAACCGCGGACTTTCCAGCGGCCCAACGGGGCCCTGCGGGAGGCCGGGAGCGCTGAATTTGAGCCTCAATACAGCACATACCAGAGCCATGTTGGAACCTCGCGGTCGAACCGCTCGGCATCGAGCCAGAAACACCGGGTCTTTTCGTCCCCCAGGGTGCTGCGAACACTGGTTCTGGCAAGGTAATTGGGAAGGTCACTGAGCACGTCAATCCAGGGCCGTTTCACCTCGGTTTTGTCAAACACCAGTTGTCCAACTCGAGTGCGATCTGCCTTCCATGCCCGTGCCGTAGCAAGGTCGGGCATAGACCGGTGGCTTCTGTTCAGTTCAGCCAACTGCTGTCGGCTGAGTTCCTGCTGGTAGTACTGGCGAATTCTCTGCTCCGCTGCGGCCGGTGTCATGCCTGACAGCAGGTAATCGGGCAGCGTGAACGCCAGGATGATCGTGGCCAGGCCGGTCAGGCCCGTCAGGCTCACCGCCACACCTGCACGGCTTCGAATGAACAAAATCCACATCTGCTGCTTAATATCGGCGAAAATTCAGAGTTTTGTAGGATCAGCCAGAAGGCGGCCTCCCCGGAGTATAAATCTCTCGTTGACAGTTTCACCTCCATTTTCCGCCTTTCCAGTTAACGGCAACAAGACTCAGAACGAATCTGTGGGGACAGGTTGAAATGCTTGGCACAGTGCCGGGCTTGAAGGCGGGGCACTAGAATGCTGTCTGATAAGACTCCTGCCGTAACTGCCGGCTTGCTGGTGGCTCTGCTCATGATTGCAGGACAAGTCGCGGGCAAGGCGACCCGTGATGCACTGTTCCTCACGAATTTTCCGGTTACCGCTTTGCCGACGATCATGGTGGGGGCGGCCGCCGCCTCCCTCGGCGTGGTTCTTTTGGCATCCCGCACAATGGCTTTGCACGGTCCCCACCGGATTATTCCCCTGGCCTTTGCAGCCAGCGGGTTGGGGCTTGTTGGCGAGTGGTACCTGCTCTCTATCTCCCCGCATCTGGCAGCCGTCCTGGTCTACCTCCACGAAACGGTCGCTGGCTCGATTCTGATCTCCGGCTTCTGGTCAATTGTCAATGAGTCGTTTGAACCCCGTGCCGCGAAACGGTGTATCGCCTACTTCGGCTGTGCGGGCACTGCGGGAGGCCTGGCCGGATGCATCCTCGCCCAGTGGACGGCATCGAGCTTCTCGATCGCGGCAATGCTCCCGATCCTGGCCCTGATGCACTTTTTCTGCGCTTGGTTTGTGAGGGGAATCCGGACCATCCCATCCGGATCCCTAACAGACGAAGATCAGAATGCCGCCATCGCGGAAGAATCGCGTGCGTTCGGTTTTGCCTTCCGGGTCCTTCGCCAGACCTCGTACGCCCGAGACCTGGCGTTGTTAATTCTGCTTTCTGCCGGGACCGCGGTCCTCGTGAACTACACCTTCAAGGTGCGTGCAGCGTCGATCTACCAGGGAGAGGACCTGCTCCGCTTCTTTGCCGGTTTCTACACGATCGCGAGCCTCCTCACGTTCCTGGTCCAATCGACGCTGAGCCGTTTCGTTCTCGACCGGCTCGGGGGAGCAAGAACGGTGGCGGTCTTGCCGTTGGCCGTGGGTACGAGCTCAGTTCTGGGAGTCCTGTTTCCGGGTCTCGCCAGCGCAGCCTTCGTTGGAGGGATCGAATCAGTCACCCGGAACTCACTCTTCCGGGCCGGCTACGAGACTCTTTACGTTCCTGTTTCCAGACGGGTCAAGCGGAGTGTCAAGTCCATTATTGACGTTGGATTCGACCGTCTCGGCAGCGTGGCCGGAGCCGGCTCAATTCAGGTCTTTTTACTCTTCGGGGGCGCCGTCTCAGGCAACCTGATCCTCACTGCCGCCGTCGCCGTCTCGATTTGTGCGCTCATGGTCGCCGTCCGGTTGCGGCGCGGCTACATCGACGCGCTCGAGAGACGCCTTGTCCTTTACTCCGGCTCCGACGAGCCGGCCGGCGAATGGAGGGATCCGGAATTCTGCGCCGGACTCCTCGGAGCTCATCGACGATGTCAATCCCCTGGAGTTCGCGGCGTCCGAGCGGGGCTTCATTCTGACCGTGGTCCGGCCTGAACATCAACCCGCCATTTACTCACCACGAGCCGGATCTGAAGATCCCGTCTCGGGGCAATTTGCCGATCTTCGTTCCGGAGACCCTCATAAGGTAAGGAAAGTTCTCTCCACGTCGAGGTTGAACTCGGTCCTCGCACCGCAGGTCATCCAACTTCTTGCCTGGGACGCAGTCTCTTCGGAAGCCCTGCTCGCACTGGAGCGCATCGCAGCTTCAATTGAGGGCCTCCTGAGCGACAGGCTCCTGGACGAGAAGAACAACCCCAGGATTCGCAGCCTCATAACCCGGATTCTTGCCTCCTTTCCATCGGAAGTGTCGGTTCAAGCACTCTTGAAAGGACTCGGAGATTCCGAATTCGAAGTCCGGTTTCATTGCGGGCGCGCCCTGGCGAGAATCCGAAGCGAGAGCCCGGACGTCAGAATTCAGCCCGATGCTGTTTACGACGCACTGAGAACCGAGTTGGAGGGTGATGGATTCCTGGTCGGCCGGCAGAATCTGACCGAGAAACCGGAGAAATCCTATCTAACAGAGGGCATTCCGCCAGACCAGGTAAACTGGCGTCTCGAACACACCTTCATGATCCTCTCCCTGGTGGTTGCACGTGAGCCACTTCGGATCGCGTTCCGCGGCCTGCATTCGATGGAGATCTCCGTCAGGGGAACCGCAGTTGAATACCTCTCGAGCCTGCTGCCCGGCCAGATTCGCCCCACCCTGTTGCCCATCGTGGAACGAATCGCCCGACAATCGTAGCCCCCGCGCCGCCCTTTGTCTCCTTGCCCGGCGTCTTGTCAAGCTTTCCCAGGAAGCCCCGGGAATTCAGACATTTCCGTGATGAGAGAGCCGCGGGACGGCCGACGGCGCGAATCGCTGATCATCCGACGAAAAGGAGAATCATGATCTGTCGGTTGGACGGCAGGACGCACCGGCGGTTGCACGGTGTGATCGGAGTGGATTCAGCCGGGGGCACTGGATCAAGTCGCGGTGCCCCCGGCTTCGGGTGGAGATCAAACCAGGGTTGAGGCCTGGACGACGGGCAGATAATTCAGTGTTCCAGCTTCGTAATCTTCACGTTCTCGTGGACGTGTTCTTCAGGTGTGGCCCGGATCTGGAATCCGTCAGCGCCCCGCATGTAGACCTCGGACAGGTACCGAACCTTGTTGATTGAATCAAAGACCACACCGCCGTCATTTCGGCCGGAAAGGCGGGTGACAAACGTGATGAACTGTTTCTCGTTCGTCTTGGCGTCGTACAGGGCGAGGTGGCGAGAGTCTCGACCATCGTACACGAGCCGGTAGTCTCCCGCCGGAAGCAGTTGATCTCCGACTTTGAATGGAAAGGAGACTTTAAAAGACAATGACATGTTGTTCTGGGCCAAGGTCAGGTTAACACCAGAAATCAAAAGGACTACAGCAGCCAGCAACCAAAATTGTTTCTTCATGGATTCGTTTCCTCTGTGCCAAGGGTTTGAAGGGTCGGGTTCTTTTACTCGTCTAACAAATAAAGCGTAAAATAGACACATAACCGTCAACCGAGCAAAAAGAATTTAATCCGACAGCTAAGATGGGCGGCGGACGCAAAGCCGCGAATCCTGTACATCGCCTGAAACATTCTTGAGCGGAGATTTGTCGGTACCTGAAATCTTCAGCCTCTGTTAAACTTGCCAACTATTCCCAGTGAGAGTCGGAATCAAGACCATGGATAGCCCTGTTCCTCAAGACATTACGCGAATCCTGCGAGAATGGACCAGCGGCGATCAATCGGCTCTCGAGAGGTTGACACCGATGGTATTTGACGAACTCCATCGAATTGCCCACCGATACATGACGGGCGAGCACAATTCGCTGACCCTCCAGACTTCAGGGCTTGTCAACGAGGCGTTCATGCGCCTGGTTGACGTGAAGGAGATTGACTGGCGCGATCGGGCCCATTTTTTCGCCATTTCGGCAACATTGATGCGCCAGATCCTGGTCGATTTTGCCAGGAGCCGGCGCGCTCAGAAGCGGGGGGAGAAGCAGTCCGCATTCCGGTTCAGGCCCTCGGAGACATCTCCGACGGGAACAGAACAGACCTGGTTGCACTGGACGATGCCCTCAAGTCTCTTGCCCGACTTGATTCCAGGCAGTGTCGGGTCGTCGAACTCCGATTCTTTGGAGGGATGACGATCGAGGAAACCGCGTCGGTCCTGAGCGTCTCTCCGGGTACGGTCCGGCGGGACTGGAGGATGGCCAGAGCCTGGCTCTACCGGGAGTTAACTTCCGAGACTCAAAACGGTGGAGGGGGTACCAACCATTACCAGGTCGGGAATGGCAATTCTGAATGAAGACTCCCGGGAGTGATCCGCGGTCGGAGGACGCTGCAAAACCCCGTAGCGACGACCCAATGACTCCCGCGGAATACCAGAAAATCACCAAGATCTTTCCCCTCGCCGTTGATCTTCCATCCGAGAAGAGAAGGCGATTCCTTGTTGACGCTTTCGAGGGTGATTCGAAACTGATTCGGGAGGTGGAGTCGCTGATCGCCTCGGAAGAGGCTGCCGGCGACTTCATCGAAGTGACTGCGATGGAGTCCCTCGCAAAGGAGTTGGCTCGCACGCGGCTGGACCGCATCCTCGGAAAGCAGATCGGGCGCTTCCGTTGTGAAAAGCTTCTCGGAATGGGTGGCGTGGGGGAAGTGTATCTTGCGACCGACCTGTCACTTAAGCGGAGCGTCGCCATCAAGATCCTCTCTCAGCGCCATCCCTCGGACCCGGATTTTCTGGCCGGGTTCGAGCGCGAAGCCCTGGCGGTTTCGGCCCTGAATCACCCCAACATCGTCACGATCCATGAGATCGGTAAAGTCGAAGAACTGCCCTACATCGTGACCGAACTAATCGAGGGGACAACGTTGCGCAGGCGGCTCGCAGACGGGCTGTCATTCGGTGAAATCGGGGACATCGCGTTGCAGATCTGCAGCGCGCTTTCGGCCACTCACTCTCGGGGAATCATCCACCGGGACCTGAAGCCCGAAAACATCATGGTCCGGCCCGACGGCCTCGTCAAGGTTCTCGACTTCGGGCTTGCAAGATTGGCTGAAGTCGGTCAGAGCGAGGGGGGAGAACCCCTGATCGCATCTGGGCAGGAATCTTCTGCTGCCGGCACGGTCTCCTACATGTCTCCCGAGCAGGTACGAGGTGAACCGCTCGATCACCGGACCGACATCTACAGCCTGGGTGTGATGATCTACGAGATGTGCACCGGTCACCGTCCATTCACGGGAAAGACCCATCGGGAGATCCTGCATTCAATTCTCGAAGCGGAGCCGCCACCGGTGACCCGGCTCCGAACTGACTTCCCAACGCAGATTGATTCCCTTGTCGAGAAGGCGGTGGCGAAAGCTCCCGAAGACCGCTACGCCACCATCGGAGAATTGAAGCAGGAACTGGCCGATCTCATTGCTTCCCGGAATAGAGTCGGAGACGCGGATAGAGAAGCAGTCCGGAGGGCACCTTACTTCCAGGCGGCGGCCGCTGTCCTGGGAATTGCTTCCGTCATCCTCCTCCTTTGGTCCTGGTGGTCGGCGGAGGAACTGGGAGGAGTCACCAACCGGCTCTCGGAAGCAACATTCGAACAACTCACCAGCGACCCGGCGCTGGAACTCTTCCCCTCCCTGACGCCCGACGGCAAGACCCTGCTCTATGCCTCTGACAGTCCGGGCAACTGGGACATCTTCCGAAAGACCATCGGCGCAAGGACATCCCTCAATCTCACTGCTGAGTGCGATGACGATGACCGCCATCCGGTAGTCTCGCCAGATGGCTCGACGATCGCCTTTCGCTCGGAGAGGAATGGAGGGGGGATCTTCCTGATGGACATGGACGGTGGAAAAGCGAGGCAACTGACCACACAGGGGTTCAACCCTGAGTGGTCCCCCGACGGAAGCAGGATTGCCTACACCATTGCCGAATCACTCGATCCCAGCGAACGGGGTTCATACCCGAGTGCCCTGTACGTAATAGATGTATCCACCAAAGAGGTCAAGCTCATCACCGAAAGTGACGCCGTCCAGGTTTCCTGGTCGCCCAGCGGGTCCCGCCTGGCTTACTGGGGAATTCACAAGGGGGGACAGCGGGACATCTGGACAATTCCATCCACCGGAGGTAGGGCGGAGTTGCTGACCGACGATCCCGCCATTGACTGGAATCCTGTCTGGGCGCCCAGCGGCCGATACCTTTACTTCGCCAGCGACCGCGCTGGACGGATGAACCTGTGGCGCGTCCGGATCGACGAAGGCACCGGGAAGGCCCTGTCCGCGCCTGAAGCAATCACGCTTCCGGCTGAATCCTGCTGGTACGTTCGATTCTCGAACGACAACCGGCATATGGTGTATGTCCAGTCGATTTCCCGGACCAACATTGCTACGGCCGATTTCGATGAGAAGAAGGGGGAAGTCCTCGGTAGTCTGAACTGGCTCACCCGGGGGGCAATTGAGACAACCAACCCTGACCTTTCTCCCGATGGGGAAACGCTGGCTTACGACTCGATTGGAGAAAACCCGGAGCACCTTTTTGTTAAACGGGGCACCTCCGAGGCGGTTCGAATTACCGATGACCCGTTCAAGGATCGGGCCCCCCGGTGGAATCCGAAGGGCGACCGAATTCTGTTCTACTCAGATCGAAGTGGACGCTACGATCTATGGACGATCAAACCCGATGGAACGAAACTGGAAGCGCTGCGTCCGACCACCGGTCCCGGCGCCCAGGTGAGCATCTGGTCCCCGGACGGCACCTCCATCGTCTCCAACCGTCAGTCCGGCCCGCCCTTGCTCTTCGACCTGGCATCCGGGCAGAAACCATGGCGAAGCAGTCAACTGCCTCCCCTGCTGGCGGCGGGAGACCTGATCTGGAGTTGGTCCGCCGATGGGAAAGCCCTCGCTGGTTTCGGTTCGGGTATCTTCGTCTATCGTTTCGATACCAATCGCTACCAACGGCTGACCCCTTTCGGTGCGCGCCCGGTGTGGCTCTCCGACAACCGGCGACTCCTGTTCTGTTCGAAAGATTCCCTCTATCTCCTCGACACCGAAACAAGCGCATTGCGCAACATCTTCTCAGTGGCACCCTACCGGTTCCAGTCTCTCGGGTTCTCCCAGAACCGGCATCAGGTCTACTTCAGCCTCAGCTCAGTCGAGGCGGACATCTGGATGGCGTCGGTTCCAAGGTGACTTCAGCTAGTGTCCTGTCACGAGTAATTGTCAGAAGATCCGAATTTCCAGTTGACAGTGTCCGGAGCGACTCAGGACAATCGAGCTTGAGAATAGTCTCGCAGTAGCGAGTCGAAAGCTGGCAAGTTGGCGACCCAGATTCATGGAATCCTGAGCGTTTTTCTGATCCTGACCGGATGTGGAATCGGCATGCTCGCCATTTCGCGAGAGTCGTTTCTCCTTGCCGCGGTTTACTGCCTGGTCTTGGTTCTGGCTCTGGTGGCAGTTCTGCTGGCATTCTGTTCGAAATGCACCTGCAAGAATCGGTGCGGGCACGTAATCCCCGGCAAAATCGCCCGCTTCATCCACCGCCAGGCCGGCCCCTATTCCGCCTTCGAACTGGCTATTGTTGCGGTAGCTTTTCTACTCATCGTCGGACTCCCCCAGTTCTTCCTGTGGGGACGGAGTTTCCTGCTCATCGGTTTCTGGGTGCTTGTGGCAATCGCCCTGCTGGAAATTCGACTCGCCATCTGCACCCGCTGCGAAAACCGCAACTGCCCGGTCCGCATCAGGTAGCAGCCAGAGCCGGACGTCAGGAAACAAGCGAACGGACGGGATTCTCCTGGAAATCCACGGGAAAGACGGCAGAGGTTGCCTGCGGGACCGATCGACAGAATCGGGTTTGCGGGAAATCTTGATTTGATTGCAGGAGCCACAATGTTCCACTTTGAATCTCTCATGGCGCTTCAAACCTACCGCTGCCGCAACCCGTTCCAGTCCGGTCGAAGCCGGAGGTTCGCCATCCTGTCATTCATCTTTGCCTTCTTTGCGGGGAGTCTCCCGGGAGCCGTCCTTCCTCCCGGATCGGGCGAAGGAACAACAATCCTGAACGCTCCTGAAACCCCGCAGGCGACGGCCTCCGTTAACCCACGAGTACTGCTCGAAACCGAACTGGGTGAAATCGAACTGGAATTGGATGCGTCCCGGGCACCGATCACCACCCGTAACTTCCTCCGCTACGTCGACGAGGGCTTTTACAACGAGGGGCTCTTCCATCGCACCGTGACAATGCAGAATCAGCCTGACAATCGGATCAAGATCGAGGTAATCCAGGCGGCGGCCAACCCGGGGCGGGAACCGGAAGCGTTCCCCCCGATCGTGCTGGAACGAACCAACAGGACCGGACTTCGCCATCGAGACGGAACCGTCTCCATGGCCCGAATGGGCCCCGACTCGGCTCAACACGAATTTTTCATTTGCATTGGAGACCAGCCCGAATTGGATTTTGGCGGCCGGCGAAACCCGGATGGCCAAGGGTTTGCCGCCTTCGGACAGGTCATCCGCGGGATGGAAGTCGTTCACCGGATCCAGGAGTCACCAGCCGAAGGCCAAACCCTCGACCCGCCGATTCAAATCCTTAAAGCATTCCGGGTTCGGTGACATTCCCCTGCGAGCGTACGCTGTACAAACAGCCCGGGGTGAAGCGGAGTGCCACCCTGGAAAAGACCGGACGAGCTCCGGGCACCCCGCCGGGGTGCGATCTCCCTTGCCGCGCCGAGCCGGCGAGCATCCCCAACTTCACAATCCGAATGATCCGCCCCCTTTCCCCTGTCTCCCCTGCAGTCAATCCGCGATTCTGCCGAAATTTAAGGAGAAGGTGCCCTATCCTGCGTAGGCACCGAAGGATTTGGGAAACGTTTATGGCTGAAAAGAAGCAGAACGACAAGAAGAACGGAAAGAACCACTCTGGAAACCACGGGGGACACCCGAAGAAGAGTTGGTGCTATTCACAGGAACTGGCCCGGTTCCAGGTGGAACTGGTCAAACTCCAGGAGTGGATCCGGGCCAGTGGGCTCAAGGTCGTCGTTATTTTTGAGGGAAGGGACGCCGCCGGCAAAGGGGGCGTGATCAATCGGATCACGGAATGCCTCAGCCCAAGAATCTGCCGGGTCGTAGCGCTTGCCACCCCGACCGAACGCGAGAAGACCCAGTGGTATTTCCAGCGCTACGCTGCACATCTCCCTGCGGCCGGCGAAATGGTCCTGTTCGACCGCAGTTGGTACAACCGGGCCGGCGTGGAACGGGTGATGGGGTTCTGCACGAACGAAGAGTACCGGGAATTTCTCCGGTCCTGTCCGGAATTCGAGCGGATGCTGATTCGTTCGGCATCACGATGATCAAGTACTGGTTTTCGGTATCCGACGATGAACAGGAGAAGCGGTTTCAGGCCCGGATCGACGAACCGACGAAGCGGTGGAAACTCAGCCCGATGGACCTGGAGTCCCGCTGCCGCTGGGTCGAGTACTCGATGGCGAAGGACGAGATGTTCCGCTACACCGACACCAAGCAATCACCCTGGTGGGTCGTCAACGCCGACGACAAGAAAAGGGCGCGTCTCAACTGCATCTCGCATCTGCTCAGCGATGATCCCTTACGAAGACCTGACTCCTCGTCAGATCGAACTTCCACCTCGCCAAAATGATCAAGGGTACATGAGACCGCCGATCATGAACAGGTATTCGTCCCCGAGATCTACTGAAGCCGGCCAAGAAACCCCGGATTGACCACAAAATCCCGACTCAGCACCGAATCCGCGTCAGCCGTCCAAAGTTCGACCCGGAGCAGTTCGAATCGCACCCGAAGACCCTGATACCAGCCGATCGGCTGGAGCAGGGAGCAATCGCCGAGCCGGCGCGTTTCTCCCGCCGGGACGTCGATCCGAATCCCGGCCGCTGGGTTCGGTGATCCGGAGATTGCCGGATTCATCCAGCGACGACCCCACTGCTTCGGCCGGCCATAGACCTCGTTCGGGCGGCAAAACCGAGTCATTCGATGCCCACACAAAGGCGTATAGGGTCCGGTCCTGCGAACCCCGGTTCTCCATCCGTCAGGTCGAATACCAATTCACGGCCGTCGATGTTATTGCAGGAACAGTAAAGTTCCGAAGTCCTTTCCCGGAGGTTTTCAACGGAGACCGCCAGCGTTCCTCCCGATCGGACCCCAACGCGCCGCCGAGAGCGGGCCGCCGAGCAAAAACAGAGGCACAGCGCAGGTCCCCCGCAAAAGAAACGACATCCCACGCGCAACGTCAAATCAATTCAACTGGTGGTCGTTGCAGATTCGGCCTCGATCGCAGCATCTTCATGTACTCAAGCGCTTCCGCCGTAACCCGGTCCACGTAGTCGATTCCGGCACGGGCTCCAAACTGCAACGCCGGGTGGCAGAATTCCCAGTTCATAAATCCCTGGTAGCCCGGACGCGACCAGGGCCCTCACATAGTCTTCGTATCCGACTTCGTGCGTACTCACCAGCCGTCCTCCGGCCTCCCGGCGGAATTCGCCGTTGAAATGGGAGTGCACCAGCAGATCACCGGTCTTCTTGACGGTGGCGGGTGTACCGTGGTCCATGCATGCCTTGAGCGCCGGTGAGTCTACTTCCTCGATGAACTTCAAAACATCATCTTCGTTCTTCGTGACCGGTTCGTGATTCTGGAGCGAGATGACGACTCCCTGGTCCTCGGCAAACGCGGCCAATTCCCGCAGTGAATCGCGCACAATGTCCCACCGTTCGTTCTCCCACTGGGGAAACGGATAGGGGAGTTCCCGGGTGTAGTGGTAGTCGGCAAGTCCGTCACGAACCACGACTCCCGGCCAGGCAGCAAATACTTTACAGATCGGAGATCCCACGTCCCGGGCAAGCTTGATGCATTCCCGCACATAGCAGAGCATGGCTTCCCGCTGCTCGGGGACATGGCTGGAAAGGTCGCAATTGGGAGAAACCGCGCTAATCGGGAGTTCCAGTTCACCGGACAGGTCCCGGAGAACTTTACGGTCATCCGAATCAAGATCCATGGGGGACGCATGCGGTCTCTTGGTGTCGAATTCGATTCCCTCCCACCCGCGTTTCTTGATCATCGGCATCAACTGCTTGAGGGGAACCGCATCTCCCTGGTACCAGACCCCCAGGTACGTGATCGTGTAGAGACCGATCTTCATTCCAGGACGGGCAGGCGAGGATGCGGCCTGCAGCCGATCCTGCGCCGCAGCCACCGAGACAGCGGCAACGGTACCCGCGAGAAAATCACGACGCGTAACGTTGCTTTCCAATTTGGCACCTCCCTCTTTCGGGGACGCGGGCGCCATCCGCAGAGGCAAAATCCCGCGTCCCTGCCAGGCTCAGGTTAGCGCGCTCGCACCCCGGGAAGCAACACCGCCTAATCATCATAGGAAGATTCCCTAGCATCCTTTCAGGACCTTCCGGATTGCCTCCATCCTCCGACATGAACGACGATACGGCTGGGTTTAGAGGTTCGGATCAACTAACTCCAAACAATAGAGGAGAGGCATGTTACCCGAGCAGAAAGAGATCGTTTTGTCCCCTTTCTGGATTCGTCGGAAACCAAGAGAGAATCACACATCCCGGAAACTCGCCTTGGCGATTTTGCTGCAGGCCCTGAGAGACGTGGTCAACCCGAAACCCTACACTTGGGACCGGGGCACCAACTGGACGGAGGATGCCCGAGACTGGATCCAGTCGGACTCCACAACGCCCGGAAGCTTTCGATGGACCTGCCAGGTTCTCGAGATGGACTTCGAGCAACTCCGGGGCTGGGTCAGGCGGTACCTTGACGGCAGCGGAACCGAAAAGATCCAATTCTCAAAGCGCCTCAACCGGCTGCAGATTCCCCACGGGTAGAGGGGAGCAGGAACACATTTCGAACGTTGGAATATTGAGCGGGCGAAACCTGGCACAACGTCACTCTCGTTCCATCAGCCAGGTGACTGCATGACGGACTAATTCGGTCTTGTTCGGAAGGTCGAGTTTGCGCTTGATGTTCTCGTAGTACGTGGAGACGGTTTTGGGGCTGAGATTCAGATTTGGGCGATGTCGCGAGTTTCGAGTCCCCGGCCGACCAACTCGAATACCTGAAGTTCGCGATCGGTGAGGCCGGCCACCGGGGAACCAGGCGATCCGGAAAAACCCATCCCGGCCAATTTTCGGAACAGGTGATCGGAGACATCTGGGACTGACCCGAGTGTGACCGGCGGCTACGCGTCGGACGGCTTCTACAATTTCAGTGAGAGGTTCACTCTTGCTCACGTAGCCGACAGCGCCAACCTGGAATGCCCGTTCGGCATAGATCATTTCGTCAAGAAGGGAGACAACCAGGCACTTAGCACGGGAGTCCTCGGCCTTCAGTCGTTCGATCAGATCGAGCCCGCTCTCACCCTGGAGAGAGATGTCAACGAGCACGACGTCGGGATGCTTTTCCTTGAACTGGTCGAGTGCCTGCTGCCTGTTCTTTGCTTCACCACAAACCTCGAAATCGGATTCGGACTTCAGCAGGCTGCAGAGGCCAAAACGCACCGAAGGATGATCATCAACCACCAGGACCCGAATCAAACGTCGTCCCCGTTCGGCAGCCATGGTTCCCCCACTTTCATCACTGAAAAGGACCCTTCCTCGCTCCCCGGCAAGCTCCCTACTTCTAGCACTTAAAGGAATGTAAGACAAGGAGATTATACGGTGCGGTCCGATCACGGAGATTCTACGGAATGGATTCCCTCATCCGATAATAGGGGAATTCCCTACTCCGGATTCGGTTTCTCTTCGATTGTCACCGCCAGCCCCCAATCGTCAGAATCAGGCTCAAGATCAGGGGCGTAGGCAGGGGCAGCCGGCTCCGTAGAGGAGGTTTCTAAATGGCGGAATGGGCGATTGTGCTGGCCGGCGGCGAAGGTCGAAGGATGCGTGAGTCAATCAGAGAGCGGTTTGGTCATCCCTATCCCAAGCAGTACTGTCGATTTCAGGGGACGCGGACCATGCTCGAACACACGCTGGATCGGGCAAAGCAGCTCGTCGGGGAAGATCACGTAGTAACCGTGATCAGGAAACGACACCGGGTTTTCCTGAGTGCCAGTGGATTGCCGGGGCGTGTTGTCGAGCAGCCTGCCTCCAAAGACACTGCCCCGGGCCTTCTCTTCCCTGCCAGCCACGTCCTCGCCGAAGATCCTGACGCCCTCGTCCACGTCTTTCCGTCCGACCATTTCATCTTCCCGGAAGATCGTTTTGTTCAGCTGATGCGGCACTCCGCCGAACTCGTGAGGGCTCAGCCCGACCGGATCGTCCTGATGGGGGCGGAGCCCAAGGGCCCGGAAACGGACTATGGCTGGATTCAGCCGGGGAAGACTCTCGCGAAGAACTTCGGGATGATCTCAGTGACCCCAAGAGAGGTAGCGGCATTCTGCGAGAAGCCACCCCAGGAACTGGCCAATCTCCTCTATGCCCACGGGTGCCTCTGGAACACCATGATCTTCTCGTGCCGGATTCAAACGCTGTGGCAACTGGCACAGCGTTACCTTCCCGAAGTTCACGGCCCGTTTGACCAGTTTGTTAAGATCTTGCCGGAGTTGGAACAGGAGACGCCGGAATATCGTGAGCAGGCGGTCTCTAATCTTTACGCGAGTCTGCCCCGTGCCAATTTTTCGCACAGGTTGTTGACCCGGGCCGCCCGTCACTGCCTGGTTCTCCCCATTATGGATGTCATTTGGAGCGACTGGGGCCGGCCTGAGCGAGTCGACCAGATTCTCCGTCATATCAACAGAGATATCCAAAGCGAGTGCGCAGTGACGCTGAGCGTTGTCTAAATGATGAACCATAGTCCTGAACACCAGGTCCTCCTCCTCGCGGCAACAGAAGAAGACGTAGCTCTGTTGCACCGGGTGGTTGATCAAGCTGGAGTGAAATCCCGGCAGTGTGCCTCGATTGCCGAGGTGTGCGCCGGCATCGCTGAGGGTGCGGCCCTGGCAATGATTGCGGATCGGGGGATACCGTCGCGAGCGCACAGCCTACTCCTCTCGGCACTCGCTCATCAGCCTGTCTGGTCCGATTTTCCGCTGGTCGTCCTGGCCATGGCGGGGCTGGCAGCATCCGGGGGTTGGAAACTCCTCGAA
>CAVZRV010000016.1:0-44647 GCA_963777605.1 uncultured Acidobacteriota bacterium
CTGACAGCCGCCGGCTTTACAATGCGCCCCAACCCATTTCGAGAAAGATAATTGTTATCTTGGCCTGAAGGCGAACAGATTAGGGGTGGCCAGAAAGGGAACACTCGCAGGACCTGCGCTTCCAGGCGATGTTCGTCTTTGGGCTTTCTGAAATCGCCGTCAGCACGTTCAGTGGCCAGCTCTCGGATGACATTCGCTACGGACGGCCGACTCCGCTCTTCGGCTGCTGTGTACGATTACCGATCCGCCATCGACGTTCCAGTCCGCACCGTCAATTCCAGAAGGTCCTGAGCCTTTTCGAAGCAGACGAAGCTGCGCTCGTCCTCAGTGCAGATTCCGCTCCCAGAAGTCGAACATCGTCGAGTACAGGTGCACTTGGGCGGCGCCATCGTCGATGCCGTGCTTGCGCATCGGGTAAATCATCATGTCGAACGGGATGTCGGCGTCGATGAGGCCGTCGGCGAACGCCAGGTGTTTTGCGGGTGGACGTTGTCGTCGTAGGTGCCGTGGACGAGCAGCAGTCGGCCATGAAGGTCCGGCCGCGGACCATAGCGAAGTGCCTCGTAGCCCTCCGGGTTGTCCTGGGGCGGCCGCATATAGGCCTCGGTGTAGCTCGTGTCGTAGTAGCGCCAGTCGGAGACGGCGCGACGGCGATGCCGGCGCTGAACTCCTCCGAGCGGGTCATCGTCAGCAGGGTATCGTTCCGCCGCCGCTCCAGCCCCACATGCCGACGCGGTCGGGGTCGATCCAGGGCTGCGCCTTGAACCAGGCGATTCCGTCCAGCAGATCGTTCAGTTCAACCGGACCGTGAAAGTTGCCTGGACGATTGGGTATTAGCGTCAATTTTACTCCTTGCCTTTGCGGCACTGCGGTTGTCGACAAAGAAAAACGAGCCGCGCCATTGTCGGCCAGCAATTGATGGTATTAGTAACCACGACCTCCACCCTGCCAGGCATTGATGACAGTTGGCGAGACGGTCCGCCGTAGACGTAGGTGACAACCGGATATTTCTTGCGGGGATCGAAAAATTGCGGTTTGAGCATCATCGCCGGCATGTCGAAACCGTCTGCGGCCTCGATCTCGAACAACTGGCGCGGCTGGAGATTGAAAGGCTCGAGCCGATCCTGTTGCGACGTCGACACCGTCCGGACGGCCACACCGTCGGCACGGCGCAGAACCAGCTCGGGGAGCCGCTCGTTCGCGGAGTGCTCGTCGAGGTAGTACTTGCCGTCGGGCCGGAAGAGGATCCGATGGGTTCCCTTCTCGGCGGAGAGGCGCTTCATCCCGGTGCTGTCGAGCGCGATCCGGTACAGATGCTTCTCGATCGACGACGCCTCGAGTGCGGTGAAGAAGACTTGATCCCCTTCCACGTGAGCGACGGCCTTGCGGGCCCAGAAGACGGCGGCGGAGGCACGAAGTGCCCAGTCTCCCTGGGTCACCTGCCGCACCAGCTTGCCGGTCATGTCATAGAGATAGAGATGGGAGTAGCCGGTCCGTTCTGAGACCCATAAGAAGCCGCTGTCGTCGTCCAGGAAGTGGAGGTCGTCGTTGATATTAACCCAGCCGGGATCGGTCTCGCGGAGCAGGTGACTCACCTTGCCCGTCGCCGCATCGACCAGGAACAGGTCGAGAGTCGTCTGGGGGCGGTCGAGGGTCTGAACCGCGAGCCGCGCGCTATCGGCGAGCCAGTTCATGCGCACCAGATACTCGTAGGGGTAGACCCCCAGGTCAACCCAGGTCGTCTTGCCACTGTCGAGATCGAGCACGCCTGCGCGCACGCGCGGATTGGCCTCACCGGTCTTCGGGTAGCGCTGATGGATGACTCTCGGAAGGTTGGGCTCGAAATCGACGAAACTCGCGAGACCGACGGCAGACTCATCCGTCTGTAGGTAGGCGATCGACTTCGAGTCCGGGGCCCACTCGTAGCCCCCGATCGGCCCGGCCGAAGATCTCCTCCCAGTAGACCCACGAGACGGTGCCATTCAGGAGGCTGTCGGTGCCGTCCTCGGTCAGCCGTTTGGTCTTGCGGGTTTCGAGGTCGTAGAGGTAGAGATCGTTGGCGCGCACGAAGGCGAGCTGGCTGCCGTCTGGTCATAAGCCGGGCGACTTCTCCTCCGCGTCGGTGACGCTGACCGCGACGAACTCCGAGCTGTCGAGATCGAGTAGGAAGAGATCGTCTTCCTTCACGTAGGCGCCCCAGTGCCCCTTCGGGTCGATGGCGTCCGGCCAACCGAGCTCCTCGAGCGGCTCTTCGGGCTCGAGCAGATCCGTGAGGCTTGCGAGGGCTTTCTTCGGATCGACCTGCTTCACCCTTGATACGGCGCTCAGGATCGAAGGACTCGATCGTTCGTTCCGCTTTAGGGGGTTGCTGATCGTAGAGCAGGGCCTGGCCCGAGTCGATCCACACGACTTCCGGCATCGCCGTCGCGGTTTTGCCCTCGTCGCTGTATATCCAGTCGAGCGTCAGTCGCTCGTCTTCGGCAGCGGCGTTGGAGGCGGTAAGCAGGCACAGCAGGGCTAAACCCCAGGCGAGAGTTCGTCGATGGTTCATTTGGATTCCGTTCGATGATTCATTTGGATGCCCTCCACGAAGGCAATTGGATTCGTTTGCTGCCCGGCAGCGTAGCGCAGTAGCAGCCATTGAGCGATTTCTGTACCGCGCAAACGCTTTCCTAACAACGATTTACGCTCTTCACAGATCCCCCAAAGAAACCAACATGGATCCTGCAGGCCCCCAAAAACCCCCTCGTTGCGACGATGGCTCATCAACAACGCGACTCGAGGAGAGTCCACGATGACTCGCCCAACCCGTCGCCTAATCGACCTTTTCAATCTGACTCGCTACCCCCAGGAGACCGCCGTGAAACGACTCACTGTACCATTGCCTTCATTGAAGAGTGGAGCGGGTACTGTCAACTTAACTCGCTGAGGGCGAGAAAAGGGGGAACTGACGGGAGGAACTCTCGATGAGGGGCACGGCAGCTGCCCAGTTTGTCGGTAACGAGCCCCTGTTGGAAACAGAGCCTTGCCCCCTTCAAGAGGCGACGAAAGAACCGCTTAGCTGCTTTCGGTGTTTCGCCTCCTGGTTACCAGGATGTCGAGAACATCGCCATCCTGATCGACTGCTCTCCAAAGAGAGGACCGTTGGCCCTGAATCTTCACAACCAATCATCTCAGCAGGAAAATGATGACCTTTGTAGAGCGAGTTCATTCCTGTATTTTCTCAACGAGCCCATCAACTTGACAGTGCCTTACACCCTCATCCGAGAGGATGTGCGGAGAACGGCTTTCCGTCGCCATGCCTGGAGGAGTGTACATCCTTAGCTCTGCCTGCTGAGTGGCCCCCCGGCACACTTCCGACGAACCTGGAGACCCCTCTATCCCCTGGTCGAAGAGTTCGGCCGTTATGAGTGAGAACTTGGCTGCTTCGTGCCGATGGATCGCGCCCTGCTGACTCCCGCGAACAGGAACTTTCTGATTCCTTGCCGGGAAACAAATTGGTACTCGCGTCGGCTCGAACGCTGATGGTACGATCACTTCGAAACAGCCCTCAAAGTGACTGGGAAAGAATCCGGATCGATGGAGATTGCACAGTTCCTTTTCCGCCCGGTGCCACGAGTCCCTTCGATCCGATTTGAAGTCGCGCCGAGAATTCCGGATGCCGGAAGGATTGGAAACATTCGCCGAATGGTAGAGTCCTGCTCGGATGCCACATCTCGTGACAAAGAGGATCAAATAGCCTGCTCTATTCTCGTGGGGATTATCTGCGGGTCCTACCGTTGCTGGATGAGGCTTGCGATCTTCCAAGAGGTCGTTGGCGCTCCCCATTCCGACGAGACTATGCTCGACTCATCCAGGCTCCTGCCTTTAGAAGACTTCAAGGAAAGACCCAGCTGTTTGCCGGCTTCGAGTCCGACTTCTTCAGGAATCGCATGACCCATTCTCTCGAAGTCGCTCAGATCGCCAAAAGCATCGCGGTCAACTTGAACTTCCAGATGCTCGAAGAGCTGGGGCTGTCCGCTGGACTTGGATCTCGTAGAATTTGCTGGCCTTGCTCACGACTTGGGACATCCTCCCTTTGGGCATACCGGAGAGGATGCCCTTAACCGAATTATGATCGAGAGGACGGGGGGAGCCGAAGGATTCGAGGGGAATGCGCAAACACTCCGGCTTCTGAGCCGCTTGGAAAAGAAACTAGACGATCCATCCAAACAGCTTTTCCAAATGGCACGCCAAGAACAGGCCCCGCTGGTACGACAGTAAAGGACAGCACTCAGCTTGCGGGCTGAACCTGTGTGCGAGGAGTCTCGCAGCGGTCCTCAAGTACGATCGGGAGATTCGTTATGAAGGGGCTCCAAACGCTGGCGAAGCGAAAGTGGAAAAGGGTTACTACCCTTCAGAGGCCGCTGTTGTGTCAAGGATCCGAAAGATGTCGGGTGGGGCAGAGGCGCGATGAAGACGCTCGAATGCCAGATCATGGATATTGCCGATGATATCTCCTACTCAACATATGACCTGGAAGACGCGCTAAAGGGGGAACTGTTGCTCCCCCTAGAAATACTGTTTCCCGGAGATGAGGTGTTGGAAGCGGTCGCTCGCCGAACCACCGATGAACTCGGGGCCGTCCAGGGACTGGGAAAACTCGACGCCAGCCAGGTGAGTCAGATCATTCTAGATGCATTTCATGAGGATTTCCTGGGCTTTGATTCAAAATGGAAGACAGCCGGACCTCGGGCGCTGGGCTCTGCGCATTGGCTGGCGGAAATACGCGCGCGAAGTGGCTTCTTTCGTTCCCAATTGATGAGTCCCCTTGTCGGGAGAGCGGTGGACGCGGTGCGTTTCATCTTCAATGATCGTTGTCCAAAGGCGTCAAAAGTCGAGGTCGAGCCCGAGGAGCGCCTTCGGATCTCGGTCCTCAAGCACTTGATCTATGTCCTTCTCATCAACTCGAATCGGCTGAAGATCGTCGCTTTCAGGGGAGGGGAGATAGTCAGGGAGATCTTCGATTCCCTTGCCGATGAGCATGGCTATCAGTTGCTCCCGGCTGACTGTCGTGAACAGCTCGGCGAGACCAGCACCGACGGTCAAAGAGTCAGAGTAATCTGCGACTTCATCGCCGGAATGACCGATCGCTATGCTGGCGAGTTCTTCGCTCGTCTCACATCGGAGAACTACCAGACTATATTTAAGCCGTTCTGAGGTTCTGCGGGCCAATACTGTGACGGTAACCCCGCTGTGCTCGAAAGTGAGACATTTCCGGGTCATGAGGCCCAGCCGCTTAAAGCGTTGCCCTCAGCGGTGGACACTTCTGCCTGCCGCATCTTCCACCACCCTCGAAATGGCTCTGCGTCGAGGGTGGTCGGGGCTTGACAGCGGTGTCCTGGCGCACTATTTTAGCTGTGGTGCTGCTTCACAGGATGCTCCAGGGATGTACTGCTGCTGCCGAACCGACCTAGTTGTCGAGACGCTATGGAGAATTCTCGGATAGGTGTCAAACCCTCGACGAAAAGAGTTGTGCTGACTACGTGCAGCGCCTGGACGTTGCGTCAGGGGGAGCTCCGTGGTCCGCTGAAGAAATCGGCGACGGAAACATCAACTTGGTCTTCCGTGTCCGGAGGGCGGGAGCGGAGAATCTCTAGTCGTCAAACAGGCGTTGCCCTATGTCCGATGTGTTGGAGAGGAGTGGCCCCTGGACCTGAGTCGCGCGGTTCGCGAGGGGAAGGCACTTCAAATCCAGGACGAATTGGCTCCGGGTCTTGTTCCAAAGGTTCATCGAATCGACGAAGAGATGGCTCTCATTGTTATGGAAGATCTGTCTGGCCTAGGAGTGATGCGTGCCGGCACGATCCGAATGAAGAAATATCCACGTTTTGCGGATCACATCTCGACGTTCATGGCCAATGTGCTCTTCTACACTTCCGACCTGCATAGAGATCCAAAAGAAAAGAAGCGACTGGTAAAGGAGTTCATTAACCCAGATCTGTGTCGTATCACAGAGGACCTGATCTTTACCGATCCCTACTACGATTGCCCGCGCAACAACGTGAGTTCTGCCTTGAGACCCTACCTCGAAAGAGTGTTTTGGAAGAAGAGTTGTTTGCGGTTGGAAGCCTCGAAGTTCAAATACAAGTTCCTCACGGCTGCAGAGAGTCTGGTTCATGGTGACCTGCACACTGGGTCGATCTTCGCAGACGAGACCCGGACGAAGGCCTTCGATCCCGAGTTTGCCTTCTTCGGGCCAATTGCGTTCGATCCCGGGCTTCTGATCGGAATCTCCTCATCAACTATGTCTCCTGGAACGGCAAGGACAATCCGGCCGAAGAGATACGGGACTATCGAAAGTACTTGTTGGGAACGATCAACGAGACTTACCGGATGTTCGACCAGAAGTTCAAAGTGAATTGGGAGAAGGACGCTCGCGACAGCATGACCACTGTGGTTGGCTTTCGCGAGACTTTCATGCGGAACCTGTTTGTGGACACCATCGGCTATGCAGGTATCGTCATGATCCGGCGCGTGCATGGTCTCGCGCACAATGTCGATGTCGATGGGATTGCAGACCTTGAAAGGCGTAGAGAGGTCCAAACGCTGATCCTCGAATTGGGTGAAGATCTGGTCATGAATCGGCACTCATTCTCGGATATCGAGGATGTGACGGCATTTGCGGGGCGGAGGATTGCCTGATCAATCCGTCCCGGGTGCTCCAGTTCGAGAGAGAACTCAGAAATGGAGAGCATGTGTCAGGAGGGCTGAAACCAATCGAGTGGAGGGATGGAACACTCTATGTCTTGAACCAACTCGAGCTTCCCGGACACGTCAAGTACAATCCCAGGAACTCCGTAGCAGAGGTGTTCCGGGCGATTCGGGACATGGAACTGCGCGGGGCGCCGCTGATCGGGATTGCAGCCGCGTATGGCCTTTGCCTCGGCGTCCGGGATCTGGGAGAGATCGGTCATGCCAAATTCATGCGAACCTTGAGAGGGCATGCCGAGTTTCTCGCCTCAGCTCGTCCCACCGGAGCCAATCTCTCCTGGGTCCTTGATCGAATGCTTACGAAGGTGAACCGGCTCGAATCCCTCTCGGTTTGCGAAAAGAGGAGAGTCTTGGAGGCGGAGGCGAACCGGATCTTTCAGGAGGATGCGGAGATCTGCAAGGCGATCGGTGAGAACTTCCTGACCATGATCGGCGACGGGGTGAGTCTGCTGACTCACTGCAACGCGGGCAGCCTTGCGACAGCCGCCTACGGAACTGCAACCGCTCCCATGTTTCTGGCGAAGGAGAGAGGGTGGAGCATGAGAGTCTACGTCGATGAGACCCGTCCCTATTTGCAGGGCGCCCGACTTACGACTCTGGAGCTACAGTCGGCGGGTATTGACGTCACACTGATCTGCGACAGTGCGGCGGGAGTGGTGCTTTCTCAGGGGAAAGTCGACGCGGTGATCACGGGAACGGATCGCGTAGCGGCAAACGGGGACGTGGCCAACAAAGTAGGTACGTTGAGCCTGGCGATCCTCGCCCACTACTTTAAGGTCCCTTTCTACGTGGCGGCTCCGACACCGACCATCGACATGGATACCCCTTCGGGAAAACAGATCCCGATCGAAGAGCGGAAGACCGAGGAGGTGACGCGATGCGGCGGAATCCAGACGGCGCCGGAAGGCACACGAGCCTACAATCCTGCGTTCGACGTCACTCCTCACGAACTGGTTACCGCAATTGTCACGGAGAGAGGCATTGTGACGCCGCCCTATTCGCAGTCCTTGCCGGAACTGTTCGATTGACAACGGCGGATCGCTGACTCGCCCAAGCTTGAGCGAGCGGCTGCTGTGCCCTCGGAGTTTGAACGGGTGAAAGTGGTACCACGACATGCACCTGATTATCTGGGTAGTATACTGCTACCTTGACGCTTGCCATTGAGATTTTTTTGGGGGGGGCGGTTCCCCGAAAGTTGGACGGGAAAGGGTCTGGGGTGCTGGCAGAGGCCGGAATGTGGGTTGAGGATTGCCTTGGAAGACAGACTCCATTGTCCGGGTCCTGAAGACGGAGTGAGAACCATGGAAGAGGAAACAACATTGGCGGGTGGAGTGGCCCCTTCGGTCTCGAGCTTGAAAGCTCTGTCCCAAATTCGCAGTCACCTTCCCGGTCTAGCTCGGGCGGAGTCGGACGTTGCCTCCTGGGTTCTTCAGAACAGCCAGCAGATTGTCCGCTTGTCCATGGCGCAGGTTGCCCGCGAATGCGGTGTCAGCGACACGACCGTGCTACGATTTTGCCGAGCGGTGGGTTTTCACGGGTATACCGATTTGAAGTTTGCCGTAGTGCGGGACATGGCATCTCCGACACAGGTCATTCACGATGATCTGGCCGCGGACGACACCCCGCCTACCGTTGCCCGCAAGGTCTTTCTGGCGAATATCCAGGCCCTTAAGGACACGATGGAGGTTCTTGACCTGGAGGGATTTGAGAAAGCAGTCGACATGCTTGAGGGAGCAAAGTCGAGTCTGATCCTGCTGGTCGGAGTGGGGACTTCGGGGCCGATCGTGCAGTCGATGTACAATTTCTTGTTTCGTCTGGGGCTCAACTGCCGCGCCGAGACCGATTCGTACCTGCAGCTTATGCAAGCCGCTCTCATCCGGCCGGGAGATGTGGTGGTTGGTATTTCCCAATCCGGTAGTTCCAGTGACCCGGTCCTTACGATGGCTGAAGCAAAAAGGAATGGGGGTCAAACAATATGCATCACCGGGAATGCGCAGTCCCCGATTACGGAGTACGCGGACGTCACATTGTTGAGTGTCTCCAGTGAAACCCGCTCGGAAACGATCGCCTCGAGGATCGCCCAAAGCACAATTGTGGACGCACTCTACGTCGCCTTGGCCCTTCGGGACATAGAGCGCGCCATTGAAGGTGAGGGGAAGATCTGGAACGCGACTGCGTTGAAGTCGATCTAGGCCAAATCGGGAGTCCCTCCGGTTCTGCCGGGGCGGCAGCCGAAGTTTGACATTTTCGGAAATCTGATTGAGAAGTCTCCTTCGTGAGCCGACCAAAGCATCACGAAAGGGACTTCAATGACGAACTACAGCAGTCTACAGCGCACGAAGTGGGAGTGTAAGTATCACGGGGTGTTCATTCCAAAGTGCGGCGGAAAGTGATCTGCGGAACGTTGCGTGGGGAACTGGGATCGGTGTTTCGTCAGTTGGCGCGGCACGAGGAAAGCGAGCTCGAAGAGGGATACCTGAGACCGGATCATGTCCACATAAAGGGACGGGCCTCGCGATTGTAGGCTTGGATGAAATCGATCAATTTGGCCACCAACTATTCTCTGGACTAGAGGATGCCACGGTGGACGATCTTGCGGGTCAGATTCCCGAACCAGATCTCAATCTGATTCAATCAACTGGCATGGGTCGGGTTGTAATGAAGATTCAGACGGTTGTTTTGGCGGACCCAGTCGCTGGTTTCCCAGCTGCGATGAAACGAGCCATTGTCGACGATCACGTGCAGCTCCCGACCCGGATAGCGTCGCAGAACGTCCTGCTAAGGCGAGGCTCGACGCCTTCACCGTGTTTCTCGAAAACGGTTTTTCGGCGGTCAGCACGATTTCAGGGGCACGTCCTGGCATGCGCACAGCATGGCTCACGCTCGGAAATTAAGTAAATCTACTTCAGCAAGGCGACACTAGACGAAATTAATGCGACAGGGAGCGCCAAGGAAGGGGACGGACGATTGAAGGTCGAGGGGCAGCACTTTCGAACAATTTGGCGGAAGAAGGACGACCCGAGCGTTGTTCAAATCATCGATCAGCGTCACCTGCCGCATCGGTTTGTAATTGAAGACCTGAGAACCGTAGATGAGGTCGTCGTCGCAATCTCTGAGATGCATGTTCGGGGGGCGGGGCTGATCGGAGCAGCCGCAGGTTACGGAATGTACCTGGGCGGGCTGACTTCACCACGGAGTTCGGACGATGCGTTTCTGGAGGCGATGGACTCCAGTGCCCGCAGACTCAAGGAGAGCCGGCCGACCGCCGTGAATCTGGAGTGGGCCGTGAACCGGCAGGTCGGAGTGCTGAACAGGGTTCTGGGCATCGATGGGATGATCCACGCTCTGCGGCAAACAGCCGACAGGATTGCAGACGAGGATTCGGAGTACTGCCGGCGAATCGGAGAACACGGCCTCAGGATCATTGAGGAGATCCGCTCGAAGAAGGGGGGCGAGCGCGTCAACATCCTCACTCACTGCAACGCGGGATGGCTCGCCTTTGTTGACTATAAAACAGCCACTGCCCCGATCTACGAGGCGCATGACGCCGGAATCCGGGTTCACGTTTCGGGTCGACGAGACGCGACCCCGGAATCAGGGCGCGGGCCTGACGGCCTGGGAACTGGGCCAACACGGCGTCCCTCACACCGTGATCGTCGACAATGCCGGCGGCCACCTGATGCAGCATGGACGGGTGGACATGGTCATCGGGAACGGATCGAACCCTGTATACGGGCGACGTAGCCAACAAGATCAGGCACCTACCTGAAGGCGCTGGCCGCTCGGAGACAACAACATCCCCTTCTACGTCGCCCTGCCCTCCTCGTCTTTCGACTGGGTCTTGCGCGATGGAGTGAAAGAAATCCCGATCGAAGAGCGGAGTGAGTCGGAAGTGAAATGGGTGGACGGGCTTGTCCGAGACAAGGTCGAATCTGTGCTGGTGACCCCGGCCTCCAGTCCCGCAGCCAACTATGCCTTCGACGTGACCCCGGCCCGTCTGGTGACGGGGCTGATCACGGAGCGCGGGATCTGCCGAGCGTCTGAGGAAGGCATCCTGGGACTGTACCCCGAGATGGCAGGCCGGAGGTGACCGCCGAGGTTCCTTCGAATCCCCTTGAAGTGTCTTGGTCTGGCCCGCTACGCTGCCGAGAAGGTTTCGACGCGAAACAGTTTCCCTTGCTGACAGAAAGGGCACATCGACAGATCGAGGCCGGCCGGCGTCTCGAAACCGCTGCCGGGAGTCGGCTCGCCATTGAGCCTGCCGCGACGACCTGTTGCTCCGCGAGTAAACGACGGTAAACGAAGAGGTTTTCTGCTCGATGGCGATTGGCCAGGAATCCATAGCAGCGAATCTGAACGAAGCCTCGCGGCTCGGCGAGTCCCTCCAACTCCAGATTCGGACGCCCATTAGCCTTCGAGTTCAGGAGTGAGTCCAGCGGGTTCGCCGTCTGCTCCCCGACGTCAACTACATTTCCCAGGGAAATGTCATTGTCGCTGAGCAGTCTGCGGAATTTGCTGCAGCGCCATGTGGGTATAGCGGACGGTTGAGGCAAGGCTCTGGTGGCCGACAGAAGCTGGATCTTTCTAAGGTCGGCTCCGCCCTCCAAGAGATGGGTGGCGAAGCTATGGCGCAAGACATGAGGGGTGACCCGCTTTCTTGCCCCGAGGCCAGGGCGGCTTTGCGACACACGCCCTGGACCGTGTTCGAGGAAACAGGCCGATCGTTTCCGCGCCCCGGAAACCACCAGTCCGTGGGGCGGGTCGCTTGATGTTCAAGTCGCAGTTCAACGTCACCCGGTAAGAAAGCGCAGGGCACAAACCGTCACATTGACAAACTCGACGAAAGGCCCTGCTGCGCGATAGGGAAGTGTAGTTGACGTCGGGGACGCACCGGCTTTCCCGTATGGCTCGGGACTCCGGATCACTGGGCTCAACCTCGGCTCTGTCGGACTAATCCCTTTGATCCGCGGACCCAATTCTGTGAGTTTTTTGAAAACGATCCAACTTCGCGAGGAAGTCGGCCCACATCCGATTCTCGTCGAGATCGGTAATCCAGGTCACCTCACTGTCCGGTCTGAGCGGCCCAAACGAAGCATCGTCCTCGACCGCGGGGCGAGGATGGGTTACGTGATCTGTCATATTCAGCAGATAGGCGATCACGATGACGTCCCAGATCACCTTCTTGTTGGAGAAGTCGTCGACCCGGAGCGGCTTGACGAAGCGAAAATAGTGAGCGGTAAACTCTTCCCGAGCCAGTTCCCAATCGGCCCCCTGCTGCTGATCAGTGTCTTGGCCTCCGCAAAGTCAACTGAAAGACTCTCACGACAGACATCGGCGCAACCGACAACGACCGGCACGTTAGAATGGAACACGACTTGAGCCGAGGGAATGTCGTTTATGATGTTGTAAAGGTCCTCTCCTGCCGGCCAGTTGTTAAACCCCATATCGATCACCCGAATTCGCTCCACAATGGACGGATCGAGCAGGATTGCGGAAGCGACGTCCGTCAGCGACCGATGGCCATGACATTCAACCGGTTTCGCGGTGAGAATGGCCGCGATGACTCGATGATCGAAAGAGCAGCCTGGCTTCTCCTGGGAGTTGTCGAGTCGGGCAGAGGTTGGCTGGCGCCCTCTACGAGAGGGGGGTGCGTTTTCAGATCCAGGCGGTTTTCCACGATATCCAGCAAAAGCTGATATCCCACAAAGCCAGCAGGCGCCGGGATCGAGGGGGCATAAGCTGAGGCGACCCCGAGCACATCGAATTCTGGGCTCAGAAGCGTGTAGACAACGGCCCACTGGTCGTCCATCTCATTCCCAACATCAGTCGAGAGGAAGACAGGAATCTTCGTTTCAGGGTCCGCTGGCTGGCCTGAAGCCGACGGTGGACCGCTCAGCATTCCCAGCATTGCCGAGACAAGGATAAGTGGGAAGGCGCCCATTCGCATCATTTCTTCCTCCAGTTCTGCGACCCCTTAAGATCGAAGACAGATTGGGTTTTGAGGATTCAAACCTGACAAGAGAGAGTCCAACTGATGTCGGGTGACCCGTCCTAAGGCATTGGAAAAGTCAATCGAGTCCGAAAACGATAAGGGCCGACCGAATAGGTCCTCTGGTGGCGGTCCAGTTTCTCGAGGAAGTCCGCCCACATACCTTCCTCGTCGACATCGGTGATCCAGGTGATTTGCTTCTTCCGATCTCCGGGGCTGAAGCTGACGTCGTCATTCAGCACAGGCCGGTCATAGGTTGCGTGTTGCGTAAAGCCCAGAAGATGAGCCACAACGATGGTGTCCCAAATGATCCACGGCTTCGAAAAGTCGTCCATCCTCATGGGTTTGACGTATCTATAATAGAAGGCTTGGTACTCGTCCCAGAGCCACCGCCCAACGGGACCGCGCTCACTCACCATCTCCTTCGCTTGGTTCCACTTCAGCCCGAGATTCTCGGTGCAGACTGTCGCACAACCCACAACGATGGGTACATTCGACTCAAAAATGACCTGGGCTGCCTTGACATCATTCAATATGTTGAATCCGTCCCCTCCTTTGGGCCACTCGTCGAAGCCCATGAGCAAGACTTGGATACGGCCCGAAAGCGACGGATCCATCAGGAGAGCCGAGGCGACGTCGGTTCCCGCTCCAATTGTCAATACTCGAAGGCGAGTGTTCTCAGAGAACCCCTGAGATGCCTGAACGATGAAGCTTGCGCCTTCGCTGGGCTGAGGGGCGGTCTTGCTCTTGAGTGGGAAACTCGCCCCTTCCAATAGTGGGGGATGAACATCCATAGCCAGTCGCTCTTCGACAATATCGCGGAGGATCCGATAGGCTGTGTGACCCGCAGGGGGGGCAATAGATGGCGCGTGGGCGGAGATGACTCCAAGAACCTCGAACTCATCGCTGAACAGTGTGTAGAGAATCGCCCACTGATCGTCGATCTCGTTACCCACGTCGGTCGAGAGGATGACGGGAATCTTCCCCTGCGCCGAAACAGGAACAGCACCGGCGAGAGACAAGCTCAGTAGGCTGAACAGGGCCCAGCGAGTGGTTCCACGATACGAAGACTCTTTGATCATTTCACGCCCTCCCCAATTGATTAAGAATAACGGTTAGTGGTGAGCGGCGACCCTGGAATTCGCAGACTGGACAATGTCCGCGCCAGGAAGATGCCCCATACCTACTCTGCAGGAGAGTCAAAACTGAACTTCCTCGCTTCGTCGAACATCGCCAGCACGTTTTCGACCGGCACGTCCGGCATGATCCCGTGATCCGGCCCCACTATGTAGCCGCCGCCCCGGCCCAGCACTCGAATGCGTTCACGGACTTCCCTGCGCACGTCGTCAACCGTGCCAAACGGCAAGGTTCGTTGCGTGCTGATACCTCCATAGAAAGTGATATGCTCCCCGTATTCTCGTTTCAGGATCTCGGGTTCATTTCCGGGGAGGTGAGTCTGCACGGTCTCCCACACGTCCATGCCGATGTCAATCAGGTCGCTCATCACGGGGCGGAATTGCCCACAGCTGTGGAACCACACTTTGAGTCCGTAGCTCTTCAGCAGTTCGAAGACCTTCCGGTAAGTAGGCTTCAGGAATCGCCGCCAGTGCTCCGGGGATATCATCAGTCCCCTCTGGGTCGCGAAATCGTCCCCATAGTAAGCGATTTCCGCCTGCCCTCGGGTGGCCTCGCAGAGCCTTCGAAAGAACTCAACCGTAAACTCCTCAGTCCTGCGGATTGCCGTTTCAATGAGCTTGGGCTGGACAGCCATGTTAATCAGCGTATCTTCCATGCCAAAGAGATTGAAAAGATTGCAAATCAGGGGCAACCAGGGCCCCCCTCCCGCGGCCGCCTCGTGATCCTGCCCCTGTCTAGCGACTCCGTACTTCCCGTCAATCCGCTTGGCCTTGTCGGCAGGTAGGCGGGCCAGTAAGCGGGAAGCAACCTCGTAGTCGAAGTGATCAGGACTAGGCCAGGGAAATCTCTCCACGTCCGCGGGACTCGTAGCTTCACGGAGTGGGTAGTCTCTACCCACTCCGTAGCCGACTCCATCAGTTCCATATACTTCATCAACAGGCGCACCAAAGGCATCCAAACGCATGCGTGCGTTTGGACCAAAATAGACCGGGCGAGCGCTGAAAACGTCCACATCCAGGCGGAGTCGGACAGACTCCTTACTTTGAACCTGGAATCGCTTCAAGAACGCCTCGAGGTTGTAGATTCCCTCGATGTTGGTCGGGGCCACCGATGGTTGAACATGAGTGAAGGCTTTGAGAATCCGATCCTTTCCAGTCTCCATCTCAACCCCCTCTTAGTGCGGTTCCGCCACCGTCCCAACAGCCGTTGTCTCCCGGTTCTGCAAAATCCGGCTGCATTGACGGAAGCTGGATCCAATGATCCCGCCGAGTATACCATCGGAAGAATAGCACCACCACCACCACGGAAACTTTTCTGTACTGTTACCACAAAAAGTTCTTGACTGGCCAGTTACCCCGACCTAACATAAGTGTGAAATAAGACAATTCGCGCCAGTCTCGTTCGAGGGGAGGGGGTTTCTCATGAGAAGGCCGCAGTTTCTGTTTTTGCTTGTTGCTCTCACCGTTCTTTGTTTGCTGCCCCGGTTCGCCACTGCTCAGTCGACCACCGGAGACATCTTGGGGGCGGTTACTGACCAACAGGGGAGTTTTATTCCGGGCGTCGAACTGACGTTGCGGAATGTGGAGACGAATGCGGCCCGCACGGCATTAAGTGATGACTTGGGCCGCTATATTTTCCCGCGAATGGACCCGGGAACGTATGAGCTGACGGCCGTACTTCAAGGTTTTAAGACGTTCGTGGCATCCGATATTGCGCTTCTGGTAGGAACGAGGCGTACCGTCAATGTGCCACTCAGTATAGGCGAGGTCAGCACGGCGATTGAGGTAAGTGCGGCTGCCGACGTTGTGCAGTCGGACGACGTTGCCATGACCAGTGTTCTCACAGCGAAAGAAATCGTCGAGTTGCCGCTCAACGGACGGAACTTCATCCAGCTTGCCCAGCTGTCTCCCGGTGTTATGCAAATTCACTCTGCCATCTCACCGGTGAGTTCTTGGACAAGCCGATCCGACATGTCGGTGGTGGTCGCTGGCCTGCGGGAGACCGACACCAGCTATCTCCTGGACGGTATCGAGACGCGTTCCCCTCGTTGGGGTGGTTCGGGATTTCGACCCTCAATTGACACAATTCAGGAGTTCAATGTTCAACGGAATGCTTTCACGGCCGACCAGGGTTGGGGAACAACGGTTGTGAACACGATCATCAAATCAGGGACCAACGAGTTCCACGGTTCCCTCTTCGAGTTCCTCCGGAATGACAAGCTGAACGCGAGGAACTTCTTTGACGGTTCGGAGAAACCACGATATAAGCAAAATCAGTTTGGTGGGACCGTCGGGGGCCCGGTGATTCGAGACAAGGTCTTCTTCTTCGGAAGCTATGAAGGCTATCGGTCGCGACTGGCAAACACCTACCTGGGCCGAGTTCCCTCACCCGAAAACCTGGCGGGCCAGTTCGACCATGAGATTATTGATCCTACGACCGGAGCACCCTTCCCGGATAATCGGATACCCGTCGACCGATTTGACGCTGTAATGGTAAATGTCGCGCCGTTCTACCCGGCGCCGAATCGCGAGTTTGATCCGAGTCTAAATTATGGCCGCGAGGGACTCCAGCCTAGCGACCGTGACGAGATCCATGCCAAGGTCGATATCGACCTTACAGAGTCGGACCGGATGTTCGCTAAGTATTCTTGGGTGGATGAACCCCTGACCTCACCTTCGCTTTTCGAGGGATACGGTTTGAATAGGCCTCTTGGAGACCAGAATGTCAGTCTCGGGTACACTCACTTCTTTGGTCCCAGTTTCGTTAATGAGTTCCGGCTCGGCTACAATCGCAATCTGGACTACAGTGTTCCGGAGGCAGCATACGGGGAAGATCTTGCGAGACAGATCGGTCTGCAGAACACTACCACCAAAGCCGCCAACTTTGCACTTCCCGGTTTCGGTCCGCTCAATTATTCGGGAATCGGCCAAGGCTACGCCCAAACTCAGGAGACAGTCGACAACCTGTTCCAGGTCAACGAAAACGTCTCCTATGTCAAGGGAGATCATAGCCTTAAGTTCGGCATGGATCTACGGCCTCGTCGCTTCGCCATAACCAACGACTTTCCTAGCGCTCCCTCTTTTAGCTTCGTGGGGTACTATACGGGAGATTCCATGGCCGACTTCATGTTGGGACTGTTTGATTTCACCAATCAGTCTATCGGCGACAGCTCCGGAAGCTTCCGGAACACAGATTTCTCACTATATGGCCAAGATAACTGGAAGCTTACCTCGAATTTGAATGTCTATTTTGGTTTACGATACGAGTATTTTCAGCCGATGTCGGAAGAGAACAATAAACTCAACTATCTCGACCTCAATACGCTGAAATACGTTGATGTGCAGGGCGCCCTATTCGAACCTGATCGCAACAACTTCGCACCACGAATCGGTCTTGCGTATAGTCCCTCTTCGAAGACAGTCATCCGAGCAGGATATGGAATTTTTTACGACCTGATTGGTCTCAATGAAACTCAGTTTTGGGGGGTTTCTAACCCACCCAACACTCAGATTGCGTCCTTCAACAATACTCGACCGACACCAACATATCAGGTGAACGGGATGTATCCTTCACCTGAATTTATCCCGAGCACATCTCCCAACACAACGTCACCTTGGAATCGAACTCCGTATGTTTCCCAGTACAATGTAAACGTTCAGAGGAATGTGGCCGGTTTTCTCATTGAGGCGGGTTATGTTGGTTCAACGGGTGTGAAGTTGAATCGCCGTTTCATGATGAATATGCCACCACCCAAGCCGGGAGTTCCTATGGAGGACAGGCGGCCGTTTCCGGGTTTGGAGACATTCTGACTTCGATGAACAATGGGTGGTCTAACTACAATGGTCTTAACGTTCGGGTTGATAGACCGCTTCGGAACGGTTTCGCGTTACTCACATCCTACACACTTGGAAAGGCCCTTGACATCGGAGGCCCGGATGAATACGTTCACAGAGATATTACCGGGACGATCAAGGAGTTGCGGGGTCCCGCTTCCTTGGATTCGAGGCATCGGTTGGTAGTTAGCTGCATTTACGATCTCCCGTTCGGCCGGGGTCGAAGCTACGGCGGGGACATGTCTGGACCGGTGAATGCTATTATAAATGGTTGGCAACTCAGTGGAATCGCCACGTTTATGAGTGGCCAGGCGAAAACGCCGAGTATCGGAGGTGACTTGGCTCGCATTGGCGGACGCCGCCTGCAGCCTGCTACGCGGATTGGACCTGGTAACAGTGACGCTCTGAAAGATGATATCCGAAAGCAGCCCACGCTATTCCCCTTCTTCGATGTTACCGACTTCGTTATTCCACCCGCGGAGACACTGGGCGATGGTGGAAGGGGAACGATCATCGGACCTGGGGTCAATAACTGGGATTTCAGCCTTCAGAGGTATTTCAGCCTAAAGGAAGCGATGTCGTTACAGTTCCGCGCGGAGTTCTTCAACGCGTTCAACCACGCTCAGTTTGTGGGCTTGGGCATGACGGCGAATGATCCGAACTTCGGCCGGATTACGTCAGCGAGAAATCCGAGATATATCCAGTTTGGGCTCAAACTCAACTTCTAGATTCTCGAGGAGATACGGCGGCTCTACACCTCCTCACACTCCCGCCCGCAAGAGACATGCGGGCGGGAGACGGCAAAAGAACACGGTAGGGGTCGAGCGACAGCGAACGGATGGCTTGCACCGCTCGGTCGATGGCAGTGAGACGAGGGAGCGCGCATGTTTGTGTTGGACAGTTACTTATGGGCTGTGGTGTTCTGCTTGATCACCATGCTCTGCTGGGGATCGTGGGCGAATACGCAGAAGCTGGCAGCCAGAGACTGGCGTTTCGAGCTCTTTTACTGGGATTATGCAATCGGCGTCCTCCTTGTCTCAACGTTGTTCGCTTTGACACTCGGAAGTGTCGGCGCTGGAGGACGGGGGTTTCTTGTTGATTTGGCGCAGGCAGATCTTTCGAATCTCGTCTCCGCTGCTCTCGGCGGTGTTATTTTCAATGCGGCCAATATCCTGCTGGTGGCTTCGATTGCGATTGCCGGCATGGCGGTGGCTTTCCAGGTAGGAATCGGTTTGGCTCTGGTTCTTGGGGTCCTCATCAACTACCTCGCCACTCCTCTGGGGAATCCGTTAGTTCTGTTTTTTGGGGTTGCCTTGGTGACGGCGGCCATCGTTTTAGATGCAATCGCCTACCGGAGACTGCCCAAAGAGACTGCGGATAGTGGCTCCGAGGGGCTTGTGTTGGCGGTTTTGTGCGGGATCCTGGCTGGTTTCTTCTATCGTTTTGTAGCAGCTTCGATGTCGCTCAACTTCAATAACCTTGAGCCAGGAAAGCTGGGACCGTACTCCGCCGTCTTTATGTTCTCGCTGGGACTTTTGGGCAGTAATCTGCTCTTCAATACGATCATTATGAAGAGACCTTTCGTAGGTCGTCCCGGTTTCTTTCGCCGACTACTTCGGAGGATCGGCGCCTCTCCACGCCGTCAGGTATTAGGTGGCATCATCTGGGGAATCGGCATGATGTTCAGCATCATCGCCTCCGGGCAGGCGGGATTTGCCATCTCGTACGGATTGGGCCAGGGGGCAACCATGGTTGCGCGCTCTGGGGCGTGTTCGTGTGGAAGGAATTCAGGGAGGCTCCCCGCGGCACGAACCGGTTGATCGTATTGATGTTCGCCCTCTTCATATTGGGCCTTGGTCTCATCATCGTCTCGCGACAAACCTAGGAGTCTGCGCGGCCAGAAAATCCGGGCCCATTAGTGCGGTTTTTCGGATGGCCTGCCTACCATATGGAGTGGTTAAAGCATCGAGAAATCGTTCTAATACGCAGATCCTAGCCCGAGCGAAGGAATGCGATGGGCCTCAGTCTATCGGGATCTGTACGCATCATCCAAGGCGGAAAGCATCTGAAATGAAATTGACGAGTCTGCATGTCGCGGGGAAGAAGCGTAGGCACGTATTCTCGAGACTCGGTTGCCCAATAGGGGATGCGGCTCCGCAACAGTCCGGCTCGCAGAGCCGAAGAGGAGAAGGTGAATTATGACCCGATTTCCGAAGTGGGGCTGCGATAGTAGCATTCTCGATAATGGCCTTCACGAGCCCTCATCTGTACGGAGGCTCGGTCCGGCTTATTCTTTGACACCGACATGGGAAATGATATCGACGATGCCTTGGCCCTTGGGGTGATTCACGCCCTTGAAAGTCGCGGAGAATGTCACTTGTTGGGAGTCGATTACCTGACAAAAGAGCACCCGATGGGTGCTCCCTTTGTCGACGCCATCAATACCTTTTACGGACGTGGCGGCATCCCGATTGGTGTCGTTCACCATGGCAAGGGCCGCCAGAGTCTGCGTACTTGCAGGCAGGATTGGCGAAGGATGCGGGCGGTGAGTATATCTATCCACACGACCTCGTCGAGAACCAAGATGCGGAAGATGCCGTGACACTTTTGCGGCGCCTTCTGGCCGGATCGGAGGACGGCTCGGTCGTCATCGTCCAGGTGGGTTTCAGCACGAATCTCGCGGCTCTTCTGGAAACGAGCCCCGACGCGATCAGCCCGCTGTCGGGGCCGGATCTGGTCCGCTGAAGGTCCGCATGCTGTCCGCAATGGCCGGCAATTTCTTGGAAGAGGTTCCAGAATTCAATGTCTTCGTCGACCGTGATTCGGCCGCAAAGGTGTTCTCGACGTGGCCCACAGAGATCGTATTCAGCGGCTTTGAGATCGGTCATGCGATCCCCTATCCAGCGGTCAGCATCGAAGAAGACTTCGGCTATGTGAAGAACCATCCCATCGCAGACGCCTATCGGGCCTACAGTTCGATGCCCTACGACCGACCAACGTGGGATTTGACCTCCGTGCTGTTCGCCGTCCGTCCAAATCGCGGCTACTTCGGATTCTCCAGACCGGGAATAGTCAGTGTCGACCAGCAAGGACGCACCAGCTTTCAAGAAAACGAAACAGGTAAACATCGCCACCTGACCGTTTCGGAACGCCAGAAGGAAACGACGCTGGAAGCGCTGATTCAGCTGACGAGCCAGCCGCCATGCAGATAGACCCATGGGCCGAGTGGTCGGAGTTCTCCAGGGGACGTCGCCCTAGACGGTGACCGAATGCGCAAAAATCCGTAGATGAAGTCCCAAGTGGGACCACCTCATATCGCGGAGTCCGTGCGGACGAAGCAGGGACGATGGCGATTCCCAACGGGAAATAGCGAGACATATGAGCTAAGAGCCAATCCGAAATGCCTGTTCTATGCTCTTCTCCTCGCCTGAGATCTTGTCCTGCACGCTGATGTCGATGCGATAGTCGCCAGAATCAAGACTCGATGCATCGAAGGATCTAACCACAGCTACTCGACCTCCCCGATAGATTCGTAGGAACTCTCCCAAGTAGTCCAAGATCTCGAACCTTGTCTCAGACCCATGAGAAATTCGATAAGAAACAGAGAGTGAGGGGATTTGAGAGGCTTGATCCAAGGTCGCATTGTAGATCTGAAAGTAGAGACCTATTGTCTGATTCTGGGAGAAGAGCCTCTCTGTATTCGGGTAAACCCTGAAGTCTCCTAAGACGAACATTCCCGGCTCGGCGGAAGCCTGATCGATCTCGACGCAGGACTCAGCCAAAATAAGGGAGCTTAGAGCAAGCTTGCCAGCAAGGTATCGAGGCGTAACGATCGCACCTTCATAGACTCCAATATTCCCGGTATTAAGATCCTTGACAATCAATGTGAGCTTATAGCGCCCTCCGGTGTCCAAAGGAATCATTCGCTGGTAGAGGGAGCGTCCCTTCAAGACCTGGGCCAAATGCTTCGAAGGGTAGGAAAGTTGAAGATCATCATCGAATTCGTAGACAACTCTATTGCCGATGGAGGTGACCACGCCGTACACGGCGGCTTTCGCCGTTACATTGTTTCCGGCTGCAGCAAATGTAAGCGTGTGGTTCTGAAATTCCAGGGTGACAGGCACCAGAGCTCTTCTTGTATCAAACTGCAGATAATCAATCTGCACGTTGAAGGGAAGGTTGGAGAAGGCAACGTTCGTCTTGACAAGCTGCTGCAGATCCTTGTATCGAATCTTCGCGGGAGCCCGAACTCCTGAGAATCTTTCGAATCGCATAAACGGATCGTCCTGGATTCTGGGGTGTTGGTAAGGGTAATTGTTTCAGGCGAGAAATAGGGGCGGTCCGACTCGAGCCCAGCCGAGGCTTTCAGCAAGAGTGAGACCCGCACCAGGGACATTGAGCAGCGCATCTTTCTCTTCGGGAAGAAGGGCGAGCCGAAACTCCCCAGACTGACTACTATCCACAAACTCGAGTTCAATATCGTCTCCAATTCCGTCGATGTGTCGATACCTCCATATCTCAAAAGGAAATGTCGAAGTGTATCCCCCACCTTCATGATAGGGTCTTTTGTAGCTGCCACCTGATGGATGCGACTCGACTTCATCCGGGGGTCCATGGATAATGTAAATCCGGCCCCGGTCGGTTTCCCAGCCCGGGATCCCACTCTGAAAGTACTCGTTCACGTAGGCGATTCTACGGTAGTGCTCTTCTTTGTATTCATTCACACGGGTCGTGGGATCCGAGTCGCGCCGAAACCAGAACTGCTCAATGAAGCGTTCCTGCTCCTCCGCCGTTGTCAGCTTAGCGAAAACCTCTTTCTCTTCGTCAGATATGATGTAGACGACATCTTGAGTCAACCATTTTCGGTAGTAGTCCTCTGCCTCTTCCTGGCGAAGTTTTTCATCGCGTGTCTGAGGTGGACTAGAGATAGAAAATGCCGGAGAGAGGAGAGAGGCAAAAAGTACAATCCAAGTGAGCCTAATGATCAAGCGAGCCAAATCTTCGGTGCACCTCATTGCACGAAGACGCTTCATGTCTGACCGCGAGTGATCCAACACGCTATACTCAAGCATAGGGCATCGTTCGGTTTTTCAAGATCTTGTTGAAAAGACGTTCTTACCGCAGACTATTAATGCTAGACTGGTACTCGCTGCGATGTCAAGAGGGTGCCGGATGCCAAATAGCGCATCGGCTGTCCCTTCTCATGACTATTCTCTCGGAGAGATTCGTGAGTCCCGAGTTCACTTTACTCGTTGGAGTGACCTATCATGAGGGTGTTTCTGGTCGTACTCGATTCTGTTGGGATTGGTGCTGCTGCGGACGCTGAGGAATATGGGGACGAAGGAGCCAATACCCTCGCACATACGGCCCAGGCCGCAGGTTCGCTCCGCGTACCAACGCTCGAGACCCTTGGGCTTGGCAGGGCCGCCGCCGCCGTCCCCGAGTGCCTAGCGGTTCAGGGAGTTTCCGCATCCGTTCAGCCTCTTGCCTCTTTCGGCGCGATGGAAGAGGTCTCCCAAGGAAAAGACACCGTTACTGGGCATTGGGAAATAGCAGGTCTACTCCTCAGACCTGGTTTCACGGTCTTTCGAAAGGAGTCTCCATCATTTCCGGAACAACTCACTGCAATGTTTGAGGCGGAGACAGGTCGGCGAATCATCGGTAACTGTGCAGCGAGTGGGACGGCGATCATTGAGGAGTTGGGCGAACCTCAAATGCGCGAAGGCTCCTGGATTGTTTACACAAGTGGCGATTCTGTCTTCCAGATTGCTTCGCATGAGGGAGTAATACCTCTGGAGGAACTTTATCAGGCGTGTTCCACTGCGAGGAGACTCTGTGATGAGTATCGTGTCGGGCGTATCATTGCTCGGCCTTTCCTGGGGAGGCCGGGAACTTCAGACGCACGGAGATGACGGGATTTTCCGTTCCCTCCGCCGAGGACTACGATTCTTATCGTCTGAAGGAACATGGAATCCATGTGAGTGTGGGCAAGATTGATGATATTTTCTGCGGTCGAGGCATTTCTCAGTCGATACACGTCCTCAACAACTGTGAAGCCCAATCAGCGATACTTGAACTGGCGAACCAGCTCGACCACGGACTTGTGTTCGCTAACCTCATCGACTTTGACATGTTGTACGGTCACCGGAGGAACCCAGTCGGCTACGCCCGGGCGTTGGAAGAAGCCGATCTATTTTTTGGACAGCTGATCGCCGCCATGAGAGGATCGGACATCCTGATTATCACCGCCGATCATGGAAATGATCCAACATTCGAAGGTTGCGATCACACCAGAGAATACGTTCCCATCCTGCTCTATGGCCCCGGCCTACCGGCAAAGGATCTTGGAATTCGCAAAGGCTTCTATGATGTGGCGCAAACGCTGGCTCATCTTTTCCAGATTTCACCTATGCCTCACGGGCAGTCATTCGTGGAGAAGAATGCCGGGAACGTGAGCGAGCAAGATCCTCCTTGATCCGGGAGAACCTATGCATTTCTGGCCTGCTCCCCGGAAACTGATCCAGGTTCTATGTGAGTCTCAACCGGCCTTTAGAAAGGGGCCAGCGAGACTCGGAAATGGCAAAAAAGCCACATAGTCCGGAACCGACCATCCGCAAGCTGCGGGAGGCCGAAGGCTCCAGGCGTTACACCCGAAGTCGCAGGGTTTGCCGAAATGGTCGAAATAGAGGATCTCACAGTCCATTCAGGATGCTGAGGAAATGGCGACTACTCTCGACGAGGTCGAACTCCGCCGCTGCACGCCTCGACCGACAATCAAGACAAAGTCCTTCTCATAGACTCGCACCAGATCGGCAGCCCGATCGGTCGTCATACCGCCGCCCGGTGCCGGAAAGATGGTCGCAACGTCACCCATCCCGCACCTACATCCCTCAACAATCTCGGCGCATTCCTCTCGAGTGAACGAAAAGCGGCCGCCGTAGTTCGGAAAGATCGTCATGTCCCGCCCGCGAGGCGCATGATCTGGCCGTATAGGGCGAAGTGGCTCAATCCGTTCTCAGGTGTTGTGACGAAGCTTCCCCAGAAAGAAGGGTGGGCCATTATGGGCAAAGCCAGCGAGTCATCTTGCGCAAGGACTCGCATAGCATCGATGCCCACAAGTCCCGGACAAATCAGCAGGGCGCCCGCGCCGGCGGCCTTGGCCCGACGCGCGAGAAGCGTAACCTGATCGCTCGGCCCCGTCACATTCGGTGCATAGAGGCATCGACTTCCATGTTCTTGATTGACCTTCGCCACAGCCTCGACGCAGCGCGCAACGCGCTCCTCAAATGGGGCGAACACTTGGTCGGTGAGCCCGTGATCATCCTTGACAATGTCGATCCCACCCCGCGCAAACTGACTGGCTTGCTCCGCGAGCTCGATGGGCGAGAGGCCCATCGGTTTCAGCACAGCACAGACCAGGGGCCTGTCGGCGATGCCGAGATGGTTGCGCAGGCCACGTACTCCGTAGCGCGGCCCACGAAAGCGGGCCAACAGGCTGCCGGGCAAGTTGAACCGTTCCACTTTGATGCCTGCCTTGAGACTGATGTTTCCGAAAATAACATTTAGCAGTTGAACGAGGTCGCCCGCCGCCGTCTCAACTGCATAGCTGATGACGGCCCGGAATCTGGATTGACCGGCTGGCTGAAAGTCTTCCACGCGGCCGACCACGTGGTCTTTTATGAATCCATCTGGAATGAGGTCGCTCGGAAACTCAACCGTTTGCTCGTAGCAAATGTCCTTGGCCTTCTTGGTCGCCAGCCGGTTGTCGCCCGTGAGGAGATAGGAAACCGTGAAACGCTCGCTGCCAAACAACCTTTCGTTCATAGCGGCTCTACAATGCCTCCACTCGCGCGATGTTGTGGACCGGTTCGATTCGCACCCGCTCGAGATCCTCCTCTCGAATTCCGAGCCTCATGCCAATCATCTCTTCGATATGGAGCACAAGGGCCATGGCATCGATTCCGTACTTCCTCATCAGGTAGGGCCGGCTTCCACCGTGGGCGAACGAATCGCGGAGCCCAACGCGAACGAGGCGTTTCCGACTCCGTTCGTCGCCATCACCTCCGCCACCTCCGTTCCGAGTCCACCCACGATTGAATGGTTTTCCAATGTTATGACACCGTAGCGCGGTTTGGAAACCGCCTCGAGGATCACCGGATTCGTGAATGGCTTATGCGTCGATACGTGCAAGTGGTGGATGGAGACGCCCTTCCCACCTAGAATGGCGATCGCGCGCAATGCCTCTTCGGTGCAGATCCCGGCCGTAATGAGGGTTACGTCCTGGCCCTGATGCAAGATACGCGGATGGTTCACCACGAGTGGTTCCTCGACAGGGAACAACCTGGGCATCTCACCGCGGAGCATTCGCACGTATACCGGGCCGGGTAGAGCGAAGACCGCGTCGAGCACGGTTTCTACTTCCGTTGCATCCCCAGTCTCGAACACCGTCATATTTGGTATTGTGCGCATGACGGCAACATCCTCGATTGCCTGATGAGTCGCACCGCCTGGGGTCGTGATTCCGGGCAGGAATCCGAAAAACTTAACGGGGAGATTCGAATAGGCAACCGAACTCACAATCTGGTTCAAGGCCTGCCGGTAGATGAACACGGCGAAGGTGTGTACGAACGGGATGTATCCTTCGCGGGCGAGCCCGCCTGCAAGACTGACCATATTCTGCTCGGCGACTCCCATCGAGAAGAATCGGTCCGGGTAGGTATCCTTAAACGTATCGATCTGGTGGAACCCGTCAAATCGGCCGAGAGAACGACGACTTCCGGCTTGTCCTTCGCCCAGCCCACGAGATTCTTGGCGTGAACCCTTGAAACGATCTCCATCGCCTATTCTCCCGTCTCCAGGTTCTTCATCACTGACTCATAAAAGTCGCGATATTCCTCTCGTTCTTCCGAGGAGGCAAAGCGCACATAGTGAAGCTTAGGTCGTCGCTTCTCAAGAAGTGGAACACCTCTACAGGGATCCGTGTAACAAAGGACCACAAGCGGGCGACCGTCAGGCGCCAACTGCGATGGCTCAACAAGGGCTCTGATGTCGTGTCCGTCCACCCCAAACACCCGGCCGCCGAACGCCTCGATCCGCTTCGTGAGAGGTTCGATCTGCATGACGTTCTCTGTCCTTCCATCGCACTGCTGACCGTTGATGTCGACATAAATACCGAGATTGTCGAGATGGTAATGCGACAGGGTTTGCAGGCTCTCCCAGGTCTGACCCTCCTGGAACTCCCCATCAGACAGAAATACCCAAATACGTCCCTGTTGTCCTCTTGACTTGCGCGCGAGCGCAATACCGGCAGCTTGACTCAGGGTCTGAG
Organism: uncultured Acidobacteriota bacterium; assembly: GCA_963777605.1. GTDB lineage: Bacteria > Acidobacteriota > UBA6911 > RPQK01 > JAPXNP01 > CAVZRV01. The sequence continues at coordinate 27,041 of CAVZRV010000016.1, forward strand.
CGAGAGCCCCCCCCATCATCTCGAAACCGGGCGAATGTTCCGCGCCGATCATTTCGACCGTGCTACCGTCCTGATTGAACTGGTCGAGGCTGGCCGGATCCATCCGTCCAACCTCGATGAGCGTGGAGTAGAGAACCAGAGCGTAATGGGCCGGGCTCAAGTAGAAACGATCGAACTCCGGATCGCGGGCGCCGTTGTAGGCTCCGCCCGCTTTATAGCCGATTTGGGAGGCTGATGGAACCCCTTGGAAGGGCGGAGGAACCATCGGAGCGGTGCTCCTGCCCAGACGCGCGATCTTCAGGTAGATGCTTGCGAGAATTTCAGCCGAGGAACAGGCTTGGCTCAGGTAACCGCCGTTGTGGAGGATGGTGTGCTCCATCACCCGTCGACGGATCCCCCCCGCGGCTCGTTTGATCTCATTGAGAACCCGTGATTCGATGCCAACTCCAGCACCCATCAGCCTTCTCCAATTCCGGGTCTTGCCGACCGCTCCGAGGAGAGGCGGATCGCAGGCCTAATGAGCAAACGCCTCGTGAGTGGTCCTGCATAGGATAACGCAGAAACGTCGATCCGTCACATCAGGGTTGAGAGAATTCCGCGGGCACGCCACTCCCGCAGATCGAGGGAGTGCAACCGCGATCGACGAGCCCCACGAACCCGGCAGTTACTCGTCGGACGGGTGATGATGTAAACTGGAAGGGGTGGTTTCAACACGCGGCTACTCACGACATCCTGGAACGTGAGAGTGGTAACCCAATTTGATCTTACGCTCACGCAATCCTGGTCGACACCGTGTCCCGATCAAGACGAAGGACACCCCCTTAAGCAGACCAGGATGGGTGTTTGCTATGTCAAGAGAGATTCTTGTCCCAATGTTAAGCCAGGAGAAGTAGAGAATGAGACATAAACAGAGGTGTTTGCGGTCTCTTGTTGGCCTAGCCTACTTTTTTGCCTTTTGCCAGGTTTTGTTTGCAGGATCGGGGCTCATTTCAGTCAAGTGCATCGATCAGGATGGTCGAGCACTGAAGGGTATAAAGGTATACCTGCAGTGCTTGAATAATGGTAAGGCTGACGACGCAAAGACGAACAGCGAAGGACTTGCCCGGTTCGATAAGCTGAATGCCGGCGTCTATCGAGTCTGGACTCAGGTAGACGGTTTCACGCCCGCTTACTTTGAGTTTCTCCGCATGAAGGATCAAGCTCAAGAGACAGTAACCCTCAACCTGAAACGGGGAGACTCGGACGAAAAGCTCTATTTCCAAGACTCTGAGGTCTTGGCGAAAAGTGAAGAGTACGCAAAGCAAGGCAGTGAGTTTCTCAACCAGGGTCGGATTGCTGAGGCAAAGGAAGCGCTTGAGCGGTCACTCGAAATCAATCGGTCCAACCCGCTCGTCTATCATAACCTTGCCGTAATCTACGGACGTCTGAACCGCTGGGACGAGTCCGAGGAGAGCCTTCGGAAAGAGCTGCAGATCCTCAACGCATTCAAGGATCTGCAGAGCGTCGAGAACGCTTCGCTGGAGCGGCTGTACCAGTCCGCCAGCCAGCTCCTCGACTCGCTACCGGTCAGACGGGCCGTGTCAGAAGCGAATGCGGCGATGCAGGCCGAAGACTACGAGGCCGCCCTGAAGGGACTCAAGGAGGCAGTTCAAATCGACTCGTCGAATGCCCAACTGCATTTCAGTATGGCCGTTGCCTATGCCAAGCTCGGGCGCGTCGGAGAGGCCAAGACCGCTCTGGAAAGGGCACTGGCATTGGACCCAGAGAACCAGTCGTACAGGGCCCTTGGAGAACAGATTGCTCAGTTCCAGAGTCAGATGGCAGCGAAGAAGTCCGCATCGGCTTTGGCCGAGGTTCAAGAGCTCAACAACAAGTCCCAGTATCAGAAGGCTTTAGACATGTTGAATGACTCTCGCGACGTCATCGTCGACGCCAATTCATCCGCCTTCTGGGAGAGAGATCAAGAGCCTATTTCGGGCTCAAGCAGTATGCGCTCGGCTTTGAGGCCCTGCAAAAGGAGTGGGAGTTGGAGTCGGAGTCAAACGGCTGGACCAGGGCTTTTACGAGCTCGGAAAGGACTTCACGAGAAAAGGAAATCAGGAGGGGGCTCACAAGGCCTTTGAGAAGGTGTTGGAGGTGAATCCTCAATTCGCAGAAGGCTACTACGAATTGGGAATGGGCCTATTTTACGATGCAAAAGATCGAAGCCGAGCACGTGAATTGTTGCAGAAATACCTGACACTCGGTAAGGATGAGGCTCACCTTGATAATGCACAAAATGTACTCAAGGTGATTGAACAAGAACAATAACGAACCAGACCGCCTCAGCCGATCCCGTACTCGGCAGGCAGAATGCGTCCTGCAACGGAGGCGTCGGCAAGCATCTTCTCGATGATTCGGTCTTCGGTTTCGGGAAGTCTTGCGAACTCGTCGCACATTCGATCCAGCCAGGGACGCTCTCGCTCGGGCAGACGCAGCCGCCCCGAACCCAAAGCCGTCTTCAATTCCTGCAGGCTGGCGCCGACGGCGGCCAGCGTCTGGAGGTAGGGATCGCTGAGCCGGGCGATCTGTTCGGATATTCGGAGGACGACGTCCGGTTTCAGCAGCCAGGCCTGGGGATCCAGCGGGGCATCGGAATCGCTCAGCCAGTCCCTCAACAGCCTGGCCTGAGTAGGTGACGAGGAAAGCGCCGTGTTCATCAGGCGGCAGTCGTAGACAAGCTGCTCCAAACACATCCGAGGAGCCCGCCCGCTCAGCATCTGAACATTCTGAACCGATTCGTTCGACCAGCAATCGCAGACGGCCTGGCTGACGTTGCCCAGCGGGCTAAGATGCGCGCAAGCGGCGGTCCGGCCCTCCATAGAGATCGGGATGCCCGCGATCGCCTTGAGATAGGGACCCTCGTAGGCACAGTCCTTGCTCGGCCCGGCGCCCCGATGCGGTACGGCACCAGGCTCCTTGGAACCGACGCGACCCGGACGATCGCCGCAAAAACCGGGGGATCACCTCCGTTTCCCCAGCACCATCGCCGTGTTGGCAAACCCGCAAGCCGTATCTCCGGAAGGCACGATGTGCTGGGACCGGAAGCGTACGAGGTGGTGCCAGAGGGATCCATATCGCGGGCTCCGAGAACTCCGAGCGTGAAGACGATCGGCCAGATCCGCCTCGACCAGGGCGTCGTCGCAAACCTCCTTCCCTCCGGTGGACTCCACGGCGAGGAGGTCGGCCCCCCAGCTTCCCGCTTTGTTGAAGAGCTCGAGCATATGACCCCAGTGTGCGTTCGAACGCATTCGCGGAGGCGTCCGAACTCCCGCGCGTCGTCGGTGTCAGCCGCAGGGCGGTCCACAGGCCGTATCTTGTGAAATTTCGCCATCCGTTTCGAGACAGCCCGGAAATCTCCAATCCCCACTCGGGCCGGTCGGTCATGGGAGCCAGCGTTTCGAACTCAACCAGCAGTTCCGGCGTCTCGAGCTCCACGGCCCTCTCCAGTACCGACCGGATCATCTCTTCGTACTGTCGCCGCACTTCGGCCCAGGTCTCGTCACAATGTCGATCGACGGAGGGGTGAAGTTGATTTCGGGGACCACTCGTCCACCGCCGATCAGCAGGCCGGTTCCGCAATGGACCGGCTCGGAGCGCTGCCGAAGATGAAGTCCTCCAGACGTTCGATAGCAAGTCCGGTCATTTTTCCTCCGCGCCAACTCCGCCCAGAACCACTACAATGCGGGTTCGAGCAGCCGTTCGACGACTTGAACGGCTTCATCGGCATCCTCTCCAAACCCGTCTGCCCCGATCTCCGGGCAGCGCCGGTGACTGGGGCCCCGCCCACGACGATCCTGACGCCGGGCCGGTCCGAAGTCGGTCCACGACGGTCTTCATGGAGGGCATCGTCGTAGTGAACAGCGCAACGATACAGAGCGTTGTGAAGCCCCGATCCACGGCTGGGAGGCTTCTCAACCGCACAGTCCACCCCCAGGTCTTCAACCTCGAAGCCGGCGCCTTTGAGCATGACGACAACGAGGTTCTTCCCAATGTCGTGCAGATCGCCTTTCACCGTGCCGATGGCGACCTTTGCCCGAATCCGTGTCCCTTTCCTTGCAAGCGCCGGTTCGAGCAGGTCGAGGCCGGCCTGCATGGCCGGGCGGCGATCAGCATTTCCGGGACATAGATCTCCCCCGCGAGAATCGGCGGCCGACTTCCCGCATGGCTGGAATCATGGTCTTGTCGAGCAGTCCGAGGGATCACCATCTTCCCTCAGGTTCTGATCGACGATCTGAACGGTGGACTTCCGGTTCCCCGCGATGACTGCGTCGAAGAGCTCACTAATCCGAGCCAACGGTCGCCTCCCTGCCAAGACTCTACCGTTGTGCAGACGCGGCGGATAGATCAGAATGGCGAGAACTTATACGATTTTGCTGCCTTGGCTCCTCTTTCGAGTCTGTGGGCAGCCGCGGGAGATCGGCCGGAGTGCCAGAACAGATGCTGAATGCGGTCGAGCAAACCTTCTCGGCGTACGAGAGGGAGTATGACGTCAATCCGAGGCTCATGGGGCCGGATGGGAGAGGGTTGCCGGTCGGCCGGAACCGATCGACGATCTGCCCTTCCTGAGAAGGACACGAATCCACGCCCTGCAGGAGTCGATTCGTTGGGGAGAACCCTGCACCTACTTCCTGGCCCCGGGGATCGTCAGCTGGATGGTTGCGCTCGTCGAAGGCCGCCGGCCAAGGCGGATTGATCGGTGGAGAAGTCGTGGCGGAGGACGAACCCGAGGACCGCCTGGAGGCCACTAACCATCTGGTCGCCTGCGGAGCATCCCGCGCCGCCGCTCTCCAGTTCGTCAAGGCGCTTCCCGCTTGGCCGCAGGTCCGGACGCAGGAGGCTGCAAATCGACTCTGTGCGCTCTTCTATGCGGACAGCGGCTGGTCCGCTCTGCTCCTCGACGAAAACCGGGAGCGGGCGCTCCAGCAGAGGGAGATCGCCGATGAGATCCATTGCCGGAAGGAAGGGGGGAAGGGGAATTCCCCTTCCGGGAGGAGCGTGTGCTGCGCTCACTGATCCGCTCTGGAGACCGCAAGCGGGCACGGAAGCTGCTGAATAGATATCTCGGCGCGGTCTTCCTCCAGTCTCCCGACCTGGTCGTGGTGCGTGCGCTCATGATCGAGATGCTGGGCTACCTGGTCCGGACTGCGGGCCAGGACAGCGCTCATCTGGGATTCTTGATCGAGAGCAGCCACCGCTGGACGGGCAGAATCATCGCCGCCCGGTCGAACCTCGCACGTCGTCAAGAACGCCCTGGACGACTTTATGAACACCATCTACCTGTTGGGGTTCGAGAGCGGTCATCCGGGTGTTGCCCGGGTGCTTGACTACATTGCCGCTCATTTCCAGGAAGAAGTCCGGCTCCAGGACCTGGCCGACGAAGTCCGACTGAGCACCTTTCGGATCGCTCACCTGGTCAAGGAACGGACGGGCCGGACGATCCTGCAGCACGTTCACGAGATGCGAATCCGCGAGGCCCAGCGTTTGCTGGAGGAATCCCGGCTGTCCTGTGCCGAGATCGCATACGAAGTCGGTTTCACGGACCAAAGCTATTTCAACCGCCGCTTTCGGGCCCTCACCGGCATCACGCCGCGCCAGCATCGCCGGCTCTACCTCTCTCGAAAGCCGAAAGAACGGGCTAGTTTTTGACCCTGGCAACCGCCGCAAGGCTGGCGACCCAAGGAATGACGCATCTGTGTAACATCGCGATTTCAGCGGGTGTAAGGATCGGCCATTCTTGCGGTCGAGAAAACGACTGAAGGTTTTGGCCGACCTCTACGAACAGACCACCTTTCGTGCCGCACAAGGCCAGAGGAAGTGCCCCGGATGATGATTCCTCCCCGACGTCAACTACATTTCCCTACCAGGAAGAGGATGTAATTGGCGTTGAGGCAGGTTGCCCACGAACCATGAAAAGCGGTACTATCTTGTGTGGATCAAGACTTGGCCAACACGGACTCTCGGTCCCACTTTTCGTTCGGAGGCACCATGAATCGCCTTCTTCTGACACTCCCGTTGTTACTTGTTCAGGGCTTCCTGACCGTGACGCTTGCCCAGCCTCATAGGGTAATCTTCGATACGGAGTTCAAGGGCCACTTCCGCCGCAGGATGATGCACCTTGCCCTTCTCCTGGCGCTCAACTCCCCGGAGATCGAGGTTCTGGGGATCACGACCGTGGCAGGAAACAAGAGCCGTGAGCAGGCCACCGCCGACGCCCTCAAGGTCCTTGAGGGCGTCGGTTGCGAAGAAACGCCGGTCTATCCCGGTGCAAACATGCCACTTATCCACGAAGTTTCGGAGTTCTCCTTCAAGCAACATGGCGAGTGGTGGAAGGACGGACCCCCAGATCCCCCTCTTGGCGAATTGGCCAGAAACAAGACCTGAAGTGAGAACTGCCGTCGATTTCATCGTCCGGACGGTACTGGATAATCGGGACGAGATCACCATCGTGGCCATCGGACCTCTGACCAATATTGCTATGGCGATTCGCCAAGACCCTGACTTCGCCATGGCTGTAAAGAGTCTATATATAATGGGAGGAGCAGTCGCTTCACTGCCGGATGGTGCCAGCAACGTGACGCCCAATGCCGAATTCAATTTCTGGGTTGATCCCGAGGCCGCTCGCATCGTCCTACGGTCTGGCATTCCAATCGAACTGTCCCCGTTGAATGTCTCACGAAAGACTAGATTCTCTAAGGAGGACTTCGAAAGGATTGTGCGCGTCTCTAATCCCAGTACTCAGTTGCTGCGGGAGACGATGACGGCGCAATTCCAGCGGGAAGAAGCTATGTCCTCTCATTACCTAATGTATGATCAGGTTGCGGTAGCCAGTCTTCATCGATCCGTCTTTGGTTATGACCAAGGAATTATATGTTGATGTCGATATTAATCAAGGAGTCAATTACGGTGTTTCAGTTGGTGGAACCGAGGTGTGGCCAGGAGCAGAAGGCGCGCAGAGGATCCGAGTTCAGTATGACTTGAATTCGAATAGATTCATTAATCTTTTTGTCGACCGTATCTTTGACGAGTGGAAGAATTGGGACACATTGATCGTGTTCACGACCGCTAGAGATGGTGTGGAGCTCTATTATATTTGACAGGGCGTAATTGGTGTTAGGTACGGTTCAAGAATCAGAAGGGTGCTTGATCATGACGCTGGTGCCTAGGTCCGGGGTATACTTTGATGCGGCTTCGTTACCGTAGTCCATGTCCGCAGTCCTGTGCCGACGTGGGGAGGATGTACACTTGATCTCCACTGTTTCCTCCCGCGGCCGTTTTCTGCGATCGACTTGCGTTTAACTTCTCGCTTATTCAAGTCGCTGCTTTCCGGCTTTGCTTTGCTGTGCGTGCTCATTCCAACCGCATTCGCTCTCCAAGTCGACGGTTCCTTTCAGCAGTTGCTGCGACAGGCACGGACTTCGCTCGAGAGGGGCCAGCCTCAGGGCGCGCGTCCTCTGTTGGAAGAGGCGGTCCGTCTTGAACCTGAGTCGGTCGTGGCTTGGATGATGCTGGCGGCCGCCTATTCTCAGCTCGGGATGGAGCTCCAGGCTATCGAAAGCTACAGGCGAGTAATTCAGATCCAGCCGACTATCCCCAGCGCGCTCTACAACCTCGGCATCCTTGAGATGCAACAAGGAGATATGGGCTCTGCCGTCCGGAGCTTGCAAAAAGCGCACGCTCTAAGACCTCACGATGTTGGGATCGCGCTTCCCTTGTCCACCGTCGTCGAGTCTAGGTCGGGCACCAGAAGGCAAGCAATAGTGACTGCCCTAGAACAGATGCCTGAGATGTCACGCTTCCCTCAGGGTAGAGCTCGGAAAGGTGCTTGTGGATTACGATCTTTACCGAGAAGCGGCGCGCGTTTCCAGGGGACGGGACTCTCACAGGTGCCCGGCAATGTAGAGCTCAAGCTGTCTGCTTGCTGTCAGCCTTTTCCGGCTCGGCGAGTTCTGGAGAGGTAACCCCTCTTCTGGTAGGACGCGCGATTGAAGATCAGATTCAAGCACAGCTTTTGGCAGCTTCGCTCGCGAGAAACGGGCCGGCCGAATGCTCAAGCCGAGATTCTCGAAGACGCGGTCCACCAGTTTCAGGACAGAAATCTCTTCCTGGATTCCGCCGTCCAGCACTTCCTGGATGCCTGGGTGCACCGCCGCAGGCCGGTCATCAGAACGCTGAGTTCCGGTTTCGAGTCCCCTGGCTCAACGATCTTCCCCTGCGGTCGAAGCTGGCCCAGTTGTGCGCCAGCGAGCAGCGTTACTCGGAGGCGATCTCACTGCGGCAACCACAACCCCTTGATACTCTGTCCAACCGGGAACTGGAAGACCCGAATGCAAGGCTATCTGGCACTACGTTGGGGGGAGAAGGCCGAAGGGGATGGTGAGGACGGCGACGCGGAACCACCGGATGCCGTTCAGAAGCCATTCATCGTACTTTCGAACTTTCTGCATCTTCTGTGGTGAAGACCCCGAGGTGAATCGACTTTTGGCAGAAGCCGCTGACATCTGTGAATATTTTTCAGGGATGCTCCGCCCGTTACCTTTTCACTTTGAGTATGAGCTATTACAGTCTATGTTAATTCGACCACACCCGCGATACGCTTGCTCGAGTCTTGAGCCTGGAGCCATCGTTTACACAGGGCCTACTTTCTAATGGCGCATTCGTTCTCCAGAGAGCTTCAGGAGATCGCGAGAGGGCACTGCCCTATTACGAAGAGGCAATGAGACTGGATCCGGATAACCCCTCGTACGATTTCCAGTTGGGACTTGTCCTCGGCCAAACCGCAAAGAAAGAACAGGCCACAATTGAATTGCAGCGTTGGCTTGTGCTGAAGGAACTCACGCGCCCGCTCTATTCGAGCTTGCCCGCATCTATTTTGCAGACTCTAGACTGGATGAGGCTCAACCCTCTGCTCGAACGCGCGATCGAAGCCAATCCGGAGTTCGAGAAAGTTCTTACGACCCGCTAAGCCAAGGTCTATGCGAGAAAGGGACGCACAGCAGAAGCCCGTGCAATGCTCGAGCAGTTTAAGCAAGTTCAAGATAGAATCCGGCAAAGGATGAAGCAGTTGAAGGCTCAGGTGTTTCCCAGGGACCAGCGATGATGAAAGACACCCTGAAACTTGGTCTGTTTACTCTTCTTTCCATCACGTTGATGCTCTTCTTTGCCGCAGTAACCGGGAACGACCTTGTCTCGAAATTCGCCTTCACAGATCCCAGATGTAGCCGGAGGAATCACCTTCAAGGCATACGAGTGGGGGTCCTGAGCAGGATGAGATTGTGGAATTGAAGGGAGGCGGTGTTGCCGTTCTTGATTTGATGGTGACGGCTGGCTGGACAGTCCACTTCGTCAACGGCACAACGTTCGACTTTCAAGGTGCGCAGATATTCACTGACGATATGCAGGTGCCAGAAAAACGCGCTCTATCGAAACAAAGCATGATGGCACTTTTGAAGATGTTACCGTGAGAAAGTGGCACAAGGTATGTCTGGTTTGGCAATGGGTGCGTCATCCGCAGACTATGACAACGACAGGGATGCCCACCAGTATCTGGCCGTCATTGGACCCTGACGTCCTCTATAGAAACAATGGCGACGGAACTCACCGATGTACCAGACAAACTGGCATCGACGTGCCAGGTGGAATACAGGCTCGGCATGGGGAGACGATGACAAGGATGGCGACCTTGATTTATATGTGGCTCGCTATATCGATTTCAAGAAGGACAAGGTCCCTCCACGGGGTAGCACCCGCTATTGTCAGTACCGTGGTATAGCTGTCCAGTGCCGCCCCCGTGGCCTGGATGCACTGCCGGACAGGCTTTACCGCAATGAAGGGAACGGCACCTTTACCGACGTAACGACGCAAGCGTTTGGCACTGAACAACGCCGGTACTACGGATTCACTCCGATTTGGGCCGACTTCGATGATGATGGTTGGCTAGACGTATTTGTGGCCAACGATGCCACTCCGAACCTTTTCTACCACAATCTTGGAGATGGCACCTTCGACGAGGAGGGAGCTATAAGAGGATGTGGGTACAGTGGAGATGGTCGGGAGCAATCCGGTATGGGAGCAGACGTTGATGATTTCAATCACGACGGTCTCCTGGATTTGTTCGTGGCCAACTTCTCAGACGACTGCAATACCCTCTACCAAAATGTCGGGGGAGGTTTCTTCAAAGACGTTACAGTCGATATGGGCCTGATGTCAGTGAGTTGGCAGATGGTTGGTTTCGCCTTGAAGTTCCTAGATGTCGATCAGGACGGATGGAAGGATGCTTTCATTGTAAATGGTCATGTTTATCCCGGGATCGAAAGTTGGCAAATGGATTCCGGCTATAAGCAGCATCCTCAGATTTTACACAACGATCAGGGCCATACGTTTCGAGACGTGACGGAGCAGATTGGCGGTGATCTCCTCGTCAAGAGGGTGGGTCGCGGGGCGGCGTTCGGAGACTTCGACAATGACGGGGATATCGATATCGTGGTTAACAACCTCGACGATTTCCCGAGTCTCCTAATCTGCAAAGCTCAACCGGGACGCAACTGGCTCTCAGTGCGGCTGAGAGGAACCAAGGGGAATCGTGACGGCTTTGGTGCGCTGCTTCAGCTGCGGTCAGGTGAACTGACCCAAACCCAGCCGGCTTATCAGGCCGGTGGATTCCTGTCCAGCAACGACCCTCGAATCAACTTCGGTTTGGGTACAAATAACAAGATCGATGAACTCCAGGTGAAGTGGCTCTCAGGCGCGGTGCAGACGTTTCGGAATCTCGAAGCCAATCAGTTCGTGGAGATCACAGAGGGAAGACCCGATCCGAGCTGTAAGAAGCCGGCAGTCAGTGTACCTGCGGTGAGGGACTCGCAATGATTCGATGGACGGCCATAGGGTCATATATTTGTATCCTCTTGCTGACGAGTCCTTGGGTCGGAACAGCCAGCGCTCAGAGCGATCCGGAACTTCAACTCCTATCGGAAGAGGCTCAGCGGGCGCTTCAGTCCGAAGACTTTGCAGAAGCCCAGGCTGCGCTTGAAAAGATTGTTGCGGCGAGACCTTACGTGGCTGAGGTGCACGCGAATCTTGGCCTGGCTCTTTATATGCAACAGAAGTATCAGCAGGCTCTTGACCACCTCTCCAAAGCGGTTGAACTCAATCCTTCACTCACCTCGGCCCGCGGACTCGTTGGCTTAACGCTCTTCAACCTGAGCCAGTTTAAGAAGTGTGTTGAGGTTCTTCAAGGACTGCCCGACCTTGAGGATCGAGATCCTGTCTTCCTTCAGCACTTCGCCGTGGCTCTGGTGAAGACGGGTGAATTCGAGAAGGCCATTCCCTTTCTTGCTGAGTGGCTCAAGAAGGAGCCCGGCAGTGTCGATGCCTTGTACTACAAGGGTCAAGCTTCGATGCTTCTCGCAATTCAAACCTTCGAGGAACTCAAGCGAATTTCTCCCCGCTCCTACCGATTGCGGCAACTTCAGGCGGAGCTCCTGCGAAGCCAGGGCCACATCGAACCGGCGATTGCAGAGTATTTAAAGGCGATCGCCGATAATCCGGGAGTACCGGGACTCCACTATTCTCTTGCCGAAGTCTACTGGGAGAACCAACGGCTCGATGACGCTCTAAAGCACCTTCAGGCGGAGCTGGAGCTTAGTCCCAATGATCCCATGTCGAACTATCTTCTCGGAGCAGTCTATTTAGGGTTGCGCAAGTTTGACGATGCGGAACGCCATTTGAGGCGAGCTCTTGAGATCCGCCCGGATCTGGTTGATGCTCATATTGATTTAGCTTCGGTCTTTCGGGCACGAGGGGACCTTGACTCCGCCATTGAGAGCCTGGATCGGGCAGCCACCCTGGACCCGGAAAGGGAGCAACCGCACTATATGCTGTCTCAAATCTACAGCCAGATTGGTAGCACCGAGCGCGCGCGTTCCGAGTTTCAGTTGTTTCAGAAGCTCAAAGCCAAGCACCAGCAGGAAGAGCAGGATATCATCGCCGATAAGAACCGGTCCGTTGCGGAACCATAGCATTAGGCAGGATTGTGTTGTCAGTACACCGTTGCATAGTCTCCATCTTCATTGTGATAGTCGGTATTGCCTTCGATGGGTTGCTTGCACGCCAGGATGCCGATGTCATCCACGATGCCCTGTCCGAGTTTCGAAACGGACACTACGAGGAGGTCGTGCGGCGGCTTCAAGTGTACCTGCAACAGGAACCTCGAGACGCTGCCGCCCACCACCTTCTCGGGTTGACCTTTGCCGTGCAGGGCGACGATCAAGAGGCGCTCGAGAACCTCACAAGGTCTTTGGAGTTGTCGCCCGGGAATTCTCTTTTTGCTGTCAATCTGGCCCGTTTCTGTCTCGGCAGAGGTGAGCGTGCTCAGGCAATTCAGGTTCTGACCAATGTTTTACATTACGAGGAGACGCCCGAGGTCTATCGAATGTTGGGACTGATAAAGTTGGATGAGCGCGATGGCGCCGGTGCAATTGCATGTTTCGCAAAGGCGCTGGAGTTGAGCCCAGACGACGTTCAGTCATGGTATTACATGGGCTTGACACATCACGCATACGGCCATTTCGACGAGGCCAAGGTTGCCTACCAGGAAGGTTTGAAGCGTTCGCCTGAGGACTTCTACTGTCATTTCCAACTGGGAAAGATTTATGCATTGCATCGAGATTGGACGGAAGCATTGGCCGAGTTTCAAGCTGCAGAAGCGGTGGAGAATGGCTCAGCAGAGGTCTGTAGGTATTTGAAGGAAGCTTTCCTTGCGCTGGGACAAACGGATGATGCTCTGAGGACGGCTGAGAGGGCTGTCGAACTCAATCCTGAGGATGGGCCCACGCAGTACCAGTTGGGGAAAACACTGATCCGAATGGGAAGAACTCAGGACGCACGCGGCCATCTGGAGTATTTAGATCGGCAAGGAACGGATACGGAGCCGACCTTATCCGATCACTGGAAACTTGTGTTCCGAGGCGCCGCCTCTGGGCCGAAGTGATGTTGCGAGCACGATTGAGATAAGCAACTCATTTGCGGCTCTGAGGATGGTAATCCAGTGTTCTTAATGGAGGAAACATGAGACCGAAAATCGTGGTTGCCGGGAGTTCCAATACCGACATGGTGGTCAAGCTTCCCAGACTTCCTGTCGCAGGGGAAACCCTCTTAGGGGCGGCCCCCGCCATCGCGGCGGGAGGAAAAACGTAAAACCCAGAGCCGTGATGCTAATTCACTATTGGGAGCCGAAGTAATTTTCCTGGCCCGGGTCGGTTCGGACATTTTTGGTGATCGGGGGCTTCAGGGTTTCAGAGACGAGGGTCTCTGTACAGATTTCATAGTTCAGGACCAATCTCATCCTTCTGGAGTTGCTTTGATTCTGGTTGATCGCCAAGGTGAGAATGTCATTGCCGTGGCTTCCGGTGCAAACAGTCACCTAAGTCCTGCAGATGTTGACCGGGCGAAGCACGCGATCAGCACCGCCTCCGTGTTGTTGACGCAATTGGAGATCCCCCTGGAAACCGTAAAACATGCTGCGAGACTCGCCCGCGAGGCCGGGGTTAGAGTCATCCTCAACCCCGCACCCGCTCGAGATCTTGATGATGAGCTTCTCAGAGACATTTCGGTAATAACACCGAATGAAACGGAGATTGAAAACCTCACTGGTGTCAAGCCCACGGATCTCAGGACGGCGAGAGATGCCGGCGCTTATCTGATCGGTAGAGGCGTCGGGCAAGTCATCATCACAAAGGGTTCTGAAGGGTGCTTTCTGGTGACGAAAGATGACTGCGAACAGATTCCATCGGTCCGCATCAAGGCGGTCGATACCACTGCAGCCGGAGACGCGTTCAACGGAGCTTTGGCTTGCGGGCTTGCTGAGGGTTTGGTCATAAGTGAGGCCATCAGGTTTGCCAATCGGGTCGCGGCCTTCTCGGTGACCCGCCTGGGCGCGCAGCCATCACTGCCAACACGAGCACAGTTGGCCGATTTCTATACGAAATAGCGAGTTCTCTCTTTCTTCTCGACGCGCCTAGGTGGCCGGAGATACATGGTTATCCGAAAGACATGAGTGCAAGATTGAACGAGAGAGTCATTTCCATGGCAGCGCCTTCATTACGTCGCAGAGCCTTGGCCATGTACTCCTTTTCGTGTGCGATCATACGATCCTGGAAACTCTGTCCCAGGGAACCTTTTTCGTGAAAGTCAATGCCCAGTCTGATGGTAGAATGCGAGTTATTATGATGTCCAACATTTCTCCCAATTCCTCAACACGGCCGACCAAGCTTATCTCACTGTTCTTCGCTCTTGCCTTATTTGCCTGGATTAGCACCGGACAGGTTCTGGGTGCTGAAAAGATCCGGTCGTCCTTTCGACTGATGTCGGCAATGAAGTGGACGATCAGTGGGCGATTGTCTATTTGCTGCTAAGCCCTGAGTTCGACGTAAAGGGCATTATCTCCGCCCATGCCCCCAGCATAGCTTCACCAGCCGGGCAGACCAGCTATGGAATTCTGCGTCACATCGTGGAGCAACGACTCAACATGACCGAACACCCTCCGCTCTTCGCCGGTGCGGATTCTCCTTCTAGGATCGAAAGACTCCCAGGCAGAGCGCGGGGATGGAGTTTTTGATCGAAGCGTCCAAGCCCTTCGATGCTTCCAATCGCTTGCAGGTGGTGGCCATAGGGGCAGCGACCGATATCGCGTCGGCCATCCTGAAGGATCCCGCTATTGTCCATCGCATCCGGATTGTAGACATGGGTTTCAGCAGCTGGGACAAAGCCTCCGCAGGGACAGGAATTTAATATTCAGAACGACCCTGCGGCAATGCAATTGATCTTGGCCTCTCCCGTACCCCTCGTGGTCGGGGCCGGTGATGTTTGCCGCCAGAATCTGGCTCTCAGCCTCAAAGAGGCGGTAGCTATGCTCAAGGATCGCGGCCCGATTGGCAAATGGCTGTGGACCGAGTTTCAAGGGTGGTATTATCGTTTCATCAAACCCTTGCGCCAGGATGATTTTTCACGCCCGTGGATCATCTGGGACAATATTACCCTCGCCTACCTTATGGGAATGGCCTCTTCGGTCACTCATCCTCGGCCACAACTGATGGATGACCTGTCTTTCCAGATGTCCGAGACCGGTCAGACGGTCTCTTGGATCACGGATGTGGATGAAGATCGAATGTGGGCGGACTTCCTTGGTAAATTAGATCGCTACGAGGCAACTCACAAGCTCAGTGATTGCCCAGCGATGACTCGATTGACCTTTGGTTTACCGTAGAAGAGTTCTGAGAGTGAACGTGACCTTCACCGAGGAGCAGAGCAATCTCGTACAGAGCTGGCACAACCTTGAAGCACAGTGATCGAAGGGATTGAGGAATGTCTTATCGCTGGAGACTCTCTGCACTTCTACTGTTCCTCAGTGCCCTGTATTTCCCGGAGGTTTTTCCCGCCGACAGAACGATCTTCTCCGACATGACCGGAGCCTTGCACGGTTATCAATTCAGGCACCATACCGGGACCCGCGGGCACAAAAGAGCTCATCGAGCCGTTTGCGTCCGGTTGTGCCCTGTTCGATTACGATGGTGACGGAGATTTGGATCTCTATTTTCTGAATGGAGCCGAGATTCCTTCACTCCGCAAGGCAGGCCCTGAATACGCCAACCGCCTCTATAGAAATGACGGGAACTTCAGGTTTGTGGATGTCACTGAAGAAGCTGGACTCGAATCGGCCGGGTATTGTTTCGGCGCTGCTGTCGGCGACTACGACAACGACGGCGACGTGGATATTTATGTGACGAAGTTCGGTCCGAATCAGCTCTTTCAGAATTTGGGTAACGGAAGATTCCGTGATGTTACAGGAGAGGCAGGCGTTAAGGGAGGGAAGTGGAGCACAAGTGCGGCCTTTCTCGACTACGATAACGACGGTTTCTTGGATCTGTACGTATGCCGCTATCTCGAGGGGAAGTTCTTAAGGGTCCCTTCTGCGGCAACGAGAGCGCCGGGTGGCGAAGCTATTGTCTCCCTGATCTCTTTCCTCCGATACCTGATCTTCTTTATCGTAATAATCGCGACGGTACCTTCACGGATGTGTCGAGTGACGCCGGCGTGAGTTCTGCGAAGGCAAAGGGCCTCGGCGTCACGATTGGTGATTTCAACCGCGACGGATGGATCGATATCTTCGTCGCGAATGATCGCCACAAGGACTTTCTGTTTGAGAACAAGGGAGATGGGACGTTCCAGGAGATGGGTTCCATTTATGGTGTCAGTTACAGCATGGATGGTACGCGCCGGGCCGGGATGGGGACCGACTTCGGAGACTTCAACCAGGATGGTTGGCTCGACCTCATCGTCTCAAATTTCTCCGATGAGGGCATTGCGGTGTTTGAAAGCTACGAGGCCAAGTTCTTTGAAGATCAGGCCGGCTTGGTTGGTGTGCTGGAACCTTCCTTTCAGTATGTGATATTCGGCCTTAAATTCTTTGATTATGACAATGATGGGAGGTTAGATATTCTCGGCGTCACCGGGCACATCCTCGACGACATCGAACGTTACCGACCGGACCGTACTCACGACGGTCCGACCTTGTTGTTCCACAATGACGGGGACGGCTTCGATCTTGTCACCGACGAACCTGGGGGGCGTTGAGTCAGCGTACGGTTGGCCGAGGGGCTGCGTTCGGTGATTTGGATAATGATGGGGACGTCGATGTGGTCATAAACAACAGCGACAGCGCGCCATCCATTCTTCGGAACGATGTCGGGCAGCGGCAGGGCTCCTTCCTTCTGAAACTGGAGGGAACGAAGAGCAACCGCGATGGGATCGGGACGCGCGTTGAGGTGCAATGTTCTGGGCACGAGCAGGTATTGGAGGTTAAATCTGCCGCAAGCTATCTCGCCGCCAATGATCTGCGCCTGCACGTGGGTCTCGGGCAATGTGACACAGCGGACAGGATTCTTCTCAAATGGCCGAGTGGCGTGAACCAGACGCTCGAGCATGTGAAGCGAGGACACATCTATCGCGTTGTTGAAGGCCAGGGCATCGAGGATTCGATCGCTTTGTCCAATCCGAAATAAGACTGGGTGGCGCTGTCAAGTTAATGGTGGCCATGAGATTTGGAGACAGAAAACGCCCCGGCAGAGTGCTGCTCAGCGGGCGCAGGTCACCTCTCTCCAATGGGAGAAAGCTCTGTCGCGGAGTAGCCTGCTAAGCTTGTCGGTGATCCGTTTCCACGGCGGTTCCCCTTGTCCTTTCAACACCTTACGGAAGAACCGCTTAGCTGCTTTCGTGTTTCGCCTCCTGGTTACCAGGATGTCGAGAACATCGCCATCCTGATCGACTGCTCTCCAAAGATAGAACTGTTGGCCCTGAATCTTCATAACCAATGATCTCAGCAGGAAAACGATGGCCTTTGAAGAGCGAGTTCATTCCTGTATTTTCTCAACGAGCCCATCAACTTGACAGTGCCTGCGTCGGCTGGTTGGCCCGCTGTGGATTTCCTTCAAGAGTCCCGCCGCCGAAGCTCCGGTTGAGTGAGCGATCCTTTGGAGAGGGCCACGAGGGATTCGTCTAACCTGATCAATTGTT
>CAVZRV010000017.1:0-15606 GCA_963777605.1 uncultured Acidobacteriota bacterium
CTGTCAACCGCCGCTTCACAAAACGCTCCGATCCTTTTCGAGAAAGACATTGTTATCTTGGCTGTCAACACCTTACGGAAGAACCGCTTAGCTGCTTTCGTGTTTCGTTTCTTGGTTGCCGGGATCTCGAGAACATCGCCATCCTGATCGACTGCTCTCCAAAGAGAGAACTGTTGGCCCTGAATCTTCACGAAGATTTCGTCTACGTGCCAGATATCACCGCCTCGCCCATGTCTGCTTCAGATTTTCCGGGCGAATTCTGGCCCGAACTTGAGACACCAGAATCGGATTGTCTCGTAGGAGACGATGATTCCACGCTGGGCAAGAAGGTCCTCGATAACTCGGAAACTGAGTGTGAACCGGTAATAGAGCCACACTGCATGGCTGAGGATCTCCGCCGGGAAGCGATCCCTCGATAGCTGGGTTCCATTTCCTAATTGTCGCCGACTGGTGCTCAACTTGAACAGTGCCATCCCTCGACCGCCCGATTATCAGAACCCCTCGGCTGTTGCTGTGGTCCCCTCAGTCTACGCGGTGAGCCGCGAATTCGCGCAGTCCCATCAGGCTGAAGCGTAGTTCATCGACCGTTCCCCCCTGGCTGCGGAGGAACGTGATCGTGGCCGGAAATCCAACCGGATGAAATACCGTCTCCGAGTCCGCAAACAGCTCCTCTTTCCCATTCTTGCTTTCTCCCAGGAGGTGGCCGTCTTCGAGGGTGATGGTGAAAATTTCGCCGGACTCGCTGGTGATCTGTGCCGGGGCATCAAGGCGATAGCGCCCCACGTAGGTGCGCAAAACGGACGCATCGACCTCAACGGGAACTGGAACCTGGTCGGGAGCCAGCTTTCATCCAGGAAAATGGCTGCAATCGCGTGGGCCAGATCGGCGGCGCTGGGCAGGGGCCCGGGCGGACGCATCCCGATATTGCTCAGCACCACAACACTGAAGTGCAGGTCCGGATATCGAGCGATGAACGAGTTGAACCCGGTGATGTCGCCTCCGTGGGAGATTTCACGCGCACCGCGAAACTCGGTGATCATCCAGCCGAATCCATAGGGGGCCTTTCGGCCATCGTTTAACTGTACCGGCGTCAATGCTGCCTCGATACTGGCGGGACGAAGCAGGCGATTGTCATACCAGGACTGGTCCCACAGATAGAGATCCTCGACCGTAGAATGCAGACCGCCTGCGGCATAGGCGTCTTCCACGGAATGGGGAGGCGTCGCCCGAAGACCATTGCCGTCGTTCAGGTAGCCCTGGGCTCGCGAGGAGACCGATGCCGCCGAGTCGAGACCCGTGTTTTCCATCATCAGGGGCTTGAAGATGTTCTCATCCAGAAACACGGCATAAGAGAGGCCCGAGACTTCCTCGATGAGTTTGCCCAGCACCATGTACCCCGTGTTGCTGTAGTTCAGCCGATCCCCCGGGCTCGCGTCGAGAGGCATCGCGTTCGCCTGATCATAACTGACAAAGTCCGGCAAGCCGGAGGTGTGGGTGAGCAGCTGTCGGACCGTGATATCGCTGTGTGAGAAGTCGGGCAGATAAGCCTGAACCGGCTGATCGAGATTGATCCGACCTCGCTCGCTCAAAATCAGGACGGCGGCAGCGGTGAACTGTTTGGTCACCGATGCGATACAGACCCGGGTGGTCGGGGTCAGGGGCACCTCTTTTTCGACGTCTGCCAGGCCGTATCCCTGCTCGTACAGCACCCGGCCGTTTTCGGTAACCAGGATCGCGGCTCCCGGTGCCGTTGCGCCAATCGTCTGAAACAAGGCATCTACTTTCCGGGCAGGGGAATTGTCCATCACCGGAGCCGCCCCCAGAAAGGAAGACAGCAGCATCGTGAAGGCTGGAAACAGAATCGCGTGTCGGTCGCAGTGCATGTGAACTCCTCGGGCACTCTGAATCTGGCGCAGAGGCCACAGCAGGAGAACGCATCCAGTACTTGGAAGGTTCTCCGGACCGGCCGGGAACTCCCCGGTGGCGGGTTTCCGATTCCGCGAGATTCTCGGGGTTCCGAGGTTTCGAGTTTCGGCGCGTAGGGTGCGATCGAGGCACGGATCTCGCGAAGCCTCCCTGAGCCGGACCCTTTTCCGCGGCGCACCTCATAACCGAATCGCTCGGGTAGGCCACTGACCCGTTACAAGAAGTAACTTTGCCTCATCCCGTCTTGGCGGTTTATGCAATATTCGGGCTCAGGTGCTCGAGGTGATATCGTCATGGTCCACGTGATCGGTGTGGTCGTCGTGCCAGTCACAGTGAAACTCCCGATGGGTCTGATCCGTGTGATCGGAATGTGACTTCGGCAGATCGACATGCCGAGGGTTGGCTTCGTCCGTATGATCTCCGTGATCGTCCCAGTGCCGGCCTTTGTCCGCATGATCGTCCACATGGTTCGGGTGAGGGGGCACGGGATCGGTGCCCCGGCTGTCCGAATGATAGTCCAGGTGGGGGTCGCGATAATCGGCGTGGGGAAATCCCGAGTCGTAATGCGGACTACCGACATTGGTCTGGTCGGCATGCCAGTCAACGTGAGAACGCCGGGCCGACGGGAGATCGTGACCGGGAAAGCCGGCTATCCCCTCGATTTCCCCCCGTAATCCCACTTCGTGGAAAAATAGGTGGAGCGCGAACAGGTCCAAACCGGCAAGGGACTTCGGATCGACCCCCACCTTTTCCCAGGTCTCCGGCGCGACGCGCCCCAACACCTCCTTGGTGCTGGGCGGACCGATCGAATCCTGGTGTTGGCCGGAATCGGCGTGATCTTGATGTTTGCTGTCTTTCATTCGTTAGCCTCCTTGATGGACTCGAGCCCAGAGGACCGAAGGGGCGGTCGCTTCGAGGGGCAGGAAACCCGCCTTGCGCGCCAGAGACGCAAGGCCCCCTTCCCGCTGCAGCCAGTCTCCATAGGCATAGAGCAGTAGTTTCGCCGAGCTGCTTTGCAGCCACGATCTGAGTTTGGCGCCCTCTCGATCCTCTACCTCCAGAAGCCTGCCCGGCGTCAACAAAATGATCGAATAGCGCTTTCCGGACCAGCTCTTTGCGAGTTTGAAGAGGTCGCCGCAAAAAAAACGGTCTGCGTCATCGGGCAGCAATCGTCCGGCGTGTGCGACGGCCTTAGGGTTCCGGTCCACGCCGAAGGGCTGGATCCGAGGATTCAAGCGCCGGACCGACGCCAGAAGCGCCCCATTGCCACAGCCCAGATCCAAGACCGCTCCTTCCTGCTGCTGTTCCACCGACCGGCAGATCGCCTGGACGATGGGATGGTGGGCCGTCTTCATGGCCTGCAGTGAAGGGAAACCGTTATCTTCGAAATACCACGAGGGGGGCTTCTCGTTCGGGCTCTGGTGGGAAAGCCCTTTCTGAAAAGAGGGCGAAACGGTGAGGGGGCGCTTGCGGGGAGCCTGGTAGGGAAATCGAATGCCGTCGGCACCCTCTTCCGGGTACCCTTCTCCCCGCCTCCTGACGACCAGTTTGGTGGGCGTGGCGTCGGTGCGGACGGTTACCTTAACCACAGGAGTCTTGATCTCCGCGATTCCGTGCAAAGCCGACCACTCAACCGGCCAGGAAAGCATCTCCAGGAGCCGGTCCATCTCCGCCTCGTAACCGAGCTCGTTGCCCACTTCGCGGAGCCTCTGGGCCACTTCCACCGTCGACGGACAGCGGAAACTGCAAGGGAGATGAAACACCGCCCGAACTCCCAGCCAGCGCAGGAGAATGTTGGCTTCGGGAGGGCCGGAAAGTTGGACCGCCTGGTCAGAAAATTCAGCATCCGGCGTATTGGCTGCCATCGACCAGGTGGTATCGAGCCACCGTTCGCGAATCCAGACTCGTTCAAAGAACCGGCGACAGCAGCGAGGGTAGCCCAAAAGTTCTCCCAGTGCGCTCTGGTCATTCTTCGTCCAGAATTCCTGAAACTTCGCCAGGGCGTCAATCTTCCCCGCCACCACCCGGAAGGTAAAAGGCTTCCCGGGCTCAGGTGGTTCGAGAACGGACGAATAGGGGAGATCGGTGGCTGCCCCCTTGGCCAGGGGGAGGACGCTCAGGCCGAAGGAAGCCAACTGCGCGCTGTAGTCGGGGAGCCGCTCGGGCGAGACGCTCTGCAGGGCGCAAGCTCGAACCTGTTCTGCCACGGAGCGCCATTCGAGTTCGGACCACGCTCGAGAAATGCGTTGGATTTCAGGTTCCCACTTCCGCCGGGCCAGATCGCTGACCCAGCTGTAGCGGGTGAACTCGGGAAGAGTTGCCGGCAGCCGGTCGATGCCCGCCGCATCGGAACCGGACGGCATCGCGTCTGTCCGGTTGTCCAGCTTTTCACTATCTCCGATCGTCCCAGTGATCCCCATGACCGTGTTCCTTGCTCGGGCTGGCCGCCCCCTGGTGTGGGCGGAGGACCGTCTCGTAGTAAGCGGTTTCCAATTTCTCCAGTGCGGCGGACATACTCGTGTTTTGCCCTTCGCTCCAGCATCGGAGAAACTCCTTTTCCATAGCCGTCCGGACGGGGTGCGCCGAGATCGGCATGCGGCCTGCCTCGAGAGCCTCTTCTTCGAGTTCACGGAAAAGCGTCTTCCAGATCTCGCAGTGTTCGGTTCGGTTCCGCCAATCTCCATCGATGGCGGTTCCCGGGCACTGACCCTTGCACATGAGAAAAAAACGACAGCCCTGGCAGCCCCCCCACTCCTGGGGCGTCTGGTAGAGAGCCAGATAGCGTTCGAAGCCGGGCGAGTCCGATTTCGTGAAGTCGACCCCATCCTTATTGGTCCTGCCGCAATTGCTTCTTTGTCCCCTTCCCTCGACGCCTCGAACCGCCCGCGTCGTGTTCGGATCGCAGGCCATCCAGACGCAGGTGGCGGCGGCGTCCTGGGCGAAGAGCAGCTTCTCCATGTCTTCAAAGACGTCGAAGCGGATGAACTTCAGCTGTTTCTGAAGTTCCCGGAAGCTCCGAAGGGCCCGGATATTCTCTTCCGGCGTCAAGGCGTATTTGCGCCGAATGGCTGCACTCTCTACCTCCAGCAGATGGAGGCGGATGGAACGGACTCCGATCGACTCCAGGTAAAGGACCCATTGCTGGAGTCGGGGCAACTTTTCCGAGGTCGCATTCGTGCGATGGAGAGTGAGAATCAGGCTGGGAGGAATCCTCTCGGAGCAGAGGCGCTCGATGGCCTGCTCCGTCTTCTCTGTGGCCTGACGGGTGCGCTCCGGAGAGCCGGCCCAGCGGGCGTCGTTGAGTGCTCCGGGGCCGTCCACCGAAATCCCTACGTGCACGCGGTACTTCTTGAACAACTCGATATGCCGGTCGGTAATCAGGGATCCGTTGGTCTGCACGCCATTGGAGCCGAAACGCTCGAGCCCCCAGGCCCACAGATCTTCCAGATCCTCGACGGGAACCATGAGAGGCTCCCCGCCGAAAAGTGTGAAGGGGCCGCCTTCGGTCTCGATGGCCTCCTTCATCGCCTCCAAATCGTAGGAACGGGTCAGGTTGCCGGCGTCTCTCTGCAGGTTCTGGTAACAGTACTGGCAGGCAATGTTGCAGTTGACGCCGAGCGGCCGGAGTTCGATGCTCATCTGCACTCCTTGTCGAAACCGGAGCCCCGAGCGGACGGGTTCCGACGTACCTGTTCCGTCTAAGAATAGTTGACAGAGGTAGTAATTTAGTTACCGGAATTCTATAGGCGAGCAAGAGCCCTGTCAAGACGTCGAATTGCCTCTGTCAAGTTGTCGAGTCGCCAGCCAGTTCGACCCAGAATATGCCCGGGTTCAGTTCCTGTTCAGCAGGCACACGTGACCACTTTCCAATCTGTGAACGCTCGGTCGCGAAGCAGTCGATAATGGATTGTTTTCAGATGGTGCCGGCCAACCCGGAACAGACTTTGAACTTGACCATGGACAACCGGCAATCGTTGAGCCTGGGCCAGTAGTGTCCGGGGAAAATAAAAGGGGCTAGACGGCTTGAAGAGCCTCCTGTAGTTATTGGCTTGTCCAAACCCAACAAATAAGGAGGGTTCAAGCCGTGGCTCATGAGAATACCATCTTCAGCCAACTTTTCCACTTCATTCCTCGACATGTTTTTGCGCAGGCCGTCGACCGCTTTCGGGCGGACCGATATAGCAAACGCTTTTCAGCCTGGCAGCAGTTGCTCGTGCTGCTCTACGCACAGATCTCGGGCAAGGACTCGTTGCGGCCAATTGTCAGTGGCTTGGGAGCCCACGGACCCCGCCTCTATCACCTGGGGCTGTCGAGTGTCTCCCGTTCCACACTGGCCGACGCCCTCAGCCGCCGTCCGGCCGCGTTGTTCGAACACCTGTTTTATGCCGTTCTCGCCCGGGCCCAGCATCTGGCGCCGCCCCACAAGTTTCGCTTCAGAAATCCCCTGTATTCGCTGGACTCGACCACCATCGACCTCTGCCTGAGCGTCTTTGACTGGGCTCGCTTTCGCCGACGAAAGGGTGCCATCAAGCTCCATTTCCAGTTGGACCACCGCGGGCATCTGCCGGTCTTTCTGGTTCTGACCGAAGGCAATGTCCATGACATGACCGTCGCTCGGAATCACTTTCCTCCCCAACCCGACAGCATCTACTGCTTCGATCGGGCCTATCGGGCCCTCGACTGGTGGAACCAATTCCAGCGCTGTGGCGCTTTCTTCGTGACCCGGGCCCTGGCCAATCAAAGTTTCCGGGTTATCGGACAGCACGCCTCGCCGACTGCTCCTTCGATCCTCGCCGACGAGTTGATCGAGCTCGAAGGACAGGTCTCCCATCGGAAATACCCCCATCCCCTGCGCCTGATCACCTTCCAGGATCCCGTCACCGGCCGCACCTACCGCTTCCTCACCAACCACTTCCGTCTCGCCGCCACCACCATCGCCGAGATCTATCACCAGCGCTGGCAAATCGAGACCTTCTTCCGTTGGGTCAAGCAGAATCTCAAAATCAAAACCTTCCTCGGCACTTCCCGCAACGCCGTCCTGGCTCAGATCTGGGTGGCCATGATCTACTTCCTGCTGCTGGCCTACTTCCGTTTCCTCAGCCGCTCCCCCTTCTCCCTGACCGCACTCACCCAGCGCATCGCCGACACCCTCATGCACCGGGTCAACTTGCTCGAAGTCGTCGCTCTCGCCCGAATTCCGCCTCCTCCGGATCGACCTTCTCCTCAGCTCTCCCTGTTCCCTGCTTGAGGTTTACCGGACAGCACTGAGCCTGGGCAATCGATTTGAATCGACGAAACTGCCGTTCCTTCTCGGTAGGCATTGTCAACTTAAGGCGATAGCGGCGCAGATCAGGCTTTTCACCTTTCCTTCTAATAAACGCACGTTGCCTCATTCCAGCACGTAAATGCCTGCTCTCGAAGCAGTCGGTGGTGCCTGGATTTGAGCAGATGACGTCCTACTCTGAACAAGTTCTGAACAGCGCCGTGCACCGAAAGAAAGCGTTGCGTTTGAGCGACAGACTTGAAGCCACGCAGTTTGCGTTCTTGTTGACGAGTTGGCTGGTGGGAGACTTCGGCCCGATTGTTCTGGTATTGACCCGTTTGGTGCACTACGGACGGAAAGACCTCACGATGGGCGGCTGAATAGCTCCGAAGTTTGTCAGTCACGAGCTGCCAAGGCACCCGGCCTTGGTGCTTGAGTGCCTTTCGAAAGAAGCGTTGAGCGGCCCGACGGTCTCTGCGCTTCGTGACCAGAATATCGATGACATCGCCGTCCTGGTCGACCGCCCGCCACAGGTAGTGGCGTTCGCCCCTGATCGTAATGAACAGTTCATCGACGTGCCAGATGTCTCCGAGCCGCCCCTGTTTCCGTCGCAGGGAACAAGCATAAGTCGGACCAAACTTTGCACACCAGTATCGAATCGCCTCGTATGAGACGCGATTCCACGTTCGGCGAGCAGGTCCTCCACATCACGTAGACTCAACGTGAACCGATGGTATAGCCACACAGCGTGACTGATGATTTCCGGAGGGAAGCGGTGGCCCCTGTAGTTGGGTTTCATGGAGCAATTGTCGCTAATCACGCTGACCACGGCTCAACTTGACAAAGCCAGTGTTACCCCTACTGGCTCGAGCAAACAACTAACCGGTGCCGTTAGTCACTCCAGGTGTAGTGCCTTGGCACCCGCACGACCGGGCAGTTCACGATTACACCAGGCTCGGGTCCGACCGTAACCTCACCATTCAGTTCCAGCTTGTCGATCTGGGCCGTGGAACGAACCAACGGATAATTATGCCGCCCCTGATCGACGAACAGCACCGGTACCACATCCCACAACGGGCTGTATTGCTCATCCGTGTTACCAGGGCCGATCGGCATCGGAGCAGAATCCAGGACATTGCGTTGCGCTGGATTGGCATTGCCGAAGACCGGGAAGATATCTGCCTCGGCGCCGCTTGCATGAGTCGCCGCCAGTTTCGGCGCATAGTTGGTGCCATCCGCAGCAGCGACGCCTTGATTCGAGGCCTCGGTATTGATGTAGAAAACCGTCTTGCCGTTCACGAAGCCCTTGGTCAGCGGCAAGGTGATTGTGCTGGTTTCCGCCTCCCCATCCTGGATATTCACTGCAACTGCATTGGGTATTGTTCCCTCTGGTGTAACTACGACGGGGCAGTTGACGACGATATCCGTCGTGTTCAACGTCACCTCGCCGGCATCCCGGGCGGCCAATACGGCGTCTTCGGAAGTCAATTCTTCCGGATCGGCATCCTCATTCCAAGTAACCGTGGTCACGCGCCACAACGGGCTGTAGTCCATATCGGCGTTTTCCGAACCCAGCGGATAGGGAATCGAGTCAACGATGTTATGTTGCGTGAAATTGGTCACCGCATAAATGTCCGCGGTGGCGCCGACATCGATGGCAATGCTCAGCTGGGGCACGAAAGTCGTGCCGTCGGCAATCGCGACATTGAGGTTCGATGCCTCTGTATTGACATAGTAGATTTTGTAGCCATCATAAAATCCCGTCACCAGTGGCATCGTGATGTTCGGTGCCGCATGTGCGATCCCGGTCACGGCGATAAGCGACAGCATTAAGCCCGATAGCAGAGTGAAATACCTCCTACCGCCAATTGACGTACGGAATTTGAAGATTGAATTCATGTTCCTTCTCCTGTGTTGATGGATAACGTCCCGTCGGGACTGTTTTCTTACTGCAGCGCTGTGAATACTAAGCTGCAGTTTAGGCAGACCGCATTTTATTGTGAAGAAACCCGTGAGTCCGTGATCAACGGACGCTGCGGGTGTGACTTTGTCACAGAATCCTACTCACGGGCTTGCGACGTAGAGTTTGTTGTAGATTTCAATGGTTCCCCGGGAGAGGACAACTTTCCCCTGTCTTTCGAAATGCTTGAGAAGTCGACTAATCACCTCTCGAGACGTGCCCAGGTCATTCGCAATCTCCTGGTGGGTCTTTCTTAAAGTGTTCTCTTCAGATTTCTCAATCAGGTAGTCGATGAGCCGCTCATCCATCTTTCCAAACGAAATCTCTGAGACGAGCATCATGATCGAGCTCATTGCTTCGTTGATCCGAGCATAGATGAAGGCGCGCATTTCTTCATAGT
Organism: uncultured Acidobacteriota bacterium; assembly: GCA_963777605.1. Lineage (GTDB taxonomy): Bacteria > Acidobacteriota > UBA6911 > RPQK01 > JAPXNP01 > CAVZRV01. The sequence goes on from CAVZRV010000017.1 coordinate 9,550, forward strand.
CCCCAATTAGTTTTCGAAAATGCACTGCAGGAATGAGAATGATCTCGGTCTCGGCGGTGGTGGCCGCATTAGCCAATAATCTTGTGCCGGATAAAAGACACGAGGCGTTCAGGACGCAAATATCTCCGACGCCGATCTCATAGAGAGTAATCTCCCGATTGGAGGTCCCCATTTTGAATATTCGTTTCCCACCCGACAAGATGAGGACGAACTCATGGCACTTGTCGCCCTCGAGCTTGACGAGCAAGTCGGTCGGCAGTTTTTGATATCGAGCTACCGCGAGAAATCTATCTACTAAAGACTGAGGCGCCTTTTTGAAGAAGGGGAAGGCCGCTAAGAGGCGGTCCTTGAGAGTGCTTTCCATGAAGTCATCAATCTCCCGTCGAGAACTTTTCAGCTGGCTTACGAGCTGCCAGTTCATTCTATGTTCAAGTGGTTCACACCGTATTAGTTTGCATCTTGGAGGCCACTGGTTACACAAACCATCAAAATCTTGTCCTTTTGTTCTGAAGGAGCCCGTCTCTTAAAGTTGCCCTTGGAGAATTCGAGCGATGGTGAAAACCGCAGCGTGGGTGGTTCTGTTGGTGTTGTGGATCGCAGGAAGTGGCCCCGTCAGGGCGGAAGACCAACTCCTGCGCGCATCTGGTGTCCGATCACATGGCTCTGTGCAGGCGCAGGAGCGCCCGGGACCGGTCGATGAAGCGGGATCCCCCGACGCTCGACTCGAATCACAGGTCGCGGCTCCGGATATCGGGGCCGGGGAAAAGACTCCAACGAAGGACGGGGCGGGTACACCGATGTCCCGGTTACTGAAATTTCATGGATTTCTCGACAGCGTCATGCCCTTCGAGGAACTCCGGGAGAAGGAACGCGAGTGGTGGCTCAGCACCACTCGGGCTACTCTACGCGCATTCGGTACCGTCAACGAACACTTCGATTTCAAGGTCGGATTGGTCGGGCGGATGCTGGTCGGAACGAAGACGATCGACTACGTTCCTTTCATGCCGTGGCACGTCCGGGATGAATTGATCCCGGACGACCCGTTAAGCGAGCGCCCAGGAACGGGCCACTACCTGGTCGGTGAAGCTGAAGGAGATCTCTACGTCCAGGAGGCCTACGGGAACATCAGCGCGGGGCGGCTCTTCCTGAGATTGGGGCGTCAGAAGATTGAGACCGGCGTCGGCTATTCCTACACTCCCACAGATCTTCTCAACCGAAAGAACCCTCTCGACCCGACTTACGAGCCGGACGGCTTTGACGCTGCCCGGGTCGGGTTCAAGGTGTCGTCGCAGTCCGATTTCCAGTTGCTGGTGGTGCCCCGGGGTGTTCCTGCCTACCTGGCTCGGCTCGAGAAGCGGGCGGGGACCGGGAAGTTTGCTCTTCAGTTCACATCCGTTGCCAGGCCCAGGGTCAACTGGAACGCCATGAACACCTCCGCGGGGCTGGACCGGTTGTACGAAGGGGCCTTGGTCGCCGATTTCGAGTCCGACTACCGCTGGAACCAGGTTTCCGGAGAGCTCGTCCGTGAGGTTCAGGGAACGCGAGTTCACGGAGAGGCCGGGGTTGCGTTCATCCAGGACCGGCCCGGAAGTGACATCCCGCCCGAGTTCATCCGGAATCACCTTCGGATCCTGGCAGGACTCGAACGGACTTTCGACTCAAGTCTCCGCCTGATATTCGAATACATGCGACAGGGTGACGGACGGGCCGGAGGCATTCCCATCGACCTCAACGACATGATGGCTTTCAATGTCGGGGAAACCCTTGCAGCGGACCGGGACAACCTCTACGGTGAACTGTCAGACCCAGTCGCCCGAAAGACGGAGTTGAAGTTCAAGTCTCTGGCCGTCCTCAACCACGCGGCCGTATTCGTCAATCCCTGGCTCAACTTCGATCTCCGTTCCAATCTGAGATGTTCGGTCTCGGTTTATTAAGTTTTTCGGTACGACCGGAAGTTCGTGTGAGGACGTCGGGATCGGGGCCTACGGAGAGCTGAAAGCGAGCTTCTGAGAGGGGTTCATCCGAGTGACGACGTCCGGAGAAGTGGCTGCCACGGTACTCCTCGTCCGACCCGGACAACTCGCTACCATGCCCGTCGCCCCCCCTCTGAGGAGACTCGTGGCGCGGAATCTGGTCTCCAGACGGTGTTCTCTGCGGGAAGTAAACCATTTCGGCAGGATCTACGTCTCGTAAAGTAAATGAAGAATCGGTTGATCCTCGTCCTCATCTTCCTTGGGACACAGGTTCTGGCGCAGGAAGGGGCGCTCAAAGTCACTCCGGAGCCAGACCTCGACACGCTCATGGAGAAGGTCCTCGAGCGCCGCGATGTGAACTGGAGAGAGGCCCAGGACTTCATCTTTCGGGAGCAGGTAGATCTGGAATGTAGGGGATTCGACGTCGCCCCGGAAGAAAGCTACCGCAAGGAATACGAATGGTATTACCGGGGCGGCAACCTTGTGCGCCGTCTGGTCCGTTCTGATGGAGTCAAGGTAGACGGGCCGGAAGAGAAGTGGGACCCGGAGCAAAGCAAGAAGAAGCAGCCGCTCTCGCGCGAAAACTTCTTCGGATTCAAGTTCGAGCCGGGCAACTACTTTCTGGTGGGAAAAGAGGAGTTCGAAGGAAGAAACGTACTCGTCGTCGAATACTACCCACAACATCTGTTCGACGATGCGGACGATGCTGGAGAAGAGGGGGAGGGGAGCGAAGCCGAACGCGACTTCGAGCAGGCCTTTGAAAAGACCTCTCTGGTCAGGCTCTGGATCGATCCGAGCGAATACCAAATCGTCAAAATGACCTTCGAAAACGTTGGCTTGGAATTTCTCCCCTATCGATGGCTCGTGCGGATCGACGACATCAGCGCGACCCTGATCATGGACAAGCCGATCTCAACCATCTGGTTGCCCAAAAAGATCACGGCCACGGGAAAGGTTTCGACGGCAGCCGCTTCTCTTACGGTGAAATTCGAAAGGACGTTTTTTGACTATCGCGAGGCCGATGTGAGCGTCCGCTTTCAGTTCGAGCGGCCTGCGCCGCAAAACAAGCCCGATCAACCTCCTGTTCCCTGACATGATAAATCGGCGACTGCTCGAAATTGGAGTTGTTTTCAGCTTTCTCTGCGTGTGCCATGCCGATGTTCGGATTGCCGGAATCCGGTTTCATGGCAACTACTCGATCCCTGACGAGGAGCTCCGTCAGTTGGTGGAACTAAAGCCGGGAATGACGGTTTCCGAAGCCGACCTGAAGCAGGTACGGAGTCGGCTTTTGCGCACTGGCCGTTTCGAGTCCGTTGAAGTCAGAAGGCGTTATGGGGCCTTACAGCAGAACAGTAGGGTATTTCTCATCATCGCAGTCAAGGAGAAGGTCCCTTTTTCCAAAAAGATCCAGTTCGGTCCCCTCGTTCACTATGCGGACGAGTATGGATTTACGTACGGTGGTCGGACCACGTTCGAGGATGTGTTGGGAGCCGGAGAGAGGCTCTCCTTTCCTTTGACCTGGGGTGGAGTTCGGGAGGCGGCTTCCGAGTCTCGTTTCCCGGCTCGGCTGGGCGTTGCGGATTCCGCCCTGGGGACAGCACGCATCCGACAGGCCGTCAATCCCGCATTCGATAGGGTCGATCGGCGGACGGAACTGGAGGCGGGCCTCGAAAAGCGACTCGATCGCTTCCGCTATGGTGTAAACGTCGGCTGGTCCGACGTCTCGTTCGGTGGTGCCGGCGACAGCTTCTCATCGGTGGGGGCGGAAGCCGCTCTGGACACGCGCCGGACGAGGATCCTTCCACGCAATGCTGTTTATGCCGGGTTGGACTGGAAACACGTTGCCTTTGGTGGTGACGCCGGCCATCAAGCGGTGCACCGGTTCCGGATCGACCTACGCGGGTATCGGGCTTTCCTCGGCCGCTCGGTCCTTGCAGGCCAGGTGCTTCTTCTCCAGAGCACCGGGCCTCTTCCCGACTACCTCAAGCCCTTTATCGGCGGTGGATCGACACTCCGGGGATATCCGGCAGGCCGGTTTGTGGGGGACCAGGCTGCGCTAACCTCGGTCGAACTGCGCATTCCCTTGACTCCGCCGGGGACGGTCTATCGAGGCGGAATAGACCTCTTCTTCGACACGGGTACCACCTATGACCACGGTACGTCCCTGAGGGACGGCCGTTTCCACAACGGAGTCGGCGGGGGATTCTGGCTCTTCGTCTTTGGGCTGGGTTTGAAAGCCGATCTTGGATACGATTTGGATCATTCTGTCAGGCTCAACGTCGGAACAGGCCTCCGCTTTTAATCGTGACTCGTCAGGGGAAGCCCGCATTTGGAAGCTACGACGAGAGACCTCCCTCATTTGGAGTGCGGAATCGAAAGGTTCCGCTTTTACCCAACCCAATTTCGGCACCACCCAGGCCGGGAAGCAACAGCCCCGAGCCTCCCACTCCGAGACCTCCTCCAGGCATTGTCAACTTAAGGCGATAGTGGCGCAGATCAGGCTTTTCACCTTTCCTTCCAATAAACGCACGTTGCCTCATTCCAGCATGTAAATGCCTGCTCTCGAAGCAGTCGGTGGTGCCTGGATTTGAGCAGATGACGTCCTACTCTGAACAAGTTCTGAACAGCGCCGTGCACCGAAAGAAAGCGTTGCGTTTGAGCGACCGACTTGAAGCCACGCCGTTTGCGTTCTTGTTGACGAGTTGGCTGGTGGGAGACTTCGGCCCGATTGTTCTGGTATTGACCCGTTTGGTGCACTACGGACGGAAAGACCTCACGATGGGCGGCTGAATAGCTCCGAAGTTTGTCAGTCACGAGTTGCCAAGGCACCCGGCCTTGGTGCTTGAGTGCCTTTCGAAAGAAGCGTTGAGCGGCCCGACGGTCTCTGCGCTTCGTGACCGGAATATCGATGACATCGCCGTCCTGGTCGACCGCCCGCCACAGGTAGTGGCGTTCGCCCCTGATCGTAATGAACAGTTCATCGACGTGCCAGATGTCCCCGAGCCGCCCCTGTTTCCGTCGCAGGGAACAAGCATAAGTCGGCCCAAACTTTGCTCACCAGTATCGAATCGCTTCCTATGGGACGGCGATTCCACGTTCGGCGAGCAGGTCCTCTACATCACGTAGACTCAACGTGAACCGGTAATAGAGCCACACTGCATCGCTGAGGATCTCCGCCGGGAAGCGATGCCCTCGGTAGCGGGGTTCCATTTCCTAATTGTCGGCGGATCGTGCTCAACTTGAACAGTGCCGAACAAAGGCTGCAACAGGACCGGAACGGAGACGCATAGGAGCCCAGGATCGCATAGCCATGTGCCGCCTAACTCCTTGAAAAGATGCGTTTGCGTATTATTTGCGCACGACAACGGTCGACATATTGTGGCACCGCCGGGAAACCAGACGGAAAACTGAGAAGACAAACCTCGACCTACGACTTTGGGAGGAGCCCGTCTACTCGCCCGGTACCGTCAGGGCAACGGTCCCGCCAGAACGAGCCTGTCCTCCTCGGAAAACGCCAAGGATGAGATTAGAAGGGCGTTGGGGCGCGAATGAATTGTCTGACCTGATCAATTATTGATTGCCGGAATGATTTCGCCGCCGACAATGTCGTCGCGCCAGCGCAGCCAGATGCTTCCTTGCCCGAAGTTCCCCCCGGTGAAGACAACGACAAGATCGAAATCGGGAACAACGATCAATTGCTGGCCGCCGTTCCCGGCCGCTGAATAGGCCCGGAAGGTCCCCTCGCGCGAATGCACGGGATTCAGATGCCAGCTAAAGCCATCTGCACCGCCGATATAGACATTGGAAAATTGGTCGGGTGCGAGACCTGTCGTCGCCGGCGTGATTTCGATTTTCGGCGTGGTCGATTCCTTGACCCAGTTTTCGCTGACGATGCGCGTTTCATTCCAGACGCCGCCGTCGAGATAGGTTTGGCCAAGTTTGAGGAGATCGCGAGGCAGTATATAGGCCCCGCCGCCGAGATAGCCCTCCCCCGTCGGCATCAGGTTCCAGTACCATCGCCCGAATTTCAGCGGCCGAGCGATCGCCTGTTCAAAGAGCGCCGGAACGGGGCTTCCTGTCGCGG
>CAVZRV010000018.1:0-5926 GCA_963777605.1 uncultured Acidobacteriota bacterium
GTCCAGTTCCTGGAGACAAAGTCAGTGAAGCTGAGAGAAATTGCACACTGTCGGGCCGGAGACGAGGGGGATTCATCTCAGCCTCAACCGAAGGGATCGGACGACCCTCTTCATCGGTCACCTGTAGGATCAGCTCAGCTGCGGACAGTTCCACCATCAGGGCAAGAAGGCAGAGCAGAATGACGGATGTCTTTCCCTTGATCACGATGGTCGTCTCGCGGGGCTCATCGTATCCGCCGGTTTGGTGGAGGGCAAGGTTCAATTCGGCCAGGGTGGACTAGTGGGGCTTCATGGTGATCGCGACGGTGAAGATGACGGACACGGGTTCTACCGCCGAGGTAGGTGGGCTCCCATTGTCCATTGTCTGACCGCCTCGGTCGCGGCCTCCGCCAGTTGGCGATTCCCTCGGATGGTCTTCACGTCCACGACGCTTCCCGTCTTGTCGGCCGTCACCTGGAGCAGGATGGTGTCCTCGATTCCTTCCTGTCTGAGCGCCTCGGGATAGGCCGGCGGGACGAACACCCGGAGTTTCCGTTCCTGAACGCGCTCACCAACCCGGATCGGTTCTCGACCGCCGTGGGGCGGTGGCTTGTTCACGATCTGAGAGCCTCGGATCACGATAGCTTTAGCGACAGCCTGAAGGGAATAGGTTGGGTGCACGTTCGGCTGAAGCCAGAGTTTCAGGAACGATCCAGGTTTGAGTGCGTCGAAATCAGCGCGCTTGAGCGGTTCGAGATAGATCTCAGTATCGGCGGTGACCGTTATCGAGGTAACGAGATTCTCATCCGAAGGCTCAAATCGGCCTCCCTCATTCCGGAAGACGGAGAACTCTCCGATGACTCTCCCCGGTTGGTCAAACTTGGTGACTTGCTTGATGAAGCCCCGGAGGTCTGGCGTTCCATGGGGAGGAGACCGACGGCACATTGCAAGCGAGAGCCTGGAGGACGAGGACCAACTGAAGGCTTACCAACATCTCACCAACTTAGACTGCACTGGCGGCTTCTTTGTTCCCGCCTTTCGCCCGGTCGAGATCTGGTCCATCACATCGTAGCTGATCTCATAGAGTTGAGCGTTTGGTCACATCGTGTTGGTGCATCCTCTGACACGCGAGTATTCTTGACCAGTGAAGGTCAGGGATCTGATCAGGTTAATCGAAGAGGACGGATGGCGGCAGGCTCGAACCCGGGGCAGTCATCGTCAATTCAAGCACTCGGAGAAGCCTGGACTGGTGACGATTTCGGGTAAGATGGGAGATGAACTTGCTCCTGGCACGTTGAACAGCGCTCTGAAGCAGGCAGGACTCAAAAGATGAAGCGTTATTTGATTGTTATCGAGCAAACAAAAACCGGGTTTTCAGCCTACTCTCCCGATCTGGACGGCTGCATCGCCACGGGCGCTACGCAAGAAGAGGTAGAGCGGAGAATGAGGGCGGCCATAGAGTTCCACCTTGAAGGACTCAAAGAAGAGGGTTGTCAAATTCCGGAGCCTCATACGGAATCCCGGTATGTCGATGTAGCTGTTTGAGCGACTTGCGCTGGGAAGAAATTGCCTGAACCTGGGTTCGGAAGTGTGCCCACATTGTGCCCGCGGGAATCTCGTCTGATCTCACCCGATCCAACTCCAGCTCAAGGTCGATTTCCGGACTGACGCGGCTTCTCTTTATATTTCAACACTTACAGGATCACGCAACAGCCCTTAAAATCCTGTGGGGGGGAACCCCCGTACGGGTTCGATTCCCGTCCCGGGCATTTCAAAGTGCGAAATTCGAAGTGCGAAGTGCGAATTTCCGCTTTCGTCGTTAAGTTGACAGTACCCGGGCCAGTTTTCTCCTCCGAGCCTTTTAGTCCTGTGTGGCGGCTGCCGAAGGTCCCCTCACCGAGGCAAAGAGGAAGGGAGAGCATCAGGTCGTCGGCTGTCGGGCAGTAAATCAGTGACTGGGGAAAGGACTTCGCTCGTTACCAACCGGCGGTGCTGATCCAGGAAACCTCATCCGGCTCAGCAAATCCTGAAACCGGAGGTTGTTCCTCAACGGATCGTAGATCCAGAATGCCTTGAGCCAGACCAACATGATGTCCTGCTCCTGATAAGCTCTTTCAAGCCAGTCGAGAGCTTTCTTCGGACTCCCCAAGTCCGAGATATACATGGGCTGGCGCCGTGGCGGGGACCACACTGTATCCCTCCCATTTCTCAAGTTGCCTTACAACGCTTCTGGCCAGCTCGGGACACCCCGTCTTGCCGTAGATATACCCGGCAAATCCCATATAGTCAGATTGCCTCCCTTCGGCTGCGGCTACAACCCGTTCGGTCTCATTCAACGCTTCCTCGAACTTGCCGGCCCTGTACAGAAACAGTGCCAGGAGCCAGTGGCTTTGACGAAAATCTGGTTCAATCTCAAGTCCCTGGCGGACGAGTTCAGTTGCTGCCTCAATTTCGCCGGCAAAGTGCAAAGCGAAGGCCAGCTCATTATAGGTATTGGGGGACAGGGGATCGATTTCCAGTGTTTTCCTGCCAAACTCGATGGATTCCTGTAATCGCCCCATTGCGGTCAAGAAGTTCGCATAGAAAATCCGGGCAAAAGTCGAGCCGGGGTTGAGGTCGATTCCCCGCCGAAATTCCTGGTTTGCTGCCAGCCAGTCTCTTTCAAACAATTGGTGTATTCGGGCCAAAGCGATGTGGCCCTCTGCGAGGTGTGGATCCAGCTCTAAAGCTTTTTCGGCCGCCGCCTTGGCTAGTTGGTGCGAAGTCTGCGGATCGACGGAGGAATGCCAGCCTCCTAGCGCGATGTAAGCGTGGGCAAGCCCACCATAAGCCGGGGCGTATAACGGGTCGGACTCAATTGCCTGGTTGTAATACTGAATCGCCCTTCGGAATGCACCTTTTGAGAGGCGAAGAACCTGGTGATTGCCTTTTAGGTAGAGTTGATAGGCTTGCCAGTTGAATGGCCGCGTGCTTTGCGTTTTAGACTGCCCAGGGCGCAACACCGAGCCGATCTCATGGGCAATCGATTCCGCAACGCTACGCTGCAAAACCAACACGTCTTCCAGGTTGCGGACATAGCTCTGGGCCCACAGATGCTCATCACGAAGCCCATCCAAGAGCTGAACCTCGACTCGCACCTGTGTTCCTACCCTGAGCACAGATCCCTCGACGATCACGTCTACTCTCAGTTCACGTGCAATCTCCGGGATCGACTTGCCACTCTTTTGAATTCGGGCTGCTGATGTCCGGGAGATTACTCTGAGATCAGTAAGCCGTGAAAGGTCGGTTATGATCGCATCTGTCATCCCCGACACAAAGTAATCTTGTTCCGGATCGTTCATCAGGTTTTCCAAAGGCAGGACAGCGATGGACATGGTTTGAGCGTCCGAGGTAGTGACCTGGGCGAGCACTCGATAACCACGTTTGGGAACCGTCTCGATAAAGGATGGAGACTTGGCGTTATCGCCCAGGGATTTGCGCAGCTCAACGATGGTCCGGATCAGGGCATCCTCAGTTACAAAGGTATCCGGCCACACGGCATCAAGGATCTCACCCTTGTTCAGGACCCTTCCGGGATGCTGGGCGAGATAGAGGAGAACATCCATCACCTTTGGCTCAAGGTGCTGCGTCTCGCCTGCCCTCTGAATCTGGTTCAGTTTGGAGTGGACGACCCAATCTCCGAATCGGAATCCCTCGCCGCAGATCATCGATCTCACCCTCGGAGTGAGTTGACAATTGAGTTCAGTTTACCACTCACCAGATTATGCACACGAGAAGGTCTCTTTCCAGGTTGCTCAGCTTTCTTGGGAAGATCGTCGAATCCTCGTTAGTCCATCGGGACTTTCCGCCGAACCGGCAGTCAAATGAGTTCAACTGAGTTCTTCTTCACATCCGGGACTGGCAAGGAGTGTTTGCTGTGGCCAGTTCGACGGGGGTTGGGTGGCGGCGAGACTCAGTGTTGTGAATTTCCAGAAGGAGGGAATTATGGTTGCGGTCAAATCTATCTTAAGCAGTTTTTTTTCGGTGGTCTTCCTGATCCCATTGCTGACAAGTCCAATGGTTGCCGGTGGTGATGAAGGGGCATTGATCGTCGGCAACCTCAATATCGGTTATGACGGGAACGGAATACTACGCTACCAGGCGTCAAACGGAGCATTCATCGACATGATGATCCCGGAAGGTACTGGAGGGGTGACCGGTTGCTGTTGTATGGCCTTTGGCCCCGACGAAAACCTGTATGTCTCCAGTCCCTTTACCGGAGAGGTCTACCGATTCAACGGTGTCACCGGAGAATTTATCGACGTTTTCGTCCCCGCGGGTAGCGGTGGCCTCACTTTTCCCATCATCACGAAGTTCGGCCCCGACGGAAATCTCTATGTAGGGGACATCTTCATCAATAACCAGATCGTTCGCTATGATGGCCGGACCGGAGAGTTCATCGATGCGTTTATTCCACCTCACAGTGGTGGGATGACCGACATCGATCCCCAAACGTTCGCTTGGGGACCGGACGGTGATCTTTACGTGTCCAGCGAGGCAACCCACAGGGTTTTGCATTTCGACGGAGTGACAGGAGCTTACTTGGGAGACTTCGTTCCCGCGAACACAGGCGGGTTGATGGGGCCTTCCGGCTTGACGTTTGGGCCCGACGGCAACCTCTACGTGGGCAGTACTGCGACGGACCGGATTCTTCGCTTCGACGGAAGTACCGGGGAGTACCTGGGTGACTTCGTTAGTGCGGGAAGCGGAGGCCTCGACCTTCCGGTCGGCCTTGTTTTCGGGCCGGACCGGAATCTCTACGTCGCCAGCGCAAGCGATGGCTTGGGCCTGGGCAGTGTCATTCGATACGATGGTGCTACCGGAGACTTCCTGGATGTTTTTATCCCTAACGGAACTGGTGGGATCCACGGTCCGCGGACTCTTCTGTTCGTAGACAAAAATCAGGATGTGTCATCGACCCCCGGGAAATTCCGAAAACGCTCGAACGATCTCAATCGGCTACCTGAATGCTTACGACCACTTGGCCCACGGCGACACCGTCGGCCCGTGCCCTCGATCCGATAGTCGGCGGACCGTTGCAACGTTCTGGTCGACAGTCGCCTGTGCCCGAGCTTCGAAAACCAGCGCGGGGGAAGTACCTCGCCGGCTTCCCCAAGCGGAATAGGCTCGGGCACGAGCCTTAACCGTCCAATGCGGATGGATTTACTGACATCCTGGATCCACCGTCTTGATGTTCGAACCGAATAAGCCTGGAATTCTCCTCGGCCAGCTGCCAGCTGTGCATGATCATGGATTGAATAAACAGGCTCATGCGGGTTTCTCCTGGTCAGGCTACCATGAGCAAGAAGCCGGGAAGGCCCTCTTCTTGGGCTCCGATGCCCGGATCGCTATATCTATAGCGGCCCACCTCTCCTGTGCAGCGGAAGCCAGAGAAGAAATGTTCGTGATGGTTTCGGAGCGCAGGCCGGACCCTCTCGATCATCAGGATGCCGAGCTCGAGCCGGAGAACAAGCTCACCGCCTTGTCGGTGGATCTCGAGAGCCCACTGCCTCCAGTCACCGGCCAAATGCTTCTCCCGTGCGCATGCGTTCCTGTTCCTGTACTTAGGTTTAGGTTATTAGGGAGTAAAGGGTGTGGGGAAGAAAAAAGGGGGGTCCGGGGGAAAGAAGGGAGGGGCGAGGGGAACTCTCCTTTGCCGGTGTTCCTGCGCCTTCGCCCCCAAACCATTCTGGCCTACGGCATGAATGGCCGAAGATCTTCCGATCCGACACGGGGCCCCGGTTCGGCTCCGGGTTGAACGGCAGATCGCCTACAAGAGCATGAACTACGTGCACCGCATCGTCGTAACGGACGAGTTCGAGGAACAGCGGCGAGAATGGGTAACATCCAGAACGGGTGGGGCTTGGTACACAGGGATTTGATCACCGCTTCAATCCTGTTCAACGTG
>CAVZRV010000019.1:0-7660 GCA_963777605.1 uncultured Acidobacteriota bacterium
GAGCGAGTACTCAAATCGTCCAATTCGTCCAATGTCTCTGCGTCTGAATCTTTGAATCAGCTCGCTCCCGGGCGACACCGGATTGTTTCATCCATCGGCGTCACCAAAACAATGAAGGGCGACTGTCTCCTGTCTTCAGCGGTCGGGGACGAATATCGACAAGAATCCGGCTTGGCCGATCTTTCGGAAGGTCAGGCCGGTCCGGTGATCTACGTAGGAATCCGTTTCCCGGAAAACGATCAGGACGTCTGGAACGGCTTGCGGCTGATCGACCCGGAAAGAGGGATTGATCGAAACAAAACGCGGCGTCATCTGGTCCCGCCTGAGCAACCGCATCAAAGGGTACTCCCAGGCCCATTCGCTCCGGGAATCCAAGCCCACGACACGAGGAGAAAGAGGTCTCACAAGTGCTGCACAAGCTTCGTAGGGCTCCCGGAGGTGGAGCCCTTGAATAAACAGCAGTTCCGATTTCGGGCGGAAAACCGCTCCGAGGGCAGAACGGGGAGAGAGCCAGACGGAGGGGAAGATGTGCATGATCAGCAGCAACCCGAATGCGACGGGGACGAAGGTCGCTGCTCTGGAGAACCTGCTTTCGAGTTCTCCTGCAACGATTTTGAGTATGGCGACGAAAGGTGGAACTGCCAGGAAGAAGATCAGGATATGGAGTCGGGTGTTGAGATAGGGTTCCCAACGGGAGATCAGGCAAAGGAGTAGAAAGTCGGCCCAGGACAGTGCGGTGAGAAACCACCAGAATCGGGGAAGGCGGCGTCTGAAGACAAAGCCCAGCAGGGGAAGAATCAGAAAGACCGCGAAATGAAAGGGAGCCCCGGCCTGGTACTCATTCCCGGGGATCCAGAGAATGCGGAATGGGCGATCGGGGTAAGTGGTTGAGGGATCGACTACGTCTATCCCGATCCAGTCGTGAACCGTCCGGATGGACTCCTCCCACGTGCGATTCCATCTTGCCCACGGCAGTCCCAGATGGAGGCTGGATTCCCTTGTCACTCGTGACAGAAACCGACCTGTGGACATGGTTTCGTTGAAATGAATCCGGTCGGCTCCCGGAGGACCGAGGGGCCCCCCGAACTCGGCCCAGTTGCGGTACCAGTGACCCAGATTCACGCTCACGAAGCCGAGTGAAACCAGAAGTGCAACGGCCGGCATTCGTCTCCAACCCTGCCGGATTACAAGCAGCCCGACGGTGGGGACGAGGGGAAAAAGCAACAGGTATGCGGTGCTCTTGGTCAGGGCCGCCAGCCCCAGGCTCGACCCGAGTAGAAACGCCTCAAGAGGTGTGATCCAGCCGCAACGCAATCCTCTGGTGATGACCCAAACGGCACACAGGCCCCAAAAGGCTACGACCAGGTCGTTCTTGGTGGTTGACGCTTCCAGAAATGCTCCCGGGACGGCCAGTCCGGCCAGGGCGGCGAGCAGGGAGAGTTTTCGCCCGACCCCCAGTTCAACACACAGACTCCAGATGAGAACGAGGCACCCGAGCGCGGCCGTCCAGGAGACGAGTTGGGTCACCAGGTCGGTGCCGGAAAGGATCTGAAGGTTGGCCTGGATGATCGCTGCGAAGGGCCCCCGATAGAGTTGAAGTCCGATGTGAGTAGGGAAATGCTCCAGCGAACCCTGCTGGATCCACCGAACCTGTTTCGGCAGGTGATGCACCATCGAGTCCCAGCTATTGGGTGGCGATATGAGGGCAGAAACCAGGCTCAAGGAGAGAAGCACGAGGATCGTCCCGATGAACCCCCATTCCGAGGCGTCAAATCGGCTTCGGTGCTCGGTTTCGGAAGCCGGACCACGCCACCCGAGGTACGCCACGGTTCCAATGGCCAGAATCAGAAGCCAGATTCCGAAGACCGGCCAAAAGCGGAGGGCACCGAGCGAGCTCAGAAGTTCGTTGCCCAGGATCAACAAGGTCCCAACGAGGATGGCGACCCGGATGATCCTCTCTGAAGGCATGGGCCGGGATTATGACAGTGCGGCGGTTGCCTGGCAATTGACCGTAGATTCGTTGCAGTTGGGGGCTTTCACTACTTGTGCAGACCTTTACGGAGGCATAGTATCGAATCTACCCTGGATCTGGGGACGGTGTCGGGAGGTCCGTCCTGTCTCCGGACTGACTTAAATCTGTAAGGAGTAGACGAGATGCTGACGCGTAGACACCTGATGATGCTTCCCGGAGCCGGATTGCTCATGCGGCGCGGATTCGCGCAGGAGAAGCAGGCTGGAACGCAGAGTTCAACCGACGTCGATCAGGTTTTGCCCGACCAGTTGCTGCTCAAGAACTATCGGCCCAAATCGATATACAAGATTCCGGAGACGGTCATCGAGAAAGCGAAGTTCCCGGTGATCGACATGCACTGCCACGCCCGGGCCCGAAAGCCGGAGGATGTGGATGAGTGGATTCGAGTCATGGACAAGGCTGGAGTTGAGAAGACCATTGTCTTTTCGAACAGCGGCGAGCGCTTCGATCAGACGTTCAAACTCTACTCGCGGTACCCGAAACGGTTTGACGTCTGGTGCGGACTGGATATGTCGGATGTCGAAGATCCAGGGTTCGGCCCGACCACGATCCGCGAACTGGAACGGTGTCGGAAGATCGGAGCCGTCGGAGTCGGAGAAGTCTCCGATAAGGGCATGGGGATTGGAGGCAGGATCGGAGGGCCTTCCAACTGGCAGGGGACACGCCCTTCCTGGGGAGGTGGTTCAGGCCCGCGGAACCGCCCGGCCGTCCAGGGGTTGCACCCGGATGACTCCATGATGGACAAGGTCTGGCAGCGCTGCTCCGAACTTGGGATGCCCATCAATCTTCACATGTCGGATCCCTACTGGTCCTACCTGCCCCAGAACCGGTTCAACGACGGTCTGATGAACGGTTTCAGCTGGAGGTTGGACAACAAGCCGGGCCTGATGGGGCACAACGATCTGCTGGGATCCCTCGAGAGGGCGTTGGAAAGGCATCGCGAGACCGTCTTTGTATGCTGCCACCTCGCCAACCTGGACTACGACCTCACCCGGCTTGGGGGAATGTTCGAGCGCCATCCCAACATGTACGCCGACATTTCAGCACGCTTCTGCGAGACAGCGGCGATCCCCCGATTCACGACCCAGTTTCTGTCCAAGTACCCGGACCGGGTCTGTTATGGGACGGATATGCCCTACACGCAGGAAATCTTCAGCACGACGTTCCGGGTTCTGGAATCGTTCGACGAGCATTTCTACGCCCAGGACCTGTACTTCAATTTTGACTACCACTGGCCGATGCACGGCTTCGGTCTGCCGGACGATATTCTTAAGAAGCTCTATCTAACGAACGCGCAAAAGGCCATCGAACAGGCCCGCAAACACGCCCGGAGTTGAACTGGCGGAAGTCCTTGTTCAGGTCAGGACCGCTTCCAGTACTCCAGGGCGGGGCCGCTGAGGACGCCGGTTCCTTCAATGGCTTTCTGCCTCAAGGTGTCCAGGTCGTCCTGGTTCAGCGGAACGAAATCCTGGGTGATGCGGACGTCTTCGTCCAGCTGGCCAGTCGTGCTGCACCCGACAGCCGCGCAATGAATCGGCAGACTGAGTGCGTAAGTAAGGCAGTCTTTCGGATTCAGAGCCCGCAGCAGAAATGCGTTTCCAAAAACCTTCATCCCCTGGATGGCCATTCCGCGATCCACCGCCACGGGCAATACGTTCTTTTCAAAACTGAGGTAACTTGGGTCGGCCGCGTGCAGCGGCATCAGAATGGAGTCGAACCGGGTGTACCGCCGCAGCATTTCAAGATGCACGGCGGGATCGTGGTGTCCGGTGAATCCGATGAATCGGCATTTCCCGGCCAGTTTCGCCGCTTCGAAGGCCTCAATGGCTCCTCCGGCAGCAAAGATCTTCTCGACGTCCTCGAGCGTCTCCACGCCATGGATTTGCCAAAGGTCGATGTAGTCGGTTTGAAGTCGCTTCAGCGAGACGTCCAGTTCTCGTCTCGCCTCTTTGGCCGTGCGGCTGGTTGTTTTGCTGGTAAGGAAGATTTCCTTGCGAACCTCCTTGAGCGCTTCGCCGTAGACCTCCTCTGACTGCCCTTCCCAATAGGAATGGGCACAGTCAAAGTAGTTCAGCCCAAGGGCGAAAGCGTGTCTGAGGTGGGAGCGGGCGGCTTCATGGTTCCGTATCAATGCCATTCGGGCGCCTCCCTGGCCGATGACGGTGAGTTTGACACTCGTTTGCCCGAATTCCCTCGTCGGGATGTCTCCCTGCCGTGGTTTCGGAGGTCGGGCCGACAGCGAGGTCAGTCCGAGTCCGGAAAAGACACCTCCGACGAAGGTTCTCCGCCTCATATGTATTCCCTCCAGTGCAATCCGGGCAACGGCCCGGGCTGACCCGATTGTAGGCCCGGCCTCTTGAGACGGCAACCCTGTCTCCCTTTGACTGCCTGCAGAAATTCCGGCATAGGTAGGGAGAGGATTATGCGTTCAACTCGGTTTCTTTCCTTCGGTCTGCTGCTGGTGCTCCTCATCGCCTTTGCCCTGCTCACGGAACACGTTGCGCAGCACCGTTTCCTTTCGTGGGACCTGGCACTGGCACTCGAGGTGCAGTCGTGGAGAACATCGGGCTTTCACGAGTTGATGCTGGTGATCTCCTTCTTCGGAAATGGCTGGAAGGCGTGGGCAACCACGATCTCGTTTGGCCTCGGTCTTATCTTGTCGGGCAGAAGCAGGGATGGTGGTGTTCTTCTCTCCGGTGTCGGGCTCGGTTCCCTGGCCAGCAGCCTGCTCAAGTTCTGGGTTGGACGGCCCCGGCCCACCGAAGACCTGCTCCAGGTGTGGATCCATCTCCCCAACCAAAGCTATCCCTCCGGGCATGTCGTGCTGTACGTGAGCCTTTTTGGATTTCTCCTCTACCTGGCGCTTCAGAGTTCCGGGCCTGTGCGACTCCGCCGGATCCTGGTGATCCTGCTGGCCATCCCCGTGTTGCTGGTTGGGCTCTCCCGGGTCTATCTGGGTGCACACTGGCCCTCAGACGTGGTTGGAGGCTACCTTCTCGGATCCTTCTGGCTGATCATGATGATCCTTGCGCACCGGAGACTTCACGGTGAGAGGGTTCAATAATTCGTTCAGGTGGCAGCGGGGCAATCATCCCTCCCGTGAGACGCCCTGGAAAGGATTGTCCTGCCTTGGGCCTGTGGCGCCCGCCAGGGGATTCACGTGGGTAATTCGGGCGTGTCACCGAATTCGTCAGGCGCGGCGCATCAGGTCGATCAGAACCGGCATGCCGGCCCGGCTGGCCGCTTCCCGGCTGCCGTTCAGGTCGGCATGGGTTTCCAGCGATATGGTGCAGTCGACCCGGTCCGCCAGCAGCGCCCTGAGCTGGCCCAGCAGGTCCAGTTCCCCCCTGCCAACGACCGCCCACTCGAAGTGGTCGCCCTTCCAGACCGAATCTTTGAGATGAACGTGATAGATCCGGGACGGGTCGAGGGCCTTGTACATGCCCGGAAAGGGCTGCTCTCCAGAGAGTCCGTAGGCGTTGGGAGGGTCCCAGATCAGGCCGAAGGCGCGGTTGGGAACCGCCTCACACAGCCGGGCGCATTCCTTGCCGGTGCAGATCGTGCCATCGTAGATGTTCTCGAGCACCAGGCGCCGGTTTTCCGCCGAGACCAGTTCGGCACCTTTGCCAATGTTGTCCACAACGGCCTGGAACAGGTCGTCGGGCCGGGGGCAGCGGGCGAAACTGAAGGTCCGGATGTTCCTGCAATCAAACGCATGTGAGACGTCCAGGGCGCGCTTCAGAATTTCGAACTGGGCATCGAGAGAACTGGCCGGGTAGTTCTCGCGGATCGGGGACGAGCCCGGAAAACGGCTCTTGAGAAACGGCGTGCAGATGCAGGACACCTTAAGGCCGGCGTCCTCGATCATCGACTGGGCGCGCCGGACCTGGGCGGCATCGAGGTCCATGACGTACGTTCCCCAGACATTGCGAAGTTCTATCCACTTGAGGTCAAACTCCCGGGCGAACTCAAGAGCTTTTGCCAGGTCGTCGTTGACCTCGTCGCTGATGACCCCCAACCTGAAGCGCTTGATTGGATCAACGATCCCAGCGAATACCGGCGCCACGCCCAGTCCCGCGGCCCCGTACAGGAACTGCCGTCTGTTCATCATTCCTGCTCTCCTTGTAGGTGGCGCCCAAGTGTCCTTTTTACGCTATCGGCCTGCTGCTGTCGATCCAAAAGGAGGACATTCCTGGGGATGCCTCGGTCGGCGCCGCGCGTCCGCGCTGTGGGATCGTGCAGGGAGTGAGACTGGCGAGTAGGGAATCGGGAAGCGCGAATCGAGAAGCGGGAAGGAGGACTCACCCCTCCTGGGTGTCGGAGGATGGCTTCAGAGCGACCTCTTTCCCGGGGTGGCGCTGCGCTTGACCCCGGGCTATCGTTGTCCGGCGCCTCCGGGGCCATCCCCGCTGCCGGATGCCGTGATCGCAGCACAAAGGATTCTGTACATTCTGCATGGGGTAATACGACATGAACCGAATCGGTACTCATGTGAAACGGTGCACGGACGGCAGGGCCGATGCCTACTGCTGCCGTACCAACGGGCCACACCCTGATGCCTATATTTTGACGGCCGAGATCGAGGGTTGGCCCGAGGCCTGGCCCAGCATCGAGGATCACTGTCGAATCCAGTTCTCGCGACGCGGGCAGTTCATCCGGTGGGTTTGGGCACCCGGCACGGATGCAATCGGGGAGTTTCATTTTCGAATGCTCAATAATCGAGTGTGAGGATCCGGCCTTTGGTGAACGAGAAGAACGTATCCGCATTGGCGAGGACGACTCCCTCCATGAGGTCGGACTCGGATTTGCCGGCCGCTTGGAGGCAGCGCGGACAGGCCATCACCGTGACGCCCTTTTCTTCGAGTCGTCCGAGCAGGCTACGGGAGGAGTCGAAAGGCTCCATCGTGAGATCTTCGGAGTCCTTCAACACCAATTCCACACCCTTGATATCGAAATAAACCAGGACCTCGTGGCCTTCCTCGACCATCCGGTTCGCCATGCTCAATCCCATGAGGGCACGATGGGCGTCGTCGGTGCCGTGGGAGATGTGAATAAAAGCTCCGTCGGTGGGAGGTTCGACCTGCTTCACCGTTTCGGCCGAAGAGGGGGCCGGCCCACAGGCACTCAGAAACAAAAGCATGATGATGGAAGCAAAGAGGTTTCGCATGGTTGTCTCCTCGTGGATCAATTGTCAGGAAGGTTTGTTTCTACCGCGAAACGAAAGATTACACAAATGACAAATCGGGTCCGGGAGACACCTCGCGCCAGCCCGAGTCAGGATCCTGCCCGGAGCAGGAGTAGCCCGCCATGGGGAATGAAGACCGAGCTGGGACATGGCACGCGCGTCGGCAACGCCAATGGCCCTCCGGGCTGCGGTCACGGGTTGCCGGATTTTGGCTCTTTAAGCGGTTCCTCAGCCCAATTCTCCAGCATGAGGATGCCTTGTCCCAAGACGCCGGCCGACCCGCGGAAGGTGCCCGAGCCGCGGGGTTGGTTGTCAACGGTGTACCACTCGAAAAAGCCGTCGTTCCGGCGGACTCGCTGAAGCATTGGGGACAGTTCCTGGTACGCATCTTCGATGAATCCATGGCGGATCAATTGTTGGACCATGCGGCCTCCGAACCAGCT
>CAVZRV010000020.1:0-6195 GCA_963777605.1 uncultured Acidobacteriota bacterium
GACGGCAGAAACCAGGCTGAAGGCATGGGCCGGGATTATGACAGTGCGGCGGTTGCCTGGCAATTGACCGTAGATTCGTTGCAGTTGGGGGCTTTCACTACTTGTGCAGACCTTTACGGAGGCATGGTGTCGGATTCCACCTGAATCTGGGGACGGTGTCGGGAGGTCCGTCCTGTCTCCGGACTGACTTAAATCTGTAAGGAGTAGACGAGATGCTGACGCGTAGACACCTGATGATGCTTCCCGGAGCCGGATTGCTCATGCGGCGCGGATTCGCGCAGGAGAAGCAGGCTGGAACGCAGAGTTCGACCGACGTCGATCAGGTTTTGCCCGACCAGTTGCTGCTCAAGAACTATCGACCCAAATCGATATACAAGATTCCGGAGACGGTCATCGAGAAAGCGAAGTTCCCGGTGATCGACATGCACTGCCACGCCCGGGCCCGAAAGCCGGAGGATGTGGATGAGTCGATTCGAGTCATGGACAAGGCTGGAGTTGAGAAGACCATTGTCTTTTCGAACAGCGGCGAGCGCTTCGATCAGACGTTCAAACTCTACTCCCGGTACCCGAAGCGGTTTGACGTCTGGTGCGGCCTGGACATGTCGGATGTCGAGGATCCAGGGTTCGGCCCGCGACGATCCGTGAACTGGAGCGGTGCGGAAGTCGGGGCGGTCGGAGTCGGAGAAGTCTCCGATAAGGGCATGGGGATTGGAGGCAGGATCGGAGGGCCTTCCAACTGGCAGGGGACACGCCCTTCCTGGGGAGGTGGTTCAGGCCCGCGGAACCGCCCGGCCGTCCAGGGGTTGCACCCGGATGACTCCATGATGGACAAGGTCTGGAAGCGCTGCTCCGAACTTGGGATGCCCATCAATCTTCACATGTCGGATCCCTACTGGTCCTACCTGCCCCAGAACCGGTTCAACGACGGTCTGATGAACGGTTTCAGCTGGAGGTTGGACAACAAGCCGGGCCTGATGGGGCACAACGATCTGCTGGGATCCCTCGAGAGGGCGTTGGAAAGGCATCGCGAGACCGTCTTTGTTTGCTGCCACCTCGCCAACCTGGACTACGATCTCACCCGGCTTGGGGGAATGTTCGAGCGCCATCCCAACATGTACGCCGACATTTCAGCACGCTTCTGCGAGACAGCGGCGATCCCCCGATTCACGACCCAGTTTCTGTCCAAGTACCCGGACCGGGTCTGTTATGGGACGGATATGCCCTACACGCAGGAAATTTTCAGCACGACGTTCCGGGTTCTGGAATCGTTCGACGAGCATTTCTACGCCCAGGACCTGTACTTCAATTTTGACTACCACTGGCCGATGCACGGCTTCGGCTCCCGGACGATATCTTAAGAAGCTCTATCTAACGAACGCGCAAAAGGCCATCGAACAGGCCCGAAAGCACGCCCGTACGTAAGGGACTCCGGTGACTGAACCACGCTTGAATGGCTGCAGTTTGGTAAATCGATAACGAGTAGTCCGCGGCAGACACCGTCGGAGTCTGTGAACTGCCGTTGGGAAGGCAGTATTTTGTCCGCTCTTGCGGAACGCGGGAGCGGACGCCTGGTTGTCCGGACTGTCCCCGAATGAGCAAGCCGGTCGGTCGGCCGCGGTATCGAGGTGTCCTCGGTTCCAGCCGATTTTCCGCGCCTCTTCACGGTTCTCGCAGTCGGCTTCCGCGAAAGTTGCGCGATCATCCGGCTGAATGCATTTCCCTATAGTTATTCAACAGTAACCAATATGGATTGGATTATTCGCCTGGAGAAATTCTTCTGGGTTGCCTTCTCTGGAAAGTCCGAATAAGATGCAAAGTTAAGGATTCTAGTAACAACCAGTCGAACCGGGAGGAAGTTGAATGAAACTCCTCAGATGGTGTTTTCCGCTGGTAATCCTGGCCTTCTGCGGGTTTCTGCTGCTGACCAGTGCATTCAGTCCTCACCCCGCCGTGATGCGTGCCTCTATGCTTCGGAGTATTTCCTGGCAGCTGAGCCTAATGGGCCCGCGGATGGGCGGATTACCAGGCCAAATCGTCTACCGCGTAGTTGATGTGGGTTGCTCTTCCCCCGATTGAGAGGGCTCATACTGGAACTGATCGCTTTATGTAGCTCGTCTTTCAATCTGGTCA
This sequence comes from uncultured Acidobacteriota bacterium, assembly GCA_963777605.1. Taxonomy (GTDB): domain Bacteria; phylum Acidobacteriota; class UBA6911; order RPQK01; family JAPXNP01; genus CAVZRV01. Next base: position 2,131 of record CAVZRV010000020.1, read on the forward strand.
ACACAACCACCAACACGCAGGGCTATGTCGAGTTCACGACGATACCGACAATCCCCTCGCGGTCCGGATCTGATGTACGTCGACCGCTTCGAGTTCTCCATGACGGTACCGCACTCGAGCGGTTGACCATTCCAACAGGGTGCTCTGGTCAGCCGCTAGGCGGAAGTCTATTCGGGGCGAGCTCCTCGACGGCATCTGTACTTTCGGAATCCGCGACCGAACCGGAACGTCTACACGGATGTGGGTGTCGCGCCGGCTGCCGCCGAGCGGGAATTCACCCTTCTTGCCGACACTCGGGTGGACCAAGACGGGGGTAGCCCTCTCCAACCCCTCGGACCGAAGCGAAACAAATCGATCTGGAATTGAGGACCTTGCGGGGGATTCGGTCGCTTTCGAGACGTTGGGCCTGCCGCCCTCGGGCCACCTGCCCAGTTTAGCCGGGGATTTTCTCCGGGGTGTCCGGAATAGACGATTTCGAAGGATCCCTTGTAATAACCTCCAAAGATACATTTGCCGGGATCACGTTGCGGACCTGGGGAGAACTCCTGACCAGTATGCCCATGGTGGCCCCGGTACCTGCAGAGGCCGACTGGACGCGACTGGCATTTCCACAGTGGGTGACGGTCCTACCCCGGGGTTCGAGAATCTCAACGTCGGTCTTTCTGTCATAACACATCGCAGAGATTACGGGCCATGTCGACTTTACCGGTAATGCCTCGGGGATGAACCTCAGGGTCGGGAACAAGACGGGTCCACATTCGACTTCGAACTGAAGCCGGGTGTCTGTACCCGCCTTGCCACGGCACCGGGACCGGAGCTTCAGACCGGGTGGGCAGAAGTGGTTGCCGACGGACCTGTGCTCGGAACTGCCCTTTACGCCATTTCAAATGATGTGAGTCAGCTCCTGTCCGAAGTAGGTGTCGAGGCGGCGTATCTCTATCAGACATTCAACCTGATTGCGGATTCGATCGACTCGTTCAATACCGGAATCGCGCTCGCGAATCCTTCGCCGACGGAGGCCATCGATGTTCGCTTTGAGCTCTTGAATTCGTGGGGCGGCTTTGTTCGGGGCCTCACGAGGACCCTCCGGCGCTGAGCATAGGCGCTCTTTCTGACCGAACTCTTCCCCATGGAAGAGACGATCGAAGAGTTTGAGGGGATCCTTCAAGTCACGGTCTATCAAGCGGGAGGTTACGACCGAGCGTGGGTTGCTCCGGTTTGCCTGCGCCAGGTCGGCAGCAAAATTACGTCTCTTCCGACACTGGAGAGCCAGTACGGGTTCGCCCCGAACTCGGAGGTTCGATTTGCGCAGGCGCTCTCTGGAACCGCTCCGGCGCTGTACTGGGGTGTCAACCAGAGGTCAGGCGAGTTTGCCGGAAAGAGGATTCACCTATAAAGCCCCCAGCTTACTCTGGACCTCGACTCCCTGTCAGAAGGTCTGCCTTTCGCCAGTGGCTACGTGACGAGTTTCCAGGGAGATCAGCTTCTTCGGTTCGTGTTGGACGACGCCGAACAAGGTCTTTTTTCGGTGATCAGTTTGAGCTCGGACGACATCGCCCGGTATGCCCAGGGAGTTTCCAGGTTCCGCCTTCAGGGGGAGTGCTCCTGGAACTGGAGTTCCTGGAGCCAACTGCATATACTCTTCTCGGAACGGATGCTTACGTCGGAGTCACTTTGCCGCCGGACCTGGTGGTATACCTGACGGCACTACTTCGATTGACCTGACCACCGAGTTTGTCTCGGTGTCGATCAACCCCTCCGCCGCCGAGTCACTTGTTCGGAAACAAACGGCGTCAGTCAATTTCCCGGCCCGTCTGAACTCTATCCGAATGTTACTTCGGCCAGTCCACTCTTTCTCAGGCGAGGGGAGCGGTGTGTTCTGAGAGGTAGCAACTTCGGAGACTCGCCCCGCCTGTACATCCGCACGATCGATGGTAACCGTGAATCGATAGAGCCTTACGTTGCTTCGAGCGACACTGAAATGGAGGTGCTTCTTCCGTTGCGGATGCGGGATGATCAGATCCAGGTCGAGAATGCCGATGGGGTGCGCAGCAACCGCTATACTCCTCGATTCGGTTTTAGCCCCATTCCCACGATCGAGCTCCTCTCATCAGATGGAGGAGAGTTCGAACTGCGGTGGCACGTCAACCAGTCTTCCTCCTATCCCCAGCCTCGTGCGGGCAGATTTCGTTTGCGGCTCTTTGACGCAGACTGCGATTTTGCTTCGCTGAGCATCGGGCAGGAAGTCGGGCACGCTGATCGAGAGCTTGGTGGGGATTCGGGCGGATACAAGGGAAGTCATTTGGTGGTCAGCCAGGTCGGCGCGGACAGTGCGGCACTGCAAGTCACTTCTTCTTACAACCCGGACAATGTCTTCGGGATTCTGAACGTCAGCAGGGCCGAAGGCGATAATGGAAACTCGCGACTCCTGGTCGAGTTCGAGCCCGCTGAAAAGTATGACTCGCTTGATTTGGCCTACTACCTGGTTTGGGACTGGTTTCTAAGCCGACCTGCCTGTCTCGTTCTCAGATCCGACGGCGCTGCAGCGAGCGATATTCGAGACCGGCTCATTCCCTCCGGACGAGGGTGGTCAGTCGGCTGAAGAGCACCTGGTCTTCGTTGCCAAACCCCAGCCGTGAAAGGATAAGCTGATGTGGGAATATGCCAGGCTGCGTCTCCTGATATTGCTAGTTGCGATTGTCCTTTTCAACCTCGGCCTCGACGGACACCGCACGAAGAAGGATGCCGGCTGCACGTGCGATAGTGATGCAACCAGCACGGACATTTTGATCGAGCCCACTCCACACGTTTTTGCGGGGCAGGGGGAAATCGCGACGGTGAAGGCGACCTGTCTGTGGGGGAAGGAAGGAGAATTGCCGATTCCCGTCGAAGCGGACTGGGAGTTCTCCGGCGTGGCCCTGGAGCGCATGGAGGTTAGTGGGCTTCCGAATAGTCCAACGTCAACTTGTTTCCTCCAGGTCTCGGCTCTTCCCTGGACACCCGGAGAGTTGAGGTGGGCTGAGGACGCTGAGGAAGCTTATGTCAGTTATTATCTGTTTCTCAAGGCAATACCGACGACCGCGGGTGACGAGGGCGGGGGTCTGGATTCGGCACAGGGGACGATTAATCTGTACAAAAAGAATGATGGGAGCGTGGATCTGAGTAGGGCGGGAGTGACGATAACCCTTCCACCGGGAGGCAGCTTCGATTTCGCTCTGTTGAACGAGTACGAACCGTATGTCAAGCCGGACGTCAGCGTCGATGGCAGTCAGGTCACGGTCAGTCTTCGCGCTGATCCGGACAATGCTCCGCCCGATAACCTCTTTGAAGTCCTTACGGGAGTTGCAAAACGTTGTTACGTCGAGCCGACGTTTTGGGTCGTCGTCAAAGACCAGACGGGCAAGTTCTTGATGAGGAAATTGAAAAGAGTCCCCGTTGAGATCCCGTGCCCGATTTCCTGAGTTGGCGGCTGTTCTGAACCAGATAGACGCGAACGATCTGGGCCCGGCCGAGTTCAGGTCGAAGAGGATTCCGTAGAGGTGCGCCCGTCCGGAGCTGTCCAGTTGCCGCTTGATCTCTCCTCCCGAACCGAGCCGGACCAGTCGGGGCAACTGCCCATGGTTCCTGTCTTGAGGGTTCCTATCTATTCTCCCGCACCCGGCCCTTGCTTCTGGCCGGTGTGCCACCAGTACCCGTGGAGCGAATTGCAGTCGCGGGAGAGTACCGTTTGATTGACCACGAATGCGGGCACAATGACTGCCCTCCGATTGAGATCACTTCGACTTTGTATATCGAGGCTATTCTTGAGCCAAGGGTCAAGAGGAGTGCTTTCTTTTGAGTTTCCACGTTTTTTGCCCAGGCCTGGAGCATCAGGATTGCTTTTCCGAGAACTCCCGCGGAGCCTCGGAAGGTGCCGGAGCCGCGGGGCTGGTTGTCGACGGTGTACCATTCGAAGAACCCGTCGTTCTCGCGAACCCTTCGGAGCATCGGACCGAGTTCGGTGTAGGCATCTTCGACAAAGCCGTGCTCGACCAGCTGTTGGACCATCCGGCCGCCGAACCAGGT
>CAVZRV010000021.1:0-9568 GCA_963777605.1 uncultured Acidobacteriota bacterium
GCCTGATCTCCCATGCCGGATACCACATCTCAAGTTCCGACCAGGCATCGACTGCCAGGGCAACCCTGAAACGGGTCCGGGAGTCCCCTCCCGACCTGCTGATTCTGCTTTATGACACCTCGGCGAAGCTCGGTCTCGGCCTGATCGAACAGGTGGTAGCGGAAGTACCCGACTTGCCGATCCTGGTCATCAACTCGTCTCCTTCGGACCACGAAGCGATGACGATGATCCGTGCTCACGCGACTGGTTACCTCGGTAGGAAAAGCACTCCGGAGCACCTCCTTCAGGCTCTCCGACGGATCCTTGCGGGCCGCAACTATGTCAGCCCGGCAATTGCCGAAAAATTGCTGTTCCACCGGGACCTCCAGCGACCGCCTCGATCAGACTCTGTCTCCTCGCGAGTCTCAGGTACTGGGGTTGATCGCCCGTGGAAAGAAGCGGGCCGAGATTGCAGAAACCCTCTCCTTGAGTCCACAGACGATCAGTTCCTACCGATCTCGGATCCTGGAGAAGCTGGGACTGAGCACTAATGCGGAGTTAATCCGATACGCAGTTGACAGCAAGTTGGTCTGACAAGAAATTTCGATCGGAGACCTCCAGGTCGAGCGCGAAGTCCAGTTGGACTACGGGTTCGCGGCGTCTGAGAACAGGTCTCCGCCGCGACTCAACGTCCGAATCGCCTCGCGCAGGTCCTCCGAGGTGCAGATTTTCCCCAGATAGCCGGCAAACCCGGCTCGGGCCACTTCTTCCCGCTCTTTCAGAGTTGGCTGGGAGACAAGGGCAAGAATGGGCAAATCGGGCGAACCGGCTCTAACTCTCTTTCCGGCTACGAACCCGTCTCCGCGTATCATATCGACAGCCAGAACGAGGACGTCGGGATCAAGCCATTGCACCATGGTCGTCAACCCTTCCGTCTCTCCCGTTCTCCCTACTACCTCCATGTCTTCCTCTCCGCCGATGAGCAGGCAGAGACCTTCACGAAACAGGATGTCGTCGTCCGCCACGATAACCATTATGCTCATGCTGCTAGCCTCACGATGGGTCCGGATTCGGAAAGAACGACAGGTGCCGGGGTGAGTATCCAACGAGAATCAACCACCCTCAGTCCGATCCAGATCTCTGCTTGGGATTAGAGCAGAAGCCGGGAGCATCGGGTATAGACAGACTCTTGAAGCTCTTGAAGCGTTTCTTGGCACTCTATAGCGAATCTTATTACTTGCCCTCCTTGACGAGCCGGCTGAATCTGCGTGGCATCAGGGTCGATCCCTTCAGGCGGGTGTAGACTTGCCCCACCTCCGCACCGAAGAGGACGATCAGGCTCGTGTAGTAAATCCAGAACAGCATCACGACCAGGGAACCCGCCGCCCCGAAGATCGAGGTCAGGGACGTCCGGCCGAGATACTGGCTGATGAAGATTTTCCCCACCGTGAAGAGCAGGCCTGTGATCGTCGCCCCAACCAGGATGTCTTCCCAGGCGATCCGAACGTCCGGGATGTATCGGAACAGAAGAAGGAACAGCAGCGTCGAGAAAAAGAGCGTCATTCCGAGGTCGACAAATTCCCAGAAACGAAACCCAAGAGGAATCTGGATGGCGAGATGTCCCGAAATTGTGGCGATCGCCGCCGACACGACGACCGAAATAAGGAGCAAAAAGCCGACGGCCAGTACCATCCCGAACGCCACGATGCGAGCCGCCAGAAAACTCCAAATGTAGAGACCCGGGCGGGTTTCCACGCCCCAGACCTGGTTGAGGGCGGCTTGGAGTTGGGCGAAGACCGCCGTCGCGCCGAGCAGAAGAAGGGCTACGCCGAGGATCGTTCTCCCCCGTCCGGGGCGCGCGCTTTCGACATTGTCGATAACCGCCGCGACCACCCTGGCCCCTTCCTTTCCCGCGATGCTTTCAACCTGGCTTACCAGTTCCGATTTCACCGCCTGGGTCTCGACAAAAGTAGTCGTCAGGCTGAGCAGAATGACCAAAAGTGGGGCCAGCGACAACATCGTATAGAAGGCAATTGCGGCGCTGTAGCAGAATGCACTGTCCGCCATAAACTGGAAGATCGACTCTTTGGGAATCGTCCACAGCCAACTGCCAAGGCTAACGCGCTTTGCCACTGTTCCGTACCGATGTCGCAATGCGACAAGTTTGTGCTCTGATGGAAAGTCATTGACCGGGGCTCCGATCCACCGGCCATCCCTTCGTACGAACTTCTATCACACGACGCCCACTATTGCCGCAGCGAAGTAGCTGCGATCTTCGGTTCAGCCCCTCGCCGCCAGAACGTATACTGCAGTAAAGAAAGGACAGGGGGTCAACCATGAGCCAGGACGAGAGCCGCACCAAACTTCTTTACACCGAATTTGTCACCCACGACGTCAAATCATTCATTGTCGAACGACCTTCAGACTACTCGTTCGAACCAGGACAGGCTGCTGAACTGGCTATCGACTCGCCTGAATGGGCGGAGGAGAAGCGTCCCTTCACCTTCACATCAGACGCACACGCACCGGCCCTTCAGTTCATTCTCAAGGGTTACCCCCAGCACCAGGGTGTAACCCAGGCACTGCACGAACTGGAACCGGGGGCGGAGTTGCTGCTGGGTCCCTCCTGGGGGACCATCACCTACCGGGGACCGGGCGTGTTCATTGCCGGTGGCGCCGGGGTCACACCGTTCATCGCCATCCTCAGAGACCTGCACCGTCGCAATGATATTGCAGGCAATGCCCTGTTCTTTTCCAACAAGACCGCGGCAGACATCATCTTGGAGCAGGAGTTCCAGTGGATATTTCGGAAGAACTCCGACCAACTGGTTTTCACGCTCACCCGCGATAAGAGGGCAGGCTGCACCGAGGGCCGAATCGACCGCGATTTCATTGCCGACCGGGTTAACGACTTCTCGCGGCCATTCTATGTGTGCGGTCCGCCCGAGTTCGTGGAATCGATCAAGGATGACCTCAGATCGCTCGGAGCTTCCGCGGACAGCCTGGTCTTCGAGGAGTGAGCAGTTAGTGAAGCCTTCACTAACCTGAAACTTCCCCGGAATCGGGAATCGAGAAGCGGGCATCGAGAATGGTTCAATCGCGGAAACTCTGCGTCCGTGGTTATCGATGCAATCCTGGAGACTCCGCATTCAGTACGCGAGTGAAGCGAGCGCTTCTGCGGACGCTCCTAGGCCACCAGAAGTGATGCCGAAGGCCGGAACCGTTCGGATGGAGGCAAGATCCAGAATGGGCAATCGATGAAAATCTGGAGACGCGCTCGCCACACTCGCGTACTGAATGCGCGGGAATCGCGATGGGCGGCTGGCGCTTGTCAAGTTTCACTCTTTGAATGATCCGGCGGCGGCCGGGGACGGGGCTGACCTGAAACTTCAATCTTGGCAATTCCGCTAACTCTTGTATTCTGTGAGAGATGCTGCTGCCGCTGAGAACAGCGAGTGGCGAGAAAAAAGTCGTCTATCGAGCCGTTTGAGCGTGATGGGGACACCACGCCCAATCTCCGCGAATCCGCATGAGCAGGCTTTTCAAAAGGGGCATGAACGGTGGCCCGGGGTGGCTGTCTGAATGGTCTATTCTGACCTTGAGGAGTGCTCCAAGAGCCTCACTAATGAATGATCGCACAGCCCGGGACCAAGCTGACTTTGGGGCAAAAATGCGCCAGTGCCTCGAGGGTCTTAACTGCCACTGCTCATGCCGCGCAGTGGATTTTAATCGATTGATGCGGCCGCGGCAAGTTTCACTCTCTGAATGGTCCGGCGGCGCCGGGGGCCCGACTGACTTGAAACTTCACTTGGACGAATCGGGAAGCGGGAAGCGGGAATGAAATCCCAAAAACTCGGCACCCGAAACCCGAAACCAGTTTCACTCTGTGAATGGTCCGGCGGCCGCGAAAGCGTGGGCGGAGGTGGAACGAGGCACAGGGTCGACCACACTATGGTACGGAACTGCTGCTGAAACCCTGGTTGTACGGGTACCTGAACAACCTGCGGAGTCCTCGGCGGCTGGAAAGAGCCTGTTCAAGTCACTTCAACCCCGGGACTCCCGCAGAATTGGCTCAGAGTTCCCACCAGCAGAACTGTAGTATTTATCACCACAAAGCCATCACAGTCTATGCATATATTTGGCAGGTTGTGCCATTTCTTAAACAATCTCATACACGCCATAATAGCAGTATATTGATTAACTTTTAAATCCAAGTTCGCGCTTCAATACCGTTGGACTTGGTCCATATGAATCTAAGCAAAGGAGGACCATTACTATGCTAAATAAAATAGTCCATAGTTCCTTATCAACACGAATAATAACAGCAATTTCCATTGCGTTTCTCTTTTCGGCCATGGCGCTGGCGGGATCTTTTGACCCGACCAACAAGGACGAAGAGATGCAGCGGACTTTGCGCAGGATGGACATCCTGGTCGCCCAGATCAGTGAACACGCTGCCGAGGTGAACGCGCTTGCAACGGAACCCATGCCGTCTTTTCGGTCGCAGGGCTTCGAACTCGAGCAGGCCAAGGCTGAGTTGAACGATTTCGGAAAAATAGTTCCCCAACTCGAAAAGCAGGCTAAAGACTGGAGATGGACGGAGCAAGCTGTTAAACGCATTCACACCCGGGCAAAAGAACTTGCGGCTGAACTTGACAGTGCAATTGATCGAGTCGACACCTTGAGGAGTTCGACCAAACTCATGCTCGACAAGCAGTACCAGGCCAACATTGCCGCGATGAGCCGCTTCTCCGACAGCCTCGACAAGACACTCGACTACATGCAGTCCAGGCTCAAGATGGAAGAGGAAGCCGTTAACGATATGAGTTAATCCTGACTGAGCTAAAGTCAGCCTTCAAGACCATGCGAAAGTTCACAAAGGTGGCCGGCTCGACGAGCCGGCCACCTCGTACTACTTCGAACCCTCGTTGACCCAGATGTCAATCCTCGGGGTTTTCCAGGTGTATGGCTTGTTCAGGATATCCAGGTCCCCGTCCCCGTCCAGGTCGGCCAGCCGGGCTTCGTGCCAGCCGTTCCCCCTGATTAGAATTGTTTTCCGGAAATTGCCTTCACCATCCCCATAGAGAATCCAGGCCGTAGCGTTGGGATTGTCCGACTCTACCTGCTGCTCATGCCACTTGGCCATCTCGGCCACGAAAATGTCCAGGTTCCCGTCGCCGTCGATGTCACCGAGTTGAAGGCTGTGCCCGTGCACCACTTCACGATCCAGCAGGGTTCGTCCCACCCAGGCGCTCGGGTCAGTGGGATCGCCCCTGCATTCGTGGATCTGAACGGGACCCCCTCCATCCCCCGGAGAGGTCACAATCTGAAGATAGGGAGACGGCTTGAACTTACCGGCGAAAATCAGACCACCCACCGGGGCGACCTGAATGCGCTCGAAGGTGCCATCCGAACGGGCCTGGAACCAGGAGTCGTAGGCCAGCAAGTCTACCTTCCCGTCACCATTAACGTCCGCGGCCGCCATTCCCTCGGTGTAGGGCGTGGAGGCGGCCGCTGCACCGGAAACGATGGTGCTCAAAGGCCAAGATTCGGCCCTCCTGGGATCGGCAGGAATTCGGGCCAGGAAAATTGTCTTGGCCTGCTGGTTCCAGAACGCGAGTTGATCCCGCCCAATCCCCAAGAAGTCGCCGAAAGCCTGGTCATGATGCTGATTTTCGCCACCCGACTTGATGAGGCGGCGCCGCCACCGTTTTACCGGGTCAAATGAAGGGCTCGGATTCTCCCACCACCAGACCTCCGGACTCTGCCAGTCTCCTCCGAACACCACGTCGAGATCCCCGTCCCCGTCAATGTCGTGCACGGCGCCGCCCGCCTCGACCGTCAGGTAATCCGGTTCGATGATGTACTGCTTCCATTCGGTCCCTTCGCGTCGATACCAGACCAGCGCCGGCGGCTTCTGCCGGAAACTGACGATGAAACCGTCGATTCCATCGCCGTCGAAGTCCCCGATCACGACCCCGGTCTGCTGCTTCGAACCGCCCGGGGGCACCGGCAAGTCTCCCGTAGCACTGGAAAGATGGCGCCACTCAACCTCTCCTCCGAAGGCGGAGGCACCGGCGGCAAGCCAAAGAACCAGGCAGCGGAGAAACAGGGGGCGCTTTGGGAACCAGCCATTTAAAATCATCGTGGCACTGATGCTATTCGGACCAGGCCCGCCGGTCAAGAGGCCTCGACACTCCGCTGCCTGCCGACTCAACTCAGAAGATTAAGATTGTGGCAAATGTGTGTACATTCACCGCACAGTCTGTGGCTCCGGTTGGCAGCTTGTGCCCTTTCAGGATTCCTTTAGGAGAAGGCATAATTAATACTAATTAATGGTTCTCTATTGTCGCGTGGCTCAACTTATAGACACGTGAAACGAGCATGAACCGATAATAAATTGAAGTAAATCCCGTCGGCTCTGCGATCCGATACGCAGCCCGCCGGGTGGAAAAGGAGGATAAATACTTTATGAAGATTGATAAAAGATTGACAAATCATAAAGTTCATTTAGCAATAATAATTCTGTTCATTACTGTACTCACCGGAGGCATCGTCTTCGGGGATACGAGCACTCTTGTCCAAATTAGAAATTCAGGATTGAGCGGCTGAGCCGCTCCTCGTACGATTGGGTTGCCAAACCAGATCCAATCGGAAGGGAGAGCTCAGCCGTGAGTCGATTTTGCAGCATCTTCAGCCAACTTCTCCAGCTTTTTCCGCGTCTCGAGTTCCAGAAACTGGTCCAAGAGACCAAAGCCGAGCGTCACGCCCGGGGTTTTGGCTGCTGGACCCAGTTCGTCTCCATGCTGTTCTGCCACCTGGGCAAAGCCCAAAGCCTGCGGGAAATCTGCGGTGGGCTGGCCAGTTGCGAAGGCAAATTGAGCCACCTCGGGATCCGGATCCCCAAGCGCTCGACTCTGTCCTATGCCAACGAGCACCGTCCCTGGGAGCTTTACGAGCAGGTGTTCCATTGTCTGCTGGATCGCTGTCGGACCTTGACCGTCGGTCGCCGTCGCAAGCCGTTTCGGTTCAAGAATCCGCTGGTGAGTCTGGACGCCACCGTGATCGATCTGTGTGCATCGCTGTTCGACTGGGCCCGGTTCCAGCGCACCAAAGGGGCCGTCAAACTCCATCTCCTGCTGGATCACGACGGCTACTTGCCGAAGTTCGCCTGCATCACCGAAGGCGCCGTTTCCGATCTGACGGCCGGCCGGGAGCTGCACTTCGAAGCGGGGACCATTGTCGTCTTCGACCGGGGCTATACCGACTATGGCTGGTACGCAGACCTGACCGAGCAGGGGGTCTTTTTCGTCACCCGGCTGAAAAGCAACGCCAACTACGGGGTGGTCAAGCAGCTTCCGCTGCCCGAGAACTCTCCCGTCGTCTCCGATCAGATCATCCATCTCTACGGCCTCCTGCACCAAGGACGGCCCTGTCGCTTCCGCCTCGTCGAAATCGACGATCCCGTCCAGGGACGCCTGCGGTTTCTGACCAACCTGTTCAAACTCGTCCCGGCGACCATCGCGGCCATTTACAAGGAACGATGGCAGATCGAGCTGATGTTCAAGGCCCTCAAGCAGAACCTGAAGATCAAGACCTTCGTCGGCACCAGCCCGAACGCATTGAAGACTCAAATTTGGACAGCACTGATCTCCATGCTGATCCTTCGCTTCCTGCAGTTGAAGTCGACCTATGATTGGTCCCTGTCCAATCTGGCGGCGCTGTTGCGCATGAACCTGTTCGTGCATCGCGACTTGTCGACCTGGTTGAACGAGCCCTTCGAGTCCCCACCGGAACTGCCGGAGGTCGCTCAGACCAGTCTCCCCTTCGCGTAATCCGGACAGCAGAATCGGAGGCCTGGACATGGACAACGAGAAAATCGAGTCGGAAAGCCAGTCAGGACGCGGGGGTGGTTCTCAAATCGTCGCTAATTTGGACAGCAGTGGGATACGAGCCTTTCTGATAATGACATTACACAGGCAATTGAAACGGCACTAACCATCGAACCAGGTGTCAAGGCGCACAACATCGACACAAAAACCAGTTCGGGTATCGTAACCCTATCCGGTGTCGTCAATAACATCCTGGCGAAAGATCGCGCAACTAATATTGCCGAGAGCGTCAAGGGCGTTCGGGCGGTCATCAATGAGATCAGCGTACTACCGGTCGCCAGAAGTGACCGTGCCATCGAAGTCGATCTAAGAGACGCTCTACTCAACAATCCCGCAACCGAATCTTACGAGATCGGCACTTCGGTGACCCAAGGCGTCGTAACACTTACCGGCCAAGTGGACTCCTGGCGAGAGAAATACCTCGCGGGACTCGTAGCCAAGGGAGTCAGAGGTGTCCGCGACCTCACCAATGACGTCGAAATCAGGACCGACCAGCGCCGGTCCGACACGGAAGTTCAAACCGAGATCAAGCAAGCCCTGCGCTGGGATGTTCACGTCGATGATGGACTTGTTAAAGTCGCGGTAAACAACGGCACAGTCGAGCTCTCCGGAACAGTCGGGAGCGCCTCGGAAAAGAGCCGGGCAATTTTCGACGCCTGGGTTTATGGCGTTCAGGCTGTAAATGCCGAAGACCTCGACGTCAAGGAATGGGCGCGAGACCCCGAGTTCAGAAAGACCAAGTATGAGTTCGTTTCGGCCGGCAACATCAAACAGGCTCTCAAAGCTGCTTTCTACCAGGATCCGCGAGTCCTGTCCTTCCAGCCAAACATCGAAGTTGAGGCCGGAGTGGTCACGCTTTCCGGCACGGTCACGAGCAATTTGGCCAAACGGGCGGCCGAAGAAGACGCATCCAACGTGGTCGGCGTCTACCGGGTCAAGAACCTTGTCCAGGTTCGACCGGACAACAAACTTCGGGATACCGTGCTGACCAGCAAGGTGGAGCAACAAATCAAGACCGATCCCTACCTCGAAAGCTACGAAATCGACGTTTCCACGTTCAACGGCGAAGTGACCTTGTGGGGGGTCGTCGACAGCAGATTCGAACGGCGACAGGCCGAGAAGGTTGCTTCTCGGGTGAATGGAGTCGTAGCGGTGGACAATCGGATCAACATCTCTGAACCCTTCTTCTACACCGAAAAATCGGACTGGGAGATCTCAAAGGACATTCGCGACGAACTTTTCTGGTCGCCTTTCGTTAACAGTGACGAGGTCAAAGTGCAGGTAGAAGACGGAGTCGCCAAGCTATCCGGAATCGTCGACACGTGGTCGGAACGGATCGCCGCTCGGCAGAATGCCATCGAAGGAGGCGCCTTGAGCGTAGAAAACGACATTCTGGTGCGGAATGGGCCTGATTTCTATAGGCCCGAATCTTAGTATCGCGTAAAGGAATCACCCAACACTCGATCACCGAGGCCTCTTCACGGTCGATCCCAATCGCTCGACGATAGCCCAGACCTAAGTCTGCGGGCGCGCCCGCAGACTTAGGTCGTCATGCGTTCAGACCAAATGAGCGCGTCAGAGCGAACCGACCGGCTAATACTCGCGATCAATCTTGATCCCCGGTTCGGGGATCGGGTATTTCCCATCCTTGCCGGCCTGCAAGGGGGCCGGAGACTTGGCGGTAAGCTGATCCAGTC
>CAVZRV010000022.1:0-4957 GCA_963777605.1 uncultured Acidobacteriota bacterium
CCGCACCTGCGATGAGCGCAGGTAGCCAGGCCCAAGACAACGGCCGCATCGTCGCCCGCCCGGCGTACAGCTTTCCCGATTACCGGAGAGCCGCTGAGACGACCGACGTCGAGCGGTATGCACCGGAGAATGAATACGAAGCCTCTCTCAGAGATGAGCGTTTCGAATTCCGGAAGATCACCTACCTGAGCGATGGACTTCGGGTGATCTGCTATGTCTACCGACCAAAGCAGACCGATTCAGGAGGCTACCCCGCGATCGTTTTCAATCGGGGAAGTTACGTCCGGAGCGATGTCGCACCGGAACTGATCGCGATGTTCCACCGGCTCGCAACAGCCGGCTATGTGGTCTTGGCCCCAATGTATCGGGGAAGCGACGGCGGGGAAGGACGCGACGAAATGGGCGGTGCCGACCTCGACGACCTGCTCCACGTGGTCCCGTTGGTAGAGAGACTGGACTTCATCGATGCCGACAATCTGTTTCTTTACGGGGAGTCGCGCGGCGGCATGATGGTGCTCCAGGCCCTGCGGGAGGGTTTCCCGGCTCGAGCCGCCGCCGTTTTCGGAGCCTTTACCGATCTGAACGCCCTCCTCGAATCAGATCCCGCCCGGTATCAGCCTCTCGCCGCACAGATCTGGCCGGACTTCCAGAGTCACCAGGAAGAGATCCTGGGACGTCGGTCGGCCCTGTCCTGGGCGGAGTCCATCCGCACGCCTCTGCTGCTCATGCACGGATCGGCAGACCGGAGCGTCCCCCCCGAACAGACCCTGAAGCTCGCGTTACGCCTTCAGGAACTCAACAGGACCTACGAGCTGATCATCTTCGACGGGGCGGATCACATCCTGTCGCAGCGCCCGGACGAAAGGGACCGGCATGTTCTCGACTGGTTCGGGCGACACCGGGCGACTCCTCATTGACGCGACTCCCGTTGCTCATGCAGGGAGAGCCGACGCAATGATCTCCGCAGTCCTCTCGGCTCATTGATCGGAATCGACGGCGGTTCGACTTCCTCACCCAGAAGAGGGCGGGCCGTCGCTGCAAGATCAGCAGGAGAGGTCTTGCTTTAAGTCCCTCCGGACACCGACGTGGCGTCTCCGAGTAGCTGGAATTGAGATGGTCCTGGACGGCGAGAAAACCGCTGGTCAGTGCCGAAGCGAAAGATCCCGAAGCGATTTTCAGCGAGTACTTTCCGGTCAGCGCCGGCAAGAGTGAGCGGGAGGCGACGCGTGCATTTGAGCGGGCCCGCGAGGGCGTTTCGAGGAAGAGTCACACACAGAGTCACGCACAGCCTCTTGGCAGAGAGTTGGCTGATGCGGCCTGGATGTTCTAAAATCACGTCCGTGCGCCCGTAGCTCAGCTGGATAGAGCGCCGGACTTCGAATCCGTAGGTCGAGTGTTCGAATCACTCCGGGCGCGCCACTTTCTTTTCAATGGCTTAGCCCGTCCTGCGAAATCTGGTCACATGACCGTCTTTCCTGTTTGTGTCCTGCGGCCGCTCATGCGACCCCTTTCTTCTCCTCGGCTGTATCACCGATTCGCCCTCAGCGAGTTAAGTTGACAGTACCGCAGTGCGTGAGATGAACACTTCGGGTTGATTGGAAGCTGCAAAGGCACCCGGCCTTGGTGCTCGGGTGCCTTTCGAAAGAAGCGTGGAGCGCCCAGACGGTCTCTGCGCTTCGTGACCGGAATATCGATAACATCGCCGTCCTGGTCGACCGCCAGCCATAGGTAGTGGCGTTCGCCCCTGATCGTATGGAGCAATTGTCGCTGACCACGGCTCAACTTGACAAAGCCGGGGTTTGGCTCAGCCCTGCTTCTTCTGGTCGAGGCAGTCTCTCACGACGTTGGCGAGAACCGCCATCTTGAACGGCTTGGAGAGGTAGAGAACCCCCTCCCGGGTCAGCGCTCCCGACTGGACCATCTCCGTGCTGTAACCGCTGGCAATGATAGCGGCTAATGAAGGTTTCAGTTTCCGCAGACGCACGATCAGTTCGAGTCCGGTCATCCCCTCAGGCATCACCATGTCTGTGAGCACCAAATCGATTTCCGTTCCGTGCCTCTGCCACACAGCCATTGCTTCCTGCCCGTTGGCCGCCTCGTATATCTGGTATCCGAGGCGGCTGAGCGTTCGGGCCGCCAAGCGGCGAAGGGTAACTTCGTCCTCCACAACCAGAATGCATTCACTTCCCGTTTGAACGGGCGTCGGTACTTTCGGCTCATCCTCTTCCGTTGTCTTACGTTCGAGTGCCGGCAAGAGCACCCGGAAAGTCGAACCCTGACCCGGCTCACTTTCGACTTCCACCCAACCCCCGTGCTGTGCCGCAATCCCGTGTACGGTAGCCAAGCCGAGGCCGGTCCCCTTGCCGATCTCCTTGGTGGTGAAGAAAGGCTCGAAGATTCGCTTGATGGTCACTTTGTCCATTCCATATCCTGAATCGGACACAGCAAGCGAGACGCAGCGGCCGTTCTCTCGATCTCCCCGGCCTTCAACCTCGGTGGCGTCCAGTTCTCTGATATCGGTTGAAATGGTGACCCGCCCGCCCTTGGGCATCGCGTCGCGGGCATTGACCACCAGGTTCATCAGGATCTGTTCCACCATCCCGACGTCCGCTTCGACAAGCGGCAGAGCCGTTTTCCCGTCAAATCGGAGGTCGATGTGCTCTCCGATCAGGCGCCGTAGCATTTTGAGCAGGTTGGCAACCGTCTCGTTGACGTCCAGCGGCTTCATGTCGAGGACCGAGCGGCGGCTGAACATCAGTAACTGCCGGGTCAATGAGGCCGCACGGTGGGCCTCTTCTTCGAGATCTTTGAGGGCCTGGCGAGTCTCGTCGTCAATGCCCGGTGTCATGTTTAGAAGATCCAGGTTCATCATGATGGCAGCCAGGATGTTGTTAAAGTCGTGGGCCACCCCCCCGGCCAATTGACCAATTCCCTCGAGCTTCTGCGACTGTCGCAGTTCGGCTTCGAGCCGTTTCCGGTCGCTGATGTCGACCGAGAGAATGAAGATTCCTTCAGCAACCGGTTGCACGAGCAACTGGAACCACCCTCTCGCACCGTCTGCGAAGACGAATTCACTCTCGATCTCCTGCGGCACGCGCTCGACCATGCACTTCTTCAATGCCGAGAACATCTCGGTGTTCTCGATACCGGGATAGCACTCCATTATGGTCCGGCCCACCAAGTGTTCCACGTCGGTGTAACCCTGCTTTGCAGCAGTCACGTTGATGTAGCGATAACGCCAGTCAAACCCGATCAATTGGCACCCTTCGAGCATGTTGTCGAGAGTGCTGCGGAAACGCTCCTCGCTCTCCCGGAGAGCCTCCTCCGAACTCTTTCTCTCGGTGATGTCCTCAATAGTCGCCATGGTGCGGATTGGCTGTCCGGTATCGTCCCAGCGCACCGTCATATTGACGTTCACCCAGACCACGGAGGCATCTTTCCGGATGTAACGCTTTTCGAGGTGGTAGCTGGGTGCTTCGCCCCGGAGAACCTCCTGAAACAGATCGTTGTCGAGAGGTCGGTCGTCCGGGTGCGTCAAGTCGGCGATTTGCATTCTCAGCAGTTCGTCCTCCGAATAGCCGGTGATCTCGCACAGCTTCCGGTTCACGCGCTCGAACCGGCCGGTCCGGGGATTGGCCTGGGCCATCCCGATGGAGGCCACCTCGAACATCGCCCGAAACTCCTCTTCACTCTGCTCGAGCGCGAGTTCGGCGTTCATCCGGTCGGTAATCACCTCCGACATGATGATCAGCCCCCCGATTTCGTCTCCGCCCGCATGCCAGGGTCGGATCTCCCAGCGCACCCAGTCCACGGTCCCATTTGCCCGGGGGAACGGATCGGCCTCGCATCGTTCCACGGCCCCCGCCAGGCAACGCCTGTGGATCTCCTTCCAACGTTCCGGGACTTCGGGAAAAACCTCGTAGTGGCTCCGGCCGACGAGATTCTGTTCGGGCAACTCGTAGTCGGTCAGCCACCGGCGACTAACGATGATGTACCGCATGTCCCGATCGAGCATGGCGATAGCGGCCGGACTGTGCTCGACGAACAACCGAAGCTGCTCGTTGCGCTCCCAGAGCGCCGCCTCGGCCCGCTTTCTTTCAGAGATGTCCCGACAGACGCAAAAGATCAGCTTGCGCCCCTCAACAATCGCGCCGTTGGTACTGATCTCAACATCGTAGTAGGAGCCGTCCTTGCGCCGGTGTCGAGTCACGAACTGATCCCCATCGGAGTCCACCGTTCGAAGCATCTCTTCGACCTGGTCTTGACTGTATTGATCCTCCCAATCTGAGATGTGGAGTTTGCGGACTTCCTCGGGCGTGTACCCCAGCATCTCCGCATACCGCTCGTTGGCCTCGTACACATTCCCGTTTTCATCCAGTACCACGATCCCGTCCCGGGACTGTTCGATCAGAATGCGCCGGCGGACAGCCTCTTCTTCCAGCGCTTGCCCGACTCGCTTGCGGTCGGTGATGTCCTGGACGAATCCATGCCAGAGAACGCTTCCATCCGCTTCTCGGCGGGGAAGCGAGTTCGCCTCCAGCCAGAGTTCACCCTTGCGGGGGTGACGCAACCGGAAAGTCT
The DNA here is from genome assembly GCA_963777605.1 of uncultured Acidobacteriota bacterium. Taxonomy (GTDB): domain Bacteria; phylum Acidobacteriota; class UBA6911; order RPQK01; family JAPXNP01; genus CAVZRV01. The sequence goes on from CAVZRV010000022.1 coordinate 4,582, forward strand.
CTCGCCATGGAGTGAGCAACCGGGCTGACTCGGCGATGCTTGCCTTGACCCTTCTGAGATCCTCCGGATCCATCAGTTCAAAGGCGGGGGAGAAGTCCTCGGCCACCTCCTCGGGGGGCAGACCGAACAACTCCTCGATCATCGGCGTGACGAACGGCATTTCGGACGAACCGTCGGGCCGGAGACGGAACGAATAGATCATCCCCGGCACAGTAGCAGCGATTTGAGCAAGCTGATCCCGCAACTCCATCCGCTGCTTCAGGGCCTCCTCCGCCTGCTTTCGAGAGGTGATGTCGGTCAGCATGGCAAACGAGCCGTCGAAGTTGCCGTCACTGTCCAGAATCGGCTTCGCGGACACGAGCGCCCAAACGACGCT
>CAVZRV010000023.1:0-33888 GCA_963777605.1 uncultured Acidobacteriota bacterium
CGGGGTCCCGGTCGTTTCCACCTCAAAGGGAGCGGAGGGGCTGGATGTAAAAGCCGGAGAGCATCTCTTGATTGCAGATACTCCAGTTGAAGTCCGGTCATCCTGTGTGACTCTTCTCCAGGATGCCGAACTTCGCGCGCTGCTTGCAGCCAATGCCAGAAAGCTGGTCGTCGAAAAGTACGACTGGCAGGTACTCGGGAGAGCGTTCATCGAACTGGTTGAGGGTTCGTTGAAAATGGATGTGGGCTGCAGCGAATCAAACAAAATGGCATTCAGGTCAGACCGCTAATTGAGAAGCCTTCAGAGAAGTAGTCGCAACTCTTCCTGCCATCCTCCTGAAGGGAGCCGGTTTCAGTTCCGGCCCGAACGCGCTCTAGTCTGTGGCACCGGGCTGGTCGTGATCGATCAAGCGAGGAACTCCAGCCCGAAAAGTCTGAGACGGGAGGACAGTCTTGGCAGACGGCAGACTTAAGATTGCGGTAATAAGATGGAGCGACACTTGGGACGAAATTTCCCGGGCTATCGGACATGAGCTCGGAATGCTCGGGCACACCGTGGCTTTCTTCGGCCCCCAAGAGCATATTCCTCAGCATGTGGACGTTGTCTTTCTATTTGCTCCCTATGGAGAGATCGTTCCGCGCCTCGAAGAGGCTGCGCTACTGACCCCTCGACCTACCGTTGTCCACTGGAACACCGAAGGATTTCCCGATCTCCGAATCCCGCTTCCGTTAACCCTGATTCTGTCGTCTGCGAGATCATGGGTCGGTCGTAACCTGCTCGGTGATCGCAGATTTCTCGGCTCAATTGGTTCTCGCATGAACCGGCGAATCCTGAGATTCCGATATGTGGGAGACTATCATTTTGCATGGCGAAGAGGTCTCCTGGATGTCTATGCCGATTCTTCCGAGGTGTATGCACGACTCTACAGAAGTCGGGGCATCCCGGTGGTTGTTGCGCCATGGGGAAGTGTGCCGGCCTGGTACGAAGACCTGAAACTCAATCGAGATATCGATGTGCTTTGGATGGGCAAAAGGGGCGCTAGCCGGAGAAGCCGCTTGTTGGACCGGATTCGCACAGAGCTCTCAAATGAGGGTGTGGAAGTTCACATGGTGGATAGTGAGGAGAACCCATTTGTTTTTGGCCGGGAGCGAACCATCCTTCTCAACCGTGCCAAGATCACTTTGAACATCACGAGAACCTGGTACGATGACAACTTTTCGCGATTTGCCATCGCGGCTCCGAACCGGTCGCTGATCGTTTCGGAGCCTCTTCTCGACCACTGCCCTGAATTTCAGCCGAACGTTCACTACATCTCGTCCCCTGTGAGCGAGATCTCGAGTTCGATACTGTATTACATCAAGAACGAGAGAGAACGTTCAGAAATCGTCGAGAAAGCGTACGAATTGGTCACCAGCCGTCTTACCTTCCACAGGAGCATCGAGAGAATAATGGCGGCCGTTGGTGAGCATCGGTCGGGGGCACGCCTTTGATTTCTTTCTGTTTGGGCTACTATACCGTGATGTTCGGCAAAACGTTGCTCGGTGGGATGGACAAGCTCAGTTGGCGACTACCTTCAATTCGAGAAAGATTGCGGGTTCAACCTGTCCAGGTCGGGAACGGAACTGATGAGTGAGTCTTCACTCCGAGGGGCGACCAATCGTGCGGAAAGACTAGTCTATTTCGATCAGGTCTCGAAAGGCTACCACCTGGGACTTACCCGGACGAGCCTTCCCAGCCTGGTCTCCAACTGGATCCGGCGGCGGGGCCGGTCTGCCTCGAATTCGGGGCCGCCAGAGAAGGCCTATCTCTGGGCCCTGCGGAACGTGAGTTTTGAGCTCGAGCCCGGAGCATCTCTGGCGTTGGTAGGACCCAATGGAGCCGGCAAAACTACCATCCTGAAGCTCTTGGCCAACATCACCAAGCCGACCTCCGGTTCGATCGAGATTAACGGCAGGCTCTCTGCCCTGATCGAACTAGGGGCCGGTTTCCATCCGGAATTGACCGGACGGGAAAACGTATTTCTCAATGGCACGATCCTGGGGCTGAAGCGCGTTGAAATTGAGGAGCGGTTCGATGAGATAGTCGACTTTTCCGAGTTGAGTCGCTTTATCGATACTCCGGTCAAACGTTATTCGTCGGGGATGACGGTCAGGCTCGGCTTTGCCGTAGCGGCCTGCATTGATCCGGAAATTTTGCTTGTCGATGAAGTGCTGGCAGTTGGAGATGCCGCATTCAGACAGAAGTGCCTGGGCCGCATCCAGGAACTTCTCGATCGGGGTACAAGTATCATCTTCGTTTCCCACAACCTGTATATGGTGCAGGCCGTCTGCCGTAAGGCGATTTATCTTCGGGACGGCACGGTCCGGCTCGCGGGGAGGACAGATCGGATCCTGGAGGCCTACGAGTCGGATCTCCATGCGGATCGGGCCCGAAAGCTAGAGCGGGATCTGGGTGGGGAGAAGAGCTCTTCAACCCTCGGAGTAGCGATCAGCCGTGTACGGGTATCCGGCGGTAACGAATCGGAGGGACGATTGAAGAGCTCGGAGGCTGCGGAAGTACAGGTAGATTACATCGCAGAGAGTGACCTCGGCAAAGTTCAGATGTCTCTATTCATCATCCGCTCCGACGGGATCAAGTGCTGTATGTTGCGGAGTCGCCATGCCGATTGCCGGCTGGAACTCAGAAAGGGGTCGGGGCGGGTGACGGTCCGGCTCGAACCGCTTCAACTGATTACGGGGACCTACTTTGTCGAAGCCTATTTTCTGAACCACGAGGATGCCTTGAGTCTGACTCCCGGTCCCGCCCGTTCGGAATGGTTTCATGTCAAGGGCTCGGCTTGGAACTACGAAGATGAAAGCGGGGTCTACGAGCCGAAAGCAATCTGGTCGCACTCAGGAGATCTTCGGACTCAGGGGCTCTAAAACTACAATGGCAAATGTTGACCTGGCTCACGCGCCTAGCATTCTGCGCTCCCGCGATCTCCTTTGGGAATGGACTCGACGTAACATCCGTTCCCGCTACCAGCAGTCGGTGCTGGGCTGGCTTTGGGCCATTCTGCAACCGGCGGGACAGGTTGCCATCTTCACCGTCGTTTTCACGTTCGTTGTTCGCGTGGATACGGGCGACACGCCCTACATCATCTTCTCCTACGTCGCAATCGTTCCCTGGACTTTCCTGGCCATGTCTCTGACGGATATGTCCAATTCTATCGTTGAGAATATGAGCCTGGTGACCAAGATCTACTTCCCAAGAGAGATCCTGCCCATAGCCGCCATGCTGGCGCGACTGTTGGACTTTGCCGTAGCGTCATCAATTGTGGTTCTGCTGATGTTGGTTTACCGGGTCGACATTTCGATCCCTGCTCTGCTCTCGATCCCGGTCATTCTGGCCGTCCACTTGATGCTGGTGATCGGCCTCGGACTTCTGCTCAGCGCAGCCAATGTTTTTGTTCGAGATGTCCGGTCGATTCTCGTGCTCGGAATACAGCTCTGGTTTTATGCCTCACCGACCCTCTACCCTGTTTCGATGATCCCCGCAGCCTACCGGCCCTACTACTACCTGAACCCGATGGCTGGAATCATCGAATCCTACCGGGGGGCCCTCCTTCACGGTCAGGTCCCGGGGTTACAGTTGCTGATTTCCGCGGCGCCATCACTGCTGGTCTTTATCGCGGGCTACTGGATCTTCAAGCGAGTCGAATTTAGATTTGCAGACATCATCTGATCTCAGCTATTTACCATGACCCAATCGCCGACCGTCAGTGTCATCATCCCCACCTACGGCGGAGCTGTTATCCTGCCCGAGGCAATCCGGAGTGTGTTGGGGCAGACTTTTGAAGGCTTCGAGATCGTTGTGGTCGACGACTGCTCTCCCGACAACACGACGGAAGTGGTGCAGGCGTTTGGCGACCCCCGAATCAAGTACCTGCGGAACAATCAAAACCAGGGGGCTTTTGCGGCGCGAAGGACGGGAGTATCTGCTTCAAAGGGCCGCTTCATCGCTTTTCTCGATCAAGACGACATCTTTCACCCCGAGAAGCTTGCCTGCCATGTTCAGTTCTTGAATGCCCGACCTGAAGTCGGGAGCAGCTGCAATGCCCGATTCAATGTCGAGTTTCCGTCCAAGAAAATACTGGGCATCTGGAATCCGCCCGAGAATGTAAGTTTGTCCGATCTAATCCTCGGCTTTCCAATATCGCCAAGTGATGCGGTAGTGCGAAGGGAATGGGCACTTCGAGAGGACGTCTGGGATGACAGCTTTGCCCGTCGACGCGGAAGTCAAGTCATCTTCAACGGAGGCGAGTTCATCATCTGGGGACGGATGGCTCTCTCGGGCTGCCGAATTGAGAACGTGGGTCGGGTGCTCAATTACCGTCGCTACCACGAAGGACGAATCCTGAGCGACCTGATTGGGCGGTGTGAGGCCGAGAGGCGGTGCCAGGAACTCATCCTGTCCGACGCGCGGTGTCCGGAAGCGGTTCGGCGACTTAGCTGGTTGGCCTTTTCGGAAACTTTCCTGGTCTGGATCTATTCCGCATTTTCCCAGGGTGAGCCCGAGACGGGACGCACTCTCCTGCGAAATGCATTGGAGGAATTCCCGGCTCTCTCATACGGAACTCCTCCGAGGATCGTCGATCAGCTCTTTCGGAAGGCGCTGAGCCCCGGAGCCGGGGATGGAGGCAGAACGCTGAGGGCTATTTTCCAAGACCTGCCTATAGAACTTCGTCCGTCAAAAAAGGAACAGGCGTTGATGGAAGGCCATGTCTTCTTGACGGTCTTCTGTCGCAATGCCATCTGGAACCGGTCGAACCCGCTTCCCTTTCCCTCTCTGCCGTCAGATTATATTCCGGGCGACGAGATCCTTTCCGATATTTCCCATCAATTGCACTGCTACGAGCTGGCATACGGAGCTCAATCCGCCGAGATGCATCTCCAGAGCCTCGCGCGGGACCTAAAAGAGTTCTTTCCCGGCCTGGTGAGACGAGTGCGGGGACGATATCACTTCAACCGGGCATTGGCGGCACACCGCGAAAACCAACGTTTCAAGTGTTTCAGGACCGCCGTCAAAGCGGTCTTTCATGACGCGACGTACCTTGGAAACCGGGGGCTCTATTCCCTGCTGCTTTCACTGGGCCGTTCCTCGGACTGATCGGCTCAAAGTAGCTTCAACGCTGTCTCTCGGTAGTCTGGAAACAGAATGAATTCGCACGTCTGCCTGTTAGTGCTTGGGGTGGGAGGGAATGTGAGCCAAGGCATTCTAAAGGCACTGGCGCGATCCAGTCTTAATGTCCGGGTGATAGGAGCCTGCATTTCCCCGCTTTCTGCCGGACTCTACATGGTGGATCGTTCCTACCTCTCTCCACGGGCTACGGATCCGCAGTTTTTGGATTGGCTGGTCACAACTTGCAGGAAAGAAGGGGTTAACGGGATCCTGTCGGGAGTGGAACCGGTCCTCCAAGTGCTGGCCCGGAACCTGGATGTAATCCAACGTGAGACCGGAGCCGTCTGTCTGGTCAGTTCCCCAGGCTGCCTGGAACTGGGTCAGGATAAGTTACTCCTCTGCCAGTGGCTCGAGAGACACTCTTTCAATACTCCTCGGTTCGCGAATTTGGAAGACCTGGAGGCCGTAGAAAACCTTATCGATGGATGCGGCTTTCCTTTGATTGCCAAACCCCGGTCGGGAAGAGGGGGCGTTGGGATAGTCGAAATCAACAACCGTGAGGACCTCTCTCTCATGGTCAGGAAGAAACGCTACCTGCTCCAGGAGCGGCTTGGCCATCCGGACTGCGAATATACGACCGGCACCTTCTCCGACCGCGAAGGTCGGGTACGAGGAGTGATCACGATGCGTCGCGACCTGGAGCACGGGACAACCTATCGAGCCGAAATCGGGGATTTTCGCGAGGTCGCGGAAGAGGCCAGGAAAGTCGTCACGGCCCTCCACCCTCTCGGCCCGTGTAATGTCCAGTCCCGGCTCGTGGACGGCCAGTCGATCTCCTTCGAGGTCAATGTCCGCTTTTCAGGCACTGTGCCGATGCGCGCTCATGCTGGCTTTAACGATGTGGAAGAGGCCGTCCGTCATTACATTATCGGCGAGCCGGCAAGAGATCTCCCCAAGGTGACGAACGGAGTATGCCTCCGGTACTGGAATGAGATTTATGTGGCTGCCGAAGCGGTCCGGGAACTGGAGCAGGAACGAACTCTGAACCGCCCCTCCTCCCAAGAAGTCCAGCTCGAGGATTTTGGGATGTCGAAATGAGAATCCTGATTTCAGGGCATACAGGTAATGTGTGCCGGACGGTCGCCGAGTTGCTCGTAGAGGAGGGACACGAGATCTGTGGAGTAAGTCGGCATGGTGCCGGTAACCCGGCGTTCTCGTCGAGCCTCGAAGCTGACATTGGGAGTCGTCACGGTGTAGAGTCAATCCTGGATCTCGGCAGGTGCGATGCAATCCTCCACGCGGCAGCAGTGCTGGATGGAGGGCTCTTTACCTCCGAAGTCACCATTGCCAACTGCCTGGGCACCCAGAACATGCTCCGAATTGCCTCGGAGTGGAAAACAGTGGCGTTTATCTACCTGTCGAGCGTGCCGGTAATCGGTCTCCCCCGGACCCTCCCGATCACGGAGGATCATCCTATCGCGCCCGAATCCGTGTATCATGCCTCTAAGCTCTTCGGGGAACACCTGTGTCGAATTGCCGGCGGGCAGGGAATCAGAACGTTGGTCCTCCGACTTACCTCTCCCATCGGTCCCGGAATGCCTGCAAATCGAATCCTTTCAGTTTTCATTAGGAGGGCCCTGAGAGGAGAATTACTGGAATTGAAGGGCAGAGGGAGACGGCGTCAGGACTACGTGGATGTCCGCGACGTGGCATGGGTGATTCAAGAGGCTCTCAAGAAAGGCGCTTCGGGCCTGTTCAACATAGCCGGAGGGCGGAGCGTGTCCAACTTTGAGCTGGCTGAAAGGGTAATCGGTGCTCTGGGATCCTCGTCGCGGGTCGCTTTCTCAGGAGTACCGGATCGGGATGACGATCTAAACTGGAGCGTCTCGATTGAAAAGGCATCCCGGTCTCTTGACTACCACCCGCGGCACGAACTGGAGGATTCTGTCCGTTGGATTGCAGGCTGCTATGAGAGTGGCTCTTATCAGTGACATCCATGCCAACCACGAGGCTTTAAAGGCTCTCTCGGATGTTCTGGCAGAGGCCGACCAGGTTGTTTGCCTGGGAGACTTGGTGGGCTATTACTGCCAGGTGAACGAGGTAATCGACGCGCTGCGCGACCTGAAAGCCCTCTGTATTCTTGGAAACCACGACTACTTTCTGCTGAATGGGACCCCTCTTGACGCCAATGAAAGCGTGAAGTTCGGCATCGACTACGCGGATGCAGTCATTGACCCCGAACATCGCCGATGGCTTTCGAGTTTGCCCGTCAACTGGGGCGGTCAGATCGGTCCAAAACTCTTCAATCTGGTTCACGGCAGTCCGTGGCGTCCAGTACATGACTATCTTTACTCGGATAGCCCCAAACTGGAAGGACTGAGCGAATTCGATTATGACGTGATTGCCTTCGGTCAGACGCATCGTCCCTTTTTGAGGGCGAATCAGCGGCCATGGCTGGTCAACCCTGGTTCGGTCGGCCAGTCCCGGCATCGGCCAAATATGGCGTGTGCCGTGGTCATCGATATGGACTCCGGACACTGCTCGACGATTCAGCGGGTTTTCGATCCGGAAACCGTGATCCGCCTGGTCAGAGACAACGGCGGCGGTAATTGGGCCGGCAGGCACTTTGCTCCTCGGAGTTGAGCCATTTCCAGGGATGTCCCCATTGCCATGAATGAAGCTATCAGGATTCCTTTCAACAAGCCTACCCTTATCGGGCGGGAACTGTTCTACATCTCGCAAGTGATTCTGAGCGGCAAGTCAGCCGGCGATGCAGGCTTCACACGACGCTGCCATTCGCTGCTGGAGACGGCCTTGGGCGTTCCTCGGGTTCTTTTAACCACCTCCTGCACGGATGCTCTCGAAATGGCGGCGTTGCTGCTCCGGCTGGAGCCTGGTGACGAAGTAATTGTTCCGTCTTATACCTTCGTCTCAACGGCAAACGCCTTCGTCTTGCGGGGTGCCCGGCCGGTCTTCATCGACATCCGGGAGGACACCCTGAATCTAAATGAGAAGCTGCTGGAATCGAAGATTACGCCACGAACCAAGGCGATCGTCCCGGTTCATTATGCTGGGGTCGGGTGTGAGATGGACGACATCACAGGGGTGGCTTCCAGCCATGGGATTCCCGTGGTGGAAGACAACGCCCACGGCCTTTTCGGGAAGTACAAAGGGCGGTTCCTGGGAACTTTTGGGACTTTCGCTGCCCAGAGTTTCCACGAGACGAAGAACTTCATCTGTGGAGAAGGTGGCGCCATCCTCATAAACGACTCGAGCTACTTGGATCGGGCTGAGGTCGTCCGAGAGAAGGGAACTAATCGGAGTCGCTTCTTCCGGGGCGAGGTAGACAAATATAGTTGGGTCGATGTCGGATCGAGTTTTCTCCCTTCCGATATCCTCGCGGCTTTTCTCTTTGCCCAGTTGGAGGCACGTGCCGAGATCCAAACCCGCCGGAGCTACATTTGGAAGTACTATTGGGACCAACTGACGGACTGGGCCGCCGAAAATGGTGTTCGGATGCCTATCGTCCCCGATTACTGCGAACAGTCCTATCACATGTTTTACCTCATACTTCCCTCGCTCGATGCCCGGCAAGGCCTGATCGATCACCTCAAGAAGCGGGGGATTCTGAGTGTTTTTCATTACCTTCCCCTGCATCTCTCTGAGATGGGTCTGCGGTTTGGCGGACGATCAGGAGATTGCCCGGTGACCGAGTCAGTGAGTGACCGGCTCCTCCGCATCCCTTTCTACAATGACTTGACCGAAGCGGAATTGGAGCAGGTGGTGGGAGCGATTCGTGCGTATCGAGTTCGAAAAGCGGATACCGCGCGACGGGGCAACTCGGGTTGCCGGACCGGGGGAGATCCGAATCAGTGAATGAATCAAGGTTTCGCATCGGGGTTGCCAACGAAGAAACGTGGCGTTTCTTCGCTGACATCCACGAGGATCTGAAGCGCCACTATGAAGTCAGCGTGTTCAAGCGCAGGCAAGTCCACTGGCCGATATTCAACACCCGAATCAACCGGTATCGTTTCAATCGGGATATGAAGGTTTTTCTGGCTTCGAACGACCTGGTCTTCTTTGAATGGGCAAGCGGTTTGCTGGCCGATGCGACGAGACTTCCCAAGACGTGCCGGGTCGTGACTCGGCTCCACCGATATGAATTGTACGAGTGGGCCGACCGAATCAACTGGGACCGGGTCGATCGAGTGATCTTTGTGAGCCAGGCCACTCAGCGGGAATTCAACGACCGGTTTCCCGATCACGCCACCAAGACGCGGGTGATCGCGTCTTCCGCCTCCATGACTCGTTATCATTTCTCCCCAAGGGACTATCGCGGAAACCTTGGCATTCTCTGCCACTTGACCCCCAGAAAGAGAGTCTACGATCTGATTTTGACGGTGGCCGAGATGCTTCAGGAAGGCGATGACTTCCACCTCCATATTGGTGGAGGTGACCATCCTTCCTTTGGCGATTACTCAAAAGCTCTTCGAACGATCGTGGAAAAGCTCCGGTTGGAAGACCTTGTCACCTTCTACGGACATGTTGAGGACACTCCCAAGTGGCTCGGTAATATCGATGTCTTCATATCGCACAGCTACTCGGAAGGGCTCCAGGCGGCACCGATCGAAGCGATGGCGACGGGATGCTACACCCTGGTGCATGGCTGGCAGGGAGCCGAAGAACTCGTTCCCGGAGACTGCATCTACTACACCGCCAAAGAACTCAAAAGAAAGCTGCGAGCATACGCATCTTCCTCGGCGGACGAAAAATCGACTCAGCAGCGTCGGATGAGATCCGTCGCCCGTGAGAAATTCGACGTCGACGAGAAGAAGGTCGAGATTCGGGAACTGATTGATGAACTGTGCTCGAACGATCATGAAATGGCGCCGCCCTGATTTGAGGGCTGGTTTCGATGTCGGGGCCGTTTGGCAAACTCGGACGATCCCGGACCCAGGGAAACCAGGGCGGGAGACCGGAGGCCGGGATCTTGGCCTCTGGGCTCTTTGCTCGGCAAGGGATCTTCTTAGTCGCGGTGTGCGATCCGAAGATTGCGGGGGGGGCCGGGTTGTGGTGTGCCACCGGTATCCTGGCCGGGCTTGAGCTTGAAGGCCACGTCGCCGGCCAGATCCCGGATCTGAATCAGCAGGTTGCCCTCCGAATCGGTGACGATTTCGGACTCGGAGACGGGCCCGACAGGTTCCTGGTACCTGTAGGGATCCCACCGTTCCAGTCGGTATGAAGAGTCCGGAGCAAAACCGCCAATGACTACAGTCCCCGAGGTGGGGGAAATGGAACTCCCGCCAAGCGCGTTTTTCCAGGTATGGGAACGGTTCTGAATCCAGAAATGGGCCCGGCTTCCCCCTGGGTCTTTCTGGCCGATCACCCGCAGGCCGGGATTGGAAACGGCGGCGCGCAAATCCTGGTAAGAGCCGTTGTTTAGCGGCAGGTCATCGAGAAACCGAGCGAAGCTCCGGTAGATCTCGTGAAGGCCCTTGAGTCCGTCTGGGCCGGGCTGGTTCTCCCGGTTGTCCGACCACCAGTACAGCTCGTAGAGGGCTCCCGGGTCGAGTGATGACCAGAGGAAGTTGTGAAGCCAGATGCCCTGCCGGTCTTGTGACAGGGCGGGGTTTTCCTTCTGCTCCGAGAGGAAATCGAGTCCTGCCTCACCACGGACAATCGGCTTGCCCGCGAGGTGGGCAGATGAAGCGGCCGAATCGACCAGAATGCGCGGACGCACTGCTGTAGGCCAGGTGGTAGCCGGCTGCATCGGACTCCAGGGCGGCGTCCCGGATCCAACCGGTGCTGACGTAAGCATGAACGTCAACGTAGTCGATGTTGGGATAGCGCGGATTTTCCCAGACCTGCTGGGCGGGAAGGGAGTGCCAGAAAGAGGTGGTCACCAGGTGATCGTTGGGGTGGTCATACGTGCACTTCGCGCTGTCGCCGGTTCCAACCGCTCGACCAAAGACCCGGCAATGCATGTACTTGCCGAATTCATCCGCCAGAATGTAATGCTGATCGCTGTAGGGGTCCCCTTCATTGAGCAGTTCCCAGGAGTGGATCGAAGGGGAGTACCCCCAACGGGCCTGAAGGTAGCGCCACCATGCCTGTTGAAGCCAGCGTACCTTGCCGACCTCCCGTCCGCGCCCGAAGAAGAAGGCGTCGTTGTCCTGGGCGAAGTTACCGTCGAAATCGATCTTCTTGGAGATGACCTCGCCCTTTTCGAGGATGACCACCTTCAGGTACACCCCGTTGCGTTCGGCCATCTCGACGAGGCGGTCGAGGTGATGAGAGTTGTGTTGCTGAAAGTAGTTCTGATGCTCCATCGACGGTTTGTGGAGAATTTCAGGCCCAAAATGTCCGCCCCCCAGGTCTTCGCGCATGGAAATGGTGTCGATGTAGACCTGGCCCGCGAGGACGTTTTCCAGCGTCAGAAAGAACTTGGGGAGAAAGTTGTTCGTTCCCGAAAACCATTGTCCGGTGATTGTCCCCCAGGAGGATGGCGTATTCCCGCCATAGCCGGTGACGGCGGAGCCGGTCCCGGCGTCGAATGCCCGGGAGTAGTTCTGCCAGGCGACGTCGGTCTTGACGACCAGCCCATAGTTTTGGTGTCCCGTGTCTCTCGGTCCGGTGATTCCAAAGCCACGGTAGCGGACTTCCACCCGGTAGGTGGTGTTCGGTTTGACCTCCGTTGGAGTTCCCCAGTATCCGATCACCCGGCAGGCATCGAACCAGCTGGTGTTGCCGTCCGGCTTGTAGTCGAGACGCATCTTGATCGAGGTCTTCCCCTCGACTTCATCCTCAAAAGGAAGGACACCGGGGCGTGGAACGTAGCCCAGGTACTGGTTCCGGATCTCGTAATAGGGGTTCCACTGCGATCCGAAAATCGATTCGGGCGTCCACCACATGCGGAGAAACTGGATCCCGTTGGCGGCCATCTTCTGAAAGTCTGCTTCGGTCAGTTCGGCGGCGGCCTGGTAACCGAGGCCCAGGAAGGGAGTCCCGTTGTCAAATTCGAAATAGCGGGAATCGGTCCGGCTCACTCCGACAAAGCCCGGGGACGAAGACTCCGCAACCTCAAATGTTTGGGGCGTGGACTCGACGGTGCCCCCCGCGTCGTGGGCTCTCAATCGAAACGCCCAGGTTCCCGCACGGTTGGGCGCAAAGCGGACTTTCCAGCTGTACTGCCCGGTAGGGTAGTGCCAGGGCTTCCCGTCGCGGACTTCGTCTACGAAGGATTCGTGCAGGAAGGCAGGCTGGACGTAGACGGTCGCCCAGTTGTCCGGGCTGAAGAGGCCGTCGACCGAGATCCCCGTTGCCGACGGAATACCGTTGGGAGGGGCAGAGTCGTAGGGCCACTGGAGATTCTCGGCTACCGTGGAGCCGACCTGAAAAGTGGCTTCGAAGCGCCCAAACTTCGAGATCCTGGTCGGGTGACTGATCGAACTGATTTCCGGAGCTCCCTGGGCAAAGGAAAGGCAAAGCAGGAACGCTGTCAGGACGATTCCAGAGGTTCGATTCCTCCCGGGAGAACCCGGTGGGATGTGGTGCGTCGAACTTCCCTGTTTCATCGTTATTTCTCCGCCGCAACCCGGCGCGTGTCAAAGCCGGGCGCCCTCGACGACGTCATCCTGGGCTCAGTTTTCCCCTGTCACGCGAAGATGCTGCGGGTTCTCCGGAGCCGCGCCGCCGCTCAACTCGAAGTCGAGGTAGTTAATGTCGAAGCCGCCGGTCTCGAATTTCAACGTCAAATCATGTTGACCCTTCGAAAGCGAGACTCCTTCGACCGTAATGTCGCTGAACTGCTCCCAGCCTCCGGTAAAGGCCGGACTCAAGGTGGCTGTCGAATTGCCGTCGATCATGACGGTTACCTTCTTCGAGCTGGTGTTGTCGAGCGAAGCGACTCTTGCCGTAATATCGTACGTGCCGGAGGTCTGGGCGTCGATCACAAAACGCGCTTCGGCTCCGGGAGCGATCCCTCCGATCTTCAGTCCTCCCCCACTGTCTCCGGTCACGGTGACCTGAAAACTGCCTGCGGAGGCGGAATACTGTTCGACCTCCAGCCTGCCGGGGAGCAGGATTCGGTCGGGAACGATCCGCGATATCCCGGACAGGTAGACCGTCGGAGGGAACGGGAAAGGCGGGGCTCCAACGCTCGTGAATGCCAGGTCGCCGGTTTGGGGCGTGCCGGTACCAGGAGAAAACGAGACGCGTACCGTACAGCTCTGGGATGCGCCGAGGGAAAACGGAAAACCCGGACAGGTTCCCGTCGCTACCGAAAATGCAGATCCGCTACCCGAAGCAAAGGAGTCTCCGGTGACCGTAATGGAGGCATTTCCAATGTTCTTCAGGACCACTTCCCGGGTTGCGGGCGCGGTGCCTTCAACGACGCCAAACGGCAGGTAGACGGGAGAGACGGCAAGGGAACCCTTGTTCGGTGGAGTGATTGGAGCCACCTGCTCGGGGATAATTCGCGCGATGAGATTGGTCACCGAAACGCCGATTTCAGCGCGAATGCGGTCTTCCATCGGCCAAGGCCAAAGCGACTGGGCGTCCGAGCCGTCCGAGCCGTCCTTGAGAACGCCTTCAACGTATCGGTGCCTCAGGCGGGCCCCTTCGCCCGTAAGGGAAGGGCTGGAACGGTCCCACTGATCCTTGATCACCTCGACGTGGCTTGCCGTTACCGAATCCAGTTGGGCCAGTTCAGCCGGGCGGGCGTCGGCTCCGTTGTAGCCATGGCCGTTGTCGAAGAAGGTCGCCCGATTGATTCGGTTGTTGGTGGCGGTTTCGCCGAAGTCCGCCGAACGAATATTGATTTCCACTCCCAGCCCGGCGTTTTGGGTGGCCAGAACGTCCTGGAGCAGGTTGTCCCTGAATTCACCGCTTGCACGTATCGTGAACCCGTTTCTGGAAGACCAACCCGGATCGGATACTGAGCTTGCCGGTGCAACACTGGATGGCTGAGGCCGAATCGATCCCCAGTCAAAGAGGTTCCCGAGTTGATCAGTCCCTCCGCTGATCGAAATCGACCCCAGGATCTGGTTCCCTTCGACCAGGGTGTTCTGACTCAGGAGTCCGATCGAATCGAAATGACCGACCGAGATCACGTTCTCAAAGCTGTTGAAGGAGCCGTTGTAGACCTCGACTCCGTCTCCCCAGGGCCAATGGTCGTGCCACTGCCTGCCGTCCCACCGGCGCCAGAATGCAAAACAGCGCCGGTAAGTGTTGTCGTGCCCGTGGAAGATCTCGAACATCTTTCGACCACTTCCTGAGGCGACGGCGTCTTCGACCAGGTTGTAGTTGCCGATAATGCCGATTACGTGGCTGTTGCCGTTGGTGTTGGCGTTGTACCCGGAGATTCGTCGAAATACGTTGTGATTGCCCGAGATCTGCCAGACCCAATCCTTGCTGTTGGCGGCCACGATCCCTTCAATGACATAGTAGTCGCCGACCGGATTCTCACCCTGCTCTCCTTCCCAGGTGTCCCCGATCTTGACCGGGAGAAGATCCCCGGTCCCGTCGCCGTTGAGATCCCCGTCGATCAGGACACGGCCGTCGTTTTCGGCCTGGATGGTAATCGGATTCCCGGCCCGGCCGTTGCGGCGCTTCGGATTGAGGGACTGTCGGTAAACACCGTCCTCGAGGATAAGAACGTCGCCCGGATAGAGGGATTGCCAGGCTCTGTTGAAGCTAGCCCAGGGCGCAGAGCGCGTCCCCGGGTTGGTATCCAGCCCGGCCGGGGACAGGTAGTAGGTGTTTCCCCAGGCCCCGCTGGAAAGACAGCATTGAATGATCGCGAAAACGAGTAAAAAACTTCTGGACATGGGACGTTATCTGGAGATCTCCTCTCGGATCGAACCAGCCTCGATCGTAGCACATCGATCTCAGTGGAAAGGTGACCGGTAGCACAGCTGACCTCGTGTCGGTAAACGTTACGAATCCCGAAACTCCTCCCTTCGCCAAGGCCGCGGTTGGTTGGCTTAACGTCTGTTTATGCAACAATTTAAAATCGTTCAATTGTGTGGTATGGGAGTTGCTTGCCTGAACGACCGTTGGAACCATTCAGCCGGGAATTCAACGACCGGTGGAACTGAAAGCCCGGGTTCGCCGTCCTTATTGCCCAAAGCTGACAGCAGTTTCAGCAATGATGCTGTTTTGTCGGCGTAACACGGCGCAGCATAGGGCTCGCCGACGCGCGTGGTTAATCAGGCGAGTTCCAGAGGTGTTCATTATGATCATCACACAGACACCCCTTCGGGTCAGTTTTTTTGGTGGAGGCACGGACTTTCGAGAGTTCTTCCGCCAGGAGGAAGGCTGTGTCCTTTCGAGCGCAATCGATCGCTACATTTTCGTCATCATCAAGGAACGATTCGATGACAAAATTAGAGTTGGATACACCAAGACCGAACTGGTGGACGACCCGAGCCAACTCGAGCATGAACTGGTTCGAGAATGTCTCCTGAAGACCGGGATTCGGAAGCGGGTCGAAATTTCGACCATGGGAGACATCCCGGCAGCGGGATCCGGCATGGGTTCTTCGAGCACGGTGACGGTCGGATTACTGAATGCCATGTATCTCTACCAGGGGATTGTCAAAGATTCGGTCACTCTGGCCAGGGAAGCCTGCGAGATCGAGATCGATGTTCTGCAGAAGCCCATCGGAGAGCAGGATCAGTATATTGCCGCATTCGGGGGCAGCGGTTCATCCGTTTCGGTCGCGATGGTACGGTCGACGTCTCCCCGGTGATTTTCGATGGACAAAATCAGCGCAAGCTTACCGAGAATTTGATGCTCTTCTTCACGAACACCACACGCCGGTCCGAGACGGTACTCTATGAACAGGTCAGCCGGTTGAACGGCCAATTGCCGCTGCTCCGAGAACTGAAGAATCTGGCGTCTGTGGGGCGCGAGCTCCTTTTAGCGGGTGAGTTGGACGAATTTGGCAGCCTTCTCGACACCAGCTGGAAGATCAAGAAGCAACTGGCCAGCCGAGTCTCCAACAGTCAGATTGATGAAATGTACTCTGCTGCCCGGCGAGCTGGAGCGCTCGGTGGTAAAATTGCGGGAGCGGGTGGAGGCGGTTTCCTGCTTTTTTATTGTCCGCGTCATCGGCAGGATGACGTTCGGTTAGCGCTTCGCGCTCTTCCTGAAATGCCGTTCCGCCTTGAACGAGACGGTAGCAAGGTAATCTTCAACTACCGTCGCTAAGTGAACGAAATGATGGGTCTTGATAGGTACCGCCCACTCGAAAAGTGGAACAGCAGCAATCGAAGGGAACAATCCAGTGATTAGGCGCAAAGTGTTGGCGTCTCTTGTCTTCTCTTTGGGGATTCTTGTTTCGGCCCAGACGCAACTTTATCCCCAGGGAAGCGATTACATGGGATATCCGTACAATTACGACAGTTTGAAAGGGAGAATTGTCGACGACCGGCAGCTTCGGTTCCTTAGGCTTCCGGGTACTTCGGAAGATTACAGGATCGGCCCGGGAGACGTATTGGAGGTTCATGTCGTTGGACTGGAGGAATTATCCAGAAGCTCAAAGTCAGCAACTCTGGGAGCGTCTCCCTCCCCTTCCTGGGCACGCTCGAGGTTTCCGGCAAGACCGCGATCGAGCTGGAAAGCGAGATTTCGGGGAGACTCGTGGAAGCTGACCTGATCAAGGATCCCGAAGTACTCGTGTATATTGCCGAATATCGGGCCAAGCCCATTTACATACTGGGTCAGGTGGACCGTCCGGGCCAGTACATAATGTCCCAACAGTTGACCCTGATGGATGCCATTCTCCTGGCCGGGGGACTGGATTTCACAGCGGGTCGGTATGGTTACCTGCACCGGTTGATTTCGGAGGCAGATGATTCGGAAGAAGCGGCGCCGGCGGTTATCAAAGGTGGAGGGGCTATCGGAGCACCTCAGACCACGGTGACTCGCATTGACCTGCAACCCGCCAAGGAAGGGGGGGTCATTTCCCCTAATCCGGACATGCGTCGTGGTGACACTTTCTTTGTCCCCGAGCGGAAGGTCGAGACCTTCTTCGTTGTGGGCGACGTGTTGAATGCGGGATCTTTCGAGATCCCGGCTGAGAATAAAATCAAGGTCGCGCAGGCCATATCCCAGGCGGGGGGACCGTCCAAAACCGCGAAACTCAGTGAAGGTCTTCTGGTGCGGTATGACAAGGCGGGCTCTCGAAAGGAAATGGCAGTTGATTCTGGGGCGATCCTTCGGGGAGACCAGCCTGACATTTTTGTTCAGGCCAATGACGTGATCTTCATCCCCGGGAGCAACGCCAAGACCGTGGGATACGGGTTGCTGAATGTCGTCCGGGATTATACAGAGCGCCATCATCTACGGTCCCATCCGATAAATCGAAACCGAGGCGACATGGCAATTGGCTGGAAATCGATTTTCGCAGCTGCGATCCTTATTTTCGCAGTGTCACTTGGACTCCATGCTCAGGCGACTTCATCAGCCAAGGATTCCTCAGGGCAGGAGCCTTCGCCCGATTACCGAATCGGGCCAGGCGATCTGCTTTCGTTGGAGGTACTTGGCCTGGACGAGTTCAAGCAGGAGACCCGCGTGAGCAACTCCGGAAGGATCCATGTCCCGTACCTCGGCCTGTTGGACGTGAATGGCTTGAGTCCGAGAGAACTCGAATCGGAAATTGGACGCCGTCTGGAGAGAAAAGCAACTCGTTCGCGATCCAAGAGTCCACGTTTTTATTCAGGAATATCGGGGTCAGCCCGTTTATTGCCTTGGTGAAGTGATGATGCCCGGGCAGTTCGTCATTATGGATAAACAAATGACGCTGATGGATCTCCTCACCATGGCGGGTGGCGTCAATGATGTTGCCAGTGACACGGCCTACGTCTATCGACGGAGCACGGAGAACCGGAGTGAAGACCCTGCAACGGCGCCCAGTTCCCCCGGGTCGGATGGCAGTGGCGGTGTGGGTTCTTCCGGAGGCTACGAAGTTATTGCTGTCGATATCAATGCCCTTCGGGAAGGGACTCGAATCGAACTCAATCTGGCCTTGAAGGGCGGCGACGTATTCTACGTCCCGGAGCGAAAGAGGGAGTTCTTTTACGTTGTCGGGGATGTTGGACATCCAGGCGCCTACGAGATTCCGCAGGGAGAACAGCTCCTTGCGAGCCAGGCCATTTCCTATGCAGGCGGTCCCATTCGAACGGCAAAGATGGGCGATGGAATATTGGTGCGACAGGTTGCGTCTGGAAGTCGCGAGGAACTGAAGGTCGATTTTGCGGCGATCCTGAAAGGGAAGGCGCCTGACTTTCCAGTTCGAGCTGAAGACCTGATCTTCGTTCCGGGCAGTACTGCCAAGACGATTGGTTACGGCCTCCTGGGAATCATTCCCGGTCTGGCCCAGAACGCCGTGGTCTATGGACCCCAAAGGCACTGAGCAGTCTTCGTGCTCGGATCAGGCGGACAATCGGCCGAATTCCAAGTCGAATACACAGGTCCGAATAACTCGCGGGGCTTTGTCTCTTTGGGACCAGCCACGAGCCTGATGGGACCGTTTCAAGATACCTTTTGTCGGTCAGATCAAGGCAACTGGGGCCCTCAAACGTTCCTGCAGAAATTGAGATGGAGTAACGATGCAACCTTCGCGTTCGGTCTACCTGGGCACATTTTTTGTAGCCGCAGGGTTTCTCTTCATGGAGATCCTGGCTACGCGGGTCATTGGATTTGTTGTCGGAATGGAGAGCGTTTACAGCACCATTGCAGTAGCGATGCTCGGCGTTGGTTTCGCCGGATCGGTGGTCAGTTTGATGCGTCGTCGGCTCAGTCCGATCAAAGCGACGCAGTACGCAGCCTGGCTTTGCATCGGAGCGTCTCTCGGCGCTTTGCTCATCTTTGGAGCCGGGAGGCTTTGGCAGGACAGCGTCAACGCCAGCCTCGACTCAATCCTCCAGACGTCGACGCAGGAGGGCTTTATGGCTGCAGTGGTGTACAATGCCCGGTCGGGTGCCAAGGTGTTGGGCCTGCCGATGGCGGCCAGCTACTTCATGTTCGGCGCTGCGCTTGCTGTCATCTTTCGGTCCTTCCCCGGCGAGTCACTGCACCTGCTCTATGCGTCGGATCTTGCAGGAGCCTGTGCCGGTGCGCTTCTGGCAATCGGCTTGCTGGAATACTGGAATTTCGCTCTTCCTCTTGCAGTGGCCGTTTCACTGCCGCTGATTGCAGCGGCGCTGCTGTTCAGTTCGTCGAGCAGTCGCAGGGCCATTGGAACCCTGATCATTGCCGCAGCGATATGCGGGATTCTTTCGGTTGGGATGATCAGTTCCGTCTTCGAACCCCGGCCGCATCTTCCCACCATCGGCCGGGCCTGGCCGGGAGGCCAATATGACGGGGCGAAGGTGGAAGAGTTGTGGCACACCTGGACCTCGTATGGGCGGATCGGTGTTTCCAAAGCCTCTAAACCGGGACTCAGACAAATTTCGGACGAGCGCTATTTTGTAACCCATGGAAATGGTGAAGGTCACGCGCTGATCCTGAATGCGAGGAATCCCCTCGAGGACTATGAAATGCCTGTGGCAGTTGCTCTGGCGACTCCTCCGGCAAAAAGGGTACTGGTTCTCCTTGCGGGCGTTGGAAGAGACATGATCGTGGCTCGCAAGCTGGCCGGGAACACGATCGAGCGGCTGGAGGGAGTGGAGTTGGTGCCCCAGTCTTTTGACTGGCCGCTGGCGCACGAGTCGGAGTTTCATCTTAACGAGTTCTTTGCCGACCCGAAGGTAAGGATGAATGTGGCCGAAGCTCGTGAGTACCTGGCCAGGGATTCTGGTCGTTACGACACGATCCTCATGTCCTGGTTTGGACACAGCCTGTCCTTCTATACTGGAATGGCAGCCGGGTCGGTCAATTACCTCTACACAGTCGAAGGCATGAAGACGATCGTTGATCATCTGACGCCCGATGGCCAATTGACCATCCTGAACGGAAACAAGCTGCGTGTGATCTCTGCGATCAGAGAAGCCTTCGGATCCGAGGCAGCAGGAGATAAGTTCGTTCTCATCGGACAGCAGCAAAGCGGCATTCCATGGAGCGCCTTCCACGACGAGCGGTGGCTTGTCTACCGCCCGGCCGGTTTTAGTGAGCAGGACATTCAGAAAATTCGAGGGGCAGTCACTTCTCCACGGTTTCTCGAGTACTTTCCAGGGATGGAACCGGTCGCTGGGAATGCGTATCAGGCGTACTTTGGATCGCCCGATCCGGCGGCAACCCTCCAGATGATGGCCGACGAAGCCGGGATTAACATCACTCCGGCCACCGATGATTGGCCCTTCTTCGACTCGTTTCTGCCCCGTTGGGCGGTGTTTACCCCCGAATTCTATCGGGCACCCAGAGATCGCCAGTGGCGTTACTGGAGTGATGTTGTGAAGGATACGGTACGATTTGCCGCAATCAGTGCCCTGATCATTCTCCTCCCACTGGTATTTTCGAGACAGCGGAGGTTCGTCTCCATGGAGGCACTGGGGCATTTGAGCTTCTTCGCGCTCCTTGGAGCCGGCTTTATGC
Organism: uncultured Acidobacteriota bacterium; assembly: GCA_963777605.1. Classification (GTDB taxonomy): domain Bacteria; phylum Acidobacteriota; class UBA6911; order RPQK01; family JAPXNP01; genus CAVZRV01. Next base: position 20,698 of record CAVZRV010000023.1, read on the forward strand.
TGGTGGAAATGGGACTCGTCCAGAAGTTGCGCCTCCTCGTAGGTCACCCGGGCTACACCATTGCGGTGGTGCTGGCCTCCTTGATTCTGTTCGCCGGAATCGGGAGCGCCCTGTCGGGTCGGCTGTTTGGCAGCGGCCTGCTCACGTTCCGGAGGGCAGCAGTTGTCGCCGCCCTGGCGATCGGGCTGGCGGTCATCGGAATTGAGCTGATTGTGCCGTCCGTAGTGGGATTGCCGAGAATCGCGAAGCTGGTGGTCGCATTTTTCCTCCCTGCCCTGCCCGGGTTGGCTCTGGGCCAGCTTTATCCCCAGGGATTGACTCGAATCTCCCGTACTGCCGAAGGGCTGATCCCATGGGCAATGGCCGTAAATGCTACTACCGGGACAATCGCGGCCGCCGCCGGAGTCGTTCTCGGTTACCTTGTGGGATTCCGGGGCGTGATGTTGATTGGTGCCTTTCTTTACCTCGTTCTTGCTCTGATGCCGAACCGGTTTCGGGGTCAGGTAACGGAACCTGAACCGGCGCACTCCAGTCCGGCTACAGCTGAAGGTTAGGTGAGGTGGATGGTGATACCGAATTCCTCCTGCAGTTCAATCAGTCCGGTTAAGGAACTGTCTCCTCCGGCGATTGTGACCGGTGTCGGGGATTCTGACACTGGCCGATCATCGCCGGAGGATGGTCTGCGAGGCATTCACGTCCTGAAACGGCTCGAAGGTGTGTCGGACGGTCGTTTCGACTCCGAGGATCTGCGGTGCGCAGATAATTCGTAAAAGGCGACGGGCATTTTCCGGTTTCTGTGGAAGTTGTGTAAGGTTTCACGACAAATTCCGGGTTCTCAGAAAGAGCAGAGCGGCCAAAGTGCCTGTATTGGTGGGCTTTCGAAGTTTGGAACGCAACGTGCTTCAGTTATCAGCAGTGATTGCAAATGGCGAGTCGGCATATCAATTTCTTGAAACTCTTAACACTAAGGAGGAGAGTATGAAAAACTTACGAAAGAACGGGACGAGGGTTGCAATTATCGCAGCAGCCCTTTTCCTGGCAGTGTTCCTGGGCTCAGGCCAAATCCTGGCCGATCCTATTCACGTTACGGTGTGGACCGGGGCCCCGGATGGCATCGTTTCCAGCATCAATGCCGATTTCCCGGTGCCAACCGGAGACCCTTTGGCGACCTTTGATTATGACGGCCCAATCTCGTGGAGGAATGACGCCGGAAACGGAGTTGGGAATAACCAGTTTAATGAGTTCTTAGATCCTACTCATATTTATAACTTTGTCGCAGGCACCGTCGCTGATTATGCTACTTTTCTGACCACGAGCATGAGCGTTATTGGCAATGAATATGCGACTTATTTCCTGATCGAGGGGGAGTACAGCATTTTGGCAGGTCAGACGGTCACGGCAAGACATGATGACGGCATGAGCGTCTATCTGGACAGTACGGAAGATGCTGGTGGTGTCTGGACCCCCGGGACCAATCTCCTTAATAGCGCAGCTGAAACATCTGAGATTGCTGATAGTCTTACTTGGGCAGCGGGGACCCATACCTACCAAATCCTTTATGTGGAAAGTAACGGATCGCCTTCGGTACTCGAAGTGGCTCTTCCGACGGCGGTTCCGGAACCGACGACTCTGCTTCTGCTTGGGTTCGGCCTGGTGGGAACGGGCCTCGGCCTGCGTCGCAAAAAGGCCTGATCTGGTCATCAGCCTTTGATGCACGATTAGTATCCTTAAACCCGGGGCGCCCTTGAGGCGTCCCGGGTTTTCCCTTCCCGCCCTGTGGGCTGTCGGCTAACTTTACAGTCTTCGGTTCCGCTTGTATTCCCTCACTGAGACCGCGATTCTGGAACTGTGTTTCGATTACAGCCTTCCAGAGTCGTCCCGAAATCTGAGGCCCGAACGGATGCAAAGTGCATTCCTTGGCTCGGGTGCATTCTTCGCCCTGTGCCGCAGCTTCATTGACACGTTCTGAACTCCGGGTTTTTTCCGCCAGTAGCCCAGATCCGCGCTGGGCGGTTGCGGTGTATCCGGCGTCGCGCTCGCTCCACTCGCGTACTGAATGCGACTCGACCTTCGCTGGTCGAGACCACAACGTGTCCCGCCTGACCAGGAGAATGCGGGTCGTGGGGTTATGACGTGGCGAGGTCGGCCTGCTCTATGTGGATCGACAGCGCTTTTCGATAGCACGATGTCCCCTTCGATCTGCGAACTCACCGCGACGATATGCCCATGCTGGGAACGAATGCGTGCGGCATAGAGCTCCCAGTCCTCGTCAGCGCACTTATTGACGATGCCGTCGAACGCCAGCTCCCGACGAGTTTTGTCGAGCGCATATGGCAATTCCCGCATCCTCTCGCGAGCCTTCCGCATCCGCCTCGGGTTCGGGGGAATGAACGGGGTTCCGTAGCCATTGTGGAGCCCGGTTGCGTATTCCGCTGAATCCCCGTGGAGCCAGGTCCCGTAGCAGCGGATTGTGACCAGGTACGCGATCGACTGATCCTGCCATGAATTATTATCCATTACACCTACTAATTACGTCCGCACCCGGAAAGACTGCGAAGTGATCTCAGTAGCCGAGGCGAGGGGGCATTTCAGTACGCGAGAGGAGCGAGCGCTGCTGCGCGCCCACAGGCGCGCATTGTCAGGAGGGTGAAAGTCCCTCCCAGGCCAGAGCTCTCCGGGCCTGTAACCGAATGTTACTGCGCCGTCGTGAGACGGGGTGGGGGGCACAGGAGGTGAGTCACCGGTCCGTACGCGAGGAACTCGATTCGGCGATGTGTCTGGGCGAGCCTGCAGTGGAATGGCGAAGCCTGATCCGAAAGGACGGTTCTTCCTCTATATGGGTAGCTGTCAAAGAGAGAAGGGCGGGACATGGCGTGGTTGGAGACGGAACGGCGACAGAAGGCAATGCGACGCGAGCGTGGGGAGACCTGCCGACCCGGGAGAGGGTCGGACAGGAGTCCGAGTCCTCATAGTAGTGATGAAGGTCCTGTAATGGGACTGGAGCGAAGGGGGACAGGAAGGTGGAGACGAGACGACATGGGCAGCGAAGAGCAACCGACGGCAGTGTCTGAGACTAAACAAGTCGGAGAAGCCGGGTCCCGGTGGGACTGGGCGGAACGCAGCGTATGGACGGATCGGATGTTGAAGGCCCTGGAAACGGGAGTGAAAGGAGGAGCCTGGTTCAGCCTGATGGACAAGGTCTACGGTCGACGCAACTTGGGGGCGGCCTTTGCGAAAGTGAAGGCCAACCGGGGAGCGGCGGGAGTGGACCATGTCACGGTCGAGCAGTTCGACAAGCGCCTGGACGAGGAACTGGAACGGCTGCACGACAGCCTCAAGAACGGGACCTACCGCCCGCAGGGAATCCGTCGAAGCTATATCGACAAACCGGGCAGCCGCGAGAAGCGGCCGCTGGGGATTCCGACGGTGCGGGATCGGGTAGTGCAGACGGCACTACGCAATGTATTGGAACCGATCTTTGAGGAAACGTTCGCCGTGCGAAGTTTTGGTTTTCGTCCGGGGCGCGGATGCAAGGATGCCTTACGGCAGGTGCAGCAGACGATCCAGAGCGGCCACTATTGGGTGGTCGATGCGGACATCCGCAGCTACTTTGACCGAATCTCCCACACCCGGCTTCGGGAGGAGATCCAGGGACAAGTGGCGGATGGACGCGTGCTGGAGTTGCTCGAGGCTTTCCTGAAACAGGAGATCTTCGAGGCGCTGCGGCACTGGACGCCGGAGGAAGGCTGTCCGCAAGGGGCGGTCATCAGTCCACTACTGGCCAACGTCTATCTCAATCCACTGGACCACCGGATGGAGCAAGCCGGTTTCGTGATGATCCGGTATGCCGATGATCTGGTGATCCTATGCCGAAGCGAGCAGGAAGCCCGCCGGGCGTGGCGACTGCTGGCGGAGTGGATGGAGGCGGTGGGGCTGGAATTGCATCCGGAGAAGACCCGAATCGTGGATCTTCACGAGGACGGGTTTGACTTCCTGGGGTACCACTTTCAAGCAGGCAGGTCCGGACTGCCGCGGCTGGTCAAGTATCCTCGGAAGAAGAGCATGCAGAAGCTTCGCGCCAATCTGAAGCCGCTGACCAAGCGGGCGAATGGGCGGAGTCTGGACGCGATCATCCGACTTGTGAATCTGCGACTGCGGGGCTGGTTTGGCTATTACAAACACAGTAACCGCCGTACGTTTGAGCAAGTCGATATCTGGGTGCGCGGACGGCTCCGAGCCATTCTTCGCAAACGCCACGGTCTCCGCGGACGAGCGCGGGGTGCCGACTACCAACGCTGGCCCAACGCCTATTTCCGCGAGCGCAGGCTGTTCTCCCTGACTGCAGCCTACGACTCGGCCACTCAATCCTCTTCGAGGTGAACCACCAACTGGAGAGCCCGGTCCGGGAGAACCGGACGCCGGGTTCGGAGGGAGGGGTAGCGGACCAACCGCTATCCCTACCCCTAGCCAGACGTTGAGTAACCACCAGAAGCGATGCCGGAGGCCGAGCACGTTAGGGATGGGAGGCCTCTGACTGGCGCGTAGAAGTTACCGGACGTCCAGCCGCTACCCGAGATCAGCCCCTGAAAGGGGCTTGGTTTTCAGCCCAGGGATTTCCCTGGGAAAAGGGTTCGTGAGCAACCAGATTTTCGGCCCTGAAGGGGCCGGAAAGGCAGGCGATCTGCCGGGGCGGTGCGACCTTACAGACCACAATTCATGGCGGGGATCTCCGTAACCCAAGGTAAAAATGTGGGCTTAAAACAGCGACGCCTTCAGCGCCGTGTCGCCTGCCGTGCTCAGTCTCTCTGCTCCCCGAGTGATCCCCGCAGCACGGGTGAGGCAAGATCCGAGGATGTTGGTTGCGGTGCATCCGGCGTCGCGCTCGCTTCGCTCGCCTTGAGACCTGCAGCACGATCGTCTTTCGTCCGAATGCCATGCGGCTAAGAATTTTGGGAATTCCCAGATTGGGTAGACCGTCTTAATTCATCGGCAGTGCTGGCGACCGGGAAAAAAGGGGAAGTTCCGTTCCGCCGCTTCCGCATTCCAACTCGCACTGCGGGGGATCCTGTCATAAAGAGAAAGGGCCGCCATGTCGGCGGCCCCCTCAAGCATTGTTAGAGCTTAGAGTCTAAGGAGGCTACTAGGCCGCCTTCCGGCGGATCAATCCTAAGCCGAGGAGGCCAGTACCAAGCAGCAGCAGGGTCAGCGGTTCCGGAACGAGTGTCCCTGGCTCGCCGTAAACTTTGGAACTCTGCAGATTGGGATCGGTGTTGGCGATGCCCTGAATGTGGGCAAGGGCGTAGTAGAGAGTCTGACCGCCCTGCGGGGCCGACTGGAAAAGAAAGTCCTCTGGAGCGAGACCTCCCGAGTAGGTTAGGAGAAAGACGGACTGTTCCCCGTCGGTAAACCGGTCGGCAGCCGCTGTCGGGTAGTCGAAATTGATGTCGAACTTACCGGAAGCGCCAGGAGTATACCCGTCCGCACTTTTAGTAACTGAATTAACCTCCACGCCACTATCCCAACTGATCAGCAGGGTGGCCAGGGTTTTCTGCGGATTGAAGTTGAACCACCAGTTCGTGACAAACTCAGTGCTCGCCAGATTCAAAGCGCTGAGAGTGAGCCAAACCTGGTCCGCATTCCCCCCTTGTTCGAACTTCGCTGACAACCAGGGAGGGGTTCCGCTGGGCGTTCCGCCGGTTGCAACACCGCCGAAAGTAAATACTACAGGGTCGGCGAGAACCGGTGCTGAACAGAGGAACAAAGTCAGGAGGGCGATCGTTCCGACAAGATACGTTTTGAATTTCATGGTTTCTATATCTCCGAGTCACAACTTCTGGGGCACTTTTTCTGACATTACTTGCAGCTTGCGCTGCTGCCTCAAGAATCATTGCGGACTTACCTCTAATATTAAGCAATTTCTGATCCAGCCGATGAATCGTGATTCCGTATTGAACTTAAATGATTGAATGGAAACCGGTTACGGATAAATAGAGACGTCGGGCTCCGATCACAGCCGAGTTTTCAAGACCGAGCCGGCGAATCTGGAAAAATCGCCAGAAGTATCCGCAACCATCGAAGAATCAATCATTTGAGACCCAGGTACGGAAGAGGTCCAACTCGCGACAGCCGTCCACGCGAGGGAGGACAGTTGTCGGGAAACCTTACAAAACTCTCCCGGAACTGGCTAAAGACTTCCGAAAGGAGGCCGGAGTTTCTCGAAGTCGAGGTTGTGGGGAGTTGCGGTGATGAGGAGAAGGCATTGCGACGCTGAGTAGGGGCTCCTGAAGGGATCGTACTATTCAGACCAGGATTCAGCGCTCAAACGCAGAATCCGAGCGGGTGTCCCGCAACCGAATGCAGCCCTCGGGCCAAGTGTGGTTTCGGACCGAGTGTTTTGACCCAAGTCTTGCTTCAAGATCCAGGGCCGGTGATTGACCACGATGTGGGTTCATGCTCGCTTGGCTCGCGTTCTCACTGTTGCTCTTTCCGGTTGATCATCTGGAGCCCGCGGTGAGTGCTGCGATCACGCGGCCGTCGCGGGCGCTCCCTCCTCAGGAACCGCTGAAACGTCCGGCCACTGAAGCTAATGCCCCGCCAGAGGCAGCAGCACCCGGAAGGTGGTGCCCTTGCCGGGCTGGCTTTCGACCTCGATGCGGCCGCCGTGCTGCTCGACGATCATGCGGCTCTGGAAGAGGCCGATGCCCATGCCCTGGGGCTTGGTGGTTTGGAAGGGGTGGAAGAGGCGCTCCTCGATGAACTCGCGGGTCATGCCGCAGCCCCGGTCGCGGACTTCCAGGACGGCGTGGCCGCCGTGCGCGGAAGTGGTGACGGTGATTTGGGTTCCTGGTTCCTGGTTCCTGGTTCCGGGTTCGATGGTGCGGGCTTGCGCTTCCCGCTTCTCGCTTCCCGTTTCCCGTTTCCCGTTTCCCTCGAAGCCACCCGAAACCTCTGTCGCTTCCACCGCATTCAGAACAAGATTGACGACGACTTTCTTGAATTGATCGTTGTCGAGGCGGACCGGCGGGACCGGGTCGAGCCGGGATTCGACCGAGTCGCCGATCTGCGGGCGCAGTTCCGTCAGGACCTGGTTGACCAGGCTCGTGAGGTTGCCGGGCCGCAAGTGCATTTGGGGCTTCTCACGGATCAGGGCGAGCCGGCTGCACAGGCCCCGGATCTTCTCGACACTCTGGGTCATGGTCTTGAGGGCTTCCTGGCGGAACTCGGGGTTGTCGTAGTGGCGGGGGAAGTTCTGCACGGTCAGGGAGAGACGCGAGGCGAGGTTCTTGAGATCGTGGAGCACAAAGGCCGACATGTGCTGAAAGGCCTCCATTTCGGACACCTCCTGAAGCCGTTTCCCCAACCGAATGTTCATCAGAAAGGTCGCAGCCTGCTCGGTCAGCACCTCGAGGAGTTCGCGGTCTTCGAAACTCAGCGGCTTGCCCCGCAACCGGTCACCCAGAGTCAAAACGCCGACAAGTTCATCCTTGACTCTCAGCGGAAAGGCGTATGAAGAGGGTTCTTGATTTTCACCTCCGAGTTGACGGCTTTTCGCCTCCCCGCCCGATTCCTGCAACCCGAATCCCGCGATTCCGTTCCCGTCTCCAAACTGCGGTGGCTGCTCCGGCTCCGGCCGGGTCCCCGTCGACGCCAGAAGGCGCAGTCGCTGTCCGCCGCCGTCGGCCGCCCAGAGCGACACCGAAAGGCACTCCAGGGTGTCGGAAACAATCCGGATCACGGTGCGGGCGATCTCCCGCTCGTCGAAGGTGCCCGCAGTACCCCGGTTGAACTGGGTCCAGATGAATCGATACTCGTGGCTCGGACGGCGGAAATGGGTACGCGTCCAGCGCCGCAGGTCCTGCTTGGCGCTGTCCGAGAGGAGGACGGCCAGCACTGCGACAACGGCGACAAAGATGACGGCGTCGCCGATCTCGGAGGCCCAGCCGAGGGCGCGCAGAAAGTGCGCGATCACACCGACGGCAATCAGGTACCCTCCCACCCCCAGGATTGTAATCGAGCCGCGCAGTGCGCTTTGGGAGACGTAGATGTCGATCTTGAAGAGGCCTCCCCGGCGCAGGGCCACGGCCGTCAGCAGTACCGCGGCGATCAGGGCCCAGGCCTGAAGCCGGTCCAGGTCGGTGGGCCAGATGCGGTAGAGGACCGCGTGAGTGGCGGTGTAGATCCGCACGGCAAAAAAGCCGCCCAGACCAAGGACTGCGAACTTGATCTGCCAGCGGACCCGTCCGAAGGAGGCCCGCAGGGTGCGCTCGAGGTTGGCGACGACCATCGTGAAGGAGACAATCAAAACGACGTGAAACAAGTATCCGCGGATGCCAAGCGGAATGATCCAGCGCTGCGCGAGGATGTCCAAGTCGGGAGGATCCGCGAAGAACTGCCCCACTGGGAGCAAAAGCAGGAGCAGGGCCAGAGCCGAGCCGCTGACTGCCGGCAGGAAATCCCTGGGTCGGAGACGCTCCAGCCGGGCCCGGCCGTACGACCGGCTAAAGAATAGCCAGACGCCGGGGAGCAGGGCGGTTGCGATGAACCGAACGAACTCCCGGTTCAGCACATCCGAAGGAAGGACAGCAACCTCGCTCCAACCTGAGGCCAGCCGTTCCAGCCCCAGAAGTGCGAATCCGGCAGCGAGCAGGAGGCGATGCCTCAGTTCCCGGCTGATCAGCCCGGCGGCAGCGAGGAGAAAGGACAGGGCTGCGGAGATCAAGCAGAGCAAGGGCATGGTTCAAGTCGGATTGTAGCGAAATGCGGGGAAAGGGGAAATGGGAAGCGGGAGTCCTGGATTCCGAATTCCGAATCCAGGATGAAAGAGCTGCCCAGTCGGCATTCGGGATTCTGGACTTGGCATTTGGAATTGAATTTGAAAAACTCTCCACAAAGTGGTCTTCTCACCCGGATTTTCTGCCGATATTATTAGTTGACCGAGTAAATGTCCAAGCAACCGGAAAAACCGACGATATTGATTGTGGACGACGACGAGGAGATTCGCTCCCAGATGAAGTGGGCGCTCCTCGACCAGTATCGAGTCCACGAGGCGGGAAGCCGGGAGGCGGCCGTAGAGTTGGTGAAGTCCCAGTCTCCGGCAGTCGTCTGCCTCGACCTGGGTCTGCCGCCGCAGCCGGCCGACGTTGAGGAAGGGTTCCAGGCCCTCGACGAGATCGTCTCAATCGATCACGACGTCAAGGTCGTGGTCATCACCGGCCAGGGCGAACGGGAGTTTGCGCTTCGGGCCATCGGGCAGGGTGCATACGATTTCTTCTCGAAGCCGATCGACATCGACATCTTGCGAGTTGTCCTTTCCCGGGCCTGCCACGTGTACGAGTTGGAGAAGGAACAGAGCCGGCTCAGGGCGAGCCGGGGCACCGAAGGCTTCGAGGGGATGATCGGGGCCAGTCCAGTCATTGAGGAGGTCTTCTCAATGATCCGAAAGGTGGCCAACAGCGGCGCCCCCGTCCTCCTCATCGGGGAGAGCGGCACCGGCAAGGAACTGGCCGCCCGCGCCATTCATCGCCGGTCGGCGCAGTCACGGGGCCCGTTCGTCCCAATCAACTGCGGCGCCATCCCCGAGAACCTCCTCGAGAGCGAGCTGTTCGGACACGAGAAGGGAGCTTTCACGGGGGCCCATGCCCAGCGGCCCGGCCAGATCGAGTCGGCCCGGGGTGGAACACTCTTCCTGGACGAAATCGGAGAACTGCCGCTGCCACTTCAGGTCAAGCTCCTGCGCTTTCTTCAGGACGGCCAGATCCAGCGGGTCGGGGGCCGCCAACTGATCGACGTCGATGCCCGGATCGTCGCGGCGACTAATGTCGACATCGATGCTGCGCTCAAGGAGGGCCGGTTCCGCGAGGATCTCTACTACCGGTTGGCGGTCGTTTTGGTCACGATTCCGCCGCTCCGCGAGCGGGGCGAAGATATCCCGCTTCTGGCCAGCGCCTTTCTGCAGCGCTACGCGGAGGAGAACCGGCACAAAGTCACCGGGTTCAGCGTTGAGGCCCGGCGCGCGATCTCGGAGTACAACTGGCCCGGAAACGTCCGCGAGCTGGAGAACCGCGTCCGCCGGGCAGTGATCATGGCAGAGCAGCGTCGGGTTTCCTTACAGGACCTGGGACTGACCTCCAGCTATGCGCGCTACGAGTCCATGACGTTGCGGGAGGCGAGGGAGGCAGTGGAGCGAGAACTGGTCGAGGCGGCGTTGAGCCGGTCGGACGGAAACATGTCCCGTGCCGCCGAGGAACTCGGCATCAGCCGGCCGACGTTGTACGAGTTGATCGAGAAGCTGGGGATCGAAAGAACCTAAGAGATCCAGGGTGCCCGATCCAAAAAAGCCCCGGCCCTGCGGAATAGTCAGGGCCGAGGCAACGAATCAAGTCGCTTGGAGGCTATTGGTTATCGTCTCCGGCGAGTCAGGCCCAGCCCGATGAGCCCAGTGCCAAGAAGAAGAAGCGAACCAGGCTCGGGCACGGTCGTCCAGTCCTGCGGCGAGGCATCTGGATCGTTGGCCGGCATCCGCAAGTAGTTGGCATCGGCTCGGTTACTGGCATTCTTAATGTCGTCAAGCCAATCATCGGCCAAGCTGTTCACGGTAGAGGAGCTTGATTTGAAAGCTCCACTTCCAGTATTCCCAATGTCAGCCCAGTTTTCGAACAGGACTTTCCCAAATCGCAACCTGGAGGGCGGCGTATCCCGTATTTCCCTCGGCTGCCGCGTCACCCAGGTGGTTTCTCATCGCCACGCCGCCATCTGTCCCCTGGCGGACTGAGTGCCGTCCGTGATCACACCGTAACCGGTCCAATTCACCATCGAGTCGTAAAGCACCGGGACCGGGCTGGTCGAGGCCCATTGGGTGATGTCGACACAAAACCCTCCCGTCGTGGATTTCCAAACGTCTGCGTCCGAGTAGATCTTGACCTCGTAAAGGCCAGCACCGACGTACTTGGAGGTTCCGTTGAAGGTGATCGTCAGATTGAGGCCCCCGATTCGATTTCCAATCGCAACCTTATCCGCCAACGCTGATGCGCACATCAATAGAGACAGCAAGAAGAATACCAACAAGAATTGTCGTTTCATCGATCCATCAACTCCCTAATCCTTTAAGAAATAACTCCAACCACATCACAAAGGGATTTTCCTTCCCTTTGGACTGATGACCTCCTTGTCATCCAGGTAAACTCTCGTACTCCCGTAACGAAGCAAGTCCCATGCCAAACTCAGGCGAGCTGATGAGAATCCCGTAAAGCCTTGAAAAAAAGAGGAAGAAGCTCTCGGTCTTGGTGCAAAGTTCTCAAGATCTGTCGGGATACTTTACAGCTATTGCGAACTCAGTCGCCCGCACGGAGTGTCTTTCACGGTTAGAATCGCCGCAGCACGCCAAGGCAGAGAAGCCCGATGCCCAGGGAGAAGAGTACGGTCGGTTCAGGGGTCTGGACGATGGTGTCGCCGGTTGTTCCAAAGAAAAACTGGGCATCGCTGAACTCGAGATGCTCCGCTTCTTCCAGTGCATCCGGAAGCTCCAGGTAGAAGGTTGCTGTCTGCAGGATAATCGGTTGGTGGGGCTCGTTCGTGATGCTCGAGTTCAATTTGCTCACGTTGGCAATGGCACCGGAACCGATGATTGTCTGATCGGGGGAGCTTGGGCCGAATCCGAGGGCGGTCAGCCCGTTCGAGCCGATACCCCAACCGTCGAGTTTGCCGAGGTAGGCGGGGTCGGAGGTCCTGAAATACTTCATCCAGGTCTTAACCTGGTCCTCTGGCTTGAAAATGCAATTGCTCAAATTATAGGACCCATTGATGGTCACTTGAACGACGCTCAGGTTCGAGCCGACCGAATAGGGCGAGAAATCGGCCACGTTGAGGTTGTTGGTGAGGACAATCTTGAGCAGGCCGCCCTCGATGCTGAGAGCCGCGCCGGCGTCGGCCAACACGCCTCCGTTGACGGTGGTACCGGATGCCGAGAAGGTGGGAGTTCTACAGTCGCTTAAGTGATTAAGAATCAAAGCTTTAATCGCATTTTCTCGTAAACGGGGAAGTCCAACAATGAGCGCTCTTCCGCCCGCTTCAGAGGTGATGCCAGCTAGAACTGGGAAGAACGGGTAATAGTGTGAAGTTGGATTCACAATATGGCTCGTCCCGGAAGCTGGGCTGCTGAAGGCGTCTCCTTGGTGGAGAGGACAAGATCCAAGGCGGCTGGTTGGGGATCACGAGATCGGCGTCGGGTCGGCCCCTGAAGTGGCCGACCGGATGCACTCCTTTGCTGAAACCGGTGCAGCCGATAACCACGGAGATTCAGCGTCGTGTGACCGGCGCTTCCCTTCGCGGGTTTTGGGTACGGTGTCCTATCGGGTCGGGTGACACCGTTCGCGGAGACAAGCTGGAAGCTTTTCCTACCCTATTTCCGCGAGGGTGGTCCTTGCTTCGGCGACGCCGTCGAAGTTCTGCGACATCTCCAATGCCTTGCGGAGAGTTTGCTTGGCGTGGATCTGGTCGCCTTTCTTGAAATAGGCCATGCCGAGCCGGTAGTAGTGCTGCGCCTGAGGCTTACCCTGGTTGACGGAGAACTCGTACTGGTCCACCGCGAGCGTGTAGTTGCCCATCTTGTAGTAAATGAAGCCGAGAGTGTCGGCATAGTGCGCGTTCTGTCCGTCGATTTGTCGGGCCCGCTGGGCCAGGCTTAACGCCTCGGTCAGATCTTCGCCCCGGCTCGCAAGCAGCCAGGCCAGGTTGTTGGCCGCTGCCCCGTAACCCGCGCTGTCTTCGGGAAAGTACTGCAGGCTCTGGCGATAGAACGGAACCGCCTCGGCGCCTTTGCCCGAGGCATCCAGGTAGTAAGCCTTGAGGAGATAAGCCGGCGCAAACTGGTTGTTCTTGGCGATCAGATCGTCCACTTCCTTGATCGCCTCAGGCAGCTTGTTCTGGGCCATCATCAGTTCGCCCAACAACAGGTAGGGTTGATAGTTGTCGGGATTGTCGGCGACCGCCTCCCGAAGTTCTTTCTCCGCCTGGGCGTAGTCCCCCTTGGCCATGTAGACGCGGCCTTTCAGCACGAGATACGGCTGCTTATTCTCCGACTTGCTGGAAAACTGGTCCAACTCCCGAATCGCTTCGTCGAAACGTTTCTGCTGGACCAGAACAGCCACAAGGCTGTCGAGTACATCGGTGGCGTTCGGGAATTCGGCAAGGGCA
>CAVZRV010000024.1:0-13845 GCA_963777605.1 uncultured Acidobacteriota bacterium
GGCGGCACGGCATGACGGTTGCGCCGCCACCCAGGTAGTGCAACCAAGCACGCAGAAGGCGCCCTTGAGATGGTGGAGGCTTCCGGAAACCTCAAGGACATCGTAGTCCCGAAGGGCACCGCGGACGCTGCAGCCGGGAACTTTCAAAACGCGGTCAAGAACCTCAATCCTTCTCCGTGACCGCCGCGGAAGCAATTATCGTAAGGCGGGTACTCGGCTCCCGAACTCCCGACGTGAGCGGCAGCCCGCCACTTCATTTCTGATACACCTCTGCAATTCCGGCTTACCCTCGAACGGGAAATTCCGAGGAAAGGTCACTCAGGAGGGCCGGCAACACAGGAATCGAGACGCTGGACGGGAAATCGGCAGTACCGGTATACGCGGGGGTTCGGCAGCCTGTGCATGCCTCGGCGCCGGCCTCGAAGATATTCTCCACGAAAGTCTGGCAGTTTTGATTGATAATCGGAAACCAAGCGCCCTGGACCTGGACCATGATGCGGTGTCCCTTTCGGAAAGAGTAGTTCTGAGTGTGCAGGCTTTAGTTGTACTCCAGGACCTTGCCGGCTTCGATCGGCTCCGGTTCCTCGAAACGTCTCCCGGTATCGGCCGCGGAAGACCTCGTTGGAGACCATCAACTGGTAACCGGCCAAGTCCCAGTCTTCCTCGCGGGTAATGTTCCGGGAAGACGTCGATAAGTTTAACGACCAATTATCGATGGTGCCGGTGGTGGAGGCATAGAGGTGGGCCACGTCCTCCCCGGCGATGGTGATTTATTGTTCTAGGGGAACACTTTCCCAACTCAGGACGTCGGCCCGGTCATCGACAAAGCGCTGGTCCTTACGGGCACCAGCCATGCCTGCCAGGAGGGACCGGCCGTGGAAGTAGGTTGCCTGGATCGGCCGGTGGCGGTAGGGGACCGGGTGTGTCGGGTCGGAGAGATAGCTGTCGAACGCTGCTTTTTGCCCCCCTCGCAGGGGCTTATTGGTTTGAGCCCATCCGAGCTGAAGTAAAGATTCCTCACGCCGCTCGACCCTGGACCGAGGCGGCCAGGAGTCCCATCGCTGCCAGCGGTTCGACCCCGCTTCGAATGTAAGAGCTTCCGGAAGATGCAGCCGGCCCTTGTCCTTTAGAAAATACGCGAACCAAGGGGCCGGGACCTCGTCGCTTAAGTAGCGGGAGGTGGAACTGTCGAAAGGGACTGGACCCAGGCTTGAACCGTTATCCCTTTCGCCATCCTCCGTGAGCTTCAGGGACCCACAACCAGGTAGTTCATGCCCGCCCAATCGGCACTTTTCCAGCGCTTCATAAATACGCAGGGGACCGTAGAAGTCTCTCTGGTCCCACCAGCCCGCGACGTTCAGGGTAGGCACCTTCACACCGGTGACCGGGGAATCAGAGTTGATGCTTCCAAAAGGCGTCGTAGTCGGGATGGGCCACGTAGTCGTTCCAGGTTGGGATCTTCCCATGAAAGAGCGGCGGGTTGACATTGGAGAGCGGCCCCAGGGCCATGTACTGGTCTTGACGTGTCGTAGCGGTCAAAGGGAAAGCGCTGCGTCTCCTGGCCCCCGTCAACCTGGTAGGCATACTCAAAGGAATAGCTGAGGCGGAATAGGGTTGTGGTGAAAATCGTCCTCGAGCCGACATGTCGGCAGGAGAAGCCTGGGGCTAGATTGCCTTCAACGCAGGATGGGGCTCCATCAACGCGCACCACGGTGGTCCAACCGAGATAGGACACCCCAATGATGCCGACCCGGCCGTTGTTCGGGGTCACGTTCTCAAGCATCCACTCGATCGTGTCGTAGGTGTCGGTTCCTTCATCGAGAGCAGTGGAATCTCCTGGCTCGCGAGCCGGGCGCTGCATCACAAACTCGCCTTCCGACTCGAATTTGCCGCGAATGTCCTGGAAGGCAAAGATGTAGCCTTCATCAGCCAGGGTCTTCAGCGCAGTAACGAAGTTCCCTTCTGCCCCCGCAACACCGTAAGGGCTCCGAATCAGGATGATGGGGAGCGGCTCCGGCTGGTCGCGGGGGATGAAGATCCGAGTGTTCAGGCGGATTCCGTCCCGCATGGGGATCATCTCCTTTCGAATCTCGAAGGGAGAGACGAACTCACCCTGAGGCTGGACCAGACCGGCTGCCGCAGCAAGGATGATAGTGAGGACGATTGAAACCGTGATCGGAGCATGCTTCACGTGAACCTCCCGCAACACCAGTTATAGAGAGCCCAACTTGCCGGGTCAATCGATTCGTGGGGAACTCGAGACTGAAGCTCGAGTTGTTTACTCCGACTTCAGGCTTGGTGAACGCATCCTGAAAGGAGAGAAGAAGTCCCGACCCGAAGCAATAGCAACGGCATGCTCGCGCCAGTCTTAGCCTTCATCACTTTCGACATCGGAGACTGTCCTGCCCGGGTTCTCAAGAAATCTGCAACCGGAACTCCGCCGCTTCCGTCCAAAGGGTGTCTCGTAAGAAATGGAGGTAGGGACGATGGAAGTGCTGTTGTTTCTCTTGCTGGTCGTCTTCGGATTTGTCGGCTACGGAATGCTAAAACGCTTTCTGCTCGATCAGACGCTGGTCAAACAGCGGGAAATGATTCACAAGGAAAGGATTATGGCCATGGAAAAAGGACTGCCGATCGATAATCTCCAACTCCCGGAACACACGGTGATGTCGGATGGTTCGCTGCAGGAGAAAGTCCTCGTTTGGGTTCGGCTCATCGCTCTGGGGTTCGGACTGTTCCTGATTCCGGCTGGAATCGGCATTTGCATCGCCTTTCACTTCTCCGGGAACTTAGATCTTCAGCCCGTCTGGACGGTCGGATTGATCCCAATACTCTGTGGCTTCGGCCTTCTTCTGTTCTTCCTCTTGAGCAAGGGTTTCAAGGAAGACCTAAAATCAAAATAGTGTTGTCTGCGACTTACTCTCTCGACTTCTTTTGTGTTCCGCTGAAGGACACCGTTCCCCCAACTGCGGTGAGCGACAACTCCGATCTCTGGAAAGACGAGGAACTGGTCGGGCACTATTTGAAGACGGGGAAGGATCACTTCTTTGCGATTCTCGTTCGTCGCTACAAGGAGAAAGTGTTTCGACTGGTTCTCTCGGTTCGGGGGCTCTCGTTCACGGAAGAAGCCGAAGAAGTCGTGCAGGAGGTGTTTCTGACGGTCCACCGGGACCTGAAGCAGTTTCGCTTTGACAGCCGTTTCAGCACGTGGCTTTACCGGATTGCATTTAATCGTTCGATCGACTGGCGCCGGAAACCCCGCCTTAAATTCCACCACTCGGGCGAAGGCACGCTTCGCTCGCAGGCATCCCCCCGGCGAAGTCCCCTGCGGAAGGCGAGCGACCACGAACGCGACGAGCGAATTCTGAAGTGCGTGGAGAGACTTCCCGAACCCGCTCGGTCGGTTGTCTTCCTGCACTACTGGCTTGACCAGTCGGTGGCGGAGATTGCGCAGTATCTCGATCTCAAATCCTCGACGGTGAAGTCTCACCTGTTCCGGGCAAGAAAGTTGCTGGGACGTTCACTGAGAGGCAAGGTCTGAAATGGTAAGTACTGCCCCAGCCTGGGCCAGATTGAGCGGTTCTTCGAAGGAGCATTCAAATCGGGCGAAGAGCGCAGGCAATGGGAGTCCCATCTCGAGATCTGCGATCAGTGCCGGGATACTCTTTTCGGTCACCAGGAACTGGCCCGAAGCTGGCAGCGTTTCCCGCTTACCTACCTCTCTCCCCAGTTTGACCAGGAACTTGAGGCCGCCTTGGCACGTGACACGACTCCTGCGGCCTCGAGCCACTGGAAGCGCCTTCTCTTATGGGCATATTGGGTCCTGACACTTGGTGCCAGTCTAGTGATCCTCGATTCGATCCAGGGCACAATCCAGATTCCAACCGCATTCTGGATTACTTTGCTGGTATCCGCGACCCTTCCGCTGATCGCCTTGAGCTTTGCGTTGAAGCAGCTTCGCCTGGGATTCTTTGACCTGCTCCATTTCGCGACGATCGATCCCGAGTTTCAGGCGGGTTCCAGTGATTCCGCGCTGCGGGGATCATTCGAATAGTGAAGCTTGCCAACTCCGGCCCGGGATCGCGGTTTTCACGCATTCAGTACGCAAGTCAGCGCGCGCGTATCCAGGCCTTCATCCATCGCCCACCCCTCGGATCTTGACTCCATCCCGCGGTTCCGGCCTCCGGCAGCACTTCCGCTGACTCACCATCGCCCGGAGCCGCGCTCGCTGACACTCGCGTTCTGAAATCGGGGTATCCAGGATCCAGCCGAGAACCAGGGCTTCTGAGTTCCACCGATCGCCCGAATCTCCATCCAGACGCGTCCAAATCATCCAGGATTTCCAGTTCATCCAAATTGAAGTTTCAGGTCAGCCCCGCCGCCGCGCCCGCCGCGGATCATTCAGAGAGTGAAACTGGACCTGGCGCTGGAGGCGCCTTGGTTTCAGCCCAGGGCTTGCCCTGGGTCTGGGGTCCCGGCAAGGCGATCGCGGCCTGTAAGGTCGCGCCGATTCTTCACGTCCGAAGAGGTGTGCCGCCCTTTCAGGGCTGGATTCTTGATGGGTGGGCCGTGAACCCAGGCAAATGCCTGGGCTGGAAACAGGCCCCCTTCAGGGGCCCGCCCGGCGCCGATCCTGTGATCCTCACTCATCCACGTCTGGCACCGGACCAGGAACCAGGTTCCAGCCGATAATCGCGTCCCTGGCTCTCCACCGATCGCCTCAATCCCGTCCAGACGCGTCCAAATCTTCCAGGATTTCCAACTCATCCAAATGAAGTTTTAAGTCAGCCGGGCCCCCGGCGCCGCGCCCCCGCGGATCATTCAGAGAGTGAAACTGGGCTGGTGCTGGCGCCTTGGTTTCAGGCCAGGGTTCCCTGGGTCTTGGTCCTGCACTTCGGCGGCCAATCGCGCCGGAATCGGAGCGGAGACGTGCCGCCCTTTCAGGGCGGATTCAGCCCGGTGGCCGTGAACCCAGCAAATGCCGGCTGGAAATCAGGCGCCCTGCGATCCTGTGATCCTCACTCATCCGCGTCTGGCAACCAGCCAGGTTCCGCCATATTCCCTGGCCTCCACCGATCGCCTCAATCCCCGTCCAGACGCGTCCAAATCATCCAGGATTTCCAACTCATCCGAATGAAGTTTCAAGTCAGCCCCGCCCCCGGCCGCCGCCGGACCATTCAGAGAGTGAAACTGAGCCAAGCCTGCGAGAGTCGGCTATGCTTGCGTTCGGCACAGGCCCGGGCAGTTCAGACCCGTTGTGCACTGGAGCATGTTGCCCCAAAGTCAGCCTGGTTTCGAGTGAGGCGATCATTCATTGGCGAGGCCGCTCAGGGCACTCCCCGAAGTCAGAATCCAAATTCACGCCACCTCGAGCCCGAGCCTGTGCCGATTCACCAGGAGGACAAAGCTAGCATGAGATCGAAGCGGAAGTCGAGAAGTCGGAAGCGTCGACAGGGTTTGCGAGTGATCCGGGAGCGGGTGGCGGGAATCGATCTGGGTTCGTGCGAAAGCGCCGGGTGTTGGCCCGATCGGGAGACGGGCCAGTTGAAGGTCCTTTGTTTTGGGACGACGACACCGGAGTTGGAGTTGGTATTGGACGGACTCGAGGCCGACAGGATCGAATCGGTGGCGATGGAAGCGACCGGGGTGTACTGGATCCCGCTGTACGAGCTGTTGGTGTCGCGGGGATTCGAAGTGGTGCTGGTCAATGCGCGGCAGTTGAAGTACGTCCCGGGCCGCAAGACCGACATCAAGGATTGCCAGTGGATCCAGTTGCTGCACAGTTGTGGTTTGCTGCGGGGATCGTTCCGACCCGCCGAAGCGATCTGTCAGTTGCGGGCGCTCGAGCGGGAGCGGGCCGGACTGGTGGGGCTGGCGGGGCAGGCGGTGCAGATGATGCAGAAGGCGCTCGACCAGATGAACGTGCAGGTGCACCGGGCGGTGACGGATCTGACGGGACAGACCGGAATGGCGATCGTGCGGGCGATGGTCGGCGGCGAACGGGATCCGTTTCGACTGGCGGCTTTGCGGGACCGGCGCTGTCGGAAGTCGGAAGCCAAAATAGCGGAGCATCTGACGGGGACGTGGCGGGAGGAACACCTGTTCAACCTGGGCAAAGCGTTGGAGTGGTATGACTTCGTGCAGGGTCAACTGGCCGACTATGACGAGGAGATCGGACGCGTGCTCCACCGACTCGAGGCGAGCGACCGAGCCGATCAGGAGCCGGGGCCCCATCCCCAGCCCACCAAGGAGCGGGCGCTGAACAAACGGGGAGAGCAGCAGCGACGCACGATGCTGTGGCGGGTGACCGGCGTGGACCTGACCCGGATCGACGGCATCGCTGCGCCGGCGGCCCAACGCATCCTCAGCGAGATCGGCCTGGATCTGTCGGCGTTTCCGGTCGAAAAGCACTTCGTGTCCTGGCTGCGACTGAGTCCAAAGACCGCCTACTCCGCCGGCAAACCCCTGCGCAAACGTCGCCAGGGCACCGGCTCCACCCGCGTGGCCAATGTCCTGAGGATGGCCGCGCTGTCCCTGAAACATTCGCAGTCGGCGATGGGAGCCTACTTCCGCCACATCGCCCGACGCAAAGGAGGGGGCACCGCCGTCTTCGCCACCGCCCGCAAACTGGCTCAGTACATCTACCGCATGCTCCGCTTCGGTCAGGACTATGTCGACGAAGGCGCCGAAGCCTACGAAGCACGCTACCGGCTCAAACGGTTCCAGTCCCTCACCAGCACGGCCCAAACCATGGGCTACAAACTGGTTCCGGTGGAGGTCCAAGGATGAAGTTTCAAGTCAGCCCCGCCCCCGGCGCCGCCGGACCATTCAGAGAGTGAAACTGAGCCAAGCCTGCGAGAGTCGGCTATGCTTGCGTTCGGCACAGGCCCGGGCAGTTCAGACCCGTTGTGCACTGGAGCATGTTGCCCCAAAGTCAGCCTGGTTTCGAGTGAGGCGATCATTCATTGGCGAGGCCGCTCAGGGCACTCCCCGAAGTCAGAATCCAAATTCACGCCACCTCGAGCCCGAGCCTGTGCCGATTCACCAGGAGGACAAAGCTAGCATGAGATCGAAGCGGAAGTCGAGAAGTCGGAAGCGTCAACAGGGTTTGCGAGTGATCCGGGAGCGGGTGGCGGGAATCGATCTGGGTTCGTGCGAAAGCGCCGGGTGTTGGCCCGATCGGGAGACGGGCCAGTTGAAGGTCCTTTGTTTTGGGACGACGACACCGGAGTTGGAGTTGGTATTGGACGGACTCGAGGCCGACAGGATCGAATCGGTGGCGATGGAAGCGACCGGGGTGTACTGGATCCCGCTGTACGAGCTGTTGGTGTCGCGGGGATTCGAAGTGGTGCTGGTCAATGCGCGGCAGTTGAAGTACGTCCCGGGCCGCAAGACCGACATCAAGGATTGCCAGTGGATCCAGTTGCTGCACAGTTGTGGTTTGCTGCGGGGATCGTTCCGACCCGCCGAAGCGATCTGTCAGTTGCGGGCGCTCGAGCGGGAGCGGGCCGGACTGGTGGGGCTGGCGGGGCAGGCGGTGCAGATGATGCAGAAGGCGCTCGACCAGATGAACGTGCAGGTGCACCGGGCGGTGACGGATCTGACGGGACAGACCGGAATGGCGATCGTGCGGGCGATGGTCGGCGGCGAACGGGATCCGTTTCGACTGGCGGCTTTGCGGGACCGGCGCTGTCGGAAGTCGGAAGCCAAAATAGCGGAGCATCTGACGGGGACGTGGCGGGAGGAACACCTGTTCAACCTGGGCAAAGCGTTGGAGTGGTATGACTTCGTGCAGGGTCAACTGGCCGACTATGACGAGGAGATCGGACGCGTGCTCCACCGACTCGAGGCGAGCGACCGAGCCGATCAGGAGCCGGGGCCCCATCCCCAGCCCACCAAGGAGCGGGCGCTGAACAAACGGGGAGAGCAGCAGCGACGCACGATGCTGTGGCGGGTGACCGGCGTGGACCTGACCCGGATCGACGGCATCGCTGCGCCGGCGGCCCAACTCATCCTCAGCGAGATCGGCCTGGATCTGTCGGCGTTTCCGGTCGAAAAGCACTTCGTGTCCTGGCTGCGACTGAGTCCAAAGACCGCCTACTCCGCCGGCAAACCCCTGCGCAAACGTCGCCAGGGCACCGGCTCCACCCGCGTGGCCAATGTCCTGAGGATGGCCGCGCTGTCCCTGAAACATTCGCAGTCGGCGATGGGAGCCTACTTCCGCCACATCGCCCGACGCAAAGGAGGGGGCACCGCCGTCTTCGCCACCGCCCGCAAACTGGCTCAGTACATCTACCGCATGCTCCGCTTCGGTCAGGACTATGTCGACGAAGGCGCCGAAGCCTACGAAGCACGCTACCGGCTCAAACGGTTCCAGTCCCTCACCAGCACGGCCCAAACCATGGGCTACAAACTGGTTCCGGTGGAGGTCCAAGGATGAAGTTTCAAGTCAGCCCCGCCCCCGGCGGCGCCGGATCATTCAGAGAGTGAAACTGGACCTGGCGCTGGAGGCGCCTTGGTTTCAGCCAAGGGCTTGCCCTGGGTTTGTGGTCCTGCACTTCGATTGCGGCCTGTAAGGTCGCGCCGATTCTTCACGTCCGGAGAGCTGTGCCGCCCTTTCAGGGCTGGATTCTTGATGGGTGGGCCGTGAACCCAGGCAAATGCCTGGGCTGGAAACAGGCCCCCTTCAGGGGCCAGTCCGGCGCCGATCCCGTGATCATCACTCATCCACGTCTGGCACCGGACCGAGGAACCAGGATCCAGCCGATAATCACGTCCCTGGCTCTCCACCGATCGCCTCAATCCCCGTCCAGACGCATCCAATTCGTCCAGGTTCTTCAACTCATCCCAAATGAAGTTTCAGGTTAGCCCCGCCCCCGGCGCGCGCCGGATCATTCAGAGAGTGAAACTGGACCTGGCGCTGGAGGCGCCTTGGTTTCAGCCCAGGGCTTGCCCTGGGTTTGTGGTCCGGCAAATCGATTGCGGCCTGTAAGGTCGCGCCGATTCTTCACGTCCGGAGAGCTGTGCCGCCCTTTCAGGGCTGGATTCTTGATGGGTGGGCCGTGAACCCAGGCAAATGCCTGGGCTGGAAACAGGCCCCCTTCAGGGGCCAGTCCGGCGCCGATCCCGTGATCATCACTCATCCACGTCTGGCACCGGACCAGGAACCAGGATCCAGCCGATAATCACGTCCCTGGCTCTCCACCGATCGCCTCAATCCCCGTCCAGACGCATCCAATTCGTCCAGGTTCTTCAACTCATCCCAAATGAAGTTTCAAGTCAGCCCCGCCCCCGGCGGCGCCGGATCATTCAGAGAGTGAAACTGGACCTGGCGCTGGAGGCGCCTTGGTTTTCAGCCCAGGCTTGCCCTGGGTTTGTGGTCCTGCACTTCGATTGCGGCCTGTAAGGTCGCGCCGATTCTTCACGTCCGGAGAGCTGTGCCGCCCTTTCAGGGCTGGATTCTTGATGGGTGGGCCGTGAACCCAGGCAAATGCCTGGGCTGGGAACAGGCCCCCTTCAGGGGCCAGTCCGGCGCCGATCCCGTGATCATCACTCATCCACGTCTGGCACCGGACCAGGAACCAGGATCCAGCCGATAATCACGTCCCTGGCTCTCCACCGATCGCCTCAATCCCCGTCCAGACGCATCCAATTCGTCCAGGTTCTTCAACTCATCCCAAATGAAGTTTCAAGTCAGCCCCGCCCCCGGCGGCGCCGGATCATTCAGAGAGTGAAACTGGACCTGGCGCTGGAGGCGCCTTGGTTTCAGCCCAGGGCTTGCCCTGGGTTTGTGGTCCTGCACTTCGATTGCGGCCTGTAAGGTCGCGCCGATTCTTCACGTCCGGAGAGCTGTGCCGCCCTTTCAGGGCTGGATTCTTGATGGGTGGGCCGTGAACCCAGGCAAATGCCTGGGCTGGAAACAGGCCCCCTTCAGGGGCCAGTCCGGCGCCGATCCCGTGATCATCACTCATCCACGTCTGGCACCGGACCAGGAACCAGGATCCAGCCGATAATCACGTCCCTGGCTCTCCACCGATCGCCTCAATCCCCGTCCAGACGCATCCAATTCGTCCAGGTTCTTCAACTCATCCCAAATGAAGTTTCAAGTCAGCCCCGCCCCCGGCCGCCGCCGGACCATTCAAAGTGTGAAACTTGCCGCGGCCGCATCAATCGATTAAAATCCACTGCGCGGCATGAGCAGTGGCAGTTAAGACCCTCGAGGCACTGGCGCATTTTTGCCCCAAAGTCAGCTTGGTCCCGGGCTGTGCGATCATTCATTAGTGAGGCTCTTGGAGCACTCCTCAAGGTCAGAATAGACCATTCAGACAGCCACCCCGGGCCACCGTTCATGCCCCTTTTGAAAAGCCTGCTCATGCGGATTCGCGGAGATTGGGCGTGGTGTCCCCATCACGCTCAAACGGCTCGATAGACGACTTTTTTCTCGCCACTCGCTGTTCTCAGCGGCAGCAGCATCTCTCACAGAATACAAGAGTTAGCGGAATTGCCGAGATTGAAGTTTCAGGTCAGCCCCGCCCCCGGCCGCCGCCGGACCATTCAAAGTGTGAAACTTGCCGCGGCCGCATCAATCGATTAAAATCCACTGCGCGGCATGAGCAGTGGCAGTTAAGACCCTCGAGGCACTGGCGCATTTTTGCCCCAAAGTCAGCTTGGTCCCGGGCTGTGCGATCATTCATTAGTGAGGCTCTTGGAGCACTCCTCAAGGTCAGAATAGACCATTCAGACAGCCACCCCGGGCCACCGTTCATGCCCCTTTTGAAAAGCTGTTCATGCGGATTCGCGGAGATTGGGCGTGGTGTCCCCATCACGCTCAAACGGCTCGATAGACGACTTTTTTCTCGCCACTCGCTGTTCTCAGCGGCAGCAGCATCTCTCACAGAATACAAGAGTTAGCGGAATTGCCGAGATTGAAGTTTCAGGTCAGCCCCGCCCCCGGCCGCCGCCGGACCATTCAAAGTGTGAAACTTGCCGCGGCCGCATCAATCGATTAAAATCCACTGCGCGGCATGAGCAGTGGCAGTTAAGACCCTCGAGGCACTGGCGCATTTTTGCCCCAAAGTCAGCTTGGTCCCGGGCTGTGCGATCATTCATTAGTGAGGCTCTTGGAGCACTCCTCAAGGTCAGAATAGACCATTCAGACAGCCACCCGGGCCACCGTTCATGCCCCTTTTGAAAAGCCTGCTCATGCGGATTCGCGGAGATTGGCGTGGTGTCCCCATCACGCTCAAACGGCTCGATAGACGACTTTTTTCTCGCCACTCGCTGTTCTCAGCGGCAGCAGCATCTCTCACAGAATACAAGAGTTAGCGGAATTGCCGAGATTGAAGTTTCAGGTCAGCCCCGCCCCCGGCGGCGCCGGACCATTCAGAGAGTGAAACTGGTGAAGCATCGCCAGATGAGCGCGCCAACGGCGCAGGGTCATTTCCAGCCCGGCGGCAACGCCCCGGGAATCGGAGCCAAGACGGCAATGCAGCACTGAAAGTGCGATTCAGTCCCGGCGGCGGACGATTTCAGAAGAACCCGGAAATCAAGAACCCTGGATTGAGAAGGTTCACTTCCGCCGGGCAAGCTGCCCGGCCGCCATAAGGCAGGGATGCCTGGATTACTTTCCCTCCAGAAACGAGAAACCAGGAACCAGGAACTCATCCCGATTGAAGTTTCAAGTCAGCCCCGCCCCCGGCGGCGCCGGACCATTCAAAGAGTGAAACTGGACCTGGCGCTGGAGGCGCCTTGGTTTCAGCCCAGGGCTTGCCTTGGGTCTGTGGTCCCGGCAAGGCGATCGCGGCCTGTAAGGTCGCGCCGATTCTTCCGTCCGAAGAGCTGTTCAGCCCTTTCAGGGCTGGATTCTTGATGGGGGGGCCGTAAACCCAGGCAAATGCCTGAGCTGGAAACAGGCCCCCTTCGAGGGGCCCGCCCGGCGCCGATACCGTGATCATCACTCATCCACGTCTGGCACCGGACCCGGAACCAGGATCCAGCCGATAATCACGTCCCTGGCTCTCCACCGATCGCCTCAATCCCCGTCCAGACGCATCCAATTCGTCCAGGTTCTTCAACTCATCCCAAATGAAGTTTCAAGTCAGCCCCGCCCCCGCGCCCTCCGTCGGATCATTCAGAGAGTGAAACTCGACCTGGCGCTGGAAGGCGCCTTGGTTTCAGACCAGGGCTTGCCCTGGGTTCGTGGTCCCGGCAAGGCGATCGCGGCCTGTAAGGTCGCGCCGATTCTTCACGTCCGGAGAGCTGTGCCGCCCTTTCAGGGCTGGATTCTTGATGGGTGGGCCGTGAACCCAGGCAAATGCCTGGGCTGGAAACAGGCCCCCTTCAGGGGCCAGTCCGGCGCCGATCCTGTGATCATCACTCATCCACGTCTGGCACCGGACCCGGAACCAGGATCCAGCCGATAATCACGTCCCTGGCTCTCCACCGATCGCCCGAATTCCCATCCAAACGCGTCCAAATCATCCAGTTCTTCCAGTTCATCCAAATTGAAGTTTCAGGTCAGCGGCGCCCCTCCCGCTACGCGCGGAAGATTCAAAGGGTGTGCCATGTGGGGTAGAATCGTGCTCAACAACTCCTGCGGAAGGAAAGATTTCCATGAATAACGAATCTTCGCGTCGAGATTTTCTCAAGACTTCTGTGCCATGGTTGCGGGTGCGGGAATCATGAGTTCCCTGGCCGGTGCTCCTCCGGCGTGCGGCCGTACCAAAGAAGGCCAAGCTCACCAAGGGCGTGGTGTGGGGCACGCTGCCCGAAGAGCTCAGCTACGACGAGCGCCTGAAACTCGCCGCGGATGCGGGCTTCGAAGTGGTCGAAGGGTAACCGTAGAGGACCCGCGCGAGGCAGAAAAGATCAAGACGGCGGCGGAGAAAGCCGGAATCCACCTCAGTTCCGTGATGAACCAGGCTCATTGGCCTTACCCCCTCTCGAGCAGCGATCCCGAAGTCGTCAAGAAGAGCCTCGATGGCATGCGCACCTCGCTTCGCAACGCCTCCTTGTGGGGCGCCGACGCCGTATTACTTGTGCCTGCCGTGGTTGATGCAGGAACCCCCTACCGTACCGCGTACGAACGCTCGCAAAAACACATTCGGGAACTGATCCCCCTGGCCGAGGAATTGAAGGTAGCCATCGCGGTCGAGGAGGTCTGGAATAAGTTCCTGTTGAGCCCGATGGAATTTGCCAACTACGTCGACGAGTTCAAGAGCCCCTGGGTCCGGGCCTATTTTGACGTCGGAAACGTGGTCATCTTCGGCTACCCGCAGGACTGGATCCGCACATTGGGCAGCCGGATCAAGAAGGTCCATCTGAAAGACTTCAAGGTCATGACCACGGGGTTCAGCCCCTTCAGCACCGAGTTCGTCAACCTTGGCGACGGCGACATCGACTGGCCCGAGGTTCGCAAAGCCCTGGACGAGATCGGGTACGAAGGCACCGTGATCGCCGAACTCGACGCGGGCGACCTGCCTACCTGACCGACGTCCGCAAACGGATCGACCGCCTGCTGATGATTTAGCCCCTTCCGGGGTCTGAACGTCTGCCGAGGTGTCCGAGCCTCTGCCCGGCCGGGCGCAGGACTTGGATTCTCAGGATCGATCGACGGGGGAAAGTCGCACGCCCGATATGGAAGTGCGCGAAGCGGCAGCTTCCGCTTTCTCCCGGCGTTAACGAGTTGCGATTGTCTTCGAAGGAAAGCGAACGACTGTCGCGTTGCCTCCTTTCGCGACGGCCGTAGCGCGGAAGTCTTGCCTGATCGCAGGGACGGTATTCCATCTCGCACTTTCAGTTCGCGACTGGCCATTCGGGGTTCCTGGATTCAATGATTCATCACTC
>CAVZRV010000025.1:0-44141 GCA_963777605.1 uncultured Acidobacteriota bacterium
CGGCGACATGGCATGGCGGTTGCCCCGCCCCCCAAGAGTCCGGGGCGACTTCGTTTCAGCCTAGAGCTTACCCTGGGTCTTGGGTCCCGGCACGGTGATCGCGGCCTTCTGTAAGGTCCCGCCGGATTGCTTTCGACAGCAATGCCGGCGGCGATTTGGACATCGATGTGGCCAGTCCAAAGTCTGGAGTCCCCAGAAAGATGACGATGGACGCCGCGGCAGATGCCATGCCCACCTGGTCCAGGTATGGCCGCTGGATCTATTTCAACTCAAACCGTACCGGGAAGCACCAACTACCGTTTCACCCATTGGACCTGAATTCGTATATGGCGTGGGTTATGCCGCTGATAACGCGGACATCATGCTGGTGGAGAATTTCCGGTAGAGACCAACGCCTGGGACCGTCTGCATCTTGAGTGTGACTTGGGGGAATTCCCTCCCCGCCCCGAGTAGTAACGTTTCATCAGACTCCTGAAGCGGCCGTGGTGCAGAGGTTGGCGCTTGGCGAAACCTTCCGCGGAATTCTCACCGCCCGTCTCCTCTGGGATGAAGTCGGGCGGTGATGCCCAGGTTAAGGGAAGCCTGGGCATCCAGACACTGAAGCTGGCGGCAATCCAGTCCGGCCTCCAGGCCGTTCCTCTCAGCCGGGACGAATAGCCTTAATCCTGGCGGGTCTTCAGGGCGCCGGCTTGGCGCTTGTCTCCACCCAATTCACAAGATCGGTGAAGGCTCCGAGCCACTCGGCCTCGGTAAATGCGCAATGTCCGAAGGTCTCACTAGTCCGCTGCAGAAGCAGGTCGGACGCGTCCCGGCTCCGCAACCAGATCCGCATAGATCGCCTCATGAGAAAGCGGTACGATGGGATCTCTCTCACCGTGGAGCGTTATCAGGGGGATGGCCAGATTCCCGGTTGGCTCGAAGTAGTGTGTCATGTATCGTTCGGCAGGTCGAGAGACGGGTCCGCAACGCTCCACCCCCTCATTCAGAGCGATGTCATCTGAGGATCCGGTGTAGACCGTGTCCAGATTGTCATAGAAATCGTGGTCGTGAACCCGCTTTGGAAAGTCCACCGCCCAAAAGGTGTAGGAGGCGAGTTTGCCGATCATGGCGCCCGGCAGTTCCGACACGGGGTTCAGGATTTCCACTTCCATTTGGTCCACCGACAACAGTTCCAGCGCCCGAGCGGTATCCGACATGGCGGCAAATCCCAGCGGAAGAATATCCCCTGCGAAGGTCGTTCCTTCCGGTAGGGAGGTGACTTCACCGGGAAGCAGGCCCGGGTAGAAGTAGTCGAAGAGGACGCGAAAGTCGAAGAATTGCTTCATGGCATGGGCCGTGCCGCCGATGATTCCGCACATGACGAGTGCCCCATCGTACTGATGCGGATAGTCCTCGATGAGCGGGATGACGATGCCACCACCCATTGACATTCCCATCAAATAGGAACGGCGTGGGTTTCCGAAGTAGGACTTGAACAGACCGCGAAGCTGGTGGGTCTGTTGGGCTCCCCGCTTGAGTGCGACTCCGTTCTCGGAAAAGCTGGAGAGCGCGAAAGCGAACCCCCTCTCCAGGAGTGGTTCTCTGAACCCGGCGATGTAACCCGGATCGAGTTCAATTGGGGCGCTGGGATCCGCCATTCCATGGACGAAATAGACTACGTCGCCGTTCCAGTTCTCGGGCACGTAAAATCCGTAGAGGGCGCCGGGCCCGATCTCTCCTTCAACCACAGTGACTTCGGCAAACAGACCGGCTCCGGACAGGGCCAGGACCGATGTCAAAACCAGAATTTGCCACAATGCTCTTGCTACACGCATGTTTTCTCCCTTCTCTTCGTTAGACAGGAACCCAGGCTTGCTCAAGCCTGATAGGGGCAGGAAAACCCCTTGACGCTGAAAAAGTCCTGAGAAACTTCGGAATTTCTTCTGAATTAGTGATTCGAGGCTGCTAGTCTCCCGAGTCACAAATTGGCATGCACCTGCGTGCCAATTTATGACTCAGGGCACTTGTCGAACCAGGAACCCGGAGACCGGGAATCAGTCAGGTGCTGCGCCGAAAGGGTTGCTTGGGTGACGTAACGTCATTGCCCGCCTGTAGTTGTGGTGCTAGACTCAACCGAAAGAGCCCACAGGAGACACTAGGGAGATGCGAGGCGCATTTTATCTGGGTGAGTGGTTCGTCCACCCGGATGACGGGACGGTCACCAGGGCAGGTGAGGAGCATCAGCTCGATCCCAAAGTCACTGAAGTTCTTCTGTATCTAACCGACCACCCAGGGGAAGTCCTGCCAAGGGAACGCCTGATCCAAGCTGTCTGGTGGGATGCCGCGGTCACGGATGACGTTTTGACTCACGCGATCTCCGAGTTGCGGAAGGCGATTGAAGACGATCCGAAGCATCCCCGCTATATCGAGACCCTCCCCCGTCGGGGGTATCGGTTGATGGTGCCAGCCCGTTTCCCTGGCGAGCATTTTGGCGAGAATTCGGTGGCAGAGAATCAGAGGGAAGTGCTGCTTGGACCGGGGCCGGATCGACTGGACCGGAGGGCGGGTGAAGAGAGAAACCGGAAAGCCAACAGGCCTGTGCAGGATTGCCCGGCCAGAATCATAGACTTCGGCTTGGCGAATCGAACAATGCTGGCCAGAGACGCGGACCAGCGAGACGAGAGCCTCCACGAACTTCTGCCGAAACCAGACGAGGGCCGTGAGAATCCGGGCCCCCAGCTGGCTGGGACTTCCGGACCCGCAGGGGGTACCCAGTCCCGCTCTAGAAGCAGCCAATTCTGGGCATTGATTCTCTTGTTGCTGGCCTGCGGCGTAGCAGTCGTGTTTTTGGTCTTCTGGCTGCCATTCGCTCAAAAACAACATTTCAGCGTCAGAGTGCCGGGTGTTGTCCCTTTGACGAGTCTTCCCGGGCACGAGGAGTATCCCTCGTTATCTCCCGATGGAACTCAAATCGCCTTTATCTGGCGTCGGAAGTCGGCTTCGGATGCTGGGCATGTCTGCGTTCAGTTAGTGAACGCTGGAGAGCCTCTTATTCTGACGCCCGAAGAAGGAGTCTATTCCTACCCGGCTTGGAGCCCTGATGGAACCCAGGTGATTTTTTCGAAACGAACGCTCGACGGCCATGAGGTAGTTGCCATTCCTGTCCTTGGGGGGCCGGAACGCCT
Organism: uncultured Acidobacteriota bacterium; assembly: GCA_963777605.1. GTDB lineage: Bacteria > Acidobacteriota > UBA6911 > RPQK01 > JAPXNP01 > CAVZRV01. The sequence continues at coordinate 3,165 of CAVZRV010000025.1, forward strand.
CCTTGTGAGGTCAAAAGCTCCACCATTTGGGATCGACTATTCGCCGGACGGCAGCACAATCGCCTATGTCGATCGTCCTTCTCAAGCTGATCAGCCCAGCATTTACCTTCTTTCGCCGGAGTCGCTTGAGAAAGAACGACTTTCAAACCCGAAACCTATCGGCGGCAGTAAGACTCTTGATGCTTTACCTCGATTCTCGCCGACGGGAGACCGGCTGGCCTTTCAACGAGTATTGGCTGGCACCGGCGGCGTCGGACCTATCATGATCAGTCGCCTCAGAGACGGAAAATGCTATGTCGCCTTACAGACGCTGTTTGCCAGTGATTTTGATTGGGGACGGACCGGGAAGACCTTTGTCGTGAGCACGGGAGCGCCGGAAGGCTTCCTGGCAGAAATGCCGATTGGCCGATATGAAGATGCAGAAGGGGAGAAGCGAGGATACCCTTCGGATAATGCGGGAGCAACTCAAACAGAATCGCCTGCCCTTCGGAAGTGGGGCTCAAGCAGTTTCAATCGAGGGCGGCCGACTCGTCTTTTCCCAGCACCTGTTAGACACAAACATCTGGCGAATCCCGGGACCAACTGCTTCCGCAGATGCTGGAGAAGAAGTCATCATTAACTCAAGTCGACAGGATATTGCTTATGACTATTCGCCGGACGGCTCAATGATCGTCTTTACTTCAGATCGCTCTGGTGGACCCCTTTCAACATGGGTCTGCAATTCCGATGGAGACAATCCTCGTGAGCTGAAGAACGTAACAGCGCTCTGGCCGCAGTTTACTCCCGAGGGAAATCTCTTTTTTAACGATCACAGCGGACGGATTTATACACAGGACATTCGTGGGGGGCCTGTTGAAAGGCTGACTTTCGGCGACTTCAAGCAGTGGTTGCCGACCTGGTCCCATGATGCACGGGCCCTGGTTTTCGATTCTGATCACGCTGACGGCATTCGCCAGATATGCAGAATGGACCTGGATACGGGTGAACTACGACAGCTTACAAGGTCGTCCGGTACGAAGTTTCGCCCAATCGAGTCGAACGGCTATGTCTACTTCTACAAGCCTGGAACAAATGCATCGTTTGCCGGCATTCGAACGGCGTCAAGGGTTCAATCTATTTTCAGAGTTCCTTCTGGTGGAGGAGAAGAGGAACTCGTAGTCGATCGTATTCCTTATCATTACTGGGATATTTGGGAAGACAATCTCATTTATGTTCGGTTTACCGAGGAAGACGAAATCGTCATCGAAATGATGAATCCGGCAACCGGCGCCAAGCATCTACTCCGGAAGTTGAGCCCTGAGACGGAACTGCCCCATGAACTGGTTCCCTATATGCCCGTGAGTCCCGACGGCCGGTGGATTCTTTTAACGAAGAACGACCTCAGCGGATCTGATTTGATGATGGTCGATTTTGCATCTGATTGAAGACGGTCCCCAATCTCCCGATCAGGGGTTGATGTCCGGGCCATGGGTATTCAATGTCTGGATAGGACGTTCATCGTGACAACCTTGCTGAAAACTGTTTGAGGGCAATTTCGTATATGAGGTTTAGTGTCCAGGCTGTCCCTGGAAGTAAATCGAGATATCCGGCCAGTCCTGATCGATAGCGTTGGGGTTCTTCTTCTCGGTCACGAAGAACTGGATGTTGGGTTCGTTCTTGATTGCCCAGCCGGGAGTCAACATGTTCTGATAGCCGGCTTCGCCCGCCAGTTGTGTCTTTAGAAAGGCGAGCATGTATCGCTTGATGATCGGGTTGGCGACCGAATACGGAATGAACGGCGCACAAAAAGACTGGTTGAAGAACTCTACGAATCCGGGGTCCATGAGACCCAGATCCCTCAGAATCGGGTGGACGACGCAACGGTCACTGAAGGTGATGTGGTGGCTGTTGTTGACATCGACCCGATAGGAGGGATGGCCCTGAATTGCCGCGTGTTGACGCGCCTGCCAGTCCGGTCCCGGACTTTGGGTAACGGCCAGGGTCGCCCAGTCCCGGCCCATCGCCAGGGCGGGAACCGTGATTCTCGCCATTTCGTCGAAATGGAGGACCTGGTTCGAACCTTCCAGCGTGATGATCGCTTTGATCCTCTCGTCCGGAACGGCGGGCACGCAGGACTCGTTGGTGGGGGGAATGCTCTGGTAAGGAAAGTTCAGCAGGTCGCAGACTTCGTCGTCACCCCCGGTCAGCGCCATCATTCCATAGCCCCCTAGCGACCAGCCGGCGCCCGCGATCTTGTCGGGCAGGAACAGGTTGGATAGAGGATCGGACGGGTCTTCATTCCTGATTTCCAGGTCGTCCAGGACGAATGGAATGTCGACTGTGCGGTTGAGAGCGGACATCGACAGATGCTGCAGTGCGTCGGAAGGGGTTGCGCCGTCTCCGTAATGCGTCACCACGGCAACTGCGAATCCGTGGCTGGCAAGTCGCGTCCCGACGCTAATGTGGAACAGGTAGGAGGCGCCCAAGCCCGGTGAGAATACAACCAGGGGAAAGGGAGCATCCCGGGAGATCGGAACCTCCTGGTACGCCGGATCGATGCCCACACTCTCGAATAGATGTGCCGGCAACAGCGTGACTGGAGATGCGTAGGGGTCGAAAGCGTAAAGAGCTTCCGGCGCTCCACTGACATCTGCAGGATCGACCGGATACCAGACGGCAACCGGGATTGGTCGCCCGCCGAAGGAGCTGTCCTGATTCCGGGAACCATCCACAAGCAGGTACTCGTAGAAGCCAACCTGGTATGGTCCCATCTCGCCCAATTCTGCAATCTGGTCCGATGGCACTCCATAAACAGCTGGAACCGAAAGGATGAAAACAAGTGCAACCAGAAAACCAAAGACTCGTTTCATGTCAACTTCCCCTTTGCTTAGATTTCTCTTTCGATTACCGGTCCTCCTGGGCGGGTCTCCTGAGAATGACAGACAGCTTTGGGCTGACTGTCCCGAGAAAACGGCAAGACAGGAAGGATCCGGACCGCCGGGCTGGGCTCCACTGAGACAGTCTGAAGCCCACCCGCGATATCTGGCCCTGCAGGAGTAGGCGGCGCCCGTGGTCGAAGCAAAGAAGTCATCGTGATCTCTCTCTACTGGCTGAGGCGCAGGAGGCGGAGATTTACTGTCATGAAAAATGGAGTTGAGGAAGGCATGGGGAACAGGGCCGGCGCGCCGGGCGGGTTTTCCATTGCGATCAATGTAGGCGGCGACTAAGATTGACCCACGAGCACTCAATCTCCCGGGAGGCGGACGTGGTCGAGCGGACGATCTCACACTACCGGATCGTCGAGAAGATCGGCGAAGGGGGGATGGGAGAGGTCTACCTGGCCGAGGATACCTCCCTGCCAGCGAAAAGTCGCACTGAAGTTTCTCCCCGAAAGCCTTCAGCGGGACACGATCGCCCGGAAGCGGTTCCTGCGGGAGGCCCAGTCGGCGGCGGACCCTGCGATCACCCTTTCATCTGCAACATCAAGGAGGTCGCTCAAACCGACGACGGCCAGGACTTCATCGTCATGGAGTACGTCGAGGGGCAGACGCTGAAGGAGCGGCTGGCCGAGGGGCCACTTCCACTGAAGCAGGCGCTGCAGGTGGGTGTCGAGGTTGCCGAGGCGCTGGAGGTCGCCCACCAGAAAGGGATCGTTCACCGGGACCTGAAGCCCGCCAACATCATGATCACAGCCGCAGGGTCATGCCAAGATCATGGACTTCGGCCTGGCCAAGCGGATGATCACGGAGGAAGGGAAGGAAGAGGACCTGACCTCGGCCCTGACGCGGGAAGGTTCGACGCTGGGGACCCCGGCCTACATGTCTCCCGAGCAGATCCGGGCCCAACCGGTCGATCACCGTTCGGACATCTTCTCCTTCGGGATCGTGCTCTACGAGATGCTGACCGGCGTCCACCCGTTCCGGAAGACCACCCAGAACGAGACCATCGGAGCCATTTTGCATGACGATCCGCCTCCGCTGGAAACCTACCGGGAGGACGTTCCCGAACTGATCCAGCACATCCTGAACCGAATGTTCGACAAGAGTCCGGAGCGGCGCTATCAGGACGCTCGCCAGATTCGGATCGACTTGGAGGAGGCTCTGGAAGCCCCGAATTCCCAGACCCGGCGGGCCGCCCTGTCCCAGCGCCGGAGGAGAGGAGTCTACTGGGCCGTGGCGGTGTTTCTGATCTTGTTGGGAGTTGCCGTTCCGCTGTACTGGCTTGGGCTCTTGGGTGTTGGTCCATCGGCTCAGACAGGTTTGGACTTCTCCAGCCCGCCTCGGCCACTGACGGCTCTGCCGGGTATTGAGAAGGATCCGGCGGTGTCCCCCGATGGAAATCACGTCGCGTTTGTCTGGAACGGCGGCGGAGACGGCTATTTTCATCTCTATTCCATGCAGATCGGGGGAGGAGAGCGGCTGCAACTGACTCACGCGAAAGCGGACGACCTGAGCCCGGTTTGGTCTCCAGGGGACAGCCGGATTGCGTTTCTGCGCTGGAGTGAAGGGCGACTCGAAATCTGGTGGGTCCCCTTCCCGACCGGACCGGAGAAGCTTTTCCACACTCTCCGCGGGTCCGACGAAGCGTCCCAGCCCGGCCTGGACTGGTCTCCGGACGGCCGATTCCTGGCAGTGGAAGATCAGTTGCCGGGCGGTACGCGCCGTGCCGTCTATTTGCTCGACGTATCCAGTCACGAGGTAACTCAGGTAAGTTTCCCTCCGCCTGGTGCGGTGCCGGGAGACTCGCGTGCCGTCTTTTCGCCCGACGGCAGCGAGATTGCGTTCCTGCGCGAGTACCTGGGTTCCGTCTGCGACATCTATCTGCAATCAATCAGCGAGGGAAAGGCTGTCGGCAAAGCGCGAACCCTCATCTCTCGGGGTGCGAATGTTGAAGATCTGGCGTGGTCTCCGCTCGGCGACGAGGTCTTTTTCACAAGATTGGGCATACTCCAGAGAGTGCCACGCACTGGAGGAGACAGCACCGCGGTTGCTCCGGCTCAGGGTGCGGTGTCTCTGGCGATCGACCGGAAGAGAAACCGCCTGATCTATTCCGGAGTGCAGGAGGATTTCGACATTTGGCGAATGCCGGGGCCTGCGGCCGTCTCCCGGACAGAACCGGAACCCTTCATCCGGTCGACCCGAAACGAGGCCCATCCGCGCTATTCCCCGGACGGAATGTCCATTGCTTTCCACTCCAACCGGAGCGGTTCAACGAATATATGGCTGGCCGATTTCGACGGAACCAACCCGCGGCAACTCACATACCACCGGTGGGCCATCATCCCGCGCTGGGCTCCACGAGGGGACAGACTGGCCTTCCATAGCTTTTTCGGGGACTATGCGGAGCTCTTCTTGCTAGACCTGGACCGGGCCGAGCCGACACCGGTGACCGGCGTGAAGGCTAACCAGGGAGTCCCTGTCTGGTCACCTGACGGATCGTGGATCTATTTCAATCGGCAGCGGCGGTCCGAAGAGGCTGACGCTGAATGGCAGATCTGGAGGGTCAGGCCGAATGGAGAGGAACCCCAACGGTTGACTGAAAACGGAGTGTTCCCGTTCGGAGTTGACGAGGAATTTGTCTACTTTCTAAGGCCACTGGGAGATCCGAACTTCCCCTTGGAGGCCCAGGTCTGGAAGGCCCCGACAGAGGGAGGTGAAGCGAGTCTTGTCGTCGACGACGGCATGCTTCCAACCCGGTGCGACTTGTGGGAAGGGAAACTTGTGTACATCAACCGCCATGACCGAGTAGCTTTGCGCGTGCTCGACCTTGCAACCGGGCAGGCGACCACGACGGCTGTACTGGACGCCAGGTCATTTCCGATCGGTATTCGAGCGATATTCAGTGAAACTCTATGGGCCGGGATGAGTGTTTCGCCTGACGGAAAGTGGGTCCTCTACGGAAGGCCGGCGAGCATGGAAGCGGACCTAATGGTGATTGACTCGTCCCGGTAGCCGAGTCACTTGCCTCCGTTCGACCTGCCGGGTTTCAAATCGGAACCGTTCGGCTCCCTACTCCAAGTTTGCCCGCGGGTCTCACTTCGGCTTAGGCTTTTGAGCTCATCGAATGATTGAAGCAAAGGGAAACCGGGTCGGCGCGCCGGGCGGGTTTTCCATTGCGATCAATGTAGGCGGCGACTAAGATTGACCCACGAGCACTCAATCTCCCGGGAGGCGGACGTGGTCGAGCGGACGATCTCACACTACCGGATCGTCGAGAAGATCGGCGAAGGGGGGATGGGAGAGGTCTACCTGGCCGAGGATACCTCCCTCCAGCGAAAAGTCGCATTGAAGTTTCTCCCTGAAAGTCTTCAGCGGGACACGATCGCCCGGAAGCGTTTCCTGCGGGAACCCTGGAACACCCCTTCATCTGCAACATCAAGGAGGTCGCTCAGACCGACGACGGCCAGGACTTCATCGTCATGGAGTATGTCGAAGGCGAGAGCCTTCAGGCGCGACTGGGACGGGGGCCGCTGCCGCTCAAGGAGACGCTTAAACTGGGAGCGGAACTGGCTGAGGCTCTGGAGTCGGCCCACGGCAAAGGGATCATTCACCGGGACCTGAAGCCGGCGAACGTCATGATCACCCCATCAGGCCATCCCAAGATCATGGACTTCGGGCTGGCCAAGAAGGTCGTTTCCGAAAACGGCCGGGAGCAGGACATCAGTTCGGCACTGACGCGGGAAGGTTCGACCCTGGGGACCCCCGCCTACATGTCCCCCGAGCAGATCCGGGCCCAGCCGGTCGACCACCGTTCCGACATCTTCTCCTTCGGGATCGTGCTCTACGAGACGCTGACCGGCGTTCACCCGTTCCGAAAGAGCACCCAGAGCGAGACGACGGGGGCCATCCTCCACGAGGAACCTCATCTATTGGCAACCTATCTCAATGATGTTCCCGACCTGCTTCAGCACACCCTGCACAAAATGCTGGCCAAGAACCCGGACCAGCGGTATCAGACCGTCCACGAGATCTGGACTAACCTGGAGGAGGTCCGGGAGAACTCTGGTCCCCAGCCTCTCGATGCGCAACGTGATGCGTACCGAGGCAGGCTGGGCATCAGGCTAGGTTTAGGGATTGCCGTGGTCGTACTCGGAATTGGCGTAATAGCGTTTTTTCTTGGCTGGATTCCCTGGGCCGGATCGAATCAACTCACTGCGTCGACCTTCAGAGCCGTTCCCGTTACATCCCTTCCCGGTGGGGAATGGAGGCCCGACTTTTCTCTAGGTGGGGACCGCATCGCGTTTCAATGGGCCGGACCGGATGCCGCGAATCCGAACAGCGATATCTGGGTGAAGCAGCTCCGGGGAGGCGAGCCACTGCGGCTCACTTTCGATCCAGCAATTGATCGCTACTCGCGCTGGTCTCCGGATGGGCAGGAAATTGCCTTCGCGCGTTGGCTCCCGGGCAAGATCGCTATCAAGACTGTCCCGTCGTTGGGAGGCCATGAAAGGCTCCTCGTTGAGGTCGCGCGGAACCAGCGATACGACCACGGCTTGACGGGTATTTCATGGGCTCCGGATGGCCGGACACTGGCGATCTCCTATCGACCGGGAGGCCAGCTCGAAGCCCGGGTCTTCCTCTTGAGCATCGATACAGCTGAAATCAGGCCGTTCAGTTCGCCGCCTGCTGGAAGTTATGGAGATTACTTCGCGCAGTTCTCTCCAGATGGCCGGACAATCGCCTTCTTTCGGCAGCAGGGCTACGCGGACTGGGACCTGTTTCTTCAATCGCTGGAAGCGACCGCACCGGAGCAGGTGACTTCGGAGACCTTCCGAAATGCCGCGGGTCTTGCCTGGATGCCGAATGGCCGAGGGATTGTCTTCTCCGCTTCAGGTGCCGGGCCTGTGAGCCTCTGGCGAGTCGCTGTCCCCGGAAACAGGCCAATTCCATTGACGGACCAGGGAGCGTATTTGAGAAGGACGTTCCCGGCGTTTTCTCCTCGGGGGGACCGGCTAGCGTACACCGAAGTCGAACCCGGCAAAGCCGCCATCTGGCAATTCGTCAACCCACGAGTGAACGAGTCTTCAATCCAACCACACAGCCTGATCGCGTCGAGCCGATGGGACGGCAGAGCGGTACCTTCACCAGACGGGAAGCGGTTGCTCTTTGAATCAAACCGAACGGGCCCTTCTGAGATTTTTATATCGGAAGTCGACGGCTCTCAACAGAGACAGATTACATTCCTCAATGCCGACACCGGATCGCCGATGTGGTCGCCCGATGGCAGGCGGATTTGCTTCGATGCGCGAACTGGTGGAGTCGGAGACATTTTCGTCGTAGGCGATCAGGGTGGGGCTGTCCGCCAGTTGACGACAGACCCGGCGGAGGACGTCTCTCCCAGTTGGTCGTCGAACGGTCATTGGATCTACTTCGCATCGAATCGAACGGGAAGACACGAAACCTGGAAGGTCCCCTCCGCTGGAGGCGAGGCAGTTCAAGTGACGCGGAACGGGGGATACTACGCCCAGGAATCGTCTGACGGTTTTCTCCACTACACGAAGGCGATCGAGGGGAGTATCTGGAAATTGCCGTTAACAGGTGGCGAGGAAACTCTCGTACTGGATCGAACGGTTCGGTGGGAGGACTGGGTCTTGACACCGGAGGGGATCTACTACGTGACCCGGAAGCAGGAGGGGACGGATTGGATCTGGGACTTCCGCTTCCTGACCCATCCGGATAGGGTGGACCAAGAGGTCTTCACCTGGAGAAGTAGTCACTCCGGCGACTGGCTCGCGGTGTCTCCGGATCAAAAATGGTTCTTCCCGACCGTGTTCGAGCCTTACAGAGGATCAGACATCATGCTGGTGGAGAATTTCCGCTAGCTATGCTTGGGACCGGCGAGGTTCTTATCCGGCTCGGACAAGCTCAACCCCTGTCCCACTTCACGCTTCGGACCGGCAGGTTGCCGCCGAACCCAATCGCCGCCAGCGGCCGAAGCCGCCCGGGATTTTTCCCAAAATCCGTCGCCACTCTCAGAAAAGAGGGATCTCTTATTCGGGGCGCGTGCGCGCCCCGGGGTTGGGTGAATTTCGGGACGAGGACGCCGACTTACTTCGTACGGCGCTCATCGAGACCAAGATTTCGCCTGACGATAACGCGGCTCCCTGAACCGTCCCGCCCACGGGTTGGCAGTCTTCCTCGCTGCTTCCCGCCGCGGTCGCATTCTTGATGAAGTCCTCCACGATCCGCCGGAGGAGACAGAGCGGTGCTGGTGACGGGCAACAGCTTTGAGCCACGTGGCCGGGCCGGTTGTGTGCCACGCCTCGATCCACACCATATTGCCGGGGGTTCCCGTCAGTTTCATAAGGGTACTTCGTCGTTCTGCGCTGCGATCCGTGGGAAAGAACTTACCTTGACCCACTCAGTAAGCGCCGCTGTTTAAGCTACTTAGCGACCCTCGCGGCTTCCTCACCGTAATCTCACCTAACCCGTCCCCTGTCCTCCTGACTCCCTTCCGGTCCGGGCGGTACCTGTGGCGTCATGAACTCCAGAGGTACTGCCAGAAAGTCGATTTGGGTTGGGTCAATGCTGCTTGTTCTCCTGGGTGGGCTGAACCGGGGCCTGTCCGCCGATGCCGAACTTGAGACAGTCCCGTTCACCATGGCCGGACACCTGATCGTCGTGCGGGTGTCCATCGGAAAGCTGACCCAGCTCAATTTCGCGATCGATACCGGGGCCTCCTTCACCGTCCTCAACCGGGACCTGGCCAAGCGGCTCGGGATTCGGGGACGGAAGACAAAGGTCTCAACCTGGGGACAGGAATGCGACGCACAGCAGACCACAACCCCGAACTTGCCCTGGGCACGGTCCGATTCTCCGAGGTCGACGTTCGCATCCTCGAACTTCCGGCATCGCAGGGAGTTCGCCTGGACGGGCTGGTTGGGCTGGACTTGCTGCGGCGGATGCCGGTGACGATCGATTTTCGCACGCAGACCATTCAGTTCGGGACGGTGCCGCCACTTCGGCACTCGCAGAGCTTCTACCCCCGGTTCCCGTTCATCCCGTTGAACCTGACGGTGAACGGCGAGGTGCTTCGGGTCGTGGTGGATACCGGGGCGGTGGGTCTGATGCTCTACGGAAAGGCCATCCGGGATCGGTTCCAGTTTCCGAGAAACGGAAGCACCGAGACCTGGCCCTATGCCGGGGGCAGAGTCAAAATGGACCCGGTCCTCGTCCAGGGCCTGGCGATCGGCGAGACAGCCTGTGGAGACCTGACCGCGCGAGTGATCCGAGACGGTAAGAGCGGCAACCGGCAGGTCATGGGCAACCTCGGCATCCAGTCTCTCGGCCTGGCCGCCATCCAGCTGGACCTCCAGGCCGGCCACCTCGGGTGGGAGGAATAGCCTCGGACCGCAATGAACGGTTCTCCGCCCTGAACGAACCACTGAACTGGAGTTCTACTCGGGCGAACTTGCAGGAATCCCAAAAAATGGACGATTGATGCCATTTGTTGTCACTCTTTCTCGCCTTAACTGGGTGAAGGAGAAGAGTAGAAGCAGCCTTTCTTTCAGGGCGGTTCAACCATGCTCAAGCGTGAGACGTTGGTTCGAAGGGTTATCCGTGGTGGGATGCTAGGGCTTCTGGCCTGTCTATGGCTGGCCTTCTTTTTCCCTGCGACTGTACCGGATGCCCCCTGCCGAGAGTCATCGTCATGGGCGACATTCACGGCGACTTCGATCGATTGACATCCATGCTCCGGAAGACCGAACTCATTGACGATTCCCAGCGCTGGATTGGGCAGGATGCTGTGTTGATACAGGTGGGGGACTTTACCGATCGAGGCCCGCATGTCCGGGACGTGATGGAGCTCTTGATGCGGCTTCAGAGTGAGGCGAGTGACGCGGGAGGAGAAGTCGTCGTGCTCCTCGGTAACCACGAAATGATGAACATCGTCGGCGACTTGCGCTTTGTTACCGAAGCGATCTATCGGTCCTTCTCGGATGAGAATTCTCCACAACGGCAGGAAGAGTCTTATCAAAAGTATCTCTTGATCGCGGACCAGATTGCCAGGCGCTCCCCGGGTGGGGATGAGCGACCCGATGAACCGGGGCGAACCGAGTGGTTTGAGAGCCACCCTCTGGGGTATGTCGAATACCGGGAAGAGATGGGGCCGAAGGGCAAGTACGGGAAGTGGTTGCGCAACCTGCCGGCCGTCGTTCGTCGTGGAGACATGATCTTCGTGCACGGCGGCATAGCGCCTTCCCTCTCGGAACTGTCGATTTCCGAGATCAACTCGCGCATCGATAACGAGCGCCGCCAGTTCGACAAATGGGTCAAAGCTCTGGAGGAATCCCGAGTGGTCGCTTCTTTTTTCTCCCTGGAGGAAATGCTGGAGAACGCCAAGGCGCTATACAACGGCCTCATCGTTGGTGCCAGAGGTCAGGATGGTGTCGATTCGTTTCCAATCAGGCGGCCCAGCCCCAGGGAACTGGACACGGCCCGCGTGATCAGGGAATTGTTTGGGATTCGAAAATGGCTGAGCATGCGTGCCGATGGCCCGCTTTGGTTTCGGGGGTATGGGTTGTGGCCAGAGAACAAGGGGCGTCCGGCCATCGCAATGCTGCTACGGAGCTATGAAACGAAGCATTTTGTGGTCGGCCACACCATGAAAGTGGGAGATCGGATCGCCAGCCGATTTAGTGGAGGCGTCCTGCTCGTCGATACCCTCAGGACATCGGCAATGGAGATCCATGACGGCGTTTTCACAGCGATTTATGCAGATCAACGGGAACTGCTCGGCCCTATCGAGTAGTCTGATCGAGTTGGCCTTCTTCCAGCCCATCCATAGTTACTTGAACGAATGGCGGCCTGCAGGCGAGATCGGCCGCGAAGTCCGCCGGCGAATTTCCTTTCTGAACGAGATTCTCCCAGAACAACCTGGTCCTCGGTGAAGCGGGGGCTATCGAAATCAGGAATTTTGAAAATCGTGAGGTGGATCTAATTCCGATAGAGGCCAAATCTCCGTCTCCCCCACTTTCTCATTCATTCCGATAACGTCCTCCCGGGACCAGGTGGTACAGGCGGAAATTGCAGTCCCGAATCGGGGTCGCCTTGCTCCTCCTCGAATGCCCGCGGGAAATCAGCAGTCCAAGTTTTACGCGAGGAACGATCAATTTGACAGCTCTTGCCCCATTTTTAGCGCCTCACTGAGTGAAGGGCACGAAGATGGCGGACCAAGAAGGGATTTCACTAACTGAGAGAGGACTTGGCAAACGTTTGGATCAAACGATCGTCGATCCGCACTCAATCTGTTTGGCAACGTGCGGAAGGGGGAAGCAACACTGGTGCTCCTGATGTTCTTGAACATCTTCGTTCTCCTGTTCACCTGGTATCTCCTCAAAACGGCTCGCGAACCACTGATTCTCCTGACGGGAGGAGCCGAACTCGCGGCTTACGCGGCAGCCGCACAGGCTATTGTCTTGATCGGGTTTGTCCGTCTCTACGGATGGCTTTCATCGAGACTTCCGCGGGAAAAGCTGATCGTCGTTGTGATCCTTTTCTTTGTGGTCTGTTTGGAGTTGTTCTACGTGGGTGGGAAGATGGGGATTCCGTATCTGGGGTTTATCTTCTATGTCTGGGCCGGAATTTTTACGCTGGCCACGATCGCCCAGTTCTGGTCCTATGCCAATGATCTCTATCGGCGAACAGACGGAGAGCGGCTGTTCCCTGTAATCGCAGTTGGGGCGACAGCAGGAGCGCCGATCGGAGCCAAGACCGCGCAATGGATGTTCAATGCGGGGATCACCGGCTTCGAGATCATGCAGGTCGCGGCGATATTGCTCGGGTTGCACCTGGTGCTCTACGTAGTCATTGCTCGGAAGTCCCGGAGATCTGGTGAAACACTTGATCAAGGCCATGCGATTGAAGTCCTGAGTAAGACTAACGGTTTTCAACTCATCTTTCAGAATTCCTACCTGCGTCTGATCGCACTGCTGATCCTGCTTCTGAATATCGTGAACACGACGGGGGAATACATCCTCAGGGATTCGGTGATGGCGGCTGCTCGGCTCCAAGCCGCCTTGGGCACGGGTATGAGCGCCGAAGCCTTCGTCGGCAGCTTCTACGGGGGATCTTCTTCTGGGTCAACATCATCACGATTTTGATCCAGGCATTCTTGGTGTCACGGATTGTCAAATACCTGGGAATTCTCGGCGGACTGCTCGTTCTTCCCCTGATCTCGCTTGGCACTACGGCCTAGTGGCGGGTGGAGTCAGCTTTGTCCTGTTTCGCTGGGCCAAGACAGCTGAAAACTGGACCGACTACTCTGTAATGAACACCGTCAAACAGATGCTGTGGCTTCCAACCACACGCACTGAGAAGTACAATGCCAAGCAGGCAATCGACACATTTTTCGTGCGGGGCGGCGACCTGCTCTCATCGGCGGTCGTATTCCTGGGCATCCATGTTCTCTCCCTCGAACGCTCCGGTTTCGGACTGGTGAACTTTGGGCTCACATTTGCCTGGATAGGGGTAGGTCCTGCTCCTCCATCGACGCTACCAAAACTTCACATCTTCGCCGACAGAAACGAGAGGTATCTTCTCCCAGGGAGCCGCCAAACCCACCGTGGCCTAAGGGACCGCGCGAAGGAGACTTCGGGCCCAAACCTCAAGTGGTCACTTCCCGTTTGTCAGGGAAGGGAACTCTATGAAAGAGGCCGTGGGAAGCTTCGTTGACCTCACCGGAAAGCCAGGTCCCTTTGGAAATCCATCACTTGGCAGGCCCGGTCAACGCCAGGACTATCGGAACGGTCGTGCACATTTGCGCACAGGACCGCGGCAAAGCCAAAATGTTTTGCCGGTCGGGCAGTCTCTTGTCCCAAGGAGTACCCTCCTCGAAGTTCTCGCTGAAACCTGTCGTCGCTTTCAGAAGAAAGGGATCCTTAATCCGGAGCACGTGCGCGCCGACGGGTTGGGTGATTCGTGGCACTCCGATCCTGGCTTACCTGAATGTGGCGCCGTTCCTCCAGGGTCTGGCCGCCATAAAGATCGACCTCCAAGCCGGCCGACTCGGCTGGGAGGACTCGGCGTCCGGGTTCCGAGTACCCACTGGAACCATGCAACGAGTCGTGCCGAAGGCTCAGAACCAGCAGGGGGAGTTTTCAAAATTGTTGTCTCCTGGAGTGATCCGGCGTTAACATTCGGGGTAACGGGGCGCAGAAGGGTTCAGGAGCCATGGAGCCGCAAGGCCACTTCCAGGTGGGGGAATGGCAGGTTCGTCCCCCGCTCAATGAGATCCAAAATGGGGAAGAGGTTCGCCACCTCGAACCCCGAGTGATGGACGTCCTGGCCTATTTCGCCTCCCATGCCGGTGGAGTTCATCACCAAGGAACGGTTGATCCAGGCCGTCTGGCCGGATACCTTTGTCACCGACGATGCCCTCAAGTACGCCATCGTCTCCCTCCGCAGAATCCATGCCGATGACGCATCTGAACCCCGATATATCCGCACCATCCCCCGTCGAGGCTATCAACTGGTGGCAGACGTCGAGTTGCCCGAGGGACCTGGTCACCACACCGGATGGCGGCCAGGTAACTGGATGTGGGCCTTGGCTGCCGTACTGATGCTGACCCTTGTCTCGACGTACTGGGCAGTGCGCGAGGGTCCTCAGGCGCCTTCGCAGGTTGGTCTTGACCTGTCGGCTGCACCCCGGCCCCTCACCTCTCTTCCGGGGATTGAGAAAGACCCAGCGATTTCACCAGACGGAAGCCAGGTGGCCTTCGCCTGGAACGGCGGCGAAGATAAACGATTCCACATCTACACGACATTGGTCGGTGGAGGAACTCGCTTTGCCGTCACCCGAGCTGCGGCTGACAACACGAGGCCGGTCTGGTCACCCACCCAAGACCGAATCGCGTTCCTCCGGTCCGTGGATCGTCGACTGGAAGTGTGGTGGGTCTCCTTCCCAAACGGCGAGGAGAAACTTGTCTACGTCGAGCGCCAGACCGGGGAATCGCCCTGGGCGGGAATCGACTGGTCTCCTGACGGCCGCTTCCTGGCGTTCGAGGATCTCGTTGGCGGCACTGGTAGCCGGGCAATATTCGTATTGGACGTAAGGGTGGCGGGACAACCCAGTTGACCTTTCCTCCGTTCGAGGCTGCACGAGGCGACTGCAAGCCAGTGTTTTCACCGGACGGAAGCGGAATCGCGTTCCTGCGGGGGTGGGTCGGAGGGGTCTTCCAAATCCACATTCTAGGAATCAGGGATGGAAAACCTGACGGGGAATCGCATCCGTTGATCGCGGACTCTGCCCGAAGAATCATTTATGACCTGCGGTGGTCACCCCATGGAACGGAGCTGCTCTACACGACTCCTGGTGAACCCGCTCTTTGGAGAGTTTCCTTTCCTGGAGGGAAGCCGAGACCTGCGCCCCCCGCCCAGAATGCCCGTTCCATGGCTCTGGATCGGTTTGGCAGGACTCTCGTTTACGCAGCGATTGGCGGTGATGCCGACATCTGGCGCATGCCTGGCCCTGAAGCGGCCGTGACCTCGGGCCGGGTGCCGCTTATTCGATCAACTCGGGACGAGGGTCAGCCGCGGTACTCGCCGGATGGTCAGCACGTTGCTTTCATGTCAAACCGGAGCGGTAAACCGAACATCTGGGTCGCCGATGCCGACGGCGCCAATCCGCGGCAGTTAACCGATCACAAGTGGGCGATCATGCCCCAATGGTCTCCCGATGGGGAGTCGATCGCTTACGGCAGCTTTGAACCAGACGAGGGATATTCCGAGATCTACACGATCGGACTTCAGGATGCGCAACCAACTCAGTTGACTCACGATAGAAGGGACAAGGGAATACCGATCTGGTCGCCGGATGGGAATTGGATCTTCTTCAACCGCCGTCCGGACACCAATGATGACGGCGATGCCGGATGGCAGATCTGGAAGGTTCCTCCGAAGGGGGGAGAATCGCAGGTTGTCAATCCCAGTGGTCAAGTTCCACTCGGGGTGGACGATCGATTCGTTTACTTTCACCGGGGGCCGGGTGCGTTCGACCGGGGACAGATCTGGGGAACGAGGTATGACGGAGGCGAGGAGAGCCTGGTTCTGGATGAGAATGTGTACTGCTGGGAGTGGTGCACGTGGCGGGATCGTCTCATCTACGTCGATCGTTTTCGACCCGAAGGACCAAGCATCCGGGCCCTCCGACTTGATACTAGGGATTCCGAAACGCTTGCCCTTCTCGACCCCGAGTCGTTCCCGGGCCTGCTCTCGATGCAGGGCGACGAGTTCTTGTGGGGCGGGTTGACTGCCTCTCCAGACGGGAAGTGGATACTCTATGGGAAGCACACGTTTTCTGAGGCGGACTTGATGGTAATAGAAGCGGCCCGGTAGTCGAGAGGGGAAGACGAGCGCCGAGATTGTCCTCCATCCAGGACTTCACAAACCCGTTGCCTCCTCCCCAGCCCAGCGTTACCATTCAAGGTAACCCGTTATCAGAGGAGAGCACCTCATGGAGCCGGAAAGCCGCTTCCAGGTGGGGGAATGGCAGGTTCGTCCCTCGCTCAATGAGATCCAGAACGGCGGTGACGTGCGTCATCTTGAACCTAAGGTGATGGATGTCCTCTGCTACATGGCTGGGCGTGCGGGGGAGGTCCTCACCAAGGAACGCCTGATTCAAGGGGTCTGGCCAGATGACTTTCGTCACCGATGATGCCCTGAAGTACGCCATCGTGTCCCTGCGCAAGGTACTTGATGACGATGCGGCGGATCCCCGGTTTATCCGGACGCATACCGAGACGGGGTTACCAACTGGTGGCCGAAGTCGAGTTCCCGGAGGAACCGGCGCCGGAACCTGGACGCTACCGACTCGATCGGAAGCTGGGAGAAGGGAGAATGGGCGAGGTCTGGCTGGCCCAGGATACCGAACTGGGCCGCCTCGTAGCGCTCAAGTTTCTCCGCCCGGAGAGTGAGGAGGACAAGACCCTACGTCGTCGCCTGAGACGGGAGGCGCGGGCAGCTGCCGCCCTGGATCACCCCTATATCTGCAAGGTCTACGAGACCGGTACTCTCGACGGGCGCAGCTTCATCGCGATGGAGTACCTGGAGGGAGAGAAGCTGAGCGACAGGCTGAAACAGGGCCCGCTGCCAATGAACCTAGCCCTCCGCATTGCTCAAGAGTTGGCGGAGGGACTTCAAGAAGCTCACCGTCATGGCATCGTCCACCGGGACATCAAGCCGTCAAATGTGATCCTGACCGAGCAGGGACACGTCAAGATCACCGACTTCGGGATCGCCAAGCGGTTCCGGAAAGCAGAAGGCGACGGAGGAGACTGGACCGTGACCAAGGCGGAGCAGGAGAGCCCGGGCACGCCCGACTACATGAGCCCGGAGCAGATCCGGGGGGACCCGGTCGATCAACGCAGCGACCTGTTCCAGTTCGGGATGGTGCTGTTTGAGATGCTGACAGGCGTCCACCCGTTCCGACGAGAAACCAAGGCAGAAACCACAGCAGCAATTCTCAATGAGCAGCCCCTACCGATCGACAAGTTGCGGAGAGACATTTCGGAATTACTCCAGCATCTCGTGGAAAAGCTGCTCGCCAAAGACCCGGATGGCCGCTATCGCTCTGCGGCGGAGGTCCGGACAGACTTGGTCGCCATTATTGAAAGAAGTAATTCCGGGGCTTCACCCAGGGCGATCCTGAGGCTCTCTCGTTTGTGGGCGCCCCTGGCCGGCGCTGCCTTGATCACGTTGCTCGCCGTCTCCTCGTGGGAGTTCCTCCACGAGGATGGGACACACCGGACTGTGGGCCAGGTGTTCAGGAGCCAGGTTGAGCTGCCAAAGGACACGGAGATGGGATGGGTTTGGAGTAAGTTCGGGGTTGTGGTGTCGCCCATCCGACGAGAGATTGTGCTTTCGCCCGATGGGAGTACCCTCGTATTCAGTGCAGTCGATACCCGTGAACCCCATGAGACTCGCCTTTACCGAAGACCTCTTGACGGCGATCATGCTGAGCCGATCCCTGGCACCAAAGGAGGTAGCCAGCCGTTCTTTTCGCCAGACGGTGGCTGGATCGGCTTCTGGTTGGGCGGGAAACTGAAGAAAGTCTCCACGGCAGGAGGAATGCCCATCGAATTGGGCGGGGTGCCGTTTCGAGAGGAAGGAACTGACTATCCTCCGGCCGGCGCTTTTTGGGCGGAGGACGGCAGGATTTTTCTAGGCGGCACGTACTGTGGTCTCCTTTCGATCTCGGAAGAAGGCGGCAAGGTCACTCCGATAACGGAAGTGGAACGGAATCGGGAGGTCCACCACGTCCTGCCGTGGGTCCTGCCGAACGGTGACGATGTCCTGTTCACTTCGATGCCCCACCCCTGGGGAGCCGGAGCGCGGCTTGAGGTCATTACGCTCTCCAGTGGAAGGCGCAAGGTCCTCCTTGAAGACGCTGCCGACGCCCGCTACGTGCCGACGGGGCACCTGCTGCTCTTGCGCCGGGGAGTGCTGATGGCCGCGCCATTCGACGTGAATCGCCTGGAAGTGGTCGGCTCCGCTGTCCCGGTGCAAGACCAGGTCCAGCAGGCTTTGAATCGAGGCCACGACTCCTGGAATTCAGCGTCGGGTCAATTCTGGGTGTCCAGCACAGGAGTCCTGGTCTTCGAGTCGGGAGGGATCTTCAAGGATCGCCCCAATGAACTGGTCTGGATCGACCGGCAAGGGCAGGTTGACGTTGTTGAAGGGTTCGATAAGCCGCTTCTCGGCCAGTTGGATCTTTCTCCCGACGGGCGTTTTGTCGCCTTTGTCGAACGGGCAGTCAGCGGAGCACTGTGGGTCTTCGACATGGAACGGGCGACCCACACTTGCCTACTTTCTGAAGGGATAGGCGGGTACCCGGTCTGGAGCCCGGATGGCAAGTCTGTGGCCCTGTCCTGGTCCGACGGAGGACCGCAGAACATCTGGCTCGTATCGGTCGAGCGGAAGGGTGAGCGAACAAGACTCACCGAGAGCGAAAACCTCCAGATTCCCTCTTCGTGGACTCCGGATGGCAAGTACCTGGCTGTGTGGGAACCGGCAGACATCCTGGTGTACAGCGTCGATACCGGGAAATTGGAGCCCTTCATTGCGACCGATGCCTACGAAGCGTTCCCTGAGTTTTCTCCGGACGGACGTTGGCTAGCCTACGTCTCTGACGAAACCAAGAGGCAGGAAGTCTACGTCACGGCGTTCCCCGACCGGGCCCAGACGCTGATGATCTCGAACCAGGGAGGCACGAGCCCAATTTGGTCCCCCTCTGGCACCGAGTTGTTCTACGCAGGCCCGAAGAACTTCATGAGTGTGGAGATTCACCCCAGTGAGAGAATCACGGCGGGTTTACCCCGGCCTCTTTTTGACAGTTCCCTGGGTCCTTCGGTTTGGGAGGCTGTGTCAGCGTACAGCATTGACAGGCAAGGCACGCGGTTTCTTTACGGACGGGAGAAGGCCCCAGATCCCCAAGCGGCCGAGGCTGAGACTCCGCCCTACGCTCGCCTCAATCTGGTGATCAGCTGGTTCGCTGAATTGAACCGTCTTTGTCCCACGGAGCCGCCCGATGATTGACCGGGCCATCTCTCACTACCGGATTACTCGAAAGCTCGGCGAGGGCGGGATGGGGGAAGTCTACCTGGCCGAGGATACCTCCCTCCAGCGAAAAGTCGCACTGAAGTTTCTCCCCGAAAGCCTTCAGCGGGACACGATCGCCCGTAAGCGTTTCCTGCGGGAGGCGCAATCGGCCGGAATCCTGGAACACCCCTTCATCTGCAACATCAAGGAGGTCGCTCAGACCGACGACGGCCAGGACTTCATCGTCATGGAGTATGTCGAAGGCGAGAGTCTTCAGGCGCGACTGGGACGAGGGCCGCTGCCGATCAAGGAGACCCTGAAACTGGGAGCGGAACTGGCCGAGGCGCTGGAGTCGGCCCACGGCAAAGGGATCATTCACCGGGACCTGAAGCCGGCCAACGTGATGATCACTTTAAGCGGGCATCCCAAGATCATGGACTTCGGTCTCGCCAAGAAGGTCGTTTCCGAAAACGGTAGGGAGCAGGACATCAGTTCGGCCCTGACACGAGAAGGATCGACCTTGGGTACGCTCTCCTACATGTCGCCGGAACAGATCCGGGGCGAGGTAGTCGACGCCCGATCCGACATCTTCTCGCTCGGAGTCGTGCTCTACGAGATGGTGACGGGCGTTCATCCCTTCCGGAGGGCCCAGTCGGCGGAAACGACGAGCGCGATCTTGAGGGAGGACCCGGCGCCGCTGCGACCCGTTACGTAGGACGAAGTTCCAGAGCTTCTCGTGCACACGCTCCAGAAGATGCTGGAGAAGGACCCGGCGGACCGCTACCAGTCGGTACATGAGGTGCTGACGAACCTGAGCCGCCTGCGCGAGGACTCGGGAAGAGTGAGGATCGTCGGAACCGGAGCGGCCTCACCGGTTCCCGTTCTGGGCTTGGATCGCCTGTGCCGCCGCACTGGGAATTGGCGTTGGATCTGGCGGCGGTGCGTACCTTTTGGTATAAGTCCGGATGATTCTCCGACGCCCACTCCCTTGCTGCGCTTCTCCATCCAGTTGCCGGAGGGGGAACGCCTGTTCGGCTATTCCAGACACGCCGTGGCGGTGTCGCCCGACGGCCGCTGGGTCGCCTACGAGAGCTTCAAGCCGAGCGATCGGGAGACACTCCCGGATCGAGATTACGCGATGAACCTGCAGCGTCTGGACCGGAACGAGGTACGCCGAATACCTGGCTACAACCTCAATCCGTTCTTCTCGCCCGACAGCGCGGCAGTTGGGTTTCGTGGAGCGTGTCGCGGCCGGAAGCTTTCTATTGCGGAAAACCGTGGTCGAAGGCGGGCCCATCGAAACAGTGGCCAGTTTGAAGATGGCACCCTTTGGTTGTGCCTGGCTGCCGGATGACACCATCATCTTCTCCCCGGGGATCCAGAGCGGCCTTTTCGCCGTCCCGGCGGTTGGAGGGGAACCCAGGCCCCTTACTCAACTCGATCAGGAAGCCAGTGAATTAAGCCATCGGTTGCCGTCGGTCCTGCCCGACGGCCGCACCATCCTGTACACTGCGATCCGGTTTTCCGACCATAGCTGGTCCCGGGCCCGGATCGTGGCCCAACGTCTCGACACAGGCGAGAAGAAGGTGCTGATTGAGGGCGGCTCGGACGGCCGTTATGTGACATCGGGGCATCCTGCTGTTCGCCCGGGAAGGCCGCTTGATGGCCGCCCGATTTGATGCCGATCGCCTGGAGATCCTGGGGGAGGCCATCCCGGTGCTCGACGGTATGGTCCACGCAATCAATACAGTCGGATCCACTACCGAGAGCGGCACTGCGCAATATGGAACGAGCCGCGGCGGCCTCTTGGTTTACGCGCCGGGCTCCGTCTATCCGGAGAGTTCACGTGCAGGTCATGTGGGTAGATCGGCGCGGTCGGGAGGAACCGCTCGAACTGCCGGCCAGGAGTTGGACTTGCCCGAGAATTTCGCCGGATGGGGGTGAAGTCTTGCTGGCGAGTTCTTATCCACCGCGAGACCTATGGACTTACGATCTGGAGCGAAAGACACTTCAGCGGCAGACCGTGGAGGGTTCGGCTATGAGGGGAATCTGGGGGCCCGAGCAGGGGACCCTCACCTTGAACTGGGATCCTGAAGGGCCGGAAGGGATCTGGCTCAAGAAGATTGATTCCGGCTCGGAACGGGGCGAAGAGCTGGTGTCGTCCGGCATCGAGGGCCTCCCGGTGGCCGGTTCCTGGTCTCCTGACGGGAGAAGACTCGCTTTCTCCATGATAACGCTGAAAACTGTCCACGACATTTGGATCCTCGACCGGCAAGGAAGAGCCGAGCCATGGCTCCAGACCCCCTTCAGTGAGTGTCACCCTGAATTCTCCCCCGATGGCGGCTGGCTGGTTTACTCCTCGGACGATTCGGGACGCAGAGAAATCTACGTACGTCCGTTTCCAGGGCCCGGAAGACCGCTCCAGGTCTCGACAGAGGGCGGGATCGAGCCCTGTTGGGCGAGGGACGGAGGGGAGATTTTCTACCTCCGAACCGATCCCTCCCAGACGACGTTTTATGCCGTCGGAGTCCAGATTGGCGGTAAAGACGGCGAGCTACAGCTGGGCGTGCCAAAGCGGCTCTTTTCCGGACCCTTCCAGGGGGATTCTATCCATTTCGCGGCAGTTATGAAGTGAGCCCGGACGGCCGTTTCCTGGTGCTTAAGCGCGACCGCCAAGATACTCAGTCCAGAATACTGGAGGCCATGGCTCCTACCCGCATCGAGTTGGTCCAGAACTGGTTCGAGGAACTTAGTGCCAAGGTTCCGGTGGAGTCACCGAATGATTGACCAGACCATCTCCCACTACCGGATCATCGAGAAGCTCGGCGAGGGCGGGATGGGGGAGGTCTACCTGGCCGAGGACACCTCCCTGCCACGGAAGGTGGCCCTCAAGTTTCTCCCCGAAACCCTGCAGCGGGACGAGATTGCCCGCAAGCGGTTCCTGCGGGAGGCCGAGTCCGCAGCAGACCTGGATCATCCGTTCATCTGCCACATCAACGAAGTGGCCCAAACTGACGACGGTCAAGACTTCATCGTCATGGAGTACGTTGAGGGACAGACGCTCAAGGAGCGACTCGCCGAGGGGCCTCTGCCCCTGAAGCAGGCGCTGCAGGTTGGTGTCGAGGTCGCCGAGGCACTGGAGGTGGCCCATCAGAAGGGGATCGTACACCGGGATCTGAAACCGGCCAACATCATCCTGACGCCACAGGGTCATGCCAAGATCATGGACTTCGGCCTGGCCAAGCGCATGATCACGGAGGAGGGCAAGGAAGCAGGACCTGACCTCGGCCCTGACGCGGGAGGGATCGACGCTCGGGACCCCGGCCTACATGTCCCCCGAGCAGATCCGGGCCCAGCCGGTCGATCACCGTTCCGACATCTTCTCCTTCGGGATCGTGCTCTACGAGATGTTGACCGGCGTCCACCCGTTCCGAAAGACCACCCAGAGCGAGACGACCGGGTCCATCCTCCACGAGGAGGTTCCACCGCTGTCCCGGTACCTGGACGAAGCGCCCGACCTGCTCCAGCACACCCTGCACAAGATGCTGGCCAAGAGCCCGGACCAGCGGTATCAGACCGTCCACGAGATCCGGACTAACCTGGAGGAGGTCCGGGAGAGTTCCGGTCCTCACATGCTGGAAGCGGGAGCCAATTCACGGGGACAAACGAAACCCTTCTGGACAGGTTTGATTTCGGTCGCCGTTCTACTCGTCGCGGGTGCAGCCGCGGTTTTCTTGGGATGGATTCCCCTCAGCGGATCGGATCAGTCCACCTCCGAACCCCTCCAGGCCGTTCCGTTCATGAATATGCCTGGAGGTGCGTGGTGTCCGGATTTCTCTCCATTGGGTGACCGAATTGCCTTCCACGGGACCGTCGAAGACGAGGCGAAGGTTGGTTTCGATATTTGCGTCAAGCAGATCGGACCAGGGGATCCGCTTCCGCTGACAACAAGTCCAAATTGGGATCGATATCCGTGCTGGTCTCCGGACGGACTGCAAATCGCATTCGCGCGCTGGTTCCCAGACAAGATTGCCATCATGACAGTGCCAGCGTTGGGAGGTCTGGAACGACCGATTGCCGAAGTTCCCTGGAAAGGACCTTGACAACCAACTCAGAGGAATATCTTGGTCCCCGAGACAAATCGCGACTTGCTCTCACATATCGACCTGTCAGCGAAGTTGAGTCTCGCATATTTCTTCTCGATGTTGACACAGGCGAGCTGAGACGCTTTTCTTCGCCTCCAGCGGGGATAGATGGAGATTTCTACGGAGAATACTCACCGGACGGTGACCGGATAGCCTTCTTTCGGGCAAAGACTCCCCCAAGGCTCGATTCGGACCTCTACATCCAGCCGCTCTCTGGCGGCGAAGCCCAGCCACTGACGAATGAACACTTCCAGGCGGTGTCGGGACTTGCGTGGATGCCAAACGGCGAAGAAATCATCTTTTCTGCGGGGCCTCAGGAAAAGGAGCTGCTCTGGCGAGTTGATGTTTCAGGAGGGAAGCCGAAGCCAATCCTGGGTTCCGGAGAGAACCTGAGGCGGCAGTATCCCGCCGTTTCACAGAACGGTCGCCGTCTCGCATATAACCAGGTTAAAACTTGGGGATCGACCATTTGGCGGTTTCCAAATCCCAGGGTGAGCAACTCAACCGAGGCACCGAGATGTCTCGTCTCCTCGAGTCGATGGGATGGTGGAGCGCTCCCCTCACCAGACGGGAGCCGGATACTCTTCGTTTCGGATCGAACCGGAAGGATGGAACTTTACCTCTGCAATAGCGATGGCACCCAACAGAGACCACTCACCGATCGAAAGGCTTATTGCGGGGCATCTGCCTGGTCACCCGATGGCCGCCAAATCTGTTTCGATGGCCAGGTTGGCACTAATTTCGATCTTTTCCTGATGAATCCTGACGGAAGCAATATTCACCAGTTAACCGATCATCCCGCGACGGACGCCACACCGAGTTGGTCAAGAGATGGAAAGTGGATCTACTTTGCGTCGAACCGCACTGGAAGATTTGAAACCTGGAAGGTCCCGGCAGCGGGAGGAGAACCGCTCCAGGTCACTCACCAGGGAGGATTTAAAGCTCAGGAGTCCGAAGACGGCTTCCTGTACTACACAAAAGGTGAAGTGGGGGAGATTTGGAAGACCGCTCCCGGGAGAGGAGAAGAAACTCCGGTTCTCCAACAGAAACTGTACTGGTGGTACTGGGCCCTGAGCTCGGATGGAATCTACTTCATCACCCTGGAGAAAGCCGCAGGCGGGCAAAAGCCGGTCATCCACTTTCTCGATTTACAGAGCGGGACGACAGTACACGATGTCCTGACGCTCGATCTCTTGAGTTCCAGCACGACGATAGAGCTGTCTCCCGACGGACGGTGGTTTCTCTTCAGTGTGCAGGAGCCCTCGGGAGCTCCGGAGATCATGCTGGTGGAGAATTTCCGATAGAGACCAACGCCTGGGATCGACTGCATCTTGAGTGTGACCTGGAGGCGTTTCCTCCACACCCCGAGTTGCAGGCTTTCATCAGGCTGCTCAAACGGGAGAGGGCAGACCGCGTCCTTGATCTCGGCTGCGGGACCGGAAGGCACAGCCAGGTAATGGCCGCTGAAGGCTTCGAGGACTGGGGACTGGATGCCTCGCCGACCGGACTGGAACGGGCTGTCCTCCGCCCGGGAGAAGCGCCCGTCACGGGGCATTTTACGCTTCACGCCAAGGAGACCCTGCCCTATCCCGACTGCGTCTTCGGGGGCGTTCTGAGTGTCCAGTTGATCCATCACATTGTTTGGAGCATTTTCACGCTTTCTCCCGTCAATCACATTGCGTCAGTGTTTTCGGGACGGTGACGACTTCTTTCACATGCTTCGCGCCTTACTCATTAGAGAGTGAGGCGCCCGTTTTCTGTCGGGGCGTGGCTCAGGAGGAAAGTGAGCGATCGCATGAAAGGTATCCTAGGACACGTTTTTGACTTCCGAAAAGGCGAACTGCCCGTTGTTTTGCTCCTCTGGACTTTCTTCTTTCTGATCATTGCGATTTTCCAGATTCTCAAACCACTCAAGAACGGGCTCTTCGTGGAACACTATGGAGCTGACATCGAACTGTATGCCAAGCTGGCCAACATCGCTGTGGCTGCCCTGGGAATGATGGGCTTCGCCTATCTCCACAAGATTCTTCCACGGTGGCGTCTTATCTATGTCCTTTGCGGTTTCTTCATTGCCGTCTTTGTCATGCTGACTTATCTCCTCCAGGACCCCGGAGCTTCGACAATCTGGGGTTTCTACCTGATTGGAGATCTTGAGACAACTTTGATGGTTGTCGCATTCTGGGCTTATGCGACCGACCTTTCCAGCTCCGACCAGGCCAAACGATTGTTCGGTGCGATCGGTGCGGGCGGCGTAATCGGAGGATGGGCCGGCATCTCATTCGCCAGGTCGCTCCTGAAGATCATCGGGATGGAGGCACTGCTCCTGATCGCGGCCGCCCTCATGGGGGTGATCCCCATTATCGTGAAGATGGTGGAACGGCAAGTGAAACTGTCGGGGAGATTCCAATCGCCGATGCGGGCACGGGATGAGGCGCCCTCGGGAAAGACCGCCAAGGATTTCAGTATCCATGTTGCGCTTGAGGGCGCTCGACTTGTGCTGAGGTCAAAGTACCTTGCAGCGATTGTGGGGATTCTCGGCTTCTATGAAATCACTTCTCAAGTGATGGACTATCAGTTCAAACTGCTGACCGAATCGCTCAGAGGAGTCGTTGAAACGCAGGCTTACATGGCCAACGTCTATTTCTTCGCCAATCTCCTGGCCGTCATCGTTCAACTGTTTCTCGTCAGTCTGATCATGCGCAAGGCGGGACTGACGGTCACTCTGCTGGTGATGCCGGTCGCACTGCTAGCCAGTTCAGTGACCTTTCTGGCTGTTCCCACACTCCTGGTTGCCAGTCTTTTGGTGATCTCCGACAACGGCTTAAACTACTCGATTCAACAAACGGGTCGGGAAACTCTTTACGTCGTCACGTCTCCGGCCGAGAAATACAACGCTCGGGCCTTTACCAACATGTTCGTTCAACGCGCCGCCAAAGGCCTGGGAATCTTTGCAGCCATCGGTCTCGCCTTTCTCGGGATTTCGGCGCGGTACCTCAGCTTGGTGACGATCACGGTGCTCTGTCTCATGGTCGCCTGCAGTATCTACGCAGGGCGGCGTTTCCGCACAGCCTGCCACGATACCGGACCGCGAACAAAATGATCGCGCCCCTGCATCCGACGGTCAAGAGAACCCGCCCCCCATTTCCCGGCCAGTCTCACTCCCAAGCTGGATTTCCCGCGGGCAACTCACTCCGGCGTGCGGACAACCATGGGGATCGAAACGCGGGACGGGTACTCGGCAGTCCGGTAGACGTGGTGTTCAGCGGCCCGGAAGGCCTCGGCGCCGGCGTCGGAGATATTCTTCACGAAGGTCTGGGGATTACGGTCGATCAGAGGAAACCAGGTGCTCTGGACTTGGACCATGACGCGGTGTCCCTTGAGGAAGGAGTAATTCTGGGTGTGCAGGCTGAAGGTGTATTCGAGGACTTTGCCGGCTTCGATCGGCGCCGGCTTCTCGAAACGATTTCGGTAGCGGCCGCGGAAGACCTCGTTGGAGACCATAAACTGGTAACCTGCCAGGTTCCAGTTCTCTGGGTAATGCTCCGGAAAGACGTCGATGAGTTTGACGACCCAGTCCGCGTCGGTGCCGGTGGTGGAGGCGAAGAGGTGGGCCACGACCTCCCCGGCGATGGTGAGGTCCTTCTCCAGGGGAGAGCTCTCCCAGCTCAAAACGTCGTCTCGGTCATCGACGAAGCGCTGGTCTTCAACAAGCCACGTGCTCCAGGCGGAACCGCCCGGGAAGTAGGTCGCCTGGATCGGTCGGTGGCGGTAGGGGACCGGGTGGGCCGGGTCGGAGCGATAGCTGTCGAAGGCTTCTTCGCCCCCCTCGGGCACTTTGTCGGTCAGAAGTCCTCCGGGGCTGAAGTAGAGATCACGCCGCTCGACCTGGGAACCAGGCGGCCAGGCGTCCCATCGCCTCCAGTGGTTCGGCAACTGTGGGCCACCGTTCAGAGTTTTTTCACGAAACCTGCAACCAGAATTCGGCACGGTCCGTCAAAAGATCGTCACGATAAAGAATGGAGGTAGGGACAATGGAGGTCTTGCTATTTCTGCTGCTGGTCGTCTTCGGATTTGTCGGCTACGGAATGCTTAAACGCTTTCTCCTCGATCAGACGCTGGTCAAACAGAGGGAGATGATTCACAAGGAAAGGATTATGGCCATGGAAAAAGGACTGCCGATCGATAATCTCCAACTCCCGGAACACCCGGTGATGTCGGATGGCTCGCTGCAGGAGAAAGTCCTCGTTTGGGTTCGGCTCATCGCTCTGGGGTTCGGAATGTTCCTGATCCCGGCTGGAATCGGCATTTGCGTCGCCTTTCACTTCTCCGGGAACTTAGATCTTCAGCCAGTCTGGACGGTCGGATTGATCCCGATACTATGTGGCTTCGGCCTTCTCCTGTTCTTCCTCTTGAGCAAGGGTTTCAAGGAAGACTTAAAATCAAAATAGTCGTGTCTGAGTCTTACTCCCTCGACCTATCTTGTGGTTCGCCGGCGGACACCGTTCCCCCAGCTGCGGTGAGCGACAACTCCGATCTCTGGAAAGACGAGGAACTGGTCGGGCAGTATTTGAAGACGGGGAAGGATCACTTCTTTGCGATTCTCGTGCGTCGCTACAAGGAGAAAGTGTTTCGACTGGTTCTCTCGGTTCTCGGGCCCTCGTTCACGGAAGAAGCCGAAGAAGTCGTTCAGGAGGTGTTTCTGACGGTCCACCGGAGCCTGAAGCAATTTCGCTGTGACAGCCGTTTCGGCACGTGGCTTTACCGGATTGCATTCAATCGTTCGATCGACTGGCGCCGGAAGCCACACCTGCGATTCCGCCATTCGGACGAGGGGGCTCTCCTCCAGCAGGCTTCCCGCGAGCGGAGCCCGCTGCGGCAAGTGACCGATCAGGAGCGGCGTGAGCGGGTTCTGGAGTCCATCGAGGACCTTTCAGAACCCGGGCGGTCGGTGATCTTCCTGCATTACTGGTTAGGCCAATCGGTGTCGGAGATTGCGGAGTATCTCGATCTCAAATCCTCGACGGTGAAGTCTCACCTGTTCCGGGCAAGAAAGTTGTTGGGACGTTCTCTGAGAGGCAAGGTCTGAAATGGATAAATACTGCCCCAGCCTGGGCCAGATTGAGAGGTTCTTCGAAGGAGCATTCAAATCGGGCGAAGAGCGCAGGCAATGGGAGTCCCATCTGGAGATCGGCGATGAGTGCCGGGATGCTCTTGACGGACATCAGGTGTTGCTCAAGAGTCTCGCGGGAGACTTCCCCATTCCCAGACTCTCTCCCCAGTTTGAGCGAGAACTGAAGGCAACCCTGTCTCGCGACAAGGCTCCGGCAACCTCTACGCGCCGGAGGCGGCTGCTTTTACAAGGCTACTGGCTGCTGGCACTTGGGGCCAGTCTCGTCGATTCTGGATTCTGTGGAAGGAAGTGTTCAAATACCCGTCGCGTTCTCTGTTGCATTGATCGTATCCACGATCCTTCCCCTGATTGCTGTAGGGTTTGTGTTGAAGCAGGTTCACCTGGAAGTTATCGACCTTGTCCGTTTCGCGACGGTCGATCCCGGGTTCCACGTGAGTCGAACTGGCTCAGAGGCCTCCTCAGGGTGACGGGCGTGAGTCAACGAGGTTGAATCCGCTTTTGAAACTTCAATTAGCTGGATTGTCGCCGGCAAACACGTCCCGAAACGGCCCCAGAAACCGCCGCCCCGGGGACCAGTCCGTGACGGCAAAGACAACCTCGGAAAATGCGCCGGAGAACTCCCCTTCGAGCGCCCTCCGGAAATCGACGGCCGTTCTGTACGGGTCGTTCAGAACGCGCCGCATCCCCAGGCACCCAGCACCAGCACGGCATGCCCGTAGGCCCGGGCGATCCCCAGAACCCGAAGGATCCGTTTCTCCAGGAGGTCCCCGGACTCCGGCTGACCGATCTTCGATGCCACGGGGGCAGCGCAAGTGAGGAAACTCAGCCCCCAGGGACGGGCCAGGTTCGCGCCGTCGTCACCCCGAAAGATGGGGACGTTGGGAGAGTAGATCGCCCAATCGGTCGAATCGGGCCGGCACCGGTTCCGGTGCGCCTCGTACATGGGATCGTCAACCAGGGTCGTATAGAGGGCACTGGAGCGACAGAGAACTTCCTCTTGTGCTCTGGACCCGTTCAGAAATCCCCCACCCGGGTGGATCCCGTTGGCAAAGTTCAGAGCCAGCGGCTCGAGTCCCCTCCCCACCAATCGTCGAGACGCCCCAAGAGTCGTCTCGTTGGTCACCTGAGCTACCGTCTCCGAAAATATGCGACGCTTGAGCTCAGGCAGAGCGGCATCCGGAGGGATGCTCACCTTCGATGAGCGGGCCGCCTCGACGGCTTCCCCCCAATGAACCTGCCTACCCTCTTCCGTGAGGTACCGCCCCCTTTGGCAGGCGTCCACCGCCAGCAACCCGAGCCGTGCGGCAACGTCCCTCGGCATATCGAGTTCTCTCCGCCTTTCCGCGGAGATCTCCTCCGAATCCAGACAGGGCAACACACGCAATCGACTCATCCAAGACACTGTAGGACAATCTCTCCTGATTGTCTCGCGACAATTGACTCCCCGACTCAGGACCACCGCTGAAACCAGACATTGTCTGACGGATCGCCGGATTGACATTCACTCCGTCCCGCAGACGGCGGTAGCGGGTGGTAGAAGGACGGCATCCGCGACGGTCCACCGAGGCCCGGGGTACTCCGAGAGCCTGGATCCATCTTAGAGTTGCGGTGGCGTAGGCCGGCAGAACTTAGATAGAATCTTCCCCAACAGATACTTCGGAAGGAAAGGTTCCCATGAATAACGAGTCGTCGCGTCGAGATTTCCTCAAAGCTTCCGGGGCCGCGGTCGCAAGCGCCGGAATGATCCGTTCCCTGGCCGGCGCCCCGGCAACGGCTGCCATCCCGAAAAAAGCCAAGCTGACCAAGGGCGTGGTGTGGGGCATGCTGCCCGAAAAGCTCAGCTACGACGAGCGCCTCAGCCTCGCCGCAGATGCGGGCTTCGGGGTGGTCGAAGGGTATACCGTTGAGGGACCGGGTGAAGCGGAGAAGATCAAGGCCGCGGCGGAGAAGGCCGGCATCCGCATTACATCTGTGATGAACCAGGCCCACTGGCCCTACCCCCTCTCGAGCGGAGATCCCGAGGTCGTCAAAAAGAGCCTCGAGGGGATGCGCACCTCGCTGCGCAACGCCTCCCTGTGGGGCGCCGATGCCGTGTTGCTGGTCCCTGCCGTGGTCGATGCGGCGACTCCCTACCGCACCGCCTACGAGAGGTCGCAGAAACAGATCCGGGAACTGATTCCCCTGGCGGAGGAACTCAAGGTGGTCATCGCGGTCGAGGAGGTCTGGAACAAGTTCCTGCTCAGCCCGATGGAATTCGCCAACTACGTTGACGAGTTCAAGAGCCCCTGGGTCCGAGCCTACTTCGACGTCGGGAACGTGGTCATCTTTGGCTACCCGCAGGACTGGATCCGCACGTTGGGCCACCGAATCAAGAAGGTTCACCTTAAAGACTTCAAAGTGATGACCACCGGGTTCAGCCCCTTCAGCACGGAGTTCGTCAACCTTGGCGACGGCGATATCGACTGGCCCGAAGTCCGCAAGGCCCTGGACGAAATCGGCTACGAAGGCACCGTGATCGCCGAACTCGACGCGGGCGACCTCGCCTACCTGACCGACGTCCGCAAGCGGATCGACCGCCTGCTGATGATTTAGCAGTTTGTGGTAAACCCGAGATTACGAGGGTCGTCGAATACACCGAGGCAGGCACCCTCGTCGGGCCTGCGTTTGCGGATGCAGCGCCGTTCAACGTTCCGCGTTTGACTCTCCGGAGCCGTGGGGCCGATGCTTGCCCTTAATTCAGTTTTTGGGTGCCGATATCCGGGAATCGAGGCTTTGATCACGAGACACCCTCGGGGACGGTTGTCCTACGCTGTTGAGGGTGGTTCCGTGCCACGATTCATGATGTGGAGGCTCCGATCGCCAGTTGCTCGAGAGAAACGATTTCATGGTAGTCGGCTTCACCGACCGGCATTTTTGGATTGTGCGATTTCCTCGTGGACGCCGGGGGAGGCGAGATAGCCCCCCATCTGCTTATAGACCTGCTCAATGCTGGGTTCGAGGCCCATCTTCTCGTAGATGTTTTCAATCCGCGGATGAGTGAAATATTTGGCGGCAAAGATGTTTGCGCGTAAGTGGACAAGTTGTGTGTCGTGTGAGTTAAAGGCTCTTTCCAGCCAGGCTATCCCTTCGTTCACTTCGCCCAGGAAGAGATAGATAAGGGCGATCTGGGCTGGAGAATAACTTTCTTTCGCGGGAGGATCGATGAGGTCACTCAGCAACAGGGAGGCTTCTCCCTTTCTCCCGGCAGCGGCATAACCCCAACCCAGCAGGGGCTTCGCCCAGGCCCATTTCTCGAGTATCTCGATCGTCTCATCCAGTCTCCCCTGCCCCTGCAGTGCAAACGCCAGTAGCGATTTTGCATAACGGTTCAGGGGATCCATTTCAATGGTGGATTCAAAATGCTCGATTGCCTCATCGAAATGGGCCATGCAAAGCAGCACCCAGCCGAGATTGACACTGGCAAAAACCGAAAGAGGATCTACGTGCAGTGCAGCCCTCGCCTCCCTCAGAGCTTCGCCCCAGCGCGCCAGGGGCACAAGGCACCAGCTATAGAACACATGGGCATCTGCGTAGTTCGCGTTCAGCTTGATGGCCCGCTGAAACGCCCGCTCTGCACTCGCCCACTCCCAGTCGTAAAATCGCACGAATCCATATGAGGTGTGGGCTTCCGGGAGATTGTAGTCGAGCTTCAGCGCTTCCTCCGCAGTACTCTTCGCTTTTGCAAATGCCTCCTCTTCGCTCAAATATCCGAAATGGCCGGCATCCGCATAACAGGTCGACAGGCCGGCCAGCGCGGGAGCATAAGAAGGATCTTCTTGAATCGCCTGTCTGAAGCAGCGGATCGCCTTTTCGAGGTCCTCGGCAGACATCTTCTTCTGAAAGTAACGCCCTTTCAGATAGGAGTTGTAAGCATCCAAGGACCTTGGTCTCCCCCTTCCCGGGTGCCTGCGTTCTCTGACCGTGAAACCTGTCTCGAGGGCCGAGGCAATTTCGCCAGTGACCTCGGCCTGAACGGCGAACAAGTCCTCAAACTGACGATCGAAGATCTCCGCCCAGATCTGGCGCTCCGAGGCCACTTCCACAAGACTGCAAACGATGCGTAAATGATTCCCTTCCCGTCGGATACTCCCTTCCAGGACTGCGTCCACCCCAAGCTCGACTCCGATCGTTCGCAGATCTTTGTGACTTCCTTTGTAACGCATCATCGAGGCCCGGGAAATCACACGAAGCCCCGAGGCCTGGGACAGGCGGGTGATAATCTCTTCCGTAATACCGTCAGAGAAATACTCGTTTTCCGGGTCAGTACTTAGATTTCGAAAAGGGAGGACGGCCAGAGAACGCAACTCCGATTCTCCCAAGGCGATGCTCGACCACTGCTCCGCGATTCTGACAAAATGGTCCAGAACCACCTCAACGGAACCATACCGCCGCGTCTTCTCCTTTGACAGCATCATCGAGATCGTTGCCTCGAGCTCAGGCGAGCAGTTGGGAGCGTACATGCGAAGCGGGTCCTGGGCGGTTTCACGGATGGCGATGAGGGTCTCAAGGGCGTTTGCGCGGCGGAACGGATGGATGCCGGCGATCATTTCGTAAAGAATTATGCCAAAGGAGAAAATGTCGCTGCGCGCATCCAGAGGATCCCCAGCAAGCTGCTCCGGAGACATGTACGCGAGCGTTCCCCTGAGCACTGGAATGGAATCTTCAGTTTCA
The DNA here is from genome assembly GCA_963777605.1 of uncultured Acidobacteriota bacterium. Classification (GTDB taxonomy): domain Bacteria; phylum Acidobacteriota; class UBA6911; order RPQK01; family JAPXNP01; genus CAVZRV01. The sequence continues at coordinate 36,665 of CAVZRV010000025.1, forward strand.
GCGTCATCCACGACTCGAGGGATACGCATAGCAAGTCCGAAATCGAGCACCTTTATGTGGCCTTCGGGGGTGAAGGCCAGGTTTGCGGGTTTCAGATCCCGATGAATAATGCCTCTCTCGTGTGCTTTTGCCAGAGCCTCGGCAATCTCAATTCCAGTCCTGAGGGCTTGTTTGATCGACAGCGGACCTTCTTTGAGTCGATCTTTGAGAGTCCTGCCCTCAACGAACTCCATCCCTATGAATGGGTTCTTCTGGTAATTTCCGACGCTGTAGACCTTACAGATAAAGGGGTGGTCCAATGCAGCCGCCAGCCTGGCTTCAGACAGAATCCTGTCCCAGGCTTTCTTGGTATCAAACTCGCCTGCAGCAAAGAATTTCAATGCGGCGCGCCGGCCCAGCGTCGTGTCCTCGGCAAGATAGACACTCCCCCCTCCCCCTTTCCCGATTTTCTCCAAAATCAGGTACTGGTCTACCTGCTGCCCGATCAGAGCTTCATCAGTAATTACAGCGCCACGTTTCTCCACTAACGACGTGGTGACTCAGAGAATGAAAAGCGAACGAGCGGCACCGCATACGTGTCAGCGCCCTCTTTGTACTTCTCCCCGAGTCTCTCCATGAGAGCATCTCGCAATTCGTCCGTAGTGAATTTCCCTTCGGACACCGAATTGATGAAAGATTCGTCGTCAAGATCTGTTTTCAATTTCCTGGAAACCTCCTTGGACTTGCCGAAAACATCATCAAGAAACTTGCGAGCTTCCTGGTCGCTCATTGCATACTCCTCTCTTGAAAGGCCTCCCGGCATCGCGAACGAGCGAGAAACCCGGGGGCAATTACTGCACAATACGCGCGACAAGTTACTGGTTATTCTTGATCTTACGCCGACCAACAGCCGTCGGCAACTACAACGACAGCCAGGCCGGATTCAGCTCCTCTTCCAGAACCGGCTCACCTATCCAGCCCATCCGAACCGGCACATCGTACAACCGACCCGGAGCGAACCGGGGCCACCAGGGACGAAGAGACGGAATCAAGACCTTGACCACGGGTAGTCCGACTTCGTCGCGGGTCTGATCCAGCAAGAGAACCTCCAGGCCGTGCTGTTCTGCAACTCGAAGGCACTGATCAAGATCGGATGCCTCGCTCGGGGAAAAGTCGGCCGCCGTCTTAGCCGGAACATCCTCCGCTGGCCGAAGCCAGCAATCGTCGATCTCAGATCCTCCAGGGAGGCCGGTCAGTGAGATTGTATTTCCTCCATCAAGCACGAAGGGCATCAACTGGGTCATCTCCAGGAGGGCTCGCCTGATGGCATCTGACATATTGAAGCTGGCTCCGAAGCCGAGAGTCAGACCAGACAGATCGCCGTTTTCGGGTCGCGATAGAGCCACACAGGTTGGGATTTCGAAATCGGAGGAAATCTCGAGAACCGCAATTTCACGTCCCCGGGATCTGTAGTAGCGATGGACCTTTTCAAAGAAGGGCAAGTCGAATGAGTCAAGGTTGATTCCTGCCCTGGGGATTCGATTGTACCACCATATGGCAGCACAGTCTCTTTCGACCAGTTCGAGGAACCCGCGCACGATCGCATCTTCGAGACTGTTTCCGGCAGCATTTCCGTTCGAATCCGCCTTGCAGAATCGAGTTGCAGTGGGATCAGGGTAGCCGTAATAACAAAACGCGGTTGGGAGGTACCTCTCCCGATCCTCCGTCAGCGAGCGAACGGCAGTCCACTCGATCTTCGCACCTTTCTCAAGGGGTTCAGGTATCCAGGGAAGGTTCGAATCGGCACCCTCGGCATACCGCCGATTGGACATCTGTCGGTCACTGAAGAGCATCAACAGATTGGGGTGCAGGGCCGTCGGCCCGAGTTCGCCAAATGTTGCTCGTCGCCGAGTCTCAGTTCCCTGGAACACCCCAGAGTAACGCTCGACCGACTCGCACAGGACGCAGGTTTTGGCTTCCAGGCGAGATGTCCCCCGGCCGGCACACCAGAACATCGGGAATGACTCCGGAAGCCAATCGGGACGTTCAATCATGCCGAACCGCTCTCCGGTCGCGTAAACGTATAACGGGATCTCATCCGCCTCGAAGACCGGATTGATGCTCCCGACGATTCCAGTGATCGGGCTGACGTACTTTTCAAGTCGTTCGAAGGTATCCTCAAACACCACATCCCGCGTATTGCATCCTTTCGCTAACTCGGAATTGCCAGCCCCAAGCGTCGCCCGGAATCCAGCAAGCGGTTTTTCATGGACATCTCGCCGGCCGCATTCGGGGCAATGCTGAAACCTGGGAACCGCGTGCTCGGTCAGCTCCCTGGAGGCGCCGTCGAGCACGTAGATCCGGTCTTCCAGGTCCCGGAAGTCAGGATCAGCAACCCATCGGAACAGACTAAGGGCCGCCAGATTCATTCCCGCCGCGCTCAGAGAGTTGATGTCTGGGCGGCAAGTGGGCCTGTGAATGACCGAGGAACCCACCAGGGAAGAGAGGTGATCGGACCAGAGGTTGGCTCTCAAACGCCGAGCAAGACAGTGCCAGCAACCGGTTCGACCGGGGACCAAGAGCGGCCCCCACCAAAAGGACGCCCCGTTCGGTTTGGCCAGCATCCAGGGTCGTGATGACTGCAGCGCCTCCCGGTTGAACTGTTCGAGGTCTTTCTGAAGATAGTCCTCAACCGCGACTACCTTGATCCCGCCGGCATCTCCCAGACACAACCCAAGAGATTTCATGGCCGCCTCAAAACCGTCAATGCAAACCTTGCCCAGCGCCGTCAGGCAAACGGGGGACTCAGCCAGTCTTTCGCCTGAGCCCTCGATATCCAGGTTGAGCGAGTCGACAACTCCCTCGAGCCTGGTAGAGTCCGATTCGATTGTCCCAACAAGCAGGCCTGCCTCGCGCAGACAGAACAACCCGAACCGGACCGAGCCTGGAGACAAGACCCCATCGAGCCTTTCAGCGATCTCCGCTGCACTGCTTCTTCCATCTACATTAGGCGCCAAAAGGGCGAAAAGACGGCCATTCAGGACGAGACAGCGTTGGTCGGTGGCAAACAGAACTGTTTCTTCCCCGACAACCTCGACCCTGAGATGGTGGCGAAATCTCGGGACAAGCATCAATCCCCTGTTCCTGGTCCACCTCAAACCGCGCGTGCCTTGAAGGCAAGGACCACATTGAACGCCGAGCACATCCTTAACGAACGCCTGTTCTCGAACGCTTAGTATCGGGCCACGACCTCGCTGAAATAGCGCTCAAATTCGTCGATGTGAATACCTGCATGGAAATCGAGCGCCGCCCTGCGCGAAGCCCTTGAAAGAGTCTCGTACTCCTCCCGGCTGCAGACCAGTTTCTTGAGCGCCGATATCCAAGGGGCTAAATCCTGCCTGGGAACTTTCGGATTTACAGAGACTTTCCCAGCTTCGATTCCCAACTCCCACTCGCAAATGGCATTAACGGGAATTACGAAATCAGTTCCCAATTTGGCCTCGGGAAGACCTCCAACTCGGCTGGCGATGACCGGGATGCCTCTCAGCATCGCCTCAATGACAATCACGGGAAAAGCTTCCTGCCACAGAGAGGGAGCCAGGAGGATACGAGTACGATCGAGGATCGTGTCGATGTCGGGGTGAGGCTCGATCATCCTGATGTTCGGAACCGTTCTGATTGCCGCGACCGCCGAGTCGGAAGTTGCCCAGGAGCGGACCGCCCCAAACTCAACATCAGGGAACGCTTTCGCTAACTCGACGAATATTGTGAGCCCTTTGATCTCCGATGGATTGACCATCAATACGAGACCCCGTTCGAAGGAACTGAAGTCTGGAAACGGGCCGCCACCATACCCCGGGAAAGGCAGGGCTACCGACTCGATCCCTCCGTATGTCCATAGGTAGTTTCGAAGGAATTGACAGACTACGACAGCCCCTCCCGCCGTCTTCATCAACTCCAAGGCCCGATTGTCGGGGAATACCGAAAACGGCCCGAAGGGGAGCACCTCGGTGCAATGAACGGCGACGACGCATCTCTTGCGGTAGTCGTCGGGGAGAGACGCCATATTCCGATACGTCTGCGATTCGCTGAACAGAATCACATCCGGACGAAAACGCAGGACGGTTGCCCTTGCGACTGCGCCATAGTCTTCGATTCGGCGGCAGGCAACAACCTGCGTGCCATTATCTTCCAGACAAAGGCAGTTCTCGTCTTCGTCAACCAGTCTGCAAGTCGGATTCGACGGGGGGTCTTCGCACTGGCCTTCGGGACCAATCAATGAAACCGCCGCTCGCACTCGCCATCCCCTCTCGCCAAGGAGGTGGGCGAGACACCGATTGATCTTGACGCCCGCGTTCCAGCTGAAATAGGCTCTGTCCTGAAGAAAGACAATTCGCACTGGCTTTGGCTCAGTCTATCACCCGACCGGGGTGATCCCAAGACTGGATTTCGAGGGCTTTTCCATGAATGCCCATTCGGTCCTCATCTGCGGAACCAACTATGGTCGGACCTATCTCGAGGCTGCGCAATTGAGGCCCGACACCTACATTGTCCGAGGGATACTCGCCCGGGGCAGTGAACGTTCGACAACCCTCGCCGGAGAGTCGAGGTTGCCGCTGTACACGAGCGTTAGTCAAGTGCCCGACTTCATCGATATTGCCTGCGTCGTGGTGGGTTCCTCAGTGGAGGGAGTCGTGACTGGACTCCTCAACCGGGGCATCCATATTCTCGCGGAACACCCCCAGAGACCAGAAACCCTTAAGCTCGATCTGGACAAGGCAGCCAAGCAGAATCTCTGTCTTCACGTCAATCCGCATTTCAGCGACTTGACTGCCCCAGTTGCCTTTATTCGGCACTGCGGTGAGAGACTGCAGGAGTCAGAACCTCGAATGATTCAAGTCATTGCTGCTGACCGCGCCTTGTATGGAACGCTGGACCTGATCCACCAGTCCTTCGGCTCCTTATCCACCCTGCGCTTGGATGGTGTCGATACGAAGGGTGAATTCATCGTGATCGACGGAACCTTCGGTCGTTCCAGTCTGTCGCTGTGGCTCCAGTCTGCCCGAGACGGCAACCATCGGATCCCTGACGGAAGTTCCCGGTATTCTGTCGATATGAGAGTCGCAATTGTCTTCGGCACAGGAACACTGAGCCTGTTGTCGCTTGCAGGTCCAGTCATCTGGAACGACAACTTACTCCAGTCGACGGACTCGACGAAGCCAATATGGGACCGCGTCTATGAAGCGGTCGAGACTCGTGTTGCATTGTATGAGCAAAGGATCAGGGCAAATGTCGTTGCCTTGGATCGTCTGCGCAGGCAAATTGAAACTGGCTGTGTCCCACCGAGCCAGTCACCTGGAGTTCTGCTTGAAATCAGCCAGGTATGGGAAGACGTCTCCTCAAAGATCAACTGTGCCGAAGTTCACGATTAGCGAGATACCGACTATTCTTCAGGCCAGCAGATTTGGCCGGTCGCTTCTCCCGTGCCTCCGAAAAATGCAATACGCAAAAGGACGTACCCGGTTGCCCCCTCATAACGCCCCGTTCCACCAGTGACGACATGGGTTTCGAGATTGAAGAAATCGCCGACAGCATCGTAAGCCGGCCAGAAATTTACGCCCACCATCATGGTCTGGATTTCTCCGTGTTTACCCTCAAAGATGCTCTCCCCCCTCCAGACCGAACTATCCCCGAAGGTCGGGAACTCGAAATCGTAGCCGATGCTGTATGCGGTCCAGGTCCCGTTGATGGTCCCAACCATGTCAGCGGTTCTACAGGGAGCGCGAAACGCTCCACAATCCTCCTGTTCAGAGAATATGGCGTAGTCGTACAAGTGCACGTTAACCTTCTCGCACCTCTTCTCGGCGGCTGCAGTCCCGGCGAGGATGAACACCGAGAAGAGAAACAGTCCGGCCAGTAACCCAGTTCCTGACTTCATGACACATCTCCTTTCGAAAGTTGACCCTGTCTTAAGTGGTTGTAGATAAACCAAAAAGAAACGGAAGAACCTGCTTCATGAGACAACCTTTTCTGAATTGGTTCAGAACTAAGAAGTACTTCTTCTTCGTTGAGGAAGTCGTGAAGAAACCTGGAAGTTTCCTTGAATCTTTCTCCCGGGAAGGCAAAACTGCCCTGGTTTCTGTTGCCGCTTGGCTTGCGTCCCAGAAACCAGATCTTGTGGATCAAACTGCTGGGCCCATTGTGTCCTGTGAGCTGTCAGCGGTAACATTCAGAACAAGCCAATACCACGAGGACCGATAAGCCATGGGGCCGGCTGAGGAATTCCAGGTGGGGGAATGGCGAGTTCGTCCACCGCTCAATGAAATTCAGAACAGCAGCGAGGTGCGCCACCTCGAACCCAAGGTGATGAATGTCCTCTGCTACCTGGCGGGCCACGCGGGAGCGGTGCTTACAAAGGAACAGATAATCCAGGCAGTCTGGCCGAATACCTTTGTCACGGATTGGGTACTCTCCCATGCGATATCAGAAGCCCGCAAAGCACTCGGAGATGATGCGGGAGTTCGTTTCCTCGGTGGCGATTGCCTGTGTCCATCTTGGCCTCGGTAACAAGGACCAGGCCCTGGGCTGGCTAGAGCAAGCCTGCCAGGAAAGAAACCAGAGATTGATTGGCCTGAAGACACATTGGCGGTACGATCCGCTTCGCGCCGAACCCCGCTTTCAGGAACTGCTCCGGCGGATGAATTTCCCATAGTTGCAGACCAAACGTGTTTGAGAGAGGCTCCAGCATAGTTGACGGTATAGTGTTTTGCGTGCCGCTTGCAGGAATCAGTCTCTGCCGGTTCGAAATTGATAATTTCCCGGCAGGACTTCAGAACTCAGACTGCCCTTGAAAGTTCATCTTGTTCGGGTGGAATGTTGTTTTCAGCGACCGGTCGGGTGTCACGGGAAGTCGCAGTCCCTCCGCAATCTCCGTCATCAGTTTTCTCCTATTCACTGCAGCCGGGAGCTGGAACTTGCTGCCTGAAAGGTTTCTGGTGTCGGCACCTTCGTGTGAATCTTAGCGCAAACGGAAACTAAATGAACGGATTCCTGTTTCCGACGTGTACGCAGTTGAAGAACGATAATCCGCGCCTCTCCGCTTCTGATCGCTGTGATAGTGTTTCTGTCCGGGGTCTTAACGATCCTGCCGCGGGCGAAATCACCCGGCTACCCCGAGTACTCGATCCAGCACTCGGTTGTCAGAACGGCGCCACGTAAATCACTCTGCGCCGGTACTTTGGAATGAACACCAGTTGATAATTACACTCCGACTTCGCGTGCTGTAGACTGCTGTAGTTCGTGATGGAACGCCCTTTCGTACGGCTTTGGTCGGCTCGCGAAGGGGAGTTCTCAATCAGACTCCCGCAAATGTCAAACTCCGCCTGCCTCTCCGGCAGAGCCGGGGGGACTCCCATTTTCGACTGGCTCCGCCAGCTCTCAGGGAAAAGGAAGGCATGCAGGGATGAAAATTCGTCCAGAGAGCAATGATTCGGCACTC
>CAVZRV010000026.1:0-13718 GCA_963777605.1 uncultured Acidobacteriota bacterium
TCTGTGGCGGAGTCGGGGGCCGGGAGAGTCACTCGGACTGTTCCATCAACGACTTTGCAAGTTGGACGGCGTCGGCCATGTCGATCTTCCCGTCTCCATTCACATCTGCTCGTTCAGCAGGTGAAGGTTCGGGGCCGACACCCTGGAGGAAGCGCAGGATTGATACCAGGTCGCGCACGTCGAGTTGGTCGTCCCGGTTGAGGTCACCGGGAACGATCGGCCGCGGAGTCGAATCAGCCAGCAGAGGGTCCGAACCCTTGTCGACCTCTTCGCCGTCGCCATAGCCGTCACCGTCGGAATCGGATGCCGACGGGTTGCTCCCGATCAGCGATTCCGTCAGGTTGTCCAACCCGTCGCCGTCGTTGTCCTGATCGCTGTCGGCACGGTCCGGATCGAGGTCCGAGTGCCTCCTCGTATCCGTCAGGCAGAAGGTCCCCGTCCCGGTCGGCGTCGAGCAGAACGGGCAACACCACTTCGGAGAAACCGGGGATGTAGACCGACCCGTCGGACGACCGAAGCTGGACCTGCAGAACGAGCTGTCCCAGCGTCTCGGGGCCGTTGAAGTTCACCGTCCACTCGAGGATGTTCGTCGCTCCGGCTGCCAGCGTTGGCAGGTCGCGGATCTGGTTCGAGTACACCACATCCGGGCCCAGTCCCGGAACGACGAGCTGAGCCGACAGCCCTCCGGCAGGAATGTTACTGAGATTTGAAATGGATGCCCGGAGAGTGATTGCTGCCGGCACCCGGTTCAGAGTCGAGGTCGGTTGCCCCTCGGACAGCACGTCAACCGACTTGATCAGAACCGTAGCGGAAAGCTTCCCCTGTCCGTCCAGGTCAGTTCGAAACGCCTCCAGTTGGCTGACGTAAGCCGTGATCCCGGCTTCAAGTTCCTGGAGGCTGGCCAGGACGGAATCCCGACGCACGGAATAGTCCGCTTCAGAGAGGATCCCGGCATTAAACACGAACCCCGTCAGACCCATGATCTTCCCGGCCACCGTCACCCGCAGGCTCAAGGAGGAATCGAAGAGCCCGGCATAACGGTCATTGAAACCCGGATCGTTGATCAGTTCACCGTAGGCGCTCAAAAGGGGCGCCTCCGCGACGCGAAGCTGAGCCTCGAACTGACCGGCCAACGGAAACAGGTCACCGGAGAGGTGATCGACCAGATCGTCAAACCGGTCCTGACGAATCAGGGAAGCGGCGGTGTCGATGCTTTGGGCTAATTCCGCCTCAACCTGCGCGGTCTGCCGGGAAACGCTCTCATGGACCCGAGCCGGAGGCCGTAACCCGGCTCTTCGGAAGTCGACTGGTGAACCTCCTTCTGGAAACTGGCCCAGTTGAAATGCCCGGGGGAGAATTGCCTCCCACTCCCGCATGAGACCGACGTAGCGGCCCAACAGGTCAAAGAACCGAACTCCCTTCCCAGCCTTCTCAAGCAGCGCAAGTACAGCGGGAAATTCCAACGCGGCCCCCGCAACAAAAAGCACCGCCGCCTGCTCCGGTGCAGCGACCGCAGAAGCGCCGCCAGAGAGGTGCCGATGAACTCCGACTTCACCTTTACCTTCTCGTTGACGCTGAGGGTCGAGGACAGGAAATTCTCCACCGATGCGAGCTTCTGCTGGGTGAGGCGGCCGGAGAGTTGGATTGCCGAGAGGATGGTATTCGCTTCTTCCGGGAGACGGTCGCTGTTGGGACTGAAGATCGCGGCCGTTTCCACTGCTTTCTGCAATGATCCCTGGGTCTGCCAGGCAAAGTGGGCAGCCAACATCAGGCGAAACAGGTCGAGTCTCTCGGCACCTGCCTTTACATAGTTCTCCGGGTACTGATCCACGGCGCCGAGAACAAACAGCGTGTTGAGAAACTGAGCGTAGCCGTACCCGGCACCTGCCAGAAGGTTGTCTCCGACCACCCTCCTCAACTCGTTGGTATACTTGCCACTAGAATTCTCCGCGGCGGCCACCAGTTCCGTGGCTGCATCACGACGGACCGTCGATCCACGAATCGGAATACTGTCGCTGGTCTTGTTGAACTGGTCCTGGATTCCCTTTGCCAGCTTTTCATTGAAGTTCCCCAGGTTAACGAGATCGCCAATCAGATCGATGATGACCGCTTCCAGTTGGTCACTCATCAAATCGGCGTCAGCGGCGATGCTTCGGGCAGCACCGATCGCCAGCCAGAGCCGGTAGAGCCGCTCGACAGTCGGTGTCGGTTCAACGGGGAAAGACTGAGCTAGGGCGATCGCGGCAGCGACTTCGTCGGCATAGGGGCTCGTCCCAAGCTTGTCGATGAAAGGAAAGTTGAAACCTGCCACTCGGTCCACGTCGTAGACCCCGAGATCGCGCAAGGGGCCGGCAAGGTTGATCACGGCCTGCCGACGGTTGACGACTCCCATCTCGATCTTGGGAAGTTCCGCGTCGTCTTCAGAGACCGCTGCGGCCAGGCCGGCCGGTTCGCGCACCCCTTCGGCATCGGCCGGGGGTTCAGCATCGAAGGTATAAACGCCGGGAGAGAGCGGAAGTTCGTAGATCCCGAAACTGTTAGACAAGTCGGTCGCAGTCTATCCCTCGGCGCTCTCGGCGGTCACACGGACCAACTCGAGCGGGATCTCGGGACTGGACCCGAGAATCACGACCTTGCCCTTCCGAGAGACGCTGTACTGCTTCTGGTCGTCGGCCAGCAGGACCTCGCCCCCCGAACCGGTGTCGAAAAGGGAAGCGACGACCCGGATTCCGGTGACCGCCTCGGGGATGATGACACGGGTAACAGGATCGACCGTTCCGGACCCGCGGTTGACCGGCCACTCGTAGTTGGACAGCTCGGGAATCGGGGGCAGGATCGCACCCGACTGGTCCTTCACGTCCACCCGGATCAGCCCGTGGTTAGTATCTCGGACCAGGTTGTACGCGACGTCCAGGTCGAACGTGATCTCCTCCCCCTTGGTCGGGAGAGACCGGTCGGGGGATCGATCGAGTCGATGCGAATCCGCTCGATCTGGTACTCGACTGACGGATCGGTCAGCATTTCACCGCCGGAGCCCGACACGAGCAGGGCATCTACCGAGAGGAGATTGGTGTCGTTCGGGACGTCGAAGCTCACTTCGAAATCGACCGTCCCCAATCCCTCGCTCACGAATTCGAACGGCGGATCGACCAAAAGCTGCCCGTCCCCATGACGGATCTGAAGTTCGACCCGGCCCTGCGAGCCACCCGTCATCCGGTATCGGACCGTCGCATTGACCGTGACAGACTCGCCTCCCGTGAGCGGCGACTCGGGGTCGGGCGTCAAATCCAGAAACTCGACGCTGTCCTCCCGCAGGTAGTGAAGCGGAAGCGAGATGGCGGTGATGTCGGCTGCACTGTCGGGCAGAAGCATGGCTACAACCGAAACGCTGCTGATCTCTTCCGTGACGCTCTGGGCCACAAGCGAGGCAAACTCGGCGACGGTTGCGGCGGATGTGACCGGCTGGGAAGCCTCCCCCAGCACCAGGTCGATATTGTTGTCCCTGAACACTCGAACGAAGAGAGTCCCAGAATCGTCGCTGGTCAACTCGTAACGGACGGAGAGGTTCGAGAAAGTGACAGTCCCGTCGGCCCCAACCACTGGAAATCCGGAGGAAGCGTCGGGCGAGATCGAAAGGAACTCAACGGTGTCCTGAGGCTGGGCCACACAATTCGAGAACTCGGAGGTATTGTTATCCGGGTCGGTGGCTGTGGCAGTGAGGAAGTCACCGGCGTATGGAGAATCGAATTCCACATGTCCAGTAGCATCGGTAGTAACCGTCAGAGAACCCAGAAAATCCTGCCCCTCGCCATAGCCGGAAGGGTCACACGCGGCGTTTGAAAAGAACTGGATCCGGAACTGCGTATCGGGGCGGCTGTCGAGCGTCCCCCGGACGCCGCCAGGGCTGAAAGTCAGGACCGGGAAGTTCTGGCCTCAGGTTCCCATCCTGATCGTCCCAGTCATCATTTCGCGCGACCCCAGGCACGCCGGTATCTATCCCTAACCCCCCGTTCGCGAAGATGCTGTTGGTGAGGACGCCATTGCCTTCAGTGTCGCTGCCAAAGATCGAAACACCGGCCTTCCCGTTGAAACCGACAATGTTCCCTTTGGCGGAATCCTCACCTCCCACCAAGGAATTCAAGCCAGTTAGCGCGACTCCCTCGAATAAGTTGCCAAGTGCGGTTCCGTCCAACCCGACGCCGATTCGATTGGACTGGATCGTGTTCCCACCGCCACTGAGACTTGTCGCGAGGATTCCCCTCTCAAGGTTCGAGGCAATCACGTTGCCGGCGCCTGGTGCCCCGATCACAACGTTGGTAGTCCCAGTTCCAATCCGAATCCCATCACGGCCATTTCCCCAAGCGAGGCTGCCTGTCAGATCTGTCCCGATATGGTTGCCCAGGATGAAGCTTCCAGGGCTTCCCGAGAGGTTGATACCGTCATAGGCCGCTGCCGCAACTATGTTCCCGAGGCCTTCACCCTCCCCGCCGATCGTACCCGGGGACCCGCTCAGCTCAATGCCATAGCTCCCGTTCCCAAGGGCGGCCGTCCCTAACGCGTCGGTCCCGACGAAGTTTCGTTGAATCAGCACTACGGAGGAGTCGATGACTCTGACCCCAGTTCCCTTAGTGGCGGAAACAACATTTCCCGAGCCAGGGGCCGCTCCCCCAATGGTGACTCCGTTGCTGTTTCTGATGTAGAGGCCGAGGTTCCATCCTAAAGGGGTATCTCCAGCATCGTCCGTTCCAACGAAGTTGTTTCGGATAGCAAGGTCTGAGGCCGAGTCTATCGAGATGGCAGTGCCGCGAAGCGTGTTGGCAAACACGTTTCGGCTTCCATATCCGAGTCCACCGATTGTGACTCCTGAAGCGGCCGCCACTTCGGAGCCGGACGGAAAAATCCTGATCCCCTGATAGAGACCTCCCAGTACTTCGCTGCCGGTGGGATCCAGCCCGAACCAGTTGCCGAGAAACTCGATGTCCCCCGAGGTTTCTTTCCAGACAACAATACCGTCGCCGTTGCCTACAATCAGATTTCGGGCCGGCTCAACGGTTCCACCGATCACCACCTCGCGCACGTCATCGAGGCGCATGTCGGCGTCATCCACCTGGGTTGCGGTGGCGTCAGTGCCGACGTAATTGCCTTCGAACAATACGTCCGTGGTCTCCTTGACGATGACACCGGACCCTTCCCAAAGCGCCAGGCCGCGGACCACTGTGCCTCCAGAGTAAACCGCGATGTACGTCTGCATGTCGACGATGCCGCCGGAAGTCGTTCCGTCAATAACCGCACCTTCGCTCAAATTCGGGATCGGTCCTCCAGGAAGAACCTGCGTCACGGAGAAGTGGATGGCATCGAGTCCGGGGCTGGCATTCGACTCGTCAATCGCCGCCCAGAAGGTGCACTGATCGCCCGGGTCACTCGAGGAATCGCACCTGCCGTCTCCCTTCTTGTTGTCCCGCTCGTCGCTGGACCGATTGACCGTAAAGGTCCGGACCGGGGTTGTCTCCGCAAAGCTCAGCCCCACGGGACCCCGTGAGAGGAGAACCCAGTCATCGAGGCTGTCCGGAGTCAAACGCATGGGGACCATCGCCACGGCAGCCTCGCTCAGAGAGAATGATGTGGACGCGAATTCTGGTGGAGAGGTTTCGCTCGAGGCCCGGGCTTGGATACCGCCCGCGCCCATGAAAACCTGGACCTGGCCCAAGTCCGGCCCCATGAGGACCAACTCGTTTCGGGGCGAAGTCGAGAGGTTTCCCGCAGACAGTCGAAGATGACCCGGCTCACCTCGACTAGCCGCAAGAACGGCGGTCCCGGCAGGCAACTGAAGCAAAGGCTTCTCCCAAAACTCTCCAGATTTCCGATCGAAAGCCAACTGGCGAATCTCGCCCCGGGCGGTCAGTACCGCCAACTCCTTGCGGAAGTCCCCCGTGAAGTCTCCAACCGCCAGATCGATGGCCTCGGTCGGCATCGGAACGCTAATGGGGGTCGGCGACCCAGCCTCCGACCGGTAGCGAGCCGGGATCGAGAGCTCCCGGTCTCTCCCCCGGATGATGCTGACCTCAGACCCGGCGGCCACTGCCAAGTCAATCGGGAAATCACCGTCCAGGGCTCCGAGGGCAAGAGCCGAGATCCGGCTCGGATGTCGAATCTCTTCGGGTTCCTGGCGAAGGGCACCGCGGGGGCTTTCGAAAACGAGGACGGTCGCTCCTCCTCTGCCGTCGATTCCCACCACGAGATCCGCAAGGCCGTCACGGCGGTTGACCTCCCCGCTGACGAGTGCGGTCACAACACCCGGAAGCTCAACCCGTTCCGGAGCGCCGAATCGTCCATCCCCTGAACCGGGCATCGGGGAAGAAGCAGCCTCGTCCGTGGCTGCTACGACGAGATCGAGGTGCCCATCAGCATCGAAGTCGCCCGCAGCCATGAAGTTGGGAACGACAGGCGAGGACTGCACCATCGCCCCGGGCTCAAACGGGGTATCGGTGAAGACGCCCTCGGCCTTCCTTCGGAGTGCCTCCCGGCTGTTGCGATGAGCCCGCATCGACGCTCCCGCGGTGTAGAGCAACAATCCCACCATCCGGCCCGCCATACCCGCAAACGAGGTCGGGCATACCGTCCTCGTCGAAATCTCCCGACGTCAATGACAACGGATCGACCGATTGTGATGAAAGAAGAAACCGGAACGCGGGCTTCCCTTCGTACTCGGCTTCGACCGGCCGGCTCGACTGAAGGTTAATCCAGGGACGGCCCTGACCCATCGCACGGAGAACGGCGGAGGAAAGCTCTCCCTCCGGACTTGCCCCAGCCAGACCCGTCCACAGAGGAAGAAGAAGGCAAAGGCAGAACCGCCCGGCAATCTTCGTCATCAAACTCGATCCGCCGCCGATCCGGCTCTTCTTTCTCCTCCGGCCGTTGTCCATCATGATCACTTCGGCTCCAGGACTGGGAACGTTGTCAGCAGTATTCCCTCCTGCTTGAGAGCAACTACGGCAATTGGGGTCGGCGATGTGACTTCAATCCGCCCTTCAAAGTCGGCCTGTCCAGTCAGCGAGTCGGACGACAACTTCGGTGGCGAAGAGCGCCTGGTGCCGGCCCGCCGACAGATCCTGAACGGTCGTTTCCAGGGTTTCTCCGTCTGGATCCAGGAGGGTCAGGGAGACCTCCGCACCGGCGGATGAAACGTTGGCAAGCGCGATCCCGGTGTTGGACCCGCCGCCGACCAGGAGCGGGAGGGTGAATGCCTTTCCGACCGGAGAGACCCCGACCGCCGTCTCGGACGAGGAACTCCCATCCGGCTTGACGGCGGTGAAAATCAGCGTGCCGCCGAGAGGGACCGTCGAACTGACCCGGGCGTAACCCGAGGCCGGTTACCAGGCCATCGGTCTGAAGGAACAGAGCTCCAGCGGCTGGAATCTCCAGGTCGAAACTCGAACCGGTGCGGCTGTCGGTCAGCGTCAGCGCGAAGGGAGAACCGTCGGAGCGGAAGAATTCGATCTCTCCCACCGCATCGGCCTCGGACCGGTTGACGAAGACCAGCGTTGTGACAAAGCTGCCCCCGGCAAACTGCCCGTTGGCAACCTGCGGAAACACGATCTCATTCTGGCCGGCTGAAGGCGGGGGGAGCGAGTCGGAGGCGATCACCGAGCCGGCTGGAAAGCCCCGGCACAAGGCTGTTACCGGCCGCGTCCGAGACGTCTGCATCGACCAGGCTGAGAGCGACGGCGGTACCCACGGGGACACTGTCGTCGAGGCGGAGGGTCAGGTTCGCCAAAACTCCTTCCGATCCCGACAGTGTGTCAAGGCCGCTCGAGAAGCCGGCTACCGTGATCCGGTTCGCCTCAATCGAGTAGCTCAGAGTGTGATTCCCGGCCAGGTCACCGGCGGAGACGACTCTGGACTCGGGTACGGAAAGCAGATCCGGGTTGAAAGCCAGCGTGAACCGGAAGGCCGAGACCCCGTCCCCTCCCTCGATCCGCACTGGAACGATAGCGGTACGTCCGGGGGGTGCCAATGCCGTGCCGACCGACAGCGCTACGCGGGTCGGTTCGAGGATCGTCTGGATCCCGTCGTCGGTCCCGCCATAGGTTGCCTGGACAGCATCCCTCACTGGAAAATCAGTCGAGTTGGTGCGGCCGACCAGGTAGATGTTGCCCGCCCCGTCCACATCCAGGTCAGAGATATCCTCGCTGGAAGACGAAGGGTCGCCGGTATCGCCTCCAAAGTAACTCGAGAAAAGGACGGACGGCGGATCGTCGGACGAAAAGACCGCAATGAACCCGTCACTGGTCGACCTAGGCGGCCTTCAACGGGGAGACCGTTGGGAAATCGTTGGAGTTTGTGAAGCCGGCCAGATAGGCCTGTCCGTCATCCCCAACCCTCACCGCAAACGCCCAGTTCAGCCCCCACCGCCCCCCAGGTACGTGGAATAGAGCAGTTGGTTTCCGCTCGACGAAAGTCGGCTCAGGAACGCATTTTCATATCCTTCCCGATCGAAGACGGTTGCGCCGCGGGCCGTCACCGGAAAATCGTCCGACCCTGTGAATCCCGTCAGGTAGATGCTTCCGTCGGGTCCCCGATCAATGCCCCGGATCTCGTCCTGGCTGCCCCCGCCCAGGTAGGTCGAGAAAAGAACCTGACCTCCGCTGGAACTGATCTTCACAACCGTGCCGTCCCGTCCTCCACCCGACGCCGGCTGCGCCGCTCCCGAGACCGGGAAATCGGTTGATTCAGTCAATCCTCCCGGGCGAGATTGCCAGAACCGTCGAGCGACAGGGCCAGAAAGAGATCCAGCCCACTTCCGCCGTAGTAGGTGGAAAACCGAACTGACGAGCCCCCAGGGGCCAATTTCGTTGCGAAACCGTCATAGTCGCCGTCGAGACCGGCCTTGAGGGCGTTGGACGTCGGGAAATCTGCCGATCGCGTGTAGCCTGCCAGGTAGATGTTTCCCGACGGATCGACCTGGATTCCCTCGATATTGTCGTCGCTGGAGCCTCCAAGATAGGACGAGGAAAGAAATCCGGGAACCGTCGGATGACAGCCTGGTGATGAATCCGTCTCTCGAACCGACCACCGGGCCTTGGTTGATGTCGCTCTGGATCGGTTTGACCAGCGGAAAATCGGCCGATTTGGTGGTTCCCGCGACGTCAGGGAGTCCCGTGGGCCCCACGGCCAACTCCCACCCATACTCCTCGCGGTCGCCCCCGAGGTAGGTTGCAAACAGCAGTTCGCCGCCGCCGGGGCTGTACTTGGCAATGAATACATCACTTGAATAGAAGCCGGGGCGGTCACGCTTTTCCGACTGTACCGGGTCGAGTGTCGGGAAATCGTCGGAGTAGGTGTCCCCGACCACAAAGATGTTGCCGTCGGAGTCGAGGGCGACGACGGATCGACTCACTGGCGCTTCCTCCGAGATAGGTCGACAGCCGAATGACCGGATCAACGGTCAGCTTTTGCTCCCGGTTTCGGTCGGGAATCCGAAATCCATAGCTCTGTCTGCCCCGGACTTCGAACGTTCCGGGGACTCCGGTCCTCCTTTCCTGGAGCACAACGGGCGGACTTTGAACCAGGACGCGGTCACCCTGCCGAATAAGCAGGTTGCCATCTTCGTCGAGTTCCAGCAAATCAGCCCCTCAACCCGCATCTCGACCTGAGACAGGTCTCCAAAGGGCTCGAGAGTGAGGTCGTACTCGAGTTCCCCATCCCGACTGTAAAACCAGGCATCAACACCCGGGTAAATGTCGCGGTAAACGAGGCGCCGGAAGTAGGGAGCGCCGGTGTGCCATTCCTCCGGGGTTCGGCCTCGAAAGTAGTGGCTCCGGGCGGCGGTCTTTTCGACGCCGCGGGGTCCAGAGGAAGGCTCCGATCCGACAAATTGGAGCTGGACACCCTCCTTCGAGCCTCCCAAACCGATCGATACGCCGTCGTGCGAGAACCCGATCCCTCGCCTGCCCGCCCGCGCCCAGGAAGAGGTAGTTCGAATCCACCTGTCCGCCGATTCGCTTCGAAGGTGAAGTCCCGCTGCTGGATCGCCTTCCGAGCAACCGACAGGGCGACCGCCTGGCTCCAGACGCAGGACGCCAGGAGCAGCACGATTGCCGGCAGACTGTTCTGCGCCCTCCACTCGGGCACCACCGGAAATGTCGTCAACAGGGCTCCGCTTTGCTTGAGTGCGATGGCGGCAACGGCCTCCGATGCCACCACCTGTATGAACCCGTTAAAGGCCTGCTGGGCAGGGATTTCGCTGAAGAACTCGCTGGCAAAACGCGGTACGTGCTCTCCGGGCGACAGGTTCAAGGACCGGCTGCCGATGATCTGGCCGTCCGGCCGGTGCAGAGTCAGGGTCAACTGGATACTGGTCCGGCTCGTGTTGGCAAACGCGATCCCGGTGTTCGAAAGCCCGGGCTCAACCAGAATTGGCACCTTGAAGTGAGTCAGCAGCAGAGAGGCTCCCACTCCGGTTTCAGCGGTGGTCGTTCCGGCACTGTTGCGGGACGAAAAGAGCAACGTACCTCCAATGGGGGCGGTTGCCCGAATTTCGGCGTATCCGATACCCAGAGCGCCGGAGGCATCCGTCTCCATGAAGACCGATTCCTGGGATCCCAGCGCAAATGGGAACACCGAGCCAGCCCGCCCATCCTGGAGTTGAACAACTAAAGGAGATCCATCGGACCGATACAACCGCACTTCGGCGTCGGTAGCGAGGCCGCTCGAATTTGGCGAAAATCAGCGTCGTGCGAAAGCTGCCGCCGGGATAGGATCCGTCAACAACCTGGGGAAAGAAGAGATCATTCACTCAACGCCGGCGCCAACGACCCAGCGCCCAAGGTCAAATTCCCGGAAACCGGCTGGACCTCCACCCGATTTCCCAGCCGATCAGAAGCCAGGACGTTTGACAACTGGGACAGGGATCTGCACCCCGTTTGGAATGCCTGCCTGCAGGTTCACCCTCAACTGCAGAAGTGTCCCCCTGTCTGCCCCGAACTCGCTCGAGGACGCTGACGAAACCAGGATTCTTGCCGACCCGTTTCGACGTTCAAATCCCAGAGTGTGGTCGGGCAGGAGAGATCCAGCAATCCAGAAGTCTTCCGCGGGCAGCGTCAAGCGGGAGTCGAGACCAAGCGTCAACTCGATCGCGGAGATGCCGGCTCCGCCTTCCAGGATGACAGGCACCACCAATTCCGTTCCTGCTGGTAAGGAAAGGGTCGGACCGTGAGTTGCGCCTGACCAAGTGCATGACTGCCAAGGCACAGCAACACCTCAGCAAAAAGGAAAGCCGAGCAGTCTTCCGGTCGCTGCCATGAACAGTTCCAGCTCGTCGCGGTGACGATTTACCTGCTCGGACCCCAATTCATTCAAACAATCGGATAAGAATGCGGTCAGTCTAGCGGACGCAGAAGGAATCCGCCAGTATTTACCTGGAAATTCAATTGAAAGAGGTGGATAACTTGGACAATCTGGAAATTTGGAGCTGTGTTGCCGGGATTGCCATTGGAGCCAAAGCTAACTCGTCTTTCCGTGCAAAATCCGTCAGCGGGCACACGAAACCCCCGGGCAAAGCCTCCGGCGGGGGCCAAACCCCTAACCCCATCCAGTAATTACGAACGTGTCGGAAAAAGTGCGAAGAAGCCCCGTAAAGAAAGGAAAAAGACGGCAAAGGCCCCGTTTTTGAAGGCATTGGCAGCGAAGGGGCCACCGGGGAGAAAGGATGCAGAAACAATCCAGGGCGAGACGCTTCTCTGCCCGAGTTTGGAGACCACACCCCAAGGTCTGGCGTTCGCCCTCTCCCCCAGTTCGGAGGCTTCCCGCCGGAACGACCAAAGCAAACTTCAGCCTCCCGGTGATCCACCTCGCAGTCACGTTTCGGTATGAATTTGAATTAGCGCTCGACCGACAGCAGCGCCCCTCTGGTGGCTATCAGTAGTGCCTGGGAGTCGGCTACTACTCCGGCTTCTGCGATGACGGTGACATCGACGATCTCGGCTTTCGAGGTTCTGGGCCGGGAGTTGCCTTTCAGCGTAATCCTGGCGTTGGTGTCGTCCACCCTCTCAACAGCGCCCAAACCGACGCCGGGAGGAAGATTCTCAACGGACCAACGGCCTCGGGTCAACGTCTTCGCGAACTTCCCGTTGGTCAACTTTACGTTCACGATCCCGCCATCTTCCTGGCCCAGCCTGATGGGAGCCGACTGGGAAAGCTTCATCGAAGGAGCCTTCGGATTCCGGCGATAGTACCGCACGTAATCGACCTTCCAATAGGCGGGCAACTGGTTGTCCGATTGCCGGACGTCTCCGGCCCAGCCATCGTACTTGGCCTCGAGTGTCAGGTAGATCCAGTTCGGCTTGTCTGCGGTCATCGTCCGTGTGATCCAGGTTCTCTGGTCGTCCACGAAGAAATCAAACCCTTTCTCGTGCCAGTCACCCGCAAACAGGTGCCAATCCGAACGGGATCCCTTGAATTGCACGCGGGCCCCTTCCCACTTGTGCCCGGTTCCGCTGCCCTGGTGAATATTGTGCTCGACGATATCGTTTCGGTACGGGTCTTCCATGAAGTCCACCTCGGCACCGTCGTAGTTGGGGTTGTACGATTCCCTGCCCCACAACCAGAATGCCCCCCAGTAGCCGGGAACGGTGCTGAGATCGGCACGGGCTTCGTAGTAGCCCCACTGGAACGATTCCTTCGTCCGGATGAAACCGAGGTGGTACTTGCCGTCCTCCGCCTTCCGGAGACGCAGGACCAGGTGCCCCTCGCCGTCGAGGTAACTGTCGTCCGGGTCGTTGAAGGCGTTTCGACGGTCGCCCTCCTCGCACGTCCAGACGTCCCAATTGAGTTGCTTGCCGTTGAACTCGTCGTGGAAGACCAACTCCCAGCCGTCGCCGGGAGGGTCGGCAAGAAGGGGAATCGCGGACAGAATAAGGCCCAGCATCAGGAATCGCACCGGGGAGTTCTTCATCCCAGAAAAGTACCACCAGGTTCTCCGACGCACAACCGCTAACCGGCACTTACGTCGGCGCCGACCTCCTAATTTCCGAGTCCCAAGCCGGAGGGTCCCCGGCAGTGCCGTATCATTCAAAAAGCGCGACTTGGCCCGCCGTACCCGGGGACGCGGCTTCGCCTTACCCCGGCTCTGTGTGAGGCGCCATCCTTTTGAACTCACCCCCTTCTCCAGCACCGATTTCGTCCAGCCCCATAAAAGACTTCCGCTCAACATCGGGCAATCCCTTGATGACGCCACCTCCCGATTCCCGGATTCTCCTTCACCGGTGGGACTTCTTCGCGGCGGCTTTGACCAGCATCTCTTCAACTCGAAACCTCACAATCCTGGCGATCAGTTCAAATGGAATCGGCCGATCGAGGGGGAACTGAACCGCGCCCTTGGACCACTTGTAGTCAGTGAACTCGTCCTGGAAGTTCCTGATCCCGGATGCGGTCGGGTCAACCCGATGTGATTCTTGTGCGCCGCAAAGTGAACCAGGTTCCCACGCAGGGAAAAGGTCGGCATTTGATAGCTGATGGTTTCTCCCGGCGTCGGGCGCAGGGCCTTCTTAATAGTCTGCCTGATCTCTCTGAGGATTTCCTGGGTCGGCCGACGGGAAACCGGCAATGTACTGGTCAATGGTCGATGGGGGCGTTTCGTCAGATTTCATAAGCCTCCTTTCGAAGGAGAAGGACGTGGGGATGCAGGCTTTGTGGGACACTTGAAACCAACGGGAAAAGGA
>CAVZRV010000027.1:0-604981 GCA_963777605.1 uncultured Acidobacteriota bacterium
ACGTTCCGATCCATCTGAGAACTGAATTTTTCCAGTGGCTTTCCCATGTGCCAATCCTATCATGAAAGATCCAGAACTATCTTGATAACAGGGCTTTTCGAAATTTCACGGCTTTCCCTATAATGGCGTGCGACCCTCTTGTAACTGCAACGTTGGACTTGGGAGCAGGGACATTGAACAGACCATTCGCGGTCCTAATCACAGTTTGCATTGCATGCATTTCCGCAGCATCCATCTTCGGTGAAGATGTTGTCAGGGACTACGACCGGAACTTCGACTTCTCTCAACTCTAGACCTATCGCTGGATGGACGCAGAAAAGAGGCTCATTGCCCGGGCAGATCCTCAAACGGCCTCCGTCATGAGTGACGAGGAACTCGACAAGACCATTCGCGCAGCGGTCGACGAGGAATTGAAAAAGCGTGGGTTTAGGCTGACGACAGACGCTTCAGCGGATTTTCTCACCTCCTATTTCGCGGTCGGTCAGCTCGATTTTCCGGTTCCTTCTACGACGCGGCTCCCTCCGGCAACCTTCCGTACAACCACTGGCGCCCCTTCTATCAACCCTCCACACACACCCGCATGAACACCAAGGGTGAATTGACCATCGATATCGTCAATCCGGAGAACAACCAGCTGATCTGGCGGGGTCAGGCGAGCGATACGATCAAGAAGACCAAGGACATTGCCAAGACCGTCAAGAAGGTAACCAAGAAGATTCTGTCGAAGTTTCCGCCCAAATCCTGACGGTCATCGGGAAGACGGCCCTGAATCGCGCGCTGCTCCTCCAATACACTCGGCTGGTTGATGCCGTTCAAATGGGAGACCCGGTGCTGATGGCGACCCAGCATCAGCACATGGTGTTGCCTTTCATCCTGTTGATCTTCCTCTACGCCCTGTTCGTCCCGGCCTCCTGGAAGCGCGCCGCCACCGTCATCGGGGCGATCGCGCTCTCAGTCGTCGGACTTCGGATCGCCCTGGTTATGACCTACCCCGAACTCCGGGATGCATTGAACGTCGAACAGGCCACCCAGGCGGGCGCATTTCTGATTCTCGGTGCGGTCAGCGCAATCATCGGCAGCAACTGAAAATGATCCGTCGTATCCGTGCTCACCCCCTCGGCCACGATCATCCCACTCTGCTCATCCACGACCGTCTGTGCGTTGTACGCCAGCCGCTTGCCTCCTTACAAGCGGTTTCCAGCCGCCGCGGACTGCGCAGGTGGTTCAGGTACCCATACAGCCACGCCTTCAGCAGCAACTCCGCACCGTAATGCGGTCGCCCTGTCCCTCGCTTCGCTTCGGCTTTCGCTTCTGTCGCAGTCCCAGTTCTTCCAGGTCCAGTTCATCCACCACCCCGCGAATAAACCGGGCCGGGTGATCCGCTCCGACCCAGTCTTCCAACGCCGGGGGAAACAGGTAGGTCTCGCTGTAGTCCGCTCTGATTTGTCGGGTCACAGCGCTATTTTAAAAGTTGAGTCTGCGATTCTTCTCTTTTTGAGACACCCTCTCGGGACGGTTATCCTACTATGAAATGAAGGAGAACGCGACCGATGACTGAGCAACTGGGATGGGGTCTTGTGGGGTGCGGAGACATTTCGAAAAAGCGGGTTGCACCGGCACTCCGCGACCTTGCCAATGTCAGATTTGTGGGAGTAAGCCGAAAGCAGCCGGACCTGGCAGCCGACTTTGCAGCCGAGTTCGACGCGGAAAAATCCTACCCGGACTGGACGGAGATGCTAGCGGATCCGGCCATCGAGGCGGTCTATGTCGCGACGCCGGTTCATCTCCACGAGCCGATCACCGTCGCGGCAGCCGAAGCCGGACGCCACGTCTTATGCGAGAAGCCGATGGCCCTCACCCTGGGCGAATGTGATCGGATGATCGAGGCGGCGGCAGATGCGGGAGTTCACCTCGGCATCGCCTACTACCGCCGATTCTACCCGGTGCTGAAGCGCATCGAAGAGATCCTCGAATCGCGCCTGATCGGAGATCCAGTTCAGGTTCGGATGGACGCATTTGAATTCTACGATCCGCCTCCCTCTGATCCCCGCCACTGGTTTCTGGAGAAGAAGTACGCCGGGGGCGGCCCCATGTTTGATTTCGGCTGCCACCGTATAGAGGTCCTGTTGCGCCTCTTCGGGGCGCCCGATGAAGTGAGAGGAGGCACCTGGAATGTTCGACTGGAACGGGAGGTAGAGGACACCGCCGTGGCCGTCATGCACTTTCCCACGGGTCCGCTCGCTCTTCTCTCGGTTACCCACGCGGCCTTCGAGTCCCGCGACACCCTGTCGATTTACTGCACGAAAGGTTCCATCCACGTTCCCGTTCTGAACCAGGGCCAGTTGAGGTTGGTCACTCCGGCAGGAGAGGTGAGGGAGGACCACCCACCCGAACCCAACCTTCACCTGCCTCTTATCGACGACTTTACGCGGGCCGTCCAGGCCGGACGCCCGCCCCTGGTTGACGGCACGGCGGGCAGGATGGTCAACCAGGTTCTGGATCGAATCTACGACGGGTTCTGACACCGGCCGGCTCACGAGAGCCTCCCCGGAGACATACGATGCCCGATTACCTTTCCCAGACGTAGGAGGCGAACGGATCATTCGCTACATCGGGCAGGGTGGCGTCAAAGTGGTCACTCGCTTCATGGGCCTGATCCTGGCCGTAATCGGCACCCAGATGCTGATCGAAGGAATCAAGGGCGTCTGGGGGTAGGATAAGCTTCCAGATTGTCTTCGAGACCGGAGCCTCCACTCGAAGGCCCCGAAAATCGGCGGGCCCAAGCCAGGTCTCACGCCAATTTCTGACTGGGAGCCTTGCCCTGTCCCGCCTGGAGGCGGGCAACTCAACGAGGAATCTGCAGCGAGAAGATGCTGCCCCCCCGGGGCAGATTTCGCGCTGTCGCCGAACCATCATGCAAATCCATGATCGTCTTCACGATCGCGAGGCCCAGGCCGAGTCCCTCGTCCGCCCTACCGTTCCCGGGCTGGCGTTGACCGCGGTAGAAGCGGTCGAACAAGTGCGGGAGTTCGTCATCCCTGATCCCTTCCCCCGAGTCGGCCACTTCGAGGGAGACAACTTCGCCGGACTCACTGACACGCAACGACACGCATCCTCCCCTGGGAGTATGCCTGATAGCGTTGGCAACAAGGTTCGTCACGGCTCGGCGCATCAGACGAGAGTCAGCCAGCACACCGACTTCGCCGCCGAATTTCCAGTCCAGTACGACCTCTTTCTTGTGAGCCACCGGGAAGAGTGCCCGGCAGGTGTCGTCAATGATTTCCATCAAATCCAGGGGCTTTTTCCGGAGCGGAATCTGGGATCCGTCGGCCCGCGCCATGAAAAAAAGGTCATCCACAATCTGCGAAAGATACTCGGTCTGGCCCAGGATGGACCGGATCGCGGCCTCGTATTCCTCGGGCGATCGGGCGCGCTGAAGGGTCACATCGGCCTGGGCTCGAACCGCTGCCACCGGGGTCCGCAACTCGTGAGCGGCGTCGGCCAGGAACTGCTTCTGCTGTTCGAAGGCCTTTTCGAGGCGGGAGAGCAGGTCGTTGAGAACCATTGTCAGCCGGCCGAACTCGTCGCCCGGGTTCTCCACTTCCAACCGGGCCTCGAGTCCGGAGGCCTGAACCCTCCGGGTTCGGTCGGCAATCCGGTCGACCGGCGACAGGACCCGGCCTGCGAGAAGATATCCTGCAACGGCCGAGAGCAGGATCAAGGGAAACAGGGCCAGCAGCAAGGACCGCCGCATCGTCTGCAACTGGCCGTTGACCCGATCGAGTTCCCGAAACAAGGCGAGGCGGTAACCGGGCCCTCCAGGTTCCTTCCGCTCCGCTCCCACAACCCGCCAGGACCTTCCTCCGAAGGTGAAGGTCGACAATTCGGCCGGGAAAGCAAACCTGGAGAGACTTTCATCATCCAGAGCCGGGGGTGGGCCCTTCCATCCCAGGGCCAGGACCGGTCGGCCCGGAACCAATAGCAGCAGCGCCATGTCTGGTGGAACCCCGACCTCTTCAATTTCTTCCTTTAGGGCACCCTCGCTCGGAGATCCGGCTTCCAGGTAGGCTCCGTGAAGAACTCTCATGAGGGCCGTTAAGGTCTCCGTCAGAGACGAGTCGAACTCGGCCATCAAGCTTCGGCTCACCAACCGGTCTACCGCGACACCGAGCAGCAGGGAAGAGCAGAAGAGGACCGCCACGTAGAGCCCGGAGAGTCTCAACCTGACACTCGAGAAGGGACGCACTGCTCTTTTCAAGTGCTTTCATCTCCAGCTTTCGGGGGTCCCGCATCCGGCGGCTCCGGGTCCGCCCCGGGAGCCGTCAGCACGTAGCCGGCACCGCGCCGCGTGTGGATGAGTTTGCACCCGAACCGTTCGTCGATCTTGCGGCGAAGCCTCTGGACGTAGACTTCGATCAAGTTCGAGAACGGATCATAGCTGTCGTCCCAAACGTGCTCGGAGATCCGCTCCCGGGAAACAACCTCACCAGCATGGAGCATCAGAAACTCCAGCAGCGCGTATTCTTTGAGCGTCAGCCGGATTGGCTGTCCCGAGAACGACGCAGACTGGTTTCCGGTATCGAGCACCAGCTCTCCGACCACAAGCTGCAACGGCCGGGGTTCCCTGGAGCGGCGCATCAGGGCGCGAAGCCTCGCCAGCAGCTCGGCGAAAGCGAACGGTTTAACGAGGTAGTCGTCGGCACCCGCGTCCAGCCCGGCCACGCGATCTTCCACTGAATCCCGTGCTGTCAGCATCAAAATCGGGGCCTTCGAAAGGTCTCCGTGAAGTCGCCGGCTCACTTCGAAGCCGTCGATACCGGGCAGCATCACGTCCAGCACGATCACGTCGTACGGGTTGATCTCGGCGAGTTCGAGAGCGGCGGTGCCGTCGACAGCGAGGTCGACGGCATACCCGTTCTCGCGCAAGCCCTTCAGGAGGGCCTCCGCCATGGGTTCGGAATCTTCAGCAACCAGGATTCGCATCGATCCTGACGAGCCCCCTCATCGGCGAGAGATAGAGATCAAATCATCGCGGCCAACCTGCCGGATTTCGCCGGAGGCCGTCCCGCTCCCAGCGTTTATCGCAGGACTTTGCCCTGCGGGTCGACCTGGACTTCCGAACGCTTGCCAGAAGTGTCGATTTGCGCTTCGTAGGCGGTAATCTTACCACCCTTGGTGATCGATTCAACGACTCGGATCTTTCCGTTTCCCGCCTCCTTCTCGATAGCAGCCCTGACGGGAGCAGGAAGGGACGCGAGATCGACCTGTTGCTCGACCTCGAGAACGCGACCGGACTGGTCAATGATCATGTCCCGGCTGCGTCCATCGACCAGGAGTTCCAGTTCGTATACCGTCTTTCCTCCCTCTTCTTCCGCGGAAAAGCCTCGAATCGTCGCGTTCTTACTCTGTTCTGCTACCGTATTTCGGACTGCCGCGGGTGCGTCCTTCAGTTGGATGTCCTTTTCCCCCTCTTCCCGGGCGAATCCGAATCCGCCCAGCGCTATCGCCGCGACGGAAATCAACAAGAATCGTTTTGAGTTCATTGAAATTGATACCTCCTGGAAAAGGAGAGTACCAACCGGTTCCTAAACCGAGGATAAATCGCTGCAATCTCAAGTGGTCCGTTTCCAGGCGGGCGCCTGCGGACTCGACTTCAGGCAATTCTTGGGCTCCAAGATGTGCGGGAGCCTGGTTCGATTCTCGTTACCGGTCACCATTCCACAACTGGCCGTCCGACTCGTTTAAAGATGATCCTTCGAATTCAAGGGCCGCCCTGGCAAAGTCCTGAAAAGTGCTCGTTTCAGGGTAGTCGGAGGCTTCACCGAGAATGAACAGGCAACTGCCTCCCTTGATGGCATTGATGATCTTCTTCGAAAGGCCGGAAGGCACCGCCGGGCATCCCCAACTCAACCCCAGCCTCCCGTGCTCCCGGATAAAGCCCCGTGAAACATAGTCCGCCCCATGGACAACAATCGCCCGAGCGAGGGCGTTGCTGTTGTAGCTGGGTTCCAGGCCCCTCAATTTGAGGGAAAACCCATGTTTTCCGTAGTAGGTCCGATCGGTCACGAACAGGCCGAGACTGCTCATTTTCGAGTCCTGAACGTTGGAGAATCGGAGCGGTTTTCGCTCCCCGCTGTTCTTCCCGTGAGCCACGAGAGTCCGGAAGAGTACCTGCCGGGCTTCCAGGTCGATGACAAAGAAACGCTCTTGCGTCGAGTCTTTGCGATAGTCGACGATGGTCAGAATCGATTCCTTGACCACCATCCCCGCCTTGCGCAGGTTGAGGAAACCCACCATCGCGGTGCGAAAGGCTTCGAAATCCAGATCTTTTCCGATCCCGATATCGGAATAGAGGCTGCGCAACCTTTTCAGAAACAGCACGCCGGCTTCCGATTGCAGGGATCGATCGTTAGGTTCTCCGACAACCGAGGCTACGGTCATCAACAGTAGTACCAGCGAGAGAATTGTCCCGGATCGCCTCATTCCGCCCGATTGGTCCCAGTCCGTTTAATTTCAGATGTCATCCCTGTTGTCTCCAATGCTTCCAGATTGGTGCGCAAAGACTACAACAAGGGCCTGCGAAACGGAATCCCTCGACAAGCCGATTGCAAAAGGCGACAATCGACCTTCGGAATTGAGAACAGGGTTTGGGGTTTGGGGTTTGGGGTTTGGTAGGACACACAAGAACACAGAAGGTTTCGAGTTTCGGGCTTCGGGCCTGTTTGCGTGCGCGGGTCTCATACGTCCTGAATGTCCCGTATTTCCTATCCCTATCCCGCGGGTATGGCGGCAAGCCCTCAAACCCTACCCCCCCCAAAGCAGAGAGAGAGAGCGAAAGGGATCATGGCTAAAAGGTGGCTGTTTTTCACAATCTTTACCGTAGGGGCCTGGGGAGTGTGGGGCGCGCTGATGAACTCCACAGCCGAAGCCGGGTTTCCTGAAACCCTGGGTTATTGCGTCTGGGCACTGACCATGATCCCGCCGGCCCTGATCGCCCTCCACCTCGTCGGATGGAAGCTCGAGTACGGGTTCTGGGCGATCGTCTTGGGCTCCGCCGTTGGATTCCTGGGTGCAGGGGGCCAGTTGGTCCTTTTCAAGGTGTTGAGGACGGCACCGGCCTACCTGGTTTTCCCCTTTATCGCTCTGTCCCCTGTTGTGACGATCCTGCTGGCACTGGTGATTTCGCGCGAACGCGCCCGCCTGAAGGGCTGGCTCGGGATCCTGCTGGCGCTGCTGGCCGGCGTCCTGCTTTCCTGGACGGAGGAAGGCTCAGGCGGAATCGGAGCCTGGGTTTTTCTCGCCTTCCTGGTCTTTCTGGCCTGGGGAATTCAGGGGTTCATCATTTCCTACGCTAACCGTTCGATGAAGGCCGAGAGCATCTTTTTCTACATGATGGTGACCGGACTTCTGTTGATTCCGTTTGCCCTCTGGATGACAGACTTTTCCCAGGAGATCAACTGGGGACTGACCGGGCCCTGGATGGCAGGCGGAATTCAGATCCTGAACTCGGTTGGAGCGCTCTTCCTGGTCTTCGCCTACCGCTATGGGAAGGCGATCATCATCAGCCCGCTGATCAACGCCGGCGCGCCCGTCGTCACCACGATCCTTTCACTGGCGATTTACTGGACTCTGCCCGCAATGCTTCACTCGCTGGGGATCATTGCCGCAATCATCGCGGCATTCTTGATGGCCCTCGAAGAAGAATCCGAAACCGAGGCGGCAGCAGAGCCAAGCCAAGTAGGCCGGTGACGGGTTTCTGGTTTCTCGTTTCTGGTAAGCGTGGCGCGGATCGTTCGGCGCGTGAAACTGGAGGGGCGCCGGCAGTCGGACGCGCCAACGGCGCAGGGTCATTTTCAGCCCGGCGGCAACGCCCCGGGAATGGGAGCCGGGACGGCAATGCAGCACTGAAAGTGCGATTCAGTCCCGGTAGCGGACGGTTTCAGAACAGACCGGAAATCAAGAATCCTGGATTGAGAAGGTTCACTTCCGCCGGGCAAGCTGCCCGGCCGCCATACCAGGCAGGGCTGCCTGGATTACTCTCCCTCCAGGAACGAGAAACCAGGAACCCGAAACCAGTACCCACGATCCCCGGTTTCAGCTCTTCATCAGCCGCGGACCAGTTCCCGGTAGGTTTCCGCGATGCGCTCGACTCCGCTGCGATTGTCCTCCGGGGCAAAGGCCGGAAACGTCAGTCGGAAGAAAACCCCTCCGTGTTTCTCGTGAGTCTTTTCCCGCCAGCCGGGGGCAAAGACCTGTGGTGACGCCAGGACGACGCCCTTAAGTTTCAAAGCCTCCACGAAGTGCTGCTCGTCATGAACGCCTGGAAGCCACAGTCCGAAAAAGAAACCTCCCGTCAGAGTGGGAAGGTCGATGTCCGGGAATGCCCGGGCAATCGACTCATTCATCGCTTCCATCCGCGGCCGATAGAGATCCCGAAGGAAACCCAGGTGCTCATCGTAGAATCCCGACCGCATCAGCGAATGAATCGCGGCCTGGGTGGGATAGTTCGGATTCAGTCGGGTATTCGCAATCACCGGCGTCATGGCTTCGAGAACCTTGGCCGGGAAGATGCCGAATCCGCACTTCGCACCGGGTGAAAGGGTCTTCGTAAAAGACCCGACAAGGCAGGTCGTCTCGGGAAACTCCTCCAGATCAATGATCGTGTTTTCTTCTCCATCGAAGCGCAGTTCGAAATACGCAATGTCGAGGACGTGAAGTACCCCGTGGGCGGCGCAGATTTTCGAAGCCTTCCGCATGTTCTCCAGAGTCGTGGTCACACCGGTCGGGCTCTGGTGGTAGGCCACCTGGTAAAAGAGCTGCATTCCGCTTTGGGAGACGACTTCCTCCAGGGCATCCAGGTCGACTCCATCATCCGACAGCGGCACACCGTGGATCCGGCACCCATGCCGCGCAAGATCAATCAGGACCCGGTCGTAGGTCATCGCCTCGGTAGCCACGAGACTTCCCTCGGGGAGAGACTTCAACAGGAGCGAAACGGTTTCCATCCCCCCGTTACTGCAAACCACGCGAGCCTGCGGATCTCCCTTCACCTGAAGACGCTCGGCGAGGATCTTCTTGAGCGGAACGAACCCGTTGAAATCGGCCAGACCAGGAGTCTGATACTGCAGAACCCCTGTCCCGTACTCAGAAAAAACTCTCGAGTATTCAGATGCAAAGGCCTCCGCCACAGGCTCCAGAGCCCGGTTGGCCGGCACGCCCCGCAGGAAATTTATCTGGTTTGACATTGACACCTCCGTTGACAGCCATTACAAGGAAAGTTGTAAGAGAATAACGAATTTAAACATTTTCGGTGAACCATCGTGGGGCGATCCAACTCTTTACGTTTTGGATGTCACCAAACCAGACAGGAATCGAGGCAATTCGCCCCTCGCGGAGTACAATCGGACTCACGCGGACCTCTGATCCCCAACGCGACGGCAAGGAATTTCGTACAGGCCTGCCGCTTCTTCCAGTGGCACACTTGATGCCGACAGTTTTCGCATCCCATGGAAACCAAATCACCCAGGAGTCGACTAATGCAAAGACACGGGTCTCGAATTTGGCTATTTTTTCTCATTCTCTCAGTCGGGTCAGCATTATCACACGCCGCAGGCTGGAAAATAATCGGTTGGAACGATTTGGGCATGCACTGCATGGACAGTGACTACGAGGTCTTCGCGATTCTTCCCCCATACAATACGATTCACGCCCAGTTGGTCGATTCCTCAGGGAAACTCATCCGCAGCCCGAACGGCATTACTGTAACTTACGAGGCCGTCTCCGATCCGACCGGTTCGATCAACACCACATCCGAGGGAAAGACCAATTTCTGGACCTACGTCGCCGACCTTTTCGGGGTCCAGCTGTCGGCCGACCAGGGACTGGTCGGACAGGACATGCCGGGGCCTGGAGATGTCCCCCAGCCTATGGTCTTTGACGGCACCCTGTCCCAGTTCACTGCGGAGGGGATCCCGCTGACCCCCTATGACGACCAGGGACACAAGAACTACTACCCGATGATGCGCCTGGTGGCCCGGGACAGCACGGGAAGGGTTCTGGCGACGACCGACATCGTTCTCCCGATTTCGGACGAAATGGACTGCCGAAAATGCCACGGCTCCGACACCCACTCTTCGGCGCAGCCAGTCGCCGGCTGGGTCCGGGATCCAAATCCCGAGAAGGATTTCCGGCTCAATATCCTTCGCCTTCACGACGAGCGGAGGGGCGGCAGCATCAACTACCGTGACGCACTTACCGCCGCCGGCTATTCGCCCAATGGCCTCTACGCGACCGTCACCGAGAATTCGACTTCAGTGCTGTGCGCGACCTGCCACGGTTCGAACGCGTTGCCCGGCACCGGCGTAAGCGGGATCCCGCCACTGACCCGTTCGATCCACGCCTATCACGCCTCGGTCACCGACCCCAGCACCGGCGATAGTCTCGACTCCAGTTCCAACCGGGGCGCCTGCTACTCCTGCCACCCGGGTTCCGAAACCCGGTGTCTGAGAGGAGCCATGGGCAACAGCGTCGCTTCCGACGGCAGCCTCGCGATCCAGTGCCAGGGCTGCCATGGCTCGATGAGCCAGGTTGGAGCCTCCGCCCGCGAAGGATGGCTTTCCGAACCGACCTGCCAGAATTGCCACACCGGTACAGCCGTGAATAACAACGGCAAAATCCGATTCGTCTCCGCCCTGGAAGTTTCGGGGAACCCCAGAAATGCGGTCAACCTGACATTCGCCACCAACGCAAACACGCCGGCACCAGGGTTTTCCCTCTACCGGTTCTCCAAGGGGCACGGAAACCTTCAGTGTGAAGCGTGCCACGGCTCGACTCACGCCATCTTCCCCACTTCCCACGAAAACGACAACATCCAGAGTGTCCAGTTGCAGGGTCATGTCGGAACCATTGCCGAGTGCACGACCTGCCACGCGAGCAGCCCGTCCACGGTTTCCGGCGGTCCCCACGGGATACACCCGGTCGGATCTGCCTGGGTCAGTCGCCACGGGGATGCAGCCGAGGGCAACGCCTCACAGTGCCGTAATTGCCACGGCGCCGACTACCGCGGAACCGAACTCTCTCGTGCGTTCGGTGACCGCATTCTCAGCACGAAATTCGGAACGATCCGGCTCTGGCGAGGTTTCCAGGTCGGCTGCTACACCTGTCACAACGGCCCGGGCAGCGAGCAAGGAACTAACAACTCCGCGCCGTATGTACAGGACATCACGACCGGAACACCTGCCGGGGTCCCGGTCCAGGTGCTACTCCGCAGTTCCGACGCGAACAGTAACTCCCTGACCCTGCGCATCGTTTCACAGCCGCTCGGCGGAACCGTCGGTCTCGTGGGCAGCCAGGCCACCTATTACCCGCTGCCTGGTTACTCCGGCAAGGACGAATTCACCTACGCGGCATGGGACGGATACACCGATTCAAACCTGGGCAAGGTATGGGTCCAGGTCACCGCAACCCAGACGAACCAGCCCCCGACGGCCGACGCCGGGCCAACCCAGCAGGTCGCCGGAGGGGAAATCATCACCTTGACCGGCTCGGGCAGCGATCCGGACGGCGACACCCTCTCCTACAGCTGGAGTCAAGTTTCAGGACCCACAGCCACGATTCAGAACTCTACCCAGGCCGTGGCAACGTTCACGGCGCCCAGCGTTAACGAAGCCACCGACCTGGTCTTCAACCTCCTTGTCGACGACGGCCAGGGAGGGACCGCCAACGCCCAGACAACCGTCACGGTCCTGGCCGCCCCGGTTTCGGACAAGGTCTTCTACTTCCCGCAGATTGGAAATGGAACAGGCAACACCCTGATCTTATTCTCCAGCATGGTCCTGCTCAACAGCGGGGCCGACACGGTTGCTACCATCGAGTTCTTCTCGCAGGACGGCCAGCCAATGTCGCTCGGTCTGCAGGGGCAGGGAGATTCCCGGGCAATCTGGGTTTTCAACCTGGCCCGAGGAGCCTCCGTTGAACTCAAGACCACCGGAGAAGGTAATCTTCAGGTAGGATACGCCCGGATCAGCGGGGGTGTCGGCCTGGCCGGTACCGCCGTCTTTGAGCAGAAGGACGCGATCACCGGGATCACCTTGACCGAAGCCGGCGTTCCGGCGGCCCAACCGCTCACCGGTTTTACCGTGTTTGTGGACACCGTCGGGTCGAGGAATACCGGAGTTGCGCTCATCAACCCGGCTACAAGCGGCGGGACCGCTCACCTGACCCTGCGGTTGTACAGTAAGAGCTTCGTCCTCCTTCGCACTGTCCCGGTGGAACTGGCGGAAGGCGACCACCTGGCCCAGTTTGTCACCGAGCTGTTCCCGGATTACGGGCAGGCTTCCGAGATGCAGGGAGTGCTCACGGTGGAAAGTGATCGAGGCGTCGTCGCTGCGACTATTCGCCAAAGCTTCGATCCCACGCTCGCATTCCCCGATTTTGTTCCCACACTGACCCTCTTCCCGGTAGTCCCGAGCCGGGCGGACGCACAGTAGGCGGGTCTTTCACTCGGACTGGTCCGACGGGTCGAACCTGTCGGACCAGTCCAAACGTCAAATCCGATCGAAATGGGGGCTGCTTCCTAATACAATCCCTCCATGTTCTCGGACAGAACCGCCTTTGACCTGCGACCAAACGAACTTTCAACCCTGACCCGCGAGTTGAAGCGGCAGGGTCAAGAGGTCCTGGATCTCACGCTCTCCAACCCAACGCGCGCCGGCCTGGATTACCCCAAAAACGAGATCCTGTCCGCTATCTCCCACCCCCAGGCAATGACTTATGCACCAGATCCCCTGGGCCTCCTGCGGGCGCGGGAGGCCATCTCCCTGTTCTACTCCGAGAGAGGGGATGAAGTCAGCCCGGACGACATCATCCTGACCTCGAGCACGAGCGAAGCTTACAGTTTCCTTTTCAAACTGCTGGCTGACCCGGGAGATTCAGTCCTGGTTCCTACTCCCAGCTATCCCCTGTTCCAGTACCTGGCCCGGTTCGAGGGCCTCGAATCGCTGTCCTACCCCCTGATCTATGCTGACGATTGGATCTGCGACGTAGATGAAGTCTCCCGGCTTGCCGATCACTGCCGGGCAAGCGCTGTGCTGTGCGTCCACCCAAACAATCCGACGGGCTCATATTTCAAGGAGTTGCCCCAACTTCTGGAATTCTCACAAAGAAGCGGGGTTCCCCTGATCTGCGACGAAGTCTTCTTCGACTACCGTCTAACCGCTGAGCCGGTTCCCGACCCCATCGCCTCGGACGATTCAATGACCTTCGTCCTCAACGGACTGTCGAAAAGCGTGGCTCTTCCGCAACTCAAGCTGAGCTGGATCGTGCTGTGCGGTCCCGCTGATTTGCGGAGAACCGCAAGGGAACGCCTGGAGCTGATCTCGGACACGTACCTCTCGGTGAACACAGCGGTTCAGCACGCAGTTCCCGAATTGTTGGAACTGCGTCACTTGATCCAGCGTCAAATCACAGGGAGGTTGCGAAGGAACCTCGACATGCTTCGAGTTGAGTTGAGTGAGAGCCCCCTTCGCCTGTTCGAGCCGGAAGGAGGATGGTACGTGGTCATCCGCCTCCCGGCCTGGCACAACGATGAGGAATTCTCGCTCCGGGTGCTGCGCGAGAAAGGTGTCCTCCTTCACCCGGGGAGTTTCTTCGGGTTCCCATCAGGCGGCTCATTCGTGGTGGTCAGCCTTCTACCCCAGGAATTCGATTTCAAGCTGGGTATACAGGGACTGGTAGAACTGGCGGCATAAGGCGCCAGCCAAAACGGCACGTCGGACCGGTCCGACGCGTCCGACCCTTCTGACTGCGGGAATAGCTCATCCGGCAAACGGGGATTCGGCGCTTTCCAGGGCCGCCATGATGGCCTCCCACTTGCCCGAAGTCTTGAGGAGAAGGTCGATGACCTCCCGAACCGCCCCGTCGCCCCCCTTGGACCGGGTCACATAATGGACGTGGTACTTGACCGGTTCGGCGGCATTCTCAGGAGCAGCCGAGAAACCGACGCGCTGCAGGATGGGAATGTCGGGGAGGTCGTCCCCGATGTAGGCCACCTCTTCCGCCGTCAGGTTCTTATCCTTGAGCAAAAGCTGCAGGTCGGCCATTTTCTCCCGCGAACCCTGAATGACTGTTTCGACTCCCAGCTCCTGGGCACGCTGCTGGACGACTCCGCTGGTCCGGCCGCTGATGAATCCCACCTCGATACCGGCCTTCTGTGCGAGTCGTATGGCCAGCCCGTCGTAGATTGAGAAATACTTGATCTCTCCCCCGTCCGGAAGCAGGCCGACCCGGCCATCGGTCAGGACTCCGTCCACATCGAGGAGGATGAATTTGATCTTCTGTACGTTTCCGGTTACTTGGTGAGGCAGGGCCATGGCTTAAAACAACTCCGTTCCCCACAAATCGTGTAAATGAATAATACCAATGATTCTCCCAGATTCGGCAGTCACCATCAACGAAGTAATCTTCCGTTTCTCGAGGATGTCGAGCGCCCTTGCAGCGAGTTCCCCGGGGGCTATCGTTACCGGGTTCGAATTCATACATTCGGCCGCCGTCTTGTCCAAAAGCGCACCTCGATGGGATTGGAGGAGCCTTCTCAGATCCCCGTCCGAAATCACCCCGGCGAGCCGCCCGTCGTCGTTGGCGACCGCGGTAATCCCGAGTCCCTTGCGGGTGATTTCAAAGATCACGTCCTCCATCCGCGACCCGGTTTCCACCCGCGGCACCTCGTCTCCAGCGTGCATCAGGTCGGAGACCCTGGCCAACTTCTTGCCCAGCTTCCCCCCCGGGTGAAGCCGGGCAAATTCTTCGGGTCGAAATCCCTTCCGGCTCGAGAGCGCAATCGCCAACGCGTCACCCAGGGCCATGGCCGCCGTCGTCGAAGCCGTCGGCGCCAATCCGTGGGTGCAGGCCTCCCGGTCGACGCTGATGTCCAAAGCCAGGTCGGAATGTCTCGCCAGTCGAGATTCGGCGTTCCCGACCATCGAGATCAGCGGCAATCCGAGGCGCTTGATGGTGCCAAGCAACCGCAGCAGTTCCTCGGTCTCCCCGCTGTTGGAGATTAGCAGCACGGTATCTCCGTAGGCCAGCATCCCCAGGTCCCCGTGCACCGCTTCGGCAGGGTGAAGAAACAGGGACGGCGTTCCCGTACTCGAAAAGGTCGCGGCAATCTTCCGGCAAACGATTCCGGATTTGCCCATCCCGCTGGTCACCACCCGGCCCTGGCAGTTCGAAAGCATGTCCACGGCACAAATGAACTCTTCACCAATCCGTTCAACGAGGCCGCGGATTGCCTCCGACTCGATCTCAAGAACTCTGCGGCCGATCGCCAACTCTGCTCCATCCCCGGACATCGCTATCATTCTCCCTCAATCAGGCGCGCTTCACCAAAGCGTCAATCTCCAGCAACCTCGACAGCATTTCCTCGACCCGGTCCAGGCGAAGGGCATTGGCGCCGTCACTCAGCGCCTTGGAAGGCTCCTCGTGTACCTCAAAGAAGACTCCGTCAACACCGACCGCAACCGCCGCCCGGGCGAGATGGCCGATGAACTCCGCCTGCCCAAGGCTCTTCCCGGTTCCGGCGCCGGGGAGTTGAACGCTGTGGGTGGCGTCAAAGACAACCGGGTACCCAAGTGCCCGCATCTGGGGAATGCCTTTGAAGTCAACCACCAAGTTGTTGTAGCCGAAGCTCGTCCCTCTCTCGGTAATCAGGATGCGACGATTTCCGGACGCTTCGCCCTTTTCCAGGATGTGCCGCACGTCCCAGGGAGCAAGGAACTGGCCCTTTTTGACGTTCACCGGCCGCCCCGAAGCCGCTGCCTCACTGATGAGATCGGTCTGACGGCACAGATACGCTGGAATCTGCAGAATGTCGAGAACCCTGGCGCAAGGAGTTACCTGGACAGTCTCATGGATATCGGAGGTGACGGGAACGCCGACCCGGGAACGCACATCCGCCAGCACTTCCAGGCCCGCCTCGAGGCCAGGCCCACGATATGATCGAACCGAAGTGCGGTTGGCCTTGTCGAACGAGGCTTTGAAAACCAGCGGCACGGCCAACCGAGAAGCGATTTCAGCCAGGCTACCGGCCAGATCAAGACAATGTTGCCCGCTTTCGATCACACAGGGCCCGGCAATAACAAAGAACGACGGTCGCCGTTCGGGATCCCAAAGTTGGGGTAGAAGTTCTGAGTGACTCAGCATCCACCTATGCTAATCCGAAAGCTCTCGATTGAGTAATCCAGGCAGGCCCTGCCTGGTATGGCGGCCGGGCAGCCTGCCCGGCGATTTCTGCTCCTGGAACTGCGGTTGAGGACCTGGAACAGAAACGCGAAGTCGCAAAGGTCGCCAAGGAAAATCTTGTTGGAAAAGAAGAGGATCTTCGCGCCTTGGCGTCTTTTTTCGTAATTAGTAAGTGGGGTTTGGCCGTCGCCGACCGCTCTGCCCGAAGGTGTCGTGTGCCCGCCTCCGGGTTGGGGTCGGCGAACCGGTCGAAAGTCAGGGTTCGTAGCGAATTCGACAACATCCCCTTCGAAATTTGAACTTCCAACTTCAAACTTCAGATTTCGAACTTTGAACTTCGCACTTCGCACTTTGAGATGGGGGAGAGCGACAGGAGTTTCGCTCTCCCCGGAGCAAGGGAAGCGGCAGGGGACCGCCTCCCCGGTTCAGCAGGCGGCAGGGGTGTCCCGCCTGCTGTTGGTGGAGGATCGAGGGGCGTTAACGGGCCGGGAGAGGGTCCTGCGTGGTCAACTGGACGCCATCCTGGCGGAGAGGCAGCATGAAGACCGGGATACTCGAACTGACTTCGGCAGAGCCAATGAAGTCGCTCGAACCCACGAGTTCAGGGACCAACTCGGTCCAGTTACTGGCGACACGATGGCCGGGTGCCAGCGAGATCGAGTCACTGCCGACCCAGGTGCCGAACTGGTCGTAAACGTCGTATGAAATCACTGCATCCCCACTGCTCGTAGGCGGGTTGAGAGCCGCCAACGCGGAAACCAGAGAAGTCGGTGAATTCAGGTTGATCAACAGGGTCGCCGAACCGATGACATCCCTCGGCAGAATGCTCGTGGTCGTCACCAGCGTGCCAGAGCCGTCATAGATGCTGAAGACCGCCTCAATCGCGATATTGTCTTCGGTGGTGAGCTTCCCCCATCCGGTCTTGAGGCTTCCGTCGGACGAGTAGGTTTCGACGGTAGCGACACCACGGCCCTCAATCTCGCGTTCAAGGCTGGCAACCGCCTGGGTTCCGCTCAGCGAAACCTGCTTCAGCACGTTGGCCGCTGCGCCGTTTTCATCGTAACTTTCGATCGTCACGCGGGCCGGGTTCAGAACCTCGGTCCCCAGGTTGACGATCGTGACCTTGGTCCCGATTCGGAGTTGGCTGTTTCCGCCGGCTGCGATTTGCGGGATGTAGTAGGTATGAACCTCTGCCATCGCCGCCGAGCAGAACAGCACTGCTGTAATGAGTATTCTTGCCAACACTTTCGTATTCCCTCCATATCCACCCACTGAAGCCGGCACCAAACCCGGTGAGGCTCAATCCAGGCAACAAATCAGTGAGCGAAGCTGTAAATCTTGAATTTTCCGCAGGTCTCAATGACCGACCCGAAGAGGTTCATCTCGAGTTCTTTTCCGGCTTCGTCCTTGACCCGGATTCGGCCGTCCCGATGAATCGTAAACGTTCCGTAATCCTTCGTTCCGTCTGTGAAGCGAAGTCCCACGTATTCGTACTTCCGGCCGGCGTAATCCATCGTCTTGGCCAATCCAGCCAGGTCTCTGAGATAGCTCTGATTCCAGACGAAATCGACCGAGAGGTTGCTTCCCGGCTGACTCGCGGGCAGGGCCGGGTAGACGCATTCCGCGAATTCCTCTTTCTGGACAACGAAGGACGCCAGTTCGTCCCGATCTCCCCGGGCGAGCACTTCGATGAAGTGACGACCGAGTGCGTCTAACGAGTCCTGGGTATTCGAGAGTGTGCACCCCACGAGAGCCTGCGCTTCCGACTTCCGTGCGTCCCCCGGGGCGTCTGCGGCATCCTGCACTTTCTCGTCTCCGGAGAAACCAAAGACGGGGCTACCGCAGACGACCAGGAGTATGGTGAGAAGAACGGGCGCCCAGCGCCCTTTCTCAGTTCGACTGATCTTCATTGGATTAGAATCCAAAGTAGGTCCAACCCTGGGTCCAGTCATCGGTCGGGCTCACGCAGCCGATGTAGGTGACGTCCGTATCGAAGAACCCGTCGTCGGGCGGAATCGCCACGAAACGAAGGTCCAGCGCCGGTGAATTCAACTCGGGACGGAAGTCGGGCGGGAACAGGCTGTACGGGTCTCGCAGCTTCGGATCCATGGTGTACCGGTTGGTCGGCTCGCCGGTGATCCACGCCTTGGTTGTGAAGGGAGCGAGGTCTTCCTTGTTGTTGATCACGGTGTCCAATTCGCTGGAGAACTGGTCAGCCGGATTCGCACCGCCAACGCAGCCGATCCCGTTTCCGGGCTGGGTACAGTTCTGGAAGAACATCGAGTTCTTGAAGGTCAGCGTCCCACTGTTGATCCGGTTCACTGTGGCGATATCATCCACGTCCACAGCCGATTCTTTGAAACCCATCACGATGAGGTTGCGCAGGAACCCTGCGGTTCCCTCCCTCAGCAGAACGCCGATGTCGCTCTCCGAAAGGTCCGGATTGGTGCTCGGGTCGCCGATGAAGGTAGCGTTGTAAATGGTCGGGTTGGAAATCGGGGTCAGGTCGTTGCTGTTGGAGAGGTTATCCGCCTCGATGCCCTGATCCGCGTCATCTCCCGATTGCTGGGCGCAATAGAACTGGACCTTTCCCTGCCAGCCCAGAACCCAGTCCAGGCTGTCGTCGCCGTTTCGGGTCACGATGCCGTGCTTCAGGTTGGTCGTACCGCCGAAGAACTCGATGGAGTCATCCTTGTTCATGGTGACCTGGACGTAGTCCACGAGCGTTCCCGAGCCGGTGCCCTGGAAGGCGATCCCGTTCAACTCGTTGTCGGGGCTGAACTCGATACCTGCAAACTCAACCCGCACGTAGCGGAGTTCGCCACTGCTGTCAGTCGGGTCGTCGCCGCCGAACAGTCCGGTTCCGCCTTCACCCTCCTGCTCATTAGTGTTGATGGGAGCCCGGCCATTTAGGATCAGACCGCCCCAATCGCCCCGCGTGCGCTGGCCCACCGGGTTGGTGCTGGTCATCACGATCGGTCGCGCCTTAGTTCCCCGGGCGATGATCTTACCGCCGCGAGCCACCACCAGCGCGGAATTCTGACCGGTTCCCAGAACGAGGGTCCCGGGTTGGATGGTCAAAGTCGCGCCATTCTGGACGAAGACCGCGCGGTTGTTGATGAAGTACGCGTTGTCGGAAGACCAGGTCACGTCTCCGGTCACATCGCTGGTAACTTCCACAATCTGGTCCACCACGTTGAAACCAAACTCACCGTGGACGATGGTGCGCTGGCCGGAACCTTCGCGGATGTCCAGAACCAGTTGGTAGTTTCCGGTATCCAGGTCTGCTATCGGCAATGCCGGTCCCACGATCCCGTCCGGTCCGAGGAGAATCAGATCCTGAACCACAGTCACGTCAATGGCGTTAAAGTTCGTCGGACCGCTGCCGTCGATGGCGTGCACCACTCCGGGATCGAGAAGCCCGGTATCGTCAACGTACCAGACCTGACCGGTTTCCTGGTTGCGCAGGTAGACGAAGAAGACCCGGGGAGCGGTGTTCCCGTTCGGGTCGATGTTGGCACGGAGTTCTACACCCGAAGGCAACTCGGAGTTGCCCGGCTGAAAGACTACGCTGTTGGCGTAGATAAATACCCTCGGGTGGGGACCGTCTGCAACCGTCCGAGTCTGCAGGTCGATCCCGTAGTGGGCGCTTCCGGACCTGTTGCTGCCCCCAAGCAACGGCAAGGTCAAAGCCATGGTAACCAGAATCAATCCAATGACTGTCTTCCTCAGCATTCAGATGCTCCTTTCGTTTGAAACGAATTGATCACTAATCGAAAAATGAGTAAGCGAGGGTGACCCCAAGCGTGCGGCCGGTGTGAAAGGTCCGCTGCGGGAGCCCACCCTGGGTGAATTTCACTACTTCGTCGAGCAGATTCTCGCCAGTGAACTTGAGATTCCACTTCCGGCTTTCCCCGAGCGGCTGCATCAGGACGACGTCGAGCCGCGTGTAACCGTTCTCGAGAATGTCCGGCAATCCAAGAGCGCCGACATCGCTGATCCGTTCACCCTGGAAGTTCAGCAACCCTCGGGCGACCGTTCCGAAGCGTGGATTGGAATACTCCAGGATCCCGTTGATGATGTTCCGGGACTGACCAGCTAGAGGCCGGTCGAGGGAGGTAAGAACCACGATACTCTCGTCGGGGATTCTTACGTTGGAATCAACGAAGGTATAGTTGAAATTTACACTGAAGTCTTCCAGCCGCGAGGCCAGAAAGCTCAGGTTGCGCCGAAAATCGACCTCAAGCCCGTAGTTCTTCGCGCTGTCGGCATTCCGGAAGGAGGTCCTCAACTGGGCGGTCATTTCAACAACCCGCTCGATCGGCTTGTTAAACCGCTTGTAGAAGAAACTGCCCGAAATTAAGTCAACCGGGCCCGGAAACCACTCCCAGCGGACGTCGTAGTTCTGAATCGTAGCCCGGTCCAGCCCGGGATACCCGATGATCGACCGTCCGCCGATCACGTCCGTGAAATCGAACGGTGCCAGTTCACGAAACTCCGGCCGATTAAGGGTCTTACTGGCCGAACCGCGCAGGTTCATCTGCGGATTCAACTGGTAAACCACATTGAGGGCCGGGAGGATATCCGAGTTGTCCAACTGCGTCGAAACCGTCGCCTTCTCCGGCACAAACGGATCAAACGTGTTCACCCGCTGCATGTCCGATTCAACTCGGGCGCCGCCGATGAACCGCCACCGGCTGACCGAGATATCCGCCATTCCGTAAAACGCACGGTTGATCTGCTTGGCCCCGTAGGCGTCGGTATTGCGGGTCTCTTCGCGAATCTCGTAACCGGTGGGCCGAATGTTATGGAGGGTGAGGATGTCCTCGGGCCGCTGGGTCAGGTCGATTCCCGAAGTGCTAATCGGGATGAACCGGAAGCGCCGGGCATAGAAATCGCGGTTTCGATCCCGGTAACTCGCTCCAACCTTGAAACTCCCGATCAGGCCGCCCCCGTGAAAGAAGGTGGTCAGGTTCACGTCGGGATCCCAGATCTTCTCATTCAGATCCGAGTACTGTCGAAAACCACTCTGGCTTTCGTCGGCAAAGACGAATGCACCCTGCGATGCGCTGTACTCGTACAGGGACTCACGGAGATCGGGCTCATTCAGTGACGAAAGCGCCCGGTTCAACTTCCACTCGAGAAGGCTGTTGCCGAAGAGAGGCAGATAGTGCTCTCCCGAGATTTGTCCCGAGTAGATCGACTCTTCTGAGAACCGCAGGCGGTAGTCTCGAAGCTCCTGCCCAAAATCCCGGTTGGGCCCCTGGAAGAACCGCGATTCATCACTGGAATCGTGGGTGAAAAAGTTCCGAAACAATATTTTGTGGCTATTGCTCAGCCGGTAGGCGATGTTCCCGGTAGCTCCGGTTCTTGCCGACTGGGTGCTCAGGCTGAAGCGGTAATCGTTGAAGGGCTGGAGTTCTTCGCCAGCCGACAGCTTGTAGTAGGTCTGCTGCTCGGTCCGGGAACGGTACTCGGTCCCGTGGTTGAAAGCCATCACTACGCCGAGATTCCCCCAGGTGTTGCCTCCCACCACACTGAACTTCTGACCGGGGATCGCGTCGTGGTTGGAGTTGAAAGTCCACTGGTCGGCAAAAGCCTGCCCGAAAGCCTGCATCTGGTCTCTGGTGAAACCAGGCGAAAACGGCGTTTTTCGAATCAGCTTCTCATCGGGAATGATATTCGGAAGCGAACGACTCCCATCGTCATAACCCCAGAAGTCGTACTTCCCGCCGCGGTAGGACTGGAACGGCTTGAACGTGCTAATCGAATTGAAATCGGTCCCATACGAAAGACGGAACGTCGCACCTGTCGGGAAATCGAGAGTGTTCACCTTGACCAGCCCACCCGCGAATTCGCCCGGCTGATCAGGGGTGTATGACTTTTCCGTCTGAATGTTCTCCAGAAGGCTCGACGGAAAGAGGTCCATAGCCACGACCTTTTTGTCGGGCTGAGTCGAAGGGATGGTGCTCCCATTCAACTGGGTCGCACTGTAACGTTCCCCGAGACCCCGGACAAAAACGTATTTGTTATCGACAATCGAGACGCCGGTGACGCGCTGCATAACCTCGGCTCCGTCACCGCCCGGAATGAGAGACATTTCCTGACGTCCAATACTGTCGGTCAGGGCCGCCATTCCTTTGCGCTCGCTCAGCAGAGCTTCGACGCTTGCCTTTTCGGTCGTTGCTACGACTTCGACAGTCTCCTGGATGACCCCGCCCTCAGGAGTCAGCGCCACTTCCTGCCACGTCTCTTCTCCCGCCTTCACGTTGACCCCGGCGACCTCCTTGTCCATATATCCGGGCTTGCGGGCAACGACTGAGTACTCGCCGGGCGGCATTTGAATGGAAAACATCCCGTCGATATCCGTCTGGACAGTCACGCCCGCAGGCTTTACGTCGATAGTGACGCCATGAAGCGTGCTCCCCGTCCCCAAATCCAGAACATAACCCCTTAAAGTCCCCTGCTTGTCCGATGCCTGCGCCCAGAGTCCACCGCTCAAGGCAGCCAGGAGCAGCATCGCCGAAATCGCTCTTCGCATCATGAACCGTTACT
The DNA here is from genome assembly GCA_963777605.1 of uncultured Acidobacteriota bacterium. Taxonomy (GTDB): domain Bacteria; phylum Acidobacteriota; class UBA6911; order RPQK01; family JAPXNP01; genus CAVZRV01. The sequence goes on from CAVZRV010000027.1 coordinate 22,792, forward strand.
CCTGTTCCAAAACCGTTTGTATCCGAGAGGGGACATACGCACCCCTGCCCCTCTCCAACTGTGACGAGAGCAGTCTAAGGGTCGAATGTCAGAGGAAGATCACCGCAGTGTTAAGATTTGATTAATTCTCTTGAAGATGCGGTGAAGATCCAACAAACTATTTATTTACAGCGAGTTATAAAGTCTATAGAAGGGCATGGTCAGCCCGGGAAAGAGCAATTTGGGGATTGTTACTCTTGACATGATTCCGTGCAGACACAGTCTGCCGCTGATTTGTCGGTGGTTGGAAGATCTGGATGAGTTGGTTGCGTCTGAACCGAGGTTAGCCCCGCCCCCGGCCGCCGACCGGATCATTCAAAGTGTGAAACTGACTATCTTCCTATTCGATCGCGTGTCTGAGTCAGCCCGGAGGGCGGCATGGCGTTGCCTAGGACAAACCGAAGGTGCAGTCCTGGTCCACGTGCGGGTCGCGGACCTTGTGAGCCCCGCTTGGTGGGGCGATATGACCGGGGGACATTTTCGATCTCTGGGGAGCGTTGCCGAATTGGCTATTGAACCCGACCCTGGCTTGTCTCGACGTCCCCAACCCGGCGGTAGGCGCACGACACCCCCGGGCAAAGCCGGCGGCGGCGACCAAACCCCAAACCCCATTTACTAATAACGAATGGTGTCGAAAAAAGTGCGAAAAGATCCCGCGAAATTTGATTGGGTCGGGCAACCGAATGTGCGCCGCGGGATCCGGGGAATTGCTGAGACCACGATCATGTCGTCCCGCGGGCGGGACTTGCATTTGGTGGCGCGTCGGACGCCCGTCGGGCTAGTCCCGCCTCTTCCATCCACGTCGCGGAACCTGGAGTTCTTGCGGAAGCGCGAAATTCCGTGCCAGGCGGCCTCCGCTGCTCGACTCACCACTCCCCTTCGCACAATGCAGGTCAGCCCCCCCCCCCGGCCGCACGCCGGACCATTCGAAGAGGAAACGGGTGAAGCATCGCCAGATGAGCGCGCCAACGGCGCAGGGTCAATTTCAGCCCGGCGGCAACGCCCCGGGAATGGTAACCGGGCCGGCAATGCAGCACTGAAAATGCGATTCAGTCCCGGTGGCGGACGGTTTCAGAAGAAGCCGGAAATCAAGAATCCTGGATTGAGAATGGTCACTTCCGCCGGGCAAGCTGCCCGGCCGCCATACCAGGCAGGGCTGCCTGGATTACTCTCCCTCCAAAAACGAAAAACCAGGAACCAGGAACCAGGAACCAGGAACTCATCCTGAATTGAAGTTTCTGGTCGGCCCACTACCCTCTCTCGTAGGCCTCGGTGGAATTCTCCACGATCGCATTGAGTGGGACGGTCCGGCGCTTCTTGTAGCGCAACGCGGCTTCGATAAAACCTACAAAAAGCGGGTGCGGTCGGGTCGGCTTCGACTTGAACTCCGGATGGAACTGACAGCCCAGGAACCAGGGATGCTCCGGGACCTCCACGATCTCGACAAAGTTGCGATCCGGGGACATCCCCGAAACACGCAGTCCGTAGCTGGTGAGGATCTCCTCATATTCCCGGTTGAACTCGTAGCGATGTCGATGCCGTTCCGAAATCTCGCGGGCGCCGTACATACGATGAGCCAGAGATCCTTCGTCCAGAAGGCAGGGGTAGGCACCGAGCCGCATCGTCCCACCCATCTCCTCCACACCGAGCAGTTCCCGCAGCTTGTAGATCACCCTGTGGGGAGCCGAAGTATCGAACTCAGAACTGTGGGCCTCCAGGGAACAGACGTTGCGAGCGTACTCAATCACCGCAGTCTGCATCCCCAGGCAGATGCCGAAATAGGGAACCTTTTCGACGCGGGCGTGACGGATGGCCCGGATCATTCCCTCCACACCACGGGTTCCGAATCCGCCCGGAACCAGGATCCCGTCGATCTCCTTCAGGCTGTCCTGCCAGCGGTCACCGACCAGCCCTTCCGATTCGACCCATTTGACCTGGACCTTGATCTGGTGCGGCAGGCCACCGTGCACCAGCGCCTCACTCAGGCTCTTGTACGAATCTTCGTATTCAACATACTTACCGACAATGCCGATGGTGACATCGTCGGTCGGATTCTTGATCACATCGACCAGCTCCCGCCAGCGCCGCAAGTCACAGGGCGTATCTGGAAGACTCAGTTGCCGAACGATGATTCCGTCAAGTCCCTCTTCATGGAGCGCGACCGGGACTTCGTAAATGGTCTGAACATCTCTCGCTGTAATGACGGCTTCCGACGAGACGTTGCAGAATAGACCAATCTTGTTCTTAATCTCCTTGGGGAGAAAGCGATCGGTACGACAAAGGATGACATCCGGCTGGATACCGATTGCCCGCAACTCCCGGACCGAGTGCTGGGTCGGTTTCGATTTCAGTTCCCCGGCGGCCTCGATGTACGGAACCAGGGTTAGGTGGACGAACATCGAGTTTTCCCATCCCACCTCGACTCGCATCTGCCGGATCGCCTCCAGAAACGGGAGACTTTCGATGTCTCCAACCGTTCCCCCAATCTCGACAATCACGACATCCACATCGTCGGCGAGTTTCTTGATCGTAGCCTTGATCTCGTTGGTGATGTGGGGAATGACCTGGATCGTCTTCCCGAGATAATCACCCCGGCGCTCCTTGTCGATGACAGCCAAATAGATTCGGCCGGTGGTCGAGTTGTTGTCCTGAGTCGTCTTGGCGTTCGTGAAGCGCTCGTAGTGGCCCAGGTCGAGATCGGTCTCTGCTCCATCGTCCGTGACGAAAACTTCGCCGTGCTGGAAGGGGCTCATGGTACCCGGATCCACGTTGATGTAGGGATCCAGTTTCAGCACCGTAACTTTCAGTCCCCGGGCCTCCAGAAGGCAGCCGATTGAAGCCGACGCAAGACCCTTGCCCAGAGAACTGAGCACCCCTCCGGTCGTGAAGATGTACTTGGTATCCATTCGTTCCTCCACCCCGTTAACAGTCCCCGATGCACGAATTCTCACGAAGGGGTCTGACAACTACTTTTCCTCCCCAGGTAGGCCGACACCGAACGCCGGGGCTTCGCCACGGATCTGTGCAGTAAGGCCACAGGGGGCACTCACCGCCCAGTCGGAAGCATTCTATCCGACTGAGCCCGATCGAGGAAACCAAGAAAAAAACAGCCCGATTTGACTCGTGGCGGCAATATAGCTTTCTTGAAGGAGAAAAACGATGCAGACCTTCTACATGCTGGGGCGCTACTCAGGAAACGGCGTAAAGCATATCTCAGCCGCCCGAACCGAGGAATGCAGGCGGGTGACTGAGGAACTGGGCGGAGAGACTATAACGAGTCGGCGAAACGCCCAAACATCGTCTTCGTCCCAGAAGATCCTGCAGGCTTTCCAGTCCGTCCAAATCGCAGTTTCAAGCCTCGAGATTCCGCACTTACTTCCCCAGTTCCTGGGTGGCCGTTTCGATCTGGCTGCTGTAAGCATCCAGGACTTTGGCAACAACTCCGACCTGCTGGTCCGCGTCGATCCACTGCTCCTGCTCGATCGATTCCCGGATTCCGGGAAGTGTCTTCACACCGTAACCAGTGTAAAAACCGGGCGCATAGATTTGATGGCGATACCAGGGCCGCCCTTTGAGCCCGGCGTCGAGGGTGAGGAACCGTTCCGAACGATAAAGAGTTCGATTCAACTCGTCGAGCCGTCCCCCGGTGGGCTGGAAACCAGTAGAGCCGTACCTGCCCGCTGCCTTCTCGTACTCGGAAGCCGCCTCGACCAGTCGGGCCACCGCATTCTGTAACGGAGCAAAATTCAGGAAAGGGACCTCCGGCTTTGCTTCGGGCAGCACGTAGGGTTTGGTCGGGTCGAAAGCGTCCCGGTAGTAGCCCTTCTCAAGCAGTTCGTCCTGCCCGCGGGCCTTCTTGCGGGAGGCGTCCGCCAGCTCCCGGACCTCGTCCGAGTAACGGCTGACTGTTTCCGCCATATTGTTGAAATTCCAGGGCAACAGGTCCGCGTCAGCCATTCGGAGTGTGATCATTCCTGCGAATTCGGCCAGTGTCTTTCCGTATTGGAAGCCGGGATCACCAAACCGGAGATAGTGGTCAAACGAGTCGTAGATCGAATGGTACGAACCTCCCTCCGACTCTCCTCCAAAGCCCAGGTTGAGTGCGGATATCCCTAAATGCTGAATGAAGGGAGTGTAGTCCGAGCCCGAGCCAAGTGCCCCCAGGTGGATCGATTTGGCGGAAAGCGCTTTTTCGAGATTGGCCGGTGAAGCATCAACCGCATCCCGAGCCAGTCGGCGCTCCAGCACACTGACCCCTTTCTGAGGGTCAACCACGCTGGAGGCCACCGAGTTCACGACTGTCTCCAGAACGTGGGAACCCGATGCAGACAGAAAGCCCCTTCCGTTTCCGTCCGAGTTGATGTAAACGACCGCGTTTTCGAGTAGCTCCTCCTGGTGAGCCTCGACCCATTCCGTCGATCCGATCAGTCCCGGCTCCTCGGCGTCCCAGGCTGCATAAACGATCGTTCTCCTCGGATGCCACCCGGTCTTGACCAGTTCCGAGACCACCCGGGCCTCTTCCATCAAGGCCACCAGTCCCGAGATCGGGTCGGCGGCGCCATTCACCCACGCGTCGTGGTGGTTCCCCCGAATCACCCACTCGTCCGGCAATTCACTCCCCTGCAGGCGGGCGATAACGTCATGAGCAGGGACCAGGCCCCAGTCCGATTCGACCTTCAGCCGCACTTTCGCCGGCCCGGGTCCCACGTGATAGGTGATCGGCAGGGCCCCTCTCCAACCCTCGGGCGCAACTGGGCCTGCCAATGAACGGAGGATGGGCAGGGCATCGTCATAGGAAATCGGCAATACCGGAATCTTCGTGATTGTGGGCGCTTCTTTGCGAGGAAGCCTATCGGCATCGGCATAGGCCGGTTTGAAGGGGGTCAGGGGATCCCCGGGGTAAAGCGGCATATCCATGACCGAGCCCCGTTGAACTCCCTCGCCGCTGCGGAACGGGCCCTTCGGGTAAACATCTCCCTGGAAGTAACCGTCGTCCCGGGGATCCGAATAGATGATGCAGCCGATCGCACCCTTCTCGGCAGCCAGCTTCGGCTTGATCCCTCGCCAGGACGCTCCGTAGCGGGCGATGACGATCTTCCCATTCACACTGATTCCCATGCGGTCGAGCAGGTCGTAGTCCGCAGGGATGCCGTAATTCACGTAGACCACGTCCCCGGTAACATCTCCATCCCGGGAGTAAAAGTGGAAGGTCGGCAACTGCTGGTCGAGTTGACCTGAAGTTCGGTCCTCGGGAAGAGACGACTCCTGAAGTTTGGCTTCGAAATGTTCCGGAGCGAGGAGTGTCAATTCGCGGGTCTTGGGAGTCGGGAAAAGGATCTGAAAGGTTTCGATCTCAGTCTGGTAACCCCACTCCCGGAACTTGCCGGCAATGAACTCGGCCGCCTCTCGGCCAAAGGGCGATCCCACATGGTGAGGCTTCGAAGAGAGAAATTCCATCCAATCCCGAAGGTTCTCCGGGTTGATCTGGTCCCGGAATCGACCTTCCAGGGCAAGCTCCGCCTGCCCGTTCCCGGGAAGGAACCCTTCCACCGCGGACTCCTCACCCACCCACGCGATCGCGGTGGAGATCAAAATCGTCGAAATGACAAAGGAGATTGCTGCCAGCGTGGCTCTTCGATTCAAGTTGGTCATCATCACTCTTCCTAGCTTGCGTAAAACCGGGGAACGTGGCCCGATTCTAGGGGGAGGGGTCAGGCCAGGTCAAGAAACCCTCCGACAAGACGGGTCCCGTTGCGGTTCATCGTCCGGAGGCGGGCCGTTCCTGGAGCGCCCGGCCGTCCCAGACGAGGAAATGGACCGCTGTAGCTGCACGGATCAGAGCGGGAAGTCGGGAGTCATCCTCGGGCTTACGCGCAATCCGGATGTCGGGACCGTATTTCAACGAGACCAGGAAATAGAGGCACCAGCGCTCGTGGCTTTCATCGTCGAATGGAGGATTGGTGAAGACCAGCAAGGTTCCGTCCGGCAGGGCGGAATACGTTGCGTAGAGTTGCTCTGCGAAGCTGCGCCAGGAAGGGTTTCGTTCGTGGTAGAAGGCTCGTCTCGCCCGGTCGATGTCGGGAGACATCGCGCCCAGCAGCCGGAACATGTACATCGACGCAAGAACCAGGACCACCAGTTTTCCGGGCTTCCAGTTGTTCACCTTCTCAGGCAGGCAGAGCGCTGACAGGCGACGACCCAGGTCGGCAATCAGGGCCGCCGCTGCCAAGGAAAAGCCGGCCAGGGGGACGTACAGAAACAACCCCCAGTAACGTGGGAGCGGAAGAACCGGCAGGAGACTCAGTATCGCCCAGGACAACCCGAAAAGAACCGTCCCGTTGCGAAGCAGCCATCCGAGCCCGGCAAGGGCCACAAGCAGCCCAACCGCTCCCGCCGCCGAAAAGACCACCTCCCGGTTGGAGAGAAGTTCGAGGTAGTGGGCGAGGTTGGTCAGAATCGACGCATCAAAATGATAGGCATATTGAGGGTTTTCTCTCCAGTAGGCTTCGGCGCCGAACATCTTTACCAGCGTGTAGGGCACTACGACCAGGAAGAAGGGTGCAACTTGAAGGGCCACTCGCTTCACGCCGGCCCAACCGGAACGAAAATCCCGGGTGTAGAAAAGATGGAGGGAGACCAGAATTACCGGGTAAGCAGCCGCGGTCTCCTTGGCGTTCAAAGCCGCCAGGAAGCCGAGCAGGCTTAGAACATACCGAGCCCTGGGTCGCGGTTCAGTCCCCTCCAGGAACCCAAGATATGCAATGGCCGAGACCAGCAGACAGAGCAGGCAAAGCAGTTCGAAGACCGCGCCAAAATTGAACAGAACGTTGTGCACTTCTGGGTGAAGGGCCAACAGCGAAGCGGCTACGAACGCAGTGAACCGGTTCCTGGCAAGGCGCAGGAAAAGTCGGAATGCCAGGATGATGTTGACCGAATAGAGGATGACTCCAGCCAGGTAGTAGGGCTCCGGATTGAGGCCCGCGATGCCAAACAGGGGCAGGTAGGCAAGCGCTCCAAGCGGGCGCCGAAACGACGTAAAGACGAGCAGGTTCGAACCGATAGCGGTCCAGGGGCGCCGGAGATAGTAGTTGAGATTCATCAGGTCGTCGAACGTGAAGTAGGACTGCAGCGCCTTCAGGGAAACCGGGAGGGTAAACAGGACGATCAGCACCGGCAGGAAGAATTCGGGTCGTCCGAAAATACGCCGCCACCGGCCGGGCCCAACTGGGGCGGCAGGAGGAACAGCAATTCGGCCAGAAGCTACCTCACGAGGGTTCATCGGTGACTTGCCCGGGTTTCGCCGGGAACTGCAAGTCTATCTCAATCAGCCTGACGGCAGTGCCTTGAACCGGTCCCGGGAACTAACTGAGCGGAGAAATACTGCCAGCCAGGCAATTTGAGACCGGAGGGGTCGGATCGTTTCAGCCCTGGGTGAAGCACAGCGCCACCCAGGGGACCCGACCGCCTACCGCCTGGTGAATTGGGCGCCCTGGAAGGGCGCGCCCCTTCGTTGTAGAGACAGGATCGTGTATCTGTTTGGTTCGTGAATACTTACGACAATTGCGTCGATTAAGTTTCTCGGGGCTTGATTCCGCAGGCATTGTCATACGTCGATCCGACTCGGCTCATCAAAACCCGGAACATCCCGCGAATCTCCGGGTCGAGATCCTGGACCAGTCGAAACCTAAAGCCGATCGCCCCTCTTGCGCAATGCCCGCAATTGCTGTAGGTAAGAATGGTTGGAATTTGCCAACAGCTTCTTGAAATTGGGGAAAGGATCGTAATGAGCGAGCAAGAACAGAGAAGTCGATCGTCTTCAAGGCGGGAGTTCCTCAGTACTGCGGCAGGTGCCATGGCAACAGCGTCCGTGGTCTCGGGTGCTGCGGCCACGTCAGCAAAAGGAAGCCCGTCAGCGTTGTCCAGCCAGCGGGTATTGGGGGCTAATGACCGCGTCAACCTGGGGTTCATTGGGAACGGAATGCAGTTTCACGGGCTTCTGGGACGGGCCTTCAATCGCAGGAAGAAAGAAGAGAACGATTTCGAGTACACCGCAATGTGCGACGTATGGGAACCCAGGGTCAAATACGCGCAGGAACAGACCGGCGCTCTGAAAACCTACAGGGACTATCGCGAAGTCATTAACCGGCCCGATATCGACGCCGTCGTCGTGGCGGTGCCCGATCACTGGCACTTCCAGATCGCCAAGGAAGCCTGCGAGGCCGGCAAAGACGTCTACCTCGAAAAGCCGATGACCTACACGGTCGAGGAAGCCGCCGAACTCAACGACATCGTCAGAAAGACCGGGAAAATCCTTCAGGTCGGAGGTTCCGGTCCGGCGGATCGTCTCAACTGGCAGATTCGGGACTACATCCAGGCCGGCAAGATGGGCAAGATTGTCTGGGGCCTGATCAGTTACAACCGGAACACCCGAGAGGGCATGTGGGACTACCCGATTCCGGGTGTCGGCAGCACGTCCTGGCCGGATGCCAAAGTGAACCCGGGGCCGAGCGGAAACCTCGATTGGAAGATGTGGCTGGGATCGGCTCCGAGCCGGCCGTTCAGCGCAGATCGTTACTTCCGATGGAGAAAGTACTGGGACTACTCCGGAGGAAATGCCACTGATCTCCTCTATCACCGACTGGGAACCATGTCGACCATGATCGGATTCGACTTCCCGACTCGCGTGACGGGAGCCGGCGGCATATACATCCAGAAGGACCGCGAAGTCCCCGATACCTACATGACGATGGTCGAGTATCCGGGCGACTACTCCATCAACATGATTTCCTGCATGGCCAATTCCACGTCGGCTCCGCTGACCGTCTACGGCAACTGGGGGACGCTCGAGGTTCTGATGAGCCGGGCCCCCGTGGGCGATTCCATGGGGGACCTGTCGAAGGGAGACCGCCCGAGGGGGCGGCCGCGAATCTATGCCCAGATCAAGGCGGAAAGAACTTTCATGGACGAGTTCAAGGACGCCAACGACGGCAAGGAAGAGGTCACCATCGAGGCGGAACCGAGCACGGATCTGGTGGACAACTGGATTGAATGCCTGCGGACCCGGCAGGACCCGGTCTACAACGTACTTCGCGGGTACCAGGTAATGGTTGCCATCAAACTGGGTGTCGAGTCCTATCGCCAAGGCCGAGTCATGGCTTTTGACTCGGAAACGCGGCAGATGATCTATCCTCCCAAGCGGAAGGAATACCCTCCCGCAGACGCGTAGGGTCCACGAAACCAGGCCAGCCGCGCCCTGCCCGAGACGGAACGGGTGCGGCTGGCCTCGAGCAACCTGTTTAGTGATAGGATCTTGGCGTGACGTTGAACAGCTCTGATCGCCGCCAACTTCGATCCCTCGCCCACCCGCTGGAAGCCTCCGTCCAGATCGGCCAGCGAGGTCTCACCGATCCCGTTCTTGCGGAAATCGATCTGGCCTTGAATGCCCACGAGTTGATCAAGATCAGGTTCCGGGACTACAAGGATCAAAAGTCGTCTCTATGTGACCAGATCTCGGAGCGGCTGGCCTCTGAAACGGTCGGGATAGTCGGTCATATCGCCATCCTCTACCGTCAAAACCCCGACCCCGAAAAGCAGAAAATTCGCATCCGCTGAGACTCGGGGCACCCTTCCGTCACACCGGTCGTCTAATCTGGATTCACCATTTGCCGATATTTGTCATCTGGGGGGGCAGGCCCGGTCAGGTGGGGGTGTAAGATGACGCACGGCGATATATTTGTCGCTCGTCAGCCCATTTTTGATCGGGGGCGGCGAGTCACAGGGTACGAGCTTCTCTTCCGAAGTAGTCGGGAGAATGCGGCGGAGTTTGCCTGCCACCGAACGGCCACAAGCCGCGTGATTTCGGCCAGCTACCTGGACATTGGTATCCACGAGTTGACGGCCGGTCTGCCCGCCTACATCAATTTCAGCAGGGATCTTCTGCTGGACGGGACAGCGGAAGTCCTGGAACCTCAGCAGGTCGTCATCGAGGTCCTCGAGGACGTCACCCCAGATCCGGAAGTAGTCAGCAGTATCCTGGAATTGAAGAACCGGGGTTTCCGAATTGCCCTGGATGACTTCACCGGCCGGAATGCCTCGAGCGGACTGCTTCCCCTGGCCGACATTTTGAAGATCGATCTGCTCGAGGTCCCGGCTACTGAGGTAGGTCCCCTTGTGGAACGAATCCGATCCCGTGCCTCGCCGGGCGTGGTCCTGCTTGCAGAGAAAGTGGAAACCTATGCTCAGCTTTCGGACGCCAAGTTCCAGGATTTCGACCTTTTCCAGGGGTATTTCTTCAGCAAACCGGAGGTGATTCAGGGTCCAAGGATCCCCGAGTCGAAGATCTCCCACCTCAAGCTCCTTCAGACTCTTCAAGCCCCTTCGATCACGGTCTCGGAAATGGAAGACATCATTAAGAGCGATGTTGCTCTCACCACGAAGCTCCTGAAGTACATCAACGCGGCCGCCTTTCCTTGGGCAAAGCGAATCCAGTCGGTCCGCCACGCACTGGTTCTCCTCGGCGAGTTGAATATTCGCAAGTGGACGGCAATCGTCGCGCTCTCGGAACTCTGTGCTGAGAAGCCGCGAGAGCTTGCATTGGCTTCAAGTTTCCGGGGCCGATTCTGCGAACTGGCCGGCCATTTGACCAAGTCCTCTCCTTACAACGAGTTGGAGCATTTTCTCCTCGGGGCGCTTTCAAATCTCGAGGCCATGCTGGACGTTCCCATGGAGCACGTTATCCGTCCACTGCCTATTTCGGATGCAGTAAAGGGAGCCTTGTGCGGAGAGAAGAGCATCCTGAAAGATCTCCTGGACACGGCCGCGTCCTACGAGAGGGGCGACTGGAACAGCCTCGGCGAATTGTGTCGCCGGATCAACCTGCGAGAAAACGCCCTCCCCGAGATCTATCGGGATGCCCTGGTCTGGAGCGACCGGGTGCTCCGGATCTGAACCGGGTGGATTGCGCTATACTGCTCCATTCTTGAATTCTAGTGCACGGGATGCAGCAGGACCCAGTGATTGAACAAGAGGTCGTCAAAGAGCGACTGCAGTCCATCAAGCGGATCGTAGTCAAAGTCGGAACCAACCTCCTCCGGGGAACCGACGAGGGACTGAACCTGAATTTCATGGACTGCCTGGCCCGCCAGGTCGGCGCCGTCCGGTCCAGGGGCGTTGACGTAATCCTGGTTTCGTCGGGCGCTGTCGGCGCCGGTGCTTACGAACTGGGTTTTGACCAGCCGCCCTCCGAAACCAATGTCCGCCAGGCATTGGCGGCTGTCGGGCAGTCGCGGCTGATGCACCATTACAAGCAGGTCTTCTCGCGCCATGACATCAAGGTCGCCCAAGTTCTCCTCACTCGCGACAGCCTCGACCACAGGAAGCGTTACCTCAACGCCCGCAACGCTTTTGAGACACTGCTCTCCTGGGATGTCCTGCCCATCGTCAATGAAAACGACACCATCGCAATCGAGGAACTCAAGTTCGGGGACAACGATCAACTGGCTGCATTGATTGCCGGAAAGATTGATGCCGACCTGCTGATCATCCTGACCGACGTGCAGGGCATCTTCGATCGCCCCCCGTCCCTGCCAGACGCCCAGCGAATCCCCTTTCTTCAACTCGATCAGCAGGCAACGATCGAAATCGGTGAGGGAGGCGCCAGCGCCTTCGGCTTGGGAGGCATGCGAAGCAAGCTGGAAGCAGCTCGATTGGCGACAACAGCCGGGATCCTGACCTTTATTGGTCCCGGCCGAACCGACGAAATTCTCCTCCGCATCCTCGACGGCGAGAATCTCGGCACCTGGTGTGAACCCTATCGGAAGCGGATTTCGGCCCGCAAGCGGTGGCTCGCCCTCGGAAAACGCAGGGGAGAGGGGCGAATCTACATCGATGCCGGTGCCGAGAAGGCCCTCCGAACAGGGGGCAAAAGCCTGCTCCCCTCAGGCGTCTCCCGGGTTGAGGGTGACTTCCATCAGGGAGACCTGATAAGGGTCTACGGTGCTCCGCTCAAGGAAATCGCCGTCGGGCTCTCACAGTACTCGGCGGAGGAATTGCAGGCCGTGCTGGGGCTGAAGACTCCCGAGGTCCAGCGCCTGCTTGGCGAGAGGCAAAACCTTGAAGTGATCCACCGGGACGACATGGTCGTCTTCGACGAAGGACTGGATAATGGCTGACGAATTCTCCATCGAAGCGATGATCCGCAACGTCTGCCGGGCTGCCCGCAAGGCGTGGCATGATATGGCCGAACTCCAACCGGATGCCAAAGAGCAGGCCCTCAGGAAGATGGCGACAGTGATTCGGGATCATCGGTTAAAGATCCAGCGGGCAAATCAGCGTGATCTCGAGGCGGGCCGCGAACGGGACTTGAGCGCTGCGATGCTCGATCGCCTCGAACTGACCGACTCCCGAATTGAAGGAATGGCTGCTGGACTCGAAGAGATTGCGGCCATGCCCGATCCGGTCGGCGAGGTAGTCTCCCAGACTCGGCGGCCCGGTGGCCTGGAAGTCGGTCGAGTCCGTATTCCCCTGGGAGTCGTGACCATCATCTACGAATCCCGTCCCAACGTTACGGCTGATGCCGCCGGACTCTGCTTCAAGGCGGGCAACGCCACGATTCTGAGGGGAGGCTCCGAGGCGATTCACTCCAACCTCGAAATTGCCCGCTCCGTTCGAAAGGCGCTGTCCGACTGCAGGATCAATCCCGACGCCGTCCAGGTTATCGATACGCCGTCCCGGGACGCGGTGGGCTGTCTCCTACGCCAGAGTGACATGATCGACGTGGTGATTCCGCGCGGGGGAAAGAGCCTGATCCAGCGAGTCGTGGAAGAATCGACGGTTCCCGTGATCAAGCACTACGAGGGGATCTGCCATCTCTACGTTCACTCCGAGGCCGACCTGGACATGGCCCTGCGGATCGTCGTGAATGCGAAGGCCCAGCGACCCGGGACCTGCAATGCAATGGAGACTTTGCTGGTTGACCGGGCCGTTGCGGGCGTATTCCTTCCCCTCCTGGGAGCTGAATTCGAGCGCCTCGGGATCGGGGTGTACGGCTGCCCCGAAACAGCTACCCTCATGACGGTAACGGCGGAGGCATCCGAGGAGAATTACCGGACTGAGTACCTGTCGATGACCTGTAACGTCCGCATTGTCTCCGGATTGGACCAGGCCGTCGAACACATTGAGCAGTTTGGTTCGAACCACACCGAATCGATCGTCACGCGCTCCTATGCGGCCGCCCGCAAATTTGTCCGGGTGGTGGACTCTTCTTCAGTTATGGTGAATGCGAGCACCCGGCTGGCAGATGGCGGAGTGTACGGCCTCGGAGCGGAGATCGGGATCAGCACGGACAAGCTCCACGCCTACGGCCCGATGGGGGTCAAGGAACTGACGGCGTGTAAATTCGTCGTTTTCGGAGACGGACACCTTCGCGAATGAGCTTGCATTATAGAGGCAGCCAGTAGTTCAGTTTGACCAGGAATACGTTCTCAGGCGGTGTCGAGAAGAGATTCCCGAGGTTGTGCCCGAGAGATTCATTGGTCACTCCTTCGAACAGGGACCTTCCCTGGGTCCAGACGACGTAGACTACCGATCCCGGCGTGTATTCCCAGCGCGCCACGAGATTGGAGCGAAATTCCCGGAAATTGAAGTCGGGGTTCGCAATCGAATAGTCGAAGTTCCCGTCCCCAGTCTCGTCGAAGTAGTATCTGCGGTCGGCCTGGTCGTAGGAGATTCGGTCGCCCTGAAAAACTTCGAATCGCTGGTTGAAGTCGTTGGCCCGCGGATCGGTGAACCTTTTGAACCGAGAGTAAATGCCGGTAGAAACGTACGGGTTGCCGAAGTACTGGATCGTAAACTCCGGGGTGACGGCGAAGTCGAGGCGGAATGTCAATCCCAGTGTCCTCTGATCGATATTCGCCACCAGGTCCCGTCGATCCCCCTCGAAGTCTGTGCGCTCCACATATTGAAAAATGTCGTGGTTTAACGAGTACTCGGCCGAAGTTGAAAAGAGGAGGGGGTTCCGAATCCGAAAGCTCACTCCCGGAGAGAACCGCTTGAAGCTCGATTCCCGGTTGTCGTAACGGTGAGCGTGATAATTGAACTGAAAGCTGACTCTGCGGGAGTTGTCGGTCTCAAGCGTGGTATTGGATGACCAGAATCCGAGCAGTTTGACCCCAGGCCCTCCCCGCAGCAGCCGGGTGTCGAGCGAATCGCCGATCCGTGCGAGTTGGGCTGTAGCGGCCCACTTGTTCTTGAAGACGACCTCGACAGCACCGGAAACCGTCGGCCTCAGGAAGTCACCGGAGAAATCCCACTGCGCCTCCTGCTGGAATTCCAGGGTATACTCCCGGAAGATCCCCTTCGGTTCGGTGTAAACGTAGGCCACTGAGGTCTCCTGGTCTACCGTGTCGGCGATCCGCAGGTAGCCAAGGTCGTTCAACTCCAGTCCGGGGGACCGCCAGCTCACCGTCTCGTGGAACCGCCAGGGGCCATTAGCTCCTTTCCGACCTCGATCTCACCGCCATGACCCTGAAGGCTCGTCCGGTTCGGGTCGAGTCGAACGTGTTCGGCATCCGGCCGCTGGAAGTAGCGGGCCGAAGCCTCCTGAAGCTGCAAGATCGATTCACGGCTTCCTCGAACGTCACTGAAGAGGACCTTGGCATCGAAGAAGTAGGTCTTGTCTTTCCAATGATGGCGAAAATCGAGGCCGCCCGCGTTGGCGTCGGCGGGAAGAAACTCGAGTTGCGGGTCATCAATACCCCGATGGGTTGACGTGAACATCCCGCCGAAGATCGTGTTGCTGCCGTTGAAATCCTTCTGGACTCTTCCAACAGCGTAATTGGACAAGGGAGCCACGTTTTCAGTTCTCGAAGTCCCCCCCGGAGAGAGAATGTCGGCCGACTCCTTGGAAGTGATGCCATCGATCACTCCGACGGAGAGACCACCTGCGGTCTTTCCGGTCAGTTTCACAGCCCCCAGTATGGAGGTGCTGGCGGGGGCTCTCACGAATTCCGAGTTCGGATCCACCACGGGTTCGTACCGCGGGGCTTCTCCGATTCTCCGGGAATAGAAAAGAAGGTCATCCCCTAAATCGAAATCGAAGATGGTCTTCCCCTCAAGAAAGAACGGTCGCTTCTCTTCATAGAAAGTCTCGAACGCGGTGATATTCAGCACCGACGGATCGACTTCAACCTGCCCGAAGTCAGGGTTGACGGTAAAGTCGAGGGTGAACGCACTGTTCAACCCCAGCTTCCCGTCGAGCCCGGCCGATCCGGTCCAGTCGGTACGGTTCCGCGTGGAGGTGAAGAAATCGGGAGCAGACTTCACCTCGCCCAATACGTACGGAAGGAGCTCAATTCGCCGGCTTTTCGGAATCCCGTGAATTCCGTGCAACTCCCCAATGGAATACAAGTGCCCCGGGTTGTCCCTCCCGATCAGGTTCCACTGGTCCTCCTCACGGTTGCGATTGATCCATCGCCAGGAATGAAGCCCCCAGACCTGGACGTCCCTGTCGGAGTATCGCAACTGGCTCAAGGGTATTCTCATCTCTGCAGTCCAGGCCCCCGGCTCGCTTCCAACCGCTCCGTACCAGACCGGATCCCAACTCGTGTCCCAACCATCGTTCCTCAGGATGAGATCAACCTTTGCGCCGGCTGCCGTGAGATCAAACTCGAACCCCGTGCGATGATCAAAATAGCTGTCGAAACAGACGCCGATGACATCACCCTCGATGGCGTCCCGCCGGCCGAGCTTACGATCAATTTTGTCAGGTTCAGTGTCGAAGGCCCGGAAGGCAACGTAGACGTTCTGGTCGTCGTAAAGGATCTTGATCTCGGTCTCCTGCGAGGGGGGACCACCGTCTACTGGCATGAACTGCTGGTACCCACGCGACCAGATTCCCTCTTCCCAGCAGGGATCGGTCAGCGTGCCATCGATCTTGGGAGGCTCACCAACCAGGCGCTGGGTATAGTAGATCCGCTTTCCCTCCGGGGTTCGCGGATCCTTTTCGTTGCCCGAAGCCACATCCTGGAAACCAAACGCCGGAGAAGCGGACAGAACCGTCACGCCCACCGACCAGACAACAGCTCGAAACCAGCTCAAATTCATCTTTCAGCATCCACTCGAGCACCAGACCAGGCAACGATCGACCACTTGCTCAATGACCTGCTCTCGCTGATCGTTTCCGAAAGGAGTCGTCCCAACCGCCACCCTCACATCGTCCGAACCTGAACCGAATGTCAACTTCATCGGTCATGGGATTCTACCAATTGAATCAAGGTCGCACCTGCATTTTTCGGAAGATTTCCCAGGGTCCAGCCAGCCCGACCGGCGGCGGTGTGGAGATCATTCACCGGCTGACCGATGCAAGCCAACGCCCCCGAACGATCATCTCCGTTCGAGCTTGAACCAGAGAAACGCGTGCGGTCCTGGAGTCAGAAAGTACGGGAGCTCGCCGATTCGCGGAAACTCGTTCCGCCCAATCATCTCAACCGGAGTCATCCCTTCGTAACGCGACAGGTCGAGCTCCACCGGCTGGGCGAACCTGGACAGGTTGGAAATAACCAGAATGATCTCGTCGTCCAGTCGGCGGATAAAGACGAGGACACGACGGTTTGACGGTTTGAGAAACTCCATGGTCCCGCGGGAGAATGCCCGATAGCGCCGTCGCAACCCGATCAGTCTCCGCATGAACTGGAGGAGCGAGGAAGAATTTCGCTCCTGGGCTTCCACGTTGACGGCCTGAAAGCCGTAAACCGGGTCCATGATCACCGGCAGGTAGAGCCGCGCCGGATCCGCCTTCGAAAAGCCGGCATTGCGGTCCCCGGTCCACTGCATCGGAGTTCGAACGCCGTCCCGGTCGCCCAGGAATATATTGTCCCCCATGCCGATCTCATCCCCGTAGTAGATCACCGGTGTCCCAGGCAGTGAAAGCAGCAGGCTGCTGAGCAGTTCGGCCCGTCGTCGGCTCTTGTCCAGCAGGGGAGCCAGACGCCTCCGGATCCCGACATTCAGCCTCATCCGGCTGTCGCCAGCAAATTCGGAATACATGTAGTCCCGCTCTTCGTCAGTGACCATTTCGAGCGTGAGTTCATCGTGGTTTCGCAGGAAAAGCGCCCACTGGCAAGTCTCTGGAATTTCCGGAGTTCGTTCCAGAATCTCCGTGATCGGTCTGCGATCTTCCTGGCGGAGCGCCATGAAGATCCGCGGCATGAGCGGAAAATGAAACGCCATATGGCACTCATCTCCGTCTCCAAAATAGGGGCGGACGTCCTCAGGCCACTGGTTGGCTTCGGCAAGCAGCATCCGGTTCGAGTAATTGGCGTCGATTTCACGACGCAATCGCTTGATCACCTCGTGCGTCTCGGGAAGGTTCTCGCAATTAGTCCCATCCCGTTCCACCAGGTACGGCACGGCATCCAGCCGGAGCCCGTCCACGCCCATATCGAGCCAGTAACGAAGGGCCTTGATAATCGACCGGATCACCGCCGGGTTGTCGAAGTTCAAGTCGGGTTGATGGGCGAAGAACCGATGCCAGTAGTAAGCTTCGGCCTCGGAATCCCAGGTCCAATTTGACTTCTCCGTGTCGGTGAAGATGATTCGGGCATCCCGGTATCGGGTATCGGTGTCACTCCAGACGTAGTAATTTCGGTACGACGTGCCCGGCCCCGACCGGCGGGCCCGCTGGAACCAGGGGTGCTGGTCGGAGGTGTGGTTGATCACGAGTTCGGTGATCACCCTGAGGTTTCTGCGGTGCGCCTCGCGAACGAAACGCCTGAAATCCTGCAATGTCCCGTAATCGGGATGAACCCCCCGGTAGTCGGCAATATCGTAGCCGTCATCTTTCAGCGGTGAAGGATAGAACGGCAGCAGCCAGATTGTATTGATTCCCAGACTTTCGATGTAATCGAGCTTCTGGATCAGCCCGCGGAAGTCTCCACGACCGTCGTTGCTGGCGTCAAAGAACGCCTTCACGTGAAGCTCGTAGATGATGGCATCCTTGTACCAGAGCGGGTCCTCTCCAAATTTGTCCATTACGCCCTCACGATCGGCCAGCCTCCCCGCGCAAGGCTGGGTAGCCTGCCACGAACACTCATTTCAAGCCCAAGCTGCTATGGTCCTGGAAAATCTCGCAAAACACGAGAAAGGTAGGACTTAAACCTATAATTTACAATATTTTATAGAAATTCTAGCGCTTGAACCCTCGGTTCGTCAAGTCAAGGTCTGATTTGCCGAAGGTCCGAGCGGATCAAGGATAAAGACTGAGTTTACCCGATAATCCGACTTGAATGGGCAAAGGATTAGTTCACTCGGCGGCCGAAGCCGTTGATGAACGCCCGATGTTGATAGCTGCCTCAAAACGTTCGATAACCGAGAGCACAGCTCGTCAGAACCTCAACTGCGTATCGATCCGAGAGCCTGAGCGCCGACTCAGCAGAACATGGCTAAAAGCCATTCCAATGAACACTGGAACAACTACCCAGCTTAGCACTCTCAGAGCAGGCAAAGAAGGAGCATAGTCGGCTCCAAAGACCAACAACAGCAGCGGTTTTCCAAACACGAACAGGAAGCCGGCGATCGGAATTGAAACCGAAATCATGAGCAACAGCGACCGGCGGAAGAGCCGCTTAAATCGGAGACTGGCTCCGGGTAATGCTGCAAAAGAAGGGAGCACAGCACTGAAGATGCCAAGCGGTATGTTGTTAAGTGCTTGGGGAATCCGAGCGACGGCCGCATAGATCCCGGCGTCGTAGGGCGCAGCCAGAAACGTCAAGAAGGAGACCGCAATGCGACTTGACACACTTTGGAACAGGGTCGCCAACCCAAACAGCGCCAAGGGCCACCTTCAACCCCATCAAAAGCGAGAGAATCTCACTTGACCGGCCAGGTTCTGACGAAATCAACCTCAGTGCCGTGTTGTGAATGCCCAAATCCCCACCGATGAGCAGCATCTGCACGATACTCCATCCAAATGAATAGAGTCCAAAATCATGGGGACCCAACGCTCTGGCAAGAACGACCATAAAGATCGTCGGGATCACCAACGTGATCCCGAAAGCCGTCATTTGAGCAACCGCATTTACAGCTATCATCAGCGCTAAATTACGAGAATAGCCTAAGATGCCGACGCCCGATAATCCTTTTTCTAAATTCGGCTTTCAAGTTAAAGAGTGCTATCCTTTTCAGGTGATTCGGAAGTGTCTGTGGGCGATCGTCTTTGCCTCTTCGATCGCTCTGCTGACTTTGTTTTTCACTTTTCCGTTTCATAGACTGCTATTCGGGCTGGTTTGTGTTGTAGTCGGAGCAGCCACGCTTCGGAGCGCGTCTCTTGGACTCTTTGTATTCCTTCTCTTCACGCTCCCGACACTCCAGATTCCAGCACTAAGCGGCTTGCCTTACTTCTTCGGACCCGAACCACCGATGCTGGCGTTCATTGCAGTCGTCTCGCTGAAGAATCTGCTCGTTCCTCGCCCACTCGAGTTTGGCGATATCCCGGCTGCTTTTCTTATCCTTTTCGTCACTGCTGTCTGCGCGTCGGCGTTTCTGGTTTGGCTTTCGCTTTGGCAATTTCCCGGGCCTTGGCCGATACTCCTGACGCTCGACGGAATCAGGCAGGTCTTCTTTTGGAGATGGGGAAATCCACTGAATTTCCTTCGGGTTGGGCTACTATTTCTGGAAGGCCCTGTCATCCTGTTCTGTGTGCTCAGTACCTTTCGACAACGCCCGGGGCAAACGGTCCGTGCAATCATCTCAGCACTGTTCATTTTGGCAACTTTGTTGATGGCCTATTCGGCAGCCGAACTTCTCATTCGCGGGAAGACACTGAGTTTGCATCCGGGCTTCGGGCCTGTTTTCATGGACCGCAATGCCTATGCGGCATTTTGGGTTGCGATCGTTCCTCTTGGGCTGGCCTCAACCGCCCAGACTCGTGGCCGTCTTCGGATGGCCCTCGTTCTCTTCACGGCTGCTGCAGCAGTGTTTTGTCTTATCTCCTTGTCTGTCACGGGGGTCTTCTCACTGATCGTCGCAACTTTTCTCTACTTTCTGCTGGCCACGCCCAAACCGACCCCATTGCTGATTGCCCGGCGGTTCATTCCGGCACTGGTGATTTTCCTCCTGGTGTCACCAGCCATCGTATGGTTGGTTTCGATGAGTCCTAAGCTGCAGCAGAATCTGCAGGCTCGAATGGGGGAACGAATCGCTTTCTGGCTCCCTGCCGTGACAATGGCGGAGGAAAAGCCGTTTCTTGGACTTGGCCCCGGGGAGTTCTATCGTCTTCTCCCTCTGTACCGTGAGAGGAACGATGACCTGCCCGCATCAGCCTTCAAACAGGAAAATGCCCATAACTATTACCTTCAACTAGGGGCCGAGATCGGAATCCTGGGAGTGCTCGGGTTCCTAGGCCTCAACATCTCTCTGATCTTTGGTTCTCTACAGGGCCTCGCCGAGGGCGCTTCGTACGATTTTCCCGAGCCGAGATCAAAGATCTCGACGGATCCGGGAACTTCCACGAACCCCAACGGGCACTCTGTGTCAGAACAGTTAAGAACCATTCGAAACAACTTCCCAAATGGACGAAGCGTGCTGGCAGGCCTGCTCGCCGCGCTTATCGGGCTATTGGTTTTTTCGGTGGCACAGCACCCCTTGCTACGGCTCGATTTTCAAATCTTCTTTTGGACACTGGCCGCCGTTATCGCCGGATCCGCTCCCCAGAAGAACTCTCGTGCCCGCCAAAAATTCAAGACCGCAGCGCTGTTGCTCGTACTCCTGGCCACACTGGGGCAATATGCATTCAATCCTCTCACAGACCGTACCAATTTCAGCTACGGTCTGCACGCCGATCCGTCGCACCCTGGATCCTCCAATTTCCGAACGGAGTCCCTCGTCTTTAGAAGGATTACCGGAAACGCCAGGGAGACCAACTTTCAAATCCGAAGTTGGCAAGGGACAGGAAATCAGAAGGTCCGTCTGTACGTCAACGGATCCTGGAACGAGGAAGAACTGAGTGGACGCAAATGGGTTCCTGTCCCCGTGGTTGGCCGAATGGGTCACTCAACGGACCTGGGCATCCAGGTAATCGACTCCTTGCCTATCGGCTTCGCCGACAGCTGGGGCGCAGGAGTGCTCCTGTCGGAGGCACCAGGTCCGTAGTCCTTCGTCACTGCTGGTGTCGTATCACAGAGCACCTAAACAAAGATGCCTGCCAGTAGCACGAGCACGAGGGTGGCCAGCGCGAAGATTACCGAAACCCATGCCTCAGGTACCCCTTTTCGAAGAAGGCGATGGGACAGGTGATCTTTTCCTCCCTGGAAGGGCGAAACGCCTCGGAAGATTCGAGTCAGAGATACGAAAAGTGTATCGACCAACGGCACACCGAGAACGAGCACCGGAATCCACCAGCGGTTCAAAGGCATACCATACAGGGGCAAAACAGCCAGAGCGAAGCCTACCAAATGGCTACCGCTATCCCCTAAATAAAGGCCGGCAGGTGGGCGATTGAAACACAGGAATGCCGCGAGCGCCCCGGCAAGCGGAACAAGTGCCCAGTCAGCACCTTGACCTAACCAGGTGAATCCAAGCGCAGCAACCAGGCCAACACTTGGCGCCAGACCATCCATGTTGTCGAGGAGGTTAAGTGAATTGGTCGTCCCAACTATCCAGAAATACCAGACCGGAAGAGCCCACCAGCCGATGACGAGGTAAAGGTCTCCTCCCCATGTACTGGTGGAAACAAAGGCGATAAAGAGCACTGCTGCCACAGACTGACCAGCGAACTTGGCGAGTGGGCTGAGTTTGACCAAATCATCAACTGCGCCCACCAGGAAGACCAGGGCCAAGGTGAACCAGAAAAGGCGGAGCGTGAATAGCGCACTCGGCCCATGGCCCCAAAAGACGCCCGCAAGCATGGCAATCAGAACAGCGTATCCCCCCAACCGAGGTGGGTTGGAGGGGTCTCTTCTCAAAAAAAAAGCCAGCACGAGGCTGGCCCCAAAAGCGATCAAGAAGGCCACGGGCCGTCATTATCAGGCCCCCGGCGCTTGCTAAGCAAGTATGGTCTACTTCACCGCCGTCGTCTTCGAGTGATCCGGGTCTTCCCTGTTCACCAGGCGTCGCCCGTTCGGTATCGATAACCCCGCTGCAAAGCCCGCCAGAAATGCCAGGTTGCCTCCCAGAATGAAGATTGGGGATCGCAATCCCAGCCATACCGAGCGGCGGAATGCCTCAATCAGGGTCACCCGGGAGAAGGATAGTGAAAGAAGTAAAAGGATAACGCCCACCCACCATTTCAACAGCAAGCCCAAGGGTGCCAGCCCAAGTGCGACCAACTGGAGCCTGCGCGACGGGGGAGTGCTCGAGTCCGAGAGGGCCTTTCCCGAGTAGCGGCGGTAGAGGCGAGGCGCAAATCGGCCGTATAGGAATCGCCGCTTCAGGTGATGGGACAGTGACTCAGGATGGCGATGCTCCACGACTGCATCTGAAACGTAGCGCATCCGGATCCCTTCCGATGCGAGCCGGAACGAGAGTTCCAGGTCCTCCAGTTTCCCGAATCCTTCATCAAAGGGGTCCTCGGGAAGGGCGTCCTTCCGGAAGGCACAGGTCGCGGTATTGACGAAGTCCGTGTCCGGGAACCGCTCCATCCGCTCGTAGCGACGGTCCAGTTCGATCTGGATCATCCGGGCGACCCAGTTCCCCTGCCCCGACACAAACCGGCCCACCGTTCCCTGGCAGTCGGAGTCGTCGCTGCCGGTTTGCCGATGCCGGACAGCCAGGGGCAGGGCCATCTGCTCGATCCAGCCCGGCCCCGGTACACAGTCCGCGTCGAGAAAGAGGATCCTCCCTCCGGATGACTCCCTCAATCCCCGGTTTCGAGCCGCCGACGCACCTCGCCCGTCGATCTGAACCAGGCGGACCGGAAACCGACGCGCGATCGCGGCAGTGTCGTCCGACGAGCCGTCATCGACAACGATGACCTCGAAACGGGTCGTGTCGACGGTCTGCCGAGACAGTCCGTCCAGGCACGCACCCAGCGTCCTCGCCCCGTTCCGAACCGGGATGATAACCGAGAAGTCGATCAACAGGTTAGCCTTTGCATACTTTAGGGGCCTCACGGGGTTCCAGGTTCCAAGGTTCCGGGGTTCCGAGGTTCCAAGGTTCCGGGGTTCCGAGGTTCCGAGTTCCGAGGTTTCGGGTTCCGAGGTTTCGGGTTCCGAGGTTTCGAGGTTCCAAGGTTCCGGGGTTCCGAGGTTTCGGCGGTGGCGCGGTTTGGTGCCGGACACAGAGCCGGGGGTAAGGCGAAGCCGCGGCCCCGGGTTCCCGGCACGGTGCCCAGCGCGGAATCGGGAATCGGGAATCGGGAATCGGGAATCGGGAATCGGGAATCGGGAATCGGGAATCGGGAATCGGGAATCGGGAATCGGGAATCGGGAATCGGGTAGGAAGTGTCCCCGTTCCACGTTCATTGTTCAAGGGGAAAACCGCACAAATGGCGAAAACCCCCGCGCCGCCCCCGCAAAAACCTTCTGCCAGTGCGACAAGGGGCTCAAGGTTCCCAGTTCCATGTTCAAGCGGGGCACCGCACAAAACCCGACCAACCCACGCGCCGAACGCAAACCCATTTCCTGCCCCGGCCAGCCACAAAACCCAAAGGCGCAACGTCATTTCCAGCCCTGGGCAGCGCCCAGGGAAACCCCGACACACCAAGAAGTCCCTGCGCTGAAAGCGCGACTCAACCCCTCCGCGCATCCTCCGCGTCGTCGCGCCATCACGGCTTGCCCAACGGGTTCCGAGGTTTCTGGTTTCTGGTTTCTGGTTCCTTTGAGAGATGATCGCTGATTTTGGAGATCGGACGTTCTTTCGGTGTTCAGAACGCGAGTGAAGCGAGCGCGTCTCCAGGCCTCCATCCGCCGCCGATCCTGGATCTTGCCGCCCGCAGCCTCCGGCAGAACTCCCGGCGGTTAGAGCACGTCTGCAGCAGCGCTCGCTTCACTCGCGTTCTGAAATCCGCCTCCCCAGGATCCAGCCGGCCACTCCTTGCGGCGCACCAGGCCGGAACCCCGCGAACACAGCCCGCCTCAGGCGGGCGGAATCGAGTAGCCCAGGACGAAGCAAAGCGGAGTCCTGGGTGCGCGCGGCCTGTCGCCAACCCAAGCCCCGCTCGCGGGGCGGAATGGAGTAGCCCAGGACAAAGCGAAGCGACGTCCTGGGTCTCCCGGCCGACCCCCAACCCAAGTCCCGCCCCGGCGGGACGACAGGGCTAGGGTCAGGAGGCAGGAGACAGGAGACAGGAGACCGAGCTCCACTTACTCGAACCCCGGAACCTTACTGGTCGATCGCCCTGGCCCAAAGACAGGCGGGGACGCCTGTCCCACATCGAGACGCGCGCCCTAGAGTTTCACCACGTTCTCATGCCGCCCCTTGAACGCATCCCGGCTGTCGAAGATCAACTGGGCCGAGCGCTGGATCATGCCGTAATCGACCCTGGAGTGATCGGTCACCAGCACCACGATGTCATACCCGGCAACGGCCTCCGCCGTCAGATCAATCGAGCGTTTCTGGATATCGACCGTCCCGTGATCCGAGCGCAGATTCGGGACATACGGATCGTGGTAGTCCACCTCCGCCCCGTCCGCCTCCAGCAGCCGAATGATGTCCATCGCCGGCGATTCCCTGGTGTCGCTGACATCGCGCTTATAGGCCACGCCCAGTACCAGGACCCTGGCCCCGTTGACCGCCTTGCGCTGCCGGTTCAAGGCTTTGGCTACCTTCCCTACACAGTACTCCGGCATCTCCGTGTTGATCTCGCTCGCCAGTTCAATGAACCGGGCGTTGTAGTTCAGTGACTTCAGCTTCCACGACAGGTAGAGCGGATCGATCGGGATGCAGTGTCCGCCCAGTCCCGGCCCCGGATAGAAGGGCATGAAGCCGAACGGTTTCGTCGAGGCCGCCCCGATCACTTCCCAGACCGAGATCCCCAGCTTGTCGCACATCACCGCCACTTCGTTGACCAGCCCGATGTTGACCACCCGGAACGTGTTCTCGAGCAACTTCACCATCTCGGCCGCCTGCGTACAGGAGACCGGGACCACCCGGTCGATCACCTGTTCGTAGAGAAACTGCACGATCGCCGTGCACTCGGGCGTTACGCCCCCGATCACCTTCGGCGTGTTCTTGGTGTTGAAAACGGCGTTTCCGGGATCGACCCGCTCGGGGGAGAAGGCGATGAAGACGTCCTTGCCGACCTCGAAACCGGCCGCCTCGATCTCGGTCCGCACGATCTCGTCGGTGGTCCCGGGATAGGTGGTGCTTTCGAGCACGACCAGCATGTCCTTGTGGAGGTGGGGCAGGACTCCCTGGACGGCCTGGGTGACGTAGCTGATGTCCGGGTCGCGGGTCTTCTTCAACGGCGTGGGGACACAGATGCTCACGCAATCGACCGAGGACATGAAGTCATAAGTGGTGTAGGCTTTGAACTTGCCGGTCGCCACCCCGCCGGCGACCGCCGAGTCGGGCACGTCGAGGACGTGCGAGCGTCCGGCGTTTAACCCATCCACCTTCTCTTTCAACACGTCAACGCCGTGCACCTCGAACCCGGCCCGAATGAACTCCATGGCCAGCGGCAACCCAACGTAGCCGAGCCCGACAATCCCGATCTTCGCTTCCCGTTTTGCAATCTTCTGTTTCAGTGACATGTCCTGTTTCGTTCCTGGTTTCTGGTTCCTGGTTGAACGTGACCAACGACCTCAGCGAAACCCCCGCGCCACCGCGCCTCTGCGGTTGATCCACCTGAAATGTTAAGGGTTTCGGGTTTCCGGTGGAAGGAATCGGGGAAAGGGAATCCGGAACCCGATATCCCAGCACTTAAAAACCTCGAAACTCGCCTAAACTCTCTCTCTCAAGTCGAGGAAATGCTGCACCGTCCGAGCAAGCCCGTCCCGAAAGCCGGTCTGAGCCCGAAAACCCATCACTTCCTCCGCCCGTGATACGTCGGCCAGGCTGTGCCGCACGTCCCCGCTCCGGGCTTCACGATACTCCGGGCGAAAATCCGTCTTCAAAACCACATTTAAGATCGACACCAACTCATTCAGACTGTAGCATTTCCCAAGGCCAATGTTCAGTACGCTTCCAGCCGGGGCGCAATCGGCGGCTGTAAGGTTGGCATGGACGATATTCCCCACGTAGACGAAGTCTCTCGTCTGCTCTCCATCCCCGAAAATGATCGGGGCGCGCCCGTCGATCATTCGGGTGATGAACTTGGGAATCACGGCGGCGTAGTCCGACGCCGGGTCCTGTCGCGGACCAAAGACATTGAAGTACCGCAGGGCCACGACCGGGAATGAATACAGGTCCCGGAAAAGCCGCGCGTAGACTTCGTCCATGTACTTGGAAGCGGCGTAAGGGGACTTGGGAGCGGGCACCATCGACTCCCGCTTCGGCAATTCAGGATCATCTCCGTAGATGGCGCAAGTCGAAGCGAAAACCACCTTCTCGACACCGGCCCGACGAGCCGCCTCGAGCACGTTCAGAGTACCGGTGACGTTGATGTCATGGCACAACTGCGGTTCCTCCACCGACTTCTGAACCGAAACCATCGCCGCCTGATGGAAGACTCTCCTCGCGCCTTCGAAGGCCGGGACAAGCGCAGCACGATCCCGGATGTCCGCCTGGACGAACTCGAACCGTCCGCCATGATCACGATCCAATCCCTCGAGGTTCTCCAGTTTTCCAGTGCTCAGGTTGTCAATCACCCGGACGCTCCGCCCCGCCTCCAGCAACCCCCGCACCAGATGCCCCCCAATAAACCCAGCCCCCCCAGTAACTATATCCACGACTATTCCTAGGTTGTGTGGTTGAGGGATCTCAACGCAAAGGCGCTAAGATCGCTAAGATTTCCTTTGTTTCTTTCTCTCGACGCAAGTTCCCTCGACAATTTCACAAGCTCGCACGTTATTAGATAACGATGAGCAAAGCACAACAAATCGAATCTATTGCAGCCGAAATTGTCGATGCAGCCGTTAAAGTCCATCGCCAACTCGGACCAGGTCTCCTGGAGTCAGCTTACCGGAGATGCCATTCGTACGAGTTGCGGAAGAGAGGACTGAAGCTTCGTCCAGAAATCAGACTGCCTATAAAGTACGATGGAATCACACTGGATGCGGGTTACCGGATAGATGCCTGGGTCGAAGGACTGGTAATCATCGAACACAAGACTGTCAGGCGCCTCCTGCCTATTCACGAAGCTCAGTTGCTGACCTACCTCCGCCTCACGGGATGTACGCTTGGCTTTCTGCTCAACTGGTACACCGTCCGAATGAAACAAGGCATCAAGCGGATGGTACTGAACCACCCAGAAGATACCCATTTCAAACAAACTATAGAACCTTAGCGTCCTTCGCGCCTTCGCGTTGAGAATCCACGCTGGGGACGGAGAGGAATCCGAGGTAGACTCCGCCCACCAGGGCGATGGCGAGGCTCGGGTAGGGGTAGTCACCGACGAAGGAGATTGCGACGAGCGAGAGCAGCACCCAGGTGAGCATCACTTCGAAGACCCGCCAGCGACCGAGATCGACTTCTCCGAACTCCAGTCTGAACGTTGCCACAGCCAGGGTCACTGCCGCCCACCAGAAACTGCCGAGTTTGGCTCCCAGGGGAATGGCATCGGTCATCATATAGGTCAACTGAGCCAGCAGGCCGGCTCCCACTCCCAGTGCGAGGGCCCGCCGAAACGACGAACCCGTCCGGCGCCCCGAAAGCCAGAGCATCCGACCGATGGCGGTCAGGATCCCCGCATAGGCCACCAGCCCCGGAATCCCGAGGTCCAGGGCGGTTTGCAGGAACTGGTTGTGCGCGCTCGCAATATCCGTATCCGGGGAGATGAGGAAGAGGGGATAAAGGACGTGGACCACCTTCCGGAAGGCATTCATCCCCATCCCGGTAAAGGGAAAATCCTGAATCCCGTAAACCGCCCGGTTCCAGATCTCCATCCGCGCCGCCAGTCCGATCTCACCGGCGCCCGATTCCACCACCTCGCCGACGGCCTCCTGGTTCCAGGGCGCCCACACCAGCAACCCGACGACGGCGAGCACCACTACTCCGAGGGCGGCCCATCGAAGCCAGCGGTACCGGATAACCAGCAGCAACCCGATCGACACCATAAAGCCGGCCCAGGCACTGCGGGACTGGGTCAGGACCAGAACCCCCAAAGCCCCCGAGCCACCCGCGAGCAGGACCCACCCGAGGGCGCGGCCCCACCGCTCCCCGACGATCTGCCTCGTCAACATCCAGCCCAGCACTCCGATCAGGGGCAGAAACAGGACCAGGGAGCCACCCACCGGGTTGGCATTGAGTGCGCCTTCGGGCACAGGAACCGGAAGCCGGGGCGGCAGATACGGGATAACCGCCCGCACCAGCGGCAATTTCGCGGAGAAGGGGGTGATCAGAAAGCCGAGCAGCGCAAAACCGAGTCCGCCAAGACAGAAGAGCCCGGTCGCAATCCAGAGTCGACGGTCCCGATCCAGCCACTGAATGGCGGCCAGGAGCGCAAATACCCCCAGCAGCGTCCCCGCAATCTTCCCCAGGCTGAACGAGACATCGAACGTCGCCCAGACACTGACCCCAACCATGATCAGCAGGGCCAGCAACAACGGATTCAGGAGATTCGGCTCAACAAAGTGCCGCCGGACCACAAACCCGGCGACCCAAACCAGCGGCACAGCCAAAACCACGGGCATCCAGGGCAACCGCGGGAAAAGCAACAGCGGCGCGAGAATCGCCACTACTCCCAGGTGTACCCAACTGTGTAAACTCGCTGCCCGACCCAGGTTCATTTTCGATTTACGAGGTTCGATTTACGATTGATCAGGAAGGAATCGGGGAGCGAGAAGCGGGAATCGAGAACAGGCTCAGGACCCATGGAGTCCCAATCTGCCCCACAACTGCGTCTGTCGCCCCCAATTCCAAATCACCAATCGAAAATCGTAAATCTCAAGCCCCGAGCCCCAGTTTCCCGGCCACATCGTCAAGGCGACGGTCCAGGCTCCAGATCCCCAGGGTGCAAATTAGCGCTGAGGCAAGCAGGTGCATATCCACCCAGCCCAACCCTTGCCCCATCAACCGCCGACGTTCGATCATTTCGAGCACCTCGGCATCCCCGACCCGCGCTGCTTCGGGCAACGCCGTCAGAAGATGCAGGATCTCATCCCGATTCTTCAGGTTCCCGCAAGCCAGTTCGCCGATCACAAAGGAATGGACGGCCACCCGCTCTTCATCGAGCAACAAAGCCAGCTTCGGCAGGCCCGAGCGCAGGTGCTCGACCCAGACCGAGGTATCCACGAGAATCACGCCTTCAAGATCTCCGTCGTGGGATAGCCTCGAGTCCCGGTTCGCTCCCGCCAAGCCGTCTCAGTCGCCGCCCGCTCTCCCGGGCAATCAGAGCCTTCAAGCCCTCATGAATGAGCTTCGTCTTCTCTTCTATCCCACTCAACCGCGCCGCCTCGCTGATCAGTCGATCATCCAGATTCAACGTCGTCCGCATCTGCATCAGTATGCACTCTACATGCAGACTCAGTCAACATGCGCATCCCCGGCAAGCCGATCCCCCTCCGCGTCTTGGCGTTGCAATTCGAAGTCTCCAGATTGAAGGTTCAGGTTAGCTGGGCCCCCGGCGGCGCCGGACCATTCAAAGAGTGAAACTGGGTCCGCGAACCCGGGGGCGCGGCTTCGCCTTACCCCCGGCTCTGTGTCCGTGCCATTCCACGTTTCAAATGGACCCAGGGTCCAAGCTTCAGGTGAAGGTTCAAGTCAGCCTGGCCGCCGCGCTCCCCGCGGATCATTCAGAACGTGAAAATGGACCTGGCAGAGCGTGAAAATGGACCTGGCGCAAGGCGCCTTGGTTTCAGCCCAGGGCTTGCCCTGGGTCTGTGGTGGCCGGGCACTTCGATTGCGGCCTGTAAGGTCGCACCCCGGATTCACTTCGTCCGAAGCGGTGTTCAGCCCCTTCAGGGCTGGATTCTTGATGGGTGGACCGTGAACCCAGGCAAATGCCTGGGCTGGAAACAGGCCCCCTTCAGGGGCCCGCCCGGCGCCGATCCCGTGATCATCACTCATCCACGTCTGGCACCGGACCAGGAACCAGGATCCAGCCGAGAGCCACGGCTTCTGAGTTCTGCCGATAGCCCGAATCTCCGTCCAGACGCGTCCAAATCATCCAGGATTTCCAGTTCATCCAGATTGAAGGTTCAAGCTTAGCCGGGCAATCGGCTTCGGCCACGAGACAAGCAGAGATGCTTATCCTACTCGCCGACGGTCTTCCGACTCTTCCCCATGGCCACGACACGCCGGCGGTATCCGAAGTCCAACGACTCGAAGACTTCGTAGACGGCGGCCGGATCCCCATCCGCCACCGCGGACTCGAGTCGATTCAGCGCCTCGCGCACCTGCGCCGTTTCCCGGTTGACGGGCTGGGCCACAAAGATCTTCGAATAGCGAGTGTCCCGCACGCCGTGCTCCCGCCCGGTCAAGAGTTCCTCGAACATCTTTTCGCCGGGGCGCAATCCAGTGTACTCAATGTCGATGTCTTCTCCGAGCACAAGCCCGGACTGCTCGATCAGGTCTCGGGCCAGGTCGGCGATCTTGACCGGATCCCCCATATCGAGAACGAACGTCTCTCCGCAGCCGGCCAGTGAGCCGGCCTGCAGCACCAACTGGACGGCCTCGGGAATGGTCATAAAGTAGCGCTTGATCTCGGGGTGGGTCACCTGGATGTTGCGTCCCTGAGAGATCCGCTTCTGGAAGGTCGGCACGACGCTGGCCCTGCTGCCGAGCACGTTTCCAAAGCGCACGCAGCAAAGGCGCGTCCGTTCGGTTTTCTTTGCCGCGCCGCGCATCACCATCTCCGCAACCCGCTTCGACGCACCCATGACGCTGGTCGGATTGACCGCCTTGTCGGTCGAGATCATCAGGAACCGCTCCGCCCCCGTTTCCACCGCGAGCTCAACGACGTTCCGCGTCCCGAAAATGTTGTTGGCAACGGCCTCCGTGGGGTTGTGCTCCATCATGGGAACATGCTTGTAGGCAGCCGCGTGCAGGATCACTTCGGGACGATAATCGGCAAAGACCTGCGCCAGGCGACGGCGGTCCCGGACGTCGGCCATGATCTCAACCAGCGGCGTGGGCGAGTTTTCACGAAGGTCGATTGCGACCTCGAAAAGTCCATTCTCGTCCTTGTCCAACAGCAGAAGGCTCTGCGGGCTGTAGTCCCGCAACTGGCGAACGATTTCCGAGCCGATCGACCCGGCGGCCCCGGTCACCAGGATCCGCTTTCCGGCGTAGGCCGAAATCAACTGGGCATCGCCCTCCGGAAACTCGACACTGTCCCGACCCAGCAAGTCCTCGATCCGCACGGGTCTGCAATCGGCTCACCCGGACGCGGCCAAGCAGGATCTCCGACAGCGCGGGCACGCTGCTGACCTTGATCCCTTCAGCTTCACAGTCCGCCACGATTCGCCGTGCGGCAACCTTGGGAACGCTCGGCATCGCCAGGATGACCTCGTCCACCGAGGTCGCCTCGACGATTTCCCGGATCTGGCGGGTCGTTCCCAGAACCCGCACTCCGTGGATCTCCCGCTTGCGTTTCCGCGGGTCGTCGTCCAGGAATCCGACGATCTCGAAATCTCTCCGCCGCCCCAGTTCATCGATCAGCTGAACCCCGGCATCGCCGGCGCCGACCAGAAGCACCCGGCGTCGATTGACCCGTTCCGGATGGCGGCCCCCGCGCCAGACGGAGTGACGGAACTGGACCCGGCGCAACCCTCGAACCGAGAGAAGCCCTACGAAGGCCAGCGGCGCATGGACCATCAGGATGCCAAAGGGTATCCGCAGCAGCGGGTACTGTTCCAGTAACAGAATCCGCGCAACAATCAGCGTCAGCGCCGCAGTCGAAACCGCCAATCCGATCACGATCGCTTCCCGAATACTCGTGAACCGCCAGACAAAGCGCCCGACACCCCAGAACTGGGTAACCAGGATGTAGAGAAGAATCACGTAAGGGGCGACGACGATGAACTGTTTCTGGTAATTGATCGGGGGCATCCCGTCAAACCGGATCAGGTAACTGAATGCCAGGGTCCCCCCAACCGCCACTGCGTCAATAAAGAGCTGGGCCCCGCGGCTGAAGGGAACCTTATCCTGAATCCCCAGCCCGATGTTCCGGCTCATCGCATACGCCGCAAATCCGACCAGCGCACAGATCCAGGCCAACGCCCAGGTGACTCGCGGAAACACGTGATCCTGGGGCAGAAGCACGCTGATGAGGCCCATCAGGGCAAAGAAGGAAGTCAAGGCAGCCAGGTCAGTGACCGGAGACTGCTGCAGGCGGGGAATCGCAGCCAGCAGCACCCGGTAGCCCAGATAGCAGCCGAACCCGAGAAGAAACCCAGGGAACAGGGCGTGGCGAAAAGCCTCGACAGAATAGCTCACGTAGGCCCAGTAACGCCGACGAGCTCTCGCCGGAAGCCGCCGGCCCAAAAAGGAGAAACCGGACGCTCAAAGCCGCCATCAACGACGCCGACACCAAGCCCGACAACGCCGCGAAAGCGCAACGGATCCTTCCAAGTCATTCCCAACAGTCCTGTCCCCGGCTCACGAAACAATGGTCGTCCCCCCCAGAAACGATTTACGACCGTCGGCGGCGGTCAACCTTCATCGAGAGCTCGACCGCTTACCTTGGGTTTCGGGTAGAAAAAGCATCCCCACCTGCTCCCTGATCGAAGCCACCAACCCACCCAACCGGTAGGAAATCGGGAAACCACGACGCTACCCGGTCTTCTCCAGAATCAGGTTCTCCGTCGAGAGATTGAAAATGTCACGAAGCGAATAATTCCTGGCAGCATCCAGTACTTCGAACCCGATGACCAAACCCTGCTCGTCCAGATCAAGGATCACACCGTCCGACACTTCCCTGGATTCAGCAATCTCCTTCTCCTGAATTCGGATGTAGAGGGCATCGACATCACGATCATATTCGATTCTCATGAAAGATCCTTCCAGACAACCGTGATCACGACTGTCTCCTGATCGGTCTCCTTATAGGTTACTCTCAGAATGCGTTCACCGAATAACTTTGCTGCATTCTTCCTCCCGAAAGCCGACTCCTCCACGCGACTCGGCCCTTTCAGGACATCGAGTA
The DNA here is from genome assembly GCA_963777605.1 of uncultured Acidobacteriota bacterium. Lineage (GTDB taxonomy): Bacteria > Acidobacteriota > UBA6911 > RPQK01 > JAPXNP01 > CAVZRV01. The sequence goes on from CAVZRV010000027.1 coordinate 56,006, forward strand.
CTTCCGATTCAGAAACCTGCCGGCCTCCCTGGCCGGCCCTCCCCCTCCGCGTCACCGCGGTGATCAGCTTATCGAGTTCGTTTCGAGTAACGGGTTTCGGGCGCACAACATCCGGGAATCGGGAAAAACACAACAGCCCCGCAACCTGAACCAGAACCGTAGAACTTGGCACGTTGACCACTAAACGTAGAACTTATTGATTTTCGGGGTAACATAGTCGCAAGAGGTGTAACATGGCGACATCCCGGGTAACTGAAAAGGGTCAGGTTGTCATTCCCGCCGAAATCAGGCGTAAATACAACATCAAGAAGGGTACCCGCGTCGTGGTTACGGAGACCGAGGGCCGGGCGATCCTGGTCAAGCCGATCCCCGATGACCCGATCGAGGCGTCTAAAGGCGCACTGAAAGGGAAGATATCCCTGGCAAACGCCCTGATCGAGGATCGACGCGAGGAAGCCGCGCGTGGATGAAACCTACGTTCTGGACAGCTACGCTTTACTGGCTCATCTCGAGGGAGAGGCCGGCGCCGGCCGGGTCGAGTCCATCCTGAGAGCAGCTCAAGAGGGGAAAACAAGACTATTCCTGTCGGTAATCAATCTGGACGAGATCTTCCACATCACGCTTCGAGAATTGGGTCACAGAAAAGCCGAAGAGGCCCTTTTCCTCGTCGAGCAGCTTCCGCTGGAAATTGTCGATGCCGACCGGGAACTGACTCTCCAAGCCGCGCGGCTCAAAGCCGCCTACCCGGTCGCCTACGCCGACTGTTTCGCCGCGGCACTGGCCAGACGGGAACAGGCAAAGGTCGTCACCGGCGACCCGGAATTCGACCGTTTCGGCCAGGAAGTCCCCATCGAACGCCTTCCCTGACGGAAGCATTTTCGGTTTACGATTTCAGATTTTCGATTTGATCGGCCCCTCGTACGCGGGCATCAACTCAGAAGCGCCCAACCCCTCCGCGAAACCTCAGCGCCTCCGCGCCACCGCGGTGAACAACGGCCGAGATCGTTTCGAGTAACGGGCTTCTGGTTTCGAGTGGGAATAGCGGGCAAGCCAGAAAGACCAGAAACCCCTAAAACCCTAAACCCCAGTCCCCAGCACTCCCACGATCCGGTCCGCCGCCCGCCCATCCCAAAGCGGAATCTCCCGAGCCCGCTTCGGCGCCTTCAGCTGCGCCATCGCCGCCCGATACACCGCCTCCGGATCACTCCCCGCCAAAACATTCGACCCCAACTCAACGGTAATCGGCCGCTCCGTATTGTCCCGAGCGGTCACGCAGGGGACATCCAGAAAGGACGTCTCCTCCTGGATTCCCCCGCTGTCGGTCACCACCAGCCGGGCATGCTTCATCACCCCAAGAAACTCCAGGTACCCCATCGGCTCGACCAGTTCGAGCCCTTTCAACGGCGGCCCGCCGTTTTCCGAGAACCGTTTCCCAACCACGTTAAGAATGCGAATCACATTAACTCCCCGATCAAGGGACTCCAAGCCCGCTTTGGAGTGCTGAAGCGGAGCAAGGTAAAAACAGCTTATTCCCGACGCGGAGATCGGCGAGGTCAAGAAGAAGTCCCGAACCTTCAATCTTGAGGCACACCAATAGTATCAAGCACCGAAACCACCTCTTCTCATAAACACTCGCCTCTCGGCACGATGTGTAAACGCGAGAAGCGCCAGGAACAGAACTGGCACGATCACAATCGAAGCCAATCCGGCAGAAGAGTACCCGGCGGCTAAAAGCACAGCAAGACCTGACCCAGTCAAAGCCAGCCCACCATAAAGGACCGTAACGAACTGGTGAGAGTACCCGGCAATCACCAGGCGCTGGTAGAGATGAGACCGGTGGGCTTTGAAAACGTTCTCCCCCCGCAGCACACGCCGACATAACGTGAAGGAAGAATCCGCTAAAAACGGCCACAGTAAAAGAGCACTACTGAGAAGAAATACGGGATCCATGACGCCACTTACAATCGTCATGATCGCAAAGGCGAAGCCCAGGAAGGAACTGCCGACGTCCCCCATGAAGATTCGGGCAGGAGACCAGTTATGCACTAAGAAGCCAACCGATGCCCCCAGAACAAGGGCTCCAAGAACCAACAAGAAAGCGCTACCGCTGTAAACCCCAATTCCGAGCCACCCCAAGGATGCAGTGACCGACTGTACACCAGCAATGCCATCGATCCCATCCATGAAATTGTAGATATTCGTCACTCCCACGATCCAGACGACAGCGACTCCCAATACCAGAAAAGCCACCGACGGATCTGGAACACTGGTTAAGTTCGGTTGATCAAAGATCCGAAATGCCCAAACCCACCCGACAGCTATACACACTTGAACGACAAGGCGAAGTAACGCGGACAGAGGGCGGACATCATCAATGAAGCCAAGGATGGCAACTGCAAACGATGACGCGGCAAATGCCAGAACCGATCGCCAACCGATTCCCGGAAAGAACAGTCTCCCTAAGAAAAGGCCGCCTATAGTGACAACAACGATCGCCGCCCCTCCTCCTCGCGGCGTCGGATTCTGATGCGAACTGCGTTGGTTGGGAACATCCAGAACCTGATTCCTGGCGGCCCAAACAACAAGACGAGCAACCAGACCCGCCGAAATGAACCCGGACACGAAGACCACAACGGCGAGAAAAAGACCGGTCCTCATCGAGTAATTGAATCCTGAAAATGTGAGCCGCTCAAAGCGGTCAAAACGTCGCCGCCTGCGCGGCAACTTGCGCCACCTGAAGGTGGCTACTGATCAAACAGTTTAGGCTGATCCCGACGTCGATCCTCCGCTTCCTGTTGTTGGATGTACTCACGGATGACGGCCTCTTCGCGGCCCACCGTCGAAACGAAGTACCCACAGGCCCAGAAGTGCTGGCCCACGAAATTCCGCCGCCTCTCGCTGAAGTTCCGGGCGATGTGGATCGCACTCTTCCCCTTGATGTAACCCACGACCCAGGCCTACCGAGTCTTTCGGCGGAATCGAGATCATCATGTGTACGTGATCCGGTCTCACTTTCCTGGTGTTGAGCCAACTGCCGAAACAGCGGACCCAGTTCCCCGCGCAACGTCCCAAAAATCACTTTCCTCCGGTATTTCGGGATAAACAGCACGTGATACTTACACTCCCACTTCGTGTGCGTTAGACTTCTGTAGTTCGTCATTGAACTCCCTTTCGTGCAGCTTTGGTCGGCTCACGAAGGGGAGTTCTCATTCAGATTTCCGCAAATGTCAAACTTCGGCTGCCTCCCCGGCAGAGCCGGGGGGACTCTCGATTTGGTCTAGAATCCGTCAGTCGGCCGAGGCCATCTGCCGGACAGTCTCCTGCCAGCCCGTTCGAAGGTCGAACCGAGGTCTAAAACCCAAGCGAGCAGCGATCTTCCGCCCACTAACGGCAACATCTTCAACCATCTTATCTACCGTATTTACGGTTATCGGAGAATCCCGGTGAAGGTGGGCGAAGACAAACTCACACGATTGCGCCAATGATCGGGCCAACGGGACCGGGATATGAAACCTCGGAGGACTCTTCCCTAGGGCCGCGGAGATTTCACCAACGATTTCGCTGAAGGTATGAATCGAACCGTCGGTAACATTAAATGTTTCACCGGATGCAAGCGGATGCTCGGCCGCAAGAATGGCAGCAGAGGATACATCTTCCACATGAACGAGCGTTCGCCGATTCCTTCCTTTCCCTATCGGAACGAACCAACCTCGCTTCAGAGCGTTTACCAGGCGAGGATAGTTGCCCTTCATTCGAGGCCCATAGACCGCCCCAAGCCTCAAGATCACGGCATTGCTGTCCTGCCGCACCAACTCCTCAGCCCTCGCTTTGGTTTCTGCGTACAGCGAGTCCGGAGAAACGGAAGAAGTTTCATCCCAAACGAGCCCGGCTCGGCTTGGACCGTAGACATTGACTGTACTGAAAAAAACAAAACGGCTAACCCCTGCCCGCCTCGCAGCGTCGAGCACAATTTCCGTTCCATGAACATTTACTAACTCGTACTCCGAACGCATCTCTTCGGTCTGTCGATTAATGTGCAGCTTTGCCGCCAAATGGAAAACCACGTCCGCCCCAGAGGCAGCCCGGTCAACCGCACCCGGCTCGGTAATATCAGCAAGCATCGGTGTCACTTTTTCGCTGTACGGGAGACCAACCCCCGATCGATCCAGTGCCCGTACAGGATAGCCACGAAGTAACAACTGTCGAATCAGCCCCGGCCCAATTGCTCCAGAAGAACCCGTAACAAGTGCGACAGGCCGACTACCTTGGTTCTGGCGTGCCGACATCGGACTCTCGCTCCGTCAATTCCCGAATCAAAGCATCATACTGGAGGGCAACCGTACGCTTCGAATGGCGCTCAACGACGTACCGTCGACCACTTTCCCCCTTTGCAAGGCCTTCCTTCCGGTTCTCATAAGCGTGTCGGACAGCTTCAGACATCGCCTTTGCATCGTCAGGGGGAACGGTCCAGCCACAATCGGCCTCCTTCACGACCCACGTCAACTCCGAGTCCGTGTCCGCCGACACCAGAACCGGGCGCCCAGCAGCCATTATTGTGTAAATCTTCGATGGAAATGTCCCCTGCGCAGTACCTTGCTTAAGTGGAACAACACACAAGTCGCACGCCGCATAGATATCTGGAACGACCGACGACGGTTGGTATGGCAACATGAGCAGGTTTTCTAAGCCCTTCCTCGTAACTTCACTCTTAAGCCAATCTCGCCGCGACCCATCGCCAATCAAGACAAATTTAAGTTCAGATAAATCTCGCAATCCTTCCGCTGCACCCAAGATGCTCTCAAAACTTTGAGTCAATCCTAAATTACCCGCGTACAGAACAACAAAGCTGTCGTCAAATCCATGGTGACTTGAGAACGCATTCTTTCGATCAAGAGGCCTGATGAATTCCGTATCGACAAAATTCGGGATGACTCGAAGTTTCGATTCTGGAACTCCCTTCGAAATAAGCCTTTTTCTGAAGAATTCCGAAATAACAACGACCGTCCTTGCCCTACGGTAGACGAACATCTCTAATTTAAAAAGAATCCGAATTAGAAATCGATTCCGGATAACGCCCAGACTAACTGCAATATCCGGGTAAATTTCTTGAACATTGTAGATGAAGCCACCACCGCCCCTCATTGAAAGCAGCCAGGCCACGAGGCCAATACTCAGGGGAGGAGAAGGCGCAAAGATAATGTCCCATCGCGGAGCCTTGATAAGACTGGCGCAAAGACTCAAGAAATGAAAACTTGCATAGTCGAACAATCGACCTATGATTCGACTACCCTTTGCCTTTACACGAGCGTGGTACACGGTTATTCCATCGCAGTTGCTTTCATCGAGAAGCCCCGCCCAACAACGTTTGAGCGGTTGGACCCTCCTGGCGTCGACATCACAGTTATAATGTGGCGTTGTTGTCGCCACAGTCAACTTATGCCCCAATCCCTGCAACTCAAGCCCCAATTGAGTAAGCAGAACGGATGTAGAAACTGCGTCAGGTGAAAAGACGAGTGTCGTAAAGAGAATCTCAGCCACTTACCACCAAAATCCCTGAGCTCTTATGCCCAAAGCTCCGTGGGCACAAATACAACCATTCGTATACCGGCCCCTGCGACATCAGTTGTCTGTGGCCCTACGATCTGAACGATCACTTCCAAACTTCCCAAGGCCGTAGTCCAATGTAGTTGAATACCTCGCCTCATAAACACAAGCATCCACGTAGAATCGGAACCAAAATCCATGAAGAACATGATAGATCAAACCTGGTGTTCCGTCGAGGAAACCGCCGCGCACAACATACCGAAGCAGGAAGTACAGAAGGCTGCGGATGAACATGGGGCTGCGTGCGTAAATCGAAGTTCGCAACCACCTCCGCCTCTCGATCGCGGAACCAGTTATGTTCGCTTGCACCTGTCCAACCGCGGAACCAAGGGTCTTTGACCGCAATTCAGCTGCTTCCATTTGTGCCCACCGATTGTGGCGAGCGGTCCACGAGAACAGTGATGAGGCCGTCTCTTCTATGAGATCACTTTCTAGCCTGTTTGTCCCACCGATAACCAGAAAATGCTGATCGTATCTTCGGCTCTCACACCTGCCACAACTTCTCCTAAAAACTCGGCAATGATATGTCGGGTAGATTCCTCCATGCTTAATGTAACTTCCCAGAAACCTTATCTTTCGACGTACCAGGAAGCCATTGACTCTTTCAAATTGACCCTCACTAAATGCGTTTCTGATCTGTTCAGTCAGATCAGGACTCACCCGTTCATCGGCATCGATGTGAAAAACCCAATCATGTGAAAGTGGAAGGTTGTCTTGTGCCCAGTTCCGCTGAGACGCGTAGTCGAGAAAAGGGTGTTCAAAGATATTCCTAGTATATTGTGAAGCGATCTCTAAAGTTCTGTCGGAGCTCCCTGAGTCAACAATGAAAATTTCGTCAGCCCATCCCTCGATTGTGTCCAGGCAAGACTTGATATTCTTCTCTTCATCTTTGGTAAGCACAACAGCAGACAAAGGAATTCTACAATTCTTCATCTTAGAAAACTATCCGACAATATCTGTGGACAAGGTTTGCGGAGCAGACTTCTTGAGTGCTACTATAAATTGGCACATCCAAACGGGCCAATACCGACCTATTCCTTTCCAGAAGACAGGCTCAAAACCAGCGGTCCATAAACACCGTTCTAGAGAGGCCCGAGTAAAGAACCTGATATGAGACAAATATGGGCTGTAATGTGTCTCAAAAGAAGTCAGCGCAATTAGGACATTCTTTACAAACCCATGATACGGAACCGTTAATATCAGCGCCCCTCCAGGATCCAGTAACCGATTAAACTCTACAAGTGTGATGTGGACATCCAGGAGATGCTCCAAAACTTCTGTACACCAAATGGCACCGAACCTCCGATGACGTGAAAATGGTAGTGAAGTTTGCAGCGATGCCACCGCAAATCTACCGTGGGGAAAGCTCTTCCGTGCTTTGCCGATCGCAAACGGCGAGAGATCGATGCTCGTCACCCTGTGGCCAAAATCGGCCATGAATTTACTGAACTCCCCACTTCCACAACCCGCATCCAGAATCGAGCACCGCTCTCCCAGATTACCCAAGATAGATTTCAGAGTGGCCTTTCGCTCCGCGACCAGAAGCCCTCCCTCGGCCGGAGATCCTCCCTCTCGCTGCCAATACCGGTCGTAGAACTCTCTACTTTCCTTCACTTGGCGCCTCCCTGTAGATCCAAGTGTGCGGCCCGGTAGGCCTCTAGCGTGACTTCCGCCGTCCTCTTCCACGAGAACCGCTGTAAGTGCGTTCTGGAACGATTCACTAGGTCTTCTCTAAAATCTCTGTCGCTAACGACTCTTTTGATAGCTGATGCCAAACCGTCCACATCGCCAAGTGCAACGATAACTCCTGCATCACCGACCACTTCTGGAAGCGAGCAACGATCCGACGCCACAACGGGGGTCTCACATGCCATTGCTTCCAGCACGGTCAACCCAAAGCCTTCGAATCTGGAAACTGTCACGTAGACAGCCGCGGCACGGTAGAGGGCGGACAAATCCTCGTCATGAACGAATCCCAACAGCTGAACACGGTTAGCTATCCCAAGAGATTCGGCTTCTCTTTCAATCTCTATTCGAGCGCCGTAATCATTTCCAACGATAACCAAGCTCAGATCTGTACTCATCGCACCCTGGTGAAGCCGCCCCAACGCCCGAACCAGCATCAATGGGTTCTTGTGGGGCCCTACGGCCCCCACACTTAGAATGAAAGGATCTTTGACACCATACTTTGCGCAAACTCGCTTCACATCGTCATCGGTTCCAGAATAGCGCCGGCGCTCGTGCACAGCCAACGGAGTGACCACAACTTTTTCCGGAGGAATGTCCAAGTATTGCACGATGTCACGCTTAGAGTATTCAGAGATTGTCAATACCCGTCTCGCGCGTTTCGCTGAAAGGGGGACAAACAGTCGCCAGTACGCCAGCTTCGCACGACCAACGAACTCCGGATGGGCTCTATATAACATGTCACAAATTGTAACGACAGTCGGGCCCGTAGCGAAAATCGGAGAAACGTAGCCCGGAGAGTGAAGTACATCCAGTCGTAGACGTCTGGACAAGACCGGTAATGTGAGTTGCTCCCACAAGATTCGCCACAACTGAGGACGAGCCCTAACTGGCAATCGCAAGGATTGGACATTTGACCTGCCCGGCTGAAACTTTTCACAATTCTGACTGTTTGTAAACAGGAAATATTCGTTTTCCGAGTCGATCTCACACAATGTATCAACCAACTCACAAGCATACAATCCTATTCCGCCCGACAGGCCAGGTGCGAAAGGCAGAAGATTTATCCCTATCCTCAACTGCTATCTCCCTCTATACTTTAGATGCGCTTACCTCAAAAAACCCACGAATAACTTATAGGAGAAGGCCTTTTTCAGCCTCCGCACCCATGGCGCCTCATGCCCCTCTTGTCCACCTTAGCCTCACTCCAAATTTCGAAATCTAGATTGAGGGACTGAGCCACACTTGTTTGAATTAGAAATTCAGGATTGAGGGGCTGAGCCCCGCCTCGTACGATTGGGTTTAGCAAAAAGACCTGATCGAAAGAGGAGTACTCAGCCCGTGAACCGATTTCGCAGCATCTTCAGTCAACTTCTCCAGCATTTTCCGCGTCTCGAGTTCCAGGAATTGGTCCGAGAGACCAAAGCCGAGCGTCACGCCCGGGGTTTCGCCTGCTGGACCCAGTTCGTCTCCATGCTGTTCTGCCAGCTGGGCAGAGCCCACAGCCTAAGGGAAATCTGTGGAGGTCTGGCCAGTTGCGAAGGCAAACTGAGCCATCTCGGAATCCGGATTCCGAAGCGTTCTACCCTCGCCTATGCCAACGAACACCGTCCCTGGCAGCTGTACGAGCAGGTTTTCCATCGTCCGCTGGATCGCTGCCGAACCTTGACCGTCGGTCGGCGCCGCACCCGCCTATGGCGGGCAAAAATCCATTGGTGAGTCTGGATGCCACGGTGATCGATCTGTGCGCGTCGCTATTCGACTTGGCTCAGTTCCAGCGCACGAAAGGGGCCGTCAAGCTCCATCTGCTGTTGGATCACGACGGGTATCTGCCCACCTTTGCCTGCGTTACCGAAGGGAAGGCGTCCGATCTGTCGGTGGCGCGCAAGCTGCACTTCCCAGCCGGAACCATCGTGGTCTTCGATCGAGGCTTCAACGACTACGACTGGTTTGCCGAATTGACCGACTTTCGTTCAAGGCCCTCAAGCACAATCTGAAGATCAAGACGTTCGTGGGCGTCACGCCGAATGCCCTGAAAACCCAGGTTTAGACAGCACTGATCGCCATGCTGATCCTGCGCTATCTGCAGTTGAAGTCGGCCTACGACTGGTCCTTGTCCAATCTGGCGGCGCTGTTGCGCATGAATCTGTTCGTGCATCGCGACTTATGGCCTGGCTGAACGAGCCGTTCGAATCCCCGCCCGAGCCGCCGGAGGCCGCTCAACCAGCGCTTCCCTTCATCTAATCCGGACAGCAAAATCGGAGGCCTGGACACGGACAACGCGAAAATCGAGTCGGAAACCCAGTCAGGGCGCGGGGGTGGTTCTCAGATCTCCGCCAATTTGGACAGTGGGACTGAGCCCAGCTTCGTATGATTGGGTTTGTCGAAAAGACCTGATCGCAGCGGAGGACTCAGCCCCTCAATCCTGAATTGTTGATTCGGAAATTTTCGCTGATTCGCACAGTACCCTCTTCTTTTGGCTAATATACACAATTCCTCCAAGAAAGATGACAGGGTAAAGAAATCCTGGACTTAATAGTCTAAATGATAGAAAGACCCACACGCCAAACGAAAGTATGACCAAAGTTTCGTACCGTTTCCTTCGCCGCCACGCTCTCAAGCCAAAACGATCAAAAATCCTAACGATTGAACCTAGTAAAGCACCTCCGAAAACAGCCCCCAACCATCCCCAACTCATATACCACTGGCCGACGATACCGGGCAACATATTTCCTCCCGATTTATCAATGTCAATATTCCATCGAAATAAACTGTAGAGCCAAACTGTCCCTGACACAGGCTTGTTGGGCCACAGAAATCTCGGGATCGGTGAGACTAGAAATGTTTTAAGAATGTTCTCATTCTGATATGGCACCATTTCGGGCACGAGCCGAACGACAAATACCGTTTCCCTAAAATAGTCGATTGTCCCTCTCAGCGTGAGCCAATCTGCCCAAATTTCTGTTGAGATGCTATCACGCGTCCTTTCAGTCCGAAATAATACCTGAAACTGGACTAACAGTATGATAAAGAAAGTTGCGCTCACTCCTATTCTAATAGCTTTTACTTTGTGCGTTCTCCATATTTTCATCAACCAAAGCCCGCACGGCGGTATAATCACCAATGCGACAATCGATCGCGTACCGAAATCAAGATAAACGAGAGCAGTGGTAAACAGAGCAATTATCAAGATTCCAGTACGAGTCGTAATTCTCAGCTTCTTCTCTTCCAGTATGCTCCACAGTAGTGCGGTTCCCGCGACCAAGCCACTACTACACAAGTAACCCAATGCGCTTGCTTCATTCCCAAATCGACTAACTTGAATCCACGGCTTTACAACGGACCGCCCCCCAAGAACCGCCTTCACCACACTTGCAACGCTTTCTCCATACAAGAAGTACGGCAACAATCCAACAAGGCAAGCGCAAAGAGCCAAACCCAACAGTCGCTTCCTACACGTCCTCCTAGGTCTTACCCATCGTCTCCGGCGAAGGTTCAACATTACGTCCACCACAAACATTGCTCCCATACCACTTAGCAGAAACAATGCAATACAGGTCAACGCCAAGATGAACGGTCCAACATTCTCCGGCGACTCGGTAGGAGTTTCGGCGCCCAAACCAGCAAGGCTCACCATTAGTGGGTATGCGTACCAAATTAGAAAAGCGAGGACAAAAAAGAATCCTGCAGCATCCCCATGTCTCCCCAGACCGAATACGCCTTCGATTACAAGGGCCGTCAAGCAAATAAACAGCGTCAACCCCAACCAGAAGAAGCTATCGTGGCTTGGCCGGCCAATTGCCAAGACAGTTAGACAAGCAACCAAAGGCACTCCCGCGACCAGACACCTGGCCAACAACCTGTCCGATGGATTCTGAAACCACTCCGTCTTTCTTAACAGGAATCCATCAAGGCTCGGAACTCTCCGTTGATAATCCTTACTAAAGCTCCTATGCACTTGCACGTAATCCACAACCTCTTTGACTCACACCTTCAAAACACTCCCAAAAACGTCACTATTCCTCTGAGATCTACCTCTCACCGGTTTCCAAGTCAGATAGAAGGGAGTAATTGCCTGAGAATCCCGGTGCGTTGCGAATACCCTTTCTTAGAATAAAAAGAGCTTTATCCCGATCGCCATCATCATTATAAGTTCTGGCGAGCCAATAATAGCTTTCGCCTAGTTTTTCATCCAAATCAATAGCTTCTGCGAGATACTTTATAGTTAAACTATACTTTCCTCTAACATAATAATATCTGCCAAGTAACGTCTTTGACAGCACGCCTGGGTTCGCCCTGTCGAATGCCTCACACGCATTATAGGAGCTAGTAGAAAAGGAGATACTCTTCACTGACTCCAAGCACTCATACCGGTACATTTCCGCCTTCGTCGGATCATACTTCTCAGAGATCCTATTCGCGATCCTGAAGAAACGGAATGCCTTTTCGATATCTCCGTCCTGTTCCAACACCGCACGTCCCCAATGGGCAAAGATTGAACTTACCTTGAGCGCCATCTCCTCGTTAGCGATCGGCGTTACAGACAGGCCCAAGCGATCTAGGATCTCCACCTCGTAACAAAGGTCAGCAATAGTTCTTCTGTTCCCAAAAGACGCATTCCTGCGGAATCGAGCAAGGCGTAGCCTGTCAGACTCGCAAAGCAAGCTCAGATGAGATTTAATTCTCATCAATCTGGCGTCCCCGGGTGCCCGACTGACCGCCTCCAGAAATGACCTCGCTTCACTACAGACTTCCTCACCTGCGAGCCGTTGATTACCGAAGACCTCAGGTGGTCCATTCTTCGCCGTCAGCACAGACGATCCCTTTAATCCCGACAGCGTTATTAGGCTACCTCTGAAGAAAGTCCATTGGTGACCGGAAGTTGTAACAGCCGCAGAGACGAGAAGCACCAGCAACAAAAGCCTCACTAAACTTTCAACTTTCTCTCTTGATCTCACGAACCGCAAGTTTTCTCCCGTTTACCAAGGCACCGCCAACAATCTAGCCTATAACCAGGCGCCTCAAGACGCTACAATCTAGCCAGTACAGCGTTCATAAAATAGAGCTTCAATGAAGCTACACATGGACTTCGTCCACTTGATATTTCCAGCGGAAGACTACCGGATCCAGATTAACTTCTTCGAGGTATTGTTCAATGCGTGATTTCAACTCCGCTTGGGAGCTAACTCGCAGCCCACGCAAGAAGGAGCGCGTCATTTTGCTGAAGAAGACCTCGATCAAGTTCAGCCAGGATCCGTGTTTCGGCGTAAAGACCAGGTTGGGTCGGTTGGCCAGATGGCGTTGCATCTCCTTCGAAAAGTGGGAGGGGTGATTGTCGAGAACCACGCGGATTTTCCAATCCTCCGGGTAGGAGCGGTACAGCAGTTCGAGCAGCTCAATGAACTCTTGACTGCGGTTTCGCTCGCGCACCAGACCCCAGGACCCTGGCCCGTGTGCAGATCGAGGCCACTCAACAGCCGCAGGGGTGCCATGACGGATGTATTCCGAGTCCAGCCCCCGACGCGCCAGTTCGCCCGCTCGAAAACGATAATCGGCTAGAGTCGTAGCCAGCGCCTGGATCCCCGGTCTTTCGTCCACACACACCGTGGCCATCGTCCGTTCGCCGACCACTTTCGATTCGTTAATCAGTGCTACCTCCTTGTAGACCACCAGAATCTGCGCTTTCTTCTTCTCAAACTCCGGGTCCCGGGCTTCCAGAAGATAGCGAATCTTTTGAGGGCGCACGGCGTCCGCCTTCAGGATGCCGAACACCAATGCTTTACCGGCCCGCTCCAGATGCGGATATCCTGCTGCGTGGGCATTCCGACGGATATGTCGGGCCAAGGCTGCGTAGGTCCACAGTTCAACGGCGTACCCCAGATCGGTCGGTTTCTGACACGCCAGATCCACGACCCACGCTCGGGCTTCGTCGCTGATCGTCGCCGGGGTGATCTCCCAGTGCCGTATCCACCCCCTGCGACAACGCCTTTCGGATACACCAATCTACCTTCGTTCGGGTTGTGCCCATTTTGCGGGCGATGGCCGAGATGCTTTCCCCGGCCTCAAAGGCCAGCAACATCTGAGAACGGGTGACGGTCGCATGTTTGGCCGTCCGGGACCGGGACAGTCACTCCAAAGCCCTTCTTTGCTCTTCGGACAACTGAAGCTTGGCCTTTCGGCTGATAAACGGCATGGCGTCTCCTCCAGCACATCTGTCAAAATTACGAAACCTCTTCGAGCCACGGCCACACAGCTTTCATTCTATATCTCGCTAGCTTGGGAGTTCTAATCTAAAATAGACAATCGGCATCGCATTTGGTCAACAACGGCACGTTGACCGTTCAATCTTGCACAGGCAGGAAGATGAAGAGTCCTGCTAATAAATTTACTTCATCCCGCATTTACTGTAAATATTAGATTTCATGTTGTCATAAAATAATACGTTATAAATCTAGTTCTAGAATTTTAATCTACGTAGTTTTATAACGCAATGCACATCATATACGTTGAATTAACTTCGAGTCAGTACTCTCCGCAACGAGTAAATAAAGTCGCCATTATGCCTATCTAAAGTGAAATGGCTTCGGATTCTCTTAATCGTTTTGGTGCGCAAGTCTCGGTATTTCTCGAAAGACATCTGGAGAGCTCGTCCGCAAGCTGAGGAAATTGATTCGATCGAACAGTCCCCCAAGTCAAGCCCACAATCCGAGATATCTATATTCGCTTGACTAGGAAGAATGGGGACTAGACCATGCGCCATGGATTCGAGGACGGAACCTGGTTGACCCTCAGCGCAGGTTGCAGAGATTGTCCAGGCACAAATACTTGCGAGTTCCTTGAATTCCCGAGATCTCATTTCCACGAACCCATGATAATGAATATTCTCAGCTTCAAGTTCCTGTTGATAGATTCTTGCAAACCCTGCGTCAAGTCGCTGGCAGATATGCAGATGGGATGTTGAATCGAAAAACGCCTCGAGTAGAAGGTCTAACCCCTTATGGATATTTCCATCTCCGCTAAAGAACAGGAAGTGACTTTGCGCCGACTGGAAATCTGCTTTGGTAATCGCAGGCAGGTCATAGGCAACCGGAAAGACCGCCGAGTCAAATGCAAAAACATTCTTAAATCCAGCATACGATTCGAGAACATTTCGATTTCCCAGACAAATGATTGCATCGGCGATCTGGTTAGCCTCCTCTTCTCCTGCGGTGATTGGACGGTCTGGAGGTAAGAGGTACCCGCGGCGAACTGCGAGGTCGTAGATTCGTTTCGCCTCACTTACATTTGCGGCCTTCCAGTAGAGGCCCGTGGAAAGATAAACTTTTACAGTATTCTTATCCAGCGCTTCCGATAGTCGAATGAAGTTATGTCCAGAATGGCCTACAAAGAGGTCATACTGCTTCCTCGGGCGCCATGAGTTGTTGTCAAAGTTGACTAGATCTACAACATAACCCATTCGATTAAGACAGTGTGCAATCTCCTGGGCTCGGCCTCGACTGTGAAAGCGAGTTCGGTCTCGAAGATTCGGAACTGGGAGTAGAGGCGCGACATGAAAAGCGAGAAGCGCTCTACCGACCGACTCCCCAACTAGACTCTCACAAAAATCTGTGATGACGCGCCGTTTTGCGTATTCAACCAGAAGTTTCGAGGTGACAGATCTACTTGAGACAAACTGACTCAGCCCATGGCTGATCCACTTAGATACCGTGCCCTTAGTCAGAATATACCCCTACCTCGAGTGGCCTAGAGTCACTCTTTCAACCCAACCTGAATCACTCCTAAACGCCCCCGATTCCCACGATAGCGGACTCAGCCAACCGAGTTGAACGATAATTACGCTGCGGTCACTCTGTCAGCCCTGTAGCGGAAGTTATGGTAGACCCAGTACGCACCCGGTGCCTGGAGGAGCAATGAAACGCCAAGATAGCCAAGCCCCAACCCGAGACCTCCCCAAAACCTCGCCCCAAAATAGGACACAACAACAACAAGAATCGCATTCACGAACAGAAACCCTGCTAATGGCTCCCGCTTGAACGCACGAAAGTACACACACAACCCTTGCACCATTACGCCTATCACCCCACCAAGCAGCACAGCCACAGCTCCTCCCGGAGACAACAACCTTCCCACAAAGCCAAGGTGCAGCCATGCTCCGACGACAAGGCCCACCGAAACAGCGATACTGCCAGCCGACGCCACAATTGCGGCCTGTCCCAACGCAGCACCAAACTCCCTGTTCAATCGCTCCACTTCGCCCCGGGCGACAAACATCCCGAACCGGGGAACCTTCGTACTCAACCAGTTCGCGGCCACTGCACTCAGGACGCTTAGAATCGAGATTGTCATTCCAACCTTACCCGCCAATACTGGTCCGGAGGCGAGGAATGCCAGCGGAGTGAGAGCGTAACTCACAAGGTATCCACTGGCAAATGACACAGCTACCCGCCACTGCATCGGCCACACCTCTTCTTTCCAGTTCATCCCCGATTCCGCCGAAGCCACAAAACTGCCCTTGATGAGCGGCCAATGTGTTCTTCTCAGGTACAGACTGCCCCAAATCACGCTACTCGCGGAAGCAACCACCAGCGCCCATAAGCCAGCGCCCAATGCGATCGCTGCACAGATCAACGTCACATAAACAATCCGCTGTCCCAATCGCTGTCGCCAGTAAGAAACCACCTCGTCGACTGCCAGTAAAGTCTGATACAAGGGTACCAAAAGGAAATTCAAGCAACTGACTATCACTATGCACAACCAGGGCCACAACCAATAAATACCGTCGCTACCCGCTCTCGAAAAAAAAGCAACACCACCTGCGCCAACTATTCCAAGATACAGGACTCCGGCGGACGCATACCACCGTACGGCCGATTGCACCAATGATCGGAATCGTGCAAGCGCAATCCGATCTCCCGTCAGCCCATCGTTGGATCCATAATTCAACAAAGCCCTCTCGTGACTGCCAAACTGCACAATCACTTGGCCAACTCCCAACTCAAATAACGACTGCATCGAGACAAAAGAGGCAAACGTATAGTAATATCCCTGCGCCGCTGGCGAAAAATGAAGTGCGACCATTATCGCGACAAGTGGACCGCTCGCAATCGCTACGCAGTTAGTTGCTAACGCTACACCAATACTCTTCTCAATCCCAATCCATAAAGAGATCCTCCGAACAGCTTCCGCAACTAAATTCCCGATTCCATTTAAACTTATCACGTATACTAGCTATTCTAGAAAAAGCATTCTTTAACCGCCCAAGATTGGGTAGCTCAGGCCAGACTCGGCAACGACCGCATCAATATCTCTCACATTCTCTCTAGATAGGGTTCCGCTCCAAAAGAATGGGAAGGATCGGTCCTCGACTATTTCAGCCCATCTATAAAGGCCATGCAGAGTCCTGTGAGTCATAAGAGACGGAGTGAATATGTAAGACGGATGAATATCCTGATTGACACCAACATAATTCAGGAGTTTTCTCGTTTCATCGAATGGTGATTGATAGAAATCTTCGTACTTAACACAGCACACATCCTCAGAACGCAACCTCTCCACGGCAATAGAGTGCGTCGCCGCCCACATTAATGCTATCTTTTCAAGTTTTGAATAGCGATTGTTTCTAATATTATCTCTGAACTTCTTAAATCTTTCACTAAACTCCTCAGAGAATATAACTCTCTCAAGGAATGCGCCCCAATGGAAATCCCAACCGAACTCTTCCCAAAAACGGCTTCTTCGCACTATAGATGCGATTACTGCCCGAGGATCTCGAACTACAAATACGACTCGGCAGGAAAGATCATTAATAAACAGACCAATCGGCATATTAAGCCTAATTTCTTTAAATCCAATAATTTTGCAATTATCATAAACAAGATCTGAAAATTCCTCAGTAACTTGATCAATACTGCCGACCAGATGATTTCTAAGAAGCCATTTACTTCGGACTGCTCCCGAAACCGCCTTGTCGACATGGTTTCGAATGACCAAGGCCTGCTCCTTATTGACATTCGGACGGTAGACAAGATCTCGAGATTCCGGGAAAACTGCCGGGTGCAAAGGTTCGAATAGAATCAGGCCCCCAGCGGCCTTGGACAATATGTCGGAAATCCATGTCGTTCCGGATCTCCCAAACCCCAGGATTGCGAGTCTCTTCTTTGTCTCGCCCATGGTTAATCAGGGTCTAACAGGTTATCTTATCTTCGATGACGACTGGTAACCGCCAACATAACCTTTAATCGAAACACTTCACCTTTAGCTCAATTTCTTAGTTCGATCAGCGCGAAAGGCACGTCTACTGGTAGTGAAACTCTATGTTCCGCCCTCGGTAACCTGCCGCTCCACTCACGGGTACGTTTTGGCTATCCCGTCTTGAAGCGAGAATCTCGATTTCCATCCGATCTCTGAAATTCGGTCAGCGCGGAAATTTCTTGCTTTTACGCCTACCGGTCCTTCTACGTGGCGGATGTTGACCTTCTTTCCAGCAACGGAGGCTACCGTTTCAACCAGTTCATCTACCGAAACGTATTCCCGGCGGCCGATGTTTACGCCGTTCTCCAAGTTCGACTGCATGAGCAGGCGGATTCCGTCGAGCATGTCTTCGATGTAGGTGTAGGCTCGCATTGCGGTGCCGTCGCCCCAGACTTCTATGGTTCCGCCGTCTTCAATCTCGGCTACCTTGCGGCACATGGCGGCGGGAGCTTTCTCCCGACCGCCTCGCCAGGTCCCTTCGGGTCCGTAACAGTTCTGGAAACGGGCGATCCGGATTGCCATGTCGTAGCGCCGGCCGTAGGCCATGGCGGTCCGCTCGGCATAGAACTTCTCCCAGCCGTATTCGTTATGGGGCAGAGCCGGGTAGGCCTCGTCCTCGGACAGTTCGGGTTCGTCCTTGGTCATGTCGCGATAGACACAGGCGGAGGAAGAGAAGAAGTATCGTGGAACGCCGGCTCGGGCGCTGGCATCGATCATGTGAATGTTGATCAGGGCGCTGTTGCGCATGATTTCGCACTCGGCGGAATCGATGAATCCCATTCCGCCCATGTCGGCCGCCAGTTGATAGACCTCGTCGAAGAATCCTCCGTTCGGCCCGTGGACCGCCTGTTTGCAGTTCTCAGGCTCCCGCAGGTCCAGAACACAAAAATCGTCGGCTGCAGTGGGAGAAAACTCGGGATGTTTCAGGTCGACGCCTCTTACCCAGTAGCCTTCATTGACGAGGCGCTTGACCAGGTGGGAACCGATGAATCCACCTGCGCCACAAACCAGTGCTCGTTTCACAACATTCTCCTAATGACGCTCGGACCGGATCTTCCACTGATGGCCAAATATCGTGAGAAATCCAGATCCTGTGTAATCAGAACCATCCCTTTGGCCCACGCCCAGTCGAGGATCTCTTCGTCGCTAGCAGAGGCGGGCAAAACTGCGGACACTCTCAGCACCTGCCAACCGGCATCTCTCAGGGAGTCTACCGTCGCCGGCGAAATATTCATGTCCGCGAGAAATCTAAGGGGACCCACGTTCAAGCGGCCGGAGGGGAAACGATCTGTTCCGACGCCAGCCAAGCCGCATACTGTATTGCCTGGCGGACATCCTCTTCTTCGAGTTCCGGATAGGCGGCAACAACGTCTTGAGCAGTCCGACCTTGTGCGAGCATCTTAAGGACAACGCTCACAGTGATTCTCATGCCCCGGATGGTAGCTTGTCCCAAGCATACATGAGGGTTGATTGTGATGCGCTCCAATCCCTTCATAGTTCAAAAAATAGCACAGTCAACGAGTTCGAGAAAACCTTTTCGGGTTCAGGGTTTCGAATGATTCAGCATCTGGACGCTGGTCCTACTTTGGGTTCATCCTCCCGACAATTGCACGGGTGAACGCCCGGAGGTCGTTGAGGTGCTCCTGAATGATGTTGTAAACCTGGTGATGATCGACTTCCCAGTAGACGTGGATCAGCATATTCCGAAAGCGCGCCATTCTCTGGAGCTGCTCTCCAAGATCAGGCGTCACCCAGCCTTCTTCCGCCAGGAGTTTGAAGCAGGCGGCATAGCCTTCCGGGACCTTTCTCACGGTTTTTGCACTGACGTGGTAGCAAAGAGCAATCGCGGCTTCTATTGCCACCAACAGTCGATAGCAGGCGATATCCTGCAGATCGTTGTTCCCGAGGAAGACCTCTTCGGAAAGGCCGGCGATCTTCTCCAGCCTCTGAACGGATGCCTCAATTTCCTGACACCGCGAGCGAATCAAGTCCGGATTCAGCATTATTCCCCGAAAGCCTCCACTGTTGCACGACGCAAGAGAGGTTCCACGTCGAGATAGGTTCTCAGAGTCTCTTCAAACACCCGATCGTGGACTTCTTCGTCACGCACTTCGATCAAGCGCCCCTTCAGGACATGGAAGAGGAACGTGACGGGGGCATCATTCAAGATTCGCAGGTCGACGGGGACATTCAAATCATCCAGACGGGAGTGAAGATGATTGAGAAGATCACCGCAGTCCTTGCAGGATGATTCCCCCAGCCAGATTCCGACATCGATGTCACGGTTGGAATCCCGTTCCAGAAACGATCCATACAGATAAGCGAATGCAATTCCCGTCGTCTCTTGAATGGCAGCCTGGATTCGGTTGAAGATCTCGTCGTTCATCAAGGTTCTTCAGAATTTCTAATCGCTTGTCCTCTCCATGGTCGCAAGCTGGAAGCTCGCGCTACGGGGGAGAAAGACTCAACGAGCATCTACCTACTCAAATGCTTCTTTCGGGAGGCCGGACTGGCGAACAATGGAAAGCAACGTACCTTTGCGCAACTCACTGTGCTGCGGAACTGGCACAGTCACCGTGGAACCGGCCAACTGAAGTTGCATCACCACGTGACTTCCGCGGCGCCTGACTTCGCGAAAGCCGTGTTTTTCCAAAATAGCGCAGGCCTCTTTTCCCGAAAGAGTTCGGAGCTTACCCAACGGCTACCTGCAAGCTTGTCACGTAGACTTCTTCGTGGAGCCTTTGCCGTACCTCCTCGGCCGAGGCGGTTTCGAAGAACAATTCTACGGCCTCCCGGAGATTTTCTCGGGCCTCGTCGATCGTTTGTCCCTGGCTGGCGACATCCACCTCGGGGCAAAGTGCGACATAGCCGTCTCCTTCGCGTTCGATCACCGCTGTCAATCGTTTTGTCATTTGGTTTGATTATCTCAGGAATCTAGGGAGTCGAGGATTTCAGTTTGGACTTTGCCGTTCGGTTTCGACCTTCGACTTCGATTTTCGGCTTAGGCGTTCAGGGCTTCCAGTTTCGAATCTTGCGCCCCTGGTGGCAATGCAGCAATTGAATTCGCACTTCGCACTTCGGTTTCATCGTTCGCCTTCGGAATTCGGTTTCGCCGTTCGGAGTTCCGGATTTCGGGCCTTCGGGTCGGTGCCAATTCACACAATCCCTCCCCCCGGGGGGCAAGTCACCCCCGGAATCCTGGTGTCCCTCCCCAATCTGCTGATATCCTTTGAAGACGCTTCCAATCAAACCCATCTTCTGAAAACTCACCACATCAACACACGCTCAGTTCAAGACCATCCTGACTGATCGAGTAGTCGAAGAAGCGTTTTCGGTCATTGATCTTGTTATTGCTAAGGATCCGTCGAGCATGCCGGGCTGACTCCGATGAACTGCAGATCATGGCCAGGAAGCCTCCGCCGCCGGCGCCGAGGAGTTTGGCTCCTTGGATGTGGGGGTGGAGTTGTTCCAGCAGGGATTCGATCTCCGGGGTGGTGGAGTTGGGGTCCAGTTCTTTGTTGAGCTCCCAGGATTCGCCGATCAGTTTGCCGAAGCCGGGCATGTCTCTTCGGGAGAGGGCGTCGGCGAGTTGGTGGGGGAGGGCCTGGAGGTTGCGGTAGGTGGCCAGGGTCTCCCGGTTGCGGTCGAGATAGCGGCCGACGACTTCGTGGAGGATGTTTTTGGCCAGGCGGCGGATTCCGGTGTACAAGAGGAGGGTCTGTCCTCCGTTCTTTGTCGGCTCGATCAGGTCCGACGGGACGAAGTGGATCATGGGGTCGGGCACTAGTCCCGGCCGCGTGGTGATCAGCTTCGTGCCGCCGACGCAGCCGCCGATCTGGTCCTGCCAGCCGCCGCCGGTGGTCAGTTCCTGCTCGAGTTGCAGCACCCGGTTGAAAAGGTCCCGCTGGGTCGGTTCCCTGCCCGTCAAACGCGCCAGGACCGCGACCAGGACGGCCGCCATGACGCTCGATGTTCCCAGGCCGCTGCCACTGGGAATTGCCGCCAGCGTGGTCAGCTCGATTCCGCCTCCAAAGTGCTCGAGGATCTGCTCGAGAGTGGTCACACCTCGAGGCCAGGTCCCGGTTTCGGTCGAGAATCCGGAGAGCACCAGCGCGGCCTTGGCCAGGCCGAACCCGTCGGTCCGGTACTGATGCAGTTCCTCCAGTTCCCGGATCGTGACCGAAACGCCGTGGTCGATGGAGGTCAACTTGATGTGCGGTTCGGAACAGGTCCGGGCGTAGGCATGGATGGGGGGCTGGCCGTTCAGGTTGACCGCCACGTTCAGCACGCATCCCCCGTTTTCCAGGGCGTAAGGCGGCGTGTCGGTCCAGCCGCCGCCCAGGTCGAGCCTCGCCGGCGCGCGCCCCCAGATGATTTCGTCGCTGCGGATCGATATTCTCGGGGGATCAAGCTTCGCTCGGTCCCCCAACAAAATAGTTTGGCTCAGATTGGTAAAGGCCAGATTCTGGAGGGTAACCGTCCAGTCATCGCCGGACTCGGCGGCGGCGCCGAAATCGACTCCGAACGATTCGAGCCAGGTTCTGGTCTCGTCGTCGAGTAACCTTTCGACGCCGGTCGAAGTTTCGGCTGCGACCTGTGGAGGCAGCAACTGCATCGCCGAGCCGAGGCTGTGGAAAATGCGGGAGAGCTCCAGCCGTTCCAGCTTCCAGGCCCCGCTCGTCTCGCCGAACTGCCGGAATGCTTCGTTGAGGATTTCGGCGACAAATGCCTTTCGATCGCCGGCATCGAATCTGGAAAGCACCAGGGCCAACTCCCGGGCAGAGAATCCACTGTCGAGGCGGAACAGTGAGGGAATCATCGAGCGTAGTTCCCAGGCACGATTGGCCAGCCGCCGCTCGTGGAACGATTCCTGTTCGGCCAGTTCGGCAATTTCCGCGCAACTGAATCGCTGCGCCTCCCGCCAGACCGCCTTCTCGGCGGTTGAAGCGGCTGCCGGGTCAACCATCCAAACCCACGAATCCCAGGAAGCCGGTTCGACGATTGCAGGGAACAGCCGTGCGGTCCAGAGGGTCCGCTCCTCCGGGGGAACTCCTGCATCCCAGATCGACACAGGATCGACATCCATCGACACCATCCAGTCGTCCATCGGCAGGCCGCAGAAGACGATGCCATCGGCAAATGACTGCTGGAAGGTGTCATCCATCCCATAGCAGCGGACGAACCAACAGAGTTGGCCCGTTTTCGACGTTCCCGGAGTCACATCGAAACAGGCTCCCTGAGGAATTTCGATCGGTCGATCGAGGTCGAGGCCCACCAGGACGTTGTCTCCGCCAAGTTGAAGATCGGCCCGAACCCGGCAACCTTCCACCCAGGAACGGCTTCCGTCGATGTCGCCTTCCTCGGTGATGTTCTGGATGCTGAGACAGTGGTCAAACGAGGAGAATCCCTGCTCACGGCTCACCAATTCGGAACCGCTGGTCACCAACTGGCGCAGCGTGCCGAAGTGGAAGAAGCCGCACCGATTGACCACCTGGCAGGAGAAGGGAACCTCACCAAGGTGCGCAAAAAGTGCTTCCAGATCAGCATCACCGAAACGGGAAACGCTGCGCCGGGCTTCCTCCCGGTAGGCAGCAAGGTCGGTCTCGGATCCCATTGCGCAACAGATCTCCCGGTAGAAGTCGAGCCCCTTGTCCAGGATCGCGGCCGTCAGTTCCGAGCGGGGCAGGAGTTCTCCCGATTCCGATGGCCGAGGGCCAATCAGTTCCAACAGGCGGAGTGCCGTTTCAGCGTCGAAGCTGAAAATTCCGATATCCAGCAGCGACTTCCCGAACCGGGTAACCGCTCCCAGGCGCACCTGGTCCTCGACGGAAGGTTTTTGAAGAAAGCGCCTGACCCGTCCTTCGGGGTCGCGAGAGTAAACTCCGTGATTGGCGGCCAGGGCCGGATCAGCATAGGTTGCCAGGCCGGTCAAACCAGGT
Source organism: uncultured Acidobacteriota bacterium (assembly GCA_963777605.1). Taxonomy (GTDB): domain Bacteria; phylum Acidobacteriota; class UBA6911; order RPQK01; family JAPXNP01; genus CAVZRV01. The sequence continues at coordinate 79,486 of CAVZRV010000027.1, forward strand.
CCGGTGGGTTCCAGGCTTTCCGGATCGAAATCCAGGAGCACGTCGCCCGACGTGATGATCACTTGCCCACGCCCGGTCTGCGGCTCCGGGATGCCCAGGTAGATGGGCAACTGCCGATCGAACACGGTGACCGGCACGGCCCGGGCGGACTCGACCGGCAGAGGGACAAAGCTCTTGCCGCACGGCCCATAGGGAGGCAGCCGGCGGGCATCCCCGCCCGCGTGGACGATCAGGATTCGCAGCGACTCGAGAACCTCGAGCCAGGCGCCGCGATCGCCCTTGCGGTCGGAATCCTCCTCCAGTTCTCGATTCAGCACCTCGAGCAGGCAGAACAGGGTGCTGCCGCCGCTGCCGACCCGGCAACCGTCAGGGTCGGGGACAACCAGGACGTTACAGATCCCTGCCAGAAAGCCCAGTTCCTGCCGCAGGGAGAGTTGCTCGCGGTAGGCGTCGGCCTGGCGGTCACTCGATGCCGTGATGATCAGGTAATCCCAGGACATTTGTGAATTGGGGTTTGGGGTTTTCAGTTAGCACTTCGCACTTCGGTTTCGTCGTTCGACTTCGTCATTCGCCGTTCGTAGTTTCGAGTTTCGGGTTTCGGGTTTCGAGCGATTGGCCGTCTTCCGATTCACCCCCGAGGATCGCGCCCTTACAGGGCGCCAGCTTCGTCAGGGCGCTCGGTTTCCCAGGGTCGCGCTGCGCTTCACCCTGGGCTGAAATGATCCGGCCCTTTCAGGGCCGCAAATCGGTTTCGTTGACGGGCATTGCTCACGTACTGAAATGCGTGCCCCCGGCCGACCATGTGGGGAATGTGACCATGTGCCGCAGCGGGATTTCTTTTCAAAGAAGGGAGAGAAACTGTTCCACGGTTAAGCCGGCTTCGCGGATCAGCGCTCTCAGGGTTCCTTTTGAGATCTCTCGATGGTCGGGAACGACGAGGCGCCGATGGGGCGGTGTGGTCTGCCGAAGAATCATGTGGCTGCCGCGCTGGCGATCCAGTTGATAAGAAAGCTTCGAGAACGCCCGTACAACTTCCCGACCGGAAACAACGGGAAGTCGCGTCAGATGCTCACCTCAACCACTTCTTCCGAGATCGAGGGAGGAACGGGTTCATCGTGTTCTCTTAGACTTTCGAGGTACAGTTCGATGGCCTCCCGAATGTTGACCAACGCTTCCTCTCTCGTCGTTCCCTGAGAGATACATCCGGGCAGAGAAGGAGCCTCCGCAACATAGATCCCGTCTTCATCCACTTCGATCAATACCCTGTATTTCATAGGCTTCAATGGGTTACGAGTGAAATGATAGCAGGGTTTGAGTTTCTTCAGTTCGCACTTCGCACGTCGGTTTCGACCTTCGAGTTCGGCGTTCGGCTTCGTCGTTCGAAGTTTCGGATATCGGGTTTCGAGCAATCGGTTTCCCAGGATCGCGCTTCGCTTGGCCCTGGGCTGAGATGATCCGGTCCTTTCAGGGCCAAAACAACAGGAAATGGCCTCAGATGCTCCCCTCAAGCACGTCCTCCGAAATCTCTCCTGGTGTCGTGTGAACGTCCAGAGCCGCGCTCGCTTCACCCCCGTTCTAAAATGCAGGAACCAGGAACCCCACCGAAATCAGCCATCTCAACGAGACAAGCGCGAACGCTTGCCCTACCCCCTCAGCATTGGGATCGAGCACAGAATCAACAGGCTCGCAAGCAGCCCGCGGAGGAGCCGTTCCGGCAGTTGTACGGTCAGGCGGCTACCCAGTAGCACGCCGGGGATTGATCCGATCAGCAAGAGCGCTACCAGACGGAAATCGATGTCGCCGATGAAGAAATGCCCGACGGCTGCGGTTCCGACCAGGATTGCGGCATGAGCGATGTCGGTGCCCACCAGGCGATCGGTCGAAGTCGCGGCGGTCAGAACCAGCAGGGCCAGGATCACGCTTCCACTGCCGATCGAGGTCAAACCGACCAGGAACCCGCCCAGCGCGCCGATTGCAATCACGCGGTTGCGATTGTGCTTCCGGGCAGCTTTGGTTTCGCCCTGATGACTTTCCCTGCGGACGAGGCGCCATAACATGGAGAAGGCTACCAGCAGCAAGGCCAGACCGATCAACCGTCCCAGGGAGCGTTCGACGAGTTCGGGATTCCGATGGCGCAACCAGACCAGGAGTTCGACGGCCACGATCGATGCGGGGACACTGCCCAGCGCGAGGTCTCGCACGAGGCGGGTGTCGATGGTTCCCTGACGCCAGTGCTGAAACGCTCCCGCAATCTTGGTCAAGCCGGCATACGCCAGGTCCGTTCCCACGGCAACAGAAGGAGGTAAGCCGACAACCAGGATCAGGAAGGGTGTCGCCAGCACTCCTCCGCCCATTCCCGTCATTCCTACCAGCACGCCAACCGTGAAACCGAACAGTGGCAACTGCAAGTAATCCAAGCTTCGCACCTGTCACTTACATTATCCGGGGACAATGTGACCTGCCCCGTCCCCCCAGAAGACGTAGAGTAATTTAGCACAGGGGGGTGCGGACTTCAGAACAGGAAACCGCGCCTGCCCGATTCCAAACGGAGATGGATGGACCGCGGCAAAACGGCGGAAGGACGAGAATTACCTGCCCCGCGGATACATCCAAAGCAACAGTGGATGACCCTAAGTCGTGACGCTTCAATTCCGTTCAGCAATTGTGCCGAAATTGGGCGAGTGGATGGGGCGCCAGAGAGAAATGGCGAAGGCGCGCCGACTTTCCAGTCGCCGCGCCTTTCGCCAAGCTGATTCACAAGGAAGACCGATACCGAGACTGCTAGCGAGACTTCCGCCTACAGCGGCAGGTGGCTACCGCTGATGACCGGAGGTCGCCCGGAATGCTTCGTACTAGGCCCGAAGGCGACGGACAAAGCCGGCTCCGAGAAGGCCAAACCCCAAAAGCAGGAGCGAGCTTGGCTCGGGAACGCTATAGCCGGTGATCTGATCCTGCCTGCTTTGATTCGTCAAAACGAAGAGCGTGCTTGAATCTGTCCAGGAGGAGTCAGTAGCGGCACTCTTCAGCCAGCCGTTTGCCAGCCCGATTGCCGTGGCAACGTTGCCCCCAGTGTTGTCGGCCCAAAATGTCGAAGATGTGGAGCTTGTGCTGTAGCCGGAATAGGCAGCACCGACATCGTACCCCCCGGAGCCTGCTAGAGTGGAGTCGTAGCTGTCGTAGACCAATTCCCATACAACGAGCTGAAAAGCGGCCGAAGTGACAGCATCATGGACGCCCCTCTTTTCGATTACATTTGTCCACAGCTTGCCCAGGAGTTCAGCCTCATCGGCCGTAATCAGGCCAACATTCTGAGACCCAAAATAGTGAGGCCCCGTTGAATTCGTGTATCCGCTGGGACTTACCGGGAGATAACTACCGGTCAAAGGGTCCGGGGCAGTCGGGTCACCGATCTTCTCGCCCAACTGGACGCAAAAGGTCTGAACAGTGACGGCAGGGGTCGAAGTGGTCTCAAAGTCGAACATGCCCGCCCCGTTATCGAAGTGGTACACTTCCGTTCCAACTTGCAGGTATTTGTCGATTGTCTGAGGAGGATCGAATGTGTAACCGGTGTAAGTCAGGTCAATCGAGACACCCAACTCAACCGGCCCGGCGAAAGTCATCGAGGAAAACACAGCAAACGTTGCTACAGTGAAAAGCGCCCAAGTGAATCTCTTCATCGTTCTTCCTTCAGAGTCAGCAAAACCAACAACCCATTTCGCCCCACGCAGACGGGGGCAAACATCACGATCTGAATACCTGAAAGCAACAGGTATTCCAAAACGCTGTCGAGACCGGCAGGATCAATCTTCCCGAGCCTCAACTGCGATCAGGACTATTACTTCGAGGCATCCGGCTGCAGTTTACACGATCGGATATAAGACTGCTGAATCTTGACACTATGTAACAAGCTTCCACTTTTGTGGTTGGTTCTCCATAGGATCACGCTCCACTAATGCAGAAAGCGCCTCCGCCACAGACCCTATGGGTTCTCGCCGGCTAACTCGAAGTTTCGGAAATCCGGCCCTGCAGCTTCCGTGGCTGCCAGACCATCGAGCAAACGTCCTCCTTCACACGATATACTGAGCGTTCAGTAACGAGGGTTCGCTGTGCGGCCAGATAGCAGGCCTGTGGCTCACGCTTTCGACAATCACGGAACCGGGAAAAACCCGGCCCGAGTCTCTCCCTTTTTGACGGCCGCACTTCACAGAATATCCGTCCTGGGACTACAGGCAGATGCATGCGTGATCAAGGTATTTCGAAATGTAGCGCCTACCGAGGTGATCCTCGGATGCAAGGGACTGAACTCTTAGTCAGCATCCTCAAGGCTGCCGACCTCCAGTTGCTGCGCAAAGCACTGCCACGAGCGTCGCATCAAGACTGGAATGGCCTCTTATCAGTCGCGAGCGCGTCCCGGATTTCCCCCTATGTCTACACCCGGCTGAGGGGCCTGTGGGACGTAATCCCGGTCGCTGTGAAAAACCAACTCACGGCGGATTACCGCCGGAACGGTTGTCGAAACCTTTTGGTCCAGAAGCAGCTGTTCCAGATTGTGAAACCGTTCCAGGAAGCCGGCATACCTTTGCTCGCTCTGAAGGGCGTGCATCTGATTGGGGAGATCTATCGAGATCCTTCTGCCCGGTACGTCGGAGACGTCGACGTAATGGTCCCCCGGTCCTGCCTTCAACAGGCGTCGGATCTTATGAATACGCTGCGATTCAATTCGACCTCGTCCATCCCGGTTGAAGCAGAGGCCACCATCAGTCATCACTTGAAGCCGTTCGTAAACGGGAGCGGGATTCGGGTTGAAGTCCATTGGAATCTGTCCCGTCCCGCCGACAACTACCGCGTTAATCCCTCAGAATTCTGGAATCGGATTCGAACCGTCGAAAAGGGGCCCCTCAGGTTTCACGGTCTTGGACTCGGAGACCTCCTGTTCCATCTCTGCATCCACACGTCTCAGCACCATCAGTTCGACATCGGGCTCCGGGCGAGTTGTGACATCGCGGAATTGCTTGAAACCAGCCGCGACCAAATTGACTTCGACGCATTCCTGGACCTCGTGAGTCGAGCTGGCGCCAAAACTGGAACGTTCCTTGCGCTCAGTCTCGCACAGGAACTGGCGGGGGCAAGAATCCCCGAACGAATTCTGACTCGCCTTGCACCCGAAGGTTCGTCGGATCGATTGCTCAATGCCGCCCGCAGCCTGGTCTTTGCAGAGAAGGCCAATCTTCGCTCGATCTCCAGAAACCTCGCCGGCTTCTGGGATGCTCCATCATACAGCTCGAGGCTGAGGGCTTTGGGTTCGCGGATCTTCATTCCGCGCCTTGTACTGGCAAGAGCGTACGGCATTCCACCCACATCAAGATGGATCTACCTCTACTACCCGGTCCGGATCTTCGATCTCATGAGGCTGTGGGGAGGGTCGGCGCTCCAGCTGATGCGGCGAGACAAAACCTCCAGCGAGATTGCCGAATACCGGGCACTGATTTCGAAGTGGCTCTCGCCCCGCTGATCCGAGCTCACTCAAGCGAACAGGGGCGCCCAACGGTCCCTGGATCCACTGTCCCCCGGCATGAAATCGCCAGCAACGCTTTGCCCTTCGGCAGTTCGGTCAACTTGCCGGCTCCCGTTTGAAGTCGTTTTCCACCATTTCGGTGATCAGGTCGTCGAGCGTTCGCGTGTAGTTCCAGCCGAGTTGGGTTTGAGCCTTGGTGCAGTCGCCGAGGAGGATATCGACTTCGGCGGGTCGGAACAGGCGCTCGTCCTGGACCACGAATTCGCGGTAGTCGAGATCGACCAGCCGGAAGGCCTTCTCGCAGAACTCCCTGACCGAGTGGGTTTCGCCCGAAGAGACCACGTAGTCGTCGGGGCGCTCCTGCTGGAGCATTGTCCACATTGCGGTGACGTAGTCCCGGGCATGTCCCCAGTCACGACGCGCTTCCAGGTTTCCCAGCGGAAGCTTGTCCGCCAGGCCGAGTTTGATCCGGGCAACGCCGCGGCTGATCTTGCGGGTGACGAACTCGTATCCGCGCCGGGGCGACTCGTGGTTGTAGAGGATCCCCGATGAAGCGTGGAGCCCGTAGGCCTCGCGGTAGTTGCGGGTCAGGTCGAAACCGGCAACTTTGGAGATCCCGTAGGCGGACCGCGGATGGAACGCCGTCATTTCGTTTTGGGGCGTTTCCCGGACGCGCCCGAACATTTCGCTCGATGCCGCGAAGTAAAACCGGCACCCGGGCACCACTTCCTTCAGGGCGGACAGCACGAAGTGCGTACCGTTGATGTTGGTGTTGAGTGTCGAGAACTCGTCCTCGAACGAGTAGCTGACAAAGCTCTGGGCCGCGAGGTGGTAGCACTCGTCAGGCCGCACCTCCTGAAAAGCCTTGAAAACGCTGGCGTAGCTCTCCAGGGAAGCCGCGTGAATCTGGATCTCGGGCAGGATGTGCTGGATGCGCCACATCCGGTGTTCCGGGTCCTCAAACGCCACCCGGCGAACTATGCCGTGGACGTCGTAACCCTGGTCAAGGAGGAACTCGGCCAGGTAACTGCCGTCCTGGCCGGTAATGCCGGTAATCAGTGCTTTCTTTGCCATGAAGTGGCGGTAATGTAGCACATCGGGGCGACGGGCGCTGGGTGTTGGGGGAGGTCTGTCACTTCGTATTTCGGTTTCGGACTTCGACTTCGATGCTCGGCTTCGCCGTTCGGGATTCCCGGGTTCAGCGTTCCGCGTTCAAGATTCCTCCAGGTCCTATTTAGTCCCACTAATCCCATAAGTCGTACACGTCTTTTCAAAATGGGAACCTGGGGACAGAGTCTTTCCTGCAGGCTGGAAGCCTGCGATACCCATCAGGCTGGAAGCCTGGACTACATTGCGGTGCTACAGCTTCTCAACGTCGGCGGCGTCGATTTCGCAGGCGACGGCCTGCTGGATGAGGTCCACCTTGATGACGAATCGGAAGCGGCTCTTCTTCTCGATGAGATAGCCGTCAAGGCCGCGAAGCGGACCCCGGCGGACTCGGACGCGGTCGCCGACGACCATTTCCGGAAAAGGGTCGTACGGGAGCTTGCTGAAAACCAGTGTCTTGACTGCCTCGATCTGGCCCGAGTCAACCGCTGCCGGCTCATTGTTGAACCCGATGATCCGAACCACGGAGGGAACTTTCAGGATATCGAGCCGGCGCTTCTGGACGTCGGTTCGCACGAAGAGGTAACCCGGAAACAGCGGAAACTGGACCTCCTTGTGGCGGTCCTTCCACTTCGAGACGACGTTGCGCAGGGGAAGAAAGACCTCAATTTCCCTTTGCCACAGTTCCTCCGCGACGACTTTCTCGTGGCGACTCTTGGTGTAGATCGCGTACCAGTCGGTGTTCATGAGCAAAATCGAAGAGATAATTCAAAGGCACCTTTGTGGCGCCGGATCACTTAAAGAGTCAAACTCTGTTCAAATCGAGGAGCGAGAATCGGGAACCGGGAAGCGAGAATCGGGAATAATCCAACTCCTGATTGAGATGTGCCACGCCGGCGTTGGAAGCACCCCATTTCCATCATTTGACAACCATTCTCGATACTCGCTTCTCGATTCCCGATTCCTAACCTGGTCTCAGGTTGGAGGCTGCGATCACGGCGACAAGCTGGAAGCATGTCCCACTCCAGTTTCAGGTCAGCGTCCGCAGCATTTCTTAAACTTCTTCCCGGAACCACAAGGACACGGATCGTTCCGCCCGACCTTGGGGTTTGTCCGCACGATCTGTTTGACTGCCGTCCCCCCACCCCGGGCCGCGGCAGGCTCCTGAGGGCGTCCCTGGCCCTGGGCAAAGGCCGATTCGGATTCGCCGGCGGAATAGGTCACCTGCTGGTGGGCACGGCGGGCACGGGCGGTCAGGATCTCCTGTTCCTCCCCTTCGGTGGCAGGCCGAAGCAGGAAAAGCATGCGGACAATTTCCTCGTTGACCCGGTCTCGAAGCTCTTCAAAGAGAGCAAAGGCCTCGCGCTTGTACTCGACCTTCGGGTCCTGCTGGGCATAGCCCCGAAGCCCGATCCCCTCCTTCAAATGATCCAGTGCCAGCAAGTGATCCTTCCACTGCTGGTCCAGGATCTGGAGAGTCACCATGCGCTCGAACCAGCGCATGAATTCCGGGGAAGCTTCGCTTTCCTTCTCGGCATAACGTCGATGAATTGCGTCGAGGAGGTAATCCTCCAGTTCCGGCCGGGACAGCTCCTTGAGGGGAACCGCCTCCTGGGAAGACGCGGTTCCTTCAGAATTGGAGGCCTCAGGTTTCGGAACCACTACCCGGTCCGGAATATCAAGGCCGAAAACCCGCTTGATGTTAACCCGAAGCTCGTGGTACTCCCACTTCTCCGAATCGACGTCCGCACTCGCGTACATGTCGAGGTAGAAGATCAGGCTGTCGTCGGCCATCTGCATGATGTAATCGCGCTGGTCACCGCCTTCGAGCAGTTCGCGGCGGAAGCGATAAATCTCCTCCCGCTGCTTGTTCATGACGTCGTCGTATTCGAGGAGATGTTTCCGGATTTCGAAATTGCGCGCTTCAACCTGGCCCTGGGCCCGTTCGATCTGCCTGGATAGAAGCTTCGATTCGATGGGCACGCCTTCTTCCATGCCCAACCGCTGCATCAAATTGGTAATGTTCTCCGAACCGAAGATGCGCAACAGGTCGTCCTCGAGCGACAGATAGAACCGGCTCGATCCGGGATCTCCCTGTCGGCCGGCTCGTCCACGCAGCTGGTTGTCGATGCGCCGGGACTCGTGCCGTTCCGTGCCGATGATGTGAAGGCCGCCCACATCGATGACTTCGTCGTGCACCCGCTTCCAGGCGTCGAACGCCTTGCGCCGATCCTCTTCCGCGATCTCCTTGACGACTTCTTTCTCGGCCACGACATCGTCTTCGTCCAACTGATCGGTCATCTCGTACTGGGGCTTTCCGCCCAGGATGATGTCGGTACCACGACCGGCCATGTTCGTGGCTATCGTCACGGCGCCTTTCTTACCGGCCTCGGCGACAATCTGCGCTTCCTTCTCATGGTACTTGGCGTTGAGAACAACGTGCCTGACTCCCCGCCGTTTGAGAATACCGGCGAGCCGCTCCGACTTCTCGATCGAGGTGGTTCCAACCAGAACCGGTCGCCCCTCTTCATTCAGGTCGGCAATCTCGTCGGCCACCGCCTTGAACTTCTCCCGCTCCGTCCGGAAGACGACATCCGGATACTCGACCCGGCGCAGCAGCTTGTTGGTCGGGATCACCACCACGTCGAGCTTGTACGTGCTCTCGAATTCAGCCGACTCGGTCTCCGCCGTACCCGTCATGCCGGCCAGCTTGTCGTACATGCGGAAGTAGTTCTGAAAGGTGATCGTCGCCAGGGTCTGGTTCTCGCGCTCGATCTTGACCCCTTCCTTGGCTTCCAAAGCCTGGTGCAGGCCGTCGGAGTAGCGCCGTCCCGGCATCAGGCGACCGGTGAATTCATCGACGATGATGACCTGGCCGTCCCGGACGACGTAGTCCTTGTCACGGGTGAAGAGGGTGTGAGCCTTGAGCGCCTGCTGGATGTGGTGGACGAGGTCCATGTGACGCGGATCGTAGAGGTTATCGACGTTGAGGAACTTCTCCGCCTTCTCGATTCCGCTCTCACCGAGCACCACCGTCCGGGCTTTTTCGTCAATCTTGTAATCTTCTTCACGTATCAACCGGGGAATCAGGCGGTCGATCCGATAATACTTGTCGGTTGACTCCTCGGAGGGACCGCTGATGATCAGCGGCGTCCGGGCCTCGTCGATCAGGATCGAGTCAACCTCGTCGACAATGGCGTACCGGTGGGCACGCTGCACGCAGTCCTGCAGCGAGTACTTCATGTTGTCGCGCAAATAGTCAAACCCGAACTCGTTGTTGGTACCGTAGGTAACGTCGGCCTCGTAGGCGGCCTTCCGTTCGGCATCGGGCATATCGTGTTGGATGATCCCGAAGTTCAAACCGAGGTACTCGTAGATCGGCCCCATCCACTCGGCGTCACGACGGGCCAAGTAGTCGTTGACCGTAATCAGGTGGACGCCCTCCTGGGCGAGGGCATTGAGGTAGACAGCTAAAGTAGCGACCAGAGTCTTACCTTCACCGGTCTTCATCTCGGCAATTTTGCCTTCGTGCAGCACAATGCCGCCGATCAACTGGACATCGTAGTGACGCATTCCCAGGGTCCGCTTGGAGGCCTCCCGGACCGAGGCAAAGGCCTCAGGGAGAAGATCATCGAGGGACTCGCCGGCCTTGTAGCGCTCCCTGAAACGCTCGCTCTGCTCGCACAGCTCGGCCTGAGACAGACGGGACACCTGGTCTTCGAGTGAGTTTATTTTCTCGACAATCGGTTGAACCCGCTTCAGATAGCGGTCGTTCTTGGAGCCGATCACCTTGGCTAGTAATTCATTGAGCATCTATTGACCATTCTATCGAACTTCGCCAAACGGGGCAGCCTTTCAGAGGGAAGCGCTCACCCCTAACACACGGGCGGGAGTCAAACTGGCTTCTCCGCGGCGGAGATCGTTCAAAAAGTGAAACTCAAGTCCGCGAACCCGGGGGCGCGGCTTCGCCTTACCCCCGGCTCTGTGTCCGTGCCATTCCACTTTTCAAGTCGACCCAGTCTCCAAGCTTCAGGATGAAGTTTTAGGTCGGCGGAGGCCGGATTCGGTCAATCTTCGACGCGGTAGTTGGGAGCTTCCTTGGTCACGACCACATCATGAACGTGACTCTCGCGGACCCCGTGGTGGGTCACCCGGATGAACTTCGCTTTCTTTTGGAGCAGCCGGATCGTCTTTACGCCGACGTAACCCATACCGGCGCGGACGCCGCCCATGAGAACGGGAACCAGGTTTTCCAGGCTGCCCTTGTAGGGGACCCGCCCTTCGATTCCTTCGGGAGCCAGTTTCCGCATCCCAGCTTCCATCGACAGACCGTAGCGGTCTGAGCTGTACCCTCTTGCCATCGCACCCTGGGATCCCATGCCACGATAGGATTTGTAACTTCGATTCTGGTAAAAAACCAGTTCCCCGGGGGCCTCGTCCGTCCCGGCAAACAGGTTGCCCACCATAATCGAACTGGCGCCTGCCGCGAGAGCCTTGACGATATCGCCTGAGTACTTTATTCCGCCGTCTGCAACGACCGGGACATCCAGCTTGCGAGCCACTTTGACCGTCTCCATAATCGCGGTTATCTGGGGAACGCCGGTACCGGTAACGATCCGCGTGGTGCAGATGCTGCCTGGCCCCATGCCCACTTTAAGCCCGTTGGCGCCCGCATCGACAAGCGCCTTGGCGGCATCTCCGGAAGCGATATTCCCGGCCACCACGTCGGCCGTCTTCAACTTCTTCTTGAGGGCCCGAACCCCGCTGATCACGCGGGCGCTGAAGCCGTGCGCCGTGTCAAGAACGATGACGTCCGCCCCGGCCCTCTCAAGTTCCCGCGCCCGTTCCACGAAGTCGCCGCTGGCACCCACCGCGGCCCCGACCCGAAGACGTCCGAAAACGTCCTTGGCCGCGTCAGGGTAGGTGATCATCTTCATGATGTCCTTGACGGTGATCAGGCCCCGAAGCCGGAACTTGTCGTCCACCACGGGCAGTTTCTCGATGCGATGCTCGTGGAGCTTCTTCTTGGCTTCCACCAGCGAAATCCCTTCCTTGACCGTGACCAGGTTCTCCTTGGTCATCAGTTCAGAGGCTTCGACATCCAGGTCGGTGGCAAACCGGAGGTCGCGGTTGGTCAGGATGCCAAGCAGGCGTCCCCGGTTATTGGTCACCGGCACCCCGGAAATCTTGTACCGGTCCATGATCGCCAGGACTTCGCGCAACTTCGTTTCTGGGCCGACCTGAACGGGATCGACGATCATCCCCGACTCGGACCGCTTGACCTTGTCTACTTCGACAACCTGCTCGTCGATCGTCATATTGCGGTGAATGATCCCGATTCCTCCGAGGCGTGCCAGCGTGATTGCCATATTGGCTTCCGTCACCGTGTCCATGGCAGCCGACGAGAGGGGGATGTTCAGGGGGATGTTCTGGGAGAAGACCGTTTTCAGATCCACCTCGGCCGGCAACACGTCGGATTTAGCCGGCATGAGAAGGACATCGTCGAATGTGAGAGCTTCGAGCAGTTCCATTGACAGATTATAGCAACCGGGTCAGACGAGGACAATTAGCCCTTTGGAGTGCTCGATTTGGTCCGTTTTGAGAGTGCAAAATCGACAGGTTCCGCACTTCCAAACTGGCTGGAAGGCTATAATTGTTGGGTATGTGGACAGCTCTAATTCTTGCGGTGCTGATGGTGAACGCTCCTGCGGCGCTGGAGGGGAACCCTTCCAGGGTCAACGAGATCCTGGTCCAGATCAAGCAAGGGAAAACCACCTCGGGGCCTGAACGCCTGGAGTTGACGGAGGAGGACGTCAACGCGTGGCTGAACCTGGTGGTCGAGAACCGGAAAGATTCCGGCGTCCGGCAGGCTCACGTCGATTTCCTCGGTGAGAACCGAATCGAAGGAACCGCCGAAATCGACATGGACAAGGTGAACCTCGAGGGGTACTCGGCACAACTCTTCAGGAGCCTCTTGCAGGGCGTCCAGAAAGTTGACGTGACGGGCACGCTCGAGTGTGCCGACGGCAAGGGTGAGTTCAGTATCGAACAGGCTTCACTGAATGGGGTCAGCGTTCCTGCCGTCCTGGTCGAGCAGATCCTCAGCTACGCGACCAGTCGGCAACCGCCCAACATCGACATCACAGAGCCGTTCGACCTGCCCTCCGACATCCGAAGTGTCGAGGTTCTCAAAGACAGGATCGTAATCAATCGCTGAGCTCGAGATTCAATCCGGATCGCTCATTTGAAACGCGAAGTCGCGAAGATCGCCAAGGTCATGCTTGGTTTTAAGAAAGAAAATCTTTGCGCTCTTGGCGCCGCCGTGAAGTCAGCCGGCACCGGTTCAATCCTTGGTGATGCGGATAACCTCGGAAACCCCGTCCATTCCCCGGACGACTCCTTCCACCCCGCTCAGCCCGACCCCGACAACCCCGAGGATCGTCCGCTCGATGCCGGTTGAACGGTGGACATCGAAGTCACGGGAGACCAACTCCCGGATCACGGCCTCGATCTGCTTCTCGGTGGCACCCCGCTGCATGACGACGATCACGGCTCTTTCTCCTTACCGCTTGCCTTCTCCTCGTCGAGCAATTTCCGGTGTTGACGCTCGGCGCGACGGGTCTCATCGATGATGCGCTCGAAAATCCGGCGAACCGCATCCGGCGTCAGGCTGCCAGTCGCAGCAGTCACGACCTTCTTCATGACCTCTTCCTCGCGATCCGGGTCATATACCTGAGCGTCCATGACCGCCTTGATCTTCCCGATTTCGATGGCACATGTTGTCCGGGATCCCAGCAGGCGCACCAACTCGAGGTCCAGTTGGTCGATCCGATCTCTCCAGTAATCGAGCGTCTTCACGGTCGCATTCAATCTACGGCAGCAGCTGCTTTTTGACAAATTCAGTAACGCGGGTTGGAAGGTCGCCACAGTTCCGGTGCTCCTCGATGAACCGGACAATGGCCGATCCCACGATCGCACCGTCGGCGAAAGACCAGACACGGCGAACGTCTTCCTTGGACTGAATCCCGAATCCAACACCCACCGGGAGTTGGGAATATCGCCGGATCCGTTTGACCATTTCCGGGAGAGACGCTCCAAGTTCGGTGTGCTTCCCCGTGACCCCGGTTCGGGCCACCAGGTAAATGAAACCGGTGGCCGCCTCCGCGGCACTGCGAATCCGCTCTTCCGGAGAGGTCGGGGCGACCAGGAAAACCGACCTTAATCCCTTCAACGAAGAACCGATTGTCGAATCCACCCCCCATTCCTCGGCAGTGATATCGGATACCAGCAAGCCATCGAGTCCGGCCCGGGTCCCTTCCTCGTCGAGACGCTCGATCCCGTAGGCCAGGATCGGGTTGAGATAGGTCATAAATATGAGCGGAACACTGGTTTGCAACCGCACGTCCCGCACCATCGCCAGGTAGTCGTCAATCGAGTAATGGTGTTTTAGGGCCTCGAACGATGCCCGCTGGATCGTGGGACCGTCGGCAATCGGGTCGGAAAACGGGATACCGATTTCGATCAGGGAGGCTCCCGAATCAGCGAGCCCGACAACCAGCTCGCGCGTGGTTTCGAGATCGGGGAACCCGGCCGTAACAAAAGGGATGAAGGCATTCTGACTGAACATGTTTTCGTCCTGATCGACCCGTCGCGACTGGGAGGCTACGCCTCCCGATTGCTGCCGGGCCGGGAAAGGCGGAACCTTTCGGTCCCGCACCCCAATTCAATCCAGATCTCACAATCGAGCTACTTGCGGTCAAGGCCGGCAACCGTCTGAACGTCCTTATCTCCTCGACCGGACAGGTTGAGGATCACGACCTGGTCTCGAAAGCGCTCGGGATGATCGAGGAGATAGCCCAGCGCGTGAGCCGACTCGAGTGCCGGAATAATGCCCTCCAGCCGTCCCAGTTCGTGGAATGCCCGCAGAGCCGAATCGTCGTCGACCGAGTCATAGGTGGCCCGGCCCTGTTCCCAGAGGTTGGCATGTTCGGGACCGATCGACGGGTAGTCCAAACCGGCTGAGACACTGTGCGTCTCAGCGATCTGGCCATACGCGTCCTGGAGAACATAGCTGAACGTGCCGTGCAAAACGCCAGGCGCTCCACCCTGAAAACGGGCGGCGTGATCCCCCAGGGACTGCCCACGGCCGCCGGCTTCGATACCGACCAGGGCCACTTCCGAATCATTGAGAAATTCGTAGAAGAGCCCCATCGAGTTACTCCCCCCTCCGACACAGGCGATCAGGGCATCAGGCAGCCGGCCTTCCAGTTCCAGGACCTGCTTTCGGGCCTCCCGCCCGATCACTGCCTGGAAGTCGCGCACCATCATTGGGTACGGATGGGGTCCGAGTACCGAGCCCAGGAGGTAATGGGTGTTCTCGACGTTGGAAACCCAGTCCCGCATGGCCTCGTTGATGGCGTCCTTCAGAGTACAACTGCCAGAATCGACCGGGATCACCCGGGCGCCCAACATTTCCATCCGGTAGACGTTCAGCGACTGCCGACGGGTGTCCTCGGTGCCCATGTAGATCTCGCACTCCAGCCCGAGAAGAGCACAAACGGTGGCAGTCGCGACTCCGTGCTGCCCGGCGCCGGTCTCGGCGATAATCCGGGTCTTGCCCATCCCTTGGGCCAGCAGGGCCTGGCCGAGGGCGTTGTTGATCTTGTGGGCGCCGGTGTGGCAAAGGTCCTCGCGTTTCAGGTAGACGCGGGCCTGGACCTTCTCCGAGAGGCGCGAGGCCATAAACAGGGGGGTCGGGCGACCCACATAATCCTTGAGAAGTGCATCCAGACGCGAGTGAAACGTCTCATCCCTGGTTGCCGTGAGATAGGCTCTTTCCAGTTCTTCGACCGGGGCCATCAAGGTTTCCGGGACGAACCGCCCGCCGAACCGGCCATAGCGTCCGTGAGTGTCGGGGAAGTTCGTGAACTTGGTTGTATCAGTCATGATAATGAGCTACAGGTTTCTGGTTTCTGGTTTCTGGTTTCTGGCCGGCTTCTGGACCGGACCAGTCAAGACAGCCTTGGGTGAAAGGATCCTGCGACAATGGACGGCAGAAGGCACACTGATTCATCATTGACTATCCCACCCGTTCAGGGTCACCCCATCAACGACTCTTCGACTGTCGTCAGTAGCAAATTCAGTACGCGAGCGAAGCGAGCGCGACTCCGGTCGGAATGAAACCGCCAGAAGTCGAATCGAGGAAAGCGAACTGCAAGAAGGAGACGCTACCCAGGACCGGCAAAGGATCGGCGTCCGGCGACGCGCTCGTTTCACTCGCGTTCTGAAATACGGCTTGCTCAAGGTCAAGTTTCCCTCCCAAGGAGGCGTGCCAGTTCCGCTCCGGGGTCGTCCGATTCCATGAAGCTGGTGCCGATCAGGAAACCGGTGAACCCCGCGTCCCCCAGTTCGATCAACTGGGAGCGATGGGAGATTCCGCTCTCCGCAACCAGGGTGAATCCCGCCTCGCCCTCAAGACGGCGAGCGACGGCAAACGATGTGGCAAGGTTGACCTCGAACGTCCGGAGGTTGCGATTGTTGACCCCGATGAGACGACTTCCCGCTTCGACGGCCACTTCCAATTCGCGTTCATCGTGAACTTCAACCAACGCCTCGAGCCCGAGGTCTTCTCCAAACCGCATCAGTTCGTTGAGCTTTCCGGGATCGAGACCGGCAACGATCAGGAGGTAAGCGGACGCACCGTTTACGCGGGCTTCCCCCACCTGGTAGCGGTCGATGATGAAATCCTTCCTCAACATGGGAAGCCGGCGGAGGCGCCAGTCCTCGTGCCCTTCCCGTTCGAACTCCTCATCGGATAACGCCCAGAGTCGCTCCTGCACTTTCCTCACCCGGTCGAGGTAGGAAAGATCCCCCTTGAAGAAACGCTTGTCGGTCAGGATTGAAAGAGCTGCGGCACCGCCGATCGCATAGGAACGGGCCACGGACTCCGGTGGGTCCTGGCATCGAAAGGCCCCGTGACTCGGGCTGCTGTACTTGATTTCCGCAATCACTGCCAACCCCGCAGCCCGAAGCGCGTCCGAGAAGACGGGCGCGGGTTCACCCCCGCAACGATCGAGGAGGCGGCTCAAAGACAGGTCCTCCTTCAAAGCTGCGACCTCTTCTACCTTCACACTTAGAATCTGATCGAGTATCGACACGGCTCTCTATTCCCCTCCCCGACCTTGCACCGGCTCATTCCGGTCCAACGCCCGGTACACTTCTTCCAGGAATCGGCTCAAGGCCGCAGGATCCTTGCGTCCGGGAGAGGACTCCACCCCGGAACAAACATCGACCCCTGCCGGGTCGAGGAACCAGATTGCTTCGGCCACGTTTGCCGGAGTCAAGCCACCGGAGAGGATGTACCGGCGACGAACGCTTCGAAGCGCGTCCCAATCCGCCTGCTTGCCACTTCCCCAGGAACTGTCCACGATCACTTCGCTGTTGGGAAAATCACCAATTTCTCCCGGTTCAACCGCCACCAGAACCCGGCCTGGGAAACGGGGGACCTGTTCAGGTCCGGCAACTCGGTGAACCTGCACCCCCTGAAGAAACCGCCCGAACTCGATCGGGATCTCCGGAAACGGCTCTCCAAGAACGACAATCCCGAAGTTCAGAATTCCCGGCGGCACCTGTTTGACAATTTGGGCTGCGGCTTCGGGACTCAGATACCGCTTGCTCCTGGGATAAAAGTTGAAACCCAGAGCATTGGCTCCCTGTTCGACCGCCATAAAGGCGTCTTCCACGGTGGTGATGCCGCACACCTTGACCAGAAAGCGGGCGGGATCGATCAGCCTGGATGGAGTCGCACTATCGACGGTCACGAGATTCCCTTTCAGCTCGAATAAAACTCCACCAACTGATCCAGCTTCCTGCGAGCTGCTCCTCCAAGGAGCGAATCCTCGACCATCTCGGTGCAGCGCGACAAGGCGAAGCCGGTAGACACGTGAACGGTAACGGCCGCGTTAAGGATCACGACTTCACGAGCGGGCCCCGTGACCGAACCGTTGAGCAAGCCTCGAATCAGGAGAGCGTTCTCGGCGGGAGTCCCTCCCTCGGGTACCGCCAACCGTGCCAGGACCGGGCTGAACTCAAAACTGGCGCACGACTCGTCTTCCACCCGGCAAACCAAAGACGGCGCCGAAATCGAGAGCTCGTCCAACCCGTCCAGCCCGTGCACCACCCAGGCTCTCCGACATCCCAACTTGAGCAGTGCCCCGGCCAGTTTTCGAGTCAATTCGGGGGCGTAGACTCCAACGACCTGGTAAGGCGCCGAAGCCGGGTTGGTCAACGGCCCCAGCATGTTGAAGATGGTCTTGCGACCAAGCTCCCGTCGAATGCGGGCTACCCGCTTCATTGCCGGGTGATAGACCGGGGCGAACAGGAAACAGATACCCAACTCCTCCAGGGCTCCCTCCGAAACCGAAACCGGGCAATCAATCTTCACCCCGAGTTCCTGGAGGACATCGGCACTGCCCGAGCGGGACGTGATCGCACGGTTGCCGTGCTTTGCAACAGCAACACCCGCTCCCGCCGCAACCAGGGCCGCCGCGGTCGAAATATTGAACGAGGGCCTCCCGCCGCCCGTCCCAGCCGTGTCTACAACCGCCTCTCGGCTGGTTCGGACCCGCACGGCCAGTTCCCTCATCACTCGGGCAAATCCGGTAATCTCGGCATCGCACTCCCCTTTGTCACCCAGCGCTACAAGGAATGAAGCAATCACTTCGTCCTTTGTATCCAGACAGAGAATCGCCCGGAGAGCGGCCTCGGCCTGGTCTTCGTCCAAGTCAACCCTGTCGAGGACCTGGCGTGTCAGTTCGTCAAGCATAGAAAGTTCCCCAGAAGCTTCTTTCCTTCGGGAGTCATAATCGACTCGGGGTGGAACTGGACACCGTAAACAGCGAACTGTCGGTGCCGGAGCCCCATGATCGTCCCGTCATCAGTCCAGGCAGTAACCTCCAGGCAGTCAGGAAGCGTCTCCCGCTCCACGACCAGCGAGTGATACCGGGTCGCTTCAAACGGATTGTCAAGGCCGGCCAGGATTCCCGATCCTTCATGTCGGATCCACGACGTTTTTCCGTGCATGAGGTGATCCGCCCGGCGGACAACCCCTCCGAATGCCTCGCCGATGGCCTGGTGTCCCAGGCAGACCCCCAAAATGGGCACATTATCCGCAAATCGACGAATGATCTCAATCGAAAGACCGGCATCGGACGGAGTCCCCGGCCCGGGCGAGATGACGATTCGATCCGGCGCCACTTCCGGGATTCTCCCGAGTTCGAGCTCGTCGTTGCGGTACACCGCCACCCCCGCCCCGAGTTCACCGAGATACTGGCACAGGTTGTAGGTGAAACTATCGTAGTTGTCGATGACAAGCACGCTGGGTTGTTTATTCATGGGCTTTGAGGTTCCTGGTTCCTGGTTCCTGGAACTAATTCTCGATCCCCGCTTCTCGCTTCCCGATTCAGTTGGCTTCGCATTTCGCACTTTGCACTTTGCTAAAGTTTCTCCGCCAGAAGAACGGCCTGGACCAAGGCCTTTGCCTTGTTATGGCACTCCATGTCTTCCCGCTCCGGGATGGAATCGGCAACAATGCCGGCACCGGCCTGAAACAGCGCTTTTCCTTCCCGCAACTCAACCGTCCGTATCGCGATACAAGTGTCCAGGTTCCCGGAGTAATCGAGGTACCCGATCGCTCCCGCATAGACCCCGCGATGCCTGGGTTCCAGTTCCTCGATGATCTCCATCGCACGGATCTTCGGTGCGCCGGAGACCGTTCCGGCAGGAAAGCAGGCCGCCAGGGCATCGAATCGATCCAGTCCTTCGCGCAGCCGCCCCTTGAGCGAACTCACGAGGTGCATGACATGGGAGTAACGCTCGACGAACATGAAGCGTTCGACCCGGACGTCACCATAGTTACTGACCCGTCCCAGGTCGTTGCGACCCAGGTCGACAAGCATGAGGTGCTCGGCTTTTTCCTTTTCGTCGGCCAGCAGCTCCCGCTCCAGCCGATCGTCCGAGTCCTGGTCCAAGCCTCGCCCCCGGGTGCCGGCAATCGGACGGTACTCCAGTTCCCGGCCCTCAACCCGCAACAACATCTCCGGCGATGCACCGGCGATGCAACTCCCTGCCCGCTTGATGAAGAACATGTAAGGAGACGGGTTAATGTATCGAAGCGCCCGGTAGACGCTGAATGGATCTCCCGAATAGTCCATTTCAAAGGAATTTGCCAGCACGACCTGGAAGATGTCTCCCGCCCGGATGTGCTCCTTGGCTCTCTCGACAGCATCACAAAACGTCGGGGGCGCCAGTGCGGAGAGAACTCGGCCGGGAGGCATCGCGAGCCCAAACGCGTTAGAAGCGGCATCCGGGCCCGTCGGGGGGGGGCCCAATGATTCTCGGTACCGTGACGGATGTATTCCTGGACCGAGACCTGGTTGAGCCGCGTCTCGATCTCGTTGACCTTGTCCATCCCCTCGTGCGACATGATCACGATTTGGTGCTTGATGTGGTCGAATGCGAGGACAGTGGAGTAAAAATCCATCTGAACCGACGGATCGAGAACGTCCCCAGGGTGAAGGTTCGGCAACCGTTCCAGCTCACGGATCATGTTGTACGAGAAGCACCCGACCGCGCCTCCGGCGAAAGGGGGGAGTCCGGGGTGGGCCGGCTGGATCTCGGGGAAGGACTTTCGAAAATCGGCCAGCGTGCCGGAGAACCCTTGCATCGGGTCCACTCCGATGAAGGAGTAGCGGGCGATCCGCTCACCACCTTCGACCGACTCCAGGAGGAATGCGCTCGAACTCTCCCCGGCAACTCGAAGGTACGCGGAGACCGGGGTCAACATATCTGCGAGAACCGTTTTGTGATTAATCATTTCGTCCCAATTGCCTCAGATCGCTGTTCGCTTCGTCTCACGAGTACGCCCCCGGAATTGATCAATCACACTGCCTATTCGTCCACCCGATTGCATACCTCACAAAAAGAAAAAGGCCGTGAAGAACTGTTATCTTCACGGCCCCTTTTTCGATTGACTTTCTCTACTTCAGGTTACATAAGATCGACAGTCCTCAGGCGAGGATGTCAGCTGCACCACCAACGCCAGAGAAAGTTGTCTAATCTCATGATCTTCCCGAATTCGGAGTGTAGCACAGTTATTCTGACAGAGGCAATCGACAATCCGATCGACGGTCCTATCCCTGGCTCATCGAGCCGAGAAACTCCTCGTTGCTGCGCGTCTTGGCCAGCTTGTCGAGGAGCAGTTCCATCGACTCGGTCACCGACAGAGGATTCAGCACCTTGCGCAGGACCCAGACCCTATTGAGGGTCGCTTCGTCGAGAAGGAGCTCTTCCTTTCGCGTGCCGGAACGATTGATGTCGATGGCGGGGAAAATGCGCTTGTCAACCAGTCTCCGGTCGAGAACGAGTTCCATGTTGCCCGTGCCCTTGAACTCTTCGAAGATGACATCGTCCATCCGGCTCCCGGTATCAATGAGGGCCGTCGCCATGATCGTCAGGCTGCCCCCTTCCTCCAGGTTTCGGGCCGCGCCGAAGAAACGCTTCGGGCGCTGCAGGGCATTGGAATCGACACCGCCCGAAAGCACCTTACCGGAGGGTGGGACGACCGTGTTGTAGGCTCGTGCCAGGCGAGTTATAGAATCAAGCAGGATCACCACGTCCTTCTTGTGCTCGACCAGGCGCTTGGCTTTCTCCAGTACCATCTCGGCCACCTGGACGTGACGAGAGGCAGGTTCGTCAAATGTGGAGCTGACGACTTCACCGTTAACCGACCGGAGCATGTCGGTGACTTCTTCAGGCCGCTCGTCGATAAGGAGAACGATCAGAACGATTTCCGGGTGGTTGTGTTCGATGGAATGGGCAATGCTCTGGAGAATCATCGTCTTGCCGGCCCGGGGCGGAGAAACGATCAGTCCGCGCTGTCCCTTTCCGATCGGGTTCATCAGATCCATTACTCGACCGGTCAGGTTCTCCCCCTCGGTTTCGAGCTTGATCCGCTCTTCGGGATAAAGAGGAGTCAAATTCTCGAAAAAGGTCCGGTCGCGGGCCACTTCCGGGTGTTCAAAATTGATCGCTTCCACCTTGATCAAGGCGAAATACCGCTCTCCATCCTTGGGAGGACGAACCTGGCCCGAGACAGTGTCACCGGTTCGAAGGTCGAACTTCCGGATCTGGGATGGAGAAACGTAAATATCGTCGGGACCGGGGAGGTAGTTGTACTCAGGGGCCCGCAGGAACCCAAAGCCATCGGGCAGAGTCTCGAGCACCCCCTCGGAGAAGATAAGGCCGCTCCGCTCGGTCTGCGCCTTCAGGATCTGGAATATCAGTTCCTGTTTCCGCATTCCGGCGGCACCCTCGATTTCAAGACCCCTCGACACCTTGTTGAGGTTCTGGATGCTCATCTCCTTGAGTTCCTGGATGTTCAGAGCATCTCCGTTGTCTTTCGAATTCTTCTTCTTTGATTTGACTTCGTTCTTTGGTTCCGTTGCTTCAGCCATAAATCCACCTCGAGCAAGGTACGGGCCCGGCCTCGATCGCCGCAGGTCCGCGTCAACTTTCACTCCGTTTGTTCAATCACGCGCCAAAGGTCCTGCTTGCCGTCCCCATCCGTCGACGAGAACGGAAGCACCGATTCCACAGAGAGACACTTGGATATCGAACGGATGGCCGGTTCGCGGCGACCTCTCGACAGCTTGTCGATCTTGGTTGCGGCCACCACAAAGGGCACGTCCACTCCCCTCAGGTATTCCACCATCTTCTGGTCCAGAACCGTCGGCTCATGGCGAGCATCGACGATGATCACCGCCAATCTCAAACCGGTAGAATGCTCGAAGAACTCTTCGATCATCGGTCCCCATTTCGAACGAATTCGCTGAGGAACCTTGGCGAAACCATAACCGGGGAGATCAACGAACACCCATTTTTCTTCAACCGAAAAGAAGTTGATCAGCTGGGTTCGACCTGGCGTAGAACTCGTCCGGGCCAAGCCCTTCTTCCCAACCAGCCGGTTGATTAAGCTCGACTTGCCGACATTGGAACGCCCGGCAAAGGCGATGACAGGCAACGTCATTGCCGGGTATTCTTCTTTTCGGGTAGCACTCTTAATGAAGCGGGCGACTCGCAAGACGTCCGTTTCCAAGAGTCGCGGAAAGTGACAACACCTTACCGAGACTCAATGAACACCGGGCCGGTTGCCCTCATCCGAGGGGATTACGTCCGGTGGCTGTGTCTCCTGGAAATCCTCGGAATCTGCCGGTGGGTTCTTGTGCTTGGAACCCGACCTGATCGGTCGCTCCAGAGCAAGTTCCAGGACTTCCTCCATCGTTTCGACCAGGGCTATCTTCAAATTGGACAACACGGGCTCGGGGATGTCCCTCAGGTCCTTCTCATTGTCTTTCGGCAATATGACGGTCTTGATACCGGCCCGGTGGGCAGCCAGAATCTTCTCCTTGACACCACCGATCGGCAGCACTTTACCACGCAAGGTGATCTCACCCGTCATTGCCACGTCCCGACGAACCGGAATTCCGGAAAGCGCCGACACGATCGTTGTGGCCAATGTGATACCCGCTGACGGACCATCCTTCGGGATCGCCCCCTCCGGGACGTGCACGTGCATGTCCTTCAGCTTGTAAAACTCCTTCTTCAGTCCAAACTCATCACTGCGCGACCGCACGAACGAAAGAGCGGCACGGGCCGACTCTTGCATCACGTCACCCAGTTTTCCGGTCAACTGAAGATCTCCCTTGCCGTCCATCGTGGTCGCCTCAGTCAACAGAACTTCACCGCCGACCTCCGTCCAGGCCAGACCGGTCGCCAATCCAACTTCGCTCGACTCTGACGCCAACTGCT
The DNA here is from genome assembly GCA_963777605.1 of uncultured Acidobacteriota bacterium. Classification (GTDB taxonomy): domain Bacteria; phylum Acidobacteriota; class UBA6911; order RPQK01; family JAPXNP01; genus CAVZRV01. Next base: position 102,974 of record CAVZRV010000027.1, read on the forward strand.
GGCGGTAGCGCTTGACGCCGAGAAGATCGTTGATCGTGGCCGGTTCGACAACATATTTCTCGGCTCCCAGTTCCCGGCTGACTACCTTCCGGGCAACCTTTCTCATCACGTTGCCGATCTCCCGCTCCAGGTTCCGGACTCCCGACTCGCGGGTGTAGTGCCGGATCAACTCCAGAATCGCATCGTCGGTCACCTCAACCTGCTTGGAGGAAAGGCCTTTCAGTTCCAACTGCTTGGGCGAGAGGAACTGCTTGGCAATGTGCAACTTCTCGATCTCCGTGTATCCGGAAATCTCAATGACCTCCATTCGATCGCGAAGCGGCGCCGGAATCGTGTAGAGCACGTTGGCGGTGCAGATGAAAAGCACCTCGGACAAGTTGAACTCAGTATCGAGGTAATGATCCACGAACGACTGGTTGTGCTCCGGATCGAGCACCTCCATCAGGGCCGCCGACGGATCGCCCCGGAAATCGGTGCTCATCTTGTCAATTTCATCGAGCAAGAACACCGGGTTGCGGGCTCCTGCTTTGCGCATCATCTGAATGATCTGTCCGGGAAGCGCCCCGATGTAGGTCCGGCGGTGCCCCCGAATCTCAGCCTCATCCCGAACTCCACCCAGGGACTGGCGGACGAACTTGCGTCCCGTAGCCCGGGCAATCGAACGCCCGAGTGAAGTCTTGCCGACTCCGGGCGGCCCCACGAAGCAAAGGATGGAACCCTGGGACGACTTCTTCTTGACCTTTCCGAGCAATTGCCGAACAGCCAGAAACTCCAGGATGCGATCCTTCACCTTTTCCAGGCCGTAATGGTCTTCATTGAGAATCACTTCGGCTCGATTGATATCCCTGAGTTCACGGCTCCGCTTGTTCCACGGCATGGAAATCAACCAGTCGAGGTAAGTGCGGGAAACCGTTGTCTCGGCGCTCATCGGAGGCATCTGCTCGAGGCGCTTGATCTCGCCCATCGCCTTTTCGTGGGCGTCCTTGGACATCTTGGCAGCCTCGACCCTTTCCTTCAGTTCCTCGATCTCGCTCTTCTCATCGCGACCGAGTTCCTTCTGGATGGCCCGAATCTTCTCATTCAGGTAGTACTCCCGCTGCGCCTTCTCCATCCCCCGCCGGACCCGTCCCTGAATAGACTTGTCCATCTGGATCTTTTCGATCTCGATCTCGATGAAGTGGATGATCTGGTCCATCCGCTCGGAGGGATCGCCGATCTCAAGCAGGGTCTGCTTGTCCTCGACCGAGATCGGCAGGTTCGCGGCAATAGTGTCGGCGAGGCGCTCCGTCTCGGTGTTTTTGATCGCCTGGAGAATGGCCTCGTGATTGATGTTCGGGTTGAGCTTGGCAAACTCTTCGAACTGGAGGGTCAAGCGCTTGGTCAGCAGGCTCATCTTGGCCTGGGAAACTTTCGGGGTGGGGTCGAATTCAACCACCGCCTCAAGGCACCCTTCCTCTTCGCGAATTTCGAGGGTTCGGGCACGGCGAATCCCTTCCACCAGCACCCGGATGTTGCCGTCCGGGAGCTTCAGGCTCTGGGCGATGGTCGCCACCGTTCCCACCTCATAAATGTCGGAAGACTTCGGATTGTCCTGGGAAGCGTCCTTCTGGGTAGCGAGATAGATCTTTTTGTCCCCCATCAATGCCTTCTCGAGGGCACGGACCGATGAGAGACGACCAATCACGAACGGGACCATCATGTATGGAAACACCACCACGTCCCGAATGGGAACCATGGGGTAAACATTTCTTTCGTCTTGGCGGATATCTGTCATATCTTTATCAATCGTGGGATTAGGTTTCGCCCCTTAGGATGCATTCGCACGTTCAAGTGTTTCAGCGCTTGTGCCCTTGGCCTGTCTGACTTGGAATTTCAGGAGTGACTGCCGGGAGACCGACCGGATCCAATCCGAGGGTCCCAGGACAGGGCCTATCCGGCCTTCTCGAGCAACTTGAAGACGACGTCCTTATTTTCCACCATCTCCCGCGAGACGACAAATTCCTTCACCTTGGTGGTCGAGGGCAATTCGTACATCAAGTCCAACATAAGATCTTCCATGATCATGCGCAAGCCGCGAGCTCCGATTTTCCGCTCGATGGCCAATTCCGCCATGGCACGCAAAGCGTCATCCGTGAACTTGAGTGCCACGTTCTCAAACTCAAACATCCTCTGGTACTGCTTCACCAGGGAATTCTTCGGCCTGGTAAGGATCTGAACGAGTGCATCCACATCGAGCTCGTGGAGTGCGCTCATGATAGGCAACCGACCCACAAATTCGGGAATGAGTCCGTACTTGATCAAGTCCTCCGGCAAGACATGCGCCAAGGTCTCTGATTCTCCGAGGTTCTTCCAGAAATTCTCGGAAAGATTGGTACCAAACCCGATTCCGTTGCGCCCGAGGCGGCGCTTGATGATCTTGTCCAGCCCCACGAAAGCCCCGCCACAGACGAACAGAATGTTGGTCGTGTCGATCTGGACAAATTCCTGATGGGGGTGCTTGCGTCCACCCTGCGGCGGAACGTTCGCTACCGTCCCCTCGAGAATCTTCAGGAGTGCCTGCTGAACACCTTCCCCCGAGACATCCCGGGTGATCGACGGGTTCTCATCTTTACGGGAGATCTTGTCTATCTCGTCGATATAGATGATGCCCTGCATGCAACGTTCCCGGTCGCCACCGGCAGCCTGCAACAGCTTGAGAATGATGTTCTCGACATCTTCCCCGACATACCCGGCCTCGGTCAGCGTCGTGGCGTCAACAATTGCGAAGGGCACCGACAACATCCTGGCGAGCGTCTGAGCCAGCAGAGTCTTCCCCGTGCCGGTCGGTCCAATCAGGAGAACGTTACTCTTGGAGAGCTCAACGTCCTGATGACGCCGCTTCCCCATCTTGATTCGTTTGTAGTGGTTGTAGACCGCGACGGAAAGCTTCTTCTTGGCAAGTTCCTGCCCGATTACAAAGTCGTCCAGAAAACCCTTGATTTCGGCTGGCTTAGGCAGCGTCTCCCGCATCGAGGAGGCTTCTGCGGAAAAATCGTCGGTGATGATTTCATTACAGACATCGACGCACTCGTCACAGATAAAGACGGTGGGACCCGCAATCAACTTCTTCACATCGTTCTGGCTCTTGTTACAGAAAGAGCACCTGAGAACGTCTTCACCATCCTTCTTCAACTGAACCCCCTGAAGGCTTTATGATCGCGAATATTATCCCCGCCCCTGGTGACAAGCGCCCCTGGCACCGGAGCGTCGACTACGTGTGCTTTTCGATGATCTTATCGATAATACCATACTCCAGTGCCTGCTCACCGCCCATAATGTAGTCCCGCTCGACGTCCTGGCTGATCCGAGAAATGTCCTGTCCGGTGTGCCTGGCAAGGATTTCGTTGGTAATTTCTCTGAGTCTGAGAATCTCCCGTGCGTGGATATCGATGTCGGTGGCCTGGCCCGACAAACCGGTCATGGCCGGCTGATGAATCAGAATCCGGCTGTGCGGCAGGGCAAAGCGCTTGGAGGCCTCTCCCGCGGCCAGGAGCAGCGCCCCCATAGAGGCGGCCTGCCCAATGCAGATCGTGTTGACATCGTTCTTCACGAACTGCATCGTGTCGTAGATTGCCAGTCCCGCGGTGATCGATCCACCCGGAGAATTGATGTAGAGGTAGATATCCCGGTCGGGATCTTCCGCTTCCAGGAACAGCAACTGGGCAGTCACCAGGTTGGCGATGTTGTCGTCAATCGGGGTCCCCACGAAGATGATGTTGTCTTTGAGCAGGCGAGAGTAGATATCGTAGGCGCGCTCGCCCCGGTTCGTTTGCTCCACCACCATTGGAATCAAGGCCATCGGTTCTATCCTTGTGGGCGGCAACGAGTGAAGTGCCGCATTTGTTTATGCGATTTTGGCGCTTTCCACGATTATATCCATTGCACGCCTGCGCCGCAGAGTTGACTTGACGCCGTCGACTCTTTCCTCATCCCGGAAAAACTGGCGAACCCGTTCCACCGGCTGATTGGTGCTCTGCGCGATTCGATCATACTCGTGGTCGAGGTCTTCGTTGGTGATTTCGATCTCTTCCGCTCGCGCAATTTCGTCGAGCAGGAGCTGAATCCGGATTTCCCGCTCGGCTTCCGGACGGAGCCGCTCCCGCATCGCCCGCCAGTCGATGTTGGCGCGGACCGGGTCAACACCCCGCCCGGCTATACCGCGAGCCACATCCTGCAACTTGTCGCTGAGGCGGTCGAGGACGAGGATCTCCGGAAGCTCGAAGGAAACTCCCTCGAAAATCTGGTCGGTCAGGCTCTTGCGTAGTTCGGAATCACTCTCCCGTTCCGCGTTCGTTTCGAGATCCTTCCGAACCGTTTCCCGAACCTTCTCCATGGAATCGAAACTGCCCAGGTCCTTGGCAAACTCGTCGTTCAGCTCGGGAAGCTCCTCCTGCTTGATATCGGTAACTTCCACCGTGAAGTTGACCCTGCGCCCGGCAAGCTTCTTCTCGGGATAGTCCTCGTCGTAGGCAACTTCGAAGACCTTCTCTTCCCCGATATTCATCCCGACGAGGTTCTCACTAAATGCTTTGTGGGTGTCTTCCGATCCGACCTCGACGGCTACTCCCTCTTCCGAGATCGCAACGCCCGAGGGCGTTCCCTCGACTTCGTCCAGGTACTCCCCCTTAAGATCGACCATAACCCGGTCACCCGTCGCCACTGGGCGATCATCGACGGAGACGAGCTGGGCGAACTGCTTGCGAAGCTCCTCGAGCCGTGACTCCAGATCTTCGTCGGAAACTTCTTTCTTCACGGCCTCGGCCTTAAGGCCTTTGTAGGTCGGAAGCTTGATCTCCGGAAGAACCTCGAACTCGGCGTCGTAGGACAGCGGCTTGCCCTCCTCAGCCTCCAGGTTCTGCAGGGTCGGTTCACCAAGTGGTCGAACCTCTCGGTCCCGAACCGCCTGGTCATAGGAATCCGGAACCAGCTTCCGGATCACTTCTTCCCGGATGTCCCCTGCAAACCTGCGTCTGATCAGGCCGAGCGGGGCCTTGCCCTTGCGAAATCCCGGAACGCGGACATGATTCTTGTACTCATCTGCGACCCTGGCAAACTCTTGAGTCGCTGCCGCCTCGGGGACTTCCACGTGAAGGCGTTTTTTGACGCTGCTGACATCTTCGAGCTGAGCGCTAATATCCATCCGCGCTATTGTAGCCAAAACTTGGAGTTGGGATGAAGGAGGCTGAATTGACAACCGAATCGGTCAACCTTAGAATGGCGTTCTCAAACAGGTGGGCCGCTAGCTCAAGTGGTAGAGCAAGTGACTCTTAATCACTAGGTTCAAGGTTCGAGTCCTTGGCGGCTCACCAATTCTCCGCTCTCTTCGCTGAGAAGTTTCCCGCCCCTCTCCAGCGCTCACCCGAACTCGCATTTTTCACCGGGGTCCTTGGCGAGTCGGTGGAATCGAGACGCATCCTGACAACCGACGTTTTTCCACGGGCCGGGAGCGCCCTGGTGTCCAACCCCGGATGGGCGATGGATGAAGGTCCGGCAACACCCGCACTTGAGCGACCGATAAAGAGCCTCACAGGCGAAACCCCCGGTCTGACCGGGGGTTTCGCAGTTGGTGAACCGCATTGAATTCTCGCCAGCGGCGCACCTGAAGCATTTAGGGCAATCTAGTCGTGGTAGGGCCCTTGCTCCTGGGCATGGGTGACGATCGCCATAAACTCTTCTTCAGACAGCAGGACTCTCACATATAAGTCCCCGTCTTGAGTGAGGTTGTGTACGAACGCCCGCAGGTGGTTGCGGGAACCGCGTTGGAGATCCTCGTAAACCTTGAGGAGAGAAGCCACCAGAGTTTCGCCGTCTCCGTCCACTCCTTCGATAGCCCAGTTAAGGTCTCCAATATCCATTTCTTCGATCAAACCGCCTACCCTAAGCATTGCTTCCGTTTCGTCCGCGGGATCGAACTCGACAACAGTGGGTTCAAAAATGGAGGCGTACTCGTCGTAGATGTCCGAAGGATTCGCAGTCATCCAGTCATACACCTCCTTTACGGCCTGGTTGGAGAATTCGCCAAAGGGGAGAGTCTCTCCCGCCTCGTCCTTGGTGGGGTCGTACAGGTTCCATTTCAAGAGCATGTCCTGAACGGTTGCAAGATGAGTTTCCTCGGCAATGTAGATGTTCCCGAAGACCGCCAGTTCCGGATCAGCCGGATCAATGGAAAAGTAGAACCGGTACACGTCTCTTGCGAGCTTCTCCTCTTCCGCGATGGCCTGGAGAGTCGTGATCTGATCCTCCGTGAGGGCCGACTGCATGGCGACCGCCGGTGACGAATACAGCCCGAACCAGACGAGCGCTGCCAGCACCCAGCACATACCCCTCAACTTATCGTTGCTCATTTCGGATACTCCTTCCTGTGGTACGTCCCGCTTCGACCCTCCGTTGACCCGACAACGGAGGTGGCACTCGAAGCCACCCTAAAATCAGCGCAGTTGGCGTGCCACTTTAGTCGCTTACCGGCTTTCGCCACTGTTATTCTTCAAATCAATTCAGGGGCCTGATCTGTATTGACTTTTCCGTTATCTCGCTCGCAAGGTTGAAGGGCCTTCCACCGAGTGCCATGGCTGCAACTAGTGTCGATTCCGCGTCTATCCGCCACGAAATCGTGTCTCAATGCCACACCCTCGCTCCGGGGAGACTGGGCAGGAGCTAAAACTCACCGCTCTACGCCATTAGGCGCAGGTCCCCTGAAAGCACACATAAAGAGAAACAAACCGGGCTAACGCCACAACTCCTGGCGTCCAACTCCTGCTGACCATCAATGCATGGCCGGCGCTACTGGCCGTCCTCTGCCTGGGGACACCGGCGCGATCTTGTGATTGAGAAAGTGTTTCCATAGGGGTAAACTCGCCTTAATTGAATAAGTGTCATTGGGCCTGATCAGACGAGCGCGCCAGTTCAAATTCGCCTGGACATGAGGCACTTTCACGATCACCTCCTTTTCCTCTCGGCAGGATGACCCGACGAAAACCATGAAGAGGCGTCTGTGACCGGAAACAAAAGCGCGAGTGCCGCGGAACGAGCCGAACGCCGTCTGGATTCATGGAAGGAAATTGCCCACTTCCTCAACCGGGACGTACGAACCGTACAGCGATGGGAGAAGGAAGAAAACCTTCCCGTCCACCGCCACCTCCACCTGAATCGAAGTTCCGTGTTTGCATTCGAGGATGAGCTCGAGTCCTGGCTCGAGAATGGAGGTTCCAACCAGGCCGAGGAAGAAACGGGAAGATTCCCAGTCATTCTCGGGTATTCATTCCTGGGCTTGACGATCGTGGCGGTGCTGGCTGGTCTCCTCCTGGTGGCCTATCCAGATACCGGCAATTCTCCATCACAGGCCTATGCCGATCCCTTCCCAAAGCCGGTCACGGGACTTCCCGGTCACGAAGTTAATCCCTCACTGTCTCCAACCGGCGCACAAGTCGCGTTTTCCTGGAATGGTCCGGACAGACAAAATGACGACATCTACGTGCAGGAGATCCTGGGCGGCAACCCGAGTCGAATCACAACGAAGCCGGCCCAGGAATTCAGCCCGTCGTGGTCTCCGAAAGGAGACCAGATCGCATTCTTGAGAGTCGAGGAATCCCAACAGGGATCGATTGTCCTCATTAATCCTGTCTCACGAGTCGAGAGGACACTGACCGAGGTCGAGCTTCCTCCTGCCGATTGGGGCCCGCAGATCACCTGGACACCCGACGGGTCAACCTTGATTGCGGCGGCGCGATGGCGAAAGAGGGCCCCATTCTCGCTCGCCGCAATCGACCCGGGAACCGGCAAAGTGACGGAGTTGACAAGACCTTCGAGCGAACTACAGGGTGATTTCTGCCCTTCTCTCGACCCCGAGGGAAAGCGACTGGCGCTGGTGAGAAATATAGGCCCGCAGTTCGGTGATCTGTTTCTTATCGATCTCCCCGCCGGTGAGCTTCGCCAAGAAGTTCCTCCTCGCCGGATTACCCGGCTTCGCACTGAGATCCGCGGCATTACCTGGGTTCCGAGCGGCGAACAGATCATTTTTTCGGGGGGAGCTTGGCCTCGCTCGACTCTCTGGCGAGTGGACCCGTCCGGCACAAAACGGGCCGAACCACTTGTTGTGGCCGGCACTTCGGCGTACGACCCCGTCATATCCGCCGCCCGAACTCTTGTATTTAGCCACTTCCACTCACGTTGCAGCCTCTGGAAGATCGATCTGAGTACCGGCGGACCGGGAACCCCATTCTTGGCTCCGTCGGCATCGATCGGACTGCCCGAGTACTCCAGGAATCAGGAGATGCTGGTTTTCACTTCCGATCAAAGCGGCTGGCCCGAACTCTGGCTGCAGAACCTCAAGGGCGGCATAACGTCCCGACTGACGGCTTTTGAGGCCGCGCACACCGGACACACCAGTTGGTCGCCAAACGGTCGAACGGTCGTATTCGACTCGACCGTTGACGGGGACACCGAGCTTTTCCTGATCGACGTCGAATCGCCTTCCCCCCTGCAAATCGAAGATGCTCTCATCAGCCCCTATCTCACTCAACTGACGAACAACTCGGTCGAGGACAGGATTCCCCGCTGGTCTCGGGACGGCGAATCGATTTACTTCAGCTCGAATCGGAGCGGCCGATTTGAAATCTGGAAGATGCCGGCCGGAGGTGGAGCCGAAATTCAGGTCACGAAGGAAGGCGGATACGCAGCGGTGGACTCCTCGGACGGCCGGGATCTCTACTTCTCCAAGTGGAATGAGCATGGTCTATGGTCAATGGCCCTGACCACCGGCAGGCCGGAGCTGGTTCGTGCCGGCCGGTACTCGGACTTCACGATCGCCGGGGACCGGCTTTACTACGTTACTGAGTCGAACCGCGACGGCCATCACTATGAGGTGGCGGCAATTGACCTGGTTGACGGCCGGTCCCATCTCCTCTTTTCCGACGACGCCCGCTACGGCGGCAGCATGACGGTCTCCCCGAAGGGAACTTTCGTGACACTGGCGCGTTATGACGAAGAAAGTGCCGACCTGATGATGGTCAACGGTTTTCACTGCAGGAGGCTGGCCGGTGAGACTGGAGACGGCGTCTGCCCGAGCTGCGCCGCCGAATTGAGCGGCTTCAGTCGACTCATCAACCGGCTGAAATTCTGGTCCCGCTGAATCGGAATGAGTTGCCGTTTCATGGCCTGCAGGTCATAGGTGAATTCTTCTCCAGCTGAGAAAGTCTCGCCGCTGGTCAGAACAAAGAGGTTGGCGTCACTCATTGGACAGCCCTCAACGCGAGCATACGTCCAGAATTGTTTGAGAGTATTGGCCTTCCGAATGTAGAAACTGTTGATGTGCCGCGGCTCGTCGAAAAAGTAACTAAGCAACAATTGGATCATGGTCGGCTTGCCGCCGTGGTTGTACCGCAGGTCCACAATAAGCGCATCTGAGCCGCCCAAGAAATTCATCGCTGCGATCGCAGTCTCCCCCGCCCATCGGGGATCCATGAATCCATCGAGGCGAAGATAGCCAACGTTTCCAGCCAGATGTTCGAGCTTCCGGATCTGTCCTCGTCGGCAGGTTTGAATCTCGATCCGCGAGATTGATTTGGGCAGAGGCATTTTGACTCCTTTTCGAATGTTGCACAATTAGACGACTCCCGACCGTGATTAGTCGGACTTCTGTTGACGAATCCTCTCCAACGCAGTAGAGGTCGTGGGACAGATTTGGCGGCGACTCGTGAGGGGCGTTGTGGTGACCAGCGACGGCTGAAACCTCTGCCGGCCTGGTTCAGAACAGGAGATAGAGAATGAGTACACGTTTGGACTTAGACCTGAATCGAAGGGACTTCATTAGAGGTGGGAGCGCCTCCGTTGCTGCGACATTCCTGGCCACGCAGTCAGGTTCCATCCTGGGGGCGGCGGATCGCAAGATGCGAATTGCGATCGTCGGAACCGGTTCCCGGGGTTCATTGACCTGGGGCCGCGAGTTATTGAAGTACGAATCCGACCTGGTTGAGATTGTCGGACTCTGCGATATCAACAGCAAGCGCGTCCAGGCAGCCCAGGGGATCATCGGCGTTACCGCACCGACTTTCGTTGACTTCGACACCATGGTCCGGGAGACGCGGCCCGATGCTGTCGTTGTGACCACGGTGGATGCCACCCACTATCGGTACACCATCCGCGCCGCTGAGTTGGGTTGTGACGTCATCACCGAAAAGCCCATGTGCACGGACGAGGAGCAATGCAAGGCCATCCTCGCCGCCGAAAAGAAGACGGGGCGCAAAATCACCGTCACATTCAACGCCCGGCATTCCGACATCGCCCGGAAGGTCAAGGCGATGCTCCTCGACGAGGCGGTTGGGGAGGTAATTTCCGTCGACTTCCACGAGTTCCTCAACACCAGCCATGGTGCCGACTATTTTCGTCGCTGGCACCGCCTTCGGGAGAATTCGGGCACGCTCCTGGTCCACAAGGCTTGCCATCATTTCGACCAGATGAACTGGTGGCTCGATTCGGAACCCGAAGAGGTGATTGCGGAAGGCGAACTCAGATTTTATGGGCACAATAACGACTACCGCGGCACTCACTGTCGAGGCTGTGCTTACAAGAACCAGTGCAAATTCTACTGGGACGTCACCCGGAATCCAACCTACGTCAAGCTCTACACCGACTGCGAATCGGAAGACGGGTATCTGCGTGACCGCTGCGTCTGGAGCGAAGACACCAACATATACGACACCATGTCGGTCATGGTCCGCTATGCCAACGGTGTCCGCATGACTTACACCGCCAACTGCTATCTCCCCTACGAGGGGCAGGTGATCTCGTTCAACGGCACCAAGGGGCGGCTTGATGCGATTTCCTACCAGGCCGGAACCGAGCAAGATACCGAACAGATCCTGCTGACTCCGGTTTTCGGCGAGCGTCAGGTCATCACAGGATGGCAGGGTAACCAGGAAGGCGGACACGGCGGCGCCGACGTGCGGCTCAAAGAGATGGTGTTCCGGGGAACTGAGCGAAACAGCCCCCTGGCGCTGGGAGCCGGGACCCGTGCCGGAGCCCTGGCCAGCCTCATCGGGATTGCCGCCCGCCACAGCATCGAGCAAGATGGACAGAAGATCCGGATTTCGGATCTGGTGGACCTGACGCAAAGGGTACGCCATGCATCCGTGCCTGGACCGGATGAAGACTAGCGGACAGGATAAGCTTCCAGCTTTGTCGCCGTGATCCGGAAGGTCATCCGGTGCGACTGGGGTAACCGGACCGGCGACCGGGCGATCCTGGACGCACCGGCACTCCTGACACTTCACTTTGAATGGTCTGGGCGGCGCCCGGAGGCGGGGGTGACCTGAAATGTCGGGATTCGAGCGGGAGGACATGGAGCGATGAAAATGGGCACTATCGTGCGAACTTGCTGTTGTGGTCCTGGCTGGGGCCTGCCTGGCTGCGGGTTGCGGCAGCGGGAAAGAACCGGCTGAATCCGATCCGGCTGCGCCCGTCGTCCGGTACGGCGTGACCGTCAAATCCGGCCCCATGGACTCGGTCCTGCTCAAGGACTACGCCCCCGAGTCCTCGCTGGTCGTTCCGGAAACGCACATCGAGAAAGCCCGCTTTCCGGTGATTGATGTTCACACGCATGTCTACGCGGAGACTCCCGACGAGGTCGATGCGTGGGTGAAAACGATGGACGCGGCCGGCATCGAAGTCACCGTCGTCCTGACCGGGGCGGTAGGGGAGGAGTTCGACCAGCTGGCGGAACTTTACCTGACCCGCTACCCCGACCGCTTCCAGCTCTGGTGTGGGCTCGATCTTCAATGCGGACACCGGATTACTCGAGCGACCGCCGGATTACGCGCGCTGTTAGCGAAGGGCGCCCGCGGCGTCGGCGAGCTTCGTGACAAGGCTGGGGGCTTATGGAAAGGAGCGCCCGCGGTGTCGGAGAGCTCTCCGACAAGGGCTGGGGATTCGGTGGAAATGCTGAAAACGCTCTTCCACGAGACCAGCGCCTGCACCCGGATGATCCCAGACTCGATCCGTTTTGGGACAAGTGCGCGGAACTGAAGATCCCGGTCAACCTTCACATCGCCGATCACCCGTCGTGCTGGCGCCCCCTCGGCCCGACCTGGGAGCGAACCGCCGATTTCCAGGGCTTCAACTTGTACGGGAAGGACGTCCCGTCGTACGAGGAACTCCTCGCCCGTCGTGATCACCTGCTCGAAAGACACCCCGGAACGACGGTAATTGCCTGCCACTTCAGCAACCAGGGGAACGACCTTGCCACCCTTTCCCGGGTCCTGGACCGTTACCCCAACCTCTACCTCGATATTGCGGCACGAGACTACGAGATCGGGCGGCAACCGAGAACCGCGGCTGCGTTCATGGAGAAATATCGAGATCGGCTCCTGTTTGGCACCGATATGGGGCGGAACCTGGAGATGTTCCGGGGGTGGTGGAGAGTTCTGGAGAGCCAGGATGAATTCATCCCCGGGCGTCTTTGGTGGCGTCTATACGGGCTGGAGCTTTCGGATGATGTCCTGAAATCACTCTATCGGGAGAATGCACGGAAGATCCTCCAAATGTGACAGGCCGATTGGCCCTTCGGAGCAGTCCGCCGGGCAGGGGAGACGAAACCCATTTTGGGGTGCGGAAGCGAGAGATTCCGCTTTTGCCGGACGCTGGCAACCTGCGGTCGCGGTCAGGAAGCGAAAGCTTCCGTTGCCTCTGTCTATTTTGCACTTCGTATTTCGGTCTCGCCCCTCGACTTCGACATTCGCCTTCGCCGTTCGGGATTGCCGTGTCCCACGTTCAAAGTTCCGTTTTCCAGGCACCAGGGGCGAGCGGTTGGATGAATTTCCCGTGGGGCGCCGGCGGGGGGGAAACGTTCGCTTCCCTGGCGACGGTTCGGGAGTGAACGGGGCTGTTGCAAAACTCCAAAATGGCCCAATTTAGATACCACATATAGAGAGGTTGGCCGACTGAACCCAAGATATGGGGTATGTTTTACTCTCCAAACGACTTTTGCAACAGCCCGACTCCAAAGGGTCTGGCGCGAAGGCTTTTCGTCTGTTAGCGTTTGTTGCTAATGGACCACTTCCCCCGATCTCTTCTTCTGCTTTTACTGTTGCTGACAGCCGCCCCAGTGCTCGGAAGCCCGAGTTCAGGGCCTCCCAATATCGTGATCATCCTGGCCGACGACATGGGGTACGGGGACGTTCACGCACTAAATCCTCAATCCACGATTCCGACCCCGAACCTCGACCGGCTCGCCTCCGCCGGGATGACCTTCACCGATGGCCACTCGCCCTCGGCCGTCTGCACTCCGACCCGCTACGGACTACTGACCGGCCGATATGCCTGGCGCACTCGCCTGAAGAGCGGCGTTCTGGGAGGCTACAGCCGTCCACTCCTCGAACCCGACCGCTTGACGATCGCCGGGATGCTCAAACGGGCGGGCTACAGGACAGCAGCGATCGGGAAATGGCACCTGGGAATGCAACTCCCGCTCAAGCCCGGGGAACAATTCGATGACGGGTGGGACGGTGATCCGGGCGTCGATTTCACACGTCCGATCACCGACAGTCCGATCCATCACGGGTTCGATAGCTTTTTCGGTGTCACAGCATCCCTGGACATGCCCCCTTACGTATTTGTACGAGACGATCACTTCGATTCGGTGCCCGATCTCGAACAGCAAGCTGTCCCTTTCCCGCATTACATTCGCCGGGGACCCCGATCGAGCGACTTCGTGGTCGACGAGGTCTTGGACCGATTGAAGGACGAGGCCGTTCGGGTCATCGAAAATGCCGCGGCGACTCCTCAGCCACTGTTCCTTTACCTGGCATTGACCGCCCCCCACAAACCAGCTCAACCCCATGCCCGATTCCGGGGTACGACCGGACTCGGAGAGTACGGAGATTTCGTTTCCCAGGTGGATTGGACTGTCGGAGCGGTTCTCGAAGCGCTCGACCGCGCCGGGATGAGAGACAACACACTGGTCTTCTTCACTTCTGACAACGGTTCCTACATGTATTCCTTCAACGAGAGCGAAAATACCGATCACGTTGACGACCCGGGCGAGCAGGGTTACTTCCCCCGCCACCACCGTGCCAACGGACCGTTTCGCGGCACCAAGGCGGACATCTGGGAAGGGGGCCATCACGTCCCCCTGCTGGCGCGCTGGCCTGGTCGAGTCCGTCCCGGCTCGACCTGCCCGTCCACAGTTGCCCTGGTTGACCTGTTCGCGACTTGCGCTGAGGTTGTCGGCGTCAAGGTCGACGGTGGGGCGGCTGAAGACAGTTATTCGCTCGTCCGGATGTTGAACGGAGAGAACGTGTCCCGCCCGGTCCCCGTCATTCACCACTCCATCGATGGCATGTTTTCGATCCGGGAGGGCAACTGGAAGCTCGTCCTGGGTAACGGATCGGGGGGTCGCGAGGCACCGGCCGGCAAGCCCTTCCAGAAGCCCTACCAGCTCTACGACCTGTCTAACGACATTGGAGAGACACGGGACCTGGCATCTCAGCATCCGGAAGTCGTGAATCGATTGACTGCCCACCTGGAGTCGATCCGAGGCGAGGACTAATTTGTAGTTGAGTCACGAATCCCATCTGGGGTGCGGAAGCGAAAGGGTCCGCCTTTTCAAGGTCTGGGAACCCTGCGGATGGGTTCAGGAAGCGGAAGCTTCCGTTGCCTCCCGTTCGGGCATTCCACTTCATATTTCGGTTTCGCACTTTGACTTCGGCATTCGTGTTCGCCGTTCTGGATTGTCGGGTTCCACGTTCAAAGTTCCATGTTTTATGGGCCCCGGAACCAGGCGGTCTGAGGGTGTTTCACAGCTTTGCCGGCACGGGGGAAGCTTTCGCTTCCCTGGCGACCAGCCAGCAGTCAAAGCGGAACCTCTCGGGTCCCCACTCCACAGGAAGTTTCCGGTACACCCCAAGTCGGAGGCGATTCAGAATCTTACCGTCGACCGCCCCGCAGGCAGTGCCTTCGTCTGGCCCATCCACTCAAATGTCCCTTCGATTCCGGCCGGCAGCATAACCTCCCCGGTCAACCGATCCCCGTCGATGTCGAGTTGCACCGAGACTTCTCCGCCGGGATGCGGAACTCGTCCAGAAAGCTTGCGCAGTTCTCCCGGAAACGGGCGAATCACCACCTTTTCGAACCCTGGTGCCGCCGAATCGACTCCCAGTACCGTTCTAAATATCTCGATATTCGGATGGGCACTCCAGGCATGACAATCGGATCGCGCCGGGTTGCCTGCACCCTCCGGTCGCTCAGCCCAGGTCGTCAGTCCCGAGTCAAGCATCGTCTGCCAGTCCCCCAGAAGCTTCAGGTAGCGATCCCCCTCACCCACCTGGATCACCGCCCGGTTGAGGTAGTAGCGGAAGTAGTAAGAGGCCTGAGCCAGCGTCTTGTCATCCAGCATTCTCAGCACGAGCTCCCGGGCATCGCTTCCCTTGATGACTCCGGCAATCACCGCGAGAGCGTTCGCGTGCTGGGAGAAGGTATTCTTCGCGGGAGTGTCGGCGAACAGCTTCCGGTCGGAACTCCAGTAGAGCCGCGGGATGGAATCGGTCAGGCTTCGCGCCAGGGACCGGCTCTCCTCCGCCCGCGCGGCGGAACCCAGCGAGGCCTCGAGGTCGGCCGACCATTGTGCGGCCAAGAGCAACTGGAGGTCCAGAGGGGAGGAGGACCCGGCCGATCCGGCGGGCGGTTCTCCGCTTGGCCACTCCGTAACCCAATCGACGAAACTCCACCACGGCAGCGGCCCCAGCGAATTCTCCGGCTTCAGGCGCTCGGTGAAGAACTCCAGTACTGCACGCACGCCAGGCAGGCAACTGCGCACGAAGTCCGGGTCGTCCTGGTACATCCAATAGTCGTGAACCATCCCGATCCACCAAAGCGAGAACGGCGTGATGAACTGCTGCTGGCGGGTGGGCGCACGGCTCATCGTCACCCCGTCCGGAACCCTCGATGCGTCCAGTTGCGCGATCGCATTCCGCGCCAGGCGGCCGTCGCCCGAGTTGAAATAGGAGATCAGGGCCTGAATCCGGGTGTCTCCCACGTACTGCAACTGCTCGTAATAGGGGCAGTCCATGTAGCTCTCGTGGGCGCACAGCCGGGCTGTCCTCCAGCCGACTTCCAGCAGTTGGTCAACAAATCCGGATTCAGACCTGAAAATGCCGTTCCGTTCGAAGGGGTAGCCGGTGTGGACGCTGCGCAGATCGTTCACCGTCAGCGGGTCCGCTCCGGTTTCAATCCGCAGCTCCACGTAGCGCCAGGTCCTCCACCAGAGCGGCCGGAACAGCCGATTCTGTCCACCCTCGAACTCCAGTCGGTCGTAGTAGCCGACGAATTCCTTTCCGTCGATTTCGTTTCGGTTCCCCTTGTCGCCTCGACGTGCTCCCGGATTGTATAGGGCCTCCGCGTACCCCATCGTGAGAGATCCTCCCCGGCCGCCACTGACTTCCAGTTCGGGGTAGCCGGTTGTCAAAACGCCCTGATCGAGCAGGATGGTTGCCCTGGTGTGTGGAGGTACCGTCAGCGCAACCGCCTCTTCCGGGAACCCTGAGGGGATCTTCACGCCCGCTGCCGACCTCACCTCTTTGAAACGCTGGGGACTCTCCGCCATCGGCGGAATCGTCCGGGGAATCAGCATCCATCGATTGCCCGCATCCCGAATCATCCGCGGCGATCCGTGACTGCGCTCGTCGGTCACCGCGCTGGGCCAACCCCGGTCGTCAAACTCGGGCTCCTCCCAACCCCAGGGGTAGCGACCCGCGTCAACATCTTCACCGGGACCGGCCACGAAGTAGCCCCGCATCTGGGCGTGGGTGAATGGAATCGGCTTGTAAGCCGGGTCCTTCAGGCATTTCCAGGAGGCGTCCGTGTCGACGACGCGCTCTGGCCCGTCGTCTCCCTGCAGGAGAAAGGCCGTCCGGTTGGTGACCTGCGCCTCGGGTGCGTACTGCGCAAAATTCCAAACCACCGCGGCCAGTTGATTATTGCCGGCGTGCAGCCACGGTGACAGGTCAACCGTCTCGTACCTCCACTGGAAAAGACTCCCCCGGGCCGGTCCCCAAGCGGCCCGGTGCCCGTTGACAAACAGTTGGTAACGGTTGTCGGCACTGACATGAACCACGAAACGGTCTGGTCTCTCCGACAGAGTGAATTGCTTTCGGAAGTGGTAAACCCCGAAAACCGACGGGGATTCGCCGGCCGGGTAGATCCAGCGCGCCGACCAGAGGCCGTTCAAGAGTTCCGGGTTGATCCCAGGCTCCCCGGCCCGGGGTCCGGCCTGACCGAACGCGGCCGGTGACCCGCAAGTCATCAATACGGCCACGAACACGACGGAAGCAACCATCCGAAAAAGCGTCGATCTCATGATTCCCTCCAAGGTCCGCCCGATCATACCAGCCTTTCCGGAAAAATCGAGGACCGTCAGCCAATTAGCACCAGACCTCAAGAAAAACCTTTTATTTGCTGACACTTAGACTGCTGAACGGGGCGTGTCACCGATTTTCGAAGCGGACGCGGGTGAACGTCTCGGGGATGTGGGAATCGTAGTAGCCATGTCGATTCCAGGTCCAACCGGCGCTTCGCTCCAGAGGCGTGCCGTTGGGCCCGAACTTCTGAAAACGGGAGCAGTCGATTCTCCAGATGTCGCCGGGGTGGGGGGGCAGTGCCCGGCCGTCCGCCAACAGCTTCATGCCTTCCCAGGGCAGCGCCAGTTCGACCTCCCAGCCGCGGTCCCGGTCGTGCGGCTGGTTCAAAGTCCCGCTGACGTGAACTGCGTGGCGGAGCCCGGGGAAATCCCAATCGAGAAAGCCAATCCGCTCGCCTCGCGGATGAACGTGGCCCCCGACCCCGGAGAGCCTCATGGTGCGATGATTCTGTGGCTGAAACTCAGGCAGGTCATACAGACCGGAACCCGGCTGAAAGGTGTCGAGCCAGAGCCAGAAGACCTCGTAGATCGTGTTCTTGGCATTCAGTTCGAGCTCGTAGTAAGCATCCTTCCCCGCGACAAAGAATTCAACGTCATTGTCCGTGTAGATCAGCGAGTCACGTTCCGACAGCGATGCCTCGACGGCCGGTTCGGCCAGCCGATAGCCAACATAAAGATTCTGGTCGTCCCAGGCCAGCGCAACACGACTGGAAAACCAGGCCGGTTCACCTGAGACAATATCCACGAACGAAGTCGAGAATGCGGCCTGAGACCAGGTCACCTCGTCCAGCCTCCCATCGATGGTCACCGGGGAGGCAGCCCGGTAACAGACATACTCTTGAGGCTCGGGAAACGACCGGGCGAGGTGCATCGTGGAAACGAGAAGGAGCGCGGTCGCGAGGAACTTCATTGCCTGTCTTCCTGACGGAGCGTCTCAACAACGCTGCAAAGGCATCGTAGACGCCTGATCGTGTTTCGTCAACGCTTCTTCAGGCGGACTTTTCATCGCCGATTGGAACTATCGGCGGAAACTCAGAAGAGATTTCTGCTTTCGTTGGCAGAGCCCTTGAGCGACTGGGTCATCCCAGCAATTGACCGAAGGCTGACGTTCAGCAGGCATGAATCTCCGGGTCTGAACAGCAACACACTCACGCATGAATCCTGAAGTCCCGGAACTGTATGAATGACTCCGGGAAAGCCGGCCCGGTTAGAGGATTTCGATGGGGTAACGTTGGAACGATCGGAGACCCAAGGCAAAGTCGCCCCCCGCCGCCTTCCCCCGGAACGCAGCGATCGCTTCCTTGGCCTGAACCGCGGCAGCGACAGACCGGGAGTCCTCGCCGAGAACGAGAGCCATGAGCCTGCCCAACCACGACGCCGCGTCAGACCAGACATCACTGATGTCGACATAGGTGTCCGGCTCGAACCCGATCGTATGACGGGGACCGTTGTCGTAGTAGTAGAGCCGGGCAGGTCTCCTGACATCAGGCCTGTTGAGCACAGCCGCCGACCATTGGAAGGCGATCTTGCTCAACTCGGAAACGACTTCGTGGTCCGGATGGGTATCGTGCGGCCAGAGCATCAGTCCGAGATCGGGTTTCACATCGGCGACCACGTCGCAGACCGCCCGCTTCGAGACATCGTCGAGCGGGATCCCCATCGACTTGTAGCCGAGGAACCGCATATCGATACCCCGTTCTTGTCCGAGCCGCCGGGTTCCTTCAATCAGTATGTTCTGTCGTGCTTCTCCGACCGGAGCCCAGTTGGTGTAGTCCCCGATGACGGAGAGAGCCGTCACCTTGTAACCGCTCCGTGCCGCCTTGAGAAGGAGCCCCGGGACTCCGAACACGCAGTCATCGTAGTGCGCTCCAATTGCGAGCAGATTCTTACTCATAGGCCCTCCGATTGCCGAACCTTACACGCAGCGGGTTGCAGCACACAAGCCCCTGAACAACTCACCGACTGCGCTGAGGTGTGATCGACCCGTGGTAGTGATAGACCTTCCAGGTGTCACCCGCCCGGGTCCACAGGATGGTCGCCCGGCCTTCGATCCGACGGGTGGAGCCGTCGGCCTGAAGCTGGACCTGGGTCCAGGTTCCGGTCTGGAGCGCCCGGTCGCCGTCTACGTCGATCTTCATGTCGTCGTTGAACTCAAAAGAGGTCAGCCGGGAGTTTCTGGTTGCCGCCTGCCAAACTCGTTTCAGTCGATCAATGCCGACCAGGGGGCCTTCGTTGATGTCGTAGTAGACGTTCGACGGGCTCGAATCGAAGGTCCGGTCGAGAACGGAGAGATCGCCTGCCACGACAGCGGAACAGAACTCGTCCGTCAACTGGCGAAGCGTTGCTTCGTCCTTACTTGCGGCGGCCAAAGCGCCGGGGCCCACCGTCACAACGAGACAGATTACCCAAAAGGCTCGCAGAACATTCATCGGTCTTCTCCGAATACGAAAGAGGGTTTGGACTCAGTAGAAACCGGGATAGATTCCCTATTGCCGCCCATTGTACCAGTCGATTCTTGCCACGAAAAATTTGACCCGCTTTTGAATGTCTGCTACAGAACTGTCATGAAGAAAGAAACCCGTCGTGAACTCCTCAAGAAGGCATCCATGGCCTCGGCAATTTCACTCTTGCCGAGGGGCTTTTCACGTTCTGTGAAGGGGGCCAACGAGAAGATCCTCCTCGCCCTGATCGGGGGCCGCAATCGCGGTAAAGACATCGCGCTCAGTTCGATCCGGGATGGCGCCGAGATCAAGACCTTCTGCGATATTGATGATGCGATCCTCGAAAAGACGGGAGCTGAAATCACCGCCCTCCAGCAGCGCAAGCCCGAGTACGAAAAGGATTTTCGAAGAGTTCTCGACGATCCCGAAATCGACGGGGTGCTGATCGCTACGCCCGATCACTGGCACGCCTACCTGGTCATGGCCGCGTGCCAGGCGGGGAAAGACATCTACGTCGAGAAACCCCTTTGCCAGACGATTGAAGAAGGCCACCTGATGCGGGACGCGGCCCGGCACTACAAGCGGATCGTCCAGGTCGGCACGCAGCGTCGCAGTGCCGCCCACTACAAGAGCGCGGTCGATTACGTTGCGGCGGGAAAACTCGGAAAAGTCTGCCTGATGAAGGGATGGATGTGCCAGGTTCGCCAGAGCATCGGAAATCCCCCCGACCAGGATCCGCCCAAGGGCGTTGACTACGATCGCTGGCTAGGCCCTGCCCCGAAGCGAGCCTTCAACCCGATGAGATTTCACTACAACTGGCGGTTCTTCTGGGATTACGGCAACAGTGAACTGGGCAACCAGGGTATCCACATGCTCGACATCGCACTCTGGGCCATCTCGGAGATGCGCGGTTCCGACCGGAATTTGCCCACCCATGTCAGCGGACACGGCGGGATCTACTGGCTCGATGATGCCAAGGAGGTTCCCGACACCCAGTCCATCACGTTCGATTACGGCGATCTGATGCTGGTCTGGGAACTCCGCAGTTTCCAGAGCCTTCACCCGATCGAGGGAACTACGGCGGGCACGGCATTTTACGGAACCGACGGAACTCTCGTCATCGATCACCGGGACTGGACGGTATACGGTCCCGACGGGAAGGTGGCCAAGAAAGTCACTGCGTCCTCTGAAGAACCGGTCATGGGGAGGGAAGGCGGGCGTTCCCACACGCGCCATTTCCTGGACTCCATCAAGTCCCGTTCGCTTCCCAACGCCGACATTGAAGTTGGGCGCCGAAGCACGGTCCTCTGCCACCTCGGCAACATTTCGTACCACCTCGGCAGGGACGTCCGATTCGATCCCGAGACGGAAACGTTCGGCGACGACCGGGAAGCCAACGCGCGGCTCACAAAAGAGTACCGTGCGCCTTGGGAACTGCCCAAGATCGGCTGAACGGGTAAAGGTTCCTGGTTCCTGGTTCCTGGTTCCTGGTTCCTGGTTCCTGGGCGGAGCTTAATCCAGGCAGCCCTGCCTGGGATGTCGGCCGGGCAGCTTGCCCGGCCAGTCCCGCCTCAAACCTGAAACTTCAAGCAGGAGGAACTGGAAGATACCGCATCGGTTCCCCGATAGGTGCTCCAATCCAACTAGACCCTCTCCGGTTCCTCCAGACCCCTCCAGTTCTTCCAGATCCTCCAGTTCCTCCAGACTTTCCCATTCTTCCAGCACAGCAAAGACGGTCAATTGCAGCAGAACTTGCTATGATCAGTACCGTATGCCGCGGATCGTGGTGCTCCTGTTGATCCTGTCTTCTCCGGCCTTTCCAGCAGGCCGGCCGACCAACCAGGAATTGGCTGAACACTACGCCCCAGTTATCTACCAGGAAGCCCATTCCGAAGTTCTCGACTTCATCACCCGGTTCGATTTCGATGGAGACTGGGACGGCTCTAACAACTGGCGGAACGCCTACAGCTTCGATCTCAACGCCTACGTCTACTACGGAGTCATTGAAACCACCCGTCAATACTTCATCACCTATGCATTTTTTCACCCCCGGGACTATACGGCTCAGCCGATGGAAGGCTACGCCCCCAAGATGGAGCACGAGAACGACATGGAGGGGTGCACGCTTCTGGTCAAGAAGGACAAGTCGCGGTGGGGCGTTCCACTGGTTCTTGAAACGCTGGCGCACGACCACTTCTATGTCTATACCAATTCGTCGGTTCGGGACGTCGCTCCCCGGAATGTTCAGCCCAGCGGATCAATCGTATTCGTTCCGCGAAGTCCGGGTGCCGGCGACGAAGTGCCCGCCGTGTTCGTTGAGGCCGAGGGTCACGGAGTCCGGGGGGCAGGAGACGAGATACTGCGGGACGGGTTCGAACACCCCGGGATCATCTACCGGCTGGACGGCAGGGGGTCCGAACTCCCAGAGAGCAACCGCGATCAGGACGTCAGCTACCAACTGGTCGCGATTGAAAGCAGCCTCTGGCCCCGCCGCCACGACGTCGGAGAATCCTCCACCTATTGCTGCGGCGCCGACTACAGCCTGGCCGAGGGCGGGTACGCCCGCTGGGGAGACTCCTTCAACGGCCCGATAGGCGGATGTGCTGCTCGCCCGCCCTGGGGTTGGGACCAGGCCAATGACGGTCCCATTGAGAAAGGGGACTGGTTCCGGGATCCCGCCCGGACATTCGGATACCAACTCAACATCGGAGGCCTCGGCGGCGGCTACCTTCACAATCCCTACCTGGAAGAGCCCGACCCGGTTGCGGGCATCCCCCGCTGCAGTGGGGCAACGACTTCGAGCCGGACTGTGAAGGAATCCGTCATTGGGGCTCTCCTCGGAATCGGAACCGAGATTCTCTCCGGTGGACTCAACCGGGAGGATATCAAGAGCCGGGCCAGCGCGCTGTTCCTGGGCGGTGCTACCCTTCTCGAGTGGTCCCCGTCGAATATCAGGAACAACTGGGTTGGAGTCGAAGCCCAGCCTGCGACGGAACCGAGTACTGCATCCCCGTCGGCCCGGAACGAGACAGCGCGGAGGCGCGATGACCTTCTCCAACTCAGTACGACGTTCAGCATATCGAGTCCTCCCCTGCGGGCTCCCGCCCGCTATTTCGACCGATTGGCGATGCTCTACCGGTGCAGCGGAGCCGACAGAAACCTTCAGGCGTCCTGGCTTACCGATGCCATGGAAACCTTCGACAGCGATCATTCCGTCCCGGTTACTCTTCAGTGTTCCGGCGAGTGGAAAGCTCAGTCGGTTGCGCTTGACTCCTCGATAGCCTGGGACAAGGAGAGTTCGATCGTCCAGTTTCGCCTCGAGGAGAAAACGGAATCCCCGTCGGGAGGATCCGCGCAACCTTCCGATGCGGTGGCTCCAATTGAGATCCGCTACGTTGTGTTGGATCGGCGAGCGTTCGCGGACACCTTCGTCCGATAGTCCGCTACCGGGTCCGGAATCGACAGGAGTCATTTTCTCCCGTCACCCGTGTTCCTCAATCTCTGTTCGGAAGCCGAGTGATTCCTCCGCCGAGAACCGCGTGGCCCCTGGAAAGTCACTTTCCTGGAAGGGCACGCTTGTGCCGGGATGGAGGTTAGCCTATTTTGGGGAAATGAATTCCCCCTCAATCCGACCGTGGAGCGGAACTGTCTTCCTTGCCCTGCTGCTTGCAATTTCGACCAGCCTGTTTGGCCAAAACGGGCCGGGTCCCCGTTATCGAATCGTCGAAACCGATAACCCGGCTTTCCGGGGCAACGAACTCTTCCCGTCACAGGAAAATCTCCAGTCGGACCGGTTCCCGGAACTGATCAGGAGATACCACCTCGACGCCGTCGTCGAGGGAGAAGCCAGCGAGTTCAAACGGATCCTGCTGCTCAGAAACTGGATCAAGCGACATATTCGGATTGAGAACGATCATCCCACTCAGACCCGCGGTGACGCCTTTGGGATCCTCGACGCAGCGCTTGAGGGCGGAGGGTTCCACTGCGGGCATTTCATGGTGGTTCAAAGTGCGATCTTGAACGCGTTCGGCTATGTCACCCGCTGCCTGGGCGTCGGTCCCGGTGGCACTCCCGATGCACCCGGCGGCCATCACGGGGTCAACGAGGTCTGGTCGAACGACTACGTCAAGTGGGTCCTGACCGACGCCAAGTACGACACCCAGTTCGAGAGGAACGGGATCCCCCTCTCCGCGCTGGAGGTGCGGGACGAACTGCTTCGCAACAATGCGGCGGAGATCATCTGTGTCAAGGGGCCCGATCGGACTCCCATCGAGCGACTGGACGAAGCGGAAACCGGCCCCGGAACCTACCGCTGGCTCTCCTGGGAGTTGCAGGGTGACCGTCATTCCAACTGGCCCCGGTTCATCTCCAGTGCCCTGGTCGTCTTCAATGATGACTATTTTCAGAATCACACCTGGTGGCGTGACGGGAACAGCAACCGTCACTGGGCCTACGACGCCGCCTATTTTGTGCCGGTCAAGCACCGGGAGTGGATCGAGTGGACTCCCAACGTGCTCCAGGTCAAGGCCTCGGTTGCAGGCGGCGAGGTCCATGGAACCATCACTTCGAGCACGCCCAACCTTTCCGAATATCAGATTCGCGAAGAACCCGACGGAGCCTGGAAGACGGTCGAGGCCAGCTTCACGCCTGACCCCATCAGGGGAACGCCGGGAATGGAACCTGCGGGCCGTCAATCGAGCCGGAGTCGCCGGCCCCCTGTATCGACTGATCGTTGAGCGAACCGACGTGAGCGAGGCCCATTCCGATCACCTCCACGCTGACCGATAGCGGCACTCGGCCTGAATCTTCGTTTGGGAGACCTTGAATTGAAACGCCAAGGCGCCAAGATCGCCAAGGGCATAATTGTTCAAGACAAAAGAGATCTTTGCGCCTTTGCGATCTTAGCGGTTCAATCAACCCCTGGCACGTTTCACTCGTTGAATGATCCCCCCCAAAGCCCGCCCGGCCCTCGTGACCGGAGTTCAGGCGGGGACGGGACGTCATCAAGGTTGCAGGCAAGTGGCGTACACCGTCAGCCTGGCCTGGCGGTCGAACCCGAATGTATTGGTCGCCCTGGCGAACCACGACTGCTGGCCCGGTTCCCCAACCCCGACTGAGGAGTAACGGGCTTCCTGCATGTCGATTTGGCTTCCCGGCGTTCCTCCACCGGGCTGCTCCAATTCCGCTCGGCCGCCGACGAGAATCTCTCCCGGCTGACACGAAGCCGAGTGCTCCAGCGTCTCTTCCGGGGCCAGTGTCACCGAATCGGACTGGGACTCGCGGGTGACGATGGTGGGGCCTGCAGCCGCAGCCGATTGACTGGTGACCGCAACCGAAGTGAGTTCTCCCGTTGACCGGTTCTGAACCAGGGAGGTCAGTGCAATCGGTAGAGGAGAAGCGGAAACTTTAACGATACCGGAGAATCCCGCCGCCTGCTGCCCAAACAGACGTGCCTCGTCAAGAAATGCTGCAACCTGGGAACCGGGTGCCAGATCAATCGAAACCGGCGAGAAAAGGCTGTTCCCAGTTGGAGTCAAAAGGGTGATCGTCGCGGTCGTCGAGGTCTCACCATTTGGGTTCACGAGGGCAACGCCGCCGTTGTATTTGTCATCAACGAAAGAGAAGAAGCTCCCACTCGTGGTCAGATCGCCCGGCAGAATCCCTACGCGCGGCAAGGAACGCCCCCCCACGACCAGGTCAAAGAACTCCGTCGCTTCAAACGGCATCGTTGAGTAAATGCTCGCCCAACCGGTGGACAAAGGCTTACCAGGATCTCCAAACACGAACCTCGTGGACCCGTTGGGAGAAAGGTTGGCTCCGACTGAGTGCAGGGGCGTCGCGTCGGCCGCGAAGATATTCACGCTGACCGTAGCGGAGTCGGTTTCACTCGGGTTATAGACCCACAGTGATGTCTCAGAGCCCTCGTTGACTGCAATCTGAGAAAAATACCGCGTCGTCTGTGCGCGCACCCCGATCACGAGGCTCATGACGATTGCGAAGACGGCAAACACAGTGGCAGCGCTCCCTTTCCGCCTGATCTCGCACCTTGACAGAACGTCTTCAACTCCCTCGAGTTGGTCAAAACTTCCCACGAGAAACCTCCATTGCTCTTTGGACTGGATTGATGAGTCGGTTGGCGGTCACCCAGCAGGAGAAGATCCGCCAATCCCCGGAGTGCCTGTTGAGAAGCATTCTAACCCATATGGACTCGCGAGCAGCGATGAGGCATGATCAGGCCCTGAACCTCGAATGCAGCGAAACTGTAGTTCCTCGAACCGGGCAGGTTATGATGTGCTCGTGTACTCTTTCCTGGTGACCTGTGCACTTGGCATTCTGGGATTCGCGGCAGCCGGGCATCCTCCGTCAGGAGGGCAGGCGGCCGTTCCATCCGCCCGTCAGAATATCCGTACAACTGCCGTGGAGACGTGGCGTCGATTGAGCAACCCCAGTCAATGGAAGTTGATCGGGAGAACCAGGCTGGAATTCCGGACGTTTCACCCTCAGGGTCTCCTGAAGATCGGAGAACGATTCCTGCTGTCCTCGGTTGAAGTCTTCGGAGGGTCGGAACGGGCGGTTGAGTCGGAGTCAGGCACCCGGGCGGGGATTGGACATCTGTTCCTGTTCGACGGGCGAGGACGCCTCGTTCGGGATCTGAGGATAGGAACAGGAGACTGCTTCCATCCCGGAGGAATGGACTCCGACGGCAACGCCGCCTGGGTCCCGGTCGCTGAATATCGCCCCGACAGCCGCTCGGTTGTCTATCGCCTGGACCTGGATTCGCTGGCTTTGGAAGAAGTCTTTCGAGTCGATGATCATATCGGCGGTCTCGTCATCGACACAGACCGCGTCTATGGTCTCAGTTGGGGTTCGCGGAGGTTTTACACCTGGGACAGGACAGGCCATCTCCTTCACAAATCGAACGATCACTCTGGATATATCGAGTACCAGGACTGTAAACACATTGCGCCCGGTCTCGCGGCCTGCGGTGGTCTGAACTCGTTTGAAGGGCCGCGCGGCAACCGTTTCACGCTTGGCGGGCTGGAAGTAGTCGACTTCGAATCGGGTGAATCCCTGGTTCAGATCCCGGTTCCGCTGTATGCAACCGACGGCTCCGTTATGACCCGTAACCCGTTCGACTATGAACTGGCGAAGGATTCCATCCGACTCTACTTCGTTCCCGAGGACGACCGCTCGGTGCTCTATGAATGGGAAGCCCCTCTGGATAAGAGGTGAAGCGGCGTTGTAGAGTCTGGAGAGAATCGAAAGACAGCCGGCCTCTGTTTGGCCCGGGCCTGTCTGTCGGGTGACAGGTCCCTTCCACGGGAAGCGGAGAGGGCTCGCAACGGGCTCGCCGGTTCTGCGGAGATCGATTTGAGGAGCAGAGAATGACGCCGAGAACTCGTGCTTTTGAGCGCACGCTGGCAATAACGATCGCACTTTTGACCACGGGCTTGTTCGCTGGCCCGGCGAACCCCGGCCCGGTACCGGCACACGTCCGCGGCCAGTCGAACAGCGACCGCCCGCCCAACATCGTGATTCTGCTGGTTGACGACCTGGGCTGGATCGATCTTGCGACCCAGGGCAGCGAGTTCTATCGGACGCCCCACATCGACCGGTTAGCCGACAACGGGATGCGCTTCACTTCCGCCTACGCGTCCTGTGCCGTCTGCTCTCCGACACGGGCGGCGATCCAGACCGGTCGATATCCCGCCCGCATCGGTGTCACGGACTGGATCCGGGCTCTCTTCCAGGGAGGCGAATCAGGTCATGTCGTCCCCACGGACTACGTGAGTAACGCGGACGAAAAACTTGAATGCCCGCCCAATCCCTTCGCCATGCCGCTTTCCGAAGTAACCCTTGCGGAAGCCCTCCGACCCGCAGGCTATGTATCGTGCCACATCGGCAAGTGGCACCTCGGGACGACCGACTTCTGGCCCACCGGGCAGGGTTACGACGTCAACATCGCCGGTTGCGACTACGGCCAACCGCCCAGCTACTTCGATCCCTACGTTCGCGGAAATCAGAAGGGATTCCCCACGATGAAGCCGCGTCGCGAAGGGGAATACCTGACCGACCGGCTGAGCGACGAGGCGGTGAAATTCATCCGGGAGAACCGGGACCGGCCGTTCTTCCTGAACATGGACTACTACGCGGTCCACACCCCTTTGATGGGCAAGCCGGAGTTGATCGATCAATACGAGGGCAAGAGCTGGAAAGAACAGGACAACGCGGTCTATGGCGCCATGATCCAGGCCGTTGACGATGCCACAGGGAAGATCCTGCGGGCCCTCGACGAGGCCGGAGTGGCGGACCGCACGCTGGTCATCTTCACCTCGGACAACGGGGGCCTCCTCGGATCCACTTCAAACCTTCCTCTCCGAGCCGGGAAAGGGTGGCCGTACGAAGGCGGCATACGAATTCCATTGATTGTCCGGTGGCCCGGAGTCGTCAACCAAGGGATCGTCTGCCCTCAGCCGGTCAGCTCGATCGACCTGTTCCCGACGATCCTCGAAGCAGTTGGCATCGCCAAACCGGCGGGCCGGGCCATCGACGGGGTATCATTGGTGGACCTGCTTCGTTCCGGTGGTCGGACTCAGCTGCCGGCACGGCAACTCTTCTGGCATTTTCCTCATTACCGAAGCCAGGAGATCGGTCCCTACTCCATCATCCGGGACGGCAGGTGGAAACTGATCAAGTGGTACGAAGGCCCCCGGCTGGAGCTGTACGACCTGGACGCGGACCTCGGAGAAGAACATGACCTGGCGGCTGAAATGCCGGACAGGGTCCGCCAGCTCGACGCCCGCATGACTGCCGAACTGGAGTCGGAGGGTGCCAGATTCCCCAGGCCGAAGCGGTGAGCCAATCTGGAAAGCCTGGAGAACCTACGGAAGGGTATGGCTATGGGAAGGCCGGATGGACTGGGGTGTTGCAAAGGCGCAGCGCGTCGCCCGAGGCAGGAAAAATCTCACCAGTGGTTCTACGACCAGGCGTTTTTGACGTTCGTTAGACTGGCTACCGGTTCCCGATGCCGGTGATGAAATCCTCGAGCGATCCGGCGTGGTTGATGATCGGAATCGCAAAACCCCGCTTCTTCCAGGGACCGGCGAGGTCCTGACTGGCGGGAATCCGTCGGGACACCGCGAAGTCGATATTGCGGGTCGTCTGGTTGGCGGTCACTCCCACATTCACCGAATCGCCGAAGACCGGGTAGAACCCACAAAACTCACCCTCCTCGCAGATGTAGCCATCTCCGTCGTCATCGCTTCCGGCAGCGACGAGGCAGGTGCCAATATCCATCGCCGGGAGCACATATCGATATTGTCCCTGCTCGTTTGCCTCGGCCCCGCTGATTGAATCGAGGTTGACCGGGTCCAGTGCAAGCACATAAAGGGTCCCCGTCTGAGGATCTGGCTGAGCCCCGACTACCATTCGAACCTCGATCGTCCCGTTACCGCCGTTTGAACTTACCCGCACTCTCCCTGAATAGGTTCCGTTTGACAGGCCATCCCTGCGGACTTGAACGACCACGGTCCGGTCGTTCAGCCTGGCGGTCAGCCAATCCTGTCCCGAATCGACCTCCATGGTCGGGGAATTGACGGTCAACTGGCCACCGCCTCCGTTGGAAACAGTCACTGTCAGCTGCGATTCCGCCGTTCCAAAATCGAGACTGGTCTGGGAGAGCAGGAGTTTCGGCTGTGTAGGTCCGGTTCCACCCGCAGCCCGCACTGCCGCGACCGGATTGATCAGACCGTAGCCGTAAGTATCGTCTTTTCCGGTAGTTCCCAGATCAACGGCGGTTTGCTGAAGGATTGAACGAACCTGGGCAGGGGTCAGGGACGGGTTGACCGAGAGCATCAGCGAGACAACCCCGGCAACATGCGGAGAGGCCATCGAGGTTCCCTGGTAAAACACGTAGCTGGGCTGGTTGGTCTCGCTGTTCCAGATCGTGCTGAGCACGCCGTCAGCCTTGGAATCCCCGTTGAGATCGGCCTCCACATTCCCGCCCGGGGCGACGACGTCGATCCGCGGCCCATAGTTGGAGTAGGGTGCCTTGCTGCCCGAAAGGTCGATCGCTCCGACCGAAATAACGCCGTCATAACCGGCAGGGTAGTGAGGAGTATCCGTGTTCGAGTTGCCGGCAGCGGCGACGATCACCACATTCTCGGCCAGGAGGGCGTTGACGGTTTCCTGAAACGCCGGATTGTAGGCGGCTCCCCCAAGGCTCATATTGATGACATTGGCCTTCCTCGCCGGTAACTTGCCGGAAGAATTCGGCAGGCGCGCCGCGAATTTCAAGGCTTGCATGATGTCCCAGTCCTGTCCGCCGCCAACGCCGAGGACTCGCAGGGTCATCAGGGGGGACACCCAGTTCACACCGGCGACACCGAGACCGTTGTTGGTCACCGCACCGATCGTTCCCGCGACGTGCGTGCCGTGGAAACTGCTCTTGGTCCCGCCCGGGTCATCTCCCGGGTCCTGGGCCGAAGGATCGATTCCGTCTCCATCGGCTGCGACCTGAGGGTCGCTGATGAAGTCAAATTGCCCCGCTGTCAACCGCCCCCCCAAATCCGGATGGTCGAACCGGGCTCCCGTGTCCACAATCGCCACCACAACGTTCTGAGAACCCTTGGTCACGTCCCAGACTTCAGGGAGATGGATCTGCGAATAGTGCCACTGGTAGTGGTAGTGGGTGTCGTTGGGGACAGCGTCGACGTGCCGGATGTAATTGGGGACGGCATAGAGGACTTCAGGCCGGCTGTTGAGGTATTCGATGTAATCCAGCGTAGCCAGCCTGGGAGCCTGGGCCCCTTCGCCCGCCATTCCTGCCGGAGACGTGCTGCCCGCCACCACGGCACTCCGGATCAAGACCGTGGCGTCGCCACCCGTCACTACCGCCGGACGGGTTCCGGCGGGGACAATGTCTTGAATCGACGACACCAGAGAGGCGTCCTGCAGGCGAACGATGGCATCTCCAACCACGAACTCGTCATCAACGCTGAGCCGAATTCCTCGGGACCGGCTGAAAGGAAAACGATCGAGCGGATCCTGAGACTGGATCGCAGCGGCGCCGACGGCCGAAGGCGCCAGGCGTCCCGAAATCAGCCCTTTTCCGCGCTGCGGGGGAACAGCCGCAAGGGACTGCAACTTGCCCCCTGCAAGGTAGCTGAACAATTCGAAAGTCAGAATTCCCACGTCGGACTTGACCCTGATAAATCCGCCTACTTGCGGGTCGAGGCCCTCTACCAGTTCCGTCAGGAGTCGAGGACGATGTTCGAAAGGCTGCAGGTTGAACTGGGTTGAACCCGTCTGCTGCCCGGTCTTGCCGAATACCTGGAGGGTCACATGGGCCGCGTCCCGGGCAGTGTTCAGAAATGTGAGGCCGGTCAGATACCCGAGGCCGTCGGCCACGTGCGAGAAGACGGCATCAGTGATCGGGACATGCTGGAGCTGAACCGACGACAGAAACGCGTTGTTTGGGTCGCCAAAGCTCAGGTCACCCACAATTCCCAGGACATCCGAATCGACCCTGAGCCAGCCCACGAAGTCCCCTGCCGGCAACTGCAACAGGGACCGGGCATCCTCATGGACAATACCTCCGGACTCCAGGACCAACTGGCGAGTTGCGGCCGGAGTCCCGTTGGAAACGCCGGTAGCGTATGCCTTCAACGTCAACTCCGCCGCACTGTCGGTTGGATTAATGATGGTGACGGTCGTCCGTATTGCCGCGTTGTCGGCAAGCTGAGCTCCGAACAGACTCTGGGTCCCGCTCAATGCCGTACTGCGGACGGGAATCCCGTTGCGACCGCTGATCGCGGTGCCGGAGCCAAAGGTCTCATACCCGTAAACCGCGCTCGTCCGCCCCGAAACCCGGACGTAGCTGCCGCAGGGCGCCTGCCGCCCGAACAACTGGTTCACGGTGAAGACTCTGCTCCCGGGCTGATCGGCCGGAAGGTGCAGAACCCGGCTCGCGAGCAGGCCTTCCGCAGCGGAATGCAGTTCGGCGTCCACGTCGCCCGACCCGATCACGGTGATCTCGGTAAACTCCCCGCTGCCGCACAGGATCTCGGGGAAGACCAGCGAGGAAGTCCCCAGCAGGGAGATGGCCTCGGCACCGTCGATGCCCGAAATGTCCGAGGTGTACGACAGGAAGAAGCCAACCAGGCCCAAATTGTCGCTCGACGCCAGCACCCAGTCACTGGAACTCGCGAACGATGCGCCGAATAGCTCCGGAACCGTCCGGGCCAATTGCCCTCCCGGGGGAATGGTGATCACCGCCGGGTTGGTAATTCCAGCTCCGGAGCGGGCGTTTCCAGCCTGATCGAGCAAAAGCATGGTGACATCCGCCGGCGATCCGGTGGGATTGGCGATCGCCAGTCCCGTCCCTTTGAACTGGTCACTCTGGACCCGGGGAAAGATCAATAGGATCGTGCCTTCGCTGGGGGGGTCGACAACCTGGATCTGGCGGGTGAACCGGTTGTCGGCTTCGTTTGACTCGGTAACCGCTCCCCCGGAATCAATGACCAGTTCCAGTTTGTGGTTGCCGACCGAGAGAGAACCCAGGGCGTAGTCTTCAACGAAGATAAAGTAATTCACCTCGTGGGGCGGATTGACTGACCAGTGATCCTTCTGCGTCCCATCGACCAGCAGAGAGACGTTGTAGCTCTGCGAAACGTCCTTCTCGCCGTCGTTCAATACTGCCCAGTCGATGAAGATGGAATCTGCCGAGGAAATGGTCTGCGCATCCGAATGGCTGTTTTGGTCGGTCGAAACGACCATTGCAGAATCCCACCCGGAAGGCTGGTAGGGCTTCAGATTGGGAGCGGATGCTTGTTGCCCCGAAATGACGATCGTCTTGGTGTAGACATTGTCATACTCGTTGCTCTCGTAAATGTCGTCGTAGTAGTCGACGTCGAGCTCCAGCGTGTAGGTGCCGGGGGAAAGCGGGCCAAAGGTCACGTCCTCGTCAAAGTAATAATCCCAGGCCTCGTGCGGAGGTTCGATGGTCCAAGACTGCACCAGTTCATCGTCCAGCCACAGGGCAACGGTGTACGAGAAGTAGGTATCCACATCGCCGGCGTTAGCGACCGCAACGTCGATGAAGAGGGTGTCGGTCGAAAGCAACGGACTGCTGTCCGTGTTCGTGCCCGGCAGGTTGGAAACCACAATCGGAGCGGACCAGCCGTCGGGCTGGTAGGGGACCAGATTCGGCAACCCCTGCGCATTCAGAGTAAAGAACGCAGACGACCAAGACCAAGGTGATCCCAGAAAGGAATACACGGATGCGAAACATGGAAGCCTCCCCAAGGGCCCCGGCAGGGTCCACGCAGGAGATCACGCAAAGCGCCGGCGCCGGACAGCCCCTAGATACTGCGAGTTGACTCGAGTGTCAAGCACAGATGCGAGTGATAGGACAATTGGGAATAAGACTGTGGGAATCGGACTTATCGGACGTGCAGGACGTATGTGACCCGTTGAATCACGGGTCCCACAGGTCCCATTAGTCGCATCAGTCCCACGGTCTCTTCAGAACCTCAGGTTATAGGTCCACTTCACCAGCAGGATCCGGTCGCGGGGCGCCAACTGGGGCGAGTCGAAGCGGTCCTGGATCTCGTTATAGACGATATAGAGATCGCTTCCGGGCCGGTATTCCCAGCCCATCAGGAAATTCGCCGAGAACCGGTCCTCCAGGTTGTTCCACTGGAGATAGGATTTGACAAAGAGATCGGTGGTGAAGGCGTAGAGGATGCGGTTGCTCAGCGTCGTCGTGTTGAAATCCGACTGGGGGTGGTTGATGGTGTTGTAAGTGTAGATGAAATCAACCGACAGGTTGGCGGTCGGGTGGAAGTTGTTGGAAAAGAGCAACTGCTTCCGCTTGCCGGTCCAGTAGTTCATGTCGCTGTAGTCGACCACGAACGAGAGCGGTCGGCTCGCGTTGGTCTGGAATTTGATGTTGTGACTCCGGTTCTCATAGTCGCCAGGGCCGATCGTAATCGGACCTACGCTGAACGGATCGTAGATCCGTTCCCGCGCCGGACCATAGGTGTACGTGGCGATATCATTCGACTCCAGTGTCAGCTTGACTCCGGCCGTGCCGCGGCGCCCATAAAAATCCTGGTTGTAGCGGGTTTCGTAGATGAATGAACCGAAATACTGGATATTCCGGATCCCCTTTCGGTTGATCCATTGAGTGTAGTCAGCAATCAGGGAAGTACCCTTCAAATCGTTTTGACGGACAAATCCCATCTCAGGCACAAAATCCGGTCCAATAGCGTAGTAGCCCAGGTTGGCCGTAATGTCCTGCTGCGAAAACAGCAGTCGTCCCACTCCGAGAATGTCCCCCTCGACGCCGGAGGGATTAAATGTCTTGGCAAACAGTGCTTCTCCCTTGAGTGCCGGACTGAACCAGAAATTGCCGTCGAAGCCCAGTAACCGACTGAAATCCGAATTGCTCGACTGGTTATTGGTGAGGATCGCCCCGATACTGCTGTTCGTCAAGATGTCCCGTTTCACTCGCGCAACGGTGTAGTTGGTTGACGGTTCGTAATAGCTGGTGCCGTCGGGAAGGGTCAAGTCGGACGCTCTCGGTCTGGACGTTCATCACTCCGAGAGAATAGGGGCCGGCCCTCCCGGACAGCTTCCCGGCTGCCAGAATCGGGACTTCCTGCCCCTGCGAAAGCCCTATTCGGCGGCTGTAGAACATCATCGCCTCTTCCTCGTATCCCACATTGAACAGCCCGGCATTTTCCAGAAAGAACTCTCGCTTTTCAGGGAAGAACAAAGGGAACCGGGTGAAATTGATGACTTCCTGATCGGCCTCCACCTGGGCGAAGTCGGTTCGAATCGAGAGGTCCCCGCGCAGGTTTGGCGTGAAATCATAGTGACGTCTCCGCCCGACGTTGGATTTCCGATTCCGACGAATCGGGCCGGTAACGCTTTTCGCCGCCGGCCAGCACGTACGGTTCAACCTCCCACTTGGCATAGGCCTCACTCGTACGGATTCCGACCAGTTGCCCGAAGAACTCTCCTCGCCAGGTGCCGTGATGGCCCAGATCCCGCGGGATCGGAGCCCAGTAAACCGATTCCTGTTTCCGACGAATCGCCCGGCTGATGTTGAATCCCCAGGTCATGGGTTGCTGGCCCCCGAAACGAAGCGTCGAAAAGGGAATGCGATATTCGGCTGTCCATCCGTCATCGGTGATCCGGGCCTTGGCCTGCCAGATTCCGTTCCAGGCGGTGTTGTAGGAACGGGCATCGGTAACGATTCCATCCCGACGGGTGCCCAGGGCATTAGTCGAAAAATAGTAGAAGTTCCTGTGATCGTGGTAGGTATCGAGATAGAGCCCGACGTAATCGTCGTTGGACAGAGGGGCATCGCGACGCATGTCCATGGTCACGATTCCCGAAGGATTCGAATCGTGGCAGATTATCCCGAAGTAAAGGGCCTCCTCATCCTGGACAACTCGGACTTCCGTCTCTTCCGTGGCCGGTTCCCGATCAAGCGGGTCCCTCTGCCAGAACTTGGTCGCAGCTTCTGCGTTCTTCCAGATCGGCTCGTCGAGAACGCCGTCCACCTTGATGGTCTGTCCCCCGGGTATGACGTGGAGCACCAGTTCGTCGGGTGTCGGAAGATCGCTCCGGTCCTGCTCAGCGGAACCGCCAAAGAGTGGCAGCGACGCCATCGTCAGTAGTACCAGCCAAAAGAGCGCACTGTGAATGGAGGACGTTTCTTGTTTTGTCGGGAAGGCCAAGTTCATCTACGAGGTGCTCCGATTGCATGAGGGCTTCAGCATTAGTCAGCAGTCATCAGCAAGAGGTGTCCCGAGCCACAAATTGGCATGCACCTGCGGATTCCTGGCTCAGGGCACCCGCCATAATCTCACCATTGGCGCTTGCTTTAAAGTCTCGCCAGCCGGGAGAGGCTGTCCCAGAATTCTCGGTCGCTTCCTAAGCGGTAAGGATGGCAGCTCAGTAAAGCCGTTCCGGATTGGCAGCGCCCCACTGGCAGAAGAGTTGATCGACTTCGGACCGTAAAACCCCGGAGACAATTCTCACCGGGGAGCCGCCGATCTCCTTCATCTGCTCGTTGGATATGGTCAGTTCGGAGAATCCCAACTTTCTTGCATCCGCTATGAAATTCCCGAACACGATCCGATCGATCTTCGCCCAGTGAATTGCGGCAAAACACATGGGGCAAGGTTCGGTCGTGCGAGTAGATCGTGGAGCCTGTGAGGTCGATCGTTCGAAGCTTCCGTTCCGCCACACGGATCGCGTGGACTTCCGCGTGAAGCGTCGAGTCGGTCTCCCTCCATACCGCGTTGTGCTCGCAAGCGACCACCACCCCATCCTTGACGATACAGGCCGCGAACGGCGCCTGCCCGTTCGCACCACCCTCGCGCGCTTTTTCGAGTGCCATCCGCATGAAGTCTTCATCGCGAAACACGGCCATTTCTTTCATATTCCTGCTCCGCTGAGTTAAAAGCACAGCTTCAGAACCGCTGATGGGCCCCGGGCAGGCCATTATGGAACTGGATCGAAATTGCGGCAAGCACCAGGGGAATGACAAGCACAAGAATAAGAATGATCCAGCTTTCCCGTAAAGTCAGCCCTGTCACTCCGGATCCCCGTAGGGGAAGTGTGCTACTCCGCCCATAAACGACCAAGACAAGCACCAGGATCAGCCAGTAGATCGCCTGTTCAGACTGGCCACCGAAGCCGACCCAGAAAACGGCCTTGCGGACGTGGCTGAGGAGGAGGAAACCAAACAGAGAGCTCCAGAACGCCAGGGAAGAGACCCTCCTCCCGGCATTCGAGCGGGATGCTGCGACAATTGCCGCTGTCAGCAGCAGTACCACCAGTCCAACTCCAGCCCACCGTTGGCTCATCGCGATTGCTTCAGCATTCCCGACCCCGAGGCGCCGCGCCTGGTCCACGAGGCCCGAGCCGCCGAATGACTGGACGAGATTGATCACCGGCAGCAGACCGAGCAGAACCATCAACGACAAGCCGTTGGCTGCCCGGGTCGATCCGGGAGCATCGGGCCAGCGATTGGTGAACAGCCCGATCGCGATCCCCACCCCGCCGCAGGCCCCAAGAGTGAACTCCATGACGTTCCACCAGTTGAAGGCCAACCCGCTGGCGGTTCCCAATGTCTGAAAGAAATTCCCCAAAGCAAACCCAAGACCCGCACCGGCCGCCGTGAAAAGGGCCAGCCGCAGAGATCGCGGAAACCCCTCCCGATAGAGGTACCACCCCAGCATGACCGCCGCACCGAGGCAGGCCGCCCAGAGTTCACTTCGAGGCGGCGTCATCAGCCATCCGAACTGGCGAATCAGGATCCCCCACCCCAGAACTCCGCCTGCCACCATTTCTGCGACCAGGGAAGGCCATCGGGCCGGGTTCTCCTGACTCGGCTCGAGACAAAGCCCCAGAAATCCTCCCCCGATGAAGCCGTAGAGGCCTCCTACGACGACGAGCATGGCGAGCCCGTACCAGACATTCGCAAAGTCGGTACCCCGCCCGTAGCCAACCACGATCCCGTAGCTCATGATGCCGCCGACTCCCCAGCCGATCCCGCCAAGTGCGCCCGCGACCGGGATCCTCCCGCACCAGTCCCGCCGTCCCGAAACCAGGAGTGCCGCCATCACGCCGAGCGAACCCGCCCAGGCCGCTCCATATTCATGACCGAAATGGCCCCGGAACGCCCACGACAGGCCCAGAACCAGACTGACGAAGAGAGTCCGCCAGAACATCATTTCCCGGGACAGTATCAAAGTCCCCCCGGCAACTCCCCGTAAAGCCGTGTAGACTCTCGAGGATGACCAGATCGGAGCGACGGCAGGCAGAGTGGAGGATCAGCTGCTTGACCATTCTCGCCCTGTTTGCATTGCAGGCAGTCGCCTGCACGACCGCATCGGGCCCGGAACCGGGTCCCGGAGCGCCCCGGGGGCTCCTCTGCGAACTCCTCCGCCGGCCTGACGATGCGGTGATCACGGACCGGAACCCGGAATTCAGCTGGGAGGTGAATGACTCCGCGCCGCGGCGCCCGCCAATACGCTTACCGGCTCCTGGTGTCCTCGGAGCGAACATTACTCTTGTCGGACCGGGGTGACCTGTGGGATTCGGGACGGGTTGAATCCGGTCAGTCAGCGTCCGTGGAATACCAGGGGAAGGAATTGCGCGCCGGCGAAGCCTGCTGGTGGAAAGTCCGGACCTGGGACGCGGCGCGCACGCCCGGCCCGTGGTCCGAAGTCCAGGAATTCAGGATCAGCCCGCTGGCCCGCCAAAGTCACCAGTGGCCCGGCGAGAGCCGATGGGCCCAGCTTCCGAACGACCGCTGGGTTCTCGAGAATCGGCAAAGAGCCGACTTCAAAGAACTTTCCCCGAAGTCCCTGGTCCAACTCGGAACCGGCCACTATTTCATCGACTTCGGGAAGGCCGCTTTTGCCACCCTGCGGCTTCGCCCACAGGGCGTGACCAGACCGACCACCGCCGTTGCATTGTTGGGAGAGCGTGCAACGAAGGAGGGAAGAGTGGACACCCACCCGGGCCGCTCCAACATCGGTTTCAGCCGGGTCGAAGTGGATCTGGCGCCGGGAAGGAGTGACATCGTCGTCAAACTGCCCCGCCATGACTCCCGGTTCCCGCACAGCCAAGCCCTCCCCAGGCAGTTTCCCGAAGTCACGCCCTTTCGATATGTCGAAATCGAAGGGTGGCCGACTGAACTGAACCGGGACGACATTCGACAGCTTGCGCTCTTTCACCCGTTCGATGAGAACGCGTCTTCCTTTCGGTGTTCGGACGAGCGGCTGAATGAGGTCTGGGACCTGTGCAAGTACACCCTCAAGGCAACCCCGTTCCTCTCCCTATATGCCGACGGGAACCGGGAACGGATGCCTTACGAGGCCGACTCTTACATCCAGCAACTGGGACACTACGCGGTCGATCGCGAGTTCGCCGTCGCCCGCTACACCAACCAATTTCTGATCTGGCATGCCACTTGGCCGACAGAGTGGCAGATGCAGACGATTCTCTCTGCCTGGGCGGACTTTGTGGCGACGGGCGACCCTGAGCATCTCGAAGCGAACTATGACGAACTGAAGCCGAAGACCCTCCTCGACCTGGCACGGGACGACGGACTGGTCAGTACCCGGACCGGCCGGGTGACGCAGAGTCTTCTCGACCGACTGCACTTCTCCGGGAAAGAGCTGGTGGACATCGTCGACTGGCCGGCCGGGACACCGGCAGGAGAACGCCAGGCATCGAACCGGGGGCCCACTCCCGAAGGAGAAAGGGATGGCTTCGATTTCCGTCCGGTGAACGCGGTGGTTAACGCGTTCCACTACCGATCGCTCAAGCTCATGGAAAAGGTCGCCGCCCTCCTGGGCCGGGACAGTGACCGGGATTTCTTCGCCCGCAGATCTGCGATGGTAAAGCATTCATTTCAAGAGGCTTTCTTCGAAAAGAACCGTAGGATCTACGTTGACGGGGAGGGATCCAGTCATGCCTCGCTCCATGCCAACATGTTCGCCCTCGCACTCGGGCTCGTGCCGGACCAGTACCGGGAATCGGTGGTTCGGTTCGTGCTCGGACGCGGCATGGCCTGCAGCGTTTACGGTGCCCAGTATCTCCTCGAAGCCCTCTACGACAACGGACAGCCACAGGCTGCACTCGACTTGATGCGGTCGGATAGCCGTCGGAGCTGGTTGAACATGATCCGGGTTGGTTCCACCATGACCACGGAAGCCTGGGACGAGTACTACAAGCCCAACTCGACCTGGAACCACGCCTGGGGTTCGGCTCCAGCCAACATCATTGCCCGCAAGCTCATGGGGATCGAACCCCTCGAGCCCGGATTTAGAAAGATCCGGATCCGTCCTCAGCCCGGAGACCTCGACTGGGCAAAGA
This sequence comes from uncultured Acidobacteriota bacterium, assembly GCA_963777605.1. Lineage (GTDB taxonomy): Bacteria > Acidobacteriota > UBA6911 > RPQK01 > JAPXNP01 > CAVZRV01. The sequence goes on from CAVZRV010000027.1 coordinate 142,763, forward strand.
TCCGGGTGCCCACAATTGCGGGTACCGTCCAGTGTTCCTGGCAGAGGACGGCCCAGCAGGGCTTCGACCTCGAGATCGTCATTCCCGCCAACACCAGCGGTGAGATCTGGATACCCTGCGGCACGCAGGGCCTGCATCTCGATGGAGACCGTCCGATCTCATCAGGAAACCACGTGCAGGTGCTCCGAACGGATCGTGACCTGACCGTCTGCTCGATCGAATCCGGACGCTATCGCTTTCAGGGGCGGATTTCTCAGTAAGCCACTGCTTTGGCGCACACCTTTTTGAAATGGCGGGACCGCCCGCTTCCGGCCTAATCCCTTCCGCCAACAGTGACGATGATTAAAACTTGAGTGCATTGGTGGAAGAACCATCTCTCGAACCATTGCCATTGCCGTTTCCGGGTCGGTTGGGAGTTGGGACGGCACTCCAGGATTTTCAGGACTCCAATTCGTAACCATTGCCGGGCCGGACATTTTCCGCCGTCGGGCAAATAGACCAAGCAAGTAGAAGCCAATGAAACGCACATACGTCACCAAAATCGCACTCATCGTCATTCTCGCGAGCGTGTCCATCGCCGTCGGAGAGGAAAAACCACACTGGAATTACACGGGCGATGCGAGCCCGGCCCACTGGAGTGAGCTTTCGCCCGAATATGCAGCCTGCTCAAGCGGTAAGAGTCAGTCTCCAATCGACCTGGCCGGGTTCATCGAAGCAGACCTGCTACCGATAGAACTGATCTATCCGGCCGGAGCGACCGAATTCGTCAACAACGGTCACAGCGTACAGGTGAATTTCCCGGCGGGCAACCAGCTCACGGTTGACAACACGGTGTACGAACTGAAACAGGTTCACTTTCACACTCCGAGCGAGAACCACGTCAACGGGAAATCGTACCCGGTCGAAGCGCACCTGGTTCATGCCGCCGCCGACGGCACCCTGTGCGTTGTCGCGTTGATGTTCTCCGATGGGCCGGAAAACCTGTCAATCGCCCGACTCTGGGCGCAGATGCCGGAAAAGGCCGGCGACAAGACGACGCTCCGCACGGCTCTGCAGGCGACCAGCCTGCTGCCGTCCAACCTCGACTACTACCGTTTCGAAGGCTCCTTGACCACCCCTCCCTGCACAGAAGGAGTCCACTGGCTTGTCCTGAAACACCCAGTCGAGATTTCTACGGCGCAGGTCGCGGAATTCGCCCACGTCATGCATCATCCGAACAATCGTCCCATCCAGGCAAAGAACGGGCGAAAAGTACTGAAATAGACTCGAGGCCGATGCGGTTCGAGTTGCCAACCGTGTCTGGAAGGAGTCCGATAGCGAAAGGATCGAGACTCGGGCTGCGGCGATCCGGCCAGCATGATCATCACTGACCGAAGAGCCCCGAATCCAACCGAGTGGTACTTGATCGGCAACGGCGATTTCTGGGACAGTGCTGAAGAAATTGGCTGCGTGAAATACCCTACTCGGCCCCTCACCTTGTTGCCGGTGCCAAACCCGACGCTTGAGGAATCCCAGGAAAGGTTCAACGGACTGGTCAACAGGATGATGGAAGCAATCCGCTCCAGACAGGGCGCTGATCCCGCGGAGGAGCAGAGCCCTCCGTACAGCGGAGTTCGTTGACAGTGTGAAGAAGGAAATCCAGGCCGACACGGCTATTCGCCGTCCTCGTCCGCATCGGCATCGCCCAAGCCGGACTCAAGTTGAAGCAGGCGGGCATCAATGTCCGCCAACAACCGCTCGTAGGTGTCCTGGTCAACGGTGCCCTGGTGGAAGGCGCTGATCACCCGGTTCTTCTCGGTAAGCAGCAGGTGGCGCCGGGCCCAGCCCAGTTCCTCCGCTTCGATCTGCGTACGTTTGAGGTGAAGCGCCTCGATCTGTTCGCCAATCTCCTGAGCCCTCTGCTGATAATCCGCCTTGAGGTCAGAGAGTAATTTCCGATTCCCGAAATGGACCTGGCCCATCTGGTCCAACTCGGAAAGCGCGGCATTCACGGCCTGCAGTTTGCCTCGAGCGAACTGGTAGGATTCCCGATCGCCGCTTTCCTTCACAATCCCGAGTCTTCGCACCAGAGGCGACATCGTCATTCCCTGGCCCAGGATAGAGATCAGGACGACGCCGAAGGTGATCGTAACGAGAAGTTCCCGGTGTGGAAAGTCCGGGCCCAGGCTCAGTACCAAAACCATTGGAAGGCCGCCGCGCAGACCTCCCCAGATCAACACGAAGGTCCACGAAAGCGGAATCCTCTCGCGAGTTGACCGCATCAGGGAGTAAACGGCAAAGATCACCAACCCGCGTCCGGCGGTGACCACAAGATAGGCAATCAGGATGATCTTCCAGGACGCCAGCAGGCTCTGCAGGTTGACCTCAAAACCAATCAGCAGAAAAACGATCGAGTTCAGCGCGAACGCGACATACTCCCAGAATGTTTCCACTGCCACCCGCGTACTGGGCGACATTCCGACCCGGGCCGCATAGTTTCCGCACAACATTCCCGCCGCTACCGTTGCGATGACACCAGAAAATCCAAAATGCTCGGCGGTGACGAAGGAACCATAGGCGGCGATCGTCGTCAGGGTCGTCTCGACCATGGGATCATCCACCTGCTTGACGATCTGCGAAACGGCCAGTCCTATGGCTGTGCCGATCAATGCTCCCAGTCCTGCAATGGTGACAAAATCCAGGACGAACCCGCCGACGGTGACCGCTGCTCCGGCAGCGATCGACAGACTCAATGTGAAGAAGACCACGGCGGTCCCGTCGTTCAAAAGGCTCTCGCCTTCAACCAGAACGCTCAGCCTTTTCGGAACGCCCAGACTCTTGAAGACTCCGACAACGGCAATGGGATCGGTCGCAGAGATCAGCGCTCCAAATACGAGCGCGTACTCCCAGGTGAAGCCGGGCACCAAGTGGAATCGATCAACAACCGGGGTCAGAATGAGCACGGTCAGCGCAATCGCGGCGGCGACTCCCGGCACCGCGAGGGAAGCAATTGTCAACCTGTTGCGCCAGAACTGATTGAACTCGATATGGAAGGCCGCCTCGAACAACAAACCTGGCAGAAAGATGTAGAACAGGATCTCCTTGGTCAGGTGAGGGACGGCGAAAGCCTGGGTAATTCCCAACGCGAGGCCGGCCAGGACCAGGGCAACCGTGTACGGCATGGCAAGCCGGCGCACCAGGATTGCGACTCCCGATGCCACCACGAAAAGGAGAATCAGGACGGTCTCACTCTCCAAAGAACTGTCCCAATGAGAACGGGGCCAGCGGCCGGACGGCCGCTGCCCCGATACGGACTAAGCTGCGGACGGGTGATGTGGATGATGCATAGGCGCGGAAAGGTCCATGACGGCCACGATGAAGCCGAGAATAATGTTGTTCCAAAAGATCCCCATACCCATCGTTACCGGCGCAAGGAACGCCGAAACAATTAGCCATATTCCAATCAGTGCCGTAATCCAGGCCCGCCCAGGTACATCCTGAAGCATGGCGAACCCAAAAACGGCCAGTAACAATCCGGTCAGCAGGTTGGCCCACAGGTCACCTGTTTCTCCCATTCTCAGGAATGGGATCACCATTGTCCATAACCCTAAGAGTCCTGTTAGCCATTTCATAATAAGTCTCCTTAATTCATCATAGTTCATTCATTACTATGAGTGAATGCACCTTCCGTTCCGGTCGAAAAGGAGACCTCATCCGGCTAACTGGCCGTGTCAAGGGATACTCAGCTGCCGTTTCGGGCGGAACATCCTAAAGAGTGTGACATGATGGACCTTACGTGCCATTTCGCCACAGTCGTCATCACTCCAGGTCCGCTACTTTGACAATGAGCTTTCCCAGGTTCTCACCGTCGAACAGCATATTGACGGCAACCGGAGCCTGCTCGAGTCCGTTCACGATGGTCTCGCGGTGCTTGACCCTGCCGGCAGCAACCCACTGGACGAGTTGGGCAGTGGCCTCCGCAAAACGCTCCGCGAAATCGAGAATGATGAACCCGCGAACGCTGATTCGCTTCATCAGGACCAGAGAGAAATCGCCGAGTGCCGGTTCCTCGTCGTTGTAGCCCGAGATCAGTCCACAGAGCGGCATCCGGCTGAAGAGGTTCATCCGCTTCATGACCGCGTGCATGATTTCGCCGCCCACGCTCTCGAAGTTCACGTCGATTCCGTTCGGGGTAGCCCGGGCGAGCTGATCCTGCCAGTTCTCGGCTTTTCGATCGACAGCAGCGTCAAATCCAAGTTCTTCGAGAAGGTAGCGGCACTTGTCCGTCCCTCCGGCAATCCCTACCGTTCGACAGCCCTTGATTGCCGCGATCTGCCCCACGACAGAGCCGACGGCACCGGCTGCCGCCGAAACCAGAACGGTTTCACCCTCCTCGGGGCGACCCAGTTCAAGGAATCCGAAGTAGGCGGTCAGACCCGTCATGCCGCAGGAACCAAGCATGGCAGGGAGAGGAACCGGCAGGTCACGGGGGAGTGGTCTCATCGCCCGGGCACCTTCGTCGGCGACACAGTAGTCCTGCCATCCAGTCAGGCCGACTACGAGGTCCCCCTCCCGGTACGACGACGACCTGGATTTCTGCACGACTCCAATACCTCCGCCCCGCATCACCTCGCCAAGCTCCACCGGCGGCATGTATTGTTCACGATCACTCATCCACACCCGGTTGGTCGGGTCGATGCTCAAGTAGAGAACCCGGATCACTGCTTCACCGGCGGCTGGCTCTGGAATCGGCACTTCAATGAAGTCGAAATTCGATGTCCGGACACGACCCGAAGGCCGGGATTTGAGACGAAATTGGCGGTTGACTTTGCTCTTCATGGCCCCTCCCTGGGTATATAGATAACCGCGACCGGGGAATTCGTTGGCCACAGGGCAAACCTCTGGCTCGTGCGTGCCACTGCTATCTCGATCGCAACTACCTCAGATACTGCCTGACTACAACAGCATTATTGTGTGTCAAGTCGCGGGATGCAAAGAGGATCGTTACGCGCTTCTTCTCGGCGCGCCGGGCCAGTACCCTGATCCGCTCCCTGTGACATGTTAACTCGGGAAGGAAGACTTGCCGCGCGGAATTCAATCGCCGAGGCGGAAGAATGCCAAGATGTCGCTTTTCTTGAACAAAACAGGACCTTGGAGGCCTTCGTGACATCGCATTGCGAATCAAAGTCTCCGGTGGGAATTTCAGGTCGGCAGATCGCGATTCGAAAACGGAGAGTCAACTGTGAGAGGATCTTGGACGGCATGAAACTCAGGCAAACAGTTCGTCGGTGGACCACTGCGCTTCTCGTAGCTGGACCTTTGCTGGTGGCTTTGGTGAATTGCGGAGGACCGAGTTCGCCTGCGATCGTTGACCTTTCCGACGGCCATGAAATCTCTGACTACCGACTGCTCTCCGTGAGTGGTTCCCGGGACGGAGACCGGCTTCCGGTTGAGATCGTGCTCGAGGGGCCTCACGGCAGTCTCTCACTGAAACTGCAATTCCAGGTCGGAGTCCCGACCCGGCTCGAGTCCGGCAGATACGAATGGACCCGCGACTCCGGCACACTTCAGGGCACGGTTCAAGAGCGCGCGGTCACGTTCCTTGGGGGGCAGTCCGATCGACCCAACCTTGGAGGAGCCTTCGAACTGCGAAGCGAATCGGGCAAACCGCAGTTCAGAGTGACGATCCCCACCAGCCCCGTGACCAAACCGGAAGTCAGGGTACGACCCTCCAGGCGATGACGCCGCCGTGATTTTCTGGCAGAATTCTCTCACTGACTTCTCAACCGGTTCACCACCTGATTTTGGAACACAGACTGATCTGCCTGGACCGGGACCGAACCGACCGAAGGAGTGGTCTGGATCAACTTCACTTGGAAGGGACAACCATGCGTAATTCAGGGCCAGCGAGAGACAGGAATTTGGTGCCGGGACAACTGGGGAAGCTTGGACTGATGTTGGCATTCTGGCTGGCATTTGTTCCGGTGACCCTGGCGGGCGACAAGGAAGACCTTCAGGATTTCCTCCGCTTGTATCCCAAGCTGACTGAATCCGAGATCCAGCAGGTCGAGTCCGGTTCCGCCGTTGCCAAAATACTCGACACGCCGGAGAAGGAAGAGATCGTCATTTTCGGGGCGATTAAGTTGTCGATCCCGGTGAAGGCGTTCGTCGATCACATCCGCGACGTGGAAAAACTCGAAGACGGCGAAAACTACATCGTCGTCAAGAAGTTCAGCGATCCCCCGGTCATGGCCGATGTCCAGCGCCTGACGTTGGACGAAGCGGACATCGAGGACCTGCAGGACTGCAAGCCGGGCGACTGTGACATCCAGCTTCCCGACTTCGAGATTCAGCAATTCGGCAAACAGATCGACTGGAACTCAAAGGAAGTCGTGGACCAGGTCAATCACATGGCTCAAGAGAAAGCACTCGAGGTCCTGAAGCGCTACCAGGCATCCGGAACCCGGGGACTCAGAGACTATCGCGACAAGAAGGAACCACTGAACATTCAGAAAACCTACGAAAATCTCCTCAACCGGACCGACGCCCTCCCGGTGCAACTGCCCGAATTCTACAATTACTTGCTCAATTACCCGTCCGTCACCCTCCCGGGAACTGAAGATTTCTTCTACTGGGAAAAGGTGAAATTTGGACTGAAGCCGACCATCCGGGGCATTCACGCGATCATCTATGAAGCCAAGGAAGGGGATCGCTCCGACTGGGTCATTGCCTTCAAGCAGCTTTACTCGACGCACTACTTCCTGGCCGCCCTCGACCTCTGGTTCTGCCTGGAGGACGCGGATTCGGGCGGTTTCTACCTGATCACAGTGAAAGGCTCCCGGCAGCACGGGCTGACCGGCTTCAAGGGAAGCATCGTGCGGAAAGTAGTGGTGGGAAGGACACGGGATTCAGTCGAACAGGCCCTCAATTACATGAAGACCAGTTTCGAACGCGTCCACTGAGCCATTGTCGCGACTTCCCGAACTGAAGGCACGACACTCACCGCAATGTCTCCGGTTGGAAGACCCGACACGACTGTTGTCATCGACCTCTCTTACTTTCCTCTCTTTTACTTTCTCGTACAAACAATTATAGTTATTTCAATTTCCTGCAAATCCCCACCACAATCCTCAGCCTGAGAGGGGGCCGAATGAGATTGAGAGTGCCGATTCTGACATTGTTTGCCATCGCTGCTTCCATCCATTTCTCTGCCTTAGGTGCAGTAACCAGGTGGACCCTTTCCGGGGTCACATTCTCGGACGGCGGAACCGCAGAGGGATACCTTGACCTCGACCCCGGAGTAGGCGCAAACGGGACCGTCAAGAACTGGCAAATATCGGTTTCGGGAGGAAACACAACCAGCTTTCCCGACTTTATCTATTCGTCCGCCAACTCAAACGCCGGAAGCTTCAATTTCGGAGAGACGGCGCCGCGGCTCATAATCAGCGACAAGGCGTCCAATCGGGAGATACGGCTCCAGCCTTTGGGCCTGCTGACCGACTCGGGCGGAACGGTCGGCCTGAATACTGATTCCGGGAGTCTCGAGTGTTACAACTGTTCCCCCGCCCGGCCCATGACTGCAGGTTCGCTGGTAGCCAGCTCGACGGCACCAAACTTCACGTTCTTGTTCCCCCAATTTGGGAACGGCGGCGGGTTGGTTTCGGACCTGGTGTTGACCAACACGGCTGCCGTTGCCTCATCGGTACGCGTTGAATTTCGCGGCAACGACGGCGCCCCGCTGAACCTTGGAGTGGGAAGCGTGCCTCCCGGAGCCAATACTCCCTCCGGGCCGGTATCCAGCGTGGATTTCACACTCGAACCGTACGGGACCGCAAGAGTCTCGACCGACGGTTTGGGGAACCAGGCTCTTGCGGGCAGCGCGGTGGTTATCTCCGACCAGCGGGTCGGCGGAGTCGTCCGCTTCACCATTGCAGGCATCGGAATCGCCGGAGTCGGCTCGTCGCAGCCCATGACGCAGTTCATTGTTCCCGTGCGGCGCAAGGCCGGAACGATCAACACCGGCCTGGCACTTCAGAATGCAGGAGCCAATCCATCCCGATTCGAACTGACGCTTCTGTCAGGAGATGGGACGGCCGTACCCAACGGGACTGCCACGATTGAGAACTTCTCTGGGTCAGGCCACCTCAGCAAATTCATTGACGAACTCTTCCCGGACGCGGCGACGGACGACTTCGAAGGTTCCGTACGGGTCGTAGTGACCACAGGGTCGGTTACGGCAACGGCACTCGAACTGGGCAGCCAGCCCGGGCAGTTCACGACTTTGCCGGTCATCAATTTGTTGACTCAGTAGTCACCCGGCCCGCCGTTGGGGGGAAGCGCATTCGCTCAACGTCGCAACCAGGTATCGGACACTCCCAGGTGCAGATCGAGAATTGAAAGGAATCTCAGATGAAGATCTTGATCGTAGGAGCAACCGGAACAATTGGTCGGGCAGTGGTTGAAGAACTCGGATCTCGGCACGAGATCGTAATGGCCGGGAGGACTTCCGGAGACGTCAACATGGACATCACCGACCCGTCCTCGATGCAGAAGGTGTTGGACACAATCGGCAGCCTCGATGCCATCGTCTCGGCCGCAGGATCGGTCAAGTTCGCACCCCTCGAAGAAATGACCGACACGGACTACGAAATCGGCCTGAAAGACAAGCTGATGGGCCAGATCAACCTCGTATTGTTGGGGAGACACTCCCTGTCTGACGGCGGTTCATTCACTCTTACGACCGGCATCCTGGACCGGGACCCGATTCGATTCGGTTCGTCGGCTTCCATGGTGAACGGGGCGGTCAACTCGTTTGTGAGAGCGGCAGCTATCGAACTTCCACGGGGACTTCGAATCAACGCAGTCAGTCCGGGAGTGATTCAGGAGGCGATGGAGTCCTTCGCCCCTTACTTTCGGGGATTTGAACCCGTGCCGGCCGCCCGGGCTGCCCTGGCTTACTCAAAAAGTGTGGAAGGCCATCAGACAGGCCAGGTCTACTGCGTCAACTGATTCGCGGTGTTAATCGAAACCCTCCGATCGAAGCTTCGAGTGCCCGGGGTCACGGATTGACCCGCTGGTACACTCGGACGTAGTCGACCTCGAAGCGCCCCGGGAATTCGGTCTGCGACGGGTCGCCTCCGGCCTTTCCGCCGATCGCCAGGTTGAGCAACATGTACTCCGGCTCGTGAAAGGGGTTGGCCCCCTCTGCGTCACCGTTCACGGTTTGAGAAAGGTCGGTCGAGTTGAGCAGCTGGTCATCGACGTAGAGCTTGATCTGGTTCTGGTCCCAGTCCATCCGCCAGACATGGAACTTGCTCGACCAGGCCGGGTCACCGAACTCCTCGAGCGGCTTCTTGAGATCGTCCCAACGGGTCTCCCCGGGTTGGGCGCCGAGCCAGGCGACATTGGCCAACAACATTCCCCGGTAATACTCCATGATGTCGATCTCGCCACCACCCGGCCAGTGGCGGGCTGTCCCCAGCATCCACCAGGCCGGCCACATCCCGGGTCGCGTGTCGATTCGACCTCGCATCTCGAATCTGCCGTACAACCACTGGTGAAGCCCTCGGGTGATCAGGCAGGCTGACGTGTAGTCGGCGTACTTGCGGTTGCGGCGCCAGTCCCGCGAGCCCTCTTCGTAGCGGGGATTCTCGAACTTTTCTCTCCGGGCCTCGATAATCAGCATCCCGCCTTCGCAGCGCGCGTTCTCGGGCCGGTAGTACTGGAGTTCCTCATTGCGAACGAAACCCTGTTCGTAGGTCCAGTTGCGCGGATCAGGGGCGCCGTCCCGGTCGAATTCGTCAGCCCAGACCAGTGCGTATCCTTCCTGCCGTGGTGCCTTGACGACGTTGGAGTTCCGGGCTCGCAACGACGACTGGAAAGGAGGGGGCTTGAGAGCCGCCTGTTCAGCGGGAACTGCGGGAATTCCAAGGCTCATCAACCAGAACAGAGCTACCGTGACAAATCCAAACATCGATTTCCTCCTTAATCGGCCAGCCAGAGTGGAATACCGAGAAGCGCCTTTACGGCAACCGGCTTGCCTTCGAAGATCGCCGGGCGGAACACCCATTCTTTAAGGGCATCGATCACAAACATGTTCAGCCGGGGATCCGGGGAATCCTTGATCTCCAACTGTTCCATGCGACCTTCTGTATTGATGATCGAGTAAATGATCACCGTCTTTCCAAGATTCGGGCGTACTAACTTTGATGGATATTCCGGACGCTTTTTGGACGCCGGAAAAGGCAACAGGAGGCCCTCGCCTCTCGGGTCTTCATCCTGGCTTTCGTTTGCCTGGACATTGGTGCCCCGAATCGCAGCGAATTCAAGCGTCCAGGAAGGAGCAGTATCCCTCTCCTCTTCCCGCATATCCAGATAAACCGTGTAGACCTGTTCATCAGTGAACATCCCAAAGGACGGCAAACCACCGCCGCCGTTCTCTGTCGAAACGATGAAGAGTCCGTACGAAGTTTTCACCGGTCGCGGGGCGGGTGTCACCCGGATCGTTCCGGAACTCGTTCCGGTGGTTCCGCTACCTCCGACTATCGTGATCCCGGCGAATGGTTTCGCTCCCGATCCGGATCCGGATCCGGTGCCGGAGCCAAACGCGGGGATCGAAACCACGGCCGCGAAACCGGCGTCGGTCCCCGAGCCGGATCCGGACCCCGTGCTTCTTCCGGTCCCTGGGCCCGCATTCGCCGTAGATCCCGCGTCGCCCGCTCCCCGAAGACCTCCTCCGCCCGCGCCGGCGCTGGCCGTTGCCTTGGACCCGAAACTGATGTTGACCACGGGCCCGGCCGGCTCATCAGCCGGGCTGCGGCCGGAATCAGCCGATTCCACGACCGGTGACACGGAGTCTGGTTGACTTGCAGCAGGCGAACTCGGTTCGGTAGCAGTCGTGTCGAGGTTCGGGTTCGGGGATATCGCGAAATGCCCGCGAGCTTCTCCGATCGGGATGTCGAACGGTCGGTCCCGCGGTGCCGGCAGCGGGCTCAACGAAAGCAGGTTCCCTGGATCGGTTCCATCGAGGGGGAACAGGTCGGGATCCACCGGGTTGACTTCCTCGGCCGATTCGGCCGAAGCCGGCGGTTCGGTTTCCGGTGCCGTTCTATCGCGCGATGCGACATCCTCTTCGCCAGAGTTTATCGCCGGTTCCACCGGGCGGGAATCAGCGACCATTTCAGTCGGTGCTTCTGCCGCTGGTGTGGGGACCGCATCGACCTCCCCTTCCGGCGGAGGTGGTGGCTCGGGATTCTTCACAGCCCCCTGCTGAGCGACTCGAGCCGATGGCTCCGCCTGCGCAAGCTTGACCGGCGCCGGTTCAGGCTCCGGCTCCGGAGTCAACGGAATCGAAGAAGTGACCGACGGTTCCAGATCAGGCCGCGGCTCCTGCCGGGAGGGCAACGGTTCGGCTCGAACCTGTTCGACGACCTCCTCGGGTTCCGGGGGAGGCGGGTTCATAACCGGTTGAATCGCGGCCTGCGCCGCGTAGGGGTTGTCAACCAAAGGCCGCGCCGGGGGAAGCGGGAAGACGGGTTCCACCGCTGCGATTTCGAGGGGTTCCCTCGGCCTCGGCACTCGGAACGAATCCGACTCAACGGACTGGGGACGGTCCAATTCGATCGGCTTCGGGGGAAGTGGAGGCGGGGGAGGCTCCGACGGCTCGATCAACACCATGTTCGGAAGCGCCAGGGGCGGCTTCAAGATCGGAAGGCTCTCCAGGTCGGGCTGGAGCAGAGTTTGAAAACGATTGGTCGGGTCAGGGGGCTCCGAGAGAATTTCCTGCGGCCCGGGATAAACGAGCCCCCGGGGTCGCGAAACTTCGCGCATCGAAGGTTCCCCCGGCGCAGCCTCACCCGGCGGGGATTCGGAACCGGGAGCGCGATGATGTCGTCCTCCGGCCACCGGAGGCAACCACATCACGTGGCGGTTCATCTCTTCTCGGGCTTCAGCCACGGCCCTTTCACGCTCGCGAAGACGGTCCTCAGGAGTCCTGAATACCGGAAACGACAAGATCAGAAACAGACCGAATGCGTGAATGGTAAGCGAACCCGGAAGGCCTCGAACAGGAAAATATAAACGGCTCAGGTCGACACTGGAGAAAGCAAATCTCGGAGGCTCCTCCCAGAGCTCAAGCAAGTTCAGGGACGTGGGCACACTCACACTCCCTATATCGAATCGTTTCAACGCTTCAGTTAATTCCCCCTGCGATCGCTCCGAGTACTCCTAATCCTGCATCCAGACCAAGCCGGACTACCCGGGAGTTCCGCAGGGATAGCAAGTCAATTGTCTTCTCGAAGAGGCGTAACGGCAAGCTGCAAGTGCGTCGGGTGACAAATTCCGAAGTCTTGACTCGGCTCCGATTCCCGTTTAGCGTGCTGAGTCACGGGAGGTCACCACAGTGAGAGAAGTGCCAAGAAATCAACCCATCCGTTTCCGAAAAAACAGTCCCCAGCTATTGATGCTTGTGCTAGTCGTACTCGTCTCAACCGCCACCGTCTTTCCGGCCGAGCCTGGGCCCTATGAGGTCCAGGTCGAAACCGGAGTCCGCGTAGCGATGCGGGATGGGGTCTCGCTGGTCGCCGACATCTACCGGCCGGCGGCCAGCGACAAGTTTCCGGTCCTGCTGCAACGGACTCCCTACAACCGCAAAGGAGGGGCTTCGTCGGGCCGGATCCTGGCGTCTCATGGCTACATCGTCATTTTTCAGGACACGCGGGGACGCTACGATTCGGAAGGTGATTTCTATCCGTTTCTCAACGAACCCGACGACGGGTACGACACCGTGGAATGGGCCGCTCGCCTTCCCGGCTCCAACGGCCGGGTGGGAATGTTCGGCGGATCATACGTCGGCGCCACTCAGATGCTTGCGTCAATAGCCCGACCGCCCCACCTCGAAGCCATTTTCCCCTACGTCACGGCGGCTGAATATTACGAGGGGTGGACCTACGAGGGCGGCGCATTGATGCAGTGGTTCACCAGTTCCTGGACCTCTGGCCTGGCCGAGGACACGCTCGACCGACTGGTCAGGGCCAAACGCCAACTCAAGGACTGGAGTCTCACGATGCCGGTCGAGGACTACCCAGTTCTCAAACTGCCCACCGGCGACCAATTGGCCCCCTACTACGATGACTGGGTTCGCCACGAAACCAATGACGCCTACTGGAAACGCTGGAAGATTTCTGATCACTACGGCGAACTGGACGTCAAGAGCCTCCATTCCGGGGGGTGGCATGACATTTTCTCGGGAGGCTCGCTGAGAAATTACATGGGGCTTCGCAAGCAGGGAAAATCGGCTGAAATCCGGGATGGCCAGTACCTCCTGTTCGGTCCCTGGGCTCATGCTGCCACGTCCCCAGAAGGACAGGTCGGCGGGGTGGTCTTTGGCCATGACGCGGTTGTCGACATGGACCAGATGACGATCGACTGGTACGACTTCGTCCTGAAAGGAAAACAGAATACCTTTGCCTCGTCCAAGCGGGTCAAGATCTTCGTCCTGGGCGAGAACGCCTGGCGGGAAGAGGATGATTTCCCAATTCCCCGGGCAGTTGAGACGCCGCCTCTACCTGAGTTCCAGCCAACGTGCCAACAGCATCCGCGGCGACGGCCAACTGGTGTCCGCGACTCCCGGAGATTCGCGGCCGGATCACTTCGAGTACGATCCCGAGAACCCCGTGCCGACAATTGGGGGCCGGCTCTGCTGCGGCAACGACGATTACCCTCCAGGCCCGTTCGACCAGAGCCCCAACGAAACACGCGAAGACGTACTGGTTTTTTCGACCCCTCCGCTGGATCGGGAAATGGAAGTCACCGGGTTCATCCGGCTCGAACTGTACGCCTCCACGACAGCGGCAGACACCGATTTCACGGCTCTCCTCGCGGACGTGGATCCTTCCGGGAACGCTCGCTACCTGGCCGATGGAATCGTCAGGGCCCGCTACCGGAATTCGACGGAAAAGGCGGAGCCGGTCGAGATGGGCAAAGTCTACCGGTTCGACATCGATCTCTGGGCGACGAGCAACCTGTTCAAGAAAGGCCACCAGGTACGCCTCTACGTCTCGAGCAGCAACTTTCCCCGGTTCAACAGAAACTCCAACACCGGGGTCCCGGTCTTTGGCTCATCCGGAATGGTCAAGGCGGAGCAGGCGATCTTTCACGACCAGGAGCATCCCTCGGCACTGGTTCTCCCGGTATTCCGAGGTAATCCCCTGGGCAGCGCGGATCAATTGAGACTCGGATCCTCGATCAATCAAGCGGAAATTCCAGAGACAGTTCCGCGACTTGGCGCGTTTTTCCAACGGCTTCCAAACAGCTGACCGTGCTCGGCCGTCAGAACATCCATGAGGACTCTTCGACGCCGGCGCTACCAGAGAAGAACCCGGACTGGTTTCATAACCACCCTGGCTGTAGGCAACCCGGGTCCCGATGTATCCCGGGCCGTAGTCTCCGTACGCCGCCATGGCAATGAACCGGTCGGGGCGCATCTTCTGGGCCGCCAACTGGTATTCCACGAAAAGCTCCCCGGGCATCTGAAAAACCATCGCATCGCCGAGCCGGAGACAGGTGATCTCCGTCTTCTCGGCTCTCTGGGTCCGCAGCAGCCAGGCCAATCCCTTGGCAGCCGACAGTCTCGCCGCATCGTCGGCTCCAGGGTCCCGCAATACTCCAAGAAGCTCCTTTTCGTTCAGGTGAGACGCAGCCGGCAATATCACGTCGATCGAACGCCATTCGACCAGCGAACTGTCGATCGGCTTCCGCGCAGTTCCATCCCAGGCCCGCTTCATGGCATCGACCAGTCGATCAGCGAGCACTCGCCGGTTCTCCCTGGCCCCGTCGTTCCACTTTCCGGCGCCCACATTCCCCGCCGCGCCGGTGAAGTGGATGTGGGGGATCCCGGTCGCCGCCTCCCGGTCGTTTCGAGCCATGCCAGGGAAGTCGGGATTGGCACCGCCCGGTGCGGTAGTAACTCTGAGGGTGAGTCGCGTAATAGGTCAGGACCACAAGCGGTTCGTCCCCGTGCCACAGGCTCACCATCTTCAGGGACGGATCGATGGTACCGACGGGCATGGCCCGGATCTTGGGATCCGTACAGGCCGTCCACCGGGTGAATGCCACTTTTCCGTCGGGGCCCAGGATGCGCCGGTTGGAGGCAATCTGCTCGACCTTGGCGGATCCCAGCCCAACCTGAGACACCGAACGCGCCTCTCCAATGGAGTCACGGAGGGCATCGGCGGCGCGATCCATCACTTTTCGCGCAAAGGCCGAGTCGTAGGCGTGGACCTGAGGAGCATATTCCTTCAGCAGCTCGTCCGAGGAAAAATCACAACGGGGAGCGTCGTGTTGATGGAGGCTGTGGACGGCAACGCGATCGACCGTGGTTCCGGCCGCATGTGCCAACCGGGTTCGGAATTCCGTCTGTGACGCATTGGCCACTCCCAGCCAGTCGATCGTGCAGATCACGATCGGCTCTCCATGCCCCATCAGGACCAGACCTCGACAACTCAGCGGACTGGTGACCTCTTTCGTAGGGTCGTATGCGAGCGGGCTTCCGATCGCCGGGGAGGCGTCCACCTCAAACGTCGCGACCCGCAATGGCTGTTCGGCCGCCGCCAAACCCGGCGCGCCGGCCCAGACCCATACCAGCACCACAATTGTGACCAGGAAGTACCGGGAGAAGCAGGGTTTTGTCATTGCCTTCACTTTATATGGGTGGAAATGGTCATGCAATGGCGTATGCTGGGCTCCAGAGGTGAGAGAAGAAGATCGGGAATCTGAGACTGAAAGCCGGATCGATTCTCGTTTTGGAGGGAGAAAACGATGAGCAAGTTCAGTCTGACGCGAAGGCAGTTCATGGCAGCAACCTCCGCTGCGACGCTATCGGCATCCGGGTCGGCAAGTGCAGCCCCGGCGGTCTGGGGAAATCGCGACAAGGGAAAGCTGGCGATCTTCGGCGGTGAACCGGTCCGCACCAGGTCCTTTCCCGAATGGCCTTACTGGGACGACGACGTGCTAAACTCAATTGTCTCGACGGTCAAGAGCCGTAAATGGTGCCGAATCGAGGCCCCCGAGACCGGTACGGTGGTCACCTTTGAGCGGAAATACGCCGAGTTGCTCGGGGCCGGACACTGCGTCGCCACCGGATCAGGAACCCAGGCCCTGCACACCTGTGTCGAGGCCCTCGGAATTGGTCCTGGCGACGAGGTCATCACCTCGCCCTATACCGATCCCGGAACGATCGCTTCGATCCTGGCCGCCAGGGCACTCCCCGTGCTTGCGGACCTCGATCCCGCGTCCTATCAAATCGATCCGCAGGACGTGGAGAGACGCATCACGCCGAACACCCGCGCCATCATGCCCGTCCACATGATGGGGCAACCCTGCGACATGGATGCGATTATGGACATCGCCCGGCGGCACGACCTGAAGGTCATCGAGGACGCTTGCCAGGCCCATCTGGCCTCCCACCGCGGTAGAAAGCTGGGTACGATCGGCGACCTGGGGTGTTTCAGCTTTCAGTCGAGCAAGACTCTGGCTTGTGGTGAAGGGGGAGCCATCGTCGGAAACAACTCCGAACTCATGGATCGATGCTACACGGTCCACAATCACGGCACCTCCCGCCGCGGCCGGACCGAACTGGCCGGGCCCAAGTACCGGATGAACGAACTCGAAGCCGCGCTTCTCCTGGGTCAGTGGCCCGGATTGGGGGATCGTTACCAGCTCCGCAATCGAAACGCGGGCTACCTGAGCCGCCGGCTTGCGGAGATGGAAGGTCTCACGCCGCAAAAGCTCTATCCCGGAACCGAGAGCGGATCGTTTTACCTCTATCCAACTTCCTATGACAAAAGCCGCTTCGGCGGGGCCGATCGGGCCCGCTTCCTGAAGGCGGTAGCGGCGGAAGGCGTCAGCCTGAGCCCGTACATCAAGCAGGGCCTGCACCGCGAACCCTGGGTCGACAATATTCTGGGGCAGGACCTCTACCAGCAGGAGTACGGGGCATCCCGGTTGAAGGAATATCGGGATCAGCTGCCATGCCCGAATTGTGATCGGGTTTGTGAGGAGATGGTCATGATCTGGGCGTCGGGGCCGCTCTTGGGCAACGAGTCGGATATGGACGACATCGTCAACGCAATCTTGAAAGTGCACGAACACCGGGACCAGCTTGATCGCGTCGAGGTCGATGGCTGATCATGGTGAATCGGGAAGGAGACCAGGCGAATGTCTGACGTTCAAAAGAGCACTCGGCGAAACTTTCTGCGACTTGGGCTGGCCGCGGGGTCGGCGCTTTCGCTCGGCCGCACTGCAATCTCCCGCAACCTGAACCCGGCGTCACCGGATGGCCGGTCAAGAATTGCACTGACATGCGGCGAGGATCGAGCCGACAACATCCGGAGGGCCCTCCTTCCATTCCGAGAAGCGCTGCCCCGCGCCATTGGAAACCGGCGCGTTATTCTCAAGCCCAACAACGTCATCACCGATAATCAACTCGCGGCGACTCACGCCCAATGTCTCGAGGGAACTCTGGAGTTTCTGAAGGAAATCGGTGTAGACAACGTCGTAATTGCTGAATCCGCCGCCAACGGCCCCACGATGGACGGCTTCGAAAACTACGGTTACGTTGACCTTTCGAAGCGATACCAGGTCCCCCTGCTCGACCTGGACCGCGAGGGTTTCGACCTGGTTCACGTTTTCGATCAGACCGATTTCAGGCCGCGAGCGGTCCGAATGTCGTCCCTGCTTCTGAACCGGCGAGAGAACTTTGTTATCTCAGTCGCAAAGTTCAAGAGCCACGATCGGGTGGTAGCGACACTGTCTCTCAAGAACATCGTTTTCGGCGCCCCCATTAAGGACGAGGGCTTTTCCTGGGGATCATCCCGCAAATCGGGGGCCAAGTCGGACAAGCACATCGCTCACGGAAGCGGGTTCCGGGCCATCAATTACAACCTGTTTGCCCTGGCCGATCGTCTCCATCCCTCCTTCGCTGTCATTGACGGCTATCGCGGGATGGAAGGAGACGGGCCGAATTACGGGACGCCGGTCGAACACCGGGTCGCCCTGGCCGGTTTCGATTGGCTGGCCGCCGACCGGGTGGCAGTGGAACTGATGGGAATCGACTTTTCCAAGGTCGGGTACCTCAATTTCTGCGCCGAGGCGGGAATGGGGGAGGGCGACCTCAACCGGATTGAGGTCGTCGGCGAACGGGTCTCTGATCACGTCCGGAACTACAAGCTCAACAAGAATATCGAGAAGCAACTGATCTGGATGAAGCCCGCAGAAGTCGTTTGACCCCAAGCCACACCCGGCACCAGGATCCGGCCCCGAACGACCCGTGTGTCACTCATGAGAAGTTGAGTCGTACCTCCTCGCCCGGCGTCACGTGACTCAAATCCGAATTGACCCCAATGCGGCGTTCGTCGATTCTTGGCCTTCGGAACAGATTTGATATCCTGCAATGAGGAGACCGGTCGCGTCGCCTGGGTGCGGTTTGCTGTCTCTGGATGGCTAAACTGTTCACTCGCTAGTCCAAACCCAAGATGAGATTGTGATTACTAAGCTACCCCTGTTGTTCTCGTTGTTCGTCGCCATTGCCGCACCCAACGCACTTAGCCAATCGAACGAGCGGGCGGATCCATCCGATTCAGTGACGGAAGAAGATCTCGCCATTCTTAATGAATCTCCGTGGGCCCGACAACAGACCGTAACCCGGGTCGTTCCGGGCATTGGGAGTGGTGAATACGGAGAAAAAGAGATTTTCAGCCGGTATTATGTCCGCGTTCTGACGGCAAGACCGATCCGCGAAGCCTATGAACGAATTCGTCAGGCGATTGAGGGAGTCAATCGATCGGGAAACGCGCCCGATTCAGGCCAGGCCGGGAGCGATGATTTCCTCGCCTCAAAGCAAAGCATTGTGATTGCGGTTGCGTTCCGCTCTAATCAGCCCGACCTTGAAAGTGAAGTGACGAACACGCTTCGAACCCAGACACTGGACACGCTAAAAAGCCGCGCGTTCCTGTCTACCCAGCGGTTTCCGCAACTCGAACTGATCGAGTACTACCCACCCCGGGAACCGGCGGTCGGTGCACAGTTTGTCTTTCCGAAATACATCAACGGTCGAGAGGTCATCGGAGACCAGGATCGTTCGTTTGCCTTTGAATTGGACCTGCCGGGTCACGCTCCCAGGTTACGGGTCACCTTCCCCGTCTCACCGGAAACTCTGGGTGGGACCCAGTCGACGGAGAAGATACAACCCGAGGAAGTACCCGTGACCGAAGAGTTTCGGATCCTGCCCCAGTCTTCTGAGACAGCCCTCAACCTGGAGTCCGGAAGGTTTGCAGGGATTGTCAACCGGTTTCCGCTTCAGCAGCGTGGGCGACCCATTCACGGTTCGATTTACGAATACCACCGCAACGATAATTTCGACGCCCGCAATTTCTTTGACCCGGTCGGGGAAGCGCTTCCCGAGTACAAACGGAACCAGTTCGGAGGAAGTATTCAGGTGGAACTTGGTCCCCGGATCAACCTGTTTGGTTCTTATGATGGCCTGCGAATCAACCAGGGATCCACGCTACTTTCGCACCTACCTTCTTTGCCGATGCGCAACGGTGACTTTAGCGAACTCCTCGACCTCGACAACTCCAATCCAGTTGGTTGATCCGGACACTGGGACGCCCCTTTGAGAACAATCAAATTCCCGCCGATCGCGTCAGTCCAGTGGCCCTCAAATTACTGCCGCTCATACCCAGTCCGAATCGCTCGGACCCCATCCGCAATTACGTCAACAGCCAACCGCTGGTTGAAAACCGGGACGAGATTGTGCTCCGTGGAGATGTTGGATTTAAAGACTCGAGCCAACTTTCCACCCGCTTCCTGATGGTTCAGGGTGACGGAGTCGATGTTCGCCCCCTCCCGGAATTTGGGGTCCGCGAGATCCGGAATCGATACGAAGCCTCGGTCGGCTACACCCGAACTTTCGGGGAGCAGACGGTCACCACGTGGCGGGTGGAGTTCGAGCGTGATGAAGACCTCAGCGAAGCGCAGATTGCTCGTCAGGCGGGATTGTTGAAATCCCTCGGCATTGACGGAGTGGGCATCAGTGGTGAAGAAGACGAAGGCTACCCATCGTTTCAACTTTCAGGATACGAAGATTTTGGGGATGAAGGGTTACCTTCTCACGAAGTCGAAAACAGCCTTTCCCTCGAGGGAGGAGCCACCTTCTCTCGCGGCGACCATCTGATCCGGCTGGAGGCCGATCTTGGGTTTCGGCAATTGAATGACAGTCGGTCTCCCAGTCTCGAGCGGGGTGCCTTCGACTTGAGTGGCGTCTTCAGCGGGGACTCCTTCGCCGATTTGCTCCTTGGCAGGACGGAAACTGCAACTCGGGCACTTGGATCATCCAGGCAGGACCTTCGGCGGACCAGCCTGCAATTGGGAGTTCGAGACGAGTGGCGACTGCATCCCCGGTTTTCGATTACCAGCGGTTTGGAATGGAGCTACTTCGGGCCCTACCGATCCATTCGAAACAATGTTTCGGTCTTCCGCCCACTGCTGTTTGAACCACCAACCGATGGTGGCTTGGTCGATCTGGCGAAACCAAATCAAAAAGGTGGCATCAGCGCTGTTCAGCCCGACTGGAATAACTTTGCCCCTCGCCTGGGGATTGCTTACCGTCCCTTGGGAAACAGCCGCCTGGTCTTCAGGGCATCCTACTCGATTTCCCACGATCCCTTACCCTCCTGGCTGTTCGAGAACTACATGGGCCGGAATTACCCGTACTATTACATCCAGAATTCGCAAGCCTCCGCTGGAAGTGGGGGCCTGGAACTCGGTTCTCCTTTCGATACCGATGTCGCCACCGAGCTCTCGATACAGGATATTTCCCCCCATATTGGGACTCCTTACGCCCAAGCCTGGACCTTGGCAGTTGAGAACGAATTCACCGACCAGTGGAGCCTGGACGTCAGCTTGCGCTCCCATCACAGTTTCCACGAATTTCGATTCTTACCCTCAAATGTGCCCCTTCCGGGCCCGGGCCCGATCCAGCCTCGACGTCCGAATTCGGATTTTGGTGAATTCACGATTGTCACCGGAGGAGGTTCCAACCGCTTTTATGAAGCACAAGTGGATCTCGTCCGTCGATTCTCCAGGGGCTTTACCTTCAGCTCGACCCTGGAAATCAGGCGCAGGTTCGATGATGATTTTGACGAGGCGCCGTCCGACCCGAGAGACCTCGCCGCGGAGTGGGCTCCGAGCGAAGGATTCCCCTCCAAGCGATTCCGATTCAACTTCATCGTGGACCTTCCATTCGGGACCGGAAAGGCACTCGGTGGGATTCCCCTGGTTGACGCTCTCCTGGGCGGTGTGCGGTTTTCTGGAATCGGCCGGATTTACAGTGGCACTCCATTCACCGTTCTCTTGCCGGGAGATCACAACAACGACGGAGTCTTTGCTGACCGCCCAAATCGGGTGGCTTCCGGGTCGCTCGATGGTGGAAGTCGTTCTATCGATCAATGGTTCGACACCTCCGCTTTTGTTCGTCCGGGTGAATATGAGTTCGGAAATGCCGGGAGAAACATTTTGGTTGGCCCTCCATTCCACAACTGGGACCTCAACCTCGTCAAAGATTTCCTGTTCTCAAACAGTCACAGGCTCCAACTACGCATCGCCTTGTTTAACGCTCTCAATCACGCCAACTTTGATCATCCCGGCAATGTTTTCGGCACCCGCCCCTTCGGAGTGATCACTGCAGCAGAGCGAGCGCGAGAGATCGAGATCGCTCTGAAATACATGTTCTAGTAGATCGCTTCCGGCTCCCCCGTAGCCATATGGCTTCGCCTCATGATGTGCCTGCTCCAAATCGACAAATCCGCTCGTCAGCCTGGAGACGGCGATGCCGACCTTCGACGCAGTAGAGTTCCGGGAGAGCCTGAAAATCCGGATTAACTCTATTAATTTCAGTATTTTGATCGACTTCTACCGAGTATCCCGACATCTCCTGTGAGAGGCAAGCTCCAATAAAGTTGACAAATTCGTACTCAGGGTTTCGCTTTTTACGTTCATGATCTTGACTTTACATATGATTCCAGAGTATTCTCCCGGCACTTGGTGGGCGGGGGGCTGACCTGCCAGGTCGCGTGTAGAGTTCGAAACGGCCCTGTTTTTTTTGTGTCATCCTGTGAAAAACACCCGAATTTCCGGCCTGTTCGTGGTAAGAACCTTCATTCCTTCCATGTCCCGCCTCTCGTGTGTTCAGTCACTTGGTTGACGTTTCCGTATCTATTCTTCGGAGGAGAGCATGTCAGGTAAGAAGATTTATGTTGGTGGACTCCCTTATTCCGTCTCGGACGGCCAGCTCGAGGAGTTGTTTTCCGCCCACGGGACGGTCGAGTCTGCCCGAGTCATCACTGATCGCATGACCGGTCGGTCGAAGGGCTTCGGATTCGTGGAAATGGCTTCGGAATCCGAAGCCGAGGCAGCCATCAACACTCTTAACGGGACACAGCTGGGTGGACGGACCTTGACGGTCAACGAAGCACGGCCTCGTGAAAACCGCGGCGGCTTTGGCGGCGGCGGCGGTGGCGGCCGTGGTCCGGGCGGCGGCGGAAGGGATCGCTGGTAACAGCGGTCCTCGGTTCATTTACTGACCGAATTATGGGGGCGGACAATTGCCGGCGGTTTTGTGCGCCCCCGTTTCCCTTTCCTGTTGCCTGGACAGGTTGCTGTTTCCGGAGTATCTCTCGCGTGGCGTCCTTCAATCGTCGGCTGTTCGTCCGAGTTGTGCCGATGTCTGGGCAATAAGGTCTCCTTCTTCCGGTGACAGCAGGAAGTTCATTGCCCCGGAGCTCTCGACGGCATGGCCAGGTTTGGTTGCACCGGGAATTGCGACCACGGTTGGACCGTGGAAGTGGATCAGCCAGTTAAGGGCAACCTGAGAGGCCGTTACTCCCCGCTCGCTCGCGATTCGTTCCAGCGTGTCGATTAAGCCACGGCTCTTCTGCACCAGGCGCTTGAGCCGCCAGCGCCGGACGAAGGGCCGCTTGTTGAGAAGTTCAGGGTCCTGGTGGAACTTCCCTGACAGAAGCCCCATCTCCAGCGGCGAGTACGCAATGATCGTGATCCCGAGTTGCTTTGCCTTCGCCAGGATTCCATTGGCCTCGATGCGCCGATCGAGCAGGCTGTACTTGACCTGATTTGTAGCCAGCTTCAGGCCACGCTTCTCAAGTGCCCGGTGGGCTCGCTCCATTTGACTCGACGAGAAATTGCTGACGCCAACCGCCCGGATTTTTCCCGCTTCAACAAGGTCGGCCATGGCGTTCATTTCCGCCTCGACGGTGGCGAAAGAGAGCGGAAAATGAACCTGGTGAAGATCGACCGCAAACGGTGCGAGGGCTTCGGCACGTTTCGCAAAAGTCGCCTTGATTGACCCGGCTCCCCGGAACAAGGGGCACCACTTGTTCGCAACCACCACCTCCCCGTTTTGAACTCCCGCGCGAACCAGGGCTCTCGACAACCCGCGCTCCGACCGCCCGAATCCATACAATTCGGCGGTATCAAACCAGTTGATGCCTCCCTGCAGAGCGGCTGCGACAATCTGGTCGGTCGCCTGCTCGGTGAGTGGATCCCAGGTTCCCCTTGCTCCACCCTTCCCCTCGGAGAACTGCCAGGCGCCGAGGCCTATGGGGGTGACCTCAACACCGCTGGCCCCGAGGGTTCGAAGTTTCGAATCTCCAACGACAGGACGTTCGTTTTCTTCATTCATGGCATTCCTAACAAACCCTCGCACCCTGCACACTGCAACTCAAGGGCTGTGGTACTCCAGGGTCAGTAACGAGCGCTCCAGTTCACCGTCGCGTCGCCGGCGGATCTCAACGTGATCGTTCGGATGGCCCCGTTGCGCTGATTGCTGACCAATTCGGCGCCTTTCAGGTCGAATCCTTTCAGCTCGAACTCCACTGGTTCGAAGAGGGTGAGAACATAGTCATCATTCCCCACCAGGCGACTTGTCCCCTGCAGGTTGCGCTCCGTCCAGGAAAGCGAGTCCAAGTCGGGCCCGCCGCAGGTGATGTGCCTGCTGGTGGCCAGTAACTGCGGGCGATCGAGTCTCTTCCGGATACAGAACACCTGGCAGTTGAATCGCGGATCGATTTCGCCGGGGTCAAAGGAATCGACGAAACTGCCGATGAACGTCCGGTTCCAGAACTCGTAGACGAGGAATTCGGCGGAAGGGTCCAACCCCAGGTCGGCAAAAGAGATCCGCTGGGTCTTACCGCCGGTTCTTCCCAGGATCGTCCAGTTTTCGAAGTCCCGGTTCATTTCCAGAAGGTAGAGATAGGCGAGCGGGGTCAGGCTGGCGTCAAACGGTCGATGGTTCGATCCGCTGACTTCCGCGTTTACCTGGCCCAACCGCTCAATCCGGGAGGGGTCGACTTCGTAAATCTGGCCGGGCAGGGTAAACAGGACCGGCACGGTCCTCCGGGCCGGTTCGACAACGTCGCTGAGGTAGACCTCGGGCTTGTCCGTCAGCATGTACAGCGACCCGGTCAGGGACGTGACGGTGGTCGATCGGTAGGCCTCTTCCCGGCTCAATTCGATGTGGTCGGGGTCATTCTGCCAAACCACGTTATTGAAGGAGTTGTACTGGGCGAGACCGGCGTAGGAAAAGCCGTCCCCACCGATCCGGCAGGCATCAATCAACCCGATCAACTCGGGGCGGATTCCCCAGCAGGCCATCAGGGGATAGTCGTTCGAAATTTCACCCCGGACGGCTGCAACGACGTCACGGAAGGCATCAGCCGGCTGAACGCCCTTGCCCTCGAAGTAATCGCGATGGCGGTTGTACCCCTCGTAGCGCAAGTGCCGCAGTGCATCGAGTTTGAAGTATTCCCAACCCTGGTCGCGAAGACCCCGGTAAAGGGGACGGATCATCACGTCGAGCGCCCTGGGATTGGAACCGTCGATGATGTTTCCAACCCAGGGCTCTTCCGGAATGCTGCCGTCCGGATTCTTGACAAAGTACCTGGCATGGCTCTTGAGAGCGTCGGGTTGATGGAACGCGACATTCGTCCATATGCCGGGAATCAACCCCTTGTTCTTGATGTACTGTGCCAGGGCCCTGAGTCCGGACGGGAACTTGCTGTTTGGCTCGAGCCACATCTCCGGAAGACCGGTTGCCCGCTGGTAACCGTCGTCCATCTGAATGTAGCGATATCCGTAGGGCCGGAGACGCTCGGAGATGATGTCCGCGGTATGCTTGATGTCGTCTTCAGTGACCCCGTTCCAGAATGCGAACCAGGAGCACCACCCCACGATCGGATCCCTTCGCACCTGGTAGTTCCAGGGCTCGAAGCGACTGAGTCCCTTGTGCACGCGGTAGAAGGCCGGGCGAAATCGCAAAACGATTTCGGGTCCCGAAACATTGAACTCAAAGCTCCGTCCCGGGTCGCCGGTCTTGATTGGCTTCACCACGGCCTTCGGGTTGATATCGACCGAGAAAACCCAGTCGCGGTCGCGATCGTAAACCGCCCGGTTGCGCAGGCTGAAACTCATACCGAAAACATGTCGGACGATCAGCGGGCCGGACGTCGGTCGATCGACTTCGCAGGAGAACGCACCCGAACCGGCGGATACGGTTCCAGAAAGTTCAAGCGGCGCAGCGAACCCGGGGTCGTTGAAGGTGAGGGCCTGGTTGACTTTGTCACCTTCTCGCACCGCAACGGTACGAAACTGGACAGCACGTCCCGAAGAAGATTTCACGGTACCCTGGAAGAGCAACCTTCCATCGTAGTGAATCGCAAGCTTCGTGCCGTCGAACACGACCTGGGCAGGCTCGTTGGGTGGGGCCTGCTGGGCGGAAAGGCCGCTTCCAAGGACGATCAGCACGAGCCAGAACAGCAGCATCGATCCGGATTTAAGGCGGGTTTCTGGTCCCATAATCCACAAGTTCCCATTACCCTGCAGCCAGGTCAAGTCGCGCAAGCAGACCGCCTCAGAAAGCACTCCAGAACAGGACTCGTTTCCAAGTCCGGGATTAATGTAAAATACAAAAACCATATTTCTCTTTGCGTCAATCGGGAGCCGGGAAGACGCCGCACGATTCTTGGGGGAAGGGCAAGACAACTGTGACCGGTAGGAAGATCGCTCACTACGAGATCCTCGAAGAGATCGGCAGTGGAGGCATGGCGGTCGTTTACAAGGCGCAAGACCTGCGGCTGGGACGAGTGGTTGCGCTCAAGGTCCTCAACGAGCGATTCCGACGGGATCTCCCATCCCTGCGCCGTTTTCGACGAGAAGCCCAACTGACCTCCACACTCAGCCATCCCGGGATCTGCACGATCTTCGACATTGAGCACAGTGACGAGAACACGTTTCTCGTCATGGAGTACCTGAACGGAGCCACTCTTCGTCAACGATTGCACTCCGGGCCGGTCTCCTCTGATGAAGCGCTCTCTATTCTCGATCAGGTCCTCGATGCTCTTTCCGAGGCTCACGAGCATGGAGTGGTGCACCGGGACATCAAGCCTGAAAATGTCTTCCTGTTGCCTGACGGACGAGTGAAGGTGCTCGACTTTGGTTTGGCCAAGCCCACCGTTGAGGGTGGGGCAAACGCCGACCAGACCTACCTGACGACTCCCGGCACCGTCGCGGGTACGATCGCCTACATGTCACCGGAGCAGGTACGAGGTGATCCGATAGAGGCCGCCAGCGACATCTATTCTGTCGGACTGGTCGCCTACGAGATGATGACCGGCGTTCTGCCGACCCGGCGCCGCACTACCGCGCTCACCTTCTCGGCAATCCTGGCAGAAGCACCGCCACCTCCTTCTGCGGTGAATCACAAATCCCCGGCAGCTTTTGACCGCATCATCCTCAAGACCCTGCGCAAGAACCCTTTGCTTCGTTACCGGTCGGCGAGTGAAATGCTCGTCGAACTTCGGGAATCGGTCAATCGCAGTTCTCCCCTCATGCCGAGCAGAAGCATCCCTTCTATCGAATCCTCTTCAAGCGATGTGGCCGCGGTCTCCAAGACCGGAATTCAGGAACCGGATCGACTCAGGAACTCCGCCCCTGGACTGCCCGTCCGGCCCATCGGAAGAGAGCCCGAATGTCTCCAGATCCAGTCCTTGATGGAGAAAGCGCGCGCCGGGACGGGCAATGTCCTGCTGATCGACGGAGAGCCGGGAATCGGAAAGTCCCACCTTCTCGACTTCGCGTTGGCCGAGGCGGAAACGCGGGGCTGCGCCGTTCTGTCCGGCCGATGCTCAGAACTTCAGGCAGCGCCCCCATTCTTTCCGTTCGTCGAGATGATCGAAAACGTCGCCCGGGCTGCTGATCCGGATACTCTGCCTCAGCTCCTCGGCGAGGGGGCACCCGAACTGGCAAAACTGACTCCCCGGCTGCGCCAACTGATCCCCGGCATTCCACCTCCGATGGACCTTCCTCCCGGCCAGGACCGCTACTTGATCTTCAGCTCGCTGCTGGATTTTCTCGCCCGAGCCGCCGGCGATCGAACTCTGGTCGTGGGAATCGAGGATCTCCACTGGGCCGACGAAGCTACCACCAATTT
Source organism: uncultured Acidobacteriota bacterium (assembly GCA_963777605.1). GTDB lineage: Bacteria > Acidobacteriota > UBA6911 > RPQK01 > JAPXNP01 > CAVZRV01. The sequence goes on from CAVZRV010000027.1 coordinate 170,298, forward strand.
CCTCCAGTTCCTTTCCCGGCACCTGCGAGGGCGCCCGGTTCTCCTGGTTGGGACACTCCGCCAACAGGGGTTCGATCCCTCGGCCCCTCTGGCAGAAGCCTACCGCGTGTTGGTCCGGGATCGCCTTGTGACCCGCATGTCCCTGCGGCCTCTTTCCAGGGATAGTGTCGGAACGATGTTGGCCCGTCTTTCCTGCGTTCCACCCCCACCCAGGGTCATCGACTCGGTGTTCGAAGTTACCGAAGGAACGCCGCTCTACGTTGAGGAACTCTACTACGACCTTCTCGCGGATCACCGGGCCCTCGATGAAGACGGCAACTGGAAACACAGCCTGGAGATTGGTGAGTTCCGCGTGCCGGAGGGCATTCGCGTAATCCTCAATCGCAGGCAGACTCGACTGAGTGACCCCGCGCTGAAAATTCTCCAACTCGGTGCGGTGATGGGCCGTCGGTTCTCACTGGGAGCAATTGCGGCCTGTACAGAGTTTCCCCGGGCAAAGGTCCTGGAGGCCATGGAAGAAGGTGAACGCCTCCAGCAGATTCGAAGCAGCAGTGACAGTGGAGACCTGCAGTTCGCGTTCTGGCACGAACTGATTCGTCGGACCCTGCTGGAATCCGTCTCCCACACTCGCCGACTCCAACTTCACTTGAAGTTAGCCGATTACCTGCAGTCCAATCCCCAGGCGGAAGGTGACGGATGTGCCCAGATCGCCCACCATCTCGTCGGGGCGGGCGCCCTGGCGGACCCGGATCGAACCCGCCAGGTACTGGTCGAAGCCGCTGATGCTGCGCTCCGCAAAACCGCGTTTGAAGACGCCATCCGATTCTGTGGCCAAGCCCTGAAGTGTGGCAAACCCACGGCGGGCCAGCAGGGGGAGATTCTGTATCGCAAGGGCCTCGCCCAGACCGGCCTCAATGACTGGCGGGCCGCGCGCGAGTCATGGCTGCTGGCTCTCGACCTCCTTTCCGACCAGGGTTCCAAGGAAACCGCCGGCAGGATCTGTGCAACCCTCGCTTCACAGGCGATCTGGACGGGACGGCTGGATGAGTGCTACTCGATCAGCAGCCGGGGGCTCGCAATTGTCGAAGAAGAGCCGAGCCCGATCCGGAGCCGTCTGCTGGCCTGGGCTGGTCACGCTCTGAGCCAGGGCGGAAATCTCCAGCAAGGGTCCGCGCTTACCGATCAGGCCGTGGCCATGGCCCGGTCGGTAGACGACATCCGAACATTCGGCCACGTCATGACCCATCGATCCTGCGAGTACTTTTACTCCATGAGGGGGCGGGAAGAGGTGGAGACGGGATTCGAAGCAATCGAACGTCTCGCCGACGTCCCCTGGGATCGCGCCGAGGCCCTGGCGATCGTACAGATCGGCCTGCTCGGCTGTGGCCGTCTCGACGACTGCCGCCGAATCGGCCAGGAAGCCATCCGCCTCGCGACCCGGATCGGCCACCTGGGGGGCCTTTGGATGACACAGCGGATGCAGGGTCTCTGCGATCTCCTGGAAACCGGGGACCTCGAGAAGTTCAAAGCATTCGCGAACCAGGACCGTGTCGCCTGCGAGCAGGCCGGCCTGCGCTGGATTTCGGAGTCCTTCACCTGGTTGGGTTTGCAGCGTTTCTGGCTGGGTGACTGGGAGGGGGCGGGAGACCTTTTCCGGGAAGCCGTCGATCGTGAACCTGAAGACTTCAGTGGAGGCTTCGATTCAGCTCACATGCTGACCTGGCTGGCCTACACCAGGTCAGAATCCGGGCTGGAACAACACATGGACTCGGCGAGAGCCGTCCTCGACGAGGGGAAGCCGGCCACGGTGGGACACTGGTCACTACTCCTGGCTCTGGTCGAGGCTGCCGCGCTCCAGGGTCAGTTCGAAGTCGCCGCCGACTGCTACTCCATGGTCTGCCAACTGCTTGAAACCGGCACACTGGTTCGCTTCAACGGGTCGGGACTGGTCGAGACCGTCGCCGGGGTGGCCTCCACTTGCGCCGGGGACTGGGACCAATCGGAGCGGCACTTCAAGCGGGCGATCGAGCAGGCCGACACGCTCCCCCATCGAATCGAACAGGTGGAAGCCCGTCGCTGGAACGCCTGGGCCTGGGGCATCCGAAGTTCACCCGATTCCGCGGCGCGCACTTCGGCTCTCGTGAAACAGGCGATGGAACGGGCCCAGCCTCTGGGCCTGCAACGGCACCTCTCCCGCGTCCTGGAACAGATCGCGGTCCACTGAGGGCACGGCTGGCTCTTCCCGCGACGCGCTGCTCAATTCTCCGGAAGTGCCTCACCGTCCACGTACCAACTCAGGCTCGGGCCGATGACGCCCAGGATCGGGAGGTCGATGACTTCCGTATTCCCGACCGACGTGGCTACTCTTGACAGGATTGCCCGCTTTCCAGATCCAGTTACGAGGGCTCCAAGTGCCCGGGCCCGGAGCAACGCAGGGAAGGTAAGCGTCATCCTCGGCCTCGGTTCGGCGACCATGTCCCCGTCGTTGAACAGGACCAACCGACTGGTTTCTGCGAGTGCGGGAGAGTGGGGAAAGAGGGAAGCGGTGTGCCCATCGCCACCCATCCCCAGGAGAGCGAAGTCCAGGACTCCGTCGGTCAGCCCGACCAGGGTCGATTCGTAAACCGACGCTCCCTCCCGATCCAGTACCGGCATGGGATTCAACTGACTGCGGGAAAAACCAAGCGGGCCAGTCAATGTGGACTCGATCATCCGCCAGTTCGAATGCTCATCGGAGTGCGGGACGGCCCGCTCGTCGACCTGCCAGATATGCACCTTGTCCCAGGGAAATTGGCTCCGCAACTCGCCGGTCACCAGGCTTTCGAACAGGATCCGCGGCGTGCTGCCGCCGCTCAGTGCCAGATCGAAACGGCCCCGTGCGGCGATCGCTTCGTTTGCCCGCTCGAACAGGTCTGAGCAGAGACGGCCTATCAACCGGTCCACCTCCTGCTCCCGGACGACCTGGGCTCCGTGCTGTTGCAGTCCTTCAATCGACAATCGTCCCTCCTATTCGCTGATCATCTTGGATCGGGACACGGCGCCTTCCGGGTTGCGCCACGTGCCGTGGCCCGCGAGCAGGCGATCGGACTCCTCCGGACCCCACGAACCGGACTCGTAATTGGGGAAATCCGACTCCGTCTGAGCCCAGTCGTCCAGGACCGGTGCCACGATTCTCCAGGCCGCCTCAATTTCGAACCGGTCCTTGAAAAGTGCCTGGTCGCCGCTCATCGCGTCCAACAGAAGTGTGGCATAGGCGTCCGGTGCCTCTCCGCCAAACTGCTGGGCATAGTCGAAGTCCATAATTGCCGACCGCAGGTGCAGTCCCTGACCGGGGACCTTGCCTTCGAACCGGAGACTGATTCCCTCGTCCGGCTGAACGTTGACAATGAGGCGATTGGGGGGACGACTGGTCAACCGCCCGCTGTCGTCGGCAAAGATCGGGTGAGGAGCGGGCTTGAAGTGGATGACCATTTGAGTGAGTTTCCGGCGCATCCGCTTCCCTGTACGCAGAAAGAAGGGCACGCTCTGCCAGCGCCAGTTGTTGATGAACAGCTTCAGGGCTGCGAAAGTCTCGGTCCGTGATTCCGGGTCCACGCCCGACTCTTCCCGGTAGGCGGGCTGGGTCCCGTCAGGAACCGTCCCCCTCCCGTACTGTCCCCGGACGGCGAACTCCCGAATCGAGTCCGGCGGTATCGGCGCCACCGCCGCGAGGACCTTGCGTTGCTCGCTGCGCAGGTCGGTGGCCGCATAGCTGTTCGGCGGTTCCATGGCCAGGACCGCCATTAGCTGCAGGAGGTGGCTCTGGATCATGTCCCGAAGCGCCCCGGTGCCTTCATAATATCCGCCCCGATCTTCCAGTCCGACGGTTTCCGCGGCAGTGATCTGGACGTGGTCGATGTACTGACGGTTCCAGAGCGGCTCCCAAATGGAGTTCGCAAACCGGAACACCAACAGATTCTGAACCGTTTCCTTCCCCAGGTAGTGATCGATGCGGTAGGTGTCTTCTTCTTCGAAGACCCTTCCCAGAACCCGGTTGAGATGGGCTGCCGATTCCAGGTCAAACCCGAACGGCTTTTCGATCACCACTCTCTGCCAGGGGGCTTCGTCTCGCTTCAGGCTGCACCAGCGCCGTCCCTCGGTGACCAGTCCCGAGTCCCCGATATTGCTCAGGATGGGCTCGTAAAGCTGTGGCGCAACGGACAGATAAAAGAGCAGGTTGTCTCCGATCTCCGTTTCCCGGCGAATCACCTCGAGACGATCGACCAGGCCGGCGAACCCTTCCGCCTCGGTTGCGTCCCCACTCTGGTAGTGGAGGCGCCGTTCAAAATGCTCCCAGGTTTCCTCGGTGAACCCCGGGCCGTCCTTGCACCAGGCTTTCGCACGGTCCCTGAACTCGCCGTCGGACATCGGGGTCCTCGAGACACCCAGTACGGCGAGTTTCGGGGGAAGTTCTCTGGTCCGGCAAAGATCGTAAAGTGCCGGAACCAGTTTTCGATTGGAGAGGTCACCTGAGGCGCCGAATATCACCAGGATGCAATCGTCGGGCTTTTCCTTCACACGCATCTAACCATGATATGGCCTGAGGGTCGCATCTGAAAGTTCATTTGATTGCTCCCAGCCGGGACCTCGGCTACCATTCCGGTGACAAAACCTTTCCGGCACCGCAAAGGGACGGGCAGCGTGCTTCGGCTCGTTTCGCTGCCGGGCCCGGATCGAAGCCCGTATTGATGAGGGGAGACAGAATGGCAGAGAGTCGATTCAAACCGTACGTTCCAGCTGATTCGGACATGAGGGAGTTCACGCTCAGAGCGCTTCTTATCGGGCTCGTCATGTGCGTAATCCTGGGTGCCGCCAATGCATACCTGGGCCTTAAGGCAGGAATGACGATTGCCGCCACTTACCCGGCTGCCGTCATCGGCATGGCAGTCCTCAGACTGGTCCGTGGCAGCATCCTCGAAGAGAATTTCGCCCGGACCGTCGGCTCGATCGGCGAGTCGATCGCAGCCGGAGCAATCTTCACGCTGCCGGCGTTTTTCATTGCCGGGATCTGGCCGGATTTCGGAACGACCGGACACTACTTCGAATCCTCTGCAATCATGGTCGCCGGAGGCGTTCTCGGCATCATGTTCGTCGCTCTCCTGCGCCGGGTGATGGTCGAGGACGCGGAACTTCCCTTCCCCGAGTCGGTTGCGGCCTCGGAAATTCACAAGGCAGGCCGGGCAGGCGGCACCGGAGCCAAGTACCTTTTTGGAGCGATGGGTTTCGGAGCGCTGGTCCAGGCTCTCGGGCAGTTCCGGTTCTTCAAGACGAACTGGGAACACTTCGTCTCGTTCGCCAAGACCAAGATCGGTCTCGGATCGAGCGGGTCGGTGACAGCCCAGAGCGGACTGGTCCTCAGTTCCCCGGGCGTGAGTCCGGCCTACATCGGGGTCGGCTACATCATCGGGCCGAAACTCGCGTCGTTGAACTTCAGCGGCGGACTCCTGGCCTGGGGACTCTTCGTCCCGATCCTCACTTACCTGGTCGGTCCGAGCATCATTCCCTCGAGTGCCGAGGCCACTGATGCCAACTGGATCGGGCTGGCCAACAACGTCTGGCTCCTGATTGTCCGGCCGATCGCCATCGGGGGGATGCTCGTCAGTGCGGCCTACACCCTGTTCGGGATGCGCAAGAGCCTGCTCACCGGCCTGGCCCGCTCGGTTGCGGACGTCAAGAAGGCGACCACCGGGGAAGGCGCAGCAACGCTTCGAACCGAGCAGGACCTCAAGCTGCCCTGGATCGGAATCGGGATCGGCGCTGCGTCGATCGCCACATTTCTGATTTACCTTCACTTCTCGCATAGCCTCTTCGCAGCTCTCGTTGCCACCGTCACCATGGTCATCGCCGGATTTTTCTTCGCGGCAGTCTCAGGCTACCTGGTCGGCGTCATCGGATCGAGCAACAACCCGATCAGCGGCCTGACCCTCTCGACTCTGCTGATCGCCGCGGTACTCATGGTCCTCCTCGGAATGAAGGGCGCCACCGGTGTCGCGGCCGTTTTGGGTGTCGCGGCAGTAGTCTGCGTCTCTTCGGCAGTTGCCGGTGAAATGCTCCAGGACCTCAAGGCGGGGCACATTCTCGGAGGTACTCCCTGGAAGATGCAGATCGGAGACCTCATCGGCGTTGCGGTTGCGGCAACCGCCATGTTCATCCCCCTGGTCATCCTCCACGAAGGAGACATCAAGGCCGGACTGATGGCGACCCCGCCCTACCAGGGAGGATTCGGTGGCCCGGAACTTCCCGCCCCTCAGGCAAGCCTGATGGCGCTCCTGGCGCAGGGTATCGTAGGGGGGCAGATGGCCTGGCCGCTGATCATCGTGGGAATGTTTCTGGGACTCGGGTTCATCCTGAGTCAGGTCCCGAGCCCCATGCTGGTCTGCGTCGGAATGTATCTTCCTCTCGAAACGACATTCGCCATTTTTGTCGGAGGGATCATCAAGGGCATCACGGAACGGGTCAGCGCAAAAAGGGCGCACAACAACGCTCAGAAGGCCCGAGTTGAAAACACCGGAGTTCTCATCGCAGCCGGCCTGATCGCCGGCGAGGCCCTGATCGGGCTCCTGTTCGCGGGTCTCGCCTTCTTCGAGATCAATTACGGCGACTTTTTCCCCGGCATGATTTCGGCGCTGCCGTTGCCATTCGGAGTCAGCCTGGTGATCTTCGCCGCCCTGGGTTGGATCCTGGTGAAATACCCGATCGCGAACGCCGGCAAGCCGGACGATCCTGCCCCGCCGAGCGGATTGATCTGAGGCTCGACCGGCCAAGATGGGATCATCGAATTCCGAGAACCTCGACTTAATGGATCGGGTCCCGGTTCCCCTCGTGGAATGGGAAACGGGGCCCGAGGACGGGGTCATTCTGTGCATCCCAAAGTTCCGCCAGCGCCACCTGGCGAAATGGTTCCTGCCGTTGCTCGCCAAACCCGCCCTCCGCGTTCACCTGGACCGCAATGGGAGCACGGTCTGGAAGCTGATGGACGGCTCGAACTCCGTCGAGGAGATCTGCCACAGAGTCTGTAACGAGTACGGCGGAGACGAAGCCGACTGGGCGAACCGCGTCATCCGGTTCATTCTTCGGCTCGAGAAGGAGCGCTTCATATCGCTCAAGTCCCCCGACAAAAAGTAGCACCGGTTAGCTCGCCATCAGAGCCAATCCCCGAGACAGAAGAGGACGAGGCCGTCCAGCAAGGGGCCTGTGCCTTTTTGGCCTCCGTCTCACTGGTCCCAGAGGTCCCATCCAGGCCCCCCACAAGAGAACCGGGCCCTCCCCGGTCGCACTGCCATCTGCAGTTTAGGTTTTGCGAGCCGGCCCGGTTTGGGGCAGAATGCTAGATAGGCGGAAACCACTAAGTGCCGCCCAAACATTCAGTGAAACGGACAATATTCTCAGCTCCAGCAAGGAGGAATAATGAGTGACGCAGTAAAGGGACTGGAACCTCAACTGGTTTGGAAGTATTTCGCCCAGATCGCGAAGATCCCTCGGTGTTCCAAGAACGAGGAAGAAATGACCCGGTACGTTCTGGAGACCGCCCGGACCCTCGGACTCGATGCTGAGTCCGACCGGTTCGGCAATGTCGTGGTTCGAAAATCCGCCTCGAAAGGACGTGAGCAAGTAAAGGGCGTGGTTCTCCAGGGACACCTGGACATGGTTTGCGAAAAGAATCGCGACAAGAAGCACGACTTCTCGAAGGATGCGATCCAGCTGGTTCGAAAAGACAACATTCTCTCGGCGAACGGAACCACGCTCGGCGCCGACAACGGTATCGCGGTCGCCACCAACCTGGCCATCATGGAAGACCGTTCCCTCGAGCACGGGCCGCTGGAGTTCCTTTTCACCGTTGACGAAGAGACGGGGCTGACGGGAGCCAGCAACCTGGGCAGTGATTTCCTCCGTTACCGAACGCTCATCAACCTCGATTCCGAGGAGGAAGGTGCGCTCTACGTAGGATGCGCAGGAGGTCGGGATACCGTCGGAACCTGGAAAGTGGCTTTCGAGACTGCGCCTGCCGGCTCATCAGACGTGCTGGTGCGGGTCTTCGGGCTGCGCGGCGGCCATTCAGGCCTCGACATCAACGCGAACCGGGGCAATGCCATCAAGCTGCTCAACCGGGTGCTTCTGGCACTCGACGGGATGGGCGCTCGCATCTCAGCAATCGAAGCCGGGAGCAAGCGCAACGCCATTCCGCGAGAAGCCGAGGTCCGGGTTGCGATTCCCCCGGATCAGGTTGAAGCGGCGCGAAAGTGTGTCGCGGAAATGGAGAACACCTTCAAGTCAGAGCTGGGGAAATCGGACCCCCAGGTCCGATGCGATTTCGAACCCCAGGATGGCGGAGGAACGACCACGATCGATTCCGGACTCCAGACGACCTTGCTTCGCATCATCTCCGCGCTGCCGCACGGAGTGATCAAGATGAGTGCCGACATTCCCGGTCTGGTGGAGACCTCGACCAACGTGGCGGTCGTGAGGCTCGAGGGCAGCATCCTCAAGATCGAGACAAGCCAGCGAAGTTCCGTCGCCTCCGAAATCAGTGAAATCTGCCAGGCTGTCGAGTCGCTGTTCCTTCTTGCAGGAGCCAAAGTTGCAAAACCGGACGGCTACCCGGGGTGGAAGCCCGACCTGGACTCGAAGATCCTCAAGATCGCAGTCGATACGTTCCAGGCTCTGTACGGGAAAGAGCCCGAAGTGAAAGCCATCCACGCCGGACTCGAGTGCGGCATTATCGGTGAGAAATACCCCGGAATCGACATGGTCTCCATGGGGCCGACGCTGGAAGCCGTCCACTCTCCCGAGGAGAAAATCTATATCGACTCCGTTGGCCGGTTCTGGGATTATCTGCTGGCCATCCTGGGGAATGTGAAATAGGCCAAGATGCTGGGGCAACTCCACCGCAGGGCCAGACAGTCTCCCGCGGTGGAGGCCTCCGTCCGAGGAGACTTCGACCGAGGGGGAGCGCCGGATGACCGGGCGAATGGGCGAGAAACTGGGGTGGATCGGAGGCTGGCTGGGAGCGTTCTCCTGGGTCGCCGGTTTCGGCATCTGGTCCTTCCTGATTGGTGACAACTACGCGGGAGGCACTTCGCTGGCCCTCTACGCAATGTCGGGGTACCTGGTCTGGCGGGTTTCACCCTGGCATCACGAGCAGACTTTCTACTGGAAGCTGATGCTCCCACTCTACGGCTTTTTCTTCGTTGCGATCTATCTCACCCTGCGCACCGCTGGCTGGCTCGGTTCGTCCCTGGAGCGCTGGCCGGCCTTCTTCGGCGTGGGAGCCCTTTTCATTCCCCTCTTCCTCGTCGGCGGCCGACGCTGGTCGGACGGGCCTCCCCCTTCGGACGAGTGAAATCGGTCGAACCGCTCGGACCTGTCAGGCCGGTTCGACAGTTCCGGGGTGTGTTACCGAAATCACCCCCGGAGCCAAATCTGGCACGTCTCTCCGTACCCAGTCCGCCAGCGGACGCACGAAGCCCCCGGGCAAAGCCTCCGGCGGGGGCCAAACCCCTATCCCCATCTACAAATAACGAACGTGCGGGCAAAAGTGCGTGGAGGCGGCGAGAAAAAAGTGAAAAAGGCGCAGTTTTAAGGGAGATGAATCGAAAGGACTGGATCGGGATGGGATGCGGAGACAATGCGGGGAGAGAAAGCTCTCCGTCCGGGTTTGGGCAACGTACCCTCCGGTTCGCCATCCTGCGCCATTCAGGCTAAGATCGGGGCAATGAAGCCCGACACCTTTCCGACCGTTCGCCGGATCGTTCCGTCAGCCATTGTTCTCGTCATCATCATCTTCCTTTCGGCTCCCCTTCTTGCCCAGCGGGACCGCCTTTCGCTCGCGGGCGACTGGGCGTTTCAACTCGATCCCGACGATCATGGCGCGGCCGGGGAGTGGTTTCTCCGGGATCTCTCCGACTCGGTCCGACTGCCCGGGACAACCGACACAAACCGGAAAGGTTACCCGTTGCGGCGCGAAGACATGTCCTACGGGATCGACGTGCTCAGGACGGTCTGGCCCGGCACCCAACCAGTGGAACGAGCGGACCGGTCCGGATACCTGGTCAGAGACTGGTTTTACATCGGGAAAGCCTGGTACCAGCGGGCGATCGAGATCCCGGAATCGTGGAGCGGGAAGCGTGTCGAACTGCGGCTGGAACGGGTCCTCTGGGAGTCGAAAGTCTGGATCGACGGGCATTTTGCAGGCAGTTGCGACAGCCTCGTCACCGAGCACCGTTACTCTTTGGGGGCCCTGGCGCCCGGTCCGCACCGTATCACCATCCGGGTCGACAACGGCCTGATCCACAATATCGGGATCATCGGTCACGCTTACGGTCCGGAAACTCAGACCCGCTGGAACGGGATCGTCGGCCGCATCGAACTGGAGGCAACGAGTCCGGTTTTCGTCGCCGACACGCAAGTTTATCCGTCTCCGGATCAGCGATCGGTCCGGGTCGTCAGCATCGCCCGGAACACGACCTCCGGACCGGTTCCGGCCGAGTTCTCAGTGCACATCCTGGAAGCGGACTCCGGGCGAGATCTCGGCGGCGCCTCCGGCCGGATCGTGCTGGATTCCGGATCCGACCAGAATATCGAACGCCGGGTTGACCTGAACCGGCCGGCAGATGCCTGGGGCGAATTCAATCCCTCACGCTACCGGGTCGAAGTCGAATTGCGTTCGCCGCAAACGGTTGACACCCGGACCCTGCACTTCGGGTTCCGGACGCTGGAATCGTCCCGGAAACAAATCCGGGTTAATGGCATCCCAGCCTTTCTAAGGGGAACTCTAAACTGCGCGGTGTTTCCAAGGACCGGGTACCCTCCGATGGACCTGGGAAGTTGGCTCACGATCCTTGGGCGAGTTCGCGAATATGGATTCAACCTGGTTCGCTTCCACTCATGGTGTCCTCCGGAAGAAGCATTCGAGGCCGCCGATCGTCTGGGAATTTACCTGGCTCCGGAAACGCCTTTCTGGGTCGATAACTGGACCCGGGACACCTCGTCGCGACCAGGCCTCCTCGGAACGGACCCCGACGTCCTCGAATTTGTTCGGCGCGAGGTCGAGCGAATGAGCGATCGCTACGGAAATCACCCCTCGTTCGCCTTTTTCTGCATCGGCAACGAATTTGGCCTCGACACCGACTGGGACCTGGTTGAGCGCCTGCTGCGGGAATTCAAGGAAGCTGACCCGAGAAGACTCTACACGGCAACGACGGCGCGACGGACAGTGGCATCGGATGACTTCTGGGTCACCCACAAGTCGCAAACTCATCCAGCCAGGGGGGTGGGGCCGGCGCGAACAGATTGGGACTTTGCCCTGGCAGTTGCCGAGGCAACGCTTCCACTCCTCTCTCACGAAACTGGGCAACGCCCGGTTTTTCCCGACTATCCGGCGCTTCTTCCCAAGTTCATCGGCCCGCTGAAGCCGTACGACCTGGAGTACTACCGGGATCGCCTGGCCGAATCCGGCCGGGAGGGACAACTCGATGATTTCGTTCGCGCTTCAGCCCAGTTCCAGCGCGTACTCTACAAGTCGGAACACGAAGGGATGCGCCGCACCCAAGGCCTGTCAGGCTACGAACTACTGATGCTGAACGACTTCACCGGCCAGAGTGAAGCGCTCGTGGGCATCCTCGACCCGTTCGGAGACGGGAAAGGGGTCACTTCTGTTTCCGACGTGCTGGAGTGGAACGGCGAAACCGCTATCCTGGCCCGGCTTCCGCGGTATCTCTGGACTGCCGGGGACGACCTCACCGCCGAATTCCGGGTATCCCACTTCGGCAGCCGCCCCCTCCCGGCCTCCGGGCTGGAGTGGTCCCTGAAGGACAAATCCACCGGATCGACCCTGGTCGCCGGATCGCTCGGTCCGGAGAGCCTGGAACCAGGCCGCATCTCAGACTTCGGAGAAATCAAAATCCCTCTCGCGGCGATCGAACGGCCCCTGGCGCTTGAACTCGAGGCCCGGATGGGTCTCTGTCAGAATCACTGGAATCTCTGGGTCTATCCGAGCGGCGATCCGGCCGAAGCTCCCCCCGGCGTGACCATATCGAGCAGACTCGACGGTCCCACGGTATCGGCTCTCGAGCAGGGTGAAAGCATCTTATTGACAGTACCCGGCCTGGAGGGCCCTCATGCCGCGAGGGGCACCTTTCTTCCGGTCTATTGGTCGGCAGGGTGGTGGGGAGGCCGCTTCTCATCCCTCGGCATCCTGTGTGATCCGAAGCACCCGGCACTGGCCGAGTTTCCGAACGATGGGCACTCCGACTGGCAGTGGTCCGAACTGGCCGAAGGCGCAACCACGTTCCTGCTCGAGAACGTGCCCCCCGAACTCCAGCCGATTGTTCAGCTCGTGCCCGACTTCCACTACCCCGCCTTCCTGGCACCCCTGTTTGAAGTCCGGGTCGGGAGGGGACGACTGGTCGTTTGCGGCTTCGACCTTTCGAGCGACCTCGAGAACCGGCACGCCGCGCGCCAGCTGCGGGCGAGTCTCCTGCATTACATGGCGAGCCCCGCATTCGAACCTGCCGGCCGTGTTTCAGTTGAGTTCCTTCGAGGCCTGCTCCGTGAGAAGTGAACGGCAAACCTGGTACTTGCCCAGAGACCCCGGCTCGAGGTCGCCGATCGTCCTTACGTCGACCTGGATCTGCCGGTTGAGAACAGCCGAAATGCGCGCCCTCAGCGTTTCCAGGCTATCCTCCGGGGGAGACAACAGCGGGACGAGTTCGACCGTCAGACGACCGTCGGCCTCTTGGGTCAGCCGGTACCGCTTGATCCAGGAGAATTCGTGTCCCAGTTCGAGGATCACGGCAAAAGGATGGACCTGACTTCCATCCGGGAGGCAAATTGCGTCTGCTTTGCGCCCCTGAATCCGCTCAATTGTGAGCCCCTCCCGACCACAGGGACAGCTGTCCGGGCCTCGAGTCAGAATGTCTCCGATCCGGTACCGGATAAAAGGCATGGCAAACGAGTGCAGTCCGGTGACGACCGCCTCCCCGCTCTCGCCGGGAGCGACCATCTTGCCGTCTTTCAGGATCTCCACAAAGATCGATTCCTCGTTAACATGCAGCAGGCCGCTGACGTTGCATTCCACCGCCATCTGGTTGAACTCGTGTGAGGCGTAGAGATCCAGCACCGGAATCCCGAAGCCCTCCTGGATCTGGTGCCGGGCATTCCGGGTCAATGTCTCCCCTCCGACGAGGAGGCGTCTCAGGAACGGAAGCCGCCGCCCTCCGTTTCTCTCGGCGACCCTGGCGAGAATTTCGGGAAATGAAAGGATCACGCTCGGCTTAAGGGCCAAGATTTCAGCCAAGATCCGTTCGGGAGGCTGGAGACAGTCGATCGGGACCTCCCGGTATGCACCCCACCTCTGCAGTAACGAAATCCAACGAGGACGATGCCGGCTTGCAATGATGATCTTGAGCCGCACCAGACGATCACGGCGACTGACTCCCAGCCTGCGCCAGGCCAGCACCCTCAGGCAACTCAGAACACTTTCTTCAAAAAGGCTGCAGGCGATCGTCAGAGGCTGTCCCGAGGTCCCAGACGTGGATCGCTGAAAAAGCCGACTCCCTGAAAACTCGTCGGACAGCCGCTGTTCCAGTCCGGCCTGTTGGAAGTCCTCTCTGGACGTGACCGGGATTCGCTCCAGATCGGATTCGCTCCTGGTGCTTGAAACCTCAATCCCGTGGCGCGAGAACAGCCTCCGGTAAAAGGGAACGTGGGCCGCCGCGTATCCGATCAGCCGCTGCAACTGTGCATCTCTGGCATCCCGGTTGACGGTTCCGGTCACCCGACCGGCGACCGTCAGCGATCGGCAGCTGAACATTCGCGCCTTCAACAGCATGGCTCGGTTACTGTCCCCTTACGAAAATCAACATCGCTTCGCTTCAGCCACCCGGCGTCGTTCCATCATTGCGAGGACTGCGTCCGCCAGAGCCGATCCCATCGGCTGCCAGTTGCCGTCAACGAGATCAGCACATTTCAACACAGGAAGTTTAAACCGCTCTTCAATCTCGGCCCGGACCATTGCATAGGCATCTTCATTGGCCAGAGGCCCGCTCAGGACCAGGGGAAGGCCAGGCAGCGAAAGGGCCGAGCGGATGAAGACAGCCGCGTGGGCGGCGGCCTCTGCGGTCGGATGGGCGCAGTATACCAACAGCCCCAGCCGGGATGAGAATCGTTCATCGCCAAGCAACGCCCAGTTCGACGAGTGGGCAATGTTGTCGGCCAATTCAATCACATGAAAATCTGGTTTCCTCCAGTTCAAGAAGGCATCCGTATAACGGACACTCTCCTCGACGAACCGGGTGACACCCAGACTGACGTCCGAGACGACGCCAAGTCCGTCCACAAAATCACGTCCGTGATGGCTCTCGGGAGAGAACCGGAAGCTCACTGGAACTCCGTCAAGACTTTCACTCGGCGACGTCCCAAAACAGCAAAGCCAGTCCCTGCAACAGGCCGTACCCGACTTCTTCTCCACCGTCACGCGGAAGCCTCGTCCGGCAAGTTCCCTCGTCAGAGCCCGCGCACAGACCGTCTTTCCCGCATCGGTTCGGAATCCGGCGACGAGAATCCGAAACGGATCCGGCCCGCACGGGTCGGGACCGGGGGGAACCGTCTCCCGAAAATCTCTCAGGTTCAGCGGACGGTTTTCCCGATCCACGAGGACACCCCGTACGTGAACGGGCACCTGCTGAAAATCTTCCCTGGCGAAATTCAGAAACCCGACGCAATTGGTCCCGAAAAGACTCTGGGCCCAGGTTCCTCCCCTGAGCTCACCGTTCGGCTCCCCGGTGAGGGGATTGGTGAGCCCACCAATCACGTAAGGCGGTGCGTAGCGATTTCCGACAATTCCAATGCCGAGCCCCTCATGAATCACTTCCCGGGACAGGACAATCTCGTCGTCATTCGGGCCAGGATACATGCGCTCCACCCAGTTCTGGCCATCCGGGCAGTCCCGCCCGGGAGGCTCAGGGACATCGATGAAAACCAGGTCGTTCATCTCCGCCACTCGATCGGGGTCGTACGCCAACTCGTCCTGTCCCCAGAGAATCGTGCGGGCCCTGCGCAGGGCGCTGCCCAGCACCCACCGATCAAACTCGGGTCTGACCCGGCACCTCATCGAGAGTTCCGCTCCTCTTCCACCATGCTCCGCGCCTGCTCCCCGCCGCCCGAATCGACGAACCGAAGGTCGGGGCAAAAGTCACAGAGGACGGTGCGACGACAACTTGTGCAAACGCATCCCACGGTACCCCGCAAGCCGAAATAGACCCGGCTGACGTGATCGGTCGTGCGCCCCTTGAGCAGCACCAGGTCTCCGGGCCTGAGAACTCCGCCCAGTTCGACGGCAGCTTCCGGGACCGAAGTGAAGCAACTGACCCCGGTCTCCGCCATTCCCTGATCGAGCAGCCTCCTTTTGCCGTACTCAGCACCTTCTCCGATCAGCACGCAATGATCGCACCGGCCCGGAAGCCGTTCGGCCAGGAACTTGCGCCGCGCGCGATGGTCTCCACGGAAATCGGAGAAGTCCGACAGCACCAGGACTCTCCGCCCAACCCGGGCCTCGGCCAGGACCGCCAGGGCCGCCTCCGTCGCCGTCCAACTGGCATTGTAATCGTCACGCAACATCGTCACACCGCCCGGCAGTTCCACCGGCTGGAGGCGGCCCGGAAATGGGACCACCGACTCGACTGCAACAATGCAGTCCTGCAACGAAACCCCGCATGCCAACCCGGCAGCAGTCGCGCCCAGGACGGAGTAGACCCAGTGCGCGCCGACCAACTGCGTCTTGACCGGAAGCGCTTTCCCGCCGGTTCTGATCGTGAATTCGAGTTTGCCGGGCCAGGAGGCCCTCACCTGCCCGGCCACTACATCCGCCTCGAAAGAACACCCAAAACTGATTCTGCGTCCGGTCCACCGGGAAAGGATACCAAGCACGCGGTCATCGTCGGCGTTGGCAACACAGGCTCCGTCCGGTCTTAATCCGGTCAGCAACTGCGCCTTCTCTTCTGCATGGGTGTCGAGGTCGGGAAAGGACGTCGAATGGGTCTTTCCGACACCGAGCAGCAACGCCACATGCGGTCGCACCAGGCCGGCGAGAGCCGCCATCTGGCCAGGGCCCGAGACGCCGATTTCAATTACGGCATAGCGATGCCATGGTCTGACCCGCAGAAGCGTGCGGGGAACGCCGAAGCGATCGTTCTGATTCTCCAGCGTGGCCGCCGTCCGCGCCCGGCTGGCAAGAATTGTCCTCAGGTGCTCCTTGGCGGTGGTCTTTCCAAGGCTGCCGGTGACGGCGACGAATCGGGTCCGGATCAGCAACCGTCTCCAGACCCGGGCAACGCACCAGACCGCTGCGAGCGCAACCTTCCGGCCGCGCGGCGAAGTCCAGAGACGATACTTGAGATGTCCGAACACGCTCTTCATACCCTCAGAATCCGGACCACCTCGCCCACCCGGACGGGTGTCAGAACCGATACTCGGACAGCACCCGGTCAGTCAGCTTACAGCCGAGACCCGGCTCTTCCGGCAGGGTGTAGTAACCGTCTACCACCGAGACCGGATCCTCCCAGATGTCGTTGAGCGACTCGTAGCAGTGCTCCACCATGGGCACGTTCTCCGAAGCAGCCGCCAGTTGCACGTGAAGTTTCTGCTGAACATTGGTGTGGGGAACGACCTCCAGATTGTAGGCTCGCGCCAGGGCCGCAACATCCAACCACTCGTCGATGCCCATCAGCTTGGTGCAGTCCGCCTGAACCACATCGACAGCCCCCATCTCGATGTAGTCGCGAAAATCATATTTCGTGTAGATCGTTTCTCCTACGGCGATGGGGATGTGAATGGCCCTGGCGAGTTCGGCGTGCCCCCGCCTGTCGAAGGGGTGGAGCGGTTCCTCCAGCCAGGTGATGTCGAACTCCTCCAGCCTCCTTCCCCAGACCGATGCCGTCTTCAGATCCCAGACCGTGTTGGCATCGACCATCAGCCGGACGTCTGGTCCAAGTGCCTTCCTGACCGATTTGACGCGATCGTAGTCTTCTCTCGGGTTGGGCAGGCCAATCTTCATCTTGACGGCGTCAAAACCACGGTCCACCAGCTTCGACATGTCCCGAACAAGGTCCTCGACCGACCAGGTGAGCCATCCCCCGTCAGTGTTGTACGCTTTCACCCTTTCACGGCAGGCGCCCAGGTACTTCCAAAGCGGCAGGCCGGCAACCTTGAGACGGATGTCCCAAAGGGCCATGTTGACGGCGCACAAACCCACCCGCGTGATTCCGACTCGACCGATGAAGTGGTTCTGCAGGTAGAGTTGACGCAACAGCGCCTTGTAGTGCATCGGGTCACTGCCGACCAGTACCGGAGCGTAGGTCTCATCAATGATCACCTGGACTGCCCGAATCCCCTTGGAGTAGTTCCAGTTGAAGCCCCAACCGGAGATTCCTTCGTCGGTTTCGAGGCGGACCTGGACGAACTCCACGGCCTCCACAATCGATTGAGAATCGGTGATTGTGCGCTGGCGCAAGGGAACCCGGACGAGATAAGTGTCAACCTTCGAGATCTTCATGCAGGACCTCTCATCTGAACAGCGAAATGCAGGTGTGTACAGCCATGAAACCTATCGAGACAATACTGGCCCATAGCGCAAAGTCGTAGAAGGCACGCGGTTTGAGCCGGGGATCCGTGAACCGGTAGCGGAAGATTACCGCCTGGTAGGCAACCACAATCAGGTAGAGTGCGTTGCTGATTCCCATAAAGACCACCAGAAGAAGCGGTTTCTGGACGAAGAGGTAGATCGCACCGCAAATCGCCGGGAAGGCGCAGGTCATGATCATGATGCTCTTACGCCTCTGGCCTTCCCGGTACCAGTCAATCCAGCCGCAGAGGCCGAAGAAATCGGTCCAGAGCCTGGAGAACGCCGCCGTGTTGGCAAAAATCGTCGAAAAAAGGACCGTGAAGGCGCAGAGCATGAACGCTCCCCGGGTTCCCTCACCCAGGACATCGGTGAACAAGGCCGAGAGCTGGAGAATAAAGTCGTTGCCGTCGGCCAGGACCGGTCGCGCCCGAAGTACCGTCGCGCCGAGGATGTAGAACCCGGCCGTCGCGAAGGTGTAGATCAGCATCGACAGCATCGCATCGAGCGTCATCACCCGGATCCAC
The DNA here is from genome assembly GCA_963777605.1 of uncultured Acidobacteriota bacterium. GTDB lineage: Bacteria > Acidobacteriota > UBA6911 > RPQK01 > JAPXNP01 > CAVZRV01. Next base: position 188,478 of record CAVZRV010000027.1, read on the forward strand.
CCCCGGGCTCTCCGGGCCCAAGCCTCCGAGTCATCGCGCGGCCCCGTCCAGGAAGCGTATCCCTTCTCGAGGCACCAGTACGGGTACATCGAAATTTCACCTGAGGCAATGCCGGTGATTCCGAATGCGGCGATCGCGAGCGGGATCGCTTCCCGGGGCAACTGGAATGTCAAGCCGGCTAGAAGGTCGCCGAGTGAAAACGCGTACCTGGTCTCCTGAACCGAAACGACACAGTAGATTATGGCCCCAACGAACAACACATTGAGGATGGTCGCGATCCCCTCGACCGGCCCGTAACGGCCCCGAATCTGAAGTCCGGCGATCAGCAGGACCAGCAACCCGACCGACAGGCCGACCGAAATCGTTGGAATGACGTAGGTCCCGACCTGGGCCGCCCCCCCGATGACGCCTGCCTGCCCGCCGAACGTGGAGATCATGTAGAGTACGCCGGCCCAGACCGACCAGTGGACCGGACCCAACCGCGTCCGCCCGACCCGGTTCCAGGCCTGGTAGGTGGGCAAGCCATAGACGATTGCAAAGCGCCCGAACTCCAACTGAACCGCCACCTTGACGAGGCAACCGAACAGGACGATCCAGAGCAGGACGAATCCCGCCTTCGCGCCGAGAGAAGTCGTGGCGATCAACTCGCCCGAACCGACAATCGCCGCCGAGAGAATCAGTCCGGGTCCGATGAAGCGGAGTCCCGAAAGGGTTCCAGACGGCGGTTCGCGGGTCTGACCAGCAGTCCCCGTGACTTCTCCGGTTCCGGCAACATCCATAGGCTGACTCCACTCTCCTCCTGCCCTCCGACAACAAATGAATGTCCGCATAATGGCGCAATCCCGGGCCAATTGCCAGTATCCGCGATTTGACAGGAAAACTGATGTGTGAAAGGGTCGGAAGTCAAGTCCATCTACATCAACGAATCGGAAGGAAGAATCATGATAACAAAGGTTCCACAGTCACGATTCATTACACGCTCACTGTGGACGATCAGCAGGTCGAGAGTTCCTTTCAGAAGGAGCCGCTGACCTACCAGCACGGCGAAGGGCAGTTGATCCAGGGGTTGGAAAAACAGCTCGAAGGCCTCGGAGATGGAGACGTCCGGGAAATCACGGTGGATCCGGAGAACGCCTACGGGAACCCGGTTCCCGAGAACATTGTCTCGGTTCAGAAATCGGCCTTTGGTACCCCCGAGGAAATCAACGTGGGCGCCTTCGTCGAAGGAAAGACCCAGGACGGCCAGCCGTTTCGGGCCCGCGTCGCCGAAGAACGGGATGAGGCCTTCGTCCTCGATCTGAACCACCCACTGGCCGGAAAAACCCTCGAATTCAAAGTCGAGGTCGTCTCGGTCAATCCCTAGTCCCCCTCCCACCACCCGTCATCAACGGCCCCGAGCCCTGAATCGAAACATTCGGGGCCGTATTTCATCTGAATACAACAGAAACGGAGTAAGTGATGATGAAACAAATAATGGCTTTTGCGTTCAGCTTCTTTCTGTTGTTGCCGTTTGGTTTTGCCGCCACCCGAAGTGACAAACCTGCCCAGGACGCTCATGGGCCTCTTTATGTCGGACTGCTGATCCAGGACAACCTTCCCAACGTGACAACGGACACCAATGTTTACCGCGAGTTCATCCGATCCCTCCCCAAGGGAACCCACATCGCGGTCGCTTATGCCCGACCGGGATCGGTCGACGTGGCCGTCCCCTTTACCGAAGACCTGGGGAAAGCGGCCTCTGAATTCCGGGCGCCGGCCGGATTCGCCCGGATGGCACCGGGAAGCCCGTTCATGTCGGCCAAGGAGTTCATCAAGAAATTCCCTGCCGACGGAAACGCCCAGCGTCTTCTGATCTTCGTGTCGGATGGGATCGACTCGAACTACGGTGACTTTGCGTCCCCTTATACGGGAAACCCCTATCTGACCAGTGCCGTGAGCACTGCGAAGAAGTCCAACACTCGAGTCGACACGATCTTTGCCCCTTCGTCCCGAACCCGGGGATCGTTCCGGGCCAATATCGGCCAGGGCACATTGAACTACCTGTCCCAGAATACGGGTGGTGTCGGTTATTACTCGGGCAGCACCTATATCTCGGCTCAACCGTTCCTGGAGAAGATCCTGAAGCAGATCAATCCCTGATGGCTCGCGAGTCGAGCAGCTACAAATGGCAGACCACCGGTCCGTCTTCACGCCTCGGCGCGGGGACGGACCGACTTTGCATGGGAATCAATCGTTGGATGAGGCAGATCGAATCATCTTCTCGAAGTCGCCGATCGGGAAAGCGTCGAGACGGTGTCCGTCCCTCCCCTCCATGGTCTCTGCCTTGAAGAGCGAGTTGAGAACCGCCTCCTCGACGGCTTCGACCGTAGCGAGAAACAGCGGGCTGACGAAATCGTCCTGAAGCTCCTCGACCGTCCGAGTCCGGGACTTCGGTGCGTAGGGAACCGGGTTCCGGGTAGAGAAAGCGATCACGAAATCCCCCGAACCGTGGCTCATGAAGGACCCTGTTCGAGCCAGGCCGAGGACCGCCCGCCGGGCGATCCGCTTCAGGTTCCGGGGCGACAGCGGTGCGTCGGTAGCCAGGATGACCATGCAGGACCCGTCCCCGTTCCTTCCAGGACCGCCATCTTGCCCTGCGGCAGCCTCGATCTCGCCGCGGAAGGAGTAGCGTCCCAATGCCTCCCCGACACGATGCCCGTCGATAGTAAGAATCCCTCCGAAGTTGGTCTGCACGAGGGCACCGAGGGTGTACCCGCCCAGCGAGTCCGGGAGAACCCGCGAGGCGGTCCCGATCCCTCCCTTCCATCCAAAGAGCTGAGTCCCCGTTCCGGCGCCGACATCCCCCTCGGAAACCGGGCCGGAAACGGCCTGCTCAATAGCCTCGTAGACGTCCGCTTCGGTCACGGCACAACTCCGGATGTCGTTCAGATACCCATCGTTCGTCTCGCCCACGACAGCATTAACTGACCTGACCGTCTCATTCCCGGGCTGCCGAAGGGTCCATTTGACGACAGCCTGCACCGCCGTCCCGACGGAAAGCGTATTCGTCAGCACGATTGGAGTCTCGAGGTTCCCCAACTCATCCACCTGGAGAAACCCCGCGGCTTTCCCGAACGCGTTTCCAGGATAGACGGCGGCAGCCACTTTCTCCTGGAAAAGGTTGCCCTCATGAGGGAGGACTGCGGTTACCCCGGTTCGAATCGAATCTCCCCGGATGATCGTTTTGTGGCCTACTCGGATCCCAGCTACGTCGGTGATGGCGTTGAGAGACCCCGGTTGAAGGACCCCCAACTTCACGCCCAGGTCCCGAACCCGAGGGCGATTCTCCGCGTGCATCAAGGCCCCCGCAAGCACCAGCGTCACGGTCACAAGAAACAACCAGCCCTGCCCGGGACCACTTGCCGTCATCAGTCGATCCTCCCGCCCGGTGCCCGTTGCAGTCATTGGCAAGGGCGCGCCATTCCCTGCGAACTGCGCCTTGTCTTGGCGCGTATGCGAGGCTCTGAAAGCGTCATATGATGCGTGACAGGACACTAGAGCTCTTTGACCCGGATGTCCTTGAATTCGAGCCAGCTGCCCGGCTGGTGCGCCTGCAACTCGATGTGACCTTCCGTCACGTTTTCGAGTTGGTCGTACTCGAGCACCGTGTCCCCGTTGACCCTCACCAGGCAGTTTCGACCCTGCACGCGGATCTGCATCGGGTACCACTTCCCGTCCTCGATCCGCGGGTAGGACGCCCGTTTGAAGTAGTAGAGCGAGCCCGTCGCATAGTGGGCATCGGCGACGTTGTGGATCTGAATCTCGTAATGCCGCTTTCCTGAAAGGCCTTTTCCCTCCGACCTTACGAGGATTCCGCCATTGTGCTCTTTGGGACCCCGGATGTAGAGCGTCAGCTCAAAATCTTTGTACTGTTTCAGGGTGGCCAGGTGGCCGGCACCTTCCGCCCGAATGACCGGTCCCTCTCCGAGGAAACTGACGGGAGAGGACTTGGAACTTTCCGAGATCCGCCATTTCTCCATATCGCTCTCCTGGGCGTAGAGCGGTTCCCAGGTCTCCTTGGACGAGAGTTCGCGGATACTGATGTTCCGGTACCGGAGCGGGTAGCCGAGCCCGCGAAGGGCGAGGTATCCCGATCGCACACGGTCACGCAGGTCCGGAATGGTCTCCAGATTGAGATCCTGGACGATCGCGTCATTGACCCAGACCTGGAGGCGCGGCCAGTCCATCAGGATCCGCATGGAATTCCAGGTTCCACCGGACTTAACGGTGATCCGGGAGGGGGCAACAATCGGGAAGATTGACCCCATCGAATTCGGTTTCGGTGCCTCATCTGCCTGCTGGAAGACCTTCACCATTTTTCCGACCCAAGTCGGGCGCCCGTGGAGCGGAGCATGGAAGAAGACGCCTCCGTCCATCCACCCCTCGATGAAGAACTCGAGCCGCAGGTCGAAATTCTCGTACTGGCGATCCGATCTCAACCAGGCCGGATACTGGGAGGACTTGGACGAGACCAGGGCGCCCTCGGAAACGTAAAACGCCGAGTCCGGACCATCTTCGATGTTCCAGCCCTGGAGAGTCTTCCCGTCAAAGAGGGAGGTAAACCCAGCCGGCGGCGGTGTGGCCAAGGCGACCGGGGATGCAGCAGCGACAGCGAGAAAATCACGACGATTCAATTTCAACTCCTCCTTTAAACGATCAGTTGGACGTTCACAACAAGTCTATATCCCGTTCTGCCGAATGACACCTGCACTACCAGCACGCGGAATCCTCAACCCGCCCCGGTGCGAAGATCCCAAACCCGTAAGCCAGGATGGCCGTCACCCAGGGTTCGTTCAAGGTGATCCAGTTCTTGACCCGGTCACCAAAGTGCTCGAAGCAGATCTCCGCGTAGCGGCCAAAGTAGCCGGCGATGTCCGGTCCCAGCCAGCCGTCGCATTCAAACTGCAGAGCAAGCGGCACATCCCAGTGGTGAAGGGTCGCCCAGGGCGCAATGCCCCGATCGAGCAAGCGGTCGATAAGATCGGAGTAAAAACGAATCCCCTCCCGGTTCGGCTTGCCTTTGCCGTCGGGCTGGATCCTCGGCCAGGAAATTGAAAACCGGTATGCCTGTAGGCCCATCTCGGCCATCAAATCGACGTCTTCGGCATAACGGTGGTAATGGTCGCATGCGACGTCGCCCGTGTCTCCGGGCCTCACCTTGCCGGGAATCCGGCAGAAAAAGCCCCAGATGCTCGGACCTTTCCCATTCTCGTTCCAGCCACCTTCGATCTGGTAACTGGAAGTGGATGCCCCCCAAACAAAATCTCCCGGAAACTGTGCTCGCATAATGACCATCCTCCCGGCCTCAGCGCCACTGCCTATCATAACCGGTTGTCGCCCAGGAGGAATCAATCAACCGTTCGGATGGAAAGATGGGCTATGATCTGAAAAGAAGACGGACAAATTTTGATGGAGAAGCCTTTTCCCAAATCTGTTTCCACTGTGGACCGTGTCGGCCAATTGCTGGAGTCCGTTGCGCCGGAAGATTCTCTGGCGATCCTGATCAGGGCGGATCCCGATGCCATCGCCGGCGCCTTGGCGCTGCGGCGCATTTTCTGGCGGCGGGTCAAGCAGATTCAGATCGGGCGCATCAACGAGATCAAGCGCCCGGACAACATCGCCCTGATTCATTCCCTGAAGATTGCGCTGGCCCCGTTCAAGCGGATCAAGGCTGCAGAGGTCACGAAGTGGGTTCTGATCGACTCTCAGCCACACCACGCGGACCAGTTCGGCAGGATCGACTTCAGCATCGTCATCGATCACCACCCGGTCGAAGAGGGGCTCAAAGCCGACTACATCGACATCCGCCCGGACTACGGCTCGGTTTCAACGATTTTCACCGAGTATCTCCGGGCCGCCCGGATCAAGCCATCACCCCGGCTGGCGACAGCGCTCTTTTACGGGATCAAGACCGACACAGGCAACTTCGTCAGGCCGGTTATCCAGAACGACCTCAACGCTTTTCATTACCTCTACAAGTTCACCAACATCAACCTGGTTCGGAAGATCGAGTCCTCGGAGATGACCAAGAAAACCCTCGATGTCTTTCGCCAGGGAATGGACAATCTGACTTTCCTCAAAGACGTGGCATTCGTCCACATGGAGAACGTAAACAACCCCGATTCTCTGGTCATCGCGGCCGACTTTTTTCTGAATCTCGCCGAAGCCACATGGTCAATCGTGTCGGCAAAGTGTGGAAACGAGCTGGTCGTGATTCTGAGGAATGCCGGTTTCAGACGAGATGCCGGGAAACTGGCCCAGAAGCTGTTTGGCAAATGGGGCCGGGCCGGAGGACATCGGGCGGCCGCTCGCGCCGAAATCCCGGTTTCAGCCATCAAGGCCCAGGTCCGGTCGGAACGTGGTTACCGCAACTTCGTTTTTGACCAGATCAAGAAGGAGTGGCAAGACAGGTAACGCCCTCCCGAATGATCCCTGGTGGGCTCGTCCTCGATGCGGCAAGGTTCAGTTCGCAGCGGTTCCCAGGAGGCTGTCGACAGCGGCGGTACGCTCTTCGTGAATCTCGAGGATTTCTCCCAACCGGGTAATTTCAATGAGTCGCTTGAGGCGCGGCCTCATCCCTGCCAAAGCCAGACGACCGCCGCACTTCCCGACGGCCGTATTCGCGGTCAGAAGCGCCTCCAGTCCAAGACTGTCCATGAAATCGACCGTGCCCAGATCGAGCACAAGCTTTGATCTCCCGGCATCCACCATCTCTCGAATCAGCAATGACAGGGCGGAGACCCCGTGGTCAATCGTCAACGCCCCGCTGACGGTCAGAATCGTGATATTTCCAATCTCTTCCGCTTTAATGTCCACGATCTTCCGCTCCCCTGCTACCCCCTACTATACTCCGCCTCCAGCGGGTTCGAGATCTATGGTCCGAATTCCCGCTTCAGAATGCTCCAGAGTGGATTGTCGCGCCGATTCTTCAACGTCTCCGGATCGTCGCCTCGCCCGACGGCCTCCCAGTACTGCTCACCCAGGGGTTGCGTACCCAACTCATAATCGAGCGTTACCGCAAACGTCCATGAGAAGAGATCGGCGCAGGGCCTTCCGCCCGGGAGACCCTGCGTTTCAGATCCCAAGCCTGGCGGCAGAAAGGGTAAAGCTGTCGTATCTGGTGATCCGGAACCGGTGTGTTTACAATTGCCAAAGCCTTCCCCGGGAACGGACCCGGTCCGAGGCACAAAGAAGGGATTCGGAATCATGAGGTGTTTTCTCGCCGCTCTGCTGGCTACAGTGACGTTGTCAATTCCCGTCTCGGGCCAGGTTCCCACGCCCCAGGCCCGCCGGAATTCCAATCAGAGCAGCACGGTCCTCAAGCCCGACGCCCTGTTCGACGCAGAGTCGGGAACGCTCAGGCAGGGTTGGGGAGTGGTCGTCGTCGGCAACCGGATCACCGAAGTGGGCCCCACTGGAGAACTTTCGTCCCCACCCGGTGCCCGGATCCTGGAACTTCGGGGGATGACCCTGCTCCCCGGCTTGATCGAAGCCCACTCTCACATCTTTCTGCACCCCTACAACGAAACGCTCTGGGATGACCAGATATTGAAGGAACCGCTGGCTTATCGCGTGATCCTCGCAGCGGAACACTGCCGGAAAACGCTTTTGGCCGGATTCACGACTCTCCGGGACCTGGGTACCGAAGGAGCTGACTTCGCCGATGTTTCGGTTCAGCGCGCTATCGACGAAGGGCGCATTCCGGGGCCTCGCCTGCTGATCGCGACCCGGGCCATTGTGGCAACAGCCAGTTATGCGCCGGGCCCGCGGGGATACGCCGACAATGTGGATCTCCCCACCGGGGCGCAGGAGGCCACCGGCGTCCCCGAGACCGTACGGGCCGTGAGAGAGCAGGTCGGCCACGGCGCCCAGTGGGTCAAGGTGTATGCCGATTTCCGAAGAGGGCCCGGCCGTGCGTTGACTCCCACCTTCAACATCGAGGAACTGAAGGCGATGGTCGACGAGGCCCACAGCGCCGGGTGCCCTGTCTCCGCCCACGCCGCGAGCCCGGAAGGGATGCGCAGGGCCGTGCTGGCCGGCGTCGACACCATCGAGCACGGAACCGAGGGCACGGACGAGGTTTTTCGTTTGCTGGCTGAAAAGGGCGTGGCCTACTTTCCCACCCTGACGGCCGTTGAAGCCTACAGCGAGTACTTCCAGGGCTACCAGCGAGGCAGCCAACCCGAAACCGAGGAGATGCTGCAGGCGGAACGGGCTTTTCGGGCGGCGCTCAAAGCCGGAGTCACCATCGGCCTCGGCAGCGATGTCGGAGTCTTCACCCACGGCGACAACTTCCGGGAACTGGAGTGGATGGCCCGCTGTGGAATGAACGCGGTGCAAGCCCTCCAGGCCGCGACCTCGGTCAATGCCCGGATCCTCCGCATGCAGGATCAGATCGGCCAGATCAAGCCCGGTCTCCTTGCCGACCTGGTGGCCGTCCCGGGTGACCCGACCCGTGACGTCTCGGTCGTGAAGCAGGTCGAATTCGTCATGAAAGATGGGGCGATCATCAAAGGCGGGGAGAAGTGATCCGCCACCCTGTTGCCCTATTTGGAGCCGGTGCTAAGATTTGATGGTGAATACCAAGAATTTCGTGCTCCTTCTCGCTTGCGCAGTAGTCTTTTCGATGCCCGGGTGCGGCTCAGCCCCGACTCACTCCGATTCACCATCAGGCGTACAAAACGAGTTGACGCCACAGGAGTCAGCCGACGGCTGGGTCCTGTTATTCGACGGGAAAACGCTCAACGGATGGGAAGACCCGGCGCGGGAGACTCCACCCGGGGACTCCTGGGTCGTCGAAGACGGGTGCATCCGGGCGGTGGGACATCCGAGGTTGAGGGAAGATCTGCTGACCAAGACGGTCTTCGGTGATTTCGAACTGGCGTTCGATTGGAAGATCTCACCGGGGGGAAACAGCGGCGTCAAGTACCTGATTCAAGACCGAGCCGTGCTGGTGGCAGGGAAAACCAACCCGGATGCAAAACGATTCGAAGACACGGTGGATTACGAACTGGAACACCGGACCGCCGACCGGAGCCGACTGGGCCCGGAAGATCACATCGAGGAGTACCTGGTCGCCTATGAGTACCAGGTTATTGACAACGACCGGCACCCGGATGCGGCGGAAGATCTGGACCGCAGGGCCGGATCAATTTACGGACTGGTCGCCCCCGAGGGGGCGGAGGTCAAGCCGGTCGGTGAGTTCAACCAGTCCCGCATCGTCCTGCGCGGACATCACGTCGAACACTGGCTAAACGGAAAGCGGATCCTGCGGGCAAACCTCGATTCGGACGCCATTCGGAGCGGCCTCGCAAAACGCTGGACGACGGCTTCACCGGTCTATCGCCTGCTCACCCAACTGCCCCTCCGGCAGACGCCCATTGCACTCCAGAATCACGGCGACGACGCCTGGTTCCGCAACATCAAGATTCGCAGCCTCAACTAGACTGCCGGGGAACAAATCATGATTCGAATCGCGGTCACCAGAGACCCGGCAACCGGGGAAGAGGTGCTGGAAACAAGTCTTTCCGGAAGGGCTTTGCTGGGATGTCCGGCCCTCTCCAAGGGAACCGGATTCAGCAGGCAGGAACGGGCAGAGTTGGGCCTGATGGGGCTTCTACCGTACCACATCCGGAACCTGGAGGAGCAGGTCTTCTGGGCGTACGAGGAATTCAAACAGAAAACCTCCGACATCGAGCGCCACATCTACCTGCGTGCTCTCCAGGACAACATTGAGACCGTCTTCTACCGACTGCTGTTCGAGCACATCGAGGAGATGATGCCGCTGGTCTACACCCCTATTGTCGGAGATGCCTGCCAGCGCTTCAGCCGGATTTACCGGCGGGGACGGGGGTTGATCGTGGCCTACCCGGCCCAGGAGCAGATCGAGGACGTTCTCGAAAACCGCCCCTACTACGACGTGGACGTCATCGTCGTAACCGACGGGGAAAGAATTCTCGGACTGGGTGACCAGGGCCTTGGCGGCCTGGGGATTCCCATCGGGAAACTCTCCCTCTACACTCTCTGCGGCGGCATCCACCCGGCGCGAACCCTGCCGGTCATCCTCGACACCGGGACCGACAACGAGCGCCTCCTGAACGATCCCCTCTATCTTGGCTGGCGCCATAAGCGGGTTAGGGGAGCCGAGTACAATCGGTTCGTCGATGCCTTCGTCCAGGCAGTCTCCCGGAAACTCCCCGACGCACTTTTGCAATGGGAGGATTTCTCCCAGGCCAACGCAAGACCGATCCTGGAACGTCACCGGGACTCGCTGCTCACTTTCAACGACGACATCCAGGGCACGGCGGCCGTCCTTCTCGGCACGCTCACCGGAGCCCTCCATGCCGCCGGAACTTCACTGTCCCAGGTCCAGGTCGTCATCGCAGGCGCGGGATCGGCCGGAGTCGGGGTCGCCGATCTCCTGGCCTTGTTCCTTGAAAGCCGGAGGCTTTCTCGCAGCGAGGCCCTCTCCAGGTTGTGGCTGGTCGATCGAAACGGTCTCCTGCACAACCGGATGGACAACCTGAATGATCACCAGCGCAGGTACGCCCGGGACTCGGCGGCGCTGCAGGGCTGGAAACGGGATGACCAGGGTCGCATCAGCCTGGCGGAAACCGTCCGGAAGACCGGAGCCGGGGTCCTCCTGGGGGCGTCGGGCCAGCAGGGGCTATTCACGGAAGAAGTGGTTCGTGCCATGTCCGCCGGCACGCCTGTGCCGGTTATCTTCCCCCTCTCCAACCCAACCTCCTGTTCGGAGGCCAGGCCGGAGGACCTATTCCGGTGGAGTGAGGGGCGTGCGCTGGTCGCGACGGGCAGCCCCTTTCCGCCCGTGGAGATCGCCGGCGAGAGGCGCAATGTCAGCCAGTGCAACAACGTCTACGTCTTTCCCGGGCTGGGTCTCGGTGCGGTTTCCTGCGAGGCCCGGAGAATCACCGACGGCATGCTGATGGCCGCAGCCATCACGCTGAGCCGGTGCTCGCCCGCCCTGACCGATCCGGCCGGCTCACTGCTCCCTCCGCTCAAAGACATCCGTCAGGTCTCCCGCAAGATCGCCGTAGCCGTTGGACGCCAGGCCGTCGAGGACGGGGTCGCCGAAATTATGACGGAAGAGGCCATCGAGCGGGCCGTAACGGCCAACATGTGGACCCCGGACTACCTCCCGCTCAGGCCACGGCCGAGATGGACCTGGTGAGGAATACGGTCATGATCGCACTGCTGAGACGCTGCTTCCTGATTGCGGTTGCCGCAGGGTTCGTTATCATGGGGTTTTGACGATCCTGCTCGCCTGGGCCGGGCGACGATTCTCAGCTGGCCGACGGTCCGGCGTGTCTAGTGTCCAACTCAAACAGGAGTTGTAGCAAGAATGAAATCGAACCTGGTTTGGTTGTATCCCGCGTTGGCTCTACCGGTCATGACGCTCCTCGCGATGAGTTTCTCGACTTCCGGCTCCCCTGCCGGGCCGGAAGACCTCGATACACGAGTGAACCAGTATCTGGAATCCCAACACTGGAGAGACATGAACGTCCCCCGTGTGGACGGCCAGACCCTCTACGACATCATCGTCGAGCATCGCTACACGCGAGCTCTCGAGATCGGCACGTCAACCGGACACTCGGGAATCTGGATTGCGTGGGCGCTGAGCAAGACCGGCGGCAAGCTGATCACCATTGACATCGACGAGGGACGGCACCGCCAGGCGGTGGAAAACTTCAAGGCAGTCGGCTTGGCCGACATCATCGACGCCCGCCTGGGCGATGCCCACGAAATCGTCCCCGAACTCGAAGGCCCGTTTGATTTTGTCTTCAGCGATGCCGACAAGGGCTGGTACAAGAACTACCTGGACGCCTTGCTTCCCAAGCTTTCCGTCGGGGGCTGCTATACCACGCACAATGTCATGCCCAACGGTTGGAACGGCGACTACCTCAAGTACCTGCAAAGCCTTCCAAACCTGGAGACAACCGTGGATACCCGGGGAGGTGGGCTCGCCATCAGTTACAAGCGCAGCAAGTAGCGGCCGGCACGGGCCGGACGCCGACACATAAGCCGCGACCAACTCCGCGACGCAACCCGACTCCCATGTCAGATGCTCGGCATCCGGTCGGCAGAAACATCCCGCTCGCGGGGCAGGCCCCGGGGCATCCGGGCCTCGTCAGGCAACGAACAAGACCCTGCAAGAGATGTAAAAACAAAACCCGGAACGATCAATCGCGAACGTAGAGCGAAACGATTTTCGAAGACGGGATCGAGTGCTCTTCCTGGCCCACCACTTCCCTGACGTGGGGAAACAGGTCCGGAAAGAACGCCTTCAACTGGGAAACTAAGACGTGCCTGGAATTCACCACCTCGAGCATCGCGCGTTGCGGACTCAACCCCTTGACGTTCCCATACATGCAGTAGATCCGAACATCCTCCGAGTCTTCGATGCGGGCCGGCGTATTCTCGTCTCCTCCACCAACTTCACCGCTGTTCCGGGTTCCCGCCTCCACCTTGAAATAGTAGATGCGGACACCCTTGGCCTGTCGGATCAACGACTGGGGGTTCCGGGTCACTCGCTCCACGTTCAGCGAGTAAAACGAGATCGGGTTGCGGGAATTCTCGATCAGGAACTGCCGCCCCATGGCCACCATGGCGTAAAGCCTTCCCCCGGCGTTTCCCGAAAACTGGTATGGCGCCCGGGCGTGCATCGCGATTCCCTGCCCCGACCGCCAGTCGATCTCACCCCCTACCGAAATGAACCAGAGACCCGGGGAAGCCGAGGGGGCATCCGGCGTTGTGAGGCGAAAGGTCTCCGAACCGGCGTCTTCACCTTGGCGGCCACGGCCCCGCTTGACTCCGATCGAGGTCAGAAAGCCGGAGACGGAAAAGAGCTGGGTCTTCTTCCCGAGCGCAAGAGTACCGGTCAACCGGTAGTCCCCGGGAGGCACGAATACCTTGTCGTGAGACCGGATGGCTTTTTCGAATGCCCCTGAGTCGTCCGTCACGCCGTCACCCCTGGCGCCGAAATCCTTCACGTTGACCGCATTCACATCCTCGAACGAGGGCCTCTTCGACCAGTGCCTGGCCTGGATCTCCGAGTAATCGGGAGCGCGATCCACATACTTCCATCGCTCCAGATTATCGACTGCCGAGACAGTACCGTTGATCATGCTGAGGCCTTCATCCGTGTGCGAGGAAAACCGTTCGACCAGAACCCAGCGGTCCGAAGGAGCGATCGGGCGGCTGTCGGTAACAACGCTCCCTGCTCCCTTTACGTAGGTGTTTTCGAGGAAGACATTCTCGCTCTTTCGGGTAGAGACGACCGCTCCGCCCCGCATCTGAACGACACAGTCTACCAGGCTGATCCCCGCGTAGCTGGGTTCGGTCGTGAGATCGACGGCTTTCCCCGAGTTGCTCTCGATCAGGCAACCCACGAGCAGGGTTGGGACCTGGTTCCCGCCATTCGTGTAACGGATCGCCGCCTTTTCCTGGTTCCTGAACCGGCAGCCGATCAGGATCGGGAATCGGCTCTTCGAGTCCGCGAAGAACCCGTAGTCGCCACCGATCACCTCGACGTTGAAGGTTCCCGCCGCCTGCCCCGGACAGTTGTAGAGCCCGGCGAAGGCTCCATCCGCATAGATCGTGGAATCCTGCAACGTGCAACCCTGGGATCCGGAATGCTTCAACCCGATGGCCCCGGCGTGGCCGCGAACATCGATATCGATCCCCATGAAGAAGTGGCCGAAGGAGATGTTCGGCTGCTCACCCGTGCCGTCTCCGAACCAGGTCCGTGCCCAGATCCAGACCGCGATCTTGGGATTCGAGGGGTCGTCGAAGCCCCTGGCGTCCCGGGACAGCTTCAGGACCGGGCGCTTCCCCCCTTTGGTTGAACCGAGGAGGATTATCTTCTGGTTCTTGTGCCAGTAGTTGGCAACCTGACCATCCACCTGCCGGGGAGTGTCCAGCTTGTAGTTCTCCTGCTCGCAGGAGATGGTGTCCGAGATCAGATACGTTCCCTCCGGGAAGTAGCAGACCAGTCCGTGATCCCGGGCGTCGTTGACCCCCCTGCGGATCGCTTCGGTGGAGTCTTTCGTGCCACTCGGATCCGCCAGGTAGGGGAGCTTTGTGACATCGAGGAAGCCGTTGGCAAGCAGTTCGTCTCCAATGTTGACTCCGGCAGGGTACTTACCCTCCTGGCCGTTCCTAGGGACAGTCCCGCAAGCCGTTGAAAGGGTTGCAAGGGACAGTCCCCAGAAAGATCAACGAAACCCAGAGCGACACCAATAAACATTTTCGCGTCATCCCTCCTCCCTTCCCCGCATTCTAATCCGCTTTACGGATGATCCCCAGCCGAATCGTCGTGACACGTGTAAGCCCCGACTCTCGAGCTCCACAAGACCGGCTATTCTCTGGACGTTGCCGCCACTCTGACTTCCGGACCGACTTCGGGCTGCCTCGTGCTGCGCAGCGAACGAGATCGAATCGTTTCGAAAATCACGGACGTCAGCCCGCGGAATCCTGACCCGGCCCCGTGCGCGCAGCCAACGGAAGATTCAATTTTCGAACTCTTTCCCGGGATTGGTCAGGAAGTATCTCACTGGTCGATCCCTCCACAAACCGGACCCCCGGGTCAACCGACAGAACCGTCAGCTTTTCCTCCAACGGATAAAGCCCTTGACGCGTATATGACGTTTCCCTGTAAAATTACGTCAAAGCCCGTTACGGGACCATCCTTTACGTTTCCTATTCTTAAGATTCGCCGAACTCACGTTCGGCCGACGTTTCAGGAGGTAAATTATGGCTACTTCACTAGGACGTTTCGTCTGGTACGACCTGTTGACGAGCGATCCGGACTCCGCCCTCCAGTTCTATTCTTCAGTGGTCGGCTGGGGGACAGAAGCGTGGAAGGGCGACATGCCCTACACCATGATAACGGTGGGCGGTAAACCCCAGGGAGGAGTAATGGAACTGCCGCAGGAGGCGGTCGCGATGGGAGCTCCCCCACACTGGGAACCATATGTCTCGACCCTCGACGTCGACGCAGCAGCCAAGAAAGTGGAGAAACTCGGCGGTAAGGTCTACAAGGAACCGACGGACATTCCTGGAGCCGGGCGATTCTCGGTAGTCGCAGATCCGCACGGAGCAATCTTCTCTCTTTTCGCCTCGGCCGAGGGAGCGTATCCCCAGGAGTTCGCCCCGTCGATCGGGCAGTTTTCGTGGCACGAACTGGCTTGCTTGGACAACAAGGCGGCCTTCGCCTTCTACGAAGAGCTCTTTTCGTGGCAGGCCCTGCACGCCATGGACATGGGCGACGCCGGAACGTACCAGATCTTCGGACTCGACGGCCAAGCCATGGGCGGCATGTACACCAAGCCGGCTTCAATGCCGGCGCCACCCCACTGGCTGTGCTACGTTCGGGTTTCCGACATGAATCAGGCTGTCGAAAAGATCAAATCCCACGGAGGCAAGATCTTGAACGGCCCCATGGACGTCCCTGACGGCGACCAGATCGCCCAGGCGATGGATCCCCAGGGAGCTGCCTTCGCAGTCCACCACCACAAGGTGAAGTCCTAACCGCTGCGTGCGGGACCTGTGGGTCCCGCACCCGCCTTCATCCGGGATTGACCAGCCTGCGCAACTGACACAGAGAGGGTCGCAATGCCGCATCATCCAGGATTTGAGACAAGGCCGAAAAAGGCCTTATCGACGCTCCCAGGAGAGGATCTCCCGGCGTCTCCGGATCAGGTCTTCTACCTCGAAAGCCATATTGGGATCGACCTCGTTCGCCATCGGCATGACGAATTCCTCAGTCTCCCGTATGTAGGATTCGATCTTGGCAGGAGGGAAAACACCAGGCTGAAGATCGGTCAGATTGCTGATCCGATCGGCGACTTTGAGGATCTTTGCGAGGCGGGACCCCTGGTCCCTGATGCGCTCCATAAAATCACACTTCGGTTCGTCCCGGCGCGTCACTTCGTAAACGAGTCGCACGACCGCGTCCCCATCATGATCCAGTCTGCCGATCGCAGCCGGGTCGGCCTGGGGGAAGTCCTCGAACAGGTCGTGAATAACCGCCGACTTCAGGAGGACCGGGTCGATGTAGCCGTAATCGATGAGAATCGCCATCGTACTCATGGAATGACGAAACTGGTTTCCACCGTTACGGCGCCTCAACCCGATCAGCGCAGTTGCCTTTTGGATGTATGGAGCCAGTGTGATTGCTTCGAGAGTCAGCCTGTCAGTATCTTCCATGGACGATTGCGTGGCAGTGTTCTTTCGGGACGGATTGAAAGAATGCTGCCCCCTTCCGGCCCCTGAGCCGGAAAGGGATCACTATAAGGCAAGAGCCGCACTGCCGCAAAGGATTGTTTTTGGCCCCGGTCGTCAGCATATGCGGCTTTGACCCTGAGAAACGATTGGTGAGCCTAGTGTCCTGTCTCAGGTCATAAATGCCCAGCTTCTTCTCAATCGAGGCCACCTGCCCGACGATCCGCTCGAAGCCGTCATCTCCGAAGAGGTCATGTTCCCGGCCTTCCGGAAACGAGGAAAGATGAAATCTTCCTCCAACTTTTCGTGGTAGTCCTCGATGAACGAACGGATGATTCCGGCCGAATCCCGGATCGCTGCCTGCGGGATTTCCTCGCTGCCGTCGAGCCGCCGAATCGCTTCCTGGTAGACCAGAAGGATCCGTTTCAAGACACCATGCTCGCGCATGAGATCCTCCGCCGGAGAGATCTCCTCTTCCGGCTCCTCGGCGGCCAACAACCTCCGATTCGCTGATTCTCCGAGCACCCATCCCATGGCGAGCAGCTTCGATCCAGCCGTAGCCGTTTGAAGGAAACGCCGCCGCATCGTCTTCCGGGTAATCAAAGTGATCTGGTCTGACACGGAACCCCCTCTCAGACGAGTCGTTCACAGCCCACTGTCCCGCCGGGACGGGCCTATGCTGCCCATCATTACAACAGCGTATCTAGTCTTCTGGAATCGGCCCCGGCCCGGAAATGAACTCGGGAGATTCCCTGGAGGAGGTCGAATTCCTTTCGAAACCGGCTCAGCCGTCACTCAAGCTTCCCTCTCTTCTGACCAGACCGAAGGAGTCCGATTGTGGAGCTCTCTCACACCGAAGCATATTCCTATGGGAGAAATACACAACCGCCTTCAGCCCCATGAACTACGGAGCAACCGGGGCGCACATGGCCCAGACCTGGATCGTGGCGTTGATCGTGCCGCTGGAGTTTTCCGCGGGCACCTGGAATTCGGCGCTCCACCCCTGACTAAACAGTGGATAGGACTTAGCCAGGGTCAGTTCGTGAGAGAAAGAGTTGGAGAAGCCCGCCCCTCCTCCCAGAACACTCTTACCTGCCGGGCAGTTGACACTGAAGGACCGTATCGCAAACCGTGGCTCGTTGACGAGTTCGTAGGTCTCGACCACCTGTTCATACCCGGAGATAGCTGAGGACACCGCCGCTTTCGGTCCAAAGGCAGCGACCGTGCTGACGTTCCCTGTGTGCACCTCCTGGACCAGCGAAACCAGCACCACCTCTCCCGAAGAGGTCGAAAGCGACACCGAACCGGCAAAGTCCGTCAGGTCAGATCCAAACAACGAATCCTCGTTCAGAAAGGCCGCCACCTGCTTCAGGGGACCGATAACAAGGTGAGCCGGATCTCCAACAGTGTGGCCCTCGGGGTCGAGCAGAACCGCCGTTACCTCGATCGAATCAGTCAGGTCGGGATTCGCGATCGCCAGGCCCGATCGATAGTCCGAGTTGATGAAGCCGCTGACTCTCGCATCTGCGACCTGCGCAGACGGCAAGACCCCGATTCTCGGCAACGGCTTGCCAACGAACAGGTCGACAAACTCGGTGGCAATGAAATCGGCATCCGCTGAGAGACGGACCCATCCCCGGGACAGCGTTCCGTCTCCACTCCCGAACGTCACGGAACCGGTTCCCAGTGGTGCAACCGATAGGAACTCCACCTTCAGCAGTGAACCATCAAATGAATAGAAGTCGGCGCGGACTGCAACCTCTCCCACGGTTGCGGGGTTGTGGATCGAGAAGGTCGTCGTCGAACCGGCATCGATTACCGCCTGGGCAAAGTAGAGATCCTGGCTGCCGAATTCCGCCGCCACAGCATAGACCGACATCCCCGCAAGCAGGATTATCACCGGCAGGAGACGCCGCAAGAGCAGCACTTTGACAAAGACGTCACTTGTTCTGACAAGCAAGGGACAGTCACCTGTTCTGGTCGGCTCGATTAGGGGCTGGGAACAGGCGAGGAGCCGGCAAGTTCTCGATGCATCGGTCATCAGGTTCTCCCTCCGACAGGCCAAGCCTGTCTTTTCGACCCACATTGAAACGGTAAGACATTGGAAAGGTTAATCTTGTACCTTCACGAAGGAAATATGAAGAATAAAAACCTGGCAGGGTCACCGGGACGTCAATTCCCCGGGTTGACGGGGAACGCGGTTAGCGTCGGCAGCCCATCGGGGAAAATCGCCCCCGGGCTAACCTGACGAAGCACCATCGCCGCAACGGGCCGGGAACTGTGGACCACTACAACAGCCCGAGTTTCCTTGAGCCGATCGAGAAGCCCAGGGTCTGACTCCCCTGATTCGAGGGCGTACAAATGGAATCGTCGTAGGGGGCGTCAACCGTCAGGTTCGCCCCCTTGCCGGTCCCAAGCACGTGATTGTAGTCCTGAGTGTGGATGCTTCCGTAGATCCGGTCGGGATCGAACCCGACGTTCTCCATGATGTCAATCTCGCCACAGGCAGGCCAGCCGACCTGAGAGATGTTGGTCCCCAGCATCCAGCTCGCCGGCCACATCCCCTTGCCAGTGGGCAGCTTGGCCCGGACTTCGATCCTCCCGTATGTCCAACTCTTCCGCCCCGTACGGGTCAGAACGCTCAAATTTTCAGATTCTTCAGATAGGCAACACTCTGACGGGTGAGCGCCCAGTTCTGCTCGACGAAATAGTTTTTGACCCCACCCACCGGGGCGGCTTTGAAGGTTTCCACCCAGTTGATACTGCCCTTGCCCACCGGAACCTGGGGATGCCTCATCCCACGATACTGCGGGGGAGTTCCCTTTGGGGGAGGAACCAGGCGCTTCATGTCGATGTCCTGGAGGTGCATCGAGAAGAAGCGGCCCGGGTATTTCCGAAAGTAATCGGCCCCGACCAGTCCCTCGGTGATGGTCGACATCTGGAACTGAAACTTGACCAGTTCAGGATCGAGCAGGTCGAAAAGCCGATCATAGGTCAGCTGGCCATCGATCTTCGAAAGTTCAAAGCCTTCGTTGTGAAGTCCCTGCTGCATGCCGTTCTTTGCCGCGACCTCGGCGATCCGGTTGTATTCTTCGGCCGCTTGCTTCACCTGGTCCAAGGTCGGATGACTGCCCCCGTTCCCCTGCCCCAGCGTCGCCGAGATCATCTGCGTAATGCCCACATCATGCGCCCACTCAATGCTCTTCTCCTGCTTGTGCCGAAGTTCATCCATCGTGAAGTGAGAGCTCTCCGACTGGAGGCCATGATCGGCCATGATCTGCTTCACTTCTTTGCCATTCGAGAGCGAAGCGAACTCTGGGACCGTATCCGATCGGTGAACAGAGCTCGAGTCGGGTTACTCCAATCTCGGAGATTTTCTTCACAAAACCGGGAAAGTCCGAAAGCATCGAGCGTATGGGCCAGACCTGGCTGCCGATCGGCATGCCAAGTGGATTGGCGCGAAGTCCGGCCGAATCGGACAACAGTATTCCAACTGCGCCAGTGCCGATTGTTGCTCTCGTGATGAATCGTCGTCTCGAAATCTTGCTCATTCGTGTCTCCTTTAGAATCCGGTCAGCCCGCAAAGCCTGCGCCTGACCTTGCAGCAACAAGACCATCTTCCCCCTTCCCGAGTCGAAACTGAAGTCCCCACTGCGGGGAAATTCAATCGGACCTGCTCCACTCCTTGTCGCCTCAGAGTTCCGTGCCTAAGATGGAGTCCGCACCAAACCAACGGAGTTGCACCATGAGAATCTGTGTCGGGAATCCGGCTGGGGCTGCTTTCGTGATGGCCATCGACAACCACTTCAACGGCGAGCGGAGAGGGCAGGCATGGGCGCCAAGGGACACTCACTTGTCAAATCACCTTTCCAGTCAGATTGAGATG
Source organism: uncultured Acidobacteriota bacterium (assembly GCA_963777605.1). GTDB lineage: Bacteria > Acidobacteriota > UBA6911 > RPQK01 > JAPXNP01 > CAVZRV01. The sequence continues at coordinate 208,645 of CAVZRV010000027.1, forward strand.
TTCCGGAAACACCGCTTTGACGTTGTCTATCCTTGTCGAACGGAGCGCATACCTGGATCAACGGGTGAGACTATTCGAAGAGTTCGCACCTCGACTCTTTGAGGAGCAGCGGGACTCGAAGGCTCGGAGGGCTGTACAATCTGGCCAATAGTGGCATGAAGATTTCCAGTTTCCCTTACTGAACGCCTGCCGAAGTCGAGAACCGGTGCCACCCGGCATGCCTTCTCGTTTGCCATCCTGCTATATGGGTGTCTTCTCATACTGCTCTTCTCGGACGTGCTGTTTCTGAATCGCACTCTGGACCCTTATCCGTTTCGTCCCCGGTATCGACGGCACCACGCTCGCGAAAGGCGGGAAGGGACCGGTATTCTGCAACGACGCAGGAGCGGTAGTCTGGGCATACCAACCCTGGAACATCCTGGTTCACCGGTCCCTGTTCGAGGATGGACAGATCCCTCTCTGGAATCCCTACCAGGCCACCGGAACGCCACTGGCTGCGAACTTTCAGTCCGGAGTCTTCTCTCCCCTTCAGTGGCCTTTCTTCCTGTGGACATCTCGAGCCTGGTGGGATTTTCTCTTCGTGGCCCGCCTGTTGCTGGCGGGAGTATTCACGTTCCTCTTCCTCCGCCGGATTGAACTCCCCTTTGCCTCAGCGTGGCTGGGCGGCCTGGCCTACATGCTCAGTGGTTACCTGATTGACTACATCAACATGAACCACCTGGCGGTGCCGCTCCTCCTGCCCTCCGCCTTTTACTTCGCCGAGAGCTGGAGACGGCTCGGAAGTCGCCGGCATTTCCTGGGCACGGTTGCGTCGTTGGCACTGATCGTCCTCGCGGGAATGCCGGAGGCTTCTCTGCTTGCCTGGTTCATGGTGGGCGGTTTCATTGCGTTTGAGCTCTTTCAGGACAGGAGTCCGCTCCGGGACTGGCTGCTCTGGACAGCTGATTTTCGGACTGGCGCTCCTGGTCGCTGGCGTTCTCCTGGTTCCCGGCCTGGAGTACCTCTCACTGGCCCACAGCAAGCACTTCGTTCAGGAATGGGGAACCCGCTCTTTCGATCTTCGGTCCGTCATCGGGCTCTGGATCCCGTACTTTTTTGGGCCCCCGGGCGGAGTCGGTTGGTCGCCGGTCTTCGACAAGGCTTTTGACGTCCCCTCCGGTATCGGAGTCCTGGTTCTCGCCCTTTCGATTGCAGGGGTCCTCGGTTCCAGTCTCCGTCTTCGGTGGTTTTTCGCGGGATGTGCAGGCCTGGGACTGCTGAAACTTTTCGGGTTTCCGATGCTGAACGCCGCCGGTTCGCTTCCCGTGCTGCGCTTCATCATCTTCACGAAGTACCTTCAGCCGAGCATCGCCTTTTCACTTGCGGTGCTGGCCGCCACAGGTTTTTCGACCCTGCGGCCAGAAACCGGTCCGGTCTCGTGATCACCGTAGCGGCGGGCATTGTCTGGGCCCTCACCCTCGGGTTCACCTCGTTGAACGCCGAGGCAATTCTCGCAGCGCAACCTCTTCTCCGGCTCGGGGTCGCCGCCTGTATCCTGTTCGCGTTGCTCATGTGCGCTTTCCTCGGCGGCTGCCGGATACCTGCTTTACCGGGGCCGCGGGAAGATGCCGGCCGTGATATTTGCACTCACGACCTTGGAACTCTTCGGCCTGGCTGTCCGCCTGCACCCCGACCGCCCCAAGCAGTGCCGTTGAAACAACTCGGACCGCCCGGACTGTCAAAGGCCTCGATCAAGCGTATCGGCTAACGGGAGGGCAGGTGCTGTTTCCGAATGCGGCCTCCCGTCTTGGCGTCCCGGACCTGCGAGTGTTGGACCCTCTGCTGCCGGAGAACCTGGGATCGGCGCTGGCGGAACTGGCCGGTCAGCCGATTCAGTCTCGCTTTTCAGGGGACGAGTTCACCGACTACGACCACCCCGCACTCGACTGGCTCGGAGTTCGTTATGTTCTGTCCCGCCGCGACATTCGCAACCTGTTGCTGCGCGGTCCGTCCCCATCGCAGGAACTGGCGGGAGACCTGTGAACTCAGTGATACTCGCAGAAGGACTCGATTCCCCTCGTTCGCGTGAGTCCTTCGACTCACTGCCAGTTTCGGATTCCGGAAGAATCACAGTTCCAGATCATCCTGAAAGCAAACGCCGGCGGAATCTTCCAGCTCAAGAGTGGCAACCGCCTCTTGCTCAGAAAGAGCTACCGTCCCGGGCTGAGTCGTCTCGGCCCATTTCACGATGACGAACTGCGCAAGGTGGGTTACCACTCGCTGGTTCAGGTCGAGACGACCGGGACGGTCGAAGTGGCGGCGGTAGCCACTGACAGCGCAGGAAACCCGGGCCTGTTGCCCTCCGGGGATTCGACCAGCGGAATCCGAATCTTCGAACGGCCTTTCGCCCGCCCGATTGCGTGGGTTGCTGATCGGAAGCCGGCCCTGGACAAGTCCATCCGTGACTGGCCCCGTCTCGGTCGGGAGGCAGAAACATCGGCGGAAAGAGCGCATCTAGGGTCGTCCGTCGAACCGCCAATCGGCTGGAGTTGCAGGTCCCGGGGCAGGCCGGAGGGTACCTGATCATTGCCCAGACTTTCTTTCCGGGCTGGACCTGCCGTGATCAACGGGAAACCGGCACGACTCGAACGACTCGGGAACCTGCTTACAGGTGTTCCCGTTCCAGCCGGAACCCTGAGAATAGTTCTCCGCTATTCGCCCCACTTCGGTTTGGATCGGGTTGCTTCATCACCCTGACCGGGCTTGATTCTGGCAGCGGATAGCGGCATGGAGCGTGACCCGTCCGGGCTCGGATGGTATTCTGGGTGAAATTCCCACTCACAGGAGCGGACCAAATGACACGGAAAACGGCTTCTGATTTTGACCCGGAACTGCTCAGACTCTACGACCGCTACGTCCACGGCGGGATCTCCCGCCGCGGGTTTCTGGAAGGGGCCAAGCGGTTCGTGGCCGGAGGCCTGACCGCGGCGGCGATCCTCGAAAGCCTCAACCCCGATTACGCGCTGGCCCAGCAGGTCCCAAAGGACGATCCGCGAATATCGGCCGAGTACGTCACCTACTCCTCTCCGGAAGGGTACGGAACCATCCGGGGACTGCTGGCTCGCCCCTCCGAGTCACCGGGGACACTCCCCGGTGTCCTGGTGGTTCACGAAAATCGCGGTCTCAATCCCTACATTGAGGACGTTGCCCGTCGCCTGGGAGCTGCCGGTTTCCTTGCCCTGGCTCCCGACGGACTCACTCCGGTCGGCGGCTACCCGGGGAACGACGACAAAGGAAGAGAACTCCAGGCCAGTCTCGACGGCGGGAAGATGCTGGAAGACTTCGTGGCGGCCGCCGGTTATCTGAAGAATCGTCCCGAGTGCACGGGTAAAATCGGAGTGGTCGGCTTCTGTTACGGCGGCTTTGTCGCCAACACCCTGGCGGTCCGACTGCCCGACCTGGCGGCCGCGGTTCCGTTTTACGGACGGCAGCCTGCGGCCGAAGATGTGAGCCCGGATCAAGGCCCGGCTGTTGATTCACTATGCCGAGAACGACGAACGGGTCAATTCCGGCTGGCCGGCCTACGAAACTGCGCTGAAGGCAAACCACGTGGACTACCAGGTGTTCATCTATCCCGGAACCGTCCACGGTTTTCACAACGACACCACGCCCCGTTACAATCCCGAAGCCGCCGAACTCGCCTGGAAGCGCACCATCGACTTCTTCAATCAGACGCTTCGCTGACCGAGCCCGAACCGGAGGGGCTCGGTTCCGTCTTCCCTGTGCCTTTGCCGCCTGCTGCTCGAGACGGAGAAACCGCTATGGAAGTGACTGTGAAACTGAGTGTCAACGGTGTTGCCCGAACGGTGACTACCGACCAGCGACGCCGGTTGCTCGACGTTTTGCGGGAGGAGTTCGGACTGACCGGTTCGCGATTCGGATGCGGGGAAGGTCAGTGCGGGGCCTGCACGGTCCTCATTGACGGCAAAGCTTCACGGTCATGCATTACCCCGATCTCGGCAGTCGAAGGCAAGTCAGTGACAACGATCGAAGGGCTCGCTCAAAACGGGTCACTTCATCCCGTCCAGGAGGCATTCATCCAGCACAATGCGATGCAGTGCGGATACTGTACCAGCGGGATGATCCTCACAACGGTCGCACTTCCTGAATCGGAACCCGAATCCCACCGAAGCCGAGATCGTCGCCGCGATGAATGGAAATCTGTGTCGCTGCAACGGTTATCCGAAAATCCTGGCCGCCGTCCGCGAGGCGGCCCGCAAGAATGCGGAGTTGAAAGTGATGGACGAAGAACGGGTCGAACACTCCCCGATACTCTACGCGACCGAAACCATCACTGAGAGTCCGTTCGTTCGACGCCTTCGACCGGCGGACGTTTATCCAGGCTCTTGGCACGGGCCTTCTGATCACCGTCGTTCGAGGTGCCGGCGCGGGCCCAGCAGAGCAGGGGTCTTTCACCCAACGCGGTCGCGGCTCGCCTTTACCTGAACGCGGACGGGACCTTCACGGCCCTCAGCGGAAAGGTCGAAGAAGGCCAGGGCCCGCGCACCGAACTGTTACAGGCAGCGGCCGAGGAACTCCACGTCCCGCATGACCAGGTCCAGCTGGTCATGGCCGACACCGACCAGGTACCTGACGACGGCATCACCGCCGGCAGCCGTACCACTCCGATCAACGTGCCCCAGATGCGGAAGGCTGCGGCCACTGCCCGTGAACTGCTCCAGAGACTGGCCGCGGAGTCCTGGAAAACCGAGGTCTGCCGAACTCGAAATTGAGAACGGGACCATCCGCAATGCCGCAAGCGGGCAGTCAATGGCCTACCGCGATCTCGCAAAGTCGGCCAATGCCCGGTCATCGCTCGAGGCCCCGGTCCAACCCGACGTGAATCTGACGCCGGTCGGTGACTGGAAAGTGATGGGGCAACCCGTTTCCAGACCGAACATCCGGGACCTGGTGACCGGCAATCACCGATACCCATCCGACATCGTCCGCCCCGGCATGCTCTACGGTGCCGTCCTGCGTCCCCCTTCCTTTGGTGCCGAACTGAAATCGGTCGATCTCTCCCCGGCGAAGTCCATGGAGAAGGTGGTGGCCGTCCAGGATGGATGCCTTTGTCGGATGTGCCGCCCCGGCATCCTACCTTGCCGCGCAGGCGGTGGAAGCTGTGGCGAAGACGGCCCAGTGGGAAGAGAATGCGCCGGACGTATCCCATCAGACCATTCATACCTACCTGACTGAGCATGCCGATCGAGACCGCGCCCGTCCCAACGAGCGGGGATCCGTTGACGAAGGCTTCCGCTCGGCTACCACGCAGTCTCGACGCCACTTACACCCTGGCCTACATCCAGCACGCCCCCATGGAACCGCGCGCAGCGGTCGCGGAATGGGACCGGGACAGGCTAACGGTCTGGGTGGGCTGTGACGGTCCATTCCGGGCCCGGAACCAGCTGGCGGAGGCGTTCGGTATCGCACCCGAGAAGGTTCGCGTGATCGTTCCCGACATGGGGGGCGGATTTGGAGGTAAGCACACCGCCGAAGTGGCGGTCGAGGCCGCCCGGCTTGCCAAGGCTGCCGGCAAGCCGGTCTGGATTCGCTGGACCCGGGAAGAGGAATTCACCTGGGCTTACTTCCGTCCGGCGGCCGTCATCGAGTGTCGCGCCGGCATGGACTCCCAACACTCGATCACGGCGTGGGAGTTCTCCAACATCAACGCGGGCGGCTCCGGCATCGACACGCCCTACGCGATTCCGAACACCAGGATCACTTCGATCCGGTCCGATTCTCCGCTCCACCAAGGGTCCTACCGCTGTCTCGCCGCAACCGGGAACAACTTTGCCCGGGAGTCCTTCATGGACGAACTTGCGGCCGCCGCCGGGGCCGACCCGGTCGAGTTCAGGCTGGCACACCTCAAAGACGGCCGAATGCGGGCGGTACTCGAATCCGCCGCCGAACGATTTGGCTGGGCCCGAGCGCAGCAGGGAGAACTCCCCCGATAAGGCGGTCGGAGTGGCGTGCGGCACCGAGAAGAATTCCTACGTCGCAGCCTGTGTGGAAATCGGCAATCGACCGCACCAAGGGGCAAATCCACGTCCGGGAAGTGACTGAAGTATTTGAATGCGGCCCGGTTTTGAACCCGGACAATCTCCTTGCCCAGGTCCAGGGTTGTATCAGCATGGGCCTGGGAGGAGCACTCTCGTGAAGAAATTGAGTTCAAGAACGGCAAAATCCTGAATCCCACCTTTTCCCGATACCGTGTGCCCCGCTTCCGGGATCTTCCGAAAATTGACGTGCACCTTCTCGACAATACCGATATCCCGCCAGCAGGAGGGGGAGAGACTCCCATCATCGCCGTGGCTCCGGCAATCGGGAATGCTGTCTTTGCGGCCACCGGAATCCGCCTTCGTTCCATGCCGATGCCCGGAGAAGCGCTGAAGGTATAGCCATAACACCCGCCCAGGCGGTAACTCGCATCGGATTCCTGCGGTGCCAGCTTCACGTTGCCGCAGATCGCAAACGGGACGGCATCAAAACCCGCTTCGTTCTTTAAAATCCGGGTTACTCACCGGGCACGGCAACCCTGAAGCTGACCGACGAAAACAGCCAACCTCTGGTCGTGAAATTCTCGACCAACCAGACCAACAGCCAGTTCAACCTGGCCCTCCCGGCGAACGGATCTCTGTTCCGGGGAACGGATGATACCGTGACGGTCCCTGTAGGCTACTTCTTCCAGTCGGCACCGGCCGAGTCCGCCTCAGGTTCTTACTCGGGAAGCGTGGATTTCATCAACGACAGCTACTGGATCGTCGTTCCCGTGGAACCTACGAACTGGCTTTCAGCGCCCTGGCAACAGCTTCCCAGGAGGACGGCACCGCGAGCTACACGATCGAGAAGCGGGTCTCTGGGGTTGCGCTGCGGGAGAACGGAACACAAATAGGCGTTCGTCCCGTTTCTATAACAACCGTAGGACTGGGGTCGTTCGGCGCGCGGTTCTCCGTGGCCGATCGGCCCTCCAGCCTGCCCTGAGCAGCGGCGCATCGTACCGGAAGGCCCAGCGACCCGCGTCGTCTGCCTGCCGGTCACGAATACGCTCGACCGGCCTCCTACTGGCGCAAAAGGGCGTCCGGCCGGCAAGTGTCGATCCCTTTCCCTTTCCAAGGGACACTCCCTTGTTGAACTTATCAACTGTTGGCCGATTGTTGGTCTTGACGCAAGAGATTTACTTGTTCGGATGCAATGTGAGTCTTGATAGGCGAAAAGCCTTCCGGTGGGAGGAGACGAGGCCGAACGGCCGGAGCCATTGCCTCAAGTCAGCACAGCCAGGGGCAAACGCCACTTCGGACTGACGCCAATCTAACCGGCTTCAGCTGACAGGAAGACAATCTAAACACCAGAAGAGTGGCTTGTTCGGCTCAACTACACTCACGGATCTTACAACCAGGCTTCAGCTTCCCAAATTTCAGCGAGAAACGCGATCTTCGAACTACGAGTTCCACACGGCGGGCTCACGTCTGAACGAAATTGCTGCGGGGGCCACGAACCGCATAAAGGTTGCCAACCCCGAGCGGAACCGGTTCTCGGTCGCTCGTGTAGATACCCCTCTGCCGGTACTCATCGAGGGTCCGCTGCACCTCATCTTCATTGCTCACAAGGACCCCCCGCGTAAACGGCGCAATCGCCTCCCGGTAGCAGCCCCGGGCAAATCCTTCCCGCTCCATCTGTTCAGCCAACTCCACCGGGATCAGCCCATCGTTCTCCTTCGATGCCTGCGTCCCCCGCCAATACAGCCGACACCAGAACAACCGCTCGCATTCCTCCGGACTGCCCCCGCCCATCAGTTCCTCGATCGGCATCAGCCAGTCGTCCCGGGCGTGTCGCCGCATCCAGGCCGACGAGAAGCGCCACTGCTCGGGCCATTTCACCAGATGAGCCCGAAGGGCGTTCAACTCCACGTAAAAGACAGTCTCGATCAGGTTGCTCGACGTCGTCAACTGGAAGCGATCGGCCCAGAAACGGCCCTTGCGGTTGTAATGCTCGTTGTACCAGCGGGCGTAGGCGGACTGGATGTTGCGCATCAGTTCGCTGAGGTTGAACAGACGCCGGTTGAAGAGTTCCCACTGGCGATCGTTCCAGCACGAGTAGGGACGGTAGCGGGGATTGGGATAGAAGCGTTGGGCGATTTCCAGGAGTCTTCGTCGGGAGAGCTTGCGGTAGGCCTGGAAGCGGACGACGAGGTGGTAGTGGTTGCCCAGGACGTTGAGGGCGGCGACGGAACAGAAGTAGAGGGAGCAGAAATGGTGGATGAGAAAGATGAGCTGGAGGGCATTTTCGGGTTCCTGGAGGGGATAATCGCCGATATGACCGGCGACCAGGCCTCGGACGTGGAACAGGCCTCCGGCAGTGGCGTTGAGGTTGCGCGCCAGACGAGCCATCGAAGCATTCCTTTCTGAAGACCGACGATCGGGGCCTTCATCCATAAAGAACGTTCGAGGCGAAAGAAGTGCGAGAATGTGCAGCTGGAGGGACGAGAGAATGTCCAAGACGCATCGGGCCGAAGGCTCCCAGGCGGGATCCCTCGAATGGGCGGGCGGGTGCAGAAAGGCTCGGACACCGGGGCTTTCCCCGACGCATCGGTGGAGCGCAGCGGGAGCCAGGAATCCAGGCAAGGAATCTAGGGACACTCCCTGTCGTTCCCTCCCAGGCAAGGAATCTAGGGACACTCCCTGTCGTTCCCTGGCAAAGCGCTTGATTGAATCGCACAGCTTGCTGCCCGTGCCAGGGCAAATACTCTTGGGTTGCGGAGAGATTTGAAAAAGACGCGTTCATTAACATCGACAACCCCGCGAAGGTCAGCGAGTACCTCGCGAAATTCGAGAAAGAGCGCACCGGCATCCGTGACCGTATCGCAGATCTCCGCAAGCTCACAACGCTTCCCGGTGACCAGTCTCGGCTCTCTCAGATTGAGGCCGACCTGAACGTCTACCTCGATGGGATAACCACCGTCTTCAAGAAGGTCCAAGCAGGAAAGATCACCACAGCGGAGGCAGGAAACCAGGCAGTCGGGTAGTTCAAGGACGAAATCCACCGACTGGAGAACAGCGTCTTCGAGCTCTCCGACGAAGCATTTTCTCGAATGGATGCCCAAAAGGAGACGCTGAGTGCCGCTGAAACCAGCGCCGTCTCCAAGATGGTGATGTTCACCTGTTTGGCTCTCGTCGCAGGAGCCGGCATGGGGGTCCTGATCACTGGCAGCATCACCCGCCCGCTCCGGTCGGCGGTTTCGGTGGCGAAGCAGATCGCGTTGGGAGACACATCCATCAAGATCGACACACCCCGGAACACTGATGAGACGGCAGAGTTGATGCAGGCCATGGCAATGATGGTGTCATCGCAGACCCAGATGGCTGAAACGGCGCAAAAGATCGCCGATGGAGACGTCTCCGCCAGTGCCCACGCCCGGAGCGAGAAAGGCGTGCTGGGCAAGTCCTTCGGCGAAGTACTGACGGCGCTTCAGGACCTTGTAGCGGAAACCGGCCAACTTGTGCGAAGCGCCAGGGAGGGGAATCTCGAAGCACGGGGAGATGCCGGACGATTCCGGGGAGCATACCGCGAACTGGTTCAAGGAATTAACGAGACTCTTAATGCAGTTACTGGGCCGATCAACGAAGCAGCTCAGGTGCTGGGGCGCGTTGCGCAGCGGGACCTGACAGCGCGAATGGAGGGTCACTATCGCGGTGAATTCTCCAGGATAAAGGACGCTCTCAACGAAGCCGTGGGGAATCTCGATCTGGGCCTCGGCCGTGTGTCGGTGGGAGCCGATCAGGTGAGCACAGCCTCGTCTCAAATCAGTGCCGCGAGCCAATCTCTTGCTCAGGAGGCCTCGGAACAGGCGAGTTCACTCGAAGAAGTCAGCAGCAGCCTCCACGAGGTTGCCGCCATGGCCGCGACCAACGCATCCAGCGCCAAAGACGCCCAGTCCATGATCCGGGAAGCCCGGCTGAGCTCCGTGGCAGGCGTGCAGGAGATGGGCTTCTTGAGCAACTCGATGCAGAAAATGAAGGCCTCCTCCGAGCAGACGGCTAGAATTGTCAAGACGATTGACGAGATCGCCTTTCAAACCAACCTGCTGGCTTTGAATGCCGCAGTCGAGGCGGCTCGAGCCGGCGAGGCGGGAAAAGGCTTTGCGGTGGTAGCCGAAGAAGTCCGCAACCTCGCGATCCGAAGTGCCGAAGCAGCCAAGAACACGTTCCAACTGATAGAGGATTCGGTGGCGAACGTTGATGACGGGTTCAAGAAGAACAACGCCCGCCTGGAAAGGCTTGAAGAGATCAATCAGAAGATCGAGTCCGTGGAAGAAGGGATGGGCAAGGTTGCTGCTGCCTCCGAGAGACAGCGCGAGGGGATTGGCCAAGTGAATTCGGCGATTGAACAGATGAATCAACTGACCCAGGAAACGGCAGCAAGTTCTGAGGAATCCGCGAGTGCATCACATAATCTTCTGGACCAGGCACAGGAGATGAGAGGAGTCGTGGAGGACTTCAAACTGGGCCATTCCGGGAACGCTGCGGCCTCGACATATCGAGGCAATCCCCCAGCCGAGGAGCAACTCCCGACCAAGTACCCTTCGTCGAATTCGCTTGGAAGAACGTTCGCCCTGCACCGAGCCTGATTCCGTAGCGAGCAGGTCCTGTTCAAAGTTCATTTGCGGCTCGGGGAGAACCGGGCCGATGAGTGGAAATCTGCTCGATTCCTCCCAGCCGCCGATTACGCTATCCTGTTTCTGCGCGGCACTCAGAGGGTGACAGACTGGATTCTGTCTCTCTCGAAGGAAGGATGATGACTTATCGGCTCCAGGAACTTGAAGCCGGCTAAGGCCTGGACGGTTGAAATGGACCCTTCCCAGATCGACCAGATACTGGCAAACCTTTGCATCAATGCCCGGGACGCTATCACCGGCGTTGGGGAAATTACGATCGAAACCGGCAACGTGATCTTTGACCAAGCCTATTGCGACGGCCACCCCGAGTTTGTTCCGGGAGAGTTCTCGACGTTGGCTGTCAGCGATGATGGATGCGGGATGGATCGCCCGGGAGTACGAAGGGACGATAGACCTTCTCATAACAGACGTGGTCATGCCCGAGATGAACGGAAAAGAGCTGGCGGCCACCCTGACGTCGATGCACCCCCATCTCAAGTGCCTCTTTACTTCCGGCTACACCGCCAACGTGATCGCCCACGACGGCGTCCTCGATGAGGGAGTAAACTTCATCCAGAAGCCGTTTCAGCTCCACGAGTTGGCAAACAAGTTGCGTGAGATGCTGGACGGCTAAAGAGGGTTAACGGCGGTGGACCTCTCCGTCGGAATCACCAAATCAGGTAATTTCTCCTTGTCCGCCGCTCTGCTTCGAGAGAAACTGGCATCCCCGGAAGACGACATTTTCGTCGATTCCTGGACCGAGAGGTTGAATAGCGAATCCAAACAGCCGGGAGGAAACAGGGCATGGGAAGCAGTGTGAATCGCCGGACATTTCTGAAAGCATCCGCCGCAACAGTCTCGACTGTGGCACTGAACAAGGGAGCCACCGCCCAGGAATCAGGTGGCGATCGGCCGGTGAAGCTGGGCTTCGTCGGGGTGGGCAACCGTGGATCCTACCACCTCGATTGTGCCCTCGGTATGGAGAACGTCGAGGTCCTGGCAGTCTGTGACACGGACGATGGAGCGCTTTATCGCGCCAAGCGGTGGGTCGAGGACTCCGGCCGGCCGTCCCCCCGACTTTACGGAGGAAGTGAAACCGCCTACCAGAAACTGTGTGAGACGGAAGATCTGGACTGCGTGATCTGCTGTACCCCCTGGGACTTTCACACCCCCGTTTGTGTCGCCTCGATGACCAACGGCAAGAATGCCGTCAGTGAAGTGCCGATTCTTCTGACCGAGGACCAGGGCTGGGAACTGGTGGAAACTCACGAAAAGACGGGTAAGTGGGCGACCCTGGGGCTGGAGGGCTTCGGCGATCTCACCCTGATGAACATGGTGAGGCAAGGGCTTTTCGGCGACGTCCTCCACGCCGAAGGGGGCTACGTGCACGACCTCCGGATGGTCAAGTTCAACCCCCTGGAAGAACCTTGGCGCCTGCAACATTCAATTGATCGCAACGGCAATCTCTACCCGGATCACCCCATGAGCCGGATCCTTCGGCTCCTCGACATCAACCACGGCGACCGCTTCGACCGCCTTGTATCGATGAGTTCCAAGGCCGTGATGCTGAATGAATACGCGGCTCACAAGTTCGGCGAAGAGCACCCCTATGCGGCCACTAAAATGTCCCAGGGCGACGTCAACGTGACGCTGCTGCACACCGAGGGCGGCAAGGTGGTCACATTGAACTTCGACACCAACACGCCGCATCCCAGGGAGGCTTTCCGCCTCCAGGGAACCAAGGGAGTCTTCCAGTCCGGGATCACTCTGCCCACTCCGCAGGCCGACCGCTCCTCGGCGCCCGCCGAGCCGTACTGGAGGCGCAGAGGAGCCCGCGCCATGATGTACATCGACGGCCGCAGCCCGGAATCCGACCGGTGGGAGTCGGCGGCGCCCTACTACGAGGAGTACGAACATCCTTACCTGAAGAGCTACCAGCCCCAGGAGAGGAAGAGGGCACTTCGCGGTCACGGCGGCGGAAGCTCAACCACCCCGGTGACCTGGGTTCGGCTGGTGAATGCGCTCCGAGCCGGAAAGATCACTGACTACGACGTATATGATTCGGTCGCCAGCAGCGTCATCTCCCCGCTGAGCGAGAAATCGGTGGCCGGCGGCAGCGTTCCGGTCGAGTTTCCCGACTTCACGAGGGGAAAGTACAAGACGGCCAAGCCCTTCGATATTGAACCGATCTGAGACGGGGGCCGGGAGATTCTTGACTGATTCGACAGGTGGCGCCGAAACTCCGGAGAACATTCGAGTGGTTATGGACACCTGTGCCCTGGTTGCCGCTCGCTTCTCTCCGGAAGGCGCTGCCTCCCGGCTGATTGATCTCTGTATCGACGGCCGGGTCGATGCCGTAATCACCGACGACATCGAACGGGAGAACCTCGACATTATCGCCAAGGTGCGCCCGCCGGCAGGATTCCGGCAACGACTGGAGCGCTTCCATTCCTCTGCGGTCCGGGTGACGTCCGAACTCCGCCTCGACGTGGTCGAGGATCCCGCCGACAACAAGTATCTTGAATGCGCCCAGGCCGGTCGCGCGAATTTCATTGTCACGAGTGACAGGCATCTGCTCGTTCATGACGGATTCCAAGGAATCCGCATCTGTACGGCCGGCCGTCTCCTGGAAGAGTTTGACGGGTAGTCTGCATCCTCAATCGGAAATGTCGAGCAAAATCGGGTGGTGCTTTCCGGCCGGGATTCCTGCGCCGAGAGGGTTGTTTCCGAAGGGCGGTGTCAGCCCCCCGGCCGGAACAAGAATCAGGGGACCATTGGTCGTAGCCAGACCGATCAGTCCGCCATTTCGTTCACAACTCTCGATACTCTCCGGCACACTCCCATCGCCGGCAGGTGACGTGCTCGATGGGGACTTCGCCGGCCAATGCGGTCGCAAAGCCCGGAACCGAAGGAAGATCCAGCAGGACCCACCTCGGGAGTTCGTTTTCCTCGTCGCCGCCCTCCAGTAAGGCGGCCGGCTCGCCAGGCCCGCAGGACACGCTGAAACGGTCCAGGGGAAGGGACAGTCCCCGTCCCACCGCTTTGACGAAAGCCTCCTTCCGGGCCCAGCAGACGAAGAAGGCCGGCTTCCGCAACTCGGGAGGCAGCCCAAGGATCTGCGCGACTTCCATCCGTGAAAAGAACCTTCGGGATACCTCGTCTACGTTCACGGTTCGGTCGATGCGCTCAATGTCGATTCCAAGCTCCTTGTCCTCAGCCAGCGCAAGCAGAGACACGTTTCCTGAGTGCGACAGGTTGAAACTGAGCGGAGTCCTTCCGCAGACTTGCGGCTTCCCGTAGAAATTCGTTTCGATCCCGATCCGGTGCGGTTCGATTTCCAGGTACTTCCCCAGTACGGCGCGAAGAAAATAGCGCCGCGCCACAAATCTCACCCGGTGCTCTTCGAATCGGAATCCCGCCGCGCGCGCGTGCTCTTCGCCGGAGAGGCTTGCGACGTACTGTGCGTTCAACGCCTGCCCGGGATCGTGCTCAGTGAGCCAGACGTGAACCTCATTTCGCCCCAGGGCCTGCGTACCGGGGGACGTCCGCCACGCGAATGGATCTGGAACAACTCTCTGATTGTCAATCATACCGCGCTGCAATCCCGGTCGTCGTCAACCCTTCGTCGCCCCGTTTCCGAACCGCCTTCCAGGCCTCGGGCTTCATGTTGCCCTCCCCAAAGTCTGACTACGGCCAGAGCGAATTTCTCCGACGAATTTCATCCACCCGTCCCAAAGGCTAGCAGATTGATCGGTTCCGCCTGTCCGAACACGATGGCAATCTGGGTCCAAACGCGGTCCATTCTCGCACCGATCGTGCGTTTACCCAATCCCCTGTGCGGGGCTTCCCCTGCAAACCGACACCCCACGGCAGTGTAGGCTTGCCAGGTGGCGGGAATGGCTATCCGGAACAAGGTCGTTTTTTGTGTCTCGCCCTGGCTTGAGGCGCAATTGGCCGAAGCGCCTTTCATACCCGCTCGCTCGTTTGGAACGCCAAGGCTTGAAGGGCGCCAGGGTTGTTTGGGTTGAAAATGAATGGGGATTTTGCGTTCAGGGAACCCTGACGGTTTAATCACTCGGCTGCTCCGAGAAGGAGTTCCTCGAGGCCGTAGGTGCGCTGTCACCCGAACTGAGCCAAATCGCCACCTCCTGAAGTCGTCCAGTCCGTCAAATCTGCGTAGTTTCCACGGATACCCCTTCCTGCAATGTCCGCAAGAGGAAACTCATCGACGATCGCATCAGCCGTTCCGTGAACGGACAGAAAAACGGCGACGCGGAAGGGAGCGATAGCTAGTGGCACGAATTGTTGTTGATCCGATCACGCGCTTCGAAGGGCGCCTCAGAATCGAAGCGGTTGTCGAGGAGTGTCGAGTAGCCGGCATCTTGAGGCACTGAACGACAGCCGGCAAGGAACTCACCAGGCCATCCAACAACTCTGCCGGTGCCGGCGCTTCCAGAACCGGTAAGCAGTTGCTTTGCCGGTCCAGAGATCGGCGTCCGGCCTCGTCCGTGGCCCACAGGCGGTTCACCCCGCAGCCAGAATCTCGCTCTGATGTCAGAGGTTGAGATATCGATCGTAGAACGAGAGCGATGACTGCTGCCGCACGGTCAGCCCGTCTGATTTGCGCCGGACCTCCACTTCATAGGGCATCTCGGAACTCCCGGAACCAACCGCGCTACCCGGAAATTCTCCCTTGGTCTTGAAGTCAATCTTGATCACTCCGTTGTTCACCGAAACTCCCGGTGTCTCAATGTACTCGGAAGGTTGATGGGTGGACTGATATGGGTCATAGAACGGAATGAGGTGATCGACCATTGTCAGGCGCTGTACCGGCTTCGGGATGACCCTTACCTCCCAATCGTTTTCATTGATGCCGCCGGGTACGTTGACCTTCAGGTAGTACGCCACGGAGTCCCCACCGTCGCTCAGAGTGGTTTTCGCCTGGCCCCCGCTGCTGTAGGGATTGAATGTGGCACCCACCTGGTCACCGGCCGCGTCCCACCAGCGCCGCACCGACCCGTCTTCATTGGCCCAGTACAGCTGCGTCCCCCAGACGCTGAGCGAGACAACCGCACTGGCCTCGCCTTCTCCACCGCTGCCGGTGGCTCTGATCTTCGGCGAATCGGACAATGAAAATGTCCCCTGATCCCAGTTCTCCTCTGGAATGACGCTGTCGGCGGCCGTGACGCTGAGCACGGTGCTGGTCCCGCTTGAAGCACTGTACGAACTGGCCTTGAAAAGCCGGGTGCTGGGCTTATCCCCGGTCCACTGGGCAGCCTTGGCCTGGCTGCCGACACGGAATTCAGCGGTGGTAGTGCCGGTCTCTCCCTGGACCAGGTTCAGCTTCGCACTCGAAAGCGTTACCGCAACCGTCTGCTCCTCCTCGCAGTCGCAGCCCGGGTCCGCTCCGGTCAGAAATCCTCCGAGGCCGTCAGAGGCCAGATTGCTGAGGGCCAGTAACCCGAGCAGAAGCAAAAGCCGTAGGTCTTTGATGTTCATTGCGTTACTCCGTCCCCGTCTGGAAAAAGGTTGAGAAGTCAGACGGCAAACCTTGGGACGAACCCGAGTTTGGAGACGAAAGAATATTGCCAGAGACGTGGACATAGCTTCCTGCCGCCGGCAGAGTGATGGGCACTCCGGTCAGACTCCAGTCGAGCTTCAGACGACTTGTGATCAACTGCGGCCCACCAGGCGGTTCCAGCACCCGGAATATCAGCCCGAGACCGGGCAGGTTCTCTTCCGGTTGAGCGTCCGGGAAGCGCTGGAGGGTCAACTCTCCAAAAGGATCTGAACTTCCCTCCTCGATCACATCGACGATGACCTCGGCCGGTGCGACTGTCTTGACCGTCAAATTGTAGGTATCGTTTGCGTAGGATCCCGTTCCAATGTTGTCTCCGGCCTTCAGACCGCCGAAATCGGATGTCACGTTGAAGAAGCCCACCTGGAACCAGGCCAGCGCGAGTTGACCCTCGGCCTGGTCGAAGGAAAAGGAGACGTTGGCCGCCTCCCCTCCTGTAGTCGTGTCGAAAGAGGCCCTGAAGCCCGGGGCAAAGTTCATGCCGCACTCGTACGTGTTGCCGCCTCCCGAACCGTTGTCGACTTGAATGCTCTTGAGCTGAAGGTATCCCCGGGTCGGCACTGATCCGGAAATTCTCGGAACCCGTGCCGTCCAGCCTTGTGCACCCTCTGAGGCGATCACCGGAAAGGCGATTTCCGAATTCTGGTTGGTCTCCGTGTCGAACTGCTGAAAGTTGAACACCACCAGAGGGTTGTCGCCAAACCGGGTCCCCTGCAGACGGACGTTCACACCCGGGCGCAGGAAGATCGGCGAGACGCGGAAGAGATTGGCCAGCGATGCGGAAGGGGCACCAAATGTCAACTGTTCGGTCGTCCGCCTCGTCAACCGTCTGTCCCTCTCGGGGGACGTCGAAACGGAATTGAACTCCGTAGTCACGGCGACTTTGCCCGGGTTTGCCGGCACCGTGAGCAGGCCCGGAACCAGCCAAAACTCGGTCTGAACTTCCGATCCGACGTAGGTAAAAGGCTGTTTGCCGAAGAACTGGATCTCCATAGCCAAGTTACCGTTGGCACTGCCCGCAATCGTCCCGTCGCCTATTGCAGCCGTTCGCTCGGGACCAAACTCGATCAGGTCAAAGGTCCCCCCTCCAGCCGCGCGGGCGATCAGTTCATACGTCCTGCTCTCATCGTCGCGGATGAAATTTCCAAATCCGATCCGGTCCCCGACTAAAATTCCGGAACCGTCCACCCCGAGTCCCGCCGACTCGAGTCGAACGGTCTCCAGGGCGAAGTCTCCGCTCTTCTGGATCAGGCGCCAGTTTGCCGTGGGCGAGACCGTTCCTGCCAGGCTTTGGGCAAACTTGAGGCTCGAGGTCGGAGCGAACCCGTTCGTCTTTCGGAAATAGGGCATCGAAGTCAGCTTGGTATCCGCCTGGCGAAGGCTCAGGAATGTCGCATACTGGCCGGCCGAAATATCGATCCTGCCGTCGAATTCGTCAATCCCTTCGACGTCGGGAAACAGTTCGTGGAGGAACTGCGCGTTGTGCTCGAAGTTTTCCAGCGAGATTACGGTGGAAGCTTTCCATGAGCCGGTCCGATCATAGAGCGTCATGGTCACCGAGTTGGTGCCAGCCACATCGGAAGGGATCGGATATGCAACGGCGATCCCAGTATTGTAGCGGTCAAGACTGTCCGCAATCACAGAAAGAGTCTTCTGCAGCGGCGTAGTTCCGACGCCGGCCTCGGAATCGAGGATGCCTTTATTGAAGATGGAGAACAGTGCCGTCCCATTGATCGGCTCGTCCATGCTGACGACTGCGTATCCGGTCTGGAGCTCGCCCGTTCCGCTCGTGACAAACCGCGAGACAGCATTGGGATCCAAACCGAAGTTGAACTGGGCCGCCCGGGTCCCGCTGATCGTCACCTCCATCGGCGTTCCGTCCGAGCGGTAAAACTCGATCGTGCCTCCGGCCCGGCCTTCCAGGTTGTTCATCAAGACGATCGTAGACTTGATCGACAAGTCCCCCGCAGCGCCGTCTCCCATGTGCGCGAAGGCGATCTTGGTCCAGGTCGCTCCTGGGGCCGGCGCCTTGAGCATCGGCATCGAGGTCAACTGATCGCTCGTGGAACGCAGAGTGACGCCGTAGAATTCCCTGGTGGAGCTCAGAACCGCAGAACCCTCGAACTCCTCAATACCGGGAACCGACGAAAAAAGCTCATCCAGAAACTGTGAAGCATGCCCCCAAGGCGGAAGCGCCACTTGCGCGGTTTTCTTGGAGTTCCCGTTCCGGTCGAACAGTTCGACCTGGACAGTCACGTTTTCGTTGCTGGGGTTGGACAGTGCGATTCCGGTCCGACTCGCGCCGATCATGTCCGCAAACAACATGAACTCGGTTCCTACCGGAGACTCTTCGACTCCGACGTCGGTGTAGATGCGGCCACTGCTATCCCGAATTCCAAATGTCGCGGTCCCGCCGATCGGCTGATCCGAGTGAACGTGGGCCCAACCCACCTTAACGTTCCCGGTACCTGCCGTCTGAAAGCGTTTCGTCTGGCGGGAACCCAGCGCAAACGGGAATGAACTGTTCGCAACTCCGTCGATCGTGACCACGAGCGGCAACCCGTCATTGTCAAAGAATTCGATCGTTCCGCTGGTCTCGTTCCTGGTCTGGTTGATCAAGATCAGGGTGGTCTGAAAAAACTGCTGGGTACCCGGGATCTGCCCATCTCCGATTTGCGCGAACACAATTGCAGTCCCGAGATCGACGATCGACAGGTCGGGCTCAGAGAATCCTCCTACCGATTCGGAGACGACCGGACTGCGCAGCCAGCCTCCGTTCCCCTTCCTGTCCTCGGCAAGTCGCACCAACTGCTCGGCTCGAGCGGGGTCCTCCTGGAAGTAACGATAGACCAACTGGGGTGGAAGTTTGGCTCTGCCTGCAACCAGCAAAAGTACGGCGGCGCAGAAAACCAGGCCAGGAAAAAGTCGTGTGAAGATCAGACGGAACATCTCACGCCTCTCCTTTCGGGAACTCCTTTACTTGGCTAAGATGGGGCAGCATGGCGTCGCTGTCAACCCATCGAGAGCGAATACTTTGCCACCTATTTCAAAATCTGAGCGATGCCCGATAGTATGACTGCGATTTACTTCAAAGCTTGAAGCGTTCCAGACTCGATATCGAGATTTGAGAGATTGAGGAGCAGATTCATGAGGGAGGTCATTATTCAGGCCCTCGCCGGTACGGGGATCCCGGGCTGGTTGGTTCCCGACTATTGGTTTATGCTGACAACGGCCATCATCGCGGGATCGCTGGTGACATTGGTCATGAGCCGCCATGCCAAGCTGTCCGCTCCCGTCTCGGATCTTCTCTTCTTCGGGATTCTCGGGCTTTTCGTCGGATCGAAGATCCTCTACGGCCTTCAGTACTGGGACTCCTGGTCCTGGGGACGAATGCTCCAACCGGCGGGCTTTGCCCTCTATGGGGGGCTGCTGGGTCTGCTCACAGCATGGCTGGGCTACTACCTGGTCCGGCCATTTCCATTGTGGTCGTTTCTCGATTCGGTTGCCCCTGGGCTGGCACTCGGCCTCTTTTTCGGCCGGATCGGATGCTTTCTGGCCGGATGCAATGGCGGAATCGCCTGTGGCTGGCCGTGGGCCGTCTCATTTCCTCCCGGCACTTCCTCTTTCGAACAACAGGCGGCGTTGGGGTACATTCCACCTGGTGCCGACCTGAGTCTTCCCGCTCACCCCACTCAGCTTTACGAGTCTTTCTTCGGCCTGGCCTCTTTCTTCCTCCTCTGGCGATTGCTCCGCTCACGACGGTGGGAAGGAGAGGTCTTCCTGACCGGGATGATTTGGTATTCGGCGTTCCGGTTTCCATCCGAGTGGCTGCGGGCCGACGGAGGCGGCTTTCGGCCGTCGGGGGTTCTCTCCTTCGCCCAGGCTGTTTCCCTGATCGTTCTCGCTGTTGCCCTGGCCGCCTACTATCGACGGTCAAAGTCCAATTTCCAGGCCAATGCCGGAGGTTCTCCCGGTCTTCGAATGTGAGCGAGCCCCGAGTTCACTGCACGCCGCCTTCTTCATCAGTCCCTGCTCCCGTTACCGGTCCGTTCCAGACTCAAGGGGAACGGTGACTTGACGACTGGCCTTACCTCCGCAATCATTCTCGGTACCGGCCCGACTGTGGCGGCGGGCCTTGAGTTTAAACCAGTTGCGGCGGGACCCCGCTCTCCGCTGCCAGCCTGTCGAGGGTCAAAAGGAATCGGAGGATTCGAGATGAAAGCTCCCTTTGGTACAACACGCCGGGGTTTTATTCGCAAATCGGTCACTGCCGGAATTGCAACTGCCGCTCCGTCAATCCTTCCGTCCCACGTTCTCGGGCGGGGAAAGTCGGTGGCTCCCGGAGACAAAATCTCCCTGGGAGTCATTGGAATCGGCCCGCGTTGCCGGTACGTGCTGAAATCCATGCTCGGCCTGCCCGACGTCCGCTGCGTCGCCATCGCCGATGTGCAGGCAAACCGACGCGCCGAGGGCAAGGCCATGGTGGACGAGTACTACCAGAATCAGGATTGTGCCACCGTTCGCGATTTCCGAGAACTGCTCGCGCGCCCAGACATCGACGCGATGCTCATCGCGACCGGCGACCGCTGGCACGCTTCCGCGTCGATCATGGCCGCAGAGGCCGGGAAAGACGTCTACAGCGAAAAACCGTGCGGGCTGACCATCGACTACTGCCAGCAGGTTTCAGCCACCATGGAAAAGACAGGACGGGTCTTTCAAGCCGGAACGCAACGGCGAAGCATCGTCAACTTTCAGCGAGCCGTGGACCTGGCTCACAGCGGGAAACTGGGCAAAATCCACACCCTCTACGCGTCCGTCTACACTCCCGAGATCCGGACCGCCTGGCTTCCCGGCGAACCGACTCCGGCGCCGCAATCGGTGGATTGGAACCTGTGGCTGGGACCCGCGCCCTGGCGGCCCTACAACAGCCGGTACGTTTCGGGAGGCTGGCGGGGCCACTACGACTTCGACTCCGGCTGCAAGCTGCTTGACTGGGGTGCCCACACCCTCGATCTGTGCCAGTGGGCCAACCAGGCCGACGACACCATGCCGATCGAGTTCGAGCCGGGTGAGAGACGAATCACGGCCCGCTACGCCAACGGAGTCAACCTGATCCTGGACTTCCTCGAGACGCCTTTCGGAGAGCGTCCCGGATGGATCCAGCACCTGGGAACCTGCCCGGTCCGTTTCGTCGGCGACGCGGGATGGGTGGAGACCGGTGACAGCGGGGAGATTGAAGTGGATCCTCCCTCGCTCAAGAAAGAGGTCCCCGAGCTGGCCGAGAAAGCGAACGGTCTCGACGTCACCGCCCACGCCCGGAATTTCTTCGACTGCATGCGCACCCGGGGAAAGACGGCGGCGAATCCGACCGTGATGCGGCGTTCTCACATCGCCTCCCATGCTGCAGCGCTGTCCTGGCTCCTCAACCGGAAACTCAGGATCGACCCGGCCAGGGAGGCGTTCATTGACGACAGCGAGGCGAACAGCCTGCGCTCCCGCCCGGCCCGGGATCCGTGGAACGTTTGAGGAGGGGAACTCGATTGATGCCGACACGACTGTGTTTGTTTTCGTGGGTGATTCTCCTTCTGACGGGATCTCTTTCCTTCGCGGCACCCGGTCCCGGCAAGCCCAACATCGTCTGGATCGTCGGCGAGAACCTCGACCTTGACCTGGGCTGCTACGGCGAGCACGTGCGGACGCCCAACCTCGACCGCCTGGCGGCGGAAGGGGTTCGCTACACGAACGTCTTCGCCACTTCCCCGGTCTGCGCGCCGAGCCGGTCGGCATTCATGACCGGAATGTACCAGACGTCGACCGACACCCAAAACATGCGCAGCCACCGCGACGACGACTTCCGGCTGCCGCCTGGGGTCCGGCCGACTGACCCACCGGCTTCAGGATGCGGGCTACTTCACCGCCAACATCATTCGATCGGCGACCGCGTCGTCGGCACCGGCAAACTGGACCTGAACTTCGTCAACGAGGGCCCGATCTACCAGTCGGACGACTGGTCCGCGTTGAAGTCTCACCAGCCTTTCTTCGCCAGGTCAACCTGCCCGAGGCGGAGTACGACATCTACGACCGGAAGTCCTGGGAGAAACCCCGCGTCAAGTGGGTCGGAGAAGATTGGCATCCCCGAATCGCCACTCCCGGGAACGTCTCTCCACCACCTTACTATCCCGATCACACGCTCGTTCGTGAAGAATGGGCCCGCTACCTCAACTCTGTCTCCGGCATGGATGTCCGCGTCGGCTGGATCCTCGATCAACTGGAGCAAGAGGGGCTGGACGAGGACACCGTCATCATGTTCTTCGGGGACAACGGCCGGCTGGAGGCTCGCGGCATCCACTGGTGCTAGGATTCGGGGCTGCGCGTCCCGATGATTCTCCGCTGGCCGAAGAACTTTCCGGCGCCACCTCAGAATCAGCCGGGCACCGCCAGACGCCCAGGTGATCAGCCTGCTCGACGTCACGGCCACGACCCTCTGGATCGCGGGCATCGAGCGCCCGACGCTGATGCAGAGCCGCGGTTCCTCGGCGAACATGCTCGATCCCCCACGAACCTATGCCTTCAGCGCCCGCGATCGCATCGACGAAACCGTCATCCGCCAGCGTTCGGTCCGCGACAATCGCTACCAATACGTGCGCAATCTCACGCCCGGCACCGGCTTTCTGACCCTGAACCGCTACAAGGAGAAGTGTTTCCTGGTGATGCCTCTGATGCGACGGCTGCTCGCGGAGGGGAAACTGACAGGACCTCCGCTTGAACTCACCAAGCCATTCCCTGGTGAGATGCTTTACGACACGCTGGAGGACCCCTACGAGGTCAGAAACCTGGTCGGGTCGGCGAACCCGGAACACCGGTCGGCGCTGACGCGGCTGCGGGCCGCCCTCGACACCTGGATGGTCGAAACCGGAGACCGGGGCGATGTACTGGAACCGCCCGAACTCGTCGCACCATTCGAACAGGAGATGGACCGCTGGTTCGGGACCCCCGACTGGTACCGCAAGGACTGACCGTCAGGGATAGCTTGACATCTGCAGCCCGTCGCGGGTTCGCAGAACCGTCATCAGGAACGGCTGACTGTTGTCAGAGACAGCAGTCACCGAGGCGGTCACCAGCTCAGGATATTGCTCGCTCGTCAGGAAGAACGCCCGGTGTGCGCCGGGTCCGAGATCCACGTGAAAGCGCTCCTTCACATATCCCGGATTTTCCCCAACCAGTTCAACGTCCACCGAGATTGGTTGTGAATGGGGGTTCACCAGGGCAACCGCCGTTTCAAACCGGTCCACGCGATTGATGTAAGATGCGTGGCGGTTGGAGGGTCTTGAGGGAGCCACGCCGGCCTCGTAGCGCTTCTCGCCGGCACGATAGCGGAAGATGGAACTCCCCTCCAAAACGCGGTCCGATTCCACGCTGACCCAGCCCACCTGCAAGGTTTCGCCGCCAGACGTCTCCACGGCCCGGGACTCTCCTGCCGCAATCACCAGGTCGACATCCGAAGCACTCTCACGCCCGACCAGGGGAACCTTCAGTGGACTGCCGTCTTCATCCAGGAAGTGCACCGTGGCTTGAGCCGCCTTTCTCCCCGGATTTGAAAGTACCAGGAGAGTGCTCTGTCCCTGACCGTTCGCGAGTTGCGCGAAGTTGAGCCGAAGATCCGGCACGAAGACCGCGATGGAATCACCGTCCCGGACCAGAAGCCGCCCCTGCGAAGCGGAAAGGCTTCCGCCAAAGACTTGGCCGTCGAGCCAGACCGCCTCCCCCGATGTCGCCTTCCACGCGAAAAGCCCCAAATCAGTGGTAGTGAAAATGGTGTCGTTGATAACGACGCTGTCCCAAATGGCAAGGTCGAAAAGAGTGCCGTAGCTTGTGTATCCGTCTTCCCAGAGCACTTCACCCGTCTCAGGTGCTCTTGCCTGGAGGCACGGGTAACATCCTCCGCCGAGGGTCCGATCAGCGCCGGTTCGAAAGAAAAAGAGCCGGTCCCGTGACAGTGCCATCGCATTCGTTTTCGCATCCGCGCCCTGCCAAAGGACCGTTCCGTTCGCTGCATCGAGGACAGCGAATCGGGATGGCTCGAGCGCAAATCCAACGTAGGGAGAAATGGCCTGGTCAAGGAGGTAGACTCTGCCCTCGGACGCCATCAGATCGGTAACGGAGAAGACCTCCACAGACCAGACGATCTCCCCGTTCGAGGGATCGATCGATACCAGCCTTCCGTCGGCCAGCGAGACAAACAGCTGTTCACCCGAGAGAACGAGAGGAGCCTCCGCGGTCTCCGCCTCGATGGACCAGAGCAATTCCCCGCTTTCCACCGCAACAGCCCTGATCCCGGAAGTGCCGTGATAGTAGGCCCTCCGCCCGGTGACGATCGGGCTCCTCCAGCGCGGTCTCCCCGATTCCAGAATCCTGCCAGAGCAGTTCGCCGGTCGAGGCACGAACCATCGCGACGCCGGCGGCCGAACCACCCAGGAGCAGGTGATCATGCGAGTAGGAAGGGGAGTAGTAGAGTCGTGAGTTCTCCGTTGGAAACTGGTGCTCCAGAGGAGTTTCGCTTCGAGGTCATAGAGCGAGAAAGCATAGAGGCGGTGCTCATAGTCCCAGGCACCGACCAGGACTCGGTCCTCGAACGACAACAGGGGAGTCCCCGATATCGGCAGTGAGGCGACTTTCTTGAGCGGAGCTTCGAAGTCGCCCATCTGGGTGGCCGCGCCCATCCGTTCGAACCCGTATCTCCCCGTGAAATGGTCCGCGAGGGCCTGGCCTGCAACGGGCAACACGCTGAGGCCGATCATGCACGGTATGAGCAGGATCCAGCAAGCATCGGGACGCAGCCAGGGCGAAGCCGCCCGGATTCTCTTTAAAGTATTCATTTCAAGCGCCTTGTGCAGCCAGATTCCCCAGGTTTCCCTGCCGGAGTCGCTGCCGTTCACGCTCCCGGAAGGAAACCCGACTACTCGGGTTTCTTTTCCGACAGTCGTTCCAGGAAAAGGTATCGATCCCGGTGGGCGGCCGGTTCGGCATGCGATTCCACGTCGATCCGCATCATCATGGACTGGGCGTCCCGGCCGCTCGCTGCGGCAGGCCAGTCCGGCAATCCGTGCCCGTTGGGATCTCCAGACTTGATGAAGTTCGCAAAGTAGCCCTGCAGGGTCTTCGACACCCGGTAATCGTCTTCCGTCCAGGCAAAGACCGGGTTGGTCGACAGGTTGCCCATGGCGTATTCGATCTCTGCCGAGTGAACCGCTCCGGGAGGCACCGGCGGAACTTCCGACTGGTCCCCGCTCGAGGCATCGCCTCCCGCCTCTGACTTAACCGGGGGCCGCGGATGCGCGTAGAGAGTAGCGGTAAACCGGCTTTCCCGCCAGTCTGGCGCTGCAGGTCGAACCACCGCCAGGTGCTGAATCCGATGAACCGGTCCCCGGCCAGGTCGGTGGCCGACTGAATCGTTTGCTCGACGGTGGCCGACGGATACAGTCTCAGGATCTCGTCGGCATCGCTGCCGTAGAGTTCCCGGACCGCCTTGGCGAAATTCTCCGGGGTGGGGTCATTTCTGCCGAAAATGGCCCGGTAGTTTGATTCCTCCGAGTTCCAGCCGACCAGCAGCGGCACATGCGCCTGCTCCCCGTTGCGGTAGATTTCCAGCGGAGGTTTCGGAAAGAAGTAGCCGTCCACATTCCAGGAGAACCGGGGCGCGCCCGGACTCGCGGAAGCCTCGAGCAGTTCCATCGCCGACAGGGCCCGCAGCTCCTTCAGCGATGAGGCTCCCAGTTGCTCCCCGAACTTCAGCCCGGACCGCTCGGCGTCGGCAAGAGACGTCGCAGGACGGGAACCGAGGACCGATCCGCTCTCACCGATCGCACCCGCAATCAGGTCCCGGGACTGAGGGGAGGCCATTTGAGCGCTCACCGCGAAGGAACCGGCAGACTCCCCGGCGATCGTGACTTTGCGGGGATCCCCTCCGAATGCCGCGATGTTCTCCTGGACCCAGCGAAGGGCCTGGGCCTGGTCCATCAGGGTGTAGTTCCCCGAAGCGTGATGGGAGGACTCGCTGGTCAACTCGGGATGGGCAAAAAAGCCGAAAATCCCGAGCCGGTAGCTCATGGTTACGACGACGATTCCGCGCTGTGCCATGCTCTCACCGTCGTAGCGGAACTCCGATCCGTCACCGGCGACGAAGCCTCCTCCGTAGTAGTAGACCAGACACCGGCAACTTCCTGTCGGGCGAAGTGGAGGGAGTCCAAACGTTCAGGTAAAGGCAGTCTTCGCTCATCCCGCTGTTGCGGAATCTCATGTCGTCGAAGATTCTCCGCTGCATGCACTGAGGCGCGAACTCGTCGGCACGCCGGACCCCGTCCCAATCCAGCGGAGACTGCGGCGGTTGCCAGCGCAACTCACGCACGGGCGGAGCCGCATAGGGAATTCCCCTGAACTCCAGCACCCCGCTTTGCTTGACCAGTCCTTCAACGATCCCGTTGGCAGTCCGAACCTGCGGTGATCCGGGGGAAGCGGAGGATCCGGCCCCGGGAGCCCCTGACCGGGCGATCGCAACCGGCGCCAGCAGAAAGGCAGCGACAGAGAACAGCAGTAAGAGTTTCATGTCCACCCGATAATATGCCAGCAGGTGCCCAGGGAATAGAACAATCTTCCCCTGAGATCCCGCTGCGGCCGCTCGTCAGGATCTCACCGGAATTTCTGCCGGGAGGACATTCCACCCCCTCAAAGAGAAACCTCCACCCCCCTTATTGGATCTTTAAATATGAATGGACAAATTGAATAAGAGCCCAACTGGGGTGGGATAGAAAGTTGAGGGTAATGCAATGAAAAGCATAAAGGTCGGAATACTGATACTGAGCGTGTTCCTGATGATGGCAGTTCCTGCTACTGCGGCCGACCATGACGACCATTTTGAAGGGCACGAACATGAGCATTTCGGGCGTGTCTCACCCGGCTTCGGCGGGTTTGGCTGGTATAGCCCGTACTTCTTTGGACCCGGACTGGGCTGGTACGGAGCCTACGGGCCTAATCCCTACTATTACCGTCACCAGGCGGATACGGGCCACCTGAAGCTGAAAGTCAACGTGAAGGATGCGGATGTGTACATAAACGGAGCCTACGCCGGAAAGGCGAAGGACCTCAAATCACTCTGGTTGCGACCGGAATCCTATGAGATCCAGGTACGGGCGGACGGTTATGAGACCTATGCCACCCAGATCTACCTGCTCCGGGGCAAGACCATGGAGGTGAAAGCGGACCTGGTCCCCATTCCGCAACCGCAAACCCAGCCCTGATCTGATTGCCCGATCGCTGTCCGCTCGCCAGGGCACTCTCGCCGGGGCACTGAAGTGCAAACTGCAGCGCCCCCGGGAGCAAGTCCAACCACTAGGAAAGTTCCAGCACTACGAACCTCAGTTGGTCTTTACGCTGAATCTGAAGTACCGCCGGACTGCCGGGCTGCAGCTTATCGAGGATCTCCCGTAAAGAAGCCAGGTTGAAGATCGGGTTCCCGTTCAGTGAAATGATCAAATCACCAGGGCCCAGTCCGTCTTCCGCCCCCGGTTCCCCGGCAACGCTGGCGGCCACCAGGACACCCGCAGGTTTCCGCAACTCTCCGATCAGGTCCAGAACGGAATCATCGATATCGACCGCCAGAATTCCAAGCCGGGAGACCAGATTGGATTTCTCCGTGACCATCTCCAGAAACCGGTTGGGATCGTCCGTCCGATTAGCCACAGTCACGTCGGCCTCGACAGTCTCCGTCCCCCGCAGCGCATGTACCTTAATAACGTCGCCGATAGCGTGCCGGTCAATGATCATCAGGAGTTGATGCAGGCTCCGAATCGGCTCGCCGTCGATGTCGGCCAGGA
Source organism: uncultured Acidobacteriota bacterium (assembly GCA_963777605.1). Taxonomy (GTDB): domain Bacteria; phylum Acidobacteriota; class UBA6911; order RPQK01; family JAPXNP01; genus CAVZRV01. The sequence continues at coordinate 236,783 of CAVZRV010000027.1, forward strand.
GATCTCCGGGATCGAGCCCGGCCTTCTGGGAAGGCCCATCCGGAGCGACATCTTCCAGAATCACCCCCCAGTCCCGAGGTAACCGCAGCCCGGCAGCCAGTGACGGAGTCACGGAAATCGGAACCACTCCGATCCGGCCGTGGTGAATGTGCCCGGACTCCCGCAGCTCCAAGTAAATCCGCTTAACCAGGTTCGACGGAATCGCGAACCCAATCCCTTCACTCCCCCCCGACTGGGAGAGGATGAACGCGTTCATCCCCACCACTCCGCCCTCGGCATCGACCAGGGGGCCGCCGCTGTTGCCCGGATTGATCGGGGCATCCGTCTGGATGTACACGTAGGGATCCCCGACTGTCAGTTGACGTTCAGGCGAACTGACCACTCCCATTGAGACCGAGTCCTCAAGCGCCATCGGGTTGCCAAACGCCAGCACAATCTGACCCTGGCTGAGCTGGTCGGAGTCGGCCAGTGTCAGCGGAGCAAGTCCAGCCCGATCAATCTTGATAACCGCCAGATCTGTTTCCTGGTCCATTCCAATCAGCTGTGCCGCTACCGAACGCTTGGCCGGCAAGCCGGCGGAACCGCTGACTGCGGTCAGGTTGGTCTCATCCAGTCGCACCTGGATGTGCCGGGCGCCGCGAACCACGTGAGCATTGGTGACGATGTAGCCTTCGCTGTCGAGAACGAACCCGGAGCCCGTTCCCTGCTCAGAGGTAACCTGTCCCTGAGGCTGTCCTTCCACGGGACCGAATCCCACCGTTCGAATCTGAACCACGGACGGCCGCACTTGCTGACCAGCTCTGCCACGGAAGCACTCAGGCTCTGAATCGACGATGCCGTTTTTGAAGCTGGGCTACGCTGCGCCGTAGCCTGGGCCCCGAGAAACGCAACCGAAGTGAACAGAAGTACGGGGAAAATCAATAACTGTCTATTCATATCCTGGGAAGACTCCATGGCTTTCGATCGTCATCCTCGACTCGAAACGGCCGCTGACACCGACTCATGAATGACGAAAAGACACGCCCTGCAGCTGCGGTCATCCGCGGCGGTCAAATCCATCGCCAGTTTCCCATCCGGGTCAACGAAATTCAATGCCGGTGACAATAGCCCGGTTCCCTTCGATAGTCTCAGATCGGGGCCACTCGTGAAGACAAAAACGCCCACGGCCGACACTCCCCCTCAGTTTCCGGCAGTCAATTTCTGTATGGACAGGGACCGAGAAATAGTTTAGAAATAGGTTTTTCACCAGGGGTTCCAAGCCCCCGGTCTGTTTCTCCATGGGTGGCGTGGACCTCTAACTCGCAAGAAGGGTGGCGGCAGGTGGTGGAGAGTCACGAGGAGCAGCGCTGCGAAGAGACCGGGTTGTTCACTTCCGTGTTCGGCAGCAGGACGATTCAGCTTGTTTCCTTCAGCCTGGTCGTCGGGTTGATGAGCAACCTCAATGCGATGGTGGATCTGGTCCTTCACCCGGATATCCCCTACTTCGACCCGGAACATCTCATTGTGGGAGGTGTAACCGGGCTGGTCAGTGCCCTGCTTTTCGGTTCGTTCTTTCTTGCGCGCGCGCCGACTCGCGCTGGCCCTGACGAAGATCCGCACCCTCGAGCAAATTCTTTCATCCTGTTCGAACTGCAGGAAGATTCGAAAACCGGGTGAGGACCCCAAAGCACCCGATTCGTGGGTTCCGCTCGAGGACTACGTCTCCCAGAGAACGGCCACATCTTTCAGCCATGGGATCTGCCCGGAGTGCGTTTCGAAGCTCTACCCGGAGCATCGCGATCTCATAGCCTGAAAGGGCCCGACAGCAAACCTTCCTGAAACGGAGGTTGATTCAGGCTCCGGGAGGAGGGCTTGTGGTATGCGCTGGCAAGGAACCGGGCCTGACTGGAGAAGACTGCTCTGCCTGCATGCCGTTCCCTGTCATTTCTCCACGAAGACACCCGAACGCTCCATGCAGGTCCGCGAGCAACCCGGTGACTTCCTCCAGTTTGCCCTCCCGGGCCGCCTGCTCGATCCGTGCCGCCACTTCGCACATCGACTCCGCACCCAGGTTCGCGGCGGCGCCTTTGATCGAATGTGATTGCCGTTCGATCTGTGACAGATCGGAATCGTCAAGGTAGTTCTGCAGGCTTTCAAGTTGGAGTGGCAGGTCGTCCAGTGCCACCTTGACCATCTGCGACAGAAAATCTTCGTCGTCCATGAGACGTTTGAGCAGGCCGGCGCGGTCCCATACAGGAACGGAAGAATGGCGGTGCTCGCTCTCTGGAACTTCGGATCGAGGAACCTGGTGAGGATTACCAGGCTTGTCCAGGCCGCTTCCGGCCCCGGGCGGGCGATTCCGTTCCCGGGGAGTTTCCGGAAGCCAGCGTTCCACAATTTCCAGCAGGGAAGAAGGTTGAACCGGCTTGGAGATGTAGTCGTCCATGCCATTCGCGAGGCAACGTTCCCGATCACCCCGCATAGCGTGGGCAGTCATCGCGATGATAGGAATGCGGGGATGAACTCCCGCGGCGGCGTTGGAGCGAATCATTGCGGTGGAAGCGAACCCGTCCATGACCGGCATTTGGATGTCCATCAGCACGAGGTCGAAAGATCCTTCCTCGAGTGCCTTGACCGCTTCCTCGCCGTTGGATACTGCGGTTACACGATGCCCCATCTTCTCGAGCAGTTTGATGGCGACCTTCTGATTGACCCGGTTGTCCTCCGCGAGAAGGATTCGGGAGCAGGCACGGCGGCCGGTCGTTGCTTTACCGCCGCCGGTCGTGCCATGAACCGGCCTCGACGGGAGTGAGGCCTGGCCGCTTCCCCGGAGGATCTCCGCCAGACAATCATAAAGTTTAGACTGTTTAACCGGTTTCACCAGGTGGGCAGAGAATTCGACGTCGTCAGAATCTCGGAATTCGTTCTGGCTGCCAACTGAAGACATCATGACGAGCCTCAGACGTTCCCAGTTCAGGATCGGCCTGAATTGAACGTCCCAGTTCCACACCGTCCATGACAGGCATCTGCATGTCCAGTATAGCCAGGCGAAACGGGTCTCCTTTTTCTGTTGCCGCCCGCAACTTGGCGAGCGCCGTCGATCCTCCATCAGCCTCTTCGTGCCGTACGCCCCAGGAACTGAGCATCGCCCTCAGGACCTCGCGGTTGGTCGGGTTGTCATCAACGATAAGCACCTTGGTTCCCTGAAGCGGGCACGGCTGAAGATCGCTTGTTTTCCTGACAGTATCCGACCTCTTCAGCCGGACTGTGAACCAGAAGGTGGAGCCTCGGCCTTCTTGACTTTCAACCCCGATCTGGCCGTCCATCAACTCGCACAGACTCTTTGAAATCGCCAGGCCGAGACCGGTGCCCCCGAATTTCCTGGTTGTCGAGGCATCCACCTGCTGGAATGCATTGAACAGGAGGCCGATCTCGCTTTCCGGAATACCGAGCCCGGTATCACGCACCTCGAATCGCAGGGTAACCCGATCGGCGGATTCCGATTCGAGGGACACTCGCACCGCCACTTCTCCCTCGCCGGTAAACTTGACGGCATTCCCGGCCAGGTTGATCAGAACCTGGCGCAAGCGTCCCGCATCGCCCAAAAGCCAGGTCGGTACTCCCGGGTCGATTGCGGAGATGAACTCAAGCCCCTTCTGCTGGGCTCGAAACGCGAGAAGTTCCGCAGTGCCGTCGAGGACTTCGGTCAGGTTGAATTCGACTTCCTCCAGTTGCAGCTGGTCGGCCTCGATCTTCGAGAAATCGAGAATGCCGTCGATCAAGTTGAGCAGGGCGTCCCCACTGGAGCGTACGATTTCGGCATAATGCCTCTGTTCCTCCGAGAGATCGGTTCCGAGAAGCAGGCCGGTCATTCCAATGACACCATTCATCGGGGTCCGGATCTCATGGCTCATATTGGCCAGGAATTGACTTTTCGCGATGGTTGCAGCCTCTGCCTGCACCGTCATCTCATTGGCCCGATGGATCGATTTCTCCAGCGCCAGGTTGGTCCGCTCCAAGTCCTCCCGTGAGTGTGCCAGTTCAATCTCAGCCAATTTCCGGACGGTGATGTCTCGAAGCACCCCGACGCAATGACGGCTCCCTCCGAGTTGAATGGCGGCAAGGGAGAGTTCCACCGAGATTTCCCGGCCATCCTTTCGCACGCTCTCCAATTCGAGAGTCTTACCAATGGCGGCTCCTTCGCCGGTCGCTTGAAAATGCGCGAAGGCAGCTTGGTGTGCTGAGTGGTAGCGGGACGGTGCGATCAGACGGTGCAGGTTCTGGCCGATCACCTCGTCCGATGAGTAGCCGAACATCCGCTCTGCTGCAGGGTTCCAGAAGGAGACATGGCCCTCTGGATCGAGAGTGATGATCGCGTCATGGGCCGATTCGGTAATCGCCCGCATCCGGGTTTCACTGGCGATCAGCGCGGCCTGCTGCCTTCGGATGCCGATATCGGTCCGCCTGAGGGCCACGTAAGCGTAGCTCACCAGGAGGAAGAGCAAGACACCTCCTCCGACCGCGACCGCCGTCAGATTTCCGGAAAACGAATGCCGGAGATCCGACATATCGCGCATCACCAGAAATTCTCCCACGACGGTTCCGGAGATGTCTCGAAAGGGGACAACTGCGCTAAGCCAGTGCGCATCGCCGATACTCACTTCCGATTCGGTGAAATCGTTGTGGTCGGACGCCCGAGCCACCCTCACGAAGTCGTTGGACAAGGACTCCATGGAACTGTAGACGGGAGCCATGTCGGAAATGTGCACCCATTCTGCATCAAGGCCAGACCGCCGGATCGCAGTTTCCCAGCTTTCCCGGCTCAGGAACTGCTTGTCGATCAAGATTGCCAGTTCGATTTCGGGCGCCGCGTGGAGGGACTTCAAGACCTCGTTGATATCTTTACCCAGCTCGATGTATCCGACAATTTCGCCGTTCCAGAATGCCGGCTCAATCACTCGTAAGGTGATCCCGCCTGACTGATCCATTTCCAGTCCGTGCACCGACCTTCCCCGCTTCGCCGCCTGAATCGCGATCGTCGGGCCCACTTCGTCGCCCCGTCTCGACGGGTCGTGAAGGCGGAGAAGGCAACTGCGGTCGGCTTTCAGGAAGGAAAACCGGGTCACGCCATGATTCTCGCGCATTTCCTCAAACGGAACCCTCCAGGAGGACCGCAGTCGCTGCGCATCGTTCTTGGCAAGAGCCTCTCCGACGAATGGGTCCGCCGAGATCAATTCGAGCGCCATTTCCAAACCCGTTGTCTCTCGATCCAACAGCAGATCCAGGTTTTTGGGCACTTCACGCAACGCATGAGAGGCCTCACTCTTCAATCGGTATTGTTCGTACCACCACTCGAAGGCTCCCAGGCAAAGGCCCAGCAGTACCAGGGCGCCAATTAGGGGAGGCATCAGGCGGCGGAGGACAGGCTTCGGGAGCGCCTCGACCGGCCTCTTTGCGAGCAGCGCACCTACGATCCCGATGACCAGGACCGCCAACAACCCCAGTGGCAGGGCGGAGCGTAGCACCACGTCCCCTTGCCAACTACGGGCATTGACATCCATCCTGAACATCGCCACGAGGGCGCCGGTCTGAGGATCTTTGATCGGAATCAACGACGAAATCCAGACTCCCCGTCGATCGCCAACGGGCCCCTCCACAAGTTCGCTTTCGGACTCAAACGCCTGCATCAGGCCGGGCGAGATCTCCTGATAAATCTCTCCGGGCTGGGATTCATCTGGCGATCCGACCGGCTCGCTGTCCAGGAAAAGATAGACATGTCCATCCCGGCGGCGTCCCATCAGGTAGATGAAACGGCATTCGGGATTGGCGAGGCGAACCGCTGCAAACTGTTTCTTGAGGCGGAGGTAGAACGGGTTTTCAAGATCGGCTTCAGTGCCTGAGAGTGATCGGATTGAGTCCAGGCTGACGCTCCGTGCAACAAGTCGGGCCTCCATCAGGAAGTCGGCCCTCATACGCTGATCGGCCTCTCTCAGCGTCCACCAGCAGAGGGACAAACCGACCAGCAAAAACAACCCAATTCCGATCAAGGGCGTTCTTGTTACAAACCATCGCCTGGAAAACGGCATCCGGAGCTCCAACTCTTTCGTAGTGCCAGTGCGCTCTCATCAGCGGGCAAGCCTTCGTGCCGCACATTGGCCAGACCTTTTGAAAGCCTGGATACGTAATCGACGGGATAAGACAATTCCCTTATAGCCGGCTGCCTGGAGTGCACTCCCATATTCACGAACCCTTGACCGGGATGTGCACAAATCTTTATCGTTGTCCGGAGGATTCTTTTCTCCGTGCCGTTGTCGATCGTCTCGGTGACGGCCGTGGCAATTGGTCTTTTACTGTACAGAGGGAGAGTTATGTCATCGGCAAAGATCATCTGGACCAAAATTGACGAGGCTCCGGCACTGGCATCCTATTCATTACTTCCGATAATTCGAGCTTACGCAAAGGGATCAGGCATTGAGATCGAGCCGAGCGACATCTCCCTCGCCGGCCGGATCATCGCAAATTTCCCGGATCGACTTCGGGAAGAGCAAAAAATCGACGACCAACTGGCTCGCCTCGGCAAGCTCGTAAAGCGCCCCGAAGCCAACATCATCAAACTGCCGAACATCAGTGCATCGCTCCCTCAGCTGCAGGCTGCGATCAAAGAACTGCGGCAGCACGGATACGACATCCCCGAGTACCCGGAAGAGCCGAAGAATGACGAAGAACGTGCCCTCCAGACGCGATTTGCCAAGGTTCTCGGATCGGCGGTTAACCCGGTCCTCCGGGAAGGCAATTCCGACCGGCGGGCAGCCACGTCCGTCAAGGCTTTTGCCCAGAAGAATCCCCACCGAATGATGAAGGATTGGCCGGCGACCGGATCGAAGACCCGGGTTGCCCACATGACTTCGGGCGACTTCTACGGCAGTGAGACCTCGGCAACAATGGCCGAGGCAACCGACGTCAGAATCGAGTTCGTTGGTGCCGACGGGTCCGTCACGGTCCTGAAACCCGACTTCCCCATTGAGAAAGGGGAAGTGATCGACAGTGCGGCAATGAATGTAGCCTCACTCCGCAACTTCTACGCCCAGCAGATGGAGGCCGCCAAGCAGGCTGACGTACTCCTCTCGCTCCATCTCAAGGCAACCATGATGAAGGTCTCCGACCCGATCATGTTCGGACATTGCGTATCGGTCTACTTCAAGGACGCGTTAGAGAAGCACGCTGATTCTCTGGCCGCGATCGGCGCAAACGTGAATAACGGTCTCACCGATGTGCTCGACAAGCTGGAGCGACTCCCCGCCGGAAAGAAAGCCGAGATCGAGGCCGACATCTCCGCCTGCTACGAAAACGGCCCAGCCCTGGCCATGGTGGACTCGCGCTATGGCATCACCAACCTGCACGTTCCCAACAACATCATCGTGGACGCCTCGATGCCGGTGGTGGTGCGAGACGGAGGCCGAATGTGGAACAAGGACGATGCGCTTCAGGACACCATCGCAATGGTTCCAGATCGCTGCTACGCAACCATGTACCAGGCAATCATTGAAGACTGCCAGAAGAACGGCCAGTTCAACCCCGCGACGATGGGGAGCGTGTCCAATGTCGGGCTGATGGCCAGGAAGGCGGAGGAATACGGCTCCCACGACAAGACTTTCACAGCCCCCGGGACCGGTGTGATCCGGGTCGTCGAAAAGAGCGGCAACACGATCCTCGAACAGTCCGTCGAGAAGGGGGACATCTTCCGCATGTGCCAGGCCAAGGACGAGCCTATCCGGGACTGGGTCAAACTGGCCGTCACGCGCGCCCGCGCAACCGGGGTTCCGGCCATTTTCTGGCTCGATGAGGACCGCGGGCACGATGCGGAGATCATCAAGAAAGTCAACGTCTACCTGACGGATCATGACACCAGCGGTCTTGACATTCGGATCATGAAACCGGTGGACGCGATGAACTTCTCCGTCGAACGGATTCGGCGCGGCGAAGACACGATTTCGGTTACCGGCAACGTACTGCGGGACTATCTGACCGACCTTTTCCCTATCCTCGAACTGGGCACCAGCGCGCGGATGCTCTCCATCGTTCCCCTGCTCAACGGAGGAGGACTGTTTGAGACCGGCGCAGGCGGATCAGCCCCCAAGCATGTTCAACAGTTTCTGAAAGAAGGCCACTTGCGCTGGGACTCCCTGGGAGAGTACTGCGCCCTGGTTCCTTCCCTGGAATGGATCGCGGACCAGACCGGCAACCCGAGGGCAAAGCTGCTGTCAGAGACTCTCGACGAAGCGATCGGGAAATATCTTGAAAATGCCCGCTACCCATCCCGGAAAGTGAACGAGATCGACAACCGGGGCAGCAGTTTCTATCTGGCGCTCTACTGGGCACAGACCCTGGCCGCCCAGGATGAGGACGCAGAACTGAAGTCCCGCTTCACCGGGATCGCCGAGGCACTTGAGAAGAACGAGGCGAAGATCGTCGAGGAACTCCTGGCCGCCCAGGGGTCAAGCATGGATATCGGCGGCTACTACGATCCCGATCGGGCGCTTTGCGAGAAGGCCATGCGGCCCAGTTCGACATTTAATCAGGTCATCGACGCGGCGCTGTCGAATTGATTAGTGCGGCCCCGTTTCCCTCTCTGAACGATCCGCACGGAGCCCGGGGGCGGGGCTGAACTGAGACTTCGCTCCCGTCAGGCCTTTCCTTACTGCACTGACCGAGAAATTCATTTGCGCTAGGTACTCGAACGGCCTATCCTTTGACTCCGAATGTCAACTTGGACCCTGGCGAGGTTCCTTCAGGCCGGCCGATAACAGCAGCCGGCTTGAGATGAGGGGGAGACGGTGAACAGACTCCGATGTTGCAGTAGATGGTCAATTTTCCCTGTTGTCACGATTGCTTTCCTGTTATTTACCGCTTCCTTGCAGGCGGTCGATTTTTCCGGCTACCTGAACTACGACGGGCTGACCAGCTCGCTTCGTGATTTGGCCGGCCGGCACCCGGAACTGGCTCGACTCTCCGAAATCGGCAAGACCGCGGAAGGCCGTTCCCTGTGGCTGATGGAACTGGCAAACGCGTCAGGAACACCGGTCGCCGAGCGGCCCGCGCTGTTCGTCGCCGCCAACTTCGAAGGGAATCAGGTTATCGGCAGCCAGTTGGCCCTCAACTCGATCGAGCGCATGCTGGACGCTTACGGTTCGGATGAAGGGGCCAAGCAAATCCTCGACCATTACGTCGTTTACGTGCTTCCTCGGGCCAACCCGGACGGGGCAGAAGCCATGTTCGCAGCGGTCAAGACCGGCTCCACCACCAACACCAGGCCCTTCGATGACGACAACGACGGGCGAATCGACGAAGACGGTCCGGAAGATCTGAACGGGGACGGGTTCATTTCAGTGATGCGGGTCAAGGACCCCGAAGGCCGGTACATGGTCCATCCCGACGACCCCAGACTCATGAAGAAGGCGGACCCGGCCAAGGGAGAAGTGGGCGAGTACCAGATCTACTGGGAGGGCACCGACAATGATGGTGACGGTTTCTTGAACGAAGACCCTCCCGGCGGCGTCGATCTCAACCGCAATTTCCAGCACCAGTATCCCTACTTCCAGAAGGACGCCGGGCCTCACATGGTCAGTGAACCCGAGGCTCGCGCAATCCTTGATTGGATCATCACTCATCGGAACATCGGGATCATCCTGACCTACGGAGAGAGTGACAACCTGATCAGCCCACCCGACGGGAAAGGGAAGCTCGGTCCCGAGTCACTGGTCGATCTGGAGCGGTTTGCCGATCAGAGTGTCGTGGAAGCCCGCAACGTGGGGATGTTCGACATCGAACCCCGCAGCCGCTTCCGGTTTTTTGGCAGATACCGCGATCCAGAGGCGCCCCAGCACGGGTCCGAACGCACGAGGCGACCTCCGCGACGCCCGGAGGTGACGGTCAATTCCGATGACATCCCCTACTTCAAGAGTGTCTCCGACAAGTACCGTGAGATCACCGGGCTGGAGAAGACTCCCGAGGTAAGGACGCCGTCGGGAGCGTTCTTTGAGTATGGCTACTTTCAGTTCGGAGTCCTTTCCTTTTCGACCCCCGGTTGGGGGCTGTCGAGTTCCGGTGGTGAACCGTCGGATTCAGAACAAGCCTCCAAGTCGGGAGAGCGGACTGCGACCGGCAGAGGTGAAGCCCGTGGCCGCAGACCGGATGGAGACGCGTCTTCCCGGTCAGGACCTCCGGCCGGCCCATCGAAGGGCAACGACACGGGCTCGGCGAACTTTGATCTCGAGTTACTCCGATGGATGGACGGTCAAAACGTCGAGGGATTCATCCCCTGGGCCGAATACGACCACCCCGAAAAAGGCAAGGTCGAGATCGGCGGGTTCAACGCCTACGCCGTTGCCAACCCTCCCGGGGATCAAATCCAGGCTCTCGGTGAAAAGCAGTACGAGTTTCTCTGCTATCTGGCCAGTCTTTTTCCGAAGGTGACGATCGCCAAGACGAGTGTCAGCAATCTCGGCGGTGGACTTTTCCGGATCCAGGCGGAAGTTGAAAACAGTGGGTTCCTCCCCACGGCGCTGGCCCACGGAGTCGTTTCCCGGTCAGTGAAACCAACCATGGTCCAGTTGGGGATAGAGCCCGCCAACCTCGTCTCGGGCAGTCCCAAGACCAGCTTCTTTCAGGCTCTCGATGGTTCGGGACACCGCCAGAAGTACGACTGGATTATTCGGGGCGAACCCGCGTCCGAGATCACACTCCGCGTCGTTTCTCAAAAGGGCGGCAGCGAAACCGCAACGCTCAGGCTTCAGTAACTGGGGTAAGCAAGATGGAAGCAGCAAATCGGAAACTCATGGTCTCAACTGGTTGGGGAGCGTTGATCGTCGGGTGCGCGATGCTGGCGCTGGTCGGGTCACCGCGTGTGCTGGCACAGGAGGCTTCGGACCCTCCCTTCAAGGTCAAGCTCGAGTTCAACCGCTGGCATGACTACGACGAACTGAAGGCTGACCTTCTCCGCCTGGAAAAGGCCTTCCCCAAGTTCCTCAAGTACTCGTCCATCGGCAAGAGCTACGAGGGCCGGGACATGATGCTCATGACGATTAACAACCCCGACACGGGCCCGGACACGAGCAAGCCGGCAATGTTCATAGAAGCCAACGTCCACGGCAACGAGATCCAGGGGGGTGAAGTCTGCCTCTACACCATCTGGTACCTGATGGAAAACTACGGGCACATCGACCAGATCACCCGACTGGTGAACGAACGGGTCTTTTACATCATGCCCACGGTCAACCCGGATGGGAGGCAGTACTTCCTTGAAGGGACCGGAATGGGAGCTCGAAGCGGTCACGTGCCGGTGGACGACGACAACGACGGCCTCTACGATGAAGACGACGTCGACGACCTCAACGGCAATGGAGTGATCGAACAAATCCGCAAGTACGTTCCGGGACAGGGCAACCTTCGCAAGAGCGCCCTTGATCCCCGGGTTCTGGAACCGGTGCCTCCGGGCACCAAAGGGGACTACGTGTTCCTCGGCTACGAGGGCATTGACAACGACGGCGACGGCGACGTCAACGAGGACGGTCCCGGGGGATACGATCCGAACCGGAACTACGCGTCTGACTGGCAGCCGGACTACGTCCAGGGCGGCGCCATGGATTACCCCTTCGAGTTGCCGGAAGCCCGAGCCACCAACGACTTCTGGATATCCCACCCCAACATCGCCGGGCTCCAGACCTACCACAACTCTGGAGGGATGATCCTGCGCGGCCCGGGGTCGGAAGATCAGAAAGAATACACGCGACAGGACCTGACCGCCTACGACGAACTGGGTCAACAGGGGGAACGAATCATCCCCTTCTACCATTACTACACGATCTGGAAGGACCTCTACACCGTCCACGGCGGCTCGATTGACTGGACCAATGACGGACTGGGGATCATTTCCTTTTCCAACGAACTCTGGAGTGACGGGCAGTATTTCACCAGCGAGGAACTGAAAGAACAGCAGAAGAACCCGCTGGGGCCGATCAGTCCCGCTGCCGCTCGCTACTACTTCAACGATTACCTCGATTTTGGGAGCGAATTCATCGACTGGGCCGAGTTCGATCACCCGCAGTTCGGCAAGGTTGAGCTGGGGGGATGGAAGAAGACCTCACGGCGCGTGCCGCCACGGTTCATGAACGAGGAACTCTGTCACCGGAACATGGCCTTCACCCTGTTCCAGGCTGACCAACTGCCCCAGATCAAGCTTGGGGAGACAACCGTGGAGTCCCTGGGCGATCAGGTTTTCAAAGTCCGGGTTGAGATCAACAACGACAAACTGGCCCCCACGATCCTGGCGGCAGCAGCCCAGAACAATGTTGTCAGGCCGGACCTGCTCACGGTAACTTCCCCTGCCGAAGTCCTCTCGGCCGGATGGGTTCGGGACCGCTTCCGCCCCGATGCCACCATGCTGATCGATCAGCAAGACTTGAAGCGGATCCTGATCCGAAACGGGCATCCCGGAAGGACGACCAGGCTGATCGAGTACATCGTTCGTGGAAGTGGGGACTTCACGGTACGTTATTCAAGCCTGAAGGGCGGCAGTGACTCCACCACGATCTCATTGCAATAGGGACAAGGCCTCTTCGAAACCAGTGTCCCTGAAGTTCCCTGAAGTTCGCCGGAGGCGACAAATTGATTTTTCTGTTGACATCGCCCGAAGCCTATTCTCTAAATGGTGGCTTCATTGCACGGAGGGACCATGAAGTCACAAATGAACGTGCTTTTTCACTTGACCCTGGCTTTCGCAATGGGGTGCGGACTCGCAGCACAGACGCTGAACGCGGAACCGATCAAGTGCCTGATGATCGGCAAAGAGGCCCACGGCGATCCCGGCACGATGGTGGACGCTGTCAAGGCGATTAATGCCGACTACCCCGGCATCCAGATCAACCTCGTGGACAAGTCGGATCTTGAAGCGCTTCGATTCGAGAACCTGTCGGCGTACGAGGTCCTGGTCATTGAGCAGATTCAGGCTCCGGAAGGCAATCCGCCGGAGTTCGTCAAGGAAGGAATCCTCGAGTTTCTCAAGGGCGGCGGCGGGCTGGTCGTCAGCCATTTCGCGGTTGCCAACGTCCAGCAATGGAGAGACTCCATCGACATTTTCGGAGCCATGTGGGTAAATGGGAAGTCGACGCACGGACCCTACCACGAGTTTCGGGTGGACATGAAGGACGAAGCCCATCCGATTGTCGCCGGTGTGCGGCCGTTCACTACGACGGACGAACTCTACTACAACCTGCTGATGCGCCCCGATGTTCACGTGATCGCGACCGGAAGTGAAGAGCGCTTCGGTCACACCGTGGCCGAACCACTGCTGGTGACCCATTACGTCCACAACGCCCGCTGCGTCTACTTCGCCCTTGGCCACGATCCCGCCTCGGTCAATCCACCGGAGTACCGCCGGATACTGGCGCAGTCCATCGAGTGGGTTGCGGGCCGCAGGTGATCCTGCGGAGGGCCTGGAAACCGGCGGCCAGGTGTCCGATCTTTGGCTCCAGCCTGGGTCGGGGGAGGATCGCGTCCAACTCCAATTGATCGTTTTCAGGGGAAGCGCTCGGGGGCAGTGTCTACGATCGCCGGTTGCATTCGGTCGGGGACCTGCGGGTGGACGCAATCATGGCAGCCCTCGGTGCGGGCGTAAAAATCTGCTGCTGGCTGCTCTTCTTCCTTCCGGACTGGAGCAAATGAGCAGAATTCCGCAGGAAAAGAACGCATCAGGAGAGGGGCGGCTTCTCCGGCTACTTTTTCAGCAGGGCTCCCAGTTGGGCAAATGGCTTGTAACTGGAAACGCTCTCCTGTTTCCCCGTCGGCGCAGCACTCGCATAGGCATCGGCGGCCTCCATCCTGGAGTGCTGGTTATCATGACAATAGACGCAGAGGAGTTCCCAGTTGGTCCCGTCGGCCGGATTGTTTCCGTGGTTGTGATCCTTGTGATGAACGGTTAACTCCCGCAATCTCTTTCCGCTGAACTCCCGCTCGCAGTGGGCGCATTTCCAGGGAAGAACCTTGAGCGCCTGAGCCCGGTAGCCCCGCTCCCTTTCTTCCTGATCGCGCCGAGCCTCGGCTACCACCCGGTCAAGTCGCTGGCTATCAGACAGAGTCTTACTTTTCGACATTCGGGGGTTACCTCCAGAGCCTCAAACAGCCGCCGTTGGAACTGATTTCCATCCACTAATTGTTGCCGATCACGACCACTTCCACAAACTACTGTGAGCACTGGGCATGAACGAGAACGAGACTGGCTCTTTCTCCAGATGATGGGTGATCGCAAAGTCAGTCATCTCATCGCGCAAACGGCAGTGACGGGTTAGGCCACCATATCCAGGGTCCCCTGGGTGATTCGTTCGATGTCCACCAGGAGCTTCACCCCGCCGTGGACTTTTGCCATCGCCAGGATGAACTCCGCGTCCTCCAGCATGGGGGGTGCATCCTCGACATTCGAGGCATCGATATCGACGATTTCCGCGACCGATTCGACCAGGATCCCGATTCGGCGCAGGCGACCTTTCCGATGGATCTCGACGATGATGATTGTTGAGCGCTCGTCGTAATCGATCGGCGGTAAGCCGAACCAGACGCGCAAATCAATGACCGGCATGATCTCGCCACGCAAGTTGATCACTCCCTTGAGGAACGGGGGGGTCGCAGGAACCGGGGTAATCTCTCGGATCACGATGATCTCCCGCATCTGGTTGATTCCGATCCCATAGTCCTGCTCCCCCACCCGGAAAAGCAGGTACTTCCCTTCCTTGTCGAGCATCATCTTGGCCGTCGATCCCTGTGCCCGGGCCTTCTGAATCCTTTCGGCAACATTACCCAGGTCGAGCTTACTCCTGACTGCTTTGGCTTCAGGCTGAGCCTGGTAGGCGGCGTCCGCAAACCTGGTGTCGATAAACGTATCAAGGTCGACCTTCTGTCCGACACCCATCCGATCGACCATGTAGTCGAGCATCCGCCCAAGGTCCTCTCTGACCGGGTAAAGATTGACCGTCTTGATCCCGGCCGGTTCGGTGAGGACGTTCTTCAGAACCGCGCTGGTAAGGCCAAGTTCGCCCCTGGGATCGAGAAATCTGACCCCGATCTCGGCACTCCGGCCGGGATCCTTATCCACGAAGCGGCCCGCCGTCGTGAGCATCGACACAAACTCCTGGACCGCCTCCGGGTGTGCATCCACAATTTCCTTGCGAAGCGTGACCACACAACAGGGGTGATTGTCCCAGGCTTCACTGGAAAGGAACTCGAGGCGGGCGACGTTCGAAGAGATCGCTTTTGTCCCGAGAGGCTCGGCGACCATGAACCCGGCGGCGTCGGAGTTCGAGTCGAGGAGTTCGGGCATGCGGGCAGGCGGCACGACCTCAAAAGCGACGTTTACGTTCGGCTCTCCGGGAACTCCGGGGTGAAGCCCCAGTTCCGACAGGTAAAGGTGTGCGAGCATGTGGTGAACTGAAAGGCGATGGGGGAGGTAAAGGACCCGGTCCCTGAAACGCCTCCTCCGGCCGTGCTGATGCGAAACGCTTGCTGCGCACGAGGATGCTCCCGTTCCGATGCGCCAGAAGTACCATGCGCAGTGGAGCGCCGTGGCCAAACAGGTCCATGCTGATCGGAGCCAGGATGAAAGCACCATCCACTTGCCCCTGCTGGAGCGCTTTCGAAACCGGGTTCCAACTGCTTTCACAACGGGTGGTAAGAGCAAAGTGACGGGGTTCGAGCTCTCCGTTGGCGATCAACTCCTGGAGCACGCCCAAGAGGATGTGGTCGGTTATCTGGATGTGCGAGATCGTCAGATTGACTCTGCCATCCGGCAGGACTTCCGGCTCGCGTACCGACGGCTGGTCATCCTCAGAGGCCTCCCCTGAAAAGACCGCTTCAATCTGCTTGAGCAGGTCATCCGGCGTGAACGGTTTTGGCACGAACCCGCTGACTCCGGCATTCTTGGCGGCCAGTGTCTCGCTCTGTTCTCCGCGCGCTGTTGCCATGATGAACGCCAGCGAGGCACTTTCCTCTCGGCTTCGGACCCATTTCAGCAGTTCGAGGCCGCTCATTTTCGGCATGTTCCAATCGCTGATAATGAGGCCGATCCCGGGTTCGCGCTCGAGCAGCGCGACCGCTTCGGTCCCGTCCCCTGCTTCAGTCACGTTCGTGAAGCCCAGCTTCGCGAGAATTGATCGCTCCATCTTCCGCATGGCACCGGAGTCCTCCACAAGGAGGACCTTGAGATTTCTGTCGATACTCATATTTCAGCTCAACTCCCGACTTGACGAATTGCCTTCGGAGCTTCGAAGATCCGAAGATAGGATGAATCTGCTCTCTTCTGATCGGCCGTTGAGACCTCGGGGATTAGGGAAACACCGAAACAAATTGAGGGATTGCGCTAGAAGGTGAAGGCTCCTTCGAACTGCATGTCTTTCGGCTTCATTTTCAGGTCGACCGTCTCAAACGACGTCTCCATGTGAAGGAGGATCTGAGACTCGCTCCCATCGAAATAGGGCTTATCGGAATCGTCAGTTCGGGGAAAAAACAGCAAAGCACCAGGTTGATTTGCACCCGGCGGAACATATCGGCCAATCGGGCAATAGGCATTCGACGAACTCGACGACAGCCAGACTTTATTCTTCAGCGTGTCGATGGTCGAGGTTCGCAGGAAATTCTGAACCGTCTGGAGAGCCGGATGTCCAGCAGGTTCGGAATAGAACGTCACTTCAGCGATCACTTCATCGCCGGGAGGCTGTTCGATGTAGTCCGCAACCGCCTGGGCCAGTTCCTTGTTGTCCGGCTGGGCAAGGAGCCGGGATTGGCCGATCGCCGCCTTGACAGCCTTCGAAGTCACAAAACGGAACCGGAGATAAATGTGCACTTCCCGATCACCAACTCCTCCCGCAATTGAACCGACGTCCGTCCTGCCGACGATATCGCCGTCGCTCCGCATAAACCCGGGCAAGCTGATCCCCGTTGTCGCATAGGGGTATGCCCAGGGCGAGTTTGAGAGAATCTTGACGCAATCCTTCTGGCTCCACTCCGAATATGGTTTCTTTTGCCAGAACGGTGCGGACAGCACCATGGACGCAAGTAGAAACAGAACCGACAGGGCAATCAAGACTCCAGAACGCTTCATGGTTCCTCCTCGGCTGATGAGTTCAACAGCAGCCTCAGTTTTCCGAAACATTTACATTCTGCTAGTCCGAAGGGAATTTCACCAGAGGGCTGCGCCTCGGATTGTCGGTCAGTTGACTTCTCCGGACTACATGAAAAGGGCCCTGAACTCCTCCCTCAGTTGAGCCTTCTGGACCTTCGCCATCGTGTTTCGGGGGAGCATATCGACAAAGAGTACCCGTTTGGGAACTTTGTAATTGGCCACATTGCCTTTGGCTGCTCCAAGGATGTCCGCCTCGCTGATTGCGGCCCCGTCCCTGGCCACCACGACGGCTACCACGGCTTCCCCAAAATCGGGGTGAGGAACCCCGATCACCGCCGACTCCTTTACTCCCGGCAGTTCGTCGATAAACAGTTCCAGCTCTTTTGGGTAGACGTTCAGACCACCGGTAATCACCAGGTCTTTTGCACGGCCGGCGATGCTGACGTATCCATCCCGGTCGATACTGGCAAGGTCTCCCGTGTTGAAGAACCCATCGCTCGTGAAGTCCTCCGCCGTCTTGTCGGGCAGTTTCCAGTACCCGATAAATACATTCGGGCCGCGCACCTGGAGATTTCCAATCTCGTTCGGCCGGAAGCATCTCGCCCTGATCGTTCGTGACCCGAGCCTTCAC
The DNA here is from genome assembly GCA_963777605.1 of uncultured Acidobacteriota bacterium. Taxonomy (GTDB): domain Bacteria; phylum Acidobacteriota; class UBA6911; order RPQK01; family JAPXNP01; genus CAVZRV01. The sequence continues at coordinate 254,557 of CAVZRV010000027.1, forward strand.
GCCGGGAAGCGGCAACCCGACCGTACCCGGCTTGCGGACACCGTGCAGTGGGTTGGACGTATTCATGTTGGTTTCGGTCATCCCGTACCGCTCCATAATGCGATGGCCGGTTCGTTCCTCGAATTCCGAGAAAGTCTCTTCCAGAAGCGGCGCAGAGCCCGAAATGAAAACACGCATGTTCCTGCAGACGTCGGCTGTGAACCCACGGTCCGCGAGCAGCCTGGTGTAGTAGGTCGGAACACCCATCATTACAGTACATTCAGATAGATGGCGAACGACCTCCGATGTATCAAAAGATGACAACCATCGCATGCTGGCGCCGCTCATGAGCACGCATCCGACTCCAACAAAGAGGCCGTGAACGTGAAAGATGGGCAGGGCGTGAAGCAACCGGTCGGCAGGAGTGAACTCCCATGAGGCGACCAGAGCCTGGGTATTGCTCAGCAGGTTCCCATGAGTGAGCATGATTCCTTTCGGGACCCCGGTCGTTCCCGATGAGTAGAGCAAGGCAGCGAGGTCGTCCTTGTCGCGAGAGACTGGGCTCGCCTCTTCCTGCGAATCCCTTGAACCATCGATCAAAGTCCCAGACCCTGCTGCATCCAGAGTGAAGACAGGCTGTCCCGTGAGGGCGCGGATCGACGACTCCCGCGCAGGGTCGCAGACCAATGCAGCAGGTTCAGCGTTGTCCAGAAAGTAGCTCAACTCACGCGGTTGAAAGGCGGGATTCAAGGGGTGATAGACAAAGCCGGCGCGCAGGCACGCCAGGTACAGGCAAAGCGCCTCAGGAGATTTGGCTGCCTGCACCGAGACCCGGTCACCAACTCTTACTCCGGCATTTCGAAGAAAGTTCGCCAGCCTTGCTGACTGACGCTCCACCTCGCCGCAACTGTATGATCTGCCGCCTTCGGTGCAGAGCAACTCTCTTCCGGGATCGTTCTCCAGGCCAGCCTGGAAATGTGAGAACAAATTGCATTCCTGGTCCAACATCGTCTTTCCTCTCGATTCGGCAAATGATAAGACGATTCATCACACCCTTTCGAATAATAGGAGAGTTGGCAATGGTGATCTACGGTGTTGCACTTCTGTCGATCTGCATGCTCGCGGGAGTGCTCGTCGGGGACTTGCTGGGGGCCCTCATCGGCGTGAAGGCAAATGTTGGCGGAGTCGGCATCGCGATGATCCTCCTCATCCTGCTGTCGAATCTTTCGCATCACCGGTTTCGGCTCACTCCCATGACGGAATCGGGAGTCGGATTCTGGAGTGCCATGTACATCCCGATCGTGGTGGCGATGGCGGCACGGCAGAATGTCATCGCCGCGGTTTCGAGCGGCTGGCTCGCGATCATCGCGGGCACGGCTGCGGTGGCAGCCGGTTTTCTCATGATTCCGGTCTTGGCACGAATCGGCAGGGGGAATAGCCAAAGTGATCAGTAATGCCCTGCCCGCCGCCTTTACTCAAAACTCCCTGATTACGGCATTCGCTTTCGTCGGAGTCCTGGTTTGGGTCTCCTACCGGATCTCGGCCAGCTTGACCCGGGGGCACATCCACGGCTCGGCGATCGCGATTGCGATCGGCCTGGTGCTCGCGTACGTCGGGGGGGCCGTAACCGGCGGAAGTAAGGGCCTCGCCGACATTGAACTGTTCGCCGGGGTCGGCATCATGGGCGGTGCGATGTTCCGCGATTTCGCGATTGTGGCCACGGCATTCGGCGCGGATATCAGGGTGTTGAAGAAGGCCGGCCTTGTCGGAGGACTGTCGGTCCTCATCGGCGTCGTCCTCTCGTTCGTTGTCGGAACGGTCGTCGCACTGATCTTTGGTTACACCGACGCCGTTTCGATCAGCACCATCGGCGCCGGGGCTGCCACCTACATCGTCGGCCCGGTAACGGGAACGGCACTCGGTGCCGGCTCTGAGATTATCGCTTTGAGCGTGGCGGCCGGCCTGACCAAGGCAGTCCTGGTCATGATCGGGACCCCGCTGGTGGCCTCCCGGATCGGTCTCGACAATCCTCAATCGGCGCTCATCTACGGAGGTTTGATGGGAACAACGAGCGGCGTAGCCGGTGGGCTGGCGGCTACGGACCCCAAGCTGGTCCCCTATGGAGCGATGACCGCAACCTTTTACACCGGGCTGGGCTGTCTGCTGTGCCCATCACTCCTGTATTTGATCGTGAGAGCGTTGACTAGTCCCGGTCTCGGGACACGCTTTACTGGTCACCGTGCCCGGATAGACTTGGATGGTCACTCGGGAGATTTCCAGCTTGCAGCAGATGCGCAAGAACTTTACGGGATTATGTCTGCTGCTGACTCTCATCGGTGTCCCGGCGCTCCGATGCTGGACCGGATTGGGGCGTCCCATCTGGGACTCCAGGATCTTCAAACCCGCCGATGGGCTTGCTCACCAGGTGGTCCGGGATATCACGATGGCCCCCGACGGGACTCTCTGGATGGCTACCTGGGGAGGCGGAATTTCCCGCTTTGACGGTTCGAAATGGGAGACCTTCAACGCCGAGAAGACGCTTTCCGATTTCATGATTCGTTGCCTGGCGTTCGACCGGGACGGCGCACTGTGGGTGGGCACTCCGGAAGGGATTCGCCGCTACGACGGCCGGAACTGGAGCACCTACACCACCGACAACACCCCGGGGCTCAAAGAAGATTCCGTCTTCGTGATCCTGCCGTTCAACACCGGAGAGATATGGTTCGGGATGCTGGACGGCTACCTCTACTCATACGACCAGCGTCGAGCGGATGGACAACGCTGGAAACTGGTCCAGAACCCGGAGTTCTTTGCCACCGGAGCGATTCGTAGCCTGCTCGAACTGGACGACGGCACGATCTGGGTCGGAGGGGAGCACCTCTACCACTTCGACGGAACGAGGTGGACCGGTTATCCCATGAACCAGGTGGCCTTTTCGATCTGCAGGACTGACGATGGACACATCTACGCTGCGGAAACGAACGGGCTGTACCGCCTCGACGGAACCACCTGGAAAAGGATTCCCGAAGCCGGGGAATCCCCTCGAAGCCTTGGGCTCACCTCGGACCGATCCCTCCTGGTCGGCACGGAGGCCGGAGTCAAGATCTTCGCGCATGGAAACTGGGCGGACTTCCTTCCGGACCTGAAGGAATCTGCACAGTACGTCGAAGTCATCCGAACCTTTCCTAACGGATCAACCTGGCTTGGGACTCGCGGCGGCGCCTACCTGGTCCGCCGGTCCGACTGGTCGATCTACCCGCCCCCGGGCCGGGATTCTCCGGTCACGGACGGTCTGTTCCATTCAGCCCCCGATTGCGCGCCTACTGTGATCTCTCCCAAGGGTGCGATCTACCAACTGGAAGGCGATTCCTGGCGTCTCGTTGGGGACATCCAATCGGGAAATGACCCGGTAGTCCAAATCCTGTTGTATGAGAAGGACCGACTCGTTGTCCGCAGAGATCACAACATCGTCGAGTACGACACCAACGGCTTCAAGATCAGGCAGGAGATCAGTGTCCCCAGCGCTGAGGAGTGGTCAATGCTCTCACTTTCAGGAACTCGTGAGTGGGACCGGATCGCCTTGTCATCTGATGGGACGTACTGGTGGAACAGGAATAGGGAAGAGCAACTCTATCACTGGAACGGCTCCAGCTGGGAACTCTACCGGCAGGGAGATGGCGTGCATCTCCCCATCAGTTTCTTCAAGGAGACCCGCGACGGCCGATTCTGGATCGTCTCCAACTCCCAGGTTTCGGCGTCCGGTCACCATATTCCCGAGTTGGACGCGCTGCGATCACCCCGCTACCGGGGACATCAGGTCACCGACATCAGCGTCTCAGATAACGACTCGGCCTGGTTCAGTACGAGCGGCGAGGGAATCCTTGTATACGACGGCCAGCAACTGGTTCACTGGGATGCGCGAAACGGTCTGCCCAGCAATTGGGTCCTCTGCCTGTTCCGGGCCTCCGACGGAACGATGTGGTCCGGCATGGAAGACTCGACCATGGCGTCTTTCAAAGACGGAAGATGGGTCTCGTTCAGCACCGCAGACTTTCAGGCTAAGGGGGGGGTGACCCGAATATCGGAAGGGCCAGGAGGACGAATCTGGTTCGTGCTAAGTACCGGCAACCTGCTGAGATACACGCTCTCCAAGGAGGCTCCCGACACCGCAATCGATCTCTACCCAAGGAGTATTCTCCCCCGCGGAAGTGCGGTGTTCGCCTTTCACGGCTGGGATTCCTCGCTGACCACTCTGCCAGCCGACCTTGTCTTCTCCTGGAGGATCCTGCCCAGGTGGGGCGGACGAGCAACCGTGCCTTGGACACCCTATGCCCCAGCCACAACCATTTCATCACCGCCTCTGGACCCGGGGAACTACCTGTTTCAGGTAAAAGCCGCCGACAAGGAACGGAACGAGGACCCCACGCCGGCCGGGCAAGCGTTCTCCGTTGAAACGTACCTCTACTTCAAACCGGAATTCTGGCTGACGGTAATCCCGACAATCCTATTAATGCTCTTCCTGGCCGTCCGATGGACAGAGGCCAGGCGCAACCTTCTGAAGCTTGCGCGAATCGACGGACTCACCGAGTTTTACAATAGGGACTATTTTGCTTCCCTGTTCGATTCCGAAATCCAGCGAACCAAACGCTACCAACACGACCTGTCCATCCTTCTTCTCGACATCGATGACTTCAAGCACGTCAACGATGGATTCGGCCACGACATCGGAGACCAGGTCCTCAGGACCGTCAGCAGGAAAATCGCTCAGGCCTGTCGCGCCACCGACTCCGTCGCCCGGTGGGGTGGTGAGGAATTCCTCATTTTGCTCCCGGAAACCAGCCTTCAAAAGGCAGCCATCCTGGCGGAGCGGATTCGGGCGGCGGTAGAGGCAACAACGGTCTCCACCGATCAGGGAAATGTGCAATGCACGGTCAGTGTCGGGGCTGCGGAATTCACCGAAGAAGCATCGACCTCCGATCAACTGTTGAAACAGGCCGACCAGGCGCTTTACCGGGCCAAGAGAGCTGGACGAAATCGCATCGAGTTCTTCTCTCTTGCCCCGGGCGACCCTTGAAATTTCGATCGGAAACTTCGATATAGACTGCAAAGATGCCGAAGGCCGCCAGGACTCATTTCAGGATCAGCGCAGCCAGAGCCTATTGCCTTTGCCCTTCGCTTCGGCAAAGATCAGAATGCTATGCCGAGATCGATTGCCGTTCTCCTCTGCCTCTTTGCGATCTCCTGCGGATCGCTCACAACCAGCAACTCTCCATCGAACCTGAGTGCGACTGAACTCCGATGTGAATACCTCGTTGACCCGATCGGAATTGACGTTGTTCAGCCCCGCCTGTGCTGGAAACTCGCCCCGGCCACACCCAATAACCAGCCGGAAGAGCAGGCCGCTTTCCAGATCGTGGTTTCATCGAGCAGGACACAGCTCCAGGCGGACCTCGGTGACCTGTGGGATACCGGCAAGGTCACTTCGAACGAGACCCTTCATCACGTCTACGGAGGCGAACCGCTTGCCTACGGCGACTCTTGCTGGTGGAAAGTCCGAATCTGGGACGACCGGGGCTCGGTATCGGACTGGAGTTTACCAGCCCGATTTTCCATCGGTCCGCTCGACTCATCCGACTGGTCGGCAAGCTGGATTGGGCCCGTGAATGCCACCCATGAGAAGCAGGATGATCCCGGGGACAGTTTCGAGTACACATTCGAAAAGGAGTTCACGCTTGAGGTGCCGGTGGAAACCAGTTACGCATTTGTCGCCTCGATCGGCTTTCACGAACTCTACGTGAACGGCAAGAAGGTCGGCGACGCGGTACTGGAACCCCAGATCTCGGATCTCAGCCAGCGGGCCCGCTACGTCACCTATGACCTGAATGACTACCTCTCAGCCGGCCAGAACCGTTTGAAGATTGTTGCTGCAGCGGGTTGGGCAGGCTTTCCACGTTTCGGCGGCAGAAAAAATCCTCTGGTGCGGGCACAGGTCGAACTCCGCTACGGTGACGGGCGGCCGGATCAGATCGGAACCGATGTCTCCTGGACAACCTCCCGAACCCGGAACAAGAGAACGGAACCCTGGCGGCAGCACTACTTCACCAGTGACTGGCAGGAGGAAGACGGAGCGGAAACCGTGTCAACGAAAGTGTTTGAACTCCCCGTCACAATCTCCGCGGAGGAGTTGGAACCAAACAGGTTGCAGGACACCCTGGATCCTGCTGCGATCGATCCGGTCGAAGGCGGCTGGCGAATCGATTTCGGACGCTCCTTTACGGGCTGGCTCGACGTCCCGCTGTCGGCCAAACCGGGAACCGTCGTCGACATGTCGATTTCCGAACGCCCGGATCAGGAAGTGACCTACAACCAGAAGGTGCATCTCGTCGTTCCTCCGGACGGTACCGGCCGGTTTCGGCATCGCTTCAACTACGTCGCGGGGCGCTGGCTCACGATCAATGGTCCGGTGGAACAACCGGAAGGTGTTCGGGCCTACCTCGTTCACTCCGATTACCCGAAACTCACGCGGTTTCACTGCTCGAATGACCTCCTGAACAGAATCCACGACACCGTCATGTGGACGTACCAATGTCTCAGCCTGGGCGGCTACGTGGTCGATTGTCCTCACCGGGAGCGATTGGGTTACGGCGGCGACGCCCATGCCACCGTTCCGGCCGGGCTCGCTCATTTCGGGCTGGGGGCGTTCTACACCAAGTGGATGCAGGACTGGCGCGACATGCAATCGCCCGACGGGGACCTCCCCTACACGGCACCCACCTACGAAGGGGGAGGCGGACCGGCCTGGAGCGGGATCGTCATTCAGCTGCCCTGGCAACTCTACATCCAGTATGGAGATACTCGGATACTCGAGGAGAATTGGCCGATGATGATCCGGTGGCTCGAATTCCTCGACAGCAACGTCGAAAAGGGCCTTCTGCAACCTTACGGCAGCAAGGAGTGGGGTTTCCTCGGGGACTGGGTTCCGCCCGGACGGGGTCAATCGAAGGGCACGCGCGTCGATGACCGTTCCACCCTCTTCTTCAACAACTGCTACTGGCTCTGGAGCCTGCAAACCGCCGCCCGAATCGGAGCCGTCCTGGGCAAACCTGAAGAGGCCTCCCGCCTGCGGAACGAGGCAGCTCAAGCTCGCGTCGCGATCCACCGTTTCTTTTGGGACTCGGAACGAGGGGTTTACGCCAGCGGGGAGCAGCCCTACCTCGCCTTTCCACTGATGATCGGATTACCTCCCGAGGAACTCAGACCGCAAATCGAAAAGAAACTCGAAGCAGACGATTCTCGAGGACGACGAGGGGCATATCAATGCCGGAATTCACGGTCACGCCCTGCTGCTCGAGTACCTGACCCGCGCGCGCCGGTCCGACCTGATCTACGAGATGGTGAGCAAGACCGACTATCCCAGCTGGGGCTACATGCTCGCAAACGGGGCAACCACGATCTGGGAACAGTGGGATGGCGAAAACTCACTCTGTCACAGTTCGTTTCTGGGAGTCGGTGCCTGGTTCATCCGAGGGCTGGCCGGGATCTGTCCCGACCCTGAACACCCGGGATACGAGCATTTCTTCATCCGCCCCCAGGTCTGCGGTGACGTCACCAGTTGCGAGGCCTCTTATGACTCGATTCGGGGGACGATCGAAAGCAACTGGACGATCGAAACCGGCAGGATCGACCTCTCAGTGGTCATTCCGGTCGGGACGACAGCGACAGTGATTCTGCCGGGCCAGCCTGAGCGCGAGGGCAAACGACTCGGACCGGGACGACACCAGATCGGCGGAAGTCTCGAGTAGATTGTGCCAGCTCGGCAGGTCGTTGCGGCAGTGACACCGGATCCGGGAGACAGAGGGATCAAGTTAATGCCCCGGCACTGCGGCCACTCCAAGTTGCCTCCACATCCCCAGTAGATCCAACTGCTCCCAGGCTTCGGAGATCTTTCCGCCAGAAAAACGGTAGATTGTAATCCCCGTAATCACAATCTTCCGTCCTGTCGGTTCCAATCCGGGCATCGGGCCGAGGTGAGTTCCAGTCGCGCGCCATCGCCCTACCACTGTCTCGCCACAGCCAATCAGTTCCTCAAACGTCACGTGCGAGTCCGGAAAGGCCTGCCTGTACATCGCAATCGCCCTCTTCCAATCGCTGCGGGCCCCCTTCCCGGCCGGCATGTGAGGCCCATGGTAAGCGGCCTCGGCCGCCATTACTTCATCCACAGCAGAGAGGATTCCCTGGTTCCAGATTTCGTCGGCAATTCGTGAGATGAGGGTGCGCTTCTCCTGAGCCGTCATATGCGCTCCTTTGTTCAGGTGGCGGGAACATGGCCAAGCTGCTGCAGGGCGTTCAGATTGTCCCATTCGACCCAGATCTCGGCGATTCGCCCATTTTCCACCCTGATGATGCTGATGTAAGGAAGTTCAAGCCGCTTGTTGCTGGGAGGAAAGGGGCCCCAACTGCCTCGCTGGGTACCTTTGTACAATGCCCGAACCGCAACTAAATCACCCTTTGAGAACATGACATCAATTTTCAGAATTGAGTCTGGAACTGCAGCGAAATCTTCCTGCAGGAAGGCCTTGAATTGGGCAAGATTCTCGATTGTCACTCCGGCAGTTGCGGCACTGTGCCGATGCATGTCCGCCGCCACGACTTCGTCAAGAGCGGCGAGATCACGCCGGTTGATCGCATTAACCATGATTTGAACGATGTCCTCGCTCGACTTACCTTTTGACTGCATCATTTTTCCTCCTTCGAATCGCTGGTCCGGCCCTGCAGCGAACCCTGTTTTCAGAAAGCGAAGAAGAACTACTCAACGGCTGGCCCGAAGATTGTGCTTTTCACCGAACACTTTCACGTCCCGTCCGGCTGCTTCTTCCAGATCCACACATCAGAAAGGGCATCCGATCGCGGTTTGCCGATCCCGAGTCGAGGAGTTGACCTGAGTTCATCGGACGCTACGATTCAGGGCCGGCCAGCGGCTAAGCCTCAGGACAAAAACCCGAGGGCAAATCAATAAATCTGATTTATTTACCCAAACTGTAACTCAGGCGGGACCGATATGCACGGGAAATCTGCCATGCAGAGAGATCGGTTCTGGACCTCAAGTACACGGTTTCCGGTCCAGTGTCGGCCAAAATCGGGTCAGATTCGCGCGGATTTCCTGGGAATGAGCGGACCTCAGCAACCGCCGCCGGCAGCCTTTCTGCCGCCGAAAACGGCCAGTTCGAAAATCTTCAGAAAACAGTCGACATCCTCAAATGTGAGTGCCCGCAGCCATTCACACTGGTCTTCAACCGGGGCAAGGATGTTCTCTTCCTTGTCCGGGCGGTTGTAATAGGACTCGGCGACCTCAGCACGGCTCTTCATTCCTTCCGCAGAACGATGAAACTCCCACAGGGAATCGACGAACTGTTCGTCAAACAGTTCGGTCACCGCCTTCGACGACGAGGAAACGTGCTCTATGTTCAGGAAGACCCCGGCCGGTGCCAGAAGCTGGTAGATCTCACCGTAAAGCGCCTTCTTCCTGGAATCGGGCTGGTGGTGGATGGCAAACCCTGACACAACGATGTCAAAGGGGCCTTCGCCAACTACGCTGTCGACCCAGCCGGGTTCCCCAAAGTCGGCCGTGATGAAGACGGGAGAGGATTTGCCGGACAGTCTCTTCCGTGCCGCCGCCAACATCGGTGCAGAAAAATCGACTAGAACCAGTTGGGCCTTCGGGAAACAGCGAAGAAAGTAGATCGCCGAGGATCCCGTCTCCGCAACCCAGGTCAAGAATTCGTGCGGGTTCCGGACTCCACTTTCTTACGATTCGGTTCAGAACGTCAAATTGCAGTCGGGCGCCGGGGATTGCCCCGCGAACGTCCCGAATAAACGTCTGTGCCAGTCTTTCGGTCTTCCATCCACTCACGCACTCGATTATCCCACGGAGGGGCCTGCTGGGGACGACGTGCCGGGATTCAAGGTCGGACCAGGAAGTTCCCTTTCAAGCGGATGTCCAGACTGGACGCTCCGACCTGGACTTCAAAACGGCCCGGCTCAACCACTCGCTCCAAGTCGCGATCCAGCAACGAAAGTTGCTCCCTCGCCAGCGTGAAGCGCACCTGGCGACTCTCGCCCGGATCCAGGAAGATTTTCGCCAGGCCCTGGAGGGCCTTGACCGGCGTCACGACAGAACTGATTTCGTCATTCAGGTAGAGCTGCACCACCTCGTGACCGGCATCGCTCCCGACATTGGTGACCGTCAACCGAACCTGGACCTCCCCCTCCGGGCCGACTTCCTCCGGTTCAATCTCCAGATCGGAGTACTCGAAGCTCGTGTAACTCAGGCCAAAGCCGAACTCCCAGAGTGGGGTCGCCGGCAGGTCGATGTAGCCGGTGCGCCCCAGGCTGAATGCCTTGGACGGCTTGTAGTTGTAATAAACCGGCAACTGACCCACGTGACGCGGAACCGTAATCGGGAGCCGCCCACCGGGATTGAACATCCCAAAGAGAACCTCGGCAACGGCCCGGCCCCCGTTCTCGCCCGGAAGCCAGGCTTCGACAACGGCCGGCACGTGCTCCTCCGCCCAGCGCACGGCGAGCGGCCGCCCGTTGATCAGAACCAACACGGTAGGCGTCCCGGTGGCATGGACCACCTGAAGGAGCCTCTCCTGCATTCCGGTCAATTCCAGGGTCGCCGAATCCTTGTGCTCTCCGTCGGTTCCGAGGCCTCCTTCTTTGAATCGTTCATTCTCCCCCAGCACGACTACGGCCACGTCGGCGGCCGCAGCCGCAGCGGACGCCTCCTTCAGTTGGTTGAAATCGGTTCCGATGACGTCACAGCCCTTGACGTATTCGACGACGGTAGCGGGCGAGACCTGGGCGCGGATTCCGTTTAGAACGGTTACGATATCCTGCAGAATGACGTCGGAGATATAATCTCCCAACTGATTCCGGGGATCGTCGGCGTTGGGCCCAATCACTGCAACGCGCTTCAGATCCCGGCGCAGTGGAAGAAGCCCCCCCTCGTTACGCAGCAACACAATGCTCTCCCGGGCCGCCTGAAGGGCCAATTCCTGGTGCTCCGAAGTGTGGCTGACCTGCTCGGCGCGGTCCGAGTCCACCTGTGGAGACTCAAAGAGCCCGAGCCGGAACTTCTGCTCCAGGACTCGCCTCACTGCACGGTCAATCAAACTCTCCTGGACGCGACCCTCACGCACGTTCTCGATCAACGGAAGCATGAAGGCCGGTTCAAAGGTGATCCCGACGTCCACTCCGGCTCTCAGGGAGAGTGCGCCGGCCTCCTTCTGGGTAGCGACAACCCGCCGCGTCAGAAGTGTCTCAAAGCCGTTACCCTCACTCAGCACAACTCCGCGAAACCCCAATTTGTCACGGAGGATTCCGGTGAGAAGGTTCGCGGACCCATGCGCAGGAACTCCGTCGACGGCCGGATAGGTGGCCATGACCCCCATCGCTCCCTGCTCTGTGATTCCCGCCACCCACGGGGGGAGGAATATTTCCCTCAGCATCCGCTCCGAGATCTCCATCGCGCCCTGTTCCATTCCACTCACCGGCTGGCTTTGTCCGGGGAAATGGCAAAGTCCCGCGACCACCTTGTCAGGCGCGGCAAGGTCCTCTCCCTGGACCCCTCGAACGATCTCCCCGGCGATCAGTGAACAGAGGTAGGGATCTTCGCTGAAGGCCTCCTGGTTTCGACCCAGCCGGGGGTCTCGAATCGGTTCAACGACCAGCGTAAAGAGTTGGTGGATTCCAACGCCCCGGGCCTCGCGGGCGGCAGCGGCGAAAATCTGCCGGATCAGTTCCGGGTTCCAGGTGCTTCCCAGACCCGGTCCTTCGGGGAAAACCGTTCCACCGGAACACATCAGGCCGTGCGTTCCCTCCTCGACCTGTATCAGTGGGATGCCCAGGCGCGTCCTTTCCCGGGCAAGCTGCTGCAGTTCGTTAAAGAAACCGGCCTGTTGCCGGGGACCTTCGTGGAGGATGGTGTTGGCAAGAGTGAAGAATCCGCCACCGGGACCCAAGCCGTCAACCAGGCTTCCGGTCGCGAACTTGCGACAGGCCTCCATCTTCGAGGGGATGTCTTCCCCCATTTCACGAACATAGAGGCAAGGCCAGTTCAGCTGGCCGACCTTCTCTTCGAGCGTCATTCGGCCGAGCAGGTCCTCGACTCGCTGATCCACGGGCAACTCTGGATCCCAGTACGCGGGCCGGTCTGGGCTATCGGTCGAGCAGGCCGACAACCCGGTCAGAACCAGGAATATACTCAACACCGCTCGGCGCGGTGCGGAAGACATCAATCCGGTCATCATCTTCCCCCATCTCCTCTGCCGGGTCGGCGGGAGAAAACCCGGGGAACCAGCGGCTATCCATCGCCCAGGCTCCCGCTTCCTGCCTGGATCAACGCCCGCGCTGTCGGAATGGCTCTCAACTAAACCTCTAAGACTTGGGCCGCCGTCACCCCACCGGGCGGTCCGATTCACCACCAGACGTCGTCACCGAGTGTTGGAAATGCAAGCGGTTTCAATTGTTTAGCCCACTCCTCCCACCGCTGCATCATTTCGGTGATCGGATAGGCGTCCGCTTTGGGGCGGACCTGCGATGCGGTGGGTTCATAGGGGTACCTTCCGAGCTGATTGTGCTCCCCGATATCCACGGACAGATCGTACAGTTCCATTTCCTCGGTAGAGGGATCGGTATCGACCAGCTTGTAGTCGCCGAGCCGGACCGCTCGACTCCGGTCGGCGTACTTCCGCCAGAACAGTTGGGAGTGAGGCCGTCCAGGATCCGCACCGTTCAGATACGGAATCAGATCCACCCCATCCAGGGGGCGTTCTTCGTCGAGCGGCGCGCCGGCAAGAGATGCAATCGTAGCCATGATGTCCAGGGAAATGACGGGACGATGATAGTCCACTCCGGAAGGAAGGGACCCGATCCATTGGGCAACGAATGGCACGTGAATACCGCCCTCATAGAGCGATCCCTTGTGGGCCCGCAAAGGTGTATTGACAGATCCGTTGTTGGTAGCCCCCCCGTTATCCGAAAGGTAGAAGATCAGAGTGTCCTCCTCAAGCCCGTGCTCCCGGACTTTGGCAAGCAGCCTCCCGACCCCGTCATCGACAGCCGCCAGCATCGCAGCATAAGTCTTCCGCTTGCCGCTCAAATTCGGAAACCGGTCCAGGTAGCGCGGGGGCGCCTGCATCGGTGTATGGGGTGCGTTATAGGCCAGATAGAGGAAAAACGGGTTCTTGTCGGAATGATGACGCTCAACGAACGACACCGCTTCATTGCTCAATTCATCAGTCAGGTACTCGTCGGTCTCGACGGGAGTCCGGTTGTGGAGAATCTTAGTCCGATACCAACCCCACTGTTCAGTGACCTCGCTCAAGTCGTTCAGGGTCAGATCTTCCGGGAAGTAGTCGTGACCTCCCGACAGGAAGCCGTAGAACTCGTCGAAACCCCGATTGAGGGGATGGAACCGGGGGTGGGTACCCAGGTGCCACTTGCCGATGGCCATGCTGGTGTATCCAACGCGGTGGAGCACATCTGCAATCGTCTTCTCCTCCAGCGGTAAGCCGGCCCGTTCCTCCTTCGGATCGATCGTCGGGTTGGTCGTGAAACCAAAGCGGTCCTGATAGCGCCCGGTCATGAGACCCGCCCGACTGGGAGCACATACCGCGAACGACACATACCCATTCGTAAACCGAATCCCGTTGGTGGCAATCGAGTCGAGGTGAGGCGTCAGAATATCGGGGCTCCCGTTGAACCCAACGTCGGCGTACCCCTGGTCGTCGGTCAAGATGATAATCAGGTTGGGACCCTTGGCGCAGACGGCGGTCGTCAGGACACCAAGCGCCAGACTCACGCGGAGGAGCGTCCGTATGTTCTTCACCGCACCATTCTCGCCAAATCGTTCCCGGGGCGCCACAGGCAATTGTCACCTCCCCGGAAAGGGACACTCACCGAGAGCTCCTCTCGGGTTCGAGAACTCCTAGCCGGTTGAACCAGGAATTCTTCAAGGGGAGTCCGTCAGGCTTCGATTTTTGGGGGAACCTCACTGTTTCCAGGGCTCCCCGTCTATTTGGACGGGAGTATACTTTGCGTCATGCGAACCGCAATTAGCCTCGGACTGAGTTTGCTCGCTACGACGATTTGCTGTGCTGCCCAACCCCTGGTGATTCCACTCTATGACGGACCTCCCCCGGGGACGGAATCGTGGAATTGGCCGGAGGTCGTACAGCCATCTACTGATGGGATTCGCCGCATCGCCAATGTGACAAAGCCCAGCCTGACGGTGTATCGACCGGAGAAGGGGAAGGCGAACGGCACCGGCCTGGTCGTGGCGCCAGGAGGTGGATTCCGGATTCTGGCAATCAACCACGAGGGCGAAGACGTCGCGGCGTGGCTGACCGCACGCGGAGTAACCGTGTTCCTTCTCAAGTACCGCCTGATGCGGACCGGAGACGCGGCCGCTGGCGAGCGGGCGGAGATGGCTCAACGCCGGGCCGAGGTGATACCGCTGGCCGTGGCCGACGGACTCCAGGCAGTAAGAGTAGCGCGGCAACAAGCACCACGATTCGGTGTCAATCCTGAACGCATCGGCATCCTGGGTTTCTCGGCAGGAGGCTGGGTGACGGTAGGCGTGGCGATCGAAGGGCGAGGAGACAGCCGGCCCGATTTTGCCGCGCCCATCTACGCGGCGATGCCCGACGACGTCACGGCGCCACCAAACCCGATGCCGCTGTTCCTGGTGCATGCCGACGACGACGACACGGTGAACCCGCGGCGGACGAGCATTCGCCTGTACGAATCGTGGAAGAAAGCAGGCGCTCCGGTGGAAATGCATATCTATTCCCGAGGAGCCCACGGCTTCGGAATGCGAAAGCAGGGCCTGCCTGTGGACAGCTGGATTGAACGTCTTTGGGACTGGATGAAAGCTGAAGAGCTGGTGCCCGAGCGATAGCGAGGCGCCCCGCCGTTGCCCTCCGCTGGGGGCCCGACTCTCCGGCGTGATTGGTTTCGTCCGCCGGGTTCTGCTAGCTTGGACGCATGCTGAAAACACGCAAGCTGGGAAATCAGGGTCTTGAGGTTTCGGAACTGGGACTGGGGTGCATGGGGATGAGCCAGTCCTATGGACCGGCCGACGAGCGCGAGTCGATCGCAACCCTGCACGGGGCCATCGAACTGGGCGTCACCTTCTTTGACACGGCCGAGGCCTACGGCCCCTTCAAGAATGAAGAACTGCTGGGGCGCGCCTTCAAAGGGCGTCGCGACCAGGTCGTCATCGCGACGAAATTTGGTTTCCGCTTCGAAAACGGCCGACTTGCCGGAACGGACAGCCGACCGGAACACATCAGGGAAGTAGCCGAAGCCTGTCTGCGCCGTCTCGACACCGACTACATCGACCTCTTCTACCAGCACCGAATCGACCCGAACGTGCCCATCGAGGAGGTGGCGGGCGCCGTCGCCGATCTGGTTCGGGAAGGGAAGATCCGGTTCCTCGGACTCTCGGAAGCCGGCGAGGCGAACATCCGGAAAGCTCACGGAGTGCACCCGATCTCGGCGCTGCAGAGTGAATACTCGCTCTGGGAACGCAACCTCGAACCCAAGATCATCCCGGTTTTGAGGGAACTCGGCATCGGTCTGGTCCCCTTCGCTCCCCTGGGTCGCGGTTTTCTGACCGGCTCGGCCAAACGGGCTGAAGAGTACCCGGAGGATGACTTCCGCCATGGCGACCCCCGGTTCCAGGGGGAGAACTTTGACCGCAACATGAGCACCACCTCCATCGTCCGAGAGATGGCGACACAAAAGGGCGTGGCGGCGAGTCAGATTGCGCTCGCCTGGTTGCTTCAGAAAGGGGACGATCTCGTGCCCATTCCGGGGGCCAAGTCCAGGGCCCACATGGAAGAAGACATGGGGGCTGCCGACGTCGCTCTCAGTGCCGTCGAGATCGAGAGGCTCGACAAGACGCTGTCGCCGGAAGCGATCGCGGGTCCGCGGTACAACGAACGGTTCATGAGGGCTATTGACCGGTAGAAATCGCTCTCGGGTTGCTGGTTGGGCAGAGGGGGTGCCGAATTCGCTTATGGACCCGACTCCGGTTCGTCTCGCCCTCCCCAACCCGGCAGCGGGCGCACGACGCCCCCGGGCAAAGCCGGCGGCGGCGGCCAAACCCCAATCCCCACTTACTAATAACGAACGTGTCGGGAAAAGTGCGAAGAGATCCCGGGAAATAGTGAGAAAGGTGTCGTTTGAAAGGGCGAAATCGGAAGGAAAGGCACCGTTTGGAGGGAGCGCAAGCGAGAGGGCCCCAGGGGAGAAGGGGCGCAGAGGCGATCCTGGGAGAGCCGGTTTCCCCTCCGAGGTTCGGCAACGCACCCTGCGAGTTTCGGGTTATTGTTGCACGAGTCTGCTTATGACGCGATATTCACGGGCAACTGCTAGAATCTCCGGAGAATGGCTTCAGAGGACAAAGGGCAGGCAGTGGTTCCGTCAGAGATACTGTCTTTGCGCTCGGCCCACGGGGTGGATCGGACGTTGATTCAGTGGATGCTTTCACTCTCCCCAGCGGAGCGGCTTGCAATCCTGCAACAGGCGGTCGATTCGTTGAACAGGCTGAAAGATGGTCAGTCCCAAGCTTGATTTCCGCGAGCTTTTGCGCGTTCTCGTTCGGTTCGATGTTGAGTTCATCGTGGTTGGAGGTGTGGGCGCCGTGCTTCGCGGAGCCCCTGTTGCCACCTTTGATCTTGACATTGTGCACAGTCGAACCTCGGAGAACGTGACTCGACTGAAGGCTGCACTGGCTTTTCTCAATGCTCACTATCGGGGGCAGGGGGATCGACACCTGCAGCCGCAGGACTCCCACCTCCTCTCGGAGGGGCATCAACTCTTGATGACTGATCTGGGACCTCTTGACGTCCTGGGCAGCGTCGGTAGAAAGCGGGATTACGATTCCTTGTTGCCGTATGCAGGAGAAATGGAGGTTGGCGACGTCAAGTTTCGAGTTTTGAGTCTGCCGGCACTGATCGAGGTCAAGGAAGAGGTTGACCAGCCGAAAGACCGAGCGGTTCTGGAGACATTACGGGCAACGCTTGAGGAGATCGGGGAGTGACGCCTGCATGGAGCGAACGATTGATCAGACGAGTTTTGGCGTCCGTTCCGGGGTTGCGCGTTCCGCAAACTGGGCAACCCTGATTATTCACGTTTCTCCGATCGCCGGCCAAGGGCAATGCGGCAGAATCGAAGGACTACCAGCAATACCAGGGGATCCATCTGAAGCAATTGCGGGTTCCCATCGGGGGCATCGGAACCGGCGACATCCTGATGGGTGGGCGCGGAGATATTCAGCACATCGAGGTGTTCAACCGGCCGGACCGGGTTCGAAGGCCCATCAAGTCTTTCTTTTCGATCTGGGCCCGGGAAGGAACCTCAACTCCGGTCGCCAAAGTGCTGGAGCGGGAACTGATACCTCCCTTCACCCAAACCACCCACGCCTACGCCTGGGGACTCCCGCGATTCAGGAACGTGACGTTCGCCAATCATTTTCCCATTCCCTCATGGACCTTTCAGGATGAGGACCTTCGTGACCTGGACATTCAGCTGGAGGCATTCAATCCGTATATCCCGCTGGATCTGGATTCAAGCTCTTACCCGATTGCCGCTTTTTACTGGGAGATTGAGAGTCGCTCCGATAAGCCGATTTCCCTGTCAATCGCTCTGAACCTGGAGAATCCAATCAAAGCCGAGCAGATTGTCACTGAGAGCTACGAAAATGGTTCGGTCAAAGGCTTGCGATTCGCCGCTCTCGGAGGCATGAAAACAGACTATGACGGCGGAATGATCATCGCGACGACAGCCGCGAAGGCGACGGTTCAAACCCACTGGTATCCAGGTCGGTGGCGGGACGACTCCCAGATCTTCTGGGACGACTTCAGTGATGACGGTAACATCCCCGAGGTTTCCGAACGGTGGCTGACGACCTACAAGCCGATGGAATATGACCAGGTCTCGGGTCGAAACTGCTCGATCCTGGTCTCGCTGCAGCTGGAACCGGGGGAGAAAGCCAGAATTCCCTTCTACATCAGCTGGTACTTCCCCAAGCGGGTATTCACGACAGGCGAGACCTTTGGAATCCGGGAGGCGGCCGGCAGGACATTCGAAAACTACTACGCCAACAACTTCTCGAGCGAGCAGGATGTCCTGGCTAACTTCCTGAGCCACGAAGATGGGCTGTTCGAGAAGACCCTGAAGTTCACCGACATCCTGCAGTCCTCGTCAGTACCCGGGTTCGTCAAGGAATCCCTGACGACTCAGGCGGCCACACTCAAGTCGCCGCTCATCCAGGTCACGCGGGACGGCGACGCACACGGCTTTGAAGGAGTCGGCAATTCAGGCTGGTGCTGCCCTGGGACCTGTACCCACGTCTGGAACTACGAGCAAACCCTGGCTTCCCTCTTCCCTTCCCTGGAGCGAAGCATGCGCGAAGTCGAGTTTCGACACGACACCTTCGACAACGGTTTCCAGGCCCACCGGGCGGTGTTTCCACTGGGGGATTACTGGTTCGACGAACCCCCGGCCGCCGACGGTCAGATGGGAAGCATCGTCCGGGCCTTTCGCGAGTGGAAATTTTCGGGAGACACGGACTGGCTCCGCTCCATCTGGCCCAAGGTGAAGAAGGCAATCCAGTTCGCCTGGCATGGGCCGGGCCGGGTGGCGGATGAGCGGTTTCGATACCAGGAGCGGCAGAAGGCCTGGGATCCCGATCGAACCGGCCTGCTGACCGGACGGCAGAACAACACTTACGACATCAGCTTCTTCGGGCCCAACTCGATGACCGGTTCGCTCTATCTGGCGGCTTTGAAAGCCTGCAGCGAAATGGCCAGTGCGATGGGTGAACCAGACTCCGCCAGGGAGTTTGATGTCGTCTATCAGCAAGGGGTGAAGGCCTTTGAAGAGCGGCTCTGGAACGGTGACTACTTCATTCAGATCATCACCAGAGATCCTGACGCCGGCAGGGAAGACGACTACGAACTGGCTCCACCGCGCCGCCGATGGTTCAGCTATTCCCAAATACCAGTACGGCGACGGCTGCCTGGCCGACCAGTTGCTGGGGCAGTACCTTGCCTTTGTCTCCGGGCTCGGGTACCTCCTGGATCGATCCAAGGTGGACCACGCCATTGGAGAGATCTACCGGAACAACTTCATCACTGAGATGCGCACCCTTCCGAACGTTCAGCGGGTCTATGCCCTCAACGACGAGGCGGGGCTGGTTCTCTGTTCATGGCCCAGAGGAGACCGTCCCCTGCTCCCATTCGTCTATTCGGATGAAGTGTGGTCCGGGGTGGAATACCAGGTTGCCGCCTCCCTGATCTATTCCGGCCACGTCGACGAGGGCCTCGCGGTGGTGAAGGCGGTCCAGGATCGCTATGACGGCTACCGGCGCAACCCGTTCGAACAGGAAGAGTCGGGCGTCCATTACGCCAGGGCCATGTCGAGCTGGGCTGTCCTTCTCGCTCTGTCCGGGTTCCAATACGACGGTGTGAACCGGTTCATGAGCTTTGAGCCGAAATTGAACCGGGATAATTTCTTCGCCTTCTGGTCAACCGGGACGGCCTGGGGAAGCGTCGAGCTTGGGGAACGCGAAGCTCGCCTGAAGGTCGACTTCGGCAGGCTGGAGTTGACCCGACTGTCCGTCGGTCAACCGGTCAATCTTCCACCGAGCCGAAGCGGGGTCACCGCATCCGGAAACGAACTCACATTCGATCCGCCCCTTGTCCTCGGCGAGGGTGAAAGCCTGAGCCTGACCTCTCAAGGGAATTCGAATGACATCGGAGAGATCCTTTTCGGCAAACGACCTTGAAATGGACTTTTCAGGCAGGTCTGGACTTGGTTCGAGCGGCAGCCTCTTCAAGGAAGACCGGACGAACTTACCAGGGTCCGGCAACCGGACTCCCCGAGCCGATACGAGAAGGTCGAGTCAAGAATCCGATCAGAGACTTGGCTCGATTCAAAGCTCTTCGCCCGCGGCCCGGTTATTGACCTTGCCACCAGCGGCCGGCCTCTTTCGTCGATCGCTTGCCTGCCGTGATTTGAACATTCGTTCGGCCTCTCACCTCGGAAAACCACCTCGGATCGCTCACTCGATCCCTGACGCTCCCGGCTCAAAGGCAATCAGGTAGGAGTGCTCGAGGGTGGCTCGAAGGCGATCGATCTTGCCCGGCAATCGTCCTTGGCGGAAAACTCGGCGCCACCCGTACTGCGGACGAGATCCTTGCGGGCGGACCGATCGGAGCCGAGGTCGAGAAGATTCCCCAGCTTGTCGCTGAAACCGACGCCGAAAAAACTCGCCTCGGCATCCTCCAGATGGTCGAGCGTCCCCTCTCCAAGATTTGAGAAACCCGGTCGAAATGACCAGCACAGCCCGAGTTTCAAGCGGAAGCCTTTCGCAGTCGCAGCAGCGCCTCATCGACGGCCAGACCGGTCACGCTTTTGCTCGAGGAGAAATCAATACCCAGCGCGGCCGCCGGGCCTTCACTGCCCGGGGGAACGATCGTCCGCCCGACGGCACCGGTCCGTCCCGGCCGATCTCCGATGGTGATGTTTTCGATTGCCCGAAGGAGCTTGATGCGATCCGAGGTCAGCGGGGACAGAAAATCCACGTCTTTGTCGGTGCCGTAGAAACGCTTCATGACCTCGCTATTCGAGTCCTGGGTGATATCGGAATAGATCCCGATCAAGATCTCGTCCTCACGGTCGAGTGCGTGGATCAGATTGAAGATCATGTCTTTGCCGGTTTCCACGTTGGCCCGGGACATTCCCGATCCCACATCGAGCAGCACAGCCAGGCTCATGGGCCGGTCCTTCAACTCGTTGAAGTAGACGATCGGCCGCGATTTTTCATTCTCGGTAACTGAGAAATCGTCCTTGGGCAACCCGGTCACCGGGGCTCCCTGCTGGTCGGTGACCCGAACTTCGTAGAGGGCGGCCTTCACATCGACCTGAAACCGCGCTTGGCCCTGACTGTCGTCCTGGGCGCCCGGGGCCTGCATTCCCTCGGCCCACACACCCATCCCGACAAGAATCGAGAGGGCAAGGACCCCAATGGGCACCCCGCGGAGGGCAACCCGGAATCTGGGGGAATTGAGTTCAACCATAAACAACCATCTTTTGAAAACTGACTCAGAGAGCCAGACGCAAGAGGATCGCAAAACGGCAGCAAGACTGCAAACCCTCGGAATAATCATCATTACTATTCATATCCCAGGTCCGTGCCCGGTTCCAGTCAAGCGGCCCATCCCCTCCTTGGCCAGCCCCAAAGAACGGTTTCCGGTCGGTCCGGCCCCCGCGCTCCCCGCGGATCATTCAGAGAGTGAAGTTGCCACGGCATGGGTTGAACCGCCAAGACGCGAAGATCTTCCTTTGTTTTCAACACCAACGACCCTTGGCGGCCTTCGCGACTTGGCGTTGCAATTCGAAATCTCCAAATGAAGTTTCAAGTCACCCCGGCCCCCGGCGGCGCCGGACCATTCGCAGAGTGAAACTGGGTCCGTGAACCCGGGGGCGCGGCTTCGCCTTACCCCCGGCTCTGTGTCCGTGCCATTCCACGTTTCAAATGGACCCAGGGTCCAGGCTTCAGGTGAAGTTTCAGGTCATCTGAATCCGGTCGAGGCTCACTGATCCCCTGGAGTCCCGGAGGGGAGGCTGGCGAACGGTTCTCCGTTTACGGTTTCCAGCGCAGTGACGCCGAGATCCGTGTCACTGTAAATCAGCAGCCTGCCTTCGAGATCGCTGCCGGATGGAAGATCGAAGAGTTCCGTGACGAAGCGCGCCGTCTGATTATGGGCAGTCAGGCTTAACGGATCGGCGGCCAGTTCGCCGCCGGCATCGGGTTTGAGGAGCAGCCTGATGTGCGCGTCTGCGTCAGTAGGATTGACGATTGCAAAAGCGGTGTTGAGTCCGTTCTGGAAGGAATTGACCCGAAGTACATGGCGGGTGTCCAGTTCACTGCTCGAGATCCCCGCTTCCGTATTCAAACGGGCCCCACTCACGGCCTCCGGGGCGGCCCCGCCGGCAGCCGGAGTGTTGGCCGAGAAGATAACCGCAGACCGAAACGTCAGATCGCTCAGGCTCGTCAACAACATCCAGCCCACCGAGGTGTTTCCCCCGACACTTGAGATCAGAGACTGGAGACTGCCCCGGCCGGAGACTGTGAACACCTTTTCGCTGACCACCTCGCCGTCAACCTGCACTTGCAGCGGGCTCCCGTCCTGGCCGAAGAAACTCACCTGAACCTGGTTCGTCTCCCCGTTCGGGTTGTTCAGCACGAGACGGGTCACCAGTTCGAGTTCCGACAGGGCGGCGACCCCGAAATGCGGGATTACCTGACTTCGGATCAACAAGAGCTTGTTCAAAGTCACCTGCGCACCAGGAAATGTGATTCCGGCTGAAACGTTGTGGGCGCCTGCGTCCAGGGAGAAGACCCCGGGAAGGAAATTCATCGTGTAGAGTCCGGCGGGGATCTCGGGCAACGGGGAGCCTGTAGCTGTGACATTCAACCTCCCCGAGTTCACACTGAACTGAGCGGCGCGGGGCAGGTTGAAGTGCCCCTGTGTGGCACTGCTCCAGAAAAGTGGAGCACCCTTTTGGGCACTTTCGGTGTAGAGCCCGGCGATGCCCAGAAAGGACTTGATCCCTCCGTCCGTAAAGCTGTTGAACATCTCGGACGGGAATTGGATCGTCGCACTCGTCGGCGCCGGAATCGCGGCGTCCGACCTCATCGTCACCGTCAACTGCCTGCCGTCTACGGCGAACTGGGCACTGATGACGTCCTTGATTTCGGAGGCCGGCACCACCTGATTGTCAGAAAATGACGCGATGGAGTCGGCGCTAGTGCATGACGAAAACGGGACCGCGGCCGCCAGAGCGAAAACGACCCAGGTGAGGCGACATGCCTTCATGATTTCCTCCTTAGGAGTTGGTGACATTTGATGCTCGGCAGGCACTATCAGAGAACGCGATCAAATGCCGCATTATCGATTTTGATAAAAGCCTAAGTGAAGGTGACAGAAATGGCAACCGTGAATTTGGTGCAAGTTTCCGATTCAGAGCGATCGAGGAAAGCCCGGGTTCTGAGTTCTGCACTGAAACTCCATCTGGATGCACTCGAGGACCTGGATGAACTGGTTTTGGAAAATCGGTTCGATGCTGGGAAAGGGGTGAGTTCGCAAGGATGGCGCAGCACACAGAGCCGGGGGAAAGGCAAAGCCGCGCCCCCGGGTTCACGGCCCGGCGCCGGCCCGGCTGTTCGGCAGAGAGCCGTGGACGCAGGCCCGGTGAGGGCCTGCCTCTGTGTGCTCGACGGCCGTGAAATCGGCGCCCGAATACAGAGCCTGGGGAAGGCGAAGCCGCGCTCGCCGGGCACTTCGGGCCGGTTTCACCGTCTGAATGATCCGGCGCCGCCGGGGGCGGGGCTGACCTGTCACTAGCGTTCGACTCGCCGCAGGATCAGCGGTTCCTGGGGCCGCCCACGGCCGCCGCCAAAGCCGGGACCGAAGGAGGGGTCGGTGCCGTCGGGTGGAGGGCCGACCGCGGGACGCGGGCCCGCCGGTTCACGGCTCGGAATCGCGCCGGGCAGCCTGAACGGTGGCGTCTCCCGGTTCAACTCGATGCGATCGCCGAACACCCTTCCCGTGTACGTCGTCCTTCCCGCGCGGAAGGAAACCCGGTCGCCGAGGTCAGACCGGGCGATTTTGCCTCCACCGTAATCATTCCGGCCGTTTTCGAAACCGAAGTCCTTCGCGGGATCGTCGGCATTGCCCAAGTGGAATCGCCATCCGAAGTCGAGGAGCAGTCGCTCCCGCAAGCGCGAGTTTTCGCCATTCGATTCTCCCTGCGGCCCGGGCTCGGCTGCGGCCTCAGCCCCTGCAGCCATACCCGGCAAACCCATCCGGGCGGCAACTGGAAGAACCACGCTACTCTTCAGCACATCCCGACGTAACCAGCGGGAGACCCTGATCATCGAACAGCTCGAGGCGGCCCGACACGCTCTCGATCCAGGAGGGATTCGACAGAACGAAATCGGAGCTGAGACCGCCCCCGTTGCCGAAATGGGGGATCTGGATCTGCCGGTCACCCTCCTCCAGGACAGCCACTCCCTCGAGAGTTGCAGCCAAGAGCGTTCCGGATAGTTGAGGATCCTCCAAAACGCCGGGCACCTCGATGCCATCGAGTCCGATCGGCTCCCACAGGGACCCGCCGTTGACGGTCTTGAACACCCCATCACCGGTTCCAACATACAGCGTCTGGGAATCGTCGGAGGCAATTGCGAGTGAGCGGTAGGTCGTGCTGGTCAGCCCGGCCACGATCTTTTCAAACGTCGCGCCTCCGTCCGTACTCTTGAAGACCCATCCACTGCCCGCATAGACGATGGAGGAATCGTACGGATCAACCGCGATGCAGGAAATCGACCCCTCGAGCCCATTTCCGGTTACCGTCCAGGTGGTTCCGCCGTCCACGCTCTTGTAGAAATAGGGAGGACTCCCGACCCCGGCGTAGAGCGTCGTCGGGACCTGGGGGTCCGCCTCAATCGCCCGAACGTCACGAATCGAATCCCCGGAACTGACCTTCGCCCAGGTGGTTCCGCCGTTGAGACTTCGATAGATCCCGTTGTCGAGGGTCCCCCCGACCAGGATCGTGCTCGGGGTGCCCGGGTCGATCAGTACAGACTGAACGCCGTCCTTGTCAAAGACGCGAGTCCAACTGGCGCCCCCATTCGGACTCTTGAACAGCCCGACCAACGTTCCCGCATAGATTGTCTCAGGGCTCTGCGGATCGGCCGCCAATGCAAAGACCTTTTGACTGAAGAGTCCAGGATATTACCTGCTGCCAAGATTCCCCCCTGTCAGTCGATTTCAGAACGCCGAAACCCCAGGTGCCCGCATAGTAAACGGGTGGCTCGGTTGAAGTGGCAACAATACAGATAACGATGTATTCCGGCAGATTCGAGAATTTCCAGCCTCGGTCCCGTCTCGCGACGACCGGCAATGCCGTGAACTGGCCCGCCACCGGCCCCAGTTCGAGGGCTGTCGCGGCAACTTCTCTCGAGTATCGCACCTCTACCGCGGCGGTTCCCTCAAACACTTGGGCGGTTACGGTGGGAAAGAGTTCATTGAAGAAGCGGGCAAGGTGTCCTCCAGCGGGAAGTTCGATTGAGTCGCCCGTGGCGACCTTCCGGCCCTCGCTGTCGGACAGGATCAGATTGAAATATACCGGCCACTCGAAAGGATTGGAAAACGCGATTCCGGAGTTAAGACCGTCGCTTCGCTTCCGGACGGGGACGACCAATGCCTGGGCGGGCACACTCGTCCCGACTCCCGCGATCCCGATTTCCGGGATCCCAAAGCGGACGACCGCTCCCGGCAGAAGGCTGGCGTGGATCACTGCTGACCCAGTCGCAAGCTCCCCGCTGCTGTCGGTCTGAATCGTCACCGCACCCAGGGGTTGGATTGTGAAATCGACCGAGCTTCGAGGGCCCAGGCCAACGATTTCGAGCTCTTGCTCCAAGCCGTCGTCATCCCGAAACTCGACGAAACCCGTCAATAATTCAGAGGTCGAAGGATTGGTGAGAACGATGTCCGAGCTCAAGCCCTGGCCGGATCCCAGGTGGGGAAGGTAGGAAACCGGATCAGCGACGACTCGGTCTCCCCGACCGCGGCCGTCTCAGGGCGCCGTTCGATTCCAGGTTCGGACAAGACGCTCACCGCCAAAACCAGAACCGACATGGTGAGCACGCCCAAGACCAGCTTCTTCATGGCCCCCTCCGTTCCCGCCTGGAATCGTTTCCCAGAACAGCAACCAAAATACCCCTAAACGGGAAGTGACATGTCAGGTGAACGGTTCCAGTCGAACCGCTGCTCCTCGTTGGACTTCGAGGCAACCCCCTGCTTACAATCAAGTCACCCTATAACGGTGAGATGGAATTGACCACCGAAGCGTTCAATCGTCGAGGTGATGCACGATTTCAGGCCGCTTCCAGACGTCACTGCTCCAGATCGACGTTCTGGATAGTGCAAACGACGTCCTGGAAATCATCGTTGGTCGAGTATTCCCATCCGATGAGGTAGGTCGAGTTCCGATTCGGTAGCGCGTAGATCATCGCTTTGTAAGGCTGCGGAGCCAGCCTGGTGTTGAATCGCGCAACCAGTGCGGGTTCCGAGAATACCCCGAAATCCGAACTGAAACTGTCGTTCAACACCCAGACACCGAAGGCCTGATCACCCGGATCGAATTCGACTCGGGACCCCGTTTTCAGCACGGGTTTCCGGACTGGGCGAGATCTGATTTCTTCAGGCGTGTTCCTGTCGGTGTAGACCCAGAGTTCTTCCTTCACCGGGGGGCTTGATTCTTCTGTTTTGAGGTACCAGCCGCCATGGGTGGGATTCTCGGTGCCAAGCGCGATAACGGGCTCAAAAACAACCATGCCGGGGCCGGCTTTCTTGAACAGGCCCGGTGTCGCAACCTCCGGTGACTTGACCGGGTTGGCCAGGTCTTCATACATACCCAGGCCATAGACATCGCGCAGGACATCCCACCAGTTCGGCTCATCGGGACCCGGAGCAACCTTGGGCTGATGGGGAGTTTGAAGCATCGCAAGCGAGGACACTGCCAAAACGGCACAGAAGAGAAAACGGCCGATTCCCATGATCGCGAGTGTAGAGAAAGCTTCGATACAACGCAATCCCTCCAGCCCCTTCAACCGCGTCTGTCCCTTTCTTGTTCCAGGATGGAACCTTGTCATTCCACCAGATTTCGGAGATGATCCATTTGATATGGACAAGCTCGCGATAATTGGTGGACCGAAAAGTGTGGTCAACGAACTGGTAGGCTGGCCCCAATTCAGCGAGGAGGCCATTAAGAGCGTCACCGAGGTGCTGCGTTCCGGGAAGGTCAATTACTGGACCGGGCCAAGGGGAATGGAGTTTGAAAGGAAGTTTGCGGACTGGCAGGGCAGCAAATATGCCGTTAGCGTGAATAGCGGCACCTCGGCGCTTCACGTTGCGCTGACGGCTCTCGGTATTGGCCCCGGAGACGAGGTCATTGTCCCCAGTTACACCTTCATCGCCAGTAGTTTCTCAATTCTTCAGGCCGGGGCAATCCCCCGTTTCGCCGACGTGAACCTCGAAGATCACTGCCTCAGCGTCGCTTCCGCCGAGCAACTCATCAACGAGCGCACCAAGGCAATCATGTGCGTGCATCTATACGGCAATGTTTGCGACATGAATCCCCTCATGGGGCTGGCGGCGAAACATGACCTGTTCGTGATCGAAGACAATGCTGAAGCACTCGGAGGGGTCTACAAGGGTCGAAAGACAGGAACCATCGGGCACATGGCGGCCTGCAGCTTCTGTCAGAACAAGACGTTCACGACCGGCGGCGAAGGCGGCATGGTCACCACCGACAGCGAGGAACTGGCCTGGCTGGCCCGCAGTCTCAGAGACCATGGTTACGATGTCGCCCAGCGGTTGAACTTGCTGGAACTGGAACAAAAGTTGCCCTATATCCATAACATGCTCGGCTGGAATTACCGGATGACTGAGATGCAGTCTGCCATTGGACTGGCCGAACTGAAGCGGATGGACAGCTGGAACCTTCCGAGTCGAAAACGCAATGCTCGTATCATCATCGATGCCGTCAAGGACCTGCCGCAGGTCAGATTTGTCCCTGTCGACACCCCGGAGCGTCAAAACGGCTGGTACGTGTGTGCCTTTTCGCTCGATATCGAGAACATGAATTGCGACATCGACGAATTCGTCAAGACGGCTGCGGCTGAAGGTGTCCCCTGCTGGAGGGTCTTCTGGCCTCAGTGCCACACAGAGGCAGCATATCGAAAACACAACGCATTCGGCCGGAGCGGCTTTCCCTTCAAGTCGGCCGAATACACCGCCCCTTCCAGCGTCGACTATAGCCTGGTCCAGGTGCCCCATGCCGAATGGCACCAGAGCCATACCTTTACGTGCTTTGCCTTTCCGACATTTACCGGGGAAGACTGTCACCAGATCGGCAGTGGGCTGGTCAAGGTCATCAAGGCGTTTGCGAAGTGATCGGAACGGTGAAGAGTGGGCAGAAGCTGTTCCCAAATTTGGAGTTAGTCACATGTCAGAAGCCGTCAAATGGGGGGTGATCGGTTCCGGTGGAATTGCCCGGCGCCGAACCATCCCAGAAGGAATTCTGCCAGCCGGTAACGCGGTCCTGGCCGCCGTATTCGGCACGAACTCGGCATCAAATCTCGAGGTCGCACGGCAATTCAGAGTTCGAGCGTGCGGGAGCCTCGAAGAGTTGCTCCTGTCGGACATCGATGCCGTCTACGTAGCGTCACCTGCGGGATGTCATTACGACCACGTATTGGCAGCGGCGAGAGCCAGGAAGCATGTCCTCTGTGAAAAGCCGCTTACTCTCGACCTGGAACAGTCCCGTCAAATGGTCGAGCTTTGTGAGCAGGACGGAATCACCCTCGGAACCGCCTTCATGATGAGGTTTCACGCCCAGCATCTGGCCGCGCTCGAAATGATTCGAGAGGGCCGGCTCGGCAGCCCGGTCTTCGCCCGCGCGCAACTGTCTTGTTGGTACCCTCCGATCGAAGGAGCTTGGAGACAGACGCCCGAGACCGGCGGAGGAGGTTCGCTCATGGACATGGGCGGACACTGCATCGACCTCCTCGAGATGTTCTTCGGCCCTGTGAAAAGAGTTCACTGCGCGATCAATAGCACCGTTCAAGACTACCCCTCCGAAGACTCCGCAGTTGCGACTCTGACGTTCGAGAATGGGGCACTGGGCTCCGTCGATACGTTCTTCTGCATCCCCGACGCCGGGAGCAAGAATGCGCTCGAACTTTACGGGTCCTTCGGTTCGATTTTGGCCAGAGGAACGATCGGTCAAGGCGAAGCCGGTGAGATGACTGCCTATCTCGAATCGGGCGAAGGAGGATACGATGCCGAACAGGGACGACAGAGCTGTGTCGGACTCGAAGTCGCCCCTTCTCCGGTCAACACTTACCGGGCGGAAATCGAAGAGTTCAGCCAGGCAGTGATCGAAGGTCGCCAACCGTCGATCAACGCCCAACTCGGAGTCAGGAGCCAGCAAGTCCTGGCAGCCTGCTACGAGTCAGCCCGGAGAGGCGAGACCATCGACGTTACGGGTTAATCCAATCGGCAGCGTCGGCTCGTTGAGATGGTCAACTTGAAACTCATTCCTGCCAAAGCCGGGAACTCTCGGACTATCCAGCGCATGATCTCGGAAAATCTGTTGCCGGCACTTTTGGGTACAGCTGAACTTCTGCCTGAGGCGGCCTGCCACGGACCACCAACTGCGACCTGGCCCACACGTACCCCATAGCTTGAACTCTTGAACCTCCCAACTGTATCCGGGACACTGGAGCGCCCGATCACGATCGGACCCCGCGACAACGCCAGGTCCAGAGAAGAGCTCAACCCGGTCCAAGGCCTCTAAAGTTCATCCGAAGATCGCACGAGTTGTGCCGAGAGGTCCGGATCCTTCATAGCCCTGTCCAGCGGGAACATGGCCGGTGAATTCTCTTGTAGGGCAGTCTTTCCAGGTCCTGGTCCACGCCGCCGGGTGTCAATGCCATGATCCAGTCCGCCTGCATGTCGTAGAGTTCCGGCTGCAGGTAGCCGATCTTCACGACTACGATTCCGACTTGCGCGGATTCAGTCCCAGTTCGGTGAAGTCCTTCTCGTAGTGGTAGGGCTTCCGCTTCTTCGTGACGATGACATGGATGCTTCCGACCCGAACCGACGCTTCCACCTCCGCATCTTTGTCACCCTTCTGGATAGATTCCACGGTTCCCACAATGTGCACCGGAGGCGCATACCGGGAATCCACTTCGGCACCGGCATAACCATCCACGTGCCCTCCGACTCCCGCCGCAAGCACCTTCTCGATGAGGTTCGGCCCGGGGATGGAAGCATATATCAGCGAAGGTCCGTCTGGGGACTTGAATTCGGGGCGTTTCAACAGTTCTGTCAGGGTCCAGGTAACATCGCCCGCCCCACCTGCTGTAGGATTGTCCCCCATGTCACTGATGAAAAACGGGTGCTTGTCACTCGCGAGAGCTTTTGCCAAAGCCTGTGCAAAAGGCTCGGTTGGCGCCACGAAATCAAACTTCTGCCGGGCGTCCCAGAGCCTGCGCGCCAACTGTTCAGCGGTCTGGACGACTTTCTCTTTGTCGTCA
Source organism: uncultured Acidobacteriota bacterium (assembly GCA_963777605.1). Taxonomy (GTDB): domain Bacteria; phylum Acidobacteriota; class UBA6911; order RPQK01; family JAPXNP01; genus CAVZRV01. Next base: position 284,780 of record CAVZRV010000027.1, read on the forward strand.
CCGGTCACCATCACCGCGGCATGATTACGGGGTTCATCAGCCCACGCATACCCTATCCAGATGGACGCATTCACGATCCCGTCCTGAGCCGCCGCCGGGGCTACCGCCGCATAAACGCTTTTCCCGGGTTCGATCCGGGTGCTGGTCTTCTCTCCCGGCAACAGAATGGGAACCGCTATCAGGGCCTTGTAGGCAGGCTTCCCTTTTCCACTCTCGAGCCGCTCCAACAGCTTCTCAACCCCTCGTTCCCGGGTCTCGATCGCATCCTCATGGGGCGCCATCCGGTAGCAGGTGATGAGATCGGTGTTCTCCGCCAGCCGAGGTGAAACATTCCCATGAAGGTCCATCGAAGTGGAAACCACAGGCTTCTTCCCGATGACCTGGCGGATTCGGACCAGGAAATCCCCTTCCGGGTCATCGAGTCCCACCACACTCATTGCACCGTGAATATCGTAGACCAGCCCGTCATACGGGCCATTTTGCTTGAGCCCATCGAGGGTCTGCTGAACCAGTGACTCGTACGCCTCACGGGTCACTGCGCCCCCTGGAAGCGCCTTTCCAAGTAGAATCGGCACCCACTCAGCTCTCTGACGGATCGGCGACCCGTCGGCGAAAAATGGATACCGGGTGAAAATGTCGGCTCCGTACTTGGCGTGAAACGCTGCCTCATCGGTCACAGCAGGAGAGAAGGTACTCGACTCAATACTGAGCCCGGCGTATGCGATCCGGGGAAGCGCTCTTGTCTTGGCGTTCGCCGAGCCTGCTTCAGCTTTAAGCGGGAGAATCATTCCACAGGAAAGGACCAGGGTGAACAGGACTGCTAGAACCGATTGATGTTTCACGGGCGACACCTCAAGAGCCATTCGAATTTCCGTTCGTTCGGGGCAACCAGCCGCTCGCGCCCGGAAAAGCCCTCCATTCGAAATCCGGACAGCCGGGTTCCACGGACAGTCTTCCAGGACACGAAACAGACCATCTCAAATTATAGGCCAAAACCGTCCCCAACGGCCGACACCGGAAGATCGCAGACGCGCTGCATTCCACTCGTTCCTTTCACTCAATCGTCGCTATTCACCATCGATGCCCCAAGCAATTTCGGACTCGAAGCGGGCTCTCTGACCAAGCCGGCGGGCGACTCCAGAAGGCCATCCGAGCGAAACTGACCGCGTCAGGACAACACCCTGATACCGATCCTCGTGTCAATTTTGGCGACCAGGCGAGTCCGCGCAGACAAAGTCACTTCGACGTCTCCTTTGAGTACCCGCAGCAACCGCCGCAAACGCTCGGGCTCACTCTGCTCGATCCGGAAGCTGACCAACCTGCCGGCGCGGGGCAAGGTCCTGGCCGGGTGGGCGGTTTCGCCCCAATCGATCAGGAACGGAACGGTACCATTCGAGGGCACGGAATAGGGGTCGGTCAAGCGCCACTTCAGGACCTCTCCATCCAGAGTCTCACGACTCCCGGGCTGTACCGCGCCAAGCACGAACCCGGCTGCTGCAGCCTCCGCAACGACGACATTGATCCGGTTCGTTCTGAAAGCCCACGCGGACAGTCTCGGGCTCTCAAGGTAACACTTCTGGAAAAGTCTCCCGCAGGCGGGTTCGGAGGTCTCAGGGTCGGGCGCGATCACCTCCAGATAGGTCGACTCACCGAGCGAAAGAAGTGCATTGTGCGTTCCCCAACTGGGATGACGACCGCCCGGCATGGGACGCATGCCAAGGATCGCCTCCACATGGTCCATTCCAGCTTCGAGACTTGCGGCCGTCACCACCAGATGATCGATTCCACTTCTGATCGGCAGCGGACCCTTTCCGGTCATTAACTCCTGCATCCAATAGCGCCTCTTCCCGGATGAGATTAGCAGAATCCGAGAGCAATAAGAATCAAGGATTGGAACACGATCAAGGGGAAACCCGGGTTCTTTCGAAAATGGGGCCACTGACTGGACAGGACACGCGACATCCTGAAGCCAGATTGGATATTTGCATCTTCGGATGTAATAATTAAGTCAAATCAGTCCTCGAATGCTGGTGAGTTCAATCCTCTCTCATGCGATTGAACGGCCTGATCCAAGATTCGAAGGCAGGTCCAAAGTTGGGCTCAAATCGAACCCGGACTCCGTCTGCCACGGAGAGTATTCACGTCGGAAAATCTACCGCTCGGACCCCTCAGCGTCGAGGACTTCAAACACACAATAGAAAGGATTCGCAACCATGCTTTGGACGATATTTCTTATTCTTTTGATTCTTTGGTTTCTGGGTTTTGTATCCGCCTATACCATGGGAGGGTTCATTCACCTACTCCTCGTGCTTGCGGTCGTCGTGCTGCTGATTCAATTGATCACTGGGCGACGCGTCGTCTAGATCCAATCTCAACTTCCTCTCCGTCCCAATCGGAGGAAGTGGAGCGGCAAATGCCGATCCTGGACACCCCGAAGATTGAGGACTACGCCACCCGGGTCGGGAACCGGCTCATTCGGTCAACTCCGGGGCCGGACTTCCCCTATCAGTTCAAGATCATCGACACTGAGGAAGTCAATGCATTTGCACTCCCGGGCGGATTCATGGACCTCAATCGGGGTTTGATCGAAGCCGCGGACAGCAAAGCCGAACTGGCGGGAGTGATGGCCCACGAGCTTTCACATGTGGCCCTTCGCCACGGAACCAATCAGGCGTCAAAAGCCTACCTGGCCCAGGCGGGTTTCGGAATCCTGGGCGGCCTCCTCGGTTCCGGCGGTACCCGACAGATCATCGAGGCAATCGGCGGATTCGGCCTCAATGCCTTGTTCCTGGAGTTCAGCCGCTCGGCCGAGACCCAGGCCGATGTCCTCGGAACACAGATCCTTGCAGGCGCCGGCTATGACCCAATGGCCATGGTTTCCTTCAACAGGGGATTTCCGGCAAGCACCGGAGCATCAGAAGTGGTAGATTCCTTGTCCAGAGTTGTGGGAATTGCGCTTGTGAAAGTGGAGGTAATAATGTCAAAGCACTCTTTCAGAAATGCGGTCTGGATTGCATGTCTCGTATTGGCAATTGGTGTGCCGGCCTTTGGCCAAACGCTGCCGATCAATTCGCACCCGGATACCACCGGCTGGCAGGATCTCTTTTCCAGCGATCTCTCGAATGCCATCCTTGAGCCCGGAAGTTGGGCCATGGAGAACGGTGTCCTTCACGCCATCGGTCACGGGACGATCTGGACGAAGGCCTCCTATGGTGACTTTGTGCTGGACATGGAGTTTAAGGTAGCCAAGGGGGCGAACAGCGGAGTCTTCCTCCGCGCGGGTGACATCAAGGATGTGCTCTCCGCCATGGAGATCCAGATCCACGAAACCACCGATGGCGGCCGCATCGGCATGGTCGGAGCACTCTATGATGCCAAGAAGCCGAGCAAGAGCATGGCGAAACCGGCAGGCGAGTGGAACCATTACACGATCACCTGCAAAGGTAGCCGTCTTTACCTGGTGTTCAATGGCGAACAGGTACTCAACGTCGATCTCAATGATTGGGACACGCCTCACAGAAACCCGGATGGGACCGAGAACAAATTTGCCAAGGCCTTGAAGGACTACGCTCGAAAAGGCCCCATCGGGTTGCAGGGGATCCATGGTGCGGAAGGCCAGCCGGTCTGGTTCCGCAACCTGAAGATCAAGGTTCTCGACTAAGCTTTACGAGGCCTCGACAGCCGGAGTGACGCTTGCCCGGGCGGGCAAACGTCACTTTTTCCTGCAGTAGGTGACGTTTGTCGCCTACTCCGTGCGGTGTTCCGGGTGAAAATCGTGGAGTTCGTCTGGGATTGCAGCCTCAAGGGGCTTCTTCCGATCTGCGCGAGCTGCAAGCGGATTCGGGACGACACGGGGGACTGGAATGAAGTCGAGTACTACATCGCTCGACACTCAGAAGCCCATTTCTCGCACGGAATCTGCCCATAGTGCGAGCAGAAACTCTATCCCGAGTTGCAAGAGCGGATCTGAACCGCATGGCGCGTCACGTCAGGTTCGGTCCTTCTTCGGGACACCCGGTTCTTCGACAGGAATCAATCGTGCGCGGAGGCAGAGGTCAACCGGGAGTAAGGGTGAGGGCATTTCTCGGGTCGACTGATTGACGCCGCGGCGGCCTGAGAGGTAAAGAAAGAGGAACGTTTCCTGGGGGAGTAGGAGACAGCCAGCATGAATCTGAACAGAGTTTCGACTCTTTTATCGGTCTTGATCTGTACCTGTTTTGCGACACTTTTCGGGCAGCCTCGCGTGGACACGCTCGTCGTTCCAACGTCAGAACGCGTGATGGATGAAGTCACCCTCTCGGTGATCCCTAACGCGGAGGATTCCGCCCTGGGTCTGAGCTACCAATGGAGCATAGAACAGGCCCCTTCTTCACTGGGCCCGGTTCTGGTAAATGACACTGGACGGCGGGCATCCCTTCAGCTCTACTGGATCTCGCCGGACACGGCAGACCAAGCTGTCGGGGAGAGTATCACGGTGAAGGTCCGTGTCTCGTTCACGGATCCTGCCAACGGGGAAACCCCTTTCGAGACATCGGCAAACATTCAAATCACCGGAGTCAATCATCCTCCGACTCCAGTGATTTCGGGAAACCTGGGAGGGCCGGGAGCCCGAATCCCGACGGGGCAATCGATACAAGTCAACAGTTTCGGGTCGACAGACCCTGACGGCGACTCGTTTCGCGCGGATTGGGCGCTCGGCACGGTAAAAGGAGGCGTCTACATCCAGCCGGCAGTCCTCTACGGGGCCGAAGGAGCCATCGCCTCTTTTCCGATTCCCGCCATGACGGCAGAAATCAACCAGGAACTCCTCCTCCATCTCACGGATGGCCTGCATCGAGTCACCAAATCGGCAATTGCCTACCTGACCCCGACAGCGACACAACCGCCAGGCACTAACACGGCCCCCACCCTGACTCTTTCGACCGAAAGCCTCTCCCTGATTCATGGCCAAAACGTCAACGTCGCAGCCACCTCGGTGGATTCGAACGGAGACAACCTGGCGTTTGCCTGGCTCCTCGGTTCGACCCCGATCAGCCCCGAGTACGTCACCAGTTTCAAAAGCAATGCGACGACCTGGCAGTCGTCACTGCAGTACCCAACTACAGAACTGGACCCGGGCACCTACTCCTTCAGCGTCCAGGCGGTCGAGACCGCGACCGCCGCAAAGCTGCAGTCACCCAAACGCTTTTTCACCGTCACAGTCAACTCGGGCAATATCGGGACTGATCCCGGATTCTTCGATATTCAGCAAAGTGCCTGCGAGTCGAACGCCGGCCCCTCACTGGTTTCGATCTCGCCGGATCCCCGCGACGGTGAAATCTTCCTTCCCGACGGTGAGGCTGCGAATGTCGAGATCATCTTCAGCGACGCGACTCAACGGGCAAGCCCCCTGGGCGGGTACCAAACCGGAGTCGCTTCGGCCGCATGGGACGTCTCCCAGTTGCTTGAGAAAGGGATCAGCCCTTCGGCCAGTGGCCCGCAACCGACTTCAACTGCGACCCAGTCCCGCCTGCTTCTCTCTTTTCAGACTCCCGAAGGCACCAGCGGCGAGGCACGGGTCTTCGTAACGGTGGCCGACGTTCTGGATTGCACGACAACCGTCGGTTTTGGCCTGAATTTCGAAGGAAATTCGAATCCGGAAGTTGATGCGGGCCCCGACCAGGAGGCCCAATCGGGGAATCAGGTCGTCCTCACGGGCAGCGGCAACGATCCCGATGGTGATTCCCTGGCGTTCACCTGGCTTCAGACCGACGACACCACTCAGGCGCCCGGAGTCGAACTTGTGGATGCGAACTCGGCAGTGGCCGCCTTCACGGCTCCCGAGGTGGCAGAGGTTTCGGTTCTCCACTTCAGCTTGACTGCCCGCGACGGTCGCGGGGGCGAAAATGCAGACACGGTTCAGGTCACAGTCCGCCCCCCCTCACAGGCGGTCGAGATCCTGGCCCCGGTAAGTCTGGAAGGAATTCCCTACGCTAACGACACTTTTGTCGGAGTTGCCATCGCGAACCCGACCGGCGCGGTCGCAACCTTACACACTCGACCTGCTCACGACTGACGGCCAGGCTGCCTCTTCCCAAAACCCCGAGCCAATCGCAAGCCTCGGCCAGTCGGCCTTTTTGACCGGGAACTGAACAATATCACCGAGTTCGACAACAACCCTGCTGGGAAGCAGTTCGAGCTCAGGAACTTCGCTCCTTCTTCATGGTTGGGCGAGAAATGCTAGTCGATCGACTTGACGGGATCGGAGGCAGAATGGTTCCGTCAACCTATCCTTGTCCTGCCGGGAATATCCCATACTTCACAGGGGATCGTGACCTACCTGTATGTTTTCAACCCTCAGCCTTCGACAACAGCCAACGTGCAGGTCACACTCCACCAAGGCCAACGGGGACCAGTTGGCGCGGATTCAGCCGAGCACTTCGCCCCACGCCAGCCTGGCGGGAGCGTTGGACAGCGTGCTGGGAGTTCCTGTTGACGTCTCGAACGGCTACCTCACAATCGAATCGCAGTCGCCTGTGGTGGCGTTCGCGTACGAATTGACCGAGAAGAGCTTCAGCTCCCTTCTGGGCCAGGTGCCATCCGAGTTCGGAACAACTCACCGCTCCGCATTTCTTTGTCAGTCGTGACGGGAGCAGTTGGATCCAACTCGTTAACCTGGGACAGGCTGCGGCTACAGTTCAGGTCGAGGCTCTGGGTGACCAGGGTGCGGCCATCGGCACCGGCTGGCTGGCGATCGACCCGGGGCAAAGTGCTTCGGCCGACTTGGCGGAATTGCTCAACCTGGATCGCGCCTCGATGGGCCCGCTCGAAACAATCACCGGCTATTTGCGGCTGACTATCCAGAGCGTCGGGTTTGGCGGGTTCCCAGTCCCGACCCTGGTCTCGGGGACGATCCATTTCGCCGGACCGAATTATGCTTCGACCCTGCCACTGATTGCGGAAGGAGCGACCAAGGCCTACATACTGCACGTCGCCCAGGCAAACCCGCTGGGGATCTTCACCGGTCTGGCGATCCTGAATCCAGGCTCTGGCCCCGCCCAGGTTCAACTGAGGGCCTTTGACCAGGCAGGTGCTCAAACCGGGGAAAAGTCCTTTTCGATCCCGGCAGGAGGGCGAATCGTCGACCTCCTCGCGACGAACACCTACTTCGGTCCCACCTTTTCGCAGGTAGGTGGGCACCTGGAGATTTCAAGTGACCTGCGCGTCGTCCCGTTCGCGCTCTTCGGCAGCTACGATCTCTCGTACCTGGCAGCGATCGAGGCGCAGCCCGGACCCTAGTGTCCTGTCAAGCATCATCTGACGCGTGACAGGACACCAGGGTGGGCCTACGGCGAGTAGCGACGTTCGGCTACAAGAATTGCGGCACAGGCATCCTTGACGGCATTGCCCAGCGAGCGGGTCGAGCCGGAGTGGATGCTTGTCCCGTCACGTCCAAATACGGCGACCTTGTTGTCCTTGAGCAATATGGATTTGCCTCCCTCGTGATCGAGGAGAACAGCGTAGTCGGCGCGCTCGCGCTCGTTGGTTATGGGAATCTCGGGACAGCGTTCCTGGAACGTCTTGATGATCTCGGCGGTCTGAGGCCGGGCTCCCCCGCTTGAGAATCCTCCGCCTGAGGCGTCTCCGACCCCGAAACCTCCGGACATCTGCCAGGACTGGCTGTCGCTGACGTAGACCATCAGCTTTCCGTCGTCGCTAAGATCGGGCGGACCGGCGGCTGCCAGCATCGCCTCCAGCACCGCGTCGGGGATTCCCCTGTCCCGCAACGCCAGTATCGTTTCCATCGAGGTGTCGAATTGGGTCTCGGAGTTCTGGATCATGGCCACTATCAGCCTGGTCGAGACCCCCCTACCGACGAGGTCAACCACGTCGCTATTGGACAAAGGATCGGATGGGCCAAAAGCAAAAGCGAGGGAAAGCAATAACGTTACAAGCATACTGTCTCCTTCCGGATATTTCGTGTCTCCTCTCTTGGATCAAATCCCTCCGCCCGTGGTTCATCCGAAGCGCCGGCACGGAGATCGACCAAAAAGACGAACCCGGGGGAGATCGATGCGCACCCTCCCAACGCATCACACTGCACAACCCATCCCGTTCCCTATTTCCTCCATTCGGCCATATCGACTCCTCATTTCAGTTTTGTTTTCTTAGGGAATTCAGATGAAGAGGGAGCAGTTTCCCGCGTGTCGTCGTGCTCGGAAGCGACCGTCTCACGCTGAATGTATTCCCCGACTCCAAGACACGACTCATCAGCCGGTTGGCCTCCGAACCACTGGACAATTCCGATAGAAACACCTTCTTGACGGCCTCCTCGGAAAGCGGTCCCAACGAAGGATTCACGATCAAGCAGAGAAAGGTCTGCCCTCCGAATTCCTCTTCCACTAACTGGTAGTCCAGAGACGTCCCGCCGAATCGCTCCGGGAGCATTTCCTCAAGAATCCGGACGAGATCGGTGCCGATGAACGTCATTCCTCCGGCGGTCAACTTGTCGAAGCCGAAAACGTCTTTCAAATGCCACTTGAACCCGAGTTCATCGAACCGGCAGCCACAGTTCCTGAGTTCCAGGCCGCCACAGTCCCCCGTCTCGGTGTTGAGTAAGACCTTGGGAAAGGAGTCGAGCAGACCGCTGACCAGCAGCGTGTCAACCTCTCTATTCCCATGTTCAATCCGGCGCGGATAGGAAGTCATGGCAACGGTGTCATTGAGTACATGCATGTCATCAGAGGAATCCGGGTTGTGACAGCCGGCAGCAATCGTTCCCGCCTCCATCGTCGCGTAACTGGGGATGACCCGGGCCCCGGACGCCTCCAATTCTTTCCGCTTGGCCGCCGTTATCGGCTCGGAGGTCACCGAAAAGGAGGTCCCGCTGAGGTCTACTCCCATCCGGAGTGCCGCCTGGGCTATTCGTACGGCGGCACTGACATAGGTCATGAACGTACACCTTCCCGACTCTGCGAGTTGCGAACCAATCCAGCGGACGATCCGGTCCGGCGTTTCAAGGGGAACGAATTCCGGGGCGGCCAGGCGATGATCCGCCAGTTTCCCCCGGCGCACCACAAAACTGTTTCCGCACCTACTCCTAAGGTTCCGGAGAAGACTTCGACCAGTAACCGGAGAGAACCACTTTACGAATATGCCGGCCCGCGCGAGAGCCAGTACTACGATCGGACCCGCTCCCGGCATGATCGGGTACCAGATCCCGATCGGATCCTTGAGAACTCCGAAAACTTCAAACCGGAGTAAGAAATGTGCCGTCCAGTTGTCGGAGAGGTTCCGAAAATCGTACACCGTTCGCAAGCCACGGCTTCTGGAGCCCCCGCTTCGGCCAACCAGCGTTCCTTTCGATAGTGGATTCTCGAAATCGCATTCCCGGAAATTGAATTCCGCCGACCCTCTGCGGATCGGTCTCTTGATCTTGAACTCATCAACGGTCACGAAGACGCCGGTTTCCCGGAGGGTCGTCAGGGCTCCCTCCACTCCTTCGGACCGGACCAACCCGATGAAGTCGCCGCGCTCGCAGCCTGCCCACTCGAGAAGTCTTCGGTACGGGCTGGCAGGCGCGGAATAGACGCAGCGATCGACCGAATCGATCAGGTTCCGCTCGCGCCGTCCGAGGCGCACGGCCACCCGGTCTCTGACGCTGCCGATATCGACACGGTCTTGCAGAAAGGAACGGAGTCCCAAGGCAAAACGGACATAAGCTCGGAGTTCGTCGGACAGTCGCATTTGTCGTTTCGAGGCACGTAATTCTCTCCCATTCTCCGGATCTTGGCAAAAGAACTCTGCAACCCTGAAGCATGGTTCGCGTCTGAAAAATATTGGTCTTCCGACAATCCATATAGATTTCAGCAGACGAGTAGTTGTCCTCATGGATTGGCTAAAATCGAAATTCTAATCAGATCGCGGGCTTAATCAGCCGCGGCGCAATCTCCAAAATGTGATGACTCAGAACGAGCGGTTGGAAACGTGGAAGGAAATTTCGAAATATTTGGGTGTGTCCACCCGGACCGCCCAGAAATTGGAGCATGAGCAGGGCCTCCCGGTTCATCGGTTGATGGCAGGAGGCACGGTCTTTGCCTTCCGCGAAGAGATATCGGAATGGATGGCGTCCCGCCCCAAGGTCGAACCGATAAAGGAAACCGATTCTCCGCCGCCATCAATGATGTCCCGGAGCCAAGTGGAAACTGGCCGGTGCCAGCCTTGCTGTTCTCCTCGTCTCGGCGGTCGTCGGCCTCAACTTCTGGCCGGCACAGTCGTCCTCTCGTTTCGTGCCGGATTGAGAACGGAGTCATCTTTGGTCTCGATTCCACGGACAATGTGCTGTGGAGGTTTGCTTTTCCCGAGTGGGATTCCGTCTGGTACGGCCATTCCCATCCTTCTCTTCCCTCCTGGTACTTCGTGCTCGACGACAGCCAGAGTCCGGGATCGGTGAAGGTGGTTGTCCTCTTGGTAGATCGAAACCATCATTCCCAGGTTGCGGGCCTGGACGGCAACGGCAAGAAGCGATGGGAGGTACCGCTGTCAGTGCAACTTTCCTGGAATGGCCAAAGCTTGCCCAGTACGTTCGGCCCGGCCCTCGCCGGGATCGTCCAGGCAAGCGGAGAACTTCGCTTCTTCACCGTAGCCGTCAACGAACCCCGGTTCCCTTCCCGGCTCGTAATCCTTGATCCTCAGACCGGAGAGATTACGGGAGAGTACTGTCACCCCGGTTGGTTCAAATCGTATTCCGCTCACGACTTCGATAATGACGGCAGCGACGAACTGGTCTTCGGCGGAGTGAACAATCCAGGCTCGGGCTTCGGTCACCCCTGCGTTGTCATGTTTGATCTCCCCGGCACCAACGAACCTTCCGGCTCGCGGGATTTCTTCGGACGGCCCGCAATAGCGGTGAAAAACTATCTGCTCTTGCCGCGCAGCCGGCTGGCCGACGCATTTCGATATATGGCGATAGTCTACAACTTGCGCCTCACCAATCAGAGTGAAATCGTCGCCGGCGTCATTTCAGGTTTGCCCGACGGATCCTTCAGCGACTTCTACACCTTGAAGCCCGACTTCAGCCTCCTCCGACTCCTCATTGGTGACAGCCACCTTACGCTCTTTCAACGACTTCAGACCAGTGCCGAATCAGTCTCTCCGGCTTCATTTGCCAGTGACCGTGCCCGCTTGGGAACACTGCTCCGATTCAGCAAGGCTCCCAACGGGAACGACCCGGGGCTGGAGAATCTTTTCGCAAATGCCCCCCTGTGTGGATCGGGGCAAATGCCCTGTCGAGAATTTGCTCTGAAGCATTGACCGTGCGGTCAGCCTGTTTCCGATATATCGCGTAAAGGTACCTTGGGTATTTTTACGATGTCATTCTCTCTCGGACTGGTCTTTGCACCGTCCCTTGGCAGGTACCTCTGGGAAGCGTTCAGCTGGAAGACGATGTGGTTCACAGTGGGCCTGGCAGGCATTCCCCTGGCAACCGGAGTCCTGTTGCTCCGCAGATTCTTCGTTGCCCCTGCGAACCCGGGGTAGTCCGCGCCCCTGCCTGGAATGTCTGCGGGGCAGCCTTGCCCGGCACTCTCCGCCGCGGCCACACACTTCGGGCTGGAAGCCCGTTCGACCCACCAGGCTGGCAGCCTGGGCTAAGTTTCTCTACCAGAAGTAGAGGTACAGGGCGGCGACCGTGCCGATGACGGACAGCGCCAGGACGTTGAACAGCAGAGGAGTCCGGAAGGAGATCTCGCCCATCCGGACCTGCGGATCGGACCGGGGGCGGGCCTTCGACAGCAAGGTGACAGCCACCATCATGCCGGCGAGCAGTACAAAAGCGATCCCCATCCGGTTGAGGAACCCGAGGTCCGGCATGAGCAGTTTCAACCCGGCGGAAACGGGAATGGTCAGGATCGCAGCCGCGAGCGCCGCACCGCTGGTGGTCCGTTTCCAGAACAAGGCAAACACGAAAATCGCCATCACGCCCGGTGTCACAAATCCGGTGTACTCCTGGATGAACTGAAAAACCTGCTGAAGTCCGCCCAGTTGCGGGGCAATCAACCCCGCCGTAACGAGGGCAACGGCGCTCGCGATCCGCCCCACCCGGACGAGTTCCCGCTCGGCCGGCTTTGCCGCAAGGAACTTGCGGTAGATATCCATAGTGAAGATGGTGGAAGCGCTGTTGGTCATCGAGTTCAGGCTGGAAATGATCGCCGCGAACAGTGCTGCAATGATCAGGCCGGTGTACCCCGCGGGGATCAATTCTCTGACCAGGGTCGGATAGGCCTGATCCGCCTTCTGAATCAGATCCGCATACAGGACGGAAGCGATGATTCCAGGGAAGACGATGATGATCGAAACGATAATGGAAAGAAAGGACGCAAACAGCAACCCGTACTGGGCGTGCCGAAGGCTGCGGGCGGCGAGGGCACGCTGGATAATGTACTGATTACAGCCCCAGTAACTGAGTGCTGCGATCCAGAGGCCGCCCATGAATACGCCCGGCCACGGCAAGTCGGGATGACTCGCGGGCAGTACGGTGTGAAATCGCTCCGGGGCGTCCTGCAGTAAAACCAGAAACCCCTGCCAGGCTCCCGTTCCGCCGGAAACAGCCTCGAGACCGAAAAGTGTCACCACCACGCCGCCGGCTACCAGGACCAGCACCTGGATGAAGTCGGTCCATGCCACCGGGGCCAATCCCCCGTAGACGGTGTACAGGGCGGACACACCGGCCAATGCCAGGATGCCATACGAAAGGGGCAACCCCATCACCGTTTCCATGGTCAGGGCACCCAGGTACATCACGCTGGTCAGGTTCACAAAAACATAGACCAGCAACCAGAAGACCCCCATTCCTGTACTGACCCGCTGATCGAACCTCATTTCGAGGAACTGGGGCATGCTGTACACCTTCATTTCGAGGAAGGCGGGCAGAAAGTACTTGGCCACAATCACCTGCGGGATGCAGGCGCCGATCCAGGAATAGGAGATGACTGCAATCCCGCTCAGAAACGCGGTCCCGTTCATCCCGATGATCTGTTCCGTCGAGATGTTCGAGGCAATCAGTGAAAAGCCGATGATCCACCAGGGCAGTGTTCGGCCGGCCAGAAAGTAATCTTCCGCGTTGCGGGAATGATCTCGAGGCACACGAGAGACCCAGAAGGCGATCCCCAGCACGATCAGGAGATATGCGAGAAAAACCCAGAGATCCAGGGTTTCGACGTGCATCGGACCTAGATAGCGGGATTTACCGGTTAAGGCAAGCAGTATTTCTCCCGCCGCAATATTCAGCCGTCGCAAGACGAACTACCTCGACACCTGTGGAGTAGCCAGCCAACAAGTTTTTGAGGTCTGGATTGCCACTCCATGTGGTAGCTTGTCCGCATGATCGGTTCCGACCTCTCTGCCCGCCTCGGAATGACCCGATGTTTCCTTCCCGGTCTGCTCGCAGTCATGGTTTTTTCGCCTGGTCCGGGATTGCTCGCCCAGACCGCTGCCTCACTCTCCCGAATCGGGCTGTTCGACCTCTCGGACGAGACCTTTCGCCAGGTCGTCGTCGATCGGGAGAAGGGACAGTACCTGGGCCATCCCACCACCGTCCTCCTGGAAGACGGCCGCACAATCCTGACGGTCTACCCGAAAGGGCACGGGCGCGGTCCGATTGTCCTGAAACGGAGCCGGGACGGTGGGATCACCTGGTCCGATCGTCTGGTCACGCCGCAGAACTGGGCGACTTCCCAGGAAACACCAACGATCTTTCGAACCTACCTTCCCCACGGCGGACGGCGGCTGATTCTCTTCTCCGGCCTCTATCCCATTCGAATGGCTTCCTCCGCCGACAATGGCCAGACCTGGAGTGAACTGGAACCGATCGGGGAGTTCGGAGGCATTGTGGCCATGTCCTCACTCGCACTCCTGAACGATGGCCGATATATGGCCCTGTTCCACGATGACGGCCGTTTCCTTCACGACGCGGGGACGCGGGAGAGTTTTCGCGTCTACAAAACTCTTTCGCGCGACGGGGGCCTTACCTGGGGTCCTCCGGTCGAGATCCTAAGCAATCCAGACGCCGACCTCTGTGAGCCGGGACTGATTCGCTCGCCAGATGGAACCCGGATTGCCCTCCTGCTCCGGGAAAACAGCCGCAAGTTCCACTCGATGATCACCTTCTCAGACGACGAGGGGGAAACCTGGAGCGCCCCCCGGGAACTGCCGTGGACGCTCACTGGAGACCGGCACACCGCCCGATACGCCCCGGACGGTCGCCTCTTTGTTACCTTTCGCGACACTGCGAAGGAAAGTTCCACCCAGGGCGACTGGGTAGCCTGGGTGGGGACATGGGACGACCTCGTCAACGGCGGCGATGGCCAGTACCGTATGCGACTGAAGGATAACAAGAAAGAGTGGGACTGCTGTTATCCGGGGTTGGAACTGCTTCCGGACGGAACCTTTGTTACTACGACCTACGGACACTGGATTGAGGGAGAGCCCCCGTATATTCTGAGCGTCAGAATCCGCCTCGGAGAACTCGACGACCGAAGGAGCAAGGGAGCGAAGTAATGAGCGAACCGGACTCGATCCGAGGAACAATCCAGTCAACGGTGGAGGAGGTACCTGCCCTCCCCATGGTAGTCCCCAGAATCCTGGCCATCCTTGAGGACGACGATGCCAGCGCGACCGAGATCTCGAACCTGATCTATCGCGATCCGGCTCTGACCGCTCGCATTCTCAGATTGGCCAACTCAGTCTATTACGGCCTTTCGGGACAGGTTTCAACGCTCCAGAAGGCCATCGTACTGATCGGGCTGCGGGCAGTGAAGTCGATTGCCCTGACGATCCCCCTGGTGACCGCCATTCCGACTCGCCGACTCCCCGGGACATTCAGCCAGTCCGCACTCTGGACCCACAGCCTGGCGGTCGCCGTGACGATGCAGCACCTCGCTCACCATTGTCGATTACGTCGTCCGGAGGCCCACTTTCTGGTCGGCGTTATGCACGATATTGGGAAAGTCGTCCTCGGCGAGTACTACTCCCACTCCTTCCAACACGCTCTCACCGCAGTTAAGCAGGGGACCTACCCCTATCTCAAGGACGCCGAGAGAGATCTCTTCGGTATCGATCACGGTGAAGTAGCCTCTGCCTTGCTGAGTCACTGGAGATTTCCCTCCTTCATGGCCTCGACCATCGGCGTTCACCACGCCGACGAGCTCCCGGAAGACGCGAATCCCAAGGACGTGGCGCTCCTGCGGGTCGCCAACTGTCTTGCCCAGGAGCTCGAAATCGGTTCCGAGGGGAACGTGCAAGCACCATCGATTGAAGAAGCGGACCTTTCTGCGCTCGAGTTGACCGAAGAAGACCTCGAAGAGGTCTCCCAGTTCCTCGAGGATCGACGCCAGGGCATTGCCGACTTCTACTCATCCATTGTGTAGGGGGAGGGACGGGCCCTGGCGTACCCGTCAGCGCACCCTCCGTGGCGCCGGCCCTAAACAAGTCCCGGTTTGGGCCGATCTTTATTGACGGATCCATGGCCAAAGACGCTCCCCGCAAATTGGTCGTCCAGTGGACGACGGTGCCTCAGGTGGGGACGAGACCGGAGACACGATGACGACAACTGTTCTGGAACTGCTGGAGAGTAGAGTGTCCGGGAGGGGAGATCTCCCCGTATTCCGGGGCTCCGTTCTCGAAGTGATCCGCCTGGGGGAAGATACCCAGTGCGCTGCTACGGACATTGCGCGAGTGATCCTCCAGGACCAGGGTTTTGCAGTCAAAGTGCTCAGAATCGCGAACTCCCCTTATTTCAATCGCTCGGATCGCAGCATCAAGACGATCTCCCGGGCCGTCGTCCTGCTCGGAGTCGAGGTAATCAGGGATATTTGCCTCGGGTTGGGTTTCGTCGAAGTCTTTCAGCGTCACCACCCATGGATCGACCTGCGACAAATCCTTGCGCGCAGCTATTTCACGGCCGTCCTGACCCGGGCTTTCGCCGAGCGCATCCCCAACACCAGAAAGGAAGAGCTCTTCCTGGCCGGCCTGCTGCAGTACCTGGGCCCCCTGGCCGTAGCTTACTACCTGCCCGAAAAGTACCTCGAAGTACAGCGGGTTGAACAGGAATCGGGGATCTCCCGGCTTGAGGCCGAGCGCAGCGTGCTCGGGCAGCCGCTGTCCGCCTTCGGGGACTCGCTGGCCGAACGGTGGGCCCTTCCCAGCAGTCTGCCTCCGTTGCGGAGTGGGAACGGCAGCAAGGTCTCGGAAAAGAAAGGTGGCGGCGATCCCGTCAACATCCCCGCTCTTTCCCGGGAAATCTCGGAAAACCTCTTCGGCGATACCCAAAGGTACGAGAGGGCCCTTTCGGAGATCCTGAAAGACATCGAAGAGAGCTTTGAACTTGAAGAAGATGTCGCGGACAACGTCATCCAACAAGCCTTCACGACCAGCCGGCACTCGTCGGCTCTTTACGGTCTCGAAGCGGACACCTTGACCCCGAAATCCGATACTGAGAAGGAAAGCTCCGACCCGGCCAGGGTCCGCATTCTGGCAACCCTGGAACTGGCCCGGAAAGAGGAAGAGGTCCCCTCCCAATCGGAAAAACTCGAGACCGAGAAAATGGATCGAGGCACTCACCAACTCGAACTGCTCCGCGAGATCTCGCTTCATATCCTCGAAAACCGTGACCTGACCACGCTGTTTAACCTGATTATGGAAGGGACTCAGGCGATCGCAGGCTTCGACCGGATCATCCTGGCACTCTGCAATCCCAATCGAACCGAGATCACCGGCCGTTACGGTTTCGGGAATCGGGCGGATACCTTCGCCCGGGACCTGAGGATTCCCTTCGATCCAGACAACCTCTTCACTCGCTGCCTCCTCGAACGAAAGCCTCTGCTGGTGATGAATGCCGATGAAGAACCCTATCACTCATTGATACCAGGTGAATTGCGTCAGGTTCTTCAGACTCAATCGTTTGCGATCAGCCCGATGTTCTCTTCAGACCGGGTCGTCGGCCTGTTTTACGTGGATAATGCCCGCTCGAATCGACCGATCACTCTGGAGGACTACCAGGTGTTTGAGCACTTTGCCTTCCAGGCGAACCTGGGGCTAGACCGGCACCGAACCAAGTTGTAGCCAATTTTCCCTTGCCCGCTGAAAATGCTCCTGCGCGCCGCGAGGCGACCACGAGAAGGCCGTCAAGTGTTGAGTAGTGCGCCCTTCGGTTGACACTCCGGCCCCTAAACCGATAGAATCTTTTGGCATTCCAATTGCAGGATTTATCGGTGTGTAGAGCACGGGTATTCCTGCAAACTCAAACGTAGTGAATCACTCCATGAATCAGCCGGCCCATACTTCCGCAAATCCGGAAGTTGTGTGAACTGCTCTTTTCGGGGTTGGAAAGAGGCAACGCCTGCGCAGCCTCCGAGGGATTCATTGAATGGCAGAAGCTGGTCGCCCCCATGGGCGCCTGGCTTCGCGAATTGGGCCGATTGAATGAAACAGACTTCTGAGATCCCGGCAAAGCGGCCACGAGCCGCTCAGAAACGATTCGGGAACGGGACAAGCGGGCTTCCGGATCCCGAACTCCTTTCTGCGGAGCCACTTCGCATTTACCTGCGGGAGATGGGTAGCGTACCCCTGCTAACCCGGCAGGAAGAGGTGGACCTTGCCCGCCGGATTGAACGGAGCCAAGACGCGATCCTCAAAACACTTTCCCGATCGGGGTTGGTGGTTGAGGAACTTCTCAATCTTCCCGTCGACTCGATTCTGGAAAGGATTTCGCCGCCGGAGGCCGCGGATTCCGAGGACGGGTCGGAGCCGGCAGTAGCAGGCAATGCCGATGAGCCGGACGCCCACCAAATTCTCCAGGAGTTGGCCCGGTTGCACCAGGAAGCTTCCCGCCTCTGGATCGAGAGTCAAGAGTCCGGGACTTCGGCAAAGAAACGCAGGACACTGCTGGGACAACTCGCCCGCTGCCGGGTGCGGATGTCACAAAACGTCGTGGCCCTCGGTCCTGGAGACGTTCTCCGCGAGCGCATGACCGACTGGTTCAAGTGTGCAGTCAACCAGGTTGGCGACCTGGATCGAGCGGTCTCGAAAGCCCGTTCCCAACTGAGCGAAAAGAAGGGGCCTGGCGCCGCGAGGAACCCGCGGGCCCAACTGCGGGACGCAAACGAAGCACTCCGGGAAATCAGCCGGAAACTGCTCGCCCAGCCATCGGAGCTTAAGAAGAGCTGGATTCGAATCAGGCGCAACCAACAGCAGGCCGACAATGCGCGGAGGAACCTGATCGAGGCCAACCTGCGACTCGTCGTCGCTATCGCGAAAAAGTACGCCACCCGTGGCCTCTCCTTCCAGGACCTGATCCAGGAGGGAAACATCGGCCTGATGAAGGCCGTTGAACGTTTTGAGTACCGGAGAGGTTTCAAGTTCTCCACATATGCCCATTGGTGGATTCGCCAGGCGATCACTCGAGCCATCGCCGACCAGGCCCGGACGATTCGCGTGCCGGTACACATGGTCAGCCGAATTGACGCGGTCTACAAGACCACCCGTGCGCTCTCGGCGGAACTTCAGAGGGAGCCGACTCCAGCTGAGATCGCGGCTCGGATGGATACTTCCGAAAAGGAGATCCGCAAGATTCTCAAAATCGCGCAGCAACCGATTTCGCTCGAAACCCCGATCGGCGCAGACAAAGACGGCATTCTCGGCGACTTCATTGAGGACGCGGGCCAGTGCTCCCCGGCAGATTCGGCGGTATCCAGTTGCTTGATCGATCAAAGCATTGCTGTCCTCAGCAGCCTGAGTCCAAGAGAGGAAGAGATCATTCGGATGCGCTTCGGGCTGGGAAGCCAAAAGGAGAGCACGCTCGAGGAAGTCGGCCGCCGTTTCTCGGTCACGAGAGAACGGATCCGGCAAATCGAGCGAAGTGCGCTGCGCAAGCTCAGGCACAAGGCTCCAAAGCAAAACGGGGCCTAAGTCCCCGAGCATCTTCTCCCCCCACCTCTACTGACCGTCAAATCACCACGCGCCCGACAGGCCATTCGTCAAACGAATGTTGCGTGGTCCCCTCTCATCGCTACAATAGTTCGGGGCTTTCAAATCTGAATTTCGAGAGGGGTTAGAAATGAGTGACTCAAGTGCATTCAGGATGGGTCGGAGGAGTTTTCTGGCGGCCGCGCCCGGCGTTGCGTATTCGGCGCCGGCATTTCTCAGGGGAAATCAGAGCCCGAACGATAAGCTGGTCATGGGAATGATCGGGGTCGGCGGAATGGGAACCGGCCGCCTTCAGGGCTTTCTGAAACACTCTGACGTTGAAGTCGCCGCTGTATGCGATCTGGATCGGGACCATCTCGATCGTGCACTTGGCATCGTTGAGAAAGCTCGGGGCCGCAGACCGGTTGGCTTTTCCGATTTTCGCCGCCTGCTCGACTTAAAGGAGATTGATGCCGTTACCGTTGTCACACCCGATCACTGGCATGCCATCCCCTTCGTTCAGGCATGCCGGGCCGGGAAGGACGTCTTTGTCGAGAAACCGCTTGCCTACAGCATCCAGGAAGGCCGCGCGATGGCGGATGCTGCCGCCAAGGAGAAGCGCGTCACTCAAATGGGCAACCACATTCACAACGATCTACCCAACTACCGGCGGGTCGTGGAGCAGGTGCGCAGTGGAAACCTGGGCAAAATCACCCGGGTCCATTGCTGGAAGACGTCAAACACCAAGAGCCTCGGGAATCCTCCCAACGGGGAGCCGCCAGCCTCGCTCGACTATGACTTCTGGCTGGGGCCTGCTCCGGAACGCCCCTACAACCCGCTGCGCAGCCACGGCACCTACCGCTACTTCTGGGATTACTCGGGTGGCGTATTCATTGATTTCTGGTGTCACATCGTCGACGTCGCGTACTGGGCGCTCGAATTGACCGCGCCCCGAAGTGTTGCCGTCAATGGTGGCAAATTCTACCTCGAAGATGCCACCGAGACTCCCGACAGCGTCGAGGCAATGCTGGAGTATCCCGAATTGACGCTGCTCTTCACCATGCACCCCAACCCACTTCCCGGGTTCGAGCACATGGGCGGGATCGGGTGTGTCTTCCAGGGAACCGACGCCACCCTGGTTACGAACTACGAGAAGCACGAGATTTACGTAGACGGGAAACTGGCTCAGGGTTTTCCGGAGCCCAGCCTCCACATCCCAGACTCTCCCGGTCATCTTCGGGAATTCATCGATGGGGTGAAGAATCGGGACACTCAAACAACCTGCAACGTCGGCTATGGATACCGGTTGACCAAGGCGGGCCTGTTGTCGAACATCGCCTACCGGACCGGGGACCGGATCTATTGGAACGACGAAACCGAGACCATCGCCGGGAATGAAAGTGCCAATCGACTCCTCGGGCGAGCGTTCCGGAAACCCTGGACAATCTAGGACCATTTTTGATCGACGATTTTTGATTTTAGATTTTCGAGAGCAGCGGGAGGTTCGGGCGAAGGAGTTGGCATATGAAGGTCCCTGACGTGAAACCAGCACAGTCTCCTCAGAAGGAGAACACGACCGGGGCCACACTCTTCCGGTCCAACCGGCGGGAGTTTCTAGGTTCTGTGGGTGCCGCGGCAGTTGTTGGAAGCGGCTCTCGCGGGTTAGCCCAGCCGGCAGCTCCGGGAATTCGGGATGGGCTGGTCGGGCCGGTTCACCGATTTCAATCTGCCCGGCCCGTGTGGGTCGAGGGGCGAACGTCCGAGATGAACCTGCAGGTCGGCTTTCGCACCTTCGTCAACTTCCAGCCTCAACTGAGTCCCGACCTGTCAGGGCCCGTTTTGGTCAGGATTGCGGCTTCATCTCTCTACCGACTCTCCGTAAACGGCTTCTTCGTCGGGCATGGGCCAGCCCGGGCGGCCCATGGCTTCTTTCGCATTGACGAGTGGGAAATTCCGGAGGGACGGCTCAAGCGATACGACAACCTGGTCGCTGTAGAGGTTGCCGGATACAATGTCAACAGCTACTACCTGTTGAACCAGCCGGCGTTCCTCCAGGCGGAGGTTGTATGGGGAGACCAAACCCTTGCCGCAACTGGTCCTGCCCGAAATGAATTCGAAGCCTTCCCCCTGGAATGGCGGGTCCAGAAAACCCAGCGTTACAGCTTTCAGCGAACCTTCTCGGAGGTATACCGTCTCCGCCCCGAGTTCGATCTCTGGAAGAAGGAACGCAAACCGCTCCATGAAAGAAAGTCGCCCGTAACCGAGGCCAAAGCAGGTGAGTGTCTTCCCCGGCGGGTTCCCTCTCCGGGGTTCCATTCCCGACAGCCAGTTCTTCGATTGAGCCGTGGCCGGTTTCGGGCCAACGTCGCGGTCGAGAAGCCATGGAAGGACCGCGCGTTGACCGGAATCGGCAAGGACTACCTCGGCTACCCTGAAGATCAGCTGGAGATCATCCAATCGCTCGATCTGCAGAAAACGGTAACGGACTCCATTACCGGAATCAATGAGGCCTACGCCTGGGAGCAGGAGTCCCGTCTGGGAACGGGCGAGTTCGAAATCTACGACTTCGGCGTGAACAATACAGGCTTTTTCGGCTGCCGGGTCGAATGCAGCCGGTCGTCACGGCTGTACCTGACGTTCGACGAGATCCTCAGCGACGGAGACGTGGATTTCAGGAGACTGTCCTGCGTGAATGCCGTCGTCTGGGAACTGGAGCCGGGAGAGTACGAACTGGAATCGTTCGAGCCGTACACCCTTCAATATCTCAAAGTAATGTGCTTCGCGGGCGACTGCCGCATCGACCGGGTCTACCTGCGGGAATTGGTCAATTCCGATGTTCACGAAGCACACTTTTCCTGCAGTGACGATCGGTTGAACCGGCTGTTTGCGGCGGCCCGGGAAACCTTTCGGCAGAACGCGGTGGACATCTTTATGGACTGCCCCTCGCGGGAACGCGCCGGCTGGCTCTGCGACAGTTTCTTTACCTCGCGTGTTGCTTCGGTGTTGTCCGGTAATCTTTCGGTCGAAAAGAACTTCCTGGAAAATTACCTTCTACCCGATTCGTTCGCAAACATGCCCGCAGGCATGGTCCCGATGTGCTATCCGGCCGACCACTACAACGGCGAATTCATCCCCAACTGGTCGCTCTGGTTCGTCCTGCAGCTTCGGGAGTATCTTCAACGGAGCGCCGACGATAGTTCTACTTCCCGGATTCGGTCGCGACTCACAGCGCTGTTCGACTATTTCCGGAAATTCGAAAACGATGACGGGCTACTCGAGAAGCTGGAAAGCTGGGTCTTCATTGAATGGTCGGCTGCCAACGACTTCGTGCAGGACGTCAACTACCCCAGTAACATGCTCTACGCCGCTGCCCTGGAAGCAGCCGGGCAGATGCTGCCCGACGAGTCGATGCTCAGGCGGGCCGAAGAAGTCCGAAAGGCGATTCGAAAGCAGTCATTTGACGGAGAGTTCTTCGTCGATAACGCTGTTCGCGGACCCGGTGGCCTGAGGCCGACCCGGAACCGAACCGAGGTCTGTCAGTATTTTGCCTTCTATTTCGGTGTCGCCGATTCTTCGACGTACCCCGAACTCTGGAACCGGCTGGCAACCGAATTTGGCCCGGACCGTGTTTCAAAGGGTCACTATCCCGAAATTCACCCGGCCAACTCGTTCGTGGGCAACGTTCTGCGCCTCGAACTGCTTTCTCGCTATGGTCTCGGTCGCCAGATGCTCGACGAATCGGTCTCCTACCTGCTCTACATGGCGGATCGAACAGGGACGCTCTGGGAGAACACCGACACGCGGGCAAGCTGCGATCACGGCTTTGCGTCTCACGTCTCCTTTACCTACTTTCGCGACGTGCTGGGATGCTACCGCATCGATCACTCCAGCAAGCAAGTCCTGCTCCGACCTCTGGATCTCGACCTGGCGTGGGCTGAAGGACGAATACCGGGACCGGGTGAACCGATCGAAGTCCGGTGGCAGCGCGACGGCCACAGGTTGGACCTCCAGGCCGTTGTACCCGCGGGCTACCGGGTCGAAGTCGAGAACCCGGCCGGACTCGAGATCCGGTTGAATTCGTAGCTCTCTCAGGGAAGGTTGCCAGTGACCCGCGCAATGAAGCGGATGCATTTGTGGGGGAAGTCGACCGGCTCGCAGAACATCATCGGGCAGCCGCCTTCGATGACCTTGATCCCTTTCTCGCGGGCTTCCCGGGCAGCCACCGTTGAAACGCTTCCGGTACCCATCGAACGGTGCATCCAAATCATCCTGACACCCCGGGCATGACACTCGGCTACAATGGCCGAGCAGAGGTTCGGATTCGTTGTCACCATCACTCCCTCGGGTGCCTCGGGCAGGTCGGACAGGCTGGAGTAACATCGATCGCCGGCGATATTCTCGGCAGACGGGTTGACCGCGTATACCTTGCGCCCGGCAGCCTTGAGTTTCTCATAGATGGCACGCCCCGGTTTGGTTTTGTTGCGGGATGCCCCGACCACCGCGATTGGATCCAGGCCCAGAAACTCTTCAATCAGCCCGTTGCGATATGCCACTTTTCCCTCCTGGCGTCTGACGGTTATGTTACCCGGGACCGAGAAATTCCTCCAGCGTGAACGGGGGCCTAGGCTGTCAGGCTGGAAGGTCCACTCCGGGCTGGCAGTCTGGCGTGGCAGGCCAAGGCCAGGCAGAGAATTGCCGGGGGACGGTCGCGCCAGGCGGGATGCCTGGCGGACACGCCGGCAGGGAAGGCTGCCTGGCGCGACCGTTTTGCTGTTTCGGGTTTCGGGACCCAGAGACCCGAAACCCGAATCGCGTTCCCGCTACAGGGCAGCCATGACGTCCGTCATCAGACGCTTTGAACCTTCGACACCTTCCCAGGGGCCGTGCTCGTACTCAAGAGCGATCGTCCCGGTGTACTTGTGGGCGTTGAGGATTTCCACGCAGCGGGCCACGTTGTTCCAGTCCTTCTCGGGAGTCACCCAGCGATCCCAGTACTTGGCATGGATGTGGTGGTGGGTATAGGGCATCAGCACTTCCAGGCCGTGGAACAGATTGTACTCGTGCTCCCAGTTGCAGAAGTCGGGAGTGGCCTCGCAGTAAGGGTGATCTACCTCGTCAACGATGATCTTGATGTTCATCGGATTGGCACACAATCCCCAGTGGTTTTCGATGCTGATGATGACATTCTTCTTGGCACCGTAGTCTGCCATCTCCTTGAACGACTTGATGCACTGGTTGAAGTAGACGACAATCTGGTCGTTCTTGGGATAACCGGACTTGTCGGCCTTTGCTTCCGGCATGATCCGGGTCCCGCTCACACCGGTGTTGACCCGCATGGTCTTGGCACCGAGAACGGAAGCCGCGTCGAGCCAGAGTTTCGCCACTCGGACACCCTCCAACCGCTTCTCGTCGTCGGGATCGGCAATGTTCTGAGGCGCATTGTTCGAAACGTGGCAGCAGTCCGTGCCCGGTCTTCACCTGAGTATCGGCCAGTTTTTCAACCCACTTCTTCGACGAGGGCGTGGATGGATCCCACCGGGAGTAGGTTCGTTGTCTGGCCGTCCCGTTCGAAGGTATATTCGGCGTACTGAGAGTCATCTGACGGGTCACCGAATACGTCCGACCACAAATCCATGTGGTAGACTCCGGGATAGGTGTCCTTGGTCCACTGGGGAAAATCGAGCATCGTGATGACGCCGTACTTGTCCCGCATCGCCTTGACCTCGGGATTGTCGGCCCGATCTCTTCGGCTTTTGAACATGAACCGGGGGGCCAACAACTTGAAGCAATTCTCGCCAGCTTCTCTTTCTCCGTCAGCGCTCGATTGGTGGATGCGGCAGCCTGGCCGACCAGCGTTGCAGCGGCGACCCCGGCCCCGGCTACCTTGAGAAAATCACGGCGACCTGAACTGGACTTCGATTCCGAACTCATAGTTTCTCCTTAGCCCTCCCGTCTCCTCGCGGAGGAAACAGTTTGGATGATAATGTGATGAATGATCTGAGCGACCCGACTGACCTGCCCGCGTCTCGGGGTCGGACTCACAACTTCCCAAGCTCCAACCTCATGTTAAGCGCAGTCAGCATTCCAGGCAAGCACCAGCGCCCGTTCCGCAGTAGTCACGGGCGGGCCTTTCCCGCCGGTTCAGCCGCTGTAATAACCAACTGCCAGGCACCTGACAAATCGGCCGACGCCGCCACCAGCCGAACCCGATAAAGACGGTTGCCCCAACTGTGGGTCATCCGGTCGTCGGTGATCTCGATGGGGTCGACCGCTACCTTGAAATTATCCCCACTGACCTGGATCTGGAATGACCTGGCAGACGAAGGGTCCTCCAGCACAACGAGTCCGCTTCCCCGACTGCTCGGATTCATCGGCGTCAGCAGGTTCAGCGAGGACGGACCCCGGTACTCGGAGATTTGAAAACTGTCGCGAACCGTAACGTTGTCGCCCCGGTTCAAAACAATCTCCCGATTCCAGCCCTGGACAGCCGCCTGCTCGGGATAGGCAGCCGCAAGGTCCATGTGCAGCTCGGCACGTCCCGGACTGGCGGAATAAGCAATCTGCCGAGCCTCGAACTCCCGTCCCGGACTCTGCATCACGCCGTTGATGGTCGGCAGATTGTGATACGCCGACTGGTTGTTCCAGAGTTCGTAGCGACGACTGCTGAACGTCTGGGCGGTGTAGGTCTGGGCTCCCGCGTCAATCAGAACCGGCTTCCCGTCGTAAAAGACGATGAAGTTCCCGACGTCGTTGTGGTTGTGGCTCTCCCCGTTGTGTCCCGCCTTGGCGGCAAGGTAGAACCCTCCCCGGCTTCCCTCGGATGAGCGGGCCGTCATCACCTCGATGTCCCCGAGCCAGACGTCCTGGACGAGGGGCTCCACAGGCTTCGTCTGAAGGAGATCCTGGAGGCAGAAAAGGGCCGGCAGCACCCGGTTCAGCACGCCGAAGTTGCCCTCCACCGCCTCAGTCCCAAGCTTTTCCAGATCAGCCACATAGGCGGCATAAGCTGTCATCGTGGGGTCCTCGATTGCCCGTCCGAAGCGGAACACCAGCGGAGCCTCGGGGCGCATGCGGGCCGAAGCATCCGCAAAGTCGATGAAATAAGGATCGCTGATGTAGGCCCGGTAGATGTACTGCCCGATCCGCCGGATCAGGGGCTGGTCGAAGACGTCGATCTTTCCGCCGGAAGCGCTGTGGAGCAGTTCGAGGCAATCGTACAGAGAACCACCGGCACGTCCCCAGTAGCTCGGCCCCTCGTCACACCCACCGTCGGCCGGGTACGGAGCGATGAAGTTGTCGATGCTGTCCATCGCCTTGTGGACCAGCCGAATTCTTCTGACCGGGTCGGCCTCGAGCAGGAGCGCACAGGCCAGGATATTTGAGTTGATCCAGGGGTTCCAGTTGTTGACCGGCCGAACCGAATCGGGGTGCGCTCTCCATTCGTAGCCCATCCAGCCCATGTCGTAGCGGTCGAGGTAAGGACCAAGTAGCCGCCTGCGCGTCTCCAAAACGATTCGATCGGATATGAGAGGACTGACGGCATCGAGTTGAGGTTTCAGAAGATAGTGCGTCCAGGCCAGGAGCGCTCCGGTTTCGGCCGCGAAGAGATCAACCACGGGGTCGGTCGTATCCGGAAGCCCCGAACCTAGGCGCTGCACACCTACGTGGGCGGGAACACCCCAGAAAGACTCCTCGCAGATTATCCAGATCCCATTGACGATCTCGTCCATGAATCGGCCTTTCCGCTCCAGGACTTCGGCAAGCACCAGGTCGGCCAGCCGAGTCCGGCGGCCGAACGAAAGGTCTTCATACCGGGACCGGTTGCCGTTTCGGACGAAATCGAGGAAAACCGTTGCGGGCAGTGGCGCCCAGTTTCCCGAAAGAGCTTCTTCTCCCCGCCGTATCTGGGCCTCCCGTACGGCCCGTGGAATCGCCGCAAAACCACCTGGCTCGGACCAGGTCGGGAAGGGTTTCCACTGGTCCCGGTCGAGGATAGTGTCGCTGAGCGTCCCTTGCGGCCAGGTCGTTGCGAGGAGCTTCCGGTCGGACTGACCTGCCCCGTTCGCCATTGCGGAAACCGCACCTGTCAGCAAGAGAACCACGAGAACCTGCGGAAATTTCATCGGCATCCTTCCAGAAACGGGCACGCAGTGATGAGCCGCGTGCCCATGTCTTCAGACTGCGAGCCTGTCTGCAGGCCTCAGTGCTGCTCTTCGGGAGGCTTTCCACCGTACCAGGGTCCTTCCAACTTCTGGTAGGGGGGATTGGTCAGCAGGCTGCCCTCTTCGCCGGCCTTCCAGCCGGGGATGTGCTTCGGCTCGGCCCGAGTGTGAGACATCCGCTCCCACTTCTTGGACCAGCTGGAGTCGCCGTCCGAAATCTGCATGGCTTCCGGATCGAAGTGGAAGACCTTCCCTTCCCGGTAACTGCGCGCGCCAAGATTCACCAGAGTGATGGCCGCCGCTCCCAGATCGGGCGGATTATTACAGGCCTTGGGGTCGCCGGCCCAGATGGCGTCGAGCCAATTCTTGAAATGAGCCAGGGTGGTGTTCTTCACCTCGGGCTCCACCTCAATTCGCTGCGTCTCCTCGGACTGACCGGTGATGCTCTCGGGTTCGGGAATAAAGTCGAATCCGGTAAATTCTTCGCCGTTTCCAAAAACGAACGCTCCGTAATGGCCCCGGATCAACTGCCGGATCGGCGTGTTCTGGGAACACATGGTGGCGGTGACCAACCCCTGGACGCCCTCGTTGAATTCGGCCACGACGGTCGCTACATCCGGCACGCCTCGTCCGTCGTACTCGAGATAAATCCCTCCCGAGCCGACGACCCGGGCCGGAAACCTCAACCCGGTCGCCTTCAACATCGAGGTGGTTCGATGGACGAACAGGTCCGTGTACATTCCGGCACCGAACGGCCAGAACCTTCGCCACTGGATATAGACGGCCCGGTCGAATGGCATCTCGGGTGCGAGCCCTTCCTCCCTACCGAGCCACATATCCCAGTTGATGTTGGCCGGATTCATTTCCTGGGTCAGCTTGTAGTAGCGCCACTGCCCGATGGCGGAATTGCGAAAGAACTCGGTCTGGTACATGAGAACCTTGCCCAACTGGCCGCTCTGCATCAAATCGCGAGCGCGGTTCCAAACCGGTAGACTCGTAGACTGGACGCCGACCTGCATCACACGCCCGGTTCGGTTCCAGGCGTCCATGACGTCGATCGCTTCCTGAACCGTTTTGGTCATGGGCTTTTCACAGTAGACGTCCATCCCCTGGTGGAGGGCTTCCAGAGTCTGGGTCGAGTGCCAGTGATCCGGAGTCGCAACGGTCACTGCATCCAGATTCTCCCGGGCAAACATCTCCCGGTAGTCTTCATATTGCGTGGGAGCGTTACCCACAGTCTCCTTGATGTAATCGGCGGCGCGCTGACGGTGCTCGCTGTAGACATCACAAACTGCGGCCAGCTCAATATTGGCCCCACCCTTTTGCAGTTCGCACAACGCCCGGACGTGACTCATTCCCCGGCCGCCGGGGCCGACGAACCCGATCCGCAATTTCTGCGAAGCCCCCTGGGCTCGCAGGACAGCCGCCGAACCGACGCCAACAACGGTCTTGGCTGCCAGCGCCGAAGCTCCCGACTGTTTGAGAAATGTCCGTCTCGATACCTCTTCAGACTTCATTCGTTCGATCCTCCTAACTCATGCTCTCGATTCACAACAAGACTCCCGCAACCCGGCAGCCAACTGAAACTGCGTCAAATTCCATCTAACGCCTGCGTCGCAAGCGAAGTGCTATTTCACCCGGATAAGCGTCCGGCGACAACGTGACCGCCAAACCGGATGCCTGAAAGTTTAACGTTTCCGACCAGTCTCCGGTTACTGGATTAAGCCACTCGGCCCTGTACTCCCCGGCTGGAAGATCCAGAGTCAACACAGGTCTTTCTCCTCCGCGGAGGTAAATCGCGTACTGGCGCCCCTCCTCGGCGAGGGCCTGGGCCCGCCCCTTCTCCGGAACCCCACTGTGGATCAACGTGTTGGTCGGTACCATCCGGACAAAGTCGAAACTTTCGATAAAGTTCTTCAGCGTTCCCAACTGCTTGCGCAGTGCAGAGCTCCCGGCCCCAGGCTGACTGTCCGGATATCGAAAAGTACCGTCCTCCTGCCCGGCTACGAACGAATAGTCCAGGTTGTTGAAGAGCCCTCCGCCAGCCAGTATGAACTCCCAGGCCTCCCGCCGATAGTACTCGTCGGCGGTCCCGTGAAAGCCAGTTTCATTCTCACCCACGACACGGTCCAGTGAATAGTTCAGAGGGACGACCAGCGGCGGGTTGGAGTAATGGAAATTGAGGATAGAAACCAGCGGATCTTCCTTCCAAACTTTCCCGGCACCCCTGGCCACATCTTCGAGCCCCGCGTTGGCCACGTTCCGAGAGATCAGGTGCTGCCGGACCAGCCCGGCCTCACCCTCCCGAATCTCCCGGGCGATGGCATACTGCCATTCGAGGGTGACGCCTCCGAAATAGGGCTCGTTACAGATCTCGTAATACAGGTTGTCGAACGGGGCAAGCTCCTGGACGATCTTCCGGACAAGCTTCTTCTGTATCTCCAGCAGTGGGCCGCTTCGGTCGAGGGTGTAGACATCCGTCCGCGCGGCGGCACCGATCCCGTTGACGTTGTTGCGTTCGTTCATCGGGCTGAGGTTCCACTGCTCCTCACCGTAGAAAGGACAGAAGAGATTCAGCTCCACGACAACTCTCCGCTTCGATGCCTCCGCCATCAAGTCACGGAGCCGGTCAAAATAGGCCGCGCTGAAGCGGTTGAGATCGAACTTGTTTCCCCCTCCGGCATATCCCGGGGTCCCCGAGCGCTCCCACGGAGCCAGAAACCGTCCCGGAGCGGGAGCCAGAGTATTCCTCGCAATCTTGAATGCCCCTTGGGGTTCGACATAGGAGCCGCTGAATACCCGGGTCAGGTTGAGGCCGTCACGAGACAGCGTCTCCAGGTATTTCCGGTAGTCAAAATCAAGGTTGATGAGGGCTCCGTAGTGTTCCCCGGATGTGATCAGCACAGTCGGCCTCCCCTGAAATCGGAAATAGTGAGGATTGTCCGGGTGAAGTGTAAGAAGATCGGAAACCGGGCTGAATCCGGTGCTTGCGGCGAAAACCGACACGATCAAAAGCGGCCACAGGGAAAGTCTCCCACTCATTCAACGTCCTCCTGGTTTGTTGAAGCCTCTTCAGGTTCCACTATGTTCCCACTTCCGCCGGAGGTTGCAAAGTCGGCGTCAATCGAAGAGAATTCGCCTCACACCTTCCAGGATGGCGGACAGATGAGGGTCTTGATTCAACGCTTGAGTCGTGGCAGAAAGAGACCTGGGAAAACGACTCGGAAGGCTCATGTCCAAGGGTCGTCATGACGATTCAACCGGGGCTTACAATATCTCACTATCGCGTGCTCGAGCCGATTGGGGCGGGCGGGATGGGAGTCATCTACAAAGCGGAAGATTTGCACCTCGAGAGAGTCGTCGCACTCAAGTTCCTCCCGCCGGGAGTCGGTGCAGACACCGCGGAAGGAACCCGCCTGATCCAGGAGGCAAAAGCCGCTTCCGCCCTGGACCACCCCAACATCTGCACGATCTTCGGTGTCGACCAGTCGGACGAAGGCGGCATGTTCATCGTGATGGCGTACTACCCGGGTGAGACCCTTCGCCAGCGGGTAATCCGGGGTTCTCTTTCCCTGCAGGACGCTGCCGGACTGACAATCCAGCTCTGTGAGGGACTTGCCAAGGCCCATTCCCGGGGGATCATTCACCGCGATATTAAGCCCGAGAACCTCATCCTCACCGATGATGGGATCCTGAAGATCCTGGACTTCGGCATTTCCAGGTTTACGGGAGGCCCCGGCCTGACCCGCCCGGGAACGATCCTCGGCACGCCGTCCTATATGTCTCCGGAACAGGTAAAGGGAGAGCAGGTCGATCACCAGAGTGACATTTGGGCAACCGGAATTCTGCTCTTCCACATGTTGACGGCGCAACACCCCTTCTCGGGCGAAAACGAACTTTCGCTAATGTATGCGATCGTCAACAACCCGCCACGCCCGATCCTGCACTACCGTCCAAACCTGCCTGCCCAGGTCGCATCCATCCTCGATCGGGCCTTGGCAAAAGAACGGGAGAGTCGCTACCAGGCTATTTCTGAAATGGCGACGGACCTGCGCGGACTGCTTCAGGGCCCTACCACAACCGGGGCGTTCTCGATCCAGGCCCCGGCCGTACCCTCTCCTCCGTCCGGAAAATGCTCCATTGCCGTACTTCCCTTTCGAGACCTGAGCCCGCAGCGAGACCAGGACTACCTGTGTGAGGGCATCGCGGAAGCAATCATCAACCGGTTGGGCCGACTCCCCGAACTCCGGGTCATCTCGCCGAGCTCGGTTTTTCGCTTCCAGGACAGCGGGCGCGGGTTGGGCGAACTGGCAACGACCCTGGACGTGCTCAATTCGCTCGACGGCAGTATCCAGACCAGCGGTGACCAACTGCGGGTGACAGTCCGGTTGACCGACCTCGCTGACAGTACGTTGATCTGGAGCGACCAGTTCAGCGGGACCCTCCGGGATGTCTTCGAGTTTCAGGACCGGATTTCGAAGCGTGTCGTGGAAGCACTCGGCTCAACGCCAACCGTGGTTTCCTCCCTGCGATCGAAACCACCCGTTACCGGCCCCAGTTTCCCAGCCTATCAACACTACCTCGAGGGACGCCATCACTGGAACCGGAGGACCGTGGCCGGAGTCAAGAGAAGCATCCAGAGCTTCACCGAGGCAATCGACCTGGACAGCCGCTTCGGTCTGGCATTTGCAGGTCTTGCTGACGCCTACACCGTGTTGGGGATGTACGGCGCGTTTCCTCCGAAAGAGGTCATGCCACGCGCCAAAGACGCCGCTCAACGAGCGCTCGAGACCGACGGTTCCCTGGCTGAGGCACACGTTTCGCTCGGGTGTGTCCAGGCCGTGTTCGACTGGGACTGGGACGAGGCCGAGAGCTCGTTCCAGAAGGCGCTGAAGTTAAACCCCAATTACGCAACCGCTCATCACTGGTACGCCGTCAATCTGCTCACGCCTCTGGGGCGTTTCGAGGAGGCTGTTCGGGAAATGGAGTCCGCGCTGCACCTCGACCCGATCTCCCCGGCCATCGTCACTTCGACCGGGCTCCCTCATTACTTTGCGGGGAATCTGGTTCGGGCCGAAGAGTGCTATCGAAAGGCGCTCGACCTGGATCCGAATTTTCCCATGGCTCATTTCTTTCTGGCCCAGGTGAAGGCGGCCCAGTCCCAGTTCGACGCCTCCCTCGAGGAATTTCGCAAGGCACTGGATCTCTTTGGGAAGAGTTCCAACATGCTGGCGCAGTTCGCTTCAACTGCCGCCATGGGCGGAATGACTGCGGTAGCGGACGAAGCTGCCGGAGCTCTGCAACAGCCCGGACTGGGGTATGTTTCACCCTATGATCTGGCTTGTGTCGCGAGCGGTCAGGGGGATACCAGCAGGGCATTGAGCCACCTTGAAATGGCAGTAGAGGAGAAATCTTATCTCCTCGTGTATCTTGAACACGACCCGATTCTGGCGGGAATCCGACAGCATTCCAGGTTTCTGGAAATTTCACGACTGATCTTCGGTTCCACCCGGTCGGCTACAGTGAACAAGTGAGCCCGGAACTAACGTCGGTGCCTGCTGCAGGAGAGCAGGCGAAACGAGGATTCGGGCAAGCAGGAGTTTTGTTTCGTGACGAAGAATGACCGCCAAGGCAAGGCAGAGAAAGTGCTCTCCGCCGTGCATGTGTCCCTGGACATCGGGAGCGAAAACCCGATCGAATTCGAGTTCACACGCCCCTTCACGGTAGGAAGGGACGAGTCCTGCGAAATCCAAATCCAGAACCCCGGGATCAGCCGGAAGCATGCCGAAGTCGTGTTTCAGGACGGAGTCTGGCTGCTGCGGGACCTGGAAAGTGCCAACGGCACCTACCTGGACGGGAAGCGGGTATCGGAAGTCCCGCTGGAATCTGCGGTTTCCGTTGAACTGGGATTGAGAGACGCCACCCTGACGTTTCGGGTGGAAGGAAACGTTGAGCAACGGGGTTTGACTGTTCTCGAAAAGCCTCCTTCGGTAACCCAGTACGTCGAACGCTACTTCAGCAACCATACCCTCCACTCTGCCGGAGAACACACGCGGATGGTCCGGGAGGCATTTCGTGTCGTCGACAAGCGCAAGAAACGCCACTTCGCGGTCATCGTGATAGCCATCCTTATCTGCACGATCGCGATTGCAGCCTACAGCTACTGGCAACACCGCGAACTGGAGCGGAGGACCCAGTTGGCCGAGGAGATCTTCTACAACATGAAGTCTCTGGAGTTGGAGATCTCGCGACTGCGGGCCCGGTTGACGGACCAGGGCGACCCGGACAGCCTGACGGACATCCAGCGACAGCGCCAGCAACTGCGGGACCTGACGCGAAACTACGAGCGATTCCTCGAGGAAATCGAATTCTACGAATCCAGGGACTGGAGCGAGTCCGACTTGATCATCCTGCGCGTCGCCCGGATTCTCGGCGAGTGCGAACTGGGGATGCCCGATGAGTTCCGGGACAAGGTCTACGAGTACATCAACGAGTGGAAGAAGTCCCGCCGGCTCGAACAGTCGATGCGCCGTGCCGCCGCTGCCGGGATGGGGAAGACCGTCGTCGATGCCATGTTGGAATACGACCTCCCTCCCCAGTTCTTCTTCCTTGCCCTCCAGGAAAGCGGATTCGATGAAAAGGCCATCGGCCCGGCAACCCGCTTCGGAATTGCCAAAGGAATCTGGCAGTTCATTCCCACGACCGCCGTCCGCTACGGTCTCGAGGTCGGCCCCCTGGTCGAACTGCCCCGCTTCGATCCCCGGGACCAGCGTCACGAGGCCGTCCGCTCGACCCGGGCCGCCGCCAAGTACATTCGAGACATTTACAACACCGAGGCCCAGGCTTCCGGGCTGCTCGTCATCGCCTCCTACAACTGGGGCGAGAACAATGTTCGCTCACTTGTCCGCAGCCTTCCTGAGAACCCCAGGGAACGAAACTTCTGGAAACTGCTCGAACAGTACGGAAACCGGATCCCGAAAGAGACCTACAACTACGTGTTCTACATCGTGTCGGCCGCGGTGATCGGCGAAAACCCCAAGCTGTTCGGATTCAACTTCGAAAATCCGTTCAAGGGCATTGACGCCCTCCAGGGTTCAATGGGGGACTTGGAACGATAAGGACCGAGTGATGACAGCCAAGTCCGCCAACGCAAGTCATGGCCTGTTTCACGACCTGATCCAGAGGTTGGTCCTGCCGCTGATCCTCCTTGTCGGGGTCACCACCAGCGGAACGGTCGGGTACTGGATTATCGGCAAAGGGCGCTGGGGCCTGCTGGACTCCTTTTACATGACCAGCATCACGCTGACTACCGTTGGCTATGGAGAAGTCCTCGATGGAATGGGAGACGGCGCCCGCGTATTCACCATTATCCTGATGTGGACCGGGATGGGCGTCGCACTGTATTCGGTCTCCGCTGTAACGGCCTTCGTCGTCGAACGCCGACTTGGAGAATACATTCGGGAGAGACGCATGAAAAGGGAACTGAGCCAGTTGCGCCAGCACACGATCGTCTGTGGCGCGGGCAAGACCGGAGAGAACATCGTTCGGGAATTCATAGCGGTGAAACGACCGTTCTGCGTTGTCGATATCGACTCTGCC
The DNA here is from genome assembly GCA_963777605.1 of uncultured Acidobacteriota bacterium. Classification (GTDB taxonomy): domain Bacteria; phylum Acidobacteriota; class UBA6911; order RPQK01; family JAPXNP01; genus CAVZRV01. Next base: position 319,480 of record CAVZRV010000027.1, read on the forward strand.
CGGGCCGATGAACTCCGCAGTATCTTCCCGGATATCCTCGCGGTCAAAGGAGACGCCACCGATGAGACCGTCCTGGAAAGGGCCGGCATCGAAAGGGCAACCGCGATCATCGCCAACCTCCCGGACGACAGCAAGAACCTCCTCGTCGCAGTCACCGCGCGCTACGTTCGCTCCGATATCCGAATCGTGGTCAGGGCCCAGGACCAGTCGATCGTGCCGAAGCTGAAACGGGCCGGGGCCGACTACGTAGTGAACCCGGGTCTGATCGGGGGGCTCCGCATGGCAAGCGAGGTGTTACGACCACACGTGGTAACCTTTCTCGACCGAATGCTGCGAGGCACGGACCCGACCATTCGCGTCGATGAGGTGGAGATTGGAGAGTCCTGTCCCCTGCAGGGACAGACACTGGAGGAAGCCAAGGTGCTGCACCGGACCGGTCTCAACCCGATCGCGCTGCGGCTTCCCGGCACTTCGGATTTTCAATACAACCTGCCCTCAGGCACCAGGCTTGAGGCCGGAAGCGTCCTGATCGTGATCGGAAATCCCGACCAACTGACCCAACTCAGGGCGCTTTGCGATTCCTCGAAGTCAGGTGGGGAGGTCTAGACAAACCCGGAAGGTCCGCCGGCGCCTTGCCGACGGGCAACCGGAGCCATGGAAAAGGGCTTCGGTTTGCTAACGGATTTCCGCTTCAGAGCGGTACCGGGCATGATTGATTGGAGGAGACTGATGAAATCTCGAGTAGGACCACCAGATCACCAAAAAAATCCCGGATATCGGTTGCTCCTTCGTCGAGCAATGTTCCTCCTCGGGGCTATCGGGTTGCTGAGTTCGATGGTACTCGGCGAAAGCCGGCTGATCTTCCCGCGAGTCTCCTACGATGACACCGTCACCGGCCTCGCCGTTGTGAACCCCCTCGATGAAGATGTCACCGTCACCCTGACTGCCTATCAGTCCGACGGAACGCTGCTGAGCGGAAAAGGTGTGACGAACCCGGTTACGGTAACTGTGGCTTCGGGACGCCAGTACGCGCAGATCACCTCGACCCTGTTTGGCTACACGGGCCAGGCAGGTCGCTATGGCTGGTGCGATGCCCGAAGCGACTCGAGCGGGCTGACTGGTTTCTTTCTGGTTTTGAAGCCGGATCTCACCTCGCTGGACGGGGCCGACCTTCCTGCACTTGCGAACGAGGTCGTATTTCACGAGATTCGTCTCGGAACCGGGTATGAAACGGAGATCAACCTGGTCAACCCGACTGCTGCGAAAACCCCGACCACACTGCGACTGGTTGGCTGGTCGGATGGAGCAGCCACGGTGACCACTGCAGAGAAGGCGGTCGAAATCCCGGCAAACGGAGTCCTGCGTCTAAATCCAAAGAGCCTTTTCCCGAATCTCAATCCCGGCAGCCATTACTACCTGGTGGCATCAGCCTCCCGGCAGGTGGCCGGGTTCGCCGTCATCTCGGGTGCCGGAGACCAGGTGGGCTCGAATGCCATCCCCTCCAACCAACTCCTTTCACATCTCTACTTCCCCCAGATTGCCGTGCTGAATCCCATCCTCACCGAGTTGACCGTCACGAACCGAGGTGAAACCGCGGTCATCCTCACGATCACCGCCCACCAGCCGAACGGGAATATGTTTGGACCGGGAGTCGTTCAGCAGAACCCGGTCACGCGCTCTCTTCCCCCCGGTGCGATCCTCCAGGAAGACGTGGCCTCGATGTTCGGCTTCTCGGGAACGGGCCTCATCGACGGCTGGCTGGAAGTGGAGTCAACCGCAGAGTCAATCAACGGGTCAGTCAGCTACTCGATACCCGCAAGCAATTCCTGGGCTGCGGTTGCGTCGGCGCCGGAAGGTAAGACGCGGGCAATCTTCTCGCACATCGCGACGACCTACGGTTATTTCACCGGGCTGGCACTCCTGAACCCGGGGGCACTGGCGGCCAACGTCCGGGTCGTCGCGGTCAGGGCGGATGGATCAAGGCTGGGGATCTACACCACCGCGCTGCAGCCGGGACAGCGAATCAGCAAACTGGTGACGGAGTTGATCCCGGACGCTGCGGACCAGGGAGGCGGTTTCGTCTGGATCTCGAGCGACGTCCCACTGTTCATGTCATCCCTGTTCGGACACTTTACGAATGGAGTGCTGGCCAACATTCCCCCGCAACCGGTCACGGTCGGCTTCGCGCCCGACACAGATATCCCCAGGTACCGGGTTCAACCGCCGCTGGCAGTCCTGCAGCCTTCGTCCAAGTTCGCCTTCAAGCTGGATGGAGCTACCGGGCCCGTCCAGTGGCAGGTCAACGGCCAACCCGGCGGCAACGCAAAGACTACCGGAACCATCTCAACGTCGGGCCTTTATCGGCGCCGGCCCAACTTTCCGTGGACCTGCCAGTAACGGTTTCGGGAGCGTTCTCAAATCAGAAATCGGCGGCTTCAGTAGATCTCCTTGCCCGGGAGCAGGTCTTGACCGGGAGGGGACTGATCCTGTCGGTCGCCTACTTGCAGGGCCTGTCCCGCCTTTACACGGCGGAGTTGTCGGGAACGGGTGGCCTCGGAGTTGCGCCGGCCGGATCAAACCCCGCCGCAAGTGAAACCGCCATCTTTGATGTCACGACATCTCACGGTCCAGAAGGTACTCTCCATTCCGGGCGAGGAAGTCTCCAAAATGATCCCGTTTGAGACGGGAGGCCAGGAATTCTTGCTGGTTACCGCCAAGACTTCGGGCAAAGTGATCAGCGTCGACCCGGTCCACAAGACCTCAAAAGACCTGGCAACCGGTCTGAGCTCTCCGACCGCCCTGGTGATCGATCCGCTTGACGGGAGATCTCCTGGTTGCGGAATCCAATCGGGTCAGCGTGATCCCGGCATCGACTCTCCAGAACCAGCTCGCCGGCACCGGTGCGCGGGGAGTAGCGCCTCAGGCCAGCTCATTCCCAAGCGGCACTCTCTACGAAGGGAACCCCACGGGATTGTCGGTAGACCAATGTTCGGGGGACCTCTTCATCTCGGACGGCGGTACAGGAGAAGTCGTCCGCTTCAACCGCTCGACCCGGGTCTCGGACACGGTTGTCAGCGGGCTGAATCAACCGACACAACAGCTCGTTCTCTATCGCAAATCGGTGGGCTGTCCCCAGGCCACCCATATTCTGGTCGTCGAACGCGACGCCGACCGGGTCTCTCTCGTGCTGCCCGAATCAAAGACCAGCTTCACGTGGGCGGAGGCACCCGGTGTCACTGACGTCGCTTGGGGTGAGTCCGGCGTCTACCTGTCCAGCTACCTGGACTCGGAAGGGTCTGTCAGCCGTACCGAGGTGCCCGGAATCTACGGTGAGCTTCCGCTTCATCGTCACAAGGATCCCGTTTACGCCAGCCCCAGGATTGATTTACAGTATGACGCCTCGACATTCACGGTACCCGCGAACCGCACCATTAACGTAACCTTTGACGTGGCCCACGCACCCGAGTCCGAGTATGACTCTCCGCAGGTCTATTACCGACGCTACTTCGGCGAGACCTGCGACAGCATCGAAACTGCCAATCCACTACCGGCAACCGTCGTAATTCCACCCGGATACGACCTGTCACAGTGCCAGAATGTCCCTTCCCGGACGTCGGACGAAGGAGGAGTTTTCGAGGCTCACTGGGAACCATTCCTGCTGGGCGACACCTGTCACCTGGAGTTCCAGGTCCGTTTCAACTCTTCGGTACCGGTGGGAACTCGATATTCCTTCTGTGGTGAATGGGGCTACTACTGGCAAGTGATACAGCCCGGGTACTGACTCAGCTCAGAGATCGAGCCACTTCTTGTGGCGGAAGTAGAGCAGCAGTGAAATCACGATCGTGACTACCGCAACCCAAAAGAATGGATAACCGTAAATCCAGCCGAGTTCGGGCATGTACTGGAAGTTCATGCCGTAGACCCCAACCAGGAAAGTGAGCGGCAGGAAGATCAGGCTGATGATCGTCAACCGGTTGATGATGTGGTTGGTCTGGTGACTGACAAATCCCACGTAGAGGTTGAGCGTGTCAGCAATGACATCCCGCTGGGTCGAAAGGTCGGCACTCAGGCGGCCGAGGAGATCGGCCTTGGCACCCAGGTACGGCTGGGTGGTTTCGGTAACGAATAGGGACTTGCGGGTCGCGACCGAACTGATGATCTCGCGGTTGTCTACAATCGCGAAATGGAACAGGAGCATCTGCTTCATGGTCCGCGCCACCCGGACGAAGATCCGCTTGTTGACGTGCTCAAAAAGCTCGGTCTGGAGCCGATCGATGACCGACTCGAACGACTGGTAGGTCTTCTGGTGGTTGAGGCACAACATGTCAATGATCTCAAAAAGCAGGAAGCCTGGTGACTGCGCAAACTTGAGGAAATCCTGACCGTAGCGCGACAGGACGAGGCGGATGATTGCTGAACTGGATGCAGCCGACGTCACCAGAAAACGGTGTCCGAGGATCAACTTGAGCGGTTCTGTTGTCAACAATCCGTCGGAGAAGCGAGTTTCAGAAAGGGAGAAAGTCAGGTAATCGGAGGTCAGGTAAATCAGCGTCTCTTCTTCCTGGTCAAATGTGCCAAGATCCAGGTGGGTGTCCGGAAGAAGTCGGTCCAACCACTCCTGGAGTTCCGCCCCGCGAGACGAATCTCCGCAGATCCAGTAGTAGACATCGGGACCCGGGTCGCTCGAAAGCGACTTCAGCTCGATCTCCCGTTCCGTCTTGGTCTTGAAGTTGAACTCGATTGCAGTGACCATTCCGAAATCCTGGCCCAGGTTGTCTTACGCAGCTATCTGCTTCCGCCACTCCCTTCGCGGGGGCCCGCTCAAACCGCGCAAGGAAGCCCCGGAGACGCGATCTCACAGCATCTTACCGGAACTTTTCCACAGTGTCGCCCCTTCCAGGGTAGGGTTGGAACCGCCGCTCGACTTCGTTGACACTCAGCCCGAAATCGTCCAGGCCGTGGTGGTGAACTCCATGCTTGTGCCGTGGATTTGACTCCAGGAAAGCGACAATCCTGTTCTCGAGAAAATCGGTCCATTCCAAGCCGAGCCTCCGGTAGACTTCACGCACAGCAGAGAGGGGGTCTGCAACCAGCTCAGAGTGGTGCACGTCGATAAACCGCTCAGGCCAGCGGCGGCGGGCCTCAAGGTTCCGCTCCATTTCCGCCGCCAGGAGATCGAGGTTGGCTCGGGCCATTCGCCCCACGTCAAGAGACTCCACGACGGCCGAAAACACCGAGTAGAAGAGACTGTTCAGGCTGGAAACCACTTCGGCGGGATCCCGGTGCATCTGCACCAGGCAGGCATCCGGGATCGCGTGTAGGATAGCCGGTACCGACCCCGAGTGATTCGGTGCCTTGAGAAGAAGCCTGGCCGACGGCTCCTCCGACTGAAGAAAGCGCAATAGCGCCCCATACTCCAGGTAAGCCCGGAAGCGGTCCTGGGACGACAGCCAGTCCAGGTAACGGTAGACTGGGGCGACGACCCAAAGGCCGTGGCTGACGAAGGTGAAATTCAGGAGCCAGATGCACTCCTCCGGCAAATCCGCCCGCGAAACGTGCTTGCTGTCCAGATCGGGAGTCAGCCGGCGCCGCATCGCCAGCGCTTTCTCCAGAACACGCCGGCCGACTTCCGGCGACTCGCGTCGAATCGGGCGAAACAGTTGCCACATCGGGAGGGTCCGAAACCGGGGATCCATGGCCAGAAGCCGGTGCAGGAAGGTAGTCCCTGAGCGAGGTAGTCCAAGGATGATCACGGGACGATTGAGCGGCGTTTCGAAGCGTTCTGGAGACTGCTGCCGCGCCTCGACAAACAGGAGGCGATTCTGCAGCAGCGTGACGACCATTCCCCGAATCCCCTTGCGTCCGATCGGGCTCAGCCGGGCGTCTGCCTCGAGTGAATCGAGAAAAACCTGTAAGCCTTCTGAAAACCACTTGTCGCCAAAATCAGTCAGCCCCGACCTGGATGCCGCTTCTTCAAACAGACGTCCCGCTTCGAAGCGAAAGCTCTTCCATCTTTCGACTCCAAGCCGGGTTCCAAAATGGTTAAAAGCCCTGTACGGCCAGGGAATCTGGGGGATGCTGGTCAACATGCCACGGAAACTCTGGACAGAGCTTAGCACGGCGGCTGAGGCCACCAAAAAAATCGTCTGGAACTTTCCTGGCTCAGATCTCGTCTAATGCAGTTGAGATCCCATTTGGATCTACTCCTCCCAACCCAACTGCAGCGTCGGCCTCCCCACCGGCGCTGCAGCTACCAATCCGAACCCGATTCCCCGGAAATTCGCATAAAGGGGGAAGATCCCGGCGTCGAATCGGTCACTCTCCTCTTCAGATCGCAACTCGGCCAAGATATGATGCTCGAGCGGCTGAAGCGGTTCCCGCCCGTTTCACCAGGAAGGAGTCCCTGATGTTCCGCAAACCGGCGACCTGGATTGTCCTCATTCTAATTTCCACCTGCGGCCTCTTATTTGCCCTGCGATTTTTCTCACAGGCATTTCCGATCGTTTCGCTGGACCTGCGAATGGACCGCACCGACGCGATTCAGAGGGCGTCGGAACTGGCCAAGGAACGCAGCATCGGGCCAGCCTCTTTTAAACAGGCCGCGTCTTTCGGGTCGGACAGCGCTGTTCAGACCTACGTAGAACTGGAGGCCGGAGGAGTTGATGCCTTTCGGAAGCTGATCGAGGGAGGGCTGTACTCCCCGTACCAATGGGAAGTGCGCCACTTCAAAGAGGGAGAGAAGCATGAGGCCAGTTTCTTCTTCACTCCCGAGGGTAAAAGCTACGGGTTCTCCGAATCTCTTCCAGAGGATGAACCCGGGGCAAGCCTGTCCACGGAGGAAGCCCGCAAGATTGCCGAGTCGTCCAGCGCCGCCTGGGGCGTTTCGCTCGACCAGTACAACCTGGTTGAGTGGCCGGCAGACACCAAACCGGGAGGACGTACCGACCACACGTTCGTGTACCAGCGACCCGATCAGAAGCTGGGCGACGCGGAATACCGGCTCAGCCTGGTCGTCTCGGGCGATCGACTGACCGGCGTGCAGCACTTCATGAAGATACCCGAGGCCTTCAGCCGCAAGTACCAGGAGATGCGTTCTTCAAATGACACGATCGCTTTTGGTGCCACGGTGGCGATGGGAATCCTGTACATCATCGGTGGCTGTGTCATCGGACTCTTCTTCCTGCTCCGGCAACGTGCAGTGATCTGGCGCCCGGCCCTGATGTGGGGCTGCATCATTGGTGGTCTCCAGTTCCTGGGCAGCGTCAACGAACTTCCTCTCCTTTGGATGGGCTACGACACAGCGCTCTCGGCCGGATCGTTTCTGGCCCGGCAACTGGTCATGGCAGCGGGAGGGGCCCTGGCCATGGGTGGCGTTCTGACCGTGACGTTCATGGCCGCCGAAGGCCTTACTCGCAAAGCATTTCCCGAAGGCTTTCAATTCTGGCGGCTCTGGTCGCCGGGGGTCGCCAACTCGAAGCCGATTCTCGGCCGGACTCTGGCCGGATACCTTCTGGTTTCCGTCTTCTTCGCCTATGACGTCGCCCTGTACACCTTTTCAAACCGGGCCCTGGGCTGGTGGAGTCCCTCCGAAGCCCTTATCCATCCCGACACTCTCGCAACCTATTTTCCCTGGCTGAACTCGATCGCGACTTCACTTCAGGCGGGCTTCTGGGAGGAATGCCTGTTCCGGGCGGTTCCGCTGGCGGGTGCAGCCCTTCTCGGGAAGCGCTTTGGGAAGCGGGGACTCTGGATCGGGGGCGCCCTGATACTGGAAGCGGTGATCTTCGGCGCGGCCCACGCCAACTACCCGGCGCAACCAGCCTATGCCCGCCTGGTGGAACTGATCATTCCCGCTCTCGGTTTCGGTGGGATCTACCTCTTGTTCGGCCTTTTGCCGGGAATCATCCTTCACTTCACTTTTGACGTCGTCTGGTTCGCCCTGCCGATATTCGTCTCTACGTCCTCCGGTGTCTGGATCGACAAGGTGCTGGTTGTCGTCCTGACCTTGACTCCACTCTGGGTGGTTCTCTATTTCAGGACGCGCAGGGGACGCTGGGAGGAGCCTGGTCGCGACACCCATAACCAGGCCTGGGTCCCGGCCCCGCAAGCCGTTGAGGACGAAGAAGAGGTGCCTCTCGCGGAGTCTCGGCCGGCAACCCGGCTTCCCCGCTGGCTCATATACGGACTCGGGCTGGTTGGCCTGGTCTCCTGGGGAATGCTGTCCCGATTCGGTTCCGACGTTCCAACCATGAAGATCTTCCGAACCGAGGCCGTTCACATCGCCGACTCGACTCTGGAACAAAGAGGGATTCAGCTCGGGTCGGAGTGGACCAGGTTGAGTACGATTGACGTCCCGCTCAACGAGAACGATCTCTTTGTCTGGCAAGAGGGGGGGGCGGAAGCTTACCGGGAATTGATGGGGACCTACCTCGGGCCTCCTTACTGGAGGGTGCGCTATGTCCGATTCGAGGGTGATGTAGCCGATAGGGCGGAGGAGTACCAGGTCCACATCGACCCGTCCGGGAAGGTCTTCCGCGTACTTCACATCCTCCCGGAGGCCACAGAGGGCGCCCAACTGGATGAAGACCAGGCGAAAGAAATGGCCGACGAGACTCTGCAAGCCGAGTTCGGGATCAATCCGTCCAACGTGAAGCTCGTCGCCCGTGAGCCGACCCAGCAGCCGGACCGGCGTGACTGGTCTTTCACCTACTCCGACAGTGCCCACTATCCGCTCCAAAAGGGAGAAGCACGTATCTACATCCAGATTTCGGGCGACCAGGTCACCGATGCCTATCGTTTTGTGTTTGTTCCCGATGAATGGCTTCGGCAGGAACGGGCGGATCGCAGCACGCTGGACCTGATCCAAATGGTCTCCGGAGCGCTCATCGCAATCCTGGTCTTCGCGGGTGCGATTCTCGCACTCGTGAACTGGACCCGGCATCGGTTCGTTCCCCGGTCGTTTCTGATCATCTTCGGAGCGCTCGTTCTCTTCTCGTGGCTCAGTCGCGCGAACGCGGTGCCCACGTTCCTGGCCGGATTCAGCACCGCCCAACCATTCAGCCTCCAACTGACCGTTCTTGTGCTGGCACTCATCCTCGGCTCCCTGTTCGTGGCTGCGGGGACTGCCCTGGTGTACGGGCTGGTCAAATACTGGAAGGCCGTCGAAGGTCCGTCGGCGCGGGAGATCGGGGTAGGAATCGCGGCGGGACTCTTTGTGGCGGGCTTCGCTGCGGTTGCTTCCGCGACAGTCCCTCAACTGGCGCCCAAGTGGGGAGATCCGAGCCCCGCAGCCGATTTCTTCCCGTTCCTCGGCGTGCTCCTGCAGGCGGTCTCGGGACTGGTATCCCAGGTGGTGATCGCCCTGTTTCTCGTCACAGCCCTGAATCGCATTTCCTCGTTCGGTCGCCGGCGACTTCCGATGGCCGCCTCGGCTCTCGTCCTTTTCGGATTCAGCATTGCCGGAAGCCGAGGAATCGAAGGCCTGGGCTCATGGATCGTCTCGGCGGTGATCCTCACGGTGATCTTCGCACTGGTCTATTGGTTCGTCTTTCGGACGAACTCTTCCGCTGTGATCCCGGCAGTTCTCGTCCTGAACCTGGCCGGACTCGGAAAGGCGATTCTGCAGGATCCGTTCACCGGCATTATCCCGGCTGGAATTGCCGCGGCGGCTCTGATCATTCTGGTCGGCTTCTTCTGGTGGTCCCGCATCGGTAAGGTGAGCAATTGAGGGTCATCCCGGCCGCGCTGGCGGATCAACTCTTCGAACGCCTTTCGTCCACCGCCCGGATCTTGAGAGGAGCCGAGTCGTTGGCGGAAATGCGCGCCCCCCAGGTTGCTCGCGTGGTCTCTGTTGAGGGCGGTGCGGCACTCCTGCAACTGGGCGAACGGCAAGTCCTGGTCCGGGCACCCTGGCTGAAGCCGGGCGAAACCGTTCTGGCTAGACCCTTGAGTTCCTCGGACCCGACACCTTCGAGTATCGAAATCGTCCGCCTGGATTCCTTCGGGGCCGTCACACGGCCTCCTGAAAATCCCATTCAGGCACTTCCTGCGGTCCTCGACCAAGTCAGCGTCGGACGGCAGGCACAACTCGTCGCATCCGGTCCAACGCCGCAGCTAATGAGAACGGTGGAGACGCTGACCTGGGAGCGGTTATTCGAGTCGATCAACCCGGAAGCCCGCAAGCTACCTGATGCCTCCACGACGGCGACGGATCGAGAGTTCCTGCCTGACCGGGTTATCTGGTTTCGGAACGAGCTCACTTCCGGCAATCGGCAACCTGCACCGGAGAGCCCGCTACTCCTGTATGGGAAAGCTCCGCAGGGCCGGCCAGCCGCAACACCACCATCCTCCAGCCAGGAACCCGGACCAGAGCAAACTCTGCAGGCCGTCGTAATCCAGCGTCTCGGTGATGTGGTCGTGGTCCGGACTCCAGAAGGGCTTGGCGTCACCGCAGCGACGAGTGAGGACGCTCCGGCCGACAGCCCGTCGGCCCCAGTCTCCCAGAGAGCAGGAGCGCGCAAGGTTGCCGGCACTCAGCCGAACCTCCTCAACCGGGCCTCAGAGCCCATTGCGGGACCGGCAGTCAAAGACAATTCCGGCACAGAAGCTCTCGCCACCGCGGGGCTCGAAAAGGCCGTTCTGTTGACCAGCCGGCAACAAGTTTCAATATTCGCGACAAGCCGCGGTTTGGTCTTGGGCAAGCCTGCCCTGGAGGCTACTCCCGCTTCTGAGTGGATACTCGCCCGGGCCCCGGGCAACCAGGCTTCCCAGCCGGATGCCCCAATCCCGGCCAGACCGATCCTGGGAGCCGAAGAAATTCACGCCTGGAGCGCAGCGCACCCGGGAAAACTTCTGGAGACCCGGGTCGCCGGTTGGGAGGAAGGCCATCTCTACCTGGAAACCGACCGAGCAATGCTGCGGGTCCAATCGGAGCGCCCCCTCAGGCCGGGGCGGACACTTCTCGTCCAGGTAAGGAACCAGGGCCCCGGAATCGAATTGCGACCGGTTGAACCGGTCCAGCAACATCACCACCTGGTAGAGCGAATGGCCGGTTCGGGACCCGGTCACTGGACGGCAGCATCCCCGCCATTGCGCCAACTTGCGCGGCTTCTGGTCACCCTTCACGGGGTCCTGCCGGACTCCGCCAGAACCACGGAGAACCTGCAAGCGGTGGCCCCCGATGCACTCCTGGCAAAGGGCCGGGAGGGTGCCGAGCGACTGCTGCGTGATTCCGGCATCTGGTACGAAAGCAAACTTGCGTCGACCCCCACTCCCGAGGCGATGTCTCGAATCGCCCGCGAGGACCTCAAAGGCATGCTCTTGCGCCTCCTGGAGCCGCAGGTCAATCGCGATGGAGACGGTTCGAACGACCTCATCAGACGTTTGGTTGAGGGTCACCTGAATTCTATCGAGTCTCAGCAGGCAAGGGGCCTGGCGGCATCGTGGCGGGATTGGGGCTGGATTCTCGACCTGCCATGGAGCGGCAATTTGCCCGCTCGCCTATTTCTTGGTGAAGAACCGTCCGAAAGGAGGTCACGGGAAGAAAAAGCAGGCGGCCGGAGAATCCTCTTTCTTCTGGACCTCGAGAGCGCGGGCAACCTCCGAATCGATGCCCAGGTGGAACCCGGACGTGTCGTGGCCAATGTTTTCGCGGAACAGAACGAATTTCGGGATTACCTTGCAGGGCAGATCGACCACCTGGAGAAGGCGCTTCGTGAAGCCGGCTACCCCCAGGCCAGAGTGAGAGTGCTGGCAACTTCGGACCAATCCCCGGAGTGCCGGGAGGACTTCGAGCAATTGGTACTGGGGCGGCCTCCGAAAGGACAGCAGGAACTGGACATGAGGGCATAGGGAGATGGAATCCGATTCGTTGCGCAGGCGGCCGTCACGGGCCCGAAAAGGGAAGGCCGTCGCACTCCGCTATCGACCTGACGAGCAGCAGTCGCCTGTCGTACTGGGCAAAGGGGAAGGAACCATCGCCGACCGCATCCTGGAGGTCGCCCAACTCCACGACATTCCGATCCGGCAAGACCCGGACCTGGTCGAGGTCCTCTCCCAACTCGACCTCAACACCGAGATTCCGCGACACGTTTACCTGGCGGTCGCGGAGATTCTGAATTTTGTCTACCAGTCGAGCCGGGGCTACCGGCGGGAAATGGCCGAGAGCTACCTGCGCCTGGGCGATCAGCGCCAGGCCCAGGGTGACAACTCAGGCGCTTTGCGGAGTTGGCAGACAGCGCGGGACATTTTCCTGGACCTCGGAGAGCAGGAACTGGCCGGTCGAGCCGAGCTACGCATGAGAATAAGTTGACGGCATCACCCGGACAAGTTCACCTTCTGGTACAATTCTTTCGCTGCTCAATGTTGAACTACGGCTGTCCACTCCAAATTCGCTGAGCGATTGCCTCTCGAAAGGAACTCCTCAAAAGATGAAAATCCTTCTCAGTTCGGTGTTTGGACCGTATGGTGTCGATGACGAGTATGGTCGCAAAGAGAACATCATGGAACTGTTCCACAATCAGGTCACGCGGGAGCAGGGACTTTTCTCGTTCCGGTTCCACCACAACAGTTTCGGCCTGAACCTGATCGCGGAGAACCTGACCGTCCCAACAACCGTTCTCGACTTTCCGTCGCAGGAACGGTTCATCGAGGAAATCCGCAAAGGCTACGACTACATCGGCATCTCTTTCATCGTGCCGAATTTCGTGAAGGCCCGGCGAATGGCGGAACTGATCCGTCAGCACGCACCGAACAGCAAGATCGTCCTCGGCGGCCATGGTGTCACTGTTCCGGACATCGAGAACCTGATTGAACACGACCACATCTGCAAGGGTGAAGGGGTGCGCTGGTTTCGGGCTCTGCTCGGAGAAGACCCCGAGAAGCCGATAAAGCATCCATCGTTGCCGTCTGCATTCGGACGCAGAGTTGCGGGGATTCCGTTGAAGAACATGGAGGCCGCAGTCCTGATCCCCGGAGTCGGTTGCCCCAACGCCTGCCGGTTCTGCTGCACCAGCCATTTCTTCGACAAGAGCTACACGCCATACCTGGAAACGGGTGACGACCTGTTCCGGGCCTGCCGCGACATCGAAGAGAACCTTGGCAGCACGGAGTTCTTCGTCATGGACGAGAACTTCCTCAAGCGCCCGGAGCGCGCGCGCCGGTTCATGCAACTCATGGAGGAGAACAACAAGTTCTACCGCTTCGGCATTTTCTCGTCAGCGGAGACGATTGCCGACGTCGGAGTCGAGTTCATGGCACGCCTCGGTGTCTACTTCGTCTGGCTGGGCGTCGAGTCGAAAAAGGAGATCTACAACAAGAACCGCGGCATCGATCACAAGGCGATGATTCAGGAACTGAGGGACCACGGTATCAGCGTGCTTGCGTCTGGGATCCTCTTCCTCGAGGAGCACGACAAGACGACGATCTGGGACGATATCAAGTTCATTGTCGACCTGGGGTCCGACCTGGTTCAGTTCATGCAGCTTGGTCCCCTGCCCGGGACGAAGCTCTACCATGACTACGACGAGAAGGGGCTGCTTCGAAAGGACCTGGCTTACGAAGAGTGGCACGGTCAGCACCAGATCTGGTTCCGGCATCCCAGCTTCACGGCAGAGGAATCGGAGGATTACCTGCGGCAGGCGTTCCGCTACGATTACGACAACCAGGGCTCTTCCCTGCTCCGGATGTGCCAGACCATTATCAGGGGATACAAGACACTCGGCCGTTACCAGGATCCCTACATGGTCAGGCGCAGAGAAATGCTCCGAAACATGGCCACTGAATATCGTCAGGTGATCAGGGTTCTCAAGAGGTACGCCCACAATGACAGGGCTCGCGAACTGGCTGAAGCACTGAATGCCGAGTACGAGGCTCAACTGGGCCCGATGCCGCTCACGCAGAAGGCCATGTCGCTGATGGCCCTGCCGTACGCCGCCATGGAGATCCGGCGGATCCGTAACGGGAAATCGATGTACCAGCCCGCCACCCGGACGACTCATTACCGCATGTCGCTGGTTGACCTTGCGGCCCAGAGCATCAGGGGAAGGAACAGTTCGAACCTGCTCAGCACTGAAATCAAATGGGTCGAGTCCCCGGTCCACGTCGAAGTCGGTGGTGTCATGGATGGAGTGAATGCGACCAGTCTGGCCCAGCGGCTCACCGCCTACCTGAGCCGTGAAGACGGGGACTTGACGATCAACCTGAACCTCCTGGTTCACATCGAAGACGGGGCGCTGAACGGGCTTCTGATGACGATCAGCAACTACCGCGACAGGGTGAAGCTGGTGTTCGAAGAGGGCGCCGAAGCAGTCAAAGAGTCCCTGGAGAACCTCCCGGCTGAGCTGCGGCTCCTCCTGGTAGACACCTCGCCAGGCACCCAGACCCCCGGCTAGATCGATGGCAGGCACGTGTTGGGGAGCCTGAAAGTCATACCCTCTGTTGGACTTTTTATCGGGCGTTGATGGGACTTTTCCGTTGCGAGTCCTTTCGGGACTTCACGGACTTGACGTCAAGCTGTTGCGAAATAAAGACATCCCCTCAAGTGCCTGAAGCTGGAACGGGAACTGCTCTGAGAAGTGTTCCGATTATGAACTTCTCAGCACCCCGATCTACGCAACAATCCGCCGGCGGGCCCAGTGGACCGACCGGCCTTCTCCAGATCTACCTGTCCAGTTCCCGAAAGGAGCGGACTCAGAGGTTCATCGACACCCGGGCCGCGGCTGAACTCACCGGCCTGTCCCGCAGAACCATTCAGTGGTGGATCGAGACAGGCCTGATCGAGGCCGTCCGAATTGGGCGTCGCTACCAGATCGACCGGAGGTCTCTATTGACGCACCTCAGTGCAGTCTCGAGTTGCTGAGGTCGGAAGCACCCCTCCAGGCCGGAAGGGCTCCCCGATGCAGCAGTCACTCTCCTTCCGGGAACGGTGTGGTAATTTCGTGCGCTGAAACCCTCCAAAGTTGAGGGGTCATTCAAATCGCGAGAGGTTTGCGGTAGCCCTGTCCAGAAGAAAGAGAGTGATCATCGGCGAAGCGATCAAGACAATCGATGCACACAGCAGCGGAAGCAGAGTCGGGCCTGTTGATGATGACTGCGATCCGAGGAAGTTCACGGCTACCGCGAGGAGAATGCCACACCCGAATTGGATCCCTATCCAGAAGGCGTCGCGACCCGGACTCCTCTCGGGGCGTATCACCGCCCAGAACTGGAAGGCAATCAAGGGCACGATGACGTAGAGGTTGGAGACAACCGCGAGGATACTGAACAGTCCCCTCCCCATCCAGGGCAATTCCGGAGCCGCTCCGGCCATCCCCAGTACCAGGGAAGGGCTCCCCGCTATCAACAGCACTGCCGACGACGAGATCCCCCACAGCGAATATCCGAGGATGATTTCGAAGGGATGTCGTGAGAGCAGGCGAAGCCAGGACAGACTCCCGCCGTCCCTGGCCTGAAGAGTACCGAGAAAGACCATCAGCAGGCTTGCGGGGAGCGCCGCCTCAAACCCGAGACTCTGGATCCGAGCCGAAATCAGGGGGTCTCCGAAATCAGGGATCAGCCCGGACAAAGGTATCCACAAAAGTTCGATGCTCGCAGCCACCAGGAGCGGGGTCCGCAACGACCTGAACTGGACCCAGGCAATTCTCCTGGAACGCTCCCACCATCCAGTTCGAATGCCTCTCGGCAAGATGTCCATGACTCAGGCCCCGTCTCTCGTGAAGCGGGCTCCCAATTCGACGGCGAGAACGGCAAAGCCCAGGCCGGCTGCACCCGCCAGTATGACTGCCCCGAATGCCTCGCCGGGCGAAAGCGTCGGGATCTCCAACGACAGGGCGCCATTTGCCTCTCCCAGCATCAGGGCGGCACTCGCAAACATCTCGATCGAGCAAAGCCCCAGGATCACCGCCAGGTAACCACGCCTCACCGCAACTACCAGGACAAAAACCACGCAGCCCAGGATCCACCCTGCTGCCGTCATGACAAACCAGACGGCAATGCGGAGCGAGGATCCGCCAATCGTGTCATGAACCAGCCAGCCCGGAAGAAGAGCCAGGCTGAAGAGCCCGTAGAAGAGGAATGAGACCAGCAGCTTTGCCGACACGAGGGCGCGAGGATGGGGCGACAGCAGCCGCAGCCAGTTCCAGGTCTTCCTTGTCTTTTCCCGGAAGATCACCAGTGTCGGGAAGACCACCCCCGCCAGGACACAAAGCGACGCCGTCACGGCCAGAAGGAGCGGATCGGCAGTGTCGCCAAAGAACACCAGGGCGAGGCATCCCCCGACCGCCAGCAAAGCCACGGGCAGTAGCGGGAGCCCCAGTTCGACCAGGTCCTTTCTCAATATCCTCAGCACCGATCGCACCATGGTCATCCCCACCATCTACTGGTCGGCCGGATAATGACTCCAGAACCAGTCGGCAATCCCGTCCTCACCCACTTCGGCGGCCGGAGTGTCCCCAACGATCCGCCCTCTCTTGATCAGCACATAACGGGAGGATAAAGGGGTCAGGTCCTCGAACACGTGACTCGACACGATCACTGCGCAGGAGGAGCGCTCCCGATGGTCCGAGACAGCCGCTGAGAATTCCCGCTTGGCCACCGGGTCCAGTCCTGCTGTCGGCTCGTCCAGCAGAAGCAGAGGTGGGTCATGGGCCAGCGCGCAGATGAGTCCCAGCTTGATCTGGTTGCCCCGCGACAACTCCGCGTATTTCAAGCTGAGCCTCAGTTCGAGCCGTTGCGCAAGGGCGACGGCGTAACCACGGTCCCACCCGGAGTAGAAGCCGGCCACGAATTCGAGCACGTCATAGCCCTTCATCCAGTCGTAGATATCGAGCCGATGCGGAAGATATCCCACCCTGCCGCCGCTTTCACCCAAACGACGTTTCAGTTCCCCGCCCGTCGGGCTCCGGAGTCCGGCCGCCATCTCCAGAAGCGTGGTCTTGCCGGCTCCATTTTCACCGAGTAACCCCACGACCTCGCCATCTCCAACCGACAGATTGAACGGACCGACACGGATACCGTTGGGGTAGGTCTTTTCCAGTTCAAGACACTTGAGAATGGTCGTCATCCCAAATCCCTCTCAAAATCCGCCGATCCTTACGACTACCTCATACGCCAGGTAGGGACCGGCAACACAGACCACTGACCGCCGCCAGCGAATGTTCAGGACGGCAGAAGCTGCCCCTGAAGCGAGCACCAAGTACCAGATCTTTGCGGCGACATGAAAGAGCCCAACCGTCTGGAGGACCCAACTGTGCTCCATCGCGGCGGCAACCGCTCCGGGGTCGAGGGCTTGCCCGGAATCCAGCCCGTCGGGAGGATTCAATGCCAGCAGAACAAAGCCTGCAGCACCCGCCAGAACGAACGGAAGGTAGGCATACCCAATCAACTCGACCAGCTTCCGGAAACGGATTTCCGCATTCCAGAAGAGAATCGCCGCGGTACCGATGACCCCGGCAATCAGCGGCCACGTCAGTACGTACACAACCAGGAACAGGAGACTCTGCACCAACCCGAAGCGCTCGAGAAACTCCTGCATAGCTTCCGGAAGATTTGACGAGAAGGCGCGTGAAACCAGGTTGACCGAACCGGAGGCCAGACCGCCTGCGACGACTACCAACGCCGCAGGAATGGTCCACTCGAACGGGCGGGTGACTCGGGACCGAAAGAAGCCGTTCGGATCGATTAGAAAGGAGAGGGCGTCCGACATAGTTCCTCCACGATGATCCCAATCGTGACTTCGGCTTCGATGAACGCGGCCAACACCGTCAACCCCATTGCCAAGCCGAAGGCCACCGGGAGAACCCTCAGGGCTCCAGGTTGAAAGAACGCTCCGCCGCCAAGAAAGGTGCCGGTGAAACGGGGGCCGAGAAAGCCGATCCCCGCCGCCAGCCAGAGCCCGCCCAGTTCCATGGAATGCGGCGCCGAAGCCCAGAAGATTTGCAACGGTTCCAATCCACCCTGCCAGGCCGCGCCGGCCACCGCCCCAAAAACAAATCCAGACCCGGCCACCGTCATGAAAGTTGTAATCCCAAAAGTAAAAAGCCCCAGAGCGGCAAGAAGCACCACCAGTGAGTTGACCTTGAGAATGGCCAAGAAAGAAGGGGCAATGATCAAGGGAAGAAGCGGCGAGGTGGTCGGGATCGAGTCCTTCGGGAAATGGGAGGTTATCAGGATTCCGCAAGAGCAAGCTGACATCCACAAGAGCAAAGCCCACAAGAATCCATTACCCAAACTCCGATTAAGGACACACCTCATTTCCGGCCCCCGCAACGGCACGGGTTTTCTCCGAAGCCGCCCGGAACTCCCTTCTGTCCATCACCACTCACTGCAGGTCCCGTCTGAACTTGCCCCTGGCGTAGCCACGTACTTTCGGAGCCTGGTCTGTGTGTCACGAATCATGAAGTAGCAACCCATAATCACTCCAGCGGCAAACAGGTGTGCGAGCGCAAGTATTCCGAAGTAGCGATCGACATCATAGGTTGATCGAATCACCAGCCCTCCGAGACCGGTCAAGGTCACGGCAAACAGAACCACCAAGACAAGGACGGCGATTCTCCTCCCAAGGCTGATACATTTCGCGCCAGCAATGAAAGCGACTGAAAGGGTAAGAACGATGCCTGCGTCAGTAATGACGGTACCTGCGAACCAAGCCAGATCGTCAATGTTCCTCAAAACAAGGAGGTACACTTGGGCTACAAAGACTGTTGCGGCAATCGACAGTAACAACACTCCCCATTTCATAATCACTTCTCCTTCATTCTCGCCCGAAGTAGGAGTGCAAAAACTCCGGACTCAAAAGAGCTCCGTGCGTATCAGCCTCAGCACTAGTCCATTCATTTGAGATCAGCGGACGCGGCAATTGGGGATGGACTACCGCGTCCTGGTTGAAAAAGAACAAGATAGTGGACCGGTGATCTAGACTGCGACTGCAAACCCTGCAGCCCACCCGGCAGGAGTACACACCAAAGTGCCGGCTGCGATTCCCCATAGTGTCGAGTGCAGGGCACCGGTCGTGCCCAAGATCAATCCCGCCTCGGCAGAACCTCTATCGGACCTGGCGCAAAGGTAGCCGATCCCCACCCACATTTTTCCATCCATGACTCCGACCTGGCCGAGCGCCAGGGTCGAGAAACAGGCCAGCAGCAGCACCGCCGCCATCAGTCTTCGCTTCATCTCGATCCTCCTCCTGAATCCGACCGGGAGAACCATTCATTCGCCTCTCCCGGCCCATCACCGGGCCTCTCCGGCCCGGCGGTTCGATCCCGAGGCCTCAGGGCTGTCTCAATCTTCGACGTCGGATCCGCGCCCGGCACCGACCGGGCAACGCCGTCCCGGTTACCCTATCCTCAGTCCTTTCAACTGTCCAGCGCGGAATGCGCCGATTGCGCCAACTGCGCCGCAATCGTTTCGAGGTGCCCGAAATCCGGTTCTGGGACCGGGCCTGGGTGGACCGTGTTGAGGAAGTCCGCTATCGCCACCCACTGTGACCTCACGTGTTGGCGATTGGCGGTTGCATCATCGAATCTGCGCGGTGGCGCACGGTTTCAGAACAAACCGGAAATCAAGAATCCTGAATTGAGACTGTTCTGGCTTTCCCTCCAGAAACGAGAAACCAGGAACCACAGGAGCTCATCCCAAATGAAGTCTCAAGCGATGCCGGGAGTGGGGTCGCCGTCGACCTCAGGTTGGAGTAGGAGTCATCGAATCGGAAGAGATTCGCTTTCTGTGCTCAGGGTCCACAGGAAGTGTGGAAAAGGCTGTGAAAAACCTGCGGCAGCTCAGTTGGACTCAGTGTCCGCTGCGGTTTGCACGATTCTAGTGCACCGCCCTCCAAAGGACACAATCCACCAAAAAAACGCAGAATTCAGTGTAAGATATGCAATGGTGGTATACTTCTTGCAGGCGGCCAAACAGGGAGACCCTCCTTTGAGGACCCCAACGCTCTCTCCTCCTTAAAGATCTCCCCTCGCGGCCGCCTTCGCTGAGCAGGGGATCTCAGCAGGTCCCTCCGACCCAAATCCAGTCATTGACGGCCAAACGGCATCAGGTAGACCGGTGTCTGACCTTCAGGGAGCCTCAGGACGCCTGCCGCATCTCCGGGACGAAAAGCTGCGATGACCACCGTCCCCAAGCCCAACGCTTCGGCTTGGAGGTGTACATTTTGCCCGGCGTGCCCTACCTCCATGTGCACGTAGTCTCTGGCCGCGTCACCGAACTTCGGCTCGCTTCGGGCATAACAGGCGGAAATCACCAGGACGGCTGCAGATTCGAGGATTGAGGTTTGGTTGAAGGTAGTGTCGAATAACGGTTTCAAGAGCTCCCCCCGGACCCCGGGAGTCAACGAGTGGTTCGATCCGTCGTAAGAATACAGACCGGCCTCGAGCCCGGACACGTTTGCTGCGACCAAAGAGATTTCCAGTGGATAGCACTCCATTGCCGACGGGGTGGTGCGCCACCCGTTCGGCCCGGTCACCCCGTAAGCGCTCCACAACAATTGGCCAACTCGTTCCAAGCCGATTGTTTCCGGGCTAAAAGTACGGGTAGACCGTCTCCGAGACAGCGCTTCTTCGACAGTAACAGTCCCTCTTTGCGAGGGTTCAGGCAGAGTGATCATTACTTTCAAACTCCTCCAGCAATCGCAGGCACCGCCCGCACCAGCAGGGTCCGCTTACCGTCCCCCCAAGCCTGCCATGGTAGCAGACGGCCGGACCGGGATCGCGAAGCCGGCTCCGGATGCGGTACCATTTTCAGGCGCCTCCGCTCCAAGAGGGAAGATGGCACTATGAGCAAATTGATCGAGCGTTTGAAGTCCGCGCCAGTCCTCGCCGACGGTGCCATGGGTTCTTACCTGTTTCGCAGGACGGGACGGCTGTCCGAGCGTAACCACGTCTACGAAAGCCTGAGCATTGACGCTCCCGAGTTGATTGGCGAGATCCACACCGCGTACCTGCGGGCCGGGGCCAAATGCCTGACGACCAACACGTTCAGTGCAAACCGTACCGTCCTCAGGCAACTCGGTGAGGGTCGCTCGCCAGGGCAAATCTGCAGCGCCGCCGTTACCCTGGCACAGGAGGCATCTAAACGGTTCTCCGAGTTGCGGCAGGTTGAAAACGACGTGCTGACCCTCGGTTCCATCGGCCCTGCTCTCGATGGTCGGGCAACCGAATCGGAGATCAGGAACGCCCACGAGGAACAGATCGTCACTCTCCTGGAGGCCGGTGTTGACGCACTGCTCCTGGAGACCTTCCCGTCGCTGGACCAGCTTCTTCCGGTGGCAGAGCTATGCCTGGAGCGTTCGGGGAGGAGGGTCCCGATCATCGTAGAGATGTCGCTCCAGAAGGACGCCTCGGGTGAGGCCTGGAATACAGCCCCGGCGGCGTATGTCGGGGAGATCAACCGGCTCGGAATCGAAGTCTTTGGAATCAACTGCTGTGCCCCCTGGGACGCCCTTGCCTTCCTGGATGAACTTGACCAGATGGAAGAAGGCTTGCGGGCCGGGCTTCTCCTTTCCGTCATGCCGAACGCCGGAGGATTTCAGCGGATCGGCAACCGGTTCATGACCCGCGTCAACCCCGAGTTCATGGGACAGCTGGCGCGAACGCTGGCCCGGAGAGGTGTGCGCCTGATCGGCGGGTGTTGTGAGGTCCACCCCTCCCATGTTCGAGAGATGAGCAACTTCCTTTCGAGCGCCCTGGTTTCTGATTCCCAAATCGAAGTTTTCGATCCGAAGGGACGTCCGTCGGCAGCACCGGAAGAAAAGAAGAGAAACGGCCCTTTCTCGAAGAAGCTGTTCGGCGGAGAATTCGTTGTCAGCGTCGAAGTGGTCCCACCGCGCGGAACTTCCGCCCAGGTACTGAACAACAAGATCAGCCTCGTCGATGCTCTGGCACAGGTGGGGCTTGCCGATGCAGTCGATCTGACCGATGGCTCTCGGGGCATCCCCCTGATGCCGGCGGGAGACTTCGTCACGACGATTCGAGAACACCTGGGGTGGAACGTGAGGACCGGAGATCGCCTGGAGTTCATCCCCCACTTCACCTGCCGCGATCTCAACACGATGGGAATGCAGTCTCGACTGATCGGTTTCCACAACCAGCGTATCCACAACGTACTGTTCATCACCGGCGACCCTCCAAAGATGTCTCCGAGCTATCCCCGGTCAACTGCCGTCTTTGACGTTGACTCTTCGGGGATGATCCGGTTTGCGAGCCGGTTTCTGAACGCCGGGACAGACTTCGGGGGACATCCCTTGAGCCGCCTCGGAGATCCCCGGACTCACTTCACGGTAGGCTCGGGATTTGAGCCCGAAGCCCTCGATCTGGGCCGAGAGTTGGAGAAACTGCGCTCCAAGATCGACAACGGCGCGGACTACGTGATGACCCAACCCGCTTTTCGAATTGAAGCCCTCGACATCCTGAGCGACTGCCGGGCCAGGGTCCCGATACTCGCCGGCGTCATGATTCTGACCGGGCTGGACCATGCCCAGAGAGTGAGTCAGATTCCGGGGGTCGTGCTCCCCCAGGAGATTTTCGACCGCTTCGCCAGTTTTCCCGATCCCGCCGACCAGGCACTCCTCGGGATCGAGATCGCCGTAGAGCAGGTCAGGCGGGTCAAGAGTGATGGCTGGGCGGGGCTGTACCTGATGTCACCCGGGGCCTTGTCGCCGATCATTGAGGTACTCAGAGGGGGACTAACAGGATAGAACCATTAGGACCCATTAGCCCCGTGGTGTCCATGGGATTCATGGTGCCGCTGTCGTGTGTGGGACGAAGGGACGTTGAAAGTAGCGATATCCGATCAAAATGTCTTGCACATGAGTCCTCCGTCCACCAGCAGAACGCTTCCAGTCATGTAACTACCCGCTTCGCTGGCAAGCAGCAGGGCCGGGCCGATCAGCTCTTCGGGGCGACCCCACCGATCCAGGGCCGTCCGACTGGCGGCAAAGGCCTGTTGTTCAGGGGTCAGCACGCTCGCCGGCAGATCGGTCAGGAATGGCCCCGGTGCGATGCAGTTAACGGTGATCCCGAACTCGGCCAGGTCCAGCGCGTTTGCTTTCGTCAGGCCGATCAGCGCCGCTTTCGAAGCTGAATAGGAGTTGCGCGCGGCCTTCGAGGCCAGACCCATGATCGATGAGATGTAAATCACCCTCCCCCAACTCCGCCGCTTCATCTGGGGCGTGAGGGCCCGCGTCAGAGCCATCGCTGAATTGAGATTCACCTCCATCGAACGGTCCCACTCCGGATCGGTCACCTCGTCAATGGGCTGAGGAATGTTGATGCCGGCGTTGTTTAACAGGATATCCACTCTCCCAAACTTGGCGAGAACCGCTTCGGCGAGTCTAAGTGCTTCCGAGCGCCTGCTGAGATCACACGGAAAACAGCCGCCTCTTGCGCCAGTTCCCTCTAGGATCTCGCTCAAGGCTGCGGCCAACTCCGTTTCGCTGCGGCTCGCAATCGCTACGGTTGCCCCGGCCTCGGCCAAGCCCCGGGCCATCGCGCGACCCAATCCCTTGCTGCCCCCCGTCACGAGGGCTACTTTCCCGTCCAGACTGAAGAGTTTCTCGATCATTGCGCCTTCCTTTTCCTCCATTGTACCGAGGAGTTGACCGCCGGGCCGGTCTGGTGTTCACTGAGACAGAAACGGAGGAGAGCAATGGCAGAATTCCTGGACACACTTCGCACTCAGATTCTTCTCAATGACGGTGCCATGGGCACGCAACTTCAGGCCGCCGGACTCCAGCCGGGCGAATGCGGCGACGAGTGGGTCCTGACTCACCCGGAAAGAGTACTTGAGATCCAGACCCGATACGTCGAGGCCGGCGCCGATTGTCTCTCGACCAACACATTCGGAGCGACCCGTCTCTCCCTCCAGCGCCATGGACTCGGCGGCGAAGTCGAAGCGATCAACACGGGTGCCGTTGAAATCGCCCGCGAAGCATTCGGCGAACGGGGTGGCTTCGTGCTGGGAGACATCGGACCCTTCGGAGGTCTCCTCGAGCCCTATGGAACGGTTTCCGCCGGGGAGGCACGTGCTTCGTTCGTAGACCAGGCCAAAGCCCTGGTCGCGGCCGGGGTCGATGCGATCATCATTGAGACGATGACTGCCCTCGAAGAATTGGAGTTGGCTGTCCAAGCGGCCCGCGAAGTGGGAGCCCCCTGCGTGATCGCATCGGTCTCTTTCGACTTGACCCATGACGGTTCCGACATGCGCACCATGATGGGAGTCAACCCGGAACGCGCCGCCGCGTTTCTCCAGGAAATCGGTGTGGACGTGGCGGGAACCAACTGTGGTGCCAACATCAACATCAGTTGGGCCGCCCGAATCATAAGGCGCTATCGGGAGAGTTGCGGCCTGTTGCTGATGGCACAGCCGAACGCCGGAACGCCCGAACTAGACGGTGATCGGATTGTCTACAAGACCGAACCGGAAGCCATGGCGGCTGCCGTTCCCGACCTCGTGGATGCCGGTGCCCGGCTGGTCGGCGCCTGCTGCGGCAGCACTCCGGAGCACATTCGCCAATTTCGAAAGGTGTTGGACCGGATCGACTCCTCCGGGAAGTAGCCCAATCCCGCTGCGGCTTCAGGCATCCGGCGCGCCGGCGGAGCTTCCGGCGACCTTCTGGGCAATTCCGACCACGACACCGACGGCCACAACGGCAACCGCGCCGACAACGTTGTACCAGAGGAACGAGATCTCGGCAACGACACTTACCAGGGCAACCGCGCCCATACCTCCCAGTAACCCCAGGAACGCACCCAGCGGCGTCGCCCAGCGAGTCCCGATGGCGAGGATGAATACGCCCAGAACCGACCCATAGAAGAACGAGCCGAAGCGGTTAACGACCTCTATGAGGGATCCGAGATGGACGGCGTAGATGGCGACAACACAGGCAACGAGCCCCCAGAATCCCGTCGCCAACTTGGACACGAAAAGGTAGTGACGATCAGAGGCTTGAGGACGAAACAGCCGGCGGTAAAAGTCCATCACCGTGGCTGTAGCCAGGGAATTCAACTCGGCCGCAATACTCGACATAGCGGCCGCAAAGATGGCCGCCACCATCAAGCCGATAATGCCGATGGGTAGCCGGTTCATCACGAACGTCGGAAAGACGTAGTTGACGTCGGTGTAACTTTCCTCCCCTGAGACCCTGCCGGCAAGATCGAGGGCGCGGCTGCGAATCTCTTCGCGTCCCCGGTAAGCCTCCAGATAGGCCGATCGATCGGGGGCCTCTCCCGCAGCCGTCTGCAACGCCGCTTCCCTGAGCCGATCAGCGGCCTGCTGGTATTCTCCGACCAGTTCCCGATACTCAGAACGCGACTGCAGTTCCTGCTCAACCGCGGGATTGAACAGCAGAGGCGGAGTCACGAACTGGTAGTAAACAAAGACGAGTACTCCGATGAGAAGAATGACGAACTGGATCGGAATCTTGAATATGGCACTCATCAAAAGGGAGGTTCTTCCTTCGTCAACCGATCGTGCCGTCAGGTAGCGCTGGACCTGGCTCTGATCACAACCGAAGTAGGAGAGCATCAGGAAAAGCCCACCGATCAACCCCGACCAGAACGTGTAGGTCTGGTTAAGGCTGAAAGAGAAATCCAACGTTTTGAGGCGCCCTACTCCGGCGGCCAATGAGAGCGCGTCTTTCAGCCGGACGCTCTCAGGGAATCCCGAGATGATTACGACGACCACGACCGCCATCCCCACAAAAATCAGCACCATCTGCTTCACATCGGTCCAGGTGACGGCCTGGACGCCGCCCAACATCGTGTAGATCACCGTGGGAACGCCGATGGCCAGTACCGTCACGTGAAGATTCCAGCCCAGCACCACCGAAAGAATCACGGCAGGCGCAGAAATAATCACCCCGCACGAGAGTCCCCGAGAAAGCAGGAACAGGAAACTCGTCAAGGTTCTCGTCTTGAGGTCGAAGCGGCGCTCCAGGTATTCATAGGCGGTGTACACATCGGCCCGATGAAAGAACGGGACCACCGTGACGCATAGAATGATCATCGCCAGGGGCAGGCCAAGGTAGAACTGGATGAAACGCATCCCGTCGGTATAGGCCTGGCCAGTGGTTCCCACCAGGGTTATGGCACTCAT
This sequence comes from uncultured Acidobacteriota bacterium, assembly GCA_963777605.1. Lineage (GTDB taxonomy): Bacteria > Acidobacteriota > UBA6911 > RPQK01 > JAPXNP01 > CAVZRV01. The sequence continues at coordinate 345,574 of CAVZRV010000027.1, forward strand.
CTGAGTCGCCATTATCGAGAGTCCGACGGCCCACCACGGCAGGCTCCGGTCGGCAAGGAAGTATCCCCGGACCTGGTCCGTTCCGCGACTCTTGCGAATGCCGTCGATAACGACATATCCAAGGTAGAGGGCGACAAGAATCCAGTCCAGAGTGTGCATCGTCTATCCGAGATCTCGAGCGCTTGTTCGCCGTCTTCCTGAACCCGCCTAACTGAACGCCTGGGAAAAGACCCAGAGAAGCACGTATACGATCACCGTCAGGAAAAGAATCCCGAGGTAGATGATCCTCCAGCGCCGCCGCCTGACCGTTCTCGAGTCTGAGGTTTCCGTTGAGGTCATTTTGTTTTCAACATGCTACCATGCCGTTGGACGACACTCCTCGGCCGAACGGGAGGTTCTGCATGCTCGAAATGGTTGGGAAACTCGAGGCCCTCTGTGAACAGCGGAGGCCGGTCACGATGACGGCTGGGCAGCCCGGCAGGATTCTCAAGGGAAGGTTCCGGTTCTGTTCCAGTTCCTCGGGCTTCGTGGCAATCGAGCTGTTTGATCTGCCCGAAGCCGCTCAAATCGATGAACGAACCCCCTGTACCGTGGTGTTCGCGGACGGCGCACGCAGCACGCTGTTTATCAGCGAGGTCATCTCGCTCGACCTGGAAACCCATCAACTGCCGGTCCTGAGGATTCGGATCCCCCTCCAGGCGGCCCGGGCCGAAGCCCGCAGCAACGTTCGCATCCCCCTGAACCGGGAGACCGCCCCGAAGCTCGTTGTCCGAGCGCCGGGACATCGCTGGGAGCCACGCCCGCTGGATATCAGCGTGGCGGGAATGCTGGTGGAACTTCCCATCAATCAGCGATTTCCGGTTGCCGACCTGGAAGAGCTGGAGATTGAGATCGAAAAGAACGGGCTCAGCACAGTCGTCGAGGGCTTTGCCCAGCACCGATGGTCCAACTTCTGGGCCCTCTATTTCTCGGATGTGCTGCGCAGCCTGAGACACGGCGAACCGGACGTCCCCGAGCAACTTCAGCAGATCATTGACCTGGTGGAGTCGGAGTGGCTCAAACGCCGCTGACCGCCTGCGGGACCGACGGGGCTGGAGCTCTCGTTTCGGCCGGTCGAATCAGGTTGGATTGAATATGCCGGCGGCGCCGGACCCGGGACCCGAGTTCGATTGATTGCTCAAAAATGGGAGAATAGTTGGAGATCCGGAGGCCGGGGAGCGGCAACTCCCCGGCTTGGAGGGCTCACTCCTAGACTGGATCGCTTTCGCCGGGAATCGGCGGATTGGGAGGTGGGAGCAGGCCAAGGACCTTAAAGGCATTCACGACGGGCTCAAGTCGTACTGCCAGCCTGACTGCTTCCACCTTCGCAAGTTGCTCCTCCGTCAGCAGACTCCGGATGGCTTCAAACGCGTCCGCAGAAGTGCGCGCGATCGACTGTCGAATTCCATGGATGTCGATCGTCAACTGCCCGACAGTTTCGACGGATGGGCTTTCACTGCCGAGTTCCTCGCGCAAAGCGGCCTCCAACTCTCTCCTCTGGTCTCGCAAAGTCTGAATCTCATCAGCCGAAGTCCGCAATATCTCTCGAACTTGCTCGGCCTGTTCGTCGGAAAGATCCAGAAAGCCGGCCACGACACGAAGGGCACGAACGATGTCCATGACAGGACCGTTGGCGGATGGACCGTTGACTCCTCCGTCGGCACCAAAGGCCGGAGGTGGCACTGGAGGGACGGGGCCCTGGGGAGCCTGGGCCAGGACTGTGAAGCTGCACAGCCCGAAAATGACGGCAATCATGCCCAGCCTGGTTAGCGTGTTCTTGTTCATGTTCAGATTTACTCCTTTACTTGGCTGTTCTTGTTGCGTTCAATCCGTGGATCTATCTATGGATTAAGACCTCGATCGGGCCTCGGGGGGGCGTTTCCAGGACGACCGCCCCGGTTGTTCAGCCGGTTTCGAAGCCGTTCAAGGGTCTTCACCTGCTCGGGAGTGAGGGTGTTTCGAATCCGCAATGCCATCAGCAGGCGAGCTTTCTTGATTTCGCTTTCCGCGGAAAGCACGCGATCGAGTTGAGCAATCACCTTGCTCTCATCGGCATTCCGATCTCGAATCAGGCTCGCCAACTCGTCGATTTCTCGCTGGAGAGTCCACTGGAGTTCCGTGAAGCGGGACTGCGCCTGACGGATCTCTTTGACGATGACACCTTCCTGCTCCGCGGAAAGATTGAGCAGAGACTGGTTGCGCATCACCAGATCGGGCGGAATCAACAACTCCTTGATTCTGTCGGGACCCGGGCCCGGCTCATCCGGGCCGGGTTGAGCCAGAGCCGGAGTCATCAACAGCGCCGAAAGCAAGCCGGCAATCAATAATCTGTACATGGTTTCCCCCTTCTCAATGTTTCGTTCAATTCCCACTCCGCCCGATCACTGGGCAAACAGATCGTCCCCGGTCGCCATCCAGTCGCTCGAGTCGCTGCCGATCTCAGGGATCTCGGTCATGAAACTGTCGTCGGTGTTCATCAGAAAGTCGGTTGGCGAGTTCCACTGGACAATTTCCAGAGTTCCCGGGTCGAGAGCATTCAGGTCGGTCTCGCTTCCCGAGTTCCACAACAGCAGCGCGGGACTCAGAAAGAAGATCAACAGCAGTGCCGCCATCGCCACCTTGACTCCCGTCGGAACGTTCACCAGCCAACCGGGAAAGCGGTGACGCCGCCCGAGAGTCGCTTCAAATGAGGGAGCGGAACGGGAATCCTGCTCCCTGAGGAGAGCAAACAACTTTTCAACCCGGCGTTCATCCCCTTGCGAGTTCATGACTCAGTCCCTCTCTTTCGATTGCCTCGCTCAACCTGCTCTTGCCCCGTTCGTAGTGGGTGCGGGCGGACCCTAATCCGATCCCGAGAACTCGGGCGGATTCTTCGATTGTCAGGCCATGATAGAAAACGAGTCGCAGGACCTGCTGCTGCCTCGCCGACAGGGTTCCGAGCAAACTTTCAATCTTGGAACGGAGTTCGGAACGGAGAACCGCGGAATCGGGTCCGGCGCCACTGTGCGGGACGTCGGGGATCAGTTCAACAAAACGCTCGACCATTCGCCAGCCGACCATTCTCCGCTTCCAGGCCGACTTTCGAATTACGGCAAAGAGCCAGGTCTTGAAGCTGGACCGACCGTCGAACGACGCTTTCTGCTGGAGGATGCGTACGTAGACCGAATGAAGCAGGTCGGATGCGTCCTCGCGTCTCCCGTCGCAGCAGTGGAGCGCCCATCCAAATGCGTCAAGATGTGTCTGCTCCAACATTTCTCTCAACCTCGCGTCGTCCATTTCGCTCATTCTGCCTGTTAATCACGACATTAGTTCCGCGGGGAGAGAGTTCATATGACAGGGTTGGAGGGAAATCTGGAGGATGGAGGAAGAGGGTGGAGGAGAAGGATGGGACCAGTGGGCCTCATAGGACCCACAGGACATGGTACGGGTAGTCGCGCTGGTCCCATTCGTCCTAATCGGCCCGATCACCCCCGGGTTTCAACTCACCCGAGCCCCAGGAGAGACTCAACCGTCTTCACGGCCTCGTTGGCGTCCGTTCCGAAGCCGTCGGCGCCTACCTTCTCGGCATATTCCCGGGTAACCGGGGCACCCCCGATGACCACCCGGACCTCAGGCTGGTCTTTGAATTGCTCGACGATCGTCTTCATGTAAGGCATCGTCGTCGTCAGCAGGGCACTGCACAACACGGCTTGAGCACCCTGGGCAACGGCTCCCGAGAACTTGGCGACGTCACAGTCAACGCCCAGATCGATGACCTCATAGCCCGCGCCCTTCAGCATCATGGCAACGAGGTTTTTTCCGATATCGTGGAGATCGCCTTTCACGGTGCCGATACAGACCTTTGCACGCGCCTTATGGCCGCTGGCCACCAAGCTCGGCTCGATCATGTCGAGGCCCGACTGCATCGCTCGTGCCGCAATCAGCATGTCGGGCACATAGACTTCGTTGCAGGAGAACCGTCGTCCCATTTCCCGCATTGCGGGGATCATCGATTCGTTGAGCAAAACGACCACGTCATCGCCAGCGTCGAGTACCCCCTGCACCACCCTCTTGACGGTGTCCCGATCACCACGGCAAATGGCTTCAAACAGCTCTTCATTCCTTACCATCCGGCATACTCCTTTCTGAACTTCACGCGCGACCCTGGTCCGGACTAACCGAAGAAACATCGCATCTTCGCGGGCAAAAGTCCAGAGGACTAATGGTCAGACCGTTACGCCAGCTCTGAGTTATTCGCGGGCAATGGAGATTTGACTAAAGTTCCACAAAGTCAGCGACGATTTCTCACTTGAGAGCATCTTGTCCAATTGGAGGGATCATGCGACCACAAGAACTTCGTCTCGGATGTCTGGTGAGAGCAAAACAGAGGAGCCCGCTCTTCCGGCAGGGGGCTCTATTCAGAGTGGTCTCCCTGCTCGAGGGTCCCAGGGATGCCGCTTTTGTCGCGTGCCGAGCGGTTGGCATAGCACCTTTTCGGGTCTGGTACTTTCGCGTTCCCGACCTCGAACCTGCCCATGCTGCCACTCTTGCGCGGTAACTCTTTTCACCCTGCGCCGCCCCTCAAGCCGGGACCGAACAACCGGGGCTTTTTCCGCGAGAGGTCGAGTCTGATAGGCGGCCTTAAAAGCACTTGATTCAGCCGGGCCGAAAGCGTCAGAATAGGCGCGCTCAATTCGGGCACGTTTCAAAAATCACGATCAGGTTAAAATCTTAAATTGCGATCAGAAGTTTAGGCTTAACTGATTCTTCAGGGGGTCACAATGCTTTGGAACAACCAGGAATTTGAAGAAGTCACCTTGCCGCTGTGGTTGCGGCCCGAAGATGATGACGATTTGGACGATTTCGAGGAGGATGACGATTTCGAGGATTTCGACGACGATGACGACGACGATGACTTCGATGATTTCGACGACGACTTCGACGACGACGACGACGATGATGACTTAGATGACTTCGACGACGACGGCGATTTCGACGACATCGACGACGACGATTCCGACGACGAGATGACGACGACGAAGACTACTTCCAATAGCACCGGGCTTGATCGGTTCGCGCACGGGTGTGGATCCTTCTATCACCCGGCTCCAACCGAGACAGCGTGGATCATACCGCGCGAAGTCTGCTCATTCCGGGAGAACCCCCCGGGGCGAGTAGGCTTCGCGCGCTTCTCGAGGTGGTAAAAATTCCGACTGCCCGCGTAGGCCTCGTCGCCGAGCATCAGACCGGCCCACTGACGGTCGCTCATGGCGTTCGTGCCGCTGTCGGTGAGCAGATCAATGTAGACATCTTCGGAGCGGAGGAGAAACGTGTTGAACCCGGCTTCGGAGATGGCTCTTGACCGGACTTCCGGGCTGGTCATCCGGATCGGCTCGACCATCTTGATCTTCCAGGGTTCCGCCCACGACCGACGACCAAACTGCTGCCTCATGGTCTGGGGCTTCTCTTCAGACATCTGTCCCCTTCTTACTGCAACCTCTGATTCTGCCACGATCGAACTTGCCTGAACAGGACGACATCTGCCTCTTGATCACGATTCGCCTCGCCTCCACAATGGGATGCAGTTCAGTTACCAATCAGGAAAGCGAGTTCCCATGTTCGACCCTGCAGAACACCCTCATCGAAGACTCAACCCATTGACGGGAGAATGGCTGGTGGTCTCCCCGCATCGCGCCAAGCGTCCATGGCTTGGGCACCAGGCGTCACCGGCTTCCGAAAACCAGCCCGAGTATGATCCGAATTGCTATCTCTGTCCCGGTAACCGGAGAGCGGAAGGAGCGGTAAACCCGTCCTACACCTCCACGTTCGTGTTCGGCAACGATTTCCCCGCACTCCTGTCAGACGCCCCGGAAGGAGGAAGAGACCAGGAGGGTCTCCTGGTCTCCAGGAGCGAACGCGGGACCTGCCGGGTGCTTTGCTTCTCCCCGCGACACGATCTGGACCTGGCCCGGATGGAGGTCGATCAGATTGCTCGAGTCGTCTCAGTCTGGTCCGACCAGGTCGGAGAACTCTCCCGCCGTCCATCGGTCCAGTACGTTCAGATCTTTGAGAACCGGGGAGAAATGATGGGATGCAGCAACCCCCATCCCCACTGCCAGATCTGGGCGTGCGAGTCGATTCCAAACGAACCGCTGAAGGAAGCCCAGACCCAGGCGGCATTCCTGGATGCCCACGGTTGTTGCCTGCTCTGCCGATATCTCGAACTGGAACTGGAACTGGGCGAACGGGTAGTGTTCGAAAACCCCCATTTTGTTGTCGTAGTACCCTACTGGGCTGTCTGGCCGTTTGAAACTCTCGTTCTGAGCCGCCGGCACACGGGCACATTCGAAGAACTAACTCCGGAAGAGCGAACTTCACTTGCCGACGCACTGAAGCGGATCACGACCCGGTACGACAACCTTTTCCAGACTGCGTTCCCCTACTCGATGGGATTCCACCAACGTCCGTTTGACGGGGAAATCTACCCAGGTTGGCACCTTCACGGTCACTTCTATCCCCCCCTGCTACGTTCGGCGACGGTGCGAAAGTTCATGGTCGGATTCGAAATGCTGGGCACTCCCCAGCGCGACATCACGGCCGAATCAGCCGCCGAGCGCCTTCGCTCGCAGTCTGAGGTGCATTACCGCCTCGAAACTCGTTGAGTCCATCCAGATTGACGTTACTCCACCGGCCAGGATCGGACTCCGTCCGACGGTTTGCAAACGTACACCGCACAGTCCTTGCCGGTCCGTTCCCTGTATCCCCCGGACAGGTAATTGCGAAAAGCGTCAACACTCTCCGTGCGAACGAGATTGACGGTACACCCGCCGAAACCGGCCCCGGTCATGCGCGCTCCGGCAGTCCCCCGGACTTCCGAAGCCAGATCCACCAGGACATCCAGTTCAGGACAACTAACTTCGTAATCGTCCCGCAGGCTTTGATGGGATTCATAGAGCAGGCGTCCGTACGAGGCGATGTCGCCTCGCTTCAACATTTCGATCCCACGGATCACCCGCTCGTTTTCAGAGATCACGTGGCGGGCCCGGCGATAGACAACGCCGTCGAGGAGCGCCTCGTGTTCCTCCAGCTGTTCTAGCGTGACATCCCGCAAAGCGCAGATCTCACCCAGTACCGGCCGCAGGGCCTCGACCGCCGCTTCACATTCGGAACGACGCTGATTGTAGGCCGACGAGTCGAGCGAACGCTGCACCCGGCTATCACAAACAACCACGCTGATGGCACTGCTGAGAGGGAATGCCGAGTAGGAGAGATCCCGGCAATCGATCAGGATCGCACTTCCTTCCTGGGCAAGCGTGGAGACGAATTGGTCCATGATTCCGCACTGAACACCCACAAATTCCCGTTCGGCGGCCTGGCTCAGCAGGGCCAGGTCAACGGGAGTAATGTCGAGTTGAAACAGAACTCGAAGCGTCTCAGCGACCGCCACCTCCAGGGCCGCAGAGCTGCTGAGGCCGGCGCCGACAGGAACGTTCCCGCTCAGAACAAGATCGACTCCCCGGGGACGGTACTCCTTTTTCAGATACTGCTGGAACACCCCCCGAAGGTAGTTGCTCCACGGGGCCTCATTTGAGTACTCCAGGGAACCGAGGCTAAAACGGCTCTCCTGTTGAAAGTCCAGCGAGTAGGCCCGAACATCTTCGTCTTCCCGCGGTGCGGCAGCGATGGAAAGATACCGGTCGATTGCGGCCGGGAACACAAATCCGTCGTTGTAGTCGGTATGCTCTCCCAGGATGTTCACCCGGCCTGGCGCCTGTGTAAACAGGCTGGGCCTTCGGTTGAACCTGGTCGAAAACTCCGACAGCAGCATGTCCCGGTCCATTGCGTCCTCCTTCTGCCCCCTGGAAACCGGAGATCCGGGGCGCCCAGAGTATAGCTGAGCCGGGATTCAACGGTAAAGAATCCTCCCCTGTCCGGAGGAACCGGCAACCATCGCCGACTCCCGCGTATCCTCGACGATCTCGCCTTTTCCTTTGCCGGAGAGGGAGTTTAAGATGGGGAGGACACCAGTTAAACCCGTGACCATCGGAGAGACGGATTATGAGGCAGAGAGCGTTCTTGATCATAATGGCACTGCTGGCTTCTTTGAGCGTGGCTTCCGCCCAGGAAACCCCGGAGTGGGAGGATCCTCAGGTTCTGGGCAGAAACAAGCAGCAACCTCACGCCTATTTCACTTCCTTTCCCACCGCAGAAGGAGCGTTGGCCGGCAGCTTCGAGGACTCACCATTTCGAAAGTCTCTCAACGGCAGCTGGAAGTTCCACTGGAGGAAAACTCCAGAAAATCGCCCCAAAGACTTTTTCAAACCGGAGACCGACGTCAACGAATGGGCCGAGATTCCGGTACCGAGCAACTGGCAGCTTCAGGGATACGGATACCCGATCTACACAAATATTCCCTATCCGTGGGGCAGTCCAGACCCGCCCCACATTCCTCACAACAACGACCCGGTAGGCTGCTATCGAACCAACTTCACCGTTCCCGGAGCCTGGGAAGGACGCCGGGTGATCCTTCATTTCGCCGGAGTCGAGTCAGCTTTTTATCTTTGGATCAATGGGAAGGAAGTTGGCTACAGCGAGGGTAGCCGAACGCCCGCAGAGTTCGACATCACCTCCTACCTGAAACCGGGAAGGAATGTCCTGGCCGCGGAAGTCTACCGCTGGTCGGACGGATCCTACCTGGAAGACCAGGATTTCTGGCGGCTCAGCGGAATCTTCCGGGAAGTCTTCCTTTACTCGACCGAACAGGTTTTCGTCAGAGACTTCTGGACCCGGGCAGATCTCGACGACGACTACCGGGACGCCGTCCTGAAGGTTGACGTCGGCGTTGAGAACCACCTTCCGGATGGCTCATTCGGCGGTGTCGTGGAGGTTTCTCTGCTTGGCGACCGGGAAGGGGCGGTCGCCAACGCGGTGAGCGAGCCCTTTAAACTGGTCGGACAGGAGTCGACCTCGATCGAGTTAGCACTCGACGTCTCCGAGCCTCAAAAGTGGTCGGCAGAAGCACCTAATCTCTACCGGGTTCTGATCACGCTGCGCGACGAGTCGGGAAGGGTGCTGGAAGTGATTCCTTCCACGTTCGGCTTCCGAAAGGTGGAAATCAAAGGCGGCCAACTACTCGTAAACGGCCAACCCATTTATATCCGGGGGGTCAACCGGCACGAGCACGATCCGGACACGGGCCACACGATCAGTCTCGATTCGATGGTCAGCGATATTCTGTTGATGAAGCAGAACAACATCAATGCGGTTCGGACCAGTCACTATCCGAACATTCCGAAGTGGTACGACCTGTGTGACCATTACGGTCTCTACGTGGTTGACGAGGCCAACATCGAGTCCCACGGGATGGGCTACAACCCGAACCAAACGCTCGGCAATAACCCGGCCTGGAAGAAGGCCCACATGTCGCGCACTATTCGGATGGTGGAATACGACAAGAACCACCCTTCGATCATCATCTGGTCTCTCGGGAACGAGGCCGGCGACGGCGTGAACTTCGAAGCCACGAGCAAGTGGATTCACGAGCGGGATCCATACCGACCGGTCCAGTATGAGCGGGCCCTCCTTCGCCCTCACACCGACATCGTCGCCCCGATGTATGCCACTACAGAGCAGATCGCCGCGTATGCCGAGGAGCACAAGGACCGCCCGCTGATTCTCTGTGAATATGCCCACGCCATGGGCAACAGTGTCGGGAACCTGTTTGAGTACTGGGACACGTTTCGGAAATATCCCAATCTTCAGGGCGGGTTCATCTGGGACTGGGTAGACCAGGGGTTGCGTGCCCAGACCGAGCAGGGGGTCGAGTACCTGGCCTACGGGGGAGACTTCGGCCCTCCGGAAGTCCCTTCCGACGGAAATTTCTGCATGAACGGCCTCGTCAATGCGGAGCGGGTGCCTCATCCAAGTCTTTACGAGGTCAAGAAGATCTACCAACCCGTTGAGATCGAACCGGTTGATCTGGCCTCCGGGCAAGTCAAGATCAGGAACGGCTACTTTTTCATCAACATGGGCTTCCTCGAGGGAGTCTGGGCCGTCCTCGAAGATGGCCGCAAGATCCAGGAGGGGCACCTGGAACCGCTCGGCCTGGCCCCGGGGCAGGAACAGGTCATAACAATCCCGTTTGACATGCCGACGCCGGTCTGGGGAGCCGAGTACCGCCTGGATGTCGGATTCCGACTCAAGAACGACACGCCCTGGGCACAGCAGGGGCATGAACTGGCCTGGGAGCAGTTCCTGCTCCCAGTCAAAGGGGGCACCCAGCCGGAACCGCTGACATCAGGTGATCTTCAGGTCACCGACAGTGCCTATGTCCTGACGATTGAAGGGAGCGATTTCAGGACCCAGATCGACAAAAAGCTGGGGACACTCTCTTCGTACCTCTTCAGGGGCAAAGAGCTCATTCGAACTGGCCCCCGTCCCAATTTCTGGAGGCCCCCGATCGACAACGACATCGGGAATCACATGTCCGATCGCCTGGGCATCTGGAAAGACGCAGGAAGCAACTGGAACGTGAAACAAACCACGTTCCAGGTCACCGATCGCTCGACCGTCCAGGTCCGTGCGACCGGGCAAATTCTCGGCGCGGGCACAGAAGTTTCTGCGACCTACGTGGTTCACGGTAGCGGAGTTGTTGACGTCAAGTTCTCGATGAAGTCGGAGCGCGCCAACCTCCCGGATATTCCGAGAGTCGGCATGGAATTGACCATGCCGGGAGAATTCCAGAGCATGACCTGGTTTGGAAGAGGCCCCCAGGAAACTTACTGGGACCGCAAGTCGGGAGGGCGCTTTGGTGTTTACTCGGGCGCCGTGGACAGCCAGTACGTCGAATACTCCCGTCCCCAGGAGAACGGAAACAAGACCGACGTGCGCTGGCTCCTGCTCTCCGACTCACAGGGCCTCGGCCTGATGTTCGCGGGCAAGCCCGAACTGAGTGTCAGCGCCCGGAACTACCGGGACGAAGACCTCGAGGGGGTCCGCCACCAGTACATGATCGAACGCCGGCCCTTCCTCACCGTTCACCTCGACTACCGACAGATGGGAGTGGGTGGCGACAATTCCTGGGGAGCCCTCCCTCACCCCGCATTCCGCCTTCGCGCCCAGGATTACAGCTACGAATACGTCATCGTTCCGGTGTCGGACGGCAAGGAGGAGGCGATCCAGAAGGCTCGAAGCCTGCGCTGAATTGCGTGGGGGCTCTGAATCACGGTGCCATACGGACCGTTTGGGTGGGATCCGGAATACTCATAGATTCATTTCCGTAGCCAAAGGGAGGGTCATGCAGCTGAAAGGGGGAAGGTTTGCTCGGGGCCATCGAGCAGAAATAGTGCCGATTTCCGGAGGGAAGGGTGGCGTCGGGAAAACGCTCGTTGCGTCCAACGTGGCTATCGGCCTGGCACAGGCCGGTCATTCCACGGTCGTCGTAGACCTCGACCTCGGGGCGTCGAACCTGTTCGCCTTCCTTGGCCTCACCAACCGGTATCCGGGGATCGGGGATTTTCTGAAAGCCCGGAGAGGAAAACTGGAAGACCTTTTGGTCCAGACCGACGTCCCAAATCTTTACTACCTGCCGGGTGACGGCCGGACCCCCTTCATGGCGAACATCGGTTTCGCGCAGAAACAGAAACTCCTGACGGCCCTGTATTCCCTCCCTTTCGAGTATGTCCTGCTCGATCTCGGCTCGGGCTCCACCTTCAACACGCTCGATTTCTTCGCCATGGGGAAGACGGGCTTGATGGTCACGACCCCGGACTATCCTGCCGTCGTGAACATGCTCACCTTTTTGAAGAATCACCTGTTTCGCAGTATCGAGAGGTCGGTTTCCCCCAACCACTCTGTGAAGGGTATTCTCCAGGAACTCTATTGCCAGCCCATCGAGGAGCAGGTCAGCTCGGTTTCATCCCTGCAGGCTCAGATCAGGGAAGAAGATCCGGCGGCTGCCGAGACGGTAGCGAGGATCTGCAACGAGTTCCGCCCGCGGATCGTGTTCAACATGGGAACTTCCCCCAAGGACCTCGAGTTTACCGACCAGATCGACGAGGGATTACGGAATGTTCTCTATCTCGAAGCGGACTACTTCGGATTCATCTTCATGGATGCGCAGGTGCGTTCATCGGTGCGAGAGCGCCAACCACTTGTCCTGAGCCATCCCGAGAGCCCTGCCGCACAGGAGATGATCAAGATCGCCGACCGAATTCTGCGCTTCTGGTCCACGCCGGTCCCCAACAGCTCCGATTTAATTTTGAACCACGCCCGCAAAACTTTCGACGAGCACTTCCAAGGCCACTAGGGCAAGCGGGTCCGGTTGCGTGTCAACACCTCGTCCAGGGTTTCGACAACCCGGTCCCCATCGTCCCGGGAAAACACGAGAGGGGGCTTGATCTTGATTACATTGTGAAAGGGTCCGTCCGTGCTGAGGAGGATACCGCGCTGCTTCATCTCCTCAACGATCGCAGTGGCTGCAGACCCTGCCGGTTCCCGGCTGTCCCGGTCAATAACGAGTTCGACGCCGATGAACAGGCCTCGTCCCCGGACATCTCCGACCAGGGGATGGCGCTTCATCAACTCGCGCAGACCATTCAAGAACGATGTGCCGACCTCGGCGGCATGTTGCTGGAGTTCCTCTTCTTCGATGACCCTGAGAACCGCCAGCCCAACGGCACAGGAAACCGGGTTCCCGCCGAACGTGTTGAAGTACTCCATTCCATTGCAGAACGAATCGGCAATCTCCCGTGTCGTGATCACTGCCGCCAGAGGGTGTCCGTTACCGATCGGTTTTCCGGCAGTCACCACGTCCGGCACGACCCCCTGCATTTGAAACCCCCAGAAGTTGCTCCCCACCCGTCCGAATCCGACCTGAACTTCGTCGGAAATGCAGACACCTCCGGCCCTTCGCACGCCCTCAAAGGAAGCACGGAGATAGCCATCCGGCAAAACCACCTGCCCCCCGCAGCTCACGATCGATTCTGCGATGAATCCCGCCAGGCCCAGCTCACGTGTTCGCTCGGCTGCTTCGGTCACCTCGGCGGCGTAGAGTGCCCCCAGGTCGCCGTCCCGGTCCCGGAATTTGCCCCGGTATCGATCCGGGATCGGCACCTTGTGGGTGTGCGAAGGAGCACCCGCGCCGCCTTTCCCATCGAACTTGTAGGGACTGATTTCGATCAGGTCTCCGGTGTGGCCGTGGTAGGCATGATCGACCACGATCATGTCGCGCGACCGGGTGTGGGTCCGGGCCAGGCGAAGAGCCAGATCGTTGGCTTCGCTCCCCGAGTTCACGAAGAAACAGACTTCCAGCGGATCGGGAAGGGTATCGGTAAGCCGGTTCGCATATTCAACGATGTTGGGATGGAGGTAGCGTGTATTGGTGTTGAGGTTCGCCATCTGGCGCGCTGCCGCCTCAACAACTCTTGGGTGGCAGTGCCCCACATGACAGACATTGTTGACGCAGTCCAGGTAGCGGCGGCCCTGGTCGTCGAACAGGTACTGTCCCCGACCCTTCACAATCAGCAAGGGCTCGCGGTAGGAGAGGCTGAGCGAGGGGCCGATCCGACGCCTGCGTTCCGCCAGAATTGTCTCTCGTGGGTCCGAAGCTCCATCGATGTTCATGACAGTCACCTCAAACAATCGGGAAATTCGTCGGCCGGCTCAAAATACCAGACCCTCCCGGGCCGCCACCATTTCCTCTCCAAATTCGTCCAAATTCACTTCCGCGAGGGCTCCGAGCAGGTTCCAGGCCGGCCGTTCCGAGATGGTCAGGTATTCGTTGTCGGGGGCCTGTTGCTTCTGCCGTGCCGAATTGGAGACGCTCAAACAGAGCCGGATCGCGATCAGATAGCCAAGCCAGCTGCATTCGGAGGCTGGGAGAGAGAATCTCCGATGATACCCGCAGACGATTCGAGCGGCGATCGCTCTCGGGTCTGCCTTCGCCATCATCAGGTAAGCACAGGCATTGGCTACCTCGCAGGCGGTGAACGTCCTCACCATGTCGCCAAAGTCGATCAGCCCGGTCAGCCGGACAGGTCGAACATCTCGGTCTACGAGCAGGTTGTAGTCATTGGCGTCGTTGTGGATTACGCTCCGGCGCATGTCTCCAGATATGGGCAGGAACCGGTCACGAAATGGGGCCACAAAATGGTCGAGAAGTCGCCGCTTGCCCCTGTCTTCCAGAAAGCGGCGGTTCCCTTCGATCGTCTCCAGCGCGTGTCGGGAGTCCCAGTAGAGGTAACGATCCATGGCCGCATGCTCGAAACCTTCGAGAACGCGGTCCACAAGCCCCAGGAGTTCCCCGACCTGTTCCATGAGCGAGTCGGGGATATCGACAGCGGAACCCAGCGGTACCCCTGCCAGGTAGTTGCCCAGTCGCACCTGGTGGGTGCCGTAACTACTCTCCACGGGAACAGACAGGGCACCGCCCAGACTGTGCAAGAGGGAGGGCACCCGTTCGCCCGCGGAACTCCCGTTCAAACGTGCAAGGGCCTGATTCTGAAAGTCGAGCACTTCAGGACTTTCATCGGGGTGGGCGATCCTCAGGACGTAGGCAGCTCCCTCCGAAGTGACCAATCGGAAGTTCTGGTCCCGCTCGCTGGGCAATTCAGTTGCGGAACAATCCTCGAGCCCGAACCTGGATCCAGCGATCCGACAGGCTTCCTCAACGGAGAAACAGGGTTTCCGGCTGACCAGCATCGGCATCAATCACTCCGCCGTCGTTCCGGCCCAAAAGGGCCGGGCCCAAAACGAGAAAAGGGGTGCCGAACCGTTGCCGGTTCGACGCCCCCGCGCAAAGACACGATCCTCGAGGTCGGCCCAGGCCGGCTCAGTTCGCCTGACGCCCTCCGACTCCACGGGTGTCGCTGGTGATCTGGCGGGCCTGCTCCTTGGGACGGAGATCGCGGGTCGCCTTGCCCGCCTGCCACATCTCGGAGTTTCCCAGTTCCTGAAGTTCCGCCCGCAGCTTGTCCTGGTAGTCGGGAGTTCCGCAGGCCTCGATCACTCGACGCGTTTCCACACCGCTCCTGACGCGCGCGTAGAGTTCCTCGAAAACCGGGAGAGTAGCTTCCTTGAAGCGGGGCTTCCAGTCGAGGGCTCCGCGCTGGGCGGTGGCCGAGCAGTTCACGTACATCCAGTCCATTCCGTTTTCACCGACCAGACGGATCAGGCTCTCGGTGAGCTCTTCGACGGTTTCATTGAAGGCCTCACTCGGACTGTGCCCGTTCTGACGGAGCACCTGGTACTGGGCTTCCATGATGCCTGCCAGTGCCCCCATCAGGACTCCGCGTTCCCCGGTCAGGTCGGAATAGACCTCGTTCTCGAAAGTGGTCGGGAAAAGGTAGCCCGATCCGATGGCGATACCGACCGCAATGGCCCGTTCCTGCGCCCGTCCGGTTGCGTCCTGGGCGACCGCAAAACTCGAGTTGATACCGGCGCCGGAAAGGAAGTTCCTCCGGACCGAGGTTCCCGATCCCTTCGGTGCAACAAGAATCACGTCGACATCATCCGAAGCCACAACGCCGGTCTGGTCATTGTAGACATAGGCAAACCCGTGGGAGAAGTAGAGCGCGTCTCCCGGGTTCAAAGCCGCTTTGATGGTAGGCCAGATCGCCTTCTGGGCCGCATCGGAAACCAACATCTGGATGATCGTCCCGCGCTGCGCGGCCTCTTCGATCTCAAAGAGGGTCTCGCCCGGAACCCAGCCGTCAGCAACCGCCCGGTCCCAGTCCCGCTTGAACTGGCTCGACTGCCCGATGATGACATTGAAGCCATTGTCCTTCATGTTCAAGGCCTGAGCCGGTCCCTGAACTCCATATCCAATAACCGCAATCGTCTCATCCTTGAGAACTTCCTGGGCGCGGGCCACTGGAAACTCCTCCCGGGTGATGACTTCTTCGCTGACTCCTCCAAAATCGATCGTTGCCATTGCTTCACTCCTTGGGTAAAGGGGTCAACTCCTGCATCCGGCGACGGCTTGCGGCCCGGACAGGAGTGGATGTTCGGTCGGCGGACTATATACTACGTCCCCACATCCAGTTCAACTTGAGCGGTCGCCGCACCACGTGTAACGCGTTCAGAAACAGACGGTTCATGCTCATCTGGGAAGGGCGAAGGCAATATAGGAATCTCCCGATTTTGTCCCCACCTTGCCGCCGCCCGCCGCGATTACGATGAACTGCCGTCCACCGGCTTCATAGGTAGCCGGAGTCGCATACCCACCCGCCGGCAAACTGGTTTCCCAGAGCATCTTGCCGGTCTCCTTGTCGAACGCCCGAAACTTCTCGTCTTTGGTTGCTCCAATGAAAATCAGACCTCCCGAGGTCACAACCGGTCCCCCGTAATTCTCCGTGCCGGTGATGGGGATTCCCCGTGCCGTCAATTCGGGCAACTCGCCGAGAGGAACCTGCCAGCGGATCTCACCCCGGTTCAGGTCGATCGCACTGAGCGTCCCCCAAGGGGGTTTGACCGCGGGGTAGCCGTCGGGGTCGAAGAACCGGTTGTAGCCCGTGTGACTGTATGGGATCCCCTCTACCCCCTCCTCGTCTGACGGCCGGCTCCCATCGGTCTCCTCGGTTCCGAGCAGGAAAGAGACCAGCGCCTCCTTTTCGGGTCCAGGCAGGTGGGCAAACGCCGGCATGAATCCCTTACCTCCATCGATCAACTCCATCAACCCTTTGGAATCGTACCTTTCGTGTACGGCAACCAGGGAGGGGTAAACCTGTTGTGGATCACCCTGGCGCTCGGCCCCGTGACAGACAGCACAGTTGACCGCGTAGACCTCTTCACCCAGCGACTGCATGGCCCGTCGTTTCTCCTCGAGGTCAACCATGGTGAGGATCCAGGGCATCTCGTTGGAGTTGACGTACAGAATTCCAGAGTCCGGGTCGAAGGCGGCACCGCCCCACTCTCCGCCCCCGTCAAATCCAGGAAAGATAACGGTTCCCTGCGTACTGGGAGGAATGAACGGACGGCCTGTCCTGACCTGGCGGAGGCGTTCGAGAACCGCCCGGTGCGCCTCCTCCGAAAGATCGGTCACGTCCGATTCGGTGAAAGTCTGGCGGGCAAAGGGGGGCGGCAACTGCGGAATGGGCTGCGTCGGCCAGGCCTCTTCCCCCTTGAGGTCCGAAGAAGGAACCGGCTCCTCCTCGATGGGGAACAGCGGCTCGCCGGTCGTCCGATCGAATACGAAAACAAGGCCGGCTTTGGTGATCTGGGCCACTCCGTCCACCTTTTCCCCGTCACGCTCGATCGTGACGAGGTTCGGCGGGGCCGGCAGGTCCCGATCCCAGATGTCGTGATGAACCAACTGGTAGTGCCAGATCCGGGTGCCGGTTCGAGCGTCGAGGGCCAGCAGGCAATCAGCGAACAGGTCCGCTCCTTTGCGGTTTCCACCCCAGAAATCGAACGCCGCCGAACCGGTCGGGACATAGACGATGCCCCGCTCGACATCGAGACTCATACCACTCCAATTGTTGGCCCCACCCGCCTGCTTCCAGGCATTTTCGGGCCACGTTTCATAGCCGAACTCGCCGGGCCGAGGGATGGTGTGGAAGACCCACTCCAGCGCACCCGTCCGGACGTTGAACGCTCGGATGTATCCGGGAGCCGAAGGTCCCGGCCCTTCACCAACGCGGGACCCCATGATGACCAGGTCGTGAAAAACAGTTCCCGGCGTGGTCGCAATGACATAGAGATCAGCCGCCCGATCACCAAGTCCCTCTCGAAGATCCACCCGGCCGTTCTTGCCGAACTCCGCAACCGGCTTTCCGGTCCGGGCATCCAGAGCGTAGAGATATATGCCGGCCGAGTAGAGAATCCTGCTTTCGTCGCCCGACTCCCAGTAGGCAACGCCGCGATTCACACCGAGCGGCTCGCGCTTGCCCTCACCCGAATCGGGTCGAAATCGCCAAACTTCTTTGCCGGTCTGGGCGTCCAGGGCGAAGGCGTCCAACTGCGGAGAAGTGGCAAACAGGATGCCGTGAACCACGATGGGATTGCACTGAATCTGTGATCGTCCTTCGGAGCCGGCACCACCGGATTGATAGGTCCAGGCAACCTGGAGCCGGGAGACATTTCCACGATTGATCTGGTCGAGGCGCGAGAATTGGTTTCGCTCGGGTCCCCCTTGGTAGGAGGGCCACTCCCGACTGTTTGAAACCTCACCAGAACAACCGCTCAGCAGGCCCAAAACGGGCAAGACATACTTCCAGCTTAGAAGTTTCATTCTTGGAACTCCGAAGTGAGGCAGGACAACCCATGCCTCTCGAATGACCCCGGCCCAGGGTTTGGAACGAGCGTCTTTCCACGCATTTTCAACTGGCTTATCCTTTCAGCTTCAGAGGCGTTGCCGCACCACTGAAAGGTGCCGCGACCTCTCATCGACAAAATTCATCGGATTCGCAGGTTTGCCGTGATGCCATCGAGTCTAAGCCATCGGACGGACTCAGGGAAAGGGCGGATGGGATTCCGGCAGTCGCTCGCGTTGAAAATCATTGTTTTCTTGTTCGGCTGTGGCACCACAATTGCGAAAACAAGCACTGGAATCGAAGGCTCTGTGAAGGTAACACCGACCAATTTTCATGTCTGGGAGAACTCGTTTGCTCTCAAGGTCACCCGGGATTTGATCACCCTCGGCTCTCCACTGGACCTGGATAGAGAAAGCCGGGAAGGCTCTGGGCACGGATTCAGACGGCGGACTAGAAAGGCAAGGTTTCGTGGGTTCGCCGTGAGGGTTGCAGCCTCTCCCGTTATAATGGGTAGGAACATGTTTTCTCTTAAACCAGTCGTGCCCGGATTCCGAGGCTCCATCCAGGAAATCACAGAACTGCTTTCCATCGTGGACCTCCAGTACTTCGAAACTGTCGTTCTACCCGAATACCTGCAGCGGTGCCGCTGGTTCGGCGGGAAGACCCGCCGTCTTCGGGCAGTCCACGTGGCCGACACCTGCTTTCTCGATGGAGGCCCAACTGCCCTTTGTTTCATCGAGGTGGACTACCTGGACGGAGAGCCGGAGTACTACTCGCTTCCCCTGATGATCACGAAGAACACGGCAGCAACAGCTGAGCCGGGTTCCCACGACTGGAAGATCGCTTCCTGTTCCGATACCGAAGACCTTGTCCTTTGCGAGGCCACCGGGTCCGACGCCTTTCAAGCCGGGCTCTTTCACCTCTTCGCGGAAGCGACTACCGGGACCGGCCGAGGCCGGGTCGAGGCCTCCATCGATCGCGACGATCTCTCCTGGGATCATTGTCCTGCGACCCGACGCCTCCTCGGGGCCGAGCAGAGCAACAGCTCGGTGCTGTATGGGAACCGCCTGCTCGTGAAATTGCTCCGAAGGCTACGCCCCGGAATCAATCCGGAAGTCGAAGTCGGAAGGGTGCTATCCCGCCAACGATTTCGACACAGTGCCCGCTTGATCGGTGACCTGGAGTACGACTCCGGTTCCGACTTGCGGTGCACCCTCGCCGTCGCCCAGGAGTTTGTACCGAACCGGGGAGACGCCTGGGAGTTCACGCTGCGGCAACTTGAAGGTTTCTACGACCGGGTGACAGTGGCCCGGGAACCCACCCCCGGGCACCCGGATCCAGTCACCAGCTCAGACCCGCCTGCCCCATCGCCCCGGGACCGCAAGCTGGTCGGACTCCCCTTGGAGCAGGGCGCCCTGCTGGGCAGGCGCACGGCCCAATTGCACCGCGCCCTCGCTGCCGAAACGGATTGGCCAGGGTTTCTCCCGGAACCGGTTGACAACGCTTTCAGGTCCCGGTTCCATGAAGCAGTCTCAGGGAGTCTGGCTGCGAGCCGGGCCGATCTGGAACGACTCGGCAACGGCCTGGCACCGGCCACTGTCGATCGGGTCCGAACCCTGATCCGGCGCTGGGACAGACTGAATGCGCCCATCGATCAACTCCGAGAAAGCGACCTCTCCGCTGCACGAATCCGAATCCACGGGGACTTCCACCTCGGACAGGTGCTGGTCCAGGATGGCGATTTCGTCATCATCGACTTTGAAGGTGAGCCACTTCGCCCAGTCGAGGAACGACGGGAGAAGAAGCTCGCACTGACCGACGTCGCCGGGATGCTCCGGTCCTTTCAGTACGCGGCGTGTGCAGCCCTGCTTCGGCGTTCACCGCCCAGTTCCGCGAGCGATTTGATGCCATGGGCACGCTACTGGGCAAATCAGGTTTCCTGCGTCTACTTGCGAGCCTACCTGGAGGAGTCGAAGGGGGCGTCATTCCTTCCCTCGAGTTCAGGCGAAACCGACCTCTTGCTTCGATGCTGCCTGATCGACAAGGCACTCTACGAACTGCGATACGAACTCAACAATCGGCCTTCATGGGTCGACATCCCTCTCGAGGGACTCCTTGGCCTCGCCGCGTAGCGTCCTGCCGGGCTGGCAACAAGAGAGCCGAGCCATGGCTGGTTCGGCACGGTTCCGAGCCTACTGTATCGAGTAGCGCCACAAGGACCGATTCAGGAGCCTGCCCCAATCGTCATCGTAGGGATGGACCGCGGAGACCTCCCGGCCGTCACGGAAGACCGGCCTGCCCTCGTTGGCCCATTTGAAAATCGAGCCCTCAAGATTGTAGACATTGGTGAAGCCGGCCTCCATCAACTGATCGGCCAGCCGGGAGGATCGATAGCCGACGGAGCAGTAGACAACGATAAATGCATCGCGATCCGGGGTACTACTCTCCACTTCAGCGACGCTCTCGGCCCTCTTCGCGCCCTGGAGATGGCTTACCGCATATTCCTCCTCTGATCGGCTGTCGATCAGAATCGGTACCTTCCCCTGCGGTTCTTGCAGGTCAGCCGCGAGCTTCTCAGTCGAAAGTTGCCGGACCTCCGGATACCGGGAGCGGATCTGCTGGAGAAGGTCACTCCATTGCGGCTCGCTTCCTCCCTCACAGGACACAACCGCAATGATACTCAGGGCCATCGTGAGCCAGAACACAGTGTGTTTCAATAGCGTCCCTTTCGCCGGCAGATTTTCCATCAGCAAGAGATTACACCAGAGAGGTAATCGACCGCCGATCCCGTGATCAACACGCGCTCTCCGTCGTCCTGGCAGATGAGGTCGCCGCCCCGGGACGAAATCTGCCTGGCCCGGAGCCTCGACTTGCCGAGGCGCTTCGCCCAGTAGGGGGTCAACGTACAGTGAGCAGAGCCGGTGACCGGATCCTCCGGAACGCCGACCCCGGGAGCGAAGAAGCGGGATACGAAGTCAACCGAATCTCCGGGCGCCGTAGCAATAATGGCAAAAACGCCGAGCCGCAGGATTCTCTCAAAGTCAGGCCGGAGAGCCGCCACGTCCGCTTCGGACTCGAAAACCGCCATGAAGTCCCTTGCTTCGTGGGCTTCCCCCGGCTGCCCGCCAAGCGCCTCGGCGAGTTCGGCGGTCACCACCGCAGGGCGAGGGGGGCGAGCCGGGAAATCAAGCCTGTATCCCTCCTGTGTTTGATCCACCGCCAAACGGCCGCTACGGGTCGAAAACTGGATCCGTTCGCCCCGCACACGGCCGCGGCTGAAAAGCACGTGAGCGGCCGCCAGCGTGGCGTGTCCGCACAGGTCCACCTCGGAAACCGGTGTAAACCAGCGCAGGTCAAAACCATCCGGCGACTCGAGAACGAAAGCCGTCTCCGAAAGATTGTTCTCGGCAGCTACAGCCTGCAAAATGGGATCATCCACGGCTTCGGTCAAAAGCACGACGGCAGCAGGATTCCCGCGGAAAACACGGTCGGTAAACGCATCGACCTGGAAAATCAGAAGTTCCATGGGCCCTTATCCTGCCACTCGAGTGCATCGGCGGCAAGAGAGCCCGAAGGGCCTCTGCATTCCCGTTGAAGCCTAACGACGTTCGACGTCGATGCTGCCACCCGATGTCCGCAGTGTCAGGCGGAGCCCACCACCGTTGATGGATCCGCTCACTTTCGACTTCCCTACCGTTCCGACAACCGAAACCGGGATGTCGGTCTGGACGTTCCCACCCGAGGCCTCGGCGTCAAGTGTCAGTCTGATGTCCTCCGGAACTGCAACAGTCACGTTTCCTCCTGATGTACCCAGGTAGCAGTCACCGGACGGCTGACGGGTCAAAGTCGCGTGAACGGACCCACCCGAGGTGCGGGCATCGACGGTACCGAAAGCGCCGTCCAGGTCGATATTGCCGCCTGAAGTGGAGACCTTTGCCTTGCCCCGCACTTCGCGCGCCTCGATGGACCCGCCGGAAGTCTCAGCGTCGAGATCACCAGCCACGTCCCCAACCGAGATGGAGCCCCCTGAGGTCGAAAGACGGGCATCACGCGTTGAACCGGCCAGCTCGATCCCGCCGCCGGACGTTTCACCCAGAACTGTCCCGTTGATGTGACCGATCCGAATATTTCCTCCGGAGGTCCGGCTTTGAACGTCCCCAGACAGGTCGGCAACCGAGATCCCTCCGCCGGACGTTTCAAGGTCCGCATTGAAGACCTCAGGCACCTGCACATCGATCAAAATTCCCCGGTTCCCCCAGCTAAACCATGACGAAATCTTTCGCCGAACCTGGATATGGACGATCACCTCGTTGCCTGACTGCTGAACATCTACCGAATAATCACGGTCGAAATCTTCCTCAGACCAGCCCGGTGCCGAAATCGAAACGTCAACGGTGGGACTCGCGTGAACGTCAACAGAGATCACGGAACGTTCCGCCCGGACTTTGAGAAGGCCACCCGGACTGACGTTGAAACTCTTCTCTAGATCGACCGCCCCATAGAGTCCGCTTGAAACGATAACTACCATAAACACCAAGGTTGTACCCAGAATCGATCTCCGCTTCATGACGTTGCCTCCCATCAAAACTCCTCAAGATCTGCCGTCAAGAGACAAGAACGCAGAAAACGGACCGGAAGTTCACTGCCGGCTCAGGATGTCTTTCGCCGGGTTGAACGATAGAATCATCTATATGGAGATGCGAACACTTGGAAAGACGGAACTTGAAGTATCGGCAATGGGTTTTGGGGGCGCTCCGATCGGCTACCTTGATGAAACTGCCGATCGGGCTCGGCGGGTCCTCGAACGACTGCTGGATGGCGGAGTCAACCTGGTGGACACGGCAGCCTGCTATCCCGGCTCTGAAGCGCTCATTGCCAAGGCAATAGGACATCGCCGCAAGGACTACGTGCTGGTCACCAAGTGCGGACATCGGTGCAGAAGATATCGACGCCCCCGAGTGGTCGCCCGAGTTAATCGAGGAAAGTATCAATCGATCGCTGCGGCTTCTGGAGACCGACTATATCGACGTCGTCTTGCTCCACTCCTGCGAACGGGAAGTCCTCCAGCAGGGTGACGCGATCGGTGCGCTGGTCCGGGCCCGGGACGCCGGCAAAGTACACTTCATTGGATACTCGGGTGACAATGAGACCGCTGCTTACGCGATGTCCATTCCCGAACTCGCAGTACTCGAGACCTCCGTCAACATCTGCGACCAGGCGAACATCGACATTTCGCTGCCCGCCGCCGTCGCCAATGGAGCCGGGGTTCTGGCGAAGCGGCCGTTGGCCAATGCCGCCTGGAAAGCCGCTTCCCTTCAGAGAGGAATCTACCGAAACTACTCCGAACCCTACTCGGCGCGTCTGGCACTGATGCACCTTGATCCGTCCACTCTCGGATTCCGTGGCCTGCACGACGAGGAACTGCAACGGATCGCGCTTCGCTTCACGACCAGCGTGCCAGGTGTTAACTGCGTGCTCGTGGGCACGACGAATCCGGCTCACGTCGAAACCAATCTGAAAGTGATCGAAGAGGGTCCCCTCCCCGAAAACGTCTACGCGGCAGTACGGCAAGCGTTCTCGGAAGCCGAGTCCAAGGCCGATACCAGGTGGCGCGGTCTGACCTGAGGGTTGAGGAAGGCGCTCATTTCAGGCAAGCTTGGCTCATGAAGCTGGTGATCGGAGGCGCTCTGGGGCTTGCGGTGGTGGTTCTCGTGGGCGGGTGGCTGGGCTACTCGGCAGCGGGGGGGCTGGTTTCCCTGGTCAGCAGCGTGTGCGTCGCTGGCCTCCTGGTCATCTTCGCGAACTTTTCGCGCCGGGCGGTCAAGTATGAGTACGCCACCATCGTTGTGAACTTTCTCGTTGCGATCTACTTCGCTTATCGAATGATTGCCAGTGAGCGGTTCATCCCCAGTGGAATTCTGCTGGTAGTCTCCTTCTTCTTTCTGTTCTTGATGCTGTTGGGGATCTTCCTGGACCTCAGCCGCGCCAAGTAGCGATTCAGATCACTTCGTCGGGATAGTCACCCATTACGATCACTCGCCGGAACGGTTCCCTGCCCCGGCTCTCGGACCTCAGTCCGTGCTCTTGAATCAACTCGTGCTGAAGACGACGATGGTAGGAATTCTGCGGTGAGAGTTCGATGGAGTGACTACCGCGCTGAACCTGGACGATGGCATCTTCGGCCTGGTTCAGCACCACGTCCAGCAGTTCCTGTTCCGGATCCTGATTCGACCGGCTTGGAAAGTGCTCCTGGAGGAAGAACTCGATCTGCGAAAGGGTATTGCTCTTGATCGTGAAGAATTCCACGCCCTGGTCGAGGGCCTGTTGAAGCTTTTTGGGCTCTTTTCTTCGCTGGGCCTTCAAGCTGAGCACGACGTCGGCGTTGATCGGCTGATCGGTGATCTTGACCGGACTGCGGAGGGCGCGGATGGCCTTGTCCAGCCGGCTCCGGCTGATCCCAATCGGGTAAATCCGGACCGGCCGTCGCAACCGCCCTCGCGAGTAGGGAGAGGAGCCCCGTCCCGCCGCAGGCATCCGGGTTCCATTCTCATCAGACGGCGACTCCACTGGGGCGGGCTGACTTTCGACGTGAAAGGTACCGCCGAGGTCCCGGATGCGCACCTCGGGCTGAACCGGCCGGCCAGCCAGGTGACGATCGACTACCCATCCGATTTCAGGATAAATGGCGAGCCGATTTCGGTCCTGAATCTCAACCAGAATGTCGAATGTAGGTGGTGCCTTCCGCTCCAGGATCGTTTTCTGAGTTCCTCTCCTCCGTGCCTCGTCGTCCCCGAGAGTAACCGGCTGGATGCCGCCGACGAGGTCGGAGAGGGTTGGATTCATGATCAGGTTGTCCAGGGTGATTCCGTGAGCAGTAGCGACCAGCTGGACGCCCCTCTCGGCGATAGTGCGGGCTGCGGCCGCTTCCCGCTCGTTGCCGATCTCGTCAATCACGATGACTTCGGGCATGTGGTTCTCGACCGCCTCGATCATGACCGCGTGCTGCAGTTCGGGAGCCGGAACCTGCATCCTGCGGGCGTGCCCAATCGCCGGGTGAGGCACGTCGCCGTCTCCGGCGATCTCATTGGAGGTATCGACCACCACCACGCGCTTGTCCAACTCATCCGCCAGAACACGGGCCGCTTCCCGCAAGAGAGTCGTCTTGCCTACTCCCGGCGGGCCCAGCAAAAGGAGGCTTTCACCACGCTCGATGACATCACGAATGATATCGACCGTGCCGGTGATAGCCCTCCCGGCGCGGCAGGTAAGGCCCACCACCTCACCGTGCCGGTTCCGCATGGCGCTGATCCGGTGCAGCGTTCTCTCTATTCCGGCCCGGTTGTCCCCCGTGAAGGACCCCACCCGGCCGACAACGTGATCCAGGTCTTCCCGGGTGACCTCGAACTCCTCAAAGTAGACGACCCGTCCCGGAAATCGGGCTTCCGGTGGGCGCCCCAAATCGAGGACGAACTCGATCAACTCGGCAATACCGTCCTCCTGATCGAGGACGCTCCGGATATGGACCGGCAGGATGTCGAGCAGAAGAAAGAGCTCATCCGTGACCTCTCCCCGATTACTCTTTGGCAAAGGTTTGGTTCCCTGTGGCATTCGTTTACAGCCACTATCTTATCAGGCGACGGGGCGCCATCACTTGGCCCCGACTATCTCCAGAACCGTTGCAGTCATGGCCCGAATCCCGGTCCGCAGGGTCGGCTCCGGATCGGGGGCGAACTGGCTGGAGTGAAGCGGTGGCAGCGCTAATCCACCGTCCTGGGAGGCTGCTTCCACGCGGGCCGGGTTGACCGCTCCCAGCCAGAAAATGCAGGTTGGGATCTCGTCGTTGAGACGGTAGCGTGAAAAATCCTCGCCCGCCATGACCGGATCAACCTCGACAACGTTCGCCTCACCCAGTTCGCTCTTCCAGACCGGAACGAGGCGCTTGACCAGATCGGGGTCGTTATACGTGGACGGCGTGTATTCGCCTTCCGAAATGGAAACGACGGGAGCCAGATTGTCTGGAATCCCGGCAGCCTGGGCGGTTCCCGCAGCGATACGCCGAATCGAGTCGAGCACGATCTTCCGGACTTCCGGCTTGTAAGTGCGCACCGTCAACTGCAAATCGACGAAGTCGGGGATAACGTTGTGTTTGGCCCCGCCGTGAATGGATCCAACCGTGACCACGGCCGGTTCGAGCGGTGAAACCGTCCGGCTGACGATCGTCTGAAGGGCCAGCACGATTTGGGCGGCCAGCACGACCGGGTCCTTGGTCCGGTGCGGGTAGGCACCGTGCCCGCCCATTCCACGTACGCGAATGTCAACCGAATCGACGCTGGCCAGCACGAATCCGGGCCGATATCCGATCTTTCCGGCCGGCAGATCGGCCGAGACATGCAGTGCCAGGGCGTAGTCAGGACGAGGGAACCGCTCGTAAAGGCCGTCGCTCAGCATGGCCAGGGCTCCCGCCCCCCGCTCCTCAGCCGGCTGCCCGATCATGACGAGCGTTCCCTTCCAGTCGTCCCTGTTCTGGGAGAGAACTTTGGCGGTACCGAGGAAAACCGACATGTGCATGTCGTGCCCACAGGCGTGCATCACGCCCGTCTCGACCCCTTGCTCGGTGCGAACCTTTACGGCGCTCGAGTAGTCCACCCCGGTCTTCTCGTCTACCGGCAACGCATCCATATCTGTCCGAACCATCACCGTGGGACCATCTCCGTTCTTCAAGACACCGACAACTCCGAACGCCAGCGCTGCCTGGTCCCGGTAACGACCAACGTGCTGGGTTACCTCGAAGCCATAATTCTCGAGGTACCGGGCCACCAATTGAGAGGTCTTCTCCTCCTGGTAGGAGAGTTCAGGGCTCCGGTGGAGCCCCTTGTACAGCTCAACCAGTTCCTTCAGATCAACGGACGATGGCTCCGTCAACCCTGCGGCCGCAACCCAACTTAGAGAAGCCAGCAGGATCGAACACGCGATAATCAGCCTTCTCATCAAAGCTACTCCCATTCGGCGAAGGCACAACCGGACCACCATCGATCGGATCGTGCGCAGTAAGGACGAATCCCATCACTATAGCAGGAGAGAGGAAGGTTCCTCCTCAACTCAACGAATCTGGAATAATACAGTCACTCAACCATGAAAAGACTCATCATCAGTTTTCTCCTGTCCACGTTTGTCCCGATCGCGGTATTCGCGCAGAATCCCGCTGAAAGGACGACACTCCAAAAAGTGATGCAGATTTACCAGACCCGGGGGAGCATCACTTTTTCCGACCTCTATAACAGCGATCAGTTCAATCCGGAGGAAAAGGCGTTCCTCGGGCGCCTGTACGAAGTCTTCTTCGCCATCCCGGCCTATCTGAAAGAAGACTTCGAGTCCACAGGCCAGGTCCCGTCTCGCACCCGGATCGGCAGCCATTTCGGCATTAGTCCCCAGTCGGCGAGCCTCCTGCTTTCGGTAATGGAGAAAGACGGCCGGATACCGAAGATGTTCACTCGGGATTCCGCCACCCAGGAGATCACTGCCCTCAACCTTGCGAACATCGACCTTTTCATCAAGAGCAAGGGAGACTCGGTCAAAATGACTCAGTGGGAAGGACAGCCGCTACCACGGTTCTCGATCCAACTGCTGAATGGCGAAACTCTCGACAGCAGCCAGCTACGCGGAAAACCGGCGGTGATCTACTTCTGGTTCACGGGCTGCCCCCCGTGCGTCCGTATTGCCCCTATTCTGGCATCTTTGCACTCCGAATACGGAGGCGAAGGCATCCTGTTTGTCGGGCTAAACGCCGACGAACAGCTGGAAATCGCGACCGATGACGCGTCCAGGCTGCAATACCTGGAAAAACAGGGCATTCGGTTTCAAAATGGGAACGTCGACGAGGCGACCCAGAAGAGCTTCGGAAACATAAACGTGTACCCAACCCTTTTCTTCGTCTCGGCCGACGGAACGATTGTGAATCACATGGTCAACTTTCAGCCGCGCGAGAAGCTGGAGCCGGTGATTAGGAAGCTCCTTGGAGAGTAGAACGGAGTCTGCATTGAGGAGATCTCGTGGTGGAACGGCCTGAATGAACCCAAATTCCGTTCCTGCAGTCAGATAATCCGAGCATGTCTCTGTATCGTGAAGTTGGACCCGCAGCAGCGATTTTCCTGGTGGTGGGGAATATTGTCGGGATCGGCATCTACACCACGTCGGGCCTGATTGCCGGAGAACTCGGAGCGACCCCGTGGCTGGTCGGGATATGGGTTTTGGGCGGCCTTCTGGCCCTGGTTGGAGCTGTCTGTTACTCAAGGCTCGGCGTCCTCTTTCCTAAGGCCGGTGGGGAATACGCTTTTCTTCGCCCGACCTTCGGCCCCCTGGCTGCCTTCTTGTCGGGCTGGGCTTCCCTCTTCATCGGGTTTACGGCTCCTATCGCCGCGTCGGCCTTGGGGTTGGCGCATTACATGCACGGATTGCTGCCGTTTGACCCGGCAAATAACGGCCTCACTCTCCGACTGAGCGCTGCCGTAACGCTGGTTACAGTTGGGATTCTGATCTCGTTCGGGTTGAGAGCCGGCAACCGTCTTCATTCCCTGATCACGATCCTCAACATCGGACTCCTCGTTGCCTTCGCGGTCCTGGTCCTCAGCAAGGAGACACTTGCGGGTGGGAACCTGTCCCGATCGCTGGCTGGAAGCTTCAAGCCTGACAATTTGCCCGCACTCGGATCGGCCGTCGTCCTGGTTCTGTTCTCCTACAGCGGCTGGAATGCGGCGGCGTATATCGGTGAGGAAATTAAGAAACCCGAACGAAATCTGCCCCTGGCCCTTCTGGTGGGAACTTTCACGGTTGTAATTCTCTACGGACTGATCAACCTTGCCTATTTCTCCTCGGTGCCGCTGAGCGACCTTTCCGGACAGGTGGCGGTTGCCGAAATTGCCGCGGAGGCTACTTTTGGTGCGCTTGGAAGGACGCTGGTCAACCTGCTCATCCTGTTCTCGATCCTGAGTTCCCTCACAGCGATGTCGATTGCGGGTCCCCGAGTTTACTTCGCAATGGCACGGGATCGACTCTTCCCAGGCTGGCTGGCGGAAGTCGATCCCCGTCGCAAGATTCCGATCCGGGCCATCTGGTTTCAGACCGGAATTGCGCTTTGCTTCGTGGCGGTAGGCAACCTGTACCAGATTCTGGTCTATTCCGGATTCATCATGATTCTGTTCAGCACCCTGACGGTCGCTGCACTCTTCAAGGTGACCCGCTACCGGTTGCTACCGACGATCTTCATCACCGCCAACAGTGCCGTGATGATCAACGCCGCGATCAGCAATCCCGTCGAAACCGCCGCCGGACTCGTGACCGTCGCGGCGGGACTCCCGGTTTACTGGTATTACCGACGGGTTCAATGACTCCTATTCGGGTTCCCGAACTTTCGCGATAGGGGGTCCAGTCCAAGGGAAGAACAGGCCAGGAAAACCAACGTCGGCAACAGGGACCGAACCGGAGCGACTGTCCAATCAGCCCCCATTCAACTCCCGGTGGCGGAAGCACCCGACGACATGATCGTTGACCATTCCGACGGCCTGCATGAAGGCGTAGCAAATCGTCGGACCTGCGAACCGAAATCCGGCAGCCGAAAGCTCCCGGCTCATCCGTGCCGACGCGTCCGTATGGGCAGGGATCTGGCGCAAGTCGCTCCAGCAATTCTGAATCGTCCTGCCCTCAACGAACTGCCATAGAAAGGAATCGAACGAACGCTCTCGGGTCCGGAGATCCAGGTAGGCACGAGCATTTCGCACTGCGGCCGAGACTTTGGCCCGATTCCGAACAATTCCCGGGTCCTTCAACAACTCTGCGAGCTTCGCCTCGTCATAGTGGGCCATCTTCTCCGGGTCGAATCCGTCGAACGCCCGGTAATAGCCGTCCCGCTTCTTGAGGATGGTCAGCCAGCTCAGCCCCGCCTGGGCGCCGTCAAGGATCAGTTTTGCGAACAGACGCTGGTCGTCATGCTCGGGAACGCCCCATTCCTGATCGTGATAGTCAACATACAGGGGATGATTCAGACACCACGAGCAACGTTCCATCAGTTTTCCAGCTCACCCCCAAGACACCGCAGACGCCCGGGTCAAACTGATCAAATCACTGCCGGTCACCGGCTGTTAGTGGCCGGATTCTCCGACGTAGATTTCGGCTCCGGAGTTCCGGAACTCGTCGGCCTTTTCCTCGAGCCTCTGGACGAGAGCTTCGTTCTCGGAAAGCCCCTGCTCCGCTGCAAAGTCACGGACATCCTGGGTGATTTTCATGGAGCAGAACTTGGGGCCGCACATGGAGCAGAAGTGCGCCACTTTTGCTCCGCTGGCGGGAAGTGTCTGATCGTGAAACGAGCGAGCTGTTTCCGGGTCGAGGGAGAGGTTGAACTGGTCTTCCCAACGAAACTCGAAGCGCGCCTGCGAGAGGGCGTTGTCACGGGCCTGAGCACCCGGATGCCCCTTGGCCAGATCGGCGGCGTGAGCCGCAATGCGGTAAGCAACCACTCCCGCCCGGACATCTTCCCGGTCGGGCAATCCGAGGTGTTCCTTGGGAGTGACGTAACAGAGCATCGCGCAGCCAAACCACCCGATCATGGCCGCCCCGATCGCCGAGGTAATGTGGTCGTAGCCCGGCGCAATGTCAGTCGTGAGCGGACCCAGCGTGTAGAAAGGAGCCTCGAAGCAATCCTGCAGTTCCCTGTCCATGTTGACACGGATCATGTGCATGGGGATATGTCCCGGCCCCTCGATCATGACTTGAACGTCATGCTTCCAGGAGATTCCCGTCAATTCGCCCAAAGTCTGTAGTTCCGCAAACTGGGCTTCGTCGTTGGCGTCCGCAATCGAACCCGGCCGAAGTCCGTCGCCGAGGCTGAAGGCAACGTCGTAGGCCTTCATGATTTCGCAGATTTCCTCGAAGTGAGTGTACAGAAAATTCTCCCGGTGATGAGCGAGGCACCACTTGGCCATGATGGATCCACCCCTCGAAACTATCCCGGTCAGTCTCCGGGCGGTCATCGGCACGTAGCGGAGCAACACCCCTGCGTGAATCGTGAAATAGTCCACCCCCTGTTCGGCCTGCTCGATCAGGGTATCGCGGAAAACTCCCCAATCGAGATCTTCGGGACTCCCGTCAACTTTTTCCAGAGCCTGATAGATCGGGACCGTGCCGATAGGAACAGGAGAATTCCGCAGGATCCATTCCCGAGTCTCGTGGATGTTCTTCCCGGTGGAAAGATCCATAACGGTATCTGCACCCCACCGGATCGCCCAGACCATCTTCTCAACCTCTTCCTCAATCGAGGAAACCACGGCCGAGTTACCGATATTGGCGTTGATCTTGACCAGGAAGTTGCGCCCGATGATCATCGGCTCCAACTCGGGATGGTTGATGTTGGAGGGGATGATGGCCCGTCCAGCCGCCACTTCATCGCGAACAAATTCCGGGGTGATCCGCGAAGGGATCCGGGCTCCGAAACCTTCACCGGGGTGCTGCCGGAAAATCGAGGGGTCGTTGCCCATCTTCTCATTCAGCAGTTCCCGGGCCTGATTCTCGCGCAGGGCGATGTACTCCATCTCTGGGGTGACCACGCCCTGGCGTGCGTAGTGCATCTGCGTGACATTCCTCTCGGCCCGGGCCCGAAAGGGCTTTCTGGTAACCGGAAATCGGATCGGATCCAGTTCAGGATCGTTCAGTCGTTTCTGTCCGAAGCGCGAGGAACAGTTGGGGAGCACTTCGGTATCGCCCCGTTCTTCAATCCAGCTGCCCCGGAGTGGAGTGAGACCTGCCCGAACATCGATCGCCACCGATGGGTCAGTGTAGGGTCCCGAGGTGTCGTAGACGAGAAAAGACCTTGAATTACGGGTTCCACCGCTGTCGCGGGAGGGGCTGAGTTCGATCTCACGCATCGGGACCTTGAGGTCGGGTCGGGAGCCCTCGATATAAATTTTCCGGGATCCTGCAAACGGCTCGCAGGTCAAGCCGGAAAAATCCTCCGCCTCCTTCATGATTCGCTCTTTCTTCACTAGCGGCCTCCTGGGGAACCGAGCCATCGCGGGAGGGAGAATTCCACGGGTACTTTCCCTTCGCCGGAATTACCCGGATCAGGTTCTGGGGTCGATGGCGTGCATCCTCTCAGCCAACCGGGGCGGCTCCCCCAAGCACATTTTCAGGGTTGGTCCTAGCTTAGCGGGAAACCCCCGGCAGTTCAATGCTTGTGGCCGAACTCCAAGCAGTCAGGCACAGCCCCTAAGGGGTGACTGCGCCTGCCAAAACAGTTCAGCCGTCGAACGGCCTAGGTAGCAGACTGGCCCGGGAAGAGGTCGTTCCGGATCGGCAGGGCCGCCCGCTGCTCCACCGCGTCGTAACCCATAATCGTGGCTATGGCGGCTCTCATGCCTTCGTTCCCGTCACAAAGATTGGGCCGACCATCCCGGATCGTCTGAGCAAATCCTTCCAGTTCGAGACGATAGGCACTCAGCGCATTGAATCCGGCCGACGTTCCGGCCACTGCGGTGCCGGCGGCATCGCGAACCCGGCTCGCGGAAGCCTGCATCACCGGAGTGTCACTCTTAACCGACTCCACCTTCAACTCGGTCGGCTCGGCACCACCTTCGTAAAACAGCATGGCTTCGCTCTCGGCACTGAGCAGGATGGTTCCCTTCGTCCCGAAAATGGCCTCGTAATAGTGGTCCCAGCCATTCGATTCGATGGACGAGTAGCTCAGCGTGAGATTGTTCGGGTATTCATATATGAGGTAGACGTGGTCGGGAACCTCGCGGCCATCGTCGTAGCGGTAAATGCCGCCACTGCCGTATACCTTTTCCGGGACGGTGCCCGTGAACCAGTTGATGACCTGCAACTGGTGACTGGCCAGTTCGGCCATCAACCCGAGCGAATACTTGTCGTAAAGCCGCCAATTCTTGAGTCGCTCGAGGTCGGGATATCCCCAAGGGGTCGGATCAAAATCGCTGTCGGTGGGGACGGCTCTCCGCCAATCGTTGTTGCGGTGCCAGACCGCCCGGACGTGGTAGACATCGCCAATCGAGCCGGAGTCAAACAACTGCTTTGCCTCATGGTAGAGCGGGCTGTAGGTGCGCTGATGCCCGATCTGCAGGTTCCTGCGAGCCGAACGGGATGCATCGATCATTTCCCGGCATTTGTCGATACCGATCGCCATCGTTTTCTCGCAGAAAACGTGCTTTCCCGCCTGAAGAGCGTCGATCGCCATCTTGTCATGCATCCAGAGGGGTGTGGCGATAATGATTGCTTCCAGGTCACGCCGTTCCAGCATTTCCCGGTAATCGACGTAGGCCTTGGCGTCGGGATCATGACGCTCCTGAGCGATCTTCAGTGCCCGTTCCCGATTGGGCGGAAAAATGTCGCAAACGGCCGAAATCCGGATATGGCTGGGCGGAGCATTTTCGAGAAGAACTCCCCCTTCGCCCCCGATTCCGATGATTCCCGCTCGAACCGGCGTCATCGACGAGGCCTTCCAGATCAGCGCGCCGGCCACCGGAGTCGCGGCAACCGCCTTGATGAAATTTCTCCTTCCCAGTTCCCTCTTCTCTTCGGTCAAATTCATTTAACGATTCCTCCACCAGTGGCGAACCAAGATATCAAGTCCCATTATATGCCCTGTGGGAAATGAGGCCACAACGACCAGCGCCAGTATCTCGATCAGGTTCTTGTCGACGTACAGTTCAGTGCCCTGCGCCGTGGAAACCACGAAACCGGCATAATCGAGGGGCGGCATTGCCGCGTAGATCATACCGAGAAGCAGGATGCCGCAGATGGCGGCCGTCCGCGTGAACAACCCGACCATCAAGCAAAGACCCAACAACATCAGGCCGAGAATCATCGCGTAATTGGCGATCGTCAGCATCCAGGGGGTCTGCGCGATCATCTTGAAGGGGCCCCAACTGGCGTTGAGATAGCCTCCCGCACTCCAATATGAAGAAATGATCTTTCCAAAGCCCTGATAAAAGAAATGCCATCCGATTGAAAAGCGCAGGACTATCAGAACGAACTTCTGCCAGCCTGTCAGGGAAGATATCTCTCCAGCCAAAATCCCACCTCCATTAATCGACACTCACTTTTTCAATGCAGCGCGCGGCACAGCCAAAACTGATAATCTCCACTCGATCCCCTTCCCCGGACGCGCGCGCCACGACAGCACCCACATCCGGATGAGAACCGCAGTATCGCTCAATCTCATCCAGCGTCATCACAAAGAAGGCTGTGGCCAAACCATCGGCGGTGGCCGCGTCAGGAGCGAGAGCGGTTGTACTCAAGTGATGCATGACCGGCTCTCCCGACCGAGGATCAATGATATGTCCGTAGCGCCGTCCATCCACCTCGAAGTACTGCTCTTCAATTCCCGACGTCGCCATTCCCAGGTTCTCGAGCCGGAGCGTGAGCAGGTTCGACTCGAGACGGATCGGATGCCTTACCCCGACACGCCAACCCGCGCCGTCATGGGAAGGATGCCCGCAGGCCAGCACGCTGCTGCTGCCGGCGTTCAAAAGCACCCTTTCAAATCCGGCATTCTGAAGCATGCTGCCGGCCCGATCAAGTGCGAATCCCTTCCCGATGCTGCCGAGGTTGAGTTCCACTCCCGGACGGTCGAGCGAGGCGCAGCGACTCGAATCATCCAGGACGACCAAGTGGAAGCCGCTTCGGTGCCGGGCTCCGTCCAGTTCGTCGGGCGGCGGAGGCTGACCCTGCCGGCGGTGGAACCCCCAGCACCTCCAAAGGCTCCCGGCAGCCGCATCAAAAGCTCCTCCGGTTTCTTCCCAAAGTTCGCGGCAACGGGTCAGGAGCCCGAAAAGCTCCGGTTCGACCGGAATCGGGCACTCCGCCCCATCCCGATTGATCTGTGTGATTCGGCTGACCGGATCGAAGTAGCTCATCAGGCCTTCCAGCCGGCGGACTTCGTCAAGAGCGCGTTGCACGTCTTCGATCTGGGGACGGTACTCGGGCGGGAAAACGACTTCGATCCGGCCACCCATGGCGTTCCGCCCGAGTTTGAGCAGGTAGAGATCGGGGGCCGGCGCTGCCGGTTTTCCGAGGCGGAAGAAATCTCGGCGACTCCTGAAGTCTCTAGTACGTGTCAACTCTTACAGCTTAGCATCCCAGGCAGAAGTTTGAGGTTCCGAGCTTTCGGGTTTCGGGGTGAGACACCCTCGTCCCCGATTGTCACCCAACCAAGACCTTCGTCCAGCTTGGTACGCCGTTCCGGGATTTAGGGGATGGATGCTCCATTTCCAAATTGCGAGTCATACTTCTTCCAATCTGTTCGGTCCCGGCGACTTCGGTTAAGATTCGGGCATGATCTACCTGGGAATCGACTGCGGCACTCAGAGTCTGAAAATCCTCGCCTGGTCTCCGGACCGGGGAGACCTCGCCTCCGCCTCCCGGAAATACCCATTGATCCAGGGACTTCCCGCCGGTCACAAAGAGCAACATCCCGATGAGTGGACCCGGGCTCTTGACGAGTGCATGCGGGAACTTGAGGCTCAGGTGCCATTCGAAAAGGTTGCGGCGATCGGTGTCTCGGGGCAGCAGCACGGGCTGGTCGTCCTGGATGGAACCGATCGGGTAATTCGGCCGGCGAAGCTTTGGAACGACACCAGTACCCAGGCTCAATGCGACGAGATCGTAGAACGTTGCGGAGGGATCGAGGCCTACCGCAACGAGATCGGCAACAGTCTTCCGCCTGGATTTACCGCTTCCAAGCTTCTCTGGCTGAAGCAGCACGAACCGGAGAGCTACCGCAGGATACGCCAGTTCTTCCTGCCCCATGACTACCTGAACTTCCACCTCACCGGCGAGCGTGTGGCCGAATACGGCGATGCCTCCGGTTCAGGCTATTTCAGGGTGCGGGAACGGAAGTGGTCTGAAAAAGTCCTGCTGGCAATCGACGAAAGCGGATTCCTCCTGGAAAGTTTGGCTCCCCTCATTCCATCTTCGGTGTGCGCCGGGCTGCTGCGCGCGAGCCTCTCCGAACAATGGGGGCTCCCTTCCGGTGTCAAAGTCAGTTCTGGTGGCGGCGACAACATGATGGGTGCGATCGGATCGGGAAACGTCTGGCCGGGCGTAATAACGGTCAGCCTGGGCACGTCGGGGACGCTCTATTCTTACAGTGAGTCCCCGGTCGTGGACCCGGCCGGTGAGATCGCCGCATTTTGCGATTCGACCGGCGGATGGCTTCCGCTCGGCTGCACCATGAACGTCACGGTAGCCACGGAGATGGTCCGGCGGTCGATCCTCGATGCGGACTTCGACGGCCTGGAACTGGCGATAAAGTCCGTGCCTGCCGGCTCGGATGGGCTGCTCCTGATTCCCTTTCTCGAAGGAGAGCGGATGCCGTCGGTCCCGGATGGAACCGGTGTCTATCTCGGAATTCGTCCCGCCACCTGCACTCCGGGCCACCTGGCCCGGGCCGCCATGGAGGGAGTGACCCTTGGCCTTCGCTACGGGCTCGAGCGCATGCGGGAACTGGGTTTGGAAACCCGGGAACTCCGGCTGATCGGCGGGGGCGCACGAAGTTCGGTCTGGAGACAGATGATCGCTGACACCTTCGGACTGGTGGTCGGTTCGCCGGTTAGCGCCGAAGGCCCGGCTCTCGGGGCCGCCATTCAGGCGATGTGGGCCGACTGCGGGGGCGACATCCGGACACTGGCCGAGGACCACGTCCGCATCGATCCCGAAACCCGCCACGAGCCCGACCCGGGGGAGTCGGCCAAGTACGAGGAACTCTTCGACTTCTACCAGTCGGTCAGTCGATCACTGATCGATGGCCCCGTGTTCCATCTACACCGCAAACACGTGAGAACGTCTTGATTTGAGATCGAAGGTTCCCGATCTTCAAGATCACAAATCACAGGGTGTGTTACCCAAGCTCGGAGGGAGAATCATCCTCCCTGGATTCTCTCCGCATCCTTTCTCCCGTGCGGTCGTTTCGCTTCCCCTCCCTCGAAACTGCGCCTTTTCCACTTTCTGCACGCGGTCTCTTCGCACTTTTTCCCCGCACGTTCGTTACTATTAAATGGGGTTAGGGGTTTGGCCTCCGCCAGAGGCTTTGCCCGGGGGTTTCGTGCGCCCGCCGACGGATTGGACACCGAGAGACGGGGCAGATTTGGCTCCAGTGGCGATTTCGGCAACACGCCCCTCAAATCACGAATCGCAGATTCATTCAATTGTTTCCGGCCCGATGCCCTTTTCTTCGTCGATCACGTAGTGACGGTCTGCCGAGACGTCGGAGAAACGCTGGATCGTGCCACTCGGCCAGATCACCTCGATCGAGTCGATCTTGTCTGCCGAGCCCAATCCGAAATGTGCCCGTGGATCGCTGACCGCGTATATCCCGACTGTACGCTTGATCTCCCAGACCTGTCTGAGTCCGGCCGCCGTCAGGTTGATCCTCGTACCGATGCCGTCACGGTTGCTCTTCCTGCCGACCGTCCGGAACATGGCCCAGTGGTTGCCGCCTTTCTGATCGCAACGGAAAAGTGAAGGGGATCCATTCATGTTGGCAACCACAAAATCGATGTCCCCGTCATTGTCGAAATCAGCAAAAGCGGCCGCCCGGCTAACCTCCGGTTCCTGAACCGCCGGGCCAACCAATTTCCCCACGTCGCTGAAAGTCCCATTCCGCTCGTTGCGGTAGAGACTCTTCGGCTGGGCGTAGGACTCGTTGAGCGCCGCCTTGATCAGGTACGGGTAGACGTGCCCGTTCGAGTGGATGATGTCTTTCCAGCCGTCCAGGTCGAAGTCGACAAACCGGGTTCCCCAACTGACGAGCAGCCATTCGGGCCCGGCAATTTTGGCCGAAGAAGTGACGTCTTCGAAAAGCAGGCTTCCCTTGTTGAGGTACAGGGTGCTGTATTCGAGGGCGAAGTGGGTCATGAAGACATCGAGTTGACCGTCGTTGTCGTAGTCCGCGGCGTCGATCCCCATGCTCGCCTGTTCGAGCCCGTCGGCATTGAGCGCCAGGCCGCTCATGAAACCCATCTCGTCGAAGGTGCCATTCCCCCGGTTGACAAAGACAAGATTGGGAGTGGCATCATCGGCGACCACGATGTCCAGGTCGCGGTCGTTGTCCAGGTCGGCCATCACGCAACCCAACCCGTCGTACGAACCGACCGCGCCGACTCCACTCAACTCCGTAACATCGCTGAAGGTACCGTCTCCGTTGTTTCTGTAGAGAACGTCGGGAGCATTCTTGATGCCCTTGGCGATGGGTCCGCACAACACCATGTTGCCCCGGTGGCCGCACCGCGGTTCCGGCAGGTTCTTGAAGTCGAGAACGAGGTAGTTTGCCACGTAAAGATCGAGATCACCGTCCCCGTCAATGTCGCCGAACGCTGCGGACGTGCTCCAGCGGTCATTCCCGACACCCGCTGCCCGCGTTACTTCCGTGAACGTGCCGTCGCCGTTGTTGCGATATAGAATGTTCGGTCCGAGGCAGGTCAGGTAGAGATCGACATCACCGTCGTTGTCATAGTCACCCGCGCTGACCCCCATACCCCAGGCATTGCGAGTTAATCCGGCGGCATCGGTGACGTCGGTAAAGGTCCCGTTTCGATTGTTGCGGAAGAGAGCGCCGTGCAGTTTCTCACCGTCCGGATACTGGCTCATCAGCGCCCCCTGCACCACGTAGATGTCCTGCCAGCCGTCACCGTCATAGTCCAGGAACCCGATTCCGCCCCCCTTCGCCTCGGGAATGTATTCCTTGTGGTCGGGAGATCCATTGACGTGGTGGAAGTTGAGGCCGGCCCGGTCAACCCGGGCAAACACCGGCAGTGGAGCATCAAGGGAAGCGCCACTGAATCCCCAAACCGGAAGCGCCAACAAAAAGACGATTCCCAAACCGGCCCGATGGGACCCGGCCGACATTTCCCACCTATTCCAGCGGTCACCCATCACTGAAAGCTCTCCTTCTCCAGCGTCCCGTCCCGATCGATGACGTAGTGTTGATCAACCGCAACGTTCTCGAAGCTGGAGACCGAGCCGTCCAACCATCGGACTTCAACCCGATCTACGCTGGTTGCCGAAGCGACACCGAAGTGCACCCTCGGGTCACTGGCCGAGTAAATCCCGACAGCGCGCCGGACCTCACGAACCTGCCTGAGTCCCCCCACGGTGACCGTCACCCGAGCTCCGATCGTTTCCCGCTTCGAAGCCGCGTCCGTGACCTTGAACATGACCCAGTGATTGGAGTCGGTCCGATCGTTTCGAAGAAGCCGGGGAGACTCGTTAAGGTTCGCGACCAGGATGTCCACATCCCCATCGTTGTCCACGTCCCCAAAAGCGGCTCCCCGGCTCACCTCCTCCTTGACAAAGTCCGGCCCGGCCGCACTGCTCACATCGAGGAAGGTCCCATCCTTCTGGTTCAGGTAGAGAGTGGCCGGCTGGCGATACGCCTCCTTGCTGTCCCCCTCCAGCAGGAATGGATAGACGTGCCCGTTGACGTGAATCAGGTCCTTCCAGCCGTCGTTGTCGACGTCAACAAAAGCGGTGCTCCAGCTGACCAGGGCCCACTCGGAAGCCTGGATCCGGGCTTCGCCAGTAACGTCTTTGAACACCAGGTCGCCCAGGTTGTGATAGAGAGTGCTGAAATCGCTGGCAAAGTGGGTCACGAACACGTCCAGGAGCCCGTCGTTGTCGTAATCAGATGCATCGATCCCCATGCTGGCCTGCATGGCGCCGTCTCCGCTGACTGCGAGACCGCCCAGGAATCCCATCTCCTCGAAATGCCCCCGGCCGTCGTTGACGAACAGGAGATTAGGCGTGGCATCATCGGCCACATACAGGTCGAGGTCCCCGTCATTGTCGAGGTCCGCCCAGACGACTCCCAACCCGAAATAGTGTTCGGAATCCGCGGCTCCCACTTCCCGGGAGACTTCCTGAAACGTCCCGTCCCCGTTGTTGCGATAGAAGGAGTCCTCCGCACCCGGAAGCCCCCGCGGACCGCACATCACGCGCCTTCCCAGGTACGTACAGACATCACTGGAAGGCGGCAATTTCTCAACCCCGACGTCGAGGTAGTTGGCGACGTAGAGATCCAGATCCCCATCCTTGTCATAGTCGGCAAAAGCAGCGGAGGTGCTCCAGTGGGGGTCACCGACTCCACTTCTGGCCGTGACGTCCGTGAAGGTCCCGTCTCCGTTGTTGCGATACAGGACGTTGGGGCCCAGTTGCGTGATGTAGATGTCGATGAACCCGTCGTTGTCGTAGTCTCCGAAGGTGACGCCCATCCCCCATCGGGCATAGGAGAGACCGGCCGCTTCGGTGACGTCTTCGAAGGTGCCGTTGCCCCGGTTGTGGAAGAGGCGACTGGGCTGATTTTCAGGCGTCCCCACCAGATCGAGTCGGGACCCCTGAACCGCCAGGGCGTCGAGCCAGCCGTCATTGTCGTAGTCGAACAGCCCAATGCCCCCGCCTTTCGACTCGAAAATGTAATCCTTGCGGTCAGCCCGCCCGCTGATGTGCTTGAAACGAATCCCCGAGTCACCGGTTACGTCAACGAAGTGGGGGATCCCCCGGACTTCTGCGTGAACCGCCCCTAAGGATGTCAGCACTGCGATCACGACAAACGCGCTGAGCGGAGTGATGTAACCGAAGAGCGAACCATTCTTCGGGGCCACGACGCCGGCGTCGCCCA
Source organism: uncultured Acidobacteriota bacterium (assembly GCA_963777605.1). Lineage (GTDB taxonomy): Bacteria > Acidobacteriota > UBA6911 > RPQK01 > JAPXNP01 > CAVZRV01. The sequence continues at coordinate 386,515 of CAVZRV010000027.1, forward strand.
CTTCCCTTCCCCAACGCCGAGGTTTCGGCTCTTCCAATGCCAACAACTCCAGGTCCTGAGATAGAACGGAATGCCAGCGCTCTAAACGGGACTTCTTCATGAGTGAATTTCGAGAAGGTCCCCGTCGTGAAGAACGTAATCCCGCTCCACCATTTGGCCTTCGTAGAGTCCGCCACCCCAAATCCGGGCAAACTTGAAGGTTTCGGCCAGGTCCTTGTGAATCATCGCGGCCGCATCGAGGACCGTGCTTCCCCGATCCAGCACGTAAGGAGCCTGGTCCCGCTCGGGCTTTCCTCCGGGAGGTTTGGTGTAGACGCGCACGACATTCAACCGTTCGAAAAGCATCTTCTTCATAGCCAGGAGGTCTCCGGCAGCCCCTGTGGAAAAAGGCAGCGCCTTGAAGTCGGCTTCGAAGAGCTCCTGCCAGGCCTCGAAACTCTCCTTCCCGTCGGGCCGATCAACCTTGTTGCCGAGAAAGATCAGGCTACTCTCTGGAGCGGGCGGCAGAACCAAACCCCTTGAACGCAATTGTTCGAGAACGAACGCGGTTTGGTCGAGGAGAAGAGGATCCGTCACGTCGAACAGAAGGACTCCGACGTCCGACTGTTCCAGCATGGCGATCTGCCAGGGCTCGAACACTTCTCTGGCCAGGGGAGGCATGTCCACCAACTGGAGTTGGACATCCTCGTACGGCATCATCCCGGGCTGAGGCGCCCGGGTCGTGAACGGGTAACCGGCGATCTCAGGTTCAGCGTTGGTCAAATTACCGAGCAGTGAGGATTTCCCGGAATTCGCCGGACCGGAGACAACCACTCGACCGATGCCTTCTCTCTCAATGTAGTAGAACGGCCGCTTTGGGCCTCCGGAGGCCCTTTCCTTTTGGTGTTCTTTGCGGAGCTTGGAAAGGCGTCGCTTCAGGTCCGCCTGCATCTTCTCCGTCCCCTTGTGCTTGGGAATGACCCGAAGCATGTCTTCGAGGGCGGACACCTTGTCGGCGGCAGACTCCGCTGCTTTGAATCTTTCCTCCGCGTCGTGGTACTCGGGAGTCAGATTGGCTGGCACGGGAGGATTATAGCGAATTCCGCTCCGAACCGGAGCGCCCCCGGGGATTTCTGGGGAAGAATAGAAACCTAACCGGAATTATGTCATATTGCCAAAGTGAGGCTGTCTTTCCCACGCCTCGACTGGTTAGGGTTTTCCGGATGGGGAATCTCCCCCCGGCTCTGGTTATCAGACCGTTTTTCGTTTGTTGTGACGGAGCCACCAGAGACGAGCCGTCTCGAATCCGTCTTAGAATGGATCTGAGAAGGGGTCAAAGCCGACGAAGAAGATCTACTGAGAAGAGAATTCGACATCTGATGAAAGCGTTTCTTGCGACAGTTCTGACCGGGATCCTGGGGTTGAGCATGACCCTGGCAGCGCCCGACGGTGATTACCGGCAATGGACCATGGAGCAGGCGGTTCGAATCCTCAGCGATTCTCCCTGGATGAGCCGGGAGACTTCGACCCGGGTCGTGGGCGGAATCGGCAGTGGCGTCCAGGGCGAAAAAGAGATCTACAACACGTACTTCGTCCGTTTTCTTTCTGCATTGCCGATACGCCAGGCCTTCGTGCGAATTCGCCAACTCCAACTCGGCTACGACCAATTGGACGCAGCGCGTCAGAGGAAACTCGACCAGCAACTACACGGAATTCTGGATCTCGACGTTGACAAGTGGATCGTCGTGGCGGTGGCGTTCCGTTCCAACAATCCACGACAACAGTCCAGCGTCGAGCGCTTCTTCGAATCTGAAACAATGGAGACCATCAAAACCCGGGCATTTCTTTCGACGGAGCGGTTTCCCCGGGTCGAGATCACCGCCTACTTCCCCCCAAGAGAGCCTTCGGTGGGAGCGAAATTTGTTTTTCCACGGTTCATCGACGGTACACCGATCGTCAAATCTGACGATAAAGAGATTGTATTTGAGTTCGACACCCCGGGGTCGGGACGTGAATTGCGAGCGCGATTCATCGTTTCTGACATGATTGTGAATGGAGATTTGGAGATATGAGGTGGGGACTGCCGGCAGCCCTGCTCCTGGGCCTGCTCCTCACGGGAAACATTTCATCGGCACTTGGGGCCACCGTTGGCGGTGTCCTGGTTTCGTCGGGCTCCGCCTCGTGTGCGGATGCGGGTCTAATCTTCGTAAACGAAAATACTAACGAGGTCTTTCCAGCCGAAACCGGCCCGGAGGGCAAGTTCCAGGTCGAAATCGCGGCCGGCGATTACGCAGTTTACCGCCAATGTCACGACCAGCGTGAATTCGTGACCCGGCTTACAGTTGAGGAACAAGGATCCCAAAGTCTTCAACTGCAAGTGCCGGCGGACGAGTCGCCCACCGACGAACTGCAGGCAATCCAGGATTTCGCGGTCGGCAATGTGGAATCAGCCGACCAGAACCTGGCAGACCTGATCAATCCCTTCCCAGCCAAGAAGCAAGGCAGACTCTACGGTGCCGTCTACCTTTTCCATCGAAACGACAATCTGGACGCCCGGAACTTCTTCGACCCCGTCGGCGAACCCCTGCCCGAGTACAAGCGCAATCAGTTCGGGGGAAACCTGGGCTTCTTTGTCACCCCAAAGTTGAGCGTCTACGGGAGTTATGACGGGCTCCGAATCATTCAGGGATCGACGATCCTGACCCACGTACCGACCGCGGCAATGAAGTCCGGAAACTTCCTTGAAACCGGGATCGACTTGATGGATCCCGAAACAGGCCAGCCGTTTCCCAACGCTACAATCCCTGCGGACCGATTCAATCCTGTCGCTCAAAAGGTTCTGCTCACGATGCCGGATCCAAATCGTTCGGATCCGGACCGGAATTTCGTCAACAACGACCCGCTGCTGCAAGACCGAAATAATCTCAACATTCGGACCGACTACGAGACTTCCAAGAATGCAACGGTGGTTGCCGAGTACTACTACACCGGAGTCCAGAGGACACGCGTCACACCACTTCCCGACTTCGACAGTTCATCGACGGAACGCCACCAGTCGGCATCGGTGACCTACAACCGGGCGATCACCGACAAGTTGATCGCCTACAGCCGAATCCAATTTGCCCGCAGCCGTACGATCTCGATTTCGCAGAACGCGGGTCGCGCCGGTCTTCTGGATTCGCTTGGGATCAACGGTCTGACGCTAACGGATCCTCTCGAGGAAGGCTACCCGCAGTTCGAGTTGACCGGTTATGCGGATCCTGGCGATTCCAACTCACCGAATACGGCAGTACGAAACCGGGCTTCGCTCGACAGTTCCGCGACTTACGTGATCAACAACCACACGCTCCGGGGAGGCATCGGACTGGATGACATCCAACTGAACAATTACCGATCGGATGGGCTGCACCGGGGTTCTTTCAGCTTCACCGGGAAATTTTCCGGCGATGCCTTTGCGGATTTCCTGCTCGGTCATCCCGATGCTTCGTCCAGGGGGATCGGCTCAGATCGGGCCGATCTGAGGAAGTTCCAGTGGAATGCGTTCTTTCGCGACCAGTGGCGCATCAATCCGACACTCCAGATGACGATTGGGGCCAACTACCGGTTTTCACCACCCTATCGTTCGATCCAGTGACAACGTTTCCGGATTTTTCCCACTGCTTTTCGAACCGCCGATCAGCGGCGAGATCGTGATTGCAGGCACTTCGCGGGCAGAGCAACTGGGGTTCGGAGACGCCGTCAACGGCACTCTGATCTTTCCCGATCGGAACGACTGGGCACCGAACCTTGCGTTCGCCTACAACCCGCTTGGAAGCAACCAACTCGTCCTGAGGGGCACCTACTCGATCAACTATGACTCTCCCAACCAGTGGTACTTCATCGAGTCGCTGGGCCGAAACTACCCCTTCTATTACGTGGAGTCGGTCGAGACTTCCGAAGGTGGTCCTCCGGTATCTCTGAGTGACCCCTTCGCTGAGGCTGCACGCCCCGAGTTGACGGTCCGTGGAATTTCTCCTCACCTTCGCAACGCCTACGTTCAGAACTGGAGGGCATCGGTAGAAACCGAACTCTCCCGCAACTGGTCCGTTCAGGTAACCTACGCCGGTCAAAAGGGCACCAGAATGACCCGGGTGATCCCGGCCAACGTGCCGACTCCCAGCCCCGAACCAATCCAGGATCGCAGGCCGAACCCGGAGTACGGACGCTTCCGAATCATCAATGACGGCGGCAGTTTCGTGGGCCATGGCCTGGACCTGACCGCCGAACGAAGGATGGCGGACGGACTGTCGGTGAGATCCGGCTTTGAGTGGAATCGCTTCTTTTCGGACGATCTGGGAGGCGATCCCCAGAATCCACGGGACCTGCAGGCTGAGCGATCCCAGGCAACCTGGGTTCCCCGCAAGCGTTTCTTTCTGAACTACATCATCGACCTCCCCTTCCGATCGATTGCGTTCGCCGACGACGTCTCATGGCTCCAATGGGCACTGGACGGGTGGCGACTTTCGGGAATCACGGAAATCCAGGACGGTCGACCATTCACCGTCACCGTCAGTGGCGACCCCAACAACGATGGCGTATATGGTGACCGGCCCGACCGAATCGCCTCAGGGAATCTCCCGGCCGACCAGCGGAGCGTTGACCAGTGGTTCGACACATCGGCCTTTACGGCGCCCGCAGACTACTCTTTCGGCAATTCGGGCCGCGGTATCTTGTTCGGCCCCGGCCACCACACCTGGGACGTCAGCGTCATCAAGCAGACCAGGATGTCCGACGGAGAAATGCTGGAATTTCGGGTTGAGCTGTTCAACGCATTCAACCACACCAACTTCTACCGGCCCACTTCCCAGTTTGACAGTTCCACGTTCGGAACGATCTTCGGGGCAGACCGGGCCCGCGAAATCGAAGTAGCCCTGAAGTATTCCTTCTAGTGTCCCGAGCCACTAGTAAAGGAACATCGGCTTTCCCAGAACCTCAGTGACTTTCGGGAGGTAATCGTCGATGTCGTAGAAGGTATCCACATCGACCCGCTTCACGCCCTGGGCGACAATCTCGATGTCGTCATGCCCATATCGACCCTCTCTCAAAACGACGAGCCGTCCGGTAAGGCCCTGCTGGATCAGGTCGATGGCCAGACTCCCGTAGTTGGCTGAAACCATCCGGTCCAGGGAATCCGGGGCACCACTTCGCATCAGGTATCCCAGTTGCTGGTAAATGATGTTCCGACCGGTCCGCCGGCGAATCTCCTCGGCCGTTAGGCTGCCGATGCCTCCAAGTTTGCGATGCCCGAAAGAGTCAACGGGGCCGCTTTCGAGGACATCATCCCCAATCATGCGGGCTCCTTCTGAAATCGTCATCACCGCGTAGCGGCTGGGACTGCGTTCCTGGTCGTCGCACAGAAGCTTCGCCAATCGATCGGGGTCGAAGGGAACCTCGCTGATGATGGCCCGGTCGACCTCAGAGAGATACGCGGCCATGAGCGAGGTCTCCCCCGAGTTGCGGCCGAAAAGTTCCACGATGCCGATGCGTTCATGCGATCCGATCGACGTCCGCAACTGGGTGATGTATTCGACACTCCTGGTGACTGCAGTTGAAAACCCGATGCAGTAGTCGGTTCCGAAGACGTCGTTGTCCATGGTTTTGGGGACGGCGACAACCTTTACGCCCTCCTTGTGCATTCGGTGGGCGTAGCTGAGGGTGTCGTCACCTCCAATGGGGATTACGGTGTCGATGCCCAAGAGATCCAGGACCTTGAGGACGTGATCAGTGAAATCGACGAAGTCCCTGCCGGACAGAGCTTGGGGGCTATTACGCAGGAAGACCGGAATCTGCTCATGAGGCACGTTGCCCGGATTCGTTCTCGACGTGTGAAGAAATGTCCCCCCGGTTCGACCGATGGTCCGGACGGTCTCTTGCGTCATCTTGACGACATACTTGCTCCGAGCGTCTTCCTCATCGGGATTGAAATGAAGCAGCCCGGCCCATCCCCGCTTAATGCCGAAGACTTCGTCACCATCATCGGCAGCCCTGTAGACAACCGATCGGATGCAGGGATTCAAGCCCGGGACGTCGCCCCCACCAGTAAGAATTGCGATTCGTTTTGCCATGGATTTGGACCTTCCAGAAGGCAGATTTTAGCAGAGAAGATCGTTGTCACTCCGGTTTCAATGGAGGAACCTCGATCCAACACTGCTCCTTCCACGATTCGATTCCGAGTTCGGCCAACTGAACTCCACGAGCTCCTTCGTACAAATCCCAGGGAAAGGGTGCGTCGTGGACCACGTGTGCCAGAAAGAGCTCCCACTGCGCCTTGAACGCATTGTCAAAGCTTCGTTGCTCGGGGACCCGGATCCAGTCACTGAAATAATCGATGGGAGATTCGATGTCGGGATTCCAGACCGGGCGGGGCGTTGCCGCCAGAGGCTGCAGCCAGCACTCTCGCAAGCCCGCCACTGCCGATCCATTTGTCCCATCGACTTGAAGAGTAAGCAGGTCGTCCCGCCTCACGCGGACTGCCCAGGACGAATTGAAATGAGCGACCACTCCGCCGGCCAGGCGGAAAGTAGCGTAAGCTGCATCATCCGCCGTACAGGCGTAAAGTCGTCCGTTTTCGTCCCGGCGTTCCGCAATGTGGGTTTCAGCGATCGCGGAGACGGCTTCGACTCCCCCGAACAGGTCGTCGAGAATGTAGCGCCAGTGAGGGAACATGTCGTTGATGATGCCGCCCCCGTCCTCCCTGCGGTAGTTCCAGGAGGGACGCTGGCAGGGTATCGAGGATCCGTCGAAAACCCAGTATCCGAATTCCCCACGAACCGAGAGGATCCGGCCAAAGAACCGGGATCGAACCAATTCCTTCAGCTTGAGTATCCCTGGAAGCCAGAGTTTGTCCTGGACAACCCCGTTCTTGACGCCTGCAGTGCGCGCCCGATGGGCAAGCTCGAGGGCTTCGCCGAAGTTCAAAGCGGTCGGCTTCTCGCAGTAAACGTGCTTACCGGCAGCGATCGCTCGGCTGACGGCATCCACTCGCAGCCAGGTAGATTGGGCGTCAAAGTAGACAGGAAAATCTAAATCTCCCAGGGCAGCATCTAAGTTGGTCGTCCACTTCTCGACGCCGGTATCGGCCGAAAGCCGTTCCAGCTTGCTTTCGTTCCGGCCTACCAGCAGCGGTTCGGGCAGGATCACATCGTCACCCGAGGAAAGTCCTCCCTGCCGAATGATCCCCAGGATCGATCGGATCAGGTGCTGGTTCCGGCCCATTCTGCCGGTGACACCATTCATGATCACACCGACTCTGATCTTCGCCATTTCTAGCAGCGCTCCATCTGGTTAAAGAATTTCATCGCCCACCCGGCAGATCAAATCAGGTTGATGAACCGTCCTCGTCCGGTCCCACAAACTGCGGCCACGCGCCCTTGGGGAGCCCGGGCACATCGACACCGGCTCGCGGCAGTGTTCCCGTCAATTCCTGACGCCAGTGCGCGACATCTCCGGCCGGGCCATAACAGTAGATCATAGTCAGCGGCTCCGGTCCGGTGTTCGTCAACTGGTGAAACACTCCCGGCGGAATGTAGACCGCCTGCCCAGCGCCCACCTCGGCACGCTCGTCTCCGAGGCACATCTCCCCATGGCCGCTGACAACAAAGTAGACTTCTTCCTGATCCTGGTTGTGCCAGGGGACCTGCCCTCCGCGAGGATCGAGCGTCACATATCCCATGCAGAAACTCTCGGTCGAAATCGGCGAAGCCCCACCCACAACGTTCTGAGTTTGCCGCCGGGCCGGATACCGTCGGCCTTCGATTTGGGACAAATCTGCGATAATCATCAGGACTCCTTCTCGACCGGTTCCAACTCGCCCAGGCACTCCAGGATCCCTCTCAGGTATCCGATCGCCCGGGCAGCGCACGTCGGCCCGTCCGGCAAATACTGGAACGGTTCGACCCCGATTACACCGGTATAACCGTTTCGGAGGAGACTTCGCAACAACGGAGTGAATTGGTCGTTTCCCTGCCCCGGGCCTTTCAGGTTGCGATCGTTGGCATGGACATGCCCGATCAAGTTTACCGGGATCAGGCGATCGCACAACACTTCGGGCGGTTCACTCTCGCATCCAGCCACCGCTTTGTTGTCGAGCATGGTCCGAAACGAGGGGCGATCCACCCGTTCCACCATTGCGACAGCCTCGCCCAGACTGTTGATGAAATTTGTCTCGGCACGACTCAGCGGCTCGATGCAGTAGGTGACGCCGGCCGTCGCCGCATGTTCGGCGACCGACTGAAGCAGCTCTCCTGCCCTCTTCTCGACCTCCCCGCGGTCCTGCCCGTCGGCGATCATGCGCTGTTTCGGAGATCCGTGGACGAGAACCGACCCACCCAGATCGGCACACAGGTCGACCAGTCCTCGCATTACCTCCAGTGTCTTCTCCCGAACCGAGGAATCGTCCGAAGTAATCGAAAGCCCCTGCGGGGTCACCAGAAGCCAGTGTAGGCCCGTAATCGTGATTCCGGCGTCCTCCGCCAATCGGCGAAGTTCCGAACGGCAACTGGCGGGAATCCGGTGAGGCTCGTCGGAAAGGGTGAACGGAGCCACCTCAAGACCATCATAGGCGAGTTCGGACGCCAATCGACACTGGTCCGAGAACTTCAGTTCCCGGACCACTTCATTGCAGAGCGCGATTCTCATGGGCGGTATGCTAGCATGACCTGGCCTGGATTTCTCGACACCGATCAGGAGATCGACTGTGGAGATTCAGGCTGGACTGATCTAACATTCCCCCCACAAGCCATGCTGCGAATAAATTGGAAAATCGCGCCCGACCAAATGACCTCGCCCCTTTCCGGACTCTGGGTACTGTCGCGACAAAAACTACTCGCCCTGGAAGCTCGATACGACTTCTCGAAAGGTGCCCCGGTCATCACCAGGGAGGGGCAATACCAGCCCCAGGGCTGGACCGAGTGGACGCTCGGGTTTCACTACGGATCGGCACTCCTCCAGTTCGACGCCACCGGTGAAGAAGATTTCCTTCAATTGGGCAGGGCGGGCACGGCCGACCGGATGCTCCATCACGTGACTCACATGGGGGTACACGACCACGGGTTCAATGTCGTCAGCACTTTCGGGAACCTGCGCAGGCTGGTCCTCGAAAAGCGGATCGACAGTGATCCCTGGGAGCGCCGGTTCTACGAACTGGCTCTGCGAGCCTCGGCTGCGGTGCAGGCCCGCCGCTGGACGGCTCTTCCTGATGGAGGCTACATCTATTCCTTCAACGGGCCCCACTCCCTGTTCGCCGACACCATCCGTTCCCTCAGGAGCCTGGCGGTTGGACATCTGCTGGGACACTGTCTGCTCGAAGAAGGAGACCGCAAAGTTTCGCTTCTGGAGCGACTCATCCAGCATGCCCGAACGACCGCCCAATACAACGTCTATTACGGAGAGGGCCGGGACGCTTTCGACGTCCGCGGGCGGGTCGCTCATGAGAGTATCTTCAACACCGTTGACGGAAGTTACCGCTGCCCGTCTACCCATCAGGGCTATTCTCCGCGTTCAACCTGGACGCGGGGGCTGGCCTGGATCATTCTCGGCTATGCCGAAGAATTGGAGTTTCTCGGCTCTCTGGTTCGCGCCGGCGACGATCGAGTTGCGACGCCGGAGATCGGGCCGGCTATGAAAATGATGGTCCAGGCCGGTCGGGCCGCAGCCGACTTCTTCATCGAGTCCAGTCCTTCCAATGGCATTCCCTACTGGGACACCGGAGCGCCGGGACTCGAGCACATACCCAACTACCTGGAGCAGCCGGCGGATCCCTTCAACGACCACGAGCCGGTGGACAGCTCCGCGGCCGCCATCGCAGCCCAGGGGCTTCTGCGCCTGGGTCACTTCCTGCTGGACTCGGGTGCCCACCATGACGGGCGCCTTTACTGGCAAGCCGGATTGACCGTGATGACATCGCTTCTGTCCGATCCCTACCTGAGCCGCGATCCGGGCCACGAGGGCTTATTGTTGCACTCGATCTACCACCGGCCGAACGGTTGGGACTACGTTCCTGAAGGCCGCCAGTCCCCGTGCGGCGAATCGAGCATGTGGGGCGACTACCACCTTCGCGAGGCAGCCCTTTATCTTCAGAGGGTTTCCCGTCAGGAGCCTTACTACACATTCTGGGGGGCACAAAACGATGGCGACTAGTTCGAGACGGGTAGCGCTATTGACTGGCGGCACCCGGGGCATCGGACTCGGAATTGCCCGATGTCTCGCCAGCGCCGGGTTCGATCTGGCACTTTGCGGTCGCCGACCGGCTAAAGAGATCGAATCCGTGCTCGCGGAGCTGAACGGGAAGAGCTGTGACGCCGCCTACTTTCGTGCCGACATCTCCGAACCCGACGAACGTGTACGGCTCCTCGAAGAGGTCCGGGAACGCTTCGGCCAACTCCACGTACTGGTCAATAATGCGGGTGTCGCCCCGCGAGAGCGGAATGACCTGCTCGACGCCACAGAAGAGAGCTTTGACTGGGTCCTTCGGGTTAATCTCCGGGGTCCCTACTTCCTTACCCAGGGCGCCGCGCGATGGATGATCGAGCAGAAACGATCGGATACGGACTTTGAAGGTTGCGTAATTTTCGTCTCGTCGGTTTCTGCGACGGTCGCCTCCACGAATCGCGGCGAATACTGCATTTCCAAGGCGGGAGTGGCGATGGCAGCCCAACTTTGGGCTGTCCGCCTGAGCGAATTCGGCATACCGGTCTTCGAGATTCGTCCCGGGATCATCGCAACCGACATGACTGCGGGCGTCCGGTCCAAGTATGACCGAATGATCGAGGACGGGCTCCTGCTTCAGGCCCGATGGGGAACGCCAGACGACGTCGGCAAAGCCGTTCGGGCCCTCGCCACCGGGGAGTTCCCCTACTCAACTGGCCAGGTCATCATGATTGACGGAGGAATGCTGGTCGATCGGCTGTGAGCAGCGCCGATAACCCTCTCTCTCAGTCGTAGGCATTCCACTCCTTGAGCAAGTCACCACCGACCGTGAGCAGGCGTACGGTCGAAGGACGGCCGGGTGCACAACCCTCCCCGACAACCAACTCGTCCGTTCCGTCCCGATTCAGGTCAACAGCCGCCAGGTTGGCCCCGGCTGCCCCCGGGTCGGTGAAAGCGACAAAGTCCCTCACCAGCTGCCAGGGTTCTTTGTCACGGAAGATCCGAATCCAGGGAGGGTATCCGATCAAAGGACCCGGCGCGACAGCGATGAAGTCGCTCCCGTCAAGGGCGACTACCGCCAGGTTGAGGCCATAGGTTGTGGGGAATGTCTCTCTCCGCGCAACTCCGGAAGGGCTCCAGACCACAAAGTCAGAAGGATTCACCGCAATCGGCGCTCCCCACGCGAGCAAATCCGCAGACACGGAAGGTCTGCAGTCGAGCGGCAGTGGAAGCAACTGGATTCCGTTCCTGAAACCGGTGTTGGGAGAGAGGTTCCATTCTTCCAGGACAGTACCGGTCGGCGAAAAGGAGGCACCCTTGGCCGGCGATTCCGGTCCGGGCCCCGCTCCAAGAAAAATCTTACCGCAACGAACCGAGACGGATGCTCCGAAAACCTGCGGGAGGTTGGAAGCCAAGAACTCGGATTCCAGCCTCCCGTCCAGGCTGAACACCCGCACCAGCGGAGGGTTGGATTCACCAGGCCCGGGGACTGCTACCACCTCATCCCCGGCACCGAAGCCGACGTCACCGACAGCAATGCGGCCGGAAAAGCCGAATTCGGGGAACGCGGTCCACTCGTTGAGAAGCGTGCCCGACGGATCGAAAACGCGCACCAGCGACGAGCGGCCCCGCTCAGGGCCGGGCAAGGTCACGATAACAGCCTCTCCGCTGCCGCTGTAGCCCGCCGCAACCTGGACCCCGTCGCCGTAGCTCTCGAAACGAAAACCGGGGCGCCCCACGCTGAAGCTTCCGAGCATTCCCTGTTTAAAGAAAACCGCCAGCAGGATGCCGAGAACCGCCTGGGATGCCCAGGACGCAAAGAGGTTGGGGACCCGCACGAAAAGCAGACACCAGCAAAACCCGGCCACCAGCGACAGGATGACCAGGTTTCCGTTCGGCCAGTGCAGCAGGGCGAAGATGAGCGCTGCCGAGGCAGCTGCGAGTACGGTGGGCAACGAGAGCCGTCTGCCTGAGAACCCGGCACCGGCCTCCATCAGCTCTTCGACATCGGGCTTGATCGAACCAAAGACCGTCTCGAAGCGAAGGCGGAGGAAGTTCTGCAGGAGGTACTGCTGTATGCCGGCCCAGACCGGGTAAGAGAGCAACCCTTCCACCTCGCCGGGCCGCCGACCGAGGATCGCCCCAGCCGTCAGGATCAGCGCCGCCGCCCCGACAGTGAACAGGCCGAAACTGCGAAAGGCCTCCCGCCAGTTCCCGGAGCCGAGGCCCAGTTGCCACTTCGAATCACCAAAGTACCAGTGGCACCAACCCACCGTGATCATGCAGAAGACATAGGTCAGGGCAAGGAATGCAGTATGGTCGTACGCCAACCTTCCCCACCACAGATAGGAAAATAGGCTGGCGACAAAAATCAGGATCGCAGATCCGGCGACAAACCTCTGCATCGACAACCTTTGCTCTGCGCGGCGTCATCTACACGGACAACGCCTGCTTCAATTCCATCGGCCGCCCGCCCGCGGGCAGCGCCGGTGTCGTAACGCGGTATCATTGTAGAGTCTTATCTGGAATAGTTGCATCCACCTGGGGGAAATCGTTGGTAGCGTTTCCGAACAGCACCGCGTTGAAAGCGTGGACGATTGTGCTTCTCTTCGTCCTGACTACCGGCAGTCAGGGGTGGTTATGGGCCGCGCCGGCATCGACTCCACGGCGCATCGTGTCCACGGCGCCGAGCATTACCGAGATGATCTACGCGCTGAGAGCGGATGAACTCCTCGTGGGTGTGACGAGCTACTGTGACTACCCTCCCGAGGCGCAATCCAAGACCATAATCGGGGATTTCGCTTCACCCAATGTCGAGACCGTCCTGAAACTGCGTCCGGACCTGGTCGTCGTGCTGTCAGACCGCGACGACGTTCTGAACAAGCTTTCCCCGTTTCACGTCCCGACGCTGGTTCTGCGTCAGGAGACTCTCGACGATGTCTTCCAATCGCTGAGAACGCTGGGCGCCGCCATCGGCCGCGCTGAACAGGCAGAACTTCTTTCGCGCAGCCTCGCCGACCAACTCAGCCGGATTGCCAGTTCGGCGGAAGCGAAAATACACCCCAGTGTCTTCTTTGTAGTCAGCCGTGATGTAGGCGCGCTGACGGGCCTTTACAGCGTCGGGAAAGGGAGCTACATCGACCAGTTGATTGAAATCGCCGGAGGAAAGAACGTTTTGGGGCCCTTGTCCGCCGCCTACCCAAAGGTGTCGGTTGAAGAGGTTCTGGCCCGCAATCCGGACATAATCGTTGACATGTCCCACGGCGGTGGCACCTCGCCGGAACAGATTCAGAGGGTAAAGTCCATTTGGTCCGCCCTGGACACCGTCTCGGCCGTCCGAAACAATCGTGTCTACGTCCTCGACAGCGACGTGTTCATCGTCCCGGGGCCCCGCGTGGTGGAGGCCGCAGCCCGGTTGGATCAAGTTTTTCACGAATCGCATGAACGCTGAATCCGCTCCCTCAGAAGTCTATTCTGTCCGCTCGCTGGGTCATCGCTTCGACGCCATCGAAGTCCTCAGAGACATCACGTTTTCCGTGGTGGAAGGAGAGATTGTCGGGCTGGTCGGCCCCAATGGTGCCGGCAAGACCACTCTCCTTCGGATCCTCTGCGGCCTGTTGCGGGGATGGACCGGTGAACTGGACTTCATGGCCCGCCCAATTCGCAACTGGGACCGCCAGGCCTTCGCCCGGGTCGTCGCGTACCTTCCCCAGCAGACTCGAATCGCCTTCCCGTATACCGTGCGCGAGATCGTCCTGATGGGACGATTGCCCCACCAGGATGGAAGCTTCTTCGAAAGCAGGACCGACCACGCGAGAGTTGAAGAAGTTCTCGAACTGACCGGCTGTTCCCACCTGGCTTCCCGTTACTTCCAGGACTTGAGCGGTGGGGAACAACAACTCGTCAGCCTGGCCAGCGCCCTGGCGCAGGATCCTTCCGTCCTCCTGCTCGACGAGCCGACCGTCTTCCTGGATCTGAAGCACCAGTTGCAAATCTACCAGATCCTCCGCCGGCTCCAACAGGTCAACCGGATGACTCTGATTATCGTCACCCACGACCTGAGCCTGGCACAGTCATTCTGCCGTCGCCTGCTCTTTTTGAAAAAGGGAAACATCCTCGCCGACTTGAGTTCGGATTCCGCTCCAATCAAGATAGGTCCGCAGTTGATCGAAGAGGTTTTCGACGTGAAAGCAACTGTGCTTGGTGGGGGCGAAAACCCTCGCATCGAGCTTCGCTTTGGGCAATGAACGGAATCGGTTCGAAAAGGGCGATCGAGAGGGGAACCTGCGGTGTCGGCAGTCTTGAGATCTGACCACCTGACGAAATCACGATTTCTGCTGATCGTTGGCGGATCTCTGCTGATCTGCCTGGCGGTCGCCTTGCTGGCGCCTTTCTTCGGCCCCATTGGGGTCAGCATCTGGACCGCACTTTCCGACCCGGCGAGCCTGGATCACCAGATTATCTTCCGGGCCCGCATGCCGAGGATCCTCTTTGCGATGCTGGTCGGCGGGGTGCTGGCTTCCTCCGGAGTCGTCTTCCAGGCGATTCTCAGGAACCCTCTTGCGAGCCCGTTCACCCTGGGAGTTTCTGGGGGTGCCTCCCTGGGAGCTGTCGTAGCGATCCTCCTGGGGCTCGAAACCACGTTCTACGGATTCGGGTTTCTGCCGTTAGCATCGTTTGCCGGAGCCCTGATCGTGGTTCTCGTAGTCTACGGGCTCTCCCGTTCGAGGCATCACGTGTCTCCTCTGACGCTGCTGCTGGCCGGGGTCGTGCTGAACTACATCTGTGCAGGACTGATCCTCCTGATTCACTACTTTTCCAACTTCACCAAGTCGTTCCTGATGACGCGCTGGATGATGGGTGGACTCGACGTCTACGACTATTCGGTCTTTGCGGGCCTGAGCCCCTTCCTGATCATCGGCTTTCCGATCCTCCTCTACTCTTCCCGACACCTCAATGTGTTGAGCGCCGGCGAGGATTGGGCAACGGTCCGCGGTGTTGACGTGCACAGGTTGATTACGCTTCAGTACTTTGCGACCTCACTACTGACGGGCGCGGTGATCGCCTACAGTGGGCCGGTGGGTTTTGTTGGCCTCATCGTTCCCCACGTCCTCCGAATTATCCTGGGAGCCGACCACCGCGTCCTTCTTCCCGCGTCGGTCTTCCTGGGGGGAGCTTTCTTGATCGCGTGCGACACCGTCGCACGTACGATTCTGGCCCCCACGGAAATTCCGGTCGGCATCCTGACATCCATCCTGGGAGGTCCGTTCTTTCTCTGGCTCCTGCTGAAGAGGCGGCAGGAGTTCTTCTTTTGACCCGGCAAAAACCAAAGGGAAGAGTCTTGAACGGGCAGTCTGTTGCCGATCATTCAGGTACACTACAAGAAAAAATCACAGGGACCGATTTTTGAGAACTTGTCAATGAAGTATTCATCACACAAGGTGTTCCAGACCGGCGGACTGGCTGCACTGGCCTTTCTCCTGCTCGGAAGTGCGGACCCGCTGGACACTCACCTGGTGGAGTCCATTACCGCTCACGAGTTGAAATCGATTGTCTACTTTCTGGCCTCGGACGCCATGAAGGGGCGCGACACCGGGACCGAAACCAACCAGATCGCTGCCGAGTACCTGGCGCACCAACTGGATCTCCTCGAGTTGAATCCGATGGGGCCGGCAGACCGTTATCTGGAACCATTCAAGCTGGTTCGCGGTACCCTGGAGGAAGGCAACCAGCTCGAACTGGTCGGACAACACCGAAGCGGACAGGAGGCCCGGATTCTGCAGGATTTCTACCCGTCCTCGCTGAGCGCCTCCGGCACGGCTTCGGGAGACCTGGAGTTTGTGGGTTACGGCATCAGCGCTCCCGAACTGGGCTACGACGATTTTGATGGGGTCGATCTTTCCGGCAAGGTAGCAGTCATGATGATCGGGGCACCCAACCCCGATGACTCCGATTCCGGATTCGATGAATTCAGTGCAACGGAATCCGGCCGCGAACTAAAGAAGATTCTCGCAGCCCAGCAGCACGGAGCCAGGGCGGTGATTCTGTTCTCACCGGGGCGAGCAGGATCCCTCTATCGCCAGGCCCGCCACCGTTGGCCCGAGAATCCTGGAGCCGGCGGATTCACCCTGGCCTATGAAGTGTCCCGGGTGAACATCCCGGTTCTCTACGCAAGCAGGGACATTCTCGAGTCAACCGCCGGAGTCAACTTCAAAGTGCTCAAGGAGGAAATGGACAAGAGGCTGGCTCCTGCCAGCAGACCGCTGGGCGCCTCCGCCCGAATCCACACCTCGATCGGTCGGACAGCGGTCGAGGCAAACAATGTGGTCGGAGCAATCCCGGGGTCCGATCCTCTTCTCCGCCACGAATGGGTCATCGTGAGCGCGCACTTCGATCACGTGGGAACCTCCGGCGATGCCATCTTCAACGGCGCCGACGACGACGCCAGCGGGACATCTGGAGTACTCGAAATAGCCGAGGCATTTACCAAGAGCCCCGCACGACCTCGCCGTTCCGTTCTTTTCGCCTTCTGGAACGCGGAAGAGCAGGGTCTGCTGGGATCGCGTTACTTTGTTGAGTCCGCCCCCATTTCCACAGCAATGGTCCGGACCGTGGTCCAACTCGACATGATCGGCCGGGACCAGGAGGTAGACAACCCCGAAGACTCCCGTTTCGGCGGAATGCGGAGGCAGACGGCAGAAGAAAACCGGGACACGGTTAATGTGATCGGCTACAGCCGAAGCCATGACATTCAGGAATTTGGTCGAAAGGGCCAACCAGCCGATCGGGCTCCGGCTGTTGTACGAAATGGACGACAATCCCCTCAACCTGATACGACGTAGCGATTCCTGGCCGTTCCTGGCCCACGGAGTCCCGTCGGTCTTCTTCACGACTGGGCTCCATCCCGACTATCACACGCCGGAGGACCGTCCGGAGAAACTTGATTATCCGAAAATGGAGCGAGTCACCCGACTGGCCTTCCTGACCGCCTGGGATGCAGCTAACTCGGACCGGCCGATCAAGCTGGAACCGATCGGAGCCGCACGGTGAGCTCAGAGCAGACGGCGGATGCACTTCTGAAACAGGCCATCTTTCTCTTGAAGGAGGACTTTCAGCCCCGCCTTCGCACTGCTGTCGAACAGTTGTCCGAAGAGCAAGTCTGGTGGAGACCCAATCAGCGCTCCAACAGTGTCGGCAACCTCATCCTCCACCTCTGCGGCAACATCCGTCAGTGGATCGTCGCCGGCGTGGGAAATGAGCTGGACCGTCGCCAGCGAGACCTCGAGTTTACCCACGATGGCCCGCTCAGCCGGACCGAACTCCTTGAACGGCTCGAATCGACCGTCCGTGAAGCATGTCACGTGCTCGAAGGTTTCGATCGCAACCAGGTCAATGAGAAGAGGCATATCCAGGTTTACGAAGTGTCTGTGGTCCAGGCAGTCATGCACGTGGTCGAGCATTTCAGCTACCATCTGGGCCAGGTTGTTTACGTGACCAAGATGCTTGCTGACGTGGATCTCAAGTTCTACAAAGGCCTGTAGGCAGACCTCCACGATACGCGAGCTCAGTGGTGTGGTCTCCGTTCGCACCAACCTTTTCCTCTCCGGCGACCGCTCCTGTGTCCGCGGTACCCAGCGGTGCGCTCCCGAACTGGGATTGTTGTCAAAAAATGTGGCCGTATTTCGACGTTGCGGAAGCGGCTCAGTCGCAGCTTTCCCATGGCTTTGTCCAAACCTGTACAATCGCTGCAACAAGACACTGGAGGCGATCTAATGAAGAAAATGTTCCTTCTTGGCGTGGCGATGCTGTTCGCAATGCCCCTTGGATTCGGAGCAGGAGCGGACGAACCGGTCTCGGTGGCCTATTTCTACACGGTGAAATGGGGTTACCAGCAGGAGTTTCTCAGCCTGTTCGCTAAGAACCACTACCCCGTTCTCAAAGAACAGGTGAAATCCGGACGGATTCTGGACATCAAGACCTACGAACCCACCTTTCATGGTGATGGAAGGGCGGACTGGACCTTCATGGTGGTCCTGACCTTCAAGAACTGGCAGGTTCTTTCCGATGCCTCCGAAGAAGAGGCCATCAAGCTTCGCCTTTATCCGGACCAGGCGGCGTTTCTCAAGGAAGAGCAGCGGCGCTTCGAGATTCTGGAAGCTCACTGGGACGTACCTCTCAAGCCGGCTGCACTGCACTGATGCCAGGGGAACCGGAAGACCAGGAATTCCAGGCCGCTCGTGTTTTGTTTCGGTTGGGTGACAAACCAACCCCGGGAAATCCAGTTTCGTATAACAGGTTGGAGCCGGAACGAGAGAACATCGCGGCGGGATGTGACATTCCGCGCCCGACCTGGTGCAGCCGCGGCGAGGGACGTCGCTCAATCGGAGGATAGCCATTGTTACCGGAATTCGAACCGCCAAGACGCCAGCGACAGGAAAGACTCACGTTCTTCAAACCCGGGAGCCGGTGGCGAGCTTCGTGCTTTCGCATTTCGACCTGTAAAGCGAATCTGACGTCTCTGGTCAGCCGGCATGCCGCTACCACCAGGTTCTCCTACTGGCTGGCCGCGATTTGGCTGATGGGATTGCTGGTCGGCGCTGCTCCTGGACAGCAACCCGAGGTGGTCTGGCTCGGCTCCGACAAGCAGCCGCTGCCGTTTGCCGACCTCGATAAAATTCAGGAGTTTCTCCGTCAGGCCCGCGTGGTTTCGATCAAGGACGTAGAGACGGGAGTCACCCACCCCTGGAAAGTGCGTCTCGAACAGGACGGTGTTCAGGCAAATGCCATCTTCCGTTATGTTGATTTGTTCAGGAAGCGGTGGCGATCAGAGAACGGACTGAGAAAGAACTTCAGAGACTCCTACCGGTACGAATGCGCCGCTTTCGAACTGGGCCGCCTGTTCGGATTTGGGAACGTTCCGCCAGCCGTGCTTCGGACGATTAAGGGGAAGCCGGGCAGCCTGCAACTCTGGATCGAGAACTCCATGACCGAGTCCGAAAGGCGCGACCGGGGACTGGAGCCGCCCGACGAGGAGAAGTGGACCCGAAACTACCAGATGATGTACCTCTTCGATAATCTGATCTACAACGACGATCGGAATTACGGGAACATCCTGGCTGACGGAGCCTGGAACTTCTGGATGATCGACGCGAGCCGGTCGTTTCTCCAGCTTGGCGAGCTCAAGACCCCCTCCATAGTCCGAGTCTGCAGCCGGCAGGTGTGGGACCGCCTGCAGAACGTCTCGGACGACGAGATCAAGCAGCACCTCCACGACATCTTGAAGGACTCGGAACTGGAACCCCTGCTCGTTCGACGCCGGCTTCTCGTCGAACTGCTCCGCAAGGAAATAGAAGTCCGGGGAGAAGACCAGGTCCTCTTTGACGAGAATTGACGATTGCCCGGACTCGAATGCCTCAGGTGACGGCTCCCCGTGCGGCCACCGAGAAGATCTGTTCCACAGCTTCGTTTCTGCACCCATACACCAAGCTGAAGAGGTTGCTTACAACACAGCAGTGATTGGGCAGGATGCTGACCCTCTCTCCGATTTCCGGGCGCCGGGCACAGCGGGAGAAATCGACATGACCGTGCTCCTCCGAAAGGTTCCGAATCTCCGCTTCAGGGTACTCGAGGATCAGGCCGTGCCCCCGCAGCCCCAACAGGTCTGAGGAGAGGCTCTTGCTCCCGGCATCCAAAATTCCACGGTCGGCGGTCGGCCTGCTGACGACTGTTGCCAGCACCCTGAGAGCGCACTGGTCCAGTCGCATGGCCCCGGAGTTCACCGTGTAGCGGTCGCCGTAAACATACATACCGGCGCGGTACTCGGTGACTTCGGGATGTTCGTGGACCTGCCACATCGTATGTGTGCCCCCTGCACTCACCGTCTCGATGTCCAGACCTGAATCGCCAAGAAGTTCCCGAGTAGCCGCGACAAATTCCGGCGTGCGGTCGTTCATGGGGTAGGTCATCAGGCCACCGAATTTCAACCCGTCGGACTGGGCGATAGCAGCGGCAAGTTCCACGGCTTCCGCCGGAGTCTGCACGCCGCAACGGGCGGCACCGGTATCGAACTCGACCAGCACGGTCAGTTCGCGATTGGCGGACTTCGCCCCTTCTGCAAGTCCAGCGACTGTCACCCTCGAATCGGCAGTAACTCGGATCGACACCCGCTTCATCAGTGAACTCAACCGGGCGAGCTTCCGGGGTCCAAGAATGTTGTAGGGGAGAAAGATGTTCTTGAAACCGTAGTCGGCCATGATCTCGGCCTCACCCAGTTTCTGACAACAGATTCCAATCGCTCCGGCCTCCACTTGAAGGCGACCGATTTCAGGGATCTTGTGGGTTTTGATGTGTGGGCGGTTGGCAACACCATGTTTTTCGAGATAGGACTGAAAGCGCTGAATGTTGGATTCAACACGATCCAGGTCAATTGCGATGGCCGGTGTTTCAATGTCTGCGATATTCGTAGTCATTTCCTCTTCCTGGTAACGCAGATTTCAAAAGAGTGAATCAGGATTGCCCCCGTACAATTATTAACGGACGGCGCGGTTTACACCACCCCGAAATCGATCAGCCTGGAATCTGAGCTTCTTCGAGGCATCCCCCTTTCTGGTAGATTGTGGGCAATATGCTTCTGGTTGATTCTCATCTGGACCTGGCCTGGAACGATCGCGAGTGGCATCGGGACGTCACCGGAGAAATTGCCGAGATTCGCGCCGGCGAGCAGGGACAGCACGGAATCGGGAGAGCTCGCAATACCGTCTCCATTCCCGAAATGCGCCGTGCGGAGATTGGGCTCTTCATCGGGACGCTGCTCTCCCGGCGAGTGGTCGAGCAGACTCCACCCTTCATACCGTTCGAGACTCCGGACCTGGCCCGCCAGGCCGCACTCTCACAACTTGATTTCTACCTGGAGATGAGCGAATCGGAACTCCTCCGAACAATTCGGACTGCGTCTGAGCTGGACGGGCACTTGGAGCAATGGCAAAGGGAGAGCGATCAGACCCCGCTTGGTCTGGTCCTCAGCATGGAAGGAGCCGACGGGGTTCGGGCCCCCGACGATCTGGAGGACTGGTGGGGGCGAGGGCTTCGGATTATCGGCCCGGTCCACTACGGCGTCAACCAATACTCTCACGGTACCGGGTCCGATGGAGGCCTCAAGCAGTTGGGACGTTCCCTGCTTCGCCAGATGGATGCTCTGGGGTACGTACTGGACGTCACGCATCTGAGCGACCTGGCCTTTGACGAGTCACTGGACCTCTTCACCGGCCCGGTTCTGGCAAGTCACCACAACTGCCGTACCCTCGTGCCCGGGCAGCGACAGCTCTCCGATGACCAGATTCGGGCACTGCTGGAACGGGGTGCCGTCATCGGAGTGGCATCGGACGCCTGGATGTTGCAACCGGGCTGGGTGAGAGCTGAAACCGCTCCCACCGTCGGCATCGCGGCCATGGCAGACCACATCGACCACATTTGCCAGCTCGCGGGAAATTCGCAACATGCGGCGATCGGGTCCGATCTCGACGGGGGGTTCGGTACGGAACAGTGCCCGACCGACCTGGATACGATACGTGACCTGCAGTCCCTGACCGGGATCCTCCTGACGCGGGGCTACCAGGAAGTCGATGTCCGGAACGTCATGCACGCCAACTGGATTCGACTGCTCAGGAACGCCTTGGCTCCATGAAGTACCGCTCCACGAGTTCCGGTTGGGGAGACCCTGTCAACCGGCTCACAAATCACCACAGGAAGAACGATACCGCCAGGCCCCACTGACGTTCCGGAAGGTTCGTGCGTCAGATAGCCGGACAGGTAGCAACTGGAGACGGTGTAGATCAGGCTGCCAAGCCACGCAGGCAAGATGATCCAAGCTTCCCGCCTGACATTTCTGAGGAGGACGTCTTCGATCTTTTCAGCCAACTTCTGCAGAGATCTAAGAGGGGTGGGAGTTGAGCCACCCCTCTGGCAGTTCACGTTTGAGGCTCAGCCGGCAATCTTCTTGGCTGCTGCAAGGGCCGAATCGTAGTCGGGGTGATTGGTCATTTCCTTGACATACTCGACATACTGAATCGTCCCCTCCGCATCCACCACGAAAATAGCTCGCGTATCGAGTCGGAGTTCTTTGATCAGTGTTCCGAAGGCGGAACCGAACTCGGCAGTCTGGTAGTCGGACAACATCACCAACTTATCCACGCCGGCAGCGGCACACCAGCGCGACTGGGCGAAGGGAAGGTCCATGCTGACGGTGTAGATTCTGACACCGGGCAACTGGGAAGCTTCCTTATTGAATCGCCGGGTCTGGGTATCACAAACAGGGGTATCGAGAGAGGGAACTACGCTGAAAATCCGTGTCGATCCCTCAGTATCGGCGAGAGTGAACGGAGACAGATCACGCGTCACCGTCTTGAACTCGGGAACCTTGTCCCCGACCGACAGCTCCGGGCCGACAAGTGTAAGCGGATTTCCTTTAAACGTAACAGCACCAGGTCTTTCAAGACTCATTATTCAATTCCTCCAGTTTTTGAGTCGACATTCTATCTGAAAGCGGCTCCCAATCGAAACTTTTGAGGGCGCCAGTGCATCAGAGCTAAAGTGAAACGATGCGGTGTTGGAGAAAAAAAGGTAGCCAAAACTTACAAAAAGTGGTAAAAAGCCCTCTTTCCTGGTTCACCCGATACTGAGCTTTAAGGATAGGTAAGAAGTTAGATATGAGAACATCGGCACTTGAAAGCGAAGGACTGTATCCACAAACCAAAAAGCCTGAACCCTCTTTGAGGAATCTGGCGCTGGGCATTCTGCTCCAGGCGTTTAGAGATATCGTAGCCCCGAAGAAGGCTTCGAACAAGGAGTGGGAAGAGTGGAGACAGGATGCCCTTGATTGGTTTTATGCGAATGAGAACGAGCCGGGCAGCTTTCACTGGGTCTGTGAAGTTCTGGAAATGAATCCCAACGATCTCCGAACTTGGCTTCAGGAGTACCGTCGCAGCGATGCCAAGCAGAAGAAGGAAATGGCTCGCAAGCTGACGCGCTTCCAGATCCGGCATTGATGGCCTCGCATATCGTGGCCGTGCGCTTGCTTCGGCCCCTGGTCCGGGGGTCTTTGAATGCAGTTTTTCCTGATATTTCTGGCGCTCCTTTTTGGCACCTACGGAACGATCCTCCTTTCCATCTTCCTGCGAAGGTGGCTGAAGCCGATTCTTCCGGTGCACGAAGACCAGGAAGAGCGGGAAGAGTGCGACGACCAGCGTGGCGCACACCTGATCGAGGTCATTAACGTCAAGAAAGCGTTTGACCATCCGGTACTTCGAGGGGTGACCCTCAATGTACCTTGTGGTTCGACACTGGGCGTACTCGGTAAAAGCGGGACCGGAAAGAGCGTCCTGCTCAAGCTGATTGCCGGCTTTCTGAAGCCTGATTCCGGATTGGTTCTTTTCCAGGGTAAGGACATTACCCAGCTCTCGGAAAATCAACTGCTCGAACATAGGAAACGTGTCTCATACGTTTTCCAGGGCGGAGCTTTCTTTGATTTTCTGGACGTCAGTGGCAACATCGCATATCCCCTGATTGAGCGGGGAATCACCGACGAGAAAGCTATCCGGGAGCGAGTGGAATATCTTCTCGACGCAGTCGAACTGGAGGGCATGGGGAACCTCCGCTACGACAGCCTCAGCGAGGGGAACAAGAAGCAGGTCGCCATCGCCCGTGCCATCGCCATCAACCCACAAGTAATCCTCTATGATGAACCGACTACCGGTGTCGATCCCATCATCGGAAAATCGCTAAGTCGCCTGATCCGTAAGCTCGGAAAACAGGAGAGCCTCACTTCGATCGTGGTAACCCACGACCTGAAATGCCTGGAAATCGTTTCCGATCAGATTGTTCTGCTCAAGGACGGTCTAATCCGGTTCGACGGGACTCCGGACGACTTCCAGACCTCCGAGGATCCCTTCGTCGTGGCCTTTCGAACGGGCCGCCGCTATGACGAGCAGTTCGAAGTCGCCGTTGCATCGTGATGGGGGTTGGAACTTACGACTTGAAGATTTTCGATTTTGACGCCTTTCCTTTCCATTGAAATCGTCAATCGAGAATCCTCCAGGCTCTACTCGGTATGCGGTGACGGCGTTCCGTGCCGCTGTTCCAATTCGCGATAGACGTCGGCGAGGCTGACGTCCCGTTCCGCGAGAAAAACCAGCAGGTGATAGAGGAGGTCCCCCGACTCTTCGACGGTTCGCTGTTGGGATTCCCCCATTGACATCATCGTCTCGACCGCCTCCTCCCCCAGCTTTCTTGCGATCTGGTAGATGCCCTTCTTGAAAAGGCTCGTGGTGTATGAACCGTCCGGCATCTCCTCTTTTCTCTTCTGGATCAGATCTGCCAGATGGAAGAGGAACTCAGCCGTCGAGCCGGTCGCTTTCTCTCCGAAACAGCTGGTTCGGCCCAGGTGGCAGGTCGGACCGTCCGGATAGGCGGCGAGCAGAAGCGTGTCCCCGTCGCAGTCGACCTCGATCGAGTCGAGCGTCAAGGTGTTGCCACTGGTTTCTCCCTTGGTCCAGAGCTGCGACCGACTGCGGCTCCAGAATGTCACCCGGCCGGTCTCCAGGGTCCGTGCCAAGGACTCCCGGTTCATGTATCCCAACATGAGCACTCGGCCTGTCCGGGCATCCTGAATAATCGCGGGAACCAGCCCGTCTCCTTTGTTCCAGTCAATCCGCTCCGCGTTGAAATCCTTCATAACCGAATGCTCACTCCGTGATCCGCCAGAAACTGTTTCACCTCGGCGATTGAATAGCGGCTGTAATGAAAAATACTGGCCGCGAGAACCGCGTCCGCACGGCCGATGGTGAACCCATCGAGAAGATGCTGGGGAGAGCCCGCTCCACCCGACGCAATCACGGGGATCGAAACCCGCCTGGCCACCTCCTGGAGGAGTTCCAGGTCGTATCCATCCTGGGTTCCGTCACGATCCATGGACGTCAGGAGAATCTCACCCGCCCCGCGCTGTTCGCCTTCCGAGATCCAGTCAAGAGCGTCCCGGCCGGTCGGCCACCGCCCGCCTCCCACGAAGACCGTCCAGCGATCCTCGGTCCGCTTGGCATCCACAGCCAAAACAATGCACTGGGAGCCAAACGCACTCGCACCGCGACTGATCAGTTCAGGTTCTTTCACAGCGGCACTGTTCACGGACACCTTGTCCGCTCCGGCACGCAGGAGGTCATGCATGTGCTCGAGAGAACTGATTCCACCGCCGACCGTGAAAGGGATAAAAACGGTGTCAGCGACCCTTCGAACCCAGTTGATCACGGTCCCCCGGGCTTCAACCGTCGCCGTGATGTCGAGGAAGACGAGTTCATCGGCACCCTCATCGTAGTACCTCTTTCCAAGTGCTACCGGGTCGCCCGCGTCCTGCAAGTCAACGAAATTGATCCCCTTTACAACCCGGCCATTCTTGACGTCAAGGCAGGGAATAATTCTCTTAGCCAGCACGAAGCATTTCCTCCCAGCTGAATTCGCCCTCGTAGAGCGCCTTTCCAATGACTACCCCGGCAACTCTTTCTTTGGACAGGAGGTTGATGTGTTCGGGACGGCTCACCCCTCCGGCCGCAATGACACCCAACCCCTCGCCCCCAAGTTCGACAAGACGTCGATAGGTGGAGTAGCTCGGCTGTTCGAGAGTCCCGTCCTTCTCGACGTCGGTTGAGATCACCTCGGTCATTCCCCAGCCCCGGATAAGCTCCATCAACCCCTCAATCGTTTGGCCGCTTTCCGCCGTCCAACCGTCCGTCAGGAGACGTCCTCCCCTGATGTCGATGCTGACGATGAAGCGTTCTCCGCCCCAGCGACTGACCCAGGATTCAACGAGTTCCGGTGACTTGACGGCAACGGTGCCTAGAATCAAATACCGGGCTCCATAGCCCAGGAGCTCAGCGACGTCCTCGTCGGATCGGATTCCTCCTCCAACCTGGACCGGCAACTCACAAGCGGCAATCACCTGCTGGATGGCGGGCCGGTTCCGGCTGTTTCCGTCCCTGGCGGCTTCCAGGTCGATCAGGTGGAGACGCTGAAACCCAGCGTCCCTGAACTTCAGGGCCTGGGCCACCGGGTTCTCCGAGTACGTGGTCTTCCGGCCGTAATCTCCCTTGAACAGGCGGACGCAATGGCCGTCGATGAGGTCGATTGCGGGGATCTTGATCATTCCTTACATCCTTCAGCATCAATAAAGTTCCGCAGCAACGTGAGGCCGGACATCCCGGAACGCTCAGGGTGGAACTGAACCCCGAGGAAGTTGTCCCGGATCACGGCAGCCGAGAAGGGGATCTCGTAGTCGCTTTGTGCAGCCGTGAACTCCGGAACCGGGGGAGCGTAATAGCTGTGAACGAAATAGAAGTACGCCTCCTCCGAAAGCCCTTTGACCAACTTCGGGACAAGCGGGCCGGCATCCAGGTCCCAGCGAACCTCGTTCCATCCGATGTGCGGCACCTTCATGCGACGACGGTCAAATCGCTGGACACGGCCGGGGATAATTCCAAGGCAGGGACAGTCCTCCTCATCAGAAATTTCGAACAGCAACTGCAGCCCAAGGCAGATACCGAGGAAAGGTACCCTGAGATCTCGAATTACGTCGCACAGACCCTGCCGCTGCAGGGAAGACATGGCCGCCCGCGCCGAACCCACCCCGGGAAGAATCACCTTTTCGGCCCCGGCCACAGTCTCTGGATCACCGGAGAGCACGTGTTCCACACCGAGGAACTTCAGGGCGTTCCCCACGTTGTACAGATTGCCTGCGTCATAATCAATCACTACGATCATGATCCATTACCCCGGGCGTGTCTTAGAGGACTCCCTTAGTTGAAGGAACGTCGGCACCCAACTCCGGATCGAGCTTGACCGCCCCGCGAAGCGCGCGCGCAAACGCCTTGAAAATCCCCTCGATACGGTGGTGCTCATTCGCTCCGGGCTCGAGCATCTTGATGTGGAGGTTGCTGAGGGATTCCGACACCAGCGACTGGAAAAAGTGATTGACCATCTCGGTGGGAAAATCGCCGACCATGTCGCGCTTTGGCTGATAATCGGAGGAAAAGGAGAAACGCCCGCCCAGGTCAACCGCAACCGCCACCAGCACCTCGTCCATCGGAATCATGGCTGAACCGTAGCGGATGATCCCCTCCTTGCGCCCCAGTGCTTCTTTCAGAGCCTGTCCGAGAACCAGGCCAACGTCTTCGATCAGGTGGTGCGGATCGATCTCCAGGTCGCCCTTCGCAACGACGATCAGGTCAATCTGGCCGTGATGCGCCAGAAGCGTTAACATGTGGTCGAGAAAGCCGATACCGGTCGAAGATTGTACCCGCCCCGTACCGTCGACATTCAGTTCGACTTCGACACTCGTCTCATTCGTCTCTCGATTGATCCTTGCCTTTCGCAGACTCATTTCACTCCCCCTTCAAAAGGGCCTCCAGCCGAGACAGAAAGAGTTGGTTCTCTTCGGCGGTTCCTATTGTCACCCGAACACACCCGTCCAGGCCCGGAACCGTGCTACGGTCCCGAATAATGATGCCTTCCGCCAGAAGCCGGCGGCAGATTTCCCTGGGCGCCCGGCAACGGAACAGGAGAAAATTCGCCTGCGACGGAAATACCGCAGTGACACCTTCCAACTTCTCGAGGGCTTCGCTGACCTTTGTTCTCTCCTGCAGAATTTTCTGGATCTGCCCGACGGTTTCATCCGTTGACCGCAGGGCCTGAACCCCTTGTTCCATGACCCAGGCATTGAGATTGTAAGGAGCCTTGACCTTGAGGAAATACCCGACGAGTTCGGGATCCGCCACCGTGTAGCCAAGGCGCACTCCGGCCCGCCCGAAAGCCTTGGAGAAGGTCCTGAGAATGACCAGATTCGGGTACCCCCTGACTTCCGAGGCGAGAGAGAGCTCACCCGCGAACTCCACGTAAGCTTCATCGACGACAACAATGCCGTCCCAATTCTCGGCCACCGCCAGAATTTCACGACGATCCAAGATATTTCCGGTCGGGTTGTTAGGACTGCAGACGAAAAGCACCCGAACAGAGGACGGAACCCAATCCAGAAAGTCGGCACTCGAGAACTGGAACTCACTGGAGAGTCTGAATTCGTGCACCGCCACTCCGTAGATGTCGGCCAGCACCCGGTACATGCCGTAGGTGGGCTCAGCCACCGCAATCCCTGCTTCGATACCAAAGACTTTAAAGCACCAGTCGAGAACCTCGTCTGATCCAGCCCCGGCAAGCACCATCTCGGGGGAGACACTCAACTTGTCGGCCAAAGCACCGCGAAGCCTCCGCTGATACGGGTCCGGGTACCGATTCAGTAGCACGGAACCCTCCTGACGCACAAAGGGATTCTCATTGGCGTCGAGCAGAATTCCGTCCTGGACCGTCTCCCGGGCGCAGTGGTAGGGCTCGAGGTCGACAATGTTTGGACGAATGAACCGGGACAGGCGCGCAGTTTCAGCCTTCATCTTCCGGGTCCCCTTCGCTCAAGCGATATCGAACCGCCCGCGCATGTCCTTCCAGTTGCTCCTCTCTGGCAAGCAATTCAAGAGTTGGCGACAATCCTTCCAGCCCTTTGGCGGTGATCTCCTGAAAGGTAATCTTCTTGACGAACGTCTCCATGGAGACGCCCGAGGTGTGGCGAGCGAACCCCGAAGTGGGGAGCGTGTGGTTTGTACCGGAAGCATAGTCGCCGGCTACTTCCGGGGTCCAGGCCCCTACGAACACTGACCCTGCCGACCGAACGTGACCAAGCCACTCGCGAGGTTCACGGATGTTGAGAATCAGGTGTTCGGGAGCGTAACGGTTGCTGAACTCAAAGGCCTCTTCGAGCGTGTCCACGAGAATGGCAAAGCTCCCCTCGAGAGACTTCTGCGCGATACCGGTTCGAGGGAGATTGGCCAGTTGCCGGTCCAATTCCGCGAGGGTCGCATCCAGGAGGGCCTCTGAGGTGGAAGCCAGGACTACCTGGCTGTCGGGTCCGTGTTCGGCCTGCGACAGAAGATCGCTGGCAACCACCCTGGGAGAGGCCGATTCATCCGCGACTACGAGGACTTCGCTGGGGCCGGCGATCATGTCGATGGCTACTCCGTAGGACGTCGCGATCAGTTTCGCGGTCTGCACGTATCGGTTGCCCGGGCCAAGAATCTTGTCCACCTTCGGAACCGATTCCGTCCCCAGTGCCATCGCGGCAATGGCCTGAGCTCCTCCGATCTTGAAGACCTGGCGAACCCCGGCTACCTGGGCGGCGGCAAGCACCACGGGAGCGACTGAGCCGTCGCTTCGCGGCGGCACGCAGAGTACAGTCTTCTGGCAACCAGCAAGTTTGGCAGGCACCCCAAGCATCAGGACAGTAGAGGGCAGCGGTGCCGTACCCGAAGGAACGTAGAGCCCTACCGACTGAATGGCCCGTGCTGCACGCCAGCACGAAACCCCTTCTTGGACCGTCACCGGCGACTCGGTCACCGCCTGGGCAGAGTGGAACTTCTTGATGTTGGATGCCGCGTGCTGAAGTGCCTGAACGACCTTTTCCGGGACCGAGGCCACAGCATCCTGGAATTCCCGCGGCTGCACGTGCAGATTGGTCAAATCAGCTCCGTCGAACCGGAGAGTGAAGTCCTTGACGGCACTGTCCCCGCGCGACGAGACCGCCTCAAAGACCTCCCGGCATGTCTCGAGGAGGGCGGTGTCGTGAATCGGGTTCCGCACCACCAGGCGACGAAGATCCTCTCGGCTCAATTGGGCAAAGCGATGAATCTTCATTTAGACCACCATCTTCTCCACGGGGACCACGAGCATATCGGTTGCCCCGCAAGTTTTGAGTTTCTCGATCACGTCCCAAAAGTACTCTTCTGGAACCGCCGTGTGAACCGCGATCATGTTCGGGTCAGCCAGCGGGACGATAGTCGGGCTTTTCATCCCGGGAAGAATCGACCGGATCTCTTCCAACGCGGAGCGGGGCGCGTTCATCATCACGTACTTGGTCTTGCGTGCCTTGAGGTGGCTGAGCAATCGGGTCCTCAACCGACCGATCAAGTCCGCCTTGCGGGGATCGGTCAGCGAATGCCGGTTGGCAATCAGGACGGCTTCCGACTTGAGAATCACCTCGATGGGCATCAAGTCGTGAATTCGCAGCGTGCTGCCAGTAGACACCAGGTCACAGATCGCCTCGGCGACGTCCAGGGAAGGAGCGATTTCGACCGAGCCGTTGATCTCGATTACCCGGGCACTGATTCCCTTCTCTTTCAGGTATCCCTGCAGGACGTTGGGATACGAGGTGGCAATTCTCTTCCCGTTCAAGTCCCAGACGGTGCGCAACTCACTGGCCTTGGGCACCGCGATGCTGAGATCGCAACCACCAAAACCCATTGAGTCCAACGTTGCGACCTCGGCCTGCTTTTCACGGACGACGTTCAACCCAACGATGCCCAGGTCCGTCACACAGTCCTGAACGTATTCCGGAATGTCGTCGTCACGCAGAAACAAAAGATCGAGGGGGAAGTTGCGCCCGCGGGCAAACAGGAGGCCATCGGATGACTCGAAATCGATTCCGGCGGCTCTTAGGAGTTCAAGTGACGACTGCGAAAGCCGCCCCTTCTTCTGAACCGCAATCTTGAGATTTTCTCCATTCAATTCCATATGAAATACCTTACGAGTTCCATGAGTTCGCTTTCTCTTTTTGAGAATACTGCCGGGAAAGGATTGACCCGGCCGTCCCGAATCATAGTCGGATCCGGCTTACCGACTGTCGCCGTGCTCCAAGTGAGGCTGGATTGGTGCCTCGGGACGAGATAAGGACTGTCTGTTCTGCACCCGGTCGAGCAGGAGCCGGTAACCACCTTCACCATGACGCAGCCAGTGGGCGATTCGGGTCACTGTTGTTGTGCTGGCCCCGGTCAGTTCACTAATTCTACGATAGGAGAACCCTTTCTCAACCATCTGGGCGACCTGCCAGCGCTCCGCCATCGACTCGAGTTCGCTCAGCGTGCAAAGATCGCGGAAAAAGAGCGCGATCTCATCGGAACCATCGAGCAGCGTAATTGCGTCGAAAAGGTCCCAGAGGTTCTCGTTTTCTCGCAACGATTGTTCCATTGTGTTACAACGATAGCACAAGCGGAATGTCACAGGCAAGTACCGGCTTCAGGTTGGGAGGAATTCACGGTGAAAGCGACCACTCTTGCTTCTGCAGGGCGCTCCAGAATACGTGCCGATTCGAAGGAACAGTTTAGCAACTAATCGGCAGCAACCCGCTCAGAGGAGAGCATCGAAACCTGGAGAGGCACCCTGAACACCGTTAGAAGCCGACACAAGAAACTCAGGAAACAAATTGAAAAAAAGAGGGAGACAGATCAGAAGCGGTAGCGAGTCACGGAAGAGGTTACTTCGAAAGACTTCGGATTGTCAGACTTGGCCGTCCCTGCAGAAATACTGGGGATAGAGTCGCTGAGCACACTCAGGACAGATCCCGTGCGAAAATTCCGCCCGAGCCCGCTCAAGAACTTCCATCTCCCACTGCCGCCAATGCCCGTCGTCGTCTCGGATCTTCTTGCAGGAGGCACAAATCCGCAGGAACCCGCCAAACTTGCGAAGCTCATCGACTACTTGCTGTAGTTGCATTGATGACCGCCGATTCTTTTGTTCAGCCCGCTTCTAAGCCAAAATCTCGGTGACAGCGCGCATTATGGAGTCTGCCTCTGACATTGTCCGCCCTCCCCAGGACGCAAGTTCCGAGCAGGGCAGCACCTGCCTTGAGCGACAGTTTGGCCGCGAAGGTGGTTAACATTTCTTGTTGTAGGAGTACATTTCCGGCTAAGGAATACCAGAAAGATGCCGATAACTGAGATCAGAGATGTGACAGATTATGGCTCTACCTGATGGACTGATAAACAAAATCGAGCATCTGGCGCCGATGCCGATTACTGCTCAGCGGTTGCTCGGCGTGATCAATGACGAAGATGTCTCCCTGGCAGAGGTTGCCCGGATCGTCGAGTTCGACGAAGCTCTCGTGTCCAACACGCTTCGAGCCGCCAATTCAGCCTTCTTCTATCGCGGGAAGCCTGTCCGCGATGCCCGCTCGGCGGTGGTGCGTCTTGGAACCACCAATCTTTTCAACCTGATCCTGGGCCAATACCTCCGCGAACTCACAATTCCAGCCCCCCTGTACGATCTCTCCGAGGACGACCTATGGTTTCACTCGACGGTAGCGTCGCTGGCCGCCGACGAAATCATCCGAGGCTCCTCGGTCGAAATCCCGCAGATTGCCAAGGTCGCCGCCCTCGTTCACGATGTCGGCAAGTTGATCATGGTTCGTTTCTTCAAGGCGGAATTCAATGCCGTCCTGGAACTCAGCGGCAGGAAGGACATGTCGTTCGTCGAGGCCGAACGGGAACTGTTCGGCTGCGACCATGCAGAGGTAGGCGGCGCAGTAGCACGGGAGTGGGCATTCCCCGATCACGTCCGCGATGCCATCGAACGCCACCACGAGGCTAAACTGGAAGAGTCGCATTCGGTCCTCGACACCGTGATCGTCTCCAATCTGGTGGCAAAGACACTCGCCGCCGGCCTGGGGGCTGAGGGGTTGGATTTCTCGGTCGACGACGGAGTACGGCAGCGGCTTGGCTTGAATTTCGCCAAGTTCTGTCAGATCTGCGGTCGCGTCGAAGATCAGATGTCCAGGGTTCGCCAGATCTTCGGGATCAGCTGATCGGGCGGGTAATCTAACCTCTGCACGACCGTTCGCCGGCAAAGCGTTCACTCACTCAGATTGAGGTCCGTCCGAGCTCAATTTCTCCGTCCAGTTGATCCTAAAGTTTCACCTCTCCCTGCCGAGATAATGGAGTGAGAGTTTGTGTCGATATTAGTCGGGTCAGATCCCGTTTGTCACCGGATCAGCGTCGGGAGGCGACGCCTCCACGAGACCGGAGGCCATCAGCGACGGGATCTTCGACGGATGTAGATGCGGAGTTCCGACCGGGTATCCCGATTCCGCAGTTGAAGCAGGTATGGATCTAGCGACAGTCATTGGAATCCTGGCTGGACTGGGCATCATCCTCTTCACGGTCCTCACCGGCGAAGAACCCCTGGTCTTCATCGACATTAAGAGCATCGTGATCGTCTTTGGAGGTACCTTCGCGACCATCCTGATCCGGTTTCCGATGCAGCGGGTCATGAAGACCATCGACGTCGTCAAACACGCCTTTACCTTCAAGCTGCGCCGCCCCTATGAAGTAATCGACGAGATGATCGACCTCGCCCGCAAGTCCCGCAAAGATGGCCTGCTTTCGCTGGAAGACTACCAGACGGATGACACCTTTCTCACCCGCGGCCTGACCCTGGTCGTCGACGGGGCCGAGGCCGAATCCGTGCAGGGCGTTCTGTCAACGGAGATCCGTTACTTCAAGCAACGCCACAAGGATGGTCAGGATATACTCAAGGCGATGGGAGACGCCGGCCCGGCCTTCGGGATGATCGGAACACTGATTGGCCTGGTGCTGATGCTGTCCAACATGCAGGACGTCAGCCAGCTGGGCCCATCGATGGCGGTCGCTATTCTGACAACCCTTTATGGGGCGGTTATTGCGAACCTGATCGCGCTGCCCCTGGCCAAGAAACTGGAGATACGGAGCAAAGAAGAAACCCTGATCAAGGAACTGATGCTGGTTGGCCTGGTTAACATTGCCCGAGGGGAGAACCCGCGGATGATCGAGACTGTTCTCAAGGCATTCCTTTCAGAACGAGACATCCCGGCTGAGCCGGAGGCCAAGCCCAGAGAGGTAAAGGCAGCATGAGCATCGATTTCGAGCCGGATGACGAAGAACAAGAAGCTGGTGCTCCGGCATGGATGGTCCAGTTTGGAGACATGATGAGCCTCCTGCTCGTCTTCTTCATCCTTCTGCTCTCATTCTCCGAGATCGACGCCGTTAAGTACCGGGCGCTGAGTGACTCCTTCCGAGAGGCATTCGGGCGGGCCGTCAAGGTGAAGGACGTGTTTGACGACCCCTCCGCGCCGCAGGCGATCATGTCCGAAACAGGGGGGCGAAATGACGCGATCCTGAACGAGTTGCGGTCCATCATCCCCCAGGCGTTTCCAGGTGCGCTGCCGAACAAGTACAAGGGCCAGGGCTACCTGGTTCGCATTCCGGGTCGGCTCCTCTTCGAAACCGGCAAGGATGAACTCAGACCGGAAATGAAGCCGAAGCTTCGGGAGATGGCTGAACTGGTCAAAAAACAACCCGACATCATGCTGCGAGTGGACGGTCACACCGACAACGTCCCGATCAGTACATTTCGATTCCATTCCAACTGGGAACTGTCGGCAGCCAGGGGACTGGCGGTCGTGCATTTCATGATTGATGAATGTGGCCTTCCGGAAGAAAGGGTCTCGGCGGCCGCATTTGGAGAAAGTCGCCCGATCGTTCCCAATGACAGTCCGGATAATCGCGAACTGAACCGCCGTGTCGAATTTCGATTTGTGCAGGGCGCAGAGGAAGCCAACTATGAGATCAGCTATCCAACCGACACCGAAGGACATGAATCCGGTTCGTGACCTTTCCGCATGGGATGAACTTCTGGGACAGGGAGACGCGTCTCAGTTCCTGGCCGGGGGAAACGGGCGGATTCTGGTTGTCGATGATGAAGTCACGATTCGAGAGCTCCTCTCCCAGTTCCTCGCCTCGCAGGGGTTTGAGTGCCACTCCGCCGATTCGGGAAGTTCTGCAATCAAGCGCCTGCAGGGTGCCGATTTCGACCTGGTCGTGTCCGATATCAGAATGCCCACGATAACCGGGCTGCAACTGCTCGCTCACATCCACCAGCGCCATCCGGCCTTGCCGGTCATCATGATCACCGCGGTCGCCGATCTCGAGACTGCCGTCGATGCCATGAAGCAGGGAGCCGCCGACTACATCACCAAGCCTTTCGACCTCAAGAAGGTCGTATCCAGCGTTCAAAGCGCCCTCCAGGTCCGGGTAAAACGTCTTCAAGACACCCTGCTGCGCGACCGACTGCAGGAAGTCGCCGAAACCAAGTCGTACGCGTTGGATTCCGCGCTGCAGTCTCTCAATTCCGAACGCGACATGACCCTCGAAGCACTGGTCCGGGCTCTCGACACCCGGGAAAGTGAGACCAGGTGCCATTCCGCCCGCGTCCAAAGCTACGGCATCCGAATGGCGCGGGAATTCGACAAGAAGGGCCAAGAACTCGAGGAGATTGCCCGGGGTGCGTTGCTCCACGACATCGGGAAGATCGGGATCTCCGACTCCATCCTCCTCAAGCCCGGAAAACTGACTCCGGAAGAGTGGGTCGAGATGAGAAAGCACCCCGTGCTGGGGCACGAGATCCTGAAGGGAATCGACTTCCTCGATGGCGCCGCCGAACTGGTACTCCGTCACCACGAGCGCTGGGACGGCTCCGGCTATCCGAGCGGAAAGAGAGAAGAAGAGATCCCCTTCGGAGCACGCCTGTTCGCGGTCATCGACACCTACGATGCCATCACATCGGACCGCCCCTATCGAAAAGCCCTCAGTCACGACTTCGCCCGCGAGGAGATCCTCCGGCTCCGGTCGACGCTCTACGACCCGGAAATGGTGGACGCATTCCTGGCGATCCCGCACGAAGAACTCCAGCAGATCGCCAAGTGCTGCGAAGCATTGAGCGAACCGCTCTAGGCGCGCTGCGCGCTGTTCGGTTCCGAGGTTCCGGGTTCCGGGTTCCGGGGCCAGGGTCTGGTTGGATGCGTCCTGGGTTCAGTTGATGATTGGGAAGTTCTTAAAGGCTCCGCGTTAGCTTTTCCAGCAAACCATTGATAAAACGAAGCTTAAACGTGGAGTGCTGGAAGCGACAGCTTCCGCTTTTGTCCAACGCGGAACGGCTCGCCCGTTCTCAGGAAGCGAAAGCTTCCGTTGGCTCTCACCTCGGGCGCGGTTGAGCGATCGGTTGGCCCACCTGAAGGAGCCTTCCTTGCCCGCAAACCGGCTCTTCAATTTGCCGAGTTCGAGGCATGGCTCCGCGGCGGATTCAGTGACGGCGTCTCCGTCGTTCAGCACGGCGGAAGCTTTCGCTTCCGTTCGACCTGCCGGGTTTCAAAGCGGAACCTCTCGGTTCCGCACTCCAAATGAATTCCCAAAACGTGCGCGCAACCGAACCGGACGGCGGTGGGTTCCGGGTTCCGGGTTCCGGGTTCCGGGGGCCAGGGTCTGGTTGGATGCGTCCTGGGTTCAGTTGATGATTGGGAAGTTCTTAAAGGCTCCGCGTTAGCTTTTCCAGCAAACCATTGATAAAACGAAGCTTAAATGTGGAGTGCTGGAAGCGCGACTCAACCG
This sequence comes from uncultured Acidobacteriota bacterium, assembly GCA_963777605.1. Taxonomy (GTDB): domain Bacteria; phylum Acidobacteriota; class UBA6911; order RPQK01; family JAPXNP01; genus CAVZRV01. The sequence goes on from CAVZRV010000027.1 coordinate 423,012, forward strand.
TTCTCCGCGCAACTTCAGCGCCATTGCGCCGCAGCGGCTGAAAGAAGCAGAGACTGTGGACCACGAAGCTGGAACCCAGAATCGGACAAATTCACCCCGTTCCCCTCGGGACCAGATGGACCTCACCAGGATTCCCGTTAAAAATCCTCCTAACGTTGCCCGAGGTTCCGCCGATATTTAACGGTGAACATTATGAGGGTCGCTGAAACCCAAGATTCAGCAACAGAGGCATGGATGCCTGATACAACCAATTCGAATCATGGAGGAAGAAGACAATGGGAGGATTTAGCGTACTCAACAATCTGGCCAGTCTGACGGCTCAACAGCAGTCGAGCATCACGCAGATGAACCTGCAGAAGACTCTGTTCCGGCTCTCGAGCGGAAAACGCATCGTGAGCGGAGGAGACGATGCGGCAGGTTTGGCCATCGCCGACGGTTTGCAGGCCCAGATTCGTTCGCTGACCCAGTCGGTCCGGAACGCCAACGACGGGATCGGATTCATGCAGACGGCAGACAGCTCCCTGGGGCAGGTCACCAACCTGCTCAACCGTGCTGCCACCCTGTTAACGCAAGCCGCGACGGACACCAACAGCGGATCGGTCAGCAAGATCGAAGCCGAGTTGGCCCAGATCTTCCAGGAAATCGACCGCGTGGGCACAGCGACGCAGTTCAACGGGACCGCCGTCTTTGACGCAAGTTCCAAGAACGTGTTCATCGGGGACACCACCAATTCGCTGTCGTCTGCCGCATCGGTGTCTTTTACTGTCGGCACCCTCAGCACGGGCGGCCTCGGCTTGTCGACCGGCGTCACCAACAGCGGCTCCAGCATCTCCGTGTCGATCGGCTCCAGCGCGAAAACCATGCTCGGAGAGGTCAACACCGCGATCACCAACGTTGCCACTAATCGCGGTACGCTGGGCGCGAAGATGAACCGGCTGGAAAGTTCGACCAGCATCATGCAGTCGCAGATTCAGAACCTGACGGCCGCCGAGTCTCAGATCCGCGATGCCGACATGGCCGCGGAAGTCGCCAACATGACCAAGTTCCAGATCCTCTCGCAAGTCGGTCTGGCCACCATGGCCCAGGCGAACTCGACCACCCAGGGAGTCCTCTCTCTCCTTCGGTAATGGTCGGATCAGAGTCTGGTTACTGACAACAAGAGAGCCACCCTTCGGGGTGGCTCTCAACTATGGAGAAAGACGCCATGGCTGATCAGACAGTCATCATGAGTCGTCGAGCGGACCGGTGGAACTGGGTTCTCAGACCTTCGACCCTACTCCGGCCCTGCGCCCTCAAGGGGTGAAGGTACTTCTCGATCGTCGACTCGGAGCGAAGAAACGACTGCGCTCAATCAGAATGACACCCCCGAGAGGGCTGAGAACGCCGTCAGATTGGTCCGCGACGAAGAGTCCGGCAAGTCGTTCGTCGAAATCCTGGACAAGAAGACCGGGGAAGTCATGTACCAGATCCCGCCTGAAGAAGTCCAGCAACTCGCCGAACTGTTGAAGGATATGACCGGTTCAGTAGTTAACACTGTGGCATGAGGAGGCTCTCGTGGGTGGTTTTTCGGTCGGAAGTCTGGACGTATCGTCCCTGGTTTCACAGCTGATGTGGGTTGAACGGGCTCCGGTTCGACAACTGGACTCGCGGATTTCCACCTACCAGAGCAAGATTAGCGCCTATAACAAACTGAACTCCAACCTCAGCGAATTGCTATCGAGCCTGAACGACCTCGACGATCCGAGATGCTCTCTCGTCGAAACTGACAACCTCCTCCAGTGAATCAGTTGTAACAGCAAGCGCTTCCGGGTCTGCTGCAGAGGGAACCTACCAGATTCGAGTCGATCGACTGGCACTGTACGACAACTTCGTGTCGGATGGAAGATTCACAACTTCCAGCGAAGCTATCGGCACCGGCTCGTTTGACTTGGTGGTCGGCAGTTCCTCCTACGCCATCACGATCGATTCCTCGAACAACACCCTGGACGGCCTCCGGAATGCCATCAATGTATCTGGAGCGGCAGTCAACGCGGCGATCGTCAATGACGGGTCGGGATACCGCCTGACTGTCACGAGCGAGGACTCCGGGTCCGAGAACGCAATTTCAGTGGAGAACAATACGCTCACCCTCTCGGATGGTTCAACGCCGCTGACCCTCTCTCGGACACACGACATCTCCAGCACGAGCGAACTCGACGCCAGTTTCACCGTCAACGGATTGTCGGCGACCAGTTCCAGCAACCAGGTCAGCGACATCATCGCGGGGGTGACACTTAAGCTGAAAAACGCCTCCAGTAATACGGCGACGCTGACCGTCTCGAACGATGAGGAAGCCGTCAAGGGAAAGATCGCGTCATTCGTCGAAAGCTACAATGCAGCATACCAGTTCCTGAATTCGCAGTTCGAAGTCGTTGCTGCAACCGGTAGGGCGGGAGTTCTGGCCGGTGATTCGGTCGCCCGATCGATTCAGTCCCAGCTGGCCGCGGTGGTCAGTGGGGGAGTCAGCGGTCTGAGCGGAAGCTTGGTGACACTCGGCTCGGTAGGCGTTGAACTGCAGGACGATGGCACGCTGTCCATCAACTCAGCAGTACTGGATGACGTCCTCAACAGCAATTTCAGCGATATGGCCGGTCTGTTTGCCACAATGGGCGAAGCGACCAACACACACATTTCGTACATTTCGAATTCCTCAAAGACGAGTGCGGGAACTTACCAGGTAGACATCACCACCGTACCGGAAGCGGCCACAGTGACTGCGCCAAACGCTATCGCTACGACCCTTGGAGTAGACGAAGTCCTCACCTTCACCATGGGAGACCTGAACTCCCAGGTGACCTTGACGAGCGACCTGACGCTGGAAGAGGTAGTTCAAGCTATCAACTCACAACTGGAGGCCGACGACCTGGCGCTTTACCGCCACGCAATCCGGCACAAGTCTGGTTCTGACATCCGATCACATGGGAGACGATTTTTCCTTTACCGTGTCTTCGAACGTTGACGGCACAGGAACGGGCATCGGGTCCGCCGGGCTTTCCGACAGTGGCGTCTCGGTTGCGGGGAGCTTCACAGACACGACGACGGGCACAGTCTACGAGGCAGCGGGAAATGGCAAAACGCTGACAGGGACTTCGGGAAGTGCCGAAGGCCTCAAAATCCAGTTCAGCGGAACGTCCACGGGCACATATGGCGAAGTCAATCTGACTCTCGGATTCGCGGCCCGGCTTTCTCGTCTCGCGACCACCTTAACGGATTCGCTCGAGGGCCCGATCCATACGGCCATCGAAGGGTACAAAACCAACATTCAATCCATCAACGATGACATCGAAAGCATCGAACTTCGCCTGACGCAACGCGAAAGTTACCTGACCGATCAATTTACCCGGGCCAACCAGGCCCTCCAACAACTCTCGTACCTCCAGTCCTCGTTGAGCTCTCAACTCAACTCGCTCTAGTAGAAAGGAACTCTAGATGGCGCTCGGACAGAACTTCACCAGCCAATACCGATCGATGGAAGTAAATGCGGCGGATCCACTGGAGCTCGTCATTTTGCTTTACAAGGGCGCTATTAAAGAGGTTCGCCTGGCGCAGAAGTATCTCGGAAGCGGCGACACCGGACCGCGTGTTAGCTCGATCAACAAGACCATCGCCATCATCGGAGAACTTCAGGCGAGTCTCGACGCGAAGAAAGGGGGCCAGATAGCCAGGTCACTGGACCGCCTTTATACGTACATGATTCGCAGGCTGACCACGGCGAACGTGCAACGTAGCACGGAACCTCTGGATGATGTCGCCCGGCTGCTCGAGAACCTGCTGTCCGGATGGGAGGGTGCCCAGGCCAAGCAGCAGGAGGAAAAACCGATTGGCCGACGTCCCAATATCCCGAACGGGCCCCACGACCACCTCACACCTGGCCATGGTGGGGACTCGGTATCGTTTTCCTATTGATCCGCTATGATACAGGACTATCAGAAGTTACCGGAATTGCTTCATCGTCAGCGGACAGCGTTGGCCGAGAACGACGCAACAGTTCTCGAGTCGATCAACCGTGAAATCGGTGACCTATCTAACCGCATTGTCAACCACAGTCTCGCCTTGGGGCGGCTGGAGGGAGAGACAAAAGCCCAACTGAGAGCGCTGATCGAACAGGCACAACTGGCGGTCAGCCAGAACCTCCAGCTCTGGCAGGAGGCGATGGCCCAGATTCAAGGAGCCCGCAGTCAACTGCAGTCCACTCGCCGTTTCTACAACAGCCTCCAAAATCAGTCCAAAACCGGCATCCGATACTCCAAAACGGGCTGAAGGCGGCGCTCCGTAGAGCGACCTCCCCTGGAAGTTGCGAAAGGTCCCGCAAGCAGATGCTTAATTACCAACCCCTTCCACACAATCCAATCCCGTCGAGAACTCCCGCACCCCGACCCTTCATCGCCAACATCAGTAGACCCGGCACGCGTCAAACCTCTGACGCTTTCCCACGAACACCCTCCAGATAACCACTTCGCCTAACTTTCCACCAAAACCTCTGCAAAAGAATCACTTACGGTCAAATCCGCAGGAACTGCGTCCATTTCGAAGAAGAATCAAGACACTGGCATGGTTTATGCTTTATGCTTCCATTGAGGCAGACTATGGAGAATCGACAGCAGATTATGCAGGAAGCCATCAACCAGGCCTACCAGCACGCCGGAGAACTGCGTTCCATGTGTGCCCAGGCGGGCGACCAGTTCCGCGCCGGCCAGAACGACGACGGAATGGCGAGCCTCCGCCACGTTCTGAACGGCGTCGGCTGCATCGCCCAGGCCATTCACGTCACAGTGCCCCTGCAGAAATCGAAAGGGATCGAATTAGATCTGACCGCGCTCCCCGGAATGCTGGAACCCCTCGTCGAAGCGTTGGAGAATCGCGACTTCGTCCTGCTGGGCGAGCTGGTCACGTATGAGATGGAGCCAATCCTCGAAGGATGGCATCAGAAACTGGCGGAACTGAGCAGGGAAGAGGCCTGACTGAATCAATTCCTCGGCAGTACTCCCGAGAGAGGTGGCAGGATTTCAGTCGAGAGGCTTCTCCGTTCCCGGAGACCGAGGCAGTACTGAAGGAGAACATCGAGCAGGTGCAATCAGCCCTTGAAGGCAAGACGATCCTGATCACCGGAGGAACCGGTTCCTTCGGCCGTGAATTCGTCCAGAAGGCGCTCACCGAATACCGTCCCAAGCGGCTGATCGTGTTTAGTCGCGACGAACTCAAGCAGCACGAAATGCGGGCTGGATACACCGACTCACGGTTGACGTTCTTCATCGGGGACGTTCGAGATCGTGACCGGCTTCACCGGGCGTTTCAGGCCGATGTAGACGTGGTAATTCATGCGGCGGCACTGAAGCAGGTTCCGGCGTGTGAGTACAACCCTTTTGAAGCAGTCAAGACAAACGTCCTCGGGGCGCAGAACATTATTGACGCGGCGATCGACTGTGAAGTTCCGCGAGTGATTGCTCTCAGCACCGACAAAGCGGTCAACCCGGCAAACATTTACGGGGCGAGCAAGCTTTGTGCCGAGAAACTCTTTATCCATGGCAATTCCTACGCCGGAGATCGGGTCACGCGGTTGTGCTGTGTGCGGTATGGCAACGTCCTGGGCAGCCGCGGCAGCGCCCTTCCCGTCTTTCTGAGACAAAAACGGGCGGGAACGATAACCGTGACCGACCGCCGGATGACTCGCTTCTGGATCCGCCTCGACCACGCGGTGGAATTTGTGATCAGCTGCATCAACCTCATGCGGGGGGAGAGGTCTTCGTCCCCAAGATTCCCAGCATGTCGGTCCTCGAACTGGCTAAGATCCTGGCTCCCGATTGCTCCGTCCGGTTCACCGGGATTCGCCCGGGCGAAAAGCTCCACGAGGTCCTGGTGTCACCCGAGGAGGCCCGCCATACCATCGAGTTGCCCGATCGGTACGTCATCCTGCCTGAGAACCCTTCCTGGCGGATCAGCGAACACTGGAAAGGAGATGCCCTTCCGGAGCAATTCTCCTTCAACAGCGACCAGAACAGCCTGCGTCTGACGCCTCAACAATTGCTCGACTGCCTGGAGTCGGGAACCGGCACCTGGCATCATCCGCCTGAATCTGATCAAGATGAAACTCAAGACGTCGATACCTTACAGCCGGCAGTGGATTGAAGAGGACGACGTCGAGGCCGTCTCCGTAGTGCTCAGGTCTGCCTTCTTGACCACGGGCCCCAAAGTGGATGAATTCGAGTCGGCAATCGCCCGCTTCGTCGGCACGCGAGAGGCCGTCGCCGTCAGTAGCGGGACCGCGGCGCTCCACACCGCAATGGCCTGCCTCGGGTTGAAAGCGGGGGATGAAGTCATCGTCCCCTGCATGACCTTTGTCGCTACCGCAAATGCCGCCGTCTACTGTGGTGCCACGCCCGTCTTCGCCGATGTCGATCCCGAAACGCTGTTGGTCCATCCGCAGAGTGTCGAACGGTTGATCACTGCCAAGACCCGAGTGATTGTCGGGGTGGACTACGCTGGTCAACCCTGCGACTACCCGGCACTGCGCGAGTTGGCCCGATCCGCCGGCGTCACCCTGATGGCCGATGCCTGCCATGCCCTCGGGGCCGCAGACGGCACTCAGAAGGTTGGCTCCCTGGCGGACGCCACCGTCTTCAGCTTCCATCCTGTCAAGCCGATTACCACAGGCGAAGGTGGCATGATCACGACAGATAACACCGCCCTGGCCGATCGGATGAGGGCATTCCGGAACCACGGCATCGACCGGGACTTCAAGCACCGCAACGAGACGGGTTCCTGGGCGTACGAGATGGTGAACATCGGCTTCAATTACCGGCTGTCCGACATCCACTGCGCCCTGGGCCTCAGCCAGTTGGCGAAGTGCGAAAGCCGGAGACAGCGACGAGAGGAAATTGCCTGCCGTTATCAGGCGGCATTTGAAAGGATAGAGGGCGTCCGGCGCCTTTCCACAAGACCTGGAACCACCCACGCCTGGCACCTCTTCATCGTCCGGGTAGACTTCAAGACTCTCGGTAGAACACGGCAGCAGGTGTTTTCATCTTTGCGGGAACGTGGAATCGGCGTCAACGTGCACTACCTGCCGGTACATCTCCACGAGTACTACCGAAAACAGTGGGGTACCGGCCCAAGCCTCTGCCCGACGGCGGAGGCAGCATACGAGGAACTCCTGTCACTCCCCATCCACGCCGCAATGACCGACGCCGAGGTGGAACAAGTCGTTAAAACGTTCAAAGAGGTCCTCGGGCAATGAAGTCGCTCGCCGAGGTGATCAAAGAGGGAAACGAAATTCGGGCCGGTGGGATACCAGTCAACGAGTCATTTCTCTTGCGACTGCCTCACTTGAAACTTCAATCGGGCTGTGTCAAGTTCCTGGTTCCTGGTTCCTGGTTCCTGGTGGAGGGTAATCCAGGCAGGCCCTGCCTGGCATGTCTCCCGGGCAGCTTGCCCGGCGAGTCTCGTTCCTAAGGCTTCAATTGGAGACTTCGAGTTAAAACGCGAAATCGCGAAGGTCACCAAGGCTATTATTGTTGAAAAAACAGGAATTACTCGCACTCTTGGTGCCTTAGCGATTGAATACTCGATGCAAGTTTCACACGTTGAACGGTTCAGCACCGCCCGGGGCCGGGCTTACCTGAAATCCCAAACCTCGTCGGATTATCAAAAATGCCACTGACCGTCGAGACCCTCACGGCGAAAAACGGCCAAACCACACTCCGGCTCCTCCTGGAGGATGGCCGAAAAATCTATCTCCACAGCGCCTACGATCCCGAACGAGAGGCACGTCAATGGGCCGAGAACGCAAATTTCGGCCCAAACGACGTCGTCGTCCTTTTCGGCTGCGGCGCCGGCCACGCCCTGGGAGCGTTGCGCCCTCGCCTCGGCAGGGCCAATCACGTCCTGGCCCTCGATCCCCTAGGCGCAAAGATCCCTCCCGGAATTGATCCCCTTAAGAACCATTTGAAGGATCCGAGGATCCAGAGGGTCGAGACATTCTCCGAGTTCAGAAGCGCCTACGACCAGATCGAAAACGCCTGCTGGAAGGGCCTTTCCCTGGTCCGACTGTCGATTTACGAACAGCTCTTCCCGGAAGCACTCAAGGAACTGGCTCAATGGTTCGGCCGCCAGACAAACACGCTCCAGACGCATCGCGCCACGGTCTTCGCAGCGGCTCGGCTTTGGCAGAAGAACCTCTTTCAGAACCTGCTCCAGCTACCGAGCTCGGGTACCGTCAGTTCGGCGTTCGGCCAATTCAAGGACAAGCCCGCCATAATCGTCTCAGCGGGCCCTTCCCTGACCAAGAATATGCATCTTCTTCGGGAAGCTCGGAATCGGGCCCTCATAATCGCTACGGGCACCGCGGCGCGGCTACTCGCCCTTGAAGGACTTCCGTACCACGTCGTGATCAGCGTGGACCCCAACCCAGTGAACTGGCCGGCTCACTTCGAAGGCATATCCCACGAAGGGGCCGTTCTCGCGTACGACATCACGACAACGCCTCGAGTGGTGGCATCGCACCAGGGTCCAAAAGCCGCCTTCTGTTCCCTGCCCGATTGCCGGTGGCTGGATCGGTATCTTTCCGCACCCTTGGGCCTGATCAAGACCGGCGGATCGGTTGCCAACATCGCCTTCGACATGGCGGTCCAACTGGGCGCCGACCCGATCATCCTGATCGGTCAGGACCTCTCCTATTCGGAGGGGTTGATGAATGCGGCGGGAACTTATCATGACCGGCTTGCGCATCGAATTCCTCCCGGATGGTTCGAGAAATCGCGGGAGGAACTCGAAGAACTGGTCGCAGCCCGTCCCGGCTTGGCCTATCTCTCAAAAAAGGGGCGAATCGCAGTGCCGGGAATCGCTGGGCAGCCGGTCTGGACCGACCGGACTCTGTTCGGTTTTCTCTGCTGGTTCGAGGAAGCCATTCGAGACCTTGGAAACGAACACAGAGTGGTCAACGCCACCGAAGGAGGGGCAGAGATTCAGGGAAGTCTGGTCCGGACGCTCGCAGCAACGCTGGACGAGTTCTGCCCGAGGAGCCTATCGGACGAATTGGCGGGAATCCTCCACAAACTCTCTACCCCCGCACGACTCGAGGTGGGTGATCTCGTCGATCACCTGAAGCGCGGTCTAGCGGATACCCACAGCCTGAACGGTGCCTGCCAGAGGGCTCTGATTCTGGTGGACGAAGGCCGAGACAAAGCACAGGGGAAACTGGACCGGGAGATCCTGGCGAACATTGACAAGTTGAAGAGCCTTCTTCACTTCTCCCTGGTCCCGACGTTGGTCAGGCTCCAGGAACTGCCGACCAGTGGGTCCCCTGATTGGGCAAAATTGCGCAGGTCGTTCTACGAGCACCTTGAGGAGACCTTGGGCGAAGACCGAGCCAATATGGAAACAGTGATTGCGGCAATGAGCCGCCGGCAACACAGAGCGTCCGAGCCTGAAGGGCAGTCGCCTAGTGTCGACAATAGATGCGAGAATACCGACTCTGCTGATGGGGTGAAATGCGGATTCAATGACGACTTCGAAACACATTCGTGAGTTATTTGACCTGACGGACCAAGTCGCAATCGTGACGGGGGGAGCAGGAAAAGGTTACGGCCGTCAATGCGTTGAGGCACTGGCTGAAGCAGGGGCAACCGTCATTCTGACATCCCGCCAAGAAGACAAAGCAACCGCAGCCGCAGCGGATTTCGCTGCCGCCGGCCTGAACGTTGAAGGGGCTGTCCTCGAACTCGCGCATCCGGAATCGATCGACCGCTTGGTCCAGCAGACAGCGGACCGCCACGGTCGGATCGACATCCTCGTCAACAACGCAGTAAGCAATATCATGGCTTCAGTGGAAGAGATGACGGTGGACCAATGGAATGGGATCTTGGCGGTAAACCTCACCGGCCCAATGCTGATTTCCCGAAGAGTAGCCGCTGTAATGCGGGAGGCCGGCTCCGGATCAATCGTCAACATCTCCAGCATCTACGGCATGGTTGCTCCTGATCCATCGATCTACGGGTCCTCCGGCCTGAACAGCCCCCTCTCCTACGGGGTGAGCAAAGCGGGCCTACTTCAGATGACTCGATACCTGGCCGTTCACTGGGCCCCAAAGATCCGGGTCAACAGCATCACCGCCGGAGGCCTCTTCGCCGGCCAGGATCCAACATTCTTCGAACGCTATTGCGCCCGGACCCCCCTACAGAGAATGGGCGATTCGGACGATTTAAAGGGAGCGGTCGTCTATCTCGCGGCGGACGCGTCGAGATGGGTCACCGGACAGAACTTGGTCGTCGACGGCGGCTGGACAATCTGGTAGATTTCGCCTCCGGCCGTCGGATGGCGAATTGGGCAGGTCACGAGCACCCGTAAGTGACGGGGCGAAGCGATCCCCGGCCTGTGCCTGATCCCGGTGAAAGACAAGTTTCAATTTCTAAATGATACGGGCCGGGCGGCGGGAGCGGGGCTAACATGGAATATCGGAAATTCGGCCGGCTGGGTTGGGAGGTTTCGGCCGTCAGCCTGGGAACGGTTCAACTCGGTATGCCTTACGGTTTCACTTACGAAGGTGAAGCAGAGGTCCCTTCGAGACGGGATGGGATCCGGCTCCTCCTCGACGCCTTTGAATCCGGAATCAACCTGGTCGATACCGCCCCGACCTACGGCGCAGCCGAAGAGATCGCCGGCGAAGCCCTACGCCAGTGGAAGGGATCAAAGATCTTCGTCGCCACAAAGATTCCTACCTGGGGCAATGACCTGGCAATCTCAGTCGAACAGAGCCTTCGCAAGCTGGGTCGAGAGTCGGTTGATTTACTCCAAATCTACAGCCATTCGGACGATTGGAATGCTGTTCTTCGCAGCCTCGAGATAGCTCTTAATTGCCAAGATACAGGAAAAATTCGGGCTATCGGCATTTCCATTTATGACGAGGCCATCGCCCTAAAGGCTCTTGAACTGGAGGAGATCCAGGCAATCCAGCTTCCGTTCAACATGCTTGATCAGCGCATGGCAATTAAGGTCCTGCCTGCGGCGGCAAGAAATCTGGTAGGAGTGTTGGGCCGGTCAACGCTGCTCAAGGGTGTATTGACCGACCGCCGGCAACTGATGCCGAGTCAATTCGGCAGTCTGGTCGAAATGGCCGATCGACTAGCTGTTCGACTTCGCGAAGTGGGTCTAGGATTGCCCGCCGGGGCTCTTCGCTTCGCTGTTTCGAACAAGGGTCTCACGAGCGTCCTCATCGGGGCCAGGAATCGAACGGAATTGAATGCTGCCATAGGGGCCCTGGAATCAAGGGTCGACCTGGATTGGTCCGTACTGCAGGAGGGTTTCTCTCAGCCCAACTCATCAGTTGATCCTCGAACTTGGCCCGCTTGATCCGGAATTGGCTCTCAAGGGATTTCCCATCACGAATTTGGCCGACTAATCTTCCTCGCATTCGGTAACTTGTTGTGGGGAAGGAGCATCCAAAATGGATGCCCTCCCAATTTTCCGGAAGATCACTGTGCTGCAATGATCATTTGTAGAACACCTTTAAGGGTTAGCTTCTTCGGAGGAGGGACCGATTTTCCTGAGTTCTTCAGTGAGAACGGCGGGGCGGTTTTGGGAACGGCTATCGACAAGTACATCTACCACTGCGTCAGCCCGTTTCCGTCAGAGTTATTTGACTATTCAATTCGCCTCTCTTACCGACGAACTGAGTGCGTGAACAAGCTGGATGAGATAAAGCATGCGCCCTTTCGCGAACTACTCCGGCATTTTGGGCTAGAAAGGGACGTGGAGATCTCACTGTCGGCCGACCTCCCGGCCTTTTCGGGTCTTGGATCATCTTCCAGTTTTACTGTAGGTCTGGCACATGCGCTGTCAGCCTTCTCCGGCCGTTTCCTGGCAAGAGAGGACCTCGCGAAGCTTGCCATCGACGTGGAACGGGGGGTTCTCCAAGAGACGGTGGGATTTCAGGACCAGATCTTCGCAGCTTACGGTGGGATGAATCTGATCGAATTCGACAGAGGGGGCGGGTTTAACGTACATCGCATCACCCTGTCCAACGGCCGATTAGAGGAATTCGAAAATTCCATAATGCTCTTCTTCACGGGGGTAACACGGCGCGCCAACGAAATCGAAAGAAACAAGCTCGCACGACTCAGTGAGATTCGAGGCAGTCTATTACGCATCTACCGATGTGTCGATAAGGCGAACAATCTTCTTACGGGAAATGGCTCCCTCACTGAGTTTGGGCGACTGCTTCACGAGAGTTGGATGGAGAAGCGCTCCTTGAACGGTGACGTAACAAGTCCCAGCATTGACAAGATGTATCAACTTGGCATCGAGGCGGGGGCCCTCGGCGGAAAGCTCCTCGGGGCTGGTGGTGGCGGATTCTTGGCATTCTTTGTCCCTTTCGAACGACAAGGTAAGGTGCGGGAGGCACTCAATGGACACTATGAGATCGCCTTTTCCATGAATGCTCCTGGAAGCACGATCGTCCATTCTTGATTCGACGAGGTCGAGACTGCGCCATCAGATTTTGGAAAACCGATCGAGCACAGAGTCCTCTTGCCGCAATAAGCGGGAGCAATGTAATCACCTATGAAGATCTTGATAACTGGTGGAGCTGGGTATATCGGCTCCGTTTTGACACCAGAACTGCTTGTGGCAGGCCATGCCGTCACAGTCCTGGATAATTTCCTGTTTCGCCAAAACTCACTGGCGGATTGTTGCCATTTTGAGCAATTCAATGTGATTCGCGGAGATTGTCGAGATGAACATTTATTGGGTAGCCTCGTCTCCAAACATGACGTGATCATTCCTCTGGCGGCCTTGGTCGGCGCCCCCATGTGCAACCAGGACCCGATCGCGGCACACAGTATAAACCTCGGTTCTATAGAGACGCTCTGTCGCATCGCTTCTCCTGACCAGTGGATCCTCCTTCCCATCACAAACAGCGGTTACGGAATCGGAGAGAAAGACAAGTTCTGCACAGAAGAGACCCCTCTCCGCCCGATATCGCTCTATGGCAGCACTAAGGTGGAAGCCGAATCTGTCGTACTCGAGCGTTCAAACAGCCTGAGTTTTCGCTTGGCGACCGTCTTCGGCATGTCCCCACGGATGCGCACCGACCTGCTCGTCAACGACTTTGTCTACAGAGCTGTCAATGACCGCGCCGTTGTGATTTTCGAAGGTCACTTCAAGCGCAACTACATCCACGTCCGAGACGTCGCCAGATTGTTTGCCTACGCGCTCGACAACTTCGATTCGATGAAAGGCCGTCCATACAATGCCGGCCTCGATGACGCCAACCTGTCGAAGCTCGAACTATGCGCAGCAATCAAGAGACAGATCCCTGGGTTTGTTTGCCTCGAGGCACCCATCGGAGAAGACCCCGACAAGCGAGACTACATCGTTTCGAACCAGCGCCTCCTGTCGACGGGTTTTCGCACCGAGTGGGACTTGGGCCGGGGCATCCGGGAACTGATCAAGGGCTACACCATCCTTCGGAACAACCAATACGGCAATGTCTGAGACACCGGACGCGAGGGCAGTCATCCTTGCGGGAGGCTTGGGTACCCGTGTTCGCCATCTCCTGAGCGGGGTCCCCAAGCCGATGGCTCCGGTAGCCGGCAGGCCTTTCCTCGATTGGATTGTGGATTGGATCCATCAGTCCTGTGGCGTCGGCAACTTCCTTGTTTCTACCGGATACCTTGGGGAGGCCGTCGAGAGGCATTACCGGACGCCCCGCACCAGGGGACTGGAGATCAGATGCTTTCGGGAATCCGATCCAATGGGAACAGCCGGCGGTTTTCTCAATTGCGTCAAGTCGGACCGGCAGCCCCACCCATCAAACTGGCTCGTGGCAAACGGCGATTCCCTGGCTGTCGCTGACTTGAGCGACCTGTTGGCAGCCCTGGACGACCCCACCGTTGCAGGTGCGATTCTCGGTGTGAGGGTAAAGGATGCCTCCCGCTACGGGAAAATCGAAGCAACCGCTGCCGGACGACTCGCCGGCTTTCGCGAGAAGTCTCCAGGGTCAGGGCTCATCAATGCGGGCATCTACGCATTCCGGCACGACATAATCGAGAGTTTTCCCTCAAAGATTCCACTCAGCTTTGAAGTGGATGTCTTTTCGCAGCTGTTGAATCGGTACAAGATCGCCGTGGTCCAGTGCAGCGGCCCATTTCTGGACATCGGCACCGAGGAGTCGCTGCGCGAGGCAGAAGCTTTCATTCGCTCGAATTTCTCCGATCCGTCTGCCGCGTCGGATCAAGGTTTGAAGCTATGAAAATACGAGAATCCAAGCTGATCACCGACCTGAAGACGATCTTTCCGGAGGTGTTCTACGACTTCCGCGGCGAATACGTCGAAACCTACAACACGGACCGCTATCGATTCACCGATCGAAACGGGCATCCACTCGTCTTTGTGGAGGATGACGTGTCGGTCTCGAAGAAAAATGTGCTCCGGGGCCTTCACGGCGACGGGAAGACATGGAAGCTGATCCAGTGCCTGCTCGGTGAAATCTACGTTGTGGTTGTCGACATGCGCGAACAATCGCCGACTCACCTGAACTGGGAGGCATTCACCCTCAATGAGAAGAACCGCTATCAGGTCCTGGTTCCCGCGGGATGCGCAAACGGCCATCTTTGCCTGACTGAACGCTGCATCTTCTCCTACAAGCAGTCCGAGTGCTACACGGGGATGGAGAACCAGTTCACAGTCCGATGGGACGATCCGAAACTGGGAGTCTGGTGGCCCATTCGGGAACCGCTCTTATCCCAGCGTGACGGCGGGGCAGCATTATTGGACTGAATACAATGAAAATCCTCGTCTTCGGCGGCACTGGATTCGTTGGGCGGCACCTGATTCCCCGCCTCCGGGAGGAAGGCCACGAAGTCGTTGCCCCGTCTTCAAAAGAAATCGACCTTACACGAGCAGTCCTGGAGGATTGGAACCCGCCCGTGACCTTCGAACGGATCTACCACCTCGCCGCATGGACGAGGGCCGGCGAGTTCTGTGCCACTCAAGGCGGCGAGCAATGGATCGTCAACCAACGGATAAATACTAATGTGCTCGCGTTTTGGGCACGTCGCCAGCCCCAGGCCAAGATGATCGCTTTCGGGACAAGCGTCTCCTATGCCAAGGACGTTCCCCTAACCGAGGACAACTATCTGGCCGGCCTGCCGATCGATCGCTTCTACGGCTACGCGATGAGCAAGCGCATGCTGCTCGTCGGGCTGCAGACCCTGCGCTCGCAATTCGGACTCGAGTACCTCTATGTTGTTCCCTCCACGATCTTCGGCCCAGACTACCACCTGGACGGGAGACCCTTGCATTTCATCTATGACTTGATCGGAAAATCATCCGGGGGAAGCGCTTTGGCGAACCCGTTGTCCTCTGGGGCGACGGCTACCAACGCCGCGAGTTGATCTACATCAACGATTTCATCGCAATTCTGCAGAGTCTTGCCGACCTTCGGCAAAGCGCCATTTTCAACGTCGGCGCCGACGAAGAATACACGATCCGACAGTTTGCGAAGATGATCTGCGAAGAGGTCGGATATCCGTCAAAAAGACTCTCTTTTGATACGGGCCGTTATGTCGGCGTGAAATCCAAGTGCCTCTTCGGTCGAGAAGAGCCCGGCAGGCCCTGGGCGACTACCACACGAATGACTTGGCGAGCGGCCTCATGAAAACGATTCACTGGGTGGATGAGTCGAAGCTCTTCGAGCAGACCTCAGGTTAATTTCGCATTCACCAGAAATAAGAACGTGATAAGAGCGACGTTCGAAAGTGCTGCGTTGTGAGGCTTCTGATCAAGGATCTGATTGGCAAGGACCGTGTGGTTTACAGAGATGGACCCGGACTTTCAACGTTTGACGAAGCGTTGAGGCGGTTCGATGCAACACCGAATGCCCTCAGAGATGAGAATATGGATTTGGGACCCAGCCGCAACATCCGGTTATATAAAAAGGTCCTTTTCAATGTTGCTTCAGTCATAAGACCGAAGCTTGTAGTCGAACTCGGTGTAAGGCAAGGATACTCTTCGGATGCCTTTATCCGCACACTTTCTCTTTCCAAGGGAAAACTGTTTAGCTTTGATCCTCAGGACAAGGTCAACCGATCACACCTGATATCGGAATTTGAAGATATCTGGACGTACCACAGCTTGACTGGCGAAGAGGGTTATAAGCGCTATTCCAGTGAACTTGGCGAAATCGACATGCTTTACATTGACACCGATCCGCACTCATATGAACAAATGCGGATGTGGCTCCGTCGGTACTGGATCCGCAATCTGCGCCCAGGTGGCTATGTAGTGTTCGATGACTGCGCTCCGCAACACCAGCAGGAAGTGGCCGATTCCGACGTCCCCTCAGGAGTCTGGAGTGTTGGCGCTCGCTACGGGGTATTAAGAGCGGTTCTCGAGTTTATTCGGGAGAATTCGCAGAGGGTAGATTTTGCCGTTGCCTACAGCAATGTTCTCAGTAATGGCATTGGAGTGATGAAACTCAGCCAAGGTTGGTGAGGCCCAAGATTCTGTAGCGAGACTGCGAGTTTCTGCTGCCTGGATCGGGCCCGACAGCCCGCGCTGGCGACGTCAGTCCTGCACTGCTCCACGATCTTGACTAGTTCCGCGGACGAGAGACCAAGATGACCAAATCGAGACTGCTGTTCGTGCTGGGGCCCGCCCGGTCGGGAACGACCTTTACCATGGCACAGCTGAACCGCTCGGATCAGGTCTTTCTGCTGTCGGAGATCAACTCCTACCAACTGCGCACCGGAGGGCTCACGGACGGTTGCTCCGCCCCGACCTTCGCTGAGGCGTTCAACTTGCGCAAAGCCCAGGAAGGCAATACCCAGCAGAAGGGCTCGTTTATCCCCGACGCCGCCCGGTTTCGCTCCGTGGAGGAGTTGTACAACGCATTGGCGGCCCAATATCAGGTCGTCGGCGAGAAAGTTGCTATCAGCGGACCGGCGGTCGGCGGGCGCTTCCCTGCCGAGGATCTTTTTGATGTCCAGCTCCACGAGCATTTCCACGCTCACCATTTGCTTCTGCTTCGGCGACCTGCCGAGACTCTGGACTCGTTGATTCTGAACGTTCCGGCGATTCCGATCGAAACGCACTTCGAGGGCATCCTCTGGAGTTTCGACCGCCTCTTCGAGTTGAGTTGGGTATTGCCGAGGGCGCGTATAGTGTTTTACGAACGCCTGAGCGGTGAGACCTTCAAGGCGGTCTTCGACTGGCTGGGGTTGGAATGGAGCGCTGTCTCCCCGATACCGTACGCCCCGCGGTCCCGGCTCGACTGGTCACTCCGTCGGCAAGAGTTGTTGAGCAAGGTTCCGGCACTTGAGCGGCTCGAACTGATCTATGAAGAGTTGCTCGCCAAGACCGCACCTTCACCTTTCTGGGTCCGCGCAGAGACGGGAAGCTACAGGTCGGCCCCGGTGTACGATCGGATTGGCTCAGCCCTGCGAGGATTGATCGACGACCATCAGAAGGGACGTGTTTTCGCATTCCAGGGAAAGTCACTCCAGTCGGTGCAACCTTCCGACGGTCCTAAGGTTGTCCTGGAGACACTTCACCCTTTGGCCTGGGAGAGCGTGGACCATCTCCACCCGCTCGGCACCAAGCAGGACAACTACCGCTCCGCCCCGTTTACGCGGAAGCTGTTGGAACTGTATGCTGACCTGCCGTTGAGCGTGTTGGATCTCGGGTGCGCCGGCGGAGGATTCGTCAAAGAGATCACGGAGGCCGGGCATCTGGGGGTAGGTCTGGAAGGCAGCGACTACTCTCTGAATACTCAAAGGGCCGAATGGCCGACCATCCCCGACCGCCTGTTTACCTGCGACTGCTCGCAGCCGTTTTCCCTCTACCTGGAGCACGATGGCACCCGCGAACCAGCCAATTCAACGTGGTAACCGCCTGGGAGTTTCTCGAGCACATTCCCGAGGAGCGACTGCCCACGGTGGTGGAGAACGTCCGGCGCCATCTACACCCGACGGAAGGCCTTTTCATAGCCTCGATCCACCTGCGTCCCTGCTCGGTCGAGGGGATCGAATATCACGCCACTGTACGTCCCGAATGGTGGTGGAGATCCCTTTTCCTGGATCACGGCTTCTACCCGCTGGATCGGGCCCTCGACTACTTCGGCGATGACTGGGTTCGCGGACCGTCGGTCGAACAAAACGCATTGGGCAGTTTCCATATCGTGATGACGCTGTCCCCCGGCGGCCCGATTGTCCGCCGCATCGACCGTCTGGCGTCCCAGGATTTCTCGCATGCTCACCTTGGGCAAGTCGAAATGAAGCAGATGCTGCTCGAGCTTCAGGGTAAGTTTGAGAGATCAGTGAACCAAGAAAAGAAGATCCGGCAAGACCTGATTGAGACTCGTGAGAGGCATGGCAAGGCCTTACGTCGCGAAGAAGAGATCCGGCAGGCCTTGATTGAGACTCGTGAGAGGCATGGCAAGGCCTTGCGTCGCGAAGAAGAGATCCGGCAGGCCCTCGATTGAGACTCGCGAGAAGCTGAAAAGGGCGCTTATCCGTGACGAACGGCTGACGCGCGAAATGGCATCTTCCAACAGGGACTTGGAGCAGACTCGCCACCGCCTGATTCTCGCAGAATCCGAATCCAACTCCTACTCTTGGCCAAATCTGTGCCGCGCGGCAGCGCAAGCGATCCAGTACTGTCGCGAGCACCATCTCGAGTCAGTTGCACTTTACGGAGCGAGCAATCATACCGAACAGCTTCTTCCGGTCTGGAGGGCCCTGAACGGCCCCAGGGTACTGGCAATTCTGGTGAGTGAGACCACGGACCGTACCGCCTTCGGTCTCCCAGTGATCTGCATCTCGGATCCGATACCGTCCGAGATTCAGGCAGTTATCCCCTCCTCACATCGATTCGAATCCACGATGCGTCAGAAATGGATTGCCCAGTATCCCGAAATCTCTTGGGTCAGATTCTGGGAACGCGACGACACCTGAAGCTCAGACCGAGCTTGCGCTGCAATAGAAGGAACCTCTCCTCAGAACGTGAAGATTCACTGAACGCTTTTTGAGCAGACAAACCCAACTCCGGAGATTCACCGGCCTATGAAGCTCAACCGAAAATTCCGTTGCCTAATGACCTATCCTTGGGATCTCGCCACACCGTGCGGAGCGCAGACCGCCCTCATGAGCCACGCTGCGGCGCTAAAGGAGGTCGGCGGAACAGTCGATGTTATAGGGCACTCTACAGCTGACTGAACGGAAATTGCGCAAGTTCCCTGCTTTTGACAGTTCTTTCGAACGAGTCTTCCTGATCCCTAAGCCAGGGGACCCTGCCGCCAAATGGCATCGCGCAGATCGGTAAATCCATCTTTGATTCAGAACTTCCAAATTTGCCGGGCCAAGACCCATTGTTCTTGGGCGCAGCCGGCATCATGGCAAGTTTGGGACATTATGACATAGTTGAAATCAACTACACCCGCACACACACTATTAAGAGGCTTTTGCCGAAGACTGTTCCAAGAATCCTATCAACACTTGACCTGGATTCGGCCGTACTTAGACAGGAGGGCGCCGTATTTGGGTACGAAACCGCCTACTCACTAGAGGACGAGGTCCGAAGAATGCAGGATTTTGACCTCATCACCGTAGTAGGCCCCACGGATCTTGCGAGAGTGAAGTCTGTTTCGAGCGATCTGCGAGTTATCGAGGTCCCGGCATTCCTTCCCGAAGAACTCCCGGAGATGCCCCCATCTTCCGTGACGGAACAGCAAGAGACTCTTAGGATTGCTTCTGGCGGCTTCAAACGCCAAGTTCAACCAAGTCTCCTTTACATGGTTTTGGACACGAGCATGGCCTCGAATTCGCAAGGCATCTCCCAAGGCCCGCCTCGTTATCGTTGGAGAAATTGTGCATACTGCCATTTCGCTTCGGGCCCACCAGGATTCGCGGGTGGAACTTCGCGGAGTGGTCCCCGACATGAAACCCGTGTTGGACAATTCTGCAATAGCGCTGGCGCCTTACTATTACGGAGACGGAGTCAAGCTAAAAGTACTGACGGCGCTGGCTCGCGGAATTCCGGTAGTGACTACCTCTTTGGGCATTACCAACACTCGGCTGAAACCCTCTCGTCAAGTTCTCATCGCTGACGCAGCAGATTCGTTCGCGGACTGCGTCCTAGCTCTGCTCGAGTCAGCCAAGAAGCGAGCATCCATGGGGAAGGCGGGTCTGGAATTTGTGCGCCGACACTATGCCAGCGAAACGGCATTTCGCCCTTACCAGCTTGCCGTTCTCGAGCTCATTCGGGACTACCCGAGAGAAGGGACAAGTCAATTGTCGCGAGGACAGAACAGGCCTGCCCTGGTTAATTGAGGGCCTCCGCCATCTCGATCCCCTGGGCCATTTACCGATGCCGCCAAATGAAAGCCGCGAAAGTGGCGGTGTATGGTGCTGGTACCCATACGAGCATCCTGATAGACCTGTGGAAGCATCATCGGGGACCATTGATCGAAATGATACTAGTCACAGACTTGGAACACGCTGAGGATTCCTCGTTGATGGGGTATCCAGTCTGCACACTGGATGAGTTTGATTCCGAACGAGTTGATGCAGTCGTGATGTCCTCTCACTCACACGAGTTGATGATGTCCCAAATATGTCAGGAGCGTTGGCCCGAGATACCCAGAATTCCAATCTGGTACCCTCCCGCCGTTGATCTGGAGCCAGCATTTCCGGAAGGAGATGAGCCAATCTGGATGGACTCTTCCGCCTTGCCTTATTGCCAGAATGAATTGCCAGAGGAAGTACTCCAAGCGGTAAGGCCACGGAACGCATGAAACGGCGGGCGGCGAGCGCACTAATACTGGTTCTGATCTCAATAGAAGAGAGGGGGACGACTGTGAACTCTAGGAATCGCCCTCTGGAGAACGCCGGTCAACCGCAGCGAAGTGCTCGTTCTGCTCAAGCCCCGACGGGTTCCCGACTGTTGACAGTTGACCAGAACCTCAAGAGTCTTCATGGCCATTATCTTAGCTATGCCCAGCGCTTGGGACGTGCCGCCTCCGAGCTTGGAGTCAAGCCGATCATCGCCGGAAACAGACAACTCGTGTCTTCCTCGGACACTTCCGAGGTAATACCGGCACTCCATTATTCTTACTGGCAAGAACTCCGTCCGGCCAAAGGCACAGATCCGGTGCTTCATCTGGTTTCGCGCGCTGGCGAGGTGGCTGCAACTCTGGCAGAACTGGAATCTAAGCTGCGGATCAGCGGTGAGGACGTTGTTTTCTTTCCTTATGCCAATCTCATCCATGCCTGGGCACTCGCAAGGATCCACCGCAACTGCAAGGTCACGGAAATTCCGCGTTCGGTGCTCCTCTTCAGAAGAGATTTGTCTGAACATGGAATTGATGCGGCATTGGGGTCGAGGCAGGGCATTTTGCTCCTGCGGCAGGCGCTCGCGGAACTTGTCACAGCACCCGGCGGATGCAGGGTGCGGTTTTTCACAGACAGCGAGTACCTGACTGACGAATACTCGGACGCACTCCGCCAACAGTTTCAGACGGTTCCCATTCCAGTCGATTCGGGATTCGCGGCACCGAAAACCCGAATGAGGGAACGTCCTCTTCGGCTGCTCTACCTCGGAGATGCAAGAACAGAGAAGGGCTACCAACTGCTCCCCCATATGGCCTCCGCGTTGAGGGAAAGGCTTCGAAACGGTGAACTGGAGTTAGTGATTCAGAGTAACTTCAACCTGCCGGGCGGCGAACCGGGAATACCCGCAGCCCGCTCCCAGCTCGCGGAATTACCCGGAGTCCGACTTCTCGAGGACCCGATCTCGGAGCAGGAATACATCCACTGGATGCAGACTTCACACCTTGTTCTGCTTCCCTACCGTGCAGAATGCTACGTCTCCCGGACCTCGGGGATTTTGGCCGAGGCAATTCATTCCGCTGTTCCTGCAGTAGTGCCTGAAGGAACTTGGCTCTCCGACCAACTTCGTTCACACGGCGCAGGACGGACGTTCACTTCGGGACGGGCTGACGACTTGGTTGAGGCGGTAACCGAGATCATTGCCGATTACGAACGTTTCGCCGCCGCTGCCTTCTCGCGGCGAAGCCGATTCATGAGCTTCCATACGCCCGCTCGCCTGGCTCAGTTTGTCTGCGGAGCGGACATCCTCTCCCGAGCGGCAGCCTCTACTCAGGAAGATTCCTGAGTCGCACAGCGACGGATCTCCCCCTCAGGGAAGCCTGATGTTGAGCATTGTTGTTACGTGCAGGAACGACGACTACGGGGGTGGCTTCAGAGCCCGACTCTTCCGGTCGGTCAAACACAACAGCATCCTGCTGTCGAGATGCAGTCTGCAATTCGAGTACGTGATTTGCGAGTGGAACCCGCTTCCAGGTGAAGCGCTACTGTCCGATGATTTAGTAGAGACGTTTTCTTTCGCGAGAGCCATAGTCGTCCCGCCAGCGATTCACGAGTCCTACAATCTGAATCCGTCGATGACATTTCACGAGGCCGCGGCAAAGAATGCCGGGATTCGGCGGGCACGTGGGGATTGGATCCTGGTAACCAACGCCGACATTCTCTTCGATGATGCTTTGGTGGGTAAACTCGGAGAAAATCTTGACGCCGGCACCTTCTATCGGGCCCACCGAATCGATGTGCCTTCGGATGCACCATGGCCGGACCTCAAGGAACCGTCTAAGCAACTTCCCTCTGGAGAGGGAAGGACGTGTCCGCCCTTCTACCTTGGGGCTGGAGGCGACTTCATGCTTGCCTCGAAAGAGGTCTGGATGAAGACGTCAGGGCTCAACGAGGCCATCCGCTGGACTACGCGGGCAAAGGACTGGCAGTTTCTCCTTGGACTTGGCGCTCGAGGAATTCCAATCGAGTTCCTTGGCAATGTCTATCATCTGGATCACGAAGAAGGCTTTCGAAACGCACCCGCATCAACGCGGGATAACGCCGCTGCCCATTTCGGGGGATTGTGGGACTTTGAATTTGGAGTACCCGTTCACAACCGACGCGCTTGGGGTCTGAACGAGTGCACTCACGAGGCCGGGAGTTCCAGGCGACTCGAGACCCTTAAGACCGACTGCCCCCTTTTCAGCGCTGATGAGCAGCACGAAGACCAACTGTGGCGGCAGTGGCTTCAGGCTTCAGACGACGCTCCCGACGAGTCTGGGCTGTGGCTCCTTTACTCGATTCTGGCAACTGCGGTAAACAGGAGTCGCCTAGTCGTCCGCCCTCAGAATGGTCGTTCCGCCGTGGCGGCGGCAGGAACCGCGAGTGTGGCAATCTCTGAAGGCCTTCCGGTCTTCTGTAAGTGGCACTGGCCTGTATGCACGTGGATGACCCTTCCTGCTTTTCAGAGCGAACCGATTCCCCTTCAGCCGACCGATTTGGTCCTGAGGGAGCGTAACGATTCGTGGGCACTCAAGTCCGCACAAGGAGACCCCCTGCCGCCACCGTTTCCGAGCAATCTTCCTCCGGAGTTACCCCGCTTCAATCGTCTCCTGACGCGCCGCTTTCTCCGAGCACTACTCCGCTGCAGGGTTGCCGGGTTTCGAAGGATCGCACTCTTTGGCGCAGGTGGACACACAAAAGAACTTCTCCGCTGGGGTCTGCCGGACTGGATTCAATGCCCCGCACTCCTTTCTACAACAGGGACGGAAGATCCAATTCGCGGGATCCCGATCACACCCATTCGGGACTTCAATTTCGCTGCGGTCGATGCCATTCTTCTCTCTTCATTGTCCTACGAGGGAGAGATGCTCGAGGAACTCCATCAGCATGCTCCAGAAGCTAGAGTGCTCCCGCTGTATTCTGACTGGAAGGTCGATCGTTAGCGACTGCGCTCTAAGATGCCCGGCCCTGAATTCACCATTTTGATCCCGGCACGGAATGCAGCCGCAACAATCGAGCGAGCAGTCCGCTCCGCGATAACTGAACCCGGAAGCCCTTCGGTCACTCTCGTCGATCATGCTTCATCAGACGAAACCGTTTCGATCGCCCGCGACGCCGCTAAAGAACGCCTCACTATTATTCGAGCCCCGCAGCACCTTTCCCTGGGAGCAGTTCGGCAGATGGCGCTGGACTCCTTAGCGACGGCCTTTGGCGTCTGGCTCGACTCGGACGACGAACTGATCCCGGGACGCTCTCTCCAACTCTGTCAAGCCTTGATCAGGCAAGGGGCGGACATTGCCTATGATGAGATTAATCTCCATGAAGGTCAGACTGGAGAATTTCTTAAGCGCCTTAAGATTCCCTCATTCCTACAAGGCTCTAAGGACATGATTCGCAACTTCGGCCGCAACTACATTCCTGGACTCGGTGTACCGGCCTTCCGTACCGAATGCGCTCGATCGATAGGATTTGACCCGAGTTTTCATGGCGCCGAGGATTACGACTTCTTGCTACGAGCCGTTATCACACGGCATAAGTTTTGTCTAGTTCGGAGTGCCGGATACCGCCAATTCTCTTATCATAATAGCATATCCAGGAATATTGATAATCAACGCTACATGTGCGCACGTGCCTTACGCAAGCACAATCCCCATCTCGTAAGGAGACGCCTGTCTGAATCAGGAATTGACCTTCTACAATCTACTTGGACGTTTATTGAATTCCTTATCTCGAGGGGCGATTACCAGAAGGCTCTTGAAGAATTAGAAGCGTTGGAAAAATTCTCCATACAAGAAGGAGATCAGAAAGAGATTTGGAGGCGGAGATTTCAAGAAGGTACAATTCACCTCCTACTCGGAAACAGAACGGAATCCTTGGCGAAATTGAGCGAAGCCTCTGCGGCATTGATCCGACCAGAAAGTCTAAATAACCTTGGCGTCAACCTTGTCACTGAGGGCGCAAATTCACAAGCAGAGAAATGTTTTAATTCTGCCCTTGAACTGAGCCCCAATTACCATGACGCAATGCTGAACAAGCACAAGATATCCCCTCCAAGAATCACGGCTCTTCCCTTGCGCGATTTTCCATCGCGCAATAATTATAAAACTTCAGAATAATCCAAAGTTTAGCTTTCGGTTTTTCTTGGGTTTTTACACTCTATGGAAATTCTTAATTGATCACGCATTTCAGGAGTCGTGGTCATTCAATCTGTCCTCGCCTAAGGAGAATTCAGTTGGCATCCTCAATTGAAGAGCTCAATCAGAGCTTCAGACAAGAATATTTAAAGGAGAGCTTTCTGATTTCGTCAGTGCCGAAATGCGGGACGATGTTATTGCGCAACATATTGGTAATGTTTGTTCCATTGGAACAGATTCACTGGCCATTCTTGAGTCAAGGAGATCTCGCGTCGGCTTTTGAGATAGCGCAACCAAATTTTTTTACCGGACATATTAACCGGACACCGCACACAATTCTAGTCCTCAAGAATGTTAGACAACTGGTTCTTATTCGGGATCCGCGAGAATACGTAATGGCATACTCTCGCTTTCTTTTCTCACCTGAAATCAAAGAGACCTGTGCGTTGGCGGCGTATGCACAACATTATGGCCTCAGCCTCGGCGACCTGATACCGTGTGTCATAAAAGGATGGAGGCTTGAATTTGGTGAATTAAGAGAAGATCATCCTTCAGTTGCGGTGATGTTTATTACCCATGCGCTGGCCTGGACGGGTAATGCCTACTTGGTAAGATATGAGCAGTTATGCCATGCGGTCAGCGACCTCAATTCAGAATTTAGCCAGCAGTATTTCAGATCTCTGCTCGCTGCGTGTGGAATTCAGATGCCTGAAGATTGGAAGAAGAGAGTCGAGGTCGGGTCAGACCGCGCAATTAGTTCCACAGCGTCGGAACGGTTTTCGGTACCGGGAAATCGGCAACACCTTACAGAAAGAGAACTTACTCTACTTAACGCAGCAGCACCCGGATTGCTTGACGCTTTGGGCTACTAATGTCGTTCGTCCGTCGATAGATCTTCACCGCCGCGACTCGGTCTGCGCTACCTGCGCCGTCACGTCCATTCCCCTCACTTCTTTGACAAGGCCCGGTCCGCTCCCAACGTGATCCAGTTTCCCGTCGAGATCGCTCCGATCATTCGGACCGCGACTCGCGTTCTTGGGATTCCCGGCTACGGCTGACTCGGCGAGCGACGGCCAAGCCGTCCCGGTCAGACCCATCAAGCACAAGCCCCAGGAACGAGAGCTTCAATTCCATCCCTTTGCCCTTCCGGAACATCCGAGCTTGCGGGTCGGTCATCGGCCGGTGCGTGTCGTTGCCCCACCTCTCACCGCGGAAGTTCACTCTCGGCCTACGCCCACTGCCCGCCGAATCGGGCTCCCTTGCCTCTTTCGATTCTTCTCCCTGACGCCGGCAGTCTTTCGTTCCGGCCCATGCCTCGACCAGCATGCCGTTTCGAAACCACTCCCACCTCAGATTGGCTCGAGCTTCTCAGCAGCCAGCCTGCCTTCTGCATTGAACCCCTTACCAGTCCAGCGCCTCCTCCTCGCAAATGATAGCAGCGACATCCGAGGCCTCCGCGACCAACGATACCCTCCTAGCCTGAAGGTCTTCCAGCCGGATAGAAGCCGATCCCCGATCACCACCATAATGCGTCATAAAGAGGCCCATCACTTGGGCGACGCCTTCCGGCCGGACCGATCGAACATCTTCATGAAAAAATTCGCCCCTAGAATAGCTCCCAGTGATTATCTCAAAGGACGGAAAATAATCCACATTATCATTCGAACGAGTCACTTCATCTGCAGCAACCCTGAGCACCGATTTGCTGTAGGTGGTGGAACACAGAACGTGTCGATTCTCATAGGTCGCCGTCAGGGAGACAGGAGAAACCGTAAGTATCATCTTGGCGCAGGGATTGACAGCGTGCAATTGCCCAATGAAGCTCTGTAAATCGGATCTCACATCTTCTACCTTAAGATTGACAAACTCATATTGTGAAAAGTCCATTCTCCCAGCTACTACACCTGGAGCCAATGGAAATACGGCTCCATCCGTTTTACTGCGCCACACCTCAGTCAGACCCAGCGTGAAAACGAAGACCTCCAGCTCTTGAAACATCTTTCTCACTGCTTGCAAATGTGACCTTCTCGACTGCAGTAATGCCCGGGAATCGCTAAATCCGGCAGGTTCCACTTGCGGTCGAAAAGGATCCACAAGCGTCCCATCGTCCCGTTCCCACGCGCCTTCTGCAGGGGTAAACCGCTCAAATGCACGGTCGAAAAGCTGCAACAACTGCCTTGACGAGTAGATATTTCCGTATCTCGCCGAATAGACACGAAAGTTTCTCTCCAATGCATCCGGCTCTGAAGAATCCTCCGTAATGAAGTAATTGAATCCGTTTCTGACTAAGCGCTCTCGAAATGTGCTGAGCAAAGCAGCTTCCCGCGGTAGAAACCTTATCCTCTTTCGCGATGTTGAAGCGAGGATTTGTGACGGGATCAACCTGCTCAATCGGCAGAGATGAAACGCTTCTCCGCCAAAACTGATAATCGGCGAGACCCTTGTACGGATTCAGGACCGATTCTTTGGCCGTATCTGAGAGCACATTTCTCTCACTTGACGAGCAAGAACCTCGGCCTTTATAGAGCTCACTGAATTTCCGGAATCGCTCAGCTTCAACGATGGAGAATTTCGCTTCATCAGGCCGAGCATCGGAAAACTGTCTATATTGCAGTTCAATGAACCGATCTAGACCGTACCCCAATCTTTGTCTCTTATCAAACTCCAGGAATGTTATATCATGAAGAGAATTGAATGATTTAAGCTTAAAGTAGTAATCACTTTCAAATCCGTGTCTTAACGCGATCTCAGGATAGGGACACCAGGAGGCTCCATTCGAATGGATGTCAAAGATATACTCTCCTTTCTGAGAATCGTGCTTTATGTTCTCTTTGGCCAGGAAAGCTCTTGCTATATCGACAAGGAACTGAAATTTCGGATGATTGATCGAGTGCATGAAACACTCTTTCTTTGAGATCCATCGTTCAAGGATCGGACTTAATGGCAGCTTTGCTAGCATTGCCTCGCGGCCAATATACCTTCGATCAGTACTATCCGCGTCGTAATATGCGAGAAGGTTGAATGTTCTCTCATTGTAAGCTGCCAGCGCCTCAGAAGGAGAGAGTCCCAGGATGAATGAGAAAGCTGCTATTCTTGAATTGTAGTCCCCGATCAGTTGGCCAGATTTCGCGCGTAAATAGACCATGTCCGGGTGAAACATTGTTATAATTATATTGGGGAGTAGCCGGAGTCTTTCACTTGGTATATCAAAATGAGCGATCAGTTCTTCTGCGAAGGAGGAGTACCCATTTACAACACAGACCAGCTTTGCGTTGCTAAGTATGTGGGCTATGAAAAGTTCTCCACTTAGTATTTCTTCCTTCTTCTGCGAAGTTAGTTCGATCGATGTGCAACGCAGCGAGGTCATGGTTTCGATGATTCTCGCGTAGGCCGCGGCTTGACAGTTTCCAAGAATGAAAATATCTATATTGGATTCGTGCGCTCTATGCTTATGCTCTGAGGACCCTAGGAGCGCTCTCTTCAATTGAGAACTATCCAGCATAAGCATTTCCATGATCGCATCTTCAGATTCTGGAAGTCGGCCTAAGTACATCCGATACGCCTTAATGACGTTTTCGCGGTTTACCTTGATCATTCGAGCGAAACACCTCTCTCTGTGTGCGATTAGAATAACTCGAATTACTGCTGTTAGCGCACGGACCTAATTAATGGTTTCTGAGCATCGGATGTATCCCGGGCCCTAACAGGGCGATGACAAACGGTATCCCGAGAGTGTCCCAGACGACTCCTCTCGTCGTTTTGAGGTCGCATCCGTAGCCGTTGATCCCGAACGCAAACTCGCAACCTTCCCTGATGTCTGCTTCGAGTGGACGGCCATAGGCGGAATCGAGCAGATCGATCACGGTCGCGCGATGTTCGAGTTGCCGAAATCCCTCAGCGATATCATCACTGAACACCCGGAGCGTGGAATAGAGGAAACCGCCTTTCAGCACGATGAGGTTCGCCATCGCAGCTCAGCTTAACCGATCAGGCGACTGGTTGCGAGCAGGTGCCGACTCAGGCACATTCTTCGCGAAAACACCTTGAAACGTCTTTCGGAGAATGCTCGCGATCAAGGTCGGGTGGGAAATGCCACAAGCATGGGCCTCAACCTTGACAACACGGAAACGCGCCGAGTAATTCGTACATCGTGTGTCGCTTGTCAACACAAATGGCCACGTCTATCTGGGCGGGAAGTCGGAAGACCGATAGGAGCACAAGTTGAGTCAGCGCATCTTGATTGTGGGAGCCGGGTTCTTTGGGGCGGTTTGTGCCCGGGAGTTGGTGGATGCCGGGTGCGCGGTGCTGGTTTTGGAGGAGCGGGAGCACCTCGGGGGGAACTGCTTCACGGCGTATCACCCGGAGGCGGACTGTCACCAGCACGTTTATGGCCCCCACATTTTCCACACCAACGACACCGCGGTCTGGGCGTATGTCAACCGGTTCGCCGAGTTCAACAATTTCATCAACCGGCCGCGGGTCTCCTGCCAGGAGCGGATTTACTCCTTCCCGATCAACCTCTTCACCATGTACCAGGTGTTCGGGGTCAAGACGCCGGCGGAGGCGAGAGCCCGCATCGAGCAGGAGCGGGTTCCGATCGAGAAACCGGGGAATCTGGAGGAGTGGTGCCTGTCCCAGATCGGGCCGACCCTGTACGAGCTGTTCATCCGCGGGTACACTGCCAAGCAGTGGCAGACCGATCCCAGGAAACTCCCTACTTCCATCGTCCGGCGACTGCCGCTTCGGTTCACCTTTGAGGACAACCACTACCGGGACCGCTTTCAGGGAATCCCCATCGGCGGCTACACCCGGATCTTCGAACGGCTGCTCGAGGACATTCCGGTGGAATATGGGGTGAACTTTCTCGAGGACCGGGACGTCTGGATAGGGCGATTCGACCACACCATCTACACGGGGGCCCTCGACCGATTTTTCGACTTTTCTCACGGGGATCTCGAGTACCGCTCGCTGCGATTCGAATCGGAGATGCTGGCGATGAACGACTTTCAGGGCAACGCCATCATCAACTACACCGACGAGACGGTTCCCTACACCCGGATCGTCGAGCACAAGCACTTCGACCAGTCGCTTTCGGCCCCGAAAACCCTGATCACCCGGGAATACTCCGTGACCTGGAACCGGCAACTGATCCCCTATTACCCGGTCAACACAGAGGACAACCAGGCACGATACCGGCGCTACAGAGATGAACTGGAGCAGTTGAAGCTCCCGATGAGCATCGGGGGACGGCTGGCCGAGTACCGGCACTACGACATGCACCAGGTCATCGCGGGGGCGCTCAAGTTGTCGGCATCGCTGCTCGGGCGGAGTTGAAACAGCTCGAAAATCGATCCAACAACCCGAAAGCCAACCAATTCACAATTACAGAATCACAGATAGAATATTCACAGAGGTGATGTCGTCCCGCTCGGGCGGGACTCGATACCTGGGTTGCCGGTCAACCCAGGATTCCGCTGCGCTTCATCCTGCGCGATTCCATTCCACCCCGCAAGCGGGGTTGTTTCCCTGTTCCTGCCCTTGACCAAAACCCAAGACTGCTGAAAGCCGAAAACGTGCTCGGTGGTCAGTCATCCCGAAGGGGTCTTGGAGAATTCGATGAGGTCTGGAGAGCTTTCCCCAATATCTCTTTCCACCGTGACGGCGACAGGCCTCCGGCGGGGCGGATGGAGCGAACGTTTTCCGAGGTGATGGTTTCTCCAGCCTGGACCGGCTTTACCACCCACAGCGACCGGCGGAAGTGCAGGCTTTGGGTTTCGCTGGGCGTCGGGGAGAAGGCCGCTCTTCCCAAGGCAGCTTCGGTTGTTCGAACCGCCTTGACTGTCTCCCGGAATGAGGCGGGGTCGAGAGAGAAACCGGCGTCGATTCCCTGCCCC
This sequence comes from uncultured Acidobacteriota bacterium, assembly GCA_963777605.1. GTDB lineage: Bacteria > Acidobacteriota > UBA6911 > RPQK01 > JAPXNP01 > CAVZRV01. The sequence goes on from CAVZRV010000027.1 coordinate 453,936, forward strand.
GATTCCAGAGTCAGGTGCTTTTCCAGGAGGCTGGCTCCCAGGGTGACGGCGGCGATCGTCGCCAGTGAATCGCACGAATGATCGGAAAGGCCGGTCGGGCAGCCGAACCGGCTGAATAGTTCGGGAATTGCCCTGAGATTCATCTCTTCCGGCGGCGCCGGATAGGCACTGGTGCACTTCAGGAGCACTCGTTCGCGGCAACCGCCGACTCGGGCCGACTCGACGGCAGACTCGATCTCCTCCAGGGTTGCCATCCCGGTTGAGATGATCAGCGGTATGCCGGTTTGAGCCGCATACTCGATCAGCGGAGTATCCACCAGTTCAAATGACGAGATCTTAATTGCGGGCACATCGAGCTGAGCCAGGAAATCGACCGAGGTCAGGTCGTAGGCAGTCGAGAAGAAAACGAGGCCCAGATCTTCAGCGATCTTCTTGAGCTCGGGTTGCCATTCCCAGGGCATGTAGGCTTGTCGGTAGAGTTCGTAGAGTCCTTTTCCCTCCCAGAGCGAGCCGGGGCCGTGGCGAAATTCGGGACCATCCGAGTCGATGGTCAGAGTGTCGGGCGTGTAGGTCTGGACCTTGATCGCGTCGGCGCCAGCGTCTTTGGCAGCATGGATGATGGCAACGGCACGGTTGAAATCCTGCCCGTGGTTGGCCGACATCTCGGCAACAACAAAAACCGGTTGTCCGGGGCCGACCAGGCGGTCGCCGATCGTAACCGGCAGGATTGAATGGGTGTTGTCAGAGTTCTGGTTTGCCATGAGCTGATCCCAAATTGAAGAACTCTATAAGCCAGATCTTCAACTGCTGTTCCAGGAGCAGAATTCGCCGGGCAAGCTGCCCGGCCACCATTCCAGGCACGGCTGCCTGGATTACACCGCACCCAACCGCGCCAGTTCCTCCAGTTTTTCCAAGCCATCCAAGGTTGAAGTTTCCGCTCAGCCTTTCTAGAGAACGCTTTCCCCTCCGGCCGACAAATCGATTCGATCAACCGGATAGCGGGTCATTTTCAGTCCCGGAGTACCGCGGACGAACGCCGGCGGCGCGAAACCCTTATTCAAGGTTTCCCGGAAAAACCACCCAAAGGAGTTGAGGCCGGCGGCGACGGCGAGTGTTGAGGCTCCGCCAAATCGCGGGTTGCACTCGATCAGGTGGAGTTCACGCTGCCGGTCCTCGATCGCCTGAAAGACTGCATGCCCGCGGAGGTCCAGGATCTCCGCCGCCCGGCGGCACAACTTCTCAAGGCGAAGGTGACGGACCACTGTAGAAACCTGTGACTCTCCTGAGATCACCAGGTCGCGCGACCGAACCACGCAGCCCCAGACCTGCCGCGAGCGGGAACGGTAAAGATCGATGCTGTACTCCAATCCCTTGACGAACGGCTGAAAGACCGGGTCGGAAAACTCGCTGGCACGCAGCAGTGCATCCCCCTCAGGCACATCGAGCAGGAGCCGTCCGCTCCCCGATCCAAAGCGCTCCTTGACAACCCATCGCTGGGTCCCAGCCAATTCACCCGGTTGCGCAAAGGTCGGCACGACTTCCGAGAGTGAATCCAGGGCTTTCGGAAACTGCAGCTTGTCCCGACAGGCCGTAATCGTTTCGGGGGCACTCACCATCACTTGAACGCCTGCGCCGTTCAACTCCTGGCTCCACCGGGCAAGTGTCTCCAGTTCCCCATCCCGCGAGGGAATCACCCAACTGATCCCCTCCCCAACGCAGTAACCACCCATATCAGCGACAGTCAACAGGTCAATCCGAGGCATCTTCCAGAACCGGTCTACGAACGCCCGGGCGATTGCGCGCGAATCCGAGTCAGCTCCGTATAACCGTCCCCCCGGAGCGGCCCGTGCCAGATCCCGGCGCACCGCCTGGATCATCGGGACTTTGCGGGACACGCTCGTAATCAGAGCATTCATAGGTTTTTCAAATGCTGGCGGGACTCTACCAGTGCCCTCAACTCCTCGATGATCCGGGGAGTACCATCATCGACCACGGGAAGCTCGATCGGCGGATCGGCTGTGTCGATCCGACCCAGAATTCCATCCAAACCCGAAACCGATTCCAAGATCAACGGGCTGACGCCCAACCACCCGTAAAACCGTTCCGCGTCGGCCCTGTGAGCGCCGCTGTCGGGCAGGCAGACAGGGATGGACTGCAGGGAAACCGCCTCGTAGAAACTGGTTCCGAACCCGCTCAAAAACATCCTCGATCTCGACAGGTTCGCGAGGAAATCTGAAGAGAACTCCTCCGGCACCGCGAGACGGATTCCTTTCGCGTGAGCCCAAAACCGGATCTGCTCGCGCTGCCTCGGGTCGTGCAGGTAGGCCAGCAAATCAATATCCTTCCGGGAGTTAGAACCCCACAGTAGTCGAACCTCCCTTCTCAGGATCAGATAGGAAGGGCCCTCGATGACCCTGCGGCCATCACCCTGAAGTTCTCTCCCCTTTCCCAGGACGTTGGGACCAATGAGGAGGTCCGCTCCCTTGCTCCACTCCCGGAAATTCTCCACGGCCGCCACACAACCTTTCAGGTTGAACCGCTGTCGCCAACCCGGTCCGGGGTCCCGCTGATCGAAAATGTCGACAATGACGAGGTCATAGGCACCAAAGTGATTCTCGAATGTCGGGATCGACCGGGCCGAAGGTCTGGCCGGTCGCCCAAACGCTCCCCAGGAGACGACAAACCCCAGTTCAGAGAGCCCGGCGGCCGCGTCATCGTCGTCGACCACGAACCGAACCGGCCAGCTCAGTCGCTCAACGATCTGTCGACCGAGTTCAGCACAGCGCATGAGATGGCCAAACCCGTACGACCCACCAGCATCGAGCAGACAAAGTACTTTGCGGGGTCGTTCGTTCACCGTACGCTGGTGGACGTGGCCATTGATTTTGCGCAACTCCGGGGACTCCTTCAGAAGGCGGACAGCCTCGCGAAGATTGAATTCACGGCCAGCTGCCTGAAGCCGTCGCCAGATCGCGCTAAAGAACTCGAGATCGGCCACAGTATCGACCGAGAGGCGGTGATAGGGCAGGCAAACTTCCCGTGGGAGAACCAAACGCACGGGATGGAAAAGATCAGGACGTTGCCCCAAAAGGGGAAACTGGTGCTCTTTCAGCTCCGGCCGGTTGGCGAGATCATCCGCCAACTGCCAGGCCCGAAGCCGCCCTATGACGATACCCTCCAGGCCCGGCGCACCCCCCTGCCCCACGATTTGGACATAGTCCCCGTCTTCAGCTTCCGCCAGCCCGGCAACCAGGCTGTCGATCGCCTCAGCCTGAAGCAGGGGACAGTCCCCACTCACAAGGACTCCGATGTCCGCCCGGTACAATTCGGCGGCCCGCCGCAGGCGCGTAGTGACATGATTGACATCGCCCTCATACCAGAAACACTCGAGTCCCCTTTCCCGGCAGAATTCTTGAAGGGGTTCGTTCTCCGGTTCGTCGACCGTAGTCACTACGATCTCATCCAACCGGCGGCAGCGGCGCAGTTCATCGATGGTCCACTGAATCAGAGGACGGTCACCAATCGGGCGCAACTGTTTGGCGGGAAGGCGAGAAGATGTCAGCCGAGCCACCACGAAGGCCACCACGCGGGAATGCCTCTCGGAACACACTGGTTTGCTGACTTCTGAGATCATCGACAATAGATCAGCGCTTGCTTAACCGAAGGCGCTTCAGCAGGTCATCCGAAGGGGATTCGGATCGACTCGCCCTCAAGTTCTGTTCGACGATAGCGTCGTAGACCTCTCGGCGGTGCACCGGGATGCGGCGGGGGGCGCTGATTCCGACACGGACCTGTTCCGTACCGACGGACAAGATCTTGATCTCGATCTCGTCCCCGATCATGAGACTCTCCCCCGACTTGCGCGTGAAAACCAGCATCTATCCTCTCAGCAGCGGCTCGGAAACCGAGTATTCACTACCTAATAGGATAACCTGACTGGCTCGCATTTTTGAAGCGTTTATCACCAAGGGAGCAAAAAGGTTCGCGGACGCCTCTTCGGGTGTGCAGCCCAAGGTGACGATCGAGTAGGTCAAGCTGGCTTCGGGCTCTCCCAACTCCAGATCGGTCTGCTGTTCCCCGGAAAGGTGGAACTCATAATCGGGCCGTACCAACTTCGGGTCGATCAGAGGAAACGAGATGATGGGATCCTCAATCGACTGAAGAAACTTCATCGGTTCGAAATCCTGGTTGTCGATCAGAAGAAAATGCCTGAGTGCTTTGAATCCGGGAAGTCCATCGGCAATCTCGATGACGTCCGCATCCACGTAGCTGACTTTGCCAAATCGGGCGGTATCAATAGCTGTTTCCATCTGAATCTGTCTCACCCCATCATGTCGAAGAGATTTCCCTGCTGCAGTCTTGAACCGACGCTCAGGGATGCACGCAATGCGGTTTCTGACTGAACCATCTGCGTCATTGCCTCCGCCATGTTGGCGTCCTCCAGGTTGCTCACCTCGGAAGTCAGATCAAGGAGGCGGTCATTGATACGAGAATGGGCGTTCTCGGTCTGATTGATGCTCTTGCTGATTTTGAAGCGGGCTGAATCGACGACCTTTCCCGCTTGCTGGATCTTCGCGAGGTTCAACTTAGCGGTATCCAGATCTCCAGCCTCGAGGTTTCCGATCAACTGGCTCACGGTGTTCATGAGATCTGTGGAAGGGTCGGAAAATACCTCGGATCCGGTGACATTAAGGGAGATTTTCTCCCCTTGCGAGACTTCGAGTTGAGAATCGTGATCGTCCCCCTGGTAGGTGAAAGTTCCGCTGGACTCGGACAGGGGTGGCGTGTCAACCTTGCTCCCGGAGAAGATGTAATTCCCATCGATGCTCGTTTCAGCAAGTTGCTGGAGGTTTTCGAGCTTGCCCTTGAGTTCGAGAGCTATCGAGCCCCGGCTTTCCTGGCTGGTGGTTCCGTTCAGAGCGAAAGTGGTCTTCTCAGTGATGACAGTGATGAGATTCCTGATCGAGTTTAGCGCTGAGCTTGCGATGCCCAGCTTGGCCTGGGCGCTGCTGACGTTGCGCAGGTACTGATTCGAACGGGAGAAATCCTCCCGGATTCGAACCAGGCGGGCACTGTCAGCCGGACTATCCGACGGCCGCTGGATCTTCTTTCCTGTCGATACTTGCTGGCTCCAGTCAAACCAGCGCTTGCGGGAAACATCCAGGCCACTCAAGAAATCCTGAAGTATGCTGCTCTCTGATACTCTCATCGTCTCCAAGCTCCCCTATTTCACGATATTGAGCGTCTCTTCTAACAGAGAGTCGAGAACGCGAATCATCTTTGCGCTGGCCTGATAGGCCCTCTGGTACTGAAGAAGATTGACCGCCTCTTCATCGAGAGAGACGCCGGAAACCCCGTCCCTCTGTGACTCGAGATTTCTCAGCACCTTGTCCTGGAGCTGCAGGTTGGAATCCACTCCCCTGGCGGCCAGGCCAGCGTCAAATATGATCTGCGAGAAGTACTCTGTCATCGACTGTCCATCCAGGCCGGCCAATCGTGTGTCCCGGAGGTCCGCCAGGGCCTGGGCATTGCTTCCGTCCCCGATTCCTCCTCCCGGACTGGCGGCCGCCACTTCGCTGTAATCGGTCAGTACAACCGAGATGGTGCGGGCTTCATCGCCGGCGGTCACAGAGAAGAAGTCGCCCCCGGGATTCCCGTTCAAATCGACGCCATTGGAGTGACCAGCGTTGACCTCGGAGACAAGTGCCGCGGTAAAGGTGTTCAATGAATCCCTCGCCGAAGTCAGAACGGAACTCTGGAAATCCATCAGTCCGCCCAGCCGTCCTCCGGTTATTTCGGAACTCATGTCCTCTCCGTTGTACTCGACGTAGGCGCCGCTGGATGTTCTGCTTGCGTCGAGGTGAGTTACGTCGGATCCAATCAGCAGCAAGCGACCCGAGGTGGTCGTGATACTCATGTTGTACGACTGATCGGTTAGAATCTGGACCGACATTTCTTCGGAGAGCTGGCTGAGCAGCAGTTGACGTTCATCATAAAGGGCCCCGCCGTCATTGCCCCGGTTGAGCATCGGCTGCAGGTCCTCGTTGATTGAGGCAATCCGGTCGAGGATTCCGTTGACGCTATTGACTGAATCCTCGATGCGAGTCTTGTTGGACTCGTCCAAAGCATCAAGCTGGGTGGTGGTTGCCCGGATCCTGCGCACCACCTCATCCCCCTCGGATATCGTGACTTCTCGCAGAGAAACAGAGGAGGGGTCGCCGGCCAATTCCGAGAAGGAATTGAAGAAGAGCGAGAGTTCGTCCGAAATACCCTGACCGTCGGCCGGAGAGAGGATGCGTTCCAACTCGGCGACTCCGTACTGCTGGCCCTCGTAAAATCCCTTGCTCTGGTACTCCAATGTGATCCGGCTCTGGAGAAAGACGTCCCGAACCGACTCGATCCGGTCGATTTCCGCCCCGTTTCCGATCACGCCAAACGAGGTCTCCTGGTACGCCCCGGGCTTGAAGAGTATTCTCCGTCGACTGTATCCATCGGTATTGACGTTGGCGATGTTCTCATTAACGACGCTTAAGCCAACCTGTGCATTTGACAGGCTGCGCATGCTGGTTTGGATAGCACCGAACAATCCACCCATGGTTAAGCCCTCATTCCCCTTCTCAAGGTGCCCTGCCCCGCTCGAATTCCACCTCTGCCGTCGTAGCCCCGGTGATGGTCGTCGAAAAAGGCCGCCACCAGACCCTGCGCGTGAGCCAGTGAGTGGTGGACGAACCGTCGACTCTTGTGAAGAGCCAATTGAAGTTCGTGAATCGTACCGTTCAATTCGTCGAGGTGATGCCCCAGGAGGGCCCGGGACTTTCCTTCGCCCGAGGCCAGGAGAGGCTCTCCCCCAGTCGCCTGTAAAATCTCCTCGTGGAGAGTTCTGACCGCCTCAACCAGAGCGGCCTCTTCCTGGGAGAGCGTTTCAACCCGGTCGAGGTCTTCATCCAGGTACGAGGAGAGTTTCTCGTCCTCAGTCCGGAGAATTTCCCGGTACAGGTGGGTAAGTCGGATAAGTTGGTCAAACGTCTCGGTAGTGGTCATGCTCGTACATCCAGATGATCGCTGTCACCGGACGCTTCCGTTTCCTTGTCTTCGGAAGCCGTCCTGGACTTGGACTTCGACTGATTCTGGAAGTAGTGGCGGTCCTTCCTCCGATGAGGAGGCCGGTCCGCTTCCACCCGCTGCCAGCGAGGAAGAACCTGATCGATTTCTCTGATCATCTCGTCCCCCTTCGATCAGGCCCTGAAACTGCCGGCAGCAGCTGCGAGTGCAGATGACCGATGAGACGCTAGGCGCTCTTGTCGATCAAACTGCCCATGATGATCGATTCAGCAATTTCCTGGGCCTTGATGTTGTAAGTTCCGGCGTCGATGCGGGACTCAATCTCGGCAACGCGTTCAGCTCTCACCTCAGGAGCTTCAACAACCCTCTCAGAGAGATACTGAAGTTCTTTACCCTGGACCGAGAACTCGAGTCGGTCACGGGTCTTCTTCTCAGCGTAAGTCTGTTGCTGCTCCCGCGGGGCTACCTGCTCTTTTTGCGGAGCTTGTAATTCCGGCCGGATATAGGGATTATTTCCATCAATCTTCATTGAGCTCATCCTTGGACTAATCTGCGCCCAATCCTATTATCGGTTCACGGTCCCTACTACTTTAGCCGAAACTTTGCCCTGTTTCATCACGTGTACAACCGGCACTCAGCTATGCAAGCGGATCGATCAACGTTCCTTCCGCCTCTACTTCCAGATGCAGATGTGGACCTGTCGATCGGCCGGTGCTTCCGGCCAGTCCAATCTGCTCTCCTTTCGCGATCTCCTTTCCCTGTTCTACAGACAACTCTTTCAAATGAGCGTAACGGACTCGGACCCCACCAGGGCCCTCAACCAGCACAGTGTTTCCATAACCGGTTTGATAACCGCTGAAGACCACCTTGCCCGACGTAAGTGACGAAACCTCGGCACCTTCGTCAAAGGCCAGGTCAACTCCGCGGTGAAATCGCTGTTCGCCGGTGAACGGGTCATTTCTCCAGCCCACCGGAGAGGTCACCCGGTAACTGGACAGAGCTCGGGCAAATCGCTTTTCGAGCGACTCCGCCGGCTGTGCCGCAACCGGACTGGCAGACCCGCTGGCATTCTCTCCCTGCTGCTCCAATCGCTCAAAGAGAGGCTTTGACAACCCAATTCCACCCCTCTGGGCAAGAGCTTGGCCGAGTGCCTGGTCCATCATCGATGCGTAAATGTCCTGCCCGGCGCTACCCGGGAAAAGGCTGTCCTCATCCGACTCCGGACGCATAACGCTGAGCAACTGCTGGATGAATAACGATTCGAACTCCTGAGCCACCCCCTCGAGTGTCCGGGGTCCTCGCGTCTTGTCCGTCGAGGTCCCAACGTTCAATTGGGCGATAGTATCCAGTTCAACAGTCATTGTCCTTGCTCCCCGTAACTTTCCTGCTCGCCCCGGTTCGCCCGCATCCTGCAGGCCACCACCCGAAATCCACTAGATGATCTCCAATTCGGACTGTAATGCTCCGGCAGCCTTGATTGCCTGGATGATCGCCAGGATGTCTCTCGGCGTCGCCCCAATAGAGTTGAGCGCCCGGACCACTTCCTCTATCGTGCTGTCGGGTCCGATAATGACGCTCTTCCCCACGTCTTCCTGAACCTGAATCGTTTCCTTGGGAACCACGACCGTCTCACCCTGGCCGAACGAGTTGGGCTGTGAGACCTGGAAATCGGTTCCAATCTGGACCGAAAGCGAACCATGGACGATCGTCACCGGTGCAATTTTGACCTCCCCGCCGAAAATGATCGTCCCAGTCTTTTCGTTGAGAACGACCCTGGCAGTGTGATCGACGTCCACCGATTCGTTCTCGATGCCGGCGATGAACTCAACCATCCGCTCCCGAAACTCCGTTGGCACCGCAATTTCCACAGTGCGGCTGTCGAGAGGGCGCGCAACCGTCGAGGCCAGTTTCCGGTTGACTGTTTCCGCCAGCCGCGTTGCGGTAGTAAAGTCGGCATCATTGAGGACCAACCGAATCACCGACTTCCCTTGAAGCTCAAAGCCGACTTCGCGTTCGACCAGCGCCCCCTGGGGAATTCGTCCGGCCGTCGGCTGATTCTTCTGAACAGAGGAAGTGCTCGTCTTGGTCGCAAATCCACCGATTGACACCGCCCCCTGGGCCACCGCGTAAACCTGGCCATTGCCGGCCTTGAGAGGAGTCATCAGAAGGACCCCTCCCTGAAGGCTGTCGGCGTCGCCGACCGACGAGGCGGTCACATCAATTCGCCCTCCCACCCGGGCAAACGGAGGAAGGTCCGCAGTGACCATGACAGCCGCCGTGTTGGATACCTGGATCGAAGTCGAGTTGACGACGATCCCTTCCAACTGGAGAAGGTTGCTCAAGGTCTGGGTCGTAAAGCGGGTCTGGCGACTGTCTCCAGTCCCGTCCAGACCCACGACGAGCCCATAACCGATCAACTGGTTGTCACGGACGCCCTGAATGTGCGCCACATCCTTGATGCGGGAGGTCAGTCCCCAGAGCGGAGCAACCGATCCCAGTAAAGTAATCACACTGAGCAAAACCTTGCTTGTTTTCATGATTTTCAAAACGGCCAGAATCCTGAAAGGATTCGATAAAGGACGCCCGGTTTCTGGGCTTCCGAGACCAGGCCCCGACCGGTTACCGACAACTCCATCTCCGCAATTCGTGCGGACAAAACCGTGTTGGACGGCGAAATGTCGGACGGTCGAACTACCCCTCGCAACGTAACGATCTGCCGCTCTCCATTGAGAAGGATTTCTCGATTCCCCTCGATGAGCAGGTTGCGGTTCGGAAATACTTCCGTGACCCGGGCGGTCAGAGTCGTCGACACGTTACTCTTCCGGGAGGTCGAGGCATCGCCGGCAAACTCTGCGGAACTGTCCGTGTTGATCAGGCTCGGTAACTCGCTGATCTTCTTCTCGAGTCCGAACAGGCTGGTCGCCGAATTGGCTATGGTCGACGTCTTGGTGCTGTCGGTCGTGGCGCCGCTCACCGCGCTGGTCGATTCCAGCACCTGGACCGTGACGATGTCCCCCGCGTGCCTGGCCTTGACATCCCGAAAGGCGTCCGAGTAACCGGCCCGGTCGGTCCAGACCGACCCGCTGCCATTGCCGTCCGGCATATTGATGGAACGGGCCTGGCGGGCGTAATCGTCCAGCCCCCTGCTCACACCGGACTGACGACTGGCCGGCCCGCAAGCGGATAGGCCCAGTGCCATCACTACGGAAATCAATAGAAACTCTCTTTTCATTTTCTTACTCCTGGCACATCGACCTGTACGATTCCAAGCCCTACGACACGGGCCTGAATGAGCTGTTTACTGCTGACGTTCTCGACCGTGACCAGGTCACCGCGAGACCCGGAGTCCCGCGCCCGGGCGGCCATACTGATGGAGAGAGCTGCAGTCCGCGCGATCAGCATGACACTCTCACCCCGCTTCACCAGCACCGCCTCCTGGACGTCACGGCCACGGAGAATTTCGCCCTTCGCGATGTTCCGCTTGAGGACCGAGCCAACCAAAGAGTCCGGGTTCGTGATGCAACCTTCCAATTCCTGGACCTCCCGACGATCGACGGCCAGGTCCGAGGCTTTCAGGGTTTCCCCAAATCCAAGATCCCGAAGCAACACTACGACTTCTCCGGTTGCCCTTGCCCGAACTCGAACCCACTGACTGCGTTGGTGCCGGCCATCGACGCTGACATCGAGTTTCAGCGTCACCCCGTCGAGACGGGTGGGAATGTTCGAAGCGTTCACTGCAATGGTTGCCTTGCCTTCCGGCAACGCGACATCCTGCGGCATTTCCAGGTCGAGGATCTCGATCGTTATTCCTGGATGAACCGAGGACAGGTACGAGGAAACCGCGTCCCGGACCAACTGCGGATCGAGCAGGCTGCTGGCGCGACTGAGGAGGACCTGATCGGGCATTTCCACCTTTAGATCGGTGATCCCTGCCCTCTTCAAGGTGCTCATTACCTCAGTCCTGGTGAGCCAGCGATGTAGTCCCGGATACGGTGCATAGCCGAAAGAGACATCCCCGTACTCCGGCGGCAGATCGGCAGACAGGTCCCGCAGACTGACCTGGTCATTCCGCACCTCGATCCGATCGGGCAAGACAATCGACTGACCGAACAGCGGAACGGCAGCCAACGATTGGAAGAAAACCACAAATCCAGCAAGAAAGAGAACCCGCCTCATGACCTCGTTACCTCACCATGTTATTGACGTTCGAGTACATGCTGTCGGCTGTCTTGACGACTTTCGAACCCGCCTCATAGGCACGCTGGCTGACGATCAGGTTGATCATCTCTTTGACAACGTTGACGTTGGACTGCTCGACAAATCCCTGCAGAAGGGTACCGACGCCGTTTTCTCCAGGGCTCCCGGTGATCGGGTCTCCACAGGCTGAGGTTTGCAGGTACAGATTCCTTCCAATGCTGTTGAGCCCGGCCGGATTGGAAAACACTGCCAGTTGAATCCGTCCCACCTGCTGAGCATTGGTTTGCCCCGGCAGGCTCACCGATACGGTACCGTCGGCAGCGATACTGATACTGGTGGCCTCTGCTGGGATAGAGACCTGGGGATCGAGCGGGTCGCCCGAGGCCGTCACCAGATTGCCGTCCCGATCGAGGTGGAGTGCCCCGCCCCTGGTGTAAGCAATCTGGCCGTCCGGAAGGCGAACCTGGAAGAAGCCCCGCCCCTCGATGACCATGTCCAGCTCGTTGCCGGTCTCGACGTAGTCCCCCTGCAGGAAGATGACTTCGTTGGAAACGGCCCGGGTTCCCAGCCCGATCTGGAGACCCGTGGGGATCTCGGTGGAAGTGGACGCGCTGCTGCCGGGGGCGACCACGTTCTGGTACAGAAGGTCCTGGAACTGGGTCCGCCGCTGTTTGAAACCGGCCGTATTCACGTTTGCCAGATTGTTGGCGATATTGTCGATGTTCAGCTGGATTGCATCCATGCCACTTGCAGCACTGTATAGAGCTCGTAACATTGCGGTTCTCCTTCAGGGTTTGGCCAGTTCGTTGATTAATCGACTGTCCACATCGCGGGTCAGCGAGCGAACGGCCTGCGACAGCATTTCGAAGCTGCGCATAAGAGTGATCATGTCGGTCACGGCCTTAACCGGGTTGACGTTAGCCTGTTCGAGGAACCCCTCGGCCACGTTCAACGAAGTTGGCGGGATCTCCGCCATCCCGTCCGGTGCCCGGAACAGGCTCGCTCCGACAGGCACCAGTTTCGACAGGTCCTGGAACGAGACAATCTTCAGGGTTCCCGTCACGATTCCGTCGACACTGACCTGCCCGTTCGCCGAGACATTCAGCTCTCCGGGAGGGAGCGTCAAGACCTGGTCTCCCCTGGGGTCCTGGGCCAGGACAAAATCACCACTGGCGGTGACCAGCCGGCCCTGGGCATCAAGGGAAAAATCACCATTTCGGGTATATCGGATTCCGTCGGATGTCCGAACTGCGAAGAACCCGTCCCCCATAAGAGCGAAGTCGAGGCTGTTCCCCGTTTCGGTCAGGCTGCCTCCCGAGAAATCGGCCTGGCTCAGCGTCTTGACGATCGGACCATTGATCGCCGATCCGAGCTCCGTCAGGCTCTCGTCCTGGAGCAAGTCCTGGACCTGGAAGTAGAACTTGTTCTGCTTGAATCCGGGAGCCTGCAGGTTCGCCAGGTTGTTGCTCAACACCTCAAGGGCATCGATTCGGCTCTGCAGTGCGGCGTATCCCATGTAAATCGAGTGGCTCATCTACAATCACCTTTCTGCACGTCCAGTGCCAGACAAGTCGCACTGAGAATCCACGACTTACAGCGCAAAGGATTCCTCCTCCGGCAAACTTTGCCCAGTTGACCGGGCAACTCTGTCCACCCGCTCGAGCGAAACAAAGCAATTGGCCCAGCGATCTCCTCTGCCAAGCCGGGCCCAGAAGGCTTCTTCGTAACGAGCCAACCTGATTTTTCGGGCTCGAGTATTCGCTGCCTCGGAAAGCAAACGCTCAGTGATCTCCCGGGAACTCCGCCTGGACTGGATCACGACTTCACCGGACGTACTCCGGCGAGATAGATAGTCCCGAATCGCGCGGTCGAATGAACCGTCACCAACGATGAACGCCCGGATGTTAAGCCCGAGCATCTTCCGGAGAAGATGAACGAGGGCGAGTCGGACGGGACTTCGGGCCGCGATACAGATCACTTTCTCGTTCCTGTCAAAGTCGAAGGGAAAAACGTTGAAATCTGCACAGAGTTGACGCGGTATCAGCCGGCTCAGCTCACCCGGAATCTGACTTTCGACTATTCCAACCCAGGGGACTCCCTGCTGCTCACTCAGCGCGGCGGTCAGTGCTTCTTCACTACAGAGACCGCAGCGCAAGATGTGGCTGCCGATCGTTCCACCGTGCTCCGCCTGCGCACTCACGGCTTCGGCCAACTGGGAACTGGTTATGATGCCTCGCTGGACGAGAATGCTCCCGATCCTGACCCGGTGCTGATAGTCCACTTCCGGGACAAGGTAGTCCAGGCTTCGGGCCACTGTTGTGCGAAGGCACTCCCTCAGGCAGGCTTCTGAGCAGATCCAATCCTGCTCGAGTTCGAAACCGCGCGGTCCGAACACCCCGAGGAGCGAACTGCCCTTCGTTTTTGCGCAATAACTACAACGGATATCAGCCACGTTCCGTCCCTGCCCCAACGAGGTCTTCCCGCAATCCGAGAAGAAGTTCGGTTTCGCCACGATTCAAGCGGAGTTTTCGAGAGATGTCCCGACTATCCATGCCCATCCGTGCCAGAGCCAGGATCTGATGTCGTTTCTCCAGGCGGTTTCCAATCCCACTGGAGGGCACGTCGACACGAGTCCTGGAGCGAAGCTCATTCTCCGCCAGCTCAGCCCGAAGTTGTTCAAAGGCCTCTTTCCGTTCCTTATTGAGGGCATGGAATCGAGCTTCGAGCTGCGACTTCTCGAGTTCGACAGAGCGGCGAATACGTGCTTCCATCAACTGGACCAAACGCGTGAGATTTTGTTCCTGGCCGGCACGGGACAATCGGAAAATGATCACCTGGCTGACCGTCAAGATTGCCAACCCAAGCAGCCAGGGGAGAGTCAGACCAAGCCCGTTCAGAGTATCCATGCTAAAAACCTCCCAATGAGGCGATGCGATCGACCCGGGCGATGATCTCAGTGATCTCTACCCCGTAATAGCCGTCAACATCCACGACCTTCCCCCATGCAAACACCTTGTCGTTAACTCTCAGCAGGACTGGATCGCTGGCCGTTTTGTCCAACTCAACTAGTGAGCCGGGGGCCAGTTTCAAAACCTCGGCAAGAGGCTTCCTGGCGGTTCCAAAACTCACCGTGATCGGCAGTTGCAGATCCAGAATTCGCTGAATGTTTTCCGAGAACTCCTGATGGGAGGCACGCGCATCGTCTTCGCGGGATTCGGCCCCGCCACCAGACGCGACAGCTTCCCCGGCATCTCCAGCACTGCCCGGAGAGATCGCTTCCATTTCGACTTCCGGATCCTTTGCTTCGTTATTTTTCATTGTGTTACCTGCTCTTGGTTCGCTCAAATTCCCGGCACCATACGTATAGTTCGTCGCTCGTTTGCGATCGCTATTTCTCCACGAAACTTACAATTTCCGTTAATCGAAACGAGCGCCGGATCGGCCACCAGGTGGTCAAGGGCTATGACATCCCCCGGCTTCAGGTTGATCAACTCTCTCAGCGAGACCGAAGTGTCTGAAAGCTTGGCATCGATCACGGTTGAGAACTGCTGGGTATGCTCTTTCATCCGGTTCACCATGGCTACGAGCTGATCCTGACTTTCGATGACCCTTTGATGACTGACACTGTCACGGAGAGACTTCAGCAGTCCGCTGGGGATCCCCCAGTAGATCGTCCCATCCGAATTCCCGATCTTCATCGACATGCGCATCGTCACCATGATTTCGTTCTGGGGGTAAACGCGAAGGAGTCGCGGACGAGTCTCCTTGCCGTCGATCTCGATCTCGACCTCCAAAACTCGACTCCATGCCTGGCGCAGTTCCTGGCAGAAGATGGTGATTACGTTCTCGATAATGGCCTGCTCGAGGTCAGTGATCTGAGTCCTGGCTCGGGGAGAACTCAAGCCCGCCCCGCCGAGCATGACGGCGACGATGCTGGCAACCAGATCCGGCTCCAGACAAACAGCAACATGAAGATTCTGGGGCTGGACCATGAGATACCAGATCGAAGAGGGTTCCGGCAGGCTCTCGATGAAGTCGCCATAGAAAATCTGTTCGACCTCGTGTAGCCGGAAGGCAACCTGAGTCCGAAGGTTGTTCGAAAAGGATGCACTCCCTTTGTGGGCAAAAGCATCAAAGATCAGGGCCAGGGCGGACTCGACTTCTTTGCTGATTTCCGCGGCCTTGGCCATCGGAAACAGGTAGCCTTCCCGCTCGTCCAGCTCAATCCCCTGCTTCTTGCGCTCTTTCGGTCTCGAAGCCTCCTCCTGTTGTGGAGACTCGTCGTCGCCTCCGACCGCTGAAAGCAGTGCGCTGATCTCTTCCTGTGAAAGGACCTTCTCGGACATGCTGCTTACCTCTTGCTCTCTCTCGATTTCAGCATCGCCTGCAGCTTGGCCCTCATCCGCAGGACGGCTCTGGTGTGCAGTTGGGAAACGCGAGACTCATTGACGCCCAGGATCTGGCCAATTTCCTTCATGGTCAGTTCCTCTTTGTAGTAGAGACTCAGAATCAACTGCTCCCGATCCGGCAAGTGCTCGATAACGCGAGCCAGGAGCTCCCGCATCTCCAGCTTGCTCAGTGACTCGTAGGGGGAATCGGTCGGCGAAATCGGTGAATAACGGATCGGGAGGTTGTCGGCATCGACGCCGTCGGACTCCTCGTCCCCGGTCCTGAAGTGGCCAATCGTGAGCCCATTGAGCTGATCCAGGAGCGCCTGGAACTCGGCGAGCCCGATTCCCAGTTCACTCGCAACCTCCTCATCCTTTGCCGGGCGACCGAACCGCTGCTCCAGGGATGCGTAGACCTGTTCAACTTCTCGACTTCGGCTCCGCAGATCACGTGGAGCCCAATCCAGCCCTCGAAGATTGTCGAGAATGGCTCCCCGAATTCTGACACTTGCATAGGTCTTGAAACTTACCCCCTTGCCCGGATCGAACTTCTCGTACGCATCGAGCAGCCCGATGACACCCGAACTGATCAGGTCCTCGAGCTGAACCTCAGGGGGCAATCGCATGGCCATCCGCTGTGCGATGTACCGTATTTGAGGGAGGTGCTCGAGGATTACCTCGTTCCGCTCCTGGAAGTGAGACCTCTGGTAGTTTTCCAACTTAACTGAGTTTGCAGACATAACCCTAACCTGCGCTCTCGATGAGACGGCCGATTTCGCTGACTGCGGGCGGTCGCCTCATCAACGACTCCGCGATCTTCACGAAACTTCGACCAACAAATGATTTCGGATGGGTGATCATCAACGGCGCCTGGCGCCGAACCGATTCCGTGATCTTGACATCTCTTGGAATCGACCCGAGGAATTCCAGCTGCCTTCCGAGAAAACGTTCGACGACGTGCGCCAGCTGTTTATGAACTTCCTCGGCCTCGACAGAATCTCGTACGGAGTTCACCAGGAGCAGAACCTCTTTCCCCTGATCCTTGCGGCACAACACCTTGATCAATGCATAGGCGTCCACGATTGCTGTCGGTTCAGGAGCACAGACCACTACCACTCGGCGCGACGCATTCAACAACCGAATCACGTTGTCGGAAATACCGGCAGCGGTGTCGATCAGGAAGAAGTCGAACTCGCCCAGAAGTTCGTCAAGCTGCTGAAGAATGATCAGCCTTCGACGCTCACCCATCGAGGTGAGCTCCTGGATCCCGGAGCTGGCCGGGATGATCTGGATCCCTTCCGGCCCGGGAACCATGATCGAGCGAAGACTTTGCGATCCCTCGATTACATGCCCGAGGTGGTAGGGCGGCGTCAGGCCAAGCTGGACATCCACATTCGCCAACCCGAAATCTCCATCTAAAACAGCTACTCTCTTGCCGGAACGCCTCAACGCGATGGCAAGATTAACAACGACACAAGTCTTTCCAACGCCTCCTTTTCCGCTGGTTATCGCGACGACCTGGCAGGCCGAACCGTTGCGGTTCAGTCCACCGAGGTTCATTCGTTCAACGTGTTTTCTGAGTCCTGTCGCCTGGTCGATCATCATGTTGTTCACCAATTTGCTCCGGCTCATCTCAATGGCACCAGTAGATCCGCAATCGTCGCAGGCGTCGGAACGATAAGGTCCTCGGCGACGTCCTGACCGTTAGTGAGGTAAGAAATTGGACGGTCCGAACGTACCGTCTCGTTGAGGATGGCTCCAAAGCTGGAGGACTCATCCAGTTTCGTGAATACGACCCGGTCCGGCTTGAAAGCCCCGAAACAGGCCACGATTTCGCGAAGATCGTCCTGGCGCGTCGTGCAACTCAAGACCAGGTGCTTCTGGATCTTCGAGTGATCCCTGACATACGAGGAGAGTTCGCCGTAGTCGGCGATCCGCTTGTGACTGTGACCGGTCGTGTCGATCAGGAGGATTTCGTCATTTGAAGCGGACGAGACCTCCTTTTCCATCTCATCGATGGAAAAGACCACCTTGACCGGGATGCCGATGATATCTCCGTACGTCCGAAGCTGTTCCGTAGCGGCAACCCGGTAGGTGTCAAACGTCAACAGTTTGACGTGCCGGCGATCCTTCAGGGCGAACCGAGCCGCCAGCTTGGCAATCGTTGTGGTCTTTCCGACCCCGGTCGGCCCGATGAAGATGCACGCCTTGGCGAGTTCGTCCTTGCCGATGGGTGCCGTCCGGACCATTCGGCCCACGGCTTTGTTGAGGCGAATGCGCAACCGCTCATCGAAGTCTCCGTCAACGGGGCAGTTTCGAATGATGTCCCGGATCATCAGGAAGGCCAGGCTCTCCTCAACTCCCTCCTGGATCAGCGAGTGAAATTCCGTGTACGCGCTTTTGCGCCACTCAAGACCCTGGTCTTCTCCCTGCCAGATCAAGTCCTGGAATCCGGACGCCACGTTCGCATCCCGCAGGAACAGGCTGCTGATCGCATCGTTTGCCCGCTGGTGGCTGACCAGGCGGATCAGGCTCTGAATTTCGTCGCTGAGCCGATTGAACTGCTCTTGCCACTTCTGATCTGCCTTCCCGTGATGAAGGGGAGTAAACTCTGCAGCGGGTTCAACCTGAGCCGCCGGAAACTTCTTGGGCGCAGGCGGAGTGTCCGCTATTTCATAGGTTTCGAGCGCCGGCTTCTTCGACGCCCTGTCTGCCTTCCTGGAACCGGCATTGTCCCGGGGCAGAAGTGTCGGCGAGGTTTCTGCGGCGCTGGATCCCTCCAACCTGTCCGCATCCTCGTCGAGAACGACCGGGTCGGCCGCGGCGGTGATCTCGTAAGCCATCGACGGCAATAAGCCCCAAAGCCGTTTTTTGACCGTCCGGTTGGTCTTGAGGATGACCGCTCCAGGCCCCAGGTCTTTTTGGATCATCTTGAGGGCCTCGGGAACCGAGTCAGAAGTATAGGTCTTGATTCTCATCATGCAACTTCTCCCAGGCTGACGAGCTTGACGTGCGGTGGAATTTCGTTGTGCGAGAGCACGACCAGATTGCTCATCAGATGCTCAATGAATCGGCGGACATTCAGCCGGATATTGCTCGGGACCAGCAGGATCGGGTAGCCGTCGTAGGTCTTCTCGGCGACGGCCTTCTGAAGCTTGGTCAGAATGGCACGCGCCTGGCCCGGATCCAGTGACAGGTAGTTGTCCAGTTCGGTGACGGTAATCGCGTTCGAGAACGCGCTCTCCAGTTCGCGGGACAGGGTTATAACCTTCATGTCGCCCGCCTCGGAGATCAGGGACTGACAGATGGACCGGCCCAGCGACTGGCGGGCGTACTCGGTCAGCAGAGTGATGTTCTTGGTTCGCGGAGCGAAGTCCGCGAGAGTCTCCAGGATAGTCTCCATGTCGCGGATTGAGACTCGTTCCCGGAGGAGGTTCTGCAGCACTTTCTGAACCTCTCCGACCGACATGACACCGGGAATGAGTTCTTCGACAACTTTGGGGTGAGATTCGTTTACGGTGTCGATGAGCGTTTTGACTTCCTGCCGGCTTAGGAGTTCGTGGAGCACACTCTTGATCATCTCGGTGAGGTGCGTCGATAGCACGGTCGTGTTCTCAACGACAGTGAAGCCGGCAAGTTGGGCTTTTTCGCGATGCTCGGGACGAACCCACAAGGCATCGAGTTTGAAGGCCGGTTCCTTGGTCGGGATGCCGTCCACCTTTTCCGTTGTGCCACCGGGGTGAATTGCCATTAAATGGCCTGGCATCAGTTCACTCCGTGCAACCTCCACGCCCTTCAGCAGAATGCGATACTCCCTGGGTTTGAGTTGGAGGTTGTCGGTGATGTGAATGGGCGGAATGAGGACTCCCAGTTCAGTCGCCAACTGGCGTCGAATCGATTTGACATGGGACAGGAAATCTCCCCCGGGTTTGTTCTCAACAAGGTGAATGAGTTGGTAGCCCAACTCCAGGCCAAGAGGATCAACCTTGAGGAGTCGTTCAACGCGTTCCTCCCCCGCTTCTTCCCCGGTTCTTCAACTTGCTCCACCAGTTGAGCCTGCGCCCGCCGTCTCTTGATGATTACGCCCCCCAGACCTGCCATAACCATACTCATGATGAAGAAAGTGACGAAAGGAAGACCGGGGACAATGGCAACCAACATCAGAACGCCGGCACCAATCACCAACGGCTTGGGATCAGAGAAAACCTGGTTCGAGACCTCCTCACCCAAGGCGGCATGGGAGGCTGCCCGCGTCGTCATGATACCGCCGGTGACTGAAATCAGCAGTGCTGGTATGGCAGACACCAGACCGTCACCGATCGTCAGGATCGTGTAGGTCTTCAACGCACTCATGAGAGGCAAGCCATGAGTCACAACACCAATGAGAAATCCAGCGATGATGTTTATGACCACAATGATCATACTGGCGATGGAATCACGCTTGGTAAACCGGACAGCACCATCCATCGCGCCGTAGAACTCGGCCTCCCGAGAGACCTTGGTCCTGCGCTCCCTGGCCTGCTCTTCGCCGATTAGTCCAGCGTTCAGGTCGGCATCAATGCTCATCTGCTTGCCAGGCATCGCGTCAAGGGTGAAGCGCGCGGTCACTTCCGAAATTCGGACGGCTCCATGATTGATGACAATGAACTGGATAGCGAGCAAGACCAGAAAAACCACGCATCCAACAACGTAGTTTCCGCCAACCACAAACTGTCCGAAGGACTCAATAACGGCACCCGCTGCGGAGACTCCCTGGCTTCCGTCGAGAAGGATGAGCCGGGTGCTGGCAACATTGAGGGCCAACCGGTAGAGCGTCACCAGCAAGAGAACCGTCGGGAAAATGGAGAATTCGACGGGTTCAATGATGTAGAGGGAGAGCAACAAGAGGACGATGGAGATCGTGACATTGGTAGCGATCAGCAAGTCCAGCACGAAGGAGGGGACGGGGATCATCATGACCGCAATGATCAGAACCACAGCCAGACCGATCCCCAGATCGCTGCGGGTGGCGCCGATCAGGTTTGACACGGGCAATTGGGCCATTTTCGTACTCATGTCAGTTGATCAATTCTCGTCTCATGCTTTCCCATTCCCCCCTCCTTAAGCAAGTGGCATTCCACATAAGAACAGTGTTGATTTAAAAGAACTTACCAAAGAGCAGGCTCAGAGATCGCCTTCAATCCGGCATTCCTCTGACGGTCGGTGACAGGTTTTGTGCGGATGATTGACGGTCAGCTCAGTGATAGCTGTTCTTCTTGAGCTTGTAGACGTAAGCGAGGATCTGGGCGACCGCCCGGTACAACTGCAGTGGGACCTCGTCCCCGATCTCCACCGTGCGGTAAAGAGTCCTGGCCAAATCCCTGTTTTCGACAAGCGGGACCTTGTGTTCCTCGGCCACTTTGCGAATTCTCAGGGCCAGATAGTCGGCACCCTTGGCGACGACTTCTGGTGCGGCCATACTCTCCATGTCAAACTTGAGAGCGACTGCGAAATGAGTGGGGTTGGTGATGACTACATCTGCTTCCTGCGACGGCAGACATCATGCGTCTACGAGCCATCTCAAACTGGAGTCTTCGGATCCGGCTCTTGATGGCCGGATTCCCTTCCGTGTCCTTGTGCTCGTCCTTGACCTCCTGGGAGGTCATCTTCAGATTCTCTTCGTGCTGGTGGCGTTGAAAGAGGTAATCCGCGGCGGCTAATCACTGCGAGAATGACCGCGATCTTGATGCAGATCGAGTAGACAAGCTCCCCCCAAACGGAGAGGATCGACACTAGCTCCATCGACGGGAGCAGGCTGATCTGGTCAACGTTGTCTCTGAGGGCCGCCCACGCTACGTATGAAAGAATGGCAACGACGGCCACCGACTTGGCTAACTGGACCAGGCTGCTCTTGGAAAGAATCTTCTTCGCGTTGCTGGCAGGGTTGAGTTTGTTAAACTTGGGAATAAGCTTTTCCCCGTTGATGGCCACTCCCCCCTGAGCGGCCACGAGGCTCACAGAAGTCACCAGAATCAGCCCCAGGAGAGGCCCGGCAATTGCGATCATCAACCACCCAGCTTTGGTGAACAGTTCCAGGACATTGGCGCTGGTGATCGGATCGCTGATTCCCCTCCCCCAGAAGACTCGGAACGGCTCCTGGAGGCGGTCAAGGATACTGTGCCCCTCATAACCCAAATACAGGACAGCAAATAGAAACGTCACGGCATACGGTACTTCCCGACTTCGCGCAACCTGCCCTTTATCGCGCGCCTGTTGCCGTCTTTGGCCTGTTGCTTTATGTTTGCGATCTTCTTTGTCCGACATCGGTCAACCCCTGAGCAGTCGGAGGTACTCCTGCAGTGTCGAGCCCAAGCTCCCAACCTCCTGCCCAATAGCGGGGATGAGAATGTACGCCAAGCCTATCAGCATGATGTATCCGATCAACGACTTGGCTGCCATTCCAAGGAGCAGAATAGGAATCTGGGGAGCCGTCTTTCCCAGGACCCCAAACAGAACGTCTACAACGAACAGTACTACGAGAAAGGGCGCCGCCAACTTCACTCCGATTGCGAACATCCCGGCCGAGGATAAAACCAACTGCTCGATGAGTGAGCCGGAGATCTCCAGTCCCGTGATGTTGAGCCTGTAACTCTCCACGACCGCCTGGAGCAGCCAGTGGTGAGCGTTGAGCACGAGGAAGAGAACGAGACCCACCAGATTGAGAAAGGTTGACAGAAACGGTGCCTGAACCTGTGTTTGGGGATCCACCATCTGAATGAACCCAAATCCGATCTGGAATCCCATCAAATGCCCGGCAATCTCGAAGACACCAAAGACCATTTTTGCGACAAGCCCGAGCAGCAAACCCAATAGCAACTCTCGGACCAAGTCCATGGTATAGCCGATCATCCCGGCAGAAGGCGCACCGTAGCACTGCTGAGCGAGCGGGCAGAGTATCCAGGTGAGAATCAGCGCCAGAACCGTCCTTAGCACAGCTGGGACTGTCCCGCTGCCATAGAAAGGCGCAAAGGTCACAAGGCCGCCGACTCGAGCGAGAGTCAGGCCAAAGGCCGCCAGGTATTGGATGGAAAACTCATAGAGCGGCATTGTTTATCGAGCGTAGGTGGCGAACTGACCCAAGAGCGCCATCGTAAAGCCGGTGAGTCGCTCAACAATCCAGGGCAAGAGTAGAAGTGTGGCGACACAGATCACAACCATTTTGGGAATCATGGTCAGCGTCATGTCCTGGATCGAAGTTACGACCTGAAAGATGCTGACCAGCAAACCCATCGCAAGGGCAGCCCCCAGAAGGGGAAGAGCCGTAATGAAGACCGTCATGAACATATCCCGAACGAGTTGAATAGCTACTCCCTGATCCATGTACCCTCTCACATTCGAAAACTGTCGACTAGCGACCCCACGACCAGATGCCAACCATCAACAAGAATGAACAACAGAATCTTGAACGGAGCCGAGATCATGATCGGCGGAAGCTGCATCATTCCCATCGACAGAAGTACGGAACTGATCACCATGTCGATGATCAGAAAGGGCAGGAAGAGGACAAACCCGATGTTGAACGCAGTCTTCAACTCTGAGATCATGAATGCTGGCACGACAACTCGAAGCGGGAGTTCCTCCGGGGTCTTGGGGCGCGGCGTTTTCGAGATCCGCACGAACAGCGCCAAGTCGCTTTCCCGAACCTGGCGAAGCATGAAGCCCTTCACCGGAACCTCGGCCTTCCCCAGCGCCTCTAACTCATTCAACTGCCCGGACTCAAAGGGCTCAACGCTCTGCTTGTAGACCTGATCCCAGACCGGCCCCATGACGAACAGAGTCAGGAACAACGAAAGGCCGATCATGATCTGGTTACTGGGCACCTGTTGGGTTCCAATAGCTTGGCGCAGGAAGTGCAAGACCACGATGATCCGGATAAAGGCGGACATCGACATCAGAATGGAGGGGATGAAGACGAGCAGCGTTAGGAAGATCGCGATCCGGACCGGCAATGTGAAGCCATCACCGGAGTTACCTCCAAGGGAGACCTGGACCGACTCCAGCAAACTTGGCCGAGCCTGAGCCTGAGCCTGCGCGTCCGCTTCTCCTGTTATCAGGATCAAGCACCCGAGCAGCACAATCGCCAGGTAAAACCCGCGCCTGAGGGAGTTCATCTGAGCATCTCCAGAAGTCCACGGAAGCCGACTCCTGGCGAGTTGGCCAGTGGATCCTCACCCCCTTCGTCCGCCGATTCCTCCAGCGATTCGGACGACAGGGGAGAGAGCATCGAAATCTGGTTCCCGGTAGCTCCAAGCAGAAAATTCTCATTTCCCACTTTGACCAGAAGCAGTGTCCGCTTCTCGCCGATGTTCCGCGATTCGATGATCTCGATCCGCGAATTACCCGGCCGGAAGCCGCGGCCACCGTTGACGCGATTGGCCATCCAGTAGAACAGGGCGAGTAGACCGAATACCAGCAGGATTCCCGAAATAACTTGAATAGTCCCCATGATGCTTCCTAGGTGATCTCTACGATCCTTGCCGCACTACCCTTCTTTCGGATCAGGACTTCCGCTTCGCCGACCTTGACATCGGCAACGACGATCTCCACGTAACCGGAAGAGGGCCGATCGAGGGAAACAACGTCACCGATCTGGAGGTCGATCAACTCGGAAACAGACATGGACGCCGAGCCAAGTTGAACATCCACCGGGTAGACCACGTCGAGGAAATCCTTCATGTCCGAGACGGTATCCATCACCAGCGTCTCGAGTTCACTCTCGCTAATCGTGATTCTTGCCATGGCAACCTACTGAATAATGAAGTCCGTGAAATAGACCTCTTTGACCTTTGCACCCGGCTCTTCAATCAACTGGTTGACGAAGGAAAGGAGGTTCTTCTTGATCGTCTCCTTGGTCTCCGGCCTTAGAAGGTCGTCCGAATTCATCCCTCCAACGAGGCTCAGAAGACGGTCCTTGACTTTGGGTACGGCAAGCTCTTCATTGATTACCGGAGTGCCGGGCTTGGGGTTGTAAACCCCCAGGGAGACACCGATTCGGGCGTAGTTCAACCGGCTGCCCGGGATCAAGTTGACCACAACCGGGTCGAGTTTCACCACCTCGTTTGCCGACTCGGCCGGCTTTGCCGGTTCGACCGCAGCAGCCTCTTCAGTTTCCGCCGCCTGCTCTCCCAGCACACTGTCGAAAAGCCCCCCGGCCCACGCTCCGACTCCGCCGAGAGCCAGAACCAGTAGCACGCCGGCTGCAATGATGATCCACTTGAGCTTGCTCTTGGGTAATTCTTCTTGCGCTTGTTCTTTCTCGTTTGATTCGTCCGGCATACTAACCTCCGGAATCCAATACAAGCAAGACGCATGCCAGCTTTTAGATCGAGAGCCAAGTCATTGATAAAAAGCGAGTTGTGAAGGAGAAAAGAAGGCAGGAGAGAGTGGAGCACCCGCAGAAGGTCAACCAAAACGCGGTTGACCGACAAATCGTTGACGGAGGGGACTCCGGGCTGGGTGCGCACCCGGAGTCCCCTTCTACAGGCTGGGAGGGAGCTACTGTTTCAGCTGAATCGCTTGTTGAACAACCTGGTCAGCCGTCGTGATGACCTTGGAATTGGCCTGGTAGGCCCGCTGGAAGAGGATCATCTTAATGAACTCTTCGGCAATATCCACGTTGGACAACTCGAGCGCGTTACCCTGGATATTCCCGCGACCGCCGGTATCAGGCATTCCGATCGTCGGCTCGCCCGACTGCGTCGTTCTCGCGTAGAGGTTGTTCCCGGTCCGAACCAGGTTCTGGGGGCTGGTGAAAAGTGCCATCCCGATCTGGCCCAGGGGCGCGGTTTCACCGTTGGAGAAGATGCCCTCGATGATCCCATTGGACCTGACCAGCATTTCGGAAAGCGTCCCGGCTCCCTTGCCGTTTTGATAGGCCTGTGAGGTCGAACTGGGCAACTGGAACTGGGTCATGAAAGTCTTGGACGAATCCAACGCATCGCGAAGCTCCCAGGTGAAGGTCACCGGACTGGCGCCGGATGAGGGATTAAAGGTGAGCCCGGTAACATCTGCCGCCGGCGTCGAGAGGAGACCGTCGCTGGTAAACGTCAACTGTCCCTGGCTGAGAACGCCCGCGCCAGCCCCTCCGCCTGCGACGCCCTCGTCCGGAACCGACATTTCATAGTCCCAGGTACCCGCAGTCGAGGTCTTGGTGAAGGTCACCGTAACAGGATGCCCGACACCCAGGCTGTCGTAGATCTTGACCGTCGTCGAGAAAGTCTCATCCGTGGCGGCGTCGGCGTTGAGATTCGTAGTGAAGCGGACCAGCGAGCTGTCAACTGCCGGAAGCACTTTTCCAGGTTTGAGGTCGAGTGGGACCAGGTTGGTATTGGTGTTGATTTCCCCGGTCGTCACGTCGGTCGGATATCCCAGGACATAGAGCCCGTCGGATGTGACCAGTTTTCCTTCCGAGTCGAGGGAGAAGTTTCCGGCGCGGGTATAGAATTCCGAACTCACCCCATCTCCGACAACAAAGAACCCGCCGCCGCGGATCGCCATGTCGGTCGACAACTGTGATTGTTGAACGTTACCCTGCGACCATACCTGCTGCGTCGCTGTCGGCTGGACACCCTGCCCGGCTTCAGCGCCGCCGCTCGCCGCGGCCCGCAGCTCCTCGAAGAACACGTTGGTAGCCTTGTAGCCGATGGTGTTGCTGTTCGACAGGTTGTTGCCGACGTTGCGGATACCCAATGAACTCGAATTCAATCCTGTAAGCCCAACGAAAAATGTTCCACCCATTTTCTTTTCCTCCTGGCCTGAAGCCTGATACTCTTCGCGGTCAATTTGAGACCGCACTCAAAAGTTATGCCCCCTCGGTCGTGCCGGCTCCGTCCTCCGGCAGGGGAGACGAAGCGATGAGATCGGAGAGCGTCTTCGCACTCTCCTCGGCGGCCTCTCGAATCGAGATCAGCTGTTCCAATGAACTGAACTGGGACAACTGAGCCACAAACTCCGCTCCGTCCTGGGGGTTCAATGGATCCTGGTTGCTCAACTGGGCAACCAGGAGTTTTAGGAAATCGTCTTTCCCCAGGGACGAATTCGTAATGCTCGAAGTCGTCTCTGAAGAAGGCACAGTCTCTTGCGAGTAGGTTGTTCCCTGTATCATCATAGTGTTTCTCCAATCATGCGAAGTAACTGAAAACTCCGTCGTCAGTTTCGTCCGTGCCGGTCACTTCCGGCTCACCAATCGATTCGAGCGACGAATTGCGAATCCCGGCTCTCCCGGGGGAAGCAGCCGTGCTCTGATTGGCGTCGCGCCCCCCGTCACCGCCCTGAAAGTCGGAGACTTCTGCAGAGTCGACATCCACACCCTGCTCGCCCAGTTGTTCCAGCAGGTCCTTCAGACCCTCCTCAACTGCCTTCTTCACGGATGGGTCTTCAACTCGAATTACCGCGCGGACGCCGTCGTCACTGCTGAAATCGGTCTCGATCTCGATGCGCCCGAGAAAGGCCGGCTTCAGAGTGACCGTGAACCGTTCCATTCCGATCTGCCTCTCCAAGCGGGTCGCCTGGACGATTTGATCGAAGATTCGATCGGGCGCTGCCTCCCCAGACAACGTCCGGGCATGCTTCTCGGGAACCCGAGCGTTCGGGGACGCGTGCTCAGCCCTCACCGTCGCGCCCGGAATCCAGTGCGTCGTCGGTTTCGCGTGCGAGGCCGTCGACGTAGTGCCGGTTCGGATATGATTTGGCGGATGATTTCCCAGGTCGGATTTCACGGTGCGGGACGTCGACTGCTGATCAACCCTCTTTTCTGAAACCTCATGCCCGTCGCTACGATAAGCATCGTCACCATCCTGGACATCGTCCTTGCGGCCCTCGGCGCTCGATTGCTGCTGAGCGGTCGGACGATGGGATCGGGAACCGGAGGATCCAACCCGGGAGCCATTGGCTCCGGTCTTCAAGAGTTCCCCGTGACTGCGGGATTCCAGTCTCGCACCATCCTCCTCGTCAATTGAAATCCGGTCCGACTTCTGCCCGATCTTGGCCGCTTTCGGGTCCATCACGGTCGAAGTGCGAACGGTTTCATCCGCGTTGGGCAGACCGGCCTGAAATGCCGCTCGTTCCGAAACAGATTTTTCCGCCGAGGAGAAGGACTCACCTTCGACAATCGTCGGCCCCGTTGAGTCGGAAGTTATGACGCCAATCCGCTCGCTGGCCGCGCCCGGACGATCCGGGTTCGGTTTCTCGCTCACTTCAGTCGGCGAACCCAAGCGCGAATCACCCTGACGCACGGAACCGGAATGATCCCCGCCGCTTGCCCTGTCTACTGAATGAAGATGCCACGCAGCGGGTTGGCTCAGCCCTTTACTTGCAACATTCTGCGCACCAGAGTCACTTTCGGGCGCCGCATTCCATCGCTCATGTCCCGCTACAGAGCTGGGTGTGACAGTCTTGGAGGCGGAGGAGTCTTCATCCCCAGGAGACCGCGAGAGCGATCCCACCGCATCTCCCCGATTCAGTCGGGAATCGCGAAGAACTTCGGCAGGTTCGGGTCTATCGACCTTGTGCGTGTCAGGCACTTCCGATTCTGGAACCTCGGGACTAAGGCGAGCCGGCCGCCCGTTGTCCAGATCGTCCCGTAAACTCTTTTCGTTGTCAGACCGCCCGATCCGATTGGCTTCGAAGTCAGCGGAAGTCTGCTTCCCGTGATTTCGTCGCAGGCGGTCGGGGAGTTCAGTTCGGTCGGCCACTCTGGGGAGGTGCTCCTCACCCCGTCGGATGGATGCACTGCCGCCATCGGAATCACTCCCAACCGACAACGAGGCAGCGCCAACTGACGTTTCAGCAAGGCGGACCGGCGACTTCTGAGGGCCGAATTCGCTGTTCGGCGGAGTTAGTATCGCTAACATCGGCCTCTTCACCAAAGCGTCCGGGAGTGGGTGGGCCGTCGCTTCGATCCCGTGCCGTGAACGTCGGTCGATTCCTGGACCGCCTCGTCGTCGGATTCCGGTTCGGGAGCGAGCGACTCCGATTCCGATTCGCTGCTCTTCCCCTTTGATCTTTCCGTCACCTTGAAGTCGTGGTGGAGATCGAATCTCGCCACCCACTTTCCGGAAGACGAGAGATCCGTGTCGGGAGATCGATCCGCCCCTTTTTCACCGGCGGTTGCCTTGTTCCGGGCGCCCTTCCCCTGCTCCGTCGAAACGCTCCCTTGATGACTATTCTCATCGAAGAGCAACGCCAGGAACTGATTGGCAAACTCGCCCCGTTCGGCCTTCTTTCTCGGAGCGGCCTGGGCTGAGCTCTGATCAGTCTTAAAGAGGTTTTCTAGTGTTCTGACTTCGTTCATACTCGCCCTTACCTATTGCATCGGGCGTGCCAGAAGTCATACCTTTCGAGTAATCCACTCAAGTAGTTTATTCTCAAAGACTTATTAATCGATCAACGAAGCCTTCTCAAACCGGGAAGGCACGGTGGGAGGCAAGATCTGCCTAGTCGGCTAGGAAAGGACGGCCATCCCGGGTGAGGAGGAACAGGTCGTCCATCTCGTTCTGGAGAGTACGGTCCAGCTCAAACTGGAACCGCTCGAGTCGGCGCTCACGCAGCTTCTCGACGATGCTAACCTTCTTGCGGGCTTCGACAACCCGGTTACGCTGCACCGTCACCCGTTCGAGCAACACAGCCAGCCGGTTTTCGGTCTCTTCGATCTGCTGCTCAATGAACTGCATCCGCTGGCGATACCAGGCGATCTCGAACGCATGAATCTCTCGGTGGGAACTCAGCTCCGTTGAGGTATTGCCCCAACTTGACCGAAGGTCCTGAATCGCCTCCCTCATGCGGCGTTCTTCGTTCATGAGCTCCGTCAGGCGCAGTTGCTCCAACTGCTCCTGATGACGGGAGATCTCGAGGTAGGGATCGAGGCGGAACGAAAACTTCTTCATTGCAGGCCGGCAAGGCTGAGGAGGTCGGCGATCGCCGCCTTTCGATCGACCCTATCGAGCATTTCCTGACGAAGGTAAGCGTTGATCTTATCCTGCATTTTGATTGCCAGGTCGATCTTCGGGTTTGATCCCTTGTTGTAGGCACCAATATTGATAAGATCTTCTGCCTGCTGGTACGTATTCAGCAAATCACGTAATTCACCTACAACCTGCAACTGCTGTTTGCTCGCAAGCTTGGGCATCAACCTGCTGATGCTCTGAAGTATGCTGATGGAAGGAAAGTGATTCTTCCAGGCAAGCTCTCGGGACAGGATAATGTGACCATCGAGGAGTCCACGGACAGCATCCGCGATCGGTTCGTTCATGTCGTCCCCTTCCACGAGAACGGTATAAAAACCGGTGATGCTGCCACCTTCGAAGTTTCCTGCCCGTTCGAACAATTTCGGCAAGAGGCTGAAAACTGACGGGGTGTAACCCTTCGAAGAGGGCGGTTCACCGGCCGACAGGCCAACTTCCCTCTGAGCCATGGCGACTCGGGTCACCGAGTCCATCACCAGCAACACCTGATGCCCCTGGTCCTTAAAGTACTCGGCAATCGCCGTTGCAACCTGGGCCGCCCGAATTCTCATCAGTGGGGGATTGTCGGACGTGGAAACAACCAGGACACTGCGCTCCAGGCCTTCCGGCCCCAGGTCCTCCTTGATGAATGCATTGACTTCCCGGGATCGCTCGCCAACCAGGGCAATGACAGTCACCGAGGCCTCGGTGTTGCGGGCCATCATTCCGAGGAGCGTACTCTTGCCGACACCGCTCCCTCCAAAGATCCCTATCCGCTGGCCTCTTCCAACCGAAAGCATGCCGTCAATGGCGCGCACACCAGTGCCCAGCGCTGTGTCGATGTCTTTTCGTTCGAGAGGGTTCTGTCCATACCGGTGAAGTGGATAGAGGGCTTCCTGGCGGAGCGGCCCTTTGCCGTCCAGGGGACGGCCCGCCCCGTCAATCACTCGGCCCAGGAGTTCGTGGCTGACAGGGAAGAGAGCCTTATGACCCTTCGATCGAACTCGATCCCCCAGTCGAATCCCCTCGGTGTTGTAGATAGGCATGGAAAGGACACTCTTGTCCCTGAATCCAATCACCTCAACATCGACGGGCTCCGAGTTCAGTTCACTAACGACTTCGCACAGATCCCCGACACTTGCTGGAGGTCCGTCCGACTCGATCGTGAGCCCGTCGGCCTTCCGAACGCACCCTTCTACGGGGAGAGGATCTATCCTTTCCAACGTCGACAGCAGTCGCGCCAGGTCAAAGTCGTTAGAATTCTGAGAGGAGACCATTTTCAACCTTGCTGAATTGCTCTGAGAGCCGGCCATCGACATTTCCGAAGGAGGACTCGAGAAGGCAATCGCCCCGTTTGAGATCTTCCTTCACCTTGAGCTTCAGATCCCGCTCGTTGAAGAGTTGCGGGGCGGAGTCCAACCGGGCCTGAACGAAAACCAGATCTTCGGGGTTGAGGTAAACCGTCACCGATGCGTTTTGGGTAAGTCGATTGAGCGCGACCTGAATCAGGGTAATGACGATCTCCGGATCGATTTTGATTTCCCGGCCCACAAGCTTCCGTGCGATCCCGACCGCCAACCGAACCAGATCCCGGTTCGTTTCCGAGACGATCTGTTGCCGGGTCTTTCCCATCTGCTCGAGGGACTCTGTGAACCGCCCGAGAATCGCTTCGACCTTCTTCTCGGCCATCTCCAAGCCCGAGTTCCGGCCGGCCTCGAACCCCTTCTGGTAGGCTTCCCGCTCGACCGTCGCGACACGGTCGGCATCCGATTGTCGGGGGGCGAGAGGTCTGATGCCGGACCGCCCCTGGTGATTGCGGGGCAGAAATGTCCTGAAATTGGAAGGACCGTGCCTTTTCTTTGGCAGACAGGCGGCTAGACAACATACTGATCGCCTCCGGATCCTCCCAGATCGATTTCTCCGGAAGCATCCATCTCTCGGATTACGGAGACGATTTGCTGTCGGGCGGATTCCACTTCCTTGAGGCGTATTGGGCCAAGCGCCTCCATGTCTTCCCGCAACATATCAACGGCGCGTGTCGACATGTTCCGATAGAAGTGCTCACGGAGTTCTTCAGCCGTACCTTTCAACGCGGTCACAAGCGACTTCTTGTCGACCCGCTGGATGATCTTCCTCATGTCCGCATCGCCGAGAAGCAGGATGTCGTCAAAAACAAACATCAGGTTACGGATTGAAAGTGCCAGGTTCGGATCCTCTCCCTCGATCCGCTCCAACGTGTCCCGGCTCATCTTTCGATCCATCCGGTTGAAGATCTCAGCTACCGTCCTCAACCCCCCGAGAGTTCCCTGGTCGAACTGGCCGGCCTGTCTCAACTTGGAAGCCAGAAGCTCCACGATCTTGTTCCGAACCGGCTTGGCAACCTGTTCCAACTGGGCCAGTCTTTTCATCACGTCGGCACGAACGTCGTCGGAATGCATCCGAATCACCTCCGCAGCCGATTCAGGCTCAAGGTGGCTCAGTATTACCGCGACTGTCTGAGGGTGTTCGAACCGGATCAACTCATAAACGTCTTGGGGATCCGCGTACTTCAGTGTTTTGAGACTCTCTGTGGCAGTCAGGCTCTTACCGCTGAGGTAGCGCAGTATCTCCTGGGAAACCGGTGGTTCAAATGCCGACTCAATGACCTTTCGGACGTAGTCTATTTCGCCGCGAAGCTTGACCTTTCCGGACTTGATCTCCCCCATGCACTCGGAAATAACGTGGTTCGTGACTCCGTCGTCGACCCATCCGAGGTTCGTGATCTCCTGGCCCAGGATCTTTACTTCCTCGTCGTGGAGGCCCCGGAACACTTCGGCACTGACCTTCTCCCCCAGGTAGACCAGGAGGATCGCTGCCTTGCGAATCCCGTTCAGCTTTATGCCGCGCCGAGCTGCTCCCGCTCTGTACATTGAGAGGTTCTCCCAGGATGTCGTTATGATCCATTACCGCTAAATCTTCCATCTTCAGGCTCCCTCAGACAGCCAGGACCGAATTAAGTGCGTGACCGCCTGGGGATTCTCTTTCGCCAGGCGAACCAGTTCTTTCTTCATAGCCGAATCCTTGTCTAGAACCTGGTGTCCTCCCTCACCGCTTTCCAACAATTTCTCGCCGGAAAGGGCCTGTTCGAGTTGCTTCATCAGTTCGGGATCCTTAAGCGAAGCATTCAACTTCGCCGCTGTAGGATTCTCCACCTCGACGTAGGCGAATACCATCTTCTTCACCGGCCGGAAGACCATCAGGTAGAAGAGGAGGAAAAGCAGGATGACCAGGAAGTACCGACCGACGGGATAGATGACCTCCTTGTTGCGTTCCCAGAATGAAGGGGTGGGGAGGGTGACTTTCTCATCCGCTGGAGTCGTAAAAGAGATGTTCTCGACAATCAACGTGTCGCCGCGAGTGCTATTCAGCCCTACTGACGCACTGACAACACTCCGGATCTGTTCCATCTCTTCCGCGGACCGACTTTGCGGGGTCAGTCCCGAACCGTCCTCCGCCGGCACCCGCTT
This sequence comes from uncultured Acidobacteriota bacterium, assembly GCA_963777605.1. GTDB lineage: Bacteria > Acidobacteriota > UBA6911 > RPQK01 > JAPXNP01 > CAVZRV01. Next base: position 487,068 of record CAVZRV010000027.1, read on the forward strand.
GTCATCCACCACCACTGCCACTGAAAGCTGCGAGACTGTACCGCTAGGCACGACTGTCTGGCGAACCGTCTTGCTGACCTCGTAATTCGTGGTCTCCGTCTGCAGACTCCGGCCGTTTGTACTCGTCGAGGCGGCCTGGGGCGAGTTGGCAGCCTGGGGATCGTTTGCCTTAAAAGGAATTCCCTGGGGCGCCGGGCTATTTACGAGCTCACGGGAAATCTGCTGGCTGACCATGACGGGGTCGAGCACTTTCTCCGTTTTTTCGGTCGTTTCCGAGAAATCCACCTGGACCGAGGCACTGACCCGAACGCTGTCTTCTCCGGTGATAGGCTCCAGCATCCGGACCACTTTGTCGCAAAGTTCCCGTTCAACCTTGCGTCTGAGCGAGAGTTGAACCGCATTCAACGAATCCTCTTCGGGAGAAGAATCGGAGAGAAGGTTTCCGCTCACGTCCACCACGGTAACGTTTTCCGGGGCCAGCGCTTCCACCGCAAAGGCGATCAGATTTCGGATGGCGTCGACATGCTTTCGGTTGAGCGTGCTGGTTCCTCTCAGCCGCACCACCACCGAGGCCTTCGCCGGCTGCGCATCGTCTTCGAACAGCGACTGCTTTTCCATGACGAGGTGGACACGGGCCTGGTCGATCTCTTTCAGAGTAAGAATCGTCCTCTCCAGTTCTCCTTCCAGGGCCCGCCGATAATTGACCTTCTGGGCGAACTCCGTCACTCCCCAATTGTTCTGGTCGAACAATTCCATCCCGATTCTCCCGACCGTCGGGAGATCCTGGCTGGCAAGTTCGATCCGGAGTTCATCAACCCGGTCCGCCGGGACCAGAACCGACTTGCCGCCGTCGCCAAGTCGGTGAGGGACTTCGAGCCCGGTCAACCGATCGACGACAGATTTTGCGTTGGCGGCATCCAGATCCGAAAACAGAAGTTGGTACGGCTCACTCTGAACCATGTAAGTAAAAAAGAGAACTCCGCCCAGGATCACGGCGCCGAGAGTGACGATCGACAGCTTCTGGTTGAGCGTCAAATTTTGATTGAGTGCCTTGAACTGAGAAAAGATGCTTGCGGGCATGAAGGTACCTCAAACGGTCGTTAGACCTGCATTCTCATGACTTCTTGATAGGCCTCAATCAGCTTGTTTCGGACCTGCATCATCATCTGGAAGGAGAGATCCGCTTTCTGCATCGCGATCATCGCGGTATGCACATCCTGGATTTCTCCCGAGATCACCTTCTGAATCTGCTGATCCGACGCCTGCTGCGCCTGATCGACATCCTGAAGAGCCGATTTCAAGACGTCCTTGAAATCCGCCCCGCCCGCATCCGGCTCCTTCTTCTGCAACTTGGACTGGAACTCCTGGAGTTGCTGGAAAGGACTCGAACGCTGAATTAACAAGTCAGCCATCGTCTCCTCCTCTATCTACCGATCTCGAGCGACCTTCGAACCAGTTCCTTGATCGATTCAAAGGCCCTGATATTGGCTTCGTAAGAACGCTTGGCGGCCATGAAGTTGGCCATTTCTTCCATCGGGTTGACGTTTGGATAGGCCACGTAACCCTGCGGGTCGGCATCCGGGTGGCCCGGTTCGTAGACCAGGACCGGAGGACGATCGTCCGTGACAACCTCTCTTACCCGCACCCCTTCCAGTTTTCCGTCTCCGACCTCTGCCAGCAATTTCCAGAAAGGTTCGGCAGACTCCGATTCGAAGACCACGTCCTTGCGCCGATAAGGCCCCCCTTCCGGGGTCTGGGTGGTCTGGGCATTGGCGAGGTTGGTCACCAGAAGTTCGAGCCTGCGACGTTGTGCCGTCAAAGCTGAGGCGCTGACATCCATGGCTGAAAAAAGTCCGCTCATACCCTACCCTCCTTGATCGACGACTTGAGCAACTGGAGTCTCAGTTGCATCAGGCGACCCATCACGCTGAACTTCATCACGTTCTCGGCCAGGTCCACCATCTCTTTTTCCAGATCAACGTTGTTCTGGTCATAACCTAGGCTGTCGCCGACTTGTGCAAGTTCGGCCTCGGTTCGAATGAGATGCGGAACGCCCGAGAGATGTTCCGGCCTCGATTTCTTCAACTGTCCAGGTCCCGAACCCTCGGCCTCCGCCAGGAACTGTTCAAAGCCGATGTCTTTTGCCCGGTATCCCGGAGTCTCTGAATTGGCGAGGTTACTCGTAGTCACCTGCTGTTTCCTGGCAGCAAAATCGAGATAGGCTGACATCCGAGTGAGGATTGGTTCGTCTATTTTCATTGATTTTCCTCAGTAGACTTCGCCCTGCTCCCGGTATTCCCGGAGCTTGTTTCGAAGCGTCCGCAGGCTGATCCCCAGCATGTCCGCGGCACGAGTCCGGTTTCCTTCGGTTTCTTCCAGAGTGATCCGAATCAACTGTCGTTCCAGTTCCTGCAATGAAAGTCCCGCCTTGAGTTCGATGCCCGGTACAGCGCCGGTGTCGTCCATTTCAAGAAACAGGTCTCCTGGCGAGATAACCGGGTTTCGGCACAAGGCCAAAGCACGACGAGTGACGTTCTCCAACTCCCTGACGTTTCCGGGCCAGTCGTATTTCTCGAGCAACTGCAGGGTTTCCTCCGCGAAACTGCGGGGAGTCCCATTGGTCCCATACTTCCGACAGAAATGAGTGACGAGGTACCGAATGTCCCGCTTGCGCTGTCGAAGCGGAGGCAGAGTCAGGGGAATCACGTTGAGCCGGTAGTAGAGGTCCTCTCGGAACGTGCCCGCTGCGACCAGCTCTTTCAGGCTCTTGTTGGTCGTGGCAATTACCCTCACGTCAATCGGAATCGGCCGCAGCCCACCGACACGGTCGATCTCGCTTTCCTGAACGACGCGCAGCAGCTTGGCCTGGAGTCTCAGGTCCATTTCTCCGATTTCATCGAGGAGAATGGTTCCCCTGTTGGCGAGCTCGAACTTCCCGATCTTCTGGTTGCTGGCGCCGGTAAAGGAACCTTTCTCATGCCCGAAGAGTTCGCTTTCCAGCAACTCGTCGGGAACCGCGGCGCAATTGATTGCGATGAAACCCTTCGCTTTGCGGGCACTGCTGTCGTGGATGAACCGGGCCAGCAACTCCTTCCCGGTGCCGCTTTCGGCCTGGATCAGAATCGTCGCATCGCTTTCAGCCGCGTGGGATGCCATCGTGAGCAGTTTCCTCATGGCCGGGTCGGTGCTGACAATCCGGGCGCCCTGCGTTTCGACGCACTCTCCCTGGCCACTGGTCGCCTTGCTGAGAACGTCAGTCAACTGCTGGGCGGAAAAGGGCTTCATGAGGTAATCGTAGGCCCCCTGCTTGAGAGCGCTCACGGCGTCTGCGATCGTTCCATGGCCGGTCAACATGATCACCGGCGTGGTCGGTGAGAGCTTCTTGACCTGGCGAAGAACATCCATACCGGTCAATCCGGGCATCCGAACGTCAGTCAGTACAGCACCGAAGTAGTTCCGCTGGAGCTTGCCGACGGCATCGGTCCCACTGCTCGCCGTGGTGACCTGAAAGCCTTTTCGATTCAGGGTCTCCCGGATCGCCACGAGCATTTGCTGTTCGTCATCCACAACCAGAACTTCGTTATTCACACCCGGTCTCCTTGGAAAAACTCAAAATGAAACGCGACCCTTGACCTTCACGACTGTGGACTTCAATCCGACCACCGAGGGCATCGAGCAGCCGGCGAACAATCGCCAGTCCAAGGCCCGAACCGCCCTTGGACATGGTGAAGCCCGAGTCGAAGATGAGCCTCTGGTACTTCTCGGGGATGCCGACACCCGTGTCTTCTACTTCGATTGTCACATCGCCTTCGCTTTCCCGGCTGCGAAGCGAAATCTCCCCTCCTTCGGGGAGAGCCTGCATCGCGTTCGTCAGAAGGTTGGTAATGATCTGTCGAATCATCTGATCGTCCAACTGAACCGGGCTCGTCGTTTGGAGGTCTTCCACCACCCGAATTCCGCGCTGTTCCAGGAGTGGCTTCATAAATTCGGCACACTCGCCGAGCACCGCTGCGAGGGAAACGGAGATCAGCGCCGGGTTCGGAGTACGGCGAACACAGAGGAGGTTGTTCAAAACCGTGTTGAGTGAGCGGATACCGATGCGCACATTGTTCGAGTAGAGAAGACGGTCTCCCGCCTCAAGGTCATCCTCGGCAAGAAGCGAGGCAAACAGTTCGAGCGCCCCCAACGGGTTGCGAATCTCATGGGCGACTTCCATCGCCATCTCACCCATGGCTGCGAGACGCTCCGTCTCCCGCATGCGCTTCTCCAACAACTTCACACGGGTCACGTCCTGAACCACCAGAATCCGCTCTCCGCCCCTGAGCCGTGACCAACTGCAATGCAGCGTGCGCTGCTGGCGCCCGTTGAAGGTGATTTCGGTCGCGGCATCCCCGTCGGCAGACAGGCTGGCAGCCCTCTCGCTGAACTCTGCATTCTCCAGAATCGCGGTCACCGGGAAGGGCAGGCGGCGGTCCCCGATCTCAAAGAGGGTCCGGGCTTCCTCGTTCACCGTTGTCACCATTCGCTCGGGATCAACGACCAGGACGCCACAGGGGAGGTTCTGGAGCACTGTCGTAAGGTAATAGTTACTTTGCTCCAGCTGTTGAGACAAGGACTGGACGCGCAGGTGAAGTTCGCCGTAGGCCGACTCAAGGGCGTTCGACACCTCGTTAAACGAGTTGAACGCGCTGAGAAGTAGTTCAGCTTGATTGGAGGAAGTCGCCGTCGCGGTCATTTTAAGTCGATCATCATCTGGTTGGGAAGGTACTCCGTTGAGCGCAATTTACTCATCTTCGAGACCTTCTGGGTTACGTTCAGGATCCGCTGCACGGCCTGCTCAATTCCGTCCAGCCGGGACAGACTCTCCGGGGAACGCTGGGCCAACTCGATACGAAGGAGTTGTGCACTCATGTTGATCGTGCAGAGCGGATTGTTGATTTCGTGGTTGATGCTGACAGCCAACTGTCCAATCGCGGCCAACCGCTCGGCATCCACCAACTGTTCCTGGGTCCTTTGAAGTTCGTCCTGCGAACGGATGACGTCGTAGTAGAGCCGGCCGTTCTCGACTGCGATGGCGGCGTACTCAACCAGGATCCGAAGCAGCCTGAGGTCACGGTCCGAGATGGGCCTCCCAAGGCGGGAAACCATGATCGTCCCGATGATTTCGTCCTTGGCAATCATTGGAGCCTTGACGAATTCCGAATCAAAAACCTCCCGAATGAAGGGGGGCAAATCCGTTTCCTGACCGGAGTCTATGACTATCGGCGATTTCTCGCGCTGCAACTCTCTCCAGACGTTGCTCTCCGTCGAAATTGGCCACCGGGCTTTGCGGATCGCATTGATGGGGACACCGACCGCAAGCTTGACTTCTTCGTGCTGAGCTTCGCAGTGAACAAGAGAAAGAATCACTTGATCCAGAGAGAGAGTCCGTCTTATCCCCTGGAGAATCTCGGTCAGGACCTCCTCGATCAGGAGTGTGCTCGCAATCGAGCGAGCTACTTCCCCAATCGCGAGCAGGTCTACTATCTCCTTCTGGAGTTCCTCTTTGAATGCTACCAACTCCCGATTCTTTGCCTCAGTCAGCCTCAATTGTGCTTGAAGCCGGGCAACCTCATCGATTTCACAGGTCCTGCTCTCATCATTCGCTGTCAGAGTCTCAGCCATCGTCTTCTCTCCGGGTTTCATGACTTGCTGTGGACTACTTGCTTTCATGGTCATCCCACGCAGACACCAAGCACGACGCGTGCCACCCCGTCGAAAGGGCCCCGAAAAGCTGCAATAAACTCCACGTAAAACGCTGCATTAAAACAATTTATGGTTTCATAAAGGAAGCTGGTCACTGAACACACGCAGGGGCCGAGGGCCCAACTTCGGGCCTCACCGTTTCGTCATTCTCCTGACGGAGGAGTCAAACTTTCGTGAGGAGTGACAGGAAATTGTCGGAAAGTCAGGATCTCTGATCAGATCCGCAATCGGCAGATTCGGAACATCCAAAAATGAGTGGAAGAGCCTTGTCGGATCAGCAAACAACGGGGGGGGGTTGTTGATCAGGAAACGTGAGGCTGTGGCAGCTCACCGATCGGCTTAGGGGAGACTTCTCTATTCCCTCAGTGCCTGGGCGGATTCGGTCCAGCGGCTGCGGTTGGCCTGAGGGAATATCACCTGAAGGAGTTGCATCACCTGGTCCACCTTGTTGGACAGGCTCGCGAATTCCCGTTTCATCTCGCGGTTGAGCCGCATCAGCTCAATCTTCTCGTCGTGCAGGGTGTCGATCTTTCCATAGATTTCGCGCAGCTTCTCGTTGGCGACTTCGCTCTCGCGCTGGGCTCGCAGGGCCTTCTCTTCCAGCCGGATCTTGTCGCACATGTTGCGGATCAGGATCTCGATTTCATTCAGACTGAACGGCTTTGTGATGTAGTCGTAGGCACCCAGTTGGATTGCCTTGAGTGCCGTTTCGAGTGACGCATATCCAGTCATCAGGGCCGCCAGGACGACCGGATTCTTCAGCTTTGCTGCCTCGATCAGGCTCAAGCCATCCCCATCTGGAAGCCGCAGGTCCGTTAGGACAATGTCAAAATGGCTGCGCTCGGCTTGCAGGTGAGCCTTGGCCTCGAGACATGTGCTGGCACTGGTGATAGAAAGCCCCTTTGACTTGAGGAATTCCGCCAGGACATCTCCCAAATCCCGATCGTCATCTACCAAGAGCAACTGAATACTGTTTGTTGCAGAGACAACGCGTGTCACATGGGCTCCCACTACTCAAAGAAATCAATTACCTGTTTTCGGGCGTCCCGGTTGAGGAGGATTCTGCCTGAAGGAAGATATTCGAAATTGATGGGCGCCTTATACTCACTCGCCCGCTCGTCTTTCTTGACCTCCATCGAGAGTTCCTGCCGATCTCCGGAATCGTCCCTCTTTCGATCTTTGCTCTTAGCCTTGTCCTGGTCGGACGGTAATCTCCCAGAGATCCTTTCAACATTGATAAGCCGAACTATTTCCATGGTTAACCGTCCTTGGTTTCCCAATCTCCTTATCGACCGGTTTGCCTGTTCACTTTAGGGTTGGATGAAGGAAGATTTGATTTATTTGGGCTATCCAGTCCATGATAAGGGCCGATGTCTGATACGTTGCCCTGCGGAGGCGGAAGGAACCCTGATGTCCGCTAGCACTTCCGAAGACAAGTCCGTCCTGTTGCTCGAAGACGACGAAACCCTGTCCGCGTTGCTGAAGAAGTTCTTTGAACAGTGGGGTTGGGAAGTTCACAGCGCAGGTACCGTTGCCGAAGCTCAAGCTCTGATCACGTCCCAGACTTTTGATCTTGTCCTTTGTGACTATCTCCTGCCTGATGACAATGGGTTGGCCGTATTTGACGAGATCCAGCGGCGGTCCCCGCTCACCAAAGTGATGCTCATGACGGGGGTCCAGGACATGGGCGTTGCTGCATCCGCCATGCGCAAAGGTGCAGCGGATCTCATATCAAAGCCATTCAGGATGCACGAACTGGAAGAGCGGATCGCTGCGGTGATGAAGAAGCGCTCCCGAGAGCAGGAGAGTCACCAAGAACCGGCGGAGCCGATTCGAGGCGACTGGCCGCCTGAAATCGTGGGGGAAAGTGAAGCCCTCCGAGGGTTGATTCATTTGATCCGAATTGTGTCGCGCAGATCTCCCCCAGTCCTCATAACCGGGGAAAGTGGAACCGGCAAAGAACTCGTTGCCCGGGCAATCCACGAGATGAGCAGTCGCCGCGATAAGCCGTTCGTGGCGATCAACTGCGGGGCCATCCCCGAAAACCTTTTGGAAGATGAGCTCTTCGGCCACGTCCGGGGAGCCTATACGGACGCCAAGACGAGCCGGATGGGACGGCTGGAGGAAGCCAACAACGGGGCTGTCTTTTTCGATGAGATCGGAGAGATGCCTCCCTCGCTGCAGGTCAAACTTCTCCGAGTGCTGGAAGATCGCATCGTGCAGCGCCTCGGCAGCAACCAGAGTATCTCGGTCGATTTCAGGATCATCGCCGCGACCAACGCTGACATCCGGAAGAAAATTGAAGACGGCGAATTTCGCGAAGACCTATTCTACCGGCTCAACGTCGTTCCCATTCGCACTCCGCCGCTTCGGGAGCGAAAGGCCGACATCCCGCTGCTGACCCAGCACTTCCTCAAACTGTTCGCCCGGCAGTACCAGGAAGTTCCAAAGACACTGGATCCGAACGCGCTACGGGCCCTCACTCATCACGAATGGCCGGGCAATATCCGGGAACTGAAGAACGTGATCGAACTGGGTTTCATTCTCTCGGGGGAGCGGGATGTAATCCACGTCGAAGATCTCCCGACGCTCGATGAGAAGGTTGGTGCCTCTGTCCACGGCTCGCAACTCGAGGCCCTGCTTCACCTGCCTGAAGAGGGTATCGACCTAAATCAGGTCGTCAGCGAAGTTGAACGAAATCTGATTTGCCAGTCGTTGGAACGCACCGGGGGGAACAAGGGCAAGGCGGCTCGACTCCTCTACCTCAAGCGCACGACCCTGGTTGAGAAACTTCGCCGCATGAATCTCCTCGAAGAATACATGCGTTAGTTGCGCGTCAGGAGTTTACGCAGGAGTTTGATCTCCTCTTCCTCAGCTGCAAGCTTCTCGTTCTGGAGCGAAAGCAAGTCGGAGAGCGCGTTAATCCGTGCCTGTTGCTCTTCAATAAACTTGCCCACTTCGTTGATTCTCTTCAGGTGGGCTTCGTCTGCCGTCCCGCCCGAAGGATCTACGGCAGGGGCAAGGACTTTCTTCAACTCCTGAAACCGACGGTCAAGCGAATTGCCGACTTCCTGCTGGCGACTTCGGGCGGCCTCGAGCTGTTTGAGGAAGTCCCGACTCGAAGTCAGATCGGATGATTCGCCGAATCCCTGCCCGAGTCGAAGAAGCCTTTCCACGTTGCGGACCTTACGGCTCCTGAAATACCAGATACTCCCCCCGGCAACGACCAAGCAAATGGCGGCGACGATGACGAGAAGCTGGTTCTGCGACCAGGTTTCCTCACTCGGAGAGCTCTGTTCAGGAGACGGTTTCGGGGTGACATCAGGAGTCTTGGGTGTCACCGGCAGCGACTCCTGCCGGGCAACAACGATCTGATCCGAAATGGCGGCGGCCCGGCGCAGAGCTTCATCGGAACGCTCCCCCAGGTCGGCCGCCCGTCGAAAGTGAGTTCGTGCTTCTTCAAGCTGGCCTAACCGCTCCAAGGCGGATCCCAGTTCGAAGTGAGCTACTCCGTCATCCGGATTCATCCCGAGGATATACCGATAGGATCGGATTGCTTCCTCTGCACCTCCCGTCCCGGTACCTTCCGGCGAGGTCTCTCCGCCGGTCGGGATCGGCTCCTCGCCCGAGGGCTTCTCGGCAACTGCAGCTGGGCTTTCAGCATCCGGCTCCGTCTGCACTTCATTGGCGGCGCCGAGAGACTCCAGCGATTCACTCCGAACCCATCCCCGTCGGTTGGTCCGATACTCAACCTGAACCCACCCGTCTTGAGAGGAGACTTGGTTCAGCACTCTTCCCGACTCAAGGTTGGCAATGACGCTGCTTGATGGATCCGGCTCCGCGAAAACAGCGACTGCACTGCCAGTCACTCTGACCGCATCCGGGATGGTCTCGACGCGCGCAAAGTTGCGGTTGACCCATGCGGATTCGCCGGAAGGAAGAGAAATCTGGAACCAGTCCCCAGATTCTCCGAGGTAGGGGAACGAGTCGCCCGCAGGGAAACTGCCGATCACGGTAACGTCGCGGATCTCCGGGGCGGAGCGAACAGTTATTCTCCGGCCCTTTTCGAGGACCACGATCTGGAAGCCAACCGACTGGCTTTGCGCGCCGACAAAGCCAGTCGAAAGAACCCAACAAACAAGTATTAGAAGCCGACCAAACCGCAGCAAATAGACACCCCCCGCCTGCGAGCCGATTCTTTAGTTCATCGCGACTAATGTCAAGCGAAGCTTAACAGGGAGGGGCCACATATTCAGTTCAGCTGGACTGAACCGGCAGCGGCGGACTGAGCCACAGTCAAATCACTATGGGAAACCACCTTCTCAATGTCCAAGAGCAGCTTGACGCGTTCTTCCGCCCTGCCGATGCCCAGGATGAAATCCGTGCTTTGGTCGCCGCTCATCGCAGGGGGATTCTGAATGTCATCAGAATCGATATTTACGACTTCGGACATTCTGTCGACAACAATTCCTGTGTCGGTACCATGGGCCCGAACCACGATGATGCAGTTCTCCCGGCTGGAATCGGCATGATTCATGCCGAACCGCATTCTCAGGTCAATCACAGGAATCACTGTTCCGCGGAGGTTGATTACGCCTCTGACATAGGAGGGAGTCTGAGGAACAGGCGTCACGGGCACCATTCCGATGATCTCTCGAACCGCCATAATGGGCAGCCCATACTCTTCGTTTTCGAGGTAGAAGGTTACGTATTTGCCACCCAGACTCAATTCGACATCGTTCACTTGCGGATTCGGTGTTTCAGCAGTTATTGCCATCCTCATTTTGGTTCCTCCTGAACGGGGTAGATGATCACGTCAGTTCATCTGGAGTAATCGGCTCATTCCGAGAAACCTTTAGCCCATGATTTCAACATGCGACCGGGCTTTCAGAGCTTCTCCTGGAACTGAAGGACTGCAGAATCGCTGCAGGAATCTGGGAGAGGCTCAGAATTCTCTCGGCGGCGCCCAGCCTGATCGATTCCTTGGGCATCCCGAAAACAACCGAGCTTTCTTCATCCTGTGCAATCGTTCGAGCACCTGCCTCTCTCATTGCAAGCAGTCCCTTGGCACCGTCGGCACCCATGCCGGTGAGAACGACTCCGGTCGCATTGCGCCCGGCGTTCCTGGCCACGGAATAGAAAAGCACATCGACTGCAGGACGCTGATAATGGACCTTTGGGCCGTCCTTGATTCGCACCCGGAACTGAGCTCCACTTCGTTCCAGGAGCATGTGGAAGCCACCCGGGGCGACCAGGGCAACTCCCGGTACAACCGTGTCCAGGTCGCGGGCTTCCTTGACACTCATTTTACAAATCGAGTCGAGTCGCTCGGCAAAAATCCGAGTGAAATCGGGAGGCATGTGCTGAACGATCACCGTACCAGGAGTCGTCGCGGGGAGTACCCGCATGATCGCTTCAATGGTGTTCGTCCCTCCGGTGGAAGCTCCAATCGCCAGAACCTTGTGCGTCGTTTCAATCCCGGCCAAGCCCTGGGAAACAACAGTTTCCAGATCGCCAGGAGCGGAATCGTCGCGGTGGACCTTCCGGATCCGGGCCCGGGATGCGGCCCGGATGACGCTGGCCAAGTACTGGCTGTCCGGCGTAGAGAAACGGTTATCGGGCTTAGCAAGAACTTCGACTGCCCCCATTCTCAAAGCCTTCAGCGCGGTCTCGCTGTTACGCGGCGTCAACGAACTGACGACGACCACGGGCAATGGATGCTGCCGCATGAGGTGGCCCAGAAAAGTGAGTCCATCCATCCGCGGCATTTCAATGTCCAGCGTGAGCACGTCTGGTTCGAGCTTCAGAATCTTGTCACGCGCGACATACGGGTCGATGGCACTGCCTACGACCTCAATGTCGTCATATTTCGAAAGCTCCTCGGTAAGGACCTTTCGCACGATCGCTGAATCATCTACTACCAGAACTCGAATCAAGTCTGCCTCCAATCTCAATGGTCCATTTCGACGACCAGATCGAGGATGAGTTCGGCCCTTCCGCCCTCCAGCCCGAGGATGACGGAATAACTCTGGGTCCCTTCTTTGACAGCAGGATCACCGGAGGTGACAACGTCAGGAGGATTCAGGTCGAAGACGGCGTCTTCTCCGCCGATCCGGGGAAGCAAGTTCCCACAAATCACGTTGACAACTTCTTTCAGGGTGTCCAACTGCATTTCCCGGCTGGGATTTTCCTTTTCGGCCAACATGTTTCGGGACAACGCCAGCAACACGTTTCCGTAGAGGCAAACGGTCAACGCCCCCTGGATGGGACCTCGGAACCAGAGTCTGGCGCCAGCTTCGAAAGGGGCTTCCAGCTGCGCCGGGTCGGGTTCGGCATCCGTGAACATGAACGTCAATTCTTCAAAAGTCAGGACCGCTGACTGGGAAAGATGGCCCTTCAGGTTCTTCTCCATACTCCCCTCCCGTCACTTCGTGCACCATCTGACTGAGGCGCTCGGGAGTGAACGGTTTGTGTACAAATCCAACCCCATGGTTGCTGAGGAGCGCCGATATCCTCGTCGTACTCCCCTCCGTCGACACGACCACAATTGGAAGCCCCTTGAAAGTCGGGTTCTTCCGGATCCGCGAAATCATCTCCTCACCGTTCATCTCGGGCATGTTGATATCGACTAACGCCAGATCAACCCGATTCTTCGCCAACGCCAGCAGTCCCTCATGCCCGTTGGATGCCTCAAAGATCTCGCCGAGCGGCAGTCCGCTCAAATGGAGGGTCCGGATGATCATTTTGCGCATCGTGGCACTGTCGTCCACAACCAAAATGTTCAGAGACATTCGTAAACCCTCTCTTCTTTCCCCTTCTCACCGTTATAGGTGAAAACGGTAACAATCCCCTTCTTCAATTCCACCGACATGTTGCGCGAGTGATTGCCTCCAGTGTCCTCGGCCCTCAACAGAACGCCGTTTCTCCAGAGGATCTTCCGCAACATGAGAATGTTTCGCTTCCCAATCTCAAAACAGTCGGACCCACAACTCCTCAGGCTCGCCCCACCCGAGACCGCAACCAGAATCCGCTCCTTCTGGGCTCCATATTTGTACGCCTCCCGGAATAAGAGTGGTACTCCAGTGTCAACAAACATGCAAGGTTTATCGGCAGCCTTTTCCGGGCTCACCGTCGAAATCGGCAGCATGACATGGAGTAATCCCCCCACTCGGGCGACGGGATCGTAGATGGTAATCCCGAGGCAACTGCCCAGCGCGTATGTAATCACGACATCGTCTGGACAATCGGACACCTTGAAGTCCGCAATTCCAACTACATGTTTCACTTCAAAATTACTCCGAAGCGGCCCTTCACTCCTTTGTGTACACGGCCGGCTGCACGTACTTGAACCGGTGCTTTAGCCCGGTCAACCCTTCCGACAAACCAACACAGAAGATCCCCCCTGGGGCCAAGAGCTCCCAATACCGGTTAACCAATCGCTCCCGCGTGGGGCGATCAAAGTAAATCATCACATTGCGGCAAAAGATCACCTGGAACGGTCCTCGCATTGGCCAATCCGTCTGGAGATTGAGCCAGGCGAAGTGAATCATCGCGCGGAGATTCGGGTTAACTCGCACAATGTCCTTGTCAGCCCTCCTGAAGTGGCGTCGGACCTGGCTGTCGGTCAGGCCCTCGAGCGCGTTGGCCCGGTACTTGCCCTCGGCAGCTGACTCCACTGCGGGGCGACAGATATCGGTTGCGAGAATCTTGATATCTCTCTTGGCCACGTCCGGAATCGCTTCCGTCATGTCGATCGCCATACTGTAGGGCTCCTGCCCATAGGAGCATCCCGCAGACCAGATTCGGACCCGCCGCATTCCAGAGTTAGTGAAAGCCGGATAGACGTTCCTGGCCAGGAACGTGAACTGCTCCGCATCGCGGAAAAACTGGGTTTTGTTTGTGGTAATCAGATCAACCAGCTCCGCCAGCTCCTGACGGCTCGCATCCCCCTCGACATAATCGAAGTACTCGGAAAAACTTCTCATCCTCAAGGTTCTGAGTCTTCGACTGAGCCTCGCCTTGACCAGGTCCTCCTTGCCCTCTTTCAGGTGGATCCCACAGATTTCCTGGACCAGTCCAGAAACCCGCTCAAACTCGTCACTGGAGAGCACAAAACTTCGAACTTCAAAATCGTTAATTGCCGAGTAAGTCATCAGCTGACAGGTCCTCTTTCAAACCCGACGTTTCCGGGAACCAACCTTATATGTTGAAGGGATCCCCTCAGACCTCGCAAAGGCGTTCGAGATCCAGCAGCAACTTGGCTTTCCCGTCAACCTTGCCGATCCCAAGCAGATAGTCGCAACTCAGAGTCTGATCTTTTTCGATATCCTCGTCGGCGATATCGAGCACGTCCGAAACCCGGTCCACGAGTAATCCGGTTTCCATCCCGTCCACCCGTACGAAGATGATGCAGGACTCCTCGGTTGCTTCCTGGCTCTCCATTCCGAACCGCAGGCGGGTATCGATAACCGGAAGAATCTTTCCTCGAAGGTTCACCAGTCCCCGGATGTAGTGATTCGTGTTCGGAACTCGGGTAATCGGCAACAATCCGATGATTTCCTGGACCTTCAGAATCTCCGCACCGTACTGTTCGGATCCCAGAGAGAAAGTCAGAAAACTCCGGACTTCCCTTTCAACAGCAGCATCGGTCTCGACAGTTGACTTTGCAATAGCCATGTTCACCCTCATCTCTCGTGATATTGCACGCTAGACTGCGGCACTAAGATAGGAATCGGCGGTTGCTTCCGTCGCCCCGAATTCGTGGCGCGCCAGCTTCGCGGTTTCACTTCCGTCCAGGATCAGTCCCACCCGGCCGTCTCCGAGAATCGCAGCCCCGGAAATTCCGCGCACCTTGCCGATCCCTTTACCCAGCGACTTGGCAACGACCTGCTGCTGTCCGAGGAGTTCGTCGACCAGCAAGCCGTACTTCGTGTCACCGACCGCAACAATGACGAGGAGTCCCCTGGTAGGATCCGTGGTCGAACCCTCAATGCTGAGCAGCCGGTGGAGGCGGTAAAGCGGGAGGAGTTCTCCCCTCATCATCACCATTTCCCCCTTTCCGGCAACCGTGGACAGTTGTTCGCGCCGGGGCTGGAACGTCTTCACGATATTAACGGTCGGAATGATGTAGCGTTCTTCACCAACCTGGACCAACATCCCGTCCGTAATCGCCATGGTCAGCGGAAGGATCATCTTGAAAGAGCAGCCCTTGCCGGGCTCCGAAAAGATGTCCACCCGGCCCTGCAGCATCTCGATGTTCCGCCGCACAACGTCCATCCCGACGCCCCGGCCCGAGACGTCAGTCACCTGTTCCGCAGTCGAAAACCCAGGGCGAAAGATCAGGTTGTAAATCTCACTGTCCGACATTCCAGTGGCGGATTCGATCAGGCCGGATTTCACGGCTTTGTCGATAATCCTTTGCTTGTTCAAACCCTTGCCGTCGTCCCGCAGCTCAACCACGACGCTTCCGCCACTGTGGTGGGCGGAAAGCGTTACCGTGCCTTCCTCCGTCTTGCCGGCGGCGAGCCTATCCTGAGGGGTCTCGATTCCGTGATCAACAGCGTTTCGAACCATGTGAACGAGCGGATCACGGATGACATCGACCATGTTCCGGTCGATTTCCGTATCCTCCCCAAAGGTCTCCAGGAGGACTTTCTTCCCCCCCTTTGCGGCAAGATCGCGAACCAGGCGGGCAACCTTCTGAAAAGCCGGCTTCAAGGGAACCATGCGCAGCGACATCGACAGATCCTGCAACTCGCGAACGATCTTCCCCACCTGCGAGGTCTTGCGAGCCAGATCCTGGTGCCGCCCATCCCGTACCGTCCCGTCCTGGGCCACCATGGATTGAGAGATCACTAATTCTCCAACCATGTCGATCAAGCGATCGAGCCGGTCAGTCCGGACACGAACCGAAGAGTCACTGACCGATTCCGATGGTGATGAGATGCGTTTTTGAGTTCGGAGAGCCTGGGCAACGACGGACGATTTGACCTTCCCGGCTTTAACCAGGCTCGTTCCCAAAGGCGTCCCTTTTCCCTCTGCTGCTACAGTTTCCACGTCATCACGATCGACGCAGCCCTGCGAGACGAGCAGATCGCCCAGTCGAGGAACACTGTCCCCGGGATCGGACTTTTCAGAAACCCCGGCACGATTGGGATCCTTCAATATTTCACAGAGATCATCGTAGCCGGCCGGCTTGATCATCGAGTCTCCGGTCAGGGCGGAGTCAACTTCCCCGATCAACTCCTTGATGATGTCTACTGAACGCAGCGAAAGGTCGGCATAACCGCCAGAGTAGCGAATTTCACCGTCGCGGATTCGGCTCAGCAAGGACTCCGCCAGGTGGGCCATCTCCTTGATGGGAGGCAGACCAAGAAACCCCGAAGTCCCCTTGATCGTGTGGAATGCCCGAAACACGGTGTTCACCGATTCCTTGTCGTCCGGGTCAACCTCGAGTGCAAGGAGCGAAGCCTCCGCTGCCTCAATCAATTCGAGCGACTCGGTTACGAAATCCTTGAGGAGGTCAAGATCGGCGTCTGCCGGTAGTTGATCCGGGAACGGGTACTCTTTGGCATCAGCCTCAGGAGTGGGATTCGAGTCTCCCTGCGACACCCTTGCCTGAGCTTCAGGTGGCGCCGACGGTGAAGCCGGCTCTCCTGCAAACGCCTGCATTCGAATCTCAATCGCTCGCTCGACGAGGCCGGTTACCGCCCCAAGAACGGCCGCTCCATCCCCGGGCTTGCCGTAGAGCAACTCATCCAACTTGAAAAGAGCCTCAGCAGAAAGGTTCCGGATTTCCTCGTCAGCTTCCGAATTCCGTGCCAACTCGAGCAACTCCTCGCGGACTTCCTCGAGTTCCTGCGTATCTTCAGCCCCAAATTGCAGGAGCCGCGCCGCCAGATCGTTCAGGCGGGAAGACAGGGCATCCGTTTCAGGATTGAGCTGAGCTCCTTCTGACTTCTTCATATTGTCCATTTTGCCTGACCTTGCGTTATTCAGTGCTCGCGTTGAGCGGTTCCCGCCCAAGTCCAATCAGGATCTTCCGTTGGCCTTGATGACGGAGAGGACGATCCCTTTTCCTTCACAGAGCATCGACTGGGTGACTACTCGCTGACCCTGAATTATGTCCATCGAGTAGTCCGAACCCTCAATGATGCAGGGCAGAGTGAGAGTGGAATGACCGGGAAGACAGGTCTTGAAATTCCCGGCAATCATATTGGTCAGTTCGCCGACCACATCCTTTACAACTTCATCCACCGCGGGGGGAGGAGAAGAGCCCATCATCACCCCTGTAAGATGACACGCAGTCACCGTGCCACACTCAAGTACGACGGCGCCATTCCACTCGCCGCTAATACCCACGGCAGCTGAGACTTTTCTCTCCGGCGGGAAATCGGGGGGCCTGTCACCGTTGATCGAGGCCAACTGCAGGCCAAGCATCGAACTGAAAACTTGCTGAACTGAACGAGTCAGTTCGCCGCCATCAATCGTTATCATCGCTCTATTGCTCCCTTCAATGGTGCTGTGTCAACATCGCCAGCTCTTGCTCATCAGAGGCGGTCACCTACGCCCCTCCTTCAACTGACTTCGTTAATGACTCTTTGTCGAAAGGTTTGAAAAGTACTTCCGAGAACCCTAGCGACTGAGGGTCCGCGAGTTCATCCACGTTCGATTTCGTGGTTAGGCATACGAACCTGGAAGAGGCCAGAGCACTTTCATTCTTGAGGAGATTCAAAACACCAACAGCATCCGTCTGAAAATCCAGTAGAACCACATCGGGAGAGTGCTGACTGGCCAACTGAAGTGCCTTCTCCGGATGAGTTGTGGTCACGACCTCGGCAACACCGGCCAAAAACCTTCGAGCCACAACAAGTACACTCTCGTTGTCATCGACAACGAGCACCTTCTTAAGGCCACTCTTCTCTCCGTTCCCAGCCGAACCTTTCGGGTCGAACTGGAGAATCTTGGCCACCTTTTTGACAAGGAGCTCTTCCTCGAAAGGTTTCACGATGTAATCAGAAATCCCGAGCTTAATCAGTTCCAGAACCAGTTTTTGACTCGATTCCGCAGTCAACATCAAGACCTTTAATTGCTTGTTAGCCGGGTCGCTGCGAAGTGCCCGAAGCATGTCGGGCCCATCCATGATCGGCATGTTCACATCCAGAATAATCAAGTCAGGATTCTCAGCTTTTGCGGCCTCCAGGCCTGCCTGACCGTCAGCCGCCTCAACGATCTGAAGACCTAAGTTTGAGAGGTACTTCCGTACCAGAGTTCGGATCATGCGACTGTCGTCAACCGTCAATATCTTCATGCTTCCTCCGTGTTGCTCGAAACGGTCGAATTGCCGATGTGTATATCGGACGATTCCTCAAAATGCTTATAGGCGCGCGAGCTTTCTCTGCTTCTATCTTCAATTCCACGGCTGACTTGTAGGGATTTTCCTATCTGTTTTCCTACCTGCAGAACAGGGCGAGGATAGAGATCTTCGCGAGAGGGATGGTTAGGCGGGGCTGATCGTAGCGGGTTTCTTTCTTAGGAGGGCTTTTTTGGAGAGGTTTTTTCCATCAGCCCCGACCTTACCACTTCATCCAACTCAGGTTATCGGCAGGTCTCCTCAATCCTTTAGTGTTAAGAGACGATTTGATCAAAGAAACAGGCCGATATCCTGGATTTATGCTCACGAGCTACCATCCAGGCGGAGCAACCGTCCTAATGAAGGGGGCAAATTCGGTCGAAATAGTTGTCGGAATCTTAGGAAATCAATCGGGAGCCTCCCGGCGCTGATTTTGGGTATCGAGACCGGAAAGTGGGGAGCCGGAGAACGAGGATCCGGCAGTTGAGGCTGGAAGCTGGCAATATATGGAAACGTTTCCACAGCAGTTCATCAACCATCTCAAGAACCTGGACACGGTTCCCTCCGTTGCGATCCGGGTGATCGAGGCCACGCGTAGGGCTGACTCCGACAGCGAGGAAATCGGCACGTTGGTCGAGAGTGACCCGGCGCTGAGCGCCAAGGTACTGAGAACCGCCAATTCAGCCTGGCTCGGCTGCTCCGGCAAGATCGCATCACTACCCCGGGCGATGACTCTCCTTGGAGTAGACATGGTGCGATGCATCGCACTGTCCGTAGTCATCTCCAAGCTCTTTCTCGAAAGAAGCCCCACCGGGGCAAGAGAGCGATTCACTCTGCTTTGGCAGCACAGCCTGGCCTGTGGAATCGGCAACGAGTTGTTGGCGGAGAAACTGCGTACCGGTGATCCCAAGGCGGCCTTCATCACCGGTCTTATCCACGACATCGGCAAGTTCATCTTTCTCCAGTGGAACTCGGAACTCTACCTCGAACTCCTGGCTGCCGCCGAGGAATCGATGACACCACTCCACATTCTGGAACGGAAGATGATCGACACCGACCATCCAACGGTGGGGGGACTGCTCCTCGATACCTGGGGATTCCCCGAGAAGTTGCGTTTTCCCGTTTCAGAGCATCATCGTGACATGCGAACCTTGTCCGACGCCCCGATGGCCAGACACCTGCTCACTCTGAAGGCAGCCAACGCACTGGCTCATCTGGTGCGTCTCGGGGCCAGCGGCAATCCCAAGCCTGAATTCACGC
This sequence comes from uncultured Acidobacteriota bacterium, assembly GCA_963777605.1. GTDB lineage: Bacteria > Acidobacteriota > UBA6911 > RPQK01 > JAPXNP01 > CAVZRV01. Next base: position 506,425 of record CAVZRV010000027.1, read on the forward strand.
TCTCCGTCTTACCGCGCGTCATCGGAGTCAGTGCCGAGGACGTGTTCCAACTGGGACAGGAGCTCCTGTGCCGTTTCGAAGAGCGGGCCGCTCTGTTTGACCTTGAAGGCTCGACCCCGGAACTCTTTTTGAAGACGGCATTCAGAGCCAACGAAGAACTTTCCCGCAGACTGGAAGAGCTCGAAATCCAGGAGCGCATCCGCTTCAATGCCCAATCCACGCTGGGCCTTCGGGAACAGCAACTGGATCGCGCAAAGCGGTTCGAGGCGGTCGGGCACATAGCCGAGTCAGTCGCCCACGACTTCAATAACTTGCTGACGGTAATCAAAGGCCACGTGGAAATGGCCTCAGGAATCACTCCAGGCGACTCGCCGATCGACATGCATCTGCGGGAAATCGAATCCGCAACCTCCCGAGCGGCGGCCCTGACCGAGCAGATCCTCACCTTCCGGAAGCGACAAAACCTGAGGCCCCAACCGCTCAGTTTCAACCAGGAACTGGAAGCGATGCAGACGATTCTGGAGCGCTTGCTTGGGCCGCAGATTGAACTCGAATGCGAGGCTGACCCACGCTTGGGTCCAATTCTGGCGGATCCCGGGCAGATCGGCCAACTCCTGGTCAACGTGGCGCTTCACACTCGCGAAGCACTGCCTGCCGGGGGGACTCTGCGAATTCACACATCTCAACATTCTGAAGCCGTTCCCGATGGCAACCGCGAAGCCAAGAGAACCGAGTTCGCGGTCGTGCAACTGTGCCTCGATTCAGCGGCTTCTGATGCAGGCTCTGGAGAAATGCCGGTCGAACGGACCACCAGCGCGTACGAGGATGCCTCTGAAAATGGCACTCAGCTGGAGACACTTCTCACGGGAGTCAAACAACTCGGAGGAGTCGGGCAAGTTACCACGGGGCAGGGCCACACCATGGTGATTGGGATGCGGTTCCCCGTCCTCGAAAATGATGCCGCCCATTCCATCCCGGGAGGGAAGGCTGATCCTTTCCGCTCCCTGGGGATTCTGTTGGTTGACGACGAGGTCAGCATTTTGAGACTCCTTGAGAGATCTCTGTCGAACGCTGGATTCAAGGTGTTTGCGGCCGATCAGCCAGAAGTAGCAGAAGAGATTTTCCAAGCGAACTCACACCAGATCGACCTGCTTTTGAGCGATGTGGTCATGCCGCGGATGGGCGGAATGGAACTGTACGGCCGCCTTTTGGAGGCCAATCCCAACCTCAAGGTACTCTTCATCTCCGGGTACTCCCGTGAACTCGAAGAATCCAGCCCCGGAGTTCCCTTCCTTGAAAAGCCATTTACACCACGAAAGCTGGTGGACATGGTGAAGAGCGTCCTGCTCGACCAATCCCAGTAGTCGAAGACCACTCAATTGACATAAAGGAGAGCCAGGCGTTTCCCTGAAGTTGGTCTCAACGTTGGGACAGTCGGGAGGAAACTCGGGGGCGGGTGCGGGTTTTGCGTTCCGTCGGGGAAGCGAAGTATCATGCTTGCCAGTACTGGAGTAGCGGAATGAATCTTTCCGGGCCAAGCAACGATACCGCGGCAAACCACTCTTCGGAGTCGGGGGATGCGGTACAGAGCGAACTGGAACGCTTTGTCGGGAACATGGGTTCCCTGCCCAGTCTGCCATCCCTGTACCTCCAGTTGACGGAGGAGTTGCGGTCCCCTGACGTCTCGGCAGTTCGAATCGCCCAGATCATCTCCAAGGATCTGGCCATGACTTCCAAGATCCTTCAGATCGTGAACTCCGCTTATTTCGGTCTGTCCCGCCAGATCTCGAGCATCGAGCGGGCCATCCTCTTGATGGGCCTGGAGATGCTTCGAAGTTTCGTTCTGTCAGTGGAAGTCTTCTCCATGTTCGAGGCCAAGAAGATGGCCGGTCTGGCGGTCGCAGGCCTCTGGCGTCACAGCATGAACTGTGCGGCCCTGGCACGCCGGATTGCCGTATCTGAGCGCTTCAACCGGGACGGAGTAGATCACATTGCGACCGCAGCCTTCCTCCACGATATCGGCAAGTTAATGATGGCCAACGAGATGCCGGACAAATACCGGGAAGTTTCACGACTGGTCAAATCGGAGAATCTTGCTTCTTTCGATGCGGAACAGAAGGTCTTCGGGTTCGATCATGCCGAGGCGGGTGGGTATCTCCTGAGCCGCTGGAAGCTCCCGAAAGCTGTCGTGCAACCGGTCCGCTGGCACCACGCCCCGGCCGGCGCCAACGACGAAACAGTCCCCGCTGTCACTGTAGTTCACGTAACCGACTGCCTGGAGCACGAAGTGAACGAGGCTCCCTCGGTGGCAAATGCCGTTCCGGATCAGGAGTTCCTGGCCGCCGTCTCAGCAACTTCGTCGCTGGAGCGCTGGCGGGACTTTGCCAGAAATCCATAATTCCGTTCCTCCGCTCTTTCAGTGACTGAGGCGAGGCATTTCTGCGACTCATTCTGAGCGGCGAGGCAATAAGTCCCGGCGACAATCAGCTGACGCCGCCGACAGTAGAATGCCGGAACGGGACCGTGTCCCTGACCCGACTGGGGCAAAATATCAGACGAATCAACCACTTCGGAACAGGGAAAAGTGGGCATTTCAGCTTTCCTGAGCCAGTTTTCCTCATTGTCGCCCCACTGGCATGCTTCATGCTTCTAATGAAAGGTATTATGACAAAGAAGTACCTGGTGGTCACCAAGGTGGACGGAAAGCTCACGATGCTGTCATTCAGTTCAAACTCCTCGCAGGAGAGCGAACTGGAAAGCGAATGCGGACAAATGCTGGCCGAGCTCTTCACCGGCCACCGACTCGACGAGTACTTCGTCCAACCCTGGCCGATTTCCGGGGATCTCGACGGAGCACGGCAACCGCGATCCCAAGTCTAATTGGCCGGAGGCGATCATTCCAGCCGGCTTGAATCAAAAGCCTGCTGGACGATCTCGCGAGCTTCCTCTTGGATTTGGCGAAGATGGTCCTTTCCAAGGAAACTTTCGGCGTAAAGCTTGTACACGTCCTCGGTACCTGAAGGACGAGCTGCGAACCACCCATTCTCGGTGACTACCTTGAGTCCCCCGATTTCCGCCTGGTTACCAGGAGCGCGGGTGAGTTTGCCGAGGATTTTCTCTCCCGCCAGCCGATCTGCCGCGACCTGCTCGGGAGACAGCCCCTTCAGAATCTGCTTCTGTTCTCTTGATGCCGGAGTGTCAATGCGCTCGTAACAGGGAGAGCCAAATCTCTCCTCTAAATCCGAGTAGTGGCGGCTTGGATCTTTCCCGGTAACCGCAAGAATTTCGGCGGCGAGCAAATCCAGGACAAACCCGTCCTTGTCGGTAGTCCAGGTCGTGCCGTCCAGTCGAAGAAACGAAGCTCCGGCACTCTCTTCACCTCCGAAGCCAAAACTGCCGTCGGACAACCCTGAGACAAACCATTTAAAGCCGACCGGAACCTCGACGAGGCGTCTCCCCTGGTCTCGAGCGATGCGATCAATCATGCTGCTGCTCACCAGGGTTTTCCCAACTGCGGCCTCCCGCGACCATCCCGTTCTGTTCTGGAACAGGTACCAGACGGCCACTGACAGGAAGTGGTTCGGATTCATTAGACCACCCGAAGGGGTCACGATTCCATGGCGATCGAAGTCCGAGTCGTTGCCGAACGCAACATCAAAACGATCTTTAAGACGGATCAACCCGGCCATGGCATACGGCGACGAACAATCCATCCGAATCTTGCCGTCCCAATCCAGCGACATGAAACGGAAGGTCGGGTCCGTCTGCTCGTTGACGACAGTGAGGTTGAGGCCATAGCGTTCGGCGATTGGCGCCCAATAGGCCACACCGGCGCCACCCATCGGGTCAGCTCCGATGTTCAACCCTGCATCACGGATCCGATCCAGATCCACCACACTGGCCAGATCTTCGACGTAGGCGGATTGGAAATCCGCCCGGTTGACCGATCCCAACGCGCGCGCGTAGGTGATGCGATTGACTCCTTCGTTGTGCGAGTTGAGCAATTCGTTGGCACGGCGTTCCACCCAGCCGGTCACCGAGGTATCGGCCGGCCCGCCGTGTGGAGGGTTGTACTTGAAGCCACCGTCTGTCGGAGGGTTGTGGGAGGGAGTAATCACCACTCCGTCGGCAGCCCCACCTTTCCGGTTCAGGTTGTGCGTGATGATTGCGTGGGATATGACCGGCGTCGGAGTAAATCCTAACTGGGAGTCCACCCAGACATCGACACCGTTCGCCACCAGTACCTCGATCGCAGTGGCATGAGCCGGCTCAGACAAGGCATGGGTGTCCTTCCCCAGGAACAGTGGCCCATCGATCCCCTGAGACTTCCGGTACTCACAGATGGCCTGGGTAATCGCAAGAATGTGCTCCTCGTTGAAGGTGCATTCTGCCGCCGAGCCACGATGACCCGAAGTTCCAAATGCTACTCGCTCCCCCGATCGTGAAGCGTCGGGCTTCCGAAGGTAATACTCGCTGACTAGCCTGGGGACATTAACGAGAAGCGACTGTGGCGCCGGCTTTCCCGCCAGTTCATTCACACTCATACCGGGTCTCCATCGATTGAATTGTGGGTTTCCGACAGTTTCTCACGAATTAGAGGGTTGACTCGACTTCATCCCTCGTCGGGAGGGAGGACTGGGCACCCATCCTGGTCACGGAAATGGCACCGACCCGGTTGGCGAACTCAATCGCTACTGGCAGGGACATTCCTTCGCAGATACCACAGGCAAGAGCTCCGTTGAAGGCGTCCCCTGCCGCCGTCGTGTCGATTGCAGAAACCGGCTGAGCCGGCATGAGCCGCTCCCCTTCCCGATCGACCAGGAGTGCCCCATGGGAACCCATCGTGATGACGACTGCCCGGGGTCCTCTTTCAAGCAACCGGCGCCCCGCAAGGACAGCCGTATCGGGATCGGAGATCGGAATCCCCGAGAGGACTGCCGCCTCTCCCTCGTTGGGGGTTAGGACCGTCACCAATCCCATCAATTTGTCGTCCAGTTCGGCGGCGGGAGCGGGATTAAGAATGAACTGAGCTCCCCACTCACGGGCTAATTCCCCGGCGCGATGAACGACGGGCAGCGGCGTCTCCAACTGGGTGAGCACAACCGCGCACTGTTCGAATGCAGCCTCCGCCGACTCGAGATCGGCGACCGAGAGAGCACTGTTGGCGCCGGAGGCGACCGCTATCATGTTCTCACCCCGGGAATCCACCATGATCAAGGCAATCCCCGAAGCCGCATTGCCGTCCCGGACGATCCATCGGGTTTCAATTCCAGCATTTCGAAATCCGCTCACCGAGCGTTCACCGAAAACATCGTTTCCGACGCAGGCGACGAAAGTCACAGCCGCTCCCAGCCTTGCGGCCGCAACGGCCTGATTGGCTCCTTTGCCCCCGGCGACTTCTGCGAAATTTCCCCCGATAACGGTCTCTCCCGGAGAGGGAAGCCGAGGCAGCTTTACTACCATGTCGGTGTTGGAACTCCCGACCACGACCACTCGATCCATCACACCAGCCTCGCGACGATGATCAACGCCAGGCCCGCGAAGTAGCCTGCAAACATCAGCACCAGCAGACGGTTCACCGATCTTCCGGCCGCCGCGAATTCCTTCCAGATGAAGACGCCCCAAATCGCTGCGATCATCGTGGCCCCCTGTCCGAGACCGTAAGAGATAGCGAACCCGGCCTGACCCGAAGCGATGATGTTCAGCATCATGCCGACGCCCCAGATAGCGCCACCGAGGATACCGTAGAAATGAACTCCGGCACCGCCCTTCCGGTAGCCATCAAAGCTGACCGGTTCTCCCGCGAAGGGCTTCTTCATGATGAGAGTATTGAAAACGAGGTTACTCACCAGCAGGCCGACCGAGAACAGAAAGACGGCCGAATATGGCCCCAGTTTCCCTGCCTCCAGGTTCTGAAAGTCAAGGGACATCGACTGGGCCACGAACCGGTAGAAGAACCCCATCAGGATGCCGCAGGAAAGAGAGAGCATCAAGCCCCGCGTGGTGACGCCCCCAGAGTCACTCGAAACTCGCCTGTACGCCAACGCATCGAGAATGATGGCTGCCGCCACCAGCCCGACTCCAAGAAACAATATGAATGCGTTTCCCACCGGGGCGGCGAGATAGTTCACCAGGACCCCGAGGACGAGGGCGATACCGATCCCGACCGGGAACGCTACGGCCATCCCGGCGATCGCGATGGCTGCGACCAGGAGGATGTTCGCCGCATTGAAGACCACTCCGCCCAGAACTGCCGATCCCACGCTGGACCAGGCAGCCTGGCCCAGATCGTCCAGGAACGGACGACCCGCTGTCCCGGCACTACCAAAGGTCAGCGCGGCGACCAGACTCAGCAGGAACACGCCAAACACGTAGTCCCAGTAAAAGAGTTCAAAACGCCACTGCTTCCCGGTCAGTTTCTGGGTATTGGCCCAGGATCCCCAGCACAGCATGGTGACGACACAGCAGATCAGTGCCACCCCATAGCTCTGGACTATGACCATAAGACCGCTCCCCTCTCACCGGAATACAACGAGATCGTTGAGCACAACCCGACTCCCCGCCGAGTCTCCATACGGCTCACCCAGGACCTCGATTCTCACCGTGTGGGCGCCCAACGGAAGCCCAAACATGTGCCAGACCGATTCCCCACCCTTGGACGCCTCTTCATCAGAGTAAACGTCAACCGTACTGTCCAGCGCCCCGTCCAGGTAGACATTCACCTGTCCACCGTCGGGCAGATAGGGCCCCACTACGATCACTCCCGTCCCTTCGAACGCGATCTCGCCCGCGGCTCCCTGGTTGTCCGACTCGCGCTGCGGAGCCGATTCCCCCTTTGGGTCCTTCTTCATTCGAGACCACTTGCCCGACCACTTCCAACGTTTGTCGGTCACAGGGATCCGCTCGACCGGAGAACCGTAGTCGTCCCAGACCGCGAGCGGCGCCGCCTGCGGATACTGCTTCTGAATCAGAAGGTTGTCGTCCTCCAGGCGTCCTCCATTGCGTTCTACCTGTTTCACGACCCGGTTCAAGGTGCTGTGAACGATGTCTTCAAAAGAATAGTCCGTGTAAGAAAACTTTTGGTCGCCGATTTGGCTGAGCCCGCGCTTCCACTTCTCGGGGATCTGGTCGAATCCCACCATCACACCCAGAATTCCCGCTGCATTCGACGGATTGCAGTCTGAATCCTGACCAGAACGGGTAGCAATCTCCATCGTCCGCCCAAAGTCACTCTCCCCGTGAAGCAAACCCAGGGCGATATACGCACCATTGAGTTTGGCGTCGATGTTGAACGGCGTCAGAGCGCCTGAGGGACAAGGATCGCGTCGATCCCACTTGTCTTCGACCAGTCGCCAGACTCGCTGCCAATCACCCTGATACTGTTCGGACCAGGAGAGGACATCAGCGATCACCTGGGCGTAAGGGCTTTCCGGCGGCAAACAGGCGAGGCCGGCCTCCACGACCCTTCCCGGGTCATCATCAAAGAAGGCCGCGGCATACATCCCGGACACAAACATGCCGCCGTATATACCGTCGCCAAAGTTCATCACCCTGCCCACCCGTTCGCAGAGTTCGTTGGAAGCGACCGGCATTCCTGGACTCATCAGGCCGATAAAGTCCGCCTCGATCTGGAAATCGATGTCATTGGCGTGTGCATTGTGGGCAGGAGTGCCGGACGCCTCCGCAGATACACCTCGCCGGAGGGCACGTCTCGCACCCAGATTGGCATGCCATAGGGCGTATCTGGAATCCCGGAACATTGCCCCAAAGTCCGCAGTTGTCGCGTCCAGACCTTTCTCATCGAGCACCTGGGCAAATGTCATCTCCACGTAAAGGTCATCCTGGTGTATCGAATTACGAAGTCGTTCATCCGACCAGGCAGGCAGTTCATCATCGGGAATGATCTTTCCCTGGTAACGAAACTCAGTGGGAGCTCCGTAGCTGACACCGATCATCTGACCTGCCCAGCCTCCCCTAACCCGGTTCTCCAGGTCTGCCATCGAAATCTCGGTCAGGCCGGACGGGCGGCTGCAGGCCCCCCAGCCCAGGCCCAACAGCAACAGGCCCACAGCAATCCTTTTGTCCATCAGGCTCCCTTTCACGTGTATGGGGTTTATAGCACACCCACTTCAGCGCCGAAAGCGGTTCAGCAACCGGCAAATTCAGCCTTCTGCACCTCTCAGTCGCCGAAGAAACCGTCTGCGTCGAGACGGGCGAATCCGATCACCACACAACCGGTAGCAAAGGCCCAGAAGAGGATCGTGATGGAAACAAAGAACGGTCCGTATATCGCCTCCATGGACCAGGATCCCGCCAACCTTCGAAAGAACTCGTTTATCCCCAGCCAGAAGAAAGAGGCAACGATGCTGGTCCGAAAGACGCTGCGAAAGGGCCGCCGGCTGGAAGGCAGCCACAAGTAGACATTGCCGAAAAGGGCCAGGGCCAACAAATATGAAATCAGGTAGGCAGTGCCGCCGCCAACCCACTCTGCGGGGACTCGGGCGAGTTGGAGAGAGCCCGCAGACCGGAGCCAGTTCGACAGGGAAATTGACCCCAGAGCGAGTGCCCCAACAAGGAAAACCATGCCGATTCCGAGCAGTTGTGATCGAAGGAAACTGCGCGGGCGCCGCGCTCGAAATGCCGAGTCGAGAGAGGCTTGCAGCGAGAAAAAGAAGGCAGAGCCGGTCCAGGCAAAAAGCAGGAGCGAAATCACTTGGGGACGCCCAAGCTCACTCGTGTAAATGCGCATGTTGCGGACGATGAAATCCTGTGAAATCGGGAAGAACTTCTGCAGCGACAGGAGGACCGCCTCCCGGAGGTTGGTCCAGTCAAGATAGTTCGCTGCACTCAGCAGAAGAACGATAATCGGAAACACCGACAGAAAGAAGTTGAACGTGATGGAGGAAACCAGGACCGCCCCTTCACGTCCGAAAAGGTAGATCAGCGCGTCGGCAAAAGTCCGCAACTTGCAGCCCCACCAGTCAACCGAAAAAATACGGAGTTTGCTCGTGCGCGGCACTACCCTGCGGTGACGTCCGGAAAGATTCAGAAACTGGCTGTTCAACTTGGTACGTTTCATATCCACAGTTCGCGATGAGAATCGGCATCGCGGGTGAGGCCCGTCACCTCCTAATGTTCCCATCCAAAAGCATAATGCAATCGCTCTGGAAAAAAACCCAACCGGGGCGGATGTTGAGGACACATTTGATGAAAACTATCCTGTTGATTGAAGGCGACGATTCGCTTCGCCGTCGCTTCCGCAAGTTCCTTGAGTTCGAAGGCTTCCGTGTCATTGCTCAGCAAAGCACGCAGGCTGCACGAGACTTTCTCCAGGACCAACCGACCGAAATCGATCTGGTAATCGTCGGACTCGGACAAAACAACTCTGGTAACCTGGATATTCTCCTCGACCAACTCGAGAATACGAGGGTCCTCCTGACTGCGACAGGCGAATGCCCGGTCTTGGAAGCCCCCTATCCTTGCCTTTCCAAGCCGGTACCGCCGGAACGGCTGGTGTCGAAGGCTCATCAATTGCTCTTTCACCGAGACGAACCAGACTAGTGTCATGTTCCTTAATTCTCCCCACCCGTGTCATACTTTGGAGCAACGAGGTATGGGAACCGGCTCCGGGCGGAACAAATCCGGCCATCCGGTGTCTCTTATAAGTAGACAACAGGGTCATGGCAGATTACTTGTTCCGTTTTGCAGCGCTTTTTTGTTTTTCTGCGGCTTCGTTCGGGTTTATCTACTTCAAGTGGCGGTACTCCCGTCGCTCCAGGGTTCGCGTTTGGGGTATTCGTATCTGCCATGGACTCGGTTTCATCGGACTGCTCATGCAGGCCCTCTGGGCTGGAGGGCCCAACCAGATTACCTGGTCGATTCTGATCGCGCTCTCGGTCTCCCTCTTCGGCTTCGAACTTTCTGAACGGCTACTTGACTGAACCTCCCTTTCTTCACGCCTGAAGAGGGGGTTGGTTGCCGGATTGTTGTGGTAACATCGACCCGGCCTTTCGGAGAGGAACAAACCATGAGTGAAGACCAGGTTCTGACCGGGTTGTCGAGACTGAGACGAGAACTTGCGCAGCTCAAGTCGCACCTCCTGGAGATTGAAGAGTACGTAGAAAGACTGGAAGCTGAGCCCCCTGTCCAGGAGGCGGCCCCTTCTGTTCCTGCTCCCACTCCGCTTTCCTTGAACGGCGTCGCGGAGTTCGCCGCCAAGGCGGAGCAGGCTACCAATCAGGAGGGCATTCTTGCCTCTCTGCTGGAGGCGGCCGGAGGACTGTGCGGAAACGCCCTCCTGTTCGCAGAGAACGAAGTCGGCGGATACTCCCCGTGGAATTCCTGCGGATTTGACTCAACTGGCTGGCAGAAGGTACTGATCCGCCAAGACGATCCCGTCGCCCATGGAGCCCGTGACCAGCGCATACTCACCTTCGATCGGGAGCGGGAAGACTTGCCCGATTCCCTCGGCGCACTCGACGGTGGCGGAAAAGCGGCGTCCATTCCGTTGGTTTTTGGAGATCGCGTTCCTGTAATTCTGTATGTCGCGTCGCCCGCCGAGTTGGACCTGGATTCCCTGCGGCTGCTGGTGGAACTCGCCCGCCTCTACATCCAAAATCAGTTTCTGAGTAACCTGGAAGGTGACGAACTGGCCACTGCTCAATTCACGTCGCGCTGGCCGACTCTCGAGTCACTGACTCCCACGGCCGCCAAGTCGGAAGAGCAGCTTCCCGAGCCCAAACCGACAGGTGCAGAAACCCTGCCAGAGCTGACTGATGCGCCTGCCCCGGCCATGGGATTGGAAACCATCCCGTCCGAGGGGATGACTTCACCTTCAACAGTTGAGACCGGGGCGACGGAAGCCGACGCAGAACCAGTTCCGGAAGGTGTCTTCAAACCGTCGGAGCCCCCTCCGGCCCCGGAGGTCGAAAGCCAGGACCAGCCGGCAGAGGCTTCCGCCGAAGACACCTACCAATTGGATGACTTCCCGGAAGTGAGACCTGAAGAACTGGGGATGTCGAACGCGGAATTTTCCCGCCTCATGGGAAAGGCTTCGAGCGCCTGGAACTCTTCCGAGGAACCGTCCCAGGCTGAAGCACTGCACGACCAGGAAGTTTCCATCACTGAGCAGGTCTCGGAACAGGCCGAGGAAAGCGGCGAAGATCAAGCCGTTCCCGAAACGCACGAGTTGCCCCCTCACACTCCCGTTCAGGAGGAGGAGGTCATGCACGCCGAGGCACGCCGGTTCGCCCGCTTGCTGGTTGCGGAGATCAAGCTCTACAACGAAGATGGAGTCCAGGAAGGTCGTGTTTCGTCCGACCTCTATCGCCGACTTAAAGCCGATATCGATCGCAGCCGGGAGATGTACGAGAAACGGGTTGCCCCCACCGTCCGCGATTCAGAGGACTACTTCCATTCCGAGATGATTCGCGTCTTGGCTCAGGAAGATCCCCAACTGATGGGAATCGACTATCCCGGACCCCGGATTGGCCCGGCATCCTGATCGCGGGATTCCCGGGCGTCAGCATCTCCACATCTTGAGCTCCCAAGATTGCGAGGAATATAGAATTGCAGCAGCGGCGCATTTCCTCAAAAGCGTTACGATTTACCGAGTCGGTGATCCGGGAAATGACCCGCCTGGCCGACCAACACGGGGCTATCAATCTCGCCCAGGGGTTCCCGAACTTCCCTGCCCCAGGATTCGTCAAGGAAGCCGCAGTCCAAGCGATCGAAGGGGACTTCAATCAGTATGCGGTGACTTGGGGCTCTCCACGCCTTCGCCGGGCGATCGCCCGCAAGTACCGCCGCCACTATGGATGGGAGATCGATCCCGATCGTCATGTGACGGTCTGTTGCGGGGCTACCGAATGCATGGTGGCGTCCATCCTGGCGGTCGTCGATTCCGGTGAACAGGTTCTCGTATTCGAACCGTTCTACGAAAACTACGGGCCCGACACGATTATCGCCGGGGCCTCCCCGGTCTTCGTGCCGCTCCATCCGGAACGCGACTGGGCGTTCGACCCGGCCGAACTCGAACGCGCAGTCGTCGATGCCGAGGCCCGGGGCGGGATCAGGGCGTTAATTCTGAATTCTCCCAACAACCCAACCGGCCGTGTTCTGAGTGTTGAAGAACTGGATTGTATTGCCGGCCTCGCCCGAAAGCACAATTTTTACGTAATCACGGACGAAATCTACGAGCATATAGTCTATGACGGCCGTCGCCACGAACCGATCGCCCGGCAGCCTGGAATGGCGGATCGGACCATTACGATCAGCGGGATGTCGAAGACATTCAGCGTGACCGGCTGGAGAATCGGCTATGTGATCGCCCCCCCGGATCTTTCCGATGCCATCCGCAAAATGCACGATTTCCTCACTGTAGGGGCAGCAGCGCCCTTGCAGGAAGCCGCCGCGGCGATCCTCGACTGCCCGGACTCCTACTACGCGGAACTGGCCGAGAACTACCGCAGCCGGAGGGATTACCTGCTTCGGGTGCTGTCAGAGGCAGGATTCAAGCCCTGGAAGCCTTCCGGTGCCTACTACATCATTGCCGACATTTCCGGCCTGACCAGCGAATCGGATGTCCACTTCGTGAGCCGGTTGATAAAGGAAGCCGGGATCGCGGTCGTGCCAGGAAGCAGTTTCTTCAGCCGGCCCGAAAAGGGCCGGCACCTGGTTCGCTTCGCCTTCTGCAAGACGCTCGATCTGCTGGAATCTGCCGGAGAACGCCTGCTTCGTTTCACGTCCGGCTTAAAGGGGTAAAACCCGACCCGAATCGCCAGATTGCAGGTCGTCGCCCGAACGGTTCTCGTCCGTCTCAGTCTCCAAGCGACTTCCAGTAAACGGAGAATTGTCGCCGGGCCCGGGCGACATACAAATCGAAGTCACCAAGGTTGTTGGGTTCGAACGGGATCTCCTTCGGGGCCAGGGCTGCGTTGATCGAAGCCTGCACGCTCCCGGAAAGGGCTTCGAGGTCGTATCCCCCTTCCAGGCAGAACAGGATCCTGCCCCGGCACACTTCCAGCGCCACCGAAACCAGCGCCGAACTCAACGCCCCGAACCCGGACTCGGTCATCTTCATTCCCGCCAGTGGATCCCGGGCATGGGCATCGTATCCGGCCGAGACAATAACCAGGTGCGGCTCGTATTCTTCCAGGATCGGAATCACCAGTTCCTGATAGAGGGCAACCATGAAGGAATCGTCCCGCCCGGGAGGAAGAGGCAGGTTTACCGTGTAACCCTCTCCCGGACCGGCGCCGACTTCCTCCATCCGGCCGGTTCCCGGGAAAAGGGGGTGCTGATGACTCGAAATGTAGAGAACGTCGCCACTTCGCCAGAAGATGTCCTGGGTTCCATTCCCGTGGTGGACGTCAAAATCAACGATTGCCACTCGTTCCGCCATCCCCGAATCCCGCGCCCACTGGGCGGCTACGGCAACGTTGTTGAACAGGCAGAATCCCATGGCGCGACTCCGCTCGGCGTGGTGACCGGGCGGCCGAACGAGGGCGAAACCCGACCGAATCCGGCCTCCCCTCATCTCGCTGAGTATGCCGACCCCGGTGCCTGCCGCGACGCAGGCCGTATCGAACGATCTCGGTCCCGCGTAGGTGTCCGGGTCCAGCATGGTGAGTTCTTGACCGCGTGTCGCTTGAATCAACCGGTAGTGGGCCTGATCGTGAACCCGCTCAATCCACTCCTGCTCTGCTCTCAGAGTGGGGAGGCGGAATACACCCATGGGTTCGGCGGCGAGCGTCTTCTGCAATGCCTGAAGTCGCTCGATCCTCTCCGGGTGGCCGGGGGGATTTTGGTGTTCCAGGAAGACCTCGTCAAGAACGAGCCCAATCCCTTCAGCCATGGCGCATCTCCTGTCGTTTGTCAGGGAAGCGAAGTGGTGCCCATCAGGAAACGGTCACATTCCCGGGCGGCTTCCCGGCCCTCTCGAATTGCCCAGACAATCAGGCTTTGCCCGCGACGGGCATCTCCCGCCGCAAAAACGCCGGGCACGGAGGTCTGGTATTGTCCGAATTCGGCCGCAACGTTACTCCTCTGGTCAACATTGACGTTGAGACTCTCGAGCAGTCCCTGTTCGGGCCCGAGGAATCCCATCGCCAGCAGGACCAATTGGGCGGGGAACACTCTCTCGGTCCCGGGCACTGGCCGGGGAATCATCCGACCATTGTCCCGTACCCACTCGATACCAATAGTATGCAGTGCTTTGACCCGACCGTCCTGGTCTTCCACTAACTTCTGCGTCATCACCGCAAATTCTCTCGGATCCTTCCCGAAGAGGGCGCGGGCTTCCTCCTGGCCATAATCGACTCGGAAGATCCGGGGCCATTGCGGCCAGGGATTGTCCGGCACGCGGGAATCGGGTGGGCGAGAGAGAATCTCCAATTGAACAATGCTTCGGCACCCGTGACGAATCGAAGTCCCCACGCAATCGGTGCCGGTGTCCCCTCCCCCGATAACGATCACATCCTTGCCTTGCGCCGAAATGAAATTGCCGTCTTCGTGGCCGGAGTGGAGCAGGCTACGGGTATTCGCCGAGAGAAACTCCATCGCGAAGTGGATTCCATGGAGGTTCCGACCTTCAATCGGAAGATCTCGTGGGCGAGTGGCACCGGTACAGAGAATCACGGCGTCGAATTCCTTCGCCAACCGGGCAGACGAGTAATCGGTTCCGACCGAGACCCCGGTCCTGAATTCGACTCCTTCGTCTGCCATCAGATCGACCCGTCTCTGGACAAAACGCTTGTCCAGTTTCATGTTCGGAATCCCGTAAACGAGCAATCCACCGATCCGGTCATCCCGCTCGAAAACCGTCACCTGATGGCCCACCTTGTTCAACTGATCGGCTGCGGCCAGACCGGCCGGTCCGGAACCGACTACCGCAACCCGCTTTCCCGTCCGAGTTGCCGGAGGATTCGGCTTGATCCAGCCCTCCTCGAACGCCCGGTCAACGATGGCACATTCAATCATCTTGATCGTGACCGGTGGCTCGTTGATTCCCAGGACACAGGAAGCTTCACAGGGCGCCGGGCAGACTCTCCCGGTGAACTCGGGAAAATTGTTCGTCTTGCTGAGGCGATCGTATGCCTCTTTCCAGAGTCCTCTATAGACGAGGTCATTCCACTCCGGGATCAGGTTGTTGACGGGGCATCCCGTGGACTGCCCATCAATGTCGCCTCCCACATGACAGAAGGGGACTCCGCAGTCCATGCAGCGGGCCCCTTGCCGCTGGAGCCTGTCGTCTCCCGGCCATGTATAGTACTCGTTCCAGTCCGTGGCACGCTCTTTGGGAGCACGGGAAGGTCCCGATTCGCGTTCAAACTCCATGAAACCTGTTGGTTTCGCCATACCTCTATTCCTCTAAAACCCGGCCGGGTCAGTTTCCTCCGACCCGCATGCGATCTTCCAGGTTTTCCTGGAACGCCAGCATGAGGACCTCTTCTTCACTTCGTCCTGCTTTTCGATTTCGCTCCTGCGCTTCGAGAACGCGTCCAAAGTCGTTCGGGAAGACTTTCACGAACTGCTTCACCGACTGCTTCCAGTCGGCAAGAACGCGGTGAGCGAGTTTACTGCCAGTGAAGTCCAGGTGTCGCTGGATCAGATCCTTCACGAAGCGGACCTCTCTGGCGCCCTCAAGACCGAAAAGCTTGACCAACTCCAGGTTGCAGAGCCCGGGGAATGCCTGTTCGGGATCGAACACATAGGCTATTCCTCCCGACATCCCCGCCGCGAAGTTCCGCCCAGTCGGGCCGAGAATGACGACCCGCCCCCCGGTCATGTACTCGCAGCCGTGGTCTCCGACGCCCTCGACAACCGAATTCACACCGCTGTTTCGGACGCAGAATCTTTCTCCGGCAACACCGGAGATGAAGGCCTCTCCTCCGGTCGCTCCATAGAAAGCCACATTGCCGACAATGACGTTTTCTTCAGCGCTGTACTGGGCCTTCCGGGGAGGATAGACAATGATACGGCCTCCCGAGAGCCCTTTGGCAAGATAGTCGTTGGCATCACCCTCCAGGGTCATCGTAATCCCAGGAGGCAAGAAAGCGCCGAAGCTCTGTCCGGCCGAGCCCTTGAAGAGCAGGTTGATCGTTCCGTCGGCCAACCCGGAGGCGCCGTAGCGACGGGTCACCTCGCTTCCCAGGATCGTTCCCACGACCCGGTCAGTGTTGTGGATTGGCAGGCTGACCGAGACCGGAAACCGCCGTTCCAGGGCCGGCTTGCACAGCTTCAGCAGATGAGTGTTGTCCAACGCGTCCTCGAGCCCGTGATCCTGCTCGATCTTCTTACGCTGCCCCACATAGCGGGGGACCTTTGGCCGGAACAGGATCGATGACAGGTCGAGCTGATTTGCTTTCCAGTGAGCTGCAGACGGTTCAAACGTCAGACAGTCGCTGCGCCCCACCATCTCATCGAACGTCCGGAAACCGAGTTCGGCCATCAACTCGCGGACTTCCTGGGCGATGAAACGCATCAGGTTTACGACGTATTCGGGCCGCCCGGCGAACTTTTTGCGCAACTCCGGATTCTGGGTAGCCACCCCCACCGGACAAGTGTTGAGGTGACAAACGCGCATCATGACACAGCCCAGTGCAACCAGCGGAAGAGTCCCAAACCCGAACTCCTCGGCGCCAAGAAGCGCACCGATCACGACGTCACGCCCGGTCTTCAGCTGGCCATCGACCTCCAGCACGACCCGGCTTCGAAGGTCATTGAGCAACAGCGTCTGTTGGGTTTCGGACAAACCCAGCTCCCACGGGATTCCGGCGTGCTTGATGCTCGTCAGAGGGGAGGCTCCCGTTCCCCCGTCATACCCGCTGATCAGGATGACGTCGGCGTGGGCCTTGGCGACACCTGCCGCGATCGTGCCGACCCCAACCTCGGAAACCAGCTTGACGCTGACGCGGGCCTGGGTATTGGCATTCTTCAAGTCGTGAATGAGCTGGGCCAGGTCTTCAATCGAATAGATGTCATGGTGGGGAGGGGGCGAGATCAGCCCCACTCCGGGCGTCGAATGGCGAACTTTGGCGATCTCCGGGTAGACCTTGTGCCCGGGCAACTGACCGCCCTCTCCCGGCTTGGCACCCTGGGCCATCTTGATCTGAATTTCCCGCGAGTTGACGAGATACTCACTGGTCACCCCGAACCGACCCGATGCCACCTGCTTGATGGCACTGCTGCGCGAGTCTCCGTTCTCGTCCGGGATGTAGCGGGCGGGGTCTTCTCCCCCCTCACCCGTGTTGCTCCGCCCTCCCAAGCGGTTCATTGCGATCGCCAGGGTTTCGTGAGCTTCACGACTGATCGACCCATACGACATTGCCCCACCCTTGAACCGGTGGACAATCGAATCGACCGACTCGACTTCTTCGAGAGGCACCGGCCCATCAACCGAACGCATTTTGAAAAGCGAGCGGAGCGTCGCCAAGTGGTCGTCCCGATCGTTGACCTCACGCGTGTAGCGGCGAAACTGTTCGTAGTCTCCGATCCGACAGGCCGCTTGCAGCATGTGAATCGTTTTCGGGTTGAAAAGGTGAAACTCGCCGTCCTTGCGCCACTTATAGGAGCCACCCGAATCGAGTTGGCGAATTCCAGCAGGACGTTCGGGAAAAGCCGCTGTGTGACGTCGCCGGGTCTCCTCCGCAATGGTGTCCAGGTCGATTCCGCCGATCCGGGAGACTGTGCCGGTGAAGTATTGCGCCACAACGCTCGGATTGATCCCGATACATTCGAAGATCTGGGCGCCGTGGTAGCTCTGGACCGTCGAGATGCCCATCTTGGACATGGCTTTGACCACTCCTTTGATCGCAGCCTTGATGTAGTTCTTGACGGCAGTCTTATGGTCAACTCCAGGAAGCAAGCCCTGTCCGATCATGTCGTCCAGGCTTTCAAACGCCAGGTAGGGATTGATCGCACTGGCTCCGTAACCGATCAGAAGCGCGAAATGATGGACTTCCCTGGGTTCGCCGCTCTCAACCAGGAGGGCCACACGCGTGCGCGTCTGCTCCCGGATCAAGTGGTGGTGGACGGCGGAAAGTGCCAGGAGAGACGGGATGGGAGCCTGCTCACGATCAATCCCTCGATCGGAAAGAATCAGAATCTCACAGCCGGCTTTAATCGCTTCACTGGCTTCAAGGCAAAGTCGATTCAGGGCGCTCGAAAGGCCGTCGCCGCCCTCGGAAACCGAAAAGAGCGTGGGGAGTGTTCGGCTCTTGAAGCCGTGTACCCCGCCGGGCCCATCGATATCACCATCCAGCTGGCGGAGCTTCTCCAGCGCTTCATTACTCAGAATCGGGGCACCCAGCAGGATCTGGCGAGCCGATTCAGGCTCAATCTCAAGGAGGTTTCGCTCTGGTCCGATCGTCACATCGTGGGAAACAATGATCTCCTCACGAATCGAGTCGATCGGAGGGTTGGTGACCTGGGCAAAGAGCTGCTTGAAGTAATTGAACAGCAATTGTGGCCGCTCCGACAAGACTGCCAGGGAGGCGTCATTGCCCATCGACCCAATCGGCTCCGTGCCGTTTTTCGCCATCGGCGTCAGCAGGAGCCCAAGCTCTTCGGATGTGTATCCGAAAGCCTGCTGCCGGAGCCTCACGGTGTCGTGGTCGACCGAGTGAACAAAATCGGGATCGGGCAGTTCGTCCAGACTCAACTGATACTTCTGAATCCACTCCCCGTAAGGATGTTCCGAAGCGATCTGTTCCTTGAGTTCCTCGTCGGAAATGATCCGCCCAGCCTCGGTGTCGACGAGCAGCATCCGTCCCGGCTGGAGCCGGCCCTTGAACTCGATCTGCTCGGGCGCGATGTCGAGCACGCCTACTTCGGACGCCATCACAACGAGGCCGTCGATCGTCACATAGTATCGAGACGGACGAAGACCATTGCGGTCGAGCACGGCTCCGATCCGGGTACCATCAGTGAAGGTCACGGAAGCCGGTCCGTCCCAGGGCTCCATCAGGCAGGAATGAAAGCGGTAGAAGCTCCGCTTGCTCTCACTCATGGATTCATGATGCTCCCAGGGCTCGGGAATCATCATCATCATGGCGTGCGGCAACGACCGTCCAGACAGGTGTAGCAACTCGAGAGCGTTGTCGAAGATCGCAGAGTCACTTCCGGTCTCATCCAGAACAGGGAGAATCTTCGCAACATCCTCTCCGAGCACGCTCGATGAGAACATGCTCTGACGGGCCCGCATCCAGTTGACGTTGCCACGCAGGGTGTTGATTTCGCCGTTATGGCTCAGGTAGCGGTACGGATGAGCCCTTGCCCAGGTCGGAAATGTGTTGGTGCTGAACCGCGAATGGACCATGGCCAGGGCGGTGTCCAGGGCCGGGTTCTGAAGATCGGGATAGAAGGGAAGGAGCTGGTCCGACTTGAGCATTCCCTTGTACACGATGGTCCGATGGGAGAGCGAGCAAACGTAGAAACCGCTGCACTCAGGAATCCCCAACTCGTGCACCTCGTTCTCGATCCGCCGCCGGATCACGTAGAGCTTCCGCTCAAAGCTCATGGCATCAGGCAACTGCTCGCTCCGTCCGATGAAGACCTGGCGGATCACCGGCTCGCTCGCCTTTGCACTCAACCCCAGCATGGTGCTGACGGTGGGCACCGTGCGCCAGCCCAATACGGTCTGGCCTTCCTGTTCGATGACCTGTTCGAACATCCACTCAAACTGGTAACGGGCTTCCGGATCGGTCGGCAAAAATACCAGCCCGGCTCCGTACCAACCCGGTCTGGGAAGTCGAAACGAAAGATTCGTCCGGAAATCCTGGAAGAACCGGTGGGGCATCTGAATCAGGATTCCGGCGCCATCACCGGTGTCGGCTTCACACCCGCAGGCGCCGCGGTGGTGCAGTTTGTTCAGCACCTCGATCGCCTGCTTCAGGATGGCGTGGGATCGGCGTCCTTTCATGTCGGCCACGAACCCGACACCACAGGCGTCATGTTCAAACTTCGGGTTGTAGAGCCCCTGCTCAGGAGGCATTCCTGTCATCGCCATATTCATACCTTCCGGGTTCATCTTCGCCCAGCGAGCGACCAAGATATCATGAGCTTTGCAAATAACAGCTCAAAGCGTCATAGAAAAAACTCATGGGGCGCCGAACAAATTTCGATTTCAGAGTCACCGGCCGTCTCGGGGGTGGGGCTGAATCCTCATAATTATACAACGTCAGCCCATCGTTTCCCGTCGCCGGGCCGACGACAATGCGAAAATGCCGGCCGGAATCTTGCATCCGGGAGCGATAGAACCGAAACTGGAGAGCGTACTGCCGCGCCCGGGCCATTCAAGGTCCGTCGCTCAAGACTTCATTTAGATGAATTGGACTGACTGGATGACTTGGATAGCCGGAGATACCGTTTCTGCCCCTGAACAAACTTCAAATCATCCACACCCGGCGTGCGGCAACGCTAACCATGGAAACAGAGGATGCTCATGAGAATTCTAGCTGGATTCGTGACCGTCTGGACCCTGATTACATTCAGCGGTGTCCTGGCGGCTGCGGATGACTCCAAGCCATCAGTTGACATTTTCCTTTGGTTTGACACTGAAGACTACATCCTTCCCGAGGCCGACGACGCTCTTCTTCGAATTGCCACGTTCCTCGAGTCCGAGGGAGTGTCGGCGACGTTCAAGCTGGTCGGCGAAAAGGCGCGCGTTCTCGAGAAGCGGGGACGCACCGACATCTTGCGGGTCCTGGCTTCGCATGACGTGGGCTACCACACCAACTTCCACAGCGTTCATCCCACCCCAGCAGAGTTTCTTTCCAACCTGGGCTGGTTCGAAGGAGTCCGCGAGTTCGAGCGGAGAGAGGAAGCAGGCGTTCGCGACGTCCGGAGAATCACCGGGCGGATGCCTTCCTGTTACGGGCAGCCTGGCACGTCCTGGGCACCGCAGGTGTACGGGGCCCTCCAGGACTGGGGCATTGGAGTGTACCTGGACGATACTCGACACATCGACGTTTCCGGCCGACCTTACTACTATGGCGGCGTCCTCAATCTCCTTTCACTGAAACATACTCTGCGTACCGAACTGGGCGGGAACGCGGACCTCGCCGCCGGTAAAAGAGCCTTTGAGGAGGCATACCGGGAAATTGAACAGGCCGGAGGGGGCGTTGTCAGTATCTACTACCATCCATGTGAATTCGTTCACGCCGAGTTCTGGGACGGGGTCAACTTCGCCCACGGGGCTAATCCCGGAAGGGACGAGTGGAAGCTCCCCCCGGTGAAGACGCCGGAGCAGATTGAAACCGGGTTTCGAACCTTCGAGGCCTTCATCCGTTACATCAAGGACTTCCCGGGCGTGCATTTCCGAACCTCGCGGGTTGCGGCCTCCCTTTACCCGGACGGAGCCTATGAGCGCACCTGGTCTCCAGAGGAGCTCCGACAGTTGGCCCAGCGGGTCAGCCAGAACGATGTCGACTTCTTCGAGGCCCCCAGCTATACGTTGTCCGCAGCCGAGATCTTCCGCCTTCTGGTCTCATTCGGAAATGACATGGCCCATGGACAGGTAGCCAACTCCTATAGGCTTGGCTCCCGAACAATCATGGGTCCGGTTCGACCGGCTGCCCAGCCCCGGGTGCAAACCACAGGCGATCAGTTTCTCCGGACGCTGGCTGACGTGGAGGCCTTCATGAAAGCCAATTCCAGGGTGCCCGATGATGTCTGGCTGGGAAGCGTCTCGGTCAGCCCGGAGAGCTTCCTGCGAACGCTTGCCAACAAAATCCCGTCTCTGGCCGGAATCGATGGGGAAACCGTTACATTTGAAACGGCCCGCCTGGCAGCGGCCGACAACGTCCGGACCGATGAGTCGATTTGGGACTGGCCTATCTTCCCAACCGATTTCAAGGCACCGGAGATGATGGAGCTGGCGCAGCGTCAAGCCTGGACGCTGAAGCCGGCGCTCAGGCTGGGCTCGCGGTAGGCTCCCCTCAGGTGCAGAGCACCGGCATTTGTGATTGGGTGGGTCGCTTCGCACTTTTTCCCGCACGTTCGTTATTAGTAGATGGGGTTTGGGGTTTGGCCTCCGCCAGAAGCTTTGCCCGGGGGTTTCGTGCGCCCGCCGACGGATTGCGTAAGGAGAGACGAGTCAGATTTGGCTCCGATGGCGATTTCGGCAACACAACTCAAACGTCGCGAATCGCAGATCAATCAGACTTGACCCTGATGTTGCGGACCCTTGCCGTGGTCAACCAGGTTGCAACGCCGAACGGCCGCGAAAGGCGCACCTCGGAACGGACCGTGAACCGATGATCGTCCCGCTCGACATCCACGATACGGCTCCCGTCCAGCCAGGCCCTGATCTCCCGATCGGTCACCTGGACCCTGACGGCGTACCACTGGCCACGCTTGAAACCCATGAAACGGGTCGTTTCGTTCTCTGAGGCGTCATGTCCGTCGATTGAACTCAGGCCGACCAACCCGCCTCCCCAACCACCAAGGATCAGGGAACAGAATTCGTCGCCCACCGGGAAAGTGAGCCCGCAGAAGAAATCGTTGCCGACTTCACGCATCGCCTCGAGGGTCACTTCGTAGGAATTCTTCGGAAATTCCCCGGTCCATGTGATCCCCGTCATCGGCTCACCCATCCCCAGAACAATGCTTCCCTGGTCCACGAAGACTTTCCCCTGTCCACCGAACTGGGTGATCGTCCACCGGTCCAGGCTTTTGCCGTCGAAAAGGTCTTTCCAACCCGCCTCACCGGGTCCAGCCAAAGCCGCACCCGGCGAAGCCTCGCGAGCGAACCCACAACCCAACAAAAGGACCAGACTGAGCGCAATTCTGAACATCAAGCTCGTTACCCTCCCGAACCCGGGTCGCGTTCCCGGTAGTTCCACAGCAATTCAATGGTCACGCCCCCGATTGCATCGGTATCCACATAGGCGAATCGTCCCGATCCCGACTTGCCCGGACTGCCCCAACTACCCGATTGGGAAATCTCGTATCCAGCCTGGCGAAAGAAGGCGATGGCGTCGTCCATGTCATCGACGTTGAAGGCGAAATGATGGAATCCCTCGCCGTGGGCCTTCATGGCATCCTCGTAAACCGTCGGTCCCCGCAGCGGCTCGATCCACTCGTAGGTAATATCCCCGTGCCGCTGCCAGCCCAAACGCTGATCAAACTGACCTGGCCGGCCACGATAGAGGAGATCGGACAATGGCCCGTGGGTAATCTCCATCGAGGGGAGTCCAAGGGAAGACCAATACCGCGAGGGCGACTCAAGATCACGAACAATGAAGGCGTACTGGGACGGAACAAGAGAGATGGGGGTTTTGGATGCCGGGAGAACCGGCCGGTTGGAGTGCCCCACCAGGGAAATCGCAATCCGTCCCTGAGACCGGGTGTTCAGGACTACTGAATGCCGTACGTAGCCCCCCACCGCAAGCATGATCTCATCCGACGGAACCGCCCCCTTCCCGCCAAGTCGGCCAAGTTCCCGGTGCAGTGTCTCCTGGTCGGGAACGGCATGATTGAGACAGAAGACACCCTCGCCTCGTTCCTGCAAGAACGAACTGTAGGCAGTCTCCCCCGCAACCGGTTCAATCCAGACCACTCGAAAACCGGCCAGATTGCCTTCTGCAATTCGGACACGGCCCTCCGATGTCCCGGACGGCTCACCGTCTTGAATCCGGGCCACCCCACGATCTACGACTCCGAATCCGAGCCTTTCCCAACTGGAAATCACCCGGTCGAGGTCCCTGACAACCCAATCCACGCTGTCAACGTGCCGGTAAAACTCGGCAGGATCGACAGCGGAAAGAACTGCCATCAAAGAAAATACGGAAATCAGCAAGGCGAATGTCCGGCTCATCACCATCCTCCACTGCATCGACAGCTTCCGGGAGTCTCCACCCTGGAGATCTCACCAAGCGTCTCCGCGATTATGGTTCCAAAACGACCTTGAGTCCGTCCCGTCTCGAGGCCACCTCGAAGGCCTCATCAAATGAATCCAGGGGAAAACGATGAGTGACAATCGAGGAGACGTCGATCGCCCCCTGTTCGACCAGACGAATCGCCCTCGGGTAGGTGTGTTTCATCCGGCGAACCAGCTTGATTGTCAAACCTTTACGCCTGGAGACTGATGCCGAGAATTGGATCGCATCCCCCGAAGGGATCCCCGCCAGAATCACTTTTCCACCCGGCTTGACCAGGTCGAACGCTGCCCGGATCGCCGCGTCGTCGCCGGCCGCCTCGAACACTACATCCAGCTCACGCCCTCCGGGCGAACGCTCAATTTCGGCCACTTCCCCACCCTGGCCGTCCGCAAGCCAGGCCCCGGTGGCCCCCATCTCCCGGGCGGCATCGACGCGATGTTTGAGACGATCCGTCGCTACCAGAACGCTCGCTCCCGCCAGCCGTGCCAGTTGCAGGATCAGTAACCCAATGGGACCGCTGCCGAGAACGCCGATTCTCATCCCCACCCTGAGATGGGCAAGGTCTACGGTATGGATGGCCACACCGAGAGGTTCGAGCATTGCCCCTGCTGCCGCGTCGAATCTTCCCGGCAGTGGGAACATCATTCGGGCCGGCCAGGAAAGGAGATCTCGAAAGGCACCATCGTCCTCTCCATGCCCGGCGAATCGAAGGTCCCGACAAAAATTCGGGTTCCCTTCCTGGCAAAAATCACAAACCTGGCAGTTGATCGCAGGCTCAACTGCGACCAGCCGGCCCGACAACTCGCCTGTTGTCACGGTCCCGGCAAACTCGTGTCCCAGGACAAGGGGACGGGAGAGGGAAGCATCACCGATGGCACCATCTTCGACCCAGTGCAGATCGGAGCCGCAGATCCCCACTGCTTCCACTCGCATCGCCGACTCCCCCGCTACCGGAATCGGATCGGCTTCCTCGGAGAGTCTCAGGTCACCGGCACCGTAAAGTCTCAAAGCGCGCATCCATCACTCCACTTCCCGGCAACAGCCGTCGTCACCTTGATTCTAGCGACAAAGCACGGGAAGTGACACAGGTGGGTTGAAGTCTGCACCGAATTGGCCGAGGATGAGAGCGCGTCCAGAACCGGGGTTCCCAGGGGAGATTCGAAGATGTCAACGCGTCTGAAAGATTTGAAGGAGCAGGTCCTGGAAGCGAATCTCGAACTCGTTCGAGAGGGTCTTGTGATCTCCACTTTTGGAAACGCGAGCGGGATTCTGCGGGGCGAGGACCTCGTCGCAATCAAACCGAGCGGCGTCAACTACCATCAGCTTCGCTCGCAGGACCTGATTGTGACGAACCTGAAGGGGGACATTATTGAAGGGACATTGCGACCGTCATCGGATCTTCCGACTCACCTCGAACTCTACCGTTCCTTCCCCGTGATCGGCGGCGTCACGCACACCCATTCCCGATTCGCCACCGCCTGGGCGCAGGCACGCCGGGAGATCCCCTGCCTGGGGACAACCCACGCCGACTACTTTTTCGGCCCGGTCCCGATTACTCCTTCGATAACATCCGAGGAGATTGAATCAGACTACGAGGCCAATACCGGGAAGGTCATCGCGCGGCGATTTGAAGGACTTGACCCGGCTCACTTTCCGGGCGTGCTGGTCGCATCCCACGGACCTTTTTCCTGGGGATCCGACTCCCTCGGAGCATCCCACAACGCTGTTCTGCTGGAAGAAATCGCACGCATCGCCTGGTACACCCTGACTCTGAATCCCGGGACCGAGCCAGTCAGCCGGAGCCTGCTCGAAAAGCACTTCCAGCGCAAGCATGGTCCGGAAGCCTACTACGGGCAAAAGTGATCGAGGGCGGCCGTGTGCGGTCGGTCCCTCGACTCGTCCAACAGTAGCTGAGAGACGGCGGTTGACTTTTCAGCTTGCCCGCTGATCCGGGATCGTCAATAATCCGCCTGAGCTGAGCTGTCAGGGCGTCGATCCAGCGTTACGACCCCTTGCCGGCAATGTGAAAGGGGGCAGTCATGGCCACTGAAGACAGGAAACCCGCGAGTTCGAGGCGCGAATTTCTGGGGACGTCAGGAAGGATCGCGGCGGCCGCTAGTATCCTTGGCGGAAGCTGGCCTGGAATCTACGCCGCCGAGAACAACACTATCAAGGTCGCCCTTGTCGGTTGCGGTGGTCGGGGCACCGGGGCGGCGGCAAACGCCCTTGCAACCGAGGGCCCGACGCGACTCGTTGCCATGGCCGACGTCTTCGAAAACCGGATTGGGATCAGCAGGAAGGCACTGTTTGACGAATTTCCCAACCAGATCGACGTCCCTCCCGATCGCCAATTCGTCGGATTTGAGGCCTACAAGTCGGCGATTGACTGCCTTGACAAGGTGGATGTGGTCATTCTCGCTACGCCTCCCGCCTTTCGCCCACTCCATCTCGAATATGCCGTCAACAAAGGTTGCAATGTCTTCATGGAAAAGTCGTTCGCGGTTGACGGGCCTGGAATTCGACGGGTACTGGCCGCCGGCAAGAAAGCAGAGAGCAAGAACCTCAAGATAGCCGGGGGTTTGATGAGTCGTCACTCCCCTCCCCTGGAACAGGCGGTCGAACAGATTCATCAGGGTGTGATTGGTGACGTTATCACCTGTTGGGCCTACCGCGAACACGAACCGGTTGGTTTTTCACAGCGCCCACCAGACGTTACTGAAATGGGCCACCAGGTTCGAAACTACAGTTGCTATACCTGGCTCAACGGCAGCTTCATCCTGGACTGGCTGATTCACAATCTTGACGTCTGCTGCTGGGTCAAGGGCGCATGGCCGGTGTCCGCCCAGGGACAAGGCGGGCGGCAGGTCAGGACGGTCCCGGATCAACTGTTCGATCACTATGCTGTCGAATACCGGTTCGAGGACGGAACCCGACTCTTCGCCCAGGGTCGGCACATGGAGAACTGCTGGGGCTTTTTCGGAGACAACATCCACGGAGCCAGCGGCTCTGCCGTTCTCGGCGAAGGGATCAAAGACCCGCGTCTTTATCGGGGACACGTCGGGGAGCCCAGCCGGCTAATTTGGGAATACAAGGGCCCCATGACTAATGCTTACCAGATCGAGCATGACCGGTTGTTTGCCGCAATCCGTGCCGATCGACCCTACAACGAAACCGAACGTTCTGCGTACGCCGCATTGACCGGCATACTCGGCAGAATGGCCGCCGAATCTGGCAAGCAGGTCGGCTGGAAGGAAGCGATGGCATCGGACGTTGCCCTGGCGCCTGGAATTGAACAGTTTACTATGGAGTCTGTACCCCCGGTCACCCCTGACGAAGAAGGGCGCTACCCTGTCGCGATGCCGGGAATATCCGCGGGTTTCTAGATGCAAATCGGATGGACACTGATGAATCTCGTCGCCCTCAAACGGCTGCCTGTACTCCTCCTCTCAACGCTTGTCTGCACATCGGCAACTGCGACTCTTTCCAACGATCCGAGCCTGCCGGCCCACTACACGGAGCAGGTCAAGGTATCCAGCACTGAAACCCTGTCCTTTGACATGGTTCTGATCCGTAGCGGGAGTTTTTCCATGGGCAGCCCGGATAGCGAAGCCGACCGCAAGGAGAACGAAGGCCCGGTCCGCCAGGTGTCCCTATCACCGTTTTACCTGGCCTCCAAGGAGACGACCATGGAGCTCTTCCTGGTCTTCTACCGTGAAACCGTGACCGCTGCGCGACCCGAAACCTACGGCTCGACTTCGGATGACGAAGTTGACGCCGTTTCGGGGCCAACTCCGGTTTACGGCGACATGACCATGGGACGAAATACGCGCCATCCTGCCATCGGGATGACGTGGAAGAACGCCGTTCGGTTCTGCCGATGGCTAAGCGAAAAGACGGGTAAGAACTATCGTCTGCCGACTGAGGCCGAATGGGAGTACGCGTGCCGCGCCGGCACCTCCTCGAGTTACGGCCCGGCCGGTGACTCACCTGGGCTCGTGAAAACCGCCTGGTTCACCCAGAATTCTCAGGGAAGGCCTCACGAGGTTGGTTCCAGGGAACCCAATCCGTGGGGACTCTTCGACATGCAGGGCAATGTGAGAGAGTGGGTTCAAGACAGCTACAGCGCCGATGCCTATTCCGAGACTCCTGCGGGCGGGCAGTGGAAGGACCCGAAAGGCCCGGAAGGCGGCCGCGTGCATGTTGCCCGCGGCGGTGATTACCGGAGCCTGGCGCCGGCTCTTCGCTGTGCGGCCAGAGACTACGAACAGCGCTGGTGGCGCTCGGGAGACCCCCAGATGCCAAAGAGTCGCTGGTGGTTGCCCAACATGGACATCATCGGATTCCGAGTCGCTCGCTCCGTGGACTAGACCACGATCCTGTGCTGCGAGTCTCCACGGAAGGAGCAGTGTCCCTGGCTATCCCTTGCGTGGAGCTTCGGCCTGCCTCAGAATCAGATTCTGGCACACTGCGAAAGGGAAAAGCTGATGAAACCGCATGTCATATTTTTGGGGTTTATTGTCCTGGTTCTCGCTCTTGGTGGAGCGTTGGCGGCCCAATCTGGCCCTGGCGTACTCCCTGCCGCCTGCAATACCGGCCAGGTGTTAGAAGGGCTCTCACTCGAAAGTACCCTCCTGGGAAGAGGGGTCAACTACGCCGTCTACCTGCCCCCCGACTATAAGTGTTCAACGCGTCGCTACCCGGTAGTGTACCTGCTTCACGGGTACACGGACGACGAATCGGGTTGGATCCAGTTTGGCGAGGTTAACGTGGCGGCTGACGACGGAATCCGCGCCGGAGAAGTGCCGGCGATGATCATCGTCATGCCGGATGGAGGAGTAACCTGGTACGTCAATGACTATTCCGGCAAAGTTCCCTACGAGGACATGCTGCTCAAAGAACTAATCCCCGAGATCGACCGGAAGTACAGGACCCGGCCGAAACGGGAGTTTCGGGCTGTGTCGGGACTCTCGATGGGGGGCTATGGATCCCTGATGCTGGCGATGCGACACCCCGATGTGTTCGCTTCCTGCGTCGCATTCAGCGCCGGAATAATCCCTGATGAAGACGTTGTCGCCATGGCTGATGCTCGATGGAACGCTGTCTTCGGCGCACCGTTCGGCCCCGGTCTCAAGGGTTCTGCACGGCTCACCGGACACTACCAGTCGTTCAACCCTCTCCATCTGGCCAAGACGGTTTCGGCCGACGAACTCAAGAAAGTTCGCTGGTACATAGACTGCGGCGACGATGACCATCTTTCGAAGGGGAACGGCCTGCTCCACATTGAACTCCAGGAACGGGAGATTCCCCACGAGTATCGCGTCCGGGACGGGCGACACTCATGGGTCTACTGGAGAACCGGAATCCGGACCGGACTCCGGTTCATCGGAGAAGGATTCCACCGCTAGCCCAACTGGTCCATCGTAACGACGGGTACGTCCTTGGCGGACGGTTTCTTGAGGGGCAGGAGTGAGCTCTTGTCGAACTGGTATCCCACCGAGTCGGCCAGTGGCCAGACCATCGGCGCAAGGCAGAGAACGGCTGCCTTGAAGCCCTGGATCGTGGCCCCGAGGTTGCCGGTGTGTGCCGAATTGTCGGCCTCGTTCTCGATCACGAATGGACCGTTGAAGCCCCTGCTCATCAAGGTTGCCAGGAACTCTCTCCAGTCCATGCTGTCGTTGCCGCCAAAACCGGGAAGCATAGGCTCATAATGGTGCCGGTCCCACTCATGGGCCGGAATGGGAACCCCGGCCTTCTCGGCGAGGCTCCGGTCAACACTCTGCATCGGGTAAAGGGCTCCCCAGTGGATCCTCCCGGGATTATCGAGATTCCGGGTTCCCTTGACGTGAACCCGGTGGATCCGGGACATGTCACTGGCATTGATAACATCCACGGGATCGATATTCTGCCATACGTCGTGGGAGGGATCGTAGGTTTCTCCGTGTGCACGGCTGGGAATCAGCGTGTACATCAACTTCCGTGCCGCCAGGGTTGCGGGAAGGTTGTTGTACGTCGTCGGTGAGGAAGCGGGCCGCCATCCTTCCATCGGACAGTTCTCGTAGATGATCGTAACGCCAAGATCCTCGGCATACTTGACTATTCGAGAGAACACCCGCACATACTCATCCAGGTTGCGCTGGAACCCGCCGTCCTGACACCCCAACTCGGCGTCATATCCAACGAACGTGCCCACCTTGACGTCGTTTTCATCTCCCCCGAGCAGATGCGCGATCCGGATCAGGCGCAGGATGTGATTCTGGTTTCGCGGCCGTTCGGCTGGATCGCCGCCAATGAGATTGTCATAGGCTCCGACGGAGAACCGGAGATCCTTCCGGTTACAGAGTTCGAGGACCCGCCTGGCGTCGTCCGGACCGAATTCCTCGTAGTCCAGATGCGTCGCGACGTGGTCTTTGCGGGTTCCATCCCTGCGGAATACGCAAATTTCCATGCCCTGCGCATTGATCTCCCCGGTCCTCGCGATGATCTCTTCGAGCGACAACGACTTAAATGCAGAGGTCATGACCCAAATTGGATTGTTCACGGCGCTGATCCTTTTCTTTTGATCCGGTTCCGGCTTCGATTTCCCTGACGCAAACCAGTTTACCCATCGGAACACAGCAAATCCATGGATGGAGCGTTTCTCGACTACTAAACTGAAATGCTAAGGTCGAGCGCAAGAAGCTCAACTAGAGTTATCCTGTCGATTTACTATACAATGATCAGCGATGCCTATCTCAAACCAGAGCTGCACATCAGACCGCAACGCCGGCCACCGGCTCGAAACCCTTTTCGAGCAGGCAGAAGAGCTGACTGCATCAGACCTGGTCCGGGAGTCTGCAAAGTGTTTTGGAGATGGACTGGTCATGACGACCAGCTTTGGAGCCCAGTCAGCGGTGATGCTTCATATGGTGACCTGCGTCGTTCCGGAAATTCCGGTGATCTGGATCGACACCGGCTACCTCTTCCCCGAGACCTACCGCTTTGCCGACGAACTGACGAACCGGCTCGAGCTCAACCTCCACGTCTTCCAGTCTCCGGTCAGCCCGGCCCGGATGGAAGCCCTCCACGGCAAGCTTTGGCAATCGGACGAACCGGAAGTCCTCGACCACTACGACCAACTCCGCAAAGTCGAGCCGATGCATCGGGCGATTCGTGATTTCGGGGTTCGCGGCTGGCTGGCCGGACTAAGGAGAGATCAGACCGAGTTCCGGCGGTCACTGCCCCGGGTCCAGACTCAGCGCGACTTCCACAAGATCTTTCCTATCCTCAACTGGAGCAACCGCGACCTGCACGCATACCTTGTCGAACACGACCTGCCCTATCATCCACTCTTCGACCGGGGCTACGTGTCAATCGGGGACTGGCACGCCTCGGAGCCCCTCACCTCCGAACACGTCAGTGAGCGCGACACGCGGTACCGCGGGATCAAACAGGAATGCGGGCTCCATCTCGAACTATCCGACGAGGCAGACGAGAGCCTGCGGTCGAGTCGTCTCTGATCGAGAAATTCAATCACTCCCGCAGAACGATTCGGCGCCGCCTCTCGTGCCGGACCGCAATGCAACAAGGACGGCTCCCAACATCGCCGGCGTCCCCCGCAGCCGCCAGCCAGATTGAGAGAGGGACCCCGAGAAACACCCCAAAAGTTACCAGGAAGACTACGGCGGAAGCTTTTGAGATCAAGAGTACCAGGATGAACTGGGGCATTCGCAGCGACGCGAAATAACAGCCGCTGAGGATCATCAGAAACAGGCCCGTTTGAGCTGGAAAAAAGGGCGGTCTTTGCTGTTCAAATCCGCACGCGGGCAGCATCGAATTCGGAACGAAGAGCATCAGACACCCCAAAATAAGACTGTGTGTCGCGATCAGGAGGATCAGCCAGCGGGCGGGCCCAGTCAAGCGGATTCGGTCCAGGCTCAGCTTCACCTCGGCACCACCAGCAGGACGATCAGAAGAGCCCAATAGCCGGCAGCGCCCAAAGCACTGATTCGATGACCTGCCGGCCAGACACCCGACTTGGACGGCCTGCAGCCTGCCTTCAGTTTCCAGAGCGTTACCAGCGTCAAGGCCAGTCCCAGGCTCAAGATCGCCACCTGAAGCAGCGAAAGCATCGGCAGCGAGATCCAGGATACCGAGGCTTCTCGACCGCCAAACTCAAGGGATGCGCGCAACCATTCCAGTCCAGGAATCGCTCCCAGGTGGTACGCAATCAAGCCGCAGGTCAAAAGAGGCACGAACGCCCTGATCCTCCGAACGAACTGGTCAGGGTAACCGCCGGAGAAAGAAGCTCCTTCGGAAGCTCGCTCCCGAAGGGTCAGAAGAAGCACCGGAACGAATGCCGTCACAATCATCACCAGAGTCACCAGCAACGCCCGATGACCCTCGAGTTCGGCCGACAATATCCCGGAAGGGCCCTGATCCAGATACTGGATCAGACTCATCCCGGCCAGCAGGCCCAACAGAAGAACAACCAGCTTTCCGATTTCCGGTTGAACCTGCCCGGTCGACCAGAGTTCGCGGCCGGGCATCCTCAGGCTTAATTGGGGGGACGAATTGGGGCAGTTCTGCACGCAGTTCATGCAAAGTACGCAGTGGCGATTCGAATCCACAAACATCAGGTGGTTGAACAGGGGACAACCGGGCACCTTGTCAGTTCCCTTGAAGCAATCATGCCCCTCGCATTTCGCCGCACAGACGTCGAATGTCGGCCGCAGTTGCACCATGGATGATGAGGCGCAAACCCCGGCCAAACCGCCCAACGGACAGGCGTAGCGGCACCAGGCTCGCCGTGGGAACAGCAACCCGAAGGCAACCGCGCCGGCCAGAATCGCCAGGAGCAGGAGGCCAGTCGCGATCGGAGAATCGCGCATCCTGGTCGTCTCTTCGACCCAGACAATGGCGCTGAAGCCTCCCATGACCATGAAAGTGTCGTTCCGCTTCAGCCAGCCAGGGATTTTCAGCTTCCGCTTCCACAGGGGTTGCACCAGAGTGCTGGCCTGCCCCATGGGACACGCCGCGCACCAGATTCTGCCGGCGGCCAGGAAAGAGACAGCCAAAAATGGCCACCAAACGGACCAGACCAGGATCGTTCCAAGGTTCGTCTCTTCGAACGAGGGCCCGAAAAAGCATTCAAAAAGGATAAGAACGATAACTACCGCTGCTGCTGTCTGAAGAACCCGGGGAAGGATTCGCACGCCGAAACCGACGATGGGCTTGGGAAGGTTCAGCCAATTGTATCCTTGAGGAGCGGTAGGCGGAGGCCCGAGGAAGATGGCCTCACTGTGAATCATGTCGTTTTCCGTGAGGATCACGGCTCTCCTGATCGCATCCTCCAGTTCGCGAACGTTTCCAACGTGGTAGTCGTAAGAGACAAGTTTCGTGACCGCATCATCCGTGATGGCCCGAACCGGTTTACCCAGACGCTCGCTGTACTTCCTGAGAAAGTACGCGGCCAAATCGGGGATATCTTTCTTTCGTTCACGAAGAGGCGCAATCGGGAGGACATTCTCGCGCAGGATCTGAGCCAGCTCCCCCATGATTCGGCCCGCCGCGGTCAACTCCTCGAAGTCTCCCCGACAAGCCACCATGACTCTCACATCGCGAAAGGCCGCCTTCCCCTGCTGACTCTGGTTCAGAAACCCGGCCAGACGCTCCTGAATTGAGAGGGGCAGGTTCTCAATGTTTCTGAGCAGTATGCTGCCTCCCTGGCAGAGTTCCAGGTAGCAGAATGGCCCGGTCGGGGCATCCTCATAGCCATCACGGTGGTGGATGCCAAAGAGCTTGTCCCCCCAGTCGTTTTCCGAAATCTCCGAGCAATCCACACTGAAGAAGACAGCGGCCTTTCGTTCGCTCCCCAGGTGAATGAGCCGGGCCGCCAGTTCCTTGCCGGTCCCGGTTTCACCCTGAAGAAGGAGTGGTTCAGATGATCCGGCCTGCTCCTGGATCTTCCGTCCCAATTTCTTGACCACGGGGCTTTTCCCGACCAATTCGTCCGGCACTTCGGACTGCTGGGTCTCCAGGAACTGGGCCACTCGCTCCAGTCGCTGCCGAATGATTCCTTCTGCCCTGAGTTTTTCGGTCAGTTGCCATCGCTGCACGGCCGTGGCGACGAGGTTGGCAAGGGACGAGAAAAAGACCAGGTCTTCTGAGCCGCTCTTCTCCCACCGGCCGGAATGGATATGCGCGTCAGCATAGAACACTCCGACTACCTTATCCTCGTTCCACAAGGGAACTGCCATTGCACTCCGAATTCCCTTGAAGAAAAGACTCTCCGCCCCTCCGAAACGCTGATCACTCTGGGCATCCGCAGTCTGAATCGCCAGCCGTTCCTCGAATGCCTTCTGGCAGATGCTCCGGCTGATCCAATCGCCACCTTCAGCATCTACCGGCTGAATTCCCTTTTCTCGCAGAGCTGAGTTGAGCAGGGTCAATTCGCCGTCTCCCTCAACATCAACCAGCAGAGCAAGGCGCTCCACGTCACGAAGGTACCGAAACACAACTTCGCGGGCGCGGTCAAAGATCGCTTCGATGGAGACCGCCAAATTCAGTCCTTTGGCGATTTCCACCAGATCCCGGAGTCTCCCGACAGTCGGGCTTTGAAGATCAGTCGACACGACGCCTCTGGCGGCCCAGCTCTTGCTCAAGTCGACGATGCTTCTCATGATCGTCTGAGGCGCACCGCTGGGCAGGATTATGGAATCGGGCAATTGAATCTCTATGGAGAACACTTCCAAGAACCAGTACTCCGCCGTGAGTCATCGCCGCCGGTTCCTTAACCCGAGACCCGTTCAGATATGTCCCGTTCGTGCTCTGCAGGTCCTCAACCAGCCACTCACCGGCGCCATCCTTTAACAGTCGTGCGTGAATTCGGGAAACTCCCGTAAATGGAAGGACAAGGTCACACGAAGGCGAGCGCCCGAGTGTGAAGGGCGCCTGCTCGACGGCGGTGGCAGCCCTCGAACCATCGTGATCCCGGTACTGAAGAACGAGCCTGGAGGAAAATTGCTCCGTGTCCATACCTGGCCCACCCAAAACCAAGCTTGCAGACTACATCACTGAGAACCCCTGCGGTCTCGTATATTGCATCCTTTATACAGGATCGAATCCCAGTTGTCATTGACTTCTGCGTCAAGTCCCTTTCACCTTGACCCTGCCGGTACCAGCCCATAGAATTCGACTCAAGCTCCACTCATTCCGCATCTTGCGGGATTTTCAGTCGGATGCGAAGCACCAGGGTTCCGGGCATCAGATCCCCGGCGAGGCACAGATGATTTGCCCAAATTGCGGCCGTCAAAACCCGGACGAGTCGAAAGTCTGTGAATGGTGCTCTCAGTCTCTCTCCCGGAAGGCTGACAGGAGCGCACTCCGAACCGCACGCCGAAGGAAGCGATAGAAACCACGGTCATTGTCCCGCCGCCGGACTCGGAAAAGACCTGGGGGCAATGCGCGAAGCTCGGGTGCTTTGCCTGGCGGCAGCGATGTTGGCCCCCGCTACCGGATAATCCGGCTCCTCGGCCAGGGTGGGATGGGTACCGTTTACCTGGCAGAGGATCGGGAACTGGAACGGAAAGTCGCCCTCAAACTGATCCGACCGGATCTGGTCTCCGACCCGAATATATTGGCTCGATTCAAGCGGGAAATCCAACTGTCGAGTGAAATAACTCATCCCAACGTGCTGCGGGTCTTCGATCTCGGTGAGACAGCGACTACCCGATTTGTCACGATGCAATACGTTGAGGGCCAGGATTTGGCAACGCTCCTCAAGAATGAGGGCCGCCTCCCTCTGGACCAGCGTACTGGATATCTTTCGGCAGATTACCGAGGGGCTTGCGGCCGCCCACCGCAAGGGAGTCACCCACAGAGATCTCAAGCCTCAGAATGTCATGGTCGAAAACACCGGCCAAGTCTATCTGACCGATTTCGGCTTGGCACAGTCGGTCAAGCTGACCGCATTAACCGAGACCGGGGCCCTCCTCGGAACGCCGTTCTACATGTCCCCGGAACAGGTTAAAGGGGAGAAGGTTGACGCCCGCTCGGACATCTTTTCGCTGGGCGTACTTCTGTACGAGCTGCTGACAGGCCACGTCCCTTACGACGGGGACTCAGCTTACCAGGTCATGTTTCAACGCTTGCAGCGGCCTCCGACACCGGTCCGGAAACTGAATCCCGACCTCCCCGACTACCTCGTGAAGTTGCTCGACAAGTGCCTCGAAACGGACCCATCACTCGCGCTACCGGGACGCCTCCGAAGTCATTCCGGATCTGGAACGGGAGGAGGTCGAGACTTCCGTCCTCTACCAACTGCGACGGAGAAGATGGCTCCGCCCGCTCACCCTCTCCATCATCGCCCTGCTGCTGGCGGTTGCAGCGCTCTGGACCTTCCTCCCGAAAGCGGGGGATGCTACCAGTACTGTCGTCGAGGAGCAGCTTCTGCCCGCTGTCGGTGTCCTGCCATTCCAGAACCGGACTGGAGATTCGACCCTCGACTGGTTCGGCGAAGGGGTGGCCCGGCTCGTCACCGACTCTCTGTCGACCTCACGGCATCTGAGAGTAGTCTCGATGGCCCGCATGGGCGCATTGCTCAAGGAAAATCCCGCTGAAGAAGCTCTGCAAGCCGCTGCGGCTGCGGCCGGGATCGAGTTTCTGCTTTCCGGCGAACTTCTCCCGACCGGTGAATCGATGACCCTGGCCTCCCGATTGGTCGCGACGAAGTCGGGAGAACAGATCTCCTCAAAACGCATCGACGGTCTTTCCCGTCAAAATGTTCTGGCCAGCAGCGATGACGTGGCCATGACCGTCCGGCAGGGCCTGAATCTGCCTTTGACTCGTGACGTGGACGTATTCGCAGCCGACTTCGCCACCCGAAATCCCGCTTCATACGAAGCTTACGTACGCGGCTTGCAGGCCCTGACCGACTACCACAACGATGAGGCCGAAAAGAGCTTTCGGACTGCGCTCGACCTGGCTCCCGACTTCACGATGGCCCGTTACCGCCTGGCCACCGTTCTGGCCACCACCGGACAAATGGAGGCTGCACTGAAGGAAATCGGCCGCGCGGCGTCGGAAGCCGACTCGCCTCCCTGACCGAGAATCCCGCTACGTCCGGGCCGCAGAGGCCTGGTACAATCGCCGTTACGACGAAGCGCTGAAAGCTTATCAGGATCTTGTTGACGCCTACCCATACGAGAGTGAAGCCCGCCTGTTCCTCGCTTACGTCTATTCCGACCTCGGCGATTATGAGCAGGAGGCCGCGCAACTGAAGGTCCTCACCGAACTGGAGCCCCAGATGCACACCAGTTGGGTCGCGCTGGGGGGAGCGTACCTGCGCCTGGGAGAGTTCAATCAGGCGGTGACCGCCCTGATGCAGTATTTGACGCTGCAGCCCGACAACCCGAATGCCTACGAGATGCTGGGAAACGCCTATCGGGCCCAGGGGGAGTTTGACCTGGCCTGTGACGAATACCGGAAGGCTCTCGAATACGACCCTGCCTTTCACTTCGCCAGCCACCAGATGGCGGTGACCCAGGCTCTGCAGGGAAAGCTCGATGATGCGGAATCCGGCCTTGCCAAGCTGATTGCAGACGCGAGCGTCCCTCCCAGCCTGCGGATTGACTCCGCGTTCGACCTGACCTCTCTGCGCCGGGCGCGGGGCCGGTTCTCCAGAGCGAGCCAACCTCTCGAGGCCCTCGAAGAGCCGATTCGGGAAGAGAAGGTCCGGGAAGCCATGGCGCTCAGCGTTCAAGGTACGAATCTGCTGGAACTGGGTCGGCTGAAAGAATCGAAGCAGCTCATTGACCGGGCGATCGAGCGGTCGCCGGGCGTACCCACGCGCTACCTGTTCGCCCGGGGCCTGCTCGAATTGAAACAGGGAGAACTGGCTAAGGTCCGGCAGACGGCGTCAAAGATCCTCGAAGGATCTCTTCCACCGGATAATCCCGATCGGACCGAGGATAAGGCGGCCGCCTGCCTGACCGGCCTTGCGCTGCTCAAAGAGGGGAAGGCGCAGGAGTCCGTCGAGCAACTGACCCGTTCAGTCGCGCTGTCCGGCTACGAGTACGCCATCTATCGCCTCGCACTCGCTGAGGCTTACCTGCAGGCGGGTCGCCTCCAGGAAGCACTGGCCGCCGCGCGCCAGGCATCGGCTCCGCTGGACCCGGTCGAACCCCGACTGGACCTCATGCTGGATCAGGCGAGGGCCGCTCTCGTCCTGGCCCGGGTCCAGGCCGAACTGGGCCGGAGGGAGGAAGCGTCATCCCTGGCCTCGAGCTTCCTTCACAAGTGGTCGCACGCCGACCCGGGCCTGCCTGAGACCCGGGCGGCGCAGAACCTCACGGGGAAGTGACCCTATCGC
Source organism: uncultured Acidobacteriota bacterium (assembly GCA_963777605.1). Taxonomy (GTDB): domain Bacteria; phylum Acidobacteriota; class UBA6911; order RPQK01; family JAPXNP01; genus CAVZRV01. The sequence continues at coordinate 544,654 of CAVZRV010000027.1, forward strand.
GGCACCGGCGTAATCCGTCCCGCGCCCCCCGGTGTGACCTCTCCATAGGAGGCGAAGCCGTTTCCATCCAGGTCGTAGAAGAAGTAACAGAAAACGTCCTCCAGCCCATCGTAATAGTGCTTGAAATGGGCTACCGCTTCGTTGGAGATCAACTCATACTCCGGAGGGAGATCCGAGGCGTCAATCACCCCGTCATCGTTTCGATCCTCCATCACGGCGGGAGCCCGGCCGTTGACCACGAATGCCCGTACCGTGATGACCAGGACCTCCTCCGGGAGAGCAATTCCGTAGCCATTGAAGCCAACTTCCGTCACCGGGCCGCCGTCGACCCGGATTAAGCTCGTGATCGGATTACCCCCTTCCCCCTGTCGAGGGATATTCTCGGGAGCTTCGTCTCCGAGCGAAGGGTCGCTGACCATCTGATCGAGCAGAACCGTCGGCCTGAACAGCAATCTGGGAGACATCAGGTTGGCTTCCACCCTGACCCGATCACTACCGTCAACCAGGACGTAGGAAACCGTGTTCAAGAACCCGGAAAGATTCCTCGCACCCACTGCATCCTTGCTCTCGTCATCCAGAATCAGCCCAAATCCCGCGTCGGCGAGCAGTACCAGGCCCGGCAAATCATCGTTGGCCCCGGGACCATAACCGTCAAGGACGGGCAACCCGTCGGATGTGCCCAGGTCCGGGCCGATCTCAACTGGAAGATCGTTCGCGCCTGATTGTTGATAAGGACCATACCTGGACTTGGCGAATACGTGAAGTAGCGGGTTCTCGGAGCAGAGCCCGTTGGCCGGATCTTCCCTTATCGGAGCGTTGCCTGCCAAATCGACGACCCCGGCAAGATCGACATCCGGAGTGAATTCAAGGTAGGTCTCGTTCGCCTCGCAGGGTGGCCCAGTGAAAAAATAGTTGACGTTGAGCCGCGTATATCGCTCGACGCAGACCCAAGAGGAATTACAGTCACTGTTCCCAATGCAATCCTGACTGTAAGCGTCGCAATTCGCTGAGTTGGCCTCTTCACAGCAAAACTTGTAGGGACCGTACCGCGGTTCCCAGGACAGGCACCCGTAGTAGGGATCGGAAGGGTCACGAAAGTAATCCGGGTCGTCAAACACGATCCGTCCGGTTGCGCCTTCCTGAGGAAATTGCATCCCGGAACCCGGTCCGGCGATCCCGATTTCGCCGTTCGCCACCATCTCGATCGTGAGGGGAAAGCCGCTTGTCGGGACCAAGGGTAACTCGCTCATGTCCTTCGACGGAGAGAGGATCGACAGCTCAATGGGTAATCGAGCAGTGGCGATCTCGCCATTCGGGTACATCTGAGTCTCGACAACTGCGAAAGCCTGACCAATTTCGAGCATCTCCAGGAGCACTTCCAGGCTCGGCACTGTAGGCTGGAGATCTCCCGGCGTCAAACCTCCCTCGGCGAGGGTCCCCTGACCGGTCCAGGCATCGGATTGAAAGAGCACCGCGACGATCCGATCGTCCGAAGCCCTTCTGATGTAGGCCCCCGTGACTCCCTCGAGGTTCGCCACGTTGAGCTTGAACCAGAGTTGGTCTCCGGTCCTTATTCATTTTCAGAGTCATCTGGCCCACGCCCTGCGTCTCGACGGGTGGCCGCACGTTCCGCCCCGACAGGTGAAGTGAGAGGTTCTTCGAAAACCCTGGCGTGACGAGAACGACAGCCGTCAGGATCATCAACGTCAGATAGCAGCGAGGCAAGCATCGGGCCGTCGGCCTCACGCATCCTTTCGTGAAATGACCCGTTGAGGACTTGACCAACAGTCGGCAGGATCCCAGGCGTTCCATCGCGTACCTCCATCACGGCCGATAAGGCAGACCAGTCAATATAGACGCGCACAAACTTGACTTCCATATTAATCTGGTCTGATTCGATCCGCAATCATTAAGTCAAATTCCTGCAATAAATTTGCCGGGTTTCTTCAATCTGAAAGTGCAGTGGACGGAGGCATCCAAATGGAGGGCCATCTTGGATATGGCCAAGACAAAAAGAGTCGAGCTTCCCGATCGTCGGCAGTTTCCGGGCATGAGTGCCGCAACGGCAGGATCCGCGATCTCCGGACCCGGAGGTGAAGTCCGTGCTCTTTCCGGTCAACGTCAAATCTTGAAATCTGAATCCAGCCGCAGTAATCTCGCTCGGTTTATACAGAGATTGCGGTTTCAGACTCCCGAGGTGTTCCAATGAAAAGACTGACTGTGGCCCTTCTCCCCGTTGCCGGGCTCTTCCTCCTGCTGGCTTTCGGCGGCGCAAGCCGACTCAATTGCCGCCCTGAAAAAACTGGGCATATCCGAAGACGAAGCTCGCCAGAGTGTCTGGTACAGCCTGAGCGGGGGCTACTTTTCATACCCGGCCAAACCATCCCTCAAGCAGGTTCCCCCGGCCCAACGCGCGGCGCTGGTCACGCTGATTGGAAAGTTCGCTCGAGCCTATGCGGAATCGGACTCCTTTCTGGAGAACTACCGGAAGTACCGCGAAGAGAGAAAGCCAACTCCTCCCGATGCTCCCACCACCGCGGAGCAGGATCGCCAGGCCATGAAGGAACAGTACCAGCGCAGTATCAAAGAGACTGAAGAGGTGATGAGTTCCATGCCCCTCGAGCAGAAGAGGGCCATGGAAGAGACTTTGAACATGATGAAGGAGCAGCTCAAAGCCCTGGACAACCCGGACAATCCGATGTTCAGCAAAGAGGTGAATTCCATCAAACAGCAGGGGTACCAGGCAGAACGCCAGGATTACAACAGCCGCCTTGCGGTATGGATCAAGAGCTATCCCGAGTCCCCGAACCAGATGATTCAGCTGCGCCTGAAGCAGTTCCTCTCGGAATCGGCGGGAGTCGACTTCGACGCGAAACTCAAGCGAAGGGCAGACGGCAAGATGATTTTCGAGAACCCGGCCTACGAGAGCAAGCCCCCACAGTGGAAACTCTGCTATCGACTCGGGCGGGAGACTGTTGAAGCAGCCCGATCGTTTGCGAACCAGTGGCTGAACGATATTGAGGGGACTTTCTAGGAGAACGGGATCTCGTGCATCTCCAGCCAGTTCCTTGCGATGCGCTCAACACCGACTTTCTGAAACTCCGACCAGGACTGCTCGAGGGAGTGCCGATAGAGGAGGGCCTGAAATGCGCGAAACGGATCTGCTCCGTGGGCAGACTCGAGCAGTTCATCCCGCAACTGAAGATTCGGCTGACGATAGGCAAACTGCTCCATCAAATCAGTTTCGTGGAGCCGCAGCCGATTCGGCAGAGGCAGACAGGAAGACGACCCGATCGCCTCTCTAACCTTGGGCAGGAGACGCTGCTGCCACTCGGGGAGGTAAGCCGGGTCCACTTCCGCCTTGACGTAATCTCGCATCTCGTCAGAAACCGAAATAATTTCGCCGGTGTCCCGATTCAGGCAGGCAACCCAGCCGTCTCCCGTGAGAGCGATAAAATCCACAATCAGCTGCAATGAGACAACGACCGCCACGAGGCGCTCCCAACCAGCAGGCATTCCCCCAGCCTGCCTTAAGTGAACCCGTTCTACTTCAGACAAGGCCCTGCCAACGCAACATCCAAGTCTTGTCACCGGGATTCTAACCACTCCGATTGGAGATTGCCAGGAGCGAGAGAAGGGGAGGCAGATGAACGGTCGATCACGAATCCCTTGATTCACGCACTTCAATGTGAGAGAAGGACTGCGTCCGCAGCTGCACTGTGGTCCATTGTCGGACCCGGTAAGTCAAGGAGCAGGATCAATGCGAGAGATGGCGGGAATTGCACTGATAATTGCCTTGGTCTCGACCTCAACCGTCATTCGAGGCCAAACCCTGGTGTTCGAAGGAGAGGAAGGCCCTGGCACGGGCAAGCAGGTCGTCCTCATTTCAGGTGACGAGGAATATCGCTCTGAAGAAGCCCTTCCTGCCCTGGCGAAAATCCTCGCCGCACACCACGGATATCGCTGCACCGTCCTGTTCGCCATGAGCGGGGAATACATCGATCCTGACAACGTGTCGAACATTCCCGGCCTGGAGGCGCTCGGAACGGCCGACCTGATGATCATAGCCACCCGTTTTCGCAACCTGCCGGACCATCAGATGCGCTGGATCGACCGCTACCTGCGCCGGGGAGGCCCCGTCATCGGACTGAGAACGGCAACTCATGCCTTTCAAATCCCGTCGGGTCGTCGGTATGCCCACTACGGTAACGGCTACTCGGGGGAAAAGACCCTCTGGACCGGGGGCTTCGGACGCCTGGTGCTGGGAGAAAAGTGGATTGACCACCACGGAAACCACGGCAAGGAGGCCACCAGAGGCATCATCCCCGACAACGTCAAGGAGCTTCCCATTCTCAAGGGATGCGCAGACATTTTTGGAACCACTGATGTTTACGAGGTGCGACTTCCGCTGCCCGGTGACAGCCGCCCACTGGTTCTGGGTGCGGTATTGGAGGGGATGACACCTGATTCAAAACCCGTTCACGATGAACGCAATAATCCCATGATGCCGGTTGCCTGGACGAAGACCTACCAAATGGACGAAGGTCAACCGGGCCGGGTGTTCACGACAACGATGGGGGCGGCCGTCAGATCTTCTCAGCGAAGGGCTGCGCAGGCTCATCGTCAACGCCGCCTACTGGTGCACCGGCCTCGAAGACAAAATCCCGGAGCGCGCGAATGTTGATTTCGTGGGCCCATACGAGCCCTCCCCGTTCGGCTTCAGGGACGAGGCATACTGGCGGGACCGCCAGCTCACACCGGCTCAGTTCAAGTAGGATCGCCAAAACCCTATTCGTCCAGGTTCTCCAATTCATCCAGAACGCAGTTCAAATCAGAAGTACTTGTCGACGATCCACTGAGGCTGCCATTTGTCGGGCGTACGGGACCGGCCGGTCAGGTCGACCTCCCGCGGTTGAGGATCGCTCACCTGCAGAGGTTGTTGATCCTCAAGGCAAGCTTGCCACTGTGCGACAAGCGCTGTCATCGCCCGGATCCGCTCTTCCTGCGAGGGGTCGGCGGCCAGGTTCTCCAACTCATCCGGATCATTCCGCAGATCGAAAAGCTGGAGGAAATCAATCTGGGGATATCGGATTAACTTGTAGCGCTCGTCTCGAACCGCACGGATCTCTTTAGCAAAGGCCAGAAACAGGCTGTCCCGAACCTTCGAACCGGCACCCGTCCAGATCGCGGACAAGTCCTTTCCGTCCAACTCGGGCGGCACCCCGACGCCCGCCACGGAAAGCACCGTGGCCGGTATATCCAGCAGATACGTAAGCGCCCCGGTGCTCCCATTCGGAATTCCGGGGCCGGCGAAGATCAAGGGAGACTTCTGACTGTGCTCGTAAAGGCTCTGTTTTCCGAGCAGGCCGTGGCTGCCGAGAGCCAGGCCATGATCGGCGGAAAACACAATAATCGTGTTCTCAGCCTTACCCGCCGATTCCAGCTTCTCGAGAACTCGGCCGATCTGATAGTCCAACCCCGAGATCATCGCGTAGTACTCCGCCAGTTGCTCACGGATGACCTGTTCCGTCCGGGGCCAGGGAGCCAGATTCTCGTCCCGAACGGTCAGCCATTGCCCGAGGTTGAACGGGTGCTGCGGCATAAAGTTGGCCGGGGCCGGAGGCCGATGCTCGTAGTAATAGCGTGCGAAGGGTTCGGGAGGCTGGCGGGGGTCGTGCGGGACCGTGAAAGCCACGTACATGTAGAAATGGTGCCTCGTCCGAGTAGTTGGTCGAGAAACTGGATGGCGGAATCGGCAAAGAGCTCGGTTGAGAATTTCTCCCCGTCCCGTTCGTTGACAAACTCCCGGTCCTCGTTGAGGTCAACGACAGGGACTTTCGTGTGATCCGACATTCCGCCGAAGAACACCGCCTGTCCGCGGTCAAAGCTTCGCAGCCAGGACTCGCGTCCGTTGTGCCACTTCCCTGTCGAGAAGGTCGTATACCCCGCCCGCCGGAGCCTTTCCCCCAGCGTAACCACTCCACCCAGATCATCGGGAATCCGAAAATAGGCCAGTCCCGAATTGACCATCGCCCGGCTCGGCACGCAGACGGCACCGCCGGAAGCACCGAGATTGTAGTTCGCCCGGAAGCTGAATCCCCGTTCGACCAGCCGGTCAAGGTTGGGAGTCTGAATGTGCCGGTTGCCCCATGCGGCGATCGTATCGGCCCGTTGATCATCCGCGAACAGAAACAGGATGTTCGGACGATTCTCAGGCGTCGGCTGCGAAACCGCTGCTTGGCGGGAGGCCGGCATCCTCGACGCACTCTTGACGAGCGGGTTCACTCCGGATGCCAATTCGGGAACTGCCAAAACAATCCCCGCTCCTCCCAACAGGATTATCCAAAGCCAGCGAACAGTCGAAGAGATCGTCATCGTCTCAGTCTTGCCCCGGGAAGCGCGGCCGTCAAGCCTGGGACGGGATTTACCACAACAGTAGGCCGATCAGCGGGTCAACTCCAACGCTGTTTCGGGCTTCGAGCGGACGATCCCGACGACGCAATGGAGGCCGCCGTTGAAGAGAAGGGTCCGCCGAGCGTAGACGGGGACCACCTGGTAACCCCTGGGCAGCCGCTCTTCAAGTTCGTCGTAAATCAGGTCTTCACCGGGCCCCAGGCCAAACTGGGGGACGAAAAGGGTCTTGTCGATCAGCAGACTGTTGACATAGCTGATCCCGGACCAGGGGACTCCAAGATCGGGATCACCCGCGATCCGGGGAACCTTGATCACTTGGAAGCCGAGCCCTTCAAGGATCTTCCGCTTCGCCTCCAGATTTCTCCCAATACGGGAACGGAATCCCTCCAACTGGCTTTCCACCACCGAGAGCATCCGTCCTGGCAAACGCTCATCCCCCCGGGCTTCGAGGGACGCCGTCACCCAATCGCTGAAAAGAACCCTGTCGTCCCTGGCGAGTTTCTCGCGCCCTTCTTCGGAGAAGCAGTCTTTGGGATCATTCGGACAGTGCTCGGAGAGGTACGAATTCATCTTCCGGTAAAGCTCAGGATCTTCCCTGAGCGGCCAGTTGGAACGCTTTGCCGCTGCCAACTCTTGGGCCAGTTCTTTCTTCGATTTCCTGAAATCGGCAGCCGACATTGCCCTCAACGACTGGAAATTGAGCGACGTCCACCCCTCCCAAGTCGGGAATCGCTCTTTGAGCGCGCGGAAGGCACCCTGGGCCACCTGAAAATCGTCCAGCAACGGCTCGCCGAGCAGGACGATGTTGTCTTTGGGAAGGAAAGCCACGAGGTAGTCTACGTGCGAAACCAGATCGGTGAAATCGATGGCCTCATCGGCCCCGAACTCCACCTGCAACACGTAGGCATACTCGTGCGGCGTCAGGTTCATGGCCCAGTACTGCTTGGCCCCGCTTCCGTAGAACATCAGCAGGCGGGAACGGTCCCTCGGATCGAGCACGAACTGAAGGTCGCCGCCCTCCCACGACAGGTTGGAGCGAACGAACTCGGACTTGCTGAACGACGACAGCAGTGGCTGGAAAAGGCCGGACGAACCGACATCTCCTTCGATCAACTCGCGGGTGAGCAGTACCCTTCGAAAACTCCCCACCCTCCCGCTCTTCAGGTAGTCCTGCACCCAAGGATTGGACATTTCAGCCAGGTTCCGATGAAAGAGGACCCGGTGGCTCGGGTTTGGAAAATTAAACTCTCTTGCCGAGTCAAGCCACTCGGGGGAGTAGTCGGACGACAGCGACAGATTGAATGTCAGCCCACCTTCGGATAGAGACCCTATGGCCTTTGCAATATCGAGCGAATCTCCCAGGGCCACGGACCGGCGAGCGATGAAGCTCGCCGCATCAATGTCAAAATAGAGCTCGGACACCGGGAAATTGTCGGGATCTGCACGAAACCCCCGAATCGTTGGCTCGTAGTAGAGATGACACCGACCCAGCTTGGGAACTTTCGTAACCAGGGCACGCCGGAACGGCAGGGCCTTTCTCTTGAAGAAGGCCTCGAGTGTGGTCTCATCCGGGGCACAGGCCCGTTTGATGGAATCCGCCACCGCGGCACCGGGAGCGACGAGACCCGGATCGATTGGCACCAGCGTAACTTTCTGATCGAGAGCCTCGGTGTCAGTGCCCGGCGGACGCGCCCCAAGACAGGGATCGAGAAACCCGAAGAGAAACACCATAAACAGGGAAAAAATCGCGGACCGGCCGCCGTGGCTTTGCAGACTCCGAGAGGCGCACTCGAGCATCAGTCGTCGCTTTCGCCCGGGAAGGCCAGGGCTCTCCTCGTTACCCCATTCACTTCAGTTTCCAGCTGAAGGACGCATTTGCCGGTCCTGGACTAATTCCCGCCGGCCTATTCGGAGAACGTTTCCGAATCGTCAATTGTTACGCTGGATTTCATACAGAGAGGCCGGTGACAGCCCATTGCGTCATACGGAAAGAAATGAAGACGAGAACCGAACCGCCCCCGAAGGAAATTCGACGGTCGATATCCGGACTTCAACAAGACCCAGCTTCGCCGAGCCCCCTTCGTGGTCATGCCGAGCCGGAGCGTTGTTCAACCGACTCAGCGCATGTTGAACAGGCGCCACGCCTCCATGAAGTTGGAACCGGCGAAACGGAGGGTGCGTGGGCCAATCCGGTCGATTCCCTTCGGAAGATCGGATTGAGGGTTCAGCGTGTTCCGGGTTGTATATTCAACCTCGAAAGTGACCGGTCCCTTGACCTCGTAAGGAGGAACCTCGGCAAGCCGGGAAAAGGCCGCCGCCGCCTGCTTTTCAATCAGATCCTGTGCCGCCTTCGCCGAAAGAGAGAGGCAGGAGTAGTAGGCCAGTCCCTCTTTGACGACCGCCACCTCGGCCTGGGGGACGATCGCTTTCAGGTTGTCGGCCGCGGCCTGGTCCCCGGACAGAAAGATCACGGGCACTCCGAAAGCTCCGGCCAGCGCCGCACGGGTTTCGATTTCCCCGACTTCCTGGCCGTTCATCAGGATCCGCTGGATTCCCAGGGAACTGTAGCTGTGAGCCATCACAGCTGCCGACGAATTGGCCCGGGCATGTTGACCGACGAAGGCGACTGCGGCAAACCCCCGATCCATCAGCATCTCAGCGCCAAGTGATCCAATCACCAGCCTGGCCTGAGGGTGAATCGTTCGCACCGAAAGGGTTCTGCTTCCGTCATGGCCGTCCCATACCAAGACTTCGTCGGCGCCGGCCGAGAGGAACCCTCGGACTGCGGCGTTCGTCTCTGCTGTAAGCAGTTCCTGCAGTTCCGGATTGGTAGGCTCGACCTGCTCCTGTCGGCAAAGTCCGGCCACACCTTCGGCATCGGTGATCACGAAAACAGTCTTTGCCGCCTCCGCCGAAAATGTCAGCAAGGCAACCACGGCGAACGAGATGAAAGCGAAGATCCTCATACCCTGGAGCTTAACCTACCCGGGGCACGGGCACCAGTCCCCAAGAACGAGCGCATTCGGGGGAAAGTCCCTGGAGGCCGATCAACGCTCAGGCCATCGGAGATGCTTGCGGAGAAACCTGAAGCTGGCTTCCCCGTTAATGCTGTGCCCTCCCTGAAAGAATTCAATCTCGGTTCGGTCGGCAAGACCAAACTGAGCGTACAGCCAGCGGACCTTGGCGTACTCGTGGGCGACCCACTGGTCACGGCCCACCAGGTCGAGGTGCCCCCGTTCCACCATGAAGGGTCGCGGCAACATCAGGTAGGCCATTTCGGCGTAGTCGAATGTTTGACCCAGGTTCCAGTAGGGCATCTCCCACTCGATCGTCCGCATAAAACTGAACGGTTGGTCGGTTGACGCCACCTTGCGCGTCCACTGATTGAAATCACCCGACACGATGGACAGGCAGTAGCCTTCCAGGATCGGAGGCACTCGAACCCCGGTTTCTCCTCCATAACTCAAGCCGTAGAACGCGATTCGCTCCGAATCAACGAAGGGGAGTGTCCCCAGCCACCGAAGGATCTGGTCGTGCTGGGCAATAATGAATGAGAATAGCGTCGCCCCTACCGAGTTGGCTTTGCGATCGAGCCAGCGATAGCGATCTTCCCCCCGATACAGGTTGTAGGGGGCAAAAGTCACGAAGCCTTCTTCTGCCAATCGCGCCGCGAAGTTGTTATAGGCCGAGTCGTTGCCATCAATCGTGTCGCGGGGAAGCCCATTGCGGCCATGCTGGCAGACGACGAGAGGGCGCCTCTCCCCCGGCTGGAGGTCCTTGGGCACCACCAGGACGCCCCAGGCAAACAGATCGGGCCAGACGTCCAGCACCACATCGTAAGCCACCCAGTCCTTCGTCTCGAGGATCTTCCGGCTGCGGGGATCCGGAGCCAGGAAAGGGATGTCGAACCGCCCCATGGCTTCATCGTAGAAACGTGTCCGAAATGCCCGGGCTCCCTCGATGAACTTCGCGGCCGAATGGATCGGCAGACTTTTTTCGGTGGTCCAATGCAGATCGGTCAGTTCGGGCATTACCGCATTCAGGAAGAACCGATCTCTCACGTGTTCAGAGGCCCGGACCAAACCCTGCACATGGCGCTCGAGCTGGCCGATCGCCCGACGATGCCGCACGGCGGGATCGAAACGTTGCCTCAAGTCGGTCGGCCTGGATTCCGAAGCAGGCGGTGGCACATTGATCGAGAGGGATCGGGCAAAGGCTTTCAACGCCGCCGGGGATCCGGGCCCAACAGGATCTCCGTCCTCGCCGATGATCAATTCCGGACCCGGGACGTCGGGCAGACGAGCGATCCGGGAGAACTCGACCTCTACGGAATGTCCGTCAGGAGTACCCCACTCTCCTTTCTGATCCGTGATTCGAGGCACCGGACTGTGCTCAATGACGAGCCCACGAGGACAGATCATCGAGGCGATCTCGGCATCACCGAACCGGCGCAACAGGCTCCAGACGTTGCGGTAGATCGGTTCGGCCCAGACCCGCTGCCGTGAATCGAAGTATCCACTGACCAAAGCACTGTCGATCCGGGGATCGAGGGCAGCCGCGTAAAAGGCGATCAGGCCCCCTTCAGCATACCCACAGACACCGATCCTGGCTTCGTCGCCATACTTTTGATGGAACCAGTCCACCGCCCCGAGAACCTTCTGGACCTCGTACCCGATCGGGTGACGCCCCATGTGAAAGGCCTGCCGGTAGATCCATTCCCTCCAAGTCTGGTGGGTTTCCCGAATTTGAGGGTCGCCGGTCTCGACAAGTCCCCGGGAGACCAGGACGGGAATCACGACTTCGATCCCGCTTTGCGCCAGCAATCGAGCGTACTGTCGTTCAGGAGGCAAACCCGCCCCAAGGCCCAGGATCTGTTCGGGCGTCAGGTCGGCATCAGGGACGGCAACGACATGGGCTCGCGCAGTTGTAACCGGCTGGACCAGCAAGCCCTCACCGTCTACCCCGTCGAGGACTGGCCAGCGCACCTGGAACACTCGATAGAGTGCGGTTTCAGCAACAAGTGCAGGGTTGGAATCGTCCCCGAAGCGTTCCATCCCGGGAGTCGAGCGGCGGTCCACGCAGCCGATGATCTCGGCCAGCCGCTTCCGATTGGATTCGACGAACTGGTTGTGTTCCGCGACTGCCTTACCGTCACTTTCCCAGTATCTGGAGCGTTGGCGGGCCGCTTCGGCAATTCGTTCTTCGACGAAACGGTGCGCGCCATCCATCAGGCGGCCGGAAAAATCCTCACCCTCCCACTCCAGGGCCCGAGTTCCGGGCAGGACGTCGCTCCCGGACCCGGACACCTGACTTGCGGAGACCGCCGGCAACGCCAGCAGTAGCAAAACGAACGATCGAAGGAGTCTCGCCAGCACCCTGTCCCCTCTCTGCGACGAATCAGAGACCCGTCACTCTGCGCCAGGTTTGGGCCATCAATGCGTGCCCCGCAACCGTTGGATGAACCCCGTCGGAAGCCCAGTATTCGGGTGGCGCCTGTCTGACAGCCTCGTCAAACATGGATTGAAAGGGAACCCAGATCAAATTCAGTTCCTGCGCCAGCTTGGCAGCGACGGCACGCCGCTGGTCGAACTCCGGAAACCAGCGATCGTTGACGGCTCCACAGCGCAGAACGAACGGTTCACAGATCACGATCCGAACTTGGGGCAGCGCAGTAAGCGTGGACAACAGGAGATCCCTGTAACCGCTTTCGTAGTCTTCGACGGTGCCGTCATACTGCCCGTTCAGCTTGTGCCAAATGTCATTCACCCCGACCAGGATGCTGAGCACGGCAGGATTCAGATCCAAAGCGTCCGATTCCCACCGAGCCGCCAGATCCGGAACCTTGTTCCCGCTGATCCCTCGGTTGTAGACCTTCAGGTGCAGGCTCGCGTGGTCCGCCAGCAGGTCCCCTGCCAACAACAACGGATACCCTCCACCGAGTGCAGCCCGATCGTTGGCATCCGACTTTTCCCGGTTCCTGCCGGCATCGGTGATCGAGTCACCCTGAAACAGCACGGTAGCGTCGGCAGACAGCGTAATTGCCGCCGATTTCTTTCCGGCACAGCCCGACAACGCAATCGCACTTCCGGCAGCCAGTGATGCTCCGACAAACACTCGACGGTTCAACTTCAAGTTCAGCGATTCAGCCACGGTTCACCCCCAATCACACTTTAATGACGACATCCTAACAGGACGCAGTCGTTCCGTCCTGCCTCAACCAGCCAAAATCTCACTCGAGGAAGCACACTCTGGCTCCAAACGCAGGGACATTTGCCCGGATCGAGTCGATTTGGGTCTCCGAAATTGCAGCAGCGGTTCTTAACATTTTCGATAAATCGCATGTGCCATTAATGTGACTTTCGGCCTAAAGGAAGTATCTCGTTGCGTCGATATTGAGTCCGTAGCGAGGTCCAATTCTGGGTCAGCCAGGATCTGGACAACCTTCATAGATCACGATCTTGCAAGAGGAGAGGAAATGGCACCGAAGCCTAAACTGAGTGTGTACTGGGCTGCGTCTTGCGGTGGGTGTGAGATCGCGGTCGTGAACCTTCACGAGCGAATTCTCGACCTTGATGCCGCCTTCGACTTCTTCTTCTGCCCCTGCCTGCTTGACACGAAGGTCGCCGAAGTAGAATCGCTGCCCGACCAGGGGATCGCCGTGACTTTGTTCAACGGGGCCATTCGCAGCAGCGACAACGAGGAAATGGCCCAACTGATGCGCCGCAAATCGGAAATTCTGATTGCCTTCGGTTCCTGCGCCTGTGATGGCTGCATTCCGGGTCTCAGCAATCTCCATGACCCGGAGGCAACCTTCCGAACGGTCTATCTCGAAAACCCATCCGTCGACAATCCGGAACGCCTTGTGCCCCAACCGAGCGTCACCGTCCCGGAAGGAACGCTCGAACTTCCGGTGTTCTACCCGAGGGTCAAGACTCTCGCGGACGTGGTGCCGGTCGACTACTTCATTCCCGGCTGCCCACCCGAGTCCTTTCAGATCTGGAACGCCCTGGAAACGCTCCTTTCCGGCCAGGATCTCCCTCCCAGAGGGAGTACGCTCGGAGCAGGGGATTCGACCGTTTGTAACGAATGTCGGCGGACGAAGGGAGACAAGGAGATCACCCGCCTGCGCCGACCGTATGAATTCGAACCGGATCCCGAACTATGCCTCCTCGAACAGGGACTGGTCTGCATGGGCATCGCCACAGCCGACGGATGTGGTGCCCTCTGCCCCGACGTAAACATGCCCTGTACGGGCTGCTACGGTCCCCCGAAGGGGACCTCCGACCAGGGAGCGGCAATGATCGGTGCCCTGGGTGGAATGCTGAACATCGAGACTGGAAAGCGCTTGAGCGAGGCTGAACTGGCGAGGAGGATCGATGGCATTCTCGAGGCCATTCCCGACTTCGCCGGCTCGTTCTACAAGTACAGCCTGCCGGGCTCAACGCTGAAGGGGAAACGCCAGTGAAACGCATCGTAATCAACCCGATCACCCGACTCGAAGGCCACGGAAAGATCGACATCTTCCTCGACGACAATGGTGACGTCGCCAACGCCTACTTCCAGGTCCCGGAACTGAGGGGCTTCGAGCAATTCTGTGTCGGGCGCCATGCTGAAGAGATGCCGGTCATCACCAGTCGGATCTGTGGTGTCTGCCCCGAGGCGCATCATCTGGCCGCGGTAAAGGCACTCGATCAACTCTTTGGCGTGGAACCTCCCCCCGCCGCCCGGAAGATCAGGGAACTCCTCTACTCGGCGTTCTTCGTAACGGACCACACGACCCACTTCTACGCTCTCGGCGGGCCAGACTTCATCGTCGGGCCGGACGCCCCTCCGCAGGAGCGGAATATCCTCGGCGTAGCCCGCAAAGTCGGACTCGAAGTCGCTGGCCAGGTCATCGGCTGTCGGTCCAGGAACCACGACGTCATCAAACGCCTCGGAGGGAGAAGCATCCATCCGACGGCCGGAGTCCCCGGGGGATGGAGCAAGCCGATTTCCGAAGAACTGCGCACCGATATCGTGCAAGTGGCGCGGGAAAATGTCGAGTTTGCACTCTTCAGCCTGCAGGTTTTCGAGTCGATCGTTCTCAAGAACCCGGCCTATCTCGAATTGATTTCGTCCGATCTTTACCTGCACTGCACCTATTCGATGGGAACCGTCGACGATCAGAACCGCGCCAATTTCTACGACGGCAAGATTCGAGTGGTCGACCCGGATGGACGGGAGTTTGCGAAATATTATCCGCAGGACTATCGCGACCATATTGCCGAGCGCGTCGAACCCTGGACCTATCTGAAGTTCCCCTATCTGAAGAAGGTGGGATGGAAGGGCCTCGTGGACGGAATCGACAGCGGTGTCTACACGGCAACTCCACTTTCCCGCCTCAACGTTTCGGATGGCATGGCGACTCCAAGAGCCCAGGCGGAATTCGAAAAATTCTACGAGGCCTTCGGCTCAAAGAAGAGCAACGGACGTTACCAGCCAGTCCATCACCGACTGGCAACCCACTGGGCCCGTCTAGTGGAACTGCTCTACGCTGCTGAACGAATGCTGGAACTGGCGGAAGATCCCGAAATCACCGATCCAAGGGTGCGGCAGATTCCCGAGGCGATCGTCGGAGAAGGAATCGGCAGCGTTGAGGCCCCTCGCGGGACGCTGACCCACCACTATGTCTCCGACGAACGCGGCATTCTCAAGATGGTGAACCTGGTGGTCGGAACGACCAACAACTACGCCCCCATCGCAATGTCGATTAAACGCGCCGCGCAAGGCCTGATCCGAAATGGAACAGTGATCGAAGAAGGGATTCTCAACCGAATTGAGATGGCCTTTCGACTCTACGATCCCTGCCTTTCGTGTGCCACGCATGCACTTCCGGGCAAGATGCCCCTCTCGGTCACGCTGCGCACTCCTGACGGAGAAACCGTTCGGAGCTTCCGAAGGAACTGATAAGACGATGCCAACCGTGGTGATCGGACTCGGAAACTCTCTACTCTCCGACGATGGTCTAGGACCGCACGTCGTCTCCCAACTGAGGCGTGAAGTTCCGGAGACCGAGGATCGAGTCTACAAGACGGTCTCAGTGGGCGGGATCGAACTGATGACGGAACTGATCGGTTTCGATCGCGCGATCATCGTCGACGCCATGGTGACCGGTTGCGCTCAACCCGGAACCGTTACGCGGATCGAACTCAGTTCGCTGATATCAACCTGCAACCTCAACTCCACCCACGACGCCAATCTCGGAACCGCCCTGGAAATGGGTGGCCTGCTCGGACTCTCACTACCCTCGGATGTCGAGGTGTGGGGTGTTGAGGCCAACGACGTGGAAACCTTTAGTGAAACCCTCTCGCCGGAAGTCGATTCGGCTCTACCCGAACTGGTTTCGGAAATCCGGAATTTCCTCAGTCGACCCCAGGATTCCGGAGTGAGAGTTCAGGCAAAGAGGAAAATATGAAATCAACCCAAGCTCAGTGCCAGGGGACGGCAGTCTACCTGTGCCAGTGTGGAACGATCATTCCCGAACGGGTCGACCTCGAGAAGGTCCGGTCGGCCGCTGAAACTCTTCCGGAAGTCGCTTACGTTGAGACCGTTGAATTCCTCTGTTCCGAAGAAGGCAAAGACCAACTGCGGCAAGATCTGCAGACACGCAAACCCGCGCGGGTCGTTCTGGCCGCATGCTCGCCGAGAGACCACGAGGGGACGTTTCGCAAGGTTCTCGCTGAGGCAGACATCAATCCCTACCTGCTGCAGATCGCGAACGTAAGGGAACAGATTGCCTGGGTGACCGAAGATTCGGAGCAGGCAACCCAAAAGACCTTCCAGTACGTGCGAGCCGCAGTCTCACGGGTTCAACTTCACGAACCGCTGGAAGACGAGGTCATCGACGCCAACTCGAATGTTCTCGTGCTGGGAGCCGGGCCGGCCGGGCTCAAGGCCGCCGTCACGGCCGCCCAGGCGGGAAGGGACGTGGTCCTGGTCGAAAAGTCATCCCATATCGGCGGACTCCCGGTTCTCTACGAGGAGGTCTTTCCGGCCATGGAGTGCGGCCCCTGCATGTTGGAGCCTCTCGAAGACGAACTCCTTCATGGAGCCGCTTCGACCCACATCGAGATCCTCACCGAATCTGAACTCGAGGGCGTCGAGGGTTTTTACGGGAATTTCATTGCCCATATCCGGAAGGCGCCCGCATTTGTGAACCCTGCCGAGTGCATCGGGTGCGGGATGTGCATCGAAGTGTGTCCGGTTGCGGAATCCGAGCAGACACCCCTGGGAGAGTTCGAGAGGGCGGCGATATCTTTCTCCTTCCCCGGTTCTCTGCCGGCAATTCCAGTTCTGAATCCCGCTGTCTGCCTGCGATGGAGTGGCGGCGAGTGCGACGAGTGCCAGACCTCCTGTCCGATCCCCGGAGTCATCGACTTCGACGCCCAGGCCCGAACACTCGATCGCTCGGTGGGAGCCGTCATCGTCGCCGTTGGATCTCGGCTTTTCGACTGCAGCGAGATACCGAACCTGGCGTACGGGATCCTGAAAGACGTCTACACGAACCTGGACTTCGAACGGATGCTGGCGTCGAACGGGCCCACCGCCGGTGAGATCAGCACCTCGCAGGGTGACCCACCCTCGTCGGTCGCCTTCATTCACTGCGTCGGCAGCCTCGACGCCGAACGCCGGGAGTACTGTTCGGGGATCTGCTGTCAGGAAGCCCTCAAGCTCAACCACATGCTCAGAAAACGCATGCCGGATGTCCGGCTGACTCACTTCTACAAGGAAATGGTGGCTCCCGGGAAGGAAGAATTCGCCCTCTGCAGTGAAGCGCACAGCGACCCGAACACCCGATTCGTCCGTTACGAAGAAATCGAAAAAATCCAGGTCTCCGACGGCAGCAACGGCAGAACGATAACCGTTTCCGGGAATGGCGCGGAAACGAAGCAAGTCGCAGCCGACATGGTCGTCCTCTGCCCCGCGGTGGTCCCCGGGGAGTCGGCCCGAAACCTGAGCGAACTCCTTGGAGTCAAACAGGACCGTTGGGGCTTCTTTGATTCGCTGCACAGCCGAATGAGTTCGAGCAGCAGCAGTATTCGAGGAGTCTATCTGGCCGGCTCCTGCCAGGCGCCAATGAATATTACTCAGGCCATTAACCAGGGGATGGCCGCAACCGCCCAGTTTCTCTCCGGACTCGCTCCCGGAAAGCAACTCGAGGTCAGCCCTGTCGTGGCCTCTGTGCATGAGGAGTTTTGCTCGGGTTGTCGCATCTGCGTTTCCGTCTGCCCTTACAGGGCGATCCGATTGGCGGAAGATTCGGGTAAAGCCCGGGTCAACAAAGTGCTTTGCATGGGTTGCGGGACCTGCGTTGCGTCGTGTCCCTCGGGGGCGATGCAGGGGAATCACTTTACCGGCGATCAAATACTCGCGGAGATTCAGGGGGTGTTGGGATGAGTCGTTTCAGGCCAAGAATCGTGGGCTTTTTGTGCAATTGGTGTTCATACGCTGCAGCCGATTCAGCTGGGAGCGCGCAGAATCCCTATCCCCCCAACGTCAGCATGATTCGCGTCATGTGCAGCGGCCGGGTCGAGCCGGAATTCATACTCGAGTCCCTGCGCAAGGGAGCCGACGGCGTCCTGATTCTCGCCTGTCACCCCGGGGATTGCCACTACAAAGAAGGCAATTTTCGAGCGGTCCAGCGCCACCGCATCCTGCTGAAACTGCTTCAGCAATTTGGGATCGACGAGCGGCGCTGTCGATTTGACTACGCTTCTGCTGGTGAGGGGGACAAATTTGTGCGGATAATCTCCGAAATGGTTGAGACTGTGCGGGAACTTGGTCCCCTGCACCAGTCGTCAGACAACTCCCCGGCCGAGACAATCGCGCTCTGATAGCGCCTCAGTCCAGTAGGGTTCTAAAGACGGAAGGAGTAATTTTAACAATGGCTTTGGTTAAATTGGACTTTCGAGGTTTGAAATGCCCGTTGCCCACGCTCAAAATGACGGGTGCAGTGATAAAGCTCTCCAAGGGTGACATTATGGAAGTTTCCGCAGACTGCCCCTCATTTGAGAACGACCTCAAAGGCTTCACTGCGAGAACTCACACGACAATGCTCTGGCTTCGCGACCAGGGAACCTTCAAGGTTTGCCAGATCCGGAAGTAAACACCCTCAGCCTCGCGACGATTCCGACTGGATTCGCCGGAGACCGGGCAGGATCGTTCCCAGCGAGACCGGCCCGGAGTCCGGACGTCCCAAGCCGAAGTAGAGTTTCCGAAAGTAGCCGTACAATTCATCATAGACCGGCCGGGCCGAACTGTCCGGCTCAATCACGCGGTAGTCGGGACAGAGGGCGTCCTGGGCTTCTTCGATAGTCTGAAACGTCCCGGCCGCCAGGAACGCGAAGATGGCCGAACCCAGGCTGGTCACTTCCTGCCTGGGAACGAGAACCGGTTTCTGGAGCACATTTGCGTAGACCTGGTTCAAGACCTCGTTCTTCTGGGGAATACCCCCTCCGTTAATTACCCGGTTGATGGCCACGCCGTGTTTCGCCATCCGTTCCAGGATGACGCGGGTATGCATCGCGGTGCCTTCGATTGCGGCGAACAGTTCATCCTGCGCCGTGTGAGTGAGATTCCAACCCAGCGTTACTCCACCGAGTTCCGCGTTGACCAGAACGGTACGGTCGCCGTTGTCCCAGCTCATGCGCAGGAGGCCGCTCTGACCGGGCCGGTATTTCTCCAGCCCCTTCGACAACTCCGCAACCGAGGTCCCGGCCCTGCGGGCGATAGCATCAAAGATGTCACCCGTCGCAGAGAGCCCCGCTTCGATGCCGTAATAATCAGGATGGATCGATCCTTTCACAACGCCGCAGACCCCGGGTATCAGATCCACCTCGCGGGCAATCGCCATGATGCAGGTTGAAGTGCCCACTACGTTAACGACGTCCCCTTCCCGGACGCCGGCACCGATGGCGTCCCAGTGGGCATCGAAAGCCCCCACCGGAACGGGAATCCCGGCCTTGAGTCCGAGCTTTCCGGCCCACTCCTCGCTTAAGGAACCGGCAATGAGATCGGAGGTCGAATAGCGGCCGCCCAGTTTCTCTCTGACCCCGTCCAGGAGCGGATCGACCGCAGCCAGAAATTCCCCGGAGGGAAATCCGCCAAGACTCTCGTTCCACATCCACTTGTGCCCCATGGCACAAATGCTTCTCGGAAGATCTTCCGGCTCGCGAATCCCGCAGAGAACTGCCGCGACCATGTCGCAGTGTTCGATAGCCGTGACCATCTCCTGTCGCCGTCCGGGGTTGTTTCTGAGCCAGTGCAGCAACTTCGCAAATCCCCACTCGGAGGAATAGACCCCGCCATACCAGCGAATCGCCTCGAGTTCCTGCTCGTTCGCCAGCGCCGTGATCTCACCGGCTTCCCGGCTGGCACGGTGGTCGCACCAGAGGTAGTAGTCATCGAGCGGTTCGAGGCTCGCACCGAGAGGGAGGACGGTAGAACCGGTCGTGTCGATCGCGATCGCCGCGACACGTTCCCCAGGGACACCGGCAGCGGTAAGAGCCTTCCGGGTAGCACGGATCAGGGCGTCCATGTGATCGCTGTGGCGCTGGGTGGCATGATCCGGGTCCTCTCTCCTGCGTAGCAACGGGAACTCGGCGGTCGCCGACCCGATGCGCCCCTTCTCGCTGTCCACGATCGACACGCGAACGCTCAGCGTCCCAAAGTCCACTCCCGCAACAATGGCCATGGTTCAGCTCTCCTGAAGGTTATTCGTGGAAGTAGATGTCCCATCCCAGGTATTTCGTCGTCGCCTCGTAGAACACACGCGAAACCGAAGAGAGGTTGGCAGCGACATGGTGTTCGAAACCGTTTTCGCAGATGAAGTGGAGCAATTCCTGGAGGCCCGGAATCTCGGCCACGCCGTAACCACCGAAAGTCTTAAGGGAGTCGTCGGTGAAGCGACCCTCGCCGACATATCCGCAGATCATTCCGTTCAGGTCGTCCGTCGAGACTCGGGCAAAGGTCATCGGGGCCGCCTTGACACGGCCCACAACGGTCCCGAAGGTGGATTCCTTCCCCACCGAGCCGGCGATGATTTCCTGGTAATCCATCACCACGTCCTCGAAGAAGTGCTTCGGAAGGTTCGAGCAGTGGAAGCAGACTGCCTTGTCGGGGTCGTCACCGTAATTGTTGTTCCAATCGAGCAATGCACTCGGTGTCCCCGAAGCGAGCTGGAGTCCGTACATCGCGACGACGCCACACACATCGACTTCGCAGGCCGACGGGATGAGGGAGTCGCTCATCATGCTCATCATGGTGCACGGAACGACGCCGTAGTAAGTCTCAATCGCCGTCCAGCACTGGACCGCACTCATCACCACCTCGACTTCTTCCATCCACTCTTCAACGACCGCGGAAAGCTTGGCCATCCGCATGAGCGCCTCGGAAGGCACCCCCGCCGTCGAAACGTAGTCCTGAATCTGCTGCAGCTTCCGCTGGACGGCGCCGTCCGAGTCGGGACGCTTCTGGATGCGCCCCATGATTTCCGAGAGATCGACCGTTTCAACCGCGATCCCGGCATTCTCAAGGAGTTTCTCACTGTAGCGAACGGTGTTGAACGCGGCCGGACGGGCACCGATTGCACCGATCCGCGCACCCTTCAATCCCCCCGCAACGCGGCACACTCCACTAAACCAATCCAGATCGCGCGCAAACTCGCCGGAGTCGAGATCGACGGTGTGCGAGTGAGTCAGCGAGAACGGGATGCCATATTGCCGCAAGTTGTTACAGGCCGACATCTTCCCGCAGAAACTGTCACGGCGCGCCTTGATCGACATATCCGAAGTTGAGTCGGGGCTGGCCTGAATCGAGCACCGGGACGTCCAACCCGGCCATCCTCAGGGTCTCAGCAACGGCCTTCTCATCCCCAAAGTTGGGAAGAGTCACGAGGACCCCGTCAATCTCCTCCCGGTGCTTCTTGAACAGATCGGCACACTTCCGGGCCTCTGCACGGGTCTCAACAGCTCCAAACTTGGTCTCTTCCGGAGTGACACAAACCGCGCGGATACCTGCCTTCTCCAAAACCTTCAGCACCTGCTCTCGGCCTTCACGAGCCAATTCATCCGGGAAGAACCCACGATTTCCGACAATGACACCCATCGTCATCTGTTTATTCATCATTTCCTCCAATCAGCTAAAGGCTAGTGTCCCGTCACACATCATATGGCACTTTCAGCGAGGCGAGAAGCGGTCAACTGCCGGAAATCCCGATCAAAACGGTCGCTTCAAAGGTCCTGGAGAACGAGGTCAATGGCAACGCGGTTCGCCTCGGGAACCCGACGTTGATTCAACTGGTCGGCGGCGACCCATTCTCCACGAGCAGGCATTTGCTCACTTCTGAGCTCAATGGCGAAGAAGTGGATCCGGACCTTCCGATCCACATACTCATGGCTGACCGTGACGAGTGACCGCAAATCCTGCTCCGACACGCAAACACCGGTCTCTTCCTGCAACTCGCGCCGGGCTCGCCGACAAGGGTGACTCTCCCGGCCGGATCTTTCCTCCGGGAAACTCCCACGTGCCATCCAGGCTGCCGGTCTCCCGGCGCTGCTGGATCCACAAGTCTCCGCAACAGACCGGAATAACAACCGCAATCTCCAGCCGTCCTTCGCCGCCCGTCGGGCCACCTGCGCTGGATCTTCCGGTCACCCTGCAACCTCCTCCACAGGTCCCCTGACCCCCTTCCTCGATACCAGCACAATTCCTGCGGCCACCAGTGCGCCGCCAATCAGGACCAGGTGGCCGACTCCTTCACCCAGAATCCACCAGGCCAAAACGGTCGCCAGAAAGGGTTCCGCCAGGATCAGGGTTGAAACGGTGGTGGCCGGCAGAAAGCGCAGGGCCCAATTGTATGCAGTGTGTCCCAGGCACTGGGGTACCAGGCCCGAGAAGCGCGAGGGAGAGATTGGTTTGAAGCGAGAATCCGGTCAGCGGGCCACCCGAGAAGACAGCTACCGGCAGAAGGGTCAGGGCAGCGATAACATAGGTAGGATAGACGTAACCGAGCAGGTCGTAGCCCTGCCTGAGCCGTCGGCCAAAGACAAGATAGAGGCCGAGGGCAGCCGCGCCTGCAATGGCCAGGACCGGCCCCCGCCAGTCTCCCAGTTCCGAAAGGTCGTGGAAGACCAGTACCGTGCTCCCGAGCAGGCTGAGGGCAAGCCCGAACATCCCCCGCCGGGTGAGCCGCTCACCGAG
This sequence comes from uncultured Acidobacteriota bacterium, assembly GCA_963777605.1. Lineage (GTDB taxonomy): Bacteria > Acidobacteriota > UBA6911 > RPQK01 > JAPXNP01 > CAVZRV01. The sequence continues at coordinate 567,307 of CAVZRV010000027.1, forward strand.
AAAGAGGTACCCCAGCAAAGCGACCATGACCGGTGAGGTGTTCACCAGCACAACCGAAACAGCCACGCTGGTGTACCGCAGCGAAGCGATCCAGAAAGCAAAATGAAGGGCGAGGGCGATGCCGGAACAGAGGTGCATCCACTCGATGGAGAATCCCGCCCTAACTACCCGGCGGACAAAAAACGGGAACAGAAAAAGCGACGCCCAGCCCATGCGGTAGAGTGCGATCGTCAGGGAGGGCGCGCCCTGGCTGAACCGAACCAGGATGCTGCCCATCGCGACACAGACCAGGCCCAGGGTGAGGATACCGCCAAGCTGCAACGTCCCGGGTTTGTCGTGCCGAGCGGCTGCGAGTCCGTTCATTCAGCGTGGGATTCTACGGGATAAACAACCCACAGCGAAAGATCCCCTCCTGCACACCTGTTGAAGGGCGGGGGCCGTACAGCCCCCAGAAGTCCCAGATCACAACAACAGTTTGACCGTGACCATGACAACGATGATGATCAGCATGATCGCCGCAAGCACGAGAAAAAGGCCCGGCCGGACTCCCTGCTCCGGTTCATCCCAGTCGTCATAAGGCATTTTGTACGAAAAATCCTCCGGACCCGCTCCTCCGGCGATCGGAATCTTGTTCGGATCAATCTCCATGCGAACGAACCGGGGCAGGAATCCCAGAAACGAGATCAGCAGGATCAGGAACAGGACGATCGGCCAGAAATACCGACTGGACCAGTCGATGACGAACAGCGAGCAAACTACCACAAAGAGCACCAGGAGGATCTGAAAGTAGGCCAGTGGCACGGTGGGACGAAACTCGGCACCACAGCGAGGACAGCGCACTTTTCCGGGCAGCCCTGTCTTATAGAGCCGCGCTTTGCAGACAGGGCATTTTTGAGTCAAAGGAATCATCTAATAACCCAGGTAATAATGGCTCCGATCGATTTTGAAATCCAGGATGGAGGCCGCCACCGCCGAGGACACTTTACTCCTGAGCGGCACCACGTCTCCTTCACCCTTCGGATGCAGCCGACTCGTGAACATCACCACGATCGTCTCAGAGAACGGATCGATCCAGACCGAAGTGCCGGTATACCCGGTGTGCCCGAAGGACCCGACCGGGAACAGATCGCCTCCGACAGTTGAGAACCGTGTCGCGATATCAAACCCAAAGCCCCGCCAGTCGGGGCTGGAACGGGGACCTTGCGGGGTAGTCATCTTGAGAACGGAGAGCGGAGAGAGTATCCGGACGTCGTCCAGAGTTCCCCCGTTCAGGATCATCTGGGCCCAAACCATCGCGTCGTCGGCCGTTGCATAAAGCCCGGCATGGCCGGCCACACCGCCCATCCGGTCGGACGTCGGGTCATTCACTCTTCCCCTGAGCAGTTTCTTGTCCCTCGAGTCGGTGGGTACGACGCGGTCGAGCTTATCCGCGGGCGGGTGAAACCCGGTATCCGTCATGCCCAGCGGAAGGTAGATGCGCTGCCTCGCAAACTCGTCGAGCGGCATTCCAGACACTCGGGCAACGATTTCTCCCAGCAGAATGTAGTTGATGTCGCTGTAGATAAAGACCGTTCCCGGTTCGGCCACCAGGCGCTCCCGGCAGGCCAGGTCAATCGCGGTCTGGTAACCCGTCCATGGATCGTCAAGGTCGAGATCCGGCCTCAATCCCGAGTGATGGGTCAGCAACTGGGTTACGGTCACCTTCGATTTGCCCCGCTTCGCGAACTCCGGAATGTATTCAGTTACCGGCCGGGAAAGTACGATCTTCCCCTCTTCCACCAGCATCATCACCGAGGTCGCCGTCGCCATCACCTTGGTCAGCGAGGCCACGTCAAAAATGGAATCGAGTGACATGGGCTCGACTTCCGGCTCGACTGCCCGCGAGCCGAACGACTTCCGGTAGACCACCACGCCTTTCCGGGCAACCAGAAGAACCGCACCAGGAGCGGCACCTTCAGTCACGCCGTCCTGGACAATCTGATCCAACCGCATTAGCCGAGCCCCCGACAGCCCGACGTCCTCAGGCCTTCCGAATCGAAGGTCAGCGGCCCATAAAGAGCCGGCGCACAGCAGGACGCAGAAACCCACCGAAAACACTCGAAGCCAGCGTGGAAATGGAACCATAGTGCCTAACCAATCTTCAGTCTTTGGTCGATGCCCCAACTCCGGGCTGGATACCGGTGGATCAGTCTGACTTCGCCGCGGGAACCCGGATGTAAGCCATCCCGTCTGGTTCCTTCCCGGTTTGGAAGCGATCGACGATATTCCATGTTTTAGTATCGATTACCGTGACAATGTCCGCATTGCTGTTCGCCACGAATGCCCGAGTTCCTTCGGGATTGGTCACAATCCCGATTGGAACGGGGCTCAACTCGAAGTCCAGAAGGCGATTCTCTCTCTCAACCGCCGTGATTTCCATCGGGATTCTGGTCTCCAGCCGATAATCTTCCGCAGAAAAAACGGCCAGATCTCCCGTACGGGCATTAGACACCATCACCCTGGATCCGTCCGGGAGGAAACGCACCCGAATCGGGAACTCTCCACACTCCATTTTCCGAGTTACTTCGAGGGATTCCGTGTCAACAACGGCGACCTGGTCTTCGGCGCGACACGCGATCCAGAGTTCACTCCCATCCGGGGAGAGGTCGAGCCCTTCCGCGCCCTGGCCCACAGACAACTTCTTGAGGAAGCGACTCTCCGCGACATCCAGCACCGAGAGTGTCCCGCTTCGGATGTTGGTTACGTATGCCCGGGTCTCGTCCGGGCTCAGCACAACCATGTGCGACACCTTTCCCATGGTGGGAATGGCACGTAGAACCCTGCCGCGAATTGTATCCACTACGAGCAGCGCATCCCCTTCCTCCGTCGTTACAGCCACCCGCTCTCCGTCCTTGAAGAACTGGATCCCGTGAGGGCGTCGGAACCGCCCAAGCGGGATCGTCCGCGCGACTCGAAAACGCCGCAGATCCAACACCGTCAGACTGAAACCCGGGTTCTCGACCGAACCGTAGTTGGTCCCTACAACGATTGCCTGGTCCGAACTGCCCGCGGCCTCGTGGGGAGCAACTCCGGTTGCGATGGTGGCCCTGACCGAGCCAGAAGCCGGGTCGAGAACGACAGCATTGTGAGCGCCCTTGTCGAGAACCACCAGCCAGTCCTGAAATGCAGGTTTCGGCGCCTGGCAGCCCCAGGACGCAAAAAGGAGTAGCATTGGGATGATTCGACCTGCGATCAAGGTGAATTGGCGCGACATCTCGAAAGACTTTACAGCATCTTGCAGTTCTGGGGCAGATTGCAAAGGAGATGAGTGCTAATCTCTGTTCTATTTGCGCCTTCCCTCAGGGCGCTGTTAACCGGAAGGACGAAGCAGTTGAACCCAAGGAGTATTACTCCTCCCCCTGTTATTCCTCGTCGCGGGCTGTCAGGAGGTCGGATTTGAAACTTTTCAGACCGGTGCCGACCAGATCCTCGATGAACCCTACTTCTCCTGGATCCGAGGGAAGCGCATCGGACTGATCACCAACCAGACGGGCATCCAGAGTAACTTCACCCCGGTTGCCACCGTGCTCAAAGAGAACTCCGAGGTCCAACTGACGGCGTTGTTCGGACCGGAGCACGGAATCGAGGGTGCAGCCGAAGCCGGCGAGATGGTCACCAGCACAACACGGGTGTACAGTCTGTATGGCGGCACGCGCGCACCAACGCCCGAGATGCTCGAAAACGTCGATGTCCTCGTCTACGACATCCAGGACGTGGGCGCACGTTTCTACACCTTTATTTCGACCATGTTCGAGTCCATGTCCGCCGCCGCGGAAAAGGGCATCCCCTTTCTCGTCCTTGATCGGCCTGACCCGATTGACGGATCCCGGGTAGAGGGCCCTGTTCTCGAGGAAGATCACTATTCCTTCGTCGGGATCCACCACATCCCGATCCGCTACGGGATGACCCCGGGAGAACTGGCGCGTCTCTTCCAGGGGGAGCGCATCCCGGACCTGGTGCTCTGGGTCGTCCCCCTCAAGGGCTGGTGGAGGACTATGCCATTTTCGGCAACCGGCCTGCCCTGGATCTCGCCCTCCCCCAATATGCCAAGTGTGCTCACCGCCGAACTCTACCCCGGAACCTGCCTGATCGAGGGAACGAACCTTTCAGAGGGCCGGGGCACGACACGCCCCTTCGAGCTGATCGGAGCTCCCTGGTTCAACTCCAATATGGTGGCGACCCTGCTCAACAATCAGCAACTGCCTGGGGTTCACTTCCGAAGCCAGTCATTCAAGCCGAGCTTCTCAAAGTACAAAGGGGAGACCTGCGCGGGGATCCAGATTCACATCACGGATGAGAAGCAGTTCTTGCCGATTCGGACGACCCTGTACCTCCTCCGGGAGACGCTCAACGTGCATCCGGACAAGCTGGTCTTCCGAGAAGCGGCATTCGACCGGCTGATCGGCAACAGCTGGGTTCGCCGCATGCTTATCGAAAGCCGGGCGGTAGACGCCATCGAGGCCCGCTGGAAACCGGAACTTGACCAGTTCCTGGCGCGCCGTGAAAAGTACCTCCTTTACGACTGATTCAGGGACTGGGAGATTTCACTGAAGCATATTTGTTCATGAGTTCCTGGAAGGCGCCCAGGTAGCGAATCGGATCCAGTTGGGAGTGCACCGTCTTGAGTTGCTCCCGGACGATCGGGACGTACTTTTCGGGTTCCCGTTCGAAGGCAGCCGCAAGGTGTTTGAGGGCTTCGTCCGTTTCCGCCTGAATGGAGAAGAGGATGGCCAGGCGGAAATGCAGCCTGGCACTCTGGAACCCGCAATCGAGTGCCTTGAGATACTCGGCCTGGGCCTGATCAGACCGCTCCATCCGCTCTAACTCAATGCCGAGTGCGAAATGGGCCTCACCCGAGCTGGGTCTAAGCACCATAGCCGCGCGCAAGTTCTTTTCCGCCTCCTCGGAATTTCCGTCATTGGCCTGCAGAGTCCCCAGATTGAGCAGTGAGTCGAAATCGTCCGGGTCGAACTGCAAGGCTTTAGAATAGGCAGCCTCAGCGTCTCCGTTCTGGCCGAGCTCGGCCAGAACGTCACCAAGATGCCCCCAAATCAGAGGGTTCTCCGGATCAAGCTGAAGGGCCTTTGTAAAGTACTCCGCTGCTTCCTGCGGACGACCCGCCCGTTTGGCTACTACCCCCAGATTCGCGAGCTTTTGGGGCCGATCGCCGCCGGCCCGCTCAAGCCTCGCGCGAGCTGACTCGAGTTGCCCCCGGTCAAGGTAAAGGTTTCCCAACGCCTGGGCGAGGTCGGGATTGTCCGGCTCAATCTGCTCTGCCAGCAGGAACTCCTGGACCGCCTCCTCTTGGTCACCCTTCTGCCGGTACAACAACCCCAGGTTGAAGTGTCCCCGGAAATTCTTCGGGTCAGCGTCGAGGAACTTTTGATAACTGGAAATGGCTTCGTCGGTCCGGCCCAGGCTCTGCTGGGCGAGTGCGATGTTGAAATAGACTTCGGCGTCCAAAGGCCTGAGCTTGAGCACTTGCTGGAGAGCGTCGATGGTCTTCTCGAACTGCTTAGTTCGGTAGTACAGGTCGCCAAGATCGGACCAGTAATAGTCGTTGTCGGGGGCCAGTTGGACCGCCTTCTCCAACATCGGGACGGCTTCATGGGGATTGTTCATCTCCAGCAAAAGGCGCCCTGCGAACCCATACCCCCGGTCGTCGGACGGGTCAATCTCAATGATCTTTCTCGCGTGAGCCAGCGCCTCTTCGAGTTCTCCACGATGCCGGTAGACAACGGCCAGGTTGTACTGGGCTGCGTCGAATCCCGGGAATAACTCAGCCGCCTTCAGAAAATACTCGAGCTGCTGGTCGGAAAACTCCTGGGGCGTCCCAATCAGGGATTCCCCCTTCTGGAACAACTCGACGGCTTCAGGGGGCGGATCCTGCGCCAACCCAAGCAGCAGAAGGCTGCAAAGAAACGCGGTCAGCACGGCACTATTCCGACTTGTTCTTGGGCGACCGCTTCTGCAGCAGCTTGTCCAGTGCCTGGGCCTCCGGCGGAGTCTTCACCTTGCCCTCCAGAACGATCTCCTTGGCAGAAACGTCCGTGCCGTAGAGGTCCTTGTTCGCACCATTGTCTTCGCGAAGAGTCGATCCCTCGAGCGAAACGCCGGCGAAAAGCCCCTTGGAACGGGAATAGGAAAGGATTTCGGCACTCATCAACGCATCCGTTTCGGCCGTCGCAGTCCGGCCCTTGGGGCCGGCGGCGATGCTGGCGTCGGCTCCCAACTTGACTTTGCTGCTCAGCAGAGACTTGGCGCCGGTTGGATTCATTACAAGCAGGATGAAGTCGGTCGCCGAACCTCCAATCTGGAGTCCGAAGCTACCACCTTCCAAGCGCATCATCGCTGGGGCTCCCCAGGGTCCGTCGAAAGCGACGCCGGTTCGGCACACCATGGCGCCCTTGCCGTAGCTTCCCCCGATCCCCAGGGCGAACTTCTTCACCGACGGGACCACAATGATGCACTCGGCCTTGTCGAGGAGGTCCTGAGGCATACCCTCCGGGATATCGAGTACCTCCTTCGCAACCCGGGCACAGTCAGCCAATCTCTCCCGCTCTTCCTTGGTGTTGCCCCAAGCGAAAGCAGAAAGGAGAAGCAGGATCACACCGGCAGAGACACCGAACCGGATTTTCATCGAAACCTCCTATCGCGGAACCAGCAAACCAGACCGGGAAGTCCCTTCCCTAATCGCATACTAGCATAGCCCCAATGCGACAACGACCAGCTTCAGGCAGACATACCAGGCCGGGCTCCGACAACCTCGACCCGCCCATGCTGCGACCCTTCAATCGACCGCTTGCTGGTCAAAGACCACCGGCTCGAAATCGGTCAGTTCCTGGAACTCCCGGAACCGCAACTGTACCTCGGTAAAGGTCAGTTCCTTGAGTCGATTCATCGAGAAACTCTCGACGTTGTAGCTGGCCATCACGGAACCGAACACGACGGCCTGGCGAAGGGCAGCGGCATCAGTGCGACCCGACCCGGCCAGGTAGCCCATGAACCCGCCGGCAAACGTGTCGCCGGCTCCCGTCGGATCGACCACCGATTCCACAGGATAAGCCGGTACTCCGAATGTCTTCAGTTCCGAACCGTCCCGGTAGACCATCAGGACGCCAAACTCACCGCGCTTGATGACCACCGTCTTCGGCCCCCAATCCATGATCTTCCTGGTGGCCCTGAGCAGCGACGCCTCCCCGGCCAGCATTCGCGTCTCGGCATCGTTGATGATCAGCACGTCGACGTGTCGGAGCGTCTCAACGAGCGCTTCGAATTGCCCCTGGATCCAGAAGTTCATGGTGTCACAGGAAACCAGTCGGGGAGCGGTGACCTGGGAGAGTACCTGACGCTGCAGGGTTGGATCGATGTTGCCCAGGAACACAAAGTCGGCCCCGCGGAACCGCTGCGGTATTTGCGGCTTGAAGCTGGCGAATACATTGAGTTGCGTCTCGAGGGTCTCCGCCTCGTTCAGATCTCGAAGATAATTGCCTTTCCACCGGAAGGTCAGCCCATCAAGGGATTCGAGCCCTTCCAGATCGACGTTGTGCGATTCGAGCAGGAAACGATCCTCCGCTCGAAAGTCGCGACCGACACAGGCCACCAGGTAAACCGGAGCGAAGAAGCTGGCTGAAATGCTGAAATATGTCGCCGACCCGCCGAGTGCTTCATCCACTTTCCCGGCAGGAGTTTCCACCGAATCATACGCAACCGATCCCACTACCAACAACGCCATCTGCTTACCTCCCATCCTGACCCGGCTGCGAGTTCAGGTACTTTCCTACAATTGGTTCCAGTTTCTGAGCGGTTTCTCCGGGAATAGCGGAAGGGTCGGTGATCAACGCAGTCTGCAGAGCGTGCCGGCAAGCGCAGTCAGTTTCCGGTTCGGCCAGCCGGATTGCTTCTCCGATCAGTTGTTTGGCGTTCTCGCTGTTCTTTCGCAGGTACTCGAGGAGCATCTCTACCGAGACATCCTCCTCCTCATCGTGCCAGCAGTCGTAGTCGGTCACCATTGCAATGGTCGCGTAGCAGATCTCGGCTTCCCGGGCCAGCTTGGCCTCCTGTAAGTTGGTCATGCCAATCAGGTCGGCTCCCCAACTGCGATAGAGGTTCGATTCCGCGCGGGTCGAAAATGCGGGCCCTTCCATGCACACGTAAGTTCCTCCCCTCTTCAACGGGACTCCAAGTCCCTTGCCGGCCTTCTCAAGAAGATCTCCCAGGCAGCCACAGACGGGATCGGCGAAACTCACGTGCGCGACGAGGCCTTCCCCAAAGAACGTCGATACCCGATTTCGGGTCCGATCGATGAACTGGTCGGGAAGGATGAAATCCATTGGCTTGTGTTCCACGCGCAGCGAACCCACGGCGCTCGCCGAGAGAATCATTTTCACGCCCAACACCTTCATGGCGTAAATGTTGGCCCGGAAGTTAATCTCCGTCGGCATTAAACAGTGGCCCCTGCCATGCCGGGCGAGGAATGCCACCCGCGTGCCGTGCAAGTCTCCGACGACAAGGGCGTCACTCGGACTTCCAAAGGGGGTTTCTATTGACACTTCAGTCCGGTCCGACAGCCCAGGCATATCGTACAGGCCACTGCCGCCAATGATCCCAATGTCTGCTTTCGGCTCAACCGGCATAGTCACTTCCTTTCCGCGGCTCATCCCAGACGAGCCGCTTGCATCGGTACTTTCCTTCCACCATCTCGAGTTCACCGAACGGCTCATCGGCATCGTGTTCGAAAACGAACTTCCATTTCTCGGCCAGGGCGCGCTGGTAGATCTCCCGCCGGGTATCGAGAACCAGGAGAGGATAGAGATCGTATCCCATCGCCCAGGCCAGCGGGATGTGGGAAGCGGTTGGGCAGAGATCCCCCAGGAAGAACAAGGTTCCCTCCGGACCGCTCAGCCGGACCGACTGATGCCCCATCGTGTGGCCCGGAGTGGGCTCGACGGACAGACCAGGAAGAACCTCGGTTTCCCCTTCAACCAGTTCCAATTGCCCGGACTTCGCCAATGGAAGCCAGTTCTCTTTCAGGTAACTCGCCCGGGTTCTCTCGTTGGCCGCCTCAGCGTCATTGTACTCCCGCTTTTGGACAAGGTAACGGGCCATCGGAAAGGCAGGCACCAGTTCCCCTCCCCGCTCGATCGTATTTCCGCCGCAATGATCGAAATGAAGATGGGTGTTGATGACCAGCGAAACGTCATCCGGCGCCAATCCTGCCCGCGCGATCCCCTCCATCAGGTCGGGAGGATGGGAGATCCCGTACATCTCCAGGTGCTTTTCGGAGTACTTGGTTCCGCACCCGGTATCCACCAGCACCACGTCGCCGCCGCCTTGCAACAGCAGACAGTTCAGCCCGAGACGGATGCGGTTCCGGGCATCCGGGACCATTCTCCTCTCCCAGACGACCCTGGGCACGACTCCGAACATCGCCCCGCCGTCGAGGGCCATGGTTCCATCTGAGAGTAACTGAACGTCAAACTGACCGAATCGCATGAGAGCAAGAATCTTATCTCATTCTGTGGCGGGACGGGCCTCAGCCCTGCGGGCCCACGGAGTTTCGGATGGCTACGAGAGCTGCGGAGATGTCTTCGACACCGACTTCCCGGTGAGTTACGAAACGCACCTGCCGGGCACCCGTGGACACGGCCCGGACCCCAGCCGACTCGAGGCGCGGAATGAGGTCGGCGCTGGCAATTCCGTTCAGGTCGGCGATCACGATATTGGTTTCGACAGTGTCCAGGTCAATCGCGAACTGAGGCATGTCAGCCAGGCCCCGCGCTAGTGTCCGGGCGTTCCGATGGTCGTCGGCCAGCCTCTCTGGCATGGTCTCGAGGGCCACGAGTCCGGCGGCGGCGAGAATCCCGATCTGCCGCATCCCTCCACCCAGCATCTTCCGCACCCGCCTTGCCTCTTCGATGAGATCCCGGGAGCCGACGAGAAGTGAGCCGGACGGAGCACTCAAGCCCTTGGAGAGGCAAACCATCACCGTGTCGCAACCCCGGGCCAACCGGGCGACCGGTGCTCCAATCGCGGTGGCGGCGTTGAAAATGCGCGCTCCGTCAAGATGGACAGGGATGCCCCGCGAGTGACTTTCTGCAACGATCTCGTCGAGGCAGGAGAGCGGCATCACGGTGCCCCCGGCCATGTTGTGGGTGTTCTCCAGAGCCACCAAACCCGTTCTGGCACGGTAGTAAACCGGGGGACTGAGGTTGGGCTCGATCAGATTCCAGGTCAGAATTCCCCGGGGGGCCGTCACCGGTCGAACCAGGCAGCCGGAAAAAGCCGCCATCATCGCCATTTCGTAATTGTAAATGTGGCCCCTGGCTTCCACCACGACCTCATCACCCGGGTCGGTGTGCAAGCGGACGGCAATCTGGTTGCCCATCGTGCCCGTGGGAACGAACAGAGCCGCTTCCCGCTCGAAGATGGCGGCTGCCCTCTCCTGGAGCCGCTCTACCGTCGGGTCCTCGCCGAAAACATCGTCCCCGACCTCGGCCCCGGCCAACGCCGCCCACATCTCGGCGGTGGGTTTGGTCACCGTGTCACTTCTCAGATCAATCACGTGCGCTCTCCACCGTCGATGCAGTCCGGCCCGGCATCGCCCGGCCCGCCAATCGCTCCAGTTTCAAAATCTCCTCCAGTGTCGGGATGGCAGCCCGCGCCCCGTAACGCGTACAGGCCAGTGCTCCCGCGGCATTGGAAAACCGCATCGTCCGCTCGACAGACCAGCCCTGCAGGACCGAGTAGATGAAAGCACCGTGGAACATATCACCGGCGCCGGTCGAATCAACCACTTCTATCCGAAAGGCGGGGAACTCATAGATTCGCCCTTCCCAGAGCGCGGCGGCGCCATTTTCCCCTCGAGTCACCGCGACGAACCCGGGACAGACTTCCGCGCAGCACCGCAGATCGGCCCGCCAGTCCCCACTGCCGCCGAAGGCAGCGACGAAGCTCCGGCTGGCAATGAGGAAATCCGTGTGCCGCAGCAGCGTTTCCACGCCCGGCTGGACGCGGTCGATGTCAAGACAGACCTTCTGTCCAGCCTGCTGCGCCCAGATCGCCGTCTTGGCCGAGGCCGAAACGTCATTTCCGTCCAGGTGAAGAATCTGCCCCTGAACGATCGGTTCCTCATCGAGTTCGTTGTCACCATAGCGCAACCGCGGATCGCGATCGAAGATGATGGTTCGCCCCCCCGTCGGCTGATCGACGATGATCAGGGAATGGTGGTTGAATGAGCCTGGAACGGTTTCGAGCACCAGGTCCATGTCTTCCCGACCCAAGTCTTCGCGCATGAACCGACCGAGGTCATCATCACCCACGCGTCCCACATACCGGGTCTTGAGTCCGAACCGGGAGCAAAACGAGCAGGCGGTCGCGATTTGCCCTCCCCCCATCCGAAGCAGGCGCTCCATCTTGACTTTGGAATCGTGCGCCGGATAGTGAGGTACACGACAGACCCAGTCAACAGCATTCTCTCCGAAACCGACGACCTGAAACGGACGGTTCTCGGGAAATTCGACTGGGAAGTAAACGTCTTCCAGGCTTCCCATCTCCACCCCTCTTAGAGCTCAACCCAACTCGTTCGATCAACCATCGGCAGGCTCGAAACCGGCCCCTGAAACCCGCCGCCGCCGAGACCGACTCAAAGCATCCCCTCGTCAGCAAAGCTGAAATAGCGGTAGCCGCCAATAATACAGAGGTCGCCGCCGGCGCGCTCCCAAGCCAGTGATTTTCAGGGTTCGCGTGTTCTGACCCAGGGTGGCAAGCGACGGTCAGATGAGGCTTTTTGAGGCCAAATCCGCAACAAACACGCAACAGCTCTGAAGGGGCGCAGACGGCACAGTTAAAAGGAGATTTGATGCGAAACTACGCGGTCATCACATCGAACTACTGGACCGGGGAAACGGGCCAGCGAATACAGGAGGAGGGCGGTATCGAAGCCGCCTGCCTCGGGGCCTACCTGATCTCGAACCGGCACTCCAACGCCATCGGGATCTACTACCTTCCCATCCCGCTTATCGCCTACGAACTGAAGGCGCTGGACGAGGACGGCATCCGGCGCGCCCTGCAAGTCTTGGCGCAGGAGCAGTTCTCGGCCTACGACGAAGCGCGGAGCATGGTCTACGTGCGGAACATGGCCCGCTTCCAAGTGGCCGAGAGCCTGTCCCGCAACGATAAGCGGGTCCGGTACGTGCTGAAGGAACTGGAACAGGCGGTAAGCTCCGGGGCCATCCTGTTCGCCCACGACTTCTTCAACCGCTTCCAAGGGGACTACCAGATGGAGCTGACCCCGGCGCTGTCCAGGGCCTTCAGCGGCGTCGCTCCAATCGCGGACGTAGCGGCTATGGCTCCGGCCATGCTCGATCGTGCACCGCGCAGGACGGCGGAGCGTCGCCGGGAATCAAAAGGCGCCGCCCCGGAGGGACCTTTCCACGAGGTCGCGGTCCCGTTGAATGACGGCTCGGAATACAGCATTCCCATGGCTCACGTCGAAGAGTGGCGGAAGCTGTTCCCCGGCATCGACGTGGACCAGACGTTGAGGGACTGTCGGGCGTGGAACCTTGGAAACCCAAAGAACCGGAAAACACGGGACGGCATCAACCGGCACATCACCGGCTGGCTCTCACGGGAGCAGAACCGGGCCGGGGGCCGCAACGGTGGAAACCGCACTTCAAACCAGCCGACTCAGCGGACGCAGCGCAACGTGGACGCCGCCCGTGAATTCCTCGGCAGAGCAAGCGGAGAGTAGCGATGAACCAGAAGGACCGCAAGGAGTTTGCCGCTCTCATCGTGGGAACGGCGGAGGCGCTGGGCCGGGAAGTGTCGTCAGCGGCCATCGAGGTCATGTTCATGGCCCTCTCGGACCTCTCCATCGCGCAGGTGAAGCGCGGTGTCATGGCGCACCTGAACGATCCCCAAGAAGGCAAGTATATGTTGACTCCCGCGCACGTACGCGCGCACGTGCACGGAGCGGTGAGCTTCCGTGCGCTCAACGCATGGACCAAGGCAGTGAAGGCTGTAGAGCGGCACGGGGCCTGGCTGTCCGTCGTCTTTGACGACCCGGTCATCCCGCAAGTCATCTCCGACATGGGCGGCTGGATCACCTTCTGCGCCGAGATGAGCGACGAGCCGTGGCAGCAGAAGGAGTTCGTGCAGCGGTACGAGGGCTATGCGGCTACGGGGCTGCCCGAGGCCGCGCCGGTGAAGCTCCTCGGGCGGCATGAACTGCACAACGGGGCGCGTGGGCTGACCTGCCCAGTGCCGCAGTACCGGCTGGTCGGAAACGTGGCCGAGGCCCAGCGGCTGCTCAAGGCGGCGGAGGAGCAGAAGGCCCTCCCGAGCGAGGCGGAAACGGCCCGCAAGTTCGTGGAACGGGTCGCTGGCTCCGCTGCTGCCCAGTGGTGCGGCGAACTGGAAGCGGCCCGAGAACAGCAGGAGGACGGCAAATGAAGGAGCGGAACTGGACAGCAAAGGCCTTGAGCAGTGGTACTCGTTCCTTGCCGAGCAGACTGCGTCCGGTGCAACAACCCTATCCCGAGATCGCCCATATCCGGGCCGTCCCCTCGGAGAAGGCCCTGACCTGCTTCCCCGGCGATTCGGGATGTTCGGCCTACGCCGCGCCTTCCACTCTGCACGGACTGTCACCAGACGCGCCGGGATCGCTGCACAAAGTCGGTGAGAGAAGCACGTTCTTGACAACCTTGGGCCGGGGCGAAGGCTACCAGTGGAAGTTGCTCGTGAAGCTGGCGTTCGAATACCTCAACCGGAAGGCGGCTTGAGATGAGGGGATGGCGCAATCTCAGCCCCGAGGACTTACGGAGCCTGAAGGTCCGTGCGAGGGACGCGAAGCCAAGGGCGCTGGACAGAATGAACAAGTGGGAGGTGCTGTTCGCGCAGCGCCTTGAGATGGAGAAGCGGGAAAGGAAGGTGATCGACTGGAAATATGAGGCAGTGAAGCTCCGGCTGGCCGACAGGACGTTCTACACGCCAGATTTCATGGTGGTGCTGGCGGACCTCCGGCTGGCTTTCTACGAAGTCAAGGGCCACCTACGGGATGACGCAGCGGTGAAGTTCAAGGTAGCTGCCGAAACCTTCCCGCAGTTCACTTGGACCATGTTCCGCTACAAGGGCGGCACGTGGGACGCAATCTACTCGTTTTGATCGGAGGTTCTACTTTGACGCGGCAAGAACTCGTGCAGTTGGGTGAGGTTGAGGAAATCGCTCGGCGATTGGGGGCGCAGGTGCGGAGCGGGCTGGTACTGGACGGCTTCGGGAAAAAAGTGCTCCCTCTGGCTGTACGGCTGCAGCGGCTCCGCCGTCAGGGCTTCACCGGGCAGGTGACGATCCTGTTCAGTGACGGTGAGGCCCGGAGTGTCGTGGAGTCGGCCAATCTAAAGATCTCGGACATCGAATTGCAGGACGGGATCGCGTCCTGAGAGCGGCAACGGCAAAGAAAGGAACGGCAATGTTTCAGAACGGCGAAATCATTGATCAGATCGGGAAGACGTGCTGGCTTCCCGTGCAGATCGGCCCGCACTCGTTCGTCTACCACTTCTACCAGACGAACGCGCCGAAAGCCTACGACGGCTTCGGCACCCTCACCATCGAGGAACACGGGTCCACGCGGATCGTGGGCATACGAACCGCCCACTGCGAATGGCAGTTAATGCGCTACACGAGCGGGATGCACAAGATCGAGGCGCTGGAGGACCACTGGCGAAGCGACATCATCGACGCGCTCTGGCTGCGGTTCTCGGGGAAGGACGGGCGGAATGAAGCAGGCGGAACTTGGAACGGCGGTTGGAGCGACTGAGTGAGCGCACGGGCGTTCCACTGGCCGTGGAATACCTTGGGCGTCGCCCCATGATCTACACGGTGGAAGGCCCCGGAATGAGGCAGCTTTCGCCCCGGCTGACCATGCGGGAAATGAGGGAATGGCTCGGCGCTTTGGAGCTGGGCATCGAACTCGCAACGGGAAAAGGGAAAGCTGCCTGACGACGCGCCACACAACCGGCGGCACCAAAATGATGGGGGTGAGTGGCAAGCTCACCCCCAAAGAACGGCAACAGCAAAAAGGAGTGCCCCTTTTGCCTGCGCATGATTATATCCGACTCAGAGCGGTCTGAAACCGGAAATCTTCGGAGGCTGGTGATGGCGGCGTGCTTTCCGTTGAAGAAGAGGCTGAAGGTCGCCCAACTGGTGCCGACCTTGTATTCCCAGGGCGGGCTCTCCGTGGAATCCCCGTCGCAAGAGCGCGTTGTATTCCTGGACCTCCCGTCATCGGTCGTCATCGGAATCTGCTGTCCTCAGATATTTGCCCGCCAGCCAGTAGACGAGTAGACCACCGGCGAGAATAATGAACGCGCCGACTCGCCGCTCTTCCACCACGCCTCCCGAAATGAGACGGAAGAGAACCAGGGCGGCCGCCCCTCCGCCCAGCAACTGCAGCATCACCCGCCAGAATCCCCTTCCGGGCCGGCCTTCGAGCGCCCGGTTCAGTTCCTCGGGGAATTCCGTCCCGTAGAGATGATCCCAGGGACCCACTTCTTCTTTTCTACCGGCATACTTGGCCAACACCTTGGCGGACGGCAGCGGTTGGTGCTCGAGGATCCAATCCCAGTGGGTCCTTACAGCCCTTGCAACCGCTGCAAAGTACATCACAGAACTCGTGAGAAAACTTACCAAAACCATAGGCAACACATATGCAAACAGATTCCGGTTAAGCTCAACGGGAGTCGGCGGATCTTCAACAATGAGGACATATCCCATTGTGGATAACATTGCGCCGAAAACGGCGGCAACCGGGACTTGTGCGATGTACTTTAGGACGGCGAACCTTCCTGCCGAGCTATTCAGAAAGGCTAACGCCTTCAACTCTCCTGACGTGAGCGAAGAAAGAGGTTTGGGAGCATACGCGTTGTTTGAGAATAGATTCAGTGGCTTCCACATAAAGTATGCCACTGCCAACGAGGAACCAGTGAGCGCTCCTGTTATTGTCCAAGCCACGTCACGGATCGCCTGCCCTCCAACCCAAGGCATCCAAAGGAAGAATGCGTCAACGAGCAAGATCACAAACAACGACCCATTTGCTCCGATCGCAGGCGGCTCTCTCTCTGGACGTTTCCTGTGAGTCAACTCAGTCTCCTATTCATCGTATGGCAGAGGACCATACGTGATCTCACCGATTCGAACGTCCGGTCACAAGTGACTCCCTCTTGCGATTCCCTCCAACAAGCGCAGCCGAAAGCTAAAAAGATCCGCCGGAGTATAGGTCGATCCAATCTCGTGAGTCGCCATGTGATAGGAACTGCCAAAGAAACCAGATAGCCCGAACGCCCGGTGAAGATCCTTGGCCTTCGGGCCATAGTATGTGGTGAATCGCGCGGGTACCAACCCAGATCCTGGCCGTGGAGGAATCAGTCCCTGCCACTTCCACCGCTGAATGGTAGTGGTTACGGGCCCAAGGACTCGACCAATGAGTGCGCCCATCGTGGTATCAATACCGAGGGAGACGAGATCGATGTCTCTCCAGGTCTTCTCTGTGAAGGCTGTATCGTATAGCTGACCGCTTATATTCGTCACACCACCTGAGATGGCGCCTGCATATATGGGATTCACAGGATAGGTCATCGACGCGGCTAATCCTCCCATTGCTCCGGAGAAAATGCCTTTTCCGTATCCGGTTTGGTTTATATAGGCATCGATTCCACCCCAAACACCTCCAATCAAGATACCACCGAGGGGGATGACCGGTACTGCCATTAATCCATCTTGGTCCGTGTAGCGTAGGGGGTTATTGAGCCCGTAGGAATACTTGTTCAGACTCTGCGGTACCTCCGTGAAGCCTCCGATCGGATCCGACGAAGTAAACCGCCCGATGGCGCTGCCGTGGTAGCGGGCGCCGAAGCAATCGAGGCCGGTTTCGGCGTCCCGTTCCTTGCCGGTAAACCAGTAGTCGTCGCCTTCGGTGCAGGTGCGCGAGTTCAGCTCGCCGTAGGGCTTAGTGTAGTAGCGGCAGACGTCGACGCCTGCGTTGTTCGTCTTCAGGACCAGATTCCCGAGATGATCGAGATGGCGCCAGCGGAGACCCTCGGCGGTGTTGTTGATGGCCGCGTGCTTCCCATTAAAGAAGAGGTTGAAGGTCTCCCAGCCGGTGCCGACCTTGTATTCCCAGGTCGCGTTCCCTTCGGGATCGTAAAAGTAATAGGTCGTCACCCCGCCCGCGACCTTCTTCACGCGGCGGCCGTCCCCGTCATAGGTGTAGGTCGCCGTCGAGCCGCTGTTGACCGTCTTGATCCGACTCGCGCCATCGTACTGAAGCGTAAATCCGGGCAGTCCCAACTGGTTTCCCGCCGAGTCGTAGCTGTTGTAGCCGGTCGTCGTGATCCGGTTGGTCGCGCTGTTGAAGGACAGCGCCAGCGTCGAGGCGCTGCGGTTCCCCCAGCGGTCGTAGGTGAAGGTCTGGTTGGTTACCGCATTACTCTGCAACATACCGATCCCGTTCTGGGAGGTGCAATACCTACGCTGTCGTCAACCGTCTCCTGATCGGCTACTCCGGGGTTGAACCATACTCCCTGTTATTGATTCGCTCAGATGTTCTGGTCCTCTCCTGCGTCACGACGATAGAACTCCTTGGCCAAGTCCCTGCCCGTTTCCGTGATTTCCAGCCAGCAAATATCTCCTAGGCTCGGCATTCCCTGCTCCAAAGAATCCCACTCTCGCTGGATGCGTTCCATTGCCTCCGGCATTGAGAGTGCCCATGCTCGAAACCCATCTTTGGTCAGGTCGCCGATTCTCATCCAACCTCGTTCGAGAACCTCACGGATCAGTCTCAACGAAAGCTCCCGCCTCTCGCGATCCGTCCCAGCCCCACCATCTTCGATAGCAATGGATACGACTTCTGCCGCATCTACCCAATCATCCAAACCGCTCTTGAGGATCTCATCAATACAACGTTTGACTTTCATGGCTGAGTGTCCACCTTTCGAATGGCCGCATTTTGCCAACCTGACATCGATCGTATTCCCCTGTTTCAGAGCAATCATGGTTCCATCGGGGAACTTCATCCAGATCCTCTCGCATGAGATACGAGCCAGTGCCGACCCTCGACCCGCGCTCAGTCGAGCAATTAGCGGTACAAGCCGGGGGAAGGTCGCTGCACTTTGATATCCGTTCGGCTCGCCTGACCCGGGCCTCCGTCCACAAAGTCGCTTGTCCACTTAGACCTGAAGCCGATTGCGGTTCTCATTCAGGAACCGAAGGAGCTTCCAGAGAGGCCGTTTCAAATCTTCTTCGGATACGGGAGTGTGGTAGTAGCTCGAGAGTCGTTGCTTAAGCTCTACGGGTTCACTCATCGAGACATCCAGTATCGTCGCGTCATCTCCGATGAATAGTGGCTCTTCGTCGGTCAAGACCTCTTCGAATAATTCGCGCAGGAGTTCGCGCACTCTCTTCGTCTCGACATCCGAACTGAACTTCATACGGCTATCCCCGCCTGCCATCTGGGTGACAGTCTCCACTTGCGCATACAGGTACTCACCTTAGCAGACGGTCCGTGGTCCTTTGAGAACGGCTAGTCGGGACGCCCCGACGGAGATCAAATCCAGCTAGCGTAAATTGCCGAATGGAGGGAGATTTCCAGTGCAGCCCAACCTCCGGGCTGCGTCCGTATCCATCGTCCTCGTCTCCCGACCCATGTGTGACCAAGCCTTGCGAAGTGTCTGCTGATCGGCCATCCACATCTCGAAGATTTCCACCCACAGTAGATTGGCGACTTCGACGTCGCTCGACCGCGCCATTTGTTCCAGTAGCAAAAAGGACCGCCGCAAGAGGGCATCGTCGGGGTGCTCCTGCAAAGCATTCTTGATAAAGGGCTCAAGCACCAAACCAACCACCATATATGGAAGTACTTCCGGACCAATCTGGTCCTGAAGTGCCTCATACGACTCTTGCAGTTCAGGTATCTGCCTCAACATTTCAGCCACAATCGAACAATACCGAAGGTCCATCGCCCCCTCGCCCCAGCTTAAGTGCGTCACTCAACTCCGGTTCCGATTCCTCGCAGCAAACAATGCCCGGATCGGTGGCCTGCGAAGCCATCCTCTTGCTCAATCAAAGCCCGCCGTCCTCTCCGGAGGACACTTTGAGTGGGATCGAGGAGGGCTCGACCTGGGCCACGCGCGGGTCGCGTTCGAGTGCTTTTGCCACCGAGTCCGGGCAACTGATCTGCCAGTCATCGAGGGATGCGATATACAAGCGCGAAGCCGTACTGGTCGCGCAGCTCCTCAAAGAACGCCTCGGAGCCGGTTGTCGTTGTCAGCCGATAGACTCCCGGACGATCCGTCCGCGAGACTTGCGCCCGCCAGAGCTCTGTTCCTTTGGTATAGACCGCCGTGGCCGAGAACCCTCGGGCTTGCCAATCGTAAGCGATCAGGTGGATCCAGCCCTGAAATCCGCCGCTGCCGACGTTGATGTCGAACAACTCATCCGCGAACTGGGCCAGATGGCGGGGATCGGACGGGCTTCTCAGGAGGATCGACCTTTGCGCCAGTCGGGTTCCGTCTTTGTCATAAAGGCTGAGACGGTATTCGCCAGGCTCGCGTGAAGAACACCGCCAACCCGGTGTTCTCGACCTGGTCTGAGCGGTAGAGCACCGGGATCACGGCGCCCGCTTCGAGAGGCTCCGCCGGCAGGCTGAGCTGCGAGAGGATCTCTCCTTCCTGCTTGGTGACCATGAGAGCGGAGACGGAAAGCGGCTTCGTACAGTGGATCCGGATTGAGCCCTTACGCAGCTCACCGCCACTAAGAATGATGGTCTTGGTTGCCATAGGTCCCAATTCGAAGGAGGTAGAGGGGAGCAATTCCTCGTCTGTACTCGTCAAATCAATCGAAACGGCTTCCTCGTTCGGGTTGATCACCTGGAGAGTCGTCTCGATGCTCGGGTCGCTTCCGCCTTTGGCGACCTGAGGCAGAACCCTGTCAAAATCGTTGAGCCGATTTTGCCCGGGTAGCAGGGCCACACAAAACAGCGCAACGAACAGAACCAAAATCGGCAAGGGCGCTCTGACAGGGTGACTCCGCAAAGTGTACTGACATGCGGGTGCCCGCTTCCGAGTCGGGCGTCGAGAAGTCCTTCGGCAGTGATTAGTCATTTCTCTTTTCTCCTGGCTCAATCTCCCAGATCAGCGCTCGCTACCAATTGTCCCTTGGCTCCCCGGAGAGAGTCTCTTTTCTGCATCAACCAGCTGATCATCGATCGTTGGGCCATTACCAGTAGGGCCGCCCAGAGACGGGAGCGGAGCCACCATCGTGAAAGGCAGTATCGAGGATCATGGGATTCCGACCGGATAACTCGACATGGGGTAGCCGTTTCGAGTTCGTAATGCCGTGACGACCACCGGTATTTCAGAGGAGATGATCAGCGTCCCGGTAACGTCAGTGTTGACCAGATCCGGAAACAGCTCGTCGATGAATTTGGCCACATGCTGACCGGGTTCCAGTGTAATGGAAGCGTCGAGGTACACCATCGGTCTGGTCGGAAATCTCAAGGTCAACGGTCGCCCGCTCATCCAGAGGATTCGCGATCGCAATTCCGGTGCTAATCCTGTCTCGGGCAGCTGAGGAACGAGTCGAGACGAAGACGCTCGCCAGCCCGGTCGGCTGCGCGTCCCCGACTCCGGCTTCGAAGAGGATGTCGCCGGACTCACGGACCTGGTAGACGGCCGTTCCCGAATCGGCCGGGATGCGGTCACGCGGGCCCAGCCTTTGACAAGAGGGTTCGTTGCTCCTGCCGTCTGAATTGCCACGCACCCGTAGCGTTCGAGAACGAAGTCCAGGCTGGAAACCGCTCCCACGGAACCTTCAACCTCGACAGGGGCAGGATTTCCGTCATCGTCTAAGAACTCGACGGTTCCTGTCGCTTCGTCGGTGGTCAGGTTGGCAAGGGTAATCAGCGTCGAGGCCCCCATGCCGTCGGCAAATTGCGGGAGGTAGATCGTATTCAAAGGACGATAGATCTTGAGCTCGTTCGCAAAAAGGACGAAGAGCGTATCCTTCACGACCGATAGACTCTGTACGGTGCCGCTCTGTGACGAGCTCCAGTGCACGTTTCCGGAGAAGGCATCCAGGGTGCGAACGCAGTCTTCTGCCCAGGAATTGAAGAAGTACACAGCATTATTTGCGATTTGAACAAACTGAGGAGGATGGGGGAGAGGAGGGGGTTCGAGATCAAGCTGCGCGTCTCTGTAATCAAGGCTCTGCCAAAGGAACTCGCCAGTCTCGGGAGCGAGGGCTGCGACTCGATTCTCCAGGGTGCTGCTGAACAACGGGGTGCCGGAGAAAACGAGGAGTTGATCGTAGGCCAACGCGATTCCTGGATTGCCGAAGGTCGAGTGACCGGCGAACGGAATAGCGAATTCGACACTCCACGCAACCGACCCGTCGCTGGTGCGGACCGCGTTTACTCGCCCATCGGACTGATTGCTGACGTAGACGAACTTGCGGGTGGCGATGATGTTCGAGCCGTCCGAGCCGATTTCCGGGGCCGACCAGATCGGGACACCCGTCAGGAGATCGAGTGCGGTGAGGCTTCCCTCGTCTGTGAGTACATAGACCCGGCTCCCGATTCTCGATAAGGGAGCCTTGGCCAGATGGATGCTTCCCAGTTCGGCACTCGGCGGATACTGCCAGACGAGCGTTCCGTCACTGGGGCGGGCAGCGACCACGCCCCACTCGCCCGAGTACAGGGCCAAGTCATCCAGGAGCAGCGGGAAGCGTCCGTCCGAAGATCCAACCCGGTTGTCCTGCCAGAGGACGTTTCCAGTCGAGACCTCAACCGCCGTCACCGACGTGCTCGTGGACCCGCCCAGCAGTACGATGTCTCCGTTGATGGCAGGGACGTAATTGAGAGTGTCGGGTGTATTGGTTGGAAGATCGAATCTCCAGACCTCCGAGCCCGTCTCGCTGTCGAGCAAGGAGTAGTGCGCGGCTTCTCCTCCCTGTCCAATCAGCACGTAGTCCTCGAAGACCGACAGGGTCTGAGCCGTCGTCCCTTCCGGAAGGCTCAAGGTCCGGTCCAGTTCCAGCGGAGGCTTGAAGTCCCCGGCGTCCGAATTGAGGTAGGTGCGCGAGTCGTTAAAACCCGCGGTCGCCTGGTCGCCGAGATTCTGTCCCAGCATGGGGAAGCACGCCGAGACAATTGTCACCAGCGCAGCCTGTAAGATCCTGTTCATCAGAGCTCTCCTCCCTTGGCCAGTTGATCATCGAATTCGACCGATCCGAAGATCTCCACCAACTTCATTTCTGCAGGCTGGAAACGGGGACGGCCGACACCGGAAGCCCCGCTCTCGTCCGAAGCACGACAACGGCAAGGGGCTGATCGCTCACGATATGCAGCGTCCCCTGGTAATCCTGGTCCAGGAACTCGGGAAACAACTCCGCGAGGAATTGCGCCGCATGCTTTCCCGGGCCCAGTGTCAGCCAAGCGCAGATTCCATTCCCCTTTAGTTCAATGGTGGCTTCCTTCTGGCTGGTATTGACAATGGCCAGGCCACTGTCCAGTCGACCGTTGGTGACTTTCTGCGCCGAAGCGACCGCAGAAAAAACACCGGTTGTTGCCTCGACATCGGCGTTGGACAACTCCAATCCCGATGAATCGTAGACAGAGAAGATCGCGAGACTGTCGAGTGGGGTATTCGCGCTGACGATGCGTACCCCAGCATCACGGAAGACGGGAGGTCGTCCATCGACAAAAGCTTCGATTCCAGAGGATCCAACGAGAGATCGAATGCGTTGGCCGAGGATCCACCAGGCTTAAGACGATGGGTTGCCCGTCGTTATCGAAGACGAGATCTGTCCCTTGCCGGGACGCCGGCGGGATTGGAGACAATGAAAGAGGTCGACAGCGTGAGATCCTCCGAATTGTCGGAGGTCACCGTTCCGGCTCCTATCTGGGCCAGATAAGTCGTAAAGATCCGCTCCCCCTCCAAATAGTCGATGGTAATCGCTTCGAATTCTTCCGGGGTTGAATCGCGATAGTCGAAGACGACCTTTGAAATCCCGAGAGGAGAGCTGGTTTCGAGCCCAACCGGTCCCGAGAATCCATCGTGCTCAACGGTTCCCAGTGAAGTGCCCTGAGGGTCAAAGGCTTCCAGGAAGACCATGTGGGATTCACCGAAACATAATGTATGCCGGCGGATGAAAGAGAACGGCCTTTAAGGGGACCTCGAAATCAACGATCAGTGGCTGAGCAGCCTGCGCTTTGCCAGGATCGTTTATATCTTCACCGGGGCTGTCGTTCCGCAGGAACGAAATGAAGTTGGGAGCGGTTGCTTCCGCAATTTCTATCCCAGGCTTTAATCAGCGGGGGGGACGAAGGGGCACCGCGAAACGTAATTCCCCATCTCTTGAAGACCGTTGCGGCCGGCGCACCGGCCAGTGCAACGTCCACTCGCACGCATCCCCTCCAAATTCAAGGGAGACCGCGTGCTCGGATAACTGAGCCGGGTCCGTGATCTCCGAAACCTGGGCAACTGCGAAACCCGCACAGCACATCCAGGCCGTCTGTACCAGAATCCATCCGATGGTGCCATTGGGTGTCCGAAACAAGCGCAATCCGATCATAATGAACGCCCTCTCCAACTGCTGCTATTTCTGATTGCTACATAGAAAATGCCGAGCACCATCAATCACGCGTGATGGGGTCGCTGCCGATGGCGCTGACGCCGTCATTTCGCCGGTCCAGCGGGGACCCTTCGCAGTGGAAGACTGGCCGAGACAACGCCCTGAATGGTTCGAAGGATCGTCACCGCGACCGGCTCATCCGAGATGATCTCGACCGTCCCTTCGGCGTCGCGGCCGGACAACGATTCCGCCAGTTCGTCCGCAAACCAGGCGCCCTGTTCTCCCGGGCCGAGGACCACGTCCGTTTCCATTGTCGTGTTGGGACTCATGAAGAACGTGACACTTGCCGTCGCCTCGCTGTCCGAGACATTCGCCAGCGCCAGCGCCGTATTCGTATCTTCGGCAATCGTCTTTTCGAAGACGCCGGTAAAGCTTTGGCCGGGAATGGCGCTGTCGATTCCCGCTTCCGAGAGAGGCGCTCCGGTCTGGTCGAGGACTCGATAGACGGCCCCCAGCTCGAACGGATATTTGGACGCGGCACAGACATAACCCTGGTCCAACGGCGTGACAGAGTCTGAAGTCCGAAGAATTCGCGAATCCTGGTGACGATGCAAATAAGCATGGAATATATACTCGAAGTCGCTGTTCACGGTCCCATCGAGATTGACGACTAATGGCGCACCCCCCGGCTCTCGAAATTCAAGAGAGACAAGCTGATCGAACGTTGGATTCCAAGGCGAGCCGCGCCATGACTCGGTGATCGTCAACAGTGTCTGCAGGGTCCGACCTTCGAGCGGAAGCGCACCATGTGCCACTTGAGAGACACACCGTCGGAACGTCGGGGGCTCGGCAAAATCGGCGACGATCCGAATGAGCGCCTCGGGAATCGTTTGATCCGCGTACTCAACCTCGACCCGGGCGATTCCCGTCCCCTCGGCTTCCTCGAGAGAGAAGTTATAAGGGTTCCACTCATCGATTGGTTTATCGATTTCCCCCAGTAGCCCTCCGTCCACCCCAAAGAATTTCGCTGCGACCATCGTTTCGGACTCCGCACCCATGGTCAGCGAAACACGGGGTAAGGGAGTGTCGAAGGTAACAATCAGACCTCCGGCGGCTTCCCCGTTGACGAGGGGATTCATGATCACGGGGGTGTCTACTTTGTAGGGCGGGTCGCCGAATCCCGGGTAGACAGAAATGGTTCCGCTCTCCGGCCGCTTGACGGTTCCCGTCGAGACTGTAACGCCCCAGTCCGCAAAAACCTGATCCGTCTTGACCCCCGGTGGGAGGGGCGGAGGCAGAAGTGTAACCCTATCCTCACTGAACGTGATCCTAAGCCGGTTGAGTGGTTCAGCTAGAACCCAGGCCCCCGACATCGCCAGCAACAACACGCCCATAGCAGAACAAAGCAATGATCGGCTGATCCGCTTCATCGTATTTTCCTCCTCCCTTGTCCGACGCCAAACTCCGGGGCGACGAGTGGTCAATCTGAGCCATCAAGAGAACATTCCACCGCCCCGAGTGGAACGGTTTAGATTGACCGTACCATTGAACGTCCTCATGGCTACCCTCTTCCCCCTCTTGCCGAACACAAGCATTAGATCGATTGTCCTCGCTTCTCCGGCGACGTGGTTCGAAATCACTTCGCCGGTCCAGCGGGGAGCCTCCGCAGCGGAAGACTGGCGGAGACGACCCCTTGAATGGTTCGAAGGATCGTCACCGCGACCGGCTCATCCGAGATGATCTCGACCGTCCCTTCGGCGTCGCGACCGGACAACGATTCCGCCAGTTCGTCCGCAAACCAGGCGCCCTGTTCTCCCGGGCCGAGGACCACGTCCGCTTCCATTGTCGTGTTGGGACTCATGAAGAACGTGACACTTGCCGTTGCTTCGCTGTCCGAGACATTCGCCAGGGCCAGCGCCGTATTCGTATCTTCGGCAATCGTCTTTTCGAAGACGCCGGTAAAGCTTTGGCCGGGAATGGAGCTGTCGATTCCCGCTTCTGCGAGAGGCGCCCCGGTTGAATCGAGAATTCGGTAGACCGTCGCCAGTTCGAACGGGAATTTGGACGTGGCGCAGGCATAGCCCTGGTCCAGTGGGCTGCCGGAGTCCGCAGTCCGAAGAATGCGTGAATCCAAGTATCGATACATGTGACCGGAGAAGAGATATTCGAAGTCGCTATTCACCTCTCCACCGAGATTGACCGTCAAAGGTCCGCCCCCAGGCTCTCGAAATCCAAGAGAGACGATCTGAGATTTTAAATCCGGGACCCTGAAATCCGTGTCGGCCCACAACCCGGTAATCGTCAACAGCGTTTGAAGGGTTCGGTCTTCGAACGGAAGCGCACCCTGCGCCACCTGGGAGACGCAACGCTGGAACGGACGCGGTTCGACATATTCGGCGACGATGAGGTTGAGCGCCTCGGGGACATCCGTTTCCTCGTATTCCACCTCCACACGAACGATCCCGGCGCCGTCGGCGTCCTCCAGGGCGAATTCGTCGGGATAGATGCCGTAAAGTGTCCCCGTATCCTCACCCAGGAAAGTCCCACTCCGATCGAAGAACCGTGCGACTACGTTGGTTTCAGACTCGGCTCCCATGTTCAAAGAAACTCGCCGCACAGGTTCATCGAAATTGATGGTCATGCCTCCCGCACTCACCTCCGACTCCGAGCCATTGAGAATCACCGGAGCTGCAATCGGGGTAACGAGGTTGACGTGTGGAACCTCGGACAGTGTGCCCGTTCGAGGGCCCTGGACTGACCCGCTTGAAATCGTCACGCCCCAGTCCTCAAAGACATGACTGGCACTGAGTCCCGAAGGGAGAGGGTGGAGGTACCAGTGCAACCCAGTCCTCACCGAAGTCAAACGGTCCCCAGCCATACGGCTGGGCGATCGTTGGAACCTCTCCGAGTGCAATCACCACCAAAACCAAGATCGTGTAAGTCGAACGATCTGCCCCATCGCTTCATCGTGAATTCCTCCTCCCTTTGCCGGCGCCAAGCCCCAGGCGGCAAGCGGTCAATCCGAGCCATCAAGAGAACATTCCAGCGCCCCTGATCGAACGGTTCAGATTGACCGTGCCAACGCCAGCTTACGTTCTACGCACATCGCATTCCAGAGAAACTTGGAAGAGCATTTAAGCACCCATTTCTGTAAAAAGGCTCTGATAGTCCCTGTCAGCCCTTCTCTCACAGGAGATCTCCTCATGGGAAATACCAACACAAAAGTCCTACAAGTGACACACGGCCGGGACATTCCGACCCGCCAATCTGACCCAGTGTTCGCCCTGCAAAAGCGCGAAAGATTCAATTCCACAAGGTCTTCTTGGAGCCTGAATCGTGAATCCAAGGCACCGATCAGATTTCAAGGCGTCACCTCATCCAGTTCCAGAGGGTCGAAGCAGACCGAGTTCACCTGCGGATTTACCGCCAGAACCCTCGCTGTTGCGACGGTGCTGTCCACGAACGCGCGGGTGACCGACGAAAACTCTTCCCGGCGCTCGATGGAGAGCCCATAAGATGAGAGCAGATCCGCGGCATCGGCCTGGGCACGGATTGCCACTTCGAAGCGAGCCGGGATGTCGATCGGGGTCGCCGGTGCGGCCCGAAGGTCCAGCCCGTCGGTGTAAAGCGCCACCACTGCCATGCCGAAGGGGAACTGCAGACCGACCCTCGAGTCGTCGCTTCCGAGGTAGGACGTATGCTCCAGCGTCAGAACCCTCGCTGGAATCCTTCCGGAAGTTGGTCGAACAGTTCCTGTAGCAGCACTGCGTAGCGCCTCCAGAAGTCGGGGCTCTGAGAGCAGATGGGAGGGCGAGGCGGCTCCACGTTCGGAGCGCAACTCTCCGATTGGGCCGCCAATTCGCGGGTCGCGATCAGTTCACCGTTCAGGTCTCGAAGCTCAGCCAAAATGAGCCCGCCAGCCGGACTGCTGATCGCGACGCCCGTGTTGTCTGCCAGAAAGTCGTTGCGGAAGACCGGGAAGGTGAACTTCGAGCCCGGTTCGACTCCCGGCACCGAAACCGCGCTTACGATCGATCCGTCGGCGGCTTGACCCTGTATATGCGCCACGACGGACAGGACTCCATCCGTCTTGACTCTCAGCCAGCCGCCCTCCACCGGTTCCTCTCCGTCCGGCTGGAACTCGATCACCCGGGTCGCTCCCGGCGCGAGTTCATCTTCCTCAACGGGTTGAGTGCCGCGAAGGTCCCATCCGTTTGATACCTCAATGGCGGCCGATTCCGTCCCGGCGTTGGAGATTGTGACGGTTGTTCTGTAGGCAA
This sequence comes from uncultured Acidobacteriota bacterium, assembly GCA_963777605.1. GTDB lineage: Bacteria > Acidobacteriota > UBA6911 > RPQK01 > JAPXNP01 > CAVZRV01. The sequence goes on from CAVZRV010000027.1 coordinate 595,248, forward strand.
GACCGGCGGCCGGTCCCACCACCATGTGAGGAACGTCGATCACGCGATTGGTAATGTTGTCGCAACTGAACTTGGTTATCTGGAGTTGGGCGTGGAGAACGGATCCCGAAGCCAGGATCCACAGAAGTGCAGGCAGTACACAGATTCGCGGGGCACGCATGGCAGAAACCCTCCTCTAGCGATCTCCCCCCAAATCCGTCGCGGGCTCAATATAGCAATCGCGACTCCCAAAAACCAGACCTTTGTCGGACTTTGTCCAGAGGATCTCAGTGAATCGAGCCACCAATCAAAGGGTCCGCATCCGCTTCATGGAAAGCCAGGGTGAGAACTCAAGAGAAAATAGACGTGCGTCCACCCTCGCGGTCCGGCAGAATGAATTTGGCATGGAAACCGAAGTCCGGGGAAGAGAGTCTTCCTCCCATTCAGAGAAATAAGAGAAGCCTGGATGAGCCGAAGAACGCGAAGGTTGCTCGAAATCGAAGCCTGGTCGACTCGGCATCTGGCGTAACCTACACGCGGGCTGTCTACTCTCAAGAGACGATTTCCACTTCGTCTTCAAACAGCCGCTCAATTTCTCGTGGCCACTGATTTCCCGTCTTGCTCCACACGCCGTTCTGGCTGATTTCATTCAACTTACATCGATTTCCTTGCTTGACCATCTTAATAAGACTAAGTAGATTCCGCCCGAACGAGAACGGTAACGGCACAACACAAAGGAGTAAGGCGATGAACACGATGTTTCAGAACGGTCAGAAGGTTTCAGTCAAGCGGGCGGGACAAGTGGTTTACGGTACGGTGACGGGTGAGGCCAAGGGCAAGATCCGAGTGCGGTGGCTCGAAGGGGACGGAGCGGAAAGCCGCGTGTCGCCGGAGCGGCTGAGCCTGGTTGAGGAGCAGGAACCGGCGGTGGTTCGGGAGAATCCCTTCCAACTGTTCACGGAGGCAGAAGGCTGGGAGCAGGCGACGGATCGGATCTGGAAGCTCATGCGGCGGGCCGTGAGCCGGGAGCCGGAAGACTTCGAGAAGGCGCAGGAGATCCTGTTCGGGATGCTGCGGAAGGAGACCGGGCTTGCGGGCTATCGCGTCCTCGATCACAGCCTCCCGAGAGGCCATCTTCCGCCGACTTCAAGACGTCTACACCGAGGACCCGGAAACGGCGTCCGTCACGGACACGCCCGCATCTTCGCCAGAGAGCCACGCGGCCATCGGCCTCAGTCCCGAGGAAGGAAACCCGGAACACGCCCCGACGGAGCGCACCCAAAAGGCCCGCAAGAGCCGGAAGTCTTCGGAAGAGCCCAACGCCGTGGCACCCAAGGGCGCAAAGAAGCGCAAGGGCACGGCAAAACCGCGTGCACAGAAACCGGCCGAGGGCAATTCCAAGACGGAGAGCGAACTTCGCGGCGTCAAATTCCAGAACGGTGACACGGTTCGGTTGGCCTCGGATGAGAAGCAGACTCTTGGAACGGTCCTTGGGTACGACGGGGACTCAGTGCGGGTCCAGTTCAAAGGGAAGAAGCGTCCCACGGTCCACAATCCTCTCGGTCTGATCCTGGTGGAGCGGCCCAAGCGCGGCACAGCCGCTGGTCACTCTCCGGGTCAGGGAGAGGCATCCAGTGGCGCAGTTCAATCCTCTTCGGCCAGTGACCAGCCAGCGAACGGGACCGTGGCCCAAAAGACCAGCAACCGCCCGACAATCCTCGGGTTCTCGGTCTGTTCCGCCTGTGAGTGGATGGGAGTGGCCGGGTTTACGGTCGAGCAGGCTCAGGTGGTCATGACGCACTACGGGGTTAGCGACTACCTGAAGCCCGACAAGGTGAAGGCGTGTCTGAAGTACGGCATCCGACGCGGACGGGGCGCCGCCTTCTCCCCGGAACAGGCCACCGAACTCCAGGCGCTCGTAGCGTAATCCAACCTCTCGGGCCGGGACGTAGCAGTTCCGGCCCCGACACTTCCCCGGTGTATCGAAGGAGAACGGCAATGACGGAAGAACAACTGCGCGAGTTGAAAGATGTATACGGTGAGGATTCGGTGGTGTGTTCGGTTGGAAGCTGGACCGTAATCATGCTGGACCGGCCGGACGCGGAGACCATCGAGCGGCGGCTCAGCGAGTTTGACCCAACGAGCTTTCTCACGGACGGCTGCCCCCTCTGTCAGCTTTTGGCCAGAGAAGGCGGCGAGATCGTTTACGACCAGACGGAAGTGACCACGGGGCGGAAACGACTTTCGCCAGTGAAACGGGAGGCAAAGTAGATGGAGCGGCCAAAGGGAAAACTGACGGTTGGGGGCTTGCGGGTCATCGGCCTCCGTGTTTCGATGGACGCTGACGGCCGGATCTACGTCCGGATCGTCGACGAACGGGAAACGGTGCACCTGTGCGTCTTCGACAGCTGGCAGCAGGCGCTGGTCTCGCTGCCCCGCTGGACGCACGACCGGGACATGGCCGACGTAATCGCAAGATCCGTGAGGAAGATGGTGGCATGAGATGAAGAAGATCGTCTCCCTGGGACTGACCGATCCGGTGATTGACATCCTCAAGGAGCGGTCCGTCCCCTTTAACAACACGTATTCGATGTCTTCGACCGCCGGACGGATGATCGAGCGGTACCACGCCCTCATGACCCGGGCCAAGCTCCCGCTGAAGCCGACCGAGCGGCAGATGCTCCTGCATCTGCTCCGCTACGAGCGGCTTTCGGTCCAGAACATCCGGCACCTGGACTTGTATGTCCGGCAGAAACTGAAGTCGAGCACCATCCAGTCCGCATATCCAAACATCGATCCCGACTCCCTGCTCGATCGGCTGAAAGCCCTCCCCTTCGCCAGCCGACTCAGGCTCATGGATTGGATCGAAGATCAGGCCATGCTCCAGCTCCGCCAGAAGTAACTCGGTGCCCGTAGCCCCGTCATCCGTTGGGTCTGGTACGGGTTACGGTCGCCGACCTCCGTTTGCCAAAGTGAAGGAATCGAGACACCGCCCCACGAGGTGACGCCGTGAAACGCTTCCAATTCATCGGGTCACTGGGAGGGACAACTTCAATTGATTAGGGTCGACGTCTCCAGCACAACTCCATCCGGTCCGACGCTGAAGATTTCGTACGCGTCCTGGTCCCAGCCGGAGCCTAAGGTGACCACGAAGTCCTGGCCGTCCAAAGAGAAGAGTGCGATAGGTGTAATGCTCTGGACGCTTTTGTAGTCGCAGTCACTCAAATCGGCTCTGGGGTCGAGAATAGACAATTTTCCATGGGTACTCTCGAGAAACCAGGTGGAGAAGTGAGTTACGGAGTTACAGCCGGCATCGTGGAAGTTCTCGGGCTTGGGGTATTCCCTAACTGCCTCCAGCCGGTAAAGTGCCCGACCGGCCGCCAGAGAACCCCGCCAGAGTTCGATACCTTCGAATGGTGCCCCTTGTCGTGCCTGTTCTTCGATCGGATGTCCTTCAAATCGCAGGCGCCCTTCAATCGGATTGAACTTGGAGAGGAAGAGGGCGATGGACTCCGCTTCCAACTCTTCCCACTTCGCTCTGACTTCTGAAAGAAGATCTTTGGCTTGCTCAGAACCGGGGTCGATCCTTTCGAAGGGCCGTTCGAAAACGGGAAGATTGCTGACCAGTCCGAGCTTCGGATCAGGACAGCATTGATAGCATTTCGGCTCCGTCAGTGGTAACTCGGTTGAAATCGCCCAATACTTGTTGCAGTGGGTATCGAGCCAGACCACCTCTGACACGGCAATTTCTCTCTGTTCCCCTCCAAACGGTAGGAACCACCAGTGCGCAGGCAATCGTCCGGCATCGCCCAACTCCTCAATCAGCAACTGCCGTACTTTACGAGGCCCATCCTCTCGGCCGAGGTCATAGGTTTCGCGCCATTCGTTCGTCCAGGCTCCAGAGCGGTAGAACGCGAATGGAATGACCGGCCCTTGAGATACGCCAAGGAACACCGCTTCGCGAGCGGAACCCTCAACGGGCTGGGCGATAAGCATAGATGACGCTGATAATAGCCCGAGAAGAACTACTAGCCTTTGTCTGAACGTTGGCCGCCTCACTTTACTCTCGGCCTCCTGACCAACCCATTCTCCTTCCTGTCCACTAAAGTTTCAAGGGTCTTAGACTCCGCACGCGACGCACTTCTTGCTGATTTCTCCCGATTCAGTCGATTTCAGCATTGATCATCTTATTAAGACTGTCTAGCTTCAGCCCATGGACAGAGACGAACGGTTTGGAAGGATCAACAGAGTGAATAAGGGAAGGAAGCACACCATGCGAGTCAGCACGACCCAATTCGAGTTCAGTCACGGGAGAAAGCCCAAAGGCACCGGGCTCTGGCTCTTTTCGGTCAAGTTTGCAGACGGCGACAGCGCGGTGTTCGAGTTCAACGGCAAGTTCTCGGACGCCAAGCAGGCGGCACTGGCTGAAGCCAGGAGGCTCAATCGGAGCAGCGACCCGCAACAAGTCTGGAAGGACGTGGTGGAGGTTGAGGTCCTGCCCTGACCGCACACAAAGGAGAACGGCAATGGCAACACAGATGGATGCAATCACGGAACGGATCGTGAAAATGCTGGAACAGGGCGTGCCGATCTGGCGGAAGAGCTGGACCAGCATGATGCCCCGAAACGTCGAGGGGCGGAAGTACCGGGGCATTAACGTGCTCCTGCTGGCAACCGCCGGGTTCGGCTCCCCGTACTGGCTCACCTTCAACCAGTGCAAGAGCCTCGGCGGATACGTCAAACGGGGCGAAAAGGGGACGCAGGTCATCCTGCTCAAGCCCTGTACGCGCGAGGACAAGGAATCGCGGCGAGGAACGGACCTACTGGCTGACCCGCACTTACACGGTCTTCAACCTCGACCAGACCGACGGGATACCGGAGGGCCGGCTACCGAAGCTTCCCTTCTCGGGCAACGAACCGCTGGCACAGGCGGAATCCATTGTGGCGGGCTACCAGGATGGCCCCGTAGTGAAGAACGACAGCCTCCGGGCCTTCTACTGCCCCAGGACCGATGAGGTCTACGTCCCCGCGCTGGCTCAATTTGAGAACCCGGCGCAATTTTACAGTGTCCTGTTTCATGAACTCGCGCACTCGACCGGAATTCCCAAGCGGCTCCACCGTTTCGAGGCCGATAAGCCCCACGCCCACGGCAGCGAGGAGTACGGCTACGAAGAACTGGTCGCTGAGATGACGGCGGCGTTCCTCTGCGGACAGTGTGGCTTGGACCGGACCACGATGGAAACCTCAGCGGCCTACCTTCAGGGCTGGCTCCAGGTCATCAAGAAGGACGTGCGGCTGATCACACGGGCGGCGTCAGCCGCACAGCTCGCATTTGACCGGATCATCGGTGATGGAGGGTGTTAAGCCTGCCACTGAACATAACTCTCTTTCTGTCCAGCAGGCGGCACACGTCCGCGCGATTCGGATTGTGTAGTGACACTTGATGGGACGAGGACAAATCAAAGATGGCGTTTGGCTTCAGATTCTCGTTCAAGAACCGCAGACTGGCCTCCCAGCCGTGAGTGCGGTCTGCGGTCTTGGTGCAACTCGGTCAGAAAGCCCCGTGGGACGGGCGTCTTGGGCAAATGCCCGGGACGGGAATCGAACCCGTACGGGGGTTCCCCCCCACAGGATTTTAAGACGCTTCCTTGAAACCGTGAAAAGTTAAGAAAAGCTAACAAATTCAAAAGGTTCCGGATTTCTCGCCAATCCCTAAAACGTGAATTCTTGAGTCTTCCTAACATCTCGACCGGGCGAAATGCGGGAACAAAGAAACCGCTACTGCTGTCTAAGCAGTTGAGATGTGGGGTTGTTTCCAGCTTGTCCTCGTCCTCCAAGCTCTCTCCTGCACTGTGCCGTCGACTCCTACCCATGCAACGCCAGACCTCCAGGGCTTCATCAAGGAAGTCACCAAGTTTGACCAGCCGGGGAGAGTCATCGGAGAGTTCTCCGTCTTTCGGAACGAGGGAGGCCGATTTGAGCCTTCAGATGAGAATCTCGTCGCCTCAATAACGGTCGCCGCCGCTACTGAGATCTATCTCGAACCGCTCAAGCGCGCTGATTTCGACGCTTTGAAACCGGGGTTGTTCGTCAAAGTCTGGCTTCAGCCGAACGTGCACCCTACCTATCCCCTTCAGGCTGTCGCTAAGGCTATCGTGATCCAAGGCTCTCAGATCGTGAACAGGCCACCGCCTCCCGGCGTTCGAGAACCGATTCGGGTCGGGGCGCGCGTTCAGGAACGGAAACTCCGGGTGTTCGTCCCGCCGGTCTATCCTGAGGCTCTCAGACAGGAAGGAATTGAGGACACGATCCTGCTCCAGGTGACGGCCGACAAGACGGGAAGTGTCGTGGACGTGAGAACCATTCGAGGGAATCGCCAACTGGCGGAGGCCGCAACCCAGGCAGTCAGACAATGGAAATGGGAGCCCACTTACCTCGGCGGGGAACCGGTGTCAGTCATCTTCACCGTCGCGATCACCATGAAGCCCGACTAGCCACTCTGCCGAATTGAAGCTTGTCATCGACTCGGTTCAGCACTTCACACGGCCGAAATCAATTTCGCACTTTGGCCAACTGCCCGGGACGGGAATCGAACCCGTACGGGGGTTCCCCCCCACAGGATTTTAAGTCCGTTGCTCATTATTGATGTCAGCCCATCCTATTAAGATGCCCGCTGGCGACAGGTCCTACCGGCTGGCGACCTTCCGAGGTCCTACCAGTAAGACACTCCGGCGACCTAGCCCGATGGATGGCTAGGGAACCGTGGCTGTCTCTCCTTAGGCCGCAATTCCACACGACGTGAACGCTAACTCCCACGTCGGTGGCGGTCTCTCCAGCCATCCTCGGGCGCATCGGCCAGAGGAACCGCCTGTGAGGTTCAAAAACGAAACCAGCGATAGCGACAGTCCACGTGTGCCTGATGAACGCCCGGGTCATCCCGTACTCAACCCCGATGGCCGCGAGATCCGCATCCCCGCATGGGCGATGCAGGAACTGCGGCAGGCGGGGCTTCTGAAGAAGAACCGGGAACGGGGCCTGTGGCAGATCAAGCCCGAAATCCATCTGTTCCTCAGCGAGTCCACGCTGTTCTTTGCGAACGTGGCCCCGCGACGTTCCGCCCCGTCCCATGCCCCGAGGCATTACCTGGAGGGGCGCGGCTCCAGCTCCGGTTCCCGGCTCATCAACCTGCTCGGCAAAGACCTCTCCGGCCCTGCGATCGTCAGCTGCAACTGCGAGGAGTGCCGGTTGCTGCCGGTAAAGAAAGGCCAGTGATGACCTACCGGCAACGGATGCGGCAGGAGCGGGATCGCGCAGTCGCGGCGTTCCACCTGGCTCTCACGTGGACAGACGTGCGCTGGCTGCGCTCCATCAAAGTCGAAATCGAAGCCCCTTTGGAAAAGGCGGAGAAACGCCCATGAGTCTTGTCGTCATCACCAAGAACATCATTTCCGGCACCCACTACTGGCCCGACGCCCCGGAGGAGGTTTCGTTCCTGCGGTTTCCCGCACCGCCACGACTTCCATATCCGCTGCGAGATCCCCGTGGACCACAAAGACCGGGAGAAGGAGATTTTCCTGCTCCAAGCGCAGGTGCACCGGACGGTCTGTGGCGTGTTCGGGGAGCCACCGTGCGACTTCGGCATGATGTCGTGCGAAGCGATCGCAGAGTACATCGCCGTCAACCTTGGCGCGAGTGCAGTTGAGGTGCTGGAGGATGGCGCAGGAGGCGCACGCTATGAAGCTCGTTAAGTTCGAACTCGACACGTTGACCCTTGACCCGGAGAACGCCCGGCTCCACTCGGACCGCAACATCGAAGTCATCGCGCAGTCACTGGAGAAGTTCGGCCAGCAGAAGCCCATCGTGGTGGACGGCGAGAACGTGGTGGTGGCCGGAAACGGCACCGTCCTGGCCGCTCGGAAGCTCGGCTGGCAGGCGGTCTACGGCGTACGCAGCGACCTGAACGGCATGGACCGGCGGGCCTACGCCATCGCGGACAACCGCGCCACGGATACCTCCCAGTGGGACTTCGCGCAACTGATCCGGCAACTGGACGAGATCGAACAGGAGATGGGCGATACGGCCTTTACCGGCTTTTCGGACTTTGACGTGGCCGACCTGCGGGCCATGTTGGACGGCGCGCCGGACCCGGATGCGTTACAGGCCAAGCACGGAAAACCGCAGGAAGAGGAAACGTGGCCGGTGCTGAAGATCCAGATCTCCCCGGAAACGATGGAACTGCACCGAAGCCTGATGGACCAGGCCCCAGGGAAGAACGAGGCCGAAAAGTACGCCTGGATGCTCAGTTGCGTGGACCGTGCGGCCATGGCCGAAATCAACGGGACGCCTCTGGAGCAGGTGCAGTGAAACTGCGCATTCTCGTTTCGTACTGGTACTTCAAGTCGACGAACCTTCGGAAGATGATTGCGGAGTTCGAGGAGCCGCCGGAGGTCTTTGCGGATTCCGGGGCGTTTTCGGCCTTCAACTTCAACGAGACGTTGGACGTGCGGGAGTACGGCGAATGGCTCCTCAAACACCGCGACCTCTTTACGGTCTACGCCAACCTTGACGACAAGAAGAGCATCGACAACTCGCTCAAGAATCAGGCGTACCTCGAAAGCCTTGGGCTTTCGCCGCTTCCGGTCTTTCACGCCGGGGAGCCGTGGTCGGTACTGGAGGACATGCTCCGGTCATATGACTACGTGGCCCTCGGGGGCTTGGCCGGAGCGTCCGTCACGTCCACGGCGCTGTTTAAGTGGCTGGTGGAGTGTTTCCGGCGGGCCAAGGAACACGAGGTCGTCTACCACGGCTTCGGCATGACGACGTGGAACTGGTTGAAGTGGCTCAAGTGGTACTCGGTCGATTCCTCGTCCTGGGGCAGTTCCTTCCGCTACGGCTCCGTCGTCCTGTTCAATCCGCGCACCGGCAAGTTCCAGAAGATGAAGCTCGGGGACTGGAAGGTCTGTTTCGAGAACCGGGAACTGCTGCGCGAGTACGGCGTGGACCCGAAGGACATTGCGGACCGGAGCCGCAACAAGCGGGCCACGCTCTGCGTGCTCTCGGCCATGTCCTACCAGAAGGCGGAACAGTGGATTCGCAAGCTCAACGGCGAGGTGGAGCGCAAGAGCAAGCAGAACGGCCCCGGCTTCAAAGTCTACTTGGCGGACGGCTCCACAACGAACCTGATTGACGCCGGGAAGGGGCTGAAGGTCTACCTCGCCGGGACGAACCTGCAAGGAGGGCAACTCCTGGGATGAGAGTCCACCTGCTGCCGATCGAGCCTTTCGAAGAACGCTACACGGGCCAGTGGATGCGCTGGTGGCCACGGGACCTGAAGGAGTGCGGAGCCGAGGTCAACCTGATCTGCGGTGAAGACGTCGGAGAGCGCCGCTCCGGGGAATTCCTCGACCCGACGGACACGTGGATCTGGAAGGGGACGCAGGTCGCGGAACTGGCCCGCCAGTGGAGCAACGTCAAGGATGGTGACTGGCTCCTGTCACTGGACGGCTGGGGACCGGCTACGACCGCCGCCGCGTACATGAGGGACACGACGGGGAAGAAGGTGAAAATCGCCATCTTCATGCACGCCGGTTCCTACGACCCGGCGGATTTCCTGTCCCGCGTCGGCACGTTCACGTGGGCCTTGGACGTGGAACGCAGCTTCGTTGCGTGTGCCGACCTCGTGCTGGTCGGCTCCGAGTACCACGCCAAGCTGCTCACCTCCATGCTCGGGTTCCCGCACGCCACCGACAAGATCG
>CAVZRV010000028.1:0-241411 GCA_963777605.1 uncultured Acidobacteriota bacterium
GGACACCTTGGCAAATGCCCGGGACGGGAAAAGGTCGGAGCCACCAGCAGTGTCTCAGCTGAGACTGTCCCAGAAGCCGCCAAACCAGGTCAAACGCCAGACCAGTGAGCGGAGTGAACAATCGAACCCGTACGAGGGGTTACCCTCACAGGATTTTAGAGGCTGTTGCGTGATCCTGTATGTTATTGAAATATCAATAGAACCAGCGTCAACCCCAAAATTGTGTTTTGGCAGGAGTTGCATTGAAGGTCCTAAGTTCTGTTCTGGTGGCGCGCCTTACTACAAAATCACTTGCATCACCTGAGGTGTTCAGATTCCAAAGGCACGATCAAAAGCCGGTGAATGAACCGGGCGCCTTGCGTTCCCTGCCGTTTCTGGCTGCACTCGTGAGTGAGGTGTAATTCCACCGACGACGCTAACTCGGTGGGGATTCTCGCTCACTTGAGCCTCTCGACGACTTGCGGACCGCATCTCCGGCGGGCCGGAAAGTCTCAGACCAGGACCAGATACGCCACTCCCCCTCCAAGTATTTCGCTGGCTTCCGGGAGGAGAAGGTCCCGGTGACATACCCATAGAACAGGACCCCCACCATCATTCGCGGTTCGAAGAGCTGGTTGCGACGGCCAGCTCCCTTGTACCGCCGATTGAATGCCTTCAGATCGGGACGATCCCCGGTTTCCGAGATGAAGCAGCCTAAATGATTTTCCAGCAGCCAGTCCCGAGGAGACGCAGGCAACAAGAGTATCTGGTCGGGTAGATACAGGCGAAACGTCTTCGGCATCTGTGCCCCAGAGCCTCTTGCCCCTAAATCACCGTCCTGCCGCGTAGACTTTTCCGTCTCCACTTCGACCCGACTGACCAGAACTTGCACCTCCGCTTTAGATCGCGGTAGCGCCCATGAAGAATCCTTCGAAACGGAGTCTGGTGAGATTCCCCCAGCCCAAACGCGGTGTCCCCACATTTCTTTGGGGCACGACTCACAAATCATCGAGACGAAAGGGGGACCCCTATTGCACTTCGGCCTGCAATAACCGATTCTTGGGGGATCGCCCAAAAAATGGGAGAAGGAGTACGAAGCATGATCCGAAAATGGTTTCTTCCTTTGATTGTCACGGGTGTCGTTATTTGCACTGAGATTTTGGCGGTGAGGGTCAACTTTCCGCAGGTAGCGGACGGTGGCGGAATCTCCACCTCCTTTACCCTGATCAATACCGGAAACTCAGACGTTACCGGTATCCTGGCACTCTTGAATCAGAATGGAACGCCGCGCACTCTCCGCTTGAATGGGAAGTCGGCCTCGTCCTTCCAGGTGACCGTTCCTGGAGGCGGGGGGACGGTGCGTCTGGCCTCCGCGAACGAAGGCTCCGCTCTGGCCGGGTGGGCCTACTTTGAGTCAGATTCGATCAATGTTCAGGGAGTAGCCACGTTCGACTTACGGGCGTCCGGCGGCGCCTTGATCACGAGCACCGGAATCCTGGGAACGGACGGCATCCGCAAAGCGGGTTTTCCCGTTGAAGTGATCTCCCCCTCGAGAAACACCGGGGCGGCCATTGCAGCTCTCGGCCAGGACGTAACCGTTCGACTGCATCTGATCGATGAAAATGGCGTGGAGGTTTCCAGCGTTCTGGACCCTCGGCTCAACCCGCTCCGAGCGAACAACCAGATTGCGGCATTCGTCAACGAGTTGTTCCCGGCGGTCAGCGGGATCAACAACTTCAGTGGCAGCCTCGTTGTTGAGGTGCTGGGGACTGGTCAAGTGGCCGTCACGAGTCTGGTGTCAAAAGAGTCACTGCTCTCGGCTGTGCCGGTCGTCGAGTTCAACGCTGTCACCTCGGCAAGGCTGAAAGCCGACTACCAGTTTCAAAGCACCCTGTCGAGTTCCGTCGCCGGCTCGCCCAATCTGAACAACGTCGGTTCCAACACATTTGGAAGCAGAATCGTTGATGGAAATCCCCGCACTGTATTGAACTTTTCCCCCAATAACGGCCTGACTCTTTCTCCCACGGTCGGAGTCATGCCCAATGACACGTACACCATTTCCGTCCTGTTCAGTTTTAATGAGACGTCCGGCTGGAAGAAGATCCTGGATCTCAAGAATGGAACAGTTGACCGGGGTCTTTTCGTGCTGGATGGGAAACTGGTTTTCTACAACGAAAGTTCCAGTGGGATTGCCGCAAGCGTAAGCCCCGATACTTTTGTGCAGGTTGTGCTGACGCGTGATTCCGACAAACTCGTCGTTGGCTATGTCGACGGCGTGATGCAATTCTCGTTCACGGACGTCGATAACGAAGCCACGATCAGCGATCAGAACACGTTGAGGTTCTTTAACAACATTCCAAGCCCCGGGGATACTGCTTCCGGCTCGGTGGCTCGTGTGCGCATCTATGACAATGCAATCTCGGCGGAGGAAGCTGCTCTGCTCGATCGTGTTCCCTGATGTGACAGGGACCAAGAAGATGTGAGAAACGGCCGGCAGTGGAAGCGTTTGCTGTCGGCCGTTTTTCGTCATGGGGATGGTCAAGTCCGGCACAACATGGAAAGGCCTTGCGCTCTAGGCTGCCCGCCTTTTCAACCCGAATGTAGTGGAGACTTTGCAAAGCGCCTGATTGAATCTAAAAGACTTACAACTCATTCAAGCGCTTTCATGACAAATTTGGACCGATGCGAAATCGAACCCGGCGGGCATACCCGCAAAGAAATCGAAGCCATTGCCGCTGAAGCCCAGTGGTGCCCGCCCTTGAATTTCAGACTGAGTCCCAATGCTCAAGCAGGCGGCAGGGTTGCTGAGCCACACCTTCGGGACGCTGTACGATCCACGTGCGCAGTTCACTCCGGGTGTAGCCTCCGGTCGAGGGTTCCTGCACGGTGTTGTTCAACCCCTCGAACGAAAGTGTAATCCCCGAACGCCTCGGGAACGATCCGAAGAGCCCAAGCCCCGACCACATGTCGCGGCTCGCGTCCCATTTCATCGGTTCGTCACTATGCCCATCACAAGGCGCCGTCTCGGCCTGGACGGCCGTGGCCTCGACGGCAAAACAGCGCCTGGTGAGAGTCCCCCAGGCCCAAGCGCGGTTTCACCCACATTTCTTTGGGGCACACATCACAAATCATTGAGACGGAAGGGGGTCTATTGCCCATTCGGCTTGCAATAACCGATTCTTTCAGGATTGCCCAGGCAATGGGAGAAGGAGCACAAAGCATGACCCGAAAATGGTTTCTTCCTTTGATTGTCACTGGTGTCGTTACAAGGATCATTCCAGCTAGATATCAAGGTCGAATCACCGAACCGATGCCCGGCTCCCGCGGAAACGTCGTTTGCCTCCAAGGCGAAGGAGAGAGTACTGTGTCCTTACTGGAGATCCTAATCGGAGATTCTGCTTCTTTAAATCGGGGTAACAGGAGGTAGCGATGACAGAGCACTCTATCGGAGAGTTTGGGGATTTTAGAATTCCGCAAGGGCTGGGCAAGAAAATCGCAGTTGTTGTAGTCGTGATCGCCTGCATCATTGTGTTGGCGGGAAGCACCGGGATAGTCGATGCAGGACAACGAGGCGTCTTGCTGCGTTTTGGGGCCGTGACCGGGGCGATAAAGGGAGAGGGTCTCTATTTCAAGATCCCTTTCGTTGACGAGGTAGTTCTAATGTCAACCCAGATTCAGAAATACACCGCCCCTGTCGGCTCATCCAGCAAGGACCTGCAGGTGGTTACCACAGAAGTCACCTTAAACTATCAGTTGAATGCCAGCAAGGTGGGGGAAACTTATCGCGATATGCGGCAGGATTATGAAAGCCGGGTCATTCAACCCTACATCCAGGAAGCGGTCAAATCTACCACGGCCAATTTCGACGCCGAGCAGTTGATCACACGAAGACCGCAGGTGAAAGACGAACTTCAAAATTTGATGACGGAAAGGTTGGCTCCTCTTGGTATCGAAGTTGTCCAACTCTCCATCACGGACTTTCAGTTCTCGTCAACCTTCCAGGACTCCATCGAGGCAAAGGTGAAAGCGGTCCAACAGGCTCTGGAGGCAGAAAACGCCTTGAGACGGGTGGAGTTTGAAGCGCAACAGGCAATCACCAGGGCCCAGGCTGAAGCCAAAGGGCTGGAGCTCCAAAAAGCACAGATAACGGAGGACCTGCTGGAGTTGCGGCGAATCGAGGTCCAGGGACGAGCTGTGGAGAAATGGAACGGGGTGATGCCAACGGTGGTCACCAGCGGGGGACCAGTGCCTATGTTGGACGTGTTTGGCGGACGACAGTAGAGCAATGGTTGCTCTACCGGCAGGGTCGCCGCAACAGGGAGGGGGGGGCTCTGTCAAGTTGTCGAGTCGCCAGACAGCATAGCTGATGATCTGAGGTGAAAACCGGTGGCGGGAGTAACTGGGTTCGGTTGGCATTCTCCGATTGTCTGCGATGGCCTGACGGGGTCGTGGCATGCAAGAGTACCGGCACACCTCTTGAATGCGCCGCGCGGACTACCTCCTCAATTAGAGTTTGCGACGGCAGCCGGAACGGGGGCGGTCCTCCGGGAAACCAAAGCGCTTCTTCATAGTAGAGCTTGATACAACTAGCGCCATCCTCAATTAGCGCTGCAACGGATTTTTCAGGGGTGTGATTAGCTGATTCGTCACCGTCCGGTGTAGGGAGATTGGAGTCTGGGTCGTGAAGATAGTGTGGATAGCGTTCCGCGAAGCCTCCATCCTCGAATTCGAGTGCCATAAACCCGTCGTCGAGCACGAGCCCGTGGCCGCAATGAAAGAGGCGCGGATGGTGTGAAGCAGCTTCGAATGTTTGATTGGCGTCCGGACTCGCATTCAACTCAATGACTATTTCTACGGTTCCATCTGTGGTTCTTCCCGCCAGCTCGGGAACAAGTTTCTCCAGAAACCATGCCCCCTGCTCTCCCCCCGGCCAGCATAATTTCTTTTTCCCATGTCGTCGCAGGGGACCGGAAGAATGTGATCGCAGCGGTAGTCTCTAGTTGGGTGAGCGAGGAGATCCTGGAAACGGTCGACCACCGGCAACGGGTGTGGACTATTCCCCGGGTCCTGCGGCCCACTTTCGGCGGGACACGACTTTGGTACCAGGCCGAATCCGGACAGATCCAGTACTGCACCCACAAGGGACTCACCCGCTCCATGGATGCCTTGGACTGGATCGCTCTGGTGACCTCCCAGAAGAGTGGAGCGTCATCCGCAAGATCCTTCAGCACCTGAATCTGTGGGAGCAGTCGCCGCACTCTCCACCGCCGCCCCGTCTGTCGAGAGAAGTTAGCACCCCAGGTCCCGCCCGGCCGCTATCGCTCCTGCTGCGCGCAGTACTCCTTGTTCAATCGTCCCCGCGACCGGGAATCACCGGAAACGTGCTCAGAGTGGGCACCTCGTCAGGGAAGTCCTTGCCGGGATCATTGGTTTCCCTCAGGGTCACCGCCGCCACCGGCACATCGCTGTGGACCGTCAGGCTGCCCAGCATCTCCGTGACCCCTTCCACACCCGGGAAGACTTCGTTGATAAACCGGGCGTAGTGTTCTCCCGCCGCCAACTCGAGCTGCTTTTCCGCCAGGAGACTGAAGGACTGATCGTAGAGCCTCAGTGTGACCACAGCCGAGCCCGAACCGGATCCGCCGGGTGGATTGACCAGAGCCAACCCCGTCCGGCGCTCTCCGCTGGAATCGACCACCAGGCTGAAGTCCGCCAGGGGCTCGGACGCCGGAACACCCGCTTCGTACAGCAGCGTGCCAGTGGGCGTGTCGATCAGTGTGAAAACGGCAGTCCCTCCCACCCGGCTGTCGGCAGTGATCTTCGCATAGCCCACCTTCAGATTCCCCGTTCCCGGGCTCTGCAGGGAGATCGCTTCCCCCTTCCCCAGTTCCAGCTCGAGCACAGAGGCGGCCTGTCCTGTTCCCAGGTCCAGAGCCATTGGACTGCCAGAGGAGTCGTAGAGCTCAATTCGAAGCTGGGAGGCTTCTCCCGTGTTTACGAAGATCATGCTGGTTCGCAGTGCAATCCCCGGGACCGCGCCGTCCGCCGCCTGGGCGAAGTAGAAAACCTTTTCCTCACCAATAGAGGAAGTCTCGCCGTCCGCCCGTCCCGAAATGACGGGAAAAGCCGTCAGGGTTGGCACCTCATCCGGGAACTCCCGGCTCGGATCGTCGTTTTGCCTAAGCGTCACCGCGGCAATCGGCTGGTCGCTCTCGACTGTGACGACCCCCTCCATTTCCGCCGCCCGGGCCGCCTGATCCGGAAAGAGTTCCCGAACGAAGCGGGCCAGGTGTTCGCCCGGCGAAAGGGTCAATTCTCGAGTTGCTATGGATTCGAACGACTTGTCGTAGAGCCGGAGCGTGACCGAAGCAGCGGCCTGCTGCTGGCCGGTCAGGCGAGGATAGGCCAGAGCCAGGCCCGTATCCCGGTTGCCGAGAGAATCCACGAAGAGCGAGAAGTCGGACAAGGTCCGCGCCGCCGGAACTCCGGTTTCGTAGAGCAGGATTCCCTGCTCTGCATCGGAGCGGCTGAAGATGGCCGTGCCGCCCAAGCCTTCAGCCCCGATCACCCTGGCGTAACCAACCTTCAAAGGGTCGGCCCCCGGGGTCTTAGTCGACAGAGCTTCGCCCGGTGCCAGGCCGAATTCAAATAGCGACCCACTCCCCAGTCCCTCGAATTCGAGATCCAGAAATCGCCCGTCGGAGTCGGCCAGATCGACCTGGACCGGACTGACTCCGCCCGCGTTCTCGAAAACCAAACTGGTTTCAAACTGGATGTTTCCCGCAAGACCGTCCCCAAGCTGGGCAAAGTAGAAGGTGCTCGAATTGATGACCGGTCCGCCAAGGGTTTGGATGACGCCATTGACGCTGAGATCATGATCCCCACGGGATCCGTCGACGAAATGGACTTCGATCCGGTCGTCGAATAGCTCCGCACCTGTCGTCCCGTCGAAGAGGAATTCGTATAGGTGATCGACCGGGTCGTCCGGAGTAGGGCCGTAGTTGTAGAATCCGCTCACCCGGACTCCGTTGGCCAGGTAGTAAGTGAGAACGGACGTTCCAGACTGGTTTGGCTGCCGAACCGCCATGGCTGAGGCTTCAGGGGAGCCCGTGCTTGTCTCCGACAGCAGTTGCCTCGACTCGGCCCACCCCAAAGGCATTTTGTCCTTTAGAAAGCCGAGAATGTACGTCTCCAGAAACGACGGGGTAGTGACATTATCGAGGATGAGCTCGGCAGCGTCGGTCCTCACTCCACTCAAGCCGGTAGACGCCGTGAGAGGATGAAGAATGGCGGGGACCACGGCGACATTCTTTTCGGTAGAATCCAGCTTTCCATTTCCGTCGGAGTCGCCACCGTTTGGTCCTGAATCCTCCAGTTTGTCAGGTATACCGTCCCCGTCGGAGTCCGTTGCACCGAAGGCACACCGCGCGAACTCTGAAGTACTGCCGCTGGAATTCGTCACGGTCGCAGTGATCAGGTTCATCCCTGTGAGTTGAATCGATGGGATTCTGAAGTAGACATACGCGTTGCCGACCAAGTTAGTCGACACCGTCCTCTTTCCCAGATACCTTTCTCCCTGGCAGTTGCGATAAAGCTCACTGTCGTAAGCCGCAAAGAATTGGACTTCGAACTCTTCATTCGCCAGACTGTCCAGCTTAGCCCGCGCCACCACACCCTGTGGGTCAACCGTAACGAATGGTATAGGATCGTTATAGAAGCCGAATTGGCTGAACTCCAAAGTATTCTGCCCTTCATTGGGCCCGCCATCTTCGTCGTTACGGTCATTCTCCAGCCGAATGCCGTGATTCAGGCTGATCCCCATTCCCCAGTTTCCAAAAATCCGGTTTGACAGAATCTGATTCCCTACGGACATCTCAGATTCGATGAGCACACCCAGACGATTTCCAGTAATGGTGTTGCCGAACGTTGCGTCAGGGCCGCCGATCACGTTGTGCGCAGCCTCTTCCGTAACCATTACACCGTAGTCCGGATAGTCGCGGATCAGGTTTCCCTGGATGTGGTTGCCGCGCGACTTACCGTTCAGCAGTACCCCTCCGCTGGGGTATCCTTCCAATTGAGGCGGTCGTTGAAAATCGGGGCTGAACGCGACAGTGTTCCCTTGACCCGGGCTGGCTCCACCAATTAGGTTGTCATTGGCCTTGACAGCAATACCTACCCAGTTTCCGAGGTCACGCCCGGACTGAGGGTCGACTGAATTCGTGCCAATCAGATTTCCCTGAATCTGGTTGCCCACCGAGGGGGTTGCCTCCCCCTCGCTGATACTGATTCCGATCCCAGTACCTCCAATGATGTTGGGTTTCTTACCGCCGATGATATTGCCGGAAGCCTGCAGCACATAAATGCCACTGGCGGAACACATCTTGTTGGAGATGAGCGTTTCACCAGCCGCATCCGTGCAGAAGAGGTTTCCGTACACTTCGTTTCCAGATGCGCCGGGACCGAAAATCTGGAGGCCGATCGTGAATCCGGCAATCAGGTTCCGATCACGAGAGTCCTCGCCTCCAATCAAGTTCTCCGGCGCATTGAAGACCCAGACTCCGATTTGGGCCAGGGAGGACTCCGGCTGCCTGATCTCGGAACCCGTGGGATCCACTCCGAGGTAGTTCCCGGCAACCTGATTGTTGCTTCCCTCGAGGACGATGCCGTGCCGATCGAAAGAGTGAATCGTCAGCCCCCGGACCTCGGAATCAGAGGCGGTCAGGACAAGTCCATCAGAGCCTTGGCCCGCATTGGTCCCGTCGAGTTCGATCTTCAGCAGGGCGGGAGTGCTCGCCGAAGCCTCCCTGCTTCCCGGTTGAGTGTAACCATCGATAGAGACCTCGTCGGCGACGTCGGGCAGCGCGCTTTCGGGCCGGATCAGTTGCACCGCATTCTCGGACTGCCCATTCTCGACTTCAATCTGGAAGTGAATCTCGTCTTTACCCTCGCGGTCATTCGCCTCCTGGATCGCCGCCCGAAGGGTACACTCGCAATCCCCAACGATCCCAGGATTACAGGCCCCATCACTCCCGTCCGCCTTCTTCCCCGTACTGCAGATTCCGTCGAAAGGCTGTTCTTCCGTCGATTTCCCGGGATCGTAATTCTCATCAGGGTCATCTCCGGTCGAGTTGACCACATAAGGGTCCTGATCTGCTTCAAGCGAACAGGCGGAGAACTCCGAGGTGTTACCGGCCGCGTCGGTGGCGGTGGCGGTGATGAACTTGCCCTCGGGAACGCCCTGGAGGAAGGCCAGGCCGGACCCGTCTTCGACCGTCTGAAGCTCAAAGGAATCAAGAAGTGACTGCCCTTCACCATATCCGGTTGGGTCGCATGCGTCGTTGGCGAAGATCTGGATGGTGAAAGTAGTGTTCGGCGTGCTGTCCAGGGTCAGGTCGATATCCGTGCTGTTCGGAACCCGGGTCAGGACGGGAAAATTCTGTTTGTTGTTGGGCCCGGTATCGGCGTCACCCGGGTCGTTCGGGGTGGGGTCGGAAAAGGACCCGATCCCCAAGCCGCGGTTGGAGTGAATCGAATTGCCCAGGATCTTGTTCCCGTTGCCCGCGTAGGATAGCGAGACGCCCTTCGCCGTTTCGCTCGCCGTTCCGTTGAAGGCGATGATGTTGCCGGCACCGCCTGTGCCGCCGATTTCGAGGTCCTTGCCTGCGATCACGACCCCGTCCTCACCGTTGCCCAGTTGCGTACTTCCGGTGGTGTTGATCCCGATGAGGTTACCGACCAGTTTGGTCCCATCTGAAAGCGCCGCCAGACGGACCCCCGCTCCCGTATTTCCGGCGATGACGTTGGCCTGGCCGGGTGAGGTGCCCCCGATGGTGCATCCGGGATGCCAGGAGTTCTGGATCCCGGTTTGATTGGGAACTGAACGCCCTTGCCCGGGATTCAGGCCGATCGTGTTTGCCAGGACCAAGTGAGCACCTCCCGTCGCGGTGCCCGATACCCTGCCGAACTTGATCGCCGTATTGGCAATCCCTGCGAACTGGTTGCCCTGAATCGTGCAGGACTGAGCCGGGTTTCCGATATCCAAGCCCGATTTTGCCGAAGCCGGAAGGGCTCCCGACTTGTCGGCACCGAAGTAGTTGTTGAGAACCTGAATGCCGGAACTGGTGGTGCGGATTTCGACTCCCACCCGCGAAAGATTGTGGAACTCGTTATTCCATATCGTGCTGTTGGTCGTATTGATCAGAGTGATGCCGCCGGGGATGGCCCCCTCGTCTCCGAACCGGCAGCTCTCGATCGTGACATTGGTGACATCCTCGATGTAGATCCCGTAGGTCGCGCCGTTGGCATCCAGGGTGACCTCCCGGATGGTGCTGTTCGAAGCGTCTTTCAGCCCATATCGAAACAAGTGGAAGGCGGCGCTCTTCTCGCCGGTTTCCGGTGCCCCCCAACGAGCCTTTTCTTTACCCTTAATCACCACGCCGTTGCCGTTGATGGTGGTAGGGCCGGGTACCACCAGCGGCGGGATATACGGGGTATCCTGGAATCCCACTCCTATCGCTTCCAGGGTGATTTCCTTAACCGTTATTTCGATCTGGAATGGGGAATCATTCGGATGGGAGTTGGCGTAGATCAGGGCCCCGCGGATGGTGCATCGGCCGCTTGGATTTGACGGCTGCTTGCACTCGTAGTCGCTCCCCGCGTCGTTGACGGTCAGAGTGACCCCGGCTGCCGTCGGCAGGATCGACGATCCCGTCGCGGTCAGGACCAGGAGATCGTCAAGGCCGTCGGAGTTGATCCGCAGCGGAAGGACGGCCAGAGATTCCCCGGACCCCAGATAGACGGCTTGGGGCCAAGCCTCTCCGGGAACCCCGCCGATACCTGAAGCCGAGAGTGGCCCTGCCTCGCCGACGCCGGTCAGAAGGATCCGCAGATCACCCGTCGAAGGGGAGACCAGGGCGAGATCGTCATGCCGTCCGGTCGATGATTTCAGCCTCGTCAGCCGTGCGGTCGGCCCCCCCTGGAAATTCAACTGAGAATTGAGTCCCTCCGGACGGACTCCAGTGAACCGACCAGCCAGAACCTTTGGCTCCGTATCGGAACAGTCCAGGATGCGCAGTTCACCTGTGGCTAAGAGCAGAGCCAGTTCCGGCTCGCTCTCGCCGGCGAAATCCCCCGCGGCGATGGCGGCAACCGGAATGTTGACCGGGTAGACGGTGATTTCCGGAGATTCGACGGCCCGAAGCGAGACCGGCCTGGTGAGCTGGCGATCACGCCCGGACGCAATCACGATCTCGTTCTCCAAGGCCGCGACGATGTCTATTTCCGGTCCCCGAATCAGGTCTGTCAGGGCGATATCGATGACTGCGCCCGGAGGCAACTCGATCTGCTCGGGCTCGTGGCGCAGGGCTCCGCGTGGGCCTTCAAAGACCAGCAGGCGGGCTTCGCCGTCGAGCTCCACTCCAACCACGACGTCGGCCAGTCCGTCCCGGCGGTTCACGTCCCCCACGGCCAGGGCCGTCAGCCGACCGGGCAGCTCGATCCGGCGTTGGGGAGCGAAGCTGCCGTCCCCAAGGCCGGGCAGGAGCACCAGTTCAGTCGACCCCAGGCTGGCAATCAGGACGTCGATTAGACCGTCGGCGTCAAAATCACCCGAATACACCGCATCGGGCACCAGGCCGGTCTCGATGACCTGGGCATCGGGAAAAAACGGGCTCTCTTCATCCGACGATGGCCCTGGACTCCCGGCCGTGCGAACCCGCATCCGCCCCATGACAGCGGGATTTCCACGCTGGAGCGTGAGGAATCCTCCGCCCGTCCGGGCGTAACCGCTGAGGAGATCCGGCGTGCCATCCCCGTCAAAGTCCGCGGCCGCGATCGATCGCGGGACAGCCGCTCCCGTCTGATGGAGATTTTGGAGCAGGGCACCCCCCTCCGATTCCGGGCTGAGGCGGACATCCACCACGAGCCCTGCCCCGAATCGAAGCCCTGGAGCCTGGGCGCCAAAGAAGCCGGAAGTGTTCGTCAACGCGTCCGCGTTGCGGATCTGCTGCGACTCGGCTTGGAGAACCGGGAAGAGGAGGAGGGTTGATGACAACAAGAGACAAAGACTGATGCCGGGCCGGATTCTCATCTGCTACCTCCAAATCAGATCGTCAGCAATATTTCCCCGTTTCCGCCGACCTCCTTTCGCAGACTGCACGCCAGCTCGTGAACACTCGTTTGCCCGGCGGAAGATCCTGGAAACTAACCGTAAAGGCATCGCGGCTGAAAGTAAACACTCACCGCAACAAAGGTGGGATCTTCGGTCGATCGCAGAGTACGCCTCAGAAGTCACCTCACCAGGTAAGGCACCAGACCAGTGAGCCGAGCGAACAAGAAGATCGGAGTCGCAGAATCGGATTGGTGTTCGCCAGACCTCCAAGAGGCTTCAAGGAAGTCACCAAGTTTGACCAGTCGGGGAGACTCAGCGGAGGAGTTCTCGGTCTTTCGGAATGCGGGCGGTCGATTTGAACCTTCAGATAAGAATCTCGTTGCTCCGATAAGGGTCATCGCCGAGCCGGAGATCTATCTCGAACCGCTCGAACGCGCTCGACTTCGCCGCACATCAAACCGGGGAGAACGACACTGCTTGCGCATGTGAAACGACGAGCGTGATGCCACGCCAGGGTGAGCAACACGGGAGACAGTACCCTGGTCATCGTCCCTCCGGTTCAGCTTGCGAAAGTCCCATTTGCAGTTCAGGAGGAGAGGACCGATTCAGTGGCGAATGGATCTCGAGCGTGCATTTCCAGTTCCCCGCCTCGTTTTTGCGCCATGCCGTCAGATACCTGCCCTGAGTCGATCGAGGCGCCGCGTCCGGACCCGTCATCGAGATCTCATAGGTGCCCACGATGTACCCGATGTCGCCGGCTTTCGAGACCGTCGCTTTCTGCGGTGTCGTCTTCAACGAGAACCCCCGTTGCGACCGGTTGTTCGTCACAAACTCGCGGATCGCGTCCTTACCCTCAATCGCCGGCATTCCCGCAGGGATGATCACCGCGTCGTCCGTCCAGTACGAAAACACCCGATCCATGTCCCCGGTGCGGACGGATTGAAACCAGGACTTTGCGGTATCGAGCAGGCTCGACTGCTCGGCTTCGACATCCATTCTCGAACCGCAACCCGCACCCATCAAGATCAAACAGCAAGCAATGCTCAGAAGTTTCCACATACTCTCCTCCCAGAATCCCGGGTAGTCACCGAAATGGTCCTGGCTCCCTTATGGCACTGGATCGACCTCGGCAGTGCGGGAACGACCAAGTTGAGTCGCTCCTCGGCTCAGCGGCAGATTCATGTCGATTGAGCGGGGACACGGAAGCGAGATCGAGCGAAGACACCGGCAGCGAAGAACCGGAGGATTCCGACCAGGAGGGCAAGAGAATCAATGAGAGCCGTAGTATTACCAATACTGTAATACAGAGCACAACGAAACGCCAGCTATCCTTCTCGATTCCCGGCCCAGATTGGCGTTCTTGGCGTCTTTGCATTTGAAGCCACCCCGACCCTCCGCGCTGCGGAGATCATTCAAAAAGTGAAACTGGTGAAAACCGCCAGATGAGCGCGCCAACGGCGCAGGGTCATTTCCAGCCCGGCGGCAACGCCCCGGGAATCGGAGCCAAGACGGCAATGCAGCACTGAAAGTGCGATTCAGTCCCGGTGGCGGACGATTTCAGAAGAACCCGGAAATCAAGAACCCTGGATTGAGAAGGTTCACTTCCGCCGGGCAAGCTGCCCGGCCGCCATATCAGGCAGGGATGCCTGGATTACTTTCCCTCCAGCTCCGCCGCCGCGCCCTCCGCGGATCATTCAGAGAGTGAAACTGGACCTGGCGCTGGAGGCGCCTTGGTTTCAGGGGGCTGTTGCAAAACTCCAAAAAGGCCCAATTTAGGTACCACATATAGGGAGGCCGTCCTACTGAACCCAAGATATGGGGTACGTTTTGCGGTCCAAACGACTTTTGCAACAGCCCCTCTGTGGTCCCGGCAAGGCGATCGCGGCCTGTAAGGTCGCGCCGATTCTTCACGTCCGGAGAGCTGTGCCGCCCTTTCAGGGCTGGATTCTTGATGGGGGAACCGTATACCCAGGCAAATGCCTGGGCTGGAAACAGGCCCCCTTCAGGGGCCCGCCCGGCGCCGATCCCGTGATCATCACTCATCCACGTCTGGCACCAGACCAGGAACCAGGTTCCAGCCGATAATTGCGTCCCTGGCTCTCCACCGATCGCCCGAATCTCCGTCCAGACGCATCCAATTCGTCCAGGTTCTTCAACTCATCCCAAATGAAGTTTCAGGTCAGTCGGGCCCCCGGCGGCGCCGGACCATTCAGAGAGTGAAACTGCCCCGACTGGATTGAACCGCAAAGACGCAAAGAGAGCTAAAGAACTCTCTTGTTCAATGCAATCATGCTCTTGGCGAACTTCGCGAACTTCGCGGCTTCGCGTTTCAAATGTACGACCGGCAATGGCGATGCCGGTCGGCTGCCGCGTTAACCCACGGGAATGTCATCGGGATCGCACGTCCCGGACAAGGCGAAACCCGAGGCTGAAGCCGTCGTCCTGGGGTCGGTGCGTGTAGCGCGAACCGCTGCGGGCACTGTCCGCCCCGAAGTACCAGCTCCCGCCCCGGATCACACGCAGTTCGCCGGTATCCGGCCCCCGGGGATCGCGCACCGCAGCGGTCGGGTATGGCGCATACCAGTCGCTGCACCACTCCCAGACATTGCCGTGCATGTCATAGAAGCCCCAGGCGTTGGGATGATAACTGCCCACGGGCACGGTGGATTCGAGGTAGGTGCTCAGTGCGCCCCCGTCATAGGGATAACGTCCGTCGAAATTGGCGTCTGCCGTTGAGAGCGTGCTCCCGGTTGAGAACGGAGTCTGGGTCCCCGCACGGCAGGCGTACTCCCACTCGGCCTCGGTCGGCAGTCGAAACCGATTTCCCGGCGAGCGCTTTTCCAACTGTCGAATGAACTCCTGAATTCTCTGATAACTGACCTTTTCAACGGGACAACGGGGGCCACAGTCCGCGAAATTACTGGAATTCTCGCCCATCACCGTAGCCCATTCCTGCTGGGTCACTTCGTACCGCCCCAGGTAGAATCCCTGCGTCAGATGGACCTCGTGGAGGGTCTCATCCGATCTCCTCTCGGGCTCTTCAAGGGACGTACCCATCAAGAAGGTACCGGGGCGGACGTAAATGAATTCCATCCCGGTCAGCGGTTCCCGCCACTCCGAAGGGGGTGCAGAAGAACAGGCGATAAGCAACAAACCTGCAGCCAGAGCGAGTGTCAGGCGCAATTGGGACTCCTTCATAAGACTAGCTCGACGATTTTACCGAACTCGTTATAGTCTGCCCTATGAGCAAGATCGGGTAATATCTTCGTCACTTACTCGGGCCGTCACTGAAATTGGCAACAGGGAAGGCTTTGCCAACCGTATTCTGGATTCTCCCGATGGGTTTCCGGATTGCGTCACAGTGGTTCTCAGCAGGGACGGAGCCTGTCTTTCAGGTTATGTCCGTTACCCTGATGGCAAGCCGGTCGAGGAAGTCTTCGGGGTTCTTCGAGCGCCGGAGAGAAGAAGGCAATACAAGAACTTCCAAGGAGCGGACGGCCGGTCCGAAGCTCCCACATCGACTCCCTGGATCTGCACAAGCCTGCCCTTCCCTATATCCGAGAATCAGTCTGTCCCCTTCTCCATCCCAAAAGGTGTCCCGAGTCCGGTCGGCAAAGCAGTGATTGGCGGTGTAATTCGTCGGGAGTGGCGAAGGCGTTACCGCTGCCGGGCTGGGTGGCCTGAGGAAGCTTTCGCTTCCTTGCCGGGTCGGTGCCGTTTTGTGTTGGGGTAAAAGCTGAACCCTTCGATTCAGCACTCCAAATGAAGTGTCGTGGCGGCCCTGGGTGGGTGGCTGATTAGATCAGACAACCTCGGAGTCCATCATCGCTGACCTTAGACCGGCGACCGGCCATGTACAAACACCAGATCCAGGGTCTGCCGGTTCCCTGGACACGGTCGCGTCCCTTGTGCCTGTCCCACACGGCTGTGGTATTGATAGAGGTTGCAGCGCATAGTCGTTAGGGTTTCTATGGAAGCCATCAACAAACCAGCAGCACCTCCGACGTCAAGATGCCCCCTTTGCGGGGCTTCCGACCGGAAGTTGGAGTTTAAGAAAAAAGGATGGCTCTATTGGCGGTGCACGTGTGGTCACGTCTACGTCGATCCGTTGCCGTCCCCAGCCGAAACTGAGAAGCTCTATGACCAGTCCTACTCCGACCAGCAATTGGAACAATCCCGGGCGTGGTTCGAGGTCCTCGCCCGAAATCGAACCGAACTGCTTGAGCAGGAATGGGGACGACGCCCCAGAGGCCGCCTCCTTGATGCGGGTTGCGGGTATGGCTTTTTCCTGAAGGAAGCCCGGAACCGGGGCTGGACGGTACGGGGCATCGACTACTCTGGGCATCCGCTCGAATATGCTCGGGAGATGTTCGGCTTGGGGATTGTCGCCGAGGAACTTGAAACCGCGTTCTCCGGGCTTTCCGACGATTCGGTCGATGTGGTCACCTTCTGGCACGTTCTGGAACACTTGGACCGGCCGGGATTGATACTGGACCGGGTAGTCGGAGCCCTCAAGCCTGGAGGACTTCTGATCCTCAACTCCCCGAACCTGGATTCGATGATCTACCGGCTTGTCGGTCGCCATTGGAACTGGATCTACACTCCCGGGCATGTGCAATACTTCTCACTGGACAGCATCCAAAAGGCACTCGAAGCCCGGGGACTGACCGTTCAGCGGCGAGAGACCTGGACGCACGCTCCCAATCTCTTCTTCCTGGTGGAGGATTCTCTGCTTCTTGCCGTCTGTGACGGTCTGCAGTCTGTCCGCTCGGCTCCGGTGCAAAAGCAGGAGCGGCGCCTGCGAGCCTTCGCCTATTCGCCGTTTCATCAGCAGGTCATCCAGCTCAGGCTCTTCAAGCCTTTGTACGACCGGGTCTCCGTCCTCGACCGGCGGTTGCGAAAAAGGCATTTGGGTCACGAATTCCTGCTCGTGGCTCGTAAAGGCGACAAAACAAATTGAATTCCTCGGAGCGCTTCACGATACTGTACCAAGGCGACGGATGGGGGAGACCGCCTTCAAGGGAGAGTTTCTGCGATGCTCGCAGTTCGGATTTCTCTTCTGATGTTTCCCCTGTTGGTTTTTGGGAATGGAGCCGCTCTTTCAGGCGCAACTCCATTTCTCGGATTTTGTCTACAATTACGGCCCTGCTGCCAAGCTAACGCTCCAGGCCACTCCAGGATCGGGCCAATCGGGGGAAGTGACGGTTCCTGTTGGTGGCCAGGTCTCGAAATTCGTGACCGAACTCTGTCCCGAGCTGCGCGAAGAAGGCTTTGGGACAAACTCAGCCTTCTGAGATCCGATTCAGTTCCTCAAGGCGAGTTTTCCCGTGTGGGCCGATACGGTCGGAGGGAGCACCTATGAGACGCTACCCGGCTCTTCTTTCTGTTCCTTTCTTCGTAACTCAGCTTTTCGTGTCTTTTCTCTTGATCCAGTCGGAAGATGCTGTGGCTCAAACGGAGATTTTGGTCCCCCAGGTGGTCGACGGAGAAGACCGGGAGTCTCCGGCGGGCACGAGATTCGAGTTTACGACCGAGTTCTTTGTTGAGAATCTGTCCGATCAGTGGATCGCAGTGGGGATGGTTCTGACCACCGATGACGGCGAACCAATGGAGCGATTTCTGAAGTCAGCTGGGCCGGGAGGTTTCAGCGTGAGTAACGAGGCCCACTTCATTCTCGAGCCGCACGGGTCAACGATTGCTGCCACGATAGGCGTCGGATTCCCAGGCCTGCGGCAGGTCGGATGGGCCCGGATAACCGCGAACGGCCCAATCGGGTTGGTCACCAATCTCAAGTACTACGAGGCGTCCGGAAGCAGTCGATACTTGTCCTCCGCAGGAGTCATTGTCGATCCTCCGGCAAAAGCGTTCTCGAGCGTCGTCAGAGTCCTGCCGGGGAACTCGACCGGGATCGCCATTCTCAATTCTTCTGATTCAGAACCAGCATCCGTGAGCTTCCTGTTGAGGGATCATGACGGCAAGGAGGTTGACTCGGTGACACTTAAGATTCCCGCTCACGGAAAGATCGCACAATTCCTGGATGAGGAAGGGCTTTTCCCTGGGACGCACCTTCAAGTCGGTTCGCTGTTCATGACGTCAGACGTCCCACTTTCTCTGATCATCATTCATGTCGAAGGAGAGTCGTGGACGGTCTTTCGTCCGATCGTTCGAGAGTGAATGCCTCGAGCATTTCTCCTGTCTGTTCCAGGCCCACCGGTAAACACGATCTCAATCCGGAATCCAGGGGGTTGAAGTCCAACTTCGTTCCAAACCAGACTACACACCCCCTCTGATCGATGAAGGTGGATGGAGGATCTACCCGTGGACCACGTTCCACCTTCCTGAGGGCGAATCAAAAAAGAAGAACAATGTCGCCATAAAGAAGAGCCGGAAGGAACTCAGGGAAGAATCGAAACCGGACATGCTTCCCCACAGTCGTGGGTAGCGTCGGGTTGGTCTGCTGTGGGTACGCATTTCCGCTTTCGCCTGGACTTCCCTGAGCCTCGTGTGACCCTTCCGGCCTGGTTGGCTCCGGGTTCTCCTTCAAGACTAAGGTCCGACCGGCCACCTCTCCGACAACTCTTCATGTCCCTGAGTCTGGTCCACGGGACAATGATCGTCCAACGAAGGACGGTCGTAGGGGGGCAATTTGCTGGATATCGAGGCCTTTGTGTTCGTGAGGATGGCCTATCCAGGAGATTGCCAGGTTCTGATCGCCTCAATCGGGTGAATCAACATGATGATATTGATTATCAGGCTGTCGTGAATCCAGAGAATCAGGAGCGTTTCGACCACGAGTACGACCACAACCGAGGCCCAGGCGGGAATCAGGAAAGCAATCAGATAGCCGCTTGCACAGGCGAGAATATCCCCCATCGAGTTGACGATACTGTCCCCGTAGTAGCCGAGTGCGATCGTTCCGTCCCGGTACCGCTCGATTACGGTTGGCGTGTTTTCGATAACTTCCCAAAGGCTCTCCAGGCCGACCATAACGACAGCCCGGGTTGCAGCGCTGGTTGATCGGCCCACAAGTAGCCACAGCAGGGCATAGAACCCGATTCCATGGAGAACATGGGTGAAAGTGTAGGGATCGAGAAAATGCTGGGAATTATGCCGGCTGTAGATGTCGCCCGACCAGATTCCGAGGTCGCCCGCTTCGCAGAACCACGGCCTCCCCATCAGGTCCAGGATCACAGCTGCAGCCACCAGAATGGCCAGCGAAACTATCACCTGGCGCAGGGGAAAGATTTTGAAGAGAGAGCTCCGCTTCTGCACGGAAGGATTCTCCCCGGCGGTGTCGCTCGTACCACCTTGATCCGGCCTGTGTCGGGAAGCTTCCCCAGATTCTTGCATCATTCTTTGCGTGCGCAGTGGAGCATCGAGTCTACCACCGAGCCGCCGAATGCTCATCCGGGACTCGATCAGAAGGGCCAATTTGTAGCGTGAAATCGTCCGTGTTGAGGATAATACAGGAACGAGAACGGAGGCTTTCCCTTCATTACTTACCCTGCCGCCGACACTCCGGAAAACCGGATTCTTCCGGTGCTGGACCTGGAAGGAGGCCTATGTCAAAGCTGAAAGGGACAGGCTGCTTTTCGACTTCGATCGGCAGGTTTTGTTCGATCCCCTGGTAGACTTGTGGCTGGCCCGACTGAACGGCAAACGCCCATGCAATCAGCAGACCAAGCGCCACGACGTTCACTTCTTCTCCTCCGCCGGCAGGGCAAAAACCACCAGTTTTCCGCTGAACGTGTCGTCATACTTGTTGCCCCCGCCGGCAGCAATCGCTACGTATTGTCTCCCTGATTTGGGTCCGAGGTAGGTCATCGGAGTGGCCATCCCGCTGGCCGGCAGTTCCGCTTTCCACAACACGCGTCCGGTGTCTTTGTCGAAAGCCCGGAACATGTGGTCATTCGTCGCCCCGATGAACACCAGGCCGCCTGCGGTCACGATGGCGCCGCCGATATTCGGCGCACCGGTTGGCGGAATCCCCTTTGCCGTCAACTCCTTGTACTCTCCCAGGGTCACCCGCCAGTTAAACGTGCCCCGATTGAGATCGATGGCCGTGAGGGAACCCCAGGGAGGCTTCTGGCGGGGGAATCGGTTCTTGTCCCAGAAGAATTCATACCCCAGAGAACGCAATGCGTATCCGATCTCCGAGTTGGGCGGGCGCTCGACCAGCCGGAAGATCCCGCCCACGTCCATCGAGTTGACATAGAGCGTATCGGTCTCCGGATCGAAGGCCCCCGTTCCCCAGTCCGAGCCACCGTTGAGCCCGGGAAAGAGGATCGTCGGCTGCTCGGTGATCGGGTTGAAGACGACGGTGTCCGCATCGGCCCCCTTGGCGATCTCCAGGCACTCAGTTCGAGATTCCGGGGTAACATCCGTGAACTCATCCAGTGACATGGTCTGCCGGGCAACCGGGGGAGGTAAGACCGGATGGGGCTGCGTCGGCCACGACTTCTCTCCCGGCACGGGAGAAGGGGGAACCGCACGTTCCTCGACTTCGAATAGCGGCTCGCCGGTTTCCCGGTTCAGCACAAAGACGAATCCTTGCTTGGTCACCTGTGCAACCGCCGGCACGGTTATTCCGTCCCGGACGACCTCGACCAAGGCGGGCTGAGCCGGCAGGTCCCAGTCCCACAGCTGCTGGCCGGTTTCCGGGTCGAGAGCAAACAGGTGAACGAACGGGGAGGTCACGTAGAGGATCCCGTCCACCAGGATGGGCGTCGCCTCGAACGCCGATCGCGTGGGATAGACGTCCCCCCGGCTCACTCCCCGTGATCGAAAACCCAGGCAACCTGCAACTGATCAATGTTCCGCTTGTTGATCAGCTTCAATGGAGAATACTGCCTTCCGCCCGGATCCCCGCCGTAGTGTTCCCAACCTTGCCCCGCCACCGGAGTGACCCCCAGGACGGAAGCGACGAGCAAGCCAACTATCGACGATAGGCGAATCGTTCTCATAGGCACCCCGTTCCTCAAACGCCGGGCCACGACGCGTGTCTCGAAAGGCGGCGTTCCACTCCTCACACGTCATGCTTACCCTGCTCGTGGAATTGCAGTTGCTCCCAAGTCGGAGGAATTCAAGCGAGAATCGTGCATCAAGGGTACCGTGGGGGCAGCCTCGTTTCCAGAAAATTCCTGTCCTACGAGAGACCAGCACCGATCTTGTTGAACCCTTCAACAATCACGACCATCGAAATAGTGATAACAGAACGGAATGGCCTCGCATTGTCACCGCCGCTGCGATCATTGCGAATGGCGGACGCGCGCGCTGGATTGGCCTTGGTGTATGTGGTGTTGGAACCTTCTTCTTCTGGTCTCCTGTGCGTTGAGCGCACAGGCAGTTACGGCACAGGAGCCGTACCGAATTCGAACCAGTGGCGCCACGTTCGATGGGTCACACCCGGCGGCACCTCTCTCGCTGGCAAGACCAATGCGCTGATGACATTGAAGAAACTCTCATCGGAGGCCGCCGGGATCAGTTCAGTCGCCAGGTGGCCTTCCGAAGCACTGTCTCGAATCAACCAACTGGCGTGGGCACGTAAGTGTTGGTCGAAAGCCCGTCAAATCCTGGGAGGGATAATGGTTTCGAGAAGATCCAGGTCAGGGTATCGAGTAAAGGGAGCCGTCTTAACTGCCGCAACGTCTATTTCTCTACACCGGATGCCCAATGGGATGTGACTCGCACTGAGCGAATCCATGAACGGGTCATGGCGGGAGCCCGATCCGATCCGGATGTTTCCGGGGACTTGGGCCTTTTGAGACAATACTCGCCGCGATTGGCTCATGAGAACCAGCAGGATCAGGGTCGAGACAACAGGGTTTCGGATCAGCGAAGAGATGAGAAGGACGCTCGTACATCTATTCATTTCGATCTTCATCTTCGGAGCCGCAACCTCGCCCACGAAACCTGAGAGTGCCCAACGGCCTGAGCGAGAAGAGAGGCGCCCAAGCTAGGCGTCAGGGCTCACAGCGACTCCACTGCCGCGCCACACGCCCCAAGGCCCTGCTCGGTTTCGACCTTCGTTTCGTTGGCTGGTTCGATGTGTGGATCGATGGGAATGAAGCTGCGGAGACGAAGTCACTATCTCCAGCCTCATCCGCCCCGAGCAAGCAACTCGGGCGACACGAAACTCGTACGTCGCAAAGTATCGTTGCCGGTTGTCGGTGATTCACACGATAAGGTCGGGGTCAGCATCAAGTTTCTTACCGGAGAGGGCAGATTCATGATCGATTGGGCGATCAGAGATCGCGTCCGGCAGAACTTGCTCCGGTCGGAAGGCAAGTTGAAGGCTTCCCTCATGTACAGCGATGTACCTGTCAGGATGAAGCCGAACACGGTTGCGGATATCGATGAGGAGGTGACGCCCTCCGTTATTCAGATGAAGGGAGAGGACGGAGACGGGCTCAACCTGAAATTGCTCATCAACATTCCTCCATTTACAACCTCGAGAACGAAGCCTGACCTACCCCAGGTATCACATCATCCGTCAGATGATCCATGCTTTTGCCTTGGACGGTCGGGTGACTCAATTGGGCGTCACAGCCTTCAACATCCTGAATGAACGGCGATTGTTTGTGACTGATTTGGCTCCGAAGCTGGATCTGACGACATTTCGAGAATCCGTCTTCGATTCCTTCGACTCAAATGTCGTCCGATCGGCTGGCTATTCGATGAAGCGGCGCCAGCGATTTGTCGCAGAGATGCTGAACCAGGAACTGGAAGCGGGACTAACCTGGACGGGATCGTCTTCATCGGCCCCTCGGTGTTTGGGGACGACAAGAGGCTCTTCGATCTGGTAGATCGGTCGATCGATAACAAAGGCCGTTTCTACTATGTGCGCTTTCCGGGTGGTCCAAGCCCGTCAGTGGAAGCGGATCCTCTCTCCCGTTTCGTGGAATCCCGAGGAGGGTCGTTCTTCAACATCCGCAACCCCTACGAAATGGCTCGCTCGGTCAACGGAATCCTGACCTACATCCAACGAGTTCAGGCAAACGTTCCCTGAAAACCTCTGCTTTGTGCCCATTACGATTTCTCTCCCCGGAAGAGGGGACAGACTGGTTTTCGGTGTTTCTCGGAGTCTCTTTGCGAGAGGTACAATTGAGAGCGAAAAGCAGTCTGTCCCCTATAATCCCGCTATCCACCGCTTTCCGGATCGGTGCCCATCGGGAACATCAGGGTCGGCTCCCCGTGACCAATTTGCATCTCCTCATTCAACAGATGTTGGTGTTTCGCTGACGGTGGCCGCCCAATAGAATTGTCTTGGAGCCAGCTAACAGATTGGAGGCCGGGAAATGACACGAAACCAGAAGTTCTCGCGACGAACTTTTGGGGGGACGAGTTCGGGGCTGATCTGCGGTGTGGTCGCTGCATCCGCCCTCGGGGTCCAAGGGCCCAGGAGAAGTGAGGAGACAGTGCTCGATGCTCACATGCACCTCGAGTCCTTCGGGACCTACTGGGAGGGCCTGGAAGATGAGATTGTCGAGCACTACGACTATGCCGGCGTATCGAAGGGCGTCGTCTTTACCGCGTGGACCCCTTCGAAAGAGTCGAACGACCGGACACTCGCCGCCTGCCGAAAGTACCCGGATCGCTTTATCCCGTTCGGCCATGTGAGGGCTGAAGACGATTACTGGGAGGCCGAACTGGAGCGCATTGGAGAGCTCGGCTGGAAGGGGATCAAGCTTCACCAGAGCGAGATCAGCCGTGGACCCGACCTCGAAGAGAAGACCCGGTTGGTTGTGGAGAAAGCCTCCAAGAGCGGAATTCGCATCGTGCTCTTCCACCTTGAGAATCTCGATATGATCGGCCGGCTTGCCAGGGGTTTTCCGGATATCACCTGGATTATTCCCCACATGGGCTCATCCGAAAAGCTCGACAAGATGAAGGCTTATTGTGAATTGGCCAGGGAAAGACCCAACGTCTACCTGGACACCTCGGGAGCCCAATACCACCGGTTCGGGCAGCAGATTCAGTGGGCGGGTGTCGAGAAGATCCTTTTCGCCTCCGACGGTTTCTGGTTCAGTCCGGCCGTCGAAAAAGCCAAAATCGAGATCCTCCAGCTTCCGACTCCCTTTCAAACTCCGAGGCTGACCGATTCTGAGGTATCCATGATTCTAGGGGGAAATTCTGACGAGAATCCTGCGGCTGTGACTGCTTCCCGGAATTGCCGAACTCTTGCCAGGCAGACTCCCCAGTGAGCAGCGGAGAAAGGGACAGGCTGCTATCCAGGACTGTCGGCACCGATGTTCGTCGGGCCGTTAAGTCTGCCCAGAAATTCCCCGAGTTGATGGCAATGCAGCAGCATGCAAATGCTGGCTCTCAATCCGCATCAATCTGGAAACCGGGGTTGATCCCACCGGCATTGCGCGCCTCGTTCCCGCGGGTCCCATCCGTCCCGCAGCGACACTCCTGAAATGACAAGTTCGCTTAGACTTGCTAGCCTCACAAGGTGACCGTCAAGAGATGGGTGAAGGCTGTCGTGTTGCTCTCCGTTTTCGGCTTCACGCTCGCCTCTGGCTGGGGAGCCGTGAGGGTCGAAAGAGACCCCGCAGCGGGCTTCCACTGGCCCTATTACCTTTCGATCCCCGCTGCGGTTCGGGAACAGGCCGAAACAGGCGGTATCGTCCACATCCTCGTGGTTCCAAACAACAGCGGCAAGACATCCAAGGACCTGTCCTACCAGGAAGAGCACCTGGTCAGAGCGATCGACCAGAACTATGCTCCGCTCGCCGGGGCCGTGGGCACAGTTCTGCTCTGCCCCGTTTTCCCGCGACCCTCTGCGCACTCTCGCCTCTACACCCACGCTTTGGACCGCGACAGCCTCACGACCGACCTTCACGACCTTGAACGGCTGGACCTCCAACTGATCGCTATGTTCGACCATGCCGCTCAGAGTCTCGAGAGCTCAGCGGCTGGAAGGTTTGCCGAAGAATACTGATCGTCGGCTTCTCCGCGTCCGGCATGTTCGCCAACCGGTTCACGTTTCTGCATCCCGGCCGCGTTCTGGCGGCTGCGATCGGGTCTCCCGGCGGCTGGCCCATTGCCCCCGTCGCCGTTTACCACGATCATCAACTTCGATATCCGATCGGCATCGCAGACGTCGAGGAACTGATCGGCCGTCCGGTCGACTTGGCTGAACTCCGCAAAGTCCCCCTCCTGATCTTCATGGGTGATCAGGACGAAAACGACTCGGTCGACTACCAGGATGGATACGAGAAGCAGGATCGCAAATTGATCGACCGGCTCTTTGGATCCTACCCGGTCGAGCGGTGGGAAGATGCCGAGATTCTGTACCAGTCGGCGGGCTTGCGGGCCGAATTCAAGCTGTTTCCTGGAATCGCCCACACGATGAGCCCCAGCATGATCCGCGACGTCACTCAATTCCTCACACAGCAACTGAAAAGACAGAAGAAAAAGGGACAGGCTGTTTCTCAGGTTGCTGGGACACCAGGTTCCCCAAGTTCCCGGACGTACTCGCTCGGAGTTTTCGATCACTCCTCCGGAAAAGACCAAGTCCGGTCTTCCGGCCGGGATCCGGATCATGAGATCCTACGGAGAGAATGTCACATGGTGCGGTCTCACGGATACTCTGAGTGACCTCGTCGGAAGGCTCACACCGTCTTGTTGGTAGTTAACCTGAACCCTTCTGAACCTCCGCAGTTCAGTCGTTCAGACCGGATATCCGGATCCGGGAGAGGATCGGAAATGTCTGAAAGAGCCACAATGCAACGGCGACACTTCCTGGGATGCCCGTTGCTGATTGCCCTCGGAACGGGCGCTTCACCTCAAGGTTCCGGCACATCGTCGAAAGTCGCGAAAAACGCGGCCCTGGAGATTGAAACCGGAAAGCTCAAGGCCAGCTATGACCTTGGAGCGGGTCGATGCAGCCTGCTAACGGCGGCCGGCCGGCCGCTGCTCCTCAATGCCACCTGCGGCGTGATGCTTGAACGCTCCTGGGTTTTGGCGTCAGATTCTGCCTACGCCCGCCAGGGACGTGTCGAATACTCCCGAAAAACCGGAATTGAGGGTCCGCAATTGGTCATCGAGTGCAGTGACTCGACCGGGAAGCTGGATCTGGAGACCCGCATCACTTTGCTCGAAGACGAAGTCGGTGCGGTGTTCGAATTGACGCTGGTCAACTCCTCCTCCCAGGACATCTGGGTGCGGCATGCCGAGCCGTTGCGTGCTTTGCTGGAAGAGCACTCCGGCTGCTTCTTTGCCGCCGATGGCCACTATTCGAGCGCTTTCTGGGCGCTCACCAACGGCTACCAGTACTATGATCCAGGAGAACTGATCTTCCTGAAGTGGATCGGACGGCGCAGTATCGAGAGCTTCTGGAATGCGGCTTTTCACGATCCCGAATCCAGGCAGACGCTGGTCGCCGGCTATCTTGAGAACCGCCAGTCGGAGGGCCGCATCAGTGCCGTCCTGGATGTCCCCTCGGCCTGGAAGGACGGTCAGGCCGCGTTCAGCCTGACCGCGCGTTCGCTCTACAACACCTACTTTTCTTTGCGGGCGGGCGGCAAGGTGAATTCGGGGCGATTTCTCTTCATGGTCTCGCCTGACGGTTTTTCTGGCCTCGAATCGTTTGCCTCCAAGCAGGGCAGACTGCAGGACTACAAGCCGGCAACTCCTTTGAACGGATGGACTTCGTGGGCATATTCCGGCTGGCAGGCCACCGAGGACGAGCACCTCGCCAATGCCCGCTTCATGGCGGAGCACTTGAAGGCATACGGACTGGAGTGGGTGCAGATCGACGACGGATACCAGAGGGCATTCGGGGATTGGGAAGGCAACGAGCAATATCCCCACGGCATGAAATGGCTGGCTGGCCAGCTTAGAGCGCTGGGCCTGAAGGCAGGCCTATGGGTGGCTCCCGGCGTGATCGACGAAGGCACTGAAGTTGCCCGGGACCATCCCGAGTGGCTCATTCGCGATGCTTCGGGAAACCCGCATATCCTGGGCAGTCCACGGGGAAAGTACGCTCTGGACATCACTCATCCGGAAGCGCGCCGGTGGGTCTACGAACTGTTCCGGCGTATCACGGACGATTGGGGTTACGACTTCATTAAAATTGACTTCGTGGAGTGGAGCCTGCTCGCCGCCGAGCGTTACTACGATCCCGGAATCGGCAAAGCGGGAGCCTATCGCCTGTTCATGGAGACCGTCCGGTCGGCCATCGGTCCGGACCGGCACATCCTCGACTGCGGGCCAAGCCCGGTCGTAGTGGGCCTTGTGGACAGCATGCGCATTGAACTCGACCAGGCTCACGACTGGACTCAGTACGCCAGGAACTCCAACAGCACCGCTCCCGCTGTGGCGCGACGATACTTCTTCAACCGGCGCACCTGGGTGAATGACGCCGACCATATTCAGCTCTGGCGACTGCCCCTCCCACAGGCCCAGGCTGCAGTCACCATCACCGCTCTGTCGGGGGGCAACATGATCTCCTCGGACCGGCTCGTCAGCCTCCCTCAGGAGAAACTCGAGATCTTGAAGAAGGGCTTTCCCGCATATGGCGAAGCCGCAAGACCACTGGACCTGTGGGAGAGACCGTTTCCTGAAGTCTTCGCACTTCCCGTGCACACGGAATTCGAACGTTGGTGGGTTGTGGGGTGCTTCAACTGGGACGAGCGATCGTCGATGCAGCGGGATTTCGATTTGAACTCGCTAGAAAATCTGGGTCTGGATTCGAAGGAGTCCTACCACGTCTTCGACTTCTGGACCCAGCAGAATCTTGGCACAGCTGACCCCGGCCGGGCCATGTCATTGAACTCCGAGCCGTCGTCCGTTCGGCTCCTCGCAATCCGCAAGAACACCGGCATACCCCAGGTTATCGGGACCGATCGTCATTTCACACAGGGTGCGGTGGAGTTGGAAGGAGTCCGCTGGGAAAGCATTTCTCGGACTCTCTCCGGCACGGCACTGGGCGCCCCGGCGATGGAGTGGACCATGGTGGTCCACGTGCCCGAGGGATTCACATGGGATCAGCGGAGTCGCCGGTACCGTGACTACGCCGGCTTCTCAGTCGCCGCCCCGGCAAAGGGGACTCTGGAGGTTCACTTCGTGTTCGGCGAAGCCGACAGGGTCGATTGGTCGTTGGAATTCGTCGAGAGCGCCTGAATCGACGAGGCCGGGGGCCATATCGAGTGGCTTCCGTCAACAACGACCATCTGGAAAAGTTGGTAGTTGCCCAGAAGCGGCTCTTCTCTTCAGCGGAGAGCAACCTGCGAAGTAGCGGTGGACCCAGGCATCGCCGGCGTTTGAGGCTGTCGAAAGAGTCTTCCTTGACTCCGAGAAAGTGACCCTACTTCTTCTCCAGGAATATGCCCTGAGCCTCCTTGATCGCTGCGGTCGGGCCCACCAGGATAACCCGCTCTCCCGCTTCGATCAGCGTCTCACCTCGAGGGGCCACGAATTCCTTTCCGCGGATCACCGCGGCAATCACGCACTCGTAGGGGATTTTGATTTCGCGGACACGCATTCCAACCACCCGCGCCGTTTCCTGAACGGTGACACCCAGGAGACTGGCAACTCCGGTTCCCAACTCGAACAACTGTGCGACACCGGGCCGGTCGAGAAAGTTCTCGACCATGGCCGCGGTCGCCCAGGGCGAACTGATCGCTAAGATCCCATTTTCCTGCAGAAGATCGATGTAGTCTGGATCCTGGACGATCGCGATGACCTGCTTCATGCCGACTCGCTTGGCCTGGAGAGCGACGATGAGATTCCGTCCGTCGTCTTCCGACGCGGCGATCGCCACATCGACATTTTCAACCCCTACCTGTTCGAGTAGCCCTTTCTTGGTTCCGTCACCCTGAAAAATGGGCACGCTGAAGCGCTTCTCCAACAACTGGCAAAGCTCATCCTTTTCCTCGATGAAGGTGATCTTGTGTTCCGCCGCGCGAAACATCAAACGATACTCGTCCTTCGCCAGGAGCCGCTCAGCAATCGCCCGGCCCTGTTTACCTCCGTCTATGATTAGAACTCGCATACGCGTTCTCCTTAAGCCATCAATCCAGCGCTTAACTGAATAGAAACTCTCTCCAAGTTTGAGTATCTCAGCCCGATTTGCAGGTCGCATCAGATAGATGACGCTTCCCAGGACCGTTAGTCCACCCCCGAGCAGGAAGCTTCGCAACTCCAGAGCCGGAACAAACATCCAGGTCGTCATGACGCCAAGTATCGGAACCAGAGGGAACAGTGCGACTCGAAAGGGGCGCCGAAGATTTGGCAACCGGCCGTGCAGCGCAATAACCGAAAAATTGACAATGCCGAGTCCCATCAAGTACCCGAAGTCGCTGACGGAGGCCACAAATTTCACGATTCCGGTGGAGCAGAAAATCACCACGAAAATCGCACAAACGAGCAGTGCGATATGCGGAGTTTGGAAGCGACGGTGTAACTTCGCGAAGAAGGCCGGAAAATGCCGGTCCCGCCCCAGGGCATAGAGGACTCGGGCGCTGGCTCCCAGGGTCACACTGAAAGCCGAGAGGCTCGCCATCACAGTCGCGATGACCGCCGCCCATCGTCCCCACCCTCCAAAAAGATAGTCCGCAACATAAATGAAAGGAACATCACTTTCTGCAAGTTCGTGGGAGGGCACAACGGCCATCATGACTCCGACCACGAACACGTAAATCACGGTAGCAACGGCGAGCGTAATCAGGATCGCCCGGGGAATCGTCTTCCCGGGATTGATGATTTCCTCCGCCGCCACGGTGATGAGTTCGAATCCGACGTAGGAAATGTAGATGAGCGCCATGGCGGGCACGAACGGGGCAATTCCCATCGGGGCGAACGGAGTCAGGTTCGGGGCCTGGACGTGGAAAAATCCGAGCGCCGCCACCCCGATCAGAATGGCCAACTCGATGAGGTTCATAACTGTGATGACTATCAGCGCTTCCGACATGCCTCGAACGTTGACCGCGGCGAAAACCACCGTCGTCAAGAGGGCCACCAAAGCGATGTTGGCGTTTTCCCAGAAATAGGCACGAACGGTGAGAGCGAAGATCAGCGCGTACATGGCACAGGCAAGGGTGTTCCCAACCCAGAAGAACCAACCGGTGAAGAAGGCTAGGGAACGAGGGAGGGTCCGGCTCGCAAAGGAGTAGCCTCCTCCGGCAAGGGGTATCGCCGCCCCCAGTTCACTGTAGTTGAGCGCCGTAAACACGGTCACGAGACCCATCGCGAGATACGCGAGAATTCCCAGTGGGCCAACCATTCGAGCCAGTTCCCCAGGCAGGGCGAAGATCCCGGGTCCCATCATGGCGCCGATTCCAATCATGATCGCCATAAAAAGGCCAATGTTCCGCTTGAACCCGACGCTTTCCATGCGGGCTGATCATATCAGCGCCGTGGGCACGACCCAAGCGGGATCCCGGCCAAAGGCAAGACGGTCGAAATCGACGGTCTGACTCTCGTCCGGATGAAGAACGGCAAGAACGCCGAAGAATGGGACTTCTTCGACAATCCGGAGTTCTCTCAACAACCGGGATTGATTCTCCGCTGACGGCCCCGGTCAGAAACGCCACCCTTTGGTTTTGACTTCAGGGGTCTTCAAGTATTTCTCGAAGAACTCCAGGCGGGTCGGGTCGGTGACCGGCTTGGACTTGAAGGTGGTGCCCAGTTCCATGATCTCCGGTTTTTGAGAGATAGGAATTTGCTTTTTCCGGGAGTGAGTCTATTAGAGCGGAAATGGTGAGTAAATGCTGCAATGAGCGGCAATGAGCGCCTGGATTGAATGTTCAGGCAGGGCGGACAGGAAGGAAGGGGCGTGGGCGCACGTCTCGGGGTTGCGGGGAGCGTGTGACTCGGTCTTTGAGCCGGAATTGGAGCACGGGGCAGACGCAGGGATATCGGCAGGAGCTGAAAAGCCGCGGCTCTTCAGCCGCGATAGACGGGGACGTCGTCCCAGAGGACCGAATCGGTGGAGGCTCGCACCTTCTGAGCCTGGCGGGGAGGCAATGCGGCCAGGAGGGCCTCCAGCTTGTGGGGCAATAGGCGGGGCGGGGGTGGAGAGCGCGGCGAGTGCTCCGACAGATTAGGTGCTGAAGGATCTTGCGGATGACGCTCCACTGTTCAATGAAGGCAATGATCTGCATCTGATTTCCGCAGCGAGGACAAGTCAAGGGATCGACCTCGTAGATCTTCTTGATCCAGTCCAGAGCATCCAGGCAGCGCGTGACACCCTTGTTCGTGCGGTACTGGACCTGTCCGGTTTCGGCCCGCTAGAGGAGTCGAGTCCCAGCGAAACTGGGGCGCAGGATATAGGTGGACAATCGTTCCAGAGCCGCCTGATCGTCTCAATCAATCGGAGGCCCGCAGTACATCTGAAAGCCCGACGGGTGCCAGCAGCGGAGCCGATCGGCGAACTCCCGGCTGAGACGGCGTTGCGAGGTCAGCAGCTCCAGGACGTGGTGTTGGAACAGCCGCGCGAGCCCCTCCGAGTCCAGCGGGCCGAAGGGCTGAAACTGCTCCTGGCCGATCCCAGACGCCGATGCTGACCAGCGAGTGCAGGTGGGGATGGAAATTGAGTTGGTCTCCGTAGGTCTGGATGGCGACGATGGCCCCGGCAGCGGCGGCCCGGTCGAGCGACTGGGTTTGGGTGTAGTCCTGCAGTGTCTTCCAGGCGCAACGGGCCGGCTCTCCGAGCAGCCGCCGATCCCGCCGGAAGGTGGGACGCAGGACCCGGGGAATGGTCCGCACCAGTTGGCGGTGATCGACCGCTTCTAGGATCTCCTCGGTGACCCACTCCACGAAAGCCGCCACGCGCTTGGCCTGGCAGGAAGGGCAGAAATAGCGGGTCTTGCAGGAGAAGGCCAGTAAGTACTCCTCGCGACAGTGGCCGCCGCGGACGCGAGCAAAGCCGTGGCGGAGGATTCCGCACTCGAGAAAGCGCTCGACCGTCTTCTCGACGACCGACGAAAGGGCCCGTAGTCTTGCTCGTACAAGGGAGTGTAGGCCTGCCGGAATTCCTCCCAGTAATGTTCCAGGCACTGGTAGAGCGCACTTTGCTGAGGACGTCTCGGCCGGTAGATCGCAGGTCGTGCCATCACCTAAACAGAACGTCCGAGCAGCACAAATCTGCGAACGATCACTGGGCCCGATCGGGCTAAAACGCATTCAACGAGTCAGTTCGGTGGGGCCGCCGCCCGACCATCATCTGGCGACGTTCTAGGTCGCCCCATCTCCAACCAGCACGAAACCCTCCCAGTAGATGGGGAGGGCGCCATTGCCGAACTTCCCGAGCAGATCGAGTTTGGCTTGGCGGAGGGCTGTGCCTTTGTCCTGGCCGTCGGCGAGGTGCTCAAGAAGGGGAGCTGTTACCCAGTACCCCTTCCGTACCTTGCTACTTGGCCAGCGGCGTCGGCATCAGGACCATGGCGCTGTCGTCGAGGCCCCAGTGCTCAACCGCCTTGCCATTCTCGAAGCGAACGAAGTCGTAAACCTCGAAGGTGGCCTCGTTGGCCGCTGCCACCTTCGCGTCGCGGTCGGCCTGACTCTCCGTTTTCTGGGCCGGGGCCTCGGACGCCGGCGGCTGGCACGCCACCAGGCCCAGAAGCACGAGGCCGAACACCATCGGTCCCTGGATCGTTCGCATCGTTCTCCTCCCTTCCCACCTCTGGCAACTCGCGAAAGGCCCGTGCCAACGCAAGCTATTTCTTTCTGCTCAGAAATTGTTCGCAGCGGGTTTTGACGTTGGCTTCCAGGTTACGGAACCAGAGCTCGTAATCAAAGCGATGGTAGATGCCCGGGGGAAAGCCGCCGACATCCAGCTCATCGGGGACGTCAGTCTCCAGTGCGCCGGAGTCGGGGTCGACGGTGGCGCCGGCGTAGTGCGGAATTTCACGTTCGATGACGGGGCTGTTGTCGTCGAAAAAGACGGCGCCCAGATTTAGCTCTTTGCCGGCGGGTGTTGCGTCCGTGGTCCAGGTCAACGGATTGATGCAGAAGGCACCGGGAAGCAGAACGGGCGATCCGGTGGCGCCGGGGGCCTGGGTGTTGTACGAAATGATGACGCCGGTGTCATCGGCACCTGTGGCGGTTCTCATCCAAGGCGCGGCAGCCAGAATGTCCGGGGTGATTGAGTAGCCGATGAGGTAGGCTGCGACTAAGCGCTCCTGCAGCTCCGGGTCATCAAAGTACTCCTGCATCAGGGCGATCAGTGCCATGGAGCCCTGACTATGGCCAGCGAGGATGAAGGGGCGTCCCTCATTCAGATGCTCCAGATAATAGGTGAAGGCGCGAGAAACATCCGAATAGCCGACTTTGAAATATTCATTTTGAAACATGTCCTCTTCGGGGTTCAGTCTGGCCATGGACATTTGACGATAGTAGGGGGCAAACAGATTGGCCTGGCTCGAATACACACCGGCCTGCGTGGTCATCAGATTCTCGGCGATCGACCGCAACGCTTCATCCTGAATGTCCATGTTGGGCGGAGCGTCTGCGGAATAGATGGTGGGATACACATAAAACACATCGATGGGATGGGCGGGGCTCGAGGATTGCGCGACCCAGGTGGAGGCGTCTTGATAGTCCGGGGTTGCGGCCGCATTGGTCTCGGTTGCTTTTGCCGGAACCGCGGCCGGTCCACACCCGGTTGTCCAGCAGATCAGGCAGACAAGGAGGCCGGCCATTCCAGCCGTATTGTTCGTGAGCAGTTTCGTCGCAGCACTCGGTTTCATTTCGACCCTTCTTTCGTAACAGCCACCTCTTCGACGGCCCGAGTAATTTTCAGGGTACCAGAGAAGGTTTCGCAAGGTGCGCAGACCGGGTCAGGACGCGGGTCATTTTGATGCAGATCCAAATGACCAGCAGCAGCCCGGCCAAGGGCAGGAGGGCGAGTGCGGTTGTCACGACAGATCCCGGGGGTAGGGGTAGTGGATTCTCTTCTCCGTCCGCCATGGTAAAGATAGGAATTTGCTTTTTCCGGGAGTGAGTCTATTAGAGCGGAAATGGTGAGTAAATGCTGCAATGAGCGGCAATGAGCGCCTGGATTGAATGTTCAGGCAGGGCGGACAGGAAGGAAGGGGCGTGGGCGCACGTCTCGGGGTTGCGGGGAGCGTGTGACTCGGTCTTTGAGCCGGAATTGGAGCACGGGGCAGACGCAGGGATATCGGCAGGAGCTGAAAAGCCGCGGCTCTTCAGCCGCGATAGACGGGGACGTCGTCCCAGAGGACCGAATCGGTGGAGGATCGCACCTTCTGAGCCTGGCGGGGAGGCAATGCGGCCAGGAGGGCCTCCAGCTTGTGGGGCAATAGGCGGGGCGGGGGTGGAGAGCGCGGCGAGTGCTCCGACAGATTCAGGTGCTGAAGGATCTTGCGGATGACGCTCCACTGTTCAATGAAGGCAATGATCTGCA
This sequence comes from uncultured Acidobacteriota bacterium, assembly GCA_963777605.1. Taxonomy (GTDB): domain Bacteria; phylum Acidobacteriota; class UBA6911; order RPQK01; family JAPXNP01; genus CAVZRV01. Next base: position 34,461 of record CAVZRV010000028.1, read on the forward strand.
TCTGATTTCCGCAGCGAGGACAAGTCAAGGGATCGACCTCGTAGATCTTCTTGATCCAGTCCAGAGCATCCAGGCAGCGCGTGACACCCTTGTTCGTGCGGTACTGGACCTGTCCGGTTTCGGCCCGCTAGAGGAGTCGAGTCCCAGCGAAACTGGGGCGCAGGATATAGGTGGACAATCGTTCCAGAGCCGCCTGATCGTCTCAATCAATCGGAGGCCCGCAGTACATCTGAAAGCCCGACGGGTGCCAGCAGCGGAGCCGATCGGCGAACTCCCGGCTGAGACGGCGTTGCGAGGTCAGCAGCTCCAGGACGTGGTGTTGGAACAGCCGCGCGAGCCCCTCCGAGTCCAGCGGGCCGAAGGGCTGAAACTGCTCCTGCCGATCCCAGACGCCGATGCTGACCAGCGAGTGCAGGTGGGGATGGAAATTGAGTTGGTCTCCGTAGGTCTGGATGGCGACGATGGCCCCGGCAGCGGCGGCCCGGTCGAGCGACTGGGTTTGGGTGCAGTCCTGCAGAAGAGATAGGGACAGACTCCTTTTTCATCAATATCAATTGGACGGAACGGGGAACAAGGGGAACTTGTTGAGGCAAAGGAAAAGGGGGCAGCGTTCGAAGAAGAAGAGGGCAACAGGACCGGACTGCAGGTGATCCAACCGTCGGAGTCGCCGGGAGAAGATCTCCCGGGTTCCACAGGAGTGAATGGACTGGATGGACGAGCGCCGTGGCAGGATCTGGTCCAAGCGCCTGGCCGTCTTGACTCAGGGACAAGCCGAAAAGTGCCGGAGGAATTCATCCTGCCTACCGATTGCAGAAAGGTTGTGCAGGTTCAGGAACACGTTGCCCTAAATGGACGAATCCGGGCAAACGGCTTCCAGAGCCGCTCCGCTTGGGCCGGCACGTACCCGCACGACCTCATCCCGCGGGCTTCTGCTGCCTCCCTTTTACCACCCTCAACTCCGCGCGTGGCTGCGTTGCTCCCGGACCGAATATAGCGCTCCCCCGAACTGGGCTACCGGATGCCGCCTCCTTCGATAGATCCCCTCCCTGCGCTTCCGCTCAATCAACCGCCTCACCGCCATCTCCACTCCCAGTGCGATCCCGTCACTGAATACCCGCTCCCGCGTCGACCAACCCGCAGCCTCCTTCCGCTCGTCCTCCCGCCACTTCGCCTCCAGTCGTTCCCGGTAGCTCTCGTAAGCCCCCTCCGCCGACACCTGTGTGAAAATCTCCTCAATCGGGATTAACTCCTCGCCTCTCCCGTGAAACCGCTGCCAGGCCGAAGACCACCTCCACTGCTCGGGCCGTTTCACCACGTGCGCCCGCGTCACATTTGTCTCCACATACACCAGGCACCGCTCGAGCCCCGTCCGATCCAGCAATTCCAGACTCTTGAACCGGGCTCCCCAGAAATGCCCGCTTCGCCCGTAGGTCCGGTTGTACCATTTGGCATACTCCCCGTTGACGTGTTGCATCAGGGCCGACAGGTCGAACAGCTTCCGGTTAAACCACTGCCAGTCGGCCGCAGTCCAGCCGGCCGTTTTCGTCCGGGCCTGTTCGCCCCACAACAAGAAGGCCCGGTGCTTCAACTCCCGGCGCGACAAACGGCGAAAGCACTCCATCCAGAGGATGAGGTGATAGTGCGTGCTCATGAGTTCGAACGCGGCGAGGCGGCAGGAGTAAGCACGGACATAGGCGAAGATCAGGTCCTGCAGCTTCTGGCGGGCAACGGCATCTTTGAAGGGGAAGAAGGACTGGTGGGAAACGACCCGGGTAATGAGGTGATAGAAGGTGGACTCGGGACTCTTGTGACGGGCTCGTCGCATTGCTTCGACTCCTTTCCGTTTGACGGTGCACAACCGGCGGAGGGCTCCGCCCCCTGTTTCCCATAACGTTTGAGTTCGCAAATGTGCAAGTCGAAGCCGTCTTGAGGCCGAACAATCGCTCCCTGCTCGAAGTCGCGAGAATTCATCCGGAGAGTCTTCAAAAGGAGCAAGCCGGCACGAGATTCCTTGAGTTCAGGACACTTGCAAACAACAGCCTGAGCCAGAAAAACGAGTCTGTCCCTCTTGTTGCTGTCCGCACTCGCGCGGACAGCAACAAAGCAGCAAGGCAGATAACGCACAAGAATCAGCCTGTCCCCATTTCCTGACCAACGATAATGCGATAGGGCGATTCATTTGGTCAGGCGACAGAATCTCAGGCTGGGTCCATCAAACTAAGGAGCCGCATCTGGTTCCCATCAGATCGGTAACCGCTACCTACCAAGGACATCAAAACGCTTGACACGGGAGTAAACTTTGAGACGTGACACAGCACTCAGTCGACAATCATTCTTCCCCAGGAACAAAGATCGCACTGTTTCGCTCTCTCTTCAGAGGCCGCGAAGATGTCTATCCTCGCGAATTTCACAGCCGAAAAACGGGCAAGTCAGGGTACTCGCCGGCATGTGGAAATGAGTGGATTCGAGGAGTTTGTGACAAGCCGACGACCAAGTGCAGCCAGTGCTCTCACCAGCGATTCCTGGTCGTCTCAGATGAAGTGATTCGTTTTCACCTGGAAGGAAACGACGAGCGCGGCCGTGACTTTGTCATCGGCGTTTACCCAATGCTTCGGGATGAGACCTGCTGGTTTCTTGCGGTGGATTTTGACAAGATTTCATGGAAGGATGACGCACTCGCATTCCTCGAAACCTGCCACGATCTGAAGATTCCAGCTGCTCTGGAGCGCTCTCGCTCGGGGAAGGGAGCCCACGTCTGGATTTTCTTTGATGCCCCCCTGTGCGCTCCAATTGCACGCTCCCTGGGAACCCACATTCTGACCGAGACTATGGAGCACCGACCTGATATCGGGCTGGACTCATACGACCGTCTATTCCCAAATCAGGACACTTTGCCCACTGGCGGCTTCGGGAACCTGATCGCACTCCCCTTGCAGAGGCGTGCACGGGATCGAGGGAACAGCCTATTCGTTGACGACAGGCTGCAACCCTACAACGATCAGTGGGCCTTCCTCGACCAAGTGCGCAGGCTCCCCTGCTCCGAAGCCGAGGCGATCGTCGATAAGGCAATGATGAAGGGACGGATTGTTGGTGTCCGACTTGTGCCCGAAGAAGACGAACTCACTCCATGGAGATCCCCTCCATCCCGCCGGAGCATCGCCCCTCCCGTCACGGGGCCGCTGCCCGGGAAGTTGGAACTGACAATGGGGAACGAACTATTCATCCCAACTGTAGGACTATCTCCGAGCCTGCGCAACCGCCTCATCCGTGTCGCAGCCTTTCAGAACCCCGAATTCTATCGGGCCCAGGCAATGCGACTGCCCACCTATAAGAAACCCAGGGTAATAGGGTGTGCCAGAGAATACTCTCATCATATCGGCATACCGAGAGGGTGTCTTGACGAGATTCAACGTCTGCTGTCCGATCTCGGGATCAAGCTCAACGTGGTAGATGAACGTAATGCCGGAGAGCGTCTTGACGTAAGTTTCACCGGAAGGTTGCTGCCAGAGCAGAAACTTGCAGCGGATGAACTCCTCAGATTTGACACGGGGGTTCTTTCTGCAGCTACTGCATTCGGCAAGACTGTCGTTGGCGCCAACCTTATAGCTCGGCGTAGAGTTAACACGCTCGTTGTCGTTCATCGGAGACAACTTCTCGAACAGTGGGTCGAACGTCTCGCGACATTTCTCTCTATACCCAAGTCAGATATTGGGATCGTTGGTGGCGGAAAAAGGGACGCCAATGGCTGTCTGGATGTAGCCTTGATCCAGAGCCTCATTAGACTCGGGGAAATCGACGACCTGTTGGGCAGGTACGGGCAGGTAATCTTCGACGAGTGCCATCACATCCCCGCCCGGAGCTTCGAAGAGGTAGCCCGACAGGCAAAAGCGAAATTCATCCTTGGCCTCTCGGCTACACCGATTCGCAAGGATGGACACCACCCGATCATTTTCATGCAGTGCGGCGAAATCCGATACCGTGTCGATGCAAGGAAACAGGCCATTGGCAGACCGTTCGATCACACCGTAATCGTCTGCCCGACTGATTTCCGGCCGATTCGACCTGAAGATCCCGATGCTCGACTCAGATTCCAAGACCTTTATGATGAGTTGACCACGGATAATTTGAGAAATCAGGCCATTTGCAGAGACATTGTCAAAGCCGTTCGGGAAGGACACTTTCCTTTGGTTCTCACTGAGCGCAAGGAGCATCTCGAAGTTCTGGCCGAGCAACTGACAGGCAACGTCGATCACTTAATCACGTTCATGGGCGGAATGGGGCAGAAAGCACTTCGCGAAGCCCGTGCGAAGCTTGCATCAATCCCAAGGGAAGAAGCCAGGGTTCTACTGGCAACCGGGGCATTTATCGGAGAGGGTTTCGATGACGCGCGCCTGGACACCCTTTTTCTGACGCTGCCAATCTCGTGGAAAGGTACCGTCGCACAGTACTTGGGTCGGCTACACAGACTTCACCGAGACAAACACGAAGTCCGAGTCTACGACTACGCTGATCTGAATGTCCCGATGCTGTCGAGGATGTTCGATCGTCGGTGCAGGGGATACGAGGCCGCCGGCTATAGAATCCTGCTGCCGGCGAGCGCTCTTTCAGGCTGGCCTGCAGATGTCCCGTTGCCCATCGACCCCGAATGGAAGAAAGACTACGCCGCCAGCGTCCGAAGACTGGTCCGCGACGGAGTTGATCGCAAGTTGGCCGATCTTTTCACGTTGGTATCCCCGCCCATCCTCACGGCCCAGAATACTGGAGTTTCATCCGAGCGAGCCCGAAGCGCCAGTGAATCTTTCCTTTTTCGCCGATTGGAGACCCTCGATCAGACCAAAGGTCGCTTCCATATGAACGTCGAAATCCCAATTCAGTTCAACGAACGGGGATCGATGGAAGTGGACTTCCTCTGCAGGGACTTGTCCATTGTGCTGGAGTTGGACGGAGACCAACATCTTGCGAGTGCCGATGCTTACCGGAGCGATCGCCGTAAAGACTACCTTTTGCAGGAACATGGCTACCTCGTGCTTCGTTTCCTGGCAAGCGATCTGGGCAGACGACTCGACGACGTTATCGACACGGTTCTCCGAGCGATGGAACATCAAGCGCTGAAGGCAACTCGATCGATGGATGCAATCCAATAGAGTTTCTCTCCAAATCGCAGGTCACGCCCCCGTGCCGCTGGCCTGTCCGGTCTTGGCTGCCTGAATTCCCTGCTCCTCTGGCCTTTCGCTGGATGCCTTTTGCGACCCGCGTTCCGCATTCGGACGGGCCGAAGAACGATTCCGCTTTTGCACTTCTCCACGTCGTGACCTAAGATTCACAGCATGAATGGTATGCGTCGTCCAAATCGCCGTCTGTTCCTGAAATCCGTCACTGCTGCTTCCGTCGCCGCGCCCGCCGTTGTGCCACGAATCTGGAGTGCTCCACCGTCAGATCGCGTGATGCATGCCAGCATCGGCGCCGGTGGAATGGCTCGGGCCGACCTTACCCAGATCTGCAAGGCTGACAACGTTCAACTTGTGGCTGTCGCCGATGTCGATGCAGGTCGAACCAAGGGACTGAAGGACAAGTGGCCCGATTTACGGATCTATTCAGACTGGCGGGAACTTCTCGACAAAGAGAAAGAACTCGACTCGGTCAACGTGTCCACTCCCGATCATATGCACGCCCCGATTGGGATGAGCGCGATGGCGAGAGGTTTGAGCGTTTATGGGCAGAAGCCCTTGACTCACGACATCCACGAAACCCGACGGCTCACCCTCGAGGCCGCGAAGCGTGGCACTGTCACACAAATGGGAATCCAGATTCACTCTGGACCCGAATATCGTCTTGCGGTGCAATTGATTCAGGGCAAGGCCATCGGCCTGGTCAAGGAAGTGCACACCTGGAGCAGCAAGAAGTGGGGCGATGATGGCCCCATGCCGCAGCGTACCGACCCGATTCCGGAGGGATTCGACTGGGACCTCTGGCTGGGCGTCTGTGCCAAGCGTCCCTTCATCGGTAATGCCTGGTACCATCCGGGCAACTGGCGGCGACGCCTGGATTTCGGAACCGGCACATTCGGCGACATGGGGTGCCACATCTACGACCCGGTCTTCAAATCATTGGCATTGACGGCCCCTTTGACCGTCCGAAGTGAAGGCGCCGCACCCAATGAGCACTCCTGGGCTACGGATGCAATCGTAGAGTATATCTTCCCAGGAACACCATATTCAGCAGGCCCGACCGTCAAGGTGACCTGGTACGATGGCGACCAGCGGCCGCCGTCACCAATCATCGCCCGGGCCGGAGGCAAGCTGCCCGACCAGGGATCAGTCTTTATCGGAACAGAAGGTGTGATGGTTTTACCTCACATCGACAAGCCGAAACTGCTCCCCGAAGAGGACTTCAGGGATTTCAGAATGCCCGAGGTCGAGGGCTCCAGCCATTGGGTTCAATTCGTCGAAGCCGTTCGTGGAAACGGCAAGACTTCGGCTGGCTTCGAGTATTCCGGCCCGTTGACCGAAGCGGTTCTGCTCGGCAGCGTCGCGAGTCGATTTCCGAAAACGACTCTAAGCTGGGATGCTGAGAAGATGCAGTTCATCGCCCTGGATGAAGCCGACCAGTTCCTGGCAAAGACTTATCGAAAGGGCTGGGAAGTCGACGGGCTGTAAAACACCCGTGCGGGCACCAATAGCAAGGGACAGGCTGGTTTTCAAGTGATGCGACGCTTCAGGGAGGGGAGCAAGGGACAGGCTGATTTTCGATCAAAGATTCATGAAGCTTTTTTCCAGTTGACGTCGAAGGTCCAGCACCGGCTTGTCCACTTTGGTCTTGGCCGATTACCGATGTCAAGGGTCGGCTTCGGGTCTGCTAGCGAGGATCACAACTGGTTCAGAAAGAGTCTGTCCCCTTGTGCTAATGTGCTAATTGCCCCCGGGACGATAGAGACACCGTTATGAAATCGTCTTTAGCCTGCTGATTACGGGCGTTCAAGGCGCCGAACCAGCGCAATCAGAGAGAAGACGACCAACACGATGATGCCCAAGGTGACGTAGAAGCCGCGTCGGCGGTACTCGAGGTCCCGCATGGCCTGATTGCCTGCGGCAAGACCCTTCTCCGCGACAGCCAAACCGTCTGAGACCACCGCTTTCACTTTGTCGGCGTTAAAAGAGTGCACCTGCTGGCGGGCGAGGACTAGTTCCTGTCTACCCTGCTGAAGATCAAAAAGCGGCCCGCTCACCTCCATACCCGCCTCTTGCGCCCGCTGCAATATTTTATGGGCCGATTCCATCTGCAGGTTGAGCCCACCGATCGCCTCTGCAATCTGCTGGGCGGTCTCAGTCCCCTTATCGTCTTGATGGCACTCGGTGCAGACCGCCTTATCTCCGACCAGCATGAAGTCTCCAGTGGCCAGTACGGCGTGATTGCCGTGGCACTGAATGCAGGCATGGAGCCCCATTGCCGGAAAAACCTGGTGGGGACTATCCTGAAACAACGACTTTTCCTGCTTATGGCACATTCCACAGACGTTCTCCAAGGAATCCACACCGGGGGGAACCGCTCCGTGGGCCCCGTGGCAACTGTTACAGGTGGGAGCGCTCAGATCACCATCTTGCAGGAGTGCCTGAGCATGCATGCTCTTCTTGTATTCGCTCACCTGGTCGGTGGGAATGTCGTACGGCTTCATATACTCCGGGTCGGAATGACAGCGGCCACAGGTGTCCGCCACGTTCGTCGGGTAAACGGGAGCAGTTGAGTTGGTGACCTCGAGAATGTCGTGAACCGAATGACAACTGATGCAAACCGCAACCTTCTGATCCCCCTTCTTCAATAAGATTCCGTGGCGACTGGTTCGGTAGGCTGACAGTTGGTCGGTCCGCAATTGGGGATTGTACTTCTTCATGAAGTCTGGAGACGCGTGGCACGAGCCGCAAAACTCAGGAATCGTCTCTCGGGCTGGGGCACCAACGAACCCCTTGCTTGGACTCATCGCCTGCTCCGGTTCCAAGGCTGTGGGATCCCCACCATGACAGGACCCACAAGTAAGCCCAGCCTGATTGTGAATATCCGTCGGAAAGAGGTCGGCCGGCCTTTTCAGGTCCCCTTCCAACGCCTGATGGCACTGGAGGCAAGAATCGTCTGGGGCACCGGACCCTTGCCGTGCAAAGCCCAGGGCCCAAGGCACCCAAATCGCCAAGACCACAACATATCGAATATTCATCGGTTCAAGTCCAGAGCGCAAAAAGGGTCATCGTGACGATGTAGAAAACGAGCACTCCACCAATCAGGCTCAGGATCCAGCGAAGTCTCCTCCTCACAAAGAACTTGTCAACGAAGGGAACCAGAATCCAAACGATCCCACCCAGCCCAATTGCCGTGACCGCCAGTTTCTCTCCTTCGACCCCAAAAACGTGACCCGGCACGAACTTGAGTGTCTGGAACAAGAACAGGAAATACCACTCGGGCTGGATGTCGGAAGGGGTCGAACCGAAGGGCTGAGCTTTCTCTCCGAGACCCCATGGGAAAAACACAGCCAGAAAGATCAAGAGACCCATCAGGCCGTACCATGAAATCAGGTCCCGCAAAAAGACGTTTGGGAAGAACGGCAACGACTTCAGTTGGCGTTTCTCCAGCGAAGGGGGGACACTCATCCCCTGTTTTTGGATCAAACTCAGGTGAAACATCACTAAAACTGTTGTGAGCGCGGGAAGCACAGCAACATGAAATCCAAAAAAGCGGGTTAAAGTGCCGCTGGTTACGTCGTCACCGCCCCGAAGAAAGACTACAAGTGCGCCTCCAATGACAGGGAGCGAACCGGCAATTTCCGTCCCAACCCGGGTGGCGAAGAAAGCCAACTGGTTCCAGGGCAGCAGGTAGCCGCTGAAACCGAAGCCGAGCAGGAGAAAGAAGAGCATCATACCGCTCAACCAAGTCAATTCTCGGGGTTCCCGATAGGCCTTCATGAAGTACGTCGTGAACATGTGCAGGAAGGCGACTCCGATCAACAGGTTTGCGGACCAACTATGGATGGAACGGATCAGCCAGCCAAACGTGACCTGCGTCATGATGAATCGGACGCTCTCAAAAGCCTCGCCGGCGCTCGGCCGGTAATAGAGTAGGAGCAGAATTCCCGTCACCAGTTGGACGAACAAAAGGAAAAGAGCCATTCCTCCGAGAAAGTAGGCCCAAGAGAATTGGTGGAGGGGGACCTCCTTTTTCAGAGCGAGATCAGTGAAGTAACCCAGATCGAGGCGCCTGTCCAGCCACTTCCAAATCTGCCTTAACATGGACGAGTCTACCCTCTCAGCACGGTAATCTCATTGTCTCTGACCTCGGCCCGATACTTCGTCAGGGGACGCGGAGGGGGCCCGCCGGTAGGTACCCCTTCAAGGTTATAGACACCCCCGTGGCATGGGCAGTAAATATCGTGCCGGTCCGGACGGTAATGCACCGTACATTGAAGGTGCGTACAAACAGCGGAAAAAGCCTCAAACTTGCCGGCAGGCGTCCGGATAAGGATTGCCGGCTCGGATCCGAATTTGAAGACCCGCCCGGAGTTGGCCGGCAACTGGTCGACAGTTGTGACGGTAACCTGGTCCGACTGGGACTCCGGCTGTTTCGGCGGGATCAAGTACCGGATTGCCGGGTAAAGAATACTTACAAGTGAAGCTCCGATGGACGTTGCCAGGAGATACTTCAACAAACTCCTGCGCTCACGACCCGATGTGTGGAAATCGACTCCGCTTTTCTCCTCGTTCTCTCCAGGATGATTGCTCAACATGTCTACCCTCTACTGCAGAATATTCCCCAAAAAGTAAACTTTCAAATAATTGGAAAAGGCGAACTGAATCGACTCTCACACCCCTCTTCAGGGGAACCTCAGGTCGCGACTGTGTTGTCAACAACGCGGCGGACGAGGTCTGATTCAACTGTTCGATTGCCTCATCCCGCGAATTATCCGGCACCGTCGCCGATTTTTGGTAGCGCGTCTCTCCGGACCGGTAATTACAATCTGTCCCCCACCTCTCTCCCCGGGCTCCTCCGGGTGCGGAAGAACAGCCTGTCCCTTGCTCTGTCTTGCCCTGTGGCACTTTCTCTGCAATTCAGACTGTCCCTTGTCTTGAGTCCATCCTCTTGCGCAATTGTGCGTGATGAGGTCGGCGTCTCCGGGTTTTTGAATTACCGCCAAGAAGAGTCAAGGGGCGAGGCAGTCGCGCTGATTGGAGGTGGCGCCAACGCAGCAGGACGGCATCTCAACCGGCTGGGATCTGGCTGCAGCACCTAAAGGCCAAGATAGCGATTTCGGCCGAGAACCAGAGCTTCCAGTTTCCGATCGGCCACTGTTCTCCTCAGCATCCAAAGACCACAGTCGGGATGGACCCACGAAATGCGTCCTTCACCCAACGTCCGTTCCGCCAACTCGATGGATCGTGCCACTTGATCTGCGGTTTCGACCTGGTTGATCTTGACGTCCACGACACCTATTCCAAGCTGAATATGTTCGTCGACACTCTTTAGCGCCTCCAGATCCTCCAAGGGCCGGTGAGCGAGTTCCAGAATCAAGTGGTCTGCATGCAGTGAGTTCAGGAAGCCGAGCAGAAGCTTCCACTCACCCTTTTGGACCGTCTGACCGCCGTAGTTGCCGAAACACAGGTGCACGGCCCGTTTCACTTCAACCCGGTCAAGCACGATATTGATAGCCTGTGCCGCCAAATCCGCATCTGCCGGGTTACCCGTGATGTTGGCTTCATCCACCTGAACACAGGCACAGGCCAGCCCCGCAACCTGGTCTGCCAGCACTTCTGCCAAGGCAAGCGTAAGAGCCTCGAAATCGTTGTAGTGATGGTCCAGCAGCGTTCGGGACAGCATATACGGGCTCGTCACCGTAAATTTAAAAGGACCGCCTGCAACCAAGGCGGCTGTCGAGCAGTCCGCGTACAGGTTGAGCGAACCCTCTCCCAGTTCGGAACTGACCACGCCAGCAGGCTTAGTGCGGAAACCCATCGCAGCTATTCGGGAAAATGCTTTCCAGTCGGAACGGCCAATCCGAGTCCGAACTCCGGACATTGAGCCCACAAAGTAGTCGATCATCCCATTGGTGTCGGGATGGTTGACGTCAAAGCGGTAGAGTTCCCCGTCGGTCGGCAGGTCGATGCCCGCCTGACGCTGGATATCAAAAACGACTCGCATGGCGTCGCGCCGTGACTGATCACTTGGCAGCACCGCCAGCCAGTCCGGCACAGGATAGGATCCCACAGTAGTTGTCAGAATTCGTGGGGAAGAAGGAAGTTCCTGCAAATTCACCGTCCGCGCACCCCCTTGTGGCGAGGATTCTATCATCAGACCTTGACTCCGTCGGCGGGTCCGTTTAGCGTGCTGGCGGGCAGGAGTTTGACAGAAAATGACTTGGAGGGTCCAATGCGGAACCTGTTCATCAATGTCGGTTGGTTCTCACTTGTTCTGTACTCATCCGGAATCATGGCGTTCTCCCAGGCGGAGGGAACACTCAGGAAGATTCCGAGAGTCGATGCTCACTGCCACATTTCGGGGCCCGAATTGATGGAGGCCTATCTCGCCGTCAGCGACAAGCTCAAGGAGGACCACGGTGGGAAACTGGAGGTCTTTATCAACCTGGACGACTACGAGTCGAAAACAGGAAGGCTTCAGCCCGGACTGAAGGGAACGGAGTATCTGGACGAAATCGAACACCAATTCGGGGGACGATTTCTCCTGACCCTCAGCGACTATCGGATTTCGGACGGCCTTCGCTACTCACCCGAGGAACTTGCCGAATGGCAGAACCGAGGGGTCGTCGGCTACAAGATCTGGGTCGGGGTCTCGGCTCTGATTGACGACCCCGCTAACGATCCCACCTTCACCAAGATGGAACAACTGGGGATGGTGGGAGCAGGGGTTCACATCGCACAGCCATACCCGACTCGATGGTGTGAGGACCCGGTCAAGTTCTGGGAAGCACAGCGCGCCTGGGAACGCGTTCTGGACCGTCATCCCCGGCTTCGCGTCGTTCAGGCTCATATGCTCGACCATTTCAATTCAGACGAACAACTCGATTACTTGAACTATGTCCTCGAGACCTACCCCAACGTCAACCTCGACCTGGCTGCCCGCTTTCAGCAATTCCATCGGATGGACCGGGAGAAACTCCGAGCGTTCATGATCCACTATGCCGATCGGATCCTCTTCGGCACCGATATCTCGAAACAGCCGGGCGCCAACGTGGAAGACACCGTCGAACGATACCGGCGATGTTTTCAACTTCTCGAAACCGACGAGACCATTATGGGTGGATTTTTCGGCGAAACACCTACCGTCGGACTGGCGCTGCCGGAGGATGTCCTGGAGAAGATCTACTACAGGAACGCCGTCCGCATCTATCCACGCGTTGGGACGGTTCTGAACAAACTGGGTTACGACGTCGAGGTCGGAACGGAACCGCATGCGCAACACTAGTTGGCGCTCCATTCTCCTTTGACGTATCGCCCATACCACGCCAGGTAGCGCTCCAGCCGATCCTTCAGAAATGAGGGAACGCTGAGGCCATGGTGCTCTCCGGGATATACGACCAGTTCGGTTGTTCTGCCCAGCCGTTTCAAGGCTTCGTAGAGTTGCTCGGAGTTCTGAACCGGGACATTCCAGTCTTCCTCGCCGCACATGATGAGCGTCGGTGTGACGATCTTCTGAACATGATTAAAGGGCGAAAGCCGCTCCCAAAGCTCACGATTCTCCCAGGGAAGGCCCAACTCCTTCTCCCACTCGTGCTGGTAGTGGTCGTGTCCGTAGTTGGCCACGTAGAGCACCTCGCTGGCGCCTGAGATCGCCCCCTTGAAACGGTCAGACTGGGTTATGACATAGTCAGTGAGGATGCCTCCGTAAGACCATCCTCCGACTCCGAGACGTTCCGGGTCCGAGTACCCTTTCTGGATGGCGTAGTCGATGCCGGCCATAACATCTTCAAAATCCTTGTGCCCCCAATCCTGGTAGATCCCCATCGAGAACTTCTGCCCATATCCGGAAGAACCGCGAGGATTGACCAGCACCACGACGTACTCGTTAGCGGCGAAAAGCTGCGCTTCAAAATCGAAACTGAAGTCAAACTGTGACACCGGACCGCCGTGAATACGCAAGAGCGTCGGATAGGTCAAGTGCTCGTTGTAATCGGGTGGCAGGTAGATAAACCCTTCAATTTCGGCACCATCTTTGCTCGGGAAATGGACGTTCTCCAACCGGGCAAGCTTCAACTGGACGAGCACTTTGTCGTTGGCGTGACTGAGCTGCGAGAGACTTCCGGAGGAGAGTGAAAATACTTCGGCAGGAATCTTCGGTTCGCTGTTGAGGAGCACGATTTGGTCGTCCCCTGCGGAGTGAAATCCCAACACGACCCGGGACCCTGAAGTCAAACGTTCGATCTCGCTGGTCGCAACTGACAACTGAGCCAACTGACTTTCGCCGCTGTCTTCGACGAGAAACCGAATCGAAGAACCGTCTAAAGAGAAGTGTGGGTTGGATACATTCCGATCAAGCGAAGGGGCCAGCACCTGCGCCGAGCCGCCTTGAGAAGGAACTACCGCCAAACGGTTCGTGGCATACCAGATCAAGTCTGGCTGGGTGTCCGTCACGTAACAGATTCGTTTTCCGTCGGGGCTCCAGGCCGGGCTCGTATCTGAGCCTGGATTGTCCGTGAGCCGAAGCATCGTCTGCCCCTTGTCGGAGTTGTCCGCCGATACGATCCAGATATCTGAGTTGGAATTGCTGTCAGGATCCTTCGTTCGATTGCTCACAAAGGCAACGAGCTTGCCGTCCGGACTCCAGGTTGCTTCGGTGTCGTCGTAGTCGCCGGATGTAATCTGGGTCAGTTCGTGGGATGCGAGATCAAATACGTACAGATGGGTGCGGCGACGGTCAAGGTAACCTATGTAGTCGCGCTTGAACTGAAGCCGATCGATGACCCACGGGCGCGGTCGCCTTTCCCCGTTCTTCTTGGCATCGCCGCTGTCATCCGGTTCCCCATCCTGGATCGTCAGGAGAATGCGCGCGCTGTCGGGAGACCAGGCATAGGTTTCGATCCCGTGTTTGACCTCCGTAAGTTGCTGAGCGTCGCCGCCTCTACGGTCGAAAGTCCAAACCTGGGACTTGCCATCGTTTCGTTCAGCCTTGAACGACAGGTATTTCCCGTCGGGGCTCCACCTCGGTTCACTCGCTGAGTACCCATTTGCCGTCATCCGGATCTCATCCCCACCCGCCGCCGGCACCATCGAAATGGCCGTTTCCGTTTTGTTCTCCTTCAGATCCATGGTGGCAACCGTGTACGCAACCCAGTCACCGTCCGGACTCACCCGTGGATCGCCAACGTCCTTCAGTTCAAAAAGGTCGTCAATTTGTAGATTTCGCGACGTTTCGGCTCGCTCGGCATGAAGCGGAGAATTTAGGAAACCGAAGATCGCCGAGATCATCAGCATTCCAAGGCACGGATAACGGAGCGGAATACAGGGAGGATAATCACTCTTCATCGTCTACTCCTGATTTGGCGCGCGGACCTTCTATGTCCTGATCCGCTTTCCTTTGCCGCGGCGTTCACCTCGACGGAGCAGGGAGCATGTTCCGAATTCCGCTCAACCGCCAACCGTCCGGCGTTCGCTCAGCAATAAAGGTACTCCACATCTTTCGCTCCGGAACACCAGTCTGTCCCTTAATCACATAGCGTGCGTCCGCGACTGCGACAGTCGAACTGATGATGCGTACCCGTTCAACACTGATCGAACGTTCACCGGGACTTTGTTCGGAGCTTCGCAACATGCCGGCGACAAGCTGCTCGCGCCCGTACCGCCAATCGCCAGAGGAAACCAACTGGTCGGCATCCTCGGTGAACAGGCTGCGCAAAGCTTCTGTATTTCGTGCCTCACGTGCCTGCACGTATTTCGCAACCAGATCACGAATCGCGGACTCATCGCTGGAACCAGCCATCAGCACGCCACATCCAAACAAGAGCAAAACAGAAACCACCGTGGCTTTCATCGCCTTCCTTCTCCGACCTTGTTTGCGTCCGGGAACTTCCTTCGACTCGACAAGTCGCTTTCTCGACGCAGACCTAATCAGACAGTCAGTCTTCGTCCTCGTCTTCGGAACGAGCCATAACAAACCCCGCCCGCACAGGAGCCGGCATCGGCTGATCTGCGCCACGTACGGCTCGCCAGATGACCTCGTTGAAAAGCAGGTCATCAGCAGCGTCTTCCTTTGCAAAGTTGAATTCCAGCTCCTGTCCCCAGGCGGCCGCACTATTTGTCTCAGTCCGGTCAACCTCGACGGGCGCGGCTTTAAAGGGGCGCAGATCCGGTTTCTCCTGGAAGGCCCCGTACATCGGCGCCGCGGCAGCATCGAATTGGGTCATTGGCGGCAAGCCAAGAACCAGTTCCATGGTGCGCAGCATGCTGGTCGTCGAATAGAGAGTGGAATCGACGACTCCCCTTTGAGCGTAGGGACTGACCACAAATGCGACAGTACGGTGCGCATCGACGTGATCAGGCCCATTCTGGGCGTCGTCTTCTACAACAAAGATAGCCGTTCGGTCCCAAAACTTCGACTGCGAGACCGCCTCGACAACCATTCCCAGGGCAAGGTCGTTGTCGGCCACATACGCCGTGGGAGTCAACGTTCCGGCGGTCACCCCGTGAGTATGATCATTGGGCAGACGAACGATTTGCAGACGGGGCATGTCACCCTCATCCTCGAAACGCTTCAACTCAGTGATGAAGCGTTCGGCCCGCTTGATATCAGGGTAGTTGAGATCAAAGCTGCGGAACCAGGGGTCGAAGTGTCCTTGAAGCGCCTCCAACTTCGAAGTAGCGGGAGCTTCGGGAGTCGGCCCATTCTGCACAAACTCCCCGTAGCTACGATAACTTACACCGGCTGCGCGGGCGAGGTCCCACAAGTAACCGCTCGATGGAAGCGCAATGTCGAACTTCCCTTCACTAGGATATGGGAACTTGCCCGAACGGTTGTGCCCATAGCTCATCGGCCACGCTCTCTCGACAAAGTCAGTGGCATAGGCTGCCATCGACCATTCGTGCCCGTCGGCACTGACCTCACTCTCGACATAGAAATTGTCGAGCAGCACGAAATCGCGCGCCAGTTTGTGGTGGTTGGGCGTGACTCTTTCCGGGAACAGACACAGAGATGGGTCGCCGTTGCCTTCCGGCATGTCGCCCAACACCTGATCGTACGTCCGATTCTCCTTCAGGATGTATATGCAGTAGCGGATCGGGCTGGGTTCGCCCGGACTCCCGGGGATGGGATTGCCGGCTGGCCGGGCGACACTGACTGATGAATCCGGACGAAGTGGCGTCGAGGCGAGCACGTCGCCTGTCCAACCTGTCAACTCCTGCTGCAGGGTTTTCTCTGGTGGAAGATCGATGATACTCAGCGTTCCCGAAAACAGTCGCCCGATATACTCGTCGTTCGAGCTGTTGGGAGCCGGCTGTGGCCCGCCCGGGTTGGCCTTGGGTTCCAACCCCTTGCCGTTGGCAATAAGCAACTTCTTGCCGTCGGGAGTCACACGAACCGATGTCGGATACCAGCCGGTTGGGATGAAACCGAGACTCCGGCTCTTCCCGGGTTGTTCAACATTGAAAACGGCAACTGCATTGATGTTCGCATTGGCAACAAAGAGCAGGTCCTCGTCGACAGAAAGGGACAGGCTGTTTGGCGTAGCACCTCGAGGAGCATTGGGAAATAGGGTCGCCCAAAGCGTCTCGACGACACGCCCATCTTTAGTGTCGAAGACGGTAACCGTATTGTCGTTTCCATTGGAGACGAAAAGGTACCTGCCATCCTTGCGAAGAGCCAATTCGCTCGGATGCTGGCCGGCCGCCCAGTGGCCGAGTACTGTTCCTGTATCGGAGTTGACAACAGCGACTGCACCTTGATTCCAAAGGCTCACGTAAAGTCGATGGCTACCGGCGTCATAGACACAGTCGTAGGGATACTGGGCATCCGGGTCATTTGGATATAGAGAGGCCTCGGCCCGCTTTTCGGCCGCTGCGGTATCGAAGTCACTTGACGGAGACACCGGTGCACGACTGGACGCCCCGGCATCAGGCCTTAGAGGAAACACCTCGATCTCTCCGGAAGCCAAATGCACTCTTGTGACCAGGCTGTTCAGCAAATTCGCGACGAAAAGAGTCTGTCCCTTTGAGTCAAGAGCCAGTCCAGAAGGCACCCCCTTAAAGGACGGGTCGCGAAGCGCGATTTTCCTGGCCTCGGTCAGCTTTCCATCGCTGAACCCGAACTCGTAAACGACTTCCTCCCCCGCCCCGCTGGAGTAAAGTCGCCGCCCGTCGGGAGAGAACTCCAAGCCGTAAAAGGCTTCGCTAACCGGAGTGCGCGCTACAACCAGCGCGGAACTCAAGTCCACCACGACAATCTCGTGCTGTCCATAACCACAGTGCAGAATCGCCGCAAAGCGACTGTCTGGATGCACCGCAATGTTAACCGGGAAATCTCCAAGTTGAACGCTATTCCCCACCGGTCTGAGCGACCACTGGTTCGGCAACAATACCGACCCGTTCGGTTGAAGCCCAGGCCATAGAACTCTTCTTTGCGCGCTGCATGGCACAAGCGCCAATGAAAGACAGGCCACGACAGGCAACAGTTGAGTCAAGATCCTCGACAAATACTGATTTGATCGCATGAGTTCACCAACATTTCACAGGTCCAGCAAGGTTCAAAGTCGGCCAACAACTATTCATGGAATCATTGCAGCCAACTCCCGCAGACAAGTCACCGCAGGGGACAGGCTGATCTTGAATGATCTTGAAGATGCTGAGACCATCGCGAATATAGGGAAGTTCGACCCTCAGATTCCAAGGCCTGTCCAATTCAAATCAACTCGGTTCCCATATCACAAAGTGCGGCAATGAACGCCCCAGCCGGATTCTAAACCCGCTGGCAATTCTTCCATAGAAAGAAGTATAGGGGACAGACTGTTTCTTGCGCGCTCCCGACCTCCTCTTCTGGCCACTGAGCTCGAAATACAACCACGAAACAATCGGATTCAAAGAAGAAGAGACGGGCCAAAACCTGGAGGCGTATTGGCCGGTTTGGACGAATCCGGGCAAACGGCTGCCAGAGCCGCTCCGCTTGGGCCGGCACGTACCCGCACGACCTCATCCCGCGGGCTTCTGCTGCCTCCCTTTTACCACCCTCAACTCCGCGCGTGGCTGCGTTGCTCCCGGACCGAATATAGCGCTCCCCCGAACTGGGCTACCGGATGCCGCCTCCTTCGATAGATCCCCTCCCTGCGCTTCCGCTCAATCAACCGCCTCACCGCCATCTCCACTCCCAGTGCGATCCCGTCACTGAATACCCGCTCCCGCGTCGACCAACCCGCAGCCTCCTTCCGCTCGTCCTCCCGCCACTTCGCCTCCAGTCGTTCCCGGTAGCTCTCGTAAGCCCCCTCCGCCGACACCTGTGTGAAAATCTCCTCAATCGGGATTAACTCCTCGCCTCTCCCGTGAAACCGCTGCCAGGCCGAAGACCACCTCCACTGCTCGGGCCGTTTCACCACGTGCGCCCGCGTCACATTTGTCTCCACATACACCAGGCACCGCTCGAGCCCCGTCCGATCCAGCAGTTCCAGACTCTTGAACCGGGCTCCCCAGAAATGCCCGCTTCGCCCGTAGGTCCGGTTGTACCATTTGGCATACTCCCCGTTGACGTGTTGCATCAGGGCCGACAGGTCGAACAGCTTCCGGTTAAACCACTGCCAGTCGGCCGCAGTCCAGCCGGCCGTTTTCGTCCGGGCCTGTTCGCCCCACAACAAGAAGGCCCGGTGCTTCAACTCCCGGCGCGACAAACGGCGAAAGCACTCCATCCAGAGGATGAGGTGATAGTGCGTGCTCATGAGTTCGAACGCGGCGAGGCGGCAGGAGTAAGCACGGACATAGGCGAAGATCAGGTCCTGCAGCTTCTGGCGGGCAACGGCATCTTTGAAGGGGAAGAAGGACTGGTGGGAAACGACCCGGGTAATGAGGTGATAGAAGGTGGACTCGGGACTCTTGTGACGGGCTCGTCGCATTGCTTCGACTCCTTTCCGTTTGACGGTGCACAACCGGCGGAGGGCTCCGCCCCCTGTTTCCCATAACGTTTGAGTTCGCAAATGTGCGAGTCGAAGCCGTCTTGAGGCCGAACAATCGCTCCCTGCTCGAAGTCGCGAGAATTCATCCGGAGAGTCTTCAAAAGGAGCAAGCCGGCAGGAGATTCCTTGAGTTCAGGACACTTGCAAACAACAGCCTGAGCCAGAAAAACGAGTCTGTCCCTTTCCGGATCGGATCGAATGGATCGGATCGGATGGACGAGAGCTCGCGATTAACCAGGTATTGCGACGGATGGCCCCGTCGTCGTGAGTGCACTTGACTCTTCGGCACCCCAATGGAAAGCTCGTGTCAAGGACGGACAGATAACTTTAACCCCAATCAGAGTCGAATGTTACGCGGGCGGAAAGGCGGACGAGTCTCCACGGCGCTTCCGTGTGAAAGGGCAATGGGTGGTGGCGGAAGAAGTGATGGACCGCCAACACCAGATGGAGAACCTTCCCGGCTGGCCGCGGGCGGACTATTTCAAGCTCCTCGACGCACGCCGGCGGGTGTTTCTGGTGAAGCATGACCTGCAGACAGATGAGTGGTTCCTCGTGGAAGCCCCTAAAGATTGTTGAAAGACCGGATTCATCAATCGCTTCGTCTACCAACCGCGGAGCCGGCACATCTTCCATCTTTCAGAAGTTCCCTATTCTTGATTCGTACCCGGCGCTAATAGGTGGCAAGAACATCCACGCGGCGAGTTTTCCGGTTGGAGTACCGACGTCTCTATGTGTATTTCTGGCGGCTGCTCAGGATCTCGCTCACCGACAACTTGATCCCTAAGTGCCCCGGGATGATCGACAGGACCAGTGATCCTCGCTATCACAGATTCCACCCATCGGACGGCCGATTTTCCAATCACGTCAGGCATTTGCAACCAGGACTCGATTGTGAAACCCAGTGAACCTTGATGGGATCCATTTCAGATCGCGATTTATCCCGTTTCTTGGGCGATTCACCTCTTACGTAAGACGAGCCCCCCCAAACTCCCGCACAGATCTGATCCTCTGATCGGGCCAGGTTTGTACTTTTACGAGAGAGGAATGAGATACCTGCTTTTCCGTGAGCGTGAGTTGACACCGACAATCGACAGGTCAAGATATTCTGAATGGAACAACATTCAGAGAGCCGAGTGCGACTCGTTCACCGAAGGCGGGCAGATGCGAGCAGGGCCCAGAAGCTCGGACCATACCAGATTGAATCGTTGCTGAGCCCGGAGGAAGAATGGCGGGCGACCGTTTACCGGGTACGCCTGGGTCCCGGTGAGGAGACCCGGTCCAGCTGGCACGAGATTGCCGAGGAGTTCTACTTCATCCTCGCGGGAACCGGAACAGCAATCCTGGACGGTGAATGCTTTAAGATCGCAGTGGGGGACTTTCTGCGACTGCCTCCCCGAACCCGCCACTCCTTCGCTACCGGAGCGGAAGGACTGGAACTCCTGAATTTCCACGTCCCCGGCTGCAGACCGGATCGGGACACCTACTTCGAGGAATGACGAACAACCGGAACAACCAGAGCCCTGGAAAAATAGGGGGACAGGCTCGTTGTGCTGAGGTGCTGAGAGAATGGCGGAAATATAGGGAAATTATAGGGGACAGAGTGCTGCCGAGACGAAACAGTGAACACGAAGCGATGCCAGATGACGGAGGTTCTGTGAAGAGTGTCCTGAGTTCAACGGCCTTCGCATTGGTCCTACTAATTGCCGTAAGCAGTCTCCGACCTGGGATCTTTGTCCCGTCCGTTACTCATGCAGAGCACCTGGCGCCTGAGCCGGTACGTCAAACAGTGGTATACCGCAGTGGGGAAAATGGATACGACACGTACCGCATACCGGCTCTGACTGTCACTAACCGGGGCACGTTGCTGGCCTTCGCTGAAGGACGCAGGCACAGCCAAAGCGACACCGGGGACATTGATTTGCTTCTCAAACGCTCCGAGGATAGCGGGGTAACATGGACGGAGCAACAGGTGGTCTGGGATGATTTCGAAAATGTCTGCGGAAATCCTGCCCCGATAGTGGACCGGGACACCGGGACCGTCTGGGTCCTCATGACCTGGAACCGCAGTGAAGACCGTGAGGATCAGATTATCGCCGGAACGAGCGTGGACACAAGACGCGTTTTTGTGACGTTCTCCGACGACGACGGACACTCCTGGTCTCAGCCGTCGGAGATCACCGATTCGGTCAAGCTTCCGGATTGGACTTGGTACGCTACTGGGCCGGGTGCCGGAATCCAGCTTGGACTTGGAAGACATGCAGGCAGGCTGGTGATTCCGTGCGATCACATTGAGAAAGAGTCGAAATCCTACTATTCCCACGTTATTTTCTCGGACGATCACGGGCAAAGCTGGCAGCTCGGCGGAAGTTCACCGGAGGACCAGGTCAACGAGTGCCAGGTGGCAGAACTGAGTAGCGGCCAACTTGTTCTCAATATGAGGAACTATGACCGGACAAAGGCGTGTCGCCAGATCGCGTTCAGCTCCGACGGCGGGAAGACCTGGACGGACCAGCAGTTTCAGGATGCACTGGTCGAACCAATTTGCCAGGCTAGCATCCGCAGGGCCGGAGGCAGCCTGCTCTTCTCCAACCCTTCCGATCCCGAGCACCGAGTAAATCTGACGATCCAGTTGAGCCACGACGACGGCAACTTCTGGGAGGTCCTGTACCGACTGCACCCGGGCCCCAGTGCATACTCGGACCTGGCCCTGATCTCAGACGACATTGCAGCTTGTCTCTATGAACGGGGCTCTGAAAGTCCTTACGAGGAGATTGCTTTCGCCCGGTTCACGGTCCCTGGCCAGGCGGAATCGCCATAATTCACCTGATCCATCCAGCCAATCCTTATTCGGGGAAATGTGAAGGGCAATTCCGAACACTTCGGCTCAACTCCCCAAACCAGTCCTGCCGGGAGGCGGTCGGAGCCATTCCGGTTTCTTCTTGAATTCCAAGAATTCGCTGAAACCCTTGCCACGGCTGGCTTCAGGGAGTCCAGCTCGCTGCTCGGCTCCTGTCTCTGCGCTCAAAAGAAAAGAATCACCGTCGAGATCAATGCTTCCGATGGTTCGCTTAGTCAAGAAGAAAGCCCTCCGATCACGCCTCCGTGCCAATACACGAGTGTACAGGGCCGTGGTAACCCGCCTCCAAGCGCGCCGGACGGCCGTCAAATCCTTTCTCGATCTGGCGTTCCGAGGATCAGCTTAGGAACTGGTCTTGACTCTTCTTCGGGGCGACTGGCTGCCTGAGCGCGACAGGAATGATTTAGCTGGCAAGCGAGCTGGAACCGGAGGAACGGCATCCCTGGTTTTGGCCGCCCAGATAGGAACAACGCGTAAGCACGAAGCATACATAAGTCCAAGGACTAAATCGGCGCCTGACCCGGAACTTAATAGCTCAGCCCCCGAGGAGTAAAGAATGGGAGGCAACCCGGTCATTTGGTTTGAGATCTATGTTCAGGACATGAACCGTGCAAAGAGCTTTTGCGAATCGGTTTTCCAGAAACACCTCGAACGGCTCGACACACCTGATTTGGAGATGTGGTCGTTCCCGATGAAGACTGGAGAACCGGGAACCGGGGGGGCACTGGTCCAATCCCATGGAGTCTCATCCGGGGGTAACAGCACTATCGTTTACTTCCATAGCCCTGATTGTGCAGTCGAGGCTGCCAGAGTGAACAGCGCCGGAGGCCAACTGCACCGTGACAAGATGTCAATCGGAAAATACGGCTTCGTGGCGCTCGCCTACGACACGGAGGGGAACATTTTCGGGATCCACTCCATGCAATAGAGGCGGCCGGTCCGAACCACTTGATAGAATGACGATAATCAGCCTGTCCCTTTTCCACCTTTTCCACTTGTCGACAGCGAGAATAGGTCTGCATCTTTTCGCTTTTGCCCGGCGGAAACGAGTCTGCCCTCCTCAGACGACTCAATTCTCCTGGAATATCAGTCTGTCCCTTTTCGAGACGTTCGTTCTTGACACGACGCAGCGTTCCCGAGCCTCCGTGCATCTTCATCCCCGTTTGTCCACTGAATCTCCAATAAATCGAGGAAAACGTAGACTCAACGTCCTAAGCAGTTTAGACTCACAGCGTTTCCTGCGTACCAACTCCCCGACAAATTGAGACTTCAACAGAAAGGCAACCGCATGAGGTCCTTGAGAGCTGTTCAAAGCCTGCCCGGTTTCCAACAACTGGTCCATGCCTCCGCTGGACTCTCGCTTCTGGCATTGACCTTTTCGACGGTTGCTCCTTGCGCATTCGCTGAGACGTCGGGACGATCCAGACCACGGATGGCGACCAACAGAGACCACCCGCTCCTTTTCCTTTCAGGGCTGGCGCCAATTGAGTCGATGCCGGGTGCAGTTTCCATGGTGCCGCCCGGATCCCGCGTCGACCGAACTCGTTCTGTCGCTCCCCGGACTCTTGCCGCAGCCGAATTCAATGGCGATGGCATGCCGGACCTGCTCGTCGGTTACGCTTCCCCGGATGGAGCGTTCGTAACCCTCTATCCCGGCAACATCGACGCTCTTTTTCCCGCGACTGAGCAGGCTCGAATAAGGGAATTGCGCAGCTCGTCGATCCCCTCGCCTTTTCTGCCCGCCGCCCGGATGGTACCGATCCCAGTTGACCCGGACTTCCTGGCCACCGGGGACTTCGATGCGGACGGCCACCAGGACTTCGTCGTTGCGAACCGCGCCGAACCCACACTGTACTGGTTCAGAGGAGACAGTCGGGGTGGATTCAGCGAATCGAACGCCTTCGATCTGGAAGGGCTTCCAGACGCACTTCTCGTTTCAGACCTGAATCGAAGCGACGGACTGCCCGACATCGCGGTCGCCATCTCCTCCACGAAGTCGGCTGAAATCTGGGTACTGGAAGGTCCTGACGGAGCCTTGCGCTCGACTCCGGAACGGTTCCTTCTCATGGAGCCAGCCGGCGAACTTTCGGCAGGGAACCTCGACTCGGGATTCCCGCGTCGACCTCGCCGCAGCCTTGCCGGATCGAGTATTCCTGATCCATGGACGCGACCGGATGCTGTCTGCCGCCCCCGAGGCCCGCAGATCGGTTCAAGCCGCAAGGATCGACGAATACCCCATTCCCGAGGGGATCCGATCGCTTCTCGCTGGAGAATTCCTGGGTGACCCCCGACAGGAGTTGGCCGTACTGCTCTCGGATTCGACCGTTCGGATCTTTGAATCTTCGGATGACGGGTTTCTCATCCCCAGTCGGGATTCGGCTGAATTTGAAGGCCTCCCGGGCGATCGCCTGGTCAAAGGACGGTTCTCGACTCAAGGGCACGAGCAACTCCTGACCTGGAGTGCGGACCGGGCGGGAGTCGAAGTGATCCTGCCCGACCAAGAGGCATTTCTCAGCAGAGCATCCGTGGACACCTCCGCGATACCGCTGCAAGTCCTCCCGATGAGGCTCGACCCGGATGCCTTTTCTGATCTCGTCTTCCTCAGTTCCGACAGCTTGGAGGTCTCCGTCGCGGAAAGCGGTGCCTGCGCGGCCGGCCCAGCGTTTGTCGTCAACGATCCTGGCATTGAGGCGGATTACTCAAACGACGGCGTCTGCGACGTCGATAACGATCCGTCCAACGGAGAGCAGTGTACCTTCAGAGGCGCCCTGGCCGAGGGGAGCCGGGGCGGAGAGCCATTCAGCATCAGCTTCGCGACTGCCGGGCCTATCGAGTTTGCCGGAGAAGCCACGCAGCCGGTCTGCATCGATGGCGAAAGTGGAGTGGAAGGTGAGGGCGGTTTCACCGTATCAGGAGGAAACAGTGTCGTCCGGGGAATTCAGTTTCTTTCCGGCAGCGGAATCTCGATCCGCGGAGCGAACAATTTTGTCGAAGGAAACCGGCTGGCCGGACGGCGGCATCAACGCATTCAACACTTCGTACGCGACGATCGGGGGAGCAACGGATTCGGCCCGAAACGTTGTCGGCTCGGCAGGAATTGCCATTAACTGCACCACGGCCGAAGGGTGCCCGAGCAACCAGATTCTGGGCAATTTCGTTGGAACGGACGATACCGGGGAGGAGGCCGCCGTACAGTTCGACCCGGGAGCAGGGCGTCCCGGCGTGTTCGTCTACGGCCATGCTCCGGGCACGATTATCCGGAACAACGTGATCGCCGGATTCAATTTCGACATCTGGGTGAACCGGTCACAGGCTACCCTTATCCAGGGCAATACGATCGGGACCAATCGCTCCGGGACCCGGGCCCTCTTCCCCGAGTCGACCTTCGGGGTCAGCCTGACCTGGTCGCAGGACGATCTGGTCGGTGGAACCGGGGCGGACCTCGGCAACCTCATCTCTGGACACAACCAGACCACGAACGATCTCCGGAACGAGGCGATCGGAGTCTACATCGGCTTCTCGTCCGGCACAAAGGTCCAGGGCAACAAGATCGGGACCGATCTTTCCGGGCAGAACGCAATCCCCAACGGGAAGGGCGTCGCGGTGCGTGACCAGGCGGTGCGGACCGACCCGCAAATTGAGCAGAAGGCGATTCTGATCGGTGGAGAAGGGGAATCCGCAGGCAATCTCCTCTCCGGGAACCTGCGCCATGGGCTCGAGTTGAGCGACCAAATCGGCGACCTCGTAGACGGAACCCCCGATGTCCAGATCCTCAACAATTTCATCGGAACAAATTCCGCAGGGACAGCCCAACTCCCCAACGCGAACGACGGCTTGCGAGTCATGGCGGCGATCCAGGATGTCCAAATCAAGCGGAACACGATCGCCTACAACAGCGGTGCCGGAGTCGGATTCTATAGCTTCGCAAACTCGCCCGGAGTCTCCATCCTCCAGAATTCGATCCACTCCAATCAGGGTCTGGGAATCGACCTGCCCCGGGCCGGAGTCAACGCGAACGACGACGGTGACTCGGACGGCGGCGCCAATAACGGGCAGAACTTCCCGGAGTTGCAGCTTGTAACCGGCAGCGAGATCACCTGGTCGCTCGACAGTCCAGCCGGCACCTACCGAATCGAGTTCTTCTCCAACACCGAGTGCGACAGCTCTTCAGTCCCCCCTCACGGGGAAGGTCAGACCTTCATCGGGTTCCAGGAAGAGACCATCACTCCCGGTCAGGTCTTCCAGTTTCCCGCCTCGCTGAACCTTGGGGCCGCAATCACGGCCACGGCCACGGCCGTCGTCGATGGGCATCCGACCGACACCTCCGAGTTCTCGGTGTGCAAGGAGCCGTCTCAGATCGCGATCCCTTCGTGGTGAACTCGCTCGATGACGACGCCGACTCGAACTTGAATGACCAAGTCCTGCTCCACCGGCGGAGAAGTCGAAGACGACCTGGGAATCAAGGGGCCGGAGTGCACGCTGCGGGCGGCGATCCAGCAGGCCAACGCCAACTCGGGCAGGGATCGAATCGAGTTCAAGGTCCCGAGCCGGGAATTCACCGAAGGGATTCTCCTGATCTCGCCGGCCCATGCCCTGCCCCCGATTGTGGATGCCGCGACGATTGACGCCTACTCCCAGATCGGATCAGGCCAGGGAGCGGGTCGAATCCCGGTCATCGTACTTGACGGCCAGTCGGCTTCCGGTGGCGGCACCGTCAACGGTTTCACGATCACGGGGAGCAATTCGGAGATATCGGGATTCGCCATCAACGGCTTCAGCGGCTACGGGATTTCGATCAGCGGACCCGGAGGCAACCGCGTTACCGGGAACCTGATCGGCACCGACGCCGACGGCAAAACCGCAGTCCCCAATCAGGCTGGGGGAATCGAGATCAACAATTCTCCCTCCAATACGATCGGCGGAACCGCGACGCTTTCGGAGCGGCCGCTTCCTTTCGAGTTGCCCTACTTCGAGTCGAACCTGATCTCCGGAAACACCGCGAGCGGAATCGTGATCGGGGGCCCTGGGGCGATCGAGAACAAGGTACTCGGCAACCTGATCGGACCGAGTTCAAGTTTCGGCGGCGGGATCGGAAACCGGAGCGGCATTCTGATGTTCGGCAACGCAGCCGGGAACACCGTTGGCCCTCAGAACACGATCTCAGCGAACTCCAACCACGGCATTCTGATCAACACTGGCTCCCGGGAGAACCAGATCGTAGACAATGCCATAGGCGTCGAAATCGATCGTTTTGGGAACACGGTTCGACTCGGGAACGGAAAGAATGGTATCCACATCGATAACGCCCGCGCGAATACGATCGGCGGGCTCACGACCGCCGATCGCAACCTCATTTCCGGTAATGCCGGCTCCGGCATCGTTCTCGAGAGTGGTGCGACCGAGAACAGAATTCTGGGAAACTTCATCGGGACGGATAGCAGGGGGACCTTTTCAGAGCCGAATGGGGACCCGGAGAGTTCGAGCCTGGATGTTGGTCACGGCATCCTGGTCGTCAATTCTCCGGCTAACGAAATCGGAGGTCTCGAGGAAGGCGCCACGAACGTCATCTCCGGTAATCATGGCTATGGGATCGTCATCCGGGGAGCGACGTCGGAGGGGAACCTCGTCCAGGGGAACCACGTGGGTGTGGATGTCACTGGCACCGCACCTGTGACCTGGACGGATCTCCGGGTGCAAAAGGGGGGCATCCTCATCGGCAGTGAAAATATTGACGTTGATCAGGGGGCTCCGCGAAACATCATCGGCGGGCATAGATCCGGCGGCCCGGAACCTGCTCTCCGGCAACAAATCCGTCGGGATTTCCATCCGGGGGAAGAGCTCAACCGGAAACAAAGTGCAGGGAAACTACATCGGAGTGGACGTAACCGGGCGAGCGGCGGTCGTCCTTCCGCTCGGTTCAGAGACCAGCTACTCGCGGCAGTTCGTTGGACTGGAAGTCTGGGACGCGTCCGGAAATATCATTGGTGGAGGGCCCTTTCCGGAATCCGATTGCGTAAGCCCGTGCAACGTAATCTCCGGTAACGACTTCATTGGTGTTCAATTCGAGGGATCTACGTCGGGCAACGAGCTATCAGGAAACTTCGTTGGACCTATCGTGGACGGATTTTCCTCACCTCCTGACCCGGGCGACCACGCTCCCCAGAGAGTCGGCATTGCACTGTACGGGTACGCCTCTAACAAGATCGTCGGGAAGGCGGGCCAAGGAAATCTGATCTCGGGGAACAGGAATGAAGGAATCTTCATCAGCAGCGGCGCCGTTTCCAATCGAATTGAAGGCAATCGCGTGGGGACTGACCGGGGTGGCACGGGCGGGATCGGCAATGAAACGGCATCAGTATTGAGGCGGTTCCGACAACCGCATCGGAGGTTCACCGTAGCCGACGCAAATACGATTGCCTGGAACCGAATCGGAGTCAATGTCACGAAGGGCGTTGGCAACTCAATTCGGTTCAACAGCATATTCGGAGAACGAAGATTCCGGGATCCGGCTTGCCGGGGGAAACCAGGGAACGATCCTCCCGAATGTTCTGTCCGGCGAGTTCCGGGGGACGAGTGTGGGGAACCTTCTTCCGGACCCCTTCCACGGCAGGGGATTCTCGATTTCTACTCCAACCCTCCCTGCCCTGGGACCGGGGATTGCAGCCGGCAGGGGCGAACTTACGTGGGAAGCCTGCCCTATTCGGCCTGGCGCATCCCGCTTCGATTTTTTCTCCCCGGTTCCGCTGGCCGCCGGTCAGCAGATCACCGCTACGACGTACAGACGCCGCCAACAGCACTTCCCCGTTTTCGCTTTCGGTGGGAGTCGTGCCGACCAGGACGGCGACGGCTCCCCGGATTCACTCCCCGGCGAGGGCGAGAACAATCCCCGGCGATTTTCAACCGCGGCGGGGACGTCGGTCATCCACCGATCGCACTGACCTGAACTGGAGGGAACCCCGATGCGGCCAGTTCGACCTCGCCAACCGGAATTCGCGTCCGGGAGACATCTCCCTCCGGGTCAGCACCGGGACGACCTCCTCTCAGGGACTGGCATGTTCAGGCCTCCAGGGACTTTCCCCGGGTGGTTCGGTCACGCTGACCGTCAATCTCGCCGACGGAGTAAAGACGACGACTTGGTACAACTACGGCCCGACTCCGGACGACCCGACCGAGCACTGGTACGAGTTCCTGTTTGACGGGACGACCGGGGCGGAGTTTCTGGCGGACCGGATCCTGCTCCACTTCGTCGACGGCGGGAGGGGCGACCACGACCTGACCGAGAATGGCGTCATCGAGATCTTCGGAGGACCGTCCGCCATCGCCGACCTCTACTTCCCCTTCTTTCAGCCCGACTCGACCACGTTTGTCGGCGTCGCCGTCTCAAATTTCTCGGAAACCTTGGCGAACCTGAACTTCCGGGCGATGGGGGCGTCCGGGGCCGATCTCGCACTGCCCCAGAATCCGGCCTCCCGCCTGCTCGAGCCGGAGACGCAGCTGGCCTCCCTGGCCAGCGAACTCTTCGGGGCTCGCATCCTTTACCAGCCGCTTCGGATGGATCGTTCTCGATACCGATAATCCGCGGCTGGGAAGCTTCTTCCAGTTCGGCGATGCGTCGAGGCTTGACGGCTCGGTGGCGATCCCCGAAGCGTCCCGGTCGCTGCGGTTCACCAGGGTCTTCGAGGGTGACGCCGCTTACCGCGGCCAGCCGGCTTCCACCCTGCTGGTAGTGGCCAACCCGGATTCCGAATCGGCTGCGGTCACCTTCTCTCTGAAGGAGCCGGACGGGAGCACGCGGAAGACTTCCAGCCGCACGATCGCCGGGAAGGGCGTTCTTTCCGAGACGGTATCCGAGCTATTTGGAAT
Organism: uncultured Acidobacteriota bacterium; assembly: GCA_963777605.1. Lineage (GTDB taxonomy): Bacteria > Acidobacteriota > UBA6911 > RPQK01 > JAPXNP01 > CAVZRV01. The sequence goes on from CAVZRV010000028.1 coordinate 64,316, forward strand.
TGCCGCGTCCGAAGGCTACGTCGAGGCCGAGGTCACGGACGGAGCTGGGATCGTGGGTTTCCAGAGAATCAGCCTGAGAGACCAGAACACGACCATGGGTCTGGCTCCCGCCACCGAGTCGCCGAGCAATGAGCTCTTCTCGGCCCAGCTGGTCAGCGCACCCGGGTTGTTTACGAGCATCAAGCTGATCAACACGAGCAACCAGAGCCGGACCGTCACCCTGACGGCCACGGCCGACAACGGCGACCGCCTGGCCGACCCGGTGTTCCGGACACTGGGCCCGGGCGAAAGCCTGGAGGAGGATGCGGCGGTTCTGTTCGCGTCTTCGGCCGCAGGGTCCGCTTCGTCGGCCGCTGCTGCCGATCAACTGGTATTGATCGGGTCTCTACAGGCCGTCAGCGAGGGGCCAGGCGTTGTCGGCGACGTGCTGTTCGGAGATTCGACGGCGTTCCAGTACGCCGCCGCACTGCCCCTTCAGTCGATTCCATTCAATGAGGCAGTGTTCAGCCAGTTCGCCAACCTCGAGGGCTTTTTCACCGGCCTGGCCTTCTTCAATCCCGGACTCGTGGACGCACAACTGACCATCGATGTCGTGCGGGCGAATGGCCAACTGGCCGGCCGTGCGCAGCTCGAACTGGGCGCAGGAGAACGCTTGTCGAAGCTCGTCGTGGAACTGGCTCCGGAGACGGCCGGAGAGGCAGGGGGCTACGTTCTGGTGCGTTCGGATCAGCCCATACTGGCGCAGGTGCTGTTCGGGGCGGTCGGGCCCAACGGTCAGCCGACCCTGTTCTCGGCAGTGCCGCCCACGGCGATCCGTTAGATCGATTTCCAAACAGGGGCGTCGGCAACCAACCCTGGTGCGCCACCGGACACAGAGGCGGGGGTAAGGAACGCGTCGCCCGGGGTCCGGTGCAGTGCCGGGAACGCAGGCCCAGGGAGGGCCTGCCTCTGTATGCCCGGCGGCCCGTTCGGTTTGCAACCAACCCCGGTCCGTTCGGTGGACGACCAACCCTGGTGTGCCCGGTGGGCCAGGGTGCCACCGGACACAGAGGCGGGGGTAAGGAACGCGCCCCCGCTTCCTTTGGTGTGGCAGCCAGCCGTCGGGTCAGGCAGCCAACCCCGGGGTCCAACGGCTCTCTTCTTAGCGCCCCTCTGCCTACTTATCCTCCAGCTTCAGGATGACGCAGATGAGGTCGCCGACGTCGGTCTTCCCGTCTTGATTGCAGTCGACTCTCGCGCCGGTTGCGGACTCGTCGCTGAGCACCTTGACGATTTCGAGCAGGTCACCGGAATCGAGTTTGCCGTCTCCCTTAGCGTCGCCTGGGGCTGTCGCTCCGGATGCCGACCTTCTCAAAAGCATCCCGCTGTGCCGGGAGGTGAGCCAGCCGGTGCCGTCGGGCGCAACGTCGAAGACAAATCCGTTCTGGTCGTTGCCGAAGTAGCCGCCGTCCGTTACGCCTGTCCAAGTCTCTCCGCCATCGATGGTCTTCAGCAGGCGTGCCGGGTTCGAGCCGTCCGCGTTGGCACCGACCGCAAGCCAACCTTGTTGGCGGTTGACAAACCGAATTTGGTCCCGGGTATCGAGGGCCGTCTGATCGCGTTGCGCGACCTGGTTCCAGGTCGTTCCCTTGTTGGTTGTCCGGTAGACTGCAACGCCGCCCTGTTGTCCTGCGCCAACCGACCAGCCGTACTCCTCGTCGAGCAACTGGAGGCCGGTGTACGTCGCGGGCCCGGAGGGGTAGGACCAGGTCTGGCCGCCGTCCCTGGTGCAGGCCATGGCTCCGCATTACGGCGCAGTACTGCGTGTCGCTGACGTGGTCTACCCTGGTGTAGCGATTCCCGGGGCCGGCATCCCGGACTGTAGTCCACGTCGTGCCCCGATCACTGGTGGCGATGATCCTGCCCGCGCTGTCGCTCGTTGTAATTGCGGTCCAGATCGAATCGGGGGAAGCGACCGAAAGGATCGCTTGCTGGTACGAGCCCTCCTCCCCGGCATCAATCGGAGCCCAGGTCGCCCCGCTGTCTAGCGACTTCAACAAATCGGCAGGCGGGTCGTAGCCCTCCGTCAATGTCCAGACTTCGGAATTCTGGATAATCTTGACCCCAGCCCAGCGAGGGGGGCACATCCCGGGAAACGGGCATGGGATCTCGTGCAAGAGCGGATTCTGCCACGATCCTCCGGAAAGAGTCTGTGTGAAACTGTTCCAGAAGCTTCCGTCAAAACCAAGGGCAAGCCCTTTTAGCGAGCCGGATGAGAGATCGATGTCCACGTAGCTGAAGCCGGTCAGCTTCTCCACGCGATCCCATTGCAGGCCGTCGCTGCTGGTCAGAACCCTTTCCTGGCAAAGACCGGAGGCGCAGGGCCAGGCTCCGGCACCCTGACTGACAAAGAGCCCTCCACCTGCTACCGCCACATAATGCAGAACGCTCACTGGTTCCCTAACGATCGGAAGCTGGGTCACACAGTTGTGGCAGAAATCGGTGCGGTTCCATGTCTCTCCCCCATCCACGGTCTCGAGGAGGACACCTCCCGCGCCGACGTCAAGGTCGCTGAAACTCCCGGTCACCCAGCCGTGCAGGGCCGTAACGAACGCCATATCGGTGACTTGGAAGATATCGGCTGGAAGAGTGGACTGCTGCCAGATTCCATTCTCCCCGTGTCGGTAAACCAGGATCGGCCTTTGGGCTCCGGGCAGCTCGGGACCACCCAAGGCATAATGATCCGTCCGAGTCGGGGCCTCCAGCGCCGTCAGACGCTGGTCGTCATAGTCGCGTCGAGAGACGGTCTGGAAATCATCGGCCGTCTCGATGATCACCCCCAGCCATCCCATCCAGTCGGAATAGTAGTTGCCCACCAGGGTGGCACGCCCGTCCCCGTAAATCTGCAGACCCGTGAACTCGCCCGGCCACTCACCCGAGTCGTAGAGCAGTTCCCAACTGGCCCCGCCGTCGAGCATGGAAGCGAGGATTGCCTGGCCGACCGGGTTTCTTCCAACCGCGTACGCCCGCAGGGGGCCCGTCATCTGAATACGGTTGAGATACGCGATCGAGTCGGGAAGCGCGTGGACGGTCCAGCTGACTCCGCTGTTCGAACTGTAGGCGATCCCGGACAGGGTTTGCGCCATGGCGTAGCCGCCCTCGAAGAAGACGAGTCCGCTGATCCAGCTATCCTCAGTCAGCTCGGGCGCGACCTGCGTCCAGACCCAGTCCCCATCCTGCTGCACCCCCTTGACCAGCAGGTCTCCCCCCAGCCAGACGACGTCGTCCGCAGGGTCGGCGGTCGCCCGGTTCTGGACCGCGATGGAAAAGAAATCCCCCCCCGACACCCACTCCCAGTCCCGTGCCTGGGCTGGCAGCGTCAGCAGGAAAACGGCAAGCAGTGCTGGCTTGATTCGCTTCATGATGATCCTACCTCTGCTGGGGAACGGTGATGTCGAAGGTGGTCAGTCAGCACCAGGCCGGCCTGCTTCAGAGCCACGGCGCCGATGGGGAGGCTGGCGGTCACCTCGATCGACCCCTGGAACTCGGGCAGTGCCGAAATCGCGGCGAAAAGCTCCCTGGAGAACTGGGGCAGGTGCTCGTACGGATGCAGGGTGACAGTGCGGGTGGAGAGAACGTCCCCATCCACTTCCTTGACACGAAGTTGCACCACCACCGGGGAGTCGTTGACGTTGTACAGGGCGATCCCCGAGTCGTAGACAGCAGCCTTGTAAACGATCGGGATCTCGAAGAAATTGACCAGCGAGGAGGCGGAAACGCCGGCTGCGGTGATGCTCTTGCCGGACGGGTCGAACAGCTCGAAGACGATCCGGCCCTCAAGGGGGGCCGTGGCGACCAGGCTGGCGGTCCCCGCCCCCAGGTCCCCGGTCCCGGCACTGTTGAGAAACCTGGTGCCGCTCGGGGGAACCGAGAGCGTCAGGGTGGATGCGGTCTGCCCGCCCTCCATCTGGATCTCCCAGGGAACCCCTCCGGAGCGGGCAAAGGAAATCTCGACGTCGGAAGTGGCGTTGGTGAAGTTGACGAACATCAACTGGGTCTGGAACCGGCCCCCGGCAAAGGTCCCGTTGACGAACTGGGGAAAGACGGCCAGGTTCTGATCGGCGCCCGGCGTGTTCGGCTGGTTGGTGATGTTGAGCTTTCCCGCCGTTACCTGGGTCGCGAGTTCCGCGCCGGACGAATCGTAGGCGGCCACGTTGGCGAGCGTGAGGTTGTGGCTCGATCCGAACCCGGCGCCGAAGTCGATATCGGCCACGACCTGCGCGGCGGTACCGGACGCGGCTCGAAACGACGCCCGTGAAGAGGAGAAGATGGTGACGTTCACCTTGCCGGCCTTGACCCCGGCCCCGGCGCTGTGATCCCCGAGGAGGTCACCCTTCACCAGGTCGTCTTTACTGGCCACGGTCAGCACGGCCGAGTCGAATTCCAACAAGCTGAAGAACATGGTCGAGATCTGAGTGGCGTCTTCCACCATGACCGGTATGATTACCGGCGTCCCGGGCAACCCGTTCACATCCGGTATCCGGACATGTACGGTGCCGAATGCGCTTGGATTCAGCACTATTCCCAGCAAGAATACCAGTATCCTCTTCATCACATTTCTCCCCTCTTGTGGGCTCGAAACCCCGGGACCTCTGCGGCTTCGTGCTCTCGCGTTTCACCATGAGCCTTTCCCGAAGTTGACGCCTGCCTTTAGTCTTTCCCAATCAAGCGTCGTGATCCCCACCACTTCAGCGTCCCCTCGTTTGACGGTGTAGTGCACCTGGGTGACCCGGGGCTGGGCGTCATTCCCGGATGCCGACCAGTGTCCGTCGATCCCGGAAGGCAGCAGTACCGGGTGATCGGGCGCGACCGCGAGCGGCAGGCCCTGTATCTGGACAAGCCGGCGGTTGGAGTAGTCGATCAGCTGTGGATCACGGATCTTGCCGATAAAGGAATACTCGGCGGTGACATCGACAGTCGGGTGATAGGAGTTGAGATTGATTTGCCCGGTGATCTTGACGGTCGTTGTGTTTGTGTACGGCGGCGCGTCCCAGGGATTCTCTTCCTGCTGTTCCGTGAACTCGACGTCGAATTTGAATCCCGTTGGACTCCCGGTCCAATTCAGCGGGAGGGCCCCGGCGTTCTCCACGCTGACCCGGCCGATCGCGCTTCCGTCCCCGAGCCTAATAGCGGCGCCTTCTGAGTTGTACTCGTTGAAACTGGGCTCCCAGACCGACGCGCTGAAGCTGCGGTACTCGTCCTTGAGGTACTGCAGAACATCCCCAACCTTGATATCCCCGACCTTCTCTGACACCCCTCCCACATTGAGCATCACGGTCACTTCATCCTTACCCAACACGCTGTCCGGGACGTAAGGAGAGACCTTGCCGGGTTGCCACTCTGCATAAAGCTGTGCCGCCTCACCGTTGAAAGTGACCGAACTCGAGGGGTGCTGCTCTCCAAACCCATCACCCCAACTTGTGACGGGAGACCTCGGCCAGAGCATTTCTTGGTCAGGCTGTGTCCAGATTCTGGGCCTGACAATGTAGCGGCCCCATTCGACCCCAACGCTTTCGGAGTAAAGCCAGAGATCACCTGAAATCGCTTCACTGGGAATGGTGAATCGAATCTCGCTTGGCTCCCATCCCCAGAAGAAGTCGATCTTGAGATCGCCCAGCATGACGTAGCAACGGGAATCTCCACAATCGTTACCGAACCCCGTGCCGGTGATCGTGACTTCCTCTCCGATGTGGGCTTCCGGCGGACTGATGGAAGTGATCTCAAACCCGGCCAGAATGTAGAAGGTTTCGGCTACGACCGGGACGTCCTCCACTTCGACCACCAGGTATCCGGTCTGCGCACCTGCAGGCACGGCGCAGATGATCTCGGTGTCGGTCCAGGTCGGGCAGGTCGCGGAAGCCCCCCGAAGGAGACAAACCCGGAATCACCAAACCCGCTTCCCGTGATGGTGACCTCATCCCCGATTCGCCCTTCGGACGGAGCGAACCCGGTGATCGTCTGGGGAGGCTGGAGCATCGTGAAAGGCCCGGCCGTGACATCGGAGCCGGCCACCCAAACGACCAGGTCTCCGGTGAGGCCGGCCGCCGGGACCCGGACCTGGAGCTCGGTGTCGCTCCACGAGATGTAGGAGTCGGCGGGGACTCCCCCAAAGCGGACGACGCTAACGCCGCGATTCTCTCCGAACCCGGTGCCGGCGATCCAGACTTCATCCCCGGGGTAGCCCTGGTGGGGCAGGTAGCCCGCGATCGTGTGAGTCCGCACCGTAAACTGCCCGGCGTCGGCCGTCTTCCCCTCGACGTTCAGGAGCAGCGCTCCCGTTTTGGCACCGCCGGGGACCCTGCCTCAATTTGGGAGTCGGACCAGGCCGGGTATGCAGTGGCGGGGACACCGCCGAAGGTCACGGTACTGCCGCCGCGGACGGCGCCGAAGCCACTTCCCTGGACGGTCACCGACGTTCCGACCGGGCCTTCCCGCGGATCGACGGAACTGACCGCCAGCGGTGCCTGGGGTGTCACGCGAGGCCAGACGTTGCCGAAGCGGTCCACGACCGAGACCACGATCTCGTCCTGGCCACTGCCGTCCGGCAGGGCGTGAGCCTGTTCCGGCCCGGGCCCCAGCGGGATGAGTTCGGCGCCGGGAAGGACCACGCCGTTTCGGTGGATCCGGTACCCCTGGATGTAACCTCGGGGTATGTCGCCGATTCCCTCCGTCGTCCAGGTGACGGAATCCGGGCTGTGCAGGGTAACACGCGGAGCCAGGAGGAGGTAGAAGGCGATCTGGGTGAACACGCCGCTGGTCGTGCCGCTGTTGACGAGCGAGAACTCGAGACCGGTGTTGGGTCCGGTGCTCCCCATGTCGGGAATGGCCAGGGGGGAACTGCGCAAGTCGCGAAAACCGAGTCCCGAGCTGAGCGGCGTGACCTCGTCATAAGCGGCATCGGCAGTTCCGAGAAAGGGGTATGCCAGCCATTCCAGGGCCCGGTCAGCCGAAGCGGAGGCATCGATGACGAGGAGGGCCGGGTCCGGGTTGTTCGCCTGCAGGCGGAGGTGCGAGGCGGAAAGGGGGGGCAGGGTCCTTCGGTAGAGGACGAAGGTGTGCCGGTTCCGGTTGTCGAACGTGAACCGGGGCAGGCCCGAGAGGCTGAGCGTCGCCAGGGTCGCCATCCGGCTCTTGATGGCGCCGTGGAGTCCTTCGGACGCTTGCGGGGTCTTCAGGATCTCGTCGACGTAGTCCCCGAAGGCCGAGGTCAGGCCGGGTGCTCCGGCCGCCTGGATTCCGGCTCCCAGGTTGATCAGGTCCGACGTGGAACCGTGTCTCAGGGCAGCGGCGGTCACTTCCGAGCCGGTGCGCAGCTTCAACCAGTCCAGGAAATGAGCCAGGGTGTACATGCTGCCCTCGCTGCCGGTCGTGATCGAGACGTCGAGGTACTGGGCGGCGCGGTCGTAACCGAGTGAGGCGGCGCCCCCCTAAAGCTCCATTCTCTCCGCGTCGCTCAACTGGACGGCGCGGGCTGAATAGTGGTTGGCGGCTGCCTCAACGAACCACTGGTTGTAGACCCACGCGTGCAGGTTAGAGGAATAGTGTTGGCCCTGGAGTACGTGAACCAGTTCATGCCCGGCGACGCCGCGCATCTGGTCCCAGGTTCTGAGCTGCTGGTTGCTGATATAGAGATCGCAGAACCAGCCTCCGCCCAGCTTCGTCTGACCTTCAATTCCGGGTCCGAGGTCTTCGACGCAAGCGCTCATCGGCGCCGATTCGGGGCTGAAAACCCTCGTCCCGCTCGGGTCGGTGAAGGTCAGGAGCCTGGCGTAAGCGTCGTTGAGGGCGATGTCCAGGTCTTCGATAGAGTCGGGGATGTCCGGATCGCTGGCGTTTCCGGTCCTGCTGTCCCAGGTGAGATCGTCGAGCACCGCGTCGGAACCGCCGGTCGGGGGGTAGTAGTAAACCTGGAAACTCGATCCTTGGCGATAGGCCGAACGGAGAGAGGTGTACTTGCGCGCGCGGACCCGGACCCGCTTTTCGTGGGAAGGGCCTGCCTGAAGCGGGATCTCGGTCCCGTCCCGAAGTCCCGCCCCCGAGGCCGCGGAAAGCGCCGGGTCCAGCTGGAGGTCGAAGAAAAGGGATTGGAGGTCGCTGTCGTACCCGGCCGCGTTTCCGATCGGAACCCAGCGGCTGGTTTCCGGGTCAAAAGCCTCGGGCGTCAATCGATCCGGTTTCCGAAACCGGCGCCGAAGTCGATCTGCATGACGACCTGGAAGAGCAGTCCGGAGTCTGACTTCAGCAGGTCGAGGGATGGAGAGAAGGCATGACCCGAACCTTGCCACTTTCACGAACCACATCCAGCCCGTGGTCGAAGAGGACATTCCCAGAAAGGACCCAGTCGTCCGATTCGACACTGAGTTTCGCCGGGTCATACTCGAGAGTCAGTTGAAGCGCGGAAAGGTCAACCGCTCCATCGATCATCACCGGGACATTGACGGTGGTGCCGGGAAGCCCGCTGATTTCGGGGACCCTCACCACTGCCTGCCCCAGGGAGGCTGGAACCAGCGACATCACGATCAGCAGGCGTAGCATCGACCTCAAACGCATTCCTCCGGCAAGTTGAGTGTAAAGGCAAATTGGATTTCGATGAAGTGGCTTGGCGAATTAATCTCCGAATGCCGCTGTAGAAGCCACTGGAAATCTGCGGGAAAGACAGGGAAGACTGTTGAAGCGTAATGACTTGATCCCCATTTCCGGGAGCTCTTCTGAGGGTTGCTGTCGATGGAAAAAAGGAAGTCCTATGTCGTCGGAAGAACTCGATTTGAACAAGGGACAGACTGGTTCCCGCCCAGGCTGTGAACAAGAACAAGGTTCCCGCCCAGGCTGTGAACAAGAACAAGGGACAGACTGGTTCCCGCCCAGTGCCGCTGCGGCGGCAACAGGAATCAGCCTGTTTGAATGCATAAGCCGACAGGCGGAATGGTTGGCGATCGGGTCAGTTGCAGCGACAGCACGAGTCTGTCCCTATCTAGCAATTTACGGTAACCGCGAGAGAGAAGGGGACGGCCTTCGTGGGAACGACCGGAGCGGACCTGGAGAAGACTTTCTCCCACCAGGAAACGCGCATCGTCAAAAACGACACTACGATCAGCTCTCACAACCGGACATCTTGACTTACTGCTGACAATCGCAGCCCGAAACTTTGCAGGAAAATCGCAGTATCATTATAATAATAAAATACTTATAAAATTTCCACCTTTTCAGGTCGAGTCTTCATGAGATTCCCCATAGGTCCCTCGCTGCTCCTCTTTCTGGCCTTCTCTGGCTGTCAGACCCATTCCCGGTTGGAGCCAATCGAACGGGAATTGGTGGTCCTGACCCGGATGGCGCCTACAACGTATTACGAAGATCAGAACGGCAATCCGGCCGGTCCCGAATACGATCTGGTCAAAGTGTTTGCCCGGGCGCGAGATGTCCCGGTACGGTTTCAGATCGTGGATACCATTGACGAAATTCTCCAGAAGCTGGAGCAGGGCGAAGCCGATCTGGCGGCGGCAGGCCTCACCCTGACTGAATCCAGGTCCGACCGATTCCAGGCGGGGCCTGCATACCAGGAAGTCTCCGAGATCTGTGTCTGCAGTAAGGCGTCAGAGGTGGATTCCCCCGCAGAACTTGTCGGCGTTCGGCTGGCAATTGGTAAAGAGAGCAGCTACGAGGAGACACTGCAGAACCTCAAATCCACTATCCCCGACCTGAAATGGACGACGAGAGAACTCTCGACAGAGCAACTCCTTCAGAAGGTTTGGGAAGAGCAGATTGACTGCACGATTGCGGATTCGAACATTGTGGACATCAACCAGCGCTACTTTCCCGAGATCGAGCGTGCGTTTTCCATCGGCAGCAAACGCTCCCTGGTCTGGTATATGCCCCAAGGAAGTCCTGTGCCGTCGGAAGAACTCGATCGATGGTTTGAGACACTTCGACAGTCGGGAAGGCTCAGCGACATATTGAACCGTTACTACGGCCACATTGATGAATTCGATTATTACGACACCCGGGTGTTCCTCGATCGGATGGAAAGCCGGCTGGAGAAATTTGAGCCGCTTTTCAGAAAAGCAGCTTCAGACGCCGGATTCCCCTGGCAGTTGATAGCAGCCATCGCCTATCAGGAATCCCAATGGAATCCTGAGGCCACGAGTCCAACCGGAGTCCGCGGACTCTTCATGCTGACCCGATCAACCGCACGGGCGCTCGGAGTCGCCAACCGCCTCGACGCGGAGCAAAGCGCGCTGGGCGGAGTCCGATACCTCCGACAACTCTTTCAGAGGATCCCGTCATTCATTCAGAGTCCAGACCGTCTCTGGATGGCCCTGGCAGCCTACAACGTGGGATTCTCACACCTCCAGGACGCCCGTCGACTTGCGATCGACCTCGACCGAAATCCCAACCGGTGGTTTTCCCTCAAAGAGGTGCTGCCCCACTTGACCCAGAAGAAATATTACCGTCGGCTTCGTCACGGCTATGCCCGAGGTCACGAACCAGTGCTTTTCGTGGAACGCATTCGGCACTATCAAGATCTTCTGACGGAAAAACTCGATCAACAAGGAGAGTTGGCCGCGCTCAGGTAACTCCAGCAGGCCAAAACCAGTCTGTCCCTTTCTCCACTTCGAACCTCCATGGACTTCACCGTCTCCCGATTTCTATTTATGCCAAGTCAGACACAGAACTCTATTGACACAGATTGATAGCCGGGATAGTGTCTCTGTGAGAACGAAATCGGCTGGAATACTCCTGTGGCCGACACCCGATGGATCGGGACCATTGTCAAAGTCGCCAACCGGGCGTTCTTAAGTCGGTTACGGCTTCAGGATCAGGAAGAAACTTGGGGCTCGTCTCCAGGGAGATTCTGATTCTCCCTCCTGCAGCGGCAAATTTCTCTGATATTCGACGGAGGTGCTATGCGACAGATCTTGCGACCGAACCGTCTCTTCACCCTCTGTGCCCTGGCCATCATGTCACTCGCTGCCCTGGTTCTGATCGGGGCACGATCCCGTCCCTTTGGAGGCGGAGGGCCGGCCACCGTCCAGGCTGTGCTGGAGAGTGCCCCCTCACCAATTAGAGGAGAATACCTTCAAAAGATTCCGGAATTCCGACGACTTCTCCGGTCACCCGTTGAGATCGGGGAGATTGATCGATTGGCGACCCCTCCCGGCTACCAGATCGCGAGCACAGGCGGGCGGATTATCTTCGCCCACATCGCTGACGGCGCCATTCAGGGTACCAACCAGTTCATGCAAACCTCGATTACCGTCGTGAATGACTCCACCTACCCCGTCGCAGCCACGCTTCAGTTCTACGAAAATGCCGGAGGAGCACTCACGCTGACAATCGACAAAGTGTCCGCCTCGAGCTTCAGCTTTTCGCTCGTTCCCGGACAGATGAAGCGGCTGGTGACGTCCGGCACCGGGAGCGTCAAGAGCGGATGGGCTCTGCTTCGTTCCGACCAGCCGTTGGCAGCGACCTGCAGCTTTTCCCTTCGCACGACAAGTGGCGGAATCCTGAGCGATGTCGGCGTCGAAGAATCGATCCAGAACACGGAATTCACTCTCTTTGCCGATACTCTCGGCAATGCCGACACCGCCATGGCACTCGTCAACCCCGACGAGTCAAACACGGCCAACGTGACACTTGAACTCTACAATTCAACGGGTGTTGTCAAAGCCAGTACGGCTGTCACCCTTCAGCCCAGGGAGCACCTGGCGAAGTTCGTCACTGAACTCTTCCGCGGAACTTCCGGAATCGGTGAGTTCGAAGGTTCGCTTGTGGTTCAGAGCAACCGGCCCGTGACAGGAATCACTCTGCGGACCCTGGGCGCTCTCTTGACCTCGGTGCCCATGGTGCCGGCCCGGAATCCCAGGGATGCCGTCACAGAACTCGACTTTCCTCAAATCGCCGACGGAACCGCTGCCCCGCTCCGGATCGTCACCAGTGTCATTGTCTTCAACAATGGAGCCGACCCGATAACGGGGACCCTGGAGTTCATCAAAGCCGACGGGAGCCCAATGGCCGTATCGATCGGCAACCAGACGGCGAGTTCGTTCGATTTCAACCTGAATCCGCGAGGGGTGCGTCGCTTTCAGACCCAGGGAAGCGGTGCCCTCAAGACCGGGTGGGCACGGATCACCGCGGACGCCGGGGTTGCCGGTTCCGCGATCTACCAGATCCAAAATCCGGGGGCAGGCCAGGTCGTTACTGAAGTCGGCGTCAATGCGGCGCCGGGGACCAGTCCGATCAACGCGATTGCAGATTCGATTGCAGATGCGCGCACCGGTCTCGCTTTGGCAAACCGTAACCCGGATGACTCTACGGATGTAACCATCTCCCTGTACGACGGCAGCGGGGCAAAGAAGGCGGGGAAGGAGATTACCCTCGAGCCCCTGGCCCAACAGGCTCTGTTCCTGGACGAGTTCTTCAGCGAGGTCTCAGGGATTCAGGAACTGCTCGGCAGAGTGCTCATCAGTGGCGACGAAGGCACCGTGGCGCTCACCTTGCGCCAGACCGGCCTCCTGACGACTTCGGTACCCACGGTCAACCCGGTTCACGGCTTCGCCCCCGTCTCGGTTTTCGAGTTCATGCAGACCCTTACGTCGACTTCTCCCGCGGTCAGGTGGCGAATCGAACAGAGCGGGATTGACCTTGGGCTCAACCAGCTCAGCGCCTCCGCAACTGGCCTTGGGGCAAACCTGAACTTCCCGGCTGGATCTGAACTGGGGTACGGAGTCTACCTGTTGAAATATGGGTCCGTGATCTCAACGGGAGGCGTAGTCAAGCTCATTTCAACACGAACCGACTCACTGACATTCGACGTAGTGATTTCCGGAGAGAATATCGAGCCGGGTACCGTGCTGATGTCGGGAAAGATCACAGGGCAGGCGACGGGCAACCTGGTCATCGAACTCGGCCCAACGGGAGCTTCCAACGGCGACTGGAACTATGGTTTCGGCCTGGAACTGGATCTGCTGCTGCGGGATGGCCTGATCAACGCCCCCACACAAGCGGGAACCAGAACCATCGAAACAGTCTATACGTCGGCCTCGCAGAAGCTGACGGAGGATGCCGTCCGAATTGTGCGCACGACGACGCAGCCTCAGAGTTTCACGCCTGCAGCCGCGGGTTCGCCCTTCCTGACTTCTTCCCGCCCACTCTACACGTCTCCAGGGGGGACCTTTGTGCTGCAGGGAGGGAACTTCGGTGCGGAACCGGATGTAACCTTCAAGCCCGATGGAAGCAGTGACCTGCCAGCGTTCTTCCCGACACTTGTTGATCAGGGGCTCGAGGTCTATGTTCCTACCGCCGCTCAAGCCGGAACCGTCCAGGTCTTCAATGGGCAGTCGGCTTCGAACCAGCTGAAAACGCTGACCATCTACAGCCCGACAATGACGCTGGTCAAGGCAGCCGGATCCTCGGGCGACTCGTTTACAATTGACCTGACCTCCAGCCAATCTCCGGTCCAGCTTGGCCTGGCAACGTTCCAGCTTTCACTTTTTGGAGCAGCATGGCCCGAGGTACAGGGCGCTGCGGGATCGGTCGTCGGATCTTTCACAATCACGGGGGAAGCCCAGGCTGGACAGGCGGAGCAATTCGACGTCAGGCTCGAATCGAACCAGGCCGAGTCGATCAGCCTGGCCGTCCTGGAAGAGGGGGAAACGGATCCAGCTGGTCGGATCACCCTGTCCAAGGGAACGGGCACTTCGTCGGACGGAATTCTTCTGTTCTACGCTCCGCTGACCCTCAGCGACATCCCAAGAGTCAACGGATTCCCCACCTCTTTGGAGTTAGTCCTTGACGGCCTGGTTTTTGCCCCGTCAACGGCCGGATCCGAGGTCTACTGGGCTGCCGAGTCAATCTCGCTTCCGGCTTCGATCTTCGGGTCCGAGACCGGGATTCGCGCAGTTCAGGAGACCGCTCCGATCGAATAACGTGAAAGGCACCGATCCTCAGGAGAATCAATATGAGATACAGCGGTTGGAACCCTTTGAAACTTCAGTCTGTCAGCACCCCCGTACGATACCTTGCCGGCATCGTAGCGATATTTCTTGCCGGCTGGTTCTACCTGGCCAACCTGGGTTGTTTCGGGACCTGGGAGGACCTTTCAACATTTCACATCAAGTTCACTCCGGCCTACTTCTTGATCGAACAGCCCGGGCAGTCGACATCAGTATTCACCGAACTGCTCTGGAGCAGTGCGGGGAGGAACCAAGAAGCCACTTCGTGGAGCGTCCTCCCGGGATTGCCTCCAGTCCTCGAATCCGCGAGCTGCAACCCGGATAGCGAGTCCGATTACACAAACCTTGCTCTGCAATTCAGTTCTGACGCCAGTTTGTTTGGAGCCTCCGATCTTTGGACGGCATCGGTTTCCAGTGCTTTCCAGGTTGGAGTAAAGGCAAGATTTGTCGATCCCCTCTGGAAAAGCCTCAGTGAAGGTCAAGAGGTTGTTATCGCTCGAACGGCCTATTTCCCGTTACGTTCCGGCGCCTCCCGTTTCATCGTTCGCCAGGACGGCTTCAATAGCAGGGGCAATGCCATTGTTTCAATCGAGGTCGAAAACCCGCTCGACGGATGGACTTACTTCTGCGAGGGCGAAGAAAAATCGATATCGAAAGAAGGAACCAGTTTCTGGGGCAGGATCGAGAGTCACCAACTCGACCCCACTGGACCCAATATCCAATCGACACCATTCGACAAATGGACCGCCGCCAAGGCCTGCGTGCGCCTCGTTCTGACTATGAAAAAGAACGGAGCGGTGGTCAAGACTGAAGTCCGGAACATCCCGATGCGGTTTGAAAGCTAAGTTCGAGGTAACAATCACCATTACCACTCGAAACCCGGGGACGGCTGCGTGAGCCAACTTGTTCAGATCGCGGGGTTGGCCTCGGGCTTCCTGATAGCTCTCACCCTTTGGGTACGGAGTCGTCATCCCGTCGAACCCGCCCTGGTTCGGCTTCTCCTTGGGGCGCCCCTGATCTTTGTCGGGGGCAAGGGACTCTACCTCCTGGAACAGGGCACCTGGAGTCGGCAGGCACTGACGGACCCGGGCTACTCGGGGTTTGGAGCGCTGTTTCTGGTCTTGGCCTTTTGGATCGTCTCGTTTCGATTCCAGTCTGCTCCGCTTCTCGAGTTCCTCGATGTCGTCACGCCCGCCGCGGCAGTGGGCCTCTGTTTCGGTCGGATCGCCTGCTTTCTGCAGGGCTGTTGTGGGGGCGTGACCTGCGACTTGCCCTGGGCGATCCAGTTCCCCTCGAACACGCCGCTGTTTGCCGGGCAGTTGGCCGAAGGCCTGGTACTCCCGTCGAGCCGCAATACGCTTCCGGTCCACCCTGTGCAACTGTACGAGGCGGCATTCACTCTCCTGGCCGGTGCAGGGTTGCTCTGGATGTTGACCCGGAAGCAGCTGCGGCCAGGCCGGGTATTCTTCTGCGGGGCTCTCTGCTATGGGGTGTTTCGCTTCCTGGTGGAAGAACTCCGTTTTGACGGAGGTCGGCTCTTGTCACAGGGCGAAGGAAGCTGGGCTCAGTTCGCAGCGTTGGGGCTGGCCTTGTTCGGTCTCCTGGGGACCATACTGCTGACCCGAAAGCCGCACGCCAATTTCTTTCCTCGCTCGTAGAGAACCGGTTTTGTTTCCCGGCCCCGAACGGTCTCGTCGAACAGGTCCATGGGACTGCCGACCTTGATCCCATTCAGCTACGCCTGCCACATGCCGTAGTCCGGAGCCCGGTACGGCCAGCAGCATCTGGTTGACGATCTCGATACGGATCGACTTCTGAAACGGCATCGCGCCGAGGGAGTTGTACGAATCGGCATCCTCCACGATGGCCCAAAAGCTGACCACTCAAGGTCCGTGGGCTGGTGGCCACCTGTCCGGGCAGCAAGCGGCGCCGCGTCCCAATTGTAAAGCACCCCGAAGACGGAGTAATTCACGGTCCCTTTTGCTTCCTCGGGATCATCCCCCTCATAGCCGCAGACGTATTAGTCTGTCCCTTTTTTGCCAAGAAGAATTGAGGATGAGCCTGTCCCTTTTTGCTTGTTCGAAAACGAGCCTGTCCCTTGTTCGAGCTTTCGAGGACGAGTCTGTCCCTTTTTGGGAAGAGGGGGGCGATGGCTCGACCGGGATGCGTGCCGCTACGGGTGCTTCTCTGTGGCGGAGTCGGGGGCCGGGAGAGTCACTCGGACTGTTCCATCAACGACTTTGCAAGTTGGACGGCGTCGGCCATGTCGATCTTCCCGTCTCCATTCACATCTGCTCGTTCAGCAGGTGAAGGTTCGGGGCCGACACCCTGGAGGAAGCGCAGGATTGATACCAGGTCGCGCACGTCGAGTTGGTCGTCCCGGTTGAGGTCGCCGGGAACGATCGGCCGCGGAGTCGAATCAGCCAGCAGCGGGTCCGAACCCTTGTCGACCTCTTCGCCGTCGCCATAGCCGTCACCGTCGGAATCGGATGCCGACGGGTTGCTCCCGATCAGCGATTCCGTCAGGTTGTCCAACCCGTCGCCGTCGTTGTCCTGATCGCTGTCGGCACGGTCCGGATCGAGGTCCGAGTGCCTCCTCGTATCCGTCAGGCAGAAGGTCCCCGTCCCGGTCGGCGTCGAGCAGAACGGGCAACACCACTTCGGAGAAACCGGGGATGTAGACCGACCCGTCGGACGACCGAAGCTGGACCTGCAGAACGAGCTGTCCCAGCGTCTCGGGGCCGTTGAAGTTCACCGTCCACTCGAGGATGTTCGTCGCTCCGGCTGCCAGCGTTGGCAGGTCGCGGATCTGGTTCGAGTACACCACATCCGGGCCCAGTCCCGGAACGACGAGCTGAGCCGACAGCCCTCCGGCAGGAATGTTACTGAGATTTGAAATGGATGCCCGGAGAGTGATTGCTGCCGGCACCCGGTTCAGAGTCGAGGTCGGTTGCCCCTCGGACAGCACGTCAACCGACTTGATCAGAACCGTAGCGGAAAGCTTCCCCTGTCCGTCCAGGTCAGTTCGAAACGCCTCCAGTTGGCTGACGTAAGCCGTGATCCCGGCTTCAAGTTCCTGGAGGCTGGCCAGGACGGAATCCCGACGCACGGAATAGTCCGCTTCAGAGAGGATCCCGGCATTAAACACGAACCCCGTCAGACCCATGATCTTCCCGGCCACCGTCACCCGCAGGCTCAAGGAGGAATCGAAGAGCCCGGCATAACGGTCATTGAAACCCGGATCGTTGATCAGTTCACCGAGGCCGCTCAAAAGGGGCGCCTCCGCGACGCGAAGCTGAGCCTCGAACTGACCGGCCAACGGAAACAGGTCACCGGAGAGGTGATCGACCAGATCGTCAAACCGGTCCTGACGAATCAGGGAAGCGGCGGTGTCGATGCTCTGGGCTAATTCCGCCTCAACCTGCGCGGTCTGCCGGGAAACACTCTCATGGACCCGAGCCGGAGGCCGTAACCCGGCTCTACTGGAAGTCGACTGGTGAACCTCCTTCTGGAAACTGGCCCAGTTGAAATGCCCGGGGAGAATTGCCTCCCACTCCCGCATGAGACCGACGTAGCGGCCCAAGAGGTCAAAGAACCGAACTCCCTTTCCAGCCTTCTCAAGAAGCGCAAGTACAGCGGCAAATTCCGAGAACGCGGCCCCCGCAATAAAAAGCACCGCCGCCGCTCCGGAGCAGCAACCGCAGAAGCTGCGGCCAGAGAGGTGCCGATGAACTCCGACTTCACCTTTACCTTCTCGGTTGACGCTGAGGGCCGAGGACAGGAAATCTCTCCACCGATGCGAGCTTCTGCTGGGTGAGGCGGCCGGAGAGTTGGATTGCCGAGAGGACGGTATTCGCTTCTTCCGGGAGACGGTCGCCGTTGGGACTGAAGATCGCGGCCGTTTCCACGGCCTTCCGCAATGATCCCTGGGTCTGCCAGGCAAAGTGGGCAGCCAACATCAGGCGAAACAGGTCGAGTCTCTCGGCACCTGCCTTGACAAAGTTCGCCGGGTACTGATCCATGGCGCCGAGAACAAACAGCGTATTGAGAAACTCGTAGCGTGGCCGGATCCCCGGCACCTGCCAGAAGGTTCTTCTCCGACCATCCTCCTCAACTCGTTGGTATACTTGCCACTAGAATTCTCCGCGGCGGCCACGAGATCCGTGGCTGCATCACGACGGACCGACGATCCACGAATCGGAATATCTGCCGCTGATCTTGTTGAACTGGCCTTTGAGCCCCTTGGCCAGCTTCTCGTTGAGTTTCCCCAGATTCACCAGATCGGCCAAGCAGGTCGACGATGACCGCCTCGAGTTGATCGCTCATCTAGTCGGCATCGGCGGCGATGCTTCGGGCAGCACCGATCGCCAGCCAGAGCCGGTAGAGCCGCTCGTCAGTCGGTGTCGGTTCAACGGGGAAGGACTGCGCTAGGGCGATCGCGGCGGCGACTTCGTCGGCGTAGGGGCTCGTCCCAAGCTTGTCGATGAAAGGAAAGTTGAAACCTGCCACTCGGTCCACGTCGTAGACCCCGAGATCGCGCAAGGGTCCGGCAAGGTTGATCACGGCCTGCCGACGGTTGACGACTCCCATCTCGATCTTGGGAAGTTCCGCGTCGTCTTCAGAGACCGCTGCGGCCAGGCCGGCCGGTTCGCGCACCCCTTCGGCATCGGCCGGGGGTTCAGCATCGAAGGTATAAACGCCGGGAGAGAGCGGAAGTTCGTAGATCCCGAAACTGTTAGACAAGTCGGTCGCAGTCTGTCCCTCGGCGCTCTCGGCGGTCACACGGACCAACTCGAGCGGGATCTCGGGACTGGACCCGAGAATCACGACCTTGCCCTTCCGAGAGACGCTGTACTGCTTCTGGTCGTCGGCCAGCAGGACCTCGCCCCCCGAACCGGTGTCGAAAAGGGAAGCGACGACCCGGATTCCGGTGACCGCCTCGGGGATGATGACACGGGTAACGGGATCGACCGTTCCGGACCCGCGGTTGACCGGCCACTCGTAGTTGGACAGCTCGGGAATCGGGGGCAGGATCGCACCCGACTGGTCCTTCACGTCCACCCGAATCAGCCCGTGGTTAGTATCTCGGACCAGGTTGTACGCGACGTCCAGGTCGAACGCGATCTCCTCCCCCTTGGTCAGGGAGAGACCGGTCGGGGATCGATCGAGTCGATGCGAATCCGCTCGATCTGGTACTCGACTGACGGATCGGTCAGCGTTTCACCGCCGGAGCCCGACACGAGCAGGGCATCTACCGAGAGGAGATTGGTGTCGTTCGGGACGTCGAAGCTCACTTCGAAATCGACCGTCCCCAATCCCTCGCTCACGAATTCGAACGGCGGATCGACCAGAAGCTGCCCGTCCCCATGACGGATCTGAAGTTCGACCCGGCCCTGCGAGCCACCCGTCATCCGGTATCGGACCGTCGCATTGACCGTGACAGACTCGCCTCCCGTGAGCGGCGACTCGGGGTCGGGCGTCAAATCCAGAAACTCGACGCTGTCCTCCCGCAGGTAGTGAAGCGGAAGCGAGATGGCGGTGATGTCGGCTGCACTGTCGGGCAGAAGCATGGCTACAACCGAAACGCTGCTGATCTCTTCCGTGACGCTCTGGGCCACAAGCGAGGCAAACTGGGCGACGGTTGCGGCGGATGTGACCGGCTGGGAAGCCTCCCCCAGCACCAGGTCGATATTGTTGTCCCTGAACACTCGAACGAAGAGAGTCCCAGAATCGTCGCTGGTCAACTCGTAACGGACGGAGAGGTTCGAGAAAGTGACAGTCCCGTCGGCCCCAACCACTGGAAATCCGGAGGAAGCGTCGGGCGAGATCGAAAGGAACTCAACGGTGTCCTGAGGCTGGGCCACACAATTCGAGAACTCGGAGGTATTGTTATCCGGGTCGGTGGCTGTGGCAGTGAGGAAGTCACCGGCGTATGGAGAATCGAATTCCACATGTCCAGTAGCATCGGTAGTAACCGTCAGAGAACCCAGAAAATCCTGCCCCTCGCCATAGCCGGAAGGGTCACACGCGGCGTTTGAAAAGAACTGGATCCGGAACTGCGTATCGGGGCGGCTGTCGAGCGTCCCCCGGACGCCGCCAGGGCTGAAAGTCAGGACCGGGAAGTTCTGGCCTCAGGTTCCCATCCTGATCGTCCCAGTCATCATTTCGCGCGACCCCAGGCACGCCGGTATCTATCCCTAACCCCCCGTTCGCGAAGATGCTGTTGGTGAGGACGCCATTGCCTTCAGTGTCGCTGCCAAAGATCGAAACACCGGCCTTCCCGTTGAAACCGACAATGTTCCCTTTGGCGGAATCCTCACCTCCCACCAAGGAATTCAAGCCAGTTAGCGCGACTCCCTCGAATAAGTTGCCAAGTGCGGTTCCGTCCAACCCGACGCCGATTCGATTGGACTGGATCGTGTTCCCACCGCCACTGAGACTTGTCGCGAGGATTCCCCTCTCAAGGTTCGAGGCAATCACGTTGCCGGCGCCTGGTGCCCCGATCACAACGTTGGTAGTCCCAGTTCCAATCCGAATCCCATCACGGCCATTTCCCCAAGCGAGGCTGCCTGTCAGATCTGTCCCGATATGGTTGCCCAGGATGAAGCTTCCAGGGCTTCCCGAGAGGTTGATACCGTCATAGGCCGCTGCCGCAACTATGTTCCCGAGGCCTTCACCCTCCCCGCCGATCGTACCCGGGGACCCGCTCAGCTCAATGCCATAGCTCCCGTTCCCAAGGGCGGCCGTCCCTAACGCGTCGGTCCCGACGAAGTTTCGTTGAATCAGCACTACGGAGGAGTCGATGACTTTGACCCCAGTTCCCTTAGTGGCGGAAACAACATTTCCCGAGCCAGGGGCCGCTCCCCCAATGGTGACTCCGTTGCTGTTTCTGATGTAGAGGCCGAGGTTCCATCCTAAAGGGGTATCTCCAGCATCGTCCGTTCCAACGAAGTTGTTTCGGATAGCAAGGTCTGAGGCCGAGTCTATCGAGATGGCAGTGCCGCGAAGCGTGTTGGCAAACACGTTTCGGCTTCCATATCCGAGTCCACCGATTGTGACTCCTGAAGCGGCCGCCACTTCGGAGCCGGACGGAAAAATCCTGATCCCCTGATAGAGACCTCCCAGTACTTCGCTGCCGGTGGGATCCAGCCCGAACCAGTTGCCGAGAAACTCGATGTCCCCCGAGGTTTCTTTCCAGACAACAATACCGTCGCCGTTGCCTACAATCAGATTTCGGGCCGGCTCAACGGTTCCACCGATCACCACCTCGCGCACGTCATCGAGGCGCATGTCGGCGTCATCCACCTGGGTTGCGGTGGCGTCAGTGCCGACGTAATTGCCTTCGAACAATACGTCCGTGGTCTCCTTGACGATGACACCGGACCCTTCCCAAAGCGCCAGGCCGCGGACCACTGTGCCTCCAGAGTAAACCGCGATGTACGTCTGCATGTCGACGATGCCGCCGGAAGTCGTTCCGTCAATAACCGCACCTTCGCTCAAATTCGGGATCGGTCCTCCAGGAAGAACCTGCGTCACGGAGAAGTGGATGGCATCGAGTCCGGGGCTGGCATTCGACTCGTCAATCGCCGCCCAGAAGGTGCACTGATCGCCCGGGTCACTCGAGGAATCGCACCTGCCGTCTCCCTTCTTGTTGTCCCGCTCGTCGCTGGACCGATTGACCGTAAAGGTCCAGAACCGGGGTTGTTTCCGCAAAGCTCAGCCCCACGGGACCCCGTGAGAGGAGAACCCAGTCATCGAGGCTGTCCGGAGTCAAACGCATGGGGACCATCGCCACGGCAGCCTCGCTCAGAGAGAATGATGTGGACGCGAACTCTGGTGGAGAGGTTTCGCTCGAGGCCCGGGCTTGGATACCGCCCGCGCCCATGAAAACCTGGACCTGGCCCAAGTCCGGCCCCATGAGGACCAACTCGTTTCGGGGCGAAGTCGAGAGGTTTCCCGCAGACAGTCGAAGATGACCCGGCTCACCTCGACTAGCCGCAAGAACGGCGGTCCCGGCAGGCAACTGAAGCAAAGGCTTCTCCCAAAACTCTCCAGATTTCCGATCGAAAGCCAACTGGCGAATCTCGCCCCGGGCGGTAAGTACCGCCAACTCCTTGCGGAAGTCCCCCGTGAAGTCTCCAACCGCCAGATCGATGGCCTCGGTCGGCATCGGAACGCTAATGAGGGTCGGCGACCCAGCCTCCGACCGGTAGCGAGCCGGGATCGAGAGCTCCCGGTCTCTCCGGATGATGCTGACCTCAGACCCGGCGGCCACTGCCAAGTCAATCGGGAAATCACCGTCCAGGGCTCCGAGGGCAAGAGCCGAGATCCGGCTCGGAAATCGAATCTCTTCGGGTTCCTGGCGAAGGGCACCGCGGGGGCTTTGGAAAACGAGGACGGTCGCTCCTCCTCTGCCGTCGATTCCCACCACGAGATCCGCAAGGCCGTCACGGCGGTTGACCTCCCCGCTGACGAGTGCGGTCACAACACCCGGAAGCTCAACCCGTTCCGGAGCGCCGAATCGTCCATCCCCTGAACCGGGCATCAGGAAAAGAGCGGCCTCGTCCGTGGCTACTACGACGAGATCGAGGTGCCATCAGCATCGAAGTCGCCCGCAGCCATGAAGTTGGGAACGACAGGCGAGGACTGCACCATCGCCCCGGGCTCAAACGGGGTATCGGTGAAGACGCCCTCGGCCTTCCTTCGGAGTGCCTCCCGGCTGTTGGGATAGACCGCATCGACGCTCCCGCGGTGTAGAGCAACAATCCCACCATCCGGCCCGCCATACCCGCAAACGAGGTCGGGCATACAGTCCTCGTCGGAAATATCCCGACGTCAATGACAACGGATCGACCGATTGTGATGAAAGAAGAAACCGGAACGCGGGCTTCCCTTCGTACTCGGCTTCGACCGGCCGGCTCGACTGAAGGTTAATCCAGGGACGGCCCTGACCCATCGCACGGAGAACGGCGGAGGAAAGCTCTCCTCCGGACTTGCCCCAGCCAGACCCGTCCACAAGAAGGAAGAAGAAGGCAAAGGCAGAACCGCCCGGCAATCTTCGTCATCAAACTCGATCCGCCGCCGATCCGGCTCTTCTTTCTCCTCCGGCCGTTGTATCATGATCACTTCGGCTCCAGGACTGGGAACGTTGTCAGCAGTATTCCCTCCTGCTTGAGAGCAACTACGGCAATTGGGGTCGGCGATGTGACTTCAATCCGCCCTTCAAAGTCGGCCTGTCCAGTCAGCGAGTCGAACAACTCGGTGGCGAAGAGCGCCTGGTGCCGGCCCGCCGACAGATCCTGAACGGTCGTTTCCAGGGTTTCTCCGTCTGGATCCAGGAGGGTCAGGGAGACCTCCGCACCGGCGGATGAAACGTTGGCAAGCGCGATCCCGGTGTTGGACCCGCCGCCGACCAGGAGCGGGAGGGTGAATGCCTTTCCGACCGGAGAGACCCCGACCGCCGTCTCGGACGAGGAACTCCCATCCGGCTTGACGGCGGTGAAAATCAGCGTGCCGCCGAGAGGGACCGTCGAACTGACCGGGGCGTAACCCGAGGCCAGTTCCCCCAGGCCATCGGTCTGAAGGAACAGAGCTCCAGCGGCTGGAATCTCCAGGTCGAAACTCGAACCGGTGCGGCTGTCGGTCAGCGTCAGCGCGAAGGGAGAACCGTCGGAGCGGAAGAATTCGATCTCTCCCACCGCATCCGCCTCGGACCGGTTGACGAAGACCAGCGTGGTGACAAAGCTGCCCCCGGCAAACTGCCCGTTGGCAACCTGCGGAAACACGATCTCATTCTGGCCGGCTGAAGGCGGGGGGAGCGATTCGGAGGCGATCACCGAGCCACCGGAAAGCCCCGGCACGAGGCTGTTACCGGCCGCGTCCGAGACGTCTGCACCAACCAGGTTGAAAGCGACGGCGGTCCCCACGGGGACACCCCCGTCGAGTCGAAGGGTCACGTTCGCCAAAACTCCTTCCGATCCCGACAGTGTGTCAAGGCCGCTCGAGAAGCCGGCTACCGTGATCCGGTTCGCCTCAATCGAGTAGCTCAGAGTGTGATTCCCGGCCAGGTCACCGGCGGAGACCACTCTGGACGCCGGTACGGAAAGCAGATCCGGGTTGAAAGCCAGCGTGAACCGAAAGGCCGAAACCCCGTCCCCTCCCTCGATCCGCACTGGAACGATAGCGGTACTTCCGGGGGGTGCCGATGCCGTGCCGACCGACAGCGCTACGCGCGTCGGTTCGAGGATCGTCAGGAATCCGTCGTCGGTCCCGCCATAGGTTGCCTGGACAGCATCCCTCACTGGAAAATCAGTCGAGTTGGTGCGGCCGACCAGGTAGATGTTGCCCGCCCCGTCCACATCCAGGTCAGAGATATCCTCGCTGGAAGACGAAGGGTCGCCGGTATCGCCTCCAAAGGAACTCGAGAAAAGGACGGACGGCGGATCGTCGGACGAAAAGACCGCAATGAACCCGTCACTGGTCCCGGGGGCCTTCGCGGCCTTCAACGGGGAGACCGTTGGGAAATCGTTGGAGTTCGTGAACCCGGCCAGATAGGCCTGTCCGTCATCCCCAACCCTCACCGCAAACGCCCAGGTCTGACCACCGCCCCCCAGGTACGTGGAATAGAGCAGTTGGTTTCCGCTCGACGAAAGTCGGCTCAGGAACGCATTTTCATATCCTTCCCGATCGAAGACGGTTGCGCCGGCAGTCACCGGAAAATCGTCCGAGCCTGTGAATCCCGTCAGGTAGATGCTTCCGTCCGGTCCCCGATCAATGCCCCGGATCTCGTCCTGGCTGCCCCCGCCCAGGTAGGTCGAGAAAAGAACCTGACCTCCGCTGGAACTGATCTTCACAACCGTGCCGTCGCGTCCTCCACCCGACGCCGGCTGCGCCGCTCCCGAGACCGGGAAATCGGTTGATTCAGTCAATCCGCCCAGGCAGAGATTGCCAGAACCGTCGAGCGACAGGGCCAGAAAGAGATCCAGCCCACTTCCGCCGTAGTAGGTGGAAAACCGAACTGACGAGCCCCCAGGGGCCAATTTCGTTGCGAAACCGTCATAGTCACCGTCGAGACCGGCCTTGAGGGCGTTGGACGTCGGGAAATCTGCCGATCGCGTGTAGCCTGCCAGGTAGATGTTTCCCGACGGATCGACCTGGATTCCCTCGATATTGTCGTCGCTGGAGCCTCCAAGATAGGACGAGAAAAGAATCCGGGAACCGTCGGATGACAGCCTGGTGATGAATCCGTCTCTCGAACCGACCACCGGGCCTTGGTTGATGTCGCTCTGGATCGGTTTGACCAGCGGAAAATCGGCCGATTTGGTGGTTCCCGCGACGTAGGGAGTCCCGTCGGGCCCCACGGCCAACTCCCACCCATACTCCTCGCGGTCGCCCCCGAGGTAGGTTGCAAACAGCAGTTCGCCGCCGCCGGGGCTGTACTTGGCAATGAATACATCACTTGAATAGAAGCCGGGGCGGTCACGCTTTTCCGACTGTACCGGGTCGAGTGTCGGGAAATCGTCGGAGTAGGTGTCCCCGACCACAAAGATGTTGCCGTCGGAGTCGAGGGCGACGGACCGGATCGACTCACTGGCGCTTCCTCCCAGATAGGTCGACAGCCGAATGACCGGATCAACGGTCAGCTTTTGCTCCAGGTTTCGGTCGGGAATCCGAAATCCATAGCTCTGTCTGCCCCGGATCTCGAACGTTCCGGGGACTCCGGTCCTCCCTTCCTGGAGCACAACGGGCGGACTTTGAACCAGGACGCGGTCACCCTGCCGAATAAGCAGGTTGCCATCTTCGTCGAGTTCCAGCAAATCAGCCCCTTCAACCCGCATCTCGACCTGAGACAGGTCTCCAAAGGGCTCGAGAGTGAGGTCGTACTCGAGTTCCCCATCCCGACTGTAAAACCAGGCATCAACACCCGGGTAAATGTCGCGGTAAACGAGGCGCCGGAAGTGGGGAACGCCGGTATGCCATTCCTCCGGGGTTCGGCCTCGAAAGTAGTGGCTCCGGGCGGCGGTCTTTTCGACGCCGCGGGGTCCAGAGGAAGGCTCCGATCCGACAAATTGGAGCTGGACACCCTCCTTCGAGCCTCCCAAACCGATCGATACGCCGTCGTGCGAGAACCCGATCCCTCGCCTGCCCGCCCGCGCCAGGAAGAGGTAGTTCAAATCCACCTGTCCGCGATTCGCTTCGAAGGTGAAGTCCCGCTGCCGGATCGCCTTCCGAGCAACCGACAGGGCGACCGCCTGGCTCCAGACGCAAGACGCCAGGAGCAGCGCGATTGCCGGCAGACTGTTCTGCGCCCTCACTCGGGCACCACCGGAAATGTCGTCAACAGGGCTCCGCTTTGCTTGAGTGCGATGGCGGCAACGGCCTCCGATGCCACCACCTGTATGAACCCGTTAAAGGCCTGCTGGGCAGGGATTTCGCTGAAGAACTCGCTGGCAAAACGCGGTACGTGCTCTCCGGGCGAAAGGTTCAAGGACCGGCTGCCGATGATCTGGCCGTCCGGCCGGTGCAGAGTCAGGGTCAACTGGATACTGGTCCGGCTCGTGTTGGCAAACGCGATCCCGGTGTTCGAAAGCCCGGGCTCAACCAGAATTGGCACCTTGAAGTGAGTCAGCAGCAGCGAGGCTCCCACTCCGGTTTCAGCGGTGGTCGTTCCGGCACTGTTGCGGGACGAAAAGAGCAACGTACCTCCAATGGAGGCGGTTGCCCGAATTTCGGCGTATCCGATACCCAGAGCGCCGGAGGCATCCGTCTCCATGAAGACCGATTCCTGGGATCCCAGCGCAAATGGGAACACCGAGCCAGCCCGCCCATCCTGGAGTTGAACAACTAAAGGAGATCCATCGGACCGATACAACCGCACTTCGGCGTCGGTAGCGAGGCCGCTCAAGTTGGCGAAAATCAGCGTCGTGCGAAAGCTGCCGCCGGGATAGGACCCGTCAACAACCTGGGGAAAGAAGAGATCATTCGCTCCTCGCGCCGGCGCCAACGACCCAGCGCCCAAGGTCAAATTCCCGGAAACCGGCTGGACCTCCACCCGATTTCCCAGCCGATCAGAAGCCAGGACGTTTGACAACTGGACAGGGATCTGCACCCCGTTTGGAATGCCTGCCTGCAGGTTCACCCTCAACTGCAGAAGTGTCCCCCTGTCTGCCCCGAACTCGCTCGAGGACGCTGACGAAACCAGGATTCTTGCCGACCCGTTTCGACGTTCAAATCCCAGAGTGTGGTCGGGCAGGAGAGATCCAGCAATCCAGAAGTCTTCCGCGGGCAGCGTCAAGCGGGAGTCGAGACCAAGCGTCAACTCGATCGCGGAGATGCCGGCTCCGCCTTCCAGGATGACAGGCACCACCAATTCCGTTCCTGCTGAGGCACCAAGGTTTGGGACCGTGAGTTGCGCCTGACCAAGTGCATGACTGCCAAGGCACAGCAACACCTCAGCAAAAAGGAAAGCCAGCAGTCTTCCGGTCGCTGCCATGAACAGTTCCAGCTCGTCGCGGTGACGATTTACCTGCTCGGACCCCAATTCATTCAAACAATCGGATAAGAATGCGGTCAGTCTAGCGGACGCAGAAGGAATCCACCAGTATTTACCTGGAAATTCAATTGAAAGAGGTGGATAACTTGGACAATCTGGAAATTTGGAGCTCTGTTGCCGGGATTGCCATTGGAGCCAAAGCTAACTCGTCTTTCCGTGCAAAATCCGTCAGCGGGCACACGAAACCCCCGGGCAAAGCCTCCGGCGGGGGCCAAACCCCTAACCCCATCCAGTAATTACGAACGTGTCGGAAAAAGTGCGAAGAAGCCCCGTAAAGAAAGGAAAAAGACGGCAAAGGCCCCGCTTTTGAAGGCATTGGCAGCGAAGGGGCCACCGGGGAGAAAGGATGCAGAAAAAATCCAGGGCGAGACGCTTCTCTGCCCGAGTTTGGAGACCACACCCCAAGGTCTGGCGTTCGCCCTCTCCCCCAGTTCGGAGGCTTCCCGCCGGAACGACCAAAGCAAACTTCAGCCTCCCGGTGATCCACCTCGCAGTCACGTTTCGGTATGAATTGAGATTAGCGCTCGACCGACAGCAGCGCCCCTCTGGTGGCTATCAGTAGTGCCTGGGAGTCGGCTACTTCTCCGGCTTCTGCGATGACGGTGACATCGACGATCTCAGCTTTCGAGGTTCTGGGCCGGGAGTTGCCTTTCAGCGTAATCCTGGCGTTGGTGTCGTCCACCCTCTCAACCGCGCCCAAACCGACGCCGGGAGGAAGATTCTCAACGGACCAACGGCCTCGGGTCAACGTCTTCGCGAACTTCCCGTTGGTCAACTTTACGCTCACGATCCCGCCCTCTTCCTGGCCCAGCCTGATGGGAGCCGACTGGGAAAGCTTGATCGAAGGAGCCTTCGGATTCCGGCGATAGTACCGCACGTAATCGACCTTCCAATAGGCGGGCAACTGGCTGTCCGATTGCCGGACGTCTCCGGCCCAGCCATCGTACTTGGCCTCGAGTGTCAGGTAGATCCAGTTCGGCTTATCTGCGGTCATCGTCCGTGTGATCCAGGTTCTCTGGTCGTCCACGAAGAAATCAAACCCTTTCTCGTGCCAGTCACCTGCAAACAGGTGCCAATCCGAACGGGATCCCTTGAATTGCACGCGGGCCCCTTCCCACTTGTGCCCGGTTCCGCTGCCCTGGTGAATATTGTGCTCGACGATATCGTTTCGGTACGGGTCTTCCATGAAGTCCACCTCGGCACCGTCGTAGTTGGGGTTGTACGATTCCCTGCCCCACAACCAGAATGCCCCCCAGTAACCGGGGACCGTGCTGAGATCTGCACGTGCCTCGTAGTAGCCCCACTGGAACGATTCCTTCGTCCGGATGAAACCGAGGTGGTACTTGCCGTCCTCCGCCTTCCGGAGCCGCAGGACCAGGTGCCCCTCGCCGTCGAGGTAACTGTCGTCCGGGTCGTTGAAGGCGTTTCGACGGTCACCCTCCTCGCACGTCCAGACGTCCCAATTGAGTTGCTTGCCGTTGAACTCGTCGTGGAAGACCAACTCCCAGCCGTCGCCGGGAGGGTCGGCAAGAAGGGGAATCGCGGACAGAATAAGGCCCAGCATCAGGAATCGCACCGGGGAGTTCTTCATCCCAGAAAAGTACCACCAGGTTCTCCGACGCACAACCGCTAACCGGCACTTACGTCGGCGCCGACCTCCGAATTTCCGAGTCCCAAGCCGGAGGGTCCCCGGCAGTGCCATATCATTCAAAAAGCGCGACTTGGCCCGCCGTACCCGGGGACGTGGCTTCGCCTTACCCCCGGCTCTGTGTGCAGCGCCATCCTTTTGAACTCACCCCCTTCTCCAGCACCGAATAGATCCAGCCCCCATAAAAGACTTCCGCTCAACATCGGGCAATCCCTTGATGACGCCACCTCCCGATTCCCGGATTCTGCTTCACCGGTGGGACTTCTTCGCGGCGGCTTTGACCAGCATCTCTTCAACTCGAAACCTCACAATCCTGGCGATCAGTTCAAATGGAATCGGTCGATCGAGGGGGAACTGAACCGCGCCCTTGGACCACTTGTAGTCAGTGAACTCGTCCTGGAAGTTCCGGATCCCGGAGGGGGTCGGGTAGAACCCGATGTGATTCTTGTGCGCCGCGAAGTGCACCAGATTTCCGTGCAGGGTGAAGGTCGGCATCTGGTAGCTGATGGTTTCTCTCGGCATCGGGCGCCGCCTTCCGGATCGTTTCGCCTGATCTCCGTCAAGATTTCCTGGATGGTCCGGTGGGAAACCGTCAATGTACCCATCGATGGTCATGGGGGGATTTCATGTCAGGTCTCATCAGCCTCCTTTCGAAGGAGAAGGACGTGGGGATGCAGGCTTTGTGGGAAATAAACCAAGGGACCAAACAGCAGCCTGTCCCCTTCTGCCTACTCCAGCGAAAAGCAGCCTGTCCCCTTTTCCCTACTCAAGAGGAAGCGGGACTCCTTTCTGAGAAGTCCATCCCTTCAGGTAATTGAGGTAGACGTAGTCGATGCCGACGGTCTCCAGTGTGGTCGTCAGGGTCTGATTCAACAGCCTGTACTCTTTTTCGACGCGGGAGGTATTTTCATCGACGAACTCCTGAAGGAGGGCGACGGCCTGCTCGGCCGCTCCCTGATCGATTAACCGGCGCGCTTCGGCTTCGACCCGCTGCTGTCGCTGGAGTTCCCAATCTTCCGTCCGTGAAAAGACCGCCCTGGCGGCCGGAGCCAGCGCCTTATAGTTCAGATCGCACAGCAACTTCACCCGGTTTGCCGACCACCAGGGTGAATCCTCGGAGTAGGTGCTCGTGCCCACGGAGTACTGGTCCGGCACCTTCGGCCCGTGCATGTAGAAGGGTTTAAAGACGTTGCAGCATGGGTTGGAAAAGCTCGCCCAGTAGACCTGGCGCAACAACGGAGGCATGTCTGCCCGGAGATGGGCGACCATCGACGCGGCGCTGTGATAGCCGGAGTGTGCGGTGTCGTGCATGCAGGGCATTGGCCAGAATGCCTCGGACGCTCCCCACCTTGGTTCGGCGATCGTGCCCTCAAGATGGCTGCGGCTGATGCCCATCATCGAGGACGGAGTAACTTTCCCGAAATCGCGTCTCAGGCACGACAGTGTCATGTTGCGACGAATCTGCATATTTCCGGGGTTGGCGGCGCCCTTTTCCCAGTAGTTTCCGTAATCCCGCGCGAAGTTGAAGTCGGCCGCAGACCGGGTCCAACCCATGTCCACGGCGTGCTGCACCAACTCAGGATGGGCCTCGTCCCAGTCACCCTCGATCGAGTATATGTTGGAGATGGAATAGACTCCGCTGGTGACCCGTTTGGCAACCCAGTAGCGACCAGCGGTCTCGAGGACCCAGGCCACGTTCGGGTCGGCAATGATAAAGCTGTTGTGATAGTTGGCCTTGCCCCATTCCCCCTCACGCTCACAGTCACCGCTTTGGCCGTACTTTTCGAGAAGACTGGTGATCACGTGGAGCGCTTCGTACGCGGTCTTTCCTCGCTCCAGCCCCAATCGGAGCAGATCCATTCCGAGCAGTCCGTCCCCCCACTGGTACGGTTCTTTCGACCAGACAGCCTCGTTCCCGATCGCGACGCCATGCTCGTTCATTCCCTCTTCATAACCAAAGGCCCACCAGATCTTGGAGCCGATATGTTCGTAGGTTTCGGGTACCTGGGGCACTTCGATGTAGGTCGCTTTCACCATCTCACCCGGTTGGTGATGACGGTGTGGGATGTGCACCAGCGGCTGGGCCTCCATTGCAGGCCGGTCACTGTTCTTGACGAGGATGATGGAACCATCTGCCGTGGCGTCGGGAAGTGCCACCCAGGTGTCGCACGAGGGCGTCTCCCGAACAACGGCATCCATCTGAACAAACCCGGCGGAGGTAAACGCCAGCAGGAGTAACGCAAATGCAGCTTTTCTGATCAATTCTCACCTTCCGAAACGTTTCGGGTTATCACGATGATCCCGGGATGCTTCTTCGGCTTCGCTTCGCCGAAGAGGGACTGCGGCTTCGTTTCAACGAAAAAGACCAGGTTGTCCCTGGTCCAGTCAAACTCAAAGCTGTCAGGAGCCATGTGCTCCCGGGTCAGCAGCCTGGCCAGGCAAGAGTTGTAAAGTGCCTCTGTTTCAAGTGGGGAAAGGATTGTCGGTTCCTGGTGCGCAACCTGGTATCAGAGGTGTCCGGCCAGCTTGTCTCTGAGTCAGTGCCCATCAACCATACACCGAGTATCATGGGCCCGGCCTGCGGAATCCGTGGCCTAAGGAGATTTCCCCGGGAACTCAGCCCACTGGCTTCGAGCATTTCACTTTTTGGATTTCTTGCCTTTCTTCTTTTTCTTCTTCGACTTGCCCTTCTTCTTTTTCTTGTCCTTATCCTTCTTGTGCTTGCCCTTCTTGCCGGTCTTGTGCTTCTTCGATTCCCTGTCCCGAGATTCTTCTGCGTCATCAGTGGAACTGTCCGGTTCCGGCGCCAATTCACTTGACTCCACCCGCCTGGCCGCGACTTCAAGCGCATTCTGGCGGATTGCGGTGGCACGGGAGAGCGGGAACCCGGTGTATTTGACGATCTTTTTGTCGGACAGCATCGCCAGATCCGGTACGGTGAGAACTCCTGCATCGAGCAGCTTTTGTGCGGTTGCCGGCCCAACACCCGGGACTTCGGTGAGATCTTCCTTCATTGCCCCTCCTTGGGCTCCATTCTGCACTCACAGATGGTAAAACGCCAAATACTTCCTTGGTGAATTCCTGAGCAAGCGACCCTCGGCCCATCATGCCAGGGACCCCATGACCGGCTGGCCGGCACCTGGGTCGTCCGGGGTTGAATCTAATTCGCGCACTCAACGGAGTTGACTGAAATGTCCGCGGCCGCCCCTGGTGCAGTCCCACGGCCGGAGAGCACACCTGCCCGATCTCTGCGCGCAATCCGGATTGAATCAGATCAGTTCAGAAACCAAAGACTCGGGACGGGGTTCCCCTGACTATTGGTACCCGAACAGAACCGGGAAACAGACGACTACCACTGCAGCCCACAACCCATATACGGGCAGATAGGCTGTTTGCCAGCGCTCCACGGGTGCAAAGGGTGCCTTCGCCATCAGAAACCGGAGGTAGAGCACCGCCGACCAAGCGAGATTCACCAACAGGACCAGGTTCTCTCCCAGGGCCGCAACCCGGTTGGGGCTGAAGCCGAACTCGGTGATCCGGGCCGCGATCGCCCAGAGCGCGAAAGCATCAACCAGGAGTGCTCCGAGTACCAGCAGAAGTTGGAGTGCGTCGAAGAGTCCGGGCGGGGCCATTAGCTCTCTTGCGGATACGGAATAGAGAAGAAGTCCCAGCACCAGCACCAGGAGAAGGTCGAAGCTGATCAACACCTCCCGGTCCACGTTGATGCCGCTGCCCGTCCAGATCATGGTTGCGAGAAAAGCGAGGAGCAGGAGCAGGAAGAGCGGCGTGAAGAGCCGGGTCAACACGGGAGCCATGTTCTCGATCACGTTCTGCTTGGCCTCCACGAGCCACGCGCTGACCAGAACCGCGCCGACAACACCACAGGGCAACAACCAGGACTGAACAATCCATTCGACGTTGAGACCTATGGCGTTGAAGACGGCAAGCGTACAAGCCATCAGCACGCCGCCGCCGAAAGCGATCAGGGTGTAATAGATGAACCACTCCCCGGTGAACCTCACGAAGTTCATGCGCCGCTCGTGATCCCTCCACGAGCCGCCCGTGTAGGCAAAGGCGACCGCCAGCCACAACACGATCGGAAGATGAAGGGCAGTCAGGATCTCGGTGTGTCCCCGGGGTTGGTAAGGCATTACATTCACGACAACCGCGGAGACCGCGAAAAGGCCCGCCAACCCGGTCAGGGAAACCCGGTCGAGGCTGCGTTTCCAGGCGAAGAACACGGCCAGAAGCGGCAGCACGAAAAAGGTGAAGTTCCGAATGTAGAAGGAATTGTCCGCTTCCGGACCGGCAATCCTCAGCCCAAACAACTCCGGCACTTTAACTGCGATCGCCGCTGCGACAGCGAGCCCGACGGCGACAATCTCCTCGCGGCTCAGGAAGCTGTCCGGCTGATCTCCATCGGGTGACAGGATCAACTGTTTCCACAGCCGTTCTGAGTACTCCAGGGCGAACTCACGCGAAATTGCATCGAGGTTTCCGAGGCGCTTCACGGCCACAAGGAACGCTTCGTCAGATTTGAGACCCGCATCGCTCAGGCTCGTGATCTCATTGCGAAGGTGATCCTCGAGTTCTTCGACATCCGCCGAACTCAAGACCTGCCGGCGAGAAAGGTATCTGCGCCACTCTCCGATGTGTTCTTCCAGAAATTGACTCGTCTCCACGTTTCCGCCTCCTCCAAGTCCCCCGCTTAGACACTCTCCGGGGCCCATCCGACCCCGGCAGCCCAGATTCCTCTCAGTGCCGAGTCGACGACTTCCCACTGGCGCCGGTGGCTGGCGAGCTCCTCCAGGCCCGACTGGGTGATGCGGTAATACTTGCGCCGCCGTCCAGTCTCAGATTCGCCCCAGGTTGACTCGATGAATCCGTTGCGTTCGAGGCGATGGAGCAGCGGGTAGAGCATTCCGTCGGTCCACTGGAGTTCGCTTCCGGAGAGTTCGCTAACGCGCTTGAGGATTGCATACCCCCAACTCTCCCCTTCGCTGAGGATTGCCAGCACCAGGGGAGTCGCCGAGGCCGCGACCAGGTCCTTGCCGATATTCACATTCCGATTCCTTCCCTGCCGTGAGTTCCGATCGGAACCTAGATGAATTATACATTGCGCCTTTATACATTGAGCTGTGATGTATTTCAACATGGAGTGCCGAAAGCGCCAGCTTCCGCTTTTACCCAACCCGGAATGGCTCAGTCGTGGAAAGGAAGCGAAAGCTTCCGTTGCCTCCATTCATTAGCACTTCGCACTTCGGTCTCGCACTTCTCCATCGAGATTCGAAATCGACCTTCGGGCTTGACGCGTTCCACTTTCGTGGGGTTCCACGTTCAACGCCGGGTCAGTGCGGCTGGAGGGCTTGCCCTTGCGGCATCAACTGGGTGAAGCTTTCGCTTCCCATTCGGTGGGCCGGGGGTTTAAAGCGGAAGCTCTCGCTTCCGCACTTCCATGAGAATCTGGCGAGGAATTGGTCAATCAACCGTGACTTACAGCGCCTTGAGGTAGCGCTCGATCCAGCCGGCAATCTCGTCGAGCTCAGCCTGCCCCTCGATGATACGCCGGACAACGAACCGTTCCCCCTCGTCAGCGCCAACCGTCAGGACATGACCGTTCATGCGAAGGAAGACGGCGGTGAGGGCAAAGGACATGCGTTTGTTCCCGTCTACGAACGCGTGGTTGCGGGCCAGACTCTGCATTAGAGCGCCAGCCTGCTCCGAAAGAGACTGGTAATATCCCGATCTCGGTCTTGCCAGGCAGCTCTCCAGCAGCCCCCTGTCCCGAACACCGGGAGTTCCCCCGAAACGCTCGATCAGTTCGGCGTGCAAATAGAGCGCTTCTTCCAGAGTCGGGAAAAGTGTTTCCATCACGCGGGCTCCGTCCTTAGCGGGCTAACCGGGTCAACAGGTCGGCGTTCTCATCGAGAACCGTAGCCGCGGCCTTCCGAAACGCCGGACGCAGGCGCACCGTCTGGAGGTGGACGGAGACTGCCTCGGTCAGAACCACCGAGATCTGCTGGTTCGACTCCTTGGCGTACCGCCGGAGTTCGGCCAGGACCTTCCGGTCCATCTGAGAGCTGAATTTTTCCAGCTGCTCACTCATGACTCCATCCTATCATGATGAATCAAGAATTGACTTGAAAGCAACGCATACCCATTGATGGAGCGACTTCGGAACATGCCGTACGCGTCGCTGCAATGGGACCGAACTCAAGCGCCGAGCCGGATTCACTGGTGGGAAGCGGTGAATATTAAGAAGTACTGGTAAGGCAAGAAAGTATATTCCTTTTCCAGCTCGAAACCCGACTGCTTCATCTCGTCAATCAGATCCTGGCGAGGGATCTTCATACTCGTCGGCGGCCCGACGGGCAGATCGCGCTTCTGAAAATCGATCATGATCACCTGTCCCCCGGGCTTGAGCATCCGTTTGAGCAATGAGAGGTAATGGGGGCGATCCTCGATGTGATGCCAAACGTCACAGATGAAGAAGCGATCGATCGACCCGTCCGGCAGGAGTGGATCATCCGGGTCGGCCAGAACGGTGACCACGTTCGTCAGCTTCATGTCCCGGATGTGGCGGTTCATGTAGCGGATCATGTCCGGGTTGATGTCCACGGCATAGACCCTTCCGCTCGCCCCGACATGTCGGGCAAATCGCAAGGTAAAGTAGCCCGATCCGGCTCCGATATCGGCAATTGTCTCTCCCTCTTTCAGTGCCAGCGACGACACCACTTCATCCGGTTTCTGATAAGCGTCGCGAGCCGGGTCCTCCAGCATCGCGATATACGCCTTCGAATCCTGGTGGAGCCGATGCATTTCCTGCGCGGTTGACACGTGCGGGTTTTGCCCGGCAGCGAAGGCCGGTGACAGGAGGAGAACCGACAACCAAAGCTGCATTCTCATCGATATCGCCCTTTTTAGACGGTTCGTTAACTGATTGAAGTCCCAGGAACCGAGAGTCGCAAGCACCGTCTCACTGTGACAGCAAGCGATGATCGACTCGCCGGGGAAGAGTTTCCAAACAAGGATAACAGGGGATTTCAAGTCACATCAAGATATCAACAGCCCCCGGTTGCCATGCCGGCTTCGGAGCCCTGGGAAACCGTTTTCATCGAGACAGGCGCTGACTTCTGTGCTTTACTGGTTTCTCCCGAAACTGGGCGTTGAAGTGTTGAACGGCTCTGTTTGAATTCCGTAAGGAGTGAAGCAACGTGAACTCTTCTATCTTGATCCGGATCGGCAGCGTCGTGCTGTTTTCAGCTCTTTTCCTCTCGTGCACATCGAGGCCCGCCCAACCGCCGAATATTCTTTGGATCACGTCTGAAGATAACGGCCCTCAACTGGGAGCCTATGGGGACGAGTTCGCGGTGACGCCTAACCTGGACTCTCTGGCCAGCCAGGGCATGATTTACACCAACGCGTGGTCGAACGCTCCGGTTTGCGCGCCCGCGCGGACCGCTATCATTGCCGGTGTCTACCCAACCTCGATCGGTGCGCAGCACATGCGGTCCATGGTCCGGCTCCCGGCCGGAATGAGGATGTATCCGCAGTTTCTCAGGCAAGCCGGCTACTACTGCACCAACAATTCGAAGGAGGATTACAACCTCGAGAAACCAGGACCAGTTTGGGACGACTCCTCAACGGAGGCCCACTTCAGAAACCGCCCCGAAGGCAGGCCCTTCTTCGCGGTTTTCAACATCATGAGCACTCACGAATCCCAGATCCGCAAGCGACCCCATACACCGGTCCACGACCCTGGCAAAGTCCGCGTCCCCGCATACCATCCCGACACCCCCGAAGTCCGACAGGACTGGGCTCAGTACTACGACAAGATGACCGAGATG
The DNA here is from genome assembly GCA_963777605.1 of uncultured Acidobacteriota bacterium. GTDB lineage: Bacteria > Acidobacteriota > UBA6911 > RPQK01 > JAPXNP01 > CAVZRV01. The sequence goes on from CAVZRV010000028.1 coordinate 101,351, forward strand.
GACGGGGAAGCAGGCGAGATTCTCGCCCAACTCCAGGCAGACGGGCTCGCCGAAGACACGATCGTCTTCTACTATGGTGATCACGGCCCCGGGCTCCCGCGGTCAAAGCGCTACCCGTACAATTCAGGCCTCCTCGTCCCCATGATTGTCTACATCCCTCCAAAGTACCAGCATCTGGCGCCCGCGGACTACACCGCAGGGGGTTCTTCAGCCCGCCCGGTCGCGTTCGTCGATCTCGCGCCAACCGTACTTTCGCTCGCCGGCATCGAGCCTCCGGAGTACATGCAGGGAGAGCCGTTCCTGGGTCCTTACGCCCAGCCGCCGCGAGAGTTCAACTACGGGTTTCGCGGCCGCATGGATGAACGCTACGACATGACACGATCGGTTCGGGACGGCCGCTACAGCTACCTCCGCAACTACAATCCGCACAAAATCTACGGCCAGTATGTCGACTACATGTTCCAGACGCCGACCACTCAAGTGTGGCACCGTCTCTACCAGGAGGGAAAGCTTGAGCCTCCGCAAACCTATTTCTGGGAGACCAAGCCCTACGAAGAACTCTACGATCTCGAAGAAGATCCGGACGAGACCGTCAACCTCGTCGACCGGCCGGAGACCCAGGCGGTCGTCGACCGGCTGAGGGGTGCAATGGACCGCCATCTGGAAGAAGTCCGCGACATTGGATTTCTTCCGGAGGCGGAATTCCAGAAGCGCGCAGCCGGCAGGACGCCCGGGGATGTGGCGAGAGACGAGGAAAGCTACCCGTTCCGCGACATCAAGGCCGCGGCCGATTTGGCCGCCTCCATGAAACCGGGAGCAGACGAAGAGCTGAAGGCAGCCACGCTTCATCCTGATGCCGGAGTTCGATACTGGGGCGCCCTGGGATTTCTGGTTCGTGGAAAGGAGTCCGTCAGGTCCAATCGGGAGACGCTTCACCATCTGCTCGAGGACAAGTCGGAGGTGGTGCGAATCACGGCGGCTGAAGCTCTCGGCAGATACGGAACTGAGGCGGATGCCGCCCAGGCCCTCGATGTCCTGATCAGCTACGCCGATCCTGAGAAAAACGGGATCTATCTCGGCACGATGGCGATGAACGCACTCGACACCATGGACGAACGCGCTGCATCGGCAGCGGATGAGATTGAGTCTCTTCCCGATTCCGACCCCTCGGCCGACCAGCGGCTTCGAGATTATGTCGGTCGGCTCAAGTCGAAGATCCTGGCTGATCTCGAGTAGGTGGTCCGCTTCTCGGAACCGCAGCGCGGAACGCTGCCCGCTGGAAGAATTGAAGCCGGGCCCGGGCGGGCTTCAGAACACTAGAACGGTCATTCCGCAGGGTCGATCAGCGCCACGGTATAGCTGAATTCCCTTGCTATCCCCCCAACCTTGACGTTGCTGATCGTCACGTTATGACCGGAGTTCAGCAGAACTTCATTGGGATCGGGGACCCAGACGATCGAGTTGTCTCCAAACCCGTTGGCGACCGTCTCGACGGTGACCTGGATCGGGAACTCGGGGCCCCGGTCCATCGTCACGGTTGCCTCGCTGAAGTCCGCGTCCGGGTACGAGAACGACCAACGCTCGAAGACGAGTTGGTAAGGGACATATCCCTGTGGAGGCCAGGCAGTTTCGACGAGCGGTCCGGAAGCGAAATTTCCGATCACCCAGAGCGCATTGGCCGAATCCTGGTCGGTGACAGCCGTTCCCGAGCCGATAACTCGCTGGCGGGGATAGAGAATCCATCGGCGGTGACCGGCCGAAGTGTTTCCGGGTCCGGCATCGCGGATGTAACCATCGACGATGTTCGAGACCGATGGTGCTTCGCCCTTGAGGTAGAAGAGGTTGGATTTCGCTGAAGCTTCTTTTCCGTCCTCGCTGTAGCACACCCAGGACGCCTGCGGATCGTGGTCGGCCCGGTTGTTCGCAATCATGATCAGGGCGGCAGCCTGCGCCTTCGCATTGAGGTCATCGTCGAGGACCAGATCGCCGGGGGCTCCGGCCATGGCGCGAAAGTAATTGATTCGGCGCAGCAGGGCTCGATTGAAAGAATCGGAGACCGCACCGGGTAAACAGGTGTCCTCGTTGCCCGTCCAGTCTGCGACAAAACCTTCCGAAGCCTCGTAGAAATTGCGGTAGAGCTGGACTACGGCATCCCGATCCCCGGAATCGACCGAAAGTCCGGTGTAGGGTACGGACTCCTCGTCCGCTTCTGCCGGCGCCGCTCCGAGCTGGACCGAAGCAAACTCGGGCGGAGACCCGACCAACAGGGTCGTGACGTAAAGCGGCTCGTCGCTGCTGATCTGGAATTGGGTCACGCGAGCATCGCGGGGCAACTCGGGAATAAAGCTGTAGGGGAAGAGCGCCTTCTGAACGTTTTCACCGCCGCCGAGATTAAATGTACCGGCGTACTGGGATCCGTCCGCTGCACGGGCGACGACCTGGACCTCGACGGGCTGGTCGCCGTTTTCGGGATCGGGTTCCGGCGTCCACGGGTTGGCATCGATCGTCCGCTTCGCCACCACAGCCATTCCGGTATCAAAGGTCGTGTCACTGGCACCGATCAGGCGATAACCCGTATGCGCCTCTTTGAGGCCCTGGACGGCTATTACGTCCGTGACCTGCCCCGCATCGTCCTCGAGGAAGTAGACCAGGGAGACCATCAGGTCGTCGATCGAATCGATTAGTTGAGGCTGCACGAACAGGTATCCGACCTGCAGTTCCTCGCTGCTGATTCGGTATATCGCGGATTCGCCGGCCTTCAGTGTGAAGTTGAGCCCACCCGCGTCCAGCACGAGTGGATCTCCATTGAACAGAGTGGTGAGTCCCGTCATCGGCTGGGTGACACCGTCCTGCCGATTCAACGCAAACGCTCCCTGCCAATCGCGCGTCAGGCCTGCGTTTCCGAGGCGCAGCTCAATGACCAGGTTTCCCCCTTCGGCGGGACCGACCGCCACTTGCGGAAAAACGATCCGCTCTGCCAGAAGCGGGAACGTAGTCAAAGCCGAACACAAAAGAAATGGGACGAGAACTGAAAGGCCTTTTCGACGCATCGAAACTTCTCCTTTTCCCCCGATTGATCAGCAACTGTACTAAAGCAACACCTCGGACTCAAGGGAAAATGAGCCGGGAGAAATGGGAACGGGAACACCAAACGGATTCGACATCTGGTGAATGTCTGCCTCCCGACAGGTTTCGAGTAAACTCCAGGCAGCACTTCTTCGTCTAAACCTGCAACAACGACTCTCACGTCGCGCCGGCGAGAGTCGTCCTCGAGCAATTGTTCAGGGAAATGTGAATTCAGCGAGTGGCGGGGTCGATTCGAAAGGGATCCCCCTTCTGCCGGGTGGGCGGACCTCCGGGATCCTGCACGGGCAAGCGTGCCTTTTCGATGGTACGGCGTCAACCATGAGCCGTGTCATAGCTTTCGCCAGTGAATCTGACGGTCGAACCCTTTGCATGAGTGGTTTGAACCTCCGCTGTGACTCGCGAAAAGCTCCGGAAGGGAGAAGGAAATGGACTGCCTGAGACTATTCCTGAACACTGCAGCGGGTTTAATGATCGTATCTCTGGGCATTTTCGACTGCTCAGCACATCCGGTTCCCGATCTGGTCGTCAGCGGAAGACTGTTGAGCCACCAAGGTCAGGGCGGCAGCCTGGTGGTCCGACTGCGCTGCCCCCAATTTCAAGCTCAAACTCGGACCACGGAATCGGGACTTTTTGCGGTTCGGGTACCTCGAACAACCAGTCAAGACTTCCTTTCATTGTCAACTCAGGAGGGTTGGCGATCCGAGGAACTATCCTTTTCCGACCTGCAGGCCAGAAGTTCGATGGAATGTTCTCTGCAGATACTTCGTTCGAGCACAATCCTGTCGCAACTTTGGGTAACCCTGCCACGCGGGCAACGGCATATCGATATCGGCGATCTCGAAATTGCCGACACGGTTACCCTGGGTTCGGACAAACCACTTACCGTACATTGGGCTTCTCTCGCTGCACCACCAGAGGCAAACGCAGCCTGTGCACAGGCAAGGAATGAACTCGGGAAGCAGCGCCCGAATCTCGAGAAAGCCAACCAACTCATCGAAAAGGCACTCCACCTGGATCCTGAAATGAAGGAAGCCTGGTATCTGAAGGCCTTTGCCGCAATGAGCACGGGAAATTTCGAAGCGGCCAGAGAGGCATCAGAGCGCGTCCATTCCAGCAACGATAGGGGTCGGTTTCCCAATATCGCTGTCGTTGACGCCCTCCTGCTCGCCCAGGACGGCAAAGTGGTCGAAGCAGCCTCCCTCCTCCGTTCCTTTCTCAGTCGGAATCCAGGGTACGAGAACCGGGCTGCAGTGGAGAAACAGATAGATATCTGGGCGCCAACCGCCAGGACGCAGGAAGGTTCTCATCGATCGGAGGTTGATTAACGGAAACCGGGCATACCCCCTTGGACTGCTCAGCCCCCCCTGAGCCATAGAGCATTCAACTGGGCAGTTCCGCCGATGGATCTGAAGATCAGTCGTTCAGATAAGGGACGCCTCAGGATTGACTCAATCATATCCCGACTGGACGGCGCCCGCGCGGGATCTGCCGGAGAATCTGCCCAGGAAGTGAGCCCGGTGGCCTGCTGCGGACGGGCTTCCTCCGTCGCCAAAGCGGACGGCGGCTCATCTGAACTCAGTGCGAGACAGAGGACTCTATCTGTGGTTTACTTACTTGCTTCGAGGTTTAGTGTTGAAACTTGAACCGCCCCATGCAACTTCCATGCTGCTTTTCTCCAGCCTGGCACATCAGAATCTAAATCGCGTTTGGGAAAGGGAACATCAGTGAGCAAGAAATTCAATCGTAGAATGTTTATTGGCGCATCCGGAGCCGGAGTGGCCGGAGCCGGCCTGGTCGGTTCGAAACTTCTGGCCGGGCGCCCGAGTGTCACCGTTCAGTCGACTCTGGACAACATACGGCAACAGTCCCAGAAGCAGTATAGCCAGCGATTCAACATGTCCGGCTACCGTGCACCGAAGATCGATACGGTCCGTATCGGGTTCATCGGTCTCGGGAGCCGGGGTCCGGGGCATGCCCGGAATATGAGCCTCCTGGAAGGTGTTGAGATCAAGGCTCTCTGCGATCTCGTTCCTGAGGAAGCGGAAAAGGTCAGGAAATGGATTGACTTTGCCGGTTTCAATCCGGACATGTACACGGGCGATGCCGATGCCTGGAAGAAGCTCTGCGATCGAGACGACATCGACCTGGTTTACATTTGCACGCCCTGGAATCTGCATACCCCGATGGCGGTTTACGCGATGGAACAGGGCAAGCACGTGGCACTGGAGGTTCCTGCAGCCGATACGCTCGAAGAATGCTGGCAGTTGGTTGAGACCTCCGAGAAGACCCGCAAGCACTGCCAGATGATGGAGAACTGCTGTTACGACTTCTTCGAACTCCTGACTCTGAACATGGCCCGGCAGGGATTTTTCGGCGATATCGTCCACGGCGAGGGCGCCTATCTCCACACCCTGCTGGAGAGCAACTTCAACAAGAACGGCTACTGGAACATGTGGCGTCTGAGAGAAAACGAACACCGGCGCGGCAACCTCTACCCCACACACGGGCTGGGCCCGATTTGCCAGATCATGGACATCAACCGGGGCGACCGGATGGAGTACCTGGTCTCCATGATGAGCAACGATTTCGAGATGAACAAAACGGCCGAGGAACTGGCGGCAACGGACAACTTCTACAGGGAATTCGTTGACCAGCCCTACCGCGGCAACATGACCACCACGACCATCCGGACCAACAAGGGACGCACGATCATGCTGCAGCACGACGTGACTTCCCCGAACGTCTACTCCAGGATCCACAAGGTCAGTGGGACCAAGGCTTCCGCCCTGAAATACCCACTTCCACCCAAAATCGCCATCGGTCATCAGGGGTGGGTTTCGGATGAGGAATTCAAGACTCTGCAGGAAAAATACACACCGGAAATCGTCAAGCGAGTTGGTGAAATGGCGAAGGAGGTCGGTGGGCATGGCGGCATGGACTTCCTTGAAGACTGGCGCCTGATCGATTGTCTGCGCAACGGGTTGCCTCTCGACCAGGACGTCTACGATGCGGCCCTCTGGACCTCGATCGCGCCACTGAGTGAGTGGTCGGTTGCGAACCGCTCCAATTCGATCGACGTGCCCGATTTCACCGGCGGATCGTGGAAGGCCAACAGCCCTGTGGACATACGGTTGGAGGAAGGCGGCAATACGAAAGTAATCCGAGCCGCCCCGCGCCGACGCCGCAGGCCCCGCCCGGCTGTCGAAGGAGTCCAAAGCTAGATTCGGTAGAGGCGGGCCTGAACCAGCGGGCTGAATCGGACCGCTGGTTCAGGCTCGCCCGTCCACGCTGCAGAGATCATTGGTTTCATGCCGTAAACCAAGAGGATCATCTTGTTCTTCCTGAGTTTCCATCGCAAAGACCCGCCTCCGGACCATTCCGTCAGAAGCCAGGATGTGATTGGCCACCTGATGCCGTTTGCCCAGCCTGACCGAAGCGGCACTTTCGAAGACTGCCGGGCACTGCTGATCCAGTGCGTCACTTGGAATACCGCCCCGTCCCGGGAGGAGCCGGCGCCGTTCCGTGACCCAGAATCAGGGGTCCTCGCCGCCGCCTGGGCCCGGATCGACAACCGGGAGGAACTGGCCGAAGAGCTTGGCATGTCACGGACGGAGGCCAATCGGATCTGCGACACCGAACTGATCTGCCACTGCTACGGCAAGTGGAGAGAGGATTGTGTCGATCACCTCGTTGGTGACTTCGTCTTTGTGATCTATGACGAGAAAGAGCGTCGGGTCTTCTGCGGTCGCGACCATATGGGAGTCCGGCCCTTTTACTACTTTCTCTCCGATGACCGGTTCGTCTGTGCCACCAGCATCGCCCCGCTGCTTCATGTCAAAGACTTGCCAATCCAGATCAGCCGGAAGTGGATCGTCGACTATCTGACCCGCCTGTCGATGAGTTTTGACGAGACCCCGTATCCGCAAATCCGCAAATTGCCCCCGGCCCACACGCTCACCGTCACCCCGGAGCAACATCGTCTCCGACGGTATTTCGAACTCTCGGCGCAACCCGGAGCTGAAGCTGAAGGACTCCCGGGAGTATGTGGACGCCTATCGAGAGCAGTTGGAAACCGCCATCAAATGCCGGCTCGCCACCGGCTACCCCCTCGGCTCCGAACTGAGCGGGGGCATCGATTCATCGACCATCACCGCCTACGCCGCGAAATTTCTCGGCCGGCAACTCACCCATTTCCACGCGTTCGCTTTCGCTCACCTGGAGATGGAACCGCAGTACATCCTTGCCGTAAGCCAGGCATACGGACTCCCGCACACCCACGTCGTGGCGGATCGCCCCCAGGTTACAGATGCGGTCATTGACCGGTCCCTCAGGATTCTCGGCTATCCAGTCGAACACGGCAATGCCACGTTCCATGAGCTGTTCTACCAGCTGGCGGAACAACTCGATGTGCGGACCCTGCTGTCGGGATTCGGCGGCGATGAGTTCGGGACGACCATCCACGGCTACATGGTGCCCATGGAATTCATGGTGAAGAATCGTTATCTGGACCTTCTGAACATCCTCCCCGGGAAATCATTTCTCCGTCCCCTGCGACTCGCAAAGCTGGCGCTCAGAAGAGTGAAAACAAGGAACTTCACCCGCCCTGCGTACAACCCCCGGTTCTTGCAGGCCTGGAACAACCGCTGGCCCCATCAGATCGTGACCGACGAGGCGATCAACGCATTCGATCTAAAGACGCGCCATTTCGAAAATGCCCGGTTTGATGCCGGCTACACCGACCTCAAGCGATTCACCATTGAAAAGCGCTGGATGCCTTTCGTGCCCACCCGCATGGAGAACTGCACTCTCATGGCCGCCGGGCGCAAGATCGAGTACCGCTGGCCATTGCTGGACGTGCGCCTGGTGAAACTTTGGCTGAGCATCCCGTCAGAGGAAAACTACTTCAGGGGAATGGGCCGCTACCTTCATCGCCGGGCCATCGTCGGGGTCGTCCCGGATCTGGTCACCTGGAAGGCAAGTAAGGACATGGGAGATCCCGCTCCGAGTAGTGATGCCGTATCCGAGGCGCGCATGGATACCAACGTCCTGGACCAACTCCATCCGGATCTGAAAGGACTAATCGACGTCGAGAAACTCACTCGACAGGCCGGCAAGATCGCGGACGCTGACACTGCAAGAACTCCTGCTCTTCGCACTCAGATCAGTCGCAACCTGCGCGCAGTAAAACACCTCGATTACTGGCTAAAGCACTGTCCACCCGGAGCCTCCATAGTGTAAGCCGGAGGCATCCCCGCGAGCAGGCCTCCGTGGATGAGCTGGGGGATCAGGGTTCCCCACCCGGTGTTTCCCTCCAGCAGGAAGGGACCCTGATCCGTAACCACGTAATCCCAGGCAATGGCATAGACATCCCGGAAGTGTTCGTGCGCGGCAATGGAGTGCCCCTTCATTTCGGCCCAGAAGGGGACAGTCCGGTTTTCGGCCCTGGCGTAGGTTCCCAAAGGCGGGCTTCGGCTCCGACGGGGAATCGATCCGGCGTCCCACGGCAGGGTCTCTCCACTTTCCCGGTCAATCGGAAGAATGATGTGAAAGGCCCGCCCTCTCGGAAGGGGCTTTTGGCGGCCTCGTTCTGTCATTGGCCCGGGAATCTCCAGCACGGCTGCGTAGCAACGAGCCGATCGACCGGCCGGGGCCTCGGTAATGACCCGGACAGTGACGGCATCATCGCTTTCACAGAGTCCGGCCAGGTCGGGATGGTTCGGCATCAGGGGCTGAACCAGGTAGGGTTCCTGTGCCAGGCTCTCTCGCAGGCGATCCCACGTCGCTGGGCAAGTCGTCATCCCCTGCCGCGTTTCAAACACGGAGAAGACGGGATTCACCACCGTCCCGCTTCACGACAAAACATCCCCGCCCGGCCGACCCGTGGCGAGGTTTGACGAAGAGCCCCGGGTACCCGGTCATCTGAACCGACGCACTGAAATCGCCCCCTGGAGGAATCACTTCCAGGGTGGGAACCATGGGAATGCCATCTTGACCCAGGATTTCGGCTGTCGCCTGCTTATCTCCGAGAATCCGTCCAGACTCACCGCGGTTCCCGTTTCGCAGATCGCGCCATCGATGAAATGCCGGTAGTTCATGGGTGAAGACGTAATTCCAAATCCGCTTGTCTTGACCCTTCCGATACAGCCGGAAAGCATATGTTTCCGACGGCGGGATACAGCAAGCCAGCGCAACCCGAATCACACGCAGGAACTGGGAGATCATCCCCATGCCGTCCCTATCCCTGACGGTTGGCCCCAGCCGCCTGACCGCGCGAAAGGTCCCCCGCCAGGAGGAGAAAAGCGTCCAACGGAGATAGAGAAACGCCTCCATCACCAGGAAGAGCGGGAGAGGAGCCCGGGGAAAGCCCTTGAGCCAGAGACTTCGGTGAATGCGGACTTCAGGAGCTTGACGGGGCAAAAGATAGCGGGGACTCACCAATCCGTGGGGCAGCGAGCGGTTCAGGAGATGGCGCCTCACGAAACTCCGGAAACTCATCTTGGCCATCCCGTCCCCAGCGAAGACGAAGGAGGAACCTCTCCCGAAGGAATCTCCGAGTCCGGCACGACGACACCCCGAACGCGAAGTAGCCGGCCGGTGTCGGGGGACAGCTCTTTCGAGCTCCATTCGGAGCGACTCTTCACATCACAGCCCAGGCCAAAGTAGAAATCGCCGTTCAGGATTTCGAATGCCCGGGCGAACGTCGAAGCGGTGAAATGCAGGACCTCGAACCATTCCCTTAGATCACGGCTGCCGATTACCGCGACCTCAACGCCGGCTTCACCGGTCGGCCCCTGCAAAAGCACAAACGCGACTCCATCTTGAACGATCAGGTCTCTCGGAAACGTCCGATCCGGCAGCCGGATGCGGGCGACCCGGCAGTTTCGAGGCGCCAGGGACTCGGCCCGATAGAGCCCGAATGGGAGCGGACCGGCGGAGCCGATGTAGAGCGCCGCATCGCCCACAGCCGTGGCCCGATGGATCGAGGATGCTCGCCCCCGGACCTCCGTCGTTTCAGGAAACAACTCCCCGGCGGTGAGGTCGGGCCTGCGCGAAAAGCCCTTCCCGTCTTCGGCCAGTTCGTAAACCGCGGAATAGTACTTCTCCCGGCCATGGTGCAGTGATCCACGTCTCCAGCCCCGGGCCGGGAAAAACGTCGGTGGCGTAGAGCCGTCCCGAGACCTGGAGAAAAGTCTGAACGGCATATCCGCCCAGTGGAAAAACCTTCCACGATCCGCCGCGATCTTCGGATACCGCGACCGCCGAGCCGTAGCCATTGAAATCGACATACCAGGGGACCGTATCCGTAGCCTTAAGCCCGACATAGAGACTCCCGGCGTGGCCAGTCAGAGCGGCGGCATGAATCGCCCGGGGAATCGTCCGCAACTTCCGCCAATTTCCGCCGGGTTCCCGGCGATAAAGGTTTCCGAGCTCCCAGCCTTCTCTCGGATCGGCACCCGGAATGTAGAGCGTATCCTCGACGATCTCAAAGCGGCTGATCTCCTCTTCGTCGACTTCCCCTTCCCGAACCACCGTTCCTGCGTCCGGGTCCCACGCCAGAATCGGCACCGGTCCCGCATTCGGGGCAGGACCGCTGTTGTCGTAGTTGCCCGCGCCGATATAGAGACGCCCGCTGAAAGCCTGCAGGTCCCAGACGTTGCGTGCATAGACGGCATCTCCTCCTGAATAGCGGTCAGCAAACGGGATACCAAGGTCCTCGACGCTAGCTGCCCCTCCGGAAAAAGGGCTCACCGGGGGCGCCGGAAAGCAAAGTCCCCCCATAAACAGAACAGCCAGGACAGTGAAAAGGCTGGCTCGAAACTTCAATTCGCATGAATTGGAAGACTTGGACGACTTGGACTCGTTTGAGCCGGGCTTGATGCGGTCGGTGCAGAGCCGGGGACGCGATCGTCGGCTGGATCCTGGTTCCTGGCCCGGCAACAGTTCGGCGGTTCGCCAAAGTTCCGCAGGCGCAGGCCCGGTGAGGGCCTGCCTCTGTGTGCTCGACGGTCTTGCGGCTGGCGCCAAAACACAGAGCCGGGGGTAAGGCGAAGCCGCGCCCCCGGGTTCCTGGCCCGGCACCAGTTCGGCGGTTCGCCAAAGTTCCGCAGGCGCAGGCCCGGTGAGGGCCTGCCTCTGTGTGCTCGACGGTCTTGCGGCTGGCTCCAAAACGCAGAGCCGGGGGTAAGGCGAAGCCGCGGCCCCGGGTTCCTGGCCCGGCACCAATTCGGCGGTTCGCCAACGTTCCGTGGGCGCAGGCCCGGTGAGGGCCTGCCTCTGTGTGCTCGACGGTCTTGCGGCCGGCGCCAAAACACAGAGCCGGGGGTAAGGAACGCGCCCCCGGGTTCCAAAACACAGAGCCGGGGGTAAGGCGAAGCCGCCCCCCCGGGTTCCTGGTCCGGCACCAGTTCGGCGGTTCGGCAAAGTTCCGTGGACGCAGGCCCGGTGAGGGCCTGCCTCTGTGTGCTCGAGGGTCTTGCGGCTGGCGTCCAGACGCAGAGCCGGGGGTAAGGAACGCGCCCCCGGGTTCCAAAACACAGAGCCGGGGGTAAGGCGAAGCCGCCCCCCCGGGTTCCTGGTCCGGCACCAGTTCGGCGGTTCGGCAAAGTTCCGTGGACGCAGGCCCGGTGAGGGCCTGCCTCTGTGTGCTCGAGGATTTTGTGGCTGGCGTCCAGACGCAGAGCCGGGGGTAAGGCAAAGCCGCGCCCCCGGGCACATCAGGTCAGGTTTCACTCGATGCCGCGCCCCCGGGCATGTCGGGTAAAACTTCACTCTCAGAATCATTCCCCGCGAGGTCGGAGCTCCCCGCAGAACAAGAGCAAAAGTCAGTCTGCGTCTTCCACGATCCGGATCGTGCCGTCAGACGCCAAGTCGTTCAGAAAGTCCAGGACGTCCTCCTGACAACGGCCCTCGTCAACCTCGTAGCGCGCCATCATTGTCTCGCAGATCTCCGACACCCGAACCGGGTTCTCAAGAAGATCCCAGATTTCACTGGCAATCACGTCAAGCCCGGAATAGGTGCCGTGTTCGACGCTCATCATGACCACTTCATCGTCGAGCAGGCTGGTTAAAACCTCCTCGGAACGGGCGATCGTCGATCCCAGTTCGACGGTCTTCTGTTTCTCCATAGCCTATCACCACCAGCCTGAACGAACCGATCAGCAGCCCGGTATCCCCAACTCGACTGAGGTACAGGTCCGATTTCAGTGACGTTTCCGCGGACTCCAGCAGGAAACTGCTATGCTGCAATCGCCCTCAAGACGGACCCGACTGGTACTTCGTCTCAAGGGAAATGAAGCTTGCTTTCCCTTCCGTAAGGCTTGCAGCCATTTTTCGCCTTGCAGGGCGTGACCAGGGTCGTTTCCCGCTGCGGGACCGCAACGGAGAATTTTCCAGAGTCCCGTTGACCTTGTCCACACCTGGCTGACCTCGCCGTTCGACTCGTGACATATAGATTCCTTCCTCCAGCCCTTACCGGCCGGCGCTTCGTACTTGGCCCCATATAATCGCACGCCCCCCCCCACAAAGGCAATCCTCCAACAGGCTTCACGATTGAGAAAAGACATCGGATCGGCTATTGATTCACGCTCGCCGAGGGCGCGATCGTCGGCTGGATCCGGGTTCCTGGTCCGGCACCAGTTCGGCGGTTCGGCACAGTGCCGTGGACGCAGGCCCGGTGAGGGCCTGCCTCTGTGTGCTCGAGGATTTTGCGACTGGCGTCCAGACGCAGAGCCGGGGGTAAGGAACGCGCCCCCGGGTTCCAAAACACAGAGCCGGGGGTAAGGCGAAGCCGCCCCCCCGGGTTCCTGGCCCGGCACCAGTTCGGCGGTTCGGCAAAGTTCCGTGGACGCAGGCCCGGTGAGGGCCTGCCTCTGTGTGCTCGACGGTCTTGCGACTGGCGCCAAAACACAGAGCCGGGGGTAAGGAACGCGCCCCCGGGTTCCAAAACACAGAGCCGGGGGTAGGCGAAGCCGGCCCCGGGGTCCCTGGCAGGGCAACGCGTTTGGGAGAGTCACGCAAAGCCAGAATGGGTGCTGTCGCCAGAGCATACCGACGGCTTGTGGGTTGGTGGGCGACCCCGTGGACGCAGGCCCGGTGAGGGCCTGCCTCTGTGTGCTCGACGGTCTTGCGGCTGGCGCCAAAACGCAGAGCCGGGGTAAGGCGGCCCCGCGCCCCCGGGTTCCTGGCAGGGCAACGCGTTTGGGAGAGTCACGCAAAGCCAGAATGGGTGCTGTCGCCAGAGCATACCGACGGCTTGTGGGTTGGTGGCGACCCCGTGGGCGCAGGCCCGGTGAGGGCCTGCCTCTGTGTGCTCGACGGTCTTGCGACTGGCGCCCAGACGCAGAGCCGGGGGTAAGGCGAAGCCGCGCCCCCGGGCATGTCGGGTAAAACTTCAACTCTCTGAATCATTCCCCGCGAGGTCGGAGTTCCCCAAGAGAACAAGAGCAAAAGTCAGTCTGCGTCTTCCACGATCCGGATCGTGCCGTCAGACGCCAGGTCGTTCAGAAAGTCGAGGACGTCCTCCTGACAACGGCCCTCGTCGACCTCGTAGCGCGCCATCATTGTCTCGCAGATCTCCGGACTCGAACCGAGGTACAAGGTCCCAGATTTCAGTGGCAATGTCAGCCCGGAATAGGTGCCGCGTCGACGCTCATCAAGACACTGCATGCTGCAGGCTGGTAAAACCTCCTCGGAACGGGCGATCGTCGATCCCAGTTCGACGGTCTTCTCTTCAGATTCTCAAGCACCGCTCTAAATCCGACTGGGCCTACGGAATCACTTCAGTGGAAAGCCCGCCAACCGGCATCTGTCCTCAAGAGGGCGCGCTGTTGTATTTGGTGCCCAAAGTCTCTGATGAGGGACGACAATCTTCCCTTCTGTAAGGTTTGCGGCCAATCTTTCGCCTCTCCGGGCGTGACCAGGGCCGTCTCCCACTACCGGGCCCCACCGGAGAACGTTCCGGGGTCCCGTTAACCCTATTCCGCTCCTGGTTGACCTCGTCCATTCGTCTAGTGACAGTAACTTCCTTCCTCCAGCCCTCACGGGACGGCGCTTCGTACTTGACCCAATTATAGTCGCACGCCCCCCCACAAAGACAATCCTCCAACAGGCTTGACGATTGAGAAAAGACATCGGATCGGCTATAAATTCAGGCTCGCCGGCCGGTGCTGCATGCCTCCGATTGGCCGCTTTCAGGTATTCTCTGGTGTGAGACAGAAGCGGTGGGTTCACGAATCGATCGGGTGGGTAAGGTCCGGTTGACCGAACAACGACGCCAAAAGGATTGAAGAGGGTTTATGGGCGGTTTCCATCGGTACCACGTTTTTGGTCTGAATATCGAATCGGCGATCCCGTTTCTGGACATCCCGGAGACGGAAGGCGCTGCCGACGTGACCATCGACTACGGCACGGTACCTGATGACCTCCCCGGCGCCACGATCAAAGGAGTCCGTTATCAGGCGGGCGGGGGGGAATTTCTTCTTCGGGTGGACAACGTGGCCCGATACTACGTGGCAAACGGCGCCACGATCATCGTTGAACCGCATCCAGGAGGAGCGGACCACGAGATTCTTCTCTTCTTGATGGGCTCGGCCATGGGGGCCCTCCTGCACCAGCGCAAGGTCCTGCCTCTGCACGGCAGTGCCGTCAGTCAAGACGGCAGCGGCATTATCTTCCTCGGCCCGTCGGCCATCGGCAAGTCGACCCTGGCGGCGGGATTTCAGAAACAAGGTTACGCGCTGCTGGCAGATGACGTCTGCGCCGTAACCGCCCAAAACGGGGACACTCCACGCATCATTCCGGGTTTTCCTCGCCTCAAACTGTGGAGGGATGCCCTGGAAAAGCTTGAAGAGAACAAGAGGGGATTGAATCGGGTTCGCCTCGACGAGACCTTCGAGAAGTACTTCCTGCCTTTTCAGCAACCTCAAAGCGATCCGGTTCCGGTCGGTGCCGTATTTTTACTCAAGACGACCAACACCGATACGCTCGCACTTTCCGAACTGAAAGGGAATGAGAAGATCGATCCCCTGATTACCAACACCTACCGGGCCCGGTTCCTCAAGGGTATGGGCGACAAGAGGGAACACTTCAGACTCTGTGCGGCCGTTGCCGGAAAAGCTTCGGTCTTCCAGGTCACCAGACCCCTCAAAGGGTTTCGGCTGGAAGAATTGATGGCTCTCGTGGAGGAGCATTTTTGACCGTGGGCGGCATTGTCTGGCTGGCATCCTACCCCAAATCCGGAAACACCTGGTTCCGTGTCTTCCTGTCCAATCTGATGGGTGAACTCGAGGAAGCCGCCAACATCAACGACTTGAAAAGCACCCCCATCGCCAGCGCAGGGGCATTTTCGACGAAGCGGTCGGCTTCGAATCCTCGGACCTGACCGCGGACGAAATCGACCGGCTCCGGCCTGAAATCTACAATCATATTGCTGCCGAGGCGGACGAGACTCGGTTCATGAAGGTGCATGATGCGTACACCGAGATAGCGGCAGGCAGCCCCTGTTTCCGGCCGAGGCCACCCGGGGCGCTATCTATTTCTTGCGCAATCCCCTGGATGTGGCGGTCTCCTTTGCCCACCATTCAGGACACGATTACGACAAGGCGATCGCCCAGATGGCGGATCAAGAGAACTGCTTTTGCGGCAAAGTCTCGATCGACTGCACAACCAGCTCCGGCAGAAGCTCCTCTCCTGGAGTTCCCACGTGATCAGCTGGATGGAAGCTCCCGGCATCGAAGTGTGCCTGGTGAGGTACGAAGACATGAAACAGAAACCTCTCGAGACCTTTGAACGAGCGGCGCGTTTTGCCGGGCTTGTCTACGAACAGGCCCAGATTCAAAGAGCCATCGAGCTGAGTGCTTTCGACGCATTGAAGCGCCAGGAGGAGAAGAACGGTTTCGATGAAAAGAGTCCAAATTCAAAATTCTTTTTCCGAAGAGGGGAAGTCGGCTCCTGGCGGGAGGAGCTGAATAGCCGGCAGATTGAGAGGATCATCAGCGATCATGGCGAAGCGATGCGCAGATTCGGTTATCTGGATGAGAACGGCAAGGTGCGCCTTTGACTCGATATCCATCCCTGATCATCCGGTTCTTCAGGAAGCCCCTCGCCGAGCAACTGATCTTCAGTGAAGCGGTTTTCTGGCTTGCCCTCACCCGGATGGCAACGCTGATCCTACCGTTCAAATGGGTTGCCCGCTTTCTGGGAACCCACATGGCGGAATCGGATCGACTTCATCCCGCCGACCGGACGAGAAAAGCCCGGCGCGTTGCGTCGTGCATCCGCGCTATGAGCCGCCACCTGCCATGGGACTGTAAATGCCTGGTCCAAGCTATTTCCGGGAAGATGATGCTGGACCGCAGAAACATCTCCAATACCCTTTACCTCGGGGTCTCCAAAGGCCAGGAGGACGGGCTGATCGCCCATGCCTGGCTGCGTTCCGGTGAAACGATCATCCTCGGAGGTGGCGGACTGGACCGGTTCACTGTGGTGGCAACCTTTACCTGAGGAAACCTGAAGAGGCCGCTCATCGGGGTCGATGAAAACAACCGGGATAAGTGATCGAAAGGCAAGGATGAATAAGAACAACTTGAGGCACACCTGCATAATCTGCGGAAAGATCTTCCCGGACCGACAACTGGTCTCCGGTTCGGCCGTTCGAGATGTTCTCTCCACTGAGATTGCCCGCGATCATCCTTCCTGGTCGTCCGAAAGCCACATTTGCCGGCCGGATCTGGCGGAATACCGAACGCAGTATGTCCGTCACCTGCTCGAGTCCGAAAAAGGTGACATTACGGCGCTGGAGCAGGAGGTCCTCAACAGCATGCAGGCCCATGAACTGCTCGCCCGGAACGTCGATGCCGAGTTCGAGCAGGTGTGGACCTTCGGCGAGCGACTGGCCGACCGGATCGCGTCATTTGGCGGAAGCTGGGCTTTCATGATCTGTTTTGCCGCCTTCCTGGGATTGTGGATCGGAATGAATTCCCTGGTGCTTCTGTGGCGTCCCCTGGATCCCTATCCGTTCATCTTCCTCAATCTGATTCTATCCTGCCTGGCCGCCGTCCAGGCACCGATCATCATGATGAGCCAGAACCGCCAGGAGGCAAAGGATCGCGTTCGTTCTCAGCACGATTACCAGGTGAACCTCAAGGCGGAACTTGAGATCCGCCAACTCCATGAAAAGATCGACCACCTGCTCTCCCACCAGTGGGACCGTCTGGCTCAGATCCAGGAGATCCAGCTCGACCTCCTTAACGAACTGGGCAAGAAACGATAACCGGCGACCAGGAGATTCGCGGTGCCAGGATCGAAGGCCAGCGCAGTCGGCGCCGAGGAGAGGGGCCCGGGTCGGGACCGGGCGGCTAGTTCATGGAAGCCCGCTCCCTCCGCGCGCGGAGACCATTCAGAGCGTGAAACTGGGGCGGGCGCACCGGACCTGGCACGCGGCCGGTGTTCAGAACGAGAGTAAAGCGAGCGCTACGCCTGACTCCCATCCATTACCAGTCCTGGATCTTGACTCCATCCCACGGTTGCGGCCTCCGGCAGCACTTCCGCTGACTCACCATCGTCCGGAGCCGCGGTCGCTCACACTCGCGTTCTGAAATCGGGGCATCCAGGATCCAGCCGAGAGCCAGGCTTCTAAGTTCCACCGATCGCCCGAATCTCCGTCCAGACGCATCCAACGGGACGAAACATGGCCGCTGCAGAAGAAACTGACCCGCATTTACTGGTGGGGCCCGGATCCGGCGAATCTCAAAGCCGGCATTCGATAACGGTCACACCGTTTCATCCACGTTCTCACTGCGGGAGGCTCGCAAGAAGCCTCCCGCAGTCGGGGAACCCGGTTACGGTTTCTGGTAGTTCGGATACGGTGGACGGGTGAACGTCGGCGGATTGTAGTCCTTGAGCAATTTCAGGACTTCCTCCACGGCTCTTTCCAGCTGAGGGTCGTGCCCTTCCCGCACCAACTTCGGATCCATTTCGACTTCGATGTCCGGTGGCACTCCGTGGTTTTCCACGTCCCATATCCCGTCCGGAGAGTAAAAGGCGAGGTTCGGAGTACCCACATGGCCGCCGTCCAGGAGGTCCCCAGGGTTTGTGTAGTGTCCCACCAGCCCACCCCAGGTCCGCTTTCCGACCAGAGGTCCGATACCGGCCCGACGAAACATCCAGGGCATTGCATCGCCACCCGATCCTGCCAGTTCATTGATGATCATGACTTTCGGTCCGAAGATCGCCTCGATCGGAGTGGTGATGTCCTTCCCTTCCCGCATCGTGAAGTAGTTCAGGAGCGGCCGGCGCAGGAGATCGATCACGTAATCCGCGATGTCACCACCTCCGTTGAAGCGCTCGTCGATGATCGCGGCATCCTTTCCAACCTGCGCGAAGTAGTACCGGTTGAAGTTGGCGTAGCCCCCCTCATAGGTGTCTGGGAGGTAAACATACGCCACTCGGCCACCCGTCAATTCGTCCACCTTGCGCCGGTTGCCTTCGATCCAGGCGAGATTGCGCAGCCCCGATTCGCTCGCCACCGGCACCACCGTAGCCGTCCGGGAGTCTTGATCGTTCGGGTTTGGCCCAACTTTCAGGACCACTTGGACACCGGCCGTCTCCTCGAAAAACCGGTACAGGTTGTCCCCCGCATTGAGTTCCCGTCCGTTGACGGCCAGAAGATACTCACCCTCCTGAACGTTGACACCAGGTTGAGTGAGTGGGGCAACCAGCTTCGGGTTCCAGTTCTCACCGTTGAAGATCCGAGAGAAACGGTATCGCCCGTTTTCGACATCGTAATCCGCTCCCAGAAGTCCGCCCTTTACCTTCTTGACCTCAGGGAAGTCTCCACCCCCCACGAACATGTGCCCGACAGTCAACTCCCCGAGCATTTCCTCGAATAGGTAATTGAGGTCATCGCGGCTTGAGATGCCGTCAAGGAAGGGTTCGTACCGGGCCTTCATGACGTCAATGTCCAGACCGTGCAGGCCGGGATCGTAGAAGAAGTCCCGTTCGTCCCGCCAAACCTGCTCGAACATGTGTTGCCATTCGGCCGTCGGGTCAACGTAGACCTGCATCGCGTCGAGCTGCAGAGTACCGCCTTCCCCAGGCTTCGGGGCTCCCCCCGACAGCTTGCCGGCCGGGGCGATCGTCCACTGTTCCTTCTTCCGGAAGAGCATCTTCTCTCCGCCGTCGGCGAGTTCGAAACTCTGGACGTCATCCAGGATCTGCTCCACCTTGCGCGTCTTCAGGTCAAACTGCTGAACCTCCAGCGAAAGCGAGCCGGGGTCAACCTCAGGACCGATGACAAGGGGACCTGCGGCAAGAAACAACACGCCCGACCTGCCGGCCGCCAGCGAAAGGTAGTTGCGGGCCGGAATCGGCAGAGTCAGGATGCGTTGGCTGAGCCCGTCGAAGTCGATGGTGACCGGCCCAGGCTTCTCCACCTTGTCCTTTTCCCCCGTTTCAGTCGAGTCATTGCTCTCGGTCTTCTCCTCGTCGCTTTCCGGAGCGAGGGGAGACGGGAGGTCCTTTCTCAATACGACGATATAAACGCTTCTGGTCACCGGGTGGTTGAGGCTGGACATGTCGAGCCAACCCGGAGTGAGGCCCATGTCGGTGCTGGCAGTAAAGAAGAGGTGCTTCCCGTCAAGGTCAAAGCGGGGGAACAGCGCATCACTCATCCCATCCGTCACCTGCCGGCTCAACTTCTCCTCCAGGGAATAGACAAACACCGCATGGAGGTGACTGACCAGCTGACGCGTGTATGCGATCCACCGACTGTCCGGAGCCCAGGAAATCACCAGAGTCGGGTTCGGATCGATGTAGGTATCCCGGTCGATCCGCACCGGTTCAGGGTTCTCCAGGTCGACGTACCAGATGTCGAGCCGCTTGTCCGAGTAGGCAATTTTTCGGGAATCCGGAGACCAGACCGGGTGGTAGAAGAATGTCGGTGGTTCTCCCAGGGGGATCCGCGTGACCGGCCCGAGGCCTCCCTGATCCCTGATGTTCAGCTCATACTCTCCGGATTCGTCCGAGAAGTAGGCGATCGACTTGCCGTCCGGAGACCAGGCAGGAAAGATCTCCGACACCGCCACGGTGTTGGTGAGATTCCGAATATCCCCCTTTTCAGCCGGAACGGTCAGTATCTCCCCCCGGACTCCGAAAAGAGCTCGGGCTCCATTCGGAGAGATACCCGCCGACTGGATCTGCGCAGGCTTGATCTTCTCGAAGTGGGGACGGACCTGCGGAAGATCGCCGGCGACCCGGACATCCAGGTCCCGACCCGCGCCCTCGGCAACGTTATACACGTGCAATGAGCCAAACTGTTCATAGATGATGCGGCTTCCGTCTGCCGAGGCCGCCTTCAGATCCAATCCGTTGTTCTCGACTACCTGGCGAACCGTTTTCGAACCAGTGTCGTAGGCGAACAGTGAGACGGGACCATTTCGGTCGGACAGGAAGTAGACCGTCCGACCGATCCAGATCGGGTTGAAGTCGTTGGAATTCTCGCGTGGAATTTCCGCTTCGACTCGGGAATCTGTCAAGTCCACAATCCAGATCTTCTTCGTCTGACCGCCCCGGTACCGCTTCCAAGCCTTCTGCCACTGGATCGTGGGAACGTATGCCATGCGTTTGCCGTCCGGAGAGAAGCATCCGTCTTCTCCCATTGGCAGGGGCAGGACTTCGGCGTCGCCTCCATCCACCGGGATCGTGAAAAGGCGAGGAAAGTAGGAGTGACTCTGACGGGGAGAATTGAAAAGTACGCGACTCCCGTCCGGAGTCCAGCCAACGGTTTCGTCCGGCCCCGGGTGGTAGGTCAACCGTTTCGGAATCCCGCCCGACACCGCGATTACATAAACGTCCTGGTTGCCGTCGTATTCCGCCGTGAACGCAACCCACTTTCCGTCGGGAGAAAAGAACGGCCTGCTCTCATTCCCGACACCGGTTGTCAATCGATGGGGCGTTCCTCCCGCCAGGGAGGCTACCCAAAGGTCTCCGCCGTAGGCAAACGCGACCTGATCTCCGTGTAACGCAGGGTTGCGGAGCAACTGGGGACCGTCAGTCCCCGCCAAAACCAAACTCAGACCGGCAAACCAAAACAACAATCCTCTGACGATCACTATCCACCCCGCTTTCAGGAAATCGAAGAGGTATCGCCCCCAGCGACCCGGCATTCTCCCTGGTTCGACCTGGGCTCGAGCACCTGCTCGCGGCTATTATGTCACCTGGCCGAAAAAACAGAATAGGCCGGCTTCCGGTCGCTCTGGCTTGCCAGAGTTTCAATCGAACAGCGTCTCAAAGGCCCGGGTTACGAGAGTCTGTTCCTGATTTCCAGACATTCTTTGCTCGTCAACCTGGCCAAGGCATATGGAAACAGTGACAGGAAACCGGACCGCTGGGTTACCGGGCGTCCCCGAGCTCTCCCTGATGGCCAGTTTCGCCTATTGGCAACTGGTCAAAGAAGCGGTTCTGGCGCTTCACGCACTGGAACCGATCCAAAATCGGCAATTTCCAGTAAACTTGGCCACGTCCGTTGAAGCGGGGATAAAGAGGCCCGTTGAACATTGGCCACAGCGGGACTGAGAGTCGGGGAGCAATGAGGGAATTTGATCGCACTTTCCGGCGTGACGATTCGGGGAGATCATGAGTCTGTTCCGGCTTCCGGCCGCTCTTACAGCTCAGGTCAGGCGATTTCTGTCCGGCGCCGGTTACCGCGGAATCCTCCTCTTCTTTTTGACTCTCACTGCCGGACTCTTCCAGGGGGCAGGTCTGATGCTGCTGATTCCCCTCCTGCACATCATCGGCATCGGCGATAAGGAAGGGGCCGCCGACAGTATCACTCGTTGGATCAGTCGAGGCTTTGACCTCCTCGGCCTCCCCCTCAATCTGCCCATGGTCCTGGCAGCGTTCGTCGTGCTGGCGTCGATCCAGGCCCTTCTCCTGTTCGGGCAATCCGTGCTGGGAACGTCTCTGGTTCAGGACTACATTCGCTCGCTCCGCAACGATCTCTTTCGGGGGATGGCGATGGCTCCCCCATCCCACCTCTCGAAGCGGAGGGCTTCCGACCTCCTCCACCTGACGGCACATGACATCAATCAAGTCGGCGCCGGAACCCAGCAGGCTTTTAACCTGGTGCGTGACCTGCTCATTTCGCTGGTCTTCGTCGGGCTGAGTTTCACGATTTCGGTCCCGCTAAGCCTGCTGGCTCTGCTGAGTGGACTTATTCTTGTGGTCCTTCTGCGGCCGCTCAATCGAACCTCACAACAGACCGGGCAGAGATTGCGGAACAGAATGGAGGCACTCACGGCTGACGTCTCGGACCTGTTGTCGGGTTTGAAGCTCGTCAAAGCATTCGGACGGGAGTGCACGGCAATCGAGCGATTCAGAGAGAGAAACGACGAGACCTGGTCGGAGCAGATCGGTTTCGTCAAAGCCAGGTCGGGGACCCAGGTTTTTTCGCAGATCGGCAGCGCTATCACGATGGCGCTCTTCGTGTTCGTCGCGTCTAAAGGGCTCATGATCCCGGCCTCGGAGTACCTGGTCATGATTCTGCTCTTCTCCCGCCTCCTCCCTCGGGTTTCCGCCCTGCAGCAGTCATGGCAGTTCATTTGCCACAGTCAATCTTCACTGGATGCGATCCAGAATGCTCTGACGGAACTATCGGCCCACCAGGAGGCACCGCTGAAGTTTTCCGAGCCACCCCTCCAACTGCGGAAGAAGATCACCTTTTCGGAGGTCACCTTTCGTTATGCTCCGGGCCTCGAACCCGCAGTCCGGAGCCTGAAGTTCGAAATCCCGGCCGGGCAGATCACCGCTGTTCTGGGTCCTTCCGGATCGGGGAAGACGACGATGGCGGACCTCATCGCCGGCCTGCTTTCCCCGGAAACAGGTTCGATTTCGGTGGACGGTAGGCCGCTCGACCGTTTCCTGGTTCCTCGATGGAGACGGTCCATCGGTTACGTCCCCCAGGAGAGCTACCTCTTTCACGAGTCCATCCGGTCCAACCTCCTCTGGGCCCGTCCTGAAGCCTCGGAGGATGAACTCTGGGACGCGCTGCGCCTTGCGGGAGCCGAACGGTTCGTGTCCCGTCTCGATCGAGGGCTCGACACGGTCGTTCGGGACCGGGGGGGCCGACTCTCCGGCGGCGAACGACAGAGGGTCGCCCTGGCGCGTGCCCTCCTGATTCGGCCGACCCTGCTCTTGCTCGACGAGGCAACCAGCGAAGTGGACCGAAAGAGTCAAGAGCGAATCCTCGACTCGGTGGCCGGTCTCAAGGGAAAGATGACCGTCGTGATCATCGCCCACCATGCCCCGGTTGAAGGCATCGCCGACCAGGTGCTGGTGATGGAACAGGGGAGCGTCCGCGTTTCCAAGCTGGTTCACTGAGTTCTGGGCCGGATCAGTTTCGAAGGTTCAGGCGTCATGAGCCGCGTTCGAAAAGGCCTCTCTCTAAACAGGACTGCGGAACCCTGTCGGACTTATCCATCAGTCCTCCGTGAGCAAGGACAGAACCGGAAGCTAAACTTTCTGGGAGTTTGACGAGTCCAATCACTTCAGAGGTTGAAGCCACCTCGTACGAACAACATTGCAACGATCTTCCCGGTTCGACTCGGCGCCTGACGCGTTGCGGACTCGATTTCCTGGAGATCACAGCCCCAATGAACAAGGCGCTTATGACTTTGCTGAGGCTACTCAAATGGAATCAGAAACTCCGGAAAAGAAAGGGCCTATTCGGCGTTCGGACCCCTGAAACTGATGCTTCACGGCGGAGAATTCCCGTCCGATCAGCGATTCGGCTATTGACTTGCCTGCTTCTGGTCTCTTTCTTCATGTCCCTCTCACTTTCTGCGAGCCAGGGAATGGCCGCGACCTCAGAGGATGCGGACCCGGCCCTTTCTTTCTCCGTTCCCGGGGCCGGCCCTGAAGGAGCCCGCCGCCTTCCCAACCCGACGGGACCATTTCAAATCTCGACAGCCACACTCTTCTGGGTTGATGAGAAACGCCCGGATACATTGACGCCCAATCCGAACGATCTCCGCCAGATCCTGGTTCAACTCTGGTATCCCGCCCAACGCACAAAGGACGACCGTCCTGTCGCTTACTTCCCGGAGGTGGACGCCCTCATGGATGGGCTGCGCGCCCGGGGAGAAAAGATTTTCCGCGCTATCGCCGACGACTTGTCTGTCTACCGCTCGGTCCAAACGGACGTAGTCGCAAATGAGCCTCTCTTGCCGACCGACCAGCCATATCCTCTCGTCATCTTCTCTCCGGGTGGCAACATGTCACGGCACTGGCATTCTGCGCTGGCGCGTGAACTTGCGAGCCGGGGGTACGTGGTGGCCGTACTCAGCCACGAGCACAGCGGACTTGATTTCTTCCCTCTGGGCGGCGCCATACCCGATGCCGTTTTCTGGCATCCCGACGATTCCGTGTCCGCTGAAGAGAAAGCGAGCAGGGATGCCCAACTGACCGACCTCCTCGCCGGTGACGCAGAATTCGTGTTGGACCGGCTCTCCGCGCCGGGGGGGCCGGGAGGAATTCAGGGTTACCAGGGCAACGTAGCCCAGGATAAGATCGCGATCGTGGGGCACTCGCGCGGCGGCAGCACGGTGGGACGGGTATGTTCAGAGGACGCTCGGATCAAAGCCTGTGTAGTCCTCGACAACATCGGACCCGAACCCGAAATCAGCGAGGGCCTGCCAATTCCTCAAATGACCATCCGGTCGGGATGGCCCGAAGCCCGGGTAAGAAAGCTTCACGACTTCCTCCGACTCAATCAGACTGCGGCCTGGGACATTTCCATCGACGGCGCGTCCCATTTCAGCTTTAGCGACCTTCCCCTCGTCAACGCGGAACGTTACCCCTCCCCAATTGACCCGGAGCTGGCCCACGAGATCCTGATGACCTACCTTTTGTCTTTCCTGGATCACTGGCTGAAAGGACGTCCAGACCGTCTGCTGGACCTCAAGGAGAGTCCGTTTCCCGGTGTTCATCTGGAGCGGCTCCGATGATCGCCCGATGGCCGCTCTGGATCACTCAGGGGCTGCTCTTGGTCTCGCTCTCGATAACGGGTTCCTGCGCCCTGGGCCGGCACAAAGCCTGGCCGGATAAGACCTGGGACAGAGTCCCGGATCTCGCGTCCGCCGGATGGGATGTCGACAAACTGCGTGATCTACGATTGTTTGCAGAGCACGAGGGCACGGCATCACTCCTCGTAGTCCAAGACGGCCGGATCGTTCTCTCATACGGCGACATCAAGCGCCCGCTGAAGGCCCATTCGATCCGGAAGAGTCTGGTCAGTGCCCTCTACGGCACCTACCTGGGAAGGTTGAACTTGAACACCACCCTGGAGCAAGTCGGAATCGATGACTATGGCCGCCTGACACCCCAGGAGAAAAGTGCAACGGCTCGGGATCTGCTGATGGCTCGATCGGGTGTCTTTCTGCCCGGGGCCTATGAGAACCACGCCTTCGATCGGTTTCGCCCAAAGCGCGGCACCTACCCTCCAGGAGCCCGCTGGAGTTACCAGAACTGGGACTTCAATGTTGCCGGATTCATTCTCGAATTGATGACCGGCGACAACCTGTTTCGTTCCTTTCGAGACCGAATTGCCGCGCCGATCGGCATGCAGGACTACGACATCCAGGACATGCGCTGGCGGTACGACCCGCGAACGTGGCATCCCGCCTATCTTTTCCGCATCAGCACGAGAGACCTTGCTCGATTCGGCCTGCTCTTCCTGAGAGGTGGCCGCTGGAAAGACCATCAGATCATTCCCGCAACCTGGGTCTACGAGTCGACAAGATGGCACTCGCAGGTGCGCAAACCGGACGGAACCCTCCTCCCAGGTTCGGGCTACGGATACATGTGGTGGGTGGGAGACAGCACGCTTCCCCCGAAACTGTCAGATCAACTTTACGCTGCCGTCGGAACCGGGGAACAGTTTCTTGGGGTGCTCCCCAGACTGGGCATCGTCTTCGTACACCGAACCGACACGGATCTCCCGCCCGAAGAATTCAACACAGTCGATCACTCAGACATTATGACGATGTTGAAGATGGTTGCTGAGGCGTACGATCCTGAACGCGAATAGGTAGACACTCAGAAATGATTGGGTCGTGCAGGCTATGGAAAAACGAATTCCAATTCTTGAGATCTACGCACTCGTGATGACTTTGGTGGTGTAACGAGGAATCCTCAATCAAGCCATCCTCATTCCGCCCGTCTCGACTGGGTGCCCTCTGAGGCATCAAGAGGGTTGCTCATCCTTGGCGTCCTCTATATGATCCATGCAAGAATTGGCCGTGGATTCGCGGAATCAGGACTGGCATCCTGGCTGCGCGGCGAATCTGAAGAATCACACGTCTAAAGACCTTCTACCAGCGACTGGATCGGCCGTTGCTGCAGTCCAGGGAGAACCAGAATGGAAAACGTCATCCAAAACCTCAATCAATGGGTCGTCACGTATGGACTGAATGTGGTCGGCGCGATCCTCATCCTCATTATCGGCCGTGTCGTTGCGGGTATCTTGCGCAATGTTACGCTCCGAGGACTGAGGAAGGGCAATGTCGATGAAACGCTGGCCCTCTTCTTCTCACGGCTGGTGTTTATCGCCGTCGTTGTCTTTGCGGTGTTGGCCGCCCTGTCCAAGTTCGGAGTGGAAACGGCATCGTTTGTCGTGGTTCTCGGCGCCGTCGGGTTCGCGTTTGGATTCGCCCTGCAGGGATCTCTCTCGAATTTTGCCGCCGGTGTAATGCTCCTGGTTTTCCGCCCCTTCAGGATCGGCGAATACGTTGAGGTCGCCGGAGTGGCGGGCTCGGTCAAGGAAATCGATTTGTTCACGACCACCCTGGCTACGCCCGACAACGTGAAGATCATCGTCGGCAACGGCGCCATTTTCGGCAGCACCATCAAGAACTACTCCGCTTACCCTACGCGCCGTTGTGATCTCGCAATCGGAATCGGTTACACCTCGAGCATCGAGAAGGCGGTCTCGGTCATGGACCGGCTCATCCAGGCTGACAGCCGAGTGCTCAAAGAACCGGCACACCAGTTGGCCGTATCGGAACTCGCTGATTCCAGCGTCAATTTTGTCGTTCGAATGTGGTGTGCAAAGGAAGACTACTGGGCTCTCAAGTTTGACATGACAAGAGCCATCAAAGAGGCCTTCGACAGAGAAGGGATCGAAATACCGTTCCCGCAACGGACCGTGCACATCGTCAAGAACCCTTGACCGGCAAAAAGCCCGGCATCCTGATGTGGGCTTGCCACACTCCGGCCTGAGCCTCCCGGTCAGTCTTTAGCCTTATGAGAAGATTCGATCATAACCAGGCCGGAATCCGCCTGTTTTGGCAGGTTGACCAGATTCCCGAGGTTGAAAGCGTCCTTGATTTTTCCCTTCACCGCCACGCGGGCTCCCTCTCGCGGAACCCCTTCCCGGGAGACGATCCAGAGCCTTCCCGTGCCGTCGTCGACCTGGTAGGCGCCTCTTCCGAGGACCGAATAACTGTCCGTCACCCTTCCCTCGATTCGGACATCTTTGTTCGCATAACGGCTCGGGTCAGCCAGGATGTGATTGATCGATCGAGTGGCACACCCGGAAAGTAACACGGCCGCAAACGTCATCAATGTCAGAGTCCCCGCCAACGACTTCAGCTTCAGCTTCATCTCGACCCTCCTGCCAAGTTGGAAACCGCCCTTCTGAGCAGAATACGCCACCCCCTTTCGAGGATCAAACGTTCATTTTTAACGAGTTGGGAAAACCTGGGGGAACTGGGTTTTCGAGGGATCAGTTCAATCCCGGTGAGAGCTACTCGCACTCCAAGAGGATGGCGCCGCACGCAGAGCCGGGGGTAAGGCGAAGCCGCGGCGCCCCCGGGTACTTCGGACTCAGGAATTCCCAGAACTTGAAGTCCTGGGTTAGAGTCGAACTGCCCGGGGGCTGTGACCATCCGGGTCAAAGAGAAGGGCCGGGTGCTGCTTCCCGCTTCCCGATTTGCAGCAAGTTTCACTCTCGGAATGGTCTCCGCTGGGCGGAAGGGCCGGGTTGACCTGGAACTCCTATCGGTAGTTGCCGGTGGAGTTTGAAATTGCCACCGACCTGGCCCCTGAAAGGCGGTTTCAGTCTGAATAACTTTTCCCTGCTGTTTTCCTCGGCCTTACCTCCTGTGACGCTTGAAGGGTGGGCCTGGTTGAGCAGGGACTTCATCTCACCGACGACCTCCGCGTATTCCGGATCGGCTGCCAGATTGTGGAGTTCATGGGGATCGGACCGATGATCGTAAAGCTCGGCACCCTTGTCCCCAAAATCCCACTCGGTATAGCGCCACCGGTCGGTTCGAACGCTGTGCCCCGGGGCATCCTGGCGCTGGACCTGTGTGTAGGCCGGGTACGGCCAGTCCGCCTGGGGGTTATCAACCAGCGGACGAAGACTGTGGCCTTCCAGGTAACCCGGCGCTTCCAGGCCTGCCAGGTCGGCAACAGTCGCGTAGAGATCGACCAGTTCAACCGGCCGGGAGGTAGCCTCTCCGGCCCTAGGCTGTCCCGGCACGGAGATCAGGAGCGGCACCCGTGCGGACTCCTCAAAGCAGCTCTGCTTGAACCAGAGGCCGTGTTCTCCCAGGTGGTAGCCATGGTCACTCCAGAACACGATGATGGTGTTCTGCCGCAATCCGAGCCGTTCCACCGCATCCAGAACCTTACCGATCTGCGCGTCAACAAAGGAGATTGCGGCGTAATAGGCGCGCTTCGATTCCCGCGCCTGGTCGGGTGTGACGCCGAAGTAGGGCCACGGCCGCGTCGATGCGAGGGCGAGTTCAGGGTAGTCATTCGGCGTCTCGGGAGTGATTTCCGGCAATTCAATCTCATTCATGGGGTAGAGATCGAAGTACTTCCTGGGCGTCACCCACGGGCAGTGTGGTTTGTAAAAGCCGGCCGCGATGAAGAAGGGTTCATCCTTGTGTTGCTCGAGAAGCTCAATCGTCTGAGCCGCCACCTTGCCGTCGGTGTGCTGCCCGTCCGTGCCTGTCGGGTCGGCCAGGAAGGCCAGCGCCGAACCGAGTCCCCGACTGGGAGTGTAATTCATGATGTCCGGCTCGAGCGCCGTCTTGTCCCGCCCCGCCGGGTTGAACCGCTCCATCCATGAAGCCCGGTCATCCAGACCATTCGTGCCGATATCACCGGGGTTCCCGTAGTGATAGATCTTGCCGACCCTCGCGACGTAGTATCCGTTTTGCTGGAACAGCTGCGGCATGGTGACGACGTCCGGGAGGTCCTGCCTGAAGTGATAGTGCAGATCGAATACCCGGGTCGTGTCAGGCCGCAGCCCAGTCATCACCGAAGACCGGCTGGGGCTGCAGAGCGGAAACTGACAGTAGGCGTTCTCAAACCGCATCCCACTGGCGGCAAGCCGATCCAGGCTCGGCGACTTGACGAAGGGATGGTCGTAGCAGCCGAGATCGTTGTTCATGTCATCGACGGCAATGAACAGAACGTTGGGTCTGGACGGTGCCGTACAGGAAGCTCCAAGTGCAAGCAAACCGATGATAACC
The DNA here is from genome assembly GCA_963777605.1 of uncultured Acidobacteriota bacterium. Taxonomy (GTDB): domain Bacteria; phylum Acidobacteriota; class UBA6911; order RPQK01; family JAPXNP01; genus CAVZRV01. The sequence goes on from CAVZRV010000028.1 coordinate 130,975, forward strand.
ACGAACATTCCGACCGGCGTCTTCAGCATGTGTCCCCTTTGTCTGATCTCACTTGGGCTGTGGCTGAACATCTTCATAGATGCCCACGAATCGACCCTGACACCGAGGATTTATCAGATTTCTACACTACCAGATTCGACTGTCCTGACGAATCGAACCGGCTTCGTTCTCGGAAATCCGCTGTCAAACGGAATCCGGAGAAGCCCGCCTTGAGTACGCAAGCACCGGTTTCGGGTGCTGCGATGCGTGGGGAATTCCCACCAGCCAAGAACGGGCTCTCCGAATTCACGATCCGGTGCACTCCTGTTCCTACCAGACCGAAATAGGTTAGAAATCCGCGAGGGACGAATCATCTGGAAGCGACGGGAGGTTGAATTCAGGCGGCTTGGTGCCGCGCTTGCTCTTGCCGTTGGGACGAGCCTGCTGGTGGCGCGCCTCGAACGGACGGCCTGCCGGGGCAGCGGGTTTGGAGGCCTTGGCAGCGGGTTTCACGTATTCGTGGGGGGATGCGCTGCCGTTGGCGCGGTCGAGCCGGAAGCTGCCGACCAGTTCCTGCATTTGCTGGGCCTGGCTGGCGAGTTCTTCGGCTGCGCTGGCCGATTCTTCGGCGTTGGCGGCCGACTGTTGGGTGATCTGATTCATCTGTTCGATGGCGGTGTTGACTTCCTTGATTCCGCCGCTCTGCTGTTCGGATGCAACGGTGACCTCGTTCATTGCCGCTTCAACCGATTCGATCTTGCGGGCGATCTCCTCCAACTGCGCCAGCACCTGCGTGTTGCGCTGGAAACCGTCTTCGGCGTTGCGAACGGCCTCTTCGATCAGCGCAGACGTGTTCTTGGCCGCTTCCGCGCTTCGAATGGCGAGGTTTCGGACTTCCTCGGCCACCACCGCAAAGCCCTTCCCGGCTTCCCCGGCCCGGGCCGCTTCGACGGCGGCGTTCAGTGCCAGGAGGTTGGTCTGGAAGGCGATCTCGTCGATCGTCTTCACGATCTTCGCGGTTTGGTCCGAAGAGGTCTTGATCTTTTCCATGGACTGGCTGAGCAGACCCATGTTCTTCACGCCGTCGGCCGAACTGGTACGGGCTTCCTGTACGAAGGACTGGGCTTCGCGGGCGCTCGCCGAGTTGGCATCGGCCATGCCGGCCACTTCCTGCAGGCTGGCGGCGACTTCTTCCAAAGTACTGGCCTGTTCAGACGCCCCCTGGGCCAGTGACTGGCTTCCCGTCCCGATCTGCTCGGCGGCCGAGGACACCTGGGTCGCCCCGTTGGAAACACTGAGCATGCCGGAATGCAGATTCTCGATGGCCTTGTTGAGAGCGGATTTGATCTTGGCGTGGTCTCCCGAGTACTGTCCCTGCACTCGAACTGAGAGATCCCGGTCCGCCACCTGTTCGAGGATCTGGGCCGCTTCGTTGATGGGATTCAAAATCGAGTCCAGCATCAGGTTGATGCCTTCGACAATGGCCCGGTATCCGCCCTGGAAGGCGTCGGCCTTGCCGCGGGTGGAGAGCTGTCCATCGATCGACGCCTGGTTCAGGCGTCCCGCTTCGTCGACCAGCCCCTGAAGGGACGCCACGGTCTTGTTGATGGCCGGCGAAATTTCGTCTGCCGAGTCCTTGGCTGGCACGGAAACCGTGAGATCCCCTTCAGCGATGCGCTGCATGGCTCCGACGACGTGAGTCTGGAGATCGTCAGAGAAGCTGTCCATGGCGTCGCTCATGACTCCGATTTCGTCCTTGCGGCTCAGGTTGAGGCGACGTCCGAGGTGTCCATTGCCCAGTTCCTGGATCATTTCGACAACGTGCTGAAGCGGCTTGGCAATCGCCTGTGTCAGCAGGACCCCAAATCCAACCGCGGCACCAAGGGCCAGCGAAGAAATGATCAGGAGCAGGGAGTTCGCCTGGGCGGCGGCAGCGTCGCCCTCAGTGTCCAACTGCTCGGCGATCTTGGCGTTGAGGTCAATCAGTGCCCTTAGACTCTCGCGGGAGGACTGCTGGAGTTGACCTGGCCTCCCCATCAATGATCGAGATGGCTTCCTCGTTTTGATGCTTCAGGGCCAGTGCCACCGCCTGGGCGCGTTTCGGCACGTAATTCTTCCACGCGTCCTGGAACTTGGCGAGCAAGGCCTCTTCTTCCGGAACGAGAGAAGTCTTGGCGTATGCCTCCATGTAGGAGTCAATCCTGGCGCTCTCTTCCTCGATGACCTTTGCCGAAGCCTGCATTGCCGCCAAGTCGTCGCGCATGACGAGATTGAAGGTTTCCCCGCGTGGAAATCAGGAACGCGGCATTGGCGTATCCGAGGTCACGAATGGCCGACAGCCGGTCCACATACATGGTGGTAGATCTCTCCGAGCCGGCAGTTACCTCGGACCAGCCGATGTAGGCGACTGCTACCGGTGGCCAGAACCACGACGGCAAAAGAGAACAAGAGTTTCTTGGCAATCTTCAGGTTGTAGAACCACTTCATTTGGGATCCTCCCTCCACTCTAAAGCCTGCATTTAAAATAAAATCCACGAGTTACTGTTAACGGCTTAGCTTTCTATGGCTATCGACAGTGAGAAGGAAAAGCAGGATTGGAAATAGTGGGATGGTTCCTGTTGGAAAATTCCTACTTGAACCCGAACTCAAAACGGGAGTTCTTCGCTTGCGGGCGCAACATGCAGTTGGTACTGTCCCTCGATCTGACGCAGCCTTGAAGCCGGGATCTCGACCGGTTTGAACTCCGGGACATCCCCAGGCGAGACCTTCTCGCCGGCCAGAATCCGGGGAAGATCCCGGCGCACCAAGTCAACCGCTCCCACCGACAGGTTGCGGGTGTCGACAATGTCGGCCCCCTATTCGCGAATGCAGTTTCAGCTCAATCCGGACATCAAGAAAGAATTCGACCGGCTGACGGAGGACCTTTCCGCGCTTACGGATCGCGCGGTTGGAGACAAGATCTTCCGCCCGGTGGGCGGTCGCACCTTCGCCCTGATGCTCGAGGGCATCTCCCATTCCTTCTTCATGGTCTGGCTCCAGAATCCCGACCCCGCAACAGTCGATCGTAAGGTTGAGGTAATTCTGGACCTCTTCTACGGCGGCGCCCTGGCTCAGTCCAGTGGCGGAATCCGCAGGACCTGACCGGGGTAGATCTTGTCAGGATCCTTCAGCATCGGCTTGTTGGCTTCGAAGATCACCGGGTACTTCATTGCGCTCCCGTAATGCTGTTTGGCAATCTTCGAGAGCGTATCCCCGCGCACGACCGTGTAGAAGACCGCTGGTGGCTCGGGCGCCACGACCTCGAGACGATCGTCCACCTTCGCAATACCGTTGACATTGCCGACCAACAGTACAACCTTCTCTTTCTCGCCCTGGCTTGGCACCGTGCCGAAGACGGTCGCGACATCATCGTTAACCTCGATCCGGAGGTTCTCCACCGAGAGTCCGAACGCTTTGACCTGAGAGACCAAAGCGTCGGCCTTCACGATTGCCTGCTCAGCCTTTTCCGCCTTGGTTTCGCCTATTCCGAACAGCTTCGCTCCAGCTTCTTTAACAAAATCAAACAGTCCCATTTGAATCTCCTCTCATCCTGATTCGTGCAAATACACTCTATTTATTGCTGAAGAACCCTCCGAGCAACTGGGACCCGATCCGCGCGATGTCGTCCGTCACGTCACCGTCTTGGTCCGAATCGAGCAGCGACAGAAGCCCTCCAAAAGGACTGGCCGCTGAACTCGACTTCGCTTCCTGCCGGAGCGTCGTGGAAAGGTCCCCGGCTGCGAGTCCCTGGCTCCGCTGTGCCTTTCCCAGTGCTCCCATGACGACGGGCGCCAGAAGCGACAGAAGCTTGGATATTGACTCACCTCCCAGGCCGGATGCCTGCTGGAGGCCCCTTTCCACACCCGGCCGGCGATTTCCAAGTACATGTTGCAGGATCCCGTCTCCGGCACCGGTACCCCCCTGGCCCAGGAATCCGGCCAGATCGTCAAGAATCGAGCCGTCATGATCCCTGTCAACGGCGTTCGAAAGGGCCGTCGCGCCTTGCGGTTCCGCACTGTTTCGCCCCAGCGCACCGAGCAATAGCGGGAGGGCAGCCGCGACTGCCTGCTGAGTCTGTTGCGGGCCGGTCCCCAACTGTCGCCCGATCTGATTCATCTCCCGGCTCCCCAGACTCTGCTGAATTAGGTCCAAAATCATCTCGTATTCCCTTCAAGCGGCAGTGTACAGGTTTCTGAGCGAAGAAGGAGCCCAACGAAACACCTGTCACACGCAAACGCGCCCTACTCCATCTCAATGTGAATCAATACCGGCTCCACGACTCCGTGAGCCTGCTTCCCGGCTGCAAGTTCGGGGGAGTTGAAGGCCGCCTTCATTCCCTCAATATCGTGAACATCCACGCTCACTGCGACCTTGTTGCCGCCGTCGGCCCCGAGATAGTCGATTACATTCGATCCCCAGGGCGCAAACGCAGCAACCCGTTCGGAATGCTTGCTCGCCCAGAGGGCACGATCGCGAACCTGGTGTGTGAAGATGACTCGTGGCATGGTTTCTCCTTTTCAAAGTTCTTGGGCTTTTCAACCGTCAAAGCACTCTGGCGGGCACGGAATACGGCGCCGTCCCTGTACTTGTTGCCGTCGTGGACCAGGATTTTACACGCCACGACAGCTTATTTATTTGGATTGTAAATCCATTCTACTCATAGTTCCATGTGCTAATGGACCAATCCCTGAAGTGAGGCTCGAAGAGACGGATCACCAATTCAGGACTCCGCTCCCTGTACAATGACAGTTCTGTCGATATTGGAGGCATGCCTTGATTCAGCCATTTCTCGATTCCTCTCCCCGGATCGATCCGACATGTTTCATTGCCCCATCCGCGGTGATAATCGGGGACGGGCAGAAGGCAGGAGCAGGCGATCGGGCTTGAGGAGACAGCAGTTGTCTGTGAGAATCAAACTAACGCAACGCGATCGTCTGGAGCCTTTGCTATGAGAGTCTCGCTTCTATTTGTTTTCACTATTATTACAGCACTGTGCACGAGTCCCTGCCCGGCCCAGGAGGAACGCGACGTTCCTCTGCTGATTGTGACAGGAGACGCCACCGTCAGTTCGGCGCCCGATCAGGCCCTCGTTCGTCTGGGGGTGGTCCGGCAGAGCGGAACGGCCGACGAGGCCCAAAAGCAAGTCAGTTCGGCAGTGCGGAAAATCCTGGAGAGCCTCCGCGAGTTGGACATTGACTCGAGAGATCTTCAGACGTCTCAGCTTACCCTGTTTCCGGTCTACTCGGATCGCCGGCCCGAGCCGAATCGCCCTTCCGAACCGACGATCGTGGGATATCGAGCCAGCAACATCGTTTCCGCCACCGTGAACAGATTGCAGGGAATCGGAGTTGTGATTGATTCGGCGCTGACCGCAGGGGCAAACCGAATCGAGGGGATCAATTTCCGACTGAAGAACGACACCGCGGCCCGGGACGAAGCATTGACGGCGGCGGTGGCCGAGGCCCGCCGAAAGGCCGAGGTTATGGCTGCAGCAGCAGGAGTCGAGATCGTCGGCATCCTGGAAATCGCAGAGCAGAACGTTTCGGTGCGTCCATTCTCCGCCCGGCCTGAGGCCATGATGGCCAGGGCCGCCGTGGAGACTCCCGTCGAGCCGGGCGAGGTCGATGTAACCGCCACAGTGACAATTCGTTATCGAATTTCCGGGAACTGACTTCAACTCGGAAGACCTGGGAAAACTGGGGAATTTGGATGCGTCTGGGTGGAGATGGAAGCTTCCCAACCGTACCCACTGTCAACGGCCGTTGGGAACCCCGCGCCGAAGGCTCGTTGGTCTGGTGGTGCTCCCCCACTTTCACCGACAACCAGGCCAATGACAGGGCGAGTGGATTTCATAGCCGCAGTCTACCGACTTTGGGCAGGCCAACGCACTTTTGCAGACGATTGCCGCGATTTCCCTCCCGTTGAGGGCCTGATGAGTCGGCTCCATTGAAAGGACAATTCCAGGGTCAACGTCCAGAAAGTGTTTGGGCGCCAGCCGCAGGACTGTTGAGTACTCTGCGTTTGGGCGCCAGCCGCAGGACTGTTGAGTACTCTGCGTTTGGGCGCCAGCCGCAGGACTGTTGAGTACTCTGCGTTTGGGCGCCAGCCGCAGGACTGTCGAGTACACAGAGGCAGGCCCTTCACGGGCCTGCGTCCGCGGGGTCGCCACCAACCCACAAGTCGTCGAAAAGCTTTGGCGACAGCACCCACTCCGGCTTTGCGTGACTCTCCCAAACTCGTTGCCCTGCCAGGTACCCGGGGGCGCGTTCCTTACCCCCGGCTCTGAGTCTGGGCGCCGGCCGCAGGACTGTCGAGTACTCTGCGTTTGGGCGCCAGCCGCAGGACTGTTGAGTACTCTGCGTTTGGGCGCCAGCCGCAGGACTGTCGAGCACACAGAGGCAGGCCCTTCACGGGCCTGCGTCCGCGGGCTCGCCACCAACCCACAAGTCGTCGAAAAGCTTTGGCGACAGCACCCATTCCGGCTTTGCATGACTCCCCCAAACTCGTTGCCCTGCCAGGTACCCGGGGGCGCGTTCCTTACCCCCGGCTCTGGTCTGGGCGCCAGCCGCGACTGTTGAGTACTCTGCGTTTGGGCGCCAGCCGCAGGACTGTTGAGTACTCTGCGTTTGGGCGCCAGCTGCAGGACTGTCGAGTACACAGAGGCAGGCCCTCACCGGGCCTGCGTCCTCGGGGTCGCCACCAACCCACAAGCCGTCGAAAAGCTTTGGCGACAGCACCCACTCCGGCTTTGCATGACTCTCCCAAACTCGTTGCCCTGCCAGGTACCCGGGGGCGCGTTCCTTACCCCCGGCTCTGCGTCTGGGCGCCAGCTGCAGGACTGTTGAGTACTCTGCGTTTGGGCGCCAGCCGCAGGACTGTTGAGTACTCTGCGTTTGGGCGCCAGCCGCAGGACTGTCGAGTACACAGAGGCAGGCCCTTCACGGGCCTGCGTCCGCGGGGTCGCCACCAACCCACAAGTCGTCGAAAAGCTTTGGCGACAGCACCCACTCCGGCTTTCCGTGACTCTCCCAAACTCGTTGCCCTGCCAGGTACCCGGGGGCGCGTTCCTTACCCCCGGCTCTGAGTCTGGGCCCAGCAGGACTGTTGAGACTCTGCGTTTGGGCGCCAGCCGCAGGACTGTCGAGCACACAGAGGCAGGCCCTTCACGGGCCTGCGTCCGCGGGCTCGCCACCCACCCACAAGCCGTCGAAAAGCTTTGGCGACAGCACCCACTCCGGTTTCCGTGACTCCCCCAAACTCGTTGCCCTGCCAGGTACCCGGGGGCGCGTTCCTTACCCCCGGCTCTGAGTCTGGGCGCCGGCCGCAGGACTGTCGAGTACTCTGCGTTTGGGCGCCAGCCGCAGGACTGTTGAGTACTCTGCGTTTGGGCGCCAGCTGCAGGACTGTCGAGTACACAGAGGCAGGCCCTCACCGGGCCTGCGTCCGCGGGGTCGGCACCGTACCGTAGGCCCACGAAAGTCGAAACTAAGCTGGGAAGTCAGCTACGTGCGTTCGGTTCTCAACGTCGGTCCGACTCGTACTACAATCCATCCTTGTAGTCTTTCCATTTCGGATTCAGGTAAGTCTCCAGTGGTTCCCCTTGCTGGTTCAGCACGTAATCGATCGCTCCCGGGATGTCCCTGGCGGTCCACAGGAACCTTCGGCTTCCCTTCCCGATCCACCGTCGCCGACCAATTGGGTCGAGTCCTTGATTGACTAGGTCCCGCCCGGCCCTCTCCTTGATTCGCGCCAGAATCTCCTCGGACTCCACGGCGGCTGAAATGACCGAATGGAGATGGGTTGTCCGAACGTGTGCTGCGATCAGTTCCCACTCGTTGCTATTGCATGCCGTTTTGACCGACTCCATCACAAGTCTCCGTCTCGATCGGTTCATCCTATATCGCTCCTGGACCATACACGCTCCGTTTTCCGATTCCCATCTCGGATTCGGAGACAGATAGGGTGCCCCGTACCGGTTGTGCTTCCGATTCACAGATCCTTTGCGACTTCCATGCAAGTGGTGGCCGTAGCACTTCAGGGTCACCAGATAGGCCGCCGGAAAGTTAATGAGTGAGTAGGCAGAGAATTCATATTCATTCATCAAATCTATACACGTTCGAACTGAGCAAAACTGCGAGAGTCGTCGAACACACTGAGGCAGGCCCTTAACGGGCCTGCGTCCTCGGGGTCGCCACCAACCCACAAGCCGTCGAAAAGCTTTGGCGACAGCACCCACTCCGGCTTTGCATGACTCTCCCAAACTCGTTGCCCTGCCAGGTACCCGGGGGCGCGTTCCTTACCCCCGGCTCTGCGTTTGGGCGCCAGCCGCAGGACTGTCGAGTACTCTGCGTTTGGGCGCCAGCCGCAGGACTGTTGAGTACTCTGCGTTTGGGCGCCAGCCGCAGGACTGTTGAGTACTCTGCGTTTGGGCGCCAGCCGCAGGACTGTCGAGTACACAGAGGCAGGCCCTTCACGGGCCTGCGTCCGCGGGGTCGCCACCAACCCACAAGTCGTCGAAAAGTTCTGGCGACAGCACCCACTCCGGTTTCCGTGACTCTCCCAAACTCGTTACCCTGCCAGGTACCCGGGGGCGCGTTCCTTACCCCCGGCTCTGCGTCTGGGCGCCAGCCGCAGGACTGTTGAGTACTCTGCGTTTGGGCGCCAGCCGCAGGACTGTCGAGCACACAGAGGCAGGCCCTTCACGGGCCTGCGTCCGCGGGCTCACCACCAACCCACAAGTCGTCGAAAAGCTTTGGCGACAGCACCCACTCCGGCTTTGCGTGACTCTCCCAAACTCGTTGCCCTGCCAGGTACCCGGGGGCGCGTTCCTTACCCCCGGCTCTGCGTTTGGGCGCCAGCCGCAGGATGTTGAGTACTCTGCGTTTGGGCGCCAGCCGCAGGACTGTTGAGTACTCTGCGTTTGGGCGCCAGCCGCAGGACTGTCGAGCACACAGAGGCAGGCCCTTCACCGGGCCTGCGTCCGCGGGGTCGCCACCAACCCACAAGTCGTCGAAAAGCTTTGGCGACAGCACCCATTCCGGCTTTGCGTGACTCCCCCAAACTCGTTGCCCTGCCAGGTACCCGGGGGCGCGTTCCTTACCCCCGGCTCTGAGTCTGGGCGCCAGCCGCAGGACTGTTGAGTACTCTGCGTTTGGGCGCCAGCCGCAGGACTGTCGAGTACACAGAGGCAGGCCCTTCACGGGCCTGCGTCCGCGGGGTCGCCACCAACCCACAAGTCGTCGAAAAGCTTTGGCGACAGCACCCACTCCGGTTTCCGTGACTCTCCCAAACTCGTTACCCTGCCAGGTACCCGGGGGCGCGTTCCTTACCCCCGGCTCTGCGTTTGGGCGCCCAGCTCGCAGGACTGTCGAGTACACAGAGGCAGGCCCTCACCGGGCCTGCGTCCGCGGGGTCGCCACCGTACCGTAGGCCCACGAAAGTCGAAACTAAGCTGGGAAGTCAGCTACGTGCGTTCGGTTCTCAACGTCGGGCCGACTCGTACTACAATCCATCCTTGTAGTCTTTCCATTTCGGATTCAGGTAAGTCTCCAGTGGTTCCCCTTGCTGGTTCAGGACGTAATCGATCGCTCCCGGGATGTCCCTGGCGGTCCACAGGAACCTTCGGCTTCCCTTCCCGATCCACCGTCGCCGACCAATTCGGTCGAGTCCTTGATTGACTAGGTCCCGCCCGGCCCTCTCCTTGATTCGCGCCAGAATCTCCTCGGACTCCACGGCGGCTGAAATGACCGAATGGAGATGGGTTGTCCGAACGTGTGCTGCGATCAGTTCCCACTCGTTGCTATTGCATGCCGTTTTGACCGACTCCATCACAAGTCTCCGTCTCGATCGGTTCATCCTATATCGCTCCTGGACCATGCACGCTCCGTTTTCCGATTCCCATCTCGGATTCGGAGACAGATAGGGTGCCCCGTACCGGTTGTGCTTCCGATTCACAGATCCTTTGCGACTTCCATGCAAGTGGTGGCCGTAGCACTTCAGGGTCACCAGATAGGCCGCCGGAAAGTTAATGAGTGAGTAGGCAGAGAATTCATATTCATTCATCAAATCTATACACGTTCGAACTGAGCAAAACTGCGAGAGTCGTCGAGTACACAGAGGCAGGCCAGGCCTGCGTCCGCGGGGGCGGCACCCACCCACAAGTCGTCGATAAGCTTTGGCGACAGCACCCACTCCGGTTTCCGTGACTCTCCCAAACTCGTTGCCCTGCCAGGTACCCGGGGGCGCGTTCCTTACCCCCGGCTCTGTGTCTGGGCGCCAGCCGCAGGACTGTCGAGTACTCTGCGTTTGGGCGCCAGCCGCAGGACTGTCGAGCACACAGAGGCAGGCCCTTACACGGGCCTGCGTCCGCGGGGTCGCCACCAACCCACAAGTCGCCGAAAAGCTTTGGCGACAGCACCCATTCCGGCTTTGCGTGACTCTCCCAAACTCGTTGCCCTGCCAGGTACCCGGGGGCGCGTTCCTTACCCCCGGCTCTGTGTCTGGGCGCCAGCCGCAGGACTGTTGAGTACTCTGCGTTTGGGCGCCAGCCGCAGGACTGTTGAGTACTCTGCGTTTGGGCGCCAGCCGCAGGACTGTCGAGCACACAGAGGCAGGCCCTTCACGGGCCTGCGTCCGTGAGTTTGGCAGCTCCCGATCGCAGCCCCGTCTCACGATAGAATAGTGGACTAAGTAAGTCTGAGACCTCACCAGAACGGAATCATCGGAGGATTAACTGATGCATAACGCTAAAGCCTATTCCGCAGCGAGCGCGACCTCGCCGCTTTCCCCAACAACGATCAACCGGCGTGACCCAACCGATCGCGACGTGCAAATCGAAATTCTCTTCTGCGGCATTTGCCATTCGGATCTCCACGCAGTCCGAAGCGAGTGGACCGGCTTTCCCACTGTCTACCCGATCGTCCCCGGCCATGAGATCGTCGGGCGAGTCACCAGGGTCGGTTCAGCCGTGACCAGGTTCCAGCCCGGCGACCTTGCCGGCGTCGGATGCATGGTCGACTCGGACGGGACCTGCCCCTCTTGCCGAGATGGCCTCCAACAGTTCTGTCCGAACATGACTCTCACCTACAACTCACCGGATCCGCACCTCGATGGCGTCACCTACGGGGGCTACTCCGACAGCATCGTTGTCGATGAGCGTTTCGTCCTCCGCGTCCCGTCCAATCTCGAACTGTCCGGGGCGGCACCTCTGCTCTGCGCCGGAATTACCACTTACTCACCGATGCGCCGATGGGGCGTCTCCGAAGGACAGAAGGTGGGCGTCGTCGGCCTCGGAGGACTGGGTCATATGGGGGTAAAGTTCGCCCATGCGTTCGGAGCCCACGTCGTGGTCTTCACTACCTCACCCAGCAAGAAAGAGGACGCGCTTCGCCTCGGTGCCAACGACGTGGTCAATTCTCGGAACGAAGAGGAAATGCAAGAGCATGCCGGCAGTTTCCACTTCATCCTCGATACCGTCTCCGCCCGGCACGACATCAATGCGCTGATCCACCTGCTCGGGCGTGACGGCAACCTGGCCCTTGTCGGTGCGCCGGATGATCCCCTGGCCGTCTCCGCGATGGGCCTCCTGTTCGGACGCAAGAGCATTTCGGGTTCGCTGATCGGCGGAATCGCCGAGACCCAGGAGATGCTCGACTTCTGCGGCCGGCACAACATCACCTCCGACGTCGAAGTCATTCCGATCCAGAAGGTCAACGAAGCCTACGAGAGAATGCTCAGGTCCGATGTGAAATTCCGCTTCTCCATCGACATGGCTTCGCTCAAGTCCGAGTAGTTGCAGCCCGGGAAGAGGTACTTCTTCGTCCACGGCTGAGCTGGAGCTTTCGTCCGATCAGATCGAATTTCGCGTACTGAGCTTCGGTCAGTGACTCGTTCTCTTTCCATTCGCCACAACTGTCCGCCATGGAAGGGCCGAGCATTTTCTCGAAGATATCGTTGCCGAGATCGAAGTGCATCTCACCAATGTCGGCCAGGGACACTGACCGTGATCCACGAGGACAGCCCCGACACGTATCAGGTCATCGAAGTCGGCCAATACGTGCCCTTCTCCGGACCACCTGACCCCGGTTCTGAAAAAAGCACTCACGCCAGGCTGGCAGCCTGGACTACTTCGGTCACAGAGAGTAGTCCAGGCATCCGTGCCTGGGCTGTCCGCCGGGCAGCCTTGCCCGGCACAGTCTCCAAATCACGGCCACCCGCTCCGGGCTGGCAGCCCGAGCGACCTGCCAGGCTGGCAGCCTGGATTACTTTCAGGCGATGTCGAAGCGGTCGAGGTTCATGACTTTGTCCCACGCCGCGATGAAGTCGCTTACGAACTTCTCCTCGGAATCCTGACAGCCGTATACTTCCGCCACGGCCCGCAACTGGGAGTTCGAGCCGAAGACCAGGTCGATCCGGGTACCGGTCCACTTCAGGTCTCCCGTTGCGCGGTCGCGCCCCTCGAACACGTTCTCGTCCCCGGTTGCCTTCCACTCCGTGTCCATCTCGAGCAGGTTCACGAAGAAGTCATTGGTCAGCGTCTCCGGTCGCTTGGTGAAAACGCCGTGTTGCGACTGCCCCACGTTGGCATTCAAGACCCGCATCCCCCCAACGAGCACCGTCATCTCGGGAGCGGTCAGCGTCAGGAGTTGTGCGCGATCCAGCAGCAGTTCCTCTGCCGGTACGGCGTACTGGGTCTTGAGGTAGTTGCGGAATCCGTCAGCAACCGGCTCCAGCGGTGCGAATGAGTCCACATCGGTCTGTTCCTGGGACGCGTCCATGCGGCCCGGAGTAAAGGGAACGGTCACCTCGTGCCCGGCATTCTTTGCCGCCTGCTCGACCGCTGCACAGCCACCCAATACGATCAGGTCGGCGAGCGAAACCTTCTTGCCACCTGACTGGGCACCGTTGAAGGCTTGCTGGATCCCCTCGAGGGTCTGCAGGACTTTCTTCAGTTGAGCCGGCTGATTGACTGCCCAATCCTTTTGCGGCGCAAGTCGGATGCGCGCTCCGTTGGCACCGCCACGCATGTCGGAGCCGCGGAACGTTGACGCCGACGCCCAAGCAGTCGAAACCAGTTCCGGGATCGACAGACCCGAAGCCAGAATCTTGGCCTTGAGCTCTGCGATGTCGGCCGCGTCGATCAGTTCGTGGTCCACTTCGGGAATGGGATCCTGCCAGATCAGCTCCTCTTCCGGGACTTCCGGACCGAGGTACCGTGAACGGGGCCCCATGTCGCGGTGCGTCAGCTTGAACCACGCCCGGGCAAAAGCATCCGCGAATTCATCAGGGTTCTCGTAGAAATGCCTCGAAATCTTTTCGTAGGCCGGGTCAAACCGCAGCGAGAGGTCCGTAGTCAGCATCGCGGGGGCGCGTCGCCTGGACGAGTCCTGCGCATAAGGCACCGTGTCGGCGCCCGCTCCGCCCTTCGGCGTCCACTGATACGCACCCGCCGGGCTCTTGGTCAGTTCCCATTCGTATTCGAACAGGTTCTCGAAGAAGTTGTTGCTCCACTTCGTCGGCGTCGTGGTCCAGGTCACTTCCGGGCCGCCGCCGATGGTGTCGTCTCCCTTGCCGCTGCCGAAACTGCTCTTCCAGCCCAGGCCTTGCTCCTCGATGGGGGCGGCCTCGGGTTCCGGTCCAACCAGCGCCACGTCTCCGGCGCCGTGGGTCTTGCCGAAGGAGTGTCCACCGGCAATCAGCGCGACTGTTTCGTAGTCATTCATCGCCATACGGGCGAAGGTCTCGCGAATGTCCTTGGCCGCGGCGACCGGATCCGGATTGCCATTCGGCCCTTCCGGGTTCACGTAAATCAGGCCCATCTGCACGGCGGCGAGGGGATCCTCGAGCTCCCGGTCACCGCTGTACCGCTTGTCTCCAAGCCACTCGGACTCGACACCCCAGTAGATGTCCTCCTCCGGTTCCCAAATGTCCTCGCGCCCGCCCCCGAAACCAAAGGTCTTGAATCCCATCGACTCGAGGGCGCAGTTGCCGGCCAGGATCATCAGGTCAGCCCAGGAAATCTTCTTGCCGTACTTCTGCTTGATCGGCCAAAGGAGGCGACGTGCCTTGTCGAGGTTCACGTTGTCGGGCCAGCTGCTTAGGGGAGCGAAACGCTGGTTACCGGTTCCCCCACCGCCGCGACCGTCGCCGATACGGTAGGTGCCCGCACTGTGCCACGCCATCCGGATGAAGAGAGGACCGTAGTGTCCAAAGTCGGCCGGCCACCAGTCCTTCGAGTCGGTCATCAGGGCGTAGAGATCCCTCTTGACAGCCGCGAGATCCAGTTTCTTGAATTCCTCGGCATAGTTGAAATCCTCGCCCATCGGGTCGGACAGGGAGGAGTTTTGGTGGAGGATCCCGAGGTTCAACCGGTTTGGCCACCAGTCTCGATTCGAAGGGCCACTGCCGGCCGTCTGTCCCCGAGCGCCGCCCGTTACCGGGCACTGACTGTTTTCACTCATAGTGCTTACTCCTTATATTCGGATGAACAGTTGAAGAAGGTTCTTCTCTTGCCATGGTTCTTCCTACTTGATCAAAGACTCCAGATTGGTATCGAGTGATTCAAGGGCCATTCTAAACCAGATAATATTTGTTATCAACTAATACTAAGACTTGACAGATGAGAGGCCTGCCGCCAAAATGGAATTGTGGACACGACCAATTCCTTTGAAACGCTCCTGGACAAGGCCAGGGCATCGAGATTACGCCTCACCCCGCAACGGATGGAGCTCTTACGCGCCCTGAGCGAGACGAAGAAGCATCCGACGGCGGACGACCTTTACCGTCACGTGAAGCGACTGCTGCCGTCGGTCACTCAGGCAACCATTCATCGAAATCTCCAGGAATTGGTCAAGGCCGGATTGATTGCCACGTTGGAGCGAACAGGAGGTCCGACTCAATATGATCCGACGGCCGACGACCACCACCATTTCGTCTGCCGCCAATGCGGACGAATCTTCGATGTGTACCTGAGCCATTCCGATTACCGGATCGACCAGCAAAAGTCTGAGTTGGGCGACGCTTCGATCGATCGCTTCGAAATCCATTTCGACGGAACCTGCACCGAATGTCAAACTCCCCGGTGAACTGGCCCTTGAGGTTCCCGGAATCCTTCTGTCGTCTTGCAGTTTCGATCCCGGTTCGGTAACCATTCTCAATCCAGCGCCGACAGGACGGTTCGCCAGACCTTTGCCGTGCCCTTGTCGGTTACATCCAAAGCGTTCTCATATTCCTCGTGGTTGCCCTGTGCTTCCGGGGTAACCATGCGTACGAACACAAACTCATTCACCGGGTCTACCAGGCAGATGTTGTGGTAAGCCCCCAGGAAGCCGTAGCCGTTTCGGTCTACTCCCTCGAAAATCCCGTTTGTGTTCACAAACATCTGAAAGCCGTACCCACGTCGACGAAAGTCGTCCTGACCCGGGGCAACGGGAATTTGCTGCAACAGGGGATCGTTGACGGTGGCCTGCTTGATGAAGTCTTCGCTGAGGAGTTGATTGCCGTCCCAGCGACCCTTGTTCAAGTAGAACTGCCCAAACTTGGCCAGCTCACGGGCGCTGATCAACACACTGCGCCAGCCCAGGCAGTCCCCTTGGCGGGAACGCAGCCAATCCGCCTCGACTACGCCAATCTCGTTGAGGATGCGTTCGCGCAAGAAGACGATCGGCTGCTTGCCGGTAACCCGTTTCACGATTATCGCCAGGGCGTGCGAGGTCGCCTGTTCATAAGACCAGGCCGTTCCGGGTTCCCTTTCCATGGGCCAGTTCAGCATGGCCTCGGTCGGGTTCGAAGCTTCCGTGTATTTCCGGTAATCACTTTTCAGCCCGGAAGTCATGGTCAGCAGGTTTCGGATCGTGATCGTGCGCTTGTCGTCAGTGTCCCACTCCTTCAAGTATTTGCAGGCAGGATCATCCAGCCCCAGTTTCCCGTCATCCATCAGGAGGCCGATGGCTGTTCCGGTGAAGGCTTTCCCAGCTGAGTAAATGTCGAAGCGGGATTCGGGCCCGAAATCGCTCCAGTAATGCTCCCAGACCAGCTTGCCTTTATAGACCAGACAGGCAGCACCGGTCTTGTTGGCCCCCAGCAATTCCGTCAACTCGTGGTTCAGAACCTCCGGTCTCAGCCCCACCGATTCCGGTCTGGCTTCCTCCCATCGAAATGTCTCCACGGCCTTCTGCTCCGACACCTCGGATTGACGGGAAGCCGGTTGCGGGCTACAGGACGCGGTCAGGAAAAGAAAGGCAGCGATTACTGCACAGCGCAATCTGCTGTCCTGAGTCGGAAATTTCCACGAACCTGTTGCGAGCGCAACGGGATCCAGATCAAGGCATCGCCGAGGAGGCCCAACGCAGAGAGGGGACCCGTCCCGCCGCAACCCGCAGGGCCAAGAGGGGTTGCGGCCGATCCCTTCGTCACTCTTCGTCGACAATGCGACGGCATCGACGCCTCCTCGATTCGCAAGCTCGACTCGCAAGCCCCCTCCGCAGGTGCCTGCCAATTTCCGAATCAGGACACTAAGCTGTAAGTTCATAGTCGACCTTCCCTGTGAAGAGTGCCGTTCCAGGCCCTGAAGCCGGGTGATCAATCATTTCCGAAAATAAGCCACGCGAGCCCCTGATTACAGAGACATGCGTCGCAGCGGGTCTGGCCAATTGTGCATGGAGGGGAGTTCGATGGACAAGTCTTTTCCCGGACCGGGCACCGGAGTGCACTTAACGCCTGCTGAAGTCCGCTCTTCACGATGACGATCTCCGATCGATCTCTGCCGGCGAGGGGTTTGATGAAGCGGAATCGATTTCCGTCGCTGGGACGCTCCCGCCCTCGGGATTGAGTCCGCCAAGCAGAGAATCTTGCGGGTCGGATTTCCATTGTGGATAGTGACTCCGTCGTTTAAGGTCAGAATGAGAGGCCCGCATGACCGGATTGCTGCAATTTTTGGGAGAGGCAATGCGCAGCCTGGCCCCAACGGCTGCAACGCTAATCGCTGTACTCACCATCGTTTTCGTGGTTAGGCACATCCTGAATCGGCGTTACGCTGATTCGGTCGGGCTCAAGTTCCGAATCCAGTTCATACTCCTGCTGCTGTCTTTCGGTGGCCTGATTGCGGTAATTCTGGCGAGCCCGGTCACTGAGGGTGCCAAGACCCAGTTGTTGAGCCTGATCGGAATCCTTTTGAGTGCGGCTCTCGCGCTCTCTTCGACCACTTTTCTCGGCAATATCATGGCGGGACTCATGCAGAGAGCTGTCAAGAGTTTTCGGGTGGGTGACTTCATCCGGGTTCAGGATTACTTTGGGCGGGTATCCGAACTCGGGCTCTTTCACGTCGAGATTCAAACCGAAGACCGAGATCTGACAACTATGCCCAACCTCTTCCTGGCGACCCATCCGGTCAAAGTAATACGCGGGGGAACGCTCGTGACGGCGGAAGTCTCGCTCGGATATGACGTTGGGCGAAAAATCGCAAGTGAGCAACTGCGGGCTGCAGCCTCTGAAGCCGGCCTGGAAGACTCCTTTGTCCACGTCATGGAACTGGGCGATTTCTCGGTCACCTACCGGGTCTCCGGAATTCTTGGTGACGTAAAGAGCCTGCTGTCGGCCCGTTCTCGTTTGCGGGAGGAAATTTTGGACAATTGTCACGCTGCCGGGATTGAGATTGTCTCGCCCAACTTCATGAATCAGCGCGTTCTGGATGCCGAAAGGAAAATGATCCCTCCCAATCCGGACCTCGACTTGACCCCGGCTCCCGACCAAGAACACCTACCCGAGGAGAGAATCTTCGACAAGGCCGAGAAGGCCCAATCTCTGGAACGGATCCGGCAACACGAGGAAAAGCTGAAGCAACACGTCCTGACGCTCGAACGCCGAATCAAGGAGGCTCCAAACGAGGGTACAAAATCCCGACTCACGCGACGGATCGAGAGGATTCAATCCAGGCTGGAAGAAGCCAGGAAAGTGATCGAGGCCGAATCTCAGAGAGACTAACGAACCTGAACACGGTCAACCGGTGCCGTTGACATCCTTCGCCGCGCCGGATTCACCTCGTCCGAAGAGGTGTTCAGCCCTTATAAGGGCTGAATTCTCGTATGAGGTGGCCCGTGCACCCAGGCAGATGCCGGGCTGAAAAGAGGCCCCTTTCAGGGTCCGGGCAGGTTCCGATCCCGTGATTCCCCCCTTTTCACGTCCGGTAACTGTCCAAGAGCCTGAATCCAGCTGACAATCGCGCTTTAAATCGGCCCCAAACCGGTCTCCGGTCTCCGGCCAGGTGACTTCGAGCGCGAGACAAGCAGGATATGTCCTACCTTCTGTCTCACGTCAGCCCCGCCCCCGCTCTCCGCGGTTGTGTCGTCCAACAGGTGCAGGTAGACTCCTTTCGCCGGCGTTTACCGGCACAACATCCGAGCACTCCAAGGAGATGGCCCCGTGCACAAAGCTGCGATCCGTTTTGTCCTGACTTTTGGCATCCTCGCCGTCACGGGCTCATTCGCCCCGGCTCAGTCGCCTGACCTGTACGGCGAGATGAACTGGCGTTCCATCGGGCCGACACGGGCATCACGTACTCGGGCGCTCGATGGTGTTCCTGATCAGCCCAACGTCTTTTATGCCGGATTCGACAACGGGGGCGTGTGGCGCACCACCGACTACGGATCCACCTGGCAGCCCATCTTCGATGACCAGCCCACAAGCTCCATCGGTGCGATCGCTGTGGCGCCTTCTGATCCGAGCATCATCTATGTCGGAAGCGGCGCCGGCATCATCCGGCCGGATCTCTCGACCGGCGACGGCATGTACAAGTCCACCGACGGCGGTGCAACCTGGACGCACCTGGGGCTCCGAGACAGCCAGATGATTGCGGATGTGGTCGTCGATCCCGCAAACCCCGAACGTCTCTTTGTCGGAGTTCTGGGTCACCCCTACGGCCCCAACGAGGAAAGAGGGATATTCAGGTCCACCGACGGCGGTCTGACGTTCGAGAGAGTCCTGTACCTTGACGAGTACACCAGGGGCAACGACATCCTCCTCGACCCCTCTGACCCGAACACTGTCTACGCCACGCTCTGGCAGCAGCAGGAGGCATTCCGGGAGGGCGACGAGTTCGGCGGTTCGGGCGAGCGCATCTTTAAATCCATGGACGGAGGCACCACCTGGCGCCCTCTGACTGAAGGTCTCCCCAGCGTCATCCAGGCCAATCTGGCTGCGGCGCCCAGCAACCCTCGGGTCGTCTATGCCATGGTTGCGGGAGTACCTCGAGGAAATGAAAACACCAGCGTCAACGGGGTCGTGGGGTTGTACAAGTCCACGGACGCCGGTGAGCACTGGAGCCCGGTCAACGTGCCGGAGGGACCCGTGGGAGTTGCGACGCCCCATGTGGACACGCGGCCCCTGGCGCGCATCGGGGGCGGGGACCTGCCCACCATCACCGTGGATCCCACGGACGAGAACGTCATTTACAGCGCCACGGTGGTCATGTGGCGGAGTGATGACGGCGGGGTCCACTGGACCGCGGTGCGGGGCGCCTATGGCGGAGACGACTACCAGAAAATCTGGATCAACCCGAAGAACCCTAACATCATCTTCACCGTGTCCGACCAGGGCGCCGTAATCTCGGCCAACCGCGGCGAGTCATGGAGCAACTGGTACACCCAGCCCACCGCAGCCATGTTCCACGTAACCGCCGACAACGACTTCCCGTACCGTCTCTGTGCCGGTCAGCAGGATGCGGGTTCCGCCTGTGTCCAGAGCCGTTCCATGGACGGCATGATCACCTTCCACGACTGGCACCCGGTCAACATCCAGGAATACGGCATCGCCGCGCCGGACCCCCGCGATCCGGACATGGTCTACGGCAGCAGCCGGTCGGACGTCACCCTCTACAACCGCAAAACGCGCCAGACCACGCATGTCGGACCGGACATGGGCCCGCGCGGCGGGCCGTTCAACCGGGATGTGCGCACCATGCCGATCCTGTGGTCGCCGGTCGACCCGGATCTGCTGTTCTACGTCTCCAACGTAGCCTGGAAGACCCATGACCGAGGCAAGAGCTGGACACGGATCAGCCCCGACCTTTCGCGCGCCACCTGGAACATCCCCGCTAATGTTGGGAAATACGCCTCCGATGTCACACCGGCTCAGCAGGGCACCATCACCGCACTGTCGGCTTCCTCATTGGACGTGGACGTCCTTTGGGCCGGCACCGATGACGGCAACATCCAGGTGACGACGGACGGGGGCGCCCACTGGAGCAACGTGACTCCGCCCGAGATCAAACCATGGACCCGCATCTTCAATATTGAAGCGGGCCACTTTGACAAAGGCACCGCGTACGCCGCAGCGAATACGATGCGCCTCGACGACATGAATCCCCACTTCTGGCGCACCCACGACGGAGGCCGGACGTGGACCGAGATCAACAACGGACTTGATGCCGGAGCCGTGGCCAACTCGATCCGGGAAGATCCCCGAAAGCCGGGGCTCCTCTATGCCGCCACGGAAACCCAGGTCTGGTTCTCCGTTGACGACGGCGACCACTGGAGTTCGCTTCGCCTGAACATGCCGGCGGTTTCGGTGCGCGAAATCAAAGTGAAGGACGACAGCACCTGTCTGTGCTCCGACCTGGTTGCGGGCACGCACGGACGAGGCTTTTGGATCCTGGATAACGTGACGCCCCTGCGGCAGGTGGCGGAGGCACAGGCGGCGAGCGGCGCCTACCTGTTCAAGCCGGCAACGGCGCTCCGCGTTCGTTTCGTTACCAACGACCCCACGGAGTGGCCGCCGGAGGTGCCGCACGGAGAGAACCCGCTCCCGGGCGCAATCATCGACTACTACCTGGCCACTGACACCTCAAGTCCCGTCAATCTCGATATTCTGGACGCCGACGGGAAAGTCGTGCGCTCCCTTTCCAGCGACGACCCGGTGCTCGTTCCCGATCCCGGGCTCGATCCCGAGGGGTACGACAAGATCTGCAGGAAGGATCCCACCGCCCCCGACTGCAGCGTTCCCCTCTACTGGCCGGCGCCGCAGATGGTCCTCTCGACCCGAAAGGGGATGCATCGCTTCTCCTGGGATCTCCACTTTGATCCCATCGGGCCTGAGCCCAGGGAGGCGAGCGGCGCAAACGGGGCCGTGCCCCACCGGACCTACCCGTCGGCGCGGGCGCCCTGGGCCCCTCCGGGCGAGTACACGGTGCGCCTGACGGTGAACGGCGAGCAATTCAGCCAACCGCTTTCGCTGCGTCTCGACCCCCGAGTAACGACATCCTCTGAGGACCTGGCCCTCCTGGCATCCCTGTCGAGGGAAATGTACGACGGAGCCGTAGCTGCTCACGCTGCATACGAAGAGGCCCGGGTCCTGGTAGCGGAGCTCGAAACGACAGGAAAGTTGGACGCCAAGGCCAAGGTCGAAGCGCTGGCGCCACCGCCTCAACCCCGGGATCGCCGCCGCTTCCGGCGGAGCGAACCCGCCGGTCCGCCCACCCTGGCAAGCGTCAGCGAGGCCATGATGAACGCTGCCATGGCAATGCAGGAAGCGGACGTATCACCGACGAAGCGGCAGATCGAGGCCTGCGACGCGGCGCATGCCCAGTTCGAGGAATTGATGCCGCGCTGGAACGCCCTCAAGGCGGCTCACTCGAAACGGTGAGCACCGAGGACCGATCGGGCGGCCCCTCCGCACTGTTCATCGTGTGGAATCGCGGGTAGCAGCGACTGTTCTCAACCCCCGGCGAAGTAAACCTCGTCCCGGACCAGGGCCTATCGGCCGTCAAGCTGCGCTGGACGTTTAGCCCAAGTTCGTCACGAAAGCGCTTGAGCGAGTTGTAAGTCGTTTAGATTCAGTCAAGCGCTTTGCAAAGTCTCCACTACACTCGGATTGAAGTCGAGCCGTTCCGGCAGGGTGATCTTCAACTGATTGAGCAGTTGTTTCTGTTCCGGTTCGGGCCGGGTCACCCGTCGCAGCCGGATCTCCCGTCCGTCGGTCGTCGGCAAGACGATGTCCGCACTCTGGATCGTCGACAGCAGGCTCAGTGCCCGGGCCGGGGACAGATCCGAACCGCGTGCTTTCAACAGGTGCTTGAGCGTCACCCACAGCGCATAACCGAGAAACGCCACCAGGACGTGGGCCTTGATCCGGCTCTCCTTGCGGTGGAAGATCGGCCGGATCGCCAGTTCACTTTTCAGCGTCCGGAACACCGACTCGACTTCGGTCAACTGGATGTACTTCGTCCACAACTGCTCGGCCGTCTCCGCTTCCAGGTTCGTGCGCAGCAGATAAGCCCCTTCCCGCAACTCCTGCCAGTCCCGCCGCTCCTGCCGGTAACTCCAGACCAGGCGAACTCCCTGCGGCGTGGTCTGGATCTCGGCCTCATACAGGTCGGCCACCTGGGGGTGACGGGCCAGGATCCCGCCCAACTGCCGTTCCATCTTCAGCCGGTCCTTCAACCGCCCTGTCTCGATCCGTCGGGCCAGGCTCTCGAGGGCCGTTTCCAGCCGATTCGAAAACCGGCTCCGGATCGCTGTCTCCTTCTCCTGTCGGGCCCGCGTCCGGCACAGCACGTAGGTCTCTTCTCCCGACGGCACCCGCACCAGCTTCACCTCCACGTCCTCTCGCACCGCGGCCCAGTCTTCGGCCAGCAGTTCCTGTTCAAACTCCTTCAGCTTCGCCCGTGGGGTTCCGACCAGATACCGGGCTCCCCGCTTGCGCAGCACCTTCAGATTGGCTTCGCTGACAATCCCCCGGTCGAACACCCACACCCGCCGCGCCTTTCCGTACTTGCGTTCCAGCACCCGCAACATCGTCTGCAGCGTCGTCACATCGGCCCGATTGCCGTCAAACACCTCATAACTGCACGGAAACCCTTCCGGATTGACCACCAGGGCCAGCACCAACTGCTTGCAGTCCGGGCGATGGTCCCGCGAGTAGCCCCGGCGCAGCATCCGGTTCTCCTCGCCCTGTCCCTCCACATACGTGCTCGTCAGGTCATACAGCAGGACGTCGAACGACGCTTCGAACAGTTCCCCGTAGCGTTGTTTCAGGTGCGTCTCCAACGCTGCCTTGTGTCGGACCAGTCGGTCCAGGCAGCGGTACAGGCGCGTATCGTTCAGCTGACCCGATGCGATCCCCACCAGGTCATCCAGCGCCGTCGTTGGATACCAGGTCTGTTCGATGCCCCGTTCGCTGGCCGGCGCGATCAGTCGGTTGACGGCCAGTACGGCTGCTACCCGGGACCACGGCACGTCGGCCGTTTCCCCATCCAGCAACCGCTCCAGCAGTCGATCCAGACCCAATTTCCGCCACAGTTCCAGCCCTACATAGCAATCCCCGAACCGTCGCGAGCGCTCCAGCCGGACCTGACCCAACAGCACTCGGGCCACCCCAGGATCTTCTTCCACCGCAACGTCGGATGGAAACAGCTTCAACTGCCGGCTCTCGCCCTGTTCGTTGAAGACCTCCACCGTCTTCAGCCACCGGCTCTGGGCCGAGTCGTTCAGTTCACCCAGGTAACAGAGCGTGCGCTGCCGGGGTCCGTCGGCCGTCCGCACGGTCTCCACCAGTGACCAGTAGGTGTGTTCCTTGCCGTCTTTAAATCGCCGATTCGGGCGCAGAAACATGCTTCAGAGATGGTGCCATTTCGCCACCAGGCCGCGCAATGGGGTAGGTCTACACTACATCGGGTTTTGGAAAATCGACCGTTGGAAACAAAAGACTTGCGGTCAAAAGGTCGCTGAAAATCGTCAGGAATGGCCCTTTCGTGACGAACTTGGGTTAGGCCCCGCTGTTCCACGCCGCGGGATGGAAGATATTGAAAGCTCTCTACGGCTGCGAACAGAGCGAAATCGCTTCGGAGACCGTCTTGATCCCAATCGACTGATAGTCATTGAACGGACCGTCGGCGCTCCCGGCCGGCCAGGTGGCCGGGTCGGCGTACTGGCCGTCGTCCCGGAACTCATTCTGAAGGCGGGCGATTTCCGCCTTCAGCTCCTGGAACTTCGCCGCGATCTCCGGTTGAGCGGCTTCCGACGGGTTGAAGAGCAGATTGTGCTGCTCGGTGGGATCGGAAACCAGGTCAAACAATTCGTAGGCGTCCTTGTCCCAGTAATAGATCAGCTTGTGCGTCGCCGTGCGCACGCCATAATGCGCTGCCGTGTTGTGATGTCCCGGGCTGTGGTAGTAGCGATAGTAAAGAGAAGTCCGCCAATCGGCCGGCGACTCGCCGCGCAGCAGCGGAGCCAGGCTGCGACCCTGCATCGACTCGGGGACATCCAGCCCGGCCAGGTCCAGGAACGTAGGGGCTAAATCAATGTTGGCCACAAACTGGTTCGGCGTGATCCCTGCCTTGATCCCGGGCCCGCGGGCCAGCAACGGGACGTGCAGCCCCGGTTCGTACATGAACCGCTTGTCGTAGAGACCCAGATCGCCCAGGTACCAGCCGTTGTCGGCCGAGTAGATGACGATGGTGCTCGTCTGCCAGACCCGATCGGTCGAGGTAGTCGAGAACTTTGCCAACACTGTCATCCACACCCTGCACGCAAGCCAGGTAGTCCTGCATGTAGCGTTGGTACTTCCACTTGGTGAGTTCCTTGCCCGTCAGAGCTCTGGCCGTCGACCGTCACTTCGGTCGGCTTCTACTGAAAGCCACTGGTTGCGTGCCTGGCCGTTCAGGCCCTCGGGTGGCTCCAACTTGAGATCGCGCCGCGTCAGATCGTGCGCCACCGTCTGCTGATTCTCCGGCAAGGCGGCGGGACGGGTCGCGTAGTCGTCCCACAGCGTGTCGGGCTCGGGGATGACCGCATCCTTGAAACGGGCCTTGTTGCGTTCGTCCGGCTCCCAGTCCCGGTGCGGCGCCTTATGATGCAGCATGAGAAAGAACGGTTTGTCCTTGGGCCGCGTCTCGAGGAATTCGATCCCGAGATCGCCGATGATTTCGGTCACGTGCCCCTGAATCGTCAACCTCTTGCCCTGCACGAGGAAGTCAGGGTTCCAGTACACGCCCTGGCCGGGCAGCACGATCCAGCGGTCGAAGCCGGTCGGGTCGCTCCCCAGGTGCCACTTGCCGATCATGCCGGTGTGGTAGCCGCCGGCCTGAAGGTGCTTGGCGACCGTATCGCGGGAGCCATCAAAACGATTGAAGACCGGGACGCCGTTCAGGTGCGAGTACTGGCCGGTTATCAAGGTCGCACGGCTTGGCGTGCAGATCGAATTGGTGACGAAGGAATTGGTGAACCGGACCCCTCCCTCGGCGAGCCGGTCGATGTTCGGCGTCTGGTTGACCTTGGAGCCGTACGCGGAGATCGCGTGCTCGGCGTGGTCGTCCGAGAAGATAAAGAGGATATTGGGGCGCTGGGCAGCCGTCGCGGCGCCCGTGACGATCAGAGACAAGGCCCCCACCACAAGACAGGTCCATTTGCGAAAAAACATTTCGGGATTCCTTTGGTTGCGTGCACGCCAGAGCATGATGATAACCGACGATTCCTCCAGTCAGGCGTGTCCGCTGACTTGTTTTGATCCGGTTTTTCAGTCCCAGAGGTGGTAACCCATGTAGATCAGTAGGGCTCCTCCAGTTGGCCATCCGCACCTTCATTCTTGGTTCTGATCGGATCCGATCGTCTACAGTAACCAGCAAGAAACTATAACCGGCGTTGCTTTCAATTTCCAAAGGATTCGTTTCCTCCTGTGTCCGCATGCCCCTCGAACACAAGGCTGCAACTCCAGGGGAGTTGGTGGCGATGATCATCACCCGGGTGACCGGATCGACCGCCTGGGATGGCGCACCGCAGGACGAGTCCGCGCGTTCGGCCACGGTCGAGGCGGCATAGGAACGTCGGCCTATATGGCCTGCCTGATCATGATGTCAGCATCGCCGTAATGATCAACCACTTTGGCGGTGGCCTCTTGACTCGGACCGTCAGGGACCTTGCCCGAGTCGCAGCCTTTCATACGGAATCGACGCCGAGAGATCAATTCAGTCTTCGGCCATCTTCATCACAATCAGGGAAACATCATCGGTAGGGTGGAGTTCGGCCGAATTCTCTTCGAGATATGTGAGGAGACCATCCAGGATTTCGGTAGCCCTCCGAGCAGCCAGCCCTCGCAGCAATTCAGCCAACGTTGTTCTGCCAAGCTCACGACCATCGAGATCCAGAGCCTCAGTGAGCCCGTCGGTGTAAAGTAGTAAAAGGTCACCGGGTGACAGCAAAAGGTGGCCTTCCTCATATTGGCTGCCGCGAAAAGCTCCCAGTAATATGCCTCCGGTCTCAAGTTCGAGAAGACTTCCATCTGACCGCAACAGGATCGGAAAATTGTGTCCCGCATTGCAGTAGGAGAGCATCCGATCCCGTTCATCGTAGACCCCATAAAACGCTGTGACAAAACGGTTTGCCGCAGTAGTCTCCCAGAGAAGGTCGTTCACCTTGGTCATTATCGTTGTCATGGCATAGTTATTTCGAATCTCCGCCAGCAATGCGGCCCGAAACGCTGCCATCATAAGTCCGGCCGGGATCCCCTTGCCGGCAACATCGCCGATCACCAGGCCCCAGTGTCCTTCCACAATCTTGAAGACGTCGTAATAGTCTCCACTGACCAGGTCTGATGGAATATTGACGGCAGCAAGATCTACGCCTCGTAGCTGAGGCAAAGACTCGGGGAAGAAATGAAGCTGCGTAAGCCTGGAGGCTTTGACGCTGTTCGTCAGTGCCTTGTGCTCTTCGTAGCGAGAAACATCCTCGAGGATTGCTGTCAGTAGAACCTCACCGCTTGGCAGTTCCAATCTGAAAATCGAGGCCTTCGCTGGAAAGGTAGAGCCGTCCTTGCGCCGGCCCACAATTTCTCCCCGAAATCCCATCTCCCGTGCAACATCGCCAGACGCAATGAATTCACGCAGATGGCGTTCGTGCAGAGCCCTTAATGACGAGGGGATGAGAATGCCCAGCGGACGCCCCAAAATGTCTTGTCTCTCGTAGCCGAAGATCCGCTCGGCGGCGGGGTTGAACGAAGTAATGACAGCACTGGAATCGACGGTGACGATGGCTTCGTTTGAATATTCCAGAATCCCTTCCCCGAGGGATTGAAAGATGCCTTTTTCCATGCTCAAGGTACCCTAACTGGATTCAGGTCGGGATGCAATGGCCGCCTCATTCTGATGCGGTTGTTGAACCTTATCTCATGCTGGACCTGTCCTCCCGCATCTCGACCGGGGCGCAAATCCCCGACGTGCTATACTGAGATTTGGTCACGTGACGCGTCCACCTCTTCCTATCGGTGTCACCCGCTGGGCGCCAACAGACGTCAAGTAACAATCGGAACTCCCGCCCCCTGGCCAGAGCAGAATCGATCAGCCAATACCGCCACAAAGAAAGAATATTATGACCGGACGTATTGAGAAGCTGGCAACGACGAAGGAACTTGGCCACATTACCACCAACAGTGGGCCTGCCCAATTCCACTTCACTTACCGGCAGACACTCGACGCTCCGGACCGATTGACCGTTGGCCAACTGGTCAGCTTCGAAGTCGAGAAGGGCGCCGTCGCATTTGCCGTTGGGG
The DNA here is from genome assembly GCA_963777605.1 of uncultured Acidobacteriota bacterium. Lineage (GTDB taxonomy): Bacteria > Acidobacteriota > UBA6911 > RPQK01 > JAPXNP01 > CAVZRV01. The sequence goes on from CAVZRV010000028.1 coordinate 158,524, forward strand.
TCCGCCCCAAGGAGTCGGATGAGCCTCTTCCCGAGAGTCGAAGCGCAGCGCGTGAGATCCGCTATCAGGGTTTTGAGCAAACGAGAAACATCCGATCCTACAAGTTTCAGGCATGGCGTAGCGGCGAGGAGAACGAGGAAGCAATCGTGACCGCTGACCTCGCTTTGTTTCGCAGACATGGAATTGGCATCCAGGAAGGCCCCGGAATTTGTCTGCGACTGGTGGAGGCAGAGTTCCGGGAGAGTTCCGCGATCGACTCGACTGTCTGGAGGCGTCAACTCTCCGACAAGGAATTGGAAGCTTACATTTCAGCCCGGGCAATTCCCAAGAACTCCCGCAGGAAGAGAAGTTGACCCGCTGGAACCCTCTCCATGCCACGTAACAAGCTCATCGCCTTTGTACTGGCGGGCGGCACGGGTACCCGCTTGCTCCCGCTGACAAAAGATCGCGCCAAACCTGCCATCTCGATCGGGGGGAAGTACCGGATCATCGATTTTGCCTTGAGCAATCTGATCAATTCCGGCGTTTACTCCATCTACGTTTTGGTTCAGTTCAAGAGCCAATCCTTGTTACGGCACCTCAGGCACGGATGGCAGTTTGCGAACATCTTAAGTGATCAATTCATCATTCCGGTACCCGCGCAAAAGCACTCGCCCGATGGAAAGTGGTACGAAGGCACGGCAGACGCCGTCTATCAGAATCTCAACCTGATTGACGATGTTGAAGATCAGCTCGTAGCAATCTTTGGTGGAGACCACATTTACCAGATGGACGTCAGCCAGATGATTGAATTTCACGAAAAGAAACAGGCAGAAGTAACAGTCGCCACGATCCCGGTGGAAAAGGATCTGGCGGCAGAATTTGGCGTGGTTGAAGTGGCAGAGTCTGGAAAGATCCTGGCGTTCCATGAAAAGCGGGCCGACGCCCCCAGAATGCCGGGCGAACCGCATCTCGTCCATGCATCGATGGGAAATTACATCTTTTCTGCCCAGACGCTGCGGGAGGCACTTCGGTTCGACTCAGCGAGATCGAACAGCACGCATGACTTTGGCCGAGACATATTGCCTGGGCTTCTCGGACAAGCTCCTGTCTATGCCTATGACTTCCAAACCAATCAGGTACCCGGGGAACTGGGCGGCAGGCCTGCGTATTGGAAGGACGTCGGCACGCTGCAGGCATATTATGATGCTCAAATGGACCTTTGCGCTTCCCTGCCCTCGCTGAATCTTTACAATCATCGGTGGCCGATCCGAACAGCCAGTTTTGCTGACCCCTGCGCAAAGTTCACCTATGACCGTGAGGGCCGATCCGGCCAGGCGATCGGCTCGCTGGTCTCGGGCGGCTGTATTGTCGTTGGAGGTGAAATCCGAAATTCGGTCCTGGGCCGGAACGTCCGCGTAAACAGCGGTGCCAGAATTGATGATTCGATTGTCCTTGACAACTGTGTAATCGGTCGAAATTCAAGGATACGCAGGGCGATCCTGGATGAAGGGGTCACCGTCGATGAGGGTGCGGAGATTGGTTACGACATCGAACGAGACCGGCGACTGAACTTCGTCAGTGAGAACGGAGTTGTTGTCGTTACGGCTCGTTCGGACGAGCGCTGAAACGGTTTACCCTCATTTCGGAGTTGAACAAGATTGAAAGACCAGTCGGCATCTTCCCAGCGGGCTATCACATCGACGGTTTCGTCTCTTCCGTAGATCGTCGGAAGACTGATCTGATCGTTCGGCCGCAACGCGGTCCCGTAAATCGCCGAGGTCGCCTCAATTACGTCCTGACCCGTTAGACCCTCGGTTTTGTAGCGATTGTGCAACCTCCTGAGCGCGATTCTTCACGATTGAAGAAATCCCTGTTTCGCATCTCTTCGTAACCCCGCGGTTCAGAAACTGACCGATGAAGAAGAATTGAACCGGTAGTAGCTGCACCAAACATGATCCCAAGGGTTGCGTGATAAAATAAGTCATTGAAAAATAAGGAAGAACCTCGCTGCCGCTAATAGACTGACTCGGCCGGAGTTGGATTGAGCAAGAACGGATGGGATCCTCGCGAGCACACCTTGGACATACACCGAAACTGTTCTGCAATCCTGAAGAGCCCTTGTAGAGTCTCAGATTAAGAACAGTCCGAGGAGCTCGCACGGCGGAAAGAAAGTGCGGAACCAGCCCACAAAGTGCGGAACCAGCCCACATTGTTGCTTGCCGTATGACACGAGTCTGACGAGGGTAAGGGACTCTGAAACGAAAGGCCCTGTGAAGTGAAAAAGATCAGTTTTCCGGTTCGTGCCGGCTTTCGTCAGCGGCTCAATCAACGAGTGAACCAGCATTTCGACCGGAGAGGCGTTCCCAGGACCGGTGACTGGAGAATGTTCTTGAAAACCGGGATCATTCTGACCTGGCTTGCTACTTCGTATATTCTGCTGGTCTTCTACGCGAACTCTCTAGCGTCGGGAATCGTTGCAGCCCTTGCTGTAGCCGCAGGAATTGTGCTGGTGGGCTTTAATCTCATGCACGATGGAGCGCACGACAGTTATTCCGCTAATAAGAAGATCAATCGCATGGCGGCCTGGACTCTCGATTTTATTGGTGGCAGCCAGATGCTCTGGCGTCAGAAACACAACATCCTTCACCATACTTACACCAATATTGCAGGCGCCGACGATGATCTCAACACCTCTGGGCTGCTGCGCCTGAGCCCAGACCAATCATGGCGCCCCTGGCACCGGTTTCAACACCTCTACGCGCCCGCCCTGTACAGCTTGCTGACGATCAACTGGGTTTTCTATAGCGATTTCCGAAAGTTCTTCACGGGGCGAATCGGTGATTACAGACTCAGGAAACCATCAGCGAGGGAAACCCTGTCCTTTTTTTCCGCCAAGGGCTTGTACTTCGGGTACGCCATCGTTCTTCCATTACTTATTCACGACCTCATGGTGACCCTCTTCTTCTTCATCTTCGTCCACCTGGTAGCTGGATTGATCTTCTCTGTGGTTTTCCAACTCGCTCATACAGTCGATGACAACGCATTCCCTGCAGCAGATCCGCGAACCGGTTTCATAGAATCTGAGTGGTCGATTCACGAGGTTGAAACGACAGCAAATTTCGCGACGCAAAACAGGTTCCTCAGCTGGGTTTGTGGTGGATTGAACTTTCAAATCGAACACCACCTATTGCCCAGGGTGTGCCACATCCACTACCCAGCCCTCAGCCATTTCGTACGTGAAACCTGTGGTGAGTTCCAGATCCGGTACACGTGCTACGCCACTGTACGATCCGCCCTTATGATGCACTTCCGCTTCCTGAAGAAGCTCGGCAAACCGGCGGCCGCGGCTGAATTTCCTGGTTCGGAAAACTTACACAAAATGGCGGAACCACGTTAAGTCTATGCCAGAACAGGCATTGGGCACAGGGAAGGCAACTTGGCCCAGGTCTTGGTGAGAAGGAGTTGTGAAGGGGCCAACCGACTTGAGGCCCCTTGCATTAGAAAGGACTAACGACTACCAGCGGTTCCGACCGCCACCGCCGCCGCCGCCGTATCCGCCCCTGCCACCGCCGCCGCCGCCGTCACGCGGAGCCTGCGGTTTGGCTTCATTCACTGTCAACGACCGGCCTTCGAGGTTGGTTCCGTTGACCTTGTCGATCGCAGCCTGGGCTTCCGCCTGGGAACTCATCTCGACAAAACCGAAACCCTTTGAGCGACCCGTCATTCGGTCCGTAATCACCCGAGCCGATTCGACCGTGCCGTGCTCCGTGAAGAGATCTTCCAACTGCTTGTCAGAAATGGAATAGGGCAAGCCGCCCACGTAAAGTTTCTTACCGTTCATGTTCTTCTCCTAATTAACGTTCTTGCCATGCACCCTGGATGGTGACCGCGAAAGAAGCAGAACATGGATAGGCTGGTCGGCGAATGCCACGATCTGGTCGGTTGATTCTCTGGAGTCTTTCGCAAGGTGAGGATAGTGAGGTCATCGTAATTTGATTCTTTAAATAGAGCTTCTCCGTGAGACCTCTAACCGAATAAGCGAGGTCAGCTTAACACTTTTCTTCAGCCGATTGCAAGCGCTTTCTTCGGCCGAATGCAAACACAGGATCGCGCGCGGTCCCAGTGGCAGGCCGGGCAACTCATGGGCTTAGCCGCCCCGATGCGGGTCGGCGCTTGGGACGCCTCATTTCTCTTGGTTCCAGTTCCTGGGCTCGACGATTCTTTCCCATCCATGCCTCGATTCAGAACCTGTTTCGAGCGGGCGCCATCTCACCAGAGGTGCTTTGCGTCTCCGCCTCCAACCGCCGGTCCCGGCCCCTCCTGCCCAATTAACTGTTGACATCCAGTTCCACGCTGTCTAATGTCTTGTCAATACTTCTCTCCAATTTAATGTCTCGTGCAATACATTCGTTTTGCTGGGAGGAACCGGGAATGCTTCGAAAACTCCTTGTGGCGCTGCCCGTCATTGCTTGGACTCTTTGTTCTTCGGCGCCTGCAGCCGACAGGATTGTCTATCCACAGGCTGCGGTCGGACCTCTGACAGGAGGTTCCTTTCAGATCGAACTGCGAGTCGGCAATACTCAAAGCGACAAGCCCTGGACTGGAACGGTCCGGCTGCTCGGCCAGCAAAACCTGAGCGGCATGGGCAATCTCACGGTCCGGCGTGGCGATGGTTCCCCGGTTTCGGTTTCGAACGGGGCATTTGGAATCGATCTGCCTCCGGATCGGTCCCTGCTTTTTCGAATTTCAAGTACCCAACTACAGGTTGGAGTTTTGGTGATCGAGCCTTCGGGCTCTGACCTGGATTCTCTGAGTGCCGCTTTCTACTACCGGCTCGTCAATGCACAGGGAATTGGCACCGATCTGATCGCAGTCGACGGAGCCAGGGAAGCTCATACCGGCTACCAGGTCATGATATCCACGGTTCCAAGCTTCAACGTCGGTGCCGCCATCGTCTCGGAAAAGGCGCTCGACGGATCGAATACGAGCCCATTGACGGTGAACCTGACGGCGATTCTCGATAATGGAAGCGAGCGGGCAGCCTCGATCGTTCTGGGCGGTTCGGAAGCGCTCCAGAAGGCGCTCTTCCCCGACGCGGTAATTCCCGGACTTCCGAGCGGCGCGGAAGTCGCGCAACTCCGGATCCAGGCCGATGAGGCGCTTTACGTCGCGACGCTGGCGGTCGGCGCCCCTCCCGAGTTTGCCGGCGTGCAGATTGGAGCCGCCCCCGCCGATCCCTTCGTTTCCGTACCCTTCACTAATTTGACGGTGGATGCCCAGGACAGGGCGGACGTCGTGGCCTTTTTCCATCGATTCTACGCTGCGTCCGACGGGGTCGCGGTTGGCTGGGACGGGAACGAAGCCGCCTGTACCCCGGGGACTTCCTCCAGCGCGTTCAAGGAGGCGATCCTCCGGCGGATCAACTTTTTCCGTGCGATGGCCGGAGTGCCCGCCGATATCGTTTTTGACTCCGCCCTGAGTGCCAAGTGTCAGGACATGGCGCTCATGATAGTCGCCGAAAACCGCTCGTCACATTTCCCGGACTCATCGTGGACCTGTTACACGGCCGATGGCGCGGAAGCCGCCGGCAAGTCGAACCTCTTTTATCTTTTCGGATCGCAGACTCCGTCGGCGACATCGATTGTCGACGGGTTCATTCAGGACCCTGGTGACGGGAATTTCGCCGTAGGCCACCGCCGTTGGCTTCTCTACCCACGCCAGCAGGTGATGGGGAGCGGTACCGCGCAGACCGCGCAGGACAGCGCTAACGTGATCTGGGTAATCGGCGATTTTGCGTCCGGACCGAAGGTTCGGTCGCCCTGGCCGCCTGCCGGCTTCGTCCCGTACCAGCTCGTGTTCCCAAGGTGGTCTTTCTCTTTTCCCGACGCGGACTTCAGTGCTGCTTCCGTCACAATGTCGCGAAATGGACAGCCAGTGTCTCTCGCGCTCGAAACCTTGAGCCAGGGATTCGGCGACAACACCATCGTGTGGGTGCCCAATATCGTCTACGAAGCGCCTTCATCCGACGTTGCCTACGAGGTGCAGATCACTGGAGTACTGATCAATGGCTCTCCACAGGATTTCTCCTATACGGTTGTTCTGATCAACCCTTAGCAGTGTCCCTCTCACTGGAGACTTTCCGCGACGGCTTCGCTTGGAGGACTGTCAAGTTCAGTGCTGATCCGAGTGAAAGACAAGATGAGGAGTGCGCCAGGATATTCCCGCCACTGATTCCCTGCCCTTATCCCGAGTCAGGCGTTCTGGCTCTCCGACCGATTCTTCCATCAGCTACGTTCCGGTAACCAGCTCACTCGTCCCGTTGCCGCTGTGAGCAGTTTTGACCGAAGGGGAGAGCCTTACTGAACTGACGCCCGAAGAGGGTCTCTGTAGTATCGGAAATAACGTTAATAGTTTTGTGCAGTTCAAGGAGTATCGACGATGTTATTTACAATCGTATTGGTTTTGTTGGCTTTATGGCTTCTAGGTTTTTCCATGTCAGTGGGAGGTTCGTTCATTCACGCCCTCCTGGTCATTGCAGTCGTCCTGTTTCTCATCAATATGGTGGGCGGCCGTCGAGGGTGGGCCTAGGCTCCTGTCGGCGGTTCACGAGAAGCCTGCCGCCTGGTGAAACGACGCAATCAAAGCAGACAAGTTCCTTGTCCTCGCTCACGGCACGGCTGATGAGGTCACCCGTGCCAGTGACACCATTCGGACCACCCCTCCTTTGGAGGTTGCGACACACGACTTCAAAACCAGGAAGGCAAGTGGTCGCGACACCCTGATTGCTTCGTGAGGGGAGCGTGCTCAGAGTACCCGCTCCCCCTCCTGCTCGAGTCAATTCGCAACCGCACCCCGGGAAACCTTGGAAGCGCGAAAGCTCCCCGAACAGGAGTGCGGGCATGGTGAGTAATGAGGAGAAAAGCTGAGATGGGCAAGACCAACGGCAATGCGGAGCGGTCCGACGCGCTCGTACTCTTCGGTGTGACGGGCGATCTTGCCCGCAAGATGACCTTCCCGGCACTCTATGGGATGGCAAAACGAGGCATACTGACGGTTCCCGTCATCGGCGTCGCTTTACCGAAGTGGAGTCTGGCCCAGCTGCGCAATCACGCGAAGGACAGCATCGAGCGATCGGGCGGAATCGATGACCAGCCCGCCCTCGACCATCTTCTGTCCCTGCTCAAGTACGTCAGTGGGGACTATAAAGACCCGGACACGTTCACGGCGCTAAGAAAGGCGCTGGGTAGTTCCCGGCGCCCGGCGCACTATCTCGCCATCCCGCCCTCGCTCTTTGCGACGGTCATCCAGGGGCTCGGCGCCGCGGGCTTGGCCGACCACGCGCGAGTCATTGTCGAAAAGCCGTTCGGACGCGACCTGGCGTCCGCCCGGGAACTCAACCGCATCGCGCGGTCCGTCTTCCCGGAAGACTCGATTTTCCGCATCGACCACTTCCTGGGGAAGGAAGCGATCATGAATATCCTCTATTTCCGCTTCGCCAATTCTTTCCTGGAGCCGATCTGGAACCGCAATTGCGTCGCCGACGTTCAGATCACCCTGTCCGAGGATTTCGGAGTGGAGAGCCGGGGCTCATTTTACGAATCCGCCGGCTGCCTGCGCGACGTCATTCAAAACCACCTTTTCCAGATCGTCGCGCTGCTTGCGATGGAACCGCCGGCCACCAGGGACTATGGAGCCGTACATATAGAGAAAAACAAGGTCTTCCAAGCCATGCGCCCTCTGAACCCAGACGATCTGGTGCGGGGCCAGTACACGGGCTACCGGAAGGAGACGGGCGTGGCGAAGCGCTCCGACGTCGAAACTTTTTGCGCCCTGCGACTTTTCATCGACTCGTGGCGCTGGGAGGGGGTGCCATGGTACCTGCGCTCGGGCAAGTTTCTGGCGGAAACGGCGGCCGAGGTTCTGGTGGAGCTGAAGCCGCCGCCGCAGAGGCTGTTCGCCGACTCAGCACCCGAGAACGGGCGACCTAACTATCTGCGTTTTCGGCTCTCCCCCAGTTCTGCCGTCGCCCTTGCGGCTCGCGTCAAGCGCGCAGGGAAGGAGTTCATCGGTGACCAGCGAGAGCTCTACCTGCTTGAAGAGCAGGCGGGAGCGGAAGCGCCCTACGAGCGGCTTTTAGGCGATGCCATAGCCGGCGACGGAGCCCTGTTCGCCCGCGAGGCTGCGGTGGAGGCCGCATGGGCGGTGGTCGACCCGGTCCTGAAGACCCACCACAAGGTTCGATCCTACAAGCGAGGCAGCTGGGGGCCGGATGAGGCTGATGCCCTGATCGCAGCAGACGGCTACTGGCACAATCCTAAACCGGAACAGACAGGACCATGACAGCCCCCCCAAAGGTCGTATTCCTACTCGACGTGGATAACACCCTGCTCGATAACGATCTCATCCAAGACGACCTTAAGAACCATCTTGAGCGTGAGTTCGGACCCGAGAGCCGGGACCGGTACTGGGCGACATTCGAGGCGTTGCGCGTCGAACTGGGCTATGCAGACTACCTGGGCGCCCTGCAACGCTACCGGCTGGGAGACTTGAACGACCCGCGCCTGTTGCTCATGTCCTCCTATCTCGTGGACTACCCCTTTGGGGAGCGGCTCTATCCCAACGCGCTTGATGTCATTCGGCATTTTCGCAAATGGGGCCCGACGGTCATCCTGTCGGATGGCGACGTGGTCTTCCAGCCACGCAAGGTCCAACGCTCAGGGCTGTGGGATGCGGTCGAGGGCAGGGTGCTGATCTACATCCACAAGGAGCAGATGCTGGATGCCGTCTTAAAGCGGTACCCGGCCGGACATCACGTCATGGTGGACGACAAGCTGCGCATTCTGGCGGCTATGAAAGATGTCCTGGGGGACCGACTGACCACTGTCTTTCCACGCCAGGGACATTACGCGCTGGATCCAAAGAACGTCACTGCCTATCCGCCGGCTGACAGAACGGTCGAGCGCATTGGCGAACTGCTCAACTATGATCTGCCCGCCCTGCTCGGTTGAGGGCGGATGTGCGGGATAGGAGGCACCATGAAGAGTACGCAGCAACTGCACGATCTCGGACAAAGTGTTTGGCTCGACAACATCACCCGCGGACTGCTGACGAGCGGCACGCTGCGCCGTTACATTGAGGAATTTTCAGTGACAGGACTAACCTCCAACCCCACGATCTTCGATAAAGCCATCAAGGACGCGGGTCACTACGACGATGCCATTCATCAGAAAACTGCCGCGGGCAAATCGGACGAAGCGTTGTTCTTCGAACTTGCCCTGGAGGATTTAACCCGAGCCGCTGATCTTCTGCGCCCGGTCCACTCCGCCACCGGCGGAATTGACGGATGGGTATCGCTGGAGGTGTCTCCGTTGCTGGCGGACGACACGGCCGGAACCATCAAGGCCGCGGCCGAACTTCATGAGCGCGCACAACGCCCCAATCTTTTCATCAAGATTCCGGGCACCCGCGAAGGCCTTCCCGCGATCGAGGAGACCATCTTCGCGGGCGTGCCGGTAAATGTCACGCTGCTGTTCTCCCGCGAGCAGTACCTCGCAGCGGCCGAGGCCTATATGCGCGGAATCACCCGGCGGATAGACGCCGGCCTCGACCCGAAGGTCAATTCCGTGGCATCGATTTTCGTCAGCCGCTGGGACGTGGCGGTGAAGGACAAGGTTCCGGGGGTGCTTCGCAACCGCCTCGGGATCGCGATTGCCACACGCACGTACGCAGCCTACCGCGATCTGCTGGCCTCGTCCCGCTGGCGGAAACTCGCTGACGGCGGCGCGCGGCCGCAACGTCTGCTATGGGCCAGCACCGGCACCAAGGATCCTGACGCCTCAGACACCCTTTACATCGAGGCGCTCGCGGCTCCGGACACAATCAACACCCTGCCCGAAAAGACGCTGCTCGCCTTCGCCGATCACGGGAATCTGAAAAGTGAATTGCCGGCAGATGGCGGCGAGGCCGAAGCACTGCTCGCCGAGTTCACGGGCGCAGGGGTTGATGATGCCGCGCTTGCCGCCGAACTCCAGCGCGAAGGCACACGGTCGTTCGAAGAGTCTTGGAACGATCTGATGGCTTGCATCGCATCAAAAAGCGCCGTGCTCGAGGAGCCCGCTCACGTTGTCGCCGCGGCCAGGGAACAAATAGCACGCCACGCCGCCAAGTAGGGGGCCTGGTACCGGACCAATCAGTGGAGACGCAGAATGAGTAGCCCGGAAGATACGGCAACAAGAATCAGTCCTTTGGCGGGGAAACCCGCCGAAGCATCGATGCTGGTCAACGTACCGAAACTTGTCACTGCCTACTACACCGAGGCCCCGGACCCGTCGGTGCCCGGGCAACGAGTCGCGTTCGGCACTTCGGGACATCGCGGTTCCGCGTTCGACAACAGCTTCAACGAAGGGCACGTCCTTGCCATCAGCCAGGCCATTTGCCGTTACCGCAAGCAGCAGCACATCAACGGCCCGCTGTTTCTGGGCCTCGACACCCACGCACTCTCCGTGCCTGCCGGCGCCAGCGCGCTCGAAGTGCTGGCGGCCAACGGCGTGGAAGTCTTGATTGCCGAAAACGATGAATATACTCCCACCCCCGCGGTTTCTCACGCGATACTCACCTACAACCGGGGGCGCAAGACAGGGCTCGCCGACGGTGTCAATCACCAAGGTAATTCCCCCACCCGTTTACCACCGTAATGTTCCCATTTGGATAAGCCACATCATCTCGTCTCTTTGGTTTTGGCCGGTTCTGCTGGCGCAAACTTTGCGCAGGCACGCTCTCTGTCTGGGGCGGGATTCGTGCCCTGCGTCTGCACCCAACGCTGCTTGAGCCTTTGTACCTGGAGGCGGTTAAAGGCGCAGTACTCGGGGGATACGCCGACCTGCGCGATCTCCTGGAGGATGTCGGTGAAGTAGTGCAGGCTGCCGATCGGGGCACTGGCTTGCCCGTTGAGCCAGGAGACATACTTGCGGCCGCAGCCGATCAGGATGGCCTGCTGCACCAGCGTGATGGGGGTCGTCTGTCGGAACCACTGGCGTGCCAGTCGACGTTCCGCGGCTCCGAGGGCGAAACGAATGCAAGGTTGATCAAGCAGCGTGGTTCGGATGGCCTCGAGGTACTGCCGCTCCTGTGGGCTTTCCCCAGCTGCGGGGTCCGAGTGACGCTGATAAGGCCAGTACTCCTCCGAGACCTCGAGGATGCCGTCGGTATGCTGATTCGGAGCCGACGATCGACGGCAGACTCCGCTTCGTTCCAGTTCCTCCAGATAAGTGCCGATCGAGCGGCGGGACTTGCCGAGCGCACGGGCCAGTTCGGCCTGCCGGAAGGAGAGTCGTCCGGAGTTGCGTTCGGCCTGAAGCGAGACCCAAACGAAGAGCTTGAAGGCTCCGTCGGAGAGTCGGTCGAGCGCCAGCCGCCACTCGCTTCCCGCCGCAAACCAGCCGTTCGAGTGCTTGAGTTGAAGGGTGCTCATGAGGTTCCCTCCTTGTCGGATGGGCCCTTCGGGCGGCGTTGGTGCTTGCGATAGGATTCCCCTTCCCAGTAGATCTGGTGGGCGTTGTGGCAGAGGCGATCGAGCAGCGAGTTGGCCTGCAGAGGATCGGGAAACAGGCCGGCCCATTCCTCGACGCTTCGATTGCTGGTCAGGATCAGCGAGCCCTTCAGGTAGCGTTCATAGACGAGCTCGTAGAGGTCGTCGGCCTGGGTTTCGGTCAAAGGCTTGAGTCCAAAATCGTCAAGGATCAGGCACTCGGGCGAAGCGTATTGCTTGAAGATCCGATCGCGAGAGCAGTCGGCCCGGGCGGCCTCGAGCGAGCGAAACAGTCGGGCCGCCGTCACATAGCGGACGTCGTAGTCTCGGCGCACGGCCTCGTGACCCAGGGCCAGGGCGAGATGACTCTTGCCGACGCCCACCGGCCCGCACAGAAAGACGCTTTCCCGTTTCTCCACGAAACGGCAGGTGGCCAGATCGTACAGGCGTCGGCGAGGGATCTTGGGATTGAAGGGGAAGTCGAACTCCTCGAGCGTCTTGATCTCCGGGAAAGCGGCTTTGCGCAGCCGACGGGCAAACTTCGTCTGGCAGCGCCGTTCCAGCTCGTCCTGGACCAACAGATCCAGAAAATCGCGATAGCCGAGCTGCTCCTGTTCGGCCTGGGCCAAGCGAATCTCCAGGGTCTCGGCCAATCCTCCCAGGCGCAAGTTCTTCAGTCTTTCGACCAGATGGTGAGCGTGGCTCATGAAAGCTCCTTTCCGTGGACAAAATAGTCGGCCGGTCGTGCAAACCGGTAAGAGGGATGCGGCGCCCGCGCCGGCGGCGAGTCGGGAGCTTGCCGCCACAGGCCTTCTTCCAGGATCGTCCGCAGGCTGCGGTAGCGGAAGTTGCCGAAGCGCAGGGCCCGTCGACAGGCGCCATCGAGGGCCTCGGCTCCGTATTGCTCTCCCAGGCGGAGCACCCCCTGGGCCTTGCGGAGGTTGCGCATGGCGTGATCGGTGAGGATCCGGCGCATGTATTGCCCCACGTGCGGCCCCCATTCGTCCGCCCGGCGCCGGCAGTAGGCCGGCGTCTGTTCCAGATAGGCCAGTTTGTCGGGAGGATAATCCTGCGGATCCGTTCTCCAGGTGCCCGCCCCGGCCGCCCGCAGGTGGGTCTTGAGGAGCTGGTGATCCCGGTAGACCCGCACCAGCTTCTGATCCGCCCGCACCCAGACCTGCTCTCCCCGAAAGCGATACGGCACCGAGTAGTAGGACTTCTCGAACACCAGGTGGCAGTCGGGATGGATCTTCGCCGGCTGCCAGGTCGCCAACTCAAAGGGTTCCCGGGGCAGCGGCAGCAGTTGGGCTTGTTCTTCCTCCAGGAACACCTCGTAAGGGGGACGATGGGTGGTTCCATGAGGGCGGCGGCCGATCTCCTCGCAACACCATACCAGCGCCCGCTCGTTGGCTTCCTCAATCGTCCGGTAATTGCGCCCGGCCAGCAGCTGCTGGCGGACGACCGGCACTTGTCTCTCGACCTTCCCTTTGTGCTGCGCCATCGCCACCTTGGCCGGATCGGCCACGAAGCCGAAATGGCGTTCGAGCTCCGCATACGACCGGTTCAGGGTGGGATCGTACAGATCCGGCTTGAGGACGCCGCTTTTCAGGTTGTCGAGCACGACGGTCCGCACGCAACCCTGAAAGAAACGGAAGGCTCGCAGATGGCAGTCGATCCAGGTGGCGCTGTCCTGGCGGAAGACGAAGCGCACGAAACGATGCCGGCTGTAGCTCAGCACCATGATGAAGGCCCAGGCTCGACGAGGTTGCCCGGTTTGCGGGTCCACCAGCCGGCCGGCATAGCCGAAGTCCACCTGCGCCTGGACGGCCGGCGGGCTGTGCAGCCGGACCGTGACCCGTTTCTGCGCCGGGCGGAAGTGGCGCGTCACGTAGCGGTACACGCTCATGTAGCTCACCTTGAGCGCATAGTTTTCCTCGAGCAGGCGGCGCACCTGCTGAATGGTCATCTGAGTCTCTTCGAGCCACTGCTCGATCACGGCGTGATAGCGGCACAGCTGATCCTGAGCCGGCCGCTCGAAGGCAGCGCCTTCGCCGGAACCGACCAGCGCCGCCAGCGCCTCTTCGGGGGGCAGCGGCTCGTCCCGGCGGATCCCCGCCGCGCTCAGGCGCTCGAGATACTTGCGAATCGTTTTCCGGGCCAGGTGCAGCGAACGGCTGATCTCTCGAATGCTTCTCCCCCGGTGCCACTGGTAGACCATTTCCAGGTGTTCGTTCATGGCGATGTTCCTTCGCGCCATCTCTCCTCCTCCGGGACTTACAGATCCCGCTCGGAACAGAGACGGTTCTCGCTTCAATCTGTCAAGCGGTGGGGGAATTACCTTGGTGAGACCCCGGGGGAATTAGCCTGGTGAAACCCTGGGGGAATTACCTTGGTGAAACTCCCTTTCGGTGGGGGATATACCATGGTGATCGACAGACGGCATTGTCATCACCCCGTCGCACAATCCGCCCCATGATGGCGGTTTCAAGTACAACCCGCCGAACGGCGGTCCGGCTGAGACCGGCGTCACCGACTGGATCGAGGCAAAAGCGAACGAGATTCTCGAATCCGGCCCAAAAAGCGTGAAGCGGGTTCCGTACGAGAGGGCCCGTCACGCCTCGACAACGCATCGGTACGAGTACCTCCGTTCCTACATCAGCGATCTCGGCAATGTAGTCGACATGGAAGCAATTCGTGGCTCGAAGATCAGCCTCGGGGTTGATCCACTTGGTGGCGCCGGAGTGCATTACTGGGGCCCGATCGCCGATCGTTACGGGTTGAACCTGACCGTCGTCAACGAGGCTGTCGATCCGACCTTCCGTTTCATGACGGTCGATTGGGACGGTCAGATCCGGATGGACCCATCGTCGCCCTTTGCCATGCAGCGATTGATCAGGATCAAGGACCGGTATGACCTTTCCTTTGCCTGCGACACCGACCATGACCGGCACGGAATCGTCACCCGAAGCGCGGGATTGCTGCCGCCCAACCATTACCTGTCGGTTGCCGTTTTCTATCTCTTCCAACATCGGCCGAAGTGGCGCAAGCAAGCGGCGGTCGGCAAAACGGTAGTGAGCAGCCAGATGATTGATCGGGTTACCGCGAAGCTTGGCCGGAAGCTCTGCGAGGTGCCGGTCGGCTTTAAGTGGTTTGTGGATGGCTTGTTCGACGGTTCGCTTGGCTTCGGCGGTGAGGAGAGCGCGGGTGCATCTTTCATCCGGATGAATGGCAGCGTCTGGACGACCGACAAAGACGGCATCATCTCGGCTTTGCTGGCGGCGGAGATCACGGCGCGGACGGGCCACGACCCGGGCGAGATCTATCGCGACCTCACGCGCCAGTTCGGTGAGCCTGTGTACGACCGGGTTGAGGCATCTGCCACCCCGGAGCAGAAAGAGGCGCTGGCGAGACTCTCGCCGGACAAGATTCGACTCACAGCTCTGTCCGGCGAAACGATCGAGTCCGTGATTACTCATGCGCCTGGCAATGGCGCTCCCATCGGTGGAATCAAAGTGATTGCCAAGAATGGATGGTTCGCGGCTCGTCCCTCAGGAACCGAAGACATCTACAAGATCTACGCCGAAAGCTTCCTTGGAGAGGATCATCTTCACCGCATCCTGGAGGAAGCGCAAGCGATCGTTAACGACGCTATTGTGCCGGCGGCTCCTTCCATAACAGTTCCCCTGCAAAAAGATGAAAGGAGTTGATCTCATGAAATCCAAGTGCGCGCCTTGGGTAAGGGCAAGCGGTGTGGCTGTCTTGGGGTAAGAAGAAGGAAGGACAATAATATGATTAAGCAAAAGCCCGTTGGAAGCCCGATCTACAGCCTTCTGCCCATGGAGGTCGATGGGTTTGATTCTCTGGCGGAGCTGGCCCTGGATCTGCGCTCGTCCTGGAATCACGCCACCGACGAGGTATGGCGCCAGCTCGATTCCGCGCTGTGGGAGTTCACGAAAAATCCCTGGGTGGTCCTGCAGACTGTCTCAAAGGACAAAATCAAGAAGGTGCTGGCCGATCCGGCCTTCCGCAAAAACATTGATGCGCTGTTACAAGCCAAGCGGCGGGCGGCGGACACGCCCGCCTGGTTTCAGCAAAATCATCCGCAGTCTCCCCTGAAATGTGCCGCGTATTTCAGCATGGAATATATGTTGAGCGAAGCGCTGCCCATCTACTCAGGCGGGCTGGGTAATGTGGCGGGTGATCAGCTCAAAGCCGCCAGCGATCTGGGGGTTCCGGTAGTCGGCGTAGGTCTGCTTTACCAGCAAGGCTATTTTCGCCAGGTGATCGACCAGGACGGAGCGCAACAGGCCCTCTTCCCGTATAACGACCCCGGACAGCTGCCGATCACGCCGTTGCGCCAGGCAAACGGGGAGTGGTTGCGCCTGGAGATCGCCTTGCCCGGTTACTCGGTCTGGCTGCGCGCCTGGCAGGCCCAAGTCGGGAGGGTCAAGCTCTACCTGCTGGACAGTAATGATGCGGCAAACTTTCCCGCCCATCGAGGGATTACCAGCGAACTGTACGGCGGCGGGCCGGAGTTGCGGCTCAAGCAGGAATTGCTCCTCGGGATCGGCGGATGGCGGCTGCTGGGTGCGCTCAGCATCCAACCCGAAGTCTGTCATCTGAACGAAGGCCATGCAGCCTTCGCCGTGCTGGAACGTGCCCGATGCTTCATGGAAGAGACAGGGCAACCCTTCGAGGTGGCCCTGGCCGTTACACGCGCGGGGAACCTCTTCACGACGCACACGGCCGTGGCCGCCGGCTTTGACCGCTTCGCTCCAGCCCTCATTGAGCAATACCTCAGTGGCTATGCCGAGCAGAAGCTCGGCATACCGCTCCATGACTTGCTGGCTCTGGGCCGCCAGGACCCGAACGACCCATCAGAGCGCTTCAACATGGCCTATCTGGCAGTCCGTGGGAGCGGGGCGGTCAATGGCGTCAGTCAATTGCACGGAACGGTGAGCCGGCACATCCTGGGCCCTCTCTTTCCACGCTGGCCCGAGGAAGAGGTGCCGGTCGGACATGTGACCAACGGAGTTCACATGCCGAGCTGGGACTCGGCGGCGGCCGACGATCTTTGGACGGAGGTCTGTGGCAAGGACCGCTGGCTGGGGACAGCGGGAAATCTGGAGCAGAACATTCGCCGTGTCCCCGACGCCGAACTCTGGCACCTGCGCACCGCGGCCACCAGGTCTTTCATTGAATACGTTCGCGAACGTTTATCGAGACAACTGGCCGCCTCCGGTACGTCGCGCGATTCGGTTGAAATCGCAAAGCACCTGTTTGATCCCGACGCATTGACGCTGGGTTTTGCCCGGCGCTTCGCGACCTACAAGAGACCAAACCTGCTGCTGCACGACCCGGATCGCCTGCTTCGCTTGTTGACCAACCCTGAACGCCCCGTGCAGCTCGTCCTTGCCGGCAAGGCCCATCCGGCAGACCAGGCGGGGCAGGCCTTGATTCAGGAATGGACGCGTTTCATCCGGCGGCCGGAGACGCGCCCCCATGTGATTTTCCTCAGTGATTACGACATGCTCTTGACCGAGCAATTGGTTCAGGGGGTGGATGTCTGGCTCAACACACCGCGGCGGCCCTGGGAGGCGAGCGGAACGAGCGGCATGAAGGTGCTCGTCAATGGCGGCCTCAATTTGTCGGAGTTGGACGGCTGGTGGGCGGAAGCCTACACGCCTGAAGTGGGCTGGGCGTTGGGGGACGGTCAGGAGCATGGAGACGATCCCGCGTGGGACGCTGCCGAAGCCGAAGCGCTTTACGACCTGCTCGAACAGGAAGTAATCCCCGAGTTCTTTGCCCGCGACCAGTACGGCATCCCCACCGCCTGGGTTGCGCGGATGCGCGAAAGCATGGCGCGATTGACACCGCGCTTTTCCGCCGACCGAACGGTGCGCCAATACACCGAGCAAAACTACATCCCGGCTGCCGCAACCTACCATGAGCGGGCTGCCGAAAATGGCGCAATCGGGATGCGGGTAGTGAATTGGCGGCACGCCCTGGAACAGAAATGGGCCGCGCTACGGTTCGGCGAAGTGAAGGTGGAGACTGACGGCGGACAAAACGTGTTTGAGGTCGAGGTGTATCTCGATGATCTCGATCCAGAGGCAGTGCGGGTTGAGCTCTATGCCGACGGAGTCAGCGACGGCGCTCCCGAGCGGCAGGAGATGGAGCGCATTGGACAACCGCCGGGCCCGGCCGACGGCAGCACCTATCGCGCGCGGGTGTCTGCAAACCGCCCGGCGACAGACTACACGGTGCGACTGATACCGCACCACGGCGGCGCGTCGGTTCCTCTGGAAGCCGCTCACATCCTGTGGCACCAATGATTCAACCTTGGATGGAAGAGGGATGAGACCAAACGACCCGATGCGAAAGCCCAAAAAGCATGCTTCACACCAACCGCGAATTTACCCGTGCGAAACTATCCCCACTCGCACTAAGGAGCATCCGATGAGCGATAATCTCGGAAATCCCGTACCCGGCGGGCCCGGAATTCCCCGCGCGCTGGACTTCCAGCGCCAAGACCGGCGTGGGCACGGCCCTCAGCAACAAGAGCCGCGTCTGGTTCACGCTGAGCCACGGTATCTTCAACGAGATCTATTACCCCCGCATTGACCAGGCCTGCACCCGTGACATGGGGTTGATCGTCACGGACGGAGCGGATTTCTTCTCCGAGGAGAAAGCGATGCCGGACACAAAGTGGAATGGCTGGCCGACGGTGTGCCGGCATTCCGGCTGCTCAATACCTGCAAGGATGGCCGCTACCGCATCGAAAAGCAGGTTGTGGCCGATCCCCGGCGCGACACGGTTTTGCAGCAGGTCCAGTTTATCGCGCAGCAAGGCGCACTGTCCGATTATCACGCGCACGTCCTGCTCGCGCCACACCTTGGAAACAGTGGCGGCGGCAATACCGCCTGGATAGGGGAATTTGAGGGAACGCCACTGCTGTTTGCCCAGCGGAACGATTGTGCCCTGGCGCTGGCTTGTTCCGCTCCGTGGACAAAGCGATCGGTCGGCTACGTCGGTTCGTCGGACGGCTGGCAAGACTTGAAGGCACACGATGCCGGGCTGGGGATTCACATTGCGGATCTCTCGACCAAATCGCTTCCCGAGGGAAGGCAGATCAAATTCACGTTCTACTGGCCGGACGCTGATCATTGGGAAGGCAAGGACTTCATTGTCCGCGTCGGCTCTTTCCATCGGGATGGAACTGCCTCTGCAAAAAGGAGTGAGAGGGATGAAAAATAAGGCCAAATCGGAAGTAAACGGTTTTGTCTATGTCGCTGTCGGGGTCGCCGCTATCGGTGGCCTGCTCTTCGGCTATGATACCGGCGTTGTTTCCGGGGCCATATTGTTCATTACAAAACAGTTTTCCCTGTCGGCCACCATGGAGGAAATCGTCGTCAGTTCCGTTTTGGTGGGTGCCGTTGCTGGTGCGACTATCGGAGGTGCTCTGACTGGCCGCTTTGGGCGGCGCACAATGATAATACTGGCCGGCCTCATCTTTACGGTCAGCGCCCTCGGCACGGCTCTGGCGCCAACGGTTGCGTGGTTGATTGCTGCCAGGATGGTGAGCGGAATCGGCATCGGCATCGCTTCCTTTATCTCTCCCATGTACATTGCCGAGCTGGTGCCGGCGAGAGTTCGCGGTTCATTAGTGGCGGTAAACATGCTGGCGATTACCACCGGCATCGTGGTTGCCTACCTGGTGGACTATGCACTGTCCGGCATCGAGGGTTGGCGATATATGTTTGGTTTGGCGGCGATACCATCTATCGCTCTGGTCATTGGAATGTGGCGGCTACCCGACAGTCCGCGCTGGTTGATCAGCACGTCGAAGGTGGAACAGGCGCGGCGGGTTTTACAGCGCGTAAGGACTGCATCAGACGTAAGTCCGGAAATCACTGACATCCAGCAAAGCATGGAAAAGCAGGGCCACGGCGGGGTTGCTGGGCTATTCCAGCTTTCACTTAGGATGCCTATGGTTGTCGGCTTGGGGCTGGCTGTATTTCAGCAGATAACCGGCATTAATACCGTCATCTATTACGCCCCGACCATTTTCAAGTTTGTCGGCATTAAGGCCGCGGGTCCCGCAATCCTGGCTGGAGCGGGGTTGACCATGGTGATGTGGATTTTTCATGTGCTGGCCATCTTCCTGCTGGACCGGGTCGGCCGGAGGCCTTTGTTACTGGTCGGAGTGGCTGGCCAGATTATTGGGCTGGCGATTTTGGGCGCGGCTTTCCAGTTCCAACAGTTGGCGATTTTCAAGAGTTATGTCGCCATCGGCGGACTGGTGATCTACGTCGCGTGTTTCGCCTTTGGGCTCGGGCCGATCTTCTGGCTGTTGATTTCCGAGATCTATCCACTGAAGGTCCGCGGTGCAGCCATGAGCGCCGTGACGGTCACTAACTGGGTATTGAATCTGGTGGTGGCAGTGACTTTCCTGACCCTGGTCGGGGTTCTTGGGCACGCTGGAACTTTCTGGTTATACGGTGTCATCGCGATCGGTGCCTGGGTCTTCTTTTATCTGCTGGTGCCGGAAACCAAGGGCAAAACGCTCGAACAGATTGAAGAGCACTGGCGGTCGGGAAAGCATCCACGGGCATTATGACAGCAAGAAGGAGAGTCCCATGAAGCAGGTCCAATTTAGCTGCCGCCTGGCGGACAAGTCGGCGGCGTTACCGCATTTTTGGGAGCATACCGTTGGCAGTGGGCATGCCCCCTTGGCGCTCCGTGCAGACTGGCAGCAGCAGTTGCGGGAGTGCCATGAGCAACTTGGCTTTCATCATACTCGCTTTCACGGATTGCTGTCCGATGAAATGGGGACGCTTATGGACGAGCGCGATCAGTTGCTCTACTCATTCTTCAACGCCGATCAAATCTGCGATTTCCTCCTGTCGATCGGGATGAAACCGTTCGTCGAACTGAGTTTCATGCCGTGGGCAATTTCTACCCGCAGCAAGACTGTGTTCCATTATGGCGCCAACGTGACGCCGCCCAAAGATTACGCCCAGTGGGCAAAGTTGATCTGCAAGCTGGCAACGCATTGGGTCGAGCGCTTCGGCATCGACGAAGTCAGCACATGGTTCTTCGAAGTGTGGAACGAACCCAACCTCAAGGCATTCTGGACAGGCGCGCAAGCCGAATATTTCAAGCTCTATCGCTTCACCGCGCAGGCGATTAAAGAGGTGGATGACCGACTGCAGGTAGGCGGGCCCGCAACCGCGAATAACGAATGGATCACGGAGTTTTTGGATTTCTGCGAGAAGAACAACGTGCCAGCGGATTTTGTCAGCACGCACCATTACCCCACCGACGCGCTCGGTACCATTGGCGAGGATACCGAGACGCAGCTTGCCCACAGCCAGCGGAGCATTCTGCGCGAATGGGCGCAAGCAACACACCGCAAGGCACGCGGAAAGCCGCTTTACTACACGGAATGGAACTCGTCCTCGAATCCGCGTGACCACCTGCACGATGAGCCCTACACAGCGGCGGTCATCGTCAAGACCATGATGGAAGCCAGAGGGCTCGTGCAAGGCTACAGCTTCTGGTCGTTTACTGACATTTTCGAGGAAAACTACATGCCCGCGACCGCGTTCCAGGGCGGATTCGGTCTGCTCTCGCTGCAGGGGGTCGCCAAACCGTCTTACCGTGCCTTCGAGCTGTTGCACCGCCTCGGCGTCGATGAATTACCCGTAGACGGGGTGCACGAAACGGTGGATGTGTGGGTCGTGCGCGGTCGCGACGACGTTACGGTTCTGCTGACGAACCATGCACTGCCACGGCATCCGATTGAGAGCGAGTCTGTTCATGTCCACCTGACAGGCCTTCTGTCGCCGCGCAATGTCTTCATTGAGCGCATCGATGACGATCACGCAAATGCGAAGCGCCTCTGGATTGAAATGGGTAAACCTGCGCTTCCCACGCCGCGCGAAGTCGAACAGTTGAAAGTGGCATCGCAAATCGTGCGCGAGCCGCTGCACTGGAAGTACGAAGCTGGCGCGCTCCACATGGATATTGCGATGCCACCGCAGGCAATCGCTGCCATCACGGTGGAACTGGCACCGAAGCCATAGAGCGGAGACTCTCAGTCATGAGTGATCTAAACGTCAATTCCGAAGTGCTGGAGTCGTTGCAACGCGAGACATTCGACTACTTCGTTTACGAAGCGAACCCGCTTAACGGCTTGGTCGTCGACAAGACTCAAGCAGGAGCGCCGGCAAGTATTGCGGCCGTCGGGTTGGCCCTGTCGTGCTATCCCGTCGGGGTGGAGCACGGTTTTATCACTCGCACACAAGCAATCCAACGAACCCTGGCGACCTTGCGCTTTTTCCACAACAGCGTTCAGAGCACCGACCCCGATGTGACCGGCTACAAGGGTTTCTATTACCACTTTCTCGACATGATCAGCGGAAAGCGCGCCTGGATGTGCGAGCTGTCCACGATCGATACCGCGTTTCTGCTGGCAGGCATGCTGATGGCAGCAGCATATTTCTCGGGCAGTACCGCCGACGAACGCGAAATCCGCATGCTCGCCGATGAGTTATACCTGCGAACTGATTGGGAGTGGGCCCAAAACGGCGGGTTGACTGTTACCCACGGATGGAAACCCGAGAGCGGATTCCTGCCGTACCGCTGGCAAGGGTATGACGAGGCGCTGTTTCTCTATCTGCTCGCTCTCGGTTCGCCGACCCATCTGCTGCCGGACGAAAGTTATGTGCAGTGGACCTCCACATACGAATGGAGAAAGATTTACGACCACGAGTTCTTGTACTCTGGGCCGCTCTTTACACACCAGATTTCTCATCTCTGGATCGACTTTCGCGGAATCCAGGATGACTATATGCGCGGCAAGGGCATTGATTATTACGAGAACAGCCGCCGCGCGACCTATGTCCAGCAGCAGTACGCGATTGACAACCCCGCTGAATTCGACGGCTACGGTGCAAACTGCTGGGGCATCACCGCGAGCGATGGTCCTGGGCCGGCGAAACGCATGATCAAGAGACACAAGCGGCAATTCTTTGGCTATCAAGCGCGCGGCGTGCCGGAGGGCCCCGACGACGGAAGCATCGCCCCTTGGGCGGTGGTCGCTTCACTCCCTTTTGCGCCCGAGATCGTGCTACCGGCGCTGCAGTACTTCGAGACGGTGAAATTGCGCACGAAAAACCAGTATGGCTTCAAAGCCACCTTCAACGCCACTTTTGCCGACAGCCCCGATCAGTCGCAATTGTGGGTATCCCCATTCAACTGTGGTCTCAACCAGGGACCAATCATCTTGATGATCGAGAATTACCACTCCGGCCTGCCCTGGCATCTCATGCGTCAATGTCCCTATCTTATCGCGGGGCTTCGCCGGGCC
The DNA here is from genome assembly GCA_963777605.1 of uncultured Acidobacteriota bacterium. Lineage (GTDB taxonomy): Bacteria > Acidobacteriota > UBA6911 > RPQK01 > JAPXNP01 > CAVZRV01. Next base: position 181,407 of record CAVZRV010000028.1, read on the forward strand.
GGTTTTCGGGGTGGTTGGCTCGGGCAGAATGAACCAGGAGTAGTCCATGAAACCCACTAACCCCCACATCCTGACCATCAATGGCGGCTCGTCGAGCATCAAGTTCGCACTGTTTGAATCCGACGAGTCGTTGGCGCGGATACTTGAAGGACAGATTGAAGGGGTGGGCCTTCCACAGGGTAACTTCACGGTAAAAGGCTTGAACAAGTCCGATGACCTTTCGCGACCCGTGGCGGCGGCGGACCACACCGTAGCGGTCGGGATGTTGATGGATTGGGTCGAAGAACGAACCGGGCGCGGTGCTTTGAGCGGGGTGGGCCATCGCGTGGTGCACGGCGGACCCAAGTACTTCGATCCGCAGCGGATCACGACCGAGATGGTTGCAGAGTTGCGTCAGCTCAGTCTATTCGATCCTGAGCATCTGCCGGTGGAGATCCTGTTGACCGAGGCGTTTCATCGCCGGTTTCCCGACCTGCCCCAAGTGGCATGCTTCGACACGGCCTTTCACCATGACCTGCCGCGCGTAGCCCGGTTGTTGCCGATCCCGCGCCGCTACGAAGCGCAGGGAGTGCGGCGGTACGGCTTTCATGGCTTGTCCTACTCGTTTCTGATGGGAGAACTGACCCGTCTGGCCGGGCCGGAAGCGGCACAAGGCCGGGTCATCCTCGCGCATCTCGGCAATGGTGCGAGCCTGGCGGCGGTCCATCGAGGCAGGCCCGTCGACACAAGCATGAGTTTCACCCCGACCGCCGGGGTGCCCATGAGCACCCGGTCCGGCGACCTCGATCCCGGACTGGTTTGGTATCTGGCGCGCACCGAAAAGATGAATGCAAAGCAATTCAACGAGATGGTCAATTTCCAGTCGGGGCTGCTCGGCGTGTCGGAGACCAGTTCCGATATGCGTGATTTGCTCGACCGTGAGACGCAGGACGTGCGGGCGGCTGAAGCGGTTGCGCTGTTTTGCTATCAGGTCAAGAAATGGATCGGCTCATTCGCGGCGGCGTTGGGCGGTCTGGACACGCTGGTTTTTGCTGGCGGCATCGGGGAGAACGCGTCCGCGGTCCGCTTCCGGATTTGCAGGGGGCTTGAATTCCTTGGAATCGAACTCGAAGAAAAGCAAAACGCGGCGAATGAGGGAGTGATTTCCGCAAATGACAGCCGGGTCGCTGTCCGCGTCATTCGAACGGACGAGGAATGGATGATTGCGAACCTGGTCTGCCGTGTTTTGGGTCTTGACTAGGAACAGGAGAGATTAACCATGACGACAACAACCCTTTCGCCGGAACTGCTCCATAAGATGGACGCCTACTGGCGCGCCGCCAACTATCTGTCGGTCGGCCAGATTTTTCTTTACGACAATCCCTTGCTGAAGCGGCCGCTGAGCCTCGCGGACGTGAAGCACATGCTGCTGGGGCACTGGGGCACGACCCCCGGGCAGAACTTCATATACGTGCATTTAAACCGGGTCATCAAGAAATACGACCTCGACATGATCTACGTCTCCGGCCCCGGGCACGGCGGCCCGGCCGTCGTGGGCAATACGTACCTCGAGGGCACTTACAGCGAAATCTATCCCGAGATCAGCCAGGACGAGGCGGGACTGCAGAAATTGTTCAAGCAGTTTTCCTTTCCCGGCGGCATTCCCAGCCACGTGTCGCCGGAATGCCCGGGATCGATCCACGAGGGCGGCGAACTGGGCTACTCGCTCAGCCATTCGTTCGGAGCGGTATTCGACAATCCGAATCTCCTCGTCGCCTGTTGCGTGGGCGACGGCGAGGCGGAAACCGGACCGCTGGCCACCTCGTGGCAGTCCAACAAGTTTCTTGATCCGATAACCGATGGCGCCGTGCTGCCCATCCTGCACCTCAACGGCTACAAGATCGCCAACCCGACCATCCTCGCGCGCGATTGAGCCGGAGGAACTGGACCAGTTCCTCCGCGGTAACGGATGGACGCCTTATTACGTCGAAGGACACGAGCCGGCGCTGATGCACGAGGCCATGGCGTCAACGCTCGACATGGTGGTGGAGGAGATCAAACACATCCACCACGAAGCCCGCGTTGGCGGCAACACGATGCGCCCGCGCTGGCCCATGATCGTCCTCAAATCCCCAAAAGGCTGGACGGGCCCGAAATGGGTGGATGGACTGCAAATCGAAGGCACGTTCCGCGCGCATCAGGTTCCACTTGCCGATCGGATGCTGCCCATCCCGAACACCTCAAACTGCTGGAGGACTGGCTCAAGAGCTACCGGGCGGAGGAACTCTTCGACGAGCACGGCCGACTGAAACCGGAACTGGCCGAACTCGCGCCCAGAGGAGAACGCCGCATGGGAGCAAATCCCCACGCCAACGGCGGCCTGCTGCTCCGCGACCTGGTCATGCCGGATTTTCGTAACTATGCGGTGAACGTGCCGTCACCCGGATCGGTTCGCGCAGCCGATGCGCACGAACTCGGCGTGTTCCTGCGCGATGTGGCCGAACTCAATCGAGAGCAACGCAACTTTCGCATCTTCGGCCCCGACGAAACGCTTTCCAACCGCCTGGGCGCCGTGTTCGAGGTGACCAACCGCCAGTGGGACGCGCGGACGCGGGACAACGATGAGTTCCTCGCTCTGAACGGCCGCGTCATGGAGATGCTGAGCGAGCATCAGTGCGAGGGCTGGCTCGAAGGCTATCTGCTGACCGGCCGACACGGACTTTTCAATTGCTACGAGGCGTTCATCCACATCATTGACTCGATGTTCAACCAGCACGCCAAGTGGCTGAAAGTCACGGCCGGACTGCCATGGCGGCGGAAGATCGCCTCGTTGAACTACCTGCTGGCCTCCCACGTCTGGCAGCAGATGCATAACGGTTTCACGCATCAGGATCCCGGTTTCATTGATCACGTTGTGAACAAGAAAGCTTCTGTCGTGCGCGTCTATCTGCCGCCGGATGCCAACTGCCTGCTGTCGGTCTTTGATCACTGTTTGCGCAGCCGGCATTACGTCAACGTCGTGGTCGCCGGTAAATATATGGCGCCGCAATGGCTGACCATGGACGACGCCGTCAAGCATTGCACCGAGGGCATCGGCATCTGGGAGTGGGCGGGCAACGAGACAGGCACCGAACCCGATGTGGTCATGGCCTGTTGTGGCGACGTGCCCACGCTGGAGACGCTGGCCGCAGTCTCCATCCTTCGCGAGCATCTCCCCGACCTGAAGGTTCGCGTGGTCAACGTCGTCGACCTTTTCAAACTGGAGCCGCAGAGCGAACACCCGCACGGCCTGAGTGACAAGGATTTCGACGCGCTCTTCACCAAGGACAAGCACGTCATTTTCGCCTTTCACGGCTACCCGTGGTTGATCCACCGCCTGACGTATCGACGCACGAACCACGACAACATTCACGTCCGCGGTTACAAGGAAGAGGGCACTATCACTACCCCCTTCGACATGACCGTGCTGAACGACCTGGATCGCTTCCACCTGGTGATGGACACCATCGACCGCCTCCCGCAAACCGGAGACAGGGGCATCGACCTGAAGCAGCAGCTCGAGGACAAGCTGATCGAGCACAAGCAGTACATCGACAAGCACGGCCAGGACATGCCGGAAATCCGGAACTGGAAGTGGAGCACCCCCAAATGAATGTACCAGGCGCAAATGAGCAGCGTACTTCCAGAAGTCTATCCAGCCCGGATCTGTCGGCCCAGGATAAGAGCCTCCACGCTGAATGCTGTGAGCAATTTTGACCACATTTCCGAGCAATTGTGACCTGAATCACAAAACGCCGTGCAGTATACAACGAGTGGAGCTTGATTGCCGCCCGCGGATTATACTCGTCTCAAGGCGGCCCAACGAGCTGATCGAGAGAGACGCTATGCAAGAGCGAAGGGATGTCAGGAAGTTCTACGGGAGCCTTTCCGATTCGGAACTTATCTCTGTCTGGGCTTTGGGCAGGGACAGGGAAGACGATGTGGTGATGGCCGATGCCGAAGCTGAACTGGCCAGGCGGGGAACCCGGAGCGATGACCCCGAGGTTCGGCTCCGGACTCCGCGAGAATCAGTCGCCAGGACAAGAAGCCGCACCTGAGGATCCTCAGGTGCGGCTCTCCGGCAAGGCAGGGATCGCTCGGGGAGGCTTTTGTCCCTGCTGCTCTCTGCAGACGGTTAAGTCCCCACACGGAGCCCGCTGAGGGAACTCAAAAAGCCGAAAACGCTGAGAAGCCACAGAACCACGCCAATGACTACCACCGCATTGAGGATTCTCTTGATTGTGCCCTGCATCGGGATGAACGTGTTTACCAACCAAAGTAGAACGCCGATTACAACCAGAATCATGACGAGTTGAAGTAAAGGCATGATGACCCTCCATTGTGTTGGGAGCGGGCCGCGACGGCCGCTCCCGGTTTAGCACTGATAAAATAAAGCCTCAATGAGATTCGCCTTGTAACGGAAACCGCGCTATTACAAAGCTCTTCGCTTCATTCCCACGACGAGCAGCGCAACTCCGCCGAGCAGGGCGAGTCCTCCGAGGATGGGCGGAACGGGAATGCGTTGCTGCGTTTCCGTCGTGGCTTGCAGCGGTCCGATATCAATCACCTTTTCCGTGCGTGTGTAATTGATGCCCTGATAGGCGAGGGCCAGTGCACCAAGCACGATCAATACAATTCCAATCCACATAGTCGGTTTCATTGCTTATATCTCCGTGGCCGGGCGATCTCTCTTCAGGATCGACTCCGGCCTTTCAAAGCCAGGCCGACGGGATTCCCATCGGCCTGGTATTCATTGTCGAAAGCGAACTGAACGAAGCATGTTCTGAAATGTACTCTCATAATTCTTGAAGTCGCGATCGGGTGCGACGAACACCATGAAAAGCAGGCCTTCCGGTCGCTGAATCGTGACCAGCCAATTCGTTTCGCGACCTCCCAGCGGCGAGTCGTTGGTCAGATAGGTGGACTCAGCCCCCAGCCCGTCGATGCGGAAGTAATCAGGCTGGCTGACAATTCGCATCCCGGGATTGGAGTGGCTGAGTTCTTCAATCAAACCGCTCGTGGCTTCTTCGAGGCGTTGCTGTTCCTGCTGGTTCCCCCGGGAGGTTGCTCTCGAAGGCAGCCCGTAGCCTTCGGGTTGAAGCTGCTGACGGCCGCTGCGGTTAATGAGTGGCTCATAAATGTTCACGATGACGCCGTAAGCCAGGGCCTGGTTGCCCCGCCCGTCGTTGACCATGCCCCGATCGGGTACGATCGTGACGGTCACATCTCCCTGTCCGTACGCCTGCCAATTGTCCGGGTGATCGATACGGAAAGTGGCGTTTTCGAAACTTCTCGAGCGATTTGAAGGCTGGTCAGGCTGAGTGTTGCCCTGTGGGTTGTTTCCTGACTGCTGCTGCTCGGTCGGAATCGAGATCCACTGATGTTCCTGAACCACCACGTCGTAGGTTCCGCCGCCCCACTGGTACCTGAGAAGAAGCGCTTTCGGCTCACTGATGGGATCACCGCCCATCGACGAGTTGGTCACCTGGAGGTTCAGGCGGCCGTCCTGCACCAGAGACTGCATGCGCTGGCCGACGTCGATGTATTTGTTCTTCGCACCGTAGCTTGCGCCCACGATCCGTAATTCCGATGTGGCGGGCGTGTTCCCCCGGGCGTTTCCCGTGCCGCTATTTGCCGGAGGCCCCGCGAGCGCCTGTTCGTACCGCTTGATGTCCTGGAAGTCCCGCGAATCGGTCTTCGCATTTCGCCGCATACCGCCGAGGTTGGCAATTTCCTCGTCCACACGCCCTTCGCGGTTCTCCGGGTTGGGGTGACTGGAGAAGAAGGCCGGCATCTGCCCGCCCTGGCTTTCCGCCTCAATCTTCTGGAAGAATTGGGCCATGGCCTGCGGGTTGTAGCCGGAATCGTAGAGGATTTGGGTGCCCAGAACATCGGCCTGGGTCTCAGCATCCCGTGAGTACTTCAGCAAGAGCGAGTCGGCCGCGAATCCTGCACCGAGTTGTGCCAGTATTGCAGCCGTCGAGTTGCTGCCCAGTGCACCTCCCAGGATGGCCAGCGGCACCTGAGCGATATAGGCTTTCGAGGCCTGGTTGGTGCCGTGGCGGAGCGCCACGTGGGCGATCTCGTGCGCGATCACGCCGGCGAGTTGCGCTTCATTATCGGCAGCGTCGAGCACCCCTCGGTTGACGTAAAGAAAACCCCCGGGCAACGCGAAAGCATTAATGGACCGGTCGTTGACGACTTTGAACTGATAGGGATACTTCTCACCCGGGGCGTGGGCCGCCAGTTTCCGCCCCAGGTTGTCCACGTACTTGTCTACTTTTGAGTTGTTGAGCATCGGCTGCTGCTGCTCAGCCTCGACAGAGGTCTGCTGGCCCATTTCGACATCCTGCTGCACGGAAAACATGTTCCAACCGGGCTTCAGTTGCGTCCGGTCCGCCCAAACGAGCGGAGCCAGGAAAAGCATCAGCGCGGCCGCGAGCACTATTGAATGTTGCGTTGTTTTGCTGTTATTCACTGTTTGTTTCCTGTTCATTCCCGGCTCCTTCGAATTTCTCCGTGTAATGACGAAGCGGACTGCGAGAGGCGCTTATCCCACACGCCATCAATGGCGATAAGGCGGAACATACTTCTGCAGGGACGAGATGAAAGGCCGAACGGTCGTATTCGTTCTCACTTTACCCCTGAGCAGGATGTCTTCCCCGGTCACCGGGCTGCCGTAGACCGCCTGGTTGGCGCTGTCATCCATCGTTATGCTGGCACCGGCCAGCGATACGCCTGCAAAAAGTCCCTTGCTGCGGGAGTAGGAGTAAATGGCAGAGCTGAGCGTGATGTCGGTTGCGCCACTGGCGGTTCTACCCACCGGTCCGGCTGCCACCGAGGCGTCTCCACCCAGGGTGAACTTTCCTTTGAGCAGCGGCTTCAGGCCGTCTTCATTGGTGAAGACCAGCACCAGATCGGTGGCTGAGCCTCCGATCTGAAAGCCCACACTTCCGCCGCCGATGGTGATAAAGGCGGGCGCTGACCAGTTGCCGGCTTCGGTCCGTCGGGCGATCAAGCCCTTGCCATATCGTCCACCCACGATGAACGCGCCCTTGACGACATGCGGGATAATGGCGATCGCGTGGGCTTTCTCGAGCAGATCTTCGGGGATCGCCTGGTCGGGAGCAGCCATGATTTCAGAGAGAACGCTTCCAGCTTTTGTGGCCCGATCGGCCTCGTCTTCAACATTGGCCCGGGCAGGCTGGTCAACCCTGTCGGTGTAATAGCTTGCCTGCGGGTCCATTTTCACTCCCAGGGCTTCCTGGGTCTTCTGGTCGAGCATTCCGGTCGGCTCCAGGCTCTTGCTCTTTTGAAACTCCCGAATTGCAGATCCAGTCTGAGGTCCCATCACTCCGTCGACGGGCCCCGGGCTAAAGCCATTGTCCTTAAGGACCTGTTGAAGGTTCTGGATCGTTTGATCGGGACGGGCAGCCACAAGGGAGGCTGTCATCAGCGCCACGGTCATGAGAAACATGAAAAGCAAAGTGGATATCTTCTTCATTGTTATTCTCCTTGGGAGATTGGTGCTCCCTGAAATCTCACAGGTCTTTCTACACAAGAAGCTGATCGTTGCTCTGACTGTTGAGTCCCCAAACCCGGACAGTGAAGCAGAGCCCCGAGGATTATCGGGAAGACGATGAGCCTTCTGCCGATATCCGGCTCCAGTGAGATTGCCGACAGGTCGATTACTGTCTTCTCCTTTTTACATCGCTGGCGAAGACGGTGTCAGTTCAGCATTGCTCTGAGTCCTGATCACATTTGCTCAGTGCCCTCGATGAGGAGGCCACCGCAAGCCGAGGGTCAGACGAAAAAGCGCGCTCCTCGTCTGTCCGATTGCCAACCTGAAACTTCATCGTGGAGGCTGCAATTTTCACCGCAAGGCGCGAAGGTCGCCCGGAATCATGAAGCCGTGGGTCGCGGCTGGAGCCTGGATACCCCGATTTCAGAACGCGAGTGTCACGAGCGCGGCTCCGGACGATGGTAAGTCACCAGAAGTGCTGCCGGAGGCCGGAACCGCGGGATGGAGTCAAAATCCAGGACTGGTAATGGATGAGAGTCAGGAGTAGCGCTCCCTTGACTCGGGGGCGCCTAATGGGTTCCCTCGCGTTCGGAACACTGGCCGTGTGCCAGGTCCGGTCCGCCATGCCCAGTTTCACTCTGAGAATGGTCCGGCGCCGCCGGGGGCCCCGCTGACTTAAAACTTCATTTGGATGAGTTGGAAATCCTGGAAGATTTGGACGCGTCTGGACGGGGATTGAGGCGATCGGTGGAGAGCCAGGGACGCGATTATCGGCTGAATCCTGGTTCCGGGTCCGGTGCCAGACGTGGATGAGTGATGATCACAGGATCGGCACCGGACTGGCCCCTGAAGGGGGCCTGTTTCCAGCCCAGGCATTTGCCTGGGTTTACGGTTCCCCCATCAAGAATCCAGCCCTGAAAGGGCGGCACAGCTCTCCGGACGTGAAGAATCGGCGCGACCTTACAGGCCGCAATCGAAGTGCCGGGACCACAGACCCAGGGCAAGCCCTGGGCTGAAACCAAGGCGCTCCAGCGCCAGGTCCAGTTTCACTCTCTGAATGATCCGGCGGCCGGGGGCCGGGCTGACCTGAAACTTCACCTGAAGCTTGGACCCTGGGTCCATTTGAAACGTGGAATGGCACGGACACAAAGCCGGGGGTAAGGCGAAGCCGCGCCCCCGGGTTCGCGGACCCAGTTTCACTCTCCGAATGACCCGGTCACGGGCGCGGTGACGAGGTCGAACTCGCGGCCAACGTCGTGGGTCTGTCCGGCTCTGCCTCCGGCCGTGCCTGCGCTGCCAGGTATTCGTCGATCCCTTGCTCGATCTTGCGGGGGAACTTGGGAGCCGGTCCCACGAGCTGGTCGCGATAGACTCGGGACATGATTTCACGGAAGATCGGGAGCGCCGTGCGCCCACCGGTTTCTCTCGCGCCCAGCGTGCGGTTATCGTCGAATCCAATCCGGACCGCCACGGTAATCCCCTCCGGTCCGTAAGTGGACCCCACGAACAGTGCGTCGCGGAAATCGCTCGTCGTTCCAGTCTTGCCCATCACCGGGACCGGGAATCCACGCCCGTCAAGACTGTGTGCCGTTCCGTCCGGCAGTCGGACCACGCCTCGCAGCCCCTCCTGGATCAGGCTCAGGGCGGCGGAGTTGATTGGCTGACCGGAAGGAGGGCCACTGTAAAGCAGCTCGCCAGAGGAGTCGCTCACGCTATCGATGACGTGGGGCTCGGCGAGGCACCCCGAAGCCATCGCGCGAAAGGCGTCCGCCAGCTCGAGCAAGCGCACTTCAGACGCGCCCAAAGCCGTTGCGATGTTGGGCTTGAGGGGGGTGCGTATTCCAAGCTCTTTCGCGGTCCTTAGCACCGCTCGCAGGCCGATTTCGCGAGTGATCCATACCGCAACCGTGTTGCGGGACTCAGCCAGTGCCTGGCGGATCGGCATCGAACCTTTGAACTGATTATCGTAGTTGCTGATCCACTTGCTATCCTGGTCGGCCCCCATGGGCACCTCGATGGGCTCGTCCGGCACGGTTGTCGTAAGGTCCAGTCCGCTCTCGAACGCGGCCAGGTAAACCAATGGTTTCAGTGCCGAGCCCGGCTGGCGCAGCGAGTCGGTGACACGGTTGTAGTCGGAATAGAGTGTATTCCTCGCTTCATAGAACTGCCGTCCGCCGGCCTCGGCCAGGATTCCCGCATCGGCGTTACGCAACACCACCACAGATCCCTGGACCAACCCCTTGGACTTGGAATGCCGGTGCTCGTAGAGAGCGAGGCCGTTTTCGAGAGCTTCGTTCACGATCGTCTGGACCCGCCCGTCCAGCGTCGACCGGACCGAGATTCGACCCTGGATGAGGTCATCAAACCCGAAACTGGATCCGCCGTGGAGTTTCAGCTCGCTGAGGACGCCGTTGATTGCAGCGGGGGCCTGGGTCTTGATCCGGCTGTGGGCCACCACGCGGATCGGCTCGGCCTGGCAGCGTTTCGCGAGTTCCCTGGTGATGTAGCCGTTGCGCACCATCAAATCCAGAATTTGGTTCCGGCGACGCAGGGGCCTCGGGTCACCGGGAACCGGGGCATAGTCCTGGGGTGACTTCGAGATCCCCGCCAGCAGGGCAGCCTCTCCCGCGTCCTCCTGCGTATAGCTCGCGAGGGGTTTGCCAAAATAGTAGTCGGAGGCGGCAGCGTAGCCATAGCGGCCGTTGCCGAGGTAAAAGAAGCTGGCCGAGCGGGCGAAAATCTCGCGCTTGGCTTGTTCCTGAGATCCAAAGTGCCGGCGCATCTCTTCCTCCAGCCAGAGTGCAAGGCGCACCTCCTCCAGCTTGCGGAAGAGCTTGTTCGTGGCAGGTGCGCCGAGAAACAACGAGAAGAACCGTGGAGCCAGCCGTCTGCTGAAGAGGCTGGTGCCGGTCTCACGGCTTGTCAAGGCTTGCAGGAAGTAGCCGCGCACGAGTTGCTGCGTCAGCGTCGAGCCCCCTTGGGGAAGTCGCAGCCGGAACCCGGCGTCTCCCTTCCACCACCCGGTCACAGACCTCACCACCGTTTTCTCGATCACACGTGGCAGAGCCCGGTATTCCACGCCGGAATGAGAGAAGAAATTCTTGTCCTCGGCAGACAGGATCGCCTGACGCAGGATGACGGGCACGTCATCGTAAGAGACAACCTTGCGGTACTCCCCCGCCAGTTCGATCAGCACCTTGCCCTGCGCGTCATAGATTCTGCCGGTTGTAGGAGGCTCGAATCGGATGAAGGGCTCGAGGTCCGGGAGGGCGGTTCGATCGAAGTAGACGTAATGGATGAGTGCGCCCGGCAGGATGAGCAGGAGCAGCGCCAGGGAGGAGGCTGCAAGGAGCAGTACACGGCGCGACCAGGTGCGTGGCACGAGACGCACTATGAGGGCGCCCGCAGATCGAAGTCGGGAAGTGATTCGTGGCAACGCTCTGAAGGGGCCCTCCACGGGATCATCCGCCTCGGGGGGGGCATGGGTCATGGGACTCGTGGGCATAATCGCGGTCTTTCGGAAGTGTGGTGCCCACTGCGGGGAGTGGAGCACGGTGAACCGTGCTCCACCTCCATCAGTGCAACGGTCAGAACGTTTTGCAGACCAGAATGAGTGCACCGTTCATTATTGAGATCCACCTGAAAGAGTGGTCTGGGTGCCGATGAGTTCGCCGGATACAATGAGTTCGACCCGGCGGTTGCTCTGCCGGCCTGCGGCGGTGTTATTCGTGGCCAGGGGTCGGGACTTGCCGAACCCTACCGCCGGAGCCAGGCTCATCTGCGGAATTCCCTGTTCAATGAGGTAGTCCCGCACCGATCTGGCTCGCTGTTCGGAGAGGTGCTGGTTGTACGACTCACCACCGACACTATCGGTGTGGCCTTCCACCTCCAGATTCAAGCCCGGGTGCCCCAGCAGGATTCCGGCCACTTTGGCCAACCCTTCGCGGGCTCCCGGCCGCAGATTGAACTGGGCGGTGTCGAAGAGAATATCCGACATATTAACGATCAGGCCGCGGGCGGTATCGCGAGTTTCGAGAACCGAGTTGAATTGGCTCAATAACTGAGCACGCAGGTCCGCTTGCTCCGTCTCCGCTTTCATCCGCATGAGGTCGGCTTCCCGGGCTGTCTGATCGGCCGCAGCCTGGGCGGCAACTCGCGCTGCCTCTGCCTCGAGTTTGATCTTTTCGGTTGCAGCCTGAGCAGCGTTCCGTTCCATTTCGGCATTCGCCCTTTGCTCGGCCTCGCTCCGCAGGTCGCTTTCAGCTTGCGCCCTCAGGCGCGCCTCGGCCTCGGTCTTTTCTTTGGCTAACGCTTCACGGTCCGCGCCCGCCTGTCGCTCGCTCGCGAGCCGTTCTTCCTCCTGACGCTGCACCGCGATGGCCCTGGAATCCTCCGCGGTCTGCACGGCTACACGCGCCGCCCTCGATACCATTTTGTGCCCCGCTTTGCTGCCCTGGTAAATCTCGGCTTGACTCAAGCTGGATTGGGCCTTGGAGAAGGTGTCGGAGGCGAACTGCTCCGCGCCGGCGGCGCGAGCGATCTGGACGGCGTTGCGTGCCTCGTAGAGTTCCAGCGGTATCTTCGGATCGCTTCTCAGAGCCAAAGGATTCGCCAAAGCCTCATACTGACCGGACTCCAGCAATTCGAACTTGGCGTCCATCGCCTCGATCTTGCCCTTGGTGTCCGAGCGCACAGCGTTTTCCATTACGACCAGATTGCTTGGCATGGTGACCGCGAAATAGGGTTCCGCCGTCACTGCAAGACCGAAGACCTGCAGTTCCGTGGTCACGTCCAGCTTGCTCTTGGTTCCGTCCAGAAGGACCTCGCCCAGGTTGGATGTCCGGCCTTCGGGAGTGATCGCCCAGAGCACATAGGTGAGGTATTCAGCTCCATACCTGGTCGCCGGTTGCATATCATCGAATTCCACTTCGATCTCGATGTAGCCTTTCTTGCTTTCGACTTTTGCTTCGCCACGGGATCCCGGCTGGAGATCGGTTCCCCGGAAATCAACCTTTGTGGCGCCGCTACGGTGTTGATAATTGATCGCCTTCATCGTCCGCTCTACAACAATGACTCTATAAACGGGTGTCGAACTCTCGGTTTGGCTTTGAACCGATGAGTGTGTTGAATTCGCAGCCAGCGACACCTGCGCGGACAGCAGCCCGGCGGCCAATCCGCATAAGGCCAATAACGTGCTCGGCTTTCTCATTTCTCACATCCTTTTTTCTGAAGCAATTTGATGGGTACGAGTGTGGTTATACGTTGAGTGCCGGTGGCGCGTCAGTTCAGTACGGCTCAGGAGGACGGTCAAGTTTGCTCACCCCGCTCGTCGCGCTCAAGGATGGACTGAGCTCTATTGACCGGATCTCTGAGCGTTACTGAACAGACACGCGGCCGCCCCCAGGGGAGAATGCCTCTAAGGATCAGCAAGCGATGGCTGAACGCTCCTGCAGCAGATAGACAAGAATTGAACTGCGACGGACCGGATTCATCCAAACACGATCCCCACTTAACAAGGAAGGTCTTAAATGAATCAATCGAAGCTTAAGTTAACTGTGTTTATTTTCTGTATAGCCGTGGCGGTCCTGGCGTTTCCCCCCCGGGTGAACGCCGACGCCTGGAACAAGAAGACGACCGTGACATTCAATGTGCCGGTCGAGATTCCAGGTGTAGGAGCCCAGGTTCTGCCCGCCGGCACGTACGTATTCAAGATTTTGGATGCGCAGGCGAACCGCAACATCGTCCAGATTTCCAACGAGCGGGGCGACCACATTTTCGCAACTATCCTCGCGGTACCGAATTACCGATTGAAGCCTGCGGACAAGACCGTGATCACGTTCAGGGAACGGGCGGCCGGTGAGCCGGAGGCGCTCCGGGCGTGGTTCTATCCGGGGAACAGCTGGGGACAGGAATTTGTATACCCGAAGGAGAGAGCCATCGCGCTGGCAAAGGCCACCGACTTCCCGGTTCTTGCCATGCCTACCGAACTGGCAACGAACCTCACCATGCCCGTGATGGAAGTGACCGAGCCGGCGGTGGTCGCGCTCAAGCAGGCCCCGATCGAGGCCGTTCAGCCCACAGGAGAAGTGGTGCCCTTAGCTGAGGTCGTTGAGGCCCCGCCGATGCAGGTAGCATCTGTGCAGACCCCAACTTATGACGAGCGCCTGCCCCAGACGGCCAGCCTGCTCCCGATCATGGGACTGGTTGGCTTGATGGCGCTGATCGCAGGCTTCGCGCTTTGGATACTTCCAATTCGACGGGTTTCGTAAATCTACTGAAGGGGGGAAGGGTCGGTACCCGTTGCTGATTAATGAGTCCCGCATCCCCCACGGGAAGGCTCTGACAAATGGGGCGCAGGGGAGCTTCCGCTGCGCCCGTCAGGGCCGAGGAATCCCCTAACCGCCCTCGCGGGACTTGCGGGCACTTGCTCTGATTTCATCGGCAAAGTATCCAAATTGTGACGAACGAATCCAGCTGGGACTCGGGTGCCGCAAAGCTAGAAGGAGTTCAGGATCGTGTGGACCACGAACGTAGCAGGTACCCGAGTTTGCTCCTTCGTGGAGCGTGTCTTTCCGATCCTGTTGCCGGGCGTCCTGGGTCTCCTGGTACTTTCGCCATGCCTTGCCGGATCTCAGGAAGCCCCGCCGTCACGGAGCCGCCGGAGTGACCCTTACACGATCAGTGTAAAGGTGGACATGGTGGCTCTACACCCAACCGTACGGAACCGCAAAGGCATTCTGGTTTCGGGGCTCGGCAAAGAAGACTTTCAGGTTTGCGAGGACGGAGTCCCCCAGGAAATCATCTATTTCAGCCAGGAAGATGTCCCGGTCACGGTCGGACTGGTGGTCGACAACAGCGGCAGCATGAGGCCGAAGCGGGCTGAAGTGATTGCCGCTGCCCTGGCTTTTGCCAACTCCAGCAACCCGGACGACCAGATGTTCGCGGTGAGTTTCAATGAGATTGTTTCGTTTGGCCTTCCACCGGATATGCCGTTCACCGACAAAGGGGCTGTATTGGAAGCGGCCCTCTCCCGGATTGACTCAGACGGCAGGACCGCGCTCTACGATGCTGTCGTTGCCGCGCTCGAGCAGCTCAAGAAGGGGAACCGGGACAAGAAAGTGCTCCTTGTCGTCAGCGATGGAGGCGACAACGCCAGTCAGCACAGCCGGGACCAGGTGATGGCCATGGCCGGGCAGCCCGACACAATCATATACACCATCGGCCTCTTTGATGAGGAGGATCCTGACCGGAACCCCGGCTTTCTCCGGCGACTTGCAGAGGCCACGGGCGGCGAGTCCTTCCTGCCGAGATCTCTGGCCTGGGTGACCCCGATCTGTGAACGCATCGCCCGCGATATTCGCAGCCAATACACTCTTGTTTATGTTCCTTCGAACCGGAAACAGGATGGGACCTATCGAAAGATTCGCGTAAGGGCCCGGACCCGGGATGGAGGCCGGTTATCGGTCCGCACCCGAACCGGCTACTACGCACCTTTGAAACCTCAACCCTTGTCAGGCGGCGGAGAAATTGACCATGAAAACCCGAATTGACCGGCAGCCATTTCCTTCGCCGCGAACCAGGTCCCATCTGGAATGGGCCCGGAACTTCCTTTTGCTCACCGGGGTCCTCGCGTTGAGCTACGTCGGCTTCGCGCTGCTCGAAGCCAAGGCTTATCAGTCTTACGCAACCCGGCGATTCGACGAGGCACGACAGTCGATGAGGACGCCGGCAGACATTCACGAGTCCCTGAACGCGCCCGTTTCCACTTCGTCCGGCGGCACGGAGGTGAGCCTTTGGGAGGCTGAGAGTCGTGGCATCGCTGCTTCCCCCGGCGTTCCGTTGGGACGAATCGAGATCAACGCAATTGGACTCTCAGTAATGATTCTGGAAGGGACCGACGCTCGGACCTTGGGGCTGTCGGTTGGTCATATTCCAGGGACTTCAATGCCGGGTGAAGCGGGAAACGTGGCCATCGCAGGACACCGGGACACGTTCTTCAGACCACTGCGAAGGATCAGGCAGAATGATGAAATCACCTTGACGACCCTGAAGGGATCCTACCTCTATCGGGTGGATTCTACCCGGGTGGTCGAACCGGAGGACACTTACGTGCTGGATGCCTCCGATGAGGCGATTCTGACTTTGGTGACCTGTTACCCTTTTGATTTTGTAGGATCCGCCCCCGAGAGATTTATCGTGCGCGCGCACAGAATCATTGAGTGAGGCAGAACTTAAGTGTCAGAGTTTGACGAGCCCGCGATTGACAGCGGAGAGAGTATTGGGTACACTTTACATGCATTTCAACCAAACGCGATCGGTAAACCCGCGCAGAACAGACTAAGCCCGCTCAATTCGGAAGTTTTCCTGTACCGGCCCTCCCGGTTGGCGTTATCAACGGGAGTTACAAGTGGCGAATATGCGATGCCCTGTTGTCGATTGGTCAGTATCCCTTTCCGGCATCCCCGAGTTAAGAGTTCTCGAATACGGCGCGAGCCGCACGGTTTATTGGGAAGGAGACTCGGCGGATTCGGTGCTCTTTCTCCAGCGCGGCAAATTGAAGCTGTCAGTTACTTCGAAGCAGGGCAAAGAGGCCATTATTGCGATACTGGACGACGGTGACTTCTTTGGCGAGGGTTGCCTCATTGGTCAACCCCTGCGCATGGCGACGGCGACCGCACTCACCGATTGCAGCCTGATCCGGCTGGAGAAGAGCCTGATGCAGCGGCTTCTCCACGAGAAGCACGAGATCTCTGAAATATTCGTGTCCCATCTGCTGTCCCGCAATATCCGGTATGAAGCGGACCTCGTTGATCAACTCTTCAACTCGAGCGAGAAGCGCCTGGCCCGGATCCTGTTATTGCTGTCCCATTTCGGAAAAGAGAGCAAGACTGAGCCCGTCCTTCCCAGGATCAGCCAGGAGGATCTGGCCGAAATGGTCGGCACGACCCGCTCGAGGGTCAGTCATTTCATGAACAAGTTCAGGAAGTTGGGCTTTATCGACTATGGCGACGAAGGAGGCCTGTCGGTCAATAGCGGCCTCCTGGGCGTGGTTCTTCACGATTAGAGCAGCCCCCGCGCTCCCCGCGGATCATTCAGAGAGTGAAACTGGACTTGGCGCTGGCGCCTTGGTTTCAGCCCAGGGCTTGCCCTGGGTCTGTGGTCCGGCACCTCGATTGCGGCCTGTAAGGTCGCGCCCCGGATTCACCTCGCCCGAAGAGGTGTTCAGCCCTTTCAGGGCTGGATTCTTGATGGGTGGGGTGGGCCGTGAACCCAGGCAAATGCCTGGGCTATAAACAGGACCCTTCAGGGGCCGGCCCGACGCCGGACCATTCAGAGCGTGAAACTGCCCCTGGCGCCGATCCTGTGATCCTCACTCATCCACGTCTGGCACCGGACCAGGAACCAGGATCCAGCCGATAATCGCGTCCCTGGCTCGCCGCCCATTCGTCCATCGTCGTCGTGGAACGCAGAATCTTTTCCCCGAAACGCAAAGATCTCTTGTTTTCAACAATAATACCCTTGGAGGCCTTTGCGACTTGGCGTTGCAATTCGAAGTCTCCAAATTGAACTTTCACGATTAGAGCAGCCTTACCTTCGGACCTGTGCCCTTTCTCCCGGTTCACTTGGCCGACGGACGTTTCTGCCGGGCTTGCTTGAAAGAATTCACCTTCCGCCCGTCCCGTGAAGAGACGGATGGTCCCTTCACGGAAGGTCCGACGATCCTGATTTTTCCACAAATCGGTCCGCAGAACGGTAAAACTGAAGCGCTGAGCGGTAAGCGGCGGATGTGTAAGCTTTTCGCGCCGCACGAAGGTTCAGCGCAGACACCTTCACCTGCTCGTTGTGATCCTGGATCAGATTGAACCCGGCGTTCAGGCCGTTCACAACCTCGAACAATCGCAGATCGAGCTGCTCCAGATTCAGGCTTTCGAGCAGGAGTCGGCCAATCCCCAGTTGAATTTTCGGAAGATCGTCGGTTCCAATCAGCGTGTAAGCCGCCTGCTGCACGCTGTCATGCAGGAATGCACATTCGGTGTGGTCCTGATGATTTCCGCCAGGGCTGTCACAGTCGCCTTCATACATCGGGAGGAGTAACGTTCTCGCCAGATCGGAGAAAAGCAGCGCCCGGCACTCCGAGGGGTCCCGACCGCTGACGATACCCATGGTGGCCAGATCAAACCGGTTGCCCAGGCAGGCCGCCAGAGAGAAGAGATCCCGGCTGTCACGGTCCAAAAGTCGAAGTTTCCGCATAATCAACTCGGCCACGTTCTCAGGCAGGTCCGCTCCTCCGTTTCGATCGAGGGTCCATTGCCAGCAATTCCGGTCCTTGTCAAGCCAGATCAGCTTCGACTCGTAGAGGAAGCTGAGAAGTGCCCGCACAAACAGCGGATTTCCCTGGGTCCTGTCGTGGAGGATCACCGCGAGTTCTTCGGCACCTTCTACAGCCGGCTTCAGCGTTTCAATCACCATCTTCCGGACATCATCCAACCCGATATTCTTCGACCTTGAGCACTTCAACAGGAACAGCATGACTTCGAAGGCCCTTGACCAGGGACCCCATTGGGTGGCCGGAACCCGCTTCGTCATCACGACAGGAGACGATCACCAGCAGATAGCGCAGCTCAGACCCGATCTGCAGTTGCCTGAGCAATTCAAATGAGGCGGCGTCAGCCCATTGCCAGTCATCAATCACCAGTACGAGGGGATGTTCCGGTCTGCAGATGACCCGGAGAAAGTCCTGGAACACCCCGGCGATTCGGTGCCAGGATTCCCTCGGCTCGAGAAGTTCCAGAGGCGGCTGCAAACCAAGGAATGACTCAAATTCCGGGATCAGATCAAGCAGCACCTGGCCCCTGTTGCCAATGGCCAGGAGCGCATCAGCCTTGAATCGCAGGCGACGCTGTCTGCTCCCGGACTGCAACTCGCTGCACAGCTCTTTAAGAGCTTGTCGGAATGCGGATAGAGGCACATTCAGATGATATTGATCAAACTTTCCGCTTATGAAGAATCCGTTTCTATCCAGGACTGGTCCCTGAAGCGCATGGATCAGAGCGGTCTTTCCCACCCCTGAAGCGCCGGAAACCAGCAACACTTCGCCGCAGCCACTGCAGATGCGATCAAATGATTCCAGCATTGCAATAGTCTCATGGCCACGGCCGTAGAGTGTGTTTCGAATCGCTAACTGATCCATTATCGGTCTTCTTTAGTAAGCGGAAGCAGATTCATTCCGATCAGGCAGCCAGATTAGCTTGGCGAAAAATCTCCGGCGAAAGGCCGAACCTTCCGCCAGATCTACTTCGGGTAATCTGCCGGCTAATCGTCCAGAACGAAAGTGACTGCGATGTTCACCTGATACTCAACAATTTTGTCGGCTTCGAGACGCACGTGCTGCTCCTTAACCCACCCACTGCGCACATTGTGAAGCGTTTTGGTGGCCCGGGCCAGGGCCTGTTTGACCGCGTCCTCAAACCCGATTTTAGAAGTGGCGCTGATTTCCTCGACCTTTGCAATTGTCATTGAAGTCCTCCTGTTAAGCGTTTCAGCCTGAATCCCGGGCAGCGGAATTTTTCGAGGCCGGATACGCCCGGCTGCTCGCCCGGCAGCTCAACGCATTCCTATTTATAGCCCCGGCTCACGAGGGTGTCAGTTCAGGTTGGCTCATACGGTTGGTCAAAACTGCTCAGGAGGCTGAGGATTCAATCGTCATGCCTGAGTTGCGTTCGTCACTGGCGAACTCGGGCCCAGGTCCAATCATTTCTCTTCTCCGTTCAAGGCCTCGAATCCGGAGATGACATCGAACAGTTCCTCGTCGATGCCACTCTGGCGCATGCGATGGAATGACCTGTTGAGTTCCTCCAGCAATTCGTCGATGTTCTTGTCGGCGCGTTGCATCGCCGCCAGGCGGCTCGCGTTCTCACTCGCAAGGGATTCGGCGCACGCCCGGAAGAGCGAGACAAAGAGATATTCTCGGACGAGTGCCCGAAACGTCGCGGTGCCGCCACTCACGATCTCGGGCAAGTTCCCCGTCGGCCAGGGAAGTTCGGCCAGCCTGCGTCGCCAGTTCTCGTCCAGCGGCAGCAGTCGCTGGCCGACGGGCTCGTAGACCGGCCCGGACGTCGGACGATTGTAGAAGAGGTGGAGTTCGATGACCTCATCCTGGCTGCGGCGCGCTTCGCTCTCCACCAGAATCTGCCCGACGAGCGGGGTGATGGCCTGGACGGAATTCGGCACGGTGAAGAGTCCATTCATTAGTCAGGCCCGAGTCCGCCAGGCGTGCGTGAACCCGGTCACCGACGGCCCAGACCCGGGATATGCCGGGCAAAGCTGCGAGCGCCCTCATCGCATAATCGGCCACCACGTCATTAAACTGGCCCACCAGTCCCTGGTCGGAACCGAACACGATTGCACCAATCGTACCCGTATCGGTTGGACTCTTTCGACTCGTCATCAACGCCGCCTCGCTACCGCGGAAGCAGACGCTTAACCCCAGTTCCACGATGCGAGAGTAGTCGGCCAGCGCGCGCACCGATTGCTCGTATTGTCCGATGCTTGACGCGGCCAGGGCTTTCATCGTGCGGACCACGGATTGAAGATCTCCGGCGCTGTCGATTTTTCGGCGCAGGCTCGCGATGGTGGTGCTCATGAATTCTCGGTGGGTTCGCCTCCAGCAGGAGGCGGGTCGGTCCTGTGACTCCTTTGATCGTGCAGTCGCCCGAGGGTGCTCTCGATCAAACTGGCTAACATGTCTGCAGCGCCGTCAACGGCCTGGTCCAAGGTGTCCGCCTGATGAGTGACCGCGACCGGTCGGAGGCCTTCGAGGCGGGCTTCCATCATGCAGCTCTTGTCGTTCTGGCCGCTCTTGTGGCGGTTCTCGTCGCTCAAATGAACTTCCACCCGGGTGATCTGATCGCTGATTCGGCTCAGGGCGTTCTCCACTACGCTGCGGACCTGATCGCTCAGCCCCTCGGAACCTTCAATGTTATGGTCGGTATTAACTTGGATCTGCATGCTGTTCTCCTGTTAAGGTTCAGGATCGGATTTCGATCCCTCCCCGGGTTGGAACTGTTCGAGGGCCAGGCGGGTGACGTCGATGATCGTCTTGCGATCGTCGTCGCTCAGTTTGTCGGCCGTGGTCGAACCGCTCGCGCACCTCCCCCGGAATCTCCTTCTCCGCCTCGCGTACGGCCTGTTCGGCGTCCTTCATTCGGGCAACCGGCACGTTGTCGAAGAGTCCCGAGGTCAACGCAAGCAACACGGCGATTTGCGCGGGCATCGAAACCGGGGACGATTCCGGTTGCTTGAGGCAGGCGCGGATGCGCCGCCCGCGCCCGATGATCCTGCGGGCGTCTTCATCCAGTCGGGCGCCAAAACGGGAAAAGGTCTCACGCTCTTCGAACTGGGAGTAGGCAAGCTTGAGGTAGCCCGCCACCGCCCGGTAGGCTGCCCGTTGTGCCTTGCCGCCGACACGTGAAACCGATTTCCCGACATCGACCGCCGGCAGCACTCCCAGCTCGAACATCGACGGTGAGAGGTAGATCTGGCCATCGGTGATGGAGGTCAGGTTGGTCGGAATGTAGGCGGAAATGTTTTGCGCTTCGGTTTCAATGATGGGCAGGGCGGTCAGCGAGCCGCCGCTGAGTTCCTCGCGCAGGTGGGTGGCGCGTTCGAGCAGCCGTGAATGGATGTAGAAGATGTCGCCGGGGAATGCTTCGCGACCGGGCGGACGGCGCAGCAAAAGAGAAAGCTCGCGATAGGCGCGGGCATGATGGGTGAGATCGTCGTAGACGATGAGCACGTCCCGGCCTTGCTCCATGAGATGCTCGGCAATGCTGGTGGCTGCATAAGGGGCGATGTAGGAGAGACCCGGCGGGTCGTTTCCCTCGGCCACAACGACCGCGGTGTAGTCCATGGCGCCTTTCTCCTGAAGGTTCGCCACGGCCTTCGCCACGGCGGAAGCGCGCTGGCCAACGGCACAATAGACGCAGGCGACATTGTGGCCCCGCTGGTTGATGATAGTGTCGATCGCAATGGCCGTCTTGCCCGTCTGCCGGTCGCCGAGAATCAGCTCGCGCTGGCCCCGTCCGATGGGAATGAGCGCGTCGATGACCTTAAGTCCGGTCTGGAGGGGCTCGGTGACGGGGGCACGGTCCATGATGGGCGGTGCGGGTCGTTCGATGGGAAGGCGATCGCGACTCGCCACCTGCCCTTGGCCATCAAGCGGCCGGCCGAGCGGGTCGATGACGCGCCCGAGCAGGCCATCACCCACGGCCACGTCCATGACCCGTCCCGTTCGCTCGACTTCATCGCCCGCTTGCAAATGCCAGTATTCACCGAGCAGCACGACTCCTATTTCGTCTTCGTCCAGATTGAATGCGATGCCGTAAACGTCGCCGGGAAATCTCACCAGTTCATCGAAGCCCACGCCGGGAAGGCCGGAGACCCTCGCGATGCCTGTCGAGACACTGGCGATCGTGCCCACCTCCCGCAACGTCAGTTGCGGTGTGAATGCTTTCCGCACCTGATTTATCCCGGAAAATGCGCTGTCGAAAATGTCTTGGAGGCTCTCGGGTTTCATGTTCAGCGGCTCTCTGTTTCGGGCACAGGTTCGTCGGGCGCAGGCTCCGCCCTGGACCCCGGCTCAGGCTTGGGCTTGGCCCGAGCTTCAGGCCGTTCCTTCTGTTTCAAGAGGTCGCCGGCGCTCTTCTCCAGCGACGACAGATAATCCGCGATGCTCCACGCCACCTTTTGTCCATTCGTGGTGAGTTCGATGCCGCTGATCACGCCTGTCGCGGTCTCGAAGCGGACTTGGATTTCAGCCGAAAAGGATTCGTCAATCGCCTGTTGGATTGCGTCTCGCTGCTCAGGCGGCAGCTCGAAGGCACTCCGGACGACCGCCGGGTTGGAGGATGTTTGCAAGGCCTTGGTAAGAGCGGACTTCTCCTCACCTCCGAGTTGCCGCAAGCGGCTCGTGAAGACCTCGCTCATGCGTTCTTCCAGACTTGTCCCGGCGAGGTCCGTCAGCGTCTTTCGCGCGATGGCAAAGACTTCCTGCCGGGCCCGGCGGGTGATTTCGTCGTTCAGGCTCTGCTGTTCAAGTTTCAACGCTTCCCGTCGTTTGGCACTCAGGGCGTCTGCCGCCTGCCGTGCTTCATCAAGGAGGCGCCGGCGTTCCTCTTCTCCCTCGTCCTTCGCGCGGCTCAGGAACCCGGCGCGCTGCTGGTCGAATTCCTCGTTCTTGTGCCGAAACTCGTCGCGTTCCTTTTGAGCTTCGGCCTTTTTCGCCTCGGCGTCGGCGAGTTCCGTGGCGATTCGCTTCTCCCGCGCGTCGATGGCTCGAAGGATGGGCTTGTAAAGAAAGCGTTTCATCAACCACACCAGGATGAGAAAGTTGAGCACTTGCGCACCGACGGTGAACCAATCAATGAGCATGTTCTAGTTTCCCCCGGTCAGGGAGATGACGTGGTTCCAAAACGGGTTGGCGAAGATGAGAATCATTGAGACCACGAAACAATAAATGGCCGTGGACTCGATCATCGCCAGGCCGACGAACAGCGTCCGGGTGATCGTGGCGGAAGCGTCTGGCTGCTGGGCCAGTGAACTCAGGGCCGTCGCGACCGCACGCCCTTCGCCCAACGCCGGGCCAATACAGCCGATCCCTGTGGTCATTCCGGCGGTGACAACTGATGCCACCGCGATGATTGTCATGTTATCCATAGCATTTCCTTCGGTTGTCATAGTTCACGCTGCAATGCCCCGCCTCGGTCCAGGCCTGGTATGACGGGCTCGCGTGGCGGCCGCGATGTAAACCGTGGCCAGGATAAAGAAGATGTAGGCCTGCACCATGCCGGTGAGCAGCCCGAGCGCCGTCATGACGATCGGAAAGATGAACGGCGTGATGGTGAGCAGAATGCCGATGATCATCGCCCCGCTCATCATGTTGCCGAACAGACGGACGGCCAGTGCCAGCGTGCGCGAAAGCTCGCTGATGATATTGAACGGCAGCATGATGATCGTCGGCTTCAGATAGGACTTGAGGTAACCAGTCAACCCCCGCTCCTCGATGCCGAAGAGGGGCACTGCCACAAAGACGCACAGCGCGAGCGCCGCAGTGGTCGAGAGCGAACTCGTCGGGGGTTCGTAGCCGGGAATAACGGTGAAGAGGCTGGCCGTAGCGACGAACAGGAAAAGCGTGCCCAGAAAGCTGAGATACTTTTCCGGTTGCTGGAGGCCGACCTCTCCGATCTGTTTCTCGATCGCGGTAACGACGATTTCCAGAAGGTTCTGCCAGCGGGAACGTTCCAAACCGATCGAGAGTCTGCGAGTAATGAGTCTCGAACCAAGCGCCAGTACCAGCATCAGGCCCCAGGTAATTGCAACCGTGGCGTTGAGCTTGACGAAGCCGTATTGCCAGAAGATGATCTCGTCGGGACTAAGGCGCAAGACCGGCCTCCTTTACAGAGGGGTTGCGGCATTCGAAGGTCGGGCCAGTGAGCCTCAACACGATGAAGCGCGCGGCGGTAAACCCGAGGAGACACGCCAGCAAACGGCCCCAATCACCGTTCGAGACAAAGTAGAAACCACTGAGGACGATGCCGGTCCGCAAGACCAGGCTGCCCAGAAACCAAGGTGCCGGATGTCTTGATGAAAGGCCCTTCGACACCGTCCACCGAAGGCCGCCAAAAAAGACTGCGCCGAGCAAAACACCTACCACCAACGCCAGTCCCAACGCCAGAAAATCATCCATCGTCCTCCCCCTCTTCCTCCCCCATTGCCTTTTCTTCCCTGCTTACCCAGTGCCACGCGTTCAGGCAGCCGATGGTCAAGCCGGTGACGAGCAACATCAGCGTCCAGGAACGGGTTCCGGGATAATGCTTGTCCAACCAGAGGCCAAGCGCCGCGCCAATCAGCGTCGGAATCGCCACCGACCATCCAATGATCCCCATCATCCCCAGGCCAAACCAAACGCCCGGCGCCGCGTTGCGCCGTGCCTTGAGCTTGCGCGCCGCCTTCGCGCCGACCTCGTCACTGAGAGAGGGCCTTAAAGACTTGTGTTGGGGTTTGTCAGTCATTTTGAAAAGTCACCATATGGCGCACGAGATTGCTTTCCATTCTTGTTAGCGCCGAGCGCACGCTCTGCTCACGTTCGTCCAGTTTCATAAACTCCCGCTCAACCGCCTCGCGCAGTTGGCCGAGTTCGGTTCCGGCGATGGCATTGCGCACGGAGACCAGCACGTCCGGCCCGGACTTGATCAGCACCCCTTCATCGACGGCCACGTAGACCTCGCCCTCGGCATCAATTTCATAAGTCAGAATTCCCGGCTCAAGCGCCGCCACGCAGTCGAGCCGATGTGGCAAGAGGCCGAAGGAACCGGCGCAGGTCTCGGCAACGACGCGCGACACGCCGGTTTTCTCGGCAAAGATCTGAAAGGGGAGGAAGATCTTAAGATTCATGGGCAGTGGCTTCAGGCTCCTCCTTCAGTCGAGGTTTTGGCCCGGGCTTCGAAGGAGTTTCGGATGGATTTTCAGGTTTGGAAATGTCCGCTGGTTTCGCGTCGCCCGGGACTTCGCTTCCTGATTCGGGCCCGGCGGGGCCGTTTGATCGGGCTTGGTCAGATTTTACTTTCTTCTTCGCCTCATCCACCGTTCCGATCATGTAGAGCGCGCTCTCCGGGAAGTCTTCGAATTCATCGCGCAGGATTCGCTCACAGCCGTCCAGCGCGTCCTCGAGGCTGACGAGCTTTCCGCTGAGGCCCGTGAACTGCTCGGTTGTGAAAAAGGGCTGGGTGAGAAAGCGCTCCAATCGGCGGGCGCGGGCGACCACGCTCCGATCCTCGGGCGAAAGCTGCTCAAGGCCGAGCATCGCGATGATGTCCTTGAGTTCAGCGTATTGAGCGAGCGTCCGCCGAATTTCCTGCGCCAGGCCGTAATGCCGTTCCCCCACGATTCCGGGGCTGGCCATCTTGGAGCTGGATTGCAGGGGGTCGATGGAAGGGTAGAGGCCTTCGCTTGCCCGCTTGCGCGAGAGCACGATCGATGCGGAGAGATGCGAGAACGTGTGTACTGCCGCTGGATCGGTGAAATCGTCCGCCGGGACATACACCGCCTGGATTGAGGTGATCGCACCGGTATCGGTGTTGGCGATGCGCTCCTCCAGTCCCGATAGCTCGGTGCCCATCGTCGGTTGATAGCCCAGACGCGACGGCATCTGCCCCATCAAGCCCGACACTTCTGAGCCGGCTTGAATAAACCGGAAGATATTGTCGATGAGGAGCAGCACGTCGCGATGTTCGTCGTCGCGGAAGTACTCGGCCATGGTCAGCGCGGCGTGGCCCACGCGGAAACGGCTGCCCGGTGGTTCGTTCATCTGGCCGAAGACCATCACCATGTTTGGAAGCACGCCGGCTTCCTTCATCTCGCGGTAGAGTTCCTCACCCTCGCGACAACGTTCGCCGATTCCGCAAAAGAGACTCACCCCTTCGTGGTGGCCGACCAGGTTGTGAATCATCTCGGTGAGCAGGACGGTCTTGCCAACGCCCGCACCACCGAACAACCCCGCTTTGCCACCCCGCTCCAGCGGCACGAGCACATCAATGACTTTGATGCCCGTTTCAAAGACCTCAGACTTGGTGGATCGTCGCGCCAGCGGCGGAGGGGCCCGATGGACGGTGCGCCATTCCACGTTCGAAACCTTCCCTTTGCGGTCGATGGCATTTCCGAACACGTCGAACATTCGCGAGAGGATTCCTTTGCCGACCGGTGCCTTCAACGGCCCGCCCGAATCTTCCACCGCCATGCCGCGGGCCAGGCCTTGCGTGGGGGTCAGCGCGATTCCGCGCACGTGGCGGGCATCAAGCTGAGCCAAGACCTCAATGGCGATTTTCCCCTCGTTCGCGTGCAGCAATGAGTAAATGGGCGGCAATTGGGAATCGAACCGCGCATCCACGACGCTGCCGCGCACCGAGGTTACGGTGCCGAAAAATTGCATATTCACGACGTTTTCTTTGCCCATGGTCAGCAATTTCGTAACAGCACGGCCCGGAGGACCAACTCCGTCGACGCCCCCATTGTGAACGCCAGCGCGCCCGCGCAGCCCGATGCCAGAGCCACAGCGACGTCGCCCATCCCCGCCCGGGTTCGCGATTTCACCTCGGCCAACGTCGGGTCCACATGTACCAGTGCCCCGATGACTACCGAAGGGCCGGTGACCGTTCCCGGCTCACCGCCAGGAACGGAACCCGCTAAACGGCGGCAGCGTGCGCACATGAAAACGCGGGCTCCTTCCCGATTCGCTGAATAGTCTCCAGGATCCGCTCGGGCCTGCCCCAATCGCTCCAGAGAACGCCTCCCAATTCCATGACCGTGACCCGCCCGGGCAGACGTTCCAGCAGCTCAGAAGAGAAGTTCCTGGACGGCATAGCCGCGTAGATTTTTTCCAGAACTTGTGCTTCCTCCGACGTCCCGATCGCCTCCCGGTACCACTCAAAGAGCATCATCATCTCGGGAAAGCACTGCCACCCCATCTCCCATAAAGTTGCTGCCCTGGCTGCCATGACCAGCGTATTCCAGAGGGCGCCCGATGCCATGGCGGTCCTGCACATCTCCACACCAGGTTTCTCCCGAAACGCTTCCGTTGCCCTTATCTCGAGTCCTCCGACGCAGCTGACACACGGGCCCGGATGAATCCAGCCGTACTCCGGTTCCAGTCGATCGGGAAGGACTCCCAGCAGGCACAGCGAATCCCTCAAGTGTTGTGCTGCCTGCGCAGCTTTTCGCACTACTTCACTGAATTGCTCCTCGGGATAGATGAAATGGTCTGACGGGTAAACCAGTACCGTCGCCTGAGGATCCTCAGCGAGGACATGAGTCAGGGCCAAAAAGATGCCGGCCGCGGTATCCCGGTTGGCGGGCTGAACGATAAGCTTTCCGGCCTTTCCCGCCGAGAGCTGAGCCCGGGCCTCGATCTGATGAGTGCGTCCGATGACCGTCACCTTCTGTTCGGGTAGAGTAATCCGGTCGGCGCGGTCCAGCGTATGCTGGAACATCGATCGGGTTCCGATGAAGGTGCAGAATTGTTTGGGCGTGTCACATCCCAGCCACTGTTGAACAAAGGGTCTGAGACGTTCCCCTTTGCCTCCCGCCAGGACAATGGACCAGAGTCCTCATGCTCGTTTCCTCGATTCATCGCGCACTCCTCGCCCGTTCACAGGCCCGACAGATATTGTGAATTACCTCAATCCCATTCGTCTTTCCTGGGTGGCCGTTCTCGCCTTTGCCCCGACCGTCTGGCCCGTTTCAGACAGTTACAGCCCCTTTCTTTTCAGCCAGTCCGTGTTATCGGCACTGTACGATTGAGCTGGTTCCCGGTCAGTGCAGAAGGAATCGCTGGTGTGGTCAAAATTGCTCACCCGGGTCAGTGGCGGGCACTGAGGCCCATCATCAATGGCCCCTTCGGTTTTTCTCGCCTCGCGAAGGGAAACACGGACCTGGGAGGGAAACCTGTAAGTCGCTGAAAAGCAGATGATTGGAGTGCGTCCACGGTCCTGATCGACCAAGAGCTTCATCCCTTTGGAACGACGGAGTCTTCCGGCGCGACAGGCTGCACTGGAAAGGGAAGCTGGGCGAGAAATCGTCCTCGCCCAGCGGCATGCCGTAGCGTTCGGCCCGGCATTTATCGGTAGAAACGTTCCGGAACATGGATGCCCGAAACGGGGGGGCCTAAACCGGAAACCCGAAGTTAGGGGGATCCAGCATGGCGAAGTTCAAGCCGTCAGTTATCCACCGTTGACAAGCTGATGCGACCTTTCCGAGCCACGAGATGGTGGTTCGGTGGCACACTCCCTCTTTTTACTCCCGGGCCGGTCCCGTGTCAGTTCAGTAATGCTCAAGCGCCCGGTCAAAACTGCTCATCGCTTTCCATCAATCGACAAAGAATCTGAGCACTGAAAACGAGCTCGAACTGCCGATGCCGCAACTTACTTGGGCCACGATACCGTGGTCATCTCAAGCCGCCACACCGGGCCATTCAAAAACATGGCGCCTTCGAATTTCACGAATGCCGGGACATCCCCCGAGACAAGCCAGTAGCGAAGGTCCGGCGGGCTCTTTCCGATCAACGAGGCCATCCAGCCGGAGAGCCCGCCAATCTTCAGCTTCACCAGCGAGCGCATGGCCTTCATGGGGAGGTCGCCCAGCAGCACCTCGTCCTCTCCCTCCCAGTTCCACTCCATCTCGAGCAGGCGCGGTTCCGGCATGAAGACGGCCAACTGCACCGTCGCGCCGGCGCCTCCTGGAAGATTCTTCAGGAGTATCAGGGCCATTCCGTTGTAGAGATCGGCCGGCATCTCGAATGTTCCTCCCGCGGTTTTTGGCTCCTGGTCTTTCTCGGCCTGACTGCGGGCCTGGTATCGCCCGCTCTTGCGATCGAACGATACCTCCATTGTCGGGTAGGATGGTCCGTGCTCTACCAGACGATAGCCCTCGAGCCTGAAAACTCCTTCCTGCGAGAATGTCGCCGATTCATCGTATAGCGAACCATCCTTGAATCTCAGGATCATGTGGGAATCGATGAACTTCCCCGTGGGCTTCTGGCTCAGCTCACCGTAGGCGATCGCTGTCCCGTCCAGCGATCGGAGTACGAGGAAACCCCGAAAATTCCCTTCCAGGAGGCGGACCGGAATCGGCGCACCTTCGACGGAACCTGACCAGAGCAGGATAGCGATGACGAAAAAGAGTGAAGCCGGCTTTGCATGTATGATCAACCCTGTCTTGTTAGGATGCCGCATGTTACCCCTTCCTGAAAAATGAGGTTTTACTCGGAACGCGGTCACCTTTCTGTCGCAATTCCTCAAGAAAATAGGCAAACTCGCCTCCCAAAACGAGAATCATTGAGGAGTAATAGACCCATACGACGAAGATGACCAGAGTGCTGAATGAGCCATAGAAAAGGGAGTACCTGGCGAGATGGATGATATACCAGGCGAAGATATGTTTGGCCAACTCCCAGAGCAGACCAGTAAAAAGAGCCGCCTGAAAGATAGTTTCAAAGTGCAAACTCCTATTAGGAATGACTTTGTAGACCAAGAAAAAAACGCCACAGGTCGAGACGAGAGGGAGGATGTATTCTAATATCCATTCAAGAATAGGTCCTATCTCCACGAGAATCTGTCCGCGGTAACTTTGGAGGAAACTGGCGAATACGCTAATACTCATACTTACAACGAAGAGAGATCCAGCCAGGAGAATCATGAGCAGATCAATGCCGATTGCGTGCAGAAATTTCCGGCTCTTCTCCACGCTGAACACGATATTGAGAGCGATCCGCAGCGAGCCGAAGACGAATGTGGAAAACCAGACTAGGACTACAAACCCTAAGACCCCAACAATCCGACGCTTCTCGATGATGGCCAGCAGGTCTTGCGTAATTCTTGAATCCAGGGCAGGAGATACAATTCTGAGATTTGCGCTAATGTGATCGACTACAGCCTGGTCGTTGTAGAGGTAACTCGCAATGAATGCGGATAGAAGCAAGATGAGAGGGATCAGGTTGATCAGGATATTGAAAGCAATTCCGGAAGACAGGAAGAAGCCGTTGTCACCGATGAATTTTCCGATAGCCTCCCGCAGGAGCCCGAATTTCCTGAGAAACTGTTCGAGTTGTCTGAATCTCCCGGCGGCAGTCTCCGCCACTGTGAAGGTGTCTTTCAATGTGTAACCTCTGATTCACCGTTGGGAGTTGGAACGATCCGGTCATGCAAGGTCAGGAGATCCGTATCTTGTTCGTTCCCTATTGCTTCGGTCCTCTCAACTTTTCGACCTCCTCATTCCTGGTTCCTTGTCCGAGCAGGACGGCAAACTTTCGTGACTCCTCATGACTCCCCAGTGCAATCACGACAAGGCTGGTCATGGGCACCGAGAGAACCATGCCCAGTGGTCCCAGTACCCACCCCCAGAAGACCAGGGAAAGAAAGACAACGAGTGTCGATAATCTCAAGCGCCTGCCCATCAGCTTTGGCTCCAGGAAAATGCTGAAGACGACATTAATCGCCGCAATGCCGAAGAGGGTCAGAAGGGCGAAGCCCAGCCCGCTCGTAAGAAGAGCGATCAGAAAAGGAGGAAGGGCGGCAATGACGGAGCCGACATTGGGCACATAGTTCAGCAGAAACGCGAGCGTTCCCCAGAGCACAGGGTAATCAACTCCGAGCAGGAGAAGCCAAAGCCAGATCGCCAGGCCGGTGCCCGCGCTGATCAGAGTCTTGATGACCAGATAGCTCTGCGCGTTCCGGCTGAATTGCTCCATCGTGGTGAGATGCCTCTCGGGGTCCGAAAACGCGACTCGCATCTTTTCCGGCAATTCCGCCACCTCCAGAAGGATGAACACGACCGTAATCAGGATCAGAAACGCATTGGTGAAGACGGCGCTCAGGGTCGAGAAGATGTCTCCTGCAAGGTTCATCACCCATCCCGGGTGGAAAGCACCGGACAACTCCTCCACTGGAATTTGAATGCCCCTCCTGTGCAATTGACTTATCGTGGCATCGATACCGGTCGTGAGTTGCTCTTGATAGCCGGGCAGGGAATTCAGGAAATGATTCAGCGAAAGGCTGATCAACGCTCCAAAGGAGAATCCCACAACCAGGATGACCGCCAGAATGGAAGCAAGGGCAAGGATCTTCGGCACGCCCTTGCTTCGCATCCAGAACAACGGTGGGGCGCAAATGACCGCAATAAAGACCGCCAGAAGAAAGGGAACCAGAATGGGGCTGGCCGCCTTCATTCCCGCCACCAGGATGACAAAACTGGCCAGGAGTAATGGCAGCGGTATCTTGGCCGTGGGATTCACAATGCCCCCCGTGAAGCCGAACTTGCTGAGCCGATTCGTCGTGCTGATGCCAACGCCGGCTTCGAAGACTCAATAGGAGGAACTGCTCACTTACGCACTGAAGAGCGGGCCTCGTGAGCGGATTCCTTCAGAGCCGCGGACCACTCGTCAGCCTGCTTTTCGGCTTCCTGCTTCGCAATCCCGTACCGCTCCTGAATTTTTCCCACCAGGTTCTCCTTTTTCCCCGCGGCCGTCTTGAAGTCATCGTCCGTGAGCTTGCCCCAGCGTTCCCGGGCGGACCCTGCAAACTGTTTCCATTTTCCTTCAATCTGATCCCAGTTCATGGTGTTACTTCTTTCGTTAAGTTGAATGACTTATCAATCTTCACTAGATCTCGTATGCTTGGTGATCACGACTCTGATCCGATGCTGCGACCACTGCGACCTCTTCCTCTTCATCCACCGCAACGTCGGGCAAGGCGCCCTCAGGCGCGGCGGCGATTGTCCTGCCACTCCTGATGTAGTTCACTGCGGCCTCTCCGGTCGACGAAATATCCTGTGCTCCCGTCCTCTCCAGGATGTCCTGGGCGCGCTTCGTCCAGTCGGGATTGTCCGAATGGACCGACAGGAGGATTCCGCCTTCCTTCACTCGGATTTCATAACGCTTGGCCTGGTGTTCGGGGATCCCGAGGCCGATCAGGGCGCCCGTTATCCCGCCTACTGCGCCGCCCACGCCAATTCCAGCGAGAGCTGCCATCAGTGGACCGGCTGCGATGACGGGACCTAACCCCGGAATCGCCAGGGCGCCAATGCCCACCAGCCATCCGAGTGTTCCGCCCAGCAGCGCACCCGTTCCGGCTCCTGCGACCGCGCCCTCGGGAGCCCGGGTCCCTTTGTCACGGGCGAATTCCTTGGAGCCCGCCCTTTGCGGAAACAGTACGGAGATATCCGTGTTTCGGAAGCCAGCCTCCCTCAAGACGTCGACGGCGTTCTCGACGCTCGAGTAATCTTTGTAAATGCCCAGTACGGCAGTCTTTTTGTGAGCCATGTTGCAGTCTCCTTTGAGAAGTCTTCTGATTTGTTTGCCCTGCTTGACGCCAACTTCATCATCCGGCCGAAGGCTGCGAGGACCATCGATCGAGCCGGTCCTGTCGTCCCCGACTTCTGGATCTGATTTCCCGGTTCTCTTCGCCAAGGCTCGCTGGAGCGGTGTCGCAGGTGATTTTGTTCCTCTGTCTTTTTTACTCCCAGGGGGGCGGCATGTCTGTTCGAAGCTGCACAGATACCTGGTCAATATTGATCAGCAGGGGGCGGCTTGGCAGGCCCGGGACGGAGACCGGAGCTTCAGGTCACTCGCTTGAAGTCGATGAATCCGCGTTCCACATCCGTGCGGAGCAGTTGAACGCGGAGCTGGTGCCCGACATCCATTCCGTCAAACCCGTTCACCAGCTTTCCTTCAATCGGCGGCTGCAGAAGACGGACCCAGGTGCCTTTGTCCGATGCGCCCGTGACGATGGCATCGAAGCGCTCCCCGATTCTTGATTCCACCAGTATTGCTGCTGCGGATTTTGTGACCTGTCGTTCAACCTTTTTGGCCACGTCTTCCTCCGCGGTGCAGTGCTTTGCGAGCCCTTCCAGTTCATCGTTCTCGTAAGGCGCGGGCCGTCCCGCCAATGCCGCTTTCAGCAACCGTTGTGTAATCAGATCGGGGTAGCGGCGGTTCGGGGCGGTGGAGTGAGTATAGTCCTTCACAGCCAGGCCGAAGTGCCCGGCTGCACTGGTTCCAGGAACGTGGACAATATACTCACCCGGGCCCAGCAATTTGACAACACTGAGCGATA
The DNA here is from genome assembly GCA_963777605.1 of uncultured Acidobacteriota bacterium. Lineage (GTDB taxonomy): Bacteria > Acidobacteriota > UBA6911 > RPQK01 > JAPXNP01 > CAVZRV01. The sequence goes on from CAVZRV010000028.1 coordinate 214,605, forward strand.
GGTCGGGAAAGCGGAGAGGATCCCCGGCTTTCGCAGCCACCAGGAATTGCTCCAAGGCCATGGCGGAGGGTTCCCCGGGCAACGTCGAGCCCCGTTCCGCGGCAAGTTCGATGATCCGGTCCCAGCGTTTAGGTGTGCGCACCACGCGCCGCAGGGATGGAAACGTCCTGGATTCGAGGTATCGTGCCGTGACCCCATTCGCGGCAATCATGAAGTCCTCAATGATATCCTTCGCCCGGTTCCGCTCGTCGGCTGCCAGGTCCTTGAGTTTCTCCCCTACAAAGACCGGGCGGGCTTCGATTGTTTCGAGATTAAGCGCACCGTGGAGGTGGCGGAGCGCTTTGAGACGGTGCGCGAGACGGTCCTGAAGCCGAAGGTTCTCCTCGAGGCCCTGGACGGCACCGATCTCTCCGGGCATCGGCCCGTGGTCCTCGATCCATGCGGCAACGCTGTTATACGCAAGCTTCGCATGATTGCGGACCGTCGCTCGATAGACGTCTGAACTCTGAAGTGATCCGTCTCCGGAGAGAACCATTTCAATCACGATGGCCAGCCGGTCTGATTCGTAGTTCAGTGAAGTCAGATCCGTGGAGAGCTTTTCGGGGAGCATCGGGAATGTCTCGGCAACCGTGTAGACTGAGGTGGTATTTTGCCGCGCATGATCGTCAATTGCTGATCGATTCTTGACGATGGCATCGACGTCGGCAACGGCGACCAGGATTTTTGCGGCTCCGTTGGCCATCGATTCGGCAAAGGTCAGTTGATCCAGATCACGCGAGTCATCGTTGTCGATGGAACACCACAGCAGCTCTCTCAGATCGCGCGTCGATTTCCCGGTTTGCGCCGCCGGTCCGTCGATTTTGTCGAGTTCGGCAAGCGCCGCCGCGGAAAAATCAGGAGCAAGTCCTTTTTCGAGCATCACCCGATGGGCAATTCTCTGCAGGGTCGAGCGCTGCTGTCCATGGTTCGAGTTCGTCATATCGCTAGCTCCGCTCCGGAACGGGAGATTTCTCCCGTGCTGTTCATTTCAGAAAGGGACAGCGCTCTGGTCAAAACTGCTCAGGTCGGTCGTGGGACGAATGTGGCGGTCAGCGGAAGGTCGCTGACGGATGAATCGGTGCCGGGAGCGATCCCGGCCTTCGGGGTCTCCGCCACCCCCTTTCGGCAGGAGGCCACAACGGGTTCGGAGATCCGATATTCCACGTTCTGCGAGTGCATCGTGTAGGGGCCGAGTACCCGGACCGTGGCCGTTACTTCCATATTTGTCTGCAGCCACATGCCGCTCACGTCGCCGTAGAGGAGCGTGATGCGCACGTCCCGGAGCCACCATGAGGGAGACTTGGCAGGCTCGGCCCGGATGCGACCGGGCAGGTAGGTAGCGGCATCGATCCAGATGTTTCCTCGGAGCAGGCTCTTGTCCTCCCGTCGCGGCAGCAACTCGAGTTCGTAGTAGCGCCGGCCGCCTACATCTGCTTCACGGATAAATCTGAAATCGTAATTGTTTGCCGAAAAGTCGGTCAGGGCGTAATCCTTTGAGATATTGACTTCGCCTGCGAGAGTGCGGCGAACGATGCTCTTCCCCAGGAGCGAGCCGTCCGCCCTCCGGATGGCGTACTGCTTGGTGTCCGGGGGAGTAAACGTCACATCGGCAATGACCTGGGCCTTGGATTTCTCTTTGTCCCGGCCAAACAGCCGGTAGTCGCGCGTAACGGCGTAGGGGCGAAAACAGGCCTGGTTCCCAGCCCGAGCCTCGGCCATTCGGGCGATGATGGTATCGACGCTGGGGATCGCGCTGCCCGCTTGGGCCGAAACGTCACCCCCGATGACGGCAACCAGGAGGGAACAAAGGATCCAGAATGTGCTTCGCCGCATAGTCATTGCCTCTAAGCCTTTCTCACGCTCGCTTCAACGGGAATCCTTCTTGGCAGTTGGCTCATCGACCCAGTATTCCTGGCGATCGTAGTGTCGATGCAGCCTGGTCTCGTAATCCCGATCCAGCAGAGTCTCCTCCGTGTATTCGGGCGACTGCTTGATGCTCTCACCCGAGAGATTGACGAAGACTGTCGACTCGGCCCAACTCAAGCTCTCGATCCATTGGGGTGAAATCAGAACCTTCTTCCCCGACCACCAGTTCCGTGTGTTGATGATGAGATAACGAATCGACCACGCCTCGTCATCGATGATGAAATCCTCGACGTGACCAATCTCGCCGTCTGTAGCTTGAACGTCGTAGTCACTCACCTCGTGAGTGCTCCGCAAATGGGGATCCCATGACTTCTCGCTTTGAGTGCATGCGCTCCACTTTTCACGGTCACGCACAATGTTGGGAAAGGGTCCCCACACGTATGAGCCGCCCCAGTACGCCGGGTATCCATAAAACCCGTAGTAGGCTCTCTCGAATTGCTCCGATACGGGCTTGTCACTGCTCAAGGAAGGACTGTCCTCAATCTGTTTCTTGGTCAAATCGATATCTATGTGTTGCCTTATCCTGACTCACGGCAGTCAATGCATACGGGGAAATCAGAACCTGCTTGCCGGTGAGCCAATTGCCTGTGTCGCCAACCAGATAGCGAATCGTCCAGTACTGATCATCGAAGTAGAACTCCTGGATTTTCCCGATTTCCCCATCAAGGCTGTGCAATGTGTAACCTCGTAGCACCTTCGCTTTGTTCAACATCTTAGGCTTTCCCTCATCTTGCGTTTCCGTGTCGCCATCCGTCACAATCGTTGCCCACTTGTGAATCATCGCTCATGCGACGAGGCCTGTCTGTTCAGTACCGATCACTGTTTTGGTCAATTGTGACCAGCGGGAAGGTCAGCATGATCACCGCCCGCCGGACAGAGGACTTGGAGTTGATCCACGAAGGTATCAGCCGGGATTCCCTTCGATGCTCTCGGGGGATGAAGTTTCCACTATTCTGGCCTGGGTGCCCGAATCACCGGTTCTGATGGCAACTTTCACTGCATCTTCCATCGGATCTTTGAAGGGCACTTCGATTCGGAGCAGGCCGTGTTCATAGGTCGCTTCGGCTTTGACAGGTTTCACCGGCCAACCTAAAGCCAGAGCTGCCACATACTCGACGTCCCTTGCCGGCGCCGTGAGATGGATGCTGTCTTCCAGGATCTTCACGTCGACGGTGTCCGTAGGGGCTCCCGGGATGGCGAACTCTACGACCAGTTTGTGGTTCTCCGCGTCTGCATACGCGACCGTATTCGGTGCAACCTTGATTCGATATTTCGACATTTTGAATATCCTCCCGTGCGCGCAGAAACCGACGTCTGACTTGACCGCCGATTTGACTGCCAGACGCAGTTTCATTCAGTTTACGCTTGCCCGATTCAGTATCGACGACCATCGGGAAAGGTTAAGTGCACAATGGCACATCTGACTGTGCACAATTGCACACCATCGTTTAGGCGTGGGTCAGGGGGAAGCGGACGAACGGCGACGAGCCCATCTATGTTCAGCTCAGCGCTGCCGCCGCGCCCTCCGCGGATCATCCAGAGAGTGAAACTGGCCCGGGCGCCTTGGTTTCAGCCCAGGCCTGCCCTCGGCTGGCGCCGGACCATTCAAAGAGGCCTGAAAGTCGCGGCGAATCATAACGCCGGAGAGCTGTGCCGCCCTATCAGGGCTGGATTCTTGATGGGTGGCCGGAATCCAGGCAAAGCCGGGCGGAAACAGGCCCCCTGGGGCCAATCCGGCGCCAAGCCGGCAATCATCACTCATCCACGTCTGGCACCTGACCAGGAACCAGGATCCAGCCGATAATCGCAGTCCCTGGCTCTCGCGGATCGCCTAATCCCAGCAGACCCGTCAAATCACAGGATTTCCAACTGATTGAAATGAAGTTTCAGTTCCGCCGGGCCCCGGGCGGCGCCGGACCGTTCCAGAGGCGAAATGGGTCCGCAACCCGGGGCGCGGCTTCGCCTTACCCCCGCTCTGTGACGTGCCATTCCACGTTTCAAATGGACCCAGGGTCCAAGCTTCAAATGAAGTTTCAGGTCAGCCTGCTCATTTGGGGGGCTCATCCTGGCGAATCTCGCGCTCCGCCTGATTCCAGTCCTGAATCGATCTTCCGTCCTCGCGGCCCCGCTGCTCGAACAGTTCATAAGCTCGCTCGGAGATCTGCGTTGTTGCATCGACAGGCTTTTTGACCGAGAGGGGTGCGGCCGTCGGATCGAAGACCCGATACGCGAGCAGCTTTATACGGTCATTCACGAGGAACCAGGCCAGAGCGTAGCCCCAAACGAACAATGCCCAGCCCCAGCCGAGGGGTGTCATGAACAGGCCATAAACTGCTATCAACGTCGCCACGATTTGGGTGCCGAGCACCGCTACCCAGAGGATCCGCGCGGGTCGGATGGACCAGAACGGGCCGCGCGTACGGGTCAGGAAAATCGTCAGATGCCCGGCCACGGACAGCTTCAGGTACATCAGCGTCTGGATGTGCACGCGGTCGAGGTGAAATACGCGCTCGCCAAGATAAAACAGGCCAAAGGCGGCGACGACCCCGATGACGCCCAGCACCGAGGAAATCCCGAGCACCATGCGCATGTTCCAGGCCTCGGGCTCATCCTTGTAATGAACGTTGTCATAGGCGATGGACAGGATGGCGCCGTCGTTGAGCAACGCCAACATCACGATCATCACTGCGGTCACCGGATAGAAGTTGAAGATCAGGATCGCCAGCGTCATGAAGAACAGCACCCGCAAAGTCTCGGCGATGCGGTAGATCGCGTAGCTGTTCATTCGTTGGAAAATTCTCCGGCTTTCCTTAATAGCGTCAATAATTACCGACAGCCCGGGCGTCGTCAGCACGATGGAAGCCGCCGCACGCGCCGCATCCGTCGCGGCCGAAACGGCGATGCCGCAGTCGGCTTTCTTCAGCGCGGGGGCGTCGTTCACGCCGTCTCCCGTCATGCCGACGATGTGGTGGCGTTTTTGCAGGACATCGACAATGTGGAACTTGTGTTCGGGGAAGACCTGCGCGAAGCCGTCGGCCTTCTCGATAGACTCGGACACCGCTGTCGTCTCTTGCTTCTTTGAGTCGCCCAGGCTGCCGGCATCGAGGATATTCGTGCCCATGCCCAGCTTCTTGGCAGTTTCCAGTGCAATGGCCAGGGCATCGCCCGTAACCATCTTGATCTTCACGCCCATCTGGCGCGCGGTCGCGATGGTGGCCTTGGCATCTTCCCGTGGCGGATCGAACAGGGGCAACACGCCAACAAACTGCCACTGGCCCTCTCCCTCGTCCCGCGCCACGCCCAACGAACGAAAGCCGCGCGCGGCGAATTCGTTGACGGCTTTATCGACAGCCGGCTTCACCTGCCCGGCATTGGCCGACAACTCCAAAATGACCTGCGGCGCGCCCTTCGTCACCTTGAACTTCTTCCCGTCTTTGGTTTTGACGGTGGCCTCGGTCCGTTTATGCACCGGATCGAACGGCTGAAAATGGAGCACCTCATAGGCCTTTATCGATTCCTTGTCTTTCAGTCCGCCCAGGACAGCCAGATCGATGGTGTCGTTATTGTCCGCACGCGACGCCAGGGCACCATTGAGGATCACCTGATCGGCGGGGACATTGTTTAAGCTGAACGGGTCGCCCAGCGTCAGCTTGTTCTGGGTCAGGGTGCCGGTCTTGTCTGCGCACAACATGTCCACGCCCGCCAATTCTTCGATGGCAACCAACTTGCTCACGATCGCCTTTTTCCTGGCGAGCAGGCGTGCGCCGACCGCCATCGTTACCGACAGCACTGTGGGCATCGCCACGGGGATCGCGGCTACGGTAAGCACCAGGGCAAACTGCAAGGTGGTGAGGATCGGGTCACCCCGAAAGATCGCGACGGCAATGATCACCGCCACCAGGGCCACTGCAAGGACGATCAGATAATTGCCGATCTTCAACACGGCCTTTTGAAAGTGGCTGACGGTGTGCGCATCCTGAACCAGTTGCGCCGTTTTGCCGAAGTAGGTGTTCCCACCCGTGGCGTAGACCAGTGCGCCGATCTCACCTTGACGAATGATCGAGCCGGAAAAGACCGCCTCACCCGGCTTGCGCGTTACGGGTAATGACTCTCCTGTCAATGCGGACTGATCCACTTCCAGCGGGTCGCCCTCCAGCAATCGTGCATCGGCCGGCACGATGTCGCCCAGGCGCAGGCGAATGATGTCGCCCGGGACCAACTCGCGCGCCGCCGGGGTGATCCACTTCCCATCACGTTTCACCCGGGCCTTGATCGCCAGCGAGGACTTCAACTCGGCGATCGCGTTGCCTGCCTGGTGTTCTTCCCAGAATCCGACCACGCCGTTGGCCAGAAGCAGAAGGAGGATGATGGCAAAGTCAGGCCAGTGCCGGGCCACCGCCGAAAGGATCACGGCCGCTTCGATCATCCACGGGATCGGACCCCAAAAATAGGTGAGGAATTTCAGGAAGGGACTGGTCTTCTTGTCTTCAATTTCGTTAGGGCCGTATTGGGTCAGCCTTTTCTGCGCCTCGGCTTGACTGAGGCCCTCCGGCGACGATCCCAATTTTGCCTGCAGTTCCGGCATGGGAAGGGATTTCAGCTCATCCTTCGCATTGGGTTTCGATTTCGTCCCCGATTCTGGAGATTTGGGCTCGGCGGCATGGGGTTTCATAATGGATATTCCTCCCGTCAATGACCATAACGGTGACGCTGCGCTCGATGGCGAAGGCAAAATCCCTGCTCATCAGAGTCAGCCAGAGAAGGAAGGTGATCGCACCACTACCGAGGGCAATGATGGTCAGCCACATCGCCGCGGTGTTCGCCAGATTCTGGGTCTTTGATTTGCTTTGCTGAGCCTGCTTGACCAGGTCGATGACCTGCGACAGAAACGAATCCTTGCCAGTGCCTTTGACCTCGATGGTCAGCGAGCCTTCGCCGTTGATGGAGCCGCCGATGACCTTCCCGCCGGTCTTCTTGGTGACCGGGGTTGATTCCCCGGTGAGCAATCTTGGCCAGTCGTGTGAGCCGGATTGGACTGACTCAATTTCTCCAGGGGAGTACAAGGGATATGCACCTCCAGAGGACACGGAAGAGATGAACCGATTACTTTGATCGGAATTTTGTTGGCCGATCCGGAGCGTGCTTTGGGGGGAGGATGAGATGAGAAGGTTCCTGGCGACATCGGCTTGTGTGGTTTTCCTGGGCGTCCTGGTTCTTGGCACGGGCCTCGCCCTGCAGCCTGACACTGGAGACAGGAAGCTGGATTCCTTGCTCGACACGATCAACAAGGGGGCCTTGACCGATCCCGGGGGGTTTCTCGAACTGCTCAGTCTGACATTCAACATTCCCGAAGAAAAACTCCAGACAGAGTGGGAACAACACGGCCTCGAAGCGGGAGACTGGTACCTGGCCACGGCTCTGGGCAGCAGAACTCGTCGGCCCGTCGGGGATATCGCGACCGAATACAGGCAGAACCAGGGCAAGGGTTGGGGTGTGACGGCGATGAGCATGGGGATCAAGCCCGGCTCGCCGGAATTCAAGGAATTGAAGCGTGACGCCGGCGGCTTCGTGGACCAGATGAAGGCTAAGGCTAAGTCAAAGAAGCAGCACGAGAAGGCACTCGAAAAACAGCACAGACAGCAGAACAAGGGTAAGCCCGAGGGCAAAGGCCAAGGGACGCGCAACAAAGGCCAGGTTTCCACCTAATCGTGGAGCATGTATTCATGATTGACGATAAAGATCCCGGTGATGGTGTCGATAAAGGATTCCAATAAAGTACGCGTCCGGAAAGCGGGTAATATGGGCAAACTTCACCAGAAATCTCCGGCAGGAGCAACCGGCATGCCGGATGCGGCTCGAGGCATCACCGAGCAAGAGCCGGCTGCGGAGGCCCTGCGCGAGAGCGAGAAGAGGTTCCGCGCGCTCTTCGATAGCAGTCCCGACGCAGTGTTATTTACGATCCCAGACGGCCAAGTCCTTGCGGCCAACCCGGCGGCGTGTGCGATGTTTGGGATGTCGGAGGAAGAGATCTGCCGAGTGGGTCGTCAAGGACTCAGTGACCCGGATGATTCGCGGTTTCCCGCCCTGCTCCTGGAACGCAGGCGCACGGGCCGGATCACAAAGGCCGAACTCAGCTTCGTCCGCAAGAACGGCGAGCAATTCCCCGCCGAAGTGGACTCCGTCGTTCTGCCGGGGGATCCGCCTCGCTCCTTCGTGATCATGCGCGACATCACCAGGCGCCTGAAAACGGAAGGAGAATTCCGTGATATCAACGGACGCCTTCGCCTGGCCACGGCATCCGCAAAGGCTGGGGTTTGGGACTGGAATCTGCAGACCGACAAAATGATCTGGAATGACCGGATGTTCGAACTTTACGGCATCTCTCAATCGAATTTTTCAGGAACGGTTGAAGCATGGAAGCAGGGGCTGCACCCTGAGGATTCTTCCAGGGCAATCCAGGATTGCCAGGCAGCCTTAAATGGAGAACGGGATTTTGACACGGAATTCCGGCTCCGGCGTCCTGACGGATCAGCCATCCACATCAAAGCGAACGGGCTCGTTGTTCATGATGAGGCCGGGAATCCTCTCCGCATGATCGGTTTAAATACTGATATCACAGAGCGCAAGCAGGCTGAGGAGGCGCTATTAGAATCCAGCCGGTTGAACCGACAAATCATCGACAGCGTACACGAGGGGATCATTGTATACGGAACGGATCTGCGCTACCAAGTCTGGAACCCGTTCATGGAGGAACTATTCGGTCTCAAGTCGAACGAGGTGCTTGGAAAGCAGCCGCTGAAGGTCTTTCCATTCATGAAAGAGACGGGCGTCATCGAACAGCTGGAACGAGCTTTGTCCGGAGAGATTCCCGACGGGGTCGAGTATCGGTACGCCCTAAATGGCAACACCGGCTGGGTGTTCGATAAGAGTTCCCCGCTTCGCAATGACGCCGGCGAAATCATCGGCGTTATCGCTTCGGTGCAGGAAATCACGCAGCGTAAGGTGGTAGAGGAAACGCGGTCCTTCCTGCTTCGGTGTGGCACAACGGCTAAGGATGAGGATTTCTTCGCGTTGCTGGCGGGCTACCTGGCGAAAACGCTCGGAATGGAATATGTCTGTATCGATCATCTCGAAAACGACGGCCTGACCGCCCAGACCGTAGCTGTCTACAATGCGGGTCAGCTCGAACCGAATGTGCGGTATGCCCTCAAAGACACGCCTTGCGGCGAAGTCGTGGACAAGGCTGTCTGTTGCTATCCACGAGGAGTGCGCCAATCTTTTCCGCGGGACGCGGCGCTTCATGAACTCATGGCCGAGAGCTATGTCGGCGCGATCCTCTGGGACTCCCAAAAGCGACCTATCGGCTTGATCGCCGTCATTGGAAATCATGAGCTCAAAGATCCAAAACTGCCTGAGTTGCTACTGCAATTAGTGGCGCCCCGCGCCGCTTTCGAGCTGGAGAGAAGAAAGACAGAAAAAGAGTTGCGCGACCGTGAGTTCTTCTTCAGGGAATCGCAAAGAGCTGCGCTCATCGGCTCCTATCGAGTTGATTTCATCCGCGATGTCTGGGAATCATCCGAGGTCCTCGATCAGATCTTTGGCATAGATGAGACCTACAACCGAAGCGTTCAGGCATGGCTGGACCTCATCCATCCTGACGACAAGGGAATGATGGACGAGTATCTGACGGGGGAGGTCATTTCGAAGCGCAACCCGTTTCGGAAAGAATACAGAATCATCCGCAAGTCTGACGGCCAGGTGAAATGGGTGTTCGGTCAGGGCGAAATTGCATGTGACGATCAAGAGCGCGTTCTTTCGCTGATTGGAACCATCCAGGATGTCACCGACCGAAAAGAAGAGGAAGCAGAGCGAGAGACACTCCAGGCCCAATTGTCCCAGGCTCAGAAGATGGAATCGGTGGGCCGTCTGGCGGGCGGCGTGGCTCATGATTTCAACAACATGCTGCAGAGTATTTTCTTCAACACCGGCCTGATCCTGGAATATCTTCCCCCGGGAAGCCCGTTGTGTGAAAACGTCGAAGAAATTCAGAATTGCGCCCAGCGTTCGGCCGACATCACCCGGCAATTGCTGGCTTTTGCCCGCAAGCAGACCGCCGAGCCCCGGGTGCTCGACCTGAATGCGAAGGTGGAGGGCATGCTCCAGATGATGCGGCGCCTGATCGGTGAGGATATCCATCTGACATGGGCGCCCGCCTCTGTTGTCTGGCCGGTAAGGCTCGATCCCATCCAGATTGACCAGATACTGGTTAACCTGTGCGTCAACGCCCGGGACGCAATCGCCGGCGTTGGCAAACTCACCCTCGAGACGGAAAACTTCACGTTCGACGAGATGTATTGCGCCACGCATAGCGGCTCCGCTCCCGGAGACTACGTGCTGATTGGCGTCAGCGACAACGGCTGCGGGATGGACAAGGAAGTCCTTGAGCACCTCTTCGAGCCCTTCTTTACAACCAAGGGTCCGGGTCAGGGCACCGGCCTGGGGCTGGCCACCGTGTATGGGATCGTTCAGCAATACCAGGGATTCATCGATGTGCAAAGCGAACCGGGCCACGGAACCACCTTCAGGATCTACCTGCCGAAGCACAAGGGCAAAGCCGATGAACTAAGCAGGGCGGTTTCCGCGAAAATCGCCGAGCGCGGGCACGAGACGATCCTGGTGGTGGAGGATGAGCCGGCGATTTTGAAGATTTCCAGCCAGGTTCTGCAAAGTTTGGGCTACACGGTGCTGCCTGCCGCAACTCCCGGCGAAGCCATCCGGCTGGCTGAAGAGCATGCGGCGGAAATCCACCTGCTCATGACCGACGTGATCATGCCGGAAATGAACGGGCGGGATCTGGCCAAGCAGCTGCGATCGCTCTATCCCCATCTCCAGCGCCTGTTCATGTCCGGGTACACCGCCGACGTCATCGCCCATCACGGTATGTTGGATGAGGGTGTTCACTTCATTCAGAAACCCTTCTCATTGGGGGACCTCGCCGCCAAGGTGCGTTCGACGCTGGATGCCAGCTGAGATCGCCGTCATCTTCGTCACATTTCTTGAGTCCTGCCTGCTTCGCCAACACGCGAATCAGAGGCAGTCCCCTTCTCTTATTCCAACCGGCGCTCACCGGCGGCGACCGGTACGTCGCTGTTCCAAATATTCCTGTGAAATTTCCAAGATCCGTCATCGCCGCGCATGAATACATTCAGCCATTTTCCCGTGTCGGTTCTCGATGTCCCATCAGCGATCGAAGTCACCGTAGCTTCGTAACTACCCCAGGCAAAAGCCCAATCACCGGAGACTTGAATCTCACTTGGGGCGAGAGTCACGTCTAGACTCTCCCTCTGAAACCACTCTTCGTAATAGCTGCGAATTCTCTTGCTGCCGACAACAGCCGCTCCATTGGGTGGCATCCTGACAGCATCTTCCGTGAAAACGTCCCCAAACCGGTCTGGATCCCGTGACTCGTAACCGGAGACATACTCGCTCATCACGGCTTTGATGGCCTCGACGTCAGCCGCGGAACTCGTTTCATTTGCAGCGGATTCGTCCGGCCTGCTGCACGCCGGCAATCCGATGAGACAGAAGTACCCGAACAGTACAATGCAAGAGACTCTCATCGTATGCTCCCTTATGAAAATGGGGCCTGCGTAAATTGACCCATCCCTGGTGGCCTGCCCGATATGGCCAGACAGGTTGACGATCCAGGGCGGCTTCACTAGCGATCAGCCTTTCAGATTCTAACTAAACCTTTCTGACAACCTGACAAGCTTTGAACCTGCGCGGAGAATTGCTCCGCTCTTCTTGGCACGTGGGGACACCCGGGGCGCCTCGCATAATTGTCTGGCAGGCTAAGAATCGACAGCAGTCGAGCTTCTTTGAGATGATACTTGACCGTGACCGAGCCAGTGACCGAGCACAAGAAAGGGGGGTTGTCCGAGCTCCCGGCCACTGCAATTTGCGGCAACGACATTACCTCTTCCTGCCTCTATGTGTCTGCCCTCGCTATCGTGCAGGCCGGCAGGTGGGCTTGGTTGGCCCTGTTGATCGTGGCCGGCGTCTTGTACCTCTACCGGAAGATCTACGGAGAAGTCGTGGGCGCCCTGCCGCTCAACGGAGGAGCCTATAACGCGCTGCTCAACACGACCAGCAAGTCCCTGGCTTCGATGGCGGCCTGTTTGACGCTTCTCTCCTACATGGCGACAGCCGTAATCTCGGCCAGCGAGGCCATGCATTACGCCAGAACATTCTGGACATCGATGCCGGTCATCGGGGTGACCGTTTGCCTGCTGGCCATATTCATGGCTCTCACCATCATGGGAATCGGCGAATCATCAAAAGTCGCCGTGGTGATATTCCTGACCCACCTGGGGACACTCACGCTCCTTCTCCTGGTGGGTATTTACTTCATCCTGAATCACGGCGTGGATACCTTGACGGCGAATTTCTCGATGGGTATGGCGAATCCTGGAAAGGCCATTGTTTTTGGATTTGCCGCCGCCATGCTGGGCATCTCGGGCTTTGAAAGCTCGGCTAACTTTGTGGAAGAGCAGGCAGAGGGAGTGTTTCCGAAAACTCTCCGTAATATGTGGCTGGCGGTCACTGTCTTCAACCCGGGAATGGCTTTACTGGCGCTGGCACTGGTTCCCATTCCTGAGGTTTCTCAACACCAGGAAGCGCTTTTGGCACACATGGGGACCGTGGCGGGCGGATCCTGGTTGGCCTGGCTGATTTCGGTTGACGCTGCCTTGGTGCTCAGTGGGGCCGTCCTAACCTCCTACATCGGGGTGACCGGCCTGGTGAGGCGCATGACTCTCGATCGCTGTCTTCCTCAGTTTCTTCTCAAGACGAATCGGCGGGGCTCCTCCCATCGCATCATCATTGCTTTCTTCTTGCTGAGCGTGTCGATTTTGCTGATTACTCGTGGCCAGCTGGAGGCTCTGGCCGGGGTCTACACGATATCCTTTCTCGCCGTCATGATCCTGTTCGCGGGAGGGAACATCCTGTTGAAGGTGAAGAGGGCCCGCCTTCCGCGTCCGGTGCAGGCCAGTTGGTTGGCTTTGGCGGTGGCCGTCTCTGCAACCTTGGTTGGTTTGGTGGGGAACATCGTCATGCATCCGGCCTACTTCGGCGTGTTTCTCGAGTATTTCGTCCCCACGGTTTTGGTGGTCGCCATCATGCTGGGACGGATCGGCTTGATGAAGGTCCTGCTTTTCTTTGTCAAGGCGATCAGCGAAGCGATTGGAAACCTGACGGGTCAGGTTTCGACCGGAATTCAGAAGAAGATTGATCAGATCAGCTCCCAGCAAATGGTCTTCTTCACCCGGGGCGACGACCTGGCGAATCTGAATGAGGCCATGCTCTATGTGCGCAAGAATGAGCACACCAACCGGATCAAGGTAGTGACGGTTGTCAAGGACAAGAAAGAGGTTCCGCAGAAACTCGAGAAGGACCTCAGCTTCCTGGACGAGGCCTACCCTGAGATCTACATTGAATTGGTGGTTGTGGAAGGGACCTTTGGCCCGGCTCTCATTCAGGAACTCTCTAAGAAATGGCGGATTCCCGCCAACTTCATGTTCATTGGCTCGCCGGGTGACCATTTCATCTACGGTTTGGCTGAACTGGGTGGAGTTCGCCTGATCATCTGATCCAGGGCACCCAATCCTGGACGACGACATCAGAGCGGATCTACAAGGCCGCAATCTCACTGTTCCGGCGGAGGGATTACAGTGCGGTGACCATCGAAGATATCAGCGCTGCGGCCAGAACCTGCCGGCGGACCTTCTTCAACCACTTCCCCACGAAGGAGCACATTCTGGCGCGCCTCACCTCAGAACTGGCTTCGGGATGGCGACCTGGATCGGGATCTTCCAGCGTTCAGGCTGACTTGGTGTAAATGGGGCGTACGTGATCTCGTTGGACTGCGTGTTCTGTTCGACTCCGATCGCAGAAACTCCGAAGGCACAATCGAGTTTGGCAGACCCGATAAACGACTGCCCGGCGGGCAAATCACCTGGAAAGGCCTCATCGAGGAATTTGGCAATCTGCTCATTCGGTTGGAGGGTGACTTCAAAGGTGTTCACCAGCATTCCCCCGTTGCCGTCGTAGAGACTCAGAACACACGCGTTTGGGTACGGGCCCGGGTTGGACCAGGAGAATGCGTGTCGAAGGTCGGAACGCTGCTGGACTGGCGAGGTCCAACTTCGTGAAGTCGTCGATGGGGTGAGTGCCACTGTGGGCAGGTTGCCGATCTTCCAGGAGCCCAGCACATTGAAGGAACCGGTAGCTGAGAAACTCGTCAAGGCCGGCTCAATGGCAGTGGACTGAGAGTGAATTTCCTTCGTCTCCATTGCCCCCATCTCGATCGTTCGCTCCTCGAGAATCTCCCCCTGAGGGTCATAGACGGAGACATGAACCGAGAGTGGTTCTTTATCCCAATTCGAAACCCGGTAGGATGATGCACCGGGTGGAGATTGCGGGGCGAACTGCTGATTTGCGAGATTGAGTGTGCTGTAGGAGAGCTTCTCCATGGCGTTCCCAAGGACGTAACCCTGACCCGTCTGCGGGTCGAGAAGGTAGCCCAAAATCTCCGAGAAATCCTGGACCTTGAGCTCTGCAAAAGTCGAAATCGGACACGTTGTGTTGGATTCATCCAGTGAGACTCCTGAAAACGCCTGCTTCCAAGCGACAACCGCACGCGCGAATCCGTATGCGGATGCCGCAACTGCGCTCGAGGCCTGATCCCAAGACCGGCCAATCGACTCGACATTACAATCGTGGGTGATCGGATCGTAGGCGGCCAACCTCAGCCTTCGGGCGCTTTGCTCGACAGTGGGCCACCAGGAGACGAACCCGTCTCGGTTCCCGAGTCGAAACGCAGCCGAGTTCGCACCGTACTCGGGACTCTGGGAAGGAGGAGGTGTGATCTGGTCGAGCGCCGAGACCGTGATGTCTTTTGTCGCCCAGTCCATGGTGATGGCATCCAGGGTGTCGGCACTCGATTCAGCGAACACCGTCAGGCGGTTGCTCAGGCTGTTGTAACTCAGCCGGGGGCGAACTCCTCCGGTGGGCCGGCTGAGATACTGTCCGGTCAGGTTCAGATCGAGTTCGTTGAACGAAGCGGACAGCCGCAGCCCGTCTGTCGTCCCGTGGAAGAGCCGGAGCCCCAGAGTTGACGAATTGTAGCCAAGTACCCAGATGTCCTGGTCGTGACTCGTCATATCGCAATCGGTGTAGCCGCTGCCGGGCAGCGTCAGAAAATCGAGCCAGGTGCCTCCGAAGGCAATGTGCCCCACATTGAGGTTGGCCCCTTCTACTACGGAAAGGAAGTATCCGAGTTGAGACCCCGTCGTTGAGGCGGCCAGAGCGGTAAAGGATGAGTTGACAGCCAGGTTCGACACTGCGTCGGGCGTCACGTCGACCAGGTCTAGTCCGGAGCCAGCTGTCGACGCCACGAGGGCGACCGCCTCGACCGGATTGCGCCCAACCGGGAGGGCACTGATTGCACTGCGCTCCAGGAGGGAACTTATGAGTCTTGTAGTTCATGAGGGCAGGCGAGCAAGTATTCCCGATTGGGCGCGCCGTTCAGTTGACTTGCATTTTATTCGTTAGTATCCTAATTATTGTCATGCTAAGTACAGAGTTTAACCCGAGAGACAGCATCGGCTTTCAGTGCTCCTTGACTTTCCGGGCTTTCACTTCGGCATTGGAACGAAAACTGAAAGGCACGGGTGTCAGCCGCGGGCAGTTCGTGGCGCTCGCCCATCTCATCGGGCTGGGACCCATGACCCAGTCGGAGCTGGCGTCGAAACTCGGAATTGCGGCCGCATCCATAGTGCGACTGGTCGATCGAATGGAGCGGGACGGCTGGGTGAAACGAGGTCCAGCTTCCGGGGACCGACGCGTAAAGGTGGTCTCGCCGACCGAAAAAGCTCTGGAGATTTGGGGGCAACTCTCAAGACATGCCCGAAGCCTTCTCGAAGAAGCGTACCGGGGATTGCCGCCGGACGAAATTGAATCGGCGATTCGAACGCTGACCCAAATCCGCCGGAATCTGGGGGTGAAATGATTCCGGGAACCGAAGGTGAAGAGAAGCTTTGCGATTCATGAGGTGACCACAATGGCACAGAACTCCGAGCAATCAGATCATTTCGCCCACGGAGACGGTGGGCAGCCGCCGGCTCCGGATCAAGAGCCGACCCGCCGCCATCGTCTCGCCCTACTGATTCGCGTGGCGCTGTCCGTTGCAACGATCGTGATCCTGATGCTCTGGATTCTCGGGGCATTCCGCCACGGAGTGATCCAGGCCGAGGTACGGCCGATTCCAGGAGAACCTCATGTCAATCTCCCTACCGAAACGATCAGCTTGCGGACTTATCCGGTGAGCACTGAAGCGGTCGGGACGGTTCAGCCCGAAAAGATTGCTTCAGTAAGCGCCCGGCTGGTTGCAAATATCGTCGAAATACGCGTTTCGGCGGGGCAACGAGTCAGCAGCGGAGATGTCCTGGTCGTGTTGGACGATCGGGATCTTCAGCATCGGGTCGAGCAGGCTCAGGATGCCGTCCGGAGTGCGCAGGCGACTCTTGCCCAAGCCCAGTCCGACTACAGCCGGGACAAGCCGCTCTTCGAACAACAAGTGATCACACCGTACGATTTCGAGCGCACCCAGACCAATATGAGGACTGCGGAAGCCAACCTCCACCGGCTTGAAGAGATGGAGAACGAAGCCCGGGTTAACCTGTCTTACTCCGTCATTCACAGCCCCTTCACAGGTGTCGTGGTGGACAAACTGGCCGACGTCGGAGATCTGGCAACGCCAGGCAAGCCACTCGTCAGGATGTATCAGCAGGGACGACTGTGGCTCGAGGCGGCGATTCCCGAAGAGCAGGTGGGACGCATCCACGTCAATGACACTCTGACCCTGCAGATCGATGCCCAAAATCGGCAGCTGAAGGGGCCCGTGGTTGAGGTGGTTCCCTCGGCCGATCCCTCGACCCGGACGGTCCTTGTTCGGGTCCGCCTGAGCCAAACCGGAGATCTACTTCCCGGGATGTTCGGGC
Organism: uncultured Acidobacteriota bacterium; assembly: GCA_963777605.1. Taxonomy (GTDB): domain Bacteria; phylum Acidobacteriota; class UBA6911; order RPQK01; family JAPXNP01; genus CAVZRV01. Next base: position 231,629 of record CAVZRV010000028.1, read on the forward strand.
GCCTGCTGATTCCGGCCAAGTCAGAAGAACTCGTGACTGTGCCGAAATCGGCACTGATCCGTGCCGGTCAACTCACGATGGTGGAAGTGGTTCGTGACGGACACATTGAGCGGCGTACCGTCGAAATCGGTCGCACACTGGAGAACCGCTGCGAGGTCCTCAGCGGGCTTAAGGTTGGGGAGTCGGTGGTTCTTGAACCGGTTCCTCCCTCCTATTCAGCAGGAAAGAGTTGACCATGAGCGAACCTCGCGAATCTTTCACCATCGCGATTGTCCGCAGGTTCCTGGAGTCGAACCTTTCGATCGTGTTCATAGTCGTTTCACTTGTCGCCGGCGTAGCGGCTTTGCTGATTACCCCGCGAGAAGAAGAACCGCAGATCATCGTGGCCGCCGCCAACGTGATGGTCTCATTCCCAGGTCACTCAGCGCAGGATGTGGAGCAACTCGTTTCGACCCCACTGGAAAAGATGATGTTTCAGATTCCCGGCGTTGAATACGTCTATTCACGTTCAATGCCCGGACAGAGCATTGTCACGGTACGGTTCTACGTTGGACAGCCGCTGGAGACGAGCTACGTCAAAATCGTCCGGAAGCTCAACGAGAACCTGGACCGGGTCACGCCCGGGTGTGGCAGGATGGGTGGTCAAGCCGATCGATGTCGATGACGTCCCGATCGTCACGCTGACGCTCACAAGCGGTGTCCGGGACGACTATCAGCTCCGGCGCATGGCGGACGAACTCGTCGATCGTCTGCAGGGAGTCGATAACGTAGGAGCTGCCTACGTCGTGGGCGGCCGCCCGCGCGAGCTTCTGGTTCGCCCGTCTGCCGCCCGCATGGCCGCCTACCGAATATCGGCGCTGGACCTGGGCCGTGCCATTCAGGGATTCAATGCCAGTGTTCTGGCGGGTTCCTTCGACCGCTACGACAAAGATGTGCGGGTACAGGCGGGCCGGTTTATTACCGATGCCCGAGACCTCGAAAACCTGGTCGTAGGTACATGGAACGGCCGCCCCGTTTACCTGGGGAATGTCGCCGAGGTCAAGGACGGCCCCGGTGAGTTCCTGGATTACGTGCGGTTTCACCGTGGGTCCGCTTGGGATCACCCAAAGGAGGACGGTGCTGCGGGCAGCCTGATCGGTGGCTCCGGCTCCTTTGCCGCTCGAGGGTCACAACCGGCCGTCACCGTGGCTTTGGCCAAGAAGCACGGCGCGAATAATGTGTGGGTTTCCGAGGACTTGCTCGCGCGGGTGCTCGAACTGAAGAAGGCGATCCTGCCAGCCGATGTGCAGGTGGTCGTGACCCGAAACTACGGCGTGACGGCCGACGATAAGGTTAAGGAACTGGAGGCGGGCCTGTGGGTCGCCATCGTCGTGGTAATGGCGCTGCTCGCCATCGGGCTCGGCTATCGTCAGGCGCTCGTGGTTGCGATTGTGATTCCTTGCGTTTTCGGACTCACCCTGGCGGTCAACTATCTGCTCGGATTCTCGGTCAACCGAGTCACCCTGTTCGCTCTGACGGTGGCCCTTGGCCTTCTTGTGGACGATCCCATTGTCGATGTCGAGAACATCCATCGACACTTCAAGATGCGCGGACGGGCTACGGTAGACGTCGTACTCGAAGCAGTCAATGAAGTCCGACCCCCGCTCATCGCCGCAACCTTTGCCGTAATCCTGTCGTTTCTTCCCTTGCTCTTCGTCACCGAGATGATGGGCCAATATCTGCGACCCATGGCCGCCAATGTCCCGGTAACCATGATCATGTCGCTGCTGGTTTCGTTCACGATCACGCCCTGGCTGGCTTACAAGGTGCTGCGTGGCCAAGCGGGTTCCGGAGCCGAGGGTTCCCAGGATGCTGAATCCTTCTCTGGCCCGAGGCGGTTGTTCAACGTGACTCTTCGGCCGCTGATCAGGCGGAGGGGCATAGGCCGGCTTTTTCTGATCCTTGTGATGGTGCTCTTTGTGGGTAGCGTCATGCTCGTTTTGACGCGGCGCGTGCGGGTCAAGCAACTTCCCTACGACAACAAGGACGAAATTCTGCTCGTACTCGACATGCCGGTTGGCACGACGCTGGAACGAACCGACGCGGCTGCACGCGACTTTGAGCGTTATCTTGATTCGGTCCCGGAGGTCACGGACTTTGAAGCGTACGTTGGGACTGCGTCACCCGTCGATTTCAACGGAATGATGCGGCAGTACTTCCTCCGCCATGCTCCGAATCGGGCTGGTATCCGAATCAACCTGATCCACAAAACGGAACGGGCGGCCGCGAGCCATTCCATCGCGCTACGAATTCGTGGCGATCTCACCGCCATCGCCGAACGGGACGGAGTCAAGCTGAAGATCGTTGAACTCCCGGCCGGCCCTCCGACCAAGTCTACAGTTGTTGCCACTGTTTACGGCGGCCCGACCCAAACCTACGAGGATCTCATCAAGGCTGCATCCTTCGTCGAGGACCGTCTTCGACGGGAGCCCGGCGTGGTCGATGTCGACGACAGTGTCGATGAAGACCAGACGAAATACGTTTTCGAGGTGGACCGGCAGAAAGCAGCATTGAACGGTATAACCGTGGACGAGATATCGCGTACGCTTAAATTGGCGCTCGGCGGACAGGCTGTCGGCGCCGCCCAAATCCCCTTCGAGCGTGCCCCGGTTCGAATCGTGCTGTGGTTTCCGCGCGCCGAGCGTTCAAGCAGAATTGACCTGGCGCGGATTTACGTGAAGGGCACGGGCGCAAGACCGGTGCCCCTGTCGGAGTTGGGCTCGTGGCGCACGACGATCGAGGACAAAACGATCTATCACCGGCAACTCGAGCGCGTGGTTTACGTGCTTGGGGAAATGGCCGGACGGCCTCCGGTAGAAACCATACTCGACATCCGGGCCGACCAGGTGCACGGGCGGACCCAGGGCTTTGTGGAGACATCGGCGGGGCCCCGGCCCTTAGACGGGCGGACGATGTTTCACCAGGGCGGCGGCATCCCCTGGGGGGTACCGAGCGGAATCGACGTCAGGTGGTGGGATGAGGGCGAAATGTACATCACTCTCCACCTGTTTCGCGATCTTGCGATTGCGATGTTGGTGGCTCTGCTTGCCATTTACATCATTCTGATGAACCAGACCGGATCCTACCGATTGCCGCTGACCATCATGAGGGCCATTCCGCTGATGGTCATCGGAGTAATGCCGGGCTTTTGGCTCCTGAACCAGTTCGGTCAACGCTCGATCGGCGGGTTCATGAACCCTGTTTTCTTCTCCGGCCCCGCATTTATCGGGATGATTGCCCTGGCGGGAATCGTGACCCGGAACTCGATCATTATCGTGGACTTCATCCACCTGGGCCTGGTACGAGGCCTGTCGCTCGAAGAGGCGATACTGGAAAGTGTTTCGGTTCGACTGCGCCCGATCCTGCTCACCTCCGGCGCCGCCGTACTCGGCGCCCTTCCCATCACCCAGGATACGGTGTTCGGCGGGATGGCATGGTCCCTCATCTTCGGGCTCATCGTTTCCACGCTGTTCTCGTTGTTCGTGATTCCAGTGACCTACAACGTTGTTTATGCGAGAAAACCCGATCACGGTCTACCCGAGCACATTCGAAGGAAGCTCGCCGCCGGCTTGCGACAGGAGCCGGCTGCATCGTGAGCCGGGATTGTAAATAGGACGAGAAAACGCAATGGCACGCTTACTGAGACTCTCCATCGCGGTCGCGCTCTGTTCCTTTCAGATGGTGGCAGCGCAGCAACCCGAAACTCGCGGAATGACGCTGCCACAGGTCGTGGGTTATGCACTCGAGCACTCTCCCGATCTGCAGTCCGCTCAGGCGGAGGTCCGGCGTCGGGAAGGAGAGGTCACCGTCGCTCATGCCGGTCTCAGACCGCAAGTGGACCTGTCGGCCGACGCGGCCCAGTCGCGGTTCGAGCATGGCTATCCTGCCGGCACACCCCCGACACTGATGCGCTTCGACCAGACCCTCTACACCGCTGCCGCCGACCTGAAATTTCTGGTCTGGGACTTTCACGCCACGGAACTCGAACTCGAATCGGCGCGCGAACGCGTGGCCGCCGCAAGTGCCACGGTGGAACGTCGTCGTCAGGAAATCATCTTCGCAGCCGCTCGGCTCTTTCTACAGTCCCAAACCTATTCGGACCTGATCGGAGCCGCCGAATCCAGGAGGAAAAGCCTGCAGGCGCTACTCGAACGGACCAATCGGCTCATCGAGGGCGGACGAGCCGTGCCCGTTGACGCTCTAAAGATCCGGACCCGGCTCGCACAACTGGAAAGCGACCTGGCCACGCTGCGCTCCGGTCAAAGAACTTCGCTGAGTGCCCTGGCCGAGGTGATGGGATTTGAAGACGGCGTGCCGATGCTGGTCTACGCTCCGGCTACCCCTCAGCCGTCGGCGGAAAACCGGCCCGAAGACGAATTACTTCGCGACGCGGAGTCCACCAGGCCGGAACTTGCCGCACAGGATCACACGATCCGGGCCGGCGAACGAGCCGAAGAATCGGCCCATAGGTCCGCTCTTCCTCGGATCGGATTGAAGGCGGCCTTGATCCAGTACGGTTCCCTCACGCCAGTCGGGTTCCCCGAGTTGATCGGGAGGCTGTCGCCGGCCTTCCCCGCAAATGCCCCTTCCCCGGGCAATCCTGCTACCGACTGGAGCATCGGAATCCATCTTTCGGTTCCCCTTTTCGACGGCGGCAGGCGCAAGGGGCAGATCGAGACTGCAGCAGCGCAGTTGGAGGCGGCGCGGTTGGAGCGCCACCGCCTTGAACTGAAAATCGCCCGCGAGGTGCGAACGGCAATCGCGAATCTCGAAAGTGCCGAAAGCCGCGTGCGGGCAATGCGCGACACGATCGCCCAAAGTGAGCGGGTGCTCCACGACGAGCAGTTGAAATTTGAGGCGGGAAGGTCCGTGATCGACTTCGTGCTTGACGCCGAGTCGGCGTTACTCACCAATCAATCGCTTCTGTCACAGGCTCAGAGGTCTGTCGCACTCGCGAATCTGGCCCTTGATCTGAGCACCGGGCAAATCGACGCCGCACGATTGACCGGCCTCGACGAGGCCGACTAAGATGGCAACCCGGCCGACGGATCGAACTCCGCTTATCAGTTGAACCAGTAGGACACCTTCATCACCAGACCCCGGTTCTTGTTCTGAAAATCTGTGGGATCCGAGTTGTCGGTGTACACGATGAAGAGATCCGACACCGGGGCGAAGCGCCACTGCAACCGGATGTTCATGTTGAGGTTGTTAATCTGGTTGTTGTACTGAACATAGGTGGTGAGAAAAAGATTGTCGGTGAAGGTGAGGTCCAGCCTCGGCCCGATCAGGACCAGGTTTGGACTGTTGTACGGGTAGGGCAGCCGTATCCTGTCGAAAGAGCCGGCCAGGGCAAGGTTGCTGTACGGTTGCACGCGCCAGTACATCAATCCGTTCACGTTCCAGCGCGTACCGTTGTAATAGCCCCCGTAGTGGGTCCCGATCTGGTAATTGACCAGTTTCCGGGAGTCGGTCTGGAAGCTGACCCCGCCATCCCGATAGTCGAAGTCGGCACCGCTGTCGAGTTTGACCCCCCCAGTATTGGTCGGATCAAACGGTTCCTTGAGCCTGACGTAAGTGTCCCGCAGATCGACCGAGAGAGAATTCCGGTTCTGCCACTCCACCGAGTATCCCAGTTTGACCTGGCGGTCGGTCAAATCGAAGTCGGTATCTCGAAACATGTCGAAAGAGAGGCTGGGACCATGGCTGATCAGGTGTTCCGAATTGGGAAGGAACCGGTACTGGAAAATGGGACGGATCTCGTAATAGCCCCTCCGTCTTACGTATCCGACTTCGGCGTCGTAATCCTCACCCACCCTCGTCTGGCCCAGCGAAACAGAGGTGGAGCGGGTTGCGTAGGTGAGGGTCGCGGCGGCTGCGGACGTGTCCCCTGAAGCCCCCGGAACGAACGCCTGGTGATAAAACGCCTTGCCGGTCCAATGGTTGTCGGCGCTCAAGAGATTGTATTCAAATCCCATCACCCGGTTGTAGCGTGAATCCTGATACGAGTCGTCGACGCCCGTCGCCTGCTTGTTCACCATGAAGACTGAGATATTGGAACGCTGGAGGAGTTTCCTCTGCAGGACGCCGACGGAGAAGTTGGTCGCGGGACCCCCGTTCTGCGACGCCACCTGCATGTCCATAATCCCGATCCGCCAGTTGTCGGTCAGATTCCCGCTCAACCTTGCACCCCCGTCGACCCTCCGATCCAGGCCGATGCGACGGGAAAAGAAAGGACGCACGTTGGCTTCTCCGAGGTCCGCGAACAGATCGCTGTTTTCGAGAAAGAACCGCCGTTTTTCAGGGAAGAAGAGCTCGAAGCGATCGAGGTTGGTCTGCTGCGTATCGACATCGACTTGCGAGTAGTCGGGATTCACAGTCAGATCCAGGTTCATGGAGGTGGACAGGATGACCTTTGCATCCATTCCACCCGTGCCCTTGCTGCTGCTTGTTTGGGCTTCGTTATCCTCGGTCATCTTGGCGGACAGGTAAGGAATCAGTGAATACCGGATTCCGGCCTTGCCCAGCGGTTCGTCCCAGATCAAAGTGCCGGCATAACCGAGGTTGGCAGTCTGAATATTGCGCGGCATCGGAGCCCAGCTCGACTTCTCGTTCGTTTTCAAGTCCAGGCGGTTGAAGTTGATGCCCCACTCTCCCGCGCCTTCGTTATAGCGCATGCTGCGAAACGGGATGGCGAACTCCGCCGTCCAGCGGTCCTCGTAGTTTCGGACGGCGGATTTCCATTTGATATCCCAGTTCAGGTTCACGAACCCACCGTTCGCCTGCGACCCGTCCCACTGCGCGCCGGCTGCTGAAACGCCGAAAGCGAAACCGTTCGTCAGATCATTGTACGTATCAATGAAGACGATGAAATTGTCGTTCTTCCCGAAGGAGAAGTCTCTGCGGAGCGATTCAACGGGCCGCTTGCCCGGCGTGGGGTCAAAGCAGATGACCCCGACGTAAAGATTGCTGTTGTCGTAGGTCAACATGACTTCGGTCTTTGCCTGGGGGAATCCCGTGTCGGTCGGCGTGACCAACTGAAAGTTCTCGGCCTTCTCTGCTGCCTTCCAGACTGCCTCCTGCAGCAGGCCATCGATCGTGATGGGCTGGTCGGTCTCCTTGATGTGAACTCGGTACTTTTGGCGGTTGACGCCCCGCGTCTGCCCGACCAGGCTCCCGAATGAGGACATCAGGCACGCAACGACGAGGACTACTAAGCAACCACGGGGAAAAGGCCTGCCGCCGCTTGAGGCAAGAATGAGGAGAACCTGGTGCTTGACTGCTACGATCATCTTGAATTGCCTCGCTCCTCGAGCGTAGGGGAGCCGCGACTATAACATGACCTGAATCCTCGTATCGGAGCGTTGGGAGATATCTCAAACCACAAGGCAGCCCAAGAGATCGATAACTTCAGTTGGCTTAATGCTCAGCTGCGCGACACTTCCTATCGGTCGGACATGAGTTTATACAGCCCGCTGATGCCTCACGGCGACCGCCCCAAAACTCGAGGTCAGGATGGTTCGCTACCCCTTTCCCGTAGGACTCTTTCATTCCCTGCTACATGCCGGTTTATCCCGGCGCACCCACAGTCTGGGCACAAACGGGGGAAAGTGCAATCTTCAAAGGGCGAAGTGCGAACTGGGGGTTTCAGCCGGAAGGGCCCGTCGGACGGGAGCTTTGGGCTTATGCCCGGGACGGAAATCGAGTCGGTCGTTCGAACCACTCGTGAATCGAGGCCCTGAATGATGAAATCGAATCCACTGCCCACATCACCGTCCAGGTAAAGCGGCATCGCCACACCAGGTGTCGAAAAAACTCCGGTAGCACGGATGCAAGGGGCCGGGGAGTGATGTAGACGGTTCGTACAGCCAAGCGAGTCAGGCTCAGGAGTGTTTGAAGTTCTTGCCCCCTCCTTCCGGAAAGGAACCGTGTGCCACCTGGGCCACGCGCCGGCGGAAAGAAGGAGCACAAAGCATGACCCGAAAATGGTTGCTTCCTTTGATTGTCACTGGTGTCGTTACAAGGATCATTCCAGCTTGATATCAAGATCGAATCACCGGACCGATGCCCGGCTCCCGCGGAAACGTCGTTTGCCTCCAAGGCGAAGGAGAGAGTACTGTGTCCTTACTGGAGATCCTAATCGGAGATTCTGCTTCTTTAAATCGGGGTAACAGGAGGTAGCGATGACAGAGCACTCTATCGGAGAGTTTGGGGATTTTAAAATTCCGCAAGGGCTGGGCAAGAAAATCGCAGTTGTTGTAGTCGTGATCGCCTGCATCATTGTGTTGGCGGGAAGCACCGGGATAGTCGATGCAGGACAACGAGGCGTCTTGCTGCGTTTTGGGGCCGTGACCGGGGCGATAAAGGGAGAGGGCCTCTATTTCAAGATCCCCTTCGTTGACGAGGTAGTTCTAATGTCAACCCAGATTCAGAAATACACCGCCCCTGTCGGCTCATCCAGCAAGGACCTGCAGGTGGTTACCACAGAAGTCACCTTAAACTATCAGTTGAATGCCAGCAAGGTGGGGGAAACTTATCGCGATATGCGGCAGGATTATGAAAGCCGGGTCATTCAACCCTACATCCAGGAAGCGGTCAAATCTACCACGGCCAATTTCGACGCCGAGCAGTTGATCACACGAAGGCCGCAGGTGAAAGACGAACTTCAAAATTTGATGACGGAAAGGTTGGCTCCTCTTGGTATCGAAGTTGTACAACTCTCCATCACGGACTTTCAGTTCTCGTCAACCTTCCAGGACTCCATCGAGGCAAAGGTGAAAGCGGTCCAACAGGCTCTGGAGGCAGAAAACGCCTTGAGACGGGTGGAGTTTGAAGCGCAACAGGCAATCACCAGGGCCCAGGCTGAAGCCAAAGGGCTGGAGCTCCAAAAAGCACAGATAACGGAGGACCTGCTGGAGTTGCGGCGAATCGAGGTCCAGGGACGAGCTGTGGAGAAATGGAACGGGGTGATGCCAACGGTGGTCACCAGCGGGGGACCAGTGCCTATGTTGGACGTATTTGGCGGACGACAGTAGAGCAATGGTTGCTCTACCGGCAGGGTCGCCGCAACAGGGAGGGGGGCTCTGTCAAGTTGTCGAGTCGCCAGACAGCATAGCTGATGATCTGAGGTGAAAACCGGTGGCGGGAGTAACTGGGTTCGGTTGGCATTCTCCGATTGTCTGCGATGGCCTGACGGGGTCGTGGCATGCAAGAGTACCGGCACACCTCTTGAATGCGCCGCGCGGACTACCTCCTCAATTAGAGTTTGCGACGGCAGCCGGAACGGGGGCGGTCCTCCGGGAAACCAAAGCGCTTCTTCATAGTAGAGCTTGATACAACTAGCGCCATCCTCAATTAGCGCTGCAACGGATTTTTCAGGGGTGTGATTAGCTGATTCGTCACCGTCCGGTGTAGGGAGATTGGAGTCTGGGTCGTGAAGATAGTGTGGATAGCGTTCCGCGAAGCCTCCATCCTCGAATTCGAGTGCCATAAACCCGTCGTCGAGCACGAGCCCGTGGCCGCAATGAAAGAGGCGCGGATGGTGTGAAGCAGCTTCGAATGTTTGATTGGCGTCCGCACTCGCATTCAACTCAATGACTATTTCTACGGTTCCATCTGTGGTTCTTCCCGCCAACTCGGGAACAAGTTTCTCCAGAAACCATGCCCTGCTCTCCCCCGGCCAGCATAATTTCTTTTTCCCATGTCGCCGCAGGGGCCCGGAAAAATGTGATCGCAGCGGTAATCTCA
>CAVZRV010000029.1:0-510689 GCA_963777605.1 uncultured Acidobacteriota bacterium
AAATCAAGATCCATATAAACTTTTTGGTCCTGCGGGCAATAGAACGGTCCCATTGCAGAAGACGCTACCTCCCACAACCTGTACGCACAGAATCGTCAAGAGAACCATTCCAGGTTCCTGGTAATCGAGATTGTTTTCAGCGAAGACCTGGTTCCATACATCTTCTGTGTCGGCAGAACTGTGGCTGCAAAATTTCCTAATTCTTTTTCTTCGGCAGTTAGTTCCCTTGATTCAGTAATAGTAATTTTGTCTGTTGAAACTGATCCAGTGTTTCAGTTCTCATCGCCTCCCGAAAACAGTTGGTAGCCAGAAAGATCAGATCCAATGATACCTCCTGCCAACTGCAATTTTCCCACCGGTGGAGCCTCTGCGGTCTTCGACATTAGAGCTCTTACGTCTGCCTTTCCATTTCATGACTTTCTTTTTTCTAAAAATATGATAAGAACAAGAAATCTGCTGCCAGCGCAGGCTTAACAGCAAATTAAGAAGGCAAGATCCACTCATTTTGTTCAATTGTGCTTATGAAGGCATGCATCCCAAAGCGGATCTTTGGGAGGTGGAGCAATGATCTCCAGTTTTTCTTTTTTTACGGGATGAATAAAAGATGAGCTTCCGGGCGTGCAGATGAATACTCGCATCTTTATTGCTGCGATCAAATCCATATTTCAGGTCTCCTTTAATTGGGCAGCCAATGGACGAGAGCTGGCTTCTAATCTGGTGATGCCTTCCGGTTTGCAGGTCGATCTCCAGCAGATAATAATTGTTGAGCTGTTTAAGCAACCGGTACTCTAAAATGGCTTTTTTGGAATCCGGTACTTCTTTAATATGCGCGTAAGACTTGTTCTGTTTTTGATTCCGTTTCATGAAGTGCACAGAGTGTCCTGCTGTTTTGGCGGAGCATTTTTCACAATGGCCCAATAGGTCTTTTTAGCATCTTTTTCTTTGAACAGCTTGTTGAGCCGCGGCAGTGCTTTTGAGGTTTTTGCGAAAACCACAATGCCGCTGGTAGGCCTGTCAAGCCGATGCACCACTCCAGATAAACATTTCCCGGCTTGTTGTATTTGATCTTGATATATTCTTTTACCACTTCGCTAAAGGCATATCGCCGGTCTTATCGCCCTGCACAATATCGCCGGGGCGTTTGTTCACGATGATAAGGTGGTTGTCCTCGTGGAGCACCTGCAGGTTCTGCGGAGTGGAAAGAATATTATCTGCCAAAAATGGGATTTTTAAGAGGTTTTTGTGGAGTAGCCAATGAATGGATTATTTTCTACTTCCAGAGATCCAAGAACTTTTAGAAGGTCATTTCTGGAGTCGTCTATCAATAAGTTCGGTGTTGATGCTAAGCTTTTCTTCGGAAGTAAAAAGTTTGATCTTTCCCGGAAAAGACTGAATTCTTAATGATCTTGTCAAGCTGAAGGGATTTTCTTCTCAGCTTGTTCTTTGTCAGAACCCCATCATTCAATACTGAGATACTGAAATTTTCGCTCATAGAAGTAACTAGCCACCACAAATAACCCAAAAAATAGCTGAGATAATAGATCGCAAGAAATTCAGCTGTTCCTTCATACAACTTGCAGAGACCCCAAATGGCAAACATGCCTCCCAAAAGCACCATTGAAAAAAATCGCTTTTTTGAATACCTGATCTTCATATATGAAAATTTCAAACTTTAAATTCCAAATTCCAAACTTTATAACTCATAACTGAATCAATACTGTTCTTCGTCTGAAGGGAAATTCTTGCTCTTCACATCATCTCTGTAGTTCTCAAAGGCTTTTGTCATTTCAGAATAGAGGTCAAGATATCTTCTAAAGAAACGCGGATTGAACTCATGGGTCATTCCGATCATATCATGAACTACCAAAACCTGCCCGTCAACTCCATTTCCGGCACCAATTCCAATAACAGGAATGGTAAGGCTTGCTGCAACTACTTTAGCCAGTTTGGCAGGTACTTTTTCAAGTACAATGGCAAAACAACCTGCTTTTTCAAGCATTAGCGCATCGGTCTTCAATTTTTCTGCTTCAGCTTCTTCCTTGGCTCGAACGGTATAAGTTCCGAATTTATAGATGGACTGCGGAGTAAATCCGAGATGGCCCATCACAGGAATTCCGGCGTTCAAAATACGTTTTACAGAATCTTTAATTTCTTTTCCACCTTCCAGTTTTACAGCATGTCCGCCGCTTTCTTTCATGATCCTGATAGCTGAACGCAAGGCTTCTTTTGGGTCACTCTGGTAACTTCCGAAGGGAAGATCCACGACCACAAGAGCGCTGATCAACTGCTCTCACAACACTGGCCGCATGATAGATCATCTGGTCAAGCGTAATGGGAAGAGTAGTTTCGTGACCGGCCATTACATTACTGGCAGAATCTCCCACAAGAATAACGTCAATGCCCGCCCCGTCAATGATCTTTGCCATAGAATAATCATAGGCAGTAAGCATGGAGATCTTTTCTCCCTGGGATTTCATCTCCACAAGGGATTTGGTGGTGATCTTCTTAAATTGTTTTTTAGCAACTGACATAGGTTGAGATTTTAAAATTCAGGTAAAAGTACTAAATTCGGTTCCTACATTCAAAACCATTCAAAAATGATAAAAAGCTGCCGCTTTTCTGCTTTTTGCCTTTTTGGATCAACATCTAGTGAGCTGCGCAGGAGGCTTCGGAAGAAGCGGAAGTTAAAGAATGCATTGATACTTTTTTTGAAGGTTTTCACGCCCGGGATTCCATCGTGATGAAATCTGTTTTAAGGACGATGTTGTTGTACAAACCATTGGCAAAGACAAAGACAGGAGAAATTGTTCTTAATCCAGGAGGAAATTGCATAAAATGCTGAAAGGAATAGTGGGAATTCCGTTGAAAACTACTTTTAAAGAAGAACTTCATTCTTACGAAATAAAGATAGACGGTGCCAATGGCACAAGCCTGGACGCCATATTCCTTTTACGTGAATGATGAATTTAGCCATTGCGGGGTAGATAGTTTTCAGCTGTTCAAAGACAATGGAAAATGGAAGATCATTTACCTGATTGACACCAGAAGAAAAGAAGGATGCGATGAAAAGAAGTTGAAGTAGTGATCACCTACCATCCCGTCCTACTATCGTATTTCAGAACGATTCCAAGTAGCGACAGACCACCCCGTCAGACTATCGTCTGCCACCCTTCCTTGAAAAAAGGAGGGGAGTTTTAAGGTGATAAAAAATAATTTCCTCCTTCGTCGGATACCTCTCATTATTGAGGAGGGGAATTTATTGAGGTTTGCAACTCGTTTCGGACTAGGTCTTGAATCCTATTTAAAATGTCAAATCAACGTGGGGGATACCTTTTTATAATGGGTTGGTATATCGTGTCAAAAAAAAATTTTCCTTTTCTACTTGAATTGATGTTCCCCTCCTTTTCCAGAGGAGGGGTGCCCGCAGGGCAGGGGTGGTCCGAATCTCAAATTTCAGATGTAATATCTCACATCTAGACTGACCAGTTCACTCAAGCTCACCCTTACGGCCAAGTCCGCCTTCTGAGGTTTCCTTGTATTTGGAGTTCATATCCTTTGCGGTTTCCCACATGGTTTCGATCACCTTATCGAGCGGAACTTTTGCGTGAATAGAATCTGCATCCAAAGCCATTTCGGCAGCATTGATAGCTTTGATGGCACCCATTGAATTTCGTTCGATACATGGGATTTGCACCAGGCCGGCAATAGGATCACAGGTAAGGCCAAGGTGGTGTTCCATGGCAATTTCGGCAGCCATCATGACCTGTTCCGGAGTACCGCCCATGACTTCGGCCAAAGCGCCTGCTGCCATTGAAGAAGAAACTCCAATCTCTGCCTGGCAGCCACCCATAGCGGCTGAAATGGTTGCTCCTTTTTTGAAAAGGCTGCCAATTTCTCCGGCCACAAGCAAGAACTGCTTGATCTTTTCAAAGCCCGCATCGTGGTTTTCAATGGTCAGATAATACATTAAAACTGCAGGAATAACTCCGGCGCTTCCATTGGTAGGAGCAGTAACCACCCGTCCCAAAGAAGCATTCACTTCGTTCACTCCTAAGAGCGAAACAGCTTACCCATTTCAAGATGGAACGGAATTTAACTTCGGTCTTTCGAATTACTTCAATCCATTCTTCAGGAGTTTCATATTTAAAGTCTCCAATAAGCTTTTTATGAGAATCGGGAGCTCGTCGGCGCACGTTTAATCCTCCGGGCAAGGTGCCTTCAGTATGACAACCCAGATACATGGATTCCAGCATGACATCCCAAACAGCTTTGAGTCCGGCGTCTATTTCTTCTTCAGTGCGAAGGGATTTTTCATTTTCATAAACGATCTCAGAGATCTTTTTCTTCTCCTGTTTACAGAAATGGGCAAGGTCGGTTCCTTTTACTATAGGAAAAGGAAATTCCTTGAATTTTTGAAGCTGCTTTTTGGCATTTTTCCGTTCCTCTTTTACTACAAATCCGCCACCGATGGAGTAGAAGGTAGAGGAGGTGGTTTTTCCGTTAGATAAGTCTGGCCGTGAATTTCATTCCGTTTGGATGGAACGGCAAGGAACTTCTTGTGAAAGACGATATCGTTTTCGAGGTTAAAATCAATAGAACGCTCGCCGTTCAGGTTAAGCCGGTGAAAAGTTTTGATGTTGTTGATCTCGGGATCAATATTTTCCACAGGAATGGTGACAGGATCATAACCTAAAAGTCCCAGCACAGAAGCAAGGTCTGTGGCATGTCCTTTTCCGGTAAGGGAAAGGCTTCCGTAGAGATTAATGGTCACACCCTCGACAAGGTCAAACTTCTTTGACTCCTTGAGTTCTTTGATCCATCTTTCCCCGGCACGCCAGGGGCCTAAGGTGTGGGAGCTGGACGGTCCAACTCCTATTTTTAGCATATCAAAAACACTGATACTTTCCATCCCAAAACTTTAGCGGGCAAAGGTAAGCATCCTGTTAAAGAAATCAGAATAAAAACCTTTGACAATTTTGTCTGGCTTTATGCCTCATATGGCCGCCTTAGCAGCTCAAAAATGACATCCTGTCATATAATTTCCGGTGGCATAATGATTGACTTTAAGTGGATGATTAAAAATTTTTGGAAACAACAAATAACAACCTATAGAATTATGAGTAAAATTATTGGAATCGACTTAGGTACTACCAACTCGTGCGTTGCCGTAATGGAGGGTAATGAGCCAACGGTTATACCTAACGCCGAAGGAAAAAGAACTACTCCTTCTGTAATTGCTTTTGTAGAAGGAGGCGAAATAAAAGTAGGAGATCCTGCTAAACGCCAGGCTGTAACCAACCCTGCAGAAAACCATTTCTTCCATTAAAAGATTTATGGGGAACAAATATTCTGAATCTTCTAAAGAGGCAGGACGAGTTCCTTATAAAGTGGTGAAAGGAGATAACGACACTCCTCGTGTTCAGGTTGACGGACGTATGTACACTCCGCAAGAGCTTTCAGCAATGATCCTTCAGAAAATGAAGAAAACTGCTGAGGATTATCTTGGACAGGAAGTTACAGAAGCGGTTATTACCGTTCCTGCATATTTTAATGACTCTCAGCGTCAGGCTACAAAAGAAGCCGGGGAGATCGCAGGTCTTAAAGTAAGACGTATTATCAACGAACCAACTGCTGCTGCACTTGCTTACGGATTGGACAAAAAATCACAGGATCAAAAGATCGCTGTATATGACCTTGGTGGTGGTACATTTCGATATCTCTATCCTTGAATTGGGAGACGGAGTATTTGAAGTAATTTCTACAAATGGTGATACTCACCTTGGTGGTGACGACTTTGATGAGGTGATCATCGACTGGCTTGCAGATACTTTCCAGAAAGCAGGAAGATATCGACCTTAGAAAAGACCCAATGGCACTTCAGCGTTTGAAAGAGGCTGCAGAGAAAGCTAAAATTGAGCTTTCATCTTCCTCTCAAACCGAAATCAACCTGCCTTACGTAACTGCAACTTCTTCAGGGCCTAAACACCTTGTAGAGACTTTGACAAGATCTAAATTTGAGCAACTTGCCGATACTTTGGTAAAACGTTCTATGGATCCTGTGCAAAAAGCGCTTAGCGATGCAGGTCTTTCAAAAAGTGATATTGACGAGGTAATTCTTGTTGGTGGATCAACCCGTATCCCTAAGATCCAGGAAGAAGTTGAGAAATTCTTCGGAAAGAAACCATCTAAAGGTGTAAACCCAGATGAGGTTGTGGCAATTGGTGCTGCTATCCAGGGTGGTGTACTTACCGGAGACGTAAAAGACGTATTGCTTCTTGACGTAACTCCGCTTTCTCTTGGTATTGAAACTATGGGAGGTGTAATGACCAAGTTGATCGAGTCTAACACAACCATTCCTACCAAGAAATCACAGGTATTCTCTACCGCGGCCGACAATCAGCCTTCTGTTGAGATCCACGTGTTGCAGGGAGAGCGTCCAATGGCGAATGATAACAAGACTATTGGTAGATTCCACCTTGACGGAATTCCACCGGCACCAAGAGGAATACCTCAAATTGAAGTAACTTTTGATATCGATGCCAACGGTATCATCAAAGTAAGCGCTACAGATAAAGCAACCGGTAAATCTCAGGATATTCGAATTGAGGCTTCTTCAGGTCTTACTGAAGAAGAGATCCAAAAGATGAAGCAGGAAGCTGAAGCTAATGCTGATGCCGATAAGAAAGCCAAAGAAAAAGTTGATAAGCTTAATGAAGCTGATGCAATGATCTTCCAGACTGAAAAACAGCTGAAAGAATTTGGTGATAAACTTTCTGATGACAAGAAAAAGCCTATCGAAGACGCTTTGGAAGAGTTGAAGAAAGCTTACGAAACAAAAGAAGTAGACACTATTCAGCCTGCATTGGACAAGATCAATGAGGCATGGAAAGCAGCTTCAGAAGAAATGTACAAAGCACAAGCCGAGCAAGGCGGACAGCCGGGTGGACCACAACAAGGTGCAACCGGAGCCGAGGGAGGACCTGCCGGTGGAGAAGCCGGAGGTGACTCTAAGCAAGGTGACGATGTTGAGGACGTAGACTTCGAAGAAGTGAAATAAGCAGAGAACAGGTTTTGTAAAGCAAAACCTTGTGAATGGCTTATCCCGACGTTAGGAGGGATCTAAACCCCCACCGACCTCACTTAAAAGAAGGAGAGGGTTTAGGGTATAAAAGTGAAAGCGCAACCCATTTGGGTTGCGTTTTTTTTTGTTACAAATAACTTTATTCATTCTTTTTCACCTTTTTTCATTTGAGAGGCAGGAATATTCTTCATTTTATTTTTATATTCAGCTTCTTAATTTTTTAACAAACAAATTATGAATAAAATTACCTGGACATTTTTGTTCTTGTTGTTCGTCCTGCCGCATTTGCATGCACAGGATATTGATTTGGCCCCTGTAACGGGTACGGTGGCAATAACCAATGTTAATATTGTTCCTTCACCCGGAAAAATGATCACAAAGGGGACTGTATTAATTAAAGATGGAGTAATAGCCAATGTAGGTGCGAGTGTAAACGTACCGGTTGGTGCACGGATCATTAAGGCAGATAGCATGTATCTTTACCCCGGATTTATTTTAGGAATGTCTCATGTAGGTATCAAAATGCCTGAGAGCAAAAATCGTCCTGAAGTAAAAGATCCTGGTAATCCTCCTAATGATCTGGCAGGAATCACACCAGATAGAAAGATAGATCAATATCTGGATCCTTCTGATAAGTCTATAGACGACTGGAGAATGGCAGGCTTTACAATGGCACAAACAGCCCCTTCTGGAGGCATGTTACCTGGTACTGCCGGTGTTGTGCTGCTTAACGGCAAAACTGTAGGAGAGTTGGTATTACTCCCGGAGACTGCCTTTTTTGCAACTTTTGAAGGAGCAAGAAGAATGTATCCTTCGAATATCCTGGGAGTAATGGCAAAGCACCGAGAACTATACCGCCAGGCAGAACAGGCCAAAAAGTTTAGGGAACTTTACTTAACAGATCCCGCGGGGAGAGAAAGACCTGGATACAACAGTACCCTACAGGCTTATTTTCCTGTTCTTGAGAAAAAGATACCTGTTGCCTTTAATGCAAAAGAGGTTTTAGCAGCACAGCGCGCCATGCTACTACAAAAAGATCTTGGTTTTGATCTTGTGATTTCAGACCTCAAAGAAGGATGGGATTTGATAGGAGATGTTAAAGCTGCGAAGGCTAAAGTTCTTTTTAGCTTAGATATGCCGGAATGGAAAGAGGAGAAAAAGGATTCTGCTAAAACAGAGACAAAGTCTCAGGAGAAGCAAAGATTAGAAGCCCGTAAAGAGGAATTCACAAAAAAATATTACGAACAACTTGGTCAGTATGCAAAAGCCGGAATCCCTTTCGGGTTCTCTGGTGTTGATGTTAAACCAGCAGATGTTCAAAAGGTGCTGCAGAAAGCGGTAGAGGCAGGTTTATCTCAAGATGCAGCACTTGCGGCACTTACGACTACCCCGGCTTCTATGCTTGGTGTCACCAAATTGGCAGGAACGGTTGAAAATGGTAAAATGGCAAATCTTTTAATTTCTTCGAAACCATATTTTGAAAAAGATTCTAAGGTGAGGTTTGTTATGGTTGAAGGTAAATTGTTTGAGTATGAGGACAAGCCCGCAAAGAAGGCAGACCCCAAGAAAGCAGAAGAAATTGCCGGTACCTGGACTTACAAACTTCAGTCTCCCGAAGGTCCTGTAACCGGAACATTAGAATTAAAGAACCAGGAAGGAACCCTTTCAGGTACTATTTCTAACACGATGACCAATGAGGAAACTGCTATTCGGGAAGTTGTCTTAACTGAAAACAAGTTATCATTCAATTTTGATATAACCATTCAGGGTCAAAGAATGAACATCCTGGCAGTGTTAACTATTAATGATGATAATTTAAGCGGAACTTTTAGCGCCGAGGGCGAGGAATACGCCGTTACAGGAACAAAAAGTCCTTCTAAATAATCCCTGGGCAAAAATCTTAAAATCTAAAAACACATAATGAAAAAGCAATTTTCACTTTTTATAATGATCAGCTTCCTTCTTCTGGGCAGCATTTTAACTGCGCAGGTGAAAAAAGGGGATGTTCTTATCAAGAATGGTACAGTGCTCACCATTACCGACGGAACTAAAGAAAACACAGATGTGCTCATCAGGAATGGAAAAATTTCTGCCATTGGGCAAGGTCTTAATGCACCTTCAGGAGCAACAGTCGTAGATGCCTCGGGTAAATATGTAATGCCGGGAATCATTGACGCGCACTCTCATATAGCACTCGATGCAGTTAATGAAGCTACGAGTCCGGTAACTGCTGAGGTTTGGACCGGAGATGCTCTTAATCCAACAGACGTCTCGATATATAGAGCTCTTGCAGGTGGAGTGACAATTTCTCATGCTTTGCATGGTTCGGCCAACGCTATTGGTGGACAAAGCGAAACCATCAAACATCGTTGGGGAACAGTCAAGATGGAAGACATCAGAATGGAAGGTGCTCCAAGGACGATTAAATTTGCCCTGGGAGAAAATCCTACCAGAGTACACGGAGAAGGCAGCGGATTGGTTCCCCGTACAAGAATGGGTGTGGAACAGGTCTTCAGACGTTCTTTTTCTGAAGCAAAAGAATATATGGAAGCATGGGATGAGTACAACCAGAATAAAAACAAAAGAGGATATAAAGGAGCTCCTCCTGTTTATGACCTTCGCAAAGAAGTCATAGCTGACATTTTGCGAGGTAACATCATTGTTCACTGTCACTCCTACCGCGCAGATGAGATCCTTATGCTTATCGATGTTTTTAAAGACTACGGAATCAAAAAGCTGGTCTTTCAACATGCAAACGAAGCTTTCAAAGTAGCTCCTGAAATTGCTGAATTCGGTGCGATGGCGTTGGTTTTTGCTGACTGGTGGGCTTACAAATTTGAGGTTTATTATTCTTACTGCTTATAATGCCGCGATCCTAACCCAGAATGGGGTCACAACTTCAATCAATTCTGATAGTGGAGAATTGATCAGGCACCTTTATCATGAAGCAGCCAAAACTCAGAAATATGGGAAGCTTACAGATCAACAGGCTCTTGAGTTGATTACAATTAATCCGGCGAAACAATTAGGTATTGAAAATAGAGTTGGTTCGCTTGAGGTTGGCAAAGACGGGGACGTGGTCATTTTTGAAAATCATCCGCTTTCTGTTTATGCAGTACCGCAAATGACTTTTGTTGACGGTGTAAAGTACTTCGATATTAAAGAAGATAAAGATGATGTAAGAATTTACGTTAATCCTTCGGAAGAAATTGATGTCACCAGAGAAATGACAGAGCAGGAAAAAATGTATGGCGAACACAGAATGGTTGTTCCTAAACACACAAAACTAGTACAATGAAAAAAACAATATTTACTCTCATACTGGCAGTATTGAACCTTGGATTTTTGCAGGCGCAAAGTCCGAAAGCTGAATACGGCAATTATGCCCTTACTAACGCTACCGTTCATACCATTACAAAGGGAACACTTGAGAACGCCACGGTTCTTATTAAAGACGGAAAAATATCTGCGGTAGGAAAAGATGTTTCTTATGGGCAGGATTTTACGGTGATTGATGCATCAGGGAAACATATCTTTCCAGGAATGATAGATGGTGGTACGCATTTAGGACTATCAGAAGTTGGTTCTGTAAGCCTAACACAAGATTTCAATGAAGTAGGTGAAGTAATTCCTCAAATGGAAGCCTTGACTGCAGTGAATCCTAATTCTGCGCTTATCCCCGTAACGCGGGTAAGCGGTGTGACAACTGTTCTTGCATCTCCTTCAGGAGGATTATTTCCGGGAACAGCAGCTTTAATAAACCTTCACGGTTATACACCTCAACAAATGTATACTGATTTTTCAGCTCCTGTTATGAACTTTCCAGCTAGCGGAAAAAGAGGCTGGTGGGACAGGCGGTCTGATGAAGAGATCAAAAAAGCTTCAGAGAAAGCTATGAAAGATCTTAATGAAGTTTGGCAAAAAGTAGAAACAGTATCACAGAATTGACAGTGCAAAAGCAGCAGGTTCTACTTCTGTGGAACTAGGATATTACCCAGAGATGAAAGCCCTTCTCCCGGTTTACAGAAGGGAAGTGCCGCTTCTTATTGAGGTTAATAAGGCCAATGATATAAAAAAGGCGATTGAATGGGTGCAGAAAAAAAATATCAAAGCAGTTTTCACAGGCGTTAGTGATGGATTTCGTGTAGCAGATGAGCTTGCCAAAGCCAATATTCCTGTAATTGTGGGTCCCACTTTGAGTACACCTTCACAGGATTATGACCGCTTTGATAAGCCTTATGCGAACCCCGGAATTCTCAAAAAAGCCGGTGTGAAAGTCGCTATTCGCACAATGGATACAGAAAATGTTCGGAACCTTCCGTACAATGCCGGCTTTGCTGCTGCATATGGAATGTCAAAAGAAGATGCATTAAAAGCTATCACTATTGTTCCCGCGGAGCTATTCCAGGTTGCAGATCAATTAGGTTCTATTGAAGTTGGAAAGCAGGCTACCCTATTTATTTCTACCGGTGATCCTTTTGAAACCTCCACTAATGTAGAAGAAGTCTTCATTAGGGGATGGAAAATTCCTATGGTTAGCCGTCATACGCAGTTGTATGAAGAGTTCCTTCACAGGAGCCCAGGGTTCCAGGCGAATCAAAAATAGACCTCTCAAAAAGGCCACAAAACAGCTCCGATCCTCGGGGCTGTTTTTTTATAAAACAAAATGATAATAAAGATAAACGAGATTGAAGCCTATTAGTAATGCAAAACAAAAAAGACTGAAGATCTTATAAATCTTTCCCGGACGGCTTTCTGCCGGCATTTGGTCTCCGGTTACAAGTTTGTAATTGAACCAGGCAAGAAAAGGAGCAGACAAAAATGAGAGTCCGGTGGCAAAATCGATTAGGTGGATAAAAGATCCCGACAAGAAATACAGAATGCCCAGTGAAAGAATAGGAACAATAAAGATCCAGATTGTGTAGGTTTTCCACTTAAGCTTTATGTCTTCCGGTTTATCCTGGTTAGACTGTTTTAGTTCAGAAATAACACGTGGATAGGCATCGGTCACTGTTAGAACAGTACTAAACATGGTCACAAAAGCGGCTATAGAAATCAAAGGTTTACTCCATGCTCCCAAAGTCTTTCCGTAAAGGTCAACAAGTTGAGAAGAAAATTCTACACTGTTAGCCGAAAAGGAAACACCGCTGCCAAACATTACGAGCACACCCAGTAAAAAGAAAAGCAAGCCAATAACCGAGGCTCCAATGTAGCCCACATTAAAATCTACAAACGCGGCTTTAACCGAGAGTGCCTGTTTACTGAAGGTTGCTTTTTCTTTAGTCCAGATGGAATGCCAAACAGCAGCATCAAGAGGAATAGGCATCCAGCCCATAAACGAGATCATAAAGCCAATACTAACCGTAGTCCAGAGTGACGGAGATTCTGTGGTTATTGTCTTTTCTACAGTCCCGGCACCAAATGCCATAAAAACTGCAAACAGCGTCGCCAGGGCCAGAAAAGTCACAATAATTCTCATGCTTTTATCTAATCCCGGGTATTTCCCAATTAATAAAACCGCAATACATAAAGCAAGAATGATCAGGCTCCACACAAATGGGCTCCAACCAGTTTGAAATAACCTTTCAGCCAATCCTGCAGTGACAATAGTAACGGCTGCCTGTATAATAAACATGCTTCCTATGGTGATCGCAACATACGTCCAGTACGAGAATCGCCCAAGGCTTCTATAACCGGTTATGAGATTGTTGCCGGTGCCGGCAGCATAGCGCGGCCCGAATTCCAGGAATGGATATTTCGAGACGCATGCGAGAACAAGTACCCAAATAAGGATAAAACCGTAATCTGCACCGGCACGCGTAGCCTGTACTAAATGCGAAACTCCTATTGCTGCACCTGCTAAAAGAAAGCCGGGACCAATACTTTTAAGTACTGAAACCTTTTTTGGGAGAACTTTTTCAACCATGTGAGAGACTATTACTTTATCATCAAAATACGAAATGTTATAAATTATGTGAATTTCGAGATCACTTCTTTATTTACCTCATGTCCGCCGTCAAAAGCGATAATCTCCAGGTTCTTCGGAAATAATTCCTTGATCCTTTTATCTTCAATTTTCAGGAATTCTTCGTTGACAAAAGGATCTTCTTTACCGTACACAAAATTGATCTCTGTACCTTCCAAAAATGTGAAATCTGAAGCTTGTAATTCCTGCGGGAGTCTGCCGGAATGAAGAACCAATCTTGAGCATTCAATTTTCCTTCTTGCCACCCACCTCGAAACTATTGAAACTCCCTGGAATATCCAAAAAGAATAAGATTTTTGGCATTTTTGAGATCTTCTTTTTTATAAACTTCATCAAGATAGGCAAGAACATTTTCCATTTCCTGTTCTGTGTTCTCTCTTGTAGCCCAGGAAGCACCAACATGTTCGTATTTCCCGTTGAGGTAGTACTTAGAAGGTGCCTGTGGCGCGATAATGTAGTTTTCCTTCTGGTTCAAGTGCCGGAAATACTTCAGAAAGTACCTGCTTAGGTAACCAATACCGTGGAAAACAACCCAAACATTTTTTGTCTCTGGTGTATTTTCATTGAGCGTACTGTAGGTATTGGTTGATCTGTAAGAAACCTGCTTTTCGTTCATCATTCTCTGGTGGTTTTGTACTTTTACAAAGAAACCAATCTATTTGCTATGACCAAAGAGGAAATCCTGGAGCTCTCAAAAAAAGTTTCTAAAAACACCCTTATGGAAACTCTTGATATTGAGTTCATTGAAGTTGGGGAGGATTACCTGGTAGCCAGGATGCCTGTTACTTCAAAAGTGCATCAGCCAGATGGTGTGCTTCACGGGGGCGCCACGGTTGCACTGGCCGAAAGTGTTGGCAGCTTTGCCAGTTACGTTTTTTTGGACACTAATGATTTTTTCGTCCGAGGCATTGAGATTTCTGCCAATCATATCAAGAGTATTTCTGAAGGATTTGTTTTCGCCAAGGCGACTTATCTCCATAAAGGCCGCACCACACAACTTTGGAACATCAGGATCACAGATGAGCAGGACATCCTAATCTCTGTTGTGAAACTGACCACTATTACCTTACCTAAAAACAAAAATTAATGGCTGAAATGCCCTTTTTGGAACCTCTGCGGAAGCATCTTTCAGAAAACCTGCCATTCGTTGCCTATAGGAAACCTGATGAAACTGTAATTTCTGCTTTTTTGCAGGAATCTGAAGAATTACACCTCGTCAAAGATTTTTCTGAAAGCGGATTTGCGTTCGCGCCCTTTGATGATAAAAACCCTGCGGTTTTTATTCCTGAGAAGGGTTCCAAAAATGTCATTTTTGAAGGGTATTCTGCGGAGGCTGTCCATTCCGCAGGAATATCTTCTGAAGTATCTTTACAACAGAAAGAAGATCATCTTGCGCTCGTGGAAAAAGCACTTCAAAAACTTCAGACAGGAGAGCTGCAAAAAGTTGTGCTTTCGCGAAAAGAAGCAGTAGAGCTGCATGGGAAACAGCCCTTAGCACTTTTTCAGGAGCTATTGGCCTCTTATTCCACGGCCTTTGTTTACATTTTTTTTCATCCAAAAATGGGACTCTGGCTCGGTGCAACTCCCGAGACGCTGCTAAAAACAGAAGGAAAGAAATTTAAAACAATGGCTCTTGCCGGAACCCAAAAATATACTGTAACTACATCGAAGAGTTCAATTCAGACCGGCAGCTAGCCAGCGTTGTAATCGTCTTGGACCTGAGCGGTTCGATGATGGACCTATTTCAGAAAATGACTCCCGGTCGTCATCCTAGACCAACTCCCGAGGCGATCCTCCTTGTAGAGAGGACGATTGATGAACTTGCCCGGTCAGGTGGACAGGCCGGGGAATCCTGCCTCCTCACGTTCGGGGAGGAAATTCTGGTGTTGAAGGACTTCGACGAAGCAGAAGCCCAATCTGCAAGACTCCCCGTCGAAAAGATTCTGCAAGGCCGCACCCGGGCAACCGATGCACTGCTCTTCGCTGCCGAGAAGCTGGAGAGAAAGGCGGCGTTCTCAAGACGGCTCATCATCCTCATCTCGGATGGCGAGGAAAACAGTAGTATTTACAGCAAGGGTGAGATCAGAAGGCGACTCCTTCAGTCGGGCGCCCGACTCAGTAATATCGTCTTTGACAACCGGGACATGATGGATAGAGGTTACACCTTCGGCAGTCTTGCATCAGCTACCGGCGGAACCACTCTGAAGTTGCCGGTGGTGTTCGAAATCAGCGCCGAACTCGCTGGGCTGAAGGAAGGAGTCCGTGTCTTCCTGAGCGAGCAGGAACATGAATACACGTTAGGCTACCGCTCATCGGTTGATTCTCTGGAAGACCTGTCCAAGGTGAAGGTTAGCGTTCCGGGGACCGACTACAGAACAAGAATCACCATCGTCCCGAACGGACCGGAGCCCCCTGAGTGAATGCAGCTTGTCTGCCAGCAGCCGAATTGGGAACAATGCATCCATCCGGGTTTCAAATAGATGAAAGTGGTTCAATCATGGATGACAGCGGAGGCCACTTGAAGAGATCATCTTCAGGGAGCAATTCGGCACACTCCGATCCGCCCTCGTGATTGCTGTGTCCATCGGTCTGACCTGCCTATTCTCAGCAGAAATCCGGGCAACATACTTCCCGCAATATGCCTGCAAACAGGTCCAGTTCACCAGCCGTAACACGGGATGGATAATCGGCACTCGTGGAATCTACAAGACCGAAGATGGCGGGGTCACATGGCGGCAACTCCAGACCCTTCCTTATCACCTCTCCATGGGCATTCCGCCTCCGCCGGACCCCGAAGGGAACATCCCTGAAGAAGATCCAAACGCTCTGGGAAACGGAGCAGCAATCAGCGCTGTGGGCTGGTTCGTCGATGACGAATTTGGCTACTACGGCACAGCGGACGGGGACGGTGGACTCGTCAGAACGACCGACGGTGGCGACTCGTGGACCGAACTCCTGCCCGGGATCTTGAAAGCCGGTGGGCTCGAAGACCAGTTCAAAAACGGTTGGTGGGGCGTGGGCGGGATGAGTATCGTCAGCCGAGACGTCGGGTGGTTCCTGATCGACCACCTGAGCATGTCCGGCGAACTCTGGGATACGGACTTCCGGGTACTGTCGCGAACCACCGATGGGGGAGGAACCTTTGAGTTTGCCCCGCTCGATCTCGGTCGGTGGCCGAGTCTGGTGGCTTTCGATGACTCCATTGCCCTGCTCTCCAATTATCGCCTCGATATGCCTTCAGGAATGGAGATGCTCCTCAGCGACAACGGCGGGACCACATGGGCCCGGACGAGTCTGCCGCCCTGCAAATACTCGGCACCCATACTGCACCGATTTGGAAGTACGATTTGGGCTCTGTGCCGGGACCTCGAGCCCCTCGATCCCACTGTTTCGAAGCGACGATCTCAGCGCCCATTGGAGGCATTTGGGCCCCAAGGGAGTGCGAGCTTGGGAAGAATTCCTGTCGGGTTTCCAATTCTCCGATCCAGAGTTAGGCTGGTACTGG
Organism: uncultured Acidobacteriota bacterium; assembly: GCA_963777605.1. GTDB lineage: Bacteria > Acidobacteriota > UBA6911 > RPQK01 > JAPXNP01 > CAVZRV01. Next base: position 16,573 of record CAVZRV010000029.1, read on the forward strand.
TGGGGAACGCCGGTAGATCTGGATGAAGGGGGACCGATGATTCTGAGCCTCTGCAAGACGACAAACGGTGGGCAGACGTGGCAGTGTCGCGGTTGGACCTACCCGGCCACCCGAGTGGAATCCATGCGCGTCTTCTTCATTGACTCCGCAACCGGGTGGATGGTCATCGGCGGAGACGACTATAACGGCCAGTTCGACGTCTTCCGGACCGACGACGGTGGCCGGACATGGAAAGGCATCCACGCCGGACTCTCGAAGGGTGTCGATCCTGAAGATCTCGAGCTACGGTTCGGTTACTCTCGCCCTGAGGAATGAACATCTCTTGGCGACCGCGGTGTTTCAATGAGGTTCAGATACGTGGTTTTTTCGTGGTGAAGAAAAGGTGTATATTCTCACTCATGCACCCGGCCACCCTTCAGAAGCTCGAAGCCTTTGCCCGCACCGTTGACTGGGTCATGCCCCATCCCCTCCATCAGCGCAAGTTCCAGAAGTTCATCCTCGAGGCCTTCAAGCAGGGAGATACGCGGCTGGAACCAGCAGAGATCGAGCAGGCCATCACCCATTGCTGCGGGAAGCGCCCCATTCACCTTGATGAATGGATCCGGGAGTATCAGCGGGGGATCGAACTGCTCCAGATCGAGCGGAGCAACTGACGATTGTAGAAACTCCAGCCACGTCTCGAACTCAACGCCACTTCCAGACGTTGACTCATCATCCCAGATTGGTCGCGCGCAGCGACCGTTGGGAGCTACCGGAATCCAACTCATCTGGTCTTGACTCCAGTCGAACTGGACACTGCTGAATCCAAGCGCAGCCAGTCCCGCGATCCCTGCCATGCCGGGGTAGTGACTGATCGGAGAATCCAACCGATAAGCGTTAACCTGCTCTCAGCGGCTGGATCCCAACGTCATTTCCGAGAAGCGCACCCACTTCAGTTCATCGTGAATGCCAAGGTGGAAGATGATTTTGCTGCCGAGCACTTTCTGTTTCTTGGCGCCTTCTGCCGCTCCCCGAAGACAATCAGTTGACTGGCGCCCGTGTCGACGAGCAGCCTTATCGGACTGGTCTCAATGGAAGCGGTCACACGGGAGGCTGGCCTGATACTCGATGGGTTTGAGATCGGGAGAGAATCGGTCGGCCGAAGCGTCAGCAGCCGGGATTCGAAGTCGATCCGAAGCGGGACCCGGATCAGCGAGTTCATCCCGATAATAGCGTCGATGCGATTGCCGATCTGGGGCAGCAGCGAAGCGAGGTCGGCGATCAGAACGGGAACCGGCCCAAGCCGGGTCTGCCCGATGTAGAGGTCGTGGACGATGGCGCTTTTCGTTTCGATCTCCCGGCCGTAGGCAAAGGCCTTCCTCGACTGTCTCTTCAGCCCCAGCCGCTTGGCCGTGTAGCGTACTCAGAACCGGGGTGCTGGCGCCCGTGTCGATCAGGAAGGTCAGACCGTCGAGCGAACCGATCCGGCCTTCGACCAGAATCATGTAGTTCCGGTAGAGGCGAAATGGGATCTCCTCGGATGGTTGCGGGATCGGGGCGGCTAAAAGGGGTTCAAAAGTCACCAGAAACAACAATGCGATCGGAAGGGTTTTCATGGCCCGTTCTCCTTGGCTGTGGTGGTCAAGCCGAGGAGAACAGGGCGGGTGCTCAGGGAGTCCTGAAGGGGGTCAAAGAAAGGGCTAACCTTTCCATCAGGGAATTCAAAGGGAGTTCAAAGGATGCGTAAGCAGGAAAAGATGAGTGAGTTGCCGAGAAGACGAAATCGGTGCGGATTTCCGGGGCACTCCGCCGAAGAGGAAATTCGGTACTGAGGCCCATCGAACGGCTACTGCGACCGATCGAAGCTGTATACATCGAATCGTTGTCCGAGAGTTGAGTCGGTTGTTAAACTCGACTCAACGTCTTCCGGAGGGGCGACTCATGGAACCGGGTTTCCGAGTCGGCGACTGGCAGGTCCAGCCGGATATAGGCACGATCACCCGGGGTGAGGAGCAATTCCAACTCGAACCCAAGGTGATGGAGGTGCTACGTTTATCTTGCCCGGCATGCCAGATGATCTCCTGCCCAAGGAGAAGATCATCCGCGCAGTCTGGCCCGATACCTTCGTCACCGACGAGGTCCTCACCAACGCCATCTCCGAACTGCGAAAAGCCTTCGGTGATGATGCGAAGAACCCTACCTTCATTCAGACGCTGCCCAGACGGGGCTATCGGCTAATCGCGCCTGTCTCATCGTTGAAGGCTCAACAGGGCAATCAGACGCACGGGTAGATCCAGCCCCGAGACCGTTCTGGCGCCATCCAGCAGCTCTCGGCGCGGGGGGAATGCTGCTCGTGGTGATCGTTGGACTGCTGATCTGGCAGTTGATCCCGAAAGAGGTCAGCTGAAGGTCCGATCGACTCGATTGCGATCCTGCCTTTCAGGAACGAAACGGGAGACCCTGAAGCGGATTACCTCTGTACCGAGATACCCTCCAGTCTGAGCGCGAGGCTCTCCGGCCTCAAAGGAGTTAGAGTAATCCCCACCAGTAACCTTAGCCGTTTCCGAAACGAAGAGGTCGATGCTTCCGGGGCTGCAAACCAGCTTCGCGTCCGGGCCATCCTGCAGGGCTGGATTTTGCAGGTCGGGAACCAGCTTTCCATCGGGGTGGAATTGAGCGATGGGGTGGAGAACCGGGTCCTCTGGGGGGAAAAATACCACCGTCCTTTTAGTGACGTTTTTGAGATCGAAGAGGAGATCGTCGGAAAGATAACCGGCGGCTTGCAACTGGAGTTGACCGGAGAGGAGGAAGGCCGGATTGGTCCGGCGGCCGACCGAGAACCAGGAAGCTTACGAGGATTACTTGAGAGCCGATTTCCTAACGGACGAGGCCAATGGAGCGCTTAAACACAGAGCCGTTTATTTTCGAACCGCCATCCAATACTTCGAGCGTGCCATAGAAGAAAGACCCCGGATTTGCGCTCGCTTACGTGGGTCTCTCCTCTGCCAATTGGTGGCTTTCCCGCGAAACTCATTCGCCGGATGGGCTCGCAAAAAGCAAGCACTTTGCCCGGAAAGCTCTGGAACTGGACCCAACCTTGCCGGCTGCTCATCGTTGGATGGGACTTTTCCTCTTTTCCACTGAGCGAGACTGGAAGGGTGCGGAAGCCGAGTTCGAGACGGCCCGAAGGCTTCGGTCGGATGCGCTTCTTGCTACATTTCCTATCCCTATTTCCTGCATTGGATGGGCCGCCATGAACAGGCTGTCGAAACAGTAAACGGCATGGCAAGGATTGCGGATCCCGGTTCGGAATCTCAGACCGGCACTCCTCGCGTACCAGTACTACTTCCTGCGCAAATTTGACAAGGCGCTGGAAACTAACAAGTCCCGGAAACTTCGTCGAGACTCCTTGGTTGCAGCTCCTGTGCTATCAGGCTCTGGGGCAGGACGAGAAAGCCCTTGCCTCAGTCATGCAAAATTCAATGGAGAACAGTGAACCCGAGGAGGATCGGGAGGAATATCGAAAAGCGTTCCAAGAATCAGGGCTAAAGGGCGTTTGGAAGGTCTGGGCGGACCGCGCCGTTGAACGGCAAGATCAGGAGTATGACATCGCCGCGGCGTATTCACTTGCCGGGGATAAAGATCGTGCGTTTGCGTACATGGAAAAGACATATAGCCCGTACGATCCGAGACCCTTCGTGGCGGACATCCGCTTCGACTCCCTACGCGACGATCCCCGCTACGAGCAGCTCCTGCGCAAGCTCAACCTGCCGGAGGAGGCGATTGCCATCCACTTGAAGGCGGAATACTGAGACAGGCGGATTGATAATCGAGAGGTTAGTCGGGGGGATGCTACCCCGACTTGCCGCTACGGCCAAGAGCAGCGACGCGGGATACCCGGCCGGCACATCGACAAGCGGTACAATGCCGGCAATCTTCCAGCTGGGTCCATAATCCCTTAATAGGTACTTATATAGGGTTTGTGAACCCACCCATGAATCAGTCAGCAGTGACTGTCGGGAAACGGAAAGTAACGTCGCTAGCCACGATGGAGAATTGCCCTCACGAGACAGTTGCTCGGGAACAGTGGCCAGAAAAGACATCTTTCCCAGTCGCTTTTGGTGAGAAATCCCCGGACAGTGGGGTCGGCACCAAGAGCTATCCGTCACTCAGGGGCTCAGGCTGTCAGCGACATCTGGCCCATGCCGTACCCCTCTTGGACGCAAGCACCCTCGGTTCCCGGACCTTGGTCCACGGGAATCACCCAAGCGAAATCCGGGGGTGTCTCCGCGTGTCGGCTAGGCGTCGAGTCTTCTCAGCCAGGCGGTGGCGAAGTGAATCGAAAGCCTGAAGTCCAGCAGGAATCGACTCATCATCGTCCGAATGGGCAGATCGAAAAAGCGCCTCTTCTGCAGGTTGTGCAAGCAATCTTCCCAGAACCCCAGAACATCCTGAGACAGATAGAATCCGCTGAAGGAAGAGAGCGGGTTCCATTTTCGGCAAAAGAGTCGGACCCGGGAAGGTACCTGAAGTTCAGGCAAGGTGGCACGGGCTCGCAGATATGCGGTCTGGATCTCCGCCACACTTGATTTGAAGGCGTCACCGCTGCGCAGTTGCCTCAGTTCCTCCAGCACCCGCTGTTCGGTTGGAGACTTCGAGCGAGTCTCCAGCCAAAGCAGCTGCATTTCCAGCAGGAGCTGAAAGCTGGCGGTCACCAGGTGGCTCAGGTCCCGGGCGCGTTCGACGTAGTAGGCTCGCCTCGGCAGCGGTTCGACGCCGGGCCTAACCTCGCGGCGGCCCTTCAGGCGGAGCAATCCGGCCATCATTGGATGTCGCTTCTCGATGACCGCCGCGCTCTTGTACCAGAAGAAATTGCCGAACAGGTTCCAGTAGTTGCGTCGGGGAGCCCGGCGCAGGACGCGGCACATGTTCTCGAAGCTGTAAAAGCTCAGCCACGCGTTCTCGTAGGCGGCACGCAGGCTCCCTTGATCCGGAAAGTGTGGGTAGTCCATGGTCTCGTGCTGCGAGTCATACTTGTTGTAGTCGGGGTCCATATACCGGTTCTCGCGATGCATTTCCGAATGATCACGGGAGCCCGGCAACGGGGTCATGATGAAGAACGAGGCCATGTCGGGTTGGACGTCGTGCATGAGCCTGTGGAGATCCCGACTGATCGATTCGGGAGAGTCGAAAGGAAAGCCCAGGATGTAACCGACGTGGGTGGCAATCTCCGCCTTGCGGTAGGCGTCGATCAGATTGTGGTAGTCATCAACATGGTTTTGCCGCTTCTTTGCAGCCTTCAAATTCTCGTCATTGATGCTTTCCATGCCGATAAACACGTTACTGCAGCCGGCCTGACGGGCCTTTTCGACGAAGCCCTTGATCTTGTAGGAAAGGACATCCACCTGCATCATGAACTCCACCGGGATCTGTTCGTTCTCCCTCAGATCGATCAGGGCATCGAAGATCTCATTCCATGCCTGATTCCTGGCAAAGTTGTCGTCGGTGAAAAAGTAGAAGGTCATTTCATTGCGGCGATAGTTCTCCCGGATCGCATTCGCGATCAGGACCGGAGACCGATACCGCATCTTCCGACCCTGGACGTTGATGATGGTGCAGAAACTGCACTCAAAGGGACAGCCTCGTCCGCAGTCGATGGTTCCGTGCTTCGACGCCACGAACCGCTTCATGATCGGTCCGCCCTGGAGAGGAATCGGGGCCTCTCCCAGATTGGGCTTGGTTTCGGAGTAGTCGTACAGCGGAGCGAGGTTCCCGTGAACGGCATCGGCCAGCAGATCGGTCCAGCTCTCTTCCACCTCACCCCTGACGACCGTCACGCCCAGGTCGAGCAGTTCCTGGATTTCGGGAGCGATTCCGGGAATCATTGCCAACTGTCCGCTGACGTGAAATCCGCCGATCAGTACGGTCAAGCCGGCTCGCCGGAATTCCTTCGCCAGATCCGATGCCCGCGGATACTGGTGGGTTTGAACGCCGACCAGGCAGACAATCACCCGGCCGCCTTTCCCCGCGGCTCTACAGATTCGACCGGGATTGACTTTCATGACCGATTCATCGATTTCATGAATGTCGAATTCGAACCTGTTCAGGGGCTCCCGCGCGCACGCTGCCCTGGTCAGGGAGGCCAGACAGGCAAGGGTGTTGCTCGGCAGCACCCCCCGAAAATAGCGGACGACATATCCGTCATCGTCGTAACTGGATGGTTTGATCAAGTAAAGCTGGATTTTGTCTTTCATGGCATCTCCGAGTGCCCTGCCTCGCTGGACTCCGGCGGGTGGAAGGGCACCACGCTGATCGCAAGGTCGATTTATCGATCGGCTGAGTAAAACCTGATTTTCCTTGATCATACAATAGGCTGTTGGAAATTACCTCAAAGTTTTACTCATCCGAAATCGGTCCTTGCGGTGTACTATGCCTCCCTGTCTGCGGCGCTCTTGAGTATCGACGCGCTCACTGGATGAGCCTGCTACGCTTAACGTTCCAGGACGAGCAACTCTGGCCATTGTCTGGATTGTCTGGGAGGGTGCGCGCTACCGCCGCCAACGGGTGTAGCCCCAGCCTCCGCCGCCCAGCAATAGCACCACCAAGACCACGATCAATAGCGTTGACATATCTACCTCACTACTCGTTAGGAGGAGGTCGGCGGGTCGGTCTCCATGACTATCCCGCCCTTTCCCCATTTCCACAAGGATAAACAGGGTGCGGGGTGATATCAGTTCAGGTTGGCTCATCTGTCTGGTCAAAATTGCTCACTCGGCGCGGAGCTTCATTTCGACGGTATGCTCACGGCGATCGTCTTGGAGCGGGATTGTTTGTCCAGATAGGGGTTGACCATCGAGAGAGAGAAGATTCGTGTCGGCAGAATCGGGGGCAAGACGGGTAATCGTGATGTGGTAAACCGTGTGCTGGAAGCGATAGTGGATTTTGTAGGTGCTCCACGCTCTTGGCATACGAGGGATCAGGCGTAGTTGATCCCCCTCCAGATGCACACCCAGCAGCGTTTCAATGAGCAGTTGATACATCCAGCCGGCTGAACCCGTATACCAGGTCCAACCGCCCCGACCTGTGTGCGGCGCGACCGCGTAGACGTCTGCCGCGACGACGTAAGGCTCGACTTTGTAGATTTCAACTTGCGGGAGTGTTCCACCGTGATGGACGGGATTGAGGAGTGAGAACAGTTCCCAACCCCGTTCGTTTTCTCCCATGAGACAGAAGGCCATTGCGGTCCAGATTGCGCCGTGGGTATATTGGCCGCCGTTCTCGCGGACGCCGGGAATGTAACCTTTGATGTACCCGGGGTTGAGCGGAGATCGGTCGAAAGGGGGATCGAACAATTGAATCAGTCCGGCGTCGGAGTTTACCAGGCGCGAATCCACGGATCGCATCGCCCGGCGGGACCGGTCTGGATCGCCGGCGCCGCTGATCACCGACCAGCTTTGCGGCAGAGAATCGATCTGGCATTCCGGATTATCTCGGGAGCCGAGCGGTTCGCCGCTGTCGAAGTAAGCGCGTCGGTACCACTCGCCGTCCCAGGCGTGCCGCTCGATGTTCTGTTGCAGTTTCCGAGCCTGGGCCAGACAGCGTTCGGCAAAGGCCGGATCCCCGTGACCGCGCGCCAGGCGGGCAAACTGGGTGAGCACGTCGTAGAGAAAGAAAGCCAGCCAAACACTTTCGCCGCGTCCCAGGTGGCCCACTCGATTCATCCCATCGTTCCAGTCACCTCCGCCGATCAGGGGCAAGCCGTGGTCGCCGAATCTCAATCCGTGTTCAATCGCACGCACGCAATGCTCGTAAAGCGTGGCCGACTCTTCGGTTCGATTCGGCAACCCATAGTTCGCCTCCTCCTCGGGCTTGAGCGGTCGGGCTTCCAGAAAGGGAACCTGTTCGTCGAGGACGCCGGTATCCGCAAGAGACGAAACGTAGCGGCAGGTGACGTACGGCAGCCAAAGAAAGTCATCCGAAAAATGTGTCCGCACGCCGCGTCCCGACGGCGGGTGCCACCAATGCTGCACGTCGCCCTCGCGGAATTGATGGGAGGCGGCTCGGAGGAGATGTTCGCGGGTGAGTTTCGGTTCGGCGTGCACCAGCGCCATCACGTCCTGCAACTGGTCGCGAAACCCGTAGGCCCCGCCCGACTGATAAAATCCCGTTCGGCCCCAGAGTCGGCAACTCAGGGTCTGATACAAGAGCCAGCCGTTCGCCATCACGTTCACAGCGGGATCGGGTGTATCCACGTTCACTGTGCCGAGAGTTCGGTTCCAGTAGGACCAGACCCCTTCGAGTGCTCTACGGCTCGCGTCCCGCACCTCGAAAACGCTGGATCAGGTGCTGGACGTCGGACAGGTTGCGGCCGACACCAAGGCGAAAGCGGGTTTCCCACTCCTGCCCGTTCGCCAAGTCGAACGTGACCTGCACCGCTCCGCATGGATCCAGGCCCGCGCCGACCCTGCCGGAGAGGCGCGTCTGTTTCATCGCCGCTGGCTGCGACAAGTTCCCGTTTCTCCCTATAAAGGCCTTCCTGTCTCCGGTGAGTGTTCTCGTTTTACTGTTGAAATCAATGAACGCAATCCGCTCGGCAAATTCCGTGTTGTAATAATTGCGCGCAAGCAATGCGCCGGTTTTGCGGTCCACCTCGGTCTGTACGTGCAGCAGGCTTTTCTGGCGCAGGCCGCCCAACACCCATTCGCAGTAGCCGGTGACCGAAATTCGGCGCGGGCGCCCCGAGGCGTTACGCAGTTTCAGGACCGAGAACTTCACGGGGGCGTCCATCGCCACATACACCCACAACTCGGAGGCGATTCCGTTTTCGGAGTGTTCGAAGACGGTGTAGCCAAAGCCGTGACGAATGACATAGGGTGCAGTGCCGGGCGCCGGCAACGGCGTGGGCGACCAAAACTTTCCGGTCTCCTCATCTCGAATGTAGAAAGCCTCGCCAGTGGTGTCCTGGACGGGATCGTTATTCCAGGGCGTCAGTCGAAATTCATGGGCGTTTTCGACCCAGGTGTAGGCAGAACCGCTCTCGGAAATCACCGTGCCAAAATAAGGATTGGCCAGCACGTTGACCCACGGGGCGGGCGTCATTTGGCCGTGCTGAAGAGTGATGACATACTCGTGGCCGTCGCGGGTGAAGCCGCCAAAGCCATTCGGAAAGATTAGATCGCGATCAGGGAGCGGCGTCGGTAGTTCGACTGAGCCCGAGCGGGTGGGTGTCAGGGCCGGGGCCGAGCGCTCCATGATAATTCGATGTTCCACTTGTTCCCTCAACGTGCCCAGTTCATCGTCCAGGACGACTCTGGCCGCAGATTGAAGCAGCACCCGGTCATCGTTGGGAATTTGGTCGAGGCGTCGCACGAAGATGCCGCCCGGCTTGTCGAACATCTGCGCATCGATTCCCGACGAAATCAGATTGGTGATCTGATCGTGCAGCGACTGGCGGTAAATCGATAAGTCTTCGTTCAGAATGACCAGTTCGACAGTCAGTCCCTTCATGCGCCAGTAGGAGTGCGCCTGGATCAACTGCCGAACGATCTCGATCTTCGCCACGTCGCTAATGCGCAGCAGGAGAATGGGCGCATCGCCCGAAATGCCGTAGCTCCAGAGACCGTCCTGGCCGCGCCGGTTGTTGACCAGCACGCCTGGGTTGGCCCGACGGGCGGGGTCTGCATAAATCAGCCCCGCGGCCAGGTGACTGTAAAGTTGAGCTTCCGACTCAGTGGCGTTGAGCTGGTGCAGCGTCACCTGGCTGTGGGTCCACGCCAGATCGAAGGCACGGTCGGCCATTCGGGCGCTCTGGTACTTCTCCACGTGTGCCAGCGCGGCCTCCCGGGTTCCTGTCACACCCAGAACCAAGTCAAATACGGCTGTTTCATTGGGCTCCAGAGAGACCGTACGCCGCAGCGAAATTATCGGATCGAGCACGGAGCCGACGGTGTTGGACAATGGCCCGCTGGCCTGCATCGCGGAAGGGTTGGCCGGGGTTCCGCCTCGTCCCACAAACCTGCAGCGATCGGTTTCGCAGGAGATCGTTCCCTGGTTACCACCTTGTCCCATCATGAGATGCAACAACCACGGCGGCTCTTCCTCAAGGGATCGCGGACGGCGGGTGCAGAGAATGGAGGAGGAACTGAACATGAATTCGGTCTGCACGAAGAGATTGCTGAAAGCGGGATGCGCCGCATCCGCGGATGGAACGGCGAGGACTACTTCCGCAAAACTGGTCAGTTCAATGGAGCGTGTCACGGGTGAGCGATTGGTGATCTTGATGCGGCGCAGCTCCACGTCGTCTTCCGGCGACACGCTGATCTGGGTGTGGATTTCGAGCCCTTTGCGACGATGGCGAAACTCGGCGCGCGACTGCGTGAAGATGGCTTCGTAGCCTTCCGTGGCATTCAAGGTCGGTTGGTACGCGGTGGACCAGAACTCTCCCGTCGCCAGATCACGGAGGTACACAAACGTCCCCCAGCAATCACGCGTGGAATCTTCTCGCCAGCGGGTAACCGCAAGATCCTGCCAGCGACTGTAGCCGCCGCCGGCACTGCTGATGACGACATGGTAGCGACCGTTGGACAGAAGTTGAACCTCCGGAACGGGTGGCGCGGGATTCGTGAAAACGCGCGTCCCGTTTTCGCGTTCGTCCGAAGGAGTCCGCGACGTCTCCAGGGCCAGATCTTTCTTGAATACGCTCGCAACGGCCTTGGGCACGCGCTCCTGCAGGAGCAAGTCCGCCGCCTTGAGCTGCGGGCAGGCCATGAAGCGCCGCTGCATGGGATCGCCCCTCAATAAATTGACCATCGCCAATAGGCTCATCCCCTGATGATGCGCCATGAACGACCGGATGATGGCGCTTGTCTCCTCCGGCGGCAGACGTGACGGGGTGTAATCGATGGCTTCGTAGAAACCATAAGAAGCTGTGGCTCCCTCGGCCGCGAGACGCTGCAGGTTTTCGCACGCTTCCCGCGGCGCGACCATCAGCGCCAGAGCGCTGGCGTAAGGAGCGATTACCAGTTCCTCGGCCAACCCTCGTTTCAAGCCCAGCCCAGGCACACCGAAGGCGCGGTATTGGTAGTTCAGATGAACGTCGGTCCAGTTGTAGCCCGATTCGGAAATTCCCCAGGGCACACCGCGTACTTTCCCATAGTCGATTTGTCGCTGCACTGCTGCTTTGCAGCTGTGATCAAGCAACGTGTCTTCATAGTTGGGCATGACCAGCAGCGGCATCAGATACTCGAACATCGAACCGCTCCACGAAAGGAGTATCGGATCGCTGCGCGAAGCCACGAGCAGGCGACTCATCGAAAACCAGTGGTCCTGCGGAACTTGCCCGGAAGCGATGGCAACGTAACTGCACAAGCGCGACTCGGAGGCCAGTAGATCGTAGTAGCTGTTGTCCAGCCGTTGTTCGGCGACGTCACAACCGATGGAAAACAAATCCCTCGTTGAGTCAAACAGAAAGGTGAAGTCCATTACAGCCAGTTCATCGCTTTGCTTCGCCAGGGTTTCCAGCGAGAGCATCTGGCGACGGGCATAGTCGCTTGCTTCGCTCAGGAGGCGAGAGAGCAGCATCAGATGTTCTTCTTCCTTCCAGGAACGGGAAGATGATGTCGTGAGGTCCTGCATTGCCGCGTAGAGGAGGGGAGAGAGCGTTTGCTCAAGCTTCGCAACCTCCCGCAAGGTCGGTGGTTGGTCGAGTAGCGCGAGACTCTCCTCAAGCCGCAAGGCTGCCGGCGTCACCAGCTGATCAATTTCAGGTTGTGGATTTCCAATTTCGGATTTGAAAGTCTGGGCCTCTACTCGTCGGCTGTCGTGACCTGTCACCGGCAAAGCCAACCAGGGCGCGAGAGATCGCAATTCGTCCAGGTGATCCTCGCAATTCCGCTTCAGAGCCTCGGCCCACCACTTGAGTTTCCCTTGCTGGTTTTCCGGCGAAGCGGCGATCATGGTCGCTTGCTTGGTCGCACTTTCCAACAGGTTGATTGCGTCGCGAAGATTGGACGGTGTTGTGGCCTCCAGATCCGCTTCGAGTTTTGCCAGATGCGTACCGCCGTCCGTCAAATCTCGGAGCACTCGTACCGTGTCCTTCAAACCGGCAAATACCTGTGGCGTGAGAATCTTTTCGTCGGCCTGTTCCCGTAATCCCGAACCGAGTGTCAGCAGGTGCCCGGAAAGGTTGCCGCTATCCACGCTCGAGACATAGAGCGGTTGGAGGGGTTGGAGCGTGCGGGTTTCATACCAGTTGAAGAAATGACCCCGATTCCGCTCGAGTCGCTGCATGGTAGCCAGCGTGTCCTGGGTGCGTTGAATCAGGCCGCCCAGCGAGAGATACCCGAAATCGCGGGCGGCCAGATTGGCGAGCAGGGTCAGGCCCATATTCGTGGGCGAGGTCCGCGACGCGATCCTCGGGGAGGGAGTTTCCTGAAAGTTATCCGGAGGCAGCCAGTTCTCCTCCGCGGTCACAAATGTCTCGAAGAAATACCAGGTCTTGCGGGCGCTGCATCGCAGAAAGGTCAGTTGCTTTTCCGTCAAGTCCGGAGCCGGGGATGCGATGGGCTGGCTGATCCACCAGGCGATCCACGGAGCCGCCGTCCAGAGAGCAATTATCGGGAGGGACCAGGGAAGGAGAGTCGGCTGCCGCACGGCCAGCAAGGATCCGCTCAGCAACGCGACGATCGGCGCGCTCCACATGGTGGTGTAGAAGTCTTTGAGGTCCGCACGGGTCTCCCGTTCGGCGTCACTCGATGTTTGCCATTCGAGTAACCTTCTACGTGTAACCAGCAATCGCAGCAGTGTTCTCCCGACTGCATCAATGCTGATGTAGGCTTCGTAGGGCAAGAACGCCAGGGCGAGAAAGATCTGGCCAAACTGTCGGCCGGAGGATCCGGCTGCCGCCCTCAAATGCATCGACCATGGAAAATCAGCCGGCTTGCGAAACAGGTTGGCCAGCTCCGACAACAGTCCGGGGAGAGTGATTATCCCGAGAACGAGCAGCGAGCCCAGGCCGCCGAGTTGGGGAACGAGCAGCCAGTCTGCCAGCATTAAGACCAACAAGGCAATGGGGACGAGACTGCGCCTCAAATTGTCGAAGATCTTCCAACGCGACAGCGCGGACAGCGGATTGGCCGCACGGCGGGCGCCGGAACCGGGGACCCACGGCAAAAGCCATTGAGTGATCTGCCAGTCGCCGCGAATCCAGCGATGACGCCGGTCGATGTCCACGTTATAGCGGGAAGGATGCGCTTCGTAGAATTCCACGTCGCTCACCAGGGCGGAGCGGGCATGACATGATTCCAACAGGTCGTGGCTGAGAACGGTATTATCCGGGAAGCGACCCGCCATGGCTCGCTGGAAGGCGTCCACATCGTAGATTCCTTTTCCGGTAAAGGATCCTTCCTCGAACAGGTCCTGATACACATCGGAAACCGCCCTCGTGTAGGGATCAATTCCCGCGTCGCCGGAGTGGAGCCGGACGAACCAGGATCGACCAGCGCTCGGCAGGCTCACCCCCACGCGCGGCTGCATGATGCCGTAACCCTCGTTGACAATTTCCCGCGCCGAATTGAATTTCGGCCGGTTCAGGCGATGGGCCATCGTTGCAACGAGTTGGCGGGCGGCATCGCGCGGCAGCTGAGTGTCGGTATCGAGCGTGATGACATATTTGACGGTCGGCAAAACGGCCGTGTCCCCAACGATCTCGGAAAAGGAATCGTGTGAGCCGCCGCGGAGGAAGGCGTTGAACTCCGTGAGCTTTCCCCGCTTGCGTTCATAGCCCATCCATGATCTTTCTCCGGGATTCCAGCGGCGCGGTCGATGAAACCAGAAGAAGAGGGTATGTTCCGTGGAAGGGTACTTCCGATTCAGCATCCCGACTCCTTCCCGAGCCCGCTGCAACAGCAGTTCATCTCCCGGCAGGACCTTCTCCGGAGCGTCGCGGAGATCGGTCAACAGAGCGAAATGAAGACGGGGATCCCGATTGGAAAGGTGGTGAAGCTCCAGCGTCTCGATGAGGTGATCGACGCCTTCCAGGTTCGTGAGCATCGTGGGAAGAACGACCATCGTCCGGCAGTCCGAAGGGATGCCATGGGAATAGTCCATGCGAGGGAGCAGGCGGGGTTTCACCAGTAGCGTCACCAGCCAGTTCATCAACGCCATGGCCAACTGGCTTGCACCAATCAAAAGAGCAACCATTAGGAGAATGAGGGCCCACCCCTGCAAGTCGAGTGTCCGGGCCTGCACGATGAAACCGAATCCGGCGAGCAGAGTCAGGACTCCAATTCCACCCGCATAGAACGTCAGCGGAAGCCGGTGAAGGCCCCGTTCGACGATCTCGCCCCAGGGCCACCGCACATTCAGCGTCCGCCCCAGCGCAGACTGGCCTTTGTCGATCAGGTAATAACCCACGTGGGAGGTTCGGTCCTCACTCCCCTTTTGCCGGGTACTGTCTGCGGCCAACTGGATAGCCCGTTCCGCGACCTCCGTTTCCGAATGTTGGCTGTGCCGGGCAAGGAATTCGACGGAATGGCGATAGCGATCACGGGTCGAGAAGTCCATCCCGCCGTAAACGTCGGCGGGGTCGGAGCGCAAAATCTGATCGACCAGGCTCAGAGTCTCAACGAACTCCTTCCAGTCCATGGAACTCAAGAAACGAAGGCTGGCAATGCTGTGACTCACGGAAACCTGGTCGGCAGCCTGATTCTGGCTCTCGATCTGGACAAGCTGTTCGATGGACAATCCCTGTTCAACGAGCCGCTGTTCGAGCCAGTTGCGCGCCAGATGCAGTACCGGACTCTGTCGCGACAAACCCATGCAGAATTCCGCCACGAACGAGCTGGATACGGGAACGTCGGACTTCGCCATTTCTGCCACGGCCACGACGAGGTAGGAGGGGTTCTTTTCCGCCATATCCTGCAAGCGATCGACCCACAGGTCCGCGAGGTCGCGGTCCTCCTGGGCGTTCGTCAGTCGGGCGGTGATGCGCTTCAGGTTCTCGATCAACCCCAGGCGCAACATGATTGGAATGGCCCACAGCTCGCCCAGCTTCAGGGGGACCACCTTTTGATAGGCGGCGACGAAGGCGCTGAGAGAGCCCGAATCAATCTGTGCATCCACGTGCGAGATCAGTTCGAGTCCGATGTCGTAAACGCGAGGAAGTCCGGCGGAAGTCCGATTCAGGAGACGCGGCAACTCCCGGCTGTAGCCCCGGGGCAGGTGGCGCCTGGCCAATTGGATCTGTTCTTCGATCAGGTAAAAGTTGTCGAGAAGCCATTCGGCGGCCGGAGTGATCCTCCGAGTCGGATTTACGGCGAGAGTCGCGCGATTGAAGGCCCGGAGGATCTGCTCGTTTCGGTCCAATCGAGCCAATAGACGATAGGAGCTCTTCCGTGTGACGACCTGATGGTCCGCTGCAACGGCCTGAGCATGGTGTGCCAGTTGTTCGACGCCGAACAACTCGGCCCGGAAAGGCGATTCGCCCGTCCGCGGTTGAGAACGCATCTTGTTTGCGAACCGGCTCTGCCAGCGTAGCGAAAGAGTGTGCATGTCGTTTTGGCGTTTCTTTCGTCCCTTCGGGAGGGACCCAGGTGCAGTCAATGCACAAATCTGGCCCACCCTGTGGTCCGCGCCAGCAGGCCCTGAAGATCTATTTGAGCCTGCTCCTAACCTGCCGGGAGTGTTCCGGCTGGAGTTCGCTGCTCAAGCCAAGTCGGCGTTTCATCAGCCGGCAGGCTTCGGGTGAACCGCCGACAGGAGCCTAGGCCCACCCTCGACGGCCGCCCACCATGTCGAAGAGAAACAGGGCGATTGCAATGACCAGGAGGGCATGAATGAACGGACCTCCCACTGACATGGAAAAGCCTAGAATCCATAAAGCCAACAAAACCAATACGATCTTAACCAACATCGTCGAAACTCCTTGCTTTGGCACATAGCACGGCACAAGATTGGCAGCGCCATTTCCGATACTACGGGGACCCTATTTGGACGTCAGTTCAGTAAAGCTCTCCCGTTCGGTCAAAACTGCTCACGTTGGCAACGGGACGAGTGAGTTGGTTACCGGAGCGTTGCTGATGGAAGAATCGGTGCGGAAGAGTTCCGATCCGTCCGGGCGTTCAATCTCTGCCTTCGGCATGAAGCAAGAACGGGTTCAGAGATCCGATATTCCACATCCCCATCCGGGAAGCCTTGAATATCTGGAAGCTTCCGAAGAGAGGCTCCCAGTTGCTCCCCTGGGACACCGGATCTATCCCTGCCCCAACGCGGCAGCGTGGCCACGACCGCCCGATTGACGCTTGAATTCCTCGTAGCGACTGCAATCCAGGTTGATATTGCCTCGGTACGAGAAATTTCCGATGAGGCTGATCAGCGGTTGGCGGCGATGCCAGATGCTGTTGCCGACCCGACCCAGAATTCGCGAAATGGAATAAAAGCTGCGGTTGCAGTTCAGCGCCTCCTGAATAACGCCGTCCTGAGAGAGTTGCCGATATTGGGCAACCGGAAAGGTGAGGGTGAAGTACTTCCAGTCTTCAGGGAAATGATCGAGGGCCAGGCGGCCCTCCGACCGCATTCGTTCGAACAGACGTGTTCCAGGCAAAGGAGTCAGAAAGAGCAGATTCAGGTTGTCCAAGCCGTAATGAGTTGCCGCCTCACTGATGCTCTTGCCGATTCCCGGCCCATCGACATCCAGACCGACGATGAAGGATCCGACGACCATTATGTTGTGCTTCTGTATGCGCCGGACCGAGGCACGGAAATCGCGCCCTCTGATCAGATTGAACTTCTTGCCGAGTTCCCGAAGGCCTTCCGGCGTAGGGGATTCAAAGCCGATGAACACCCCGACACAACCAGCCTTGGCGGCCAGTTCCAACAGGTCCTCGTCATCGGCAAAGTTGATCGTGGCCTGGGCGATCCATTGCTTCCCCATGTCCGCCTGGGCCAGAGCGCGGAACAGGTCCTTGGCCCGGGAAATATGTTCGGCGCGAGTGCCGACAAGGTTGTCATCGACGATCAGCACATGTTTCTCGGGGATCAGCTGGAATTCCCGTACAACGTCTTCAATCGGCCGCTGCCGGTAACGGGCACCGTTGAATGCCGTCACGCTGCAGAAGTTGCAGTTCAATGGGCATCCCCGTGTGGTCTGAATGGCGCCGCAGGCATATGCGGGAGGCAAGAGATCATGGCGAGCCGCCGGGATATCTTTCATCTCCGCGAAACCGCCATCGTACCGGGGTTTCAATCTCCCTTGCCGGGCGTCTTCCAGGACCTCGCGCCAGACGCCCTCGGCTTCCCCGGTAACGACTGAGTCCACACGATCCATCACCTCTTCCAGGCACATGGTCGCGTGAATGCCGCCCATGATGACGGGCACTCCCAAATGACGGAAGTATCGGGCCACTTCATAGGCGCGATTGGCCTGGGACGTGAATGCCGTTATGCCGACCAGGTCAGGCAGCGGCATAGCTCGATAGTCTGCCGCTCCAAGGTTCTCGTCTACGATCGAGACTTCCCATTCCGGGGGGGTCAAACCGGCCAGAACCATCAGGCTCAGCGGTTTCCAAACCCGGTATCGATTCCATCGACTATCCTTCACATTGATGATGCTGACCAGGGGGTTCGTCGGATTAATGAGATAGAGACGCATGCCTAACCTGCCGTTACGATGTCAAGGACAACTGAACAGGACCCTTTCATTAAGAATCCGGTAGTCCTCACTGAATTTCAGTGCCACATGGTTGGCGGATCCCAAGGTCGATCTTCCTAGGTCGGCACAACTCTCATTTCGACATCCTGGCCGAGTTGGAAGCTGAAGAGTTGTTCGGTTCCAAACTCCACCTCCTTGCCGGAGGTCGCGAGGACCACCCCGGTTCCAGCCCCTGCGCCGATCACCCCGCCGATTGCCGCGCCTTTTCCGCCGCCGGTGATCGCCCCGATCACCGCACCGATTCCGGTGCCGATACCGACCTTCGTGGCGTCCGCCTTACCGGTCCCCTGCGCTTCGAAGGCCAGGGTGTTGGACCTGATGCCGTAAACTTCCTCTCCCACTTCTATGCTTGTCAGGGCTACCGATATGGTAGCTCGGCCCTGAACCTTCCCTGATGCCTTGACGTTCGAAAGCCGTCCGACGACCTTGCTTCCTTGAGGGGCAACGAGCTTTCCGCCCACAACGAGGTCGTCTTCGAGCGTCGCGTTAAACGTGTCTCCGTCCTGGTTCTGCTTCGAACTGATCGCCTGGTCGAGGCGCACATTGACGGGAGTCCCTTTCGGAACGACTTCAGTCGTGGGCAGAGGAGGTGTCGTCGGCACTTCGGCCTGGGACTTTGCAGCTTGCTGAGGATCGGGCTGAGCAGTCGGGACAGGCGTCCGGGCCGATGACACTGGCGGTCTCGCGGTTGGGGGACTGGATGCTGGTGTTTCGGCCCTGGCTGCTCCCACCGAGGCTAATTCACGGGAAGGTGTGGGCGCTGAACCCTCAGCCTGCCCTGAAGGGGATGCCGCGAAATCGCGTTGGCTCTCGATAATCGTTCGAAGAGTCATGCCGGTGGGCAGTTGGCCGTCGGGAAGTTCAGGGTGGACTCTTTTGAGATAGTCGAGGACGAGCCCGTAATTGTCCCAGGAGAGCTCAGTTCTGGCTTCCTCAGCGATTTGAGATGCGTTTTCGGTCGTGATGGTCTGGCTGAGGAGATCTCCCGGTTGCCCCGACGTGGAACCCATTGAACAACCAGGCATTACGAACAGGAGTGCCAGAATGGCGACCACGACCGCCAACGCCATGAAAGATGCAGCGTAAAGTGAGAATCGGTATCTTGTCATGTCAATATGCCTTTTTGCCTGAGGTCAGTGACCCTTCCAGAGTGAAAATGGCCGCTCGTACTGATTGATGAGCGCCTGAATCACCTGAATCGAATGTTATTAAGATGCGCTTTCCTGTAGTTCTAGGGCACCATCACTACGCCCCTCTTTATCGTTACTCGAGTTTGGAGGCGCGTCTGTTCTGTACCGCACACGGACCTGGTCAATAGTGCACAGCCGAACATTGGTACCGCAGAGCGCAGGAAGCGTCTTGACGAATTGCTGAAGCGATTAACTCAGAAGACTCGGTAACATCAGACGCATCATTTACGTGTGCGCCAGCAAAGAACCGTTCTCCTCGGCATCGATGAGGCTCTTGAGCTGGCGAGAGTCGAGGGTTCCGAATTCCTGCAGTGCGTCGGCCAGGCGCACGACGGTACTGCGCCCAGCCTCCAGGATCGTCCTGGCTTTGCTAGTCCCTTGCAGCACCACTCTCCTGACGGCTTGATCAATACTGGTGGAGGTCACTTCACCGTATTTGCGCCGACGAGTGATTTCTGTCCCCAGGAAGACGTTTTCATCCCGTCCGCCCAGAGCGATCGGGCCCAACTCCTCGGCCATGCCCCATTCGCAGACCATCCTGTGGGCCAACCTGGTGGCTTCGCTCAAGTCCTTGGCTACCGCTGAGGTGGCGCTGCCCAGGAAGAGTTCTTCGGCGCATCTTCGTGCCATGAGTATGGCGATCGCTGACTCCAAATGCTGCTTTGTCGGTCGGTACCGGCCATCTTCGGGGACTTGCACCGTTGTGCCGATATCGTTGGCCCGGGGGATGATGGTGACCTTCTGCACTGGATCCGACTCGGGGAGCAGCCAGGCAACCAGGGTATGCCCGGCCTCACGATAGGCTGCGCACGTCCGTTCTCTTGCACTGACTACCAGGGATCTTCGCTCCCGGCCCATCATGCTCTTGTCTTTCTCCTCGAGGAAGTCGTCCATGGTCACCGCATCCCGATTGAAGCGGGCGCCTCTCAAGGCGGCCTCATTGACCAGGCTCTCCAACTGAGCCCCGGAGAATCCTTGCGTGCTGCGTGCCAGAAGCGGAATCTCGACATCGTCGGACATCGGGATACTGCGCAGGTGCACTCTCAGGATGCCTTCACGACCCTTGCTGTCCGGCAGTCCAACCTCCACATGTCGATCAAAGCGGCCGGGGCGAAGCAGGGCTGGATCCAAAATATCAGGGCGGTTTGTGGCGCCGAGTACGATGACGCCTTCGCTGGGCTCGAAACCGTCCATCTCCGAGAGCAGCTGGTTCAATGCCTGTTCTCTCTCATCGTGGCCGCTGCCCAGCCCCGCTCCACGCCGCCGCCCGATGGCATCAATCTCATCAATGAAAACCAGGCACGGGGCATGCCGTTTCCCCACTTCAAAGAGGTTCCTGACCCGGCTCGCACCCACGCCGACAAACATTTCAACGAACTCTGAACCGCTGATACTGAAAAAGGGGACACTGGCCTCACCCGCCACGGCCCTCGCCAGCAGAGTTTTTCCAGTACCCGGAGGGCCCGTCATCAGGACACCTCTTGGGATTTTCCCTCCGAGTGTTTGAAACCGGGCCGGATCCTGCAGGAATTCGACGATTTCCTGCAATTCTTCCTTCGCTTCGTCCGCTCCTGCCACATCCCGAAATGTCACCTTTTTCGAAGACGTCATCCACAGCTTGGCTCGGCTTTTTCCTATTGAACTGAAGCCGCTGCCACTGTTTTTGCCTATCAATCGGACTGCCGTGAAGTAGATAGCGCCTGCGATGAGAAGAATCGGCAATCCGAGAGTGAGAAGCAGAGAACTCCACGAATGCTGTGTCCCGGTCTGAACCTTCACGATGAGCCCTTGAGCAACCAGCGTGTCAGCCAGGCTCTTCTGGGAGCCGTCGGGAATGATCCCTTCGAAACTTCTTTCAGTCTCTGAACCGTTCTTGACGTATCTTCCCTTCAACCCGCTGTCCGTGAGGATGAGGGGCGTCGAAGCCGTACTCCTGAACCTGGCTTCTTTCGACAGGCTGATCAGTTCCGAGTAGTTGATCCGATCGGCCTGTCCTTTCCCCCATTCGTTTGAGAGAGTCCAGGTCACAAGTAGGACCCCAAGGACGCCGGCTATGGCAACCATTCTCTTTGTGCGTCTTGTCAAGCTGATCTTTATCATTGCAGTCCATCCAGCCGATTTCCGCTCGAAGGATTCAAGGCCGGAACTGCGGCTTATTCACTAACCGAGCCTCTGCCAGTTCAGTGGCCCTGGCCAGGTCGGCTCGTTCCTTCTCATCAATCTTCCTTTGGGGGGCTTCCTGCTTCTCCAACGCGATTGCCTCCTCGATGGCCGATCGAGCCGAGCCGTCCAGGCTCTTGGAGAGCACAGCGAGTGTGAAGTTGGACTCGTATTGGAGTCGGCCGAGATTGTATGACCACTCCGCGTTTTCCCAGCGGGCAATTACTTCGACGGTTTCGTCCCTTCCATAGATTGTGGAGAGAGTGATCTCGGCTGTCGGCCTCAGGGCTTCCCCGTAAATCTCAGATGTGGCCTCGATTATGTCTTTCACCGTCAGGCCTTCGGTGCTGTACCGGTTGTATTGGACGATCATTCGATACAGTTCACCGTCGAAGAAGTTGAACTCGATCTCCTTAACTGAATCGTTGGAGCCGGCCCGCCATATCAGTTGCTGGATGAGGGCTGGACGCTCGTGAAGGGTGGTCGCCCCGTCGGTATGCGTGCCGGACTCCTTCGCTATCCCGGCTAGATTGGAATCAAGGTCGAATTCCCGATAGCGGGATAAATCGCCTGCGCCCACCAGGGGCAGCGCAAGCAGGGACCAGGAAAGGGACGCTGCCAGTATCTGCAGTTTGGTCATTGGAAGGCACTCCTCCTCCCCCTGCCTACCAGCAGGGGGTTACGCCGACCAGGAGATGGCCGGTCTGTTCGAATACCGAGGCGGGCAACGAGGTCCGGTACACAAGAAAGGCGGCCAAAGTCATGAGCTGAGAAGTCCCTGGCCAGTTGATTGCCGCCTCTTTCTTTGTAATCCAAGGGCAGTTCCCGTGTCAGTTCGGCATTGCTCACACGCTTGGTCTGAATTGCTCATCGCTTTTGACGGTTGAGTCTCAGCTGGGACGTTTTCGGGCGCGGAAGTTGATTCCGAATCAACTCATCCGAGGTCTGATCTCGGTCGCTGATCTCGGCCGGCGACCCTGCCCGGGGGAGTTCCCAGACAGTCTTGACTTTGAGTGCCATCCGGAAACGGCGGTCGTTGAGTCGAGAGAATGTTTCCCTTTACCTAAGTTTAGATTTAGATTACTCTAAAAATATGAGCATCAGCGGAGTCGCGGAAGACTACCTGAAGGCTGTACTGAAGATCGAGGAGAGCGATCGGAAGGCGAGCACTTCGGGGGTCGCACGGGAACTGAATCTTGCGGACGCGACAGTGACCGACATGCTGCGTAAGCTTCAACGGGCCGGACTCGTGGAGTACAAGCGATATCACGGCGCCACCCTTACCAAGCAGGGGCGGGCGGCCGCCCTGGGGGTCCGACGTCGTCACCGGCTTCTCGAGCTCTTCCTGCACGAAATCCTTGGGTACCGATGGGACGAAGTGCATGAGGAGGCTGAACGGCTCGAGCACGTCGTCTCCGACGTCTTCGTGGAGAAAATCGACGGACTCTTACGCCACCCCAAGCGGGATCCTCATGGAGAGCTGATCCCGGATGCTAGCGGTTTCAGTCCAGAAGAGGATGATATCTGCCTCGTCGACGCGGAACCGGGTGATTTCCGGATTCAGAGAATCACGGACAATGAGCCCGATTTTCTCAGGTATTTGGGGGAACTTGCCCTTCGGCCGGGGGTTCGGTTGAAGCTCGTCGGAAGAGCGCCTTTTGGGGGGCCATTGACGCTCCTGGTCGGGGGAGAGAATGCCAGCGTTCACGTTGGCCCCGAGGCAGCAGCGAGGGTGTTTGTGGTGCGCACAGGGGGCGGAAGAATCGCATGAAGACGGGCTGTAACCTGAGATTTGCAGGGATTCGGGAAGGGCAATATGAGTTTGTCGATTGTGCTACTGGCAGCGGCTCTCGCCGCGATTACCGGCCTTCTCTGTGTGGAGGATGAACGCGGATCCTGTCGACTGCTTCGGGATGTCCGCCTTCGCAAACGGCGCGAAGCCGCCGAGGATGCTCTCAAGTGTCTGCACGATCTCGAATACGAAGGAGAAGTCATCACGGCAGAGCGACTGGGAGAACGGCTGGGTTCGGGGCCTGAAGCAGCGGACTCAATTCTGGAAGGGCTTCAGTCAAGGGGCTGGTGAACCGCAACGGCGCCTGGCGATTGACGGAGCCGGGACGGGACTATGCGACGCAGGTCGTGCGGGCGCACCGGTTGTGGGAAACCTATCTTGCCGAGGAGACGGGTCTCGATGAATCACAATGGCATGCACGAGCGCACCGTCGCGAACACGAGTTGTCGAGATCGGAAATCGACGAATTGGCGGCAAGAATCGGAAATCCAACCCACGATCCTCATGGCGACCCGATCCCCACGTCAGAGGGGGATCTGCCGGCCCGTGCCGGTTGCCTCTTTCTGCCCTGGCCCCCGGAACACCCGCCCGGATCACCCACATCGAAGACGAGCCCGCCAATGTATACGAGCAGATTCGAGCCGAGGGTCTCTACCCCGGAATGGAATTGCACGGACGTGGAAAAGGAAGGTTCCTTGATCCGGTTTGCCAGTGGAGGCACGCGGTATCCGCCTGGAGATCTTGATGGCGGAGAGCGTCACGGTGGTCCCGCTGGATAGGCCGCCTCGGGTTTTCGACTGCCTTTTGTCCGATCTCAAAACGGGCCAGGAGGCCGTTGTCGTGTCGATCTCAAAGGCCTGCCGGACCTCCCTGCGCCGCCGATTGATGGACCTTGGGATACTGCCTGGAACGGTGATCCGAGCGGAACTTCGGGGTCCCGCCGGAGATCCCGTGGCGTACCGGGTCCGAGGTGCGCTGATCGGACTGCGGGGCGAACAGGCGAAGTACATTCACATTAATCAACCCGAGGAGGTATCACCGTGAGTGATACGAGGTCGAATCACGCCTGTGCCATTTGCCCGGCCCATAAGATCACGAATCTCCAGAAATTGGGAGTCGACATGAGTCGGTTCGACTACGTGGTGGCGCTGGCGGGAAACCCGAACACCGGCAAGAGCACCGTTTTCAATGCGCTGACCGGTTTGCGCCAGCACACCGGCAACTGGCCGGGTAAGACGGTCAGCCGGGCCGAAGGGGCGTTTTCCTGCGAGGGGAAACGTTACAAGCTGGTAGATCTTCCAGGAACGTATTCGCTCCTTTCGGCCAGTCAGGATGAAGAGATTGCCCGAAACTTCCTGCTTTTCGGCCAACCCGATGTCACCCTGATCGTGGTGGACTCGACCCGACTGGAACGCAACCTCAACCTCGTCCTCCAGGTGCTCGAGGTCACCACCCGTGCGGTGGTCTGCCTGAATCTGATGGACGAAGCTCGACGCCACCGCCTTCAGGTGGACGAGCGGTCACTTGCCAGAGACTTGGGCGTGCCGGTCGTACCGATGGCGGCGCGAAGCGGCGAAGGCATCTCGGAGTTGCTGGGAACGATCCACGGCGTGGTGTCGGGGACGATTGCCTGCCGACCGCACCGGCTCAAGAACGACGCCCCGAAACTTCGGGAAGCTGTTGCCCAACTGGTGGAGCAGATTGAACAGGAGTTTCCGAATCTGCCCAATTCAAGATGGATTGCCCTCCGCCTCCTGGAAGGAGACGAGCGCATCATCGAGGCTGTTCGAACCGGCGAACTGCGGGAGCTTGGAGCGGTTGTTGCTGATCCCCCTCCATCCGATCCATCTCCGGAAAGGATGGTGGAAAGAAGCCTATGAAACCCGTCACAAACCGCGATTCCATTCTGTCTTCGGCGACAGCCCTTCGGTGGGAAGTGGGCCCCGACTTCCATGACGCGCTGATGGAAGCCCTGTACAAGGATGCTGCTCGTATCGCCGACCGGGCGGTCGAGCGAGAAGGTGAGTCCCGACGAGTCGACTGGGATCAGGCCATCGATCGACTTGTGACGAGCCGCTGGGCCGGCTTCCCGATTATGCTGCTCATGCTGACCGGGGTAATGTGGCTGACCATCACCGGGGCAAACGTCCCTTCGCAGATGATCTACAATTTGCTGATCGGCATCATCTACCCGGCGCTGAAGGCTGCCGCTGTCGCGGCCGGTCTGCCGGCGTGGCTCATCGGAGTTTCCATCGACGGCATGTACATGTCCATGGCCTGGGTTGTCAGTGTGATGCTCCCTCCGATGGCGATTTTCTTTCCGCTCTTCACCCTTCTCGAAGACTTTGGCTATCTTCCTCGTGTGGCCTTCAACCTCGACCGCCTTTTCAAAGGCGTCGGGGCGCACGGCAAGCAGGCCCTCACGATGAGTATGGGCTACGGATGCAACGCGGCCGGAGTCGTAGCGGCCCGCATCATCGACAGCCCCAGGGAGAGGCTGATTGCCATCATCACGAACAATTTCGCCATCTGCAACGGGAGGTGGCCAACCCAGATCCTGATCGCGAGTATCTTCATCGGCAGCCTGGTTTCCACGAGATGGGCCGGACTGGTCTCCGCAGGGGCGGTCATGATGATCGTGCTACTGGGGATCCTGGCGACCTTCGGTGTTTCCTGGGCGCTGTCCAGAACCGTGTTGAAAGGAGAGGTTTCAACCTTCAGCCTGGAACTTCCACCCTATCGACCTCCCCGCATTCTCCAGACGATCTACACTTCCCTGATTGACCGCACCCTCATCGTTCTTTGGCGAGCAGTGGTATTTGCTCTTCCGGCTGGTGCCGTGATCTGGGTAGTGGCCAACGTTCGGATCGGGGAAGCCTCTCTGGCCAGCCACATTGTCCAGGCGCTAGACCCTTTCGGCCTGCTGATTGGACTCAACGGAGTGATTCTCCTCGCCTATGTGATTGCCATACCCGCCAATGAAATTGTTATCCCGACCGTGTTGATGCTGACCGCACTGACCGCCCGTCTGGCCGGGGTGGGCGAAGGGGCGGGAGTCCTTTTCGAACTCGACTCGGTCTCTGCGACGGCCGGAGTGCTCCGGGCGGGCGGTTGGACCGTTTTGACTGGGATCAACTTGATGCTCTTCAGCCTCCTCCACAACCCTTGCTCAACCACCGTCTACACGATTTACAGGGAGACCCAAAGCTGGAAGTGGACCGCCCTGGCCTCGTTGCTCCCGGTTGGATTGGGAATTGGGGTGTGCTTTCTGGTGGCCCGGCTGTGGAGTCTGTTCTCGTGAAAGAGAGCCCGCGTCGACTGATGGTGGTCGTGTTCATATTTTTCCTGGGAGCAGGACCGCGTTTTTCCATCGCAGGGGACTCGCGGATTGCTGGCTCCGCCGTTTCCGGCAACCCCGATTCCGGCTGCGCTGAAGGGACTCGGACGACTCCGGGAGGATCATCCCGGGCGGGCGCTGAGCCGGAAGTCCTGCCGTGCGATGACACCGATGGGCAGGGCCGGGCAACTCCGACAAAGCACCGCTACAGCCTCTTGAACCCGACACCGCGTGACAGGATGCGGCCGATGTTTACTGATCGGCCCGACCAAACCGAGTCTCCGTACACAGTGGATGCGGGGCACTTCCAACTGGAGATGGATTTCATCAATGCAGTGTTCACTCGCCATGCGTCGTCGAGAACAGAGGACCGCAGCATTGCGCCTGTAAATCTCAAGCTCGGGCTCTGGAACAATGTGGATATCCAGTTCGTGCTCGATACCTACTCCTACTCCCGGATCACTGACCGTGGCGCGGGTAGTGTGAACACCGCGTCCGGTTTCGGGGATGTGGCGACCCGCGTCAAGATCAACTTCTGGGGAAACGACGGCGGGAGGACCGCATTTGGGATGATGCCCTTCGTCAAATGGCCGTTACCCGTGTCAGACCTGCGCAACGGAAGGACCGAAGGCGGCATCATCTTTCCTTTGGCCGTAGAACTGGCAGAGGGGTGGGACCTGGGTGCCCAGACGGCGATCGGCCTGGTGCGAAGCCCCGGCAACGATGGTTACGACAAAGCGTTCATAAACTCGCTGACTGTCGGGCATGCCCTGACCGATGGGTTCGGGATGTATGTCGAGTTCTTCACAGTGACCGGCTCCCAACTGGAGTTTGACTGGCAGGGACAGGTGGATGTCGGCGGAACCTATGCTTTGGGAGAGAACCTCCAGCTTGATGCCGGCTGCAATTTTGGGGTCACGGATTCCGCGCCGGACTTCAATCCTTTCGCGGGCCTTTCCTGGCGCTTCTGAACCTCCATTTTGGATAAATTGGAGAACCTGGAGCGCAAAACGACGCCAAGAAATTGAAAGCCACTACCGTTGACTGTAATTCAGCGACTAGTGCCCAGAAAATCGACTACACACCCCTTCCTTGACTGTCTTCCTCCATGGGCGTACAAAGGTTACAAGCTCTCTAAAGTAAGACCTTTCTATTAACTTAAGTCAACCCCCGAAGCGGCACAGGTCTCCGCTTGAGTCGCCGGCTGTTTGAGAACGACAGCCGACAGAAGGGGTGTGGTTCACTCCACAAAGGAGGATGGCATGGCGACGGTGACCGAGATCGCACCCGATTTATACCGAATTTCAGTCTACGCTGCTTGGGCGAACCTTCAGTTCAATCACTTTCTCGTCAAAGATGACGAACCCCTGCTCTTTCACACGGGGCTGCGCGGGATGTTTCAGGAAATCCGTGAAGCTGTCTCGACGGTGATCAAGCCGTCTGAACTGCGCGCGATCAGTTTCAGCCACTTCGAATCGGACGAATGCGGGGCACTGAATGAATGGCTTACGGTTGCTCCCGATGCCGAGGTGGTCTGTAGTGATCTGGGCGCCCTGGTGAGCGTCAACGACTTCATCGGCCGTCCCGCACGCGGGCTGGAAGACGGAGGAACCTTTTCCACCGGCAAGTATCGGTACCGCTTCTGTCGAACGCCGCATTTGCCGCACGGATGGGATGCCGGCGTTTTGTTCGAAGAGACGCAGAAGACGCTGCTCTGCTCGGACCTGTTCCACCAGGTAGGAGACCTGGAGCCGCTTACTGAATCGGATGTAGTTGGACGATCCTACCAGTCAATGAAAGAGTACCAGGCGGGAATCCTGGCGGACTACATACCCCACACTCCGCTCACTTCACGAAACCTCAAGAAGTTGGCCGACCTCAAGCCCGAATTGCTCGCCGTTATGCACGGTTCGAGTTTCAGAGGGAACTGCCAGCAAGCCTTGCAGGACTTGGACCTGGCGATCCGGGAAGTATTTGGTTCCGAGGAAATCGAGTAATGATCGTAGTGCGGTGGGCTTGCCACCGTATGTACCCAGCCTGGTGAACCAGGACGATATCAAGTTGCTCAAAGACGCCGGCTGGAACCAACGTGAAATCTGGGAGATCTCCGCCCTGGCCTCATTCTTTAACTTTAGCGGGCGGCTGGAGGCAGCGTCTGGGCTGCCTCCAGACGAAATCCCGGAAGGTGCCAAGTTCGCCGAGGCCGGGTAGACGTAGGACCTCCCCGAAGCCGCTGTGATGTTCGCAGTTGTCCTGTTCGTCCAGATGACAGCGCCTGGACGGGCTCAGGGGACCTCGGGGCGGGTCCCGGTCGGGATCGCCAGCAGGCTACCGTCGGCCAACTTCTGAATCAGTGCCGTCACGGCCACCAGCCGATCGTCGGAGGTCAAAATGCTCAAGGTTCCACGAAATGATTCAACTCCGGCCAGGAAGTCCCCGAACAGGGAGGCGTCCGTGACATAGACGGCCCTCTGTTCTCGAGGAGCCAACTCAATCGAACGGGTGCCTTGAAGGGTCCCCTCGTGATCGAACAATGCGAAGTTGAGCGTTACAAGCTGGTCGGCGTCGGGGTTGCTGATGGCAACACCGGTATTTTCCGCCGAGTCTACCGAAACATAGACCTGGTGACGGCTTTCCAATGCGGCGGCCGGTACCGAGACCATACTGCCGAGGACATCGAAGACTTCGGCTCCCTCCAGTTGACCCCAGGCGGCCAGACTGGAAGTCACCTCGACGGGACCCGAAAGCAGCTCTCCCTGGCCGTCGGTCACGATGTCGAGAGTCCCCCAGGGCGCGATCGTAAAGGGATGGCTTTCACTCGTAGAGCCCCCGATCGAAACAGCATGGGGGGTACCGGCAGTGTCCCGAAACGTGACGCTCCCTTCCTGGGCCTGCGAGCCTGCGTTGCGGAGTATGACGCGGGTACGGTTTCGGACCGCACCGGTTTGTCCGGAGACGTACTGGGGAAAGATGAGGGCCGGCGGAGTCGTCAGAACCAGGATCCGTTCCTTTTGTGTCAAATAAACAAAGTCGTCCCGGACAGCGGTCCCGTGAGGCAAACCGTCATGCTGCGATCCTCCGGCGCTGAAAGCCAGGACCTGCTCGAGCCTGCGGTTGGCAACGCGGAAAACCCGGCCGTTGGTCAGGAGGTAGCCGCAGACAGCCTTCGCTGCCCGCGCGGAGGCGACCTGGCCGTCGACTTCCGTGGGGAGCGTGGGGTCAGCGAGTTCGTAAAGCCGAATATGGCTGGTTTCGAACGCGATTAACTGGCCGTCGATGACCGCAAGATGATAGGCGACATCCTCCGAGTCGATCAGCCGGGTGGTCGTCAATTCGGAAGGGTCGGAGGCATCGATGACCCTGATTCGGGAGCTTTGAGAGGCTGAGATATATTCTGAGACATAAACCGCCTCGCCGCCGCCGGCAACGGAGAATCCGGTCCAACCTTCCAGGGTAATGCTGTCGAGCAGCTCGGGCTGAGACGAATCGGCAAGTGAAAAGAGGGCGAACATGTCGTTGCCGGCGATGTAAAGCAGCATTCCGTCCGAGACTGCGTTGCGGATCCTACCGGGTGTTGAAACGGTCCGCAGGAAGACGGGGTTGCCCGCCTCGCTGATGTCGTAGACTGAGATGCCGTATTCAAGGACGTAAAGGAAGTCCCCATTGCGGAGCAGGGTAGACCCGCCCGCTTCCTCGATACAACCAACCGGCTCGTCGATGCTCGCAAACGCCCCTTCCCTGGAAAGCCCCTGCAGGTCAAAAACGAAGAGGGTCCTCCAGCTGGTTGCGCCGTAGACGTAGCCGTCCTTTTCTTCCACGCTGCGAAAGCTCGCCTCGTCAGGAAGGTTGATTTCGGCGCGCGGATCGAACTGACCCTGAAGCCAGGAAGTCGTCATCAGGATGACCATCGTGGCCGGACCACCCAACATTCGGAACAATTGACGGTTCTGCATTTCGGGAACTCTCCCTTCCCCGGGGCCCTGCCCCGAGCATGAAATGGGCTGTTCCCGTGATTCTCTCTCAAGTTGCTTAATCTGTAAACAGTTGGGACGCCAAAGTGTTTGCCCGGTGGAGAATTCCGGCCACGCCCTCCCCACCCTTAGTCAACTTGCTCCATCCGGTGTCTGGCTGCCTGGGTCAAGCGTTCGAGAATTGCAACCAGTTGGGAAACAACATTCAATGGGACTTTGGCAAGAATTAACGCGTACTCCGACTTGAGCACCCCGACCATCTGGTCGTGTTTGGAACGGCCGGCAGGTGTCAGGTGAATCATCGACGCCCGGTGATTCTGCGGGTCAGGCCGCCGCTTGACCAGTCCCGATTCCTCCAATGAATCGACCAGGCGGCTGACGGTGCTCTTGTTGAGGTGCAGTTCCTCTCCAATCCGGGTGATCCAGCTGGGTCCGAGACGGGCAACTGCATCGAGCACATAAGCCTGCGAGGCCGTGATCCCGCTCATCCGGATCTGATTTCGATCTCGAAACTGATACAGGCGCAGGAGGGCTGTCAGAGAGGAGTAGAAGCCATCGATCGGATCGTGGTCAACCGGTTGCCGCGAGTCGATCTCCATAATCCGCAATATATCAGTTGCCTCTTGCAACTGAAACGTTTGCCGGTTAGAGTAATTGCATCGTCAGTTGCATTCTGAAACTGAGAATTGAGCGGGTATGGAGCCGAACGTGAAATCGGGGCTCGCAAGTGAAAACGTGCACGTCCGCAGTCACTGGATGCCGGGTGATTTCGGTCAGATCGTTCTTGCTCACGCCCAAATCGTTGGATCGGAATGCGGGTTCGATGAGAGCTTCGAGCGCTACGTGGCAAGGGGCCTGCTTGAATTCGCAGAAGATCCGAATCGGGGCAACCGCTTCTGGCTGGTCGTCCAGGACAACCTTGTCAAAGGCTCGATCTTCCTTCACGTTCGCACTCCGGTTCTTGGTCAGATTCGCTGGTTCTGGCTTCACCCGCAGCTTCGGGGGCTCGGACTCGGGCGCCGCTTGCTTCACTTGCTGGTTGAAGAGTCGGGCCACCAGGATCTGGCCGGACTCTACCTCTGGACGGTTTCCGGGCTGGCGGCTTCGGCTCACCTGTATCGGGAGGCAGGGTTTCGTATTACCCACACGGAGCCAAGGAACCTTTGGGGGCGCGATGTGATTGAAGAGAAACTCGAACTGAATTTTGGCGTGAAAGAAGAGAATGAGGTGGAATAGCGGAACCCGGCTGATTGTCCTCCTGATCGGCCTCCTGGGCGGGTACAGTCTCCAGGCCGGCGTGAGCGGGGAACTCCAGATTGTGCCTTTTCACAGTTCCGTCTTTCACAACCAGCGGATGCTGCGGATATGGCTTCCTCCGGCTACCCGACCGAGGCGGAAGCCGGCCACTCGTACCCGGTCCTCTACCTGAACGACGGCCAGAACCTGTTCGATGCAGCCACTTCGATCTTCAGCGATAACGAATGGCAGGTCGGACGAGACCATGGCGGCATTGATCCGGGAAGGAAAGATTCCGCCCGCGATTGTCGTCGGCATCGACAATGCCGGCAAGCGAATGCGCCCGAACGAGTACCTGCCCTGGGAAGACATCTACCTCCAGCCCCCGGTTCCGGAACCGCATGGAGAGCTTTACCCCACGTTCCTTCTTGACGAGGTCCTGCCATTTGTCGAAGGCCGGTACCGGGTCCGCAGCGACCCGGCGGGCCGCTTGCTGGGAGGGTCCTCTTACGGTGCGCTCATCGCGCTTTTCACCGTGTTGTCCAGCCCCGGCAAATTCGGGATGGTGCTGCTTGAAAGCCCTTCCTTCTACGTTGACGACGCAAAGGTCCTGACCCTGAGCCGGCAGTCGAAGACGTGGCCCGCAGCGGTCTACCTGGGCGTGGGGACTCACGAGGGCCGCTCTTCCTGTGATGAAGCGGAGAACCGGGAGGCGGTCGATGACGTCCGCCGCCTGGAAGGGATCATTCTCAAGAACGCCCCTGGGACCCGGCTCAAGGTCGTTGTCGAAAAGTGCGGAATGCACAACGAGGAGGCCTATGGCCGCCGCCTCCCGGCCGCCCTTCGGTTTCTCCTGGGGCGAAGTCCTCAACCGTGATGTCGGCATCCGACGACGTCGGGTTGCAGAAGGCCTCGCCCGGTGCAGAGCGGATTCTGCACTGGCCGGCTGGCCGAAGGTGGACTCCTCCAGGCCCGAGTTCCTTATCCCCGGTAGGAAATTCCCCAACTGGGCGGTACAGGAATCTCCAATAATTCTGTACGTGGCAGACGCCGATATTTTTACGTGTGTCATCGAGCCGGCCAGCTTCGGAGCCGACAACCAGCGTCTCAATGGGAAAAGGAGTAGAAAATGGCCACTGTAGCCAGGGTTTCAGTCGATTCTAGTCATCAAGGTGTGGTGGATGCCATCAATCGCGTTCAGGCGATGATCGAGTTCAGTCCGGACGGGACCGTGCTTACCGCCAACCAGATCTTCCTGGACCTGATGGGGTACGAACTGGATGAGCTTGAGGGTAGGCATCACCGAACATTTTGCGAAGACTCCTTTGTCAGGAGCCCTGCTTATAAGGCCTTTTGGAAGAAATTGAACAGCGGCGAGCCGGACCAGGGCAAGTACAAGCGGATCACCAAGGATGGAAGCGAGGTCTGGTTGCAGGCTTCCTACAACCCGGTGTTCGACCAGGCGGGCAAGCTGACGAGAGTGGTCAAGTTCGCGACCGATGTGACCGCAGAGAGCCTGGCTTCCTCCGAGGCACAGGGGAAGCTGGCTGCGATCGACAAGGTCCAGGCCACGATCGAGTTCGACCTCAAGGGAAATGTAATTACCGCCAACGAGGGGTTTCTGAAGTGCCTGGGCTACGAGTTGGACGAGATTCGTGGTCAGCACCACTCCATGTTCTGCGAGGCCGACTACGTGAAGAGCCCCGCCTACAAAGCGTTCTGGGACAAGCTGAACCGGGGCGAATACGACTCGGGCGAGTACAAGCGGATCGGGAAGAATGGCAAAGAAGTCTGGATACAGGCTTCCTACAACCCGATCCTGAACCAGGAGGGGGTCCCCTTCAAAGTCGTCAAGTTCGCTACGGACGTGACCGAGCAGAAACTCCGCAACGCGGAATTCGAAGGTACCGTGGCGGCCATCGACAAGGCGCAGGGTCTATTGAGTTCAACCTGGACGGCACCGTAATCTCCGCCAACGACAATTTTCTGAATGCGCTTGGCTACAGCCTGAGCGAGATCCAGGGCCGCCACCACCGCATGTTCTGCGAGGACAATTACACTCGAAGCAACGAATACATGCAGTTCTGGGCCAAGCTGAACCGGGGCGACCACGACGCCGGACGCTACCTGCGAATCGGAAAAGGGGGACGGGAAGTCTGGATTCAGGCGAGCTATAACCCGATCTTCGATCTCAACAAGAAACCTTACAAAGTCGTCAAGTTTGCTACTGACATCACCGAGCAGGTACGACTCGAGCAGGAAGTGAAGCGGAAGGCCGAGGAAGACCAGAAAAACGCGGAGGAGCTGAAGCGCAAAGTTGATCTCCTGCTCTCCGTCGTCAACGCGGCAGCGAGCGGGGATCTCACCCAGAAAGTCACGGTTTCCGGTGATGACGCCGTCGGAAAGCTGGCAGCCGGCGTCGAGAACATGGTCGGCGACCTCCGCAAGGTCGTTGCCGAGGTAGTCCAGGCATCAACGGTATTCAACGAGCAGGCCGATTCCATCGCGAACGGAGCCAATCAGGTCGCCAACGGGTCCCAGAACCTGGGCGCAACGATCGAAGAGATGACGGCGTCGGTCGAAGAGTTGACGGCGTCGATTGGGGCCATCGCGGAAAGCGGCCGGGGAGCGGATGCCCTCGCGAAGGAGGCCTCGGAAGAGGCTAACAGCGGTGCCGAGGCGATTCGGGAATCGGTCGAAGCAATGGACCTGATCAACAAGTCCTCAGAAGAGATCAGTGAAATCACCAAGGTGATCAGCGAAATCGCCAGCCAGACCAACCTGCTCGCCTTCAACGCAGCGATCGAAGCGGCCAGGGCCGGCCAGCACGGCCTCGGTTTCGCGGTCGTGGCGGACGAAGTCCGTAAGTTGGCGGAACGTTCGTCGCAGGCAGCCAAGGAGATCACCAAGCTCATCAACGAATCGACCAAACGGATCAAGAAGGGAAGCGAAGTTTCACAGGAAGCCGGCAAGGCCTTCAAGAAGATCGTCAAGGCCGTCGAGTCGACTGCCGAGGCGATTACCCAGATTGCCAGCGCAAGTGAGGAACAGTCCCATGCCGCAGACGAGGTGAGTACCGGAATTCAGAATGTTTCGGAAGGGATCGAGAACTCGGCCAACGCCAGTGGCCAGATCGCCCAGGGATCGGACGAACTGGCATCTCAGGCGAAACAGCTCCAGCAGATGGTCAGCCGATTCAAGGTCTAGGGGCAAGCCGTGAATGTTGTCGAAGAAAAGGTCTTGTCGGATGAGGTTCTGGCCCGGCTCATCCAATGCGTTTACCGCTACACCGGGATCACGCTCACGGTCAAGAAACGATCTCTCCTGCAGGGGAGGCTGACTCGAAGGCTCAGCGAGCTCGGGCTCAGATCATTCACGGAGTACG
Source organism: uncultured Acidobacteriota bacterium (assembly GCA_963777605.1). Lineage (GTDB taxonomy): Bacteria > Acidobacteriota > UBA6911 > RPQK01 > JAPXNP01 > CAVZRV01. The sequence goes on from CAVZRV010000029.1 coordinate 51,330, forward strand.
CGGATTACCTGAGTTCACCTACGGTTGGTGGCGACGAGGTCCAGGTCTTTATTGACGCCGTCACCACCAACCTCACTTCCTTCTTTCGGACGCCGCAGATCTGGACCCACTTCCTTCGGAGGATTCTGCCCGACTGGCACCAGCTTGGCCAGAACCGGCCGATCCGGATCTGGTCGGCGGCGGCGGCGTCCGGACAGGAGCCCTACAGCATCGCGATGATGTGCGACGATTTCGCGCGGCGGACACCCGCCTTCTCCTGGAACCTGCTGGCATCGGACATTTCCACGGCAATGCTTGCCACGGCCCGGGCCGGGCGTTACCCCTCGTCCCAGATGACCCAGATCTCGCGGGGGGCGGCGTTCTGCAACCTGCAGCGCTATTTCCAGAACGAGGAAGGCTTCCTGACGGTACGGCCCGAGTTGAAGAAGCGGATAGAGTTCAGGCGTCACCACCTGTTTGAACGAATTTCGGATTCGCCCTTTGACGTAGTCTTCCTCCGCAATGTGCTGATCTACTTCTCTCCTGAAGACCGGAGCCGGGTCCTGGACCGGGTCTTCGAGGCCATAGTTCCCGGCGGGACGATCATTGTGGGGGAAACGGAGACTCTGCTCAACCGGCCGCAGTTCAAGTACGTCCGACCGTCGATCTACACCAAGCTGAGAGAGGCGGCTTGAATGGCGACTATCCACGTCAACATCGGAGAGGTCAAGGTCGCTCGACGGGGGTGCCTCAAGGCTACTCTCGGATCCTGTGTCGGAATCGGTCTCTTCTATCCTGACAAGCAGATCTTTGGACTCGCCCATGTCCTGCTACCCAGGGAACTGGGAACCGTCACGGGAGTAAACGACACGCGGGAAGCTGGAGCAGCGATTCAAACCCTTTTGAAAAGGATGCGGATAGAGAAGGATACGATCCGGCACATCTCGGGCGGTCTTCGCCGGGGGGGCCAACATGTTTCCGGGAAATCACCGCCTTCATGACGTGGGCCGGGAGAACGTGGAGGCCGTAGCCGGACACTAAGAGAACTCAGGATCAAGCTGTTGGCCAAGGACGTGTTGGGAACGCGGGCCCGCTCAATCGCGATTGACGCCGACGAAGGACGAGCGAGAAGTTGGTTCGTGACCGAATCTGATCGGGGGCGTCCCGCTCAGGTCAATCTGGATATTGCTTTGAGGTCGATACGAGAGGTTTGTAATGTCTAAGAAAGAGGTTTCGCCGGGGGGAGTTGAACAGTCGGCACTTTACGGGACCTTCTTCCTGGGGGGAGAAGAGTTTTGTATCCGCGTAAGCGATGTTCGGGAGGTCGTGCCGATTCCTCCGCTGATCGTGAAGGTCCCCCTGACTCCCGGTTATGTCGAAGGAGTATTCAACCTCAGGGCCGAAATTATTCCGATTCTCAACCTCAAGAAGATCTTGCGAATGGAGGACACAACGATCCTTTCATCCGGGCGGGTGGCGATCGTGGATTGCAACGGTGCCTGGCTCGGAGTGCTCTTCGATTCAACCGGCGAAGTCCTGAGCGTCTCAAATCGTGAGATTTCGACCCTTAAGCATGGAAAAGCGGAGGAGGCACAGGTCATCGAGGGCATCGTGAGACTCGAAGATGGCGAACGGGTGCTTCAGTTGGTCTGTGCTGACCTGATCGCGAAGTTGGAGTCGGTGCCGCACCTATCCAGGCAGGACCATGCCGAATCGGCGCGGGACGTTGGTCTCCAGGCGGAGGAAGAGTTGACCAAAGCCATCTCGTTCGAGGTGGACGGTACGGAGTTCGCCATCGAGATGGAACATATCCTGGAAATTATCCAGGTGCCGAAACTGACCAGTCAGCGCGCCTTGCACAAGAATGGCCTCGGTGTGGTGGTTTCCAGGGGTAATCTGATCTCGGTTCTGGACTTTCGTTCCGCTATGGGCGGGGACAAGAGTGCCGTGACTCCCGAGAAGCGGCTGCTCGTGGCGACCGTGGACGGACGTTCGTGTGGCCTTTTGGTCGATCGAATTCGTGAGGTTGTGAGGTTCCGCCCGAGTAATCTGCGGCCCCTGCCGCCACTCAAGGATCACATTCGGCGTCACTGTTTCAAAGGCTTTGTCCTCGAGAAGGAACGCACCATCCTTCTGCTCGACGCTGCCCGATTTCTGAACGAAGATGAAATCCTGGAAGTCCTGGAAAGCGATCAGCGAATGGCGGACGAGCGCAAGTCCCAGGAAACGGTCGAGACGGAAAAAAGCATATACGAGAACCGGGTATTCATCGTCTTCACACTGGAGAACCGCTCGCGGTCGACATCCTTGACGTCCGGGAAATCATCGATCATCCGGTGAACTCGTGAAACCTTGGGTTACGGCGGCACCATCGCTGGGGTACACAACCTGCGAGGAACCGTCGTCCCCATCATCGACATGCGGCAGGAGTACCAGTTGGAGCCATTCGCGAACCCGGCCGAGTCGAAGATCCTGGTGGTCGGAGATGACGAAGAACTGTACGGTCTCCAGGTTGATGGCGTCGACGACATCCTGAAGATGCAGGGCAAGAAGACGATTGCCATGCCGCGGAGTCTCACCCGGATCTCGAAGGAGCTTCACTCTGACATCCAGGACTGTCTCGAAGTCAGCACGGACAGCGGCGACAAGAAGCTGCTGCTCTTCTACAACGTAAAGAACTTCATTTCACGGCTTTCGGTCGTCACGCCGGAACTGGAGTCGCTCAAGGATTCCGGTTTCGAGAACGCGGCGGCCTTATTGCCGGCGGCGTCCGGGACACTAGACGCCGAACTCGGTTCGGCGAAGATCCACTGACACCGGCTTCGAGTCACGTCAGCTGAGCAGTTTGACCATGTTCCGGTAGGAGATGGTGATCTCGTCCATTATGTCCTTGCCCTGGCGGGACTCATCCTGCTCCACGATGTACCAGTCCACACCGATTTCCTTCGCCTTCGCCACGACCCCTTTCAGGTCAATGACTCCTGTGCCGACCGGGGCGAGGTGCCGGTCAGTGGTCATGTCTTTCATGTGGAGCAGCTTGACCCGGTCTCCCCACTTTTCCAGGAAACCGACCGGGTCAACATTCGCGTTGTAAACCCAGGCGATGTCAACTTCGGCTTTGACCAGGTTCCTGTCCATTGCCGAGAAAAGAATGTCGTAAAGAGTCTTCCCGCCGATCTTCTCAAACTCGAAGGAGTGGTTGTGGTAGCAGAGCTGCATGCCGGCGTCCTTGACCTTGCGACCGATCTGGTTCATCTCGCCGGCAAAAGCCTCAATTTGCGCGGCCGTTCCCTTCCTGAGCTGGCCGGGCAACGACGGCACGACGATGTAGGGAGTTCCGATCTTCTTGTTGTAGGCGATGACTTCGGCGAGGTTGCTCTTGACGTTCTCAAAGCCCTCGTGAGTTCCACAAGGAGTCACTTTCAGGCGCTTTAGCAGCGTGGCCATCTGGTCGGCGTTAAGTCCGCCGTAGCCGGCAAATTCGAAATGGCGGTACCCGATCGCGGCGACCTTCTCCAGGGTGCCCGTAAAGTCCTTCGAGCTCAGGTTCCTGACAGTGTAGAGCTGGATCCCTATCGGCAGGCTGGAAGCCGACTGAGCGGCTGTCGAGAAGCGACCGAGTGTCAGAAGCGAACCAGCTGCCGTTAACGATCCAATGAAATTCCTTCGGGTCATGCCATTCATAATTTCCTCCTGGAGGTCGAGTCTCCCGCTCCTGATCTGGCGAATATCCGCCTGAGAGGGATAATCCCATATGTCGCTGAGGTTAAGCTGCGTAGGGTGTGTCGTCAAGCCTTGACTTAGTCTCTATTTAGAATTAGTCTAAGATGCAACCGTGGAATCACTGCTACACCGACTGCGCGATTTCGGCATTCAGGCGACGCCCCAGCGGCTGGCTGTGGCAGAGTTTGTACTCTTTACCGACCGCCATCCCTCTGCGGACGAGGTGTGGGAGGAAGTACGGCGCAACTGTCCCACCTTGTCTCGAGCCACGGTCTACAATACCCTCAACCTTTTTGTAGACAAAGGTCTTCTCAAGAGCCAGCTGCTTCGGGGAGGGACCCTGGTTTTTGATCCGCACGTCGAGGCTCACCATCACTTTATTGATGAGGAGACCGGTGAAGTTTTCGACGTACCTTGGGGCGCGCTGCGAGTCGACGGGGAAATGGACCTGGGGGACTACGAGGTTCGTGAATTACAGGTCGTCATGAGGGGCAAAAAGAGAAGGCCCTGATTCCGCGGCTCTCAGTGCGATCGTGGAGACCCCGCATTCGGTACGCGAGAGAACCCATTAGGCGCCCCCGAGTCAAGGGCGAGTGCGACTGCCGACATTCGCATGTCACCAGAAGTAATGCCGGAGGTCGGAACCGTCCGGTCGGAGACAAGATCCGAGACGGGCAATCGATGAAGATCTGGAGGCGCACTCGTTTCTCTCGCGTACCGAATGCGGGTGAATCGCGATTCCGGGTTGGGACTTGAGTTTCACTCTTTGAATAATCCGGCCCTGGCCGGGGCGCGACTGAACTTGAAACTCATCTGGGATGAGTTGAAGAACACTGGGACGAATTGAAACGTGGAATGGCACGGAGACTGAGGCGACGGTGGGGAGCCAGGGACGCAAGCCGGCTGGCCCCGGGTTCGCTGGACCCGGTGCCAGACGTCGATGAGTGATGATCACGGGATCGGCGCCGGGCTGGCCCCTGAAGGGGGCCTGAAATTTCCAGCCCAGGTGATTTCCTGGTATACTGGTTTCCCGTTAGAATCCAGCCCTGAAAGGGCGGCACAGGCATCTCCGGACGTGAAGAATCGGCGCGACCTTACAGGCCGCGATCGCCTTGCCGGGACCGCAGACCAAGTGCAAGCCTTGCTCAATCCAGGATTCTTGATTTCCGGGTTTTTCTGAAACCGTCCGCCGCCGGGACTGAATCGCACTTTCAGTGCTGCATTGCCGTCTTGGCTCCTGATTCCCGGGCGTTGCCGCCGGGCTGGAAATGACCCTGCGCCGTTGGCGCGCTCAATCTGGCGATGCTCCACCAGTTTCACTATCGAATGGTCCGGCGGCGCCGGGGGCGGGGCTGACCTGACCGAAAATTCAATTTGGGATGAGTTGAAGAACCTGGACGAATTGGATGCGTCTGGACGGAGATTGAGGCGATCGGTGGAGAGCCAGGGACGATGATTATCGGCTGGATCCTGGTTTCCTGGTCCGGTGCCAGACGTGGATGAGTGAGGATCACAGGATCGGCGCCGGGCTGGGCCCCTGAAGGGGGCATCCCTGCCTGATATGGCGGCCAGGCAGCTTGCCCGGCGGCAAGTGAACCTTCTCAATCAAGAGTTCTAGATTTAACGGGTTCGTCTGCAGCTCGTCCGCCGCCGGGACTGAATCGGCGCGACCTTTCAGTGCTGCGATCGCCGTCTTGGCTCCAGATCCCGGGGCGTTGCCGCCGGGCTGGAAATGACCATGGCGCCGTTGGCGCAGCTCATCTGGCGATGCTTCACCAGTTTCACTCTTTGAATGATCCGCGGAGGGCGCGGCGGCCGCGCTGACTAGAAACTTCTTTCTCCTCGCCGTCACTCTGCGGTGCGTTGAAATGTCACAGTGGCCCTGATAATGCAATTCTGTCACACTTCAGAAGTCATCCAGATTTTCGAAATTAGAGCTAGAAAATGTTTAAAATCAGTGTCTTATTTGATGTTTTGAGTTTTGGAACAGGGCTTGCATTTCATATCAAACGACCCTTCGTGACAGAATTCGCTACCGGGATTACGGAGTCTTTTGGATAGCCCGGAGTCTCAGCGTTCTGTTAGCGTTTTGAAGTGGTTGCAGTCGAAAGTGCCTGGAAAAGCACTCTGGCGGCTTTTGAGAGAAATTGACCGGTTGACCGGCAAGTTCGGTCGGCCTTGAAAGAACGATAGGAGATGGAGTAATGAGACACAAAATTCAATTGATCAGCTTGGTGCTGTTCCTGGCCCTCTCGCCGCTGGCGATGGCCAAGAGCGAGGTAAGTCCAAATGCGGAAACTCTGACGCCGTTGCAGAATCGGGTTCGTCACGAGTTGGTGACGTTGCCGTACTACAGCGTCTTCGACAACCTCGAATATCAGATTGTCGGAACGAAGGTAATCCTGTCCGGCGAGGTGGTTCGTCCGACGCTCAAGCAGGAAGCAGAAAACGCCGTCAAGCGCGTCAGCGATATCCAGTCCGTAGAGAACAACATCGAAGTCCTGCCGCTGTCACCTTCAGATGATGCCATTCGCCGGGCTACCTTCCGCGCTATTTACGGGAACCCAAGCTTCACCAGGTACGCCATTATGGCCGTGCCACCTATCCACATCATCGTGAAGAACGGCAATGTGACCTTAGTGGGTGTCGTTTCGAATCAGGGCGACAAGAACATCGCCAATATCAGTGCCAACTCAGTTCCTGGTGTTTTCTCGGTTCAAAATGAACTTCGTGTAGTGCCCGAGTGAAAGCTCACTTCAGTGGATGTTAAATCGGCTTGATTTGAAACCAGCGCCAGGAGTCCCTCGCGAGGGACTCCTGGCGCTTTTCCTTATTCTGACGCCAGGCGAGGAAGCAGCGTGAAGGTGTCTTCCACGTGAGCGGTCTCGCGATCCTGAAAATTCGGCAGAAGAGCGAAGACCTGGTAATCGCCCGGATCGAGTGAAGCCGTCTCGATGTAGGCGGCGAAGTGAATCACCTTCTTGTCTTGAGACACGATCGCCTGACCTCCGGCCCTGACTCCCGGAACGGGAGAATCATCCCGAAGAAGTCCCATCTGCATGCCGCCGGCAGCGGCGGTGCAGTCCGCCTCGGTCGGGTTGTAGAGATCGTAGAGAACGAACACCACGTCTCCCTGGCGGAATTCGCTTCCCGGTTCCGGTATGTAGGTCAGGTTGCCGGCCTCGAGCAGGCCGGCTTCGGGATCACTTTCTCGTGCCGGGTCAATCCGCTCTACCCTCCGCGTCAGCAGCAGTGAACCGGGCGTGGATGGCTTCCTGAAATCGGGGACATCGAGAGCCTCTTCCAGTGTCCCCAGGTCTCCCGACTCGAGATTCTGCAAAACAATCTGCCAGCGATAGGGTCCGGGAGCCAGCTTCTGGGAGCCGTTGACGGAAACCCGCGCGGTCTCGTCGCGACGGGCCGATTCCAGGTCTCGGCGTGTGAGCTGGTACATAGCGCGGCTCTCGTCGTAGGTAGGCATTTGGGTCAGGCCCGTGGGACTGATTCGAGTGAGCGCCGCCATCTCGAGCTTGACGTCCTTCAACTTCTCCGGGTTCCCGGCGAAGTTCAACGGGTGGACTCCGACGCTACTGACCAGAACGGCATCGTGTTCCGGGTCGGCAAAAAAGTCGAGTCTTCCGGTGAGGACGAACTGCTGGGAGGAACCTCCCAGCAGCGCGCGGTAGAGCGCGACCTCCCGTTCCTGTTTCGATTCGTGGCCGGCTTCCTGCGGTTCGTAGTAGCCCTTGACCGTTTCTACGCGGGCACCTGAGACGGATACGGCAACGTTGATCTTCTTGAACTTGCCGCGGTTTCCGCGCTCCTTTGGGTAGTAGTCGAGGACGTAGTAGTCCTGGGCGTCTTCCACGACTTCGTCCAGAATCGCCCCCATGTCGTTGATGTTCTCAATCGCTTTTCCGCCCGTTCCACCGGCGAGCGATGCGAGCCCGGACTGGTATTCGACGGTGCGCATCTGGTCGGCCAGGACACCCCCGCGCTGGTGGCGCCGGGTCGAAGCGCCGGTCCAGGGGAGGGCTGAGCGGGGGGAATCGACGTCGATTCCCGTGTCGAGGCCCTTGGGATCCATCGTGTAGAAGCTGACCCGGTGGTTGACGGCGAGCGAGGTGACTTCGTCCATGAGCGTTGCCGTGTCCTTGTCGACGGGCAGCCCGGGCCGAAACAGGACAACAATCTTCTTACCCGGAAGCAGGGAGACTTTCTCAATCATCTCCTTGTAACGAAACAGGGCCATCCGTCCAAAAAGCGGAAGCTGACGGTCGATTCGTTCCACGGAAAAGTAATTCATCTGATCGATCCGCCCGGGAATCAAGGGTTCGTACCCGAATCCCGACATCAAGGTCAGCTGCCCCTGCTCACTTTGGATTTCTTCGGCGATCCGTCTCTCCAACTCCATGTCGGACATCTGGGTGACGGAGCTTTCGACTACCGGTTTCATCGCCCCTTCACCATAGGGACTCTTGCTCATGCGCTCGAGGATGGCTTCGAGGACTTCTCTGCTTCCCGTAAAGGGCATGCCTGCCAGCGAGATTCGAAAGCCGGGCTGGAGCTGTTCTTCCACAAAGGATCGCAGGGAGGGGAATGCTCGAACGAACTCGGATGCATTGCCGAACTCGCACGCGATGTAAATCCAGGTCGGCTCGGGAATGGAGACCTCTGCCTGCTCATCGGCGGCTACTGTGGCGGGGCCAGACTCCGCACTTCCAGGTGAGAGCTGTTTGAGTGCTGAAACATATCGGGCACCCCGCACCTCCTGGATTACCCCGTCCTCCTTGACTTGGAAATCCCCCGGGGTCAACCCCACGATCGGTTTCCCGTCGTGGTCGGTCACCCTGACTTCAATCTGAACGAGACGTACTTCAACGTACTCGGGATCAACTTCCTGGGAAGGAAGAGCTTCCTGGGAGGGTACGAGAGTGGTTCCAAGCAGTCCGAACAAGAGCCAGGTCGGCATTCTTCTACCTCACTTCAGATGGAACTGGTATCAGGTCGCGCAGACAGCGGGTCACACTGCGCAGAACCTGTTACACGCCCATTCTAGACAAAGCCGATGGAAAAGGCTTGAAGGATTACTCCGAACGTACTCTCGCCCTCAGCAGGGCCTTCGGGCAGGGTGGCACGACCACGGGACCGAAGCACTCCACCTTGTTGACCCTTTTTGGTGTGCCGGATTGGGCTCGGTGCGCTATTCTGGGTTGGATGCGGCATCGGATGATTCCGCCCGGCCTAAGGCGTCTCGGGCTCGTTCTCGACGCCAGCGGGAAAGCTCGCCAAACCCGCCGTGGTCCACTGGGCGAGCTGCTGTTCGAGTTGAGTACGTTGGGTTTCGGAGATCCGCTCGGCCGGCATGATCTTCAGGTAGAGACTGAGGGCTTCGGCAGCGGACTGGATCTGTCCCCGATGTGCGTGCATCACTCCAAGTGGGAGCAGTCCGAAGGGATACTCATCCCGAAATCCCAGTTCGTAGAGGCTGGTCAGGGACCGAACGCCCTGTTCGAAATCACCGAGGTAATAGCCGGCGAGGCCGTGCCAGTAAAGCGCGGGAGCGAACCCTGAATCGAGCGCAATCACTTTTCCGGACCACTCGGCAGTTTCCTTCCAGTCGCTGCGCTGAACGGCCATCTGGGCGAGGCCCATATAGGGCTGGACGAACTTTGGTTCTGCCTCGATCGCTTTCAGGAATGAAGCCCTGGCCTTTTCGGAGTCGCCACGACTCATCTGAACGCGGGCCAACAGATCCCAGGCGGCGGAAAACTCGGGGTACTTATCGACCGCCTTCAGGAGTTCTTTTGAAGCCTTCTCGGTGTTCGGCTTTTCCTCTGCAAGCTCTTCATTCGCTTTCCTGAATGCCTTGCGAGCATCATCGGGAGCAGAAAGAGTTCTGAGGCTGACCGTGGTGGCTTCCGCGTCGCTCAGCTTTCTAACAATGATTCTGCCGATATCAGGGTTATCGAATGAACTGCGGGTTCGAAGCGAAATCCGGTTGGATGCAAAGCCGGGGATCGGAGCGGCACGAACTTCGCAGCCCATCAGAGTAGTGCGGCCCTGTCCCATTGACGGGACTTCGTCGGCCTTGGCCGGGCCGGTTGCAGAGGCTACCTTGGTGGAACTCTCGACGGATCCATTTGCGCTGCCTCCCATGCCGGGATCCATCCAGTCCTCAGTCCTGGGGGAACCGACCTCCAGAAAGAAGCTCCCGTCGGTTGTTGTGAGTGTCTGCTGTGTGATTCGGCCGTTGCAGACCAGGTCGACTTGAACCAGGTTCTTGAGGTGACTCCCATCCGCCATCACGACCTGGCCGCTCAACACCACCGGTGCCGTTGCTGGAAATCTTCGGTGATGTGTGTTCTCGGGCGAACTCTGGCTTGACCACGCCTGGCCCATGAGCGGGGCGGCGTCCAGCAGTGCGACAACAGCCAACAGGAGCGTGGCTGCCCTAATCGACATCGGTGTTGACTCCTTCTTGCGAGACTCGCGCGTTGACACTCCCGCTCTGCAAACCCCGAAGTGAACAACCGTCCAACCATCTTATCCCGCAGACATCGTCAGATCAATGCTCGTTTAGCTGAAGCCGGTCCGTCAGTCTTTCGGAAGTGTTACTCCCATTCGATGGTGCCCGGCGGCTTCGAAGTCAGATCGACGGCAACGGCGGAAATCCCCGGCAATGCGGAAATTGACTCGTTGAGCTCGTTCAAGAGTACATTGGGAAGGCGAGCCGCAGAAGCAGTCATCGCGCGCTCGGAATGAACCGGGCGAATAATGCAGAGTTCGCTTCCCCGATTGCCGATTCGAACCGGGGCGAGTACAGTGGGGCACTGCCAGATACGGTGGTAAATTCCATATTGGCTCAGGCCGTTCATCACGATGTCGTCGGCCTCCCGCAGCAAGTCGAGCCGTTCCCGGGTAACCGTCGCGGGCAAGGTGTCGATATCGCGGGAGATTGTGGCTCCGAGGCTCCAGATGCAGCGGTTTATCCCCGAGACCTCTTTCAGGATCGAACCGGCCGCCTCGATCATTCGGTCCCAGGTGCTGTGACCGCTCAGTATCACCGGGTGTTCGTAGGCGCGCAGGTCGGCCTTGACCCCTACCGAGCGAATCGGCAGGATTCGCCCGTCAACCCGAAATTTCGAGGCGATCTTCGCTACCTGCTCGATGGCCTGGGGAGTGGCACCGTCGGCCTCGTCACCTCGGGAACAGAGGAGGCGGACTCCAAGACCCGGACCTGGGAACGGGTGCCGCCAGATCAGGTCGTGGGGGACTCCCAGCCGTTCGCCCAGTTCCCGTACCTCGACCTTGTAAAGGTCAACCAGCGGTTCAACTACCCGGCCCTCGGCAATCATCCGGTTGATCACGGGAACCCGATTGTGATGAGTCTTGATCACATCGGACCTCCTGGTTCCACCGGTTTCGATGGTGTCCGGGTAAATCGTGCCCTGGCCGAACAGGTAACGCTCGATCCCCAACCGCTTCGCCTCCCGGTTGAAAACCTCGACGAAGGTATTCCCGATGATTTCCCGTTTCTTCTCGGGGGCCACCTCTCCCTCCAGAGCACGGAGAAAGTCGACGCTCGCGTCAACAAAATGGAGGTGGCTGTCCAGCCCCAGTTCTCGGAACATTTCGATTACCTGACTGCTCTCGTTCTTTCGCATGAGGCCGTTGTCGATGTGGAGAAGACGGACCCGATCCGGTCCCAGGGCGTTGGCGAAGAGCTTCGCGGCAACCGTGGAATCAACGCCGCCCGAAGCCAGCAAGAAGACCGAGTTGTCACCGACGTCCTTCTGAATCCGCCGGGTGACTTCGTCGGCGTACGCGCCCATCGACCAGGTTGGACGGCAGCCACAGATGTTCCGGGCGAAATTGGCGATCATCTCGTCGCCGTTAATGGTGTCATCGACTTCGGCGTGGAACTGGAATCCGTAACGGCGTAGCTTGTCCGAGCCGATGGCCGCGTAACGGTGAACGGGGCCGCCGTCGGCGAGTTGCGTGTAGCCCAATTCTTCGAAGTCGGGCCCCAGCGATGAAACCGAGTCGAAGTGACTCATCCAGACTTGTTCAGTCGGCCCGAGTCCTTCGAAGAGCGGGTGGCCTCTCGAGAGATGCATCCGGGCGCAGCCCCATTCGCGGCCACCGTGAACGACCGTCCCCCCGTAGTGTTTCGCCATTTCCTGGTGGCCGAAGCAGAGCCCGAGAATCGGGATGTCGAGATCGTAAATCTCCTTGTTGTAGTCCGAGTCCTCGCCCTGCGAGGAGAGTGCGGGACTGCCCGAGATGATCACTCCCTTGTAGCGGCGGAAAACTTCGGTGGGGTCTTCCGGTTGGCGGATTTCGGCGAAAATCTGCTGGCGCCGGACTTTCGTGGCGATGAGATGGGCGTACTGGCCGCCAAAATCGATAACAGCTATCGCGTCATGTTTCATATTGTTAAGTCTTCAACGGGCCGGCGGTGCCTCCACCGGGCGCTTTTCTTTCGTTTCTTCCGGCCACATTCTCTCGCTTTTGAGCCCGGCTCTCCAGTGAAACGGAAGGTCCGCCCGAAACGTATTAATAATGTTTGCATCTGAGATGAGGGTCCGATCTGCGATGAAAGTGTGCGGCCGCCATCCACGTTCAGGGCTTCAGTCGAGCAAAACTATCCTTATCGGTGCGGGCTCGCAATTTCTTTGTAACATCCCACAGGGGTCGCGGCGTTACATTGCTTGAGGAATAAGTGTGAAGAAACTGTTGCTGGTGTTATCGCTGCTGATTGTACTGGGTCTTGTCGGGTTCCGGCTGTACCAGGAAATGACCACCGCGGAAGTTGCCGCTGCCGATGGTCCTCCTGGAATGCAACAACAGGCGTCGATGTTGGTGGAAACGGCCACGGCTGAGCCCAAGGTCTTTTCAACGCGTCTGGACGTTCTGGGTGAGCTGGAACCGCTCTACTCGGTCGAGGTGATGTCGAGAGTGAGCGGGCGGTTGAAAGAGGTACTCGTGCAACGCGGAGACCTCGTGCAAGAGGGGCAGTTGATTGCGGTTGTGGACGATGTCGACCTCCTGCAGCAGATCCGCCGGGCCGAAGCCGCTATTGCGGTTGCGAAAGCAGCGGTGGCGCGGGAGAAAGCCTCTCACGACAACCTGGTGCTCCAGGTTGAGCGCTACCAGGCCCTGCACGACGAGGCACTCGTCTCCACTCAGGACCTGCAGGACCTTGAAAGCCGACTGCGGGTGTCCGAAGCCCAGATCCAGTTGGCCCAGGCTCAGGTGGACCAGGCCGAAGCGTCGCTGCGTGAACTGAAAGTTCAGCAGGAACAGACGCGCGTCTACTCGCCGCTCAGCGGGTTTGTCGGGGTGCGACACCTCGACCCTGGAGCCCTGGTGGGTTCCAGTGTGCCCATCGCGCGGGTGATCGACGTGAGCCGTGTCAAAACGGTGGTCCCGGTGTCGGAAAGGGTGCTGCCGGAGATCCGGAAAGGGCTTGGCGCCGAAATTCGTGTGGACGGCTACCCGAACAAGATCTACCACGGGCACGTGAGCCGGATCAGTCCTCTCCTCAATCCCGAAACTCGGGCCGCCGATTGCGAGATAGAGATTCAAAATGAGGCGGAGACCCTCAAGCCGGGCATGTTTGCCCGAGTCACCATCGATGCCAGCAAGAGTCGAAATTCACTGGCGATTCCGCGGGCTGCTCTCTTGACGAGAGGATCGGAAAAGGGGGTCTTCCTGCTGACCGGCGAATCTGACGACCGAGTATCGGCGAATCGATATTGGGGATATCCAGGGGGACTTTGTTGAAGTTCTGAGCGGGTTGGATCCAGGGACTCGCGTGATCACGGCGGGCGCCCAGAAGCTCAATGATGGCGATAGGGTGAGAATTGGATGAAATTACCAGATCTGGCGATTCGGCGTCCCGTCTTCGCGACAGTTATCTTTCTCATATTGTCGCTCCTCGGTGCGATTTCCTTCATGCGCCTTCCGGTCGACTTGATGCCGGACATGACGCTTCCGACCATTACGGTGTCGACCTCCTACGAGGGAGTCGGGCCGGAGGAAATGGAGGAACTGGTTACGATCCCGCTGGAACGAGCCCTTTCATCGACCCCCTCGGTAAAGGAGATGACGTCGACGTCATCGGAGGGTTCGAGCCAGGTACGCCTTTCCTTTGAATGGGGGACTGACATCGAAGCGGCCACGGACGACGTCCGAACGCGCGTCGACCGGGCCAGGGGCTCACTTCCCGAAGACGCTGCGGTTCCGTCGATCTTCAAGTTCGATGTCGGTGTCTTCCCGATCCTTTTCCTTGGAGTTTCCAGCGACATGCCCCCGCGGGACTTGCGAGAGTTTGCCGAGAAGCAGCTCCAGTATCGTTTCGAGCGGATTCCCGGAGTGGCTCAGGCCGATATCTGGGGAGGGCTCCAGCGCGAAATTCACGTCAATCTTGATCGGGAGAAGGTTCACGCCCTCCGAATCAGTCCCAACCAGGTGATTGCCGCGTTGAGGCGGGAGAATTTGAACGAACCCGCCGGGCACGTGCTGGAAGGTGATTTCGAACTCTTGATGCGGACCGAAGGTGAGTACACCTCGATTGACGAGATCCGCAAAACGATGGTCACGCGCCGGCAGGGGCAGCCCATCTACGTCAATGATATAGCTACCGTGGAGGACACTCACCAGGAAGTCCGAAACTACGTTCGGGTCAACGGCGTACCTGGCCTCCGAATGTCTGTTCGAAAGCAGTCGGGAGCCAACACGGTCGACGTGGCACGGGCCGTTGTGCAGGAGATTGACCGCATCAACCGGGACTTTCCAAACGTCAAGGTTTCGACCATCTTCGACAACTCCAAGTTCATTGAGCGGGCGGTGTCAAATGTCCGCGATGCGGCCCTCTACGGATCGATTCTCGCCGTCATCATCCTGTTGCTCTTCCTGCGTAACTTCCGATCGACCCTGGTCGTGGCAATCTCTATCCCGATCTCGATCATATCGACCTTCGGATTGATGTATTTCTACGGGTTTACCCTGAACACGATCACTTTTGGTGGTCTCGCCCTGGGGGTGGGTGTTCTCGTTGACAATGCGATTGTCGTACTCGAGAACATATTCCGCCATCGCCAGGATGGCGAAGGAAAGGTGGAGGCTGCGCGCAAGGGCGCCGAAGAGGTCGCGATGGCGATCACGGCATCCACTCTGACCACCGTCGTCGTATTCATCCCCGTGGTCTTTATGCAGGGGATTTCGGGTGTTCTGTTTCAGCAGCTCGCGTGGGTGGTTTCCTTTTCCCTCTTCAGTTCACTCCTGGTTGCGTTGACGCTCGTTCCCTTGCTGGCCAGTCGATTTATCCGGGTTCGCGAGCCGAAAAAGGGAACGATTGCATTCCGGGTGATCCACGGCATGTCGAGCGCACTGGAAGGCCTGGATCAAAGCTATGCCGAAGCCATTCGGTGGTCGCTGAGACACCGTTGGACGGTAATCAGTTTGAGTCTCGTTGCGGTGGTTTCTTCGCTCTTCCTGTTGCAGTTCATTGGTTTTGAGTTCCAACCCGAGACCGACGAGGGTGAAGTGCGGATTAACCTGGAACTCCCCGAAGGAACGCGCCTGGACGTGACCGACAGCGTGACCCGGCAGGTTGAGCAGTTGGTACGAGACAAGGTTCCCGAGGCGGTCAACGTGTTGACTGAGGTGGGTGAGCCGGGTGGTTGGCACGCCGCCAATACCAACACCTCGAGCATGCGTTTGAATCTGGTTCCCCTTGCGGAGCGGACGCGGAGTACGCAGCAGATCGCGATGGACCTGCGGCCGGACCTGGACAAGCTGGCCGGTGTACTCTCCCGGACGCGCGCAACAGGAGGAAACTTCCTGATGCGCATTGCACAGGGAGACGCGGGCCAGCTCAGCCTCGATGTTCGGGGTTACAACCTGAATGAGACCTATCCGGTGGCGGTTGAGGTGAAGCGGATGCTTGAATCAACCGACGGGATTTCCGACGCTCGGATCAGTCGAACTGCGGGTCGCCCGGAAAGCCGGATTTACATCGATCGGGAGAAAGTAGCCTCTCTCGGGCTCTCGGTTTCGGAGATCGCGACCACCATCAGCGCCGCCCTCGGCGGAACGCGGGCGACTTATTTCCGGGAACGTGGAGACGAGTACGAGGTCAACGTCCGCTACGCCGAGAAGGACCGCATGTCGAGTGCCGACGTGCTCGCAATTCCGGTGCAGTTGCCGGGCGGACAGGTCGTGCCGCTCCAGTCCCTGGTCGATTTCAAGCGGAGCGAAGGCCCCACTTCGATCAGCCGACGGGACCAGCAGCGGATCGTGAGTGTCTCGGGCAATCTGAGCGGCAGCAGGGATATGGGATCGATTGTTGCGGAGATGTCGGACAAGATCGCCACTCTGCGACTTCCCCCCGAAACGGCGGTGATCTTCTCCGGTGACTGGGAAGATCAGCAGGAGGCCTTCTTCTTCCTCAAGCTCGGTTTCATCCTGGCGATCGTCCTCGTCTACCTTGTAATGGCAGCGGAATTTGAGTCTTTCCGATACCCGTTCCTGATCATGTTCTCTCTACCGCTGGCTTCTCTGGGGGTCATCCTGGCCCTGTTCATCACCGATACCAACTTCAATATGCAGGCCTTCATCGGGGTCATCATGCTCGTCGGTATCGTGGTGAACAACGCGATCGTTCTGGTGGACTACGTGCTGCAGTTGATCCGGATTCACGGTATGCGTGTTGCTGACGCCCTTATAATGGGTGGCCGCCGGCGCTTGCGCCCCATCCTGATGACCACGCTGACGACCGTGCTCGGATTGATTCCGATGGCCGTGGGACTCGGAGAGGGTGCCGAGCTTCAGGCCCCCATGGCCCGCGTGCTGATTGGAGGGCTGGTTTCGTCCACCTTCATAACCCTGTTTCTGATTCCTACTCTCTTCTACCTCATGGAGACCTTCCGGCTGCGGGAGCCCAGCGAGGCTCGCGAGCCGGTCGCAGGAGGCGAAGCGGAACCGGCTCTGGGATAAGAGCTTCAATTCGACGCAACGGTGGTTGTCACTTCCGGGCAACCACCGGCCTTTCCTTTTTCCGGGACGAGGATCCCTGGAAACGGGATCTGGTTTACAATCCTTTAAGAGGAAGCGTCGATGTTACTCAGGCCCGCGATTGACGTTGTCGAAGAGAGTTTCCAGCAGGGAGTCGCAATCCTCACGATTGAACGTGCCCTGCTCGATCCCGATGATTGCCCGCTGAAGTGCCGAATCGATCACCTGGTTCAGGACGGAACTCCCCGGATTCTGGTTGACCTTTCCCGCGCTTTGCTCCTGGATTCTTCCGATATTGGACGACTGATCCGGGCCCACGAGACCGTCCGTCGAGCGGGTGGGCGAATTCATCTCTGCAACGTCCAACCACAGGTAGGCCGCCTGCTCGAGATTACCCGCCTGGACACCATGTTCGACATTCACTCCACCCGGGACGAAGGGATAGAGGCACTTCAGCGAAACGGCTGAATTTTGCGGCCGAGAACCCTATACTCAATTCAGTAGCAGCCTGTTCGAGGCCGATGAACCTGAAATGCGAGTGCTAAGGAGATTGAGATGAGAAACGGAATCGCCACAGTTCTCATGCCTGAGAATGAGCCTGTCAGAAACTACGCCCCGGGCAGTCCCGAACGCCAGAGTTTGAAGAAGAAGATAGAGGAATTCAAAGGGGCCCGACTGGATATCCCTCTCATCATCGGCGGACGCGAAGTGCGTACCGGAAAGCTGGGCGAATGCAGGGTCCCTCACGATCACGGACACGTGCTGGCCACTTACCACCAGGCCGGTCAGGAGGAAGTGGACCTGGCAGTGGCTGAAAGCCAGAAGGCCTGGAAAGAATGGTCGCAGACCCCCTGGGAAGATCGAGTGGCAATCTTCCGGCGAATGGCGTTGCTGCTGGCCGGACCCCACCGGGACAACCTCAACGCCGCGACCATGCTGGGTCAGAGCAAGACCGCCTTCCAGGCTGAGATCGACTCCGCTTGCGAGTTGATCGATTTCTACAATTTCAATGGCGCCTACCTCGCGCGAATCTACGCGGATCAGCCTCCATACAGCCCGACCGGGACCTGGAATCAGCTCGAGTACCGTCCCCTGGAAGGGTTCGTTTTTGCGGTGACCCCGTTTAATTTCACTTCGATTGCGGGGAACCTTCCGACCTCACCTGTCCTGATGGGCAATGTGGTTCTCTGGAAGCCGGCTTCTTCGGCGGTTTACTCCGCTTATTTCCTGATGAAGCTGTTCAAGGAAGCGGGGATGCCGGACGGGGTAATCAACTTCATCCCGGGACCGGGATCGCAGGTCGGTCGTCCGGTGTTGGCGAAACCGCAGCTGGCGGGCATCCATTTTACCGGCTCGACCGAGGTGTTCCAGGGGATGTGGCGCACCGTCGGTGAGAACATCAGCCAGTATCGCGGTTACCCGAGGATCGTGGGCGAGACCGGGGGCAAGGACTACGTCTTTGTCCACGAATCGGCTGATGTTGCGGAAACGGTGACTGGGCTGGTTCGGGGAGCCTTTGAGTACCAGGGACAGAAATGCTCCGCCGCTTCTCGGGCGTACATCCCCAGCTCGATCTGGCCGGAATTTAGGGACCGGCTGGTCGCCACGGTCAAGTCGATTGATATGGGCGACATCGAGGATTTCCGGAACTTCATGGGGGCGGTGATCGATGAGGGGGCGTTCAAGACGATCACTTCGTACATTGATTTTGCCGCGGCAAGCCCGGAAGCCGAAATTCTGACCGGCGGCAACTACCATGACTCCAGGGGCTACTTCGTCGAGCCCACCACTATCGTCACATCGAATCCGAAATTCAAGACCATGGAAGAGGAGATCTTCGGCCCCGTTTTGACCATCTATGTCTACGACGCCGGTAGGTTCGAGGAAACCCTCCGGCTTTGTGACGAGACCAGTCCGTATGCTCTCACTGGAGCGATTTTCGCACGTGACCGCAGGGCGGTGATCCGGGCCCGCGAGGTCTTGACCCACAACGCGGGAAATTTCTACATCAACGACAAGCCGACCGGCGCAGTCGTTGGGCAGCAGCCGTTCGGCGGTGGACGGGCGTCGGGTACGAATGACAAGGCCGGTTCGGCGCTCAACCTGTTGCGGTGGGCCAGTGTCCGGACGGTCAAGGAGAACTTTCTGCCGCCGACCGACTACCGTTACCCACATATGAACGCGGACTAGTGGCCCCTGTCAAAGATACCGCAGAGTGAGAACCTTGAAGACAACCCGACAGCGACTTTTCGGTCCGACTTTGTGTTTAACCTCAATCCTGCTGGTGTCGGCACCGGCTTTCGGCCGGAACGGGCTTCAGGACCGCTCCGAACGTCCAGTCTACCTGGATCCGGCGGCACCGATCGCTCAGCGGGTTAACGACTTGCTCTCCCGTATGACTCTCGAGGAAAAGGTCGGGCAGATGAACATGCCCTGTGTCTACGAGGAAGGACTGGGGCGGACGCCGGAAGAAAAGCGAGAGGGTTGCCGGCGTTTTGCGGCCGGCACACAAGTGGAAGGCCTCGGCCCGGGAGGTGGATTTTTCACTCTGCCCAACACGATCCTCCACGAGTCCGCCCGTGAACAGGCGGCCTTTCTCAATGGGCTCCAGCGTATCGCAGTCGAACAGACTCGCCTTGGCATACCGCTGTTGGAAACCGAGGAAGGAACTCATGGGCTGATGTGTTCTGATGCCACCATATTTCCCGAAGGTTTGGCTCTGGGGAGTACCTTCGACCTGGATCTCGTTTCGCGAATCTACCGGGTGGCGGCCACCGAAGCCCGATCCAGGGGAATCCACGAACTGTTCACACTTGTCGTCGAACCCTACCGCGATCCGCGCCTCGGACGCAGCCAGGAGGGCTTCAGTGAGGATCCCTGGTACTGTTCCGGGATTGCCCGGACGATCGTGAGAGCGGTCCAGGGTTACGACGTCTCGCAGCCGGACCGAACTGTTGCCGGGCTTTGCCACTATCCGGGGCAGAGCCAGCCGGTCAGCGGCCTGGAGCGCGGAGCGATGGACATCTCAGAGCGGATGTTGCGAAACGTTTTCCTTCCTCCCTGGGATGCCGGAATTCGTCAAAGCGGGGCCCTGGGCGTGATGGCGACGTATCCTGCCGTGGATGGAGTCCCGGCTCACGCATCCACCTGGCTCCTGACCGAAATTCTTCGGCAGGAACTTGGTTTTCGCGGCCTGGTGCTGAGTGAAGGGGGCGGTATCGGAACGCTGGTTTACGAAGGTTTGGCAGCCGATCAAAAACATGCCGGGATCCTGGCTCTTCAGGCCGGCGTAGACGTAGGCATCTCTTACGAAGACGGGTACATGGTTCCCCTGGTGGAGAGCGTTCGCCAGGGTCTGGTTGACGAAGCGCTGGTCGACCGGGCCGTACGCCGAATTCTCGAGCAGAAGTTTCGACTCGGGCTCTTCGAGCATCCCTATGCCGACCCGGATACCGCGGCCGGCCTGGCAAGACAGTCGGAAAGTCGGGACCTGGCCCTGGAGGCTGCACGGAAATCGATTGTTCTCTTAAAGAACGAAGGGGACCTGCTCCCTCTGGACCGGGATCGACTGCGATCGATTGCCGTGATTGGACCCAACGCGGACAATGATCGGAATCAGTTGGGGGATTACACGCCACAACACATATTGCAGGAGATTACGACGGTTCTGGACGGCATCCGCGAGCTGTCAGGAGCCGGTGTTCGTGTTGACTACCTCAAGGGTTGCGAGGTAATTGGCGACGCCGTCAACGAGATCGGACAGGCCGCCGAGACGGCCAGCAGGGCGGATGTGGCCGTTGTGGTCCTCGGTGAGAACGAATGGCAGGCAGCGGGCAGGATGGGAACCAGCGGAGAGGGTTTTGATGTTGCCACCCTCGAGTTGACCGGCCGCCAGCGGGAACTGGTGCAGGCGGTGGTGGAAACTGGAACCCCGACCGTCGTCGTTCTCCTCAACGGACGCCCCCTGGCAGTGCGATGGATCGCAGCGCACGTTCCGGCCGTTCTCGAGGCCTGGCAATGCGGTGAAATGGGCGGCAGGGCTGTTGCCGAGATCCTGTTTGGTGAGGTCAACCCGAGTGGCCGCCTGCCGGTAACCGTTCCCCGTCACGTGGGGCAGTTGCCCGTTTACTACAACGCTCCCAAGTCGAAGCCGTACTGGATAGAGCATGGCTGGGGTACGCCCTATGCCGACTTGGACCCGCTACCTCTGTGGCCGTTTGGACACGGATTGAGCTACACCTCGTTTGATTATGGTGAGTTGAGCATCGAGCCGGCGGCGATGGGACGGAGTGGAGAAGCGACGGTCCGTTTCAGGATCCGAAACGCCGGGTCTCGGAAGGGAACCGAAGTCGTTCAACTCTACGTCACCGACGATGTGGCGAGTGTAGCTACTCCAGTTCGGGAATTGCGCGGGATTCAAAGGGTCGAGCTTGGGCCGGGTGAGGCCAGGATGATTGAATTTCGCGTCAGGCCGAGTGACCTTTCTCTGCTTGATCGTCACCTCGAGAGGGTGGTCGAACCTGGAACCTTCACCGTCCAGGTGGGACACTCTTCGGCCGACATCCGGCTGAAAGGTATCCTCACCGTGGCAGCAGAGTAATCCAGGCAGCCCGTCTGTATGGCGGCCGGGCAGCTTGCCCGGCGGAAGTGAACATTCTCAATCCAGGATTCTTGATTCCCGGTTTGTTCTGAAACAGGACTGAATCGCACTTTCAGTGCTGCATTGCCGTCTCGGTTCCCATTCCCGGGGCATTGCCGCCGGGCTGAAAATGACCCTGCGCCGTTGGCTCGCTCATCTGGCGATGCTTCACCGGTTTCACTCTCCGGATGATCTCCGCAGAGCGCGGGGGCGGGGCTGACTCGGATCTCGGAACCTCTCGGTTTCGCACCGGACGACTCCTGCAAGTTTTCTTTCTTGCCGACTTCCGGAGAAGGGCAAATAATAGAAGTATCCAAAGCGTGCTTCCCGTTCTTCGATGCAAAGAGAGGAGGTCCCCATGCCCTGGACCCAAGTCAAAGAGTTTCTTGACGAGAACAACGTCCCGTACGTCTCTATCTCCCACTCGCCGGCCTATACTGCCCAAGGCATCGCGGCGTCGGCCCACGTCAGAGGGAAGGAGCTGGCCAAAACCGTTATGGTGAAACTCCATGGCAAGCTGGCGATGGCGGTCATGCCGGCTCCTTACAAGGTGAACTTTGACAAGCTGAAGGATGCGATCGGTGAAGCGTCGGTAGAACTGGCGTCCGAACACGAGTTTGAGCGCATGTTCCCAGACTGCGAATTGGGTGCCATGCCGCCGTTCGGAAATCTCTACGACATGGATGTCTACGTGGCTCGCAGCTTAACTGAAAACGACGAGATCGCATTCAACGCCGGGACCCACTCCGAGTTGATCCGCATGGCATATGCCGATTTCGAACGCCTTGTTCAGCCGCGAGTCTTGAGGTTTACCGCGCACTCAGCGTAGGATGAGCGTCCCTGCTTGTCTCGCGGACACGGCTGCCGTTTGAACATGGGGCGGAGGTCTTTGATGGCGGCTCGTGGGTGAAGCGACCGATTCATGCGCCGACCTGAAAGGATTCTCCTGCTCCGATGTCCACCGTGAGCGGGGGATCGAACTCCCGGACTCCGACAGATCCGAGTGTGAATTTGCGGATCGTGAGCCTTCCGCCGTGAACGTCCAGCCTGACCGATGACTGGTTTCCCTGTCGGCTGATTGAGCAGGTGCCCCAATCTTCACCATTGGACCAGAACCACTTCCCGGGACTCGAGGCGAAGGTCATTTCTGCACGGATTCCGTCGAACTGAAAGCCGGTCCACGCGAGAGCCGCCGCCCATGACGCCATGGCACGGGCGTAGTGATGGCCACACTCGGCCTCGTCGAACGGGCTTCGTTTCCGCCCGTCGTAGCGGGCGCGGACGTGCCGGATGCAGTTCAACCCCTCCTCGGTCATTGCTTCGTACAACATCCCGACCGCGGCGGTGTATTCAAATCCGGTCATCACCTCCGAGAAGTAGGGGAAGGGGTTCTCGGGCCGGGATTTGGGGTAGTCGGCCATCAGAAGCCCTGCTTCATCGGCGAGGGCGAAGCTCCGCATGGCGTTGAAATGTTCGGAGAGACTGTCCCGCTGGTTGTACTTGAGGATGCTCGCCAGGGTCCGGCGGACGTGATCCTGATCGAGAAGATATCCCAGGCCGCAGACATGCGCCATGAACTGGCCCACCAGTTGATCCACCAGGCAACCCGAAGCCAGCTGAAATTCCGGGTGGGTCGGGTCGGCAGCCCCCATGCCGACGAGTAGGCTCGGGGCGATGTCGGATCGATCCCGAGGCGGGCGAACCTGGTGCTCGTAATATTCCCCGTTGAAGAGGTTTTCATCGGTCCAGCGGCTCCCGTTGTCGAAGAGCCGGTCGCACCTCTCGGCGAACTCTTTGTCATCCATCTCTCGGGCCATTTCAGCGGTCGCCTTGAGAGCCCCCAGGTACCAGCCTTCCATCTGCGGATTGGGCCCGTAGTATTCGACGTCCATCGTGTTGTGCTGGCATCCCTCCATGACGCCGTCCTGGTCGGCATCCCAACCCCCCGGGATCCAGCAGAACTCGAGGGCTTGTCGGACCTTGGGCCAGAGTTGCTGGAGGAAATTCCGGTTGCCCGAAAGCCGCCAGTCCCGGTACATCTTCATGATGCAGCCCATTTGGCCGTCGGCCGCGGCCTTTCCAAATTCGCGGGCCCGGTCCAGGGGGAGATGGACCCGGAAACTCATCATCCCGGCATCGTCGGTGGCGTGTCCGAACTCGACCTCACGCATGCTGCGGGCGAGGCTTCCGAACAAGAAGCCCGTGGCCTGCTCGTAGTTCCAGACATGGGTGCAGGACCCATGACAGCATCCTTTCTGGTTTCCGCAGCCCTCGAATCCAAAGAAGCGCCCATCCGGAGTTCGAAAGCTGGTCTGGGATCGGAGTGCGGTCAGGCTAAATCCGGCGGCTTCCTTGACCACGTCGGGAAGATCGGACCCGTAGAAGGAACGGGCGAACGTCTGAGTTCTCTCCCGGAGCTCAGAGGCACGGCGTGATACGTTGGCCGCCACATCCCAGGCGTCCGCAAAACGGGTCGTGTAATAGTTGCCGATCCGATCCTCCTCATTGGGGACATCGGATCTTGGTGTCCAGGTGTAGCGATTGGGAAAGTGCCAGGAGAGGAAGAAAGTCGTTGACCACGATTCTCGTGCAGGGGCGTTTCCCCTGACGGCCAGCGATGCAATCGGCATATCTGAGCGGGCGTCTCGCGGTTCCAACATTCCGTCGGCCGAAAAGTCGTCCCAGAAATCGAGCCAGGCGTTGCCCCACTGAATGCGGTCCCATCCGGTTCGGAAGGTTACCTCGTCCCGGGACGACGTTGCCAGTGCCATGCTTCCCCAGGCTGCGGACCGCGGGTCAACTCCTTCCGATGAGAAGAAGATCCCACGAAGTCCGTCTGCGTCGCGATACTGGTTTCGGTTGCCCTTGGCGCCGACCGGGTACTGGTCGCCTTTCCAGTCTCGCGCCAGTTCCCAGCCATCCATTCCAATGAAGTTCGGAACAGTACCGCAAATAGCGATCTCCAGTTCTCCTTCCGTTTGATTGACGACGTCAAAGGAAAGGATCGCCACGGGCAATCCCGAGTCCTCGGGGTTTCCAGGAACGAGGGGATTGAAGGCGTTGATCAGGACCCTGAAGGGCAAATCGGGATCGCTCAGGCTCACCTGTCCAAACGGGTAGGCGCTATCAAACGATGCCTGTGCAAAGCGGGGCAGGTTGTCGTTGGGAGTCGTGCTGCCGTGACTCCCTTCGAAGTCTCCCGCGCCCAGGGGGCCTTCAACGAGCCGAGTGTAGTGTGCGCCCTTGGTGTCGCGGGCGTAGATGATGAAGCAGGGATAGATATCTCCAGCGGAGGGGACAAAGCCCTTGGCCGGCCGGTTCATGATCTCCCAGTCGCGCAGGTCGCCGCGCCCACCAAGCGAAACCGTCCCGGTACCAATTCCTCCGATCGGCAGCGCGATCCGGTCCAAGTGGATGCCGTCGTAACGGCGAAAGGAAGGCCATCCGTCGATCACCCTCCATGCGGCCGCCGGCGCAGACCGGGCTGACGACGTTTCCGACCCGAGCATTGAGGATCCCGCCGTCAGGCCAGCCAGTTTGACGAAATCGCGCCGGCCCAAGCCCCCGGATCCCGTCTCCCTGCAGCAGTCGGATCCGGGTGTAGAGCAGGTCTCGGGACCGGGATTCTTCTCTCGCTTCATCGATGCCTCCTGAAAGGCATTGTATCCCCGGCAGGGATGCCTGGAGAAAGGTGTGGGACGTAGTCCAATCTGCCAGCCTGTTGGGTCAAACGGGCCGGCGGCCCGCTCAGGTTTGACGGTACCCGTGGGCGCCGGGCAAAGCTGCCGGCGGACATTCCAGGCAAGGCTGGCTGGAGTATCACGGAAACCAGTTCAACCTGCACGTCTCGGCCAGTAGACAAGCAGGGATTCTTTTTCTACCCCCTCAGGGATTCCGATGCATCATCGAGGACACGCTGGCGACGGCGAAAAGTACCACCGAGACCGCGGTAATCGTTCCCATCACGCAGTGAGCCAGGAATCCGTCATTTGGGCCATGCATGCTGCAGACGGCGGCCCATCCAAGTGCAAGCAGTGCCGCGAGGCTTGCTACTCCCATCAACACTGCCATCCGATTCGAGTCGTGACTTGCCATTAGTTCCCCTCCACTGATGCCTGAGCGCCTTGCAGCACGCACATCAATGGCGCACGGCAGACGCCTACCTATGTTGAGGAAGCGAGGTCGGGCAGGAACTCGAGGCGCCGTTCAGTGCTCACTGGAGGACGAGCCGAAGAGTCGGAACTTTCGCTTCAAATCGAGTTTCGCGTTCAATATTGAACTGTCGCGAGACTTCCCCTGAGTGCCCATCAGTTTCGGCGAAGTGGCTAAGAATGTCAAGATGGAACTATTTCATTTTGTCAACGAAAGACCCAGATTCAAACTGACCCGAGTCCCGCCCCGCGGGACGATATGAAACCCTGGCAGGATCGACGATTATTGATTGGTGATCTTTCCCTGAAAAATACCTCGCTCAAGATTGAAATCGAATAACATCCCTACCCGAGACCCAGTCTTCCGCTCAGAATTGGAATTCGAGCCCCCCGCGGAGGCGCCTTCCCGGGGAGGGAAAACCGGCGATTTCCTGATATTCTCGGTTGAACAAATTCTCCGCCCGAAAGACAGCTGAAAGCACGCGGCGGCCATCTTCGACTCGCAGCAGGGGGACGGATCCGAAACAGTCGGCCCGTAAATATCCCGGAAGCGTGACCCGCGTACTCGTGTAGTCGGGCAGGAAGATACGGTCATCGCGGGCTCCTTTGTAGAGGAGATCCAGGCGGAGATGCAGGCGGGACTGGTCGAACTCTCCGAAGACTCCCGCCAGGTGGCGCGGTCTCCGAAGCAGGGGGCGGCCCTTTTCAAAATTGCCTGAGGGGACAGAGCCGGCGTTGGTGACTTTCGTGGCAGTAAACGTGTACCAACTGCCGAAGGTCACGAATGTACCTGTCCTCCAGGTTCCCTGGAACTCGAGGCCCCGGCTGTTGGCGGCTTCCACGTTGAGATAGTTTGGAGAACCGGGAGCCGTGGCGAACGTGAATTCGATCAGGTCCCGGAACCGGTTAGAAAAGGCCGTCGTGGAGAGTTGCAGGCCGGATCCGCTGAGAGTGAGGTCCACTCCGGCTTCCACCGCGGTGTTCTTCTCCGGCCGCAAGTTGGGGTTTCCTGCAATTCCATATTCGGGGAACCCGACGATTTCCGCGAATGAAGGCGCCCTGAAGCCATTTCCCACGCTTCCCCGAACGCGCAGAGTATCGTTCACCAGGTAGGAGGCGTCGAACTGGCCGGTCACGAAGTCCGAAAAGCGGTTGTTGTCTTCACGGCGGACTCCGCCGGTGAGGAACAACCGGTCACCGATCGAGACCTGGTCCTGGACATACAGCCCGAAGCTTCGGCGAGTCGAGTGGATGTCGTGGGAAGTCTCTTCTTTCCAGGATGCCCCGGTTGCCACCAGGTGGCCCGGGATCAGTCTCATCGTATTTTGCCAGTCGACGTAGTGTCGGTTCTCGTCACTCTCGAAAATGGAATCGTAGAAATCGGTCACTCCGTCGTAGAGGGTGTAGTTGCTGGAGTGATGGCTGAAATAGCCGTACTGGATCCGGGAATCGTAATTGGCGGAGAATTTCCGCTGAATGTGCACCGAGTATGTCTGCTCGGCAACGTCCCGGTAGTCGTTTGGATCGACGATCGCTCCGGCATCGTCGGTCGGAACGTGTTGCGTCCCGGTATTGTAGCGGAGAGACCCCCCCAGAGTCGTCCCCGGCGAAAGCTCGATGTCGTTGCGCGCCGACAGGTCGCTTCGGCGATACCCGCTGTTGAAGTTGAAGATGCCGTCGGTCTGCGTGCTCAAGGCTCCCAGGGAATAACGGATTCGATCGGATCCTCCGTCAACCTGGGCCAGGTAGTCCTGGCTTCCCCTGCTGCCTCCGAGGGCACTGGCCCGTCCACCGGGAGAACCGGCCCTCCGTCCCGAGCGGGTGATGATGTGGATGGTCGATGAAACCGCCTCGGTTCCGTAGAGTACCGACGAGGGACCCCGGACAATCTCGATGCGTTCGATATTGGCGGTCGATAGGTTGGCGAGGTCGAACTCGCCCCCGGGCCGGTTGACCTGGACACCGTCGATCAGGACCAGGTTGAAATCACTCTCACCGCCCCGCACGAAAACTGATGTCGCCCCGCCGTAGGAGCCGGACCGCGCAACACTGAAACCAGGGACCGTTTCGAGAACTTCAGCGACCGTGACGGCGCCGGACTCTTCGATCTCCTTGCTATTGACAATCGTTACCGAACGACCCAGTTCTCCGACCTGGGTGGGGGTTCTCGTCGCGGTGACGGTGACTTCTTCGTGCGGCCCCTTGCTCTTCTCAATTTTGGAAGGAGGCTGGGGATTCGGTTTCTTGGATTGGTGCTCATTGGCACCGAACAGGGTTGGAGGGAGACACACCAATGCCAAGCCCAGAAGAAAATGGGAAATGTTCACGAATTTCCTCCTGCTTTCCCTTCGAAAGCATTTGAGGTACGGATGGCCCGGTCTCCTGGCTTGCGGGTACCTACTTGCCACGCCTTCCCGTCCACCAGCAGGGACAGTGGCTTCATGCGGCTTTCGCGTCCGCTCACAGTTGCGAGGGCAGCGCCGGATTCGCACCGGACTTCCCGTTCGACCAACCGCCTCGATTGGCAATTGCTGGAACAGCGAACAGAATTCGAAAATCAGAATACAGAATTCAGAAGACAGAATACAGGACACCGGCGACGGGAGATAGAATGTCGTTTACAGAGGCACCCGCAGGAATCCCTGCCTGGGGGCAGCAATTCTGAAAAAAGGACTCAAGCGCTGTGCCTACTCGCGGGGCAATCTCTCCGGTCTCCTGCCTATCCCCGGCCTTCTGCCTCGACCCGTTGAATGATTCCCCGAATCTTGGGGGTCATGAGAGCAATGGCGAGACCGGCCAGAACAGCGGCGGCGAAGTTGGTTCCGAAAATTCCCATAATCGGAATGTCTTCCCAGAACCCGGCGAGGACTCCGGCCAGCTTGTTGCCAATCGAAGTCGCAAGAAACCAGCCTCCCATCATGAGGCCGGTCACGCGAGCAGGAGCGAGCTTGGACACAAGCGCAAGTCCCATTGGACTCAAACAGAGTTCTCCCACTGTGATCACTCCATAAGTTCCCACCAACCAGAGCGGGGAGACTTTGGCCGCTCCACCATGTGAGACTGCTACCGCACCGATCATAAACAGTGTGGAAATAGCGGTGATCACCATCCCCCAGGCAATCTTGGCCGGGGTGGACGGTTCCAGATTCCTTTTCCTGAGGTAACTCCAGAGTCCCACGAGCAGCGGAGTCAGTATCACAATGAAGCCCGGGTTGATCGACTGAAAGAGTTCCGTCGAAATCAGGGTGACCCGTTTCCCTGCCGGTGGCCGATCTTCGGGAGGGACATTGTGCCAATAGGCTCCCTGGGCACCGGGGTCAGTTATGGTTTTCCCGATGGTTGCGTCCTGGTCGAGGTAGAGAGTACGCAGAGCCGGGGCCAGCACACCGGCCTCGCGCTGCGTGTTTTCTTCGGCCCAGTACGTCAACGTTGAGCCGTTCTGGTGGAAGATCATCCAGAAAATGATGACCACACTGAAAATTGCCAGCAGGGCGCCAATGCGTCCCTTCTCTCCCGGAGGTGCCTGGTACCAGAGCATGACGTAGAACAGGACGATAGGAATTGAGGCCGCGACAAAGGCTCCTGTGGTCGCTCCACGAAAGAGCCCTCCGAGGAAGATGTAACCCAGGGTTCCGGTGGCAAGTGCGGGCAGGATGGCCTGGTATAGGAGTTTTTTGAGGATCCCCGGTTCGACTGCCGATCCATCCCCCCGGTCTGGGGCATCAGCCAATTGTCTCTGGTTGGAAGCGAATATCAGGACCCCAACGAGCATCCCGATTCCCGCCGCAAGGAAAGCCCAGCCCCAGCCGAAACGATTTCGCAACAGCGCCGCGACGAAGTTGCATGTGAATGCCCCGATATTGATCCCCATGTAGAAGATGTTGTACCCGGTGTCCTTCAGCGGACTTCCGCTCGGGTAGAGGCGCCCAACGATGGTGGAGATGTTGGGCTTGAAAAAGCCATTACCGAGGATGATAAGGGCCAGCCCCGAATAGAAGGCGGTGAGGCCGGAGAAGGCGAGCGTCATATAGCCGGCGGCCATCAGCAGACCGCCGGTGATCACCGATTTCCGGTACCCCAGGAGACGGTCTGCCATGATGCCACCCAGAAACGGCGTCAGGTAGACCAGGGCAATGAACGTTCCGTAGACGTCGGCTGCCCTTTCTCTCGGGAAAGCCAGCCCTCCTGTCATTGAGTCCATCATGTACAGGGAGAGGATTCCGATCATGAGGTAGTAGCCGAAGCGTTCCCACATTTCCGTGAAAAAGAGCACTTTGAGTCCTCGGGGATGTCCTTCGAACACGATTACCTCCCGGTTGAAGTGACCACGATTCCAGGTTCGGCGCGTTGTGCGTCCCCATAAGATAGCCGATTGCCGAAGCCGAAGGGCAAATCCGAGGTTCATGGGGAACCCCGATTCACCGGTCGATCTCCACGTTGTGGACTGGTGCGTCTTGACCGGCCGGGAGGGGCTGGTTAGACTGGCGACAGAGAGTTCCACTGCCGTTCTCAGGCTGTGGAAACTGAGTTTCCTGGCAACTGGTTCGAGGGTCAAGGGGGCGTAATGTCTACTCATCACGATTGCGATGTCCTGGTTGCGGGTGGCGGGCCTGTGGGCCTGTTCTCCGCGTTGATGTTGGCCAGAAATGGGGTCAACGTGATCCTCCTCGAGGAGCAGTGGCGGGCTGCGACCCGAAGCTACGCTTTGGGGCTCCATCCCGAGTCTCTTCGGATCCTCGGCCGCATCGATCTTTCGGCAGACCTCCTTGGAAAAGGTACTTCGGTCGAGCACTTCGGTCTCTACGGCGAAGGGCACAAGCAGGCGGAGATCCTGCTTTCGAAACTCCCCGGCGATTTTCCGAACGTGCTGGTCCTGCCCCAACATCTTCTCGAGCACGTCCTGATTGAAGCTCTCGAGAAGGCCGGGGGCCGGCTTCTGTGGAATCATCGACTGGCGGGATTCGATGAGAATCCGGACGGTGTGGTGGGGAGGGTGGAACGGCTGACTAAGGAGTCCAGCGGTTACTCGGTCACGCACACCGAGTGGGTGACCGACAAGACTTTTGAAGTGAAGGCCGCATTCCTGATCGGGGCGGACGGTCACCGCTCGCTTGTCCGACGGACCCTGGATATCGGCTTCCCCACTTCAGGCAATTCGAACACCTTTGCCGTCTTTGAGTTCTCCACCGTTAGCCCGGTGCAAAGCGAACTCGGGATCGTCCTCGAGAAGAACAGTACCAACGTTCTCTGGCCGCTCCCTGATGGGCGCTTTCGCTGGAGCTTCGAACTGCCCGATTTCGACGAGCGCCCCGATCCCCGGGTCAAAAGCCGACTCTTCGTCCAGGTCCGGGATGAATCTTACCCGCACGTAACCGAGGACAAGCTGGCCGAGTTGATCTCCGACCGCGCTCCCTGGTGGCCGCACAGAGTTGTCGAGGTCTTCTGGTCGGCGGCAGTCCGATTTGAACGGCGGCTGGCCCGGACGGTTCGGGCGGGGACGAGTCTGGCTGGCCGGCGATGCCGCGCACTTGGCGTTGCCGATCGGGATTCAGAGTATGAATATCGGCTTCCGGGAAGCTTCTGATCTGACCTCCCGGCTCACCGATGTCGTGAAGGGAAAGAGCCCCGTCGAGAGTGTCCAAGGGTACGACGATACCTGGCGGAAGGCGTGGGCGGACCTGCTCCGAATGTCGGATCAGCCGGTCATCGCCGCGAACGCCAGCCCGTGGGTGCGGGAACGCGCCGCCCAGATCCCGCCCTGTATTCCGGCCTCGGGGGACGACCTGAAGGCGCTCCTGAACCAGGTGGGACTCGGCTGAGCCGTTTTCTGCTTGCGGAATTCCGCATTACAACAAGACGGATGTCGGCGACACTCCGAATCGAAGCAGCCGGCGAGGCTCACATGTTCTCGAACGACAGGGACTCTGCCAGCCGGGGATCTTTTGTTGGGATCAGCGCCGGCCCAATGGCCAGCCGGATGAATACCGCCACAAAAAGTCCTCCCACTCCTATGAAGAGCACCGGGTCGAGCAGATGGGGCAGGAATCCCTCCGTCTGAAAGCCTGGCATGACCAGCCAGTACAGGTCCACGTAGTGCATGAACAGGAGCCAGATTGCCGTTCCCGCGAGGATCTTGCGATTTCGCTTGGCGCCCCTCGAGATGATGACGAAGAAGGGGATGACGAAATGTCCCGCAGCGAGCAGGATCGAGACGTACTGCCAGCCGTGCTCCCATCGCTTTCCGAACCAGATGGTTTCTTCCGGAATGTTGGCATACCAGATCAGCATGAACTGGGAAAAGGCGATGTAGGCCCAAAAGACGACGAACCCGAACAGGAGCTTGCCCAGGTCGTGAAAGTGCTCTTCGTTGACGATGTTGGTGAGGAGGCCGCGGTTTTGGAATGTCATGAGGACCAGTATCAGGAACGACAGCGCCGCAACGAAGGCCCCTGCAAACACGTAGACCCCGAAAATGGTGGAGTACCAGTGGGGATCCAGTGACATGATCCAGTCAAAGGAGGCGAAGGTGACCGTGATGGCGTACCAGAGAATTGCCGGAGCGCAGACGTTCTGAAGGACCCGCGTGGTTCGGGGGGAACCGTCGAGGTCCTGCTGCATGGAGCGCTTCCGGATCCACAGTGCGAGGGCCGACCAGCTGACCAGGTAGATCAACGTCCGGATCAGGAAGAACGGGACGTTCAGGTAGCCGGCTTTTCCCTGCAGGACGGGGTCCTGGGCGACATGTTCCGCGTGGGCCCACGGGTAGAGGTCGTGAAGGCCCGCCAAGATGGGAATAAACAACACTGCGAAAAGTGGAATCGTGGCTGCCAGGTTCTCGGCCTGACGGCGGACCGCCACGCTCCAGCCGGCGCGGGTAACAAACTGGATCAGGACGAAGATCAGTCCTCCCAGGGCCAGGGTGATAAAGAACAGAAACGCGGTCAGATAGGAATAGAAGAACTGCTGCATGTTCCCCATGCCCAGGAAGGCTCCCAGGGCCAGGGCGACAATTCCGACCGCCGCCGAAATCCAGGCTGTTCTGCCCAGCGGGTCATCCGCCGAAACCGTTATCTCATGAGAAGGAATGGAAATCTGTCTATCTACTGCCACGATTCAAACCTTTCCTGGTTTCAAGCTCGGACCAGCTCCACCCGCGATGCTCCGGCGGCCCGCAGCAGTTGAACCACGTGGGCCTCATCAAAACGTGGGTCTGCACGGTCGATGGAGATGAAAAACCGGTCGTCGGTAACCTTCTCAAACATCTTCGAACGGAACAGAGGGTGAAAGTGTTCCGGCAGCTTTGACAGCAACAGAAATCCGATCAGAGCCCCTAGGGCGCCACCGAGTACTCCGCATTCGAACATGATCGGGACGAACGCCGGCCAGCTGAACAACGGCTTTCCGCTGATCACCAGCGGGTATGCTTCCACACTGACCCACCACTGGAGAGCCATCCCGAAGGCCGCTCCGGCCAGTCCCATGATCAGTACGAACCAGGGTACCGGAGACCGCTTGAGTCCCATGGCCCGTTCCAACCCGTGTACTGGGAATGGGCTGTGGGTATCCCACTTCGTATATTTGGCATCTTTGATCAGGTGAGAGGCGGAAAGCAGTTCGTCCGGCTTTTCGAACTCAGCCAGGATTCCGTAAACCTCGCCTTCCTCCTGGTCGGCGTCACCGTCAGGTTGGGCTGATTGTGATGCGATCGCCGTCTCTACCTCGTCGCGATAGGCTTCGCCTGCGTCCGCGTGGACATGCGCCTGGGGCAGGACGCCCTTCAGTTCCGCCATCGCCACCATGGGGGCGTAACGGACAAACAGGCAGAACAGGGTGAAGAAGAGGCCGAAGCTTCCCAGTAGAGTAGAAATATCCCACATGGTGGGCGAGAAGTAATCCCAGCTCGACGGAAGGAAGTCGCGGTGGAGGGAAGTGACCACGATGACGAATCGCTCAAACCACATCCCGATGTTGACCAGGATGGAGACGACAAAGAGCACCGGGATGCTCCGCCTGGCCCGGGTCCACCAGAAGATCTGGGGAGACAGCAGGTTGCAGCTGATCATGATCCAGTACGCCCAGGCATAGGGGCCGAAGGCACGGTTGATGAAGGCGAACTTCTCAAATGGGTTCCCGCTGTACCAGGCAATGAAGAACTCGATACTGTAGGAGAATCCGACCATGGTCCCGGTAACCAGAATGAGCTTGGCCATGCGGTCGAAATGGAGCATCGTGATGATGTGCTCCAGCTTGAACACGACCCGGCAGATCACCATCAGCGTGATGACCATCGCCATCCCCGAGAAGATTGCCCCGGCGACGAAGTAGGGAGGAAAGATGGTGCTGTGCCAGCCGGGAAGCTGGGCTACCGCAAAGTCGAACGAAACCACCGAGTGTACCGAAAGCACCAGCGGAGTGGCCAGGCCCGCGAGCAGCAGGTAGGCACGCTCGTAATGGTGCCAGTGGCGCTGTGATCCACGCCATCCAAGCGAGAGGAAACCATATGCGAACTGGCGGATCTTCCCTTTGGCGCGATCGCGCAGCGTGGCCAGGTCGGGAACCAACCCCAGGTACCAGAAGATCAGCGACACCGTGAAGTAAACGCTGACTGCAAAGACGTCCCACATCAACGGGCTGCGGAACTGCGGATAGATCAACATTTGGTTGGGCAGCGGAACCATCCAGTAGTCCAGCCAGGGGCGACCGGTGTGAATTCCAGGGAAGACGAGCGCACAAATGACCGCGAAGATGGTCATTGCCTCGGCCGCCCGGTTGATCGACGTCCGCCATTTTTGGCGGAAAAGGAAGAGTACCGCTGAGATCAGCGTTCCCGCGTGACCGATTCCGACCCAAAACACGAAGTTGACGATCGGCCAACCCCAGGCCACCGGGATGTTGTTTCCCCAGATTCCGACTCCGGTCAGGAGCAGGTAGCCGATGGAGATCCCGAAGACGCCCAGCATGGCCATCGAGATACCGAGAA
Source organism: uncultured Acidobacteriota bacterium (assembly GCA_963777605.1). Lineage (GTDB taxonomy): Bacteria > Acidobacteriota > UBA6911 > RPQK01 > JAPXNP01 > CAVZRV01. The sequence continues at coordinate 85,825 of CAVZRV010000029.1, forward strand.
CTATGTACCAGCCCAGAGGTGGCGTCCACTCGACGGGCGTGCATACCGCCTCGGTTATGCCGTGAAACCCGGGGCTGCCCGTAACCAGAGACGGGCGCTCTTCGATCGGATCAATATGATCCTTGATTGAATCCAGTCCCAGAACTGCTTGTGCCATACGCAAATTCGATCTGTTTGGTTAATCCATGTGCCCGGATTCCGCGTCTCCAGGGCCCTGTTTTCCTCAGGTTCAAAAGAAAGGCAAGAAAAGGGAAAAGCCTGCCGACTCAGGCAGGTATTGCCAGCCGCGGGTCAAGAGGTCGCCGAGCGTAAACAGCAGCATGATCGCCAGAAAGACGAAGCCGGCGCCGACGAAGAGGGCAGTCAGGCCGCTCTCGTATTTCACGTGCATAAAGAACAGAATCACCAGCATTGCCTTCGTGCAGGCGATCACGAGTGCCACATGAAAGCTGAGAATGCCCAAGTTGTAAAAGGACACTTCCACCGTGAGCAGCGTCAGCACCAGGAGCGTCGCAAAAATCAGGTAGTAGATTCCCCTTGGGAGGACATGATCACTCATCGTTTATGACCTTCCGACTAGATAGAGGAACGGAAAAAGGAATATCCAGACGATATCGACGAAATGCCAGTACAGGCCGGCCATCTCCACCGGCGCGTAGTACTGGGTCGAAAACCGGCCCTTCTGCGCCATCCAGACCAGCGTGGTCAGAATGCCGAGCCCGACGATCATGTGAATGGCGTGCAGGCCGGTCATAATGAAGTAAAAGGAATAGAAAAGTTCCACCTGCTTCGGGAACAGGCTCTCCACGTGGAAGCCGTGACCGGGGATTAGGTGGTGAACGAACTTGTCATGGTATTCCACGGCCTTGACGCCAAGGAAGGTCATGCCCAGTACCATCGTGGAGATCAGGTAGCGGACAATTTTCTTTCGCTGTCCGACCTGGGCGTAATGAACCGCCATCGCCATCGTGAGACTGCTGCAGATCAACACCGCGGTGTTGATGGCGCCCAGGAGGTAGTTGAGGTGATTACTTCCCTCGACGAAGGCGTCATGGTATTTCAGCCGATAGAAGCCGTAGGCCGTGAACAGGGCTCCGAACATCATGACCTCGGTGATGAGGAATGACCACATCCCGAGCTTGGCCGTTTCTTTCTGTTGTTCAGCGTCGTCGAACTGGTGGGCGACGAGACTATGATGATCGCTTGACAAGTTCACCCTCCGTATCGAAGTTCTCGTAGGCGTAAGCTTCTTCGGTTACAACCGGCGTCTGGTCAAAATTGAAAGTGGGCGGCGGAGAAGGAGTTGTCCACTCGAGGCCCGTGGCGTGCCACGGGTTGGGTCCGGCCTTCTCTCCCTTGACCAGGGAATAGATCAGGTAGAACACGGGGAAGGCATAACCGACCGCCAGGATAGAAGCCCCTGCCGTCGACAGGACCTGGAAGATCTGAAACTCCGGCGGATAGGAATGATAGCGCCGCGGCATCCCCAGGTACCCGACCAGGAACTGCGGGAAGAAGGTCAGATTGAATCCGATGAAAATGATAACGGCGCTCAGTTTTGCCCAGGCTTCCGAGTAGAGTTTGCCGAACATCTTCGGCCACCAGAAGTGCATGGCGGCGAGGTACCCCATGATGGCGCCGCCGACCATGATGTAGTGGAAGTGGGCGACCACGAAGTAGGTATCGTGGACGTGCACATCCAGTCCCAGCGTGCCCAGAAAGAGTCCGGTCAGTCCCCCGATCGTGAATAGGCCGAGGAAGCCGAAGACGTAGAGCATCGGGGTCTCATAGATGATGGTCCCCTTGTACATCGTGGCGGTCCAGTTGAAGACTTTTATCGCGGACGGGATGGCAACCATCATCGTCAGCACCGAGAAAACCATTCCGGTGTAGATCGACTGGCTGCTCACGAACATGTGGTGTCCCCAGACCAGGAATCCGAGAACCGCGATTGCCAGGCTTGAAAAGGCGATAAAGGAATAGCCGAAGATCCGCTTGCGACTGAAGCAGGTGATGACCTCGCTGATGACCCCCATCGCCGGCAGAATCATGATGTAGACAGCGGGGTGGGAGTAGAACCAGAAAAGGTGTTGGAAGAGTACCGGGTCACCCCCGAGTGCCGGATCAAATATTCCGACCCGAAAGACCCGCTCGACGAACACCAGAAGGATCGAGATGGCGACGACCGGAGTTCCCAGCAGCATGATCAGGCTCGTTGCATAGTGGGCCCAAACAAACAGAGGCAGGCGAAACCAGGTCAGGCCCGGCGCGCGCATCTTGTGGATCGTTACCAGGAAGTTGAGGCCGGTCAGAATCGAGGAGAAGCCGGTTATGAACACGCCGATCGCGGTTAACCCGACCGCCGTCTTCGAATAGGTGCTGCTGTAAGGCGTGTAAAAGGTCCAGCCCGTGTCGACACCCCCGAAAAGGACCACCGCGAAGGTGATCAAGCCCCCGATTGTGAAAATATACCAGCTTGCCAGGTTGACCTTGGGGAAGGCCAGGTCGCGTGCCCCGATCATGATCGGGATCAGAAAATTCCCGAAAACCGCCGGAATCGACGGAATCAGGAAGAAGAAAATCATGACCAGCCCGTGAAGGGTGAACAGCTTGTTGTAGGTGTCTGACGAGACCAGGTCCCCGGGAGGCGTCAGGAGTTCGAGCCGGATCAGGACGGCAAACAACCCGCCGATCAGGAAGAATATGCTGATCGTAATCAGGTAGAGGATCGCGATCCGCTTATGGTCGGTTGTGAGTAGCCAGGACTTCAGCCCATAACCGGCCGTCAGGTAGTTGGTGCCGGGCTCATTCGTGTGAATTTCAGAACCGGTGTTGCTCATCAGTTTCCACCTCGGTCAGGTGCGTTCGAAATGGGGCCAACCGCCCCGAGAGATTTGATGTAGGAAATCAGCTTGAGCACGTCTTCTTCGCTGGCCTGTCCTTTGAAGGTCGGCATGATCGGAGCAAAACCCTCCGTGATGTGGTCAGCAGGCTTAAGGATCGACTGCCGGATGTAATCGTCGTCGACTTTCACCTCAGAGCCGTCGATCGTTCGAACCTGCGTGCCGTAAATCCCCTGCAGGCTGGGGCCGCGCGCACCCGATTCCTCGGAATGGCAGGTCACGCAACCCAGCTTGGAGAAGATGTCCTCGCCCGCCTGGGCCATGGTCTGCGTCGCCGCAGTGGCGCGGTTCAGCCAATCCTCGTACTCGACCGGATCGAGTACGTAAATCTTTCCGATCATCTCGGAGTGCTTGGTCCCGCAGTACTCCGCACAGAAAAGGTGAAACTGACCGGTTTCGGTCGCCTGAAACCAGGCCGACGTGTACTTGCCGGGGAGAACGTCCATCTTCATCCGAAAGGCCGGCACATAGAAGCTGTGGATGACGTCTTCGGACGTCATGATCAGACGTACCGGAGTGCCGAGTGGAACGTGGAGTTCGTTGATCTCCCGGTTGCCCTCCGGATGCTGGATCTTCCACATCCACTGTTTGCCGACCACGTAGACGTTCATGGCCTCAGGGGGAGGGGAATACATGTCGAAGTAGATCACGACACCCCACGCGAACATGATCATGGAGAGCCCGAACGGGATAACCGTCCAGAGCAGTTCCAGTCCCAGAGATCCGTGGATCGGGGTTGGCCCGTCTCCGCCGGCGCGCTTGCGGTAGCGGATCGCGAAGACGAGGACCAGGATACTGACCAGGAGAAAGAAGAATAAACTGACCCCGATCAGGAAGAAATAGAGGTGATCCACCCGCGAGGCAATGGTCGAAGCAGACTCAGGGAGTATTGAAAAATCCTTGAACATGGTCTCTACTTAATCCAATCCATCACGCCCGGGCGGAGGCTTCACCCTTCTCACGACGGATGAAGAAGAACAACAGGCCCGCGATGGCGAGAACCGTCAGTGCGCCGGCTGCCCGGAGTACCGACATAATGGCAAAGCTGTACTTCCCGGTAAGGGGATTGTAGTGGTAGCAGTACAGGAGTACCTGGTCGACTGGAGACCCGATCTTCTCCTGGGATGCCTCGATTAAGCCGAGGCGGAGGTCGCGGGGGGAGTACTCAACCCCGTAAAAGTAACGGGCGACTTTTCCCTCCGGAGTCAGGACCATGATCCCGCTGGCGTGGGCGTACTGCCCGGTCTCGGGATCGTAGGCGTAGCGGTAGCCGACGGCGTCGGCGAGGGGACGAATCTGATCTTCCCGGCCGGTCAGGAAGTGCCAGCCGTTCTCGGCTCCCTCGCGGCGATAGCTGTCCAGATACTGGTGTTTCTTTTCGGTTGCGAGTTCCGGTGTTTCCTTTGGGTTGATCGACACCGTGAGCACCTCGAATTCGTTGCCCGCTGAGAAATCGAGGGTGCGCAGGGCGCGTACCGTGCCGTTGAGAATCAGCGTACACAGCATGGGGCATTCGAAGTAGACGAGGGTCAGGATGACCGGCTTCTTCCCGAAGTAGTCGGCCAGCTTCACGGTTTCTCCCGACTCGTTCACGAATTCCAGGTCGAGCGGCACCTGGCTGTTCAGCTTCTGGTCGAGGCCGATCTTGTCGAGCAGATCGGGACTCTGCTGGGCATGTGCCGTTCCCGCCAGCGAAAGCACCAGAAGCAAAGCTGCTGTGATGACTGTGGTTGATTTCATTTCGTTAGACCTCGGGCGGCGATTTCGTATCGCCGCGTTCAGTGGGACTCGGGCTCTCTCCTTGCTGAGCGGGCTGGAAGATCGCTCTGTGCGATGATTTCCATGGCGCGGTCGATGGGAATCCGAAACACTCCCGACTCTTTGTCGATCCATCCGTAGCTGTGCAGGGTCTTCTCTTCCCAGCTTCTCACCTCGATCAGCTCCTCGTGCGGATCGGGCTGGAGGCGTGGATCAGGAGGTATCTGGTTCACATCGATGACCGGGTTCACCGGGACGCCGGCTCGCTGGTAGTGATTCTGGAGCGCGTCGAACAGGAAGGTCATGCCGACCATCGCTACGATGAGCAGCAGGGCCAACCCGATCAGAAACCATAGGATCGGTTTGACGTCCGCATCGCTAGTTTCGTGCCCCTGACTGACTTTTGTTTCTTCTGACTGCATCGTCCCGTGTTCCTTGTGGGAAGCTATGCTCACTACTATGCTGTTAGGACCTGTCTAGTTGCTCTCTTCCGTATCACTTGCCTGGACTTTGGCGAAATCATCCGGAGAGACATCTCCCTCGGTGGCTGCCTGGCTCAACTGAAGGGAGCGAATGTAGGCGATGATCGCCCAGCGGTCCTCCGGGGCGACTCGCGCAGCATAGCTGAACATGGCTCCGTATCCGTTCGTGATGACGTTGAAAATGTAGCCGGGAGCGGCCTCTTTCAACCGGACAATGTGCAGCGAGGGCGGACGCTTCATTCCGCGTCGGACGATCACTCCATGTCCAGTTCCCACGCGGTCGTGGCAGGGCGAGCAGTAGATGTCGAATCGCTCGTGCCCCCGGCGAAGGAGTTGCTCTGTGACCGGAAACGGAAACAGTTCCGAATCCTTGCCATCGACCTTGCCGGTGTAGAGCAATTCGTCGTCGTGAAGCTGCCCCTGGGCGACGGTCCCCTCGGGGGGGACGCGCGACGCCTGGCCATCCGGAAAAAAATCACTGGCGTCATAGGACTTGTACTTCGGCTGATCGTGCATGTCGAGCCGGCAACCCGCCACGCCGCCGGCCAGAACCATCAGTCCTAGCAGTCGGGCAATTCTGAAACGCCTCGGTCTTCGCACCTTGTTCATCCTCGTTAAGCAGTCAAAGCCATTCCGCTGCAAGGTCTAGACATCGTCACTCTTACTCAGTCGCGGATTGGGGTTCTTGATCTTTGCCAGATAGCTCGTGCGCGGTTTCGTTTTCAGTTCAGTCAGAATTCCGTAGTTGCGCTGATTACTCTTGATTTTGGCGACACGACTCTCGGGGTCGTTGATGTCGCCGAACACAATCGCATCGGTCGGGCAGACCTGCTGACAGGCGGTCTTGATCTCGCCGTCCTCGACCTCCCGGTCATCCAGTCGGGCCTGGATTTTGGCGGCGTTGATCCGTTGCACACAGTAGGTGCATTTCTCCATAACGCCGCGGCTGCGGACGGTCACGTCGGGGTTGCGCTGCAGCTTAAGGGACTCGGTCTGCCAGTCAGAGTAAAGCAGGAAGTTGAAACGGCGCACCTTATACGGGCAGTTGTTCGAGCAGTACCGGGTGCCCACGCACCGGTTGTAGACCATGTCGTTGAGCCCTTCGGGGCTGTGATTGGTCGCCCCTACTGGGCAGACGGTCTCACAGGGTGCGTTCTCACACTGCTGGCACATGATCGGCTGAAAGAGGGTTTCCGGGTCGTCAAGGTCGCCCTGGTAGTAGCGATCGATCCGGATCCAGGCCAATTCCCGGCCTTTACGGACCTGCTCCCGTCCCACCACGGCAATGTTGTTCTCGGATTGGCAGGCCACGACGCAGGCGTTGCAGCCGATGCAGGCACTGAGGTCTACGGCCATTCCCCAGGCATGTCCGTTGTATTCAAAGCCGGGGTACAGGTCCGCTTCTTTCCCGAATTCGTGATCCAGTTCCTGGGCGAATGCAGGATTCTGACGGAACTCCTCCTGGGTGCCTTCCCGCACGAGATGGCGCCCTTCCATGGAGTAGTGGTGCTGGGTACATGCCAGTTCTGCCGACTCTCCCGTCGGTGTGATCTGGACGTCTTCCTGGTGCCACCAGTTTGCGCCGGAGCGCAGGGGATAAACGTCGAACCCGGCGCCGGCTCCGACGCGGCCGACGGTCCGGCGGCCGTAACCCAGGTGAACTGTTACCGCGTTGGCGGGATGGCCGGGGTGAAGCCACACCGGCCCCGTCACACTGGTGTCCCCGACCTGAACCGCCACGACGTCTCCGGACGAGATATTCAACTGCTCAGCGACGGCTGGAGGAACCAGTACCGCATTGTCCCAGGTCAACTTGGTCAGTGGCTTGGCGGCCTCCTGGAGCCATCCATTGTTGGCGTAGCGGCCGTCATAGATGTGGGGATCGGGTCGGACGATCAGTTCGAGTCCGGAACCCGGAGCCTCAACCCGGGAGAGTACCGACTGAATGGAACCTGCGTCCACCGCGACCGGGAGAGCTTCCGCAGGACCGGCCTCCAGGTGCCCTTCATAGAGTGCCCGGCGCCAGCGACTTTCAAAATCCAGGCCTCCCATTACCTTTGCCCAGTGGGCCTTGACCACGTCGTAGCCCGAGACTTCGGTCTCCTCGCCAAGCATTACGGCAACCAGTTCGACCGCCGACTTGGAACGGTAGAGCGGCTCAATCAGCGGCTGGATCAGCGATGGTGTCCCATCGAATGCCCGTGCGTCCCCCCATGCTTCCAGGTAGTGAGACTCGGGAATCTGCCAGTTACAGAGTTCGGAAGTCTCGTTTGCCTGTTGAGTGAGGTGGATCTTCAACGGCACCTGGGAGAGTGCGTTGGCGAAGTCCAGATCGAAGGGGGCGTCGAACGCAGGGTTGCCACCGAAAATCAGGAGCGTTTCCACCTCCCCGTTCTTCATCTCCTCAACCAGTCGGGTCAGCGACTCGCTATTTACGTCGGGGCGCGACTCGATCGGTTCGGTGTGGATTACGGCCTCTCCCACGTTGTCGAGAGATGCGTTCATCCAGTGGACGAGTGCGTGCAGTTCCGGGGATTGCAATTCTCCCGGGATGATTGCCGAGCGCCCGCGATGGGCCTTCAGGTCTTCAGCCAGGGCATCGACGAACTCTTGCCGGTCGGCGTCCAAAGGCGCAGGGGAATTCACGGGAAGCCCCAAAGCGGCCGCCAGCGCCATCGCCACCACCATCACTTCGGCGTGACGCACGGCCAGTCGGTGGTCCGCGACCGAGGCGCTGACCGTCGGGGAGGATTCCACAACATAGAGCCGGTTCATCTCGAAGTCGGGTGAGTCAACGCGGCGTCTCGCCGAAAAGTCCTTGGCATAGCGGACTGCCGCCGGTCCCCAATACATGAAGTCGGCATCGAAGGAAACCACCCGGTCGGCGCGGTCGAGACGATAGTACGTGTTGACTGTCTTCCCGAAGGCGGCCTTTGCCCCCTGGCGGGCACTGTCCGCGTTGACCGGTTCGTACTGATGCCAGCCAACCTGGCCCAACGACTTCAGAAGCGCTTCAATCTGCTGAGAGAGCGTCGGCGAAGTGATGTTCCCGGTCAGGATTCTCAAGCCCTTGCCCTGGTTGACCTGGACCCGCTCCATCTCTGATCGAAGGGTTGCCGCAAAGACTTCCCAGGACCGGACTCGTCCGGCGTTGGTGACGGCCTGGATGCGATCGGGGTCGTAGAGGTCAAGCACCGAAGCCTGAACGTGGACGGATGTCGCCCCGAGGCTGGCGGGATGCTTTGGGTTGCCTTCAATCTTGGTTGGTCGACCGTCATGACTCTCGATCAGGACACCCTGGGCGTACCCGAATTGAGGAGCAGAAGACGCATAAAAAAGCGGCTTGCCCGGGATAACTTCCTCCGGGGCCCGCACATAGGGAACCAGTTTCTCGTCGGGTTGACGCGTACAAGCCGCCAGTCCCCCGAACGCGATAGAGGCGCCCATCAGTTGGAGAAACCGGCGACGGCCCACCGGGTCCGTGAAGGTGTCGGCTTCGGCCGGGAACTCGTGCTCCAAGTAGTCCAGAAACTCTTCGGTCTCCGCCAGTTCTTCGATGCTCTTCCAGTAAGTGCGACCCGATGACTGCGCCAGTTTCTCGCGCAGAACGGCCAGGTCGATGGATGAATTTCCGGTTCTTGATCTCATCGGTGACACGCTGAACAGTGAGTGAGGCTCTTAATGTTGTATTTCTTGACCAGTTCGCGACCCTGTTCCTCCTGGTTGGCCGGAGGCGTCCAGGTGACGCTGAAGACCTGGTCGCGGGGGCGAACGAACTTCTCGGGATTCCGGTGACAATTCAGGCACCATCCCATGTAAAGGGTATTGACCTTACGCATGAGCGGCATCTGGTCCACCTGCCCGTGGCAGGTCGTGCACCCGACTCCCTTCTTCACGTGGATGCTGTGATTGAAGTAGACGAAGTCGGGCAAATCATGAACCCGCCACCACTCCAGGGGTTTCCCGGTGCGATAGCTGTCCCGCACCGGCTGAAGAATGGGAGCATCCGTCCACACCTGCGAATGACAGGTCATGCAGGTGTGGGTTGGCGGAATCCCCGCCGTCGAACTCTTCTCAACGGAAGTGTGGCAGTAGCGGCAGTCGATTCCCAGGCCGTTGACGTGGTGCTTGTGGCTGAACATCACCGGCTGTTCCCGGAACTCGTCTACTCGGTTGAAGTAGGAGGAGTAGTAGATCTGGTAGTAAGCCCAGCCGCCTCCCGCGGCCAGAAGAATGACCGCCAGGAAGCCGATCCTCACGAGAATATTCGTACTGTGATGAAAAATCTGTGCCATAAGTCCAAGCTGAGTCGAATACGGTTAACACCGGGACCCACGTTCACTAATAGGTCAATAAGGCGATTGAGGTTGCATATAATAACACTTTTAATTCGGTTGTGAAGGTCTCCCGCCAGGAAATTTCCAGAAAGAAAATCGCCCCGTGGGACAGGCCGGAGCTTGCATGGCGAGAGTCTAACACTGTTTGGTGACCTGATCAGACTGTTTTTTACTTCATTGACTCCTTCGTCAATAAGCGCTCTCTCTGGGCGGTTACCTGACGTCAAGCTGGGTCTCCTCGCCACAGGGTCAACAAAGGTCTCGAGATTTCCAACCCGGGACGATCTCTTCCCTTTTGACACATTCCAGAAACTCTTCATTCTGCGCCGGAGTTTCTCTCGTAACCTCCCCTGGAACTAGTTGGGCCGCTGTCTCCTGTCTTCTCCCGGCCGACGAATCCCCTCAGCCAACTTCCTGGCGCTCTTCTGTTGGTATAATCCGGGTTCCGGCGCTGCATGCGCCCAAGATGAAGGAATATTCCATTGTGGCCGGTGTCCAAAGCAGCGTAGTGCGGGTGAATTCAAATCCCCTGCGGCGACTCTATGATTGGGTGGCCGGCCTGGCCGAGCGTCCGCAGGGAGTCTGGGCTCTTTTTCTGGTGGCATTTGCGGAGTCCTCCTTCTTCCCGATCCCGCCCGACGTGCTCCTGCTGGCCCTTGCGGTGGGGCGGCCTCGCCGCTCGTTTGTGTTCGCCGCCGTTTGCACGGCCGGTTCGGTGCTGGGAGCATCGCTCGGATACCTGATCGGTCTCCAGTTCTACGAAATGATCGGGCGGCCGATCATCGACCTCTATGGGGCTCAGCAGAGTTACCAGACGGTACGGGATCTCTACCAGCACTGGGACGCCATCGCTGTTGGCGTGGCTGGATTTACACCGATTCCCTATAAGGTCTTCACGATTGCGGCGGGTGCGTTCGAGATTAACTTTCTGACCTTCATGCTGGCGTCCTTGATCAGCCGGGCCGGGCGCTTCTTTCTGGTCGGCGGGTTGATCTGGTGGCTGGGGCCGGAGATCCAGCGCTTGATTGATCGCTACTTCAATCTCCTCACGATTGTCTTCGCGATTCTCCTCGTGAGTGGATTTGTAGTCGTGAAATATGTTATTTAGTATCCTCTTCGGCCCGGTTCCGGCCGAGATGGTATTGGCAGTGTCAGAGTCGGGGCGTGGCGCAGTTTGGTAGCGCGCACGGTTCGGGACCGTGAGGTCGGAGGTTCAAATCCTCTCGCCCCGACCAGTTTTCTTCTTCACCGGAATGTTCCCCTGCCCGAGAACCGAGTCATGGAAGCCAGACGAGTCATTCTGAAAGGGCGTGTCCAGGGCGTCGGGTTCCGGTACTTTGTCTACCGGCAGTCACAGCGACTTCCCGTCGGCGGCTGGGTTCGAAATCTCTGGAATGGAGACGTCGAGGTATTTGTCGAGGGCGAATCGCAACCGCTGAACGAATTTATCGCCTCCATCCGGAGCGGGCCGCCGGGCGCCTTCGTCAGTGACTGCGAGGAGGAGAGCGCACCGCCGCAGGATATCCAGGACTTCAAGATCAAGGGGTGACGAGATGGAAGAGCTCAAGAAGTTGATTCGCGAGGTTCCCGATTTTCCCAAGCCGGGAATCCTTTTCTACGACGTGACGACCCTGCTCAAGGATCCCGAGGGCTTGCGCAAGGTAATCGACGTCCTGACCGACCGCTACCGCGGACAGGGTATCCGGAAGGTTCTGGGCATCGAGTCCCGCGGTTTCATCCTCGGGCCCTCGCTGGCCTACAATCTCGGGGCGGGATTCGTACCGGTCCGCAAGAAGGGAAAGCTTCCCGCCAAGACCCTTCAGGTAACCTATGATCTTGAATACGGTACCGACACGCTCGAGATTCACGAGGATGCCGTTAGCCCGGGGGAGAAGGTCCTGATCGTCGATGATCTGATCGCGACCGGCGGAACCGCCGCGGCCACCGTGGAGATGGTTCACAAGTTGGGTGGAGACCTTGCCGGACTGGCTTTCCTGATCGAGTTGACGTTCCTCAACCCGAGAAGCAAGCTACCGGCTGATATCGATCTCTATTCGATGATTCAGTACTGATTCGTCAGAACCCTCCCGGGGCACTCTTGAGCCGGTAGAGCATTTCGCCGGCTTTCGGGACCTTGAGGCGGCCGGGGCCCTGTTTCTCCCAGTGCTCCAAGTCGATAGCGGCGGGATCGAGGTAGCCGAGGCCGACCTTCTGGCAGCGCTCGGGAGAGATGCCCGTCGCCAGGGTGACGTTGACACGCGGTGACTCGACGGCGGTACTGCTGTTGAACGAGCCCAGCCCGCGGACGTGGGTACTGTGGGCAAGGACGCCTCCCGGGTAGTCGCGGAACCGGTCCCACTGCTTCAGGAAGTACTCGATGACGTGATATCCCACCTCGTCGAGCAGGTGCCCGTGGGTATAAGAGATCTCGTCGATGTGAGGGGCGTAGATGATCACTTCGCCGCCGTCCTCGACGACCGGCTCCATCTTGTACATCCCCTTGGCTGCCGTCCAGATGTCGTCGTACATCGCAGGCATCATCGCGAGCACGGAGTGGACCGGATCGTCGAGCCAGCGGATGTGGACCTGGGCCGACAGTTCGGCGGCATGGCGAAACGCGTCTTCCGGAGCGCCGACGAAAAGACCGGCCAGCCCGGAATCCCTGACCACCATGCTCATGCAGTGCCGGGGCCGCGCGATCAACGAGGCCGCCCGGTCGATTACCCTGCGGACCGGAGTTTCGATCGTCCCTATGATCCGCGAGCAGGACACCACTGCACCTAGCCAATGCGTGTAGTTGATTACCTCGGGACCACTGATTCCCGGGAAAAAGTACTTGTTCCCACCCGAAAAGCCCACTACTTCGTGGGGGAAGGTGGGGCCGCAAATTAGCAGGTGGTCGTGATCAATGGCCATCCGGTTCATCGTGACCGAAAGATCCCCCAGCAGGCCGGCGTCGTGCTCGAGATCGGCCAGGAACGGCCCGGCAATGTCCTCGATTTCCGCGGCCGGGATCGTTCCCACGCGGACAAAAGTTTCGGGCAGATCCCAACGATGATTGAACAGGCCGACCTCTTCGAAGTGTGTCTGGCGTTCTTCCTCGGAAATTCCCACCAACTGGGCCAGCGCAGCTTCACTCAGCGGGGGGTGGGTACCAAGCGCCACCAGAAAGTCGAGTTTCTCTACCCTGGGAAGGAGCAGGTCGGTCAGAATCCGAAAGAAAAGCGGTATTGGGGCAGTCCGGGTGCGGTCCGGAATAATCACGAGGAGACGAGACCCATCGAGCGGGATTTTCTGCAATCCCCGTGCGGTGACCTCCCGGATTTCGTCGGTTGTCATCAGACGGTCAGAAAACCCCAGTCCTGAGTACATCGCTACACTCCGCTGAATGCCTGAAAGCCGCCGTCAACCGGCAGGACCACGCCGGTGACGAAATCCGAAGCCGGAGACAACAGCCAGAGCACCGCTCCCAAAAGGTCCCGCGGATCCCCGAATCGTCCCGCCGGCGTGTGGGCGATAATCGACTCGCCTCTGGGAGTCAGTTTGCCGGTTTCCTGGTCGATAAGCAAGAAGCGGTTCTGGTCGGTCAGGAAGAATCCAGGAGCCACGGCGTTTACCCGGATATTGGGAGAGTAGGTCTGTGCCAGGTGAACGGCCAGCCACTGCGTGAAATTGCTGACACCGGCCTTGGCCGCCGAGTATGCGGGGATCCGGGTTAGTGGTCGGAAGGAGTTCATTGACGAGATATTCAGGATCGTCCCCCGATCCTGTTCGGCCATCACGCGGGCCACCGATTGAGATGGAAGAATCGTCCCGAGGATATTCAGATCAAACACGAATCGAAGCGCCTCAGCCGGAAGATCGAAAAAGGGCAGATCCGGAGAAGTCGTGGCCTTGGGACTGTTTCCGCCAGCCCCGTTGATCAGGATGTCGATCGACCCGAAGGCGTCGCCGACCGCATCGACCGATTCTTGAATGGACTGGGCGTTCAGGACATCACACTGCAGCGCAATCCAGCGCCGGCCGGACTGATCGAGGCGGTCTCTCCACCGATCTACGTTCTCCGGTGAGAGATCAAGAATCGCCACCTGGGCCCCCAGTTCCGCCAGCGTGCATGCGATCTCACCGCACAAAACTCCGGCTCCTCCGGTGATCATCACGGAACGCCCGTCAAAACGGAAGGAATCAAGGATCTCTTTAGCCTGCAAATCCAATTCTCCTGTCGGCCCGGAACCCGGCGGGTCCCCGACCGGAGTCTTACTTCTTGGGTGTGTCCGAGGTCTGAGTGTCGGCCGATTCCGCAGCCGACGCTTCGGGGAATTCGTTGTCGGCAGTCTCGATACGGGGTTCGATGCGCTGGATCTTCCCGGCCGCCTCGGTAGCACTGCTGCTCCCTGGGAACTCCGCCGTGATTTTTCGATACTGTTCCAGGGCTTCCTGCAGGTTCCCTGTCGCCTCTGTCGCCTCGGCGACCCGCAGCATAATCACCGAACGGGGGAAATTGTCGGAGGGCGTTCCCAGGATCTCATTGTAGAGACTGATTGCCTGGTCGAAATCCTTATCTCCAAACGCGATCTGGGCCAGGGTGTTTCGAGCAAGGTTGGACACCGCTGGGTAGGACGAACTCTGGGCCAGGTCGTTGAGCTCTTTCTTGGCCTCATCGGTTCGGCCCAGTTCGTTTTCCGAGAGGGCCGTGTAATATTGGGACAATTCCCCGATCCGGGACCCGGAATAGTGGGCAGAAACTTCCTGGAAACGGGCCAGCGCTTTTTCGTACTTGTCGGTCGCAGTATCGTATCGATACTTGGGCTTGACTTGCGGCTGGTTCGGGTCGGTCGGCTGCTCGGGTCCGACGGGTGCGTGGTACATCTCCAGCGCGTCCGCGAATTCCGACTGCATTTCTGTATCCCGCGAGCTCGAGTAATACTGCCAGCCGATACCGATCGCAATGGCGACCGCAACGACAACCAGCGCCCCTACCAGGTAGTTGAGGTTCTCGACGGCCCAGTGAGAAGTCTCGGTGAGCGTCCGATTAATGACGTCCTTTTGGACGATCTCCTTACGCGTGAGTTTCTTCGGCGACATACTGCTTGTTCCACCTGAATGAAAAAGTAGATACTCGATCGCAGGTCGGACAGTCCGGCCCCAGAGCCCCGACTCTCCCCTGTCCCTTTCCCAGAAAGACAATGCGCCTGGCAGGACTCGAACCTGCGGCACAGGGGTTAGGAACCCCTTGCTCTATCCTCCTGAGCTACAGGCGCACCCTGAAAGCTGCAAGTGTAGCAGAAGGCCCACCGAGGTTGCCAATGCAAGCAGCAACGCGAAAGGGTGTGTTGGTATAATGACCGGATGGTAGTCGCCGCGTACGCGATGACGGCTGAGCAATCCGAAGGCCGGCGATTTCCGGAGCGGCCCCATCCCTATCGGTCGGAGTTCCAGAGAGACCGCGATCGCGTGATCCACACCAAGGCGTTTCGCCGGCTGGAAAAGAAGACCCAGGTCTTTGCCCCAGACTACTCGGACCATTTCAGGAACCGGTTGACCCACACCCTCGAGGTCAGCCAGATCAGCCGGACGATTGCCGATGCGCTTTACCTGAATGCCGATCTATCCGAGGTGCTGGCGTTGAGCCACGACATCGGACATCCCCCCTTCAGCCATGAAGGGGAGAAGGTCCTCGACAGGCTGATGCGGCAGTACAGCAGCGGTTTTGACCACAACCTGCATGCACTGCGCATCGTGGAGGATTTCGAAGAGAAGTACGCCGCCTTTCGGGGGCTTAACCTGACGTTTGAAGTGCGCGAGGGAATCATCAAGCACAGCCGGGACTATGAATCCGGTCAGGATTACTACGTGGACGTCTCGGCTTATCGAATCGGGCAGCGGCCTCCGCTGGAGGCCCAGTTGATCGACGTCGCCGACGAGATCGCGTATAACTCGGCTGACCTGGACGACGGTTTTGATTCCGGGCTTCTCGACGTACGCCAGATGAAGTCGGGGATGGTTCTGTTTAGGGATTTGTGGGAAACAGTGGGACGGAGCTTTCCGGCGGCCGAGGAAAAGCTCAAGGTCAGTGAAGTGATTCGCCGGGTGATCAACACTTTGGTCACGGACTTGATCGAAGCCACCGGGCTGGCCCTCGAAAGTGCCGGCATTCGAAGTGTGGAGGGAGTGCGGAATCACCCTGGCCGGCTGGTTCGGTTCAGCCCCGACGTGGCTGTGCTGAACCGGGAGATCAAACAGTTCCTGCGGGCAGAATTGTACGACCACGTTGTGCTCAAAACGGCACGTGAGGATGCCCAGCATCAAGTCGAAGCGATTTTCGAGTACTATGTTGGTTCTCCGGAGAAGCTTCCGTCGAGTCACCAGCTGCGGATTTCGGAACTGGGGCTTCACCGGGTGGTTGCCGATTATGTCGCTGGAATGACGGATATGTACGCTCGCTCGCGTTTCCGGGAGATCTCCGGGGAAACCGAGATGGCGGGGTGATGTGCGGGTGTGAAATTCTTGACACCCGAAAGAACTGTAGTATAGATTGTCAGGCTTTTTTAGGGCCTTTTTTGTAGAGCAGGACGGGATTGATGATTATCGACCTCAGGGAACTGCGGCTCAAAGGGGAGCCTCTCGAGGTAGAAGGCCTGTTCACCAACGATGACTTGAAGGTGAACAGTGGCGTCATGAGCCTTGTCCGGCCGGCGGAAGCCCGGGTTCGTTTGGAACTGCGAGGGGATTCGGTTCGGGTCTCGGGAAATCTGAAATGCGACGTTTCCGTGACCTGCTGCCGTTGCACCAAAGGGTTTCAAAAGAGCCTGGAAAAGCGGTTTGGGGTTGACTACTGGCCTGATCCTGCCGTAGAGGATGGCGAGGAGTTTGAATTAACTTACAGCGATCTTGACGTGGGTTTCTACAGGAACGACGAGTTGGATCTGTCGGCCGTACTGGGAGAGCAGGTCCTTCTTGAGATTCCGATGAAACCGGTTTGCCGGGAGGACTGCAAGGGGCTTTGCGACCAGTGCGGTGCCGACCTAAATGAAGGGGAGTGCTCGTGCGAGCGAACACGGGTGGATCCCCGGATGGCGTCGCTGGTGGAATATAAGAAGAAGAGATTCAACTAGAGATTGAGAAGGAGGCTGTAAATGGCCAATCCGAAGAGAAGACACTCCAAGTCCCGAAGGCGCAAGCGGAGATCGCACGATTTTCTGACCGCTCCGAGTCTGTCGGTTTGCAGCAATTGTGGATCGCACTTTATGCCTCACCGGGTATGCCCGACGTGCGGGTACTACAAGGGGCGACAGGTCATCGAGGTAGCCGAGGTTTAGCCCCTGAACCGCGCAGGGTCGCCGCTATTTTTAAGTTTCCAGGTTGAGGATTGATTGTGAGAGCATTTGTATTCCCCGGACAGGGTTCCCAGTATTCCGGAATGGGGAGGGAACTTGCCGAGGCCTATCCGGAGGCGCTTCGCGTTTTTGAGGAAGCCGACCAGGTCCTGGGGTTCCCATTGAGCACGCTTTGTTTCGAAGGGCCGGATGATCACCTCGTTTTGACCGAGAATACCCAACCGGCCCTGTTGGCGACTTCCGTGGCGGTGCTGCGCGTCCTGGAATCACGGGGCGTGAAACCCGACATAGTGGCCGGGCACAGCCTGGGGGAGTATTCGGCTCTGGTTGCAGCCGGCTGCCTGGAGTTTTCGGCTGCCCTGAAGTTGGTCCGGGAACGGGGCCGTTTTATGCAGGAAGCCGTCCCGGTCGGAGTCGGAACGATGGCCGCCGTCGTAGGTCTGGACCTGGTTACCGTGGAAGCCGTTTGCGCGGAAGCCGCACAGGGACAGGTTGTGGCGCCGGCCAACCAGAATTCGCCGGAACAGATCGCGATTGCCGGCCACACCGATGCGGTGGCCCGTGCCGGTGAGTTGGCCTCCCAGCGGGGTGCCAAGCGCGTAATCCCGCTCCCCGTCAGTGCTCCCTTTCATTGCGCTTTGATGAAGCCCGCCCAGGATCGGATGCGTCCGCTTCTGGAACAGGTTGAGTTCAACGACCTGCGTGTTCCCCTCGTCAATAATTTCGACGCCAGGAAGATCACTCACGGTGACGAGGCAAGACAGGGGCTCGTTCAACAGATCGCGTCGATGGTGCGCTGGACCGAGAGTATTCAGACCATGCACCAGTCCGGCGTTGATGAGTTCGTGGAAGTTGGTCCGGGACGGGTGTTGATCGGCCTGATTCGGCGGATCGCCCGCGACACCCGGACGGTTCCGGTTGAAAAGCCAGCTCAGGTGGAAGACTATGTTCGATCTTAATGGACAGGTAGCCCTGATTACCGGGGCCGCGCGAGGAATTGGCCGCCGCATTGCTGACCTGCTCAAGGAGTCGGGCGCGACGGTCGTGATGTCCGATTTCGCGGATTGGGGTGAGGAACTCCAGGAGCTCGGAGACAACACGTTTGGCATTCGTTTGGACGTCACTTCGCCCGAGCGGATCAAGAATGTCGTCGCCCAGATCGTCGAGCGCCTGGAGCGGATCGATATCCTGGTGAACAATGCCGGGATTACGAGGGACGGTTTGCTGATCCGGATGAAGGATGAGGACTGGAAGAAGGTCCTCTCCACCAATCTGGACGGAATCTTCTTTGTCACGAAAGAAGTTGTCGGTAGAATGATGCGCCAGCGTTATGGCCGGATCGTTAACTTGGCTTCGGTGGTCGGCTTGATGGGCAATCCCGGGCAGGCTAACTACGTGGCCAGCAAGGCGGGTGTGGTCGGTTTCACGAAAGCGGTGGCACGAGAAGTGGCGTCGCGAAACATCACCGTGAATGCCGTCGCTCCCGGCTATATCGGCACGGCAATGACCGAGGATCTTAGCGATAAATCGAGGCAGGATCTACTGGGAATGGTTCCCGTTGGGCGTATGGGAAGCGTTGATGATGTAGCCTATGGCGCGTTGTTTCTGGCCTCCCGCGAGGCTGGATATGTAACAGGCCATGTGCTAAATATTAACGGCGGCATGTACATGTAGCACAATAGGGTTTGGAGGAGATATGTCGGCAAGCGTAGCGGAAAAAGTCAAAGCGATTATTGTTGATCAGTTGGGTGTCAATGAGGCCGATGTCGCGTCGGATTCTCATTTTGTGGATGATCTTGGTGCGGACTCCCTGGATACCGTTGAACTCGTGATGAAGTTTGAAGAAGACTTCGATATCGAGATCCCGGACGAGGATGCCGAGAAGATCCAGACTGTCCAGGATGCAATTGATTACATTACCGCTCACAAGAACTGAGTTCTCAAAGGTCGAGACGTCCTGATGCGTCGCGTTGTTGTTACTGGAATCGGACTCATATCACCGTTGGGCCTGGACGCGAGTTCCACTTGGCGGGGACTTCTCGAGGGACGGAGCGGGATCAGTCAAATAGAACGGTTTGACGTTTCCCGCTTTTCCACCACGATCGCGGGCGAGATAAAGGATTTTGATCCTCTCAACTTTGTCGATCGGAAGAACGCCCGGAAGATGGATCGCTTCATCGCATATGCGGTAGCTGCGAGCGACGAGGCGATGCGGAGTTCCGGGCTGAAAATCGAAGGGGAACTGGCCTATCGGGCGGGAGTCTTTATCGGGTCTGGAATCGGCGGGTTTGAAACCATCGAGCGGGAGCACGTGAAGTTCCTGCGAGACGGCGCTAACCGGATTTCCCCGTTTTTTATTCCGGCGAGCATCATTAATGAGGCTGCCGGGCAGGTTTCCATACGAATCGGTGCTGCAGGCCCGAATTCGGCCACCTGTACCGCTTGTGCGGCCGGATGTCACGCTATCGGCGATTCGTTTAAGATCATCCAGCGCGGAGCCGCCGACGTCATGGTCGCCGGTGGATCCGAAGCGGCGATCACTCCGATGGGAGTCGGAGGGTTCTCGTCTCTGAAGGCGTTGTCCACTCGCAACGACGAACCCCAGCGCGCCAGTCGTCCGTTCGACCGTGACCGGGACGGCTTCGTTGTGGGAGAGGGCGCCGGGTTGCTCGTTCTCGAAGAGTTGGATTTTGCGCGCCGGCGGGGAGCCAACATCCTGGCGGAAATCGTGGGCTACGGCATGAGTGCCGACGCCCACCACATCACGCTGCCTCCTGAGGACGGCAACGGGGCTTACCGCGCCATGAAAGCGGCCCTTGACGACGCCGGTGTGGCGACGACCGAGATCGATTACGTCAATGCACACGGGACCAGTACTCCGGTTAACGACCGGATCGAAACGCTGGCCCTGAAAAACCTGTTTGGAGAATACGCCTACAAGCTGGCGATCAGCTCGACCAAGTCGATGACGGGGCATCTGCTTGGGGCCGCCGGTGGTCTGGAGGCGGGGATCACGGTTCTTGCCATCTCCAACAGCATTATGCCCCCGACCATAAACCTCGATAATCCGGATTCGGACTGCGATCTGGATTACATTCCTCACACTGCCCGTGCGGGCCAGATTCAATACGCACTCTCCAATTCCTTTGGCTTTGGCGGCACAAACGGAGCTCTCCTCTTTAAACGATTCGAGGAATGAGACGATTTCACGCAGCCGGGGGTGCCGCGCGGAGGCGCGGATTGGTGAAGACGGGAGTGTGCTAAATTCGAGCGGGAGTCGAAGCCGAGCCGGTTCTTCGGCGCATCGGCGGGCTCTCCTGTTCGACCCGTTAGGGAGGGACCTCTCAGCCAACGGAAGGGTGTGCTTGAGAGTCTCGTGCGGTCAAGCCCATGGCAGACAGAAACAAGAGTAAGTCCCAGGCGAGAACCGATTTCGCTAAGCGATTCCTGGAACTCGGGAAGCTGGAAAGCGGCCTGCCGGCGGGTTTCACTCTGAAGAACGTACTGGTCGGCCTGGTGATTGCCCTCCTCACGACCGCAATCCTTGTCGAGTATGAGTATCAGAACATCCCCAACTATGCCCCGGGCGACATCGCCGATCGAACCATCAGGGCACCGCGCGACTTCACCGTAGTCGATGAGAAGGCTACCCAGGATAAGCGGGAAACCGTTCTGCGAACGGTCCCGGCAGTCTTCACCTTCGATTTTCGGGTAAACCAGCGGGTCAATTCCGAGATTCGGATGGGGTTTGAGGACGGGAGGCAGTTGATCGCGTCGGCGGCCGAACGGCTCAAGCTCGATCCCGAGGGCCCGCTTCCCCTTCAAGCCGTGAACGAGTTGAAAAAGGAGGCCGAAACGATCCTCCCGCAGTTCGCCCACGGGAAGACTCTGGAGATACTTCTCAAGTATCGATTTTCCAAGCAGTTGGAAGATCAGCTGATCCAGCTGCTCGCGCACTCGATGCGGCCTCCGGGCGTCATCCTGAACCGGACGATTCTGTTGAGGTACCGCGACCGAGGCATTGTCCTTTTCAACCTGGTCACGAGCGAGAAGGAGGAGCTTGACGACTGGTTGGCCATTCGGGACCTTTCCCAGGCCCGGGACCTGTTGCGGCAGCAGGAGTACGAGTTGACCCTGGTAAGTGCCGACGAGAAGAAGGAACTGATCTCGTTCCTGGAACGTTGGGTTGTCCGGAACACCTACTTTGACGAGGACGCAACCCGGGAGGAGGAACGAAAAGCACTCGCCCGGATCGACCCGGTCCTGATCCAGGTGAAGGCGGGGAAGACGATCATCCGGGCCGGCGACGAAGTCACCGAACAGGCGATCGGTCAACTCGATGCCTTGCGCAATCTGAGGCTGCGCGAACGTTGGGTGGAGCGGATCGTCGGAGTTTTCCTGATTGCGGTCTTTCTCTACTTCGTGCTCTGGTCATACCTGCAGTTGCACATTGTGAAGGAGAAGAACCCGAGGGACTTCTTTCTGCTGGTCCTGGTCATGATGGGGAGTCTCCTCGTCAACCGCTTCTTCCTGGGACTGGGGGAGACTATTGCCCAGAGCCTCCGGGTGATGGAACTCCAGGAGCCGATTCACTTCTACTACTTTGCTCCCCTGGCTCTGGGGTCGGTCACGATTCTGCTCCTGGTGGGGGTCAACCTGAGCATCCTGTTCACGGTTGTCCAAGCGATTTTCATCGCGCTGCTCACCGGGGAGTTGCCGATTGCGGTGTATACACTGACCGCCGGGCTGACCGCGGTATATGTCCTGCGGCAGTATCGGGACCGGTCCGCCCTGATCCGTGCCGGGTTCTGGATCGGCGGGGTAAACCTGGTCGTGGCCTTTGCGTTTCAGCTCTGGTCGGTTACAGAGGCTTTCGAGCCTACGGTATTCCTCATCCGAAGCGCGGGTGCGATCGTGAGCGGGCTGCTCTCGGTGGTCATTCCGACTATTTTCCTGCCGACACTGGAATCGCTGTTTGGTCTGACAACCGACATCCGCCTCCTGGAGCTCTCCAACCTGAACCGCCCCGTTCTGCGGCGGTTGGCCCTCGAGGCGCCCGGTACCTACCATCACAGCATTACCGTAGGGACGCTGGCAGAGGCCGGCGCGGAGGCGATCGATGCCAACGCCCTGCTGATTCGGGTCGGTGCCTATTATCACGACATCGGGAAGCTGAAGCATCCCGAGTATTACGTCGAAAACCAGGTTTACACGGTCAATAAACACGAGTCCCTTTCCCCGAACATGTCAAGCCTGATTCTGGCCAGCCACGTCAAGGACGGGCTGGCGTTGGCGGCCGAGATCAAGTTGGGCCCGAAAGTCGCGGCGCTGGTTCCCCAGCATCACGGAACACGGGTGATGACCTACTTCTACAACAAGGCGAAGGAGGCCGGGGCCGAGAAGGGAATCGAGGTCAGCGAGAATGATTTCCGGTATCCCGGCCCGAAACCGCAGAGCAAGGAAGCGGCAATCCTGATGCTCGCCGACCAGGTCGAAGCCGCCGCGCGGACATTGCAGGAGCCCACTCCGGGACAGATTCGAAGCCTGATCAACCGGATCACCCAGGCAACGATCCAGGACGGGCAGTTGGACGAATGTGACATCACGATGCAGGATCTGACGAAGGTATCACGCGCGTTCGAGCGCGTTCTCACCGGGATCCATCATCACCGGATCGAATATCCGGGTTACAGTTTCAGTAAAGAGGACGTTGAAAACCGCCAGCCCGAACCCCAGCGTGTTCAATAGGCAGCGCAAGCGGCCTGTAAGTATCCCGGACCTGCGAAATTTCCTGACCCGGCTCTCCGGCCACCTGAATCTCGAGGACGGTTTCTCGGTCGTGCTCGTCAGCGATGTGGCCATGAAACGGCTCAACCGGCGATTTGCTCGCAAAGACTATCCAACCGACGTGCTGTCCTTTCCGACTTCGGATGAAGATCGTCGAATCGAGTGCTACCTTGGTGACATCTTTATCTCCGTGGAGACAGCCGACAGACAGAAATGTGGCCAACTTGGGGAAGAAATCCAGATTCTCGCTGTCCACGGGCTGCTCCACCTGCTAGGCTTCGACCATGAGGTTGACAACGGGGAGATGGTGGACTTCGAGACGCGTGTGAAGCGGGAGTTAGGGCTCCGAAGACAATGAGCTACGCGCCGTTCCTGCCTGCCTTCCTTCTGATTCTCTTTTTGGGGCTTCTGTCGGTCGTGGAAAGTGCCGTCAACCAGCTTTCCCGATTGGCTCTCAAGGTACTTGCCGAGAAGAATCCGTCTTCCAGGTATGACTTGCTGCACAAGATGGCGGAGGATCGTCGAGGTTTCCTCCTGCCGATCCAGTTTGCGAATCAGTTGATCCTGGTTCTTCTGACCGTGCTTGCGACCGAATTGCTGCTCAGCGGCGGGATCTCCTATCCCATGTTGTCGGCCGTCTGCGTGATGGGCATCGTCGTGGCGAGTGTCCGGCAGTTGCTGCCCTACCTTCTCACCCACAACAAGGGGGAACAGGTCCTGTTGAGGCTCGTTCCGTACTTCAGGTTTTTCTACGCGGTACTGAGCGGGACGGCATGGCCGATCCTGGCCAGTTTTCGCTGGATTCGGGCGGATGCCCTCAGCCGCACCGGTCCGGTTGAAGAGGATGAGGCCACGGACGAAGAGATTCAGGCTTATCTCGGGGTTGGGGAAGAAGAAGGGATCTTCGAGAGCGAGGAGAGTGAACTGATCCAGTCGGCCCTCGAGTTCGGGAACACCCTCGTCCGCGAGATCATGACGCCGAGAAGCGAGATCACCGCGATCGAGGAAAGAGCGTCCCTGAACGAATTGAGGGAACTGGTGGTCAGTTCCAAACACTCCCGCATTCCGGTCTACCGCGAGCGACTGGATCACATCGTCGGGATGGTTTACGTCCGCAACCTGCTGGCTTACCTGAACGGTGGTGACGACAAGAAACCGATCTCGCCGATCGTAAACGAAGTCCTGATCGTCCCTGAAACCAAGAGAGTGTACGACCTGATGAAGGAAATGCAGGCCAAGGCCGAGCAACTGGCCGTCGTGGTCAACGAGTACGGAACAGTTTCGGGTCTCGTCACGATCGAGGACCTGATCGAGGAGATCGTGGGAGACATTCGGGATGAGGACGAGTTCCACCGGATTGATCTGGTATACGAGGGAGACGGGAACTACATCGTCCGGGGTGGGGTTGAAATCGGGGCGCTGGAAGAGGCTCTCGACGTGCGTTTTGGAGAGCACGAGGCGGCCACCGTATCGGGTTTGGTGGTTGACCACCTGGGTGCGGTCCCGGTTCAGGGAGAGGCCGTCCAGATCGAGCCGGTGGAAATCCAGGTCCTCAGCGCGGATCGGAAGCGAATCCACACGATGAGAGTCCGCCGACTCGATTACTCGCCTCCCGACCATCCCGAGCCTCCCCTCTAAATGGAGAACACCGGGGTTGATCACCATGGAAGAACCTGTCGAGCGGGACCATCGGGAATGGATGAGGCGCGCATTGCGGCTCGCCGCCCGCGGGGAAGGGCTGGCAAGTCCCAACCCCCTGGTCGGATCGGTGGTGGTCCGGGACGGTTCGATCGTTGGAGAAGACTACCACGTCTACGCAAAGCGCGATCATGCCGAAGTGCTGGCCTTGCGGCAGGCAGGGGACCGCAGCCGGGGAGCCGATCTCTATGTCAATCTCGAGCCCTGCGCGCACGTGGGCAGGACTCCTCCCTGTGCGGTGGCCGTCGCGGAATCCGGGATCAAGCGGGTTTTCGTTGCGGTGGAAGATCCGAATCCGCTGGTTGCCGGGCAGGGCATCGAGTACCTTCGGAGAAGCGGAGTTGAAGTCGAGGTTGGTCTCTGCCGGGAAGCTGCCCTGCGGCTGAACGAGGTGTTTTTCCGCTACATCCGGACCGGTCTTCCGTTCGTCACCTTGAAGCTTGCGATGACTCTGGACGGCAAGATCGCGGCCTCTGGCGGGGAGTCCAAGTGGATCACGGGACCCCGGTCGAGGCGGCGCGTGCAGAAAATGCGGTTCGCATCGGATGCCATCCTGGTGGGTATTGAGACGGTGCTCGCTGACGACCCATCGCTGGATGTCAGGTGGAAAAGCGGCAAGCGGATCACCAAGGTGATTCTGGACAGCCGGTTGAGGTGTCCGGACCAGGCCCGCCTTTTCGATTCGTCCGACCCGGTCATGATCTTCCATGGTTCGTCTGCGTCGGACCGGGATCGGCGTCGCCTGCACCCGCGGGCTGCGCTGGTCGAGGTCACTGCCGGGCCGGCCGGTCTCGACTGGGACGCAATCCTGGCCGAGTTGGGCCGTCACTCGATCGCCGGCCTCCTGGTCGAGGGGGGAGGCCGGATTGCAGCCTCGCTGCTGGCGGAAGGCCATGTTAACCGGCTCAACCTGTTCTATGCGCCCAAGATCTTGGGGGCTGAAGGGATCGATGGAATTGGCCCTCTCGGCGATCGGAGCCTGGCAGAAGCAATCGCTCTCAGCGATGTCTCGCTCCGCCGCCTCGGCCCCGATTTCCTCCTCGACGCCCGCCTCCACTAACATTTGTGACCTGTGATTTTTGATTTGTGATTGGTTCTGATGGCCGCGCCGCCCTTCGGCCTTGAGACTATCTCCTTGGATGAGTTGAAAAACCTGGACGAATTGGATGCGTCTGGACGGAGATTGAGGCGATCGGTGGAGAGCCAGGGACGCGATTATCGGCTGGATTTCTGGTTCCTGGTCCGGTGCCAGACGTGGATGAGTGATGATCACAGGATCGGCGCCGGGCGGGCCCCTGAAGGGGGCCTGTTTCCAGCCCAGGCATTTGCCTGGGTTACGGTCCACCCATCAAGAATCCAGCCCTGAAAGGGCTGAACACCTCGTCGGACGAGGTGAATCGGGCGCGACCTTACAGGCCGCGATCGAAGTGCCGGGACCACAGACCCAGGGTAAATCCTGGGCTGAAACCAAGGACGCTCAGCGCCACGTCCAGTTTCACTCTTTGAATGGTCCGGCGAACGTGCTTTCGGGAATGGTTCCGGATCCGATGTAGTCCGGCACCTGGTCTTCAATCTATTGGGCGATTTCGGGAGTAATCTCGCGCCATGCGATCTGCTTGAACGGGAGCAGGCTGAGAGCCATCATGATGCTCTTGCCCCGGAAGTAAAAGTCGGTGTTTCCGCTGAGGGTGAAGCTGGGTGTTCCGAAGACCGGGTTCCCATTGGCATCCTCTTCCAGTTTGGAGATGTAGATGCCCCCGATGATGCCCTTGTTGGCGCCACCGGTATCGACCTCACCCTCACCGACGACCATGATCAGGCCGTTGTAGTTGAAGCCGCCGTTGTAGTCGAGCTTTCCCCTCACAATCAGGAGGCCGCAGCCTTCTCCGCTGCCTGCGATCTTGAGATCCCCCTTCGCCACCACGATCTTCGGATCATCTTCCGTGCCAAGGTTTCCATCCACACTCGCATCGTCTTCGTAGACGACGTCGGCGGCTGCCGAGATCCGCTCGATGAGCGTCAACATGAAGTAAGGATTGAAAATGTTGGTGGCATCGTCGTTGCCCGAGTTGCGGACGTTTTCCGTGTCGTCCCGGAGGGCCGGTTCCCCACCGTAGGGACCATCGTCGGCTCCCGTGATGTTGTCTTTCTGGTTCTTCGACAGTGCATCGTAGACTTCCTGCAAGGTGCCCGCTGCATCTCCTCCCGGGAGATCGTCGTTGATGACCGAGAGGCCGGCCTGTGCCGGATCGTTGCGGTGATTGTGGCCGCCACGCAAAATTTCCTCGACAGACATGTTCGAGTGGTCGAAACCGTCAAGGTGAAAGGAGTTCCCGTCGAAGAGATTGTTGCTGGAAGGGAGAACATTGGGGCCGTAGACGGTGAAAGGAGAACTGACGTCCAGGCTCATGTCTCGCTCATAGAGAGCTTCGACCATCACAACCCCATTCTTCTGGATGCTTCCGTAGCGAACCATTTCCTGGGGAGGCCCGGGGTGGATCCCGGCGACCCGGACGTAAAACTCGCCGTCGACGTCGGTCAGTAGATCGTTGTCACCGTCGTCGTTGTCGCTGATTCTCGTAATGAAACGGCCATTTCCGACCGGAGTGCCATTGCCCGGAGTGATCAGTCCGGCAAGCGAGATCCTGCCAATCGAGCTCGGCAGATGGCGGTAGTCAATGCTCCGGGCTTCCAGCAGCGCCACCGGGTCGCGATAGAATGTTGGGCCGGGAGAAGCGTAGAGATCGACCGAGGTTGAGGCTGCAATGGCCTCAGTCAGATCGTTGCCACGGAGGATTCGCTGGGCGTCGGCCAGGCCGGCTTCCGCGATGAAGAGGGCGCGATCGTGGCCTTCGAACTCCTCGCTCATGGTGAAATCTCCCAGGCTTGTCATGGTAATGGCCAGCCCGAGGGCCATGAGAATGACGGAAATGATCAATGCCATGATCAGAGCGGAACCCTTCTGCCCGGACATATCTTTTTCCTCCTAGTCGGGAATTACCTGCGGGGTTCGGCTACGGATGAAGACCTCGGACTGCAGAGTGAGCGTGTAGTTCCTTCCCATCTGGAGATCGGGGTCGGTGGACCGGCCGGTCATGGACACTTGAACCCGGGCGATCGCGGCCGGGTCGGCGGTCGGAGTGCCATTGAGATCAAGGCAGGTAAACGTCAGATTCGAAACCCCCTGTGCCAGGGTTTCCTCTCCGAGGCCGATATCGGCCTGGAGTTGGTTCTGGGCCGAGTCGTAGCGAAATTCGACAATTTCGTAGAGGCTGCTCAGCGTTCCGTCGGGGTCACCGGTAGCGTTGAGTTCGTCTCCGCCGCCGCCGGGTACCGAACCGGTTATGTCGGTGGCAATGCGAATGTGTCCCGGACCAAGAATGGTCACCGGAGGAACCCCGATACTCTCCGACGGGTCGTTTCCTGCCTGGCGGATACAGCGGGAAATCTGGTCCATGGCGATGCGCATCTGCTGGGTCAGTTCGGCCTGCTCTGTTTGAGCCCGAAAGGAGGTTCCGCTCTGGAAGAAGACCACCACCATGGGACCCATCAGGATGGTCATGACGGTCAGTGTGATCATCACCTCGAGCAGGGTGAAACCCCGCTGGGCGGTCGCTGGTGCAGGGGATTTCTGAGTGTCAGAGTGGGTGCTCTTCATGGTGCGAAGTCCGTCGTAAGCGTCAGGGTCTCGTTTTGACGTGGATTCGCGGTCATCGGTGCGACCGAGATGGCCACCGACTTTCGGCCCGAAGCCAGGTCCGTGACTTGCCAACTGACCTGGAAGTTCATCTGTCCCTGCAAGGTGCCAGTGGGTGCCTGCAACATGATCGTTTCGGGCCCGTGAGTGCCCGGAGTCAGATCGGCGGCAACCTGGCCACTGCTGATCTGCCAACCGAAGAGGTTGCGTAGTTCTTCAACCTTTGCCTGGGCCAGGTTGATGGCCTTCGTGTCGTAGTTGGAGAACTGCGTCTTGTCGAGGGAGACGATCATCAACTGGGCCAGGGCCAAGAGGCTGATGGTCAAAATGAACAACGCGATAATGGCCTCGAGAAGCGAGAAACCACTGCTT
The DNA here is from genome assembly GCA_963777605.1 of uncultured Acidobacteriota bacterium. Taxonomy (GTDB): domain Bacteria; phylum Acidobacteriota; class UBA6911; order RPQK01; family JAPXNP01; genus CAVZRV01. The sequence goes on from CAVZRV010000029.1 coordinate 114,196, forward strand.
GTCCGGGAGTCCTGTGTCTCACTCATGCTGTGCCTGCGGCCTGAAAATCTTGTACTTCAATCATCCCCGAAGAACGAACCTGGACATCGATGCGCTGGCCGAACTCGTTGAATAGCGAAATTACGGCCGCGTCCGCGTTCCCCCGAGGAAAGAAACTGACACTGGCCGGCGTTCCGGGTCCAAATACCAAGTTCTGGTCAAGCGGTTTAGCCGTTCTGGGAGGATTTTCCGGATCTGCCGGATCCACGATCTGGAAATTGCGCTGTCCCGTGTTGATGCGGACTTCGAAGATCGCGTTCCGGGCCACCGCAATCGTTCGGGCGAAGTTGAGTTCCGACGCCAGTTGAATAGCGGAACTTTGCAGCCTGCCCGCCCCGAGGCTCTCCTGCATGGCAGGAAGTGCGAAAGTCAGGATAATGCTCCCGACTGCCACCACGATGAGCAATTCGGTAATGGAAAATCCTCGACACGATTGGCGGTGCATTGCGATGTCAGGCTAGCACCCGGGGTGTCGCGAGATGGTGAGTGCAATCACTAATCCGAAGCTGACTGCTTAATCGAAGAGTAGGTCCTCGATGAGCCGCTCCGGATCCTGCACAATGAACCGTCGGGTCTCCACGCGGACCAGTCCCTGCTCCTGGAGATGACTCAGGACCCTGGTGGCCGTTTCTCTCGAAATGCCGACGATATCCGAGAGTTCCTTGTGGGTGAGCTTCATCGGGATCATGAAGCCGTCGTCGATCTCGATGCCCCGTTTCTTGACCAGGTGGTAAAAGGCCATCCGGATGCGGGCGTCGGCGTTGTGGAAAGTCAGTACTTCAATTTGAGCCCAGGCGTCGCGGCAGCGGTCACAGAGGGTTTTCATGATCACCCGGTTGGTCTTCGGATGGTCGAGAAGAAAATTGAACTCCCGGTATCCGATCACAAAGATCGTAGTCGGCAGGACCGCGGTCACGCTGGCCGGGGTAGTGCCGCCATCGATTAACGCCATCTCGCCGAAATACTCCCCGGACTCGTGGAATGCCAGGATCATTTCCTTGCCGTTGGGAAGCAACCTGGTGACTTTGACCCGTCCCTCCTTGACCAGGTACATGTATTGCCCCGTGTCCTCCTCCATGAAGATGATGTCGTTCTTGCGGTAGCGGCGCTCACGGAAGAGGTTGGCAACTGTATCGAGGTCCTCCTCAGAGAGATCGGCGAAAATCGGTATTCTCCGGAGGAAGTTCGAATCCGTCGAGGTCATAAGGTCTCCAGCAGGCTCATAAGGCGGTGGATGTTGTAATGCTCCTCTAATTCTTTTACTTCTGCATCGACCGCGTCAAGACTTCTAATATTCTGTTGGATTCGGGACAATCGGGTGTCTACGCAGCAGGAGATCTTCTCGAGCCCTTTGACGTTGCCAATGCCGCGCAGGGCGAAGTAGTGACTGAGTGCACGAACCGCCGGGTAGATGAAGAAGATGTTCGGACCCGGCAGAGGGGTCAGAAGCACGCCAAAGAGGGCCAGCACGGTGTCGATGATCAGCCAGCGCCGGTGTTTGCCATGCTGTCTCTCGATGAGTTGTTCGAATTGCTTCCGGGCGTCTGAACAGTTCAACTGCCCGGGATGGTGCAGTTCCAGCGAGCCGGCGAATCGAAGGGTGGCACACAGGTTCTCCTCGTAGTCGAAGCGGCGACGCAGGTTCTCATAGGCGGTGTGAAGCCGGTAGCGGATGCGCTTGACGAATCCCTCCTCCGGTTCTTCAGAACCGAGCCCTGGTCTTGTCGGCTCGCTGATGAAGAAAAAGAGTCCAGCGGATCGGTCCAGTACGAACAGGGTCAAAGGCACACGGTGTGACATGGGGGGTGCTCACGATTCCTGGTGTTTCTTCGATTGAACATTCGTTCGGTTCCGGGCTTCTTTCCGGATTGCAAGCGTCAGAGCAGCCAGAAATCCACCCCAGACGATGGTGAGGACTGCAATCATCGTGACCAGTGCCGTGGTACTCATCGGCTGAAAATCCTGTCCGTAATGTACCGGTTCGCAATCAGCAGCAGGGCAACGGCCAGGCCCCATTGGGCCAGGCATGTTGCAACCGACCCTGTTTCCAGCGGGTTCCACCAGGTGCCCGGCATGGCCTCCGCCACTTGCCAGAACCACCACGCCACCAGAATCACTACCTGCGTCGGGATGGCGATTTGGATCAGTCCGTTATACCATCGCCCGACCCGGAGGTTGGTTCCTGAGCCGTTGACCAATTCCTGCCGGAACCGGTCAGCCCCGAAACCGATGACTGCCGAAGCGATCATTGCCCCGCTGACCATCAGTCCCAGGCCCCAAACCCAGTCCTGGTTCAAGAAGAAGTCTACACTGAGCGCCGACGGCAGGCCGAAAAGGAAGCCGAGGGCCCAGACGAACATCAGCGCCTTCCCGCGTGGGACTTTCATGTCAACGAGGGCGCGGGTAGTCAACTCGAGCATCGATATCAGGGAACTCAGGGCGGCAAATGTAAGGGCAATAAAAAAGAAGGCTGCGAAGAAAGCGCCTCCGGGGGTCTGCTGATAGAGTTGGGGAATCCAGATAAAGGTCAACCCCGTATTGGCCGGACCCGCCGAGCGGATGACCTCTTCGGCCTGGGCCGGGATCACCGCAAAAACCGTGCAGAAGATCGTGATTCCGGCCAGGAGTGAAACCGAGTTGTTGCCCAAGCCAATCAGTGCCGCGTTGAGTGGGATGTCCTCCTGGTCTCTCATGTAGACCGCGTAAGTCATGATCAAGCCCCAGCCCGCCCCTGTGTCCCAGGCGTTCTGAGTCAACGCCTGGAGCCAGACCCGGTAATCGAGAAGGGCGTCGAGGTCAGGGGTGAACAGGTAGTCCAGGCCGTGCGTTGCGCCTGGCAGGGTGACAGCACGGATCGCCGAGATGATGATCATGACGAGCAGCGACGGGATCAGAAAGCGGTTGGCTCGCTCGATTCCGCGGACGACTCCGCGTCGGATGATCAGGATGCCGATACTGATCGCCAGGAGGTGGAAAAACACCGGTTGCCAACCGCTCGCCAGAAAATTGTTCCAGTCCTTTGCCGGATCGGCGACCTGTAGAAGTCGTCCGCTGACCGAGAGGTAGAGGTAGCGGATGCACCAGCCTGTGACGACCGAGTAGTAGAACATGATCGCGGTGGCGACGACCGCGACGAAACCTCCTCGCCAGGCCTGGTTCTTACCAATGAGCACCGAAAATGAGCCCCACGGTGCGTAGCGGGCAAACTTCCCGATGGCAAATTCAGCCATGATCAGTGGGATGCTCCAGATGAACAGGAACGCAACCCACGGGATAAGAAATGAGCCTCCGCCATTGGCTGCCGCAATGCGGGGAAATCGCCAGATGTTCCCGGTTCCGATGGCGATACCCACAACCGACAGAATCAGTCCCCAACGCGAACTGAACTGCTCCTTCATGGCGTACCGGCTCTCAAGTATTCTTCGATGCGGGCTGCGGGATCGGGTGACTCGATGATATCCGATATCAGGGCAACCGAATCGACGCCGGCGTCCCAGAGTTCCCGGGCCCGTTCCGGGTCGATTCCGCCAATCGCCACGAGAGGCCTCCGCTTTCGGGCGGCGAGGGCGGCGATCCGATCGATTCCAAGAGGTGCTCTTACTCCTGGTTTGGTCCGGGATTCGTAGGCCGGGCCGATCGCGACGTAATCCACATCGAGGTTCTGGGCATGGAGGAACTCCTCTTCCGAGTGGGTCGAGATCCCCACGATCAGGGCTGATCCGCCGATCCTGCGGGCTGCACCAACGGGAAGGTCGTCCTGGCCCAAGTGGACGCCCGCAGCCCCGGAAGCCAAAGCCAGGTCCAGCCGGTCGTTCACAATCAAAGCGGCATCTCTTTCGGCACAAAGGTGCTGGATGCTGACGAGTTGCCCCATAAGCGCGTTTGTGGGGAGGTGCTTATCCCGGACCTGGAAGAATCGGATGCCGCAGTCCAGGAATAGCCTTGCCCACCTCTGGTGATTCCAGCCCTTCAAGTCATTCGAGGCAGTGATCGGATAAATGGGGCCGGGACTGAACCGTCGCATGAACCTATTGAAAGAGGCTCCTGATTCGATCTGCCAGGATGATTGCGATCGCGATCGGGCACACGAATCGGATCAAGATCGACCAGGCCGGGGCCAGCAGGAACCGCGGATTACTCGATCTGATCTCGGCCACAGCGTTTCGAATCCCCCATCGCCAACCAATGAAGATGCAGATGAACAAGCCACCAACGATCAGGGCAAGCTTCCCGAAAACGAAGTCCATGTTGGTCAGGAACCCGGCAAGCATCGAGGAGTAACCCTCTCCGAGGGCACTTGGAATTCCGATGACGAAGGCCAGTCCGCCGATGACGATTGCAGCTCTCTTACGGGGCCAACCCTGCTGATCAATAAAGTAGGCGACAACAACCTCGAGCATTGAAATCGACGAGGTCAATGCCGCCGTCGCAAGGAGAATGTAGAATGCCGTCCCGAAGGCCTGCCCGAACGGGATGGCGTTGAAGATGTTCGGGAGCACAAGGAAGATCAGTCCGGGGCCTTCGTCGGGCCGCAGTCCCTGCACCGAAAACAGGGCAGGGAAGATCGCGAAACCTGCCAGGAAGGCGATCAACAGGTCCGACAGGCTCACGTAAAGGGCGCTCGATGCCAGGTCTTCTTTATTGGACAGGTAGCTCCCGTAGGTGATCATCGCTCCCATCCCCAGGCTTAGCGAGAAGAAGGCCTGACCCATCGCCGCGAGCACGACCTGGAAGTTGATTTTGCTGAAGTCGGGATGGAGGTAAAACCGGATGCCCTCCATTGCCCCCGGCAGAGTTACGGAGCGAAGCACGAGCAGGAGGAGGATCAGGAAGAGGAACGGCATCAGGATCTTGGTGACCTTTTCGATGCCACCCTCCACTCCTCCGGTCACGACCCACACGGTCAGGATCATAAACAAGAGGTGGTAACCAATTGGGGACAGGCTGCCCAGAAATTCTGAGAACGTGGATGCTATTTGCTGGGTGTCGGCACCCTGGAGACCGCCTTCGAGCGTCAACCAGATGTACTTGAGGGTCCAGCCTGCGATCACACTGTAGTAACTCAGGATCATCAGGCCGGTCACGACGCCGAGGACTCCGACCAGCTTCCAGGCTGACCCGGGAACGAGTTTCTTGAAGGCTCCTACCGGGTCGCTCTTCGTTCGCCGGCCGATGGTGAGTTCTGCAACCATCACCGGTACTCCCACCAGGAGGACGCAGAAAAGGTAAACGACGACGAAACCGGCTCCGCCGTACATCCCGACCTGCGTCGGGAAACCCCAGATGTTGCCCAGCCCAATAGCCGACCCGGCAGCAGCCATGATGAAAGCGAGCTTGGATCCCCACGTTCCCCGGTTGGCCGCTGCCCCCTTCACTAAACGACTCCAATCCTTTCCAGCAAAGAGGTTCCGTAACGGCCATCCACAAACTCGGGGCTGTCGATGATCTTTCGGTGGAGAGGAATGGTAGTGTCGATGCCCTCAACGATAAACAGGTCGAGCGCCCTTCGCATCCGGGCGAGGGCTTCTGTTCGGTCCGCCCCATAAGCGATCAATTTGGCAATCAGGGAATCGTAATGGCTCGATACGATCCAATCCTGATAGGCGGTTGAATCAACCCGGACTCCAGGGCCGCCCGGTGGGTTGTACGCGGTGATCTTCCCCGGGGAGGGTCTGAAATTGGCGGGATTTTCAGCGTTGATCCGGCACTCGATGGCGTGGCCCTGGAACTTGATTTCGTCCTGGGTAAAGCTCAGCGGTTGTCCGGCGGCGATCTTGATTTGCTCTTTTACGATGTCAACGCCGGTGACCATCTCTGTAATCGGATGCTCGACCTGGATCCGGGTGTTCATCTCGATGAAAAAGAAGTCACCCGACTCGTCGAAGAGGAACTCCACTGTGCCTGCGCTCTGATAGCCGATCGCACGCATTGCCTCGACGACCCGCGATCCGAGGTCGGCACGAATTTCCGGGGTCACTACCGGGCTCGGAGTCTCTTCGATCAACTTCTGATGGCGGCGTTGAACCGAGCACTCCCGCTCTCCCAGGTGCACGACGTGCCCGTGCTCGTCACCCAGGACCTGGAATTCGATGTGTCTGGGATTAACCAGGTAGCGTTCGATGTACACGGCTGATGAGCCGAACGCACTCAACGACTCCGACTGAGCGGTGTCGAGCGCATCCTGGAGGTCAGCCGGCTTCCGAACGATTCGCATCCCGCGCCCACCTCCGCCTGCCGCTGCCTTGATGATGAGCGGGAAGCCAATCCCGGCGGCGATGTCATCGAGTCGCGCGGAGGCATCGTCGTCGAGGAGGTTGGAACCGGGAATGATCGGCAGGCCCGCCTCGAGGACCATCTGTCTCGCCTTCGCCTTGTCGCCCATCGTCTCGATGGCTTCGGGTGTCGGGCCAATGAACTTGATCCCGCAGGTTTCGCAGACTTCCGAGAAGTACGCGCTTTCCGCGAGGTAGCCATAGCCGGGGTGAATGGCATCGACGTTGGTGATCTCGGCCGCGCTGATAATGCTCGGGATGTTCAAGTAGCTCTCGTAGCTCTTGGCGGGACCGATACAGATCGCTTCGTCGGCAAAGCGGACGTGCAGGCTGTGGCGGTCGGCATCCGAATAAACGGCTACCGTGCTGATTCCCAACTCCTTACACGCACAGATGATTCTCAGTGCGATCTCGCCGCGGTTTGCGATCAGGACTTTCTTGAACATGGTGCGTCACGCCGACTTTGAAAGACGAATCTTGAACAATGGTTCGCCATATTCTACCGGCTGGCCGTTTTCAACCAGGATAGTGACGATCTCACCGGAAGCGTCGCTTTCGATCTGATTGAAGATCTTCATTGCCTCGATAATGCACACAACTGAGTTCTTGGTTACGTAGTCTCCAACCTGGACGAACGGCTCGGCGTCCGGTTTCGGGGTCAGGTAGAAGGTGCCGACAATTGGGGCCTTGAAAACGTACAGGTCCTCTTCTGGTTCCTTGGCAGGAGCGGCTGGTTGGGTTCCAGCAGCCTGGGGTGCACCCGCAGGAACAGCTGGCGAGGCGGTCACCTCGGACCCTGCCGAAAGGTGGGCGGGTTTAGAGTTCCGGATCCTGAGCCGGACTCCTGCTTTTTCCATCTCGAACTCCTCGATTCCAGAGTCTTGAATCAGTCCGAGCAGTTCTTTGATTTCCTTTATATCCATTGGCTCTCCTTGGAAAACCCGGGAAACGTAAGGGCACATTGTCGTTAGTCGGGCAAGTTTAGTCAAGAGTGGAAGGGTTGTCGGAGCCCGGGCTGGCCCCTGAAGGGGGCTGACCTGAAACTTCAATCGAGATGAGTTCCTGGTTCCTGGTTTCTCGTTTCTGGAGGGAAAGTAATCCAGGCATCCCTGCCTGATATGGCGGCCGGGCAGCTTGCCCGGCGGAAGTGAACCTTCTCAATCCAGGGTTCTTGATTTCCGGGTTCTTCTGAAATCGTCCGCCACCGGGACTGAATCGCACTTTCAGTGCTGCATTGCCGTCTTGGCTCCGATTCCCGGGGCGTTGCCGCCGGGCTGGAAATGACCCTGCGCCGTTGGCGCGCTCATCTGGCGATGCTTCACCCGTTTCACTGATTGAATGGTCCGGCGCCGCCGGGGGCGGGGCTGACCTGAGACTTCAATTGGGATGAGTTGAAGAACCTGGACGAATTGGATGCGTCTGGACGGAGATTGAGGCGATCGGTGGAGAGCCAGGGACGTGATTATCGGCTGGATCCTGGTTCCTGGTCCGGTGCCGGACGTGGATGAGTGATGATCACGGGATCGGCGCCGGGCGGGCCCCTGAAGGGGGCCTGTTTCCAGCCCAGGCATTTGCCTGGGTTCACGGTCCACCCATCAAGAATCCAGCCCTGAAAGGGCGGCACAGCTTCTCCGGACGTGAAGAATCGGCGCGACCTTACAGGCCGCGATCGCCTTGCCGGGACCACAGACCCAGGGCAAGCCCTGGTCTGAAACCAAGGCGCCTTCCAGCGCCAGGTCGAGTTTCACTCTCTGAATGATCCGCGGAGGGCGCGGGGGCGGGGCTGACCTGAAACTTCAATTTGGAAGAACTGGATGATTTCGACGCGTCTGGAAGGAGATTCGGGCGATCGGTGGGACTCAGAAGCCGTGGCTCTCGGCTGGATCCTGGATACCCCGATTTCAGAACGCGAGTGAAAGCGAGCGCGGCTCCGGACGATGGTGAGTCACCAGAAGTGCTGCCGGAGGCCGGAACCGCGGGATGGAGTCAAGATCCAGGACTGGTAATGGATGAGAGTCGGGAGTAGCGCTCGCTTTCACTCGCGTTCTGAACACCGGCCGCGTGCCAGGTCCGGTCTGACAGGCCCAGTTTCACTTTGCGAATGGTCCGGTGGCGCCGGGAGGGGGCTGATCTGAGACGTTCCCTCCGTTGAGCGGGAAGTGGCCGCGGATCAGATGAATTTCACCTCGGTGGTGATGTCGATTGCCCTGTGGATTGAACGGTAAATGGGGCAGTGATCCTGGTGAACTGCATGCACTCGTTCGACTACCTCCACCTGGTCGGAAGCTCCCTTCAGGTGGTAGGTCACGTGAATCCGTCTGACAACCAGGACCCCTTTCTCGGTTTCAACTTCGCCGGTTGTCTCCGAGACCAGTTTTCCACCGCTTGCGTCAATATTGCGCGCTTCCAGCGCGCCCCCGAAGGTACCGGTCAGTCAGCCGGCCGCCGCGGCAACCAGGTAATCGATGGTCGTCGCGTTGGCAGGGAATTCGGCTGGGTTAACTCCGTAGTGCCGGGCGATGGCCCCGTGAACGCCGAAGCGGACGGCTTCCGGCTCTCCGGGTAGGTAAGCGAGGCGCAGCGGACCTCGTAAACGTTCAATGCGGACTTTCGACACGTAAGTCACTTCGGACATGCGAGTTGCTCCTTTGGGATCCTTGGCTGTGACGCGTTGGTTCCCAGTCTATGCCTCAGAACCAGAAGCTTCCACCTGGACCACTCCCTCGGGTTCGGAATCCCAGCCGCCTCCGGGCCTAATCCTCATGTTCTCCAGGTCGCCGAGCGAGGCCCGTAGCGGACCATTACCCGGACATCGTCACGACCTCGTTGAATTCTCTGAGCTTCTTCCCCGTAGAAGGCCTGGCGGACCTGCCGGGCCAGGTTGAGCTGGGAGAGGCTCAGGGCCTCGGCTTCCGGCTTGAGCTTGAGTGCAAAACAAAACTGCTGGATCTTCTTTGAACCCTTACGCAAGCTGGTATAGCCTTTCTTTCAGGTCTTTACTTCAGAGTCACGGGAGGGTGTTGGGATGAAGAAAGCTTTGATTCTCGTTTGCGTTTGTGGGTTTGGTCTGCTCTTGGGACAGGGAAATCAGCGTGGGACTGCAGGCGTGGTTTTGGGTGATGCCAAGGTCGAGATCGAGTACGGTCGTCCTCTCCTCAATGGACGGGACTGGTCCGGAGTGGAACTCGGGACGGTTTGGCGCCTTGGTGCCAACAATGCAACAACGTTAACCACGGACCGGAACCTGACCATCGACGGTGTCGCCGTCCCGCCAGGGACGTACGCGCTTCTCGCGAAGAAGGTTGGGTCCGACGCGTGGGAACTGGTCGTCAGCAAGGACGTGAATGTCGCCGGGAACCAGCGTGACCCCGATCTCGACCTGGGCTCGGTACCATTGACGAGCAGTCGACTGAACCAGTCGGTTGAGCAGTTGACCATCAGATTTCGGAAGACCGGCCAGGAAACGGCTACGATGTACGTCGAGTGGGGCGACTCGGCTTTGGCGGCTCACATCATAGCGGTTTCGGGTCTTCCCGAAGGTTCGTAGCCGGGGACCCGGATGCGGCGATCAGCTCGACCTCACGCCAGACCCGATGTAGGTTTGCCGGAGTGATTGGTATGCTTCCCGTTCCTCGTCCGTCATTTTGGCCTGGGCCTCCCGGTTGAGCCGGCGGATCCCCAATTCGTCGCGGAGCTTCTGGACTGCCTCGGTCCGTTCCGGGGCAGTGTAAGTGTCGATCTCATTAATGATTGGTCTCCTGGGCAAGCAGGCGGCATTCCCTGGCGGAAACCTCAGTACCAATTGCCATAGATCGTCTCACCCTTCTGGTGAGACTGATAGCAGGCATTGACGACCTCGATGGTCGCCAGACCGGCTCGTCCGTCCACGCCGTACTTAGGTTGTTCATCGCGTAACACGCATTCGACGAAGTATTCGATTTCCGAAACGTAGCCGAGGTTGTAGAACTCATCGACAGCAGGTTTGGTCCAGCCCTTGTTGATGTCGGCCTTCTCGATGCTGTAGGAGATTTCGTCGGAGGAGTAGCAGGACACAGCCGAGCTGAATGTGAGATCGACCTTGATCACTCCTTTCGTGCCGTAGATCTCAATTTTGTCGTCCATGCCTCCGTGAGTGATGTAGTTGGATTCCGCAAAGGCGTACTGTCCGTCCTTGAAACGGAGCATGGCCATGCCGAAATCTTCGCCTGTGTTCTTCTTGTGAACGAAGTTCGCCTCGCCGCCTCCGGTCATCTTCCCGGTCACTTCAACCAGGGGATTCTCCTCGCTCCCCAGGAGGTAGAGCAGCCAGGTCACAGCGTGGCAACCCATGTGGAGGAAGACGCCTCCGCCGCAGGTGTCCTTGTTCTGGGCAAATGGAGAATGGGTCCCATTGTGAACTTCTTTCGCTTTCACGAAGAGGATGTCCCCGACAGCGCCCTCTTTGACGAGGGCTTCTGTGCGGATCAGGGCCGGAGCGTGGATCCAGTCCTCGGCGTAGAAGAGCTTGGTTCCGTTCTCGCGGCAAACCTCGACCATTTCCCGGCCCTGTTCGACACGGATGGCCAGAGGTTTCTCGCAGATGGCGTGGATTCCGGCCCGGGCGGCCGCCAGGACCACCGGGTGGTGCAGGAAGTTGGGGACGCACACCGACACCAGGTCGAGCCTCTCCTGCTCGAACATCTTGTTGTAATCGGTGTAGGTATTCGGAATGCGGTGCTTCTGAGCGATCGCGTCCAGGTTGTCGATGGCGGCGACGGCAGCGACCTCGACAAAAGGCAGCCTGCGGTAGGCATCGCAATGAAAATCTGCGGCAAACTTGGAGCCGACAATTCCAACCCGGAGCTTCTCTTTCACGGAACTCACCTCCCCGTAAGTCGCGCCTGAGGAGTTTAGCCCAGGCTGCCAGGCGCGACAACCACTAACCCGAGTTTCAGAACCGGCCGCCGTCCACGTCCTTGATGAACTTGATCAGGCCGTCGGTGTACACCTTCTGGTCGTCGTACAGAGCCAGATGACTGCCGTTCGGACAGTAGAGATAGCGTCCCTTGGGAAACTGTCCGGCCATCCACTCCATGTGTTTGGGGTCCATGGTGTCGTACTCGGCACCGATCACCAGCGTGGGCACGGAGATCCCGAGCATCCAACCAGGAGGAGTGTCACCGCCAAAACAGCCATTTTGATCATGTGGGCTCCTGCGTTTCGTTGATGCCGAGGAGAATTCCGAGAGCGTGCGTTCATCTTAGCAGAGGTTTTATCGTTCAAAGAATGCTGCGGACATTTGAACCCGATTGATCTATTGTGAAGGGCATGAGTCAGCAGGTCTCAGCTCTTCCACTGGTCTTGATCTTCACCATCCTTGGAGTTGCTGTTGCAGTCGCAGCCTGGTTGATCACCCGCCGTCGTGCGGCTGCCCGAGTGGAAGCACTCGGGCGGCAGTCAATGATGATGGGCTACACTTTCAGTTCCGGGCCGGTCAAGCCGGGTCAGATGGAGAAAAGCGGCCTCGAACCGGAGTTCGCGGAATCACTGAAGGCAATGCAGGTTTTTCAGAAGGGCCGAAGGCAGAAGATCTCAAACGTGATGAGTAAAGCCGAGGACTCCAACCGCCGGGAATGGATCTTCGACTTCCAGTACGAAACCGGGGCAGGCAACAATCGGCATCGAGTCCGCCAGACAGTTTTCGGGTGCCGCCAGCGCAACTGGTCGATCCCTGGTTTTACCCTTTACAAGGAAGGCTTCTTCTCCCGGCTCTTTGATGGCGCGGATATCGATTTCGAACAGGATGAAGAGTTCTCCCGCCAGTACCTGCTGAAAGGGAAGGATGAAACCGCAATCCGGCGTCTTTTTACCCCGTCAGTACGGTCTTTTCTAACCGGACGACGAGACTGGGCAGTGGAGGCGAACGGTGCCTGGGTTTTTGTCTACCGCAAGGGAAAGATCGTCAAGCCGGATGCCCTCATGACGGCGCTCAGTGACTTCAACCGGTTCGTCTCAGTTCTTGCCAACGAGCTGGAACGATAGACGTCAGTAACTGAGTTCTCCCTTGAAAAAGAGTTCGTTGGTCTCGAACTCGACTTCAACCTTCATTCGTCGTGGCGTGTGGAGTTCGGTCGAGAAACGAATGGTCTGCCCTTTCTTCAGTTCGGGGCGAGAGAACCGGAACCATGCTTCACCGAAACTCGAGTCCTTGGGAGCGACGAACGTCTTCAGTGGGATTCGCTGCCGGTCGACGAGCAGGCGGGTCGCCTTTCGAACTGCAGCTTGGCCTTCCTCGTTCAGACGCCGGTGAAACGACGGCGGGAAGACGATAACCGAGAGGACCATTTCTCCCGGCAGCGCAATCTGTGAAGCCAGTTCCAGAGTCTTTTCGTGATCCAGTTTGGCAGGCCGATAGACGAAGTCTTCGGGCTGGAGCTGGAATGACTGCGCCATGGCAATCCGGATCGGCATGGCGGACTGGAGACGCACGCAAAAGCGGGCTTCCCGGCGGTTTCCATTTCGATCAAAGAAAGGCACCACCTTGACCTTGGCCCAGGGCGAAGTCCAGAGGACCGACTCGGCATCTTCCAGGGTCCAGGTTGCAGGATCAAGCTTGAGCCAGGGTTGGCCCGCGGCCTCGATCCGGGTCAGGCCCAATCCCAGACCCAGAACGAGGGCTGAGTACCCCCAAATGAAGAACGGTCGAATCATTGCCGTTGTCCGGACGAGATTCATTATAGCTTGCGCCGGTCAGGCCGTCCGGCGCAAGGGAATAATCGGGCGACGGGTGCGCTATTGCCCGCTCGTCAGGCGGGATGCGCGGACGGTGGGCCGAAACCCCGGGTCTCTGGCCCGGTTCCGATCAGATGCAGGCGATGACGTCCATCTCGACTTTTGAGCCTCCGGGAACGCCTCCGGCGACCCCGACTGTCGTTCGAACCGGGGGTTCCGGCCCGAACCGCCCCAGGAACACCTCGTTCATCGCCTTGTAGTCGGCGATGTCGTTCAGGTAGACCTGGACCTTGAGAGCCTTCTCCATTGATGAGCCGGCGTTCTCCAGCTCTTTCTGAATCTCGTCGAGAACGTGAGCCGTGTGCGCCTTGATATCCCCCTCGAAATGGGCCCCCTTGCCGGAAATGAAGAGGAGATTTCCGTAAGAAACCGCGCCCGAAAAGAGTGGTGTGCTGGTCGGTTTCTCTCCCCTGTAATGAACCTTTTTCGACAGCTGCTCCGAATCCGAACCGGCTTGTCCTGGCGAGCTTCGAGCCGCGAGGGCCGCTCCTCCACCTACCGATCCAAGACACAGAAACTTCAAGATTCCCCTTCGCGTCTTTTCAAAATTGACCATCGCTCAACCTCCTCATCTGTCGGACTTGCGGGCCTCGCCCGGTTTCGGGCACCTTCTGGCAATCAGAATAACCATATCCCCATCGGTACGCCAGCAAATCTCTGTCACTCCGCCTGTTGGGTTGGACTCTGGAGAAGTTCGCAGATCGCGCGCTTGCGTTCCTTTCCGGCAGAGATTAACGTAGGCCCATTCTCATCACTCGGTCAGGAGCGTCATTATGTTGACAATAAAATCGCGGATCCGCCGTTCCGGGACGATTGGGCGGCGCAGGCTGTTGGGTGCAGGGGGCTTGGCCGCTGCTGGAAGCCTCCTTCCGTCAACCTCGGCGGCGGGGGCTGGTTCCGGGCTTGAAGCAGCCGTTGATGCCAGCATTTATCTCCCCCTTGGAGTTCGCCCGATGATCAACTGTAAGGGGACTTTCACGATCATTACCGGATCGCGGAGCCTTCCCGAGGTGAAGCGTGCCATGCTGCTTGCTTCACAGGAGTATGTTCACCTGGATGAACTGATGGATGCGGTGAGCGCGCGACTGGCGGCGCTGACTGGAGCGGAGTGGGGAATCGTGACGGCAGGATGCTCCGCAGCAGAGACGCTCGCGACGTGCTCGGCGATCGCCGGGGGTAACCCGGAGAACATCCAGCGTCTTCCCGACCTGACGGGCCTGAAGGACGAGATAATCATCCCGGCCTATTCGAGAAATGTCTATGATCACGCCATCCGGATGCTGGGAGTTCGCATTCTGACGGTGGCGAGCCTGAACGAAATGGAATCGGCCCTTGGGCCCAGGACCGCGATGGTTTATGTCCTGGCCTGTCCCGAAGACCAGGGCCCCCTGGGACTGGAACCACTGGCACGGATGGCCCACCGGTACGATGTCCCGGTACTGGTCGATGCCGCAGCAGAGAACCTGACGCCCGAGATCCATCTGAGGCGGGGTGCCGACCTGGTGGCCTACAGCGGGGGCAAAGCCCTTCGCGGACCTCAGGCGGCCGGCTTGTTGTTGGGGAGGAAAGATCTTTGCCGGGCGGCCTGGCTGAACAGTGCACCTCACCATGCCTTTGGGCGTTCCATGAAGGTGGGCAAGGAAGAAATCATGGGGATGCTGGCGGCCGTCGAGGGTTGGTACCAGCGAGATCACGAGGCCGAGTGGCGGCAGTGGGAATCCTGGCTGGGCACGATTGCCGACTCGGTCACACAGATTCCGGGTGTGGAGACTCGGGTGGTGCAGCCGGAGAGCCTGTCAAACAATGCCCCACGTCTCCGCATCAGTTGGGAGACCTGTCGGCTTGGAATCGGTGGCAACGACGTATACGATCGGCTGCTGGCCGGAGAACCCCGAATTATTCTGGCCGGTGGCAGGGGGACGATTCAGGACTGTCCCGGCGGAGATTCAGAGAGCTGGGTGGAAGTCATGCCGTGGATGATGGGGCCGGGCGACGACCGGGTGGTCGCGGAACATCTGAGTGGCGTGCTGAGCCGCCCACCCCAAATTGCCAGGGTGGAGCGTCCGGCGGGTGAACCTGCCCGCGTGGACGGTTCCTGGGAAGTGGAACTGGCTTTCGTGCGCGGATCGGATCACCACCTGCTCTATCTGGAACAGGATGGCCACCGGCTGACCGGGCGACACCGGGGACGAACCCTGGAAGGGAACCTCCAGGGCGAGGTTCACGGAAACCAGATCGGATTCCGAAGTTCTCAGCCATACGAGGGCACGCGGCTGCACTTCGACTTCCAGGGCACTGTGAGCGGGGAGTCGATGTCGGGATCGGTAGAGATGGGTGAATACGGACCCGCGGAGTGGTCTGCGCGCCGGCTGGATTACTCTTCGGGGGCTTGAGCGTGCGGACGTAAAGCAACAGCAACGGAAGGACAAAGGGGATGAAATCAGGGCATTTGAACCGGCGTGGGTTTCTGGCGCTTTCGACCGGACTGGCCGGGACTGCGCGAACGGTGGCGTTCGGGCAGGGAGGGGCCGCGAGGGAAGCAGGGCCCAAACTGGACTGGCGCGACCTCCAGGATTGGGGAGTGGAAGGTCGGGGCTGGATTGATCAGAACCGCTATCGTTACTATGACCGCCTTCCCGCCAAGGCCGAGAAGATGGTCCGGGACGCGGTGTGGAGCCTGAGCCGGGATTCAGCTGGGATGATGGCAAGGTTCGAGACCGATTCTCCGGAGATTCACGTCCGCTACCAGTTGTTCCGAAGTCGTCTGGCGATGTCCCACATGCCGGCGACGGGAGTGAGCGGGATCGACCTCTATGGCCTCGACCCGGCCGGAAGCTGGCGCTGGATTGCGGTAGCACGTCCCGAATCGATCCATGTGCGGACCCGCTTGGCGGGAGGATTGGATCCGGGCACCCGAAAGTACTCACTCTATCTCCCGCTCTACAACGGTGTTGACTCGGTTGAGATCGGAGTCGTCAAGGGAAGCCGGTTCGAGGGGATCCAGCCCCGATCGGAGAGACCGGTGGTGTATTACGGAACTTCAATCACTCACGGGGCCTGCGCATCGCGACCCGGGATGCCGCACCCGGCCATTCTGGGCCGCCGTCTCGACCTTCCGTCGATTAATCTCGGGTTTTCGGGGAATGGTCGAATGGAAGCGGAAGTAGGAGCGTTGCTGTGCGAACTCGGGCCCTCGGTATTCGTGATCGATTGCCTGCCCAACATGAACGCCGATGAAGTCCGGGAACGGACCGTTCCGCTGGTCCGGCAGCTCAAGAAGGCGCTTCCTGAGTCACCGGTCATTCTCGTGGAGGATCGCAGCTTCACCAATTCCTGGGTGCTCGGCGAACGCCGGGAGCACCATCGCCGCAGCCGGGAAGAGTTGCGCAAGGCTTTCGAGCAGCTCCAGGCGGAGTCGATTTCCGGTCTGTTCTATCTTGAAGGCGAGCACCTGCTCGGGGACGACAGTGAGGGCGCAACCGATGGGTCCCATCCTTCCGATCTCGGGTTCATGAGGCAGGCCGACGCGTTCGAACCGGTCATCCGAAAGGCGCTTGCGTTCTGAACACCGAGGGATCGCTAAAACGGTTCACGTGCAGCCAGTTGCACTCACTGTGGTCCTGGTCGTAAATCCCACAATTTGGAGTGCTGGAAGCGACCGCTTCCGCTCTTGCCCAACGCGGAATGGTTCGGCCTCAGTCAGGAAGCGAAAGCTTCCGTTGCCCGTTAATGGATCCGCGCGTGTCACGGATTTTGGAGGCGTTCATGCCGCGCCATTCTCCCGGATGCCTCCGCCGGGGACTTGGACTCGGCAGGAGGGTTTGAGGCCCCGTCCGCTTGAGGTTTCCTGATGTCGCAACCGCGGCACAATCGAGGAGCTTTTCCCTGATTCCTCTGCAAGCAGATCCTGTCAGGGAGTGGCTGAATTCCGGGATTATCCATCTAAGATTTATCTCATCAATGGATTACAGGGACGATTCGATGAGTGGCACAGAAGTTGCTTTTCCGTTCAGCGGTGAAACTTGTGTGCCTGGTTTGTGAGAATGGAAATTCGGAACCTGGGAATCCCTCAAGATGAAATGTGCAGTTCAAGAAACATGGAAGACACCTTCGGAAGATCCGGAATCTCCGCGCTCACTCCTTGCCGACGGGCCCTTTAAGTCACTGGCGCACACTTGTCTCCCAGTGAGGTTCTGCCCAAAAGGAAATTGGCTCGTCACTCAGACAGACCGAATGGACTGCCTGTACATCGTTCAGGAAGGCCGCATGATGCTGACCCGGATGTCCTCGTCCGGGAAGGAGGTCATTCTCGATTTCGTTGGCCCGGGGCAGTTCTTTGGAGACGTCCCTCTTCTCAACGGGGGAGAATCGCCCTTTAATGCCCTGGCCATACAGCCGACGGCACTTCTTGTAGTCCGCAGACTTGCTTTTACTACAGTCCTCGAGGATCCGGCGGCGGCCCGTGACCTGATGGTGGTGTTGGCGGGCCGGTGTCGAAGCGCATGGGAGCAAGTCGAACTGCTGGGTTGCGGTTCCCTGTCAGAGCGTCTGAACGCCGCGCTTCTGAGGCTGTGTCGGGAGCACGGTGTCCGGACATCTGAAGGGATCGAGATCCCGGTCAACCAGTCGCAATTGGCATCGATGGTCGGGGTCACCCGCGAAAGCCTCAACCGGCAGATTCGGGACCTCAGGGAGCGAACTGTTCTTCAGATCAAAAAGGGCCCGCATCGGACTTCGGTGATCGTCAAAGAACCTGACCAGCTTTTCCAGTGAACCCAATGCCATTGATTCCGGGCGAACCAACGGTTACCGGGGTCGGATTCTGATTTGCCCCAGCGGGTACCATCCGTCGGGGCGGCGGCCCTCGATGGCGAGCTTCACGGCCGGTTTCTCTGTACGCTCGTCGAGGATGGCGATGTCCAGGTCGTATTGTCCGGGTGCCGTGTCGTAAGGGACAAAAACGGAACCGTCAAGGACGGAATCGCCGGGCAGCCAGCTGCGGACGTCACCATCGGTCACGAGGATGGATTCCGATTTGCTGTCGCGGATTCTGAGGGCGACCCGGAAACTCCGGTAGCAGGGGGCGACGCCGAGGTTCTCCCACCAGCTCGTATATGAGAGTTTACCGTTGGCCGCTACCTCGGCGGGATATGTGAACTTCCTGAGAACGAACCGGTAGCCCATCTTCTTGAGCCAATGGTCCACGTTCGGTTCCCACTCCTTCGGAACCGGCGATGATTTGGCATTGAACGACGAGATGTGCCACTTCAGGGACTCGTCGATGATGTGGTCGACGTCCCAACCTTCCTCGAGCCATTTGCCCATCACCCAGCAGATCTCCATGGTCACCGGAGCCTTCTCCCAGGCATCGGCCATCCCGAAGTTGATGATTGCCTCCGGGTAGTAGTCGTTCATGTGGGACCAGATCGGGCTGAATCCACCCATGTCTCCGAGGCAGTCGACTCGCCAGCCGACGTCGCGGCGGGAAAGCCCGTACCGGTTGGTCTTCCCGTCGGTTAGAAGCATCACCAGGGGGGTCTTTCGGAAGGAGTCGGTATAGGAATCGACCAACGCCTCTCGAGTCGCCTGGGATAGCAGCTCCGATCCGGCTCCTTCCCCCCACGCTCCGACGATGGACACGTCAACGCTTTCCAGGTCCGGGTGGTCATCGTAACGTTGCCCGAGGGCCCGGATGAGACCGCCGAAGTACATGACGTAGCGCGGGTCCTCCGGGTTGGTCTGCCACTTCTCCTCGGGTTGCGGCTCCTCTTTGCCGACCATGGTTCGGTACCAGTCCGGCACGTCCCGCTCGAGGCCCGTTCCATAGGGGGCAATCCTCAACATCAGAGATTGTCCTCTTTCATGAGCCGTATTGAGGGCCCGGTCGATCAGGTCCCATCGGTAAACGCCGGCTTCCGGCTCCACGAATTTCCAGTAGACGCGGAAGTAGGCGATCGAGGTGTCGGGATAGTGATCGTTGGCGAGATCGCCGTCCCATTGCTGGTACTCAATTGGAAAGCCTTCGGTCCAGCCCAGGCCGGCGTTGAGATCGTCTCCGTTGAACCGTTGAAACGTCATGAACCCGATTCCAGGGTTGACGAGAACATCGTCGATTTCGGCGGGGCGGACGATTACCTCGCCCTGGGCCGGCAGGAGGGAACAGTTCACGAAGACTACGAAAATCCACGTAGCGATGCGCATGATGGTCCTACTTCCAAAGCGGAGCGGCCCGTCCGTTGAGGTCCCAGACAACTTCCCCGTCTCGGAGAACGAGCTCGCACTCCAGTTTTTGACTCCCGGTTATCTTCGCTCCCTCGGAGTCGATGAAGCCGAAGCTTCCTTTCTTGAGGCTCAGGACGGCGATGTCGGCTCCTGCGCCCGGGCTGAGATGCCCCAGTTCCTCGTGTCCGATCTCCCGGGCCGGAGCCCAGGTCGCCTTCAGAATCACATCCTGGGTCGACATCCCCAGGTTGAGAAATTTCGACATGATGTTCAGGAGATCTTTCATCCCGGCGTTCATGCTATGGGCGTGCAGGTCGGTTGAAATCGAATCCGGGGGGAACCCCGCCTTCATTGCCGGCACGACCTGGCGGTAAACGAATGAGCCGGCGCCATGACCGACATCAAAGATGATCCCCCGGGCTCGGGCTTCGGGCGCGAACGCCTGGAGCCGGCCGCTCGGGTCGACGAGGGGTTCCCGGCCCGCGACATGCGCGTAGGCGTGAGTGAGGATATCTCCCGGGCGGAGGTGTTCGATCAGAAGGTCTCGCAACGAGAGCGGGGGACGGCTCGAACCGAAATCGACCATTACCGGGATCCCGGCGATCCTGCCGGCTTCCACCGCCCGATCGACAGGGGTCCACTCGGGGCCCTGGTAATGGGCGACCTTTATGCCGACGATCAGGTCTTTGAACTGGGTGGCCCGCATCGCCGTCAGCTTGGCGTCCATGTCGGAGAGGTCCTGTTCAATCGGCCCTCCTTTCATTCCGTTGCCGACAATGTTCAGGAAGGCCAGGACCCGGGTCTGCGACCGATCGATGGTCTGACGTTTGAACTGCTCGAAGTTTCGCCAGCCCGCCCCACCCGCGTCGACCATTGTCGTGACTCCGCTCCGAAAGCTGAATCCGTCGGGAGCGACGGCGTAGTAGCCATCACTGTAGTCGGCGTTCTCCTCGGTGCCGTAAAACAGGTGGGCATGAATGTCCACCAGCCCGGGGACTACGAGGAGTCCGTCCACCGGGACGACTTTCCCGGCGGACTCCTCGGGAATCGACTCGGCGATCCGCACAATCTTGCCGTCGCGAATGCCTACATCTGCCACGGTGTCTACGGCGTTCTTGGGGTCAACAATGTGACCTCCTTTGAGAACCAGGTCGTAAGGTTTCTGTTGTGCCCACAGAGAAGCTGTCAGCAGGACCGGCACAAGCATTTTCATCTTTGCCCTCCCTCTCATTGAGTCGGAAGCGATCAAGGCAATTATTAACTGATCCGGACCTGATTCCGGCCGGAATCCTTGGCTTCGTAGAGCGCTTCGTCAGCCCGTTTGAACAGGGACTCCAGAGTGTCGTCCGGACGGGCGATGGTCGCCCCGATGGATACGGTTGGGCAGATGCGGATTTTGCCGAAGGGTACCGAGATGCTCGAGATCAAGCCTCGCAACCGTTCTGCCATCTGGTGCAGTTTCTCCCTTTCCACCCCGCGATACAAGCCGACGAACTCCTCTCCGCCCCACCTCGGCACTCATCGAATTGTCAGGGTTTGGTGACTTAAAAGCGAGTGAAGATTGCTCTTCGCTCTGGAGTATTGCGGTGTTGCGGTGTTGTGGATCGGCGGCGACGCTGTTCGGTTTGACCGCTTTCTTCCGTGCTTTCAATTCCCACCTCCTGCGCTCGAATCTCAAAGGCTGGCAGGGTATGAATAAGCGAGACTCATGAATTCGTCAAGGCCAAATCCGGAACCCTGGAAATCTGCTACCGGCTCAGGACTTCGCAGCCCGTGGCGGTCACGGTGACGACTTCTTCAAGGCGGATGCCGAATTCTCCCGGCAGGTAGATGCCGGGCTCTACGGTGAAAACCATTCCGGGAACCAGGACCCCTTCACCGTGTGGGGAGATCCGAGGCAACTCGTGCACTTCCAGTCCGAGACCGTGGCCGGTGCCGTGCCCGAAGTGCTTTCCATAGCCGGCGTCGGCGATAACAGTTCGGGCGGCTGCGTCGGCGGCAACAACGGAGACCCCCGGGCGTACGGCGGCGATGGTCGCCTGCTGGGCCTCCCGCACAACCTCGTACACTTCGCGCACCCGACTGTGGCCGGGCAGGACGACCCGCGTCAGGTCACTGCAGTAGGAGTCGAGACGGGCGCCGAAATCGACGAGCAGGACTTCCTCCTGGGAGATCTGTCGTGAGCCGGCAACGCCATGGGGAAGCGCACTGCGGGGTCCCGAAGCGACAATCGTATCAAAGGGAGCCCCGGAGCTTCCCCGGGTCCGACAGATGAACTCCAAAGAGGCTGCCGCTGCGGTCTCCGTAGATGTCCAGTCGAGTCGCTCGACAAACTCCGCGAAGGCCTGGTTCGCCAGCCGGCATGCCGACTGGACTTTCTCGACCTCGGAGTCGGATTTTACCGCTCGAAGTTCCTCGATGAGGCCGTAAGTCGGGACTGGATGCCAGTCGTCGCACCAGGACGATATGGTCAGTGCGATCGAGTGGGACATACGCTCTGCCTCAATGCCGATTCTCTTGGTGAAAGGCAGCAAAGACCGGAGGTCGGAGCCGAACGGGTTTGCGGAAAGCTGGATCCGGCAATGGGCAGTCTCGTTTCGGGCCTGTTCCAGGTACCGGGAATCGACGATGAGTACGGCCTCACCTTCGAGCCAAAGCGCGACCCCAAACGATCCGCTGAACCCGAACAGGTAATACAGGTTTGGGGGATGAGTAATCAAAAGGCCGTCGAGCTCCACCTTGTGAAGCCGACGGCCAAGTCGTTCAAGTCTGAGTTCTCTTTCCGTCACTTCTAAAGATTCTTGATCCGGGGAGTGATGAAGAAGAGAATCTCTCTGGTTTCCCGTTCCTTTGAATCCCGCTTGAAAAGGTGGCCAACGACCGGGATGTCGCCAAGCCCGGGGACCTTGTTCTTGGAGTCCCGGTCGGTTTCCACGAAGATCCCGCCGATCACGGTGGTCTCACCGTCGGAAACCATGACACGGGTCTGGGATTCACTGGTCAGGATGGTCGGAATCCCCAGTACGGTCTGCGAGAAGTCGGGGACGTTGTTCTCCACCTTGATGTTCATCGAGATCGTCTTCTCCTCGGTGATCTGAGGCGTCACGGTCAACTGGAGGGCCGCAATCTCGTAACGAACGGTTGTGGTGAAGTTAATCTGCACGGGGATCGGGATCTTGGCCCCCTGGGTGATCTTCGCTTCGGCGTTGTTCTGAGCGCTCACCCGCGGCTTGGACAAGATCCTGGCGTCGCCGGTGTTTTCGGCAGCCGTGATAATGGCATCCAGGCGGAATGTGTCGAGCGCTTTTCCGGAAGTAAAGAATCCGGCCGCATTGGGCTCTTCAGCGGGAGTGACGACCGCCAGTCCACCCTGGTTCCGATCAAATTCGTTTCCGAAGACGAATCCCAGTTCCATGCCCAGTTCCCGGGCGAATCGGGTGGTCGCCTCAATGATCCGAGCCTCGATCTCGACCTGCTTTTCCGGTACATCCAGTGCCTCGACCAGGTTGTTGATTCGGTTCACGCCTTCCGGCACGTCCGTGATGATCAGGGTATTGGTGCGCTTGTCGACGTTGATCTGTCCCCGCTCGCTCAGCTGTTTCTCAAACGATGGAAGCAGTTCCTCTCCGCTGGCATAGCTGAGCTGGCGCGTGACGGTCATGGTGTCCTTGGCCAGAAAGGATGCTCGTTTCAATGCCTGGGCTGCTTCTTCTTCCTGCTTCAATTTGGTCTTCGTCGAGATCCGGACCATGTTGCCGTCGATGGAACGGGCCAGCCCGTGGCTGTGAAGTACTGCGTCGAAGAGTTGATCCCACGGCACCTGTTCGACGTTTATGGTGACTGACCCAGCAACATCGGGATCGATGAGGATGTTCAGTCCGCTCAACTCGGACATGGCCCGGAAGAAATCCACCAGGGAGACGTTCACGAATTTCAAGGAGACGGGTTCCCCCTGATAGTCGCCCTGCGACGCGGGTAAGACCGGCTTGTTTGCTGAGTGCAAGCTCGGTCCCGTGAGGGTGCTGATACTCAGAAACAATGAAACAAGAAAAGCGGGACTTCTTAGCTTGTGTCTCGTCATGGTATGACCTACCGATCCTCGGTTTGCATTTGCTTAGTGATGCGGGTGATCTTCCTGTTGCCTTGGGTATCCACCTGTTCTCTCACGAAGACCACCGTATCGCCCTGGATTCCTTCGATGTATCCGTTGAACAGCTTGGTCCCTTCCTTTGCGAAGTAACTGATGTCATCGATCCCTCTCAGAACCGCCATCTGGGAGTTGGGTCCCTTGGCGATACCAGTGACCGTGACTTCTGCGACCAGTAGACCGGCGAGTCCCGGCGGGCGCTGGTCCAGCGGAGGTGGGGCAAGTATCTTGGCGGGTTCGGCCCGTTTGGCTACCTTCATCAGGCTCGTGAACGGATCCCGCTTGCCTTCATTGTCGTACTTGATGCCCTGCGCCACGAGCCCGGAACCACCCAACAGCAGCACCGACAAAACCGCGGCAAGAGCAACCGGCAGTGCAAGTCGCTTCTTCATTTCGCCTCCTCAACGGGCGCTGCAGTCTCGTTTTCGAGGTAAACGAACGTGGTGGCTGTGCAGGTCGCACTCAACGTCCGATCTCGCGAGGCGTCGTCGTCAATCGCCTTCATATTGATGTTGTCCACATTGATGATCCGCGTGAACGCCCCGACCCGCTCAAAGAAGGTCCCCAGGCTGTCGTAATTGCCTTCCAGGGAGATCATGATCGGCCAGTCTTCGTAGAAATCGTTGTTAACGGTGGCCCGCGGGGTGAAGCTGTTGATTTTTAAATTGGAATCTACTGCCATCTGCTGGACCTGGCGGATGATCTCGGCAGTCTGCTTCTTTTCCGGCAGAACCTGCCGCAGAAATGAGAGGCGGGCCTGTTGCTCCTGGACGGCCTGTTTCAGCTCCTGTAGCTGATCTCGGACTCCCTGGCCTGCTGCGACTTCGGCCTCCAGATTCTGGATCTCCAGGTCGAGATCGGCCAGCTCAGCCTGGAGCGGGCGGATCATGTAGATGTAGAAGACTCCGCAAAGCGCCAGGACCAGGAGACCCAGGATGACAAGCTGTGACTTTTGGGACAAACGGCTGATTGCTGACATGGCTATTGGCTCTTAATGGTGCAGTTCAGGCCGAAGGCCACGCTGTCCTTACGGTCTTCCCAGAATGAAAGTTCGACTGTGTCAAAAGGCGGATATTTCGTCAGGTTGGCGATGAAGTCGGCGATCGCGGGGACGTCGAAAGCGTTCCCTTCGATGGTCACCGTCTTCTCCTGCTGATTCAGGCTGGTCAGCCAGAGACGAGGCTCGGTCGGCATGGCCGCGATCACTCCATTGAGCATCTGGACCGGACCCTTCTGGCTGGAGCGCAATTCTTCGATGATTGCGGCCCGATCTTCGAGCCGCAGCTTCTGCGCCTGATAGCGTTGCAGTTCCGCCCGGACGGCCGCCAGTTCGAGGCTTTGTTGCTGAAGCTCAGCCTGGCGGATCTGGGCCACATCCAAAGCCGACGAAAGCTGCCAGTGCCAGGCCAGCACAGCGACAATGGCCACCGCCGCAATGAGCCCAACGTAGAGCTCCACGCGGGTTTTCTTCGGCACCCAAAGCCGGCGGCGACTACTTGATTCCCGGAGAAGGTTGATTTGAATCATGTTGCTTAGGCCGTACGCAAAGCCAGTCCGACTGCAATTGCATAGTCGGTCCGGGCGGACTCTGATTCTTCTCCCATCAGGTGGGACTCGACCCCTCCGATCTTCTTGAAGGGATCGAGAAACTCGACAGGGAATTGAAATTTGTCCGCGAGTGATTCCCGCAGACCCCGTGTTTTGCTGGCACCCCCGCTAAGCAGCATCTGTTGAATGTCTTCAGCGTAGGTGGTCGTCTTGAAGTAATCGAGGGTTTTCTCGACTTCGAGGAGCAGGTTTTCGGATACGGAATTGAGAACGCTTTCAACCTGTTCAACGCTTTCGGCCGGGACTTCGAGCCCGAGCTTGTAGCGTTCCGCTTCCTCGTAAGAGATTCCCAGTTCTTCCTGGAGGAACTCGGTGTACTGGTTGCCCCCGATCGCGATGTCACGGGTAAACAAGAAATCGGTGCCCCGGATTATGTTGATGTTGGTGGAACTGGCGCCGAGGTCAAGCAGGGCCGCCACGGTGTCCGGTTCAGGGTTGTAATTGATTTCGTAAACATTCTGCAGAGCGAATGCGTCAATATCGACCACGGTCGGGATTTTGCCGGCCATCGAAACGACACTGGTGTAGTCGGCAATCTTTTCTTTTTTTGCGGCAACCAGAATGACCTGGAGTTTCTGGGTTCCCGGTTCGGATTCCAGGACCTGGTAATCAACATTGACTTCGGCGAGGTCAAAAGGAATGTACTGTTCCGCTTCCCACTGAATCGACTGGGCAAGTTCCTCTTCGGTCATCACCGGAAGCGCGACCTTCTTAACGATGACCGAATGACCCGATATCGAGGTGGCCACCTTACTATTACGAATCTTCTTTTCTTTAAAGATTCGATCGATGGCTTCGGCCAGAGGAATCTTTGAAATTATAGATCCATCAACGATCGTATCGACCGGCAGATGGGCCTTTCCCAACGAATCCAGGCGGTACTGGGTGCCGGTCTTCTTGAGGCTTGCAACCTTGACCGCGGATGAGCCGATATCGACCCCCACCAGGCTCTTTGGCTTTGTTTTTAAAAAGTTCGTCAGAGGCATTTAACCGACTCCTGCAAACCTGCAAATCAATAATTCAGACAAGCGAAATTTTAGTCTTTATTGCTGAAAAACAGGTAATCCCGGTCACACTCGTGTGATTTTCTTTTTTCATCTGTACTTAATAACGCTCTACCCTGATAAAAGTGCGAATGGATGTCCGCGGTTGGAAGATTCGAGCCCGTCTGGGCCCGGGCCTCCAATCGGGGCAAAGAATCAGGTGGGCAAAACAAACCCTGAACCTGTTAAAATGAAGTTTTTAGGCTTGCGGATGGATTCGCGATAACCGTTGGGATGTCGTTGAGGCTGCCCGGGAAACTGCGGCTGAGGCGGAGCAGGTGACGTTGTACGCCTTTTCTAGTAAACTGATCCCTCCTTGCTCGGCGAGCCGGGGACTTGACAGTAGTCCCGCGTTTTAGTAATTTTCCCGATTTTTAGGATCCTTGACGGACAGGTAAGGTGGACAGGGATGAAGACCGTTCTTCCAAAAGTAAATGAGATCGACCGTCAGTGGTACGTTGTCGATGCCGAGGATCAGGTGCTGGGGCGGTTGGCCTCGAAATTGGCCATGATCCTGATGGGTAAGGATAAGCCGATCTACACCAACTTCCTCGATACGGGCGATTTTGTGATCGTGGTGAACGCAGATAAGGTTCGCCTGACCGGCGACAAGCTGGATGACAAGAAGTACTACCGCCACAGCGGGTATCCGGGTGGCTTGAAAGAAATAAATGCTCGGGACCTGCTTGAGAAGCGGCCGGAGCAGGTATTGGAATTTGCAGTCAAAGGCATGTTGCCGAAGACCAAGCTGGGGAAGGGCATGCTGAAGCGCCTCAAGGTCTATGCCGGTGAGGAGCATCCCCACCAGGCGCAGCAGCCGCGGACGCTTGCATTTTGAGGAGTTGACTCTTGGAAAAGATCCAGTATTACGGCACGGGTAAACGTAAGACTTCGACGGCCCGGGTTTTTCTGATGCCGGGAACCGGGCAGGTTGTGGTTAATCAGATCGATCATTTGGAATACTTTCGCAACCGCAGCGAACAGTTCATGGTGACTCAGCCGCTTGTCGTTACGGAAAGTAAAGACAAATTCGACGTCTACGTTAACGTAAAGGGCGGCGGTTCCATGGGGCAGGCCGGGGCGGTTCGGTTAGGGATTTCCCGAGCGCTGCTCGAGTTTGACTCGGAGCTGCGGCAGTCATTGAAGAAAGCCGGTTTTCTGACTAGGGATCCGCGCCAGAAAGAGCGGAAGAAGTACGGTCAGCCCGGCGCAAGAAAACGCTATCAATTCTCGAAGAGGTAATGAGGAGGGTCGTTTGAGCGCGATTTCGATCAAGCAATTGCTGGAAGCGGGTGTCCATTTTGGACACCAGACGAGCCGATGGAACCCGAAGATGCGGGAATACATCTTCGGGGACCGCAACGGCATTCACATCGTCGATTTGCAGAAGACCCTCAGACTCTTTAAGGAAGCGGTGGACTTCCTGACGGACCTCGGTGCTCAGGGCAAGCAAATCCTGTTCGTCGGTACTAAGCGGCAGGCCCAGGAGGCAATAGAGGAAGACTCCTTGCGGTGCGGGATGCACTTCGTCACCAACCGCTGGCTTGGCGGTCTCCTGACGAACTTCGAGACGGTCCGGAACAGTATCAAGCGCTATAAGGAGCTGGATGCTCTGAAGGCCGAAGGGTACGACACCAAATTCTCCTCCAAGAAGGAGATTGCAAAGCTCGAGCGGCAACGGAAGAAGCTGGAGAAGAACCTCCGCGGTATCCGGAACCTGGAGCGGTTGCCCGATGCCCTCTTCGTGATCGACTCCGACAAGGAACAGATTGCGGTTATGGAAGCCCGGCGTTTGGGTATTCCCGTGATCGCAGTTGTCGACACGAACTGTGACCCGGATATCGTGGACTACGTGATTCCCGGCAACGACGACGCCCTTCGTTCCGTCAAGTTGTTTACGTCGACGGTATCCGATGCGGTCGCGGCCGGCCGGTCGATTTGGGATGCCAAGGTGGCTGAAGAGCGCCGGGCCCGTGAAGAGGCCGAGCGTGAACAGGCGGCCAAGGCGGCTGCAGCCAGGGCTGCGGCCGACGCTCGCCGTGCCGAACGCGAGCGAGAGCGGAAGGCGGCAGCAGAAGCTGCCAAGGCGGCGGCAGCAGAAGCTGCCAAGGCCGAGGCCGAGGCCGCCAAGAAGGTTAAGGCGGAGAAGGCCGCCGCAGCCGAGGCTTCCTCCGAAGCTTCGACCCCGGTGAAAGCTGAAAAAGCTTCCTCCGAAGCTTCGGCCCCGGTGAAAGCTGAAAAGGCTTCCTCCGAAGCTCCGGCCCCGGTGAAAGCTGAAAAGGTTGAGACTGAGGCCGAGGCGCCGGAAGCAACCCCGGACAAGAAACCTTCGGGTCCGCGTAAGAGTACTACTCGCAAGGCGGCTGCCAAATCGGCCGATGCGGGAAAGGCCGAAGAGGTGGAGGCCCCCTCGGCGACAGCTTCCGAAGACGGCAAGGCTGCCGAGGAAACGGGCCAGGATACGGATAAAGTCGCAACTGAGCCCTGAGGTCGGGTACCGCCTCTGCGTACGAAACGGACGGTGCAGTGCGGCGAAGCAGACGCCGGTCCGGATAGAACTCACCCAAGCCAGGGATTGGCCGGCTGAAGGGCCGATCCCTGCTTCAAGCCTTTGTGAATCATGGTGTTTCAACAACGGAGGATGTGATGGCGATATCGGCACAGCAGGTTAAGGAACTGCGTGAGAAGACGGGCGCCGGAATGATGGAGTGCAAGAGCGCCCTGGTCGAGACGGACGGGAATCTGGATGCGGCCGTGAAGATTCTGCGGGAGCGGGGACTGGCAGCAGCTGCGAAGAAAGCCGGGCGGTCGACGCGCGAAGGGCTGGTCGGCCAGTACATCCATGCCGGCGGGAAGTTGGGCGTGCTGGTTGAGGTCAATTGCGAAACCGATTTCGTGGCCCGAACAGAGGAATTTGCCGAGTTGGTCAAGGACCTGGCGATGCAGATCGCGGCGGCAAACCCCCTCTACGTCCGCCGCGAGGACGTCCCTGAGGCAGTGCTGGCCCAGGAGAAGGAGATCCTCCACAAGCAGGCGGCCGGCGAAGGGAAACCGGCTCACATCGCCGACAAAATTGTTGAAGGACGCCTGAATAAATATTATGCTGACGTTTGCCTTTACGAGCAGACGTTTATCCGGGATAACGATCTGACGGTGGAGCAGCTGATCAAGAGCAAGATCGCGATCATCAAAGAAAACATTTCGGTAAACCGTTTCGTCAGGTTTCAGGTCGGCGAAGAGTAGTCCTGAACATTTGTGTTGTCTGCTGAAGCAGAGATTATGGCTCCCCGGTCCTCGCAGGGAGCCTTGCGAATTGGACGGGGAGTTAAGGAGATCGCATGTCGGGTGACACAGTCGGGAACCGTGAAGTTCCTGTTGTCGAGCCTGCGTCTCTGGAAGCCGCCGTTTACGATCGTGTCCTCATCAAGTTGAGTGGGGAGGCCCTCATGGGCGCCCTGAACTTCGGGATCGATCCGCCTGCCGTAGAGGACATTGCCCGCCAGATCAAAGAAGTTCATCAACTCGGCGTTGAAGTAGCCATTGTCGTTGGCGGCGGAAACATGATCCGTGGCGCCAATGTTGCGGAAGCCGGATGGGACAGGGCCACCGGTGACTACATGGGAATGCTGGCGACTGTGATCAACGCACTCTCACTTCAGAATTCTCTGGAGAAGCTGGGGATATTCACCCGAGTCCTGAGTGCCATCCACATGGCTGAAGTGGCCGAGCCGTTCATCCGGCGGAGGGCAATCCGGCACCTGGAGAAGAAGCGGGTCGTTATCTTCGCGGGAGGGACGGGCAACCCGTACTTCACCACCGACACCGCGGCGGCGCTGCGAGCCATGGAGATCCGGGCGCAGGTGATCATCAAGGCGACCAAGGTCGATGGGGTCTATGATTGTGACCCGGTCCACAACGAAAATGCCGTGCGCTTCGAAGAGTTGACCTACTTTGAGGTGTTGAAACAGAACCTCAGGGTGATGGATGCTACTGCGATCGCGCTTTGCAGCGACAACAAACTCCCGATTGTTGTCCTCAACCTGTTCCAGCGGGGGAGTATCCGGCGGGCCGTCCTCGGTCACAAGGTCGGTTCTCTGATCCGGACCTAGTGGAGACGCTTATGACGAATGAAGTGTTGGCTGATACCCGACGACGTATGCAGAAAACGGTGGAAGATCTGAGCCAGCAACTGGCCACAATTCGCACGGGAAGAGCTTCGGTTCATTTGCTCGATCATCTGATGGTCGATTACTATGGGACTCTAACGCCCGTCAACCAGTTGGCTACCCTCCATGCCCCGGAAGCCAATCTGATCACCGTGCAGCCTTGGGATATTTCCCAGATCAATCAGATTGAGAAGGCCATCATGGCATCGGATCTCGGGCTGAATCCGAGCAATGACGGCAAGATTGTTCGCATTCCCATTCCGCAGTTGACCGAAGAGAGGCGCCGGTCACTGGCCAAGCAGGTCGGCAAGATTGCCGAGGATCATCGGACTGCAGTTCGGCAGGTCCGCCGGGATGCCAACGATAGGCTGAAGAAGTTGCAGAAGGACAAGGAAATCTCCGAGGACGATGAGTTCAAAGGGTTGGATGAGGTCCAGAAGGCCACGGATGAATTCATCAGCAACGTCGATGCCCTGGCCAAGGCCAAGGAAGACGAGATCCTGAACGACTGATCAGCCGTGGGGTGCGACGGGTTCGTAGGCCGGTCGGCGAGTTCGAAATGGGGTTCGAATCGGCTCCCACCCCCAACCAGGGCTGGCTGGGTGACATTCCTGGTTGAATGCCTCGAAAACTCCGGCTGAGTCCCTTTTGTGAAGCTCCTCGTCGCCGGTTCGTCCAATCCTCATTCCAATAATTCTTCAAAGTTGAGACCCGCCGTCTGTCATCAGATCCTCTGCTATAATCGCCTGTTGAACAACAACCAGGACTTGTCCCAGGCGCCAGTGGAATGACCGAAGAGAAAGAGGTGCGGCTCGAACAGCAACCTTCCCATGAGACGATGCCCCAAGCCTCATTGCTGGGAGAGTTGAAGAGCTGGGTTCGAGATATTGTTTTTGCGGCTCTCACTGCGGTGCTCATTGTCGTATTCGTGATTCAGCCGGTTAAAGTTGAAGGCACCAGCATGCAGCCACGCCTCTACGACCAGGAGCGGATTTTCGTCAACAAGTTCGTGTACCGGCTTTCCGAAATCGACCGCGAGGATATCGTGGTCTTCTGGTATCCGAGAGACACTGGCAAGTCCTTCATTAAACGGGTTATCGGCCTCCCCGGCGAAGAAGTCTACATTCGTGACGGAATCGTCTATATAAACGGGGAAGTGCTGCACGAGCCCTATGTTCCCCTCGAGTACTTCGACCCCTCATCGTTCGGTCCCGTTGTTGTTCCTGAACACGCCTACTTCGTCCTCGGGGACCATCGCAACTCGAGCAATGACAGCCGGAACTGGGGGATGGTCCCGGCACGAAATGTCTTTGGCAAGGCGGTCTTGAGATACTGGCCTCTGGCCAGGTTCGGTTTGATCGACTAGGATTCAGAGTTCTTCATGACGACTAAGGAAAAATCGAGAACAGTACTCTACCTTGAGAACGGCTCGCTGTACGAGGGTTCCTCCTTTGGTGCGGTCGGCGAGCAGCTTGGAGAGGTGGTGTTCAACACGTCGATGACGGGTTACCAGGAGATCCTGACGGATCCCTCCTACGCGGGTCAAATCGTGGTCATGACCCAGCCCGAAATCGGTAACTACGGTACCAACCGGGAAGACACCGAGTCACGGCAGCCCTTTGTTAGGGGGTTCGTGGTTCGCGAGTGCAGCCGGTTGTACAGCAACTGGAGAGCGGACGAAGGGCTCTCGGACTACCTGGCTTCTCACGGGATCTGTGGGATCGCGGATATCGACACTCGAAAGCTGGTTCGAGAGATCCGGGAGGTCGGAGCGATGCGGGGGATCATCTCCGCTCGTGACTTCGACCCCGAGGTGCTGGCCGGGAAGGTTCAGTCCCACCCCCCCATGGCTGGAAGTGACTACGTCCGGACCGTCACCTCCGAGTCCAGCTACGGATGGGAGACTGAGGAGCCCCGATTCCGTGTCGTTGCCTACGATTTTGGGATCAAGTCGAACATACTGCGATCCCTCTCAGCGAGAGGATGCAACCTCACGGTCGTTCCGGCCCGCACCTCTTCGAGCGAAGTACTGGGGCTGAAGCCGGACGGAGTTTTTCTTTCCAACGGTCCAGGCGACCCCGAACCGCTCGATTACGCAGTTGACAGTGTCCGCGGCCTGATTGGCAGAGTCCCTCTTTTCGGAATCTGCCTTGGCCACCAGATCCTGGGACTGGCCTTGGGAGGGCGGACGTTCAAACTGAAATTTGGTCATCGGGGAGCTAACCAGCCGGTCAAGAACCTGAGGACGGGCCGCGTCGAGATCACGAGCCAGAATCACGGGTTTGCGGTAGACCCCGGTTCGCTCAACCCGGACATCGCGGAGTTGACTCACGTCAACCTCAACGACCAGACCGTCGAGGGGCTGAGACACCGCAGCGAACCGGCGTTCTCGGTTCAGTATCACCCGGAAGCCTCCCCCGGGCCCCACGATTCCTACTACCTTTTCGACGACTTTGTTGAGTTGATGGCGGAGTGCAGGAAAGGCGATCCGAAACCCTAGCCCCCGTTTCCGCTCAGTCACTTCGCTTCACCCAGCCTCGCATCGGAGAAGGGCCGACTCGAAGGGCCAGGACGCGGTAACAATAAATTGAGCGTGCCAGAATCGATACATTCAACCGGAATCTGATATGCCTAGAAGAAATGACCTCAAGAAAATCCTAATCATAGGCTCGGGGCCGATCGTCATCGGACAGGCCTGCGAGTTTGACTACTCCGGAACGCAGGCATGCAAGGCGCTGCTGGCTGACGGCTACGAAGTGGTGCTGGTGAACTCCAACCCGGCAACCATTATGACCGATCCCGAGTTCGCCACCCGCACCTACATCGAGCCTCTGGCGGTCGAGTATGTTTCAGAGATTATCCGGCGGGAACGGCCCGATGCCCTGCTGCCCACGGTGGGTGGTCAGACCGGCCTGAACGTCTCGGTCGATCTCTGCGAGAGGGGAATTTTGGAGGAACTGGGTGTGGAGATGGTTGGCGCCAAGCTGGGTGCCATCCGGGTTGCGGAAGATCGGAGGCTGTTTCGGGCGGCGATGGAGGAAATCGGCCTGGAGGTTCCCAGTTCGGGATTTGCCAACAGCCTCAAGGAGGCCCAGTCGCTGCTCGAAACCGTGGGACTGCCGGCCGTTATTCGACCATCCTTTACTCTCGGCGGGACTGGAGGCGGCATTGCCTTCAACTCGGAGGAATTTGCAGAGATCGCGAGTCGGGGGCTCCAGCTTTCACCCATCCACGAAATCATGGTGGAAGAGTCGATCCTGGGTTGGAAGGAGTTTGAACTCGAGGTCATGCGGGACCTCAACGACAACGTCGTGATTATCTGTTCGATTGAGAACTTCGATCCCATGGGAGTTCACACCGGCGATTCGATTACGGTGGCTCCGGCCCAGACTCTGACCGACCGTGAATACCAGGTGCTGCGTGATGCCGCTATTCGAATCATCCGTCGGGTCGGGGTTGAAACGGGTGGGTCGAACATCCAGTTCGCCACTAACCCGACCACCGGCCGGATGGTGGTGATCGAGATGAACCCGCGGGTCAGCCGCAGTTCGGCCCTGGCGTCGAAGGCGACCGGCTTCCCAATCGCGAAGATTGCCGCGAAACTGGCGGTTGGGTACACCCTGGACGAATTGCCCAACGACATCACTCTCAAGACTCCGGCCTGCTTCGAACCGACCCTCGACTATGTCGTTGTCAAGATTCCCAAGTGGAACTTCGAGAAGTTTCCCGAGGCGAAGCCGATTCTGGGGACTCAGATGAAGTCGGTCGGCGAGGTGATGTCGATTGGTCGGACCTTCCGGGAGGCTCTTGGGAAAGGCCTCCGGTCCCTGGAGACCGGCAAGAGCCTGGCCCAGGAGAAGATCTTTCCCGAGCAGATTCGTGAAAACCTGATCCAGCCCGGTCCACAAAGACTGGCCTACGTGCAGCGGGCCTTCGAGGAAGGGATCACGCTCGAGCAGATTCACGAATGGACCCAGGTGGATCGCTGGTTCCTCGACCAGTTCAAACAGGTCCTGGAACTGGAGTCGACCCTCAAAGGGCGCAGCCTGGATTCACTGACCCGAGACGAGTGGCTTCTGGCCAAGCGGGAAGGCATTTCGGACCAGCGCCTCGCGCAACTGGTTGCGCCGAATCCGGAGGTGGACGAAGTCGGAGTCCGGAACCGGCGTAAAGAACTGGATGTCCGGCCGGTGTTCAAGTGCGTAGACACCTGCGCCGCCGAGTTCGAGTCCTACACTCCCTACTTCTACTCCTCCTTTGAGTCCGAAGACGAGAGCCGTCCCAGCGATCTCCGCAAGATCATTATCCTGGGAAGCGGTCCGAACCGCATTGGCCAGGG
Organism: uncultured Acidobacteriota bacterium; assembly: GCA_963777605.1. Lineage (GTDB taxonomy): Bacteria > Acidobacteriota > UBA6911 > RPQK01 > JAPXNP01 > CAVZRV01. The sequence continues at coordinate 148,803 of CAVZRV010000029.1, forward strand.
TATCGAATTCGATTACTGTTGCTGCCATGCCTCGTTCGCTCTCCATGACGAGGGTTTCGAGACGATCATGGTGAACTGCAACCCCGAGACCGTCTCGACCGACTACGACACGTCGGATCGCCTCTACTTTGAGCCTCTCACTTTTGAAGACGTCATGGCCATCGTTGACAATGAGAAGCCGCACGGGGTGATTGTCCAGTTCGGTGGTCAAACGCCACTCAAGCTCTCGGGGAAGCTCCACGAGGCCGGAGTGCCGATCATCGGTACTTCGCCCGACTCGATTGATCTGGCGGAGGACCGAAAGCGTTTCGGGCAACTGCTCGAGGAGTTGGATATCCCTCAGCCGGCCAACGGTACGGCGATGTCTTACGATGAAGCGCTGGCCGTCGCCCGCAGGATCGGGTACCCGGTCCTGGTCCGGCCCTCGTACGTCCTGGGTGGTCGGGCGATGGCGATCATTTACGATGACGTGGCCCTGCGCAAGTACGTCACAGACGCGGTGGACATCTCGCCGGAACACCCAATTCTCATCGACAGGTTCCTCGAGGACGCGTTCGAGTACGACGTGGATGCGCTCTGCGACGGAGAAGAGGTGGTTATCGGGGGAATTATGCAGCACGTTGAAGAGGCGGGCATCCACTCGGGTGACAGCACGTCGGTGCTGCCCCCGATGGCATCCGACGAGGCCACTCTTGCGGCAATGACCGACTACACCCGCCGGCTCGCGAAGGCGCTCAACGTCGTGGGATTGATGAACGTCCAGTTCGCCAAGCTGGCCGGAGTGGTCTACGTGCTCGAGGTGAATCCACGGGCGAGCCGGACCGTTCCTTTCGTCAGCAAGGCTACCGGAGTCCCGCTGGCTAAGATGGCGGCGCGGCTGATGGTGGGCCGCAAGCTTCGTGAGTTGGGCCTGACCCAGGACCTCGTGGTGAATTCCTGCTTTGTGAAGAGCCCGGTCTTTCCTTTCGCCAAGTTCCCCGGCGTGGACACGATCACCGGGCCGGAGATGCGATCGACCGGTGAGGTGATGGGAGCCGCCGAGAACTTTGGCTATGCTTACGCCAAGGCGATGATTTCTGCAGGCGTGCACCTGCCCCGGAGAGGGGTAGTCTTCATCAGTGTCAACGAGCGGGACAAGATGAACGTGATTTCGATTGCCCGCGACTTCGAACAGCTCGGTTTTCGGATCGTAGCCACGCGCGGGACTTCGCAGGCGTTGAAAGTGGCCGGGATGTCGGTGGACACGGTTTACAAGGTCAACGAGGGACGGCCCAACGTAGTGGACCTGATCAAGAGCCGGCGTGTTCAACTGGTGATCAACACGCCCCTCGGCCGGGAGTCCTTCTTCGACGAGCGGGCGATCCGGCGGGCAGCGACCCAGTACGGCATGCCCTGCATTACCACGCTCAGTGCCGCCCGGGCAGCCGTAAGCGCGATCCACGCCCTGCAAAGAGAAGAACTAAAAGTCCGCAGTCTCCAGGAATACCACGGCGAACATTTGTGATTTTTGATTTGTGATTGGTTCCGTTGATTTTGGAGTACTGCCTTGTTGTCCGAAGAGTCGATAAACTGACGCCAAATCAAAAATCACAAATCGTAGATCTTAAGTGTTAGTGGTTAGGTAGGTTTGGTCCTGGAGACCTTTTTTGTAGTTCTCGAGCAGCTTCATTCCTTCGTTGGGTTTGAGACGGTTGGAACGGATCTGGGAGTCAACCAGCTTCTTGAACTGCTTGATCAGGTCCTTTTGGTCGTATTGCATCGTTGAAAGGATCTCACCAATGGTGCTCCCCTCGATCTTCTCTTCGATGTAGAAGCCGTCTTCCTCGTCGTCGTCGAGGAAGACGTGTACCTCATTAACCCGTCCGAACAGGTTGTGGTTGTCCCCCATGATGTCCTGGTAGGCTCCGGTCAGGAAGATCCCCAGGTAGTAGTCGTCTCCCCGCTCGAAATCGTGAAGCGGCAGGCTGGAGGCCACGTCCGCCAGGTCGATGAAGCGGGATACCTTCCCGTCCGAATCGCACGTAATGTCGACCAGTGTGCTGCTGACGGTCGGTTTCTCGTTCAGCCGGTGAATTGGGATGATTGGAAAGACCTGGCCCAGGGCCCAGTGGTCGAGCAATGACTGGAAGACCGAGAAATTACAGATGTGCTGGTCGGCCAACTGGTCGGAGAGTCCCGCGAGTTCTTCTGGAATCTCATTCGACTCTTCGGCAGGCAATTCTCGGCGGATCCGCTCTGCAATTCGCCAGTAGAGGATTTCGATGGCGGCCTTGGTTTCGAGGTCGAGAACCCCGACCTCGAACATCTTCTGGGCTTCCTGGCGGACCTGCAGCAGGTCGTGCCACGACTCCAGCAGGTTCACCGGGTTCAGGTGCGATTCTGTGTAGAGCAGGTCCCGAACCAGACGATGGTCGGTGTTGGGAATTTCCTGAATGACCCGGTCGGGGCTTTTCCGGATCGACCCGAATGTGGTGACGACGAGGACCGAGTGGTGGGCCACCAGGGCGCGGCCGGACTCTGAGAGGATGCACGGTTGAGGGACTCCCTCGCTGGCGCAAACGTCCAGGATGTTGTAGACGACGTCACGGGCGTATTCCTCAACGGTATAGTTCATCGAGGAGTGAAAACTCGACCGGGAACCATCATAGTCGACGGCCAACCCACCGCCTACATCAACGAATTCGATCTCGTGGCCCATCTTTCGCAGCTTGGCGTAGTACCGGCTGATTTCACGAACCGCAGCCTTTACGGTCAGGATGTCGGGGATCTGAGAGCCGATGTGAAAGTGGAGAAGCTTGAGAGAGCCGGTGAATCCTCCGTCGATGAGCATCTGGATTCCGGTCAGGGCCTCGGCCGTGGAGAGGCCGAACTTGGCAAGTTCACCACCCGAGTGAGCCCAGTTTCCGGTTCCTTCCGTTGAAAGCCTCATTCTCAGTCCAACTTCGGGGGCGACTTCCATTTCCTTGGCCAGTTGCACGATCAGGTTGATCTCCGACAGCTTTTCCGCGACCAGGATCACTCGCTTGCCGAGTTTCTGCCCGGTGAGCGCTGCCCGGACGTAGTTGGCATCCTTATAGCCGTTGCAGATGATGAGCGGATCCTTGCTTTGGGGGAATGCCAGTGCAGCGTAGAGTTCCGGCTTGGAGCCCGCCTCCAGCCCGAGATTGTACGGTTGACCGGCATCCAGAATCTCTTCAACAACTTCCCGAAGCTGGTTTACCTTTACCGGGTAGACGGTCCGGTAGGTGTTCTCGAAGCCGTACTCCGCCATGGCCTGGCGGAATGCCTCGTTCAACACGCGGACGCGGTCGCGCAGGATATCCTGGAATCGAACCAGCAGCGGAGTCTGAAGGCCTTGTTCAAGCGCTTGCTGGAGGACTTTGTAGATGGATACGGATGAACCGCCCTCGAGCATCGGGGCGACGGTCACTTCACCGTCGGCATTGACACCAAAATAGCCTGAACCCCATCGATCTATCAGATAGAGTTCGCGTGAATTCCGGGTTGTCCATTCGGTTGCTTCGGTGTTGGAATTGGTTCTTTGCAACTGAGGTCTCTCCCTTGTCTCTATTTGGATACCGACTTTTGAGGGAGCCGGCAGCGGATCTTACCGGTCTGTCTTCTCGGTAGGGGATCCAGCGCTGACAGGATGCTCGTTCTTCAAGAATGTGTGCGGGTCGATAACCCGTCCGTGTTCAAGGACGCTTCCTCGAACTACCGACCCGTGATCGATCGTCACGCCTTCTCCCAAGACTGAATCCTGAATCTGAGTATACGCTCCGATGACGCAGCTTGGGCCAATTTGAGTCTGTCCCAGAATAATGGCTCCGGGGTGGACAACGGTGTCTGGGCCGATCGCTACTGTGTCGTCGATGAAAGTCTTTTCGGGATCGAGAAGGGTGACTCCTGAACGCATCAGGCGGGTGTTGATCCGTTTCCTGAGCCGGTTCTCCGCGGCGGCCAATTCGGTGCGGTCATTGATCCCGAAGACGTCGTCGCTGACCGGATAGCAGAGTGTTTCGACTCGCTTTCCCTGTGCATTCAGAATCTTTACGAGGTCGGTCAGGTAGTATTCGCCGGCTTTGTTGTCGTTTCGGAGCGAATCGAGCGACTCCGCGAGAACTTCGACATCGATGCAGGCAAAGCCGGCGTTAATCTCGCGGATGGCTTTCTGCTCCGAGGTCGCCTCCTTCTCCTCGACGATGTCGGTAATCCTCCCTCCGGAGTCGCGGACGATGCGCCCGTATCCGGTCGGGTTTTCCAGCTCAACGGTGAGGAGAACCTCGGCGGCGCCGGTTTGCTCCCGGACACGGAAGAGTTCTTCCAGCGTTTCGGTCGGAATGAGTGGAGTGTCACCGTAAAGGACGATCAGGCTGCCGGTCAGGCCGAGAAAGCCCGATCGTGCCGACATGACCGCGTGCCCGGTGCCCAGTTGCCTGTCCTGCTGCGCGAACTCAACCGAGTATGAAGAGAGAGCCTTCCGAACCTGCTCACTCCCGTCTCCCACGACGACCCAGGTTCGCCCGATGCCAACCTCGGGTAGCCGGTCGAGCAGGTAGGAAATCATTGGCCGGCCGCAAACTTCGTGGAGAACCTTAGGTTTCTCCGACCTGAACCGCGTACCTTTTCCGGCTGCGAGGACAACGGCGTAGCGGGGCAGCTGCAGGCTCATTGTGGAACTCTAGTCACCCACCCCGAGCAGCAAGCGGAACTCACTGGAATCTTCGATTTTCTCGAAATCGGGGTCATTGGCGACGATGAAGCGACTGTCGGGCTTCAGTTCGATGGCGACCTTCAGATGGTGAATTGCTTCATCGGGCTTGTTCTGAAGAGCCCTCGAGGCAGCGATTCCGTAATGTACGTAATGGAGGTCTTTCCCGGCGATTTCCAGGGCCTTACGAAACTGCTCGACGGCAACGTCGTACTGCCCACTGTTGTGGCTGAACACGGCCAGATTGTAGAAGTCTTCTACTGTCAACCGCTTGTGATTCTCTTCGTTCTTGCGCTCAATGCGGTCGGTGCAAACCCTGCTCAGCATTCGGACCCGAGCCAACACCTCGACGTCGTCGGGGCGCTCTTTTTCGATCTGGCCAAATTTCCGAAGCGCTGATGCATAGTCGCCGTCGTACAGGTGGATCAAACCCTGTTCGTAGAGTTCGTAGACCGTGTTTACGTTCGAGTCCTTTTTTAACCTTTGCAGCCATAGGCCTCCCTACCCAACATGTTGATGCAGCCCGCAGCCCGAAAGCTCAGGCGGGCGAAATATGAACGCCTATTTTTATAGGAACGGCTCCCTTTGAGTCAAGGCTGAGGGATTTCAGCCCCTTGGGTTATGATCACAAATAGTCGTTCCCGGTTGCGGGAAGATATGGATTGTGGAATGTTCGACTCGGATCTCAGGTTGGGCGCTACCCAGACAGAAAGAATCGATTTCATACTTTCGGTCCTGGTGCGCGCGTGTGACGCGGAGTCCGTGCTGCTGGTCAGCGCAGGCGGCCAGGAGATCGCCGGGAAAGGCGACCTGGCCTCCGTTGATCGTGCTGCCGTGGCCTCCCTGTCCGCCGGGACGGTCGCGGCGATGGCTGAACTGGCCGGGGCATTCGGGGAATCCCAATTCAAGGGAACGACTCACCGGGGAAGAGACCGGACAATCCTGTTGCGGCCGATCGGCAGGAAGGCACTTCTCGTTGTGACCGCGATCAATCGGAGAATCCATCCACGCCTCGGGCACACTCTCTTCAGGGCGGTTCCGGTTTTGACGGATATTCTCGAGCATTCGACGGAACCCGGTGGCGTTACTATCGATGGTCGAACGGGTTCCCAGGTCGGCGGGCTGACCGGTTCGTGATCGAGGAGTACTGAGTTGGCATTCATCAACTATGCAAGCCAGGAAGTAAACTGCAAGATTGTGTACTGCGGCCCGGGGATGTCCGGGAAGACCACGAATATTATCCAGATCTATCGTTCGCTGAGACCTGAAGTGCGCGGGCGGCTGGTTTCGCTGCACTCCGAGGCGGAACGTACCCTGTTCTTCGATTTTCTGCCCGTGGAACTGGGGAGGGTCCGGGGATTCAACGTGAGGCTTCACCTCTATTCGGTTCCGGGCCAGGTTTTCCACGCTGCGACCCGGAAGCTGGTGTTTCGGGGAGTCGACGGGATTGTCTTCGTCGCCGATTCGCGGATGGACCGTGTCGACGCCAATCTCGAGGCGCAGCGTGATCTGCATGAGAACCTGGGGATTTACCAACCGAATCTGCACGAACTCCCGTATGTCCTGCAATTGAACAAGCGGGATCTCAGCGAAACCCTGGATGTGGACTCGTTGACCAACCTTCTCAGAATGAACGGTGAGCCCGTTTACCAGGCGATCGCGATGGAGAACCAGGGCGTGCAGGAAACCCTCAAAGAGATTACCCGGCAGATCATGTTTCGATTGGAGAGAGCCCTGGAACCGGCGGAAGGAAGGATCCGCACCCGGTTTTCCCGCCGGCACGGCTCAGCCGAACAGCTGGTTCGAGCCTGAGCGACGGCGCCCTTCCGAGATCATGGCGGAGGCAAACCCTGCCGGTTTTCCCACTCCAGCTGGACTTCTGGTAGTCTGACTGCATGGGATTCCGGCTGGATGAGGTGGATCGCGTTCGGGGACTTTATCCCGATGTTCCGAAGGAAGCGGTCGTCAAAGAGGACGTCCTGCGCACGGGTTTGGCATTCTCCGACGATGCCCTGAGAGTTGCTTCGGGTTTCAAACCGAAAGCCTATTTTATCTTCTCATTCGACCTGGTTCCCATCTCGGAGATGCCCAGCCGGGAGAATCTGCGCGTGCCGGAGGAAGTTGCCCTGGAAGGGGGCGCATTCGACTTCAAAAGGGTCATCGTCAGTGTTCGAGTGAATCCCCGGTCTCCTTACCGGGTGGAACTCAGTCCGGAAGGGCAACTCGTGTTGGTGCTGGAAGGAAGTGAAATCTGTGGCGTGCAGTACCCCGAGTTTCCGCCTTACTATCGCCGCACTCTTTCCAATGGTAAACCGATCACTGATATTGCCCCAACCATTGAGTGGGGCTATCTGCTCTACCTGACCGTGTTTCGGCTCTGCCAGTACTTCGGCCGGCAGGAGGAGTGCCAGTACTGCGATATCAACGAGAATTACCGGCAGCAAAAGAAAAGTGGGCGGCCCTACACCGCGATCAAGTCAGTTGACGAGATCCTCGAAGCGCTCGAGATCATCTACGAACTCGATTCGGTCAGCCGTGCGTACACCGTTACCGGAGGCAGCGTCACCGGAAATCTCAACGGGCTCAGTGAAGTCGAGTTCTATGCCCAGTACCCTGAGGCAATCGAACGCCGATTCCCGGGGCGCTGGATCAGCAAGGTCGTGGTCCAGGCGCTTCCTCGCAACGAGGTGCGGCAGCTGAAGGACGCCGGCGTCCGTATTTACCACCCCAACTACGAAGTCTGGGACCACAAACTGTTCGAAAGACTGTGTGCCGGAAAGAGCCGTTACGTCGGACGTGACGAATGGATCTCACGGATCCTGGATGCGGCGACGATTTTTGGTCCGTCCAATGTCATTCCCAACTTCGTGGCCGGTATCGAGATGTCTCGCCCCGACGGGTTCAGGAGTGCAGCAGAGGCCCTCGAATCGACCGGCGAGGGACTTGACTTCTTCATGAGTCGGGGAGTTGTGCCGCGGTTCACGACCTGGTGCCCGGAGCCTTTGAGTACCCTGGGTGCAACCAACCCCGAAGGGGCGCCGCTGGACTACCACGTCGGGCTGCTCCGGACCTGGCGAGACACCCTCCTGAAGTATGGGCTGGAACCGCCACCGGGTTACGGAACCGCGGGATTGGGGCAGGCGGTGTTCTCGGTCTCTTCCTTCATGGACGTCGCACCCACTGTGGCGGCCGGGGTCTGAAACGAGGCCCATCCGCAGCTGGAATCTGGTCGGTACTGCGGGTTAACGCCTGCGCTCCAGCTCTTTGAAAAGACCGTGCAGCATGTTGACGTCTTCTCTTTCCAGCCGTGCCCGCCCGGCGATCTTCCGGATCCGGAGCATCATTCGCTTGGCTGAAATCCTGGCGGAAGGCTCGAGTGAGGCCAGGAGTCCTTCGATGCGCCCGAGCAGGGACTCAACCTGCTCCGGGGAGGCTGCCGCCGGGGGAGTCAGGGCGTTCCCCCTCTGCGATGAGAGGTGGAGATGGTAGCCGACGACGGCGGCCGACTGGGCCAGGTTCATGACCGGGTAGTCGCTGCCTGTCGGGATCTCAACCAGCCACTGGCACAGGCTGAGTTCTTCCCGGCGAAGACCGTTGTCCTCTGATCCGAAAACGATACCGAGGCGGTTGCCGGCAAGGCGGGGAAGGACGTCATCGGCGAAGGTAGGGACGTCGATCAGTTTCGGTTTGGCCCCCCGAAAGCGCCCGGTTGTGGCCGCCAGCAGGCCCAGTTCTTCAGAGACCGCCTCGAGTGACGGGAAGAAGCGGGCACGATCGAGGATCTCGGCTCCCTTCATTGCGAAGCTTCGCGCCTCGATTCCAACCTCGCACCCGGGGCGAACCAGGATCAAGTTTTCAAACCCCATGTTCTTCATTGCCCGAACCGACGATCCGAGGTTGGAGGCGAATTGCGTGCGAACGAAAACGAAGTGCAGGAGGCGCTTGGGATCGTGCATTACAAACGTCAATATAGCCTACTCACCGGTTTCTGCCCACGGACGGCCAGGCAAAGTCGGTTTCTTGAGTCCTGTCTGCCCCATAGGGTATATAATCCCGTCAAGTTAAGAATCGAAATTGCTGAATGTGTTCAGGTTTTCGAGACGGACACTCAGGGACCGCACGTTCTTTGCGGCCTTGAGTCCACATGTTGGAGGGGTGACATCTTGGGAGATACGACCATTCTGGCGAACCCGTTCGCGGGTGGTTCGCTGCAGCCGGCGGGTGACCCAGTCGTCAATGATTTCAGTATTCAGATTGCCACCGTGAACGGCTCGGGCAGCCAATCTTCAAACAACGTTCTAATGCGGGCGGTCTTCCACATGGGAATCCCGGTCAGCGGGAAGAACCTGTTTCCGTCCAACATCTCCGGTCTGCCCACCTGGTTCACCGTCCGGGCGTCCCGGCACGGCTTCCTGGGACGGAAGAAGGAGATCGACATCCTGGTTGCGATGAATCCGGACACGGCCCGGGAAGATGTAGCGTCTCTCGATCCGGGAAGGGTCGTCCTCTACGACGAGCGCCTGGACCTGAGCGGAATTCGAGACGACCTGATCTTCTACCCGGTACCCTTCATGGAACTCGCGCGGGACCTGGTGGAGGACACGCGACTGCGCAAGCTGGTTGCCAACATGGTTTATGTCGGCAGCCTGGCCGAACTACTGGGTATTCCCATGGAAGAAGTTGACGTCGCGATCGCACGCTGGTTCCAGTCGAAGCGAAAAGCCATCGAGTTGAACACCAGAGCTGCGCATGAGGGGGCTGAGTACGCCTCGAAGAACCTCGTCAAGCGTGACCCCTACCGGCTCGAACGGATGAACGCGACCCAGGGCAAGATCATCATAGACGGGAATTCGGCTGCGGCCCTGGGGAGCGTCTTTGCCGGGTTGACGGTGGCCACGTGGTACCCGATAACTCCGTCAAGCAGCCTGGCCGAAGGAGTGATCAACTACCTGGAACAGTTCCGCAAGGACCCGGAGACAGGTCGGGCGACTTACGCCGTGCTCCAAGCCGAGGATGAACTGGCTGCTATCGGAATGGCGCTCGGTGCCGGATGGGCGGGCGCCCGCTCGATGACGGCCACGTCCGGGCCCGGGATCTCCCTGATGGCCGAACTCGCGGGCTTCGGCTACTTTACCGAAATCCCCTGTGTCATCTTCGATGTTCAGCGAGTCGGCCCCAGTACCGGCTTGCCCACGCGGACCTCCCAGGGAGACGTGTTTTCCCTCTACTACCTCTCGCACGGAGATACCAAGCACCTGGTGCTCTTTCCCGGAGACATGGTCGAGTGTTTCGAGATGGCCTACCAGGCCTTCGATCTGGCGGAGGACTTCCAGCAACCGGTCTTCGTTGCCACCGACCTGGACCTGGGCATGAACAACTGGATGTCAGATCCCTTCACGTACCCGGAGCAGCCGATCTCGCGTGGGAAAGTACTCGATCGCGAAGCGTTGGAAGAGGTGGGCGAGTTTGGGCGCTATCGGGACGTTGACGGCGACGGGATTCCCTACCGGACGTTGCCGGGCACCGACCATCCGCTGGCGGCCTATTTTACCCGTGGGAGTGGCCACAACGAGCAGGCCAGGTACTCCGAGCGGCCGGAGGACTTCGAGGCGCTGATGGACCGGCTCATAACAAAACTCGACGTTGCGCGCACGCGGGTGCCGGCGCCCGTAGTCAACCGCCAGGAGGGGGCCGACATCGCGATCATTGGATACGGCTCGTCGGATGTGGCAATCGTTGAGAGTCTTTTCCAGTTGAAGACCGAAAGCGGGTTGGCCGCAAACTACCTGCGGATTCGGGCGCTCCCGTTCGCCTCCGAAGTGGTGGATTTCCTGCAAGAACACGAACGAATCTACGTCGTCGATCAGAACCGGGACGGCCAGATGGCCGACCTGCTCATGCTCGAAGCCCCCAGTCGGGCAGGCCAAATTCGGAAGATCTGTCATTACAACGGTCTACCTGTCGATGCCCGGTTCATCACAGATGCAATCCTGAGAGGGGAAGGTGTCGAGGAAGACCTTTCGTCACAGCGGAGGGCTGCAAGATGACGGCTGCGTCGCGAAGAACCAACCAGATCGGACTCACCAGCGCCGACTACAAGGGAGCGCCTTCGACACTCTGTGCCGGTTGCGGGCACGATGCGATCTCGAGCCAGATCGTAAAGGCATTCTTCGAACTGGGAATCGAGCCACACCGCGTTGCCAAGATGAGCGGAATCGGTTGTTCCAGCAAGACACCGGCGTACTTTTTGGGGCGGTCCCACGGGTTCAACAGCGTCCACGGGAGGATGCCGTCGGTTGCTACCGGGGCGGTAGCGGCCAATCGCACCCTCGTCTGTCTGGGCGTCAGCGGCGACGGTGATACGGCTTCGATCGGGCTGGGCCAGTTCTGCCACTTGCTCAGGCGGAACGTCCCGATGGTCTATGTGCTCGAGAACAATGGAGTCTACGGGCTGACGAAGGGACAGTTTTCTGCAACGGCTGACCGTGGAAGCCGGCTCAAGACCGGTCTGATGAACGAGCTTCCTCCGATCGACATTTGCAAGCTGGCCATTGAAATGGGATGCGCCTACGTCGGGCGGACTTTCGCGGCTGACCCGAGGCAGCTGGTTGCGCTCCTGAAGGGGGCCCTCAGTCACCGGGGAACGGCCGTTCTCGACGTACTCAGCCCGTGCGTCACCTTCAATGATCACGAGGGTTCGACCAAGAGTTATCAGTGGGGCAAGGCAAGGGAAGAACTTCTCCACCAGGTAGACTTCGTTCCCCATTATGAGCCCCTGCCCGAGGTTGACTATTCGGATGACGGAGTAGCCGACGTCCAGTTGCACGACGGATCAAAACTGAGGCTCCGAAAGGTGAATCGTGAGTACGATCCGACCGATCTGGGCCCGGCTCTCAAAATGCTGCGGCAGAGCCGCGAAGCGGGAGAGTTCCTGACCGGACTCGTCTACTTCAACCCGGTCGAGGAGGATCTGATCGATCGGCTTCAACTCGTTGACACGCCACTGGCCCTGCTCCCGGAAAGCCAAATCAAGCCTGGGCCGGAAGCCCTGGCCGAGGCGATGGAGGAATTCCGGTAAATAATCCGGATGCATTAATCCGAACTTTTGTGCAAACTGATGCCATTAGTTTCCAGGGGGAGGGACTGATGGGGTGTCGAAGCACGAACTTTCGAATGCAGGTCGTTCCGGAACGGCGAAGGGCTTGCCGGATCTTTGGATGGGCGATTGTCATAGGGCTGACGTTGGCAGGATCGAGCCTTTACCCGGCCAGCCGGCTCATTTTCCCCCGGTTCTCGTTTGACTCGGGGACGATCACCGGCATCGCGTTGGCCAACCCGACCGTCCAGGATGCTTCCGTGACTCTGGTTGTTCGCGGGCCTGACGGGAAACCGCTGACGGGAAGCGGATTCAGCAGCCAGAAGACCTGGACGGTCAAAAAGGGCCAGCAGTCGGCGAGGCTGCTCAACGAATGGTTCGGTGCTGCGCTTCCGGCTGACAAGATCGGATGGATCGAGGCCACCAGCCCGGTGGACGGCATCACGGGGTTCTTCCTGTTTCTGAATCTCGAGGGCACCGAGTTTGACGGCGCCGACTTGCCGGCTTCGGCACCGGAGTTGGTGTTTAACCAGGTGGAAGCCGGTTCGCGGACCAGCACCGAGCTGAACCTGGTCAATACCAGCGACTCGGTCGCCCAGGTGACGCTCCGCCTGAACGGTCCCGGAATTCCTCCCATTACCAAGAGTGTGACGATCGCCTCGAAAGGAATGACGCAGGCTCGATGCCGCCCAGTTTTTCGGGGTAGGCCAGATCCCGGGGAGTTCGTACGTCCGGGTCCTGGCCAACGTACCGGTGGCCGGATTCGAGTTCGTCAAGGATTCCCAGGGCGACCTGATCGGTCTGAACGCCCAGCACGAGCGGGAGCGACTCAGCGAGATCTACTTCCCCCAGATGGCAGTTCAGGGTCCCTGGAAGACAGAAATCGGATTGGTCAACTACTCGGCTTCTCCTGTCATTCTGACGATTACTGCCTACAAGGCCGACGGGTCGCTGTACGGTTCGGACAACCTCAAGAACAACCCGGTCAATTACAGCCTGGACAAGGGTGCCTCCATGAGGGAAGACGTGGCCGCCCTGTTCGGGTTCAAGGGACAGAACACCCTGGACGGGTGGATCAGAGTTCAGGCGACCAGTCCTTCCGTCAACGGCTACATTCGGTATGGCCTCCCGGTCGCCGGATCGGTGGCCCTGGTGGCGGCTCCCGCTGCGGGGGTGACGCGGGCATTGTTCTCCCATATAGCCACGATCGGTGACTTCTTCACCGGCCTGGCGCTGCTCAACCCGGGGTCGGTCGTAGCCAACGTCCGGGTGATGGCCTTCACGCCGGGCGGGAAGGCCCTGGGGATCTTCGATACTGTGGTTGCTCCGGGGCACCGGATCAGCAAACTCATCAACGAACTGATTCCCAAGGCAGCCGGCCAGGGGGGCGGTTTCATTTGGGTCAAGAGTGACGTCCCGGTGTTTGCCACCTCCCTGTTTGGTAGCGGCAAGATCCTGGCGAATATCCCGCCGCAGGCGGTGGCGAACCAGTTTGTTCCCGAGGGAGGTTCGGCCGCCGGATTGACCATCTCTCCTCCGGCTGCGTTGCTCCAACCGGCGTCGGGCCAGACGTTCCAGCTCTCGGGTGCGTCGGGCTCGGTGATCTGGAAGGTCAACGGAATCGCGGGCGGGGACGATATCGTCGGGCGAATCAAAAGCGGGGTCTACACGGCACCGCCCAACCCCCCCGACCCCCAGTCGGTCACGATTTCCGCCGAGAACTCCGGGCGCTCGGTGGGGGCTTCGGTTGACCTGGTCAGGAAGGAAGAGCTTTTCAGTGGGTTGGGTCTGGTCCAGGCGGTGGCCTATCTCTCTTCGCTGAAGAGACTGTACGAAGCGGAGTTGAGTGGCATTTCAACCGGAGATGAGAGCGGTTCCGAGATAGAACCTGCCGCCGCCCGGAGTTCCATCTACTATCTCCCTCCTACGGGCCAGCGGCAGACGGTGATCACAATCGAGAACGAAGAAATCGCCGACATGGTTCCGTTTACGGCTTCGGGAGGGAAGGAGTACATGCTTCTTGCGGCCAGGAAGTCCGGCCGGATTCTGAGGCTGGATCCGGACCAGCCTCAGAATCCGTACGAAGTGGCCAGGGGTTTGTCCCTGCCCTCCTCGATGGTGGTCGACCGGGTCAGCGGAAACCTGCTGGTGGCGGAAGCTGATCGGATCAGTACGGTTCCCCGACAGTCCCTGGAGGCGGGGCTGCGCAGCCAGTCCCAGGCGTTGAAGAAACATTTCCCGATGCCGGGGCCGGTTCGGGCCTCGTCGCTGGTTCAGGCGTCGGCTTCGAGCCTTGCCGTGGACGAGTGCACGGGGAACGTCTACTTCACCGACCTGGAGGCAGGAACGGTCAATGTCTATTCGAAAGCGACCGGTCAGATTTCGGTGGCCGCCGAGAATTTCACGGCCCCGACAGACATTCTGGCCATCTACCGCGAGGGGATCTCCTGCCCGGCGGCACTCAACCTGCTCGTTGTGGAGCGGAACGCTTTGGATCCGGACGAAGGCTGGGTGACTCTGGTCCTTCCCTACAGTGGACAGCAGTACATCTGGTTCGAAGTCCCGGCCGCCTTCGACGTGACCTTCCTTCCGGAGGACAACCCCTACACGGAAGTTGCCGGCATCCTGTTCGGCCAGATTGTCAACCAGGAAGTCGACCTCTTCTTTGCCGACCTCCCCGATGATTACAATCTCCATCCGACCAACGGTCTTACCGACAGCCTTTGCGTGGGGAGCGTGTTTCTGGGCGATCCCGATTTCGAGTCCGTTATCCGGGAAGGGCTGGGCCTGGGTCCCGGTGGCGTGATCGGCTGCGACCGGGCCCAGGGGCTGGCTTCGATCGACGCCCCGACCCGGGAGATCCTCTTTTTGGACGGGATCGAGTTCTTCCCGCTTCTCCAGGATGTCCGCCTGGAAGACAACTACATTTTCGACCTCGAACCGCTGAAGCCACTCTCCCTGGTCCACACGCTGGACCTCTCCGACAACCTCCTGTTCGATGTCGATGCGCTTTCCGACCTCGACCTGCTCTGGCGGCTTGACGTGTCAAACAACCTGATCTCCGATGTCTCTCCCCTCATTACGCTATGGGACCTGGATTACCTGGACCTGAGCGACAATCTCATTGACGATATCGATTCCCTGGTCTTCAACTTCGGGCTGGGAGATGGGGACTTTGTCGACTTGAGCGACAACCTGTTGGATTTTGGAGACTGCCGTGGGATCCGGCAGCTCGAGATCCAGGGGGTCGAGGTCAACGTCGATGCCGTGCTTGACTGCGAAGGCACCTTGGCTCCAGGAGATTTAGGGGTTTTCATTTCTGCGGAGCCCCAGACCGTGCCCTATGGCGGTTATCTTACGTACACAACCGTCCTGAGAAACTGGAACAACGATCTTCCTGCGACGGATGTGCTCTTCGTCAATCTGTTGCCATTCGAAGGGACCTTCATCGACTTCAACGTGGAAGGCCTGGGCGGCGAGTGCGAGACATTTGAAGATGTCCTGCTGGTCTGTTACTTTCCGGAGATTCGGGCCGGATACTACTTCCAGTTCCCCTTTCAAATTCAGGTCTTTGGCCTACCGGGAGACATTATTCAAAACTATGCATGGGTCTCGAGCGAAGAGTACGATGTCGATATTTCAGACAACCGGAACGTGCTGAACACGCAGATTTCCCCGTAGCGGACGGTGCCGGGCTGGCCCCTGAAGGGGGCCTGTCTCCAGCCCAGGCATTTGCCTGGGTGCACGGTCCACCCATCAAGAATCCAGCCCTGTAGGGGCTGAACACCTCTTCGGACGAGGTGAATCCGGGGTGCGACCTTACAGGCCGCGATCGCCTTGCCGGGACCTGAAACCAAGGCGCCTCAGCGCCTGGTGCCGAGTTTCACTCTCCGAATGGTCCGGCGCGGCCGGGGGCTGCGCTGACCTCGAATCAGCAAATCGCAGATCGTAGATGTTACTGTTACCAACGTCGCGGGGCGTCCTCGATCACCCGGACCGTGTCGCGGGCGATCAGGAGTTCCTCGTTGGTCGGAAAGACGTAGGCTTTGAGCTTGCTGTTCTGCTGCGAGATCAGGCCGGCCTTTCCCGCGGACATCTGCTGGTTCGCCTCTTCGTCCAGCTTGAGTCCGATGCACTGGAGTCCATCGCAGATTTTGGACCGGATCAGCGCGGCGTTTTCCCCGACTCCGCCGGTGAAGACCACGGCCTGGGCACCCCCCATCAGGACGAAGTAGCGGCCGATGTATCCCTTGACTCGGCGGCAGTAAATCTCGATGGCCAACCTGGCGCGACGGTCGTCGTTCTCGGCGGCTTCCTGGAGCAGTTCACGCATGTCGCTGGTCAGGCCCGAGAGCCCCAGCAGTCCAGACTGCTTGTTGAGGAGAGTCATGATCTCGGGCACGCTCATGCCTTCCTTGTGCATGAGGAACTCGAGAATCGAGGGATCGACGTCACCTGACCGGGTTCCCATAAGGAGCCCTTCCAGCGGAGTGAATCCCATCGACGTGTCCACCGACTCCCCACCCTCGATCGCGCAGGCCGAGCAGCCGTTGCCGAGGTGCAGAGTGATGATGTCCACGTCCTCGGGCTTCTTTTTGGTCACCTGCCGGTAGCGGTAGGCGACGTAGCGGTGAGAGGTCCCGTGAAAGCCGTAACGGCGCACCTTGTGGCGCCGGTAGAGCTGGTAGGGGATTCCGTACAGGTAGGAGGTTTCCGGCATCAGGGAATGGAAAGCCGTGTCGAACACCGCAACCTGCGGGACGCCCTCCCCGAAGAGTTCGTTGGCCGCTCGAATACCCCTGAGGTTGGCCGGATTGTGCAGAGGAGCCAGTTCGATGCAGTCTTCGATCATCTCGATGATCTGCTGTTCGATCCTGACTGAACGGCGAAGCTTTTCGCCCCCGTGGACAACGCGGTGGCCGATCGCATGGATATCCTTGATCGACCGGATTGAGGAAATGTTGGACTCGGGCGAGATGATCCATCGGAGGATCAGATCGAGGGCCTCCCGGTGATTGCGCAACGGGGTGTCCTTCCTGACCGGAGACTGGCCCTCGGCCTGGAGGGTGATCAACGAGTGGGAGCCAACTCGTTCGAGGACTCCCCGGGCTAATCGTCGATCCGAGTCTTTAGCGATCAGGTCCAAGTCCGTTTCGATGATCTGGAACTTAACAGAAGATGAGCCGCAGTTGAGGACCAATATGTTCATAACATGTGCAGTCTATCACTGGCATTACGAGATGTGGATGAGGGACTGTGAAAACCACAAACAAGGATGACCCGGCGGCCAATGATCGGTATATTTCATCTATGAATCTTAATAGCCGTATCGGCCTGATTGTTTCCCTGGCAGCAGCCCTTGCGAGTTCGGTTGGAAGTTATGCTACTCCGGCGGCCACGGAGACGACCCCGTCGATTCCGCTTCCCGAGCATCCCCGCCCCGATCTTCGCCGCCCGGACTGGGTCAACCTGAACGGCTGGTGGAACTTCCGGTTCGATCCCAGTGATCGGGGTGTCGGAGAGCACTGGCAGGCCTCTCCGGGCGACTTCGGCCGGAAGATCCAGGTGCCGTTCCCGTGGGGCTCTCCGCTGTCCGGCCTCTCCGACGAGGCAACAATCGGCTGGTATTCGAGGGAGATCACGGTTCCCTCCGATTGGAGCGGGAAGCGGGTGTTTATCGTGATCGGGGCCTGTGACTGGCGCACGACGGTATGGCTTGACGACAGGGAGCTGGGGACCCATGAGGGAGGCTACATCCCCTTCGAGTTCGAGTTGACCCCGAGTGTCCGATTCGGGGAACGGCAGCGGCTCGTTGTTCGAGCCGACGACCAGCCCCGCTCCTTCAAGTTGGAAGGTAAACAGGGTTACGGTAACGCGCGCGGGATCTGGCAGACTGTTTACCTGGAGGCAAGGGGAACCGACCCGGTCAGGTCCCTCCACTTCCTTCCCGATATCCGGGAGGGAATGGCCCGGGTGAAGCTTCAGCTGCTTGAACCTGCGAAGAGCGGCCTGGAGTGCCGGCTCCAACTGGCCAACGTCGATGCAGCACCAGTCGAACTGCAGATCGAAAAGGGACAGAGTGAAACCGAGTTTACCGTTTCGATACCAGAGGCGCGGCTGTGGTCTCTCGAGGATCCCTTTATTTACGACGTCGAGTTTACGACGCACAGCCCAGGCGGCGTTGACGACACCCTTGAGACCTATTTTGGAATGCGGGAGTTGGGGGTTGTTGAACTCCCCGGCAGCGCTTACAGCTATGTTTCTCTCAACGGGCAGCCCGTCTACCTCCAGCTGACTCTGGACCAGGCCTACAACCCGGAGGGCTTCTACACCTTCCCGTCCGATGACTTCATGCGGGACGAGATCATCCGCTCCCTGAAGATCGGGCTGAACGGAATGCGCGTCCACGTCAAGACCGCCATTCCCCGAAAGCTCTACTGGGCCGACCGGCTCGGCATGTTGATCATGGCAGACATTCCCAACAGTTGGGGGGAGCCGACTCCGGACATGAAAGCCGACGTGGAGAGGACCATGCTGGGCGCGATGGAGCGGGACTTCAACCATCCAGCCATTTTCAGCTGGGTGCTTTTCAACGAGACCTGGGGCTTGATGACCAAGGATCAGGGGTACACTCCGGCGACCCAGGCCTGGGTCAAGTCGATGTGGGAACAGGCCAAGCAGATCGATCCCACTCGGCTCATCGAAGACAATTCGGCAAACCGAAGGGATCATGTCGTCACTGACCTGAACACGCTGGCACGACTACCTTCCGGGCTATGCGTGGCTGGAGCACCTGGCTGAGATCGACCGCGACACCTATCCCGGATCAAACTGGAATTTCGTGACGGGCATGACGCAAGGGAAGCAGCCCATGCTCAACAGCGAGTGCGGAAACGTCTGGGGCTACGAAGGGAGCACCGGAGACGTCGACTGGTCCTGGGACTACCACCTCATGATGAACGCATTCCGCAGGTTTCCAAAGGTCTCGGGATGGCTCTACACGGAGCATCACGACGTCATCAACGAGTGGAACGGTTACTATCGCTATGATCGCTCCGAGAAAGAGACCGGAATGGGCTCGATCGTCAGGGGCATGTCACTGAACGATCTCCATTCACCGGTATACCTTGTTGCCGGGGCCGAGCTTTGCACCGAGGTGGAGCCGGGCTCGACCGTGGACGTGCCCTTGTGGCTGTCGGTTCACCAACTCGATGCCGGCCCAACCGGGGGGCGGCTCGAGGCTGGCCTCTACGGATGGAATGATCTCGGTCAGTACAAGCAGTACTGGAGTTCCAACCGTTCGCTCGCCCTCGAGCCTTGGAGCACTCGAAAGCTTGAGGACCTTGCGGTACCGATTCCGAATGAACGCTCGCTCCTGGTCCTGTCTCTAAGCGTCGAGGGGGAGGATGGGGTGCCGATTCACCGGAACTTCACGACTTTTCTGGCCGGCGCCGGCCCGGCTCCTCGAAACGAAGTACGAGCTCTCGCCGAAGGCGACGTGCGCTTGCTGCGCTTCTCGCCGGGCAGCTACAGTCGAAGCGAGTGGAAAGACGGATTCGAATCAAAAGTACTGGACGGGCTAAAGGTCAACGGTTCCCGAACGGGCTTTTTCGAGTACGAGGTCGAGATGCCAGGTGATGTCGATCTCGGATCGATTCGTCAGGGTTTTCTGGTTGCCGAGGTCTCTTCCCGTCCCATTCTGGGCCGTGATGTGCAGGGAAAAGGGAAGCTCGAAGGCGACTACATGCTGGGCCGCGGGGCCCACGACCCGAGCCTGAACCCAAACGCCTACCCGATGACCGACACCCTTGTTTCCCCATCCCGGGTTAGAATCGTAGTCAATGGCAAGACGGCAGGGTCGGCATTCCTGCCTGACGATCCGGCCGATCACCGGGGCATTCTTTCCTGGTTTTCACAGCCCCACGATCGGCACCTTCGGGAAGCGGGTACGTTCGGATATCTGGTTAACGTGCCGATTCCGGCAGAAGTTCTGGCCCAGGGCGGATCCGGCAAACGGATCGTGCGGATTCGATTCGAAGTGGATGACGCTTTCCCCGGGGGGTTGGCAATCTACGGCGAGCGGTTTGGCCGTTATCCGCTGGACCCAACGCTCGGGCTGGTCCTTCGGGACTAGTGACAGGACACTAGACCCGGGAAAGGTGGTGGGGATGAATCTCGAATATGGCGAACGCAGTGTCGTGGTGACCGGGGGAGCCGGCGCCCTGGGGAGGAGCGTTGTGCATTCTCTCCTTAAGGAAGGAGCCGAGTGCTTCGTTCCGGTCCATTCGGCAGATGGGCTTGACGGGATCTCCTGGAACGCGCACGAACGAGTGCATGTCGCTAGCGGAATCGACCTCGCCGACGAGAGTTCGGTGGTTGCCTACTATTCGCAGTTGGATGGACTTTGGGCATCGATTCACTGCGCCGGTGGTTTCGAGATGGGCCCTTTCACCGAGACCGGGTTGACAGACTTTGAGCGCCAGCAGCGGATCAATCTCGTGACCTGTTTTCTCTGTTGCCGGGAGGCGGCGAAGGCGATTTCCCGTTGTCCAGGGCAAGGAGGGAGGATCGTAAATCTGACCGCTCGCGGGGCTCTTGAGCCGCGGTTGGGGGCCGGAACGGTGTCGTATACAGTTTCCAAAGCTGCTGTTGCCGCACTCACGATCAGTCTTGCCGAAGAACTGGCCGGTGCTTCGGTCTGGGTGAATGCCGTGGCTCCGTCGATCATGGACACCCCGTCCAACCGGGAGGCCATGTCGGACGCTGATTTCAGCCAGTGGCCCACGACCGGCGACGTTGCTTCAACCATCCTGTTCCTGGCGTCACCGGCGAACCGCAGCACCCGGGGGGCCATTGTTCCGGTTTACGGTCGATCCTGACTAAGATCAGGAGCGGGAGACGTGATGAAACTGGATGTTCCGCAGCCATTCGTGATCGGCCTGAATGCCGTGATCGTGGCCGTGACCGATGAGAATCCTCGGGTCCTGACGGTGCGAAGCCGGGATCACATCCTGGTTGCGGGACGGGATGACGCGGCGCTACCGTACGGACCCCTCGACCCGGTGAAAGACCGGACGCTCGAACGCTGCCTGCGCGGATGGGTGCAAGAGCAGACAGGTCTGGAGCTGGGGTATGTCGAACAGTTGTACACTTTTGGTGATCGGCACCGGGACCCGGTTGAACGCAAGGGCGGCCCCCGGGTGATCTCGATCGCCTATCTGGCGCTGGTCCGGGAAGGTTACCTGACCGGGAACAGCCACGCCCGCTGGCTCGACTACTACAGCTTTGTTCCCTGGGAAGACTGGAGAGAGGGGACGCCAAAGCAAGTCGAGCAGGAAATCCTGCCGCTGCTCGAAGAATGGATCAACACTGGAGGCGAACGTTCTCTTCGACTGTCCCGGCGGGAGAGGGTCGATATCGCGTTCCGGATGAATGGTGGATCGTGGGACAGCGAACGCGTTCTCGAGCGCTATGAGTTGATGTATGAGGCGGGGATTGTCACCGAATCATTGCTCGACCGGTCCAAGCCCGGGGATGGCTCGACCCGGTCGTCTGTCCTTGAGCAGGGGCGGCCGATGGCTCTCGACCATCGGCGAATGGTGGCTACCGCGCTCGGCCGGCTGCGGGGCAAGATCAAGTACCGCCCCGTGGTCTTTGAGCTCCTTCCGGCCACTTTCACGCTTTTCCAACTGCAGCGCGTCGTGGAGGCGCTGGCCGGAGTACGTCTCCACAAACAGAATTTTCGACGGCTTGTGGACCGGGGGGGCTGGTCGAGGGAACCGGTCGGCTCGATCTCCACACCGGAGGCCGTCCCGCCGAACTGTTCTGTTTCCGGCGCGAGGTACTCCGGGAGCGGAGAACCCCGGGAGTCGGCCTCCCTGGGAGCTAGTGTCCGCTAATGTGCCGGCTAGTTCCAGGTTGGACTTGAATACCCGTTTGGTTTAGACTCATTCGTGAGATGTTCTCCTAACGCTGGCCTGCCCGCGTTATTTTTTGAAACCTTTTATGCTCAAAGTGAGTATAATAGTTAGAGGTAATGGATTTGGCAAGAACAGAACTGGAATACACGCCCGCAGTCGCCCAGGCTACAGCGGCACTATACGAGAAGGTAAAGGCGGTTATCCCCGCGATCGAATGGCCGATCCATGCTCCTCTGATTGCCGCCATCAATGAACTCAAGGTCGAAAAGAATGCCGTAATCCTGGCGCACAACTACCAGACTCCGGAGATCTTTCACGGGGTCGCCGATCTGTCCGGGGACTCACTGGCGCTGGCCAGGCTCGCGGCCGGGACCGAAGCCGACGTCATCGTTCTGTGCGGGGTCCACTTCATGGCTGAGACAGCCAAGTTGCTCAATCCGGAGAAAACGGTCCTGATCCCCGACCTGGAAGCGGGATGCTCACTTGCTTCTTCGATCACTGGCGCCGACGTGCGGCTGCTCAAGGAACGATATCCTGGAGTGCCCGGTAGTGACCTACGTGAATACTTCGGCGGAAGTGAAAGCGGAATCTGATATCTGCTGCACTTCGGCTAACGCGGTTCAGGTTGTGGAAAGCCTGGGGGTGGATCGAGTCATCTTCATCCCCGATGAATACCTGGGCCGGCACGTAGCATCCCAGACGGACGTGGACGTGATCCTTTGGAAGGGGCACTGCGAGGTGCACGAACGGTTCACCGGGGAGGAGATCCGCTCGTTCCGTGAGAACTATCCCGGAATCACCGTCCTGGCTCACCCGGAATGCCCTCCGGACGTTCTCGGGGAAGCCGACTTCGTGGGCTCGACTTCGGGAATGGTTGACTACGTCGGGGATCGCCGTCCCCGGCGAGTCCTGATGGTCACCGAGTGCTCGATGAGCGACAACGTGGCGGTCGAGTACCCGAACCTCGAATTTATCCGCCCCTGTAACCTGTGCCCCCACATGAAGAAGATTTCCCTTGCCAATATCCTCTGGTCTCTGCAGAACGTGGCCCATCGAGTCGAGATCGATGCCGAGATGGCCCGTCGGGCGCGGAGATCAGTCGAAAGAATGCTCGAGATCGGACGGAGTAAAGTCCAATGAAGAAACTCCGGGTCGACCAGACAGTCCGGTCGGATGTGGTAGTGATCGGGAGCGGCGTTGCCGGGTTGACGGCAGCCCTGAGTCTCTCTCCCCTCTCGCTGACGCTTCTGACCAAAGGCAAATTGGGCCGCGCGAGCTCGAGTTGGCTTGCTCAGGGCGGAATCGCAGTGGCTTGGGACGCGAAGGATTCGCCCGCCTCCCATGCCCGGGATACCCTGGCTGTGGGCGGCGGACTGTCCGACCGGGACGCAGTCGACCTGATCACCCAGAATGGCCCGGAACGGATTGCGCAGCTACTCGAATTGGGCGCCCAGTTCGACAAGGATGACGAGGGGCACCTTCGTCTCGGACGGGAGGCGGCCCACTCTCGACGGCGAATCGTCCACGCCAATGGGGACGCTACCGGTGCTGCCGTCGTGGATGCCCTGGTTGGCGCGGTGCGCGGACTTCCTTCGCTCGCACTCTACGAGGATTGGGGAGTTTTGGACCTCCTGGTTGACGGAAACCGCGTTTTGGGGGTGCTTGCCGCCGGACCGGACGGAAACCTGACCGCTTTTCTCGGCGGCGCGACTGTTCTCGCTACGGGTGGAGTGGGCGGACTCTACTCCTGGACGACCAATCCGTTGGAATCGACCGGCGACGGCCTGGCGATGGCGGCCCGGGCGGGGGCCCGGCTGGCCGACCTGGAATTTGTTCAGTTCCACCCGACCGCGCTGGACGCCAAATCCAATCCACTTCCCCTGCTGACGGAGGCGCTCCGGGGTGAGGGATCGATTCTGGTCAATTCCCAGGGCGACCGGTTCATGGTTGACCAGCATCCGCTGGCTGAACTCGGGCCTCGCGACGTTGTGGCTCGGGCGATCTGGGCCCAGTTGGAAGGCGGGGAACAGGTATTTCTGGATGCTACCAAAGCAGTCGGTGCCACCTTCCCGGAACGGTTTCCGACGGTATTTCGATTCTGCCGTGAACTGGGCCTCGATCCTCGGCGCGAGCGGATTCCGGTGACCCCGGCTGCCCACTACCACATCGGCGGAGTGGAATCGGACTGCGCGGGCCGCACCTCTCTCGAGGGACTTTGGGTCTGCGGCGAGGTCGCCGCTACCGGCGTTCACGGGGCCAACCGTCTCGCCAGCAATTCCCTGCTCGAAGCCCTCGTCTTTGGCAAGCGGGTTGCCGAGGACGTCAAGGACGCCTGGAGACCTCGCAAGATCCGGGCTCCCTTTGCCAGCGGGCTCGAACTCGGTGTGACCTTTGGGAGGGACGAACTCAAGGAGCGAATTCGTCGCCTGATGTGGGAGCGGGTTGGACTGATCCGTGACGAGTCAGGGTTGAATGAAGCGCTCAATGAGTTCAACGAGCGGGAGTCGGACCGTTCGATCGGCCTCGGGGAGGTGCGCAACATGATCACGGTTGGACGTCTGATCGCAACGGCGGCGCAGATGCGGCAGGAAAGCCGTGGGGTGCACTTCCGGAGCGACTACCCCGAAGCCAGCGAGTCGTGGAGCCATCGCCTGGTCCTGACCGATCCCTTGTCCTACTCCGGCGAAGGGGCTCTTGCCAGGGCTTTCTGATGACACCTTTCCCCGACCGTCCTGCCCTTGTGTCGTGCACCTTGGGTTCCTGACGGCTAGAAAAGCGATTTAACAGAAGATTTTCAAATAGGTGCGGAGGATCGAATGAAACTGCCCCGGATTCTGTGCGAAGACCTCGTTCGTCGTGCTCTCATGGAAGACCTAGGTCGGGTCGGGGACCTGACGTCCGATGCCATCATCCCGCTTGGGGCTCGGGCCAAGGGCAGGTTGGTCAGCCGGGAAGATGGGTGCGCGGCCGGTCTCCTGGTTTCGACACTTGCCTTCCAGATCATGGACCCCCAGGTGGAGGTGGAACTCCTGGCCGGCGATGGGGACCGGATCAAGGAAGGGCAGTTGCTGGCCCTGGTCGAGGGTGAAGCCCGCTCGATTCTTGCTGCGGAACGCACCGCTCTCAATTTTCTGGCTCTCCTTTCGGGTATCGCCACGGCCACGCGCTGGATCGTCGATCGCCTCGACGGGCACCCGGCCAAGATTGTCTGCACTCGCAAGACCACCCCCGGACTCCGGACGCTGGAGAAGTACGCTGTACGAAGCGGGGGAGGCTTCAACCACCGGTTTGGACTCGATGACGCCGTGCTGATCAAGGACAATCACCTGGCGGTGGCGGGCAGCATCGAGGAGGCCGTGCGCCGGGTTCGCTACAACGTCGGGCACATGGTCAAGGTGGAAGTCGAGGTTGACACGATGGAACAGCTGGCTGTTGCCGTGAAGCAACCGATCGACGCGGTGCTCCTCGACAACATGTCGATCGACCAGGTCCGTGAGGCGGTCCGGTTCGTGAACCGGAAGCTGATCACCGAGGTGTCGGGAGGAATCACACCTGATTTGGCGGTGGAATATGCGGCCGCCGGCGTTGACCTGATCTCCCTCGGATGGCTCACCCACAGTGCTCCGGCGCTCGACGTCTCGCTCGATGTCGAAGCCGTCTCCTGAATCTTGTGGCGCCCTCGTTTAAACTATTTGGCCCTCTGAAGCGTCTATCAGAATAAAGGGTTCCACGGGAGCGTAACTCTCGAATAGGAAAAGGAGGCGGCAATGGCCCAACCATTGATGGGGTTTACACATCAGCGTCGGGATGCACTGTTCCGGCATATCATGCATGCCTTGAAGGAAATGCCTGCGGAGCTTCGCGAAGTGTTCATGCTTCGGCACTACGAGCACATGTCAGCCGATGAAATCGCCGGTCGGATGAGCCTCGATGCGGCCAACCTGGCTGAACTCGTGGAGAGGGCAAACGGGACTTTCTTCAAAAACCTTCACGACTGTGACCGAGCCTGAAGAGCTGGGTGTTTTCCGCGTTAGCCAACCAGTGCCGTTCGACTTGTCCTGACTGCGATGCGTCATCCGAATCCTTCCTCCCTCGAACTTGAAGTCCTTGCGGGATCTTATGCAGTGACTCGACTTGACTCAGATACCGCCATGCCGGACTGGCTTCCGGTGGCGGGGTTCACCGCGTTGGTACGAACGCCCCGGGAGTTGTCGGTCGTCTGCCGGGAAGACTCCGTCCCTACCCATCTCAGGTCGGAACGGGGATGGCGCTGTGTGGGAGTCCTCGGCACCCTTGATTTCTCCCTGGTTGGAATCCTGTCCGGACTCACGTCGATCCTTGCCGCTGAAGGGATCAGTGTCTTTGCGGTGTCCACCTTTGACACCGACTACTTCCTGGTGCGGGGATTCGACCTCGACCGGGCTCTTAGCGCTCTCGAAAGCGCGGGGCACCGCGTCTTGAAATCGTCTGAGGACCCGCCCTGCAGATCTCTCAGTTGACCCGAATTCGGCCGAACTTGCGCTTTCCGACCCGAAGGACAAACTCGTCCAGAGTCCCGGAGACGACCTCGAACGCCGGGTCTGAGACCCTGTCACCGTTGATCGAGACGCCTCCCTGCTTGATCAGGCGGCGGGCTTCCGACTTGGATGCGGCGAACTCGACCTGGGCGATGACATCGGCCAGCAGCAACGGCCCGCCGGGAGACGAAACCTGGAACAAGGCCATTTCTTCCGGCTCTTCCCTCTGTCGAAACACCCGGTCGAAATGTTCTTCCGCCGACTTGGCGGCCTCGACCGAGTGAAACCCCTTCACGATCGCGAACGCAAGTGATGCCTTTGCCTTTACAGGGTGCAGTTCGCCGCTCTTGACCTGTTCTTGCAGGCGGGCAATCTCTGCACGCGATCGGTCGGTCAGCACTTCGTAGTAGCGCCACATGAGTTCATCGGTGATCGACATGAGCTTGCCATACATTTCCTCGGGGGGGTCAGTGATTCCCACGTAGTTGCCGAGCGACTTGCTCATTTTCTCGACGCCGTCCAATCCCTCGAGAATCGGCACCATCAACAGGACCTGCGGAACCTGGCCGTACTCCCGCTGGATGTCCCTGCCCACCAGCAGGTTGAACTTCTGGTCGGTGCCACCCATTTCGAAGTCGGCCTTCAGGTAGACACTGTCGAAAGCCTGGGCCAATGGATAGATCAGCTCATGAATGGAAATCGGCTGCTGGCTCGCCATTCGTTTGGAGAAATCGTCCCGCTCGAGCATTCGGGCGACGGTGTAGCGACCGCACAGACGAATGAAGTCGTCGGCGTTCAACTGTCCCAGCCATCGGCTGTTGAAGTCGATGACCGTCTTCTCCGGGTCGAGGATCTTGAATACCTGCGTCTTGTATGTTTCCGCGTTCACCAGGATCTCTTCCCGGGTCATCGGCGGCCGGGTCTTGTTGCGCCCGGTCGGGTCGCCGATCAGTCCAGTGAAGTCGCCGATTACGAAGACGACCCGATGGCCCAGGTCCTGAAAGTGCTTCATCTTTCGAATCAGCACGGTGTGCCCCAGGTGAAGGTCAGGTGCCGTCGGGTCAAAACCAACCTTTACCGTCAGTCTCGTTCCGGTCTTCGCGGACCAGGTAAGTTTCTGGCGCAACTCGTCTTCGGTAATCACCTCCGCTGCGCCTTTCGCGAGGTAAGCCAACTGTTCTTCGATTGTCAGGTCCACCGGCATAGATGGGTCATTATAGAGATTCGCTCAAGCCCTTCGCAAAGTCGGCAGGGGTCGGCTGTTGAATCTTCGACGGACTCAAGGTATAGGATTGCTTTCGAGGAATCCCGGGGAGTCCTGATGAAGCGGTTAGGGTCCCTGCTCCAGGACGAATGACCGGATTTCCGGGCACGTGTTTTCAAGGATCTTCCAATCCCGGGCTTGCAGGTCGGATTACGCGGACGTATCCTCATGAAACGTCTCCGGGGTTTCCAGTGTCTCCGGGCGCCCGACCCTGGGCGCTCTGAGCCGCCACTCCGGGGAGGCGGCCTGCGGTCGGTATCTTTTATTGAGGGGGATCATGTTAGATGACGACAATTCCTGAGAAACTCCTGAACAAGCAGGGTCGACTGACCTCGCTGGACTTCTTTCGCGGCATGACCATGTTTCTGCTGGTGGCGGAGAGCGCCGGGATTTACGAGTCGCTCCTGTCTCCTGAAACGAAGGGGACCTGGATCGCGACGATTGCGACTCAGTTTACGCACCATCCGTGGAACGGCCTCCATTTCTGGGACCTCGTGCAGCCCTTCTTCATGTTCATCGTGGGCGTGGCAATGCCGTTTTCCTTTGCCAAGCGCTGGGACCGGGGCGACAGCTACTCCGTGACCCTGAAGCACGCTCTGATGCGCTCGTTTCTCCTGCTCGCGTTCGGAGTGGGCCTGTACGTTCAGGCAGCGGGTCACCTTGTTTTCGAGTTGTGGAACGTCCTCGCTCAACTCTCCTTCACCTACCTGGTGGCCTTCCTGATGATGCGCAAATCGTTGCGTACCCAATTAATCTTCACGATTGGCCTGCTGGTTCTCAGTGAAGCCCTCTACCGATTGTGGCCGATAGCCGGGTTCAACCAGCCCTTCACTCCGGATCAGAACTTCGGATCCTGGGTCGATTATCTCTTGATGGGCAAGCTCTCCGGAGGTCACTGGGTCGCGTTCAACGCGATTCCGACGACTGCCCACACGATGTGGGGAGTCATGGCAGGTTACGTGCTGATGAGCAGTCGGACCTGGACCAAGAAGATCCAGACCCTGATGATCTGGGGTTTGATCGGAGTCGTGATCGGCTACAGCCTGGATCCCATCACCCCGATCATCAAGCGCATTTGTACCTCTTCCTTTGTGATCGTTTCCGGCGGCTGGTGTCTGATTGCGCTGGCGCTCTGCTACTGGGTCATCGATGTCAAGGGATACAAGCGGTGGCTGAAGTTCGCCATTGTTTTCGGGATGAACCCGCTGTTTATCTACATCTTCGCTCATCTCGGAGGGGATGCCTGGCTCCACACCGTGGTTGCGCCCTTCACCGAAGGGTTCCTTTTCTGGGGAGGAACGGTATTCGTGGAATTCATCACCGCCGCCATTGTCCTCTGGATGGACTGGTACCTGGTCAACTGGCTCTTTGAGCGGAAGATATTCATCCGGCTCTGACGGCCGGTTTCTCCCGGAGGGAATAACTCAATGAAATATCGATGGATCATCGCGGTACTTCTCCTCTGCGTGGGCGGCCTGATAGCCGCCGCGCAGGAGGGAGAGACGGACACGCCCGAAACACTTCTCCTGAAGGACTACCGACCCGAGTCGGCCTACCAGATCCCCCAGACCCAGGTTGACCGTGCCCGTTATCCGGCGATCGACATGCATTCTCACGATGTACGCCAAGACGGACGAAGAGATCGCCCGGTGGGTCAAACTCATGGACGAGGTCGGGATTGAGAAGACGATCGTCATGACCTACGCCACCGGGGAGAAGTTTGATCAGATCTATGCCCAGTACGCCGGGAAGTACCCGGGCCGGTTCGACGTCTGGTGCGGATTCGACTACACCGGCTATGACCAGCCTGGCTACGGGGAAGCGGCGGTCCGGGAACTGGAACGCTGCGTCCGGGTTGGGGCCCGCGGAGTGGGCGAACTGGGAGACAAGGGTAAAGGTCTCTTTTACAGCACGCCTACGAAGGCTTGGGGAATGCACATCAACGACCCCAGAATGGACCCCTTGTTGGAGAAGTGCGCCGATCTGGGCCTTCCGATCAACATTCACGTGGCCGAGCCCTACTGGATGTACCTCCCGATGGATGCGCACAACGACGGCTTGATGAACGCCTTCGAGTGGCGTCTCGACAACCAGCCTGGAATCTTGACCCACGAGGAGTTGATGCAGACCCTGGAAGGTGCCTGTGAACGTCATCCCCGGACGACGTTTATTGCCTGCCACTTTGCCAACTGCTCATACGATCTGAACCGATTGGGGACCATGCTCGATCGTTTCCCGAACCTCTATGCCGACATCGCGGCCCGCTACGCCGAGACCGCGACGATTCCCAGGTTCGTGGCGAAGTTCTACCAGAAGTACCAGGATCGGCTCGTCTATGGGACCGACATGGAAGCGAATCCGGGCATGTACCGGATCACCTTCCGAATCCTGGAATCAGGTGACGAGCATTTCTACGAGCAAGGGCAATTCGGCTACCACTGGGCGCTCAACGCATTCGCACTTCCCGACAACGTTCTCCGCAAGGTCTACCGCGAGAACGCGCTCAAGATCATTGCCTCCACCAAGAACTAAGGGGGGAGTCAGCAGGGAGAGGAAGACGTTCTCAAGTCAGCCCCGCCCCGGCGGCGCTGCGGGGATCATTCACAGAGTGAAACTGTGGGGCAACCACCAGACCACCGCGCCAACGGCGCAGGGTCATTTCCAGCCCGGGGGCAACGCCCCGGGAAAGGGTGCCGAGGTGGCGATGCAGCACTGAAAGTGCGATTCATCCGACCCCGGTCACATGGCAGGGTCACCTGCCAAAGCGCAATCATGGAGGCGAAACCCGGTGGCCGACTCGTCATCACCGCCGGGCGTTTCCAATTTGAATCGCGCTTTCATCGCTCTTGGACCATGCGATCGACGCAGTTCCTGGGGCGCTGCCCCAGGCTCGAAATGACCCTGCACCTTCGGTGCGAAAACCTTCTGCGAACTCGATTCCACCGCCTCGGCCTCACACACGACGCAACCGAACCCTCCCAACCATCCAGTTCTTCCAAATTGAAGTTTCAAGTCTGCCCCGCCCCCGGCGGCCGCCGGACCATTCAGAGAGTGAAACTCCGCCGCAAGAACCCGGGGCCGTGGCTGCGCCTTAACCCCGGCTCTGTGTCTGTCTCGGGTTCTCGGGTCTCCGGTCTCCGGGTTTGGTGGCTTCGATCACGGAGACAAGCTGGAAGCTTATCCTACCGTGGTTTCACGTTAGCCCCCCTCAGTTCTTTGCAGCGGGCGCCCAGGGATAGGTGATCTGATAGGTGCCAGGGCCCGCCTCGATCACAACCTGCTTGCCGTCAAAGGTGACCGAGCGGACCGCCTTGTGTCCCGAGAGGCTGGATTCCACCTCAGCCCTCGTGTCCCGGCCGGAGCCGGGCAGGAGAATCGTCCCGTGCGTGTTGGCTGGGAGAGCGACGTCCAATACGATCTGGTCACCCTTGATCTCCCAACGCGACTCGATGCGCCCGTACGGTGAATCGAGCGCTGCCCGGGCCCAGGTCAGTTTCCCGCCCGGCTCGGGGGCGATGGTGACGTGGTGAAAGCCCGGATCGTGTTCGTCGGGCTGAATCCCCGCCACCACGCCGTACAGCCACTCACCGATGGCTCCATACGCGTAGTGGTTGAAGGAGTTCATCCCGGCATCCTGGAAACTGCCGTCCGGTCGAATTCCGTCCCACCTTTCCCAGATCGTCGTCGCCCCCTTCTTCACCGGGTAGAGCCAGGAAGGATAGGTGTCCTGATGAAGCAGTTCGTAGGCGACGTCGGTGAGCCCGTTCTCGGACAGGACGTGGCAGAGGTGAGGGGTCCCCAGAAAGCCGGTCGAAAGGTGGGTGCCTTTTCTGCGAATGTCTTCGACCAGGCGCTGGGCGGCTTGCGCCCGGAGGTCCTCGGGCAGCAGGTCGAACCGAAGCGCCAGGGCGTAGGCGGTCTGGGTGTTGGGAGAGAGCCTTCCCGCGGGGGTCATGAACTCGCGTTGATACGCTTTCCGGACGTGCTGGAAGAGTTCGCGGTACTTGCGGGCATCGTCTTCCTTGCCCAGGACCTCTGCGGTGCGGGCCAACAGGTCGGACGAGTGGGCCAGGAAGGAAGTGGCGATGAGATCTTTGTCGGTGGCCGCAGCCGGGAACGACCAGTCGTGGTAGGTGGCGGAAAGCCAGTCGCCGAAGTGAGAACCGGTAGTCCAGAGGTGGCGGTCCCCGGCCTGGCCATCCATGTAGTCAACCCAGGCTTTCATGCTCGGGTACTGGGTCTCCAGCAACCGCCGGTCCCCGTATCGAACGTACAGGCTCCAGGGGATGATGACCGACGAATCGGCCCAACCGGAGGATCCTGCACCGTCGGGAAGAACGTCGGGAATGACATGGGGAACGCGTCCATCTTCGTACTGATCGACCGCCAGGTCTCCAAGCCACTTGGTGAAGAATGCCGCAACGTCCATGTTGAACGAGGCGGTTCGGACGAAGACCTGGGCATCCCCGGTCCATCCCAGACGCTCGTCACGCTGGGGACAGTCGGTGGGAACGTCCAGGAAGTTGCCCTTCTGGCCCCAGACGATATTGTGCTGAAGCTGGTTGATCAGCGGGTCGGAGCACTCGAATTCGCCGGTCGGTTCCATGTCGGAGTGGATTACGATTCCGGTAAGATCGTCCTTGTTCAGTTCTCCCGGCCACCCTTTGACCTTCACGTAGCGGAAGCCCTGAAAGGTGAAATGCGGCTCGTAGGTCTCCCGGCGCTCTCCCTTGAGCGTGTATGAAACGGTCTGTTTGGCGGCCCTCAGGTTCTCGGTGTAGAAGTTGCCTTCCTTGTCGAGCACCTCGGCATGTTGGAGGGTGACTACTTCGCCCTTTTTGCCCTGGACCTGAAGCCGGATCCGGCCCACCATGTTCTGGCCCATGTCAACCACGGTGTCGCCTTCGGGCGTGTGGAGGATGTCGATCGGCTTCAGCTCTTCGGTTCGTCGAACCGCAGGCCCGGCGGCGGCGATCAAGGTCGACTTCGTGTGGTCATATCCAGCTACCGACCGCCAGTTCGAGTCATCGAAGCCGGGAGACGACCAGCCTGGCATCTCGAGACGGGCGTCGTAGGACTCTCCCATGTAGATGTCCGACATCAGGATCGGTCCGGTGGTTCCCTTCCAGTTGCGGTCGGTTCCCACCGTCTCCACTCTTCCATTTCTGTATTCGACTCGAAGCATCGCCAGCAGGGCGAGTTGGTCTCCGTAGGTCGCACGTTTGTTGTTGAATGCAAGATAGCCCCGGTACCACCCATCCCCCAAAATCGCGCCGAGAACGTTGTCCCCCTGGCGGAGCAACCCGGTGACGTCGAAGACCTGGTACTGGAGTCTCTTGGAGTAACTCGTCCAGCCGGGCGTGAACACCAGGTCTGAGACTGGTTCGTTGTTGATCTGGGCCAGGTAGAGACCCAGGCTGGTGATGTAGAGCCGGGCGGATGCCACCGGCCCGTCGAGTTGAAAGGACCGGCGAAGGTAAGGGCTCGGGACCGACTTGTCCGCGCCCCCGTCGGGGAAAGAAATCCAGTCGGCTTGCCAGTCGGAGGGGGAGAGGACCCCCATCTCCCAGTTTGCCCATTCGCTCCATCCTGAATCGACGTTGCTATCGTCCCAAACACGGACTCTCCAGCGGAGCCGTTCAAAGGACTGCAGCGGCGGGCCGGAGTACGGGACCAGCACCGATTGTGCAGACTCGGTTCGGCCCGAATCCCAAACGGGCGTTTCCGAGCTGTTCTGGTACACCTGGATCTGGTAGGCGCCCTGGGCCACTCCCTCGCGGTCCGTCGCCAGCTTCCAGGAAAATCGGGGAGCCGTGTCGTCGATCCCAAGGGGATTGACCCGATGGTCACACTGCAGGCCTGTCACACTGATGGCCCCGGAGCCGGGGGCCTGGCCCCGAGAAGCGGTTGGCACAAAAAAGCTGACCAGTAAGCCGCCCAGAAGGATCCGCGAAATCAGGTTCTTCATAAGTTCATTCCTCTGGAATGTTGCATCTCGAGGCCTCGAACCGGCTCGACCAGGCCGACAGGTCCGCATAGTCAGGTCGAGACCGTGACTCAATCTCCGAAACAGGTGCCGACAGCCCGGGCGGCGCGAAGTGTTGAGAGGTTGAGGGGAACCCGGCGCACCTTGTTGGCCACAGAATGGATTGGGACCGAATCCAATTGCCCGCCCTTGCTGACCACCAGTTCGTTCAGCCGGTTCTCGAGGAGCAGTTCGTAGCCGTGAAATCCGAACCGGGTGGCCAGGAGGCGGTCATGAGGTGTCGGCGTGCCTCCTCTTTGGATGTGGCCCAGCACCATGGAACGGGCCTCCAGCCCACCGTGCTCCTCGATTTGGTCGGAGACCCACTTGGCTATTCCACCCAGTCGAATCGGGTCGGGCGAGGTCACGTCAACATGATCGACGAACTGTTTCCCGCCGGCGGGTATCGCACCTTCTCCAGCCGCGATGATGGTGAACTTCTTACCGTGTTGGCTGCGTTCCCGGCATGTCTCGATGACTTTCTCAATGTCGAAAGGAATCTCGGGGATCAGGATGACGTCGGCGCCGGCCGCGACTCCGGCGTGCAGTGCCAGCCAGCCGGCATAGCGGCCCATTAACTCCACCACCATCACACGATGATGACTGCTGGCCGTGTCGTGAACCTTGTCGAGCGCTTCCGCCGCAGTATTGACGGCGGTGTCGTGCCCGAACGTGATGTCGGTCGCCCAGAGGTCGTTGTCAATCGTCTTGGGAATTCCGATGAAGTTGAGCCCCCTGTCGATCAACTGGGAGGCCCCGCTCATGGTTCCATCCCCACCAATGACAAAGATCGTCTCCAGTCCGGCGCGACGGGCGTGCTCGATCACCCGGTCTCGAACGTCTTCTTTCTGCCAGCCGCCCTTGCCGTCGGGGACGGCATAGCTGGCCGGGTTGGCCTTGTTGGAGGACCCGAGGATCGTTCCTCCCAGGGTGAGGATGTTGCTCACATCCTCGTAGCGAAGCGGTCTCATGCGGTCTTCGATCAGGCCGAGGTAGCCATCTTCGATGCCGATCACTTCGATCCCGGCCAGGATGGCCGGCTTGGCGACGGCGCGGATTACCGCGTTTAGTCCCGGGCAATCTCCTCCTCCGGTGAGAATCCCAACTCTCTCAGGTGCGCGCTGTTTCATCGTGAAGTCCCGATAGGTGTGTTTTCTGTTTCAGCGGTTCAATTCCCCGACGACTATACCGTGAAGTCCAGGTTCCTTCCAAACCAGGGAAACTTCCTTGAGCCTTGGTCATGCAGAGCCTACAATTCAGACGGGAAAGGAGGCCTTATGCGCGGAATTATGGGAACAGTCCTGGTTGGCCTGGTGATCGTGAGCCTGGCCTGTATGGCAGCGGTCCAGAATGGGGATGATGGATACGAGACGATCTTCGACGGGTCTTCGCTCTCTGGGTGGCACGTCAGCGCCGCAACCGGGCACAGCGCAACCAGCAACCATCAGTCGGGCGGCAAGTGGGTTGTAGAGGACGGTGCCATCGTCGGAACCCAGGATGTTCCGGGAAACGGCGGGATCGTAATCACCGATCGGAAGTTTGGCAACTTCGAAGTCGTCCTCGAGATGAACAACGACTTCGGTCCCGACAGCGGGTTGTTCCTTCGCAGCACCGAAGACGGCAAAGCCTACCAGGCCATGGTCGACTACCACGAAGGGGGAAACCTGATGGGTGTCTACGGTGAAGGTCTGGGGGGCGACCCCAATATTCAGAATTTCAGATTTCTCGACAGCCCTGACCGGATCGAACTGGTTTCGGGCGCACCGATTCCCCTTGCGGTTCTTCCTGCCTCCTGGAAGTTCTTCTGGAGGCACGGACAGTGGAATGAGCTGCGGGCCCGGATCACCGGCGGAGCGCTGCCCACCATCGTCACCTGGATCAACGGGGTCAAGATCATGGAGTGGACTGAAACGAAAGCCCGCCACCCTGAAACCGGGGGGATCGCCCTCCAGGTTCACGGCGGCGGGGACTACACCAATCAGTTCGTTCGTTACCGCAACATCCGGGTCAAGGTGCTGGAGTAACGTTCTTGACCGGGTCGGGAGGACGTGAGGGCAGCTTCCTCGGTTCGCTGACCACCTTCTTCATGACCTCTTCGATGGCCCGGTCGAGTTGCGGATCCCGGCCGGCGATGACGTCAGCCGGGTCATTTTCCACTTCGATGTCGGGAGAAACCCCTTCTCCCTCGATGATCCAGTTGCCTTTCACGTCATTCGTCCCCTGCAGTGGAACGTAGACCGTTCCGCCGTCGATCAGCGGCCCGCGGTTGGAAATTCCGACCACGCCACCCCAGGTGCGCTTTCCGATGAGGGGCCCGAGCCCAGCCTCGCGGAAGCGGTAGGGGAAGATGTCACCGTCGGAGGCCGAGGTCTCGTTGATCAGGCAGACGAGGTGGCCGTAGAAGACCGTGTAGGGGTAGGTGCTGGGGTGTTCGCTCGAGTACCCGAAGCGGGTTCCGAGAAGTTTAGTGTCCAGACGCTCGAGAATCCACTGGGAGACATTGCCGCCACCGTTTGATCGGACGTCGACGACCATCCCCTCCTTCCGGATCTGGGGGTAAAACCACTTGATGAACTCATAGATCCCTGAGGACCCCATGTCGGGTATGTGAATGTAGCCCACGCGTCCGCTGGTCTTCTGCTCCACGTACGCCCGCTTTTCAGCCACGACGTCAAGGTAAAGAAGCGGGCTTTCGTCGAAGATCGGAGTGTACTGGACCTCACGGGCACCCTCCATCGTCGGAGTCGAGCTGACCGTCAGGCGAACCGGATCGGTCTTGTAGAGCAGTTGCCGGTATGGGTTGTCGGTTCCGAGCAACTGCTCGCCGTCGATTGCCAGAACGTAGTCGCCCACATTCAGATCGACGCCGACTTCCGACAGTGGAGCCCGGTACTTCGGTTCTTCGTTCTGACCTTTCAGAATCCGGGAGATTCGATAACGTCCCGCCGCCTTGTCGAGTTCAAAGCGCGCGCCGGGCAGGCCGACTTTCGGGCGTTCGGGAATTTCGAAGTCGCCGCCCTCGATATAGGCGTGACCGATGCTCAACTCGGCAACCATTTCTCCCAGCACGTAGTTCAGGTCGGAACGGTGAGCGACGTACGGGAGCAGTTTCCGGTAGCGGTCCCCGATTGCTTTCCAGTCGTACCCGTGCATGTTGCGGACGTAGAAGAAGTCACGGTAACGGCGCCAGACTTCGTTGAAGATCTCGGCCCATTCCTGGGCGGGGACCCGGTCAACCATCAGGTCGCTGGTTGAGACCGTCTTGGCATCCTTGGCCTTGGGTCGGGCGTCGTAGAGCTTGTACGCCCGGCCTTCCCGAACCAGAACCTTGGTTCCGTCGGCGCTGAGGGCGAGTCCGGAAATGCCTTCGACGAGGATGCTGTCTTCCCGTTCTCCGAGATCAAAGACCCGCAGTATCACCTTTTCGGGAGACGGACGGCCGTAGAACGGGGCTCCGCTGGTCACGTAGAGGAGGTACTTGTCGGTGGAAAGCAGGGCCCGGATGTTGTGCGGCGTCACCGGAATCCGGATGACTCGCTGGTTGAGCCCATCGGTTTCGATTTTGATTGGCTCCGGCTTGCCCGATGCTGCGGAATCCGTGGCGGGCTTCTCCTCCCCCTTCTTCTCTTCGACCTCGGGCTTGATGGTCACTTCGTCGTCCCGGGGCGGGAACAGGTTGGCGGTATCTCCGGTCAAGGTATAGGCGAAAATTCCGGTTTCCCGGTTTCCCGCGTAGTTCCATTCAATGGAAGAAATCTGGGGAGCAAACTCCCGGTCGGAGAGGAAGTAGAGATACTTGCCCTTGGGATCCCAGGTGGGGTTCCACTCGTTGAAGTAGGGCTCGCTGACCTTCAAGAGAGAGTCCGCGGCCTCCGACCAGAGGTAGATCGCCTGGAAGTCGTTCTCCTGGGACAGGCTGAAGGCCAGCCATTGGCTGTCCGGCGACCAGGTGTAATCGGAGATGTCGCCGTATTCGTCGTCCGCGACCTGTTTTACCGACCGATCGGAAAGTTGCAGGACGTAGAGCTTGCCGTCCTTGTCTGAGAAAGCCAGCTTGCTCGAATCGGGCGACCATTCGGGGGCGTAAAGCATGGCGGCAAACTGGGTCGTCAACTGTTCCGGTTTGGAAGAGCCGTCCTGGGCAATCGTGTAGACCTGGTCTTCGCCGGTGAGATCTGAAATGAAAGCGATCTTCCGTCCGTCGGGTGACCAGCGGGCGTGCTTGTCATGAGCGTTCGAAGTGTCGGTAAGGTTGCGGGTGGCGCCATTTTCGATGGGGGCCGTGAAGATATCGCCCCGAGCGACGAAGAGAGCCCGTTCGCCCTTCGGAGAAAGCTCGAAATCTTCGATGTTGTTGGCGGCGGAGTAGTGGGACGGTCGCATGGCAAGCCCGTCGTTGGGGACGAAGATGTCGATCCCCTTGCTTTCCCTCGAACGAACGTTGAAGACCCGGAGAGCGCCGTCCAATTCGTAGACGATCTGCCCCTGGTTGTCCGAGGAGGGCCATCGGACGTCCCACGTCTTTTCGTGGGTGAGTTCTTCCACGCGGCCGTTCCCGGCGTCATAGCGATACAGGTTGAGCGTACCGTCACGATCGGAGGCGAAGTAGATCGCGTTGCCGATCCACATCGGGTCGCGCTCGGTCCACTTGGACGGGGCAATGACCTTCGCGCTGTCGTCGGCCGGGTCAAAGATGTACAGGTCCTGGGCCCAGCCACCGTGGTAGCGTTTCCAGGTCCGGAAATCGCGGAACAGAGGAGAATAGACCAGTCGGCGCCCATCGGGGGAGAAGTCGCCGGCTCCGGAGTTGGGCATCGGAAGCATCTCCGGCAGGCCTCCTTCGATCGACACGGTGTAGAGCGCCGAGTTCGTGCGCAGCGTGTCCTCGTCCCGAAGTGACCGGAAGAGCACCTGTTTCCCATCCGGGGTCCACCCGTAAACCTGGTTGTCGTATCCCCAGCGGGGCGGCAGCGGCCCGTGAGCCGGGTAGTAGGTGAGGCGCTTGGGAATACCTCCCCGGCTGGGAATGACGTAAACCTGCTCATCCCCGTCATACTGGCCCGTGAAGGCAATCCACTTCCCGTCGGGTGAAAACTTGGGAAAGAGTTCCTGGCCTGGGTGTGCCGTGAGGCGGGTTGCGGTGCCCCCGGTAGTCGGTGCCTTCCAGATATCACCCGCGTAGCAAAAAACGACCTCATCCCCGTAGATGTCGGGAAATCGGAGAAGTTTGGTCTGCGCTGCGGCGGGTACCATGGAGAGAAGGAAAATGAACAAAAGAGTCTTCTTCACGAGTTGTCTCCCTGTTTCGTGATTTGTTCGCCCTCCGACAGTTCACTTGCTGTCAGAACCAAGCGGGGATTTCATTCTAACCCGCCGCGCGGTTGGGAGAGAATGGCCAACCAGGAGAAGGGGAATTCATGGCTTCGATCTGCGATACTGAGTCGGGTTCGCTCGAGGAGAGATTTGCGATGAACAACAGAGAGTCGGTCACGGTTGGAGTTATTGGGTTCGGCACGGTCGGTACCGGAGTCGTTGAGTTCCTGCTCGAACGGGAGAGGGAACGGGGTGATCTCCGTCTCGCACGGGTTGCCGTCGCCAATCCTTCGAAGCCCCGGGAGATCGAATTCCCCGGGGTGACCGGTGACGTGGGCGAGGTCCTGGACGACCCGGAAATCCAGGTCGTAGTGGAACTCGCTGGCGGAGAACGGCCTGCTCTCGACTACATTCTCCGTGCGTTGTCCTCGGGCAAGAGCGTTGTCACGGCCAACAAGGTTGTGGTTTCCCGTCACATGCGCCAGTTGTTCGAAACGGCTCGCAGTCATGGGGTCGATCTTGCTTTTGAGGCGTCGGTTGCCGGCTCGATTCCGATCATTCGGGTTCTGAGGGGCTTCGCGGGCGAGCGAATCCGGAGGGTCACCGGGATACTGAATGGGACCTCCAACTACATCCTGACTCGGATGGAGGAGGGGTTGACCTTCGAACGCGCGCTCGAACTCGCTCAGCAGAAGGGTTTTGCCGAAGCCGCCCACCATCTCGACACGGGCGGATTCGATGCCCGCGACAAGATCGCCATCGTGGCTGCTCTGGCATTTGACCGCTGGGTGGAACCGGAATCGATCTATTGTGAAGGGATTACCGGAATCACTCCCATCGATCTCGACTTCGCCGCCAAGCATGGAGTCGAGGAAGGGGGAGGCGGTTTTGTGGTTCGTTCCCTGGCGACGGCCCGGCTCGAAGATGACGGCAGCAGTATTCAGGTTCACGTCTATCCGGCCCTGGTGCCTCGCGAACACCCGCTCTCGACCGTCCGGGATGAAATGAATGCCGTTTATCTGGAAGGAGGGCATTGCGGACCGCAGCTCTTCCTGGGCCGGGGCGCCGGCAGGCTGGCGACAACGAGCGCGGTGGTTGCAGACCTGATTCGGGTCGCCGGCAACCGGAGGAAAGGGATCGTTGACGAATTGCCGGCGCTCGTATCAGAGGTCGGAGTCTCCTCGATCGAGAACCTGGAACGGCGTGGTTATGTCAGGATGAACCTGAAACACGTCCCGGGGAGCATTGCCGAGGCTTCGCGAATCATGGGGGAACACGGCTTCAACATAGAAGACTCTGTGCAGCGGCGGCGTTTCCGGGTGAACGTGGAAGGGGAAATCTTCATCCCCGACATCGTTACGGTAGAGCCGTTACCATTCGGCGTTGTCGGCAAGGCCCTCAACGCGCTGCGCGGCTCAAATCGTGTTGCCGGGGACCCGTTCTACCTGAGGTTCGAGGAGTAAGGCGGGTTGCGGGTTCCGTGTTTCGAGTTTCTGGATCTCTGGAGTGCGGCCAGCCCTGGCATCCGTCCTCGCAGTTGCTGACGACCCGAAACGCGAAACCCGCCAAGAGAAACCAACTCTACGACTTCATCTTCATCGCATCCGGATCCCATTCGATGATCCGGTTTTCCCGGTAGCAGTAGTTGGCGAGAAGGGCCGGTGCTGCAGCTCGCATACCGTAGACGGCATCTTCCGCCACCTTCCCGTCATTCCGCAGCGCTTCGAAGAAGAAGCGGAAGTGGTCGACGCGGGCATCGTAGCCCTCTGGAGCCGCATACTCGACGTCCCCGTTTACCTTGGTGGTCTGGGGCTTCGTCTCGCCGACATGGGTCTTCTTGTAGTTCTCGGTCCAGGCTGCCTGCTCGGCTTCCGAGAATGTCCGCACGGAATTGTAGCCGTAAACCAGTTCCTGCAGAGACGGGTCCTGGGGAACGTTTCTGGTCAGGCGGAGACTGTTTTCGCCGATGTCCATCATTCCCTCGTTGCCGATGAGGCGGAACATGGGGCCGTTCCCGCCGTCTTCGAAGTCGGCTCCCAGGAAAAGCGTAAAGGCCGAATAGTGCTCTGTCTTCGGATACTCGTAGAGCCCCAGAATCAGGTCGGGGACCTCCCGTTTCTCGGTCCAGTAGCGGATTCCTCCGGTCGACATCGCTTTCGTCGGGCCGTTGGAGGTGATGACCTGGTGCAACTGGGTGAACTGGTGGACGTACATGTCTCCGGCGACACCCGTTCCGTAGTCCCAGTACTTCCGCCAGCGGAAGAATCGATCGGAATCGAAGGGAATCTTCGGGGCGGTACCCAGAAAGGTGTTCCAGTCGATCGTCTGGGTTGAGGCGTCGAGCGGAATCGAATACTGCCAGGCGCCGAGAGCGGAATTCCGGCTGATCAGAATCATGCTCATGTTCAGTTCGCCGATCGCGCCCTGGCGGAACAGTTGCCGGGCTTTTTCGGTGACTACCGAACTGATCGTCTGGCTTCCCACCTGGAGCAGTTTGCCGGTCTGTTTCTGGGTCTGGATCAACTTGTCGCCCTGTTCTATCTTCTGAACCATGGGCTTCTCAAGGTAGACGGCCTTGCCGGCCTGGAGGGCCTCGATGGCCAACGTCTGGTGCGAGTGGTCCGGGACAGCGAGGATCACGGCATCCACATCCGCGCGGTTGAGCACTTCCCGGTAGTTCTTGGTTGTGGCGACCTGGGATCCGAAGACTTCCTTGGTACGGGTCAATCGTCCGTCGTAGCAATCGGATGCCGCGATGAGATCGACGCCCGGAACCTTCAATGCCGTCATCGTGTCTTCGAAACCGATAATACCCATCCCGATCGTAGCCAGTCCGATGCGGTCGTTCGCAGCGATTTTGGCGCTCGACATAGCCGGTGCGGACAGAATGATCCGGGACGAGGTGGCCGCCAGTCCTCCGGCGGCCGTAAGCTTAAGAAACTCACGCCGTGATGAACTCAGTTTATTGCTCATCGATAACCCCCTGATGATGATTTGATGGTTTCTCCAAAGCCGTACTCGAGCCGCCCTAAGCGTAGCGCGAAGGAGGGGCAGGATCAAACGTTTCCGGCGGATGCTTGCGGATAGGGGAAGCGTGTTGTGGAAGGAGCCGTGAGGCCGGCCGGGAGAAAACCGGCCGGCCTGCGCGAGTCGAGAAGCAGGCCGATCGCCGGCGGTGGGGCCGGCGATCGGGTGGTGCGGTCAGGGCATCAGGACCGAATCGATGACGTGGATCACTCCATTGCTGGTCGATATGTCTGCCTTGATGACATGGGCTCCGCCGACCTTGACGCCGACAGCCGTATCGACTGTCAGGGGAGAACCCTGGACGGTGCGCAGGGAGCTGATCCCCCCGAGGTCGCCGGCTGCGTAGCGGCCGGGAACGACGTGAAAGGTCAGGATGGCCTGCAGCTTCTCGGGGTCCTTGAGGGCGGCCTCGAGGACCTCCTGGGGGACCTTCGCGAATGCCTCGTCGGTCGGGGCAAATAGGGTGAAGGGGCCCTCAGACTTCAGGGTTTCAACCAGTCCGGCAGCCTGAACCGCTTCCACCAGACGGGTGAAGAAGCCCGCCTCGACCGCGGTCTCTACGATGTCTTTCGGTAGGGATCCGCAATGGCCATGCTCTATGGGGTGAGCCTGGGGTGAGCCGGTTCCCGTGGAACATCCCTTGCGCGGCTTGCAGTACTGCGCCATCGCCATGTTCCACATCATCATCGGCATCATGGGGACCATCATCCAGTTACACTTCTTTTTCATTTCGGTGGTTCCTTTCTACGGAGGTCAAATAGGGAGAGTATGTCTAGTTAGTGTCCATATTGTGTCTATCTATTGTACGATCGAAATCAGTAAGAAGTTTCACGATCCCGCGCCTTGGAGATGGTGCGGCACATTCTGATATCTTGATCCCGGGATGACGCCTCTCGAAACAATAAGGAAAGCGGCAAGGCGGTTTCTGGCTGGAAAGAAGAGGGTGGCGCTGACCGGCGCAGGCATTTCGGTCGATTGTGGAATCCCCGATTTCCGGGGGAAGCACGGAATCTGGTCGCGGTTTAACCCGGATGAATATGCCACCATCGAGGCGTTTCTCTCCTACCCTGAGAAGGCGTGGCACTTCTATCGTTGCCTGGGGGACTTGCTCCTCGACCGAAGCCCGGGTGCGGCCCACCGAGCCTTGGCCGAGCTCGAAAATGGCGGATTGATCGACGGGATTGTGACCCAGAATATCGACGGCCTGCACACTGCGGCCGGCAGTCGTCAGGTACTGGAGATCCACGGCAGCTTTCAGCAACTGCAGTGCTGTTACTGCCACGAACTGGAAGCCGCCGACCGGTCGGCACTCTCATCCGGGACGGTTCCCCGCTGTTCTCGTTGCGGAGAGAGGCTCAAGCCGAATGTAGTGCTCTTCGGTGAACCGGTCCGGGAGCTTGCAATGGTGGAGGCGTTGATCTCGCAGTGTGACGTGTTGCTGCTGATCGGTACTTCGGGAAGCGTTTTTCCGGTGGCCGACTTTCCTCTATCGGTCCACGCTCAGGGCGGATTGCTGATTGAATTCAATGTTGACGAGACGCCACTCAGCACCTACTGTGATTACACGCTTCCGGGGCGGGCGGACGAGTCCGTGCCGGCCTTTGGAAAAGCGGTCTCCGACTTGATTGCCGAGCGGCAACGCTCCAAGGGAAGTTGGGATGAGGGATCGTCAGGCATCCTGAAGTGAAGGAAATCGTTGCACCTGTCGTATGGAGTTGGAAAAGGCGCGTTGACATTTGCCCGGGGAGGGGCATGAGATGCATTTCCAATTCGAAAAGGCCCTGAAGATATTTCTCAGGACTTACCCTTTCGTTCTGCTGCGACTTGGAGTGTCGCTGGTTGTATTGGCCCTGACCGTTGGATGGTGGGCCGGAATCTACTACCTTTTCGTTGCCTGGCCGTTTCCCGGGCCTTCCTGGCTTGCCTGGGTGGTTGGAGGGGTCCTGTTCGGAAGCGGCGTCAAGTGGATTCGCCGCTACGTCCTCTACCTGGTCAAAGCGGGCCACGTTTCAGTGATTACCCGCCTGGCGATAGAGGGGAACCTCCCGGCGGGAAGCGACCAGATCAGCTATGGCACCCAGACAGTCTTCAGGCACTTCGTTCGTGTATCGGTCCTGTTTGCCGTGGATCAGTTGGTTCGGGTCGTGCTCAAGGCCTTCAACCGGTCGGTTTTCAAGCTGATCTCGTTCGTCCCCGGCAGCGGTAGCCTGAGAAACTTCTCGAAGCAGGTGCTGGACTACAGCTTCGGCTACATTGACGAGGCGATTCTCTCCTTCACGCTCTTGCACGCGAGTCGCAATCCCTGGTCGGCTGCGCGGGACGGCCTCGTTCTCTACGTGCAGAACTGGAAGACGATCCTCGGTACTGGATTCGTCCTGGCTCTGGCCAGCTATGCCATTGTCGGGGCCATCGGCTTGCCCGGCGTGATCCTGGCTTGGACCGTCCCTACTGTCGCCGGGAAGATTTCAGGTGGTATCCTGGCCGGAGCGGCCCTCGTGATCAAGTTTGCCGTGGTGGATCCATTTGCGCTGACTGCGGTGATCGTCAATTTTCACGAC
This sequence comes from uncultured Acidobacteriota bacterium, assembly GCA_963777605.1. Lineage (GTDB taxonomy): Bacteria > Acidobacteriota > UBA6911 > RPQK01 > JAPXNP01 > CAVZRV01. Next base: position 193,234 of record CAVZRV010000029.1, read on the forward strand.
GCGATCGCGGGGCAACAGGCGGACCCAGGCTGGGCCGAGCGGCTGGAACAGGTCAGCGGGGAATTCAAGCAGTTCGGGCAAAGGGCCCGGGAATGGGCGACGCCCGTGCCCCAGTCTCCGCCCCAGCCTCCCCCGGCTCCGGTCTAGCCCGCCGCCGCAGCAGCCTGGCGAGCAAGGCGAACTGGGCAATTGAAGAAGGACGCCCCGGTCTTACGCGATCCTCGGATACAATATGACGCATGTTTGCGTCGATGCGAAGACTAGTCATTGCCGCTGCCGTACTGGTACTGTTCCAGATTGGCTGTGGAGTTACCGAGACGACGGTTGCGGGAGGTCTGCCTGATCACGATCCCGATTTGGCCTATCGTCTCGTTACCGAAGAACAGGCGCTCCTGCTCGATGTGAGGACTTCTCGAGAATATCTCGCCGGGCACGTGCCCGGAGCGAAGAACATTGATGTTCAGGAACTCCCGGCCCGGCTGAACGAAGTCGAAGCGTTGGTCGGTGGAAAGAGGGACCGCCCCATTGTGGTTTACTGCACGCGGGGGGTGCGGGCGGCCCAGGCCAAGCGAATACTTCTGAAAGCGGGCTACGAAAAGGTCACCAATCTCGGTGGCCTGTACGATTGGCCGACAAAATAATCTGAGAGACTCGACGGGTCGGGATTTCGGTCGGGGATACCGCCTTCTGCGGGCCGTCGCCAGGTGTTTCGGGGGAGTTGGATGCGTTATCTGGCTGCGCTCGTTTTCTGTTTGAGTCTGTGCAGTTCCCTGAGCGCACAGCAGCCGGAACTGTTGCCGTTACCTTCCGGACCAGCTATTGCCGCGCCCGAGCCTACCCTTCCGCTGGCGAATCCGTTTTCCCGCGAGCACCTGGAGGTATTTGTGGACGGGCTGATGAGCAGTCAGTTCGAGGCTTACCACCTGGCGGGCGCGGTGGTCGTTGTGGTCAAGGATGACGAGATTCTTCTCAGCAGGGGCTACGGCAGGGCCGATCTGAGGACGGAGCGAGAGGTTGACCCTGCTGCAACCCTGTTCCGTCTCGGAGACACGTCCAGGATCTTCGTCTGGACCGCCCTGATGCAGCTCGCCGAACAGAATCGGCTCGACCTCAATCGCGACGTTAACACCTACCTCAAGGAATTCAAGGTTCCCGACGCGTATCCTCAGCCGGTCACAAGTGCCGACCTGATGGGCCACACGGCCGGCTTCGAGGCACGTTATCTCGGGATGCTGTTGCCCGCGTTCTCGGACATCCGACCCCTGGAATCGACTCTCTCCGCCAGTTTCCCCGAGCGGGTCCGCCCCCCCGGCACGGTAGCAGCCTACTCGGACTATGGGGCTGCTCTGGGAGCGTTGATCGTTCAGGAAATCTCGGGCGAGACCTGGGCCGACTATCTCGCTTCGAAGATCCTGGATCCGCTGGGCATGAGCAGAACCTCGATTGCGCAACCTCTGGAGCCGAGCCTGGCCGACGACCTTTCCCGCGGTTACTTCTTTGATGAGGGTCGCTTGGAGCGCGCAGATTTTGAGATCGTCCGTCTACCTTCGGCGCTGGGAATGAGTACGACTGGCGAGGACATGGGCCGCTTTGTGATCGCCCAACTCCAGGCGGGGAGTTACCACGGGGGAAGAATCCTGCAGCCTGAGACCGTGAGCCGGATGCAGAGCGAACTCTATACCCAGGATGCGCGCTTTCCTGGAATGGCATACGGATTCATCACCCGACAGGTAAACGAGCAGAGGCTCGTCGGCCATTCGGGAGGGCTGCTTTACTTCCACTCCGAGTTGTGGATGGATCCCGACCAGCACGTGGGGTTTTTCGTGGCCTACAACAGCGAAGACGGTGTGAGGGCCGGCAGGGATTTCAGTGCGGCGTTAATCGATCACTGGTTTCCGTCAACGCCGTCTCCAGCGAATCGGGAACCGGTGGGCTTGCCCGGACGTGCCCAGGTGATGACCGGAAGCTACCTGCCGACCCGGCGGCCCTTCACGACCATTGACAAATTGACTGACTGGATGGCGTACGCGAACGTTCGCGTTGGAAAAGATGGTTTGCTGCTCACCGAGCTGCCGGGCCGGGGACCTCAGGAATGGCAGGAGTACGAACCCTTTGCTTTCCGGGAGTGCGAAGGAAGTGGCAGGCTCCTTTTCAAGGTGGACTCCGCCAACGGGCGGACCCTGCTGCTGCTGGGAGACAACCCCGAACTGGCTTTCGAAAAGCTGCCCGATTACGAATCTCCGGAATTCCACGTCCTGGTCGTTTCCCTGGCGGGGCTGCTGTTCTTTTCTACCCTGGCGTTCCCGGTTATCCGGTCTCTGCTGGTACGTCGAAGCGACGAGATGCTGGCCCGGAGAGACGTGACTCACCCGTTGATTCGCGGACTGGCTTCCTTCCTGAGCCTGATCAACCTGGCGTTCCTGGCGGGACTTCTTTACCTGCTTGGAGACCCTCTGCTCCTCCTGAGAGGGGTGCCGGCATCGATGGTGACCCTGCTCGTGCTTCCAGTCGTAAGTGGGTCGCTGACGCTGATCATGATGATCGTGACTTTTTTTGCATGGCGGGGCGGCTACTGGGGAATGGCGGCACGGCTGCACTATTCCTTCGTGACGCTGGCAGCGCTGGCATTTTTATGGGAACTCAACTTCTGGAATCTCCTGGGTTGGCGTTTCTGATGTTTCGATTCGGCAATTCCGAGGGCTTGCCGGGAGGCGCCAGGGCGAAGCATGGCCTCCAATGAAATCGTGACATCATTCGATTCCGGGCGGCTGGCTGAGGCCCGCCGATGGCTGGCTGCGCGGTCGGGAGGGTCGTCGGTGATTGCTCCCATGAAAGCTGCCTGCGACGAACTGGCCCTTGCCGTGGCCGAAAATGGGAATGGCTTGGTCGGTGTTCAACGTTTCTCTCCAGGGTCGTTCTTCCTGTCGCTAGCCTCCCCGATGCTCGTCCAAAAGGGGATGGCCCCGATCGGAGGGCTTGGGTTCGAGGCTTTGGTCGCTCGTTCCGTCAACCGACTCGCGCAGTCGGGTCGTCTCCGCTACTTCGAGCCGATCGCCCAGATGCCCGGCTTTCCCCGCGCAGTCGCGAGAACGGCTGAAGAGATGAGGATGAATCGGGTATCGGGCGAATCCTTGCGAGGCGGCAACGAGCAGGACGTTGATCTGGCTGACATCCTGGACGAACTCGCTGGAGAACTGGCCGCAAGGAGGTTGGCCGACCCGGCCCTGATTCGTCGGCTTGCTCTTGAGCGGGTCGAGAGCGATCGCGAACCACCGGTCCCTCCCGATTTGCTTTTTCTCGACTACGTTCCTGGATCCCGTATCGAGATGGACCTGACCGCGGCGCTGTCGCGATGGCACGAGGATGTCCTCGCGGTCCTGCCGGCCTGGGATCGTGATGGGATCCGGTCCCTGGTCTCGCTTCTGGGTACCCGCTCTCGTGAGGTGGGAGGACCGGAAGTCCTCGGAAAAGACCTCCTCGATCATTGCCGACGTTTCCTTTTCGCCGAGTCGCTGCCCGATCCTCCCTCCGAAAAGGACCGGTTTGAATTCTTCTCGGCACCCGGTGAAGACCGCGAATGCGTGGAGATCGCGCGGCGCATCCTCGCACTTGCCGACCTCGGCATTCGGTTTGACGAGATCGCCATTCTGCTCAGAGATGCAGGCTTCTACCAGGGTCCCCTGTCCGACGCCCTGGCGAGCGCCGGTATCCCGGCCCACTTCTCTCGTGGCACTCCGAGGCCAAACCCGCCGGGGCGCGCATTCATGGCGCTCCTCGATTGTGCCGCTGAGGGGCTGTCGTCGAGGAGGATGGCCGAGTTTCTCTCCTTCGAGAATCACCCGCGTTGGGACGATCTGCTGGACCGGGCGGAAGGCGCCAGGGATTTGCCGACCTGGCGGAGGCTTCTGGCCGGGCTGGCGGCTGAGACTCGTGTCATGCTGAACCGGCTCGAAGGGGAAGAGCCGGTTGCCGCCGGTCTGAATCGGCGTCTAGAAAGACTCGACGACCTGACCGGAGTGGTTTTTCCGCTGTTGGAGCAACTCGCTGCCTGGCCCTCGCAATTGTCCTGGGGAGAGTGGCTGGTTCGGCTTGAGTCGTTGGCCGGTGAGGCGCTCAAGGACGGGGAGCCAATTCGGGACGTCCTCCGAGAACTGGAGCCGATGGGAGAAGTTGGTCCGGTCGGATTGGAGGAGGTCCGAAGGGTTCTCCAATACCGGCTCCGCGATACTACCGATCCGCCCTCGTCGGATCGCTACGGGAGGGTGTTCGTTGGCCCCGTGGAGTCGGCGGCCGGACGTTCGTTCGAAGTGGTCTTCCTGCCCGGGCTTGCCGAGGGTCTCTTCCCCAGGAAAGTGCTCGAAGATCCGATTCTCCTCGATGACCGTCGCCGAATCCTTGATCCGGTGTTGAAGACACGTCAGTCTGGGATTGCAGCAGAACGTCGTCTGCTGCTTGCCGCGGTTGGCGTTGCCCGAAGCCGGCTGTTCGTCTCTCATCCCCGAATCGACCTGATGCAGGGAAGGGGTCGGGTGCCCTCCCTGTTTGCCCTGGAGTTGTTGCGGGCGGTGAAAGGCGCTTTCCCCGAGCTGTCTCAACTCGATCGGGAAAGCGGAGTCGAGAGCGCGTTCCGCCTGGGGTGGCCCGCTCCGCTCGACCCGATGGCGGCCATCGATCCCAGCGAGTTCGACCTGGCCAGGTTGGGGACGCTTTTGTACGGGACCTCGAATGATCTCCGGGGACGAGGGCGGTTCCTGCTCCAGGTAAACCCCTGGCTGGCCCGTTCGGTGCGGGCCCGTTACAAGCGATGGCAGCAGGCTTGGTCCGATGACGACGGCATCGTCGCTCCGCGGGAGCCCGAGGTCAAGGAGATTCTTTCGTCCCAGTTGCTCACGGAGAGAAGCTTCTCTCCGACCGCTCTCCAGAACTTTTCTCGGTGTCCCTATCGTTTCTTCCTTTACGCAATTCTCAAGCTGCAGCCGAGGGGTCGCTGGGAACCGGTAGAGCAGATGAACCCGCTGGTGCGAGGAAGCCTCATCCATGAAACTCAGTTCAGGCTGTTTGAGAGACTCGAAGCAGAAGGCCTTCTCCCGACTGATCAAGCCCCGGTTGAGCGGCTGCTCGACCTGCTCGACGAGGTTCTGAACGAGACCGTAGGTTCCTACGAATCGGAACTCATGCCAGCCCTCCCGGCAATCTGGCAAACTCAGGTCGAGGAGGTCCGAGTCGATCTCAGGACCTGGGTCAGGGAGATGGCAGCGGACGAGGGCTGGCTTCCGGTCAGATGGGAACTTTCCTTCGGTTTGCCGAAAGAGCCGGGGCGGGATCCACGAAGTCAGACCGAAGAGGTCGTTCTGAAGGGAGGTTTCCGGGTTCGCGGTGCCGTGGACCTGGTCGAGCAGCGGCGCGACACGGGGGCACTCCGGGTAACTGACCACAAGACAGGTCGTTCCCCGGTGCCGGAACCCCGGGTCGTAGGGGGCGGGGAGAGCCTTCAGCCGCTCCTTTACGCGATAGCACTGGAGCAACTGTTCCCGGGCACCGAGATCAGCAGCGGGCTCTATTACTGCACTCAACGGGGAGGGTTCCGCCGCCTCGACTTCCCCTTGAACGCGAATGGCCGGCAGGCTGTGTCGGCGGTTTTGGAACTGATCAACCGGTCGATCGACACTGGTTTCCTGCCTGCGGCACCGCGAGAAGATGCCTGCCGGAACTGTGAGTACCATTCGATTTGTGGACCGTACGAGGAACTCAGGGTGGCCCGGAAGGATCGCCGGGCGCTTAGGGACCTGCTTATGTTGAGGGCGATGCCGTGAGTGGTCAGGTGAGATTGAGAGACGCCGAAGCTCGAGAACGGATCGCCCACGACCTCGATGTCAGCATGATGGTCGAAGCTGCGGCCGGAACCGGGAAAACGACCGTTCTGGTTCGCCGGATCGTTGAGATTCTGAGGTCGGGGCGGGCGGATCCTTCGAGCATCGTGGCGATCACGTTCACGCGAAGGGCGGCCGGCGAATTAAAGCTCCGCCTGCGCCGGGAACTCGATCGAGCCCTGTCGGAATCTCCCGACGAGCCGGTAAGGACCCGACTCTGGACGGCGGCCTCGACCCTGGAAGAGGCCCACATCGGGACGATTCACTCCTTTTGCGGAGATCTCCTGCGGGAACGACCGGTGGAAGCCCGGGTGGATCCGGGATTCGACGAATTTGGAGAAGAGGAGGCCGGCGCCTTCTTCGACCAGGTTTTTCGCCGTTGGGTTGAAGACCGCCTGGGCGACCTTCCCGACGGGTTTTCTCGCGTCCTCAATCGATCGATGGCCCGACAGCAGGGCGCGAGCGACTCCCCTACGCGTCAACTGCGGGACGCCGCCTGGAAGTTCCGGGACTGGCGGGATTTCGGTGCCTCCTGGGAGCAGCGTCCGTTTGACCGGAAGGGCGAGATCGACCAACTGGTGGATCGAATTCAGGCGATGGTCGAGACGACGGGACGCCCTGCGAACCGAAGAGACCCTCTGTGGGAGTCGCTCCGACCTCTCTACGAGTTGGAAGCCTGGATCAGCCGCGCGGAACGGGAGCGAGGGCGGGACCATGACCAGCTGGAGGCTTTTCTGGTCAACCTTCCGAGGCAGATTAAGAAGGTGCGGTACCTGGGTTCGGGGCCCTTCGCGGGAGGGGTTCCGAGGAAGGCGGTGCTCGATTCAAGGGAACGGCTTCTCGGAGAGCTGGAAGACTTTGTTCAGGCGGCTGACGCCGACCTTGCGGTCTATCTTCAGCAGGAATTCCGGTTCCTGATCGATCAATACGAGCGTGCCAAGGAACGCTCCGGAAACCTGGACTTCGTGGATCTGCTGATCCGGGCAAGGAACCTGGTTCGCGACGCGCCCGGCGTCAGAGCTCATTTCCAGACCCGCTTTTCCCACATCCTGGTGGACGAATTCCAGGACACTGACCCTCTTCAGGCCGAACTGCTGTTCCTGCTTGCGTGCGAGGACCCCGCGGTCTGTGACTGGCGCCGGGCCAGGCCTGCCCCGGGCAAGTTCTTCCTGGTCGGTGACCCGAAGCAGTCGATCTATCGATTCCGACGTGCCGACGTTCTCCTCTACGAGGAAATCAAGAGCCGCTTGGTGAAGTGGGGCACTCCTCTGCTCCACCTGACCGAGAACTTCCGCTCTGCGGAACCGGTCCTTTCCCTGGTCAATGCCGCCTTTGCGGACGAGATGGCGCTGGATCTCGATGCTGGCCAGCCGGGGTACGTGCCGCTTACCGCGACAAGAACCGCGTTGCCCTCCCAGCCTTCGATTCTCGCACTGCCGGTACCGGCGCCTTACGGGAAGATGTACCTGTCGCGGGCAGCGGTGGAGGCTTCGCTGCCTGCGGCCATAGCCGGTTTTGTTGCATGGGCGATCGAGAAGTCCGGCTGGGTAGTCCGCGATCCATCGTCCGGGGGGCGAGAGACCCCGGTTCGGCCCGGACATTTCGCGATTCTGTTCCGCCGCTTTGTCTCCTGGGGAAACGACATGACACGCGACTATGCGAGAGAACTGGAGGCTCGCGGAGTCCCCCACATTCTGCTCGGCTCCCGTTCGTTTCACGGACGGGAGGAGGTCGAGATGATCCGAACCGCCCTGACAGCGATCGAGCGCCCGGATGATGAGCTCGAGGTGTACGCGTCGTTAAGAGGGTCGCTTTTCTCGATCCCGGACCGGGTCCTGCTCTGGTATCGGCATCAGTTCGGGAAACTCAATCCCCTGAGCCGGGTGGAAGGGGAGGCGCCTCCGGCACTCGAGCCCGTGTCGCGGGCGCTGGAAATTCTGGCGCACCTCCACGGTGAGCGCAATCGCCGTTCTATCGTATCGACGATCAATGAACTGCTGGAGTCCACGCGTGCCCAGGCCGGATTCGCACTGCGTCCGGCCGGGCACCAGGTACTGGCCAACGTCAGACGGATCTGCAATATGGCGCGCTGGTACGAACTCAGAGGAGGAACCTCATTTCGAGGTTTCGTTGAGTGGCTGCATGAACAGGCGGAACGCCGGACTCCTGAGGCACCTGTCTTCGAAGAAGGGATGGATGGAGTTCAGTTGACGACGGTTCATGCGGCCAAGGGTTTAGAGTATCCGATCGTGATCCTGGCAGACATGACTTGCCGACAGAGCATTGCCCGGGCCGACCGGTACATTGATCTTGACCGGGACCTGGCTGCCTTCAGCCTGATGGGGTGCCGACCCTGGGAATTGCTCGAAAACGAAGAACTCGAAACCACTCGAGACCGCGCCGAGGCGGTCAGGATTGCCTATGTCGCGGCGACTCGGGCGCGTGACATGCTGGTAGTTCCGGCCGTGGGCGATGAGGCTATGGACGGCTGGCTCGGTGTCCTGAACCCGGGGATCTATCCTCCGGTGGAACGGCGCAGAAAGCCGCTGCCGGCACCCGGATGTCCTCCTTTCGGATCGGACTCAGTGGTGGATCGCCCTCCGGCGGCGTTCCAGTCTCTTGGCACCTCGGTCGCGCCCGGGTTGCATCAGGCGGAGCAGGGGACTCAGCCCGTGGTCTGGTTCGATCCCCACCTCCTCAACCTTTCCGTTTCGGGGAATCTCGGGCTGCGCCAGGAACAATTGCTGGCTGAGGCGCCACCGGGTGGCAGCGTGGATGACGGGTTGGCCGAATTCAGGAACTGGAACCGGCTCCGGGATCGCCGGCTGGAATCGGGCGCGCTCCCCTCGCGTACCCTTCTGAACGTGCACGAATCATTGTCTCGAAGGGATCCGCCTGAACTGATCCCGGTCCACTTCGCCGCCCCGGAAGAACGGCCGCAGCGGCCCGGCGGTCGCACCTTTGGGGTGCTCGTTCACGCGGTACTGCGGGATGTCCCGCTCGACGCGGAGGAGAACGAGATCGGGAGACTGGTCAACTTGCAGGGGAGATTGCTTCGCTCCACACGGGAGGAATGTGCTGCCGCGGTTCGGGCAGTCGTCGAGGTTCTTCAACACCCCTTGATGGAGCGTGCGAGACGATCTGGGTCCTGCCACCGCGAGTTCCCGGTCGTCCTGCCGCTGGAAGGAGGGGAGTTGCTGGAGGGAAGCATCGATCTGGCCTTCCAGGAGGGGGCGGACTGGGTGGTGGTGGATTTCAAGTCGGACGTGACCGCTGCAGGGCTGCCGCCGAACTACGTCAGGCAGGTTCAATGGTACGCTTTTGCCCTGCGCCGGACGCTGGCTGAAAACGTCGAAGGATGGATATTGGCCGTGTGACGGTAGCGTTTGCTGGAGGCGCGGTAGGCCGGCCGTCGTCAGGATGGGCCTGGCTTTGGAGACCAATCGCTGCCCTGAGAATTGATGACTTGTTCCGGCAAGGTGAGGATGAACCCACCCGTTCCGGGTGAACTGCCAGGCCCGCCGAATGACAAATGATGCGACCTGTTTTGATGTGATCGTGGTTGGCGCCGGTCCGGGCGGTTCCAACGCGGCTGCGGTCTGCCTTGAGTCCGGGCTCACCGTCCTTCAACTCGAGGCCCTGCCTTTCCCCCGGATGAAGCCTTGTGCGGGAGGGATTACACCGAAGTCGCTCATCGCCCTCCGGGGAAACCTCGCAAGCCAGTTGCGAGGGACCGCAACCAGGATTGAGTTTGCGAGTGCGACCGGAGAAGGGTCCTCCTTTGAGCCGAAGTTCCCCTTGCTTCGATTTGTCCATCGCCCGGATTTTGATGCCGAGCTGGTGCGTCGCAATTGCTCTCGGTCCGGATTTCGCTTCCTCGACGGGGAACGGGTCGAGGCGGTCCGTTGGGATGGCGTTTTTCGGGTCGAGAGTTCCAGGGGGAGTTACCGGGCCAGGCAACTGATTGGAGCGGACGGCTCCACGGGTGTCGTCAACCGGGTGTTTCGTGTCGCCTCGCCTCGCGGAAGGGCAACCGCAATCGAAACCGAGATTCCTCGACCCGCCGGTGTCCGAACTTGTGCCGACCCCTGTTTCGATTTTGGAGCGGTCGATCAGGGTTACGGATGGGTTTTCCCAAAGAACGACTACTGGTCCGTTGGACTTTATACGATCGGGGAGCGCACTCCGGGCTTCAGGAAGAAGCTGGGACACTACATCGCGGAGAAGGGTTTGACTGAATTTCCCGAAGGGACGGTCGTTGGGCACCGTTACGGTATCGGGGGTTACCGGCTGGAGCCGCCGGACTGCCCGGTATACGTGGTTGGGGACGCCGGAGGATTTGCGGAGGCAATCACCGGAGAAGGGATCTACTCCGCGCTCCGCAGTGGAGCGATTGCGGGTGAGACCGCAGCCCGTGTTCACGGCGGACTGGGTCTGCCCGCGGAATATTACCGGCGGCTTTGGAAGGACGTGCTTTGGGACACCAGGATTTCCTGGCATGCTGCCCGCTATTTCTATCGTGATACGGGGCGATGGATTGCGTTCCTCCGGAATCCGCTGGTCTGGAGGCCGCTCGTCGAGGGCTATACGGAGGGGGCGACGGTCGCGGGTTGTCTCTTCTGGGGTGGGCTTTTTCTTCTCAGATCGCGGGGGGCACGTCGCCGGCGGGTAGCTCGATCGTGACCATCAGGCCGCCTGGCCGGCTCCGCGATGCCGTGAGCCGTCCGCGGTGATTTTCGATGAGCTGGTATGAGACGGAGAGTCCAAGACCGGTTCCGTCCGGCTTGGTCGAGAAGAAGGGGTCGAAAATCTGTTCCAGCTGTGACTCCTCGACACCGGGGCCTGAATCGGAGACTTCGACGGCAACTCTTGGCGGAGAAGTCAGCAGTTTGGAACGGATCTCCAGGATGCCGCCGCCGGGCATCGCCTGGATGGCGTTGAGCAGGACGTTCAGGAGGACCTGGCGAATCTGGTCGGGGTCGATCATTAACACGGGGTTCTCCGGAGAGAGCTCTTTCCGGATCGAAATTCCCGAGTGCGCCGCCTCCTTCTGAAGAAGGGACAGAGTCGTTTCGATCAGTTCGTTGAGCCGGGTAGACTCGATCCGAGGTTCGGGCGGGCGGGCGAAGCGGAGGACCTCGTTGACGATGCCGTTGAGGCGAGTCGATTCTTCCTTGATGATGTCGAGGAACTCGCGCTTGGGATGGTCGAGCGGGATCTCTTCTTCCAGGATCTCCGCCGAGCCCTTGATCGATCCCAGGGGATTTCGGATCTCGTGAGCGATTCCCGCACTTAACTCGCCCAGTGCCGCGAGCCGATCGGCTATTCGCAGTTGCTCGAACGTTGACTGAAGCTTGGCGTAGGCCTCAGAAAGCTGGCTCGAAGTCTCTTCCAGCCGTTCCTGCTGCTGTTTCTGACGGTACGATAGCAAACCGATAATCAGCGCGATGACGTGGTAGAGGAGGATTTCGGCGTACTGGTTGAAGGTGTAGACGGGAGTGTGGTGCCAGTCCATTTGAATATGGACCAGGTAAATAACACTGACCAGGAAGGCGGCCAGGACTCCGGCGACAGGCCCGTACCAGAACGCCGCCAGCAGGATTGGGATGTAGTAGATGCGCTGGTAGATCTCGTGGAGGTAACGGTGCTCGGTTGGTGTGGCGAAGTGGAAGGCGGAGACCAGCAGGGCCAGGAAGACGATCAGAAAGACCTTGCGACGGTCATTTCCGCCCTTGCGAATCCGCATCCAGGGTTTCAGCTTCATCATGCTCCCGCAGTGCAAACTTCTGCATCCGATAAATCAGGGTGTTCCGCGTGATCTCGAGGTAGCGAGCCGTGCTGGACTGGTTCCAGTCGTGCTTCTGGAGGGCGACCAGGAGAATGTCCCGCTCCAGTTGTTCAAGGGAGAACCCTTCTTCGGGAAGTTCGAAGCGGACCCGGTCAACCTCAAGAACCGGGCGGGCTACCTCGTCCGGCAGGTCAGTCGCCCGGATCACTCCGTTTCGGTTGAAGATCACGAGCCGCTCCAGCAGGTTCTCTACCTCACGAACATTACCCGGCCAGTCGTAAGTCTTGAGACGGTCGATGGCTTCCGGCGAAAGCTGGACGTCGCGGCCGAGACGCTGGTTGAGCGAGTCGAGAATGCGACGGAGCAGGAGCGGGATGTCGTCACGGCGTTTCCGGAGGGGAGGAATGTAGAGAGGTGCGACTGACAGCCGGTAGAAGAGGTCCTCCCGAAACTGCCCCGCCCGCATCATTCCCTGCAGGTCCCGGTTGGTGGCGGCGATCACCCGGATGTTCACCGGTCGTGGGCGGGGATCTCCGACCACGTCGATCTCCCGCTCCTGGAGCACCCTGAGCAGCTTGACCTGCATGTTGGTTGGGAGTTCTCCGATCTCGTCCAGGAAGATCGTTCCAGTGTGGGCAGTTTCGAACTTTCCCTTCCGGTCGGCGGTGGCCCCGGTGAAGGCTCCTTTACGATAGCCGAACAGTTCCGACTCGACGAGATCGGCCGGGATGGCGCCACAGTTGACCGTGACGAAGGGGCGTTTGCGGCGGTTGCTGTTGAAGTGGACGGCTCGGGCCAGGAGTTCCTTCCCGGTGCCGCTCTCGCCCTGGATCAGGACCGTGGTATCGACGGCGGCCAGTTGCGTGGCCTGCTCGATGACTTCCTTGAATTGCTTCGAAGATCCGATGATTCCCCCGAACTCGAACTTGTCCCGGACGGCGTGGGACAAGCGCCGGTTCTCTTCGAGCAGGTTCGCGATTTGAAGTGCTTTGCCGATGGCGTGAATGATCTGGGCTTTCTCGACCGGCTTTGAGAGAAAGTCCGAGGCGCCGATCTTGACCGCCTCCACGGCCCTATCCAGGGTCGCGAAAGCGGTCAGGACAATGATGGGGATTTCAGACTTGATTGCCCGGATCCGCCGGATCAGGGCGAGTCCGTCCAGTTCTGGCATCCGCAGGTCGGTGATCACGAGATCCACTGCTTCTTCGTCGAGCACTTTCAGGGCGCTGAGCGGTGAAGAAGTCGGGATGACCCGGAACCCGGCTTCCCGGATGTGGTACGACATCACTTTGAGCAGGTTCTTGTCGTCATCCACCAGGAGAACCGTGTTTTCGTCCATGGGCAGGCCTTACGAGGCTCCGCCGTCACTCGGCACCATCAGAGTGCTCGGTCGGTATCGTAGTCCTCCAGGATTCGGCGGATTTCCTGCACGAAGCGGGCAGCCAGCGCGCCATCGACGACGCGATGATCGTAACTGAGCGATACGTACATGATTGAGCGGATGGCGATGGCGTCGTCAACTACCACGGGGCGTTTCTTGATTGCCCCGACACCCAGGATGCCCACCTGCGGTTGATTGATGATGGGCAAGCCGAAGATGTTCCCGAATACGCCCGGATTGGTGACTGTAAAGGTGCCGCCCTGCACGTCATCGGGAACCAGCTTCTTTGTCTGCGCCCGAACCGCCAGTTCATGCGCGGCCCGGGCCAGCCCGAGCAGGTTCTTCTCATCGGCGTTCTTGACCACGGGTACGATCAGTCCTGATTCCAGTGCGACCGCCACTCCGAGGTTGACGAAGTCCTTGACGATGATCTTGTCGTCCTGAACGGAACTGTTCATCAAGGGGTGCGCCCGGAGTGCGAGGACAGCGGCGTGGAGGATGAAGGGGGTATAGGTCAGTTTGAAACCGTTCTCTTTCTCGAAGCGCGGCTTAACCGATTCCCGAAACCGGACGATCCGGGTCATATCCACTTCGGCGACCGTGTAGGTATGTGGCGAGGTACGCTTGCTTTCGACCATGTGTTCGGCGATGCGCTTCCGCATCGGGGTCATTTCAATGACCTGGATGCGCTGACCCGGTACCGCCTGGCCTGCTTCACTATCAGCAGCGGGAGCCGGACTTGACGCTTCCACGGTACCCTCGGACCTGCGTTCCAGGAACCGTACGACGTCGTCCTTGGTCACGCGTCCGCGCTGTCCCGATCCGTCGATCGCATCCAAATCGCTCGAACTCAGGCCCTCTTTGAGGGCGATGTTGCGGGCTACCGGGGAAAGGCTTTTCTCGGCCTCGACGGCCGTTGCAGACTCCTCGGCTTTACTGACTGCGGGCTCCTCAGGAGCCGCCGGCTCCGTCTTCGCCGGTGCGGCTTCGGCGGGGGCACTCTGAGCTGTCGCCTCCCCCTCCGTATCGATGCGGGCGAGCACCGTTCCCACTTCGACCGTTGTTCCTTCCTCGATCAGAATCTCTGCCAGGACGCCGGCCTCGGGAGCGGGGATCTCGGTGTCGATCTTGTCCGTTGTGATCTCGAGGATCGTCTCATCGCGGGCGACTTCGTCTCCGGCTTCTTTCAGCCACTTGGCAACCGTACCTTCGGCAATACTCTCGCCCATTTCCGGCATTACGACATCGACTTTCATATCAAATCCCTCTCCTACAGGTGTATCTGTTCGCCGTACGCTGCCCCGGCTGCTTCCATCACCGCTTCGGACAGAGTGGGGTGGGCGTGGACCGTCTTCAGCAATTCCAGATAAGTGGTTTCCAGCGCCTTTGCCGTGACCAGTTCGGCAATCATTTCCGTGGCGTCCTCTCCGATGATATGAGCGCCAATGAGTTCTCCGTACTTATCTTCGAAGATCAGCTTTACAAAACCCTCTTCGGCCTGGCTGGCCCTGGCCTTTCCCAGTACCCGGAACGGGAACTTTCCGACCCGGACCTCATAACCTTCGTCTCGGGCCGCCTTTTCCGTCAACCCGACACTGGCCACTTGCGGCTGACAGTAGGTGCACCCAGGAATCGTACGATAGTCGATGGGATGAGGATTCGACCCGGCGATTTTTTCCACGCAGACGATACCTTCGTGAGATGCCACGTGGGCAAGCCAGGGTGGTCCGATGACATCTCCGATGGCGTAAATGCCCTCGACGTTGGTCTGAAACCAGCGGTCTACCTTGATCTGGCCACGTTCGACGTTTATCCCGAGATCTTCGAGTCCGAGGTTCTCAACATTGCCCTGGACGCCCACGGCCAGAAGCACCAGTTCCGCATCGATCTCCTCCGGATCCTTGCCTTCAGAGGACAAGGTCACCCGGATCCCCGAGTCGGTTTCTTCCACCTTCTCGACCCGTCGCTTGACCAGAACCTTGATTCCCTGCTTCTTGAATGACCGGCCGAGTTCCTTGCTGACCTCTTCATCTTCCACAGGGAGAGCACGGTCCAGCATCTCCACGATGGTGACCCGGGATCCGAAACTGTTGTAGAAGTAACCGAACTCACAGCCGATGGCACCGGCGCCGACGATGACGACAGATTCCGGGAGTTTCTTGAGTTCGAGTGCATGGCGAGCGGTGATGATCTTTTTCCCGTCAATCTCCACGCCCGGGATGGATCGAGCCCGGGCCCCTGTCGCCACAACGATGTGGTGTGCCGTGACCTCCCGGGTCTTCCCCTCGTGAGAGACGGAAACCTTGCCCTTGTCGACGAGTCGGGCGTCGCCCGCGATCACGTCGATCTTATTCTTGTTCATCAAATAATCGACACCCTTGGAGATCGTGTCGGCAACCTCTCGGCTTCTTCCGATGATCTTCGCCATGTCGAAGGCCAGGCCCTCGATCTGGATGCCCCAACTCTCGGCATTCTTCATGTAGTTGTAGACTTTGGCATTGGTCAGGAGCGCCTTGGATGGGATGCAACCCCAGTTCAGGCAGACTCCACCGAGGCGGTCACGTTCTACAATTGCCGTCTTCAACCCGAGTTGGGCTGCGCGGATGGCGGCAACGTAACCCCCCGGTCCGGCTCCGATGATCAATACGTCATAGGTGATTTCGGGCATTCCGAAGCATCCTTTCTTCCTGTCCTGAGACTCAGACTGCCAGCTTACACCATATCGCAAAGAGGTTGAACCGCAGCACTTTGCGACTCGCCGGGGACTGCAGCGATTTACGATTTTCAGTTTGCGATTTACGATTTTCCGGAGGGGGCTCTGGAGGAGGGAGATGGATCAGTGTTGTTCCGTGGGGTAATGTTTTCCCAGCGGGCCGGTTGTGGGAGGGATTGGTAGAGCGAGACCCAACGACGATTAAATTCGGAGAGCAAATTGATGAGCTTCAAGATCCTGGTGAAGAAGTGGATTCCGGGTGCCGTCCTGATCGTCGTCGCCCTTTTCTGTTGTGTTCACCTGGCGCCCCGGTTTCTCCTTTCTTCTCCGGGCCGTTCGTCTTTTGATGAAGCGTTCACCGGGCAGACGCTCCGGGTAGACTTCTATCACTCGGGGACCTCGACCGAGGAGCACATCAGTCTGGACACGGTTCGCCTCGAAGGACCTTGGCCGGGGAGCCGGAGCAGACTTCTTGATCAGACTAACCGTGGCAAGTACTTCTTCGAGATTCGGTCGGCGGCATCGGATGTGCCGCTCTACTCAAGGGGTTTTGCAGGGATTTTCGGAGAGTGGGAGACGATCGGAGAGGCCCGGCAAGGGACTTGGCGGACTTTCCAGGAGTCGGTCCGCTTTCCCGAGCCCCGTTTGCCCTTCCACCTGGTGCTGCGCAAGCGGGCCGCCTCCGGGAGTTTTGAGCCCATCTTTTCGGTCAACATCGATCCGAAGAACCGATTTGTCGATCGGTCACCAATCACCGCTTTCGGCACTCCCTGGACTCTGTTCGAAAATGGGGAACCGACCTCCAAGGTGGACCTGCTCATCCTCGGGGACGGATACACGGCTGAGGAGTCCGGAAAGTTCCACGAAGACGTCAAGCGGTTGGCCGATAACCTGTTCGCGACCGAGCCTTTCCTGTCGAGGAAGGAAGATTTCAATGTTCGGGCTATTGACGTTGCGTCTCCTGATCCGGGGATCAGCAACCCCCGGGCAGGGGAGTGGCACAACTCGGTCCTTGGATTGGAGTTCAATTCCTTCGACCTGGACCGTTATGTACTGACCTATCGGAATCGCGTGATCCGGGAGATCGCCGCCCAGTTGCCCTATGATGCCCTGCTGATTGTCTTCAACTCTCCGAAGTACGGAGGTGGGGGGATCTTCGGCCTCTGGTCAACCTGTTCCTCCGATTCCGAGTGGTCAACGTATGTCTTTGTGCACGAATTTGGGCACTCGTTCGGCGGATTGGGGGATGAGTACTACTCCTCCGATGTCGCGTACGAAGATTTCACCCCGCCCGGGGTAGAACCCTGGGAGCCCAACATCACCGCTCTACTCGATCCGGCAGCCTTGAAGTGGAAGGAACTGGTCAGTCCGGGAACGCCGATCCCGACTCCGTGGAACAAGGCGGCATACGACTTGGCTTCCGGCGCCAACCGGGAACGGAGAGCCGTAATGGTCCGCGACCACGCCTCGGCGGCTGATCTCAGCAGCTTTGACAAAGAGTCCGGAGAAGAACTCGAAAAGATCCTCAGATCCGATCCCTACTTCGGTCGGGTGGGGGCCTTCCAGGGCGCCGGATACGAATCGCTCGAGCTTTACCGCCCGAGCGTCGATTGCATCATGTTCACCAAGTACCCCAAAGCCTTCTGTCCGGTCTGCCGGAAGGCGATCGAAGAGATGATCGATCTCTATTCCCGGACCACTAGCGGTACGCAAACAGCATCGCGTAGATGATCAGCATGACTGTGAGCAGGCCGATGGTCAGCGCGGTGAAGCCGAAGATTCGAGCGGCCCGCTGCAGCCACTTGGGAGGCGGCGCAACCATTCGGTCCTTGATCTCGCGACTCTGAATAACCTGGGCGTACTCCTTCGGGCGATCATACTTCAACTCCTCCAAAGGAACCGAACCGGTGAAGATGACCGGATCCATCGGGAACTTGTCCGGACGGAAGTGAGTGTTAAAGAAATGGATCGTGAAGATGAACCCCGTGGCCAGCAGGGCCTCGTCCGAGTGAATGATCGTGGACACATTGATCAGCCACCCGGGGACTCCGAGGTTCGTAAAGAACTCTGAGAACCAGAGCAGCAACCCGCTTGCGCCGATCACCGCAATGCCCCAGAAGACCGCGAAGTAGTCGAACTTTTCCCAGTAGGTCCAGCGTCCGTACTGTGGCCGCGGGCCGATGCCTACGAACCACTTGAGGGTGGCGATGAACTCCGTGAGGTCGTTGAGCCGGAACATCATCGTGTTCTCGCCGGACAACATTTTCAGGAGGGAGCGCTTTTCACGTCGTTTCTTCTTGATCAGGTGTCCGATGTGCAACCCGAAATAGAGGAACGTGATGATCGCTGCGACCCGGTGGGCGAAACCGCTGACGGCGGGTCCCCCGATCATGTGCGAGAGGAATTGAAAGACCGGAACATCGGCGAACTTGATCGTCATTCCGGTGACCGCAAGGGTCAGGAAGCTGATGATGACCAGGACGTGAAGGAATCGTGTGAAGGGATCAAACCGCTCGTAGAAGCGGTTTTTCAACGACGCCACGGCCACTTCAGCTGCTGCGGCGTGGTCTTTCTTGTCCCGCAGAGCCCGGGGAAGCCAGAGCAACGTGTGTACGCCCGAGAACGTGAAAACACCCACCAGAAGGATCGTCATGAACCAGAACGTGTAATACAGGTATGGGTACCGGTCCCGGTTGTGATGGGTCGCATGGGTCAGATACCCCACGAACTTGTGGTTTGAGTTGGGGTGGCACTGACGACAGGTCTCGACCACGTTGATCCTGCTCAATGTTGAGCGGGGATCCGACGGAGGCAGGATGTTGTGCGATCCGTGACAGTCGTAGCACTTGGCTGTGTTGGCAGCTCCCAGCTTCGAAACCTTGCCGTGGAAGGTGTTGAAGTAGGACTCTGTGACTTCTTCGTGACATCGCCCGCACTGGCTGATGATCTCCTGCCGGAAATCGCCCAGGTCAACTCGATCGATGGTGTGCGACTTGTGGCAGTTACTGCAGACGGGAAGTGGCTTGTCGGTGGAGTTGACCGTCTTGCTGTGGATGCTGTTCTTGAACTCTTCGTACACGCCGAGGTGGCAGTTGCTGCAGGTCTCGGCGATTCGACTGGGGTTGACGGTCGATTCAGGGTCGGACGCAGGCAACTCGCCGTGAGTCGTGTGGCAGTCAATGCAGGTTGCGGTCACCAGCAACCCGCTCGCGAGCAACCCCTTGCCGTGGATGCTCATCCGGTAATTCTGGACGATGTGAGTCTGCGTCCCGGTGTATCGGACGGATGCCTTTCCGCCGTCGGCATGGCACTGGCCACAAAGCATCGGGATGTTCTTCGCAAAAGTCGGAGAGGCCGTGTTGTCGTGCTTCATCTCCTTGTGCGGCGTGTGGCAGTCAGCGCAGTAGGGGGCGTCCGTTTCACCCTCGTCGTGGAGCTTGCCGTGGATGCTCGACTGGTAGGCGACCACCTGACCCGCGTGGCAGATAGAGCAGTCAACTTTCCCGCTGTCCTTGCAGACCGGCTCGTTTCGCGGGCTGACGTTGGTGTGGCAGCGGATACAGGTATTTACCGCGTGAACCGAGTGCCGAATATCGTCCTCGTTGACATACAGCGACTCGGTCTTTCCGTTGACCGTCCGGCTAAGGGTCGGATTCTCGTGGCACCCCATACACATGGAGTCAGGGTAGCTCTCGGCGTAGAAGACCCGTCGCACCTTGTGGGGCTGATGGCACTCGACGCAGCTGGGAATTTCGTGGGGCCGTTTCTCCCAGAGTTCACCCTTGATCACCTTGAGATGGACATCCTCGATCTGGGCATGGCACTGCATGCAGGTGGATGCGATCTTGTTCCGGCTGATCGTGGATTCCGGGTTCTCATGGGGAAGAATCAGGTGTGAGCTGTGGCAACTGGTGCAGACGGCTGTGACGATCAGTCCCCGCTTGAAAAGGCCGTCTCCGTGAATGGATTGGGAATACTGTTCGAGCGCCTGTGGTTCGGCAACGCTCCGCAACTGGGAAACCGGGGTGCCTTCCTTGTGGCAATTCCCGCAAAGGTTGGGGATGTTGCGTACGTAGGTGCGGGAGGCCGGGTTGGCCGATCGCAGAATGTCGTGCTTTCCGTGACAGTTGATGCAGGTCGGAGCCAGGTAGCGACCTTCTGCATGAGCCTGTCCGTGAAGGCTCTGGTTGTACTGGTCAACGGTGTCCGTGTGACACATGGAGCAGTCGACTGGGGCGAGCGGTTCGTCACGTGAGGAGTGATCCGGGTCGGCATCCATGTGACAGGCGACGCAACCCAGGTCCCCGTGAACCGACGTTGTGAAGGACTTCCCGTTCACGAACAGGGAGATTTCCTTGCCGTTGCGTTCCGCCACGAAGTCGCGTTCGCCGTGGCACATCAGGCATTCTTCGTCGTCTTGTGCCAGGCCAACGCCCGCGGTCAGGAGAAAGATAATCAGGAAAAGGAATTTGAGAAAGCGCATGGGGACACGTGGCGCGGCCGCACTACTCATCCGAAGGCTCCGTGGGGCTAACTTTTTTTGATGTATCTGTCCTAAGGCGGGCGACTGCTTCCGGGATCAGGCGGTCAGCGATCGGTAGAATCTTTTCATTCTCGGACCAGACGTGACGGCGGAAGTGCCAAACCAGTTCGTTCAGCTCCGACGAAAGCTTGTAGTATTCTGGCGCGTCGTCGCGGGGAGTTTCCATGAAATCTTTCAGCTTCCGGTGTAGGGACTTGACCAGGCTCTGACCCTGGGCATGCTCCCGGCTGATCTGCTCCAGAGAGTCGAGTGCAGCAGCGTCCAACTCGGGCTTCAGGTGTCGTTTCAGCATAGGGAGAAGTAACCGTTCCTCCTCTGTTTCATGCTGAACCTCCCACGAGTCCAGAAAGTCGAACAGCCGGTCGAGAACAGGCTGGTTCTGACTGAACGATTCGGCGGGATCCTTGGATTCCGACAATTCTCGGACCACCTCCTCGAGGGCGTCCATGTAAGCGAGGAGCTGATCGTGATGTCGAGAAAAACGCTCCTTGATTGCACCGGTCAACATCGGTCTCATTCCTTCTTCAAAAAGCTCACTGCGCAGAGTTCTGTTGCACTTTGCAGGGAATACCGTTGGAGAGCCTTATAAGCACGTTCCGTGCCGGGATCAGGGCGGCTGGGACTACAGAGAGAGTGGATTTACCTCGAGGGGGAGGGGAATCCAACTGAGGTAAAGGCTGAGGAGTCGGGCTGGGCCGGACTTGGCAAGCAGGGATTTCAGGGACGTTCGGAGTCCAGATGCGGCCCGAACGCCGGAGGGCGGCCTTAATCTGGAGAAGTCGTGGGGCATACCACAACTCGTTGGGCTGAATGCCCCACTTTAGGGATGGAGCCGAGGCGTGACAGCTAGTCTTTCTTGCGGGATCCGACGTAGTAGCCTAGAACAAACAGCCCAAGGCAGCCAATCACGTGGATGTAGATCAAAGCGTCTGTAGAAATAGACATTTCCGCCGGATTCTCAATCGTTCAAAATCGCACGAACCAGCCCGGCGCTTACACCACCTCGAGTTCGGGGCGTTTCCGGGGCCCCCTTCTGTTGCGGAGAGCCTCTTTCTTCTCCGCTCGCGCTTTGGAGCCGCTGTAGTTTAACAGAGCCTCAAGAACAGTGAAGAGGCTGTTCATGATCTCTTTGTCCCCGGTGTGAATCAGGTAATCGCACAGGCGCAGGAGTTCGAGTTGCTGGGGAGTGTAGCCCTCCCACTTGGTGTCCGGCTTCCGTCCCCGCCCAACCAGCAGTTGATCGAGCACGCATCGCCCCGACGTGCTTACCGGGCAGCGGTCGCCCGACTCGAGGGCGGGCTCCTGTCCAAAGAATGCAGTCACGTTAACTGCAAGAGCCTTGGCGATCTTCGTCAGGGTTGGGATGGTCGGAGTGATCCGTCCATTTTCCAGCCGCGAGAGGTATGAAACCGCCAGTCCGGTGTCCTCGGAGATTTCACGCTGCGTCTTATTCGCCTCGAGGCGAAGCCGTAGAATTCTTTTCCCAACGCTCATTTGGTGCATCCTTCAACCCATCTGTTTCTGTGAGTGCTCAGTGTACACAATGATTTTCTTATTTACAAGAAAAGAAAAACGCTCTCATTTATCCGAACCGGGACCGCCGAAGAGACGTCGAAATGACGCCTTTTTCATAAATATACATCATAGGACTGATGAATTCACACAGGGAGTAAGTGGCTGAAGACCGGAGACGGAATTCAGGGGAGACAGAAGGCAATAGTCAGAAGCCTGCGCCCGGGGGTCCGGTCTCCTGTCTCCTGTCTCCAGTGCTAAAATCACTCCTGTGATGAAGCACGGCGCGATGAAGCATGGAAAAGGGATGCCCGGCGGAATGCCCTCCCTGTCTGCAGTTGATTTCCACAAGACTCCGTTTGTGGCGATTTGGGAGACCACCCGGTGTTGTGACTTGGCCTGCCGACACTGCCGGGCCGAGGCGATACCGGAGCCGTTGCCGGGAGAGCTGTCGACTGCCGAGGGCAAGCAGGTTCTCGACGACTTGGCGGAAATGGGCTCGCCGATCTGTGTGCTGTCCGGTGGCGATCCCGCCAAGCGGGCCGATCTTTGCGACCTGGTTCGGCACGGGACTTCACGGGGAATGCGCATGGCGACCATTCCGGCTGCGACGCCGCTTTTGACCCAGGAACTCGTCCATGGCCTCAAAGAAGCGGGCCTCGCCCAGATGGCACTGAGTCTTGATGGGCCATCCCCTGAAATTCACGATACCTTCCGTGGCATTCCGGGGGCCTTCGATCGCACGCTTCGGGGTGCGTCGTTTGCGCGCAAAGCCGACCTGCCGCTTCAGATCAACACCACCTTCAGCAGCTACAACATGGACCATTTTGAGAGGATGACGGAAGTCGTCGGCGAAATCGGAGCGGTCTTCTGGGAGGTGTTTTTCCTCGTTCCGATGGGGCGGGGAAGAGATCTGGGCCAGATGAACGGAGAAGAGTTCGAGCGGCTCTTTGAAAAGCTGGCTTCCTATTCACACAAGGTCGATTTCATCGTCAAGATCACCGAGGCACCCCACTACCGGCGTTACCTGGTGCAGGATCACCTCCGCCACGGCGATGGCCCGAAGCGACTCTTTGACGAAGGCGCTCCCTTGCCGACTGAGAAAAGTGCGCTGCCTTGGCACATGAGACGTGATTTCGGCCCCGGAGGCAGCATCGGGTTGGCTCCCAAGGGTGTCAATGCCGGGAACGGCCATCTGTTTGTCAGCTACTGTGGGGACATTTACCCCAGCGGTTTCCTGCCCTTGCGGTGCGGTAACATCAGGGAAACTTCGCTGCGGGAAGTCTATCGAACCCATCCGGTTTTCCAGGAACTTCGCGATCAGGAAAAGCTCAAGGGGAAATGTCTCGTCTGCGGTTTCCGCCACCTGTGCGGAGGATCGCGTGCACGGGCATATGCGATGACGGGCGACTACCTCGCCGAGGAACCGTTCTGCGCCTACGAACCGCCGGTCGCTCCGGAGGCATAGGTCGGATTCTGCAGCCGTATTCCGTTTTCCCATCATCTCGGCCATTTCTTCCCGCAAAGCGGGACCTGGCCGGATGTGGTGCCGGAAGGAACCAGGATCACGCCTCCGGCTCCACCCTTTACTTCATTGCTCCCCTCGGAGGGCTGATAACACCGGATGTGGAGCGGTGCGCGGTAACCACTGACCCGTGAGATTTGAACGGCAAGCCGTGAACTGTGAGCTCGGAACCATGCATGAGGAACCAGAAACCCACCAACTCTACCCCCGGCAATTTTCGGCACTGACTGCAGCAGCAATCGCAGTGGCCGTTTCGCGAGCAGTTTTGATGCAGTCTGGTATTCCAACTCCGCCGCTGAATGAACCCGCCAGAATCAGGCCGGGGTATTGACTCAGTTCCTCACGGATCTCCTTGAGCCGCTGCTGATGGCCAACCAGGAGCTGTGGAATTCCGCCCTCGACCCGGTAAATCTTCTGCCCGATCGGTCTGCTCTCAATCCCCATGATGGACCGGATTTCCTCGGCAACGAGCTCTCCGAGTTGATCGTTCGATGGAATGATCCGCCCGTTTCGCGAGTGGATTGCACAGCGCAGAAGCACCTTGTCGTCGGGTGCTCGATAGCCAAACTTGGTGTTTACCCACGTGCAGGCGTCGAGCATTATCGACTCTTTCCTCGGGACAATGAAGCCAAAACCGTCCAGCGGGTGGTCGAACTTCTTCCGATCGTAGACCAGGTAGACGATCGTACTTGAGCCATAGGGGATTCTTCCGAGCAATTCGGCGGCCCGTGGACCAATCTCCGAGACAATCTGACCGGCAGCCGGAGCAGGGGTACAAAGGACGACAAAGTCGGAGCATTCCTCGCCCTTACTGCTTCGGACGACGAATTCATTCCCAGTCCGGTTGATTCGGATCTGGTTGACCTCGCGCACAACCTGGGTTGAAGATAGCTGATCTTCCAGTCGGTCGGTGAGTTGCTGCATGCCCTCTTTCATGGTGACCAGGACCGAGACTTTCGTGGTCATTTTGGCGAAGCGCCGGAGGCCCCACCATAGACTCCCGGCGCGCTGCTCGGCCCGGTAAAGTTCAGGCAGAGAACTCGGGGCGCTGAGTTCCTCGAAATCGGACCCGTAGACGGCTGAGATCAGTGGTTCGACCAGCCTCTCGGTGAATTCTCGACCCAGCCTCCGCTCAAAGAACCGCCGGATGCTCAGGTCTCCGGAACTTCTGGTTACCAGCGGCTCAAGCGAGGCTCTCAGCATTCCGAAAAGGCTCATCGGAGCCGATTTCCAAAAGGCCCATGGATCGACGGGTGCGAGGAACATCATCCCGTCCGGCAGGGACGTCAATTGCCCATCCCGAACAATCAAGGTCCTCCTGAACTCGTCCCTGGAACCGATCAGTTCGTCCTTCAGCCCCAGTTCGTGAACCAGTTTCTTGCCGGCCGGCTTGTAGGACGCCCAACCTTCCGGCCCCCCTTCGAAAAGGAGTCCGTCGCTGGTCGTGGTTTGGACGACGCCTCCCAGCCTCCGGCCCTTCTCCAGCAGGGTCACCTGCAGATCCAACGAAAGGTCGCGGCTGGCCTGTTCAAGATAGAACGCCGTACTCAGGCCGCTCACGCCTCCCCCAATAATCGTCACGCGGACTGGAATACTCATCAAGGCGCATTCTATCGAATCAGTTGAGGGCGAAAGAAATGCCTTGCGGTTTTGGCTGAAACCAGATTACTCTGACGGCAGTTTTCCAGTCGGTCGAAATTTGGATTTGTTCCGGGGCGACTGTTCTGGAAGGTCGGTTCTTGATTTGAGTTCGTGGTTTCAACGTTGGTTTTCCCCTGGGGAGGGGAGTACGGTGCTGTGTCTCTAAGGAGGGGTGTGTTAATGAGCCATTCCATGCGAGCGTTCAGACGAATGGGTCTGGTCGTCCTCCTGTTGGCCGCTGCCATAGGACTGACTGCGGCCGTAGTCAAGGACGGCGGATATACGCCGTTCGACAAGGAGTACTACCTGACCGATGAACAGGTGGCGTTCATACGTCCCGGTTTCACTGCTGAGATCGTGGACTATGCCATCGCCGCCGACGGCACCGTCTCGGTGGTCTACACCCTGAAGGATTCCGGCGGACTGCCGCTGGATCAGGACGGTGTAGACACCCCGGGGTCGATTCGCATCAGTTTCATCATCGCGTCCATTCCGGCGGACAAGGATCACTATGTCGCGTATACGACCCGTTCGGTGACCAGCCCCATCACGGGTGTAACGGCCATTCAGCCGACCTCGGATTCCGGCGGGGCCACCGAGGAAATCGAGGGCGGGACATATCGGTATACCTTTGGTGACAAGTTGCCTCAGGGCTACGACCGGGATGCCACGCATTCGATCGGTTTCTATTCCCAGCGTGACCTCTCCGAGTTCAACCTGGGTTCCCCGGTGTCGGACGGCGTGGTCACGTTCGTTCCGAGTGGCGCCGATGTGACCAAGATCCGCCAGTTGTCGACCGACGCGGCCTGTGCCCAGTGTCATGACAACCTGATCGCCCACGGGCGGCGGCACAGTCTTGACCTGTGCATCATGTGCCACTACGACGGTGTGATCGATCCGGATTCGGAGAACTCGGTTGACATGCGGATCATGGTTCACAAGATCCACATGGGCGAGAACCTGCCCAGCGTTCAGGCCGGCACCCCGTACCAGATCATCGGCCACAACCAGTCGGTGGCCGATTTCTCCACCGTTGTGTTTCCGCAGGATATTCGTCACTGCGACACCTGCCACGTCGCCGACGCGGCCCAGAGTGAGGACTGGTATACGGAGCCCACCCGGGCGGCCTGCGGTTCCTGCCACGACAACGTGGATTTCGCTTCGGGCGAGAACCATCTTGGTGGACCGACGATTTCGGACACCTACTGCGCGAACTGCCACTTCCCGGAAGGGGAATTGGAGTTTGACGCCTCAATCAAGGGTGGGCACACGATACCGACAGAGTCCAAGCTCTTGACCGGTGTGGTTGTCGATATCCTTGATGTCTCCAGCGGTGGACCCGGCACTTCTCCCACGATCCTGTTCACAGTTACCGACAAGGCCGGCCAGGATTTGCCGCTATCCGAACTGGATCGACTTCGCTTCCAGATTGCGGGACCAACGACCGATTACGCCTCGGTTGTCAGGGAGGATGCACTTGGCTTGGTAGCTCCTGCCGGCCAGATCCGGACGGCAGCGGAAATGATGGCGACTGAGTATGTGTACACTACCGAATGGGTCATACCTGCTGATGCTGAGGGCACCTATGCGGTGGGCCCGGAAGTGCGAAAGACGGTTACGCTCTATCCGGGGACAACGATTGAGCAGGCGAATGTCAGAGACACGTCCGAAAATCCGGTTTTCTACTTTGCCGTAACCGACGCGGAGCCTGTACCCAGGCGGTTGATCGTGGACGACGCGAAGTGCGAAACCTGCCACCGCAACCTTGCGTTGCACGGTGGAGGGCGTCACAATGCTTCAGAGTACTGCCAGTTCTGTCACAACCCGGTGGAAGATACCGGGGGAGACTCGCCGCGGTCGATATCCTTCCAGTTCATGGTTCATCGCATTCATATGGGAGAGGAACTGACCCGAGACTTCACAATCGGACGCTCGAATTTCAATGAGGTTCGGTATCCGAGCAGTCGGGCCAACTGCGCGAAGTGTCATATCGACGAAACCTACAGTGTTCCGGTTGCAGGAATCCTGCCGATCTCGGACGAGAACGAGTTCTTCAGCCCGATTCCGCCGAACTCGGCGGCCTGCCTCGGTTGCCACGACACGGTTGACGCTGCGTCGCATGCTTTCACGAACATCGCTCCTTTCGGAGAGGGTTGTGGGGCATGCCATGCTGCCGAGCGTGAATTTGCGGTAGCCAGGGTTCATGCAGAATAGCCGCTGAAGCGCGGCGACTGGGGGCATCGTTTGGCTTTTTTCAGAAAGGAATCAGAATCGCATTTGTGTCTGCACATTCGAGGTTCCTGGCGGATGAATTCCTGGTCGCCCGATGCCGGCGACCGCGATGGCCAAATTGGCGAACGGGCGATTGCCCGCTCTGTCGCGAACCTCTTCAGGTCACGGAATGTGCAAGTCCTGGGTGCAGGAGTTGGCGATAAGCCCCAGGTTGAATGAGAAGTTGGTCAGAACTCCCAGGCCGATCCGAAGGCTGAGACCAATGCACGAATCCGAAAGGGTGTTGGATTGGGCGCGGTCGCTGTAAACTCCTCCAGGAGGGACGGGTGGATCGAGTCTTGCGTTCGTTTTTTTCAGGTTGAAAAATCGAACTGCCTGTGGGATTGTTTAAGTGTTCTTTTTTCCGTTCCCCTGGGGAGGGGAGCCTATTACTGTGTCTTTTGAAGGAGGGGAGTGTTAATGAGCCATTCCATGCGAGCGTTCAGACGAATGGGTCTGGTCGTTCTCCTGTTGACTGCTGCCATAGGATTGACTGCGGCCGTAGTCAAGGACGGCGGATATACGCCGTTCGACAAGGAGTACTACCTGACCGATGACCAGGTGTCGTTCATACGTCCCGGTTTCACTGCCGAGATCGTGGACTACGCCATCGCCGACGACGGCACCGTGTCTGTTGTTTACACACTAAAGGATTCCGGCGGACTGCCGCTGGATCAGGACGGTGTATACACGCCGGGGTCGATTCGCATCAGTTTCATCATCGCGTCCATTCCGGCGGACAAGGATCACTATGTCGCGTATACGACCCGTTCGGTGACCAGCCCCATCTCGGGCGTAACGGCCATTCAGCCGACCTCGGATTCCGGCGGGACCACCGAGGAAATCGAGATTGGGACGTACCGGTATACCTTTGGTGACAAGTTGCCTCAGGGCTACGACCGGGATACCACGCATTCGATCGGTTTCTATTCCCAGCGTGACCTCTCCGAGTTCAACCTGGGTTCCCCGGTATCGGACGGCGTGGTCACGTTCGTTCCGAGTGGCGCCGATGTGACCAAGATCCGCCAGTTGTCGACCGACGCGGCCTGTGCCCAGTGTCATGACAACCTGATCGCCCATGGGCGCCGGCACAGTCTCGATCTCTGTGTCATGTGCCACTACGACGGTGTGATCGATCCGGATTCGGAGAACTCGGTTGACATGCGGATCATGGTTCACAAGATCCACATGGGCGAGAACCTGCCCAGCGTTCAAGCCGGCACTCCGTATCAGATCATCGGCCACCTCCAGTCGGTTGCCGATTACTCGGAAGTGGTCTTTCCGCAGGATATTCGCAATTGCACGACCTGCCACGTGGCAGACGCGGCGCAGAGCGAAGCCTGGTATCTCGACCCCACCCGGGCGGCCTGCGGTTCCTGCCACGACAACGTGGATTTCGCTTCGGGCGAGAACCATGCCGGTGGACCGTCCATCTCGGACAGCTACTGCGCCAACTGCCACTTCCCGGAAGGGGAACTGGAATTTGACGCTTCGATCAAGGGCGCCCACACCGTTCCGACTGCCTCCAGGCAGCTGGCCGGCGTCCACATCGACATCCTTGACGTGACCAACACGGGACCGGGTGAGAACCCGACCGTCTTGTTCCACATCAGCGACGATGCCGGGGACACCATCGCACCGTCCGACCTCAACTTCTTCAACCTGCTGCTGGCCGGTCCCACGACCGACTACACATCGACTGTCAGTGAAGCTGCGGCGGCAGGAGCGGTTGCGGCCGGCGACGGCGATTACACTTACACCTTCAGCGCGGCGATTCCGGAAGATGCCACTGGCACCTTTGTGGTCGGCGCCGAAGGTCGGAAGGATGTCACGCTGAATCCGGGAACGACCAAGGAGATGAGTGTCCGCGATTCCGACAAGACCAACCAGGTCTTCTACATCGCAGTCACCGATCCGGAACCGGTACCGCGGCGCGTGATCGTGGATGACGCCAAGTGCGAGTCCTGCCATAAGAACCTGGCGCTCCACGGCGACAACCGTCACAATGCGACCGCCTACTGCCAGGTCTGCCATCGGCCGAACGCGGACGATTCTCCATACCGGCCGGCGGATGACTTCCCGGCCCGGGGCATCGACTTCCGGTTCATGGTTCACCGCATCCATATGGGTGAGGAACTGACGCGCGACTACACGATCGTCGGTTACCACGGCAGCCTGAACAACTACAACAGCGTTCTCTACCCGAGCGACCGGCGCGATTGCACCATGTGCCACGTGGACGAGACTTACAACGTCCCGTCGGCCGGTGTCCAGCCGGTGGTGGATGAGAACGAATTCTTCAGCCCGATTCCGCCGAACTCGGCGGCTTGTCTGGGTTGTCACGACACGGTCGACGCCGCGTCGCATGCTTTCACCAACCTCTCTCCGTTCGGGGAAGGCTGCGGGGCGTGCCACGCTGCCGAACGTGAGTTCGCAGTTGCCAGGGTCCACGCCGACTAAGGGCTGAGGCTCGAGGCTACACGACGCAGGTTGTAGCGTCAGCCAGAGGGGGACGGAAAGTCCCCCTCTGGCTTTTTTGACGAATAGGAGTCTAAGATTTCATGCGCGCTCTCACTTTGCTGGTTCTTGCCGGCTGGGCCCTCGCCGGTCCGGCTCTGGCGGCCGAAGAGGCCGAGTTGGTGGGCAAGGACACTTGCCTCATGTGTCACGAACTTTCGACCGGATTCCTCTCCAGTGTCCATTCAGACAAGGAGTGTGAATCCTGCCACGGGCCGGGGAGCGCTCACGTTGATGCCGGTGGCGATGTCTCGCTGATTCGGGGGCCTGGGGCCGCCAACTGGAGTGGTACCTGTCTTTCCTGCCATGCGACCGGGGAAGGGGAAATCGGCCATTTCCAGTCGTCACCGCACGGAAAGAACAAGGTTGCCTGCATCGATTGCCACCAGATCCACCAGGAGAAATCGAGTTTCCGGCTGACGAAGGCGTCTGATCCGGAGCTGTGCGTGAGTTGCCATTCCTCTGTGGAGGCGGCTTTTCGGAAGCCCTTTCACCACCCCGTACTCGAGGGCGGCATGAAGTGCAGCGACTGCCATAACCCGCACTCGGACAAGACCGAGTCGATGCGGCGGCTGGAAATCGTTTCCGCCAATGGTTGTGCATCCTGCCACGCCGACAAGAAGGGGCCCTTTGTCTTCACTCACGCGGCAGTCGAGACCGGGGGATGCCTCACCTGCCACCAGAATCACGGAAGTTTCAACTCAAAGATGCTCGTGCGCAATGATGTCTTTCAGTTGTGTCTCGAATGCCACACGCTCACACCGGGAGTGGCGGCAACTCAGCCTCCCTCGTTTCACGACATTCGCAGCCCGCGCTACCGGAATTGCACAACCTGTCACCGGGAGATCCACGGTTCCAACGTGAATCCCCTGTTCTTGCGCTAGAGGATCATCATGAACAGCAGATTCACATCCCTATATGTTTTGATTCTTTTACTGGCCGGGGGATTGCTGACCATGAACTCGGTGGCTCAAGATGATTCGTCGAAGGACGAACTCCGGCTCAACCTGGATTTTGGATACCGATGGAGAATGGGCTTCAGGGGCAGTGAAGACCTCTATCGCAGTCAGATTGATCTCGGTGAGGGCCCGAAGCTGTTTTCGGGCGACCTTTTCTTCGCGCCTGCGGCGGGCTCCAACCGTCTTCTCGACCGACTCGAACTGAACTTGGGTAGTTGGGGGGGAGAGCCCTACAATACGGCGCGCTTCAGAATGGCCAAGAACGGCCTCTACGACCTGAACTTCAATTACCAGAACGTTTCGTTTTTCAACTCAATCCCGACCTTTGCCAATCCTCTGATTGAAAAGGGCAGTCTCGTCTCGCAGCACCGCGAAGACAGTTCACTTCGGACTGCCAGCGTGGAGTTGCGCCTGTTCCCGGGGGCGCGGTGGACCCCGATTTTCGCGTACCAGCGGACCAGTCGTTTTGGGAACGTCAACACGACCTTTTCGGGTGACTGGGACGAGTTCCAGTTGAATAAGGATTTGGACTTTTCGTCGGACGATCTGCGGTTGGGAGTGCTCTACCATCGGAGCAATTTCTCGGCTCAGATCGAGCAGGGCGGGCGCTGGTATCGCGACTTGTCTACCTTCTCGTCTCCAGGCTTTCAGGAGGGGAATTCGACGCGGCCGTTTATTGGCCGGGACATTTATCTGGACAGCTATGGGGCCCGGCAGGACGTCAAGTCCCGCATTATCCCGTACTCGACGGTGCGCTTGACCTATACACCCGTCAACAACATTTTGCTCCAGGGGCGGGCTTCCTATTCTCAGGCCGACTTCCGGTCGCGCTTCTATGAAGACCTCTCCGGGAATTTTTTCTCGTACCCGGCTCTGAAAGCCTCCTACACGGGGAGCGAGCAAGATGTGTCCGGCCGATTCAAGTCTCCCAATCTCTTCATCGACCTGTCGGGGCAGTGGTCCCTGGTCTCGAGAGTGCGGATCATCGAGCGGTATCAGGCACGGCGGTCGCACCTCTCAGGCTCTCGCTCACTCGATCTGACGCTCTACAACGTGGATCCGGCGCTGAGTATTCGCACTTATGATCAACTGGACCTCCAGAGTGTATGGCAGTCCCTGTATGCGCAGGACTATGACCGTCAGCAACTGGAAGGGATCGTTGCCGCTACTCCTGAACTGGACCTGCGCGTGGGGCACCGCTATGAGAAACGCTCCATGGATCTGGGGTTATCCGGCGTGGATGAGATCAGCCCGACGTCACCGCTGTTCGGGCGGCGCAGTTACGACGCCTCCCGGAACGTTTTAATCGTTGGAGGCGCATACCGGTTCTCGTCGCGGAATCGGTTGTCGGTCGATTACGAGCACGGCACTACGGACCAGCCTATCTTTCGGACCAGCGTCACCGATTTCGACCGGCTGAAGGTCAAGGGACGAGTCTCGCCGACGGAAGCTCTCGAATTCAGCGGGATGGTGTCTCTGTTCGACAACAAGGAAGACGTCATCGATTACAACTCCGAGAACCGGTCCTACAACCTGCAGTTCAACTACCGCCCTTTCAGCAGGGTAGGTTTCTCGGGACAGTGGGAACGTACCGACTGGAACACCCGGATTCCGTACCTCGCCCCGCAGTCCCTGACGTGGGACCTCTTCCGGTTCGAGGAGAAGGCCAACTACGGCAACATGTTGGTCGATCTGACCCTGGTACGGAACTCGCGTCTCAGCCTCGGTTACTCGGTCTGGGGGAACACCGGGACGTTCCCGGTGAATTTCCACCAGCCGACGGCCCGGCTCGACGTACCCCTGGGCGAGCGCCTGGTTGCTTACGGGCAGTGGAACTATTACGACTACAACGAAAAGGTAGACTTCTATCCCCAGGACTACCGCACGCATCTGGCAGTCTTCGGGTTCCGGGTCAACATAGACCGGTGAACATCTGAAGTCTACGATTTCTGATGGGTGATTTGGGGGCGGAATCGAGCGGTTCCGCCCTTCTCGCATACGGCCCTATCGCTTCCTCTCCCCCCAAGCGGCGCCCTTTGCACTTTCTTGCCGCGGTCTCTTCGCACTTCTTCCCACACGTTCGTTAATACTAGATGGGGATAGGGGTTTGGCCTCCGCCGGAGGCTTTGCCCGGGGGCTTCGTGTGCCCGCCGGCGGATTGGGCACGGAGCGACGAGGCTGATCTTGGTCTATTGGCGATTTTGGCAACACACGGCCGAAATCAAGAATCTCAGATTTTCTTGAGGATTGCCACGGCCTCGATTTCGATGAGGAGGTCCTCTCGGCAGAGCCTGGCCTGGATCCCCACGCTGGCCGGAAGGGGGTCGAGGCAATGCCACTGGTAGAAAACGTTCCGCACCCGGTTGAACTCGTCGTAATCACGCTCGATGTCGCGCAGGTAGCAGGTCGTCTTGATCACGTCCTTCCACGTTGCACCTTCGCTTTCGAGGAGGGTGGTGATATTTCTGTATGTTCGCCAGCACTGGGCCCGGAAGTCCCCCTTGTAGACGGTCTCTCCGCCTCCATCGATGCTGGCAGTGCCGGAGATCAGGAGGAGCGTGTATTTCCCGAGTTCGAGGCGCAACCCGCGGGAAAAGGCCGACCCGTAGTCACAGGCTTCGTTCAGAACGGAGTGCGCCGAGATCCCCTGCCTTTCCACCGATGAATAACCCGGCGGGTGAGGCGTCGGTTCGAGGGCTCGGGGTGTGCCGAGTGTCGACAACATGCCGAGAGCGATCAATTCATCGCGCTCTTCTTCGGAAACGTTTTCCAGGTCGAGTAGGTCTTTCACGGGATCGGCAACATTCTCAGTCATTGGATCGAAACTCCTCCACACAAACAGCAAACAGGAGCAACTCTTCACGGGCAGGGAATTGCCGGAATCAGGGGCTTGTGCCCACAATTCCGAAACCCGTTCAACGCAGCGGCCCCAACTTCAGGCCCTATTCTAACTCAAACGGCGAGCTCAACTCGCCAACCGGAGGGACCTCCCGGTCAGCGTGACCCACTGATCGTCCCTCAGCCTGGGCTCGAAAGCGGCCTCAGTTATTGAGTATCCCCCACCCAAATTGAATCCAGACCCTCCGAATTATCCAGGCCATCCAAGCGTGACAGGCGGGGAGAGGGGCAACGAGTGCCCCTCTCCGACAAGGGAGGGTGAATAAATCTATGTGATTTGCTGTAGATATTGCACGCAAGTCGTATGCCACCCAGCGACCCGCATAAACGCTGAGTTTCCGTGATTTATCCTGATCCGGTCCGGGGTACAAGACCCAAATCGCTTTGCCGGATGGTGAAATTCCCCAGTGGAATCGGGGGCAATTGGGGTGAGAAGGAGGATGCCGGGAGGATCAACTCCTTTTGGCGCAGGTAGCTGGAAGAGGAAGTTGACCCGGGTCAGTACGCCGAACCGGCTTTTCGGACCGTGACAACTCTCGCAACCGCGAACCGATCCACTCAGTTCGAATGAATCGAGTCGGGCGTGGACAGACCGGGTGAGCTAAGTCGCAAGTTCCTCGTGGCAACTTGAGCAGGCCTGGATAGGAACATGGGAATCCTCTTGGACTCTGCTGAATCGTGAAGATTCCCCGCGTGTAAGAATGTGCCTTTTGCCCCAACAAATGTACTGTCTGGTGGGTTCAGTGGCCCACTCTGGTACCCTAAGATGGTCAGAGGGGAGAAAGGCGGACCCAAATCAACAAATTTGAAACGGAAGGGGACGTTTTTTGAGTCTATTAGGTCCGGAGATGCAGCGTGAGTGACCAGATGGCAAGAGCCGGAAAGGCTCGAACGATTACCGCAATCCCGCTGGTCGCTCCATTCTCGGAGCCGCAGCCGGGGATGTTGAAAATCGGCGAAGCGGCTCGAAGACTGGGGATTTCGGTCCAGGCGATTCGCCTTTATGAGGCCGAAGGACTGTTGATCTCGTTCCGCTCTGAAAAGGGTACCCGTTGGTACAGCGAGGCAGACCTTAACTGGATTGCGCAAATCAAGCGAATGGCGCAGGAGGGATTGAACTTCGAAGGCATCCGGCGCCTACTTGCTCAAATCCCCTGCTGGGCTCTCAAACCCTGCCGCCCCGAGGCTCATGCCAACTGTGCTATGCGGTACGAGGCCCGAATGCCGTGCTGGATCGCGCCTGAGAAGCTCTGCACCGAACAGCTCAAAGAGTGCTACCACTGCAATGCCTATCGGCGCGCTTCCGACTTCGTCAATCTCAAGGTCAGCACCAACCTGATTGTCCTCGAAACCTGATCCCTGATCTCCGCTCTTCCGCACCGCAAGGCACGAATCGTGCTTGCTGTTCAGCAAAAGTAGCTGTTTGAGACGTCTCCAATTAGTCTGACTTCGGCAGTGGAAAGTGGAATGAGATTGATAAAGAGCGGAACTTGTCTGCGGTTATTGTTTACCTGTTCAGTGTTGTTTCTGTTGCCTTTGCAGGTTCTAATGGCGCAGGAGGCCGAAACCTGCCTGGAGTGTCACGGGGACCAGGGATTGACCGAGGATCCGGATACAGCTCGCCTGTTCGTTGATGGTGCCGTATTTGAGAACTCGGTCCACGGGACTTTCACCTGTGTTGACTGCCACCAGGATCTTGCTGGCGCTGACCCTTATGGGCATGCTTCAGACCTGGCCCCAGTCGATTGTTCCATGTGCCACGACGATATCGTCTCTGAGTACCACGAAAGCCTGCACTACTATGCCCGTCAACGGGGAAACGACCGGGCACCCGAATGTACGGGCTGTCACGGGACGCACAACATCCTGCCCAAGAGTGACCCTACATCTCCGAGTCACCGCGGAAACATCGTGGAGATGTGCGCTTCCTGCCACAGCGGTCGCGACCTCTTAGCCGACCAGTTGGTCCGCCTGCCCGAGGCTGCACGTGGCTACGCAAGTTCGGTCCATGGGCAGGCCCAAAGGCGCGGGATCGACACCGCGGCGGTCTGCAGCGACTGTCACGGAGCCCACCTTCTGAAGGGTGTGCTCGATCCCCAGTCGAAGATCAACCCGGTGAATGTTAGTAAGACGTGCGGGCAGTGCCACAATGACATTCGCGATCAGTACGACAAGTCAATCCACGGCCGCGCGCTGGCTGCCGGGATTTCGGAGAGCCCGACCTGCAATACCTGTCACGGTGAGCACCAGATTGAGTCACCCAAAGATCCGAATGCCGCAACTTCGGCGGCGCGTCAGGCTATGGAGACCTGTGCCTCATGTCACGAGAATCCTCGCATGAATGCCAAGTTCGGGCTCGCGGGGAATGTGGTGTCGAGTTATGAGGACAGCTACCACGGTTGGGCAAAGCGGTGGGATTCTCCGACTGCCGCGACCTGCGTTCGTTGCCACACTGCTCACTGGGTACTTCCGGAGCGAGATCCAGCTTCTACGATAAGCCCGAAGAACGTCACAGAGACGTGCCGGCAGTGCCATCCCGACGCGGACCTGGCATTTTCGATCAGCTACACCCACAAGACGGCAGCACCGTCGGCCAACCCCGTGACCCAGTGGCTGGAATGGGCGTACATGATCATCATCCCCGCAGTTATCGGGGGCATGATCATTCACAACCTGATCATCTGGATCTTCTACCTCATCCGCCGTCGTCGAAACGAACTGAGCGGCGAGCAGATCAGCCGAATGGACAAGAGCCAGGTGCTCCAGCACCTGGTTCTTGCGGTCAGCTTCACCGTTCTGGTGCTGACCGGGTTTGCCTTGCGCTACCCGGATGCTTTCTGGGTCATTCCGCTGAAAGCCATGGGCCTTGATGAGACCCTGCGTTCGATCGTTCACCGGGTGGCTGGAGTCGCGCTGATCGGTGTAAGTGTCTACCATGTGGCCTACGTGGTTGCCAGCCGAAGAGGGCGTCGCGACCTGATCGGGATGGCCCCGCGCCTGCGCGATCTGACCGACTTCATCGCCAACATGGGCTACTACCTTGGATGGCGGTCGCGCCGGGTCGAATTCGACCAGTATGACTACACGCAAAAGGCGGAATACTGGGCGCTGGTTTGGGGGACCCTGGTCATGGCCCTGAGCGGCCTCGTGCTCTGGTTCCCGGAAATTGCGGTCAACTACTTCCCGACCTGGATTGTCCAGGCGTCCCAGTTGCTGCACTTCTATGAAGCGTGGCTGGCCATGCTGGCCATCATCGTGTGGCACTTCTTCTTCGTCATCGCCCACCCGGAGGTCTATCCCATGAGTTGGACCTGGATCACCGGGAAGATGAACAAGGAAGAGGCCCTGCATCACCATGGCGAGTGGGTAGAGCGACTGGAGAAGGAAGAAACCGAAAAACTGATCTGAGGCCTTCGAATTGAAACGCGAAGTCGCGAAGGTCGCCAGGGGTGTTTTGTTGAAAAAAGAGTTCTTCGCGCCTTGGGGCGGTTCAATCCAGTCGGGGCAGTTTCACTCTCTGAATGATCCGCGGGGGCGGGCTGAACCTGAAACTTCAACTTGGATAAGTTGAAAGACTTGGACGAATTGGACGCGTCTGGGTCGGGACTGAGGCGATCGGTGGAGAGCCAGGTACGCGATTATCGGCTGGTTCCTGGTCAGGTGCCACACGTGGATGAGTGATGATCACAGGATCGGCGCCGGGCTGGCCCCTGAAGGGGGCCTGTTTCCAGCCCAGGCATTTGCCTGGGTTCACGGTCCACCCATTAAGAATCCAGCCCTGACGGGGCTGAACACCTCAACACCGCTTCGGACGAGGTGAATCCGGGGCGCGACCTTACAGGCCGCAATCGAAGTGCAGAACCACAGACCCAAGGCAGGGCCTGGGTCTGAAACAAGGCGCCTTCAGCGCCCGGCCCAGTTTCACGCTCTGAATCATCCGCCGCCGCCGGGGGCGGGGCTGAACCTGAAACTCCTGAGACTGGGCCACTGCTTCCGTCTTGGAGACAAGCGCGGACGCTTGTCTCCCCGCTACTGCTCCAGCCCAAGTTCCGAGAGGATCTCCGGGTTCTCCTCTTCCGTGGCCAGAATCGTGTGGCAGCTTTCGCAGTCCTGCTCGATGCTTCTGCCGTCGGAACTGGCGTGGCTCCCGTCATGACAGCGCATGCAGCCGCCTTCG
This sequence comes from uncultured Acidobacteriota bacterium, assembly GCA_963777605.1. Lineage (GTDB taxonomy): Bacteria > Acidobacteriota > UBA6911 > RPQK01 > JAPXNP01 > CAVZRV01. The sequence goes on from CAVZRV010000029.1 coordinate 231,029, forward strand.
AAGTTCATGCCGTTGTGATTCAGGTTGACTGGGTGGTAGCCCCAGCCCAGCTGCATGTCCGGAAAGACGTTACGGGCGTATATCTGTTCGGCGGCCTCAGCAGCCTGATCGACCTTCTCCTGGTTGGAAGAGTAGTAATCTGCCTGATTGGCCTTGTAATAGTCGATCAGCTTCGTTTTGACCGCTGTGCTCGACTCCAGGTTGTCACCCACCTCCATGAGTACTTCTTCGGCGGTCTCGCGAATGAACGGAATAGATCTGTCGATTCGGCCCTCGGCCATGGCGTTATCGACCGCATCACCGGGGAGCTTGAATACGTGGGTAGGACGGTTGTGGCAGTCAATGCAGTCCATCTTGCGAATCTTGCTCCGATCCATTGTGGACGCGTCGAAGCCCTCGGCCACGAACTCGGTCTCCTTGTCCCCTTCCCGGATCTGAACCCAGGGGATCACCTGGCGACGCTCATCGGAAGCGTAGTAATAGGTTTCATGTTTCTTATTGACGTGCCAGCTGTGGATGCCCTGCGCCCGGTCTCCACCTCCGATGTGCATCACAAGGATGCTCTTGAGGGGGGTGTTCGCCTCGTCGGTCTCGAACCGGTCGATGACGCGGACGCGGTCTCCCGAGAATTTTGCCGGCCAGTGGCAGTTTTCGCAGATGTCCTGGGACGGGCGAAGGTTCTCAACCGGGGAAGGAATCGGGCGTTCGTAAGTATTGAACGTTACGGCGAAGACCTGTCCCATACCCGACAGCTTCGCACGCACGAACCAAGGTGCCCCGGGGCCGATGTGGCATTCGACGCAAGCGACCCGAGAGTGGGGCGAGCCCTGGTAGGCCACATATTCGGGCTGCATCACAGTGTGGCAAACCTGGCCACAAAACTGGGTGGAGTCCATGTAGTGGACACCCTCGTAACTGACAACCCCGACAATCAGCACATTGATGACGGTCAAAAGACCGATCCCCACGGCAAGGCGTCGTGTCCTCGAACTTCTGAAATCGACAACCGGATAGTAGCCTTCCTCAGCTCGACGCTCTCCCGCCGCGACAGCCGTCTCGTGGCGGCGGTGGACCCAGATCCCCACCGGGATCAGCAGGAGTCCTCCCACGAAGATACCGGGTAGGACAAGTAGCGCCATCAAAGCGATGTACGGTGAATTGGCCAACCCGATCAGTCCCAGGAGGAGAAAGAGAACCATGGCAACAGCACTGACCGTCGTGATGCTTGCCCCGAACAGGGTGATCCAGTTAGTTCCGAAGAGCCGTAGTAGGGGCGCCCCAATTTGCCGCATTTTTGTCCCTATCCTTCCGGTGAAATTGAATCTGAATTTAGGATAACGATCAGAAGTCCCCTATTGTAGGGTGAATCGCCTCTGGATGCGTGAATACCATCACAATCGCGGCAGTTGAAGGAATGCAGGAATGGTCAGCAGGCTGTTCGAAATTCGGGCTATGAGCCCTGGTCAAGAAGGGTTTCCGAAGCAGCTTTGACTCCGGCCCCGGGTTCAGCCCTGAATCCCTGCTCCCGAAGACCTCCCTCCAGTGCATGGAGGAAACGGAAGATGTTTTCCGGCCGGGAACTCTCTCCCATCAACCCGACTCGCCAGACCTTCCCCTTGAGGTCTCCCAATCCGCCTCCGATCTCGAGGTTGAACTCGTGCAGGAGGTGGAAACGCAAGGCGTTGTCGTCAACTCCGTTGGGAATAACGACCGTATTCAGTGTCCAGAGACGGTGGTCGGGATCGACGAGCATTTCCAGGCCCATAGCCTCCAGTCCCTTGACCAGGGCGAGATGATGGCGGTGGTGCCGGATCCACCTTGATTCGAGGCCTTCCTCGAAAATGAGATTCAATGCCTCATTAAGAGCGTAGTTCATTGATATCGGTGCGGTGTGATGGTAGGACCGGTCGGCTCCCCAGTAGTTCCGAACCAGGTTGAGATCCAGATACCAGGACTGACAGGGTTTGGCCCGTTTCTCCAGAGTCTCAAGTGCCCGCCTGGAGACCGTAATCGGAGCCAGGCCGGGGGGGCAGCTCAGGCACTTCTGAGTGCCGCTGTAACAGATGTCGATGCCCCATTCGTCGACCATGACGGGATGGCCTGCCAGCGAGGTCACGCAGTCGACCAGCAGAAGGGCGCCGACTTCGTCACAGATCTCCCGAATCGGCTCGATTGGCTGAAGGACTCCCGTCGAAGTCTCTGCGTGCACCACAGCGATTACCTTCGGTCTGGTCCGGAGGGCTTCGCGCCGGAGTGCAGCGAGATCCGGTGCCTGCCCAAAGGGTACGGAAACGGAACTACAGTTCGCTCCGGCGCGCCGCATCTCCTCAACCAGGCGGAGGCCAAAGACACCATTCACGCAGACCAGAGTGGGGTCCTCCTCCTCCACGAAGTTGACTACCGCAGCCTCCATCCCGGCACTGCCAGTCCCCGAGACCGGAATCGTCAACTGATTCGTAGTGCCGAAGAGAGCACGCAACTGTGCCTGAATCCGATTCATCAGTTCCAGGAATTCGGGATCCAGATGTCCCACCATGGGCTGGGCCATGGCCGCCAAAACCCGAGGTGAAACATTGGATGGCCCGGGGCCCATAAGGAGTCGTTCAGAGGGACGGAAACTGCTGGTCAAGTCGGTTGAACTCATACCGCAGATATATCAGGTTCCCGCCCCGGGATACAGAGGTCAGCACCGAGACCCGAGTTGCTTTTGCGCTAAAACAGTGGCAACGTATGCATTGGGACGAGCCCAAGGGGTCCCAGGGAGATCGTATGCAGGTCCGGAAGATCCTTTATCCCACTGACTTTTCGGGTGCTTCGCAGCCGGCGCTGCGCCATGCCATGGAGCTTTGCCGCCGGTTCAACGCGCAACTTGTTTTGACCCACGTGCGGACGCCTTTTTCGGACGATCCCAATCGCCCGGAATACCACTTCATAGACGAGGGCCGGTACGCGGCTTTCATCGAATCCGAACTGAAGAAGGCCGCTGAAGGACTCCCCGATGACTTCCGGATCAGCACGGTAATTGGACGGGACGTTTCTCCCGCCAATGGTATTCTGCGAGTGGCGGGAGAGCAGAACGTGGATATGATCGCCATGGGGACTCACGGGCGGTCTGGGCTCGGGCACTTCTTCCTGGGAAGCGTTGCCGAGCGGGTCGTCCGTCACGCCAAGGTTCCCGTGCTCACCGTCGCGTCCAAGCGGGATCGCTATCGTGACGATCCCCTCTACCGGACCATCCTGGCAACTTACGATTTCTCGGTTCACTCGAATGAAGCCGTGATTCGGGCCCGCGACCTGGCTGACGCGTATGGCGCCAGGTTGCTGGTTCTCTACGTCATCGAACAGGAGATTCACCCCGGATACTACGAAGTCTGGAAGGTCTCGGTGCGCAAGGAAATGCCGGAAATCCAGCAGGAGGCGCGCAAGTCACTGGAGAAAATATTGGGGGAGGTTCCGGTGAAGGATGCCGAACTCCACGTGGAAGTAGGAGAAGGAGACGGCCGGGTCCACCGGGATATCAGGCGATTCGCCCAGACCCACGATGTAGACCTGATTGTGATGGGGACCTACGGTCTGTCCGGCATTGAGCACATGCTGCTTGGGAGTACCACCGAGAGAATGCTCAGGATTGCCCATTGCCCGGTGATGACGTTTCACCTGCAGCGCTGACCGGGCAGACCGAGGCTTTCTTGATGACCGAACGGTTTTGATCACCTGATCAAAATCAACCGGTCGTCAGCGATCGGATTCCAGGCGTTTCTGGCAATTGATGCACAATCGGACCATCGGCAGAGCACGGAGTCGCGGAAGGCCGATTTCGGATTCACAGCGGTCACATGTCCCGTATGTTTCATCGTCCATCTTCAAGAGTGCCGCGTCTATGTCCTTGAGTTCCTTGCGCTCCTGCAGGTCCAACGCCTTGAGGCTGTTGGCTGCCGCTTCTTCCTGGGCCTCTTCCGAGAATTCCGGCGGCCGGCTCTCGTCAAGCGCCAGCAGCGCCTGCCCAAAACTGTCGAGTTGCCCCACTATGTGTTTGCGCCGCTGAAACAGCTTCTCGCGGAGTTCCTCTACCGTCTTATGGTCGATCATCCATTGCACTCCTTGATTGTGATCCTCGGGTTAACCGTTTGATATAGGACGATAAGTCTAGCAGAGAATGTTTACTCAAGCGGCATAGAAGGAACTTGTGCTTGCCTACTTAGTCGGCGCCCTTCCGGATTCCGTACTTCTTCATCTTGTAGCGCAGTGTATCCCGGGTGATGGACAGAAGGCGAGAGGCTTTGCTCTGGTTCCCACCAGCCTTGTTGAGGGCTTGTTCGATCAACTGCCGCTCGACGTCGTAAAGGTTGACGCCCCCGTCGGGAATCCGGACGGCTCCGAGTTCCGACGTCTTGGACTCACCCTTGTACTCGGAAATTCTCAGCGGGAAGAGTTCCAGCGTGAGGAGACCCTCGTCTTGCAGGATCATCGCACGTTCAATGGCGTTTCTGAGTTCGCGGACGTTGCCCGGCCAGGAGTAATTCTCCAGCGCCTTCTGGGCCTGGTCGGTGAGTCCGAGAACGGTCTTGTTGAAGCGCTGATTGTAGAAATCAACGAAGTGCCTGATCAAAACCGTGAGGTCCTCCCGCCGCTCCCGGAGCGGAGCCAGGGTAATCGGAATGACCGACAGCCGGTAAAACAGGTCCTCGCGGAACTCCTTCGACTGGGCCATCTTCTCGATGTCTTTATTGCTGGCGCAGATCACGCGGACGTCAACGTGGATGTCCTTGACGCCGCCGATGCGACGAAAAGTCTGGTCTTCCAGAACGCGCAGCAGCTTGGCTTGGAGATTGAGCGCCATCTCGCTAATCTCGTCAAAGAAGATGGAACCGCCGTCGGCGAGTTCGAATAGCCCCTTCTTCATCGCCTTGGCGTCCGTGAACGCGCCCCGTTCGTGACCGAACAGTTCACTCTCGAGGAGGTGTTCAGGAATTGCCGCGCAGTTGAGGATCATGAAGGGCTGGCGATTGCGATTGCTCTCGTAGTGGAGGGCCTTGGCCACCAGGTCTTTTCCCGTACCGCTCTCACCCTGCACGAGGATTGTGTTGGCTTCGCTGACGGCCACCTTGCGGACGAGTTGCTTCACCGACTGGATGACCTGTGACACACCAATGATACTGTCCAGCGAGTAGGAACTCTTCTGCTCCTTCTTGGTTCGGTCGATCTGTTCCCTGAGCGAACTCGTTTCGATCGCATTCTGAAGTGAGTGAAGCAATCGATCGAAGTTGATCGGCTTTTCCAGATAGTCGTAAGCGCCGATCTTGAGTGCCTTGACGGCATCCTCGACTGCTCCGTAGGCGGTGATCATCACGATCGGCGTGTTGGGGAAAAGCTTCTTGAGTTCCAGGAGGAGTTTCAGTCCGCTGCCGTCGGGCAGGCGGACATCGAGGGTGACCAGTTCGGGAAGGTTCTCCTGAAAGAGGGTCAGCGCGCTTTCGCAGGAATCCGCTTCGAGGACCGAGTAGCCGGCCGCTTCCAGTTTCTGCCGAATGGACCAGCGTACGAGCTTCTCGTCATCGACGACCAGGACAGTTTTCATGCTGAATTTTCCATTGATCCATGATGGATGTGAGCGGGAGACGCGATCGAATCAAGGTCTTTGAGCGATCCCGCACCATCCAAATCTGCCGGATCATCTCAATCGTCCGGCACCCTAATTGATGTGCTGTTACGTACGGCTTAATCACTTTAGCAATTTCGGTGCCGGAAGCGTTCCACCACGGTCAAACCGGCCCGGCAGGCCCGAGAAAATGTGGATCGGCGGGTGATAATCGTCCCCGACGGCGTTAATCACCCGCCCGCGCCAGTTGCCTCTTGGTGGAACAGGTGAAGCTGAAAGCAATGAGTGGGGCAAATCCCCCAGCGGCCCATCTATTGTCCTGGCGGCAACACTTCAGGATAGGTTTCGCAACGATCTGGCAAGTCCCGGACTGTCTCCGGTGACTTCCCGCGCAGGTTGATTTCAGGTACCCGCACAGTAACGGTTGTACCCCGGTTGCGTATACTCGACAGCGAAATGGAACCCCCGTGAGCATCCAGAATCTTCTTGCAGATTGCCAACCCGAGCCCGGTGCCCCGGTTCTTGGTGGTGAAGAAGGGTCGAAACACGTCACGAAGCAGTTCCTCCGGTACGCCGTCGCCCGAGTCTCGGATCACAACCTCGACGAAGCCCCTCGGTTCGCGATAGTCGAACCGGATCTCGCCGGCGCCCCCCATGGCTTCCTTGGCATTGTCCAGGACGTTCCAGAGTACCTTCTCGAAGAGCCAGGGATCGACCCGTGCCTGCTTCTGAGCCGAAGTTCCAAACCTGAATTTCAAGTGAGGAAGATCCTTGTGCTCCTGGTAGCCTCGAGCCACCCGTTCCACGATTTCATGCAGGTCGCAGGCCTGGAAATCGGGGTTCCATGGGCGGGAGAATGCGAGCAGGTCCCGAACTGTGTTGTCGAGGCGCCGAACCTCCGTGAGAATGTCTTCCATCACCTGGCGGCGGGGATCCTCCGAGTCCAGGGTGTCCTTCAGAATCTCGATCGCTCCACTGATCCCGGCCAGGGGATTCTTGATCTCGTGCGCGACCGACGCTGCCATTTCGCCGATTGCCGCCAGTTTCTGGGCCTGGATGATCCCATCCTGGAGTTTCTTGAACTCGGTCAGGTCACGGACGACGCCGGTGAACATCTTTCGGCCATGCACGGTGAAATCACTGACCGCCAGGTAGAGGGGAAAGGTGGATCCGTCCCTTCTGCGTCCGACAACCTCCCGTCCTCGGCCAATGATGTGAGTCTCGCGCGTTCTCAGAAAGTGGTCGATGTAGGCCGGGTGATGGCCCCGGTACGGGTCAGGCATGAGAATGTTGACCGCTTTCCCAATGATCTCGTCGGGGTCGTAGCCGAAAATCCGGACGGCTGCCGGGTTGAAGGTAAGGATGTGCCCGGCTTCATCGATCGTGATGATGCCGTCCACACAGGTTTCCAGGATCGCGCGAAGAGTGGTCTCACTTTCGACCAGGGCCTTCTTGGTCTCCCGTTGGACCGTGACGTCTTCACCGGTGCTGAGGATTTCGTGCACCTGTCCCTGGTCGTCGCGGATCAAGGTGTTTCGCCAGGCGATCAGTTTCTCTTTCCCGGTCGCGGTATTTACGGGGTTCTCGGCAAACTCCCCCAAAGAGGTTTCCCCGTCACGAAGTCCCTGGAACACCTGGACGACCGACTCGCGGACCGAGAGGGGGACGAAGTCGCTGAACCAGTTTCTGCCCATGACCACTGATTCGTCGCATTCCAGGACTTCGCATCCCTTGTGGTTGATGAACCTGACTTCTCCATCCGTTCCCAGAACCAGAATGATGACGTTGGCCTGGTCAAGATACTGTCGAACCGACGAATTTTGTCGCATAGAGTTCGCTCCCCGAAGGTGCGGCAGGGATGAAACGTGTTGTTTTCAACTCACTCTAACAGATTTGCAGGCGCCTCAGTGCCTGATCCGCCAGTCGTTCCGCTCCACCGGACCGGGATTGTCGAAGCGGAACGAACTGAAGACCAGTCCCGAGACCGAAGGGTGATCGAGTAGTCGGCTCTCTTCCGCGGGGTCTCGCTCCTTCCACTGCCGGGACAGGAACAGGCGGGCCATTGTTCCCTCCAGTAACGGACCGTAGTCGCGGTCCAGGCTGACTGTGAGCTCGGGCATTTCGAGCCCGTCAAGGTAATTCTGCAAGTAGCCGTACCCGCGGTGCATGGGCCAGAGGGAATGCCACATGGACGGACACTGGGAGGAGTTCTGATCGATGATCAAGTCGTCGACAAGACCCTGACGGAGCCAACTTCGCCAGTCGAGCGTCTGGTTTCCCATCGGAGGCCCGATGACGTCTCCCCTCGGGACCCCGACGGCCAACCGGACGTGCCGCGAGGCCAGACTCTCTCGCAGGTCGGCCAGAAAGCGGGTCAGAAACTCTCCCCGGAGATTCCGCCAGGCCTTGAGGTGGAAGTCGGTCTCCAGGATGTCGGTTTCATAACGCATTTCAAAGGCGTCCCGCAACGCTTCATTGAAGCCGAACTGGTCGCCAAAGTAAGCCGGTTTTGACTGGGAGCGCAGGCAGACAAACAGTCCGTCAAACGGGTAACCCTCCAGTAGCCTGGTAAACAGGCTGATGAAGTGGTTCCGAACTTCCGGGTATGCCAGGGATAAAACTCCCCACTGACGCTCCCGACCGGTCCGGTCCACGACCGCGTACTCCGGATTGTCGCGGCTGAAACGGCTCTGGAAGCTTAGGTGCCGGCCGTGCATCGCGTTGTGGTAACTGATTTCCCGGATTGTCGCGTCGGCCAGCGGCCAGCCTTCGTCGAAGAGCGTGACATAGAGGTAGGCCGCAACCCGGTGGGCATGGCATAATCGGCAGACTTCCGCGAAATCGTCCCAGCAGGTAGCGGGATTCCCACCTTGAACCGGAGGTTGGTCTCCCGAATAGAAATAGCCGTCCAGCCGCGATCTCAATTCACGCCAGAGCACGATTCCTGCGGCAAGTTCTTCCTTCCAGGTTGTGAGACGCCGCTCAAGCGCTCCAGGGTCGGCGAGGCGTCCATCCCCTTCTCCGAATTGCAGGTGATCTCCCCATGAGACGCTGACGACGTTGCGGCTGGTTAGGTTGCCCATCTGCTCGGACATCACTTCAATCTCCGAGTAACAGCCGGGAATCGGGCGCCGCGAAACCTCAGGCTTTAGTTCCGCGCGGAGGCGGAGCTTAGTCGGGTCTCCGGGACTCCACCCGGCGCATTTCGTGGTTCAGATCATCGATCCTGCGGTCGAGACGCTGGACTTCTCCGCGAAGCCAGTTCAGATCTCCGGACACCTTGGTCTGAAGATCCGAAATGGATGAACTTTGTGAAGCAACCCGCTCCAGGATCGCGGTCCGAACCGTTTCGGACTCTTTTGAGTGCCCCTTAAGCTCATCTTCGATCTGGGACTTGATCGTCTCGATTCGCCCGGCAATCGTGTTCAGCGTGGCCGTGGACTGTGTAATGTGTTGCTGGCACGCTTCGATTTCACGCTTGAGTTGATCCGCTGCGGAGCCCCGCTTGGAGGATTCATCCTCGAGCGCCGCGGCAATGCGGTCCATCGAATTGCGGGTTTCCTCCAGAAGTTTCTTGTTCTCCTGGATTTCTTCGCCTTTCGAGTCGACCGCCGTACTCAGCACCTCGCTGAACTTCTTGTCTTTGCCTGCCAGTTCCGTCCCGATCAGTTCGTAAAGTCGCTCGATCTGCTGGACCTGGCCCTCGAGTCCCCTGCGTTCCCGGCTTTCGCGATTGATATCCTGTTTCAGTTCATCAAAAAGTTTGTTCTGGCGGGTAAACTGGTAGGCGGAGTAGCCGAATAAACCTCCCCCGACGGCAATGATCAGCAGCAACCACAGGGTTGTAGTAACCGCTGACCCGCGTTCTCCGTTTGTCATATCGGTGAGCCTCCCATCGCGATTATAACGGCAGCCGGGTCAATACGCGAACGACTGGCGGAACCCGGTTTCGCTCACCGGTTTGTCTATCACCTGCTGGCCGCCAGCCCGCCGGATGTCCAGCGGGACTTGCTGGAAAATCTCTGTTTTCTCGAAGTCGGCGTCCGATCCCAACCGCCCGAACGGCATCTACATTATCCGGTTTCGAAAGGGTGAGGTCTGAGTTGTTTACTGTACGAAATCAAGGGGTGGTTCGGGACTTCCCTGGTGCTCACGGATCTCGCCGAACTTCTCCTCGAAACGGCGGATGTTCTCTCCCAGGGCACGGTGAAATCGCTTGGCGTGACCAGGGCTCGTAATGATGCTGGCCTGAAGCTGCCCGACCATGTTGTCCGGAGCTACGTAGAGAAACCGGATGGTGAACTCTTCCGCGGTGTGGGTGATCTGTGCCAGGGTGGAATATCTTCCAAAGAGCTCGTTTTCGGCTGCCTTTACCTGAATGCCCTGCGGGTCTCTCTTGTCGTCCATTAAGAATCTCCTCTTGTCTGTCGTCGGAACGAGGGTCAGTGCCTTCGAACCTTGTCGAACTGCTCTCGTACGGTCCGAGCCAGTATACGGGTATCGTAGGGTTTCGGGATGAGGCCGGCGACGCCGATCTCCGCGGCCGCCCGGGTCAGGGTCTCGTTGGGGGCACCGGTGCAGAGGATGATCGGCAGTTCCGGATTGGTAGCCCGGATCTGTCTGGCAAGTTCGAGGCCCGTCATGCCCGGCATGGTCTGATCGGAAATGACCAACTGGATGGTATCGCGCATCCGCGCCAGAACTTCGGTGGCCTCCTGCCCATTGGTTGCGGTGATGACCTGGTAGCCGAGGCGGCGCAGAAATTTCTGTCCGAAATTCACCAGCCCAATTTCATCGTCAACGAAGAGGATCGTTTCGGTCCCGACCGGATAGGCCTCGTAATTTTGGGGATCAAACAGTTCATTCTGAGTGGGAGCTGCCGGGATGGTCATGCAGACACGGGTGCCTTCTCCGACCTGGCTCTGAACTTCAATTTGGCCGCCCACGCTCTGGATGATTCCCTGGACTACCGAGAGGCCCAGGCCTGTCCCTTTTCCCGGATCCTTGGTGGTAAAAAACGGGTCGAAAATCCGATCGATCAGGTGAGGGGGGATCCCGCAACCGGTGTCCTCCACCTCGAGTATCACATTCTCGCTCCGCTCTGCGCTTTCCTCATCTTCGATTTCTTTTCTGGGGGCCTGCGCGGAGAGGCGGATCGTCATGACCCCTCCGGACGCCTCCATCGCATGAGCAGCGTTCGTGCCGAGGTTGACGATCAATTGGTGGATTTCCGTGGGATCGCCCAGGATCGAGGGGATGGGGCCGACGATCTCCTTCTGGAACTCAATTGTTGTCGGCAGGGTTGCCCGCAGCAACTTGATCGCCTCCCGGACTGCGCTCTCAGGATTGAGAGGCCTCCGATCGAGAGCGCCTTTTCGGCTGAAGGTCAGAATCTGGGCGACAAGCGCCTTGGCCCTCTCCGCTGCCCGGAGAACCATCTGGAGATCCTGGTAAGTCTGGCTTTCGGGTTCGACCCCTTCGTCGATAGCGAGTTCCGTGTTGCCGATGATGACGCTCAGGATGTTGTTGAAGTCATGGGCGATGCCTCCGGCCAGGGTGCCGATGGCTTCCAGTTTCTGCTGCTGACGGAGGCGTTGATCCCGCTCCCGTTTCTCAGAGATGTCCCGGACAAGCGCCAGAATTTGTCTTCCCTTCGGCATGGTGACGACCTGCGCGTCCATTTCGATAGGCAGGGCCGGTCCCTCAGGGTGCTGAAACTCCATTTCGAGTCCCCGGATCGGCCCGGTACGATCCGAGGTCTGGATTGCCGACCGGCATCGTGCCTGGTCTGTCGACGAGAGCAGGCTCCAGAACGACTGCCCGGTCCAGCGATCTCGTCCAGGGGCGCCGGCCATCTCCGCGAACGCGTTGTTGGCATCGCTGATCAATCCGCTCTTCTGTTCGAAAATGGCGAAGCCGGTGTTGGTCAACTCCACCAGGCTGCGGTACTTGCGCTCGCTTTCCTCCAACGCTTCCTTGTCTGCCTTGGATTCGGTGATGTCGTCGTAGCAGCCCAGGATCCCGATGACCTGCCCGTCGGAGGACCGCAGCGGAATCTTCCAGGTCCGGATCCATGAGTAGGATCCGTCACTGCGAGGCTGGACTTCCTCATAGCTCAGCTTGGGCTGTCCCGTCGTCATGATCTCGCGGTCGTCTGCCTGGTACCGGGACGCCTGGTCTTTCCAGGTCATCTCGGCGTCAGATTTCCCAACGATCTCCCGTGCGTCCTTTAAACCGGCGTCGCGGGTGAAGTTGACGTTGCAGCCCAGAAACCGGCTCTCGCGGTCTTTCCAGAACACCCGTACAGGAATGGTGTCGAGGACCGCACGAAGCATGTCTTCGGATTCACGACGGGCCTGGTCCATCCGGTGCCTTCGAGTCACGTCGCGGACAAGCGCCTGGAGGTAGTGGACGTCGAGTACCTCCACCGATGTCATCGAGATTTCGGTGTTAATGATCTCGCCGGTTGCTTTTTGAAGGACCGTTTCGAAGAACTGGTGGTTGCCTCCCGATGCCGCATCGATACGCTGGCGTAGACGATTGGGTTGGCTGTGCGAAATCACTTCGGGTCCAGGACCGAAGTAGAGCAGCGATTTCCCGATGAGTTCGTCTCTTGGGAGTCCGAGCATGAAGACCGCCGTCGGGTTGCAATCGACAATGGTATCTCCAGAGAGCATCAGGATCGCGTCTTGAGCTCCCACGAACAGGGCGCGATACTTGGTGTAGCTTTCCATCACCTCCTCGCGCGCCTTCTGGATCTCGGTAATGTCCCTTCCTTCCGGGAGTAGAAAGACCACCTCACCGGCATCGTTCAAAATTGGGGTGATCGAGACGTCAAAGCTGCGCTGGGCCCCGGAGAGGTCAATGTGAGTACTCTCGAACCGGACGAACTCTCCTGCGGCGGCGTGGCGAATTGCGTCGTGTAGATCGGCTTGGATATTGGGATCGTAGGCCCACCAGGGAGTTTCCCAGAACGGCCTTCCGAGGACGTCGGAGCGCGAGACCCCGGCAAAGGTCAGAGCCGAATCGTTGGCATCCAGCAGAACTCCGGCGGGCGACAATAGCCCGATGAACTGGAACGTCTGGTTGAAGATCGCCCGAAACTTCTCTTCGCTTTCCCTGAGCGCTCTTTCAGTTCGCTTCCGGTCACTGATGTCGCGCCAGGTACAGTAAAGAAGATCCTTGGCTCCCAGTCGGATCCTCGCCAGCGTCACCTCTACAGGGAGATTCTCTCCGTTGGCTTTGAGGTGCTCCCAGTTGAAACGGTGAACGCCCCTCTCGTTGGCAATCTGGATCATCGCGCTCGCCTTCGCCTCGGAAGGCATCCCATCCGACTGGACTGGAGGAGAGAGTTGAGAGGGGTGCCGCGAGAGCAGGCCCTCACGGTCGTCGTAGCCCATGGCGCTGACTGCGGCCCTGTTGCAATCGACGAACACTTCGCCGTCGATCAACCAGCCCGGGTCGGGCGAATGTTCGAACAGGTGTCTGAACAGACGTTCGGACCGGTCTTCTGGACCGTCGTCGATTCCGGAGCTAAGTCTCGGATCCAAATACGCCTCCCCCAAGTCAAACGAGCGACTTGCCGGACCCGTCGCCCGAACCCTGGACTGGGACAAGAGGCGTTCCCAATTGTCCCGGGTTTTCGGGGCGAACTTACCGTACCACGAAATTGACCAGGCTCTTCTCTCCTTTTCGGACGAATATAACTTTTCGAATAGTTCGGCCTTCGAGATAGCCCACCAACTTCCTGAGTGGCAAGCTCTTTGATTGCCGATTCTTCCATGTCCGCCGGAACGGAAACCCTGGCCCGGAGCTTTCCGTTGACCTGGATCTGGAATCTCGATGACATCTTCAGCCGCCTCATCCGGGGTCAAATATGGGCCAGGGATGGTTGCTGACGCATTCATGCGTGTCCAAGACGCTGCCAAAGCTCTTCTGCGATATGCGGGAGCAAACGGCGCCAGCAGGAGCAGGAAGCGTTCCCAGTCTTCGCGGCGCACCAGCTCGAGCGTGCCGAAACGGTTCGCCAGGGTCATCAGTGCCGAGACCGCCGTGTTGAACTTCATCGCTTCGACCCGTTCACCCACTTCGCGGATGGTCTTGTGAACCAGTCGGTTCGTGTCGGCGTCGGCTGCGACTATCGGAACTGACCTTCTCCTGGAGATCCCAGACCCTCTGCAAGAACCGGCTCATCCCGACCAGACCCTGGGTTGACCACGGGATTGGCTGGTCAAATGGACCCATGAAGAGTTCGTAAAGTCGGAAGGAGTCGGCTCCATAGGCATCGACCATTTCATCGGGGTTGACTACGTTTCCCCGGGATTTCGACATCTTCTCGCCGTTTTCACCGAGGATGAGCCCGTGAGAAGTCCGCTTCTGGTAGGGTTCCGTCGTCGGAACCACCCCGATGTCGTACAGGAACTTGTGCCAGAACCGCGAGTAGAGCAGGTGGAGGGTGGTGTGTTCCATTCCGCCGTTGTACCAGTCAACCGGGGTCCAGTAATCGAGCGTCTCCCGGGACGCCAGCGCCTGGTCGTTTCGGGGATCAATGTAACGCAGGAAGTACCAGGACGAACCGGCCCACTGGGGCATGGTATCGGTTTCCCGGCGTGCCGGGCCGCCGCACTTGGGGCACTCGGTGTTGACCCACTCGTCGAGCGCCGCCAGTGGGGACTCGCCTGATTCGGTCGTTCGGTACTGTTCGACTTCGGGAAGTTCCAGAGGAAGCTGATCCTCAGGTAGCGGCACCCAGCCGCAGGCCGGGCAGTCGACCATTGGAATCGGCTCGCCCCAGTACCGCTGCCGGCTGAAGACCCAGTCGCGCAGCCGGAACTGAATCGAGGCCGTACCGTAGCCTTCCCGCCTCACGATCTCGGTCATCTTCATGATGGCCTCGGATGGCTTCAGGCCGTTCAGCGGGCCGGAGTTGACGAGTGTCCCTTTCTCGATCTCGACAAAAGCTTCCTTCTCAATGTCCCCGCCCGAGATGACTTCGACAACAGGCAATCCGTATTTTCGCGCGAAACGCCAGTCGCGCTCGTCGTGACCCGGTACCGCCATGATTGCGCCGGTGCCGTAGGAGATCAGGACGTAGTCGGCGATCCAAATCGGGATTTCGTCACCATTGGCCGGGTTCTTGGCCCGGACGCCCTTCAGTTCGACCCCGGTAACCTCCTTGGCGACTTCAGTTCTCTCGAAATCGGACTTGCGCGCAGCCGACTCTCGATATGCCCGAATTTCATCAGGGTTTTCCGACGAATCCAGCAGTTCGTCCACCAGGGGGTGTTCGGGAGCCAGGACCATGTAGGTTACGCCGAACAAGCGTGTCCGGACGGGTCGTGAACACTCTCATCACCTTGTCCGGTTGGCCGGCTACGAGGAAGTCAACCTCCGCCCCGGTTGACTTTCCGATCCAGTTGGATTGCTGGGCCTTGATCTTGTCCAGAAAGTCGACCGTGTCGAGATCGCTCAGCAGTCGTTCCGCGTACCGGGTGATGCGCAGCATCCACTGGCTGCGGTTACGCCGGACAACCGTGCCCCCGCACCGTTCACAAACGCCGCCCACCACTTCTTCGTTTGCCAGACCGACTTTGCAAGACTGGCACCAGTTGACCGGCATCTCGTTCTTGTAGGCCAGTCCGTTTTCCCAGAGTTTCAGGAAGATCCACTGGGTCCACTTGTAGTAGCCGGGATCGGTCGTGTTGATCTCTCGGTTCCAGTCGAAAGAGAAGCCCAACCGCTTCAACTGAAACCGAAACCGGTTGATGTTACGTTCGGTCACGATTCGGGGGTGCTGGCCGGTTTTGATCGCGAAATTCTCCGTCGGGAGCCCGAACGCGTCCCAGCCGATCGGGTACAGCACGTTGAACCCGTCCATTCGTCGCTTGCGGGCGACGATGTCAAGGGCGGTGTAGCTTCTGGGATGACCAACGTGGAGCCCCTCGCCGGAAGGGTAGGGGAATTCGATCAGGACATAGAACTTGTCCCTGCTCGGGTCGTCTGTGGCCGCAAAAAGATCCAGTTCGGCCCAGCGCCGCTGCCATCGCGTTTCAATCTCTTCAAAGTTGTACTCGGAACCCATAAGGTTGTCCTTTTCCTTCGTCAGCTGCCGGCCGTTCATCGGCACGAAATCTTCTCCGACGGACCGCCCGCCTCCAAATTCCCGCGGCCGATCGTATTCTAACGTGATACAGCTTTTCAGTCTTCTCGGCTCTCCTGTGTCTGCCGGGGTTAGCGATCCGGACGAGAGCCGTTGACAGAACCTCAACCCCACAAACCCCAAATTGACATCCTTACTCCGTTGTGAGACCGTCGCGGACGATTATCAATGACACGCATCACCTTCGGCACGACAGTAACCATTCACTACACCCTTACCGTTGATGGTTCCGTTCTGGACTCGACTGAGGGCGCTGCCCCAGTGACTTACATCCAGGGCCAGGGTCAGCTGATTCCCGGACTGGAAGAGAAACTGGAAGGCCTTCGCGAAGGTGACAAGACGCGTGCGGTGGTTCCTCCGGAAAAGGCCTATGGTACCTACCGGCCGGAAAGTGTTCACGAGATCGAACGTTCCGTCTTCACCAATCCTGAAGAGGTGACCCCCGGGATGATGGTAGAGGGGCGAAACCGCCTCGGAGCCCCGTTCCGGGCCAAGGTGCTCGAGGTGCGGGAGAATGGCTTCCTCGTCGATCTCAACCATCCTTTCGCCGGCAAGTATCTCGAGTTTGAGGTGGAAATCGTCTCAGTGACCGCTCCCGAGACTCGGGAAATAGAAGGCTGAACCGATGTGGAGTGCGGAAGCGATAGCTTCCGCTTTGTGTGCCCGAGTGCGGCTAGTGTTCAATCGTCGTTAGGAAGCGAAAGCTTCCGTAACCTCCGGACGAGAGGAACCCGGCGCGACCATTACAGGGCGCAATCACCGTGCCGGGACCCCAGACCCAGCGCAAGCCCTGAGCTGGAACCAATGTGCCATGGACGTGTGTAGGGCCCAGTTTCACTCTTTGAATGGCCAGTGCCGCCTGGAACGGGTTTTACCCGAAACCCGCTTCCCGCTTCAAAGATCAGTTGTAGAATTACCCGGACCTTCGAGATCCCGTGCCAGGAGTGGTTGATTCGACGGGCCTCGGAGTGTGCCCTTCAGGGGCAGGAGTGAGGGAAGCATGAAACAGGGGTGGATTCTAGTTGGGTTGTGCTTTGTCTTGTTTACGCCGGTGCAGGGAGGGACGGTCGACAAGCTGATCGGGCTCCTTACTCAGAAAGGCCTCATCACCGAGACGGAGGCTGCGGGGCTTCGGGCCGAACTGGTCCGTGAAACCGCTTGCACCCCCGAAGTTACGATGGAGCTTTCAGCAGGGGAGGACGGGCAAGTTCCCCAGGCTCCACGGTTCGGGCAGTCTGCCCCGGCCGCTTCCGACTCCGGCGTGACCACCGTTCCCGCTGCGGCACCTGACACGGGACCGGCATCGACCGGCAAGGATTCCATGACGATCTCGGTCGGTGAGAAGGTGCGTTTTGGTGGAGACCTTCGTCTTCGCTACGACTACCAGGGGCGCAGCTTTGGATCCGGCCAGCCCGACCACGACCGGGGCCAGCCCCGATTTCGGTTGCGCTTCGGGTTCGAGGCCGAGCCTCTGGAAAATCTGGAAATCGGCGCTCGTTTTGCCTCCGGCTCGGGGTTCCAGAACACCACTAACCAGAGTTTCGACGACCATGCCCGGGGCAAGCAGATCTTCATCGACCGGGCCTACGCGTCCTGGAAGCCGCACCGGGCGTTTACCCTGGTCGGCGGAAAGCAGGAAAATCCCTTCTTCACGACCCCGCTCGTGTGGGATGAGGACGTGAACATTGAAGGGCTGTCTGAACTCCTCCAGTGGAAAGGGGAGCAGGTCGGACTGTTTGCCAACGTCACTCAGTTTGTCGTCGAAGAGGTCAACAACGGGACCACAGCATTGCCCTGGATGGTGGGTGCCCAGGTTGGGATTTCGGGCAAGCCGGCCGACGGGGTCTCGGTTCGGTTCGGGGCGACCTTTTACAACTTCATGAACCTCGACCTGCTGTCTCCTCAGGGGATTGGTGATTCCACCACGTTCGTCGGCTACAATCAGGCTTATGGTCAGCAGATGGTCTTCGATAACCGGGGAAGACTCCTCAACGAGTTCCGTGACACCGAGGTGAACGGAACGGTGACTTTCCAGAAGGTGTTGCCGTTCCCGGTCGAATTCTTCGGTGCCTACTTGAAGAATCACGCTGCCGACATCACGAAACTCCGCGTCAACGGGGTCGCGGTGCCGGGAAGTGATCCTGCGCGCCTGCTCGCTTACGGGAATGACAACCGCGATGCGGGTTACCAATTCGGAGTCGCTTTGGGCAACCGGGGTCACAAAAAGGACGTGAATGTTCAGTATTTATACCAGGCCCTGGAGGATTTCGCTTTTCCTGCCGTCTTTGTCGACTCGGACTTTCACGGGGGCGGAACCAACAACCGTGGACATCGGCTCCGCGTCCACTACTATTTCAACAACCGGATCTACTTCCAGAACGTCCTCTTCTTCACGCAGACGGGAGAGCACGGTGAAAGACGGCCGCCGGGACGAGAACCGGGCCCAACTCGACCTGATCTTCAAGTTCTGACGACGACCGGTTGGGGCCAGGGTAGTCCAGGCCGCCGGCCTGGTGGGTCGGCCGGGCTGCCAGCCCGGCGGTGGAAGGCCGGAGAGCCAAGACCGGGATGACGGTTTGGCAGGAGTCTCGGCCGATCGCAGGTCGAGGGTAAAGTTTCGAGAAGCCACCGGGATCAGGGGCTGATTGCGAAGCGTTTGGACCGCAGAACATACCCCGATCTTGGGTTCAGTAGGACAGCGTCGCCGAGATGCAGTACCCCGCTTGGGCCTTTTTGGAGTTTTGCAACAGCCCCGGAAGGGAGCTGCCCGGGGTGCAGCCGAAGGCGGAACCTGGGTCCCCAAACCACTCCCCCTGGGACGTCGGTCACGACGGCGATAGAATCACATCAACGCTGCACATGCATCGGTGCCCCGCCCGGGGAGGAACGGGAGTAGAGGATATGGCGCGCAAACTGCTGATCGGGCTAGCCATCGTTGTTGTCGTCCTGATCGGTCTCGTTGTGATCGTGGCGAGTCGATTCGACTCGGAAACACTCGGACGTGAATTACTGGCCCGGGCCAGTGCTGCGACCGGAGTTGAACTTGACGCGAAGAGCTTCGAGATCAGTGTGTTCGAAGGTCTCGACATGTCGGGAGTCACGGCCGAGGGCGACTACTCACAGGGCCACTACCGGATCAATCTCGACAAGGTGTCCCTCCGTTATCGGCTTCGTCCCCTGCTGGAGGGGACGGTCTCGGTCTCGAAGATCATCCTCGACGGACCCGACGTGGAGTTGACGGTCACTCCTTCGAAATCAGAGCCCGAGAAGGCTCCCGCGAGCGCGCCCGCCGACGGTTCGACGACCAACTTGACCCTGGAGGTTTCTGAGATCCAACTGACCCGGGGCCACGTTGTCGTCCGTCAGGTCGATAACGACGGGAAGCCGGTGAGCACGACTGAGGTCAGGGATCTGGAGATCACTCTTCGGAATGTCCTGTTCAACCCCGCTGTGTCTTCTCCCGTTGAGCAGGTGTCGGGTCAGGGCGTCGTCTCGGCGCAGGAGGTGCTGCTCAATACTCTGGCACTCAAAGACGTGAAGGGGAACCTGGTGCTTGACCAGGGCGTCGCACAGATCCGGGACCTTTCAATGTCTACCGAGTACGGTGATTTGTCATCGAACCTGACGCTTGACTTTAAACCGGTGCCCTTTGCGTTCAGCTTCGATGCCCGTGGCGACCCAATCAACGTGAACCAGATTGTCGGCTTGGGGACGGAGGGAACCTTGGGCAGCGGCCAGCTCGAAATCGAGGGGACGGGGCGCGGGAACGACCCCGAACAGATGGACGCCCATGGAAATCTGCAATTGGCCCCAGGAAAAATCCCCAACCACACCGTTCTTGCCAAGGCGGCGCAGATCCTGGGGCTCAAGAACCTTGTCGGAGCTCCTTACCAGGCCTCTCCCGCAACGTTTCAGGTGCGCGACAGGCGGGTGACTCTCGACGGATTCGAACTCAAGTCGGAACTGGCCGCGGTGGGTGTTTCCGGGTGGGCCCAACTCGCGGGACCGATCTCGATGGTCGTTACTTTGCTGATTCCGCGCCAGGGGTTGGTCATTCCCCGGGTTCCAACAGTTGTTCTGGATGCGCTGACCGACTCGAACGGGTGGATCCGGATTCCCTTCAACGTCACCGGGACCCGCGAAGAACCTGAGGTCACTCTGGACCTGGACTACCTGCTGCGCCAGGGAACCGCCGGAGCCGGCCTGAGACTGCTGGAAAGGCTCCGAGGGAATTAGCTAACGTCGGACGAAGGTCCCCGGTTGTCTCCAGAGTAGAACGACCCCGGTTGCCTTGCGGCTGAAGCCACAGGCCGGCAAGGAGGTTGCGGGTCATGAGTTTCGGGTTTCGGGAGAATCGAGAATCGGGACTGGGTTAGACGTTCCACGTTCAACCTGTCCCGTTCGGGTAACTGGGAAGGCAAAGGGTAATCCAGGCATCCCTGCCTGGGATGGCCGCCGCGGCAGCTTGCCTGGCGACGACAAGCTGGGAAGGCAAAGGGTAGTCCAGGCATCCCTGCCTGGGATGGCGTGCCAGGCAGCTTGCCTGGCGACCACAAACATTTACGATCTACGATCTTTGAGTTGTGATTTATCCTGAAGAATTCCTCCCACGAGGCTAACCTGACCCCGCACCAGGTTGAACATTGAACCCGGACACTGCTGACCCGAATCCACCGATTCGTCGAAACCAGAGACATGCTCCGGCGAATTTCCCGAAATCAAAAATCGTAAATCGAAAATCTTCTTGGTATGTTTGCACGATGAAAAGACTGCTCCTCGTTGTATCCCTGTTGCTGATCGGTCTTGTGAGTTCGGCGCTTTCGGCCGAAAGCGATTCAGTCTGGTCGAGCGCGACCTTTTCCGGGCTCAAGTTGCGCGGCATCGGTCCTGCCTTCATGGCGGGGCGAATCGCCGACATTTCCATCGATCCCCGGTCCAAGTCAACCTGGTACGTGGCAGTCGGTTCGGGCGGAGTCTGGAAGACCGTCAACGCCGGCACCACGTGGACGCCGATATTTGACGGCGAGAAGTCCTACTCCATCGGGTGTGTCACTCTCGATCCCAACAACCCGGACGTGGTCTGGGTGGGCACGGGCGAGAACGTGAGCGGGCGCCATGTCGGTTACGGGGATGGCGTTTACCGTAGCCTGGACGGAGGCGAAACCTGGACGGCGATGGGGCTGAAGGTATTCGGAGCACATCGCCAAAATCCTGGTCGATCCCCGCGACTCCGAATGTCAGTCTACGTTGCCTCGGAAGGGCCGCTGTGGAACTCCGGGGGAGAGCGCGGAGTCTACAAGTCGGCCGACGGCGGAAAGTCCTGGTACGCAGGCCCTGAAGATCAACGAGGATACCGGGGTCACCGACCTCGAGTTCGATCCCCGCAACCCGGACGTGCTTTTTGCCGCCGCCTATCAGCGCCGACGGACGGTCTGGTCGTTCCTGGCCGGCGGGCCGAATTCGGGGCTCTACAAATCCACGGATGCCGGCGAAAATTGGCGCAAGCTGGAAAAGGGACTCCCCAAAGGGGACATGGGAAAGATCGGTATCGCCGTTTCTCCCGTCGATCCCGATTACGTCTATGCCACCATCGAGGCGACAGAGAAGGAAAAGGGATTTTACCGATCCACCGATTCGGGCGAGAGCTGGGAGAAACGCAACAGCTACGTCAGCGGAGGGACCGGTCCCCACTATTACCAGGAGATCTACGCCTCCCCGTTCGATCGGGACCGCGTCTACCAGATGGATGTCTGGATGCAATGGACCGAGGACGGGGGCAAGACTTTCAGCCGCCTCGGCGAGGACGACAAGCACTCTGACAATCACGCACTCGCCTTTGACCCCAACGATCCCGAGCATTTGCTGGCCGGGTGCGACGGGGGCCTTTATGAGACCTTCGACCACGCCAAGAACTGGCGGTTCGTGGCCAACATGCCCATCACCCAGTTCTACAAGCTCTCTCTCGACAACGATTTCCCCTTCTACAACATGGTCGGCGGAACCCAGGACAACAACACCCAACTGGGCCCGTCCCGGACCCCGAACCAGAGTGGCGTGCGCAACCAGGATTGGATCGTTACCCTGGGCGGGGACGGCTACTCCTGCCAGATCGACCCGAAGGATCCCAACATCGTATATTCCGAGTGGCAGGTCGGCAGCCTGGCCCGCTTCGACAAGGCAACCGGCCAGCGGGTCGACATCAAGCCGCAGCCTGCGGCGGGCGATCCGCCGGAGCGCTGGAATTGGGATGCTCCCATCCTGATCAGCCCCCACTCACACACCCGCCTCTATTACGGGTCCCAGCGGATCTGGCGCAGCGACGACCGGGGCGATTCCTGGAAGCCGATCAGCGGCGACCTGACCCGCAACGAGAATCGGTACCAGTTGCAGGTTGCGGGAAGGGTCTGGAGCGTTGATGCCATCTTCGACCACATGGCCATGTCCCTCTACAACACCACCAGCAGCATCTCCGAGTCTCCCCTCGTGGAGGGATTGATTTACGTGGGAACCGACGACGGGCTGATCCAGGTGAGCGAGGACGGGGGAGGGAACTGGCGTCGGCTGGAAGCTCTTCCGGGGGTACCCGATCGCTTTTTCGTCAACGAGATCAAGGCGTCGGTCACGGATCCCGACACCGTCTTCGTAGCCGTCGACAGTCACAAGACCGGCGACTACCGTCCCTACCTCTTCAAGAGCACCGATCGGGGCCGCACCTGGACTTCGATTGCGGGAGACCTGCCCGAACGCCAATTGGTCTGGTCGATCGAGCAGGACTCGGTCAAGCCCGAGCTGCTCTTTCTGGGAGCCGAGTCGGGGCTGTACTTTACGGTTGACGGCGGCGGTCACTGGATCCTGCTCAAGGGAGGAGTGCCCACCATTTCCTTCCGCGACATCGAAATCCAGCGGCGGGACAACGATCTCGTGGGAGCCTCTTTTGGCCGAGGATTCTACATTCTGGATGATTACACCCCGTTGCGGGAAGTCTCCGAATCCAGCTTAAAGGAGGGTACGACCCTGCTCTCCGTCCGGAAGGCGCTTCGGTACATCCCCTCCGATCCCCTCGGCGCCGAGGGAGGCGATGGGAAGGCCTACCAGGGTTCGGCTTACTTCACGGCTCCCAATC
The DNA here is from genome assembly GCA_963777605.1 of uncultured Acidobacteriota bacterium. Lineage (GTDB taxonomy): Bacteria > Acidobacteriota > UBA6911 > RPQK01 > JAPXNP01 > CAVZRV01. The sequence continues at coordinate 253,910 of CAVZRV010000029.1, forward strand.
CGCCCTTCGGCGCCGTCTTCACCTACTACCTGGCCGAAGGGTTGAAGAGCGACAAGGAGAAGCGGCGCGAAAAGGAAAAAGAGATCCGCAAAGAAGGTGGAGACGTTCCCTTCCCGGGATGGGATGCCTTGAAGCAGGAGATGCGCGAGGAGGAACCCCAGGTCATCCTCGCGGTAAGGGGCTCCGACGGAAAAGTCATTCGGCGAGTCAAGGGATCGGCCGGGAAGGGCTTCCACCGGGTGGCATGGGACCTGCGCTATCCGGCCCTCGATCCGATTCGTCTCGACGATTCCGGCTTCGTCCCGCCCTGGATGCGGGACCGTTCCGGGCCGCTGGTCGGGCCTGGAACTTACACCGTGAGCCTCTCCAGCCTGGTCAATGGGAAGGAAACGGAACTGGGGCAGAGCCAGTCTTTTGAAGTCGTTGCTCTCGGAGGCTCGACCCTGCCGGAACAGAATCCGACTGAGGTCCTCACCTTCGAGCGGCGAACGGCCGAACTCCTGCGCAAGGCCGGCGGTGCCCAGCGCCGGTTGTCCGAACTCGAAAAGGAGTTGAAGTACATGCACGAGGCTGCACTCCGGGTCGCCGATGCCGCGCCCCTGCTGGACCGGATCCGCCGCCTTCAGCTCCAGGCCGCCGACCTCAACGAGCAACTCTCGGGCGATGAAGCGCGGCAAAAGCTCGAGGAGGCCACTGTCCCCGGGATTTTGGGGAGACTCCGCCCGGTGCTCGGTGCCGATCTCGATACGACCTACGGGCCGACCGAAACGCATCGCAAGAACGTGGACATCGCCGAAAAGGAGTGGAAGCAGTTCGAACCCGCCATGAGCCAGTTCGAATCCGATATCCAGTCCCTCGAAAAGGACATGGAGGAGGCCAAAGCCCCCTACACCCCAAGGTAGTCCAGGCTGCCAGCCTGCCACGTCGGCCGGGCAGCCCTGCCCGGCCCCGGCCACCGTGGCCAGCGTAATCCAGGCTGCCAGCCTGAAATGTCGGCCGGGCAGCCCTGCCCGGCCCCGGGTAGGGCAACCTTCCAGGTTGTCTCCGCGGCATGGCCTCCCAAGTCGGGCCCGGCACCACCACAGAGGCAGGCCCAAACCGGGCCTGCGTTCGTGACTCCGGCACGGGCCGCAGCGGACCGCCACCGGATTGGGTTCCGCCGTGGGGATATGGGACCCATGGGACGAATGGGACGCACAAGACATGGGGCTCATAGGACATGGGACGCCACCCCAGAGCGAGTCACCGGTCCAGAACTCCTGGACCGCGATCCCGCCGCAACCATGCTAGAATCACGCCCGTGCCCGGGTGGCGGAACTGGCAGACGCACAGGACTTAAAATCCTGTGGGGGGGAACCCCCGTACGGGTTCGATTCCCGTCCCGGGCATTTGCCCAAAACCCCCGTCCGACGCGGCTTTCCGGCCGACACCCATACTTCGCATTTCGCACTTCGCAGATCGCACTTTCCCCCGGTTGTGCCTGTACTGTGCCCGCGTCAATCCAACTCCAACTCACTGGAACCAAGATGGGAGATTTCGCCCTAAAGCTCGTGTTCAACATCGAAAGGCAATGAACTCACTATTCAATTTCCTCCACCTTGAAATAGGGGACTAGAAGCGCGGCGGCCGGAACATTGTCTTGTCGAGTCCCCCCGGGGCCATCCAGCACCCAAGCCTGGACGGGGAGCAGTCGGCCCGTTGCCCGATCCTTCCGGATCTGCACGTGCACAGCTGGCCCAGGCAAGACCTTCCCGTCGGCAGGATAGCAGCCTCGGACCCCGCCGTTTCTCTGTCGTACGTCGCCGTCCTGTTCGAAGTTCTCCCTCAGCGATGGCAACTGGCAGAGGACACCGGCCGACAGGGGCGTGAATTCCCTGCAACCGGTCTCATATGGGGCCAGCTCCAACACGAGGCTCTGGATGTCGAAGGGACGCACCGTTGTGGAAACGCCCGAAGGCTGAAAGGCGAACTCGGCCGACCGCGCCGTAGGGAAGGGGTTGGCGGCGCATAGTTGATAGGTGTTCGGGGACGCTCCTCCCTCAATGACGAGGACCAAAGCGTACTCCACGAGACCCTGGGCTACGGCCGTGGAAGGCACGAAAGTGAAAAGTGCCAGCACACAAAATCCGAACACAATCCGTTTCGATTTGAACATCACGTCGACTCCTTCAATCGGACGGACATTTAGGGTGAGTGAGAAAGGATTGATACCATCCTAGCATTCTGATGAACATAGCCACAACCGGTTCTACAGATTGTGACTTGCGAAGATCGCACTGTTCCCCGGTTTTGCCTGTAATGTGTCCGCGAGAATCCAACTCCAGCTCACTGGAACCAAACACAGGAACCCGGGGCCGACGCGGTAGACATGCAGTTGGCCTCAATGGCGTTTCAGAATCTTAGCGGAACTTCAGAATGGAGAATCCCGGCTGGCTCAAGTGGCAGATCATATTTTTTGGCCAGGATCTCAAGAGACCTCTTCCCGAGCTCGGGGTCAACGCTCGGACCCGTTATTATCTCTGTGATGGGAATGGAGAACGGCGTGGCGGTTGTGGGGAAGAAAAGGCAGGGAACGAGATGACTGCCCCTGACAAAGAACTCGCATTTCTCTCTGATCCTCCGGTGCCCGAAAAGCGATACCAAGCGCCATTCCGCTTCTTCAGAGAATGCTGGATCTTTGAAAAGCATGAAGTGCTGCAGCAGGCGGAATCCGACCCAATTTGCGACCTCAGCGATCAGAGCACCCAGATTAGTTGCGAGTTGACTAGCCATCTCATCTGAAACCACGGCCGCCGCACGCAAGAGCTTCTCAACCAACGAAACTTGGACCTTGCGTTCATAGATAACGTTGGACAGGAAGAAGCCACCCCTGTCCTCGCCTCCGTTAACAGGGTCAAACTGTTTCGTTAGTTCTTTCGTGTCAAAACCGATCGAATATCCTGCGCCTTTATCGGCGTACCCCCTCCACTGGGAAAGTTGGTCACGGTTCTCCGTGAGACAGAAGGCAAACGGCTGATTGTCGGCCCATACATAGCGACCCTCCCTGAGGAACTCGAACACCTTGGAGACTGGTCCCTTAGCATTGAATTCAGCCGCGATTCCTGTCGCGATAGTATGGATCAGATTCGAGGTGTAAGTTCCTTCGCTGAAGTCGTTCAGATATGCGACGTCACTCAGACGCAGTCTACTGGATTTCAGAATGGCCAATAGACCATCTGGAGAAGTGTAGTGATACAGTGTGCTGGGCATGGACCTCCCGAGCGCCAGGCGCTCCTGCCTCCATGGTTCAGATTCTTCCATGAGTCTCGTTCGGAGTCGCCCGCTTCGTTCTGCGTCCATCACCTTGGACGTTACTCTCGCCGTCTGACCTCTGAATCGTCACGGTAACTCGGTGATTCCGTCTATTGTCCGTAGAGACCGGCCTGACTAGCTGAGCAGCATCATGCGCCGAGGTTGATACAGCCCAAGGTCAGGGCTGGTTCCCATTGTTCGGCTCGGCCGCAATCACTTCGGCCACGGAAAGGTATCGTCCTTGGCCTTGAAGGCCACCCGGCTATACCTGTAGCTGACCACCTGTCCGAGCGCGACGGGAGCCAAAGGAGAAATGCTCCCGGTATATGCAGGAGATAGGGGAGCACGTTCTCATAGTTGCGCCCTTGACAATCCAACTCCGTACAACTTGCCTGGGGGTCTGGTTGAAGAGTCTCAGGGGTGGCTTGAAGCTATCTAATCTCCTTTCAGAGGATCAATGTTGAATTGCGTCTTGTTCACCACTTCCCTACCATGTTGATCTGGTACTGAGGTTGCAATGACAGAGTTAGACCGAGACCGAGTTCGGGAGTTTCTCAGGTGGACGGATGGTCTGATGCGGGCTATGGAGATAGCTGGACGTGGCGATGATCCGAAGGACTTATGGAAGTACGCGGGCTATAGGCAGTTCGCCCGGAAGTACAATGACTTGTTAACAATCATCGCTCGGGAGTGTCCGTTACCGCCACTGCTCGATCTCTATAAGGTGGATGCAATCCCCGGAAACGCGGACAGTTTCTCGTTTCAGCGCAAGGAGATTTTTGACGGTGTCTATGCAAACCTCTCATTACTGAAGGGCACCCTTGAAAGCCAGCTCGGTGTCGTGGAGGACGAGACAGAGGCACTGCGCGATTTCTTTCAATCGCGGCTTCGAAGCGCCGTTCTTCACGAGCCGCAGAAAGAATCCGAGGTCCAGGATGCCGTCGAGACACTGCTGATTGGACGGGGGCTTCAAAAGGGGGTTGAATATGACAGAGAAGTCGGGCGCGTCAAGGTTTCAACAAAAGAGTTTGTTCCGGACTTCATCTTGCCTCGGTTGTCGTTAGCGGTTGAGGTGAAGCTGGTCAAGAGACAAGGGCGTGTTTCAGAAGTTGTAGACGAGATCAACGCGGACATCAGGGCATATTCAAAGCGATACAGGAGCTTACTTTTCATCGTCTATGACTTAGGATTTATCCGAGACGAGCTTGAATTTAAGCAAGGCCTAGAAGATCCCGGCAATGTGGCGGTGATCATTGTGAAGCAGTGAACGAGTTACTTGGAGATAGAGAGATCCGACGCCAGTGGAATGGTGCCATGCGCCATTAGATGTGGTTATCACCTATGAATGATCAGGCGATCCTCGCTGCAATTGAAAAGAACTACCGAATTAGAAACCGACGGCTTGCCTTGGCCGTATTGGACGGCGCACGCCGAAGACCAGAGGCTCTCCGCTCGGCAGGAGACAGGTGTTCGATATGTCGACAACCAGAGCGGGGTGGTGGGTTGGTAGTATATCGGCTGCAAGACGGGCAAGAGCAATTGGTCGGACATCGCTGCGCAGAGTATTTAGACTATCTGACCGGGCACCCCACACTTGTTCAACGGCTACTGTAAGTAGTCTGATTATCGTTAGCACCCTGCACCATAAGATCCCGCCTCAGGTATTCTGAGACTGCCTTTCGGATTCGTCTTCGTGGGATGGCGTCTTTCGCCACCAGCACTAAGGCAATCTGACTGTCGGCGATGCTGATGGGGGTCAGCGCAGCCAAGCTCCTCCTGAATCCGGTTGTGAAGGTCGGTCAGGTAGGCTTCCCGCTGGACTGAGGAAGATGCTGATAGAGAACCAGGACGGAGTCCCGGCTCATTCGGGTGAAGAGTACCCTGGCTTCGGAATACCGGATGTATTTATGGAGGTTCCCGGGCCGGGACGTCTTCACCTCCAGGCCGTTGTCAGGATCGACCAGGATCACTGCTGACTGCAGACTGCTGGGTGGGATCTGCTCGAAGTAGTTGTCCCGGGTCGCGTGGGTGAACTCCATCTCCAGGGTGTCCCCGTACGGGCAGTAATCGAACTGGATGTGCGGTTTCCTTATGTACTCCCGCAGGCGCACAACCTCCCGGCGACCATCACCCAGGCATTCCTGCAGGAACCGATAGAGGGATTCCCGGCCAACTCCCATTGAGTATTTGATCTTTGCTCCGTCCTGCCCACCGTCGTCAGCAGTCAGCATTGGTATGAACGTGAACCGTTTGATGCGGGGGAGGTTCTCGGTGAGGAAGATGCAGAGGTCGTATTTGAAGTAGTCGTTCCGATCCCCGAAGTACTGATTCTTCATCCCGCGCCGTCCAGCTCAGAATCCTCGTCCGGGATTCTAACGGCTGAGACGCAGATTGTCACTTATCGTCTGTAGACGGATCGTCTGCATTCCACGTATCGCTAGCTGGATGAAGCGCAGGGCGAGTCAAGATATCTGCATTCGCTTCGGCCTTGCGGTCCGGAAGCGGAGGTCAGAATTGGGAATATCCCAAGAGAAGCTCGCCGAACGTGCGGAACTGCACCGAACCTACATCGCAGACATCGAAAGAGGATCCCGGAACCCGTCTTTGCGGGCGGTTGAGAAGGTCGCTGCGGGGTTGGGCATGGATCTGGGCGAACTGTTCGAGGGTTTACCGAATCAGGGCAGGTCCTGAGGCACCCGTTCCTCGAACCATTGCCGGAGCCGGTTTGGCTTGATCACGAATTGAGCCAACGCAGGGAGATTCGGAAACTCGCACGAATGCTCGGGGAATCCTTCTTGTCGAATGGTCGCCATAACCGGACGAGAAAGTGGCCGGTGTATCGCCACTGACAGCTTGGATTCGCTGTCTCCATGCTCGAACCGGATGAGCTTGGAGTTTTCCTCGGTCAACTGCCAGCCGTGCATGATCATGGATTGAACGAACAGGCTCATCGAACGCTCCCTGGTTGCCAAGCTAACGCCTGATCCCGGAGGTCGGGAAGACCCTCTCCTTGGGCTCGGATGCCAGGATCGCTATATCTATAGCTGGCCACCTCTTCCTGTGCAACGGAAGTCAGACGAGAAATGGTCGTGACTCATAGGGAAACCCGGGTCCTGATCGCTCGTCACCTGGAGTGGTTATCATCAGCGATATCGAGAACAACCATGGAAGAATGGGACTCCTCAGAGAGAAGGCTGCAACTACTTTCCGCTAGCCCCACCGCTGAAGTTGTGAGCTTCAATTGCAGTTGGGACTAGAAGACGGGGCGGTCTGCTCGGGAGCGCCGGTTTGTTCCGGGAGTATGAGATGACAACCGCTCAACAGATATTTTCAATCTTCTTTGCGGTCTTGTATGGTGCAATGTTGACGAGCATTTCAGGCTTGCAGGCATTCCCCTGGGGGTTTCCTGCTGAACGCGGTAAGAGGATTCGGCTGGCCTGGCGTCTCCTTGTTGCTTTGCTCTGTTTCAATATCCTCCCATTTCTAATCTTTGCCTCAGGTTATATGGTTCTCGCGAGTCATGAAACGTCTGCGTTAACCTACCTGTCCGTCCTTGGGATAGCGGTGTCCTCATTGTCAGTTTTTGCACCGTACCGCATCTACCACTGGCTCATGGTGGCCCTAAGAGACGGGGCTTTTTCTCTGTACGACACCGCGGATTACGAGATAGTTCGAAATTCTCGGTCAATTAGAGAATCCCCGCTGGGTCAGTTCTTGGCACTCATTATCTATGGGTTGGCGTTTTTCCTAACCTTCTGGGTGAATTGTTAGCGTGGCTAATCTGCGTTTAGCATGGCGAGGGTACCCCTGGCCATCCACGCGAAAATCGAGTACCTTTCCGTTCTTCAGTTGGATTGAGCCGCCCTCCCTGGTGACGGTTACCCGGTCACCCGGTGGCAATTCGCGGAGTGATGTGAAGACCGATTCCAACTGCACATGGTAAACGGTGAATATCGCGGACCCAGATTCCGTCAGATAGGCTTGGTTCTCCACCATGGTGCCCAGCACGACCGCGTCACTTTGATCGACGGGCAGAGCCGGAACGGCCAAGAACCAGTGAGACTTGACGAGAATCCTTCCGACCGGGGTCTCCTCCAAGGGGCGCCCACCGTGGGTTCTGAAGTCGTAGTATTCACGGAGGGACCGAAGTTCGTTTCCTTCCAGGAACGGAGTCCCACCTGCAGACGGGAGTTGATGAATCGGAGGGGCCTGGTACCCACGAATGAGGTCGCTGATCTTCTCTTTGCGGGCGTTTTCAGAGGATCCGTTCTGTTGCACCCACAGCCCGAAGGACAAACTCGTCATGAGGACTGCAACGCACAGGACTGATCTCATTGCACCACCGTTGAGCCGCCGCGAGATACGTTTAGTGTCATTCTGCTGCTGAAGTGGGCCTCGGTCAATGCCTATTCGGTCCGCTAGTCTATAATCGAACCATGACGGTGCGCCAGATTCTGGAAGAGGCGAAACGGCTGGAGCCGATCGAACGGGCTGAATTGTTGGAGCAATTGTTCGCAACCTTCGAGGCCTCCGACCCTTCGGTTGATGCCGCGTGGTCTGTGGAAGTGGAAGAGAGGCTTTCCGCCTATCGAGCGGGCAAGATTGAAGCGGTTCCCTTCGAAGACGTCCTCGATCGCATCAACAAGGGCCATCGAGGTTGAAGATTCACTTCCTGCGTCCTGCGGAAGTTGAGCTCAGAGAGGCAGTTGATTATTACAATCGACAGTCGCCGGGACTGGGCTACGAGTTCGCCGCCGAGGTGAAGCGGGCCATTGAGCGAATCAAGTCTCATCCGGAGGCTTGGCACCGTCTATCCGAGAACACACGGCGTTGTCGGCTCAACCGATTCCCATACGCTCTCGTTTACGCTATTGACGGGAACCAGTTGTTGATTTTGGCTGTAATGCATATGAGTAGGCACCCAGACAGTTGGAAAGGCCGAGCCTGAGCTTCCAGTTGATCGCTGCCAAGCCTATCGGTCAGGAGTCCGAAGCCTCTGCCATTAGGGGGGCATCCGTGAATTTGGGGAATCCACACAGACTCGGAATGACTGTGCCTCCACTGTGCCCGCGGGGATCTCGTCTGAGCTCACCCAAACCAACTCCAGCTCAAGGTCGGGTTTCAGGATGATGCGGGTTCTCTTTATATTTCAAAGGCTTACGGAATCACGCAACAGCCCTTAATATCCTGTGGGGGGGAACCCCCGTACGGGTTCGATTCCCGTCCCGGGCATTTCGAAGTGCGAAATTCGAAGTGCGAATTTGAATTTGGCCATATGGAGTGCTGAACCGAGAGGTTCAGCTTTTGCGCGCCTGGTATGGCTTGCCGTGTCTCAGGAAGCGAAAGCTTCCGTCCTCTTCAATTGTGTACGATACCGGGAGGGGCAATTCATGGGTTTCCTCGCTGGGCAAGTGATAATGCTTCGGGCCGGCAACCAGGCAGGGCTTTCTCGATCGCTTCCAAGCGGGCCAGTTGCCCCGTTTTCTGGGGACGAACGGCTTGGGCTTTCCGCTCAACGCCAGACGGGTTCGACGCCTAACCGTCGGATTGACGGGCCTGGAGGATCATCATGAGAAACTCAGCCTCATTCATGCCCGCATACGGCATTTCGGGGTGAGGATCGACGGGGACTATCGTATCCAGCTTGGACCAGTACGCCCGGTGGATCGTGTAGTCCTCGGTTTCGGGGTTCCACTCCAAAAAGAAGATGTACCGCTCGTTGAGCCTGGGGAAGCCCCGGCCGGTAACCGTATAGGTCGCCCATCGTCGATCATTGATATCAAGTGATCCTCCCGCTCGCGTTCCGGTCAGGACTCCCTGGACAAGCGGCCGGGTCATGGTCCCGTCGATTACACGCTCCACCTTCAGGCGGTATTCCGAATAAATCGCGGATCCATCCAGAGAATAGAAGCTCTGAATTCCATCCACTGTCGCGATGACAACGGTATCCTGATTGGGGTCCGCTAGTGACGGGAGGTCCGTCGAGACGTGTTCTCTGTTCTTCCAAACCGTTTGCCATCGTTCCAGGAGACGGGGAATGCCCGGCTGGTTGTACCGCGCGGATCTGCTGTCACGCAGATCTGCGGAAACGGCTGTTGAATGACCCTTTGGACTCCTCCGTTCGGGCAATGAGAAGCGCTCGATCTCGGACCACAATCCCTCCAGTCCCAAGGGGTTGCTGCGGAGCTGAACGACCGCTTCCCGTTCGAACGGAATCAGCAAGGGATCGAATCGCCAGACCTTGTCCAAACCGATTGCGGCAAAGCTCTCGGCGTAGTAGCGTTCATCTTCATTGGCAAAAATGCCCGTTTGATGTGCCTTGCCGCCTTCATCTGTGACGGCCAACTGAATCCGGCAGGCTCCGCAGCCGCAGGTCCTGCTGAACGCTGTGATCTCCTTTCCCACCATGGGCTTTCCGTCAAGATGGAAGGTCAGCCGGAACTTCCGGTTTTTCCAGTACTCGACTCGTATTGGTGTGACCCTATTGGTCAAACGGGTAATCAAACGGTCCCGTGCATCATCCAGGTCCGTATTTCCGCGGATATGGGCATGCAGACCCGTGGGGAAACGGAACAGGTATTCGAAGTCCCCGTCGGGAACTTCGATGAGCCCGTCGTCGTTGCTCTCCGCCACCTTGAGTAAATCTATTCCGTTTGCGACTGTGCAGTGGTTCGACGTGCTCCAGAGCATGTTGATTTCAACCTTCGCTCCCGCAACCGGCGTCCCATCGGTGGTCATCAGACGGACCAACCTCTCCTCCGGCCACCGCAGTACGACATCGACCGTAATCACATCGTCGATCCCAAGTGCTACTGCTGCATGTCTCGGGAATGAGACCGTCCGGGGAATCGAGAGGTCGGTTTCCTCTCCGAATAACTTGAATGGTTTCGACTTGAGCGGAGCGTAGCCGGAAGCCCGAAGCAGGATATGCCCTTCCACCGCGTTGGGTATCGGTCGCTCCGGCCACCACCGCTTGAGTTCGTCGGGAGTCAAGACGACAGTCACCGTGCTGCCGGTCGGCTGAAGACTGTGCCGACGGGTACCCCCATAATTCAAGAGGAGCATCTCGGCCTCAACCGAGGGGATCGGACGACCCTCTTCGTCGGTCACCTGAAGGATCAGCTCAGCCGCGGACAGTTCCACCATCAGGGCATAGAGGCAGAGCAGAATGACGGATGTCTTTCTCTTGATCACGATGGTCGTCTCGCGGGGATCATCGTATCGGCCGGTTTGGTGGATGGCAAACTCCAATTCGGCAGAGTGGCTAGTCGGGCTTCATGGTGATCACGACGGTGAAGATGACGGATACGGGTTCTCCGCCAAGGTAGGTCGGCTCCCATGTCCATTGTCTGACCGCCTCGGTTGCGGCCTCCGCCAGTTTGCGATTCCCTCGAATAGTCTTCACGTCCACGACGCTTCCCGTCTTGTCGGCCGTCACCTGGAGCAGGATGGTGTCCTCGATTCCTTCCTGTCTGAGCGCCTCGGGATAGATCGGCGGGACGAATACCCGGAGTTTCCGTTCCTGAACGCGCTCACCAACCCGGATCGGTTCTCGACCGCCGTGGGGCGGTGGCTTGTTCACGATCTGAGAGCCTCGGATCACGATGGCTTTAGCGACAGCCTGAAGGGGATAGGTTGGGTGCACGTTCGGCTGAAGCCAGAGTTTCAGGAACGATCCAGGTTTGAGTGCGTCGAAATCAGCGCGCTTGAGCGGTTCGAGATAGATCTCAGTATCGGCGGTGACCGTTATCGAGGTAACGAGATTCTCATCCGAAGGCTCAAATCGGCCTCCCTCATTCCGGAAGACGGAGAACTCTCCGATGACTCTCCCCGGTTGGTCAAACTTGGTGACTTGCTTGATGAAGCCCCGGAGGTCTGGCGTTCCATGGGGAGGAGCCGACGGCACATTGCAAGCGAGAGCCTGGAGGACGAGGACCAACTGAAGGCTTACCAACATCTCACCAACTTAGACTGCACTGGCGGCTTCTTTGTTCCCGCCTTTCGCCCGGTCGAGATCTGGTCCATCACATCGTAGCTGAGCGCATAGAGTTGAGCGTTTGGTCATATCGTGGTGGTGCATCCTCTGACACGCGGGTATTCTTGACCAGTGAAGGTCAGGGATCTGATCAGGTTGATCGAAGAGGACGGATGGTGGCAGGCTCGAACCCGGGGCAGTCATCGTCAATTCAAGCACTCGGAGAAGCCTGGACTGGTGACCATTTCGGGTAAGATGGGAGATGAACTTGCCCCTGGAACGTTGAACAGCGTTCTGAAGCAGGCGGGACTCAAACGATGAAGCGTTATTTGATTGTTATCGAGGAAACAAAAAGCGGGTTTTCAGCCTACTCTCCCGATCTGGACGGCTGCATTGCCACGGGAGCGACGCAAGAAGAGGTGGAGTCGAGAATGAGGGCGGCCATCGAGTTCCACCTTGAGGGACTCAAGGAAGAGGGTTGTCAAATTCCGGAGCCTCACACGGAATCCCGGTATGTCGATGTCGCTGTTTGAGCGACTTGCGCGGGGAAGGAATTGCCTGAACGGCGGTTCGGAGTTGTGCCTGCAGTGTGTCCGCGTGGATCACGGCTAATCTCACTCGATGCAACTCCAGCTCAAGGTCGGCTTTCAGCCTGACGCGGCTGCTCTTTATATTTCAACGACTTACAGAGATCACGCAACAGCCCTTAAAATCCTGTGGGGGGGAACCCCCGTACGGGTTCGATTCCCGTCCCGGGCATTTGCCCAGAACCCCCGTGCGACGCGGCTTTCCGGCTCGAAAACCCTCCTTCGCACTCCGCACTTCACAGATCGCACTTTCCCCCGGTTGTGCCTGTACTGTGTCCGCGAGAATCCAACTCCAGCTCACTTGTAGCAAAGATGAAGAGGAGGTCTCTCCTCCTTCACCTGAGATTTCCGGCTCAATCGTAGTCGGTGCTTCCCGATTGTCTGAGAAAGCCTGCGAATCGGGTTGCCTCCGGCACAGCCACCATTCATAATCCAGGGACACCTCAAACCGCTTCCGAACGGAGGGCATTCGGTATGAAAATGGTCAGTTGGATTCTATTGGCGATTGCTGCCACCCTGATTATTCTGGGCAGCCTCGCTTCCATCGGCGTCGCCTACTTTGCGTCCCCGTCGAATGACATCGTCGCAGGTTCGCTGTCTTTGGAGGACCTTCAGCTGAACTCTGAAGTGGCGACCGCCCTTCGAGGGAGGCGAGGCACGGCGGCATCATTCGGGCTGAGCCTGGGCGTTGTCCTGCTGTTCATCATCCTCGGCCCCTATCGACAGGGAGCGGGCTGGGCCTGGTGGGCAGTGCTGACGGCAGTCGTCCTGCTCTGCGGAGGGATGCTCCTGAGGATTCCTGCATTAGGCACGTTCCAGGGAGCAGGCACGGCCGGCTTTATCCTTCTCGTGACGATTCCCGCACTGCTGCTCAAGCTGGCAGCGAAACCGGCCACGGGCGGAACTGACAGTCCCGGGCTATAATCGAACTGTGACGGTGCGCCAGATTCTGGAAGAGGCGAGACAGCTGGAGCCGATCGAACGGGCTGAATTGTCTGAAGCAGGACGGCATTCCCGTTCCACCTCCTGCCTCCGAGAGCGAATTCGTGGAAGTCAACGCTGCTTTGGATTGTGGACGGGAGCCTTGATCGGTCTTCATAAGCCTCCGGCAGCCAAGAGTCGACTTTCAGAGTGACCCGGCTATCCGCCGGATTGACGGGCCTGGAGGATCATCATGAGAAACTCAGCCTCATTCATGCCTGCATACGGCATTTCGGGGTGTGGATCAACGGGGATGATGGTATTCAAGTTGGACCAGTACGCCCGGTGGATTGTGTAGTCCTCGGTTTCGCCGTTCCACTCCAAAAAGAAAATGTATCGCTCGTTGAGTCTGGGGAAGCCCCGACCGGTGACCTTAAACGTGGCCCTTCGCTGCGGATCAATCTTGATCGATCCTCCGGCCCTGGTTCCTGTCAAGACTCCCTGAACAAGCGGCCAGGTCATGGTGCCGTCGATTACCCGCTCTACTTTGAGGCGATATTCCGAATAGATCGCCGAGCCGTCCAGAGAGAAGAAGCTCTCAATTTCGTCAACCGTCGCGATCACCACGGTATCGTGTGTCGGGTCCGCTAGTGACGGGACCTCCGTCGAGATACTTTCTCTGTTGGTCCAGCTCATGTGCCGTCGCTCCAGGAGGGGCGGTATCCCCGGCTGGTTGTACCGCGTCGATCTCCGTTCCCGTACACGGCTGGAAACTACGGTTGGATGCTGGGCCTTGCGGGGAGGTTCGGTTGATGAGAAACGGTCGATCTCCTTCCAAAGCTCCTCCAGCCCCATCGGGTTGCTGCGGAAGTGGACAACGGATTCTCGGTCGTGGGGTATCAGAAGGGGATCGAATTCCCAGATGCTGTCCATGGTGAACGCTTCCGAAAATTCGGGATAAATTCCGTTGCTACTTTTGAAAAACGGTGTGAATTGTGCGGCCCCCGCTTCGTCCGTCACTGCCATAAGCATGCCGCAGGCCCCGCAGGGGCACCCTCTTCGTGAAGCCACCAGCTCTTTCCCGGCCAGAGGCTCTCCATCGAGCAGGAAGGTTAGTCGCAGCTGCCGAGGTTCCCAGTACTCGATGACGACGGGAGTTACGTCAGCCGGTAACCGCATGATCAGCCAGTTATTTACGTTACTGGATTCGTCGTTTCCGACAATGTGCGCATTCCTGAGCGTCCGGAACCAAAACAGATACTCGAAATCGCCGTCAGGAACCTCGATGAGGCCCTGGTCGTTGCTCTTTGCCACCGCGAGCAGGTCGGCACCCGTTGCGACTCCACAGTGATTGGCAGTGCTCCAAAGCATGCTGATTTCAACCGTCTCTCCCACAACCGGCGTTCCGTCGGTCGTCATCAGGCGAAGAAATCTCGTTTCCGGCCTTCGCAATCTGACGTCGATCGTTCTTACATCGTCGACCCTAAGCGCCACGGCTTCATGTCTCGGGAATGAAACCGTCCGGGGAGCCGAGAGGTCCGTTCCCTCTTCGAACAAATCGAAGGGTTCCGACTTGAGCGCAGCATACCCGGGAGCCCGCAACAGGATTTGTCCTTTGACAAAGTGGTTGGGCATCCGTAGATCGGGCCACCAGCGCTGCAGTTCGGCGGGAGTGAGGACGACAGCCACGGTGCCGCCGGCCGGCTCAAGTGCGATTCGGTGAGTGTCCCCCCAGGTGTAGCTCCATTTGGCGGTTTTCTGGCGTCCGGCGTTGTCGTAGCTCCAGTAGATCCCCAGCGGATTGGCCCCGTAGTCGTAGACGCCGGGCCACTTCGACTGAGTCAGCCCGCCGAGCTTGCGACCCCGTTGCGACGCATAGTCTTGCATGACCTGGTTTCATTGGCCAGGCGCAGGGTTCTCAACCTGAAGCCCCCCTCCTTCAACTCTGTAGCACTTCAGCAATTGGCTGCCGGACGGCTTGGTGCCAACAAACACTATTGACTCGACTGAATCGCTCTTCGAGGCTTCATTACGAAGCAATGGAGAGTTCTCAACAAAGGCGGCGATTGTCTCATCGCAGCTAGGATCGCGATGCCCTTGGACCAGGAAAAAGGGCGATGCAGCAAGAATCTCGTCATTCAATGTTGTGTAACCAAAATGCTCGTATACAAGCTTCACTGTCAGACTCTTAGGTCCTTCAACACGGAATAGAAATTCCTCTTTATTTAGCACATGCGATGCCACCTGCATGGCTCTCTCAGCGGGCCGATAGGCAACTATTGTACCCCGAAACGAAATGGCCATCCGACCTGCGTGACTGAAGCCCCCCAATGAAAGTATCAGGATCACAACGCCGCTCAAATTCAGGATTTTCATGGCTTCTTCACCTCGACCTTGACTGGGTAGACACTGTAAGGCGCGCCCTTTTGTTTCAAGAAATCGGCCTGAGGAACTGGAGTTACGAACTTCAGGGTGATCCGCTCAGTCGTTCGGGTGCCGTGCACAAGCATATTCACGGTTGCGGCCGTGACCATGCTGCCCTGCACTGCTGTCCAATTTAGCGACGATTAGAGAACCACCCCCGCGTCCTGACTGGCTTTCCGACTCGATTTTCTCGTTGTCCATGTCCAGGCCTCCGATTCTGCTGTCCGGATTACGCGAAAGGGAGACTGGTCTGAGCGACCTCCGGCAGTTCCGGTGGGGACTCGAAGGGCTCGTTCAACCAGGTCCACAAGTCGCGATGCACGAACAGGTTCATGCGCAACAGCGCCGCCAGATTGGACAGGGACCAATCATAGGTCGACTTCAACTGCAGGAAGCGAAGGATCAGCATGGAGATCAGTGCTGTCCAAATTTGAGTCTTCAATGCGTTCGGGCTGGTGCCGACGAAGGTCTTGATCTTCAGGTTCTGCTTGAGGGCCTTGAAGTCGTGATCCAGCAGGAGATGGAGTTTGACGGCCCCTTTGGTGCGCTGGAACCGGGCCCAGTCGAACAGCGATGCACACAGATCGATCACGGTGGCGTCCAGACTCACCAGCGGATTCTTGAACCGAAACGGCTTGCGACGGGGACCGACGGTCAAGGTCCGACAGCGATCCAGCAGACAATGGAACACCTGCTCGTAAAGCTCCCAGGGACGGTGCTCGTTGGCATAGGACAGAGTCGAGCGCTTGGGGATCCGGATCCCGAGGTGGCTCAATTTGCCTTCGCAACTGGCCAGCCCACCGCAGATTTCCCGCAGGCTTTGGGCTTTGCCCAGGTGGCAGAACAGCATGGAGACGAACTGGGTCCAGCAGCCAAAACCCCGGGCGTGGCGCTCGGCTTTGGTCTCTTGGACCAGTTTCTGGAACTCGAGACGCGGAAAAAGCTGGAGAAGTTGGCTGAAGATGCTGCAAAATCGACTCACGGCTGAGCTCTCCCTTCCGATTGGATCTGGTTTGGCAACCCAATCGTACGAGGAGCGGCTCAGCCGCTCAATCCTGAATTTCTAATTTGGAGTGCGGCCGGGCAAGGTCGCGTATTCGAACGGGTGGGAATCCCGTCCCGGTAAGGCAGGCCCGCCACCGGGTAGCGAGCCCTTGGAGCCGAGGGAGCAATCTCTCGGTTTAAGCGTAGGGCCGCAAGCAGTTAGGCCGTAAGCCGCAAGGCTGAAGGGATGGAGCCTCGAAAAAGACAATGGGAAGGACGACGCAGTTCCAAATGCGGAAGTCAACAGAGGCGGGACCGCCAGGGCCTGGTCTCGTTTCCTTCCCCGGGGTCGGAGACCACGGCATGGCTGACACGACGAGTGCGCGGCAACCCGGGAGACCCTGCTGGTGCTTCCCGAAAGGGGAGAGCTTTCGAACAACCGGAAGAAGGGAGGACGAGGGTAACGCCGGTAGGGAATCGGATCACCTCATAGTACCGAGGAAGGCGGGTAATGCCGCTGGAGGAAAGGAGGTGACGTGGTGAGCGACCGGAGTGGGGAGACACCGACCGTGCCCAGAGGCGGGGAATCGGTGAGAACGAAACTACTTCGGATAGCCGAGAAAGCCCGCAGAGAGCCGAAATTTCGGTTCACAAGCCTGTTTCATCTGATGAAAGAGGAATTGTTGCGGGGGTGCTTTGACCGACTGTGTAAAGATGCAGCGGCGGGCATTGAACCGAACGGTGTCGAGGGGGTGCGTGAACTGGATCGTGGAAGCGGATATCAAAGGTTTCTTTGAGAACGTGGACCACGACTGGATGATGCGGTTTCTCTCTCATCGGATCGGGGACCGGCGGGTTCTTCGGTTGATTCGACGGTTTCTAAAGGTCGGAGTGGTGGAAGATGGGCGTGTGGAGCCGGCGGAGGAGGGCACGCCGCAAGGCGGAGTGATCTCGCCGCTTCTGGCCAACGTCTATCTTCATTACGTGCTGGATCTGTGGTTCGAGAGGCGGTTTCGCCAGAGCTGCCGCGGTCAGGCGAGATTGATTCGCTACTGCGACGACTTTGTGGTCTGCTTTACACATGAAGCGGAAGCACGGCGTTTTCAGAGTGAGTTGATCGAGCGGCTGGGGCAGTTTTCGCTGGAGGTGCAGCCTGAGAAGACGAAGGTGCTGGCCTTTGGGCCAAAGGCGGCGGCGAGGGCCGCGGCCGACGGCCGAAACAAGCCGGGGACCTTTGACTTTCTGGGATTCACGCACTACGGCAGTCGAAGCCGCAACGGCCGGTACTTTCGGATGAAGCGAGTGACGGCCCGGAAGCGTTTCCGAGCCAAACTCCACGCCCTGAAGGCCTGGCTGAAGGCGGTGCGGTCTCGGCTGACGACCCGGGAACTGTGGCTGGCCTATGGGGCCAAGCTCCGTGGGCATTATGGCTACTACGGTGTCTCGGATAACTCGGTCGGGATCGGGCGCTTTGCTTATGCGGCGGGACGGCTACTCTATAAGTGGCTGAACCGTCGCGGTGGCAAACGACGGCTGAGCTGGGATCAGTTCAACCGCATGGCCCGGCGATATCCGTTGCCGAAACCACGGGTGACGGTCAGCCTGTTCTGAGGTGAAAGATCCTACGGGGAGCCGGGTGCGTGAGGTGCGCAAGCCCGGTTCTGAGAGGGGCGGGTGACAACTGAAGGATGGTCGAGATCTTGTGGCACCGCTGGGAAACCAGGCGGAAACGGAGAAAACAAACTTCGACCTAAGCTTTGGGAGGAACCCGTCTACTCGCCCAAGAGTGGTACTAATGCGGTTCCTGTTTTAATGTACTACGGTTCTAGTGGGGAGACAGGCACTCACCATCTCTATATTCGAGAATTCGTATCACTTCGATAGGAGAGTTGACATGCATACTCGGAGAGCGATCCCCGTCGTGATGGGTCTTCTGTGCTTCTGCTGCTGGATATTCCAAACGAGTCTTGGTTTCGCCGAGGAAGCTTCGCCTGAATGATTTCCGGGTTGTCCTGCCGCAAGTGGCCCGAGGCGGATCCGGTTCGATCACGATCGAAACCCACATCGTTGTAGTCCATCCCGGCCCGAGCGTCGGGGCGATTGAAGTGGAGATCCACGGCTCTGACGATGAACTCTTGAGCCCCGGGAGTTTCGTTCTTGAATCCGGGGCATCCAGGGCGATTGACTTGGTCGGGGGAGAGCTACGCAACGGCGCTGTGATCATCGCTGCATCAGCCGAACTCGGTGTAGCCGCGAACCTGGTGGTCCGCAAGTCGGGTGAAATTACATCTCAGGTTTCCATATCGGCCCGACCACTGGCAAGCCTCTTCGTCATTCCGGTGCTCTACGGGGGGCCGGAATCGTCGGTGAGCAATACGGGCATTGCGGCGTATTTCCAGACGCCCGGAACGTATCGGGCCGATCTATTCGATCCGGACGGGAATCTTGTGGATTGGAAAGGGTTCTTCATTCCCACTCCCCCGACTCAGGTTCATGTCGCCGGATTTCTGGACGAGTGGTTCGAAATCCCTGACGGGTTTACTCAAGGCTCGGTGGTTTTCTACACGGTACGGGCTCAGCCCGTAGCGTTTGCGACCACTGCCTTGTATTCCAAGGACGAGCGCCTGTGGGCGGCTCAAGCGTTTGAAATCAAGCGAGCGGATTACTACGCTGTCAGTCTTGTATCGAAGGATAACCTCGCGCAGGAGATGGAAGGATTGGCCGAGCAGTATGGTCTCCAGCTGGACAGCGTGGGGACGTCAATCGCTCTGGTCGTGTGCGACCAAGAGAAGGCTCGGGCATTGGAGCGCGACCCGCGTGTTCAGAGCGTTCTCCCATCACGCTTCCCCATCGGTTTTGAGGATTAGTGGGCTTCGAGACAACATTCGTCAGACCTCTGAGAAATGAGGAAACAGTTAGTTTGCGGATTGGAGGTGGTCGGGAACGCATCTGCCGCGCTTCTGCCCCGCTGGAAAAGGCTCACGCGCTTGAGGGTAAGAATCGCCCTCAATGTAGAATCCCATCGACTGCTCGGTTGGCCAGTGGAGACTGGCTGTTTCTCCGCCTGCGAATGGTGAGCTCTTGGGTGGATCAACAGCGGGAGGGAGAGAGTGGTAGCCGTGGAGTGGAGCCCGGAATGTGCGCATGCCTGACGGAGACGTCTCTTGAGGCATCCAACCCTACCTTCGCGATTGGGAGTTAAACGACAGCCTTCAGCAGGTCACTGTTTCCGTGTTGTGAGCATACGTACGACGCCTCAGCGTTTTATGCTCGCAGCCACCGCCTCCCGTGGCAGACCGAGGTGGTCAGATGTCAGGAGGGTGGGATGTATTATCCTTGATTCAATGGAAATTGACTGGCCGAACCGGCGCCGAATACTCCTATTTAGGCTGCTAGCCTTGTGTTTGGGAGTTATCTGTGCGCTTATCCTTTGTGAACTGGCCGCGCGCCTTCTCCCAATTGCGGTAGGTCGAGCCGGCCAGGAATTAGATTGGCTGAATTGGGACCTTGACCATGCACGCCGAGTTCTCGTGCTTGACAACAGGATGGGGTTCCGGCCTCTCCTGAGGTCGGAACCCCACTCGGAAGAAGCTCTTTACTCTCGCTTCGGAACTACTTTGAACTCGTATCCACCGAAGAAACGTCCTGGGATTGAGCGGATTCTCTTCATGGGCGATTCGGTGACCTTTCGGGGTCATATCATTGACGCACTGCGTGAGTGCTACGGGACTGAGCGATATGAGTACTGGAACGCCGGCGTTGATTCCTTTAATACGACACAGGAGGTCGAACTGTATCGTCGCTACAACTACAAGATCGATCCGGATAGAGTCGTGCTCACTTTCCACGTGAATGATTTCCAGATCACGCCAATCGCATTTGTCGGCCAGGATGGCGAGCTGCACGTGGTGGCCCCGGCAAGGCCTCTCTCAAGCCTTGACCGGTTCTTCGGCCGGTACTCACAGTTGTTCAGGGACTATCTCGCGGTTCGTTTCAGAGGGGAGCAGCCCTCCGTCGAGGCGTCTGCTGATGAGTTTCGCGAAGCTCTCGACCAATTGACTGTGCTGCTTCCCTCCAAGTGCTCTCTGACCGTCATCCTGTTTCCATACTTGGCAGAGCGGGAGAAGTGGTCCGCCCGCGACTGCAGTGCCCGCGAAGTTGCGCTTGATGAACTGACTGCACGAAACATCCGCCACTTTGACTTGGCCCCTCTACTCTTTCAGGAGCTTAGGGCGGGACACAACGTACAGGAGGCTCCCGGCGATCATTGGCACTGCAACGTGGAGTTTGCCCGGAAGATAGCCGATTACCTCTTTCGCGAAGGGCTTTTCCAGGCACTGTCAAATTAACGGCCGTCGGCGAGAATGGCGGGATGAACCCCCCGAGCCACACTTGCCATCGCTTCCCAGCTCCGATCATCAGTCATGCCATCCGGTTGTATCACCGCTTCAGTCTCAGTTTCCGAGATGTCGAGGGCCTCTTGGCTGAGCGCGGGATTACTGTGTCGTACGAGTCCGTGCGGTACTGGTGTCACAAGTTCGGGACGGTCTACGCACGAAGACTGAGGAACAAAAAAGGGTCGACTGGGGGATATTTGGCATCTCGATGAACTCTTCGTCACGATCCGTTGAGAACGATACTACCTCTGGCGAGCCGTCGACCAAGACGGAGACACGATCGACATTCTGCTGCAGCAGAGACGGGATCGGCAGGCCGCTAAGCGGTTCTCTCGTAAGCTCTTGAAAGCCCAAGGATCTGGTCCCAACAGGCTTGTCACCGACAAGCTGAGAAGCTACCGTGCCGCTCATCGAGAACTGATTCCAACGATTCCCCACGCAACTGGGCAATACGAGAACAACCGGGTTGAGGTCTCACACCAGCCCACTCGACAGCGAGAACGCCAGATGCGCCGATTCAAGTCCGCAGGACAGGCCCAGCGGATTCCTGAGCATCCACGCAGCCGTCCAGAATCTGTTTCGAGTGGGGCGACACCTCCTCCGCTCGTGCCACCATCGACTCCTCCGGGACCGTGCTTTCGGGTGTTGGCAACAGGCGACGTCCATCTCTTGGTGAGGCGGATTTGGGGGACCTGTCTCGCCCTCCCATCGTTAAGTTGACAATGCCGCCCCTGTCCCTTCCCTGGACGAAGAAGTAAGCCGAGAAAACCGCAGAGACAACTAACTCGAAACCTACAAAAGCAGAAAGGAAATGCCCCGTCCCTTTTCCCTCCCACGATCTCGCCGGTCGCCAGACGATCAAAGATCGAAGGTGGCGCTCTACTCGGTCGCGGGGACGACACTCTCCCCAGCCATCGTGCTTTTCCGCTTCTTCAGGTATTGGTAGATTCCCTCTTCAGCCATCACCTCTTCAATCTCTTCGACTGTTCGCGGGACGAGATGGGTCAAGTTCTCACAACCATCTTCAGTGATTAAGACGGTATTCTCTATCTTTACTCCATCGATGACATTTCCATCCTTATCTCTGATCTTGATGGCTGGATCAGAGGCCACCACCATTCCAGGTTTGAAGTATGTGGTTTTCGAGGAGATTCCGGCGCCGATCACATCATGCACGTCGAGCCCAATCCAGTGATTCGCCTCGATTCGATAGACGCCCTCTCTTTCCAGGTCGATACCCTGCTTGGCGAGAATCTCACGAACCTCAGCCTCCATATCGATGCTCCTGATGCCGGGCCGGAAGACCTTCCTCATGGCTTCCTCAACGGCATAAATTATTCCATTCAGACGTTTCTGCTCCGGTGTAAACTTGCCGTTTATCGGAAATGTCGATGAAATGTCGACGACGTAATGACCATATTCTCCACCCACATCGGGCATCACGATATCGCCGTCTTTGATTCTTCTGGAGTTTTGGGAGTAATGAGAGTCATACCACTTCGGGTCCGACGGGATAATGGGAGGATACCCGAATCCCTGGCCGCCAAGTCTCTTTATCTCATATTCGAAAATGGCCTCCAGTTCCCATTCGTACATCCCCGGCTCAGCAGATCTCAGCACTTCCATGTAAGCCAGACTAGAAATCCTGGCCGCCTCTCGCATCACTTCGATTTCCGCCGGACTCTTGATGACTCTCAGTTCGGCAATCGCACGGTTCAGATCGGAAAAGCGAAACGATGGGAAATTCTTCTTGATCTGATTGATAAAATGAACTTCTCTGGACAACCTGTTACTGGGATCGACCAGCCCTTTCGGTTGATACCCGGCATCATCACGATCGAATGGAGTGTAAATATGGTTCGTTTCCGCCTGAAATTCGAAAAGAATACGGCCAAGGTGGGAGACAGGCCGCACTTCTTCGATACCCGTTTCTTCTTTGATCTTTTCCTCGGATGATATTTCGGGCAGGAAGAGAGTACTCTCCTTCTTTATTCCGTCTATGATCAGAATGCAATCAGGATCCTCGACTCCGGTGAAATAGATGAAGTTACTGTTCTGTTTCTCTCCTTCAGCGCCGACAAACAAAGCAATTCCGTCGGGAATCGACTTCATCAACTGTGCTCTTCTGCGCTCGTATTCACTTTTTTCGAAGACTCCACCGGCGCACACTGTGGTTATGCTCAAAACTACTAGAACATTCAATATCGCAGAAAACCTGATTCGCACGATTCGACCTCCCGAGTTGAGCAAAGCCTGCTAGTTCTGTCTGCTCCTGCCCAGTTCCAACAAGGCCCACTCAGCTGCGCTTTTCAAAACGTTTCTAGGCGACTTCATCGTTAACGCTTCCTTCAAAAACGCTTCTTCTGAAGAATTTCCGCATTTTCCAATCGACCTCAGGATTTCCGCCTGGGCCAGATAGCTATTCTCTGATCGGAATTGTTCCATTAGGAAAGAGACCCATTTCCGATCCCTCAGTCCCCCGATAATCCGAAAGACCGACGCTCTCACTTGAGAGTTTTCATCCTTGCCAATCTCTTTCAGGAGATTCTCGTTCATGACACCCGCGAACTCCCTCAAAGCCTCAACGGCACTCCTCCTGACGGCCCAGAATGGGTCATCTTGCGCACTTTTGGACAACTGATCTCTTACACGCTGGTACTCTTCAAACTTTCCCAGCTCCGATGCGGCCCAGCTTCTTCCGATGACGTCATCATTCGCCAGCTGAAAGAGAAGTTCATCCACCTCTTTCTCAAAGGTCCACTCTTTCAGCAGATAATTCCCCTCGTCGAACCGGACCAGAAGAGGCTTTTCATCTCGCGGCGAAGTCAAATGTCTGTTCCCTCTGGTTGATCCAGACTTCTTTGGAAGTCCTTCCTCTTGAGGTGACGATCCCGACCACAACGGGCATATGATAGACGGCATTTCCCGACCTGAAATCTTGAATCTGGCTAACTTTCAACCGGACAGTGCCGGAATTCTCAAGCCACTGGTAACTAACATCGAATACGGGGTGTCCCGCCTTATAAATATATTGGTCGAAGAACCAGTCCATGTTACGCCCTGTCGTTTCCTTCACGGCCAACATAAAATCATGAGTATCTACAGGCTGAAACTCATGCTTGTGGAGAAAATTCTTTAACACTCTGAAGAACGGCGCATCACCCAAAATGTACCGCAACATGTGAAGGACGCAGGCCCCCTTTGGATAGGTATGGCTGTCAAAATTCTGGCCAGGTTCTTCATAGCGCGTAAATACAATAGGTCGAGTGTATTCACGCCGAGCCTCTTCGAAATAGTCGTTCTTCTTTTGCAGCAGAGCGATTGCACATTCATCTTCGCCCTTGTCAAAGCAAGTGTAGAGATAATCCGAATAGGTTGCAAAACTCTCGTTCAGCCAAGTTTCGGACCATGTTCTCAAGGTGACAAGGTTCCCAAACCATTGATGCGCCACTTCGTGAGCAATAATTCTCTGCCAGGAGTAATCTTTGTCGGCTTTCCTGTCATAAATGACGTTCTGCCCGAGAATTGTCGCCGATGTTGCTTCCGCTCCTCCTCCCTGGGTCGGTGTTTCCACCTGATCATATTTTGCCCAAGGGTAGTCGTAGCCGAAGAGATTGCTGAAGAAATCGATCATCTCGGGCGTCTTCTTGAAGATCCGGCGCGCATCTTCGACATCTTGTTCATAAACCCAGTAATTGACGGGAAGAGAGCCTAGAGAATCTTCAATGACGGCAAAGGGGGCAATGGCTACCATGGATAGATAGGTCGAATGAGGTTCTTCTATTTAGGTTCTGCTTGAGGGCCTTGAACATCAGCTCGATCTGCCATCGTTCCTTGTAAATGGCCGCGATGGTCGCCGGGACGAGTTTGAACAGGTTGGTCAGAAACGCAGGCGCCCTGGACGGGATCGTCGATTTCGACGAGGCGGAAGCGACAGGGCCGTCCTTGGTGCAGGAGGCCGTAGAGATGGATGATCTGATCGGAGACGACGGGAGAGTTCTCGGGCAGCGGAAGCTGCTTGACCACCCCGTAGTTGGCGTTGCTTTTCAGCCGGGTGACGAAGAAGACCCCTGCTCGGTGAGGTCGCGTACCAGCGTAGTCGGTATAGCCCGGTCGAAGACGACAATGGTCCCCGCTTCGAAGTGCAGCTGCGGCCGGCCGTCAGATCGGAGACGGCGCCTTCGGTGATGCAGGCGAATTCGGCAAGTAGCCGTCGTGATCCAGAAGGAGGTGGAGATTGACGGCCCCTTTGGTGCGCTGGAACGGGCCCAGTCGAATAGCGAGCACACAGATCGATCACGGTGGCGTCCAGGCTGACCAGCGGGTTTTTGAAGCGGAACGGCTTGCGGCGCCGGCCACGGTCAGCGTCCGGCACCGATCGAGCAGGCAATGGAACACCTGCTCGTAAAGCTCCCAGGGACGGTGCTCGTTGGCATAGGACAGAGTCGAGCGCTTGGGAATCCGGATGCCGAGGTGGCCAATTTGCCTTCGCAACTGGCCAGCCCACCGCAGATTTCCCGCAGGCTTTGGGCTTTGCCCAGGTGGCAGAACAGCATGGAAACGAACTGGGTCCAGCAGCCGAAACCCCGGGCGTGGCGCTCGGCTTTGGTCTCTCGGACCAATTCTGGAACTCGAGACGCGGAAAAAGCTGGAGAAGTTGGCTGAAAATGCTGCAAAATCGATTCACGGGCTGGGTCTCCTCTTCGATTGGATCTGTTTGACAACCCAATGTACGAGGGCGGCTCAGCTCAACCTGAATCTAATTGGGACCAGTGATACGTGACGGTCCCATCCAGATGTTCGGTGACCTTCTCGAGCCGTCCATTGGAGAGGACTTTATTCGGTTTTTCAACAGTGGCGATCAACTCCATCGTGACCTTGTCATGAGGGTAGTCGTAGCATGGAAACCAGTATCGGGCCTCATCGGGCCAGGAATCGGTGGAGACCATCCTGGGATTTCGGTCAGTCTCATCGCTGAAGAAGAGGCCTTGTTCAGGGTTAGTTACATGATATCGGACCGTAAAGGTCAGATCCTCACCGTAGCCATAGGTCCGGGGAAAAGAGATGATCAGCTTCTCACCGCTCTGCTCGAACGTGAGTGGCAAATACCGACCATCGAAAACTTCTGTAATAACCAGGCCAGCTGCATCCAGAACGCATTTCTGAAAGCCATCTGTCAATGGCGTCAAAGTCACTCTATTCTCGCCCCAGAGTCTCTTCTTATTTAGATCGAAGTTCAGTTTCAGACGATAATGTCGAGCATCGAAATCATGGCTTCTCTCTACCTGTTCGGGTCTTTTATAGACATCAATATTCTGGGCTGAAATGTTTACCGCGCAGAGAACAAGGGCAATAGCCGTGATTTTGAAGATCTTCATTTGCATTCTGGATGATCAACGATACGGCAAGCGTTGTAAAGGCTCAGCGGGGTTAAGCCGGACTGGCCGACCTGTGGCCAAACGCCTCTTCGGTCTCCCTCAGCGCTGCTACGTTTTTGAGAAGAAGGGATTCGGCCACACTGCTGTACTTCCAGCTGACGGCTGATCCCGCGGTCCGGAATCCCGCGGCTCTGATTCTGGTGCGGACAGCGCAGTACTGCTCAATTCGACACGCAGCCACAGCCAAGCCGACTCTGGGTGCGGGCGTCCCGTGGTCTTGGGAGCGCACACACTCAGTAGCGAAGAACTCGCACCCGCTGCGAGAGTGGACCCCAGGGCCCTTTATCGTCTTCTCCGCACGTTAAGCACGGTGGGCGTTGTCTCGGAGTCGCGCGACCAAAGATTCACGTTGGGGCCCCTCGGAGAGGCGTTGCGAAGCGACGCGTCCTGTTCGATGCGGGCTTGGGCCATCTTCAGCGGCGAGCCCTTCTATTTGCAGGCGTGGGACCAGATCGTTCATAGCATTCAGACCGGCCAGCCCGCCTGGGAGCACGTACATGAGATGCCCATATTGAGTACATCGGAAAGCACCCGGACACAGGGCAGATCTTCGATCAGGCGATGACCAGTCTCTCCGCGAGAGAAGCTCCAGCGATCATCGATGCGTACGACTTCTCCAGCACTCGCAAGTTGGCAGACATCGGCGGTGGCCAGGGTCTGCTTCTGCGCACGATTCTCAAGTCCCATGCCAACATGACTGGCATCCTTTTCGATCGCCAACCCCGCTCTATCTTCCTCAAGTCTTTGCTGCAGTCGTGTAACTGGAACGCAAACCCACAACCTCGACTTCAATACGAATCACTCTCAGCCAGCGAAGTAGGAATCGAAATCACTGATCGTCTTTGTTCCTTGGCCCGCCCCGGGCAAGCTCCAGAACACCGTTCGGACGGGCCTTTCCCCCTCTTTCCCGTACCTTGAACCACGAGCCATGAACCCGTTGCAGAGCCTAGATTGTGCCCGAAGTGTGCCCGCGGGAATCACGTCTAATCTCACGCAATCCAATTCCAGCCAAAAGTCGACTTTCAGCCCGACGCGGCTTCTCTCTATATTTCAACACCTTACAGGAGCACGCAGCAGCCCTTAAAATCCTGTGGGGGGGAACCCCCGTACGGGTTCGATTCCCGTCCGGGGCATTTGCCTTCGGAAATCCCAAGGTCCAAGGGTCCAAATCTCAGGGCCGACGGGACCGATGGGACGGATGGAACTGGGGGGCGGGACGGCTTTGCGGCAATGCGACGGCCTGGGACGATGGACCAATCCGGGGGGCACGCAACCGATGGTGGAGCGATCTCGGCCAGTGTCCCATGGGTCCCATGGAAGTCCCATCAGTCTCAGGCCGTGCCATTTTCCGCGAAGCCTCAGCCCCATACTCTTCACCCGTCCGATCGGTAAGACAT
This sequence comes from uncultured Acidobacteriota bacterium, assembly GCA_963777605.1. Taxonomy (GTDB): domain Bacteria; phylum Acidobacteriota; class UBA6911; order RPQK01; family JAPXNP01; genus CAVZRV01. Next base: position 281,324 of record CAVZRV010000029.1, read on the forward strand.
CCTGGTCATTCTCATTGTTCGGGTCGGCCACCGTCGTGATGCCTGCGGGTAGCAGGACAGCATCAACCGGAGGCACAGAGAGATGCTGGTCAGGGAAGTCAGTAGCCGATACGAAGCGGAAGGCTCCAAGTATCCAGCTCGACCGGATCCGCCGGGGCATTGGTGATGGCAGCCGTGTCGACGTTCTGGCGGACGCTCATCATCGAGATACCATACTCGCAGGAGATGGACGCCGATCCCAGGAAGGGCTGCCCAATGGAGATGTGACCACGCGAAAAACTCGTCGGCGAAACGGCTCTTCTGTTCAAAGCCGCGGAGATCGAGGCTGGAGGATCCCAAAAGAGCTCCCCCCATCCCCTCATACAAGTTGAGTTGACAGTGGTTCATCTTTGAACTGGCGTTCTGAATCGCCAGGCCTTGGCGGACTTGGTGGCTCTGCTGAATGGGGGTTCTCCAGGTCTTCGAATAGCGCCCGGGCAGCACGGTCACCTCGGGTCCATCCAGGGACCAGAAGCCCGAGACCGAATAAGAGCCCAGCCCCGTGAACCGTGTTGTCGCCGGCACGATATCGTCGAGATCGGACGACACTTCCTTGGTCTCCATCGGATCTACTTGGATGGTCTTCTCCTCCATCAGAACACCTTCCGGCGAATAGAGGGCTACATCGACCTCCATTGGAGTCCGCTCGAAGCTGGAGAGCAAATACCTGGTTGCGCCGGGCACACTCTGGGGGGCAAATCGGAGATTCCCCAGATTCAGGTCCGCCGCCTTGAACTCGCCGCCCACATTACCGAGGATCCATCCCTTGCCCCGTTCCTGATCGACATCGAAGCCCAGAATATCGTCGAAGTCGGTATCGAACCGACCGAAGAGCCGGATCGGGTCATCGGCGCCCACATCGCTGTACTCGAGCCCGTACAAGCGGGAACCCCAGGAGACCGCAGCCCGATTCATACCCAGTGGCCCGGCGGAGAAGCTGGTGCCCGCGGTTGACGGAAACAGGAACGTCTCTTTGGCGAAAGTCTTGCCGGCAGGGTCGTAGAGGTAGGAAACCAGATGATCCTCTCCGGGCAGCAAGTAGCTCGATCGAGTGCCCAGATTGACGACACCGGACGATCTCCCATACTCAGCCTCGAAGCCGGGCGCGGATGTGATGTTTCCGAGATCCGTCACGGTGTGGGAAAAATCGGAGTACTTGAGATCGATGGCCTGCAACTTCCAGTCTTTTGTCGTCGCAAAGATCGAGAAGAGGCCCAGTTCGTCGTTGGCCACGATGCGAGGGCGAATCCCTCCCGTGGATCTCGACAGATAGGAGGCACTGAGGTTGAGGTCGACCTGATTGTAGAGCGAGTTGGTTCCGCAATAGACCCGCAGTTCCTCTTCGAGCTGGTGAATTCCGATTGCGCAGGTCAGCCCGTCCGCGGACGTGGCGAGGTCCGCATCGGCAAAATTCGCACCGCCCGGGGCTGTGTAGAACTCCTCCCAGTCGCCCGCCACGCTGATCTGGGCCACATGGAGCGAACCCGCTTCCGTGAGAGCGGCCCTGTAAGAGAGAGGACTCGCGCTCGGCGCGGTGCTGATGGAGGAAAAACTGGAGTTTGGCTGAAGGACGACGGCACTGCCATCCCGGTTGAAATGGGTCAGATTGTCGGAACCCGCGGTGACGCCCGGGGTGATGGCCAGTACCGCCGAAAGATCTCGTGCCGGCGCGATGGCCGAAGCCTCCACTTCAGATACTGTGAAGCTCGAGGACGTTCTCGTTCCATCCACCACGGGAACCCCGGCGTTCAAGCAGGGAATCAGACAGACTGCAAACATGACAACCAGACCTTTTCTTGTACGACTCACGATCTCTCCTTTCACTGATCGCCTGATCTCGAGTCAGGCGGCAGGTTGGGTGGCCGGACATGAGTCAGCCGATGCCGAGGGGGCAGAGTGTTCAGGTCTCTCGTGAGCGATGAAGCTTGGCCGAAACGTCCGGCTTGCCGGATTTGAGAGCGAGTATGCCACCGAGCGATGCGAGGCGCAAGTCGTCCAGCGCCTGCATGGCCCGCGACTTTCAAGAGCGGATCGGGATCCTGACGAGGTCCGACTTCGCGTGGCGGGGCGAATGGACAGTCTCGGGGCGGCCCTCCGCATCGGCAACGAGTTGGTGTCTCTCTACACGTGCGGACCTGCTGGCGGCGGTGGCGTTACGAAGTCGTCGCGCGAAATCGACGCGAAGGGCTGCACCTTCATACCGAGGGACATTGTCGAGACCAGGGTCCAGTTCCTGGAGACAAAGTCAGTGAAGCTGAGAGAAATTGCACACTGTCGGGCCGGAGACGAGGGGGATCTATCTCAGCCTCAACCGAAGGGATCGGACGACCCTCTTCATCGGTCACCTGTAGGATCAGCTCAGCTGCGGACAGTTCCACCATCAGGGCAAGAAGGCAGAGCAGAATGACGGATGTCTTTCCCTTGATCACGATGGTCGTCTCGCAAAGCTCATCCTATCGGCCGGTTTGGTGGAGGGCAAGGTTCAATTCGCCAGGGGGACTAGTCGGGCTTCATGGTGATCACGACGGTGAAGATGACGGATACGGGTTCTCCGCCAAGGTAGGTCGGCTCCCATGTCCATTGTCTGACCGCCTCGGTTGCGGCCTCCGCCAGTTTGCGATTCCCTCGAATAGTCTTCACGTCCACGACGCTTCCCGTCTTGTCGGCCGTCACCTGGAGCAGGATGGTTTCTCTCGATTCCTTCCTGTCTGCGCGCCTGGGATAGACCGGCGGGACGAAAACCCGGAGTTTCCGTTCCTGAACGCGCTCACCAACCCGGATCGGTTTTCGACCGCCGTGGGGCGGTGGCTTGTTCACGATCTGAGAGCCTCGGATCACAGATAGCTTTAGCGACAGCCTGAAGGGAATAGGTTGGGTGCACGTTCGGCTGAAGCCAGAGTTTCAGGAACGATCCAGGTTTGAGTGCGTCGAAATCAGCGCGCTTGAGCGGTTCGAGATAGATCTCAGTATCGGCGGTGACCGTTATCGAGGTAACGAGATTCTCATCCGAAGGCTCAAATCGGCCTCCCTCATTCCGGAAGACGGAGAACTCTCCGATGACTCTCCCCGGTTGGTCAAACTTGGTGACTTGCTTGATGAAGCCCCGGAGGTCTGGCGTTCCATGGGGAGGAGCCGACGGCACATTGCAAGCGAGAGCCTGGAGGACGAGGACCAACTGAAGGCTTACCAACATCTCACCAACTTAGACTGCACTGGCGGCTTCTTTGTTCCCGCCTTTCGCCCGGTCGAGATCTGGTCCATCACATCGTAGCTGATCTCATAGAGTTGAGCGTTTGGTCACATCGTGTTGGTGCATCCTCTGACACGCGAGTATTCTTGACCAGTGAAGGTCAGGGATCTGATCAGGTTAATCGAAGAGGACGGATGGCGGCAGGCTCGAACCCGGGGCAGTCATCGTCAATTCAAGCACTCGGAGAAGCGTGGACTGGTGACGATTTCGGGTAAGATGGGAGATGAACTCGCTCCTGGCACGTTGAACAGCGCTCTGAAACAGGCAGGACTCAAAAGATGAAGCGTTATTTGATTGTTATCGAGCAAACAGAAACCGGGTTTTCAGCCTACTCTCCCGATCTGGACGGCTGCATCGCCACGGGCGCTACGCAAGAAGAGGTAGAGCGGAGAATGAGGGCGGCCATTGAGTTCCACCTTGAAGGACTCAAAGAAGAGGGTTGTCAAATTCCGGAGCCTCATACGGAATCCCGGTATGTCGATGTAGCTGTTTGAGCGACTTGCGCTGGGAAGAAATTGCCTGAACCTGGGTTCGGAAGTGTGCCCACATTGTGCCCGCGGGAATCTCGTCTGATCTCACCTAATCCAACTCCAGCTCAAGGTCGATTCTTTGGACTGACGCAGATTCTCTTTATATTTCAATCACTTACAGGATCACGCAACAGCCCTTAAAATCCTGTGGGGGGGAACCCCTGTACGGGTTCGATTCCCGTCCCGGGCATTTCAAAGTGCGAAATTCGAAGTGCGAAGTGCGAATTTCCGCTTTCGTCGTTAAGTTGACAGTACCCGGGCCAGTTTTCTCCTCCGAGCCTTTTAGTCCTGTGTGGCGGCTGCCGAAGGTCCCCTCACCGAGGCAAAGAGGAAGGGAGAGCATCAGGTCGTCGGCTGTCGGGCAGTAAATCAGTGACTCGGGAAAGGACTTCGCTCGTTACCAACCGGCGGTGCTGATCCAGGAAACCTCATCCGGCTCAGCAAATCCTGAAACCGGAGGTTGTTCCTCAACGGATCGTAGATCCAGAATGCCTTGAGCCAGACCAACATGATGTCCTGCTCCTGATAAGCTCTTTCAAGCCAGTCGAGAGCTTTCTTCGGACTCCCCAAGTCCGAGATATACATGGGCTGGCGCCGTGGCGGGGACCACACTGTATCCCTCCCATTTCTCAAGTTGGCTTACAACGCTTCTGGCCAGCTCGGGACACCCCGTCTTGCCGTAGATATACCCGGCAAATCCCATATAGTCAGATTGCCTCCCTTCGGCTGCGGCTACAACCCGTTCGGTCTCATTCAACGCTTCCTCGAACTTGCCGGCCCTGTACAGAAACAGTGCCAGGAGCCAGTGGCTTTGACGAAAATCTGGTTCAATCTCAAGTCCCTGGCGGACGAGTTCAGTTGCTGCCTCAATTTCGCCGGCAAAGTGCAAAGCGAAGGCCAGCTCATTATAGGTATTGGGGGACAGGGGATCGATTTCCAGTGTTTTCCTGCCAAACTCGATGGATTCCTGTAATCGCCCAATGGCGGTGAAGAAGTTCGCATAGAAAATCCGGGCAAAAGTCGAGCCGGGGTTGAGGTCGATTCCCCGCCGAAATTCCTGGTTTGCTGCCAGCCAGTCTCTTTCAAACAATTGGTGTATTCGGGCCAAAGCGATGTGGCCCTCTGCGAGGTGTGGATCCAGCTCTAAAGCTTTTTCGGCCGCCGCCTTGGCTAGTTGGTGCGAAGCTGCGGATCGACGGAGGAATGCCAGCCTCCTAGCGCGATGTAAGCGTGGGCAAGCCCACCATAAGCCGGGGCGTATAACGGGTCGGACTCAATTGCCTGGTTGTAATACTGAATCGCCCTTCGGAATGCACCTTTTGAGAGGCGAAGAACCTGGTGATTGCCTTTTAGGTAGAGTTGATAGGCTTGCCAGTTGAATGGCCGCGTGCTTTGCGTTTTAGACTGCCCAGGGCGCAACACCGAGCCGATCTCATGGGCAATCGATTCCGCAACGCTACGCTGCAAAACCAACACGTCTTCCAGGTTGCGGACATAGCTCTGGGCCCACAGATGCTCATCACGAAGCCCATCCAAGAGCTGAACCTCGACTCGCACCTGTGTTCCTACCCTGAGCACAGATCCCTCGACGATCACGTCTACTCTCAGTTCACGTGCAATCTCCGGGATCGACTTGCCACTCTTTTGAATTCGGGCTGCTGATGTCCGGGAGATTACTCTGAGATCAGTAAGCCGTGAAAGGTCGGTTATGATCGCATCTGTCATCCCCGACACAAAGTAATCTTGTTCCGGATCGTTCATCAGGTTTTCCAAAGGCAGGACAGCGATGGACATGGTTTGAGCGTCCGAGGTAGTGACCTGGGCGAGCACTCGATAACCACGTTTGGGAACCGTCTCGATAAAGGATGGAGACTTGGCGTTATCGCCGAAGGATTTGCGCATTGCTCAACGATGGTCCGGATCAGGGCATCCTCAATTACAAAGGTATCCGGCCACACGGCATCAAGGATCTCACCCTTGTTCAGGACCCTTCCGGGATGCTGGGCGAGATAGAGGAGCACATCCATCACATTTGGCTCAAGGTGCTGCGTCTCGCCTGCCCTCTGAATCTGGTTCAGTTTGGAGTGGACGACCCAATCTCCGAATCGGAATCCCTCGCCGCAGATCATCGATCTCACCCTCGGAGTGAGTTGACAATTGAGTTCAGTTTACCACTCACCAGATTATGCACACGAGAAGGTCTCTTTCCAGGTTGCTCAGCTTTCTTGGGAAGATCGTCGAATCCTCGTTAGTCCATCGGGACTTTCCGCCGAACCGGCAGTCAAATGAGTTCAACTGAGTTCTTCTTCACATCCGGGACTGGCAAGGAGTGTTTGCTGTGGCCAGTTCGACGGGGGTTGGGTGGCGGCGAGACTCAGTGTTGTGAATTTCCAGAAGGAGGGAATTATGGTTGCGGTCAAATCTATCTTAAGCAGTTTTTTTTCGGTGGTCTTCCTGATCCCATTGCTGACAAGTCCAATGGTTGCCGGTGGTGATGAAGGGGCATTGATCGTCGGCAACCTCAATATCGGTTATGACGGGAACGGAATACTACGCTACCAGGCGTCAAACGGAGCATTCATCGACATGATGATCCCGGAAGGTACTGGAGGGGTGACCGGTTGCTGTTGTATGGCCTTTGGCCCCGACGAAAACCTGTATGTCTCCAGTCCCTTTACCGGAGAGGTCTACCGATTCAACGGTGTCACCGGAGAATTTATCGACGTTTTCGTCCCCGCGGGTAGCGGTGGCCTCACTTTTCCCATCATCACGAAGTTCGGCCCCGACGGAAATCTCTATGTAGGGGACATCTTCATCAATAACCAGATCGTTCGCTATGATGGCCGGACCGGAGAGTTCATCGATGCGTTTATTCCACCTCACAGTGGTGGGATGACCGACATCGATCCCCAAACGTTCGCTTGGGGACCGGACGGTGATCTTTACGTGTCCAGCGAGGCAACCCACAGGGTTTTGCATTTCGACGGAGTGACAGGAGCTTACTTGGGAGACTTCGTTCCCGCGAACACAGGCGGGTTGATGGGGCCTTCCGGCTTGACGTTTGGGCCCGACGGCAACCTCTACGTGGGCAGTACTGCGACGGACCGGATTCTTCGCTTCGACGGAAGTACCGGGGAGTACCTGGGTGACTTCGTTAGTGCGGGAAGCGGAGGCCTCGACCTTCCGGTCGGCCTTGTTTTCGGGCCGGACCGGAATCTCTACGTCGCCAGCGCAAGCGATGGCTTGGGCCTGGGCAGTGTCATTCGATACGATGGTGCTACCGGAGACTTCCTGGATGTTTTTATCCCTAACGGAACTGGTGGGATCCACGGTCCGCGGACTCTTCTGTTGAAGACAAAAATCAGGATGTGTCATCGACCCCCGGGAAATTCCGAAAACGCTCGAACGATCTCAATCGGCTACCTGAATGCTTACGACCACTTGGCCCACGGCGACACCGTCGGCCCGTGCCCTTGATCCGATAGTCGGCGGACCGTTGCAACGTTCAGGTCGACAGTCGCCTGTGCCCGAGCTGCGAAAACCAGCGCGGGGGAAGTACCTCGCAGGCTTCCCCAAGCGGAATAGGCTCGGGCACGAGCCTTAACCGTCCAATGCGGATGGATTTACTGACATCCTGGATTCACCGTCTTGATGTTCGAACCGAATAAGCCTGGAATTCTCCTCGGCCAGCTGCCAGCTGTGCATGATCATGGATTGAATAAACAGGCTCATGCGGGTTTCTCCTGGTCAGGCTACCAGAGCAAGAAGCCGGGAAGGCCCTCTTCTTGGGCTCCGATGCCCGGATCGCTATATCTATAGCGGACCACCTCTCTCTGTGGAGCGGAAGCCAGAGAAGAAATGTTCCTAATGGTTTCGGAGCGCAGGCCGGACCCTCTCGATTATCAGGATGCCGAGCTTGAGCCGGAGAAACAAGCTCACCGCCTTGTCGGTGGATCTCAAGAGCCCACCGCCTCGGTCCCCTGTCAAATCCCTCGCGCGTGTGCATGCGTCCTGTTCCTGTACTTAGGTAAGAGGTACAAGGGAGTAAAGGGTGTGGGGAAGAAGGAGGGGCGAGGGGAACTCTCCTTTGCCGGTGTTCCTGCGCCTTCACCCTCAAACCATTCTGGCCTACGGCATGAATGGCCGAGATCTTCCGATCCAACACGGGGCCCCGGTTCGGCTCCGGGTTGAACGGCAGATCGCCTACAAGAGCATGAACTACGTGCACCGCATCGTCGTAACGGACGAGTTCGAGGACGGCGGCGAGAATGGGAACATCCAGAACGGGTGGGCTTGGTACACAGGGATTTGATCACCGCTTCAATCCTGTTCAACGTCGGCACGTCAGGAGCGGAGTTATCGGGTTGTTGGAAGCCGTCTGTGAGTTGATTGATGGCTAAATCGGTCCCGGAGCGGTAATTCTGAACTCTGCTACTCCGATCCGGTGGAAGGTAGATTGAAGCTTATCTTCATTTCGGAAATGCAGGAAGCATCTGGTGCATGTGAGGGATCCTTGAGAAACTGCAGTGCCAATGACGCGGGGCACGGACCTTGGAATGTGGGTGAGTGCCCAAAACCTGGGATCTCATAAACGTAGCTGTTGCTCAGCGTCTGCGCGGCCGTGGCTGACCAGGCCGGAGGAGTCATACTGTCCAGCTGTCCAGCTATGATCAGGGTAGGCAGGTCACTCTCGACCGGGATCCGCGTTTGCGGGGCAATTGGCTCAATGTCCCAGACCGCGCAGTTCTTGATCATCGCCCTCGGTCCCCAACTCATGTCGGCAAGGGCCTTTTCAAAGGCGGGGAAACGCCCATCCAGGAGTATGTCCTCTTCGTTCAGGGTATTGAACTCACTGCACATTGCCGATTGCCCGAGTCCGTGAGCGAAGTCTCCGGGAGGTGGCATCGCGGCCCAAGCCAAGGACTTCAGCACTTGGTAGTCCTTTTGCTCCAGCCGGTAGATCAAGCCGGGCATTGCCGGGATCATGGGAGTCTGAGAATTTGCCATGAAGAGCATCTCGGCCAGACGATCCCCATTTATCACGATTTCGAGTGTGCCGCCGGTTCGGGGGTCTTGAGCCGAGACGGTGACCGGTTCCTCATTCAGATTGGAGATCACACTATCAAAACCTGCCTCCAAACCCGGATAGGCCGGAGAGCAATCTGCATCATCTGCGCAGGACTCAAGAAGTAAATGGAGGGACCTGGATCCGTTGGATGGATTTTCGGCTTGAAGGGTCTTTCTGCCGAGCGGGGCCGTGGAATCGATGATGACACTCTTTAGCCTGCCAGGATAGGCCCGCATCACGTGCTGAGCCACGATAGTGCCCGCAGACGTTCCATAAATACTGAATCGCTCATAATCCAGAGCAGTCATCACCATCGCCATATCGGAGGCGGTTTCGGCGAAGTTGAATGCATTAAGCTCGATTCCCTCGGATTGGAGACGGTCCCGGCAGGCTCGAACGCTTTCCGTCTGCAGCGCCAATGTTTCTTCGCCGGATATGTCCTCTTGCAGTCGGTCGAACGCAGCATCCACGATTTCTGGGCAAAGAAGAGCTGGTTCCGACAAGGGCAGCCCGCGATTCTCTATCAACACGACATCCATCAACTCCCTGAGAGGTTTGCCCAGCCCTGACGCGATCTCGGGTCCGATATTCCCGATCGCCGAAGTGCCCGGGCCGGGAGGGGCGATTACCAGCGGCCCCAGGGAGGAGGTTTCGTCGAACCTCGGGAAAATGGCCACAGCCAGTCGAAGGGTCCTCCCGTCAGATTTGCCGTGAAACTCGGGGACTCTCACATACCCGCACTTCACCGCGGCAGCCGCATCATCAGCCTCCGGAAATTGGACGGGACAGGGGGCCTCTTGGAAAACCCCAACCTGGATTGCCGGATTCTCCGCTTGAGGTTGCCCGGAACATGAAGCCGCGATGAACGCGGCTAAGAACGCAGCACCATGTTTGCCCCCCATAAAGCCTCCCCGTGATGTTGAGCCATTGGACACCGGCTCTGTACTTCAAAGTATTAAGACTTTGGGGCTGATTGTCTACGGACCCGGTCCCCGAGTAAAACTTATTCCTGCCATCACGGGACGTATGTAGTTCAGTGCCGGCCGGCAACCGGTTCCTCCCGATGATCGTGCGCCAACGGAGCCCCTCCTCAGTCGTTCCTGCCCGCTCTTAACAGAAAGACCCAGTACCTCCCCTTCTTGCTGAAATGGCGGTGAGGCTATTCGCCAGGAGTCGCGTGAACCTCAATTTGTCGCCCATCATCGGGCCGCTCCGCCCTTCCAGATCGCGCCAAATCCAAGATCCCACAGCTTCTTGTTGAGCGCCGGAATGTCCTTGGCCAACATGTCGTCGGACCGCTTCTTCAATGCCGACCACTCGGCCGTGAGCTCGTCGAGCCGGTCGAGCGACGGTTGATTGACCCGCGGCAGATCGCTTTCCGTCTGGTTGATCAGGAACAGGTAATTGGCCGTGAACTTGTTGGGGAAATTCTCCACGTCGTCATAGGCTTTGGACCTGCGTTGGACCATGTCCTCGTCCCACGCCTTCAGCTTCTTCAGCAGTTCGTCGCCGTCGCGCTTGACGGCGGCGAACTTGTCACCGGCGGGCATCGACTTCAGGATCGATTCGATCTGCGTCTGCTTCTCGTAGAGGCTGTTCACCGTCTTGTGCATTTCGGCGACCGCGCGTTCCATCCGGGACATGATCGCGTCGTATTCCTGGTACTGCGCGGGGGTGGTCGGATACAGCGGATTGGCAAGGATCTCCGCCTGCGTCGCCACCGTCTGGCCGCCCATCTTCAATGTGAAGTGGTACATGCCCGGCACGGCTTTGTGACCGTCATAGGCCGCTTCGATGTACACGCCGGGCACGCCGGGGATCGTCGGGTAGCGCATGTTCCAGACGAAACGATTCAACCCCGCGGACTTCGACAGCACGGGATCCGCCGACGGACCACCGTCCCATTTCTTGAAGTCCTCCACCTTCTTCGATGAGAAGGCGCGAACCGTCCTGCCCTGCGCGTCCGTGACCTCGAGCGTGATGTCGTCGGTCTTCTTCAGTTCCGGCAAGTGGTAATAGAGGACGATGCCGTTCGCGGGATTGACGCCGCGGGTCTTGTTGGCGCCCGTAAACTCTTCGTCCGAGTCATTCAGCTCGCTGCCCCCGTTGGCCAGATACGCGTCGGCCGGCTTGTAGATCGAGAAGGCGGGCGTGTCCGGCTTGTACTGGCGGATCAGTGACAGGTCGTCGAGGATCCAGAAGGCCCGGCCCGACGTGGCCGCGATCAGGTTGCCGTTGTAGACCTTCAGATCGTTGACCGGCGTGATCGGCAGATTCAGCTGGAACGATGACCAGTTCGCGCCGCCGTTCCAGGAAATGAAGATGCCGCGCTCGGTCCCCGCGAAGAGCAGATCGCGCCGGACGTCATCTTCACGAACCACCCGGGTGAACGCGTTGGCGGGAATACCGTTGTCGATCTTAGTCCACGTGGCGCCGTAGTCGGTGGTCTTGTAGAGACCCGGCCGGTGATCGTTGAACTTGTACCGCGTGGTGGCGATGTAGGCGGTCGCCTTATCGAACGGTGACACCTCGATCGCGTTGATCAGGCACTCGGCGAGGCCGTTCGGCGTGACATTCTTCCACGTCGCACCGCCGTCACGCGTCAACTGCACCAACCCGTCGTCGCTGCCCGTCCAGATCACGCCTGTTTCGAGCGGTGATTCCTCGATGTAGGCGAGCGTGCCGTAGTTCTCCGCGCCGACCTCTTCGTTGGTGTACGGAACGCCGGCCCTGCCCTGTTTGTCCTTTTCGTTGCGGGTGAGATCCGGCGACACTTCCTTCCACGTCTTGCCCATGTCTGTGGTCTTCAGCACGTACTGGGCGCCGTGATAGTAGGTGTTCGGCTCGTGCTGGCTCCGGATGATGGGCGCGTTCCAGTTGTAGCGGTACTTCATGTCCTTGGCGTCCATGCCGAGGTACTGGATCGGCGCTGGCATGATGTTCGTGCCGGCCTTCGCCTGGGTGTCGATGACCTCGATCGTGCCTTCGTAGCTGCCGCCCATCACAAACCGTGGATTGTCGGGGTCGAAGGCCAGAAACGCGCTCTCGCCGCCGGCCGACGACGTCCAGTTGTCGGTGCTGATGCCGCGGGCGCCGAGCGCGCGGCTGGCGATCGAGACCGACGTGTTGTCCTGTTGCCCGCCGTAGATGCGGTAAGGGAACTGGTTGTCGACGTTGATGCGGTAGAACTGCCCCGTCGGCATGTTGTCCTCAGAGCTCCAGCTCTTGCCGCTGTCGAACGTGATCGCCGATCCGCCGTCGTTCGTGATGATGAAGTTGGCGGGATCGTCGGGATTGATCCACAGATCATGGAAATCACCGTGCGTGCCCGACAGCGTCTGCCAGGTCTTGCCGCCGTCGATCGAGCGCAACGCGGGCGCGCTCATGACGTAAACCGTGTTCTCGTTCTTGGGGTCGACGAAGAGCTCGATGTAGTACCACGCCCGCTGAACGAGGCGAGGCTCGTCGGTGACCTGGCTCCAGCTCTTTCCGGCGTTGGTCGAGACGTACAGACCGCGCGCGTCCTTGGTCGAATCGCTTTCGATCAGCGCGTAAACCCTTTCCGGATTCGACCGGCTGACGGCGATCGCCATCTTGCCCATCTCCTCGGGCAGCCCCTTGATCATCTTTTCCCAGGTCTCGCCGCTGTCAGTCGACTTGTAGAGGCCGCTGCCGGGTCCGCCGCTGATGACTTTCCAGGGCAAACGGCCGTGCTCCCACATCGCCGCGTACAAGATCCTCGGGTTGTGCGCGTCCATCGAGAGTTCCGCCGCGCCGGTCTTGTCGTCGACGTAGAGGACCTTGTTCCAGGTCGCGCCGCCGTCGGTGGACTTGAACACGCCGCGCTCGGCCGACGGACCGTACAGCGCACCCTGCGCGGCCACGTAGACGACGTCCGGATTCCGCGGATCGACGACGATTCGGGCAATGTGCTGCGAGAGGTCAAGGCCGATCTTCTTCCAGGTCTTACCCGCGTCGGTCGACCGGTACATGCCGTCGCCGTCGTGCGTCATAACGCCGCGAACGGCGTGCTCACCCGTGCCGACATAGACCACGTTGGGGTCACTCTCGGCCACGGCGATCGCGCCGATCGTTCCGGTGGTGAAATAGCCGTCCGAGACATTGCGCCAAGTGATGCCCCTGTCCTCGGTCTTCCACACGCCGCCGCCCGTCGTGCCCATGTAGTACGTCTTCGGGTCACCGACGACGCCGGTGCCGGCATTGGCGCGGCCGCCGCGGAACGGCCCGATCGAGCGCCACTTCACGGGCGCGAAGACGCTGTTGAGGTCACCGGCCGCCGCTGGCGAGCCACTTGCGCGGACACGGTCAGAACGCTAACACACAGAGCACACAGGACGAGAATCTGTTTTGACATAGAGTTCACCATACAACCCACGATTATGAGGCACAATGGACGCTGGCGCATGATGAGATCGGCTCTCGTCCGCCTGCATTTTGAGGAATATAGGTGACACGCTCGTATTTGACTTGTAAGTCCCCGTCAATACTGAATTCCGACCGAGGTCTGGTACCAATTCCCGGGAAACTTTGTGAGGGCGTGGCTTTCCGAGTGACGCACGGTATGTTTCTTCGGAAGCCATTCGCTATGTTGATACCGTAGAGCAGTTTGCCTGGATCTTCGTTGCCGATTCCGCCGGAATCCTCGAATTGGGTGCCAGACTGCCCATGGAATCTTTTGTTTGCAAGTACTTACGATCCAGATACGTGCGTGGCACCAGTTTCCCTTGAAAATCTTCGAAGGACAGGGGGATATCTGCGGTGGTGGAAGCCACTTGGGCCTCAACTGCCCGATCCGCCTGTCAAGTCTTGGTTCAGAATTTGTTCGTATTTTGCACTTCGCAATTCGAACTTTCTTCCTTGTGTCCGCGGCAATCCAACTCCAACTCACTGGAAGCAAGATAGAGGGGTCTCCTCTCTGCCCGGTTAGGGAGAACGCTTGCCCGACTCCGAGCCATCAATGCACAATTAGCCAGGTCAACTGAGACATGAAGTGTCTTTTAAATCGGAGCCTTGAGTCCCATTTTCGCTGAAGACAAACAATTGATCCAACTTGGTGTCGTGAACCATAATGGTTCCATTATGGCTACTTTCACCATCAAGGGTCTGCCAGACGAGATTCATCGAAAGCTCAAGGAGAGGGCTCGACGAAACCACAGAAGCCTAAACTCCGAAGTGATTGCCTGCCTCGAAGACTCCCTGGCGAGTCGGCTGATCCGGGTGGACGAATTCCTCGCGCGCATCGATCGGATCCGCCAACAGGTCGGGGGGCATCTCACTGACAGACAACTCGCGGAACTGAAGAGCGGCGGAAGGCCATGATCGTCGCAGATACGAATCTCATCTCCTATCTTTTCCTGCCTGGAGACCGAACAGCAGAGGCAGAAGAAGTTCTGAAGAAAGACCCGGATTGGAGCGCCCCGCTTCTGTGGAGATCCGAATTCCGGAACGTTCTCGCTGCCTACATGCGCCAGGACTTCCTTAGCCTTGTTACAGCGATCGGTATTATGAGAGAGGCTGAGACTCTTCTGGCGGGCAGGGAGTACGCGGTGCCGTCGGAGCGGGTGATTGAGACGGCTGACGACTGCACCTGTTCGGCTTATGACTGTGAGTTCGTCGTGCTGGCTCAGGACCTCGGCATCCGGCTCGTCACTGCCGACCAGCAAATCCTTCGCGAGTTTCCGGAGATCGCGTCGTCTCCCCGGGAGTTCGAGAGCCAATGAATCGACCGCTCGACAGTGTCCGGTGACATAATTCGGGTTCCTTTACAAAGAGAGTACGGACCATTATGAAAAAATGCGATTCTTCACGAAGAAGGTTCTTGCAGCGAGCATCGGCTATGGCGGCCCTACCAGCCTTTGCCGCGAATGGTAGAGCTTCGTCAGGGGTTGAGGGCCGTGACGAGTTTATTCCTAACAAGAATCCTCTGGGGCTTGGGCTGATGACCTATATGGTCGGCAGTAAATGGGATATCGACACGATCATCAAGAACTGCAAGGAAGCCCAGTTTGAGCATGTTCAATTGCGTACCACCCACGCCCACGGTGTCGAGTTGACCTTGACTGCTGCCCAGCGTGCAGCTGTGAAGAAGCGGTTTGCCGATGCAGGTTTGGCGATCAGCCTTGCCAGTGCGTACCAGTATCATTTTACGGATCCAGCTGAATTGAGAAGGAACATCGAAGGGACCAAGCAATTCCTTCAGCTGGCTGCCGATGTTGGCGCGCTCGGTGTTCGCGTCTTCCCCAATGCGGTTCCGGAGGAAGGTGATCCGAGCAAGGAGAAGATCCTGGAGCAGATCGGGAAATCAGTGTCTGAATGTGCTACCACCGGGTATAACCTTGGCGTTCAACTCCGGCTTGAAGAACATGGAAGGGGAACCGCGAACATCCCGGTCATCCGACAAATTCTGGATTACGCAGACAATCCGCACGTGTACATTATCTGGAATAATTCGGACAGCGACTATACCGGCGAAGGCCTGCCTAAAGGTTACGAGGGAATGAGTCTTGAAGACCAGTTCAACCTGGTCAAGGGCAGGATTGGGAATGTCCACTTGCGCGAACTATTTACCGATTATCCCTGGCGCAGGCTCTTCCGTCTTCTCGGTAATTCTGGGTATAAAGGCTATTGTGATATCGAACTGTCGGACGAGAGCTGTGAACCTGTGAGGATGATGAAGAATTACCGCGTGGGATTTCTCGCGTTGCAGAATGCACTCTGAAACCCTCCTTGTCATTACGCTGCGGTTTTGATTAGGTCGATCAATATGCTGCGGCCATGCCTGCGTAATCCGCCGGAACGTGGAATCTTGATGTTGATCTTCGGCTTGCTTCTTGCGGGTAACGCTGCTCACGCAGGTACCCTCAGAGAAGAGTTGGCGAAGCAGGGCATGGAGCAGTTGAATCCAGCCGTTCCGGGCCCGGCATTCGGTGGCCCAGAAAACAGCTGCCTGTCAGGTCTTCTTTCTGAGGGCCTCAGTTGTGCGCGTCAACAACGTCCATCACCCACAGATCGCCTGTTTCCTCCGCCCACGTGAAATAGAAGTACTTACCGTCGCTGTCCACTCCCCATCCCAGGTGGCCCGTTCGTCCAGTCAGGTCAGTCAAACGAGCCTGACTGCCGTCCTCGACGGATATGCTCAACAAATCGTTGCCACCCCCATCCTGCGGAACAAGGTAGACCTCCCTGGCATCCGGGGAAAACCGACCCGAGATCGAGGAAACGGGTTTTCTCCCGAAGGTATCGATCGCCCCTCCCTCCGCCGGGATGCGGCCGAGGTAGGACTCCGATCCCGACAGAACGAGTAACCAACGACCGTCGCGAGACCAGTCGTAAACGGTGTCATCTTCCGGTCCGAATGTGACTTGGCGCAGCTGACCGCTGTCCAGGCTCGCGATCCAGACATCCCGCTTGCCGCTACGCCGAGAGGTAAACGCGATTTCAGTTCCATTCGGCGACCAAATCGGGAGCACCTCCTCCGCTGGGTGCGTCGTGATTGGCCTTGCCGGTCCGCCTCCGGACGGCATCAGCCAGATGTCTCGACTCCCGCCACGAAAGGAATAAAATGCAAGCAATCGTCCATCGGGAGACCAGCGCGGGCACCAATCGGGAGAACGGTCCGTTGTTAACCTCGACATTGATCCCCCGGCAGACGGCAGGACCCACAGGTCCTGGTTACCGCTACGGTCGGAACTCAGGGCGATCGAATTGCGATCAGGTGAAATGTTGAAGAATTGGATGAGGGCGTTATCGAAAGTCAGTTGCTCGGCGTCGGCCCAGTTTGGCACTTGATTTCCGGTAGATCGGGATGGAATTCGCCACAAATTGGCCACAGCGCGCCCCTGAGAATAGGCAATCCGCGTCCTGTCCGGCGAGAATACGGCCGAGCGGATTCCGATCCCGTTCGTAAGACGCTCAGCAGCGCCGTCCGGCACGCCGTCCTTCCTCAGGGACTGCCGCCAGAGGTCCATTGAGCCACCTCGGTTGGAGATGAAGTAGAGAATTTGACCATCTGGCGACCAGACCGGGTTTCTGTCGTTCGTTCTGCCATCGGTAACGGGATAAGGGGAGCCTTCACCAGACAACGGTACAGTAAATATCTGGGAAACTTCCGCAGCATCGCCATCGGCAGCGACGCAGGCAAACAGATCACCCTTCGGCGACCAAGCGAGATCGAGACACGGATTGCCTTCGAGACGAGGCAGAGGTACTTGCCGGGTTTGCAGGTTCTGCAAAGAGACGATCTCTGCGTAATTGGACAGATGCTCCGAGAGGGCGACCGCAATCTCCCCTCCATCCGGCGACCACTGAGGTGGGCCCCGGTAATAGACGGGATCGATCGCCAAGGATGCCAGCCTTCGGGGGGCGCCGCCCACCGCAGCCATCAAATAGAGCCCCCAGACCTCACCATCCAGGGAAAGAAACGCGATCTCCCCGCCGTCGGGAGACCAACTGGGATAACGGTCCGGACCCGGCCGGCTCGCCGTCAAATTGACGGGCTCTCCATGTCCCGGCTGAACCACCCAAATATCCCAATTACCTGTCAGATCGGACTCGTACGCCAAGCGATCAGCTTTCGGGGACCAGGTCGCGCAATCCTCGATCCCGATCGCAGTCGTGAGTTGAACAGGGTTGGCGAATCGAGGCACACGCGAACCAGGCGTGGGGATGAGGTAGATCGCAGCGCCCGCCGTGATAGCAATGGTAGCCAGAACAGGCCAAATCACGAACCGACGCCGGGTGCCTGGAGATTTGATCGGATCCTGCTCAAGATCGCGAACGGGTGCCACCAGCCGGTAGCCGCGCCGGGGAATCGTTTCGATATAGGACGGGTGTTTTGGGTCGTCTCCGAGCGAATGACGCAGCTTCCAGATGGCGCTTGTGAGCACGTCGTCCGCGACGAACGTATCGGGCCAGACTCCCTGAATCAGTCGTTCCTTGGGGAGCACCTTGTCTGGGTGGGTCGCAAAATAAACCAGCAGATCCATCACCCGGGGCTCGAGCTGAACTTCCTTGCCATCAGTCGAAAGGACACCCCGGTCCGAGAAAACGCTCCATCTCCCGACCCGAAAGACGACGTCCATTGCCACTCCGTGTTAACGGTCCCGTGAATTCATGTTAGCAACCGCCTGCGAAAACCCCAAAAAATTTCGCGGCACACCTCTTGGCGAATCGACCCCCACCCCTGACCCCCCGCCCTGAAGATAAGTGCACGAAAACCTTACTGCGCTGATTCAAAAGCACTTAAGTAATCCGTTAACGTTCCTTCACCGAACCGTCAGAAACACTTCAGGCCGTCATCAAGACTCGCTCAGCACCCCGCCCCGATTCTTGGCCCATGCCAAGGAGAGCCACCATGAAGAGTCTGAGCGAGCTTACAGTTTTGACCTTCGCTGTAGTCGTCGTAAACATATCAGCCATTGCCCAACCTGTCGAAATGCCCTTTCAACTCTACGGCCACCTGATTGTCGTCAAAGGCTCGGTCGATAGTGCGAGGGATCTGAACCTTGTGGTCGACACGGGAGCCTCTTATTCGGTTATCAGTAGACAGCTCTGCAGGACTCTGAAAATCCGAACCAGGAGAACAGAAGCCGTTTCCTACGGGAGCAGAGCCCAGTTTGAAATCGGCAGGCTCGAAGAAATCAGACTCGGCAGTACCACCTTTTCCGATGTCGAAGTTATGGTCGCCAATCTGAACATCGCAGATGGCCTTCGAGTCGATCTCCTGTTGGGACTGGATCTACTGAAGAGAAACAACCTGACGATCGACTACCAAAAACAGACCCTGATCGTCGGCTCAGATGAGGAGTATTCTCAGAATGCCGGCTTTTACCCCAATCTTCCTTTCCTGCTGATCAAGCTGCAGGTCCAAGGCAAGTCATTGAACCTGATTCTCGATACCGGCTCGGCTAACCTGGTCCTGTTCGAGCAGAAGATCAAAGGTCGCCTCAAGTTGACCCACACCAGAGAGCGCCGGCGGATTGCACATGTCGCGGGTTATTTGACTCTGAAGAAGATTCTCGTGGATGACACTCACTTGGCCGACGCGTCCTTGGGAACCGTATCCGCGTACCTGATGGCGGTACAGGCAGAAATGTATGGGGGAGCGGACGGTCTGTTCAGTCCCACTTCTCTGAAGCTGAGAAAGCTTCATCTCGACTTCACAAAACACCAAATCGGTTGGGAGCTTTGACCGGAAAGTATTGGCGGAGGCCTGTCGAGGACTTCGGCGGAAACGGCATCGGAAAACCGCGCCGGGTGGTCCGCTCCGACCCGGTCTTCCAACGCCGGGGGAAACGGGCAAGTCTCGCTGTAATTCGCTCTGATTTGTCGCGTCCAGATAATGCAGACAGGAAGGAAGGGGCGAGGGCGCGGCGAGTGCTCCCACAGATTCAGGTGCTGAAGGATCTTGCGGATGACGCTCCACCGTTCAATGGAAGCAATGATCTGCATCTGATGTCCGCAGCCAGGACAGCGCATCGGTGACGAGGTTTCCCCCACATCCGAGTTCTCCCAGCAGTGACTCGAGAATCTCGAGGTGTCTGCGGCCCGGCTCGACGAGCTGAACGCTCGGCCATTCCAGCCCTGAGGAATCCAGGCGGCAGCTGCCGCCCAGCCCCTCCAACCGGCACCCAAGATCGATGATTGCTGTTCGCCAGGTCTATGTTTACGATTAAGGGCAGCGATGAGAGCCATCAAGCGCCTGCCGATTTTGATAATTGCCCTCTCTTGCATGAACGCTTTTTCCTATTCCGTCGGGGAAGTGAGGGCTGCCTCGGACGTAGCCACGATCGCTCAGGTCCGCTCTCATCATCAGGGCCTTGCCGTCTGGTGGACCGGAAATGCGGGATGGCTGATCAAGGCAGACGATTTCCTTATCGGAATCGACCTCGACCTGGGGACGCAGAACAAAATAGAACCCCCACCCGTTCGGGCCGAAGAGCTGGCGTCGGAACTGGATCTTGCGATCGTGACTCATCACCACGGCGATCACTGCCACACGCCCACGATCAGGGCTCTTGCCCAGGGCAACCGGACGCGTTTCGTCCTCCCCCCGAAGTGTCTGGTTCAAGTCGGCACCGGCATCATCGATCCGGATCGCGTGCTGATTCCGAATCCCGGGGAACCCTTTGAGCTCGGGGATCTCCTCGTCGAACCGATCCACGCGATTCACGGAAACCAGGACTTTACCGTACTCACGCGGGAGCCGGACTTCGTCGAATCCATCGGCCGCAGCTGCGGCTACGTGCTGACAATCCTCGGCACGCGCTTTCTCCATCCGGGAGATTCAGTCCTCACGGAAGAGCACCTCGGGTTGAAGGATATCGACGTTCTTTTCGTTTCACCGACTGTCCACAACATGTACGTGGATCGTTCGATGATCCTGATCAATCGCCTTCAGCCGCGATTCATCTTCCCCCAGCACTTCGGGACCTACCGGGTAACCGAAGAAAATGCGTTCTGGACGCGCGGCTATCCCGACGAACTGAAGCTGCGCCTCTCGAAGGAGCTTCAGGGCCGCTATCACAAGCTCGCTCTGGGTCAGAGGTTTCAAATCACCCTGTCGCCGGCATATTCGAGATCGACCCCCTCGGTCGAGTCCATGACTACCACGCGAACTATTACCGGAATTTTGAAGGCGACTGGAACTGCCCCGGTCTGCAAGCTACTGCGAAGCGCGGCGCCAAAGGTTATGAGGTGACCGGAAGCGTCGGGTTGCAGACTCTCTCCGATCTTCTCGGATTGCCAGTCCAGCGCGGTACAGAGATTCGCCTCGGGCTGTTCCGAGCGGACTTTTTCGGCCCACCGGGCGTTACCCGAGGAGAGTCGGCAACAAACTGGATTAGTTGGGTGCGGCCAAGCTCGCCCCAGCCAGACTTCCACATTCCCAGCGCTTTTGGCCTGTGGAAAGTGCCGTAGGCGCCAGTGTTCTGACGCAGTTGGAAAAGATGCACTCTCGAGCGGAGTGCCGGGGGGTTCATGAAAAGCCGAATCATCGCCTTCGAATGCCATTACCTGTTCACGTTTCTAGTTGCTCTGGTTGTGGCGCTGGCCTCGCTCACTTCTGTGTCTGCCCAGTCCAATCCGCGCCTGATCGTTTTGACCGACATCGGGGGTGACCCCGACGACCAGCAGGCGATGGTCCGCCTGATGCTCTACAGCAATGAATTCGACATCGAAGGCCTGATCGCCACGGCTTCCGGGACGCCGGGAGAGCTGAAAGAACGGATCACGCAGCCTCAGTTGATTCGCGAGATCGTCGAGGCCTACGGCAGAGTCCGGGATAGCCTGGTTCGACACGCTCCACACTATCCTCCGGCTGAGCAGCTGCTTGCGGTGATCAAAGAAGGCAATCCCAACCGGGGACTCGAGGCCATCGGTGAAGGGCAGGATACGGAAGGCTCGCGCTGGATCATCGAGTGCGCCGACCGAGCCGATCCGCGACCGCTCAACATTGCAATCTGGGGCGGACAAACCGATCTGGCCCAAGCCTTGTGGCGGGTCCGGCAGGAGCGGGGTGATCCGGGGCTGGCAAAATTCATCGCAAACCTGCGTGTGTTCGACATCGACGATCAGGACCACATCGAGCACTGGATCTTTGAGCAATTCCCCGACCTGTTCTACGTCCTGGCGAAGGCTCCCGAGGGTCAGGACAAGCGTGAAGGTGCCTATCGGGGCATGTATCTGGGGGGCGACGAGTCATTGACCTCGCGTGAATGGATCGATCAAAATCTGCGTACCGGTCACGGCCCACTCGGGGCTCTCTATCCACCCAAGACCTGGACGGCGCCCAATCCCCACGGCGCCCTCAAGGAAGGAGACACTCCGTCCTGGTTTTACTTTCTGCCCAACGGCCTGGGCGATCCGGCTCACCCGGAGTGGGGCGGCTGGGGCGGCCGCTATCTTCGGTCCTCACACGGCTTGTTTCGCGACGCCCAGGATCAGGTCGGCGACACGACCAGTGCTCGTGCCACGGTCTGGCGCTGGCGGCCGGCCTTCCAGAACGAGTTTGCCGCCCGTATGGACTGGTCGGTCCGCCCGTACGAGCAGTGCAATCATTCTCCCGTGGCCGTCCTCAACCAGGACGCGAGCCGGGACATTCTCCGCTTATCGGCGCGAGCCGGAGAGAACGTTGAGCTTTCCGCTGCCGGCAGCAGCGATCCGGATGGCGACGATCTGGAATTCACCTGGTTGGTTTACCCGGAGGCCGGTACCTATGAGGGCCGGGTCAAGCTTCGCGGGGTAGACGCAGATACCACACACTTGACGGTTCCCTCGGACGCTGCCGGGACGGAGATTCACGTCATTCTCGAAGTGCGCGATGACGGAAGCCCTCCCCTGACCAGCTTCCGCCGAGTCGTCATCCGGGTTCAATGACGCCGTGCTCGCTGACACTCGCTTACTGCATGCTCGGGAATCACGATTGTCAACTGGGACTCGGCAAGTTTCACTCTCTGAATGGTCCGGCGCCGCCGGGGGCAAGTCCTGACAGGATGCCTGCTGGGAGTTTATTGAAGAGTAACGGGACTGTATTCTTAGACATTCCTGGACGACGATCAGGAATCACCAGGTTGTCCGCCGGTGGATCGACCGGCGCGGAGAAACGTGGTGAGGAATTGAAAAGGAGACCATCGAACATGACGCACCGGTGCCGGACTGGCTGAAGTGGGCTCGGGAGATTCAGGCCCTGGCTCAAACAGGACTGCATTTCTCGGAAACCGAGTACCATCGACACCGGTATACGAGGCTTGCCGAGATTGCCGCGGAAATGGTCGCGTCCGGTTCCGGTCAGGAAATCGATCGACTCCGGGCCGATTTTATGGAGCAACCGGGATACGCGACCCCGAAAGTGGATGTTCGCGGGGCCGTCTTCCGGAACGGGCAACTCCTCCTGGTTCAGGAAAGGTCGGACGAGCGGTGGTGTCTTCCCGGAGGTTGGGCTGACGTTAGGGGAGTCCCCCGCTGAGATGGTTGCCCGGGAGGTACTGGAAGAGAGTGGCTTCGAGGTTCGCCCGACAAAGCTCATCGGCGTTTACGATGCCAACCGGAGTGGAACCCCGCTGGCTTTCTACCATGCCTACAAGCTGGTCTTCCGGTGCGAGATACTCGGAGGCGAAGCCGGCCCCAGCGAAGAGACGCTCGACGCCCGCTTCTTCGACCGTGACCAGGTGCCGCCGCTTTCGAATCAGCGGACGGGTGTTCGTCACCTTAACGACGTCTGGGCGCACTTCGACGATCCCATCCGGATTGCCGAATTTGATTGAGACACTTCAGGTACTTGCGGAAGTACCCGGAGAAAAGGGAGGATATTTAGATAGGGTGTTTGGATCGACCAGCTGATTGCGAAGCGGTTGCAGGGAATTATGACTGATCCTGATCAGGAGACGGGTTGGGAAGCCGCCCGGCACAAAGAGTCCAGGACAGCGGAAGGCACTGCAGTTCCTAATCCGCGGCAAGGTCTGCCCTCTCGTGTGGAAGTCCTCTCGAAGGTGCTCGACTTGATTCCCCAGGCGGTCTTCTGGAAAGACTCCAACTCCGTCTATCTTGGCTGCAACGAGACTTTTTCCCGGGCGGTCGGGTTGGAGCACCCGGACCTTGTGGCAGGCAAGACCGACTTTGAGCTGTGCTGGCCAAAGAACGAGGCGGAAGCTTATCGTAATGACGATCTCGAGGTGATGCGAAGCGGCATCTCCAAGGAACACATCCTCGAGCCTCTCCAGCAGGCCGATGGAACCCGCCGCTGGATCGACACGACTAAGGTTCCCGTGCGGGATGTCAGCGGGCAGGTCGTCGGCGTGCTCGGGATCTTCGATGACGTCACGTCCCAAAAAGCAGTTGAGGCGGAACTTGGACGCTCGACGCAGGACCTTAACCGTTTTTTTTCTCTTGCCATCGACCTGTTCTGTATCGCCGACGCACACGGGAGATTGATACGGGTCAGCAACGCCTGGGAGACGACGCTCGGTTATCCAGTCAATGAACTCGAGGGGAGGATGGTCCTCGACTTCGTTCATCCCGATGACCGTGAACGGACTGCGGATGTTGTCGGCGCGCTGGCAAGCAGCCAGCCTGTCCGGGGGTTCGTGAATCGGTACTTGTGTAGAGACGGTTCGATTCGCTGGCTGGAATGGCGCTCCACCGGGTTTCAGGGGAAGTTGATTTACGCGGCCGCACGAGACATTACAGAATCCCTGGCTGCCCAGAACCACATTCGCGAACAAAGCGGGTTTCGCAAGGCGATCATCGAGAGGGTTGCTGAAGGGTTGTGCGTCTGCCATGACGTGGCCGACCATCCGTTTGTCCGCTTCACGGTCTGGAACAGCCGGATGGCTGAGATTACGGGCTACAGCATGGACGAGATCAACCGGTTCGGCTGGTACCAGAGCCTCTACCCCGACCCGGAAGTCCAGGAACGGGCTCGAAACCGGATGGCGGAAATGCGCCTCGGCAACGATCTGATCGGCGAGGAGTGGGAGATTAAACGAAAGGACGGTTCGAAGCGCCTGATTTCGATCTCGACCTCCGTCGTCGTCACCCAGGACAGCACCCCTCATGTCCTGGGCTTAATGCACGACTTGACCGAGCGAAGGAGGGCTGAGCGGGAGCGGCAGGAGTTGGAGGCCCAGATGCAGCACGTTCAAAAGCTGGAGAGTCTGGGCGTTCTGGCGGGGGGAATTGCACACGACTTCAACAATCTGCTGATGACCATACTCGGCAATGCCGATCTCGCACTGCAGGAACTGCCCGGTGAATCTCCGGCTCGCCCATACCTGGAGAGCGTTGAGTCGGCCTCGAACCGGGCGTCCGATCTCTGTCGCCAGATGTTGGCTTACGCAGGCAGAGGACGCTTCATCGTGGAGCCGATCGATCTGAATTCGGTCGTGCGGAACATGACCCGGATGCTCACCGTTTCGATTTCCAAGAAAGCCGAACTCAAGTGTGAACTGGCCGATGCCTTGCCGATTGTCGATGGAGATGCTACCCAGTTGGACCAGGTCCTGATGAACCTGGTGACCAATGCCTCCGACGCGCTCCAGGACCGATCGGGAATAATCACGATCCGGACCGGAATCTCTCGATTCGGTGAGGAACCGGCGGTCGAGGAGTTTGGCGAAAGTTCGTTGCGAAACGGTGAATGTGTCTACCTCGAGGTGGAAGACACCGGATGCGGGATGTCCCCAACGGTCCGAAAGCGCATCTTCGACCCCTTTTTCTCGACCAAGTTCACAGGGCGTGGCCTCGGCCTGGCCGCAGTCCTCGGTATTGTTCGGGGGCATGGGGGAGGGATCAGGGTGGACTCGGAGCCCGGCCGGGGTACCCTGATCAGGATCCTTTTGCCGGGTTCGCAACAAAGCGCCGAACAATCGGAAGAAGTCCGAGTGGACGCCCCGGAATGGAGGGGCAACGGCATGATTCTGATCGTCGATGACGAAGAGCCGGTCCGCCAAATCTGCAGCGAGATGGTCTCCCGGCTTGGGTTCGACGTGATGACAGCGCGGAACGGGCGCGACGCGTTACGCCTCTATCAGACCCACAGAAGCCAGATCCGTTGCGTCCTGCTCGATCTCACTATGCCCGAAATGGACGGGGAGGAGACCTACCGGGAATTAATCCGGCTCGATCCCGAGGTTTGCGTGATCCTCTCCAGCGGTTATGACGAACAGGACGTCTTTCAACGTTTCGGGGGAGATGGCCCCTTGGGATTCATTCAGAAGCCCTACCAGATCGATCACCTCAGGCAGCGGCTCCAGTCGGTCCTGACCTGAAACTTCAATCGAGATGAGTTCCTGGTTCCTGGTTTCTCGTTTCTGGAGGGAAAGTAATCCAGGCATCCCTGCCTGAAATGGCGGCCGGGCAGCTTGCCCGGCGGAAGTGAACCTTCTCAATCCAGGATTCTTGATTTCCGGGTTTTTCTGAAACCGTCCGCCGCCGGGACTGAATCGCACTTTCAGTGCTGCATTGCCGTCTTGGCTCCGATTCCCGGGGCGTTACCGCCGGGCTGGAAATGACCCTGCGCCGTTGGCGCGCTCATCTGGCGATGCTCCACCAGTTTCACTCTTTGAATGATCCGCGGAGGGCGCGGCGGCGGGGCTGACTTGAGATCCGCTACTGCTCGGCGATGTTGCCTTCCGCGATAATGATCTCCACACGCCGATTCTTCTGGCGCCCGGCCGCGGTTGAGTTGTCGGCAACCGGTCGTTCCTTGCCGTAACCGGCCGTGGCCATTCGATCGGGCGAAATGCCGACCTGGGCCAGGAGGTCGAAGACCGATTTCGCCCTTTCCTCCGAGAGCTTCATATTGAGTGCTGCCGATCCCGTTGAATCCGTGTGGCCCTCGATACGAAGGTTAAGGTCGGGCATGAGCAGCAGGATCCCTGCCAGTTTCGCGAGCACGAGTTTGGCGTCCGGCTTCAGGGTCGATTTGCCCACGTCGAACAGGATGTCCGGCAGATTGACGATGAATCCACGCGCCGACTCGCGGGTGTCGGCGACCTGGGAAAGGGCATTCTGGAGACGATTTTGAAGCGCGGCGCGCTCGTCTCGAAGGGCCATGGTCTGTTCCTGGAGGTGGTCCCGTTCCGAACGGATGTTCTCGAGTTGGGCATCGGCCTGTTCAAGCTGTTTCGACGCCTCCTGGAGGTTGGCCATCACCACCTGACGATCGGCGGAAATCTGTTCCAGCATCTGCTCAGCGTTGGCGGCACGGCTCTCCAGTTCTTCGGTCTTCTGCTGCCTGGCGCGAATCTCGCTCTCCAGCCGATCCATTTCAATCCGGCGCTTGGCAAGCTGGATCGCCTCGTTGGAATGAGCGACCGAATCACGCGCGAACTCCCGCGCCTCGTTCTTTTTCCCTCGTCCCTGCAGATACTCCGCCTGATCGAGGGCATTCCGGGCTCGGGTGTAGGGTTGCGGAGCGTAATCGGACCCATTCAACCCGTTGGCAATTGCCAGGACACGCTGGGCCTGGATCACTTCGGGAGCGGCAATCGTATCCGCAGTGATCAGAGACAGGCTCTCCACCTTGTAAGCAGGCGGATCGGTAAAGCCCTCGAAGAAGTACTCCAGGTTCGGAACCGGGGGATCGGCCGCCGGGTGGTTCCAGAACATGACCAGTCCCGAAGGAGTGGATACTTCAGGGTAAGACTCCGCAGTGATCAGGAGCGCAAACTGCCCGAGCCCGGTTGAAAATTCATTCTCACCGTCATTCTTGTCAGGGCGTACCCAGAATTCCCCCAGACTTTGCGGTGCCCCCTGAGCGTCAACTGCCCAGAGCACGTAGCAGGAAACGTC
Organism: uncultured Acidobacteriota bacterium; assembly: GCA_963777605.1. GTDB lineage: Bacteria > Acidobacteriota > UBA6911 > RPQK01 > JAPXNP01 > CAVZRV01. The sequence continues at coordinate 308,520 of CAVZRV010000029.1, forward strand.
GCCCCCGAAATAGACCGCCGGGCGAAGCTGTTCGTATTTCATCTTGATCCACAGTTGCTTCCCCTCAGGCCGGATCTCTCCTTCGACCCGTGCAGACCCGACTCGCCGCGTCGGCAGCATCTGGAACTTCACCTCCCCGGCTCCTGCCGATTTGAAGTCCAGGACGTTCAATGTGAGCGCCTCGGCTCCGAACCCGGCGCCCGTGAAGAACGGCAGGAGAAGTGCGAGGAGTTCAACAGCGAGCAGACTGGTGAATCTTGCCATTTGCTTTCTCCGGATGAGCTGCAATCCAGAAAACCTCAATCGATTTTCCGGTCGTCGACGTCCCGGCACGGGGAAGCGCAGTCCCGAACAGCGAGGAATCACGCAAAACCGGGAGGCCCGATTATAGCAAATCGTTCCGTAACCCTGAGGTTGATTCGAACTTCACGGTCGCCTACCCGAACAACCCCCGCACTTCCGCGTAACGGGCGTCCCAGACCTCTTTCTCATGGGGCTCGAAATGCTCCACCTCGAAGGAGTCCCTGACCAGCGCCCTTGCGTCGTCGAGGCTCCCCAGGAGGCCGGAACCGATCGCCTGGATCAGGATGTTGCCCGTGGCCGTGGCTTCCGCTGGACCTGCAATCACTTCAATTCCGAGTGCGTCGGCCGTCAACTGGTTGAGGAGCCGGTTTCGGGATCCTCCTCCGACAATGTAGAGTCGGGAGACGGCCCTACCCCGCAGTTCGTTGATGCTCTCGACGATGTAGCGATACTTGAGCACCAGGCTCTCGAAGATGGCACGGGTGAAATCGCCGTGACTTTGCGGAACCGCGTGCCCATGTTTGCGACAGGATTCAGCAATGGCTGTCGGCATGTCCGGTGGGTTCAGGAACACCGGGTCGTCGGGGTCGAAAGCGGACCGGAACCGAGCCGCCGTGCGGCCGAGCTCAACCAGATCGTCATAACTCAGATGAGATCCCTGGGCTTCCCAACTCCGTTTGCAGCGCTCGAGGAGCCAGAGCCCCATGTTGTTGCGCAGGAAGCGGATCGTTCCCCCGAAGCCTCCCTCGTTCGTGAAGTTGCGCTGCAACGAAGCGTCGCTGATGATCGGCTCGGACGATTCCACCCCCAGCAGCGACCAGGTTCCCGAACTCAGGTAGGCCCAGTCCCGGCCGCTTGCGGGAACGGCGGCCACGGCACTGGCCGTGTCGTGGCAGGCCGGAGCGATCACCTTGGCCTGGACGCCGGTTTCGGAAGCGATCTCCGGCAGGAGGGGGCCAATCTCGGTCCCGGGTTCGATCAACTGAGGCATCAATCGCAGTGGCAGATCCAGCCCCTCGAAGAGTTCCGCGGACCAGGTTCTGGTCCGAGCGTCGAGCAGTTGAGAAGTCGAGGCGATGCTGTACTCCGAAACCATGACGCCCGTGAGCAGGTAGTGGAAGAGGTCGGGCATGAAAAGGATGCGGTCGGCGGCCCGCACGAGACCGGGCCGAACCTTCGTAGTGCTCATCAACTGGTAAAGCGTATTGAGCGCCATGAACTGGATGCCGGTGATCGAGTAGATTCTGGACCGGGACATTCTCTGGAATGCCGCTTCCATCATCCCGTCGGTCCGAGAATCGCGATAGACGTATGGAAATCCGAGCAACTGGCCCGAGCCGTCGATCATTCCAAAATCGACTCCCCAGGTGTCCACTCCGATGCCTGCCAGTCGATCGTGCCCGAGTTGCGCCGCCTTGCCGAGTCCTTCCTTGAGGTTGGCGAAGAGGTCCAGCAGATCCCAGTGAAGATGGCCGAGTAGACTGACCTGTCGATTTGGGAAGCGGTGGACCTCCTCGAGTGTCAGTCGCCGGTCCTGGAGACGTCCAAGAATCAAGCGGCCGCTTTCGGCTCCGAAGTCGCATGCGATGAACTTGGGTTCAACCATTCCTCAATTTTCCTTACGCATAGAGTGGGCCGAAATTGGCGCAGGCCCGGTAGTCCGCTCCCTGGGGATCCATGGAGCCAAAGGCACTCCAAGCGCTGGGCCGGAAGATCCGACTTTCTTCGACGTTGTGCATCGAGACCGGGATACGCAGCATGCTGGCCAGGGTCAGGAAACGGTCTCCGACATGGCCATAGCAGAGCGCGGCATGGTTCGCCCCCCAGTTAGCCATCACGGAATAGACGTCGTTGAATGGAGCGGATCCGGTCAGGCGCGGTACGAACCAGGTGGTCGGCCAGGTCGGGCTCGTCCTTTCATTGAGAGTCTGGTGGACCGCGTCGGGAAGGTCGATCGTTGTGCCCTCGGCAATCTGAAGAACCGGCCCCAGGCCTTTCACAAGGTTGAGCCGCGATATGGTGACCGGCATTCCGCCGCGAGTCAGGAACTGGGAGGAAAAGCCACCGCCCCTGAAGTAGCCGAGGTCGGCGGGGCACCACCGGGTCGCCTCGAGACAGGCTGCGGCCTCTTCCGGGCTGATCTCCCAGAACGGTTTCATAACGGGAGTGCCCTTCTGGGTCTGCCGTCCGGTTCCATCGAGAGTACAGGAACCGGAATTGATCAGGTGGATGACCCCTTGCGCGGCCGCCGGCGTGAGTTCGGCCCCCGTGACCCTGCGGATCGCGTCGGGGCTCCAGAAGGTCCGGACATCGGCAAAGACCTGCGCCGTATCGGAGAGCAGGTGCCCGAACGCCATCACGACGCCGTTGAGGCAGTCGTTCTCTGTGGCCATCAGGAAGGGTTCCCGAATCCCGTTCCAGTCGAAGGAAGAGTTCAGGATCGCCTCCATGAAGTCGCCGTTGGGGAAATGGTCGGTCCACTGTCGTTGTCCCTGGAACCCCGCGATCAAGGCATTGTGGCCGAAGGCCTCCTCCCCGAAACCCAGTTCGGCCAGGCGCGGGTTGCCGATCATCAGGTCACGGGCGATGATGGCCATCTGCACAACCGTTTCCCACTCCCAATCCTTGCGTTCCCGCGAGGACTGCTGGGAGGGCTCGTTGACGTCAGCTCCTTCCGGGCAGTTGCGGCGAACCCACTGGAAGGCGTACTCGAATTCCTGGGGATCGTAGATCTTCTCTTCGATCCTCCGGGTCAACTCGCTCATGTCAACCGATTCGGTGCGCATTCCCAGATAATCCTGGAGAAAATCCTGGTCCACGATTGAGCCGGCAATCCCCATGGAGACTCCACCGATTGCCAGGTAGGACTTGCCCCGCAATTCGGCAGTGGCGAGGGCTGCCTTGACAAATCCGAGGATCTTTCCCTTGACGTCATCCGGGATCGACGTGTCGTCCCGGTCCTGTACGTCCCGGCCGTAGATGCCGAACGCGGGAAGCCCCTTCTGGCTGTATCCTGCCAGTGCGGCTGCCAGGTAGACGGCGCCGGGTCGCTCAGTTCCGTTGAAACCCCAGATCGCTTTGGGGACGTGGGGACTGGAATCCATCACCTCGGTGCCGTAGCACCAGCACGGGGTGACCGTCAGGGACACGGTCGCGCCGTCTCGTTCGAACTTCTCGGAGGCCCGGGCGGCTTCCACTACGCCGCCGATACAGGTGTCCGCGATGACACACTCGACAGGCAGTCCATTGCTGTGCCTCAGGCTGCTACTGATCAGTCCGGCGGCAGCCCGGGCCATCTGCATCGTCTGGATTTCCAGGGACTCTCGGACCCCCTTTCTCCGCCCGTCGATCACCGGCCGGATGCCGACTTTGGGCAGCGTCCCGACGAGGCGCTTTATGGGTGCATTTTGCTGCAGGTTGTCAACCTCTTTCATGGCTATCCCTTCCTTTAAGGCCAATAAACAGTGGCGTCCACTGAAGTCAGATTCACGGTCCTCATTTTGCCTTGACCTCCTCGGGAGGTACAGGGTGAAGGACAAAAAAGGAAGGTAATCCAGGCAGCCCTGCCTGAGATGTCCGCCAGGCAGCTTGCCTGGCGCAAGTCAACATTTCCAATCCAGGGAGGATGATTCTCCTTCCGAGTTTGGGCAACATACCCCAGGACTTTTGATTTCTGGTTGTTCCTGAAAGAGTCCGCCAATAAGGCCGAGATTGAATCGCACTTTCAGTGCTGCAATGCCGCCTCGGCCCCAATTCCCGGGGCGTTGCCGCCGGGCTGAGAATGACCCTGCGCCGTTGGCGGGTTGCTACGAACTTGGATGGTTGATGGTCACGGTATCGGCGCCGGATCGGTCCCTGAAGGGGACCTGGTTTTCAGCCCAGGGCTCGGACGCGGCCTTTCGGTTGACGGTTCCCGGGAATCGTGTAACCGTTCTCTGGAGGTTTCACGTTGAGTTCTGACTGGCTCCTGGCATTCGGCTGTTTCGGTGCGGCACTGGGTATCTCGTTCTTCACGTCGATGACGGGAGTTTCGGGGGCCTTTGCACTGGTCCCTTTCCAGATCAGCGTGCTCGGAATCGCCGGGCCGGCAGTCAGTTCTACCAACCATCTTTACAACTTGATCGCGACGCCCGGTGGAATCACGCGCTATCTGCGCGAGGGGAAGTTGGCCTGGAGACTGTTGCGGATCCTGGCTTCCGGTTCGGTTCCGGGAGCTGTCGTCGGGGCATGGGTTCGCATCCGGTACCTTCCCGAGGCCGGCGAGTTCCGCCTCTTTGCAGGATTGGTTCTCCTTCTGATGGGCGTACGCCTGTTGACCGGTGCAGCCTGGTCCGAACGTTCCCGCCGTTCAGATGCCGGCACAAGAGTCGGGGCTGGAGAGTCACAATGGGTCGCACCGGGTGCCGGCCGGCGATCGGCGACAAGGGCATCCCTCCTGATCCCAGCCGCGTTCGTGATCGGGATCGCGGGGGGCGCCTACGGGATCGGGGGAGCCGTGATGATCGCCCCAATCCTGGTCGGCGTCATGGGGTGGACCTTCGAACAGATCGCGGGAGCTCTGCTGGGAGCCACCTTTCTGACTTCTCTCGCCAGTGTTTTCGCCTACCAGTTTCTGGCCCACTCAAACCCTCTTGCCGGTGCGGCGCCTGACTGGTCTCTCGGGCTGACCTTCGGGTTCGGCGGACTGGTGGGAACCTACCTCGGCAGCCGATTCCGAAAACGTTTCTCACCGCTTGTCCTGCGGCTCATTCTTGCCGGCAGTGTTCTGCTGGTCGCACTGCGGTACCTCTGGGTGGGATAGCCGGCCTCGCCCGCGCTACTCCGGCTTTCTGTTACGGAATAGCTCCCGACGGTCGTAGAGACATTGAGCCAGAATGCGGTGCCCCTTCGCGTTCAGATGCCAGTCGGTCCGATAGTAGAGGATTTCCCCGGTTTCCCGGTGGTGTTCGGTTAGAAGTGGCGCCAAATCGATCGTCTCGATGTTCAGCTGGCGGCCTATACGTACGGTCTCGGCGCCGAGATGTCGTTCGAGTTGGAGGTCGGCCTCGCCAAGCCCCAGGATTTCGGCCGTCTCTCGGGTCCGGGATGAGTCCGTCTCGGGCTCGACCTGAAGCTTGGTCGGCAGCACCATGAGGATAAGTTGAATACCCGCTTGGTCCGTTTCCGACTTGAACCGGCGGAGCAACTCCTCGAGCGATGAAAGACAGAGCTCGACATCAGCGGGATGGTGCTTGAACCAGTAGGCCTGACCAAGACTTTGCCCGGTGCACCCGATGCAGGCCCGATAGGCCGTACCCATCGGGCCGGTCGCCTGGACTCCAGGGTTCCCCACCAGACTCGTCAGTCGTGCAAACAGAACCGAGTTCTGGAGCAGTAAGAAGCGCAGCCTGGTCCAGGCCGAGGGTTCCCGGAAGGACTTCATCCGGTGTTGGAAGTCCTCGGCAGGAATGATCTCTCGAAAGGAGTTCCCCTCGGGCATCAGGCGGGGACGCCCCGGGGCGACCAGTTCCGCCAGGTCATTGCCCAGGAAAACCGTGAAGAGGATCGTGTCGGGCAGGAGAACCGCGCCACGAGCCCGGTACCAGAGATAGGACTGGTAGGGAGAGTAGGATCCGGTGGCGGCATTGAGTATCTCGTAGCGTTCGGGACCCGTGTTCAGGTCGGTCTCGAGCAACGAGCAGGCGTTCTCACTGTTGTCCACCGAACCGTCAATCTGGGAGTCTCCCAGAACCAGCACCCGCCTTCCCGATGTCCTTCCGGCCTGCGCAGGGGCGCTCCTGCGCAGGCCCAGGTTGTTGGTTTGAAAGTGGATGAAGCCCGATGGCCGTTCCTCAAACCGGAATCGCAGGTCGAGATTGGGCCTCCGGACAACGCCCAGCAGAGGATCCAACTCGAAGTAGACTGACTGAAAATCGTCGCCTCGAACCAGGGAGACGTCGGTCGGTTCACGGGTTGTGATTCTGAGGGCGATTTCGCAAAATCCGAGCGCCAGGAAAACCGCGACAGACAGCAGAATCAGTCTGGGCAAGAGTGAACTGCGGGCGAGCGGTGAAGTGGCGTTCTGCATGGGTGATCGGTGAAGCGCACCGTCTCATCGAGCCATCTCGCCGTGGTTGCGCTCCTTGTGAATCATATCGTACGGAGGGCTTCAATTCCGCCTTGGCGTCGATCGAATAGGGCGAGGCCGGGTTCAGGGAGTGGAAAGCTTGAGTTGAAGCCAGTCAACTAAAGCGGGTTTGTAACTCTCCCACTCGTGACGGCCTTCCCAGTTCTCCATCCCGTGCGGAGCCCCGTCGAGCCGGATCAGCCGGTAGTCGACACCTGTTGCGTCGAGCCGTTCCTGGAGCCGAACGGCCTGGTCCCAAAGGAACTCACCCGTCCCGTGAATGAGAAGGAGGGGTGGCATTTCCGCCCTGACCTGGTAGTACGGCGAGTATTCGCGCAGGACCAGGCGAGCTTCGTCATCCAGCTTAGTGCGATGAAAAAGCCGCACAAGCAGAGAGCGGGGACCGGCGTCCTTAACCATCGCCTCAAAGTCATAGACTCCGTACAGAGACGCCACCGCCGACACCCGGCAGGATTCATGATCGACCGGGTCTTTCGACGACAGGTCGCCGGGGCAGGGAAGTGCGCCAACCTGTACGACCAGTTGCCCGCCCGCGGACTCTCCCAGGAGGGCAATCCTGGATGGATCGACACGGTAGTCGGCGGCGTGATGGCGAACGTACCGGATCGCCCGCCGGACATCTTCCAATTGGTCGCGGTTCTCAAATTTCGGAGTCAGCCGGTAGTCGATGGAAAACCAGGCCAGGTTTGCCTTGGCCAGTACCGTCAGAACCGGAACGATGTAGGTGGTCTTCGAACCTGCTTCCCAGCCCCCACCGTGGACGACGATCACCGCGGGAAAAGGCCCGGGGCCGTCCGGGACGAATGCGTCCATTTTCAGTTCGGCAGGCACTGGTTCCCGAAATGTTCGGTAGGTGATGTCCTTTCTCAGCGGTTGACTCTCGACATCTCGGGGAGTTGTGGGAGACACCGGCCCGCAGCTCCTCTCGAGCCATTCAACCAGGTCCTGCTGGTAGCCCCACTGGGCCGGTGTCCAGTTTTCACTGCGGTGGATTCCCGCTTCGATTGGGATCAACCGGCAGGAGCCTCCCGTCCGGGAGAGCTTCGTGCAAAATGACCGGGCCGTCTCCAGAGAAGCCTCTGCGTCCCGCGTCCCGTGGATAACCAGCGTCGTCGGCAATTGTTTTACGGGCAGATTGGGAAGGGAGTTTCGCTCGAGAACCGATGTCCCGGAGGCGCCCCAAAGGGCGGTCTGAAGCGATTCGTTGTCCCGAATCGAGGGGAATTCGGAGAGCTCGAAAATCCCTCCAACCAGAACCAGGCCACAGATGGAATCCGGACTCCGACGGGCGACCCGGGCCGCGAGATAGGCTCCGGTATCCTCACCGAAGAGGACGAGTCGGCTCGAATCGGTCTTGAAACGGTCGGAATGGCAGCGGATGTAGTCAATCGCACCAAGGACGTCCGCAACCTGGTCGGCGAGCGAGGCTGCCGGAGCCAGGCCGTAGTCGAGGGCGAACCAGTTGAATCCTCCTCGAGTCAGCAATTCCTGGAAATGGGAGATGAACGCTCTTCGGCTTCCCGTGGTCCAGCCTCCACCGTGGATCAGAATGACTCCCGGTCGGCTCTGGTCACCGGGCTGGATGTAGGCGTCAAGGAGGCGCGATTGCCCGTTGACAACCCGGTAGGGAATGTCACCCAGGCTGCCCGGAACGACGTAGTTTCCGTTGGGATCCCCCACCTCGACATCGAGGCACTTGCCGGCCGCCCGGAGAAACGAATCAGCCCAATGATCCACCGTCACCGACAAGAACAGCGCGCACAAGATCCAGATGTTTCTGCGACATCGCAGTGTTTGCATAATCACCAACCCGACTGAGGGATTCCAGCGTCGCCGGCGTACCTGCTTTTAGTGAAGAATTTGCCGACAAGGATACCATCCATGGAACCGTTGGCAGATAATGGTACTGCATTCGACAGTAACGTTGGTTTTGCGCTTGGAATTCGCCGGTCCCGGCGGAGAGGAGCAGGGCGGTGTCGGATCTTGTCGAATCTCCTGCCTCGAAAGGTACCCTATGTTCGACTCCTCAGTCGATTGACGACATTCGTACTGGCCGGCGGGAAAGGCGAGCGCCTGCATCCGCTGACGCGGGACCGGGCCAAACCGGCGGTTGTCTTCGGCGGGCATTATCGGATCGTCGACTTTACGCTGTCCAACTGCATCAACTCAGGAATTCGCACTGTCTACGTACTGACCCAGTACAAGTCGATTTCGCTGGCGCGTCACATCCGGCTTGGCTGGAACATTCTTTCCTCCGAGATGGAGGAGTTCATCGAAGTGATCCCGGCCCAGCAGCGCTACGGTGAAAACTGGTACCGGGGAACCGCCGACGCAGTCTACCAGAACATCTACACGATCGAGCGGGACAACCGGGAGTTTGTTCTGATCCTGGCTGGTGACCACGTCTACAAGATGGACTACTCGAAGATGTTGAAGTTCCACCTGGACCGGGGCGCCGAAATGACGGTTGGGGCAGTAGAAATGCCTGCGGAGATGGCCGGTCAGTTCGGCGTGGTCCAGGTGGACGACGAGTCACGCATTGTGGATTTTCAGGAGAAACCCTCCGTCCCTGCCACGGTACCGGGGAAGTCGGATCGAATCTATGCCTCGATGGGTATCTATATCTTCAATCGGGAGACTCTGCTGGAGGAGTTGATACCGGCAGTCGCCGAAGAAGACCTGACCGATTTCGGGATGCACCTCGTGCCCCGAATGCTTGGTCGAAGACGGGCGTTCGCCTACCAGTTTGAGGACGAGAACCGGCCGGGCGATCGCAAACCGTACTGGAGGGACATCGGGACCCTGGATGCCTACTATTCGGCCAACCTTGACCTGATTTCGGTGCATCCGCAGTTCAACCTCTACGATTCCCACTGGCCGGTTCGCTCCTACGAGCGGAGCCTCCCTCCTGCCAAGACGGTGTTTGCCGACGAAGGGGCGGGGGCGAGACGGGGAGAGGTGCTCGATTCGCTCGTATGCGGCGGTTGCATCATCAGCGGAGGGCACGTCGATCGTTCAATTCTTTCGCCCAACGTTCGCATCAACAGCTTCGCTCACATTTCGGAATCGGTTCTGATGGACAACGTCGAGGTCGGAAGACGCTGCAGGATTCGCCGGGCAATTATCGACAAATTCTGCCGCATATTACCCGACACAGTAATCGGTTGGGACCCTGAAAAGGACCGGAAGCGTTTCACCGTGACCGATGACGGAGTCGTCGTAATCCCTTCCGCGATGGTTGTGGGGCCGAACGAAGATGAGGCCATTTGGACGGATCCGGTGGTGCGCTTCTCGGGCCACGGTTGAGCTCCGGAAGGGCCTGGCCCGCGTCTCGAGTTGGCATCGTCCCTTTTCGTTCAATTTCTCGAATGGAAATTCAATATTCTGAATTGAAAAATGCCCTCCAACGAATTCCTTCTTTTTCGATCGAAAAAATATAAGTCCTTATATTTCTTGAGCTACCGGCGTTGATCTTGAAGGATTGTAGGGCCGTGGCATTGAATTTGCAAAGATAGGAAGGGAGCAGTTGGCTAAGGTCAACCGGAAGGGTTTTGTTAAATGAAAGGGGCGAACCTGAGTCCGCCCCTTCGTTGGAGGGACGCAACCGAACCTTAGTGTGGGTGGTGCGCCAACTTGATATTTTACTACTTCCGCTGGCCTGTCGCCAACTGCTTTATTCCTGCAGTCTAGACAGGGAAGCTGTCGCACTCTCTGTAAGCCGCCAACAAGGCCTTTTCCCCTTCGATTCCGGGGCGTGAAATTCCGTGTTCCATTCCCAGAATCCCGTTGTAGCGCTTCCCGTTGAGGTGCTTGAAGATATTCCGGTAATTGATTTCACCAGTCGTAGGTTCGTTGCGGCCGGGATTATCGCCGATTTGGAAATAGGCGATCTCGTCCCATCCACGATCCAGATTGGGAATCAGGTTTCCCTCGGTGACCTGCTGGTGGTAGAGATCATCCAAAATCTTGCATGATGGACTGCCAACGGCCCGGCAGATCTGGTACGCCTGGGCGATCTTGGTCAGGAACAGGCCGGGATGGTCCCGATAAGGGTTGAGAGGTTCCAGGACCATCACCAAGCCAGTCGGTTCACATATTTCAGCACACCGTTTCAGGTTCTCGATCACGTTGGCGGTTTGGTATGACCATTCCACGCCGGGGTCAAAGCATCCGCAGACGACGGTACACCACCTGGCGTTCACCCGCTTCGCAACCTCGACAGACTCCCGGATGTTCTTCAGGAATGGTTCCCGAATCTCAGGCTTGTCAGAGACGAAGGTCGTGTTCTTGAAGTCCGCGGTCGCCACGAAAACTCCCATCTCCAGATTGAGGCGGGACATTGCCGCGGCGATCCGCTCCTGCTCTGCAACTGGACGTCCCCGCATGCCGTTGTCTTCGAAAGCCCGGAACCCCTGGTCGGCTGCAAACTTAAGCTGATCCACCAGGTCCGGTCCGGCATGGTGCCTGAACATGCCGAAGTGCGGGGCATACTTCAGTTTAAACTGACCTGCTGCTGGGGCGCTTGAGCCGCCGAGACTGATTCCACTCGCCCCGGCTGCCGCCAGAGCTCCGGATCCGATAAACCGTCGTCTGTTCATTCGGTGCTAGCTCTTCCCCATCACGATGAGAACGTTCTTGGCGTTATTCAGGTTAGTCTCATCCTTGCCCATTTCGATGTACTTCTCAAGCATCGTCTTGGCACGAACCTTGTCGTTGAGCTCATAGAAGTAATCCATTCCCAACTGGTAGTAGGCTTCGGCAAAGTTCGGGTTTACCTGGAGCACCTTCTCAAACACCATCCGGGCCTGGGCCTGCTTACCCTTACGCACGAACTCCTGTCCGAGGTCGAACAGTCCCTGATCGACCGGCTCGCCCTTCATTTCAAGAACCTTCTGCCTGGCATCGATCGCCTCTGGGTACTTTTCCAGGGCGAGGTACGCCGTGGTCATCTCTTCCCAAAGGACCTGGTGATACTGCTTGTCGATATCCTGGAGGGCGACCTTCGCTTTTTCGATCGCCTCGGCGGGCTTGCCGTCCTTGATCAGTTCCTGGACGGTGACCACCCTGGCCTTCTCGGCGTTCTTGGCCCGGCCGGCCTGGACCTCGGCAATCCTGGTCTTGAGATCCTTGAAGGCCTGGTCGTCCGGGTTGAGGGCGATTGCCTTGTCGAGGGCCTGCGTCGGCTTCTTCCAGCTTGTTCAGGCGAGTCAGGTTGATAGCCAGATTGAAATAGACTGCCGCGTTGTTGGGCTGAATTTCAGCCATCTTCCGCAGTCCTTCGATCGCCTTGTCAAACTGTTGGGCTTTCATGGCCTGGTCGATTTCGGCCGCCAGCTTGCGCAGTGGAATCATGTCGATCTGCTGCTGAATCTCCTTGGCCTGCCGCGAGAAGACCGGGTTGGAAGGATCTTCCGTCTTTTCGTAGAGATTGAGCAGTTCGATCGCCTTCTTGAACGCCGTCTCCGCCTCGTCCCACTTCGACTCCATGCTGTAGACGAGCCCCAGGTTGTAGTAGGCATTGGGCTCCGAAGGGTTGATCTCGATGGACTGGCTCAAGCTGTTCTCAGCGGTGTCGAACTGGTGGTTCTGGTAGGCCTGGGCTCCCTGTTGAAGCAGCACCTGGGCCTTGTGGATGAGATCCTGGTCTTCGAAATAGAGCTTTGCTTCGGCGTCGCCAGGCTCAAAAGTCAAGGTCAGGTCCTTGGTCACTCCGCCCTCGAGAGTCACATATTCATGGAAACTGGGCGCAAATCCTTCCTGGTGGGCCCAAACCCGGTAGAAGTCGTTGGCCAGCTTCTTGAACGTTGCCACGCCCTTCTTGTCGGATTTTTCATCGGTCGTCTTGTTCAGGCCGAGCCCCTGAACGTAGACCTTGACTTTACCGATCGGTTTGCCCGTGTTGTCGACGCATTTGACGATTAGGGTATTGGAATCTGCTGCAAGCGTGTACACCGACAGCAATAGCGCTAGAAAAAAGGTTCTAATAATCAGACTTGCGATTCTCATCGGACCTTCCCGGACAAGGCTGCATTCTCTGCAGCGCAGTTAGCTACACCTGCCCACGCGGGCACCACAAGCCCCAAGGTTATCGTTTTTTCCCAAATCCTCGCAACATCGTTGGCTCAACTTCCGATCTCAACACGAGAGCGGGAACCAACATGGGTCGTGACGTGGACGTCCCGATCGGATAAAATCGCTGACCATGAGGTCAATCGCCCGCTGTCCGCGTGTGCCTTTAAGGTTGACGATTCTTTGGACTGGTGCTCTCGCTCTGTTACTCGCTCCCGGTTTTCTTAAGGCGCAGAACTCAAAGGAAGACAGTCTCCGCCAGGAGGAAAAGCAGGACTATTACTCCAAGTGGCTCAAGGAAGATGTTGTCTACATCATTTCTGAAGAGGAACGAGACGTTTTCAAGTCTCTCACCACCGATGAGGAAAAGGAGAACTTCATAGAGCAATTCTGGCGCCGGCGTGACCCCGACCTGAAAACGGCCCAGAACGAGTTCAAGGAAGAGCATTACCGGCGCATCGCCTACGCCAACGAGCGCTTCACCAGCGGAAAGCCGGGTTGGAAGACCGACCGGGGACGTGTCTACATCATTCATGGGCCTCCGACTGAGATCACCGAGAACACCGGTGGTACATACGACCGCGCCCTTTACGAGGGCGGGGGGACGACGACGACGCTTCCATTCCAGGTCTGGCGCTATCGTGAGGTGCAGGGCCTTGGAGGGGACATCGAACTGGAATTTGTCGACAGTACCCTGACCGGTGACTATCATCTGACCAGCGATCCCTGGGAGAAGGACGCTTTCAATCACGTTCCGGGCATCGGATTGACTCTCGCCGAGGAGCGGAAGATGGTCACGAAGGGTGCCCGCTTTTATCAGGACAACCAGGGCGATTATTACCCGTTGATGGCTTTGCGGTCGAAGGATCGCCCCTTTGAACGGCTGGAACGTTATTCCGGGATCATGAGACCCCTTGAGATAAAGTACAAGGATCTCAAGGAGTCGGTTGACGTCAACATTGGGTACAGTTCACTGCCGTTTCAGGTCCACCAGTTTAATTTTCGCCTCAATGAGCACAGCTGCATCGTTCCGGTGACCCTCGAAGTGTCGAATCGAAACCTCACCTTCAATGAAGAGAACGGGGTATACCGGGCCAAGTTGGCGATTTACGGTGCCGTGACAGGATTGGGCAACGAGATCATCAAGGAGTTCGAAGACGACCTGGTGATCAATTTTCCTCCTGAGCAACTGGAAGCCGGACGGATGGGTACGTCGATGTTCCAGAAAGTGCTCATCCTCGAAAAGGCGCGACGCGTTAAGCTGGATCTTGTCCTGAAAGACACGAACAGCGGAAATGTTGGGGTCGTCACCAAGGCGCTGACCCCACCCGATTATGGTGAGGAGGATCTCCAGCCCAGTTCGATGATCCTGTCGGATACCATCGTTCCCCTGAAGTCGATCCCGGACACGGACTCTCCATTTGTGCTGGGTGACCTGAAGGTGCGCCCGCGACTTGATCACGTCTTCCGGACGGACAAACTGCTGGCCGTCTACTTCCAACTTTACAATGCCGGGCTGGATCAGCAGACGATGAGCCCCTCCCTGAAGGTGACGTACCGCCTCCTGCAGGGGGGACGGGAACTCATGAAGATCGAGGATGACGATGGCGAATCGATCCAGTTCTTTTCTTCACAGAGGGTTGTTCTGGTTCGCGCATTCTCACCCAAGTTACTCGGAGTCGGAAAGTACCGGCTGCTCATCGACGTCCAGGACAAGATCAAGAACGAATCGGCGATTCTTTCCGATGAATTTGAAGTGGTTGCGGCAAGCGGTTCAACGGTTGCCAGTAATTAGCTCGACGCAGCGCGCAGGCCTGGCCATTGTCGTGGTCCTGGTCTTTCCGGTTTTCCTGCTGGGGGCTCAGGTGGATCCCGCAGGGTTCCAGGCTGCAGTTGTGGAGGCGGGGAATCTCCTGCAAGCCCAACGGTACCAGGAAGCGGCTGCAATCATGGAGAGACTCCGGGAGGAGGGGCACAGCAGTGCCCTGCTCAGTTCTACGCTCGGCCTGGCCTACCAGGGTCTGGGTCGGTACTCCGAGGCAATTATTCAGTTTCGGAAGTCACTGGAACTGGATCCCGATCAACCCAAAACGAGAGTTGTGCTGGGTACCAACCTGCTGCTGACCGGGCAGACCCAGGAGGCAATCCGGGAACTCGAGGACGCATCGAGGAAACTTTCTGACGACGTGACCGTGATGGAGGTGCTTGCCCGCGCATATTTGCAGTCAGGCCGGTTGCTTAATGCCGCGATCACCTACCAGAGGCTGTCGGAAATCCGCTCCGACGATCCTGAGATTGCCTACCACCTCGGGCAGATCTACCTGGAGTTGACCGAGTGGTCTTCCGCAAAGCTGGTTGAGCAGGGGGGGGATTCGCCCCGGGTCCACCAGGCCGCGGGGCAGACCAGCCTCATGAAGGGAGACTTGGAGAGCGCCGCGCAGGCCTTCAAGCAGGCTATCAGACTCGCCCCCGATATGCCCGATCTCCACCTCTCGCTGGCGAGTGTCTACATGCGGCAAGGCAAGCTTATCGAGGCCCTGGAAGCCGTCGAAGCAGAGTTGAAGATCGTTCCTGTAAATGTCGGAGCGCAGCAGCTCAAGGCCCGGCTGGAGCAGGAAACCGAGGGAGTGATCTTCGATTTTCGATTTGCCTTGACCCGCCCAACTTGGAGTGGGGAACCGGGAGCTTCCGCTTTGACCTCCAGAGACGACCGCCAGGAAAGCGAAAGCATTCCCCCTCTATGGGCGGAACTTTCGCGGGAAACGATCATCGAAGCTCGCTTCGGCCCCGGAGCATGGAACGTGGAACTTTGAACCCGAAACCAGAAACCCGAAACCCGAAACCCAGGCTACGGCTTTCCCTGCGCGGCTGGTCCTGCGCTGCTTTGAGTTCCTGGTATTTGGCCACAGCCTGGGCAGCGCCGTCGGTGTCGCCGAGGCGGCGGAGGACGCGGGCAAGAACCCAGTAAGGATCAGGGTTGTCCGGGTCAAGAGTCGAGGCCTTCCGAAGTTCTACCGCCGACTCGGAATAGCGTTCGAGCTTCTCCAGGGCCATCCCGAGGCGGTAGTGGGCGACCGCGAAGTCGGGATCGATCTTGATCGCTTCCATCAGGTAGCCCTCGGCTTCCTGGGGTTCCCCCGTCTGGATGAGGTAGGCACCCAGGTTCAAGTAGGGCCAGGCCCAGGGCTGTGGCTGCGCGGATGTCAACTCGATCGCCTTCTTGTAGTAGGTCACAGCCTGTTCTTTCTGATCGAGCCTTTCGTAGCAGAGACCCAGCCGGTCATAAGCCCGGATGAAATCCGGGTGTTTTTCGACAATTGCGAGGAGCTGTTTGAGGGCAGGTTCGTAGTTGCCCTGGTCGAAATCGATTCGGGCGAGCCAGTAGTTGTAGAGCGGGTTGTCCGGGGCAACGGAAGCAAGTTTCTCGAGTTCGGGGCGAGCCCAGTCGGGCCTGCCCAGCAGGACATAGGACATGGCGAGAGTGAAGCGGTTGCCATTATCGAGCGGTTCGAAGTTCTCGGCTTTCTTGTAAGCGATAGCAGCGTTCAGGTACTTCTGATCGGCAAAGAAGACTCCACCCAGATAACAGAGCAGTTCGAACGTCGGAGCTTCGGTATTACCCTGGATCTCGTTGACGAGAAGTTGTTCCGCCTTGGCAAGGTCCTTCTTGCTGATGGCGTCTTCGATCTCGAAGCGCAGGGTGGGGTCGATTCGGTTGCCGAGTTTCATCTGGTCCGGCGAAACGAGCGGAGGAGAATCGTCCCCCGAGCCGGTTTGAGCCGCCAGTGGGCAAATGGTGGACACCAGGGAGAGCAGCAGAAGAAGGCAAAGAGCGGTTTGTTTCATGACAAATGCGAAGGTTGTGGATCGAAGCGCCGATCCGCCCCAGACCGAAGTCTAAAGCATAAACGATCCCGTGAACTTGGGCCGGCTTTCAGTGTACTGAAGACCGGTCCGGAGACACAAATGGCGATCGCTTGAGCTTGATGGTGAAACGGCGGTTTTGTTACCGTGGGTTTACGCGGATGGGACGAATCATGCGACACGGATACCGGACGGTTCGAGTCCTCCTGCTCAGCGGGATGGTTCTCTTGTTTGCTTGTCCTGTCTTGGCTCAGGCTGGCGCGGACCCGGTGGCAAAGCAGTTGATCGCAATTCAGTCGAATCTTTCGGGCGGCGATCTCAAGGTGGCCGCCGCTGCGCTTTCCGGACTGGCCGGGCAGTACCCCAACGACCCTCGGATCTTCAACTTCCAGGGAGTTGTGTTTGCCCGGTTGGGTGACTACGCGTCCGCAGAAAAGGCCTTTCGGCAGTGCGGTGCAGCTGGCTCCCGGGTTCGTGGGGGCACTCCTGAACCTGGGGCGCCTTTACCAGGAGAACGCTGCAAAGGACGCCGCCGCCGTTGAGAAGGCGATTCCCGTTTACCGGCAGGCCATCCAGGCTGCACCGGGCGCGGTCGAGCCTGTCTACCAGTTGAGCCGTCTTCTCTATGACAAGGGGGAGTACGCGGACTCTCTCGATTCGTTGCGGGGGTTACCCGCAGATGCCCGCCAGGAGAAGTCGGCCTGGATCCTGGAGTGTGGAAACCTGATGGCATTGGGTCGCCAGCCCGATTCGGACCGATGTGTCGGCCGTATTCTCGGCGCTGCCGGCGTCTCAGAGCCGGATCTGGACGTGGTCTTTCCGGGGCTCCGCGCGGCAGGTCGAGTGGAAGAACTCAAGAAGCTGCTCATGGGGCTCGAGCGAGAGGGAAAGCTCTCCATACCTGGAACCGAAAGCCTGGCATTTATTCTCGATCGGCAGGGTGACTACCAGCAGGCCCGAGAACTCCTCGGTACGCTTGCGGGCAGGCACCCCAACCTCCCTGCGCTGCTGGTCGAGATGGCCTGGATTTCATACCGGAATCACGATTACGAGAGTGCCTTGAGCTACCTCGCCCATGCCCGGGACCTCAACCCGAACGATCCACGGATTCACCTCTTCTTTGGCATGACCTGTGTCGAGATGAACCTGAGCGTTGATGCGCTGGCGTCGATGGAAAAGGCGGTCTCTCTCGACCCTGACAACCCGTTCAGTAATTACGTGCTGGGCGCGACGGTGATGAAGTGGCGGGAACCGGCGGAGGCGATACCTTACCTGAAGAAGTACACTGACGCGCGACCCGACGATCCGAAGGGACAGGCAACCCTTGGAGAAGCTTACTTTCTGAACAAGGAATACCAGCGAGCACGGACTACCCTGGCTCCGCTGGTTTCGGACCCGGACACGGAAATCATGGCGCATTTCTATCTGGGCGTCATCGACCGGCTCGAGCAGAACTTCGATTCCTCTCTGATACACCTGAAAAGAGTGATCGAACTCAAGCCGGACCATCCTGACGCCCTTGCCGAACTGGGTGCCCTTTATACGCGGCTCAAGGAATACGAAAAAGCAACCGAAGCGCTGAATCGCGCGCTGGAATTGGATCCCGACCATTACCAGGCCAACTTCAACTTGCTCACCCTCTACTCGCGCACGCGGGATGAGCGTTACGCGGCACAAAAGGACCGCTTTGAAAAGATCAAGGAAGAGCGCTGGCAGAGCCTGACCGATTCACTGCGAACGGTTGAGGTCGTTCCTCACCAGGTCTTTCCGGAGTTGTTGTTCCCCGGGTACGCTCGATCGGATGGAAGCCAATGAACGGGCGCTGTCTCTGATCCTCCTTTTGCGATTCTGAAAATGGTTCTCACTGGTTCTTCTCGTTCTGCTGGCCGGACTGGCTTTGGACTTGGCCGCACAAGGGACACTGCTCGAGCAGGGAAGGGATGCTTTTTATTCGGGGAACCTGCCGCGCTCCCGAGAACTCCTGGAAGGCTATCTCCGGATCGAACCCGCGAGCCTGGAAGCTCGGCTTTACCTGGCCCGGGCACTGGTTGGGCTGCAACGGAACGATCAGGCACTGAGTCAGCTCAACCTTGTACTCGAGCGGGACCCGGAGAACGATGATGCCCTTTTCTTTTTGAGCACCCTCTCGGCGGCGCTTTCCCAGAAGGAGTTCTCCCGGCTTTACAGGCTGGCCCCAAATTCGGCGCGGGTTCACCAGTTAATGGGGCAGTCACTGAGTCTCCGCGAGGAGTACGAGCAGGCGGCCACGGAGTTCCGTAAAGCGATCGAAGTGGATCCGACAATTCAGGAAGTCTACACGGCGTTAGGGGATGCCGAGCGGAGCCTGGGGCGCCTCGACCAGGCCTCTGAACACTACCGGCGCGCCATCGAGATGAGGCCTGGCGACTATCGGGCGGTTTATGGACTGGGTGTCTGCTTCCGGTTTCAGGATGAACTGGACCAGGCCGAGGCGCAGTTTCGCAAGACGATCCAGATCGCCCCGGGTTACGCTCCTGCTTCGCTGGCTCTCGGACAGGTGCTGATTCGAAAGGGCAAGTTCGAAGAGGCGATTCCTTCCCTTCAGGATGCCATCAAGCTGGAGCCGAATATGGACCAGGCCTACTTCCAGTTGGGGCGGGCTTATCAACAACTGGGGCGCACCGAAGAAGCTCGGGAGGCGTTTGAAAAAGGTCGTCGTCTGCAGGCGAAAAATGCTTCCCTTTTCTGACTGTATCGGTGTTTCGCTACTTGAGACTCCGGTTTCAGTGCCCATCCCGGATCTTGACTCCATCCCGCGGTTCCGGCCTCCGGCAACGCTTCCGGTGACTCACCGTCGTCGGGAGCCGCGCTCGCTGACACTCGCGTTCTGAAATCGGGGTATCCAGGATCCAGCCGAGAGCCACGGCTTCTGAGTTCCACCGATCGCCCGAGTCTCCGTCCAGATGCATCCAATTCGTCCATGTCTTTCAACTCATCCAAATGAAGTGTCAAGTCAATTGCTTCGCCAGGTTACGCTCTCTGCCAATTCGTGTCTCCATCGGCTCGCATCAGCTCCTCCGTTCGGGCTGTTCGGGGCGAAAAATCCTTTGTTCGCCGACAAAAAGTTCGTTGCAATTGTCATGCACCGATGTTAAAAACGATGGATAGCGCAATGGGGGTTGCGCTAGTGTGTGGTGGTTTATTTCATTCTTTAGGAGGGGCTATATGCAAAACCGAACGTTCGTTCGTGCGGGCGTTCTCCTTGCTGCATTTCTCCTGTTGAGTCCCACCCTTAGTTTTGCTCAGACTATCAACGCATCACTCAGCGGTGCTGTCACCGACAGCACGGGCGGTGTGGTGCCTGGAGTCGAACTGGACCTGACGAGCCAGGAAACAGGCGCGAGAGCGACCTACATCTCGGATGATCAGGGCCGGTTTTCATTCCAGAATTTGACACCTGGGACGTATGATTTAAGGGCGACTCTCACAGGCTTCAAGGAGTATGTCCAAAGCGGCATTGAGCTGAACATCAACCAAAAGGCCCGGCTCAATGTAATTCTTCAGGTTGGAGAGGTGACTGAAACGGTTGAAGTCGTCGGTCAACCTTCCCAGCTCAATTTCGAGAACGCAACCCGCGAAGAGGGTATCAGTCCTGAAACCCTGCAGACGCTTCCGCTGCTGTTCAATTCCGGGCCGCGTTCTTCGGCAAGTTTCGCAATCTTGATGCCCGGTGTTGCGACCGGCGCGACCAACAGCGCTTACGATTCCCGAATCAACGGCGGATTGGTTTCCGGTGACGAAGCAATCGTGGATGGTGTCTCCATGCAGCAGGGCACGATGAGCCAGAGCGGCATGATCTCCATCAACCAGGACTTCCCCTACTCTCCTGACATGGTCAGTGAGATCAAGGTCCTGACTTCCAACTACGAACCCCAGTACGGGGGGACGGCTGGAGCGACGATCATTGCCGAAACCAAGGCCGGTACAGGAGAGTTCCATGGTTCCGGGTTCTGGTATCACCGGAATTCGGCTTTGAACGCCGCTGCGTTCGACCAGCAGAAATCTTTCCAGTTGCAGCACAACATGGGCTTCAACGTCGGTGGTCCGGTAAAGCTCCCCGGCATTTGGAGCGACAAGGTCAAGACCTACTTCTATTTCAACCACGAACAGTGGCGGATCAACGGCGGCGCCAGCTCGAACCGGATCAGCATCCCCTCGTTGAAGAACCGTCAGGGAGATTTCAGCGACTGGATTGATTCGTCGACCGGAAACCTGATCCCGGTATACGATCCTGATACTCTTCGGGCGAACCCGAACTACGATCCCACCCAGGCCGCAGGGGTGAATAACCTTCCTTACCTGCGGGATCAGTTCCCGGGCAATATCATTCCTCAAGATCGTTGGGCAAATTCTTTTGCCCTCTCTTATTTCAGGTACCTGCCCGATCCGACGAGACC
This sequence comes from uncultured Acidobacteriota bacterium, assembly GCA_963777605.1. Taxonomy (GTDB): domain Bacteria; phylum Acidobacteriota; class UBA6911; order RPQK01; family JAPXNP01; genus CAVZRV01. The sequence continues at coordinate 329,319 of CAVZRV010000029.1, forward strand.
TGGCGCTTTGCTCAATTATGATGCGCCTCCGGTCCCGGACATCATTCTCGCCAACACGAAGTATTACTTCTATCGGATTGATACCAACATCGGCGAAAAAGATCAGCTCTACTGGTCTTCGTGGAGCCAGTGGGCCCCGAAGAATACGGCAACCGCGCTGCCCGTCCAGTTGGCCAACAATACCTACACCGACCCCCAGAATTCGTGGGTAAACCGGTTGAACTGGACGCATACCTTCTCGCCCAACTTGATCAACCACTTCGCGATCGGCTACCTGAACCGGAATGAAGGGTACGGATCGATCAATGAAGCCTACATTGACGACTTCCCCAAGATTCCGGGTGTGGCGGCCTATACCCACGTCCCGGTGATCAACTTCAGTGACGGTTACGAGAGTTACTCGACCACAAATGGTTTCGGTCCCCCGAACACGACGACCCGTCCGACGGTTGTCGGCAACACGCTGACGACCTGGGTCAAAGGGGATCACACCTTCAAGTTCGGTGCCGAGTACCGTGATCTGGGACAGAACTTTCACGATGCCACCAATCAGGCCGGGTCCTACTCGTTCAACCGGGGCACAACGGGCCTCTTTCTTGCCGGTCAGGCCGGTAACCCCGTCGCCAGCTTCCTGCTGGAGCAGGTGGGCAGCGGAAACGTGACGTTCCGTTCGGTCGATGCGTGGTACGTTCGCCAGAAGGCGCTCGCCTTCTACGGCGGCGACACCTGGAAGATGACGCCCAAGCTGACCCTCAACTATGGTCTGCGGTGGGATGTTTTCACGCCGGCAGTTGAGACCCGGAACAACTCGTCGTTCTTTGATCCGACCCTGGCCAATCCGGCTGCGGGAGGATTGTTGGGTGGCCTGGCGTTTGCCGACGAATTCGAGCAGCGCACCGGCCGCAACCATCCGGAGAAGACCTGGAAAGGTGGTTGGGCGCCCCGAATCGGAATCGCCTATGCCTGGGATGACAAGACGGTCATTCGGACCGGTTACGGCATCTTCTTTCACCAGGCCTATTGCCCCGGTTGGGGTGGTTGTACGAGTCTGGACGGCTACAACGCCAACCCCAGCTTCAGCTCGACCAACAACGGCATGGTGGCCGCGTTCGTCCTGAGCGAGGGCTTCCCTCAGAACTTCGAGCGGCCGCCTTTCCTTGAGCCGGGCTATCAAAACGGACAGGGGATTTATTACCGGCCCTTTGATGCCAACGAGCGCGCCTACTCTCAGCAGTGGAACCTGACGGTGGAACGGGAGTTGGTGCAGGACATGATGCTCAGTGTGGGATATGTCGGCAACACGGCGATTCACCTTCCGTCAGCAATGGCTCCGCCAAACGTTCTGAATCCCAGCCTCCTTTCGCAGGGCGTCGCACTCGACGCCATCTTCCAGCCGGGTATGACAGAGCTCAATGGTGCGGCCATCCCTTATGATGGATGGATCGAGCAGATGACGGGTTGCGATCCGTCGGTTGCTCAGGCACTGCTGCCTTACCCGCAGTACTGCGGATCGATCCAGGGCATCGATGAGAATGCCGGAAATTCCAGCTACCATTCTCTGCAGCTGAAGGTGGACAAGCGGTTCACTCAGGGCACGTTCCTGCTGGTTTCTTATACCTGGTCCAAGTTGATCACGACCAGCCAGCAGACCAACGAGCCCACCTCGGGGACCTGGAGCGGTCAAGGTTCGACGATTTCGCCTTTCGAGCGAGGTCGGACCAAGACGCTGGCGGTCGATGACGTCCCCCAGACGCTGTCGATCTCGTTCATTTATGAACTCCCGGGTATCGGTGATGGTGCCGTACGGTCAATTACGAGTGGATGGGCCCTGACCAACATCTTCCGTGCCACGTCAGGTGTCCCCTTCTATTTCCGTGATTCTCCCAATTGTACCCTTCCGGGACAGTTCCGGATGCGATGTATCCCGAACTACAACGACGGAAGCCTCTACGCTCAGGACAAGGGAAGTTTCGATCCCGCCAATGGGCCGCTCTTCAACGCCAGCGCGTTCGAGACGATTCAGCCCTACGAGCAGGGTACCGGGACACCCATCACCAACGAGCGTGGTTTCGGTTACTACAACCACGACTTCTCGGTAGTCAAGAACACTCCTATCGGTGAAGTTGCCCGCTTCCAGTTGCGGTTCGAGTTCTTCAACCTGTGGAACTGGCATACCTTCACAGGAAGTAGTAACTGGGGTTCTCTGCCGTTCGATGTTTCACTGAGTAGTTCCGATTTCGGTACCTGGAACGGGACGGTGAGTCAACCCAGGGTCATCCAGTTGGGTGCGAGGTTGGAATTCTAGCCCCGCGCTTGTACTGAAAGTGCTAGACCCCCAAGAAGGCCGCCCAAACGGGCGGCCTTCTTTTTCCTTTCTTGGAGTGCGGAAGTGACAACTTCCGCTTTCAACCCTGGCACGGTGGCGGGAAGCGAGAGCTTCCGCTGCGGGGCGGGCCTCCACATACCGAACGTCGGACAAGCTCCCGGAGGCGGTACCGGAGTGAATTGAGTCGCCTCCCGGGGTTCCCGCCAAAAGGGGAAGCTGTCGCTTCCCAGGTAGAACACAGCCGCTTTCAGGCTGAGCAAAAGCGGAAGCTTCCGCTTCCGCACCCCAAATCTGAACTGTGGAATGCTTTCGTGTGGCGTCACCGGTTCTGCAGTAACCGGGCTGATCGGTTCTTCGAGTGCGGTCTGAACGTCTCCGATGGCACCGTAGACGATCTTCGCGAACCGGCCATCCTGGTCGATGACGACGTGGGTGGGAGCGCCACGGACGACATACAACTCGGCGATGGGGGTGGCGTCGGGTACCACCTGGTACTCGAACTCGTGAGTCTGGAGAAAGTCTCTGAGGGCATCGGAAGGATCGGCAGCGAAGCCGATGAATACCACCTCCCGGCCTTCAAAATGTTGAACCAACTGGTTGAGGGCCGGCATCTCGGCGCGGCAGGGCGGGCAGGCGATGAACCAGAAGTTCAGCACGACGACTTTACCCCGCAGGGCAGACAGTTTCAGGGCAGCGCCGTCGAGGTCCTGGACGTCGAAGTCGGGTGCCGGATCACCAACCTTGAAAGAGGTCTGGAAGGGGGATTGCGCCAGGACGCTGCCGGTGCCGGCCAGGGTGATTGAAAGAATCGCCAGGGCCAAGGTTAAAGCAGGAAGAATCCCTCGCGACAGATCACGTTGTTTTTGACAGCCCATTCAGGTAACAGCCTCCAGTTCACTCACGATGCCGAGCGTGACTCGACGCTCCCGATCCCGCCTATCCTACCAGTTCTGGTGCTGTCTGACGTGAAACTACAAATCGCCGGAGACCGGAGACCCGAGACCGTAAAACCGGAGATAGACACAGAGCCGGGGTTAAGGCGCAGCCGCGGCCCCGGGTTCGCCTGGAGAAGTCTCACTCTTTGAATGGTCCAGCATCGCCCCCGGACGGAAGCTTTCGCTTCCTTTCGACCTGCCGGGGTTCAAAGCGGAAGCTATCGCTTCGCGCACTCCATATGAATCCTGCAGTACTGACGGACTCGGTCCTGAAGACCGCATCCCCCTCCGGCCTTCTCTTCATCCGCCAACCTGAATTTGGGCGCCGCCCCCAATGTGGAGTGCGCGAAGCGACAGCTTCCGCTTTTGCCCAACCCGGAACGTCTCAGCCAGGTTCAGGAAGCGAAAGCTTCCGTTGCCGCCAGCTTCAAACTGCATCTTTCGATGGATTGGATGGACATCCGGAGACGCACTTGCTTTACTCGCATACTGAATGCGGGGGAATCGCGATGGTCGGCTGAGACTTGAATCGCACTTTCAGCGCTGCACTGTCGCTTGGTCTCGACGTCCCGGGGCGGTTGCCCCGGGCTGGAAATGACCTTGCGCCGTTGGCGCGCTGGCCTTGGGGGCCCAACCTTCAGCGCCCGGATTCCTGCTTGAAACTCTGGAAAGTCGAAGGGCTCTCCCGGAACTCGTTCCCGGCCCAGACCCGGGTCCGATGCGACTCTTCATCCCAGAGCACCATCGGGCAGAATTTCGCGAAAATCATTGATTGCCGGGAATTCGTCCTGTTCGCGGGCCGGCCGCCGCGTGTTGGGGCGCCGGACGGAAATCAGAAACTCGATCCCGTATCTCTGAGCGGACCGGAGAACCGGGAGTGAATCGTCAACGAGCAGCGTGGAGCGGCGGTCGAAGGGTTCTACGGCGTCAAGCCGGTCCCAGAACGCGACCTCCTCCTTGGGCAGGCCGAGGTCGTGGGCGCAGATCAGGGCATCCAGAAACCCTCCAAGCTGGGTCTTCCTCATCTTCAGGCTCAGGCTCTTGCCGTGGGCGTTGGTGACGAGCACTCCGCGTCGCCCGGCCTTCCTTACTGCAAGGAGAAATTCACGGACAAACGGATGGACGCGGATCAGGTGGTCCACCTCCTGCTTGAGGACAGGAATGTCCAGGCCCAGTTCGCGGCTCCAGAAGTCCACGCAGTACCAGTCGAGAGTCCCTTCGATCGACCGGTAACGGCTCAGCAGACTTGCCCGTGCAGCGTCGGGTGTCAGACCGTTCTTCTCGGCGTACCGCAGGGGAACGTGCTCCAGCCAGAAGTAGTCGTCAAAGTGAAGATCGAGAAGGGTGCCGTCCATGTCGAGCAAAACGGTCTCGATTCTGTCCCAATCAAGCAAATTCGAACTTCCTTCCTCAAACTCGGGTGACTTGCCTTGCCACTGTGTCGAGTGTACCTTCTCTGAGAATCACCGGCATGAAGCTTGAGCTTTTGAACCGCCAAAATCGCGAATTCCGCCAAGGTGTAGAAGGGTTTGCGACCAAGGAATTCTTCGCGTTCTTGGCGCCTTAGCGGTTCAGTCAGGGGCGGCACGTCCGTCTCTCCTCGAATGATCCGCGTCAACCGCCCGCCGACTTGAGCTCTTCGACTTCTTTCTGCAACTGCTTGATGATGCGCACCAGGGTCGGGAACTCGTGCATGAGGAGGTAGTTTTTTTTCCAGAGGTTGCTGTCCATTTCGGGAGTTCCCGAAACCCGTGAACCGGCCGGAACCGAGCGGGCGATCCCTGTCTGTGCCGTCGCAATGACGTCGTCGCTGATCGTCAGGTGACCGGCCACGCCGACTTGTCCGGCCAGCATGACGCGGTTTTCCACGCGGGTGCTTCCGGCAAGGCCAACCTGGGCGGCGAGAACGTTGTCGTGGCCGACCCGGCAGCCATGGCCGACCTGAACCAGGTTGTCGATCTTGGTGCCCCGGCCGATCCGGGTCTCGCCGATGGTGGCCCGGTCAACGCAGGCGTTCGCGCCCAGTTCCACGTCGTCCTCCAGGACCGCAATCCCGGACTGGACGATCTTGTAGTAAGAGCGGTCTGATCGCGGAGCAAAGCCGAAACCGTCCGCCCCAACAATGGCGCCGTTTTGAAGGATGACCCGGTCTCCCAGCCGACAGTGCTCCCGGACCGAAGAGTTGGAGTGGGCGACGAAATGGTCTCCGATCCGGGCGTGGGGGTAAATGGTCACATTGGGATAGATCGTAGCCCCTTTGCCGATCCGGACATGCTCGCCGATGACGACATTGGCTCCGATGGAGTGGCCTTCGCCCAGTTCGGCCGTCGTTGCGATAACCGCGGTGGGGTGGATTCCGGGAGCCGGAGAAGGCGGTTGATAGAAGAGCTCGACAGCGCGCGCGAAGTCAAGGTAGGGGTTTTCCGAGACCAGCGACGGAATTTCAGTGTCAGGGGCGTCGGAAGAGAGTATGATCGCCCCGGCCCGGGTCGAGCGCAGTTGCTTGACATACTTGGGATTGGAGAGGAAAGTGAGGTCCTGCGACTGGGCATCTTCGATTCCCGCCGGTCCGCGAATTTCCAGCTCTTCCGGTCCCTTCAGCCTGCATCCCAATCGCTTCGCAATGTCACCTAATTTCATATGTTGATGATAACTTAAGCGCGGTTCCCGAACATGTCCAGAGGAGAGCGCTCAGCCCGGGCGGCGGGCAAAGTCAGTATTGCGGTTTTGCTCAGCCGGATTCTCGGTTTGGTCCGCGATCAGTTCTTTGCCAAGCTGTTTGGTGCCGGTCTTTATAACGATGCCTGGCTGGTCGCCTTCCGCATCCCCAACTTGCTCCGCGATCTGTTTGCCGAAGGAGCCCTGAGCGCCGCTTTCCTTCCCACCTTCACGGAAGCTCTGCGGAAGGAAGGGAGGCCGCAGGCCTGGCACTTGGCGAACCTGGTCTTTTCCCTGCTTTTGATCGTGCTGGGTGTCTTGACCCTGCTCCTCTTCCTTTTCTCGGATCTGTGTGTGAACCTCCTGGCAGCAGGCTTTTCCGAGGTCCCGGGAAAGGTCGAAATCACTTCGATCCTGATCAAGATCCTGGCGCCGTTTCTCCTTCTCGTCGCGCTGGCGTCGGTGGCGATGGGAGTACTCAACGCGCTCAACCACTACTTTCTGCCTGCCCTCGCTCCCGCGCTTTTCAACATTGCCCTGATCGTCACGGCGATATTTGGAGTCCCGCTGTTCGAGTCGGCAGGAATTCTGCCGATCTACGCCATGGGGGTCGGTGCCATCGTGGGGGGAATCCTCCAGTTCGCGGTGCAGTGGCCGATCATGCGCCGCGAAGGGTTCCGCTTCGGGTTCAGAATTGACTGGGGTCACCCCGGAATCCGGAGAATCCGTCGCCTCCTCGGGCCGGCTGTAATCGGAGTCAGCGCCGTCCAGATCAACGTGCTTGTCAACACCCAGTTGGCGTCGTTCCTGCAGGACAACGGACCGGTCTCCTGGCTGAGCTACGCGTTCCGGATCATGTACCTGCCGATTGGCCTTTTCGGAGTGGCCGTCGGTGTTGTCAACCTCCGCGAAGTTTCCGTTTACGTGGCCCAGGGACGTTTCGACGAGTTGAAGGAGACCGTGGCCAACTCGGTCAAGCTGGTCTCGTTTCTCTCCATCCCGTCAACGATCGGCCTGATCGTTCTGGCCGGTCCGATCGTACGACTCCTGTTCCAGCGGGGCGACTTCACGCCCGCCGACACTCACTTCACCGCCTGGGCCCTGATTGCCTACTCGGTCGGCCTGTTTGCCTACAGCTGCAACAAGGTCTACGTGCCAACCTTTTATGCCCTCGACGACACCAAGACGCCGGTGCGGATTTCGCTGTTTGCCGTTGCCACTAACCTGGTCGTCAATCTGATCTTGATCGCCACCTTTCCCGATGACTACCGTTTTGTCGGACTGGCCATGGGAACGGCGGTCTCCGTGAGTGTCAGCAATTCGCTCCTCTCCTACCGGCTCCGGCGCAGGCTGGGAGGTTTCCAGGAGTTTGGCATAATCGGCAGCGTGGGTCGGTGTGTTCTGGCGGCGGCGGTCATGGGGACCGGGGTCTGGCTTGCCCTTCCTCTCCTGCAGCGATGGCTGGGGACGGAGCGGGTGCTCGACCAGGCAGCCGTCCTGGCCCTGGTCATCGGGCTTGGACTGGGGTTGTACATCGGTGGGTGCCGCCTCCTGCGAGTGACCGAGGTCGAGTACCTGGCAAAGATCTGGCGCCGGGTGGTGTCATGACGGACAGGACGCTTGAGGCTTTCATCAGTTACCTGAGAGTGGAGCGAGGGCTTTCCGCGAACACCATCGACGCCTACCGGCGTGACGTGCTGGACTTCCTGGAATTTCTCGAACGGCGCAAGCTCCAACTCGACGAGGTGGAAAGGACCGAGCTGATGGCCTATCTCCAGGAACTCTATCAGCGCCTGTCTCCGCGTTCGATCAGCCGGAAGATCGTCAGCCTGCGTTCGTTTTATCGATTTCTGAATCTGGACGGCTACGTGGTGAACGATCCCACCGAGACGATGGAGTCCCCCAAGACCTGGCGGTCGCTTCCCAAGTACCTGACCCAGGAGGAGGTGGAGCGCCTGCTCGCCACCCCCGACCTGACGACCCGGCACGGAATCCGCGATCGGGCGATGCTGGAAGTGCTCTATGCCAGCGGTCTCAGGGTGTCCGAGTTGGTACGGCTGAAGAAAGAGTCAATCAACACGGAGGTCGGTTATCTTCGCATCGTCGGTAAAGGAAACAAGGAACGCATCGTTCCGCTGGGGGACAAGGCGATCGAGTCACTGAAGGAATACCTGCGGGAAGCCTATCCATACTTCGGCCGCCACTCCCCCGCCTCGCGCTTCGTGTTCCTGACCCAGCAGGGGCGTCCCATGAGCCGGCAGTACTTCTGGATGACGGTAGAAAAGCTGGGCCGGCTGGCGGGGCTCCGTCAAAAGTTGAGTCCCCACGTTCTTCGGCACAGCTTCGCCACCCACCTCCTGGAGAACGGCGCCGACCTTCGAGCCGTCCAGATGATGCTCGGACACGCCGACATCTCCACGACGCAAATCTACACCCACGTCACCCGCCAGCGCCTCAAGCAGATGTACGACCGGCTGCACCCCAGGGCGGAGTTGGGCCGCTAGTAACTTCCTCCCACAATCGGGACCAGGTAGCCGCCGTTGGGAGCCACGTCGGTCGGCCGGTTACTGGGTCCGATGATCACGCCGAAGTTGATCGGCAGCGTCACGTCGAGATCGAGCAGGAACGCGTTGATCGCGATGTAGTCGGTCAGGCCGGGTTGGCGGAAGACGAGGGCGGAGCCGACCGTTTGGCCGGTGACAGCGTTTTTGACCGAGACTTCACCCTCGTATTCGCTGTAGGAGGTATAGGTGGAGAAGTCGATTCGGTACTCGACCCCCAGATTCGAAGTGTACGGACTGGTGAGGTCAATGAAAGACGTTGCCCCGGTATTTGGGTTCCGGTCGGTATCCATTTCGAGGTATCCCGAAAGGTGGGCCGGGTCGATCGGTCCGTTGAACAGTATTGAGAAGACGATGTTGCCCGGTCCCTCTCCCTGACCACCGACCACGAGGGTCAGATCCACCGTGTCAGTGCCAGGATTAAATGTGTCTCCGACGGGGTCGGCAAATCCAGAACCGTACTGCGCGGAACCAACGTTCTTCTGCTGGTTGACGTAGAGGTCGGGGACGGGAACGAGAGCGGCCCGGGTGGTTCCTCCGGAGGCCTCGCCAATGAGGATGCCGGAGTTGCCCGTGAAGTCGTTGTCCACCGGGAGGTAGGAGATCTCCTGGACTCCTGCGTCGCTCAACCAGTTTATGTCGAAGTTTCCTGAAGGACCGGCGAGGACGATCCGGTCGGATTCCTGGTCGGCGATTAGGACCTGGAACGCAGCGGGGCAGGGGATTTCCTTCCGGTAAAGCCCAAGAATCTGTCCCGCCGAACCCAGGTTGAGAATCGTGCGACTCTCTCCGGTCAACCGGTCGTACTCGAGAAGTCGCCCGGTTCCATCGGTAACGTAGATGTTTCCGGTACAGGCGTCGACTGAAACGCCGCGGGCGTTGTTGATGCCGCTGATCAGCGTTGCAACCTGGGGATCGTCGGAAACCGACGCCAGGGACGCACCGCTTGTGGTCAGGTCGGTTTCCAGGCTGGTTCGTTCGACGCTCCAGATACCGGAAGCATCGGCGACCAGGAGGTTTCGGGTGACCGGGTCGAATGCCATCGAATTGGGCTGGTCCAGGCCGGACCAAACCGAAACCAGGGCCGTTCTCGGCTCGCGAGGATCGAATCGGAGGATCTCTCCCCCGGCCTGGTCACAAAAGAGAAGATACTCGTTGCCGTCGCCGGCGGTGAAGTCGAGCATCTTGACGATGTTCTTTCCGGAATAACCCCGAATGCGGGTTCGGACTCCTGCCGACGTTGCCGAATAGATGTCGGTCGATGGTCCGGCCTGGGGATTCATCCCGGAACTCGTGACCCCTGACTGCAATTCGGCGCTATAGAGTAGTTTGAGGCTCCTGAGGTAGGTCAGCGACTGAACCACACCGGTGCCCTGAAAGAGAACCTCTTTGGCCAGCACGTCAACCGAGGCGCCGCCCTTGGCATTGCCCGCCTTGCCTGAAATCGTCACCGGCAGGGCCAGGGTGGAAGGATCGGATCCGGGCGCCGTGTAGACTCCGGTCGCACTGATGACGCCAACCTGGGCGCTGCCCGACTCGACCCCGTTGACGTCCCACTGGACCCCGGACTGCGGCTTTCCCTCGCCGTCAAGCGCAGTAAATTGCGTGGTTTTGCCGGGCTGGACCACGGCCAGGGGAGGGTTGATCTTGATCGACGGCAGGGCCGCGTCGGGCTGATAGTCTGATGGTGCCGGCTGGGGAGGGATATTTGCCAGAACGAGGTGTTGGTCGGCGTCATTGCCGTTCGGAGCGGTCCCGAACAGGGATGTCAGGTAGGCTGGCTGTTCCGTCTTGACCCAGATAAATCCGCCCGACTGCCCGTCGGCCGCATTATCGGGTATCAACTCGGTGATCAACTTGCTGATCCGTTCCCCCGGCTGCAGGACTCCGTCGAAGATCCCGAGGGAGGCCCCGGTTGCTTTGTTGAAAGCCATGACCCGATAGGGATTCGCGATTTGGCCGGGATTCAGGATCGCGACGCCCGTGAAATACCCCAGCGAAGTCGCCACGTGCGAGAAGATCGCCCGGTCCATGGCCTCAGGCTGGGAGGCTACCGCGGCGGCTGAACCGAAGGCCGGAATTCCATAAGTCACGAAGCCGGTCATCGCAGGCCCGGAGCTTTCGACCTTGAGCCATCCGTCGACCGTGTTGTCTCCACTGAAGCCGAACAGCTCCGCCACATCCCGGTAGACTGCGTTGCCGGCCGGGAGGGTAATGAGTGCGGGGTTCGATCCCTGCAGGGCGTTTCCCTGGTACAGGTTGCCGCTCGATTCGCGGGCGGAGACGGTGGCGATAATCGGGGTGTCGGAAAGGTTGACCAGCCCGAGGTTAGTGACCCAGGGTCCCAGGACGGCCATTTGCGGGAAGTAGAGGATGTCGAGCCCCTCGCTGGTCGGGCGCGCATTCAGGCCGACCAGGTCCTGCCCCTGGGAACGGACCATTTCAAACCCGCCGATCGGAGCGCTGCCGGTGACCAGAAGGAACGTACCGTCGGGAGCGGCTTCCACGCCGAAGTTCTGTTTGAGGTCGAGCCGTACAATGCCTTTTGCCGGGACGGTGACTGCACCGGTGGCCGATTTCGGAGCTCCCTCTCCGCCGACAAAGAGCTGCAGGTCCAGTTCAGAGGCCTGCGTCCCGGGGTTGATAATGTTGATCTCCGTGGAGTATCCCTCTCCTTCCCGAATGCGGGGAAAAACCAGTTTCCGGCCCGACTCGGGGAGGTCGGCACCGTCGAACAGGGTGATCGACCCATCAAGGAAGAGAAAGAACCCGGTGATGCCGTCGGAGGTACTTGTCGCCTGCATCCAGCCGAACTGGCTTGCTGGAAGGGAAGCCCCAAAGATCTCCGTGGTTGTCAGAGCAATCTGCCGGAGGGCCGGAATGGTCAGTTGGACCGTGTTCTTGAATCCCGCAACGCCCTGGATCAGGCTTCCATTGGGCCCGTAGGCTTTCACGGTAACCTCGGCCTCGGCGGCGTTCGGGTTGACGAAGGCAACCCCAGTGAAGGTGTTCACATCGAACCCAAGCCGGGGGAAGTTGAGGGTGCTGGCCCCAAGTGTAGTGCCGGTGCCTCCAGCGATGGACATGACAACGATCAGGATTACAGGCAGGGTTGACAGGACGCGGAGGGGAGACTTCATCAGGAACCTCACTTTTTGATTGGTTACCCTTTACCGGACCAGGGCCTGAATCGTGGCCCTTTGGGTGAAAACTCAAATTACGGATGTCGGGACGCCGCGCTCTTTTTCTCAGAACGCGGTTGTTGGGGAGTGGTCCCGAGATAGACCTCCTTCACAACATATATCGGCTTCCTCTGGCTCTCGTGATAGACCCGCGACAACATTTCACCGATCAAGCCCATTGTAATGAACTGGATTCCCACCAGCGTCACGAAAATCGCCAGGAGCAGCAGCGGACGGTCCGCCAGTTCGGCCTTGAACAAGATCTTCTCGAGGACGAGGAAGCCGGTTACGGCGGAGCCTCCAATCAACGCAATCAGCCCGAGCAGTCCAAAGAAATGGCTGGGACGGGTGGAGAACTCAGACAGAAACTTGATCGTGATCAGGTCGAGAACGACCCGGAACGTGCGGCTGATTCCGTACTTGGACTTGCCGGCGACACGCGGGTGATGGTTGACCGGCACTTCAGCAATCCGCGCCCCGATTTGAGCGGCAATCGCCGGGATAAATCGGTGCATTTCTCCGTACAGGGCGAGTTCGTCAACGATTTCCTTCCGGATCGCTTTCAGGGAACACCCGAAGTCATGGAGTTTGAGCCCCATGATGATCGAGATCAGCCAGTTGGCCGCCATCGACGGGAGGCGACGGCTCAGGAACGGGTCGTTACGCTTTCTTCGCCAGCCGTTGACCAAGTCGAAACCCGACTCCAGCTTCTCGATGAGGAGCGGAATGTCTTCGGGATCATTCTGGCGGTCGGCGTCGAGCGTGATCACGATCGAGCCGCGACTGGCCTTGAGCCCGGCCGAGAGAGCTGCGGTTTGACCGAAATTGCGTCGCAGTCGGATCAGGCGACAGCGCAGCTCAGTGTCACAGACGGTTTTGATCGCGCGATCACTGCCGTCCGTGCTGCCGTCGTCAACGAAGGTGATTTCCCATTCACGGTCGAGCCTTATGAGCACGGAAATCAGTGACGTGGCCAGTGCTTCAATGTTCTCGACTTCGTTGAAAACCGGGAGTACGACCGAAATCTGGATTGGTCCGGATGCACCCAATGTCGGGTTGCTGAGTCCATCCGAAACCAGCTGGCTCACGTGGTTGAACCTCCCGCCAGTTCTCTGAACGGTTCGTAGGAGTCCAGCATCGCAACCGCGATGATCTGATCGCCCACTTCCAGTCTCGTCGGCCCTCTTGGAATGAGCATCTCGCTTCCACGCAAAACAGCGACGGCAGTCACGTTCTTGATGTCCCCCATGCTCTCGGCGACGGTCTTGCCTGCCAGCGGGGAATCCGGCCCAATCTTGACTTCCACAAGAAGCCCTTCACCCCCTCCGATGGGGATCGGTTCGCCGTAGCTGAGGAGGCTGACCAGCCGAGGCAGGCTCACGTCCTCGGTGTCCACCTGGCCGGTTTCGAGCATCCGAAGCGCTCTCCGGACGAACACCCCTCGATGAACCGGGGAGTCCTCTCTGCTTTCGACTTGAGATTCGTAAAGGGTCGGATATTCCCACCCGCGGGTAATGGAACGCTGAACCATGAATGACAGGACGTTTGCCAGCATCGCAGGGACGATCAGTCCGTAGCCGCCGGTCATTTCGGCCACCATGATCAGGGTGGAAATCGGCGTGCGCGCGGCTCCGGCGAAGATGGCGGCCATACCCACCAGCACCATGGACGCTACGCTCAGTTGAAGGGCGGGAAAGAGCTGGGAACAGATCGTCCCGACGAGTCCCCCAAGCATGGCGCCGATTACTACGGTCGGGGCAAAGACGCCCCCTGAGCCTCCCGAGCCGATCGTCAGGGCCATGCCGGGTCCCTTCAAAACGAACAGCAGTGCAATAGTCCCCAACGTCAGTTTTCCCGCCATGGCCAACTCTACCCATCCGTATCCCGTGCCCAGTATGGCGGGGAATGCCATTGCGATCAGCCCGACGAGAAGTCCTCCGATCGCCGGCTTCAGGTGGGGTGGTCCCGGAATCCGCAGAAACAGATCTCGAATCCGGTAGAACATCGTCGGAAGCACCGAGCCGAACAGGCCGGCGACAACGCCGAGGACAGCGAATACGGCCAGGGTCTTGGGGTCGTGAAACGACAAGTTGCCCGGAATTGCGAAGATCGGCGACCAGCCCACGAAGAACCCGTGAAATGCGTACGCCGTAACGGCAGAAATGACGGTGAAAATCAGCGCTTCCGACTCGAACACCATCCCGGAATAGAGGATCTCGACAGCGAAAATGGCCATCCCCAGCGGTGCCCGGAAAATGGCGGCCAAACCGCCGGCCATCGCTGCCAGGAGCACGATGCGCTTTTCCTGCCCCCTCAGGTGAAGGGCCTGGGCCATCATGGTGCCGATCCCGGCGCTGATCTGAGCAGTCGGGCCCTCTTTTCCGGCAACTCCGCCCGATCCGATCGTCACGGCCGAGGCGACTGCTTTAACGAAGGGAACCCTCGCGTTTACGGCCCCACCGCGCTGGTGGTAGGACCCGACGGCGGCATCCGTTCCGTGCCCTTCGGCCTCGGGAGCGAGGCTGAATACGATAATCCCGCTGATCAGTCCACCCAGGGTCGTGGCTACAGGAATCCACCATCGAGAGAAGAGGCCTGGGACCTGTGCCAGCGGATCGAGCGTTCCCACGCGGGGTGGAACGTATCCCGAGATAGGGATCAGAAGGCTGTTTTGCGCGACTTCAACGCAGAAATCAAATACCAGGGCAGACGCCCCGCCGACGAGTCCAACAATGAGGCAGATCCAGATCATGCGGGATCGTGGAGGAAATACACTCGTGGCAGAATTGTCCGGTTTCACTTTGACTAGTCCCCTGTAGTTGCAGGCAAAGACCCTGGCTATTCTCCGCCAGAGGCGCCCTGATGTCCAGTAAGGCCCTGGGCGGGATCCTCACTAATTGGCATGGTTTAGTACCGAGGTGACACTCAGGGAGCGTGAACGTGGAATGACTCGACGGTTAGGCCTTCCTCGAGTTCATCGATCAGCCTTTTGAGAAAGATTTCCCGTTGTTTGAGTCCTTCCCTGAATGTCATGGAATCCGTGTCGGCAATCTCCATCCACAGGTCAGAAAGGTAGCTCGAGAGTACCTCTTTGAATGCGGATGCTTCGTTCGGCGTGAGTCCGAGTCCGTATCATCGCGTTCACTCTCCTGCAATTGCCTGAGCCAATTTTAGACGAAGTCCGCGCTCGGCGCTATGATTGCCTCCATGCGATCCTCTCCAATACGGACTTCCTTACTCGTCAACTGTGTCTTTATGGTGTCTTCCTGGGCTTTTCCAGCGGCGGCCGGGAGCGCCCAGGAAGCGGCGGCCCCGGAGATCCGTGCGTTCAGTCCCCAGGGAACGGTCAAACAGGCCAATCAGGTTCGGGCGGTCTTTTCAGAGCCGATCGTTTCCTTCGGAGATCCGCGGGGAGCGGCGGATTCTCCCTTTTCGATCAGTTGTGATTTGCCGGGACAGGGAATCTGGATCGATCCGCTGACCTGGGTGTACAACGTCGAAGGCCAGGTTCCTGCTGGTGTTCAGTGCCGGTTCGACCTCGCTCCCGAACTTCGCACCCTCTCAGGGAAGCCGTTGACCGGTCGAAGGAGCTTCTCATTCAACACCGGGGGACCGGCCGTTATGGAAGTGTATCCCGGGGCGGGGGCGGAGTCGATCGACGAGAACCAGATCTTCATACTGCGCCTGGATGGGCCGGCACTTCCCTCCTCGGTGCAAAGCCGGGCCTATTTCATTGTCGAAGGAATCGCCGATGCCGTGGGAATCGACATCATAACCGATGGTGCCCGGGAAGAGATCCTGAGTACTCAATATCGTAATCGCAACGCTCCCCCCGATCTGTTCCTGCTCGTCAAACCGCGCCTGACACTCCCGGCCGGAGGGGGGGTGCGTCTCGTCTGGGGGAGCGGGATCAGCTCTCCCTCTGGAGTTTCCACCCGCGAGGAGCAGGCGTTCGATTTCAAGGTGAGACCCCGGTTCAGCGCCCGTTTCGCTTGCGAACGTCTCAATCCCGACCGTGCCTGCATGCCGCTCGGCGACATGAGGGTGGTCTTCTCGGCACCGGTCAACGCGGAACAGGTTCGAAAAGTAAGCCTGACCGATGGCAACGGAGAGACCCGGGAGGCCGACGTCGGGGATGAGGAATATGTCTGGCAGGCACGCTTCGAGGGCCCCTTTCCTCCAAGTGCGGATTTCACGATCGAACTGCCTGCCGGGGTGACCGATGACTCGGGTCGCGCGCTTTCCAACCAGGAGGAGTATCCCCTTCGAGTCGCGACCGACGACTATCCGCCACTGGCCAAGTTTTCAGGAGACTTTGGCATCCTGGAGTCGTCCGACCCTGTACTCCCCGTGACGGTTCGGAACGTCGAAACTGAGTTGCGGTTTGACCGGCTCAAAGTGGCGGGCCCGACGACGGTCTCGGGTTCCATGGTTCGGGTGAGTTCAGAAGATGCCGAGGAGATCCTTTCCTGGATCCGGAAGGTCCAGAGTCGAGGTTGGGACGATCGGGGGCAGTCGGTCTTTCAAGCCGACTCGTCGGTGGAGCCGACCGAATTCACTCTTCCCCGGCCAGATGAAGGGGACGCTGCCGAGGTTCTGGGGATGGAACTTCCCGGTCCCGGCTTCTACGTCGTTGAACTGGAGAGCCCGCTCATGGGGGCGGCACTCATTGACCCGCCCGGCACCATGTACGTGGCGACTACTGCGCTGGTGACCAACCTTGGAGTCCATCTCAAGTGGGGGTTCGAGAACTCCCTTGTCTGGGTCACCAGCCTGGACAGTTCCAGACCGGTCAAAGGTGCCGAGTTGGAGATTTACGACTGTGAGGGTCGGCTCCTGTGGGAGGGGGAGACAGACTCCAGCGGCTTGTCCAGAGTCGACACTCTCCCCGCCCCGGACAAGGTTGCTCATTGCGGTTGGGGCCGACTCCAGTCGGGAATCCTGGTGACCGCTCGAAAAGGGGCCGACTACAGCTTTGTTCATTCCGACTGGAACGAGGGGATTGAACCGTGGCGATTCCAGTTGCCGGTTGCCTACGATTCCTCTCTGCTTGCGGTGCACACGATTCTGGACCGGGCGCTTGTCCGGGCCGGAGAGACGGTCCACATGAAGCACATCCTGAGGAAGCGTTCGACGGATGGATTCAACCTTCCCGCCCCCGATGAACGGCCCGAAACTCTCGTGATCACTCATATTGGAACGTGGCAGGAATACACGCAGGAGCTTCGTTGGGAACGGGGAGGTGTCGCCGAATCGGATTGGGAGATCCCGAGAGATGCCAAGTTCGGCAGTTACCAGGTGAAGCTTCGGGACAACCAGGGACATGACTGGGACGCCGCCTCCTTTCGGGTCGAGGAGTTTCGGGTTCCGCTCATGCGCGCTTCGATTCAGCCTCCGAAGCAACCACTGGTTGAACCCGAGGACGTCCTTCTCGATGTCTCGGCCGAGTATCTTGCCGGTGGTGCAGCGAAAGGATTGGACGCGGTTCTCCGGTATCAGGAAGAGCCGGGATCGCCCCGGCCGGGAGAAGACTTCGACGGGTTCAGCTTTGGTGACGCGCCGGTGGAGGTCGGAGTCCAGCGGGCCCGGGAAGCGGAAACGGCGGCCGACCATTACCGGAAGACCTCGTTTGAACTGGACGACCACGGAGGAAAGCAGGTCACGATCGAGGGGATTACGCCGTCCCGCCGCTTTCGAAATCTGGTGGCTGAACTCGAGTTCCGGGACCCCAACGGCGAAGTCCAGACGGTTTCGAGTCGAGTTCCGATCTGGCCGTCGGCAAGGATGGCGGGGGTGAAGGTCAAGGAGTGGATGCAACCCGACGACAAGATCCAGTTCAGTGTTGCAGTGATCGATCCGGCGGGGAAACCGGTCTCAGACTGGCCGGTCAAGGTTGAGCTCTTCGAGCGCAAGACGTACTCTCACCGAAAGCGCCTCGTCGGGGGTTTCTATGCCTACGAACATGTCCGGGAAATCGTTTCCGACGGCGTTCTGACCGAAGGAGCAACGGACGAGAACGGAATTCTGAAGTACGAGGGACCATCTCCGGCATCCGGCAACCTGATCCTGATGGCCAGCGCCGTCGACAACGAGGGTCGCACTTCTTTCGGTACTGTCGATCTATGGGTGAAGGGAGCGCAAGAGTGGTGGTTCGAAGTCGAAGACAATGACCGGATCGATTTCATTCCGGAACGAAAGCGCTACGAAGCCGGCGAGACCGCCCGGTTCCAGCTTCGGATGCCGTTCCGTGAGGCAACCGCCCTGATCACGGTTGAACGGGAAGGCGTCGCCGAAGCCTTCGTGAAGCGGGTCTCCGGTGACGACAGCGTCGTTGAGATTCCGGTCAAGAGTTCCTATTCACCCAATGTCTTCGTTTCGGCCCTTGTAGTCCGGGGCAGGGTTGCAGGGGTCGCTCCCACGGCAATCGTTGACTTGGGGAAGCCCGCCTACAAGTTGGGGATCGGCGGGATTGAAGTCGGTTACGGCGATCATGCTCTCAAGGTGGATGTGCGGACCGACCGCGAAGTCTACCCGGTACGCGACCACGCGCAGGCTCGGATCCGGGTCACCGAACCGGATGGGAGTCCCTTGCGACCCGGCGCTGAGGTCGCGGTTGCGGTCGTGGACGAGGGCTTGCTCGAACTGGCGCCAAATTCATCCTGGGATCTTCTCGAGGCCATGATGGGCCGGCGGGGTTACGGAATCAGGACTGCGACTGCCCAGATGCAGGTGGTGGGGAAACGCCACTTTGGACTCAAGGCCCAGCCGCACGGAGGAGGAGGGGGCCGCCAGTTAACGCGGGAGTTGTTCGACACGCTGCTTCTCTGGAAAGGGAGGCTGGTTCTGGACGACGACGGGCAGGCCACTGTTGACGTTCCCTTGAATGATTCAATTACCAGTTTCAGGATCGTGGCGGTCGCTACCGGCGGTCTCGACCGATTCGGGACCGGCTCGGCGTCGATCCGGACAACCCGGGATGTCATGATCTTCTCCGGCCTTCCTCCGGTTGTCCGGGACTCTGACCGATTTGAGGCGCCCTTTACCGTTCGGAACGCCTCGATTGGAGCGATGGAGATTTCGGTGAAGATCGCAGTCGCTGAATCCGGTTTGAGCCTGGATCGAAAGGTCAGACTTGGCCCCGGTGACGCCACGGACATCACTGTCCCTGCCGACGTTCCCGCCGGGCTCGAACAGATGACCTGGACCGTATCGGCGGTAGTCGATGGAACCGTCAAGGACCGAATCTCGGTAGCCCAGACCGTGCTTCCCCTGGTTCCCGTGCGCGCAGTCCAGGCGACGATGACATCACTTTCCGATCCCTTTTCGATGCCGGTCAGCCGGCCTGCGGACGCGATCCAGGGAAAGGGGGGGATCGAGGTCGATTTGAGTCCTTCGCTGGCCGGTGGGCTTGAAGGCGTGAGCAGTTATATGAGGACGTACCCGTACAGCTGCCTCGAGCAGGAACTCTCCCGTGCGGTGAGCCTGGGCGATCGGAAAAGTTGGGATCACTGGATGCAGGCATTGCCTTCGTACCTGGACCAGGATGGGCTGGCGCGCTATTTCCCTGGTTCGGAATCGGGCAGTGATGTGCTCACGGCCTACCTGCTGGCGCTGGCCGACGAGACCGGCTGGCCGGTCCCGGACAACTACCGGGACTTGATGCTGAATGGACTCGATGCCTTCGTCGCGGGGCGCATACCCTTTGGCTATTCGTTGGGGGCCGACCTGACCCTGCGCAAGATTTCGGCGATCGACGTGCTGTCCAGGTTCGGCCGGGCCACTCCGGAAATGCTTTCATCGGTGACGGTCGCCCCCAACCTGTGGCCGACTGCCACGTTGACCGACTGGTACGGAATCCTGACCCGGATGACCGCGGTTGCCGGGAGGGATTCGCGGCTGGAAGAAGCCCGCCAGATTCTTCGCTCGCGGCTGACTTACCGGGGTACTTCTGCGGCCTTTTCAGCGGAAACGGGCCGGGGACTCTACTGGCTGATGGTCTCGCGCGACGTCAGCCAGGCTCGAATGGTCCTGGCCGTTCTTCGAGACTCGACCTGGCGCGAGGATCTGCCGAAGCTGGTCATGGGTTTGATGGGGCAACAGTCGGAGGGTCGTTGGGATCTCACGACGGCCAATGCCTGGGGCAGTCTGGCGGTCAGGAAGTTCGCCGCGCTCTACGAGAAGGAAACTGTTTCGGGAACGACGGCGGTCGCACTGGGATCGGATCGTGAGACGGTGGATTGGAATTCCGGTCCCACCGGTGATCGGAGTATCGACCTCCCCTGGCCCGAGGCCGAATCGGCACTCCAGTTGCGACACGACGGTACCGGCGCGCCCTGGGCGTTCGTCCGGGCTACGGCTGCCGTTCCCGGGGTAATGCCCTCGAACGGTTTCGTGGTTCGACGGCGAGTGGCACCGGTCGAGAAGAAGCGGGACGATGGGTGGTCCATCGGGGATATAGCCCGGGTCCGGCTCGAGATCGAGGCCCAGGCAGACACGGCCTGGGTTGTTGTGAGCGACCCGATCCCATCGGGGTCCCTGATCCTCGGATCCGGCCTGGGGCGGGATTCGGCCCTGGCAGTGGCGGGAGAGGCCTCTCCCCGGGGGCGGACTCCTTCGTTCGAAGAGCGTTCTTTCAGTTCCTACCGGGCCTATTACTCCCTGCTGCGCCGGGGATCGTACGTGATCGAATACACGGTCCGCCTCAACGCAGCCGGGACTTTCCATTTGCCACCGACCCGAATCGAAGCGATGTATCAGCCCGAGGTCGCCGGCGAACTGGCGGGAGAGCAATGGGTCGTCGCGCCATGAAAACCAGGCGTGTCCTGATCTCGACTTCGGCACTGGCGCTTGTGCTGGCGACGTGGGGAGTGCTCTCCCTGGTGCCCCGGTTCGAGTCGGTCCGCTCTGAATGTCAAGCGTCCGACCGGCTCCTTCTCGACCGGGACGGCCAAATCCTCCACGAATTGCGGGTCAACCCGGAGATTCGACGGCTTTCCTGGACTCCCCTGGAGCAGGTCTCGCCGGCCTTGGTTGAGGCCGTGGTCGAAGCGGAAGATCGGCGTTTCTACTCGCATCACGGAGTGGATCCGGTCGCCGGAGCCGGCGCTGGAATCGACTGGCTCTCGGGTTCGTCGGTCAGGGGAGCGAGCACGATCACGATGCAGGTGGCCGGTTTCCTCTTCCACGGCCTGGAACGCCACGGTCGATTCAGGTCGTTGCTGCAGAAAGGGGGGCAGGCTGCCGCCGCTTCGCTGATCGAACTGCGCTGGAGCAAGGAGGAGATCCTCGAGGCCTACCTCAACCTGGTGAGTTTTCGAGGTGAACTGCAAGGGGTCTCGGCGGCCTCGCGAGGCTTGTTTGGCAAGATCCCGCACGGACTGTCGAGATCCGAAGCCCTGGTCCTCGCGGCGTTGATTCGGTCGCCGAATTCGAGCCGTGATGAAGTCGCCCGCCGGGTGTCCGATCTTGCCGATCGGTTGGCTTGGCAGGGTGATCAGGCACCCTTGGGAGCGGCTCTCGACGCCCTCGAAGAGCAGTACTGGATTCAGCAGCGCGTGCAGGACGCACCCCAGGTTGCCCGCAGACTTCTCGTCGTGGACTCGGACGGAGCGGGAGCCGGGGTCTACTCGACCCTCTCCCGAGACATCCAGCGGTTTGCGGCCGATTCCCTTCGGTCGCACGTTGCGCGCCTATCCAGCAGGAACGTCCGCGACGGGGCGGTCCTGGTCGCGGATCTCGAGACGGGCCAGGTGCTGGCCTACGTGGGCAACACCGGTGCCGATTCGAGCGCGCGCCACGTCGATGGTGTCCAGGCGCTTCGCCAGGCCGGTTCGACACTGAAGCCGTTCCTTTACGCCCGGGCCCTCGACCGCAGGCTGCTCACTCTGGCCACTTTCCTGGAGGACCGGCCGGTAGAGATCCCGGTTAGCGGCGGACTCTACCGGCCCGAGAACTATGACCGCCAGTTTCGGGGACCGGTAACCGCGCGGACTGCCCTCGCGTCATCACTGAATGTTCCGGCAGTGCGCGTGCTCGGAATGGTTGGCGTCGAAGACTTTCTCGAAGTGCTCTCCAGCGTGGGGTTCAGCCCCCTGAGAAGAGCTGAGTATTACGGGCCTTCCCTCGCCCTGGGTGCCGTCGAGGTCTCGCTCTGGGACCTGGTCAGAGGATATCTCCTGCTGGGCCGCCAGGGAAGCGGGATCGATCTGACTCTGCAGCCCGTTTCGCCTCGGGAAACCGGGCGGCCCTTCTCGGCAGGTGCCTGCTTTCTGATCGCCCGGGCGCTATCGGATCGTGAGGGGCGCAGCCAGACGTTCGGGCTCGAAAGCACCCTTGCGACCCCCTTCTGGTCTGCGGTCAAGACCGGCACCAGCAAGGACATGAGGGACAACTGGTGCGTGGGGTTTTCCTCCCGCTATGTGGTGGGAGTCTGGGTCGGCAACTTCTCGGGTGAATCGATGTGGAACGTCAGCGGGATCAGCGGTGCTGCCCCGGTCTGGCAGGAAGTGATGCAGTTCCTGCACCGAAGACAACCTTCGGTTGCTCCGGATCTTCCCGACGGAATCCAACTCAGCGAGGTGAGTCTGCCCGGCGAATCGAAGCGCAAGGAGTGGTTCTTCGCGGGGACGGTTCCCGAGCAGGTGCGACTGGTCCAGGTCGAAAGCCGCCCCCGGATCGAGTACCCGTCTGCGGGAACCGTTTTTGCGGTGGACCCCGATATTCCTCGCGACCGGCAGCGGATCTTCTTCGAGTCAATTCCTGCACCGGCCGATGCCACCTGGGAACTGGATGGGAAGACCCTCGGCGGTGCCGACCGGTCGTATCCCTGGGCTCCCCAGGAGGGACGCCACGAACTCACACTGAGGCTCAAGTCGGGGCCGGTCCTCGATACCGTCGTGTTTTTCGTTCGAGGGTCTACTTACCGGCGCTTGGACAGCATCCAGCCGATCAGGCCGGGATCGGAATAGGCCCGATCCCACGAGTTGTGGCCGACGCCTTCGTACTCTGTGTACTTGACCCGGCGGTTGCCGACCTTCTTCAGTGCAGCCACCATCTCTTGGGATTCCCTGACGGGTACAACGGGATCGGCCCCGCCATGGAAGATCCAGATGGGCGTCGAGCCTATTTTCCGGGCGGCATCGAGGTATGGGTCCCCCTTGACGGTGCTGGTTTCCCGGGCTCGGAAAGGTGGAACGATTCCGCCGCAGATCGGCACCAGTGCCGCGAATTTGTTCGGATACTTGCTTCCCAGGTAGAAGGTACCGTAGCCGCCCATCGAGAGGCCGGTCAGGTAGACTCGGTCGGGGTCCCCATTGTACTCCTCGATGGCACTCGCCAGCGCTTTGAGAGCGAGTTTCTCCATGGCTGGATCGTTCCACCAGACCCCACGGCGACACTGGGGCATTACCACAATTGCCGGAAAGCGATGCTGGTCGCGCCGAATCGCCCCACCGAGGCCTACTTCGGTCTGGGCACGGTTGTCGTCTCCCCGTTCCCCCGCGCCGTGCAGGAAGAGAATTACGGGCCACTCTTCGACCGGACTCCAGCTGTCAGGGACGAACACTGTGTATCGGTAGCTTTCCGATTCGACTTCGGTCGTCTTCTCGACGAACCCCCGTTCGACCTGCAGGGTTCCGAGCAAGGCCAAGGGCAACAGGATTGTGGAAAGCCAGAGACCTGTTCTCACAATAGACTCAATTCTACTCCATCAGGCTGTCGTCATCGGTCAGAGAGCCTGGAATATTCAGACAGGTTCGATAAGATAAGTAGAAATGGCCTTGGTGTTCCGGCGGATCGACACCGTTTTTGGAGATCTCCTCGTCGCGGTCAGCGCAGCGGGAGTGTGCAGGGTCTCTTTTCCCCACGAATTGTCGGGACGGTGGCTCCCCTGGTTCGACCGCTACTTCAACTTGACGCCGAGGGACGACAGCCACCCGTGGCTGAGGCGTGCCGAACAGCAGATTCGGGAGTACCTGTCGGGGGAACGACGCGAGTTCCGGATTCCGCTCGACATGCGAGGACCGGAGTTTTATCTGATGGTCTGGGAACGCCTTCTCAAGATCCCCTATGGAGAAACCTCCACATACGGAGAGATCGCCCGTGAGTTCGGTCTGCCGGGAGGGGCGCGGGCCGTTGGTGCGGCTGCCGCCGCCAATCCGGTTCCCATTCTGGTACCCTGCCACCGGCTGGTCGGGAACAAGGGGCGCCTGGTCGGCTTCGTAGGTGGGCTCCAATTCAAAGAGCGTTTGCTGGAGCTGGAAGGAGCCCGGATACCGTTCGGGCAACCGGCGTCAGCCTGACACAGGACAGTCGCCGCCGATCATCCTGTAGAATCGTTTCCGGAATGAGAACCGAAAGCGACCTCTTCGATAAACTCGGCAATGGGGAGAGAATCAACCGGCAGGACGCAGTCCGGCTCCTGCAGTCTCAGAACCTGCAGGAAATCGGTCTGGCTGCCGATAGTGTCAGACGAGCCAAACACCGGGACGGTGTCGTTTCGTTTCTCATCGATCGCAACATCAACTACACCAATTACTGTGTAGCTCGTTGCACGTTCTGCAACTTCTACCGGAAGCCCAAGACCAGCGAAGGCTATGTCCTCCCCAAGGAAGAGATTTTCAGGAAGATCGAGGAGACCCTCGCCGTCGGAGGGACGGGAATCCTGATGCAGGGAGGGATGAATCCCGACCTCAAGATCGACTATTACGAGGACCTCTTGCGCTCGATCCGGGATCGCTACCCGATTCACCTTCACTGTTTCTCACCGCCCGAAGTCGTGGTTTTGGCCAAGCTCAGCAAGCTGACGGTCCGCGAGACGGTGCGTCGGTTGATCGATGCCGGACTTGATTCGATTCCCGGCGGGGGTGCCGAAATCCTGACCGACCGAATGCGAAAGACGATCAGCCCCGGCAAATGCTCGGCCGACGAGTGGCTGAACGTCATGCGGGTGTCCCATGAGGAAGGGCTGACCACGACGGCAACGATGATGTTCGGCGCCGGAGAAACCTGGGCAGAAATGGCCGAGCACCTCGACCGGATCCGCCGGCTCCAGGACGAAACCGGCGGGTTTGTCGCCTTCATTCCCTGGAACGTTCAACTCGAGGGAACGGAACTCGAGCATGATGTCCACCGGATCGTCTCACCCGTCGAATACCTGAAAGTGATGGCCGTATCCCGAATCTTCCTGGACAACATCGAAAACGTCCAGGTCTCCTGGCTGACCCAGGGGTTGAAGCTGGCCCAGGTCGCGCTTCACTTCGGCGCCAACGATGTGGGAAGCATCATGATCGAGGAGAATGTCATGAGCGCGGCCGGTTCTCACAACACTGCCACCCGCACCGACCTGATCGAACTGATCCGCCAGGCCGGCTTCGTCCCCGCCCAGCGTGACACCCTCTACCGGACCTTCAGTCGAGTCGCGTAAAACATCTGCAATTTGTGACTTTTGGCGTGTGATTAGGTGCCCTAGTTCGCATTTCGAGCTTCGAAATTTGAAATGGTGCATAATCATTCGGATGGAAAAGGTGCGCCGCCACGAGGCGATTCTTGGATTGATCCGAAGAGAAGTGATTTTGTCCCAGGAAGCGCTCAGGCAGGAGCTTCATTTGCAGGGTTTTGACGTGACTCAGGCGACCCTTTCCCGGGACCTGCGGGAACTCGGTGTCAGCAAAAAGAAAGATCGTCACGGTGTGTATAAATATTCAGTCTTGGAGCCGTCCCGACCGGCACCGTACCTGAGCTATCAGGCCAGCGGATATCTCCTCGTGCTCAAGACCGAGACGGGTCTGGCACCCCGGGTGGCCTACCAGGTGGACGGATTGGGATACCGGGAAGTTCTCGGTACCGTGGCGGGGGAGGACACCCTTCTGGTCGTGCTTGCCGAGGACGTTGATCGCGACGTTGCGGTGGAAAAGGTCCTCAATGGAATTCGATCGTAATGACAGGAGCGGGCAGGTGAGCGAAAAGGGGAAAGAGGCCGTTCCACGCAAGGCCCTCTGGGCAGGGCGGTTCACGTCCGGGGTGGATCCTGTACTGCAGCGGTTCAGTCGCTCGATCCAGATCGACCGGCGGTTGGCGGATGAGGATATCCGGGGGAGCGAGGCTCACGTGCGGATGCTCGTCCGGCAGGGACTCCTTTCTGTTGAAGACGGAGAGCAATTGCTGGCCGGACTGAGCGCGGTTCGGCAGGAAATCGTGGAAGGCAGTTTTCCGTTCCGGGACGAGCTGGAAGATATTCATATGAATATTGAGCAGCGGCTTCGCGAAATCGTGGGCGAAGCGGGAGGCCGTCTGCACACCGGCCGAAGCCGGAACGACCAGGTTGCGCTCGACCTGAGGCTCTATTGCCTCAAGACGGCTGAGGCCTGGCGGGACGCGATCCGGAACCTGGTTTCACTCGTCGTGTCAAAGAGCGCCGAGTTCAAAACCGATCTCTTCCCGGCGTGGACGCACATGCAGGCAGCCCAGCCTGTCTCGTGGGGACACTACTTTCTCTCCCTGGCTGAAATGCTGGCCCGGGACGAGTCTCGACTCGACTCCTACCTCACGCTGCATTCCGTCAGCCCTCTCGGTGCAGGGGCTCTCAGTGGAAGTTCGCTGCCTTTGGCTCCCGAGATGACGGCCGAACTGTTGGGGTTCTCGCGTTCGTTCGGGAACAGCTATGACGTCGTCGGGGACCGGGACGCCCTGCTCGAGCTTGCGCAGATTTCCGTTCAGGTGATGATCCATCTCAGTCGCTGGGCTGAAGATTTCATCTACATGGCCAGCACGCCGGTCGGATGGATCGACCTTCCTGATTCTCTCTGTACCGGTAGCAGCATGATGCCCCAGAAGAAGAACCCCGACTTGCTCGAACTGACCCGGGGAAAGACGGCTTCGGTGATCGGGCACTGTACGGGTCTTGCCGCCCTCCTCAAGGGCTTGCCGACGTCTTACCAGAGGGACCTGCAGCAGGACAAGGAGCACCTTTTCCCGATTGTCGATACCGTTACCGATTCGCTCGAGGTGCAGGCGCTGCTCTGGGAGGGGCTGAATGTCAACGTGGACAAGGCCGAAGCGGCACTCGAAGAGGGCTTTCTGATGGCAACCGAGTTGGCCGAGTACCTCGTCACCAAGGGGATACCGTTTCGCGATGCCCACCACCTCGTCGGGAGCCTCGTCAAGCGGTGCATCGACGATGGCCGAATGCTTTCCGACCTGACCCTTGATGAAGTTCGCGAGCTGTGTCCGCGGGCCGAAGAAGATGTCATCCAGGTTCTGAAGCCGGAAGGAGCCCTGTTGAGGAGGACTCACAAGGGCTCGACCGGGATCCGTTCGATCGAGGACCAGTTGAAGCAATGGCGTAACTGGCTCGATCAGCGAGAGTTCGAATCGTAGCCGGCTTGTTGCGCGACCTCGTTCAACGCGGTACGGACTCAGATCTGGTGGCCGCGAGCTCGGGGATTCGTCGCTGCGCTCCGGCTATGTGCCATAATTACGTCTCAGGGTTGCGGGTTCAGTCCAGTTCCGGTTGGCTGCACAATTAAGGCGGTCGGCTTGGAAGCCGGACAGCAGAAAGAAAGGGCTGGCTTGTGCCTGTTCTGCGAGCCGGGCAATAGGCCCCTGGGCCCGGCTGAAACGTGCCTTTTCCGGGCAACCGGGGTGAATTGACACGTGGGAAATCCGTGTGCTACGGTCAGGTCTTATTTTTTTCATTTCTGGAGTCGTCAGGTGGAGGAACAATAGATGGCAGGTAAGGGGAAGTGGTTGTTCACGTCCGAATCGGTGACTGAAGGGCACCCGGACAAGATTGCAGATCAGATCTCGGATGGAGTACTGGACGCGGTCCTTGCTGAAGATCCCGCGGGAAGGGTTGCCTGCGAGTCTCTGGTCACGACTGGCTTGATTATGGTAGCCGGCGAGATTACGACCACTAGCCATCTCGATATCCCGAAGATTGCCCGTGATGTGGTCCGCGACGTGGGTTATACGGATGCCTGCTACGGATTCGACTGCGACACATGCGCCGTCATTACCTCGATCGACAAGCAGTCTCCGGACATCGCCCAGGGTGTCGATGTAGGAGGAGCTGGGGACCAGGGTCTGATGTTCGGTTTTGCCTGTACCGAGACCCCCGTTTACATGCCCTTGACTATCCAGTTGGCCCACCAGCTTACGAAGCGCCTTTCTGACGTTCGGCGGCAGGGAATCGTGGACTGGCTTCGTCCTGACGGCAAGTCCCAGGTCACAGTCGAATACGAGAACGGAAAGCCGGTTCGCATTGAAGCGGTCGTGATTTCGACTCAGCATGACGTCGCGGTATCCAACAAGGAAATCCACGCCGGCGTCAGGGAACACGTCATCGGCCCAGTCGTTCCCGCGGAACTCATAGACGACCGCACCAAGATCTACATCAACCCGACTGGTCGGTTCGTGGTCGGCGGCCCCCAGGGCGACTGCGGTGTGACCGGTCGGAAGATCATCGTTGATACCTATGGTGGAGTGGGTAGCCATGGCGGTGGCGCGTTTTCGGGCAAGGATCCGTCCAAGGTTGATCGCTCGGCGTCCTACATGGCGCGATACATCGCCAAGAACTGTGTTGCTGCGGGACTGGCAGACCGCTTGGCGATTCAGCTCGCCTATGCCATTGGAGTCGCCGAGCCGGTTTCGATCATGGTGGATACCTTCGGTACGGGACGGGTAGACGACGAGAGGATCGCCACCCTGATCCGCGAGAACTTCCAGCTGACTCCCAAGGGAATCGTCGAGTCGCTGGATCTGAGACGGCCCATCTATCAGAGAACGGCTGCGTTCGGCCACTTCGGGCGCGAGAACGAGGGTTTCGGCTGGGAGCGCGTTGATAAGGCTGAAGTCTTGCGCAGTGATGCCGGGCTCTCCCGTTCTGACGTTGCCGCGGCACACTCCTGATCGCTCCGTTTCATTCGAACGATATTGCGCTTTCTCCCGTCATAGGACAGCGGAGGAAGAGCTCTATCGATCGAATGAACCTGCCCAACCGATTGATCCCGGCTTTCAACCTGAGGTTCCTGCACCTGCTTACGCTCGTTGTCTCTTTCTCAGGGGTGACGGCATGGGGGCAGGAGTCTGCCGATTTCCTGGTCAAGGCATACTCGACTTTGACCGAGGTGCGCGTCCTGAATTCCTCTGGGGAGCCGGTGGAGGGACTGGAGCAGAAGGACTTCGAAGTGACGGTGGATTCCCGGGTCCGCCCCCTGCTGTTTTTCGAGGAACGGAACAACAGCCGGGTCAGCCTGGCAATTCTCGTCGATATCGGGTCGAGCATGAGCGAAGAGGCTATCGGGTCGGCCAAAGAGTCAATCCTGGAGCTGATCCATCTACTTGATCCGGTCGATGAGATCGCTGTCGCCGTCTACGACCGAAAGGTCGAGTTCCTCTCTGAATTGACCAGCAACCGGCTGGACCTGCTGGAAGCCATCCGAAACATCCCGGTCGGCGCAAGGACGTCGTTTTGGAAACGTCTGGGAACCGCCTTCGGTACGTCTGCCCTGACCGGTTCAGCCGTGGACGAGGCGCTTCTCCGTCTCAAGAAAGCCCGTCACGCGCTCCACGTCGTCCTCGCGTTCTCCTCTGCCTTCGGGAACCTCGGAGCGGGGACCGAAGAGCACCTGGCGATCTCGGGGGCGCGGTCTTCTTTGGCGTCGGCTGGAGCAACCGGCTGGGCAACGCCTTTAACCTGTGGGGCGACCGGTTGAGTCGAGGCTCGATATTGTGCCACTCAGGCGGGGTGCTCTACTCGGGGAAACGGATCAAGGAACGGATCGACTCCCTGGCCCGGGCTCTCCAGAACTACTACCTCCTTGCCTACGATTCGGCCCGTGAGGAGCGGGACGGCGACGCGCGGGAACCTGAGATTCGGGTGGTATCCTGTCCCGGCTGCAAGGTAGCCTTCCTGCGCCGGGTCGAGAGCAGAAACGCCTTCTATTGAGGGGGTCCCGGACGCCGTCGGGGCTCGTGATATGATCGCCCCATGGCCCAAGGCCCGAATTACCGGATGAGTTTTGGACCGCAGCTTTCCCGGATGGTCAGGTACCTGATCCTGGCCAACGTTGCGGTGTTTATCTGGCAGACCCTGGCCGGGCTGGTGGGCGGTCTGGAGATAGTCCAGATCTTCGGGCTGGTCCCGGTGCTGGTCGTCAAGAAACTTTTCCTCTGGCAGTTGGTCACCTACCTGTTTCTCCATGGTGGATTCTTCCACATCTTCTTCAACATGTTCGCACTCTGGATGTTTGGATCGGAACTGGAGAAGGTTTGGGGAGAAAAAGCCTTCCTGCGCTACTACTTCGTGACCGGAATCGGTGCTGGAATTGTGTCTGTGGCGGTGGATCCCTTCTCGCCGATCCCGACGATCGGGGCCAGTGGTGCGATTTACGGGATTCTGCTGGCCTACGGAATGATGTTTCCCAACCGGTACGTCTATCTCTACTTCCTCTTTCCGGTCAAGGTGAAATACTTCGTCGCCGTAATCGGCGGGATCGCCTTCTTCTCTGCTTTGGGTACGTCGGGTAGTACCATTGCCCACTTCGCGCATCTGGGCGGAATGCTCTTCGGGTTCCTCTACCTGAAGGGTTTTCTGAGCCTGGGTCGAATTCGCCAGGCCTATTTCCGGTGGAAGCTGAAGCGGATGCGTTCCAAGTTCAAGGTCTACGAGCAGGACCGGCGGCAGGAGCGGCCCCCCCGGTCGGATGACGACTTCTGGATCAACTGATCCCTGCTCGACGGTTTCTGGATCGCCCGGGTCTTGGGTGCTCGCCTTTCCGGTTTGCTATCATAGCCCTTAACTGTTCCCTTCTTGCTATGAATCTGACTCAGGCGAAAAATCGTGCGCGGCTGCTGAAGAGCTACCTTTCGGGCGACCCGGAAGCGAGCGCCTTTCCCATCTCGGTAATCATCGAGAACACCGGCAAGTGCAACCTGAAGTGCCCGATGTGTCCGCGGGAGTTGACCGATTACCCTCCCGAGGACTTCGATTTCGAACTCTTCAAGCTGGTCGTGGACGAGATCCGGAACTCGAGCGAACTGGTCTTCCCATGGGGACTTGGGGAACCGCTGATCAACCCCGATGTCTTCAAAATGATTCGCTACTGCAAAGATGCAGGCCTCTGTACGGTGCTATCTACGAACGCAACCCTGCTGACTGAAGAGCGTTCCCGGCTGCTTCTCGAATCGGGCCTTGACCACTTAATCTTTGCCTTTGACGGGACGACCCCCGAGGTCTACGAGCATTACCGGAAGAACGCGCGCTTTCACAAGGTTCGCGAAAACATTGTCCGGTTTCTGAGCCTCAAACAGGAAATGAAGTCGTCGATGTTCGTCGTGCTTCAGATGGTCCGACTGCCGGGCAACAGTCATCAGGTCAAGGATTTCCACGAGATGTGGAAAATACCCGGAGTGGACGAGATTCGAATCAAGGAAGACGAAGTCGTCATCGATGGGGTGGCACTCGAGGAGAGGGTGAACCACGATCGACGGCGACATCCCTGCTACCAGCTCTGGCAGGGTCCGATTCACATCAACTATCAGGGTGACTTGCGCCCCTGCTGCCACATGTACACCACCGAACCAATCGGCAACGTGCGGGATGCCTCGGTCCACGAGTTGTGGAATTCCGACCGGATGCGCCGACTACGCGAAGCCCACCTGAAGGGGGACCTGAGCGAGTACCCCGCGTGTCGCAACTGTCACGCGCCCAATCCAAGGCTGCCCGCGATCCTGGCCAGTTTCGGGGTCGATACCTTCAAGTTGCGGCAGTGGATCCCGAAGGCGGAGAAGTTGGCGGTCTTCTATCGTCTGCCGGTATTCATCGATCGATAGGAGCCAGAGAAAGTGAGGTACGCATGAATATCCTTCTGGTACGCGGCAAGCCGACATTCATGGACTTCATCGTCGGGATTCCCATCGGCCTGGCCTACATCGCGCCGATCGCCCAGCACAAGGGGCACTATGTTGAGATTCTGGACCTGGCCCTGGAGAGCGAACCTGACCAGGTGTTGCTCGCCAAGCTGAAGGAGCGTGACTGGCGGCTGGCCGGGTTCTCCTGCATGACGGCTGAGTGGGACGGTGCTGCATTGGCCGCGCGGGCAGTGAAGGAATTCGATTCTTCGATCGTGACCGTCTTCGGCGGGCAGCATCCCACTATCCAGTTGACGGAAGTCCTCTCCGAGGATTTCGTCGACCTGGTCTGCTTCGGCGAAGGTGAGGAGACTTTTGGAGAGGTGGTTGACGCGGTCGAACGGGGCCGCGATCCGTCCAATATTGCGGGGATCGGATTCAAGGACGGATCGGGAGAGATCCGGAGGAACTCTCCGCGGACCCCGATCGAGGATGTTGACGCGATCCCGCTGCCGGCCTACGAGTTGCTCGATCTTGATCGCTATGCGGTTGCCGAATCGGCCCGTCACACGCCGAAGTACCTGCGGGCGATCCAGATTTTCACGAGCCGGGGCTGCCCCTGGCACTGTATCTACTGTCATGACCTGTTCGGCAAGAAGTTCCGGGCCCGAAGTCCCGAACACGTCCTGGCCGAGATGAAGCTGCTTTACGAGACCTACCGGATCCAGGAATTCATGGTTGAGGACGACATCTTCAACTTTGACATGGATCGGGCCAAGCGGATCTGCGACATGATTGTCGAATCGGGGATGAAGGTGGCGCTCCAGTTTGGCAACGGCGTACGGTTGGAGCGACTGGACGAAGAGCTGATCCAGAAACTGGCCGCGGCCGGAACTCACCACATGTGTATTGCCATTGAATCGGCCAGTCCGCGGATCCAGAAGCTGATGAAGAAGTATCTGAAGCTCTACCTGGTCCGGGATATCTCCAGGTGGTGCAAAAAATATGGCATCGAGACGCTCGGTTTCTTCATGATCGGATTTCCCACGGAAACCGACGAGGAGATCAGGATGACGATCCGGTTCGCTTGCGAAAGTGAATTGGACGAGGCGCTCTTCAGCATCGTCATTCCGTACCCCGGGACAGAACTGAGCCACCAGATCATTAACGAAGGACTTTACGACAGTTCGGAGCATCTGAATCGGGTCCACCAGATCCGGACGGATGAGTTCGATTTCAGAAAACTGAAAAAGTTTCAAAGACAGGCTTACACCATGTTCTTCCTGACCCGGCTTCGATTCGTGAGGATGCTGCCCAAGCTCTTCGCGCTCCGATCGAGCATGAAGTACATGCGGGCCATCGAGCGAAACCTGCTTCCGGGTTTTCTGCAGAGGCAGTCTTCGCGGATTAACTGACCGGCGCGCCTATGTATCGGTATCCAGACTTTCCCGACCACGTCTACGTCGAGCTGACGAACATGTGCAACGCGCGCTGCACGATCTGTGCGACCCCTGCCATGAAACGCCCCCGGACCATCATGTCCCGCGATCTTTTCCGGAAGATCGTGACCGAGTGCGGGCAGAATCGGGCCAGGAAGCTCCTGCCGTTTCTGCACGGTGAGTCGCTACTGGTGCCAGGGGTGCTGGACTACTTCCGCGAAGCCAGGCAGTTGGCTCCGGAGACCCACATCAACCTGACTACGAACGGGTCGCGGTTGACGCCGGAGATCACGGAAGCCATTCTTTCAGAGAACCTGATCGACAGCCTGATTGTTTCGATCGATGGTGGAGACAAGGAGACGTACGAGGGAATTCGCATCGGTCTGAACTACGATGAGGTGAGGCATAATGTGCTCCATTTCGTTCGTAAGAGGAACTCGCTCGATCGGACACAACCAAAGGTCTCGATTGCCATGGTGACCGTGCCGGAGAACCGCCACACCCGCCGGAAACTCGAGGAAGAATGGCAGGAAACCGACGAGGTAAGGTTTTCGGTCTACTTCAACTGGGCGGGGAAGCTGGACAACAACGGCAGACCCGAGAACAAGGTAAACTTTTGCGAGCGCCTCTACCACTACATCACCATCCTGGCCGACGGGCGGGTGGCGATGTGCTGTTTCGATTCCGAGGCCGAGTATGCGGTGGGGGACGTGACGAAGCAGTCGATCCGGGAGGCCTGGCATTCGCCGCTTTTCAACGAGAAGAGGCGGTGGCTATTTGAACGCAAGTTCGAGAGCCTTCCAATTTGCGGCGGGTGTGACTACGTGAACCATCCCTCGTGGGCCGGTCCCCTGCTTCGTCTGAAACCGGGTCTCGAGGACCGGCTTCCGAATGTAACCCGGCTGGCCGGGAATCTCTATAAACGGTGGCTGTCGCGTTAGAATAGTGACCCATTGGGAAAGATAGGATCGATCTGATCATGAAAAAGGAGCCGCTGGAACAACATTATCCCTGGCAGCGCCCCGCTTCACGTGACTTGGGCAAGGTTGTCCTGATTTACCCCAACACCGGCATGGATGTTTTCGGGATCAATGTCGGACTCCCGCTCGCCTGTCTCTACCTTGGCACCGTGCTGGAGGAATCGGGCTACCGGGTCGAAATCGTCGATGAGCGGATCGCGCCTGACTTCGAAGGGGCGGTACGAGAAGCTGTCGCCGACGAGTCCACCATTCTGGTCGGCATTTCATCCATGACCGGCATGCAGATACGTGGAGGGCTGCGGGCTGCCCGGACGGTTCGTGGCCGCCGTCCTGAATTGCCCATCGTCTGGGGCGGAGTGCATCCTACCCTTTGTCCGGGTTCGACTCTGAAAGACGAACTTTGTGACTACGTGATCAAGGGTGAAGGAGAGATCTCTCTCGTCGAACTTGCGGACTGCATCCGGGAGAATGGTGACCCGGCCGAAGTGGCCGGCGTCGGATTCAAACGAGACGGTGAGCTCTGCTGGGGCCCCTACCGGCCAATGATCGAAAACCTCGATGTTATCCCGAGTCCCAACTACTCGCTGATCCGCATGGAGCACTACTTCACGAAGGCTCCTTCGACCAACGAGGCCCAGTTGCAGATCGTCACCAGCCGCGGCTGTCCGTACGACTGTGAATTTTGTTACAACCTCAAGTTCAACGAGCGGCGCTTCCGTTACTTTTCGGCCGAACGGGTGGTATCCGACATCTCCAGCCTGATTGAACAGTTCGGGGTCAGTGCCGTTTTCATCGAAGACGATTACTTCTTCGGGCACCCGGGAAGGGTTGAGGAGATATGCGATCGACTGATCGAGAAGAAACTGGACCTGCTGATCCAGGTGCCGTGCCGGATCGACTATCTTCACAAGCGCAGCCCCGAAATGCTGGACAAGCTGTACCGGGCGGGGTTCCGAGAACTCTGGATCGGGATTGAGTCGGGGTCTGAGAAGCGGCTCAAGGAGATCATGAAGCGGAACACCCTGGAACAGGTCCGGGACGTCAACCGGTTGCTCGCTGGTTCCAACGTTTACGCGAAGTACGGGTTCATGGCCGGATTCCCCAACGAAGATCGAGCCGAGACTCTGCAGACTGTCGACTTCATGTTCGATCTTCTCAACGACAACTCCAACGCCGGAGTCGCGCCGGTCGCGATCTACACTCCCTATCCCGGGACCACGCTTTACGACAAGGCCAGGTTGATCCACGGAGCGGAGTTTCCGGAGACCCTCGAAGGCTGGAGTCACTTCCACTTCGCGGAGAACAATAACCCGTTCCTTTCTCCGGAGCAGAAACGGTTTGTGACCAAGATCAACACGATCAGCCGCTTTTTCGAACGTCGCGCCTTTGAGCGCTTCTGCAACAACCGCTTCAAACCCGTCCTGATGGCGATCTACACGCTCTACTATCGTTATCTCCGGCTGAGATTGCGCTGGCGCTTCTTTGCCCTCATGCCCGAGGTGCCACTGATTCGACTTGCCGAGCGAATCTACATCGGATGGTTCCACCGAGCGGAGTTGTCGCGAGCCCGAAAAAACCCTGGAAATTACGCAACTGGCTGAAAGCAATGAATCGCCGGGTTCTGCTTCTCCTCCTCTTGATTCTCGGATGTTTCTACCTGCCTTTTTTGGGAGAGGCATTTCATATTGACGACCGCATCTACCTGGAAATTGCCGGCAACATTCCCCGGCATCCCCTGTTTCCGTATGACTACCCTGCCGTCTTTGAGGGCATCAGTGCTCCCGATGCGGCCAGCCACAGTCACCTGCCTCTGACTGCCTACTACCTGGCGCTGGTGCAGTGGTTCAGCGGCGGGAACCGGGAATGGGTCATGCACCTGGCGTTCCTCGTGTTTCCACTGATTGCCGGGTGGGGATTCTGGGATCTCAGCCGGAGGTTCGTGAATCATCGCTTTGCCGCGGTAGTTCTCCTCCTGACCTGCCCGGCGTTTCTGGTTCTGGGCCATACGCTGATGCCGGACGTTCCCCTCCTTGCCTTCTGGATCCTGGCAGTGAGCCGCTTCTTCAAGATCCGGGACGGGGACGGTAAGGCTTCGGACTGGTCGTTGCTGGCGTTGAGCCTGCTGGGGGCGGCGTTCATGAGCCTCGAATCGGCGGGCCTCCTCCTCCTCCTCTCGGCGGCTCTGGTAATGGACTGGAAACAGAGCCGCGGGCGCTACCTCAAATATGCCGCTCTTCTCCTGCTGCCCCTGATAGTCTGGGTGCTCTGGTATTTCCGGGCCTACCTCCATTACGATCGCTTCGTCCTCGTCAACACGGTCCTGCACATGAACAAGCGGGATGCGTTTGACTGGTCTCTTTTCGGAGTCAAAGCCCTCAGTTTTGTGGTCAATCTGGGTAGTGTTTTTGTTTTTCCGCTGGCGATCTGGTACGGATTTTCCGGGACATTTCGGACGCGGGTCGGCCTGCTGGTTCTTCTTCTGGCCCTGGTTCCATTCTTCACCTTCGTGCCGGGGTGGCACTGGGCGCACATTATGCTCTTCGTGCTCTTCTTTTCATCCGGGGTACTCGTCGTCTGGGAGTTCGTGCCGGCGCTCGTTGACCGCAGCCTGGCGGTACGGGTCATGGCACTCTGGTTCTTTGGGATTTTTGCAGCGGCGTTGCTGCTCTACTATGCAGGCTCGGTTCGCTACGTCCTTCTGGCTGCTCCTCCCGTGGTTCTATTGTGGGTGAGGAGGCTTGAGCTTCGGACACCGGAGCCTTATCTCCAAAGAAACCTGGTCTGGGCGGGTGCCCTGCTGACCGCTCTGTTTGCCCTGCTACCAGCCTATGCCGACTATCGCTTTGCCGGAATCTACCGGAATGCGGCTCGCCAGCTTGTGACCAGGTACTCAGCACCGGGACAGACCGTCTGGTTCACCGGTGAATGGGGATTTCGGTATTACTTCGAGCGCCAGGGCGCCAAAATGCTCCGCCGGGTGGATCCGCGGGCCAAGCCGGGGGACATTATCATCAAGCCTTTCCTTGCCAGCCCCTGGGTGACTTTGTACGATGGTGACAAGTGGACCGCTCTCCTCGAACAGCGCCCGGTACGGGAGACCTATCCGATCCGGGTTATCGACTACTCGTCCCACGCCGGCTTTTACAGTTCTGCCTGGGGCATTCTCCCCTTCAGTATCTCCACCGGAGAGAAGTGGGAGTGGTTCAACATCTTCGAGGTCAAGCGTTCCTACACCGGGCCGCTGCCGAAAGAAGAATCTCACTGGTGAGTGTAACCATCAATCAACACGAACTGAGCGGTGGCGGCTTTTTCTCGAATTCCCTTGGCCGCCGTGTATTGATGTAGGCTGGCATTCGCTGTTTCTCCTTGAACTGGGACGCCTCGATTCAGCCGGTTGGTTTCTCTGGAAATATGGAAGGACGGATCCTGCCGAATCTTGAACTGCTTTCGAGTGATGGAGTTAAGCTCTTCCCCGACCCGTCGGTGTACTCGGGCTCTTAGACTTCGAAGGGCTGACGTGCGAACATTCCTGTAACCAGTAAACACTCCAACCATGGAGTTTTTTTTATCTTTGAAAGGAGCCGTTATGAAGAAATGGATTGGACACATCTTTCTCCTGTCGGTGTTTGTCACCACCGGGCTTCAGGCCCAACCCGACGTGCCGGTTGAGAAGTGGTCCGGCAAGACCATCATGTTGATCGGGGCCCATCCGGACGATGATACCTACGCCCAGGGGACGATGGCCATGTTGAAGGATCACGGAAATGAAATCTGGATCGTGATTCTCACCACCGGAAACGTCGGGACGCTGGATCCCAAACTGTCCAAGACCGACCTGGCACGCATTCGACGCCAGGAGGAACTGGGCGCCCTCGGAGAGTTGGGAATCCCGGAAGATCACTACATCAATCTGGGCTATGACGACGGGATGCTGGAATTTCAGGATCGTAAGGAGATCGTGGAGCGACTTGTTCGAAAGATCCGAGAGTACCGGCCCGACGTGCTGCTCGCCTTCGATACCGGACCGGGATACATGCGATGGCACAAGTCAGACCACAGGGCTGCCGCGTTCTTTGCTGCCGACGCGACCCGCGCGGCCATGTGGCGGCTTCTCTTCGAGGGGCAGATCATCCAGGACGGTCTCGAGGCTTACCAGATTCCCGAGTTCCTCTTTTTCGACACTGCGGAACCGGACACGTGGGTAGATGTCAGCCCGTATGTTGAGCAGAAGGTCCGGGCCGGCATGAAGTACGTCAGTCAGTGGGGCCCGGGCTGGAAAGAGTACAAGGGGCCGAATCTTTCACCGACCGAGGCAAAAGAGATGGAAGCCCGGATTCGGGCCCGCCTGAACGAAGCGTGACGGCAAGGCAGTGGAAGGATTCCGCTATTACAAGGGCCTCCCCGACGGGATGGGCAAGTAGCTGGAATCAACCGTCCATGAGGCGCGGTTGTAACCTCAGGTGAGGCACTTTTGTCATGGTTTGCATTTCTGCCGCAGTCAGAATGCCACTTCCGAGCTTCCCCAGGGTCAGTTAATTCGAGCGAATGGATTGCCAGAAATGCTGATTCTAAAGCTTTTGAGGTATCGATAAAGGGAATTTCGAGAGAGTGACATCATCGTGGAACGCTCCTTGCTTTAATAGAAAGGTAAAAATAAGTATGAAAGGAGCCAAGGCATAATGAGTGATGGAATGCTGCTTTTGACAATTGGTGTATCGATTGGCGCGCTTGCTGGCGTAGTCGCGGTTACTCGCTCCTATTTTTCCCGAACTCACGGGGAAAAACGTCAACGCCTCATCTGAGGTTAACTTTAAGTCCTTCCATGGGCACCACACCGTCGGTCGGAGGTTGATCCCAGCCTCCGACCGCATGCATTTTCCCCCACCCTG
Organism: uncultured Acidobacteriota bacterium; assembly: GCA_963777605.1. Lineage (GTDB taxonomy): Bacteria > Acidobacteriota > UBA6911 > RPQK01 > JAPXNP01 > CAVZRV01. The sequence goes on from CAVZRV010000029.1 coordinate 368,137, forward strand.
ATTCTAAACTTCAATTCGGACGAGCTGGAAAACCTGCAGAATTTGGACCGTCAGAAGGCGGTGCAGCTTCGATTTGTGCGAGTTCGCCTGTTGGGGAGAAATCCGGGCGGCAAGGCACCCGCGGGTGCCTTGCCGCCGGTGCCCTCCGGCCTCACCGTCAGGGGGTGAGGCCTCAGGCGCTGGGACAGAGAATCATTGGGAAATCGGCTGTCCGGAGGATCTGACTGGCCGTGTGGCCCAGGCCCTCGGACCCGCGCACGCGATCCCCGTGGAGGCCCATGACGAGCAGGTCGGAGGAGACCCTCTCCACTGTGTCGAGGATCTTGGCCGACGGAGAACCGGTGAGGAGCAGTGACTCGGTTCCGTGGGGTGCGCCGTATCGCCGAACCAGGAGCTCTGTCCGAGCTTTTGCGGTTTCGAGAATCCGTCCAATCGAAGGTGCTCGGTTCTCTCCCCCCTCGACCTCTGCATCCTCAATGTCGGTGACATGGACGACGACGAGAGGTGAGGCGTAGTCCCTGGCGAAGCGAATTGCAAATGCGAGCGCCTCCTTTGATGGATTGGAGAAGTCCACCGCACAGACAATCGGATTCCAGTCCGTTCTGCGAGTGCCACCCTGCGGAACAACCCAGATCGGCCTCTCGGCCAGGCGGAGGATGCGCTCTGCGTCGGCTCCGAGGAAGAACGCTTCGACGCTGCTCTGAAGGTGTCGTGCCACGATAGTGACATCAGCGTTCAGTTCGAGAATCAGGTCGCCGATTGCCCCTTCGGGATGAATGGCTCGACGGACTTCAAAGTCAAGCCCGTCGAGCTTGGGATCGAGAAAGAACTTTTCAACCTGGGCGGAGTACTCACGATTGAGTTCAGCCAGGATGCCATGGGACGAGCCGGGATCGGAGGGAAGAATCCTCGGCACGTTGAAAGCATGAATCCCGGTCAGGGATGAGCCCGTCTTGCGGGCTACATCGGCAGCATATTCGAGGGCTTCCTTGGAGGCACGTGACAGATCAGAAGTGAAGAGAATCCGGTGAAGGGTCTTCCCATTTCTGTGTTCCGCCGCCTCCGGGGTCCCCGGGCCGGCTTTCGCCAGCGGTGGTGGTGAACTAACGAGTTTCAAGTTTCTCATGATCCTACTGCCTGCCTTTCCCTGTCTGGTCGTACCGCCTAGTCGAAGAGGAGACCGATCTGGAACAGGGTCGCGAGTGACGACTCTGTCGCACGTTTGAAGTCCTTGTACTCGTGTGAGCCCAGGTAATCGTGCTGAAGGTCGAGGTTCCCCTGGAAATTCAAGCGCGAGATCCTCGCCGCCATGGTCGATGAGGGCGGGTTTGAAGTAGTGCCAAATGCTGTCAGCACCGTCCAACACTTCATCGGCAGATTTCGGACGTTCCAGGGAGGCATCCATGAGCGCGCGGGCTTCATGCTCCTCCAGACGCTGGATCGCGCCAGGGATGGTCGGGTGAAAGAGTTGGTAGAGGTCCATCGCGGTGTTCCCGACTTCGTGTGCAGCGAGGATCGTCGCAGTCTGATCTTGACGCATTGAGACGGTTTCGAGTTCAGCCTGTGCTCCTTCCATGTGGCGCATGCTGGCCGGCTCGACGCTGGCTGGATCGACTGGCTCGAAGTCGAGCCAGATCTGGTGCAGCGACTGAACGTTGCTGCGGACATCCGACCAACGGTTCTCGGAGGCAAGCACGACCACGCGCTCCGCCTTCTGCACGATCGCGAAGAGGGGAGAGGGTTCCTCGACCTTTGACTTTGTTAAGACATCATCGTCTGAGTTCGAGGCGCCGCATCGGAAGAGTTGTTGCGGAAACCGTGGCGGCGCTAAGCCCGGCTATGAGGAGCACGAGCAAGAAGAATCTATTGGTTTTCATGATTTATCGCTCCTTTATGATTAAGGCTCCGGCCGTCTCTGGACGGCATCCCCGAGGACAGTGGCTTTGCCGATGTCCCGGGCAGAGCGGATTTGTATTTATGTTTCCAGTACATGTTCTAACCTCGGGCCGGGGATACCTCGACCGCCTGTCCTCCCCAGAGCGTTGGTGGATGCTCCTCGAAGAGCTGGTAGGTCGCGATCTTGATCCCGTCGTTGATAAAGAACCAGGCGAAGGCATATGCCCAGATGATCACGGCCCAGTTCCAGCCGATCGCCGGCATGAAGATGCCGTAGACGGCAGCGAGTGTGGCCAGGACCTTCGTGCCGATCGCTGCCCAGAGCAGAACCGGGGAAGGTCGCAGGGACCAGAAGGGTCCCCGGGTCCGGGTAATGAAAATGGTCAGGTGCCCGGCAATCGCCAGTTTCAGAAACATCATGGTCTGAATCGTTCCTGACGGTAGGTGGAACAGGTGCTCGGCGAAATAGAACAGCCCGAATGAGGCGACTACTCCTGCCAGCCCAAGTACCGTGGACATTCCAAGGACCACCGGCATGTTCCACTTCTCCGGTTTCGGAGATGGGCGTACGTAGTCATAGGCGATCGCGAGGATTGGACCATCGTTCAGCAGCGCCAGCAAGACGATCATGGCGGCGGTCACCGGGTAGAAGTTGAACACGAGAATCGAAAGAGTCATGAATATCAGGACCCTGATCGTTTCGGTGATCCGGTAGATCGCGTAGCTGTTCATCCGCTGGAAGATCCGGCGGCTTTCACGGATCGCGTCAACGATAACCGAGAGGCCCGGGCTCGTCAGGACGATGTCGGCAGCTGCACGAGCCGCGTCGGTGGAACCCGAAACGGCAATTCCGGCATCAGCCTCCTTGAGTGCGGGGGCGTCGTTGACTCCGTCTCCGGTCATGCCGACGATATGACCGTGCTGCTGGAGGACGTCTACGATGCGGAATTTGTGTTCAGGGTATACCTGGGCGAAACCGTCGCTGTTCTCGATGGCGCTCGCCAAGGCGGTTTCCGATCCGGGCTCATCACTGTCAAGTCGCTCAGCGTCGAGTATTTTGGTTCCCAGGTCGAGCTGACGAGAAATCTCGCGGGCGATGGCGACCTGATCTCCAGTCAGCATCTTGACTCGAATCCCGAGTTCCTCTGCCGACCGAATTACTTGTTTGCTGTCTTCCCGCGGCGGATCGAGAAGGGGAAGGATGCCCAGGAATTCCCACTCGTCGCGCTCGTTGGTCCGGGCCACCCCGAGGGCACGAAATCCTCGCGAGGCAAAGTCTTCGATAGCGGACTCGACCTCCGCCCGGACCTGGTCCGCGTTGGAGGAGAGGCGCAGAATCACTTGCGGGGCGCCCTTGGAGACTCGATAGCTTTTGCCGTTGCTTTGGACGGTTGCCTCGGTCCTCTTGGAAACTGGATCAAAAGGCTGGAAATGAGTGATTTCAACCGATGATTGTTCGGGGCCGGCTCCGCCCAGGACGGCCAAATCGATCGGGTCTTCATCCTCGGCTCGGGAAGCCAGGGCCGCATTGGCGATAACTTCCTGGGGAGACACGTTGGAGAGACAGAAGGGTTCGCCGAGGGTGAGACGGTTCTGAGTCAGTGTGCCGGTCTTGTCCGAGCAGAGCACGTCGATGCCGGCCAGTTCCTCGACACTCGCCAGACGGGTGACGATAGCTTTCTTGCGGGCCAGGAGCCTTGCTCCGACCGCCATCGTGACGGACAGAACAGTTGGCATCGCAACCGGAATGGCTGCCACCGTCAGGACCAGCGCAAACTCGATCGTGGTTGTGAGGGGGTCTCCCCGCATGATGGCCACGGTTAGAATCAGAGCTACCAGGACCAGGGCGATCATGATCAGGTAATCGCCGATTTTGAGGATGGCTTTTTGAAAGTGGCTTTTCTTGGGAGCTGTCTCAACCAGAGAGGCTGTCCGGCCGAAGAAGGTATTGAGCCCCGTGGATTCAACCACCGCATCGATCTCTCCCTGCCTGACAATCGACCCGGAGTAGGCCAGGTCCCCTGAATGGCAGGATGCCGGCAAAGACTCTCCGGTCAGGGAAGATTGGTCAATGGCCAGGGGATCTCCCTCGAGAAGCCGCGCATCGGCGGGTACGATATCGCCCAGTCTCAGCCGGATCAGGTCTCCGGGAACCAGCGTTTTGGCTTCAACCGTGCTCCATTGTCCATCCCGTTTGACTTTTGCGCGCAGCGCCAGCCTCGATTTCAGGGCGCTGACGGTGTTGCCGGCCTGGTACTCTTCCCAGAATCCGACGATGGCGTTTCCAACCAGCAGGGTGACCACGATGCCGAAGTCAGCCCAGTGTTGAACGATTGCCGACAGAATGGCGGCACTTTCAATCATCCACGCGATTGGGCCCCAGAAATAGGAAAGGAATTGCAGTACCGGGTTCGTTTTCTTTTCGGGGAGCTCGTTGTGTCCGTACTTTTCCAGGCGGTGCGCAACTTCTTCATGAGTCAGGCCAACAACGGATGGTTGCGGTTTTTTGTCCATCGATCGACCGCCGCTCTCATCCCGCAAAACGTCAGGGTTGATCGCGTGAGTTGCAGTCTGAGCTGATTCTAAAGTTCTCGTCTCGGACATATTCCATCTCCCCGACGGGCAGCACCCGGCCAAACAAGTACGAACTCCGGGCTGACCTGCCCACTCTTACTGCCAAACCCTTAGAGCAACTCGTGTGCCACCGGAGGAAAATGTTTAAGTGGTTTAAAATAAAGTGCGTTACGTGATTCTAGTGAAAACCCTCCAGTGTGACGGAATTGCCGCAAACTGCAAAACTGTCCCACGTGGGTTGAATCAGAAACCGTCCTGGAGGACACTCTGCCCTGGATGAAACGGACCAAATTCCCTCTCTATTTCCTGATGGGGCTCGGTTTGGCGGCACTCATCAGCCCTGTGCCGGGACAATCGTTGCCGCTCACTCGCGCCCATGCTCACAACGATTACCTGCACGATCGGCCGCTGTTCGATGCGCTTGAGCAGGGCTTCTGCAGCGTCGAGGCCGACGTGTTCTATCTGGACGGGCAGTTCCTGGTTGCCCACGAGAGACCCGAGGTGGTGCCCGGGAGGACTCTTGAAGGGCTCTATCTCGAGCCGTTGAGGAACCGGGTCGGGGAGAACAGTGGATCAGTTCAGCCCGGAGCGGAGGATTTCTTCCTCTGGATCGACGTGAAGACGGATGGAGAAGAGGCCTGGCCTGCGTTGAGAGATCTGCTGCTCTCCTACCGGGACATCCTCTCAGTTGCCGAGAGCGACGTGCTCCACCGAGGGCCCGTCTCGGTGATCGTATCGGGCAACCGGGCCGCGTCTTTGATGCTCGGGGACAGGGTGCTTCCGGCGACAATCGACGGGCGTTTCTCCGACCTCAACCTTGGAATGAGTCCGCGCATTATGTCCTGGTTGAGTGATGACTACAGTCGCTATTTCACCTGGTCGGGAGACGGAGAGATGCCCTCTTCACAGCTTGAGAACCTCCAGGAATTCGTGACCGCCGCCCATGAGCGTGGGTACCGGGTTCGGTTGTGGGCGATTCCTGACCGGGCAAGTGCATGGGCCGTTCTGGAGGAAGCCGGCGTCGATTTGATCAACACCGACGACTTGAAAGGACTAAGCCGGTTTCTTCGTGACCGGGAGAAGCCGGATTGACCGCGAGAGAAGCGATGAACAGCAAGGCGATCCCGGCAAAGGTCGTCGGGACGTGGGCTGTCGGGTTTTTTGCCATTCTGGCCGTCAACGCCGTTTGGCAGGCGCTGAATCAGATGCCTCCGGCCTGGGATATGGCCTATCACCAGAGGATGGGCTGGTCCTTCTACGAGGCCCTGCGGGACGGTGCGTCATTTTCCACCCTGATCCATCTCAGTGACTACTATCCGCCGCTCTATTATCTGGTCGAGGCCCTGTTCTTTGCACTGTTCGGGCCAACTTGCTGGCTGCCTTTCCTGGCAAACTTGCCGGGCCTTGTCCTGTTGAGCTATTTCTCATTCCGGCTTGCCTGGAGTTCTGCAGAGAGCCGGTGGGCTCCTCTCGCCGGGCATCTTGTCCTGATGCTGCCCCTGCTTGCATGGACGAGCCGGGAATCGCTCCTGGACCCTTCGCTTTCCGGCTTACTGGCGCTGGCGCTTTTCCTGTTGCTACGAAGCGACTGTTTTCTGGAGCGGAAGTGGACACTGGGTTTCGGCCTCTCGGTCGCCGCCGGGCTCCTTCTCAAGTGGACCTTTATCGCTTTTGTGGTTCCGGGCGTCCTTTATTGTCTTTGGAGATCTCCGCGTCGGCCGTTGTCACTGAGAAATCTCCTGGATGCGGTTTTGGTAGCAATGCCACCGGCGTTCCTCTGGTACCTACCCAACCTGAATTCGCTTATCGAGCGTTTCCGCCTGACCACGGCCGGGGCAGGGTGGGAACAGGATCCGGAGGTCTGGAGCCTGCTGGGTTGGGTCTACTACCCCCGCTGCCTGGCGGGCTACTATCTCTTTCTTCCCCTCACGGTTGCCTTTCTCTGGGCTGTTTGGCGGCTGGCCGCTGCTTACCGGGCAGGGAACACTCGAACTGCATCCGAGCTTGTGAGCTCGCGCGTCCTGACGGGGATCGTGACCGTGACTCTGGTTGGCGGACTGCTGCTCCTGGGCCTGTTGAAGGCCAAGGACCCGCGCTATGCCATGCCCTTTGTGGTGCCCCTCGTGTTGATCCTCTACCAGGGTTTCGTCGATCGCCCCCGGGCCTTCCAGTTGGTGGCCGGTTGGGCCTCGCTCCAGTTTCTCCTGATTTCGTTTGCGGTTCCCCTGGACCCCGGCAAGATCGCCCTCTTTGCTCTGGACCCCGACCCCGACTTCGTCGGGATGCGGCAGGAATGGGTCTGGTTCGAGTCGAACTACTTTGGAGTTGTCGGGCCACCTCGCCGTGAGAACTGGCACTATGCCGACATCCTCGGCCACCTGTCTTCAGGTGACCAGGTCGGATTCGTGCCCGACGCAACCTTCTTCCATCCTGGTGCTCTCGAACTCAAAGCCGCCGAGCGTGGAATCGAATTGACGGTCTTTCGCCTCGGAATCACGGAGGGCTGGCCGGACAGGCTCAAGAAGACGGACTGGGTCGTTGGTAAAAGCGGAAGCCAGGGGATATCCTATATCACTCTCTACAACCGGGATGTCTACGCAGCTCTGGAAACGCTTAATTGGCCTCGAGTTGACACATGGGAATTGCCCGACGGAAGCCAGGCGATGATCTGGCGAAATCCTTCCCGATCTCAATAGTGATCCCGGTCCACAATGGAGCCTGTTTTCTTCGCCGCTGCCTGGCGGCACTGGTAGAGAACGATCTCACCGAGTGCGAAATCATCGTTGTGGACGACTGTTCCACGGATGAGCCCTCCGCCGTCTGCGGAGAGTTCGCCGGTCAACTCCCACTGCGGACTGTTGCACTGAAGGCCAGGAGCGGTCCGGCCTCGGCCAGAAACCGGGGTGCAGTTCAAGCACGACATCCTTACCTGTTGTTCCTCGATGCCGACGTCTTGCTTCCCGCCAGGGCGATCGGCTTCTTTCGAGAAACCATTGATCTGTACACGCACCGGGCGGACATAGCCGGGGCGCTGGGATGCTATTCCGAGGACATCCCTTCGTCGGGATTCTTCTCCAACTTCAAGAACCTGGCCACCTCGTATCTCTATCGAATTACCGAAACGCAGAGCCCGTTTGTTCACACCGCGATGTTGCTGGTCCGTCGGGAGGTCTTGGATACAGTGGGTGGCTTCGAAGAGGGTCTCTTCAAGGCGGAGGATTTCAAACTGGGAATGTCGCTCGGTTCCCGCGGGTACCGGTTCGTGATTGACTGGAGGATTCAGGGCATTCACCTCAAGGAGTACGGCCTGTGGGACATCCTGGTCGAGGACTGGCAGCGCATACGCGCATTGAGGCAGCTCCGGGCCGATCGGAAGGAGAAGGCCTTCTCCTTCCGCGCGCACCGGTTGGGGCGGATTCTGTCGCTCGGCCTCCCCGGTCCCATTCTCCTCCTCCTTGGCCTGAGCGCGGTCTGGGGTTGGCTGCCCGCCCAGTGGGCATTGCTACTGTTTGGGGTTTTCGTGGGGGCGAACTTTTCCTTCCTGAGCTACCTTCGGCGACATCGAGGAAATGGGTTTGCCGGGATGAGCCTGGCTATGCTATTCGTCGAGATGCTGTGGGCAGAATTGGCGGTTGCCTCCAGCGTCGTCCGAATTTCTGACTCAGGACACCGTGGCTAGGCGGGTCCCATGCCTTCCTTGATTGCAACGAGTCGGCGAAACAGGCGCCGGTATGGGGCCCACCGGCAGTCCTGCCCACAGTCATAGCTGCTGAGTAGGTTCATGCAGTGATCGTCGCAGGCTTCATCGCCCCGCAGCACCTGTCGGGGGATAGGCTCGGTGACGAGTTTCCGAAAAGCCTCGACTTGAACCGCGAATGTTGTACCGCAACCGGGGGTCTCGTGATTGAAGTAGTAAAAATTGAGATTGGCGTCTGCATGGTCCAGGTTCATTCCGATGAGCTTTACCCGACTGTCTTCGACGAGGTCGGCGAGAGTAAAGCAGGTCTTGCATCGGGGGCAGAGTTTGACCGGATCGTGCATCGCAGAAGCTGAAAAAGTACCACAACCCCGTGATTTCGGTCGAGATTTTGCGCACAATTCGAGTGCCAAATGAAAAGAATTCCAATCCCGGATCATTTTTGGATCTACGTTCGCCTTGCGCTGGCCGCCCTCTCTTGGGGAGGTACGTTTATCGCCGGGAGGGTGGCGGCTTCAGAAGCGAACGGGCCCCGATGCGCAGGGCCCTGCGCGGGGTAAAGAGCGTGTTGACACTCATGGCACACTCATAGGTGCACTGACAGCCCAGTGTCTTCTGGTAGGCTCGGGCGTCGCCTGCCGCGCGAGCTTTCCAGAGGGCCGCGAGATCGCAGTCGAAATCCCGGACGTTGCCCATGCTTCGATCGAGAATTTCGCACGGGTAGACCTCGCCGGTCTCACTGACGACTCCGATCAATTCTCCTCCGAAGCAGGGATTGATCCGCTCGGTTGCCTGGGCGGCCTCACCGATCAGCCGGTAGGTCTCCTCTTCTTTGGAAATCACCAGCCGGTCTGCCCAGTCGTCGGTCAAACGGTTCCGGCGCCGGTATTCCACCACTCTCCGAGCCACCCTCTGGTAGACCTCGAGGTTGACCTCTTTCAGGGAAGGGTCCATGGGATTCCCTCGCGCCAGAGTGACGGTGATGGCATCGGGATGAAGTTCACCTTCCACGAAGGAGAGGAAGTCGTCAAGCCGGTCCTGGTTGGCGCGGGAGACCGTCAGGGCCACCCCCACTGACAGGTTGGGGAAGCTGGGCTTCAGCTTCTTGAGTTCCCGGAGCGTTTCGACTGCATGGTCGAAGCTCTTGGGGTTTTGACGGATCTCGTTGTGGATCTCCCTGGGGCCGTCTAGTGAAACGCCCGCGCAGACCCGGGAGGTGCGGACTCTCGAAAGTAACTCGCCGGCACGCTCCACGGTCCGGTCAACCAGGAAGCCGTTGGACGGGATCTGGATATTCCGGGCCCCGGAGTTCTTCGAGAAGAACTCGGCGATCTGGGGGAGGTCTTTGCGAAGGAATGGCTCTCCGCCGGTCAAGGAGACCGAGAGAAGGTTCGGAAGAGAGCGGCTGATCTTCTCGAACTCGTCCAGCGTCAGTTCATTCTTCTTGAGATTCAGTTCTTCCCAGTAAAAGCAGTGCCGGCAGAGCAGATTGCACTTGGACGTCACGAAAACGATGAGGTTGACGGGATTGCCTCGCCTCAACAGCAGTCTGCTCGAGATCTTCAGATCCTGGATAATCCTGGGAGGCATGCCTGATCAGCATGGTAGCATAGCCTGGTGTTCAGGCACGGATCCGGCCGGGGCTCTGAAAGCGTCATATGATGCGTGACAGGACACTAGGTCCAGACCCCCGGGGCGCGCTGGTGATCTCGGCAGAGACCCGCCGGGTGCTCCATAAATTGCCGAGGGGCCGCAGTAAGTCCCCGAAGACCTTCCTGGCAGCGCCTTCCACGCCCAAAGGGATCCATCCAACCCTGCTGTGACTCCTTCCTCCAAACCGCACCGTTTTTCGGTTCGTCCACGTCCGCCATACGTTCTTATCCAATCAAATTCCCAGGACTCGAATGAACCTTCCGAATCGCCGATCCGTAGTAGGTGTCAGAAGGAGCAAATGATGAATCTCAAAAGGATGCTGGTTTTAACCGTGGCGATTTACACCTCCGTGTGTGCGGCCCAGGGGGCGAACTACTGGCTGCACGTCCGGGTGCAGAGCCCTGAAAAGTCTGACGCGGTCAAAGTGAACGTTCCGCTCAGCCTGGTGCAGGCGGTATTGCCTGTGATCGACAGCGAAGAATTCAATCAGGGTCGCATCAAGCTGGGCGAGCAGGAACTCACTGTGCCCGAGATAAGAGCTATCTGGGAGACAATCAAGGCCCAGGGGAGCTATGAACTCGCATCGATTGATTCGGGAGAAGACCGGGTCCGGATCGCACTCGAAGGTGACGAACTCTTCGTTCGGTCAATTGAGGGTTCGGGGACCCAGGTTCTCGTCAACATTCCGGTCAGTGTTGTTGACGCGCTCCTTTCCGGAGAAGGGGATACGCTGGACCTGAAGGCCGGCATCGAGGCTCTCCAGATGGTCGGCGCGATGGACCTCGTGACCGTCAATGATGGAGAATCCATGGTCCGGGTCTGGATCGACGAAGTGAATACGTCGGAGTAACGTCATGCTGATCAAACTGGGTGTTGGACTGCTTGCGACTGTGTCGGCGTTGACCATGGCTCTGGCGATTGCCGTTTTCCAGGCCGGCTTCGCGACAGTCGAGTTCGAGTCTCCGGATTCTCCGTCCATCTATCTTCCCGTTCCTCTGGCTGCAGTGGACGCTGTCATGGCATTCGTGCCCGAAGAGGACCTGGCCGATGCCCGGAGGGAGTTGGAACAATATCGACCGGTGATTGAGGCCGTCCTTTCAGAATTGAGAAACTGCCCTGATGTCACCCTGGTCGAGGTTATGGAGCGGGACGAGATGGTCCTGGTCGTCAAGGAGGGAGCTGAACTTCGGATCAATGTGGATCGGAGAGGCCACGAGCGGGTTCGGGTTCGGATTCCCGTCGAGGGCATTCAACATACTTTTGCCGCGCTCATGAACTAGCGTGGTCCGTTCAAGGTCAGGTGCGAACCATGGTCAGGAGGATGGTCGCACTCGTTCCGAAAACTACGTTCGGACCCCAGGCCGCCAAGATGGGAGCCAGCAACCCGTTGGCTCCCAGGACGTCGAAGACGCCAAACGCTCCCCAGTAGGCAATCCCCAGAAGGACTCCCGCCGCGATTCCGTAGAGTCGGCCCTTTCGTCCCATGGTAAGGGCAAATGGAACTCCCAGGAGCGCCATGATCACGTTGACGATGGGGAAAGACAGCTTTTTGTAGAGTTCCGTCTTCAGGTAATCGACCTCGAAGCCACCGATCTGCAGGTTCTCGATGTACTTTCTCAGCTCTTTAAAGGTCATCTTGCTGGAGTCACGAACCTGCTCGTCAAAGAACTCGGGGCGTTCTGAAAACTCGAAGCTCTGGGCATGGAACGCTGAGAAGTTCTGATTCCTGAAGTCCCGATACCAGCCGTTCCTGAGCAACCAGTCCTCGCGAACCGAGTCCCACTCGGCCTGGTGGGCAAACACCATCTCGGCGATTTCGTCGTGTTTGAAATCCAGTTGATAGACGGACAGTTCGACGAAAGTCCTCCGCTTGAAACTGAACAGGTAGTAGTTGTAGAGGCGGCCGTCCTCGCCGAAAATCCAGTGGCGTCCCGGTTGCGAGATCTGTGTTGGACTGCCCTTGATCGTGTTGCGGAGGCTGTCCTGACGCTGGTTGGCGTAGGGCAGCACGTATTCCTGGAGCACGAAAATGAAACCACTCACCATCAGGGCGAGAACAATGACCGGTATGGCGATTCGATAGATACTGATGCCGCACGATTTGAACGCGGTGATCTGGTTGAATTTCTCGAGAGATCCGAAGGTCACAAGAGTCGCGATCAGGACCGAGATCGGCACCAGCAACATCAGGAGGTGAGGCTGGAGAAAAACGAAGTAGTTGATCACGACGCGATACGAGATGCTGTTCCGAAAGATGTCGTCGATGACCTCAAAGAAGGTGAAGAGGCACACCAGCAAGTCGCAGACCAGGAGAATCACCAAGAAATTGGCCAGGAACGAACGCACCATGAATAGATCGACAATTCGTGCCAGGCGGAACCTGATGACCGGAAGCCTCCAGGATCGCTGTTCCATGCGGGAGCGAACTCCGGTAATAACGTTGCCTAACCGGGCGCGCCAGCGCTCGATCACACAGGTGATACAAACCGCGGCCGCCGTATTGGCAAGCCGGTGAAGAATCGGGGAATCGTGCTCGGCAAACCGCAGCGACGCAACCGCCAGCGCCCCCGCAAACAGATTGGCCCCCCAGACCCCCAGCCAGATTGGGAGGACTCCGTTCTTGCTCAGGCTGCTGCCCGTCGCGAAAAGGATGTAGTAGATGAAGGCCAGAGTGACGCTGATGATCAGCCCGTAGCCCCTTCCTTTGCGAGGTGTCCGGACTCCGAAGGTTACGGCCAGGACCGCGAAGACAAGGGCTGCTAAGGGAAGCGCGATACGACGGTTCAACTCCACCCAGTCTTCGTGCGAGTTCTCCCCGTCGGGGGAGCGCAGCCTGTTTACGATATCCATCAGGGTCATGTCACGATCCCGCTTGACTTCGATTCCTTCAGGCTCGCCTTGAGGTCGATCGATCGGGATGTCGAGCGTCGCAAACCGGCTCATCGTGATTCGCTCAGGATTCTGCTTGGAGACGGTATAGGCCGTACCCGACTCGAAGTGCAGTTGAATCCGCTGTCCCTTCTCGTCGCTGAGCAGGCGACCTCTGCGGGCCAGGATCACGCGTTCCTCGTCCAGGGCCGACGAATCGGCCAGAAAGATACCGTCCCAGGTCTCGGTGTTCAGATCGATGTCTTCGACGTAGAGCAGCGTGTTGGGGAACTCTTCGAAAAACACCCTCGGCTTGATCTGGTTGTAGGTAGGAGTGATCTGAACACTGTGACGGAGCAGTCGAAGTTGCCAATTGCCTTCCGGTGAAAGGTAGAAGGTGAACACAGCCGTCGCTACCACCACGCCCACCGCCACGGTCATGACGGGGCGAAGCATCTGGTAGACGCTCACTCCCCCTGCGCGCATCGCGATTACTTCACTGTCAGACGAAAGCCGGCTGAAGCCGATCAGGGTTCCGATCAGAAAGGCAAACGGCACCGTGAATACGAGAATCGTCGGGAGCAGGTAGAGAACCACACGGGCGACGGTCACTGGCTCGGCGCTCCGCTGGATCAGTAGCTCTGCGAGCCGTCCGAACTCCCGAGTGAACACGACGAAGGTCAACACCGTCAGCGTGATGACGAAGGGACCTCGAGTTTCGCCCTGAATAATCCGGTGGAGCCTACGCATTGGTTCGAACCTTAGAGATTCTAACAATTTGAAAACCCCCGGCTCAAACCCGGACAATAGCGGCAGGATGGAATTGGTCGATCTGGGCAGAATGTCCTGGGATGAGGCATACGAGCTTCAGCTCAAGGCCGTCGAGGAGGTAGCCTCTGGAGGGGCGGAACGAGTCCACCTGGTCGAGCACCCGAACGTCTTCACATTGGGTCGTCGGGCAGACGATGCGAACCTGCTGGCCCAGGACGCGGTCGGCCGAGGTGAGATCGACGTCCGGCGAATCAACCGGGGGGGAGACATTACTTACCATGGCCCCGGACAGCTGGTCGGCTACCCCCACATCGACCTCCGGAGGAGGAACCGGGATCTCCATCGATATCTGCGGGATCTGGAATCTGCTTTGATCGACGCGTCCGCCGTTTTCGGGGTTCGCGGCTACCGGAGAGATGGGCTGACCGGCGTCTGGACCGACGGAGGCAAGTTGGCTTCGATCGGCGTCGGCGTCCGACGGTGGGTGACGTTCCACGGATTTGCGCTCAACGTGAGTACCGACCTGAGCTACTTCAGTCTGATCAATCCATGCGGTATCAAGGACTGTCCCATGACGTCACTGGAGCGGGAGTCCGGGGCGCGAGCCCCAATGGAGGAGGTGAAGCAAGCGGTGGTTGGTTCACTGCGTGAGATATTCCGCCGCTGAAACTTCAAATGGATGTGCTGAAGATCCTGGACGAATCGCGCTATCGGCTCGAACCAGACCCTGCTGCAGTCGTCGGAATAGTCAAGAGCCGTGGCGTTCGGCGGGATCCTGGTCGCACTCTTTGTGCACAACTCGTCTTAAACCGTTACGGGCAAGGCAGCTTTGTTCGTGTCCCGAAAACCGCCTACTGGAGCGGGACGGGCGATGCGGAAAACTTGAAGAGGTTGATGCCCCAGGCGGTCGGGAGCCAGAACACCACGATCGAGACCAGGACGGCCGTGCCAATGAGGATCAGGATTGAGCCGATCCGAACCATCTGGGAAATGGTAACCCTTCGACTGCTGAACACAATGGCGTTGGGCGGTGTTGAAACCGGCATCATGAACGCGAACGACGCTCCGACTGCGACCGTCACCATGAGTCCGTAGGGATGGAGGTGAACCGCCTCGGCAAAAGCGCCGACCACGGGCAGGGTTACCGACGCGGTGGCCGTGTTGGACGCGATCTCGGTCATGAGGATCACGGTCAGGGCGACTACCGCGATGAGGACAATCGGGTTGATCCAACCGAGTCCGCGAAGGGCTCCCGCAATCCATTCCGAAAGGCCGCTGCTGCTGAACCCGTCGGCAAGGGCGAAGCCGCCTCCGAAGAGAATGATGATATCCCAGGGCAGCTTGACGGCGGTCTTCCAGTCGAGGAGAAAGACACCCCGTTTCCAGTCCGAGGGAATCAGAAAGAGCGCCGTCGCCCCCACAATCGCGATCGTGGCATCACCGACCATGGACAGGGCCTTCCATGGAACCATTCCCCGAAAGATCCAGGCGCCCGCCACCACCAGAAAGACTGCCAGGACCCACTTCTGCTCCTTTGAGACCGGTCCCAGCTTGTGAAGTTCTTCCCGGATCAGCTTGCGCCCGCCGGGGAGTTTGTCGATTTCGCTCCTGCAGGCGAACCGTGTGAGGTACAGCCAGGTCAAGATCAGCATGATGACGGAAATCGGCAGCCCCACCTTCATCCAGGCCACGAAACTGATGCTCTGCCCATAGGTCTTTTCGATGACCCCTGCGAGGATCGCGTTCGGAGGTGTGCCGATCAGCGTCGCCACGCCGCCGATGGATGCTCCGTAGGCGATGCCCAGCATCAGGGAGGTGCCGAACCTGAACTCGTGCTCGCGTCCCGTGTACTCGTCTTCGAGCCCGGCCATGACGAGGGCCTGGCCGACGACGGCCACTCCGATCGGGAGCATCATCATCGTCGTCGCCGTGTTGCTGATCCACATGGAGAGGGAGGCTGTCGCGATCATGAATCCCAGTACGATCCGGTTGGGGCTGACACCGACCATCGCGATGGTCATCAGGGCCAGTCGACGATGAAGGCCCCAGCGCTCGATGGTGACGGCGATCAGGAACCCGCCGAGGTAGAGATAGATCAGGTGGTTGGCGTAGGAGGGCGTCACTTGCGCGGAGGGCATCACCCCGAGAATCGGAAACAGCGCGATGGGAAGGAGTGCTGTCGCTGGAATGGGGATCGCCTCGGTGATCCACCAGGTCGCCATCAGAGCCGTGACTCCCGCGACCCGCCAGGCGGTGAGCGGCATCTGCTCGGGTTGGGGCACGATCAGGAATAGCAGAAAGAGAACCGGGCCGAGAAAGAGGCCAATTGTCTTGCGATGCCGCATGGGGCGCTCATCTCCAATCCTGATCGTTCAGTCCCAACGATGTTGCAGTTGCAGAACCAGTTCTCTGACTGCCCGTGGGGAGGTGCAGAAGCGATTCTACACAGCAGGTCCGTTGAATCAACTTTTTATCCGTTCCCCAGCCAGGGACGGATCACGGTGTCCAGGATGAGGTGGACCAGGTTGACGTTACTGATCAGTTGAACCCCGGCCAGCAAAACGAAAACCATGATGAGACGGTTGAAGACCTGCTCGGGGATCCTGTCGTGCATCCACTTGCCGAGAAAAGACCCCAGCGGGATGAGGCCGATCAGCACGGCGTCGAAGACCAGGACGTCCCGGCGTACCAGTCCGACCGCGACGTAGAACGGCAACTTCGTCAGGTTGATCAGGGTGAAGGTCCACGCCGTGGTCCCGACAAAGAGGCTTTTTCCCATTCCCTGAGAGAACATGTAGAGGCTGACAATTGGACCTGCTGCGTGTGCGATCGTCGATGTCAGCCCGGCGAGGGAGCCGAAGCCCAAGGCTGAGCGGGGACCAAAGTCAAAGTGTTCGACCCATCGCATGGCCCGGTCTTTGGCCAGGATGTAGATCGCGAAGAAGACTGCGATCACTCCCACGAACCGCTTGATGGCGACGGAGTACTCTCCAACGCCTTCCTTCCCGATCCACCACCAGACTGCCGCTCCGGCGAGAATCCCGATCAGAGAAGGGAGGTATATGGCGAAAACGTGGCGCCAGACCTTGTTGTGGCGATGGTGATAGATGGCGTTGAAGTCGAGGAGGATGAGCAGCGGCAGCAACGTCGCCACGACTTTGTCCACCGGCATCACCAGCATCATCAGCGGAATGGTCAGGATGCCGACTCCTCCGGCGAAGCCCGATTTCCCGATTCCCTGCACGATGATTCCCAGGGAGACGAAGAGCCAGAAGATGAGCGGCGGAATTCCTTCGCCGATAAATGAGTCGAACATGCCTTGCCTCGAAACTGGGACGTGTATCCGGTGGAGCGAGGGGTTATTATAACCGCCAGTATTCGATTCAGAAGGCACCGGGTTCTCTTCGATTCGCCCTGCCCCGGCAGGTCGTCGAATCCGGGGTTCTTTCGCAGAGCGAGGTAACGCAGATGTTCAACCGGCGTCAGATTTTGAGTTCGATGTGGGTTCCAGCGGTCATCCCCCCCGCGGTGGCCAGTCCTGCAGGATTCATGCGTGCCCTCGAGGCGGCTGCGGAGGTGGAACGAGCATCGATCCCCGCGGAAGAAGTCGCCCGGGACGAAGACTTCTGGTTCCAGATCCAGCAGGCGTTCTCGGTCGATCGTTCGGCAATCAACCTCAACAACGGGGGAGTCAGTCCGTCGATCACCACCTGCCAGGAATCACTCAAACGCTACCAGGACTTCGGGAACATGCTGCCGGCCTACAACTTGTGGCGGATCCTCGAACCGCAGAAGGAGAACGTCCGGAACGGACTGGCGCGAATTTTCGGCTGTGACCCCGAAGAAGTTGCGATTACCCGAAATGCCTCTGAAGGGCTGGAAATCTGCCAGTTTGGCTTCGACCTGAACCGCGGCGACGAGGTGCTGACGACCAACCAGGACTACCCCCGGATGATCAACACCTGGAAGCAGTTGGAGGAGCGGAACGGTATCGTCCTGAAACAGTTTCCGATCCCGGTTCCTGCGGAGGACGAAGCCGAAATCGTGCGCCGTTTCGAGGAGCAGATTACGGAACGGACGCGACTGATCCTGATGTGCCACGTCATCAACCTGACCGGGCAGATTCTACCCGTCAAAGCGGTATCGGCAATGGCCCGTCGCCATGGCGTACCCCTGATCGTGGACGGCGCCCACTCCTTTGCGCACCTCGCGTTCGAACAGGGCGACCTCGACTGTGATTACTTCGCCACCAGCCTGCACAAGTGGTTCTTTGCCCCGCACGGGACCGGGATGCTCTACGTCAAAAAGGATCGGGTCGAGAGTCTCTGGCCCCTGATGGCCGGATCGCACAGCCAGAAGGGGGACATCCGGAAGTTTGAGGAAATCGGGACGCACCCAGCCGCCAATTTCCTGGCCGTCTCCGACGCAGTCCTCTTCCACGAGGGGATCGGAGCACGGCGCAAGGAGGCGCGGATGCGCTATCTGAAGGATTACTGGGCCCGGCGCCTCACGGAGAACCCCCGGGTGGTCCTGAATACGAGTCTCGATCCGCGCTTCTCCTGCGGTCTGGCGAATGTCCGGATCGAAGGAATTGAATCGGGGAAGTTGAGTTCCTACCTCTGGCGGGACCATAAGATCCTGGTGACGACGATCAAACACGACGATTTTGAAGGAATTCGGGTGACTCCGAGCGTTTACACCAGCCTCCCGGAGTTGGACCGTTTTTGTGAGGCGATGGAACAGGCGATTCGGGAGGGGTGAGAGTGGTGGAACGGAGAAAGCGGGAGGGAATGGTGGCCGGGCTTCCTCTCCGGGGAAATGAGAGGGGCCCATTGGGGAATCTCAAAGGCCCGAAGCGGACACTCGTGGTTACCCTGTTTCTGCTGGGACTTCTGGGCCTCCATTGCGGTCAACCCCGGAAGATCGCCTCTTCGGCAGAGGCGGTTCCCTCGACTTCAGCGCGATCGCTCGAAGCCCTCCGCCGAGAAGCCGCCCTCCAGGTTCCTCCCCGCGAAAAGGGTGCCGTCCGCGAGCCGGACCTGGTTGACCTCTCCAGGCTCGGCACGAATTTCAGGTTTGACATCCGATACGCCACCGCCAGCAATTTCATGGGTGCAGTCATGTACACTCGCCCGGTTGCCTACCTGCAGCGTCCCGCGGCAGAGGCGCTGGTTGCGGCCGGACGCGAGCTTGGCGAACAGGGACTGGGGCTTCTGATCTTCGATGGCTACCGTCCGTGGTCTGTGACCTGGCTTTTCTGGGAGGCGACGCCGGTCGCGAAACGGAACTACGTCGCCGACCCGGCAAGGGGGTCGCGTCACAATCGGGGATGCGCCGTAGACCTGACGCTGTATGATCTCAAGACCGGGCGCGCCTTGCCGATGCCGAGTGGGTACGACGACTTCACCGAACGGGCTCACCTGGATTTCGCAGGCGGAACCGAGGAGGAACGGCACAATCGAGGCATTCTAAGGGACGCGATGGAGAAGCAGGACTTTCTTCCCTATCCATACGAGTGGTGGCACTACGACTATGCCGAGTGGCAGGCATACCCGATCCTGAACCTGTCGTTCGAAGAATTGGCTGGGGAGGTGTCTGGCCGGTCGCACTAATCTGAATTGTCCGATTATTCTGGTTGGTCTGATTCGTAGGAAGCGTTCGACGGGTAAGTCCTCAGGCAGTACTCTGGAACAGAGGATCCGAACCATGAAGAAAATCAATCGACGATCCGTGATGGCCGCCGGGGCTTTGTCTACAATGGGATCCGTGTTGCCCGGTTCGGCAAGAATACTGCAGTCTGGAAAGCTCCCCAATGATCCCGAAGAGCGCCGACAGGTTCTCTACCGCCTCTTGGGCGACCTTCCGGCCCGAAACCGACCGATCTCGGCGAATACGATTTGGAAAAAAGACCGGCCAGGATACGTCCTGGAGAAACTCTCACTCGATCTAAACGGGATTGAGGAAGTGCCGGCCTACCTGATCCGCCCCTCTCAACCCTCCGGCCCGGTACCGGCGGTGCTCTACAACCACTCTCACGGGGGAGGTTACAAGATCGGGAAAGAAGAGTTTCTCAACGGGCGGGAATACCTTTCCTCTCCACCCTATGCTGAGGTTATCGCGGAAATGGGATGGGTTGGCCTCTGTATCGACACGTGGGTGTTCGGTGAACGGAGCCACACCAGCGAGATGGATACCTTCAAGGCAATGCTCTGGCAGGGAGAGGTTCTCTGGGGGATGATGGTCTACGACAGCATCCGTGCCCTTGACTACCTGGTCGGCCGGCCCGAGGTTGACCCGAACCGGGTTGCCACCCTTGGAATGTCGATGGGGAGCACGATGGCCTGGTGGGTTGCCGCTCTCGACCGGCGGATCAAGGTGACTGTCGATATCTGCTGTCTGACCGATTTCCAGTCGTTGCTGCGGCGAAGGGCGCTCAGCGAGCACGGCGTCTATTACTACGTCCCGAGTCTGCTCAAGTACTTCAGCACGGCCGAGATCAATGCCCTGATCGCCCCGCGGCCGCATCTTGGAGTCGCCGGCAGGCGGGACTCATTGACTCCTCCGGAAGGGTTGGACACGATCGAAGAGCACCTCAACGGGGTCTATTCGGAGATGGGCGCGCCGGATCACTGGAAGTTACTGCGTTACGATGTCGCTCACCAGGAGACGCCGGAAGCCCGCCGCGAGATCCGCGCCTTCCTGGAGAGGTTTGTCTAGCGGGCGACGTCGTGGATCCAGCGGCAGATTCGTCCGGTGGCCTCAATCGGTGCCGTGCAGTAAAAGTCGAGAAACTCCTTGTCGAGTTCTCCTCGCAGGGGCGTTCGTCGTGCTGCCGTCAGGGCACGTCCACCGTCGAAATCAACGTAGGCCAGGCGGGCCGTCAATTCGGCGGGCTGGCGACCGAAAACGGCGCCCGGAAGAGCGGCTACGCCGGTTTCTTCGAGGAGCAGGTGGCAGAGTTCCACGCTGGTACCAACTCCCCGTGATTCCAGGGTCTGTCGAAACGGTTCAAAGCTCGGAAAAAGGTAGAAAGCGCCTTCCGGTTCGGGAGTGATGACGCCAGCCTCTTTCAGTTGTCGTGAGATGCGGGCACTCAGGGCCTTGAGGATGCGTCGGGACTGGGCGAGGTATTCCTCGATTTCGATTCCCCCGTCGAAGGCGCGAACGGCGGCGAACTGGATCGGTGAAGATGTCGAAGTGTAGGTTTCACTGGCGACGACCGCCATCGAATCCATCAGCCAGCGCAGCGATCGCGGGAAGATGAACGTTCCCAGTCGCCAGCCGCCGGCTCCGCACCACTTGCTCAGGCCCGTGCTGATCACGGTTCCTTCGGGGTAGAACTTGGCGATCGAGACGTGCCGACCGCTGTGATCGAGTTCTCCGTAGATCTCGTCGGAGAGGAGGACCACCCGGTACTTGCGGGCAATTGCGGCCAACTCCCGCAGTTGATCGACGCTGTAAGATACGCCGCTCGGATTGTTGGGGTAGTTTATGACGATCAGCCGCGGCCGGCCCGGATCTCTCCGACAAACGCTCTCGATTTCCTCGGCCGTCAGCCGCCAATCGTCCTCCAGCCTGGTGGTAAGCCATTGGATGTGGCGTCCGATGATGTGGGCCTGGGGAGCGTAGGAGACCCAACTTGGGGTCGGAATGACCAGGTCCCCGTAATAGACGAGCTGGAGTATGAACATCAGCTCCTTGGAGCCGGGCCCGATCAAGACATCTTCTCCGGAATACTCGATTCCCTGGGTCCTTCGAACGTAGGAAGCTACCGAGTCTCGAAGAAGTCTCAGGCCCTTGACGGGCAGGTATGCCTTCTGGTGGGCATTTGCCTTCAGTTCGTCGACGACGCTGCGGGGTACCGGGAAGGGCGACTGACCGAGGCCCATCCGGAAGATTGGTCTTCCCGATTGGGCAAGCTCGTCGCTGCGTTCGTTGATTTCCAGCGTGGCCGACTGAGAGAGCCCGCGGACATTGAGGTTGAGATTGACATCGGGCTGGTAGAGCTTGCTTGGCCGAACCTTGTTGCGGGGACGAGCTGGTTCACTTTTCACTGGTCACTCCAGTCATCAGGCTCGAACTAACCAGCAGGACCGCGGTGATCCAGACTGTGTCGGCCACTGCCAGGTGGACGATTTGTAGCCAGACCGGGGCGAGCAGGGCCAGGTTCAAAAGGCCGATTCCCAGTTGTGTGAGGTAGGAAACGATTAGGAGAATACCGAGCACGAACCGCGAGGAGCCGGTCGCACTGTCCATGAGACGAAACGCCCCGAAGATCACCAGGATTCCCACAACCAGGGCGAGGACTGGATGGTAGACCCGCAACTGGATCAGAAGGTGGGAGTCGGGAGCGAAATCGCGGGCCAGGGCCTCTGAAACTGTTAGTGAAGGGAAGAGGGTGTCGCCGAGTGCAGCTACCGCTCCGCTCACGCCGATCAAGACCAGGCCGCCCAGCATGGCGAGCGGGAGTGCAAGGTTCTTTCGGGGGTTCGGCGAAGTGCAATCCTCTTGCGGGCGACTCCACGAGGCGGAGATCGCCAGGCACCCGAGGAGGAGAAACGTGTTGACGAGGTGAAATGCCATCACCCAGGCGCGGGCGAAGGAATCGTCCTGGGCCACCAGACCGAAAAGCACCAGTCCTGCCCCCACCAGTGCCTCGGTGATCATGAAGATGAAAGCGGCGGCAGTTGCCCATCGCACAGGGTGGCGGCGCGGAAATATTCGAAACGCCCACACGGTGAGGACCAGTACCAGGAGAAAGGCGAAGCCGCTGGTGACCCGATGGGTAAACTCGATGATGGTCTCCATCGTTCCGGATCGCGGAATGACCTCTCCGTTGCAGAGCGGCCAATGGTTTCCGCAGCCCGCACCCGAGCCGGTTGCCCGGACATAGGCGCCCCAGAGAACGACGGCTACCGTGAAGAGCAGCACTCCCCAGGCAAACTCGCCGAAACGATTTGAGCCATCAAATCTGCTCGCCATTCCTCCTCACTCTCGGCGGCTTCAGGCAGTCAGGACGGATGCGACGATCGAAAGGACGGTCAACGCCAGGCAAGCCAGGGCCGCAATCAATTCACTGAACGTCTCTCTCTTCAGAGGATTCAAAATCACCCCGGCCAGAAACCCACCGATGAAACCCCCGATGTGGGCAAAGTTGTCAACCCGCGGGAAGACCAGTCCAAAGGCCAGAATGATGACAGCGTACATGAGAGCCTGACGCCCGACTTCGGTCCGGCCGGTCTTGTGTCCGGCCCAGACAAGCGCTCCAAACAGGCCGAAAAGAGGTGCCG
The DNA here is from genome assembly GCA_963777605.1 of uncultured Acidobacteriota bacterium. Lineage (GTDB taxonomy): Bacteria > Acidobacteriota > UBA6911 > RPQK01 > JAPXNP01 > CAVZRV01. The sequence goes on from CAVZRV010000029.1 coordinate 390,886, forward strand.
ACGCCCCGAGAGTCAAGCTGGTCCCAAGAATGCTCGTGAGGAAGAAGCCGGTCACGGATGAGACCGTGTAGATGATAACCAGCCGGCTCGGTCCGTAGGCATCGGCTGTCACGGGGCTCAACTGGCGGACCCACATCATGTTGAACAGAATGTGAAGCGCGCCGGCATGAAGCCAGGCGGCGCTCAACAGTGTCCACCAGCGCCCGTGGGCAATGACCGGGATTGCCCCCGAGGCTCCAAAGACGTAGAGACTCTGGACGCTTGGTCCGAGAAACGAAAAACCCGACATGGAAATGTTGGAAGGGTCGTAAATGAGTGTCAAAACGTAGATGGCCGCGCAGCCCCACGTCACGATGTGGACGAAGCCCAGGTCGTGGCCCAGGCGTTGAAACAGGGGTGCGTAACCCCAGAGTCCCGGATTCCAGGCTCCGCAGTTAAAACAACGCTCGTCGTTTACTCCAACCAATCGACCGCAAGAGCGGCAAACGACCGATCCAGTTCGCCTTCTTTCCAGCATGTGATTTCCCGAACGATTATGGCACGTTGTCCTGCCAGGGTCTGCAGGTCAGTCAGGATTTCGTGATTGTCTGGACCTGATCGCCGTGTGCTAAGAGTGCGGTTTTTGCCAGCCCGATGAACAGACCGTGTTCAACCACTCCGGGAACGTGGTCCAGTTCGGTGGCCAAAGCAGAAGGATCCTCGATCGATTCAAAACGACAGTCGAGGATGTAGTTGTTTTCCATCGTCAGGAAAGGCTCTCCTCCCGACTGGGTTCGCAGGCCAACCCGGCAGCCGAAGTTCTCCATCCGGCCGGCTGTCAACTGCCATCCGAACCGGACGACCTCTACGGGAAGCGGAAACGCGCCGAGGCGAGAAACCCGCTTTCGCGAATCGCCGATGATCACCAGGTGTTCCGTTGCGGATGCGACAATCTTCTCCCAAAGGAGAGCGCCGCCTCCGCCCTTTATCAGGTTGAGTTCGCCGTCGATTTCGTCGGCTCCGTCGATGGTTACGTCGAGACACCGGATCTCGGCGAAACTGGTCAGGGGGATCCCCGCTTTTCGGGCTTGTGACTGCGTTCGGAGGGAGGTCGGGATCGCCTGAATTCGAAGACCGTTGCGCACTCTCTCACCGAGGAGACCTACAAAGTAAGAGGCAGTCGAGCCGGAACCGAGGCCGACTCTCATCCCATCCTCAATGAATTCGACTCCTTTGGCTGCGGCGAGTCGTTTTTCCTGCTCGAGATCGGGCTGTGTCGCCAACTGGTACGTTCCTCCGTCAATCCTTCCGTCTCTTTAGCGACTTCTCGGTCGTGCGTCTTTCCGAGAGTCATTCCGAGTGAAGCCCCGGATTGTAACCCAACTACTCTGTTACTTAAAGGCGGGCCGAAAACAGTATACTGTTGGTGTTTGCCGGCCCCGGGTTTGTGCAGGGTGCTGGAAGCTTTGATTTGAGTTGTTACGGACCGTTCGGAGTGTCTGATGAGCCTTCCCTACGATGCCCTGCTGATTCTCTCTTTTGGTGGCCCGGAGGGGCGCGATGAGGTGATGCCGTTCCTGGAAAATGTGCTTCGCGGAAAGCGGGTGCCCCGAGAACGCATGATGGAGGTTGCTGAGCATTACCTTCACTTCGACGGAGTGAGCCCTATCAATCAACAGAACCGCGAGTTGATTGCCGCCCTCGAAAAGGAACTGGCTGCGCGGGGACCGCGCATTCCGATCTACTGGGGCAATCGCAACTGGCATCCCTACCTGAACGAGACCGTACGAAGAATGGCTGAGGACGGCGTTCGCAGGGCGCTTGCCTTCGTTACTTCGGCCTTCAGCAGCTATTCCGGGTGTCGTCAGTACCGTGAAGACATCGTCCGTGCGCGATCGGTCATCGGAATGAGGTCACCCCGGATCGACAAGATCCGTGTCTTCTTTAATCACCCGGGATTTATCGAGGCGAACGCCGACCGGGTCCGGGACGCCTACGCGCAGTTGCCCGAGGTGGAACGGGAAACGGCCCCGCTCGTCTTCTCTGCCCACAGTGTCCCCGTTCCGATGGCGGAGAGCAGTGCCTACGTCTCCCAGTTGCGCGACGCATCCCGGCTGGTGGCCCATGCAGCCGGGCACTCGAAATGGCGGCTGGCGTATCAGAGCCGGAGTGGCCCTCCCCACCAGCCCTGGTTGGAGCCCGACGTCAGGGAGTTGGCCAAGGAGTTTGCCGGTGCCGGGCATGCCAGCATGGTGGTGTGCCCGATCGGGTTCATATCGGACCACATGGAAGTCCTCTACGATCTCGACACCGAACTGGCGCAGAACTGCTCCGAGGTCGGAATCCGCCTGGTTCGGGCGGCGACGGTGGGAATCCACCCTGAATTCATCAGCATGATCCGGGAGTTGATTCTCGAGCGGATGAACCAAAGTCCTATTCGACGCTACATCGGAGAACTGGGTCCTGCCCCGGATTTCTGTCCTGTCGACTGTTGTCCTCCGAGTTAGAGAAGCTTGCCGCCGTTGGAGGACTAACTTGGACCTGGAAATCGAACTTGCCCCGATGGCGGCCCCAGAGATTGACGAGATTGAGGCGATTGAATCGGAGTGCTTCACTTCTCCTTGGAGTCGCGACTGTTTCTCATCGGTGCTCCGGCGAGACGGTTCACTCAGCCTGGTTGCCCGCCATGACGGGACCGTAATTGGTTACGTGATCTCCTTCTGGGCGGACGACGGCTTCGTGATAGCCAACCTGGCGGTGAGCAGCACCTTCAGGGGCCGGGGGGTCGGGCAACGATTACTCGAGGCCGCCCTCCATGCGGGTCGTGAATCGGGGACACGCTGGGCCTTTCTCGATGTCAGAGAAAGCAACCAGACCGCCATCCACCTCTACGCGAGAATGGGGTTCCGCACCGTCGGAAAGCGTCCCGAGTACTATGACCATCCCCGGGAAGACTCGCTGGTCATGGCCTTCAGGCTGTGATCCGGGTTCCGGGGTGCGAAGTTCTGCCTCCCATCACGCTCGCTCAATCACAGATCACAAAACGCAGGGCTTGTCGCCCAAGCTCGGATGGAGAACCGTCTCTGCCAGGCTCGTCTCCGCATCCTTTCTCCCGTACGGTCGTTTCGCATCCTCTCCCTTCAAGAGGGACCCTCTTCACTTTTTCCGCTCGCATCCGCTCACTGTAAGAGGGGCCTTATTCACTTTTCCCGCCGTTTTTCGCACTTTTTCCCGCACGTTCGTAATTAGTAGATGGGGTTAGGGGTTTGGCCCCCGCCGGAGGCTTTGCCCGGGGGCTTCGTGCGCCCGCTGGCGGACTGGGCACGGAGAGAGGGGTCAGATTTGGCTCCGAGGGCGATTTCGGCAACACACCCCAAGATCACAAATGTCAGTTGTCTTTCTCGTCTTTGAGCACGTTGAGGAAGTCACGGTAGTGCAGCCGGATGTCGATGAAATCCCGGTGCTCGAGGAGGAGTTCACTGGCAATCTGGCGGATCTCCTGGTCTTCCGCGTTCGAGATGCCTTCGTCCGCCGCGGAAACCGAGAACAAGCAGTCCAACAGTTCCAGCTTCTGGTCCCGGTTCGCGATTTCGTTGAATTCTCTGGATACGAGGAAATCCTCGACGTGGCCGAAGAGGCGATTCTGCCGTTTGGCGAGTTCCACCACCAGGACGGCCTGCTCGGTGGGCAATCGGCCCTTTTCGGAGACGATCTTTTCCATGGTGGCGGATTCCCGCTCTGAGATCACGCGGTCGGCGTTTGCCACTCGTCCCAGCATGTAGGCAAATGCCGCCAGGTAGCGGGCCTGGTCCGGAGGCATCCGGTTCAGCTGATCAGAAATCCTGCGGATGCTTTCAACGTCGCTGTAACCCTGTTCCTCGGCATCATGCTTGAATCCCAGGAAATCGAGAATTCCCATTGCGCATGCCTCCTCGGTTCGGCCTGGGAAGGACTGCCCCAATCCACCCGTTCAGACTCGACCGGTCAGTTTTCGTAACCCGTCGCCAGTAACTGGCGGCAAGCGTTCCCTTTGATAGTAGCACTTGAAGGAGGCGGAACTGTGGAACGGCCGCGAGGACCAGGATCGATATCAATCGGGCAAAGGTGAGATCGTCCCAATAAGTGCGGAGGCATTTCTGAGCGCGCAGCGAGCGCCACTCCAGACGTCCAGTAACCACCCTGGGTACCGCCCGTCTTGTATGCAAGACCATCGTCTGTGCGGCTCGGAGCGATCAACTTGGATCGGCCGTTGTTCGGGGTCGGTGAGGTTTGATCGAACTGGTGACGGGGGCAGCGTGGACTTGGGTGGGAGGGGAATATACCATCATCTCGAACCGAATAGGCCCACAGGGGGTGGGTCCGCAGACACCGGAACAGGACAGGCTGGAAAAATGAAACGACTAACTCTTGGAACTCTGGCCGCCTTCGTTCTCATCGCCGTCCCTTTGGGACAGGCCACAGAACCGAAACACCCAAACATCATTCTGATCATGGCCGACCAGTTTCGTGGAGACGCTCTTGGGAGCATGGGGAACCCGGTCGCCGTCACGCCCAACCTGGACCGGCTAGCCTCGGACGGAGTCAGGTTCGTGCACGGCTATACCTCGGTGCCCAGTTGTACCCCCGCGCGAGCAGGACTGCTTACGGGGTTGGCCCCGTGGCATCATGGAATGCTGGGCTATGGGCGGGTGGCGAGGCGATATCGCTACGAGATGCCGCGAATGTTGAGGGAGGCCGGCTACTACACCTTCGGAATCGGGAAGATGCACTGGTTTCCGCAGAAGTCGCTCCACGGCTTCAACGGGACGCTGGTGGACGAAAGCGGCCGGGTAGAGCAGGACGGATTCGTCAGCGACTACCGCGACTGGTTCAAGCTTCAGGCCCCGGACCAGGACCCCGACGCCACCGGAATTGGCTGGAACGAGCACCGTGCCGGCGTGTACCAGTTGGATGAGAAGCTCCACCCCACCTACTGGACCGGCATGACCGCCGTCGAGCTGATTCGCCACTATGACCGCGAAGAACCGCTGTTTCTCAAGGTCTCGTTTGCACGGCCACACAGTCCGTACGACCCACCGAGGCGATACCTCGACCTCTACGCCGATGCGACGATCCCAGGACCATTTATTGGAGACTGGTGCCACGATCTCGACAAGGTCCAGGGCGGTCCCGACGCGGCTTTCGCAGATTTTGGTTCCGACTATGCCGTGAACAGTCGGAGACACTACTACGCGAACATCACCTTCATCGACGACATGATTGGCGAAATCGTGCAGGCGCTGAAGGAAAAAGGGATGTACGAGAACTCGATTATCTGTTTCACCGCCGACCACGGCGACATGCTGGGGGACCACCACCACTGGCGGAAGACGTACGCCTACGAAGGATCGGCACACATTCCGTTCCTGCTGAAATGGCCGTCTGCGATGGAGACCGGGATCCTGCGCGGTTCCCGGCTTGAAAACCCGGTCGAACTGAGAGATTTCCTGCCTACCTTCCTGGATGTGGCAGGTGTCTCGATCCCTCCGGATATGGACGGGCGCTCCCTGCTCTCCCTGGTGCGAAACCCAGCGGCGGACTGGCGGGAATACATCGACCTGGAGCACTCGACGACTTACTCCGAGGAGAACTACTGGGCGGCACTTACGGACGGGCGCTGGAAGTACATCTGGTTTTTCAGAACCGGCAGGGAACAGTTTTTTGACCTCGAGCGCGACCCCGGCGAGTTGACCGACCTTGCCGGTAACCGGGACTATCAGTCCGAGCTTGCCCGATGGCGTGCGGCACTGGTGGATCACCTGTCGGAGAGGGGAAGAGGCTTCGTTCGAGACGGGGCCCTGGTAGTGCGAACCGAAAACCTGCTTTACAGTCCCAATTACCCGAAGGACGACCGCTCCGACCGGGAAAGGCTCCAGGACTGGCTCTATTCCTACAAGGGAGTCGATTAGACCCGGAGGTTTCCCGGGGCGGTCAGTTCACCCCCGGCGTCGCCGGTATTGACGACTCCCCGGGGTTCAACGATCAGCGCCTTGCAGAGTCCCTTGGCCCGTGGGCGATGTTCCACTCCTCGGGGGACTACGAACATTTCGCCTTCACCGAGGTGGACTGCCCCGTCCCGGAATTCAATCGTCATAGAACCCTCGAGGATGATGAAGGCTTCATCGGTGGCTTTGTGGTCGTGCCAGGTGAACGTCCCCTCGAGCCGCACCAGCTTGAACTGGTAGTCATTCAGTTCGGCCACCACCCGGGGGGACCAGGGATCAGCGAAGCGCGTGAATTTGTCTTTAAAGTTTACCGCTTTGTAAGTTCTCAATCATTGCTCCAATTACCTCTGCAGTTATCTCACACGTGAAGTATCAGGTTACCCTCAAGAAGCCGACGAAGGAACGTTGTATGGTGAAAAGAGCAGCGGCTGAAATCCCGAGCCGGAGTTACTTGCCCATCTGAGGAGAGGGGGAGTTCACGTCGCGACGGGAGGATGTGTCTACGCCTTCGGATCGGCGGCGACGATCGACAGACACCGGACAACCTTTGACCAGGAGCTTTTAAATCAAAATGAATTCAGGACACAGTCACTCTCATTCGGCTCTCCCGGGAGGCGGAGACGAACGTTCCGGGAATCGACGACGACTGGCGATCACACTGGTCCTGGTGCTCGCCTACATGATCGCCGAGGTCGTTGGCGGCTTGATGTCCGGTTCTCTTGCCCTGCTGGCCGATGCCGGGCACATGCTGTCTGATGCCGGTTCTCTCGGTCTTGCCCTTTTTGCACTGTGGATTGCGTCCCGGCCTCGAGATTCGACCCACACCTACGGTTATTTCCGAACTGAGATTTTGGCTGCACTGGCCAACGGCGCGACGCTGGTGGCCGTGTCGGTCTACATCTTCTTCGAGGCATATCAGCGCTGGCTGAACCCTCCCCCGGTACGGGGAGGCCTGATGGTGGCGATTGCGGTCGGGGGGTTGGCGGTCAACGTGGCCGGATTGATGATCCTGCGGGGCGGCCGAAACGAGAGCCTGAACATTCAGGGGGCCTGGTTGCACGTTTTGGCCGACACGCTGGGGAGTGTCCAGGCGATCATTGCCGGGGCGTTGATCTGGCTGCTGGGCTGGAACTGGGCCGACCCGCTGGCGTCCTTTCTGATCGGTGGACTGGTGATCTTTTCGTCCTGGCAGTTGCTCAAGGAATCGGTGATGGTCCTGATGGAGAGTTCCCCTGGACATATCGACGTGGACGGGGTGAACCAGGCCATGCTCGAGGTCGCGGGAGTCCTCGATGTGCACGACCTGCATGTCTGGACCATTACCAGCGGTATGGTCGCCCTTTCCGCCCACGTCACCTGCAGTCCAGGCTGTGACCGTGATCGCTGCTTCTGGTAGAACTGCGCCGCATGCTCGAATCCGTTTTGAGATCACACACACGACCGTACAGATCGAAGGCGACGAGTTCGAGCAGTGCAAACCCCAGTTCTGATGGACGCCTCTCACTCAATCGGAGTGAACAGGGTTGGCGGAGTTCTCGTCGAAGGAATCGCCTTTTCTCTCTGCACAGTTACTTCGGTCTTGGACCTGTCGGGTTGATTTGACTGGTGGCGTCTCTGTCTGTGTGGCCTGGGCTCGAGCACCCCTCAAGATCGCGCGGACCCATCCGATGCCGCTCCGCCTTTGGAGATGCCTGACTTCGGGCCGAAGCGTCCCAGTTCGAACCTTCTCAGCTTGGACAGAACGGTCCGGGCTGGTAATCTGATGGGAGAACCGGCGCCAAAAAAAGCGATCACTTTCACCGATCGTGCGGCGCCACGGAAAGGCAAGAGACACGGTGATATCCGCATTGGAAGCGCTCGAGCGCTTGAGAGAAGGAAACCAGCGGTTTGCTTCGGGCCTCCGCAGCGTTGAGTCGTTCATGAGCCAGACCCGCAGGGGTGACCTGCTGGACAGCCAGGAACCCTTCGCGGTTATTCTGGGATGCTCCGACTCCCGGGTCCCGGTAGAGATGGTATTCGACCAGGGCCTCGGCGACTTGTTCGTCATCCGCGTGGCCGGCAACATCGCGGCCTCGTCACAGATTGGGAGCATTGAGTTCGCCGCGGCCCGGTTCGGGACCCGGCTCGTGGTCGTATTGGGGCACAGTCGATGTGGGGCGATTCGGGCAACACTCGAAGAACTGCAGCGCCCTGCTGAAAACCAGTCCCGAAATCTTCGTTCAATCGTGGACCGCGTGCGGCCGCCGATCGAGAGTCTTTTGGCGACCGAACTTCGCCACGACTCCGACGCCCTGATGAAGCAGGCAGTCCGGGCAAACATCCGGGTCACTGTCGGGCACTTGCGCAATGGCTCAGATGTACTGGAGCACCTGATTGAGAACGACGGGTTGCTGGTGGTTGGAGCCGAATACTCCCTGGAGACCGGAGTGGTGGATTTCTTCGAAGGCGTACCCAACACCCGGTAGCCGGTCCCTGGTTTCTGGCGGGGAGTAATCCGGGCAGCCCTGCCTGGTATGTCGCCGGGCAGCTTGCCCGGCGATTCCCGTTCTGAAACTGAAACTTCGATATGAGAGACGTTTCATTGAACCGCGAAGACGCTAACCCGAATTTTTCCCCAGAGGGGTAGAAAAGGGCTGTCATCTCACGAACGTCCGGGGCCTGCATCTCGGGTGTGTCGGGAGGCAGGAGGCACTTCTAAACTTTGGTTCGAGTCGGTTCTTCGCGACACCGTCCATTCCTGTTCGAACGCGTTCAAGGTTGGAACCGGCGGTGCTTTACCCGGCTGCAGGGCACGGATAGACTGGATTTCTGGCAGGTGAAGATTGAGCGATTCCAGTACACGGTTACCTTTTGACGGATTGTGCAGTGTTGTCATCCTGAGTGTGATTCTGTGTCTCCCTTTGGCACCCGCCTTCGGCGCGCGCCTGGCGGAGAACTTCAACTCGGGCTGGCGTTATGCCCGCGGTGAGCAGGACGCGGCGGTAGCCGCACCATCGTTCGACGACTCCGGCTGGGCCGAAGTCCGGGTTCCTCACGACTGGGCGATCGCGGGCCCGTTCGACGAAAATGCAAGTGGGTATGCCGGGAAGCTCCCCTGGAAAGGGGTGGGCTGGTACCGAAAGTCCTTCGAGTTGGACCGCGACCTGGAAGGGATGAAGGTCCTCCTCGATTTCGATGGAGTGATGGCGTTCGCCCGGGTCTATGTGAACGGGCACCTGGCCGGGGAATGGGACTACGGCTACACTTCGTTTCGGGTCGATGCCACACCCTACCTGGTGTTCGGCGACCGAAATGTAATCGCGGTCCGGGCCGACACTGAGAACTGGGGGACCCGCTGGTACCCGGGTGCAGGCATTTACCGGAAAGTCACACTGGTCAGTTGCGATCCCGTGCACCTGGCACATTGGGGTACATCGGTCACCACTCCCATCATCACCGGCGATTTTGCCGAGGTCCGGATCCGAACGACCGTGGATAACGAAACCAATTTCGATACCGAGCGCTTCGTTGACCTGGAGGTGACCGATCCGGACGGTTCGGTCGTCGCTCGGGGCATCTCAAACGCCAGTGTTCCGGCGGGTGAGTCGAAAACCGTGGAACAGCTGTTCCGGGTCGCGAAACCTCAAAAGTGGGATGTTTCCACCCCGAACCTTTACCAGGTGAAGACGACGATTCGGGAGCCCAATGGAGCCATCGGGGAGGAGGCTGCCGTCTCGTTCGGCATTCGAACGTTCGAGTTCACCGCCGATGCCGGGTTCATCCTGAATGGCCGTCGGGTTCAGTTGCGGGGAGCCAACCTGCACCACGACCAGGGACCGCTGGGTGCGGCCTTCAACGTCCGTGCCATGGAGCGGCAACTGGAGATCATGCAGGAGATGGGGGTGAACGCGATTCGGACCAGCCACAACCCTCCGGCGCCTGAGTTGCTCGACCTCTGCGATCGGATGGGGATCGTGGTCTGGGACGAAGCCTTTGACAAGTGGGACGGTACGGCGGGCCGGCACGACGGCCTGCCGCCGCTGCGCGAGTTTGGAGAGCGGCACATCCGCAGCCTGGTCCTGCGGGATCGCAACCACCCCAGCGTCGTGGTGTGGTCGGTGGGGAACGAGATCCCTCCCGGAGGCGAGGGAGTTACGCCGGAGCGGGTGGCTTTCTTGAGCGAATTCGTCCGGCGATACGATCCCACCCGTCCAGTCGCAATGGGATGTGACCGTCCCGGTATGGCCAACCAACCCAACTTCGACGCCCTGGACCTGACGGGCTGGAACTACGGCCGGCGCTATGCAACGATGCGGGAGCGCTACCCGGAGAAGCCGATCGTCTACTCCGAGTCCGCTTCGGCTCTCAGCACGCGAGGGTTTTACGAACTGCCGCTCCCAAAAGACAAGACCGACTACTCGAAGAAGGACCAGGTTGACTCATACGATCTCAACTCGGCGCCGTGGTCCGACATTCCGGACAAGGAGTTCCAGTTGATGGAGCAGGACCGGTTTGTGGCGGGAGAGTTTGTCTGGACTGGTTTTGACTACCTGGGAGAACCCACCCCGTTTACCGAAGTGGCCCGCAGTTCCTATTTCGGAGTGGTGGATCTCTGCGGAATTCCGAAGGACCGTTACTACCTGTACCGGAGCTACTGGCGCCCGGATGTGAACACAGTTCACATTCTGCCTCATTGGAACTGGCCGGATCGGGTGGGTCAGGAGGTGCCGGTCTTCGTCTACACGAACGGGGACTCGGCAGAACTGTTCTTGAACGGGAAATCGCTGGGCCGCCGCACCAAGGGGGTCGTTCCGGAACAGTCGTCGAACCGTGCGATCGGTGCGGCCGGAACGACTTCATCGAACAGTTCGTCCGACTATTACGACGTGACCTATCGCTACCGGCTCCGTTGGAACCACGTCATTTACGAACCGGGAGAACTCAAGGTCGTGGCTTATCGTAACGGACGCCCCGTTGGGGAGGCTGTCGTACACACGGCTGGAAGTCCGGCGGCGATTCGTCTGACTCCCGATCGGGACCGGCTGGAAGCAAGTGGGGACGATCTCTGCTACACCCTGGTTGAGGCATTCGACGAATCCGGCAACCCTTGCCCCCTGGCCGACAACCTCGTCCATTTCGAACTCGAGGGCCCGGCGGAAATTGCCGGAGTCGGCAACGGGAACCCTCTCTCCCTGGAGCCCTTCCAGGCGAGCTACCGCAAGCTGTTCAACGGGAAAGCGATGCTCATCCTCCGAACCCGGGACGGCGAGGCGGGCAGGATCTCGATCCGGGCCCGCAGCCAGGGACTGAAAGACGGCTTGGCCGCGGTCGCGGCAGAGTGAGTGGGAGCTTGAGGGCACTGGGGGCACTTCACCCAAACCTTCCAAACCCCCAGTCCGTCCAAATCCACCGAGCTTGTGGTATTGTCGGCCTTCTGATGGTGAGGGGAAGCGCAACGCTTTTCCCGGAGCAAGGAGGAAATTCTGTGACTGAACGAGCGCCGTGGGTAACTTATCGTCCTGAACTGAAGGTCCTGGATTGCACGATCCGGGATGGCGGGTTGGTCAGCAATAGCCATTTTTCGGATGTTTTCGTTCGTGCCGTGTACGATGCCTGTATTGCGGCGGGTATCGACTACATGGAGATCGGATACAAGAACTCTCCCAGGCTGTTTCCACTGAGCGACTACGGCCCGTGGCGTCACTGTGAAGAGGGCGACATGCGCCGGGTTGTGGGAGACCACGATTCCGCGGCGACAGGTCTCAAATTGTCGGCGATGGCGGATGCGGGCAAGAGCGACTGGAAGACCCAGATCATTCCGTGCAAGGACAGTGTGCTGGACCTGATCCGGGTGGCCTGCTACGTGCACCAGATTCCGGAAGCCGTGGACATGATTCACTTCGCCCACGAGCAGGGGTACGAGGTCAACGTCAACCTGATGTCGGTATCGATTGTCCAGGAAGTGGAAATCCAGCAGGCGCTGGAGGTTTTTGCTGAGACTCCCGCCAGCACGATCGTCGTCGTGGACAGCTTCGGAGCCCTCTATCGGGAGCAGGTAGACAACCTGGTCCGGATGTATATGGCTGCCGTCGAGGGGAAGGGAAAGCACGTCGGAATCCACGCCCATAACAACCAGCAGTTGGCTTTCGCCAACACCATTGAGGCGATCATCCTGGGAGCAAACCGGGCCGATGCGTCGATGGCCGGGCTGGGCCGGGGGGCCGGAAACTGCCCCATGGAATTGCTGCTCGGCTTCCTGCGGAATCCGAAATTCAAGCTGAGACCGGTTCTCCAGTTCCTGCAGGAACACATGGTCAAGCTGAGAAGCGAGTACGATTGGGGACCGTCGGTGCCCTACAACATCACCGGTCAGTTCAATCGCCACCCGCGCGAAGCCATCGAATTTCGCGAGGGAGAGACCCCGGACGCTTACGTGAAGTTCTACGACCAGGTGGTCAGCGACACGTAGCGTCGATCAGCCGGGCAAGCACGCTCAGAACCTCTTCAAAGTGCTCGAGGACCCAGACGTGGCCTTGTTCGGGGACGAAGTGGGCCTCGCATCTGGGCAGGCGCCTGGCTACTGCCTTCCCGAGGATCACGGGAACGTCGAAGTCATCGTTCCCGTGCCAGAGAAGGACCGGGCCGGGAATATCTTCGAGGCGAAAGTCCCAGGGACGGGTCATCAGTTTCAAGTCATGAGCCACCGCGGCCGATCCCTGGGAAAAACCCTCTCGGAGCGAATGGAAGAGTTGTGATGCGACCCGCTGGTCAGCCAGTATCGCTCGTCCGGGTTCCGGGACGCGAGTGATCAGCCGTGAGAGCCGTCGATCGGACAACTTTTTCAGGGCTACTCCGGCCAAGGCGGCGAGCACCGGGATGAAGCCGGGCAGGTCCCGAAACAGGTGGAGCCGCAGTTTCTGATGGCTTGAAGCCTGCTCCAACAGCCACGGATCGTCGACCGGTCCCATTCCGCTGATAATAGCGGTGGCCACGACCTGCGGAGCCAGGCGGTTGGCCACCGCCAGGCCATAGGGTCCTCCACCCGAAAGCCCGATCACGCCAAAGCGTTCGATACCAAGGCGGTCTGCGAGTTGCCGCACGTCGTTCGGCCAGTCCACGATCTGGCGGTTGGGGTGGGGCGTTGAACGGCCGATTCCAGGCCGGTCCGGAGAGATCAGCCTCAGGCGGTAGCGCTTGGCCATTTCGGATGCGAAGGAAAAGGTCAGGCGCGATCCCGGGATGCCATGGAATGCCAGGATCGGAAATCCTTCGGGGTCACCCCAGGAAGCGAAGCTGATCAGGCGCTTGTCGTCGAGTTCAACTACCTCAGTCTGGCTGTCGGTCCGCATGAATTCAATTCCGGAAATAGAGGAACGCCACGTAGCTCACGTACCCGACCAGAAAACAGCCCCCTTCGCCTCGCGAGATCCTGGCTCCCGAAAGGAAAACCGGGATGCAGGCGACGCTCACTGCGATCATCACCGGAAGATCGAAATGGAGGGCTGCAGGCGCCACCTTGATCCCGGCAGGAGTGACGAGGGCAGTGATTCCGAGGACGGCAAGAATGTTGAAAAGATTACTGCCCACGACATTGCCGACGGCGATGTCCCTCTCTCCCCGCACGGCAGCAATGATCGAGGTCGCGACCTCGGGGAGAGATGTCCCGGCGGAAATCAGGGTCAGCCCGATGACCAACTCGCTGATACCGAGGCTGCGCGCAATCACGATTGAGTTGTTGACCAGGAGGTCTGATCCCTTGATGAGGAGGACGAAGCCCAATAAGACCCAGAGAACCTGGATCCAAGTGGACGGAGCCGGCCGTTCGAAGGCCCTGGCATACTCAGCATTGACTTGCTTCGATTCCTCGCGGCTCTTCCGGATGAGGAGGACGGTGTATACCACGAGCGAGAGGACAAACAGCAGTCCCTCTCCCCTGCCGAGGATGCCGTTCCAGCCGAACCCGAGGAGAATAATCGAGGTTCCGATCATCAGAGGCACCTCGGCCCGGACTATTTTCTGGTCAACCACGAGCGGTGTGATCAGAGCGGAAACACCGAGGATGAAGAGGACATTGAAGATGTTGGATCCCACGGCGTTGCCGAGCGCCAGGTCGGGCTGTCCTCCCAGGCCGGCCTTCACGCTCACCGCCAGTTCCGGGGAACTGGTGCCGAAGGCGACAACGGTCAAGCCGATCACGAGCGGGCTGATGCCCAGGGTCAGTGCGAGACGGGAAGCCCCCCGGACGAGGAATTCCGCGCCCACAATCAGACCACCCAGCCCAAGGCTGAACCCGAGGATGACCCAGGCGTCCACCATGTCTCCCCTCCATCAGAAAACCGGCTTTCCCTGCCAGCATCCCACAGAACGACGGGTTCCGGCAATCGGTCGAGATTGAGTCCCAACGGAAAATTCGGCCGCCCGCAATCGCAGGAGCTTCTCTACCGGTTCCGGTCTCATGGTTTATCGACTTCAAACTCACTCTCAACTATGGCCGGAGTGTTTTCAGTGTCGATTTCGACTTTGAGCTGGTAGCGTCCGGGTTCGAGTCCGGAGAGGCCGGTCTTCCCGCTGTACTCGAGCAGCTCTTTCGATGGGTTGGGCTTTAGCGGAAGCCAGGGCCCGGTCGAGATAACGCGCGAGCCGGCCGCCAGGAGAAAGACGCGGAATCGTTCCGGAGGCTGCCGGCGTGAGTCAACCAGAACCTTGCCGTGGAAATAGAGCGTCTCCGAAGACCGGAAACGGGGTGGAATCCGGGGGATCATGAGCCGGCCACCGACTTCGAGAGGGTTGGAAAGCAGAGTCGTAATCCGGCCGGTCTTGATTCGGAAAGACTCGGGGGCTTCTGCGACCTGGGTTCGCTCTGCGAGGACCAGTGAACTCAGCCTGACGCCGCCGGAGGCTTCGAGTATCGGGAGGGAGGTCACCGCCGAACTGGCGTGGCCACGCCGGTTGTCACGGACATAGGCCCGAATCTGGTAATCCCCCTGGGGAACCTGGAGAACGTTCTGGTAGAGGAAGAGGGGACGGGAATCGTTCCTTCGCGGCCGGATTTCGACCTGGTCCCGGATCCCGGCGGTCACCTCGCCCTGGTTCCTCGCCGCCAGGATAACTACCTCGAGGTCGAGACGGTCGGAGTCGGCCAGTTTTGCGAGTTCGGAGTAGTCGAATGTCAGGACGACCGAGGCCAGGTAGGTTCCGTCTCCCTGCGGGAAGTACTCCGACGAGATCCCAAGTCCGAAGTCGGAAGGACGTTCGTCATCCAGGACGATGTGCTGCAGCGACTGCTCTCTCTCGGTCGAGGAGAGAGCGATGAAAGGCTTGTCGGCGTAGTAGCCCTTTCGGAAACTGAGGCGCAACCCGGGCTTGTCGGCGCGAACCTCGATCCGGCGAAAGCGGCCGTCGTGAGGGATTTGAGTGACCTGGTAACCGATCAGGTAATAGTGGCTGGCATCTTCCTGGGCGATTCGAAAGATCTTTCCAAGATCGTTGTCGTCGAGGAGGGCGTAACCGCCCGTGTCGGCCGCAAGAGTGACCAGGCCTTCCTGGCTTTGCGCCAGCGAACTGAGTTGGCCGAGTGAGGCTCTACCGTTGAAGATCGAAGTTCCGGATCCGCCTCTCCCGGTTGCCCCGCCACCGGGAGAGAGCGCCACCAGGCCCCGGCTGTCGATCGTGTAAAGGCTGGTGTTGTTCCGGTTTGCGAAATCGGTGGTCACTCGCATCTCGTCGGTGTTCTCCACGGCGTCGGCTGTCAGTCCGGGAGTGAAGTAGAGAATGGCCTTGCGGCCGGGAACGTCCTGAAAGGCCTCCGCGATCGACTGGATGGCAGAAAGCTGCTGGTTCGTCTCGAAGAGTGAAAGTTCAGTCAGATCGGCGATGAACTCTCCCGACGTGTCGTCCGCGGACGAACTGTCGAGCTCGGCACTTGCTTCTCCGAGAGAGTTTACTGCCGCCAGCAGGTCGTCCCGTCGGGAAGTCAGGTCGCACAGCAGGTAGAGCCCCTGGTCGAAAACGGCCACCGCAGCAGCGTCTTCCGGAGTGATCCCGGCTTGGAGGAACTTGCGAGCCGACTCCTGCACGAAATGGATGTCCTGTGGGTCCATCGAACTGAGGTTGAAGAACAGGATCAGGACGCGCTTCTCACCCGGTTCGGGTGTTTCCCGGGTCGCCCCGGAAGCAGGAGGCGATTCAGCCCGAGGAGAACGAGTTGGCTCCACGGGATTGGGTGCCACTGGGGACGACTCTGAAATCGCGACCGACGAGGCGTCGGGCGGCAGCGGGATGGAGATCTCCCGGAAGTAGGTAATGGCTTGGGGAACCCCTTCTTCAAAGACGGTGAAGTCTCCGGCAGTCAGCCCTTTCACCGGCTTTCCGTCCGAGTCGAGTACACGCACGTCCACCAGCACGATGTTGGCGGACGACGTGAAACGTGGTTCCTCCTGGGCGAGGACAGGCTCGGCCGGGAGAAGAGTCAGAAGCAGAAAAGCGATCAGGCGTCGAGTCATTGCAGTCTGTGTCTCTAGAACGAGAGGCGAACCTCCATTTGAACGCTCCGCATCATGCCGGCCGAGGTGACCTGTCCAAATCCACGGCTGTTGACGACGGTGTCAATCGACGTGTAGTTGACGTGGTTGAGCACGTTCTGGGAGCGCACCGACAGCAGTAGCCGGCGACCGTTCTCGTCCAGGCGGATGCTGCGATGGATCGAGAGATCGACAGTCCAGGCTCCGGGGCCGGTAATGGTGTTTCTTCCCGCATCTCCAAAGGTTCCCGGCTCAGGAAGGCTGAAAGCGGCCGTGTTAAACCACATTGCCGTGGTTCGCTCGTTTCCGGAAAGGTCCGGCGAGATGCCGGCGGCATTCGCCCGCTCGCTGCTGAACGAGCCTGTACCGCTGTTATTGACCTGGTTGCCGAGAATGCGGGCCGTATAGGGACGGCCGGTATTGGCACTGAAGGTCCAGCTCAGGTACCAGTCCTTCATCAGAATGTTGAATAGGCCCGGGTCCCGGAGCCAGCGGTGGCGGTCTCCGAAGGGGAGTTCCCAGATGCTCTTCAGGCTGAACTGGTGGCGCACGTCAAAGCTCGAAAGGCCCTTCTCGGACGCGAGGTTGCTGTCATTCTGGGGAACAGTCCGTCCCTGGCCTCCAATCGTGGAAGCGTTGTCGAGCGACTTGCCCAGGAGGTACTGGGCTGAGAAGGAGAATCCGGCCTGCATCCGCCGCATTACCAGCAACTGCATCCCGTGGAATGTCGAGGAGGCACCGGGTGTCAGGAAGAGGAACTGGGCGGCATCGGGAATGAGCAGCCCGGCGGCGGTCAACCGGTTGGGCGCGCGCAGCAGTTCGAGGCCGGTGCCGCGGGAGCCCACGTAACCAAGGCTGGTAAACAGTCCCGCAGGCAGAGCCTGTTGAATGGACAGTCCCCAGTTCTGAACCGTCTGGAGTCGATAGTTAGGATCGACGGCATACGTATTGGCGGCAACGGGCACAACCCCGGTCGCAAAGGCATCGGTCAGCGGGAGGAAATTCTGTCCCTCTGCCGTCGCCTGAACTGTGTAGCCGAACGGGGGCTGGGCGACAAGTTCACGGGCAAAGCTCGAATAGGCCTCTCCGGGGTAAAAGACGCCGTATTCGGCACGGAGGATAGCTGCGCGCCGCCCTGATTTCAGTCGAAAAGCCAGGCCAAGTCGGGGGGCGAGGTTGTTCTTGTCACTATTGACCATCCCGCGCGGGTAACTGGCCAGGTCCAGGCCAGAGGAGCCCGGTACGACTGTTGCGGCGCTCGAGAAGCCCGGGCCGATGTCCAGGTTCGAGATGCGGTCGTACTTCTCCACGTATGGGCTTACGAAGTCGTAGCGGATTCCCCACTGGAGCGTGAAACGGGAGTGGGCTCTCCAGTTATCGTTCAGGAAGAGTGAGAATTGGCGTCCCCGGAGGTAGTGATCGGGATTTCCATACTGTATCTGGCTGCTCTGGGCCCACCCGAGGAGTAAATCGGAGAGGTCGTAACCGGTTCCCGGCAGTATCTGCCCCGACTCGTCGTAACGGCTGGTGGCGATCCCTGCCAGGTTCAGACTTCCGGACCCGTTCGGGCTCCCCAGGAGGTTGTACCGCAGCCAGCTGTAGTCGAATCCGACCCGCATGAAATGGCTGTTCCAGACCACCATCCAGGAGTCATTGATCGATGTCGTTTCCCGAACGTTGATCGAAGAACTGCCGTCATTCAGTCCGGTGTAGTTGGTGAAGCTCAGCGACGGCAGCCCGTAGTCTATCGGGGACGGAGAGGTGCGGGCGAATCCGAGTTCCGCCGAGACGTCATTTTGAAATGCGAAAGGGTTCAGGCTCCGGCTGTCATTGCGGTTGTATCGAATGCGGGTGTTGTGGATGAGCCCGGGGCGAATCGGGGTGTTCAGAGACAGGTTGACGTTGTGACCATTCCCCTTCCGGTCGCTGGAAAGTGACGGGAAGACATTGAACCCGTCCGACGCGCTCTGACTGTAACTGTAGCCGGTGCTCAGGTGCCAGTTTCCGGCGATCGGAAAGCTGACCTGGGTGTTCAGCCGGTCGGAGTGATTGCCCAACGACTGCTGGCTGAAGTAGTTGAGGTAAGAATCGGTCCGGTTCGGGTCGGGAAAGTAACTCAGCAGCCCGAGCGCGGCGGAGTTTATCTGATCCGTCGGGATCTTTCCGCCGGCGTACGCTTCCCCGGTGGCCGGATTGAAGATCTGGACGGCTTGTCCGGCGAGTGGTCCGGACTGGTAAACCGTCTCGGAAAAATCACCCTGGCGTTCGAGCAGCGTAGGGACCGAGGCAAAAGCGGAATTCAGTTGATTTCCCCGTGATGTGTCGAAATTGACGAAGAACTGGCCTCGCCTCCGGTAGACGTTCGCACCCTGCCCGGGCAAGGGGCCTCCTAAAGACACGCCGGCATTCCACTTTTGGTAACTCGGGGACTGGCTGTCTTCTCCGGTCAACGAATAGGGACGGGCATCGAGCGCCGATCCGGAGTACCCCGCCTGAAGGCTCCCCTGGATACGGTTGGCCCGGGAACCCCCGAACGCCATCCGTCGCCCTCCTCCGAAGCGACCGGGACCCGGTCCCCCCGGGCCGCCCGGACCCTCGGGTCCGCCACCATCGGGACCGCCCATCCCCCGTTCCAGCCCGAGGATGTCGCGCAATACGTCACGGTCGTCGCCTTCCCTGCTGGAACGTTCCTTGGATGCACCCTGGATGAATACCACTTCATCCAGCGAGGTCGTGGATTCGTCGCCGCCCGAACTTGCGGGCCGGTTGGGGAGCAGGGATATCTCCTCGAAGGGATCGCTGGAGGCGGTCGGCTGGGCTCCGGTGCCGCGCGGCGGGAATCCGGGTCGGGGCACAGGTTCCAGGTTCGAGTCGAAGAATCCTGGTTCGAACTTCAAGGCGAACTGATAGTCGGAGTAAGTCCGGTCGAATTCAAACGAGGTCTCCGTCATTCCGGGGCCCATGTCGGGTCCCATCATTCCCCCGGGCATTCCGCCGGGACGTCCACCCATCGCGGTTTTCATCCGGATTGACATCCGATTTGGCAGTGTGACCTCGTGATTGGGCGCCGCTTCGAACTGGATCGAGAAAGCTGCGTTGTCGGCAAAGAAGCCGAGACTGAACTCCCCTTCCATGTGGTCGGGAAGTCCCGACTTGCGGTCCACCCAGAGATAGACCTTGCCGAAGCGCAACCGGTCTGCCTGCGGGATAGACCCTGAGTCGGGCGAGTCCTGGTGATTCATTGCCCCCGCTCGATTCCGCCGGTTCGATCTTGCCGATGGACGAAAGCAGGGTCGCCGGTTCGAGGGGATCGAGCATGCGGGTAAACCGCATCCCGAATCCCCGCCCACGAGGGCCCTCCGGGGGGCCGCCCGGCTGCGCCATCGCAGCCTCGGGGCTGGAACCGGAGAGGGTGTCGCGCCGGATCTGCCCAGGATTTCCGAAGTAGACCCGTTCTTCGGACTGGAGGACCTGGCTTCCCCGGTCGCCTGAGATCCGGGTCCGGGACGTGACCTCCACCGAAGCGTTCGTCAATCTCTGGATCTGGTTCTTGATGGCAGCAGAGGTCATTGAGACCAGGTTCTCGTCCGTGGGGTTCGGGCTGCCAAAGAGCGTGGCTGTGATGAGAAGCCAGGTCCCCAGGGTCGGTGACATCCGGTTCCTCAGGATGAACCGCAGAATTTGCCTGTTCATAGGGGTCTCCGGATCAGGTTCGCCGGTTGCTCGAATAATCTTGGTGCCGGGGTGGCTCTTCAGATTCGAGCCCCGCGACATCCCGCGTCCGTCCGATGAGTTAAAGCGCCGGCGGGAACCGAGTGCGAATCCCCGCCGGACTGCTGTTGCCGGATTGGCCTACTGCGGTGGGCCCCCCGGATTTTGGCCAGGACGGCCGCGCATTCCCCTCATCTGGTGCATGCGCTGGGTCCTGAGGTCCTGGTACTGCTTGAGCTGGTCCGCACTCAGAACTTCCGCCAGTTTTTTGTCGGTGTCCTGGGTCATCTTTTCCATCGTGGCCCTGCGCTGATCGCGGCTGGCCTCGGTTCGGTCCTGAGACCGGAACCGCTCACGTGCTTTCATCATCTGGCTCCGGCTTTCTTCCAGGATCGGTTTCATTTTCGTGACCTGTTCATCAGTCAGGTTCAGGTCTTTCGTCAGAGTTGCGAGTTCGTCGTCGACGCTCATTGGTGCTTGCCTCTGCCTGGGAGGGCCCTGCCCGAACAGGGCGGGTGCCGACATCAAAGCAACGAGCAGGAAGGCGATTGGTATGCTGAAAACGGTTAAACGACTTCGCATAGTAAGGTTTCTCCTTTGTACGGTTTTCTTTGCAATCCACCCGAAGCCGGCGACTCCGAGAGGGGAATCTTGGGACTTGGGCGCTGCTAACAATGAATACGCCAATCAAGCTCCGGGAATTACGTAAAGTTTTGTTCTCCTGAGTCTGAATGTCAGTGGGCGCCAGGAATCAGACCTTCTTCCTGACAAGTCTTTACACGACAGAAGGACGTCGGAAAGGTGCCGAAACCCCTTCGACTGGGGTACCATCCTTAGACATTGAACATGAATTTCTCCAAATCGCTCGTGATTGCATGTGTGGCCCTGTTCGCTTCGGGCTGGGTCGTGGCTCAAAATGTGGTCAGTTTCCGGATCGTGGACCCCCCTTCCGTGGTTCACGCAGGAGACCTTTTCGATATCGTGGTCCGGGCCGAGATCGAGCCGGGCTGGCATCTCTACTCGATGACCGTCCCTGACGGCGGTCCCGTCGCGACGACCATTACCGTTGAAGAGACCGATGCTTTCAAGACTGGAGGTCCTCCAGTTGAGCCGCCGCCGATTCCGTGGTTCGATCAGAACTTCGGCATGGAGACGAACTACTTCGAGTCTTTTGCCGAATTCAGCGTCCCGATTTCGGTCAAGGCAACCGCACCTGCCGGAAGCCAGACTCTGGCCATCAAAGTCCGGTTCATGGTCTGCAATGACACCTCATGTCTGCCGCCTCAAACCAAGACCCTTTCCACCGAAATGGAAGTTCAGGGTGGAGCTCCGGCTTCCGCTGGTGCGGGTTCGGCTGTTGTAGCACCCGGGACAGCGAAGCCGGCCGAGGTGAAATCTGCCGGGACAGGCGCGACCCAGGAGGCCAACGGTCTCCCGGCAGGCACGCTGGCCTACATCTGGTTCGCGATGTCCATGGGGGCGCTCGCGTTGCTGACCCCTTGCGTCTTCCCGATGATTCCGATCACGGTCTCCTACTTCACCAAGCGGGATGCCAAGAGCCGGGGCCGAGCGGTGTTCGAAGCCGGGCTCTACTCGCTCGGCATCATCGCTACTTTTACGTTTCTAGGCTTCCTCCTGACCTTCCTGTTCGGGGCGGGAGGGATCAACCGCCTGGCGGCCAACCCGGCGGTCAACTTTCTAATAGCGGCGGTTTTCATCGTATTTGCACTGAGCCTTTTCGGGGTGCTGGAGATCGGGCTTCCAAGCAGCTGGTTGAGTGCGATCAGCAAGAAGTCCACGCAGTCCACGGGGTTGTTGGGGATCCTCCTGATGGCACTGACTTTCTCCCTGACCAGCTTCACGTGCACGGTCCCGTTCGTGGGCACGGTCATGGTGGCGGCACTCCAGGGCGATTTCCTCTGGTCTCTGCTCGGCGTCACGGCCTTCGCTGCCGTCTTCTCGTTGCCCTTTTTCCTGCTGGCCCTGTTTCCCTCCTGGCTGCAATCTCTGCCCAAGAGCGGGAACTGGATGAACTCAGTCAAGATCACGATGGGTTTCCTGGAACTGGCGGCGGCGATGAAGTTCCTTTCCAACGTTGACCTCGTCTTTCAGTGGCAAATCCTGACCCGCCCGGTTTTCATCACGATTTGGCTGGCGATCGGGCTGGTGACGACCGTCTATTTGCTGGGCTGGTTTCGCTTTGCCCACGAAGGGCCCAGCGATTCGCTCGGCGCTCTCCGTGTCCTCTTCGCCATTTTTTTCCTGGCGGTTTCGCTTTTCCTGTTTCGGGGGCTCTTTGGCTTTAATCTGGGCGAACTGGATGCTTTCCTTCCTCCCCGGGATTATGGAGTCAGCGAACCTGTTGACTTCACGTCCCGGTGGGGAGGCCGGGAGGCCGGGCGGGGCGAGCAGTGGCTTTCCGACTACGATGAGGCGCTCCGGAAGGCGGCTGCCGAAGGAAAGCCCGTTTTTGTTGATTTCACGGGTTACACTTGCACCAACTGCCGCTGGATGGAAGCCAACATCTTCACCTTGCCTGAGGTTCAGAAGCTGTTCGACCGCTACGTCCTGGTCCGGCTGTACACCGACGGCACCAAACCGGAGCACGACCGAAACCGTCGCATGGAGGAAGAGCGCTTCTCGACCATTGCACTGCCTTTTTACGCGTTGATTTCTCCAGATGACAAGACAATCGCGAGCTTTCCCGGTCTGACCCGGGACAAGGCGGAGTTTGTCCGGTTTCTCGAATCCGGGCTGAGCTGAGACTATTCCGGAGTGTTCACTATGATGTCGCCGGGCTTGGCTAGTTGATAGTGTTCGCGGGCGATTCGTTCGATCTCGTGAGGATCGGTCTTGAGTTTATTGATCCGCTCCATCATGGCCTTCTGGCTTTGCCGGAGACGGGTGTTTTCGGCCTGCAGGCGAGAAAGCTCCGTCCGGGCCTCCCTCAACTTCATGTAGCCGCCGTGGCCCAAGATCATGTAGAAGGAAAACCCGATCACCGTCAAAATGACGATTCCAAGAAAGAGATCCTTCTTTGCTTTTCGGCTGATCCCCATCACTAAAAGGAGTTTAGCATGCCGGAGTTGAGAATTGTCCTGACTACCGTTGACTCGCCCGAAAATGCTCGCAAACTGGCTTTGACGCTGGTCAAGGAACGGTTAGCCGCGTGTGTGAGCATCTTCCCCCGCATCGATTCCGTTTATCGCTGGAACGACCAGATCCAGGAAGAGCAGGAATCGCAACTCATTATAAAGACGGCTGCTGACAGGGTTGATGCCCTGATTTCAGGGTTGCGCAAGATCCATCCGTACGAAGTTCCCGAGATTCTGCTTTTGCCCGTGGTTGGAGGACTGGAAGATTACTTCTCCTGGGTTGTCCAGGAGACTCGCGTTTCCTGATCCAGTGCCCGCAGGAACGGTCGCGCAGGTTCAAGCCTGGGACGGGCACCGATGGATCAACGCTCGTCACAGGTAGAAGCCATTGCGCGCAAGCGTCGTCCCTGGACCCGATCCGAGATCTGGGAGCAGATCTCCCCGATGACGTCGGCCGCGATGCGGGTTTCCTGCCTGCCGAGGTTGGCGACGATGGGTAGGATCTGGGCTTCCAGGAACTCCCGATATTGTTGAATGAGCCGTTCGCCTTTGGCCGTCGAACGAACGATAATGCTGCGCCGGTCAAGGGGATCGATCTCCCTCTTGAGGTAGTGGCGGTCTTCCAGCCGGTCGACGATCCTGGAGATGCAGCTGTTGCTCAGGCCAAGGCGTCGAATGAGATGTTTAATGGATATTTCGCGATCCTGAGCAAACTCGCTCAAGCACCGGAGGTCGCTTAGTCGCAGGTGTCGCGCTCGCGCAAATTCGAATTCGAGCAGTCGGTAGAAACCCGCTTGATAACTCAAGTGCCGAACCAGGCAAACGCCGGGGTCGCTCTCGTCCCTCGTCGTCACGATGTAGGATAACAGCACGATCTGTTCCACCAGGAATTCACGCTGGTCTCCGGATTCAAGTACCCGCAATATAAGGAAAGAAGTCAATAAAGCGTTATTCGGCAACTTTCGATATCTGTAAAGGAAGTCAACGGGCTGTCGAGAAATTCAACGGGCTCAGTTTGAGTCGGATGCACAGCGAAAGCCGATGCTGTCCGAGCGCTGGCCAGTGCTGATGCCCAGGTTCCGCTGAAACGCAAAAGCGGCCTGGAGTCCGGATCGATAGGATCCACCGCGAAGCGGGTGGACCGGGCGCCCCTCGAAGGTCACCAGCGTGCCGGTGATTTCGGAAACATTGCCGGCCAGGTCGTAAACTCCGAAAGGAGAACGGTCTCCTGGCCGGTTCCCAACCGGTTCCAGCTTGTCGGTCGTGATGTTCGTCGTCTCGGGCCGTGGGAGTTGATTTCCCCATGGAAATATCCGGCTGTCCCCGCCCCGGGCCGTGCGCTCCCACTCCTCGTCGGTCGGCAGTCTGCCGCCCCTCCATTTGCAGTATGCTTCAGCATCCTCGGGAGCCACCCAGATCACCGGGAAGTCGGCTGCCCAGTCCGGATACTCACCGTTCGTCCATTCCTTCAGGTACTCGGTGCGGTTCGCTGGTTCGTAGTCGCTGGCGGAGAGAAACTCAGCGAACTGCTTGTTCGTCACCTCGAACTCGTCGATCGAGAACGCGGGGATCGACACAGGTCGAGGGGGAATGATCTGCATTTTTCGCAGGCGATCCTTGAGCCCGGGAAAATTCAAACGGGCGGTTCCGAGGAGTAGCTCATAGTTCTTTTCGGTCGCGCCATAAAGGAAGTCGGCGGCTGGAATCTTGATCATGTTCACAGGGGATGGTTGGGTTGCCTGGGCGCTCGACGGCGGGATCTCCGAACCGTTTCCACCGGCGTTCTGGCAACCGGCAGTCAACCCGAGAGCAGCGAAACAGAGTAGCCAAAGTCTCATCTTCAATTCTCTTTTCGTCGCCGCGTCCGAGAGGTCTTACGACAACCGGCGCGGACGATTATCGTCCATGGAAGCGGCCGCGCCGGTTGGCGAGGAATGCTTCGGTCCCCTCCCTGAAGTCCTCACTGAGCAGGCTCCGAACCCGCGCTTCCACTTCCCCGTCAATGCTCGATCCCAGTGGAAAGGTTCGTTGAAGATTGCGTTTCACACTCCGAACGACGACCGGCGGCAGCTGCGAGGCCCAGGATGCCAGAAGGAGGGTCCTCCGCACCAGTTCGGTGGCGGGTACCACTTCCTGGATAATCCCGTGGCGCAGGGTTTCTTCCGCGGACATGAGGCGTCCGGAAAGGAGAAACCGCAGGGTTGGTTCGGCACCCATGACAGGCCCGATCAGGCTGCTGGTTCCCACGTCGGGGCTCAGTCCAAGTTGGACGAACGGATAGCCGAACAGTGCGGGCTCGACGGCAATTGTGTAGTCACAGCCGAGGGCGAGATTGAACCCGCCGTCTACAGCCAGGCCGTTTATGGAGGCGATCGTGAACTGGGGCAACCGACCCAGCAGTTGAAGCGTTTCGCGGCCGGTTTCAGTCAGCCGCTTCAGAGATCGGACATTGTTCGCCTCCAGTTCCGACAGGATGAAGTGGATTCTGACTCCGGCACTGAACGCCGTGCCGGAACCGGTCAGAATGACAACCCGAATGTCTTCCCGTTCCGAGACCCGGGTAAGCACCTCCTGAAGTTGCGAAAGCATCTCCAGGTCGTATGAGTTCAGGCAATCGGGCCGCCTCAACGTGATCGTGGCGATCCGGTCTTCGATCCGCTCATTCAAATAGGCAAACACGGCCATGTGCAATTACCCGTAACCGGCGGTCCGGTGCGTCTGCGTCTCCCACCCGTCGGTTTCGTCAACCTTTCGCTTGAACGATTCCGCAACATTTTGCTCCCACAACGTTAATAGAAGGGAGTGGATTCTGGCAAATGAATGCGGAACAGCTAGCCCTGCTTCGTTCTTATGTTGACCGTTACCAGGAGTTGCGGACTCGGGTCCGGTTCGGCCCTGCGCGGGTTCGGGTCGGCAAAACCTGGAGAAAGGTGGTCGAAGTCCGGAGGCTGGGCTATGTCTTGGAACTCCTCTGCACGGGGCACGGGCGCGTGCGCCTGCCCGACGACGCCGAACGAGCCGCACGAATCGAGGCCGAGGCCGACCGGCTTATCGCACTGGCGCGAAGACTTTCCGGGGACACGCGGGCTCGGAAGTCAGGCACCGGTCACTGGTCTTTGATCGGCGGCTCGATTCTTCGCTTCAGACTTGGCAGGGGGCGTCAGCGCATTGCTGTCGTGGCCGCGGTTTCCTCGGCTCCCCGAAGCAAGGCGGCCCGCCTCCTCGTCGCATTGATCCTCTGGTGGCGAAGGACGCCGGAGGGGAACCACTCTCTTGTTCTCATCCCGGCGACTTGGGGAGACTACTTCGTGGAACTTCTCCAGCACCTGAGTATTCCACTGGGGTGCTACGCCTATTCGAGGTCCGGGAAGGTACGTAGAATCTATCCCCGCGACGACCGTCAGGGGGAGGCCCAGTCTCCCTACGTGATCTACCCGGTTGAGTCCTGCCCGAGCAGGGTACTGGAGGAGAAAGCGAACGGGGTCCCGGAACTCGATCTGCTCTTTCGTGCCGGCCGATGGGAGCTGTCCTTTCGAGGAATGCCCGTTCTCTGGTCGAAAGGCACGGAGGAACTTTTCTACGATCTCAGGCACCCCAGACTGTTTCGAGACGAGGAGGCCTGGCAAGTCCACCTCGACGAGGTTCGGCGGTTTCGCCGCTGGCCGCCACCCGACCCCTGCAGTTTCTTCTACCGCTGGAGCAGCGAACGCTGGCTCGAATGGCTGGTGTTGCGAAATCATCGGAAGCTCCTGAGCGGTCTGGAGGAAATCTACTGCCAGGTACCGACTTTTGTGGAAGGAGACCGCAAGGTGCTTGACCTGATGGCCCTGAGAGAGGACGGCCGAGTGGTAGTCATCGAGTTGAAGCCCAGCAAAGACCCGGGCCTCTTGATTCAGGGGCTCGATTACTGGCAACGCGTGCGTTTCCACCTCGCCAGGGGGGACCTCCAGCAAGGGGGGTATTTTCGAGACAAGCACCTGTCGTCTGAAGATCCCCTCCTCGCTCTCGTCTCTCCCCTTTTCGAATTTCACCGGGTCATGCCCGTGTTACGGACACACCTCAAGCAGTCCATCCAATTCGAATGCTTAGGAATCAACAGCGACTGGAGGAGAGAGATCAGGGTCCTACGGCGCGTCAGGTTCTGATCACGACTTGGATTCCGACTTGGATTCCTCTCCGGACTCCTTGCCGGTTTTCACAGATCGCTTGAAGTTGGCGATACCCTCACCAAGACCTCGGCCGATCTGCGGCAGCCTGCTCGCACCAAAGAGCACGATCACAATTACCAGAATTATTGCCAGTTCAGGAACACCGAGACCCATCATGAGCACCATCCATTCTACGAAGTCATAATACGCCGTTTATTTCACGCGTGTCAAACCGCGCAACTCTGCACGAATACTAAGTATCTTGGTCGATCAACGTGACCGCTCGCCCCTTCAGCCCGAGACGGAAGTGGCGGTTCGGAAGCGTTCCCGACAAGCTCTTTTCATTCCCGCTCTCTTGTGAATCCCACTGGGCCGTCTCCCCATCCAACTGCGAAACCGCCCACTTGAGGGCGTCGAAGAACTCTGCTGCGTCGGAGTCCGAATCCCATACCGAGTTGAGCGTCAACGTTTCTTTCTGGGTCGGGTCGAGGAAGATTGCCACGTGGTCTCCGTCCCATCCCGCGGCCGCGGTTTGGGCCGCCTCCTCGCCAATCCGGTTGGCCAGATAGAGGTAGAGGCCGAATTCCCCGAGCACGTTGTCGTAGGCCAGGACCAGATCGTCCAACTTGTCCGGTTCCAGGACCGGAAGTTCCGTAGGCGGATCGGGGTTCCGCATCGCCTTTTCAGGGTGGAGGATCTGTTCGGTCGATTCGGGAAATTTCTGATACAGGAGGTCGAGCGATTTCCAGTCCCGTGTCTGGAGGAACTTCTGGACAAAGTTCGCGCCATAGGTATAAGGAAAGAGCAGCATTTCCTTCAGATAGGTCGGAGCACTGGCGAAAGTGGGATACTCCGCTTCAACCATGGGACGCTGGAGGCGGTTCAGTTCGATGATGTCCAGATCGTCGATCTTTCGCCCGAACGGCTCGATCGTATAAGCCAGCATCATCAGAAGGCCTTCGCCTTCAATTACCGAAGACTGGGCCAGGATCTTGTCGTCGTCCTCGTCCTGGGGAGAGAGGTACTTCTCCAGGTCGAACTGCTGGTCCTGGAGAGCGTGAGTCAACTCGTGTGCCATGACCGGCTTCTGCATCTCCGGTGGAATCCAGTCTGCGATGTAAAAGGTCTTGGTCCGGGGATCGTAAAAACCTGCAATCTGTTCAGTCAAGAGGTCCAGCATGAAACGGCGGAGGTCCATTTCCTGGGGAATCAGCTTTAGGCGCTTGAGCAGAAGGGCTTCGGCGGCGACTTCCTCGGCTGGATACTCTTCATCGGCACGATCCACAATAAATGATCGGATTTCTTCCTTCGATTTGATCCCTTTCTTGATCGGTGCCCGCGGCTCGACCTGGCGAATGCGGCAAATCTCCTCCAGGACCTCATCGGATGAGCGCAGGAGGCTCCGGTCATGGGTCCCACCCGATTGCGGCAGGCCGACTACTGTAATCGAAATGATCGTCAGCAACCAGGAAAGTGCAGTTTTCATGCAATGGGCCTCTAAAGAATAATCCGACGATCTCCGTTTCGACGGGTCACGCGCTGCCGGTCGAGGTGCTCGAGCAGCGGGATGGCAAATTTCCGGCTGACGCCGAGCAGGTCCTTGAATTCGGGGACCGAGAATGAAGCGCCATTGGGAAACGAGGTTCGAATCTGGCCCGTTATCTGCTCGATCTGCTCCGGAAGGATTACCAGGTCATCCGATACCCGAATCAGTCGGCCTTCCTGAACCAGGAAGAAGAAAAGATCCCGGACTGATTTGGCATCCCTTTGAAGCTTCGAGGCCAGGCTTTCGACCTCAGGTGATCGAAAGCAGTTCCGGCGGAAGAGTTCCAGGATCGACTCGCCCAGTTCGACCTGCTCCGGCGTCATTCGGATTCGCGATCCGAAAAGGGCGATCGAACTGCCTCTCATTTCGATCAGTTCTCTCTTTTGAAACTCGTCCAGGACGAACTGGAAGACCACCGGAGTGGCGTGAGAAAGAAAACGCTCCCGGAGTTCTTCTTTGGACATTCCTTCGGCCAGTGGTTTCTTTTCGTGGAACTCTGTGAGCGCCGTGCGGATCCTGTTCGACAGGTCGGTCAGCTTTCTTTGGTCCAGGACGACCGGCGGGTCCTGGTTCACGACGGCGGTATCCGGGAGCGCGGACACCCGGTCGAGCACAGCCCGACGACTCAGTCCGGTTGCCGCTACCAGGGTGGGCACATCGACTCCCTCGATCCTTGCGTTGTCGATCAGGTGGGTCAAGAGACCCGAATCGGCAGCCTCTCCTCCCTGCGACAACTGGTCCGCCAATACCTGGTATGACTCGAGCAGTCGGGGCAGCTCTCTCCGCTTCCGGCGGGCCGGTCGATTTGAAAGAACGGTTCCTCCCCCGACGGTCAGAAGCGGGGAATAGCGACGGAGAATGAAACGATCGCCGGGAAGGCAAACGGTCGGATTCTCGAGGCGGAGCCGGGCAAAGGCCGACTGACCTGGTTCGAGGGCCTGACATCCGAGGAGGTGCAGCGTTGCGATCACTTCGGCGCTGCCGTGATGAAACCGGACGGGACTCCGCTGTCGGAGGGGCTTGGGCGCCGAACTGAGGAGTTCGATGCGGGCATCCAGAACGCGCGTCGCTTCCAGAGTCCGATGGGAGGTCACGGTCATCCCGCGGACCACTTCCTCGGTGCGCAGTCCGGAGAGGTTCAGGGCCGTTCGCTGGCCTCCTTCCGAATGCTGGGCCGGCTCGCCAAAGATCTCGATGCCCCGAACTTTCGACTCCAGGCCCCCGGGTTGAACGGTGACAAACTGGTCCCGTGCGATCGAACCGTTCGTCGCGGTTCCGGTCACCACCGTTCCGAATCCCCGAATCGAAAAGACCCGGTCCACCGGCATCAGGAAAAGCCGGTCCCGGACGCGGCGCTGGATCGACTCGATGTCCAGGGATCCAAGCTGCTTTTCCAGGCAGGCTTTCAGGTCGTCGATTCCGCGCCCGGAAACGCTGTCCACGGCAACGATAGGAGCATTTTCCAGGAAACTGCCTTTGACCAGGTCGCGAACCTCAACCGTGACCACCTCGGCGAGTTCATCGTCAACCAGATCCCTCTTGGTTAGTACGACGATGCCTTTCCGGATCCCAAGCAGGCGGCAGATTTCGAAGTGCTCGGCGGTCTGGGGCATGACCGACTCGTCGGCCGCAATAACCAGGAGCAACAGTTGGATCCCTCCGATTCCGGCGAGCATGTTCTTGACAAACCGCTCGTGGCCGGGAACATCGATGAAGCCAACCCGAAAATCTCCCAGCAGGAGGTGGGCGAATCCGATGTCAATCGTGATGCCCCGCCGCTTCTCCTCGGCGAGGCGATCGGTGTCGATGCCGGTGAGCGCCCGCACCAGTTTGGTCTTGCCATGGTCAATGTGCCCAGCGGTGCCCACAATCACGTCTTTCACAGTTGCAGCAATTCTAATCCAAAGGAGCTTGCCAGGCGGAAAACCGGACCGCCTTCGGCCTTCGGGTCGAGCTTCGGTCACTCGGGGGTTTCAGGGACTTTGACAGCCGTTTCCCTTGCTGGCTAGAATAGGCAACTTTACTCGCATCGCTCGAGGATTCGTTATGCTGGAAGGTCTTTCATCGAGAATTCAGGACACCCTGCGCAAGCTGCGTGGCGAGGGGCGCTTGTCCGAGGAACATCTCCAGGCTGCGATGAGAGAGATCCGTCTGGCTCTCCTTGAAGCCGATGTCAACTTCAAGGTTGTCAAGGATTTTGTGGCCTCGGTCCGGGAAAAGGCGCTGGGTCAGGAAGTTCTCAATAGCCTGACGCCCGGACAGCAGGTGGTCAAGATCGTGCGGGACGAGTTGATCGACTTGCTGGGCAGGGAACCCTCCCGGCTCGAGTTCAAGAAGACTCCTCCAAGCGTGATCCTGATGGTGGGGCTGCAGGGGAGTGGGAAGACCACGTCGAGCGGCAAACTTGCGGCGTGGCTTTCTAAACAGGGGCGACGCCCTCTCATGGTCTCGGCCGACGTTTATCGACCGGCCGCTATTGAGCAATTGGCGATCATCGCGCGCGCTCTCGACCTTCCCGTGTACGAGAGCGACAGCCTCGACGCCGTTGATCGGGCTCGTCAGGCCCTCAGGCAGTGCCGGAACACCGGATACGACACGTTGCTGATTGACACTGCCGGGCGGCTCCACGTCGATGACCAGTTGATGTCGGAACTGGAGTTGATCCGCCAGGAGACTCAGCCCCAGGAAATACTCCTGGTTGCCGATTCGATGACCGGCCAGGATGCCGTCAACTCCGCTGCCGAGTTCAACCGTCGGATCGAACTCACCGGGGTGGTCCTGACCAAGCTTGACGGAGATGCCAGGGGAGGTGCGGCGCTTTCCATCCGGGCGGTTACGGGGACGCCAATCAAATTCATCGGTATCGGGGAGAACTACGATGCCTTGGAAGTCTTCCACCCCGAGCGTCTGGCCGGCCGAATCCTGGGCATGGGCGACATCCTCACCCTGATCGAGAAGGCCGAGGAGACCGCCGACGAGGAGCAGGCTCGGGCCGTCCTCGACAAGATCCGCCGGAATGAGTTCACTCTTGAAGATTTCAGGGACCAGATGCGCCAGATTCGGAAGTTGGGTCCCCTCGAGCAGATTCTGGGGATGCTCCCGCAAGTTGGTGCACTTCGCGGGCTGAGCAAGCTGAAGATTGATGAGAAACAGTTGAACCATCTCGAGGCGATCATCAACTCGATGACTCCGCGGGAGCGCGTCAACTACAAGTTGATTAACGGTCCTCGGCGAAAGCGGATCGCGAGGGGCAGTGGGCGGCCGGTCGCAGAGGTCAACCGGTTGCTTCGGCAGTACATCGAGGCCCGGAAGATGATGAAGTCGATGGGCAAGGGACTGCTGGGAAAGAAGTTGCCGAAGTTTAAATGGCGATAGTGGCGCCGGAATTTGATGGTAGTATTTTTCTCCCGAATTCCGGGGGCATTTGATAGAATCATTGATTTATCAGGAGGTTTGAACGTTGCTGAGACTTCGATTGACACGTAAGGGGGCCAAAAAAGACCCTCACTACAGGGTTGTCGTTACTGAAAAAAGTAGTGCGCGGGATGGACGTTTTGTAGAAATCGTCGGATACTACAACCCAGCTCAAGAACCCGTTCGGTTGAATCTGGATTTGGACCGTGTCGATTATTGGCTTCAGCAGGGAGCTCAGCCGACGCAGACTGTCCGGACACTGATCAGGCGGGTCAGGGATGAGCGGGAAATCGACACGGTTGCGGAACCGGTAACGCAGTAGCCAATTCAGGTGCTGTAAAACAAGGATTATCGGGGTTCTGCCGCGAGGAGGAAGCATGAGAGAGCTGGTGGAGAACATTGCAAAAGCCCTAGTTGACGATCCCGAGCAGGTCAGCGTAGCCCAAGTCGAGGGGGAGCAGACAACCGTCCTTGAACTGCGTGTTGCTCAGCCTGATTTAGGAAAAGTGATTGGAAAGCAGGGACGCACGGCACGGGCCATTCGCACGATTCTCGGCGCTGCAGGAATGAAACTTCGGAAGCGGTTCGTGCTCGAGATTCTTGAGTAAGTGAACGAACGCGTTTCTGTTGCCAGGATCCTCAAAGCCTGGGGAATCAGGGGGGAGGTCGCTGCAGAAATCCTGACCGATTTTCCCGAGCGGTTTGCTGAGTTGGATCGGGTGTTTGTCTCGGTCCCGGAAGGGGATTTCGAGGAGTCTCTGGAGCGCTTCTGGTTTCACAAGAACCGGGTCATCCTTAAGTTCAAAGGGCGGGACCGCCCTCACTCGGTGCAGGAGTTGGTGGGCGGCGATGTGTGGGTGCCCGACTCGGAGCGGGTGGAACCTCCCGAAGGTTTCTACTACGATTCCGACCTGGCGGGATGCCGGGTCGTTCAGCAGGGGCGGTTGCTCGGCCACGTCGATGGGATAATGAGAGTCGGCGAATCCCCGGCGAATCTCATCGTAGTGGACAGTCAGAACCGCGAATTCATGGTTCCGCTTGAGGGTGGCTTCGTCACCGGGGTCTTTCTGGACCAGAAGACGATTGAGGTCGATTTGCCCGCGGGTTTGCTTGAACTTGCTGTCGATCGGGGTGGTTCGAAGGCCAGGGAGTGACCCGCCGCATGAAGATCGATTTGTTGACGATCTTTCCGGACTATTTCGAGAGCATCCTGAAGTTCGGGATGATCCGCCAGGGAATCCGGAAGGGTTTGACTGAAATCTCCACGGTGGACCTCCGGGAATTCACCGAGGACCGGCACCGCACCGTCGATGATCGACCGTTCGGGGGCGGAGAAGGCATGGTCCTGAAGCCGGAACCGGTGTTTCGGGCGGTTGAGCACTGCAACGTGGTGCGGGCAGAGACCTCAAGAGTGATCCTGCTTTCACCGCGAGGACCGAAGTTTGATCAGGGCAAGGCAAAGGAGTTATCCTTAAAGGCTCATTTGGTGCTGATTTGCGGCCGATACGAAGGGGTTGACCAGCGCGTCGCGGACGCTCTCGTCGACGAAGAGCTTTCGGTCGGTGATTATATTTTGTCCGGCGGAGAACTGGCGGCGGCGATCGTAGTTGATTCTGTCTGCCGGCTCATCCCGGGCGTTCTCGGGGACGGCAGGTCCGCCCTGAGTGAGTCGTTCATGGAGGGCGTGCTGGATTATCCCCAGTACACCCGACCAGCGGAGTACCGGGGGTTAAGAGTGCCGGGGGTGCTGCTGTCCGGCGACCATAGTGCGATCCGGAAGTGGCGAGAGGAACAGGCGCTCGAAATCACTCGAAGTCGACGTCCGGACCTGCTTGAGGCGTTCAGGGAGAAATGAAATGAATCCGATTGAGTTGGTCGAACAGAAATACATGAAGCCGGAGATCCCCGAGTTTCGACCGGGTGACACGGTCAAGGTAAACGTCAAGATCGAAGAAGGTGACAAGTTCAGGATCCAGGCTTTCGAAGGTGTCGTGACCGCAATCCGGCGGCGGGCGGGTCTTTCGTCCACGTTTACCGTCCGGAAAGTCAGCTTCGGATACGGTGTGGAACGGGTCTTCCTCCTTCACTCACCGGCGATCGAGAGCGTCGAACGGCTGCGACGCGGGCGGGTTCGCCGGGCCAAGCTGTACTACCTGCGGGAACGAAAAGGAAAGGCGGCTCGGATCCGAGAGATCCGTTAGTCTCCGTCTCTGGGCAAGCTCGGAGGCGTGTCCGAGAGTGTGATCAGCACACCAGTTTTTGCCGGTTTGGCCTGATACCATTCTGCCTTTTGAGAGAACGGCTGGCCTGAATGGAAGATAAGTTCCGAGTTCTGAGGAATGCCGAGAAATACGTCGTCAACGGGCAGTTTGACCGTGCGGTAACCGAGTATCGAAGGATCGTCGAAGTTCACGGTGAGGATCCTTCTGTCCTGAACACGCTTGGGGACCTGCTTCTCAAGACCAACCAGAGAGAGCAGGCTCTGGGGTGTTTCCTCCGCGTGGCAGAGATCTTCAGTCAGAGCGGCTTCATTTCTAAAGCCATCGCAATCTATCGGAAAGTCGAGCAGCTCAACCCGTCGTCAAGGGAGGCTGTTGGAAAGCTGGCCGAATTGTACACGCGCCGGGGATTGCGTTCGGAAGCGCTCAAGTATTGGCGTCGGTTCGGTGACCTCCTCGAGCAGGCCGGCGAGAAGGACGGCCTGGTGACGGCTAGAAGGCAGATCGCCGAGATGGATGCCGGGAACCCGACGGCTCACACCGAACTGGCTGGCGTGCTCAGTTCTGTGAGTGTCGATGAGGCTGCCCAGGAGTACCTTGCCGGCGCCCGCCTGTTCATGGCTTCCGAAGCATACTCGGATGCCGAAGGCGCCGCCCGGCAGGCTGTGACTCTCGATAGTTCCTGCTTTGAGGCCCGGGAGATCATTGCTGAAGTGGAGGAACGACTTCCTTCAGAGGCTCCGGAGGGGCCGGAGGCACGTGGGGAAGTCCCGATGATGGTGGAGGCCGAGCTGGAACCATCGGATGAGCCGGTGTCCCCCGTTCCGGAACCTCTCGAGTTGGTGGAGGGAGAAACCTTGGCGGCCGTTGAGCCCGCGTCGGTTCCTGCCGAGACGCCGCCTCCGGAGCTTCCTGAGGCTGAGCTTGAACCGGACGATCTTCAGGCTGAGGCGGACAAGTGGAGCGCGGAACTGGCTGAGGAGGCTTTTTTCGATATTGACGAAGGCTCTTCTGTGACTCTGGAGGAAACTGAACCGCGTGAGTCGATTGATGAGCCGCCCGGCGATGAAGACAGTTTCTTCACCGACCTGGCTGAGTCGGCGGCATCTTCCCCTGTCACAAACGTGCCACCGTCGAGCCCGGCTGGCCCCAGTGCGGTGCGGCCGGTGGAGCCTTCCCCGCCGTCGAACCCGGCGAGAGCGCCTTCGAATCTGCTGGAAGAAGTTGATTTCTACCTTAAACTCGATTTGAAAGAGGATGCGGAGAGAATCCTGGGCGGTCTGCTCGCGAGCCATCCCGATGATCCTCGGGTGCAGGCTCGGGCGGAGCAGTTGGGCTTGGTAGCAAGAGATGCCGAGTCCGAACTGGATAGCTCGTCCACTCAGGATACTCCGTCCGACGAACCGGACGAGTTGTCTCCCTATGCCGCAGATGTCGAATCAGCCCTGGATGATCTCTTCTTCGAAGAGGCTGAAGAGCCGGCTGATCCCGACAAGAACGCAACGGCATCGGATCTGGCTGCGGATTCCGATGAACCAAGGGCCAACTTTGACCTCGGTATGGCCTACAGGGAAATGGGTATGTTCGAGGACGCGATCTCGAAGTTCTCTCGTGGCTACGAGCGCTCCATGGAACTGGATCAACCTGCACAGGCACTGAATTGTGCCGCGATGTTGGCCTCGACCTGCCTCTTGCTTGATAATGCTGAAGAATCGTTGAAGTGGGCCGACATCGCCCTCGGGCTGCCTCTGAGTGATTCCCTGGACTACAGGGCCCTGGAATATGACCGGGCGGCGGCATTGGAACTGTCGGGACGAACCGAAGAAAGCCTTGAAGTCTACAGGAGGATCCTGGCTCAGGATCCCGAGTTCAGAGATGTCCAGGAACGCGTGTTCCGCCTCGGTCAGATGCCCGGTTAATGCTTGCTAAACTACTCTTCGGTATTTACGTTCTCTATTGCTTCGAAGTCGGTCTCTTCCTGATCGTCTTCCCCTGGATGGACTTTTGGCAAAACAACCTCCTGCTGGAATACCTGCCGGTCCTCAAGATTATCCTGCTGAACAACTTCTTCCGGGGGGCGGTGACGGGGCTCGGAATCGCAAATCTTATCCTGGGAGCCTGGGAGCTTGCCGGACTGCGCCGGAATTTTCGAAAAAAGCAGGTTTGAAACGCCGATTTGGTACGGCATCAGCGACCGCCGATTCTTTCCGAATCTGTCCCTGGAAACCTACGTTCGCCTCCTGTTTGAGACCTCGGCCGACGTCGTCCAGTTGAGGGAGAAAGACCTCGATTGGCGGGAACTTCTCGAGGCGACCAGCGTCGGATCGAGGGTAGCCAGGCAGCAGGGAAAGATCTGGCTCGTCAACGGCGATGTTGAG
This sequence comes from uncultured Acidobacteriota bacterium, assembly GCA_963777605.1. Lineage (GTDB taxonomy): Bacteria > Acidobacteriota > UBA6911 > RPQK01 > JAPXNP01 > CAVZRV01. The sequence goes on from CAVZRV010000029.1 coordinate 427,859, forward strand.
GTAGCCCTGGCAGGCGGTGCCACTGGAGTGCACCTCCCTGGCGGCGGAAACGTCCTCGCCGCCAGGGAGCGCGCCCGTGGGTCAGGTCGGACTGACTTCGTAGTGGGGCTCTCCGTGCACTCGATCGAGGAGGCGATGGCTGCCGAGAATGACGGTGTGGACTATTTTCTGCTCGGACCAGTGTTTCCTCCCCTCTCAAAAGAAGGGCGGCCCCCGATCGGTCTCGAGCTTCTCGGGGAAGCGTGCAGGAGGTTGCGAGCCCCGGTAATCGCTCTCGGGGGCATTTCCCGGCAGAACTACGAGTCCGTTCTGGGAGCGGGAGCCGCAGGCGCAGCCGGCATCTCCTGGCTTGCGGAGGAAATTCGGAACCGCCTTGAGGGCTTGACTGGTCGACGCTTCTGAGCTGTCTCCTGTCTCGGATCATTCCTCGGGTGCGCCCAATCCGTACAGGGCACCTTTGCGGGCAATATCCGATGACCGAACGGCTTCCCGGTACTGCTTGTAGAGAGCAAGATCCTTCTGCTCGCGGACCAGATCCTCGAGAGCCTGGAGCCGGGGGATGAACTTGTCGATATTCTCTTTCAGGTTCTTGAGGGCCTTGCGAATGTCCTTCTCTTTGGCGGCTTTGGTCCGGGCCTTCTCGTCGATGTTGGTCATAATTCCGTTAATGGCCCGGTCGTATCCATGGAGCAGGTCTTCGTATGTGTAGAACTCGAGCGGATTCGGTTCTTCCTCGTCCCACTCACGGCCTTCCCGGCGCCGGTCGATTTCGTCGAGGCGAGCGGTGGCAATCTTCAAGAACACCTCGACGCGTTTGGGAAGCTCCTGGGCGTACTGGACCTTCTGGTACTCCTCTTCTGTGAACTTGTCGATGTCCCAGAGTCCCCGCTGCAAAGAGGAACTGGTTACCGGTCGAGAAGATGGGGCGAACCCGGATGCAACCCGCGTGGCTAGTCCGCCATGACCTGGTGTGACTCGGCCTATCGCCTTGCCGAACAGTTGCTGCAGAAGCTGATCCCGGAGCTTCTCGGCGACGCTGACGGTCTCCTCGAACTGATCCCGGTTCTCCAGCGGAACGAGGAGCATCTGGCTCGACAGTTGTTCGGTTAGCTTTCTCAGGAAGATCTCGAGCTTCTTGACTTGCTTGTCTCTACGTTCCTTTTCGTTGCTTTCGTTGACGGAGAGGTCGAGCAGGGTACTGCAAACGCTTTTGAGTTCAGCAAGAGTGCGAAAGATCACCGCCAGGTTGCGCTTGGCCAACTCGGTCTGGAGTCGTTTGGAACGCCGCTCCATGACTTTCCGAAGTACTTCGACCTTGTCTTTGTAACGGGTCTTTCGGTACAGCTCGGACTGTTCGTGTTGGGTCAGTATCTGATCCAGAGGGATGCGTTCCGGGGTCTCCTCCGCCTGTCCCACCCCGACTGGTAATACCGTCAGCCATGCCAGGAGGAGAACTGAGAACATCACATTCGCTCCGGAACCTCTATGCCAAGCAGGTCAAGCACCCTGTTTAGGCCGTGGCGGACGGTATCGGTGACGGTGAGGTGAAAGGCCTTGCGCTCTTCGTTCTCTTCCGAAAGGATGTGGTGAGAGTGATAAAAGAGATTGAACTGCTGGGCAAGGCTGAAGGCATGCTTGGCAGCACCCGACAACTCCAGCGACTCGACCGCCTGGGCGATTGCGTCGTCCGTGCGGGACAGTTCTCGGAGTAGCCCCCAGACGTCGTCATCTTCCAGCCAGCCTTCGATCTCCGGACTGTCCCAGAGTCCTTCGCATAGGGAGTCCCAGTGCCCGTCGTCCCAGCTTTCCTGGCGTTCAGCCAGCTTCCGAAAGATGTTGTTGGACCGTACAATCGAATACTGCAGATAGGGGCCGGTCTCTCCCTCGAAGCTGAGTGCTTCGTCGAAATCGAAGGCAATCACCGAGTTCCGGGTGTACTTCAGCATGAAGTAGCGCAGAGCTCCGACGGCGATCTGGCGGGCAATCTCGGTGCGCTGTTCGGGATCGAGATCTTGTTGACGACGTTCGACTTCCTGGAGTGACTTCTCGATCAACTTGTCGATCAGGTCGTCGGCCTTGACGCCGAGCCCCTTCCGCCCCGACACTTCGACATAGGGCCTTGCCTGATCTTCCTCCGAAAGTTCGATGTCCAGTTCTCTGCAGGTTCGGGGGGAAAGTGCGACCATCTCATAGGAGAAGTGGACGGAACGCTCCGCCTCGTCCAGGTACCCCAAGTTTCGCAAGCCCTGAACGACTACCCGTTGGAGGTAGGCCTGCCGAACGTCGATCACGTTGTAGACCCGGTCAGCGCCTCCGAAGGCAGGTTCGGAGTCCCCTTCGGGAACCATGGACGTTTCCCATACCACGTGACCGTCGTCGTAGCGGTGGAACGGGCGGTAGTGAAAGGTCCGGCCCAGGAGGCCGAATTTCCAGAGTTGGTAAGCAATGTCTTTACCGACGTAGGTGACCGTGCCGTTGCTACGGACGATAATCTTCACCTCGTCGGGCTGACCTCCCTCTCCGGGGAGATCCATGACCCAACAGCCTTTACTTGGACCGTCGTCCACGAGGTACACGGCTTTCTTCTCTTTGAGAAGTTGAAAAGCGTCTTCCCAGAAGTGCAGGTGAAGGATCTCGCTCTCCCGGGGGAGAACATCGTACCGAACCCCGAGTCGATCCATCGTCGCCAGGTGGGCACGGACGATCCGTCCTGAAATGTGTTCTGCCAGAGGGAAGAACGGCTCCTCGCCGTGTTCAATCGCAGAAAGCACCTGCTGTCGATGTTCGGTCCGGGACTTGTCGGCATCGAACCACTCCGAGACCTGTGCGTAAAGGTCCCAGCAATAATAGTCGAAAGGTTCGGGGATTGCCCTGACCTGCTCCAAGTCGAGATTCCGCAGGAAATGGAACCCGACAACGACGTCCGCTACCTGGACGCCAGTGTTGTCAATGTAGTTCTGGACTTCGACCGTGCGTCCCTGGCTCCGCATCAGGCGGACGCATGTGTCTCCCAGAATAGCGTTGCGAAGGTGACCGATGTGGGCAGCCTTGTTCGGGTTGATGTTGGTGTGTTCGACAATGACTTTGCCCGACGAAGCCGGCTCCGCTGAACCTCGCAAGCGACCATGGAGTTCCCGGAAGAGCAGAACCCGGTCGAGAAACAGGTTGATGAATCCGGGAGGTGCTGCCTCCATGCGGCGGATTCCTTCAATCGGTCCAATTGAATCGACCACTTCCTGGGCAATCTGACGCGGGGCCTTGCGCAGGGTCCGGGCCATCTGCAGAGGGAAGGGAAGGGCAAGATCGCCCATCTCGATTCGAGGTGGAATCTCAATCGTGAGTTCAGGCGACTCAACTCCGAAGTGGCTCTCGATGAATTCGCGAAATCGTACTCTGATCTGGTCAACGCGATCCGGAAACATAAGCAAGTATGATAGCAAAGTCACGGATTCGAACCTGTCTCGTCTTGCGGCGCCTGTTCAGTGGCGGGCGGATCGGTAAAATGGAGTCGCTGCATACAGTTGGGATTTTGATCAGTTATGACCAAGCTTCTGTTGTTTGACGCATTCAATGGCGTATCGGGGGACATGATTCTGGGATCCCTGATCGATCTGGGAGTTCCGATGGACCATCTCGAGGGGCAGCTTTCGCTTCTCGAACTCGGTGGCTATTCCCTCGAAGCCTCCCCGATCAAGCGAAACGATGTGATGGGGGTCAACTTCAAGGTCCGCTTGGAGGACACTCAGGAGCCGCGATCGGATTCGGTGCAGGGACCTGCTCACGTTCACTCCCACGATCACGACCAGGATCACGATCACGACCATCATCACCACGACCACCATCATGAGCACGACCACGATCACGACCATCATCACCACGACCACCATCATGAGCACGATCCCTCGGCACGCGACCACGTTCATGATGCTGCTGGAGACCATGGCCACGCCCACGGATCCTTTTCCGAGATCCGTGCAATGATCGAGCGGTCCGGGTTGCCAAAGCGGGTGAAGGAACGATCGATCGCCATTTTTGAGCGTCTGGCCCAGGCGGAGTCGCACGCTCACGGGACGTCGATCGAGCAGGTGCATTTTCACGAGGTTGGGGCGGTGGACTCGATCGTGGATATCGTGGGCGCCTGTATCGGCTTTGACTACCTTGGTATCGACGAGTTTTACGCGTCGGCGATCAACCTGGGAGGCGGCACGGTTTCCTTTTCCCACGGGACCTGGCCGGTCCCGGCTCCGGCGACGGCGGAACTCCTGAAGGGCTTCCCGGTCGAGTACAGTGAGATCCAGGCAGAGTTGACGACGCCGACCGGAGCCGCGATCGTGGCGACCCTGGTGGATTCCGAACGATTGACGCCGAAGTTCAGAATGGGGGCTGCCGGATTGGGCGCCGGCGACCGGGAACTCCCGTCGATTCCCAACATGCTAAGATTGGTGGTTGGAGAGAGATTCGAGGGCGGGGAAACAGTTGCTCCGCCCGGTGTCGGGTCTGAACGGGTGGTCCTGCTCGAGGCCAACATCGACGACATGGATGCGGAGATGTTTGGGCATTTCATGGACGTTGCATTGGAGAACGGAGCGCTGGACGTCTTTTTCGCTCCGATCCAGATGAAGAAGAACCGACCAGGTCACTTGTTGACTGTCCTGTGCCGGCCCGAAGACCGGGAACGTTTTACGGACCTGGTTTTCGCCGAGACGACGACTCTTGGATTGCGCTGTCGCGAATTGGATCGGTTCGTGCTCGCCAGGGAATCTGTCGTAGTTGAAACGGTTTTCGGGTCGCTGCGGTGCAAGGTGAGCCGAAAGGGTGGCCGGGTTGTGGATGTCTCTCCGGAGTACGACGACTTGAGCCGATTGGCGCGTAGTGCCGGTGTTCCGATGCGGGAAGTCCGGCGTAAAACCTGGGGACAAATTGCAGAGCTGGACATATGGGAAAGAAGTTCTACTTAACCACACCCCTGTATTACGTGAACGGAGTGCCGCATGTCGGTCACGTTTACACCACGGTGATCGCCAACGCCATCGCGCGCTACAAGAGGCTTTGCGGCCTGGACGTGTGTGCTTTGACGGGAACGGACGAACACGGGTTGAAGATCGAGCGGGCGGCCCGGGACCAAGGCCTTGAACCGCAGCAGTTGACGGACAAGTATGCCGCCACTTTCACGGAAGCCTGGGATCGGCTTGGTCTCCAGTTCGATGCCTTCATTCGGACCACTCAGCCGCGTCATGCTGAGGCGGTCGGGGAGATCGCACGCCGCATTCGGGAGAACGGCTACATCTATCTCGGCGAGTACAGCGGCAACTACTGCGTCAGTTGCGAAGCCTATGCTCCAGAAGGGGAGAAGACCTGCCCCGATTGCGGTCGCCCGACCGAGTTCATGACCGAGGCAAGCTACTTCTTCAAGCTGTCGGATTTCCAGCAGAAGCTGCTGCGCTTTTACGAGAGCAACTCCGACTTCGTTGTTCCCCAGACCCGAATGAACGAGATCGTCAGCTTCGTCAAGGGCGGCCTGCGCGACATCAGCATCAGCCGCACCTCGTTTCGGTGGGGAATCCCGATTCCCGATGATCCCGCGCACATTTTCTACGTCTGGTTCGACGCCTTGACCGGTTACCTCTCCGGCATCGGTTTTCCGTCCGACGAGGACGGGTTTGCAAAGCGCTGGCCCGCCGACGTCCAGTTGATCGGGAAGGACATCCTGCGCTTTCACGCCGTTTACTGGCCCGCATTTCTCATGGCCGCAGGGCTGGAGCCGCCGCGGCGGATTCTGGTCAATGGGTGGTGGACCGTGGACGGGGAAAAGATGTCGAAGTCCCGGGGCAACTTCATCACGGCCGAAGAGCTGACCCAGAAGCTGCCGGCCGACTACATCAAGTACTTTCTCCTGCGGGAAATCCCGATCGGCGGTGACGGAGACTTCTCTTACGGGGCCCTCGTGAACCGGGTCAACAGCGACCTCGCCAACGATGTCGGCAACCTGGCGAACCGAACCCTGAAGATGATCGAGAACTACTTCGACGGAGTGATCCCCGAGCGGGATCTGGCCGAAGGCGGTGACGAAGAGTTGATCCGTTTTTGTCGTGAAACGGTCGAGCTGTTCCGGGAGAACTTTGACCGTCTGCAGATCAGCAAGGGACTGGAGAACGTTTGGGAACTGGTTTCGGTCTCGAACCGCTACCTGGTGGCCAACGAGCCCTGGGCCCTGGCGCGCGAGCGGGAGAAGCGGAAGCGCCTTGCTTCGGTGCTCTACAACTCGGCTGAGACGATTCGGATCATTGCACTCCTGCTCTCTCCGATTGTTCCGGACGGGTCTGCCGCGATCTTTTCCCAGCTCGGAATCCAGGAGCCGATTGACTCGATGAAGGCCGAAGCCCTGCGTTGGGGAGGGCTCAAGCATGGCACGCGCATCGGCAAGGTGGAAGCCGTTTTCCCCCGTCTCGAACTCGAAAGCCTGACCTCGACGGAAAAGGCACCGGAATCACCCGCGGACCCCGAAAGCGAAACGCCGGCTGAAAAACCCCAGGTCGGGATCGAGGATTTTGCCAAGGTCGAGATGCGGGTTGCCCAGATCGTCTCGGCCGAGCGGGTGCCCAAGTCCAAGAAACTGCTCAAGCTGCAGGTGGACCTGGGTGGTGAGCGGAGGCAAGTCGTCGCCGGAATCGGTGAAGCCTATGACCCGGAAACCCTGCCGGGGCGAAAGGTGGCCGTGGTGACCAACCTGAAGCCGGCGAAGCTGATGGGATTGGAGTCGAACGGCATGATTGTAGCGGCCTCCGATGAAGGAAAGCCCGTGCTCGTCACCTTTACCGAGAACGTGACGCTGGGCAGCCGGCTGCGATGAACCTGGTGGACTCCCACGCCCACCTGGACGATCCCCGCTTTGCCGATGATCTTCCGGCCGTCATCGCCCGGGCGGAGCAGGCCGGGGTGGGGCAGATCATGATTGTCGGTTGCCTCGGATCGGATCCTGAAGCCCGTGACCGGGTCCTTCGGCTTCTCGACGCGTGGCCCCGCTTGCGGGCGGCTTTTGGCGTTCATCCCCACGACGCGCGCTTCATGGGAGACTCTCTCGAAGCAGAACTCGACCGGTTGATGGGCGATCCCAGGGTGCTCGGACTTGGGGAGATCGGGCTCGACTTCTACTACGATAACAGCCCCCGGGATGTTCAGGCGGAAGCTTTCGCCCGTCAACTCTCCCTGGCGCGCCGGCACCGGAAGCCGGTCGTCATTCACACCCGGGACGCCGAGCCTGAGACGATTGAGATCCTGTCTGCCGAACCGGGCGTGCCGAAGATGGATTGGGGTGTGCTGCACTGTTTTACTGGTTCAGAGAACTTGGCACGGGCCGGACTTGAACTCGGTTTCAGCCTCTCGTTTGGGGGCGTCCTGACCTTCAAGAAGGCGAGCGAGTTGAGGGAGATTGCGGGCCGCGTTCCCGGGGACCAGATCCTTCTGGAAACCGACTGCCCGTACCTTGCTCCGGTTCCGCACCGCGGCAAACGAAACGAGCCTGCCTACGTGGTCCGGGTCGCCGAAACGCTGGCGGCTTGTCGCAATATGAGCGTCCAAGATGTTGCGTCGCAGACTACCCGCAACTTCCAACGGCTGTTTTCAGCCCCGGATGCGTGACACTCGCGAGTGCTTTCGACTGCCGACGGGGGGATTCCCGAGGTGGAGGTTCTGAGGTGGTCGGCTGCTGTTTCCCGTGGAGCTGAACAGGCGGCCCGGCCCGGAGGCACGAGGCCCGGATTTGACCGGTCTCAAGTCCTTTCGGAAGAGGGCCAACTGGTATACTATCCGCCGAGATTTCAATGGATTCTTTGTCAAGTGAATCGATTACGTCTGCGTCGGTCTTCCGGCTGGTAGCCGATGATCTGGTCGAGGTCGAGAGAAGGCTCAAACTTGAAGCCTTGTCCAACCTTCGCCTGGTTGATCAGATCAACCGCTACCTCCACGACAGCGGCGGAAAGCGTCTGCGACCGACATTGCTCCTGCTCGCTTCGAAGCTCTGCGACGGACCCCGTGAAGGGGCGCTCCAGTTGGGAGTCGTGGTGGAGTTGATCCACGTCGCCACGCTCGTGCACGACGACATCATTGACAATGCCTCAATGCGCCGCGGCCGGACATCGATCAACGCTCGCTGGGGCAACGACGTCACGGTCCTGTTTGGCGACTGGCTCTACATGACGGCGTTCTGGATCGCTCTCCAGGAGCGGAAGCTTGTTCTTCTCGACGTCCTGATTGACATCACTCGGAAGATGGTTGAAGGCGAGCTTTTGCAGCTCCAGCTGAGGTATCGGCTCAACGTATCGACCGACGACTACTACAAGGTGTGCTGGCACAAGACGGCCCACCTGTTCTCCGGCTGTGCGCGCCTGGGTGCCATCGTGTCTGAGTCAGGGGCGGAAATTGAACAGGCGCTGGGCGGTTTTGGCAGGTCCCTTGGCATGGCGTTCCAGCTCGTCGATGACCTGCTCGACTACACGGCCAGCGAATCCATTCTAGGGAAGCCGGTGCTCAAGGACCTGGAGGAGGGCAACGTCACCCTGCCGATCATCCAGTTGATGGCCAAGGCCGGGCCGGAGGAACGAAGTTTCCTCGAGTCGATGGTTCGTGAGCGCGCATTCACTCCCGAGAACAAGGCTCGGGTCGTGGACCTGATTAGCCACTACGGGACTCTCGGTGATCTGCGTACCAAGGCGATCGAGTATGCAGATGAAGCTCGCCGCTCTTTGCAGGCGATTCCCCCTTCCACCTACAAGGACGCCCTGGCTGAACTTCCCGACCTGATTCTCAACCGCCAGAGTTGAGGTCAGTGCAGGATCCTTATCTTCACAGGAACCGGCGCGATGGTGTGGCTTGTCCAGCGGTGTGACACTGCTTGGGCTCGCGGAAGGCGTCTTCGAAACCCCGGAATTGGGTGGAGCCTCGGATAGACCTGCATTGGCCCCGGCGAACAGCTACTGGGGAGGCGGCGGCGGAGTGATGTCCTCCACCTGGAACACTTTGGGTTCCGGTTTCGGTTTCGGGGGAGTGCTTTCGGCCGTGACGACCGGCTCGTCGGTCGCTGGCGCGGCTTCTTCGTTCTCTGCCACGACCGGCTCCGGCAGGCCCGGTCGCCAGCCCGATTCGAACTGCTCGGGCGGCATATCCTTCAGGATCTTTCCCATCATGTCTTTCCAGACCGGCAGTGCCAGGGTGTTCCCGTAAACGCGCTCACCCAGTGACTTCTTCTCGTCGTAGCCGATCCAGACGCCCGCCGTAAGGCGGTTCGTGAATCCGACGAACCAGGTGTCGGTGGACTCGTTCGTCGTCCCGGTCTTGCCGCCGATGGGGTGGCCTAACTCGAGCAGGGGGCGCCCGGAGCCCGCGCGGACGACCTCGCGCAGAAGGTAGATCATCTTGTCGGCGACATCGGGCGTGACGACCGCGTCAAAGACCTGGCCCCGGTGCTCCTGCAGAATGGCTCCGTTGTGGTCCTCCACCCGGTCGATGAAATAGGGTTCGGAACGAACCCCGTGATTGGGGAAGGAGCTGAACGCCGACACGACTTCTTCCAGCGTGACCTCGACCGAACCGAGGGCGATTGAGAGATAGGGAGGGAAGTCCTGTTTCATCCCGAAGCGCTTGGCAACGTCGGCAATCTTCTGGGGGCCGAGCGAATTGGCCAGACGGACCGTGGGGACGTTTCGTGATTCGGCCAGCGCCTGTCGAATCGTGATCAGGCCTTTGTATTTGTCGTCCCAGTTCGAAGGCGCATAGGGGCGCCCCAGCGCATCAGTGAACTCCACCGGGCTGTCGAGGATGGTGTCTTCCGGAGAAAAACCGGCTTCCATCGCAGCAACGTAGGTAAACGGCTTGAAGATCGACCCGGGCTGACGAAGCGCCTGCATTGCGCGGTTGAATTTGCTGTACTGAAAATCAAATCCGCCCACCATCGCGCGAACAGCGCCGGTCCGATTGTCGAGGATCAGGGCTGCCCCCTGGACCTCGGGAATCTGATCGAGGGTAGCCTGGATCCGCTTGTTCGCCCGATCGACCTTGTCGAGCATGAAGACGTCAACGTCGCCCGGTTTCAGGACGTCGCTGACTTTCTTCCGCCTGGTCCACTTGAGCTGGTCCATCGTGATCGTGGCGCGATAGCTTCCCAGCTTGACATCGGCCGACTCGGCATTCGAGTCCAGAACCAGGCCGTGAATCATCTGTCCGTCATAGAAAAGCCGAGACCAGTCGGGATGACGGTACTCTTCGAGGGAGAATCCCCGTTCCAGGATGTTGTCTTCGGGCCCGGCCCAACCTCGTTTCTTGCGATCGAAGTCCCGGAGACCCTTCTTGACGGCTTCTTCGGCCGCCTGTTGCATGTCGAGGTCGAGAGTGGTGTAGATCTTGAGTCCGCCCGACCAGATATCCTCGGTGTGATAAGTGGCGTCGAGTTTCTGGCGGACCCATTCCACGAAGTAGGGAGCCGGTGTCTGATCATCGTCGCGCCCTTTGACGTCGAGCGGTTCGGCAATCGCCTGGTCGTACGCCGCCTTGTCGATAAAGTGGCGGCTGAGCATCTCCCTCAAAACGTAGTTGTTCCGGCGGGAAAGGGCCCGGTCGGGGTGAGTAATCGGGGAATACCGACCCGGAGCCTGGATGATCCCTGCCAGCAATGCACATTCGGCCAGCGTCAACTCGTCGAGGGTCTTGTGAAAGTAGAAGTCGGCACCCGCTGCGATCCCATAGCGACCGTGGCCGATTGAAATCTGGTTCGCGTAGAAGGTGAAGATCTGCTCCTTGGAGTAGGTCTTCTCAATATCGATGGCGTACAGGAAGTCCTTGATCTTGCGTTCCCAGGTCTTTTCGAAGCTGGTGAAGCGCATCTTGCTGAGCTGCATCGTCAGCGTCGAAGCTCCCTTCTTCTCAGAACGGACCACGTCCCAGAATGCAGTAGCAAAGACGCGCTGGAAATCGATTCCGGAGTGACTGAAGAAATTGGCGTCTTCGGCGGCCACGATGGCGTTCTTCATCTGGTCGGGAATGTCCTCGTAAGCGACCAGAATGCGTTTCTCCTGGGCAAACTGGCCGATGACTTTGCCGTCGGCGCCGTAAACCGTACTGCTCAAACCCGGGCGAACTTGCTCGAGTTCCTGGACTCTGGGCAGATTGACGACGTAGCCGAACACGACGCCGGCGGCCCCGCCAAGTATTACTGTACCGAGAAGAACGATCCCGTAGGTCGCCCAGAAAACAACATGTCGGCCCCGCTTCGTTGACGCCAAAGTATTTCTCCCAATCGACTTCATCATTCTATCAATCAATTGGCGGCAGGGCATTCAATCCCGGAATGCGATCAGCGTCACAGATGGATGCGTACAATTGTGTTTCCATAAGGCCCGCGAGGTATGAAGATTATGAGAAGAGGGATTCTGTCTATTCTGGTTCTTGGGGTTGTTCTGGCCGTTGCCGGTTCCGTACTGGCCCAGCAGTGGCAGTACGTTGGAGTGGTGACTTCCGACGTGTCTCGGGACGAATCGAGTCTGCTGGTGGATGCGACGCAGCCGATCCAGGCTGGAAAGCTCCTCATGATCGAGAGTCGCGACGGCTTGGTCCGGGAGACCTGCGAGGTACGTCACGTCTACGGGCATGTCGTTATCCTGGAAGAGGCGCTCAAGGTGTCTTTCGTTTCAGGCGCGAAACTGTTCCAGTAGCGTAATTCGCGATCGAAGACTGAAGGGCAACGAGGACTGTCGGAAGTTCCGGCTGACTCCGGCCTCCGGAACTACTCGTCCGATTTGGGCTGTTCGTGGATGGTCGTGACCTTGAGGATCTCGTAGCTTCGCCTTCCCCCGGGAGTGCGAATTTCCACTTCGTCACCCGCTACTCTTCCCATCAGGCTCTTTCCGATGGGAGATGACGTAGAGATGCGGCCGTTGGCCACATCGGCTTCTTCGCTGGTAACAAGCCGGTATGTCACTTCCTGATCGCGATCCACGTCGTAGAGGACCACGATAGTCCCGTAGGAGACTTTCCCGTGGGGAATTTTGTCGAGGTTGACCAGTGAGAGTTTCGCCAGGCGCTGCGTGAGATTCCCAAGTTCTGCCTGAACGTAAGTCTGTCGTTCCTTGGCAGCCTGGTACTCTGCATTTTCCCTGAGGTCGCCCAGTTCACGTGCCTTCTGGATGGCCTTGGGCAATTCGTCTTTAAGCTCTCGTTCGAGCTTCCGAATCCTTGCTTCCAGTTGTTGTTTGACTTCTTTCAAAAGTGAATCGCCTCGCTAGCCAGATTCAAAAGACCGCCCGGAAGGATGCCGAGGTAGAGCGTTCCGACGACCATCACCACGAGCAGAATGCGCGCAGCCAGAGGAATCCTGATTGCTTCAATCTCGCCCTCGGGGTCTTTCATATACATGAATACTATGACCCGCAGGTAGTAGTAGATGCCGATCGCGGACGCGATTACCGCAATCACCACCAGCCAGTACATCCCGCTCTCAATTGCCGCCGAAAACAGAAACAGTTTGCCTGCGAACCCTCCCGTGAAGGGAATGCCTGCCAGCGAGACCAGAAAGACCGACAGTGCAATGCCGAGGCCGGGATACTTGAATCCCAGTCCGGCGTAGTCCTTGATCGCTACCGTCTGCTCGTTCTTGCGTCCCACGAGTTGAACCACGATCAGCGCGCCCAGATTCATGAACGCGTAAGCCATAAGATAGAAAAGCACGCCTTGGCCGCCGAGTTCGTTGCTTGCCGCCACACCGACCAGCAGGTAACCTGCGTGTGCGATGGAAGAGTATCCCAGCATTCGCTTGATGTTGGTCTGAGACAGCGCAGCAATGTTGCCGATCAGCATGGTCAGGACGGCCGAAACCCAGAGCAGGGTTTGCCATTCCACGCTGAACGCTGGAAATACCTGGTAGAGAATCCGGAGAAATGCGACCAGAGCGGCAGCCTTCGACGCCACTGCAAGGTGAGCGGTGATCGGTGTCGGGGCCCCTTCATAGACGTCGGGGGTCCAGACGTGGAATGGCGCCAGCGCCGCCTTGAACCCGAACCCGACCATTAGCAGGCCCATCCCGACGTAGAGCATGGGGGACGCTGCGCCGCCGCCGCCGATCGACTCAGCGATTTCGAGGTACTTGGTGGTTCCGGTCGCACCATAGATCAGTGAGATACCGTAGAGCAGGAAACCGGTCGAAAAAGCGCCGAGCAAGAAGTACTTCAAGGCCGATTCGATTGACTTCATCTCGTCACGCCGAAAGCCGGCCAGGACATAAGTGGCAATGGAAAGCACCTCGATGCCGAGGAAGGTCATGATGAGATCGGCACTGGCCGCCATCAGGCCCATGCCCACCGCCGCGAAAAGGAGCAAGGCGAAATACTCGGCATGAAACAGGCGATCCGTCTCCAGGTAACTGATGGAGGTCGTGATGATCGCACCGACCGAAATCAAGATGATGACCCTGGAGAACTGGGCAAAGTCGTCCTGAAAAACTGTGTTGAAAAAGGCCACGTCGGACTGGCCCCATTGGACGATCACGGTGACCAGGGCCAGAAGAACTCCACCCAGGGCCAGATATCCCAGCCGAGGCTGATTTTCATCTGCCGTGATTGGGATCAGGATGACCAGAAGTATGCCCACAACGGACAGGATGATTTCGGGCAATAGAGCAAAATAGTTGATATCCATTGCTTCTTTCAGGAGCACTTATTCAACGACACTGCGGGCGTCCACGGACATCACCCGAGAACCCCTTGCATCTTCAATCCGATCGACGACCTTCTGAACCGAAACGTCCATTTTCCTCAGGAAGCCACCCGATGCGACTCCCATCCAGACCGCCAGCACGATCAATGGCAGGATCGTGAAGATTTCCCGATAGGAGAGGTCGGGCAGTCCCTTGTTCTGATCGTTTTCCAAGGGACCGAGGAACACCCTCTGATACATCCAAAGCATGTAGACTGCGGCAAAGATTACGGCCGAGGCTCCCACGATGGCGAAAACGTGATTGTCCAGGAACGTGCCCTGGAGGATCAGGAACTCACCGACGAAGCCATTCAGTCCCGGCAGGCCGATGCTGCTCAGCGTGATCACCAGGAACATCGTCGCGTAAATGGGCATCGGCTGGGCGATTCCGCCGAAGTTTTTGATCTCGCGGGTGTGCCGCCGATCGTAGATCATGCCGACGAGCAGGAAGAGCGCTCCGGTCGAGACACCATGGTTGAGCATCTGGTAGGTCGCGCCCTCGATTGACACCACGTTGAAGGCGAAAATCCCAAGCACCACAAAACCGAGGTGACTCACCGAGGAATAGGCAACCAGTTTCTTGACGTCGGGCTGGACCATGGCAACCAGGGCGCCGTAAATGATCCCAATGACCGCCAGCACGCTGACGACCGGCGCCAGTCGGACGGAAGCATCGGGGAACATCGGCAGGCAGAAGCGGAGAATGCCGTAGGTGCCCATTTTCAGGAGGACGCCGGCCAGGATCACCGAGCCTGCGGTCGGAGCCTCGACGTGCGCGTCGGGTAACCAGGTGTGGAACGGAAAGAGCGGTACCTTGATGGCGAACGCAAGGAAGAAAGCCAGAAACAGCAACATTTCCGTGCCCGGAGCCAGGGTGATCTCTCCCGAGGCCAACCGTTGGGTGATCTGGACGATGTCGAAGTTCTCCCCGCCGTTGTTCAGGAAGTAGAGCGTGATCAACGCCGCCAGCATTAAGAGCGAGCCGGTAGCGGTGTACAGGAAGAACTTGACCGCCGCGTAAATCCTCCGGGTCCCGCCCCAGATTCCGATAAGGAAGTACATCGGAATCAGCATCGCCTCCCAGAAGAAGTAGAAAACGATCAGGTCGAGGGCGATGAAGACGCCGAGCATGGCGGTCTCCAGCAGGAGCATCAGCGCCATGTAGCCCTTCAGGCTTCGTTCGACGCTCCAGCTCCCGAGGATTGCCAGCGGCATGATCACGGTGGTCAGGAGGACCAGGAAAAGGCTGATCCCGTCGACTCCGACGTGGTAATGGATGGAGAAACCGCCGGCTTCGATCCAGGAAATGTTCTGGACGAACTGCATCTCGGCCGTTCCGGGGTCAAACTGGGTCAGGAGCGGTACCGAAGCAGCCAGGGCCGCCAAAGTGACAATGAGCGCCGTGTACCGGATCGCTACCCGGTTCTCACCGGGCAACAAGGCAATCAGCACTGCTCCGACCGTCGGAATGAGCAGAAGTAGTGTGAGCATGTTCTCTGGCGCCAACATTTCCTAACTCGTGATGTAGTAAAAGACAACCACCAGGACGGCACCCAGCAGGATCCAGTTGGCATACACACGGGCATAGCCATCCTGGATCTTCCGTACCGAGTCGCTCCACCTGAGTGCCAACGATGCAATCCCGTCAACGGCCCCGTCGATGAGGCCAACGTCGATACCCTTCCAGAGGACCAGGCGGGAAAATCGCTCGATCGGCCAAACCACCAGCGCGTCGTAAATTTCGTCAACGTAAAACTTGTTCCAAAGTACCCGGTGCAACCCGGCATAGCGGACAGCCACCCGTTCGGCCCGCGTAGGATCCGCAATAAAGTACCGGTAGGCAACCCAGATTCCAAGAATGGCCAGGGTGACAACCAGCAGCGTCAGGCCGATCTCAACCGAATGGCCATAAGCCTCGCCGTGCAGTTCCCCGCGAAACGCGAATTCAAACGACGGTTCCAGGTAATGCTCGAGGTAGTTCGGTCCCAACCAGGCGGGCAGGCCGACCAGACCACCGAGCACTGAAAGCAACGCAAGGATCGACAGGGGTCCCGTGATGATCCAGGAAGGCTCTTTCGGCTTGGCGTCACCGTGCCCGTGTCCCGAATGCTCTTCGTGTCCGTGATGGCTCAGGTCGAAGCGTTCCTCGCCGTAGAACGTCAGGTACATTAACCGGGCCATGTAAAAGGCGGTCAGAGCCGCCACCACGGTTCCAATGAACCAGAGGATCGCGTTGCCGTGGGGACTGGTCAGAGACTGCCAGAGGATTTCGTCTTTCGAAAAGAACCCCGCGAATGGGGGAATCCCGGAGATGGCAAGAGTGGCGATACCCATGGTCGCCCAGGTCACCGGAAGGTACTTCTTGAGTCCGCCCATCTTCATCATGTCCTGCTCGTGGTGAACCGCCAGAATGACGCTGCCGGAACCCAGGAAGAGCAGGGCTTTGAAAAAGGCGTGGGTGTAGAGGTGAAAGATCCCAGCCGAAAAAGCGCCGACACCAACCGCCAGGATCATGTATCCCAACTGGCTGACTGTCGAGTAGGCCAAAACCCGCTTGATGTCCCGTTGGGTAATCGCGATCAGGGCCGCCACCAGGGCTGTGGCCACACCTACCACCGCGACGATCATCATGGCTTCCGGGGCCCGGCTGTAAATCGCCGAAGAGCGGGCGATCATGTAGACACCGGCGGTGACCATGGTGGCAGCGTGGATGAGGGCGCTCACCGGGGTCGGGCCGGCCATGGCATCGGGAAGCCAGACGTACAGAGGAATCTGGGCGCTCTTGCCGGTCGCTCCGAGAAAGAGCAGGAGAGCGATCGCGGCAAGGAGACCGAACCCGGCATCCGGGGTCGGAAAACGTTCACTCACGGCTTCGAAGACCTGGTGGAAATTCAGCGATCCGAAGTTCTGGAAAATCAGGAACAT
This sequence comes from uncultured Acidobacteriota bacterium, assembly GCA_963777605.1. Lineage (GTDB taxonomy): Bacteria > Acidobacteriota > UBA6911 > RPQK01 > JAPXNP01 > CAVZRV01. Next base: position 444,521 of record CAVZRV010000029.1, read on the forward strand.
TCCCAGCAGGAATCCGAAATCTCCGATCCGGTTTACGATGAAGGCTTTCTTGGCCGCGTCGCCGGCGACCCGGGTTTCAAAGAAATAGCCGATCAGGAGATAGGAGCAGAGTCCCACACCTTCCCACCCGACGAACATGAGGAGGTAGTTGTCGGCCAGGACCAGGATGCTCATCATGAAGATGAAAAGATTCAGATAGGCGAAAAACCGGTAGGTACCGGTCTCGCCGGCCATGTACTCGATCGAGTAGACGTGAATCAGGAAGCCGACCCCGGTGACGACGAGGATCATGACCGAGGAAAGCGGGTCGAGGAGAAACGAGCAGTCAGCGCTGAACGATCCGGCCTGTATCCAATTGAAAAGATGATTGACCACAACCCGATCTTCAGCGGCCCGGCCCAGCAACTCGATGAATGAAAGGGCTGCGACTGAGAAACTGGCGAAAACCGTCAGCGAGCCAATGATCCCGATCAACCGGGCGGGCAGTCGTTTTCCCACGAGGCCGTTCAGGGCCGCTCCAAGCAGGGGGAACAGGAGAAGAATCCAGAAATTATCCAGCATCGCTCACCACTTCATCGTGTCGGCCTGATCCACGTCTACGGAATTCGTCTTTCTCGCCAGAAGCACGATAATGGCGAGGCCAACGGCAACCTCCGCAGCGGCAACGGTCATCACAAAGAAAACAAATATCTGCCCGTCTACCTGCCCGAACGAGCGAGCAAAGGCGAGGAAGGTCAGATTAACGGCGTTCAGCATCAATTCGATGCACATGAACATCGTGATCACATTGCGCCGAATGATCACGCCGAAAGCACCGATCGTGAAAAGAATTGCTCCCAAAGCCAGATAGTGGGTGGTGGAAACCATAATCGTCAGTCGGTCCGCTTGGCTAAAACCATCGCTCCCAGAACAGCAACGAGGATCAGTATCGAGGTCACTTCAAAGGGGAGCAGGTAGTCACTGAAGAGTGATCGTGCAATGCTCTGGATCTCCCCGTTGGCCGCGAAGGCGCCTGCAGGCTCAGCCATGCTGGTCACCGTCCTGACCATGACGAAAGCGAAGACCACAGCGAGAGGTGCAGCGACGGCCGCAAGACCGCCGACTCTCCTGATCTGAAAGGCTTCTGCTTCCGGATCGATCAGCATCACTACAAACAGGAACAGCACCATGATGGCGCCAGCGTAGACAATCACCTGAATTGCCGCGATGAAGATAGCCCCGAGTTGGTAGAAGAGCACTGCGACGGAAAATAAACAGACAATCAGAGCCAACGCGCTGTAAAGTGCCCGGCGCTGGAGCACAACCAACAGGGCAGCTGCCACAGATACGCCCGCACAGAGGTAGAATACTAACTGCTCCACTGCCTAAACCCCTTGATGATCAACACTTAGTTGCAACGCCCTCGTCGGAAGTAGAGCTAGAATCTTATTGTCTGTAGCGGTACTTGTCAACTTGCACCAATTGGAATTTGCAGAACTTTCCGCAGAAATGGCGGTGCCAACTTGCGGGTTCCCAAGGCGGAGAAAATTGAGATAATCACGGGGAGAGTTAGTGCAATGGCGGAAGATTTTGAGATCCAGTTGAATGGAGAAAACCGGAAGCTTGAGCGTCCCATCCCCGTGGACCGTTTCCTGGAGACACTGGGGATGAAAGAGGGCCGGGTGGCGGTGGAGTTAAATCGCCAGATTGTCAAACGAGAAGACTGGCCGACGACCCTGATTCAACCAGGTGACGTGGTTGAAGTTGTTCATTTTGTCGGCGGTGGGAGTTGGTAGCGATGACGGATACATTGAAGATTGCGGGCCGGGAGTTTGGATCGCGACTGTTTGTCGGAACCGGGAAGTACAGCTCATTTGAGGTTATGAAGCAGGCCCTCGAGGCGAGCGGGTCGGAGGTGGTGACCGTCGCCGTTCGCAGGGTAGACCTCAGTGACCGGGGAAGTGAATCGTTGTTCGGCAGCATCCCCGGTCACATGATGCTGTTGCCGAACACGGCCGGTTGCTACACCGCCGACGATGCCATTCGGTATGCCAGGCTGGGACGGGAGGCCGGTCTTTCCGAGTTCGTGAAACTGGAAGTAATCGGAGACGAGAAGACGCTCTTTCCGGACAACGAAGAACTGCTCCGGGCGACCAGGGAACTGGTCAAGGACGGTTTCATAGTTCTTCCATACACAAACGACGATCCCGTAATGTGCAAGAAACTGGAGGATGCCGGCGCTGCCGCGGTGATGCCACTGGGGGCGCCGATCGGTTCCGGGTTGGGCATCCAGAACCAGAACAACATCCGGATCATCGTTGAACAGGCGTCGGTTCCCGTGATCGTCGATGCTGGCGTGGGCACGGCTTCGGATGCGGCTCTCGCAATGGAGTTGGGTGTTGACGGCGTTTTGATGAATACGGGCATTGCCGGGGCCCAGGACCCGGTCGCCATGGCCGAGGCCATGCGTCACGCTGTGATAGCGGGTCGCCTGGCATTTAAGGCGGGACGAATCGCCCGCAAGCTTTACGCGACGGCCAGCAGCCCCCTGGAAGGCGTACTGACTTGAAACGTCATCCTGAGATTTCGAATTGAAACCAAAGGTGCGAAGGTCGCCAAGCGTATTTCTTAGTGCAAAGAAAAGAGAACTTTGCGCCTTGGCGCCTTTGCGGTTCAATACACCCGTGGCAAGAATCACCCTTCGATTGATCCGCGGAGGTTGCGGGGGCGCGGCTTAGTTCGGCTGAACCGGGAGAAGGCGGGAGCAAATGAAGACGGTAGATGTCAATTTGGGCGAACGAGGATACAAGATCCTGATCTCCGAGGGGCAACTCGAGAAAGCGGGCCAGGCCTTTGCAGATGCGGGAATTTCCGGCCGTGTTTTCATTGTCGCGAATCCCCAGGTGGTCGACCTCTACGGAGTTGCGTTGACCGAGTCTCTCGTCGGGCAGGGCCTTGAGGTGGTGAACCTGATGATCCCCGACGGAGAGCCGAGCAAGAACCTCCACACCGTCGAGAACATATACACCTATCTGATCGCCCAGCGGGCCGATCGGCAGAGCACGTTGATCGCACTCGGTGGCGGCGTTACCGGAGATGTGGTCGGATTCGTTGCTGCGACATTTCTAAGGGGCATTCGGTACGTGCAGGTGCCGACCACGCTTCTTGCCCAGGTGGACAGTTCAGTCGGGGGAAAGACCGGCGTCAACCATCGCCTCGGGAAGAACCTGATCGGTGCGTTCTACCAGCCTCACCTGGTCTGCATCGACACCCGGACGCTTGCATCCCTGCCGCCTCGGGAATTCCGGGCGGGAATCTTTGAAATCATTAAGTACGGGCTGATTTACGATGCGGCCTTTTTCGACTACCTGGAGACGAACCTCGATGCCCTGATTGCCCGCGAAAGCGGTGTCCTGGAAACCGTCATCGGCCGGTGTTGTGAGATCAAGGCCGAAGTCATCTCGATCGATGAGAAAGAGTCCAACCTGCGTCGCATCCTGAATTTTGGTCACACCCTGGGGCATGCACTGGAGGCGGCGACCGGCTACGAGCGGTTCAAGCATGGCGAGGCAGTCGCGTACGGAATGATCGCGGCCGCTTGCCTGTCGGCGCGCCAGGACGGTCTGGACCAGGAATCGCTCAGGCGTATTTGCTCGCTCGTCACGCGAGTCGGGCCTCTTCCCAGTGCCGCCGACATTGCGTTCGAGCAGCTGGAGGAAGGGATGATGAGGGACAAGAAGCGGCTCGAAGACCAGATCGTGGTTGTCATTCTGGATGGTATCGGGGCGACCCGCATCGTCTCCGGTCTTGGCAGTCAGCTCCTGTCCGAGGTCTGGGCATGCGCTCTGGCGGAAGTCGAAGTCTGATCCCGAATGGTAGACAAGGCTTCAATCCGGGTCCGCTCGATGTTTGCCTCAGTTGCGCATCGCTACGACCTCCTCAACCACCTGTTGTCGCTGTCGATTGACCGCTATTGGCGTGCATTCACCCGCCGCAAGCTATTGAGGCGACTGCCACCCGATCCCCTCATCCTCGATCTCTGCACGGGGACGGGAGATGTCGCGCTTGCCTTCACTCCGGGAGCGTCGGTTGTGGGATGTGACTTCTGCCGGCCGATGCTGACAATCGGTCAGGGCAAAGCCGTGAAGCGTGGAGTGGAAAGCTCGATTCGTTTTGTCGAGGGAGATGCCCTCTCGCTTCCGTTCCCTTCGGCATCGTTCGACGCAGTGACGATCGCCTTTGGACTGCGCAACCTCGAGAACTACCGGAGTGGCCTGCGGGAAATGGCCCGGGTCTTGAAGCCGGGCGGGCACCTGGCCGTCCTCGAGTTCTCGGTTCCGAAACTGCCCGTCGTGCGGTCTCTTTATCTCTTTTACTTCACCCGCATCCTACCCAAAATAGGGGCAATCGTGTCCGGTCGCGACGGGCCCTACTCGTATCTTCCAGACTCGGTGAGGGAGTTTCCGTCCCGGTCGGCGCTCAACGCGGTGGTCGAGGAGGAAGGGTTTCGTCAAGCGGTCGATTATCCGCTTTCTTTGGGGATTGCCACGCTTTATCTCGCGGTCCGGCCGGACGGCGACCCGACAGAAAGGTGAGCGGCTTTATGGTGAAGTCTCGCACTAATTGAAAGGACCAACGATGGCCCAGGAATCAGCCGGTCTGCCGATGACGGCGCAGTGGGATCCCGACAAGATCCAACGCGAACAGGAGTACCTGCAGGACCTGAACCGGAAGCCTCTGTTTCGGAGAATCAAGGGCTACTTCAACCTGACCGGCCCGGCCTGGCTGCAGAGCGCCATGACGCTTGGAGCCGGCAGCGCCGCGGCCTCGGTGATCGCAGGAGCCTCTTTCGGTTACCAGTTACTCTGGGTTCAGCCGCTGGCGATGTTGCTCGGAGCGGCCATGATGGCGGCCCTCGGAAACGTCACTCTGACCCGGGGCGAGCGCCCCTACCGCTCCTTTTCCCGGGAACTGGGTGGCTGGGTCGCTTTCCTTTGGGCGCTGGGAGCGATCGTCGCGTCGGTGATATGGCACTTCCCGCAGTACGGACTGGTCGGCGCGGCGGTCGGAGACCTGGGTGACCTGGCCGGCGCGGCGGGGGAGGCCTCCCTCGGGTCCTACGCGCTCAAGTTCGGGGCCGGCGCGCTGGTCCTGGCTGTGAGCATATTTGTGACCTGGAACTACGGTTCCAACTCCCGAGGGATTCGGCTGTACGAGAGCTTTCTGCGCTGGATGATCCGCCTGGTGATCGTGGCCTTCACGGTCGTCGTAATCCAGACTGGAATTCACTGGGAACTCTTTTTTCGCGGCCTGTTTACGTTCCAGGTCCCGAACGTGGACGGCGTCTGGATCGTCATTCTGGGAGCGTTCGGTGCCGCGGTCGGGATCAACATGACTTTTCTCTACCCCTATTCTCTGCTTGCCAAGGGGTGGGGAAAAGCGCACAAGGGACTGGCCCGCTACGACCTGTTCGCATCGATGTTCCTGCCCTATTTCATCATCACCTCGCTGGTTATGATTGCCATGGCCGAGAAGATCTGGGATCCGTCACTGGGAGTTGTACGGTCCGACCTGAGACCTGTGGAAGCCGCCGCCGCCCTGGGGTCCGTTCTTGGTTCCACTGCCGGTCGGATTGTCTTTGACCTCGGGTTGATCGGCATGGCCTGCGGAGCGATCAGCACGCAGATGGTCGTCTGCGGGTTCACGTTCTGTGAGATGTTGGGACTGGAGTACACGGTCCGGCGCTACCGGATGTTCACACTGGCGCCCGCGATCGGGATCCTGGGAGTGGCCTTCCGCTACCCGCTATGGATGCCGATTGCGGCTTCGGCGATCTGCCTGACCCTGTTGCCGCTCGCCTACATCTCGTTCTTTTTGATGAACAACAGGCGTTCTTATCTCGGTGCTGCCGTCGGCGCCGGGTGGAGCCGGTGGGTGTTCAACCTGGTTCTTTTGATCGCAATCCTGGCCGCGGTTCTCGGCAGCGGCGTTCTGATCAAGACTCGGGTAATTGACTTTCTGTTTGCCGGGTGACGAAGTGCCCGATTGTCTCCATTGGGCAATCAGACCTGAGTGGAAATCCTGGAATTGGTGAAATGTGCCTGGTTGATTTTGGCTGGACAGACTATTTCTCGGAAGATCAGCCGGAAGTGGAACCCCTGAACCGGTCGGACAGCAATCAACCGTCCTGATATTCTTTGGGGGGCCGGGTCGATCGGGATGATGCGGCTATTCGGAAAGGAGTTGAACCGTGCAGTACCGCAAGCTGGGGCGAACAGGATGGGAGATTTCGGAAATCGGGTTTGGTGCCTGGGCAATTGGAGGTGACTGGGGCGATGTGTCGGAAACGGACGCATTCAGCGCTCTCCATGCAGCCGCTGATGCAGGAGTCAACTTCATCGATACTGCGGACGTCTATGGAGACGGCCGGAGTGAACGGATCGTGGGTCGATTTGTGGCGGAACGGTCTGAGCGAATCTACGTTGCGACGAAAGCCGGTCGCAGACTGAACCCTCACAACGCTGCAGGCTACAACCAGCAAAACCTCAACTGCTTCGTCGAGCGGAGCCTGAAAAACCTCAACGTCGATTGCCTGGATCTGCTGCAACTCCATTGCCCACCTACCGAGGTCTACTATGACCCCGGTGTCTTCGATGTTCTGGACGACATGGTCGAGCGCGGCCTGATCTCAAACTATGGCGTCAGCGTCGAAAAGGTCGAGGAAGCGATCAAGGCGATGGAGTTTCCCGGGGTCCAGAGCATTCAGATCATTTTCAACCTCTTCAGACAGAGACCGGCGGAATTGTTCTTTCCCCTGGCGGTCCAGAAGCAGGTCGGAATCCTGGCGCGGGTGCCGCTTGCGAGCGGTCTCCTGAGCGGGAAGATGACCCGGGACAGGGTTTTCCCCGCCAATGACCACCGGAACTACAACCGGAGCGGGGAGGCGTTCGACGTCGGTGAGACCTTTTCCGGAGTCGATTTCGGCAAGGGCCTGGAGGCGGTCGAGCGGATCAGACCTCTCGTGCCTGAAGGGGCGTCAATGGCACAGTTCGCTCTTCGGTGGATCCTGATGTTCGACGCGGTCACGACAGCCATCCCCAGCAGCAAGAACTCGAAACAGGCCTTGGATAACGCAGCGGCCGCCAGTCTCGGAGTTCTCGACCCTGGGACCATAGACGAACTGTGGAAAATCTACCTCGAGTTTATCGCTCCTGACGTTCACCAGCGCTGGTGAGGACAAGCCCGGGTTGAGCGGATGCGACGGGAGCCTGACTCTTGGACTAGTCGGGCCGGTCCGAGAGACCTCAAGGCTTGTGCCCGTAAGCTGCCAGCAGCAACTGCCTCACCATTTCGACATCCTCCATTGCGGACGGATCGGCGAGAGCTTCGAGATTGTTCATCGTACCCCCCGCCAGGACTGCCTTGACTCCCGGTTCGACGAGTTTTCCGCTCCTGGTAACCGGCAGGGCTCGGACTGCGAAGATCTCTTTGGGGACGTGGCGTGGAGAGGCCTTGGCACGCACCGTTGCACGAATGCGATTTGCCAGTTGGGGATCAACACGCCCCATTTCATCCGGGGGGTCCAAGCAGGTCACGAGAAGGATGATCCACTCGTCCGAACTGCCGGGAGGCCGCCATCCCACAGCCATCGCACCCGACAATTCCGGAACACTGTCCAGCGCAGAATAGATTTCGGCGGCTCCGATGCGGACCCCTCCGGGATTGAGAGTGGCGTCGCTTCGTCCGAGAATGACGACTCCGCCGGTATTTGATCGGAGTTCGATGAAGTCTCCGTGGGCCCAGACCCCGGGGAACTTTCCGAAGTAGGCTTCGCGGAGCTTGAGATTGCCGGGATCGTTCAGGAACCCGAGAGGCATCGACGGAAGCGGTTTCCGGCAAATGAGTTCGCCCGGGCAATTGGTCAACTCGAGCCCGCTCTCATCGAATGCCGCGATGTCCACTCCGAGGCCTGCGCACTGAATCTCGCCGGCATGCACCGGGAGGTTGGGGTTTCCAAGCACAAAGCAGGAGACAATGTCGGTCCCGCCGCTGATTCCGGCAAGGTGCAAATCAGTTCCGATCGACTGATAAACCCAGCGGTATCCCTCTGGAGATAGGGGAGAGCCGGTGTAGAGGACGGCCTGTAGTTCCGGCGCGGGCGGGTCAAGCAGGAAACCCTGCTTCATGCAGGACTCGATATAACGACCGCTGGTTCCAAGGTGGGTGATCCCGAGATCCCGGGCCCGCTCCCAGAGCGTTCCCACGGTCGGGAACCCGGGATTCCCGTCGTAAAGATAGACGGTGGATCCCAGCGCCAGCGCCGAAAGCTGCCAGTTCCACATCATCCAGCCGCAGGTCGTAAAGAAGAGCAGCCTCGATCGGTCCGAGATGTTGCAGTGCAGGGACAACTCCTTCAGGTGCTGCAGAAGGGTGCCGCCGGCACCGTGAATCATGCACTTTGGCGGTCCGGTAGTCCCCGATGAGAAGAGAATGTAGAGCGGGAGGTTGAATGAACGCTCGTTCGGATTGGATCTCTTCGTCCATCCCCAATTTCAGGAAATCATTCCAGTCCAGGTCGCAATGCGGCGCGTTGTCATCTCCAATTCCGATCAAAGCGCGGATGGACGGCACGCACGCCCTGATTCCCTCCAGCACCGGACCGGTCGAGAATCGTTTTCCGCCGTACGTGTAGTTCAGGCTTGCCAGGACAACCTTTGGTTCAACCTGGTTCAGCCGGTCGGCCAGTGCGCCGAGTCCGAAGTCGGGTGACGCGCTGCTCCAGACTGCCCCGAGAGACGCCGTTGCCAGGCATCCGATCACCGCTTCCGGGACATTGGAAACGTAACCCGAGACCCGGTCTCCCGGGCCAACTCCCAGCCGTCGAAGGCCTCCGGCAGCTCGTCTGACCTGCTCCTTCAGATCGGCCCAGTCCAGGGAGCGGATGACGTCGAGATCTTCGTTGAGGCCGACGACGGCGGGACCTGATGAACCGCCCCCGAGTAGTACCTCGGCAAAGTTGACTCGCAATTGAGGAAACCATCGGGTCAGCGGCATCGGATCGTTCGTCAGAGCCGGCCGAGGCTCTCCAGACCAGGGCACACCGCTGAAATCCAGGAAGCATCGCCAAAACTGATCGACGTGCGTAATACTCCAGTTGTGAAGTTCTCGATAGGTGACGAAACTCCAAGCCGGTCCGCTCCTGGAGCCATTTTGAGAAGCGGGTCATGTTGCTCGATTCAATCCGCTCCCGAGTCGGCACCCACAATTGTTCGCACACCAAAGACCTCCCAGTTTCAGTTCCACCGGAACCACTTGAGCGCCAGGAGGAAGCTCAAGCCGCCCCAGATGGCAAGGACCAGCAGTGGTACCAGTTGCCCCGTCCAGGCCTGGCCCTCCAGGATGACGGCCCGGAGAGCGTTGATCAATTGGGTCAGGGGAAGGGCCTGGATGAATGGCTGCATCACCGCGGGGAAGCGCTCGGAGGAGAAGAAGATGCCCGAGCAGAGCCACATCGGCAGCATGATCACGTTCATGATGCCCGAGACCGTCTCGATGCGCTGAGCCCGGGAAGCCGCCAGGAGTCCCAGGCCGGCGAAGGACATGGCTCCCACGAATGCAACCAACACGATGCTGACGATTCCGCCGGCGATCGGAACCCCGAAGATCCAGTGGGCCGCCAAAAGGAGAACGAACGCCTCCGGGATGAAGAAGGTGATCCGGGTGCCGACCGCCGCAAGCAGGAAATGGGATCGGGGCATCGGCGTAGCCAGCATACGTTTCAGAAGTTTCTTGATGCGCATGTCAACAAGGACGAATCCTACGCCCCAGAGTCCCCCGCCCATGAGGTTCATTCCGATCAGGCCTGGTACGAGGAAATCGACGTACCGCGACCCCGGGGCGATGACGGTCCGGTCCTCCACCGCAAGCGGGTCGGCACGTCCGGCAGCCGACTGGAGCAGATTGTCGAGCGTGTCCCGGGCGACCCTGGAATCGGGATTGGAGGGATCGTAGTGATATTGGTAGACGCCTGCCGAATTGACCGTCAACAGGACCTGGGTCTGATTGAGTCGGAGTCTCTGGAGACCGTCCTCGAGAGTGGATTCCCGCAATCGTACGTCGGTTGATTTCTGGAGGGCCGCCTCGATCTTCGGCAGGTCGGGACCCGGTACAACGTCCACCATAAGTTCCTTCTTGCCCGAAGAATCAAACGCGATTCCGAGCCCGATGACCATCAGGAGTGGAAACCCGTAGGTCCAGAAAATCGCTTCGGGTTCCCGCAGGAAACTCTTGATGCTGGCGGCCATCAATTGGGCAAGCGCAAACCGTCTTAAACATCGCGAAGGTGCCTCCCTGTCAGGGTGACGAATATGTCCTCGAGGTTGACGTGACGCGTTGTCAGCCGGTTCAGTTTCAGGTGGCGCTTTTCGAGCAAGTGAAGGAGCGAGGGAATTCCGATGTGGGCCTCGGATACGGCCAGCAGGAAGCCCTCCGACTCCCGGACACAGCGGGTTGCTCCCTCAACCTCGAGAAAGTCGTCCGCGACAATCGACTCCATTCCGTCGGGATCGAGGCTGAAATCGACGACGTGCTCTCCCCCGAGCCTGGAAATCAGTTCGGCAGGTGAACCGATGGCAATGATCCGACCCCGGTCGATAATGGCGACCCGGTCGCAGAGTTTCTCGGCTTCATCCATGTAGTGGGTTGTCAGGACGATGCTGCGCCCCCGGTCCTTGAGGTCGGAGACGATCTTCCACAAGCTGCGGCGGGCCTGCGGGTCGAGACCGGTCGTCGGTTCGTCCAGGAAAAGCAGATCGGGGTCTCCCACCAGTGCCGAAGCGACCGCCAGGCGTTGTCTTTGGCCGCCCGACAGGTCACGGGTCCAGGCATCAGCCTTCTCCTGGAGTGACACCAGTTCCAGGGCTTCTCGGGGCGAGATCCCGTCGCGGTAGAAACTTCGAAAAAGAGTGAGGATTTCCAGGCAGCTCAACTTCTCCTGGAAGCGGCTCTCCTGGAGTGTGATGCCGATCCGCTGTCGGATTTCCCGGTCATGACCGGTTCTCCAGTGCCGGCCGAGTATTTCCACCGAACCCGCTGTCGGCTCCAGCAGTCCCTCGAGAATCTCAACCGTTGTGGTTTTCCCGGCCCCGTTGGGACCGAGCAGTCCGAAGCACTCGCCGGTCAAAACCTCGAGGTCGAGGCCGTTGACCGCCTCGACAGCCTTCTTCCCGGAGTTATAGGTCTTCTTCAGCCGGTCACAACGAATCGCCTTGTCCATTGTTTGTAGGAAGCCTCGTTCGTGTTGATCTGCCGGGGAGGCAAGGAATCTCACGATACCATATCCGGACGAACCCGCTGCGGGGGTCACCGGCGGTGCTTGCCTCTGCTTCTGTCCTTGTCGGTTCAGACGCTCTGGACAGTCCGCGTCGATGGTGGAATGATCGAACCCAGCCGTTACTAAAAGGGAGTCGAATTCCAGATGAAATCTGCCGTTGCCGGAAGGGCTTGCCTCTCGTGCCTGCTGATTGCAGTCTGTTTGCCGGTCCAGGCGGAGTCGGGTCGGTACGAGATCCGAACCCTGGACGATCAAGTCCCTGGTGGCTACCAGGTCGCAGTCGCGGACGTCGATGGCGACGGGCAAAGCGATGTTCTGACTCTGGGGACCGTTCTCCAATGGCTCCACAGCCCGGACTGGGAGGTGTTCAGCATCGATGCCGACACCAAGGCCGGGAACATCGACCTGGCGCCCCAGGACGTTAATCGAGACGGGTCAACCGATCTGGCGGTGGCCTCGGAGTTCTCCATGGAGAACAACGGGAGGGGCGGCCGCATCCAGTGGTTCGAAAGAACGCGCAAGTGGGTGCCTGGCTGGGTTCCTCACGTTATCGACCGGGAGCCGACCGCTCACCGGCTCCGGTGGGCCGACCTGGATGGTACCGGACGCAAAGTTCTCGTGGTCGCCCCGATCATGGGGCCCGGGACCTCTGGACCGACCTATTCCCAGTCCGGTGCGAGGCTCGTGTTCTACCGGGTCCCCGATAAGCCTGCAACCGAAGCCTGGCCGAAGCAGTTGATCGACGACAGCCTGCCGGTGCTGCACGGTCTTCTCGTTTACGACTGGGATTCGGACGGCCGTGACGAGTTGCTGACGGCAAGCCGGAAAGGTATCTATCTCTTTCGCTTCGAGGGGGCTGGTGATGGACTGAGCTGGTCGAAGACACAACTTTGTTCCGGCAACCAGGACGGTTCTCCGGCGCAGGGTTCGAGCGAGGTGACGGTCGGGTACACCGCTAACGGCAGTCGTTTCATCGCGACAATAGAACCCTGGCATGGCTCCCAGGTTGTTTTGTACACCGAGCCGACTTCGGGGGAATTGTGGGAACGGACAGTCCTCGACGACAGTCTGGTTGAAGGACATGCCATCCTGGCTGTGGACCTGGATGGAGACGGTTCGGATGAGATCTATGCCGGATTCAGGGGTGGGCGGGGCGGTATCGTCCGGTTCGCAGTCCGGGGGCCTGGTGCGATGAACTGGGATCGAATGATGGTCGACGATGGGGGAATCGCGTGCCAGGGCCTCAACGTGCTGCGGCTTCCCGATGGCCGGCCCGGCCTTCTCGGGATCGGGGGAGGAAGCCACAACCTTCGGCTCTACACCGTCTCCAGCGACTGAGGGCCGCCTGCCAATGCTCAGGATGGTGGGCCGATCGAGTGGGTCACCCTTCCACCATTGACCCTGGAACACCTTTCCGTTCGGGCGCTTTTGTTCTGTGGGGAGGAAGGATTAGACTGAGGACCGGTCATTAGAGGGAGGACTGGATGATGAACTGGAACGTTGCGGCGATGACTCGAAGAGGGTTTCTGATCAACACCGCCGGCCTGGCGGTGGCTGCCGGAGCGGCAGTTCGATTGCGGGCCGCGGGCTCAAAGATCCCGGTCGGTGTGCAGTTGTACTGTGTCCGGCGCGAGCTTGCCGAGGATTTCGACGGGACGTTGAAAGCGGTCGCCGAACTCGGCTTCAAGGGTGTTGAGTTCGCGGACTACTTCGGGAGGACGGCGGCTCAACTGCGCAAGTCGCTCGACGCGAACGGCCTGAGATGCTGCGGTACGCACATTTACCTGGGGGACATGCTCGGGGAGAAACTCCCGGAAACCATCGAGTTCAACCAGACCCTCGGCAATCGCTACCTGATCATCCGCTGGCTGGATGAACAATGCCGCTCCAGCCCGCAGGCCTTCGAAGAGACGGTCAAACGGATCGGGGAGATCTCCGAGCGACTCAAACCGCACGGGATGAAGGTCGGATACCACAACCACGACTACATTTTCGACAAGCACAACGGGAAGATGCTCTGGAATATCCTCGCCGATGGAACCCCGAAGGAGGTGACCCTGCAGTTGGACACCGGCAATGCCTCCATGCACGAGGGTGTTGACGTGGTCGAATTGCTTGAGCGGAATCCCGGGCGGACCGCGACGATCCACATTAAGCCCTTCTCGAGTTCGAATCCCGATGCCTACCTCGGCAGCGACGAGCTGAACTGGCCTCGAATCATCGAGTTGTGCGAAACGACGGCGGGGACCGAGTGGTACATCATCGAGTACGAAGTCGAAGGTATCCCCCCGCTCAATGCCCTCGGTGACAATTACGATCGTTTCAAGAAGCTGACCTGAAATTGGGAAGAAGATTCCATGACAGTTGGGGACACTTCCTCTACCCTGTGTGACAGGGGTTCCGCGGCAATAATGCCGGAGCCGATTGGAGGAATTATGCGCTCTGCCGTCAAGGGAACGGTTGTCCAGATCCTGTTGCTCTCCGCGTTCGGCCTGGCTTCGGGTGAGAACGACTGCTACTTCAACAAGGCGGCGCAGGAGGTTAGCCTGGGGAATTCCCGGATTGAGATCCGGCTCGATCCGGCGAACGGGGTCGTGACCGGCCTTCTGAACAAGCGATCCGGCACCGAGTACCTGGGGCAGGGAAAGCCCGAGGTGTTCAGGTTGGTCTTTTCGACCGTCCGGTTTCATGGCGCCCAGGCGGATGACCTCTGGAGCGCGGTCTCCGGTACAGACGTGAAAAGCAGCCTTCAGCGTGTGGCCTCCATGAATTTCGAGAGAACGCCTGAAGGTGCCCGACTGACGGTGGATTACGACCGGTTGCGACTGGAGAAGCGGACCATCGACGTCGGCGTCCGGTACACCATCGAACTGCGGGACGGGGACGAAGAGACGCTCTGGCAACTCTCGCTCGATAACCGGGATCAGGGCATCGTCAGGGAGGTCCACTTTCCCCTCCTGAACGGGCTGACTCGGCTTGACTCCCTGATCATGCCGAACGAATCGGGCCAGAAGCTGACCGATCCGATCGATCGCACTCTCGGACGACATCCCGGTGGTGAGCCTGGAGTATCCCGGACGTGGATCGATGCAGTGGTTCGAGTACTTCTCCGCGAAGGCGGGACTCTACCTGGCGTCCTACGACCAGGCCCTGAACTACACTCGGCTCTGCTTTGGAAGGACCGTCGAGACGGACCGGGATAGGCCGGGATGTGGATCGTTAAGTATCCCTTTGCGGCTTCGGGCGCATTCCTGGGAATCTCCGCCGCTGGCCTTGGGAATTCATGCCGGAGACTGGCACTGGGGCGCGGATCGCTACCGGACTTGGCTGGAGAGCTGGGCACAGGAAGTCCCGAAGTGCCCCAAAAGGTCGTGGAAATGATCGGCGGACTCCGAGAGATCGGGATCATGACCCCGGCAGGCAAGGTCTCCAATCGGTACGAGGACATGGTTGCCCTGGCCAGGCAGGTCGAGGAAGCGCCGAACGGTGTCGCGTTCATGGCCTCCGGATGGCTGTTCGAGGGGCACGACACCTACTTCCCCGAGTATCTTCCCGATTCCCGATCTCGGCGGGGAGCAGGCCTCTGGTGGATGCCGTCGACAAGGTCCACGACCTCGGTGTCGGCGTGACGGCTTACGTGAACGGCCGGCTCTGCAACATCGAAACCGACACCTACAAGAAGCACGGCAAACGCTGGGCCGTGCTGGGAAAGGCGCCCGATCTGGGAGTCAACAACACCGATTTCTTTGAGCTTCACGAGAACTGGAACAAGTCCTGGGACAGGGCCGGGCGCGGAGAAGGGTGGTTTGCCGTGATGTGCCCTTCGGCCAAGGGGTGGCAGGACCACCTCGTCGGAGAGATCTCCCGGGTGATCGGCCAGTATCACTTCGACGGCGTTTTCCTCGATCAGCCGGGATCCTACTACGCCGAGCTCTGCTACAACGCCACGCACGGCCACAGGCACTCCCGCTTCGGCGTGGGGGCCGGGCTACCTCGAACTCTTCCGGCGCTTGCGGGAGGAGATGCGCCGGCTTGACCCGGACTCGATCCTCTGGACCGAAGGGATGAACGACGCCTTTGGCCAGTACATGGACTATTACATGGACAAGAATCCGCTCTGGCTGCCGATGCGGATTCATCCGGACTGCGAGACGTTCGTGGAGATGTGGCGTTACACGCTGCCGAGCTACGTCATTGTGAACGATCCGGGTGCATACTCCTACCCGCCGTCGCAGGATCCCGTCTACGGGGAAAACTACAAGTTTGTTCTGGGCATCCGCGGTCTCAGCCGAAGCCCGAGTCGCGGAATCGAACCGGAAAGCACTCCTGAGCCGGCCGGACAGGAACGGCGCAGGGCCGTGATCGAAAGGATCGAGCAGCTCTGGATCAAGGGGGGACAGTATCTCTTCCACGGACGGTTCCTGGACGACGTGGGCCTCTCGGTCTCGGACCCGGCAGTCCTGGCCAAGGTCTATCGCGGTGCCGAAGGAATCGCCGTCCCCGTCTGGAACACCAGCTCCCTTCCCGTGACGTTCGAGATTCAGATTGACCTGGATGCTGCCGGTGCACGATGGGACGGACCGGTCCGGGCCGTTTCGCTGGACGGAGACAGGGCATTGAAAAGCAATCGCGTGGGCCGGACCATAAAGGTTTCGCTCAGTCTGCCCCCTCATGGGATTGATCTCGTCGTCTTGAGGACCGGGCACTGAATCGCAGGCAAGATAGATCAGCCTGCAATTCCGGGACGATTGCGGTGCGGCCGTTCAATCGGCTGCCTGCGAGACTCTGGCTCTACCGGGAGCTTTCCAGCCGAGCAGGTTGATCCGGTCGTGGCGAGAGTGGGCGGAGCGTTCGATCTTCTCCTTTACTGCGTATGATTCGATGGAACGAAGGCAGGGACCGATTTCCCACCTTCGAGATGATGATCGAAATCCCGGCGGTTTCGACTTGGCTGGTATATGTTTTGGGAACCTTGGGTCTTGCCGAAATCGGCAACCCCGGCAGGGAGTGCGACTGGATATGCGAGTTCTTGAGTTCGCTTCTGATCCTCGACTCGGAAGGGAAGGAGATTGACCGACTGACGGGCGGACATGACACCGATCAGCTGATCGAGAGCCTGGGACGAGTCTTCGAGAGTCCCATCCCGCGCAAAGAACTGAACAAATTGGCCGAACAGCGGCTCGACGACTTCGAGATCCAGCGGTTGGCGGGAATTCGCGCGATGGATCGTGACGAGTTCGAACCTGCCGTTCGATTTCTGGAGAGAGCCGTCCTCCTCTCCGATGCCGGAGCGGTGGAGACTCAAGTGGAACGAGCTGAGGTCGGAGGACCCGGACCTGGAAGACGCGAGTCTCGGCTATCTTCGCCAGGTTCATCTCGATGGACAGCTCGATGCTTTCGTCTGCCTGGAACTCTATACCGAGGAGTATCGCAACAGTTTTGAACGCTGGAAGAAAGACAATCGCGAAAAGGCGATTCGCTACCTGGAAGACCAGGTTCTGGGTCAAAACCAGGTTTCGATGCCCGGCGGATACAACGCGTCAGCTGTCCAAGCCTACCGTGACGGAGCCGCCATCCATGACAGCAACCCGGCCCAGGCCGCGCTTCTCTACGAGAAAGCGTTGAAGCAGGAACCCTACATGCTGCCGGCGCTGGAGGCCGCAAGCTATCTCTACATGAACCTGGAACGGTATGCGGACGCTCGGGAAACGGCCGGGCGCTGGCTCGAGTTGGCGCCTGACTCGCCGCGTCCTCTCGACGTCCTCGCGATTGCTTTTATCAAAGAAGGCGAATTTCGGAAAGCTCTCCCGGTCCTGGAGCGTGCCATCGAGCTCGAACAGGATCCGGCGCAGCGGGAGCGGCTGGAAACAATCTCGAGTACTGCCGCTATCAAATCGATCGAGAGTAGTCGATGCCTCAGGGGTTGCATTTCCCAGCGGACCAGCCGAGTCCGCTAAACGTCGGGCGGGTCGATGGACGCCCGGCAACCCGGATCAGTGTCTGCCCGCTTCCCCAGGTCTGGCTCCAATTCATATTCGGGGCGAAGGCCAGAAAATACGGAATTGGAACCGAACTGCGGTTTTGATCTCCCGGAGTTCCGGATGGCGTCGAACAAATCGCCCGAGCGGATCATTGAATCTCCGGCCGCTGGCCGCCACGACGATCTGTTGGCAGCCAAGCTCGAGGTCACCGCAGCACGAATTCCGAGGGAGCCAGCGTCCGTCCGGTGAAGCTGAAGGCCCGAACCGAGCCTTTGAACCAGAAGCCGCGGTTGATCCGGCAGCCCACGGAAGTCCGGCCGCCCGTCATGGGGCGAAATTCCACCTTGCCTTCCATCTCCAGGACGCCGTTGACGTAGTGGCGCATCCAGCCACCGTCGTAGGTCTGAAAGGTCCAGTGCCGCCGGGGGCCGGACTAACCTGAAACTTCATTTTGGATGAGTTGGAAATCCTGGATGATTTGGACGCGTCTGGACGGAGATTCGGGCGATCGGTCGAGAGCCAGGGGCGCGATTATCGGCTGGAACCTGGTTCCTGGTCCGGTGCCAGACGTGGATGAGTGATGATCACGGGATCGGCGCCGGGCTGGCCCCTGAAGGGGGCCTGTTTCCAGCCCAGGCATTTGCCTGGGTTTACGGTTCCCCCAGCAAGAATCCAGCCCTGAAAGGGCTGAACAGCTCTCCGGACGTGAAGAATCGGCGCGACCTTACAGGCCGCGATCGCCTTGCCGGGACCACAGACCCAGGGTAAATCCTGGGCTGAAACCAAGGCGTCTTCAGCGCCCGGTCCAGTTTCACTCTCTGAATGATCCGCGGAGGGCGCGGGGGCGGGGCTGACCTGAAACTTCACCTGAAGCTTGGACCCTGGGTCCATTTGAAACGTGGAATGGCACGGACACAGAGCCGGGGGTAAGGCGAAGCCGCGCCCCCGGGTTCGCGGACCCAGTTTCACCTCTTTGAATGGTCCGGCGGCGCCGGGGGCCCGGCTAACCTGAATCATGGTCCCGGGGGGGGTAGGGAGAGTTCGCCGCTTGTCTTCGTTGACCGTCAAAGCCTGTCCTTCGCTTGCATCATGGTCGTTCCTAACTTATAGATTCCGATTGACCTGAATGTTTCCCGAAATATCGCTGGATCAAGCGAGAACCAGACTGAGCGATCACCATTTCTTCGATATCCAAAGCAGGGAACTGAATCCTACCGGGTTCGGAGTCTCGATCCAGGAAGCGCGGACCATCGTCTCTTTCATTTCCTTGAGCGGGGCAGTGTATAGTTGCACCAATGCCTCCCCGGACCTGCCAAAGGAGCGTCTCAGGCTGATCCAAATGACCATGCCATCGTCGCCGATTGTTCCGATTGATCTGTTCAGCAGAGGAAGTGACTGCTGGCGGACCTTTGAAAAGAAGGCACCCGATGGCTACGATATCAATCACTATCCCAGCATCCTCGACCTAAAGGTCAATGCGAATTCTGGAATTTACGATGTGGTGGCGATGACCAACTGGTCCCGCGAGAGAGCAGTCCGCAGACTCTCTTTTTCCGAGAAGCTTGGCTTGGACGACGATCAGCGCTTCGTTGTTTTTGACTTCTGGAAGCAAAGACTCGTCGGCACATTTGACCGGGAGATGATCGTCGAGATCGAACCCCACGACACTCGGGTCTTCTTCATCCGGCGGCTTCTGGATCGGCCGCAACTGATAGGAACCTCTCGCCACATCACGGGTGCAGTTTCGATTCGAAACCTCTCTTGGGACAACAGCGCCTCGACTTTGAGAGGGGTATCCCGGACGGTGCCAGATTCTGAGTACAGCTTTTGGATCCATGTTCCCGATGGCATCAGTCTCAAGGGATTGAGTGCGCGTGATGATAGGGTCCACCTGGAAAGCAAGATCAAGGGTGAGTCTTTGGAGGTTCGATTTTCCGGGCAAGAAGAACCAGTTCAGTGGAGCGCCGAATTCTCACCGAAGACGTTGGGTAGTCAGATCAATCGGGACGCCGAATCGCTGGATCTTCAACATTGACAGAGTTGTCAAGAAACCGGTTCGTTGCGGTTGGAAATTTGTCCGCAGCAAGCTGACTTTCGAGCCAACCTGGAAGCTTCCTCAAATCACACCGTGGAGTTCACGGCCGATTCGGCCGTCGAACGCCCTGGTGGTCTTGAACGGCTCGTACTCGCCCGTCAGTGCCGCGTCGTGAGCCTGCGACAGAATCATCTCTTTCTCTTCCTGGGAGAGCCGTTCGAACTCCACCGCCGTCTGAATGTTGGCATGAAGGTAATCGGGAGTGTCCATTCCCGAGATCAATGTTGTGACCGGCAGGTTGTACACGTAGCGGTGCGCTTGTCGAGGTGAGACGACGTTCGCTCTCTGGAGGTGACCACTACAGAGCCCCTTCATTGCCAGGACGGCGATGCCCCGTTCAACACAGATCGGAAGGATCTCCTTTTCGAAACTCCGCTCATATTGGGCATCAAGCACGTTCAACGGCATCTGCACCGCGTCCCACTCGTAACCCTGATCGAGCATCTTCTTGTGAATCCTGGGATCCTTGTGACCCGTGAATCCAATGTAGCGAACCTTTCCTTCCTTCTTCGCCTGTGCCGCGGCCTCGATCCCACCGCCTGGCGCGAAGATCATCTCGGGGTCCCTGTCGTAGATGACCTCGTGGAACTGCCAAAGATCGATAACATCGGTTCGCAGCCGCTTCAGGCTATCTTCAAGATGGCGCATGGCGGTCTGTTTGTCGCGTCCGTGATGCTTCGTCATGAGAAACGCCCTCGCGCGATAACCATCTTGAAGAGCTTTTCCCATGACCTCTTCCGCCCGTCCCTGGTGATACTCCCAGGCATTATCGAGAAATGTGACGCCGGCATCGATCGCCTCTCGCACGAGTCTGATCCCGTCCTGCTCGTCGGAAGGAACGGCAATATGGTATCCCCCCAAACCCAACATCGAGACTTCTTCACCCGATCTCCCGAACGGACGCATGGGGACTGGCGAATCGAGTCGGGACGTCCCTGGACCGCTAGTCGAAGCGGCCGGCTGCGTGGAGCAGGAACCGAAGGCAGTTCCCAGAGTTCCGAGTGCGGAAAGCCGAACAAAGTCCCGGCGGTTGGTCTTCAGTTTCTCAATCATCACACGCTCCTGGTTAGAGGCGGGTTGGTCTGATAAGGAAATTACCTTGATACTAGAGCCCGCTGTGAATTCGGTCAAGCGACGCGGGGTAGACTGACTCTCCAGAGGGGGAGATGACACGCTTCGGATCCAATCGTGCCCGGTTGAGGAGGTGACCGATGTATTGCCGACGTTTCGCTTTGCGGTTGGCCGTTTAATCCGGACTGGTTTCGCCGCAGCGCAATTCAATGGGGCGGTTCCGGGGCCTCCTCGGATACGCAGCCATCGACGCACGGGTGGATCGTCCAGCGATTGGGGGCAGCAGCCTGGGATTTCTTTACCTCCGGAGAGAACCGCTCATGAACTGCGTCGCACCAGAGGCGCCTCAAAAATTCGCAGCGTTTGCGAAACTTCTCGCTCGCCAGGCCTTTGCGAATGTCTTCCGGTTCCAGCCCTTTGAGTCCCGGGGGAAGACCGGGCGGGTTATTGTCTCCCGGAGGTGTCCCCTCGAATTTCGGGTCCCACTCAAGATACCCATCGGCCTCGTCGCCGAGCTTCATGACTGCCATCAGGGGGTGGATCTCATGCCAGCCCTCGTGAAATCCGTCGTACACATGTTCTCCGAAGGCAACGACCCGATCACCTTTGCGAATCGGGCCGAGGTCGTGGTCACCGACGTTGGCGTCTTCGACGTCGCCCGGGTCGGCGTCATAGATTCCGAGAAGGATCAGGTAGAGTGCTCCCGCGCCGAGCGCGGCTACTGCGCCGCCCGCCAGGAGCGCACCGATGATCGCGCCGATGATGGCACCGATCAGGCATCCGATCGGCCCGAAAATCCCACCGATCGCACAACCCAGCGCTGCCCCCGCGGCCCCGCCGGCAATAGCGGCGGCCGTTGCCGCAGCTGCCAGCAATCCCACCAGGATCGCCAGGAGGGCGGCATAATCTTTCATTCGAACCCAGAAATCGCCCTCGGCTTCGCAATGGATCGTCCAGTGGCTGGTGTCGTAAGGGAGGTCGAGTGTCGGGTGGAGTAGTTCCTGCCCCTGATAATCGTCCAGGTAGACGTCGTTGGCGGGGTTGGCCTCAGTCAGGTGATCCGGATCGATCGTCTGACCCGGTTGGGGAGGGTTCTGGTTGTAGCCGATGTTGGGTCCGTCGTACTTGTCGAACTCACGGTGGGGCATGAGGCGGAGGTCAAAGAACTCGTCGTTGTCAAAGGCCCCCAGGCCGCTGTCGTGGGGATTCTCCCGAACGACGCCGACGGCACATCGAATCCCCGACACGCAGACCAGTCGATGGTACAACCACTCGTTGGCAACTGCGATGATCGTATTGAGGAACGCGATTGCGGCACCGATGGCCACTCCGACAAGTGGCGCAGAAAACAGGGCGGCGATAATGCCGGCAATGATCCCGGGAACGCTCGAGCCTATTCCAAAGGCGAGTAGATCTTTGATATTGAAGGGCTTGTCCCCTGGAGTGTGTTGGTAGCACTGGGTGTATTTCCTGAATGCCATCGTCCCCTCCTACGCTCTTTCTACAGTCAAGGTCACGCCGCCCTGGAGCACCCGGTTGCCGTTCCCGTCGGTTGCGAAGGCGTGGACATTGAACGACTGCGCGCCGCTGACGGCGGAATCCATCGGTTCGATCCGAGCTTTGACATCGACCTCCGTGCCGGAGTCGAGGACAAAGGACTGAGGTTCGAGGTCCACCATCCAGGCGGCTGTTATCGGGAAGAGTCCATAGCGCTGTTCGGCCAGGGCCCGCTTCCACCGGGCGCGGCTTTCGGAGAGGCGGCCGGGGACCGTTGTTCCACGGCGCCGGGCTTTTTCGCCGTCAACTCGAGGAGGAGGCTCATCTTCCGGACCGCAAAGCCGGGGGACAGGGAGGTGGTACATATCAGCCTCCAGCTCGAACAATCGCCTGCTGCCGGCGTCGTTGCGAACCTTGAAGGTGAAGAATGCGGGGGAATGAGCGGTGCCGACGTCCGTATTCTCCTGGCCCAGGTTGTTATCCGGGTTGGCATCGTCAGCCCAATCGAGCCGGGCCTGGAGGCAGTAATGGCCCGCCACTGAGGGTGTCCTCCAGTGGAAATGTCGCCACTGCCGGGTGCTGACTCGAACCTTTGACACCCAGATTCACGTAGTCAATCCCGACCACGGTCGAAGCGGCACCGACCCCGAAACTCATATAGGACAGGTGCACCGGGAGCCCAATCGCCGGTGCGTCATAGGACCCGTTCCAGACGGTAACCTGAACCTCGTAGAGGGTGTCGGTTTCCAGGTTGTGGGAGTTTACGGGGACTCCTCCCTTGAAGAGTTGAATATCCGGGTTGTCCCAGGTCACCGACAAACCCTGCTTCATTAGATACTGCTGAGAGTAAATCAGCGGATCCGCGCGCTTGTAGGAGGTGTTCGGCAGGCGGATACAGCAATCGGTCGAACGAGGCGGCGTCTTTCTGCGACGGCAGTCGCGAAGGCGCCGGAACAGGCCCCAGAGCAGGTCGCAGATTGCGGGCCCGAGCCCGCGTAAAGCTCGCAGGAGATCTCTGAAGCTCAGGACTCCACCCTTGATGCCCCGGATCAATAGACTCACGGGATCCTCCTTCCGCCGAAGGTTCGGGCTCGAACCTTTAAAAGCGTTGCTGGTCGAGGAGCTTATCGATGCGGATCTTCAGGACCGCCCGAGTGCACCGAGAAGGCTCCAGAGTGAAGATGCCGGGCAAAGATTAGAAGCGCGAGGACCAGTGGGACTGCGAGCAGAATCAATTCGAGCGACCCGCTTCCGCCATCTGGACTCACGCCAAAAAACTCTTCAATGAAATGCATACAGTTCTCTCCTTTACAGGTTAATGTTGGACGATCAGGTGGACAATTGGACCGGGCATACACGTACCCTCCTTGCCCTGCTCTGGGAGTCCTCCCCATCCATCCCGCACAGAGACGAATAGAAACGAAGGTTATTTAAGGCGGTCAGACCTGAGTTGCCCCCACTGTAGTTGAGCATGAATTCTGAAGTCAATAAAAAAATCCTATTGATTGAGCGATTAATTCCGGTGGCCTCATCGGTTGAGAGTGGCCTTGGCTTATTCAGGTCCCCTGTCAGGGCCCGTCATCTTGCATGAGCGGGACTTCGAAATTTCCGAACGCAAGCCTGCGGAAAGGCTTCCGGCCTTGGTGGGTTGGCTGTAACTATTTGAATGCAAAGGTTATGTGTGAGACCATGTGAGGTACGGGGCTCTTCTGAAGCTGTATCGCGGTCCATCACCGAGGTCTTGACGGAGCCGCGGTGGAGCATGTCGAGCAGTCGGTATCACGGATCTTTTCGGCTGTCGGTGCGGGACTCGATCTCGAGCTCAAGCGCTTTGACGGCGGGCTCGAGTTCCAGATCCCCGGAGCATCCAAGGGAGTAGTCATCCGGCGATTGCTCGACGAGGCGGAAAACAGCGGCGGAATGACGGCGTATCTGGGGGACGACTTGACCGACGAGGATGCCTTCGAGGAACTGGAGGGGCAGGGCCTGCGCGTGTTGGTCCGTCCAGAATACCGAAAGACCCGGGCCGATGTTTGGTTGACGCCCCCAGCGGAGCTGCTCGCTTTCCTGGAGCGGTGGAGGAATACCGTGGGAGGGAGTCGAGTGTGAGCCAGGCAGAGAATTCGCGGAAACGGCTCATCATCGTCTCCAACCGGCTGCCGGTTCGGGTCACCCGGGACGCCAGCGGTACATGGCAAGCGAAAACCGGCAGCGGCGGTCTCGTGACGGCATTGACCCCGATTCTCCGCGATCGAGCCGGGGTCTGGATCGGCTGGCCCGGCGTCGCCGAGGAGGACGCCCCGTCCGATCTCCGGGAGACTCTCGAGAAGGCCCGAGAAGAACTTGGATACCGTATCGAACCGGTCTCCCTGACACGCCGGGAGGAGAAGGATTTTTACGAGGGATTCTCGAATGAGATCGTCTGGCCGATCTTCCACGACCTGCAGTCTCTCTGCAACTTCAATCCCCGGTACTGGGCTGCCTATCAGACTGCGAACCGGAAGTTTGCCGAAGCGATAGCCAAAGAATGGACGCCGGGCGACTATGTCTGGGTCCATGATTACCACCTCATGAGTGTGGGCCAGGAACTGCGCCGCCTCGAGGTCTCCGCCAGCGTCGGTTTCTTTCTGCATATTCCCTTTCCTCCGCTCGATATCTTCCTCAAGATCCCCTGGAGGCTGGAACTGCTCAGGGCGCTGCTCGATTACGACCTGATCGGCTTTCAGACCGAACGTGACCGGCGGAATTTTGTGCAGTGCGTGCGGGCCCTGATTCCGGGTGTGATGTTCAAGGGCCGGGGGCGAGTGGTCTCGGCACGCCTGGGGGATCGTGAGATCCGGACTGGCAGCTTCCCGATTTCAATCGATGCGGCCGACTTTGCCGCGGCGGCCGACACGCGAGAAGTCGCCGATGCGGCCTGGTACATCCACGAGAACCTGCCGAAGCGCCAAATCGTCCTGGGGGTGGACCGACTCGACTACACCAAGGGGATTCCCTACCGTCTCGAAGCATTTCGAGAGGCCCTGATCCGTCATCCGGAACTCCGTGGAAAGATCTCACTGGTGCAAGTCGTCGTGCCGAGTCGGACCGGCGTCTCTGAATACCAGGATCTGCGTTCCGAAATCGAACGGCTCGTCAGCGCCATCAACGGTCGGTTCACCCGCTCCGGGTGGGTGCCGGTTCACTACATTTTCCGCTCCCTCTCCCGGACCGAACTACTTGGCTACTACCGCGCCTGTGAGATTGCGCTGATCACTCCTCTCAAGGATGGGATGAACCTGATCGCAAAGGAGTACTGCGCATGCCAGACTCGAAACGACGGGGTGCTGATCCTGAGCGAGTTTGCGGGTTCGGCGCCGCAATTGCGAAAGGGCGCCATCCTGGTCAACCCGTATCACATTCTGCAGGTGGCCGACACCATCCACACCGCCTTCAATATGGGCAAGCATGAGCGCCGTTCGAGGATGCGACGACTCCGAAAGGCGATTCGCCACCGCGATGTCTTCTGGTGGGTTGACTCGTTCCTGAAAGCCGCCATCTCCAAAGACCTTGACGACTTCCCAGTCCTCGATGGATACCTCGCCGGGCACTGAATCGCACCGCCGGTTAACCTGCATTCGAGAAAATGGAAGAATGCCGAAACCAACCGTTATTACCGGCGACGAGGCGGTGACAGAACCGGACCCAGAGGGTTGAATGGGGCGAATTACTGCGTTGGAGAGACCCGCGGCGAAAATGGAACGAGCCCGGGACGCTCGGAACTGTAATGGATATGGCTTCAATGTTAGAGGTTCTGGCTGAAGTCCGCAGGAGGTGGGTCCGAAGAAGGAGGCATCTCCTGGCGGGTCGCTTCTGGGGGAAGCAACACTCCGGTTTGACCGCAACTCACGCATTCTGGTTGGGAGTCGACGAAGTCATGGCATGGGTCAACCTGAAGGTCTCGGGACAACCCCAGATTTGGCCACTCTCATGGTTCTTGATGTCGTTGCCAGCAGATCAATTGCCGGTCCAAGATGCACTCTCGATTGGATGTGGAGAGGGCAGCCTGGAACGGGAGGTCCTTCGGCACAAAGCGGCTCATCGCGTGACCGGAATCGATGTCAGTCCGAAATCTCTCGAACTGGCATCTGGGGCGGCCGAGAAGGCAGGATACGCAGATCGGCTCGAGTATCGGTGTTCCGACGCGAGGAACTGGCTCGCAAGCAGCGGGGGGGGCGATCGACCTCATTTTCTTCCACGCCAGTCTCCATCATATTGAAGAGCTTGAAGACGTACTGAGTCTTTGCGCGCAACGGCTCACGGCCGGCAACCCCGGGCTGCTGTATGTCGACGAGTACATCGGTCCCTCCAGGGACGAATGGACCGAGTCGGACCTGAGCCATGCCGCGACCCTTTTCCAACGGGTCCCGCGCAGATTCCGCCAGGAGGAAACGGCTGAACTTTCCAGTCGCCTACGAAGACCCCACGGAAATGATCCGCTCATCGGAGATCGAGCCAATCCTGAGGCAGCACTTCGAAATCGTCGAGTACAAGCCGTATTACGGCAACGTTTTGATGCCGCTCGTCTGTGGGATCCGGCCCGAAGGCCTCGATAAACCCGAGGTCCGAACGGTTCTGAAAGACGCCATGGCCCTGGAAGACGATCTTGCGGAGCGAGACTTGCTGGCCCCACTCTACGCGGTTTTCGTGGCTCGCCCGAAGTCCGTTGGATGACGGGCTGAACGAGTCATATCGGCCGGTGTCACGGTTGCGAAATTGTGCCAAGAGCTGTCACAGGGGGGAGGGAGATTGAAGGTTTTCATTGCTTTGTTCCATGCGCCTGTTGATGATCAGTAGGTCGATCAGAGGGACACTTCAACTGAGGAGCGCATCTTGAGAATCAAACGATTTGCGGTAGTGTTGACCGGGCTCTGCTTGTTGGGCACAGGTGGGGCCCTGGCGCAGATGAACCGGTTTCAAACCGAGGATTTCAGCCAGCAGGCCGTCGTACTTGTGCCGCCGCCGGTGCCCGACGGTTCGGATGCAACACGGCTCTTCGCCGACTGGGGCATTACGATTTCCACCGAATCGGGGCAGGCGCCGGTGACAGGTACGCGGTCGGCGGTAGCCAATTTTGGTATCCCTCCGGCTCCGGTTCCGGTCATCCTGGGCTCCGGTCCGAATGGGGAGGATACCGGGGCCTTGATCATCAACTGCATCGCCCCCGTTCGTCGTTTGTACCTGTCTTTGGGAGCGGAACCGGTGTTGGTTGCTACGGTACGATACTTCGACCTCGAAGGAGTATTGCTGGGGGAGCTGTCAAAGACCCTTCTGCCAGAGTATTTTCCGGCCGTGCCGTTTGTGGTTGAGGCTGAGGAGGGGCGATCCATCGGTCGGATCGAAGTCGAGTATGACAATCCGACTGAGCCGGAAACGCTCTTTCTGATTGACGCCGATTTCGTTACGCCTCCAAGTTTTCGCTCTTGTGCGGCCCAGGTGGCCCACGGCCGGCTTCCCGACCAGGAGCGGACGCTCGAGACCCAGCTCTCCGTGACCAATTCGGCTGTACCGGACAGCCTCGATGCATTTCACGCCAAGGCCGTTGTCTCGCTCGAGTTCCGAGATTCCGCCGGTACTCTCTGGCCGGCGATTGGAGACGGAGAACCGACGAGCCGACTGGACTTTACGCTTCAGGATGTCGAGTCGAAGATCGTCCGGACCACGAACTCGGTTTCGGAGCTGGATCAGGGTTATGCCTGCGCCACGTCGAACTACCCGCTGGAGTTGGCCGCCGTCTACCGGATCCTGGATGCGGACGGAAGGCCGGTTTCAGAGGCGGGGATCCAGGGGACCGTTCCCGGTTATCGATTCTTCGGGATCGCGCAGAAGGACCGGGAGGAGGAGACGAACACGGCACTGGCGCTGGCCAACCTGTCGGCCGAAGAGACAACGATTTACATCCGGCTTCTTCTTCCGCAGTTCGAACGCCACGAGGTGGAATGGGTGCTGGCGCCCGGAGAGCAGAGGGCGGCGTTTGTCGATGAACTGGTCCCGGAACTGGCGGATCGGGATTTTGACGGCAGCATCGAGATCGTAGGAGATGAGGAAATCGTGGGGACCCTCCTCCGGACGATTCGCGGAGTCGTCTCCTCAAGCCTCCCCTTGGGCCGCTCCCCACCGGTAGCCGGTAGCTCACCCGCTATCCCAGATGCTGACACGGCCTCCGGTTTGCTTCTCCAGTACCTCTGCGATCAACTCAGGATCTGCCTCCTTCAAGTAGATCAGAAGCCGCCTGCCGCCACGGGTTTCGATAATGCAGCGTTCCGGTTCGATCGTCAGTCGGACGACATCACTATACGGAACGAACTGACTTCTGCCGAACCGCGATCTTGAATGGAGGCCGGTATCTAAGAACTGGGTCTTCCGAACAAACAAATCGAGAATCGCCCCAATCCCTATCGGGTAAACCAGCAAAACGATGTAATAGCCCCGGCCAAGCTCGCGAGCTCCCTCCCAAAGCAACGGGCCGAGCACGACGAGCCCAACGAATCCAATCAAAGAGAGAGGCGGTATCGCCCACTCGCTCTTGCGGTGAGAAATACTCTCCCATGTCCATCCTGGACGTTGCGATTCATCCGTTCGGCTCCCTGCCATTAACTGCTCGGTTTCCGGGCACGTACCTTCGACGGTTACAGGGGGCGACGTAATAAGGCAGCAAAGCGGTTTCTTGCCGTGTCCCGTCCCCATCGCTACGTTGAGAATGCCTCAACTCCTTCGTTTCTCCTCCTTCCTACGCACCAGTAACGAAATTGAGAATCCCACGGTTCCGTAGAGTCCGAGAGATCCAAGAACAACAGAGACGCAGAGCATTATCTGGTAGCTCGAGCCCGAAAGCCTCGGAAGAACGAAACAATAGGAGCCAAGTCCGAAAACGAACATCGAGAAGGCAAGAATAAGGACCCGTTTGGTTCTCCCCATTTCTTTCAGCTCAGTCCGCCTCCCAGCAATGGCGGGCGATCCACTCCTGGAGGACGGCAATGGCGTCGGCCGCGTGTTCACCCCAGTGAATGTCGAAGTTCGCGCGCCACTCGTGTGCGGCGTCCTCAATTCTGCCCTTCTCGTAATATCGAAGGCCAGACTTCAAGTCGCTCCAAACGTCGGCAAGATCGTCCGCCAGATCGCCAACCATGAACTCAAGGCTTTCGGATCGGTTCGAACGCGTTCCATCGCTCTGGCACCCACCGACCACCATCAATCGATCGAACCATCTTGAGAAGCGACGCTCCGCGCTCAGGCGACGCCAAACACCGAGTCGACCAGGCTTCGATTTCGAGCAACTTTCGCGTTCGTCGGTTCATCCAGGCTTCTCTTATTAATCTGAATGGGAGGAAGGCTCTCTTCCCCGGACTTCGGTTTCCACTCCAGATTCACTCTGCCGGGCCGCGAGGTTGGGTACAGGCCCGTTTCCGCCTGGGTTTTTCAACAGCCATTCGCGCCTTTCCGCCTTCCAAATAGGGGTCAGTACCAACCCTGCAAAAGCAGCCCAGAAAGAGAATCCACAAATGAGGATTATCAACGCCCTCAGGAGTTCACGTTGGCTCGATACATTCAACGCCAGCAGCGCACAACTCAAAAGGAAGAGAACTGCCCCAATGAACCGCAGCCGTTTCAGAAAGCGGATGATCCGGTCATACCCGTCTAAGGATCGCTGTGGTTCTTGGTACCTAGCCATCTCATGTACCCTTAAAGGATTAATGCATTTAAACCACCTCAGAAAGGGCCGTCTTTCGACTGGGTCCAGATCAATATCGCCTCCGATCATTCCCTGAAGAACCACAGCCAGAAATCCTGCGAACCGGCACCGTGAGCATATCGCATCTCGAAATGGTGCTTTGCCGCCATTTGCTGCATGTCTTCTTCGGAGAAGGAGACTCCCACCCAGGTGGCCATTTCTGTTTCACGGGCATCCGGGACCCGGTGATCGCTTCGAAAGAGCCGGCTCCACTGCTTCACATGAGGTGACGGCAACGAAGCCCCCTGCGCCTGGAACTTGAATAGCCGTCCCGGCTTGAGCACGCGGGCGACTTCTGCGATGTAGCTCTCGACGATGGACGCTCGAGGCACGTGTTGAAAGACCAGCATTGAAAACACAAAGTCGAAGGACTGGTCGGGAAATTGTTGCAGGGTCGAGCCATCGTTTTGAAATACCTCACGTTCGGCAGATCGCTCAGATAGTGCGTCGCGTGCCGGATCATTTCGTGACTGACGTCCACGCCGACCACCTCTCCAAAGATGTGAGCCAAGGCCCGGGTGATCCGACCGACACCGCAGCCAATTTCCAGAACCCGCATTTGCCTGGGGTCGTCGCCCTGGGTGATGTTCACCATGTCGTTGAGGATGTGCTGCGCAGTGGTCGTCTCGCCGCTGGCAAAGAATTCCTCCTCACTCCACTGCCGCTCGCTGGTGGCCACATAATGGAGTGGATTCTTTCGGGCCCGGCGGTTCCAGTCGGCCCGCATGATCCAACGATCCAGGATCCGTTGTGCACCGGCGCGGATGGACTCGAACCGGTTTCGAGCACTTTCCACCAAACGAGTCTTGTGCATCATCCTTCCCTGAGTCTTTGAACGGGCCGCCCGAATTATCTTCGTCTCGGATTCCATCGACCGAGGAGTGGAGAGCACGTTTCATTCCTTGAGTGCGAATTCCCTCTTTGGGCCTGTGAGAATCGAGGCGACATGAACCCTAGCCTCGATCGCTACTGGCCTCATCTGGCTTGTGGGGCCGCACGTTTGGGGCAACCGGGGACACGTGATCCGGCCAAGGTCGCAGGGCTCAGGCTGCCTGATTTGTGCGGTCGTCCAACCCAGCGGGCGGGTCGGAATGTCCCGGCGGTGTGTCACTTGTAGGACTTTTGCGTTGGGATTTCCCATGAGGAGATCTCCTGTGAGAGAAGGGCTGACAGGGACTATCGGAGCCTTTTTACAGAAATGGGTGCTCAAATGCTCTTCCAAGTTTCTCTGGAATGCGATGTGCGTAGAACGTAAGCTGGCGTTGGCACGGTCAATCTGAACCGTTCGACCATGGGCGCTGGAATGTTCTCTTGATGGCTCGGATTGACCGCTTGCCGCCTGGGGCTTGGCGCCGGCAAAGGGAGGAGGAATTCACGATGAAGCGATGGGGCAGATCGTTGACTTACACAATCTTGGTTTTGGTGGTGATTGCACTCGGAGAGGTTCCAACGAGCGCCCAGCCGTATGGCTGGGGGCCGTTTGACTTCGGTGAGGACTGGGTTGCACTGGTACCTCCACCCCTGCCTTCGGGACTGAGTGCCAGTCATGTCTTTGAGGACTGGGGCGTGACGATTTCAAGCGGGTCAGTCCAGGGCCCTCGAACGGGCACACTGTCCGAGGTTCCACACGTCAACCTCGTTACCCCGATTGCAGCTCCGGTGATTCTCAATGGCTCGGAGTCGGAGGTGAGTGCGGGAGGCATGACCATCAATTTCGATGAACCCGTGCGGCGAGTTTCTTTGAACATGGGAGCCGAGTCTGAAACCAACGTAGTCGCACGGTTCTTCGATCGGAGTGGGACTTTCCTGGGTGAGGATACGGGGACACTTTACGGCATCTATCCCGACGAATTCGCCCTGGAGGACGCCGACGGCGCCGGGATCGTTCGTGTGGAGGTGGAATACGAAGAAACGGATGTCCCCGAGGCGCTCAATCTCATCGTCGCCGAATATGTCGAACCGCGTCCGTTCCAGCGATGTGTCTCTCAGGTGGCGCAGGGTGCGATGCCGTTCGGAGACCGAACTCTCCAAACACTGCTGACGATCACAGGGTCGTGGAACCGCACGTTTTTCAGGATCCCGGATGGACAGGCTCAGATCTACTCTCTTGAATTCCGAGATCTTGAGGGTGCTCCGTTAACAGTCAACCTCGATGGGACTGTGAACAGCGAGTTCGAGTTACTTTCCAGCGGTTATATGCATCGTTATCTGGAATCACGAATTCTTCGGACTTTGGGCTCCGGCAGACCACTGGACCAGGGCTATGCCTGCGCCACTTCCAAATATCCCTTCGAACTGGCGGCGGTTTACCGGGTTCTCGATTCAACCAGTGCGCCTCTCGCAGAAGCGGGAATCGACAGCTCCATTCCCGGCCAAAGCTTTACCGGCGTTTTCGAAAAGACGCTTGCCGAGGATACGAATACGGCACTGGCGCTGGCGAATGTCTCGGACTCCGAGGCGACGGCAAGTGTCACGTTCTTCATGAGTCCCAACACGACAATGGAAACAGAAGTGGTCCTCGGTCCGGGAGAACAGGGCGCCTGGTTTGCGGACGAACTGGCGGAGGCGTTGTCCGGCCGTGATGCCGAAGGGACGGTCGAGATCATCTCGGATGAGCCGGTTGCGGTGACGATCCTTCGAACCATTCAGGGCGTCGTCTCGGCCAGTCTTCCGCTGCGGAGGGTCCCCGCTGGCCCGGCGAAGTGACGGCGTCAGCGCCATCGGCAGCGACCCCATCACGCGTGATTGATGGTGCTCGGCATTTTCTATGTGGCAATCAGAAAGAACAGCAGTTGGAGAGGGCGTTTATTATGATCGGCTTGCGCTTGTTTCGGGCACCCAACGGCACCATCGGATGGCTTCTGGCACAGACGGCCTGGATGTGCTGTGCGGGTTTCGCAGTTGCCCAAGTTTCGGAGATCACGGACCCGGCTCAGTTATCCGAGCACGCGGTCTCCCTTGAATTTGGAGGGGAGCGTCGAGTGGACGTTGCACTGGCCGGTGCGCCGGCCGCGACGGTCTTCAAGAGATGGGGAGTTACGTTTCGCGGTGCCCCTTCGTCCCCCCCGCTGATTAAAGCCTGGGATAGAAATTGCGGAAGCAACCCTCCCAACTTCATTTCGTTCCTGCGGAACAACAGCCCCGGTGAAGATATGAACGATCCTGGCAAAGCGCAGGCTGCTCAGCCACTGATTGTTGATTTCGAGGTTCCCTTAAAGGCCGTTCTCTTTCATCCCCCGGCATACTTATGTTTCGGTGCATCCCACATGGTCTTCCTGGAAGCCTTTGACCCTCAGGGCACGTCACTGGGAACCGTTGAGCACGATGGATTCTCGGGACCGGTTGGGCTCGAAACCAGCTCTCCTCTCGGGATTTCAAAGGTCGTATTCGACTATCGCGATTCAACCCCGGAAGAATTCGAAGCGATTACCATCGACTATTTGGAGGGTGAGCGGATCTTTACGACTTATCTGGCCCAGATAGGAGCCGGAACGGTGACCTCCGAAAATTCGGAGGATCTCACGCTGTCGACCTCTTTCATTGTCTCCAATCCCGCCGGCGTCCCGGCCAAGGGACAGATCTCGTTCTTCGATAACGACGGGCAACCCATCGTCTTAAGCCTGGATGGATCCTCGGCCAGCGCATTCGATCTCTCGTTGGATCCTCTGGAATCGAAGCTTTTGTCGATGGACGACCTCCCGTCTTCCGTGATGCTGGGGTACGCCATCGTCAGCGCGAATACCCCACTCGACAGTCTCGCGATCTTCTCTGTCTACGATTCATCGGGATTGGAGTTGTCCAACGCCGATGTTGAGGCAACAACCGGTGTTTTTTCTGCGGTCGCTTCGGCGCAGAAAGTCACCAACGGTCGACTGGACAGTGGCCTGGCCATTGTCAATACCAGCCAGAAGGAAGCCACCATTGAACTAAAGGGGAATGGAATCTGGGCTTGGCTGACACTGGGCCCGGGAAAGCATGCGGCGCAATTCCTCGCGGAGTTGTTTCCCGAGTTGCTGGACCAGGATTACCAGGGGACGCTGCATATCGTGAGCGATCAGCCCCTTGCCGTTGTCGTGCTTCGGACGAGAGCGGGGCTTCCGGTGTCGGCCGTCCCCGTTTCCAGCCTGCAGAAATGAAAAATGCTCATCAGGATGACAAGTCGGCTCAGATTGACTCGCGTCCCGAGTTCGGGAGAACAGAAAGCCTGCGCCGTGAAGAAGCTGTCGTCGAAAGAGAGTTTGGAGCACTCATGAATATTCACAAGGTTTTCTTTCTGGTGGGCAGTGTCTTTGCCCTGCTCTCTGCTGTTGCGCTAAGCCCCGTTCATGCAGAGGTCCGGACAACGACGCCCGATGCCTTCAGTCAGGACTCTGTCAGCCTGGATTTCTCAAAAGCCACGCTCCTGAACTTCGTCCAAGGGGGCGGGGAAGGTCCCGAGGCCACTGATCTCCTGGCGGACTGGGGGATTCGGCTGGCCGGATCTCAGGGGGCGATTCCAACAGTGACCTGGTGGACTCCCAAGCCGCCACCGAACGTCCTGCCTCGCTATGATTTCGTTGCCGAGTTGGCGGCCGACAATGCTGACGAGGATCCGGTTCTGGTCATCGAATCGGTCCACCCTTTGGTCCGGATCGGATTGCATTTGGCGAATGACTCGGAGGCGGAATCCGGAGGCCGGCTCCCGGTCACTTTCACGGTTCAGGACGCCGCAGGAGCGGAACTGGGCAGGATTGAGACGACCATTCCGCGAGGCTCCTCGTCTGTCGTTCTGGAAGACAGCAACCAGGTGCCCTTCTCCAGGGTGACGGTCGACTACGGAGACGGCGAGCCGGAGAAACTCCTCGGAGTCCAACTGGACTTTGTCGACCGGCCTGTTTTCAAGACCTATCTGGCCCATATCGGCGACGGCAAGCTCCCGAGTGGGGAGAGCCTGAAAAGCTCGATCGTCATCACCAATCTCAGCACCTCTACCGCCGAGGGATCCATCGAATTCTTCGACGACGAGGGGGAACCGCTCGACATGGAGACACCTTGGGGAACCTGGCGGAACCGGATTGATTTTTCCATTTCAGAACGATCCTCGGCGTACTGGATAACGGCAGGCATGACCTATTCGATCCGGGCCGGCTCGGCTCACATCACGACCAATGTGCCGGTTTCGGCCGCGATCCGCTTTTCGAGCTTCCATCCAAACCAGGAGGTGATCGCCGAGGCCGGCATCGCGTCGAGTCGGGCGGAACAGGCTTTGCTCGCTCCGGTCTCCAAGCATTCCTTCTCAGGGTTCGTGGGAGGAGGCCTCCCACCTCCGAAGCCCTACTCCACCGCGATCGCGATCGCCAATCTTGCGGATGAAACGGTTGAGATTCGGCTCTGGGGCCCCTTGGGCGGCTCGGACGTCGAGAGAGAACTCCCTCCCCGTGGTCATCTCGCCGAGTTTGTGGAGGAGCTGTTTCCCGCCATGGAGGATGCCGATCTGGACGGTGTCGTTCAGATCTGGGCCTCTCAACCGATCGCGGTCACCGTGCTTCACACTCGAGACGGCTATGCACACGCAAGTCTACCCGCTACGGGGAGGATCAGATGAACAGGATACTGACTACCGCGCTTTTGACCACACTCCTGACCGGTGCCGCGCTGTTGGGACAGAATCTCGGTGACCAGGCGACCGCGGGTTTTAACGACTCGCGCACCTACCTCAATTCGGACGCCGGGGACTTCAAGCCTCCGCTCGAACTGAACCGGACCTTGAGCCTTCCGGAAGGGACGACGGCTCAAACCCTGTCGGTCTTCGAGGACTACGTGCTGATCGGCCAGGGGGGAGAGGCGGCGCACTACTCCTTGCTCGACAGCGAGACGGGCGCGGAGGTCTGGAGATTCGATCTTCCAACCAATACCCCCGACACCCTCGATTACGTCCCGGCCATCAACGGAGACATCGTACTGCTGGGCGGGTCCACGAGCACGTCGGTGACGGCGGTGGAGGTCTCGACTGGGAACGTCCTCTGGCAGGACGACCGGGTTGGTTCGTCGGACGGACGCTTCCCTCTGCTCCTGGATGACCTGGCCCTGTATTCCGGTGAATGGGGCGTGGTCGCTGCCAGGCCCAGTGACGGAACGCTCGTTTCGGAGATTCCGGTTGTCGTCACGGCATTACGAACTCAAAACGGCTACCCCATGTCGAGTTACCCGGTCGGAATTCCATGATCGCAGACAGAGCCAGCGCACTGTCTTGGGGGCTCTCGCAGGAGGTGGCGTGTGCTGAGGTATCGGTAACGGGATCGATGGAGTTCGGGTCAGCCCCGCCCCCGGTGGCACTGGGCCATTCCGAGAGTGAAACAGTGTTCGGAACGGGAACCGCCGGGCAAGCTGCCCGGCTGCCATGCCAGGCAGGGCTGCCTGGATTACACTTCACCGCCCGAGCCAGTTCATCCAGGGATGAAGTTCCAAGTGAGTCCCGCCCCCGCGCTTTCCTCGGATCATTCAAAGAGTGAAACTGGCAGAGCGGCTCCAGACCAGCGCGCCAACGGCGCAAGGTCATTTCCAGCCCGGCGGCAACGCCCCGGGAATTCGAGGCCAGGCAACAGTGCAGCACTGAAAGTGCGATTCGATTTGCCCCGGCCACGTGACCAGCCCACCAGCCGTATCGCAGTCAGGGAGAAGCCCGCTCGGTGAATCGCCGCCTTCCGCTGGGCATCTTTCGAATTGAATCGCGCTTACAGCGCTGCTTTGTCATCCGAGTCGACGTTGGTCCCGGGGCGGGCTGCCCCGGGCTGGAAATGAGCCTGCACCTTCGGGTGCGCGATACCTGCCGTGGGCCCGATTTCGCAGCCTCCGCATGTCCGCTTACCGCCAGAACTCCAGCCTATTCTCGATGCTCGATTCCCGCGTCCCGATTCCTCCTCCGGTCTCCGGTCTCTGGCTTCTTGAAGTTTCAGGTCTGACCATGCTTGTCGGCACCAAGCGGGGCACTGCAGGATCCCTTCACCGATTCTCACTCGGTCACACTGGTTCGGTGGCGCGCCAGCGGCAGGCTCGAGGAGACGACGCCACGGATGGTGCGAAGGCTTGTTGCCACGATCTCCTGCTCACCCACGATTTCCAGCGTTCCGGAGATCGTCCGGCTTGGGAACTCGCCCACCAACTCGTCAATAAACCAGGCGCGCTGCTCTCCGGGCTCCAATGTAACCGTCAGGTCGTGACGTTCAAAGGTTGGGTGAACCACGAACGAGAAGTGCACCTGCGTCGGTTCATTGGACGGGTTTGCCACTGCCAGTGCCGTGTTCGTCGCTTCCTCGAAATTCGCCCGGAAGGGGCCGTAAAAGCGATAGCCCGGCGTTGCGCCCTCGATACCCGCTTCCGAAACAGGGTTGCCGTCCGCATCCAGAATCCGGTAGATGGCCGCCAACTCCAGGGGATAGTCCGAGGTGGCGCAGACGTAGCCCTGTTCCAGGCTTGCGGGGGTCGCGCTCGTCTGCACGAATCTGGACTGCATCGCGCCGATCACATAGCGAATTTCAGGGTCTTCTCCCTCGATTGCCTGCCACGGGGCACCTGAGGAGCGAAAGAACTCGACCGACATGGAGGCCGTGGAATCCCCGATATTGTAATTCCGTATCCCCGAATTGGTGACGCTGACTTGCGTTTGAAGGGCCCGGTCTCCCTCGCCAAACGGACCCGAGGCGACCTGCGCGACGCACCGGCGAAAGACGGGAGGATCGGTGAACTCTGCGAACAGGTAAAAGAGCGCTTCGGGCTCATTCGGATCATCAAAGCCAATCTCAATGCGGCGGATTTCCTCGTCTTCTGGAGCCTCGAAACGAAACGGGGCGTCCAGGGAGTTCAAATGGTACTCAGAGGAGAACGTCCTCATTTTCTCCTCGACTGCTGTCCCATCCCGGCCGAACCAGACCGCAGTCGCGGCGACTTCCTTGTCCGAGCCCACTCCGATCCATACTTGGCGGACCGGGGAGTTGAACGTCAGTACGAGAGCTCCGGCTGCGTTTCCTTGGTTCAAAATCGCTGAAGCAGGTTCCGGCGTGTATTGCTCATAGGCCAGGAAACTCTCCAAGGTAGCCATCACCGGAACACTTCCCGACGTACTGGACACGGTGATTCCCCAGTCGATGAAGAGGTCGCCCGCAGGGCCACCGTCCGCGATCGGTGGGGGAATCAATACCAAAGGCTCCTCGCGATATAGTTGCATCGATGGGGCTCCGCGAACCGAAGTGACGATCAGGCAAAGGGCCCCGACAGCGATCGCTAATCGAGTGAAAGTAACGTTCACCCTATGGGTTCCATTTTTCATACTGAAGTGTGTCACCTTGTTCTCCTCTTTGGATCCGAAACTGCAAAGCGATCTGCAAGCTGGGCGCTGCACCTCGTCTCCACGCCAGCAGGATTGTCGCCCTGCCGGACCAATCTTGGATCCCGATTCCTGAACCACTGTCTCTTGCGCAGTATCTGTCCTTCTGAACGGACCGGCCTTGATCCTCACGCTGTAAGAGGCCGCTTGTGAGCTCGGCCTTACCGGGCCTGTGAGGTAACTGATCTGCCCAGCGGGAGGCTGGAAGAAACGATGCCTCGGATGGTGCGCAGGCTGGTCGCGGCGATCTGCTGATCGGAGACGATCTCGAAACCTCCCTCAACGTCCTGGTCCGAGAAATCCGACAGCAGTTCATCCACAAACCACGCCCCCTGAGCGCCCGGTTCCAGCGTCCGGGTCACCTCTCTGTGGTGGGGGGACGACGGAACGTTGAAGGTGATTGTGATTGTCGTCGGACCGTCCGAGATATTTGCGATCGCCAGGGCGGTATTTGTTTTCTCGAGAACATCTTTCTGAAAAGGTCCGAAAAAGCGGTAACCCGGGGTCGTTCCCTGGATGCCGGCCTCGGAGACCGGTCCTCCTTGTTCATTCAGAATTCGATAGACCGCGGCAACTACAATGGGGTATCGGGAACTGACACAGACATACCCGGTATCCAGTCCTGAACCTGAATTCACCGTGTGCGCGATTTCCGACCTCACCTCATTGAGTTCGAAATCGGCAGGATTGCCCGATGCCCAGTCCAAAACCAGCGGCGATATCGCTCCGGTGGGATCCAGAATCTCCGATCGTACCGGGGAGATCACCTCCCATTGCGAACCTGTAACCGCGCCACTCGTGAAGCTCAGTTGCGTCTGCAGGGTGTGGTTGGTTCCCGTAATCGGACCGTGGGCGACCTGGGCGACACAACTCCGAAAGACGGGTAGTTCGACGAAATCAACCATCAGCATAAACAGAGCTTCGGGAGCCTCAGGATTGGCGTAGTCAATGGTGGCTCGACGAATCCTCGCCCTCCACGTCCTCGAATGCGTGCAAGAAAGGCCAGCCATAGTCGTCCACGTGGATTTCCACGACTTCTTCGCCCAGCTGCAGTCCGTCGGCGTCGAAGTAACTCACCGTCGCATCGGTACGGAATGCCGCTGCCAGGTAGACCGCAAAACTCCGAACCGGAGTTTCGAAATTGATCACGAGCGCTCCCGCATCTTCTGTGAGCGTTCCGTTAAGTATCACCGTCTCATCAATCCGGATCAGCTGGTCAAAAGGGATGACAGCCCGGATCCCGCTCACCGGCCAGGCTCCGCTCTCACTCGAAAATTTGATTCCCCACTGGGAGAAAAGGTTGCTGGCATCCGATCCTTCGGGCTGTGGAGGTGGGATGAGATCCACTCGATCTTCGGAGTACATAATTGCCTGGGCTTGCGCCGAAGCTATTGCCGTTGCCATCAAGATCCCAACCCACAGTAGTCCCCGCAGCAACACTAGTCTCGATGCTCTCCTCTTCCGGTCCATTCAGCTCCTCCAATTCCCCCCCAGTCCGTTTCAACTCACCTTCTCTCTTGTCAGGCTCGCGTCCTATATCCTGCCACTGGGACTACGAGAGCGAAAGGAGAAAGACTCGGCGTCTCGGCCCGGCCCCGCGCATCGAGGAGGCAGTTGTTCGGGTCTCTTGAATGTCCCAAGCGGTCGATCGCACTCACAACTTGGATCGGACCCATACTTCGGTTGAGGGACTGACGGCAATCCATCGAACGAACCAGTTCGAGGAATCCCGATAAATCTCCCGGGAAGCGAAAGCTTCCTTCGTGATACCGCGTCAGGTAATTTCCGACAAGATTCACCGGTTGGCCTCCGAAAGCAGCGCGGGAGGGCTGGGCGCCGTGAGTCGACAACGCTCAGTCTGCACTGCCGGCGATCACGGGGAAGGTGGTCAGAGCTGGAACTTCGGCAGGAAACTCCAGTGCCGGATCGTCATGAGTCCTCAACGTGACCGCTACCACCCCAACGTCACTCTCAAGCTGTCAGAACCCCTTGCATTTCAGATGTCTCGGGAATATGGGGAAGAGCTCGTGTACAAATCTTGACTGCTGAGAGTAAAGGGGTAAGGTCAGCGACTTCTCACCAAGCAAGACGAATTGAGTGTCGTATAGTCTCAGCCGCAGGTGCGTCTCCAGTTCGGGAGTTGCCGACGTGTCCTGCCCGTTGGCAAAGGCGATCCCGGTATTCCGGTTGCCCAGTGAATCCACGAAAAGGCTGAACCTCTTGAGCGGTTTCATCAACGGCAGACCGGCTTCGTAGAGAACGGTGCCCGTTGGAAGATCCACACCCGTGTAGACCGCGGTCCCAGCCACCTTCTCCAGGGCTTGCACGCGGACGTGTCCGACCTGAAGGTTCCCTGTCCCGGAACTGACCAGAGTGCGGCTCTCACCCCTTTTGAGAGCGAGGCTGAACCTGGATCTCTTTCCAAGGGATCCCAGAGTCACTTCCATGGGATTCCCTCCCGTATCGAAGAAATCGATGTTGGCTCCAGAATCCAGGCCAGTATTGACGAGGGTGAGACTGGTTCGAACGCCGAGGTTGCCCTGATTCCCATTAGCAAACTGAGCCAAGTAGTAGTGCGTGGGTATCAGCTGGTTTGTGTTCGTGATGTGCTCCGGGCTCGAAGAAATAACAGGAAACGTTGTAAGACTTGGGACAGAGAGCGGAAACGGCTTGTGCGAGTCGTAGAGCATGCGAAGGGTTGTCAATGCGAGAGGGCGACTACTCTCCAGAGTCACGGCCCCTCGCATTTCTGACACCTGTGGTGCACCCAGAAACATCTCTGGAAGGAACTGAGCGAGATACTCGCCTGGGCCGAGC
Source organism: uncultured Acidobacteriota bacterium (assembly GCA_963777605.1). Taxonomy (GTDB): domain Bacteria; phylum Acidobacteriota; class UBA6911; order RPQK01; family JAPXNP01; genus CAVZRV01. Next base: position 485,426 of record CAVZRV010000029.1, read on the forward strand.
GTCGGTGACTCCGTTGACTGGAGTACGTATTGTTCATTGTAGAGATGGACTACCGGGGAAGAATCGCCTCGAAAGAGGGTAGTCTGCGGATCGCCGGTGGCAGTATTAACAATCGCGAGACCGGTATCACTCTTCTGGAACGTGTCAACAAGAAGCGTCGCTTCGAATTGGGGTTCGACCAATGGGACACCGGCTTCAAAGAGGGTCTTTCCTGAAGGAACATCAATCCCTGAAAACACGGTCGTTCCTCCGACCGTTCCGAAGACGGTCACCCTGCAGTAGCCCGTCCGCAGGATTCCGAGACCACTACTTTCAAGGGACCGCGCATGTCCACGGGGGAGTTCCAGCTCCATCGTTGCCTTCGGTCCGATGCCTTCAAAGTCAATGGGCATGGCCTGATAGGTACGGTCGAAGAACTCGAGTTCAGCCCGGGCATCGTCTCCTGTGTTCACCAGCATCAGGCTCGTTTTCAGACCAAGTTGTCCATCGTTGCCATCGCCAACATGCGGAACATAAACGACCACGGGTGGCTTCTGCCGCCCTGAGACTGACCTGAGTTCCGAACCCGAAAAAGCCGAGATCGTGAATCCCCGCTTCCAGTCATGACGGCTTCCAATTGTGTACGCGAACGAAGCCTCTATTTGACCAGTTGCGATGGTTAATCGAGGAGGAACTTGTATGCCCCTCTCATCGGTAGTCAACAGAATTTCGACCGGGGCAGAATAGGGCTTTGACAGTCGTATCCGTGCGTAACCTCTCGTTCCTTCGACGCTCGGGTTCAGTAGCTCAAACTCAAAGGAAGGACCCTGCTCCCCACGAATTACACCGACCGAACCGTTACGGATTTCCACTAGATCCGAGAAGCCATCCCCATCCAAGTCCGAAACGTACTCCGGCGTGTTCAGTTCGTTGAAATCATAAGACCATTGGGACTGTACGAAAGCGCCGTCCCCCACACCCAGCAGGAATTGGACAAACGAACGGCTGTAATCGTCGGCGCGGTGTTGAAACGCGGCAATGTCCACAGCGCCGTCCCCATTGAAATCACCAACGCGGGGGCCGTATCGCCATGTGCCCCCTGGGAGGAAGGCGACTCCGTCGAACGGCGCGTATACGGCTGTCTTGCGAAAGGTCCCGTCTTTCTGGCCGATATAGATTTCAAACTCGGGGATCGTCGGCTCTGGATAGTCCGTGGAGAAGTCTTTCGACGTGATGAGATCGGTCTGCCCATCCCCGTTCACGTCGGCCATGGCAAAGGGCCGGAACTCCTCGAACAGCACCTTGGGTGCCCGAAACGTGCCGTCTCCGTTTCCGATGAGTTCAAACAGCGTGTGGTTTTGGTAGGGGACCTCATTCGTAAACGTCCAGACCAGGAGGTCCGGCTTACCGTCGTGGTTGAAATCGCCGGCTTCAAATCCGTGAGGCCAGTACTTCCCCGACGGTCCAAAGGCCAGCTTGCTTCTTTGACGAAACGTTCCATCCCCGCTTCCACGAAATACGACCACTCGCTGGGCGCCCGGAGACGTGTCAGCGGTTGCATCGGCAGTGGCCGCGTCCAGGAATCCGTCTCGATCGAAGTCAGCAACGACGGTAGTCGACCGTCCCCGTCAACATGGGACACGGTGGTCGGGCCGAACCGCCCCTCTCCGAGACCCGGCACAAAGGCCAAAAAGCGCGATCCAGGGGACATGTTCCCAAATCTCCCCACCATCAATAAATCCAGATTGCCCGAATTTCGGAAGTCCGCCAGAACTGCATCTCCGATGGGGCCCTCTCGATGTGTCTCTGACTCGACCCTGGAGTCGAATCTTCCATTCGCACCGGCGAGCATCGCGACGATATGATTGGGGCTATCGGCATTGTCCTCGACGTATAGGATGTCTCCTCGATTATCACGGTCCAGGTCTCGGAGCAGGAGTACACTTGGAGCCTCGACTCCACCGATTCCCCCAGGGTTGCCGAAGAAACGACCATCCTGGTTCTGGAAGAGCGAGACTCGGTCAGTCGTCTGGTCGACAGTCACAACATCCGTGAGTCCGTCTCCATCGAGGTCTCCAAAACCGGCGGACACCATTTGGGGCTGTCCTCGGTACACCCTTGGGATGCTGAATTCTCCGCCTCCATGGCCAAAGGAAACGGAAAGACGAGAGCCGACAACGGCCAAATCAAGAAGCCCGTCTTGATCGATGTCTGACAGATAGCTCCTCAAGGCCTTCACACCGGATCGTGAAATTTCTCCTTCCAGGAAATGCCCGTCGCACGTGCCCCGGCGTCGAACTACGGTGCCCGAATAAAACGTCGCGATAACATCCTCACACCCATCTCCGTCCAGGTCTCCAGTGGCAACACTGGTCAAGGGGTCCCACGGTGGAGAAGGCAGTAACTCCTGATCTCTTGTGAATCGACCGTTCCCGTCATTTGTGTAGGTCACAGCGCCCAGCGACGGTCCACCTCCGACAAGGTCAAGATCGGAGTCACTATCGAAGTCGCCGGCAGCCACATGATCGATGCTGGTCCATAGCCCGGCTGTGAACTGCAGGTCTGAAAACGTAGAATCTCCGTTCCCCTTGAGGAGTGCTAGGCCATTCTGGATGTTAAAAGTATCCGGCCATCTCCTTTCGCCGAATGAGTTCAAGTAGAAGACTGCGATGTCAACCAGACCGTCGCCAGTGAAGTCCGCTGAGACAGTTCCCGCGCAGCGGGCGAAGACCGGATAGGAAGCTTCCTCCTGGAAAGTCCCGTCTCCGTTGCCGATAAGAACACCCACCGTACGAGAATCTATCTGGCAGACGACCAAGTCCTCGTAACCATCACCCTGGACGTCTACGGCCTCGATCGACAAAGGGGAGATGCCTTTGAGCCGTTGGACTGCAGGAGGGTCGAATTTCCCATCTCCCTGTCCGAAGAACAATGAAAGGCTGTCCTCCCAACCGCTTGTGACGGCGAAGTCGGTGATACCATCCTGGTTAAAGTCTGCAACCGCGACATCCGTAGGAACGAAGCCGGTGGAGATACTGGGGCGCGTTTCCAGCCCGGGAGGCTTCAAATCCTTGGCTCCATATTTGACGCTATCGTCGGAAAGGGATTCGGAACGAGCAAGTGAGCCGTTCCACTGAAGGGTTGGGGGCGTCTTCTTGTCACTCGAGTCGGACTTCCCGATAAATCGATGCGATCGGGAGACCTCTGCCTCTCCCCGAACGGTGATGAGCGCGGAAGGGTCGGGCCCGATAGATCCCAGAAAAACCAACAAGCTACAAATCAGACTGCGCATTTGGCTACCTCAACGGTTCCCCCAGGTTGAGTTCTTCCACCATCATGGAACCGCGACGATCGGAAGGACCGTCAGCAAGTAAAGATCGAGTGGAAACGCCAGCGTCGGGTCGTCGTGTTGGCGCAACATGACGGCGGCAAGAGGCGGATCGCTTTCGATCCGAATCGTTCCGTTCTCGACCGTCGTGCCGGGGAAGAGCTCAGACAGGTAGAGCGCGACCTGATGCCCGGCCTCGAATGACGGAAGGCTGTCGAAGGCGCGACTTCCGAGCTGTATGCCATCCTCGTCGAAAAGACTCACGATTCCTTCTGCCGGCTGAAGCCCCACGTTGACCAGGGCAAGCGCGGTGTCCTGGTTTGATGTCACCGATCCGAAGAGGGAGAAGCGGCGATGGCGGGCCACCGCCGGAACTCCCGCCTGAAAGAGCGGGACGTCCCCGGCAAAACAGTGATAGACGGCAATAGCCCCGACGTTTCTCGTTGCCTTAATCACCGCGTAGCCAGCCTCCACCTCTCCTGACCCATCGGTCTCGAGGCGAATCGACTGGCCGGACGCCAGTTCCAGGTCGATTTCAGACAGGCGATCATCGGCGATAAGCGGGAGGCACATCGGCTCGCCCGTGGACCGGAAGAATCTGACCTTGACCAGGCCGGATCCGCGTCCCGGTTCGTGATCCAGAGGGACGATCGGATCCGAAGGCCTCCGGCTTGACCGTTCGCGATCTGCGGCACATAGAGCGTTCTCGAAAACGGTGGAGAAGGCGGGCCAAGTCCGGCCGCTCTTCCTTGGAATACCGGCATCGACGTCAAGGTCGTATTCCCGAGGGGGAATGGCTGGGCGGCGCGGGTCTGTGAGAGGCTCGTCAGGGCGATCGGCTGATCGCTCTCCACGGTCACGATGCCGCCCTCGAATGTGTCGGTGTCGGGACCGAAAAGTTCCGGCATGAATCGGGCAATCTGTGAACCGCTCTCGAATGTCCGACCCGCTGCCTCGTCCAATGTAACTGAAGCGACCGGCTGGAACTCGAGGTCGTAGAGGCGAAGTGTTACCTGCGCGGACCGTCTCCCGGCATTGACCAACGCAAGTGCAGTCTCTTGCTGGTCCGATGATCCTCCGACGAAGACCGTGGCGTCCTGAACCGGACCAACCGCAGGAACTCCCGCCTCGAACAACCGGACTCCGTTTTCCCGGTAGCTGTAGATGGCCGTGATCGCGACATCGACTCCAGCCCGAATCCGCACGTATCCGGCCGCACGGCGGGGCATCCTTGGTCTTCAGTGAGACGCTCTCCCTCAGCAAGGACAAAGGTCGCACTGGCTTGCAGACCGGCTTCGCCGAGATCGAAAGCAATCGGTTGAGCCGACGGGTCGAGGAATTCATACTCAACTTCAGTTTTGGCTACCGCGTTCATAAAGACGAGTTCCGTCTGAAACTCACCGTTGCCGGAGCGGCCGGCACCGATTTGGGGACGTACACCGTCTTCTCGAGGGGAAATCAAGAGCGAAGACACCGGCCCGTCCGACATAGGCCCGCCTCGGTTCTGAGACTGAAAAAGACGGAGTTCGAGAAATGGGAGGAGCCGGTACCGGGGACCAACCGGAGCCGCCGTTGAAACTCGCCGAAGACTTGGAGTAGGCGATTTCCGGGTGGAGCGGATCGGGATAGGTATCCAGATCGTAGCCGGACTCGGCCCAGGACAGCCCCCCGTCCCGGCTGTCGTACACTTTGTAGTAGTCTGGAGGCGGCTCGAAAGGCACGTGGTAGAAGGCGCCCACACGCACGATCGATGGATCTTCGGCATTGATGACGAGGTCGCTGATGATGGGGCGTCGGTCACTGTCTCCCCAGTTGAGGTCCGACCAGGTCGCACCGCCATCCAAGCTCTTGATCAGAACTTCGGACCCCCCGGCGTAAAGCACTTGCGGATCCGACGCGCTGACAGCCAGTGTATAGAGAGGGGACCCGGCGACGCATTCGGTCCAGGTGTCGCCTGCATCGGTGGTCTTGTAGAGCGTTCCACCGTGGGCGACGCCGTAAATCACGTCCTGGTCCTCAGGATCGACGGCGATCTTGCCCATTTCGGAGTCAAAGACCTGCTCCCAATGAGATCCCTCATCGGAGGATCGATAGACGCCATCGTTCCCGATCGCGAAAAGCATCCATGGCTCGGCCCCCACCACTTTGATATCGTCCAAGTCGAGACTCGGGCCCTCGCTCGACCGTTCCCAAGTCGTGGCCCCATCCGTGCTTTTATAGACACCTTCATTATTTACGAGCGCGAAAACGAGGCGACTGTCAGAGGGACTACTGACAAGCCCGGAGACGGAGGCAAAGCGCAAATCGTGCCGAAGCGGGTACCAGCCAGCGCCTCCGTTGGTACTCTTCATCATGCTCAGGGAGAGCAACGCGTCGGGCTCCATCTGGAAGAATATCGGCCACAGAAAACCGTCGGGGAGCAGGCTCCAGTGGGCTCCGCCATCTGTGCTTCGGCAGGTCGGTCCGGTGCCCCAGGCGTAGACGGCGGAATCGTGCGGAGACACGGTAAGTCGATAAAACCTCTCCGAAGTTGGCAGCCCGGAGTCAATGCCGTCGAGCCGGATCCAGGTCCTGGCACCGTTCGTACTCTTGAACAGCTTTTCGTCATATGTGGAGCAGTAGAGAATCTTCGGGGACCGCGGATCGAGGGTGAGCGCTTCGATCTGCCCCAGCGTCCCTCCGCCTTCAACGTCACTCGACGGATACCAGTGATCACCGCTGTCGCTGGACTTGAAGACCCCTTGGTAGGTCCCCACGTAGAGCGTTCCCGCGGTGCGAGTATCGAGAAGGAACCCATTGACCGTGCCGGCCGGGAGCCCCTTGTTCGCCATCACCCAGGTTTGACCTTCGTCGACGCTCCGTTCGATGTGCATCGCATTGGTATACGGTGGAAGATATGTGACCGCGTAGAGGGAGCCCGCTTGTACGGGATCGACCTTGATTTGCCAGACGTTCTCGTATTCGTCGGCTTCGTTCTCGGGCAGCAGGGAATGCCAGCTCGAGCCCCGGTCACGACTTCGGTAGATGCCCTTACCCTGCACTCCCAGATAGAGCGTGCTTTCGTCGTGAGGATCGATTTCGAGATCTGTGAAGTAGTCGTCGGGGAGGCTCTGGCCGAGATGTTCCCAGCTCTTACCTCCGTCACTGCTCCTGCTCGCCTCGGCCGACGAGATTACATACATCCGCTTAGGATCGTTCGGATCAATGACCAACTCGTCCTGGTCCATCCCTTCGACTGTCGGAAGCGTCGAAGACCAGGTTTCGCCTGCATCGGTGCTTCGGTAGAGACGACCGTCTCCCGCAGCGTATAAGAGGTCCATCTCCGGAGCCGGAGCAACAAGCGTCAGTCGCTTGCCGGGAGTCCGTCTGGGATAACTCCACGAGTTGCCTCCGTCCAATGATCGATACGCCCGATTCCCCCATATGGAAACGGCAAACAGGCGTTCCGGCTGGTTCGGATCGATGGAAATGAGGGGAGCGGTTCCTTCACCGGAGTTAAAGGGAACGGTCAGTTCTTTCCAACTCAGTCCACCATCTGTCGTCTTTAACAAGCCCTCCTGATATCGGGACAGATAGACCGTTTCTGAGTCGCGCGGGTCGACCAGCAGGTACCGCACCTTCTCGTGCGGCTTCGTTGCATACAGGGGGTACCAATACGTCCCCCCATCGTCGCTCCGCCAGACATTCCCTTCCTGCGTTCCGGCATAGAGGATTTCCGGATCGGACGGGCTGACCGCCAGGCAGGAGGCTGCCTCTGTGAAGTAGGTCATTGCCTCGGTCCAGCTGTCCCCGCCGTCGGTAGTCTTCGTGATACGGCCATCAATGGAGACCAAGTACAAGGTACGCCCATCAACCGGGTCGATCACCAACTGGTGTTCTCTAGGTGTATAGGGCCAACTGAACAACGACTGCCATCGGTCCCCAGCATCGTCGGATCGATAGAGCGCACTTCCGGCGACCGCGTACAGAGTGTCCGGGTGCATTGGGTCAATTTCGACGGATATCACCTCTCCGGGAGGCAGGCCGTTTGTCAGTGCCGTCAACGTGCGCCCCTCGTCAGCGGTCACAAAGAGGCCCTGCTTCGTCGCCAGGTAGAGGAGAGAAGTATCGGGGCGAAACCGGATCGCACGAACGTCCACGGCGGTCGCACCGGTCCACTGATGGGAGCCCGCAGACAGGCAGGAGCCGACTTGGAGAAAAAGCAGCAGAACCATCCCCAGCCGTTTGCCAGTCAGCATCATACTCACTCCGTCGACGTTTCGGTTCAGAAGTGCAACGAGTCCCCACATTGTCTGAACGCCTTCCGGTTCGGCTCTCATCTTACCTATAAGATTAGGAAAATCTCCATCCAATTCCTTGCCAAGCAAGTTGTATTCCGAATCAACTCCCTTGCCGCACCACAGGTTCAGGTGATTTGGCATCGCTGGCGTGCTCGGCAAGAAAACTTTCAAGAAGCCCAGGCAGACTCCGCCCAGACGAGTCGAGGTGATCGAACGAGTGAGTCGATCTGACCCAACGCGACTTCCGATGCAGACGCCCGGCAGCTACTGCACATTCGGGAGTGCGATGATAACCACGCCGGTAGCGCCGTAGAACCGATCCAATCCCAGAATTGGAGAGGCGGTGATATCTGAGCCTTCTAGATGCAGGACAAGTGCGGATACCGGCTTCCCGCTGCGGATTCGAAGGAGGTGTTTGCCGGGTGGAAGCGACGGGAAGAGCTCGGAGAGGAGAACAGCCCGGGAACCCGCGGCTTGAAGGGGGATCACGGTGACCTCTTCCACGTCGAATCCAGGCGACAGCAGCTCGACCGTGATGTCGGTCCGTGTTCGCTCAGGGTTGACAACGGCGAGTCCGGAATCCACACCGAGTGCATGGTCGACCTCTCCGACCCAGTAGCCCTCTCGCAGCGGGCGGACCGCCGGCACCGTGACTTCGGATCGCAAGACTCCCCCGATTCGCACGGCGAGCCGCTCGTGGACTCGGACCGGGCTATCCTGGGAATCAACGGAGGCCCATCCGACGAACACGCCCGACGAGTCGTACGTCAAACGCTTGACCTCGCCGGGCGTGATGTCCACAGGTTCCGACGAGCCGGTGTTCCCAATTCCGAAGAAGCGCACATCGGTGACGGCCGGCGCATCGCCCGGATTGTGAATCAGCAAGGTGGATCGGTAGTTGATCGGGCCGAAATCACCGACGGCGACCCGGGGGATCCAATGCCTGGAGTGATCTCCCGATACGGCACGGTAAAGGCCCGTCGAGGCATCTCCGACCACCCGGATGCCGAACAGAACCCCTTGATCGTCGCCCGCCACCGGTTCTCCGAGATGTTTCACCAGGCCGGCTCCCGGGGCCCTGTCCGGGAGCACCTGCCAGCCTTCTCCGAGAACGGTCTCGATGGATCCGTTCTGCCAGCGGTAAAGGTTTGCCCGGCTGAAGTGGGATTGCCGGCGTGAAATCGCTTTGAAATAAAGCTCGCCCTGATCGGTCCAGACGAAGCGACCTTCCGGGACCGAAGTGATGTCTTCCGGATCGGTGGGATTCTCCGCAATGGGGGAAATCAGCTCCATCGAGCCGCTCGAACTGAAACGGAGGAAGGCCGGGACTTGCTCGGCGGATCCACCGAACGTAACGCGGCTCTTCAACATGATTTCGTCTCGTCCGTTGAGGCGAATCGTCGAGGAGGGTTGCTCAGCGGAGAATCTTGCCACCCTGGTTTGAGATCCGGGAATCTCTCCGCCGCTGGCTGCCAGCACCCGGAATCCACTTTCCGCGTTGACGCAGAGCGCGTTCTTGGTCTGGGAGGCATCGTTGGCCATGAAGACGACCCTCCCATCGGAAAGCATTCGGACCCAGTGAAAAATCCGAATCTCGAAGCCGGGCCGGACCAGGTCATGAAGGCGGGCAATCGTCGTGACGCTTCCCGACGGGGCGATGATGCCGATTTCGTCGGCGGATCGAAAGGCGATCCCACGGTTGCTCCTGAAGTCCAGTTCATTCGCGTAAAACGGCTGGTCCAGCCGGATCCAGGGTTGCAGAGCGTGGCCGTCATAGAGGTAGAAGAGGCTTCCCCCGTCGACGTAGGTTTCCAGGAGAAGCAATCCCTCGGGATTGACTAGCGCCCGCCCGACAAAGATCCCTCCTTCGGCAAGGGGTTGGTCGGACTGCGCGAGCTCCTCGAGGACCCGTTCGTGCACGCGGTAGACGCCCACCCAGTCGTCTCCTCCGGATCGCGCGCTGACGACCAGGTCTCCGCCGGCCAGAAAGCCAACGATCCCCAGGTCAGTCATGGGAGAGCCCGTTTCCGGAAGGCTGACATTGGGAACCAGCACGGGCAGCGTCTCGTTGTCCTCGATCAACTCGATCCGGCCTCTGGAATTTTGTTGGACCGCAATTCTCCCCGCAGGGCCCGGGACGGTCTCCGCGGGAAACTCGTCCGGGACGAGGTAGTCAAACGACCAGGCCTTGGCTGGTGAACGATCGGACTCGACCGGAAGGGTCGACAGGTTCAGGCCCGACATGCGCAGTCCGGTTGCCAGAAAAGGTTGCTGGCCTTCGATCGTCAGAACCCCAAGAAACGGGTCGGGAAGGCCGTCAAAGAGTTCGGTGACAAAGATGTTTTGCTGTGAAGCCGGGGAGATTTCCAGCGTGGTCGTGCGAGAGGTCCCGGTGGTGGGGTCATCCAAGTGCACCCGCAAGCTGGGGTCACCGCCCCCGGTCAATCGGGTCAGGGCGACACCTGTGTCCGCGCCGGAACCGACTTCCGCCAGGATGGAGGCGGAGAAGACGTAAGGCGGCTGCAAAGAAACCGTGGTTCGCGAGACCAGGTCGGAAGAGTCGAACAGAGAGATGATCGCCTCGCCCGAGACCCGGGCGCCTCCACGGACTTCTACCCGAGCGTAACCGGTCGAGAGTTCGGGAAACAGGTCGGGTGAAAGGTCGATGTCGGCGACTTCGCCACTCCCCATTTCCTCGCGATCGGTCAACAACAGGTTGCCGTTCCGGTCGAAGAACTCCACCAGGACCGAACCCTCGTACCGGGAATGGTTGGCGAGGACGAGGGTTGATGAGTAGCGAAATCGACCGGCCTGTCCCACCGCGAATAAGGGGAGATAGTTCCACTGAGAAACGGGAGGCCGAGTCAGGTAGAGGGCCGAGCCGAAACGGTGGCAGCAGATGGACGCGGAAATGAGAAGGCTTCCATCGGAATTGAACCCGAGCGGGCCAAGACCCTCCAGCCATGAACCGGGCAGCCCCGGTGCCGAGCCGGGGCCGGGGAACGGTTCCACCTCTCCGTCTTGCCAGAGGTAGTAGCCGCTTTCGGCATTGAAGACGACCGAGAACGTGTCGGTCAGTTCCGTCGTGCTGAACTGGCGGCCGATCGGACCCGGTGTGAGTGGACTCTCCCATCCAAGCGCAAATGTCCCTCCCTCGGGCCTCGCGTCCCCGTCAGCCACGATTCGTGTGAGGACATTCTCCCGCCAGAGGTACAGAGCGGCGTAGTCCCTCAAATCGTGGGCCACAAAAAACGCCGCCGGGGCATCGTTCAGGGAGAGATTCGAGAAGCCGAAGGCCTGGGTTCCGTCGTAACCGGGGGGGAGTTGGTCGTTGCGGGCGACCACCTGGGTGGCGCTGTCGTCGAGGACGACGACGTACTCCACCGAATCGCCCTCCACCACCATCGAGAGTTGCCCGTCGGCGTTGGGGTCCCATTCTCGAATACGGGACACAGCGGCATTCAGGCCAGTGAGCACGTCGCCGACCTGAACGGAAGACACCAGGTTGGGGCCGGAGTATCGGTAGATCGCCTCGATCTGCCTGGTGGAATCGAAAGCTGCAAACCAGGCGGAGCTGCCTTCAAAGAAGGGGCTGGAAAACCGGTTGTTGAATGACGCTGAGTCATGGCCGGGAACAGGGTCTCCCGAATGAGCCAGCGTGGCGATCCCGCCGGACGACGCCAGGAAGATCCCGGTGCTGCCGTCGTTGAGCCGGGCGCTGAAGACAACCTCGTTCTGTTCGCTGAGAAAGGGACGGGAGGAATCGTAGGGCCACAGGTTGGAGAGGCGGCCGAACTCGACAAATCCCCCGGCAGACCCGGGAGCCACGTAACCCAGCCAGCCGAGCCATTGAAAGGTGCCGTCCTGCCAGAGCAGGACGCCCGAGTCGGCCAGGATGAGGGCGACGGTCCCCGACTCGTTGAGGTCCATTTCGAGGCCGCCCAGGCTTGTACTTGAACCCGATTGGGAGGCGTGGAACTGAAAGCCGAGACCAAGGGGATCTCCCCTGACTGCAACGGCATGGATTCCTTCGGCGTTCTTCAGAAACACGCCGTAGGAGGGTTCGGCCTCCGACTCGGGATCCGCCGGGCCGAAGGTCGCAATGAAGAGGATGTCCCCCCGGCCGTTCGAGACGGCGTCACCAATCCTGTAAAGCACCATTCCCGGGATTCCTGGAACCGGAAGGTCACCGGCCACCTGAAGGGACAGTTCGATTGGACCGGCGGCATGCCCTGGATCGGAGAGACCGCAGAGCAGGAAGAGGACCAGGACGAATCCGTGGCCTTGCCGGCGGATGAAGACGGGCAGGACGGAAAGGGGAGACCGGGTATCGAGCAACATCGTGTCCTCCTGCCTGAGGATACTAACGCAACGGTTTAGGTTTGTGAAAAGGAATGTCCATTGAGGTTTTCTTGCCTGCTGGCCTCTCAAAGGTAGAGGGCAACAGAATGAAGCCACGGTCCCCGCTTGGAGTTTCCGATCGGGGACGTTGCCCTCTTTGGCTGACTTCATGATGGGAAGACTTCGATTGGTGATGGTTCCAGACAGGATCAAGGATGCCGTTCCCGAGGGTTTTCGGGAGAAGCGGGCTGCCCAGTTTGTGGGCGTCGGGATTCATCTCTTTCGACGGCTGGTCAAGGACGGTCGGGTTGTTCCTCGGCGTTTGGGAAGACGCGGATCTACCTCCGAGCTGAACCGGACCGAAGTCCCAACAGCAACGCTGGCGGAATTGGCCGATGTCTATTTCGAACAGTACGTTCTCGTCGAGAATCGGCATCCCGGAACCAAAAAGCACCGCCTGAAGTGGCTCAAGAAACACCTCGGTCACATCCTGGCTCAGGAGCTTTCACCCTTCGATGTTACGGTGTACATATCGAAGCGGAAGCGCAAGGGGCTGAGCGCCGCCTCGATCAACAAGGACCTGGCTGTGCTTAAGCACCTGTTGAGCTGGGCGACCGATCAGGCGCTGCTCCACCGGAATCCGGTTCCGAAGTTGAGAAAGCTCCATGAGGAACGCAAGCCCGCAATCGAAGATCGGCATTTGCCGATTCTCGAAAACGCCATCCAAGAGACGCTCGCCAAACTCCGACCGGAATGCGAGCCGGTGTTTCGGTTTCTATACGAGACCGGCTGCCGGAGAGAGGAAGCGCTGTCGTTGAAGCATGAGCAGGTGTTCCTCGAGGATCAGCTGGTCCTGCGTCTCATCGAAAGTGGTGCGAAAAAGAAAACCTTCAAAGGAGTCGCCTGAATGGCTCCGCAGGACACAAACAGGAAAGATGGGTCGGCTCACCGTTTCGGTTCTCGCCGTAAGCCATTGAAAGGAATGGTACGCCCGCCGCGATTCGAACGCGGGACCTTTGGCTCCGGAGGCTAGCCTAATTTTCCTTAGCCCTGTCTGCTCAAGCACTTACAAGGACGGTATTGGACGGTTTTTGATGGTATTCGTAAAGTTTTGCCCACCTATTTGCCCACCAGGTGTAGGGGAGAAGCCAGCATCCAGTGAAAGCGTGTGAAACCAACGAGACCGCTCGACGAATTTTCGGGTTGGGAGCACTTTCAGCGATCGTTGTCGTGCGCCACCCGAAATGGTAGCGTGCTGGCGTGAGTCTTTTGAGCCTCTTCGCAACGCTGATGGTGATCGGGCCTTCTGCCCTGATCCTTCAGTCTGCGGATGCTCCGATTCCTGAGGCGGTAATCGAACAACTGAATGCGGCTTACCCCGGATGGCAGTTCCATCAGCCTGATCCAATGTACGGCAAGCACACCGACGTGTGCGATCCGAACACTATCCTTGGTGACTTCAACGGCGATGGGCGCCCCGACTATGCAATTCTTACGGTAGAGAAGCGTCCGGGCGAGGAGTCCGATCTCCTGCACCTCTGGGCATTTCTTTCGGATGGAGACGCCTACTCAGGCATCCAAGTGGAAAGCATCCCAGACAACTCTGAGATCTTCCTCTGCCGGTGGGAGCGGGGCAGGCCGGTTCACGATTACAACAGGGAAGCAGGCGAGATGGTGGTAAGTCAGAACGACGGGTTCAACCTTGTTGCCGACGAGAATGGAGCGATTTGCTTCCACCTTGTCGGCTCTGATTTTCAGCCCGTGGCCTGCAGCGACTGACGAGATCTAATCGCCAACGGTTGGCCAATCAGCATCTGGTCTGCCCAACCACACCCACGCGATGTAATCCACCACCGGCGGTTCCCCTCCGACTTCGCGCAACCGGGTGTTGACCTGTCCTCGATGATACTGGCTGTGCATGACGACCTGAAGGGCGGTTTCCCCAAGGGTGGACACTTCGGGTTTGCGACCAATGCGTTCAGTGATTTGGACCGCCCACGACAGTGGTAGCGGCAGTGGGTTCGACAACTCATCACTCCCCAGCGGCTGAAGGAAGGCGGCAGCTTCCCGGTAATAGGGGCGACTCCAGCGAAAGACGGCTTCTGTGTTGTCAAACTCGGGATAGGGTGTCTCGCGGGACTCCCCTCGCCAGATTCTCAGGAATGCGTATTGAACAAGGTGGAGGTGGTAAAGACGCTCCCGCAGCGTCGGGTCCTTCTTCGCTTCCTCGCTTCCGAGGACACCAGTCCAAACTGCTGCGTCGGCCCACTCCATGTGCCGGTTGAGATCATTGAGTACTTCGAGATTCACTGCGGCCCCCTTTCATCTCCTGCCTCGAGTTGCCTGACCACCTAGCCAGCGGAACCATCGGGGCTGGACAAGACCACCGTGTAGCCTTCCGGGTCCTTCAGCCAGATCTCCCAGTGGTTGGGACCGCCCTTTCCGTCAGGCGGGTTCCGGTGCTTCGGCATGACCACTTCCACACCCATCTTCTCGGCCCGGGCGACGGCGGCATCGAAGTCGTCGATCCCGAACCAGAGCAGCACTCCGTTCCCATAAGGCCGTAAAGTCGGGTCGCCGATTGGGCCGTGGTCATGTTCAACGTCCCATCGATGCAATTGAAGGATCAGTCGGCCATCCACTTCCAGCCGTTCATACTCCGGTCCGCCGTGCGCACTCCGGCATCCAAGGAGTTGCTGGTACCAACGGCTGGTTCTCTCGACGTCACTCACACAGATCAAGGGTTGTGGTCGCATCCGAACCTCCGATTTCAAAGAGGCAGTTCACCTCAGCATACAGCAGTAGGCAGGTTGGCTGTCCCCGTTCTATGTACCAGGGTCCATCAGAGCCTGTGGTTCATGGTGACGGATTCCGGGATTTCTGGCCAACCTAGGTTGCTTACTTGCTTCTAACGCTGTAATTGTCTTGCCCTTCCCACAAACGCCAACCCCACCAGCACCAGCGCGGCGACAAAATATGCCAGCGCATGTTCGTCTGTGCTGGCGGACATGAAATCCAGCGCAGCAATGTGGCTCATCGGGCCGAAGTACCACATCGTCACGTAGAGCACTTCGAACAGTTTGTGGCTGTTACTCCATATGCCTAAGGCCAGCGCGAAGGATGGGATGAAGAACGCCGCAGATATCCAACCCATCAGACGGGCGCTGTCGCCCGCGGTCAACAGGCGCAGGAATACGCCGCCGCCGGTGATCAATGTGACTATGAATCCGGCCAGCCAAGTGGCAGGCAACTGCCGCCATAACGGTGCGGCTGATGAGAAAACCATTTGCCCGGCGTTGTGACGCATCTCTCGGTTGCCCAACTCCGACCAGATTAGTACCGGCCACAGCCAGGCAAACGGCAGCAGCAAACCCCGCGAGGTTTCAGCCGAGCTGGCAAACCCGGCGATGAACAGCCCGCCTGCTATGGCATACCACCACCAACGCTGACCCTTGAGCAGTAGTTTCAGTTCGGAAACCAGCACTGGCACAAAGGCGAATCTCATTGCGTCCACGTTTAACGGAGTTAGCGTAGATGGCAGGGCCGCTACAGCAGGTGACGGCGAACCGGCCCCAGCCGGGGAGGCTGCGCCTTTCTGGGTTCGCTTCTTGCGCGGCTTATGTTGCGAGGGGTCAAAGCGGTCGAAGAAGATAGCAGCAATCAGAATCAGCACGATGGTCACGCCGAACAAGGCAAAACGGGCCAGGATTATATCACCCGTCCAGGCCACACCTGGCCAGTGGAAGATGAAACTCGCCGGGTCACGGTCGACGCCAATGCCTGTTGGGTTGGGGTCACCCAGCACAAAACCACTGGTGTATTCTGGGAAGGCGGCTTTGGCAGCTACGCCCATGCTATGTGAAAGCAGCCTCAGGCCGAGCGGTTCGAAGGCCGGGTTGGTCTTAATGAACAAATCTGAAAGTGGCAGGGTGAAAGTGAAAAGGAAAAAGTAGACCACGCTGCCAAATCCGCCGCTCAAAAAGCCGACCGTCTCGAACAGCACGGCCAGGGCGGCGATCAGCGCCATCATCGGCATGGCGATGAAGACAAATGGTGCGAACATGGACGCCAGGTCGAGCTGCAGATTCTCGCCCGCCAAGAGCTGGATGCCGACGCCCGCCAAGGCCAGCACCAGGTTCATTGCCATCAGCACGGCGAAATTGCTGGCCCATTTGCCAAAGGTGTAAAGCGGGCGGCTGAGCGGCGTGGTCGCTATGATCTGGCCCACGCCAGTTTCACGGTCACGCGCCACCGAGCCTTTCACCAGGTAAAAACCGAACAAGCCGATGAAAAACGTGGAGATCAGGGTCATCATGCTGCCAACCCAGGCCGAGTTGAACTCGCCGCGGTACTGGTCGAGCCGCAGGGTCAGGTGGCCGGCCACCACCTGGTACCCCAGGAAAGCCGCCAGCCCGAGCATGATCAAAAAGCTGTAACGGCGGACGCGTTCCAAAAAGTCGGCGCGGGCCAGGTGATAGATGACCCGGACGGAGTTCATTGGCCGTTCTCCTGAGCGATAAAGTAGAGATACGCGTCTTCGAGATTGGGCGAGGCGCTGCGGGCCTGGACTTCGGGCCTGCTCCCGCTAATGACGCGTACCTGTACCCCGTCGCTGCGCCGGATGGTTCCGCTCACGATGGATTTTTGTTTCAGGGCGGGCAGTTCCTCGCTGGCAACCGTCCATTCCCAGACTTTGCCTTCCAGCTCTTTGAGCAGTTCCTCGGGTGCGGCGTTGCGCAAAAGTCCGCCTTTGTGGACCAGGGCGATCCGCGTGGCCGTCGCCTCCACGTCTGAGACGATGTGCGTCGACAGGATCACGATCCGCTCACCCGATAGGTCCGACAGCAGGTTGCGAAAGCGGACTCGCTCTTCCGGGTCGAGGCCGACAGTGGGTTCGTCCACGATCAGCAGTTGCGGGTCATTGAGCAGGGCCTGGGCAATGCCGACTCGCTGCTTCATCCCGCCCGAATAGCCGCCCAGCGGCTGTTTCGCCGCCCCGACCAGGTTGGTCACTTGCAACAACTCGTCGATGCGGCGTTTGGCGGCTTTGGCGCCCAGTCCCTTGATGGCGGCCATATATTCCAGAAATTCGACTGCGTTCAGGTTGGGGTAGATGCCGAAATCCTGCGGCAGATAGCCGAGCACCGCCCGCAGCGTATCCGGCGATTTGACCGTGTCTACGCCGTCCCACGAGATGGTTCCTTCAGTGGGCTTGGTGATGGTGGCAAGCATGCGCATCAGGGTCGATTTGCCTGCCCCGTTGGGGCCGAGCAGGCCGAGGATCCCGGGTTGAACTTCGATGGTGAAATCTTTGAGCCCCCAAAAATCACGTCGGTATTGTTTGCCCAACTGGTTAACAGAAAGCTTCATACCCAACTCCCCGAGAAACACCGATAAGTTGGTGAATCGTACGCCACAAATCACCGGGTTGAAATACAAAAAAGGATGGTTCCATAGACATCCTTTTTTGATTCCTTCGCTTTGTCATCTTGGCTTGTCTTGATGTTTGTGCATATCCATGCCGTTCATCGAGCAATCTTCGTTCCCGAACTCCAACTCGATGGTGGCGTGTTCCAGGCGCCTCCCGGCAGTGAGACGGTTGGCTTCGCGCTTGATTTGCATCAGGGCTTCATTATCAGCGTTTTCATCCACAACCCGGTGGGTGGCCAGGTGTGATGCTCCCCGTCCAGCGACCAGCCGTGGGCGTGGTCCAGGGATAGGACGCCAGACAGTCCACGAAGACTGGCTTCGTTATCTGGCGGAAGCGAAACTCGAAACCAGAAACCTCTCCCGTGCACCTTACCCGCCGGCACCGACCTCTGCCGGCATGAAGGAAAACACCAGGCCCAACAGAACGTAGACCACCAGAAGCTGGAGTTCCTCCAGCCAGTTCGATTCTCCATCCTTGAGAAATCTCATTGGCGGGGATCACAGCCAGGAAGACCGCCAAAACCTCAATCGGTGTGAAGACGAGGTCCATGGGATGCGGTGCGACCCAATAACTCGCAAACAGCAGCAGCGGGGCCACGAAAAGAGCGATCTGGATGCTGCTGCCCAGAGCGATGCCCAGGCTCAGATCCATGCGATCTTCGATGGCCTTCATCACTGCCGTGCTGTGTTCGGCAGCATTGCCGATCACGGCAATCACGATCACACTGACGAAGAGATCGGTCCTCCCGAGTGCCGCCGCCGCCGGCTGGACCGAACTCACTAGTATCTCGCTCATCCAGGCAATCAGTCCGGTGCTAACGGCCAGAAGAAGCAGGCTGCGTGTCCCGGGTCAAGCCGTTCTTGCCGGCATCCAGGAATGCCTTGGACCACTTGTCGTAGATCGAGGGCTGGATGCCCTCCCAGCGGCACAGCTCGGTGATGGGAATCTCTCCCCGCAAACCTTCCAGTACGACGCGGATCTTCTCTTCGGTGGAAAAGCGGCAGCGGGTAGCTTTACGAATCTGTTTGAGTACGTGTTCTACAGTCAGAAGACGCTGGATCGCTGGTTCGACTGCCGCAAGCCCTTGAAAGGAATGGTACGCCCGCCGCGATTCGAACGCGGGACCTTTGGCTCCGGAGGCCAACGCTCTATCCAGCTGAGCTACGGGCGCACGCTTCAGGAAAGCCGGAGTTTACCAGAAATCGGGGGATTGGGGAACTGGGTTTCGGGTTCCTGGTTCGACGGGCTGTGTTGACGGAGCGGTGGAGATGGGATTAGGAAGCCGATGAGACACGTGTTGCCCAAATGTAGATGGAGAACCGTCTTTCCCCGGATTGTCTCTACATCCTTTCGCCCCTGCGGTCCTTTCGCTTGCTCTCCGTCCGAGCGGCGCCTTCTCCACTTTTCTCACCCGGCTTCCTCGCACTTTTTCGAACACGTTCGTTATTTAGTAGATGGGGTTAGGGGTTTGGCCACCGCCGGAGGCTTTGCCCGGGGGTTTCGTGTGCCCGCCGCCCGATTGGGTGCCGGGAGAGGCGTCTGATTTGACTCAGATGGCGATTTTGGCAACACACCCTGCGAATGTTTACTTTTGCCGGGCAAGCTGCCCGGCAGACATCCCAGGCAAGGCAGCCAGGATTACTCTCCCCCCCCAGAAACCCGAAACCCGGAACCAGAAATCCGGAACGAGAAACCCGGAACGTCGCACCTGAAGAGTCACCCGTTGCGGGCGGCGCGGAGGCGTTCTCTTTCGGTGACGAAAGCAGCGGCGGTCAAGTCTCCGCTGACGTTGAGAACGGTGCGACTCATGTCGAGAATGCGATCGACTCCAATGATCAGAGCGATACCTTCAGGGGGTATCCCTACGACTCCCAGGACCCCGGCGAGCAGGGGGATCGATCCGCCGGGCACTCCGGCCGTTCCCACTGCGGAGAGGACCGCCATGAGAACGACGATCAGTTGCTGTCCAAGACTGAGATGGACCCCAAATACCTGGGCCAGAAAGAGGACGGTCACTCCCTCGAACAGCGCCGTGCCGTTCATGTTCATTGTGGCTCCGAGGGGCAGGACGAAACCGGCGATCTCGCTGGGGATCCCCAGTTCCGTCTCGGCCGTCTCGATCGTCGTGGGAAGAGTGGCGTTGCTCGAACTAGTTGAAAAGCCGGTGATGGCCACGTCCCGGATCTTGCGAAAGAACTCCATCGGACGGATGCCGCACAGCAGCTTGACGAGGATGCCGTAGCCGACGAACTGGAAGAGGGCGAGCCCCAACAGGACGACGAAGACGTAATTGAGCAACTGGACCAGGATGTCCCAGCCGAAACGTGCGGTCACTCCAAAAATCAGGGCGAACACCCCGTAGGGAGCCAGGCGCATGGTGAACCGGATGATGACCGCTACCGTCAGGGAAATGCCCTCGAGAAAGTCCAGGACCGGCTTCGATTTTTCGGTCGGCAACTGGGTCAGGCCGGCGCCGAGGATGAGCGAGAAGCAGATGATCCCCAGCATGTCGCCGCGGGCCGCCGCATCGACCGGGTTGCGGGGAATGATGTTGACGAAATTCGAAACGGAGACGCCCCCGGTGAGCTCGAGCTTCTCCTGCGCCTGGGACTGATAGGACTCCATGAGTCGGGCGCGGGTCTCCTCGGGCATGTTCCCGCCGGGCTGGAGGACGTTGACCAGAACCAGGCCGAGCGTCGTGGCCAGAGTCGTGATCATGATGAAGTATCCAAAGGTCAGGGCGCCGATTCGACCCAGGCGGCGGACGTCGCCGATGGCCGCGACTCCCAACGTCAGCGAGGAGAGGATCAGGGGGACAACGATCATGAAGAGGAGCCGCAAGAAGACCTGGCCGACCGGCTCGATGAGATTGCCGAGAGCCCAGAGGAAGGCGTGTTCCCAGTGGGGGTTGGTCCCGACAACGTAGTTGGCCACTGTGCCCAGGGCCGCTCCGGCGACGAGGCCCAGGAGGATCCGGTTGTGCAGCGACGACTTCTTGTTTTGGCGATTTCTGAACAGCCTCAATTTCAACCTCGGGGGGCAATCGTCGCACGGTCAGTCCTGGTCGCGTCAAGCCTGAGAGCCGAATTTCCCCGATTTAGGTGGACTTTGATCGTTCTGAAATACGTTTGCTGCGGATACAATAGAGATCAACGCGTTTCCGGTGCCTGTCCGTCGGGGAGGGAGTGGCGGGCCGGCCTGGGAAGAGGTTCCAGAGTATTCCACGAAAAGGATGGACGGGGGCTAGATGAGGGTGTCCACAGTGTCGATCCCGATTTGGGCGGTGGTTCTCGCCGTTATGGCAATCGGCGGTCCTGCATACATCTTCGGTGGTCCGGCGAGGCATACGGAAACGGGTCCGGCGATCTTTCGTCCCCTTGCAGAAGCGCTGCAATTTGTTGATCAACGAGGGTTGGTGGACTACGCGGGGCTCAAGAAGAACCGTGGGAGCCTGGACCTGTTCGCCGAAGGGCTGGCGTCACTGTCCCCGATGGACTATCGCGATTACGACATGGAACAGAGGATCGCATTCTGGATCAACGCGTACAACGGGTTTACGCTGCTCGCGATCGTCAACCACTACCCTATCCAGCCCTCCTTCCTGACCTCATTGATTTACCCGAGGAACAGTATCCGCCAGATTTCAGGGGTCTGGAACAAGCTGAAGTTCCAGGTGATGGGTTCGGAGATGACGCTTGACCACATCGAGCACCAGATCCTCCGCGGGGAGTTCGATGAGCCGAGGATCCACCTGGCGCTCGTCTGTGCCGCCCTGAGTTGTCCTCCGCTGCGCAACCAACCGTACGTGGGTAGCCGGTTGGAGGCCCAGTTCCAGGATCAGGCTCGTCGATTCCTTTCCGACCCGTCCAAGTTTCGGATCGACCAGGACACCGCAACTGTCTACCTGTCCGAGATTTTCAAATGGTTCGGCGCCGACTTTGTCTCCCGATACGGGACCATGCACCAGTTCGAGAAGTTTCCGGTCGAGCAGCGTGCCGTTCTCAATTTCATCTCGTCTTACCTGTCGGAGGCGGATGCGGCGTATCTCCGTTCGGGAGAGTACGAGCTGGAGTACCTGGATTATGACTGGTCGCTGAATGAACAGTAGCGGAGAGTGGGCCCTGGGTGCGGGCGTCGGGTTCCGGACTGCGCGAGGGGACCTGGGCAAAGGGGTCGGTTGACTGGGAGTTGCCTTGATCCGACTGCGGTTCGCGGATCCGGATCACTTCGACGAGGGTGGCCTTGCCTTTCAACTGTACCTCCCCCAGTGACTCGCCGGAGAAGGTCCCCGAAAGCTGCTCGAAGGTGGCACGACTGACCAGGATCGGGGCCGAGTATTGCTTGGTGAGGCTTTCGAGACGGGCCGCCGTGTTGACCGCGTCTCCGATGGCCGTGTATTCCAGCCGGTCAGGTGAGCCGACGTTGCCGATGATCGCCTCGCCACTGTGAATGCCGATCCCGGTGCGCAGTTCCGGCAGCCCTTCCCGCCTGAGTTGGCGGTTGAGCCTGGCCAGTGCCGACCGCATGGCAGAGGCCGCGCGGACCGCGTCGACGGCGTGGTTCTCTGTCGGAACCGGGGCTCCGAAGACAGCCATGACGGCATCGCCGATGAACTTGTCCACCATGCCGCCGTGGGAATGGATGGCATAGACCATGGCTTCCAGGTAGCGGTTGAGGAGGGCTACGAGTTCTTCGGGAACGCTCTTCTCGGTGAGGGTTGTGAAGTCCCGAATGTCGGAGAACAGGATGCTGACCGACCGTTTCTCCCCTCCGAGAACGAGGGCCTCGTGGCGCTGCATCAGTTCTTCTATGACCGATTCGTTTACATACCGGCCGAACAATGAACGAAGACGTCGTTTTTCTTTCCCCACCAGCACGTACTGCGCGGACTGGCTGAGGGCAAAGGCGGCCAAGGCTCCCGTCACCGGCCCGACGACGAAATAGACCGAGCCGCTGGAGAATGCCCAGGTGAGCGCGAAGAGGCAGTAGCCGCCAACCAATCCGCCGCTCTGAAGAGCCGCCGGCAGGGGTGGGAATTTCCAGGCCAGCAATGTCACCGCGAGCACCAGCAAGAAGGTCAGCGCCCGTCTTGCCGACAGCGAGACCGGCTCGAGATAGTTTCCCTCGATGAGCGTGTTCAGGGTGTTGGCGTGAATGGCGAGGCCGGGAGTCCTCCGAAACGGGAGTACTGATTGGGGCGGCCAAAAGTAGAGCGGAGTCGGGTGGAGGTCTCCTTCGTCGTAAAGGCCGATCAGCACAATCTTCCCGGAGACGAGCTCACGGAGAGGCCGACCGCCGATCGCCGCTTCCTCCAAAACAGTCCAAAAGGGGATTCTGGGGAACGGGTCGGGGCCGCGGTAGTTGATCAGAATCGGGTCAAGTGCCCGCGCACCGTCAATACTGTCCATCCGGGTCAGGGCCAGCGATGCCGCAAAACCCGCCACGCTTTGCCCCTCCCCATCCTGGGCGAAGAGTTCCTGCCTGCGGACGAAGTCGTCTTCGTCGGTGGTCAGGTTGGCGAAGGCAAAGCCTTCCTGACCTATGGCCATCGCCAGCATCGGGGAGGCGGGTGCCGATCCCGATTTCCCGATCCGATAGACGAGGCGAACCGGCACCCCCTCGCCCTCGGCGCCGAGAAGGGATCCGACCAGTCCGCGCTGCCCGTTCGGATCCAGTTCGCTGACGTCCGGCAAGATCAGGTCGATTCCGACGGCAGATGCGCCGGCATCGACGAGGCGGTCGAGCACTTGCGCGAAGTGTCCCTGCCAGAGGATAAGAGGTTCGCTGATGCGCTCGAAGCTGTCCTCGTCGATGACGACGAGGACGATCGGGCAGTCCCCGGAGTCGGGAAGTTCTCCGCGCAGGCGAAATCGAAGGTCGTAGGAGAAGAGTTCGGCGCGGTGGCCGAGCGAAGTCTCCTGGATGGCCTCACCGACGACTGAACTAATCAGCCAGACGCAGCCGACGACCACCGGGACGATCCACCTGGCCCGGTGTGGTTTCACTCCGTCCCCGACTCAATCTGGTCGTTGAAGGCGATGGGGAGTCGGGCCTGTCGGTAGAGCCACGCCAGGTGCCGGTTCAACCTGGCATCCTTTCCCTCGGTTTGCAGGTATCTGCGCAGGCAGGCGGCGGCCTCGGCGAAGTAACCGTCGCCCTCATAGGCAAAAGCGGTCGGGAGCAGGAGATCAGGGTCCGCAGCCCAGGGACTCGGCCGGTCCTCTCCGGGGCGGACTTCGAAATCAGTTCTTTGCCGGGCGTGGACATCCTGTCCCCGGACTGCTTCCAGTTCCCAGTTGTACCAACCGGGCGTCAGTTCCGGTTGGTCGGAGGGATACTCCAGGAAACTCTCGTTCGTGGATTTTTCCCAAAGTCCGTCTCCCATCTCGTCGAGGAGTCGGACGATGTAGTGATCACTCGAGGCGACCGGTTTCCAGTCAAAGCGGGGACGACCGGTTGAAACCGGGCCGCCGAGGTACAAGACGATTGTCGTGCCCGGGGCACTGCCGCGGGGACGGAGCGCCCCGACGCGTTCCAGGCTCTCCTTTCCCAGTCGGACCTCAGGGAAGGAGCAGGTGTTGGTGCCGGTCTTTTGGATATCCTGGCCAGAACGGGGATGGAGGCGCGTTGCCTGTAATTCGACTTCAGTGCCCTGACCGACCCGGAAACGGCCGTTCTCAGGGCAGAAATTGATCAGTGCTTCTCCCGAGAGGACTTGAATTCGGTCGCCTTCCTGCAGGATTTCGCCCGGAAGTGCCGCGACCGGAGCCGACCCCCGAATCAGCTTCACCTCTCCGCGAACCCGCAGGATCATTCCGAGGGGATCGCCAAACGCCGGTGATACCAGCAGGACGGCGCTGAACAGTACGACCATCCATTTCTTCATGACACTGAGCCTCCCTGGGTGGCTGGATCTCAAGATGGAGCCGATCGGTCAGCGGGTGGAGATTCCGATCAAATTGAGTCCGATTGTAAACATGGAGAGCAATGGGGTCAAGGTTGGAGCGCGGCACCTCTGTGCGGGGATAGGACTGTATCCGAGCACAACCGGGGGCTACCCGGCATGGAGCTCGCGAATACTGGCAAAAAGCTCGCCGGCCGGTCCATCCTTGGGCAAAAATGCGGCAGCGCCGGCTTCCAGCATCAGTCGTGATCCCGACTCTTCGTCGAACATGGAGAGCGCTATAATCTGGATATCGGGGAACCGCTGCTTGATTTGACGCGTCGATTCGACTCCCCCCATCGTGGGCATATTCACATCCATGATGATGACGTCGGGCCGAAGCCGGGAGGCCATCTCGAGAGCTTCGGCGCCGTTCGAGGCCTCGCCTACGATCCTGAAGCCCCGCTGATCCTGGATCATCGTCACCAGAGCCTCCCGCACCATGCGATGATCATCGACGACAAGGATGCGTACAAACGGCTCGCCTTCCTCCTGTTGCTCGGACAGAGCCAAAACATCGGGCTGAGAGCGTTCGACTCCCGCGGGAACGGAGAGGAGTTCGTTGGCCAGGGGACGACCTGAATCGACGGCGTCTTCAAGGAGTTTCCCCGCCTCTTCGGCGGCGGCTAGATTGCCTCGCGTGAGAAGGTGGTCCAGTTCGGTCCTGGCCCTGAAGAGCGGTCTCACAAGATCGGTCCGAATTTTCGTGGCAAGTTTCTCCCGCTCGCCTTCGGAGAGTTGGATCGGGACAGCAGGGGCTGATGCCAGTTCCTCTCGTGGAGACGCCTCCGGCTGGTGCCCACGTGCCGAAACCTCACCTCCTGGAGTGCCGGCTCCTCTCATATGATCGCGGAGTTCATACTGGCGTAACCGGGACCGGTACGCGGCCCGAATTACGCCGACCAGCGTTCTGGTCTGTGTCGGATACTCGGCGAGAATCAGGTGCATGCCGGCCGGGCTCT
>CAVZRV010000030.1:0-457682 GCA_963777605.1 uncultured Acidobacteriota bacterium
CCCGGGTAATCGCCACCACCACGCCCTGGATCTGGAAGTCGTCGTCTTCGGTGACCGGGATGTCGTCGTGTTCCGGGTTGAGGGGGTGGAGGGTGATCTTTCGGGCCCGGCGGTAGAATTTCTTCAGGGTGCTCTTCTGGTTGATCAGGGCTACGACGGTGTCGCCGTGTTTCGGGTACTTGATGTTCGAGTCGACGATGACCAGGTCCCCGTCCCGGATCTCCGGTTCCATGGAGTCTCCCATCACGCGGATGACGAATCGCCCGCCTTTGACCAGGTGGGCGAGCACCTGGATGGTGACATAGCCGTCCGGGTCCCGAAAATCGGGCGGGCTTGCCGGCACTCCGGCCCATTCGAAGTAGGGCAGTTCTTCCGTTCGGAGCTCCTGGGGCTCGTCGTGCCCGACGAACTGGGGCATCTGGATGACCTGGCGCCGGCGGTCTCTCCGCCGGCTCGGGCGCCTTCCGGGACTCCGGTTCTTGCGACTCGCTCCCGGGCAGCGGCCTTCTCGGCGGCCAGCTTCACGAGCGTCTCGATCGCTTCCTTCTCGGCCTCGGTCCCCTGCTCAATGATCTGTCGCAGCCGGCGGTGCAGTTCTGAGCGGCCGGAGTCCTTCTGGATGAAGTCAACCAGCTCTTGTTCCTCGGGGCTGAGATTGTGGCTGCAGATCTGTTCCGGCTCGATTCCCAGCGACTTCAGGTAGTGGCCGGCGGGTTTGCCGAAAAGCCAGAGCAGACCGATGAACTTCTGCAGGCTCGGCAGGTAGGCTCCCTTCTCGTACCGGGAGATGTCCGAGGGCAGGACTCGAAAGAGCTCACCGCGCTCCTCGACCAGCCGCTCACAGGCCAGTCGCAGCCCCTCCCCCTTCAGACCGGAATCCTCGCGCGCTTCTTTGCAGGCATGTGCGAACTGAATCAACGTATTTTCCACAGAAAATGAGTATACGCGAAAGATTTGACGAATTACAGCAAAAATGTTGCGCGAGGGCCTCAATTTCATTTAGGATATGAGGAAACGCGAAGGAGGAAGCAGATGTTTGATATAGCGCGAATCGAGAAAGCCCGGATTATCCGGGCAATGAACAAGGGGGAGTTGGCCGAAGCCGCGGGAATCCACCCGTATACCTACACCCGGATCCTGCAGGGCGATTCAAAGAACCCGAAGACCGTCAAGGCGATCTGCGACGTGCTGGGCCTCGGAATGGAGGAGGTCTATGTCGGCAGGGAGAACGATCGCGAAGCGGAGCGGGTGGCATGAGAGTCCGGGAGGTCGACAGCGTCGCCCTGATCCGGGCGCTTCGCCGTTCGGGAAGCTACCAGCCGAGCGAACGGCTGTTGAGGGCCCGGGAGGAAGTGAAGCGGCTCCGGCAGTCTCAGGAACTGGAAATCCCGGGTCCTGAGAATCCCGGCTGCGCTTCATTGGATTTGAGCAATACACACGAAGGAGTGACCGATAGATGAGTACCGCAGAGTTGATCCGGGTGCCGAGAGACGAGAACGGGCTCGAGCGATCGAGCGTGGAGATGGGGATTCTGAAGGCGGAGACCGCCGCTACCCTGGTCCAGGGCGCCACCGAGATGGCGAAGCAGCTGGCCGGGGTGATCGAGCAGTGCCGCCTCTACAACCACATCCAGGGACGCCGCTTCGTCCGGGTGGAAGGGTGGACGACGCTGGCCGCCATGATGGGCGTGACGGCAAGGGAAGTCGGGATCGCCGAGCAGGAGGATGGAAGTTTCGAGGCGACCGTCGAACTGGTCCGCCACAAGGACGGCCAGGTGATCAGCCGGGCCTCGGCGCTGTGCGGCGCGGACGAGCCGACCTGGGCGGGACGTCCCAAGTACGCCCGCCGTTCGATGGCGTCGACCCGGGCCACGGGCAAGGCGTGCCGCCTGGCCTTCTCCTGGGTGATGAGCCTGGCCGGCTACGAAGCGACTCCGGCCGAAGAGATGGATTCGGTCGAGGCGGAGGTCCGCCCGGCAGCCGTGAGCGAATCACCGCAACCGGCACAACCCAGCGTCATGAGGCCGACGACCGGCGAGCGGGTCATCACCGACAAGCAGCGCAAGCGGATGTACGCGATCGCGAAACAGAACGGCTGGACCGACGAGGGATTCCGGACCTTCCTCCGGAACCACGGCTATGACTCCTCGGCCGACGTCCGCATCGACGACTACGACGACCTCTGCGGAGAGCTCTCGGTCAGTGAAGACGGGCTTGCAGGAGCCGACCGGCCCGAGAGTTTCTGGTAGGGATCGAAGATCGAATCCGATCCGGCTGCAGCCCCTTTGAATGAGAGGCGGCGCAAGGTAGAACAGACGGAACTGTTCAAAGCGGAAAAGACTTTCAGCGACGGAACGTAACGAGGAGGCGCTGCGGTGAGTGAGTACATGAACCTGGTTCAGCTTGGGAAGTATTCCGGACGGTCCCGGGAATGGCTGCGGGGTCTGATCAAGTCCGGCCGGTTGCGGGCGATCCGCTTCAAGCCGAACGGGCCCTGGATGATCAAGCGGGAGTGGTTCGACCACTTCATCGAGTCCCAGGTGAGGGAACTGGAACGGGCCGATGCGGCACTGGATTCCGCGGCCCGGGAGAAGGTCGACGATCTCTGGAACAGGATGGAGGCCGCATCGTGAGCGCCAAGGTCCGATGGAGAGAGGATCGTCAGTACTGGGAGGTCCTGGTCCACCACAAGGGGCAGAGATTCAAACAGCGTTGCGACAGCGAATCGGAAGCCTGGAAGGTGGCGGACCAGATCGCAGCCAGAATCAAGGCCCAGGGCGTCGAGGGCTTCGAAACGGCCCAGAACCGCAAGCGTGAGATCGTGCGGTTCGGGCCCTACGCCGACAAGTGGCTGTCGGAGATGCGCCAGTCGAAGCGAAAGCAGACCACGGTGGATCGATACGATTGCTGCCTCCGGATTCACCTGAAGCCGGAGTTCGAGAACAACGCCCTGGAGTATCTGACCTACCGCAGGCTCAAGGCATTCTGCATCGAGAAGTCGGCCAACCTGTCGAGGGACAGCGTCCGGTTGATCATCGCCACCTTGAGGCTGATTTTGAAGGAGGCCCTGCGGGAGGGCATCATCCCGAACAACCCGGCGTCCGGGCTCGGCGAATTTTACGGGAAGGCGACCGAGGAAGAGGTGGACCCGTTCACGAAGGACGAACTGGGTTTGATTCTGGCGCATGCGAAGCAGACGGGATATTTCGAGTTCATCCTGACGCTGGCGCGGACGGGAATGAGGTTCGGGGAGGCCCGGGCGTTGAGATGGCAGGACATCGACTTTCAGAAGGGCCGGATCCGCGTGGCCAGGAACTGGCCGGCAAACGGCCCGATGACGTCGCCGAAGACGTCGCGATCCCGGCGGGAGGTGGACATGACTCCGCAACTGGTCGCCGCACTGAAGGCGCTCCGGTCGCGGAGAAAGGCCGACTACCTCTCCCGCGGGAAGACGGAGATTCCGGAATTCGTGTTCCTGTCACCCGGACGGAAGGTGAAGGGCGGAGGCCGCAAAGAGGGGACCCCGATCACTTATGCGAATTTTCGACACAAGTGCTGGGACCTTCTCTTCAAGAAAGCGGAGGTTCGACCGAGAGGGATTCATCACCTGAGACACACCTACGCGACCCAGATGCTCCTGTCGGGCGCGAATGTCTTCTACGTCTCGAGGCAGCTCGGCCACAGCAAGAACACGATGACCCTGGACACGTACACCCACTGGATCCAGGAGTCGAATGCCCGGGAAGTCGATCGGCTCGATGCGGAAATTCCGGAGGTTCAGGAAAAGTGAACACGCACCCAAATACGCACCCAGAAGCACCCAGGGGCGGGAAAGTGGCGCGCCCGGCGCGATTCGAACGCGCGGCCTACGGATTAGAAGTCCGTTGCTCTATCCAGCTGAGCTACGGGCGCACGGCCATGATTTTAGGATATTTGGGGTTGATGCTCCAAATCGAGTTGAGCAACTGGCGTTTCGATCCGCTTCAGCGCCCTCCGGGGAAGCTGTGCCGGGCCCTACCCGCATCAATGACTGCTCCGGCGGCCTGCTCGCTACTTGACCCCACGAGAGCCTTGCCCAGCCAGCAGATTGTACAGCCACGCAAAGACAAGCCCGGCGATGGCGCCATCGACCAACGCGTAGAGCGTCCCCACGATAACGCGGCCGAATGAGGGGAGAGCAATGTAACCGGGATACACCGACGCGATCACCTTCAGGAATTCTCCGCCATACCCGGGCAGCATGAGATTGCCAACCCCGACCAGAAACACTGCGGCTCCCCACAAGATCCCTGCCGCGATCGCAAAGGCCTTCACATCAAGTCGCATAACTTCCTCCATTCAAGAGCTGTCATCGGCATACAGTTCCGATTGCAGTTGTTTGGGCAACATCGGGATGATCCCATCATTAACCGGAAATCGCCGATCACAGGCCTCGCAGACCACCCGTCCCTTCCGGCCCCCCCTGAGAGTTGAACGGATTGGTGGTCCGCGCACATGAGACGTTTGCGGAAATCATCCCTGGCCGGTTCGGCCACTTCCTTGCGACAGCACCCTTTAATATTGCCCCCGATGGGACGGGAAAGCAAAGAGTTTTGGCTGATGTTCAGTTTGAATTGTAAACGAGGTGCTGACTCTTTCCCGAGGTCGAAAGAGCTCTCGCTGACAGTCGGCCTTGTCGCATCGGGTCGTTCGCAGAAAGGATGCCGGTTGCGATGCCGGCCGGGCGATCATATGATCGTTGATCATCAAGGGGGATTCCGCGTTCGCTGTGATTTGCCTGCTCGAATTTGTGAAGAATGCCGAGTCTGTCCCTACCGGATACCGATTGCCGGATCACGCCCTTTCCGAATCCGCCGCAATTGTGTGTCGCACTGTGGCATAAGGAGAATCCTATGCCCACATTTTCGATGTTCTATCGACCGCTTGTTGCGGCTGCTGCCCTTCTGATTCTTGTCCTGACGGGGTGCTCCGGGACGCGAAATCCTGAATCCGCGGTACCCGCCCGAGACCTGATCGCGGGCCGAGCCTATTACGTGGACTCTTTTGGCGGCAGTGACGACGCAGATGGACTCTCTCCCGACACAGCTTGGGGAACGCTAGACAAGGTGAACGCCAAGATATTTGCAGCCGGCGACCGTCTTCTGTTCAAAGCCGGTGAGACCTATTCAGGTCAACTCGTTCTCGAGCCTCAACGTGGTCATTCGGAACAACCTGATCGAGGTGGTCATTCGGAACAACCTGATCGAGGAGGTCCCGGGTGACGGAATCGTTCCAATTGCCTGTGACGGGGCGTTGGTCGAGCACAACACCATGCGCAACTGCACAAGGCTCCTCCCCGAAGGTGACGCCGCCGCCGGGATCTGGCCGTGGGCTTGTGACAACACCGTCATCCAGTTCAACGAGGTCAGCGACCACAAGGCTCCCTGGGATGCACAGGGATTCGACTCAGACTGGGATTGCCGCAACACCATCATCCAGTACAACTACAGCCATGACAACGAGGGCGGCTTCCTGCTCGTCTGCAACAACGGTGGGGCCCCGGCCAACATCGGCGTCAACGACAGTACGATCGTCCGTTACAACGTCAGCTACAATGACGGTATTCGGCCCCGACCGACCGCCCGCAACGGTTACTTTTCACCCACGTTCCACATCAGCGGACCGGTCAAGGGCACCAAGATCTACAACAACGTCATCTACGTCCCGGAGAAGCCCAGGCCCGACGTCGACCGAACCATGATCAAGATGGACAACTGGGGCGGTCCCTGGCCCGAGGATACCTGGTTTGCCAACAACATCTTCTACGTCGTCGGGGACACCCGGTACGACTGGGGCGAGAGCCGCAACCATGTCTTCGAGCACAACCTCTACCGCGGCAACCACGTCGATGGCCCCGAGGATGCGCACGCCATCACTGCAGACCCGCTTTTCGTCAACCCGACAGCGGCAGCCTCAGGATTCGAAACCCTGAAGGGGTTCATGCTCCGGGGCGGTTCGCCAGCCGTTCGCGCCGGCTTGCCGATCTCCAACAACGGGGGGCGAGATCTCTTCGGCAACCCACTCCCCCAGACCGTATCGCCCTGCATCGGAGTCGCCGAATTCCCGGGAACCGAGTAATCCCGGGAGCTTAGACTTCTTCGGGGACGACGTAGGGAACCCGGTACACCGCGCTCAACAAGGCATCGGCTTCGGAGTCGTTGGCGAACCTCTCCCTTTCACCCACGAATTTCAGCTCGCGGCCGACCCGGTAGGAGATGTTGGCCAGGAGCGGCAGCGCGGAAGAGTAGAAGCCTTCCCTGATGTCGGCGTGAAGGTCGGTCCGCTTGCCCGACCGGAGGGCATCGATGAAATTGGACCAGTGGTTGCCGTCCCAGCCGCTTCCCTGCTCCTTTGAACCGGCGAAGGGCTCGCGTTCCCGCTCCCGAAAGGCCTTCCAGGTGTTGCCGCTGATTTCCAGCCAGCCCTCCGACCCAAAGTAGAGGTTGCCGACTTCCTGGCCCTGGCTTCCTTCATTGTTGGTGTAGCGGCCCCGGGCTTCGAACTCGATCATCTTGCCGTCGTCGTACTTGAAAACGGCGATCTGGGTGTTCGGGGTTTCCTGCGACGTGCGGTCACGGCCGTAAGTTTCGACTCCGCCGTAGACCATCTTCCCCGGGGTCCTTTCATCCGGGGGGAGAGCGTCGTGGCGAAGCCCGTAAAGACCGCCCGCAGAATAGACGGAGACTGGGTGCTCGTTTTGGTTCATGCCCCAGCGAGCCAGGTCGAGCTGGTGGGGGCCGGTGTTGCCGGTGTCACCGTTCCCGGTGTCCCAGTACCAGTGCCAGCAGTAATGGCTGCGTTTCACGTTATAGGGACGGTACGGGGCCGGACCAAGCCAGCGGTCGTAGTGGAAGGTGGCCGGAGGCAGGCTGTCCTTGGCGATGCCGTAGGAGTCACGCGCCTTGAAGCAGAGTGCGCGGGCCATGTAGATGTCTCCGATGCCGCCGTCATGGAGAAACTTGATCGCCTCGATGACGTTCCTGGCCGAACGGTTGTTCAGCCCGACCTGAACGATGCGGTCGTACTTGCGGGCCGCGTCGATCATTTTCCGGCCTTCCCAGATGTTGTGGGAGACCGGTTTCTCGACGTAGACATGCTTTCCAGCCTGGCAAGCCCAGACCGTCGCCAGCGCGTGCCAGTGGTTCGGCGTGACGATCGAGACGGCATCGATCTCCTTGTCGTCCAGCACCTTGTGAAGATCCCACTCGGTGGCCGGCTGGGTCCCGGTCTTTTCCTCGACGATCTTGTACGCGGGAGCGAAGAGGGCTTCGTCGGCGTCACAGAGCGTCTTGATGACTACGTTGTGACTGTCCTTGAGGTCGCAGTAGCTCTTGATGTGTACCGTGCCCTGGTTACGGATTCCGATGACGGCCAGGTTGATGCGGTCGTTGGCTCCGATAATCGATGCGTAAGACCGGGCCGTGAAGCCCATGGTTCCTACCGCCACTCCCGCAGCTCCTGCCACGCTTGCCTTCAGAAAGTCTCTTCGTTTGGTCATTTCATTCACTCTTTCCCAATGTTGGCCGGTTGAACTGATTCGCTGAAACTGGCTTCACTCGATTGGGATGCGTTGCATCGAACGAGGGAAGTGCAGTCCGGACGGTTAGCCATTGTGCCGCATTTTAGGTGCAATTCTCCAGCTATTTCACGTGGTCGGCACCGAGTCCAGGTGTCTCGATGTGCGATCACTGAGATGTCCGGAGACACAATTACGTCCCAGACCTAGGTAAAAACCCTGTCCTCATGGACACTTGCGCGCCGGATTGGTGCGTGTCACCGATTTTCTGGCTCGGTCGTGAGGGGCTGGGAGGCGAGGCGGTCCAGGGGGACAGGTTCGACCTCGAAGAGTTCGGGGGTGGTGGCGAAGTACTTGTGGGCCCCGGTCAGGTGGACACCCGTCTCGGACGGCAACCCGGTGGCGAGGAGCTTCCGCGCGATCTTGATGTACTCGTCGTGGATCATCGCCGAGAATCGTTCCGGATTGCGACCGCTCTCGGGGATTTCCCGAAAGTGGAAGTAATCAACTGCGCTGTGCGGCGCCTTCAGGATCAAGACCGGCTTCTTCTCGTCGTCTTCCTCCAGCCGACCCCGGATCGTCGCCTGAAAGAACATCGGGGAAAGGTCTTCGTGGGTGATGTTCCAGTAGCGCTCATAAGGCTGGTGCGCGAAGAAGTCGATGCGGTCTTCCTCGTTTACGCCCATCGCGAAAATGCTTCCGGGGAAATCGGATTCGGACCGTGCGAAGTCGTGAAGGATCAGCTCACCGCACATCTCCTGCTCCTCGACCGCCGGTGCAGCCTTCCAGTCGGCAGACACCGGAGGAGCGACGATGCTGTCAACCTCCGAAGAAACCGCCGCCGCTGAGAGGCTGACCGTGATGGGTGGCGCCGGAATGTGGATGTCGCCTGCGGCCTTTTGCGGCCCGGGACCGGAGGCTTCCTTCAGGTATGGAAGGCTGATCTTGAGCGTTGTTCCCTTGTCGATCTCACTCTCAATTGAAAGGTCGCCTTTGAGGTCGATCACGGTCTGGCGAACGAAGACGAATCCAAGCGAGTGGAGTTCACCGTCGAGGGTCTTCTTGTCGGTCAGCAGTTGTTTGATCTTCTCGGGAGTCATGCCGGTGCCGTTGTCACTGACCCGAAGTATGACCTGGTCTCCCTCGACCACGTCACTGATGTTCAGGATGCCCAGCTTGAGGTGCCCCATGGCATCGACCGCGTTCATGACGAGATTGAAGAACATGCGGCGAAAACGGTGTCGATTCCCCTCGACGATTGCCGAGTCGAGCCTTTCAAGCTGGGGCTCCACGCGGCCCCCACTCTTTTCAGTGACGTAGCCGTAAACCACGTTCCGGGTGAAATCCTCGATATCTTCGGCGATGTCGAAACGCTCAACCACGTCGCGGTGCTGCTGTTCGTCGAGGAAGTGCTCGATTCGGGTCCGGACTTCGGCAATGAACCGAAGGCAGTTCCGGTAGTGGCTGCGTGACCGTACGCTTCTGCTATCGTCCGGCAAAAAGGACAACACGCTTTCGATCCTCCCCCAGAGAGGGTTGAGGATCAGCTCACAGATGTCCAGAATCGCCTGGACGTAAGCCTTCCCTGCGACGAATACCGTTTTGTCCGGGGAAAAACTCTTGACCGCGTTGGAATAGGTCCCGTAGGCCTTGCGGAGATTGACCGCCTTGGTCTTCAGGTCCTGCAAATCTTCCCCATGCAGTACCTGGGCCTGGTTGATGCCGAAAATCTCCAGATCGGTGTTGAGCGTGACGTGAAAATGAATCACTTCGTTAATGAACCGCTCAACGCGCAGATCATGGATCAGGAACTTGATTTCGGCAACTTCCTTCTTGATGCCTTCCTTGTAGTCAATCATCGGCTGAACCAAGCTGCAATTTGCGTCGAGTCAGTGAGTTGCTCGACGTGAGTCGAATTATAGCGCCGTCTTGCCGGATGGAGAATCTCCAACAATGATCCCTGTGGACATGGCCTGCCTTGGCTGGAACAGCACCCCGCTCCGATCGTCCTCTGATCCGACTCAACATTCCCGTCAAGACCGTGGCGGTCGAGACCTTGTCTGCCCGGGGACGCATTTCCCGGTTCAGTGTAACCAAATCTCGAATTGCTTAACAGTCGAGCGGACTTGATTTCCGGTTTCCAGGCGCCCCCTCCCCTACCGAATGCCGGTTGGGTAGAATTGAGTCGCAGTCTGGAAACGGCTCGGGATTCTTCGCGAGGCCGTTTCGGGCGGATGCCGGCGGCCTGAGTTGTAAGGCCGGGTAACTCCAGGAGGGTTCGTTATGTTGCGACAGATTTCCCGTCTTGTGGTTCTGATGTTCGTTGTCGGTTTCCTGTTCTCAGCGGTCGTTGGAGGGGACCACTCGAAAAACACGGACTGGATGAAATCGGCCCGATACGGAGTCTTTGTCCACTTTCTCCCGTCTAACGCGAAGACGTTCGCACTGGTTGACGATTTCGACGTCAACTTCCTCGCCGACCAGTTGGAGGCTGTCGGGGCTGGCTACCTGGTCATTACTCTCGGACAGAACTCGGGCTACTTCAATGCACCCAACAGAGCCTATGACCGGATCACCGGTTACCCTGCCGGAGAGCGCTGCGCGTCGAGGGATCTGCCGATGGACCTGTATAAGGCATTGCGACCCAAGGGAATCCGCCTGATGCTCTACCTGCCGACCCAGGCGCCCAACGAGGATCCCCTGTCGCAGAAGGCGTTCGGGCTCCCCGTCGGTCCGGAAGATCAACCGATCAACATTGAATTCGCGAGTAAATGGGCAGAGGTCATTCGCGATTGGTCGGAGCGTTATGGCTCGCGAGTCTCCGGCTGGTGGTTCGACGGCGGATACGACCACGTCGGATTCAACGAAGAGATCGCGCTAATCTACTCGGAAGCAGCAAAAGCCGGGAACCCGAAGGCGATTGTGACCTTCAACCCCGGCGTCAGCCTGATCCGGCACACCCAGGCGGAAGATTACACGGCAGGTGAACTGAACGAGCCGTTCCAGTACGTGCCCGACTTCCCGTTGGGTCGAGGGATCGCAGTGGCAGGGTTTGACCTTCATCGGGTCTCACTGGTCGGCCAGGGACTCGCGGTTTCCGGCCGGTCAGTGGGTGGACTGGGTCCGGAAGGTGGTAGCCGGAGGAGGGGCGGTGACTTTCGACATGGGACCCAACTGGGATTCATCCGCGGGCCCGATCGGTTCGCTCTCGGACGAACAGCTGAAAGTCGTCCGTGCCATCCAGGCGGCCGTCCGTGGGGCGGGGAATTAGGTTTGGTTGAGGTCCAAATGAGGGCCTCGATCCGGACTTGAAATCTCGAAGTTGCTTGACAGGGGAGCTGCGCGCGATTAGAAACGCCTGCAGTGATGTGGGAACAGAATTACGTGCCACTGGGGGGGAGTCTCGGTTGGTCTGCGTTGACCGCCGCGGTGCCCATTTTCGTTCTGCTCTATCTGCTGGGTATCCGTCGCAGGCCCTCCTGGGTGGCTGCCCTGGCCGGACTGGTTTCTGCTTTTCTGGTGGCCGTTCTGGTTTACCGAATGCCGATGGGGACGGCGACGAGCGCGGCAATCTACGGGGCGGCATTCGGGGTCTTTCCGATTGTCTGGATTGTCTTTGCGGCGATCTTTCTCTACCGTCTGACCTTGGAGACCGGCAGGTTCGAAGTCATCAAGGACAGCCTGGGCAGTCTGACGACCGACCGCCGGTTGCAGGCCCTGCTGGTGGCGTTTGCCTTTGGTGCGTTTCTGGAAGGTGCTGCCGGGTTTGGAACGCCGGTGGCCGTCGCGGCGGGAATGCTGGCTGGACTGGGGTTCTCGCCGTTTTACGCTGCGGGCATTTGCCTCCTGGCCAATACGGCTCCGGTGGCGTTCGGATCGATTGGAATTCCCATCGTCACCCTGGCCGGGATCACCGGCCTTCCCATCCAGAGCCTCAGTGCCGGGGTGGGACGTGTCTGCGCCCCGATCTCGATCTTTATACCCGCCTACCTCGTCATGGTCATGGGCGGCTGGCGCGCCGTGCGGGGGGTACTTCCGGCAGTCGTGGGTTGTGGCGGAGGTTTTGCCCTCTCCCAGTTCCTGGTCTCCAACTTCATCGGCCCCCAGTTGACCGACATTATCAGCTCCCTGGTGGCGATGGGCATCATGGTGCTGCTGCTCAAGAACTGGCAGCCCCGCGATGACTTCGTCCTCGAGGGGAACCACACCGTTCAAGGGAAACCACAGAAACACTCCGGGAGTGAGGTTTTTCAGGCCTGGTCTCCCTATGTCCTGCTGGTCGTGATGGTCCTGCTCTGGGGTTCGGGTCCGGTGGCCTCTGTCCTGAATCGCGTTTCGATTCCAATTGAGTGGCCCG
Source organism: uncultured Acidobacteriota bacterium (assembly GCA_963777605.1). GTDB lineage: Bacteria > Acidobacteriota > UBA6911 > RPQK01 > JAPXNP01 > CAVZRV01. The sequence goes on from CAVZRV010000030.1 coordinate 11,912, forward strand.
GGCTGCACAACGCGGTGATGCGCATGACACCGGTCGTCGCGGAGCCCTCCCCGTACGCGCGCGGTTTTCAATTTCAATTGGCTTTCAGCCGCCGGGACGTCCTGTTTTCTGGCTGCTGTGCTGAGTGCGGTCGTGCTGCGGATCTCCCTGCCCGTCTTTGGGAAGGCGCTGGCAGACACGGCCCGGCAGATGGCACTGCCCACGATGACGATTTCAGCCGTCCTGGGCCTGGCCTTCCTGATGAACTACTCGGGTGCGACGGCGACCCTGGGTCTGGCCTTTGCCACGACCGGGCCGGCTTTCCCGTTCTTCAGCGCCATCCTGGGCTGGCTCGGGGTGTTTCTGACCGGTTCGGATACTTCGGCAAATGCCCTGTTTGGGAATCTCCAGGTCGTGACAGCACAGCACTTGAACCTGAACGCCGTTTTGATGGCTGCCGGCAATTCGAGCGGTGGCGTCATGGGAAAGATGATCAGCCTGCAGAGTATTGCGGTGGCGGTCGCCGCCGCCGGATTGGCCAGTTCGGAAGAATCCCGGTTGTTTCGGTTTACCCTGCGCCACAGTGTCATTCTGGCGACGGCAGTCGGGATCGTGATCCTTTTCTACTCGTATGTAATGCCGGGGTGGGCGCCGTAGGTCACGGTTCCTGGTTTCTGGTTTCTGGTTTCTGGTTCAACGTGATTTGTTTGGGTGCCAATACAGGGGCGATCCCAGTCCGACGTCGGCGGAATGTATGGCTTGGCCGGTTGAGAACCAGTGCTCCTCGGTTCCGGGTCCCCTCGAGACCTGGAACCTTGAAGATGGAACGTTGAACCGGGAAGGAAGCCGAACTTCGGAACTTGCAGTTCGGAGACTTCGATCACGAAACAAGCGGGGACGCTCCTCCTACTCTGAAACCCGTCTCTGGAGGCAGTATGGCTGGTCTGGTTCGATTGAGTTTCAGCATTGAGGATTCACTTGTTGCCCGGTTAGACCAGTTGATGGGAGACGCGGGCTACCGGAACCGTTCCGAATTCATTCGGGATATGATCCGTGACCGGATCGTTGATAGCGAGTGGCGTTCCAACGAGGAGGTTGTCGGTACGGTGACCCTGGTTTATGATCACCACGCAAGGGGCGTCACCCAGAAATTGACCGATTTGCAGCACCAGTTTCACGGATCGGTTCTCGCTAACACCCACGTACACCTCGATCACCACACCTGTGTCGAAGCCATCCTCGTTCGGGGGGAAGCCGAGACGATCCGCAAGGTCGTGGGGCTTCTCCAGCAGCAGAAGGGGGTGCTCAATGCTTCGCTTTCGCTGGCGTCGACGGGGAAGAAGCTCAGGTGAATGTAGTCCAGGCTTCCTGCCTGTTGTGTCACCCGGGTTGCCAGCCCGGCGGTAACCGGGGAATGGGTGCGTGAGCGGTTTGGATCCCGCCCTCCAGGCAGGGCTGCCTGGGGGGACCCTCCAGGCAAGATGCCTGGACTACCCTTCAGGCAAGATGCCTGGACTACCCTTCAGCAAGATGCCTGGAGTACTTCTGTTGATCTTTTCGTGAATTCTCTCGCTTTCTAAAATTCAACATTTGTGTGTTGCTTCGGTGGTGAGGGCTTGCTATGCTTGCCCGGTATTACTAATGATCCAGTAGTAATATTTAAACTCGAACTGGGTCCGGGGACGGAGTGGCGATTTTGAGAAGCCGGAGTTTCACTTTCATCCTGGGAATGCTGTTGCTGATGGTTCCGGTGGGGGCGCAGTCGGAGGCGGGGGAGCGGACCAAATCCGAGAAGGACCAGGGGCAGGGAGAGCGCGTGAGCCTCCTCACTTCCAGGTGAAAGTCGTGGCATCGCCGGTCCGGGAAGGGAATTCGACCGATCGCTACGGGTCGCTGATCACTTCGGTCTCCGACGCCCAGGTTGCCGATTTGAACGCCCTGGATCTTGCATTCCGCGCTTCGCCGGCTTCCTGGAGTCTCAATTTCGCGGTACGACCTGGTGGGCGCCTACGGTGGGGCAGACGGTGGGGCGGTTTACATTCGCGGACAGGGTTCCGGTCGTCCGGGAGCCGAAATTTCCACGATGGTGGATGGCATTCCCCGCTTTGTCGGAGTCTGGACTCATCCGGTGCTGGACACGTTGAGTATCGACCAGATCGAGCGGATCGATATCTACAAGAGTCCTCAGCCGGTGCTGCTCGGGAACATGGCGTTCGCGGCGATCAACCTGGTTCCCCGGGTTCACCGCAGCGAGGGATTCTCCGGAACCTACTCCGGCGCTTACGGCCAATTCGACACCTGGTTGCAGCGCATCCAGGTTGGAGGAAAACAGTCCCGCTTTGATTTCGACCTCAACGGGAGCTATCGGCGCAGCGACGGACATCGCGAAAACTCGGCCGGGCAGGCTTGGTCGGTGGACGGGACGGTCGGGGTACAGTTGACGGATACCTGGCGTCTTTCCGCCTACCTGAGCCACACTGACGGCTGGGCCGACGACCCTGGCAACATCAATGCGGTGGCGGACCCGTCCCGGGTCGTTCCCCGGTTCAACTCCAGCGACGACTTCTATGTCGTCGATCTTTCCCACGATTCGGGACGCTGGTCGGGTTCGCTCAAGTTCTATGCCGAGAATGGCCTCCTCGACTGGAAGCAGTGGGATTCGGGTGCAACGGAATCGTTCCGGACGGTGACCGACTACGACAACTACGGATTGCGCTTCCGCGAACGCTTTCGGCCCTGGGATGACGGTGAAATCCTGTTTGGATTTGACCAGGATAGCTACGGGGGAACGTCGGTTGAACTCTGGCAAACGGGAACCCAGAATCCTTCCGATCTTCGCTTCCGCAACAGTGCTCCCTACCTCATGATCAGCCAGGGTGTGAATTTGGGAGCGTGGAAGCTGACTCCCTCCGCCGGGGTGAGGCTCAACGCTTCACGGTTCTTCGGAGAAGAGTGGGCTCCCCAGGCCGGATTGACCCTGGATCGCGGAAAGACCCGCTTTTACGCCAATCACGCGCGTGCTTTCAACCTGCCGGGCGTCTATGCCGCCGCTCTCTATTCCGGTTGGGGCAGGGGGGACGAGTGGCAGTCCCTCAGGCCCGAACGTATGAACCACGTCGAAGGGGGAGTCATTCACTCCCTGACGGCGCGGGCCCAGATCTCCTGGTCGGTTTACCATGACCGGGTGGAAGACGCCCTCCGTTTTGTGCCTCCACCTCCCCCTCCGCCCCAGTTTGCCAATATTGGGACTTACCGGATCACCGGTACCGAACTGAACCTCGACTGTTTTCTCCGAGAAAACCTGGCGGTTTTCACTGGAATGAATTACCAGTCGGCCTCCCCGGCGACGGTACCCAACGCTCCCCGCTGGATGTGGGTTAGCGGATTGAGCTACCTGCTTGGTTCCGGGCTGCGTTTCAATGGGGACGCCGAGTGGGTGGACCGGCAGTTCGTCCTCAACCCCCGCTATGCCAACAGCCAAGTTCCTATCGATCCCTATTTCCTCCTGAATGGGCGGATCGGTTACCGGGCGGCCCGCAGGGTCGAGCTGTTTCTTGCGGCGGAAAACCTGACCAACGAGCGTTATGAGTTCAGACCCGGCTATCCGATGGCGGGGAGGATCTGGATGGTCGGCTTGAACCTGGGTTTTGCCACCAATGGGAATTGAGCTGAACAATGGGGAACTGGAAGCACTTCGAGTCGAAGGATTGGGCTTACTGCGGGGTTTTCGGCGCGGCCGCCATGCTCCTGCCGACGCTTTTCCACCTCCTCCACCTGGGGAGCATCTTTCTTCCCATGTATGTTCCCCTTTTCGCCCTCGCCTTCGTGGCCCGTCCCTATCCCTGCGGTCTGACAGCAGCACTGGTCCCTTTGCTGTCGAGCCTGCTGACCGGGATGCCTCCGCTCTATCCACCGACCGCCCCGATCATGGCAGCCGAGCTGGGAGTCGCAACCGCTGTCGCATCGCTGGCAGCGTCCCGATTTCCACGTCTGCCGCCGGTTCTCTATCTGCTGCCAATTCTGCTCTCGGGCAGGGCGTTCAATGCGGTGCTTCACTACGCGGCTGCCCGAGTGATGGACCTCCCGGCCGGATTCCTGGCCGGGTTCTCGTTCTTTTCGGCCTGGCCCGGCCTGGTTCTGATTCTGCTGGTTGTACCGGGGTTCGCCCGGGCCTCGAAAGGCTATCGTCCGGTATGTCCGGTCGAGGCGGAAAGGAGTTGAGCCCGGTTGGATCCAAAGCGGTCGTTCTTTGATGAGATGGCAACGGTCTGGGATTTTCGCGCCGATGCCGAGCGCCTGCTGCGGCAGCTGGCCGACGAATTACCCCGGTTCGAGGTCCGGACAGGCGAATCCGTGCTCGACGTGGGATGCGGAACGGGTAATTTGACGGGGAAGCTGGTCGAGTTGGTGAGTTCCAGGGGACGGGTGACCGCGGTGGATCTCTCGATCGGGATGATCCGGAGGGCTCGCGAGAAACATCGCGACTGCGAGATCAGTTGGGTGGAGTGCGACGGGACGTGCACTCCCTTTCGATGTGGATCCTTCGACCGAATCTTCTGTTATTCGGCCTGGCCCCATTTTCCGGATCCCCGGGCCGTCGCCGGTGAAATGTTTCGCTTGCTGCGGAAGGGTGGGCGCTTCCACATCTGGCATTCGATTCCCCGTGACAAGGTGAACGAGATTCACCGATCCGCGGGGCGGGCTGTGAGCGGTGACCACCTGGAGCCGGCGGAGGACGTTGCCCTTCTCCTGGAAGCGAACGGGTTTCGGATTGAGGAAAGCAGAGACGACGAGAGCGGGTTTCTCGTCTCCTCAGTCAAGGCAGAGTTAAACTCATGAGAGGCGGTCGAATCGGGCTCTGGGACGCCAGCCCCGGCCTTGGCAGCCTGTTGCCTTCAAGCCGGCTGCTTATGGGAGGCTTCCTCCTGGTTGGACTCCTGCTGGTCACTCCGTCCTCACCCTTTGCCGTGGCCTGGATGATCGGGACGATTTTGGCTTGGCTGTTGCTCCTTCGCTGCCCGATCCGGCTCGCATTGGGAATCGCCGCCTGGAGCGTGATCGTCGGAAGCCCTCTCTTCGTGGTCGCTGCCGTGATCGACAAATCGGCAAACGAGCTCAGTCTCGGTGCGGTAACTGCCGGAATCGTTCAGTCACTGGGAATTCTCCTGAAGAGTTGTGCGGTGACGACCGCTGGACTGACGACGCTGTCCACGCTCAATCCTGTCCAGTTCCAGACCGGGATGGGACGGCTACACGTCCCGGCCACCGTCTCTGGATTGATTACGCAGATTCTGGTTCAGACGGGACACCTGTTTGAAGAAACCGGGAACCTGGCCCGGGCGATCCGATTGCGATTGCCGGGCTCCCGTTACCGGACGGCCTGGCTGATTGTCCGTGGAATGCTGACGATGTGGCTGCCGCGAGTCCTGGCTCGGGCCGAGCGGGTGGCGTCGGCAATGATACTGCGCGGTTTCGACGGCAGGCTGTGGATCGAAGATGCCCGACCCCTGGGGCGAATCGACTGGTTCGCCCTCGCGATCGCGCTCCTCTGGCTCGGAGGCTCCGTCATGCTCTTTGAGGTGATCCCGTGAAGGATCTGTCTCTGGTATTCGACGGAGTAACAGTCACCTATCCCGGAACCGGGTACCCGACCCTCGATCAGTGCAGTTTTGAAGTGGGAGTTTCCGAGCGGGTGGCGCTGTTGGGGCTGAATGGATCGGGGAAAACCACTCTCCTGTTGGCAGCCGTGGGCCTGGTTCCAAGTTCGGGGAGAATTGCGGTTTGTGGACGAACGGTCGGATCCGGGAGCCTGGTCGAGGCAAGACAGGATGTCGGCTTTCTGTTTGCGATTCCCGAAGACCAACTGTTGCTGCCCAAGGTGGTGGACGATGTTGCGCTGGGGCTGGTCCACACAGGCCAGGGACGGGATGCGGCCAGAAGGCAGGCCCTTGAGGTTCTGCGGGAGCTGGGCATTGCAGAACTTGCCGAGAAGGCGCCGGACCGCCTCTCCCACGGCCAGAGACTGCTGACCGCGCTTGCCGGAGTCCTTGCCGTTCGGCCGCCGCTGCTGCTGCTCGATGAACCGACCAGCCGGTTGGATCCCCCGTCCCGTTTCCGACTTGCGGAGGTTTTGTCGAGCCGGGAGGAGTCGCTGCTGGTGGCAACCCACGACCTGGAATTCGCCGCCCGCCTTTGCCATCGCTACATCCTGCTCGAGCGGGGGAAGGTGGCAGAAACCGGGACTGATTTCGGCGCAGTCATAAAGCGATGGGCAACGGTAAATGGGAATTCACTTCACCGCGGACCCGGCCCCGGCAGCGTGCGGGGATCATTCAGAGAGTGAAACTGAGTTCGAAACGGCAATCCCCGGGCAAGCTGCCCGGGCACCATACCAGGCACGGCTGCCTGGAGTACGCTGCCCCCGTCCACGGATGAAGTTTCAGGTTAGACCCGATTGATTTCGTCGATCAGTTGGCGGAGCCGTCCGAAGTTGTGGCGATTGAAGCGCAGTGACAGGCGCGGAAGGGCCTGAAGTTCGGGATCGTGCGATTCCTCGGGATGTGATCCGGTGCTTTCAATGCGGCCTTCAACCACGATGTCTCCGAATTGTTCGTTCAATGTCTCGAGGGCGCCTGCGGGAACCGGAGACGTCATGCGAATCAAGAGCAGCTTCTGACCTTCGACGTAGCGAAGTGAGTGGTATCGGCGATAGAAACGGTGGATGATCTCGACGGTCTCGGCGGGGCTGTGGGCAATTTCCAAGAGGGACATGTCTTCAGGCGAGATGTATCCACCGCCGAGAAGACTGCTTTTTACGAACGCCGTCATTCCTTCCCAGTAGCTTCCCTGTGCCGACTCGAGCAGAATGACCGGTTTCGGTTCGGCCCGCCCGGTCTGCAGGAGGGTGAGTGTCTCGAATCCTTCGTCCAGAGTCCCAAACCCACCGGGCATCAGCACGATGGCATCCGACTCCTTCACGAAGAAGAGCTTGCGGGTGAAGAAGTACCGGAAGTTGATCAGTTTGGGGTCCCCTTGAATGGTGGAGTTGGCATGCTGTTCGAAGGGAAGCTGGATGTTGAGCCCGATACTCTGCTCCCGGCCTGCCCCCAAATGAGCGGCTCCCATAATTCCATCGCCGGCTCCAGTGATCACCATGAATCCGCTGCCGGCCAGGCGGTTACCGAGTTGACGGGCGATCTCATAGTCAGGTTGTCCCGGTCGGGTCCGAGCCGACCCGAAGACGCTGACCTTCCGGCAGCCCTGGTGTTGGGCGAAGACACGGAACGCGTGGCGCATCTCCTTAATCGCGGTGCGCAAGATCTTCAGATCTCCACGGGAGGCTCTGTCCTGAGCCAGCTTTAAACCGGTTACCAGCACTTCGCGGATCAGGTCACGTTCCGACCCACCCGCGAGTCCGTCCAACAGTCCATTAATCTTGCCCGACAATCGGGGATCGAATACGTCATAGGGTGCTTTTTCTTTAGCTTTATTGTTCATTTGCTTCCTACCAGTATAGAAGAGGGCGCGGTCTGCCGGCCGGTTTGCGCCGGGAATGGAGGTGTGGTTGGTGTGTCAGTTTTGCGAAAGGTATGCCTCCTTGGAGGGCCGGACTGAAGTTTATCCCAGGGTCGCGCTTTGCCCGAGCCCGAGCTGAGAACAATCGGCCCTTCCCACTCCATTTGGTGCTGGAATCGGTGCGGTGGCCGGTCTACCATAGTTTGAAGCTGGAGAAAGCCGGAGATGTAGTCATTTCGCGTCGGCGCGATCGCCGGCGTTCGGAGCCGTTGGAGGCGAATATGTCGGATCAGAGCAATTGGGAGAACCCGGTCAAGAAGCTCCTTCGTGCGGGATGCCCGGTAATCGGGGGGACAATCACCGTGGCCTCGGTTGAGACCGCCTCCCAGATGGCGAACATGGGGTTCGATTTCCTCTGGATTGAGATGGAGCACAGCCCCATCACGCTCGAGACGGCCCGAGACATCATCCTCGCGACTCGTGGCCTTAAAGCGGTCCCGGTGATTCGCGTTCCGGTCAACGAACTCTGGACCGCGAAGCGGGCACTGGATGTCGGGGCGATGGGGGTGATCTTCCCGTTTACTTCAAATGGGGAACTGGCCCGGCAGGCGGTGGCCGCGTGCAAGTACGCTCCGGACGGCCGCCGCGGTTCGGGTCCGGGGTTGGCCAGTGTCCGCTGGCCTGCAACGGGTGAGGGATATCACAAGTTCTCCGATCGCAATGTCCTGGTTATTCTGATGGTCGAAGATCGTGAAGCCGTCCTGAATATTGAGGAGATCGCCTCCGTGCCGGGAATCGACGCGCTCTACATCGGGACGAGCGATTTGTCCTATTCCCTGGGCTATGGAGGACAACTGAATCACCCTGTGGTGCAGGAAGCGGTCGACAAAATCGTGGTGACGGCGCAGCGAAATCGAGTCCCGGTAGGACGCCCGGCGGCATCTCCGGAGGAGGTTCAGACCTATCTGAAGCAGGGCTTCACCGTCTTTCAGAGCCCTTCCGATGCCGTCATGATGCGATCGGCGGCACAGCGTTATCTGGAGCCGCTGGGGAAGGCCGGCTTCGATCCTGGTAAACAGCCACTCTACTGACCGATTCCCTGGACAGGTTGAAGAGTCCACGTTGAAACCCGATACTTCGGGCGTCTAGGAGTCTCGTTTCGAGGAGCCGGCGTTGAACCTCGACTTTGCCTTCGACCGGGGCGGTTTACTGCGTCGGCGCCTTCAGCGTCGGGTGCTGGATTGAAAGGACTTCTCTGATTTCAGGACCTCCGTGACAATTCCGCCAGACCCAAACCTGCGTAGTTATCACGGATATAGAGTCCTCAGAATCCGATTTCAATGCGGATGCGCCCTTTCGCTCCGACCGGCACAATCAGTCACTAGCGATGGGGCGGTGACTTGCCGGCTCCCATCAGCGATGGGCATGTGCAACGAGGGCCCCAGGGGAGATCGAAAAATGAAACTCAACCTGAACCGAATCCGTTAGCGATCACCTCCACTGTACCCGCCGATCTGCGGGTCCCACTGGCAGCGCCTCGCTGAAGTGACGCGCCTTGCCGCCCTCAGGCGGCCGGCTCGTTGAGCAAAGACCGACAGGAGGATGAGGCCATGGTTTACATCGATCAGAAACTGAGTTTCCTGATATCCCTCGCGGTGCTGTTGCTTTCCGCCTGCAGTGGAGTCGATGCGGATGGAAAACTTCCCGCGCCTCTCGATTCTGAGCCTGGACAGATGGTTCGCTCGGAGCGATGCGGCGAATGCCACAAGGACATTTACAGCGTCTGGAGTGGTTCGATTCATGCCCGGGCGGCATCGACTCCGGTCTTTCTCGAGGCTTATGACGACGCAGTCAAGCGGGCCGGTGACGAAGCCCGCCAACTTTGCCTGCAGTGTCATGCTCCCTCATCCGTGATCACCGGAAATCTGGTGCTCTCCGACTCGCTGAACCAGGAGGGGATCAACTGCGATTTCTGCCACTCCCTCGTTGGCGTTGAGCCGAAGAAGGAACCGAACCCCTTTGTTCTAAAGGTCGAAGGGGTCAAGTACGGTCCGGTCAAGGATGCTGTTTCGACGGGTCACCCCGTTGCCTACTCCGAGTTTCATACCACCTCCGAACTCTGTGCAGGATGCCATGAATACATCAATTCCGGAGGAGTCACGCTACTTTCGACTTACTCCGAGTGGAAGAGCTATCTCAAATCCAGCGGTAACAAAAGCTGCCAGGAATGCCACATGCCCCTGGTCGTCGCGAGTGTTGCCGACCCGCGTGTTTCCCGGGTGCGCAACTCCTTTGTAAACCTCCACAGCATGCCGGGCGGACATTCGCTGGCCCAGTTGGTGAAGTCGCTCCGACTGCGGATTCTGGAGGTTGACCGCCAGAAAGACACGATTCACGTCAAGGTCAGCGTGGATAACAAGGGAGCCGGACACATGGTCCCCACCGGGAGCCCGTCTCGAAAGGTGCTGCTGACCCTGACCGCAACCGCCGCCAACGGCATGAGCGCCCGTCAGGAATACACCTTCCAGCGTGTCGTTGTCGATGCCGCCGGCAAACCCGATCGAAGAGGATTCGCGGTTGTTCCTGGAAGGAACCGCGGTCGAGTCGGACAACCGGTTGGCTCCGGACGAGGAACGGGTCATCGAAACGACTCTGTCCCTTCCTCCGGGAGACAACGTGGAGGTCCGGGCTGCCCTGACCTACCTCTATTCACCCCACAATCGACCCGAAACTGAGACCAGATTGGAGTTCTATTCAGAGCAAAAACGGCTGGTCACTTCGTGGACCCGCTAAACCACAACTGCCAGCAGATTCAGGAGGATTCCGTGCAACAGGAAGTACCCGACCGGCGGCGCCGACGGCTGATCAATTGGTTCCTGGGGGGATCATTGTCAGGGTTGGTTGCCTCAATTTGCTATCCACTGGCCCGCTACCTCAGTCCCCCCTCTGTGCCCGAAGCGGCGACCGAACAGGTTGACGCAGGGAGCACAAATGATCCGTCCCTCCTCGAGACAGGGATTCAAGATCGTTCGCTTCGGCGTCCAACCGGTCATCCTGATTCGGGTGGGGGACCAGGACTTTCGAGCCTTCTCCGCAACGTGTACCCATCTCGACTGCATTGTCGAGTACCAGTCGTCAGAAAAGCGCATCTGGTGCAATTGCCACAACGGCCAATACGATCTCACCGGACGCAACGTCGCCGGGCCGCCACCCAGACCTCTTCGACCCTACACGGTCAACCTCGTGGCTAAAGGTCCTGGTCAACCTGAAAGCATCGTGATTTCGAAGGGATGAGACAGATGGGACTCACCGTTCAACCTCTTTACGACTGGCTCGAGGCGCGAGTTCCGATCAGCAAACTCGTCGAAGCCGCCGAGCACAAGACCGTTCCTCAACACCGCTACACGCTCTGTTATTACGTTGGAGGAATGACCCTCTTCTTCTTCATCGTCCAGGTGATCACCGGGATCCTACTGATGCTCTACTATCGCCCCTCGGCCGGCGAAGCCTTCGAATCGGTCGAGTTCCTGATGACGACCGTTCCGTTCGGCTGGCTGATCCGATCGATTCACTCCTGGTCGGCCAACCTGATGATCTTCTTCCTGTTCGTCCACCTGGCGACAGTCTATTTCATGAAGGCATACCGGCCGCCTCGGGAACTGACGTGGGTGACCGGGACGCTCCTGCTTTTTCTTGCAATGGCCTTCGGGTTTTCTGGTTACCTCCTTCCCTGGAACCAGTTGGCCTATTTTGCCACCAACGTGGGGACCGACATTGCTGGAGCGGTTCCAATTGTGGGTGAAACGCTGCTGAGGTTCCTGCGAGGTGGAGACCGGGTGACCGGAGGCACCCTGTCCCGGTTTTATGGATGGCATGTGGCCATCCTGCCGGCACTGACCACAGCCGTGCTGGGGATTCACCTGCTCTTCGTACAGGTTCAGGGAATGAGCGTCCCCCCGGGGGAATCTGAAAGGGCGAAGCGCCGGCACGGACTCAAGTTCATGCCGAACTTCCTCCTGCGCGATCTCTTTGGTTGGACGGTGGCTCTGGCCCTGCTGGCGACGCTGGCTGCCCTCTTTCCGTGGGAACTGGGGGACAAGGCCAACCCGTTCGCCCCGGCTTTTGCCGACATCAAGCCGGAGTGGTACTTCATGTTCATGTTCGAGACGCTGAAGCTGGTCCCGGGGGGGGAGATTCTCGGGGTTGAATACGAGGCCTTTCCGATCATGTTATTCGGTCTGTTCGGACTCATGATTCTCCTGGTTCCGTTCGTCGATCGGGGTGCGGATGAGGGGCGGCACAGTACGCTCTTTTCTGCGCTCGGATTAATCGTCCTGGTCTACGTTACCGGCTTTACAGCCTGGGGGTACCGGTCCTGGGTTCCAATCGTCATCACTGTGGTGGTGGGAGTGCTGCTGTCCTTCCACGGGTTGCGAAACAGGGACAACGAGGGGAGGGACGGCAAATGAGGTTGGGACAATTCAACTGGAAGACCGCTGCCTTGGTTGCGTTTGCGCTCACTGCTCCGGCGGTTGCGCAGGAGTCTACATCCTGTGAGACCTGCCATGCCAACCCGGATATGTTCGGAAGTGAGCAGATTGCAATCGTCGAAGGGTTTGGACATGACATTCACCGGGACGCCGGAATCTCCTGCCAGGATTGCCACGGCGGCAACCCCGATCCGGCGCTTGCGGATGATCCGGCCGGAGCCATGGATCCCGATTTTCGGGCCAATCCCTATCACGGGGCCCCGAAGCGCACGGAGATCCCCGATTTTTGTGGAAGATGCCACTCCGACCCAGATTACATGAGGCAGTTTCGGCCTGATTTGCGGGTAGACCAGGTCCGGGAGTACTGGACCAGTCGTCACGGCATTGCCCTGAAGCAGGGTGACGAGAAGGTGGCCACCTGTGTTGATTGCCATGGGGTTCACGGAATCCGGTCCGCGTCCGACACCCTGTCCCGGGTGTTTCCGAAAAACGTGGCGGAAACCTGCGCCGCATGCCATTCCGACCCGGCTCGCATGGAGGGTTACAAACTCGACAACGGGCAGCCCCTGCCGACGAATCAGCTCGCTTTGTGGAAGGAAAGCGTCCATGCCAAGTCCATGATGGAGAAGCAGGACCTGTCGGCTCCGACCTGCAACGACTGTCACGGCAATCACGGTGCCGTTCCACCCGGAGTCGAAGCCATTTCCTATGTCTGTGGTCAGTGCCACGGCCGTGAGGCGACTCTGTTTCGGGCGAGCCCGAAGCTGGAAGGGTTTCGAACCCATGAGTCCTTCGCAGAGGACGGCCAGCCCCTCGACTGCCGGGGTTGCCACGATCTGCCTGCCGAGTTCGAGCAGATCGAGCCCGTCCACGCATTGACCGAGTGTTCCACCTGCCACGGAAATCATGCGGTAGTGAGGCCGACCATTTCCATGTTGGGACCTCTCCCGGATACCCCGTGCGATTTCTGTCACGAGACGGCACCGAACGCCGATTCCGCGACGGCGGGACTCTCATCCGAGCGGCCGCAGGTGGTGAGCCAGACGCTTGGCAGTCTGCTTGAAACCGCCAGGCAGCAGGGCAAGACTGACGGAGACCTCTATGACTGGCTTGTTCAGGAGACCCTCCTGCTGCCACCGCACACACTCGCAGGAGGCGGAGATGCCCGGCCCAAGCTTCGCCCCGAGTTCGCACGCCTCTTTGAGAAGCTGCGGATCGGGACGATGCACCGGCCGGGACCGGGCGGCGAATTGCTGCCGGGAGCGCCCTGGAGGGTGCGGTGCAACCAGTGCCACGATCCGAACTCCCCGGATAACGTGGGGACTCAGACAGCCTCGGCATTCGTCGACAAGTTCGGTCGCCTGTCCCGTGCGACGGCTGCGGCAGAGCGATCTTTGCTGAAGGCCAGACGAGGCGGAGTGGAGACGCGAGGAGCCCTGACCCAGATCGAAGCGGCGATCGAGGCCGACATACAGCTCCAGGTTCTGGTTCATACGTTTTCAGCGGACGAGTCGGGTGACTTTTCCAAGAAGTATGAGGAGGGAATGAAATCTGCAGATGCCGGACTGGATGAAGGGCGGTCGGCACTTGGGGAATTGAAGTCACGCCGGCTGGGACTTCTCGTCTCGCTGGTCTTCATCGGCCTGACTCTGGTTGGGCTGTATGCCAAGATTCGCCAGTTAGGCTGATTCTTTTGCCGGAGCCCGGAGCCCGGAGCCCGGAGCCCGGACAAGGGTTTCTGGTTTCCGGTTTCCGGTTTCGGGGGTGTGTTACCGAGGTCGCTGTCGGAGGCGCATCGGACTCGTTTCACCGCGCCCGATCCGTCGGCGGGCACACGAAACCCCCGGGTAAAGCCTCCGGCGGGGGCCAAACCCCTAACCCCATGTATTAATAACGAACGTGTTGGAAAAAGTGCGAAAAAACCGCGGGAAGAAAGTGGAAAAATCCTGTTCACCCGGATGGGCAACGGTGCTTTTTGCGGTGGACATCCTCGAGAGGGTATTCTTTGGACCAGTGCAGTCCTTCTGATGAGTCGGGGTTTCCGATCGGTAGCTGTAGTAATGAGTTTGAGGGAAACGCTTTCAAGCTTGGTGCAGAGCCTTCATTTCAAGGTGGCTTCAGGTGTGATCGGTACTGTACTGGCGATTTCTGCACTCCATTTCGCCTGGGACTACCACTTCTACCGCACCAAGCTCATGGCTGAACTGCGCCAGTCCTCGGAGAGCGTTTCCGACGTGACCCTCAACAGTCTCCTCGAGCTGGCGATGGTGGGACGGCATCCGGAATTGCTTCAGGGAGGGGTGGAACGCCTCTCGAAGTCGTCCGACCTGGTCAGGACCATTCAGATCATCGACCTGACCGGGGTGATCCGGTTCTCCTCTGACCGGGCCCGGGTCGGTACGCGGGTCAGCCTCAAGGATCCGGGATGCGTGGCCTGCCACTCGGGAGACGCCGTACTTCCGCGGTCTGCCTTCATTCAGCAGGGAAACGAACAGTTGTTGCGTTACGCCGCCCCCATCCCAAACCGACTCGGTTGCCATTCCTGCCATGACCCGGCCCAGCCCCTGGTCGGCATTCTGCTGGTTGACCACACGACGGGAGCCGCCCAGGAGAATCTGCGGGCCAGCCTCTACGAGATGGTCATCAAAGCCGGAACAACCGTCCTGGCGATCCTGATCGTGCTGGGAATCCTGATGAACAAAATTGTCATCTCCCGGATCAAGCGGCTGACCGCCGCGACCTCGCAGCTGACCTCCCATAATCCCGAGGCGCTCGATTTGCAGGCAGTGGAGGGAAGTGATGAAATCGGGCAGCTCGCCCGCTCATTCCAGAAGATGGCCCGCGATCTCAGAACTTATGTGAACGAACTCGAGGAGAAGGAGCGGATTCGAGTGTCCTTGTTGCAGAGACTGGTCCGAAGCCAGGAGGAGGAACGCAAGACCATCTCGAGGGAGCTGCATGACCAGTTGGGCCAGTCTTTGTCGGCACTGCTGTTGGAGTTTCAGACCCGCTTCTCGTCGGGAGACCTCAACAATAAGGCCTCGACGGGTGACTTCAGGGAATTTGAGGAGAGGATCCGAAAGTTGATCGAGGAAGTGCACCGCCTGGCCTGGCAGATGCGTCCGTCGATCCTGGATGACTACGGGCTGGACCGGGCCGTTGAACGCTATGTGGAGGAAACCTCGAAGTCTTCGGGAGTTTTAATCGATTTTCAGCAGATCACGGCAGACGGGCTGGACCGATTGCCGCACTGGATAGAGACGACCCTCTATCGCGTCGCCCAGGAAGGTGTTGCCAACGTGGTCCGCCACTCGGAGGCGACCCAGGCCAGCGTGCTTCTGATCCGCAAGCGAACGAACGTCACTCTGCTGGTAGAAGATAACGGCGTCGGGTTTGACCCGCGCAGTGTTGAGCCGACCAGTGCGCGGGGACTGGGCCTGCTCGGGATGAAAGAACGGGTAACAGAATGCGGGGGGAAGCTCGAGGTTGAATCGGCTCCGTTGAAAGGCACGACGATCCGCGTGCAGATCCCGCTGGGACAAGGTCTGAAATGGCAATCCGTCTGATTATTGCCGACGATCACGCAATGTTTCGCAGTGGCCTGCGGGCTCTGCTCGAGAAGGAGAGTGATTTCGAAATCCTCGCCGAAACCGGAAACGGCTTCGACACGCTCCGTGCCGTGTCCGGGTCCGAGGTTGACGTTCTCCTGCTCGACCTGAGCATGCCCGGCCTGCCCGGGTCGAGGGTTGCCGAGAGCGTACTCGAAGAGAGACCTCACCTTCCGATTGTCATCCTCACGATGCACGAGGACGAGTACTACCTGCGCGAACTGCTCAAGATCGGCGTGCGAAGCTTCGTCCTCAAGAAATCGACGGGAAGCGACCTGGTGAAGGCGATTCGGGCTGCCTACCGGGGAGAGAGCTATGTCGATCCGTCCCTGGGCGGGAAACTCCTCTCGGCCCTATGCGATCCCAATCCGAGGAACTCGGGACACCGGGTGGGCGTTTTGACCCCGCGCGAGCAGGAGGTCTGCACCCTGCTTGCATTTGGCCACACCAACGCCGAGATTGCCGAGAAGCTGTGTATCTCCGAGCGGACCGTTGAGAGTCACCGCAACAACATCACGACAAAGCTGGGCCTCAAGAGCCGCGCAGAACTGGTGCGGTTTGCCATTGACAACGGCCTTCTCAAAATCGAATAGCAGTCCCTTATCCGTAGTTTTTCCGGATTCCTGATTGGCGAAATGCGGTTTTTCAGCGGATGCGCCACCCACCCCGGCCACCGGATACTTTTCCCAGTAACAAAGCCTCATCAATTGAAGGGAATTGGGCCGGGTGTTGAATCCAGCAAAACCACAAGTCCGACTATTCATCTGGCTGTCTTTCGTGATTCTTCTGGCCGGTGTCCTGTTGAGCGCCGGCTGCTCCTCCGGTACGACCGGTGAAATGAGAGTCTCCGCTGATCGAGGTGCACTTCCTCTTGAGCAGGAGGCCCACAATCAGGCCGGCGTGATCCTGACCGACGTCACCGTACCCGCCGGGATCAGCTTCCGCCACTCCTACGGAGACCAGCAGTTCAGTAACCTCATCGAAGCGGCAGGTGGCGGAGTTGCCTTCCTGGATTACGATCAGGACGGCTGGCTCGATCTCTACCTGGCCAGCGGAAAGTTCTATCCCGGTCTGAGCAGCGGGGAGGAGCCCCGGAACCAGAACTTGAACCGGCTTTATCGGAACCGCGGGGACGGAACCTTCGAAGACGTTACGGAAAAAGCGGGAGTAGGACTCCCTGATTCCTACAGCATGGGCCTCGCGGTTGCCGACTTCAATAACGACGGTTTCCCGGATATCTTCATCTGCGGATACCGCCACAGCACTCTGCTCGAGAACCGGCGGGACGGAACCTTCGCCGACGTGACGTCAACGGCCGGGGTAGCCAATACCGACCTGACTTCGATCGCAGCCACCTGGCTCGACTACGACCGGGACGGCCTGCTCGATCTTTACGTCAGCAGCTACATCGCCTTTGACCCCAACTACAACCAGTACTACTCGCCGGACGGCTTCCCTGGTCCGCTCGCATACCAGGGACAGCCGGACCGGCTTTTCCGAAACCTGGGCTCGGGGAGATTTCGGGACGTCAGCGCCGAGGTCGGCCTTTCCGACTTGAAGGGCCGGGGAATGAGCGTTATCTCGGCCGATTACGACCTGGACGGCTATCCCGATCTCTACGTCACTAACGATGCCACCGAGAACTTTCTGCTGCACAACGAAGGGGGGACCCATTTCTCCCAGCGTTCCGAAGATGCCGGAGTTGGCTACAACGGGATGGGCGATTCGACGGCCAGCATGGGGGCCGACCTGGGCGATTACGACCGCGACGGGCGCCTCGACCTCTTCGTATCGGACAACTCGATCGGGTCGCTCTACCGGAACGAAGGAGACGGGCTTTTCATGGACCAGGTCGTCGAGTCAGGGATCGCCATGCGTAGCGCCCAGTACGTGGGCTGGGGCTCCTTCTTCTTCGACCTGGACAACGACGGCGACCTGGACATTTTCAAAACCAACAGCGACCTTTCCCGGCTATTCGGACAGGAGGACCAGGTCTTCCTGAACGACGGCAAGGGCGGTTTTCGGGACGTTGCCTCGGAAATGGGCGACTATTTCGGTCAGACTCTCCTCGGGCGCGGCGCGGCTTACGCTGACTACGACAATGACGGCGACCTGGACGTGGTCGTCTCCAACATTGGGGGCCCCGCCGTGTTGCTCAGAAACGATGGGGGCAACCGGAAGAACTGGCTGGGCCTGGTTCTTCGAGGTAGGACCAGTAATCGTGACGGGACCGGCGCCGTGGTCCGCATCAGTGTCGGCGGAAGCAGAATGGTGCTCTTCAAGAAAACCTCGAGTGGTTACCTCTCCTGCAGCGACCCCCGGCTGCACGTCGGACTCGATGATGCCGGCCAGGTGGACGAGATTGAAATTGCCTGGCCTTCGGGAAGGAAACAGCTCTTGAAGGATGTGAATGCTAACCAGATTCTCACCGTCGAAGAGCCCGAGGCGTAGGCGAGTCGTGCTGCGTCCAAGGGTGCTTCAGATCGTCGTGCTACTGGGTGTCGTCGCGGGAGCCGGTGTCCTGGCCTCCTTGCGATCCTCTGCTCCGGCTCAGGTCGTTTACCTGGCCTGTGCCTCCGTTCCCCAGGAAATGCCGCTGCTCTATCCCGCCGGCACGCGCCTCGTCCGATTTGCTCGAGGATCGGTGGAGCCGTTTGCCGACCTGGAACTGGTCAGTCCACCTCACGTCTCTTACGACGGGTTCCGGGTCATCTTCTCGGCCCGCCGAACCGGAGAGGACTACGCCCAGCTCTGGGAGGCTGATGCAGAAGGGGAACTACTCGGCAGGCGGACAAACGAATCGGCTGACTGCGTGACCCCAGATTACCTTCCGGACGGCCGGATCGTGTTCACTCGCCTCTCGGAGCGATTGGAACACGGGACGTCGAAAGGCGAGGTCTTCGTGCTCGAGCAGTCGGGAGAGACCCACCGGATCAGCTTTGGGAGTTCGCTGGATCTGGTCGATCATGTCCTGGAGGACGGCCGGGTCCTGGTCCGTCGAGTGACTGCGCAGAATCCCGAGGGACTTGAACTCGCCCTCCGTCCGGACGGAACCGAGATGGAACGTTACCTGGGAACGAAGTCCCCGGAAGCAACGATTGCGCGTCTTGCCAGAGAGACGGAAAAAGTCCTGGCGGTCGGAGATTCAATTGCTCTCAATTCACCCGGAAAATACGAGGTACGGACGGTTGTTCCCATGGATCCCCGTAGTCGTCCCCCGGTCGCGACCTCGGTTGTCAACGAGGCAATGGACCACGGCTGGCTTCTCTGCCTCGACGTCCGGCAGACCGACCTGACGATTGACCTTGCCCGGGCCCATTCCGCCCGGATCGTGGGCGCCGAAACCGGAATGCCGCTCGCGGAAACACCGATCGAGTCGGACGGGTCATTCTTTGTCGAGGTGCCGTCGGACCATTTGTTCAAAGTCGAGGTTCTGGATGACCAGGGAGAGGTTCTGGTCCGCCAGGGAGAGGGTATCTGGGTCCGGCCCAACGAGCACCGGGGCTGCATCGGCTGTCACGAGCCCCGCTACCTCTCACCACGAAACCGGATGCCCCTGGCTCTTCAGAAGCACTCCTCCGATCCCATCGCCCCGCAGGTAATCTCGCAGCGACTTCGGGAGGGGAAGTGATGAACCGCCGAATCCGAATCCTGCTGGTTGCGTCGCTGTCATCGCTGATCGGCTGCGTTTTTGTCGTCTACGCCACGTACCAGCACGTCGGCTACTACACGGGGCACGCGCCCAAGACCTACGACTGCTTTTCCTGCCACGTGGAGGGTCGAGGGTTGGACCCTCTCGACCTGATTGCCGACTCGGACTACATCAGTCCGTTGAACCTTGCGGTCAGCCCCGACGGGAAGCGGCTTTATGCGACGGGACAGGACGGAGACCAGTTGGTGGAAGTCGACCTGGCCAGGAAAGAGGTCTCCGCCCGCATCCCGGTAGGCCGGCACCCGTTTGGAGTGACCCTTTCCCGGGACGGAAGGAAAGCTTTTGTTTCCAATGAATTTTCCGATTCCATCTCAGTTGTCGATTTGCCCGGTCGGGTGGTTCTCAAGTCGATTCCTACTGGAGACCGGCCCAGCGGCCTGGATTTGACTCCCGATGGAAAGACGCTCTACGTCGCTAACTGGCAGGGGGACACCCTTTCCGCGATCGATCTCGAGACCGGCGCGGTTGAGGTCGACCTGGCCGGCGGGGGCAGCCCGAACGACGTCGTGATTGTTCCGGGCGGCCGGCAGCTCGTTGCCACCAACGAACTTTCCTACGTCGAGTCCCTGAGGCAGCAGCCGCGGACTGAGGTCACCCTGGTCGATTTGCAGGCGCGAAGGATCCTACGGCGCATCGTTCTCCAGGACGCGCACCTGCTCGAAGGGGTGACCGTCCTCCCGGAAGGTGACCTCGCGCTGGTAACGCTGGTCAAGCCGAAGAACCTGCTCCCAGTCATCCACGTCGAGCGGGGCTGGACCATGAGCAGTGGTGTCGGCGTCATCGACCTGCGCACGGGGCGGACCTATCAATTCTTGCTGGACGAGGTGAACCGGTACTTTGCCGATCCCTTCGACATCGTCACGAGCCCCGACGGAAAACGGGCTTTCGTCAGCCACTCCGGAGTCGATCGCGTCAGTGTGATCGATCTGCAGGCACTCCGCCGACTGGTTGACCAGGTTGTCGCCGGGCGGTTGAGCGAGTCCGAACTCCGACTCGATCTGAGTTCCCAGTTCGTGGTGAAGCGTATCGAAACGGCCAGCAACCCAAAGGGCCTGGCGGTTTCACCGGACGGACGGACACTTTTCGTGGCGGAACGGCTTTCCGACTCCATCCTTGCCGTTGACCTGGACACCCTGGAACCGGCTTACCGGGTCGATCTGGGAGGTCCGGCTCACGAAACGGCGGTACGGAGGGGCGAAAAACTGTTCAATAGTGCGGCGCGCACGTTTCAGGGGCAGTTCAGTTGCCGGAGTTGCCATCCCCGCAACCACACCGACCGGCTCCAGTACGACTTCGAACCGGATGGCCTCGGGGAGAACATCGTTGACAACCGTTCTTTGACCGGGATTCGCTATACCGCCCCGTACAAGTGGAACGGCAAGAACACGAGCCTCTTCATGCAGTGCGGAATCCGGTTCTCTCGGATCCTGACCCGGGTCGATTCCTTCAGCGGTGACGAACTGAGCGCGCTCGTGGCCTACATCCGCTCATTGCCGGTGCCGCCGAATCCCCGGTCTCACGAGGATCCTTCCAAGGTTCCCGCGTTGGAGCGGGGCCGTCACTTTTTCGATCGGACCCATACCAAAACCGGTGAGTTGATATCCGGAGTCGAACCGATGCATCACCTGCCACCCAGCCCCGCTTTACACCAATCGGAAGAGCGCCGACGTGGGCAGTGCATCGCCGGGCGATTCGGGCACGGGTTTTCGACACGCCCCATCTCAATAACATTTTTGCGACGGCTCCCTACCTCCATGACGGGAAGGCTCGGACCCTGGAGGAGATCTGGACCGTCTACAACGGAAACGACACTCACGGATACACCCGGGACATGTCCAACAGGGATCTCAACGACCTGATTGAGTATCTGAAAACGTTCTGAGGACAAGAAAGTGAAAGAAAAAAGCCTGGTTTTGCTGCTGCTCTTCTCCTCGGTAGCTGCCGCCGTACTGGCGAGCCGGCTCCCTCGAGAAACGACCGTGATTGCGGAGCATCCGGCCGAACCAGTTCCCTACGCCGGGACAACCCCGGAGCCGAGTTTGTCCGATCACCCGAACCACGATGACCTCGGTGGCCTGTCACCCCTCCCCCTGGCCACCGAATGGACCAATTTCACGGTTCGGGACGGGCTGCCGTCGAATAAGGTTTTCTCTATCCGGATCGACGGCGATCGGGTCTGGGCCGGCACCGACCAGGGCCTGGCTTGCTACGAGTCGGGCCGTTGGACGGTTATCGGCGTCAAGGACGGCCTGCCGCACCAGGCCGTCCTGAGCGTCGATGTCAGCCCTCAGACCGGAGATTTGTGGGTTGGTACCATGGGAGGGCTGGCCCGGATTACGGGGGGCCGAATTGACGTCTTCACCCAGACCAGCAGCGGTCTGTCCAACAATTTCGTCAACGAAGTGCAGTGTGACCCGGAAGAAAACGTCGTTTGGGCTGCCACCGCGATGGGCCTGTCCCGTTATGACGTGACGTCCAATACGTGGCAGGTCTACACCCACGAGAACACGCCGATGCACGAACCCTGGACTTACTCGGTGGCGGTCGATCGAGGGATGGTCTACGTCGGAGCCTGGGGAGCCGGAATCCTCGAGTACACCAAGGCGAACGGTCGCTGGAGGGAATACCGGGACCCGGACGGGGAGATGGAAATCGACCTGCTGCCCAACGACGGACCGGTTCACGATGTTACTTCGGCAGTCGATTTCGCCGGGGGAGTTTTGTGGCAGGGATCTTACATGGGGATGGCGTCCTACAACGGCAGTGAGTGGCGCAGCTACTACAAGGAAGACAGCGGCCTTCCCAGCAATTTCGTCAACTTCGTTCGTGCCAGGGGCCGGGTAGCCTGGGTCTGTACCGACTCGGGATTGAGCGTGACCGATTCGGAGCGCTGGCTGACTTATCGAAAGAGCGGTGCGGGCGGAGAAATCGCGTTCAGCCGTTCAGGGGAGGTCATCCGGAAACCAGCGCATCGGGTCGGTGTTCCCGCACAACTTCGTGTTGAGTGCGGATGTTCATGGTGACTCGGTCTGGCTGGCCACTGAAGGCGGGGTCAGCCGGGGTCACATCACCGGGACCTGGGACACGGCGGAGTCGATGAATGCGGAGAGCGTGGCGAGGAGGGAAGAGTGATTCGAACACGGCTGATTCTCGGATTGATCTTCTGCCTCGCCGCCGCCACCGCAGCGGCACCTCCGGCTGAAAAGAACAAAGACCGCGCCCGCTATGCCAACCGTCCCGACAGCCTGGTGCCCTATGCGCGGGCGGCAGTCTACAAGGACACATACGCACAGCCTCCGGAATTCAAGGGGGCCGGGCGAGAGATCCCCGACCCGAAAGTCGATGTGGTCAAGATTGGCTTAATCGGTCCGCTGACCGAAGAAGACGAGCCCAAGGTTCCTCCCGGGTTTCGTCCAGGAGTCAACCCGGGCCCGAAAGCGCTTTTCGGCCATCACATGCTGTTGGGCGCGCAAGTCGCGATCGACTTTGCCAACCGCAACGGCGGTTACCATGGCAAGAGGTTCGAATTGGTCAAACGGACCGACCTGGTTCAGTGGGGACAGACCAGTGACGAACTGGCCAAGTTCGCTTTCGAAGACCGGGTCTGGGCGGTGATCTCGGGCATGGACAGCAACAGCAACCACGTGTTGAACCGGGCCACACTCAAGGCCGAAGTTCCCCTGCTCAACGCCGGGTCAACGGACCCGACCTTGACCGAGCACAACATCCCGTGGCTGGTGCGCTGCATCAACGACGACCGTCTCAACAGTTACGAACTCTTGAATTACATTCACCGGGTTCGCAAATTCACCCGGATCGCGGTCCTGCGCGTCAACGACCGGGACGGGCGAGTCGGCGTCGCCGAGTTCATGAAAGGCGCCCGGCGGCTGGGAACTCCGGTGCTCCTCGAATTGAGGTTTCAAAACGGCGACCAGGATTTCAGGCCTCAGCTCAAGCAGATCCGGGCGCTCCAGCCGGAAGTGATCGCCCTGTGGGCCAATCCGCCCGAAGGGGCGCTGATCATGAAGCAGGCAAGGGAACTGGGAATGACCCAACAGTTCGTCGGGTTTGACCGGCTCTCCCACCCGACCTTCCTCAAGGAGGTCGGTGCAGCAGGTGACGGGATGGTGGTGGCCGCCACCTTCGATCCCGAAAGCCGAAGCCCGGAATGGCTGGAGTTCGAACGGGCTTATCGAGATCGTTACGGAGAGGAGCCCGATGCCTTCGCGGTGCACGGCTACGACGGGGTCCGCCTGGTGATCTCCGCAATCCGCCGGGCCGGTCTCAACCGGGCCCGAATCCGGGATGCCCTCTATGCCACCACTACGTTCCCCGGGGCCAGCGGTACGATTCGTTTTGACACCACCATGAACGACATAAGCCGGCCCTGGCTGGCCACCGTCAAGGGCGGCACCCTGAAGTATTTTCAGCCGGAAGACTGGCCGCGGAACGAGCACTTCCCGGTCGTCGTGAGTTCCACGGAGAGTCGTCGATGAGACTTGGCCTCGGGTTATCACTTGTCACGATCCTTCTCTCCCCGGCGCTTGCGGGAGTAGGGGATCAGCCAAATGAGCCGACGGCCAGAATCGGTGTTCTCGTGGCCGGCTCTGATTCCGATCAGGCGGTGGATGACGCGATTCTCTCGGGCGTCAGGATGGCGGCGGCGGAATGGGACCGGGAGCATCCAGATCAGTCGGGCAGTGTTCAGGTAGTCCCAATCCGGGCCAATACCCGGTGGGATTCCCAGACTTCCGACATCGTCAGGGCTATCTTCGACCACCGACTCGCAATCGTGATTGGTGCTCCCAACCGCCGAACCGCTCACCTGGCGGCCCAGGTCGTCACGCGGTTAAAAGGGTCTGCTCTCCTGATCGCAATCACTGAGGATGAGACGCTGACTCAGGCCGGCGTGCCCTGGCTCATGCGGATGTGGGTGGAATCCTCGTTGGCGCAGGCATCCGGAGCGCGGAGCGCGGCGCCGTACGAAGTTTTGGCCCGGGATGCCGGGCGCGCCGTATTGGAAGCAATCGCGGCCAGTGGTTACGGGGCATCCGGAATTCGCGAGTACTTGGCGGGACACCGATTTTCCAGCAGACTAGGGACCTTCACGTTCAACCAGTCTGGCGAACGAGTGCAGTAGGGTACAAGAACCGTTCCCGGAAACAGCAGGACGTCCCCGGTTGTTTCCTGGGAGGATACACGAGTTGACGGTTGGCACCCCACGCAGAGGCAGACTCCAACCGGGTCCGCGTACCGCGGAGATTTCACCCGGCAGGGGACAGGCGCCATGCCGGGAGACCCGGGGGCCTTCGTTACCCCCGGCTCTCTGTATGGCGCCGCAAAGGGTTTGGCGACTGGGTCACGAGACAGCCTGGAATGATGTCCTACCTTGTCCCAAATCAGAAATCCAAGATCTTAGATCTCAGACTGCTTTGCGTTTTTCCGCGTCCCAGATCATGGTCTTGTTCTGGCGATAGGAATCGACGCCGAGCTTGATTCCCACCATGGTGGCCGTTCCCAGATCGACGTTGCAGTACGGGACGCCACCATCGCGGATGCAGTTCAGAAAATTCCCTCGCAGATCCGGGCCGCTCGTCGGGCGTGATTCCGATGCGGGTGTACCCGCCGTTCATCTCCCGGAATTCCTTGACGAAGTCGCCGTTTCCAGAGACCGTCATGCCGGCAACCTGGCCTGCCCGATCCTGGTCGGAGTCGAGTTCGATGGTCCCATACTGTCCGTAGATGCGCGTGGGAACAGGCGTGTCGTTGGTCAGGACGCTGGTCAGGTTAATGGTGAATCCCGAAGCGTAATCCACGTTCATGAGGAAGACGTCGGGGATGTCTCGGCCGTCTTTCAGTATGTAAAGGCCTCCGTTGGCGTTTACCCGGTGCGGGAACTCTCCCGTGTTACCCGAGATCGCGATCAGGAGGGGGGCCAGCATGTGGTACAGGAGGTCGGTGGCCACGCCGCCGTTGTAGGGCCAGTACTTCCGGAACCGGAAGAAGTGCTCGGGATTCCAGGCGATCTTGGGAGCCAGGTTCCACTCCGACCCGAGCCACATGTCCCAGTCGATGTAGTCGTCGCCCGACTTGTTGGGACCAGCCGTCTCGTCGATCGGGAACCAGACATTGAACGCGCCGCCGCGGACGTTCCGGTTGTAGCCACCCTGGGCCCAGGTCACCTGCCCGACCTTGCCCGACTTGATCAGTTGCTGCGCTTTCCAGAAACGGTCGTCGGCGGTCCGATTCGGGCCAACCTGAAACACCTTGCCGTACTTCTTGACGGCATCCTGTACCTCGAACGCCTGGTCGATGGTCAGGGTCATCGGTTTTTCGCAGTAGACGTGCTTTCCGGCGTCCATGGCGTCTATGCTGATCTTGGAATGCCAGTGATCCGGAGTCACGACCCAGACTGCATCGATATCCTTGCGCTCGAGCAGTTTCCGGTAGTCCATGAAGCCTTCACCGCCGCATTTCTGCTTGGCGCGGTTGAGTCGGCGGCGATATACATCGCAAACCGCCACTACCTTGCACCCGTATTTGTCCCCGTGGTCAACGAGCGCATTCACGTGGCCTGTCCCCTGGCCGCCTACGCCGATGATTCCAACGTTGATCCGATCGTTGGCTCCCAGGATGGTATTCCGACTTCCTACCGCCATCACACCGGCGGTGACTGCCGTGGACTTGAAGAAATCCCGTCGTGTCGTCTTCATCTCTGCCCTAGCTCCTTTCGAATTTCGCCTCACGCCGGTTGACGCCCGGTCGGTTCCTGCCAATTTATGGTGAGGTCAGTCCCGAGTCAAGATGGCGCCAATCTCGGTGCGCAGTTCCTCAGCAATGCCTTCCGCTGCACCGGCACGGACAATCCAGCTCAGTCCGACGTCACCGCAAGACGGTGCAGGGCCCAGGTGGATCTCGATGTCCGCCGGCCCGAGGTCCATGCTCCGAACGATACCGTCCACCTCACAGCATCCCTTCATCCGCAGGATGTCGAAGCGTCTCCGGACCACGAATCTCTCGATTCGATTCAAGTCTACGCCTCTCCCTGCCCGAACGATGATGGTTTCGAATGCCTGGTTTGGACCGGAGCCGGGTGTTTCCGCAAGCCGACTGAGGCGGGATTCGGGGAAAAGGGGCCCGTCGGCGTCAGAAAAAGTGCACCGCCGGATTGTTGCCGTCGGCGTCAACTGAGCGATCCGTTCTGAAGCTCGGGCAAGCAGGGCTTCGGGATAAAGGTCACATTTGTTGAGCAAGACCCGGTCGGCGCATTCGACCTGTTTCTGGATGCAGGGGACGGAGTCGACCATTTTCAGGAAGGGGGCGGGGTCCACTATTGTGGTCACCGAAACGAGAGGGAATCTGGAACGAAAACCACTTTCCGCGAGCACCCGGTCAGCCGAGCCAGGATCTGCGATACCGCTCGCCTCGATCAGTATTCCGTCGAAGCCAGGCTCTCCACCCGCTTCGCTGTCCAGATCCTTCAGAACCCCGAGAAGCTCGGTAATTCTACACCGGCAGAAGATGCTTCCTCCACTGATCGAGCGAGCCCGGGCACCGAGGGAGAGCAGTCGATGACCGTCCACATCCTGGGGAGAAAAGTCGTTCACGAGGTACAGAAACCGTTCCGTCCGGTGTTCGTTCCAGTGTCGTTCGAGCAGGGTAGTCTTGCCGCTGCCGAGAAACCCGGTGACAAGCGCGAGCGGTGTCTTCATTGCTGCTTGAGCTTCCATGCATTTTCGATCGTCGCAGCCAGTGTGGCCTGATCCGGGATGATCGAGGCAAAGGCTACGGCGCCGTCGATACAGATACTCGGGATCTGTCCCACTTCGAGGCGAGCCATGGCCGAGAGACCCTCGCGGGTCATGATTCGATGTTCTTTGGCGATCACTGGGACCTTGACCTGTTTTGCCGCCCGTTGGACGGCTTCCATCATGTACTGGCAGGGAGCACACGAGGCCGAGTCCAATGTGATGACATCGATTTGTACATGCGGCAGTCCCGTGTAGCAGTCCGGCAGGTCGGGCTTCACTTCCGACCCGCTCTTGGCGACGATTGTCCGCTTGGCCACTTCCCGGCTGTAGCCATCTCGCACCATCTCTGAGACCGCCTGCAGGTTTGTCTCCGGAGTCGCATAGGGGAGGTCGCAGCCGGGTGATAGAACGAAACCGCATCCTCCCCCGATGTCCACACAGCGGATGGCGTCGAGTCGGGAGTCGTCGTCGTCTCCGAGGAGTAGCGTGGAGGTCAGCTTCAGATTGCCGCCGAATGACTTGTTGCTGGTCCGCGTAATGTCCCGGACCTTGGCTAGGGGTATATTTTCGTCGATCGAAATGTTGTCACAGCCAGTTTCGTTCATCACTTCCAGATTGCGTGTTGCATCACCGCATACAAACAGGGACGAGAGTCCTTTGCGCCGGCGGATCTCTCCGAAGATCTGGTCGAGCGGACCGGCGACGAAGTCGGCGAAGTGGCGGGGGGATATTTGGCTTGTCATGGGATCAACGACGGCAACCACGTCGGCGCCGTTTTCGAGATATGCCGTCGCGACCCGGCTCCCGACCGCAGCACAGAAAGCGATCACGGCTTTGACGTAATCGGGATGATCGAACATGGAGAGGAAAATTCCGTTGCCCATCAGGTGGAGGGCCAGGGTGAAAGGGCCACAGATCAGTCCGTAAAGCCCGACCTCCGCCCCGAACTCCCGCTTCAGCACGCCCAGTGTCTCGAATACGACGGGGAACCGTCCCTGGGACGGATCGAAAGACGGCAGGTCCGAGAGGGATCGTCCCGCCTCGAGAGGATGGTCCGCTACGCTCGGCGGTGAGTCTTCGGGCCAGTTGAGGCAACACCCCAGAACCTCGGCTTCGAGCTGCAGATCAAAACAGACCGGCAGTGCGTCAGGACGGTAGAGTTCTGCCGCCTTGATCAGCCCGCCTGCCATCAGGCTCGATGAACGGAGATATCGGGGCGCCCTCTCACCGATCAGTTTGCCGCCATGAACACCTACAAAAGGTACCCAGGCG
Source organism: uncultured Acidobacteriota bacterium (assembly GCA_963777605.1). GTDB lineage: Bacteria > Acidobacteriota > UBA6911 > RPQK01 > JAPXNP01 > CAVZRV01. Next base: position 40,239 of record CAVZRV010000030.1, read on the forward strand.
GGGCGCCAGGTCACCTCGTTTCGAATCGCACGCAGCAGGAGTCCACGACCGGTTTCATCGCTATCCACTTTTGTTCCCTCCCGAGAATACCATCGGGAATTAGCGATTAGGAGAGGTGTCGGGTTTCTGACCTCTGCTCGACCCCACCACCCACTGCGAGCGGGGTCCAGGTTGAAGGCCGATTCAGGGCTCCGTTTCCCAAAAGGGATAGTGCTCGGTTGGAACTGGTGGCCAGCGCAGGTGCTCCGAGAACTGAATGATCCGTTGAACGTCTTCTTCCAGGAGGAACCCGTCGTCCCGCAGTGACCTGGCCGACTCCGTGACTTGCTCGAGGTAGGTCTGGCGGGTCGGGTAGCGCTCCTCAATCGAAAGCCGGGCGTCCCCCTTTTGCAGGCGCATCTCCCGGGTCGGTGCAAATGGCCAGAAGGAGGACTCGAACGGGGTGAGATAGTTCTCGGCTCCGGTCCCCGTCTTCCGGGGGTTGAAGCCCTGGTAGGTTCCCAGTGGAGCCTGCAGGGCGGGAACCCGAATGCCACCGATCCCGTTGCCATCCTGGTCAAAGGCGGGAACGCGGGTCTCGTAAGGGGGCCCGAACGGGACGGGAGGGACCCGGTCCTGGATTCCCTCGGACCAGAAGCGCGGACCGTAATCGAGACGTGCAGGCTTCAGGTTTCGGCCCGGATGCCGGACTGCCGGGAAGACGACGCCACCGAGTTCGTAGCGGGGAATGTGCGGAAAGCGCACCTGGTGTTCCTTGGGGGTGATCAACTCTCCGTGGTCGATACGGGGAACCCGGCTGGGCGGCGGAAGAATTCCCTCGGAGACCCAGCGATCGAGCGCGACAAGCAGGGCCCGGCCAACCGGGCGCTGGTCCACCTGCCCCACTGAATGCTCTGCATCGGAGGACGTCCGGGACGCACCCTTTCCCGGGCTGCCATGGCGTGCGCCGTTGACCATGTAGACGCGCACGTTTGAGTTGAGGTCCAGGTCGGACGTTCCCTGGAGGTTGATGTGAAGCAGGGAGGCGGAGCGAGTCCAGTACTCCAGGGCATGGTTGGCCACCAGGATTTTGGGGACCTTGCCGAGGCGCTTGGCTTCCCGAAGGACGTCGCCATACTGGCGCCCTTCTTGCCCCAGGGGATCAAACTGCTCGACTCCGTCCTCGGCGTACAGGAACGGCATGAAATCAGCCGGGTAGTCGTTCCCTTCGAGGTGTTTCTGGTGGTGGGTCGTCTGTGCCCAGCGGTAGTTGAAGCCGCCTTTGCCCCCTCCTGGAACGTGCGGTCTCGCCCCGTCGAATGTCATGCGATCCCGCTCGTCAACGTGAAATCCCTGGTAGATCATGTGCGTGATTACCCGGCCGGACTGTGAAATTCCAAAGATGTAGGCGTACTCGGGATCGATCTCTCCCCCGGGCGCCAGCGGATTGGGTGTCCCCGCAGAATCCTGGCGGTCGAACCGGAAGAATGAAATGGCGTCACGAATCGCCGTGAGGCCCAGGCCGACGAGGCGGGGGTAGGCCGCGGTGTAGACGACTTCGTAGAGCTTGCCGCGGCGGAAGCCCTCCGGCAGGTAGACATGCACCGGGCTGAAGATCGGCTTGCCCGAGGCGTCGAGTTTGGCGAACTGCCAGCGGTCATGCGGAATGACCTCACGGGGAGCCGGTTCCGCGGAGTCGGGATCATCGCGGACCGTCAGGACCGCTTTTGACGCGAATCCCTCGGCAAGCGGGTAACAGCGACTTCCTCCCCAGGCCAGCCGCTCGACCCGCGTTTGGTCGTCACCCTGCACGGCCAGTTCGGCATTGACGAGTCCCGTCATCGGATTGCCGTCGGGTTGAACGACGACCGGCAGGTTGATCCGAAGCGGCTTCTCGCCCACCCGCTCGACGTCCCAGTTCCATCCCGACCAGAGCAGGGAATAGCCTTGGCGCATGAGCCAGCCGTTCCCCATGTCCTCCAGGGTTCTGGGATCGGTGGTTGACTCCGCGTCGTTGAGGAAACCCAGCATCAAGGGAAGGCCCCGGTTGTTGACGTCGTAGAGCAGCCGGTGATTTCCCTTCGACAGTTCGACCGGCTTGAGCAACAGGAAGTCCCCCTCGAACTCGACTTCTCCCTCGTCGTTGCGAGCGTCCTCGCCGATCACTTCCACTATTTCGTCCCCTTCAATGCGCGAGAGATCCTGTCTCAGCTGACCCTTTGATGCCAGTTTCAGGTCAACGACCGCCGCGTTGTGAGGGTTTGCGGGAGCGACCGCGTAGACGAGTCGGCCCCGAATGCGCTCGTAGGGGCCAACCCCGCCGAAAGAGTACCCATCCGCGACCAGCGAACGTTCCGAGATCATCAGTCGGACGACGCGGGCCAGGCACGTCTGGGCGCCGGCGGTGAGGACGGCGGTCAGGATCAAGGCACACGAAAACGGGAGCGAACGGGAGTAGTTTCTTTGCATGACACCTCGTGCCGACATGATCGCCGATCACGGCGCGAGGGGCAAACTCCGCCCGCCCGAAGAAGCCGGGAAATCCGGTTTTCTCCGGCGGCAGTCTCCCGTATGCTTGGTTCACAATGAACCACTCCGAAACGTGGATCGAAGCCGATGACGGTACCCGTCTCTTCTGTCAGCGATGGGTTCCCGAACCGGTGACCGGCGCAAGGATCGGCCTCGTCCACGGGTTCGGCGACCACTCTGGAAGGTACGAGGAACTGGTTGTTTCGCTGACATCCGCCGGACACGGGCTATTTGCGTTCGACCTGAGAGGGCACGGAAGGTCTTCCGGTCGCCGCGGACACATTCTCGCGTGGCAGCAGTATCGAGACGACCTGTCGCGTTTTCTCGACGAACTTAACAAGCAGGGTTCCGGGCCGTCATTTCTCCTCGGTCACAGCATGGGAGGCCTCATTATTCTGGAATTCCTTCTTGGCGAAGAGGCCGCTGATTCGACCGCCCGCGAAACGCACCGGGACTCGATCGAAGGGGCGATCCTCTCGGCCCCGCTTCTCGAACAGCCCCGGCTTCCGGCCTGGCGTCTGCAGATCGCTGCCTGGCTGTCCAGGCTCTGGCCGGGTTTTTCCCTCAGAGCGGGAATCGATCCTGCCACGCTGTCTCGCAGCGAGAACGAGCAGGACGGGTACCGGCACGATCCGCTGGTTCACGGGACCGGCTCGGCGCGCCTGGCGACTGAGTTGCTTTCAGCTCAGTCGCGGGTTTTCAACTCGGCCAACCGCTTGAGAACTCCGGTCCTGCTGTGTCACGGCACGGCAGATCGACTCGTTCCAATCTCGGGGAGTCGGCGGTTGGCCTCCGCAGCACCGCCCGCTGTCGTTGCGTTGAAGGAGTATTCGGGAGCCTGTCACGAACTGCACAACGACCTGGTGAAGGAAGAGTATTTCGGAGACGTTCTCCACTGGATTGAGGAAACAGCTCAACGCAAGGGAGTTTGAGATGAGAGAGTGGGTCATACGAGTCCTGTCCTTATGTCTGACCATCGGAGTGTTGGCGTGCTCGAACTGTTCGACCGGTGAACAACCTCTCACAATCGGTATCTCACCCGTGGCAGACCCCCTGGAAGTATTGGCAGCCAAGGAACTCCGGCGCTACTGGTACCTGACGACCGGGAAACTGGGTGACATCCGGACGGTTGACGAACCGTCGGCGACAACCTCGAATCAGGTTATCCTTTGCACCATCGGAACCCCGTTCTCGCTTTCTGTCGAGCGAGTCCTGTCCCCGCCGGCGACCGACATCCAGGATGACCAGGGATACCAGGTAATCAGCATCGGAGACCGGGGCAGCGGCGGAGTCCTGGTCCGGGGCGCCAGTCACCTCGGGACACTCTACGGTGCCTATCGCTTGATCGAGGCTCTCGGGGTTCGCTTCTATCCGGATGGCGACGCAATTCCGGAGATCCGAAAGGACCTCCGGCTTCCGCTGTTGAACCTGGTGGAGGCTCCCGCATTCCGGCTGCGGGGGATTCAGCCTTTTCACGATTTTCCGGAGGGGCCTGACTGGTGGAACCTGGACGACTACAAAGCGACCATCGCTCAGCTTGCGAAGATGCGGCTGAACTTCATCGGTTTTCACACCTATCCCTCCAAACCTTTCGACGGGGCATCGAAGCCGGAACCGATGGTGTGGATCGGCCTCGAAGACCAGGTTGCCGATGGGGGTCAGGTCCGTTCCGCGTATCCGGTGATGCACTTTCACACCGGGGACCGGACCTGGGGTTACGACACGATGGAGACATCGGCCTTCCACCTGGGGGGATCGCAGCTTTTCGATCGGGACGACTACGGAGCCGGCTACATGGCCGGGATTTCGCCGTGGCCGCATCGACAGGAGGAGAATGTACGGATTTTCGACGAGTTCGGGAAACTCCAGCGAAGCGCGTTCGGCTTTGCCCGGAAGCTCGGAGTCCGAACCTGCGTCGGAACCGAAACTCCACTGACCATCCCGGAACCAGTGCAGGCCGAACTGCTCAGGCGGGGGATGGCCCCCGACTCGGAGGATGCCGTTCGCGCTGTCTACCGGGGGATCTTCACCCGCATCATGAAGACCCATCCACTGGACTACTACTGGTTTTGGACTCCCGAGTCGTGGACCTGGGATGAGATTCCCGATCGGGAAGTGGATCAGACCCGCAAGGATTTACTCGTCGCCTACGAGGTTGCCCGGGAGCTTGGAGTCCCCTTCGAGCTGGCCACGTCGGGATGGGTCCTGGGTCCTCCGGGGAACCGGGCGCAGTTCGACCAGGAACTGCCCAAGGAGATCGCCTTCAGCTGCATCAACCGCGAGGTCGGTTTCACCCCGGTGGAAGAGGGGTTCAGGCGGGTAGAGGGCCGTTCAAAGTGGGCGATACCGTGGCTGGAAGACGACCCTGCGCTCACCTCGCCGCAATTGTGGGTTGGGAGGGTCCGGCGTGATGCCCGGGATGCTCAGCGCTACGGTTGCGACGGCCTCTTCGGGATCCACTGGCGCACGCGTCCTCTCGGCCCGGCGTTCGGTGCCCTCGCCCAGGCCGGATGGTCGGTACGTGATTGGGCCGAATCTCCTGACGGTCGTGACCTGGCCTCCGACGATTTTTACCTGGATTGGGCGGTCGCCCAGTTTGGGCCGGATGCGGGTCCGGAGGCGGCACGGATCTTCACCGAAGTGGACGGGGGGCCGCTCTATCACAGCGGCCAGGGTCCCCGGCAGGCCAATCTCTTCCGGGCTTCCGACTGGGCGGGTAAGGGGCCGGGCGGCGTCTTGGTCAACGAGGAACCCTGGAGTGAAGTGGCGCCCCGGTTCTCGTTTGTGGAGGAACTGGCGGCGTTGGAACCCAGGGTCACCGGAGCGGCCGCAAGGGAGCGGTTTGAATACTGGTTGAACCTGTTTCGTCTATTCCCGGCAGATGGCCGAGGTCGGCTGTACCCTGGGCGAACTGAAGGCGGCTGTGGGTGCCGCACAGAGGGAGAGAAGCCGGGTACAGGCACGGATCAGGACTGAGCAGGAGATTCTGCCACTGCGGGAGCGGGCAGCCCGGGAATGGAGCGAGATGGGGACCCTCCTGCTGAAGTACGTCAGCACGACCGGCGGAATGGGGACGATCGCCAACCTGGAACAGCACAACCTCGCCAACCTGAAACGATTGACGGAGTACGACGACGCCCTCGAGAAGCTCCTGGGAAAACCGGTTCCAGGACTTGAACTCGCAAGGGACTACCAGGGGCCGGACCGGCTCTTTCTCCCGACCAGGCGGGGAACCCTCGAAAGAGGTGAGGATTTGCGACTGGAGGCGATCGTCCTGAGCCGGATTCCCCCGAGCGAGGTTGTGCTCCACTGGAGGATGCTCGGCGACGGTGAGTTCTCGGAAGAGACCTTTATGAGCGGAGAACGGGGCGTTTATCGGATAATACTGGAGTCAGCCCGGATCGGTGACTCGGACATTGAGTATTTTGTAGAGGCCAGAATGGACGGTTCCGCCCTTGTTGCCCCTCCGTCCGCTCCGGTGACGGGCCAGACCGTAGTGGTCTGGTGATCGAAAATTAGCCTGAATCTCCAGTGTAAACGTTGGGATGTTTGTCTTCAGATGCAGTTGATACACGAGAAAATAGCCACGGAAATCGGCGTCGGCATCGACCAGGTCAGGGCGGCGGCCCGGCTTCTCGAAGAATCGACGGTACCGTTCATCGCACGATATCGTAAAGAAGCGACCGGCGGCTTGGACGATCGCCAGTTACGGACTCTTGAAGAACGCCTCGCGTACCTGAAGCAGCTCGAGGAAAGACGGAACTTCATCCTGGGAACGATCCGGGAGCAGGAGAAGCTCACGCCGGAGCTCGAAGCTGCAATCCACTCCGCGGAGACGCTGGTGCGTCTGGAGGACCTGTACCTTCCCTATCGCCCCAAGAGGCGCACCAAAGCACAGATCGCTCGGGAGGCCGGCCTGGAGCAGTTGGCCACTGATTTGTTGAGAGATCCCTCCGTCGTCCCCGTGGAGCGGGCCGCTGCCTTTGTCGATGGAGACAAAGGGGTAGACAACGTAGAGGCAGCTTTGGACGGAGCCCGCCAGATTCTCATGGAAGTTTTTTCGGAGGACGCCGAGCTGGTAGGCACTTTGCGAGACTTCGTCTGGGGAAACGGGTTGTGGCAGTCGTCGGTTGTTTCCGGCAAGGAAGAGGAAGGAGCCAAGTTCTCCGATTACTTCGACTTCAGCGAGCCGCTGAGAAGGCTCCCGTCACACCGCATCCTGGCCCTCCTCAGGGGGCGCAGGGAAAAAATCCTGCGCCTGGCGGTAGTGCCCGAGCCGGAGGAACCGTCCTCCGATTCGTCGGCCGTGGCTTCGGGAATGACGCATCCCGAGGCGATGATCGCGGCTTGCTTCGGAATCGAGCACCAGGGGCGACCTGGGGATGACTGGTTGAGGGAGACGGTGCGGTGGGCCTGGAAGGTCAAGATCCTGAATCGCCTTGAAAGCGACATCGAAAACCAGTTGCGGGAGCAGGCCGATGAGGAGGCGATCCGGGTGTTCGGCGAGAACCTGAGGGACCTGCTGCTGGCCGCGCCGGCCGGTTCGCGGGCGACCATGGGGTTGGACCCCGGCTTGAGGACCGGAGTCAAGGTGGCTGTGGTGGCCCCGACCGGCAAGCTTCTGGAGACCGCCACGATCTATCCCCACGAACCTCGAAAGGAGTGGAAGCCGTCGATAGAAACACTGGCCCGGCTGGTTCGCCGCCACGGGGTCGATTTGATCAGCATCGGGAACGGGACGGCCTCGCGCGAGACCCACCAGTTGGCCCGAGAGCTGAGCTCGCTTCACCCCGAGTTGAAGTTGACGCCCGTCGTCGTTTCGGAGGCCGGTGCATCCGTCTACTCGGCATCCGAGTTTGCCTCGGAAGAATTCCCCGAGGTCGATGTCAGCCTGCGGGGCGCGATTTCGATTGCCCGGCGGCTCCAGGATCCTCTCGCGGAATTGGTCAAAATCGACCCCAAGGCCATCGGCGTGGGCCAGTACCAGCACGATGTCAACCAGGCTCACCTGGCACGAAAACTAAACGCCATCGTGGAAGATTGCGTCAATGCGGTCGGGGTCGAACTCAATACGGCGTCGATACCGTTGATGATCAGGGTGTCCGGCCTGGGGCCAGTCACGGCCGCCAACATCGTTCGAATTCGGGATGAGAAGGGCGGGTTCAGGAACCGGCTGCAGTTGATGCAGGTGACCGGTCTCGGACCCAAGACCTTCGAACAGTGCGCCGGGTTCCTGAGAATTCGGGCAGGCGAGAATCCCCTTGATGCGACGGCGGTGCACCCCGAAGCCTACGAAGTTGTTGAGCGAATCGTCCGGATCACCGGGAAGTCGCTCAAGGACCTGGCCGGCGATCGCGAATTGCTGTCCCGGCTGAAACCGGCGGACTTCACCACGGAGCAATTCGGCGAGCCTACGGTACTTGACATCCTCAAGGAGTTGGAAAAACCGGGTCGGGACCCTCGACCCGAGTTCAAAACGGCCACGTTTCAGGAGGGGGTCGAAACACTTGAAGATCTGAAACCCGAAATGGTGCTGGAAGGTGTCGTCACCAACGTCACCAATTTCGGGGCATTTGTGGACATCGGAGTCCACCAGGACGGCCTGGTTCACGTTTCGGAGTTGTCGCATCGTTTCGTCCGGGATCCCCGTGAAGTTGTCCGTGCCGGGGCGCTGGTGAAGGTGAAGGTGCTCGAGGTTGACCTGAAGCGACGTCGGATTTCGCTTTCCATCAAGGCTGCGGTCCCCGTGGAACCTCGGAAGGAGTCCCAGGGTGGACGCCCACCCGGAAGACCGCCTCAACAACGTAAGCCGGCTCCCCGCCAGGAAAGCGAATCCTTGGGCTTCAACCAGCCTTTCAGCGTGTTGAAGAACCTCAAGAAACGGGACTCCTGATTCATCCCGCTAGTCGAATTCGTAGAGGAAGAATGATGACGAGAATTGCTATGTGGAACGTGTTCTTGGGCCTCCTGCTGCTGCTCACTGCAGCCGGGTGCTCTTCGCAGAGCGGGCCGACAGCCAAGGCCGAGGCCCAGGAATTTCGCCAGGCCATGCAATCGTATCAGCAGAGCAAGGACCCTGCAGAGAAACTCCGCTTGGCCACCGACTTCCTGGACAAGTACCCCGACAGTCCATATACGGTCCAAGTGGTCGATGCGGTAACCCGTGACTACTATGGTACCGCCGTGACTGACCCAAAAGGGGCGGTCGCGTTTGCCCAGTCCAGGCTGGCCGGGTTGTCCGATCAGCGCCAAATTGAGGCGGGACGCCTGGTTCTCCTGCGGTTGTACGGAAAGGCGGGCATGGGAGAGTCAATCGCGGCTCTGGCGGACAAACTGGGTTCGAAGGCGAGCCTCTCCGACCGGACGGCGATCGTTGATGGAGCGGTGGCAGCCGGTGACTGGGGCCTGGTGGAAAGAGAGGCTCAAGTCACCCTCGATCTCCTTTCCCCCGATTATCTCAAGAACAGGTCGGGAGGCGAGGAACTGAACGAAGCCCAGATTGATTTCGAACTCCGGATGCAGAAGGCCGACCTTTATCGGTATCTCGGAGAGGCCCGTTTTCGCCAGGGTGCCGTCGGTGACGCTCTCAAGGATTTCGAGTCGGCTAACCAGGACGAGATTCGTAATTTCGTGGGTCTTGGCTTTACTTCGCTGGACGAAATGTGGGGAGAGGCCTTGATCGCTTCGGGAGAGAACCAGAAGGCGATGGACGTGCTGGAGCGTCCCGCCCTGATCGGACGCAACGAGGAGGCACTCGGGCTGTTTAGAAAGGCGTATCTTGCGACCGGGCATCCCGAAAAGGAGTTCGATCGATTTTGTGCCGACCGGCGAGTCCAGGTGGCGCCGGAGATGCCAGGCTTTCAGGCTCTGGATTACAGCGGAAAGGAATTCACCTACGAGCCGGGCAACGGAAAGGTCACCTTCCTGGCCTTCTGGTTCCCGACATGAGGGGGATGCCGCGTGGAGTTGCCACGCCTCCAGTCGCTTTACGAGAAGTTTCGGGATCGTGGTGTCGAGTTTATCGCCGTGGAAGCGGTGCGCGACACTGAAGGAGCAGAAGAGTTCATCGAGAAGAACGGCCTGAGTTATCGCTTCCTGGAGAACGGAGAAGGAAAGAGGGAGATCGTGCGCTCATTGTTCCATGTCCGGGTGTTCCCGACGTCGCTGTTGATTGACCAGAAGGGCCGGGTGGTCAGCTGCCATATCGACTACAGTGAGGGCGACGACGCCCGCTTTGAATCTGAGATCCTAAACCTCCTGAGTTGAATCGAGGAACTAGTTTGAACACACGAGAAGACATAAGAAACCTGGCCATCATCGCTCACGTCGATCACGGCAAGACGACCCTGGTGGATGCGATGCTGTGGCAGAGCGGGATTTTTCGAAACAACGAGCAGGTCGCCGAGCGGGTGATGGACTCCATTGACCTGGAGCGGGAAAAGGGAATCACCATCATGGCGAAGAATACTTCGATCTTCTATCGAGGTGTTCGAATCAACATCGTCGACACTCCGGGACACGCCGACTTCGGAGGCGAAGTCGAGCGAACCCTCAAGATGGTGGACGGAGTCCTGCTCCTGGTCGATGCAAGCGAGGGACCGCTTCCACAGACCCGCTTCGTGCTCCGGAAGGCGCTGGAAGCGAGCCTGCCGACGATCCTGGTCATCAACAAGATCGACCGCTCCGACGCCCGTATCGAAGAAGTCCTCGACGAGGTTTACGACCTCTTTATCGACCTGGATGCCTCGGACGATCAACTCGACTTCCCGATTCTTTACTGCAATGCTCGGGCAGGAGTCTGCCGAACCGAGCCCGAGGGAGAGGACCAGACCCTGGTTCCCCTGTTCGAACAGATCCTCGCGACGTTTTCCGGTCCTCGCTTCGATCCGGATGCTCCCCTGCAGTTCCTGGTGACCAGCCTCGACTATGACGACTACGTCGGACGTCTTGCCGTTGGACGGGTCTTCAACGGCTCGTTGAAGACCCGGCAGAAAGCCATGCTGGCCCGGAATGACGATTCGATGGTCCCGGTTGACGTCACCGGCCTGTTTGGCTACGACGGGCTCAAGCGAGTCAAGATCGACGCGGCCCGCGCCGGTGACATTGTTTCGATTGCCGGGATTCAGGAAATCAGCATCGGCGAGACGGTGACCGCGGTGGAGCGGCCGCTCCGGCTTCCGGGGATCCGGGTAGACGAACCGACTCTGGCCGTGACGATTTCAATCAACGATTCGCCCTTTTCGGGCAGGGACGGGAGGTACCTCACGTCCCGGAAGATCAAGGAGCGGCTGGACCGCGAGACCCTGACCAATGTCTCCATCCGGGTGGAACCCACCGATTCACCCGACTGCTTTCAGGTTTCCGGCCGGGGTGAACTACAGTTGGCCATTCTCATCGAGATGATGCGACGAGAGGACTTCGAAATGACCGTCGGGAGGCCCCAGGTCCTGACTCACCTCGAGGACGGGCAGGTGATGGAGCCGATGGAGAGCCTGGTTATCGATTGCCCGGAGGAGTACATCGGCGTCGTCACGGAAGCGGTTGGGATTCGCAAGGGCCGGATGACCAAGATGGTTAATCACGGCACTGGTCGGGTTCGGATGGAGTTTCGCATTCCATCGAGAGGTCTGCTCGGCTTCCGCTCGCAGTTCCTGACCGACACGCGCGGGTCCGGAATCCTGACCCATGTTTTCGACGGCTACGACGTCTGGCAGGGCGAGATCTCCCAACGCAGCAGTGGGGCCATGGTTTCGGACCGCCCCGGACGCGCTACCGGCTACGCGATTGAGCACCTGCAGCCGCGAGGTGAATTGTTCGTGCTCCCGGGAGAAGAAGTCTACGAAGGGATGATCGTGGGCGAGAATGCCCGTCCACAGGATCTCGACGTGAACATCACCAAGGAGAAGAAGTTGACCAATATGCGCTCCTCGACATCCGACGAACTCATTCACCTGATTCCGCCGCGGCGGATGAGCCTGGAGCAGTCGCTCGAGTACGTTCGCGAGGACGAAGCCCTGGAGGTCACCCCGAAGTCGGTGCGGCTCAGGAAGCGGTTCCTTCAGGCCTCGAAGAGAAAGTGAACGGGCGATGAATCGATGAAACCCGGGGGTATGGAGATCGCGCATCCGTCCTCCAACCGATCAGTGCCGGATCCTCCGGTATGGGCAGCCAAGATTCCGTGAGAGTCCCCGGCTATACTGTCCTCGATGAGCGTTCGTACGGGGAGTGCTGACCTGCCGCTTCATGGGGGGCGCGTGCCGGCCTGGCTGGCCGGGCGGATGGCCCGCCTGGGCCGGGTCGTCACCGAAGCAATCGTCGGAGAATACGGGCGGGATGAGTTTCTGGCTCGACTGTCCCATCCCTTCTGGTTTCAGTCGTTCGGTGCCGTTATGGGGATGGACTGGCATTCTTCGGGGATTACGACGAGTGTTCTCGGGGCCTTGAAGCGGGGACTCGAGCCGGTGCAGTGGGAACTGGGCATTCACGTCTGCGGCGGTCGGGGAAGGCATTCTCGAAGGACTCCGCAGGAGCTGATCGCGGTCGGACAGGGCCGGGGGCTCGATGGCGAGGGCCTGGCCGAGAAGAGCCGGCTTGTGGCCAAGGTGGACAGTGCCGCCGTTCAGGACGGATACCAGCTCTATCTCCATGGGTTCATTGTGACCGACAAGGGGAACTGGGCCGTCGTGCAGCAGGGAATGAACCCCGAGCTGCGCCAGGCGCGGCGGTACCACTGGCTGTCGACGCGGGTCTCCTCTTTTGTCGAGGAACCCCACAGTGCAATTGAAGGACCGACCCAAGGGGAGATCCTCAACCTGACCGACAGGCGGGCCCGTATCTCCCGGGAAACTCAGGTCGCGCTGATTTCGGATCCTGACCAGGTTGTTGGTACCTTGAAGCTGCCGTCTCACCATGATGTCCGGACGCGCGACGTGAATCTGCCCCGACTCCGCGCCACTCTCCTGTCGGCGGCGCGGCGCGGCCCGGTCGATTTTCAGGATCTGATGATGACTCCCGGAGTCGGTGCGCGCACCCTGGAAGCTTTGGCGCTGGTTGCTGAGGTGATTCACGGTGCTCCATGCCGTTTTCAGGACCCGGCCCGTTTTTCATTTGCCCATGGTGGCAAAGACGGACATCCCTTCCCGGTTCCCCTCAAGGTCTATGACGAGACCATTCGTGTCCTCCGTGGAGCCGTTGACCGCGCCCGGTTGGGAAATGACGACCGCCTGGCCGCCATCCGTCGACTTGACCTCGAGTCAAGGCGACTGGAGTCCTGGTCCGAATCGGGCCTCGCATTTGAGGACCAACCGTCTCTTGAGGAAATCACCCAGGCCCGGAGGGTCCAGGGGCCGGCGCTCGACGAACGCTCGGTCGGAACTTCAAAATCGAGAAAGGTTCTGCCGCAGACTCCCCGTCAGTTGACGCTGTTCTGAGTTGTCTGCGTCGTGCGGTTCGCGCCGGACACAGAGGCAGGCCCTTGCCGGGCCTGCGTTCGAGAAGCTGCGCCGGACCAGGTCTTGATTGCCGCACCCCGGAAGCGTTGGGGCCGCGTTTCCTTAGCCCCGGCTCTGGGTGTGGCGTCAGTCTACCGGATGAAAGAGTTCCGTCGAGAAATAGCGTTCCATGCGGTCCGGAAAGACCGTGACCACGGTAGCCTCGGCCCCGAGTTGCCGGGCGGCTTCCTGGGCGGCCAGGAAGTTCAGTCCGGAACTGGCGCCGACGGGAAAGCCGCTTCGCATCAGGCAGCGTGCCGCCTCCAAGGCCGCCCGGTCCTCGACTTCAATCGTTTTGAGCCCGGAAAGGTCGGCGCCGCGAAAGATCTCGGAGAGCCCTTCCATCACTCCCGGAATGCACGGGCTGAAGCTGCAGCATTCGGCGTCCCTGAGCGCCGTTCCATGGACCGGCCGGGCGTAGAAGGGGCGCGTTTCACACCCGTGGTCGTGGAATCCCTCCAGGAGGCCGACCAGGGTTCCTCCGGTCCCTACTCCGCTGACCACGGCATCAACCTGCCCCGAGGGGATCTGGTTCATGATCTCCTGCGCGGTCTGGCGACGGTGCGCCTCGGCATTGTCCGGGTTGCTGAACTGGCGGGGCAGAAACGCCGAGCGTTCTTCAGCGAGAGCTTCTGCCCGGGAAATCGACCCATGGATGCCCTCTTCCCGAAGAGTCATGACGACCTCGCCTCCGTACGCCCGGATGATCATGACCCGCTCCGCACTGACCCCCTCCGGCATCACGGCGACAAAGTGTAGTCCGAACTGCGCGCAGGCCAGAGCCATCGCGATGCTGGTTGACCCGCTGGATGCCTCGATGACAGTCTGACCCTCGGCCAGCCGCCCCTGTCTCAGGGCTTTGCCTAGAATGTAGTTGGCGATTCGGTCCTTGGTTGATCCGCTGGGATTGAGGAATTCGAGTTTGCACCAGATGACCGGCCCGTCGGGATCCCTGCGGACGGGTACCAGGGGTGTCACCGGTGCCTGATTCAGGTAGACGTTTTCAACTTGTTTGTGCCACATTCGCCCCGGAATGTAACACCAAGCCGGTCGCCAGGGAAGAGGCTGGTCGCTATCGGGAATTGTTGGCCCGACGGAGATCGAGCCGGTATCCGACCAACCCGTAGTAGGCGATCACGACGAAACACCCCAGCGGTACCCAGTAAGACATGTTGATGCTGGAAGTGGCGTCGGAAACCTGCCCCTGGATCGCGGTCAGGACGGCTCCGCCCAGGATGGCCATAATCAGCCCGGACCCGCCAATCTTCGTGTCGTCACCGAGGCCGCGCACTGACAGGCCGTAGATGGTCGGGAACATCAGTGACATGCAGCCGGAGATGCAGACCAGCGCGACACATCCCACGAAGCCTCCCCCGTAAATTACCGTCAGCGTGCAGCCGATTGCCAGAAGCGCGAGGAACGAAAGAAGCGTCCCGGGAGCAAAGAACTTCATCAGCCCGGTGCAGGCGAAGCGGGAAACCGTGAAGAGGATCAGGGCGGCCAGGTAGTAGCTGGAAGACTGTTCCTCATTCAGGTGGAGTTCCTGCATGACGTAGCGGATCGTGAACGACCAGACCCCGATTTGGGCCCCGACGTAGAAGAATTGGGCTACCACTCCCCAGACGTAATGACGATTGTGGATCAGCCGGCGGAATGTCTGCCCGAGATTCAGGTCCGAACCTGAATCGGACGCTTCCGGCATCTTGATCGTCGCGATCAGGACCCACAGCAGGAGGAGGAATAGAGCGACGCCGACATAGGGTCCCATGACCGCCGAAAGTTCACCGGACTGGATCGTCTTCAGTTGTTCGGGGCTCATGGCCGCCCGATCGGCCGCTGAAGCTTGATTGAGGTGGGACAGAATGAACCACTTGCTCAGGAACACTCCCAGGATCGACCCGATCGGGTTGAACGACTGGGCGAGGTTCAGCCTCCGCGTGCCGGTTTCCTCCGGCCCCATGGCGATGATGTACGGGTTGGCCGAGGTCTCCAGGATCGAGAGCCCGCCGGCCAGGATGTACAGGGCAGCCAGGAAATGCCAGTAGACCATCGTTTTGCTGGCCGGGTAGAAGAGCAGTGCCCCCGCCACGAAGAGCCCGAGTCCCAGTAGAACGCCCGCTTTGTAGGTGAACCGCTTAATGAAGATGGCCGCTGGCAGAGCCAGGCAGAAATAGGATCCGTAGAAGGCAATCTGGATCCAGGAAGTCTGGAAGTCGGACATGCTCATGATCCGCTTGAACGCGGCCAGGAGCGTGTCGGTCATGTTGTTCGCCAGACCCCACCAGGCAAAACAGCTGGTCAGAAAGATGAAGGGCCAGAGGATGCCCGGAGGAACCAGTTTGCTGGACGAGGCGACTTTTGAGTCAACAGGCGGCTGATGTTCCATGGATATCGGTCCGGGAGGAGTTGAATCGATTCGTGCCGTGGAAAATGTTCACAGAATGGAACATGCTAGCACGAGGGGATGATCAGTTGTCCAGCAGCAATTTAGTGAGTTACGGATTGCGCGGTTGCAGCGAGAGACAAGCGGTTCCCGCTTGTCTCTCGGGTGAGCCCCGGAATCCAGGGGCTCTCTCCGCCGCTAGCCCGGGAGCGGCATATTGAACTAGAAACCATGGGCGCACAGCGGCTTTAATCGGAAGGCGGGCGGGGCGCCCCTCCCACGCCCGTCTTCCGTTGTCGTCGAAGCGGCTCCTACAGAACGCTCCGGCTGGGCTTGGCAGCCGTTCCCCGGTAGGACGCCAGTGGCGCTACCGAGTGCTGGCCCCGGCCCATGGCGACGATTCCCGTCCGGACCATTTCGATGATCCCGATCGTGCGCAGGAGCTCACTGAAGCTTTCGATCTTGTCTTCTTCCCCAGTGATCTCCACGATCACCGAGGTCTTGGCGACATCGACCACCCGGGCCCGGAAGATGCTGCACAGCTGCATGACCTCGGGACGGGTCTGGCTGTCAACCTTGACCTTGATCAAGGCCAGATCCCGGGTGACCGAAGGCTTGTCGTGAAGGGGCTCCACGTGAACCACATTGGGCAACTTGTAGAGGCATTTCTCCACCTTGCGCGATTCGGCTTCAGTTCCTTCGATCAGGATGGTCATCCGCGAGAGTTCCGGATTGTCGGTCCGGCCGACCGTCAAACTGTCTATGTTGAAGTTTCGGCGCCGGAACAGGCTCACCACCCGATTCAGGACGCCGGGCTTGTTTTCGACCAGGGCACTCATGGAATATTTCATGGCGCTTACTCCTTCTTGGCGGCAACTGCAAAGGGCCGGCGAATCATGTTGTGAAGTGCGGCACCCGCCGGAACCATGGGATAGACGATGTCGTGCTTCTCCACCACGTACTCGACGAGAACGGGCGTGTCCCGGTGGCTGCGGGCGAACTGGACCGATTCCTCAATCTGATCGCGCCGGGTCACCTTCAGGTTGGGAATACCGTAAGCGTCGGCAAGCTTGCAAAAATCGGGGCTACCCATCGGAGTCGCATGGTAGCGTTCTTCGTAGAAGAACTCCTGCCACTGTCGAACCATGCCGAGGTAGTTGTTGTTGATAATTGCGATGTTGACGCCGACCTTCTGCTCAACGGCGGTGGCGAGCTCAGTCATGGTCATCTGGAAACCGCCGTCGCCGACGATGGCCCAGACTTCTTCTTTCGGGAGTCCCATCTTGGCGCCAATGGCCGCCGGTAAACCGAATCCCATGGTGCCCAGCCCGCCGCTCGTGATCAGCGTTCGAGGCCGCTCGTGAAGGTAGTACTGGGCTTCCCACATCTGGTGCTGGCCGACGTCGGTGACCGTAATGCTATCTCCGGAGGTGTATTTCCAGAGATCCCGGATTACGTGGGCGGCATACAGTTTGCCGTCTTCCGGGGCATTGTAGATATCCCGGGTTTGCCGGTCGTCCTGCCACTTCTTGATGGTCTCGATCCAGGCGCTGCTGTCGGTGGCTTCCGCGATCGGGATGAGCTGTTCGAGAACCTGTTTGAGGTCGCCCACGATACCAAGATCGACGCAGACGTTTTTGTGGATTTCGGAAGCATCAATGTCGACGTGGATCTTCTTCGACTTGGGAGCGTAGGTCTTGAGATCGCCGGTGACACGGTCGTCGAAACGCATTCCCAGGGCCAGCACAAGGTCTGCCTCCTGGATGGCAATGTTGACGTGAGCTTCGCCGTGCATTCCCATCATCCCCAGGCAAAGGGGGTGGGATTCCGGCATGGTACCCTTGCCCAGCAGGGTCAGGGCCACCGGGATGCGGGCTTTTTCGACGAATCTCAGCAGTTCGCTCTCCGCGCCGGAGAGACTGATCCCGTGTCCGGCGAGAATCAACGGCCGCCGGCTTTCGGAAAGCAGCTTGAGGGCTTGTTCGATCTCATCTCCGCTCGCGGCTCCGATCGGACGCTCGTTCGGGAGGTAGATCGGTTCGTTGGAGTACTCGAACTCGGTCGCCTTGATCTGGACATCCTTGGGGATGTCGATCAGCACCGGTCCGGGCCGCCCGCTCCTGGCAATGTGAAATGCCTCGCGAACGGTGGCAGCCAGATCTTCGACGTCGGTCACCAGATAGTTGTGTTTGGTGATAGGAAGCGTGATACCGGTGATATCGATTTCCTGGAATGCATCGGACCCGATGACCGACGTAGCCACCTGGCCGGTGATAAACACCGTCGGCGACGAATCGAGCATAGCCGTTGCGATTCCGGTCACGAGATTCGTGGCTCCCGGGCCGCTGGTCGCCAGGGCGACTCCGACTTTTCCGGTTGCCCGGGCGTAGCCGTCGGCCATGTGAGACGCGCCCTGTTCGTGGCGAACCAGGACATGATGAATCTGGGGATACTTGGTCATAGCGTCGTAGGCGGGCAGGATGGCCCCGCCCGGGTACCCGAACACCAGGTCAACGCCTTCGCGCAGCAAACTCTCCCAGAGTATTTCTGCTCCTGTAAGTTTCATGATGATCTTCTCTCCTAAGTTAGCCGCCGCGAAGCCGGCCGCTCCTTGATCTCAGTCCAGGAAAACTGCTCCGGTACTGGCACTGCTGACCAGCCGGGAATAGCGTCGCAGCCATCGACTCTCGATCTTTGCCTCAAACGGGGGCAATTCCGAGAGCCGGCCGGTAATCTCTTCGTCACTCAGTTCAACGTCGAGACTGCGCTGGTCGAGGTCGATCCGGATAATATCTCCGTCGCGGAGGGCTGCAATCGGCCCTCGCGCGGCTGCTTCCGGACTGACATGTCCGATCGACATCCCGCGGCTTCCTCCCGAGAACCGACCATCGGTCACGAGTGCGACGGTCTCGCCCATACCCATTCCCTGGAGCTGGGCGGTCGGTCCAAGCATTTCCTGCATCCCCGGGCCGCCTTTAGGGCCCTCGTAACGAATCACAACCACTTCACCGGGCTTTACTTCACCGCCCAGGATGCCCTGGGCAGCGTCTTCCTCACTCTCGTACACTCGGGCGGGACCGCGATGTTGCCGAGCTCCGGCCACGCCGCCCGCCTTGATCACGGCACCCTCCGGTGCCAGGTTTCCGGTCAGCACCGCCAGGCCACCCGTCTTGGAGTAGGCATTCTCGCAACTCCTGATGACTTCAGAGTCGCGAATTTCCGCGGATGCGATGTTCTCGCCAAGGGTTTTGCCGGTCACGGTCGGTCGGTCGAGATGCAGGACGTTGTCCCGGCGACTGATTTCCTTAAGGATAGCAGGAATCCCACCGGCCCGGTGAACATCTTCCATGTGCCACTTGCTGGCCGGGCTCACCTTGCAGATCTGGGGGACGCGCGCGGCCACTTCGTTGATTCGGGCAAAGGGATAGTCCACCTCGGCTTCGTAAGCGGCCGCCAGAGTATGAAGCACCGTGTTCGTACTTCCGCCCATCGCCATGTCGAGGACGAAGGCATCGTCAATCGCGTCCCTCGTCACAATCTTTCGAGGTGTCAGGTCAAGTTCGATAAGAGTCATCAAGGACGTCGCCGCCGTCCGGGCCAGTTGCCGCCGCTCCTCGGTTTCGGCAAGGGCCGACCCGTTGTAGGGCAGGGCAAGGCCGATCGCCTCGAGCAGGCAGTTCATGCTGTTCGCCGTGAACATTCCGGAACAGGATCCGCACGATGGGCAGCCGTGGTCCTCGAGGAGTTTGAGTTCGTCTTCGTCGATCTTACCCGCCCTGTATGCGCCGACTCCTTCGAAAACGCTAACGAGATCGACAGCCCGCCCATCGGGCATCTTGCCTGCCGCCATCGGTCCTCCACTGACGAAGATCGTGGGAATGTCGACCCGAAGGGCGCCCATAAGCATTCCGGGGACAATCTTGTCGCAATTCGGGATACAGATCATGGCATCGAACGCGTGAGCGTTGACAACCGTTTCGACCGAGTCGGCGATGAGTTCCCGGCTTGGCAGGGAGTAGTTCATTCCGACGTGACCCATTGCGATGCCATCGTCGACGCCGATCGTGTTGAACTCGAAGGGAACCCCGCCGGCCTGGCGGACCGCCTCCTTGATCAGCGCGCCGAAACGCTGCAGGTGAACATGGCCCGGAATGATGTCGATGTAGCTGTTGCAGACGGCGACAAAGGGCTTGCCCATGTCCGCGTCTGTTACTCCGGTCGCCTTCAGAAGTGATCGGTGGGGCGATCGCTCGAAGCCTTTCTTGATCCGGTCTGATCTCATGCGGTTTGCTCTTTCCCTTTCTGGTTCCTGCGGCAGAGGGCGGACTTGACCTTGGAATTCTCCTCGTGATTTCCCGCCTTTCTGCCTTACTTCACAACATTCGAATTCAACCCCAAAAAAAAAGCCCCCGATTTTCGGGGGCCTGTCTGGCTCTTTCTGGTCTGCGGCTCTTAGCGTATCGTCGACGAATGAGCCCCCCTCATCCGCCAGCCGCTGTTGACGGTAATAAGTACTAGTACCAGTACGAGGGAGAGCAGATTGAGGGTGTTGATCATTCCGTTTACCACGATTTCAGCCTTCGTCGATCCGGTAAGGTATCCGACCAGGGACCCCTTTGTCAATCCCGTCCCGCCCGATCTGAGGGTTGATTTCAATTAACTTCGATATGATTTATACTTCCTGGTTTTTGTATCCGGAGAATTCGCATGGCGGCAGAGTCACAGAATCAGTCGATATTGGTGATGAAGTTCGGGGGAACTTCGGTCGGAAGCGAGGAAGCGATCGAGCAGGTGGCTTCCATAGTGAAGGAGAGCAATCGAACCTGGAAGGGTGTTGTGGTCGTCCTTTCGGCGCTGTCCGGGGTCACCAACCTGCTCCTGGAAAGCGCGGCAAAGGCCGCGGCGGGCAGTCGGACCGTAGGACCCGAAGCCGCAATAGCGTTGGAGGCGCGACATCTCGCCGTGGCCCGGCGCCTTCTCCAGGATGAAACCAGACTGGGCTCGTTCACCGAGGAATTACATCTGCTGACGGAGGAATTCCGGAACCTCTGCGGGGCCATCGCGGTTCTCGGAGAGGCGACTCCGCGCGCCCTCGACGCCGTCGCCTCGATCGGAGAGAAACTCTCCGTGCGACTGGTTTCGGCGGTTCTTTCGGAGCGGGGTGTCCCGGCACGCTTCGTCGATGCGATCGACTTCGTGATCACCGACTCCAACTTTCAGTCGGCCCATCCTGACCTTTCGGCGACCCGTGAAAAGGCGCATCAGCTCCTGTTCCCTCTTCTCGACGAGGGAATCGTACCGGTCGTGACCGGCTTTCTCGGCAGCACCCCGGATGGAATCACAACGACCCTGGGCCGAGGAGGTAGTGACTACTCGGCGGCTCTCGTGGGAGCGGTTCTGAGTGCTCAGGACGTCTGGATCTGGACGGACGTTGACGGAGTCATGACCGCCGACCCACGGGTCGTTCCTGCCGCACAGACGATTCCCTCGCTCTCATACCGTGAGCTGGCCGAGTTGGCTTACTTCGGGGCGAAGGTCCTCCATCCGATGACGATTCGCCCGGTGGTGGAAGCCGGGATCGGATTGTCCATTCGTAACACGTTCCAGCCGCACCATCCCGGAACCAGGCTGGTCGCGCGCAACGAGCACACCACACAAGTGATCAAGGCCGTCACCTCGATCAAGGGCGAGTGCCTGATTACGATCGAAGGGAGAGGAATGTTGGGGGTTCCCGGCGTCGCGGCAAGGGCGTTTGCTGCCGTCGCAGCCACCGGCACCAATGTCACTTTGATCAGCCAGGCCTCCTCGGAACAGAGCATCTGTTTCGCCGTTCCGACTGTACGAAGTCTGATCGTGGTCAACGCCCTCGAGAAGGCCTTTGCTTCGGAACTGAACGCCAGGGACATCGACCGGATTTGGGCGTCGTCCGAGATGGTCATCGTGACGGTGGTCGGGTCGGGAATGCGGCACACACCGGGAGTCGCCGGCAGGGTTTTCAGTGTGCTTGGGGATCGGGGCGTAAACGTCATCGCTATCGCCCAGGGATCGTCCGAAGTAGCGATCAGCCTGGTGCTGGAAGCCAAGGATCTGGAATCGGCAGTAGTCGGTCTGCACAGCCTGATCGGAAAAAAAGATTAAGAAGGATCGGTATCAAATGGAAAGAAGAACCAGAGTCGCCGTTTTGGGTGCCACCGGAAGCGTTGGACAGCGATTTGTCCAGATGCTCGAAGGGCATCCCTGGTTTGAATTGGTCTCACTGACGGGGTCGGCCCGGCGAGTGGGCAAGACTTATGAAGAAACCTGCCACTGGGTTATTACCGATCCGATGCCCAAGGCGTTCAGGAATCTTCGAATCGTCCCGACGGAACCGGACAGGGTGGATGCCGATTTGGTGTTCTCGGCTCTCCCGTCCGGGGTTGCCCGCGAACTGGAGCCCCTTTTCGCACAGGCGGGGAAGGGAGTCTGCACGAACGCCGGTGCCTACCGGCGGGAGTCCGATGTCCCGGTGCTCCTGCCGGAAGTCAATCCCCACCACACCGAGTTGATCCACCGGCAAAAAAGGGAGCGCGGATGGAAAGGGTTCATCGTCACCAACCCCAACTGCACTTCGACTGGAATGACGATCGCCCTGAAAGCCCTCTACGATGCTTTTGGCCTGGAAAAGGTAATGGCCTTTTCGATGCAGGCGATATCGGGCGCCGGCTATCCCGGTGTGGCCTCGCTCGACATCGTGGATAACGTGATTCCGTACATTTCGGGGGAAGAAGAGAAGGTTGAGTGGGAACCGCGCAAGATGCTGGGAAGTCTCAACGGAGACGCAATTGAACTGGCGGATTTCACGATTTCCGCACACGCTAACCGGGTTGCCGTCTCCGACGGTCACCTTGTCTGCCTGACCGTCAAACTGTCCAACCCGGCGTCGGCCGAAGAAGCGAAGACTGCCCTGGCGGAGTACGCGCTCCCTGAAGCCTGCCGGGAATTGCCCTCCCGCCCCGAGCCGGTGATCCTGGTTCGCGACGAGGCTTCGCGGCCTCAGCCGAGGCTGGATCGGATGACCGGGGGTGGTATGACCACCGTCGTGGGACGAGTCCGTCCCGACACTCTGTTCGATTTGCGGCTGGCCGTCATGTCCCACAACACCATCCGGGGCGCCGCAGGAGGCTCGTTACTCAACGCGGAACTCCTGGTTTCCCAGGGACATCTCAACAGGTAATTGAAGGGGCGAAACTCGAAACCGGCGAACTACCGGATGATCGGCAGTTCCACCGTCTTGTCGAGTTTGAAGCTCATGCGCTGCTCGGTCGGGAACTCGACCTCGTCTCCAGGGGTTGCCAGGGTCACACCGGTTCCGGCACCCGCTCCAACGGCGGCACCGATAGCAGCTCCTTTGCCGCCCCCGGCGATTGCACCGACCACCGCCCCGATTCCCGAAGCGATCCCAATGCGTTTGGCATCACGTGAGCCCGTTCCCTGGGCTTCGAAACTCAAGGTGTTGGTGTCGATCCTGTAGGATTCGCCTCCCACCTCAAGGGCGGTGAGGGTCAGGGACATTTGGGCTTTACCCTTGACTTTTCCCGACTTGACGAGCTGAGTGATCTTCCCTGTGACAGTAGCGCCAGCCGGCGCCAGGACGTGGCCGCCCTCTTTGAGGTCGTCCTCGAGGATTCCCTCAAAGCTCTGACCAGACTGATTCGATCGAGAACTCAGACTTTGGGAGAGTCGAATGACGACTTCCGTTCCCGCCCCCAGCGTGGCGGTGGTCGGCGGCGGCGGCGGAGGTGGTGGCTCGGAAGGAGTCGCTGCACGAGCCGTTTCCTGGGCCCGGGATGCACTCCCGGCCGTCTTAGGCGCGGTAGAGGGCCGCTTTCCCGCGGTTTCACGCGAGGGAGGAGCGGCCAGGTTGAGCCCTGAATCCGTGCCTCCGACTGCCGGCGTCTCGCCTTGAGCGGAACTCGAATCCGCCTGCTCGACTGGAGTTCCCTGGGCAGCCAGGTAGGCCTTCTGAGCCTCGATCATGGTGGCGATCGTCATGCCTACGGGAAGCTGTGCGGGGGCGACATCGGGATGGACCCGCTCAACGTAGCCTTTCATCAACTCGTAGTCCTGGTAGGACAGTTCCTGCTTGGCCTGATCGGCGAGTTGTGCCGAGTTCTCGGCTGTTACCACTTGCTGTTCGAGGGATGTGCTCGTGGAGGAGCAGGCGGAAACCAGTGCCAGAAGCAGTAAAACGGGAAGAAGCGTCAACGGCGGAAGCCACTTTCTCATTGGGTTACTCCATGTTTTCGTGCGTGCAAGTCCGGAAAACGGGGTTGCTGTCAGAGTATCGTGAAAGCTCAATTACGTCGACCGCCAAGCAGACCGGCTCGCATCAGGAAGTAGAGGAGGGTGAGCAGGGTAGAGACGGCGGCCGCAACGTAAGTGAGGGCGGCGGCGTTGAGCACCTTGTCCACCCCAACTCGCTCGCGTTCCATGATGATTCCGTATTCGACGAGCAGTTTCTTGGCCCGGCTCGAAGCATCGAACTCGACTGGCAGGGTAACGACCTGGAACAAGAGAACAGCCGAAAAGAGCACCGCCCCAACGAGTACCATGTTGGTGGCACCCAGCATGAGACCAAAGAGCATCACCAGGTACCCCAGTTTAGACCCGATGCTGGCGGTCGGAACGAGCAGAGACCGGAGCCAGAGCGCGGCGTACTTGCGGGCGTGCTGAATGGCATGGCCGCTCTCATGGGCGGCAATCCCAACGGCCGCGATGGAGGTCGAATTGTAGACGCCATCCGAAAGGGCGAGCGTTTTGTTCACCGGATTGTAGTGATCGGACAGGAACCCCTGGGCCTGAACCACCGACACATCGTTGATCCCCGCGCTGCGAAGGATCTCAGCCGCCGCTTCGGCACCCGTAATGCCTCGGGCCGTGCCCACCTTGGAGTATTTCTTGAAATTGACCTTGACCCTCCAGCTGGCCCAAAGGGAGAGGATCAGGGCCGGAGCCAGAAAGACAAAATAGACCGGGTCGAAAATCATCTTAGGTCACCTTTATGGCCAAAGCCGGCCGGAAGGTCATCCCGCCGGCAAGTTCGATCTTTGTGTGTCTCATCATCCATAGATGCTTTAAGAAGAAGCACGATTCCAAATTTCGTATCCTGTTGTATGTAAGATGAGATTACGTTCGAGGCAAGGGAAAGACAACAGTTGACGAAAAGGAGTACCTGCCATTCATCACATCGACGGTAACCTCCTCGGAATCAAACCGGCACAGCTGAAAGCGCTCGAGCGGACCTTCCGGCGCAAAATTCCGCCGAGCCAGGTCATTTCAGTCGAACTCGCCCACCACCTGGCGGGGATTTCGCGGGAATTGGGACGTCAGGTCGGTGTTCTGGCGCGGCGAGATGGGGCGATTCAGACCGTCATCGTCGGTGATGCCACCAGCCTCGAGATCCCGGAGATCGGTCGATTGCGGGGACGGCTCGGGCGGCTGCGGGGACTCCGGCTGCTGCACACTCATCTTCGTGGAGAGTCGCTGAGTGATGACGACCTCAATGACCTCGCGCTGTTGCGGCTGGATTTGGTCGCCATGATCGAAGTGACCGATGATGGCCTGGCCGCGAAGATCGAGCTTGCACATGTGCTCCCCTACGTCCAGGAAACCGGAGGAGCGGCCGACGAGGCTTTTCGTCGCATTGTGGCGCCCGACGCCGGGCGACTCGATTTGGACTTCCTTCCCACCGTCAAAGCCCTCGAAGCCGAATTCGCCAAGCTTTCGGCAGCCAGGACCTCCGAAACCGGAAACGAGCGAGTCCTGGTGATCGGGGTGACCCCCGACGACGAACACTTCGAGGAAACCTTGGAGCTGGTGCGCTCCGCAGGAGTTCAGATCGCCGGTTGGGTTCGTCAGAAACGCCAGCGGATTCACCCCCGGACGGTGGTGGGCCCGGGGAAATTGAGCGAAATTGTCCTCGACGGCATGCGCAAGCAGGCCGACGTGGCCGTTTTCGATGTCGATCTGAAGCCGGCGCAAAGCCGGGCGTTCGAGGACGAAACCGGGTTGAAGGCCGTTGATCGTACCCAGTTGATCCTGGACATCTTTGCCCAGCGCGCCAAGAGCCGGGACGGCAAACTCCAGGTCGAGCTGGCCCAGTTGAAATACTCACTTCCGCGTCTTACCGAGAAAGATGCCGGGCTCTCGAGACTCTCCGGCGGGATTGGGGGCAGGGGGCCGGGTGAAACGGTGCTGGAAATCGGTCGCCGCCGTATCAACGACAGGATTCGTTACCTGGAAAAGGAAATTGGTCGGCTTGCCCGGCAACGGGACCTTCGTCGGCAGCGCCGGCGGCGAAACAAGCTCCCGGTAATTTCGATCATCGGTTATACCAATGCCGGAAAGACGACTCTTCTGAACGCCCTGACCAAGAGTTCGGTGGAGGTGGAGGACAAGATGTTCGTCACGCTCGATCCGACAACTCGACGGCTTCGTTTTCCCCGGGAGGGTGAGGTGGTCCTGTCCGACACGGTGGGTTTTCTCCGCGACCTGCCGGAAGAGTTGCTGGCAGCATTCAGCGCCACACTGGAGGAACTCGAGAGTGCCGATCTGCTTCTCCACGTGCTGGATGCTTCCGACCCGCACATCGATCTCAAGGCGAAGGCGGTCGAACGGATTACTGCCCAGCTCGAACTGCACCACTTCCCTCGGCTTGTGGTGCTCAACAAAACCGACCTGTTGAGCAGAGATGAAGTCCGGGCGCTGGCGCGACGGTACGACGCCGTTACCGTGAGTGCCGTCACCAGGGAAGGCCTCGCCGAACTGATTTTGAAGGCCGAGGAGATCCTTTCGATTTCCCTCTCCGGGGGATTTCGGCAAGGAGTGAGAGCGGTGTCTGAACAGGGTGGCTAGCGTCTGAGGTGGATTTTCCGCAGGTCTGATAGAATTTCACTTTTCTGGTAGCCACTTGGCAGCGAAACGATCCGGCCAGGACGTTTTTGCTCGGAGAGACGATGAACGTCAACAAGCTGCGGGAACTGATCAAGGGCATCGTGGTGACCGACGAGGATGCCCTGCAGGATGTCAGTGGGGATTTCGGCCGCCTCGTCTATTCCAGCCCCCAGGCGGTCGTAGCCCCCGCCTCATCCGAGGATGTTCGACGAGTCGTGGAGTTGGCTAACCAGGAAGACTGGACGGTGGCGACAAGAGGTGCGGGACACTCCCAGAGCGGCCAGTCACTGAGCCGTGAGGGTGTCCTGCTTGACATGATGGCGCTGAACCGGATCGGGCAGGTCGAGGAGGACGCGGTCTGGGTCGATGCCGGCGTGCTCTGGGAAGACCTCGTTGACCGCCTGATGGGAAAAGGATTTCTTCCCCCCGTTCTGACCAACGACCTCAGCGTGACCGTTGGGGGCACCCTTTCGATGGGGGGAATCGGAGTCGCCTCTCATCGGTTCGGAATCCAGGCCGACAACGTGGATGCTCTCGAAGTGGTGACCGGAACCGGGGACCTGGTGACCTGCTCGCCCACGGAGAATCAGGAGCTATTTGACGCAATCCGTTGCGGGCTCGGTCAGTTCGGAGTGATTACCCGCGCCCGGCTGCGCCTGCGGAATTTCTCTCCCAACGTGCGGACCTTCTTCCTGCTCTACGACAGCCTGGAAGCCCTCATGGGGGATTATCTGCGGGTCCTCCGTGATCAGCGTTTCGACTTCATCGAAGGCTGGTGTTCACCCTGCCTGCAGGGGCACCGGAACCTGGGCGGGACCCGTGTTCCCTTCGCCGAGTGGTTTTATCCGGTCCAGGTCACGGCAGAGTATGCCGACGCGGCCCCGTCCGATTCTCTGCTCGGCGACCTCAATCACTTCCGCAAGGTCCACTGCGAAGACTCTTCGCTGCGTACTTTTATCCGGCGGATGGAGCCTCTTTTCCAGGAGTGGAGGGAAAGCGGCGCCTGGAGGCAGCCTCACCCATGGATGGAAGTGATGCTCCCCTGGGATCGTGCTGCGGATTACATTGACGGGGTACTCAAGAGTCTGCCGCCTCCATTAATGTCGGGCGGAGGGCGCATTGTCACTTGGCCCTGCCGGTGCGACGTTTCACAGGCGCCGATGTTCGTGCACCCGGCAGGTGAGTTCTTTCTTGGACTCGGAATTCTTCCCTCACTGCCCCGGCAGACCCTGAAGATGGGACTGTCACTTCTGAACAAGGCCAGTGACCTGGCGCTTCAACTGGGGGGGAAGCGCTACTTGTCGGGCTGGGTCGAGTTCGATCACGCGAGATGGATGGCCCATTTCGGCGATCGCTGGTCCCGCGTGCTGGAATGGAAGAATTTCTTCGACCCGAACGGGGTTTTGAACCCGGGATTCATTCACTTCACGCGTGATAACGGGGGCTCCGTTTGACCGGTTCAGGTCCTCGGGCCGGGAACGGGCGAGCGGTTGCCACCTGTGGGACTTCACTTCCGGCGAAACCAACGCTAACCAGGAAATTGTGACGGCCATGAATTGTTCTTTCTCTTCAGTTTTTTCTTCGATGCGATTCCTGCCTCGGGCATCCCGACCTGGAAGACAGTTGATTACACTCGCTGCCCTGCTCGGAGGCTTTTTCTTCCTCCTGGTTGCGGCGGGGTGCGGAGCCGGGACTGTCGGTGTCGATAGTGCCGGCATTCGAAAAGACCTCGCGGCACTCTCCTCCGACGAGATGGAGGGCAGGGCGCCCGGGACTCAGGGAGGTAACCGGGCTGCGGATTACGTCGCGAAGCGGTTTCAGGAAGTCGGGTTGTCGCCGGGATTTGGTGAGAGTTTCCGGCAGCCTGTGCCCATGGTCGGACTCGAGTTGCAAGGCGAGCCGGCCCTCGAATGGTCGGTGGGAGCGACCAAGACGGTGCTGGAGATGCCCCGTGACATGGTGGTGTGGCCGGGCGTGGCGGAGAACCGGATCAGCGTCGACGAGGCGCCCATGGTCTTTGTGGGTTACGGGATCACCGCTCCCGAATTGGGCTGGTCCGATTACGAAGGGATCGACGTTCACGGCAAGGTGGTGGTTTCCCTGGTCAACGACCCACCTTCGGACGACCCGGAATTCTTCGGAGGGCGCGCCCTGACCTATTATGGTCGCTGGACTTACAAGATCGAAGAGGCGACCCGGCAGGGGGCGGCCGGCATTATCCTGATTCACGAGACCGAAATGGCCGGCTATCCGTGGAATGTCGTGGAGGGGTCGTGGTCGGGCGAGCAGTTCAGTCTTCCCCGGACGGAACTCAAAAGCACCGTGGTGGAATCCTGGATCTCACAGGATGCCGCGGGCCGGCTTCTGGAAGCGTCCGGAATGAGTCTCGAGGCCGCCCTGAAAAAGGCTGCCGGACCCGGGTTTCGGGCGGTCCCGCTGAAGACTACCTTCTCCTGCAGCTTCGATGCGAAATCCCGCAGGATCGAGTCGGACAACATCGGTGGTTACCTCGAGGGGACTGACCCCGAGCATCGCGACGAACTGATAGTGCTGACCAGCCACTACGATCACCTCGGCGTCGGTCCCGCCGTTGATGGAGATACGATTTACAACGGTGCCCTGGACAACGCTTCGGGAACCGCTCTCCTGATCGAACTGGGCCGCGTGCTTGCTGCCGAGCGTTCGAAGCTGGGGCGCTCGGTTCTGCTCCTGGCCGTCACCGGAGAGGAGCAGGGACTGCTCGGCTCCGAGTATTTCGTCGCTCACCAGGCGGACGCACCGGGCCACGTCGTTGCCGATGTCAATTTCGATGCGGTCAACGTCTGGGATGACACCAGCGACATGGTCGCCATGGGCGCGGACCAGTCCTCAATCGGCAACGTCGTGGACGAGGTGTTCCGGAATCTTGATATCCAGTTGACGGACGATCCGGCGCCCGAACAGGGTCACTTCTTCCGTTCCGACCACTTCAGCTTCGTCAAGGCGGGAATCCCAGCGGTTTATTTCGACTACGGGAACCACTTCCGAAACCAGCCTGTGGACTGGGGAGAGAAGATGAAGGACTCGTACCTGAAACACAACTATCATCAGCCCAGCGATGAGTACGACCCGTCGTGGTCACTCAAAGGCGCGGTCCAGATGGGGAAAGTCGTGGAAGAGACTGTGCTCCGGCTGGCAACGCCCGGGTTCGCGATCCTCTGGAACCCGGACTCGCCGTTCGCTCCCTCCGGGACGTCCGGCCTGTCTGGAAGTCGTTGAGGGCTTGATCAGGTACCCGATTGAACCCAGATGCTGTTTCGACTTGAAGACCTCGCCAAAGAGTTCAGTGGAGAATGGCTGTTCCGGGAGATCACCGGCCAGTGTAACGAGGGTGACCGGATTGGCCTGATCGGCCGGAACGGCGTTGGGAAGACGACTCTTTTCGAACTCATCGAGGAGAAACTGACGCCGGATGGCGGCCGTGCCGTCCGGGCTCGCTCGCTCGAGATTTCCCGGGTGGAACAGATCCCCAGGTACCAGGACGGTTCCTCGCTAATCCAGGAAACCCTGACCGTGTTTGAACCTCTGCGCCGGATGGAGGAACGGCTGCGCCATCTGGAAGGGCAAATGGCGGAGGCAGGGCTGGATGAGAACCTCGCCCAGGAGTATGGGGAACTGCACACGGTTTTCGAGTTGAAGGGAGGGTACGGCTACCGTGCCCGGGCGGAGAGGGTGCTTTTCGGACTCGGCTTTGGGGCGGACGACCTGAAATTGCCCTGCGAACATCTGAGCGGGGGTCAGCGGAGCCGAATGGCTCTTGCGCGGGCCTTACTGAGACCGGCCAATCTGCTCCTTCTCGACGAGCCGACGAACCACGTCGACCTGCAGGGGATCCTCTGGCTGGAGCAGTACCTTTCCGACCTGAAGGGCGCGTTGATCGTGGTCAGCCATGACCGGCACTTCCTGGACCGGGTCACCAACCGGACCTGGGAGGTGGAAGGACGGACCCTCCACGATTACCCGGCACCATACACGCGTTCCCGCCGCTTGCGGGAGGAGCGCCGCCGGATCGAGGAGGAGGCCTTCGAAAAACAGCAGGAATGGAAGCGGCGCACGGAGGACTATATCCGCCGTAACATCGTCGGGCAGAAGACGCGCCAGGCCCAGTCGCGCCGGAAGCAGCTGGAAAAGGCGGACTGGATCGAATCGCCAACCTTGGGCGAGAGCTCAATTCACATCAGGATCCCCGAAGCCCGCAGAAGCGGCAGCCTGGTAGTCGAGATCGAAGGAGGTCGTGTCGGATACGGCAGCGAGGCCTTGCTCGAGGACGTTTCGATGATCGTCCACCGTGGCCAGCGGATCGGCATCCTGGGCGGAAACGGAACGGGCAAGTCCACTCTCCTGAAGTCTCTCCTTGGCGAAGTTCCCCTGATCGAGGGAGACGTGCGTTGGGGACACTACTACATCCCCGGATATTTTGCTCAGGAGGGGAAATTCGAGCCGGATCATCGCACCGCGCACGACGTCCTGGCCGGACTGAACCCGGCTTGGACTGACGAGGAATTGCGCAGTTTCGCCGCGCTTTTCGGCTTCAGGGGAGAGGACGTCCACCGGGAGGTCCAATTGCTCAGCGGGGGAGAGCGGAGCCGACTGAGCCTGGCTCGGCTGTTCTCCTTTCCCTGCAACGCCCTCTTCCTGGACGAGCCGACCAACCATCTCGACATCGACAGCCGTGAGGCCCTGGAGGGAGCGCTGGCCGAGTTCGGCGGAGCCCTGGTCGTGGTCTCACATGACATCGCGTTTCTCCAGAACAGCGTCGAAGAGTTCCTGCTCATTCGCGATGGAAGGCTCGAAAGCTTAAGCCGGTTGGACGATCTCGAGGATCTCCTCCTGGAAAAGGCGGCACCGACCCGACCGCTGGCCGGGGAGAAGCGGCCGGGAGAACGGGCACCGCGCGAAGGGTTGTCGAAGAACGAACGAATGCGTCTCGAAAAGCGCATGGCGGAGATCGAAGAGCTCATCGCGGCTCTTGAAAAGGCTCGGGCCCAGGTGGAAGAGGATCTTCAATCGGGCTCGGCAGATCACGTCTACCTGCAGCAGTTGTCGGCCCGGTACCAGGAACTCGAGGAGGATCTGGCGGGACTCTACGGGAGTTGGGAGGAGCTCGCTGACCAGCTTGAGTCCGACTGAAATCCTGTTCGAGGGCCTGTGCTAACATGAGGCGCAATGGTCGAGAAGGTTATCCTGGCGAGCCCCCGCGGATTCTGTGCAGGTGTGGTGCGCGCCATCGACATAGTCCAGATTGCACTCGAACTTTATGACGATGAGGCTCTCTATGTGCGCAAGGAGATTGTCCACAATCCCCACGTCGTGGAAGACTTGCGCAGTCGCGGAGTCATATTCATCGATGAACTGACCGACGTTCCCGATGGGCAACGGGTCATCTTCAGCGCTCACGGCGTTTCTCCCGCCGTTTGGGAGGAAGCGCAAAAGAAGTGCCTGCGAGTGATCGATGCAACCTGCCCATTGGTGACCAAGGTTCACATGGAGGCCCGGCGCTTTGCCTCCAAGGGCTACACGATCATCCTGATCGGCCATCCCGGACATGAAGAAGTAGAAGGAACCATGGGTGAGGCCGCCTTGCAGATGCGCCTGGTCAGCAACCTGGACGAAGTTGAAGCACTCGAGTTCGAGCCGGGTGCGAAGTTGGCTTACCTTACCCAGACGACCTTGAGCCTCAACGACACCCGCAAAATCGTTGGCGCGCTCCGCAGGCGATTTCCGTCCATCGAAGGGCCGCCCTCGGCCGATATCTGCTATGCCACGCAAAACCGGCAGGAGGCCGTCCGCGAGATGGCCGGAGTCTCAGGTTTGATCCTCGTGGTCGGCGCAACTAACAGCAGTAACTCAAACCGGCTGGTGGAAGAGGGCATGAAGCACGGCTGCCGGTCCCACCTGATCAACGACGTCGGCTCGATTCAGCCGGAGTGGCTGGATGGGGTTCGGGTAGTGGGAATCACCTCGGGTGCTTCCGCCCCGGAATCCCTCGTGGAAGCCGTAGTCGAGTATTTCAGGGTCCGCGGCGCAACCGTCGAGAACCTGGTCACCCGCCACGAATCGGTGGAATTCGCCCTCCCCATCGAGCTCCGGGCCTCCGCAAATCGGTGACACGCCCGCATTGCTCCGGTAACTCCTTGTCAACGTGAACTTTTTTCTGAGGTCTGGTACTCATATTCGGAGCGGCACCGGGCGAGGTCGAATTGACGCTCGATGGCCCGGCGAATAGAATCCGCCGGGTGGAAATTCAATCGGCGTTCGCCTGTTACCCGATAGAGACTCTACGGGACCTCGTTTTCAAGGTCGTCGATCGCTACGGCGCCAAGCCTGCCCTGGCGGCCAAGCGATCGGGTGCCTACGAATCTATCTCCTTCCTGGAACTCCGGAGCCAGGTCGAGTGTGTCGCCGAATTCCTGCTCAGCATCGACCTTCAGAAAGGGGATCGAGTCGCGATCATTTCAGAGAACCGCCCGGAGTGGGCGATTGCCTACCTGGCGGCGGTGGCATCGGGCCTCACCGTGGTTCCCGTGGACAAGGAGCTGAAGGAGCCGGAGATCCGCCACATCCTGAATTTCTCCCAGACTCGAGTGGTTTTTGCGGCTGGTGACTATCTTCGCATCGTCGCCGACGAAGGCAGCCATCTTCCAATGCTCTCGACCGTGGTCGGCCTTGACGGAGATGGCTCGGGGGCGAATTTTGGTTTTGATGAACTTGTCGCCGAAGGCCGCGCGCGGCTGGCTGAGGGGGAACACCGCTTTGCCGACGTCGAGGTCGCCCCGGAAGACACGGCGGTCCTGATCTTCACGTCCGGGACAACGGGGGCGGCTAAAGGGGTCATCCTGAGTCATGCCGCGGTGACGTCAAATATCGTGGGTACCTCGTACCATGTTGCCATCGATCGAGAGGACGTCCTCCTGTCGGTCCTGCCCCTGCATCACACGTACGAATCAACGGCCGGATTCCTCACCGCGCTCTACCAGGGGGCATGGATCTGCTACGCAGAGAGCCTTCGCCGGGTCGCCGACAACATTCGGGAATCAAAGGCTACCGTGATGCTGGGGGTGCCTGCGCTGTTCGAGGCCATGTACCGGCGCATTGCGGCCGGGATCGAAGAGAAGGGGCCAGGCAAGTTCAAACTGGCCAAAGGTATCGCCGGGATCAGCGAAAAGGTGTTCGGTGTCAACCTGAGGCGAAAGCTCTTCTCGGAACTCCACGAGCGCTTCGGAGGCCGGTTGCGCCTGTTGATCTCCGGTGGTGCCGCGATTAATCCCGAGGTAAGCCGGGGCTTTCGCGAATTGGGGATCGACTTCATTCAGGGTTATGGGATGACCGAGTACGGGCCGATCATCAGTGTGAATCGAGTGGGCCGATTCAAAGACGGATCGGCAGGACTGCCCCTGCCACACACCGAGGTTCGTATCGTCAACGAGGAGATTGTCGTCCGGGGACCCTGTCTTTTCGAAGGCTATTTTCGAAACGATGCCGCGACTCGGGAAACCCTGCGGGACGGGTGGCTCTACACGGGAGACCTGGGGTACCTGGACCGGGATGGGTTTCTCTTCGTGAGCGGACGGCGCAAGTCGGTAATTGTGACGCCGAACGGGAAGAACGTCTACCCTGAAGAGATCGAGTCCAGCCTGAACGAATCGGGCTTCATTCAGGAATCGCTGGTGTGGGGTGGCCCGGACGAGAACCCCTCCCTGACGGAAGTGCAGGCGATCATCGTTCCTGACTTCGAGGCATTCGACGACAAGTACGGGAGTGACGGCTGGGACGACGAAAAGATTTTCAACGTGCTCTCGGAAGAGGTGCGCCACTGCAATCGGAAACTGGCCGGCTTCAAGCGCATCAAGAAATTTGTTGTGCGCAACGAAGTGTTCGAAAAGACCACGACCCGAAAGATTAAAAGATATCTATACACGGCCAAGTCAAAACCCCTCGAGAAGAACCGCTGAGGGGCCGGAGGGAGAGCGGGCGAGGAACTGCCGTTGTCCCGGAATAGAGGAGTCATCCATGAGTGATTCGAGTCCAGAACTGGAAACTTTTCCGAATCAGTACCCGGGACGCGAGTACGAAGTGAACGTTACCTGTCCGGAGTTCACCGCGGTTTGTCCGAGAACCGGGCAGCCCGATTTTGCGACGATCCGCATCAGCTACGTCCCGGACGAGCGGATCATCGAACTGAAATCGCTGAAGCTCTACATGCACTCCTTCCGCAACCAGGGAATTTTCCACGAGCATGTGACGAACAGGATCCTGGATGACATCGTGGCGGCTTGCCGGCCCCTGCGATGCGAGGTCGAGGGCGATTTCAACATGCGAGGCGGGATCAAGACCGTGGTTCGCGCCCGCTATCAGAAGAGCGAAAAGTGAAGTTTCGGCGAATGGTCAGAAGCGGGATGGTCAATCGAAACAGAGGTGCCCGGTATGCTACGAAACGTCCTGTTGCGTGCTGCTTCCAGTCGTTCCCTGGTTTCCGTTTTCTCTTCCCTTGGCCGACACTCGGGGCTGTCAAAACGGTTCATCGCGGGTGAGACCCTGTCCGATTCCATCGCCGTCGTCCGTGAACTCGAGGAGAGAGGGCTTCTGACCACACTCGATCTCCTGGGGGAGAATACCAGCCAGGAAAACGCGGCCGTACAGGCAACCAGGAATTACATCGAACTGCTCCACGGGATCCGCCGGGGAGGGGTCGGGTCAACGATATCGATCAAGCTGACCCAGCTGGGTCTCGACATCGACGCGGAGCTCTGCTTCCAGAACCTCTGCCTTATTCTGCAGAAGGCAACCGAGTGCCGGAACTTCGTCCGAATTGACATGGAGGGATCGCGATACACGGAATCGACTCTCGCACTCTATCGCCGCTCTTTCGATCGCTTCGGGCACGACCACGTGGGAATCGTGATTCAGGCCTATCTCCACCGTTCCGAACAGGACATTCGTGATCTGAGCGGACGGGGTTGCAATATTCGGTTGTGTAAGGGAGCCTACATGGAGCCTCCGGAGATCGCTTTCCCCGAGAAGGCGGACGTCGATCGGAATTTCTGCCACCTGGCCGACATCATGCTCGAATCCAGCGGTTACTCCGCCATTGCAACCCACGACGACCGGATGATCGCCCACGTTGGTGCCTCGATTGAACGCCTGGGGCTGGAACCGGACCGCTACGAGTTTCAAATGCTTCTCGGCGTGCGAAGAGAGAAGCAGATCGAGCTCCTCGAAGAGGGATACAAGATGAAAGTCTATGTCCCGTTCGGTACTCAGTGGGCGCCCTATTTCATGCGGCGGTTGGCTGAAAGACCGGCAAACCTCCTGTTCCTCCTGCGGAACTTTTTCCGCAAGTGACGTTGAGGACGCTTTAAAGCCGGCTGGTCATACGGGAAAGGTACTTGCGCAAGGGGCGGAAATCCCCGAACTGGGCGTCGAACGCCAGGTCCTTCCAGTCGGAATAGCGCTCCTTCTCCCGGGCAGCAACGATTACCGGAATGCGATAGGCGGATGTTAATCGGCTGAAAGTGGCAATTTCTTCGCTGGTGACCGCATTTGGGTTCTCGCCCACGAAAATGCAGACCAGGTTGATGGGCTCAACCTCGACAATTTCCGACATGATCTGGAAAGACACTTCGTCACCCAGGTTGAGGGAATCCCAGCCTTCCACTTCCAGGAGCTGGCTCAAGACCGATACGGGAACCCGGGATCGCCTCGTCGGCGCAGCGCAAAGCGCCGTCTTGCCGTTGGTGTTGCGGCGAATGATCTTGGGGAAAAGGTGGAGGAGGGCGTCTTCGACGTTGTTGCGCACAAGGAGGGCCTGGCCTGACGAGAAAGTTCCTTCCCGGGTAGCTGCCGCAATCATGGCCGGCAGTGGAACCAGGATTTCCTCGTATATCTCTTCAAGTTGCATCCCTCGCAGGTAGAGTCGTTCGAGCAGGCACTTCACTTTGTTGCGTTGGTTGTGGCCGGCGAGATAACGAAGAAGGTTGCGGACCTTGGAAAAGTTCCGCGAGTTCAGCCAGACTTCCAGTTCCGGGTCTTCCCACTCGTCGGTCGTCAAAAGTCCGGTCGCTTCAAACGAGCGGCTTTTCTGGAACTCACTGATATCTTCGAGTCGAAAACGCCGATGGCCACCCGGCGTACGGTAGCAGCGCAAGCCGAAGTCATCAGCCCAGCGCTTGACCGTCGATTCGCTGACGTTCCACATTTGAGCGACTTCTCGCGTGGAATAGGTTCTCTCTCCGGTCATCCCTCTCCCAACCTGGCGACACACTCCAAAACCACCCGGATCATAACACGCGCCCGGTGCTGGCGAAAGGCGAAGATTGAGAGAAAGAGAAACAATTACCGGGTGGACTCAAGGTCGTCAAAAACGTAGGCCAGACGGGCTTCTGCCCTCTGGCCTTCCCACTTCATCAGTTTGCATTTCAGTTCATTTCCCGGGCAAAGGATGCGAAGAAAGGTCAACTCCTTCTCCTCGCGGATCACCCGGTCCTCACGGCTGAAAATCTTGGTCCAGGTTCCCACGTTGAAGTAGCGGGCTCCGTCGTCCAGTTGCCAGATATCCGGTTCGTGCGTGTGTCCCATCACGACCACCCGGGCTCCCGTCTGCTTCCGGATTTCGGCCGCGACGCGTCGTAGCCCCAGTCTTTCGCGACCCGGGCGGCTTTCTCGTCGGATCCAGACGACGATCAGAATGAGTTCCAGCAGTGCCAGCCATCGAAAGGATTCCGACAATCGTGCACTCGGGGCCTTGCTGAGATCGAGGGCCGCACCGGATAGTGTTGCGGGGAAAAAGCCGCTCGCGATCGGCAGGAGGCCCTGAAGCAGGACGATCATGATGGGGAGGCAAAGAAGGAGGAGCAGGAATGGAGTTCGATACGGGCCGGTCACCATTCGCAGCCAGCGGTGGCTGTGCAGGCCGCGGCGCTGAAATATGGGCGTGGACCGCAAGTTATGGAGGGCTTCCAGAACTGACTCCCATTCTTCCTTAGAACGTCCGGGAAGCTTGTCAGAGAGATTCCGGGCGGTAGCCTGGAGGCGCTTTTGGTGGAGGCGGTCGCGAGACCGGTAAGACTCGGCGGTCTCACGCTGCCACTTATTCCGAAATCTGCGCAGCATTTCCCGACCGTCGGAAAGGAGAAAGCCGAGGGCCTTCAGGGGATGATGGGCTGCGACCCAGGCCACGTAGCGAGACGCGGGCTTGATGTTGTCGGCGAAAGGGGAGTCGGTTTCGACCCGGTTGAAAAGGTAGCGTACGAAAAGTGACCCGGGCGGAAGTTCGACCTCGCATCCGGCGGCACCGCCGTGACTGGAAGTTTCGGGAAGTCTGGGTTCGAGCATGCTGCGAAACGAGTTGAACCCGTCGTACTGGTTGCCGTGCTCGATATAGATTACTCCGTCGTAGTGGAACCACGGCCTGAACTCGACCCGGGCTGCCACCGTTTCGGGGGTCGTTCTGGCCTGGAAGGCGAGCTCTTCGACAAAGGCCTTTCGGACTTCGGGATAGTTGAGCTCGATGTCGTGGTTCCCGGTCACCAGGACGAGGCGGTGAGCCTGAACGAACTCCGCTAGTTTCTCGAAGAAGTCCGCGTGTCCTGCGATCACCTTCTTCAGCTTCCAGGCGCTTTCCTCTGGGCCTGCTTTCAGCCCGTACACCGAGTCGCTGCGAAGGCCTTCCAAGGTTTCTGGCTCTTCGTTAACCTGGAGCAGGTCCATGAAGTCCCCATCGATCACGAGCGTCCACTCGGTTCCGACCCACCGGGGATCGTTCATATGGTGATCGAGGAAGGCGCAGAACTCGTCGTCGAACAGAAAATCTTCGGTGCGAGAGATGTGTCCGGTTTCACTGTTGCGACCGGAGCTCAGGTGAAGGTCACTGACGATAAGCGTCCCTGGGCGTCGCAGCATCGGGCTCAATTATAGGGCGCGCAGCGCCGCTGACAACCTCTCCCTCTGAAACTGGCCACGAGTTAACCTGGGCGCCGGCGCTCGCGTTTGCAGTCGGTGTGTCCAGGATCCAGCCGAAAGCCACGGGCTTCTGAGTTCCACCGATCGCCTGTATCTCGATCCAGACGCATCCAAATCGTCCAGGCTTTCCAACTCATCCCAAATGAAGTTTCAAGTTAGTCGGGCCCCCGGCGGCGCCGGACCATTCGCAGAGTGAACCGGGTCCGCGAACCGGGGGCGCGGCTTCGCCTTACCCCCGGCTCTGTGTCCGTGCCATTCCACGGTTCAAATGGACCAGGGTCCAAGCTTCCAGGTGAAGTTTTCAGGAAACCCTCAGACCGGGGGGCTCAAGAGTCTCCAGGTCGAGCCTCACCGGGATCGGCAGCCGCCCACGAAAGGAGTCATCTCTTACGAAGCCTGCTCACGAACCGGGCCATGCGTTCCATGGCGATCTTGATGTTCTCAAGTGATGTCGAGAAGGAGCAGCGCACGAAGCCGGATCCACTTGCGCCAAAGGCTTCTCCCGGCACGACCGCCACCTGCTCCTCATGGAGGAACTGAAAGGCAAAGTCGCGAGAACTCAACCCCAGTTCGGAGACGTTGGGGAAGGCATAGAAGGCACCACGGGGATGGACCAGGGGCAACTCCATCTCGTTGAGCGCGTGGACCATGAAGTTCCGGTTCCGACGGAACAGGTCCCTGCAAGTCGGAGACATCTTTCTCTACCCGCTTGATTGCCTCCACGCCCGCAACCTGACTCAGGGTCGGTGCGCACAGCATGGTGTACTGGTGAATCGTCATCATGGCATTGATCAGGTCTTTCGGACCACACGCGTAGCCGAGTCGAAAGCCGGTCATCGCCCAGGCTTTGGAAAAGCCATGGAGAAGAATCGTTCTCTCCCGCATTCCGGGCAGGGCGGCAATACTCTCGGTGGGATTCCTCGTAGCTCAATTCGGCGTATATCTCGTCGGTGATAACCAGGAGATCGTGGCCGCGAGCCAGGTCGGCAATATCCTGCAGATCCTGGCTGCTCAGAACGGCCCCGGTAGGGTTGTTCGGGAAATTGAGCATCAGGGCCTTGGTGCGAGGCGTTATCTGTGCCTCGATGGCGTCTGCCGTCAACCGAAAATTGTCCTCGAATCGGGTCTCTGCCACAACCGGGACGCCGTGGGCAAGCTGGATCACGGGACGGTAAGAGACGTAGCAGGGTTCGTGATAGACGATTTCGTCGCCGGGATCGATGATCGCCCGCAGCGCCAGGTCGACGGCCTCACTGACCCCCGTGGTGACCAGGATCTCGTCCTGCGGGGAGTAGGGAATCCCGAAAAACTCGCCCGCGTATCGGGCAAGGGTCTGGCGCAGTTCCAGCAGGCCCAGGTTCGACGTGTAACCGGTAGCCCCCTTTTCCAAGGCGTAGATCGACATGTCCCGGATGTGCCAGGGAGTCTGGAACCCGGGCTCGCCCACGCCGAGACTAACGGTGTCGGGCATGGAACTGACGACGTCGAAGAAATCGCGAATGCCGGACTTCGGAATGTTGCGAACCGAGTCGGAGATGAAACTACGGGGTGACTTTGAGCCGTTCATACTCGTCTGGGGGATCCATCAGCAGTCCCCGGTGCTTGTAGGTTTTCAGCATGAAATGG
Organism: uncultured Acidobacteriota bacterium; assembly: GCA_963777605.1. GTDB lineage: Bacteria > Acidobacteriota > UBA6911 > RPQK01 > JAPXNP01 > CAVZRV01. Next base: position 80,175 of record CAVZRV010000030.1, read on the forward strand.
GTACAGGTGGAAGTGACTCCCTCGAGAGGGGCCAACTTGGCGCTGACAAAGGAGGCTACTTCCTGAAGTGTCCGGGCATCGACGAAGATCAGCAGATCAAAGGTGCCGGATATCAAATAGAGTGATCGGACTTCAGGAAAGGCACCGACGCGGCGAGCCACCGTGTCAAAGCCACCTTTTCTTTCCGGGGTAACTTTGACCTCGATCAGAGCTGTGACCATGTCGCTGCGCGCCTTTTCCTCGTGAATAATCGCCTGGTACCCACGGATGACCCCGGTTCGTTCATACTCGGCGATCTTCGCCGCGACAACCTCAGCGGGTTGGTCCACCATCCGGGCGATGTTTTCCACCGACTCTCTGCCGTTCTGCTGCAAAATCTTCAGGATTTCGTCCATTGTTCGATTCCCTTGTTGACTCGGGCCACTAGTGGTTCGGGAACGGACCACAAGGGTAGCACAGACAGCGTGGATCGCCGTGTGGGCCGGGTTTCGGCGGGGCGAAGCCGGCGAAAGCGGATGGGACTTTGCCAAACGGATCGAAACCGTTCAAAATGTGGCGCTGCATGGAAAAATCAATTCTTCTCGAAATAATCGCTGCTTCACTCGACGATGCCAGAGCCGCTGTTGAAGGCGGCGCCGACCGGCTGGAACTTTGCAGCGCCCTGGCCCAGGGCGGGTTGACGCCCTCGTTGGGAACGCTGGAAGCCATCAAGGCAGAACTCGACGTTCGGGTCATGTGCATGGTCCGGCCCCGCGAGGGAGGCATGGCTTACAGCGAAGGCGAATTCGCGGTCATGCTGCGCGATGCCGAGCATCTCCTCAAGTCAGGTGCGGACGGGCTGGTTTTCGGGTTTCTTTCTACCGACGGCGAAGTGGATATCGACCGCTCCCGGAAATTCCTGGACAAGGTCGCCGACGTTGCCCAGGGAAGACCCGTGGAAACGGTTTTCCACCGCGCCTTCGACGTCGTGGGCCATCCCGAGCGGGCGCTTGAAGAGATCGTCAATCTGGGAATCACGCGGATCCTGACTTCCGGCCGCGCTCCGGAGGCGATCGACGGCACTGCCGAGATCCGAAGCTACGTCGAACAGGCCAAGGGCCGAATCCAGATCCTTCCAGGCGGTGGAATCGATCTCTTTTCGGTGGAGCGGGTTGTGACCGAGTCGGGTGTTGACCAGGTCCATCTCTACCTGACGGACGAGTTGGAAGACCGTTCGGTGACTCGAAATCCGCGAATCTACTTCGGTGCCCACGTGCCGTCATCCGAACTCGAAGTTCGCAGAGTCTCTCCCGACAGGGTTCGCCGGGTGCGTTCGATTCTGAATCGAATCAACTGATCCGGATTCAGTTGAGCAGGTCGAACATCTTGGAGAACTTGACGATGAGGCTTCGCTCGCCTTGGAAATCGGAGAACTCGAAGCCCCGCGTGTCGTTGTAAACCACGAACAGGCCGGTGTTGGCTGCCTGCAGCCAGGCGAACCGAAGGTTCGTGGACCAGACCTCGTCCAGGTCGTTGTACTGGATCAGTGTCTGCACGAAGATGCGGGGCGTGAACGAGTAGGAGATGCGGGCGCGACTCAGGTTGACCGTGAAGTCTCCGCTCGGCAGACTGATATCGTTGCGGCTCCAGCCGATTTGGGTGTTGAGGCGGTCGCCGAGTCTCATTCGCACGGAAGGTTCCGTGGCCAGGCGGTCGCCGCCGAAGAACCCCCCGATGTGGGACTCGATTCGCCCGCTCAGCCAGGCGCCCTCATCGCTGAACGCCACCAGTTGGGCCTCTTGGTTGTCGTAGGTACCCGGGGGGACGAAGATCCCGGGGTAGATTTCGAATGGCTCCAGGACTCCTTCCCGCGTGAAGTTGATCCCGGTGTGGACCGACGCCCCGCTTTTCCACTCCCAATGGTTGTCGACGTGGAGGTAACCGGTTTCCTGGAACCCTTCGAAATCCCAGTAGCCACGGTAACTGACGTGTGGGCGGAGTTCGTGCAGGCCCAGGAAATGCGCCGGCCGATACCGATAGAGGACCATCCAGTCGGCTTTTCGGAAGCTCTCCCGCCGCAGGAAACCGACTTCAGGATTGAAGTTCTCCCCCACCTCCGTGTAGTGGGCCGAAAGTGACCAGGCCTGGGAGTCATACTCCGATCCGAACCGGAAAGCCTGTTGGCTGGAGTCCATCCCCGGAGTCGAAGTCTTGGCGATGAAGCCGGAAACCTGTCCGTATTCTCCGATTCCCCACTTGCCGTCGAAGCCGTAAGTCCGGTTGTAGTCCTCCGCAGCCGCAAACTGGCCGGTGCCCTGGCGGTTGATAAAGATTCCGCCCATAGATGAGCGGTTGCGCATTTCCCGGTTCACTCGAACCACCGTGAAATTGTTGGCGGGAGCGACGTTCTCCATCCCCTGGGTCTGCATGTTCAGCAGGCCGATGTTGGTCTTCTCGCCGATCCTTCCCGAGAGACGTCCTCCTCCGACGATTGGGATCACCTCGCCGTCGGGGCCAAGGCCGATCCGGCGACTGAAAAAGAGTTCCACCTCTCCAGGCGATCCGACGGAGAAAAGGCCGGCGTTTTCAAGGAAGAACGGCCGCTTCTCGGGGTAGAAGAGGTTGAACCGGTCCAGATTGATCTGCTCTTCGTCCACTTCCACCTGGGCAAAGTCTGTGTTGACGGTTCCGTCCAGCGTCAGGCTCGGAGTGAAATTGTATTTCACGTCGAACCCGCCGTTGCCAAGCCAGTTGGTACGCGAAGGTTCCGAGCGATTGCGCAGTTCGCCGAGTATGTAGGGGGTTAGCTGAAGGTTCTTCTGATCAGGGATTTCCAGCCCGGTAATGGTGCCGGCCATCGAGAGGCGGTAGATGTTGAACTGCCGGGGCAGGGGAGCCCAGTAAGCGCGCTCGTTCCGTCTCCGAATGTTGCGCTGGAAGTTGACCCCCCAGGTCTGCTCTTCGGCACTTCGGAAGCGGACTGTCCGGAACGGTATCGCGAACTCGGCACTCCACCCGAAGTCGCCGATCAGGGTTTTGACCTGCCAGGACCCGTCCCAGTTCAGGTTGAAGCCACCGCCCGAGCCGGCAGTCTGGCGGCTCCCGAGGCCGGTTGTCCCCTGTCCTTCCCTGGAGACCTGTCCGTCGTACTCGATGCCGGCCGGATTGGTTCCGAACAGGAACCCGTTCTGGCGGTCGAGGTAGGTGTCGAGAATCACTTGAAAGCTGTCGGTCTCATCCAGCGGGGAATCCCTGCGGCTGTCGGAGATGATGATCTGGGATGGATCGCGGTCGTAGCAGACGACCCCGATGTAGAGATTCTCGCGATCGTGGAGGATCCGAACGACCGTCTTCTCGCTCGACGGACGTCCCTCGTCGGGCTGAGTCTGCCAGAAGTCGGTAATCTCGCCGGCCCCATTCCAAGCCGGGTCCGAGAGAACGTCTCCGTCGATTTGAGGAGCCTGGTCGGTAGTGGTGACCTCAGCCGCCGGGGGAGTCGTGGGCGGAAGGGTCGGGGCGATCTGCCCCAGCGTGATCCGGACCACGAGAAAGAGCACGACAAAGCTCAATAACAGGCGATAAGCGTTCTGAAGTGTTCCCGGTCGAATCATCATCTCAGAACGGGCCGTGCGTCTTCGTCGCGGTCGTTCGAGACCGTTCCAGGTTGATCCTCAAGGCAGTTCCGCCAGTTTAACCGGGCGGCCCTCAGCGGCGGACAGGTCCGCTGCAAAGGCGACCCGGTGAGTTTCATACCCCGACTGAAAGTCGGTGAGGGGCATCGGCTCACCCTGCGCGAGACTGTCGATGAAGGCCTGAAACTGGGGCTGGTAGGGATGGTCAACCACGTCGCCCGAGTCGATCAGTGCCGTTTCGAGCGTGCTCCACTTCTCCTTTAGCAGGCCGTCCAAACGAGCCGAATAGAAGCGGTTGTCGAGCAGGCTGCCCTGGCTGCCGACGAGGTGCAAGTGGAAGTAGTAGGGCTGCAGGCAGTCAATCGAGGAGGCCACCTTTCCGACCGCGCCGTTGGCGAACTTCAGGATGGTGACGCTGGTGGTGTCGTACTCGTAAGGACGAAAGATCTCGCTTCCTGATCGGCTGGCGTAGCTGGTCACCTCCTCGACCTCGGAATCCATGAAAAAGAGCAATGAGTCGAGTGCGTGGCATCCGGCAGTCAGGAGGCTGCTGCCTCCCATGTCCTTCTTGATGTTCCACTCATACTGGCCGTACCAGGGGCCGATCCCGTGATAGTAGTCGACCTCGGCATAGTGGAGGTTCCCGAGCAAGTCCGCGTCGATAACCGATTTCACCATGCTGAAGTGCTTGCTGTAGCGGCACTCAAAGCAGACACAGGTTCCTACCCCGGATTGTTCGACCACTTCCTTGACCCGTCGGGCGTTCTGGTAATCGATCGAAATCGGCTTTTCGATGATCAGGTGCTTTCCGGCCCGGGCGGCGGCGATGGCCTGTTCCGGATGGAGCGGATGGGGAGTGCAGATGTCGATGATGTCAATCTCGGGGTCGGAGACCATCTTTTCGAAATCGGAATAGGCCTTCAGCGGAGTGCCGAAACGCTGTTCCAGTTCAGATTCGTCGAGGTCCCGCCTCGAGCAGACCGCGGTTACCCGGGCGCCTTCAACTGACTTGAATGTTTCGATATGAGCTCCGGCTACCCAGCCGAGGCCGACAATTCCTATATTGAATTCCTTCATCGCTGCTGTTACCTCCGGGAGCATTCTAAACTGGTTGCGGCAGACAAACCTGCGCCATTCTAACCGGAACCAGCGAGTGGCGAAAGGCGGGTCTGCAAATCGGCGGGGTGCACAATCTGGCGCGGAGTGGAAAAGGCGGTGATAATGGTCAATTGTTATGAAGCAGTGGGAAAGTGTCGGCGATCAGTTCACGCAGCACCTTGAAGATCTGGTCCTTTCCGATGGGACGAGGATTCGGCTTCGCTCGCTGGAACGGTCGGACCGGGCCGAAATCGCTCACGGATTTGAGCGCCTCTCTTCGTCCTCCCGATACATGCGCTTCCTGACTCCGAAGCAGTTTCTCTCGGACGAAGATCTGAGTTTTCTGACCGAACTGGATGGATTCAACCACGTCGGGCTGGTGGCGATGCGGCTGGACCGGGACGGGTCCGAGGTTGATGGGATCGGGATTGCCCGCTTTCTCCGTCTTCCCGGCGAGCCCGATGTGGCCGAACCGGCCGTCACCGTCATTGATGAGATGCAGGGGCGGGGAATTGGCAGTCTCCTGCTCTCCCGCCTGGCGAAAGCGGCCGTGGAGAGGGGGATTTGCCGGTTCCGTTCCTATCTTCTTTCGGAGAATTACCGGGGCGAGGAGATGATTCGCAAGCTTTTTCCCCGTGTTCATTTCGAGATTCGCAGCGAGGTCGTGGTGGCCGATTTCCCCCTCTGCGGGGATGAACCATTTCCAGCCAGTCGATTCACCAAGCCGGGCTAGTGTCCTGCCACGCATCATATGCCTTCTCATCATTTGGGAATCGCTGTTAGAATCCCACTATGCTGAGGGGGTGGTTGCCTATCGTGTCGTTGGCGCTGTTGTCGTTGGGCTGGCAAACGGCCTCCCAGCGGCGTGATCCGCTCGAGTACATCCGCATCATGGAGTCGGCGAACCGGGTGCGCAAGCTTCAGGTGGAGCGGGTAGTGCAGGCGCTCGACGTCAAGCCGGGTGAGGTGGTGGCTGACCTGGGTGCGGGTTCCGGACTCTTCACCCGACCGCTTGCCCGGAAGGTCGGGCCCGACGGGTTAGTCTACGCCATCGACATCGACCGTGCTCTTCTCGATCATGTCGAGGAAACGGCGCACGAGCAAAACCTTCCCAACATCCGGACAGTGCTGGCCAGCGAATACGATCCTCGGATCCCGGAGAAAGTCGATCTGGTCCTGATCTGCGACACGCTGCACCAGATCAAGGATCCGGGCGCCTACCTGAAAGACCTGACCCGCTACCTGAAAGACTCTGCCCGGGTCGCAGTGATCGACTACGAGAAGAACTGGCCGAGCCGCCTCAATTCAGGGAAGTTCACCGTCAAGCAGCTGGATGGCTGGATGCGTAGTGCCGGCTGCCAGCGTGACCACGTGTTCAGCTTCCTGAAGGACAACTTCTTCATCGTTTACCGGTTTCACGCCCTGGGCAGTTGATCTCCACCGGCCCCGCCCGGCCTCAGATATCCGCCACGGCTCCCGGTTGCGGATAGTGGACCTGTTCGTAGCCCATGTCTTTCAAGGTCTTCTGGAACGGGACCGCCTGTTCTTCCTCACCGTGGACCAGAAAGATCTCCTTGAGTCGTTCGGTTGACTGGCACTTCACAAAGTCGAGCAGTTCCGTGCGGTCGGCGTGCGCGCTGAAGTCGTCGATTCGGATCACCCGGCACCGCACGTCATGCTCCTCGCCGAAGATCCGGACCTGCCGGTTGCCGTCCATCAGCCGCCGCGCCAAGGTGTATTCGGCGGCATAGCCGACCAGGAGAACGACGTTTCGGGGATTCCCGATCGAGTTACGGAGGTGATGAAGGATTCGCCCTCCTTCAGCCATTCCCGACGCCGAGATGATCATGTGCGGGTACTTGAGATCGTTGAGCCGCTTCGACTCTTCCACGGTTCTGATGTACTTGAGCCTTCCGAAACCAAAGGGATCCTCGTGGTTTTCGAGGAAGACCCGCTCGGTTTCCCGGTCGAAACACTCCGGGTGACGGCGGAATGCTTCGGTGGCATTCAGCGCCATCGGGCTGTCCACGAATACGGGCAGGTCGGGAATCCGGTTCTGGTCCCAGAGTTTGTGCAGCAGGTAGACCATAAGCTGGGTGCGGCCCACAGCGAAAGCCGGTACGACAATCTTGCCTCCGGCCTCGACGACCTCGCGTACCAGCTTGGCGAGATCCTCCATGACGTCGAGGGAGAGCCGGTGAACCCGGTCTCCGTAAGTGCTCTCCATGATCAGGTAGTCGAGGTCCCGCAGGTAGTCGGGATCCCGGATGATCGGCATTTCCTTTCGGCCGAGGTCGCCCGTGAAGCCGAGGCGGAAGGATCGGCCGCGCTCCTGGACTTCGAGGAGTATTCCGGCGGATCCCAGGATGTGACCGGCGTCCCTGAATGTTGCCGTGACTCCTGGTACGACTTCGAACGACTCGGCGTACTGGACGGGCCGAAACGCTTCCAGGGCCTTCTCGGCGTCTTCGAGCAGGTACAGGGGCTGAATCGGCGGCTGACCTTTTCGCTTACGGATCTTGTTGACGAACTCGACGTCCTTCTCCTGGAGAAACGCCGAGTCCCTGAGCATGATCCCGCACAGGTCAATCGTCGCATCCGTGGCGTAGATCGGCCCCCGAAAACCCTGCTTGACCAGGTTGGGGATGTTCCCGCTGTGATCGATGTGGGCGTGCGACAGCAGCAGGGCGTCGATTTCCGCCGGGTCAAACGAGAAGTTGAGGTTTCGCGTGTAGGTGTCCGAACGGCGGCCCTGGAAGAGTCCGCACTCGAGCAGGAGACGGCGCCCGTTCACGCTGAGCAGGTGCTGAGATCCGGTCACGGTGCGAGCACCGCCGAGAAAGCGAATTTTCATGGCCGAAACTCTATCAGACTTCGGCGACGCTGCCACTCCTGCCAGGCGTGAAGATCGGTACTGGGCCCTCGGCGGAAATCTTTCTACGCCAGTGACTGTCTCACCGCCTCGACAATCCGGCGGGCACTGAGCCCGTGGTAGTCGAGGAGTTCATCGGATCCACCGGAGCGGGACAGTTCCCTGACTGCCAGGTGGGTCCAGCGGCACGGGGTGACTCCGTCCACCGCGGTTCGCACCGCTTCGCCCAGGCCCCCTTCGAGGTAGTGATCCTCCACCGTGATGATGTGACCGGTCTCGCGGGCTGCCTCGTTGAGCGTTTCCTGATCGATGGGCTTCACCGAGTAGAGGTCGATGACGCGAACCATGAGGTTCTCTTCGGCCAGGACCTGGGAGGCCTTCAACGCCTCGTGCAGCGTCACGCCGGCTCCGACCAGGGTGGCCTTGTCGGCTGTGCTGCGCCGCAGAATCTTGCATCCGCCGACCGGGAAGGATTCGGCGTTCGGATAGATCACAGGAGTCTTGGGACGGCTGGTACGGATGTAAACGATGCCGGGAGTGGCGGCGGCCTCGGCCACGAGTCGTTCCGCGCTCACACCGTCGCTGGGGTAGAGTACGGTCGAGCCTGCCACGGCCCGCATCATGGCGAGGTCTTCCAACCCCATTTGGGAGGGGCCGTCCTCGCCGATCGAGACACCGGCATGGGAACCGCACAGTTTCAGGTTGACCTGCGAAATGGCCGACATGCGAATGATATCGTATGCCCGGGTCAGGAAGCAGGCAAAGGTGGAGGCGAAGGGGATCTTCCCCATGGCTGCCAGTCCGGCTGCCGCCCCGACCATGTTCTGCTCGGCGATGAAGCACTCGATGAATCGATCCGGGTGTTCGTTCAAGAAATCAATTGAGTAGGTGGAATTCTTGCAATCGCCGTCGAGTGCCACCACTTCGGAATTGACTCTGCCCAACTTGGCGAGCCCACTCCCGTAAGCCTGCCGGGTGGCTACCTGCTCTCCGATTCGGTACTCGGGAGCAGGGACCTCCGCCGCACCCGAACTTTCCGTACGAGTCCCTTTTGACTCCGGTTTGGACAGGGCCAGTGGCTCAGGAAGGGGTTCATCCGGCCCGAGGTCTTCCAGGGCCTGCTTAACCTGTTCGGGGTCGGTGACCGGCTTTCCATGCCAGCCCTCCTTATCAGCCATGAACGACACACCTTTTCCCTTGATGGTGCAGGCGATGACCGCAACCGGCTCGGAGTCATCAGCAACCGCCTCGGCAAGTGCGCCAACCACGGCACGTACATCGTGGCCGTCCACGGTTACCGTTCGCCAGCCTAAGGCACGGTATCGGTTCTCATAAACGGAGAGGTGGTGCTGGTACATGGTCGGCTCGCTCTGACCGAGCCGGTTTATGTCGACGATTGCCGTGAGGCTGCCCAGCTTGTAATGGCTGGCAAGCGCAGCCGCTTCCCAAACCGAACCTTCGGCCGACTCGCCGTCTCCCATGAGCACGAAGATTCGATTGTCGATTCCGTCCATGCGCGCCGCCAGGGCCATACCGACCCCATTTGAAAGCCCCTGTCCGAGGGAACCGGTGGCGACGTCGATGAACCGGTTGCGCGGTGTTGGGTGGCCTTCGAGTTCGCTTCCCATTTTCCGGAGAGTCAACAGTTCGTCGGTCGGGAAAGCCCCTGCCTCGGCCAAAGCGGCCCAGAGGATCGGCGCCCCGTGGCCTTTCGACAACACGAAGCGGTCGTTGGCCGGGTTCTTGGGATCGGAGAGATCGTAGCGCAGGAAGTGGAAGAATATGGTGGACATGATCTCGGCACACGAAAAGCAGGTCGATGGATGGCCGGAACCCGCTTCCGTTGTGGACAGCAGCGAGTGTCGGCGCAGCCGGTTCGCCATGATTTCGAGGGACCGGGTTTGGGCATCTGATAGGGTGCGATTTGGGCTCATGACCTCATTTTCTCCTGGCAGCTCTTTGAGGGGTGTGCGGTTGCGAATCCTGCAAAACCCGAACTATATGAAACGTCTGAAAACCTGTCAATTCAGGCCGGTTAGAGTGTCGGCAGACTGGAAATCGCCGGTTCACGCTCACGGCGGCCTTCTATTCGAAGTATACGACGGGAAGACCTGATCTGCGAATCACAGGCACCCGGTTGTCATCGTCGGGCACCGGGAACCATAATTGAGGGAGTTCACGAATACAGCAACGCTTTCCTCGAGGATAGAAGATGAAGCCTTCGCACATGGGCCTCTTGTTACTAACGTTGTCTCTGCTGGTTGCAACACCCGGTGCTGCCGGTGCTCGGGAAAATACTCGACCTCGGGTCGATCGGGCAACAGACGGTGCCGTGGTGGTAGCGGGCCTGATCGGGCCAGCGACGATCGATCGGGATTCCTGGAGCATTCCTCACGTTCGCGCCGGTAACGACCGCGACGTCTACTTTGCAATGGGCTACCTCCACGCGACAGACCGGTTCTTCCAGATGGATTACTCCCGCAGGCTCTTTTCGGGGACGCTGGCCGAGCTGGCGGGGCAGTCTGCCCTCGATTCGGATATTCAGCTCCGGACAATCGGTTTGCGAAGGGCTGCGGAGAAATCACTTCCGATTTACTCGGGTGAGGCGTTGTCGATGCTCGAGGCGTACTCCGCCGGAGTCAATGCGTGGCTTGCCGAGGCGCAGGGAAACCTGCCGCCGGAGTACCAGGAACTGGAGATCACGCAGATCCCGTCCTGGTCCCTGCTGGACACGGTGACGATCATGAAGGGGATCGCTTTCGGGCTCTCATTCGACCTGGGGGATATTGAGCGGACCGACGATTACGAAGCCTATCTGGAAGCCGGCCAGGCCCAGGGTTTCGACGGGAGTGCCCTCTTCTCGCAGGACCTGTTTCGCAGTGCCCCGTTCGACCCTTCAATTTCGATTCCTGACTGGTTCGAAAATGGCCAGACCCTGGTGCCGGAGCAGGCAGGCAAGACCAGCCGCCCGGAAGTGTCCCGGCGGCTGTTGTCCGATTACCTGGAACGAGTTCGGAAGATTCCCGCTCTCTCCGGTGCCCTGGATAGAACGGAGAGGAGCCCGGGAAGCAACTTCTGGGTGATCGGCCCGGAGCACTCTGCCACGGGCCACGCCCTCTTTGCCAACGATCCCCATCTGTCACTCGGCAGCCCGGCGGTGTTCTACGAGGTTTACCTGACCGTCACGCATGATCCCGGAAGAGGGGGCATGAATGTGGGCGGAGTCTCGTTCCCGGGTGTTCCCGGGGTAGTGCAGGGTTGCAACGATCGGATTTGCTGGGGCTCGACGGTCAATCCGCTCGACGTGACCGACATCTACGAAGAGCGGCTTGCAGTTGCAGGATTTCCGCCGAAAGTGGTTGGAACGGTTTTCGGTGAACAGCTCGAGCCGGTGGTGACTATTGCCCAAACGTTTCGCGTGAACCAGACCGGCAATTTGATCGAAGACGACCTTCAGGCGGCCAAGGTCGGGTCCCTTTCGGGCGGAACCACCTACATTGTTCCCCGGCGCAACATGGGGCCGATCGTTTCTGTCGATGCCCAGAACCTTGCCGACATCAGGGGCTTGAGCGTCCAGTACACCGGGTTGGGTGCAACCCGGGAAGGGGAGACCTTTCTCCGGCTCGCCCGGGCGCGAAATGTCAACGATTTCAAGGAGGCTCTCCAGTATTTCGATTTCGGCTCCCAGAACTGGGGTTACGCCGACGTGGATGGGAACATTGCTTATTTCACAAGCGGAGAACTGCCGTTGCGCGAGGATCTTCAGGAGGGTGCCGTAGACGGGGCCCAGCCCTGGTTCGTCCGCGACGGAACTCACCAGGCGCACAACGAGTGGATATCGATGCAGCCAACCTCGCACCGGGAAACTCTCCAGGCGCTCGATTACGCCATTCTGCCCTTTGATGAGATGCCCCAGGTCGTGAACCCGGGACAGGGTTTTATCGCCAACGGCAATAACGATCCCGTGGGCGTTTCACTCGACAACAACGTGCTCAACGAGCTCCGCCCCGGAGGGGGGATCTTCTACCTGAACCCCGGTTTCACCAGCCTTCGCATCGGCCGGATCGACCAGATGATCCGCGAGGCGATCTCCAGCAAGCCGGAAGGATTGACGATCGCAGATCTCCAGCGCATGCAGGCCGACAACGTCCTTCTCGACGGAGAAGTCTTCGTTCCCTACATCCTGGATGCGATGGAACGGGCCTCATCCGACGGCGTCCCGACCGAACTGGGCAGTCTGGCGGAAGACGCGGGCTTGCAGGAGGCCGTCGCCCGGCTTCGGAACTGGAGCTTCAAAACGCCGACCGGAATTCAAGCCGGCTACGACCCGGGAGACGACCCCTCGAATCTTCCCGATCCGGACGCCGAGGAGGTTGCCGACAGCATTTCGGCCACCATCTACGCGGTCTGGCGAAGCAGCTTCGTGGCGGCGACGATCGACAAGACACTGGAGGGCCTCGGGCTGATGGACCACCGTCCCGACAGCGAGCGGTCGATGTCGGCGTTGCGGAATTTTCTGGATCACTACGACGAGTATCACGGCGTCGGCGGCTCTGGAGTTTCCTTTTTCGAAGTGGACGGGATCACCGATTCGAGTGATGCCCGCGACTACCTGATCTTGAAGAGCCTGCGCGACGCTCTCGACCGGCTCGCCTCCTCCGAGTTCACCGAGGCTTTCGGCGGCTCCACTGACCAGGAAACCTACCGTTGGGGACGGCTCCACCGAATCCAGTTCGAACATGATCTCGGGGGTGCCTTCGACATTCCCCCGGCGGCAGGTCTCTCCAACCTGTCGGAGAATTTGCCGGGCGTCGCCCGTTCCGGAGGTTACGAAACGGTGGATGCCGCTGCCCACTCAGTGCGGGCGACGGGTTCGAACGGGTTCATGTTTGGAAGCGGCCCTGCTCGCCGGTTCGTGGGCGAGCTAAACCCTGAGAGAATTGAGGCCTACCAGGTCATTCCCGGTGGGGAGGATGGACGCCCGGATTCTGCCGGGTACGGAGCCGAGCTGGGGCTCTGGCTGACGGACCACTATCATTCGTTCGAGCTCGAGTCAGCGGGGGCGTCGAGTGCCGACCAGCTGACCCTCGTTCCATCGGGCTATCGTCTCTATTTCCCGTATTACCAGGGTGACGCCGGTTCGTTCACGGGATTTGCAGCGGCCAATTTTGCCGGCTCGTCGGCTGAGTTGCAATATACGGCCAGCAGTGAGGACGGGAGCCAGTCTGGGTTTCAGGAAAATCCGTCGACATCGGAGCTTTCGGACGGGACCCAGGTAGCCCGGCTCGGGAACGAGATTTTCGGCGTCCCGGCCGGCGAGGCCCAGTCGGCGTGGGTGGAACTGCTTGCGACATTTGCTACGCCTCCGGCGCAATGGCCGGCTCTTGGGAGCTTTTTCCAGGTCGGCCGGGTTGCGGGGACGGTCCGGGGTCTTGATGGGTCCGTGGCCCAGACTCAGGCCGCCAGGGAGCTCTACTTCACCCGCATTTACCAGGGGCAACAGGCGGACGGAGTGGCGCCGGTCTCAACACTGCTGTCACTTTCCAACCCATCACCGGATGAGGTGACGGCGACCATTCAGCTCTACCTGCCCGTGGTCCCGCAGGACCCGTCCGGGATGCCTCTTGCAGCGAGGCTTTACGATGAAACAAGTCGGACGATTGCGGCCCACGGGTTCATGCTTGAATCGGTGGGCGAACTCTTCGCGACCGAGGTCACCGAGGGGTATGTCAGGGTGGTCGCCTCGGGATCGGGGTTGGTTGGATTCGAGCTTGTGCAGGGCGCCGAAAGTGCCGATTTCCTGGCGTTGAACCCGGCCCTGCCGGACGGACCCAGGACACTTTATTCGGCGCAGCTCGCCTACGGTCCTTCTCTCGACACCAGCATCAAGCTGGTCAACACGAGCGCGTTTGAACGTCATGCCACTCCCAGGGCTGTTCGGGGCGGCGGGCTTCCCGACCTTGCCGCGGATGAGGTTCAGCTGGCTCCGGGAGGGGCGGTGGAACTGCGGGCCAGCGAGCTGTTTTCCGGGCAGGCCGCGGGCGGAGCCTTCTTTACCGCGTCCCTGGTGATCGATAGTGACGGCCCGGGAGTCGTCGGCGACGTCGCTTTCGGGTCCTTCTGGTCCCTTCGGATCGGGGCGGCATTGCCTCTCCAGATCGAGCCGACCCGTTCGGCCTTATTTGGGCACGTCGCCAGTCTGCCCGGTCAGCTGTTTACCGGTTTCGCACTCTTCAACCCAGGGGCCGAGGCGGGATTGGTGACGCTGACGATCTTCCGGGCCGATGGAAACCCGGTCGGGGAGGCGACTATTCCCGTGGGGGCGGGAGAACGAGTGTCACGTACCGTGGCCGAGATGATCCCGGACCTTTCGGAACTGGCGGGCGGCTATGTGACGGTCGTTGCCACTGTCCCACTTGTTGCGCAGGAGTTATTCGGCGATTTTGGGCTCACGCTTCAATCCGCCGTACCCCCGACCATCGTCGAATAATTTTCCACTGCGGCAGAGGAAACCCGGCCCATCTCGACTTAACGGTTACAATGGGAGTCGTGTTGAAGGACAGCTACGATAGGGAGATCAGGGACCTGCGCATCTCGGTGACCGACCGGTGCAACTTCAAGTGCTTCTATTGCAAAACGGCTGTCGGTGTGAACTACGTCGCCCGCGAGCGATTGCTGACCTACGAGGAAATCGCGAGGCTGGGCCGGCTGTTTGTTTCCCTGGGAGTGACCAAGATCCGGGTCACCGGAGGAGAGCCCCTGCTCCGGAAGAATCTGGAGGCCCTGGTCGTGGAGCTTGCCGGGATCGAGGGTTTGCGGGACCTTGCCCTGACTACCAACGGCTTCAATTTCCACCGGCACGCCCAGGCGCTGAAGGAGGCAGGGCTGCAGCGGGTTACTATCTCACTCGATTCGCTGAACCGGGAACGATTTCGGGAGATGACCGGCAGGGACGACCTCCAGAACGTGCTCCGGAGCATCCGGGTCGCGCGCGACAGCGGCTTTCAGCCCGTGAAGGTGAACTGCGTTTTGGTTCGGGGCTGGAACGACGACGAGTTAACCGCTTTTGCCGAACTGGCCCGGCGGGAGGGGATTGCTGTCCGCTTTATCGAGTTCATGCCGCTGGACGAAGACGAGAAATGGACCCGGGAGCAAGTGGTTACGGGTCGGGAAATTGTCGAGAGACTTTCGGGACATTTCGAACTCGAACCGCTGGCCTCACTGAACGCGAGTGAGACGTCGGTGAATTTTGCTTTGGACGACGGCCCCGGCAGCGTGGGAGTAATCTCGACGGTTTCCGACGCTTTCTGCGGCGCCTGCAGTCGCATCCGCTTGACCGCCGACGGGAAATTGCGGACCTGCCTCTTTTCGTTGCGGGAGTACGACATCAAACTGCTGCTGCGATCCGGCGCCGGTGATCCGGGACTGATCCGGTTCATTGAAAGAACGGTCGAGAAGAAGGAAGAAGGGCACCAGATCAACCAGCCCGGTTTTGTCCCACCGTCCCGGTCGATGTCCTACATCGGGGGCTGAACCGGCGAGACCATTTTGAGATTCCTGGGCCTGCCCGTGAAACCGTCTCGGTCGAGGATGCGTCATTCACTGCAAAGGAGACTTTTGCACAATGCTGACACTGACAACCAAGGCGATTGAACAGTTAAGAGAAGCTATTGCAGGCCAGGAAGTTCCGAAGGATTTCAACGGAGTCCGGGTCGCCGTCGTTGGCGGCGGTTGTTCTGGATTCCAATACGCGATGCGGCTCGAAGGCGACAGCCGCGACGGGGACCAGATCGTTGAAGTCGACGGTTTCAAGGTCTACATTGACGAGCAGAGCAGCCTCTACCTTGAGGGTGCCGAGATCGATTTCGTCGTGACCCCCCGGGGATCCGGTTTCAGGTTCAACAACCCGAACGTGACCGGTACCTGCGGCTGCGGCGAATCGTTCAAGGTCTAATTAGCGACGGGTTTGAGGTAATCGGCGATGTGGCCTTTTCGTTCTCTCAGTGATTCGCCTATAGTCCGCCAGTTGAGCGCAATCGAGGCCAAGGAACGACTCGTGGGCGGCGACGTCCAACTGGTAGACGTGCGCGAGCCGTTCGAATTCCAGTATTGCCGGATTGACGGTGCTCTTCACATTCCTCTCAGGAAGATCCTTGTCGGCAACGTGACCGGGTTGGCGCAGGACCGTGATGTTATCTGTTATTGCCATCACGGGGCGCGCAGCCAGCATGCCGCCCAGGCGCTCCTGCGAAGTGGCTTCAAGCAGGTATTCAACCTTCGCGGAGGGATCCACGCGTGGGCATTGCAGGTGGATCCCGACGTTCCAACCTACTAAGAACATCTACGATTTTTGATTTTTGATTGTTCTCGGGGCCTGGCTTGCGGAAACGGAGTAACTCGGATCCACTCTTCCGCCACCGAATCACAAGTCAGCAATCGAAGATCACAGCTGTTTTTGGGATTGTGGCAACGGAAGCTTTCGCTTCCTGACGGCGCTTGGACCGTTCTGTGTTGGGCAAAAGCGGAAGCTGCCGCTTCCCCACGCCACATTGGGGTTCGCTCTATCACCAATTTAGGGATCGACTTCGAGCCTCAAACCTTGAACCGGGATACTTCATACCAGGAACCAGGAACCAGGAACCAGGAACCAGGAACCAGGAACCACGGAACCACCACCCCCGTCACTTCCTCTCTTCCTGGAGCTTGTTCAGTAGCTCTCCAAGTTTCTTCTGTTCCTCCCCGTAGGCCGCCCAGTCGCCTTGTTTCAGGTACTGCTGGCTGTTGTCGAATGCCTGGATAGCCTGTTTGACGAGATCGGACAATTCAATCGCACCCGTCGGAGGTGTTGTCGGGGGTGCGGTTTCGCGGGGGGGTGCGTTCTCGGGTCGAAAAGACTTGTCTGCTCCGAAAACCGCGGTTTCGAGGGCTTCAGCCAGAGTTTCCCCGAGGGCGACCTTGTTTTCGTAAACCACGATGACCCGGGTCAGTTCGGGGATCTCGCTCTTCTCAGCCTGGAGATAGAGGGGCTCAACATAGAGCACGGAGTGCGCAATTGGGATCACCAGCAGGTTGCCCCGGATGACCTGAGATCCCTTCTGGCTCCAAAGCGTGATCAACTGAGAAATGTCCGGGTTTTGATCGATTCGAGCCTCGATCTGCATGGGACCGTAGGTCAACTCCTGCTTGGGAAACTGGTAGAGGACCAGCTTGCCGTATTCGTCGCCGTCTGAACGGGCTGCCAGCCAGGAGATCATGTTGTTCTTGTTTCGCGGGGTGAAGGGAATCAGCAGGATGAACTCCTCCGAATTGCTCTCCGGGAGAGACATGATCACGTAGTAGCTCTCCATCACCTGCTCGGTGCCGCGATAGATCTCGTTGGGAACTTCCCAGACGTCCTCCTGGTTGTAGAAAACCGTCGGATCGGTCATGTGGTATTGGCGGTAGATATGCCGCTGTACGTCGAAGAAGTCGGTCGGGTAGCGGAGGTGCGACCGAAGCCCGGGCGTCATCTCCTCCAGTTTACGGAACATGCCGGGGAAGATCTTCGAGTAAACCTGGACGATCGGATCGCTGGGGTCGGAGACGTAGAAGAAGACGTCGCCGAGGTAGGCGTCGATTACGATCTTGACCGAATTGCGGATGTAGTTGAACTGGGGTGCCTCCCGACTCGGGAACGGTTCCGAGTAGGGATAACGGTTGGAGACCGTGTAGGCGTCCTGAACCCAGAAAAGCTTGCCCTCGTCGATCACAATGTAGGGGTCCTGATCGAAATAGAGAAAAGGAGCCAGCCTCTCAACCCGGTCCTGGATGCGGCGGTGCAGGAGCACGCGGCTGTCCTTGTTGAAGTTGCCCGTGAACAGAACCTTGTAGCTCCCGAGTTCCCATGAGAAGAGCGCACGCATCAGGAGGGAATTGATCGGCAACCCGCGATCAGCCTGGTAGGTGCTAGTGGCGTTGGACTCGCCCATCGGGTAGTCGAACTCCTCCAGGTCGGTGCGAACGAAAACGGGGTAATCAG
Source organism: uncultured Acidobacteriota bacterium (assembly GCA_963777605.1). GTDB lineage: Bacteria > Acidobacteriota > UBA6911 > RPQK01 > JAPXNP01 > CAVZRV01. Next base: position 97,774 of record CAVZRV010000030.1, read on the forward strand.
CTTTTTCTCCGAAATAGATTTCGGGGCGGTCAATCTGAATATTGATGCTCGACCGGGGCGGGATGTCTTTGATGAAGAACTCGGGAAGTCCCTCGGCGGTAACTTCGTTGACCGGGCTCATGCAGAGCCCCTGCCCGTGCGTGTACTGGAAATGCTTGTTGATCCAGTTCTGTGCGCTCTCGGAAATTCTGCTGAAATCGAGTTCCCTGACGGAAAGCATCACCTGGCGCTGTTGTCCCTGAATCGGGTAGCGGTCTACGTCAACATCCTCGAACTCGTAATAGAGACGAATCGACTGCAACTGGCTGTAGGCGTCCTTGAGCGGTCTCCAGTCCCACAGGCGAATGTTTCGGAGAGTTCCCTGGCGGTGGCTGAAATCCTGTTCGGTGATTGGCTTTCCGGTCTGGAAATCACGGATGTCGATCTGGTCCAGCTTGTAGGCGGCCAGGGTCGACTGGATGTGGTCTTGAATGTATGGAGTTTCCCGTTGAAGTTCGTTGGGGTTCACCCAGAAGGTCTGCAGAAGCGGCGGGAAGAACTGCGTCACGACGGTCAACAGGAGGTACCCGATGATGGTGAAAAGGGTTGGACGGATACTGCGGGCGGCCAGGGAGGAGAGCAGAACGATCGCAGTCAGTACCGACGCTATGCCGAGAATGTAGTACAGCGGCAGCCACCCGTTCACATCGGTGTAGCCGGCTCCGTAGAGGACTCCTCCGGGGCTGTACAGGATGTCGTAGCGGTGAATCCAGTAGCGAAAGCCGAGCACCACGAGGAGAGCGGCCAGGTTAATGGTCAGGTGAGTCCTGGCAATCCGGGAGAGCCTCAGGCCGTTGAGATAGCCGAGATGGCCGTGCACGAGGTACCCGGCACCTGACAGAAGCAGCCCCAACAGAAGCAGCCCGAAAAGATAGTCCGTACAGAGTTGATAGACGGGGAGGGAAAAGAGGTAAAACCCGGTGTCTTTGGAAAAGATAGGGTCGATCGCACCGCCACCGACCCGGTTGAAGAACTGGAGGAAGGTCATCCAGTGATACTGGGCAACCAGCCCCGCGATGACTGAGGCTGCTGCGGCGACCAGAACCAGTACGGCGCGGGAACTCTTCTGGGCAACGCTGACGAATTCCTGTCTGAACCAGAACCCTTCTGTTTTCGCTTCGCGCGAGGACAGCCAGATCCCCAGCCAGAGGAGGCCGAACGCAATCAGCGCGCCGGCAGCAAAGGCGAAAAACCGGGCACTCAGAGTCAGACGGAAGACATCCCAGTAACCCAGTGATTCAAACCACAGGCCTTCGATATAGATCGTGATGCCACCCGCCAGGGCCGCCCAGATCAACAACAGGATCGCAATGAGAACGAGGTTGCGAGCTTTTTTCATGATTGTTTTCAGTACCCGATTCTCGACTTTCCTGGCCTGATTGTCGAGTTGAGGGATGGAATCCGAGGTGTCAACGCCCGCGTAAAGATATAATCATCATGCCGGGCGCCGGCATCGATACTGCGAAATCCGGACCATCGTTCCGGGGTTTCTGAATTCGGGTCAGGGTTGGTTTGGTGAGGAAATTTATTCTCTTAGTGATTGCTGTTCTTGCTGCCGCCGGGAGCGTAGTGGCCTCCCGTCAGGACGATCGGCTCAAAGACGAAGAAGCGCTCAGCTACTATCGCAAGTGGCTCGACGAAGACGTCACCTACATCATCACCGAGGAAGAACGCGCCGTCTTCAACAAGCTTTCCACGCCCGAGGAGAAGGAGCAGTTCATCGAGCAGTTCTGGTTCCGGCGTGATCCGGATCCGCGCACTGCGGTGAACGAATTCAAGGAAGAACACTACCGCCGGGTCGCGTACGCCAACGAACACTTCCATTCTGGTCTGCCGGGCTGGATGACCGACCGCGGACGCATCTACATCATTCACGGTCCTCCCAACGAAATCGAGTCCCACGCCTCCGGGGGCAACTACAACCGGAAGTCGTACGAGGGCGGCGGGAGCACCTCGACCTACCCGTTCGAGGTCTGGAGATATCGGCATATCGAAGGCATCGGGGACGACGTGGAACTGGAATTCGTCGATCCCAGCCTGACCGGGGAGTACCGTCTCGCCCTCAACCCCGAGGAGAAGGATGCGCTTCTGTACGTTCCGGGAGGCGGCCCAACGATGGCCGAGGAACTGGGGTTGGCAACCAAGGCGGACCGCCCCTGGTTCTCTCCCGGCAACCGTGAGCACTATCCGCTGATGCCGCAACGGGCGAAGGACAACCCGTTCACCCGCTACGAGACCTACTCGCTGGTTCAGCGACCTGCAGAAATCAAGTACCAGGACCTGAAGGAAATCGTCCAGGTGAACCTGGCCTACGATTCGCTTGCCGTTTGTCTCCCGAGAGGACTACTTCAGGTTGTCGAAGAGCGAGTTGCTGGTACCGGTCACGTTTCAGATCCGGAACCGGGACCTGAGTTTTGCCCGGGAGAACTCCGGCCAGGTGGCGCGGGTAGCGGTCTACGGAATCGTCACCAGTATCACCAATCGTGTCGTGACCGAGTTTGAGGACGACCTCGTGGTCTCGTATCCGGATGATCGATTTCAGGAAGGACTTCTGCGGGATTCCGCTTACCAGAAGGTCGTCCTTCTCGACCCGCGCCTGCGTTACAAGCTTGACCTGGTGGTCAAGGACAAGAACAGCCAGAAGGTTGGTGTCGTCCGAAAGGCCTTGATGCCTCCCGCGTTTCCTGACGATCGACTCGTGGCCAGCCGGTTGATACTGGCCGATGAAGTGCGCCTCCTCGAGGGTATGCCCAGTCGGGACGAGATGTTCGTGTTGGGGGACGTCAAGGTGAGGCCCAGCCTTCGCGCCCGGTTCGAGTCCGACAAACCGCTCGGGTTCTACTGCCAGCTCTACAATGTCGCCCTCGACCAGACCTCGATGGCGCCCTCGCTGGACGTCTCGTACCGCCTGCTGCAGGATGGTTCGGTGGTCCGGGAAGCCCATGACGACCAGGGGTCGTCGATCCAGTATTTCTCCGCAGACCGGGTTGTCCTGGTCGGGCGGCTCAAGCTGCAAGGCCTGAGTCCCGGGAAGTACCAGGTCCAGGTCACCGTTCAGGACAAGCTGACCGGACAGTCCGTGGCTCTCAGCGAAAACCTGGAAATTACACCGTAGGGTCCATTCAGGGTTCCCTCGGTGCCAACCACGGATGAGGGTGTCCTACCTTCTCTCGCCGAAGAACTGCTGCAGGAGGCTTCTGGCTTCTTCGGAACAAACGCCACTGACGACCTCGACGGTGTGATTGAACCGTCCCGGGCTGAGGACTTCGAGCTTGGACACGACCCCGCCTCCTTTTTCATCCGGCGTCCCGAAGACGAGCCGCGAGAGCCGGGCCCAGATCAGGGAGCCGGCACACATGGGACAGGGTTCGACCGTGACGAACAGATCCACGCCGTTGAGCCGGTAGTTTCCGAGGACTCGACCCGCAGCCCGCAGGACGAGGATTTCAGCATGAGCCGTTGGGTCAGAGAGTTGCACGCTGCGGTTGTGGTCCCGGGCCAGTATCTCGCCGTTCCGGACCGCGACTGCACCCACCGGGACCTCGTGCTCGGCAGCCGCCAGCCTGGCCTCCTCCAGCGCCAGTTGCATCCAGTCGGCATCTGCGGTTTGACCGAGTTCCTCAGGCAAGATCGTCATAGACAATGTTCCCTCCCTGTTCGCGCAACATGCGGCAGATTGGGCAGTCATCTTCGAAGAGCTCGCGCGGGTCGAACTCTCGAATTCGTCGCCCGATCTCCTCATGCGACGGATGATCGAGGTGAACGAGGTTGAAGTTACCCACTCTGCTGATGACGGCATGGTCGCCGAACATCCGTTTCAGTTCTGCTTCGGTCTCCGGTTCACAATCGCTCAAGAATGACCAGGAATTGGGCATTGATGCCTCCTTTCTGATCACTAATAACGATCGAGTCGGAAAATCTACCGGTTAACCTCCTGCACCCTCCGCTACGGGTATTCTGCGGACCGGCCTGAATCAGTCGAGGAGGCGCTCGGGCATGTCGGCGAGGATGTAGGCGTAGACCGCCATCGCTGCCAGGTTTGCCCGCAGGTCCTGGGGTGAGATCTTGTCCACCGTGTCGGCATCGCTGTGATGCCAGTCGAAATAGTGCTCGCCGATGGTGCGCAGACCGAGGCCCGGGACACCGGATCGCATCAGTGGGCTGATGTCTCCTCCTCCGCCGCCTTTCGAAACCTGATCGGCACCGATCGGTTTCAGAAAAAGAGCGATCTGGCGAAGACGATCCAACGCACGCTCGATAGGTCTCGTCGCTTCCGTCGACGATGCCAAGACCGAAACCGACCGGACGCTCCGCCCCGGCGTCCATCTCGATGGCGGCAACGTGGGTGGCGTCCTGCTCTTTCGCCCACGCACCATAGGCACGACCACCGTCGAGCCCGTTCTCCTCGTTGGTGAAAAGGACCACCCGGAGGGTTCGACGGGGGCGAAGTCCAAGGTCGAGCAGGAGCCGGGCAGCCTGCATGCTGACCACCACGCCACCTCCGTCGTCGTGAGCACCCTGACCCACATCCCAGGAGTCGATGTGTCCTCCGATGACTACGACTTCGTTGGGAAGGCTCCATCCGACGATTTCGCCGACCACATCCGCCGAGGGAGCGGGCGGGAAGCTCTTTGCCTCCATGTGGAGTTCGACCTCCACTTTTCCGACTTCACGGGTCAGGCGCTGAAGCAGTTCCGCGTCCTCGATCGAGATGGCCGCCGTGGGGATCTTAGGGGTGTCGTCGTGGTAGCGCATCGCGCCCGTGTGAGGAGACTGGAGGCTCACGGGGGTTGCCGATCGCACCAGTGCGGCGACAGCTCCGAGTTCGGCGGCTTTCGACGGCGCCGTCGGTTCGGTAGGCAACGGTCCGGCCATACCCTTCCCAGGGTTCGTTGTAAACGACAATTTTGCCTTCGACTTCGGCCCGTCCCCTGGCGGCGAGTTCGTCGAAGTTGCTAACCACGACAACCGGTGCCCGCACCCCTTCGGGAGGAGTCCCCACACTTCCACCCAGTCCGGTCATGTGCAGCGCCAGGTTGCGCGGAGTGACGATTCGAGCCGATTCCCGGCCTCGGACCCAGTGTGCGACATGGGTCGGGAGGAGATGCACATTGGAAAGCCCGTCTCTCTTCATCTCGTCGGCTGCCCACCGAATGGCCTCGTCGAGCTGAGGGGACCCGCTGACACGGTTTCCGATTCGGTCACAAAGGTAGCCCAGCTTTCTCCATGCCCCTTCATCCTTCATAGCGGCCTGAATGATGCGGGCCGCCGTGTCCGGGTATGCCTGTTCGATGGGAGTAGGATCGCGAGCGACGGCGCCTGCGGCCGTCAGCGCCGCCAGCAGGAGCAAGGGCCAGTGGGTATGCTTTTTCATGATTTTCTGGTCATTGAGAATACACCAATGAACGGTTCCATCCCGCGAGGCTCAGCTCCTGGGCCACTGGGCGAGTGGGGCGGTCGACTTCACCAGGTGGACTCCGGCATTCCTGAACTCCTCAAAAGCCCGGTCGGCATCTGCCGTGAAATCAGGCCCCCCGGGGACGACCACGGGAGAGGTGCAGTCTTCCAGGAGGTAGAGCCGACCGGCGATGTCCCCGCTATCGGGATCGTTGAGCAGGTCCCTGACCGTCCATGCGACACAGTGGCTTTTGGCCTGACCAGCTACGATCACGCGGTCGAATCCGGCGAGAGATTCAACCAGTTCCCGATTGCGGGAGCCGATCGATTGGCCGTCGGCCGAGCGATCGACCTCGGGCCCCAGGACCGAGTAGTGTTCGGTCAGTGGGTTGCTTCCTTTGATCTCGAACCGGGCGGGGCTGAAGCGGCACTGCTCGTGAAAGAAGACGGCCTGTTCCACGGATGAGACCAGGGCGTGGCCGATACCGCCGAGCATCGAGTGGTAGGGCCATATGATCCAGTCGAGTCGCGACGACTGGCGGAGCGTGCGGGCGTAGTGGAGACAGTGGCGGTTCAAATCGTCCAGGCTTCGACCGAGCGCCCACGCGGCCTCGGGATTGATCGACCAGCGGCCGCTTTCGATCTCTTCGACGGTGATTCGTGTATTCGGTTCGGGATGAAGACCGTTCGAGTCGATGAGAAAGACGGGGTGGAAAATCTGGAAGCTTTGATGGGTATCCAGGGTTGGAACCACCTGAGTGATCGAAGCAAGGTTGCGGTAGATGAACCGGCACAGGCGAATGTTGTCGTCAACGGCGCCGCGACCGTTGTTCCCCGCGACGAAGAGTTCGAAATCGGGGATACAGAAAGTGTTTTGGACGTCTACCAAGAGCAGGCATGTTCTGTGCGAATCCTCGGACGCTGGGCGAACGTCATGCTGTTTCCTCCACTCAGCGGCCAGTTGTGCGGTCTCCTGGTAGTCTGTTTTCCAGACTTTACCGACGAGGTCTTCGTCGAACAGTGCCGGGGTCGGTAACTCTTTCCGTGGCATAATGCGTCCTTCAATGAAATCCTTGCATGGTCCGCTCCGGGTGATCTGTGTCTGCCTGATGCTCTCGTTTCCTGTCTTCAGCATGGGACAGGGCGGAGATCCCGAGGACCATCCCGGACCTAAACAGAGTAGCAGTTCCAAAGAGGGAGTACAGAAGGATCCGCTCACCGCCGTGCACCGGGAAGACGAGGTTGTCGTGACGGCCTCCCGGGGCGAGGAATCGGTTTCCGACAGTGTCTCACTGGTGACCACGGTGAGCGGGCAGGAGATCGCCCAGTCGGGATCCCTGGTACTGGATGACGCCCTGCGCCAGATTCCGGGTTTCAGCCTCTTCCGGAGGAACAGCAGCCTCACGGCACATCCCACGACCCAGGGAGTCTCCTTGCGAGGCATCGGCCCCAGCGGAACCAGTCGATCGCTAGTCCTGCTCGACGGAGTTCCCCTGAACGACCCCTTTGGAGGCTGGGTTTACTGGAACCGGGTCCCCATTTCGGCTCTTCGCCAAGTCGAAGTTGTCCGGGGAGCAACCAGTCAACTTTACGGGAGTTCCGCCCTGGGCGGGGTGATCCAGGTCCTTACCCGTGAACCTGGAGACGGGAACTTCTCTGGCTCGATCGCGGGCGGTTCCCACGCGACGATTGACCTCGACGCGACCTACAGCGGGACCGCAGCAGGAGCCAGGTACCTGGTCGGGGGACGCTTGTTCGACACCGACGGTTTCTACGTCATCGATCCCAGCTTGCGGGGCAGCATAGACCGGCCGGTGAGCCTCTCGTTCGGGACTTTCCTTGGCAAGGTGTCCATTGGGAAGGCCGACGTCGGTCTGAATTACTATTCGGAAGACCGCGGAAACGGTACTGTGTTGCAGACGAACTCGTCCAGCCTGGTTCAACTGAACGGAGGCTATACCGGCTCCAACTGGCGGGCGAACGGCTACTACCAGGGCGGCCTCCTGGAAAGCCAGTTCTCGCGGATCCTTCCCGATCGATCGCAGGAGTTTCCTACGGCTTTTCAACGGTACGAGTCATCGGCTGTGGGCGGTTCTCTGGAGTGGAACCCTGCCGGTGACCTCCTGTTTGGAACTGATTGGAGGCGGGTTTCCTGGGACAGCGAATCTCAAAACCTCTGGGGAGCGTTCACCCAGCTACGCCTGCCACTTCAACGACGACTCGACCTTCAGATCGGAGGGCGATTCGATGTCTGGGAAAACCAGTCCGCTCAGGGAACGTTAAGTCCCAAGGCCGGGATTCTCTTCAGGGCGACCGAGCGAATCGCCATCCGATCCTCGGTCTATCGGGGCTTTCGAGCTCCGACTCTGAACGAGCTGTATCGCCCGTTTCGGGTTGGAAACGTCGAAACCCTGGCCAACCCTGCGCTGGGAGCGGAAGCGCTCTGGGGAGGGGAAGGGGGATTTGACCTCTATCCCTCCGGCCATACCGTGGTCAGGTTGAATTTTTTCTGGAATCGCCTCGACAACCCGGTGGGAAACGTCACCCTTTCAGTTTCGGACAATCTGATCCTCCGGGAGCGACGCAACATCGGTCCTGCGACGGTGCAGGGAGTAGAGTCGGAGGCTCTCTGGCAATTGTCTTCGGACTGGTTCCTTGAGGCGGCCTACCTGTTCTCATCAACTCGGGTCGCCGAGACCGGGACCTGGATTCCCCAGGTGCCGCGCCACCAGGCATCGGCCTCTCTTCGCTACCAGGGGGTGTTGACGGCTACGCTCCAGGCGCGCGCTGCCAGCAGTGCGTTCGAGGATGATCTGAACGACTTCAGGATGGGCGGCTATGGACTTCTGGGATTCTCAGTATCCCGCAGGCTGATCAACGGGCTGGAAGTGTTCCTGACTGCAGAGAACCTGTTCGACAAGCGCTACCTGACCGGGCGGGTTCCCGATGAGCGCCTCGGAGAACCGCGCATCCTCTCGGGTGGGCTGAGGCTGAGCCTCAATCACCGTTGATCGGCGAGATCGCCCCAAAGCAGTCCAGGCAGCCCTGCCTGGACTGGCCGCCGGGCAGCCTTGCCCGGCGCTCTGAAGCACAGTCGAGAGCTAAACGGGCCGGCGGCCCGTTTGACCTGTCAGGCTGGCAGCCTCGACTACCCTGCGCGGGCAGTCGGACTACCGGTCAACGAGACTCATATCCGGGTAGCGATTACCCGCCGCGGCGCCCACTGGAAAGACCCGGCTCAGAGCCTCGATTTCTCCGTCGGTGAGGGAAATCTCCGTTGCGGCCAGGTTCTGCTCCAGGTGGGAGGTCCGCCGGGTGCCCGGAATGGGAACGATGTGATCACTCTGCGCCAGGATCCATGCCAGGGCAACCTGGGCGCAGGTGACCTGCTTGTCGCGAGCGACGTTCTCGACCTGGCGGACGAGTTCAAGGTTGCGCCCGAAGTTCTTTCCCTGGAACCTCGGATTGGCTCTTCTCCAATCGTCTTCGTCCAGGTCATCGGGCGACTGGATGGCTCCGGACAGGAACCCGCGTCCGAGTGGGCTGTATGCAACGAAGGTGATTCCGAGTTCCCGGGTGACTTCAAGGTGTCCCGTTTCCGGGTCGCGGCTCCAAAGTGAGTATTCGGTCTGGAGCGCACTGATCGGGTGAACTGCATAGGCACGGCGAATGGTCCCCGGGTTCGCCTCGGACAACCCGACGTGACGAACCTTGCCTTGCCTGACGAGGTCGCTCATCGCCCCGACTGTATCCTCGATGGGGATGTTGGGATCAACGCGATGCTGGTAGTAGAGGTCGATGTAGTCGGTCTTGAGCCGGCTCAGCGAGTTGTCGCAAGCCTTGCGGATGTATTCCGGGGATCCGTTAATGCCCAGAAACCGGCCGCTCTCGTCACGAACGATGCCGAACTTCGTGGCCAGCACGACTTTTTCGCGCCGGCCCTCGAGAGCCTTACCCAGCAGTTTTTCGTTGGTAAAGGGGCCATACATGTCGGCGGTATCGAAGAAGTTGACTCCAAGTTCGATTGCCCGGTGAATGGTTCGAATTGACTCCGCTTCATCCTTCGGGCTGTAGAAATCGGACATGCTCATACACCCCAGGCCGAGTGCGGAAATCGCGGGGCCGTCTTTTCCAAGTTGCCTCATTTTCATGGTCTTGCTCACTTTCTGCGGTTTGAATTCAGGGTGTTGCGTTCCGAATTCCATTCTATCGACAATCCTGTCGGGGTTCCGGGGTTCCGGGGTTCCGGGGCGCAATCAGGGCGGCGCCCAGCATGGTGTGAAATGGACTTGCCCAGTATGAAGCCGAAGGCGGGATCCTGAGTTATCGCCTAGTCTATTCGATTTGACCCTCCGGGCCGGGCTTTCCCTTTGCCCCGAAACCCCGTTCCTCCTACGGTTTCCCGGGGGCGATTTCGATCGTCTTCTTGGGCTGCGGCTCGTAAGTTTCTTTCATAAGCCGGTCCCACTCCGCGGGGATCTCCGGGGATTCGGCAATCCTCCCCTGGTCGTTGGTCTCCATGATCCAGGCATCGAGAACAGACGAGAGGCGTTGCTGGATTTCCCGGTAATCGGGCAGTCCGGCCAGGTTGTGGATCTCGTAGGGGTCGTTCTCGAGGTCATAGAGTTCCTCGGCCGGCCGGGTCAGGTCGAAAAGGCGTTCCTGGACAGGGTCGAGGCGGCCCTCCTGGTGCAATTCCCGCATCAATGCCAGTACTGGATAGGTCCACTCCTTGTACCGGTTCAATTGCAGGAAAGGACGCTCCGGAAAGTAATTCCTGAGGAAGCGATAGCGCTCGTCCCGGACCGTGCGGATGCGATCGACTGTCTCGTCTCCTCGGTCACGTCCCCCGAAGACGTACTGGCGCGGCGGAGCGGCTTCATTTCCGAGGAAGACCCGACCCTGCATGAGCAGCGGGGGGTGGCTGCCGGCAATCGCCAGCGTAGTCGGGGCAAAATCAATCGCCGAGACCAGGCGGGTGCTGACCGCACCCGGCGAAAAACCCTCCGGCCGTGGAAAACCTTCCGGCCAGCGGACGATCAGGGGAACGTGCAGGCCGCTCTCGTACGGCCACTGTTTCCCGCGGATCATGGCCCGGCCGTTGTCCCCAAAGAAGATGACCACGGTGTTTTCCTCCAGGCCGTCCTGGCGGAGCAGGTCCATGACGAAACCGATTTTCCGGTCCAGCGCCATCGCGGCATCCAGGTAGTTGGCCCAGTCCTGGCGGGTAATCGGATCGTCCGGGTAGTAGGGTGGAACGCGGACGAGCTCGGGGTCGGCACGCCTGTCGATGTGCTGGGCGGCCTCGTCCCATTCGCGGCCCCGGTGAGTCTCAGAGAAATTGATCTGGGCATAAAACGGTTGATGTGCCGCCAGGTCGGACCAGCGGTCGGAATCGAACGGCTTTCCTTCGTAGGTGAAGTTCCAGTCCGTCTTGCCGGTACCCCGGTAGAAATGTTCCTCGGGATTGTCGGATAGATGAACGATGTTCGCGGTGAAGTACCCGATCGATCGCAACCAGTCGGGGAGCGTTCGGACGCCGTCGGGCAGCTGGTAGCCGTCGGAGCGGTGTGACCGGTGGTTTTGGGCGTCGATTGAGGTCTGGTACATACCGGTCATAAAGGCCGAGCGGCTGGGGGAACAGACTGGAGCCGTCGTGTAGGCCCGAGTATAGAGAACTCCCTCCGAGGCAATGCGATCCAGGTTCGGGGTCCAGACCTGGGGATGTCCATAGCAGGAAAGTTCAGGTCCCAGATCCTCTGCGATCAACCAGAGAACGTTGGGGCGCCTGGTGCCGGACTGATCGGGAACCGGTTGCCGGGCTACGGTGAAAGTCACGGACGTAACGAGGACGACGAGCAGGACGGATAATCGAAGGCGCATCATTTGTCCTGGATCTTAAAGAAGGCCTCGGAATATGGCAACAAGGGCGTCGAAGCGCCTCCCGGTTCAGGGTCCCCCCGGGCTTGGACTATCGGTTGTTCAGAGCGTTGCAACTCTCCTGGCGATTTGCCTGGGATCAGTGCAAAATAACTGAAGTCTCAAGGGTGCACTGTAGTGCGCCGTTTGATTAGGTATTAGCCGGGTTTGGGGATGCGAATGGGTGAGCCGGGTTATTCCCGGTTCCGCGCGGAACTCGGCGTTTGAGGAAAGCCTCCTTCGGTGAAACCGAAACCGGACGACCAGTCGGATCTGTCGAACCTGATGAGCCGCTATCAAGCGGGTGATTCGGCGGCGCCCGAGCAGATCTACCACAGGACGCGGGCCCGGGTGATGTATTACCTGCTTTCGCGAACGCTGGACAAGTCGTATGCCGAAGATTTATTGCAGGAGACTTTTCTGCAGCTGCACCGTTCCAGGCGGACGTACCGGCCTGGTAGGCCGGTGATGCCCTGGATTCTCGGGATAGCCCGTCACGTGATGCTGATGAATAGGCGCTCCGAGGCCCGACGGTCCCGGGTCCTGGTCGCCTCCGACGGATCCGAACTTCCCGAGATTCCCGTGCCGGCCGAGTTGGACCAGTTGGCCGACCGCGAGCTGGTTCAAAAGGCCTTGCGCGAGTTGACTCCCGATCAGCGCGAGGCGCTGGTCCTTCACTATGTCTGGGGACTAAGCTATCGCGAGATTGGCCGGAGCCTGGGAGTTCTGGCAAATACGGCGAAGTTGAGAGCGTTTCGGGGATTGCAGCAGGTCAAAGCCATTCTTAAGCGGGTGTAACCGGTTTGCGAAAGCAGGCAAATAGACAACTGGGGAACAAACTTGGGCAGTGAAGGAAACCGAAACGACCGGGTACTCAAGGCGCTGAAGCAGGAAATCGGCGACACCTTGTCCCCCGTGCGTCCACTCCAGCCTCCCTGGATCAGAGCTGGCTCGATGACGTTCAGCTGGTTTCTCTTGCTTGGCCTTACTCTGGTCACGTTCGGGTTGCGAAGGGATTACGCGGAGATCGGCCCCCTCGCTTCCTGGGGCATTTCCGCGCTGCAGTGGCTGGTCGCCTACGGAGTGGCCTGGAGCGGTCTGCGCCTGGCGGTACCCGGAGACTTGACGCCGGGATCCGGTCGCGCAATGTTGCTTTTCTCCGGGTTCGCGATTCATTTTGCCGGGGCCTGGTTGGCCTTTCGGGTGAGTCCCTCGTATGTCGAGCAGGGCCAGGAAGTCCGAATGACGATTGTCTGCTTCGTGTTCATCAGCCTGCTGGCGCTGCTGCCTCTTGTCCTGTCTATTCGCCTGGCTTCACAGGGTTTGGTGACAGAGTCCGTCCACGCCGGGATCCTGATCGGCCTTTCGGCAGGCCTGGCCGCCGAGGGGGCTTGGCGGATGCACTGCCCCTACACATCGTGGGAGCATATTTTCAGCGGCCATTCCCCGGCGGTTGTGGCGGTAACCCTGGCTGGTTTTTTCTGGTTCCGGCGACGTTCCAGGCCGCGGGCCAAGGTCGTGTCGTGAACTTGAAACTTAACTTTGGATGATTTGGAGAACCTGGAAGATCCGGATGAACTGAGACTTCGATTTGATGAGTTTGACGACCTGGATAATTCAGACCGTTCAGCGACGGCCGCGCACGGGGCCATTGCCCCGGTTGTAGATCCATGCGGCCACCAGGGCGGCGAGGACGGTTTCACCCAGCCCCCAGATGATTCCGAACAGCATCAGCCTCCAGGGGAAAATCTTCAGAATTCCCAGCCAGGCGCAGGTGTAGAGGTACACGGTCAACCACACGGTGAGAGCGGCCTCCAGTACCGACAGCACGCTCGATCCGGTCCGCCGCCGCAAAAGGACAGTCAGCCAGGCCAGGAACACGCCCAGCAGGATGGTGATCCCTCCCAGCGTGATGCCGGCCGCCGGCCCGATCTGGAGGTTGAGTTCAAAAAGGACCTGCTCCCACTCGGGACCCAGGAGTAGGCCGTTCAAAACGGCCTCTCCTGCCACCAGGACGAGTCCCGCGAGGATTCCCGCCCAGACCAGTCGAACCCAATTCAGTTCTTTCATCGCAGAGCCTGACTTAATCAGTCTGCCAGCGCCGCGCTCCGGTTACAATGCCTGCGGCGGCTTTGAGCGGACTGCATTTCGGCGAATCGAAACCGCCCGAGTCCGGAGTTCGGATGCCATTTGGGCCTTGTCGGTCTGCCGGTAGACGGCGGCCAGGTTTTCCAGACAACTCGCAACTTCGACGTGATCTCTGCCGAAGCGCTCTTCGACCAGGGGGAGGAGGCATTCAAAGAGAGAGCCGGCCTCGTCGAACTTGCGCTGGTGGAGCAAGAGGATGCCGAGATTGTTCAAGGAGAGAGCATGACTCGGGTCGCCGGCCGGCAGCATTTCGTTGCTGACAGCAAGTGCTTTCCGATAGAGCCGCTCGGCATTCTGGTTGGAGCCCGCAAATTCCTGGAAAAGGTCTCCAAGTTGGTTCAACTTGGAGACTCTACCGGCCGGAGTCGGATCGATTTTGAAGATTGCTTCTTCAGTAGTCCGAAGGAGCGGTTCGATCTGTTCAAACCGGCGTGCCTGGATGGCCTGGTAGACGACACCGACCCGGGTTTGCCAGGCTCCCTCGATGGTCCAAGGGGAATTGGGCAGAAGGCCGTTCAGCCAGTAGCCGATTTGGTTCGTGAAGCGAGTTCTCCACCCCATTGATCCGCCATGTTAGCAGATCCCGGATCGCCGGGAGGAGGACGTGCCGGTTTATGTTTCTTTCCCGGTGTCCGACAATAGGCCGGGAAAGGAACACCCGGAAACACTATGCTGGAACATGGACTTACAGAAACTGCTGCGCTGATCGTGGCGATTGCCCTGGTTGTCGGTGTCGTCGCCCAGGCGGTGGCTCGACACCTGCGAATCCCGGGAATCGTGCTCCTGCTCGGTGCCGGAGTCATCCTCGGCCCCGACTTGGGTAACGTGATCCGGCCCAACCTGCTGGGAGCTTCGCTCGAGACTCTGATTGGGTTTGCCGTTGCCGTGATTCTCTTTGAAGGGGGGCTGAACCTGGATCTTCGGCGGATGCGCGGCCAGGCCGTTGCGATCCAGCGGCTCCTGACGGTCGGGGTGGTCATCACCCTGGGGGGAGGAGCGGCCGCGGCTCATCTCTTCATGGGGTGGGGGTGGATTCCGTCGGTTCTTTTCGGCAGCCTGGTCATCGTCACCGGCCCCACCGTGATCACTCCGCTGCTCCGCAGGAGCCGGGTCAATCGCAACGTGGAGACGATCCTGGAGAGTGAAGGTGTCCTGATCGACGCACTTGGGGCGGTGATTGCCGTGGTTGTACTCGAGATCGCGCTCGAACCCTCCGGCACTTCGATCGCTCAAGGAGCCGTTGATGCGCCCACCAGGCTTTTCGGAGGACTGCTGATCGGCGTTGCCGGCGGACTTGGGATGGTCTTCCTGCTGCGGAGAAAGCACGTCGTGCCCGACGGATTTCAGAACATCTTCGTGCTGGCCTCGGTGCTGTTGCTCTATCAGTTCAGCAATACCCTGGTCGCCGAATCCGGAATCATGGCGGCGGTGATGGCTGGGGTCGTCCTGGGAAACATCCAGTCTTCAATCGGTAAGGATCTGAAGGAGTTCAAAGAGCAGCTGACCCTTTTGTTGATCGGAATGTTGTTTGTGCTCCTTGCGGCCGACGTCCGGCTGGAGAGTCTGAGATCTCTCGGGTGGGGCGGGATCCTCGTCGTGGCCTCGCTGGTGTTCCTGGTGAGGCCGCTGAACGTCCTGATCTGCACGTGGGGGACAAACCTGAATTGGCGCGAGAAAGCGTTCCTGTCGTGGGTCGCACCCCGGGGCATTGTGGCGGCCGCAGTGGCTTCTCTGTTTGCCCAGCGCCTGGGACAGGCGGGAGAGGAGAGCGGGACCCAGTTGCGGGCGCTGGTTTTCCTGGTGATTGCGGCAACCGTTTTCCTGCAGGGAGCTTCTGCCGAGTTGCTGGCAGGCCTGCTCCGGGTACGCCGTCCGGTCAATCGCGGCTTTGCCATCTTCGGCGCCGAGCCTCTGGGGAGGCTCTTGGCACGGCTGCTCGGGGAGCACGGTCACGAGGTGATCCTGCTCGACAATAATGCCGACCTGTGCAGGGAAGCCCAGAACGAGGGCCTGAAGGTGGTCTACGGAAATGCCTTTGACGAACACGTCCTTCTGCGCTCCCAGATGGATACCCGGAAGGCGGCGATCGGCGCCTCCCACAATGAGGCGATCAACCTGCTGTTCGCGGTCAAGGTGAGGGAGGAGGCCCGGGTTCCCGCGGGCTACGTGCTTTGCCGGCGGCGGAGCAGTGGAGTCTCCGTTGCGCAGGTGACCGAGGCGCGGATGCACCTTCTGTTCGGCACCGAGACAGACCCTGAGTTGTGGTCGGTTCGAATCCGGCGTGGGCTGACGCGAGTCGAGAACTGGAGCTTGGCGAATCCGGAACCGAACCCCGACCTGGGCCTTGACGGGGAGTCGCTTTCGCTCCTTCTACCGCTGTTCAAAGTGGGAAAGAAGAACGAGTTGTACCTGATCGACGAAGAGACCCGGTTTGAAGTCGGGCTGACGGTGACCTGGATGTTTGTCACCGAGCGAGCGGAAGAGGCCGCGGCTTGGCTCGAGCGAAAGGGATGGCGCCGCGATGATCTGTGACGGATCTGTCGGGTAAGCTATAGAGAATCGATGGTTAGCTTTCTCTTGCACCAGCTTTTGCCCGCTTCTGTTTTCTGGATAGCGGTGCTTTTCTCGATATCCTCTCTGCCGGCGGCGGATACCAGGCCATCCGGGATCAACCCGTCAAAGTGGCAGGCGCACCTTCGATTTCTTGCCGACGATCGGCTGGCCGGTCGGGCGGTCGGGACTCCGGGAGCAGAGGAGGCAGCGGACTACATCGCGGATCAGTTGGAGGTCGCCGGCGTTGAGCCGGTGGGGGGCGAAGGGTTCTTCCAGCGCATTCCAATGCGAGGCGCCCACCCGCTTCGTTCGTCTCGCATGACACTGGTGAGCGGTTTGGACGAAGTCAGGTTGCAACTCGGAACCGACTACCTCCTTTATCGCACCGGTGCCCAGACCTACATTACGAACCCGGTGCCTCTGGTCTTTGCTGGTTATGGAATCGTGGCCCCGGAGTACGACTACAACAGCTATAACGATATTGACGTGGCTGGGAAGATCGTCGTACTGCTGACCGGCGAGCCGTCTTCGACCCGCAATTCCTACTTTGGCGGTCATGCCCGAACGATCTACAGCGATCCCGAGGCGAAGCACCGGCTCGCCATTTCACGTGGAGCCCGGGGAACGATCCTGATTCCCGACCCCCGTGACGAGAACCGGCGCAGCTGGGAATTCTGGCGAAAAGAATTTTCCTTCGAACAGGTGAGCCTGGCCTACAGTCCGGTGGGTTCGTTCAGTATCCTGATGCGCCCGGAGTCGGCCGGTCGCCTGTTCGATCAGGCGCGCTATTCACTGCCGGATATCCTGGATCGAGAGAAGTCCGGGGAGATGGTCAGCTTTGACCTGGCTACGCGGCTTTCGTTTCACGGGGAATTCGAAGAGAGGGAGTTCATCGGCCGAAATGTGATCGGATACCTTCCGGGCAGTCAGCCTGGCCTTCGCGATACCGCCGTTCTGCTGAGCGCCCACTACGACGGACTGGGAGTCGGACCTCCGGTCAACGGTGACTCGATCTATAACGGAGCCTTCGACAACGCGGCCGGGGTTGCGGCGCTGCTGGAGATCGCCGGGGTTTTGGCGGCTCGACCCTCTCGTCCCGCCCGGTCGTTTCTCTTTCTCTTCACGACGGGAGAGGAGAATGGCCTTCTGGGGTCGCTGTTTTACACCGAGCACCCGGTCTTTCCCCTCTACCGGACGGTTGCGGCAGTCAACATCGACGGGATTGCGGCTTTCGACACGTTTCAGGATGTGATCGGAGTTGGCAGTCGGCTCTCGACCTTGGGGGATGTGCTTGACGACACTGCCACGGCAGAGGGGCTCACGGTGACTGCAATTCCCTCCGATCGCGAAAGGACGGAGGCATTCAACAAGTCGGACCAGGTGGCCTTCGCGGAGGCAGGAGTCCCCTCGATTCTGATTTTGGACGGCCTTCGCAACCGGCATGGCGGTGCGGGTAATGTCCTGGATTGGCTTCGGGACTGGAATCTGCGGATCTATCACAGTCCCTTCGACGATCTTTCGCAGTCCGTGGATCTGGCTGCGGTGACCCAGCACTGCGACTTCATCCTCTCGTTTTGTGACCGCCTGGCTCGTATCCCCAAGCCGCCGGAATGGCGTGAAAACGTTGCTTACTCCCAGGTTCGGCTGCAGTCGATCGCGGAACGGCGTTGAGAGAACATCGATGAACGGTCGTCACCCACACTCCCCGGTTTCCCGCCAGGAATGGGGGCAGCGATCTGTACCGGCGGGCGTCAGGAGATCGCCGATCAGTTGGGGCCGGTTTGTCAGGGTACTTCTTGCTGCCGGAGTCCTTTTCCTGTTCGGGAATTGTGCCGGCCGGAACGGACCCGCTGTCGGTGAGGGGCTCCAGCCTGCCGTCATCCGGATCAGCGGTTCGGACACGATGCTGATCCTCACCCGCCGCTGGGCCGAAGAGTACATGAAGAGGCACCCCGGAGTGTCGGCCTATGTCTGGGGCGGCGGAACCGCCCGGGGGCTGGAGGCGCTGGCTCGCGGCCGGGTGGATATCGCAGCGGCTTCCAGGCCTTTGGAGCCGCGGGAAGTTCAGATGCTTGCGGACGTCTTCAAGTCCGTAGGGATCTCGTTTGCTGTTGCCAAGGAGGCGCTGAGTATTTACGTGAACCCCCGGAATCCGATCCGGAACCTGACTCTTGACCAGATTCGACGAATTTTTTCCGGGGAAGCGGACAACTGGAATGAGTTGGGAGGGGAGGACGCTCCCATCCATGTTCTCCGCAGACCATCATCTTCGGGAACCTACCTCTACCTGAGGGAGCACGTTCTAAACGGGCAGCCCTATTCGACGGCTGCCGAAGTTGTCGAGGACACGCCGGGTATCGTCCGACGCGTCGAAGACGATCCCCAGGCCATCGGGTATGGTGGGGTTGCTTACGGGCCGGACCTGCATTGCCGCGTCGAGGGCGTTCTCCCAAGCGAACAGGCGATCCGGGACGGGACCTATCCCATTACCCGCTACCTGTTCCTGATTACGACGAATCGGCCGCGCGGAGAGGTCCAGCGGTTTATCGACTGGGCTCAGGGTCCGGCCGGCCAGGCGGTGGTTCGGGAAGTCGGTTTTGTCGCGCTCTGGTAGCGTCCCGACCACTTGCAGGTCTGGACGTAAGTCTGGTAGCGTTCTCCTTCCAAATCGATCATAAGGTCGCTTTCATTCGGAAGGTGATTCGTTTATTTGCGAGGAGATCCGTTGGAAGAACTCCAGGGGGGAGGTTCTTCCAACTCGATTCGGCGCCGGCTTGAGGTCCGCAATGGCGGTACCGGGACATGCGCCGACGGAGATCTCCGAAAGGAGTTGATTGATCATGGCCCGACGCACGTCGATGCGCCTCGCGATAACGGGTTGGGAAAACGGACGCGCTCAGACCGGATTTGGCGTAAAGGTTGGAGGGCTTGCGGCAGTACTGGAAGAACTGCCCGAGGAGTTGATCTCGGCAGCGGACCGCCTCGGCATCAACCTGGATATCGAATTGCTGACGCCCTGTTTTGCCCACTACGACCGGAGTCAACTCGAACTGGTCGGGGAGCCGATTCCGGTCCTTCTCGACTACACCCGGTTCGACTTCAAAGTTTATCGTCTGAGGGTTTCACGGAATCTTTCGATGATTTACTTTTGGGACGTGGGGCAGCTCCACTGGACTAATGCCCGAGCCGTCTATCCCGATGACCCGGAGGTCGGATTCAAGCTGTTTGCTTCCGTCTCCCAGGCAATGGCCGGCTACATCTTGAGGAACCGGTTTCATACCGTGCACAGCCACGACTACCACGTCGGGCTGATCCCCTTCTATCTCGGCGACGACTACCTGCGCCAGGTGCCACATCATTTCACCATTCACAATGCCTCTTACCAGGGGACTTACCCGGTATTCGGAAACGGCTATGAGGCGCTTGGCCGAATCAATCTCCCCGGGGAAGAACTCTTCCACAAGTATTTCGACTTCTTCGACAATCTCAACTTCATGAAGGCCGCTGTTATCAAGACGCATGAAGCCGGTGGGTTGGTGACGACGGTCAGTGGAGACCTTGAGGGGACTTGGGGATACGCAGCGGAACTCAAACAGGATCACGCAACGGTATTGGAACGGGCGAGGCGGCTGAGTCCGACCGGACAGGTGGGGCGGGTCTTCGTGCCCAACCGCCACCTTGATATCTTTGAGCACATCCCCATCCATGGAATAACCAACGGGCTTGCCGAAAAGAACCAACCTGAGAACCTGGTTGAGCTGAAATCGGCGTGGCTCAGGCGTCACAAGGAAAAGTTGCCGGCCGATCGGCCGGTCTTTCGCAATCCTTCGGTCGAGACCGAGATGTTGTCGAAGGATCACAACTTCAGTGCTGACGACCTGGGGACCAAAGCCGAGGTCAAGCGTTGTCTTCACCTGGAGGCGTTCGGCAGTGAGCCGCCCTCTGACCTGATTTTCGTTGCCGCAGTTGGGCGGCTGGTCGAGCAGAAACATTTGGGCCTGGTTGCCGATATTGCCGATCGAACCCTTGCCTATGATGGCGGCGTGAAGTTCGTCATCCTGGCGTCCGCTCCTGATGGCGATTATCAGGGAAAACAGTCCGAGGCCAGGTTCCGCCTTCTCGCCGCCCGGAATCCTGACCGGTTCTTTTACGAGAGTGAGTTCAACCCACCCCTCTCCAGGCTCATCCTTGCGGGCGGCGACTTCACGCTGATTCCATCGAAGTTCGAGCCGTGCGGGCTGGTTGACTACGAGGCATCCTTGCTTGGGAACATCGTGATTGCCCACCGGACCGGCGGGTTGGCCAAGATGGAGAATTGCGGGTACCTCTACGACTGGTTGGATCAGGCCGACCCCGGTGGAGAGGCGAACGCCTTTTTCGAACAGGTTCGGAAGGCGATCGACACCTACCGGAACGATCCCGCCCGGCACGCTGCGCTGGTCCTTCGGGCCATGGAGATCGACGCGAGTTGGGCTCCGTCAGCCGAACAGTATGTCCGCATCTACCGCTACGGACTGCTGTTCCGGGAGTGGGAAAAGAAGCGCGAGTCACTCCTCAAGTCAGTCGACACCTACTCAAGGAAACTCGTTGAGAAGGAATCTTTGTTCGGCCGGCTGTTCAGCCCGGTCCATCAGGACGTTTTTGATTTTCGCCTCGAAAAGGCTTTCAAGCGCGATCAGTCTGCCGAGTAGCTCGAATCCGGAGCGGCTTCGTAGCAGCCGAGGAATTTGAAAACCGACGTCTTTGCCCGAACCCGGGTCAGGACGCTGACAACATCGCGATCCTGATCGGATCCAAAAAAGTCCAGGAAGAAGACGTAGTTACCGGGATCGGCTCGGTTCGGCATTGACTCGATGCGGGTGAGATTGATCCCGGCATCGGCGAACTCCTTGAGGATCTGGAAGAGGGCGCCCGCTTTGTGCTCGGCGACGAATATCACGGAACACTTGTTGCCCGGTTGAGGGGATGTGCCCGCCGACAGGACGAGGAACCGGGTAACGTTCCCGGGGTGGTCTTCAATGTTTTCAGCGACCGTTTTCAGATGGTAATACTCTGCCGAAAAGGTGCTGGCGATGGCGGCGGTAGCTTCAGGGCGTTGCTGGACCAGCATTTTTGCCGCGCCCCCGAGATCGTAGTACAGGCGGGTTTCGTATTTCCCTTCGGTGAGGAATGTCTGGCACTGGGACAGCGCCTGCCGATGGGAGTAAACGACGCGAATTTCTTCCGGGTCGGTTTCCGGAAGCGTGAGCAGGGAATAGTGGACCGGCAGCCTGATTTCCCCAATGACATTGAGGTTGGTTTTAACCAGGAGTTCGTTGACGTCGGTGACCGTTCCGCCAATGGTACTCTCCACCGGGACGACGCCGTAATGGAGCAGGCCCTTCTCAACTCCCTGGAAAACTTCGGCGTAGTCCAAGCAACTGATGTAGACAAGTGAATCGTTAAATTCGCGCGCGGCGATCTCGCTGTAGGAACCGTGTTCTCCCTGAAATCCGATCAGTTCGACGTCAACCTGCTGGAGCCGCTTGCTCTCACCGATGATGTCGAGAAAGAGCTTCTTGCAGAAGTCGGGTTCGATCAGCCCCTGAGAGTGCCTTCGGATGTATTCGATGACCTCGTGCTCCCGCCGTGGATCGGAAACGGACGTCTTGAACTTCTTGGTGCGGAGCGCAAATTCCATCCGGCTGTTGAGGAGTTTGAGGATTTCGAAGTCGATAGTGTTGATTCTTTTCCGGATTTCATCGAGTGTCATGACTTTTCCTTCGGGTGCACGGCAACCTGTTAGATTAGAAATGACTTCATGCGACCAGTTCAAGCGTTGAGGCGCGGGAATCGGTCGGGGCCGTCGAGGAAACCGCTGCGATAGGACGCTAGAAGTGCCTGACGAGGGCCGGCTTTGGACCCGAGTCCCGGTTCATCAACTCAACCAGCGCCGGGCTGGCGGGTCGAATCGTCTGGGTCTCGAGGTTGACCGCCCAGACCAGGTGCGTTTCCGACGCCTGATCTGACTTCTGAGCCACGATCTCGATGGCAATCTCCGGCAGCTTGGTTCGGGTAACAGCCCACCTCTTGTACTGCAGGTCCAGATAGTTTCCGGTCTCAACCAGGGACCGGGCCACATCGGACCGCTTCTGGAGCAGTTCGAACGCCCGGCGAATCGGCAGCGTCGACTGGGCGGGCTCGGCGGAGGCCGGTACTCGAGACGGCTCCGTGGCCGGTTCTGTCTTTACGGTTCCGGTAGAGGCTGTCGGCGCTCCGGGCTCGCCCGGCTCGTTCGGGGTCAGTGAGCCAGGGGGTGACTGCTCGTGCTCGGGCGCCACTTCGGAGGTCAGCGGTTCCTCTGCGTCCGGTGTCGATTCGGATTTCGGATTAGCACTATTACCGGAGAGGAGTAGAACAAGCACAATCACGACGGCGAGCCCCCCAACGGCCAGCCAGATGAGGTGGGTTCGCCGGCGACCTCCGGGTTCGAAGGCACTTTCGTAGAGCGATCCCGAAGGCGAAACCGGCGCCCGCGCAGGTGCCGATGGGCCACCCATTCTGTCGATCGGTCGGGTTGTTGAAGAGGCAGCAGCAGCGTGTCCCGAGGCAGTCTTGATCTGCAGCTGATTGCGGATCAGTTCGAAGGCCTGGTTGATGGCCTGGAGCTCCCGCAATGCCTTCCGTTCGAGGCGCGGAGTGTCCGTGAATCGCTTGGGGTCCCAGACCGTGACCAGGTCGCTGTGAGCCTCCATGACCTCTCGAAAGGAGGTCCCGGGCTCGAGTCCCAAAGTCCGATAAGCTTGCTCCAAGTCTGTCATGGCCTGCGGGCGGATTCTAACACTAACGCGCGGTTGAGTGGGCTCCTGACCGGCATGGATGCCAATGCAGACTGGTCAAGGTAGAAGTGGTCTTCACCGTCTGGTCTCGAACGGGGGAACCAGGTAGAAGGGACACTAGTAAGCCTTTCGCAGAAAGGAGTCGATTCCTTCTTCCTTCAGCCGGACCTGATCGGAGAGCGCGTCCGACTTGGACAGATAGGGGCCGGCCAGAACCCTGAAATAGTCACTTGCCGATTCGGGAGTGCGCACCTGACAAGGGATACCCTTTGACCGAATCTCCGAGGCTCGCTTTTCAGCTCCCGGCTCGCCCTTGAAGGCCCCCAGTTGAAGGACTAACTCGCCGGATTTGATCGCCTTTGAACGAGGATTGGGGGTCTCCGCAGATTCCTTTGGCTCGGCCTTCGATGATCCCCCCTGGATCACGATCTCAGGAGAAGTCTGCATCGAGTCTGCGTTTCCCCCGGGCGGGGACCCGGAGTCAGGAAGGGGGGCGGCTTTCAATTGCGTCGGCGTGCCTTGCACGGTCTTGGCAGCCGGAGCCGGGATGGTGTGATTCCACCCGAGGGTCAAGAACCAGAGTGCCGCCAGAATTGCCCAGACGGCGACGGCGACAAGCGCAATCGTTCGAAGACGGATTTCTTTCAATGAATCGAACATAATTAGTCCTGACTCTTCCCAAAGACTGTAGCACCTCGATCTGGCAATTCACGGTCTGGCCAATTTGACAGCAACGGCATTCCGGTTATCTGGTGGACTCCTGATCGATCACCGCGCCTATGTGGATCTCCAGTTTCCGATTTCCGACGAACCTCCTTCCCGGAAGTGGCCGTTGCGGGTAGACTTCTGAAACCCATCCAGTTCAGGATTTGACGTGTTCTGGAAAGGAAAGAGAGGTGTCATGCGAACAATTCTGGGCATATTGTCTGGGCTGGCATTGTTTGGATTTCTGGTATCGTGTGGGGGATCAACGGAACCGGTTCCGGAAAATTCGGCGGCTGCATTGAATGAGGGAGGAGAACTGAACGTGCCTGGAAAATTCATCCATACCGTCTTTTTCTGGCTCAGGGAAGGGACCAGTGAAGCGGAGAAGCAGCAACTGGTCGAGGATTGTCGAACCTTGCTCGGATCGATCGAAACGGTGCGATTCCTGGAGACCGGCTTTCCGGCGGGAACTCCTCGGGACGTGGTGGACAACAGCTACGGGGTCGGCCTGGTGGTCCACTTTGACGACAAGCAGGGACACGATTTCTACCAGGACGCCCCGGTCCACAAGGATTTCATCGCCAGGAACCAGGCAATCTGGGAAAGAGTGCAGGTTTACGATTTGGTGGTTGCTCCGAGGGACTGATTGCGTTTCTTAAGCGGTCCCACCTGAGTCCAGGCTGGCTTGGGTCAGCAGCGTGACGGCGGTAACGGCCGCCAGCATGATCAGGAGCAGGAACAGGAGCACGGAAAGAAGCGTCAGGGGCTTTCCCGTGAACCGGCGCATTGTCCAAATGGTACCCACGTTGGCGGCGACTCCGAGGATCGCGCAGACGAGGGCGCCCGTGAGGTGATCCGAGCCGGTCGGGGGAAGAAAGTCCGAACCCCTGATTGGTCCTCGGGCGAAGTCCCAGCCCATGTAGGCTCCGACCAGCAAGCCCGCACAAATAAGCAACTGCCGGGCCATGCGGCGGTCGGGGATGTAACGGCCGGCCAGGCCCATCAGTACGCCTGTCGGAATTGCCGCACCGACGGGTATGAACGGACCCGCCAGCGGGTAGAGCAGTGTCATCGAGTGGGCGGACAGCCACCAGACGGCGCCGGATAAACACCAGAGGAATCCCTTTTCCATATTGGTCACTTAGATTGTTTATCGTGATGGCGGCTTTGTCGAGGACCCAGGTTCAAGAAGATGAGTTTTGAAACCCAGGGGCTGATTGCCATTATTTTCTTCTACGGATTGTTTTTCGCCGTGGGTAGCCTGGCGGCGAGAGTGCGAAAGTCTTCAAATTCCATCGACGAATTTCTCCTCGCTGGCCGAAATTTGCCGCTCGTAGTCGGCGCGCTGACGATGGTGGCCACCTGGGTCGGGGGCGGGTACATCAACGGAACGGCTGAAGCGATGGCCGATCCCGCCCGCGGCCTGGTGTGGACCCAGGCTCCCTGGGGCTATGCCTTGAGCCTTATTGTCGGTGGACTGGTTTTTGCCGGTCCCATGCGAAAACAGGGCTTCCACACCTTGCTCGACCTCTTTGCCGACCGTTACGGGACCCGGGTTACGGCGGGTCTTTTCGTGCCTGCACTGTTGGGGGAGATCTTCTGGAGCGCCGCAATTCTGGTCGCACTGGGAACGACGTTTGGAACGATCCTCGACATTGATTTCACGACATCCATCCTCCTCTCGGCCGCCGTGGCGATCGGTTACACCATGATGGGGGGGCTAAGATCGGTTGCCTACACCGATGTCCTGCAGTTGGCCTTCATTTTCACGGGCCTCGTGGTGGCGGTTGTGTTCGCTCTCCACGGAAGCGGGGGGCTGGATGCGGTCGTGTCACGCTAC
This sequence comes from uncultured Acidobacteriota bacterium, assembly GCA_963777605.1. Classification (GTDB taxonomy): domain Bacteria; phylum Acidobacteriota; class UBA6911; order RPQK01; family JAPXNP01; genus CAVZRV01. Next base: position 123,193 of record CAVZRV010000030.1, read on the forward strand.
TCTTCGATGTTTTCAGGATCGAACCGGATTCTGCCGCCTGAGTCGGCGTTCAGCGGTTCGGCTCCATGGGGTTGGCAGTGGGCTGACGTTGCCCTCCTGCTGATCTTCGGAGGAATCCCCTGGCAGGTCTACTTCCAGCGAGTGCTGGCCTGCCGGGACGAGCGCTCGGCAATCCGACTGTCTTTGATGGCTGGCTTCGGCTGCCTGGTAGCGGCCGTCCCCGCCGCCCTGATCGGTGTGATCGGTGGGACTACCAACTGGACGGCGCTCCACATCGAACCGCCTGGAAACCCTGCTCTCACCCTGCCCTGGGTTCTGCTCCACCTGACTCCCCATCTGGTTGCCCTGCTGGGACTCTCCGCCATTGCCGCGGCGGTAATGTCTTCGGTCGATTCTTCCATCCTGTCGGCGTCATCGATGTTCGCCTGGAATATCTACCGCCCGTTCCTGAGCCGGGGGGAGGAAGACCGGTCAATTGCCTTGGTCACGAGGGTCGCCGTTCTCGTAATCGGATCAGCGGCCGCCAGCCTGGCGTTGGCCGTCCAGAGTGTCTATACGCTCTGGGCGCTTTGTTCCGACCTGGTTTACGTGATCCTGTTTCCGCAGTTGCTGATGGCCCTTTTCTACCGTCGGGTGACGCGGACCGGCGCCGTGGCCGGCGCCCTGGTTGCCCTCGTGCTTCGAATCGGCGGTGGAGAACCGCTGCTCGGAATCGACTCGATTCTCCCTTATCCGATGTTCGACGCAGCGCATGGACTGATGTTTCCTTTCCGGACCTTCTCGATGGTCGCCGGGTTGCTGACAATCTGGGCCGTGTCGAAGGCAAGGGTTTTCGATTGACGGTCTTCGATTTATGATTTCTTTTTCGATTTGTGATTTAGAGCGTTCTTTTGGGTGCCGGAATGAGCAGGGAGGGTGCGGGAATGAGTAGTGGTACAGGGGGAGCACGAGGAACTGGAGTGGCTGGGCGTATGGCGGCTCTGTCCGTTCACCTATACACGGCTTCCGGGGCGGTGTGGGCCGCGCTGACTGCACTGGCAATTTCGCGAAGCGACTACCGGATGGCGTTCATCTGGATGCTGGCGGCACTGGTGGTGGATTCGACCGACGGAACCCTCGCTCGCCGGTTTCGGGTCAAGGTGATGTGGCCCAGCATCGACGGCCGGAAGCTGGACGATATCGTTGACTACCTCAATTACACTTTTCTTCCGCTGATCCTGATTGCCCACGCGGGATGGGTGGAGGAGCCCCGGGTACTCTGGATCGGGCTGGCGGCTGTCGCCAGCCTGTTCGGGTTCGCCAATGTCGGAGCCAAGGAGGAAGACGAAGGATTCTTCCTGGGCTTTCCCTCTTACTGGAACGTGTTCGCGCTCTATCTTTTCCTGCTGTCACCCGATCCCGTGACAGCAACCGCCTGGACCCTGTTTTTGACCGCTCTGACGATAGCTCCGTTGCGGTTCCTTTATCCCAGCCACTCTTCCCGCTGGAACCGTTTTTTCACTTGGGGAGGGCTGATCTGGACAGCAATGGCGGCGTGGATCCTCCTCGAGCAACCGGAGAGCCATCCAGTCCTCGTCTGGATCTCGGCACTCTATCCCGCTGCCTATTGCCTGCTTTCTTTCGTGGAGGACTTTCGTACGAGGCGCGCAGGCTGAACCTTCCTTGTTTGGCCGACACCTTGCTGGGCCAGAGTTGAGTGCGCACGAAGTGAGCGCTATCGTCGCCGGTGCGTTGACTTTGGACGGGGAAACGATAGAGTCAGGCTATGCGAATGGCCTCACGTTTTATTCTGCCGATCGTCATTTTGTCGCTTGCCGGGACGCTGGTTCCTGCCCAGCAGGGGGCCGAGTCAGTGGGGCTGTCCAACCGGCCCGAACGCTTGGCGTGGTTTCAGGATCAGGGTCTTGGACTGTTTATTCACTGGGGTGTGGACAGCCAGATCGGCTCGGTGATCAGTCACTCCCTGGTGGGAGCGTCGGACGACTACCTCCGTCGATTCTTCGAAGAACTGCCGGCTACTTTCGATCCCACTGGGTTTGACGCCGATGCATGGGCCCGACTGGCCCGAGTCGCCGGGTTCCGTTATGTCGTGTTCACGACCAAGCACCACTCCGGGTTCACGATGTTTCAAACCGACACGACCGACTTCGGCATTACCCACACTCCATTCGCCCGTGACATAACAGCGGAACTCGTTCGGGCACTGCGAAACCAGGGCTTGGCGATCGGGTTCTACTTCTCTCCGGACGACTTCAACTTCCTTTACAAGCAGGGCACCCTGATCAGTCGGCGCCGTCCCGAGGCGCAGCCTGCGAACAACCCGGAGTTGATGGCTCACAACCTGGCGCAGGTGAGGGAGTTGCTCTCCAATTACGGTCCGATCGACGTGGTCTTTTTCGACGGCCCGGCTGACGGTCTGCTCGACCTCACCTGGAAGCTGCAGCCCTCGGTCGTCGTGACTCGTGGGGCCATGAAAACCCCCGAGATCACCCCTTCCACGAAAGAGGGGCTGCCGGCGCTCACCTCTATCGAACCATGGGAGGCCTGTTTCACAATGGGAACCTCCTGGCAGTTCAAGCCGACCAACGAGAGTTACCTTCCAGGGAGCCACTGGATTCAGACCCTGATCGAAACCCGGGCCAAGGGCGGAAACATGCTGCTCAATGTGGGGCCGACACCCGAGGGGCGGATCTCCGCCGTACAGGAGAATATCCTCCGTGAAATCGGTCTCTGGATGTTCGTGAACCGGGAGTCTGTCCTTGGTGTTCGTCCCTGGGTCGTTACCAATGAGGGGCCGATCTGGTTTACACAAAAAGAGAAAGAGTCCACCGTCTACGCTTTTGTTGCCGGGGATCCCTGGCCGTGGGGAGCCGGAAAAACGGTTGAACTTCGATCGGTCCAGGCCGGACCCGAGACTCGAGTTCAGGTGTTGGGACAGAATGACCAGGTACTCGAGTACCAGCCGGATGTGGTTCCCCGGACTTCCTGGAAGCAGGAGGGCAAGGTTCTCCGGATCACGGCAACCCGGGCCCAGCGACTCTACAATGACCGGACCTGGCCGAACCCGGTTGTCCTGAAAATCGTAAACGCGAAGGCTGCACCCAGATGAATCGAACGGTCCTGACCCCTTTCTTTCTCGACAGCCTTGTCCCTGGGCTGCTGGAGTTGAGCTCCGGGGACTCGGTCTTGAACGACCGGGAGCCGGCAGGGAAGGATCTCCTCGAGCGAATCAGTTCGGTTCACTGCCGGCTGGCGGATCAAGTGGCTGCAGCTGTCTCATCCGGATTCCGTCCTGTTTCGATCGCCGGCGACTGCTGCACGAGCCTGGCGGTGATGGCCGGACTGGAGCGTGTCGGTGTCTGCCCCCACCTGATCTGGTTCGACGCTCACGGGGATTTCAACACGTTCGAGACTTCACCGAGTGGCTTCCTGGGAGGCATGCCGTTGGCGATGATGGTCGGGCGAGGGGAACAGCGACTGGTTCGCGCCCTCGGATTGACTCCGTTGGCCGAGAGCCGGGTAACCCTCACGGATGGGCGGGATCTGGACCCGCTCGAGCGGGAGGCGCTGGCCGCGTCCCGGGTCAACTTTCTGCCCCGGGTGGAAGCTCTCCTCGAGGGCAGTCTTCCGGACGGACCAATCTACGTTCACTACGATACCGACATCGCGTCGGCTGTCGAGGTGCCGGCGCAGAATTACCCGGTCCCGGGGGGACCCGGGGCGAAGGAACTGAGACGGGTATTCGATCGCCTGGCGGGTACCGGAAAGATTGTGGCAGTTTCGGTTTCCACCTGGAATCCAAAACTGCCGGATGCCGCGGTGAGTCGATCGGTCTCGATGGAGTTGCTCCGCCGATTGCTCGGATAGTCTGTGGATCGGTGTCGAATCAACAACTCTTCCGGGGCGAGGGCCGGACTCTTGTGTAGAATCGCCCGGGAAGGAGAATGCGCATGCTGAAAGGGATATCCCCGGTGCTGACACCGGATCTTCTGGACGTGTTGAATCGGATGGGACATGGAGACGAAATAGTGCTTGCCGACGCACACTTTCCCGGCGAGAGCACGGGGCGAATCACGCTCTGGTCGGGTTGCGGGATTCCGCAGCTCCTGGATGCCATTCTGCCGCTCTTTGAACTCGACGTCTACGTGGAAAGCCCACTCGTGATGATGGCACCTGTGGAGGGAGATTCCCTGGATCCCGAAGTGGAGTCGTCCTACCTTGTGGCGATCCAGCGCCACGCTCCGAATTCTCCGGCGATTGAGAGGATCGGCCGGTTCGAGTTCTACGATCGCGCTGCCGAGGCCTTCGCCGTCGTGATGACCGCCGAAACAGCGAAGTACGGCAACATCCTCCTGAAGAAGGGGGTTACGCCCGTAACGGAGTCCGTCTTGAGGCGTTTCCTTCCGGAAGCGCAAAGCCAGCCAGTGCCCTGATGGGATCAGTTTGGCTGTGACACCAGGTCATCGAGGACCCGAAGCAGTCCGGTGATTTTCGGACACCACTCCGACGGCCTCATGCTGGGGTGAAGCTCGTTCAATGTGAACATCACTCCCAATCGGTCATCGACGATTGACCGCAGTTTCTGCTGATGTCCTTCCAGTTCGTCGTCGCCTTCCAGATTGCCGAAATTGAAGGTCAGCTTTCCGTCCGAGAAGAGGGTCAATATGGGCTGATCGGTGATGACGCGTTGCAGGACTTCGAGTGCGCCGGTCTCTTCTTCTCCTGCCCAGGTGACGTCGTAGGCGAGTTTCTGAAGAGACTGAAAGAAGGTGCGGACGGCCTGAATCTGCGCCGCCGCCAGGTTCTGCTCGATGGCTGTGAAGAACGAGTCTTCATCCCAGTCCCAGTCGTGATTGATTCCGTTGCCGTTGCTCGAAGCGACTGCCACGGTTTCAAGTTCGACAGGAAGAGGCGGAGGGACACTGGTCTCTGCAGGAGATTCTTCTTCCTCAGGCTCCACTGCATCCGACGCCTCGTTCGTTACCAGGTCCGATTCGATTTCCTCGACCGTTTCGGCCTCTTCGCCGGGGCCCTCAATCAGAGGGGCGGGACTTTCGCTTTCGCCGAACAGGGAAGGAATCAGCATCCGGAATCCAGCGGCGCGGAATTCCCGGATCTCTACGAGTGCAACATCGAGCCGCTCAACCTGCTCGTTGACGAAGTCAACTACCTTGCCAACTTCGTCCGGGTACCCGGCCGCCACATAGATCAGGCGAGCCTTGCCTTCTTCAAGCCGATCTTCCACACGGGCACAGAATTCTTCCGGGGTTTCTTCGTGAGAGGGGTCAACCCGGCTCACCGCTTCAGCCAAGTCCTCGTTCTCCGCTTCGGCCCACTCGAGAATGCTCGATTGGCCAAGACTCCGCTGGGCGGAGGCGGCGTTCTCCAGCATCTGTCCAATCAGTTCCCAACGGGAGCGGCCCGAGAAATCGGGAAGGCATTGAACGAAGATCGGATAGCCGGCCGAATTCGCGAAAACGAGGTCACACTCCCATTGAGTCTCCAGCGATTCGGGATCGCGAACCTGCAGTTTCCGCGTAATCAGTAGCCACTCGGGTGAATCTTCAGACGTGTCCAGATTCCCCGAGAGAAGACCGGTGTTCTCAACCAGTAAAGCCTTGAGATCGTCCTTATTGGCCGAGAAATCGACAGGGAGCAGTCGGGAAATCTTCCCTGACTGATCCACGGCAAAATAACAACTCTGCATGGCGCCTCCGCCTTCTTTTCCGGTCCCACTGGCGCTGCTAAACGCTCCCGGGGTACCGGGAAGACCGTCCGCATATTCTCTTCAACCTGACGTCCTTTGATCCAGTCCGGAATGGCTCCCGATTCTGGGCAGGTCCATGCCATACTACCGGATCGATTTTCTGAAGCAGGATTTTCGCAGTTCTGGAGCGGGTTTACGGTGATCGCAGTCACCTCGATCCCATTAACCGACAGATTAATGCGGACGTAAGGTGCGCTGACGAAGCTCCCAAGCCGGGAGCTTAACGCCTCGACAACCTTTGATCCGTGCCTCTCCTCGCGTATACTGAGTCGCCGCAGAAAGAGCAATGGTTCCGCACTCCGGGTTGGCTGGAATCGGTGACACGCACCAATTCAGCGCACAAGTCAGCCTGAATAAAGAGTTTTCTTTCAGGTCTGGTACGGTTTTTGGTTTCGAGACCGACCGGGTCCCCTTGCAGGTGCGCAAGACTGGCCGGAGTTGACCGCAAGGTCAAACGTCTGGCGGCGAGGCCAATCAGACGATTCGTTTCGGCCGCGGCGATTGCGCGAAGCCGTCTGGCCGGCACTGGAATTCGTACCAGTCCTGAGTTAATTCCATTTATCCATGGTCACTTGCGATCCAGTTTGGTGCGTGTCACGGAATTGGGGTGCACTTGACGAGAAGATAGTTCTCGAACCGGGCATCGAGTTTTCCGACCGGGCCGTGGACTTTGGCGAGGGGCTTTCCCTCGACGTAATCGATCACCTGATAGGAACGATCCTCCAGCCCCCGCAACTCGATCGGTCCGGTCCACTCGTCGGAGTAGAAACCGTAGTACATGACCTCTCCTTTGCGGATCGCGTGGCTTTCGGGCAAATCATAGGAGATGTCGTAAAGGTTCAGGTAGTCTCCGGTACTGATCATCTCGCGGTGGTAGATGTCGAACCACTTCTTGTACTGCCGGAACATTTCCGGTGTCAGTTCCGCGTAGAGCGTCGTCAGGATCGACCCAATCCCGACACTGGACGCAAAGTCGGCATCGGAGAACTGGGGCAGGGGGTCCCGACGGCCCTCTTCGATGTAGCAGTTGGTGTAGGCCCAGCGCGGACCGTGAGTGGCCTTTTCTACTTTGATCCGGGTGCGAACCTGGAAGTTGGTCAGAGGATCTGAGGCGCTCGTCATGTTCATGTACGGCCCCTTGAACAGGGAGTGGGGCAGGGAACAGATGCAGGTCTCGGCGAACGGATCCGGGTGCAGTTTGTGGAGCTCATCCCAGATGATCTTCCAGATCACGGGAGTCGCCGCGAAAGCGTCGGTCGGCTTCTCGTGGTGGTGAGCGGGGTTGAAACAGGCGGGGGCCACCGAGTTCATGGCAAAGTCGTTGTAGAGACCGTCGTAGCCCCACTCAGAAATCCACTTGCGGACCAACTGTCGAATGTGTTCCTGGACCGGCGGATAGGCGGGGCAGAGGGTGTGCTGCCGGGTGGTCGCCGGCTTGCCGTCTTCGCCGAGAACCAGCCATTCGGTCTTCCTGGCCATCTCGGAGTCCGGATCAACGCCGAGCGGGTTCCACCAGAGATAGACGCGTTCGATGCCAAGCCGCCTCATCTCCTTGATCGAGGCAATGACGTCCGCTTCGCCTCGCGGGTATTTCTCCCGGTTCGGGTTCCAGTCGCCGACGTAGTCCTGCCAGCCGTCATCGATCTGAAGTTGGCGAATGCCGAGTTCCAGAAGCTGGGGAATGCGGTCGTAAACCATCTGCATGGTGAACTTTCGCTGCCAACCCCAGGTCTTCCAATAGGACTGGTAGGCCCAGGCCGGGGAGTCTTCCTGGACATCGACGCCCTCGTCGATCACCAGGTCGCGATAGGTTCTGAGCGGTGCGAAGTAATCTCCGTCATGAAAGATGATTCCGATGGGAGCCCGGACCCTGTAAACCTCTCCAGGTGCGATCGTCACCTGGTCTCCAAGAGTCCGGTCGGGCTCCTCCATCACGGAGATTCGGACCAGTCCACTCGGGTCGGTTTCGGTGGGGAAGGATATGAAGAGATCCCGCGACGCCAGATGGGACAGGGCGATTCCAGAGACCTGGTTCCAGATGTCGATCAGGTTGATTCCGCCTCCTTCCCCTTCGGGGTCGTCCTCGCTCCGGCGGTAGAGTCCCATGAAATTCTTCTGCTTGAAGTCGGCAGTGATCGGGACCCCGGCGTAGGAATGACCCCACTCATAGGATCCGCCCTGGAAGGTGTGGAAGCCATAGGCGGGATTCTCCGGGAACGAGATCGACGAATTCAGCCGGAGATAGCCGGTCCATGTCCGGGTGACGGTCAACGGGTGGTTGATTCCGACCCCCTGGTAGGAGACGCCCAGGACGGCGAGTGCCGGGTAACGGTCATAAAGATCCAGGTCGACAATCTGCTGAACGGAGCCACCGCTGTTCAAGGGAGCCGACAGCGTGAAGTGAACGCGGGATCCGGAGCCATGATCGCCGTTCACCGGGCTGGTGGAGACGGATTGCGGATCGAGCGCGAAATTGCTTACCCGTTGCCCTTCGATCTCGAGGAAGTTCAGTGGTTCCGAGCCCTCGGATGGAGGATCCACGAGCGTCTTTCCCTGGAACTCGATGGTTGGCCTGCCCTGCGGATCAATCGCCAGTTTCAGGTCCCCCCTGGTTACGGTCACTCCATCGGATTCTGAAGCAGAAACCCGAACGGCGTTTGGGTCAGTCGTTCCGCATCCGAGAAAAATCACGAGAACACCGAGGCACACCGCGTAAACCTTCATCATGTCTCTCCCTCCCTAGATTACTAGACACTCTCCGGCAGGAAGCACAATTGAGGGAAACCGTTCCCAAAAATCACAATTCCGCAAGTCACAAATCTTTGTTACGCTTAGCTCGTGGCTGAAAAAGAGAGTGCGCTGGCGGTGTTTTTGGATTTTGAAAACCTGGTTCTCGGACTCGACGACAAACGGAGGGGGCAGTTTCAGATCGATCTCGTCCTCGAGCGCCTGGTCGAAAAGGGCAAGATCGTGGTCAAGAAAGCCTATTGCGACTGGAGCCGGTTCGCGGATTACAAGCAGGAGCTCCACAACGCGGCATTCGAGATCATCGACATTCCCAAGCGATCTCACACCGGGAAGAACTCGGCCGACATCCGCCTCTGCGTGGATGCCATGGATCTCTGTTACAGCAAGGAACACATCGACACCTTCGTGATCCTTTCCGGCGACAGTGACTTCTCCCCGCTGGTTTCAAAGCTGAAGGAAAACGGCAAGTACGTGATCGGGCTGGCAACCAAGGAAGCGGCCTCCAGTCTCCTGGTGGACAACTGCGACGAATTCACGTTCTACGAAGAACTTTCCGGCGGGGGCTCCAAGCCTCCCCAACTCTCCACCAAGATCCCTAAAGAAAAACGGCCCGCTTTCCAACTCCTGATCGACTCCGTACTCGCACTGGGGCGGGAGGGCAAGGACGTGCTCTATTCCTCACTGGTCAAGCAGACCATGAAGCGGAAACAGCCGGCCTTCAGCGAATCGCGTTTCGGCTTTCGGACCTTCTCCGACCTGCTCGAGTCGGCTCAGAAACTGGGTCTGATCGAACTTCGGGAAGACGCCCGCAGCGGAACCTACGTCGTGGTCGGATTTGGGAAGTCCTCGTCCTGATCGGTGCCGTGGCGGCAGATCCGCTGCAAGTTACAGACTGTTCCCGGTGGAGTAAGTGAAATGAATGACAATCGCCTCAGAGTTGGAATTGTGGGAGCGTCGGGGTGGATGGCCGGTGCTCTTGCTGTTGGTGTGGAATACGAAGGTGACTTCGACCCGGCAGCGGGCTCCGGAGTGAAGAGCGCACAATCGGTTGTCACCGGTCTGTTCGACCTGGATCGCGACAAGATGGCTCAGAGAAAGCAGGAACTGGGACTGCGGGAAGCGCAGTGTTTCGACTCCTACGAGGCTCTCCTGGCCTCGGACGAAATTGACGCGGTCGCGCTGGTGGTTCCGAACTTCCTGCACGCGGATCTTGCCATTGAGGCTCTGGACGCCGGCAAGCACCTGTTTCTCGAGAAACCGTTCGCCACTACCAGGGAAGATTCCGTCCGGCTTGCCGAAGCCGTCCGCAGGAGCAATGTTACGACCAAGCTGGACTACATCCTGCTCCACTACGACGAACAGGAGAATCTCCATAAACTCATTCAGGACGGGGCGTTCGGTACCCTGGGATCGGTCCACTTCACTTATCGCCACCCGATCGAAGTCGGCCAGTCCGCCGGACAGTCCTGGAAGCTGTCCCGTGAAAAGTCGGGCGGAGCCCTTCCGATGGGTGTTTGCCACGCCGTTTCGATGGCTGTCTACCAGGTCGGCGCGGCTCCGGAGTGGGTGGCCTGCGTTTCCCGTCCGCCCAGGTTGAGGACGTTCGACTATGACACCCAGGTCGACCTGCTGATTTCGTTTGAAAATGGGGTCACCGGAGTCATTCAGGGAAATATCGATTTCGCCGAGAAGTACGATGCCCGGCACACGATCATCGGGACCGGCGGGCAATTCGATTACAACCCGTACAACCCGCTGGAGAGCCGGGTCACCTGGTCGTCCAAGCCGATGGACCGGCCCTATTCTCCCGATCCCGCGTTTGCCCGCGATCACCTTGACAGTGGCGACGTCTGGAAGCACCAGTGCGGAAGGACGATCCGCGAATTCGTGCGGCTTGCCCGGGAGGGGTCGCGGGACACCCTGCTCGGTCTTGACTCAGACGTGGTCCGGTGGTGCGAGGCGGTAATCTGGGCTGCCGAAGAATCCGCTCAAAGCGGAAGCAAGCCGGTATCAACCGCCAACTTATGCGCTGATAAAACGAGCCGGTCTCACCAGATCATGCGGTCGTCCGGAGGCACGCTGGTCAGCTGAAACCCGGTGTCCGTGTATTCAAGGCGCAACGAAGTGACATTCATGTAGGTATCAGAGTTGATATAGAGCATTCCGAGAAATTCGGCTGGTAGCTGCCCTTCGAAAATCTCGTCGATGAAGTGAGCATAGTGGCCCGCTCCATCGATGGTCTTCGTTGCGACCACATTCCCGTCCACGTCGTAGAGCGTTAACTCGATCGAGTAGTTTGAAAACAACGTGGCCCAAGCGACACCGGTGTTAATTTGAGTCGACTTCTCGACCGGGACTATGAACTCCTTTTTTGCCTGTTCGTAAGCAACGCCAGTGGAATCGAGTAAGTGCCCCTGGGCGTCCGAGAAGTTATAGAAGAAGCTGAAGGCAACATCGATGTCCGTACCCTGATTGTCGCCGTCCTTCAAGGGGGTAACCTTCACATATCCAACCTTGAGGTTGTCCAGTTCTCCAAAGATCCCAATCTTGCGAGTGGATTTGGCCGGCACTCTGACATTCAACTCACTCGTGCCCCCATAGAGGACGCCGTCATAGCGCCAGCCGACGACCCACGGTTCCCGATTGGCCTGAAGGGCATAAATGTCCGCCGTCCAGTCAACGTCCTTCTTGTTACTGATGATCAGGAAGCATTCATACCCCCCGCCGAGCGCGAGTTGAGGGAATATGGCCGCCGCCGCCGGTGCGGTCATCCCAATTACGAGAATGAGCGTTGTCAAAATTACTCGCCGCATTGCAGTGTCCTCCCCGATTAGTGTTTAGCAGGTGAACCAGACAGCCGCTTTCAAACCGCCCCTAATTGCCTGCCAGTGCAGGAGACGGGAAAGGATCGCCCGCTACGTCGAGCCTGCCCGTCCCAGAATCGTCAAAATGGGCAAGTCAGATTCTTTCATGAGTTGGCAAAAATGGAAATATTCAGTAACGTAAAATTCCGAAATTGCGGCGCGAAGACAAGAAGCAGGACCGGGACAGCGGCGAAGAAAGTTAAACGGTCGTGACCGGCAGCGACTCGACAGCGTCTCGTTGACCGACCCGAACCATTGAGGTGCCCGCAGAGAATGACTTCCGATTGCTATTTTCTTTCTTTGAAGGCCGTTTTTCGTCATAATAGTTTTCCGTAAAAGCCATGGATACCGCAGCGCGGCTCACCAATATTGACGCTCCCCGAAAGGTGCAGTTTCAGGTACCGGTTCGCCTCACCGGCGATCCTCATTCGGGCTGGGCTACGTTACCCTAGAGTCCTTTTTCCCAATCTTTTACGTCTGGGTTAAAGGGTTAGCCACTCTGGTTGATCGGGTCGGTGGCACCGGGTCAGGCGAAAAGGAGCACACGCAGACGGAAAATCAAAGAGATGTCCTCGGTGGGTTCTAAGATGATGAATCAGTTCGGGGACAGGACCTCGGAAAGAGAAAGGAAGTAAGAAATGTTTAACATTGCTGTAAGAGAAAGGAGGAACAGGCTCATCAAGTCGACGCCATCGACTGCCGGAGAGGTCGACTCTGACCATCCTCCGCCGGATCAGCTACCACAGGCTCAGACCTTTCGACCCATCGCGCAGGTCAGCACTTTCCTGTCGTGCGATTCGAGAGGCGATCAAGGCATTCAATCGACCCTGTGGTCCGACTGGCGCTGGCAACTGCGAAACCGGATTCGGACGGCCGAAGATCTGGTTTCCCGCTTTCCCCAGGTTGAAAGCGGCGGCTGTATTGCGGAGACTTCCTCCAGGTTCCCGCTTGCGGTGACGCCCTACTATGCATCGCTGGTCAAGTCCCCCGATGCGAGTGATCCCATTTTTCAGATGGCCGTTCCGCAACTGGCCGAACTGACAGACCGGTCCTTCCTGATCGAAGATCCTCTGGGCGAAGAACACGACATGCCTGTGCCGGGCCTGATCCACCGGTACCGGGATCGGGCGTTGCTGATCGCGACGTCGACCTGTTCGGTCTACTGCCGCCACTGCACCCGCAAGCGGGTGACTGGTTTCCGGGAAGGCGTAATCGCCCCCGACGAACTGGATCAGGCGGTTCAATATTTGCGGAGCCACCCGGAGATCCGTGACGTAATCGTTTCGGGCGGCGATCCCCTGACCCTGGCGACGGAAACCCTGGAACGGATCCTCTCGCGCCTGCGCGAAGTCGAATCAATCGATATTCTCAGAATCGGGACCCGAGTTCCGGTCGTGCTTCCCATGCGGATCACCGCGGAACTGGTGCAGATGCTCGGCCGCTATCACCCCCTGTACGTCAATACTCATTTCAATCATCCCGTCGAATTGACGCCGGAGGCGTTGGAGGCCTGCCGGATGATGGCGGATGCTGGAATTCCGCTCGGGAACCAGACGGTGCTGCTTCGGGGCGTTAACGATTCTCCACAAACGCTGGAAACTCTTTTCAGGGGGTTGCTGCGAAATCGCGTTCGCCCCTACTACCTGTTCCAGTGTGACCTGGTGCGGGGCGTCGAGCACTTCAGGACTCCCCTCTCCCGGGGGATCGAAATCATGGAGTACCTGCGGGGCCGGGTGAGCGGGATGGCGATTCCGACCTTTGTCGTGGACGCGCCCAACGGTGGAGGAAAAATCCCCCTCCTGCCCAATTACCTCGTGAGCATGAGTCCGACCCACACTGTCCTGCGGAATTTCGAGGGTATGTTCGTCTCCTATCCGGAGCCGGCTTCTGAAGGCTCGTCATGGTACGCCGCCGAATCAGTTAATCCCGGTACCGGAGGAGTCTGGGACGTCTCGACCGGTCGGTTGACCCACATTCAGCCCAGAGTGTCGGAGCGGTCGTTGCGACGGCGACATCACCGCCACCGGCGCAAGTTGGAGCGACCGTCTTGATTCGGATTCACCGGGTCTACAGTACCGCTCTGCCCATCGATCAACACCGGATCGAACAGATCCAGGAGATCTTTCGCCAGAGCTTTCCGGAGGTGGCCGAGTCGTCGGCCACCATCCCTGACAAGATCGCCCACCCTTTCGCGTACGGTTATCTCAGCGTCGCCTTGGTGAGCGAGGCGGCAACGGGTCGAGTCAGCGGTTTTTCTCTCTTCAATCACTTCCCCGATATCAACGCAGCGCTGCTGGATTTCATTGCTGTTCAACGCGGCCACAGAGGCGGCGGCATCGGCGGTGCTCTCTATGAGGCAACCCGGGAGTATTTGATCTCGATGAAGTCTCGGGGACTCTATTTCGAGGCATTACCCGACGATCCCATTCTGGTGGCCGACGCCGTCGAATTGCGGGAGAATCGGAAACGACTGTCCTTCTATGAAGGATACGGAGTCTTCCCGGTCATCGAGACGGACTACGAGACCCCCATCGACGAATCCCCTGCACCCTTTCTGCTCTTCGATCCGTTGGGAAGACAATCGCCTCTCGGAAGAAGCGAAGCACGGTCCGCCGTCCGGGAGATCCTGGAGCGAAAGTACGGCCACCTGGTTGATGCCGCCTACATTGACAAGGTCGTCAGGTCATTCAGGCACGACCCGGTGCGGTTCAGACAACCCCGCTACATACGGAACAGCGACACCGTGAGCGCTAAACAGCCTCCGCATGGCCGGCTCGAGCGCCCATTCGTGGTTGTTTCCAGCACGCGCCACCAGATCCACCATGTTCGTGAACGGGGCTACGTCGAACGACCGGCGAGGGTCAATGCGATCCTGGACGCCGTGTCCACCCTGGACTTGTTCGAAACTCTCCCTCCGCGCCATTTTGGTGAGGAAAGAATTCGCAAGGTTCACAACTCCGGCCTGGTTTCCTATCTGCGAGAGGTCTGCCGGACGTTCACGGACAGTCGCCCCGTGTACCCTTACGTTTTCCCGATCCGCCGACCGGAACGAAAGCCCAGGGACCTGGCCGTCCGCGCCGGGTACTACTGCATCGACACGTTCACGCCGCTCGATCGAAATGCCTACGTTGCGGCGCGGGAGGCCGTCGATGTGGCTCTGACAGCCGCGGAGATACTCGTGCGCCGGGGGCCCCGCATGGCCTACGGCGTCTGCCGGCCCCCTGGCCACCACTCTGAAGCCAAGTCGTTCGGAGGATTCTGCTATTTCAACAACGCGGCCATTGCAAGCCAGTATCTGAGTACCTTTGCCCGGGTCGCCCTGCTCGACATCGACTTTCATCACGGCAATGGTTCTCAGGACATCTTTTATCAGCGGAGCGACGTCCTGACCGTCTCGATCCACGGCCACCCCAACTACGCCTATCCTTACTTCTCCGGTTTCGCGGACGAAAACGGGGAGGGGCCCGGGAAAGGCTATAATTTCAATTATCCTCTTCCCGAGAACACCGCGGCCGATGTTTATCTGGATACGCTCAGCCGGGCGCTCAAGAGAATCCGAGATTACGATCCCGGCTTCCTCGTTGTGTCTCTGGGCTTCGACACGATGAAGGGCGATCCAACCGGAGCTTTCCTGCTGACATCGGATACGCTCAAGCAGATGGGACAGGCAGTTTCGGCCCTCAACCGGCCGACGCTGGTCCTTCAGGAGGGAGGCTACAGCCTTCGCAATCTACGTCGGGGAGCCCTCGGATTCTTTTCAGGTTTTGCCAAGCCCCTCTTCTCCGGGGACACGGGTTCCCGTACTGAGAAGAAGACTCGGACCTCATGATTTCTGTCCTCGAGGAGGAAGCACTTTGTTGATCGGTCTGGTTTACGATTTGATTGATGATTACCTTGCCGACGGCTTTTCAGCCGAGGAGGCAGCCGAATTCGATTCGCTCTCGACGATCGAAGGCCTGGAAGCAGCCTTGCGCTCGAACGGCCACGACGTGGAGCGCGTCGGCAGCGGTCGTCGCCTTTGCGGCCAACTCGCTGCCGGCAGGCGGTGGGACCTGGTGTTCAACATTGCCGAGGGGATCAGCGGGCGCAGCCGTGAGGCGCAGGTCCCGGGTCTGCTGGACCTGTTCAACCTTCCCTACACCTTTTCCGACGCGCTGGTCTGTGCGGTGACCCTCGACAAGGGAATGGCCAAGCGGATTGTTCGTGACGCCGGCCTGGCGACGCCGGCCTTTGCCGTTGTCAGCTCGCCCGCGGACGTTGACAAGGTTGACCTCCGGTATCCCGTTTTCGCCAAGCCGCTTTGCGAGGGTACGAGCAAGGGCATCGACGGTCGTTCCCGGGTGCCCCACCGTGAAGCCCTCGAGGAGCGCTGCACACACCTCCTCGACCGGCACAGGCAACCCGTACTCGTCGAGGAGTACCTTCCCGGAAGGGAGTTTACCGCCGGTATCATCGGTTCCGATTCCCAGTCCCGGGTGATCGGGATCATGGAGATCTCGATCCGGCAGAGTTCGCCGGTGGCCGACTACTCCTACCAGGTGAAATGCGACTGGGAGCGTTTGGTCACGTACGAGCCTCTGCCAAACGGCGAACTCCGGGAGCAAATCGAGAGGCTGGCTTTGGGAGCCTACCGGGTGCTGGGCTGCCGCGATGCCGGCCGTGTCGATATTCGGCTCGATGACAGGGGAAAGGCTTCTTTTATCGAGATCAATCCGCTTCCAGGTCTCAATCCCGTCTACTCCGATCTGCCGATCCTGGCCGCTCAGCAGGGCTGGTCCTATCTTGAGCTGATCGGTGCGATCGTGGCTAGCGCCCGGGAACGAATCAGCGAAAAAGCCGGGGCCGCAACATGAGACCGACCGTTCTGGTCCTTTTCAACACCCCTGGCAAGGGGGACGATCCGGGTGGCTGCTCGTACCGGGAATCCGAGGGGGGCGTCGCAGCGGAGGTCGCCGCCGTGGAAGCGGCGCTGCGGCAGTTGGAGATCCCGTTCCGTTCGGCCGGGGTCCACAGCGTTCGTGACCTCGACGGCCTGTTCACGGTGGGTCGAGAACCGGTTGTGGTCAACCTGGTCGAGGCCCTGGATGGGCTGGATGAGTACGCCTGTCTGGTTCCCGACATCTGCCGCAGTTACGGCTGTACGGTCACCGGGAATTCAACTCGCTGCCTTGCACTGACGCTGGACAAGGCCGTCACAAAGTCGGTCCTGAGAGCATCCGGGATTCCCACCCCCTGGTGGGTCCAGGTTTCGGTCGGAGAGGAGGTTCCCCGGATCCCACCCGAGTACTTTCCTCTGATCGTCAAGCCTTCCCGGTCCGATGCCAGTGAAGGGATCGATGCCCATTCAGTCATCGGACAGCCCGGTCCCGAACTTGCCGGCCTGGTGGATCGACTCCACCGGACAAGCGGCGAACCGGTGCTGGTCGAGCGCTACCTGGAGGGGCGCGAGTTCAACGTGGCTCTTCTCGAGGAGGCCGGGTCGGTTCGCGTTCTTCCGCCCGCGGAGATCCTTTTCAAAGGTTACCCGGCGGGTAAGCCGAGGATTGTCGATTACGCTGCAAAATGGTTGGAAGAAAGTTTCGAATACCGCAACACCGAGAGGCAGATTCCGGCGCAGATTTCCGATTCGGAGTTCCAGCAGATTCGGGACCTGGCACTGCGGAGTTGGACAGCGTGTGGATGTCGCGATTACGCCCGCGTCGACTTTCGGATGGAGGCGGACGGCCGTTGCTCGCTCCTCGAAGTCAATGCCAATCCTGACGTTGCGCCGGACGCCGGTTTTTCCGCCGCGCTGGACGCGGGGAGAATAGGATACCCAAAATTCGTCGCAACCATCGTGGACAATGCCCGCTCTCGTCATTTCGAGACCGTCCATTTGTCGGAGCAGCCTTCCGACGGTCCAGCCGGTCCGGAAGGTCGCGAGGGGATCTTCCGGACTGCTGCCGCGGAGGTCGGCCCCATCGTAGCGATGGTCGCTGAAACCGGGTTCTTTCGTCCCGATGAAGTCGAAATTGCGGCGGAAGTTCTCGAAAGTGCCGTTCACCGCGGGGACTATGAATCCTACACCTTCCGGGTTGAGGGAGCCGCGGTCGGCTGGGTCTGCTACGGAGCCACGCCGTGCACGATGGGTACGTACGATGTTTACTGGCTGGCGGTCTCTCCCGGACTCCAGGGACGGGGGATCGGTCATCGGTTGATGGACTTCGCCGAAGCGCGGATCCGCGAGGCGGGAGGCCGGATCGCCGTAGTGGAGACCGCAGGAAGACCGGATTACGAGCCGACAAGGAAGTTCTACGAACGGATCGGTTACCTTCTCGAGCATCAGATCATCGATTTCTATGCTCCCGGAGACGACAAGATGATTTACTGCAAGAGATTCTAATGATTGTGCTCTCCTTCTGATACCCTATCGGCTGCTGAGTGACTGTGTTCCAATGACCTACAAGGAGAAGACATGCGAAGGATAACTCTACTTCTGGCAGCAACGATCACCTGCTGCATTCTCGCTGGCCGTGTCGGGGCTGTGGAAGTGCCTCAGTTTCGTGATCTGTTCAACGGGAAGGACCTGAGCGGGTGGGTCAACGTCAACACCGACCCCGATACCTGGTCGGTTCGCGACGGCATGATCATCTGCAAGGGGCAACCCATTGGTGTCATGCGGAGTGAACGGCAGTACGAGAATTTCATTCTTCACATTGAGTGGATGCATATGGAGCCCGGAGGGAACTCGGGCGTCTTCGTCTGGAGCAATGCCGCCCCTCCGGAAGGCCAGAGGCTGCCCAACGGAGTAGAGGTCCAAATGTTGGAGCTGGAGTGGCCCTTCATCAATAAGGACCGCAACGGTCAGCCCCGTCCCCTCGCTTACGTGCATGGAGAACTGTTTGGAGTGGGGGGCGTCGTGACGACGCCGGACAATCCTCGCGGCCGGCGGAGCAAGTCGATTGAGAATCGCTGCTTGCCCAAGGGTGAGTGGAATACCTACGATGTTGTCTGCGTTGACGGAGTGATCAAACTTGCCGTAAACGGAAAGTTCGTCAACGGCATCAGTCATTCCACTCAGAGAAAAGGGTATCTCTGCCTGGAGTCGGAAGGGGCCGAGATTCATTTCAGGAACATCAAGATCCTGGAACTCCCGCCGGGAGTCCTGACCCCGGACCAGATTGCCCCGGTGATCAACCGGTAGATTTCCGCCTCTAATTTTGCCAGTCCCGGATTCGGGTTTGCCCTTTCCGCTACCTCGGATTCGGGGCCGGCAGGAATGCCCTCCTGCTCGCTTTTTCTGATTTCTCTTGACGGTTGATCGGTCCGTCGTGTATTCAAAGGACAAGCTTTGCCCCGTTTCGGGTTGCACTTCTTCGAACTTGAGGGCAGCTGTATTTTTCACCGATTGGTCGCATGGCGAAAACTAACTTGCGCTGGATAGGCGTTACGATTGCGGTCGGCTTTCTTCTTCTGGGCGAAGCTGTTGGCCAGAACGAGGACGTAACGGGGCAACCGGGTTCGAGGTCACTGACGGGTTACAACCGCAGGCGCTCGGCTACCGCCCATATCCCGCTTATCAACCTGGTCGGACGAGTCCTCATGGATACCGGGGAGGCGCCCAGCGAAATCGTCCAGGTCGAACTGGTCTGTAACGGTCGGGTCAGATCCCAAACCCCGACGGGGGCAGACGGCAGCTTCAGCTTTGATCTTGGCGGGCCCCGGAACGACGACATGCTGGATCCGTCGGTTGGTGGAAGCTACGACGGAAGCCTGCGATCGATTGGAAATCTGTCTCGACCCGGCCCGGGACAGGTGTTTGGGAGCACATCAGGATCCTCGCCAGACCGCGTCATCCTGGGGGGCTGTGAAATCCGGGCTGCCCCAAAACCGGGCTTTGCGTCGGAGACCATTAATCTCAGGGCTCGCGACACCATCGACAATCCCGACGTCGGCGTTCTCATTCTGAGGCGACTCTCCAACGCGGACGCGACCACCGTGAGTCTTAACACTTTGGCTGCTCCCAAGAAGGCCCACGACGCGTTTGAAGCCGCGCAAAAGGCAATCGCCCAGAAGAAGCCTGATTTGAAGAAGGCGACCAAGCTGTTGAAGCGCGCCGTCGATGCCTATCCACGCTTTTCAGCCGCATGGGAGCTGCTCGCCCGGGTCCAGTTGTCGCAGGATAAGACTGCCGACGCGGTCAGCTCGCTTCAGAAGGCGGTTGAGGCCGAGCCCGGCTTTATCTCCCCGTACCTCGTCCTGGCGCAGATCTCGATTCAAAAGAGTGACTGGGCGAGCACAGCGGAGTGGACTAGCAAGGTTCTTTCCTTTGACAAGGAAAACGCAACCTCACTTTACTGGAATGGCCTCTCCCACTATTACCTCGCCCGGTTCGACCGGGCCGAGCCGATCCTTGCGGGACTCTACCGGAAGGGCCGGGAACTGGAAGAGGAGTACCCGTTCGGGCTCTTGCCGCTCGGTGTGATGCACGCCAACCAGGGAAGAATTCGGGAGGCCGCCCGGGAATTCAGGAGTTATCTCCAGTTCATGCCCGAGGCTCGGGTCTCCGTGGAACAGCGCGGCCAACTCCTCAGCCAGATCGCCACGTGGGAACGGGCGGGATTGATCGAGGAAAAGGCTGACGACTCTACGATCGCCCGCAAGACACCCGAATAGCGGTCAGTCCGGTCTCTTTTCATCGGGGTGATTTCGAAAGAGCGAGGGGGGGGCAGGTTTCTTTTCGGTCTTGTCCAGGTTTGAGGCGCTCTGGGTCAGTGCATCCTGCACCTTGCGTCGTTCTTCCAGGGTCAGGGTCTGCAGGTCGTGGTCATTGAATCCCAGCCGCTTCCCGACCTCCGCCAGCCTCTTTTGACCGATTTCCCCCAGGTCCCCACCCAGTGCCGCCGTCCGAGCGAACCAGCTGAGTGCTTCTTTGGCCTTACCCGCTCTCAGGAGGGCCTCCCCGAGCCGAAATGAAGCGTACTGGTGATGAGGCGCATACTCGATTGCCTGTTCGAGTCGGTGAATGGACTGGTTCAAGAGTTGGCGGGCGGCTTCTCCCTGGGCCTCAACTGCCCGGCCGAGGTAGACACGCCCCAACGCATAGCAGGCGTCGCTGGAGACCTGATCCCGTCGCATGGTCCAGTCGGATTCCGCTTCACCAGTTCGTCTTCCGATCTTGTCGGCCGCGTTCAACGTCTCTAGAGCTCTTTGTTCGGCCTCGGTCACGCGTCCGGATTCGGAATAGACCAGGGCCAGGTACCCGGACAGCTCAGGAAAGACCGGGATCGCCTCGAGGACTTTTTCACTCTGGGCCACGAAATTGGGGACATCGTTGTTCCGCCGGTAGATGCTGGCGAGTATGTAGTGAGCATAGGGTGCCATGCCACCGTCCGGGAACTCCTTGAGGAAGGCTTCAGATGCGGATTTCTGGTTCTCGATTCCCTCGGCTTTTTCAACTGCCTCCCAGGCGCGGGATTCCTGGGGCGAAGAAGGGCGACCCACGACCCGAGCGGCCTTGTCAGGTGCGGGTCCAACAGGTTCACCCCTTCGGTCAGTGCGAACCGGGCCGTCGGCAGGAGGCGTTTCGACGATCGCCTCTGTTGGCTTGTCGGCAGGGGGGGAATCCTTTCGGTTGTTCAACCGGTCCAGTCGAAGTCGCGCGAGGTCGGAAAAGATGCCTGAGGGAAACCGTTTCAAGAAGAGCCGGAAGTCTTCGGAATGAGCACTGTTCTCGATCGATTTCCAGAAAGTGATCTCGGCCGTCTCGGAAATGTCGGGACTCGGTTTTGCCGGTTTGACGACTGGGTCGGGGGACAGGTCCCGGCCGGGGACCATGAAAATGAACTCACCTTCACCGCTCCGGCCGAGTTGGGGATTTTGCCGGGCCTGCCAGTTGGAAAGCGCCGTTTGGGCCACGCCGGGTTCGATATAGGCATAAAGTTCGCTCGAGGTCAGAATGCCGTCTCCGTTCGAATCCCCATTGCCTTCCAGGGCCTCGACGAAGAAATAGGTGAACAGCCCCTGTCCGCGCCACTCGTGGGCCTCCTGGTCGGCCCGCCCGGCCGTCAGGGCGAGGCGCACCTTCTTCTGGGTAACCTGCCGAAGATAGTCCTCAAGCGTTGTGGGCAGTCCCACGCTGCGGGTCGACAGCGCCAGTCCCGAGTAGCAGGCATCGGCGACGAACATGACGTGCTTGCTCGGATAAAGAGCGAAGATTCGCTGGAGTTCGCTCATGGCGATTCCGGTCGCCATCCGACGTTCGTTGTCCCCTTCTACCGGCATCAGGTAACCCATCGCCGCGTCTCCTTCGCCCACCGTCACGCCGTGGCCGGCGAAATAGATCAGGACCCGATCGCCATATTTCAGCACTGGAATGAGCCGGTCCCCAAGTTCGGTCGTAATCCGGGTTCGGGTGGCATCACGGTTCAGGAGCAGGCGGACGTCGAACTTGTGCTGCTTCTCCAGAACCTCCGCCACGTGCCTGGCATCGGGAACGGCCCCGGGAAGATCGGGGAGGCTCTGGTAATCTGAAATACCGATCACTACAGCGTAGGATCGGTTGTAGACGCGGGATTCACCCCCCGGCCCGATCAAATCGTTGGACGACGCCTTGTAGATGAGCGAACCCAGGTCCTGGGCCTGCACGGGAATCCCCATGCCGAGGAAAAGAATAAGAATCAATCGTGTCATCCCAACGACTCTCATCAGGATCGCTACGCGACGCCGCTGGAAATCAGATTCCTCATGCGTCGCGCCGATGGCCCAAAGCTGAACAAGTGGAAACCACCCAAGCAAGCGGGCGAGAAATTAAAGTTAGTGTACCGCGAGCACAGGGAAACCCGCAAGCAGTTCATTCACAGTGGGATTCCGAGCATTCCCCGACTGGCCTATACTAAACTGCAAAGCCATGACTACTCAGCGTGAGAAGATGTTGACCCCCTACACGAATAAGTTGAGGGCGGCGCAGCAGGAGTACTTGTTTCCCTGCCTCAAACCTCTATACGAGGAACCCATCGCAATAGTCGAGGCCAACGGGGTGACCGTCATCGATGCGGAAGGTGAGGCGTACCTCGACTTTTTCGCCGGTATCCTGACAACCTCCATCGGGCATTGTCACCCCGAGGTCGTGGCGCGAGTCCGAGATCAAATCGGTCGCTTGGGGCATACTTCGACGCTGTACATTACCGAGAACCAGATCAACGTCGCACGCAAGCTGGAGGCGATTGCACCGGGTTCGCTGAAGACATGCTTCTTTACCAACAGCGGGACCGAGGCCGTCGAGACGGCAATGATGCTGGCTCAACAATACACGGGTCGCCAGGAGATCATCGCGCTCCGCCACGGCTATTCCGGCCGCAGCGCTTTAGCGGCGACACTGACGGCCCAAGCGCCGTGGCGTCCCCTTTCGAGCGCCGCACCATACGTCCGCCATGCCCTGTCGCCGTACCCCTATCGCGGTCCCTGCGAGGCGTCCGGCAGTGACCTCGGTGAGCGGTTTGCTGAGGATCTTGAAGAGGTCATTCAGACCACCACCAACGGGCGACCGGCGGCGTTCTTTGCTGAGACCATCCAGGGGGTGGGTGGTTACATCGTCCCTCCGCCCGGCTACTTTCAGCGGGCCGCCGAGATTATCCGCCGCTACGGCGGGCTCTTCATAAGTGATGAAGTCCAAACGGCTTTTGGACGAACCGGGGACAGATGGTTCGGGATCGAGCACTGGGATGTCGAGCCCGACATCATCGTGATGGCCAAGGGCATTGCCAATGGGTTTCCGGTCGGTGCCACGATTACCCGGCCGGAGATCGCAGCAGGCTGGACGGCGAAGACGATCTCGACCTACGGCGGCAATCCGGTCGCGATGGCGGCGGCCGAGGCGACGCTGGACGTGATGCGGCGCGAAGATACGCCAAAACGTTCCGCTGAACGCGGCCTCCAGCTCCGCGAGGGGCTGAAAGGCCTGTACGAAGAGCATCCTTGGATTGGTGAAGTGCGCGGCATGGGTCTCATGCAGGCGATGGAGCTGGTTGAAGACCGCCAAGGCAAGGCTCCTGCTCCGAAAAGAGCCGCTGCTCTTCTTGAAGCCGCCAAAGCCGAAGGGTTGCTGCTTGGCCTTGGAGGCCTGAATGGTCACGTTGTCCGAATGGGTCCGTCGATGCTGGTCACCGAAGTCGAGGTGGCGGATGCCTTGGCTCGCCTGGGTCGCGCCTGCCGGAGGGTGGACAGTTGAGCAACTCGGCACTGCCGACTATCCAGACCGGGTTTTGAGGAAAGTGCGAGGGGCCAACGTTAAGAGCGGTGCCGGATAGACCGTGTTCTGTGGACGTGTTCCGATTAGCTGGACAGCGAGGGGTCCTTGAAATGCTTCAACCTTGATCCTCGAACTGTTCACGACATTGATCCTTGAGCTTCGTTGAACTTCCGGCGCTGATGATCAACAGGTTCTGGGGAATCCGATGACGTGAGTTTTGTAGCGAACTGGAGGAACGATGATCGCCGGTTTACCCTGGACGGCCTGGCTGCTGCTGCTCGTTTCCGTAGGGTTGGGTCTCGGTATCGTTCTGAACTTCTATCGAACCCACCGGCGGAAAGGGCCTTCTGCTGCAGTGGATAACGACGAAACCGGCTGAAGGCATGGCGTCTTACACGGTCATCGGTGTATTCATCGGATACCTCCTGGTTCTGCTGGGTTTCGGCGTCTGGGGAAGCCGGGAGTCAGACAGCATAGTCGGGTACTACCTGGCCGGCAAGAAGCTGCCATCGTGGGTGATCGCCTTTAGTTCCAACGCGACAGGTGAAAGCGGATGGCTCTTGTTGGGGCTGACCGGGATGGGGTACCTCGTGGGTATCCACGCCCTCTGGGTTGTACTCGGTGAGGTGATGGGAGTAACGCTGGGTTGGGTGCTCGTCGCCCGGCCGTTCAAGGCATACACCGATCGGTATGGAGCCGTTACCGTGCCGGATTTCCTGGAGGCCCGCTTTCGGGACACCGGGCACTGGCTTCGGTTCCTGAGCGTCACGATTATCCTGTCGATGGTGACGGTGTACCTGGCGGCACAGCTGGTCGCCACCGGGAAGGCGTTTCAGACCTTCCTGGGGATGAGCTATGTCGGCGGGGTGCTGCTCGGCGCTGCCATCACACTGTTCTATACGACGGTTGGCGGGTTCAAGGCTGTGGCCTACACGGACCTGCTGCAGGGAGTCCTGATGGCGGCGGGACTCGTAACCCTGGCGGTTGTGGGAATTGTTGCGGCCGGTGGCTGGCTGCCGTTGATGCATCAGCTCCAGGAGATCGACCCGGCGTTGCTACTCCCGATGGGAAAGCACGGCGTGTCCGCTTCCGGTGTGATCAGCGCGGTCGGTTTTGTTGGCGTCGGACTGGCATTCCTGGGTGTGCCGCAGCTGCTCGTACGATTCATGGCTGCCAAAAACGAACAGGAGATCGTCTCGGGAAGTGTCGTCGCTGTGATCTGCATCATCCTGTTCGACGTCGGAGCCGTCTTTTCCGGGATGGCTGGCCGAGTCCTGTTCCCAGGTCTGAAGGACGCGGAAACGATCATGCCCAGGATGAGCACGGACCTTTTCCCCCCCCTTATCACAGGGATCTTTGTGGTCGTCGTCTTGGCCGCCATCATGTCTACGGTTGATTCGCTCTTGATTCTGGCATCCTCGGCGGTGGTGCGAGACCTGGTCCAAAAGGTATTCCAGCCGGCTCTCCCAGAGCGTCGTCTTTCACGCTATGGCCAGTGGACGACAGTTATTCTGGGTGTTCTGGCCATCCCGTTTGCCATAGCGCAAGTGCAGGTGATTTTCTGGTTTGTCCTGTTTGCCTGGTCAGGGCTGGCAACAGCCTTTGCACCGGTCGTGTTGTGCGCGCTCTTTTGGAAGCGCACCACTCTGCCCGGCGCGGTCGTCGGCATGGCTGGGGGGTTCCTGACGACCGTCCTCTGGGTATTGGCTTTCAAGGCGCAATTCTACGACCTCTACGAGATGATCCCAGGTTTTCTAGTGGGGACGATTCTAACGATTCTCGTAAGCCTCGGCACCGCTCGACCGGAAGGAGCCGGAGAAGAGTTCGAGTCGGTCAAGCGGGCTTTGGGATCGACTGCGCAGGGCACCAGACCAGAATGGGAGTCCCCCGGCTCTTCCGGGGAGGCAGCCGTAGTCTGACATTTGCGGAACTCTGAGGGAGAGTTCCCCTTCGTAAGCCGACCAAAACTGCACGAAAGGGAGTTCAATGACGACAGCAGCATCCGGGTGTCGATCGGTCGATCGAACCAATGCGCGCCCACAGGCGCGCATTGTCAGGAGGGTGAGAGTCCCTCCAGGCCAGAGCTCTCCGGGCCTGTAACCGAATGTTACTGCGCCGTCGTGAGACGGGGTGGGGGGCACAGGAGGTGAGTCACCGGTCCGTACGCGAGGAACTCGATTCGGCGATGTGTCTGGGCGAGCCTGCAGTGGAATGGCGAAGCCTGATCCGAAAGGACGGTTCTTCCTCTATATGGGTAGCTGTCAAAGAGAGAAGGGCGGGACATGGCGTGGTTGGAGACGGAACGGCGACAGAAGGCAATGCGACGCGAGCGTGGGGAGACCTGCCGACCCGGGAGAGGGTCGGACAGGAGTCCGAGTCCTCATAGTAGTGATGAAGGTCCTGTAATGGGACTGGAGCGAAGGGGGACAGGAAGGTGGAGACGAGACGACATGGGCAGCGAAGAGCAACCGACGGCAGTGTCTGAGACTAAACAAGTCGGAGAAGCCGGGTCCCGGTGGGACTGGGCGGAACGCAGCGTATGGACGGATCGGATGTTGAAGGCCCTGGAAACGGGAGTGAAAGGAGGAGCCTGGTTCAGCCTGATGGACAAGGTCTACGGTCGATGCAACTTGGGGGCGGCCTTTGCGAAAGTGAAGGCCAACCGGGGAGCGGCGGGAGTGGACCATGTCACGGTCGAGCAGTTCGACAAGCGCCTGGACGAGGAACTGGAACGGCTGCACGACAGCCTCAAGAACGGGACCTACCGCCGGCAGGGAATCCGTCGAAGCTATATCGACAAACCGGGCAGCCGCGAGAAGCGGCCGCTGGGGATTCCGACGGTGCGGGATCGGGTAGTGCAGACGGCACTACGCAATGTATTGGAACCGATCTTTGAGGAAACGTTCGCCGTGCGAAGTTTTGGTTTTAGTCGGGGCGCGGATGCAAGGATGCCTTACGGCAGGTGCAGCAGACGATCCAGAGCGGCCACTATTGGGTGGTCGATGCGGACATCCGCAGCTACTTTGACCGAATCTCCCACACCCGGCTTCGGGAGGAGATCCAGGGACAAGTGGCGGATGGACGCGTGCTGGAGTTGCTCGAGGCTTTCCTGAAACAGGAGATCTTCGAGGCGCTGCGGCACTGGACGCCGGAGGAAGGCTGTCCGCAAGGGGCGGTCATCAGTCCACTACTGGCCAACGTCTATCTCAATCCACTGGACCACCGGATGGAGCAAGCCGGTTTCGTGATGATCCGGTATGCCGATGATCTGGTGATCCTATGCCGAAGCGAGCAGGAAGCCCGCCGGGCGTGGCGACTGCTGGCGGAGTGGATGGAGGCGGTGGGGCTGGAATTGCATCCGGAGAAGACCCGAATCGTGGATCTTCACGAGGACGGGTTTGACTTCCTGGGGTACCACTTTCAAGCAGGCAGGTCCGGACTGCCGCGGCTGGTCAAGTATCCTCGGAAGAAGAGCATGCAGAAGCTTCGCGCCAATCTGAAGCCGCTGACCAAGCGGGCGAATGGGCGGAGTCTGGACGCGATCATCCGACTTGTGAATCTGCGACTGCGGGGCTGGTTTGGCTATTACAAACACAGTAACCGCCGTACGTTTGAGCAAGTCGATATCTGGGTGCGCGGACGGCTCCGAGCCATTCTTCGCAAACGCCACGGTCTCCGCGGACGAGCGTGGGGTGCCGACTACCAACGCTGGCCCAACGCCTATTTCCGCGAGCGCAGGCTGTTCTCCCTGACTGCAGCCTACGACTTGGCCACTTAATCCTCTTCGAGGTGAACCACCAACTGGAGAGCCCGGTCCGGGAGAACCGGATGCTGGGTTCGGAGGGAAGGGTAGCGGACCAACCGCTATCCTACCCCTAGCGACAATCATTGCTTGACTAGGCAACCAGGATGCGAGGAGCATAGGGACGGTTCTTCCTCTTGTTTCAGCCATGCGCATTTTTGGGCAAACGATGCGGACGAGGAAAGGTGGTCCGAGGCATGTTTTTTGTTCATCCCCTGCGATGTGGAGTCATTCTTACCCTGGTTTCCTTCTCAATGGCTTCTGAGCTGAAGGTGGGCTTTGCCGAGTTCACTCGAGAGAGTTCCGGGTCGAGTCCGGCGGCGAGTTCCTTATTCAGTCTCACAAATCCTCAGGGAATACTGATTTCGGAAGCGGGCGTCGAATCCAGCACCTTGTTGAGCCGGGGGCGAATCTTCGTGCAGCAGGATCAGCAGGTGGGCACGGGTATTGCTCTCGCAAACCCAACAGATTCTTCTCTTTCACTGAATCTGATTCTCCGCGATCTGAACGGGCAGGTGGCAGACCGAATAGATGACTTTGGGATAGGACCGCATCATCATGTTGCCCGATTTGTCAGCGAACTCTTCCCGGATGTGTCCAGCGAATTCACAGGCACCCTGACTTTGGAAGGGGTGGGACCGCTCGACAAAATAGCAGCTGTGACCCTCCGGCAGTCCACGAACGGATTCGGAGAGCCTCTTCTCACTACTCTTCCCGTCGTTGACCTGGACAGTGTGAGGGGGTCGGCCCCAGCCTCATCCAGCGAGTTCATCTTTCCCCATGTGGGCGCCGGGCCCGGCTTTTCCACTCAGCTCATTCTGATCAACCCCGGAACGGCTCGTACGGAAGGTGTCATCCACTTCAACTCTTCGAATGGAAAGAAGCTCGAACTTCAGTCAGGAGCAACGAAGGCGTCCAGTTTTCCGTTTGTGATTGCCCCTGACGGAGTCTTCTTTGGCGAGTTTGTTGCGCCTCCGGGGGGAGCGCTCGGAGTCGGTTACGCTCGAATTCAGGTGACGACCGGAGCCTTGCCGTCAGGCAGCGCCATTTTTCGATACACGGCAGGGGGGAAACCGATCTCAGAGGCCGGCGTCGGCGCACCACCTTCGATGAAGAGGGTGCGCCTCTTCGTGGATACCCGAGACACTTCTACTGGTTTTGCGATAGTCAACCCAAATACAGCTCCGCTGAACTTGACGCTCCGGCTCCACGATGCCAATGGGAAATTGCAGTCGGAGACGAGCCGCCAACTGGCGGCCGGAAATCATCTTGCCCAGTTTGTGGGCGAGGCATTTGAACTGGCCAGCCGGTTTGTCGGATTACTTGAGATCGAAAGCGACAGCAACTTCGTCCCGATCACCTTGAAGCTCACTCAGAACGCTCGCAGTCAGTCCATCCTGACGACGTTGCCGGTCGCCAATGTGGGGACTCCTGTTGCCGAACCACTGCTCGTCCTTCCCCAGGTCGCGACTGGAGAGAGCGTGATTGGTGAGTTCCTTACTCGCTTGGTCTTCATTGCTCCGGTTCAGGAGCAGTCGGTGAGTGGGAACCTTCAATTCTGGCAGGGGGTCGGAGAACCTCTGCAACTGTCTCTTTTTGACGGCACGATGGTCTATGCGATTGAGGACTCCGCGGTAGGGGAGATTGTCTTCAGTGATAGCCAGCTTGAGGCCAGGCTTGACAGACGTGAGAGTGTCAGCGCGGAAATCGGTTCAGAAGGGGGATCGCTCGTGCTCGAGGATTGCCTGAGCAGCCGGGTGAGCCTTGCTGTGCCGCCGTATGCGCTTCTCTCCTCGAGGGAGATCAAAATGACTTGTCTCGGATCCCGGCCTGTCGATACTCTGGGCAGCAACGTTTTTCCCGGGATATTGCTGGAGCCGAGCGGTCTGATCTTTCGGTACCCGGCAGAGCTCAGGGTCTTCCTTCCGGAACCGGTTGAGGACCCGGAGCGAAACTCCATCTTCACCCTTGGAGTCGATGGTATTCCCCGTCCGGTTTCGAACACTGCGGCGGCAGGGCAGTTCCTGGTTGGAGAGGTTCGTCATTTCAGCGAATACTGGGGAGATTCCGCTAACCTTGCCGATATCTTTAAATCGATAGATCTGATCATTCTGGCGAAGGGGGATCCGGAGTTCCGAAAGAAATTGCTTGCGAAGTTCCGAGAGGAAATGGGGTATGAACTGAATATCGAGAAACTGGATATTGAGACGCTGGAGTTCATACGGAGTCTCGCAGAATTGGATGCATTTGCCCAATTCCGTCGCTTGACCGATATCCTGGGCGCCGACCTGGACAAGGTCCCGGATCCCCTGCGAGACTTTCTCGAAGTTCTGGTCCTCGATTTTAAGGCAAAACCCTTCCCGAAAAATCATTGCGGATACTTCCACTCTTTTGCGCTTGAGCTGAGAGATGTAGCCAAAATTGTCCTGGACTACGATCCTGATTTGGATGCCAAAATTGATCAACTGGATACTCTTTGCGTGCCTCCCGATCTGACCGGCTGGTGGAGAGCGGAATCTCGAGAACAGTCTGAATTCTGCGAGCGAATCATTACGCCGGTCACCCCATGTAACTGCGGCCCGGACGGATACGATCGGTTCACAGAATACGACTTCACCAAGCCCTATCGATTCTTCATCAATCAGGTCGGCTCCTATTTCACGATCAGCTTACCCGAGGAGCCGGGAACTCCGTTCTTCGTCGGAACCCTACAGGCGACCGGGAACATCCTTGCACCGTTTCATCTTCGGCTCGCCGTCCCCCCCGAAAATTCTCTGGAATGTAAGACCTTCTTCGAAACGAAGGGTTCCTTCGAATTTGGAGATTCAATCTGCGTGCCGGACTACTACAACGAGTGCGAGCCGGTTTCCTGCTACGACCAGGAAACGTTGTGGGCCACGGTCACGGGAGAGGGTCGAATTGAGGGTGTGTCCAGCTGGCTTATCGGAGCCAGGGTTATCGAATGGCTTGATGGCTGCTGCGACTATCTCACCAACATTTCCTGCAGCGGCTCGGGCCCGTTTGTAGCCGTTCCGGATTAGAGCGACCGGGAATCCATCCGATGTGAAATCTCTAGTTCGTGAGGGATGCCATGCCCCTGCCGGCCCCGGCTCTGCCGGTACACACTCCGGCTCTGAAAATCGATGTGATCCATGGGCCAGGAGGGTAGCCCCAAGTATTCCGAGTTGGAACCAGATTTCCGGTGGTTTGCGGGAGCTAGACCAATTTCGGAAATCTCTCGCTACCAGCGTGGCATAGAAGCACTGCCGTGCTTTCCGCTGTCCCAGGAATAGGCGAGTCTGACTACCACCAGGGATTGGAATCAGTTAAGTGGGGACCTATTGAGTGCCGTCTGCCCCCCGGTCAGTGCATTCCTTCATCGTTGCATCTTCAACCCTACTCCACTTTAAATCTCCTGTTATGGAGTAGATGAACGCTTAGAACCTTGGAGCCCACTTGCGTCACTCACCCTGTGTGTTCGTCTTCAGCGAAAGTGGGACAGTCGGGTCTCCGAATTAAGGGAGAGTGAACGTCTCAGCTGGTTCGACTGACTGTGTATTGACGCTTTTCCCACACAAGCATGTTTCCTAACCGGACCGGAGGGTGACTTTGGTTGGTTCCATTGAGTTGGAGTTGGATTGGCACGGGCACAATCACGGGCACAACCCCCCTTTTTGAGCGATTCTCAGCGAGCGGCCAAACAGCCGGAAACTCCCGTCAGGCGCGGGTTTGGGGTGCCGCGCTCGGCGCGATTCGAACGCGCGGCCTACGGATTAGAAGACAGGAACTCTCGTGTTTCACAACCTCCTCATTTTCAACAAGTTATTGAAATCAAGCGAGTTTCCGTTTTGTCGACTTTGGCTCATTTTCCACGTTATGGCACGTTTTGGAAGGGTTTTCTCACACAGATTCTCACACGGGAAATGAGCAGGGGTTGCTTCTGTCCGCACCTTTGGCCAAGCGCTGCTCCACTGGGCTCGACTCTTGAAGAAGTTCCACGAGGTCGATCCCTTGACCTGTCCTCGGTGCGGGAATCAGATGCAGATCATTGCCTTCATTGAAGAGTGGAGCGTCATCCGCAAGATCCTTCAGCACCTGAATCTGTCGGAGTACTCGCCGCGCTCTCCACCGCCGCCCCGCCTATTGCCGCACAAACTGGAGGCTTTCCTGGCCACCCTCTTTCCCCGCCAGGCACAACAGGTGCTGCGAGCCTCCACCGACTATGTCTTTTGGGACGATGTTCCCGTCTACCCCGGCTGAAGAGCCACGGCTCTTCAGTTGCTGCCAATCTTGTTGCGCCTGCTATCCGCTCCCAGTTCGGGCTGATGTGCTGACTCATCTCATTCCAAGCCCCCTGAAAACGACAGCTGCAATTCCCTGCAGCCAATCTCTACCCATACCTGCTACCCAACCGCTCATCTCAGCGCTTTACGCGCCATTTCCGCTGAGATACACTCATCCCCGTAGAAAGCAAATTCCTATCGGCCTACACGATCGAACGCGAGATCGGGAGCGGCGGGACGGCCACGGTCAGTGTCGAAGGGTATCTCACCACCTCCACCACAGAGACGGCTGCGTAAACGACATCTCGAAAGCGCGGGGGGCACCGACATGAAGACCATGAGGCAGAATCCGGGAACCGTATCCATCCTCGTCCTGGTCGTGATCACGTCTGCAGCCTGGCGCGACTACCGGGTGGAGTATGAGGCCTCCGTGGACGGAATCTTCGTGCTCCAGCGGCTGGAAATGGCGCAGTTGGCAAGTCAGGACCCGGTGAACGCACCCACCGTCTTGGACCAGTGGGCACGTGAGGTGGAGAGTGCGGACTCACCCCTTCGCCTTATCTCTACCGCCTTGGAAGCAGCAGACATTCCGGTACCCGAGGTCGTTTCACTTGGAGAGGATCTGAGCGCCGTGGAACTTCTGGATTCTGTCGCCCTGGGGGCTCACACGGTCCTTGAGGCGGAAGCGCTCGGAGCACTGGGCGAGAACGAACGAGCCCTCCTTCCGTTTATGGTGCGGTACCTCATGACCACGGGCGGGACCTATCACTCCAGTTCGCTGGAGGCTCCATCGTACAACTGGGGACTGGAGGCCGGGCTTGCTCCGACGAAGCTGGCATGCCAAGAGCTCGTGAGCCTCACCGGGTACGACTATTCGATCAACTCGGCAAGGCTCGTGAGCGCAACGGATGATCTGCCGGAGTATTGTGAAGTAGAGGGGCAGATCCTACCGGAGGTCGCGTTCAAGCTGAGGCTCCCGACCCGATGGAACCAGCGCTTCCTGATGCTGGGAAACGGGGGCTTCGCCGGCGGGATCAGCGGGAATCTCAACCTGGTCCGGGAGTTCCTCGCGGTGGCCGGAACCAACACCGGTCACATCTCGCCGCCGCAGCTCGAACAGGCAGCAAGCTTCGCCCAGGATCGCCAGAAGCTGATCGACTTCGGCTACCGGGCGGTTCACGTAACGTCGCTGACAGCCAAGGAGATCATCGGCCTCTACTACGATCTCCCCTTGGAGTATTCTTACTTCTCGGGAAGCTCGACCGGCGGGCGGCAGGGTCTGATGTCCGCGCAGCGCTTCCCCGACGACTTCGACGGCATCCTCGTGGGCGCACCGGTGGTGGACCATGTCGGCATGGTCATCTCGCATGCCTGGATCGCGAAGGCGCTGAGGAACGCTCCGAAAGACCTTCGCTTGCTTGCCGAGCGGGTCTATGAGAAATGCGACAGCGTGGACGGACTCATGGACGGCCTTATCGACGATCCACGCCGCTGCGCATTCGATCCGTCCGACGATCTGCCGGCCTGCGGTGCCAGAGCGGACAGGTCCGAGTGTTACACGGAAAGCGAAATCCGGGCGCTCGCGGCGGTCTATGAAGACGTGGTCGTGGATGGGGAGCGGTTGTTTCCGGCATTTCCCGTTGGATCGGAAGCCTTCGTCGACTTCTCCGGCGTGGGAGTGACCACCGGTCCGGGCTGGTACTTATGGAGGGTGGGAGTGGAGAAGCCCCTCTTCGAAGCATTCACGGAGACCTTCCTCCGGTACATGGCCTTCGAGCGAGCCGATCCAGACTTCGACATGTTCACGTTCGATTTCCAGGAGGATCCGGCACGGATGGAGTGGGTCCGCCCCATCCTCGATGCAACCGATCCCGATCTGCGTCGATTCAGGGATAGGGGCGGAAAGATGCTCATGTACTTCGGGTGGGCCGACCCGGCCGCCAATCCCCTGATGGGCATCGAGTACTACGAGCGCGTATTGGAGAAGATGGGTCCCTCGGTGCCGGAGTTCTTCAGGTTGTTCATGGTGCCGGGCATGTTCCACGGGGACGTTGGAGTTGGAGTTGACAGGGTCTCGTGGATTCCGGAGCTCATGGATTGGGTGGAAGAGGGAGAAGCCCCGGACCGGATCGTCGGGACCCGCAGTGGACAAACCCCGAGGGTGGGCGATGACCCGATCGGACGCACCCGCCCGCTCTGCCCGTACCCTCAGATTGCCAGATACAAGGGCGAGGGGAGCATCGACGACGCGGCGAACTTCGAGTGCACAGACCCCACATCGCCCGTCGGCTCCACCGGTCACAACTGAAGACGAAATGAGCCTTGGACGGCGCTGTCAAGTTAGTGGTGGCCAAGAGAATTGAAGACAGAAGACGCCCAGGCTAAGTGCTGCTCAGCAGGCGCAGGTCACCTCTCTCCAATGGGAGAAAGCCCTGTCGCGGAGTCGTCTGCTAAGCTTGTCGGTGGTCAGTTTCCACGGCGGTTCCCCTTGTCCTTTCAACACCTTACGGAAGAACCGCTTAGCTGCTTTCGTGTTTCGCCTCCTGGTTACCAGGATGTCGAGAACATCGCCATCCTGATCGACTGCTCTCCAAAGATAGAACTGTAGGCCCTGAATCTTCATAACCAATGATCTCAGCAGGAAAACGATGACCTTTGAAGAGCGAGTTCATTCCTGTATCTTCTCAACGAGCCCATCAACTTGACAGTGCCGTTGTGAGGGCTCCTGGATGTCGTTCAGAAACGGTCGAGGTTCATTACCTTGCCCCAAGCGGTGACGAAGTCGTTCACGAACAATTCGGTCGCATCATCGGAGGCATAAGCCTCGGAAACCGCTCGAAGTTCAGAGTTCGATCCGAAGACGAGATCAACCGGGGTGGCAGTCCACTTCAGCTTGCCGGTCGCCCGGTCGTAACCCTCGTAAAGCCCCTCGGATTTTGCAGACTTCTGCCACTTGGTCGACATGTCGAGCAAGTTGACGAAGAAGTCGTTGCTTAGCGTGCCGGGACGGTTGGTGAATACACCATTTACCGAGTGCCCGCTGTTTGCATCGAGTGCGCGCATACCACCAACCAGCACCGTCATCTCCGGAACCGTCAGTTCCAACATATTGGCCTTATCGACCAGCATTTGCGCCGGAGGAAGGTGGCTGTCTGCGCCGTAATAGTTGCGGAAGCCGTCGGCGTGGGGGCGCAGGTGCTCGTAAGATGCGACATCGGTCTGCGACTGCGTGGCATCGACCCGGCCCGGGGTAAATGGCACGCTCACGCTATGGCCAGCCTTCTTCGCCGCCTGTTCGATGGCTGCGTTGCCGCCGAGCACGATGAGATCCGCGATCGACACTTGCTTGTTGCCGGTGGCCGAGCTGTTGAATTTCTTCTGGATACCTTCCAGTCTGCCAAGCACCCTGGTCAATTCGGCCGGGTCATTGACGGCCCAACTCATGGCAGGCTCCAACCGGACGCGGGCACCATTGGCGCCGCCTCGCATGTCGGTCCCCCGAAAGGTCGATGCGGAGGCCCACGCAGCCTTGACCAATTCGGGGGCGGTAAGGCCCGTCGCCAGTATCTGCGCCTTGAGCTGGCTCACATCGGATGCGTCGATCGTCGCGTAATCCGCCTTGGGAAGCGGGTCCTGCCATGAGAAGGATTCCTTCGGTACGTCGTTGCCGAGGTAGCGGGCGATTGGCCCCATATCGCGATGGGTCAACTTGAACCAGGCACGCGCAAAAGCGGCGGCAAACTCATCAGGATTGTCGTGGAAGCGCTTGGAAATCACCCGGAAGCCGGGATCTTCTTTCAGTGCGATATCTGTGGTGAACATTATCGGCGCGTGTCGCTTGCCCTGGACATGAGCGTCGGGGACCAAATTTGCGGCATTGGGGTCAGTGGGAATCCATTGCGTCGCGCCGGCCGGGCTCTTCGTCTTGACCCATTCGAAACGGAACAGATTGTCAAAATAATCCGTTGTAAAGGCTATCGGGTTGGCTGACCATGCGCCCTCAAGACCGCTGGAGACGGTGTCCTCGGCATTGCCCTTGCCGCACTTGTTTTCCCAGCCAAGTCCCTGCTTCTCCACGCCCGCGCTCGCGGGATCAGCCCCGACACATTCGTCAGGCTTGTGGGCTCCGTGCGCTTTGCCAAATGTGTGCCCGCCGGCAATCAATGCGATAGTCTCTTCATCGTTCATCGCCATGTTGCCGAAAGCGATGCGAATGGCTTTCGCGGCCGCGAGCGGATCGGGATTGCCGCCTGGTCCCTCCGGGTTGACGTAGATCAGGCCCATCTGGGTCGCAGCGAGTGGACCTATGAGATTCCCATCCTTGTCGAAACGGTCGGCAGCGAGAAACTTCGTTTCCGGACCCCAGAACACCAGGTCCGGCTGCCAGGTATCGACCCGACCACCGGCAAAACCAATGGTCTTGAAGCCCATGTTTTCCAGCGCGACATTGCCCGTAAGAACCATCAGGTCGCCCCAGGAAAGCTTGCGGCCGTATTTCTGCTTTATCGGCCAGACCAGGCGGCGCGCCTTGTCGAGACTGATATTGTCAGGCCATGAGTTGAGCGGTTCGAAACGCTGTTCGCCGCCCCCAGCGCCGCCGCGCCCGTCACCGACGCGGTAAGTTCCTGCACCATGCCAGGCCATGCGGATGAAAAACGGGCCGTAATTACCATAGTCGGCCGGCCACCACGGCTGGGAGGTAGTCAGAACTTTGTCGATGTCTTTCTTGACAGCGTCGAGGTCAAGCGTGGCAAACTCGGTCGCATAGTCGAAGTTGTCACCATAGGGATTGTCCCCCGCGTCGTTCTGGCGCAGCGCGCTCAGGTCCAGCCGGTTCGGCCACCAGTCCTGGTTGGACATAACCTTTTCTTCGGCCTGGGCAGGACTTGCCAGCATGACAGGAGCCATTGCTGCGAAAATGGCTATGAATGATACTGAAACTTTGTCCATTTCTTCCTCCTAAGGTGAACCTAAGGGCACTGTCAGGTTGAAGCTTAGTCAGGGACAATCGTAGCTTGAACAGCATAATATAGGGGCTACCGGTTCCCGCCGTAGATCATCAGTCTCTCCGTTTGATATTACCGCCGTTTTCAGCTGAGCCTTCGCGACATCGAGAATCCGCTGGCCGAACGCGGCAAGATCGTTTCCTAGGAAGCAATTCGGTTGTGGGGTGCAAAACTCAGCCCCGCTTATGCAACCAACCTCCGCAAACGCCGCGGCAAGCTCGGCGACACGTGGCTCATGGATGAGGTCGATAGAAATTTGCTTTCTACTACCATAAGTCTATCTCGGTGTAAGTGGTAAGTAAAGGGAAGTGCGGCGACCGGCTGTATACTTCGATATCATCTCGCGCCAAATAGACTGACCGATTCAAGCACATCGCTGGAGAACGATGACGTTTGAATGCAAGAGTATCGCCTCGCTATCGTAGGTGTTCTCCAGCCACGGCAGATTGCTGTTCGGTTGTAGTAGCGGCGGAAGGTCAGATCTAAGCGGTGGCGATTGGTCGCCGGGACCGGAGGTGCATGAGCAGGACACTTACTTGCTCGGGAATCGGAATGTCAGGCGCATGGGCGATAATGTCAAGCAGTCCGACACAAACCGAACACCCGGCGGTCGGGCTCCCCGAAGTGGGGAGTCGGCCGCTTTTTTGTTGCCCTCCCCAACACAGACAATCCGTAGTCTCCCCGAGCGATCGGGTCGAGCCCGAAGCCTGGTAATCAGGTGACGGGCGAAGCCATGTCTGCCGATCGAAACGAAACGGTTCTCGTAATCCTGTCGACCGGACGCACCAAGCATGTCCGTCAGAAGGAAGCCCTGCGGATGCTGGTCAACGGCGAGGTGGACCTCGTCAGCCGCAATCCGCTGAACCTGCATTTTCCACGCTCATTGCCAGCCTGAGCGAGCGCGAATAGGTACAGGTTCGCTAATGGGGCCGATAGTCGATCTCGTGTTGCTTGGAGTTGTCACTCAGTGTGATCCGGACATAGACCTGGCCCGGATCGGGGCCTTTGATGATCGCGACGTCAAAAGATTTGAATTTCCCACGATGCCGCATCCTCCAAGCCGAGATGTCAATCAGTTGCGAACTGCAGGGATCTCCGACCTGTACCTGCAGTTCCTCTCTCAGTGGCTCGGTATCGTAGTCCGGCCGATCGGACTGAATCTCGAAGCCCTGAATTCGGTAGACGTCCCCTTCTTCAATGCGTAACTTCATCACTGGCGCTGCTGGGGTAGGCCAACTCTCAAATTCCACTTTGGCTTCAAGGAACCCCGATTGTGAATACAGATGTCTCAAATCGCGGGCCTTCTCACCGAGGAAATCCAGGAGGTTGTCCGGCTGGTCCCTGGGGCAGAATTGTTGACAAACGATCCTACCGTCGAAGGACTCGACTCCCGATACCTCACTCCGGAAACCCATACACTGGCAGGAGTGCGTCACCGGAAGCAATGCGCTGGCGAGGATTGCGACAGCGAAGAACATGATCGTTAATCATACCGTCGAACCGCCTGAATCAAAAACCGAAAAGACCACAACGCTCAACCGGCTTATTGGTTTGGCGTTGGAGCGATCCTCGCTCAAGAGATGAAAGTTGGCCTTCGGTCCTGATAGTAATGCCTCATCGGCCTCCGAAGCCCTGTGCCTGGCCGGGCTGTCCCGAGTTGATTTACTCAACGTACTGCCCAGCACACGAAAGAGCCAAGGAACGACAGCGAGGATCCGCCCACGCACGGGGTTACACCTACCGCTGGCACAAGGCGAGCCGGGCGTTCCTGCTGCTGCGGCCGCTTTGCGCCGATCCTTACGGCCTGCACTGGGAGATCCCGGCGCCGGCGGAGGTGGTCGATCACGTCATCCCCCACCGGGGAGACGAGCGGCTCTTCTGGGACCGGGGGAACTGGCAGCCCCTGTGTCGCAGCTGCCACTCCCGCAAGACGGCGCTTGAGGACGGCGGATTCGGCCGGGGGTAGGGGGGATCGAAAGTGCACAGCTTTGTAAACCCGGACCGGGGGTCCGTCCAAGTTTTATGCGTCCATAATTCGAACAGGGGGTCGGACCTCGCAAACCCGCATGAATCCTGAGAACTTGTCTGAAAACAGGGGACGGTTAAGAACACTTCCGGAAGCCCACCGCCTGGTCGGAGGCGCAAAAGAAGGCCTACGTCCTGGCCGACAACAAGCTTGCGGAAAACGCCGGCTGGGACCGGGAGAAACTGGTCTGCGAGCTCGAAGACCTGCGGGCCCTGGCATTCGACGTCTCCTTGACCGGTTTCGGTGCCGACGAAGCTGAAGCTTTTGAAGGGGACCGCCCGGCCCTGCCGGACGACGCCAAAGGAGCCGAAACCGCGCGCCGGTGTTCCGAAGGCGCCGGGCCATCTTGACGCCTGCGCCAAGACCGAGTGGCGCCGGATCGTGCCCCAGCTTCAGGCCATGGGGATCCTGACATTACTCGACCGGGCGGCCCTGGCCGGCTACTGCCAGGCCTACTCCCGCTGGAAGAAGGCCGAAGAGGACCTCGCCCAAAGCGGACTCCTGATCAAGACCACGGCCGGAAACGTCGTGCAAAGTCCGCTCGTCGGGATAGCCAACAAGGCGCTCCTCTTGATGCAGCGCTTCATCACCGAGTTCGGCCTGAGCCCGGCTTCCCGGTCGCGAGTCTCGGCGAACTCGAGCGATCGGGGAGACGACCCCTGGGCCAAACTGTAGAAGAAGGATTCGTCTCTCGCGCCCGGCTCTATGCCGAGGCGGTCTCGGACGGGCGGATCCCGGTCTGCCGCTGGGTCGTGCGGGCCTGCGAACGGTTTCTTCGAGACCTGGAACGAAAGGACCTGCACTTTGATCCCGTGCCGGTCGAACGGTTTTGCCGGTTCGTGGAACTGCTGCCCCACGTCAAGGGGACCTGGGCGACGCCGAACCTGACCCTCGAGCCCTGGCAGATCGCCAAAGAGATGGCCCGGCGGACACCGCCGTTTCTCGCCCGCTTCGGGGTCGAGGTCAATGCGCATACGCTGACCGTCCTCGCCGAGGCCGGCAAGTTCGAGCCGCTCTCGGCAGAAGCCAACTCGCTCGACGGGTTGAACGTCCACTGCGCCATCGTGGACGAGCTCCATGCCCACAAGACCCGGGAGGTCTTCGACGTCCTCGAAACGGCGACCGGCGCGAGGCGCCAGCCGCTTCTGTGGTGCATCACGACGGTCGGCTCGAACCGGGCGGGGATCTGCTACGAGCAGCGCAGCTACGTCACGAAGATTCTTGACCGGGTCGTCACAGACGACACCTACTTCGGCGTCATCTATACGATCGACGACACCGACGACTGGACCGACCCGCGGAACTGGGCGAAGGCCAACCCGAATTACGGGGTGTCGGTTCTCGAAGACGACATCGCGGCCATGATGATCCTGTTCCGTAACGAGGGACATTACCGGATCTTTGGGCGCTACTACCTGCCGGAAGAGACCGTCGAGACGGCGGCGAACTCGCAGTACGCCGGCTGGGGCGATCGAAGGACGGATCATCTCAACCTCTGGGAATGTGATCGACTACGGCAGGATCGAGGAGGACCTGAAGGAACTCCGCAGTCGGTACGAGATCCAGGCAGTGGCCTACGACCCCTTCCAGGCGACCCAGTTCGCGACGCGCATGCTCGACGAAGGGTTCCCGATGGTGGAGGTGGGACAGACCACCCGGAACTTCTCCGAGCCGATGAAGGAACTCGAAGCTGGTCTGAGCCGGAGGCTCGAGCACGACGGGGACCCGGTCCTGACCTGGATGGTCTCGAACGTGGTTTGCCACACTGACTCGAAGGACAATGTCTTTCCGCGCAAGGAACGCCCGGAGAACAAGATCGACAGGGTCGTCGCCACAATAATGGCTCTCGGCCGCGCCATGGCCGACGAGCAGGCCCGGCGGGAACCGC
This sequence comes from uncultured Acidobacteriota bacterium, assembly GCA_963777605.1. GTDB lineage: Bacteria > Acidobacteriota > UBA6911 > RPQK01 > JAPXNP01 > CAVZRV01. Next base: position 163,806 of record CAVZRV010000030.1, read on the forward strand.
GGATCCGGTTCGTTGGGTAGGAGGGGAGTGACTCCACACGAACAAGATGCCGGGACTTGTTAACTGTTTGGGCTGTTCCACTAATCGTGCAGACTCGTTGTCTTTTTGATGTGCTTAAAGTGTAATGAGCCCATCATGCTGAGATCGACAAAAGCTCTAATTCTGGTGGCTTTGATGGTTCTGATGAGTAGCGTGCTGACGGCCCAGACCGAAGTGGTCCTGTTCACGGACGACTTCTCCCGAGCGACACTGGGTCCGGACTGGGAAACGACCGGCAGTCCGACTTGGGGAATCGTCAACTACCAGGGAGAGACGGCGGCCTGGTGTGCGGCGACCTCCGGTGCCGACCCGGAGGATGGCTACCCTTCAAACCTGAATGCGGAGCTGACCTATGGGCCACTCGACCTCTCGGATGCTGTTGATGCGCAGGTCGCATTTGACGTCATCCGGGACTCGGTGACACCCGATCATCTTCTGATTGACGTCGATCGAGGGCGTCCTGGAGAAGTCGGTACCCGGGGATATGGAATAGGTAACGGCCGACAACATCCGCCGACCTGGGAGCACGTCGTCCTCTCCCTCGGGCAGTCCCGTTTGATTGAAAACGGCGAGGTCCTTGTCAATAGCAACATCCCGAGCGTCGTCGGCGAGAGTAATATCTGGATCAAGTTCAAATTCGAGAGCGACGATTCGGGCGGACCAGGCGTGGGGGCGTTGATCGACAACGTCACGATCACGAAATGGACCAGCCACCTCGATGCCCCGGCAACCTCTCACCTCTACTTTCCGCAATTCGGTGACGGCCGGGATGGCGACAACTGGATCGCCTCCGACCTGAGCCTGGTCAACCCTTCGGATGAAACGGTGAAGTTCTGGCTGGAGTTTCGCGACATTGGCTTCGTTGCCTTCTCCAACGGATCCTATGTTGAAGGTGAGGTCCAACCGCACGGCTCATTCATATTGAAGTCTTCGGGTGAAGGACCATTGCAGGTTGCGTCTGCGGCGGTTCACTCTTCCGCGCCGCTTGCGGGATACGTCCGCTTTCACGGGTCGCTGGGTGCAGCGGCGATCACCGCGACTCCACCCGGCAAACGGTTCGTGGTCCCGATTGAAGCGGAAGAGTCGGTGCGCGACGGGATGGCGCTCTCCGGCATGAGCGACATCCAGATAGTAACTCTTCAACTCTTTGACTCCTCCGGGTTCTTGGTAGCGACGGCATCAGAGGCATTGATGCCGCGGCAACATCGGGCGTTCTTCCTCGATGAGGCGGACTGGGACGTACTTCCCGATTTTGCTAACTTCTCGGGATCACTCGAAATGACCTCCACTCAGGAGTTCGTGCCGATCATGATCCGGCAGAGTGAGGGAGAGATCTCCACGCTGCCGACGTTTCCAATCCCGGAATAGGGACCTGGCGAAAACTGGTTTGTGACTCGCCAGTCACCGGCAGCTTCACGAAATGAGTAGGGTCTCACTGAGCTGAAAGCTCTGACCTTCCGCCATTCTCTGTCGCAGTTCTCAAGGTTTAACAACCTGTGAAGGACCGTTACGACGTGCTCGCACTGGCCGTGCTGCTTTTGGCCGCCTGGGGAATCGCTCTGCTCTCTGTGGCCGTGGTCCTGGACGGATCGGTGCTGTTTCTGGCCCGCGCCCGGGTACGTTCGGAGGAGCCGAAGTGGTTGGGCGGCCTTCGGCTTCCTTCTGGCTCGTCTTGTCATTGCTCTTCGTATCTGAACTGCTGCTTGGCGGTCTCGTTCTCGATCGGCAGGGCCCGGTCCCGGACTGCCGTTAGGAAACGGTAGACTTCGCCAAGCGACGACGCCACCGGCCGGCGACCATCCAGGACGAAGCAGTTGATGGGAACCAGGCGACTGAACCACCGGTACTCCTCGACCTCCAGCCGGATTGTCTGATCCACTCTCGGAGGTAGCGTCCAACGGTAGTCTCCGCCGAGCTGGGTCAGGCGGGCCGCCACTTCACTGGCCGCCTCCCGAGAAATCCCATCAATCAGCACGGCCGAGAACGCCGGGCAGAGTCGCCGTTCACGATCCAGAAAGTTATACAGCGCCGCATCGTCGATATTGGCGAGCCGCCCCGACTTGCATTCGACATATCCCAGTTGGGTGTCGCGGACCACGACCACGTCGTAGTCCCCGGTCAGGCCCTCGACCCGGACACCCCAGTAGGCGATCGACGCCAGCTCCCGGACGAACACCGACGCCACGTAGCACTCCAGGGTCGAACCGAACCCGACGTCCCGGGGTGTTCGGAACGTCCCGCCTTCCTGAATAAGCATCCCAGCACCGAGAGCTGCATCCAGGTGGGACTGAATAGCTTCCAGGCTCATGCGGCTGACCCGTTCGCGGAGTTCGCCGAACCCGAGTGGTCCCGGGTTGTTCGCCACCGCCGCAACTACGGCTCGGAAGGATGTGTCGCTCAAAAGTCCATAGAAGAGATCTGGGTTCTGCTCAGGATCGATGAGCAGCCGGCCCCGCTCCTCATATGCGGCAACGGTGAGCCCTCGGCGCCTGAAGATAGGCTCCAGCTCGAACAGGGTTCTAAGCTGGTCCAGCGCTTGCTCGGTATCGAACTGGCCAAATCGCATGGGGGCCATCCTAGCAGCGCCAAAGCCGCGTCACCAGCACCCGCTAAATGGAACCGCTCAATTCGTGCTAAAGAGAGACATTGAACTTGCGCCCAACTGTTCATCTGAAAGAGTCGGCTCGTCGGGAAGCGTTGACGACGAGGTGAGAGAAGTGCTCCTATTTGGCTTAAGACGAGGAGAATTGCATAGCAGGGTATATATATTGAACGGGTTCTGAGTTTCGCAGAGCACTTGCTTTCACGGCTATCAAGGCTCTGGGTTGAGCTTCCACTGGATCAGAAACAGCGGTTGCAGAGGATCGTGTACCCCAACGGGATCGATTTTCTGAACGGAGAATTTGGAACCGCTGTAACCTCACCTACATTCAACCCTTGAGGGGAGACTTCGGAAGGCGGGTCAACTTTGGTAGCCCCAACGGGATTCGAACCCGTGTTACCGGCGTGAGAGGCCGGCGTCCTAACCTCTAGACGATAGGGCCACCCTGGATGAAGGTCCTATTCTCCGGTACCGGCGGGGCACTTGTCAAACCCTCCAGCCTCACGGGATCGCCAGCTCCCAGCCTATCGCAGATGGCCCTCCTGGAGGGGCTTGCGGATCATGCCCAGGCCCTTCTGACCGTCGAGGGCAACCAACAGCGGCTCTTTGAAATGCAGGTGTCTGAGGTGCCGGGTTTCAGAACAGGCGGGCTGCTCGTCGAGCCACTTCCAATCGAGAAAATGCTCCGCCTCGGGCCGGGACTTGTCGGCTCCCGGAGGAAGCGTCAGGTAGCCGATCCCCTGGGCGGTGACGTTGTGAAAGAAATGCGTTCCCTGGGAGGGGTCCACGTTGTATCCCTCGGGGGATGCTTCAACAATGACGCGTGCTGCGGAGATCTGTCCCCATTGGACTGGAATCCCCAACCACTCGTCCCCGGTTCCCCATCGCCCCGGGCCGATCAGGATGTAACCGCGCCGGTCGTGCTCCAATGCCATGTTGATTCGCCCGACTTCCTGGGCAATCTCCCGGTTCTGAGCCGCAGTCCAAGCGTCCCGCTTCACGTAAACCAGATCGCGGATCTCGCGGATCAGCCCGTGCCCGAGACTCCCCCGTGACGAACAGATCAGATCGGGTCTTTCAAAGGGGATCGTGGCAGCCTCCGCGAGCGCCCGCTGCGTCATCAGGGGGCGCACCTGGAGCAGGTAGAGGATCGGCCAGATTCGTTCCCGTCCAATGGTCCTGCGCTTTCCCCAGTCGCCCATGTCGCAGGCAAATTCGATCTCGACGCCGCAGGCGAGGCCGCGCTCTGTGATTTGAAGGATCTTGGTGATCGTCTCGGGGAGAGGAATCACCCGATGTTTAAGGATGTTGTTGAACGTGATCACCCTGGGACCGGCCAGGTTCAAGTCATCCCGGATCTGGCGGTCAGCCTGGCTGAAGACGCTCGCGGCCAGTTTCAGGGTGCCGTCTTCTTCCGCTGCCTCGAGTCCGTAATAGCGCAGAGTTTCGTAGAGTTGCAGGTCGGATGAATTGAACTCTCGCTGCATGTCGAGCGCCCAGAAACCACGCTGGGAGTTGTCCAACAGCAGTTCCGGGTCGAAGAACTGGGGCATGACCGCGGGGTGCCGGGGACTGAAGCGGAGAGCCCTGCCGCCGTCTACAATCTGGCGTCCGAGGCCCAACGCCATGTGGGCCAGACCGTCTTTGGGTCGCTGGGGACCGATCGGATAGTAGTTGTGGGACTGGGCGACGCCGGAGAAGTGAGGGTAGAATCGTTCTCCGAAAGGCTGACCGATGACCCTCTGAATGATCACAGCCATTTGCTCCTCCTCGATACGGCTCCCCGTCGCCCCAAGGTACGACTTGGCATTGGAGAAGAAAGTCGAGGCGTAGACCAGTTTAACTGCCTCGCACAGGTCGCGGAGACGGCTGTCGGGATCCGGATCCCGGTTCGGAATCATCAGGGTGGAGTAGATGCCGGCAAATGGCTGGTGGAGAGAATCCTCCAGCAGACTGGACGACCGGATTGCCAGCGGGCCTTCGATCTTGTCGACGATAAGGTTTAGCTGCTCGATGAGGCCGGAGGGAAGGCGCCCTCGGATGAACCGGGCGCTAATCTCCTGGTCGTCCTGGGCTTCGTAAGCAAAGTCACGGAGGTCGTTCTCATCGAGGAAGGTATCAAACAGATCGGTCGTCACGACGACTGTCTGGGGAACCCGCACCGGCAGTCCTGCGAATTCTCTGGGGTCAATGTCGGCCAGGGTCTGATACAGGAAGGCGATTCCCCGCGCTTTTCCGCCCAGGTATCCCGTTCCAATCCGGCTGAATTGGTCCTCGGCGAAGTAGTCGGAAGAGAAGTCGGAGACCAGCCCTCGATGAAGTCTCTCCCGGTTTTCCTTGAGTGTGTGGATGAGATGCTGCCGCATAGCGCCGATCGAGGGGAAGTCGGAGATCTTCTTGGGACGGAGTTCTTCGGCCAGTTCGAATTCGCTGCGGGCCATCAACCAGATCGAAATGTGATTGTATCCCGCGTGGTAGCGGAGGAGTTCTTCCGGGATCGCCGCCAGCTTGGCCTCCAGTTCGCGGAGGTCGCGGGCGCGGTCGAATTCTTTGTTGTCGGGAGTGCGAAAGATGAAATCTCCGAAACCGAGTCTGAGGGTCAGGAAATCGCGGACTGCCGCGAGCAGGCTGGTGGAGTTCTTGTCCAGGAATTGGGCCCCGATCGCCTCCGCCCGATCTCGATTCTGGGTTTCGGCGGACTGAAGCAGAATGGGGCACTCGGGATCGTGCTGAAGGGCATATTGCGCGAAGTCGAGTCCTGCCTCGGGATCGAGCGCACCGCGACGCGGGATTCGCACGTCGGAAATGACCGCCATAACGTTCTTGGAGTACTTCTTGAAGAGCTGAACGCCCTCCTCGAAAGAACGCGCGTGGAGTACTTTGGGACGGGACTGCATGAACATCTTCCGGTAGAGGTCGCTGACCCCTTCGGAGTAGAGCGCCAGTGACTGGCGCATGAGCTCCTTGTAGAGCTCGCCCAGGAAGGCGGAGTAGTACTGGGGAGAGTCCTCGATCATGATGATCACCCGGACATTTCCGTGACGCACGTCGTGATCGACGTTGCGGCGGTCCTCGACGCTCTTGATCACCGCCAGGAGGATCAGAACATCACCCGTCCAGAGGAAGAATCCGTCCTGGGCTTCCGGGTCGATCGATTCCTGGAACTGGATCGCCTCGTTGCGATCGAGTGCAAAGACGATCACCGGCATGCCCGGGACCATTTCCTTGACTTTCCGGCCGAAAGCGTTAACGTCCATGTCCACCAGGCTGGTCATGGTGAGGATCAGGTCGAAGCGGCGGCTCTGCAGGAACCGGAAGGCCTCTTCCCCGTTTGAAGCATGGATGAAGCGAGGCGCCGAGGAAAGACTGACCTCCCGATATTCGACGAAGAGGCGTTCCGTTAGGTGCCCGTCTTCCTGGAGGATGAACGCGTCATAGGGGGACGAAACCAGCAGGACTTCCCGCACCCGGTAAGGGAGCAGGTCATGGAAACGCCGGACGCTCGAAGTTTGCAGGTACCTGGTCATAGCCCGTCACATCTCACACCAGTCCCTGGTCGAGCATCGAATCGGCAACCTTTACAAAACCGCCTACGTTGGCGCCGTCCACATAGTTGATGAAGTCGCCGTCCCGGCCGCACTTGACACAAGTGGCGTGAATCTCCTTGATGATCAAGCGAAGGCGATCGTCGACTTCCTGCTTGGTCCAGGAGAAGCGCATCGAATTCTGGGTCATCTCCAGTCCCGAGACTGCCACGCCCCCGGCGTTGGCCGCCTTTCCGGGTCCAAACAGGATCCCGGCATTGAGCAGCCTCTCGATGGCGGGCGGATCGCAGGGCATGTTGGCACCCTCTGCCACGCAGGTACAGCCGTTGTCGAGCAGCATCTGGGCGTCTTCTTCGTTGAGTTCGTTCTCGGTGGCACACGGAAGGGCGACATCACAGCGGACCGACCATGGCCCCTGGCCCTCCAGGAATCGAGCGCTGGGGTAGATTTGCGGGTATTCACGTACCCGACCCCGTCGATGGTTCTTGAGGTCCATAACGTACTCGAGTTTCTCCGAGTCGATGCCTGTTTCATCGACAATAGTTCCACCCGAGTCCGAGAGCGTGACTACGACAGCGCCGAGTTCGAGCGCTTTGATGGCGGCAAACTGGGCCACATTTCCTGAACCAGAGATGGCAACGCGCTTCCCCTGGAGCGATTCTCCTCGGGTTCCCAGCATCTCCGAGGCGAAGTAGACCAGTCCATAACCGGTTGCCTCAGGTCTCATCAGGGAGCCGCCCCAATTTGCACCTTTCCCGGTCAGGACCCCCGTAAACCGGTTGGAGAGTTTCTTGTGCATTCCGAAAAGGAATCCGATTTCGCGGCCGCCGACGCCGACGTCGGCTCCCGGAACGCTGGTCTCCGGTCCCACGTGGCGATAGAGTTCCTGCATGTAGGCCTGGCAAAACCGCATAACTTCCGCATCGCTCTTGCCTTTTGGATCGAAGTCGGATCCCCCCTGTCCACCGCCCATCGGAAGGCTGGTCAGGCTGTTCTTGAACACCTGTTCAAAAGCAAGGAACTTCAGGATGCTCAGGTTTACGCTGGGGTGGAACCGCAAGCCACCCTTGTAAGGTCCCAGGGCGCTGTTCATGTCGACCTGAAAGCCACGATTGACCCGGACTTCACCTTCATCATCCATCCAGGGCACTCGAAACATGAGCATCCGCTCCGGCTCGATGATCCGTTCCAGGATTTTTCCCGAGCGATAGCGCGGGTTGGTTTCAATGACGGGGTAAACCGACTCGATCACCTCCTGGACTGCCTGATGGAATTCCTTCTCTCCCGGATTCTTCGTTCTCACCAAGGTCATGAATTCGCGTACGGGGCCGTTCATCTAATCCTCCTCATTTCCAACAGAATGCCACATCCGGCTCAGGCGTCACGTCGGTGCCGCGTCAAGAGATCCAGGAGAAACTCCTCAAAGAGTTCAGGCTGTCGAGAAAAGTCTGCGACCTTCCCGGAGTCCAGGTCAAATTCAATTGGGGATACCCGGCGATGCCCGATCGACAGCCGGAAACCATCGTCGCTGCTTTGGACTTCCACTTTTGCGTCCGAGCCCAGGTGAAAGAAGACAAATGCATCGAGTTCCGAAGCGAGTTCTCCGGGGAGTCGGCCGTAGCACGGATTCAATCCTTCTGGAATCACTTTGAACCTTTCGGAATGAATTGCATCTGAACTGGAGACCCCAGAGGTCTTTACTCGAGTCCTGCTGGCCTCTCCTCCTCCCCCTGTGGCAGCAGGGCTCGAGTTGAAAGTCAGGTTATAGGTGAGAGACCGGGAGGAAGCCTTATACCGGACTAGTCGAACAGCTTCAATTGCATGGCCTCAGCGATGATATCGGTTTGATCGACTACGGATGCCGCGGAGACTCCCATGGCGATGCTGATAGTCTCGCTGATCTCTTCTTTGGTTGCTCCGTACTGGAGTGCTTTCTCAATGTGACCCTGCAGACAGCCCTGACACTTGAATCCCAGTGAAGCCGCAATGGCAATCAATTCCTTCTCCTTCCTCGGGATCTGGGAAGTCTTATAGGTCTCCTTGTAGAAATGGAAGTAGATCCGTTTCATTCGGCCCTCGACCATTGTGTAAGAAGGCCACTTGGCCGGCTTCTCTGCTGATGTCTTTTCTGGCATCGGCGATAACTCCTGGGATTGCTGAGGAAAGCCCACATTATAGCAACAATCTTCTGAAAGGCCGGAATGCCCCCGTGAAGCAACTCGAGCTTCATGGGGAGTGGATCCCCTGCTATCTTTATCGTCATGTTTGAAAGGGGGCGGACAATTTCGAGACAGGCGGCCAGGATCATCAGTCTGCGGCCGGCCCTGGTTTGCCTCTTTCTTCTCGTCCTGAGCTTCAACTCACGGGCCCAGGAACGACCTCGGGTCGAGGTCCCCTATGGCAATTTGAATTTCGTTCTGGAAGCGGATCGGATCGAGCGCCTCGAGAACGGTGAGATTCTCGCCGAGGGCGACGTGCATGCGACCTACTCCGATGCAACCCTGAACGCGGAACGGGTGACCTACGACCCGACCAGGGACCTCGTGGTCATCGAGGGAGAGTTCGAGATCAAGCGGGCCCAGGGCTGGCTGCAGGGCTCCCGGGCCGAGTTGAACGTGAAGGAGGATACCGGGGTAATCTATGACCCCTACGGCTTCACCGATGAAGAGGTTTTCGTAAGGGCGAAGAAACTGACCAAAGTGGGGCCGACCACCTACATTGCCGAAGAGGGTTACCTGACCGCCTGTGAGGAGGCGGTTCCCAAGTGGAGCTTCAAGATCAAGAAAGCGGTCATCAATACCGACAGCACCGCCCGCCTACGGAGTGCGTGGTTCCGGATCAAAAAGGCCCCGGTCTTCTACTTTCCCTACCTGATTCTGCCGACCGCGAAAAAGGAGCGCTCGAGTGGTTTCATGCTCCCATCGACCGGGACCTCCAACAACAAGGGCCGCCGGCTGACCAACCGGTTCTACCTGGTCATGGGGCGCAGCGCGGATCTTATGCTGGTGCACGATTACTATTCCGAACGCGGCCAGGGGGCCGGCTTCAACCTGCGTACCCGTCCCGACGAAGTTTCCCGACTCGACTTGTCGGGGCGTTTTGTCAACGACCGCCTTGGGCAGGGCGGAAGTGCACTTGAAGGGACCGGGTACACAACGCTTGGGAGCGGTTTTCGGGCAGTGGCCGATTTCACCCTGGTCTCCAGCTTCCAGTTTCGCCAGGTCTTTTCCGACAACTTCTTCACGGCAACGCGTCCGAGCGAGGAATCGCGACTTTTTCTGACCAACAACTCCAGTTTGAGATCATTGAATCTGCTGGTTTCGCGGGAACAGACGATTTCACCGGGTCGAAACATCGTCACGCAGGCAACCCCCGAGGTTGAGCTCCAGCTCCTGGGCCAGAAGCTCGGCAACCTGCCACTTCACATCGATCTCGAGAGTTCAGTCGGGGGGATGAGTCGTACCGATTCGCTGATTGAGACTCCCCGAATCAGTCAGCGGTTGGACCTTTTCCCACGAGTCTATTTCTCGATGCCCCTGTTTCAGGGGCTCCGGTTGACACCGCGGCTGGGCGTCAGGGAGACGTTTTACAGCGACTCAATCAACGCTAACGAAGACGGGGAGCGGGTTGTGACCGGGGCCAGCGTTCACCGGCAGTACGTGGATTTTACGGCTGATCTGAAAGGTTGGGGCGTTTCCAGAGTCTTTGGGGATCCCGGCGGAAACCAGTGGAAACACCTGGTGGAACCGGAGGTTCGCTATCGGCTCCTCTCGGGAGTCAACGAATTCGACCGGATCATCCGCTTCGATGCGGTGGATGCCATCGCCGACACCAACGAGGTCGAGTACTCGATCGTCAACCGCTTCTTCGTGAAGCGGTCCAGCAATAGCCAGATCCATGAGTGGCTGTCAGTCAAGATCGCCCAGAAGCACTTTTTCGATCCCACGTTCGGTGGTGCTCTTCAGGAAGGGCGGATCAACCAGTTCTTTCCACTCAACTCACTTTCGGGACACCCGTATGCGGTCGGTTTTCGCGACTTTTCTCCCATTACAACGCTCGTTCGATTGACGCCGGATTCCCGGGTAAACTTCGATTTCCGGTCGGACTACGATACCCAGAGCGGGGACTTTCGCAGTCTCTCGGCCACTGGCTATTATCGTCGCGACGACCTGACCCTGGCCACCACCTACTTCGTCACCAACGAACTCCTGACCGGGATTGGCCGAAGCAACCAGCTCCAGGGAAGGGTGGGGGTCGGTCGGCACGACCGGGGCATCTCTGCTTTCGGATACTTCAGTTACGACATCAAGGACTCGACATTTCTCAACCACCTGGTGCGGCTCAACTATTTCTGGGACTGTTGCGGGGTATCCGTCGAAACCAGCGGATTCAATCTTTCTTCGCGCAAGGAGCAGGATATTCGGTTCACTTTCTATCTCAAAGGCATCGGAGCTTTCGGCACTATACGGCGGCCCGATATGGTGTTCTGACATGACTGGTTCGGAAAAGAAAATCGAAGCACGAGACATTTCGGATGCCATCTTCCTATCGATGGGGTCCAACCTGGGAAACCGGATGACCCACCTGGAGCGTGCGCTGAATGAATTGAGCCGTCGAGGGTTGGCGATCTCCGCGTGTTCTTCTGTTTACGAAACGGAGCCGGTAGGATTTCGAGACCAGCCCGATTTTCTCAACCTTGCCTGCCAGGGCCAGACCGACCTCAGTCCGTTCGAATTGCTCGATCTGTGCAAGGGAGTCGAATCAAGCATGGGGCGCAGGCCCGCCCAAGTCGATGGCCCACGGCTGATCGACATCGACGTCCTTTTCTACGGCCGGACTGTCCTGGAAACCAGCACTCTGGTCATCCCGCACAATTCGTATGTCATGAGAAGGTTCGTTCTCGTCCCCCTTGCCGAATTGGCGCCCGGGTTAACCGACCCGCGGGATGGCCGGACCATTCTCGAATTGCTGGCCGCTTGTCCCGACCGTTCCTGGGTCCGAAAGTTCGGTCGAGTTGAGGTGAACACCGGATCGAGCCTATAATCGGGGCGGTCATATGCCCAAGGATCAGAAAGATAAGGACGAAGCGCAGCCCCAGCAACAGTACAGCACTCTGCGTGAGTACTTCGTTGCGACTGTTTATTGCACGATCATAGCGCTGTTCGTGACGACCTACGTCGTGCATCCGATGACGGTTCCCACGCCGTCCATGGAACCCACGATCCTGGTCGGTGACCGGCTGCTCATCGACAAGTTCACCTACCGCAACGGGTTCATGGAGGATCTGGGGATTTCCCCGGTTCACAAGGTCGATCGGGGCGACATCGTGGTGTTCAAGTTCCCGGAAGACCCTGAGGTCCTTTACGTGAAGCGCGCCATCGGGTTGCCGGGAGAAGTCCTCGAGATCCGCGACAAGACGGTCTACATCAATGGGGTTGCCCTGGATGAACCGTACAAGGTCCACCGTGATCCACGCGTCAACGGGCGCAGCGGAAATCCTCATGTTCTCGCCTTCGACATCCAGCGGGACAACTTTGGGCCGGTGAACATCCCGGAAGGGAACTACTTCATGATGGGTGACAACCGGGACGACAGTGCCGACAGCCGTTACTTCGGCTTCCTACCGCGCGACTACATCGTGGGCCGCCCGTTAGTGGTGTTCTGGTCCTATGAAGACGATTCTGACGCTTACCTGAGAACGTCGTTGCCAGAGATGCTGAAGCTGTACGGAGAGCGGATCCTATTCTTCATCACCAAGACCCGGTGGAGCAGGATGGGGCATTTCGTAAAGTAGCCCCCTTCGGCGAATCGGCGCCATCGGGGTCCCTCGGTGTTCCACCTTGTATATTCTTTCCCGCTCGCCGGTGGTTGCGGTGCGGCGAGCCGATTCACAACCAAAGGAAATCTGAGGCTGCAATGGAGATGGAGGTCGTCCGAATGACTCCGGACCATGTGCCGGGGGCGATGACTCTGAAGGAACTTGCCGGGTGGAATCAGTTGCCTCAGGACTGGTCAGGGTACATGGCGCTTGCTCCGACGGGTTGTTTTGCGGGAGTTCTGGATGGCCGGGTGGTGGCAACCGGCACGGCCATCGACTACGGTCGAGAGGTTGGCTGGATTGGAATGATTTTGGTCCATCCCGAGTTTCGCCGGCGCGGAATGGCGACCCGGATGATGAATCGACTTCTTGACCATCTTTCGGCTCTGGGTTGCAGGACGCTGAAACTGGATGCCACGGATGCCGGTGCCCAGGTGTACGAGAAACTTGGATTCGTGGTCGAGTACGGAGTGGAGCGGTGGAGCCGTGTCCCGGGGAAATTGTCGGTCGCTCGCAGTTCTGAGTCGCGTCCGAATCCGGTCGACTCTGCTTCCATGGCGGAACTCGGTCGATGGGACGGGCGCTACTTCGGAGTCGATCGCAGCGAACTCCTCGAATGGCTTCGCGTTCACGGCGGACCTTCCTGGTTTCTTGGAGATCCTGGGAAACCGGAGGGACTGCTTTTCGGGCGTCCCGGGTCTTTTGCTCACCAGTTGGGCCCGCTGACTGCCGCCAATTCCGCCGCTGCAGAAGTGCTACTGGCGCTGGCGGTTGAACAGTACCAGCAGAGAACCTTGATTGCCGACCTGATTAGCGGCAACAATGAAGCGCGGCGTCTACTCCGGAAGTACGGATTCCTGCCCTCCAGGGTGCTCAAGCGGATGTATCGTGGACAGAATGACGACCCGGGACGTCCAGACCACCTCTACTGCCTTGCCGGCTTTGAGTTTGGCTGAGTCGCCGCCTGTTGTGCGGGCATCCCGGAGGGTTCGCACGGGCAGGGAATGGCGACGGCAGGGCATCGTGCGGAAAGGGCAGTCGAAGTGATCGGATCAAGTCCGGGAGAGGAGCGGTTCGTGTATGAAGCAGCTGGATATTCCATCGATTGTGAATGAAGACGATCTCGAAATGGTCCTCTCCGAGCCCTATGACGAGGATGTGGAGGCCGCGAAGGATCTTCGAGGGGGTGTGATCGTCCTGGGTGCCGGGGGGAAGATGGGCCCCAGCCTGGTGCGCCGGGCCCTGGCTGCGATGCGGCTTGCCGGCCTTGAAGACCCGTTGATCGCGGTTTCTCGCTTCGGTGATGTCCGGCAGCGAGAAGGACTGGAACAGTTGGGTGTGCGAACGATTTCGGCCGACCTTCTGGACGATCGGGCCCTGCAGTCTCTTCCGCAGCTTCCCAACGTGATCATGATGGCCGGAATGAAGTTCGGTACTTCGGGAAACGAACCGGAGACCTGGGCGATGAACAGCTACCTCCCCGGGAGGGTTGCCGAACACTTCAAGTCGAGTCGTATCGTGGCTTTCTCGACGGGTAACGTCTACCCCCTGGTGAAGCCTGGAGTCGGGAGGTTGCAGTGAATCGGACGCCTTGGGGCCGATCGGTGAATACGCCCAGTCGTGCCTGGGAAGAGAACGGGTTCTGTCCTACTTCTCAATCCAAAACGGGACCCCGCTTTGCATTCTGAGGCTGAACTATGCCGTAGAAGCTCGCTACGGCGTGCTTCTCGACATTGGGCGGAAAGTTTACAATGGGGACGAGATTTCCCTGGAAATGGGGCACGTGAACGTCATCTGGCAGGGGGATGCGAACTCGGTCTGTTTCCGCGCTTTCCGGCTCTGCTCGAGCCCTCCCGACATTCTCAATCTGGCCGGACCTGAGATCCTTTCCGTTCGGGAGATTGCCGAGTCCTTTGCCCGCCTGTTTGAAGTCGAGCCCAGGTTCTTCGGCCACGAGGGAAAACGCGCGCTGCTCAGCGATGGAAGCCGCTGCCGGTCGCTCTTTGGGGCCCCTCAAGTTGGAGTGGACCACGTTATCGAACTGGTCGCACACTGGATCAGGAAGGGCGGGCCGATCCTGGGCAAACCGACCAAGTTTGAAGTCACCGATGGGAGATTCTGAACCGATGGAGATTGAGGCGCTGAGAGAGACCCTCTTGTCGGGGCTGGTGATTCCGGCTCACCCGCTGGCCCTGACCTCTGCCAGGACGCTCGATGAACGAAGACAGCGGGCCTTGAGTCGGTACTACGTGGCGGCCGGCGCTGGAGGAATTGCCGTCGGAGTGCACACCACCCAGTTCGCGATTCACGACCCTTCTGTCGGGCTCTACCGGCCGGTCCTGGAACTTGCGGCCGACACCGTCGCGGAACGCGATCCGGCTTCCAACGGCTTTGTCATGATTGCGGGGCTGGTGGGCCCGACCACCCAGGCCGTCACGGAGGCGCAGTTGGCCCGGGAGTTGGAGTACGACTGCGGCCTCGTGAGTCTCGGGGCGTTGCGCCACGCAACGGATGACGAACTGATTGCCCACATCCGGGCGGTCTCGGAGGAGATTCCGATCTTCGGATTCTACCTTCAACCGGCTGTGGGAGGACGGGTCCTGGGATACTCGTTCTGGCGGCGTTTCATGGACATCGAGCGGGTGGTGGCGGTGAAGATCGCGCCTTTCAACCGGTACGGGACACTGGACGTGGTGCGAGCTGCGGTGGATTCCGGGAGACTCGGAGAGATTGCGCTCTACACTGGAAACGACGACAATATTATCGGCGACCTGATTACCCCGTTTCGCTTTCGATCCGGGGATGGCTGGCAGACAGCTCAAATTGCCGGCGGCCTCCTGGGGCAGTGGGCCGTCTGGACCTGGAAGGCTGTCCGGCTGTTGAAGGAAGTGCGCCAATACCGGAGCCACCTGCCGGTTTCCCAGGGCCACCTGCTCGAACTGAATGCACAGTTGACCGATGCCAACTCGGCCATTTTCGATGCGGCGAACAATTTTCGCGGTTGCGTGCCGGGAATCCACGAGATCCTTCGCAGGCAGGGACTCCTGGAGGGGGCCTGGTGTCTTGATCCCGAGGAGTACCTGTCGGAGGGCCAGGCCGAGGAGATTGACCGGGTCTGCAAGGCGTACCCTCACCTGACCGACGATGCCTTCGTCGCCGAGCACCTGGACAACTGGCTCAAAGACTAGTGTAGTGTCACTATTGGCCCATTCCCGAGTTACGGATTGTTCTCCTTGAGGAGTTCGTCGAGCGTTGACTGCGGGATATCCAGCTTCGAGCTGTTGGCCTTCAGCCACTCCCGGAAGTCCTGCCGGATCTCCGGGCTCCAGCGAGTATCGATCTGGCCTGGAGTGTATTTGCCTTCGCGGAGTCGCTGGTGCCCAAAAGTGTCGCGCAGCATGGTCTTCTCCGCTTCGACGACGACTTTCTCAGCCAGGTGGGCCGGGACAAAGATGACACCTTCTCGCTTCGCCAGCACCACATCTCCCGGGAACACCGTCGCCTGGCCGATCCGGATGGGAGTGTTGAGCCCGAGGAGCATCATTTCGCTGATGGCCGTAGGATCCCAGCCCCGAACGAAGGCGTTGAACCCCTCAATTTCCTCCAGGCCCTCGAGGTCTCTGACCGAGCCGTTGAAAACGACCCCGTTGCGAGACTTGGCAAAGATCGAACTTCCCAGGTTGTCTCCGATCAGGGTGCCATCCTTGATTTTCCCGAAGGCGTCGGCCACGTAGACATCGCCGGGCTGGAGCATGTCGATGGGCCACGAGTTCATGGGGCCGACCCGGCCTTCCGCATGACCCTTGTCCAGCATCCGTTTCTGGATCTCGGGACGCAGCGGAACGTAGGCGGCGGTCAGGGCTCTTCCCACGACGGGCTCGTCCGGATGGATCATCATCCAGTCCCCTTCGAACTGGTTGTTGTAGCCGGCTCCCCGGAGCACTCCCCAGGCCTCCTCGATCGAGACCCGCTTCATGCGCTCGAGAATGCTGTCTGGAACTTTGGGACGGCCGTCGTCGAAACGCTCACCCGTCCACTCCTGGGTGTAGAAAGTCATCTGCTCCCGGGAGATCGTCTGGGCCAGGGCAGAGAGTTGCAGCAACAGTAGCGCCGCCAAAACAAGTACTGTCTTTTTCACAGTTTCAGTCCTTCCCGCTGTTCGAGGCTATGTGGTCGCCGATCATTGTACGCATAAGGACCGGCAGCGCCAATAACAACGATGCAGGTCCGCCGTGTTACTTCAGCGGTATCACCGCCCGTCGCCATTCCGCAGTGATTGCGACCGGGTCGGTCGATATCCTACTTTCCGAAGATGTGATGCCGGAGTCCCATCAGGTAGCTCCCGAGCGAGGATCGGAGAAGGGCAGCGATGAAGCGGTACTTCAGGCCGGGAACGACGATGACTTTGCCGGATTCGAGCGCGCGCAGGGAGCAGGCGACAACTTCCTCCGAACTCATCCAGACCCAATTTGGAAAGGTCTCCCGTTCCGTTCCCTGGTACTGGTCCGTGCTGTGAAACTCGGTCCGGGTGTACCCGGGGCAGAGAGCCTGGATTCTGATCCCGTTGTCCCGAACGAGCGAATCCAGGTTCCGGGAAAACGAGTTGAGGTAGGCCTTGCTGGCTGAGTACCCCGGAGGGCTTCCCTCGGGAATGAAGGCGGCAACCGACGAAACGTTGATGATGAAGCCCTTGCCCCGTTGAATCATCCCCGGGATGGCCGCGTGAGTCAGGCGGACGGTCGCGGTGATGTGAACGTCGATCATGCGCTGGTGACGCTCGATAGGTTGCTCGATGTACGGACCCGAGACCCCGAAGCCGGCGTTGTTGACCAGGATCGTGAGGTCGGTAGTGGCCGCGATTCGGTCTTCCAGTTCTTGCACGAAGGTGCGGTCCGTAAGGTCTCCGGGGAGGATCGTGACCGGAACGCCATGTCGTGCGTGAAGGGATTCGGCAAGTTCGTTGAGACGATCGGTCCGGCGTGCGGTCAATACCAGCCCGTGACCCTGGGCGGCGAGTTGCCGGGCGTACTCGGCGCCAAGGCCGGACGAGGCGCCAGTAATCAGGACGGTACTCGATGTAGTCTGTGAAGTCATGATCATTATTCTCACCCTCTCACCGGAGCAAGCGGTCAGACTTCGTCGAACAGGACAGGTGTCCCGGTGAAGCTGGGCGCGCTGCAGACCAGAATGGATGTCGGCAGTCCTGCAAGTATCTTCGAGTAGCGTTCGAAGAAGGCGGCTCCGGTCTCTCCGGATTCGGGGAGCTGAAGCCCGAGCAGGACCAGGTCGGAGTCGTGACTGACCTCGTGCATCGTCTCGGCGATCGGCAGGGTTCCCCTCAGACGAACGATTCCTTCAACGTTGACCCGGCTTCGGGCCAGGATATCGTCCAGCCGCCTGCGAGCCGCCTGCCGCTGAGCCTCGTTGTCGACGACCGTAATCAGGCGAATCCTGCAATTCCGAAAACGGGGATGGGATTCGAGCAGGAACGCCAGCATCAGCATCATCGCACCGTTGCTCTTGAGTCCCCGCCACCAGATGTCAATTTGGCGCCCCATGCCGTAGCCGCGTTCCGGGTGGAAGCGGACGACGAGGAGCGATCGGTCGAGCTCCCGGATATCTTTCAGCATGCCGGTATAGGAGTCGGCTCGCTCCGCTTTCGTGAGCCAGCCCATCAGGATCGTGTTGGGTTCCAGCGAGCCCAGTCCCTGGCTCATGACGCTGTTGACGGCCCCCCGGTAAATGTCTTCGACGATGTCTACTCGGCAGAAAACGTTGGGATAGTCTTCAGCGAAATGCCACTCCAGGATTCGGAGCAGTTCCTTCCGTCGCCCGATTTCTTCGGCGATCTTCCCCTTGAGCAGGTGCAGGTAGGTCACCATGCCACGGTCCTGGACGATCGCGGAGCCCAACTCGAGGAGATAGGAGCGCTTCGAGAGGCTCCCGGCGAGAACGACGAGGTGAGGGCGCCAGTTGAGTTCGTGGTACTCCGCGTGGCGTAATCGCTGTAGCGAAGTCAGTACGAGGGCCGACCAGATTCCATGCCGGGCGTCACCGTAGGTCGTGTCGAGTGATCGCTGCTTGGCGACCAGGTAGATCCCTGAGCAGACGAGGATTGCCGCGAGCATCGCCGGCAGGTTGATGATGCTCATGACGTAAAAGCAGGCTCCGGCCCCAATCAACCCAATCCAGGCCGGAACCCGGAACGAGGGGCGGAAGTTGGGCGAGGAGGCCCAACGTTCAAGTCCGAAGGCCAGATTGGTGACTCCATAGGTGGCCAGGAAGAACATGGTGAGAATTGGTGCGACCATGTCGAGACTTCCCAGCAGTATTCCGCCTTCCGCCAGGACGAAAGTCAGGATGAGTCCAGTCCGGGGTTCGCTGTTGGGACCGTGCCCCTTCGCGAAAAGGGCAGGGGCCAGACGATCCAGGGCGAGCGCCTGGAGGGTCCTGGGTGCCGAAAGGAGACTCCCGATAGCACTCGACAAGGTGGCTCCCCAGATCCCCGCGTAAATCAGCTTGGGGACGCTCGCCAGCGTCCAGAAAACGTCATTCTGCTCGGACAGGGTCGGAAGATCGAAATTGAGCGCCAGCCAGATCGGTGCGGCGAGGTAGATGATCATCCCCACTGAGATGGCGGTGATGGTGCCCAGCGGAAGGGCCCGGCGGGGATTCTCGAGATCCCCGGACATGCTGACCCCCGCCATGATCCCGGTCACCGCGGGAAAAAAGACGGCGAAGACGAGTGCGAATGGCGGGCCATCCGGGTTATACCAGGCGATCTCGGCCGGGGGGTGAGGGCTCCGTCCGGCAAAAAACGAGATCAGTGACAACACGATCGCCGCCATGACGACGTACTGGATCCGGATCGCAAAGCGCGCGCTCCGATAGGAAATCAGGGTGAGAAAGGCACAGGTGACCGTCCCTGCCAGTTGCATGTTCAGGTCGGGGATCAACCGGCGCAAAGACTCGGTGAAGCCGACGACGTAAAAGGTCACGCTCAGTGCCTGGGCCAGGAAGAGAGGGATCCCGATGGCTGCCCCTGCGGACGGGCCGAGGGACCGGCTGATCATGAAGTAGGCACCACCCGCCCGGACGGTCCGGTTGGTCGAGATGCTGGCGACGGAGAGCCCGGTGGAGTAGCTGATCAGGTGAGACAACATGACGATCAGCAGTGCTCCCATCAGCCCGGCGCTTCCGACCACCCAGCCGGTTCTCAGGTAGAGGACGACCCCGAGAATGGTCAGGACACTGGGCGTGAAGACGCCGCCGAAGGTTCCGAACTTTTGGCTGTTCCGTGTTTCGGTCATGTGTCTCGGTCGGCTATGGAGGCCCATGATACTGCCGAAAAAGAGAAAAACCTAGGGTGATGGGGACCGGTTTCTTGGGTATGTCAAATCCTGGGTTTATTATCTAGGCTGGAGGAATCATGAACAGAACGAACACGATTGGCAGAAGAGGATTCATGAAGGGAACTGCCGGCCTGGCTGCCACCGGCCTGGCTGCTACCGGAGTTTCGTCCGGGCGAGTGCTCGGAGCAAACGACCGGATAAGACTCGCAGTGTTGGGAGTGCATGGCAGAGGATGGGACCATGTCCGGGGATTCATGAACCTGGACAATGTTGACGTCGTGACGCTGTGTGACCCGGACCTGGAGGTCGCAGAGGGCAGGGCCGCCGAGTTTCAGAAGAAATACGGTAGGGCCGTTTCCACGCAGCAAGACTTGCGGCGGGTATTCGACGACAAGGAGATTGATGCCGTTTCCATTGCTACCCCCAACCACTGGCACGCGCTGGCGACAATCTGGGCCTGCCAGGCCGGGAAGGACGTTTACGTAGAGAAACCTGGCTGTCACAACGTCTGGGAAGGCCGCAGGATGGTCGAAGCGGCTCAAAAGTACGACCGGATCGTCCAGCACGGTGTTCAGTTGCGCAGTTCACCCGCGATCCAGGAGGCTGTCCGTCACCTCCGGCAAGGAACCATAGGGAACGTCTACATGGCTCGGGGACTGGTGTTCCGCTGGCGGCCCGATATCGGGAACAAGCCGATGAGTCCGGCGCCCGAAACCCTCGACTACAACCTCTGGCTGGGGCCCGCCCAGGAGCGGCCGTTCTCGCGCAATTTCGTCCACTACAACTGGCACTGGCAGTGGGACTTCGGAAACGGCGACGTGGGGAACCAGGGAATTCACGAGACTGACATGTGCATGTGGGGCCTCGGCGTCGGCCTTCCCGAGAAGATCACCGCGATGGGAGGCAAGTTCCTTTGGGATGATGCCAAGGAGACACCTGAGGTTCTCTCAAGCAGCTATCTCTATCCCAAGGAAGGAAAGATGATCGAGTTTGAAGTCCGTCCCTGGTGCACCAACCTGGAGGACGGTGCCGGCGTCGGAAACATCTTCTACGGATCCGAAGGATACCTGGTCATCTACGGTTACACCAGGTACGCCACCTTCCTTGGCGAGAAGCGGGAACCCGGTCCGACCCGCGAGGAAGAGGGCGACCACTATGCCAACTTCATCGAGGCGGTCCGCCAGCACGACACCAGCATCCAGAACGGACCGGTCGAGACGGCCCACCTCGGCGCCAGCCTGGCCCACCTGGGGAACATCTCCTACCGGTTGGGCCGCCAACTGGAATTCGACCCGGCATCAGAGCGGTTCGTGGGTGATGACGAAGCCGACACTTACCTGACGCGCAAATATCGGGAGCCCTTCGTTGTCCCCGAGAAAGTCTAATTGCCCCCGGCTTTGATCGTATCGAGGCCGTGCCCGTGAGGGCCGGCCTCATTCCGGTTCAGCAGAATCGCGAAGACCAGTCCGGCGATTCCCAGAGTCGAAAAGAGCCACATGCCGAGCGTGTAACCGCCCGGGTTGCCGGCACCGGCAAGGGAGAAGTCGTTCGCCCAACCGATCATGAAGTTGAACCCGGCCAGTCCAACGTTCTGCAACATCGTCATGAGCCCGTATGCGGTTCCGAGGCGTTGTTCTTCGACGACGTAGGCCACCGAAGGCCACATCACAGCTGGAATCAGTGAAAAGGCCACGCCCATCATCGACATCGGGACCCAGAGGCTTACCCCCGTGTAGGCCATTATCAGGTAGACGGGCGTCAGGAGCAGAGAACCGGCGATCATCAGTTGGGACCGTTTGCCGATCCGGTCCGCCAGCAGGCCGAACAGTGGAGTGCAGATCATGGCGAACAGGGTCAGCATGCTGGACAGAAAGCCACCCATCTCCCGGGTTGTGCCATGAGCCTCAATAAAGAATTTCACTGCAAAGGTCTGAAACGGGAAGATTCCGGAGTAGAAAGTGGCACACAGCCCGACGATGAGCCAGTACGATCGGCTGAACTTCAGTATGCTTCCCCACTCGATTTCGTCGGGTACATCCGCCTGGCCGAGTTCGTACCTGCGCTGGGCGGAGGATTCCAGAATCCAGTAGATGACGGCGCCGATGACACAGGTTATCGACATGATAAAGGCGATCCAGAGGGGCCCGTTCCAGGTGTCATAGTATCCGGAGGCCCACGACGGTGAGTTCAGGGCGGCGAAAGATCCCAACCGGGCGATCGTGAGGTTCAGTCCAAACGCGAAACTCAGCTCTTTTCCCTTGAACCACTTGGCCAGCGCTGTCGTTACCGCGACGATCAGCGACTCGGCGCCGAGACCGAAGATCAGCCGGCCCGCCGCCATGGTCCAGAGGTCCCCCCGCAGCATTGTCACCGCCGCGCCAAGGACGCAGAGGACAGCAAAGATCACCGTCGATTTGCGGGTTCCGATTCGGTCAATAATGAGCCCGCCGATCAGGACCATGAACACGTTGGGCAAGCTGTAGATGCCGTTCAGCGTGCCGATATTTGCGTCCGAGAACCCGAGGTTGCTCTTGAGAACATCAGCCAGTGGACTGATGCTGTCGTAGACGTAGTAGTTCCCGAACATGGCGACACTGACGAAAAACAAGACCGACCATCGCAGCAGAGCCGGTGGAGTTTTGGCTGCCGACGAGTTCATGTTCTCTTCCATTTCCTTCAATCCTTGGGCGATTGACTGCCGGTTCTGGCGTTGACGAGAGAAACCGCAGGAGACCACAACTTCCCCTGTTGGTCAAGAAACACGATTCATATAAACAAAATGAGAATCTCTTCGTCTAACAGAGATGTGACCGGTCAGACAGAAGAGGAAACATCAACAGACAAGGAGAAAAACTTATGAAAAAGCTCTCGACTCTACTCTTCGTGCTGGTTCTCGGCCTCGCAGTCTTGCCGTCCGCACTGAATGCCAAAGACCACCGCGTGGAGTTCCCGAGCAAAGCCATCGTTAATGGAATCGAACTCGATGCGGGTCGCTACAAGGTACGTCTGGTTTCGGATGACACCGCTGAGTTCTATGCCGGAAAAAATCTGGTTGCCACTGCGAAAGTTGAGATCAAGCCGATTGGAAACGCCACGCCCAATAGCGTCAGTATGAAGAGGGACGGCAGGTTGGTTGAGATCCGCCTCAAGAACGAAAGAGTCGTATTGGTCGAGTCCTAGTCAGAAGGAATCGATTAGGTGACATTACGGGTGAGCCCAACCGATCGGCTTCCCACTCTTCCCCGGTCGGTTGGGCTCGAGATGTCTTCAGCGAACCCGAAGCAGAAAGATAGTGACGTCGTCCTCGAACTCGTTGGCTCCGGAGAATTCCCGCGCTCTCGTCAGCAGGTGATTGGCCACGCCTTCCAGTGAGGAGTTCCGGGTCTCTTTCAGGTAGGAGAGAATACCCTCCACCCCGAAATACTCCTTGGCGGGATTCTGGATATCGACGAGGCCGTCTGTGAAGAGCGCAACCAGGTCTCCGGAATGCAGATGGACCTGGCCAACCGGGTACTTGGCTGTTTTGAACATTCCGAGCGGCGGGCCACCTCCAGGAAGCGTTCTAACGGTGCCATCCGGCGCAATGACAATCGGTTCGTAGTGGCCTGCATTCACGTACTCGAGTCGTCCCGATACTTCTTCCAACGATAGCAGAACACCGGTCAGGTACTGGATCAGTTCGTCATCGAGGTGGAGCATCGAGTTGAGGTGTTCGAACAGGGCGGGTAGGTCCCGGTGGCGCAGAATCTCCGACTGGATCAGGCCGCGAAAGTTTGACATGGTCAGCGCCGCTGCCATCCCGTGACCGCAGGCGTCGGCAAGGATGCACCGAACCGAACCCTGTTGCGGTTCAAAGTAGTCGAAGTAGTCACCACCGACCAGCTTGGATGAAGTGTTCAACCCGTAGACTTCGCAGCGGTAGGTTTGAGGAGGCTTCTTGGGCAGGAAATTGAGCTGAATCTGGCGGGCCCGGTTTAGGTCATGAGGATCGAATTGCTGGCCCTTGTTGACCTCGAGCCGGGTCGACGACATAAACAGGCCAAGAAAGCGGCTCACCATGAGCGCCCATTCACGCCTTTGGGGTGTGATCTCGACCGGGCCTTCATTTTCAAGCACGATGGCCGCCTCGAGAATATCCCTGAAGTAACAGGGGATGATGAGGTACTGGGGTGCCTTGGCCGACAGGAACGGTTCCCGTTCGAGCAGGGCGCGCTGGATTTCCATCTCTCCGAAACTGCGCTGGAGTCGGTAGCGGGCATCGGCCGGGTAGCCCTCGAAAAAAAGTAGGTTGAAGTGGTCGGTGTTCTCGTAGTAGTCGATCAGGCTGATCCGCCGAGTGCTGAATACCGAGGCGACGGACGGAAGGATCCCCCCCATGTATTCATTCAGCCCGGAAGTCTCAGTGAGGAGGTGGACCATCTCCTGGGCGAGAAGCGAGGCTTCCGGGTTGTCGAAAGGCGGCTTGGAACTCATGTGAGTATCCTACCGCACCGTGCTGAGCGAGAAACCTCCAGAACGAAAGCCGCGGTCACCTTGTGCCGCCGAGAAGGTCACTTAGCTGCTCGCTCTTTGAAGCGACCGCAAAAACGTGGCGTTGTCGGGTGTTTCTTCGATTTTGCGGAGCAGCCCCTGCATGGCCTTCTCGGCATTGAGGTTGGCCAGCGCCCGCCGAAGCAGGTTTACCTGGTTCTGGGTCTCGGCTTCCCGAAGCTGTTCTTCCCGACGGGTTCCTGAGAGGGGAATGTCGATGGCCGGCCAGATTCTCCGCTCGGCCAGTCCCCGATGGAGGACCAGTTCCATGTTTCCGGTGCCCTTGAACTCCTCGAAGATCACGTCGTCCATCCGACTTCCAGTGTCCACCAGGGCGGTCGCGACGATGGTCAGGCTCCCACCTTCCTGGAGTTTGCGGGCGGCTCCAAAGAACTCTCTCGGCTTCGCCATGGTCCCGGCTCCGAGGCCTCCGGAAAGCGTCCGGCTCTTGCCCTTGTTCTGGGTGTTGTAGGCACGAGACAGGCGGGTAATGCTGTCCAGGAGGATCATTACGTCCCGGCCCGACTCGACCATACGCTTGGCTCGTTGGAGGATCATTTCGGCGATGCGGATATGCCGTTGAGGGGGCATGTCCGCTGACGAATCGACGACCGTGCCTACTCCGAGCCGTTTCATCTCGGTGGCTTCCTCCGGGCGTTCGTCGATCAGAAGGATGATCAGTTCCACTTCGGGATGAATCGTGGTGATCGCGCGCGCCAGCTTCTGGAGGAGCATGGTCTTCCCGGTTCGAGGAGACGCCACGATCAACGCCCGCTGGCCTTTACCGATGGGAGAGATGAGATCGATGATCCTGAGGCTTGAGTCGTTGAACTCGTCAATCCTGAGCCGCTCGAACGGGTTGACGCTGGTCAGGCTGGTGAACTCGGGAAGACGTGCGTATTCGTCGGCATCCTTGCCGTCAATCAGATTGACTGCAACCAGTCGCGC
Organism: uncultured Acidobacteriota bacterium; assembly: GCA_963777605.1. Taxonomy (GTDB): domain Bacteria; phylum Acidobacteriota; class UBA6911; order RPQK01; family JAPXNP01; genus CAVZRV01. The sequence goes on from CAVZRV010000030.1 coordinate 188,640, forward strand.
GCTCTTTCGTTTGGGTCCGTTAGATGCCAGTCCCTCGACGAAGCTGCCCTGGCGAAGTCGTAAATTCTTGACCATCCCCGCCTCGACGAAGACATCATTGGGACTGGGCTCGAAACCGCGTTCCATTTGACGCAGAAATCCGAATCCCTTTGAGTTAAGGTCAAGGTACCCGGCTGCTTCCCCCATCTTCTTTTCTGTCTGTACTGGTCCCTTCATTGGTCTCCTAAGAAAGCGGAATTAATGATCCTTCTACCCAATCGCGAGCTGGCACCACGCCTGGTCATGTACGAGAAGCCCGCACCGTTGACTTCGAACAGGCGTCATCAGATTCCCAGTACCCTGGTCTCACATACGTCTGTGCTGGGTGGAACGTGCTATCCCTGTGCGGCACTAGCCGACCAGAATGGCCCAGAGCTGTCTGCCGCAAACTCAACGGTCCTATCTTTGGGGTACACGGGCCGGAACCCGGAACCCTCCTGAGTAAAGGCCACGCGCGCCGCGTGGCTTAGTAGCCTGCGTCGTCGAGGCTGACTTTGCCGGCGAAGTGACGGTAGGTAAAAACGAAATACCCCGTCACGAGGATAATACCGGGTATCCACCAAAGCAGCGCCACCCGCATCCCGTAGGCCGAAGTCGCTACATTATACACGGTTAAACCGAGTTCGGGTTGAGTGCTGGACGGGAGAACGTACGGGAAGATCCCAAAAGCGGCGCTGGTCAGCATTCCGGCAATGAAGACAGCCGAGGAAAGGAAACCCGAAAGTTCCTGGTGGGGCTTCCTGAAGATCCACAACCCAGCCAGGCCCGCGATCGCAAGCAGGGGGAATATGACCCCCCAGGGCGCCGTCGCGAAATTTGCTGGAACCTGTGGCTGGATGGAGAACGTTGCGATTGTCACGACGGCAACGAAGAGCACGACCAGATACCAGATCACCGACGTGACCTGGCGACTCCGTTCGTTGACCGGTCCTCCGGTCTTCAGCATCAGCCATCGCGATCCGTGTTGGACCAGCGTCAGCAGTGCGAGCACTCCGACCAGGATGGTGTACCAATCCAAGATGCCACCCTCGGCACTTTTCAGGCCGGCCGGGCCGAAACCGAAGTCGGTCCAGAGTGGAAGAAAGAAAAAGCCGCCCGGCTCCAGCGGTACGCCCCGAACGACGTTCCCGAGGGCGGCTCCAAAGAAGACGCATAGCAGGGTACTGGCGCCGCAGAAGACCACGTCCCAGAAGGGTCTCCAGACGGCCGAGTCAATGTGGTTACGCAGTTCGATCGAAATGCCCCGCAGAATCAGAAGCCAGAGGACGATCATCAAGGGGAGGTAGAAGCCGCTGAAACTGGAGGCGTACAGAGCCGGGAACGCAAAGTAGAGAACGCCTCCGCCGGCGATAAGCCAGACTTCGTTTCCATCCCACACCGGGCCGATGGAACGGAGAACCGTCCGTCGTTCCCGGTCGTTCCTGGCTACAAAAAGGTGGAGCGCCCCCGATCCCAGGTCGAATCCGTCGAGGACAACGTAGATTGTGATCATCACAGCAACGATGCCGAGCCAGAGAATTTCCATGTTGACCTCCTTAAGAATGGATCGAGGGAGCCGTGTCGGTGGCGGATGAAGGTTCCACTTTCAAAGAAACCGGACCCCGTTCAATCTCGTGGTAGGTCAGGAACAGAAAGAGGATCGCCAGAAGAGTGTACATCCCCATGAACCCGATCAGCGTGAACATCGTATTGCCCGCCGAGACGTAGGGTGACGCTCCTTCCGAGGTACGGAGCAGGCCGTGGATGATCCACGGCTGGCGGCCGACCTCCACTGTCAACCATCCGGCCGTGTTGGCCACGAACGGGAACGGGGTCAGGAGCATCAGGACCCACATCATCGGTCTCGAATCCAACAGGCGGCCCCGCCACAGGAGGAATGCTGAAATAGCCATCGCCAATATGAAGAAGGTCCCCAGGCCGACCATAATCCGGAAGCTGTAGTAGAGCAGAGGGATGTTCTGCGGCCACTCATCCTTCGGGAACGCATCCAGTCCTCTCACCTCGGCATTCCAGCGGGAGTAGGTCAGGAAGCTCAGAACTCGTGGAAGCGTTAAGGGGTTGTCGAGACGCTGTTTGACAGGATCGGGTTGGCCAAGGATAGCCAGCGGTGCGCCCTCGACGGTCTCGAACAGTCCCTCCATGGCGGCGAGCGTCACGGGTTGGTACTTGGCAATGTTCTTGCCTTGGCCGTCCCCGGTTGGAAACGCCAGCAGGACCGCGCAGATGAGTCCTGTAACGACGCCGGTCTTGACGAAGATTCCGCCGAATTCCTGGTGGCGTTTGAGCAGGAGGTAAGTTGCCCCGATTCCTGCCACAACGAACGACCCGGTTACCGCCGCTCCCAGTTGGTTGTGGGTGTACTGCCAGAGGATCCAGGGATTCAGGACCAGCGACCAGAAACTGTCCAGTGAGAGGTCCCCGTTGGGCAATCGCGTGTAGCCCACCGGGTGGAGCATCCAGGCATTCGTCGCGATGATAAAGTAACCGGAAAGCCAGGAGCCGAAAAAGACCAGTCCCGAAGCGGCCCAGTGTCCAAACTGGCCGATTCGCTTCTCCCCAAACAGCAAGAGTCCCAGGAGACTGGATTCGAGGAAGAAGGCGAAGACGCCTTCCATGGCCAGGGTTTGCCCGATCACGCCGCCTGCGATTCGGGAGAATTGGGCCCAGTTGGTCCCAAATTGGAATTCCATCGGGATCCCGGTCACTACTCCCATCGCAAAACTGACTGCGAATACGCGGATCCAGAACCGGGCCCCGTCGTTGTATCGACTGTCCCCGGTTCGGAGGGCGATTGTCTTCATCACGAAAATCAGCAGGGCAAGCCCCATGCTGAGCTGGACGAAGATGTAGTGGAAGGTGACCGTGAACGCGAAATGAAAGCGATGCAGCGTCAGCGCTTCATCCATACAAACTCCTCCCCGTTTGTCGGCACAATCTTAAACGTTTGCCCCGACCGAATCGGGACGGATCAGGATCGATCTGGTATCGTCCGACTCAACCTCGATCGTGATCTCGATCGGGTCCGGCACCGGCCAGGGCAACTTGTCGGCCCATTCCACAATCGCCCAGGTTCCCTCTGCCAGCAGTTCGTCCAGTCCGATGGAGTAGAGGTCTCGCGCCGTTTCCAGGCGGTAAAGGTCAACGTGGAACAGTGTGCCCAACGGCGTTTCATACTGGTTGATCAACGTGAAGCTCGGACTGTGAACCTTGGACAGGTCCTTCATCCCCATCCCGGCGGCAAATCCGCGGGTGAAGGCAGTCTTGCCGGCACCCAGTTCCCCATAGAGCAGCATGATCCTGGGGCGGTCAAGGGAAGCCGCAATCCTGCCGCCCAGGGCAGCAGTGTCCGCTTCTGAATTCGAGACCAGGCGCATGATCACCGGTCCCCGTCGACCAGCAGCACGTGAAAGGCCTGTCCGAGTGACTCGATCACGTCGCCGGCGATTAGCGAATCGGCCCCCGAAATCTCGGCAGCTATGTCGGCGGCCATCCCGTGCAGAAAGACTCCAAGGCAGACAGCTCGGGTCGTCTGCTCCAGCAACTGCATTCCCTCGGCCTGGTAGCGTCCGATCATCGACGTAAGGATACCGGTGAGGACATCTCCCATGCCGGCGGTCGCCATTCCCGGATTCCCGGTCGGGGACACGAATACAACCCCGTCCGGGGCCGCCACCAGGGTCCGGAAACTCTTGAGTACCAGCCAGACGCGGTGTCGCATTGCAAATTCCCGGGCTATTTTGTGTGGCTGGCGGAGGATCTCTCCTGTGGAAAGTCCGGTCAAACGGGAGAATTCTCCCGGGTGGGGAGTGAGGATAAGCGGTTGTCCGTTTTCGTTGACCAGGCGGTCGGGTTCCCCGGAGAAGGCGTTGAGGCCGTCGGCATCGACAACCAGGGGGACGGGCGATTTCCTGACCACTCGATGGGTGAACTCGACGGTCTCGGGATGAGTGGTGAGCCCGGGGCCCAGTGCGGCACCATCCAATTGGCTGAGAAACTCCAGGACTGGTTCGGCAGCGGAGCTGGCAAAAGAGCCCTTGCCGGTGGATGAGAACCCGGCGGTCATCACTTCGGGGCGAAATGCGGCCACGGTGGCCTGGGCCTTTTCGGTCGTCAACACGGTGACGAGGCCGGAACCGGCCCGCAGGGCGGCCTGAGACCCGAGCGATGCGGCTCCGGCCTTGCCGCTGCTGCCGGCGATCACTGCGATGTGGCCGTAGGTGCCCTTGTGCGAACTGGTGACCCGGGGGATCCGCCATGCGGTCGCATCGTCCAATGCGATCAGGTTGAGGTAGTGTTCCGCCTTGTCGAGGAGTTCCGGGGGGGTTCCGATGGGAGCGATCGTGAACTCACCGAGCGACTCCAGGTCGGGGCTCAAAATGTGGGCGATCTTCGGTGCGGTAAACGTCACGGTCGCATCGGCTTCCACGCAAAGTGGACAGGGTTCGGCCGAGTCCGAGATCATTCCCGATGGGATGTCCACGGCGAGGATGTATGCATCCGTCAGGTTGAGGTCCTGGACAATTCTGGCATAGAGCCCGGAGAGGGGTTTCGTGATGCCGGTTCCAAGGATTGCGTCCACGATAATGTCGTACGAATCAAGACCTGGGAGCAGGCCTTCCCATATCGACTCCTCGGTGACCTCGAAAATGGGGCACCCCCATCCGACCAGGGCTCCCAGGTTGACGGCAGCGTCGCCTGAGACCTGGTCGCTGCCGGCCAGCAGGTAGACGTCGGGAAAGCTGCCTCGCTGCATCAATTGTCGGGCGAGCACCATGCCGTCTCCGCCGTTGTTTCCCTTTCCGCAGATGATTGCCACCTGTCGGAGCGGAAGGTCGTCAAAGGCATCTTCCAGAGCCGTGTAGAGCTGGAAACCGGCATTCTCCATGAGGGTGAGGCTGGGAATGCCTGCGTTTGTGGTCGTCTCTCGATCGACCGATCCCATCTGTCCGGCGGTCAGGATTTTGGTCATGCAACTCCTCCTCGCGTGTTTTGAAACCTTTGCCCGGATTCCCAGTCTTAAATGATAGTGGAATTGCTGGACAGGCAGAAGCCGGCCACTTGTGGCTTGGGTCTGCCCGCGCTGCGGTTTATAATAGGGGCAAAAGAAGAGAGGAAAAGCAGTGAGATCCGTCTACGTTCGTTTCTTCTCAATACTTTTGGCATTTTCGATTGCGTTCCCGTCGGCTGCCCTCGCCGGGCGAAAGCACACGGACGTAGAGGACATCGGCAATCGTGACATCAACGGGCGCGTCGCCCTGATCTTCCCGAATTTCGTCTCCCTTGAGAAGGAAATCCAGATCGGCTCCCAGTACGCGCAGTTCTTCGAGCAGACCGCTCGGATGATCGAGGACCCTGTGGTCACCGAGTATGTGGACCGGCTCGGCCAGGAACTGGTCAAGAACTCCGATGCCAAGGTTCCGTTCGTGATCAAGGTCGTCGACACCGATGAAGTCAACGCGTTTGCTCTTCCGGGCGGTTACTTCTATGTAAACAAAGGGCTGATTCTGGAAGCGGAGAACGAAACCGAACTTGCCGGAGTCATGGCTCACGAGATCGCCCATGTCGCCGCCCGCCACGCCACGGAGCGGATGACCAAGTCGCAGTTGATGCAGTTCGCCGCGCTGCCCGCTCTCTTTATGGGTGGTTACTGGACCCAGATGGCAATTTACAACGGGCTCGGGATGGGAATGTCCCTGGCCGTTCTGGGAATCACCCGCAAATCGGAAGAGGAAGCCGATCAACTGGGGACGCAGTACCTGTGGAATTCCGGTTACGATCCCCAGGGATTCATCACGTTTTTCGAGAAGATGCAGGCCCGGGAGAAAAACAAGCCAGGGAAGTTCGCGAGTTTTTTCCGAACTCATCCCGCGGTCGATTCCCGGATCACCAAGGTCCAGGAGGAGATTGGCTACCTCCCGCCGAAGGACGAGTACGTTGTGACGACGTCCGAGTTCAACCGGGTGAAAGCACGGCTGATCGCGATTGACAACAAGCTGGCGACGCCCGGTAGCGGCGATTCCGGCGCTGGTTCCAAGAGGCCGACGCTGAAACGGAAGACCAATACCGACCGGTCCGAGAAAGAAGAGCCTACTCTGAAAGAGGACAAGCCGACGTTGAAGCGGCCGACCTTGAAGAAGGAAAATGAGGACGACGGCGGTCGGTAATCATTGAATTTTCCCCGCCTCTGCAAAGCCGTGCTCTTCGGAGCACGGCTTTTTTGTTTTTCGCCTCCTGAAACAATTTCGCCGAGAATTTCGTAATCACGTTGACGAACGGTCGTTTTTGAAAGTGGAAGGATTGGAGCTACGATGAAAGTCTCTCGACTGATAGTCTTCGCAATTGCCTTTTTACTGGGGTTGCCCGTGGGAACCGCTCAGGTGCTTCAGCAGGCCGAGCCTGAGGTTCCCGAATCATATGAAGCCAGGGTCCGAAACTCCGGGGCATTCATGGAGTTGACCCTGCGGGATGCGATTCGGCTCGCATTGACCAACAACCTCGATCTCGAGATCGAGAACTACAACGAGGACCTGAACCGGATGCGCGTTTTCGGGACGAAGGGGTACTACGATCCGGTCCTCGAATTCAGCTTCGGATGGAACTCCAGCACGAGGCCTAATACGAGCATCCTTCAAGCGGGAACCGGTGTTCCGACGACGATTGGGAAGACCTGGACCTTCAACACGACCTTGCTTCAGAATGTGGCCGGGGGTGGCAACTTCCAGTTGAATTTCAATAACAACCGGGGGACGTCGAACAGCGTTTTTAGTACCATCAACCCTCAGTACGTTTCGAATTTCGCCCTCAACTTCACCCAGCCTCTCTGGAGCGGGTTCCGGCAAACCCAGACGGAGCGGCAACTGAAGCTCTATAACCTGGACACTCAAATCAGTGACAGCCAGTTCAAGCAACGGGTGTCCGAGATCATTCAGCAGGTTCAGAGCCAATACTGGGAGCTGGAATTCACGATTCAGAATTTCGAGGCGCGCCGGCGTTCGCTCGAACTGGCGATCGTGCAGTACAAGAACAACCAGAAGCGGGTGGACATCGGCGTCATGGCACCGATCGAAATTACCTCCTCCCGCGCCGAAGTTGCCACCCGTGAACAGGACATGATCCAGTCGGAAGTCCAGATCATCAACTCGCAGAACGCCCTCAAGAACCTCCTGGCTCCGGACCCGAAGGACAGCCTCTGGTCATTGACTGTCCTTCCGACTGAAGATCCCAAGATGGTGGATATCACCGTGTCGCTGGATGAGGCGATTCAAAGCGCCCTGAGCCGGAGGCCGGAGCTGGAGCAGCTGAATCTGCAGCTCGAACAATCCACGGTCAACCGAAAGTTCTATCGTAACCAGGGCAAGCCCCAGGTAAACCTCGTGCTGGGCCTTCGCTCGATCGGTACTGCGGGAACCGTCTACGACACGACCGGTGGCTTGGGCGAACCGGTGACCAAGGTACCGCAGCCCAGTAGCCCCTTCTATGGAAGTGTCGGCAACTCGCTCGGGCAGGCGTTCGGATTCAACTACCTTACGTACGATGCCGGTGTAAACGTACAAATCCCGTTGCGGAATCGAAGCAACGATGCGCAACTCGCCCAGGTGGCAATTACCGAGCGGCAGCTGCAGAGCCGGACCAAGAGTGCGCAGCAGTTGATCATGGTCGATGTTCGAAACGCCTACGAACAGATCGCCACTCGCAAGAAGGGGCTTGACTCGGCCAAGGTGGCGCGTCAGCTCACGCAGGAGCAGCTCGATGGCGAGAACAAGCGGTTCGAGGCCGGACTCTCCACCAACTTCGAAGTGTTGCGATATCAGCGCGACCTTGCCGATGCCCAGGTCCAGGAACTGAGGGCCATGGTGGACTACCAGATTGCTCTCGTGGCGCTCCAGAAGGCGATGTTCACGATCATCGATCAGAACGACATCACAACGGCGCGTCGAGATAACTAACCACTCCTGATCTTTCCGATTGCTCGCCGGCACCGGTGACCTCCCGTCAAGGGTCAGTCACCGGTGCCGGGAAGACCTCCCCCGCGCATACTTGCCGCTGGCTCGGCGATACGCGAAAGGGCATTTAATCCCGGTCGCTTGCCTTTGAATGAACCGTAGATTGCCAGACCCGGTTCCCTATAATTGTCAAAATGGCCGTATCTGTCCTGAGCTTCATTGTTGGTCTCGTCATCGGCAGTTTCATCAACGTTTGCATCTACCGCCTGCCCAAAGGGCTCTCGGTCATCTTCCCCAGGTCCCGGTGCCCTGGTTGTGAACGCCTGATCAGACCGTGGGAGAATATCCCGATCCTGAGCTACGCGCTCCAGCGGGGACGCTGCCGGGGATGTGGCCACCCCATCGGCTGGGTCTATCCGGCGGTCGAGTTGATAACGGCAGTCTGCTTTCTGCTGCTCTACCTGAAATTCGGTCTGACGGTGCCGCTGCTTGTTAACGCTTTCTTCATTACTCTGATCATAGCGCTGATTTTCATCGACCTTTTCGACCGGATCCTGCCCGACGTGATCACGCTCGGGGGCACCGCATGCGGTATTCTCCTGGCCCCGTTCCAGTCCTCGGAGTTTCTCGGCGGACCGGGTTCAATCTCGATTGGGGGGCCATACGTGAAAGCCTACCTCGCCGCATTGCTCGGTGTTCTACTTGGCGGTGGCTTCCTCTGGCTCGTGGCGATCCTTTACCTCAAGCTTCGGAGGATCGAGGGGATGGGGCTGGGGGACGTCAAGATGATGGCGATGGTGGGAGCATTCCTGGGCTGGCAATTTGCCTGGCTCACCATCCTGGCGGGCTCCTTCCTGGGTGCCATCGTCGGAGGGCTTTACATTTGGCTCCAAAGCCGTGGACGGCGCTACGAACTGCCCTTCGGGTCTTTCCTCGGACTTGCGGCGATTGCGATCACTCTTTCGGGGCCTGAACTGCTCAACTGGTACCTGGGGTTCTTTTTCGGCTCGTAGTTTTTCCTCCTCGAACGTTCTTTATAGATGAGAACGGCAATGGTGCCGGAAAGGAGGAAACGAGATGTTGAGAATCACAGTTGCTTGTCTGGTTGGTGTTGTCCTTTTCATGGTGGGGGTGCCTCTCGCTCAGGATGCCCCACCGGTCAACGACAAAGCCAAGGTTGACCTGAACGTCGCGACCATCGAACAGCTCGACGAGTTGCCCGGGGTCGGGCCAACGACAGCCCGGCGCATCGTAGACTACCGGGATGAAAACGGGCCCTTCAAGAGAATTGAAGACTTGATGAACGTGAAGGGGATCGGTGAAAAGAAATTCCTGAAGCTCAAGGAGTTGATAGCCGTTCAGTCTGCTCCGGCTCCGAAACCCGTCGAACAGTGACGCCGTGGGGGCCGTATCCGAGGGCCCGGAACGGTTCGGTGCGGCCCCCATTGTTCTGCTCGATCTCACCTTCTGATCTCCGTTCTGAACCGCCTGACTTCGAACTTCCCCTCAGTGGTAAGACCCCGCGAAATTCGGTAGAGTAAAGTACTTGATTCCGGCCAGAGGCAGTGGCGGATCCCGGGAGCCGGGGAGCCCGGGAGAGATTTCCGTTTTTCCACCAAACCTCGGATCAGCCGCTCACGTTGAGAAACTGGACGATAGGGGGAAGCGAATGTTCGAAGGAGTCATTGCGCCGGTAACGACACCTTTCACCGAGCAGGGTGAACTGGATCTGGATGCATTCCGAAGAAACCTGACTCGGTATGCCGCCGGTCCGCTGAGCGGGTACCTGGTTGGGGGCACGACCGGTGAAGGACTTCACCTCACTCCGGATGAGAAGCTACTGCTGCTCCGGGAAGCGTCCAATCAAGTTCCTGATTCCAAACACCTCCTGGCTGGCTTGTCGGCCTCTTCGCTGGATGCGGGCCTCCGGCAGTTGGAGCAGTTCCAGCAACTCAGGTTGGATGGCATACTCATCAGTGTTCCGAACTACTACAAGTCGAGGATGACGGACGAAGCACTCGAGTTCTATTTCCGGACGCTCGCGGATCACTCGAGCGTTCCCCTCCTTCTCTACAACATTCCCCAGTTGTCGGGCCTCGAACTCAGCCTCCCCCTGGTCGAACGCCTCTCGGCTCACCAGCGAATCATCGGGATGAAGGAGAGTTCCGGAAACTTGATCTACCTTCAGGGCGTCTTGAATAGAATAGGCGGACGGGAGTTCCAGGTCGTCAGCGGTTCCGCCGAGACGGCCGGACTGGCGCGTCCGCTCGGTATCGAGTGTGGAATTCTTGCGATTGGGTGTGTGCTTCCCGACATGACTTGCCAGTTGTTCGACGTGGTTTGCCGGGACCAATTTGCGGCGGCACAGGCAAGAATGTTCGACGCAGCGTCCGTCATTGTGAGGGGCCTGGGAGTCCCGGGAGTAAAGTTCGCAATGGATCTCTGCGGCCTGGACGGGCGATATTGCCGGCGGCCGTTGATGCCCCTGACCGAATCAGAGAAAGTGCGAGTACGAACTACATTGGAGCGTGCCGGTTGTCTATGAAGTCCGACTGTATCGACTACCGGCATCTGCCGGGGCAGAATCCGCTCTTTTTGGCCTTTATGTATGATTTCGAGAGGGTTCAGTCGTACTACCGGCCACTGCCGACGTCCCGGGAGGAGTGGCTGGCCCGGGTGCAGAGGGTGCTCGATGCGCCGTCTTTCCCCCGGTCCGATTTGATCGAGCTCCTGGACGGTTTCAACCGTGAATTGAACGTGTCCGAGGAGAGTCTTCGCAACCTTGAAATGCTCTCCCGCCCCGATTCAGTGGTCGTAGTGACCGGCCAGCAGGTTGGCCTGATGGGTGGGCCGAGTTTCGCCTTGTATAAGGCGGCCACGGCAGTCCGCCTGGTTCGCCGCCTGCGGTCCTGGGGGATCCCCGCCGTACCGGTGTTCTGGCTCGCTTCGGACGACTCGGACTTTGATGAAGTTGCCTCCACCGATTTTCTCTCGACCGGCGCTGGCGAAATTCTCAGCCTGACCCATCCCGATCCGCGAGGCCGGAAGGAGCAAATGGCGGGTACCGTCCCGCTCGGGGAGGACGCGCGCTGGTGGCAGGAGGCTCGCCGCCTGCTTGAAAACTCTCTGGTCGATCCCTCCTTGCGAGAAGGGCTCCTGTCGGCGTATGAGCCGGGACGGACCTTCCGGGAAGCCTTTGCGCGCTGGATGAGTCGGGTCTTTTCGACACAGGGACTGGTTTTCTTTGACCCTCTGCTGCCCGGTTATCGTGACGGCTTGACAGGTTTTTTCAAGGTCGCAATCGAACGGCGCGAGGAGCTGGTGGCAGCCTTGATGGAGCGTAATGCGGAGCTTTTGGAAGCCGGTTTTTCTCCCCAGGTTCACGTAGAATCAACTGAGACGCTGCTTTTCTGGTTGAAAGGGAGGGAGCGTTACAAGCTGGATTTCCAGAACGATGCCTACCGCGCCAAAGGCTTGCCCCGACTGCACTTGACCGGAGATGAACTAGTGAAGGCGCTTTCCGACGGTAGTGGGTTGGTGGCTCCCAACGTTCTACTCCGACCAATCGTGCAGGATTTTTTATTTCCGACGGTGGTTGGCGTCACCGGACCGTCGGAGGTAGCCTATTTCAGCCAGGTGAATGCCATCGCTCCGTTTTGGGAAAAGGAGCTGCTGGTCACTCCGAGGCTGGCCTTCTCGGTCGTCGGGCGAAAGAGTGGTCGACTTCTTGCGAAGTATGGATTGACTCCGGAGGCCCTGTTGACCAGTTCGCAGGAGGAGCTGATCGAGCAGGTTCTTCGGCAGGGAGAGACCAGGCGGGTTCTCGAGAGCGTAGATGGTCTTCGGTTCTGTCTGGAGGAGAAGTTGGTCGAGCTGAAAGAGAGCCTCGAGGAGATTGATGCCCCGGTGGCAGCCATGGTGGAAAAGGCGGCCGGGAAGATTCGTCACCAGGTAGAGAGGGTCAACCATCGATTCGTCCTGAACCGGCAGGAGTTGGACGGGTTGCTGAGGCGCCATCTCACCTACCTGAGGAACAACCTCCTGCCGTCGGGTCACCTCCAGGAAAGGGTGATCAATTTCAATTACTTTCTCAACGAGGGAGGACCCGACTTCCTGGAGGAGCTGATTCAGGCGGACGATCGGGAATGTCCGTCGCATCGGGTAGTGTACTTGTGACTCGGTGCCTCAAGGCTGGGTGAGGGATGTTTATGTTGGGTTTGATCGGTCGATTCGATGGGTGACAGCGGATGATGTGAAGTTATGTTCGATCGCCACAACCGGTTGTATTCCCGAATTCTCCTCGCGCTCGACGTCATCGTCGTAGTGCCCTCGCTGCTGCTCGCCTACCACTTTCGGGGATGGTTGCTGGCCTGGTCGCCGGAGCAGTTGAGCCGGCACTTCAATCCAATCCTGCTTCCCTTCGAGGACTACCTGACCTACGTGCTGCTCCTGCTGCCGGTCTGGATCCTGGCCCTTGTGCTGAGTCAGCGCTACGACACCCTTCTGCGGCAGCCGCTCATCCGTCAGTTCAGGCGGGTGATGGGGTTCGTGGCGATCTCGGGAAGTCTCATGGGACTGCTGAGCTTCACACTGAAACTGGAAATCAGCCGTCCCGTCTTCTTCAGCTTCCTGGCCATAATGTTTGTCGTTCTCCCGGCGAACCGATTTCTTCTGTACTGGGTGCTGCGAAGCCGGAACTTGGGTGAGCACAACCAGATTCGCATCATGATCGTGGGGACCGATGAGACCGCCCGGCGTGTTGGGGAACTGCTCATGGATGCCCGCAAGTGGGGATTCCACCTGGTGGGCTACATCCGGACCAACGGCCGGAGCGGAGCGATCCCCGAAGAGATGACGGTGGGACGAATCGAGGATCTTCCCGGGGTCCTGCAGCTCGAGGCCCCTGCGGACGAGCTCATTTTCAGCGGGCACTCGAAGAAGGACCTTGATGACTACGAGGACGTAATTCGACTGTGCGAAGACCTGGGCATTCGAACCCGGATTGCAGCCGACTTCCTGCCTCCCTCCGCCGCCGCGGTGAACCTGGAGTTTCTCGAGAACCTCCCGCTGATCACGTTTTCCTCGGCCCCTGAACACAGCTTGGGCATTGTGGTCAAGCGGGCACTCGATTTCTCGGTTGCGGTGCTCTGCCTGATCGTGTGCTCGCCGATGATGCTGCTGACCGCCCTTGCGATCAAGTTCCGTTCGCCGGGACCGGTTTTCTATCGCCAGATCCGCTGCGGTCTTCACGGACGACGGTTCGAGTTGGTCAAGTTCCGCACCATGATCGAGGGAGCGGAGGACCGCCTGTGGGAGATTCGTCACCTGAACGAGATGGACGGGCCGGTCTTCAAAATGCGGAACGACCCTCGGGTCACTCCGCTGGGAGCGTTCCTCCGTAAGTTCAGCATCGACGAACTGCCCCAATTGTGGAACGTGATCAAGGGCGAGATGAGCCTGGTTGGGCCGCGGGCTCCTCTGCTGGAGGAAGTTCAGGCGTATGCTATTCCTCAGAGGAGACGGCTGAGCGTCAAGCCGGGGATCACCTGCCTGTGGCAGGTTTCGGGTCGAAACGACGTCAATTTCGATCAGTGGATGGAGATGGATCTCCAGTACATCGATAATTGGTCCATCTGGCTGGATCTGCGAATCATGCTGCGCACGATCCCGGCTGTTTTCAGCGGAAGGGGAGCGCGTTAGCGCCGCGCCGTAGAGGATCATGAGTTCGTCTGACCTGACTCTCGATGTGCTGGCTTTCGGAGCCCATCCTGACGATATTGAGCTGACCTGTGCCGGAACGGTCATCAAGCTGGCCCGTGCCGACTATCGGGTGGGAGCCGTCGCGCTGACGGCGGGTGAACTGGGCTCCCGGGGCAGCTTCGAGACACGGCGGGAGGAGTTCGACGAGTCCGCCCGGGTCATGGGAGTCTGCTTCCACGACGTGGTAGGCCTTCCCGACGGAAACATCCGTCCCGATCCTGAACAGAAGACCAGGGTAATCCGGGTAATCCGCGAACTGAGGCCGCGGATCGTCCTGGCCCCCTACTGGGAGGACCGGCACCCGGATCATGCCAATGCCGGACAGTTAATCAGCGAGGCCGCGTTTCTGGCGGGACTGAAGAAGATCGACACCGATCAGCAGGAGCATCGGCCGATTCGAGTTCTTTTTTACGCCTCCCGATACGAGTTCGCGCCGTCGTTCGTGGTTGATGTTTCGGATACCCATGAAGCCAAGCTCCGGGCGATTCGGGCCTATCGGTCCCAGTTCCACCATGACGCGATGGGCGAATTCGGCGAAGTAAAGACCAACATCAGCCATCCCGGCTTCCTGGAAGCGGTCGTGGCGAGAGCGCGGCAATACGGTTCGTACATCGGGACCGAGTTCGGGGAACCCTTCCTGGTTCGAGAACCGCTCCGGGTGGACGACCCGGTAGCCTTTTTTGGGCCAGCGTACACGAAAAGTTTCGTCTGAAAGTGGAGAAGATAACGTGAAAATTGGTATCGCCTGCTATCCAACCCACGGGGGAAGTGGCGTCGTTGCATCGGAACTGGCAAAGGGCCTGGCGGAGAGAGGGCACGAGGTTCACATCGTCAGTTACGCCACCCCGTTTCGCCTGGGATCCTACCACGAGAACATCTACATTCACGAAGTTGAGGTTGCGTCCTATCCGTTGTTCAAATACCCGCCCTATGCGCTGTCGCTGGCGACCAAGCTGGTGGACGTCGCGTTGGAGTACAAGCTCGACCTGATTCATTCACACTACGCGGTGCCTCACGCAGCCAGCGCCTACCTGGCTCAAAAGATCCTTGGCGAGCAGCAGCTCAAGACCGTGACAACGCTCCACGGAACCGACATTACCCTGGTCGGACTGGACAGTTCGTTTCATCGGGTGATTCAGTTTGCGATCGAGCAGTCGGATGGAGTCACGGCCGTCTCCGAGTACCTGAAGCGCCGCACTCTCGAGGCTTTCGAGCTGAAAAAAGAGATCAAGGTGATCTACAATTTTGTGGATACCGACCGTTACAGGCCCGACGCCGAGCGCTGCTTCAGGGGGCACTTTGCGCCCAATGGGGAAAAGATCCTGATGCACGCATCCAATTTCCGTCCGGTCAAGCGGGTCGGCGATACCGTTCGCTTGCTGGCCCGACTTCGGGATCGAATTCCAGCCAAGTTGCTGCTGGTTGGAGAAGGTCCCGAGCGGCTCTTTGTTCAGCAACTGGTCAAGGAGTTGGGGTTGACGAAGGATGTGATATTCCTGGGTCAGCAGGACTATCTCGAGCAGTTGATGGCCTGTGCCGACCTGCTCCTTTTGCCCAGCGAGCAGGAGAGTTTCGGACTGGTCGCCCTGGAAGCACATGCTTGCGGGGTGCCGGTTATCGGTTCTCTCACCGGAGGATTGCCGGAAGTTGTTAAGGACGGGGAGACGGGGTACCTGGTCCCGGTAGGTGAGATCGGCCTGATGTGCGAGCGGGCCGTCGAGTTGCTGTCTGACGAGTCAAAGCTGAACGCGTTTCGGATCCGGGCACGGGCGCTTGCGCTGGAGCACTTCAAGCGAGAGTCGATCATTCCCCAGTACGAGGAGTTCTACCAGCAGGTGATGGCGGGGGAATAGGCGGTCGGACGGCTCCGGCTCGTCCGACCTTCTGACCTGTGTGAGTTACCTGGGAAACACCGCTTCTATACCCGGTGGGCGAGGATGAGAAGCGTTTTCTCGGTGACCGCAACCGGGGCGGCCGGATCCAGGTCTGCGCTTCGGCACCAGTCGGAAGCCTCCTCAACGGTGTAGCAGTCCCCGCCTTCCGTCCCGACCAGCATGTTCGCAGCGAACAGGAGACTCCACAGGGGCCCGCTCTTGCCGTCGCGTCCCCCGGCATCGAGAAAGAAATCCTTCAGGATCAGCATTCCCCCGGGGCGGAGTGCCCGGGCGCTCTTTGCGACCAGTGCCCGGTTGCGTTCCGGGGAATAGATATGCAGCACGTTGGATATGAAGGCAAAGTCATAGGGGCCGCCGAATTCACTCTCGAAGGCGTCGCCCGGAACTGTCGAAATGCGATCTTCGAGGCCCGCCTCGCGAATATTCGCTTTTGCCACTTCGAGCGTTTCAGCGTCGTCAAGAATCGTGACCGAGAGAGCAGGATTACGGCGGGCAAACTCGATCGCGAAGGCACCGGGTCCACCGCCGATGTCGAGGAGTCGGTTCCCTGCGCTGAGGTCGAGCTTTTCGGCGACCAGGTTGGACGACTGTCTTGCCGAGTCTGCCATGGCCCGGGCAAAGGCCTCTTTTCCCGCGGTGATTCGTTGGTCTATTCGTTCATCGGGGACGGGCTTTCCGGTTCGCACCGAGTCGATCAGGCCCGACCAGCGTTCGTAGAGGCGGGCACCGTGGTGCATTTGCGCAAATTTCGAACGGGTGCCGTTCGGGCGGAGGCAGTCCAGGGCAACCTGGGTGTTTCGGTAGCAGATCCCGTTGCGTTCGAGAATCCCGAGGCCGACCAGCGCGTCGAGCAGGATTCTGGTTCCCCGGTGATCCAGAGCGAGCCGCTCGGCAACCGTTTGGGAGTCAAGTGCCTCCGTGCCCATCGTGGAAAAGAGGTCGAGGCGGGCGGCTGTAAAGAGAATCTGGGCGGCCCGGTAGCCGCCGGCGATTTCGTCGATAGTACTGTCCGTGATGGGGAGCCGTTCATTCATACTCTGATGTCCTTGCTGATGATCGATTAAGGTTCCGTTCAATTATAGCGGGCAGGCGGATAGGGAGCCGGAGTCTGCGGGAGAGGGCTCCGGGGCCTCCCTCTCTTGGTCAGTGCAATTTGCCGTTTTGTCGACCGATATTTGTATTCTTACGACAGTGACAATCGGCCTGCGCTACTTGGAGGGATGCGAAGAGATCCTGGTCCGAATCCGGGAACAGCTGCCGCTCATCGAAGAAGCGGCCCAGTGGTTTTCTGAAACCATCAGAGGCGGAAGGGTGGTGCACCTGTTCGGTTCCGGCCACAGCCGAATCATGGTTGAGGAGATGTGGCCCCGCTACGGATCATTTCCCGGGTTCAACCCGATCGTTGAACTCTCTCTGAGCTATCACAACCCGGTTGTCGGCGCCAACGGACAGCGGCAGGCGATGTTTTTGGAGAATACAGCTGGCCTGGCGGAGCGAATTCTGAGAAACTTCGTGATCGATGAAGGGGATTCCGCTCTGGTGATTTCCTCAAGTGGCTGCAACGTTGTCCCAGTCGAAATGGCAAAGGGTTTTCACGATCGCGGTCTGCGGGTCGTCGCGATGGTCAGCCGTCGCCATTCGGAAGCAAGTAGGAGCAGCCACCCGAACGGTTGGAAGGTGCAGGATTTTTCCGATCTGGTGCTGGATACCGGGGCTCCTGTCGGAGACGCCATGGTTTGCCCCGAAGGATCGGAGTTGGCGGTTTCTCCCGGATCGACGATCGGAGGCTGTCTTCTCGTCAACGCGCTGAAAGCCGAAATTGCCCAGCGCCTCGTCCGGGCTGGACGCCCCCCGCTGGTGCTTTCCGCGTCTGCAGTTGTTGGCAAGGTAAAATCCGAACAACTATTCGAGGCCGCATACGACGAGCATGCGCGTCTTTTGTCTAAGCTATTCGATCAACCTCCAGCGGGTGATCAGGGGAGGGAATCGGGAGAGTAGGCTTTGGGACCGACCGCGCCTGCTGCAGGCGCAGATCCAGGGAAATGATGAAAGAGACTCCGCTTAGAACGACGGTCGTAGGCAGTTATCCGTTCCCCGGGTGGCTGGAATTTGCCATGAGCCGGGCTGATGCTTTTGGCCTGCTGGATCGCCGGGAGTTAATCGATGACGCGGTCACGGTTGCGATCTGCGACCAGGTCTCCGCCGGCCTCGATGTCATCACCGACGGGGAACAGGCCCGGATCGATTTCAATCTCTCGTTTTATGCTTTTCTCGAGGGAATTGATCGTGAATCGGAACCGCTGCGCCGCTTTGGCCCTCCCGGCCACGATCAGCGTGGCAAGCACCGGGTCGTGGGGCAGCTTGCCGCACCTCGGGGCCTGGGGACGGTTGAGGAATTTGAACGCCTGAAGCGGCTGGCCCCCTCGGGTCCCGTCCTCAAGGCGAGCGTCCCGGGCCCTTACACGCTGAGCGGCCGCCTGGAGCCAAGCAAGGCCTACCCGGACCGGTATGCACTGACCGAGGCCCTGATTCCAATTGTCCGGAGTGAACTCGAAGCGCTGGTGCGATCCGGGTGCGGAGAGATTTGCGTTGACGAGCCGTCGATGAGCTGTTACGCCCATCGGGAAGATCCCGCGCGCTTCGTAGACATTTTCAACCGTACCGTCGAAGCGGTGAAAGGGCGATGCAGGCTCTCGACTCACCTGTGCTTTGGAAATTACAAGGGGCGGGCGGTGGCACCCCGAAGTTATCAACCACTGTTCCCGGCTTTTCTCGATCTTGATGTAGACGAAATCCATGTCGAAATGGCGAGCCGGGAGTTTTCAGAGATTGAAGTCATTGGCGAGATTGCGCCCAAGCGTGATGTTGCCGTCGGTGTCGTCGATGTGAAGAGCTACTACATCGAGCCGGTGGATGAGATCGTGGCTCGAGTCCACCGGTGCCTCGAACTGGTTTCGCCGGACCGGCTTTCGCTTGCTCCAGACTGCGGCTTGAGCCAGACGGCGAGATGGGCATCCAGAAGAAAACTTGAAAACCTGGTGAAAGGGGTTCTTGAGGTAAGGAAACGGTTATGATTAAGCCAGTATTGAAGGATCAGTCCTTTCTGCGGAGTGTCCAGGCAGCATCCAAGGCCTTGGACAGGCTGAACCTTTGGTGGTTGGGGCAGAGCGGTTTTCTTGTCCATTACGAAGGATTTAACGTGCTGCTCGATCCCTACCTGTCGGATTCGCTGACTGAGAAGTACGCGCAAAGCGACCGGCCGCACGTGCGCATGACGGAGATCGTGGTTGACCCCGCTGAGTTGGGTTTCGTCGATGTGGTGACGTCGAGTCACAACCACACAGACCATTTGGATGCCGGAACTCTAATCCCGATTCTGATGGCAAAATCGGAGCTTTCCCTGATCATCCCCGAGGCCAACCGAGATGCCGTGGCGGAGCGGCTCGGCTGTGACCGCGACTTGCCCATTGGGCTCGACGACGGCCTCAGCGTGAACGTCGGTCCGCTCTCGGTGACTGGAATTGCGGCTGCCCACGAAGATGTCGAGTTTGACGACGAGGGGCGTTGCCGGTACCTGGGCTACGTTATTCAGTTGGGGCCCTGGACCGTATATCACTCCGGGGATACGCTCTGGCACGAGGAACTGGAAGAGCAGTTGAATGCATTTGCAGTCGATGTAGCTTTGCTTCCGATCAACGGCCGGGATCCGGAACGCGGAGTAGCCGGGAACCTGGACGGCCGTGAGGCCGCCCGCCTGGCCAAGGCGATCGATGCCAGGTTGGTAATTCCATGCCATTACGAGATGTTCGAGTTCAATACCGCCACTCCCGACGATTTCATTGAGGAATGCGATCGACTCGGCCAGACTTGTCGGGTACTCCGCTGTGGGGAGCACTGGAGCGACCGCGAACTCGAAGATCTTGACCAGGATGAAGCCAACTATGGCGGTCGGAACGGTGGTCGAGGGAGATCCAGAATCGACCAGGGTGAGTTTGAGGACAATTGAAAGGACAATTAGATGGAACGACCCAGTGGGCAGACGATTTCGAGGAGGGGAGTGTTGAAGGGATTGGGAGCGTCGGCGCTGTCTGCCGGGGTTCTCAGTTCTCCGGGCCTGGGCCAGACCAAGGCCAAGGCCAAGCCGCACAATATGTGGGTTTCCCTGGCGGCCTACTCGGTACGTGATGCGCTGACCAGCGGGCGGATGGATCTGTTTCAGTTCATCGACTGGTGTGCCCAGATGGACCTGGCAGGAGCGGAGCTGACCTCCTACTACTTTCCGGAGAAATTTGACGGAATGTACCTCCGCAGGCTGAGGAATCACGCATTTCGGACCGGCGTGACCGTCTCGGGAACTGCGGTGAGAAATAATTTCTGCCTTCCGCCCGGCCCGGAGAAAGACCGCGAAATCGCCCACGTCAAGACGTGGATCGACTATGCGTCCGAATTGTGGGCTCCCCACATCCGGGTCTTTGCCGGGGAACTTCCCAAGAATGCCGGCAAGCAGGAGGGTATCCAATGGGTCGCGGAGGGCATCAAGGCCGTCCTGGACCACGCCGCGGAAAAGGGCGTAGTGATCGGGGTGGAGAATCACGGCGGGATCACCGCACTGGCTCCCGACCTGCTGGCGATCTGCAATGCGGTGGGCAAGAGCCCGTGGTTTGGAGTGAACCTGGATACCGGTAATTTTCAGAAGGATCCTTACCGCGAGGTCGAGATGGCGGTTCCGCTTGCTGTCAACGTGCAGATTAAGGTTGAGGTCGTCGAAGGTGGAAAGAAGGTGCCGGCCGATTTGAACCGGATGGCGCGCATTTTGACTGACGGTGGTTATCGTGGCTGGGTGGCACTCGAATACGAAGCGGAAGCCGACCCCATGAAGGCGGTTCCGAACTATGTCCGCAGGCTCAAGGAACTGCTGGAAGTATAGTCGCAGGAGTGATGAGATTTTGAACAATTGGATCGCCCCTGTCGAGGTTCGTAGCGAAGACGTTGAGGAACTGAGAAGGGCCAAGTTGTTGTTGGAACGGCCTAGCCTTGCGGTCAAGCTGACCGACGCCCTCGGTGCACCGATTGAGCGGGGATTCAAACTTCTGCCCGAGAAATGGTCCGAATCGATCAACTCGGCGGTGAGAGTCTCCCTGGAACGTGCGTTGACGGTTGCGGTGCGGTCACTGCGGTCAAGCGGGACCCGGTCCACGAGAAACCGGTTACACCGGTTGGCCGTGGCGGCAGCCGGGGCCGGCGGAGGGGCGTTCGGGCTGGCTGGACTGGTTGTCGAGCTCCCGCTCTCAACCACAATCATGCTTCGCTCGATTGCCGATATTGCCCGGTCCGAGGGGGAGGACATCGGCCGCATCGAAAGCCAGCTCGCCTGCTTGGAAGTGTTCGCCCTCGGTGGCCGCAGTCCCAAGGATGATTCAGCAGAGACCGGCTACTTTGCGGTCCGCTCTGCCCTGGCGGGAACCGTCAGTGAGGCCGCTCGCTACCTGACCGAGCGGGGGTTGACTGAAAAAGGGGCGCCGGCGCTGGTTCGGCTGGTGACGGCGATCGGCGGTCGCTTCGGTGTCGCGGTGTCGGAGAAGATCGCGGCCACCGCGATTCCCGTCCTCGGCGCTCTTGGCGGCGCGGTTGTCAACACCCTCTTCATCAACCACTTTCAGGACATGGCCAAGGGCCACTTTACGGTCCGGCGGCTGGAGCGGGCGTATGGGCGATCGGTGGTCAAGGACCTCTACAATCAGCTCGAGAGTTGAGGTCAGAGGCCGAGCCAGGCATAGGCGAACCAGGTCCCCGCTTCTTCCTGGTAGCGGCGCACCAGTTCCCGGTTGGCTTCCGGTGCGGCGTTGGAGACCGGTTCTTCCTCTACCAGGTCCGGGTTCTGCTGCTGCAAGGCCTCAGATAGCTTCTCGAGGTTGAGCGATACGAAATTGGTGCCCAGGGCCTCGTAGAATTGCCCGCGGACCCAGCCGTACTCGTCGAGAGAGAACTTCTCCTGGTTCATTGCGTCAACCTGGACCTGCTTGACTTTGAGAAGCGTGTCGCTGAAGTCCTTCCAGAAGGTCGCGAGTTCAGCAATGCCCGGTGGGTTGTCTGCCGAGGAATTGAAGCTCTCGTACTTGCTTTTGAGCATGTTGAGGTGGTCGCCCATCTGCTCCACGATGGTCCGCTGGACGCGGACGAATCGTTCGACCTGGGCGGCATTCAGAAGGCGGTCATCCGGGGGTGCGAACGGCTCCGCGTTCGAGACGCGGTTGTCCATGTCCGACATTTCGCCTACTTTCGCAAAACTGACGACGTATTCCTTGGCAGGCCTGTAAACGAAGAAATAGAGGCCGATGCTGCCGGCGATGACACCAATCAAAGCGAAAGCCACACAACCGAGGAGAATCTTCTTATTCATCAGAAAGGAACTATATACTAACCAGCGGCATAATTTATTAAGTGTCTAGAATAGATTCTTGAAGAGATCGGAAATCAGAGCGTAAGAATGGCTACCGAGGTTTTGAAAGAACATCAAGTGGAACAGATTGCCGACGCTTACCGGCGTTGGGGTTATCTGGAAGCAGACCTGGACTGGCTTGGGCGGCTCCTGCCGGAGCGGCACCCCGAGCTGCTGGACGAAGGCCCGAAAGCCGAACGGTTTCGTCGGATCTATTGTGGATCGATCGGGATTGAGTTCATGCACATACCCGACCCGAAGCGGCGTCGGTGGATTCAGGATCGGATGGAATCGCGTTCCGAGGAGTTCGACCAGGAGCGCGTCCTGGGGTCCCTGATTCGCACCGACCTGCTTGAGCAGGTCCTCCAGACCCGTTACCTGGGCAACAAGCGCTTCTCGATCAAGGGCCTCGACTCGCTGGTACCTCTCTTGCAGGAGTCGCTGGAGACGGCTTCCGAACGCGGGGCGAAGCGGGCTATGCTGGCAATGAGTCACCGGGGCCGGCTCAACGTGGTCACTCACGTGGTGGGACGACCGGCGGAAGAAGTTTTTGCCGGTTTTGAAGACGTCGATCCGAAGAGCACGCTGGGTGGCGGAGATGTCAAATATCACCTGGGTGCAACCGGAACCTATCAGACCAGGAGCGGTTCCATCGTCCACGTCCACCTGGTTTCGAATCCCAGTCACCTGGAAGCGGTGGATCCGGTCGCACTCGGCCGGACCAAGGCTTACCAGACACGGCTCGGCCCGGGCAGCGAGAAGCTGGTCGTTCCGATCCTGATGCACGGGGATGCTGCTTTTGCGGGGCAGGGTATTCTGGCGGAGGTTCTGAACCTCTGTTCGCTGGCAGGCTTCACGGTCGGCGGCACCGTCCATGTGATCGTCAACAATCTGCTCGGGTTCACTGCGAGCCCGGAAGAACTGCATTCGTCCCGGTTCGCTTCGGACGTCGCCAAGCGGGTTCCGATTCCGATTTTGCACGTTAACGGCGAAGACCCCGACGCGGTGGTGCGGGCTGCCCGGATCGCCATGGACT
Source organism: uncultured Acidobacteriota bacterium (assembly GCA_963777605.1). Classification (GTDB taxonomy): domain Bacteria; phylum Acidobacteriota; class UBA6911; order RPQK01; family JAPXNP01; genus CAVZRV01. The sequence continues at coordinate 211,752 of CAVZRV010000030.1, forward strand.
ACCGCTACGAGTTCGGCAGTGATGTTGTGGTCGACTTGATCGGTTATCGCCTCTTCGGGCACAGCGAGATCGACGACCCGACAATCACCCAGCCCCTCCTCTACAAGAAGATCGAGAGCCGGAATCCGCTCTGGAAGGACTATGCCGACAAGTTGGGACTCACCTCGGAGGACCTGGAGCCCCGGGTGGCGGACTACCGGAAGGAGTTTGAGAAAGCGATCGAAGCGGCAAAGTCGAGAACCAAGCGTCCGGTGATGCGAGTCCTTCCCGACTATTGGAGTGGCTACTTCGGAGGGCGATATCGTTCGGAATACGAGGTTGAAACAGGTCTGTCCCGGGATCGACTGGCAGCCTACTCAGACCGGTTGACTACCTGGCCCGAGCATTTCCACGTCCACCCGAAGGTGGAGCGCCTGCTCGAGCAGCGCCGCCAGATGGGTAACGGGGAAAAGCCGGTGGACTACGGCATGGCGGAGGCCCTCGCTTTTGCCTCGATCGTCGATGAAGGCAATTTCGTTCGCTTGACCGGTCAAGACAGCAGGCGGGGGACGTTCAATCACCGTCACAGCTTCCTGATCGACATCGAGGACGGCTCGGAGTACTGTCCGCTCAAGAACATCTCTGAAGGACAGGGCGAATTCGACAGCTATGATTCGATGCTTTCCGAGGCGGCCGTTCTCGGGTTCGAGTACGGTGTGAGCCGGGATTATCCCGGCGGACTGGTCCTTTGGGAAGCCCAGTTCGGTGATTTCGCCAACGGCGCCCAGGTGATCATCGACCAGTTTATCGTCGCGGCCGAGGACAAGTGGGAGCTGCTCTCTGGATTGGTGATGCTCCTCCCCCACGGTTATGAGGGACAGGGGCCGGAGCACTCGAGCGCAAGGATCGAACGATTCCTGCAGCTGGCGGCCCGTGACAACGTCCAGATCGCGCAGCCTTCGACGGCCGGCCAGTACTTTCACCTGCTTCGCCGCCAGATCGGCAGGAAATGGCGCAAGCCGCTGATCGTTTTTACGCCGAAGAGCATGTTGCGGCATCCCAGTGCTGCCTCACCGATATCGGAACTCGAGGCACCGCGGTTTCAGCCTGTGCGTTCCGACCCTGCGGCCCAGGAAGTCAGCCGCGTCCTTCTCTGCACCGGCAAAATCGGTCACGAACTGACCAGGGAGCGGGACGCCCGTAAGGAATTGTCCACGGCAATTGTTTACCTCGACCAGCTCTATCCCTTCCCGGAGGCGGAACTGAGAGAAGAACTGTCGCGCCACCCGTCCCTGTCCGAAGTAGTCTGGGTACAGGAGGAGCCGGCCAACATGGGAGCGTTGTTTTTCGTGGAACCGAAGATTCGCCGTGTCATCGGATCGAAGGCGTTCCGGTCGGTCAAGCGCAGCGCGACTGCGACGCCGGCGACGGGTTCGGCCAAAGCTCACCAGGTGGAACAGAAGACACTGCTCACGCTGGCGTTTGCTCATCTGGGCTGAGCTGGAACCGGTTCTGGACGAACTGAATCTGAGGTGTTCCCGTACCCGCCTCGAAGGCGTCCGGGTCCTTCCCAATGAGCCGCAGTGGGTTGTCAAACCCGATGGTTCGGAGTTCCATCTCGTCGAGGATGCCGATTCCCGCGAGCACGTTCATGCACTCAAGGATCGTTGCGCTTGAGCCGACCAGGTGATTCCCCACCGGGTTCCAAAGCCGCCCCGAGGGCTCCAGGATGACATCCTGCCCGAGGGTGGTGTACTTCCCCGAAGGCATTCCGGCGATGGGAGCCGAGTCGCTGACCACCAGGGTCTTTGCAGCGCCCCTCGCCTGGACAACCGATCGAATCAGGGTCTCGGGAACGTGATGGCTGTCGGTGATCAACATGAGCTTGAGGCGGTCCTCAGCCAGTTGATCCCAGAGAGGGTTGGGATGACGGGGCAGCATGTTGGGAATGCCGTTACCGAAGTGAGTCGATGCTTCCGCTCCTGCATCACAGGCGGTGCGGATTTCGGGGTACGATGCCAGGTGGTGGCCGAGTGATACCTGCGCGCCGGTCCGCCGGATGTGGTGGATGAGGTGCTCGCTGCCCGGAAGTTCGGGTGCCAGCGTGACCAGGGCGATACGATCATTGGCCCACTCCCGAAGGCGGTCGTAGAAGTCGATGTCGGGCAGCCGTGTCGCCGACTTCGGATGAGCGCCGCGGGCCCCATCCAGTGGCGAAATGAAGGGGCCCTCGAGGTGGATGCCGAGCAGGCTGTCGGCCATTTGAGGATCTTCCATCGCGCGGGCGAGGACGGGGAGGTTCTCCCGATAGATCGCCAGGTCTGAGGTGATCACGGTCGGACAGTAGGCTGCGGTGCCCCGTTTGCGGAGTGCGCCGGTTACCCGGGCCACGGCGTCGACGGTGAGTCCGGGCGCGGAAAAATCGGTTCCGAGAAAGCCGTTGACCTGCAGGTCTATGAATCCGGTCAGAGCTGATGACATCGCGTTCCCTTTCGGCAATCTTCGCTGCTTGACTTTACGGGGCATTCTAACCGTTTCTCGGAATCAGTGGTTACTGGAACGCGGGAACTCCACATCGTCCGGGCTCTCGTGTATATTGCGACTTCGTGAATATCTCAACCGCTGACTGGATTGTCCTGGTTGCCTACCTGATTGTGGTCGCTACGATCGGCTTGATCGCCGGGCTGAAGGTACGCAACACGGATCATTACTTTCTCGGAGGCCGTAAGTTTGGGAAGTGGCTGATGATCGGCCAGAGCTTCGGAATCGGTACCCACGCCGAAATGCCGGTATCCCTGGCTGGAGCCGTCTACAGCACCGGAATGTCGGGGATCTGGTTTCACTGGAAGAACCTGTTTGCGACCCCTTTCTACTGGATCATGGCCCCCGTCTTTCGCCGGATCCGCCGGACCACGATCGCGGAGTTGACCGAAGACCGCTACGGGGCCTGGATGGGGGGAGTCTACACGGTCTTCGCCCTCGCCTATTTCACTCTCAACACGGCCAGCATGCTCAAGGGGGCGGCCAAGGTGATCAACCAGGCGGGGGGGGGTGACATTGGGGTCAACAACATCGTGATCGCGATGACGGTCATCTTCATCCTCTACAGTTTCGTCGGGGGACTCATCGCGACCGCCTGGACCGACTTCTTCCAGGGGTTCCTGATCATCGCACTCTCCTTCATGCTGGTTCCATTGGGATGGTCGGCCGTAGGGGGGCTGGGAGGAATGAAAGAAACTCTGGATGGGTACATGTTCTCTCTTTCCGCCCCGGAAGGCATCACCGTGTGGGTCATTGTCATGCTGACGGTCAACGGCCTGATCGGCATCATGGCCCAGCCACACATGCTGGCCGCGGTGGGAACCGGCAAGGACGAGAACACCTGCCGGATCGGTTTCTACTACGGCAACTACGTGAAGCGAATCTGCACCGTGGGCTGGGCGCTTGTCGGAATTATCGTCGCCGTAATGGTGGCCCGCGGCATGTTCGGAATCGATTCCCTGAACGATCCCGAGGACGCGTTTGGATTTGCCTGTCGCCACCTGCTCTTTCCCGGGTCGCTCGGGCTGTTGATTGCCAGTATCCTGGCCGCCAACATGTCCACCTGCTCGGCATTCATGGTCGATAGCGGAGCGCTCTTCACCGAGGGACTGTTTCGCAAGCACCTGGCTCAGGGGCGGTCCGACGGTTACTATCTCTGGGTTGGCCGGATCAGTGGCTTCGTGGTCACCATGTTCGGTGTCCTCTACGCGCTCTTCCTGATTGACCGGGTGCTTTACTCTTTTCTTCTTACCGAGACACTCGCCACCTACATGGGAGTCAGCCTCCTCGGCGGAATTTTCTGGCGCCGAGCGAATCGCTGGGGCGCCATTGCCAGCATGATTGTCGCCTTGATTGTCAATTTCGGACTCTACGCTGCAATGGGAGAGCGTTTGGACAGTTGGGACGCCAACGTGTTCCTGGCGGCATTGCTTTCGGGGATTGTGACCCTGGTCGTGGTCAGCCTGTTGACTCCGGAGGAGAATCGGGACCAGCTCAGTTCCTTTTTCGGGCGGTTGGATACTCCGGCTGACGGGGGCGAGTCCGACGAACATGCCGATTTGCCGGAGCCGTCGTCCGAAGACGTCCGGGCCAACGCGGAATCGGGCCGGCAACTGCTCCTGGTCAATCTGCTCCGTCCTCGTAAGGGAGCGGCAGGAGTTCCTTTCATGCGGGCGTTCTCGCACGATCTGCGTGGATTCGTGATCGGCTGGGGTCTTGCGATTGGGCTGGTGTTGATCACCTGGATCTTTCTCAAATTCTGAGGCCGTGACCGGATTATGGAGTTCTGAATGGGCATCATGAGAGGTCTGGTCTCGCAGCAACTCCTTCGTCTCATTGCCCGTTCACTGGCCCCGCTGACCCTGGTAGGGGCCATCGTTGCGTTGCTGCATCCGTCGGTATTCCTGATTTTCGGTGACTCGTTTCTCTGGTTTTTTGCGGCGACCATGCTGGCGCTGGGCGTCGTGCTGGAGCCCTCGGAGTTTGTGGACACGATCAAGCGACCGCGGGAAATTACGCTTGGGATCCTGACTCAGTTCACCGTGATGCCCCTCCTCGGATTCCTGGCCGCCTGGTACGGAGGGTTGAGCCCGGGAGTCGCTCTAGGTTTTGTGATTGTCGGGTGTGCACCAGGTGCGATGGCGAGTAACGTGGTGGTTTACCTGGCAGGCGGCGCCGTTGCCTATTCGGTGACCCTGACCAGCGTTGCAACCTTCCTGTCTCCCGTTCTCACGCCACTCCTGGTGGAGTGGTTGGGGGGGGCCTTCCTGCCGATTCCATTCTGGCCGATGATGTTGACGATTCTCTGGACCGTGCTTCTCCCGCTCCTCTTGGGGATGATCATCCGGAGGCGGCTGGGTCGGACGGCGGCCGTGGTAGGTGAACTGGCTCCGGTGGTTGCGGTGGTCTCAATCGTGGTAATAATCGGGTACGCGGTAGCTGCCAATCAGGCCCGCCTTCTCACAGTCGGCATTCGGGTATTCGCCCTCGTGGTGCTCGTCAACGGCTTGGGCTACGTTCTTGGATGGTATCTGGGGGGGCTGTACGGGTTCAATCGACGATACCGACTGACTTTGATGATCGAGATAGGGATGCAGAACGCCGGTCTCGGTGTCGCCCTGGCGCTGCGGCATTTTGGGCCGGAAACGGCGATGCCGGGCGCGCTGTTTGCGACCTGGTGCATTCTGACTGCGGCGCTGGCTTCTGCATTGTTCAAGAGAAAGGTTGTCTGATGGAGACTGGGAAAGAAAATCGAAGAGTGCTGGCGGTCGGGGCTCATCCCGACGATGTTGAGTTTCTGTGTTCCGGGACCCTGGCACAGTTGAAGGAACTGGGATATGAGTTGCACGTTGCAACGCTGACTCCGGGGGACTGCGGGTCGAAAGAATGGAATCCGGAAGAAATCAGCCGGATTCGCCGGGGAGAAGCCGAAGAAGCGTGCCGGCTGCTTGGCGCAACCTATCGCTGTCTCGAGTTCAGGGATCTTTGTATCTTTTACAACGAAGAGGGGTTACGGAAGGTGACCGGATTCGTGAGAGAGGTGAACCCCTGGCTGGTATTTACGCACCCTCCCCATGACTACATGGTCGATCACGAGATGACCAGCCGCCTCGTGCGCACGGCCTGCTTTGGCGCTCCTGCCCCGAACTTCGAGGTTGCGCCGTCGGTAGTGCCGGCGCCGGATGCTGCCGTACCCGCCCTGCTTTACGGCTCGCCGGTCGAAAGCATCGACATTCTCGGAAACCGGGTGGTTCCTCATTTCTACGTCGATGTCACGGACCGGATTAAGCAGAAGGAAGGGCTGCTGGCCTGTCATGCGAGCCAGCGGAACTGGCTGAAGGCTCACCATGGAATCGACGAGTATCTGGAGAGCCTGCGGCGTTGGGACCGGACGCGGGGAGCCGAGGCGTCAAAGGTAGCGGGACGCAAGATCGAATACGCCGAGGCGTTCCTGCAGCACCGGGGGCATGCCTACCCGGCGGAGAATCCGCTGAAGGAACTCCTCGGCAATCGCGTCATCGAAGCGCCGGCCGCCGACCGAGGACACTAGGCATTCGGTGACGGGTAGGTAAACAGAGGCGGCCGCGATTGAGCCATCTGCTTGATCCTGGTGATCGCCTCGTTGTCGAGCGGTTTGAAGTTCACCGCCAGTCGGAGAGCCATCTTGAACAGGTTTTCGTCTCCGGGCGGAACCGCAGCCGCAATCGGGTGGGACAGGGTAAAGTAGAGGCCCAGCCGTGCTTCGTTCTCGTCCGACAACGGCTCGTACCAGCACTTTGGGAAGCGTCGTTCCGCCCCTTCCGGCCAGGGTTGTTTCGCCATCGCCTTAAGTGCGAGAATTCCGGCTCCGTTCTCGCGGGCTTTCTCGAGCACCTGGGGACCGAAGTTTCCGGAATTCCAGGTCCCGTAATTGAACGGGAACAGGATCGTATCGTAACGGAATCCGTTCAGCAGCGTCAGGGCTGCCTCTACGGAGTGGGCAGAGAACCCGATGAAGCGGATCTTGCCCTGCTTGCGGGCCTGCTGAAAGGCTTCCAGCGCCCCGTTGGGACCCAGGATCTGTTTGGCTTCCGCCACCGAGGTGACGGCGTGCATCTGGTACAGGTCAAAGTGATCGGTACGCAGGCGCTTCAGGGAACCTTCCAACGCCTTGAGTGCTCCCGCCTTGTCCCGAGCCTCGGTTTTGCAGGCTAGAAAGACATTCTTTCGATACGGTTCGAGTGCCGGTCCCAGCATCTGCTCGGCGTTACCGTAAGTTGGGGCAACGTCAAAGTAGTTAACCCCGTAGTCAATGGCTTCGGCGACCCGATCAGCAGCCTGGCCCGTGGTGGCGTTCATCACCACAATACCGCCGAACCCGATCATGGAGATCATCTCTCCGGTCTTGCCAAGTGACCGTTTCTCGATCTGTCCGGATCCCGCCTGGCGTGCCAGGCCGGATAGTCCGGCAGGAAAGCAGCTCAGCATTGCGGTCGCCGCCGATGTCTTGATGAAGTTTCTACGATCTAGCATCTCCCCTTCCTTTCATACGATGTGAACACCTTCGATTCTATCGCGGGCAGTTCTTGTCTGCTATAGTGGCGAAATGCCTCGCCCCTTTCTGCTGCTCGCTTGCGTGTCCGTTCTTTGTTCGGCTAACGCTGCACTCGTGAGGGCCGGGTCCTGCGGAGACTGCAAGGCTGAGGCTGCTTCTCTCATGCGAAAGGACCTGCCCAACGACTTTCCGTTCCAGGTATTCGACGCGGGGTTTGCGGTCCTCCGAATCCGGTTCGTGAACCAGTCGGGCGCGCCGGTACAGCTCGACCCCGCTGCCATGGAGGTCTACAGCCCGAAGAAGAAACAGCTCAAGACGGCCGAGCCGACTGAAATCGCGCCGAAGATCCTGAAGTACTACCATGGTTCGGGACCGGTTCCCCTGCACGGTGATGTCACCTACGGGAATCCTTATCCTTCCTCCTATCCGAATCCCAACATTGCACATGCGAGAGGGATGTCCCGCAGCGGCACGGTCAACCCGGGTGCCGGTAAGCTGGATGCCGGAACCGGCCCTGCTCTGAGAGATAAGCTCGAGGAGTACAGACTCAAGCCGGTCACCGTCGAGCCTGGCGGTGAAGTCGAAGGGTTCATCTACCTGAAAAGCAAGCACAGCGGTCACGCCCTTGCCGGCGGGTGGGTGGTCGTTGACGGTCAAAAGGTCGGATTCTGAAGGAAGGATCGCAGCGTGGCGGCAACACTCGATTCAATCTGGATCAAGCGAGCTCACCGGGGGCCCATGGATCCGGTCCAGTCCTGCCGTGCACTATCCAGCCGTGGACTTGAAGGCAATGCCGACCAGGGTGGAAGGCGCCAGGTTACGGTCGTGGAAAGTGAAGTGTTCGATCAGGTCAGTGGTGAACTTGGCCGGTCGGTTGACCCCATTGTCCGCCGCGCAAACCTGCTCATTTCCGGGGTGGCCCTTGCCGAAAGCCGGGGGCGAATCCTTCGAGTCGGTGACTTGCGTCTCGAAATTGCCGGAGAGACGAGGCCGTGTGAGCGAATGGACGAAGCCGTCCCCGGCCTCAGAAAGGCTCTCGGCCCGGAGTGGCGCGGCGGCGCCTACGGGATCGTGCTCAACGACTGCGTTATTCAAACCGGCGACCCTGTTTTCTGGGAATAGCGTCCAAAGCGGTTCTCACTCCCTTCTTGATTTCTCCGCGTTTCTGCAGCTTTGTTGATAACTCGCTGTCTTTTTGAGGCTTAGCGACTTTTTTCTCTAAAGGAAGTGACGGCTCGCGCCGATCAGAATAGCCAGAAGGGAACGGACATCAGTCCGGAGTGAAGGCGCTTGAAGTTTCTGGAGGTAGGGAAAGATGAGGTTACAACTCCGCTTTGGAAGCATTTTCTCAAAGCTGACAATCCCGGTTTTGGGTTTGGTGGCTCTCGCATTTACGGTTCTCGGGGTGATGGATTGGAACTTCCGATCTGCCAGTAACGAGGAACGTCTCGAGGTACAGACCGGAACTCTCGCGGGTGTGCTCGAATCTACGATTTACAACGCGATGGTAAAGGCGGACATGGATTCCGCCCAAGAGACTTTCCGGCGACTCAAGGAAGAGAAGGACATCCGCTGGGCATTCCTCCTGGACGAGGACGGCGAGACTCAGCTCTCCTCCGATTCGAGCCGGTCTGAGTCCTTCGAACTGGACAAGTTTGCAACGGAGGGCACTTATTTCGAACCCCGGCAGGCGCAGGACGGCAACCCGTTCCTGCTCGCAGTCCGGCCTTTCCATGCTGATGCGGTGTGTCTCGATTGTCACAGCGACAAAAAGGTCGGTGACGTGCTTGGATACGTTGGACTGGAGAAGTGGACCACCGCGGAAGCCGCGGAGTTGCGCTCGTCAACCCGGCGGGCTGCCGTCACGAGCGTGGTGCTTCTGGCCCTCCTCGCAGGAGTCCTGGTCTATCTGATCCGCTCCGTTACAGGGCCATTGGGGGAGATGGCCCGGGCTGCGGAGGGGATCTCGAAGGGCGACCTCAATCAGACCATCAAGTTCGATTCTCAAGATGAGATGGGAACTCTGGCGAAGTCGTTTCGGGCTCTCATAGAGTACATCCACTCCGTTGCGGTTTCGGCCGACAGCCTCAAGCGGGGCGACCTGGACGACCGCCTCGAGGTCCGGAGCAATGCCGACGAGTTGTCGAGAAATATCAACGCTGCGACGGAAACCTTGAACGAAGTCGTCTCCGAAATGCGGCAGGTGATTTCGGGGGTCCGGGAAGGAGAGCTCGGCGTGCGCGCCTCAGCGGAGAAGTTCGAAGGCGGGTACCAGGAGATGCTTTCCGGCTTCAACCAGGCGCTGGACGCCATCGTCGTCCCCGTCGAGGAAGCGGGGCGAGTCCTGGTGCAAATCGCGGACCGTGACTTGACCAGCCGAATGGTGGGTGACTACCGTGGTGCATTTCTCGACATGAAAACTGCGTTCAATACTGCGGCGACAAACCTGGGCGAGAGCCTCCATTCGGTGATCGAGGCGGCGCGGCAGGTTTCCGTTGCTGCCACTGAGATTGACTCCAGCAGTCAATCACTGGCCCAGGGGGCTTCGGAACAGGCCAGTTCGTTCGAAGAAATCTCGGCGACCCTGGAGGAGGTCAACTCAATGGCGGCGGCCAACTCCAAGGGAGCCAAAGAGGCGGAAAAGGATGCCGGACGCGTACGTGCGGCGATGACCGATGGAGTCAATGGGGTCCGGAGCCTGGCCCAGGCGATGGAGAAGATCAAAGAGTCCTCCAATCAGACCGCCCGGATCGTCAAGACGATCGATGAGATCGCGTTCCAGACCAACCTGCTGGCTCTCAATGCAGCCGTCGAGGCGGCCCGCGCCGGTGAGGCCGGAAAAGGATTCGCCGTGGTCGCCGAAGAAGTCCGAAACCTGGCCATGCGGAGCGCCGACGCCGCCCGCGAGACTTCGCTGCTGATCGAGTCTGCCGTCGAAAGTGCCGACACTGGCTTTGAACTGAATCGATCTTCGCTGGAAACCCTCGAGCGGGTCAACGAGATGGTCGGTGAAGTGAGTAGACGGGTGACCGATATTGCGGAATCGTCGGAACGTCAGCGCGAGAATGTCCAGAATGTGACCGAGGCGCTCGGCCAGGTCAACCAGGTGACTCAGACCACGTCCGCCACGGCGGAACAGTCGTCCGGCCTCTCGAACGAACTTGCCCACCGCGCCGGTGAGATGACCTCGCTGGTGGCGCAGTTCAAGATCGACGACAAAGACAAGTCGGACTCCGCACGCGGCCGGAAACAGGTTCGGGCCACGAACTCTCAGCCGAAGGTGACCCCTTCGATTCCTCCCGCTGCCCGTTCGATGCCGGACGGGTCGGGGGATTCACTGAGATTTTTCTGATCGATTTGCCTCGACGTAGCGGGCGATCCGGTCGACAGTTTCGATCCAGACGCCCGAATGCGGGTCTGAGGAATATCGAGAGATCTGTTCCAGCGTGTCGGTGAGAGTTGTTTGTGAGTGGGATTCGGGCCCGATGTCGTGTCCGCAGAAGATCAGCCAGGCTCCCTGGGAAGCCGCTGACTCAATGAGCGTTCGGGCCTGCTCGAAGTTCAGTCCATCGAGTTCCATTCCGAGAAGCTGGGCCAGGTCACAGAAATTCGGATCGTTCGGTCCCTCGTCACGCCAACCCCTGCCGGCCAGAAATCGCTCGGCGACAACGGGTACGTAACTCCGGGTGAGCCGGCCCCGCCCCACGAATTTCTGCCCGCAGGGGTATGCGAACGTGGTCGGAGTTATGCCCAGCAGGTTGGTGATGGAACGGTTGGCCAGGTCGATCTCTTCCGCGATACTCTTCAGATCCTGATTCTCCAGGGCGCGATCCCGTGACCACTGGAAGTTCCCCGTGCACGGGTGATGCTCACTATGGTTGCCCAATTCGTGGCCGGTCACTGCCGCCTTCTTCCAATCGGCGGCCCGGCCGCGAGCCGGTCCTGCCTGGACATAGAAAGTGGCGTGAACACCGTAACGGTCCAGAATTGGAACGCCGTTATCGAGTTGGCTGGGACGCGCGTCATCGAAGCTCAGGCTGAGGGCTACCCGCTTGCCGTCGGGCCAGGGGAAGGGACCCGATTTTGTCCCGGTTTCTGAGTTTCCGTACTGGCCAAACATGACTGTTCCTCCCACCAAGGTAACTCCTGCAAGTGCCCAGACTAGACGATGAACCATTACTCCTCCTACTGATGCGGCAGCGGCGCCGATTGCAGCTGCCCTTGGTTTGCCATTAGGATTATCTCTCAAATGGTCAACAAGAGATTGCTCAAACTGACGCTGCTCCTGCTTCTCTGGGCCTGTTCCACCCCGGTATCACTCCTGGCGGCGGACAATGGGACCCGCTGGACTCCGGACGACCTTTTGCTTGCCGAGCGGGCGGGGGATTACCAGATCTCCCCGGACGGCAGTTGGCTGGTCTGGGTGAAAGCCCAGATGGACAAGGAAAAGGGCCGCACGATTTCCAACCTCGTGTTGAGCTCCCTGAAATCCGACCAGGAGGTTCCCTTGACCCGGGGGCAATACTCACACCGCAATCCCCGTTGGTCACCCGACGGCAAGAGGATTGCCTTTCTCTCATCGCGACCGGCTCCCGGCAAGGACGGTGACGAAGGGAACAGCACGGCCATCTGGATGCTGAACCTTGCCGGCGGTGAACCCTGGCCGGTCAGCGACATCGACCGGGACATTAACGAATTCGAGTGGAAAGACGATGACACCATCGTTTTCACCGCTGAAGAAGACCCCGCTCTGTACGAGCAGGAGGTCAAAAAGAGGAAGGACAACTCCAGGGTAATCGATGATGCCGAGCACACCCCCCCTGTACGCATCTTCGTTCTCCACTTGAAGGACAAGTCGGTCACCAGGTTGACCCACAATGACGACTGGGTTCGGGGTATCAGCGTTTCTCCGGACGGGAAATGGGTCGTGTCCGTCCATCAGCGGAGCCTGAGCTACTCTTTTGACCAGAAAATCACGCCCTCCCTCGATCTGACCAGTGTCGATTCGGGCGAGGTTCGCGAAATCGATCCCGGCAAGCGCCTGGCTTTGAGAGGGGTCGAGTGGGCCCGGGACTCATCGGGGTTCTACTATGAGACGGAATATTCCACTGACCCGCTCTATTTCACCGCTACGATCACGAAGCTCCACTACCACGACCTCGCAACGGCGGGCACGGTGGAGATTGACCTCGATTGGGGCGACCGGGGAATTGGGGATGCCGTCGAGGCGACGACCGACGGGTTTATCGCCCTGCTCGCCGACGGAGTGCGGTACCGGCCGGCGCACTATGTGAAGAATGGGCTTGCCTGGTCGCGAAGCGACATTTCGGCGGAGCACCAGAAGAACATCTGGGGATGGAAGGTGGGACCGGACGGAAAGACCGTTGTCTACGAGTACAGCACCGCAGCAATCCCGGAGCAGCTTTATCGTGGTGTCTTTTCCGGAACAAGCCTGGATGGGCCGGTGCAGGTGACCCATCTGAACCCGTCCTATGAAAAGAAGCCCCGTGAGCGGGTGGAGATCATCAGCTGGAAAGGTGCCGACGGCGACCAGGTCGAAGGCTTGCTCTACTATCCGTTCGACTACAAGGAGGGCAAGCGCTATCCTCTTATGCTGGCCATTCACGGTGGCCCCGCCGGATTTGATGGCGACTCCTGGAGCGAATCCTGGGCTTATCCTCGAGTTCTCCTGGCCCAAAAGGGGGCCTTCGTCCTGAGCGTGAACTATCACGGCAGCGGTAACTACGGGCTGAAGTGGGTGGAGTCCATTTGCTGTGGCAAGTATTACGACCTCGAGAGAGTTGACCTGGAAGCCGGAGTCGATTACTTAATCGAAAAGGGGCTGGCCGACCCGGACCGTCTGGGATCGATGGGGTGGTCCAACGGCGCCATCTTGACCACCGAACTGGTCACCCGGAGCCATCGCTTCAAGGTGGCTTCAGCCGGGGCCGGCGACGTGGAGTGGATCAGCGACTGGGGCAATGTGATGTTCGGGGCCTCCTTCGACAATTACTACTTCGGGAAGCCCCCTTACGAGGATCCCGAACTTTACGTGAAAAAGTCACCCTATTTTCGCCTCAAGGATGACACGACTCCGACGATCCTCTACACGGGCACCGACGACGTCAACGTCCCGCCCAGCCAGAGTTGGTCCCACTTCAGGGTCCTCCAGCAGGCCACGAAAACGCCGGTCCGGTTCGTGGTGTTTCCCGGTGAGCCTCACGGGTTGCGGCAGTACCAGCACCAGAAACGCAAGCTCGACGAAGACCTGGCCTGGTTCGATCGCTATTTCTTCGAGACGCCGGACACCGGCAACCCCGCGGTCAAGGATGGGTCTCCGCTCCAGCGTTCGCTCAAGCTCACCAGGCGTCACGGTCGGGTGAGGTTTACGGTGTCCTGCAGAATGGCGTACTCGTCCCGGAGACGGTCTCATACAAGGGAGTCCAGATAGCCCGCTTCGAGGTTACCCGGGCCCAATACTCCGATTTTGCACCGGACTACCGGTTTCCCGAGGGCACTGGAAACTACCCCGCCAGTGGCATCACGTTCGACCGGGCGAAGGCCTATGCCGCATGGCTGTCCGAAAATACTGGAGAAACCTACGAACTACCTACCGTCGACGATGCGAGCCGGATCTACGGTTCGGGGAACGGTAACCAGAATACTCTGGACTACTGGGCCGGGTACTCTCCAAATCCGGAGGATCGGGATCGACTTGCAGAAGCGGCGGCAAGTTTGGAAGGACCGGCTCCTCTGCTGTTGGAGGTGGGGCAGTTCCAGGGATCGGGTGACGAGGACCTGGTCTTTGACCTGGGTGGCAACGTTGCGGAGTGGGTGATCGGAGAGAGCGGCTCCGGACTCCTGAAAGGCGGAAGCGCCGATCTTCCAGCGAAGACAAAGGAAGAAGATCTCAAGGCTTCGGAAAGCTACCGGGGTTTTCGAATCGTCAAGCGATAGGGCGCCAGAACCGGGAGCCGGGAATCTGGCTCCCGCTGCAGACGTTAGCCTCGCCTCCCGCGGAGCGTTCGGATGATTCATAAGGCGAAATTTGGCAAGGGTGTTTTGAGCCGCGGAGGCTCAAACTGTCTCAGGCTAGGGCCGGGCGGCAAGGTATCCCCAGACGTACGAAACCGTCCCCATGGTCTGCTGAGGGGTCCAGTCGGTCATCGCGGGCCAGCGGTAAACGTCGAAGTATGCTTCCGTCAGGGGCCAGCTCAAAGGATCGGGGACACAGGCCGTTCCCAGTTCATGACGGAGTGGCCCGAGAGCCTTCTCGTCGCCGTGCTGGCGGGCGTAGTCGAACTGACCGTAAACGGTGATGCCGGAAGGTGCGTTCTGCCCGGAAACCCGGCTGTCGATGTGAAACGGGTTTCGAAGCGGGTTGATCCCCAGGCCGGTGGTGTAGACCAGGTTGGAGGGATTGGCTCCCAGTGAGTACTGCGTCGCGCGGACGATTGCCTCCAGGTAACGCACCTCGCCGGTCAGGTAGTGTGCTCGACAAAGCTGTACGACGTCCGGTGTACTGAAAAAACCGTCTCCTGGCGGGCGATCAGGATCGGATGAGGTGAGGCCAAATGCGCTGTCAGTCTGGAACTCGAGGGCCCGTTCAGCATCGGCGATTACCGCCGCCCGTGCCTTCTTGCGGAGGTCCGGGTCGGTCAGGGTTTCGTCCATCGTGGCGTAAAGAAAGGCGGCGTCTCCGACGTTCGCGTCCATTAACGGATCGGCGGTGTCCGGGTTTTCGAGAACGGGTTCCTCGCGGAAGACCATGTGCCATCTCGGGTCTTGGGTCAGCCGATAGAGCTCGAGTGCTGCCAGTTGCCGTTCATACCGGACGGTTTCAGGCTTTCGAGGAATCGACGAATCATTCAGCCAGTCCGGGTAGCGCTTCTCGGCCCACTCCATGGCCATGAGGGCGGTTCGACGATAGGCCGGAGCGCTGACGTCCATTCGTTGTTCGAGAAGGAAGGCGGCACGGGCGGCCAACCCGGCATAATAGTAGCTCGACCAGATGTCGGGGGCGAAGGCCAGCACCGTGAGGGATTCCTGCCAGCTGGCTTCCCCGGCTCTGGGACTGGCTTCGGCTTCGATCCCTCCCCGGACACCTCCGTCAGGCTCCTGCATCCGCCGGTAGCAGCTGACGTTGAAGATCGCTTCGTCCAGGATGTCCGGAAGCGAGTTGCCCGATTCCGGGATTTCGAGGTCGAGAGATGCGAAGTAAGTGGGGAACAGGGTGAGCAGTTCCAGTTGAAGGCGGCTGGGGCGCAGGTGGACGATCCGGCGATCCCAGGCGCCCGAATCCTGGTAGCCTCCCCAGGCGTTGGTGACCAGCTTCTCGACCTTGCCTGCAACCAGGTTGCCGAATCTGTCCTTGTCGGTTCCCAGGCAGTTGAGGCCGTCGCCCGAATTCATCAAGGTCGTCGTCGAGTCCACCACGTTGAACCCGTCGCCGGAGTGATAGCCCATAGGGCGCCGGTAGCCGGTGAAGGGTTGTCCCAGTTCAATGCCGCTCCGAATGTGGTAAAAGCCTTTCATGCTGGTCTTGAAGGCGTCCAGCCAGGCACGTGGTCCCAGCTGAAACGGGTAACTGCAGCCGATGCCATCCACGCAGACCCGGTACCGGCCCTCCTCCGACAGATCGCCAAAGTCCAGTCGATAGACGGCCGTTCCGCTCGAGATCTGCGGTGAGGAGGGGGCGTCCGGGCCGTTCGCGCCACGAACCAGGAGTGACTGTCCCTGGTAGGCGGTAGCGCCCCGGTCATCGCTGACGACTCGGAACTTCGGAGGCTCGGGGTAGGTGTATCCGCCTCCGGTTCCGAGCCATACCGAGAGGAATGCAGTCTTGACCGGATCGTCGGGCCTGAACCCCACTTGCGAAACGTGGACCGCATCGCTCCGATTCTCCATCGGGCGATGCAGGTAGGTTACGGTGTCCGGAGTGACGTTGAGATTGCGAAAAGTGACCTGGTAGGAGGTGCCGTCCTGTAGACTGGCCGGAAGTTTCAGGTAGACGGTGTGTTCGACAGGCATTTCCCGCGTGGGCTCGACCCAGTTCGTCGGCCGGCTCTTGCGGAAGACTGCGACCGGAACGAGCGGTTTCTCGGACCCGGCTTCATCGGTCCAGGTGACCGCGTAGTTCGCCGGGTTTGCCAGTTGATCGGCGTCGAGTGCCTCGCCCCGGATCTTCTCGAACAGGGTCAGTGTCTTTTGATCTTTGCCGGCAATCCAGCCGATCGGATTGCCGTCCCGAAACAGGGTGCGGGCGACGACAATCCCCCGTTCGTTGGTCTCCTCGTGAATCTGATCGTCCGGTTCGGCTTCGTAGGGGACCTGGGAGTGCGGTTGGACCCATTGAGCCTGAATGGAAATGGCCAGGATATCGGGAGCGACAGCCCCGGTACGGACGACCGTCGGGACCTCCGGACGGAGGTCTTGAGTAAGCGCCGGTTCGGTTGCGCGGTCGGAATCCCAGCCGCAGGAGGGGAGAAGCAACGTGATCGAGATCAACAGCAACAGGCACCGGCAGAATTTCAGTTCCATCTGAACCGAATACCCTGCTTTGGGTGCCTGCGTCAACCGAACCGGCATCCAGCTCCGACCATGGAAATGAAAACATCTTTGCCGGATCCGTGGGGAGCGACGGGCAGTTTTCTCGGTTGCCCAGTTCACAGCAGGGCAGCGGTCCCGGTGTGAACTGGCATTCCATCATGCACCGGATCACCCGGTTCAGTGACAGCCTCCCTGGTGGCCATGCCCGGCACAGGAATCCAGTTCGTTTACCGGTCTCAGTTGGCCGGAAGTGAGGCCTTTCAGGGCGTCCTCCACGGTTCCATTGTTGGAGGAATAGACTGGGATTCCGGCCTGCCTCAGTGCAGACAGGGCCCCCCGCCCAATTCCCCCGACGACGACGGCATCGACTTCCCGGCCGGTCAGGTGGGAGAGCGGGCTGCAATGGCCGTGCTCGTGATGGTCCGACTGGTTGTCGATAGCTTCGAGAATTTCACCTGTTTCGTCAACGAGAAGAAATCCCGGAGCTGATCCAAAGTGCCCATAGACGGCACTGTCCAGCCCGTAGTTGGTAGCGATAGGAATCAGTATTTTCATCGGTTGTCTCCTTCGACCTGGCTTGAGCCGGATCGATCTCTATCCGTTTCACGTTTGAGCGAGTTTCGTGCTTCCTGGGCTTGTTGACACCGCCGGCGACGCCGATCGCATTCATGATCGGTCCACGTCCCGTTGTCCTCTTTCCTGCCATCGGGAGCAGGCTTTTCCATCGAGACAACGCCTCCTTCGATCTTGAGCGCCGTGCCCCGGACCAGAAATCGGGCCACCTTTCGTCGAGCCTCCGCGACGAGCCTGGAAAAGGTTGGGCGCGATATCCCCATCTGCTCGGCGGCAGCCTCCTGGTAGAGTCCCTCGTGATCGGCCAACCGGAGAGCTTCAAACTCGTCCAGAGTCAGGTTGACCTCTTCGAGGACCCGCATCGGGACACCTTGCGGCTTGAAGTATGCCGCACCAGGTTCTGCGTTCACTTTTCTGCAGCAACAGGGCCTAGCCATGAAAGGATAATTTTATTATGAACATATGTTCAGAATCAACTATGAAAATACCGGGCGTGCAAAGATTTTCAGTGTCTTGAAACCATAAGAACTTTGCCGTCCTTAGTGACTTCGTGGTTTGGAAAATCGATCAAAATCGCGGTTGCGGTGACAGGGTTGCCCGCGAACGACCGGGAAAGCCGGCGCGGGCTGAGGTCGAATTGTTGGGATCGGATCTCCTGTAGACTGGGACGGGCTCAATGCTGCATCACCGGTGGAGGGAGGTATCTGAGTGCCCGAGTGGTTGAAAGCGGATCTGCATACTCACACTGCTGAAGACCCCGTTGACGGGGGGCGGATGGTGACCATCCCCGCGAAGACCCTGATCCGGAAGTGTGCAGAGGCGGGATTCCAAGTCCTGGCAATTACCAACCACAACCATCTCCACTTCTCCGAAGAGCTAAGCGACTATGCCCGCGACCTGGGGGTTCTCCTTATTCCCGCTGTAGAAGCCACCATCGAACGGCGTCACATTCTCCTCTACAATTTCCCGGACTATCGGCCGTCCTGGCGAAAAGTCAGCGACGTGCGGAAGGCGAAGGGGCCCGAACAGATGGTAATTGCCCCTCACCCCTTCTACCCGGTCAGGTCAGCACTGCGCAGGAAGTTTTTCGAATGGATCGACCTCTTTGACGCTGTGGAGCTGAGTTCGCTCTTCATGACGGGCCTCGACTTCAACTGCCGGGCCCGAAAGGAGGCCGCCCGGGCGGGCCTTCCCCTGGTAGCCAACAACGATCTTCATTTCCTCTCCCAGTTGGGCGTGAACTACTCCGAAATATACGCTGAGCCTTCGGTAGAATCGGTGATCAAGGCCGTGAAGCAGGGCAACGTCCGTGCGGTGACGGGCCGTTCCGGGTTCTGGTTTGTCACCCGCTGGTTCTTCCAGATGTTCAGCAATCAGACCCGGTTTGCGCTGGCCTCAAGCCGGAACGCGTGCCTGCCGGGGATGGAATAGAAGCCTCAGGAACCGGAAGAAGATATAGATCACGGAGAGGAATAGCCCCATCAGAGCCAGGCCGACCCCAATCGCGAGGTAAGGATGGTGGCTCATCAGCCACAAGATTCCGAGGCTGACTCCGTCCTCCAGAAAACTGAGCGTCCAGTTGCTGAAAGGTTCGGGGCTTGCGTTCACCGCAAGTCGCGTGCTCGCCTTGGCCCCGTGCGCGGACAAGCTGACGAAGCCACCCAGAAGCGCGACGATCCACGTCCAGTGGGAAGGCATTCCGCTCATGGCTCCGACGGCGAGAATGGCCCCGGCCGGGGTACGAATGAAGGTGTGAACCGCATCCCAAGTGCTGTCGACGTAGGGAATCTTGTCGGCGATGAACTCGATTATGAACAGGGCACCGGCTGCCGTAAGAACCCAGGGATTGGAGAGAACCTGGAGATCGCTGGGCAGATGGATGACATTGAAACGATTCAGCAACCCGAGGCTGAGCACGGTCAGGTAGAGATTCAGTCCTGCGGCCAGACTGGAGCCGAACGCCAGAGCGAGTTGTGAAATGTCCATTGCCTAATCTTTACGAAGTTCCGGCCGGATTTGTTCGACTCCCGCAGTCCTCTACGGCGACCGGCCTTGGGGCCGAAGCTGGGTCGGCCAGCTACTCACCAATTATTTTAACCAGAACCCGCTTTGGGCGCCGCCCATCAAACTCGGCATAGAAAATCTGTTCCCAGGGTCCGAAATCGAGACGTCCCCCGGTTATTGCGACGACGACTTCCCGGCCCATTACCTGTCGTTTCAGGTGGGCGTCTCCATTGTCCTCGCCCGTCCGGTTATGGCGATAGTGGGCTATCGGCTCGTGAGGGGCGAGGTTCTCGAGCCAGTCGTCGTAGTCCTGGAGCAGGCCCGATTCGTCGTCGTTGATGTACACGCTCGCCGTGATGTGCATGGCGTTGACGAGGCAGAGACCTTCCTGGACGCCGCTGCGGTGAACCAGTTCCTCGACCTTCGGTGTGATGTTGATGTATTCCCGGCGCTTGCTGGTCTGGAAAACCAGGTGTTCGGTCAGGCTCTTCATGACATTCAGTCTACTCCCGGGAGCGGGTGGCATCCAGCTTGTGGATTCAGTTGCCTGGGCCTCTGTCTCATCCCGAAGCCGCTTTCCGATCGTGGATTCCCAGGAACTCCAGGCGGTGGAATCGGACTTTCGGCGTCGCAGACTCGGGCGGGCCATCGTCGGGCCCGGGTTCCAGCACAATGGTTACGGTGTTCCTACCCGGCCGAACGGGGACAGATCGCTCGAATCCCCACCTTTCCCCCCGCTTCAGAACCTGAGAGCTCGAAACCACAGCTCCATCGACGAAGATCCGAATAACCGTGCCCGCCTGAAGCGGTTCCGCCTCGACGCCCAGCATAATCGCGCGAAAGCGTCGGTTACGGAATTCCAGCCGGATTTCCCTCCCGGCCCCGATCCGCGCCGCGGACTGCTCCGGGGAGAGCTGGACGAGGCCCCGCTGGGCAATCTCCCAGTCGGCGATTCCGCTGACGAGATCGGCGTCGGTCAGTTCCACTATTGGACCGGGACGGGAAAGTCCCGCCAGAGGCTGGAGGGTGCTGATGATCCAGGATGCGCACTCGGCATGGCCAAAGGCGCTCAGGTGTCCGTCTTCCGGAGAGAGGAAATAGTCGGGGTAGGGCATGTCACTGTCGGCGATGCGGGAACGAGCCGAGATGGTCGGCACGCCAAGGTCGGAAAAGATCTTCTCGAAGCGGCGGGTATCATAGTCCTCCTCGATCGGGGAGTCGAAGACGTCGGCGAGGGACTCCCACTCTTCCGGAAAGCTTTTGAGAAAGGGGATGACCAGCGCCACAAGAGGAATATTCTTCCGGTCGGTCGTCTCTTTGATGGAACGCAGAATCGCCTCGGTCGTCTGCCAGCAGTCACGGATCGCGGCCGGCTGGTGAGAGTCTGCTGTAGTCGAGTAGACGGCCCCTTCAGCGTCGAGGCCCCGGCTTCGAGCCCGGGATCGGAAGTATTCACGGCGGCGCAGGTCCTGGTTGCTCTCCGAGGGGAGAAAGTCGTCGGGGAGTGACCCCACGGGGGTGCCGAAAGCATTTTCCGCGAGGCCGAAAAGCCGGAGCCGGCTGCGCAGAAATTCCCGCCAGGGATGCAGGTCTGATCGCAGGAGCCGGCCATCACGCACGACGAAATATGGCCGGTGCAGATCCTGGAGAGAACAGGTATCGGCAAGGATGCGGCAATTGTTGCAGAAATCATTGAACGGGAATGTCTGGATGACGACCGCATCAGGATCGAACTGAAGCCCGATTTCCTGGAGCGCAAGCAACTCCTGGGCGCTGCCCCAGTCGTCAACCGCCAGCGAAACGACGTGCCACGTCTTCTTTTCCCGTCCCAGCCAGGATTCGAGCCGGCCCGGGATGGTGGAGTCAAAGGGGAGGCTGATCCCGGCCGTGAAAGAGTCTCCCAAAACGAGAATACGGCCCTCGCCCGGCGGTTTCTCCCGGGGCATCGGGCGGAAGCGAAACCCGGTCTCGTTGAGGCCCTGGATTCGGCTGGATTGTGGATCCATGGTCCAGCCCAAGGCGGGACTGTAGCGCCAGATTGGAGACGGGTTCGGATCATATGACAACAAGCGAAGTCCCACTTCGAGCATGGCGATCACGAGGCAGAACGACAGCACCATTACTGCGAGCTTACGAAGGATCACGGCTTTCTCCCGGAGGTGGCAGCAGCAGCGGGCGTTTCCGAGTCGCCGTACCCGGTCGTGCCGCGGGCGTGCGGTCGTCGTCGGTCGCGGAGAAGCAAACCTGCACGAAGCAGCAACAGGAGCAGCAGGGTCGAAACGGAAACGAGGCTCCCCAGTCGAAAACCGCTCGGGCTGTAGCGAAACCTAACGGTGTGCCGTCCGGGTGGAACCACAACTCCTCGGAAGATGTAGTCTGCCGGAAAGACCTCGAGCGGCCTCCCATCCTCAAGTTCGGCCTGCCAACCAGGTGCGTAGCGTTCGAAGACGACCAAGACCGATTTTGTGGGGCTTTCAGTCGAGAAGGATGCCCGTTCCGGGCTCCACTCCACCCGCTCGGGCTCCGGCAGGCCGGTGGCATCCGGAGTTTCGGGAAGGGAACTGGTCTCCACTACGGCCATCCGTTCCAGATCGGTAGCTTGCATGATCTCCAACGCCTGGTCCGGAACGGCTTGTTCCCAGTCGGCAAAGAGTGCGGCCCTGCGAGCTGCCGGGTTGGTGTAGAGCTGGAACCCGCCTACAGTCTCGGGATTCCGGAACAGGTCCGGCGGCGCGCTGCGAGCCGCCGGCGACAAGATGTAGTCGAAATTGAGGAGCCTGAAGAGATCCCAGGAGCGAACGGTTTCAGCGGAAACCGACCAGTACGAGTCATGCTTCATGTAGTCGACCAGTTCGCCGCCATCCTTGCTTAACCACGGCTCAATGATTCTCCGCATTCGGGTGTTTGGACCGATCTTCTCGGGATCGATACTGGTCAGCCAGCGATACGCGTTCCCGAGGGACGGGTCGATGGCCTGCATGAATCGGAAGGTGCGCTCGGGAGTCATGACGTCGTAGCCCCGCACGTCCTGGAGGTGATAGACCTGGCCGCTGTTGGAGGGAAGCAGGTTGCCGAAGGCGTAGGTCCTGGGAGGGTCGCCACGGAGAAAATCCAGGGCCGGAAGCCGCGGGTAAAGTGACTCCGCCGCTCCCCTTGGGTTCAATGGGTAGCTCAGCGGCACCAGGTCAATGAGAATAAGCAACAGGAGGGCGGCGGCAGATTTCCGGGACTGTGACCCGAGGAGGACGAGCGCGCCCAGAAGCAGTATGGCTCCGGTCCGAATGGCGTGTCCCCGCGTGATGCCGCTTGGGTCCATCTCCGACAAGTAGGGCGCAAACCGCCAGAGAGCGCCGGCCACAAGGGTAGCCCAGCTGAGAACCTGGACCACGACCATCGGGATTCTCGGCCGGTATCCGTCAACGATCCGCTGCACCCCCAGGCCAGACAAGTGCCCGATGCTGAAAATCATCAGAACAACCAGCTTGTTTCTCCGAATCAGGTCGAATCCGGGGAGATCGAGCAAATACTCAAAAGGGGGCACACCGAGGAGAAGCAGGATGGCCGTTGCCACCAGGAGTGCGGGGGCGATCGAAACCCGCCAACCGTTGTGACGGCGGCCCGTGAAAGCCATCGGGACGAGTAAAAGTGGCACGATCGATGCGTAGAAGGCGATGTCGTGGTAGCCCGGGAAGCCCCAGTAGTCATTGCGCAGGTGGCTGCCGAAGAAGTCGGGGACGACCAGGTTCAGGAAGGAGCCGGGGGCGTAGGGAAAACCCGACTTGATGATTCGTGGGCCGTACGGGACCATGCTCTCCGCGACGTACTGGAGCGAGGAAAGCCACTGGACCGCCGTCAAGGGAATCGAGACTGCCAGGGCAGATCCGGCTGTCATCAGCCTTTTGAATCCCGAAGATCGCCCGTAGTCCCATCTGATCAGTTCGCAGCCGAGATAAATTCCAACAGCCAGGAATGCGGCCAGGCAGGACTGGGGCTGGCCGGCGAAGACTAGCAGGGACGCCGCAATCGCAGTCAGCGTCCAGTTCAACCACCCTGGAGATCGGAAGGTCCTCAGCGAGAAGAGAAGGATCCAGGGGAGAAGCACCGTGACGTTCGAGTAGGGGAACGGCAGCGAGACCACCGTGTGCATGGACAGGGAGAAAATCACTGCTCCCGTGAGTCCGGAGAGGGGGCTCAAGCCCTGCTCCCGAAGGAAATAAAGCATCCCGGTCAGGGTCAGTGCCAACTTGAAGGCGAAGATCCAGCCAAAGGAGAGCCGCAGAGGAAGCAGGAGGTGAAGCCACGTCAAGGGGAAGAGAAGCGCCGTCTGGGGGTTTGCAAAGAAGGGCGTGCCCAGGTAGTTGTACGGGTTCCAGAGCGGAAACCGCCCGGCGTCGAGTGACTCCTTGAAAAACTGAGCCCAGGGATAGAATTGAAAAAGCAGGTCATACTGCTGGGAGACCTCCTGGCTCGCCCCGTGTGCCTGCGAAGCCCACGGTTCCGTTTGGGTGAGAAAACCGGTCGGGATGACCGTTCGGAGTCCGATCAGGGCATCGGCGAAGAACCCGATTGCCAGTACCAGACAACAGGCAAGTGCCAAGCGGGTTCCGGGAGCGCTTTTCATGCAGGTGTGGGCAACGAGTCCTCAGGCCAGCCTGTGGGATTGTCTTTGAATCTTCCGCACTGCGGTGGCGACTTCGTCCATGTCCGACGGCGGTCCGAGCAATTGGGTCTGCCCGAGCCAGACTGCTTCCCGGCAAAGCCGGTCGTTCTCCGGACAACGGTTTCGCTTCTCGAACTCCCGGGCGGCCGATTCCCCGTAGATGCGGCGGAAGCCTCGCGACTCGAGAGTGTTCTTCAGGAATGCCTCCTTGTTCAGCGGACTGTAGCCTCCACTGCAGGGAATGCCTTCAGCCTTCATTGCGGCGAGAAAACGGTCTCTCGATACCCCTGCGAACGCCTCCGGATCATAGCGAAACATGTACAGGTGGAGCGCGTTGCGAGTTGTGCCCGGGTAGGACTCGGCCGGAGCGATTCCAGGGATTTCCTTCAACTGGGCAGTCAGACGGGCTGCATTCGTCTCCCGGGTGCGCGACTGCTCTTCGAGGCGTCGCAGTTGGGCCCGAAGCAGCCCCCCCTGGAATTCGGTGAGTCGCCGGTTGTCACCCTGGCGGACATAGCTGAAGCCGGTCGAAGAGGGCCCCGGACGAAGACGTCGCTCGGAGTCGACCTGGTAGGGACGTCCGGCGTCGTGGAAACTGGCACACGCAGCGGCCAGTTCGGGATCCGAAGTGGCGATCGATCCGCCTTCGCCGCAGTTGAGGTTCTTGGACGCCTGAAAACTGAAACACCCGAGACTTCCCCAAGTCCCGACTTTTCTTCCTTTCCACTCCCCAAGGTGAGCTTGGCAGGCGTCTTCGAGCACTGGAATTCCGTGCTTCCGGCCCACCTCGAGGATGGTATCCATGTCTGCCGGGTTGCCACCAAGGTGAACCGGGATAATGCACCGGGTCCGGTCGGAGATCGCCGCTTCGATTTTGTTGGCATCAATCTGGAATGTCTTCCGGTCGCTGTCGACGAAAACCGGCATGGCGTGGTGCAGGAGCACCACGTTGATGGTCGCCACGAACGTGTAGGGAGGAACGA
The DNA here is from genome assembly GCA_963777605.1 of uncultured Acidobacteriota bacterium. GTDB lineage: Bacteria > Acidobacteriota > UBA6911 > RPQK01 > JAPXNP01 > CAVZRV01. Next base: position 236,575 of record CAVZRV010000030.1, read on the forward strand.
TTACTTCGTCGCCCGGACCAACGTCTAACGCCCTCAGGCTCGTATAGAGAGCAGCAGTACCGCTGGCGGTCGCCACTATGAAGGGAGTGCCCAGCATTTCGGACCACTCTTGTTCGAAGCCGGCGACCTCGGGTCCCCGGTTCCACCGCCCGCGATCGAACACTTCAACCCAGCTGGTCCGGTCTTCCGGAGCAACGATCGGCCAGGAGGGGAAAGGCTTCGTCCGGACCGCTTTTCCCCCAAGCAGGGCGAGCGGCTCGTCAACTGCAGCCGCGGGAACTACCGCAGGGGCCTTGGCCGAGACGCTCAGGGCTGCGCTCGCGACAGACACTGACCCAATGAATCCTCGTCGTGACACCAGATTGCTCATGGCTGCTCCTTAGCCTGAAGGTCTTTGACCATATCGGTTGCTTGGGAAATGATTCGATCCTCAACTGACTCTTCGAACGGGCCGGGCTGTCCGTAATAGATCATCGAATCCTTGGCCTCGTAACCACCTTCCCGCAGGATACGCCGGGAGGGGACGTAGAACGATACGTCGTTGGAATAGCCCGCCACCCATAGGTCCGGGTTCTCCGTCTCGCGCCGCAGGCGGATGGAGTAATCGACGACCACCTCACCTGCGAGCGCAACGAGTGTAAGCGCCTTTCCGAGCCGCAGGGCCTGAATCGGATAGGAATAATCCCGGTTGATCTCTCCCTTTTTGTTCAGGACCTCGAGGTAATGGCGGGAGTGCTTCTGAATATAGGGGTTGTCCGATCGAGTGCCCGCTTCCAGTTCAGCTCGGCTGGGGGGAAGATCAAACCGAATCACGGCTCGATCAAGGCGTGTCGCGATGGTCCCATCGACCGGTTCCAGGGGGCCATTCAGGCTGTCCAGTATAGCATCGGCCAGTTCGTCACCGTAACGCTCGGCCTGTTCGTAGGTGCCGCGGGGAGCGGGGTTGGCGTCCCCCGAAGTCCCGTTCAGGAAAAGAGCAGTCGCGCCCGGCAGGCGGGATTCCAGATGTTTCTGGGCAATCCCGGCCCAGTCGCCGTGGTAGCGATAGTTGTCGGCACCGAGCGTTGTGCAGTGGCACGAGTAGCTGAACAGCACCGCGAGCGGGGCGCCGTTTTCCTGGTCGATCGTCATGAACGAAACCCGGTGGTCAACCGGACCGAGTCGGTTGACCCCGATCTGGTAGCCGCGGGACGTCGCAACGCGCCGGTTGACGGCAAATGTCGCGGTCGTCTTGCCCCAGGAAATGCGAGCCGGTTGCAGGCGTGAAACCGCCTCTTCGATCAGGCCGGCCATCCTCGGCTTCAGGGCGTCGGTGTACGCCTGGACAGCTTCGGCCTGTTCCGGCGACATGTCGTAGGCAATGCGCAGAACGTCGGACAATGCCGGGCCGGAATGGGTGTGCGAGGCATTGAACAGCATCTGATCCCGGGAAAGGCCTAATTTCTTGCTTGCTGCATCGGCTACGTCATCGGCAAACCGCGCTGAAAAGCCGAGCAAATCCGCCGTGACAATGACAACCCGTCTGCCCTGTCCGTCTTCGAGAGCGAGGGCTTTTGCGAATAGCGGAAGTGCGGTCCCCTCGGCCGGCTTGACCCGAGCAGCGTATCCTGCCATCCAGATGGGGACGGAAGGGGTAATCTCGATCTTTGCGGTGCCGGCCTTCCAGGAGGCCTGCGCCCAAACCGGTTGGATCGCAAACAGAATTGAGAAAATAGCCAGTAGTCTTGCCAATTTTGGTCCCATCCTACCTCCGCCCAGTGATGCGGTCAACGCCGGCCTGCTCCGCTGAACTCTGAGAGTGCCATATGATGTGTGACAGAACACCAGGGCCATCGGCCGCGATAACGGATTGAGTTATCTGCTGCCTATGTTAGGATTTGGGTATGAAACCCTTAACCGTCGTCGGGCTTCTTGGGTTGCTTGCGTCGGTCACTCTCATGATGGGTCAGGGACAACGGGAACCCCTCGGCTCAAATCCGTTCGGTACCACCAGGCACGTTATCTTTGGGGACATCAGGGTGCAAGAGCCGGAAGGCGGAGTGAAGGCCGCTCCGACTTTCCTTGTGACCTTGACGAAAATCGGAGGCGCCGTGGTTGGACGGGATACCGTCCCCTCCAACGGCCGCTTTCGCTTTAACGGTATCCAGAATGGCGAATATGTGCTCACGGTCGAGGTGGATACGAAGGTCGTGTATAAGGAGCAGTTTCTGCTTGCCGAGCAGCGAAGTACCGACATCCGGAAGGACATCGAGTTGATGTGGACCGGAACCGGCGTGAAACCCGAGGGGGGAGTGCTTTATGTCCGGTCCTCCGCCAATCAGAAAAAGTTCGATCAGGCACGCGAGATGGGAGAGAAGGGCGATCACAAGGCAGAAGCCAAGCTGTTCAAGGAGATCCTCAAGAGTGATGGCGAAGATTTCGAAGCTGCCACCGAACTGGGAACCGCACTCTTTCTCAGTCGTGATTATGGGGATTCCGAAAAGGCCTACCGTTCCGCCCTGCGTGCGAAAGACGATTACCTGCCCGCCCTCGTGAATCTGGGAAAACTCTTGATAGCCCAAAAGCACTACGAGGACGCTCTCAAACCGCTGGACCAGGCATTGCAATTGGACCCGCAGCGGGCCGAGACGAATGATCTGCTCGGCGAGGCCTACCTCGGGATGCGCAAGGGCTCGAAAGCGGTCGGTTACCTGAACGAGGCAATTCGACTGGACCCGGACGGAATGGCCGACGTTCACCTGCGGCTTGGGCAACTCTATGACGCGGCCGGTTTGAAGGACCAGGCGGTCAACGAGTTTCGACAGTATCTGGCAAAGCGGCCCGATTCCCCGCAAAAGGCGGCTCTCGAAAAATACGTTGCCGCACACTCGGCAACTCAGTAAATCGGGGCACCGGTCCTGCAAGCCAGATTCCGTCGCGATTCGGGATTCGTTCGAAGGAGGAGATCAATCGTGAAAGATGCACCGTACAGCCTATTGAAGGACCTTCCGGGCCTAAGCCTGGAAGAGGCAGAAGCGAAGGTTACGCAGGCTTTGAAAGAAGAAGGGTTCGGAATCCTGACCCGGATTGACGTCAAGGCAACTCTCAAGCAGAAGCTGGACGTCGATTTCCGGCCCTACGTGATCCTGGGAGCCTGCAATCCCAAGTTGGCCAACCGGGCCCTGTCCGAGGACGATTCGGTGGGTCTGCTGCTTCCCTGCAACGTCGTCGTGGCTGAGGGAAGTGGCGGAGCGGAGGTCGCCCTCGCGCGACCCCAGACCATGTTCGAGATGGTTGACAATCCGGCGGTTCAGCCCGTGGCCGACGAGGCCGAGGAGCGGATTCAACGAGTCTTCCGAAGCCTGGGAGCCTGACCAGCGGCGAGCTCCGGGGCGGCCTCGAGGTCGCGATGTGGGCGAGTGCGACTCCAGCTTCCCTCAACCCGCTGGAAGTTCTTCGGGAGCCCGGACCGAGGAGACCACCTACCCGCGTTTGATCACAACGTAAGTGATGTCGTCCTTCGGGATGCAGAAGGCATGAATCTCTTCCTGGACAGCCTCGAAGATCTCCCGTGCGCTCAGGTGGGCCGTTCGTCTTAGGACGGCCTCGAGGTGGGCCGGGAAGAAAGCCTCTCCGGACCTCTCGTGCTCCGAGAGTCCGTCGGTGAAGAGAATCAGAATGTCGCCGGTTCCCATCAGCTTGATCTCGTTTACCTCATAACGGGACTTGAATCCCAGGGAAGGCTTGAAAATTCGGCGATCAATGTCTTCCGACGAGGGCATCGTCCCGATGAGGGGAAAAGTGGTCAATGTCTCCGGGCAGATATCGACAAATCGGTCGAATTCGCGAGAGAACACAACCGGCGCCGGATGAGCCGCCGAAATGAAGCGAAACCTCCCGTCCTGTTCAATCTCGCCATAGAGCAGGGTCAGGAATTTGCTGACGCTCGACGACTTGAAGAAACGCGTGTTGAGGTTCTCGAACAGGCGAGTCGTGATCTCGCCGAACATGTCCAACTCGTAGATTGCCCCGAGCAGAAATGCCTGGTGCAGCATCAACGCAAGCAGCGCGTCTGTCAGGCGGTGCCCGGCGACGTCCGCTATGGCAATGCCGGCCTTCTCTCGGCAACGCTCCAGGTTCCGAGCGATTTCCTGTTTGCCGCGGCGGAGGGCGTCAGCGATACGGGCATCGAGGTCGTAGCGTTTCTTGAAATCGATGTAGATCAGGTGGTCGCCCCCGATAACTCCGTTCAGCGGCAGGGATCGGCCATAGACGTCGATTCCCAGCAGGGACGGGATATCCCCCGGCGACGGGATCAGATAGGAAGCGATCTCTTCGAAGTTATCGATCTCGGCAGCGGTGTCCGAAGGAGCTTGAGCAATGTATTCTTCCACTTCAGTGAACTCCGACAAACTGTCACGGTACAAGTTGTAACCGGCACTATCCTACCCGAAGAGTGGGACGTCCGTTGCGCAGAATCGACGGCCGCCTAGAAGGGCTTGAAATTGGCCAGATAGGCAGCGAACAGAGCCGCCCCGAAAGCCACCCACCAGAGGACGCCGACCCCGGAGCGGAGCCGGGCCAGCAGTGCGATCAATCCCCCGAAGAGAATCCAGATGATCAACTTCCCGAAGATCCAGCCCGGCCACGGCCAGGTGACCCCGAGGCGGGCCAGCAGGCCAAATCCGGCGAAGAGGATCAGGACAAGCCCAATTCCATTGAGTATCGATAAGCGGCGCTTCCAGTCGGTTCCCGTTTCCGATACGGTGCGGTCAACCATCAAGCCGCCGAGGGAGAGCAGAAGTAGAAAGACCCCGGCTAGGTGCAGGACCTTGTATCCCAGGTAAGAAATCATAGGGCGCATTCTATCCCATCCGCACTTTTCTGAAGTCCAACGTTATTTAGTAATTGAGATGGCAAAACGGGGGATGACGCTGATTGAGTGCCTGGTCGTTCTTGCTCTGCTTACACTTGCAGCCGCGATCAGTCTTCCCCTGGCCCGGGAAGCAAAAAGCGCCTTTGAACTGCGGACCACCGCGGAACTGTTGGTCGCCGAACTGGCTGGAACCCGGGCCTGGGCAGTCAGCCACAACGCTCCGGTCTGTGTTCTCGTGGCGGAAACAGGCGAGGCTTACGGCTTTGCGATTCCAGGGCGGGAGCCCGACCGGTGGACCGGACTGCCCCGGGGAATCCGCTTCGTTCGTCGGCCGCGCCGCCCATTGACCTTCCATTCGCGGGGAAACGTCGCTCCCGCGGGGACTCTTGTCTTGCGTTCGGCGGCAGGTGAGGTGCGAGTGGTGGTTGCCCCGATGGGGAGAGTCCGCTGGGAGTGGATAACAAACGAGTGATTTTGCGGATTGGGGCAAAGCGGTAAGCCGGTGCAGAGATGCTGAAGCCTGAGCAATGGAGGAGAGGTGATGAATGGAAGCACTGACTGGGCGGGATCGGGTTGGACCGGACGAGGAAGCGGATTCGGGACGACAAGGCAGAAGCAGCCCGGCGAAGCGTCGCCGCGTGCCTTCGTGCCAGGAAGTCCCGAGCGATCGAGCGTCCGGTTTCGGCCTGCTCGAAGTGGCGATTGCGATGGTGATCGTCGTGGTTGGACTGGTGGCTCTCCTGGGGGCGCTTTCGTCGGTCTTAGTCATGCAGGTTCGTCTTCGGGAAAGCTCCCTCGAAACCGCCCGCCGCTGGTCGGACGTCGAGCGGATCCGGGCGGGCTCGGGCGCTACGGAGGCGGGGCAGAAGCTCGTGATTTCACCGGAGATGCGGCCGTTGCGGGAGTACGTGGTCGGAGATTCTCAAGGTGTGGAGTGGAGGGTCTGGCGTGACGACTGAAACGGGAAGCACACTGCTCGAGACGGTTTGGGCTCTCCTCCTGGCGATCATCCTGGCCGGGGCGTCGTTCAGTGTTGCCGTCCGGTTTCAGGAGTGCGCCGATATCACCGGGGCGGTCCTGGAGCGGGATTCCAGTTTGAAATTGTTGCCGTTGCTCTGTTCCACGTGGCTGTCAGCCGGAGGATGCTCCGTCGAGCCCGGGTCGGTTGAGTTCCCCCTCCTGGCCGGGGACAGGATTCGATCGTGGGCGGATCTGGACGGCCCCGATGGTTTCCCCGACGGTGACCTGGACGAGCCGTTTGAGAACGTCGCCGTAGGGGTTTCGGGCGGCTCGTTGACGCTTCAGAGCGGGCGGGGCTCGGCCCAACCGGCCCTGACCTGCCTGAGTGAGGGAAGGTTCCGGCAGGAAACTCCGGCCCTCATTCTGTTTGAGTTCACCGCAACGGCCTCTCCCAAGGTCGGAAATCGGGCCGTGGAACTACAGTCCACCGTGCCGGTTGCACTTCGCAATCGACGGGCGGACCTTGTTCCCAGGTGATCGAAATGAAAGAAAGTAAAGGGTTTGCGCTGATCACGGCCCTGCTCCTCTCTATCCTGATGGCGGGAGCCGTCGCGATCCTGTTCTGGCAAGTCCGGTCCTCGGCGTTGCTCGGGCTTGAGGCGGAAGGACAACTCCACAGCCAGGTTGTGGCGGAAAACGGGCTCGAATTGGCGCGCGTCGCTCTTGCCGCGAGCAATCTTGAAGACCTGCTGGCTGGCTCGAACGGAAGGCTGGATGCTCCGGGCGGCGAAGCGTGCCGTGATCCAGTGTCGCTCCAGGCTGCGCGATCTACGGACCCGGCCCGGTTAAGCACCGACTGCGACGACGGTCTCTTTACGAACCTTGGCCTGACGCTCGGGGCACCGGGCTACCGTGTCGGTCCCGGGGAATGGGTTTTTCTGAGAGCCTTCAACGCCGGAGAAACAACCGAAATCGAGGATGCGGGGGAGGTGACGGTCCGCAGCCTCGGAGTCTGTCCTGCCGCCAACCCTTCCCGGAGTCCCCTGGAAGCAGCCAACCACATCACCCTGGTCGAGGCCCGCCTGAGAAAGGAAGCAGGGTTCAACACCGAGAGTTCCATCAACCTGGTTGGAAGCTCGATCTTGATCAACTGGCTTGCGGAAAGACCGAGACAGGGTGATGAATTGACGGTCTCCGTGGTTGAGCACCCTTTTCCCGGGCTGCTTGAAAGAGTCAGGCAGGCTCTCTCCCGTAGTCTCGCTCCGGGCTCGTTCAGGCTCGTTGATGCAAATCGCCGTTTATCTGAGCCGGCGTTTCTCCGTCTCCTGGCCGACAAGTTCCGGGAAGGAATCGACGTTCGTCTCAAGGCTGCCCGGACCGTGGCAGTCGGCCAGGAGGACGAACCGGGCCTTCACTACCTTCCGGATGGCGGTCTGATCACGGGAGACGCCTCAGGCCTGTTCTTCGCCTTCGGTCACGTGGCTCTCTCCGGGTCGGCTCACCTGCGAGGGATCTTGATCCATATGGGTGGCGAAGGAATCACGCTGTCGGGACAGGCTCGGATCAGTGGGGCCATTTGGATGCTGAGCGCCGATCATGAAAGTCGGTTCACGGTCACGGACCAGGCCGGGATCGATTTCGACGGTGAGTCGGTCGAATCGGCGATGAAGTTCATGCCCGTGACGCAGATTTACTGGAGGCTTATCTTTCCGGAGTTGTCCGGTTGAGGTCGAGCAGGGAACTCAGAAGAGTGAGTTGCTCGTCATGAACCATTGGGCCGGTGACTCGAAAGGTCTCCTGCAGGCGCGGATGGGTCATGAGGGCGTTCCATTTTTGATCAAAATCTTCCATGGAATCGAAGATCCACAGCTCGAGATACTCACCGACTTTGCCGATCGTGGTTTTCCAGATCCCTTCGGTTTGAATCTCCAGTTCGCGGGTCAGAGGGAGGACCACGTCGAGCAGCGCCCTTTCGAATTCGGGCATGTTGTGAACGGCAACCTGGTAGGTCACCCGCAGGTAGACGCTAGCCATGATCTCAGTCGCTTTCGAGTGTCTGTTGGACCTTGCGCACCAGGTCCGCCGGAGTGAAGGGCTTGGAGATGAACGCGATGTCTTGTCCGGCGACTGCGCGGTGGAGAATCCCAGTCCCCGTGTATCCAGACATGAAAAGAATCTTCATGTTCGGGCGTTTCGGGCGAAGGCGCTCGACCAGTTCCCGGCCGTTGATGACCGGCATCACCGCGTCGGTCAGGAGAAGATGGATCGTCCCGCTGTACTCGTCGGCGACCCGGAGCGCTTCCTCACCGTTCTGGCCTGAGAGAACGTGATAGCCGACATTGCGCAGAATCCTCTCGACCAGGGTGAGGATTTCCCTCTCGTCCTCCGCTATCAGGATGGTCTCGGTGCCGTCTTCAAAGGAATCTACGGCGGGGTGAAGCGGTTCCTGCTCTACGGCGAGATCTACCGGTTCGAAATAGATCCGGAAACTCGTTCCACGTTCCAGTTCGCTGTCAACGAAAATATAGCCGCCGCTCTGCTTCACAATCCCGTAGACCGTGGCGAGTCCCATCCCAGTACCCTTCTTCTTGGTCGTGAAGAAGGGTTCGAAAATCCGCTCCTGGGTTTCCCTCGACATCCCGTGGCCGGTGTCTCTGACCTGAATCAATACGTATCGGCCCGGCTTCAGGTGGCCGAGCGCGTCGGCGTAGTCCGTGGTCAGTTCGACGTTGGAGGTCTCGATCGTCAGCACGCCGCCGTCTACCATGGCGTCACGGGCGTTGACGGCCAGGTTGACGATGACCTGTTCGATTCCGCCGGGATCAACCCGCACCGGCTTGAGACCCGAATCGAGCGCGGTGGTGAGCCTGATGTCTTCGCCGATAAGCCGGACGAGAAGGCGCTGAACGTCGGTAATGACGGTATTGAGGACGATGACGCGGGGTTTGAGCACCTGGCGGCGGCTGAATGCAAGCAACTGGCGCGTCAGCGTTGCCGCCCGTTCGGCGACGCTCATAATCGTGTCGACGTGCTGCTTGAGGGGTGAATCGTCGGGAATGCCTTCTCTCAGCAGGTCGCCAAAGCCCATGATCACGGTGAGAAAGTTGTTGAAATCGTGCGCGATACCTCCCGCCAGCTGGCCGACGGCTTCGAGGCGCTGAGCCCGATTTAGCTGTTCCTCTTTCTTGCGCAGCTCCCCTTCGGCCAGCTCCTGCTCCCGAGTCCGTTCAAGCAGCTGCTCGTACATCTGGGAAAGGTCCTGGTTGGCCCGGGCAACGGCGCGGAGATAGAGTTCGGGCGTTGAATCACTGCTGCTGAAGAGGGCGGCCGCTTCGTCGAAGCGCTGAACGACGTCAATCGAGAGTTCCTTGAGTTCGTCAGCGGAAAGGCCAGTCACTTCTTCGATTTCGGCCATCTGGAGATCGGGCTGGCAGTGCCCGCTATACCCGAACCGCTTGTGATGGCAAAGGGAGTTGGCGCTCTGGATCAACCGGGCCAGGGAGATTTCCGCTGAGGGCTGGTCGCCGAGCTGGTGATGGTCTCGAACCGGGCTAACCAGTTCCTCGGGAAATCCCCAGTCCTCGAGAAGGATCTGGGCGACTTCGGCGTGGTCGATTCCAAGCGTTTCCTGCTCAACCACCCGGAGGGAAGCGCGTTTGTCATGGGCCACCCGCGCCAACTGTTGGTACAGTTCGTGATTCCAGCGGAGAAGCACCACTTTCCCAAGGTCGTGCAGGAGACCGGCTACGAAAGCGGTTGTCTGGTTAGGGTGATGCAGCCGGCGCGCCATATTTTCCGCTGCCACCGCGCAGGCGAGGCTGTGATACCAGAGTTCTCGCACCCCGACCTGTCCTGAATCCGATTGATCATTGAAAAAGAGCTGGGAGACGAGAACAGACAGGGCGATGTTCCGCACCATGTCGAAGCCGAGCATGGCCATGGCTCGATCGAGAGAGGAGACGCGACCAGGGCAGCCCATCCAGGCTGAGTTGGAAACCTTGAGGACCTTTGCTGCGAGGGCCTGATCGGACTCGATGAGGAGAGTCAGGTCGCCACGCCTCGTGTTGTCGCTTCCCGCCACCTCGATTACCTTGAGGACAACAGGCGGCAGGCTCTCCAGTTGCCTGAGTTGGCCCGTGAAGGTTCTAATCTCGTCTTCCAGCCTGTTGTTGGACCCGTGAATCGAGTTCGGACTCATGATGCGGATCTCCGACCTGGAAATCGACGAGATTCTCGGGTCCGGTAACTCCACTCTTTGCGAACCATCGTCGTCATCCGTGACTACCCTGATCAAGGATATCGAAATGATATGACCATTTGTGGCTGAGCGGTGAGTACCGGGATTCACCGGCAGCCGACCTGCAGGTTCACACAGATGTCAGATTGAAGTCCCTCCGCGTGTAAAGGCTCAGCGTTCTGTTGCCGATGGTAAACGCGACACTCACGAATCTATGTCAAGTGACATAGATTAGTTAATGCGAGGAGGACTTGAGAATGTTTGGAAATCTTCTGTTTGGGAACAATGATCCTTTTGAGGACAGCCTGGCCAAATGTGTCGTCGAATCGGTCGCTACGACGATGTTCGTGGTTGACCGCGATCTGAAGGTAAGGTTCATCAGCAACGAGACGCTGAACGCAATGGGCTATAGCCGTCGGGAAATCGAAGCTGGATTATCCTGCAGTGAGCTCTGCAAGACCCCGGTCTGCAACACTGCGAAGTGCACCATCAAGAATTGCATGAAGTCCGGAGAGCCAATCATTGCCGAGACTGTAGCGACCTCGAAATCTGGTCAGAAGATCCCGATCCTGGCCTGCTGCAGCGCATTGCGTGATCCAAAGGGGGAGATCATTGGGGGAATCGAGGTCATTTTCAACCTCACTGAGCAGAAGCGTGCCTTGAACGACCTGCAGGAACTGACCAATCGAGCCTCGCAGGGGGATTTGAACACGCGGCTGGATCCGAAGCGAGTATCCGGCGATTTTCGCGATCTGTTCGAAGGGGTCAACCGCTTGCTGGATCGGACCGTCCATCCAATCCAGGAAGCGGCGGGCGTGCTGGAGAAAGTTGCAGATTACGATCTGACCAACCGCGTACTTGGCGACTACGAGGGCGATCACGGCGCCATCAAGTCCTCTCTCAATCAGGCCGTAGATATTCTGGAAGAGAGCCTGCAGCAGGTTGCCGTGACGGCAGCGCAGGTCGCGGCCGCGGCGGGTCAGATCAGCAGCGGAAGCCAGTCCATGGCGCAGTCCTCTTCCGAACAGGCGAGCCGCTTGGAAGAGATTTCGGGCAGCCTGCAGGAGGTGGACGCGATGGCCTCACAGAACGTTTCTGTTGCCAAGGAAACGTATACCCTGGCGGACGGCGCCGGAGCCACGACCGGACGGGGAGTGGCCGGCATGAAGCGCCTTTCGGAAGCAATTTTGAGAATCAAGAAGTCCTCCGACGAGACCTCCCGGATCGTCAAGACGATCGACGAGATTGCCTTTCAAACCAACCTGCTCGCCTTGAACGCGGCGGTAGAAGCGGCCCGTGCCGGGGAATCGGGAAAGGGCTTCGCGGTGGTTGCGGAAGAGGTTCGGAACCTCGCAATGCGCAGCGCCGAGGCTGCCAAATCGACGGCGGAGCTGATCGAGGGCTCGGTGAGCAATGCCGATGACGGGGTGAAGATTAATGCGGAGGTTCTCGGCTTGCTTGAAGAGATCAACCGGCAGGTGGAGAAGGTACGCGAGAGTGTCCGCGAGATCTCCTCTGCCTCTGAAATGCAGAAGCAGGAGATCACCAGCCTGAACGGTGCCGTCGAGGAGGTCTCCCGCCTCACCCAGAACGCGGCAGCGAGTTCGGAGGAGTCGGCCAGCGCCGCTGAAGAACTCAACGGCCAGGCCGACGAGATGGCCACTCTCGTGTCGAAGTTTCAAGTGCGCCGAACGGCCCGTGAAGGTAATTTGGAAGGCGCCGGGTTGCAGTGGCAAAAGGAATCGGCGCAAAGGGTTTCCCCTTCGGGAAAGGCCTTCACCCTTCCCGTGCAGCGCAGTTCGCAGAAACCCACTGGCGGGAGGCCGAATTAGGGCTGGGCGGCAGGTCTCGGACTGGGGAGGAACTCTCCGGAGGCGCGCGAGTCGGGGTAGCACAACCGCCTTGAAGGAGGTCAGGTTGTCAGCGCGCGATTGAGTGCGACACAGAGATCCTTGAGGTCCTGCAGGCGGGATTGACCCATGAAGCGGTGGGTGAAGGCGAGCTTGTTGTGATTGAGCGGCTCGTCCAGGTCGGTGTATTCGCGGCAGAGTTCGCCGTCCGGGGTTCCGGGAATCGGCGAGAACTCCGATAACATGATTCGCAGGCCTAAATCGTTAGCGAGTCTCATCGAGTCTTCCAATCCCTGCCCGTTCCCGAGAGGGTGTCCCGCGATGAGGTAACAGCAGAGACGGGACAACGGGAAGCCGGCTTTACCGAAGAGGGTTGCGGCCCGTTCGAGTTCGTGGGCATAGACTTTTCCGCCAGTTTGCCGCTGCCACGTGCTCTCGCTGCTCTCGAAACCCAGGTAGATGTTTCGGAAGCCGGACTGCGTGAGCAGTTCGGCGACCCTGGGCGTGACGAACCTTGCGTTGAGTGCATTTGGCGTGTGGAACGAAAGTTTGATGTCGCGACGGAGCACTTCCTCGAGAAACGGGAAGAGGGCGTTCTCAGGCTTGAAAAGAAGTGCATCGTCGTAGAAGACGGCGTGGCGGATTCCCCTTTCGACCAGAGATTCCAGGTCCTCCTGAGATTGGGCCAGGTTTCGGATCGTGAACTCCGGATCAGTATTCGGGACGGAGCAGTAAGTGCACCGAAACGGGCAGCCGTCCGAGATCTTGATAACACCCGTTTCGAGCCTTGGATACCCTTCCCAGTAGGGAGTTTGGCGGGGAGACGGAGGGAGGTCGAGTTGGTCCCAGAGGGGTGCCAGGTCGCGACCGCTGACGACGAGGTCGGCGCCGAGTGTGGCGGCATGATCGGGGCAAATGGTGCAATACGGCCCGCCAATCGCGATGCGGGTATTGGGGGAGCACCGCCGCAGGTCCCCGATGACTTCCTGCACGCCCGGGTACCAGTAGGTCATCGTTGTGGCGACGAGAGCCCAATCGAACGGCGCTTCGGATTCGAGCCGGTCGAGGAAATCGTCGCGCTCGAGGCCGAAACGCTTGTACTTGCGACGGATGTCTCTCAGCGGTGCCGGCTTTTCCACCTCCTGGCTCGAAAAACGGCCGCGTCCCCATTCGTCGCCGTGCCGGTTCCCGGCTCGCGGGTGAAGCCGGTCGAGAAAATCGAAGAGCACGATCTCGGCACGGCCGCGAAACATTCCTCCGACGCTGAGCAGACCGAACGGCTTCAGCCAGAAGTCGTATGCGGAGAAGTCATAAATCGGAGGATTGACCAAAAGGATGCGCATGGACGTCGATTTCCGGCGATGATATCACCGCAGCAAAGGGCGCTGCTGCTTGCCCGCACTTTGACCGCTCATCCAGATCGGCTAAGATTCCTTCGATGGTCGACTCGGATTTCGTGGATGTCCCTCTTCAGGTGCGGTACTCGGAAACCGACCAGATGGGGCGAGCTTATTACGGAGAGTACTTTGTCTGGTTCGAGGTGGCTCGAACCAGCTACTGTAAGGCACGTGGTTTCTCTTACGCCGATCTTGAACGTCAAACGCAGACTTTCCTGCCGGTCGTGGAAGCCAACTGTCGTTACCTGTGTCCGCTGGCTTACGATGACGAGTTCGTGGTGCGGACCCGGGTCGTCGAATTGCGCAGCAGGAGCATGACCTTCTCCTACGAGGTGCTCGGAAAGGCGGGGCAGCGGATCGCGGTCGGCCTGAGCCGTCACGTTTTTACGGGAGCGGACGGTCGCCCCAAGAAGCTGCCTGATGCCTACCGTCGCTATTTCCGGGTCGATGCGATCCCTTCAGACGGCGGCCAGGAGGCCCGGTAGCCGGGAGGACGCGTAGTGGACCGAGTGCTTTACGGACTGGTTCGTGCTCTTTTCGGAGGGGTGGCGCGGCTTCCTGTGGGTTTGGCCTATCCCCTTGGTGAGGCGGCCGCGGGTCTCGTTCACGCTCTCGACCGCAAGCATCGCCGGATTGGACTCGTCAACCTCCGGATCGCCTTTCCGGATCGTTCAGATGAGTGGCGGAAAAGCGTATTGCGGGAGAGTTACCGGCAACTTGGTGACCACTTTGTCGAAGTGAGCCGGCTTACGCGCTGCACCCGGGACGACATCCGTCGGAATGTCCGCTATGACGATGGGCTGGGGCTGGAGAACTACCTCGAGGCCCGGAAGACCGGGCTCGGGGTGCTCTTTCTGACCGCGCACATTTCGGCATGGGAACTTCTGCCCTCGGCACATTCGGTACTCGGCCATCCCCTCAAGTTTGTGGTTCGACCACTCGACAACATCTATCTCGACCGGTGGGTTACCGACCTGAGGTGCCGGTTTGGCAACCAGGTGCTTTCCAAGTTCGGTTCATTGCGCGATCTCTTGCGATCGATCCGCAACGGAGAAGATGTCGGGTTGCTGATCGACCAAAACGTCCAGGAAAAGGATGGCGTTTTCGCGCCGCTTTTCGGAAGAGCCGCCGCGACGACCGCGGCCGCGGCAATGCTCGCTCTCAAGACCGGCGCCCTGGTAGTGATGGGGTTCATGGTTCCCGACAAGAAAAGGGGATACTACCGAATCCGTTTCTACCCGCCGCTGAAGGCCGAGGAGACCGGAAACCGCGAGGCCGACCTGGCCCGCAACACGGCAATCTACAATGCCCACATTGAGCGAGTGATTCGCGAATTTCCCAGTTGCTGGCTCTGGGGTCACCGTCGGTTCCGAACGCAACCCGACGGTACCAGCCCCTACCAATTCTGAAATAGCAGGAATAGCGATTCAGAACTCGGCGAGCGCTGGTCCCATCCGACGTCTTGACGGTTGGCGGCAGCACATCCGGGAACTTGTCCGAAATCTCTGGAATAGTTAGAATTGAGGCTGTTCGAAAACTAGACGTATGCGTGCTCGAACCCAGTTCGGCCGAGTCGAGCGCTGTACTGAAGACGTGAATATCGGCCGGAGTAGCAGAGGAGATGGATTATGGCAGTGAAAGTTGCGATCAATGGGTTTGGCAGAATCGGACGTAATGTTCTCCGGGCCGCGAAAGAATCTGGATCGGACCTGGATTTCGTAGCCATCAACGATATTACCGATGCCAAGACGCTGGCACACCTGTTCAAGTACGACTCAGTCTACGGACAGTTCCCTGGAACCGTCGAGACTGATGGCAGCTCAATCATCATCAACGGCGACAAGGTGCGGGTGTACGCCGAACGGGATCCCGGCCAGATCCCCTGGCCCGAAGTTGGTGCCGACATCGTTATCGAGGGAACCGGCCTTTTCCGGAAGCGTGACGACGCCGCGAAGCATTTGCGCGGATCGGTCAAGAAGGTGATCATCACCGCTCCCGCCAAGGGACCCGATGTGACCATCTGCATGGGCGTCAACGACGAGGTTTATGATGCGGCGAATCACTCGATCATCTCGAACGCCAGCTGCACCACGAACTGCCTCGCCCCCGTCGCGAAGGTTCTCAACGAATCGTTTGGGATCGAGCGTGGTTTGATGACCACGATTCACAGCTACACCAACGATCAGAAGATTCTCGATGCCCCGCACAAGGACTTGAGGCGCGCCCGTGCCGCCGCGGTCTCCATGATTCCCACAACCACCGGGGCTGCGGCTGCCGTGGGTCTGGTTCTTCCCGGCCTGAACGGGAAGCTCGACGGGTTTGCGATCCGCGTCCCGACTCCGGCCGTTTCAGTGGTGGATCTGACCGCCAACCTGACCAAGAGTGCCACGGCTGAGGAAGTCAACGCCGCCGTCAAGGCAGCGGCAGAGGGACCCCTCAAGGGAGTTTTGCAGTACTGTGACGAAGAACTGGTTTCAGTTGACTTCGTCAAGAACCCTTATTCGTCCATCTTCGACGCCCTTTTCACGAAGTCGTTGGGAGGCACCCTGGTCAAGATCCTGTCCTGGTACGACAACGAGTGGGGTTACTCGAACCGGATCGTCGATCTGACGAATTTCGTGGGAGAGAGGCTGTAATTCAATGTCAGCGAAGAAAATCTCGAAGAAGTCCGTTCGCGATCTCGATTTGAGAGGCAAGCAGGTCTTCATTCGGGTGGACTTCAACGTTCCTATCAGCGATGGGAAGGTTGGTGACGACACCCGGATCCAGGCCGCGCTGCCGACGATTCGGCTGGTCAAGGAGCAGGGCGGGCGACTGATCCTGGCGTCCCATCTGGGGCGCCCCAAGGGAGAGGCCAGGCCGGAGTTTTCCCTGGCGCCGGTCGTCCGGCGGCTTTCCGAATTGCTCGGTGAGAAAGTCGCTTTCGTTGATGACTGTGTGGGAGAAAAGGTCGAGGCGGCGGTTTCCCGGCTGAAGGATGGGGACGTTCTCGTTCTCGAGAACGTTCGCTTCCACAACGGTGAGACCAAGAATGATCCCGCCTTTGCCGCCCGGCTGGCGGCTCTGGCCGACGAGTACGTCAACGATGCTTTCGGTACCGCTCACCGGGCTCACGCCTCTACGGTTGGGGTCCCCCAGATTTTGGGACGCGGTGCCGCCGGCTTGTTGATCGACAAGGAACTGGACGCCCTGGGGAGAGTCCTCTACGGGGCCGAAAGTCCGGTTGTCGCCATTTTCGGCGGGGCCAAAGTTTCCGACAAGATCGAAGTCATCGACAACTTTCTGCGCCTGGCCGACCGGATTCTCCTCGGTGGTGGAATGGCCTTCACCTTCTACAAGGCCCAAGGGAAGGAAATCGGCAAGTCCCTTCTGGAGGCGGACAAGCTCGATGTGGCCCGCAAGTTCCTGGAGGATGCCGAAGCGCAGAAGGTTGATTTCGCGCTGCCCACCGACGTGGTCGTTGCGCCCGCTATCGAAGAGGGTGTGGAAACCAAGGTGGTCAGTTCGGACGAAATCCCTGCCGACTGGATGGGACTCGATATCGGACCGGAAACCGTGGCAACTTTCAAATCCAAACTTGTCGGGGCCAAGACAGTGATCTGGAATGGCCCGCTGGGCGTCTTTGAGATGGCTCAGTTCGCCAAAGGCACCCTTGGTATTGCCGAGGCGGTGGCTAACTGCGGCGCCTTCACTCTGATCGGCGGCGGAGACTCGGTTTCCGCAGTCAAGAAGGCGGGTGTCGCGGACAAGATCTCTCACATCTCAACTGGCGGTGGCGCCTCGCTCGAGTTTCTCTCGGGCAAGGAGCTGCCTGGAATAGCGATCCTTACGGATAAGTAAGAAGGGGGATAGATGGCACGGAAACCCGTGATTGCTGGAAACTGGAAAATGTTCAAGACCCAGCCTGAGGTTGCCCGTACCATTCAGGGTCTCCGCGAGAAAGTGGATGGTCATTCGGCGGTGGAGGTGGTGGTTTGCCCCACCTCCACCGGCTTGGCCGCCGCCGCAGAAGCCTTGAAGGGTTCGACGATTGGGCTCGGCGCACAGAACGTGCACTGGGCCGACGAGGGCGCATATACCGGTGAGATTTCAGTCTCCATGCTTCAGGACGCAGGCTGCCAGTATGTCATTCTGGGTCACTCGGAACGCAGGCAGTACTTTCACGAGACCGATGAACTCATCGCTAAGAAACTTCAGAAGGTCTTGACGACCAGCCTGACCCCGATCCTGTGCGTCGGGGAGATGCTCCAGGAGAGGGAAGCCGGGCGCGTCGAAGAGGTAATTCTGGGGCAGTTGAAGGGCGACCTGGCCGGATTGACAGAGGAGCAGGTATCCCGTATTATCGTCGCTTACGAACCGGTCTGGGCAATCGGAACGGGCAGAACTGCGACTCCTGAGGTCGCAGAAGAAGTCCACCGAATGATCCGTGAATGGCTTCGGAACACCTACTCGGAAAGTCTTTCGGGAGGTTTGCGTATTCTGTATGGAGGCAGCGTGAAGCCCGGCAATACTGCCGAGCTCATGGCTCAGCCTGATATTGATGGTGCGTTGGTTGGAGGCGCCAGTCTTGATGCCGACTCCTTCGCTCGAATTGTTAAATACTGAATCTCATGTATTACATACTCTTGCTGTTCCATCTGATTGCATCCATTGTGCTTATCCTGGTGGTTTTGCTGCAGTCCGGTAAAGCGGGCGACTTGGCCTCTGCGTTCGGAGGAACTTCGAGCCAGACCGCTTTCGGGGCCCGCAGCGCCGCGACCGTCTTGACCAAGGCGACCGCTGCAGCCGCAATCGTGTTCGTGCTGACCTCGCTTGGCCTGGCCATCTATTACAGCCGGGGTACCGAGTCGACGATCATGGACACGGCCAATCCCACCACGCAAAGCCAGCCGGCTGCAACTCAGGCACCGGCCGCGACACCACAGACGCCGGCGGCTCAACCCGAGCAAACGCCGCCGCCTGCCGGTGGTGGTCAGCAACAGCAGGAGACGCCTCCTCCGGCTAACGGCGGAGGTCAGTAGGTCTTGACAGTGCCGGAGTGGTGGAACATGGCAGACACACCATCTTGAGGGGGTGGCGCCCGAAAGGGTGTGCGGGTTCAAATCCCGCCTCCGGCACCAGCCAATTATTCGTGTTGAAAAGCAAAGGGGTTGGCGCAGCGCCAACCCCTTTGCTTTTTTGGGATGCGGAGCTGAAACGTTCCGCTTTAAACCCCGCCCGCCCGGCAGCACTCCACGGACGCAGGCCCGGTGTGGGCCAGCCTCTGTGTCCCTGCCGGTCCCGCGGACAACTATTCCCCAGGTCCGTCACTCCAAATTGTGAGAAGCTCTCGCTCGTGACGAGAGGGAACCTTCGGATTTTTCAAGCTGCCTCTTCATTCGGGCTGCTATAATTCGCCGGCATGATCGGCCGAATTCTCGTGCTGACGCTCGTCGCCTCGTTCACGATCTCCTGCGGGCCCCGGGAACACTCGATTTCATATGTGCGGACTGGAAATCGCATCGAGCTGGTGGGGGAAATTTCCTTTGAAGGGCCGCTCGAGATGGAGATTAGAAGTCAGCGGAATCATCGGGTCAGCAGGCTTTCGGACCGAGTTCCAGGGGATCAACCCGCTCCCGGGTCGCCTGCTTCGGGCCGCGAGATCTGGTTTCCGGTTGTCGATATTGAATTGAGCCCAGACCTTGAGGCGGTGGCTGAATTTGACGGAGTTTCAACGTTCGACAGGGCAAGTTGGAACGGGAACTTCTGGAGAAATAGCGTCCCTTTACGCCCTCGAAACGTGTTCAGCGACAAGATCGAACACTGGGAAAACGGTCTCTATGTGGAGTCGAGTACCGCTGAACTGCGGGAATTCTATCTTCGCAAAACGATTCCTGATGGCGCCGGGCAATGGCCGGCGTTTCGCTCCCTGACAGACGACTGGGCCGGCAATGTCCGCCTCTTCCGAACGAGCGGAGGCGATCGGGAAGAAGTCGCCTCTTTAGAAATATCACTTCCGACGCGCGAAGCTTGTGCCCCCGTTTCTGGGGATTCAGAAAAAGAGGTGACTGACGCGATTTTGGCGGACATCGAATTCCTCCTTCGATGTCGAAATGTGAACCCGAGAAGTCCAACGTTCGGCGGCTTGTACCTGTTCTACGATCTGGACGCCAGGACTTTCCGTCGTTCGGATTGGGTTTGGACGTGGGGTCCGGCGATTCGATTTCTCATCGATGCGTCCAAGGTTCCGGAGGTAGCCCGTCGCTATGGGGAAGAAAAGCTGCTTGCGGTGGCTCGTGAAATCGGCGACGCAAGTCTCCGCTTTTTCGTCGAGGATCCGGAGAGTCCTGCCGACGGGTTGCTGATAACCCGTTTTGATCCGACGGTTCGTTACCCTCATGGGTATTCCGGATTTGCAGGTCCGGCGGACGCGTTCTTTCTGGCCGGATGGGGATACCTTCCGCTTTTCGAGGCTACTGGGGACCGGCGCTTCCTGGATGCATCCGTGCGACTGGTCAACCAGACTGAACGGCTGCTGGCCCAGGATCCTGTGATCGAACAGGACTTTGTTTTCGGTTCCGGCAAGTGGAAGAACTGGACCATGGACGAGTCGGGGTTCGGCATGGAAGCCTTCGCGGAAGTGTTCCGGGTGACTCAGGATCCAGCGTACCGGGAACTCGGACGCCGGTATCTTGCCAGTCTTACATCGGTTCTGGCCCGTGGAGACGGGTTATGGGACCGGACCTGGCATCGCAAAGACCCGACGAGAGAAGATGACAGTTGGCCGATCGAGGGACCGGACGGCATCCCGATCCGGGTACCGACCAATGCCAATACTCGGGGATTGAGCTGGGCAATGATGGGACTTCTTGCTGCCGACCGCCTTCTTCCGGGAGAGGGACACCTGGACCAGGCCAACCGGATGGCGAAGCACCTGATGGATGCCCAGCATCCCGATGGTCATTGGAATTTTCTCTATGACCGTCCGGAAAGTGAAGTCGGCATCAGCGAAAAGGGGACTGCGATTTTCAGTGCGCTGTTTTATCGGCTGTATCAGAAAACCCGGCATGCCGAGCACCTCGAAACGGCTCGCAAGGCATTGTACTGGTGTCTCCAACATCGGGTTTCAGAGAGCCAGGACGGTTTGGCGTGCGGAGGGATCGTGGGGCGGACACCTGCCTCGGGAGTGGTCTATCGGCGCTGGTATCCACTGATTTGCACTTACACGATGTCCTTTTACGGCAACGCGCTTCTGGCTGAGTTGGGCACCAAGAGAGAAGATCTGTCACCGTGACTGTCTCTGCCGAGTCTTCCATCCCGCAATCGCGTCTCAAGCAGTTGAATGATCGTCCCGTCCGCCCTGGGCGTTACGTTCTTTACTGGATGCAGCAATCGCAGCGGGCTGAGGAGAACCATGCCCTTGAATTCGCTATCGAACGGGCGAATCAGTGTGGCGTAGGTGTGGTGGTCATCTTCGGTTTGACGGCCGATTATCCGGAGGCCAACCGGCGTCACTACACCTTCATGCTCGAGGGTCTCCAGGATTCGGTTGAGGCACTTGCGCGGCGGGGGATCCCGATGGTCGTGCGGGTCGGAAATCCTCCCGAAGTGGCGCTTTCGCTTGCGGACGACGCCTGCATCCTGGTCTGTGACCGGGGCTACCTGAGGAACCAGAAGGCCTGGCGGCGGGAGGTGGCCGAGCGGTCGCCATGTGCGGTGTGCCAGGTCGAGAGTGACGTCGTGGTTCCGGTGGAAGTGACCTCGGGCAAAGCGGAGTACGCGGCGCGAACGATTCGTCCCCGGATTCACCGGGAGTGGGATCGATACCTGGTTGAGTTCGAGTCGATCGCATTGGAAAACCCGGTTTCTTCACCGGCAGACGGCCTGGACCTGCGGGACATCGATCGGGCGGCAGGGCAGTTGGGCCTGTCGGCGGACTTGCCTGCCGTGGGAGCCTGGTTTCGCGGCGGCACCTGCGAGGCCAAGCGGCGCTATGACGAGTTTCTGGGCGAGAAACTCACCCGGTATTCCGAACACCGCAACCAGCCCCAAACTGACGACGTCTCGGGGATGAGCCCGTATCTGCACTTCGGACAGGTCTCTCCCCTCTACCTGGCGATCGAGGCTCGACGGCGTCTGGCCGTGGCTCCTCGCGATGTGGAAACCCTCCTGGAGGAACTGATCGTACGACGGGAACTGGCCGTCAATTTTGTGGAATATACACACGACTACGATTCATTCGAGTGCCTTCCGTCCTGGGCCAGGACGACGCTCGGGAAGCATGAGTCTGATCGTCGGCCACACCTTTATTCCAGAGAAGAGCTGGTCTCCGCCCGGACGCACGATCCCTACTGGAATGCCGCAATGATGGAGATGGTCCAGACCGGGTTCATGCACAACTACATGCGGATGTACTGGGGGAAGAAGCTCCTGGAGTGGTCTTCTTCCCCGCAAGAGGCCTACCGCACAGCACTGACCCTCAACAATCGTTACTTTCTCGACGGCCGGGATGCGAACTCCTTTGCCGGTGTCGGTTGGGTGTTCGGACTGCACGACCGACCCTGGGCCGAGCGGTCGATTTTCGGGACGATCCGCTACATGGCGGCTTCGGGACTTGAACGAAAGTGTGACATCCAAGCCTACGTCGAGAAGATCGATCGCCTGGTCGACTAAAAGAACTGCATCGCGTACGAAAACTTCACGCCCCGGCCGATTTCCGGAGCAAGGTCCTTGATGAAGGAAACGTGGTTGCGGTAGAGCTCGTTCCCTGCATTGAAGACCTCGAACGAGAAGTGGTGAACGAAGTGCTGGGCCGGCTTTGTGTAGGAGGCCTTCAGGTTCACCACGCGGTATCCGGCCGTTCGGGTCTCATTCGGAAAAAGGTCGTCCTGGGCCGCGGCGAGGACGACCTCTGGCCGAACGCTGAAGCCGCCGTGGCGAAGATCGACACCGACTCTTCCTTTCAGCGGAGGAATGCGGGGGAGCGGAGTGTTCGTTTCGGTCAGCTTTGCGTCGACCATGTCGACTCCAAGATTGAGCCAGAGGATCGAGTTGAGCCCGACGTCGAGACCAAGTTCCGAGCCGATAAAGCGACTCGTTCCCTGCTCATAGTGCAGCGCCCGCAGGCCATCCTGGATGATGTTGGTCGAGGCCCCGTACACGAAGTCGCTGATGTGGTAGTAGAAGAAGTTGGCTTCACCTCTGAGCCGGTCACCGGCCTGGCGCAGCGAGAGATCGAACCCGTTGGAACGCTCCCGGACCAGGTCGGGGTTGCCGATCTCGAAGGCGAGGTTTCCGACATGGGGACCGTAGTTGTAAAGCTCCTCGAGGCTGGGGGCGCGAAACGAACTGGCAACGTTGGCGACGAATGCCCCATCCGTCCACAACTTGAACCTCGCTCCGGCCGCCGCCGAGAGCCCGGTGAAGCGGCGATTCGAGTAGGGAACCTGGTCGAGTACGGACGATCCGGTGGTGTCGGCGGGGCAGGTCTGGCAAATCCCGGACGGATCGTAACCCGCGTGCTCAAGACGGCCTCCGAACTGGAACTTGACGCGCTCAAGTGCCAGTTCCTCAAGGGCGAAGAGGGCCACTGTGTTCTGTTTTACCGGTGGAGACAAGGCTTCCACACCGGTTGCAGTGTAGTCGCGAAGGGCCGTGTAGACGCCGAATGTGCCACTCAGGTTGCCGGCGGCGCGCTGTTCGAGGTCTGCTCTCATCACCCATTGCTTGTTGTCGAACTGGGTTCCCACCGATTCATCGCCGGATGGGAAAATCTCCAGTTCTCGATGTTTCCAGCGGCTGTAGCTCGAGGTAACCCGAACCGCATGGACGGGGCTGTCGAGTTCCTGGAGTCCACCGCTGAAACGGAAGCTGTGCTGGGTCCAGTCCACGTCAACGGCCTGGGGGTCCCCCTCCTGCTGAAGCGTCTGGTCTGGAGCGAGGCTGAGAGCCTGGACGGTCGAAGAAGCCGGTGTCGAAGGACCCTCGAAGGTCGTGGCGAACGGAATCCCGTAGCGCCCGTCTCTCAGGTTGTAGCCGAAGGTCAAATAGGGTGATTTTCCGAACCAGCCGAGCCCGGCGGAACCGTTCGAGATGCGTGCCTTCGAGTTGTCGACCTTGCCTTCCGGAGTGGAATAGTCGCCCGTTCTCTGGGCACCGCTCCCGCCCCAGACCATCCAGGGACCCCATCCGTATTCCGCCGTGACCCCGGCTCCGAGGAGCCCGTTGTTGGAACCGGCGGAACTGGACAGCTGCCCGCGGATCCCTTCGTGGCGATGCTTGTGCATTTCGTGGTGGCGGGAAATCGCGTTGACGACGCCTCCCAGCGCGCTGCTGCCGTAGAGAAGGGTCGCGGGACCCTTGACCACCTCGAGGCGTTCCAGGCTCACCGGGTCGATCGGTTCCGCATGGTCTCCGGACTGGGACCCGAGCGATCCGACGGGGAGGCCGTCTGACATTATCAGGACCCGGTCCCCGTCAAACCCGCGGATGACCGGTCGCGCGCTTCCCGGGCCAAAGCTCCGCTTGGCGACGCCCAGTTGGCCCTGCAACACTTCTCCAATCGATGGTGCGGCGTTGTCGGCCAGGGAAAAGCTGTCCATGGTCGTCACGGATTGAACCGCCTGGAACGTCGTCTCGTGGCGGTTGGAAGATGTGACGGTGACGTTTTCGTGTACTGCGGAGATCGCCAGGGAGAGTTGCAGTTGGGCCACCTGACCGGGAGTAACCTGCACGAGTTTGGCCTGCGACGTGAGCGAAGACATATAGGCGAAAATGTCGTAACTGCCCTCCGGTACCGATTCGAAACGGAAGTGTCCGTCGTGGTCGGTTTCTACGGTCTTCCCGGTTTCCACGATCATGACGGTGGCGTGGTGGGCCGGCGTTCCATCATCTCCGAGGACGGTGCCTTCGATGGTGCCCGTACCGGCCCCCGACAGCGAACGAAGCAGGAGTAAAACCACGAAAGTAGGGACAATGCCGCTGTAAATGGTTTTTAAACAAAGCTTTATCATTAGACAGAACCCCAAACTCAAAAATACTAAGTGATCAAATCTTCTGGGAAACGGGCAACCCATCCACGGTTGCGCCATCTGAAACGGCATCACTTTGGGTATTAGCGGAGCGTTGGAGGACTCCTCCCCAGCTGTGATACCGGGGAGAGAATCACCTTCAAATGCTCGTCGGAGGCGGCGGCACCGAGGTGAGGAAGCGATGTGAGTAGTGTGGCCAGCGCAAGAGCCGGAAAGAGCACCGTCGAATGTGGACAGCGGTGCCCCGGTTCGGCAATGCGTTCAATGGACGCCAGCGGATCGCCCTGGGGCGCGTGCGAGTCAACCGAGAGGGGCAGGTGACCCGCAATCCTGGGACCGCTCTCCAAAGCCCACATCGACCCGAACGCCAACAGGGCGAATACCAAAAATGCAGCGCTGAGTCGGTGAATCAATTGACGACGCATGGCCTTAGAGGCTTCGAATTGGAATGAATGTACCACAGAAGAACGTCCCCCGGCGCAGGTTGTCAGCCTTCTCTGCTACTAGTGTTGTGGAAAGGAGCGGCATCCAGAGGTCGGAAGGTAGTATGGGTTTTGCGCATTCAAGTGAGGGAGAGTTCGCTCGCTTTCTTGATTTCTACCAGGTCCAGTGGCGGTATGAGCCGATCTGTTTCCCGATCGAGTGGGACGAGTCGGGGCGGGTCGTAGCAGCATTCACACCGGATTTCTACCTTCCCGAGTTCGACATTTTCGTCGAGTTGACCACGATGAAGCAGCGGCTGGTCACCAAGAAGAATCGGAAGATCAGGCGGATGCGGGAACTCTACCCGGAGTTCCGGATCAAGATCCTCTACCGGCGGGATTACCGGAAGCTGCTCTTCAAGTTTGGGGAAATCGCATGAGCGTCCAGGGGGTGATGGTCCCTTCCGGGATACCGCCGATTCGGGATACGGTTCTGGATCGTGCAACGATTGCGCGGCGAGTTTCCGAGTTGGGCCGGGAAATCAGTGCCGACTACCAGGGCAGGGAAGTCGTCCTGGTTGGAATCCTGAAGGGGGCATACCTGTTCGCGAGCGACCTGGCCCGGTCCGTTTCCGTTCCCTGCCAACTGGAGTTCGTTTCCATCAGCAGGTACCGTCGGTCAACCGGGTTCAAGGAAGTGCGTCTCATCAAGGATGTAGACCTCGATCTTTCGGACCGTCACGTGATCCTGGTAGAGGACATCGTTGACACGGGCTTGACACTGCGTTACCTGGTGGATGAACTTTCCGGCCGATCCCCCGATCAATTGAGATTTGCAGCCTGCTCGATCGTCCTGACCTCCGTCTGGCCGACATTCCCTTGCGTTACGTCGGTTTCAACGTCAGTGAAGAGTTCCTCGTGGGCTACGGACTCGACTTCAGAGAACAGTACCGGGGACTCCCCTTCATAGCCACCCTGGACCTGTAAAGCCATCGTGTCTTCCCTCTGCCGATCGAGACCTCCCGGTCCGTCCAGTTTTACCAAGTCAGCCCCGCCCGCGCCTTCCGCGGATCGTTCAGACAGTGAAACTTCCACGAGTGGTTTGAACCGCAAGGACGCGAAGGCGCTAAGAAATCTCTTGTTTTCAACAATAAAGCGCTTTGCGATCTTCGCGTCTTGGCGTTTCAACTCGATGTTTTGCAGATGAAGTCTCGGGAAGCCGCCGTCCAGGTTTTCCAGTCCGTCCAGGCTACCATCCCGCAGCGGCTATAATTCGAGGTCATGGACTGGCGGTTCTATCTGGGGGCCTGGGCGTTTTTTTCATCTTGCTTGGAGTTTTCTACGCCGTAGCCTGGTCGGTACTGCTCCAGATCCGGGAGAACTACTATCGGTACTTTCAGAAGGCAGACCTCCAGTGGACCGGGCCGGAGAGCCGGTTCCCGCGCAAGCGAATTCGGGTGGTCCCTCTCGTGGTCATCGCGATCGCCAGCGCATGGCTGGTTGTGCACCTGGTGATTCGTCCTTGAGTGGGCGCTCGATGCTTTTGAACCGGTTGGGAATCGTAAGCTAAGATGGGGCAGCGATGGTGATCTCGAACAGATACCTGGGCAGCCCCGCCCCCGCGCCCTGCGCGGATCCTTCAGAAAGTGAAATTCGCCATGAGGGTTTTGAACCGCAAAGACGCCAAGGCGCTAAGAACTCTTTTCTTTTCAACAACAAAGCCCTTCGCGATCTTAGCGTCTTTGCGTTTCGATTCAACATCTCTCAAATGAAGTTTCAGGTTGGCGTGGCATTGTGGGCGGTCCTGATCATTGGTGCTGCCTCCCCTCAGCAGGCGATCCAGGAGGGGGATCGGCTGCTGAAGCAGGGCAAGGTGGAAGCGGCGCTGCGTGCCTATGACGAGGCAAAACAGTCGAACCCGGCGAAGCTCGAACCCTATTTGAAATCGGCCCAGGCGCTTCTGCAGGACAAGCGTCCACGGGACGCCGGCGTCGAACTGAGTGGGGCGGTCCGGATTGCGCCATCGAGCGCGGTGCAGGCCCGCGAGTTGGCGGCCGCGGTTGCGGATGCCGGGAACGTTCGGCTTGCATCTGCCATCCTCGAAGCGTGGCTCCAGCGCGGAGATCTGGATGCTTCGGGCTGGTGGCTCTTGTCGGACTATTACCTTCTGGAGAAGAAATTCGACCAGGCCCTGGCGGCCGTCGGTGAGTACGAGAAGCTGGAGGGCCAATCGGAGGATTCCAATCTTCGTCGAGCGCGAGTCCTCCTCGAGAAGGGCGATCTCGAAGAATCGATGACCGCGTTTGAGGAGGTGACCCGCCTCGATCCCCAGTCGGCGGATGCCTATCACGGGTTGTCCAAGGTCTGCCTGTTTGGGAACAACCCAGAAGCGGCCCTGAAGATGTCGGAAAAGGCGGTCGAACTGGACCCCAAGAGCGGAATCTACCTTTACCAGCTTGGAGTTGTCCTCAAGGCCCTGGGGAGAACCGAAGACGCCATCAAGCGGCTCGAAGAGGCCAAGCATGAGGGTGCCGATGCTTTTGGACTCGCGTTCGACATGGGAGACGCCTATCGCAAGGCCGGCATGATGCAGAAGGCGCGAGAGACTTTGGCGCTTTACCAGACACTGCTCGAAAAGAAGCGGCGCGACCAGGAATCTGTGCAGTTTCAGGCCCAGGGCGACGAGCAACTGCAGAAGGGCGATGTCGCCGGGGCCCGGGAGACCTTCCTCCGGCTCCTTCCGATCGACCCGGAGAATTGGGACGCGCACAACCGCCTCGCCAAGATCGCCATCTCCTCGAACCGCTTTGACGAGGCGCTGACTCATGTCAATCGCATGCTTGAAGTGGACCCGAGAAGCGCTGAGGCGCAGTTTCTTGCGGCGCTCTGCTGGAGTGCGAAGCGGGACCGGGACCGGGCGCTGCAACATGCCGAAGAGTCTGAAAGGCTTCGGCCGGGAAACGCTCCCTTGCGCAATCTCCTGGGGAACCTATACTTTGCCGCGGGGGACTGGAAACGGTCCAAAAAAGAGTACCAGGCCGCGTCACGCCTCGAACCGGACAACGCCGTGTACCGTGCCAACCTGGAATCAGCTATGCGCAGGGCGGGGAAGTAGTCCGCGGCCCAGAGGGTCCGCTTCCCAAAGTAGTTTGCTGCCCATGGTAGCCCAGGCTGCCCAGCCTGGTGGGTCAACCGGGCCGCCGGCCCGGTTGGGGAGATGGGCGGGCCCGTCACGAGGCGCGGCGCCGGGCACGGCTGCCCGGCTGACATTCCAGGCAGGCTGCCGGGAGTACTCTTCGCGCCGGGCAAGGCTGCCCGGCTGACATTCCAGGCAGGCTGCCTGGACTACTCTTCCAGGCAAGGATGGCTGGAGTACTTTGCCTATCCCTTCAGTCGGTCGATTTCTCTTCGGTCCCGTTTGGTTGGGCGTCCGGCGCCTTTCTCCCGTTGTTCCGTGCCCGACTGCATGATGCGGTCGATTGGGTCCAGGCGGCGGCGCGGAGGGCTGAGGTCAAGATAAAGCTCGCGGGCCAGGGCCTTTGCCACCGGCTTGTCTCTCAGTTCCTTGACGACCAGTATCCGCGTCCAGTCTCCCAGCTTGACTTCTATTCTGTCCTCCAGCAGGAGGTCTCGGTGGGCCTTCGCCGTCTGTTCGTTGACCCGGACACGGCCCAGGGAGCAGGCCCGGGTGGCCTGCGTGCGCGTCTTGAAGACACGGGCAACCTGAAGCCACTTGTCCAGGCGGACGGTCATTCCCGGCTCCGGATCTCCGCCAGGCGAGCCGCTGCCCTCCTCAGATGGGGAAATGTCGGGTTCTCTGAGTCGAAGATCAGCGGGTTCATCTTCTCCCTGAATTCTTCGAACGCGTCCTGCGTCGGGCTCATTTTCGAGCGTCCTTCATCTTGAATTTCCGTGACACCTCGTCATAGAGATTGAGGGTGCGCTCCGCGATCGCCGGCCAGGAAAAGTGTTCTTCCACGCGCTTGCGGCCGGCCTTGCCCATGGCATTGCGGCGTTCCTTGTCAGCGAGGAGAGCGTTGACGGCATCGGCCAGGTCCCGCGAAAAACGTTCCGGGTCCCGAGGTTCGAAAGTCGGTGCTCCGAGACTTTCGAAGGGCACCAGGACACCGGTTTCTCCATCCGCGACTGCCTCGGGAATCCCTCCGACGCGGCTGGCCACAACCGGGCACCCGGCCGCCATTGCTTCGAGGTTGATGATCCCGAACGGTTCGTATATCGAGGGACAGACAAACAACTGGGCTCCGCTGTAGAGTCGGACGAGGTCCGGGATGGGGACCATTTCGCGGACCCAGTGAACCCCCTCGCGGTGTTCCTGGAGGGCTCGAACGGCGGCCTCCATTTCCCGGCCGATCTCGTCGGTATCGGGTGCCCCGGCGCACAGGACAGCCTGGACATCGGGCGTCACGTGCTGCAGTGCCCGAACCAGGTGGACGACCCCTTTCTGACGAGTGATTCGTCCAACGAAAAGGATGTAGGGCCGGTCGGTCGGAATGCCGAAACGGGCCAGGGCTGGTCCGGGATCCCGGGGACGGAACTGCTCGATATCCACTCCGTTGTGAATCACGTGAACGCGTTCAGGATCGGGCGAATAGACCTCCAGAATTTCATTGCGGGTACCCTTGGACACGGCAATGATGGCATCGGCGGCGTGAATCGCCGTGCGCTCAATCCAGCGCGATAGGTCATACCCCCGGCCGAGTTGCTCTTCTTTCCAGGGGCGAAGAGGCTCCAGCGAGTGCGTCGTCAGGACCAGTGGAATCCCGTAGAGCAACTTGGTCCAGAGTCCGCCCATCATGCTGTACCAGGTGTGGCAGTGAACCACGTCGGCATCCACAGGCAAGGCTGCGGCCGCCAGGTTGACGCCCAGTGGACTCAGTGCCTTTCGGAGACGGGGATCGGTCTGCTCGAGGGCCTGGTCCCAGGTGCCGAGTCCCGTGACTTTGGGGCTATCCGGTCCCCCGGACTCCTGCTGGTCTCCAAAGGAGCGGACCTCCACTTCTGCAAGACGAGCCATTTCAGCCGCCAGGTGCTCCACGTGGACACCGGCTCCGCCGTAGATGTAGGGAGGGAATTCGCGCGTCAGGTAAAGTACTTTCATTGGAAAGGAATCATACCATCGGCGGCTATGACCCGACCGCAGCGTCCCGATACGGCCGGGGGCGGGCCGGGCTCGAAACTCAGGGTAGGACACGCTTCCAGCTTGTCGCCGTGACCGAAGCCACCCAACGGGAAACTTCATCCCCGGATGGACTGGAAAAACTGGAAGAACTGGCGCAGGCGGGTGCGGTGTAATCCGGGCAGCCGTGCCTGGTATGTCGCCCGGGCAGCTTGCCCGGCGATTTGAACTGCAGTTGAAGACCTGGAACTGAAACGCGAAGTCGTGAAGGACGCCAACGTCCCTTTGTTTTGGAAACAATAGAAGGCTTTTCGTCCTACCGAAGGGGTTCCTCCTGGAGTTCGCTGCCTTCGGTCAAGCGATAGTGGTGGTCGGCGGGAACATCACGAAGGGTCCGGACCTTGCCATCCGGCCATCGGATATGGATCGCCTCGACACTGCTGCAGGCTCCGAGCCCGAAATGCGCCCGCGGGTCACTCGCCGAATAGATGCCTACGGTTCGTTTGATCTCCCAGACCTGTGAAAGGCCATCGCATTTCAGATCGATTCGGGCTCCGATGGCGTCCCGGTTGGATGAGGTCCCATTCAGCCTGAGCATGATCCAGTGGTTGGAATCGGTCCGGTCGGCTCTCAGGAGGCGGGGTGAGCCGTTCAGTTGGGCAAGGAGCAGGTCGATGTCGCCGTCGTTGTCGTAATCCCCGAAGGCGGCGCCGCGGCCCACCATCCGGGTTTGGAAGTCGGGGCCGACCTGGCTGGAGACATCCTGGAACGTTCCGTCCTTCTTGTTGAGATAGGCTGAGCAGGGCATTTCCAGCACCTCGGCCTTGTCGGAGTGAGCCAGGTATGGGTAGACATGGCCGTTGGAGTGGACGATGTCTTTCCATCCGTCGAGGTTCACGTCAACAAAGCGGGTTCCCCAGGCAACCAGAAGCCACTCCGGATCTTTCAGTCCGGCCAGGGCCGAGACGTCGGTGAACAGCAACTCACCTTCATTGTGATAGAGCGTGCTGTAGTCCGACGCGAAGTGGGTCATGAAGAGATCGAGGAGGCCGTCGTTGTCGTAGTCGGCGGCATCAATGCCCATGCTGGCCTGCTCATTGCCGTCGCCGCTGACGGCAACGCCGGAGATGAACCCCATCTCCTCAAAGTGGCCGCTGCCGTCGTTGACGTAGAGGTAGTTGGGGGTGGCATCGTTGCCGACGACCAGGTCCGGATCGCCGTCATTGTCGAGGTCGGCCCAGACGACCCCAAGGCCGAAGTAGCGCCCGCGATCCCGGACGCCGGCCGCATCGGTGACCTCCTCGAAAGTGCCGTCTCCGCGGTTCCGAAAGAGGTGGTCCTCGGCCCCCCGAAGTCCGCGCGGGCCGCACAGAACCGGGACACCCAGGTAGGTGCAGTCGGCGGTCTTTGGCGGCAGCCGGGTCGGGTCGTAGTCGAGGTAGGCGGCCACGTAGAGGTCCAGGTCGCCGTCGCCGTCGGAGTCGGCGAATGCCGCCGAGGTGCTCCAGCCGTCGGCCTGGATACCCGCCTTCGCGGTGACATCGGTGAAGGTGCCGTCACCGTTGTTCCGGTAGAGTCGGTCGGGACCGAGTTCGGTCAGGTAGACGTCCGGATCGCCGTCGTTGTCGTAGTCACCGAAGGTGACTCCCATCCCCCAGCGGTTCGAAAGGCCCGAACCGGCGGAGACGTCTTCGAACGTACCGTCGCGCCGGTTCCGAAAGAGGCCAGGTCTGACCGTCTTTCCGGCCAGGTAGTCGGCCACCGTGGAACCCTGAACGATCAGAATGTCGAGCCAGCCGTCACCGTCGTAATCGAAGAAACCGATTCCACCGCCCTTGGTTTCGAAGATGTAATCTTTCTGATCGGCTTTCCCGCTGACGTGCTGGAACCGGATTCCGGCCTGCGCGGTGACGTCAACGTAGCGGGGTATCCCGTCAGTGGAGGCTGAAGCGGCGATGGCGAGAGAACAGTACAAGAATCCCAAGAAGGTAGCAGTAGACACAAACCTCATTTAGATGACTATTCTGGGAAATTTCCCCTGTTCCGCGCAAGTTCTGCGCTCCGAGACTTGGAGAGCGGAAGCGAGAGCTTCCGCTCTTGAATCCTGGCCCGCCTGGGAAACGAAAGTTTCCCCCGTGCTGACGCAGGGCGGGAAAATTCTCCATCCGTTTCACCCGACCGCCCCCTCGTGTGGGAATTTCGAACGTCGAATTCGAATCTCGAAGTTGAAGTTCGTTACCGAAGTGCGAAGTGCGAACGGATGGAGGCAACAGAAGCTTTCGCTTCCTGACCCCGACCGGCGCCGACCCTCGACCGGCAAAAGCGGAAGCTTTCGCTTCCGGCACTCCAAAATAGGAAAGGCGCCGGCGGCAAGCCGGCGCCTTTTTAAGAGCAGGTTTCAGGCTGAGGCTTAGAAGTCGTACCTCAGGCCGAACTGCATGACCCGCGGCGAGCCCTGAATTTCGACGATGTTCCCAAAGGAAGGAGCCGGGGTCCCGATCTGAGGATCGGGTTGCGTGCCCCACCCGTCGCGGGAGTAATTCGGGGCACCGAGGCGCTGGGTGTTCGTCGCATTGAAGACTTCCCACCGGAAGGTCAAAGCATGACCCTCCGCGTAGGGCATGACGAATCGCTTGTGCAGGCCGAAGTCCAAAGCGAAGTAACCCGATCTGCGCAGAACGTTCCGGTCTCCCGTTTCCCCTGCCATGGGATCCCGGTAACTGTTGTAAGTGTACTGGGGATCGGGTGTTATGTTCGGATGGGCCCCGGACTTGGTGGGATTGATCTTGGGGTCTCGGAGCCGGACATTAAAGCTCTGGACATTCCAGTTGGTCGACCACTTGCTACCCTCAATGGGCGAATCGATGGGCAGTCCTGAATTCCAGCGAAGGATCCCACTGAACCCCCAGCCGCCGAGAATGGCATCGGCCACACCGGACATGTCCGATCCAAAGGCGCGTCCCCTGCCGAACGGCAGCTGCCAGAGCCAGTTTGCGTTGAAGATGTGCTTGATGTCGAAATCGGACACCGAATAGCCGTCATCGATTCGGAGAGGATTCAGCACCAGGGCCCCGTAGTTGTAGCCGTAGGTGTTCTGCAACCCCGAGGCGTTGTCCATCGACTTGCTGAATGTGTAGTTCACGTCGAAGGTCAACTGGTCCTTGAACCGCTGCCTAAATGACATTGCCATCCCGTGATAGTCGGATTTCGCGATGGTGCTCCAAGTCGAGAGCGCTCCGTATTGCGGGTGGAAGAACATGTTCGGATAAATGCCGTCGTAATTCAGAATGTACTGGTTGAAGGTCCAATCGACAGAATCCCAGCCGTCACGAGCTGCCATACAGTAAACGTTTTGCGTCACCGTCAGGTTGGGATCGCACTCCCACGTCGCATAGGGGAAGAGGTTCTCGAAGTAGGGGATCATCGGTGCCTGGTCGATCGGGGACATCATGGATCCGCCAGTCGTAGAGCGTCGCGGCCGCCGTGTACCAGTCGGTACCTGATTTCGGGTCAACCATGTTGTTGAAATGCATCACGTCCCGCGTGGCCATCAGGTCGCGAGCCTTACGGCCAATGTAGGAGACTTCGAAATACATTCCTCCCGGCAAATCCCGGCCAACCGATGAGGTTCCAGTTGTAGTTGACCGGCGTCGTGATCGTTGAATCAAGCGACTGCTCAATCTGAAGGCTGTCATCCTCCGGCCGGGACAGCGGAAATGAAACTGAATCGGTCAGATCCATCCGGGGAAGGTCCCGAATGTTCTGGTCGAAACCGGTAAAGAGGGGTCCGGGCCGATCGGTGCCATTGAAAGTGTTCGGGCCGATGTTGGAGGAATAGACGAAACCGAGCGTGTTGTTGAGGTCCCAATTTACCGCCATGGCACTCCCAACACGGTCGTACATCATGGAAAATCCGCCGCGAATGACGGACTCGCCATTCGCACCGAAGATCTTCCTCAGGATCCCATCTTCGAAGGACGGAGTGTACGCAAAGGAAATCCGTGGCTGGAAATTATTCCAGTCGGTGTCATACCATCCCTTGCGTCCGTAATAGGGTCCCGCGAGATCCACTGAGATCGGATCATTGTAAGGGATGCCTGCCTTCATGCCCTTAACTCGGAGGTCGAAGAATTCACCCAGGGGCAAAGTGGGCGCGACCTCGTATCCGCTGGTCTCATTGACCGGCGTGTTGAGGCTCCACCGCAATCCAAGGTTCAGAGTCAGTTTGTCGGTGGCCTGCCAGGTGTCCTCAAAATAGAGTTCGTATTCTTCCGTCGCGAACTGCGCGACCGGTAGGAGTCCCACTTGGCAGGATCTTCCCGTCAACGCCATACGTTCCGTAAGCAGAGTACTGGGTATAGCGCCCCAGGAGATTGGTGAACGCGGTACGAATCGCGTCGCGGAGACCGTTCTCGTAATCGCCGATCACATCCATCGCATCCCCTGAATTGGCATAATACGAGTTGATTCATAGAGGCATTATCGTAAGCACTCGCATAGCTTTGCCGGTTGTTGTCGATCAGCCTGATGTTGGTTCCGAATTGGAAGGTGTGATTGCCGACGATCCACGAGGTGTCGTTGGTGATGTTGTGAAGCGGCGTCGTCCGGGACAGCGTGGTGGATTCACTGGTCGGGTAGTAAACGAACCGGAAGATGATGTCATTGCCGAACAGGTCACCGCCATTCGTGAAAGCCTGGCGGGTGAGCCCGTACCTGAAAGTATTGATCACCGTCGGCTTGAGATTCCAGGTGTGGCCGACAGCGAATGCCGATGGGATGGGTCCAGAGCTGCAGGAGAAGCGGTGTCGGGAAACCACTGGGCTTGGGCTTCCCGGTCCCACTGATAATTCGCGCGGATGAAGATGGAGTGCCTGTCATTGGGGAGGATGTCCATCTTGGCGATGTAAGTGTTGAAATCGAGAGGCAAAGCAGCGTTGAATCGATACCCGCCGGTGTTGAGCCCGTCGCCCTCGCCACTGTCATTTGCGGGATAGCGCGCCGCGGCGTCGCGCAGAGCGGCAACAGCGTAACGGATTCACTCCGCCCAGTTCAGGGAAAAGTGCCTCGATGTCGGCGGGACCAAGCTCAATAAGTTCACCCGCCGAATTGCGGTAGCGCATCTTTCCCTCGCCCATATGGGCAAGCGGGACAACCTGCAGTTGCGTCTCCTGCTTTCGGTCCTTGCGTCCCTCGTAATTGAAGAAGAAGAACACTTTGTCCTTCTTGATTGGACCGCCAATGGTGCCACCGAACAGGTTCCGAATCAGAGCGGGCCGTTCCTGACCGATGCGGTTGTTAAAGAAGTCGTTGGCGGTGGTGACGGTGTTTCGGTGATACTCGTAGGCCGACCCGTGAAACTCATTGGTTCCGCCCTTGGTCACCAGGGATACCTGGGCCCCGGATGAGCGGCCCTGAGAGCCCGTCGGGTTGGAAGTAGTGACACGGAATTCCTGGACCGAATCGGGCGTCACCCGCAGCACCGACTCGAACGCCGTTCCCTGCTGCTGCTCGTTGACGTCGATTCCATCGAGCGTCAGGTTCGACTGGTCGCTTCTTGCCCCAGACACGTAGCCGGCCTCGGTAACGCCGGTCTGAAGGCTCAACAATGAATAAACGTTTCGAGCGTTCAGTGGGAGATCGACGATCTGCTCGGTGTTGAAGGCATTTCCAATTGAGCCGTCAATTTCGTTCATCAGCTTCTGGGTCGAACCCGAAACCGTGATGATCTCAGAGACTGAACCCAGTTCCAGCTGCAGCGTGAGCGAGCGCGGCGTGTCCACCTGCAGGCGGATGTCGTTCTGTTCCAAAGTCTTGAATCCCGGCAACTCGGCTCTGAGGTTGTAGAGTCCGGGCGGCAGCATGAGAAACCGGAAGCGACCTTCGCTGTCGGTCACGCCTGCACGTTCGTTGCTGTTGGCCTGATTGGTCAGCGTAACATCGGCACCCGGAACCACGGCTCCCTGCGGGTCGACGAGGACGCCGGTCAATTCTGTGGTTTGGGCCAGCAGCGGGGATTCTGCGAGTAATGCCAGGAAAAGCACCACCCCCAACAGGACCAGTAACTTCTTCGAACCAGTCATAATCTCCTCCACCCTTCCGGTTGACAGTTTCGAAAAGTCCGAACTTTTGAATAAAAATCTTTGTTGGCAATGATTTAACAGGTCTTGGGGAAATTATCAATAGTTTTGATCGAACACTCCAAACAAAAAAAGGCGCCGGCTGACAGCCGGCGCCTTTCTGGAAACAGGTTCGAAGGTGAGGCCTAGAAGTCGTACCTCAAGCCGAACTGCATAACTCGCGGCGCACCCTGGATACTGGTGATGTATCCGAAAGTGGGCGCGATGGCTCCAATCTGGGGATCCGGTGCGGTGCTGTAGGCACCCTCGGACCCGGACGGGAAACCCAGCCGCTGGGTATTGGTCGCGTTGAAGACTTCCCATCGGAACGTCATCGAGTGACCTTCGGCATAGGGCATCCGGAAACGCTTGCTCAGGCCGAAGTCCAGCGCAACGTATCCCTGTCTCCGGAGCACGTTGCGGTCTCCGCTTTCACCGGCCATGGCGTCACGGAAGCTGTTGTACGCGTACTGCGCATCCTCGAAGAAGTTGGGATGATCGCCGCTCTTGGTCGGAGAAACCTTCGGGTCGCGAATCCGGGTAGCATAGCTGCTCAGCTGCCAGTTGGTGGCCCAACGGCCTGCCTCGGACGGGCTGCTCACGGGCAGGCCCGAGTTCCAGCGGAAGATGCCGTTGAATCCCCAACCGCCCAGGATGGCATCGGCCACACCCGACATGTCGCTTCCCCAGGTCCGGCCGCGGCCGAAGGGCAGCTGCCAGAGCCAGTTGGCATTCAGCATCTGCTGAGTGTCGAAGTCGGACACCGAATAGAAGTCATTCAGCCGGAGCGGGTTCAGGATGAAGCCTGAGCCGTACGCCCCTTCGTTTTGGAGCCCTGAAGCGTTGTCCATTGACTTGCTCCAGGTGTAGTTCACGTCGAAAGTGAGGGAATCGCGGAAACGCTGTCGGAAGCTCACCGCCAAGCCGTGATAGTCAGACTTCGAGATCGTGCTCCAGGTGGAGAGGGCTCCGTACTGAGGCTGGAAGAACATGTTGGGATAAATCCCATCATAGTTTAGATACGACTGCAGATAGGTCCAGTCCAGAATGTCGTAACCATCGCGAGATACGAAGGAGAAAATATTCTGGGTCGGAGTGAGCGTGTCGTCCCAGTACCAGGTGGCATAGGGGAACAGGTTGTCGAAGAACGGGATGCTCGACATCTGATCGATCGGCGTGTTGTTGACCCGGTTGTAGTACAACTGGGCCGCCGCCGTATAAAAGTCAGTTCCCGATTGAGGATCGACCAGGTTGTTGAAATGCATGATGTCCCGGGTGGCCATCAGGTCCCGAGCCTTCCGGCCGATGTAGGAGGCTTCGATGTACATCCCACCAGGGAGATCCCGCCCCACAGAGAGGTTCCAGTTGTAGTTGACTGGCGTGGTAATCGTCGAATCCAGAGAACTTTCAATAAGCAGTCCATCATCGGCAGGCGCCTGCAGAGGAAAACGGACTGCGTCCGGGAGCGACGCCCCTGGGAGGTCCCGAACGTCCTGATTGAACCCGGTGAACAATGGGCCCGGGCGGTCTGTCACGTTGAAAGCGTTCGGCGATGTGGTGTCACTGTAGACGAAGCCGAGGGCGTTGTTGAGGTCCCACGTAACTGCCATGGCACTCCCGATACGGTCATACATCATGGCAAAGCCGCCCCGGATCACCGACTCGCCCTTGGAACCGAAGATCGTCTTCAGGATTCCCTCTTCGAACTGGGGCGTGTAGGCAAATGAAACCCGGGGAGCGAAGTTGTTCCAGTCGGTTTTGTACCAGCCCGGACGATTGTAATAGGGTCCCGACAAGTCAACCGACACGAGCTCATTGTACGGAACACCCTTTTTCATACCTTCGACGCGACGGTCAAAATAGTCACCGAGGGGTACGGTCGGCGCGACCTGGAAGCCAGTGGTCTCGTTGACCGGGGTATTGACGCCCCACCGAATTCCGAAATTCAGCGTCATCCGGTCGGTAGCCTGCCAGGTGTCCTCCATGTAAAGGTCGATATTCTTGGGTGGCAAACTGGCGATCGGTGGGAGTTCCACTCCCCAAGAGGTCGCCGTTAATACCGTATGTGCCGTTGGCGCTGTATTGAGTATAACGCCCCAGCAGGGCCGTGAATGCGTTCCGGAGCGGGGCCTTCAAGCCCGATTCGTAATCATCGAGTACGTCCGTCGCGCTCCCTGAACTCGCATAGTAAGAAGGGTTCGTCGTCGCGTTATCGTAAGCGGATGAGTAACTCCGCCGGTTGTTGTTGATCAGCCGGATATTGGTCCCGAACTGAAGCGTGTGATCACCGACGATCCAGGAAGTATCGTTGGTGAAGTTCTGCAGCGGCGTCGTCCGTGAAAGACTGTAATCGGCGTTGTTCTCATAGTAGACATTCCGGAACGAGATGTCGTTGTCAAACTGGTCGCCGCCATTGGTGAATCCCTGCCGGGTGATTCCATAACGAAACGTGTTGATCAACGTCGGGGTGATGTTCCAGGTGTGGCCGACTGCGATCCCAATCGGGTGCGTCCAGAGGCCGGGCGAGACGGTGTCAGGCCAGTACTGGGCCTGGCTCTCGTGGTCCCACTGATAGTTAGCCCGGATGAATAAGGAATGCTTATCGCTCGGGAGGATGTCGATTTTCGCGATGTAGGTGTTGTAATCGAGCGGTAGCCCCGCGTTGAAGCGGTAGGCGCCGATGTTCAGGTTGTCGCCGTCACCGGTGTCGTTTGCCGGCAGGCGAGAGGCGATGTTCTTAAATGCTGCCGCGGCCAGGGGGTTCACGCCGCCTACGTCGGGAAAGAGCGCCTCGATGTCTGCTGGGCCCAACTCGATCATTTCGCCGGCGCTATTCCGGTAGCGCATCTTCCCCTCACCCATGTGAGCCAGGGGAACAGTGTGAAGCTGGGTTGCCTGCTTGCGGTCTTTGCGGCCCTCGTAATTGAAGAAGAAGAAGACCTTGTCCGTCTTGATCGGCCCGCCGATGGTGCCACCGTACAGGTTTCGGATCAGAGCGGGGCGATCAACTCCAACGCGATTGTTGAAGAAGTTGTTGGCCGTCGTGACGGTGTTCCGGTGGTACTCATAGGCCGAACCATGGAACTCGTTGGTCCCGCCCTTGGTAACCAGCGAAACCTGGGCGCCGGAAGAACGGCCCTGCGAACCGGTGGGGCTCGAAGTCGTCACGCGGAATTCCTGAACCGAGTCCGGGGTTACGCGCAGGACGGATTCAAAAGCGGTTCCCTGCTGCTGCTCGTTAACGTCGATACCGTCGAGCGTCAAGTTTGACTGGTCGCTTCTGGCACCCGACACGTAACCGTCTTCGGTAACACCGGTCTGAAGGCTCAGCAATGAATAAACGTTTCGGGATTCCAGGGGGAGATCGACGATCTGTTCGGTGTTGAAGGCATTTCCGATTGAGCCGTCGATTTCGTTCATCAGCTTCTGGGTCGAACCCGAAACCGTGATGATCTCAGAGACTGAACCCAGTTCCAGCTGCAGCGTGAGCGAGCGTGGCGTGTCCACCTGAAGGCGGATGTCGTTCTGTTCCAAAGTCTTGAATCCCGGCAACTCAGCTCTGACGTTGTAAAGTCCGGGCGGCAGCATGAGAAATCGGAAGCGGCCTTCGTTGTCGGTCACGACTGCACGTTCGTTGCTGTTGGCCTGATTGGTCAGCGTAACATCGGCACCCGGAACCACCGCCCCCTGCGGGTCGGTGAGGACCCCGGTCAGTTCCGTGGTCTGGGCCATCAGCGGGGACCCCGCCAATAAGGCCAGGAACAACCCAGCCCCCAACAATACGAGTACCTTCTTCGAACCAGTCATAGTTTCCTCCACCCTTCCAGTTGACAGTTTCGAACAGTTCGGACTCTCCGCTGAGAGTCCTGAGAATGATCATCTAACAATTCGTGGGCAAATTAGCAACACCCTATAGCTAAACATCGCAGGCAAGAAACTACCCCCACCAAGCTCCTGCAATATCAGTACCAGCACTCTTGGTGTGAGCAGTTAAGCGTTGATTGCGTATACACTTACAGTACTTTCCCTGGAAATCTTCTGGCTTGGTGGAAGAGCCTTGATTCAAAAAGTCGAATCAGCCGCTTCAATTCTTTGAATTCAGACTTTTTGACCTTTCGGTTGCCGAACCGACGCACCGTGTGCCGGGGACTCGTGGACAGAGGCGGGGCCTTCGCTGAGGTCGATCAAGGGCCATTTTTGGCATGGTCGAGCGAATGGTTGATATACTCTATAGCCACGCCACTTCGAGGCGTAGAAGCACTGTTTTGAGAGATCGCTCATGAACCTGATCATGCCCGGGAGCCTTGCGAAGTGGTTCCGACGTCCCGTCCTTTGTGTCGTCCTGGTTTTCCTCATGCCGACATTTGCGGCGCTGCGAGCTCAAGACAAGAAGAAGGACTTGCGGCAAGAAGAATCTGTCGATTACTACGACAAGTGGCTCAACGAGGACGTCGTTTACATCATCACCCCGCAAGAGCGGGAAGTTTTTGAAAAGCTCACGAATCCCGAAGAGAAAGAGCGCTTTATCGAGCAGTTCTGGTTTCGGCGGGATCCCGATATGTCCACGCCGACAAATGAATACAAGGAAGAGCACTACCGTCGGCTGGCCTACGCCAATGAGCGGTTCAAGAGTGGCGTTCCCGGGTGGCGGACCGATCGAGGGCGCATCTACATCATTCACGGGGCCCCTATCGAAGTTGAATCGCACAAGATGGGCCAGAGCTACACGCGCCCGACCAATGAGGGCGGTGGCCAGACCGTCACTTACCCGTTCGAGATCTGGCGCTATCGCCACATCGAGGGTCTGGGGGACGATATTCAAATTGAGTTCGTCGATCCCGGGGGAAGCGGTGAGTTCCGAATCGCCCTGACTCCCTGGGAAAAAGACGCGCTGCTGAATATTCCGAATTCAGGCCTGACAATCGCGGAAGAGCTCGGGGTGGCGACCCGCCGGGATCACCCCTATTTCAGCCCCGGCAACTACGACAGCTATTTTGGGATGCATACGACCATCAGGGACGATCCCTTTATCCGATATGAGACGCTGGCCAAGCTGCAACAGGCTCAGCCGATCAAGTACAAGGATCTGAAGGAACTCGTTGATGTCAACATCAGCTACGACCAGGTTCCGTTTCAAACGCGGACCGACTATTTCCAGTTGAGTGACCGGCAGGTGTTGAGTTCAATCAGCGTGGAATTACAAAACAAGGACCTTTCCTTTGCCCTTGAAAACGGCGTTAATGTTGCGCGGGTGGCGATCTACGGTATGGTGACGAGTATTTCGAATCATGTGGTCACCGAGTTCGACGACGATGTGGTTGCGTCGTACACCCCTGCCCAGTTGACCGCCGGACTTCAATCGCGTTCCATATACCAGAAGGTCCTCCCCCTGGATCGCAAGCTGCGGTACCGGCTGGATCTCATCATTAAGGACCTGGCATCGGGTAAGGTGGGCCACAAGCGAATCGGGCTGATTCCGCCTGGCGAAACCCCCGACAGGCTGGCGTCGAGTTCGGTGATTCTGTCTGATTCCCTGCAGGAACTGGATCGCGTCCCGGAAGTTGACGAAATGTTCCTGCTCGGAAACGTGAAGGTCCGTCCGGTGCTCGACAAGACCTTCTCGGAGAAGGATCCGTTCTGGATCTACTTTCAGCTCTACAACGCTCAACTCGATCAGTCGAACCTGACCCCGTCGCTGAAGGTGTCGTACCGGATCAATCACGAAGGGCGGAAGGTCGCGGAGTTTGTTGACCAAAGCGGGGAGAGCGTCCAGTTCTTTTCCGGGCAGAGGATTGTCCTGATCAGCCGGTTCCCGATCAACGGGTT
This sequence comes from uncultured Acidobacteriota bacterium, assembly GCA_963777605.1. Taxonomy (GTDB): domain Bacteria; phylum Acidobacteriota; class UBA6911; order RPQK01; family JAPXNP01; genus CAVZRV01. The sequence continues at coordinate 278,384 of CAVZRV010000030.1, forward strand.
CAAGGCCGGGACTTACGAGTTGGAGATTGATGTCGAAGACCAGCTCAGCGGGCAGTCCCTGAGTCTTCGGGATACCTTCAAGGTTTCGAGTTGAATCTTGCTTTCGGTTTGGTATTGGGAGAGATTGCATCTGTCTTGAGCCCAGGCGGTTGCTGCTGTAATTTGTGTGGTTAAGAATATTGGATTGAGATGGTCGGCGAAGTCCCACGGACAGTGGTTGTTGAGGGATCAGGGCTGCGAGATGTTGTTTGAGTCCACGAAGCTGACTGCTTGAAAGGGAGAGGGGAAGTACCAATGAGTGAGGAACGCGATTTTAGTAGACGGGATTTCATCGGAGCCGCTGCTGTTGGGGGTGCACTTCTGGCCGCCTGTTCGGGCGGCGGAGGCGTGCAGAAAGTCGAGCCTCTTGGTCCGCAAATGACCGTTGGGCCCAAGCAGGCGCCTGACGGCGATCCGATCCGGGCCGGACTGATCGGTTGCGGCGGCCGCGGAACGGGTGCCGCGGGGAATTTTCTCGATGCCGGTCCGAATCTTCAACTTGTCGCGCTTGCCGACCTGTTCGAAGACCGGCTACAGAACTGCCGAAAGCAGCTGAAAGACGAGCGGGGCGTGGAGATCGCCGATGACATGTGCTTCACCGGTTTCGACGCCTACGAGAAACTGCTCGCGACTGATGTCAATTACGTGATTCAGGCGACCCCGCCTCACTTCCGGCCGCAGCATTTCGAGGCCATTGTCCAGGCCCGGAAGAACTGTTTCCTGGAGAAGCCTCTGGGGGTCGATCCGGTTGGTGTCCGTTCCATCATGGCAACTGCCGAAAAGGCGGATGCCTTTGAGCTCTGTGTCGCTACGGGTACCCAGTTCCGGCATCAGCCGAGCTATATTGAGACCTACAATCGGGTCCAGGACGGGGCGATCGGCGAGATTCTGGGCGCTCGCGGCTACAGCCTCCGCGGACAGCTCTGGTACAAGGTCCCGCAGCCGCAGTGGTCGCAGATGGAAGCGATGCTCCGGGATTGGGTCAACTGGTGCTGGCTCTCGGGCGATCACATCGTCGAACAGCACATCCACGGACTCGACGTCATGTTCTGGTTCACCGGCCAGTTCCCCAAGAAGGCGATTGGTGAAGGTGGGCGTGCTCGCCGCGTGACTGGTGACCAATATGACTTCTTCTCCGTCGATTACGAGCTCGACGGAGGAATCCACATGAACTCGCGGTGCCGGCAGATCGACGGCTGCACCAACAATATTTCCAAATGGGTGCTGGGAACCAAGGGCTACACCAACTGCCAGGACACCATCTTCGCCCACGATGGCAGCGTGATCTGGAGCTACAAGAATGGTGAGTCCGGCGGAGAATCGGAAGACAATTCACCGTATGTCCAGGAGCACATCGACCTGATTACGGCGATCCGGCAAGGCAAGAAGGTAGACTGGGCGACCGATACTGCCAAGTCGACTCTGGGTGCCATCATGGCCCGGGACTCGGCCTACACCGGGCTGGAGACGACTTGGGAAGAGATGATGGAATCGACCGAGCGGCTTGGACCAACCGAGTACGCCCTTGGACCGGTGGACATCACGGCAGTCGTTCCGGTGCCCGGAATTCAAAAGGAAAAGTAGGTCAACCGTTAAGATCTGCGATTTGTGATGAGCGAGGGGGCAGCTGGTTTTCCAGTTGCCCCTTTTTTTGTGGACTTGAAACTGGAATTTGCAGGCGTCGAATTAAAACGCAAAGGCGCGAAGGCCGCCAGGGGTATTTTCGTTGAAAACAAAAGAGATCTTAGCGACTTAGCGGTTCAAGCCACCCGTGGGCCAGTTTCATGTGCTGAATAGTTCGCGCAGGACTCAGGTGCGGGGCTAGATGAAGATCTCAAACGACCTTAATGCCGTCCCCCTTCCTATAGGTCCCACGGGTCCCATACGTCCGCGGGTTCCGCGCCAGGAGACACCCTCAGGGATGGTCGTCCTGCCTTTCGAACGGCCACTGGTGCGTGCCGCGGGCCACTGCCAGGAAAGCCAGCACCCCGATCGCCAGAGTTCCCAGGCCGAAAAGGATGAAGTGCAGGCCAAGGGACGAAAACACGTACAGGTATCCCACCAATGAGATCACCACCGGCAGTGGATAAAACCACATCTTGAACGGCCGTTCGATGTCGGGACGCTTGCGGCGGATAAGGACCACAGCGATCGCCTGGGCCGTAAACTGAATCACGATGCGGGCGGCCATCAACCCCAGGATCACGTCCTCGAGCGAGAAGAAACTGGCGATCACTGCCCCGATCCCGATCAGGAGGAGAGACCGATGTGGGAATTCCTTGGTCGGGTGGAGCTCCCCGAGCCAGCGAAAGAATATGCCGTCCTGGGCTGCCGCATAAGGCACTCGGGAATAACCGAGGAGCAGGGCGTAAATCGACGCGAATGCCGTGACTACGATTAGACCTGCCAGGACGTATTGTGCCCATGGCCCGTATACTCGGCCCATGAACAGCGCGCCGATCGACTGCGACGTCATGGCTTCGTCCCAGGGAACGACCCCGATGAAACCGAAAGAAATAACGACGTTGATGATGGCAACTGCGACAACTGAAAGAACCACAGCCCACGGAATCGTCTTGGCCGGGTTGCGGACTTCAGAGCCGAGATAGCAGACCTGGTAGTAACCAAGGAACAGATACAGGACGTTGGCCGTGCCTTCTCCCAATCCCTGGAAAAAGTGCATGTTGACCGTCAATGCGCCGGGAGGAAGGTTGAAGGCAATCGACGGGTCAAAATTGAAAATCCCGGTCAGCATGACCCATCCGGTCGTGACGATCATGGTGATCCACAGCCCGAGCATGATCTTGGCGATGTCGGTGATCTTCCGGTAGAGGGCGAAGATCAGAAAGACCCCAATCCCGGCCGCCATAAACTTCATCTGAAGGACGGTCATGGTCGGCCAGAACACCTTCAGGTATTGGACCAGCCCGATATTTCCACTCGCGATTTCAAGCGGGCCGGCAAAGAGGATCTGCCACACGAAGAGGAAAGCCATGAGCCTTCCCCACTTGCGGGGGCCGTAACCCTCTCTGAGAAAGACATAGGTTCCGCCGGATGCGGGAAGCGCCGCCCCCAGTTCCGAAACCAGGAGCCCGTCGGCCAGGGCGATCACGACTCCGACAATCCACGCGATGTAGGATTGAGGGCCTCCGAGGGTCGCAATGATAAGTGGAATCGCAATAAAGGGGCCGATTCCGACCATGTTGGACATGTTGATCGTGGTCGCGTTCAGGATTCCCAGTCGTCGATGCAAGGCCGGTTGAGACATGGCCCATGAGGCTATCACAGCTCTTGGGCGGAAGCGATGCCGAGAGCGGAGAAATTGAGGGGTGAAGAGTGGATGGTTGGGACCGCTTCCGGCAAGGTCTTGCTCCAGGGAGAGGGGCGCGAACCTGAAACTTCATTTTGGATGAGTTTCTGGTTCCTGGTTTCTCGTTCCCGGTGGAGAGTAATCCAGGCAGGCCCTGCCTGGGATGGCGCCCGGGCAGCTTGCCCGGCGTTTCCCGTTCCCTAAGCTGCAGTCGCCGACGTCGAATTGAAACGCGAAGTCGCCAAGATCGCCAAGGGCATCATTGTTGAAAGTAAGAGATTTCTTTGCGCCTTAACGCCTTCGCGGTTGAAAACACTCGTGGCCAGTTTCACTTTCCGAATGATCCGCGGGGGGCGCGGCCGGAGCGGGGCAGATTTGAAAGGAATGCCCAAAAAGGTTAACCTAGGATGTAACAATCCAATCATTATTGCCATTGGAGGATAATCAAATGCGACGAACCTTTCCTTTCATCATAGTCATAGTTTCTCTATTTTCTGCCGCTCTGGCTTCAAACGCGACGACGGATTCCAGGGATGCCGGGATCCTGGGCGATTACCTGGAAGTGAGGACCGCCGACGTCTGGACGGGACCCTGCTTTGCGAACGGTGAGGTGAACCTGGTGGGCAAGGAGGCCTTCATGGCCTGGCGCGTCCAATCGGGATCTTGGGACGGGGTCAGCCTGGACGGGCTCAAGGTAGTGGCGGTGCTTCGGTCGAATCGTACTTTGGGAGACCCGTTTGCCCGAAACATGAAGACACGTTCCCTGCTTCTGGTGGATGATCGAGCCTCCAGGGAACAGACAGATGCGCTCGTCCGGTTTGCCCGGACCATGGGAGGCGAGTTGCTCGACGACGTGGCAGGGGTCGAGTCGGTGCCGATTAACATGGAAATCGTTGCCGATAGCGGGATGGCATCGCTCAAGGCAGGTGGTATATTGGATATGCAAACGCGGGCGCTCAACCATCACGACATTCATTGCGGCAACGAAGCGGTTTACTACCCGCCCTTGGCCGCGACGACGTCCGCGAAGCCGGCGTTTGCTTTGGCAAACCGGTTCAGCGGGGATGGTCTGGGCGTGACGTGGAGTTGTCCGAGCAAGCGAAGTGCCTTCATTGGCACATTTGCCCGTTGATCTTGAGCTAGAGCGTTCTAAGGCAGGACGCAGGAGGAATCTGATGGTTCGACAATTTGGTCTGGCGGTGCTTCTGGTGATGGCGAGCATCTCGTTCGCTGTGGCTGCCGATGTCACGGTAACCAAAGGGGATGCTCAGTTGCCCGATCAGGTGCCGGAATCGGTGAAAGCCCTCATGCAAAGCGAGGCCATCACGGTTTCCATCGATGGAAAGCCGCTGGCCCATTTCTGGGTTCGGTCTGAACTGCCGAGCGTTGCTTCCCCGGGTAGTGCACTGGGAGTTAACTTCACCAAGGTCCAGGAAGGTGGGCTGCTCGGCGTGGTCCAGTTCGTTGCCGATTGGAGTGACTACAAAGAGAATCCGATTTCTCCAGGCGTCTACACCTTGCGTTACGAGCATCTTCCGTCGGACGGCAACCACATGGGCGTGGCTACCTACCGTGATTTTGTGTTGCTGGTCCCGGCTGCCGCGGATACCGACCCCAACCAGTCCATGGCCTACGAGGACCTGGTTGCCGCCAGTGCCGGCGCGACCGGCGTGCCGCACCCGGGTGTGCTGGCCCTGTTTCCGATCTGGGATCAGGTGGATGGCCCGACGATCGTCCAGAACGACATGGATCAGCCCACCCTGGCAATCAAGATCGGCGACACCGTGATCGGGTTCGTGGTCGAGGGCCACGGAGAGATTTGAGGCTTCCGATGGGTCCGACTTGTCTGCCAAGTCGGACTGGTTAGGCTGGAGGTTCAGGTTAGCCCCGGGGGGGTGATACCAGTCGGTCGGCAAGAAGCCCGACACCCACGGTGGTCGAAGTCCCGATCAGGACGTACCAGGTCCAGGCCAGGGGCGTGAACCAACCGATCCCGACCAATGCGAGCAACCCGGCAATCATTCCTGCCAGGCCGGCGGTTTCGGACGGGCGCCGGCTCAAGGTGCCGAGCAGGAAGATTCCGAGAACGCTGCCCATCGTGAAACTGGTGATGGTCAGGCCTGCCTGAAGAACTTCTCCCCAATTACGTGCCAGGAACGACACTAGAATGAGCGCAATCCCCCAGCCCAGTGTGAAAAAGCGGGATGCTTTGAAGTAGTGCGATTCTTCTCTGCCGGGACGGATGAAGTTGCGGTAGAAGTCGTTGACCGAAGACGAGGACAGGGAGTTGAGCGACCCGCTCAGCGTTGACATGGCGGCTGCAAAAATCGCCGCGATGATGAGGCCCGAGACGCCCGGCGGCATTTCCTCAACGATGAAAATGGGCAGGATCCGGTTGACCTGGTCAAGGTCCTGGTTCAGCGGGTGATGCTGGTAAAAGGCGTAGAGCATCACGCCGATCAAGAGGAACAGGAGGAACTGGAAGATCACCACCACTCCGCTCACGATGAGGGCGATCTGACTCCGTTTCTTGTCACCGCAGGCCAGGTAGCGCTGCACCATCAGTTGGTCGCTGCCGTGGGTGGCGAAGGTCAGGAACGCCCCGCCGATCAGCCCGGCAAAAATGGTGTAAGGTTCGACCAGGTTCCAGTTCAGGTCGAAGACCCGGAACTTGTCGGAAGCGGCGGCGACGGTCGTGACTTCGGCCCAGCCCCCCGGGATCCGGCCGAGGATCATGAAGAATGCAAGAATTGCCCCGCCGATGTAGACCGTGAGTTGGATGACGTCGTTCCAGACTACCGCCGTCATACCGCCGTAGAAGGTGTACAGGATGGTCACGCTCCCGATAATGATGACCGCCCAGATATCCGATATCTGGGTGACCACCGAAAGAACGAGTGCCGTCGCGAAAAGCCGCACGCCGTCCGCAAGTGCGCGAGTGATCTGGAAGATCAGGGCCGACAGGTTGCGGACCCGTCCCCCGAACTGGTGGTTCAGCAGTTCGTAAGCGGTCTGCAGTTCCCCACGGAAGTAGCCGGGGATCAGGATGATGGCGACCAGGATCTTGCCGAGCAGGTAGCCGAAGGTTAGCTGGAGGAAGGTCAGATCTCCCGTATACGCAATCGCCGGGGCGCCGATGAAGGTCAGCGTGCTGGTTTCGGTTGCGACGATGGAAAGGGAGATTGACCACCACGACATGTGGCGTCCCCCGAAGAAGTAGTCGCGGGTGTCTTTCTGGCCCCGCCCCAGCCAGGTTCCGAACGCTGCCGTGGCGATCAGGTAGATGGTGAGAATGCAGTAATCGAGAACGGTGAATCCCACTGGGCGAGAATCATAACCCATCCGGGGGAGGATTGCGCGGTGAAGGCGCAAACTCAGTTTCACCTCTTTGACTTATCCGGCGGCGCCGGGGGATGTCTCCGACAGTTTCCTGCCAGCTTCGAGTCCAGAGAAGCTTCCGCTTCCCGCGGGTCAGTTGCTGCCTACCCGGAAGGGCAAGAAGCGGAAGCTTTCTCTTCCATCTCCAAATTTGGCTATTCCTCTTCGGGGATCCATACTGTCATTTCTCCCTTGCCGCGGTTTGCCCAGGCGTAGTAGGGAATCGCCGTGATGCGGACTGCCCTTGAGTCGGTGCCCTCGCCCTGGAATCCATTGCCGGATATCTCGACAACGCCATTCAGGAGATCACCTCGGTAGGAGTTGGTTAGCTCCGGGTTCCGGGCAAGGCGAAAATTCAATACTTTCCGGCCCGGGTTGTCGGGCCACTCGAGGCAGTAAACCAGCGGCCCACGCTGGATGGCGGCCTGTCCGCGATCGGCTTCGACCTGCGGGTTGGCCAGGACTCGCCGAACGGGCATCGGAAGGTTGACCTCGACCTGGTCCCCCGGTTTCCAGGTCCGGCGGAGCAGGGCGTAACCTTTGTCCAACTGGTATTTGGCAGTCGTTCCGTTGACCTTGACGACGACCGGGGAGGTTGCCGGGGTCTCGAAACGGTAGAGGTCGCTCGGGATCGCATCCTGCCCCGTCCAGCCGGGTACCCGGACAGCGAGTTCGAACTGTTGCGCCTGCTTGGGTTCAACAGAGATCGTGATGTCGCCGTCCCAGGGGTAGTTGGACGCTTGACTGAGATGAAGCTTGCCGCCGGCAACGTCGAGGTCGGTACTGCCGGCAATAAAGAGGTTCACGTAGACCCTGTCATCTTTATGGGCGTAGACGTAGCCAGGAATCGAGGGGAGAAAGCGGGTCAGGTTGCTGGGGCAGCAGGCGCAGCCAAACCAGGCGCTCCGTTCGTCCTTTCCGGTCGACTGGAGCCGGTTGGGGTAGAAGAACCGGTCGCCGGAGAGGCCGAGACCGGAAAGCACCCCATTGTAGAGCGTACGCTCCAGGACATCGACATAACGCGCGTTCCCGTGAAGCAGGAACATGCGCTGGTTCCAGAAGACGTTCGCGATGGAGGCGCAGGTCTCGCAATAGGCGGTCAGGTTGGGTAACTCGTAGTCACCGCCGTAGGCCTCTCCTGATGAAGTCGAACCGACTCCGCCGGTCAAGTAGATCTTCCCGGACACGACGTTGCTCCAGATTCGATCGATTGCCTGCACATAGGCACGCTCGCCGGTCAGCGCCGCAACGTCGGCCATTGCGGAATACATGTAGTTTGCCCGGACCGCGTGCCCGACGGCCTCGGTCTGGTCGAGCACCTTGAGGTGAGCCTGGTTGTAGGAATCGCCACCCGGGCCCCGGACGTCCAGGAAGAACCGCGCCAGGTCCAGATATTCCTGTCGACCTGTGATCCGGTAGAGCTTGGCCAGGCCGATCTCGACTTCCTGGTGTCCCGGGTAGTCCTCCCGCTTTCCCCACCCGAACGTGCGGACGAGCAGGTCGGCGCTCCTGGTGGCAACATCGAGCAGGGAACGCTTGCCGGTGGACTGGTAGTGGGCGGCCGCTGCCTCAAACAGGTGGCCCAGGTTGTAGAGTTCATGGCTCAGTTCATGGACCTTTTCCCATCGGTGTCTGCCGGCCCACTCGTGGGCATTGACACCCATGATCGTGCGATTCGTATAAAGGTAGCCGTCGGGTTCCTGGGCCGCGGCAATCTTGGAAATAACCCTGTCGAGATAGGCATCGAGTTTGGGGTCGGGCACGGTCTGAAGCGAGTAGGATGCTCCCTCGATGATCTTGTAGACGTCCGAATCGTCGAAGGGGTAGATGGAGCAGAAACTGCCCTGGATCTGCCCGGCGGCGATCTCGAAATTCTTGATCCGACCGGTCTCCTCACTCTGCTCGAAAGCGTATGGAATCGTCTTGGTGTGGTTTAGGCGAATCCGAGGTGCCCAAAACTGGTCGGTCACCTTCACGTTGCTGAAAGGGACCGGAAGGACCGGGTAGTCGTGCGGAATCGTTTTCGGACTGGACTGTGCGGCAGATGCCGAACAGAAGATCAAAGCAAGCAAACAGGCGGGCAACAGACGGTCAGAGCGCATCAGGGTTTCCTCCAGCCTACAGGGAGGGGAGTCAAGAGTCCCCCTCCCCACGCGGACAAGGTTACCATCCCGGCGGAGCCTGGACGATCCCTGAAGGGAAGTGCCGGAGAGTTTTGCCGGAGGGAACGAAACGGATTCGGCCGCCCGGCTTATTGGGCGGCCGGTCTTGTCATGGACTCTGACTCTGAGCGCGGTCTGTATCAGGTGGCCAGCAGGGCTTCGACCCGGGGCCTGATTTTGGCGGCGATCATGGAGGTTGCCAGTTCGTTCATTTGCCGTGTGCGAGCTTCCGTGTCGGCTTCCGTGTAGCAACGGAACTCCGGAGCGTTGCCCGAGGGCCGCAGGTGGATGACCTCGCCGGATTCAAACGTGATGCGCGCGCCATCGGTCAGATCCAGGGCGGTCGGAGCGCCGAAGGCATCAGCAAAGAACTCGCGGGCCAGGCTCAGGCCCTGTTGGCGGAAGTGGTCGATCGTAGCCTGACCGAGTTCCGACGGATACTGACGGAGCAGGCCGCTGTCGGTGTAGCGCGGCGGCAGCTTTTTCTGCAGTTCGGATATCGGCGATCGCTCGACAACGGAGGCGTGCAGGAGGGAAAGAATCGGAACCACGGCGTCCCGAGTGGGCAACGCTGCCAGCGGTTGGCCGTTTCGGCCCGGAATCTCGGTTCCGGTCAGAAATCCGCCGTTGGCCTCGTACCCGACCACGGGTGAGATCCCCTGCCCGGTCAGCTCCTGCATGCCTTCGATCACCCAGGGGGAGCCGATCCGGGTGCGCAACACGCGTTCGAACCGGCCCGAAAGATCGACGGCGGTATTGCAGCTGACCGGAACAACCACTCCTTGGGCCTGGAGATAATCGGCCACCAGGATTCCCAGGACGTCTCCGCGAACGATGTCGCCTGTCTCGCTCACCATCAGAGGACGATCGGCATCCCCATCGGCACTAACTAGCGCATCGAGCTGGTTCGACTCGACCCACTCGGCGAGGCGTTCGCGGCCGGATACCGCCTCGGTGTCGACCGCAATGAACTGCTCCGATCTTCCCAGGGCGAGCACCTCCGCCCCCAATTTCTGAAGGATGTCCACCAGGAGATCCCGGCCGACGGTGGAGTGCTGGTAGACTCCGACTTTCAAACCCCGCAGGCAACCCTCGGGGAAGAACTCGGTGTAGCGTGTCACGTACGATCGGGCTGCCTCCGCCAATGGAGGGGGCAGTTGACTTGCTGGATCAGCGACGAGTGCACCGTCAGCCGTGAAAGCCTTCTCGAAGGGGGCCGGGGCCGACTTCAGGCTCTCGTAGATCTCGGTGATGCGCGCTTCGTCCGATTTCAGGATCTCCCCGTCCGCACAGTTGAACTTGATCCCGTTGCGATCTTCGGGAATGTGGCTCCCCGTAACCATGATCGAAGGGATTCCCCGGGTCATCCCAAAGTGCAGCAGCGTCGGTGTTGGGACTCGTCCGCAGTTCAGGACCCGGACCCCTTCCTGGCCCAGCGTGAAGGAGACCGCACCCAGAATGCGCGAAGTGCTCGAACGCAGATCGCCCGAGACGGCCACCTCCGGGACTGGGGATGTCTTTCTCAGGTAAAGAAGAGATGCGAGAGTGTAGCGAGCGCACTCCAGATCGGTCATCTCCGAAACCAGGCCTCGTACTCCACTTGTCCCAAATCGCAGCGGCATATCACTGAACTCCTTCGGAGGGTCAACTCAACGTTTTCTGGAGGGTACCAGAATCGAACTCCAGCTGTCGGTTATGTTGTTTGATGAGGTAACCGATTTTGGGGGACGACAAGGCCACCTCCCGATGCTAAGATTGTCCGGGTTAGGAGGTAAGGAGGAACCTGTTATGCGAAAATTTGCCGCTCTAGTTGGCCTTTTGAGCCTTATCTTATGCAGTTGTGGGGGGGATCCGGACCAGGAACTCCTTGAAGCCGCAAAAACCGGGAACCTGGAGAAAGTTCAATCTGTACTTCAGGGGACTGTCAACAAAGAAGTCCAGACGCCTGAGGGGAAGACGGCGTTGATGCTGGCCGCTGAAAACGGACATGCGCAGATTGTCGAAGCCCTTTTGGAAGCTGGAGCAAAGCCCAATGTCCAGGATCGGTCGGGAAGGACCGCGCTGGCTCTCGCCGCGCGGGAAGGGAAGGCGGAAGTTGTCTCAATCCTCATTGGAAAAGGGGCCGATATCGAGGCTGCCGATTTCGATGGATTTCCGCCCCTGATTCACGCTGCCGAAACAGGGCAGACTGAGTGTGTCAAGATCCTGCTCGACGGGGGCGCCAACATCGAAGGCACCTGTGGTCGCGGTCGGACGGCTCTAATGTACGCTGCGGCCGGTGGCTTCGAGGAGACCGTCAGTCTGCTCCTCGATCGAGGCGCGAAAGTTGACGCCGTTGATAAGGACGGCCTGACTCCGCTGATGCACGCTGCCGTCCGAGGTCAGGGCGGAGTGATCAAGCTCCTGGTAGACAAGGGCGCCGATGTCAATGCGACCGCCAATGATGGTCGTACCGCCCTTCTCGCCGCGGCCCAGGAAGGCCAGGCGGGAGCGATCAAGGCCCTTCTCGATGCCGGGGCCGAAGCAGGCGCAACCACCAAGGATGGCCGCACTGCCTTGATGTGGGCCGCCAACGGTGGCCACGAGCAGGCTCTGACCGCGCTTCTCGCCGCCGAGGGAACCGATGTGAACGCCACGGACGACAAGGGCCGGACGGCGCTGATGCTGGCTGCATTCCAGGGTGCCCCGAATGCGGTAAAGGCGCTGCTCGATGGTGGTGCCAAGGCCAAGGTTGCAGACAAGGAAAAGGCAACTGCCCTCATGTACGCTGCCCGTCAGGGGAACGTAGACTGCATCAAGTTGCTGCTCGACGCCGGAGAGTCGATTAACGCCAAGAACCAGGTCGGGTGGACGGCCCTGACGGCTGCAGCATCAAACGGGCACAGTGACGCTGTGAAGGCGTTGCTCGATGCCGGTGCCGATCCCAAAGTCAAAGCCAACACGGGTTGGGACGCGCTGATCGGTGCCGCCGTCAAGGGTGATGTCGAGAGCGTCAAGGCTCTGCTGGCGAAGGGCGCCGACGTCAACTCGAAGGACGAAAATGATGTCACTGCGCTCATGCACGCCTCTATCCAGGGGCACGAAGACGTGGTCCGTGTTCTGCTCGATGGCGGCGCGGATCGTTCGCTACAGGACTATGCGGGTAAGACGGCGGCCGACCATGCCGCTGAAAAAGGCAACCAGGCCATCGTGACCTTGTTGCAGGGCTGAGAGTCTCAGCCGAACTGAATCCGGGGGCGGCTTCGGCCGTCCCCACCTACCATCCCCTCGTCTACTTGCCTGCGAGGAGTAGTTCCAGGCGGTCGAGTTGGTCTTTCTTACCGATCACGATCAGGGTGTCTCGTGCCTTGATCTCCGTTGAAGGCTTGAGATCGGGAATCGTGCCGATTCCAGGGCGTTTGATGCCCAGGACGTAGACTCCGGTTCGTTCCCGGATCCCGGCGTCGGCCAACGTAGAACCGTCGAGCTCGCTTCCCGGTTCGAGATCCAGGTTTTCAATCATGAGGCCGATCGAGGACTTGTCATGCAAAACATCCTCGATAAACGCGACGACTTCGGGGCGAAGGATCATCTGGGCCATGCTGCGACCGCCTGTTCGGTAGGGGAGAAAGACATTGTTCGCCCCGGCGCGGATGAATTTCTCCGGGCCGTCCTCGTGGCTGACCCTTGCAACGATCGGCAGTGTCGGGTTGAGCCCGCGCGCCGAGAGCACCACCATCAGGTTCTTGGCATCATCGTCCGATGTGGCCGCCATTCCGGCCGCCCGGTCGATTCCGCACTCTTTCAGCGACTCGTCAAAGCCCGGATCACCGTGAAACACGGCGTAACCTTCGTCACGAGCCATGCGAATAGAGTCGTCTTTCTCGTCGAGGACCACAAAATCCCGGCCCTCCCGTTGGAGTTCACGGCAGACCTCGTGCCCCATTCGTCCGTAACCGCAGACGAGAACATGGTTCTTCATCGATGCGATGATTCGTTTCATTTTTCGACCTCCCAGCAGACCGCGAAGCTCGCCGGCCACGATGTAGTTGGATATGGCTCCGAACGAGAAAGTGATGCTGGCGACCCCCAGGAGTATCAGAAGTGCAGTGAAGATTCGGCCCGCGGGGGAAAGGGGGCGAACTTCCGAAAATCCCACCGTCGTCACGGTGATGACCGACATGTAGATTGCGTCCAGCAGGGGCCACCCCTCGATGATCCGGTAGCCCAGGGCCCCTGCCGTCAGGGTGCTGAAGAATACCAGGCTGACCAGAAGAAGGCGACGCTGAAGGCTCATGTCGGGCGGTTCATTGGATTATAGGTGAGACCGTGGCTTTGGGCCAGACCCGCCGGCGAAGGGAGCTGTCACGCCGGGCCGGCGGGTCCGGCCCGGACTTCCTGGATTGTCGAGGTTCAACGAATCTCCGAATACCGCGTCGCGGAGAGAAAGGAGGCATGGATCGAAGAAACGGAATCGATCCAGCGCTTGTCATCCTTGATCCGGTTCCAGTCGGGATTCGTCCGAAACGCAGCCCATCCTTTTTCCCGGGCTTCCATGTTGTCAAAAGCCAGCATGTAGCTGAGGTGAGGCAGCCTCTGGCCGATCAGCGCCTCGCCAAAGAAGACCGGCGCCATCTTGCAGTCCAGAAAGATCTTCATTTCTTCCTGGTTGAACATGTCGATCTTGGCAGCTGCTTTGAACGCATCCTTGGACTCGTAGGTACGCAGTTCGAAGACTCTTCCGTCCGGTGATCCCGACGGTTTTTGCACGATCGGGTGGGCGGCAAAGGCTTTCAAGAGTTGTGAGCGGTAGTGCAGGTAGGGAATCCCGGCTTCGGCGAATTCCTTCCAGGCTTTGACCCAGCTCTGGCCCGATGCAACCATGTCGGAGTTGGCCAGCAACGCCTCTGGGGAGGCGTACTGCAGCAGGAGCACCAGGGCCGGGCTGTTGTCGCCGAAGGAAACGTTGAAGGCCCCGATCGGTCCTGAAACCAGCGGCTTGAGGGCCGGCATCAAGACCGACTCTACGAAGCGGTTGAGGCGGGAAACGTCCAAGTCGTTGCGCATCTCGTAAGTGCGAAGTTCGTAGAAAGATTGTTTTGCCGCTGCCGCCGCAAGGATTCCACCGCCGGCTGCTGCGGCGACTGCACCACTCAGGCCGGTCTTTCCAAATTCACGTCGATTCATGTTACTCCTCCTATCCCGGCCCGAGGGCCGGGACCCACAGTTACCATTCAGTGAAGACAAACGTACAGGACCAATTACGGCTCGACGAGGAATCGATGCACCGTCAGTTGGTGATACTCCTCGCCGGGACGCAGGATCGTCGAAGGAAAGTCGGGTTGGTTTGGAGAATCCGGGTAGTGCTGGGTCTCCAGGCAAAGCGCCGAGTGCTGAGAAAATCCTCCGCTCGCGGGGCTTCCGTCGAGGAAGTTGCCCGTGTAGAGCTGGATTCCGGGCTGGGTCGTCCGGACCTCCATGACCCGGCCACTCTCGGCGTCCCGTACCCGGGCTGCCAGAGCCAGGTCTCCCGACTGGTTGCGCAGGACGTAACAGTGATCGTAGCCCATCCCGACCTGGTCGATCCGCGATCCGATCGATGTCGGTTCGCGAAAATCCATCGGGGTATCGGCGACCGGCTTGAATTCACCCGTTGGGATCAAGTTTTCGTCGACCGGGAGATAGGAATCGGCAGCGATCATCAGGACGTGGTCCAGAATCAGGCCGTTCCCGGCTCCCCTCAGGTTCCAGTAGGCGTGGTTTGTGAGATTGACGGGAGTCGCTTGGTCGGTCGTTGCCTTGTACTCCATCCTCAGTTCGTTCTCTTCGGTCAGAAGGTAGACCACCTCGACGTTCAGGTTGCCCGGAAAGCCTTCTTCCCCGTCCGGGCTGAGTCGGCGGAACCGAACTCCTGCTCCCGCATCGGACTCAATTGCTTCAGCGTCCCAGACCACCTTGTCGAATCCCTTGATCCCACCATGGAGCGAGTTGGGGCCGTTGTTGGCAGCCAGCTTGTACGTCTCACCGTCGAGGGTGAATGACGCCCCCGCGATGCGGTTGCCGTAGCGGCCAACCGTCGCGCCGAAATAGGGATTGTGCTCAATGTACTCCTGAAGAGTGGGAAAGCCCAACGTGATGTTGTCGTTGTGACCGTTCTTGTCCGGCACCTCGACGGCAACGATGATGGCGCCGTAGTCGGTTAGTTTCAGGACCAGTCCATTGCTGTTCGTACAGGTGAATAACCGGCAGGTCTTACCGTCTTCCGTCTTGCCGAAATCCGTGACCACAACTTGCATGGAGCCCCCCGCTTCAGGTTCGGCCGGAGGGGCGCTGCTGCTGCAGGCCGCCAGGATCGAACCCCACAAAAGTATTGAAATCGCCGTCACTGCACGCATGCCGTAATTATAACTACAGCGTCCGGAAACTACAGGGGAAATCGATACTAGTGTCCGAGTCTAAATTGGCACGCATCATATGAAGCCTTCAGAGCCCCGCGTGCGCGACAAGACACTAGCCCGGAATGATCCGGCACGATGCGGTCCGGTTGTGAGGCCTGAGATAGGTTGGGAGCGCCCACTTCTTGCCTTCCCGGGCAATAAGCATGTCTGCGTCTTCGGGACCCCAGGTCCCGGCAGAGTAATTCGGAAACTCGTACGGCTCGACTCTGTTCCACGATTCAAGTATCGGAGCCATCACCGACCAGGCCGCCTCCATCTGGTCGGCCCGCATGAAGAGCGTGGCATCGCCGAGCATCACGTCAACCAGCAGAGTCTCGTAAGCCTCGTGTGGCTTCTCCTGGAACGCGTCACGGTAGTAGAACTCCATCTGGACCGGGGACAGGTGCATCTTGAGCCCAGGGTGCTTGACCTCGAATCGAAGGAAGATACCTTCCTCGGGCTGGATCGAGAGGAGCAGGCGGTTTGGACTCGATTCCATCTGAACCGAGGAAGGGAACGCTCGGTGAGGGATCTCCCGGAACTGGATCGAGACTTCGGAAACTCTTGCGGGCAGTCTCTTTCCCGTTCTCAGGAAAAAGGGGACGTCCTGCCATCGCCAGTTGTCGATCATCAGCTTCAGGGCGGCAAAGGTTTCGGTCCTGGAATCCGGGGCAACGTTCTCCTCCTCGCGGTACCCCGCAACCGTGTCACCGTCGATGCGGCCGGAGGCGTACTGACCACGCACGGCATATTCGTTGACCGCTTCCTTTGGTATCGGCCGGATCGCCTTAAGGACGTCCACTTTCTTGTTGCGAACCTCCGTTTCGTCAAAGGAGATGGGCGCCTCCATCGCAACCAGGCAGAGAATCTGCATGAGATGGTTCTGGATCATGTCGCGAAGCGCCCCGGCGTTGTCGTAATAGCCTCCCCGGTGGCCGACTCCCAGTGATTCCGCGACCGTGATCTGGACGTGATCGATGTAGTGGCGGTTGTATATCGGCTCGAACATCGCGTTGCCGAATCGGAAAGCGAGGATGTTCTGAACGGTTTCCTTGCCCAGGTAGTGGTCGATGCGGTAGATCTGCGACTCGTGGAAATAACGTGTCAGAACCTGGTTCAGGTGCGTGGCAGAATCCAGGTCCCGGCCGAAGGGCTTCTCAATGACGATCCTTGATCGTTCCCGATCCTGGTTCAGCTTGGCATTAGCCAGTTGGCGCACCATCTCTTCAACCAGCGTGGGAGGAACCGCCAGGTAGAAGACGAAAACCGGGCGGGCACCGAGTTCGTGCGCAATCCGGTCCAGTTCTCCGCCCAGTTCCTGGTAGAGGTCCGAGCTGGTGAAATCCCCTTGGAGAAAGGAGATCTTCTTGGAGAAATTCGACCAGTCCTGATCCGAGACCGGGTCATCTTGGAACTGTTCGACGCCCTCGCGGAGATGTTTGCGGAACTCATCCACTGAGAAGTCTCTTGTGTCAAGGCCGATGATCCGAAACTCCTCCGGGAGCCATCCGTCGGTGAAGAGTCGGTACAGCGCCGGGGTGAGCTTGCGCCAGGTGAGATCTCCGGCAGCGCCGAATATTGAGAACACGGTCTGTTGCGTTTTTGAACCTCTCTCCATCAACGGCTCCCTTTCACTAACCCCGGTCGGCTGATGCCAGGACCCTGCTTTGCTCTCGTTCCAGACTCTTGATGAGGTCGTCGTAGGGATCGTTGAACTTGGCGACTCCCTCCTCCTCCAACTGCTGGGTGACTTGATCCAGGTCGATCGCGACCTCAGGCAGCCAGCCTAGCACTTGTCGAGCTTCGGCTAAACCGCTCTCAAGACGGCTTTCGGGATCTCCGTGATCCCGGAAGGCTTCGAGGGTATCAAGTGGGACCGTGTTTACGGTTTCGGGGCCGATCAGGGATTCGACGTATTTGACGTCCGAGTAGTCCGGGTTCTTGGTGCTCGTGCTTGCCCAAAGCAGGCGCTGCTTTTGTGCTCCCGTGCGACTGAGTTCCCTGAACCTGTCGGAAGCGTAGATCTCGCCGAAGGCCTGGTAAGCCTCCTTGGCGCTGGCTATGGCGACCTGACCCCGGATCTTTGGAACTAGTGCCGCCGTTTCCCCGGTCACCTTGGTGCGCTTTTCCAGAAGGGAGTCAACGAGCACGTCGATGCGGCTGAGAAAGAAGCTTGCCACCGAGCGAACGCGATCGAGAGGACTGCCGCTCTCCAGCCGCTTTTCGAGCCCGGAAATGTAAGCCTCGGCAACCTCCCGGTAACGCGGGATTCCGAAGAGCAAGGTGACATTCACGTTGATACCCTCGGAAATGAGTTGGGTAATCGCGGGTAGACCTTCTCGGGTGGCGGGCACCTTGATGAAGACGTTGGGGCGATCGAGCCTCCGCCAGAGTTCTCTGGCCTCATTGATCGTTGCAGCGCTGTCGTGAGCGAGGTGAGGATTGACCTCGAGGCTGACGAATCCGTGATTCCCGTCGGAATTGTTGTACAGGTCACGGAACAGATCCGCAGCCATCTGGACGTCCCCTACGGTCAGGTCCCGGTAAATCTCGGCGGGGCCCAGTCCTTTCCCGGTGAGTTCTCCGATCGTTTCGTCGTAGTCGTCGCTCCCGGTGATGACCTGATCGAAGATTTTGGGGTTTGAAGTGATACCTCGAATTCCGTCTTCCTGGATCAATTTGGTGAGTTCCCCGGATTGGATCATCTCCCTGCGAATGAAATCGAGCCAGATGCTCTGGCCGAACTTCTGTACTTGTTTGACTCGGTTATCGGTCATGGTGGACCTCCTCTGTTCTTTTTCGGAGTTCGCGCGTGCGCTGGTCCGCCGTCTCAAAATGAGCGGAGACGCGGAATTTGAAGCCGCTTGACGCGAGTGTAGATGTCGGCGGTTCTTTTCGATCTTCCCTGCTGATTGGAATCGATCCACTCTACCAGGACATCCGGGTTGTATTCGAGAACCTGGCAAACCCATTGGAAACTGCCCGGAGAGGAATCCTCGGCCGAGAACCACTCCCGGGCATCGGATTTCCAGTCGATGTCGTCATTCAGGGTTGCCCTCCTGGTTCCAAACGTATCCCGGAGAGCCTGAATCAGGATGGCCACGGCGAGTTGCCGAACAGACGCGCTTTTGCTGTGTCTCGATTTAGGGCGGAGAACATCCGCTATCTGCAGATCCATAGCCACCCGGGTTTGCTGGTGCATCACAAAGACTCCTTGTATTGACGAAGTTGCGGTTAAAGTCTGGTTTCAGTATCCCCGGTTTGAGGCGCTTGGCTCAATCGTGCGAAATGGGGACTATGCTGCGTCGCTTTTACTACACGACGCCCCAATGTCTGCCACTTAAGGGTTGAAAAAAGGGAGCTTACCTATTCCTGATCTTGAAGCGTGGGGTTGGCGATCTTGTCTTCGAACTTGACCAGGCCATCGAAGAAGGCCGAGGAGAGACTGGGGAGTTCCCGGCTGACCTCGAGAAGGAAGGCGGGGAAGGAATCGGTGGCTTCCTGGTACGACGGCTCCGAGTCGGGAAGTTGCACCCGGACGGCGGCGAGGAAAGACTGTTCGAGGTCGTGGAAGACTTCGTTGACACCCACTCGAAAAGCGTCCAGGTCAGGAGCGAGGCGGCGTCTCGTCGTCGGGGCGATCGAACCCTCGGCACGAAGTCGGTAGAGTCGTTCGAACGCCTTCACCACGCGCTTGTCGAAATCGGATACTCTGCTCTGGAAGAACCGCAACTGCTCCTGAAAGGTAGATTGGCGATCCAGCAGGTTGCAGAGGTCATCCCGATCGGTTTCGGTAACCGCCGGCAACAGGGTCTGCAGGAAAACCGTCTCAAACTGGTGTCGGAACTCGATGCTGACGGCTTCGTAGACCCTGATGAACTCGCCATACGGCTTACGCGGTCCCTTAATTTTGAGGGCCAGAAGGCCCCCCGTGACACCGGCTCCGACGAGCTTGAGGAAGTCTTTGAATTGCACGTCTCTATTCTGCCACGATCGGCCACCTCGGTACACGGGAATTTGCACCTGAAGACGACCGGTAATCAGTTGGGCCCGGACATCAGTCCTCTTCCGGGGTCCTGATTGGGGCTTTCAGTCCAGCCGAGATGACGCGTTCAAGGGCGCCGAGGTCGTACACAGCGCCGGACCAGGTGCCTCCGCCGACGCGCTGCAGCAGGGCCCAAAGCCGGGTGTCTTCGGGCAAAAGTGGATGGGGCGCAAGTCCTGGGTGAGGCGGGCGCCGGGCCAGGACGTCGGAGGCTTCGTCGGGGGCATTGCCGGACGCATCCGACATGATCAGGTTCACGGTGCCTTCGAGGCGCTTCAAATCCAGGACGATCTCGATCTGGTCACCATCGCGAACCCGGGCGATCGGGCCGTTGTCGAGGGCTTCGGGTCCGATATGTCCGATACAGGGTCCGGTGGAGACCCCCGAGAACCTGCCGTCGGTCAATACCGAGACGGTTTTTCCCCAAGGCAGGAACTTCAGAGCGGACGTGATTTGGTAGATCTCCTCCATGCCGGTCCCCGAAGGCCCAATCCCGATGAGGACGAGGGTGTCCCCCGAAGCCACGACACCGCTTTTGATTGCCTCGATCGCGGCGGTTTCGGAGACGAAAACCCGAGCTGGACCGGTGTGCCGGTACATCATTTGTTCATCGAGCAAGGAATGGTCGATTGAAGTGGCCTTGACCACCGAACCCTCCGGGGCCAGGTTGCCGGTGGGAAAGATCATCGTGCCCGAAATTCCTCGTGCCCGGGCGCGATCGGCTGGAAAAATGACCCGTTCCGGTTCGATCCCCTCCACTTCCCGAAGCCGTCGGCGGATCTCGCGCCGACGCGGGCTCTCCTTCCACCAGTCCAGCGCGTCACCCAGCGTCTTTCCCGCGGCGGTGACGGCTTTCCTCTGCAGCAGGCCCAGCGAATCGAGGTGGAGCATCACCTCCGGAACCCCACCCGCGGCAAATACCCGAACCGTCGGGTGATTTTCCGGGCCGTTGGGTAGAGCGTCCACGAGTCGCGGAGTCGCGCTGTTGACCCGCCTCCAGTCATCGACCGTCGGGACCTTGAGTCCGGCGGCATGGGCGATGGCTGTGAGGTGCAGGAGCATGTTGGTGGAACCGCCGAATGCCGACTGGACGATCATTGCGTTTTCGACGGCTTCCCTGGTCAGAATCCGGGACATGGTGATCCCGGAATCGGCAAGCGCTATAAGGGCGAGGGCCGAACGGTGGGCGAGATCGAGCCAGATCTGTTCCCCGGACGGGCTCAGCGCACTGTGAGGGAGGGCCATGCCCAAGGCCTCCGCCGCAACCTGGGACGACGCCGCGGTTCCCAGGAACTGGCAGCCCCCTCCCGGAGATCCACAGGCGCGGCAACCCATCTCCTGGGCGTATTCGAGGGAAATCAGATCGTGAGAGAAGCGCGCCCCAAGGGTCTGGACGGTTCCCAGATCCTCACCACCGGCAGCCGGCAGAGTAACGCCACCCGGGACCACGATTCCCGGCAGTGAACCGCTTCCCGCCAGCGCCATCAACATGGCGGGAAGGCCCTTGTCACAGCTCGCTATCGCCATCACTCCCTGTCGTCGGGGCAGGGATCGAATCAGCCGCCGCACTACGATGGCAGCATCGTTTCGATAAGCCAGGCTGTCCATCATCCCGGGAGTGCCCTGGCTTCTGCCGTCGCAGGGATCGGTGCAGAAGGCGGAGAATGGAATGGCGCCGCGGTCGCGAATCGTCCTGGCGGCTTCCTCGACGAGAAGAATCAGTTCCCAGTGGCCGGTGTGGTATCCGAGAGCGAGGGGCGCGCCGTCGGGAGAGCGGAGTCCGCCGGACGTGCTGACGATCAAGAACTGGGGGTAGTCTGATCGAGCGGGGTCCCAGCCCATTCCCGCATTTTGGGTCAGGCCGAAAATGTCACCGCTGGGAAGGTTTCGCAGAGACTCGGAATTCAGCGGAATCCTGCCGCCAGGCCCCGATCCTGAGAGACGTGTTGTGGAGACCAAAGAGGCGTCCCCGACCACTTCCGAGAAAGTAGGCAAAGGGCCTATCTGCCGGGGATCGGTTGGGGTCATGACGGAGCCCTAATCGCCGTCAGATTTCTTTCGGGTTTCGGCCAGGACGACGATCTCTTCCTTGAGAAAGGACTTAAGGCGCTGCTGTACGTCCATCGGAACGTCCACCTGCTGTTCCCGAAGTTGTTGAGTCATGGTGGTGGATTTCCGAAAACTCTGCACGAAATTGATGCAGGGTGCGCATCCTGAGAGATGTTCGTCCAACCGGCTCTCAACGTCGTGGGCCAGGTTTCCTTCAAGATAGTCGGTTAGTAGCTCAACGCATTCCTGGCATTTGAAGAAGTCTTTCATCGCCGATTCTCAAAATAGTGAGCAAGTTTCTCCCTGACAAAGAGCCGGGCCCGGTGGATCCGGGTTTTTGTCGTCGGCTCTTTGAGTCCAAGTAATGAGGAGATCTGCTTGATCGAATAGCCTTCGATGTCTTTGAGCACAAGGGGGACCCGGTATTCAAAGGGGAGTGACTGAACGGCATCGTACAGTTCACCGGCCAGCTCTGAATTGAGGTACACCTCTTCAGGATCGACCGACCATCCATAGATCGCATTTTCGAACTCGCCATCCCGGGAAAAGTTGGGCAGCAGGTCGTCGAGCTGAGTCGTTCTTTCCTGCTTTGACCGGTGTTTCCGGAGCCACATTATCCCGTTGTTGATTGCGATCCTCCTCATCCATGGCCATATGTCACTTTCCTCCCGAAAAGTTTCAATTTTTCTGATTATTTTCAGGAGAGTGTCCTGGAGAATCTCCTCAGCGTCCGATGGATTCTTGGTGTAGTTGAGGATTACCCCGAACAGTGGACGGGAATAATGATCCACGAAATCGTCGATGACGTTCGCGTCAAGGGCCTTCAAGCCCTCTACTACCTGCTGCTGATCCAATTCCTTCGACTTCATAAGGTCTTTTTCTTTTTTAACATACACCAATTAGCCCTCTTGTCCCACTCTCCGCGGAGACAAATTTTTGCCATCAATTCCTCGGCGTTGGTAGGATCAGGATAAATATGTTGAAGACTGGGAAATGGGTTGTGCCACTGGTTTGTGCCGCCTTCCTCTGGGGAGGCTGCGATCCGGGCAGTCGACTGCTCGGGCAACGGCTTCCAGAGTACTTTCGCTCCTACCAGGCATTCAAGGAAGCGAACAACCTGGTCCGGGCCGTCCACAAGAATCGCCTCACGGTATTGATCGAAGAACAGCCCAGTGGGGAACTGGCTCTTGTTGCCACCCATTTCAAAGTTGGCCGGCTTGACGATGCCAGAGGTCTTGCGCGGATCGTCGGGGGATTGGCTGAGCAGTCTCTGGCAGAGAGCCTGGAGTCTCTCGGAGCGATGGTTACCCTTGAGGTCGGTGATCACCTGACATCGGTGGTGTCAGTGATCTCTGCCCAGGATCTTGGTGAAGCCCTGCGCGCTCATGCCGCCCTTTTCTCGCTTTCCGAGAAAGGGTGGGAGTTCGAGGAAGAGAGGGTGAGTGACGCCCGGCAGGAGGAACGTAGTCTTCCGGCCTACGAGCGGCGACATGCCCTGTTTGAGCTGGTCCGATCTGCCACCGCGACGACACCCGACGATGTGACCGGAGAAGTCGTTCGGGATTTTATTCGGAATCAACTGCGACCCGAGAACAGCATCCTCACCGTGGTGGGGACGGTCCGCCGCGAGGTGGTTCTGCCCAGGGTGGCCCGGGAACTGGAAGACCTGAAAGTCCCGCCCGTGGAGCCGATCGAGATTAAAACCAAGGCGACCGAGCCCAAGCCGGAATTTCAGTATCGGGAAGTGCGGGCAGCAGTTGCTGCGCCTTCCGTTCTGGTCGGTTTTCCGGTCCCCGGAGACGCGGATCTCGAGGAGCCGGTACTGACGCTGGTTCGGTATATGATGACGGAAGGCTACGCGTCCCTGATATCCATTCCACGCGAAGGGGACAAGGGGCGTGCTCTGTTGGCCCGGTCCGGTACCGGGACCAACCGTGAAGGGGCGCTGCTCTGGTTCGAAATCGACACCGGGAAGGCGTCTCTCGAATCGGCAGAGACGCGCTTCTTCGTGGTCCTTCGCGCTCTTGCCGATGAGGACCCGCCCGAGGCGATCGTAAACAGGGGGAAGGCACTTATGCTGACCGACTGGTACGCTTCGCAGGAGACTCTCGAGGGACGAAGCGCGGCCTTGGCAAGGAGCGAAGTCAAGGGTGATTTCACTTCCCGAGACCGCTTTCCCGACCGGCTCAAGGCGATTACCGGTCGGCAGGTGCGTGAGGCCGTGCGCCGATACCTGACCGTCGATTCGGCTTCTGTTCTGGAGTATCTCCCGAACGAGTTTGAGTCCCGTACGTTCACGGCATCCGGTTTTCTGGAGACGCTCAAGACGTTGGTTGCCGCCCAACTTCCCGAGGAGAAAGCTTTTCTGGTCAGCCTTGGCGCTGACGGCGAGGTTGGGCAGTTTCAGGTGCCCGCTCTGCCGGCAAGCTACGGGGAAGAGCCACTCCGGAAGAGCTCGGTCTTGCGCGGACCGATGATCCTTCTGAGGGAGCGGCACTTCCTGCCCCTCGTCCACTTCGGATTCTTCTACGTCGGCGGGCGGGTTTCGGAGACTCCGGAAAATGCCGGCCTTACTGAAGTCCTTACCCGTTCCGTGCTCGAGTACCGGATGAGGACGGCGCCACTGGAGATGCTCGCTCTCGAGGCCTCCGGGGCCCGGTTTGAGCCGATCGACGAAGAGGAGTTCTTCGGGATCCGGCTGACCGTGACCTCGAACACTCTGGATCGGGTATTCGGTCATATCGTGAACTGGCTCAGGGAGGCGGCCGAGTTCTCCGAGAGCGATATCGATTGCGCCCGGCGCAGCTTTGCGATCGATCTGGACGAACATTGCGGAGATTCCTGCCGAAACCGGATGGAGGCCCTTCAGGAGATCTTTGCCGATCAACTGTACGGGTTTACTGCTTTGGCTCTCTCCCGGCCCCTCCAGGCTTTCCGGCCCGAGCAACTCGCAGAATGGAGGGATCGTTTCACCGTGAAAACTCTCCCCGTATTTGTGGTGTCTGGAGACGTGAGCGGAACTTCGTTTCTCGAAGGTCTGGTGTCGCGGTTGAGCGATCCGAGCTTCTCTCAGGGGAAGCTCCCGAGCCTGAAAGCGCGCTATGCCGACAAGGAGCCGGTCACCCGGCGTTGGCGGGACAGGACTCTCCTCCTTTTCGAAGGGCCAAAGGCGGGGTCCGATTACGTGGAAATGCTCGACTTGGCTTCTCACCTGATGTCCGGCAGGTCGGGACGGGTGGAAGAGAAGCTGCGTGCCGAGAATCTTGGGTTTCACTTTGATATTCGGCAGAAGAGCTTAAGTGGGGGAGGCGTGGTCGAGATCGATGTCATCTCCGCCTCTGATCATCAGGATGAGGCAGTCAAGGCGGCCCTCGCGGCGATCAGGGATACTCGGGAGAGCACTGTGCCTCCCGCTCAGTTCAGGGGCGCGCAGGTGAAAACCATTCTTCGACTGCTGGCGCGGCAGCAGGATCCCGAGACATTCCTTTCGGACACGATGAGAGCTGTGCTTGCAGGCGAACCGGCGGACTACGCAACCCGATACCGACTCAACATCCGCCAGATGAGAATGGGCGAAGTGGAAATGGCAATCGACCGATACCTCGCGGAGGATCAATGAAAGCACTGATCATGGCAGGAGGCCAGGGCACTCGGTTCTGGCCGCTCAGCCTGGAAGACCGACCCAAACAATTTCTTCATCTCACTGGAAGTCGTTCGATGCTGCAGCAGACGATCGACCGATTGGCACCTTTGATGGAGCCGTCGGACGTGTTTGTCGTGGCCAGCGGGCGCTACGTTTCCGAAATTGAACGGCAGCTTCCCGAACTCGAGGTCGATCAGGTCATTGTTGAGCCGGCTCCTCGCAACACCGCACCCTGTATCGCACTTTCCCTGATGGAAATCAGAAATCGTTACCCTGACGAAATCATCACGGTTCTACCGGCCGACCACACGATTTCCGATATTCGGGGTTTTCACCGGGCGCTGTACGCCGCGGAAGTCCTCGCCAGAAAGGGCTGGTTGGTTACGTTTGGGATCCGTCCCGGATTTCCTTCGACCGGTTTTGGATATGTCAAGCGGGGCGAATCACTCGACCTGGACCTGGGCATCCCTGCGTTTCGGGTTGAACGCTTCACAGAGAAGCCCGATCTCGAATTGGCTCGGTCTTTTGTTTCCAGCGGGAATTACTTCTGGAACGGGGGCATGTTCGTGGGAGCGATTGAGCGTTTCTGGGAAGAGCTCAAGCGGTGGATGCCCGACCTCGTGGATGCACTGGACAAGATGTCTTCGGCGACTGATCCAGGCGAGGCCGCCGAGATTTTCATGGGGCTGGACAAAGTCTCGTTCGACTACGGGGTGATGGAGCGGACCTCCATGGCTGCGACCGTTGTCTGTGACATCGGCTGGAATGACCTGGGAAGCTGGAAGGCGGTCGGTGAAGTGCGCCAGGCAGACTCCCGGGGAATCGTCGCAGAAGGACCTATTGAGACGGTGGATTCCAGTGACTGTGTCGTAGTCGCTGACCCGAAGAAGTTGGTGGCTCTGGTCGGAGTGTCGAACCTGGCGGTTGTCGACACCGGCGAGGCGCTCCTGGTCTGCGACCTGGAGCGCACCGAAGAGGTCAGGGAAATCGTCAGACAACTCCGCGAGAAAAAGCTGGGGCACTATCTTTGAATCACGGTATTTTTCGCGAATACGACATCCGTGGAACTGTCGAGAATGACCTGACGGCCGAGTCGGTTGAACGGCTCGGGTGGGCAATGGGCGCTTTTTATCGCCATCGGAAGTGTTTGACGATGGCGATTGGGCGCGACGCAAGGTCCAGCTCCGAAGGGCTCTTTCAGCAGCTGGTTCAAGGACTGGTGGGAAGTGGCCTGGAGGTAGTGGATATTGGGCTCTGTCCGACCCCCGCACTCTATTTCGCCTCCATCCGGCTTGGTTCGGACTGCGCCGTGATGATTACCGGCAGCCATAACCCTCCGAAGTACAACGGCTTCAAGCTGGTTCTCCGTCAACTTCCGGTCTACGGAGCCGAGATTCAGGAAATTGGTCAAATCACCCTGCAGGGCAAGCGCCTGGAGGGACAGGGACGGCTTACGCATCAGGCGATTCTCGACGATTACTGTGCGGCGCTCGTCGAACGACTATCTCCCGTGGCCCGGCCGATTCGGGTCGTAGTCGATGCCGGTAACGGAACAGGGGGCATGGTTGCGGAGCGGGTTTACTCGGCTCTGGGCTGCCGGATCGTCGCTCTCTACTGCGATGTGGACGGCCGCTTTCCCAATCACCACCCCGACCCCACCGTGACGGAGAATCTGACCGACCTCATCCAAAGAGTGAGAAGCGAGAACGCCGACCTCGGAATCGCATTTGACGGGGACGCCGACCGGTTGGGGGCGGTTGACGAGAACGGATCGATTCTGTGGGGGGACGATCTCCTGATTCTGTTTGCCCGGGAGGTCCTGAAGGCGCACCCCGGCACACCGGTCATCGGAGACGTGAAGTGCTCCGACCGGCTCTTTGAGGAGATTCGGGCGAGGGGCGGAGTGCCGATCATGTGGAAATCGGGCCACTCTCTGATCAAGGCCAAAATGCGAGAGGTGAAAGCCCTTTTGGCCGGAGAATGGAGCGCGCATTTCTGCTTTGCCGACCGTTTCTTTGGGTTTGACGACGGAGTGTACGCCGGTGGGCGCCTGATCGAGATCTGTTCGCAAGAAGCCGAAATGCGGACTTTCGAAATTGCTCGAGGGAGGCGAGCGTTACGCGACTCCGGAGTTCAGAATCGCCTGCCTCGAGGAATGCAAGTTCGAGGTTGTCCGTACTCTGAGTGAGTTCTTTTCCGCCCGGTACGATACCATTACACTGGATGGTGTAAGAGTGAATTTCGACGGTGGATGGGCCCTGGTCAGAGCATCGAATACGCAGGCTGTTCTGGTGACCCGGTTTGAAGGTAGGACTCCTGAACAGAGAGATGAGATTCGTGCCCGGGTCGAAGGGAAACTCGCCGAGGTAATCAATGATCTGAATTCGGGAGATGCTGGATGCATTACGTGATGGTGGTCAGCGATGGAACGGGAGAGACTGCTTACCGTTTGTTGCGGGCGGCAGCCCGTCAATTTGACTCTGATGTCTTGATTACGCGTTATGCCAACGTCCGGGAAAGGGAACAGATAAGGGAAATCGTTCGCGCGGTCACCCGAAGCCGAAGCCGAAGCCTGATCGTGCACACTTTCGCTTCACAGGAGCTCAGGGAATTCGTCGGCCGGGTGGCGGCCGAAGAAGGCGCCATGAGCGTCGACGTTTTCGGTCCGATACTCCAGGAGCTTTCTGTGTTCTTCGACAAGAAGCCGGTCTCCAAGCCCGGCCTTCTCCACCAGGTTGACGATGAATACTTTGATCGGGTGGAAGCCATCGAGTTTGCGATTCGCCATGACGACGGTACGCAACTCGACGACATCGAAAATGCCGATATCGTTCTTGTGGGAGTCTCCCGCACGTCCAAGACTCCCCTCAGCATTTACCTGGCGCAGGACGGATGGAGGGTGGCGAATATTCCTATCACCGTGGGAACCCGACTGCCGGGGAAAATCTTCGAGATTGACAAGCACAAGGTTGTCGGCCTGATTGTGAATCCTGAACGGCTTGCCGAGGCCCGCAAGGTGAGGCTGGAACAGCTCGGGGTTGAGGGGAGCAGCTACGCCGACGAGGAGAGGATCCGCGGAGAGATCGAGTACGCCCGCGCGATTTTCGACCAGAATCCGTCCTGGCCGGTCATTGACGTGACCGGGAAGTCGATCGAGGAAATCTCCCAGGAGGTTCTCGACGTCGTAATCGGCCGCGGGCGCAAGCTCCAGTAGCGGGAACGCAGGTCCGTCATGGCTCTGATTTTTGCTTCCAAGTACGAGGCATACGGCAACGACTACCTGGTTCTGGGTTCGGACCAGGTTTGCGAAACTTCCTGGCCCGGCCTGACCCGGGACATCTGTACGGCTCACTTCGGAGTTGGGGCGGACGGCTGTGTCTTCCTGACGATTGCCTCGGAGGGACCAGCCGGGTTCCGGATTCTCAACCCTGACGGATCCGAGGCCGGGATGTCCGGGAACGGGTCCCGGTGCGCGGCGGCTTTTCTTCACCACAAGAAGATCGTCACGTCTCCCGCCGTTGAACTCTCCACCCGGATGGGACCCAGAACGCTGGTTCGGGTCGAGAGCGGGGACGGAGTCTGGCAGTATCGAGCGTCGATGGGCGAACCTGCCTTTGCCGCCTCCGGAATCCCATTCCTGGCGAATTCCGCTGAGACTCTCGTCAGGAAGATGCCTCTAGAGCTTGGCGGGCGGACCGTCACCATCGACGCCCTCTCCGTGGGCAACCCGCAGTGCGTCCTGATTCGGGAGACGCTTCCCGGGGATGCGGAGTATCAGGAGTTGGGTCCGGCCCTGTCAACCCACCCGAGGTTCCCCGAAGGGACGAATGTCAGTTTCGTACGGGTCCTGGACCGGCGGAAGATCCAGATTCGGATCTGGGAGAGGGGAGTAGGTCCTACCCACTCGTCCGGAACGGGGTGTTGCGGGGCCGCCGTGGCGGCTCTCCGGGCCGGACTGGTTGACTCTCCGGTTGAAGTCATGACCGGCACGGGGGCGCAGACCGTCGAGTGGACGCCTGGAGCTGAGATCCACCTGTCCGGGGATGTCCGGTTTGTCGCCGACGTGCACTACCACTGGCGGGGCTGACCTGAAACTTCATTTGGATGAGTTCCTGGTTCCTGGTTTCTAGTTCCTGGAGGGAGAGTAATCCAGGCAGCCGTGCCTGCTTTGGCGGCCGGGCAGCTTGCCCGGCGGAAGTGAACATTCTCAATCCAGGATTCTTGATTTCCGGTTTGTTTTGAAACAGTTCGCCACCGGGACTGAATCGCACTTTCAGTGCTGCATTGCCGTCTCGGTTCCCATTCCCGGGGCGTTGCTGCCGGGCTGCAAATGATCCTGCGCCGTTGGCGCGCTCATCTGGCGATGCTTCACCAGTTTCACTCTCTGAATGGTCCGGCGCCGCCGGGGGCCCGGCTGACTTGAAACTCAATTTGGATGAACTGGAAGAACTGGATGATTTGGACGCGTTTGGATGGGAATTGAGGCGATCGGTGGAGAGCCAGGGACGTGATTATCGGCTGGATCCTGGTTCCTGGTCCGGGGCCAGACGTGGATGAGTGATGATCACAGGATCGGCGCCGGGCCGGCCCCTGAAGGGGGCCTGTTTCCAGCCCAGGCATTTGCCTGGGTTCACGGCCCACCCATCAAGAATCCCGCCCTGAAAGGGCGGCACAGCTCTCCGGACGTGAAGAATCGGCGCGACCTTACAGGCCGCGATCGCCTTGCCGGGACCCCAGACCCAGGGCAAGCCCTGGGCTGAAACCAAGGCGCCAGCGCCAGGTCCAGTTTCACTCCTTGAATGATCCGGCGCGGCCGGTGGCCGCACTGACCTGGAATTTTGATCGGAGGCTTGAGTTTTTACCGCAGAGACAAGTCCCCGGGCATCAGCGGATCGGTGTCCGGTTCTCAGTTTGGCGGGTTTGGGGGAGCAGCGATCAGGAGGGCGAGCAGGGCTGTCCTCTCTGCCAGTCGGTCGATCCGGATGAACTCGTGTCGGGCGTGAGCGCCTCCGCCCACGGATCCAAGACCATCCAAAGTGGCGGCAAAGGGGCTGGTGAGGTTCCCATCCGAGGCCCCTCCCGACTCACACTCACCCAGTTCGATGTCGAGCAGCGTCGCGCAGGACCTCGCCTGTTCCCAGAGTCTGCGGTTCCGGGCCGTCGGTTCGAGCGGCGGTCGGTCAATGCCTCCTTCGACGTGGATTGCAGCGCCAGGTTGGTGGGGGACAAGCCCTCTGATGACGGTTTCTACCTTCCGTGCTTCCGACAGGGTGCTGGCCCGGACATCAACCTCGGCGACGGCTTCAGCGGGTACCACGTTGGGCCGGGTTCCCCCTCGCACGGTTCCGACCGTGACTGAGACACCCTTCTGGGAATCGTTTAGTCCACTGACTTCCTGGATGATTCGGCTCATTTCGAAAATCGCGCTGACCCCGGATTCGGGTTCGAGACCGGCATGAGCCTCCCGACCGGTAACCCGGATGGTGAATAGTCCAACCCCTTTTCGGGTGGTCTTGATGAGCCCCTCGGGACCGGAGGCCGGCTCGGGAATCAGAACGCGCACGACCCGGCGGGCGATCCACTGGATGTTGTACCGGGAATCCTCGCTGCCCAGTTCTTCATCAGAACTTACGTAGACGATCGGAGTCACCGGCAGTGGGATGCCCAGCTCCCGCAGAGCACGAAGGGCACCCAGGACCTGCGAGAGGCCGGCCTTCATATCGAACACGCCAGGGCCGCGGAGGATCGCGCCGTCGGTCTCCAGCGGCATCGTCTCCAGAGTTCCGGTAGGCCAGACCGTGTCGCAGTGTCCGAGAAGAAGCTGCCCGGGTGCCCCCCGGAGTCTTGTTCTGGGCAGCGCGAAGAGCCGTCCACCGCTGTGCCGGCCTCGCAGGATCGTCGCGCGGAAATCGAGGTCCTCCAGGAACTCGGCCAGAAGATTGAGAATCGGCCGTTGCGACCCGGGTTCGGTCGAGGGAGACTCCAGCCTGACGAGACTGCGCAACAGTTCCAGTTGTTCGTCGAGATGCCCGTGCAGGAAATTGCTGATCCTGTTCGCTGACTTTCGGTCCATACTCCCGCTTTCCGGTTGCCTCTACTCGATGCGATCTACTTGCCCTGTGATTCCCGGTACCAGCGATCCAGTGTACTGGCGAACCTGCCCGGTGCCCTGGAATCCATCCTGAAGTAGAGAGATGGCTCAATCAGCTCCAATTCCATGACGGCGAACCGGTTGTCTGCCATTCTAACCAGATCGACCCGGCCGTACAGAGGGGTCTCCGGGAGTGACCGAATGACTTGGTCGCCGGTCTCCAGGAGGGAAGGGGCGGGCTGAACCGGCAGGATTCTCCCCCCGTGCTCCTCTTGGACCCGGAAATCTCCGGACTCCGGGGTCTTGAGGATGGCGTGGCTGAACTCCAGGCCAAAGTAGAAAAGGGAGTACTCTCCTTCGCTGACAACGGAGGACACGAACGGTTGAGCCAGAAAGCCCGATTCGCCGTAGGCCTGACTCAGCCTGTCCAGCATTCCTGAGACCTGAGGCCGGGAAATCCGGTAGGCGTGATCCGCGTTTGCGCCGACAATTGGCTTGAGTACCAGTTCCGGGGTCTTGAACTCTTCGAAAAGTTGCTCGACCCTGTCCTTCTCGACCGCACCACACCAGGTGGTGGGGACGATGGGCAGGCCATGGTCACGGAGATCGGCCAGGTAACTCTTGCGCAGGTTCCACCGGACAGTGTCGAGCGAATTGAAGAGCAGCGCCGACGACTGCTCGATGCGTTCCATTGTTACGAGGAAGCGGGCCGGGTCGGCCTGGTAGTCCCAGGTCGAACGGATCACAATTACATCGAATTGGTCCCAATCGACGCCAGGGGCCCGCCAGTCGCAGGTAAACAGCTGCCAGCCCAGGGCTTCGAGAGGCCGGCGTGTCAGTTCGTCGTCGCAGACGAACCCTTCGAGATCGTGCATGGTCAGGTAGAGACAGCGCATCATGTTCCCGTCGCCCGTCCTGTTTTCCTGAAACCTGCGCAATTCCTTGAAAACACCAGCCGGGCAGGTGTTGCAGGGAATGGATCGGTGCAATAAACTGAATCCGTTCAATTTCTAACACAAATTCAGGTTGCGACGGACGAGGATTGCGCGTTCGAGGGGAGCGGGTACGGCGATTTGATTGGTCATCAATCGAGGACATAGCTTGACCCTTTAGCGTCGGGGCAGGGGCTTGGAGGTTTGCCTCTGAGTGCGCCCGACAAACCCACTGGCAGGCTGATTCGCAGCCTGCGGGGCGGCGGTCGCCGCCTGAACAAGGAGGAATTCAAGATGGATAAGAAGGTCACAGTTGTAGGTGCGGGACATGTGGGAGAGGTCACGGCACAGCGGATAGCCGAGAAAGAACTCGCTGACGTGGTGCTGATCGACGTCGTCGAGGGCATGCCCCAGGGCAAGGCCCTGGATTTGGCGGAGACCGGCCCGGTCGAGAAGTACGACTCGGGGATCACCGGCTCCAACAACTATGAAGACACCGCGGGTTCCGACGTAGTAGTGATTACGGCGGGGTTGCCCCGCAAACCGGGGATGAGCCGGGACGACCTGCTGATGAGCAACGCGAAAATCGTCAAGGCTGTCACCGAACAGGTTGCCAAGTACAGCCCTGAAGCGGTTCTGATCCTGGTGAGCAACCCTCTCGATGCGATGTGTCACGTCGCCAAGGCCGTGAGCGGGTTCCCCCGCGAACGGGTCATCGGGATGGCGGGGATCCTCGATTCGGCGCGCTTCCGCTGCTTCATCTCGATGGAACTCGATGTTTCGGTCGAGAGCACCCACGCTTTCGTGCTCGGGGGACACGGCGACACGATGGTTCCGCTGGCCCGCTACTCAACCGTGGCAGGCATTCCGCTGACTGAACTCCTGTCGGAAGACCGGCTTGCCGCACTGATCGAACGGACCCGGGCCGGTGGTGCCGAAATCGTCAAGCTGCTCAAGACGGGAAGTGCCTATTACGCTCCTTCGGCAGCGGCGACCGAGATGGTTGAGTCGATCCTGAAGAACAAGCGGAAGATCCTCCCTTGCGCCGCCTACCTCGAAGGTGAATATGGAGTGAATGGCCTCTACCTCGGCGTGCCGATCAAGCTTGGCAGCGGTGGAATGGCACAGATCATCGAGATCGACCTGGCCGACGAAGAAAAGGCGGCCCTGAACAAGTCGGCACAGGCAGTGCAGGACCTGGTCGATGTCCTGAAGAAGAACGACTACCCCGCCTGAGAGTTCAAACTGCAGAGCCGGGGTCTACAGAGGGCCCCGGCTCCATTTCCCCGGCCGGCGCGAGCGCTCTGGGCTTGGCAGACAGTGCCGGAGGATCACTCCACGAGTCCGGCTGCCAGTTGGGAATCTCCCCCTTCCGGGTCATCGGACAGCTTGACGGCCGTACCGTACACCATCATCTCCGCGGCTCCGGATAGGATTTCGGTAGTGGTGAACCGGGTGCCGACGATGGCATCTGCGCCGAGATCTTCCGCCTCCTCAACCATCCGGTCCAATGCCTGCTCACGGGCTTCCGCCATCAGTTTGACGTATTCGTGGATCTCGCCTCCAACGAGGGTCCGGAATATCGCCAGGATGTCTCGTCCGACATGGCGCGCCCGGATCGCGTTTCCCCGCACAAGACCGAGGGTCGTGGTAATCCTCCGGCCGGCAATGACATGAGTCGTCACGACAATCATTTCTGCACTCCTCGGTACCGGTCGGTGCGGCTCTCCCGAACCCGTTCCATCAGGACGGAGAAGAAAACCAGGGCCAACCCGAGAAATAACCCGAAAATAAGAATTTTCTGCAGCAAGGGTTCGTTGGGAGACAGGGCATAGTGGAGCGCACCGTAGGCAGTGGTTGCGATGGACCAAACGATAAGAATGATCCAGCCCACTCCACGGGTGGCTCGTTCCAGGATGTGCTCCTCCATCTCTTTCCACTCCTCTCGCGAGGGCTGCTCGACATCCAGTTGTTCGGCGGCCGCCTTCGCCAACTGCAGGTCTTCCAAAACCTCACGGCACGCCGGGCAGGAAGCCAGGTGAAGCTCTACCCTCTGGGCATCCTGCTGGGTAAGCTCACGGTCGATGTAGCCGGACAGCTTGACTTCGATTTGGTTGCAGTTCATGAGGCCCCTGCCCGCTCCTTCAACTGGGCGGCGAGGTTTCGCCGCGCGTGGTGCAGCCTGGACATGACGGTGCCGAGTGGAATGGACAGGATTTCCGCGATCTCCACGTAGCTGTGCCCCTGGTAGTCCTTGAGGAAAATGATCTCCCGATGGTCGGGACTCAACTGCTGGAGGGCCGTCCAGACCTCTTTCCGCAGGACCGCCTTGTCCGCCCGCACCGAAGACTTGTCCGGAAGTACGGGGGAGAGTTCCTGGGTCGCTGCCCGCTGTTTCTTGCGGATGGTGTCGATGCACTGGTTTCGCACGATCGTCAGCAGCCAGGGACCGAACTTGCGGGAGAGATCAAACCGGGAAAACTTGCGATAGGCCTTGATGAAAGCGTCCTGAATGACGTCCTTGGCGTCCTCGTAGTTGTGCAGGTACTGAAAGGCGAGGGCGAAAGCCTTTTCGCGGTGACGGGTGAACACTTCTCCATAAGCGTCGGTTTGGCCCTTGCGCACGAGTTCCAACAGTTTATCCTCCGTCATGTCATGGAATGACTTTGACGATCTCACTACGCCCGCGCCCTCCTCCTTATTCAAGAGTGAAATCATAATGTTTGAGACCAAGGATGAAAACAGGGAATGCGAAGAGGAGAAGGCGCCGGCGCCGCTGCCAGGCGGCTCAAGCAGCCCGGCGGGCCGGGCCAGGGCTTCCACATTGGAGGGGAGGTGAGTCGGGCATGTCCGGGCAAGGCCCACCGGCTACAGCTAGTATCTATCATAAAAATTGACATTGTGGGGAAACTATTTTGGCCCAAAGTTTACGTGTGTGTTTCTTTGGCTTTGGGACCTTTCAAGTTCTCCGCGAGCCGCCAGCTACGCGCCGGTCAGCTACTTCCTGGACAAGGGCCTGCTGGTGGAGGCACTGGCAGTCTGAGTCAGACGGCGAGTGTCGTGACTCTCGAACGCCCCTCCGGGTGGTCGGGGTGGCCTCCCAGATGAACCGTGCGAAAGAATGCATAGAGGTGGCTGAGATGCAGCAGGGCAGCCACTTCAACCTCCGACGCAGCCAGCTTGCAGGTCTGGTTCAAGGTGAACTCGACCTGGTTCTGCAGTGACTCGGGGAGACAGGAGCCTGCAAGCAGGACTTTTGCACCCCGGTTTCTGAAATCGGGAATCACCTCTCCCAGGAGGGGGACGTCAGCCCGTCCCGAGAACAGCCAGACAAGAGAATCGCTGTTCAGGACGCGCTGGTTCCCATGCCGAAACTCGAATGTCTGGACTGCCAGAGCCGGGAGGCCGGTCATTTCAGTGAGTTTTAGAGCGGACTCGCGGGCAAGCGGCAGGAATGGGCCGGTGCCGAGAAAGACCACTTGCGAGAAGTGAAGTCGGGCCAGTTCCTCGATGGAGTCCGAGTGGCGCCTCAGGCTTTCAGCGATGATCCCGGGAAGCTTCCGGATTTCCCGTCCCGCACCCGCCCAGATCAGGAATGCCGCCAGGATCCCTGTGAAGGCGCGGGTCATGATGCTGCTCTCCTCCTGCGCCTCTGCTATGACTACCGGACGGGAGGACAAGCGGGCCAGGGTAGAGTCGGCATAACAGGTCACCGGGATGATCGGAAAGCCCTGGCGCTCCCGGGCCACGTGAAGCGCCCGGATCGTTTCGGTCGTCTCTCCGGTTCGGCTGAATCCCAGCACCAGCGTCCGGCGATCCTCTTCGAAACAGGATTCCGGGCGCAGCAGAAGCTCGGAAGCCGGGAACGCCCGGCAGGGGAGCCCGAGCCGCAATCGCCAGGAGTGGGCGATCGTTTGAGCCAGAAACAGGGAGGAGCCACAGCCCGTCAGGACAATGCGTTCACTCGACCAGAGGTCCGCAGGTGGGGCAGGCCATCGATCGATGATCGGCCCGATAATTTCTCCCTGTGAAAGTATTTCATTGTAAGTAGCAAAGGAACGGTAATTCCCGGTCATTGGATTCCTTCAGATTTCACCAAGTACGGCCCGCAAACTGGAAGTCTCCGACAGCCGCCGCCGCGCTTCTTCATGGCCGATACCCAGCTTGATCATGGCTATCGCAGTCTTCACGCTGCGGGTTTCCCGAAGTGTCTTGTCGGCAATTTCGGCAGTGCAGCTTGTGACGGCCTGAATGATCCCCTGTCCCCGGCAGACCAGTTTATCGTTGGTTAACTGGACATTCACCATGAGGTTCTCGTAGACATAGCCAAGCCGCACCATGACGCACGTGCTGAGCATGTTGAGAATCATCTTTTGAGCGGTGCCCGCCTTTAGGCGAGTCGAGCCGGCAATCACTTCGGGGCCGCTATCGACCTCGATCGCAATGTCCGCGATTCTGCCCAATTCCGATCCGGGGCAACAGGAGATGCCGACAGTCAGCGCGCCGGCCCTGGAGCCGTAACGCACCGCTGCGCAGGTATATGGGGTCCGGCCGCTCGCGGCCAGTCCGACAATTGTGTCGTCGGAACCCGGATTCAACGTTCCAAGGTCTTTTTCCGCTCCTGGACCGGAGTCTTCCGACCCTTCGACCGCGTGAAAGATCGCATCGGTTCCACCTGCCAGAATTCCGGTGACGAGGCTGGGTGAAACGCCGAACGTGGGAGGGCACTCGACCGCGTCCAGGACTCCGAGGCGTCCGCTGGTTCCCGCCCCGACATAGATGAGCCGGCCGCCACGGGATAGGCGCGCAGCGATTCGGTCAACAGCGTCCGCGATCGCTGGCAGAACTTTTCCGACCGCTTCAGCGACGGTTTGGTCCTCCGTATTGATTAACTCGAGAGCCTTCAGAGTCTCAACCCGGTCGATTTGTGTCGTTCTCGGATTTCTTTCTTCTGTCCTCATTTACTGTTCCATCGAAGATCGAAGGATAACTGACCACTCATTATAGCGGTCCGGCTGTGCCAGTACGCGAATGCATATTGCCTTGCCCAGACCTCGACCCGGGCAACGCCAGGTGGGGCGCGTGCCAGAGCTTGCATGAGAATGGCGTCGCCTCCCGGAAAAGTGGTGTGGGCAGTCGGCCGAGGAAGTCACTTGCCACCCGGCCCCGGGACTCTTAAACTAGAATGTATTGAAAGATGCCCACGTTGATTTCTAACCACTTCTTCAGAGGAGGCACGCATGGTAATTCGCCAGGATGTAAAGGAACTTTTGTCTCGTGGGAGTCGGAATGGTCAGCGTATCTTAAGTGTCTATCTGGATATTGACCAGGGCCGGGCCCTGAATCTGAACCGGGGATTCGAGGCCGTCTTTAAAAGTATGGTCCAAGGTGTCGATCGCACCCTGGACGATTCCCAGAGAAAGACCTTTGCAGAAGCGGCCCGACGGGCGGGATCGTTTCTTGCGGCTTACGCCCCTTCGGGGAAGAGCCTCGTCTACTTCGGTGATTCCGGCGGGGAGTTCGAATGGAACCGGAGCCTGGGCGTGTCGCTCGAAAGCAAAGTCTGCTGGGCTTCTCGCCCCTGTGTACGTCCGCTCCTGGAGGCCCGGGACGAGCACGAGCGCTCGGGGATCATTCTGACCGATCGGGCTCACGCGAGGTTTTTCACCGTCTTCCTCGGTGACATTGAAGAGAAGGAGGCGGCTCTGGCGGCGGCCGATGTCAAGAAGTTCGATGCTTCGGGCAGCGACCAGATGCGGTCGCAGATGAATTTTCAAAGGAAAGCGGACGAACACGCCCGCTGGCATCTGAAACACGTGGCTGAGATCGCCGATCGCCTGTTTGTCAGTGAGCGACTGGACCGGGTCGTTCTCGCCGGAACCCAGGAGGCGGTGAGCGAATTGAAGGGCATTCTGACCGAGCGGGTCAAGAAGAGCCTGGTCGGAACCTTGTCCCTGCCGATTGAAGTGGGAGCGACCGAGGTGCTTTCGGAGACCATGGGGCTTTTTCAAAATGCCGAGCGGGAGACCGAGAACAATCTCGTTGCGACCCTTTTGACTGCCGCGGCGAAGAACCACCAGGCCGTCAAAGGGCTTGAACCAACCCTCTCCGCCCTTTCCGAGGGGCGCATTCGACAGTTGCTCTACGGGGCCGCCCTCGAAGTCGAGGGGGGACACTGCCCGGACTGCGACAAACTGGTCGATGCCCCGGAGAAGTGCCCTGTCTGCCAGACTCCACTCGGGGCCGTAGACGACCTTCTCGAAGCCGTGGTTTCACGGGTGTTCGAGGAGGGCGGCGAGATCGAACAGTTGAGAGGCTCTGCCTCTACCAGGCTGGTTGAAGAGGGAGGCGGTATTGGCGCGTTTCTGCGGTTCTAGCGCCCGCTGGCGAAGCGCCTCTATTGTGATCGTGCCTCAGATTAATTGAACTGGGAGGTTGATATGCTGCCCGTTCGCCTAATCCTGGCCCCGACCGATTTCAGCGAGATCTCGGTGAAGACGGTGGCCTCTGCCAGTGAGCTCGCCGAGCACTTCGGTGCCGACCTGTTGATCGTTCACGTGATCCCGCCGGTTCCGACCCTTCCTTCCGATCCGAATTACAGCTTCGAGGTTCCGGCTTACCAGGAGGCGCTTCGCGAAAGCGCTGAACGGCGGCTCCAGGAGGCGGTGCAGACTCAGGTCACCGGCGCCGTCCATTCGCGTACCTCGGTGAGTCACGGCGATCCCGCCCGGGAGATCGTCCGGATTGCCGCCGAGGAGTCTGTAGACTTGATCGTGATTGCGACACACGGATTGACCGGGTGGCAGCATATTGTGTTTGGGTCGGTGGCTGAAAAGGTTGTGAGGACGGCCAAGTGTCCAGTTTTGACGGTCCGTGGGGATTTGCAGGAGGAAGCCTGATCAGGGCGGTTTTCGACTTTTAGGCTCCTGGGTTTCCATGAGGACAACGAAGATGAAAAAGGGTGATTCAAGATACAGTCCCGGACGGCCGAATCGGCTAGTCTGGGTTCCGATGAGCGCAGCCAAATTATCAATCCTGTTGCTCGTGGGGATGCCTTTTCTCGGCGCTCAGTCCGAGAAGACCTCCCCACCTGAGGCACCGAAACAGGAAGCAGTCCAGCAACAGAAGGAACAACCGTCGCTCCTCGATCTTGCAAAGCGGGAGCGCGACCGGCGTACCCATTCGGACGAATCAGTTCCGGTCCTGCGCAATGAGGATCTCTCGCGGCTGAAGTCGGCCAGGGTCGTCACGAGTCAGGCTCCGCGTGGAAAACCGGGCCCGGGTCAAGAGGCTTCCGAAGAGGTGGCTGAGCCGGCTACTCTGGGAGAGGAGGCCGCAGCTGCTGAAGTCCTCGACCTGGATTACTGGCGGGCTGCTTTCGACGAGGCCAAGCTTGGTCTTCAGAACGCAATCAATCGCCGGATGGTCCTCGAATTGAGGATGAACAATCTTCGGAATGCCTATCTGCAGACCGCAGACGGGTCAACCCGGGAGCGAATCGAGTCGGAGCTCAACCAGACCTACCTGGAAATCGGACAGGCTCGAGAGGATGAAAAAGCAGCCCTCCAGGTGGTCCAGGAGTTGGATCGCCAGGCCAGCAAGGCCGGGCTGACCCCGGGGCAAATCCGCGATTTGGTCGGCGAGCTGCCTGAGTCCAAGTCGGTCTTCGACGGGGTTCCACAGGCGCAGATCAACCCGGAATCCTGATCGGGAACAGGCCCCTGCAGGGTCGGGACGGTTGATTTCGGTGCGGTGAAAGCACTCAGCCTCGCCATTTGCCGGCGACGCAGGGATCCGGCCGAAGACGGCCAGGCGGGTTCTAGAGGTGCCTGTTGTCTTGGTACCACTGGATCGTCTCGGGCAACCACTGTTCCCACGAACGGTAGTGGAGTCCCAGTTCGCGAGTGGCCCGCGAGCCATCGACCTGAAATCCGTGGCTGAGCAGCCGATAGTTCTCCCGTGCCAACCGTGGGGGACGACCGGTCATCCGGGAGACGAATTCCCCGGCTCCCGCATAGGCTCCGGCGACCCATCCGGGACCGATCCGCGGCATCTTGCGGTTGGCGAGGCGACAGGCCAGGCCGAAGAACTGGGCTGTCGATACCGCCCTTTCAGAGAGGATGTAGCGCCTGCCGGGAGTCCCCTCGGTCTCCGCCAGGATGTGTCCCTCCGCCACGTCTTTCCGGTGGACGATGCTCCAGGAACCGCGGAATAGCATCGGGATTCGGCCCGCCAGTACGTCTACCAGGCTCCGCCCCGAAGGCTTGAAATCGCCGGCA
The DNA here is from genome assembly GCA_963777605.1 of uncultured Acidobacteriota bacterium. Classification (GTDB taxonomy): domain Bacteria; phylum Acidobacteriota; class UBA6911; order RPQK01; family JAPXNP01; genus CAVZRV01. Next base: position 318,728 of record CAVZRV010000030.1, read on the forward strand.
CCGTAGACCGCGGCCGGGTTGACGCAAATCACGGCCAATCCCTGATCGACAAACGAGAGGGCCTGGCGCTCCGCCTCGAACTTTGCCCGTTCATAGTGGCCCAGGAAGTAGCCCCGGTGGGTGGTCTTTTCGTTTCCGGTTTGCCCCCGGGGTTCCCCGATTGTCAGCGCAGTGCTGGTGTAGATGACTTTTTCGACGCCGGACCGCAGGCAGGCTTCCAGGACGGATTGCGTGCCTTCAACCTCGGTGCGCCTCAGTTCTTCCGGTTCGGGAACCCAGAAGTCGTAGAGGGCGGCTGCGTGATAAACGACGTTGCAGTCGGCCACCGCATTGAGGACAGATTCTGCGTCAAGAATGTCGCCCCGGAAGATCTCGGCACCCAGTTGCTCCAAGGGGGAAACTCGGCTGGTAGGCCGGGCCAGCACGCGAACCTGACGTCCGCGCCGGATAAGATTTTCGACGATCGCACCCCCGACAAAACCTGTACCGCCGGTCACTAGTGTCCTGTCACGCATCATATGGCACTTTCAGAGCCCCGCATTCGGGCCAGGACACTAGTGTCTTCAACGGGGCTCCTTCCTGCAATCCTCATGTCTGACGTTCATTTCCGGGAAAGGCACCTCCACGCAACGATCAATGATGAATTCTCTTGGCGATGGAATCAACAGTTTAGGCGTCCAGTCGTCAACAGATTTTAGTTGGCCCAACACGATTGAGTCCGCCCCTGGGACTCAATGGCAGGAGAAGGGAGTTGATCGCCAGATGGTTGATTTCCTCAGCGACGTGCCAATCGCCGCGGGTGTGGAAGAGCCGGCTGTTCTCTTTGAAAGACGGCCTTTGGCATGGGAAGTGCTAAAAATTTCGGGAATCATGTTGCGACTCAAGGGAGGAGAATAGTGGCTCAGTACAAAATTGCATGGCTGCCGGGTGACGGAGTTGGAATTGACGTGATGGAGGCGGCTCGGATCGTCCTCGATCGAATCGAGCTCGATGCCGACTACATCCACGGTGATATCGGTTGGGAATACTGGTGCGCTGAGGGGGACTCGCTTCCCGAGCGGACGATCGATCTTCTCGGACGGGTAGATGCTGCCCTTTTCGGGGCGATCACTTCGAAGCCCGCCTGGGCGGCTGAGAGTGAGCTGAACCCGGAGCTCCGGGGTACCGGGTTGCTTTACCGATCTCCGATTGTCCGGATGCGGCAATTGTTCGATCTCTATATCTGCTTTCGACCTTGCCGGGCCTATCCCGGGAACCCGCTGAACTTCCGTGAAGGTATCGATTTGGTTGTGTTTCGGGAGAACACTGAGGATCTCTACTCCGGGGTCGAGTTCAGCCCGGTTCCTGCGGGTATTTCTCAGCGCTTGAGCGAACTCTCGAAGCCATTTGGGAAGTTCAGGAACCTCGGGCCTGATGACTACGCGATCTCGGTCAAGGTGAACACCCGGGCAAGCTCGGAACGGATCGTCCGGGCGGCTTTTGAATTTGCCCGCAAGCATGGAAGGAAGCGGCTCACCGTGGTCCACAAGGCCAACGTGGTTCGGGCCAGCGACGGCCTGTTCCTGGAATCGGCCGGCCGAGTCGCCGGCGATTTCCCCGAGGTATCGATGGATGACGCCAACATCGATGCCATGACGATGTGGTTGTTGAAGAACCCCTTCAATTACGACGTTCTCGTGGCACCCAATCTCTACGGCGATATCATCTCGGATCTTTGTGCGCAGATGGTCGGAGGACTCGGCTTCGCGTGCTCCGGAAACATCGGTGAGCGGTTGGCGGTCTTCGAACCGACTCACGGATCGGCTCCCAAGTATGCAGGGCAGTACAAGGTGAACCCGGTGGCAACGATCCTGGCGGCGAAGATGATGCTGGAGTGGTTGGGTGAACTGGAAAAGGCCCAGCGGCTCGATCGGGCGGTTGCCGATGTCATCGTCGAGGGGAAGGTGCGGACCTACGATATGGGAGGATCATCGACAACTCTGGAGATGGCGGAAGCGGTTGCGCGCCGGCTCTAACTGCGATACATGGTGCTCGAGAGGGTTGCGGCGGCCGGGATGATTCCCGGAGCCGCAAACTGGCAGAGCACCGAAGACAGCGGAGGATTGGCATATGGGCCTGACGGTAGTGGAGAAGATCCTGGCAAGGGCTGCCGGGTTGGAAAGTGCGTCGCCCGGGGATGTGGTTGAGCCTCGAGTGGATCTGGCCATGTCCCACGAGAACGCCGCGCTGGTCATGAATCAGTTTCGGGAGATTTATGCCGGAACGGGTTTGGAAGAGAAGGTCTGGGCTCCCGAAAAGATCGCGATAATTCTGGATCACCGAGTCCCGGCCGAAAGCGCCAAGACGGCAACCAACCAGAAGCGGATTCGAGAATTCGTAAGATCTCAGGGCATCGAGCGGTTTCACGACATCCGGGGCGACGAGGGGGGGATCTGTCACCAGGTTCTCCCTGAGAACGGCTATGTACTGCCCGGGCAGGTTGTGGTTGGAACCGACAGCCACACCACCAGCCACGGTGCCCTGGGCGCCTTCGCTTTTGGTATTGGTGCGACCGAAATGTCGGCCGTCTGGGCGTTGGGCTGCGTGCTTAACGTTGAGGTGCCTGCTGCGATCCGGGTCGAGGTCGATGGGGCGTTTGCCCCACGGGTGGGTGCCAAGGATCTGGTCCTCAACCTGATCGGCCGGTTGACGGCGGAGGGGGCCAACTTCCGCGTGCTCGAGTATCACGGAAGCACCATCCGGGAGATGCCCACTTCGGGACGGCTCACGATCTGTAACATGGCAGTCGAGGCCGGGGCGACTTCGGGAATTGTCCCGGAGACGACGAGACCGAGCGCTACCTCAGAGAGGTTGCTGGGTACCAGGGGCCGATCGATCCGGTCGTCGCCGACGAAGATGCCCGTTACCAGCAGGTCGTCCAGATCGACGCCGCAAGCCTCGATCCGCAGATTGCCTGTCCCCACCGGGTGGACAACGTGCGTCCGGTGGGCGAGGAGGCCGGCAGAAAGATTGACCAGATCGTCATAGGTTCCTGTACGAATGGGCGCCTGGACGACCTCGAGGTGGCGGCCAGCCTGCTCAGAGGCAAGCGGATCAGCCGTGACGTCCGTATGCTGGTTTTCCCTGCCACGTGGCGCATCTACCGGGAAGCAATGAAGCTGGGCTACCTCACCGACTTGATCGACGCGGGAGCCGCGGTCATGAATCCCGGCTGCGGATGTTGTCTCGGCGTCCACCAGGGTGCATTGGGTGACGGCGAAGTGGCTCTCTCCACGACGAATCGCAACTTCAAAGGCCGCATGGGCAACGCGGCAGCCGAAGTTTACCTTTGTTCGCCGGCAACGGCAGCCGCCAGTGCGTTGAGCGGAGTGATCACCGATCCGCGGGAGGTTCAGTGAAATGGCTCGTGTCGTTCTGAAACTCGAAGACGATGTGTCTACCGATATTATCTATCCCGGCCGTTTCATGGCGACGGTCCTTCCCTCTGAAACGCCCCAGTACGCATTCGCCGACGATCCCGAGTTCAACCGGGCGCTGCGGGCGGGTCAGGTGCCTGAGGGAAGCGTAATCGTGGCCGGATCCAATTTCGGCAGTGGGTCCTCGCGGGAGCAGGCGGCTTCAACGCTCAAAGGTTACGAGCTGATTATCGTGGCGCGGAGTTTTGCCCGGATCTTCCTCCAGAATGCGGTCAACCTGGGCTTGCAGACGGTTGCGTGTGGGGATATTGAGGCAGATCTGGATGACGATCTGGAGATTGCGGGAGGCCGGGTGGTCAATCACACTACCGGAAGGAGTTTCCCCATCCAGGAGATGTCCGAAACGAGGCGCGCGATTGTCGCTGCCGGCGGCCTGATCCCATACGTCCGGCAACGCTTGGTGGGGTAGGATAACCGTCCCCGAGGGTGTCTCGTGGGAAATACGACCTATAGGACGTATGGGACTTGATCTTGTGAATCCTGCGTCCCATTGGGGCGATGTCCTCCGATAGGGTCCCATCCTGGATTCCCGCGGTGACAACCAAGGATAGTCATCCTACTCTAGAGTTGCACTCCCGACTCTTGGGCGATGCGGCGAATGTGGTCGGCTGCTTCCCGGAATTCGTCCGGGCCCGAGAGATGTTCGATCATCAGGGGCACATCGGATTGGAGGCGCGCAATTTCCCTGAGGTAGGTTGAATAGTCCAGTTCGCCGCGGCCCGGGATGACTTCCTGGAAGTGGACCTGGGAGCCCTTGACCCATGCCACGTCTTTTGCGTGACAAGAGACGATCCAGGGGCCCAGTTTCTGGAAGCAGTCCCGGATCAGGCTGGAGGAATCGTAGATCTTCTCCGGGCTGTTGATCATGTTGCAGACATCGACATGGACTCCGAATGACTTGCGGTCGACTGCCCGAATCAACTCCAGGTACTGTTCCGGTGTGCTCGGCAAGGTCCACCCCATCATCTCGATCGTGAACCGGGTCCGGGTTGGTCGGACGGCATCGATGACCTGGCGGACGGTGCTGACAGTGTCGTCGAAGAACCGTCGGCTGAAGTTGTCGGGGTGGGGGCCGTCCCACGCCTCGGGATTGTAGCTGCCGGCGATGTCAACGCAGCAGCGGGCGCCCAGTTCGTCGGCCATGGCCAGTCGCCTGGTCACGAATTCGACGTTCTTCTTCCGTTTTTCACGGTTGAGATCGAGCAGGTTCACCCAGGCTCCGACCTCGGCGATGACCACGTCCTGGCGGGCGAATTCCGCGGCGCAGGCGCGAATACGCTCGCGGTCTCCGGCTTCCATTTCCGGAGCATAGGCGGCCCGATAGCCCAGTTCCCGGTGACGGGCGGCCAGCGCACCGGGATCGTCGTTTTGCAGGAAGACCGGCCCCCCGAGGCGCAGTGCAGGAGAGGAGGCCGCCGATGTTCGGGAAAGCCTCGACAAGGCCAATCCCGCAGAAGCGCCCACCATGAATTTCCGTCTTGTCAGAGCCATTGCGTTAGCCTCCTGGTTGTTTCCGCCCGGCAAAATCAAATCACTCCGTCGCGGCGCAGGCTGGTGATCTCCTCTGGAGAATACCCCAACTCCTGGAGAATTTCCTCGGTGTGTTGAGAAAGCTTCGGTGGTGCCGTCCGCAGTTCTCCCGGTGACTTCTCGAAATGAGCCGTCAGGTTGAACAGCCGCAACTCCCCGATCTCCGGTTCCTGAACTGAACCAAGCGTCTGGCGATGCCGAACCTGGGCCGCTTCCAGGGCGTCCTGCATGGAGAGAATTTCTCCCGAAGGCACTCCTCTCCGGTTGAGTTCCTCGACCCATTGAGTAGTCGGCTTCGTCCTCAGTTTCTCCTCCAGCAGGGGAGTGAGCGCTTTACGGTTGAGCTTGCGGTTGTCCCGTTCCGCAAATCTGGGATCGGTCTTCAGCTCAGGAACTTCCAGCACCTCTGCCACCGCTTCCCACTGCTCCTGTTTGTTGGCCGCGATATTGATGAAGCCGTCGGCGGTCGCGAAGGTTCCCGAAGGTGCGGCCGTGAAGTTGTCGTTGCCCATCAGGACGGGCGGCTTGCCGCCGATCAGCCAGTTGGCTGCAACCCAGCCCAAGAGCGGCATGATCGAGTCGAGCAGGGCGATATCGATGAACTGCCCCTCTCCGGTCCGTTCCCGATGGAAGAGCGCCGCCATGACGGCAAACGCTGCGTTCAGACCGCCCACCGTGTCGCAGACTGGAAAACCGCAGCGAAGAGGATTGAACGCCTCATCCCCGTTGATGGCCATAACCCCGCTCAAGCCTTGGATGATCTGGTCGTAGGCCGGCTTCAGGGCGTCCGGGCCGGTCTGTCCGAAGCCTGAAATCGCGCAGTAGATCAAACGTGGGTTGAGTTCCCGCAGCAGATCGTAGCCGAGACCGAGCCGGTCCATGACACCGGGCCTGAAATTCTCGACTACAACGTCGGCCCTGCGAACCAGTTTAAGGAAGATTCCCTTTGCCTTCTCTTCTTTCAGGTTGAGCGTCAACGACTTCTTGTTGGCGTTCTGAGCGAGGAAGCTGGTCCCCATCTGCTTCTGATTGAACGCGGGAACGTTTCCCAGTTTCCGGGCCAGATCACCTCCTGTCGGGTTCTCGACTTTGATCACGTCCGCACCCAAAAGCGCCAGGTGAAGGGTGGCAAATGGACCGGAGAGTACGTTGGTCAGGTCCAGGATTCGAACGCCGGATAGGATGTCCATAATGTGCTCCCTGGTTGACATCGCCCACCAGCGTGGTCGTGGGCAGCTGGTGTCAACGCCCGGTTCATTGCTGTGGTATCACTCCGTTGGACTCGCTGCCGCTGATGCAGTGATGGGGCCGGCCCGGTAGACGGAGCCGGGCAAGTCCCGGCCGATTCGGGTGGCCAGGGCCCGGGCCGTCTCGACGAGTTGTTCCAGCCGGATATCCTGTCGAAGCCCCATGCGTTGCAGCATGTGGACCAGATCTTCGGTGGAGGCGTTGCCTCCCGCGACGGCCGTGAACGGGCAACCCCCGAGTCCGGCGACTGAAGTCTCCAGGCTTCCCACCCCCTCCTCGAGGGCGGCATAGCAGTTGGCGAGGGCCAGTCCGAAAGTGTTGTGAAAGTGACAGGTGAGGTGAATCGAGGAACTGCAGTCCTTCACTTTCTGGATCAGCCGCCTGACGCTGAGGGGGTCGGCGTGACCCGCCGTGTCGGCAAGGCTGATCTCATCCAGTCCGGCTTCCAGGTAGCGCCTGACGATCCGAAGCACCTGTTCGTGGGTGATTTCACCTTCGTAGCCGCATCCGAACGCCGATTGAACCGAAACCTGAACCGGAAGGCCTGCGCGAAGGGCCGAATGGGCCATGGGGATTATCCGTCCGAGAGCCTCATCCACGGACATCCGCGTGTTCTTCCGGCTGTGGGTTTCGCTGGCGGACACCCCCATACAGAACATCTCGACTCCGCAGGCCAGGCCGCGCTCCAACCCTTTCTCGTTCAGCACGAGTCCCGACAAGATCGGTGCCGTCCCTCTCCGACGTGCCCGTGCCTCTCTGAAAAGCAGGTCGGTGTCTGCCATCTGAGGGACGAGTTTGGGGTGAACGAAGGATCCGAGTTGGAGAATGTCCAACCCGCTCCCGAGAAGACCCTGGATCCAGTCCAGCTTGACCTCCGTCGGATAGGTCTCCGGCTCCATTTGAAGACCATCCCGCAACCCAACCTCGTGCACTGTGACCCGATTCTGTAACATGCACCCCACCTCGTTCTCCGGACAGGATTGACCGGTTCTCGTTCGCGATATCAGCGAGCAAATTCCGGGCCAGCGTGAACGCGGCCGGCCCTCCCGAAATCCCAACGATCGGTTCTGGTTCGCTCACGGAGACTCAACGGCTAAGATGCCAAGATTCTGGGACGCTTTCTGGAATTGCCCTGATCGAAGTATGCGGTGAACTTAGGGGTAAATGACGCAGCGTTGTGGGATTTCACTTAGTGTTAAATGACCCAGGGGACTCGTCCGCGTCGTTTCTGTATTCTGTTGTTGCTGATGTTCTGAAATTCCGAAGAAAAATCAGGCAGCGAAGCATGGTTCTAAGAAGTGTTCTCGGGGGCGAAGGAGGGGACGTCTGATGTCAGAGAAGGGGAGAGTCAAGGTCGGGATCATCGGATCAGGATTCGAAGCGGACATTCATGCGGCCTCGTTTCAGATCATGGCGGACGAAGCAGAAGTTGTCGCGGTGGCTTCTCCAACTCCCGGCAATGCGGCCAGGTTGGCCGGTCGCTACGGTATTCCCCGTGTCTTTGCCAGACTACCGGGAGATGTTGCAGGAGCCGGACATCGAACTCGTCACGATCACCGCGCCGAACACGCTCCACGCCCAAATGACAATCGACATTGCCTCCGCCGGCAAGCACGTAGTCTGCGAGAAGCCCTTCTGCATCCTCGAGTTCGAGGGGGGCGCCATCGGGATTGCGGAGGACAGTTGGGCCCATCGAGGTGGAATGGACGACTGCATCGAAGGGCACGGGGAGGGCGGCGTGACCTACGCTGACCTGCACATGGGAAATGCCCTCCCAACCTATAGCGAATACGGATACGGCTATGCCGTTGAAAAGGCGCCCACTACCCGGGGATGGACCTACCCGGTCTTCGAGGAACTTTGGAACTACGGGTTTCCCCAGGAGATGCACCACTTTGCACGATGCGTTCGGGGCAAAGATGAACCCCAGGTCACTGGGGAGGACGGCCGGCTGGTTCAGGAAGTTCTCTTGGCGGGCTATCAGTCGGCGGGCCTTGGGCAGAAAGTCAGCCTGCCGTTTCGCCCCCGGGGTGTGAAACGTCCGATTGATCTCTGGTTGAATTCAAAACAGGCCGGCTGAATTCTGGATTTCGGGGCTTCAGAGCCGGCCGGGGAGGAAAAGGGGGCGGGCTATGGGACGGGTGAGACTCATCGGACACGGGATCAACAGGACATCGGACACCTCCCCAAAGGCAAACCGTCCAACCCTGGAACCCCATGATGCCGGGCGCTCCTGATGGCCCGGCATCATGGTTGAAAGGATAGCGCTTACGCCGCCGGTTCCTCATCTGAAAGCCCGCGAATGGACAAATGCCGCCAGATGATCACCGCCGAAATGACCCCAAGCAGGAGGAGCCCAAGGCCGGTGAGGTAGTCTCCGAACAGTATGTCGCCGAAGCCGAAAAGCACCGAGTAGACCATCACGATACCCAGGAACCAGTCCAGGAAGAGCCGTCCGAAACCGGTGTCTCCCTTGACCTCCGGGACCTTGGCGGCAATCGCCTTCCAGCCGATCCCGCCGGGATGAACCCGCTTGTAAAAATCGATCAACTTGTGATCCGGCACGGGTCGGGTCAGGAAGGTAACGACCAACCAGACCACGGTGGTTCCCAGGACGGTCGGGTAGAGGGTAATCGGCGGTTCGATTCCAAAATGGTAACGCGCAATCGGGTAGATGATCAGTGGTGCGATCATCGCGGAAATCTCCGACCATGCGTTGATCCTCCACCAGAACCAGCGAAGGATGAGAACGGCTCCCATACCCGCGCTGGCATTGATGACGAATTCCCATGCGCCGGAAACCTGGGTTAGGAAGTAACGCGAGACGACCAGAGAAAACACCGTCATCAGGAGAATTCCGACCCGAGAGATCAGGACATAGTGCTTCTCTGATGCGGTAGGCTTTATAAATCGCCTGTAGAAATCATTAATCAGGTATGACGTTCCCCAGTTCAGCTGCGACGCCAGCGTCGACATGTAGGCCGCCAGGAACACGGCGATCAAGAGTCCAAGGAGCCCCGCTGGAAGGTTTCGGATCATGAGCTTGGGATACATGACTCCCGGATCGACGGTGTTCTCGTAGGTCTCATACATCAGCCCGAATTCAGGTGATTTATAGAGCGGCTCTTCACTGGTCAGCAGGACCGGGTTGTTGTGTGCCAGGACGACCTGGTCGTAGAGTTGCGGGTTCTGTGCCCGAAGCATCTCCGGGTCTTCAACTCTTGGCAGAACGACCAGGGCGACCAGCGCCACCAAAATCCAGGGCCAGGGGCGCAATGTGTAGTGTGCGACGGTGAACCACAGGGTTGCGAACAGACTGTGGTTCTCGTTCTTCGCCGACATCATCCGCTGGGCCACGTAGCCACCGCCGCCCGGATCGGCCCCGGGATACCAGGCCGACCACCACTGAACGCCGACATAGGCCAGAAAGGCACCGGTCGTGATCGCCATTGCGCCCCCCGTGACACCGGAGAGGGAGGCGTCTCCAATCCGGGGCAGAAAGTCCAATACCTGGGGTGACAGTTTCGATTTGAGCGCCATCAGGCCTCCGACTTCCGGAAGATTGACAACGATATAGGCCAGAATGATGCACCCGCCCATGGCGAACACAAACTGGAAGCTGTCGGTCCGGGCTGTTCCCACCAGTCCCGATGCCGAGGCGTAGATTGCGAGAATGCTCGCCGTAATGACGACCAGGAGAAAGGGATCGATCTCGGGGATAGTGACCTTGAAGATCTTCTCCATGGCCTTGTTGACCCAGCCCAAAACGATCGCATTCATGAACAAGCCGAGGTAGACGGCGCGAAAGCCCCTCAGTACCGCTGCAGCCTTGCCATGGTAGCGGAGTTCAACGTACTCAACATCCGTCATGATCCCGGCCCGGCGCCAGAGGCGGGCGAAGAAGAATACCGTCAGCATTCCGCCGATGGCCAGGTTCCACCAGAGCCAGTTTCCCGCGATCCCGTTCTTGGCCACGAGTTCGGTCACCGCCAGAGGCGTGTCGGCCGCGAAGGTCGTCGCCACCATTGCGGTTCCGGCGATGTACCAGGGCATGTCACGGCCAGAGAGGAAGTACTGATCGGTGTCTTTACCCGCTTTGCGTGAGTAATAAGCCGCGATACCAAAAATGATCAAAAAGAAAGCCAGGACTACGGCTATATCCAGGAACTCGAGATTCTGCATTCATTCACCCCCGCTCATCTTTTCAGAAAGTTGGTCGTTCTCTCCCATTTTGTATCCGGGATAGTAACACTTGGCCGAGACCATTTGTAGATGGAGTCTCGAATCGAGAGTAGAACCGAGTTGGCGCGGACCTCTCTTCCCCAGGCGGCCGTTTTTCGGGCAGATTCAGCCGGCCTGAGTCGCGTGTAAAGACGGGGCTATTCCCGGCAGTGGCTGCCCAGCAGTGGCTGCGTGGACAACCATGTTGCGTGGTGCTATAGAGAAAGAAGGAGATCAAAACATGGCGGTCCGGACTACGGTTCAATCTACCCCCATTCGAGCGCCGAGAGGAGCCCAGATCAGCTGTCGAGGCTGGCACCAGGAGGCCGCACTTCGAATGCTGATGAACAATCTGGACCCGGAAGTCGCGGAGAAGCCGGAATCGCTGATAGTTTACGGCGGTGCGGGGAAAGCGGCGCGCAACTGGGAGTCCTATCACTGCATTGTCGAAACCCTGAAGCGACTGGGAAACGATGAGACGCTGCTGGTTCAAAGCGGCAAGCCGGTAGGGGTTTTCAAGACACACGACGAAGCTCCTCGCGTCCTGATCGCGAATGCGCACCTGGTTCCCCGCTGGGCCACCTGGGACGAGTTCCGCCGGCTCGAAGACACTGGGCCTCACCATGTACGGACAGATGACCGCCGGGTCCTGGATCTACATCGGAACCCAGGGAATTCTTCAGGGGACCTACGAGACCTTCGCGGAATGTGCGCGCCAGCACTTCGGTGGCACTCTCAAGGGGCGACTGGTGGTGTCGGCGGGTCTCGGAGGGATGGGCGGTGCCCAGCCGCTGGCGGCGACCCTGAACGGGGGAGTATTCCTCGGCGTCGAGGTGGACCCCGAGAGGATTCAGCGGCGAGTCCGTCAGGGATACTGTGACGTCTACATCAACGACCTGGATCACGCCCTGACGGTCATCGATGCGGCTCGTCGGGAGGAGCGGGCGGTTTCGATCGGGTTACTGGGTAACATCGCCGAAGTTCTCCCCGAACTGGTCCGGAGGGACGTAGTGCCCGATGTTCTGACTGACCAGACGTCGGCGCACGACCTGCGTGCCGGTTACATCCCGGCTGGAGTGACCTTGGCGGAGGCGGCCAACCTGCGGGAGCACAACTACCCGGACTACGAAAAGGCCGTGCTGGATTCCATGGTCGTTCAGGTGGAAGCGATGTTGGAAATGCAGCGCCGGGGGGCGGTGACGTTTGACTACGGAAACAACCTTCGGGGACAGGTGGCCGATCGCCGGGGCCTGACCAATGCCTTCGACATTCCCGGGTTCGTGCCTCGCTTTATTCGCCCTCTGTTCTGCCGTGGCTCGGGTCCGTTCCGGTGGGTTGCACTTTCGGGAGACCCGGAGGACATTCGCATAACGGACGAGGCGGTGCTCGAGACGTTCCCGGAAAACGAGCCGTTGGGACGGTGGATTCGGGAGGCGCGCGACAAGGTCCACTTTCAGGGCTTGCCGGCGCGAATTTGCTGGTTGCAGTATGGCGACCGGGCCACGATGGGCCTCAAGTTCAACTGGCTGGTCAAGAAGGGGAAGGTGAAGGCTCCCATCGTCATCGGCAGGGACCACCTGGATGCCGGCTCGGTGGCTTCCCCCAACCGTGAGACTGAAGGCATGCGTGACGGTTCCGACGCGATCGCCGACTGGCCCTTGCTCAACGCGCTCCTGAATACGGCCTGTGGCGCCAGTTGGGTTTCGATCCACCACGGCGGGGGTGTCGGAATCGGCTATTCGATCCACGCCGGAATGGTCTGCGTTGCGGATGGGTCTGAACAGGCGGACCGTCGGCTGCAGCGGGTGCTCGATGCCGATCCGGGGACGGGGATTATGCGACATGCGGACGCTGGTTACCCGGAAGCCGAGGAAGCAGCCCGCATTCACCAACTTGATCTGCCGATGCTCGGACGATGAGAACCCTCTCACTGGCCACTCTTGAAGCTGACCTGAACGCAAGCCTGGACGAGCTTTCACAGGACCCGTTCCGGGTTCGGGAATCCAGGCTGCGGGTCGAGTCCGCACTCGAGCACGGGGATGCCTTCTACGGTATCAACACGGGGTTCGGAGCCCTTGCTCAAAAGAGAATCGAAGCCGACCAGATCCGTGAACTTCAGCGAAACCTCATCCTGAGCCATGCCGTAGGCGTTGGCGACCCGGTTCCACGGGAGATCAGCCGGCTGATCCTAAAGCTGAAGATTCACTCGCTCGGGCTTGGTTACTCCGGTGTCTCACTTCCCACGTTTCGAAGGCTGATCGACTTAACCGAGGCCGATCTGATTCCGGTGGTGCCGAGCAAGGGAAGTGTTGGGGCATCGGGCGACCTGGCTCCGCTTGCTCACTTGTCGCTTCCTCTGATCGGGTTGGGTTATTTCTGGGACGCGGACGGAAAGTCCCCGGAGGCGGCGGGACCAGTGCTGGAGCGGCACGGACTTGTCCCGATCGAGTTGCAGGCCAAAGACGGACTTTCCCTGATCAACGGGACCCAGTTCATGGCCGCTTACGGGACGTGGGTGCTGGAAAAATCCCTCCGCCTGGTCCGGACGGCGGACCTCTTGGCGGCGATGAGCCTGGAGGCGCTGCAAGGCTCGGTCCGCCCTTTCGATGCCCGGATTCAGGAAGTCCGACCGCACCCGGGACAGATCCGAGTAGCGCGGAATGTGAGAAGGTTGCTCGAAAAGAGTGAGATTCTGGAAGCTCACCGGCACTGCGGAAAGATCCAGGATCCCTACTGCCTCCGCTGCGTTCCGCAAGTTCACGGGGCCAGTCGCGACGCCCTCAGCTACGCCGTCGGGACGGTCGAGACCGAGATCAACTCGGCCACCGACAACCCGCTCGTCTTTTCGGATGGGACCATCATCAGCGGGGGCAACTTTCACGGTCAGCCTCTCGCCCTGGCTTTGGACACGAGTGCGATGGCCCTTGCCGAGTTGGCGTCCATTTCAGAGCGACGGACTTTCCTGCTGCTCGGCGGCCACGACGGTCTGCCCGCCCTGCTGATGCGCGAGACCGGCGTCAACTCAGGTTTCATGATTCCCCAGTACACGGCCGCCGCACTGGTTTCGGAGAACAAGGTGCTTTGCCACCCGGCCTCGGTTGACTCGATCCCGACCAGCCTGGGTCAGGAGGACCACGTCTCAATGGGCAGCATCTCGGCGCTGAAGCTCTACCAGGTCTTCCAGAATGTCGAGATGGTACTGGCTGTGGAGCTCTTCACAGCCGCCCAGGCTCTCGATTATCGTCTTCCCCTGCGACCGGGAGTCGGGGTTGAGCAAGGCCATCAATTCGTTCGCGGCGTTGTAGGCCACCGCGAGCGTGACTACTACTACAAGGACGATCTGAACCACTGCTGGAAGTTGATTCGAAGCGGCGGCCTGCTGGATGCCGTGGAAACCTCGATCGGGGAGTTGGACTGATGCCGGTCCTTCGCAAAATCGGGCTCCTGGTAACCGGACCGAAGCCTGATGACCCGGGTGAACTCGAGATCATTCCGCGGGCGGCTCTGGTCTGGACGGGAGAGCGCCTCGACTGGATCGGTCCGGAAAGGCAATTGCCGAGTCGCGCTGACGTTGAAGAGGAGGAGATCGATGCCGGCGGTGCGATGGTAATTCCGGGATTGGTGGACTGTCACACCCACCTCGCTTTCGGCGGTTGGCGGGAGCGCGAATTCGTGCTTCGGGCGCGCGGCGCCGGTTACCTGGAAATCGCCCGGTCGGGTGGAGGAATTCGGGCTACTGTCGAGGCCACGCGGGCGGTCGAAGAGTCCGCGCTTCTCGATCGGTGCCTGCGCTTCCTGTCTGAGATGGCCCGACTCGGAGTCACTACCGTGGAGTGCAAGAGCGGTTACGGGCTCGACCTGGAGACGGAGTTGAAGATCCTTGAGGTCTATCGACTGGCGGCTGAGCGCCAGCCGGTCCGGCTCGTCCCCACCCTGCTTGCGGCGCATGCCCTGCCCGAGGAGTACCGGGAGCGTCGGCCGGAGTATGTCGAGTACGTTTGCCGCTCCCTGATCCCGACCGTCTCCCGGCTGGGGCTGGCTGAGTTTTGCGATGTGTTTGTCGAAGAAGGTGCTTTCACGGCAGAAGAGGGACGGGCCATCCTGAATGTGGCCATCGACTGCGGGCTTGCGGTCAAACTCCACGCCGAGCAGCTCTCCGATTCGGGCGGCGCGCTCCTGGCCGGCCGGCTTCGGGCGGCCTCGGCGGATCACCTGGAACGGGTCTCGGACGAGGGGATCCAGGCCCTGGTGGAGGGCGGAGTGACGGCAGTGATCCTGCCCCTGGCCTCCCTCTATCTTCGCCAGCCGCCGACCGATGCGCGCAGACTGCTCGACGCCGGGCTCGCGGTGGCGGTCGCCACCGACTTCAACCCTGGATCGGCCCCCAGTTACCACTTGCCGCTGGCGATGATGCTGGCCTGCGCTCAGTCGGGGATGACTCCGTCGGAAGCGTTAATCGGGGCGACCGCCGCGGCCGCCCGTGCCCTGCGCTTGGACCGGGAAATCGGTACGCTGGAAATCGGGAAGTCGGCCGACTTCGCCATCGTCGATGCTGAGAGTCCGGATCACTGGCTCTATCACTTTCGACCAAACGCTTGCCGGAAGACGTGCGTTCGTGGGAGGGTTCTGAGCTGAAACTTCAATTTGGATGAACTGGAGAATCTGGATGAATTGGCTGCGTCTGGATGGAGACGGAGGCGATGGGTGGAGAGCCAGGGACGCGATTATCGGCTGGATACTGTTTCCTGGCCGGTGCCAGACGTGGATGAGTGATGATCACAGGATCGGCGCCGGGCTGGCCCCCGAAGGGGGCCTGTTTCCAGCCCAGGCATTTGCCTGGGTTCACGGTCCACCCATCAAGAATCCAGCCCTGAAGGGGCTGACCACCTCTTCGGGTGAGGTGAATCCGGGGCGCGACCTTACAGGCCGCAATCGAAGTGCAGGACCACAGACCCAGGGCCAGCTCTGGGCTGAAACCAAGGCGCCCGGTCCAGTTTCACTTCTGCGTGTGGTCTTCGCAGCGCGGAGGGGTGGGCTGATTTGAACACAACCGAGTTTGTGCCGCCGAGACTGCCTGAAGTCGGTTACGACCCGGATGATCTCCGCGTGGGCTCCGTGATCGGCACCGCCCTCGGCGGGGGAGGCTGGGAACTCGTTCTGATCGGATTCCCAAGTGACGAGGGCGTGCGCCGAAATCATGGTCGCCCGGGCGCGGCGGAGGCACCGGACGAGATTCGGCGAAACTTTTACCGCTCGACGCTCCCCGCCGGGAACAGCCGTTTTCGGGAATTGCTTCGCCGGACCCGGGACTTCGGAAACCTGCGGATGAGCGGGAACCTGGAATCGGACCAGGATCGGCTGGGGAAAGTAGTGGGAGGCTTGTTGAGCGAGGGGATCCTGGTGGCGATTCTGGGCGGGGGACACGAAACCGCCTTTGGGCATTTCCTGGGCTATGTCGCGGCGGGTCGGCCGGTACACATCGTCAACTGGGATGCGCATCCCGATGTCCGCCCGCTCAGGAATGGCGTTGGGCATTCGGGGTCTCCGTTTCGGCAGGCGCTTGAGCACCCATCGGGGAGCTGTCTCTCCTACTCGGTACTGGGGATTCAGGAGCGCTCGAGCGTGGAATCCCACCTCGAGTTTGTTCGCGACCGGGGTGGGAAGGTCGTCCCGATCGATGGCCTGGGACCGGATGCGGGGCAGCGTATTCTCGACCAGCTGGAGGGGCCTGTGATGGTCTCCTTCGACCTGGACGTCGTCGATCAGGCCTATGCCCCAGGGGTCAGCGCACCGGCGACGGGCGGGATGAGCAGCCGGGAATGGCTTCAGGCGGCACGGGCTGCGGGGCGGTGTGCAGCCGTCACTTCGGTGGATTTCGTGGAGGTCTGCCCGACGCTGGACCGAGACCGCCAGACCAGCCGCCTGGCGGCGGCCGGTCTGTGGAATTTCCTCTGTGGAGTCAGCCTCCGGGACTCCCGGGTCCGGGAGTCCCGGCAGACTTAAGAGTTTGGGATCGTCGGTGTTGAGTTCGCGGCCGGCGGATCGACCTCAACCACGTAGTTGAACCCGCTCAGTAACCGGATCGTGTAGTTCCCATTGTCGTCACTCTGGGCCGTCGGCTGAGAAAACCGCGTTGGGTGTTCCCACGAGTCCTCCGGTGGTCGTGGCCGAGACGGTCGCTTCCTTCACCGGGCTTCCATTTGGGTCCGTGATCATTCCCGAAACGACAACGGTCGCCGACTTGGCTGGAACCGCGCGGTTGAGCGTATTGGTTTCCTGACTGAACGTGCGTCGATCGGAACCGGGGAGAGGCGCGGACGTGGTGCCGTCGGTATCGGTGATCGGGACCGCGCCGAGCACATCGTAGGTCTTGTTCTTGACCAGGGTCAGCTGGTAGTCCCCGTCAGCCGTCGGCTGGGAGAAGCTGGCACCGATACCGGCAATAGGAACGCATTGGGTGACGATGGCATTGGACGGGAACGCCAGGTCAAAGGCCAGGACCTGCGATTCGCTGAAATCGACCGTGTTGGGCTGGGAGAGCTTGCCGCTCACGGTAGCCAGGTCGGGAAGTGCCAGGTTCACTCCGGTGACGGGCGACCCGGCCACGGTGATGCTTCCGATATTCCACAAGATCGCCAGTTGCTGGTAAGTGTCGGGAATGCCGTCTCCGCTAGTATCGTCACCCTGGCCCCAGGCCAGGCCGGCGGTGTAGGTTCCCGCCGACAATCGCACGGAGAACGCTCCCGAATCGTCGAGGGTACTGAACGCCTGGGTCGTGGTATTGTCCGAGGCCAGCACCAGAAAGAGTGTTTGAGACAACGGCGTCACAGGTAGTTCGCCGAGGTTGGTGACGGTTCCAGTAACCACGCGGTACTGGGGCGATGAGACCTCGACATCCTGAGCCGTGTCACCGTTGACGATGACGTTCTGGGTTTGTCCGGCCTGAAGGACAGCCGAGTAGTCTAGATTCGCCGCCGGGGCGATTCCAGACTCGAAAGGAAGTCTCGAATTATTGACGTCAACCGCGCAGGCACGGACCAGGTAGGTGCCTTTCGGAACGACCATCGAATACTCGTAGGTCACCGACGGGAACTGGATGACGACATTGGTGGAGGTCGTGAGAACGTCGCCTGCCGGGCTGATGGCCTGGACGAAGCCGATCGGGTAGAAGGTGCCGCCGGAACCTTCGACTGCGCCGCTCAACTTGTAGCCGGCGTCGAGCTGGACGTTGAAGTCGGACGTATCAGCATTGAAATTCAGCCCTTCGATCGTCTTGCGAAGCAGGTTGGACTTCGAAGGCGTTGGGCTGTTCCCCTGGTCCGGGACTCCCTCCAGAACCGGGAGCGTGGTCAGGTTGGCCGTGGAAAGCTGCTGCCGGAGGCTCAGCGCGGTTACCGGCAGCGTCGATTCCAGGTTGAGCTGTCCCTGGACGTCGGTAACGGAGGGGAACAGTTCGGCGGACTGGACGAAAACCGAAATGTGCCCGTACGCGGGGATCGTGAGTTCCTTCTGGGCGGTAGTTGAACTGTCGCTCTTGAGGAAGGTGACCTGGACCTGCGTGCTGTCGGGATTCGGGTTGAAAATCGCCACGCCCGTGTTGAAGCCTCCGGTGAGATCGACCGGGAGGCTGAACTGGGTTCCCAGGGGGGAATCGCCAACACCAGCCTCAACCGTCACCGTTCCCTGCGCGTTCAAAAGACTGAAGACCGCGGTGACCCCGATCGGTGCGTCCGAGGTGACCTGGGCCGCACCGGTGGTGATGGCGCCCTGGGCATCGGTTTCCACGAAGACCGCCCCTCCGGCCGGGATCTCGAGGTCGAATTCACTCCCGGTCTCCCCATTCGAGAGGCCGACTGAGAGGGGGTTCCCGCTGTCGTTTGTGAGCGAGAGGTGAGCGGTGGCCTCAGTCCCCAGGCTGAAAAAGATGAACTGGGTCTTGATCCCCAGCGTGCCCGCGAAACCGTTGGCGACGTTGGAGAGGTTGAACTTCCGCTGGTTGGATGTAGTTGCGACTGCGGGAAGAGTCGTCAGGGGAGCCGTGCTCGCAGTGTTCTGGCGCAATGTCAGTGCCGAAACCTGGGTCACACTCGAGGACACTACGAGCCGGCCTTCAAAGTTCACCGCGTCGGGGAAGAGACCGCCGTCTCCCGCAACGAATTTCGCCAGGTGCCCCTGTTGCGGGATGGTGACGTCATTCCGGGTCGCATGCTGGTTCCCGTTCTTGTCGATGAGAGTCAGGGTCAAGGTCGTTGATTCAAACCCAAGGTTTTGAATGGCGACGCCGGTGTTGAACGGTTGCTTGGTGTCAACCGCGATCGAGAATTCAGAAACCGCCTGCGAAGCGCCGATCCCGGCTTCGGTCAACAGAGTGGAGCCACCTCCCTCCAGGAAGGAGAAGACTGCTGCCACCCCGATATCGGACGTTGCGGTCACCAGGCCGGAGCCGATTTTGAGGTCACCCGAGGGGTCACTCGTGAAGAAGCGGCTCTCGCGGGCGGGCAGCGTAAAGACTTTGATCGAGTCCCCGGTCATCCCCGGAATCGACAGACTCATGGAGTTCCCGCTGTCATCAGTCAACTTCAGTGTAACGATAGACTCTGTATCACTGTTGTTGACGAAGATAAACGTGGTGCGGATCACGTTGCCTCCGCTGGCAATCTGCGGCAGGCGGTAGACTCCCTGGGCGTATGCCGTGGAAAACAGGACAAGTGTCGCCAGTGAAAACAAAAACAGAAGAGAAAAGCCCCTTTTCATATGACCCCCTCAAGGTGAGTTTTAGACATCCAATGAAGGCATTTTATTCCAATTCAAGTCAATCTCAACTCCAATTCCACACTGAGTGATTTGGAAAGGAGGCGGTTTGTGGCTGGCCGACTTCCCTTTGAACGATGGAATTGATACCTTCTTGGGATCTTGGGCAGCCGTTTGTAAATCAACTGATTATCCGGAGGCGTGTGTGATGAAGATCGCGGTTGCGAAAGAATTGACCGTGCAGGACCGCCGGGTCCCGATAATTCCGGCAAGTGTGAAGAAATTGGTGGATATGGGCGCCGAGCTGGCGATTGAGTCGGGCCTCGGCTTGAGCGTGGGATATTCTGATTCCGAGTATCAGAATGCAGGTGCGCAGGTTTCGAGGGACCGCAGTTCGCTGTTGAAGACTGCGGAGATGGTCCTCCGGTTGGGAAAGCCGTCGGCCGAAGAAATTGACGAACTCCCATCGGGTGCAATCCTTGTCAGCTACCTGGATCCGTTCAACGCGAAGCCGTCGCTCGGCCGGTTGGCGAAACGCGGAGTCACTGCGCTCTGCATGGAACTGATTCCGAGGACGACGATTGCCCAGAAAATGGATGCCCTGAGCTCCCAGGCCAACCTGGCGGGTTACGTGGCGGTAATTCTGGCGGCAGACAACTCCCCGAAGATTCTGCCCATGATGAGCACACCGGCGGGAACCATTTCGCCGGCCCGTGTTTTCGTGATTGGTGCAGGCGTCGCGGGCCTGCAGGCAATCGCAACTGCGAAGCGACTCGGGGCCATCGTGGAGGCTTACGATACCCGGCCCGTAGTTGAAGAGCAGGTCCGCTCGGTCGGCGGACGATTCGTCAAGTTTGACATCGGGGATACCGGAGAAACGGAGCAGGGATACGCCCGTGAATTGACCGAGGAACAGTTGGCTCGCCAGCGCGAGGCCATGGCCAAGCACTGCGAGAAATCCGACATTCTCATCACTACCGCCCAGGTGTTTGGGCGACAGGCACCCCGGATCGTGACCGAGGAGATGGTGAAGCGGATGCGTCCTGGCAGTGTGATTGTCGATCTGGCCGCCGATTCAGGGGGGAACGTCGCCGGAAGCAAGCCTGGCGAGATCGTCGAAACAGACGGGGTCAAAATTGTCGGGCTCGGGCCGTTGCCGGCGAGGGTTGCGGTTGATGCCAGCCAGATGTACTCGAGTAATGTGGTTAACCTGGTCGGTCATTTTTGGGACAAGGAGTCGAAACGATTCGTCCTCAAGCTGGACGACGAGATTATCAAAGGGTGCCTGGTGACCCACCAGGGCGAAATCTGCCACGAATTGTTTAAGTGAGGTGAGATGATATGAATGCCGAGTTTGTCTACCTGGCCTTCATTTTGATGCTTTCGATTTTTCTCGGCTTTGAGTTGATCTCGAAGGTTCCAGCGACCCTGCATACTCCGCTTATGTCGGGTTCCAACGCCATTTCGGGGATTACGATTGTCGGAGCCCTGATTGCAGCGGGGGGAGAGAACCAGCAGCTCAGTATTATCCTGGGGACCTTGGCCGTTGTTTTCGCCACGATTAACGTAGTCGGTGGTTATCTGGTGACCAACCGGATGCTGTCCATGTTCAAGAAGAAAGAGGATGGAAAGAAATGAGCGTACCGATCGAACTCACTTACATCCTCTCGGCACTGCTGTTCGGAATTGGCCTGAAGCTGATGAGCTCGCCGGCGACCGCCCGGCAGGGAAACCTATTGTCGGCTTTCGGGATGTTTCTCGCCGTGGTGGCTACCCTGTTCTACCAGGGCATCATTGATTACCGTTACATAGCCGTCGGCATTGTTGTCGGGTCGATCATCGGCGTGCTGGCGGCGCGGTTCGTCGCCATGACTGCCATGCCAGAAATGGTGGCTCTGCTGAACGGTTTCGGAGGCATTGCCAGTCTGCTCGTGGGTTGGGCCGAGTATCATAATAATGTCACCCCGGACACGTATGCGGCTGTTACGATTTTCTTGACCGTCCTGATCGGCGGCGTGACTTTCTCGGGAAGCGTGATTGCGTGGGCCAAGCTTAAAGAATTCTGGATCGGGAACTTCGGTATCAGCCGGCCGCTTATTTTCAAGGGGCAGCATATCTTCAACTCGGGACTGGTACTCGCGATTCTGGCCAGCGGCGTCACCTTTGTGATCAGCGTCGAGTACGGCTACACCGCGTTCGGGATCCTCATCGGACTTTCGTTCCTGCTCGGAATCATGGCTGTCATGCCAATCGGCGGCGCGGACATGCCGGTCGTTATCTCCCTGTTGAACTCTTACTCCGGAATGGCGGCATGTGCGGCCGGTTTCGTTATCGAGAACAACATCCTGATTGTGGCCGGATCCCTTGTCGGTGCCAGTGGCATCTTCCTGACCAGCATCATGTGCAAGGCTATGAATCGGTCACTTGCCAACGTCCTGTTCTCCGGATTTGGTGCCGTCACTGCGAGCGGCGGAAGCAAGGGGGGGGAACAGGGCGAGGTTCGGCCGATTTCGGTTGGGGACACCTATCTGCTGCTCGAGGCCGCCAGTTCGGTCGTCTTTGTTCCCGGATATGGTCTGGCAGTTGCCCAGGCTCAGCATGCGGTGCATGAACTGAGTGAATTGCTCGAAGAAAATGGCTGTGAAGTCCGCTTTGCGATTCACCCGGTGGCCGGCCGAATGCCCGGCCACATGAACGTTCTGCTCGCCGAGGCCAACGTTCCTTACGACAAGCTGGTGGAACCGGACGACGTCAATCCCACCATGGAGATGGTTGATGTCTGCATGGTGGTGGGAGCAAACGACGTCGTCAACCCGGCAGCTCGTGATGACGAAACCAGTGCCATCTACGGAATGCCGATCGTTGAGGTCGATCGGGCGCGAACCTGCATCGTTATGAAGCGGTCGATGGCAACCGGATTTGCAGGAATCCAGAACCCGCTCTTTTTCAACGAAAATACGCGAATGCTTTTCGGCGACGCAAAGGCCTCCATGCAGGGCCTGGTTTCCGAGTTCAAGCGCGACTAGCGGGTTTCTGGTTCCGGGTTCCTGGTTCTGGTTCGGGAATCGGGAGGCGCAGTCCAGCCCGGAGGGCGGAATGGAGTTGCCCAGGATGGAGCCGAAGGCGGAATCCTGGGTCTCCAGCTTAGCTCTATGCTTGAGTCCCGCTCTGCGGGACGACATGGCCGAATAGAATCCGTGTTGTTTCTACCGGGGAACGGAGGCAACGGAAGCTTTCGCTTCCTGACCTCGGCCGCAGGTAAAACAGCGACTGGCAAAAGCGGAACCTGTCGATTCCGCACTCCAAATGGCGCAATTTTGGCTTGGATGAAGGCCGCCTTCATCCAGGCCAAGTCATGTAAGTATGTTCGGTGGGCAGCCTGCCCGCCGGAATCCGCGGCGCTCCATCCAAGAATCCCGATCACGCCACTCACATGCCGCAGCCGCAAGCCCCGGCACCACCGAAAAAAAGGGGGTGATCCCGCCAGGGAGCACCCCCCAATCACCCATCACAAATCATAGATCACAAATGTCTAGTGCGCCGGCCCGAAGAAGATCGCATTCATCAGGAGCAGGTGGTCGGCGACCACGAACCCACGGAAGGTCGGGTCTTCGGCGAAAGCAACCACGTTCCCACGGCCCATTCGCTCGTGCATGAGGTAGGCCTTCTCGCCCATCTGCTCGCGAGTCTCGTTCCAGGCAAAACCGCTCAGAAGCAGCTTGTCCGACGGGAAGTAGACACCCACGTTGGTACCCTGGTCCAACTTCAGCGGAGTGAAGATCCGGTTGCCTTCAACCAGGGCCGTCGTTTCGGCGTCGTAACCAAAGGCGAGCCAGTGCTCAGGATTGAGGCGGACCCGGACCAGGGCCCCGGGAATCGGCGCCGGGGCCTCGTCGGTCGGCTGGATCATTTCCTGGTAGGTTTCTTCGCCCTTCTTGTCACCCGCTTCTTTGGACTCGGACTTCTCAGTTGACTGCTTTCGCTCGGCCTTGGTCGAGAGCAGGCCGACCTTCTCACCGGCGAGCCACTGGCTGGCTCCGGCCAGGGAGATGAGCGTGCCGCCGGAACGGACCCAGTCCTTGATTCGGTTCACGCCTCGTTCACCCAGGGTTTGCGAATATCCGCCCCCCCACGGGGAAGCATCGGGAAGAACCAGGACGTTGAACTTGGAGAGGTCGGCCGAGCCAAGGTCGCTCGTGTGAAGCACCGTGACCGGGTAGTCGAAAAGCTGTTCGACGATGAAACGGGTGGCGCCGGCCGAGGCAGAACGGGTGGGAGCACTATAGGCAATCGCGACCAAAGGCTTGTGCAGGTAGGCCACATCATTACTGCCGAAGTTGATACCGTCGTCCACCCAGGCCGAGTTGGTGGGAACTACTTCGGCACCGGTCTCCGCGGCGATTTGAGCGAGAGTGGCGTGCAGATCCGAGGGGTTGTCCTTGCACTTGACGATCAATGTGCCGGCAGGGAACTCGCGACCGGAGAGGGTGAAAGACTTTCCTGCCGAGTAAACCCGGATCTTCTTCAGGAAGAGAGCAGAGAGCAGTCGGGCTGAGGCGCGACCGGTCCAGGGAACCATGTAGGCAAGTTCGGCGGTGCCCGGAGCCGGGGCAGCGAGGGTGATGGAATCTGCCGCAACGGGTACAGCCGCGGCTCCCGATTCTTTTGCCGACCGGTAGGCCTCTACGTCATAAAGAAGCGGGAGCGTCCATCCCGTTAAGTCGTAGAACTCGTCCCGCTCCCGCAGTTCCTGCCTGCGTTCCTGCTCGGCCAGGAAGTCCTTGGGCATGGGAACCTGCTGATCCAGCAGGTTGCGCACAAGACGGCCCGCGGGCTGGGCAGCAGAGATGATGAAAGTTCCGGCCGGAAAATCCCGGGAGACCGCCGCAGTGTCCCGGTAACCGTGAAGACCGGAAACCGAAAATGCGTCGCGGGCTCGGAGAACCTGAATCCCCTGGCTGGCGAGATTCTTCATCAGCGCGTTGACTCGCCCGGTACCGGGATCGGGCGGAAACAGGTATTCACGAACATCACCCTTCTTTCCTTCTTCAATGGCCGATTTCCGGTTGGCTGCGAACGAATCCACGATGGCCTTACTGTTTCGAGCGGCCGTTTCCAGGGTCGCCAGAGACGACGTGAAGTGGTTGCGGACCGAGTCGCTGAACCGAAGGATGGTCTCGTCCTCCCTGCGCAGGGTCAGTCCGCGGACCGATGCCTCTTCGTAGGTCATGCCCACCGTTCCCTGGAACATGGGCCAGTCTTCACCGTAGCCGGGATAGAAGGAGTCAAATACTTCCCGGGTGAAATAGTCGATACCCTGCTGGTCGAACCAACGCGCGTTGTTCTTACCGAATTCGCTGAGCCAATGGACTTGGGATTCGGTGAGCCACGGGTTCAAGGGCTCGGCCGGGGGAGCAAAGTAATAGGTGGAGTCTCCGCCCATCTCGTGCAGATCGACGATGATCTGGGGATACCACTCCAGATAAACCTGGACCCGGCCCCGGGTCTCCGGCTGGGTGCGTCCGAACCAGTCTCGGTTCATGTCAAACAGGTAGTGGTTGCTTCGACCGCCGGGCCACTCTTCGTTGTGTTCCGCGGCGTCGGGACTCGGATCGGGCCAGCGCCCCCGGGTTTGCCGAAAATACTGGACGAAACGAGTTCTCCCGTCCGGATTCTCGAGCGGGTCGATGATCACGACGCAGTCCTTCAGAATGGAATCCACCAGGCTGTCTCCCCGCGAGGCAGCCAGGTGATAGGCGACCAGCAGTGAGGCATTCGGGCTGGAGATCTCGTTCCCGTGGACACCGTACATCAGCCAGACGGTACAGGGAATATCCCCGGTCTGGCTGGATCCGCCCTCCGGGAATGCGAGTTGGTGGGTCGCCGCCTTGATCTGATCCATCCGGGCCAGGTTCTCCGGAGAAGATATGACCATGATGTAAAGGCTTCGGCCCTCCCAGGTCTTTCCATACTCCCTGAGTTCGACGACCGGAGAAGCGTCGGCAAGCCGGTGGAGATAGCGCTCGATCTCGCCATAACTCGAGACTTCCTCACCCCAGTCGTAGCCGACAACATCCTTCAGCGTCGGGATGTCGGGTGCGTATTTGGCTCCGGGGTAGTACTCGACTGCTTGTGCAGCGACGAGGGGGATCGACAGGCCCAACAACAGGACAGGAATCAGCAACCGCTTCATGGAGTCTCCCTAGTTCTAAAAGTTTGTCTTCTAGAAAACCACGACACCGGAAAGCCGTCATCTGCGCGGATCCAGGACGGCCGCCCCGGAGATCTTACCATCTCGCAAACGGTTCAGCGCCTCATTGGCCGCCTCCAGCGGGAACTTTTCAATTGTCGCGTGCACCGGAACCTGCGGGGCGATTCCCATGAACTCATCACCATCCTTCCGGGTTAGGTTGGCGACCGACTCAATCCGGCGCTCGCCCCACAGGATCTCGTATGGGAACTCCGGAATAGGGCTCATGTGAATGCCGCCGCAGACTACGATCCCTCCCTTTCGGACTGCACGCAGGGCGGCGGGGACGAGGGAGCCGACCGGGAGCGAAAATGATTGCGGCGTCCAGCTCTTCGGGAGGCGGTTGGTCGGAACCTTCCGCCCAAACTGCCCCGAGCTTCCGGGCAAACTCCTGGGCAGTCCCATCGCCGGGCCGCGTGAAGGCGTAAACTCTTCTCCCCTGGTGGATGGCCACCTGGGCGACGATATGGGCGGCCGCTCCAAATCCGTAAAGCCCGAGAGCCTCGGCATCCCCGGCTTTCTTGAGGGACCGGTAGCCGATCAGCCCGGCACATAGCAGGGGAGCCGCTTCCGCGGATTCGTATGCGTCGGGAATGGGCACGGCGAAGCGCTGGTCCGCTGCAGTGTACTCGGCATAGCCGCCATCGATGGTGTAGCCCGTGAAACGGGCCTGGTCGCAGAGGTTCTCGAGTCCCGACCGGCAGTAGCGGCACTTGCCACAGGTCCAACCCATCCAGGGGATTCCAATCCTCTGACCTACCTCGAGGTTGGTCACCTCGGGTCCGGTTTGAACCACGGAGCCAACGATTTCGTGCCCGGGAATGAGCGGGACCTTGGGTTCGGGGAGTTCCCCATCTACTACGTGAAGATCCGTCCGGCAGACGGCACATGCATCAATCCTGACGACAACCTGGCCGGCTCCGGCTTGAGGGATGGGAACCCGTTCCAGGCTCAGTGGCCGGGACGCATCCCTGAAGAGCATTGCTCGCATGGTTTGGTTGTCCGACACGACAGATCACTCCTTTCTCCGAATGACGATCAATCGTCAATGTTCTGGTAGACCAGGACGCAGGGATGCCATCTTATCCCCTTTGGAACTTACTCTCCATTCGTCTTAGACTCCTGTGAGGCAGTTGGTCTGATAGAGGAAGAGAGGGTGAGTGCATCAGGGTTCGCTTCAATATATCGATGCCGCGAACATCGACCGGGCACCTTGGCCGGACAGCCCTGAGGCGCAGAAGGCGGCGCGCTACCTGGCCCCGCTCATTCGCTACGGAGTAAGGCCTTACCTGCTCAATGCATCGGTCGTTGTGAGCGCGCTTGTAATCGGCGCAAAGGTTGTTCCCGTTGTCGCTGCCGAGCCGCGGGAAGGGCAGACCAACTCCCTTTCGATTCTCAGCCACTACGTCGAGTATCCCAAGCGCGAACTGCACAAGCTTCGCTACCCGGTTCTCGCCTACCCAATAAGAATCGGCCTGGTTCTCCTGGGATGGATCAGCCGGCTTTTCGTTCTTGACCGCGTTGTCTACCTGAACAACTGGCTTTGGCCAACCAATCCACCGGTGGCTCTGAGCGAAGAGGAAATCGACCAGGTCCGAGACTTCCTCGTGGGCCGGTTTCCGGGGAGGGCGATCGTAGTGCGCTCGCTCAACCCCGCCGTGTGCGGGGAGCTTGTCGATCGCCTGTCCGGCGCCGGGTTTCGACTGATCAGGAGCCGCCGGATCTTTCTCCTCGACCCCTCCGATGAGCGCCTGAAGCGGAGCCGGGACTTAGCCAAGGATGAGAAGCTCCAACTGCGGGACCCGCTCCCCATCCGGACGCCTGATACGCTGTCCGAGGAGGAATCTCAACAGGTCGCAGAGATCTATCGGCAGCTCTACATCGAGAAGTATTCCGAGCTGAATGCGCAGTTCACTCCGGAGTACTTTCGAATTCTGGTAGAGAGCGGTGTGGTCGAAGTTCGCCTGATCGACTGTGACGGGAGGATCGCCTGCATAACGGTCTGGGCGGAGCAGGACCGCAACATGACCGGCGTGATGATCGGATACGACATGTCGATTCCGCGATCACGTGGGTTGCTTCGCCGTGCCTTTCTGGCCAAGATCAAGGAGGCTCAGAGGACGGGCAGCCGGTTTAATATGAGTGCCGGCTCGGGCCGATTCAAGGTGAATCGGGGAGCGGTTCCCGTGACCGAGTACGATGCCGTCTATTACTCCCACCTGAAGCTCGGAAAACGCATGGCGTGGAGCACGCTTCGTCTTCTGATGAATGTTTGGGAGAGGGTTGAGTTCCGGTTCTTTGGCTAATCCGACCCGCTTTTTGGTAGACTTCGCCTCGTGGAAATCGATACCAATTCTAAACCGTGGTCGCCCAGTTCCTGGCAGGAAAGTCGGATATCCCAGATCCCTGACTATCCGGACACTGCGATGCGGGACCGGGTGCTCCAGGAGTTGACCAAGCTTCCCCCTCTGGTTACCAGTTGGGAGGTTGAGGACCTCAAATCCCAGTTGGCGGATGCCGCGCTGGGCAAGCGCTTTCTTCTGCAGGGAGGGGATTGCTCGGAAAGCTTCGAGGACTGCAACTCCACTGTCATAGCCAACAAGCTCAAGATCCTGCTTCAGATGAGCCTGATCCTGGTGGTCGGCGGCAAGAAGCCGGTCATCCGGGTGGGAAGAATTGCGGGACAGTACGCTAAACCCCGGTCTTCCGATCTGGAGTCGAAAGGACCCAAGAAGCTGCCGAGCTACCGCGGCGACCTGATCAACCGGTACGCGTTCACGGACCGGGACCGGGTTCCGAATCCGGAACTGATGCTCCGCGGGTATGAGCGATCCGCTCTGACTCTGAATTTCATACGCGGCCTGGTTGACGGCGGGTTTGCCGACCTTCATCATCCGGAGTACTGGGATATCGATTTCGTGGCTCACTCCCCCGAGTCGGCCGAGTACCGGCGCATTATGGAGTCGATTTCTCACGCGGTCGGGTTTCTCGAAACGATCCTCGGTGGTCGGGTCGATGAATTCAAGCGGGTGGACTTCTTCACCAGCCACGAGGGTCTCCATCTTCCCTACGAACAGGCGCAGACCCGGCACGTCCCCCACCGAACGGGCTGGTATAACCTTGCCACCCATTTTCCCTGGATCGGAAATCGGACCCGGGAACTGGATGGGTCTCACATTGAGTTCTTCCGCGGCATCGCCAACCCGATCGCGGTCAAGATTTCGAAGATGCCTCCAGAAGAGCTTCTGAATTTGATCGAGATTCTCAGCCCCAGGAACGAGCCGGGACGGCTTACGTTGATCCACCGGTTCGGCGTGGACCGGGTTGAAGACGAGCTGCCACCGTTGGTCGAAGCAGTCCAGCGGCGTGGTCAGATGGTTCTCTGGTGTTGCGACCCGATGCATGGAAATACGGAGAAGACGGCCTCGGGAAAGAAGACCCGGAATTTCAGCAAGATTCTGAGGGAGTTGGAACAGGCTTTTCGGGTGCACCGGGAAATGGGTTCCTACCTCGGGGGCGTCCACTTCGAGTTGACCGGCGAGAACGTGACCGAGTGCATCGGCGGCGCCAGGGGGCTTTCTGAGGGGGACCTCTCACGGGCCTACCGGACCCAGGTCGATCCCCGGCTCAACTACGAGCAGGCGCTGGAGATGGCTCTACTGATCTCCCGACTGATGAGCCGAATGAACGGCGGCGAAAAGGAACCGAAGATCGGGTTGAAGGTGTAGGGTTTCTGGTTCCTGGTTCCTGGTTCCTGGTTCCTGGTTTCGGGTTTCATTGGTAGCCGGGAACCCGCCGAGTCCCATGTCCTATGGGTCCCATTAACTACGCTTACTGCGCCGCGGCAAGCTCCTCGGCCTGCTGAATAAAATTCTCGATTTCGCGCAGCCCGAACTTCCAGAACTGAGGATCCCTCAGATCGACTCCCAACCGCGTGAGCAGGTTGTGGGGCCAGTCCGACCCACCGGCTTCCAGAACCGAGAGGTATCGGTCGGCAAAGCCTTCGGGTTCTTTCCGATAGATTGAATACAGGGCAAGGACAAGGAGTTCACCAAAGGCGTAGGCATAGACGTAGCCGGGCGTGTGAAGAAAGTGGGGGATGTAGCTCCACCAGATTGAATAGTGCCGGCCGAGCGTCACACTACCCTGGAACATCTCGTTCTGAGTCTCGTTCCAGAGGGTGCTGAACCGCTCTGATGGAAGCTCCCCTTCCTCACGTCGCGCCTGGTGGATCCGCGCCTCGAAGCGATTCATGGCGACCTGGCGGAACACGGTGGCCGTCGTGTCGTCGATCTTGCCCACCAGCATGGCCAGGCGCCGGCGGTCGTCGGTCTCCAGTTCAAGCATCCGGCGGAAGACCAGCATCTCTCCGAAGACCGAGGCGGTTTCAGCGGTCGTCAGCGGGGTATTGCACTGCAGGCTTCCGCGGGCACGAGCCAGGTACTGGTGGATTCCGTGGCCCAGTTCGTGGGCAAGGGTCTGAACGTCGCGGCTGTTTCCCGTGAAATTCATGAGAATGTAAGGATGAACCTGCGGAACCGCACTGTGACTGAATGCTCCACCACGCTTGCCGGGCCGGATCGGGGCGTCGATCCAGTTCTCGCTGAAGAAGGGCTCTACGATCTCGGCCATCCGGGGCGAGAAGTGACCGTAAGCGGACGTGACGATCTCCCGGGCCTGCTGCCAGGTGTAATGGGAATCGCTCTCGAAAACCGGAGCGTAACGGTCGAAGTCCTGGAGTTCGTCGAGGCCGAGCAACCTCTTCTTGAGGGTGTAGTAACGCGCGACCAGGTCGAATCGGCTCGATACCGCACTGACCAGCGCCTCCACGGACTCATCGCTGATTTCGTTCGAGAGGTTGCGGGCTGACAGCCAGTGAGGGTAGTTCCGGAGTCGGTCATCGGAGGCCTTCTCGCCCAGCAGGGTGTTGAAGATATAGGTGAGCGTCCGGAGCCTGCTTTGAAGCCCTTCGGTGAACGACTCAGCTGCACGTCGGCGAAGGGAACGGTCCTTTTCGTAGAGTTTCGAAAGGATTTCCTGTTCGGTTAGGCTCTCGCCGTCGAGTTTGAACCGGGCGGCTCCAAGGACTTCGTCAAAGAACCGTGTCCACGCGCCGACGCCTGTCACCGATTTTTCCGCGACGATCTTTTCTTCCGGCTCGGTCAGAACATGCCGCTTACGAAGAGCCAGAGTTTCCAGGAAGTGCGCGTAGTGCTGCAGTTCGGCCGACTCCCAGAGGGAAGGGCCACGTTCTGCTGCGACATCGATCAATTCGATGTCGAAAAAGATCAGCATTTGGGCGATTGCGGTGTACTGTTCCCTGACCTTCTGGAGGAGGGCGCCCCGGTGGGCATCCTCGGTGTCGGTGCTCCAGTTGAGGAATGCGTAAGTAAATGCCCGATCAAGGGTTCCCTGGCAGGATTCAAAACTTGCCAGAGACTCGCGCAGCTCCTCGGGCGACAGGTTTTCAATCTGGCCGCGGTACCGGGTGGCAAATGCTTCAACCTGGGCGGCAACGTCTTCGAGGGCCTGGACCAGTTGCTCCTCGCTGCTATAGAGGTCGGAGAGGTTCCATGCCACATTTTCGGCACCGGTCTTGAATGGCTGCTTCGATTCAGTCATGGAAAGCAGTTTCTCAAACTCGGCCCCTGAGAGGAAGGAGGAACCTGCTTGGAAGCCGTCTCAAGAGGCGAGTCGGACGATAGTGGCACCCCATCCGGAAGAGTCCTGCGCCAGGCGAAAATCGATTACGCCGGGGGTCTTGCGGAGAATCGAGTGAACGCGCTCTCGGAGGACGCCGGTGCCTTTGCCGTGAATGATCCTGACATCGAGGATGCCTCGCTTCCGGCACTCTTCGAGGTAGTCCGGAACCAGGGTGCCTACTTCACGTGGAGCGAAGTTGTGCAGGTCCAGGATCCCGTCGATGGGGAATTCGACCGGTTCTTCCCCCCAGTCGTCCTCAGCCATGTGTCGATCCGAACCTCGAAGCTGCTAGTATTCGGTCTGCAAGCATGCTCCAGATTGTGGCCGAGGTGAGCGCTCAAGACAAGAGAGGGATTGATCGATGGTACCAACTTCAAAACGGATTGAAACTGAAGTGATTCATGGTGGGGACCAGAATGAACGGTACGGAGACGCCGTCGTGTTGCCCATCTTCCAGTCGGCCACCTTCCTGTATCGGGGGGAGACCTCCTATGAGGCACTCCGCTACATCCGACTCAACAACACGCCGAATCATGTCGTGCTGCAAAGTCGCCTCGCTCGACTGGAGGGAGGGGAATCGGCGCTGGTCACTGGCAGCGGAATGGCCGCGATCTCCGCGACTTTGCTCTCGGTCTTGAAGACGGGAGACCACCTCCTCGCTCAGCGGACTCTGTACGGAGGCACGTTGGATCTGCTGGCCAAGGATTTTCCGTCCCTCGGAATCGCCTTCGATGTGATCGATGTAGATGACCCCGAATCGTGGGAACCTTTGCTCCGGCCTACCACCCGTGCCATCCTGGTCGAGGGTATCTCCAACCCGCTCGTGGAAATCGGAAATCTTCCGGCGGTGGCTGGTTTTGCCCGCGAACACGGGCTGGTCAGCCTGATCGACAACACTTTTGCGACACCTGTGAACTTCCGGCCGCTCGAACATGGTTTCGATTTGGTCGTCCACAGTGCCACCAAGTACTTGAACGGACACTCCGACATCGTCGCGGGGGCTGTTATCGGCTCTGGAGACCGGGTGGCGGAGGCGAATCGAAAACTCCTTCACTTCGGTGGCTGCCTGGATCCTCACGCGTGCTTCCTGCTGGAAAGGGGGCTGAAGACGCTGGCGTTAAGAGTGCGGTACCAGAATGAAAGTGCCTCTCGAATTGCCGGCTTTCTGAGCAGTCATCCAAACGTCCGCCGCGTGTTCTACCCGGGGCTCGAGAACTGGGGGAACCCGGAAGGAAAAGCCCTCTTTTCGGGTTTCGGTGGGATGCTCAGCTTCGAGTTGCAGGGAGACTCGGAAAAGACCCGTGATTTTCTCTCCCGCCTCGAGATCCCGGTAGAAGCTCCCAGCCTTGGCGGGGTCGAAAGCCTGATGACACGGCCCTCGACGACCTCTCACTCGGGGCTTTCGCCCCAGGAAAGGGAAGCGTTGGGGATTCGAGACGGCCTGATTCGATTCTCGGTGGGGATCGAATCTACTGATGACCTGATCGAAGACCTTGACCGTGCGCTTCGGTGAAGTGCCGAACTCCCAGCACTGGACTTCGAGTTACCCGGAGACCAATCACAACGTTGAGGGGATTCTCCCCGAAGCCGACGAGGCACTTTATCGGGCCAAGAACACGCGGCGGAACCAGGTCCTTGCGGCGCAGGGATTCCTTGTCTGAAGTCTTGAGGGTATGATCATCGCCGATGAGGGAAGTTCACACAAAAGCTGACGTTGACGATATCCTGAGACTCCCGTACGCGGTGGTCTTCAAGCACAGTTCACTTTGCCCCTCAAGTGCGCGCGCCCACTCGGTAGTGCGCGATCTCGCCAAAAGCAAACCCGACGTCCCGATATTCCTGATCCTGGTGATCGAGTCTCGGGAGGCATCCCTTTACCTGGCCGAACGCGTGGGTGTGACGCACCAGTCCCCTCAGTTGCTGGTACTGCGTAATGGCGTCGTCGAATGGCACGTGTCCCATTTCGACATCACCCCCAGCCTGATGGATCAATTGTAGAATCGGCTGCCCAGCCTGTTTCGCCACCAACGGCTGCCGACGAGACACCCTCGGGGGTGGTTGTCCTACGCTGAAATCGAAATTTCGTTCAGGTCGGCGGGCGGGTGAAAGGCCTTGCGGCATTCCCCGATGGTGTTTCCGACCACCTGGATTTTGCCCAGGTCCGCCTCTCCCATTCCCGCCTCGGCACAATAGCAGTAGTGGCCGATCTTGCGGAAATCCGCACCCATCACTTCGATCCCCACCCGGTCGGTTGCGAGCCAGTCGAGACCGGCGATGGCGAGTTTACTTTCCACCGGATCGCCGTTGAGGGGACCTTCCCCTTCCATGCCGACAAACCCGTCGATGGTCACGAGGTCGGGAGTAACGATCCGGCTCAGTTGGAACAGGTTCCAGTTGAAGGGGCGCGGGTCCTTGGAGACCGGGTCGCGGTGCATCTTGGAGCGGTCGTTCCCGGCTGCCCCGAAGTTCATGGGTGTCGCCATCACCAGGTTCTTCAGGCCGAGCGTCACCACCGAAAGGGAATGGGTTTTGAGTACCGCAGCCGATACCAGGAAGACGTCGTCCCGAGTCATCAGGTTGGACACGCTGACTTTAACGGGCCGAAACGCGTGATCCAGGATGAAACTAGCGTGATGCTCGTCGTCCTGGAGGTCCACGAATTCCACGTTGAACCGGCTCTTGAGGGCCAGGTAATCGTAGTTGGTCAGCGCCTCGGAAAGGGGTGTTCCCGGACCTGTACCCTCAGCAATGATGATCTTGCCGGCGTTCATGGAAGCGAAGAGATCGCACAGGGCCCACACCGAATCGGCCGGCGTCGAAGCCAGCCAGTCTTCCTTCTTGATCCGGGTGAAGTTCGGCTTGATGACAACCTGGCGACCGCCGACCGCCTTTCGGACCTCGGGTTCAATAATCTCGAGAGCCTTCATCATGTTGGCCCTGCGGTCGTTACCCCGAACCAGGCCGACGCGCGGTTCGGCCGGTTGCACCGAAGGCCTGGGGGCCGCAACGCCGGAGAGGCCGGCAGAAAGCACCGACCCGGTTGAGAGAAGACTGCCGGCACCGGCTGCTGTCAGGGCTCGCAAGAACTGTCTTCGATGAGGAGACATGTGCGCTCCTTTTCTCATTAGTCGAGTACCTTGATGGAAATGTCGCGATAATTTACCGGATCGTTGTGACCCGCCAATCCGAAGAACCCCGAGGTTCGATCTTTGCCGGGGTGGGGGCTGCCGTGCATGAAGTCATGCGCCTGGCTGACGTCCGCATCCAGGATGACGGTACCGTTGAGCTCGACCTTGATCCGGGAACCCTTCACCGTGACTTCCTGGAAGTTCCACTCGCCTACCGGTCGCTGGTAGCCTCGTTTGGCTGCGACCATCCCGTAGACGGAACCGTGAAACTGTCTTGGATCGAGATTCTCATACTGCTTCGCCGAGTTGTCGATGACCTGAAGCTCACACATCCCGACGTAGGCAGTGTCCCCTTTCCCGGGATAGCGGATCGCCAGCCCGTTGTTTCCTCCGGGGGGCACCTTGAACTGGAGCCGGGCCTGGAAGTCCCGCAGTTCCCGGTCGTAATAAATCGTCCCACCCTTGCCCGGCAGGCAGGTGACGGTCCCGTTTTTCACGACGTAGTTGTCGATGGGGCCCGCCCAGCCGTCAAGGTTGCGGCCGGCGAAGATGATGTTGTACTCGTTGTTGTCGTGGGATGCCAGGATTTCGTTGGCCTCTTGTCCCGGGATCTCCCGTACCTGGATGTTGCGCCAGCGGATCTCACCTCCATGAGTCTGCAGCTGGATCGGCCCCCGGCGCGGAAGTGGTTTGGAAAGATCCCAGAAGTTTTCCATCCGGGCGTGATCAACGACCAGGGAGCCATTCAGAAAGACGGTCGTGCGTTCTCCTACCTGGATGATCCGGAGATCGTTCCATTGACCGAAGGGGCGGTCCGCATAAACCCGTGGGTATTTGCCAGGGGCACTTTCACTGTTGTTCCAGAGACCGCCTGAACCCTTGTCGGCTCCACTCTTCCATTTACCTCCAGCCTCAGTCGTGTCCCAGATTTGAACCTGCGGGCATCCACGGAGATAGATCCCGGAATCCGCTTTGGGGACCGTCTTGTATTCGAGTGTGAGTTCGATGTCGCCGAAGTCGCGATCGGTAGTCAGGAAAGGACCCTGTCCGTCATTGACGATCTCGTTTCCCTCAACCCGCCAGTGAGCCGCGAGTTCACGGTTTGACTTCTCGATCATCTCGTCGCGCTCGGCCTTGGACATCGCCTCGAGCTTGTAGGGGGATATCTGCTCCATCCCGTGCCAGCCGGTGAGATCCCGCCCATTGAAGAGGGGTTCTACCCCCTGTTCGGGAGCGTTCTGGCGGGCGACACCGGCAGTGGGCCATAGGAGGAGTAGGGAAAGGAACAGGAGAGACTGCAGTCGCATTTTCATGCACTCATAATAGCGATCTGGAGACCCAATTGCACTCCTGGAAATCTCAGAAGTCGGCCAGGGACAGATCTTTCGATTCCGCGGGAAGAACGAGTCTTTGCTCGTCCTTCTTGGAGTGCCCGTTCGGTTTCGCCTGCTGGCTTCGCCCCTCGAACGGACGCGTGGCAGGATGATCCTTATCTTGGAATGAATCAACCTGTGGCGTCCTCGCAGAATGTGCCGCACGCTTCGATCGCCCGTTCTCGGACAAGCTGAATTCGCCGACCAGGTTCTGCATTTCTTGCGCCTGGCTGGAGAGTTCCTGGGCTGCACTGGCGGACTCTTCCGCATTCGCCGCGGGCATTGCGGGTAAGACCACTCAGGGCCTGATCTACCGATTTGAAGCTCTCCACCATGGCCACGATAGAGTGGCCGAGAACGTCGTCCTTCCCAGCGACGTCAATCGTGGCGCCAAGATTTCCCTGCGAGATTGCTTCGGCCGACCTGGCCTTGGATTGTGCTGCACTCAGGGGAATGTAGGCATTGAGGGTTCCCATGACGATGTTGCGGCTCGTGTCCGCCCCAGTCCCTTCGACTTCGGCAAAGTGGCATTCCGCGCAGCCCTGATGGGCCCCGCTGGGGAGCGGAATAGCGATGCGCAGGTAACCTTCGCCGATCTCTTCAACCGAAATTCCGATCAAATTGAGCGGGCAATCCCCCCACCCGCCCATCTCGACCGTTGGCGGAGACCCATTAGATCGATCTGCTTCAACTTCCCACCTCTGTTGGGTCGGCGAATCCGGAGTGGGTAATTCGAGGTGCGGAGTTCTCTTGAAGGCGCTCTGCGCCACTTGAACGGTGGTGTATAGTGCATTCATGAAGTGGTTCGTGGGGAGCGCTCTCTTCGTAGCCCTGCTCTTGGCCGGATTTGGCCAGCAGACTTACCCACCGATCGACCGAAGCATTGAAATGCACCGGAAGAGCATCCGGAGCAAGAATGAAGTCGATCAAACAGGCTTGCAGCAGTCCTACAACAAGGCGCGGGAAGCCGCTGCGGAGATGGTGGTCGTAGCCGGGGAACTCCGCAAGCTCCAGGATCAGCCATTTTCGGCCTCCGCCGAAGACAAGTCCTTCCGAGACGCCGTGAAGCGCCGCTGCCGGAAGGTCCGGGACCTGACCAAGCCGATTCAGGAAGTGAGTTTTCTCGACCCGGGAGAGTCGGAGCGGAGCGAGTCCTGGGATCGGGCCAAAGACCGCGACGAGTTGACCGTGCTGGTGGACCAGTTGTCCTCGTTGGCTGAATCGATTCGGGTGCGCCTCGATTCCCTGACTGGACACGGGGTTGCGATTCGTGAACTGAAGAGTCCTTCCCTGGATTCCCTGGTTGAGGATACGAAGCGCCTGTCGAAGACGATTGAAAAGTCTGCGGCGAAGTTGTGAGAAGCATGTCGCGGCGTGATCCGGTGCGCAACCAGCTTGATCGAAGTACGATCCAGGTGAGTCGGAGAGCTGCGGGAATTCGCCCTTTCATCGTGATGGAAGTGCTCGAGCGGGCGCAGGAATTGGAACGCCTCGGCCGGAAGATCGTCCATCTCGAAGTCGGCGAGCCGGACTTCGAAACTCCCGATGTGATCCGGGAGGCGGGAATCCGGGCCATCCGGGACGGACACACCCACTACACCCATTCGCTGGGAAGGCGGGAACTCCGTGAAGCCATCGCGGGATGGTATGCGGCGCGCTACGGGGTAGCTCCGGACCCCGATCAGGTGGTCGTCACGGTGGGTAGTTCAGGGGCGATGCAGCTGATTTTCGCTGCTCTCCTCAACCCTGGAGATGAGGTTCTCCTGCCCGATCCCGGCTATCCCTGTTATGAGAAATTCGTTCGCGCCTTCGGCGGCGTCCCGGTGCCGGTGCCTGTGCGGGAGGAGGAGAACTTTAATCTCGAACCTGCTGCTGTCCGTGCCTTGACATCGAGTCGCACCAGGGCGCTGATCCTCAACTCTCCCTCGAATCCCACCGGCGCCGTTGCGTCCCGGGATCGATTGGCCGGGCTCAACGACGAAACCGCGGGGTCGCTGGCCGTCGTTTCCGACGAGATCTATCACGGACTGGTCTACGAGGGAGAGGCCCATTCCATGCTCGAATTCAACCCGGACGCCCTCATCGTGAACGGTTTTTCGAAGCTGTTCGCAATGACCGGTTGGCGACTCGGATACGCGATCGTGCCCCGTATCCTGGTCAGGCCGATCCAGAAGCTGCAACAGAACCTGTTTATCTCGGCTCCCGATTTCGCCCAGATCGCCGCGGTCGCGGCTCTGGAGTCGGCGGGTCCTGACATTGAGCAAATGCGCCGGGAGTATGACCGGCGGCGAAGATATCTTCTTGTAAGGCTTGGGGAGATGGGATTGAAGGTAGCGGGCTCTCCCGAGGGAGCGTTCTACCTGCTGATCAACGTCCGCGACGTCACCCGGGACGTGTATAAGCTGGCCTTTCGCATTCTCGAGGAAGCGGGAGTTGCCGTGACGCCGGGAGTCGATTTTGGCGCCAACGGCGAAGGCTATCTTCGGATCTGTTACGCCACTTCGATGGAACAACTCGAGGAAGGCATGGAACGCCTGGAGCGCTTTTTCGAGACCGTCCAGGCATGACCCGGACGCGGGCTTTGAGTTGAGGAACAGGCCTCAGCGTCGGGCAGGGGGGCGTCTGCCTCCAGGGATGAGCTTGCTGCGCCATGGGAAAGACCGGAAAGAAGCGCCTCCGGCGAGGTACCCGAAAACGGTCCTCCCGCCCGGCTCGTTATTGGAAAATCATCGTGCTGGCGGCTTCGGCGGCGATCATTCTGATGGCCGGCTACCGGCTTTACCGCATCCAGCCCTTTCCGTCCCTGCGGTCCTTGATCTCCGGCTCTCTGGGGCCTGAGCGGGGTCGCGGAGAGATGACCGTTCAGCTTTTCTTTGCCAGCTCGGAATTCGATCCTCAGGGACTGGACTGCAGCAAGGTTTACCCGGTCGATCGAAGGATCCACCGGACGGACGCCGTGGCGCGAGCGGCCGTCGAGGCTTTGCTCGTGGGGCCGACGACGGATGAGCAGTCCCGCGGCTACTACACGTCGCTCGACCCCAATATCGAACTCAGGGGTGTTGAGATCAACCGGCAGGGGGAGGCTGATGTCGATTTCGGCCCGGCTCTCGACCGGGACCTGGCTGGATCGTGCAGGGTGCAGTCGGCTGAAGCCCAGATCCGCCAGACCCTGCTCCAGTTTCCCACCGTTCATACCGTTCGTATTACTGCAGAGAAGCAGGACGCCTCTCCCCTCCAGCCCTGAAACCCGCCCTCGTAACCGGCGCCTTGACAATTGTTTGCGGGTTGCGGGTTTTAACCCAACCCGGCAAGATGTTGTAAAATCGGACGCAATGCACAATCGGCGTCAATCGATTCCAGTTCGTGTCGGAGATGCGGTGATTGGGGGAGAAAGCCCGGTCGTCGTCCAGTCGATGACCAACACCGATACGGCGGACGTTGAAGCCACCACCAAACAGGTACTCGAACTCGCCCAGGCCGGTTCCGAACTGGTTCGTGTGACAGTCAACACCGAGGAGGCGGCCATGGCCGTGCCCCGGATCGTTGGAGCACTCGGGGCGGCGGGTTGCGGCGTGCCGGTCGTGGGAGACTTTCACTACAACGGGCACCTCCTTCTGACCCGTTATCCGGAATGTGCGAAGGCGCTCGCCAAGTACCGGATCAATCCCGGAAACGTGGGTATGGGTCGTCACTGGGACACCAACTTCGCCCGCATGATCGAGGTCGCGCTGGCTCAAGACAAGCCGGTCCGGATCGGCGTCAACTGGGGCTCGCTGGACCAGAAACTCCTGGCCGTGCTGATGGACGAGAACGCCCGCCTGGCAACACCCCGGCCTTCAGAACTGGTCTTGCGGGAGGCACTGGTTCGGAGTTGCCTCGATTCGGCGCAGGTCGCGGAATCGATCGGGCTTGCTGCGGAGCGGATAATCCTCAGTGCCAAGGTTTCTTCGGTTCCCGAGTTGATCGCGGTTTACCAGGACCTGGCGGCGCGCTGCAAGTATGCGCTCCACCTGGGCCTGACCGAAGCCGGGATGGGAACCCGTGGAACGGTAGCCAGCGCGGCGGCGTTGGCGATTCTCCTGGAGCAGGGTATCGGCGACACGATTCGGGTCAGTCTCACGCCGGATCCCGGCGGGGACCGGCGGGAAGAGGTCCGAATTGCCCAGCAGGTACTTCAGGTCCTCGGCATTCGCCATTTCTCTCCCCAGGTGAGTGCCTGCCCAGGGTGCGGAAGAACAACAAGTACGTACTTCCAGCAACTCGCAGCCCAGATTCAGCATCGTCTCAATATAGCTATGGGTGACTGGCGTAACCAGTATCCAGGTGTTGAGCAGCTGAAGGTAGCCGTAATGGGATGCATCGTGAATGGACCTGGTGAGTCGAAGCACGCGGACATCGGTGTCTCCCTGCCAGGTACCGGGGAAGACCCTAAGGCACCGGTCTTCGTTGACGGGCGCCACTACCGAACTTTGAAAGGTCCCGAGATCGGTCGGGACTTCATCGAGATCCTCGAAGAATATGTCAGCCGGCGTTATGGACGCCAAATGCCCGATGGGGACGACCTCGTCCACTCGTCGGGCCCGCCAATCTGATCCTGGAAAGATCGTCGAGGGAGAACCGCCTCGGTTCTCAATCCCCGGTCCGTTATTGAGTTTGGAGATAGAGGTATGAGGTACATAGGTACAGGAGATTAATCATGATTGAGGTGAAGAATCTCACGAAGCGTTACGGTGTGCGGACAGCCATCGACAACGTGAGCTTTGATGTGGGCAAGGGAGAGATCCTGGGATTTCTCGGTCCCAACGGGGCCGGAAAAACGACGACGATGCGGGTCCTCTCCGGGTTCTTGCCGGCAGATCTGGGGCGTGCGGTTGTGGCTGGGTTTGATGTGTTCGAGAAACCCCTCGAGGCGAAGCGTCGCGTCGGGTATCTCCCCGAGAATCCACCCCTTTACACGGAGATGACGACCAACAGCTACCTGCGGTTTGTCGCCAAGATCAAGGGAGTTCGCAATGCCGATATCGAGCGCAGATCGAGCTACGTCAAGGAACGCTGCGGGTTGACGGAACATGGCAACCGGCTGATCAAGCACCTGTCGAAGGGGTTCCGGCAGCGCGTCGGCCTGGCCCAGGCGCTCATTCACGATCCCGATGTCTTGATCCTTGATGAGCCGACCGCCGGTCTCGACCCCAAGCAGATCATCGAAGTTCGGGAACTGATCAGGAGCCTCGGAGGCGACCACACGATCATCCTCTCGACTCACATCCTCCCCGAGGTCAGCATGACCTGCGAGCGGGTGATCATCATCAACAATGGCCGCATCGTTGCAGTCGATACGCCGGAGAACCTGACCAGCCAGCTGGACGGCGGGCAACGGGTGGAATTGGAGTTTTCGGGCCCGGCGCCTGCCCTCGAGGTTTCCCTTAACGAGATTACCGGGGTCAAGCGGGTTTCGGGTGTCGGGGACAGCGAAGACGGCCGCCATCAGCGGCTGGTGGTGGAGTCCGAGGGTTCGGAGGAAATCCGGCACCTGATGGCCCGGGCGGTTCTCCAGTCCGGCTGCGAGCTTTATCAACTCCGTACCGAGAGGATGACGCTGGAAGAGGTATTCCTGAAGCTGACCACCGAAGAAGAGGAGACCGCGGCATGAGGAACGCACTGGCGATAATCGGGAAGGAACTCCAGACGCTCTTTGTCAGCCCCATCGCCTACGTGGTGCTGGCCGTCTATTACGGAGTTTCAGGGTACTTTTTCTACATCATTCTGAGTTTCTACGTTCAGCAATCGACCATGCGGCAGTTCGGTTCGGCGCCTCTCCAGTTGGATGTTCCGAGTGTTGTGATGGAGAGTTACTTCGGCGTGATGAGCACGATCCTGCTCTTTCTCCTGCCGATGGTGACCATGAGCATCTTCGCGGAGGAACGCAAGCGGGGCACCATGGAACTGTTGCTGACCTCCCCCATCACCCGCCTTCAGTTGATCCTCGGCAAGTTCTTCGGCGCCCTGGTTTTTCTGTTCGTGATGCTGTTGCCGGCGGTGCTGAACATCTTCCTCCTTTTTGCCTACAGCGACCCGAAGCCGTCTCTGACGCCTTACCTGGTTGGCCTTCTGGGCGTGCTGTTACTCGGCGGGAGCCTGATCGCGGTGGGCCTGTTCGTGTCTTCCCTGACCGAGAACCAGATCGTGGCGGCTGCATCGACCTTCGGGATCTTCATTATCCTCTGGGTTCTCGATGCGGCTGCTGAAAGCACGACGACGGTCGGGAATGAAATCCTGAGATACCTTTCCGTGCTCAATCATTACGAAGACTTCACGAAAGGGATCCTGGATACGCAGCACATCGTGTTCTACCTCTCATTCATCTTCCTGGGACTCTTCCTGACGTCGCTGTCCCTGGAATCGGAGAAGTGGAGAAAGTAGCCGTGGTTAAGAAAATACTGAGCAATCTTGGGAGTTTTGGACTGATTCTGCTGGTCGTGGGACTGTTCAATTACTCGGTTACGGGTCTGTGGAACTGGATCGCCCAGGTCGGCGTTTACGGTGGAGCAGCCCTACTTGTCATCTATCTGGTCACCAATTTCTCCGAGGTCAGGAGCGCGATTCAGTCCCGTTCTGCACGACTCGGGGGTATGGCCCTGGCAACACTGCTTCTCGGGGTGGGAATCCTGGCCCTGGTCAACTTCCTCAACTTCCGGCACCACGAGCGCATCGACCTGTCCGAAGGCGGGGTTCACGCCCTGTCCGATCAGACCCGGAAGGTCCTGGACAATCTCGACCAGAATATCCAGATCATCGCTTTCTACGAGGACGAACAGGGTGCCCGGCGTTTTCAGGACCTGGCCGACGAATATCGCTACGCCAGCCCCAAGGTGACCTACGAGGTCATCGATCCGCTCAAGGACCCTTCCCGGGTTTCCCAGTACGAGGTAACGCGCAATGGGCAGATCGTCGTGGAGGGGGCCAAGAAGAAGGAGACCATCGAGGATCCCACGGAAGAGAAGTTGACCAACGCCATCATCAAGGTGACCCGGGACGTGGAGAAGAAG
Source organism: uncultured Acidobacteriota bacterium (assembly GCA_963777605.1). Classification (GTDB taxonomy): domain Bacteria; phylum Acidobacteriota; class UBA6911; order RPQK01; family JAPXNP01; genus CAVZRV01. Next base: position 361,454 of record CAVZRV010000030.1, read on the forward strand.
GTCTACTTCCTGTCCGGGCACGGTGAGCGCTCGCTGGACGACCCGGAAGGCGACGGCTATTCCACCGTCAAACAGGCAATCGAAAAGCAGAACTACAAGGTAGCCACGTACAACCTGGCCCAGGAGAACAAGATTCCCGAAGACGCCGCGGTGCTTATCTCGGCCGGTCCGAAGGTGAACCTGTTTCCGAACGAAGTCACACTGCTGGAGACGTTCCTGGCCGACGGCGGCAAGTTCTTTCTCCTGGTCGATCCGGAAAACGATTTCAAGATGAACGATTTCCTGAAGCAGTACGGGCTCGAACTGGACGACGACTTTGTCGTCGATGCCAGCGGCCTCGGCCAGTTGTTCGGATTCGGCGCGGGCGCCCCGCTGGCGGCCGAATACGCCTCGAACCCGATCACCAAGGACCTGCAGGGAACCATGACCATCTTCCCGGCGGCCCGCAGCGTTCGCACCGTGGACAGTTCCCTCGGCTACAAGACGGTGGAACTGGTCAAGACGTCCCCCCAGAGTTGGGGCGAGACCGAACTCAAGCAGAGTGACAAGGTCGGCTTTGACGAAGGGAAGGACCGCAAAGGACCGCTTCCGATCGCTGCCGCGGCAACCAAGGAAGAGCCCACTGCGGATGCCGGAGCTGAGTCTGCGGGCAAAGCCAACGAAAATGGCGAGGATCCCGCGGCCACTGCAGATGCCAAGGCTGCCGATTCCGATTCCTCGTCGAAGGAAGCCCGTCTCGTGCTTTTCGGAGACACGGACTTTGCAACCAATTCCCTGTTCGGCACTTCGGTCAACGGGGACCTCTTTCTCAACACGGTCAGTTGGCTGGCCGAGGACACCGATCTTCTTTCCATCCGGCCTCGGGATCCTCTGAATCGGAGCGTCACATTGACGGCGACCGAGAGCCGGCTCATCTTCTGGGCCACGGTGATCCTGTTTCCGTTGGTAACCCTGATCTTCGGGATGGGGGTCTGGTACCGGAGGCGCTGAACGGCCGACGAAGGAGGGAATAAATCATGAAGAAACTCATCATCCTGACGGCCTGCTTCGCCGGGCTGGCCGCGTTCGTCTATTTCTACGAGATCTCGGGAAAAGAGGCCCGGGACCAGGCGGAGGAACTGCAACAGAGTGTGTTGCGGGTCGAGCAGGACAAAATCCACTCGGTGGAAATCGACCACCAGGGCCAGGAGCCGATTGTCCTCGAGAAGGTGGATGACAACTGGGTGTTGCGGAAGCCGATTGACGCTCTCGCCGACAACGGTGCCGTTGACGGCCTGCTGCGAGACCTGTCCGCCGCGAAACGGGACCGGACCCTCGAAGCTGTCTCCGGAGATGATCTCAAGACCTATGGACTGGACGATCCCGGGATCCGGGTCAAGGTGGACGCAGAGGGAGGTGTCAAGACTCTCCGGGTGGGAAACAAGGACTTCTCCGGAAGCAAGCTCTACGTCCAGCTGGAAGGGTCCAAGGATGTGCTGGTGACTTCGACGTCGCTGGAGACGTCGGTGAACAAGCCGACGGCGGACTGGAGAAGCAAGGATGCCCTGAAGTTCGACCGGGCCAAGGTCGAGCAGATTGAAATCCATCGGCCGGCCGGAAACCTGGATCTTCAGAAGCGCGACGGGAACTGGGTCCTGACTTCTCCTGAAGAGGGGGCTGCCGACGAGACCAAGGTGACGAGTCTTCTCTCGACCTTGGAGTTTGCCAAAGCCGTCCGGTTTGTAGAAGAAGATCCCGAGGATCGGATCCCAGTACGGACTCGACAAACCTCCGGTTTCCGTGCGCCTGCGCGAAGTGGGCTCGGAAGCCTGGCAGGAACTCGATCTCGGCAAGCAGGACGGGGAGAACTATTTCGCCCGCAGTTCCGACCGGAGCCCGGTGTTCACCTTGAAAAAGGAGGTCTTCGACGCTCTCACCCAGGATGCCGGAAACCTCCAGGAGAAGGGCGTCGTGGACGTCAAACAGGACCAGGTGTCAAAGGTGCAGATCCAGAGGGGTGACGAAGCCCTGGTGGTTCGACGTGAGGACTTCAAGTGGATCGTGGAGGAACCCTCGGAGTACAAGGATAAAGAAGCGCTCGCATACAAGTTCTGGTACCCCATCGACGACATGCAGTTCGAGGAGATTCAGAAGAACGCCCCTCGCCCCGAGAAGGCCGACGTCGAAGTGAAGGTCACCCTGACCGACGGTTCGGCGAAGGAGTTCTGGTTCTGGAAATCAGGTGACGACTACCGGGCCCTTCGATTGGGGACCAACACCGGGGGCAAGGTCAAGGCGGAAGACTTCGATAAGCTTCAATTCAAAATCGCTGATATTGTTGGAGGTTAGCGGGAAGCGGTCCCTTGATGCCTTTGAGGGAGGGCGTCAGAATAGAACCCGGGACAGGCGCAGCCGCCGGTCCTGATTACCATTAGGAAGGAAGTTGGGGGGTATGGCTGATCCAGCTGGAAGAGCAAAGAAGGACAATTTGACCGAACTCGAGGCGGTTGAGACCCAGGAATGGCTGGACTCTCTGGAATACGTGATCCAGGAAGGCGGCCCGGAACGGGCCATTCAGCTGCTGAGAGATCTTCAACTTTACGCAACCCGGCGCGGCGTGCACCTGCCGTTCTCCGCGAATACGCCTTACATCAACACGATCCACGAATCCGAGCAGGTCCCGTACCCGGGAAACAGGGAACTGGAACGCAGGATCAAGAGCCTGGTCCGCTGGAACGCCATGGCAATGGTCGTTCGGGCCAACAAGGAAGCCGATGGCATCGGGGGACACATCTCTACCTTCGCTTCCGCCGCGACCCTTTACGAGGTCGGCTTCAATCACTTCTTCCGGGGCCCGGAGCACGAGAGCGGAGGCGATCTTGTCTACTTCCAGGGGCACGCGTCTCCCGGGATCTACTCCCGAGCGTTCATGGAAGGGGTGCTCTCAGCCAAGAAATTGGAGAACTTCCGCCGTGAACTGGCTCCGGAGGGTGGACTTTCGTCCTATCCCCATCCCTGGTTGATGCCTGACTTCTGGCAGTTTCCGACTGTCTCGATGGGCCTTGGCCCGATTCAGGCGATTTACCAGGCCCGTTTTACCCGGTACCTGGAGCATCGCGGCCTGACCCCGGCGACCGGCAAGCGAATCTGGGCGTTCCTCGGCGACGGGGAAACCGACGAGCCGGAAACCCTGGGTTCGATCAGCCTGGCGGCCCGGGAAGGCCTGGACAACCTGGTCTTTGTGATCAACTGCAACCTGCAGCGCCTGGACGGCCCGGTTCGTGGAAATGGCAAGATCATTCAGGAACTGGAAGCGATCTTCCGTGGAGCGGGCTGGAATGTGATCAAGGTGATCTGGGGTTCGGAATGGGATCACCTCCTGGAAGAGGACAAGGACGGCCATCTCGTCAAGCGGATGGAAGAGGTCGTCGATGGCCAGTATCAGAAGTACAGCGTCGAGTCGGGCGGATTCATTCGCAAGGACTTCTTCGGCAGGGACCCGGAACTTCTGCAGATGGTGAGCCACCTTTCTGACGAGGAACTGCGCCGCCTGAAGCGGGGCGGCCATGACCCCCTGAAAGTGTATGCGGCCTTCCGGGCTGCGACGCAGAAGAAGGGCGCCCCAACGGTCATTCTGGCAAAAACGATCAAAGGGTACGGACTCGGTGAAGCGGGAGAGGGCAAGAACATCACTCACTCCCAGAAGAAGCTCAACGAAGAGGAACTGCGGGTATTCAGGGACCGGTTTGGAATACCCATCTCGGACGAGGAGGTCAGCAAGGCTCCCTTTTATCGTCCCCCGGATGACAGCCCCGAGATCCAGTATCTGAAGGAACGGCGCAAGATCCTGGGCGGCTCCCTTCCGGCACGTCGCGTCCGAACCGAGCCGATCCGCACTCCTGCCGACGAAGTCTTCTCCGAGTTCTATTCCGGTACCGGCGGGCGTGAAGTCTCGACCACGATGGTCATGGTCCGAATCCTGGCCAAGCTCTTGCGGGACAAGGAAATCGGCAAGCTGATCGTCCCGATCATCCCGGACGAGGCGCGCACCTTCGGCCTCGAAGCGCTTTTCTCCCAGGTGGGGATTTACTCCAGCAAGGGGCAGCTCTACGAGCCGGTCGATGCCGGCGGAATCATGTACTACAAGGAAGCCAAGAACGGGCAGATTCTGGAAGAGGGGATCACCGAGGCCGGTTCGCTCAGCTCATTCATCGCGGCGGGAACGGCCTACTCTACGCACGGCGTCAATACGATTCCGTTCTTCCTTTTCTACTCCATGTTCGGGTTCCAGAGGGTCGGCGACTTGATCTGGGCCGCCGGCGACCTCCGCTGCCGCGGTTTTCTTGTCGGAGCGACGTCCGGGCGGACGACCCTGAATGGTGAGGGCCTGCAGCACGAAGACGGGCACAGTCACCTGCTCGCCTACACGGTTCCCAGCGTGGTCGCCTACGACCCGGCTTTTGCCTATGAACTGGCCGTCGTCGTCCGGGACGGCATCCGAAGGATGTACGAGAACCAGGAGGACGTCTTCTACTACCTGACTGTCGGCAACGAGAATTACGACCAGCCGGCTTTCCCCGAGAAGAACCGGGACAAGATACGGGAAGGCATCATCAAAGGCATCTACCGCTTCAGGGAGGCCGACAACAAGGACGCCGAGCTGCGTGTTGACCTGTTTGGCAGCGGGGCCATCATGAACTGCGTCCTGCGGGCCCAGAGCCTCCTCGCGGACGAGTTCAACGTGTCGGCTGACGTCTGGAGTGTCACCAGCTACAAGGAACTTCACCGTTCCGTTCTTGACGCGGAGCGGTGGAACATGCGGCACCCCAAGCAGAAGGCCCGCAAGGCATACGTATCCAAGGTTCTTGAAGGATCGTCTGGAATCTACGTTGCCGCTTCGGATTACATGAAAGCGCTTCCCGAATCGATCGCGCGCTGGTTGCCGGGACGGCTGGTATCGCTCGGAACCGACGGTTACGGCCGGAGTGACACGCGGGAAGCACTGCGGGACTTTTTCGAAGTCGATCATCGACACATTGCCCTGGCCGCGCTCTACGGGTTGATGCAGGAAGGGAAGGTGTCGGCGGCCGTAGTTGAGAAAGCGATCAAGAAGCTGGACATCGACACCACCCGCGCCAACCCCTGGCTGTTGTAGGAATCGTGGAAGATCTGGGGGAGTGAGCGGTTCCTTGACTCCCCGGTATTGAATTGTAGATAGAGGAGAGTCATGGCGATTGAGTTCAAACTTCCGGAACTGGGCGAGAACGTAGTCGGCGGGGACGTCGTGGCGATCCTGGTCAAAGAGGGAGACACGATTTCCCGGGACCAGTCTATCCTCGAGTTGGAAACCGACAAGGCGACCGTGGAGGTCCCGTCGGAGGTCGCCGGAACGGTGACCAGGATTCACGTGTCGGATGGGGATCACATCGAAGTGGGACAGGTGATCCTTTCGGTTGACGAGTCCGACGCGGACGGCGAGGCTGCCGGCGCGGACGATACGGGCGCTGGCGAACCGGAAGAATCGGCGCAGCCCGAACCTGAGCCGGAACAGGAAGCCGAATCGGAAGCCGAACCTGAGTCGGAACAGGAAGCCGAATCGGAAGCCGCGGAGCCCGAACCCGGCACCGAGGCAGGTGGCTCGGAGGCCGCCTCCCGGAAGCCTGCTGACGGAGGCGCCCCTGAAAAGAGCGCTCGGGCCCGAGCCCGGGATCGGGCACCTCAGAAACTGGTCCCGGCATCTCCCGCGGTGCGCCGATTTGCCCGGGAGATCGGAATCGACATTGCCGAGATTTCGGGAACGGGGCCCAGAGGCCGGATCTCGATTGATGACGTGAAGGCCTTCTCCAGGGAAACTCGATCGGCAGAGGGGGCTGGAGGAGTTCGCCCGGCATCCGAGTTGCCCGACTTCTCCCGCTGGGGGACCGTTGAGCGGGAGCGCTTCAACAATGTCCGGCGGGTGACGGCCAGTCGCCTGGGCGAGGCGTGGGCCCAGGTCGTCCACGTCACAAATCACGCCCAGGCCGATGTGACGCGGCTGGAGGAACTTCGTGAGCGACATTCCGCCCGGGTCGAAGAGGCGGGAGGGAAGTTGACCGTAACGGCAATTCTTCTCAAAACCGTGGCTGCGGCCCTCAAGGTCTTCCCCAAGTTCAACGCCAGCATCGACATGCGCAACGAAGAAGTCGTGTACAAGCAGTACTGCAACATCGGGGTGGCGGTTGACACACCGAAGGGACTGCTGGTTCCAGTGATTCGCGACGTGGACCGCAAGAACATCGTGCAGTTGTCGATCGAGTTGAAGGGGGCCGCCCAGAAGGCCCGTGACGGGAAGATTTCTCTGGATGACCTTCAGGGAGGCTGTTTCACCGTGACCAACCTGGGTGGTATTGGAGGGACGTCTTTTACTCCGATCGTGAATTACCCGGAGGTGGCGATTCTGGGAGTTTCGCGTACCCAGGTGGCCCCGGTGTTCCAGGACGGGGAGTTCGTTCCCAGGAAGATGCTGCCGCTTTCTCTCTCCTATGATCACCGCCTGATCGACGGCGCGGATGCCGCCCGTTTTCTGAAGTGGTTGGTCGAGGCCCTGGAGGAACCATTCTTCCTGCTTCTGGAGGGTTGAGTTCGGTAAGGAGGATTGGGCATGAGAGGTTGCATTGTTCGTTTCGCGGTATTTGTCTGTCTCCTGGTTCCAGGTCTTGCCGAGGAAGGGATGTGGCCGCCTGAGCAGCTACCCGCCATCGGCAAGCAGCTCAAGGCGGCGGGCCTCGAGCTCGATCCGAATCAGTTGACCAGCCTCACCGGGTACCCGATGAATGCCGTGGTCAGCCTCGGTGGCTGCTCGGCTTCCTTTGTCTCACCCAAGGGGCTGGTGATCACCAACCATCATTGCGCGTACGGGTCGATCCAGTACAACTCGACAGCCGATCGCAACCTGCTGGCCGAAGGTTTCCTGGCTCATTCCACCGAAGAGGAACTCCCCGCAGCTCCCGGATCGCGGGTGTACGTCACGGTGGAGTTCAAGGACGTCACCGACCAGGTGCTGGCCGATCTGCCCGAAACCCTCTCGGGCCTGGAGCGCTACAAGCAGATCGAGAGGCACGAGAAGGAAATCGTCGCAGCCTGTGAGAAGGAGCCCGGGTACCGCTGCCGCGTTGCTTCCTACTATGGCGGTTTGCGTTTCACGATGGTACGCCAGTTGGAGATTCGAGATGTCCGGCTCGTCTACGCTCCGCCGTCCGGAATCGGAAAGTTCGGCGGGGACATCGACAACTGGATGTGGCCGCGTCAAACGGGTGACTATTCGTTCTACCGAGCCTACGTCGGAGCGAACGGAGGACCTGCCGACTATTCGAAGGACAATGTTCCCTATCAGCCCAGGCACTACCTCAAGGTGTCCCCGGAAGGGGTTAAGCCGGGAGACTTCGTGATGGTCGCCGGCTATCCTGGTTCGACCGGGCGCTACCGGCTCGCCGTCGAGGTCAAGAACACCTTTGAGTGGGGTTACCCGGTGCGGACCGAGGTGTACCGCGACTGGTTGAAGATCATCGAAGACGTTACCCGTGACAAGCCTGAAGCGGCAATCAAGTACGCGAGTCTCGAATCGGGACTGAACAATGTGCTCAAGAACAACGAGGGCATGCTCGACGGTTTTGCCAAGAGCAACATGGTGGAAGAGAAGGAGCGGCTGGAAAGCGGCCTGGTCCAGTGGATCAACGCCGATCCGGGCCGGCGCAAGGAATTCGACGACATCCACGAGAAACTGGTCCGGGAAATTGAATCCGCCAACGCCAGGCAGGTGCGGGATTTTTATTACGGCCTGGCGGGGAGATCTTCGTTGCTCAGTGCGGCCAGGACCCTTTACAAGCTGGCGAAGGAACGGACCAGGCCCGACCTGGATCGGGACATGGGTTTCCAGGAGCGTGACATCTCCAGGATCCGCCAGTCGATGGAGGCGATCGACCGGCGGTTCGACCCGGCTGTGGACCGGGCGGTCTTCGAGCACTTCGTGCTCGAGTACGGGGATAAGGTGCCCGAACGCAACCGCGTAGAGGCGTTCGATCGCTGGTTCGACCTGGGGAAGGGCGGGGATGCCGATGAAGCGGTGAGCGCGCGGCTCGCCGGGATGTATTCGAAAACGAAGCTGACCGACGCGAAAGTAAGGTTGGGCTGGATCGATCGCTCGACTTCCGACTTCGAGTCCTCGGACGATCCCTTCATTCAGCTCGCGGTGCGGCTCTATCCCGCCGACGAAGCCCTGCAGCGGGAGGAGGAAGAGCAGGCCGGTCGGGAGCAGTTGCTCCGTTCCCGCTACATGGCGGCGCTGCTCGAATACCTCCGTGGCCAGGGCAAGGAAGTCTACCCGGATGCCAATGGGACCCTGCGGGTGACCTACGGGACGATCAAGGGCTACACTCCGAGGGACGCGGTCTTCTACGAACCATTCACGACGATCCGGGGAGTCCTGGAGAAGGATACCGGGAAGGAACCCTTCGATACTCCGCCGGCCGCGCTCAAGGCCATGAAGGATCTGCAGGGAGGACGCTACGTGGTGTCCTTCCTGAATTCGGTGCCCGTGAATTTCCTTTCGACAGTTGACACCACCGGTGGAAACTCTGGTTCCCCAACCCTCAATGGCAAGGGGGAACTGGTCGGTCTCCTCTTCGACGGAAACTACGAGAGCATGATTTCGGACTGGGATTTCCTGCCCCAGATTACCCGCTCCATCCACGTGGACATTCGATACGTCCTCTGGTTGATGACCAACGTGGACCACGCCGATTGGCTCCTCAAGGAGATGGGTGTGCCGGTGAAGTTCGGAGAGTAGTCCAGGCAGCCCTGCCTGAAATGTCGGCCGGGCAGCCTTGCCCGGCGACAGACAGGTGCCACCGTTGCGCTTGACCGGGCTGGCAGCCCGGTTGACCCAACAGGCTGGCAGCCTGTATTACTTCGATCGTAATCCAGGTAGCCCTGCCTGGGATGTCCCCGCGGGCAGCCTGGCCCGGCGGTTGCCGGAACCGCCACACCTGCCCGGGCTGGCAGCCCGTTCGACCCAGCGGGCTGACAGCCTGGATTACCTCCCATCCGCCGTCACCTCCGGATTGCCTGCTAGAATACTTTCCACATGCCTGCTGAGTCTCGTGACCCGCTGATTCAAGTCCGGGGTATGGACCTGGAACTTCTGCCCGAGCGTCTGCTCTCCCTGCCGAACCGCGGGAGCATTGCCTGAATTGGAGAGCAGAAGACGGATGGACTCACCCGCCCTGAAGTTCGAAGGTGTTTCGAAGGTCTATCGGAGTTCCTCCGGAAAGGAGTTGGTTGCGCTCAGCAGCGTGTCGTTCGAGATTGTTTCGGGACGCGTGATCTCGGTCGTCGGGAGAAGCGGGAGCGGAAAATCGACCCTGCTGCACCTGGCGGCGGGCATCGACGTTCCGACCGGCGGGGAAGTGCAGATTCAGGGGCGGGATTTGAGCAGGCTCTCTGAGCGGGAACGCAGCCTGCTCCGTCGCAACACTGTAGGCCTCGTCTTTCAGTTTTTCCACCTGCTCCCACACCTCAGCGTGCGCGACAACATCGCGCTGCCCGCGTTCATTTCCGGGAAGCGCCTGGCCGACGTCGAAGAACGCCTTGTTCACCTTCTCGATCGGGTTGATCTTGCCTCCCGTGCGGACGAGAGTGTCGATCGATTGAGCGGGGGTGAGATGCAGCGGGTTGCGATATGTCGAGCGCTGCTCTCGTCTCCGCCCATCCTGCTGGCCGACGAGCCAACCGGCAACCTCGATGACGACAGTGCCCACGGGGTCATGCGGCTGATGCTGGAACTGGTTCGCGACGAAGGCTGCACGCTGGTGTACGTCACGCACAGCGCCGAGATTGCCTCGCTTGCCGACGAAACCTGGACCATTCACAGTGGCCACCTCGAGACGTAGGAAGCTGCCGTGATTCGCTATTTCACCAGGGCACTGTTCGCCCAGATTCGATCGGCATCGGTTCTCTACCTGCTGACGATACTGGGAGTAGGTGTCGGAGTTGCGGCGGTTGCCGCCATCCAGTTGATCAATCACAATGCCATCAACGCCTTTGAGGCCGGTATCGATGCGGCGACGGGCCCCGCCGATATCATCGTCGAGGGAGCCACCCCGTCGTTCCCCGAGACCGTCCTGGGCCGCGTCCTTCAGACCAAAGAGGTTTTGGATGCCAGGCCGGTCTTTCAGGCCGAGGCGATACTGGACGCGCCGAAAGCTGTCCGGGTTGAGGTCCTTGGGCTCGATCTGAGTCGTGGAGTCCCCCTTTCCCGGTCGCAGGCGGTAGACCTGCAGTCCGCCCTTGCGACTCCCGGCTGGTGCCTTGTCAGCAAAGCCTTCGCAGGGCGCGTCGGGGCAGCGCCAGGTGACCGCCTTCCGCTTTCGGTCGGATCTCACACTGCGACGCTCGTTGTCGGGTCCTTGCTCGATTTGCGGCGCCTCGGGCCCAGCTCCGGGCGGGCTCTCGTGATTCTCGACATCTCGCAGGCCCAGGGCCTTTTCGGGGACCGCGGAGAGATCCAGAGAATCGAAGTCGAGGTTCAACCCGGTTCCGACCTGCGTGCCGTTGAGCAACGGCTGCGGACGGCTCTTCCCGTGGGGTTCCAGGTGTTGACCCCGGGAGAACGGCGAGAGCGGGCCAGGGCGCTCCTCGGGGCTTTCCGCCTCAACCTGACCGCGCTTAGCCTGATCAGCCTGTTCGTCGGCCTGTTCATCGTATACAGCAGCACCCAGGCCTCACTGGTTCGCCGCCGCCGGGAGTTCGGGTTGCTCCGTTCGCTGGGTGCCACGCCGGGACAGGTTCTGGGCCTGATCCTGAGCGAAGTCTCCCTGCTGGGCGTTCTGGGCGTCGCGGTGGGGATTCCGCTGGGCTACTGGGCGGCCGAGTCCAGCATGACCTCGGTCAACTCGACCCTGACCAACATCTACCTCCTGGGACGGGTCGAACATCTCCGGTTCGACCGCTCGATCTGGGCGCTGGCCGTTGGAATCGGTCTGGCCAGCGCGCTCGCCGGAGCGATCCTCCCGGCCGTGGACATGAGCCGTAGAGATACTCGCTCCCTTCTGGCTGCGTTCTCCATCAGGGACCGACTCTTCTCATCCGCTCCGACACTGCTGAAGGCGGCGATTGTGATTCTGTTTTCGGCCGGAGTTGTGGCCCTGGTCGGGGGAAGTTCGTGGAAACCCGGAGGTTTCATTCTCGGTGTTGCCGTCCTGGTCGCATTGCCACTGTCCGCTCCCTGGCTGCTGATCACTCTGGCGGGACGGGTAACGATCAATGATTTTGGCTTTCGATTTGCCTTGCGGACTCTCGCGGATCGGATTCACAACACCGTCTTCCCGATCTCGGCCCTGGCCATTGCTGTGTCGATGCTGGTCGGCATCACCCTCATGATTGGCAGCTTCCGGGAAACGGTGAAGGTCTGGATCGAGACCACCGTCGTCGCCGATCTCTATGCAACTGCCCGGTCCTGGCGCGGAGCCGGCTCGGAGGGCGGGTTCGACGAAGCGACAGTGCGGCGGTTCGCCGCGCAGGACGGCGTATTGGCGGTGGACCGGATTCGAACCATCCCCGTCTACGTCGACGGTAGCAGGATCCTTGTTTCAGGCGTCGATCTTCACACTCCGGAGAGCCGCCACCGCTATCCGCTGCTCTATGGCGACCGCAGTCGTGCCTACCGGGAACTCGAGGACGGGGAGGCGGTCCTGATCAGTGAACCGCTTGCCCGAAAACGTGGTCTCGAAGTCGGAGACAACCTCGTTCTTCCCGGCGTAGCCGGGCCCACGGCCTTCCGTATAACCGGGGTATTTTACGACTACACGAGTGAGTGGGGCCTGGCGGTGATTCGGTTCGACCGAGATGAATGCGACCTTCGGTCCGGGACGGCCTCACAGCCTGGCCCTGTACCTCGATCCCCAGTCGGATCAGGAGGCCGTGCGGTCCGGACTGGAGGAGAGGTTCGCGGATGACCCGGTTCGCATCATTAGTAACGGCCAACTCCGGAGCGGGGTCCTGGACATCTTTGACCAGACCTTCGCCGTGGTGCGCCTGCTTCAGTTGATGAGTCTCCTGATCGCCGCCTGTGGAATCACGCTGACGCTGCTCATCCTGGCCCGGGAAAGAGTCTCCGAACTGGCTCTCTACCGGGCACTTGGGGCCGAACGGACCCAGGTCTTTCTGGTGTTTCTGGCCAAGGGTGCCGGTATCGCGGCAGTCAGCAGCATCCTCGGAGTGGTGGGCGGGACGGCCCTGGCCCTGATCCTGGTCCTGCTGATCAATCGAGCCTATTTCGGCTGGACGATTCAGCTCAGCGTGCCCTGGATCGACCTCGCAGCGAGCCTGCTGCTGATTTTTGCAGCGGCACTCTTAGCCAGTATTTACCCGTCGGCTTCGCGCCAGTCGAACACCGGTGACGGAACTCAGTCGGGAGGACCTGTGAGACCACTTTCAGTCCGATCATCAACTGGAACTCTTCAGGTGCGCGAGTGGAACATCGTCCGATTCCTGCTGGTGCTCCTTTTGGCTGGGGGGGGGCTCCTGCCGGTTCTGGGCGCGGTCTCGGCGTGGAGAGTACCGGATGACGCTTTCCCGTGGAAGTTTCCGGAGGACCACTGGGCCCACCGGGACTTCCGTATCGAGTGGTGGTACTTCACTGGCCACCTGCTCGAATCGAAGTCCACGAACCCAAGGTTCGGCTACCAGTTCACCATCTTTCGCATCGGACTGAGCCCGACGGTTGCCGCTCAGGACTCCGACTGGTCTTCGGGACAGTTGCTGATGGGGCACGCGGCGGTATCCGATCTGGAAAGAAAGAAGCACCGATTTGCCGAACTCGTTTACCGGGAACATCCTGCGTTGGCAGGATTCGGAGAGTCGCTTCGGAACCCGGTTGCCTGGTCGATCGGCCCGCCTGGGACCGCCGGACGCTGGGAGCTCAGCTGGACGGAGGACGGCTTCAGCTTTTCCTCCGAGGCCGGCAAGGACTTCGGTTTCTCGCTCGAGACTCGACCCGCGACCGGTCCCGTCCTCGAAGGGCCCGGCGGCTTAAGCCAGAAATCGACTGAGCCCGGGGCGGCCAGCCTCTACTACAGCTTCCCGCGCCTGGAGACCTCGGGGACGGTGCGTCTCGGTGACGAGGAGTTCACGGTGACGGGGGAGTCATGGATGGACAAGGAATTCAGTTCCGCCTTCCTCTCGAAGCAGCAGTCCGGTTGGGACTGGTTTAGCCTCCGGATGGAAGACGGGCGAAGCCTCATGCTGTACCAGCTCCGACGCGAGTCGGGAGCGGTTGATTTCCGGGGTGGAACACTGATCGGGACCGGCGGAGAAGTCCACTACCTTGGAACGGGAGCCTGGGAAGCTGAGATCGAATCGTGGTGGACGAGCCCGGAAACCGGAGGCCGCTATCCGGTGGCCTGGAGGGTGCGGTTGCCTGAACAGGCGCTCGATCTCAGGGTCGAGTCCGATTTTGCCCAGCAGGAGAATGTCTCGAAGATGATCCCGTCGCTCGCTTACTGGGAGGGTTCGGTACGGGTCTCCGAAGCGGGGAGGCTCGTGGGCCGGGGGTACCTGGAAATGACCGGATACGTCCCCGGAGGACGCCTTCCAGTCCGCCTCGGCCAGGAGTGAACTCCTGGGCAAGCCTGAAACTTCATCCCTGGCATGGGTTGGAAGACCTGGAAGGATTGCAGGTTCGGATCGAGGCAGCGGTGAGCGGCAAAGCGCCAGGTAGACGATTGTCGGCTCGATGCTGGTTCGTGGTCTGGTATCAGACGTGAAGGGGCGATGACCCGGGAATCTGGGCCGGGCCCTGAAAGGGCCAGGTTTCAGCCCAGGCATTTGCCTGGGTCTGGGTTCGCCTGGTTAGAACAATTTAGCCCTGTAGGGGCGGCACACCTCTGCAAGCGAGAATAATTAGGCGCGACCTTACAGGCCGCGATCGCGGTGCCGGGACGACAAACCCAGGGCAAGCCCTGGGCTGAAATCGGCGGCGCCTACAGCGCCGTGGACGTCTGTCCACTTTCACTGTCTGAATGGTCCGGCGGCCGCCGGGGGCAAGCCTGACTTGTCTAAAGCCGTGCGATCACCGAGTCCGCGAACGCCATGGTGCCCAGATCTCCGCCCAGGTCGCGCGTCTTGCAGCCGTCGGCCAGGGCCTGGTTATAGGCGGCCTTGATTCGGTCTCCAACCTGGCGAAGCTCCGGTTTCCCCTGCTGATCCGACATGTAGTTGGCCATCGTGACCGCCGACATCAGCAGGGCCAGGGGATTGGCCAGGCCTTTTCCGGCGATGTCCGGGGCCGACCCGTGAACGGCTTCGAAGATCGCCACGTTCTCGCCGATATTGGCACCGGGGACCACGCCGAGCCCGCCGACCAGACCCGCACAGAGGTCACTGACCACGTCACCGTAGAGATTCTCCAGCAGGAGCATGTCGAACTGGCCCGGGTCCTGAACCAGTTTCATGCAGCCGGCGTCGATGATGACCTCTTCGTACTCGATGTTGGGGTAGTCCACGCGGTGAACTTCTGCCGCACAACCGATGAAGAGGCCGTCGGTCATCTTCATGATATTCGCCTTGTGGAAGACGCTGATCTTCTTCCGGCGGCGCTGGGTGGCATAGCGGAACGCCCAGTGGGCGATGCGGCGGCAGGAATGCTCGGTGGCGACCTTCATGCTCATGACCACACCCGGCGTAACCTCGTTTTCCACCCCGCTGTAGAGACCTTCCGTGTTCTCCCGGATGATGATCAGGTCGATATCCTTGAACCGCGTCTCGACGCCCGGCAGGCTCCGCACCGGGCGAACCGCGGCATAGAGGTCCAGTTTCTTGCGAAGTCCCACGTTGACCGAAGTAAACCCTTTGCCGACCGGCGTGGTGCAGGGACCTTTGAGTCCGATGCCATACTGGCGGACCGCGTCTACAGTGGATTCGGGCAGCACGCTGTCCCCTTCCGCCAAAGCTGCGATCCCGGCTTTATGTTCGATCCAGCGAATACCTGAATCAGCCGCCGCGAAGATCTTTTTTACTGCCTCGGTGATTTCGGGGCCGATTCCATCCCCGGGAATTAGTACCACGTCGTTTGAATTCATGATTCCCCCAAACTGATGCGGACATTATAACTTAGCCTGGTGGTGCTGGCTTCCGGCTCACGGTGACGGAAATTTCGGGAGTTGACCTTCGTCTTCTTCCATCTTATGGAATAGGGGTACATGAAAAACCAAGATCACATTGAAGAAGAACAAGTTGACGCCGTTGATCCCGTGGATGAGACAGGCCAAGAGGAGTCCGAGGCAACCCCGGAGGCTGAAGACGGGGGACAACTGGTCCTGGCCGGCGAGATCCTTCCCGAGTCCATAGCGATTCTCCCGGTGCGCCCGCGACCCTTTTTCCCGGGAATACACATTCCACTGCAGGTTTCCCAGGAGCACGTGGCTTCAATCGAAAGTGCCCTCGAGACCTCACATCGCACCGTCGGATTGGTTCTGGCGCGCGACTTCACTCGTTCGGAAAAGCCAGAAAACCTTTATTCAGTGGGAGTTGCGGCCCGGATCCTGAAAGCGTTTAGACAGGAAGATGGGTCAGTCAGCATCCTGGTCGGCTGCCTCGAGCGGTTCGAGATCGAGAAGATCCACCTGGTCGATGGTCAGTTTTTCGCTCACGTGGCCTATCATTATGCGACCGAGCTCTCTGTCAACCAGGAGTTGAAAGCCTACTCGCTGGCGATCATTTCGGTCCTCAAAGAGCTGATGAAGCTGAACCCTCTCCAGGAGGAGTCCATCCGGATGTTCCTGAGCCGATCCTCCTTCGAGGATCCCGGCCAACTGGCCGATTTCGCCGCCAACCTGACGACGGCCGACGGCCCCGAACTGCAGGAAGTCCTGGAAGAATTCGACGTCCGTCACCGGATCGACAAGACTTTGGTGCTGCTGCGCAAGGAACTGGAGGTTTCCAGGATCCAGCAGAAGATCACCAAGCAGATCGAAGAGAAGATGACGAGCCAGCAGCGGGAATTCTTCCTCAAGGAACAGCTCAAGGCGATCAAGAAAGAGCTGGGCCTGGAGAAGGACGGGAAATCGGCCGAGATGGACAAGTTCCTGGAACGGCTCCGCACGCTGAAGCTGAACGAGGAGGCGCGTCAGGCGGTGGAAGAGGAGATGGAGAAGCTCCAGGTCCTGGAGCCGGCGTCGCCGGAGTACACCGTAACCCGCAACTATCTTGACTGGCTCACTATTCTCCCCTGGGGGCGGTTCAGCAAGGACGCCTTTGGCTTGCGCCGCGCCCGCCGGATCCTTGACCGGGAGCACTACGGCCTGCAGGACGTCAAAGACCGTATTCTGGAGTTCATCGCCGTCGGGCGCATGAAGGGTGATATTGCCGGGTCGATCATCTGTCTGGTGGGTCCTCCCGGAGTGGGAAAGACTTCCGTCGGGAAGAGCATTGCCCACGCCCTTGCTCGCAAGTTCTACCGATTCTCGCTGGGCGGGATGCGTGACGAAGCCGAGATCAAGGGCCACCGGCGGACCTACATCGGAGCCATGCCGGGCAAGTTCATCCAGGCGATGAAGACCGCCGGCACCGCGAACCCGGTGATCATGCTTGACGAAATCGACAAGATCGGCGCTTCTTTCCAGGGCGATCCGGCTTCGGCTCTGCTGGAAGTACTCGACCCCGAGCAGAACATGACTTTTCGTGACCACTACCTGGACGTTCCATTCGACCTTTCGGATGTCCTCTTCGTGACGACGGCCAACCAGCTCGACACAATTCCGGCACCCCTGCTCGACCGGATGGAAGTAATTCGGCTCTCGGGCTACATCATGGAGGAAAAGGTCGAGATCGCGAGGCGTTACCTGATCCCTAAAGCTCTCGAGCGGCACGGTCTGGATTCTTCCCATGTTACGGTCACCCGGAAGGCACTCGTTCGCATGATCGAGGGATGGGCGCGCGAAGCCGGCGTTCGCGGACTGGAGAACCTGATCCGGAAGATCCTGCGCAAAGTCGCTCTTGAGATTTCTGAAGGACGAAAGGCGAAGGTCAATGTCACTCCGAGGAGGCTGGAATCGTTTCTGGGCAATCCGGTGTTCAACGACGAAGAACCGGCCGAACCCAAGCCCGGGGTCGTCAACGGGTTAGCCTGGACCAGCATGGGCGGCGCCACCCTGCAGATCGAGGCGGCGGCGATTGCCAGTGAGCGGAAGGGATTCAAGCAGACCGGGCAGCTCGGCCAGGTGATGGTTGAGAGCTCCGAGATCGCTTTTACCTACATCATGGCTCACCTGGCGGACTACGGAGTCGAGGCCGATTTCTTCGATCACCACTTCGTCCACCTCCACGTGCCGGCGGGCGCGACTCCGAAGGACGGTCCTTCGGCCGGCGTGACGATGGCAACCGCGCTGCTTTCGATGGTCCAGGGCAAGCCGGTCGTCCCCGACATCGGAATGACCGGCGAGTTGACTCTGACGGGCCGAGTGCTGCCCATCGGCGGCGTTCGCGAAAAGGTGATCGCTGCCCGGCGAGCCCGACTGAAGATGCTGATTTTTCCCGAGGCGAACCGAAAGGACGTGGAAGAATTGCCCGATTACCTGGGGAAGGGAATCACGATTCATTTCGCGAAGGATTTCGGCCAGGTCTACCGGTGGGCATTCGATTCGGTGGTACATTGAGAAGTTATGGTGAAATTGCAGTCTGAACGCCTTCCAGAGTCCCGCTGGATGTTTTGGGTTCTCTGGATGGCAGCGCTGTCCAATTTCGTGTTCGGCGCCCTGCTCTCCGTGTTCACTGGGAATGCCTTCCGGATGCTCGGCGTCGAGTCCCCGGTGGTGTCTCTGGTCTGGGAAGTCGTCGGGGTTGCGGTGGCAATTTACGGAGTTGCTTACGCGGTCGCCGCGTTCGACCCTGCCCGCTACTGGCGCCTGGTTCTGATCGGCCTGGTTTCGAATGTGGCCGGGCTCGCTGTTTTTCTGTATGCGGCCGTCTTCCACGGTTTTCCCTGGAAGTTCGGCTGGCTGGTCTTGCTGGTTGACGGAATCTGGCTGGTCCCGTTCGGGGCCATCCTGCATTACACCTATCAGCGTTTCCGAACGGAGCGGTCCGCCGCCTACGGTTCGATCCGGGAGGCTCTTTGCGTATACCGGAACGGCGACGGAGAGGATCTCCTGACTCTCTCCTCGCGGGGCCCTCTACTGATCGTTTTTCTGCGGCACGCGGGGTGTACGTTCTGCCGCGAGGCGATGGGAGACCTGGCCGCGGTCAAGCGCCGCATCGACGAACGAGGCACCGAGTTGGTGGTGGTCCAGATGGGTTCGGCCCGCGAGGGTGCGGAACTGGCACAGCGGTTCGGCCTGCGCCCCGGACAGGCGGTCAGCGATCCGTCCCGGCGCCTTTACCACACCTTCGAACTCCGGAGAGGCTCCCTCTGGGAGTTGATCAACCCGAAAGTGATATTCCGTGGTTTCACGGCCGCTTTTCTGAAAGGGTACGGGATGGGGAAGGTTCGGGGGGACAGCACCCAGATGCCCGGCGTCTTCCTGGTTCGGGACGGGAAAGTGGTCCGAGAATACCGTCACCATTCGGTAGCCGATCGCCCCGATTATATTGCCCTGGCCTCCCTGAGTGCGGAAAACCCGGCAGGCGGAGCGGGCGCCGGGGACACGGCGGACTCGAGCCTGGTCGGATTCCGCACGAATTCGTGAGATTGCAGCAGTTTGGGTGGCTTGGAGAACTGGATGAATTGGCTTTTTGGTGCCCGGGGGAGGGGCGACTTTGAAAGCATGTCGCTGCTCGCAGAGCCGGGGGTAAGGCGAAGCCGCCCCCCGGGCTCCGGCATTCTGCATTGAAGAGAATTTCGCAGTTTCCCTTGCACTGACAAATCGCTCCGGCGACTTTGCCTGCGGACCGGAACTTCAGGTATAATCCCCTTTCGTTTTGAGTGCGCCCGTAGCTCAGCTGGATAGAGCGCCGGTCTACGAAACCGAAGGTCGCCCGTTCGAATCGGGCCGGGCGCGCCATTTTTTTCAACAGCTTACGACCCGCGTAGCAACGGTGGCTCGACCCACCTTTCCTGTTTGTGTCCTGCGGGGCCATCATGCGGCCCCTTCCTTCTCTTCTTCCTGCTTCTGCTTGGCACCTTCGATCAGATGCAAACCCCGTTGAACCGCCAGCCGGTGTGAGTGGAACGCGTAGAAGCGTTCCGTTGTCGACAGCCGCGAATGTCCGAGCAGCGTCTGAATCGTGTGCTTTTCGAGGCCCGGAGTGTTCGAGAGCCGGATTCCAAAGGCTGTGCGCATGTCCTTGATACGAAGCCATGAATAGCCTGCGGCTTTGCGGGCCGAATCCCAAGGCTTGCGACAGTCGAACCAGCGATCCAACGTCTTCGGGTTGTAAAACACGTGCTCACCGACTCTCGGCATTCGGCGGATAGCCTCGCTCGCCGGCTGCGTCAGTGCGATGTAGCGAAGCTCTCCGGCTTTCGTCTTCGGCAGCACGACCAGGTGATCCTCGAGGAAAACCTGATCGTGCTTCAAAGAGAGTGCCTCTTCCCGTCGGCAACCCGTCTCATAGAGAAAGCGAAACACCGGCTCGCACTCCGGTCGGAGCTTTGCTAGGGTTTCCTGCAGCGCCTGCTCGAGGATCGGCAGGTACCGATCGGCGATCGCCGGCTTGTGCTGCTCGTGGAGCTTGCGCAGGCGCGGAATCGGATTGCGTGAGATGAGCTCCTGCTCGACCGCCCAGTTCAGCATGTGCTTGAGCACGGCCAAGTCTCGATTGATCGTGGCCGCGCTGAGGCCGTTCCGCATTTTCTTTCTCTCGGAGATGAACACCGTCACATCGAAGGGTGAAAGCTCCTCGACAGGGATGTGCCCGAGCTGATCCGTCAGCAGGCGCAAGCGACTGAACTTGGTCTGCGGATCACGATTCGCAACGAGAACGTACTGCTCGTAGTACACGTCTGCCAGTTCCTTCAGCGACGAGGTCGGTCCCTCGGTCTTGTTCAGCTCGGCCAGAGCTTCCTTCACTCGACCTTCCAGCCGCGCGATCTTTAGCTTCAGTTCGGCCGACTGAGCCAATTCCTCGGTCGGATAACGGCGTCTCCACCTTCGATTTCTGTCTCGACGATTTCCGGGCAAATAGATGCTGATCTCCCAAGACCCGTTGGGGAGTTGTTTAATGCCCAAGGGAGTCCTCCTTTCGGTAGAGTCTAGCCGGGTCTTGAGAAGGCATCTTAAGCGCTCGGCCATCAACCGGCAAGCTTCCTTTCCGATCAGCCGGCAACTGGGCCATGCGATCGACTGGCAGACTGGGCGGAATTTCCTCGAGATCCTGCCGGAGATCAATCCGGGTCTTACCCAACAGCCGAAGGAGGATCCGGTCATCTTTGACGAGTCCCCGATAGAGATGGTTCCCAACGCCCAGAAACTGAGCAGCCCTTCTCTCCCGAAAACCCTCGGGAACGGCATCCTTGATCATGTCTGGAACCATCACCAATCGAAGTCTTCCCATCATGAGGTCAAACAAAGAGAGCAACATCCCCGACCACAGAACTCAACCGGAGACCGTGGCTTCATGACCTGGCCCCTACCTAACAAGAGAGCTGGAAACCGGAAAACCTCAAAGAGCCGCGGTCCTCAATCGATGCCGAGAAGGACGACTCCAACAGTACGGCCATCTCCGATACCCTCCCGCCAGCCTTGAAGTCTCTAGCCGATCACTTGCCGCAATTCGAGATCGAAGGGCTGATCGGCTAGGGCGGTATGGGGGGGTACTGTCAACTTAACAGGCCATCGCAGACAATCGGAGAATGCCAACCGATCCCAGTTACTCCCGCCACCGGTCTTCACCTCAGATCATCAGCTATACCAGCCCCAATTCTTGACCAGCAGGTTGGTGGCATCGGTCTGCCACTGCTCGTTCGGCGCCGTGGTCTTGATCGCGTATTCCGATCCGGCCGGAAACGTCTTCTGTTCGAGATCTGGAATCAGCGCTTCCGCCTTCAGGATCCGGTAAACGGACGACTCGGAGATCGTAAAGCCGCACTGGTCGGTGATGTGGCAACTGACTTCGCGGGACGACCACTCCGGGTAGAGCAGAGCAATTTGCAGAACCTGATCCCGTTCGGCGGGCAGGATCCGGTTCCAGGCTCGCCGTCTGGACGAAGGCTGATCGTGCAGTCCTGCCCGGCCCCGTCGGCGGAAGTTCGTGCGCCAGCGGTAGTAGGTCGATCGAGGAATGCCCAGCTGCGCCAGGGTTCGATTAACGGGCACAGAAGCGGCCTCCACCGCCCGCAGGATTTCGAGTTTGATTTCGGCGGTCATCCGTTCGTATCTCCGCCGATTCAGAGGCCCAAACTTTTTTTGAGCCGCTGGTTCTCGAGGACCATCTCGGCCACGGCCTGCTTGTGAACTTCGTGGTCTCCGTTATCCTGGGCGTTTCGATTGACATAGTCGTTCGCCATCATCGACCTCCAGTAAGAGTCGACAGTTCGTTTGTGTCGTCTCTTCTGACTCAACGCCGCGCCTTCACGCAGACGCTGCCGCACACCATCACTCGCCCGCCGACGTGCCGCTCGTTAACGCGTTGGCGGGAATGGTGAATGCTCCAGATGGCAGGGCAAGATCCGCCCAACCTGCATTCAGGCTCTCGTGAAGACGTTGCAACCCGCCAGAATGCCCGCCCAGAGCCTTTCCGGCTCGTCCTGGTCCGGAACGTTTTGGGCCAGGTGCCACAGCGTGTGGATCTTTTCGACGCCGCTGTCGACTGTGTGTTGTCCCGCCCAGGCCGTCAACGACCCGTAGGCCCCAAAATTCACCACAAATGCAATGAGATCGCCTGAGGCAAATCCGCGAAGTTCGAACTCCTCCGTCGGCGGGGGCAAACCCACATTCGTCTTGTACGTCCCTTCAACGAGGCCGCTAGTCAGAACTTGCAGGGTCATCTCCGACCCAAGGCCGTTCTTCCATTCCCCCGAGAAGTCGATCGACGGAATCGGTGCCGGTTTGGGCGTAAACCCGCTGATCAAGTTACGGAGTAAAGGTGTGTTCATCAGTTACCTCCCAATCGGTTGAGCACGTTTGCAGGGGATCTATTCATCAAGCATCGAGCCCAATCGGACTTGAGCAAAATTGTCTTTGAGCCGCACTTCCTTGCCCAACTGCAGGCATCGGCGCCCTGCCATCTCATGAACTTGCTCGGCTATCGATCGCAACCACCTGTCTTTCGGTGGAGTCGGGCGGGATCTTGAACCGACTTCCGGCACAGCTCCAGGAGGCGATCCGCCAGACGGCCTGCCTGCTGTGCGGTTCGATCGATTTCCGTCAACGCCTCATGTTCCGGTCGCCCGGGACGCAGATGGCTCTGGGCCAACTGGGAGCGGACCGCAATGATCGTCAGCATGTTCTTGAAGTCATGGACCACGTCGGCCGTCAGTAGACTGAGTGCCTCCAGTTGAGAGATGTCTGGGTGTCGAGGTGGGGCGGCTTCTGCTGGAGAAACGTTGGATCTCGATTGAATCGTCATGAGAAAGAGACGCCGCTCGGGAAGTCCCGCAGCCGCAACACTCCACTTCGTTTTCAGGGAACTGCCGTCGCCGCACACCATCTCGACGTCACACTCATGTGGAAACGACTCGATTTCACGAAGGCGCTTCAGCCAATCCGGCATCGTCTCTTGCTGTCGCGTCGCAATAAGCTGATCCAGCCTCCGATCGGCGATTAAATCGGAGGGCCGGCGCAGAAGCTGCGACAGGGCGGGATTGGCAAGCAGAACTCGGCCCTCCGGCTCGATGAGCAGAGTCGGGAAAACGGCCCCAGAGACCTTTTGTGCGTCGGCCACCGGGATCCAGGATCCTCTCTCGTGATCCGTTGGGGCATTACCGTCGCGAGAATCCAGGTTCCCGCGCCACGGGCCCCCTGGCTGATCCTTTGTCATGCATTTAGCAGTTGCCGTCGCGGCAGGGCGGTGGGGGCGGCGGCGTCGGACAGCAGTCCTCGGTCTGTACAATCGGGTCCTGGCTCTCCGTTCCAGAGCCGGTCTGCGTGTCTGTCAGTGCTACGAACGACAGGGCCGTCAAAGTCGCAACCAAAATCCATTCAACCATCTCCACACTCCCTTTCTGTCCATCGGACCCGCGCAGACTAGACCCGGCACACGCTTGGGACCAAAAATTTTCAGAAGGACCGAACACTTTCGGCTCGAGGTGTTCGGAATGTCCGAAAAGAGGTGACCGGAAAGGAATTCTTGATCTAAGCTGGAAGTCGCGAATAGACTTCAGGGGATGTCGCTGTCTGAGATCCCAATGTTGTTCAACACGGGGCTGTTACTGGTTTTGGTTTTTCGGATGGTGAGCAAAGGATTGGTTTCGGATTACCGCGTTTTCTTCGGCTATCTGGTCTTCGAGACCATTGCAACCCTGGTTTCGGAGTGGATCATCCTCCAATTTGGATTGAATTCGACCGCGTACCGAATTGACTACTACACGTATTCGACTCTGACTCCGGCCTTCCAAATCTGGGTGCTCATCGACCTGGCTCGCCGCAACTTCCGGACCGGCAGCGAGTCTCCCCACGCCACCAACGTGCTCGCGGTGCTCTCGATCCTCGTGGGGCTTCCCGTGTTCGTGTTCATCGGGTTCTTACCGGTCTACGGCTACGATCGGGTTCAGGCCGTCAGTCTGGTCTTTCAAATGGTCCTGACCCTGCTGATCTACCTCTACCTGCTGGAACGACGGGACATTGACCCGGGTAAGAACCTCAAGGCTATTCTGGGTGGGATGACCCTGATGGTCACCTGCCAGTCGTTGAATTTCGTGAGCTATTTCCAGGACCGAATCGGATTTGAGGTCTTCCAGTTCGGAGTCCCGGCGATCTACGGTGTGGCCCTGGTGATCTTCACCGTCGGACTTTGGAACTACGCACCGGCAAGTGCGTCGGCGGAACAGCGCACGCTGAACCTGGGATTACAGCGGAGTGTCCGTTTAATGCTGCACCTTCTCTACGAGAGGCCATCCAGCCAATGAGATTCGATGACTACATTGAAATCTACTTCCTGGGACTGGTCGCCTGTGTGGCCGTCGTTGCGGCCTACTACCACCTGGCTCGGATCGAGATCCGGGAATCGGATCGCAAGAAGCTCAGTGAAGCCAACCTCAATCTGGAAGTGATCCTGATCATGCTGGAAGCGCCCGACACGCAGTACCTGATGTCAAAATCGGGCAGAGGAAAGTTCCTCTTCACGGAGTATTCCCGCTCGCTCAGGGCAGACGTCCTGGGGCTCATCCGGACACGGGAACTGGGTCTGAAGTCCTACGGACTGATTGCCGCCTTCTACGCCACCTATTGGGTAATGTCCTGGAAGAGCAAACTCTCGGCCAGTCTCAACGACATTCGCGTGCTCTCCGCGCTGGAACTCAGGCTGGTTCGGGCTCTAGTGTTCTGAGTCGTCAGAGAACAGCGCACACCAGTTGACCAGGTAGTGCTGAACCAGCTTCTCCACGTAGCCCGGGCACCCTTCCGCCTTGAGGAAGAAATGGTAGGTGGCGTCGAGGTAGTTCTGCTGCCACCACAGGCCTTCACTGGGAGGATGGCCGTTTTCCAGGCGGACCAGACAGCGATCGAGCAGGAAGTCGCTCAAGTTCTGATACATCACGATCCGGCACGACCGGCCACGAACCTCAAACAGGGAACCCCCTTCAGCCCCGGAGAGCCGGATGACTTCTCCGAGGCGAAATTCCTGAAGCCGCCTCAGGTAGAGGAGTTCGCTGTCCTCGGCGCGGGTTCCTGACGATTCTGTCGGCCAGACTGCCGAGATATCGGCCTCGAGCACCCCGAGCACCCGGAACAGCGACTCCAGGTTCAGCCGGTAGGCTCCGGCCTCCATCGAGGCGTAGGAACTCGTGGGAATCCCGGCCCGCTCCGCAAGCTCCCTCAAGCCCACATTTCTCATCAGGCGCAGTCTTCGAAGCCGTTGTCTGACAAAATCATTCACCGATTGCCCGCAATCCATGGCTATTTCCCCCTTGGCATCACTTTGTCGGGAAACGTTATCGACGGGTTTCGGTCCTGTCAATACCCCAAAAGAGCATCTCGAGCGATCATCCTCTCAGACGCCACACGACGCCCCCTCGTGAAACGGCCGGAGCAGACCAGAGTGTTCGGGTATTCCGAACACTTTTGCCCCGAAGTGTTCGGACATTATGAAAATTCTTGGGGGCGAGAACCACGTTATGGTACATCCCGCTCGAGCGACGGGTTTCCTCAAACCGAAACTTTCGATCGGGAGAGTCTGTCATGAAAGTGAAGCCAGTGCTTGTGCTTCCCGCCTTGTTTCTCCTCACCGCCCTGCTTCCGGCCCAGTCGGTTGCCGACCAGATTTTGGAACGCTACGGCGGTCGGGCCGTCGTATCCGAACTCGGCCGCTTCGAGGTCACAGGACACTTTGAAGGCACCAAGGTGGCAGAGGCTTTCACGCTTCGGGCCGCGGGTGAGCGAAGCCACTTCGAGACGCCGACGTTTCGCGAGATACGCGACGGGTCGATTGGTCAAGCGGCCCCTTCCGATCGCGCGCTGGCCGCTCCGAGAAGACGGATCGTCGGTACCGACGACCGGTTGATTCTCCCCATGAGTCTTTTGTCACGTCTGGCCTCATTTCGCTATGCGGGCCTCGAGCAGGGAAAGTACTGGTTCGAAACCCAGATCGACAAGAAGGAATTCATCGGCTACGACCAGCCGCCGGTTCAGGTCGAACTGACATTTGACGCCACGACGTTGCTCTTACAGAGCGCGCGATTCATCGACCCCAACCGCGGGTCGGACTTCGCACTGACCTACGAGGAGTACACGCTCGTTGGCAAAGTGCCGGTTGCGACGCGCATCGTCCGCTGGATGAACGAGGAGCCGATTCATGCCCTGCGGATTGAGACGGTCAGTTTCAGTCCGACCTTCACCGACGAGGACCTGGCTCTGGTTGAGGAAGGAGGCCGCTAATGAACACCAGCACACGGTACCTCCTTGCGCTTTTGGCCAGCTGTTTGACCTTCTCAGCCGTCTTGGCCGACGACCCGTATGAAGCGGAAGAGAACAAGAACGGCTATCAGTTGACTTCAACCTACGGTGGGTTCCTCTCCTCGGGAGGCCTCTACTCGCTCAACGTCAATCAATATACCGGCGGTTACAACCTGCACATTCCGATTCTATCCCTTGCAGGCCGGGCCGGGCATGATCTCAACATCACGGCCACTTACAACAGCAAGCAGCTCTGGCTCGAGCCGTGGCAGATGTACACCTGGGAGGGATACCGCTACGGATTCAATATCAACAGCTATTTGCCCGGACCTCACTCGGGACGTTGGCTACTGAACATCTGGCCCTCCATCAAAGAAGAGGTCCCAAACAGTCTCTACTACTTCACCACTCCAGACGGCGCCGTTCACGTTCTGAACCAGAACGTCAGCAACCGGTTCTTGGCCGCTGACGGCAGCTACATCGCCTACATTCCCTCTACCAAGAAGGTGGTCTACCCCGACGGCAGCTTCTGGGACTTCAGCGTCTACGACACCCAGCACAAGGTGCATCATGTCGATCGCAACGGCAACCGCATCACTTACGTCTACAGCCAATACTCCGGATCGCTGTGGCGCCCCACCCAGATCATCGATACCCTGGGACGAGAGATCAACTTCGTTTATGGAGACTCGGAGTGGTCCTATGTCACCGAAATTCAGATCCTGAACCGGGACGGTACGGGCCATCAGACCTTGACCTACGAGCTTGACTATTCGAGTGTCCCGGTCGACTTGGACGCCATTGAGTACCACAACGGTTCCTGGCGGAAGTACTACGGCACGATCTATGGGCTCTCCGATTATCGCGTGCTGACGTCGATCGGGCTGCCGAATGGGACGGGTTACTCGATCACCTACGCGACGGATCACGTCAAGAACGAGGCCGAGCAGTGGGAGGATGTGAGTACCTATCAGCTGGACGAACTCACGTTGCCGACCGGGGCTACGGTCTCCTTCGACTATGCGACACCCCCGGTTCCGACCGCCAATCAAACCACAACCGCAATTTGGGGCGAGCAACTGAAGTATGCGGAGCGGGTCAGCCGCAGGGTCTCGAGCGTAACCGTCGATCCACTGGACGGCTATCCCTTCGCGACCACCTACAGTTTCGTCCGGGACTCCGACAACAACATTACGCAAACCACGGAGACGAAACCGGACGGCAGCAAAGTGGTCACTGATTTCTACGGTTCCACGGAAAACAGCGCGTTACTTCGGGAGGTGCAGACCGTCTATGACACGAACGGGACGACCGAGCTTCGCAGTTCAGAATCCGGCTGGGCCGACACGAGCTATGGTAAGCGCATCTCGGTCAGTTTGACCGAGGAGCGGTCCGCCTTGGCCGCAACACCGAGTTATGTTCGGACCGAAAGGACCTACGACTACTTCGGCCGCCTGACTCGGGAGAAGGTCCTGGACGGGGATCGCATTAACTACTACTACCCGCTTCGCGCCCGGCATCTCGAATACGATACCTTCGACTGGACTCGCTATATCAGTAAACTCCGCCGCGTCGAGGAGACGGCCTGGAACGGCACCTCCGACGAGTACGTGGTCCAAGCGACGGTGTACAACTACGACCAATACGCACTGACCGATCGAACGAGCCCCGCCCAGCACGACCCGACCTTTACGACCAGTTACACGAACCGCGGAAATGTGACCCAGGTCCAGGCATACCTTGTGTCCGAAAATCGCTGGATCACCACCCAGACCCACTACGACATCCTCGGAAACCCGGTTCAGGTCACCGACCCGTTGAGTCATTCAACGACGACCACGTATGCGGCCGGCACAAATAACCACTACGCCTTTCCGACCCGCGTGACCAACGCCCTCAGCCAATACACCGACATCGTCTTCGACTTCTATACGGGTCTCCCCTTTCAGGTTACCGATCCCAACGGCCAATCCAGTACGTTCACCTACGATATCTACAATCGACTTATCCAGAAGAACACGCCCGGTGGGGGCCAGGAGAATTACGCCTACTACGATCAGTACAATACGGGGATTTACCGTCTTAAGTCGGAAAAGACCGGAAAGATCACCTCCACGGACTCCGCGACCCAGACGATGTACTTTGACGGGATCGGCCGGCTGGTGCGGACGGAGCTGGAACAGGATGTGGGAGGGCCGGTCATCATCGACCGTCAATACGAACTCTGCACCTGTAGCGGCAAGGTCGCTCGAGAGTCGATGCCCTATCGAAGCGGTGAACCGGTCCTCTGGACGGAAAAGCGCTATGACGGGCTCGGCCGGGTTCTCAAGGTCATTCCCCCGGACGGGAGCGCATCCTCCAACAACACCGAGTATCGGTACAAGTTCGGGGAAAGTCCCCTCTCGGGCCTTCACGGCGCCTCGTTTGTCGGCGTCTTCGACGGCACCCGCCGGGGCCGGGTCTACGTCTATGGGATGGACGGCGACCTGATCGAAGTGGGAGAGGACGCCAAGTACTCCGATCTGAGCTACACCTACGCGACGCAGTACGAGAAGCGGCCCGATACGAACTACCTGACCAACGGCCGACGCCGCGACGGCGTCCTGATCAACTATGCCCGCACCACCTATCGGGACATCATTCAGGGCTCTCAGACCCGGACCTTCCGGTCCGACAGCTTGGGACGCCTGGTCTCCGAGCTTCATCCCGAAAACGGCACAACGTCGTACACATACGATGACGCCGGAAGGCTTGCGACCCGCACGGATGCCCGCAACTGGGTGACCAACTACTCCTACGACAATATCAATCGGCCCACCGGGCGGACCTACTCGGGTGATGGCGGTGTGACGCCGTCGGCGACCTACACCTACGATCAAGGCACCTACGGGATCGGCCACATGAGCAGCTGGTCGTCGGCGAACAACGTCTCGGGCGGAGCCGAGTTCGATGTCGCGGGCCGCACGACCCGTCAGTGGCTGTCGCTTCCGTCGAACTCCCAGGAAGAAGTGAACTATACGTACAATCTCGCCGGCCAACGCACGTCGTTCGAGTATCCGAACAACGAGACGTTGACTTACAGCTACAACGGGATCGGCCAGTTGACCGATCTGACCTCGAGCTGGGTCGACGCCCAGCATCCGGCCAATCTCCTCTCGTCGATTAATTACAACTCGGCCGGACAACCCGACTATGCCCTCCTGGGGAACAATCGGGAGCTTCGGCGGGGATACCATCCCGTGACCGGACAACTCCAGCATCACGAGGTCCGAAACATCGACATTCCCTTTGCGAATGCCGGCTTCGAATCGGGATCGGGCGGCGATGCCTCCGACTGGTCGGAGATCCTCGGGTCGGCCAGAAGCGACGAGGCGGCCCTAACCGGCAAGTACTCGTTGAAGCTGGCCTCAGGATCGCTGGCCCTGGCCTCGGCAAGTAGCTACATCGCCGTCCAGGGCAGTACCACCTACACCCTGTCCGGCTACCTCTACCTGTCCTATTACCACTCGGGCAACGTCTACATCGATCCCGACGGCGGAAATGCCCAGGGGCAGGCTTTTACGAACGCCCAAGCGTTTGCCGACACGTCGAAAGTCGGCACGTGGCAGCGCGTCTCGACGACGTTTACGACCGCGGCCGGGACGACTGGAGTCAAGGTCCGCGTGGTCCACGACGGAGGCCAGTCCGGAACCTCGGCCGTCTTCTATGCCGATGAGCTGTCGATTACCGCCGGCACGACGGCTCCGGCCGCGGCCTGGACTTACGATTACCGGGACGGTGGGGTGGCGGTGGCGAACTCGAGCTTTGAAGCCGGCTCATCGACCAATGCCGTAGGCTGGAATCAAACGACCTACGCTTACCGGGACGGAGCTCGGGCGAAGGCGGGAGCGTACTCGATGAAACTGGGCGGCTATTCGACGACTGTCGCGACCTTGTCGAACTACGCCAAGGTCCGGGGCTCGACCCACTATCGCCTTTCGGGCTGGATCTATATCAGCTCCTACGGGAGCGGCAACGTCTACCTGGACCTCAACGACGGCAACGGCGAAGGCCAGAACTTCACCGACCTCAACCTCCAGGCGAATACCGGAACCGTCGGAAGTTGGCAATACGTCACCGGAACGTTCGACACGGCGGCCTCGACGGCCGGCGTCAAGGTGCGCTGTGTCAAAGACGGCGGCTACACCACAACCGCCTACTTCGACGGGATCGAAATCCGGGAGGAGTCGGCGGACTTCGGCACCCCGCAAAACGGCATGATCCAGGCGATCCAGGACCAGGTCAATCCCAACTACTCGGAGACCTATCACTACGACGAACTCTACCGGCTTGACTCGGCGGAGACCAGTGTCTGGAGTCTGTCCTGGGTCTACGACCGTTACGGCAACCGGTTGAGCCAGTCGGGATCGGGTGGCGTGCCGACCGAGACCCTCACGATCAGTACCACTACAAATCGGGTGAGCGGCTGGACGTACGATGCCGCAGGCAATGTCACCAACGACGGCACCCACACCTATGCCTATGATGCCGAAAACCGCTTAATCAGCGTCGATGCGGGAGTCACCGCGACCTACGCATACGGCCCCAACGGTGAACGGGTCTGGAAAATTGCCGGAGGCGTGACAACCTACTACTACTGGGGGATCGGCGAGAAGGTCTCGGGCTCCTGGACCAAGTTCTTCGTCTCGGGCCTGGGTGGTAAGCTGGTCGAGTACAGCAGTTCGACGACGAAGTTTTTTGTGACCAATCATCTCGGCAGTGTGGCGGCGCGCATGGATGTCAGTGGAACCCTCAGTGAAACCTACCGCTATCTTCCGTTTGGAGAGCTTTTTGCGGGCTCCGCAACCACCCACGAGTTCACCGGCAAGGAGCGGGATCAGGAATCAGGGCTCGACTACTTCGGGGCACGGTATCTGGCGTCCAATCACGGCCGGTGGATGAGTGTTGATCCGGTCTTTCGGAAGGCCCATGACCCACAATCTCTAAATAGGTATGCTTATTCCCGGAACGATCCCATTGGCAAGTACGATCCAAACGGCGAGGAATGGCGCATCGTGGACTGCGGAGTTGCCGACACGGGTACCCGCGTAATTGGCCTTCCGGGTTCTACTCAAAAAGAAGAATATTACTGCATATACAATTGGTATCCCGATGCCCCACCGCCAACAACACCGCCCGCGAAACCTCCAACCAAGGAACAGGATCCCGTTAGAAGGATTCCATGGAAGGAGGTCGAATCGGATTGCATATCCCAATGGGCAAAGGATCTGCTCGCACCCTACTTTCCTGATTTAGACTTGGACAGCGTACCGGTTGTCCCGGTCCCGTGGAGTTATCCTGGACTTGTCACGCTTGGTGAAACAGACAGATGGCGTGGGATCACCCTCTTTCCCATTGTCTTCTACGATCCTTTGAAGCCTGGAACAGATCCTGGCAGTGACGCTGGCCTGTGGCTGTTCGCCCATGAATTCACACACTTGGAGCAAATCGAGAACTATGAATTCTTGGGCAGGGAGTGGTTCTATTACACGTACGTCACCTGGTGGGCATGGAACGTTTTTCACAATGGTGGATACTCCGATATAGGATTTGAAGAGTGGGCAAACCAGAATGCTAGTGAAATCATGGTGAAAGTGCGGGAGCAGTTAGCCGGAGGAGAAGGCACCCGTGTTTGTCGGTAACGTAAAACGGGCGTTTCTAGTGGCACTGTGCCTAAACGGGATAGCTGGCTGCTTGCCAGAAGGCCCTCCGGTCTGCAGGGAGTACTTCAGTGCATTGCCCTCTGCGAGACGCCCTTTCAGCGAGTACTCGATGAACGACCAAGTTGAGATATTCATCTGCGGACAAGCAATGCACCCACCGTATATGCCGATTGCCACACTCGCGGGTCATGGATGTGAAATTCTCCCATTGCTCCGAGACCGATTGGTACAGACTGATGATGATCGGGTTCGTGAGGCGCTCATAACCGTGGTTTGGATTGTTGGTCAGGAACGTTGCGACCTACGGAAAAGAACGGACATCACAGAGGCCGTTCGTACTTCAATCGGAAGAATGAGATCGGCAGGAGCAAGAAGGATCGCCCTACACAGGCTGCAGGAGATGCTGAATGGGCCGATAACTCACGGGAGAATTCAAGAGAGGTGATCGCCCGGGGCGCAATGGGCGAATGCGAGGGCTCCTCCGGGAGTCGCGGTTTTGGATCGATTCTATCGACAACGATGGGACTGGTGCAGGCCAAAACTTCACGGACCTCAATCTCCAGGCGATCCAGGACGAGGTCAATCCCAACTACTCGGAGACCTATCACTACGACGAACTCTACCGGCTTGACTCGGCGGAGACCAGTGTCTGGAGCCTCTCCTGGGTCTATGACCGCTACGGCAACCGGCTGAGCCAGTCGGGATCGGGCGGCGTACCGACCGAGACCCTGACGATCAGTACCACGACAAATCGGGTAAGCGGCTGGACCTACGATGCCGCCGGCAATGTCACGGGCGACGGCACGCACACCTATGCGTACGATGCCGAAAACCGCTTGATCACCGTCGATGCGGGAGTCACCGCGACCTACGGCTACGGCCCCAATGGCGAGCGGGTCTGGAAGGTTGCCGGAGGGGTGACGACCTACTATTACTGGGGGATCGGCGAGAAGGTTTCGGGCTCGTGGACCAAGTTCTTCGTCTCGGGCCTCGGTGGTAAGCTGGTCGAGTACAGCAGTTCGACGACGAAGTTTTTTGTCACCAATCATCTGGGCAGTGTGGCGGCGCGCATGGATGTCAGCGGAACCCTCAGCGAAACCTATCGCTATCTCCCGTTTGGAGAACTGTTTGCCGGTACCGCAACAACCCACGAGTTCTCCGGCAAGGAAAGGGATCAGGAATCGGGCCTCGATTACTTCGGGGCGCGGTATCTGGCGTCAAGTCACGGGAGATGGATGAGCGTGGATCCTGCGTTGGGCAATACGGCGAACCCGCAGCGCCTAAATCGCTATTCATATGTTGGGAACGCACCAACGTCACTTGTCGACCCGAATGGCATGCAATGGACGCTAGTAGACTGCGGAATTATGGAGAATTCGGTCAAAATCACATATGAAACACCGGAGGAAGCGGGAAGCGAATCGAGCTGGTCAGGCGGGAAGAAATACTATTGCATTTACAGTTGGACCGCCGAGCCTCCGCCCCCGAATCCTCCCGTTCCTCCGCCGACGAAACAACAGACCGGTGAGACGCCCGCGTTGAAGGCGCTTTCGTTCTCGGCGATGCAGAACATCGTGAAAGCGAATAATCTCTCCGGGCAAAGTGATGAGTTGATTCTCTGCCAAGCTTATAGAGAAAGCAAATTCCGGCCATGGGCGGTCAACGGGAAGACCGGAGCAAGCGGTCTTCTTCAGATCCTGCCTGCAGCGGCGCTAGACATCTGGAGTGGGGAGCCTGGGGGATTTGGAGAAAACGGGTTCTCGGCCGAGACAATCAACGGGTGGTTCTCCCCCGGCGGAAGAATCTTTCAGCCTGGATTCAATATTGCCACGGGGACTGCCTATTTGGGGTGGCTGATCTCTGATTGGTCGTCGGTAGGAGGAAGCGTCTGGCAAGCGCTCGACAGATACAGCCACGGTGCCAAGGGCTACGCTGACCAGATAGTGAGTTGTGAACAAGAACTGAAGGAGGCACTTGAAAACGGTTCGGATCCAATGCCAGTTCTCAAGAAGGTGCTCCCCCAATGAAGAATAAACGATGGTGCCTCACAATGCTTGTCGTTGAAATCGCCTTGATTGTCTGTGGTGCCGCGACCAGTGCCAACCTAGTCGAGGAGTCCGAGTTTGTAGCCTTCTGGACCACTGAGGCTGGAGATACGATCTTCAATTGCGAGGTTCAGTTCTCGGACTACGGCAAGCGTTGGCATAAGCTTGTCATTCTCAAGCAAGATTCTGACAGTGCCACTCTTGTTTACGAACCGGACTTCAGCCGAATCCAACAATTCTCAAACATTGATCTGACTGGAGACGGCGCGGACGAAATATTGACCAGTTGGTCAGATGGGATGGGTTCAGAGGCAGTCGTCATTCAGCTCGTGCCAGTTCCTCGGATCGTATTCCATCAACCGTACAAATACGGTTTTTCCGTTGAACCGCAGTTCCAGTACCCATACTTGGATCGCATTCAGATCTTCACCGGAGCTTCGAACCCGGATGATGTAAGTGTTACTTCGTATGAATGGTCACCGGTAACAAAGCTATTCGTTGAGCGAGAATCACGGACTATCCATGCTCACCTCTTTGAAACGAGCTCGGGTTCGCCCTCGACAGGTCCGGCGAATGACGGAAGCGGCTGGCCAGAAGCTTCAATCCGACTTGGGTCAAGGATCTTGCTGTCGCGACTGCTCCATCGCGCGGATCCAGTCGAACCGAGGGAAGCAAGCCTGGCCGGCTTAGAAGAGGAAGTTGTGGTTGAGTTGCTTGTTGATGACACGGGGAAGGTCGCGTCAGCTCGAGTCATAAAGGGCGATCCAAGGTTATCACAAGCTGTGTTGGAGGCGGTTCGGCAGTGGAGGTTCGAACCATTGATTGTCGGAAAGCACGCGGTCAAGATGCGATCTTTCGTGACGCTACGATTTCCGGAAGATTTCAGACGATAGAAATGCTTACTACGACGTCCGAAGTCGCAGCCGACTGAGCCGGCCGGGTTTGGGAGGGGTTCCCAGGATTCTGGGTTCAAAGTTCTTGGTGCGGCACTTGGCGAGTGGATGGGATCCTCATAAATTCGCGGGTCGAAGGTGATCTTCTCAGTCTCGACCTGGTCTTCCGGCATTGCCATCGAGCGTACTTAGTAAGCGTCCGGTGAACCCATCTTTCCTTCAGTAGCCTCCCGACGGATACTCCGCGACAGTGGCGCGGGGCGTGGTGCCTGTGCCGAGGAGTGCGAACTGGACCGGAGGGATCCGATGGGGCGAGCGAAGCGGGATGTGGAGAAGGAGCGGTACTGGCGGAAGACGATCCGGGAGGCGGCCGGCAGTGGACTGTCGATCCGGGAGTTCTGCCGGCGGAATGATCTGAGCGAGAGTCAGTTTCACTGGTGGCAGCGCCGGTTGAGAACGAACGAGCGCGGCGGCTCGAAACGCAAGCCCACAGATGAGAGCCGGGCGAGCTTCGCGCTGGTCAGCGAGGAGGCGGCAGGGCTGGAAGCCGGTCTGGAGCTGGTCCTGATTGACGGACGTCGGCTGCGCATCGGCCGGGGAGTGGACGAGGAGACGCTGCGGACGGTGCTCGGGGTGGTGGAGACGAGTGGGTGCTGAGTTTCCCGGCGGCCGTCAAGGTCTATCTGTGCACGGTGCCCTGCGACATGCGGCGCTCCTTCGACGGACTGTCGATGATGGCCGAGCACGTGATCGGCTGCAATCCCTTCTCGGGTCACCTGCTGGTGTTCTGCAATCGCCGCTCGGATCGGGTGAAGATCCTGTACTGGGACCGGGACGGATGGGCGATCTGGTACAAGCGGTTGGAGGCGGGAACGTTCGCCTTTCCCTTTGCCGAGACGGGACGCAAGGAGATCGCGGCCTGGGAGCTGGGCGTGCTGCTGGAGGGGATCGATCTGGGTCGGGGCCGACGGCGCAAGCGCTACGCTTTGGCGGGGGAAACGGAAGCGGCGCGGCAAGGGGATGAAAAGGATTGCCGGGAGAGGGCATTTAGGGGTGGACAAAAGCCGAGAGCTCTGCTATGCTCTCGGGTATGACAAACGTTTCCTCCACCACGCTGCGCCAACAGATCGAGCAGATCCAAACCGAGCTGGCGGCTCTGGGGCCGATCCACCCCGGGAGCCTCTCCGAACAGTACAACGTCTGCGGGACGCCGGGCTGCCGCTGCAAGGATCCCGACGACCCCCAAAAGCACGGGCCCTACTACCAGTTGAGCTTCACCTGGCGGGGCAAGAGCAGCTCGCGGTTCGTCAAACAGGATCGGCTCGAGGCGACCCGCCACAAGGTGGCCAACTACAAACGAGCTGCGCGACCTGGTCAACCGGTGGGTGGACCTGGCCGTCGAATTGGAGCGGGCCGAACGCGAGGAAGCCAAAGCGCGTCATGGAGCTTGATCCCACCCGGCTGCCGGCCGATCCGGGGGCGCTGCGGGCCATCATCCTGGGACTGGTCGAAGATCTGGAGACGAGCCGGCGTCGACTGCGCCAGGCCCAACACCTGTTGGAACAGCTGCTGCGTCACCGCTACGGAGCACGGCGGGAGCGGGTGGACGAGAACCAGCTGTTCTTGTTTGCCGCCGGGATCGTCGAAAGCGGCAAGGATCGGACACCCCCGGCCAGAGAAGAGACCCCCGCGCCGAAACCGCAAAGGAGAGGCCATGGTCGCCGGCCGCTGCCGGCCTCGCTCGAGCGCCGCCGGGTGGTCTACGACCTCGGGGAGGACGAACGGCACTGCCCCGAATGCGGGGATCCCCTGCACCACATCGGAGAGGAGACGAGCGAACGGCTCGAGTACGTCCCGGCCTGCTTTCAGGTGATCGAGGAATCGTGTCAAAAGTACGCCTGCCGGAAGGGATGCACGGTGGTGACGGCCGACAAACCGCGGGCGCCGATCGACAAGGGAAGGCCGGGGCCGGGACTGCTGGCCCAGGTGGCGGTCTCGAAGTACGCCGACCATTTGCCGCTGTATCGTCAGGAAGGCATCTATCGGCGGCAGGGCGTGGAGTTGTCGCGCCAGACCCTGTGCGGGTGGATGCGGCAATGCGCCGAACTCGTCGATCCTTTGTATGAACGGATGAAGCGTGAGGTCCTGAGCTCGAAGGTGGTCGGAACCGACGATACGCCGGTCAACGTCCTCGACCGGAGCCGATCGCGGACCCGGGTGGGTCGGATCTGGACCTACGTGGGGGACGACCGGCATCCTTACACGGTCTACGACTACACGCCCAATCGCAGCCGGGCCGGACCGCAAGCGTTCCTCGACGACTTCACCGGATATCTGCAGGCGGACGCCTACGCCGGTTACGATCAGCTCTATCAGGATCCCAGACGCCCGGTCGTTGAGGTGGCCTGCTGGGCACACGCCCGGCGCAAGTTCTTCGAGGCCCAGTCGTCGGACGTGATGCGTTCGACGGTTTTACTGGCCTACATCCGGCTGTTGTACGACGTCGAACGGGAGGCCCGAAAGGCCAGGCTGACGGCAAAGCAACGTGATCGGTTACGGCGCCGGCGCTCGGGGCCGATTCTCGACGACATCCACGCCTACCTGGAAAAGGAGCGGGAACAGGTCTTGCCGAAGTCTCCGATCGGGGTGGCCATCGGCTATGCGCTCTCGAACTGGCGGGCGTTGGTCCGCTACCTGGAGGACGGGGATCTCGAGATCGACAACAACCCGGCCGAGCGCAGTCTGCGAGGGATCGCCATCGGCCGCAAGAACTGGATGTTCTACGGTAGCGACAACGGCGGGCGGACCGGAGCGGTCCTGACCAGCCTCATCACCACGTGCCGCAGGCACGACATCGACCCCTTCGACTATTTGCGCGACATCTTCGAGCGTATCGGCGAGCATCCGCACACCCGGCTCGACGAACTCCTGCCCGATCGTTGGCAGCCTGCCCGGACGACCGCAACCTCCTGAGTTCGCCGCAGCCATTCCACACGCCGGCACCACAGATCAAGATGGGTTCACCGGACGCTTACGTACGGAGTCAGGGAGATTCGAGGGCAGTAGAGGCGTACCAACTCGGCCGTGTCGATAGTGATCACGTCATGGGCTCGATCCCGATAGGGCTTCCCAATGAGCAGTCGATCCAGTCGAGCCTCGTCCACCCAGAAGAACACTTTGCTGTTCAGGAGTCGGCACCATTCACCGGGAGTCATGTCGATGAGGACCTTCCTCAGAGTCGATTCTCTAAGAACCTTTTGGTCGCGTATCACGACGTCCGGCAGACCGTCGTGGCGAAGAACAACTGATTCCTTTCGGGGCTCACACTCGATGGGATAGCGGATTTCCGGAGGGACCTGATACAGGTCGAGCAGCGCCGACGTGCTCAGAAGTCCGAGCTTACAGATGCTGTCCCACGCTCCTGCTTCGGCCATGTGGCAGACGAGCGGGTAGGTGGCGACGAGGTCCTCAACTCTCATTCCCGAGGCTCCCCTCTCCACGTACGCCGATCGATGATGGATCGGAAATCAAACCTGGTGGAAATCAACGAAACCGGTGCTTGGGCAACGGCCTCCACTTCTTGCACGAAGCGAATGCTGTCTTCAGTAAGCTGCTCAAACCTGCGAGCTTCTCGATTCGCTTTGTCGATGTAGTCGACAAAAGACAGTGCGATATCGGTCGGTCCATTCAAAAGTGTCGCCCGGTGAAGCAGATGCCAGTCAAACTCAGCAACTCGTCGCATCCTCTTTGTTGTGGATGTTAGCTCATTCCCGAGTAGTTCTTTCAACGGAATGCGTGATCTCCTGCTCACTTCCTTCCAGTCGATTTCTCCAGACATCGGTCCGGATGTTCCCTTCTTTGGTGACTCTACTCGGATCGGATAGGTTCTGCAGACCATTACGATTCTTCGAACCCTGGACGGGGCAATTCCCGCCTCTGACAGGCATCCGGACACTCGGGATCAATGAGGTAGTAGTCGCTATCGTGTCGCTTGGTCTTGAGCCCGCCGACCTCCTGCTTTTCCCGCAGGAAGGCGTAATCACGTAGGGACGGTCTGCGCTCGTGTCGCTTGTAGCTTTCCAGGAGTTCCGCGATCCCTCTTGTCTGCCCGATATTCAACGGGCCTTCGACATTTCGTCTGACGTCGAAAAAGAGCTCCGCAATGTTGATGGCGAGACTCTCCAGCATGTTTCCGAGCGAGCTGTCCAGGGATCGAACCAGAGCGGTGTAGTACTGAATCTCCGGGCCGAGTGCGGCAATGAAGACATTGTGGATCTTCATGTTCAAAGTGCCATTTGGGTCGTCAACCTCCCCTTCGTGGCGAGCTTGAAAGCCGGTGGCGTAGGACTCCACGGCCGTATGCACGAGAGCCCGAATGGCACTCTCGTCGGTTACCGATTTCATTGAGTCGGGATGTAAATAATTAGAAAGAAGTGACTTCTTCAGTATAGAGGAATGCAGAAATTCTGCAAGAACGAGCTAAACACACAGGAGAACACGACTTTCTCAGCGTGAAAGACCAGAGACTCCGCAGGAGAGCTGTACGACTCAAGAAACTAAGAGGTTTGGACCGTCTACAAAACTGACTACAGGGGGATTTTGAGCGGATTCCGGAAACAGCTGTAAACTATTGAAAACAAATGGTGAAGGTAATCGGACTCGAACCGCCGACCCCCTGCGTGCAAAGCAGGGCCGTTCCAAACCCGGAAATGTCCGTTTTATGGGCTTCTTGTTTTCAGTGAGTTACGGCCAGCCTGTTGAGGTTCCTGACTCTGTGTGGGTTTGAGGGGCTCTGAGCGACTACAATTCTGACTACAGGCAGATGTCCCATTTCGTCATTAAAGGTTCCTCCACGGGGGCCGGGATCACCAGAAAACCTCCTCCGGACAAAGACATGTGTAATTACTGTCTTTCCCGCTGACGTAATGACTGAATCGTCCTTGCCTTGGTGAGCCGGGAAAGGCTGGATACGCCACATAATCAAATCCTCAGCGGAGACGAATGGCACGTGTTGAGCGTCTGGTCAACCGGCAGGATTGCGGACACAACTCCCGGCGCCCAGCAGGACATGCATGGACTGGCAGACTAGGCGGTTGGCTCAGCAGAGGCAGACAAGACAATCCAGTCACAACCTAAGTGTGGAGAGGCCTGCCCCGCTTGCCGAACCTCGCGCAGGGTTATCGTTTGGCACTACAGATCCACAGAGTGAGAGCCTGCCCATGGCCCACAGTTTTACCTGTTCGGTACAGCGAGAACTGAGCCGGGGCATTCAATAACCCACCGCTCATAGGTATTGTCAACTTAACGATGAGATGGCGATACAGGTCCCCAAAATCCGCTTTATTAGGAGATGGACGTCACCTGTTGCCAACACTCGAAAGCACGGTCCCGGAGGAGTCGATGGTGGCACGAGCGAAGGAGGTGTCGCCCCACTCGAAACAGGTTCTGAACGGCTGCGTGAATGCTCAGGAATCGCTGGGCTTGCCCTACGGACTTGAATCGTCGCATCTGGCGTTCTCGCTGTCGAGTCGGCTGGTGTGATACCTCAACCCGGTTGTTCTCGTATTGCCCAGTTGCATGGGGAATCGTTGGAATCAGTTCTCGATGAGCGGCAGTAGCTTCCCAGCTTGTCGGTGACAAGCCTGTTGAGACCAGATCTTTGTGGGCTTTCAGGAGCTTACGAAAGAACCGCTTGGCGGCCTGTCGATCTCGTCTGTTCTGCAGCAGAATGTCGATCGTGTCTCCGTCTTGGTCGGCAGCTCGCCAGAGGTAGTCTCGTTCTCCACGGATCGTGACGAAGAGTTCATCGAGATGCCAAGTGTCCCCCAGTCGACCCTCTTTGTTCCTCAGCCTCCGCGCGTAGACCGTCCCGAACTTGCGACACCAGTACCGCACGGACTCGTACGAAACGGCAATTCCGCGCTCAGCCAAGAGGCCCTCGACATCTCGGAAACTGAGACTGAAGCGGTGATACAACCAGAAGGCGTAACTAATGATCGGAGATGGAAAGCGATGTCGGGTGTAGCTCGGGGTGTTCATCCCGCCATTCTCGCCGACGGCCGTTAATTTGACGGTGCCTGGAAAAGCCCTTCGCGAAAAAGGTAATCGGCTATCTTCCGGGCAAACTCCACGTTGCAGTGCCAGTGATCGCCGGGAGCTTCCTGTACGTTGTGTCCCGCCCTAAGCTCCTGAAAGAGAAGAGGGGCCAAGTCAAAGTGGCGGATGTTTCGTGCAGTCAGTTCATCAAGCGCAACTTCGCGGGCAGTGCAGTCGCGGGCGGACCACTTCTCCCGCTCTGCCAAGTATGGAAACAGGATGACGGTCAGAGAGCTCTTGGAGGGAAGCAGCACAGTCAATTGGTCGAGAGCTTCGCGAAACTCATCAGCAGACGCCTCGACGGAGGGCTGCTCCCCTCTGAAACGAACCGTGAGATAGTCCCTGAACAACTGTGAGTACCGGCCGAAGAACCGGTCAAGGCTTGAGAGCGGCCTTGCCGGGGCCACCACGTGCAGCTCGCCATCCTGGCCGACAAATGCGATTGGCGTGATCTGGAAATCATTCACGTGGAAAGTGAGCACGACTCTATCCGGATCGATCTTGTAGTTGTAGCGACGATACAGTTCGACCTCCTGTGTCGTATTAAAGGAATCAACGCCGGCGTTCCAGTACTCATATCGCTCAGTCCCGTAGCACTCACGCAGTGCGTCAATGATATGACCCCGAAAGGTCACCGAATCGCCCATGAAGAGAATCCGCTCAATCCCAGGACGTTTCTTCGGTGGATACGAGTTCAAAGTAGTTCCGAAGCGAGAGTAAAGAGCTTCTTCCGAGTGGGGTTCCGACCTCAGGAGAGGCCGGAACCCCATCCTGTTGTCAAGCACGAGAACTCGGCGTGCATGGTCAAGGTCCCAATTCAGCCAATCTAATTCCTGGCCCGCTCGACCTACCGCAATTGGGAGAAGGCGCGCGGCCAGTTCACAAAGGATAAGCGCACAGATAACCCCCAAACACAAGGATAGCAGCCTGAATAGGAGTATTCGGCGACGGCTCGACCAGTCAATTCCCATTAAATCAAGGATAATACATCCCAGTCTCCTGAGAGCTGATCACCTCGGTCTGCCACGGGAAGCGGTGGCTGCGAGCAGAAAACGCTCAGGCGTCGCACGTATGCGCACAACACGGAAACAGTGACCTGCTGAAGGCTGTCGTTTAACTCCCAATCGCGAAGGTAGGGTTGGATGCCTCAAGAGACGTCTCCGTCAGGCATGCGCACATTCCGGGCTCCACTCCACGGCTACCACTCTCTCCCTCCCGCTGTTGATCCACCCAAGGGCTCACCATTCGCAGGCGGAGAAACAGCCAGTCTCCAATGGCCAACGGAGC
Organism: uncultured Acidobacteriota bacterium; assembly: GCA_963777605.1. Classification (GTDB taxonomy): domain Bacteria; phylum Acidobacteriota; class UBA6911; order RPQK01; family JAPXNP01; genus CAVZRV01. Next base: position 403,474 of record CAVZRV010000030.1, read on the forward strand.
AGCCAATGAAATCCTACAATGAACGCGATTCTCACCCTCAAGCGCCAGAGCTTTTTCCAGCGGGCAGAAGCGTGCAGATGCGTTCCCGACCCCCTCCAATCCGCAAGCTAACTGTTTGACCAGGTCTCAGAGGTTTGAGGAATGTTGTCCCGAAGCCCACTAATCCTCAAAACCGATGGGGAAGCGTGATGGGAGAACGCTCTGAACCCGCGGGTCGCGCTCCAATGCGCGAGCCTTCTCTTGGTCGCACACGACCAGAGCGATTGACGTCCCCACGCTGTCCAGCTGGAGACCATACTGCTCGGCCAATCCTTCCATCTCCTGCGCGAGGTTATCCTGGGATACAAGACTTACAGCGTAGTAATCTGCTCGCTTGATCTCAAACGCTTGAGCGGCCCATAGGCGCTCGTCCTTGGAATACAAGGCGGTGGCTGCAAATGCAACGGGCTGAGCCCATACCGTGTAGAAAACCACCGAGCCTTGAGTAAACCCGTCAGGGATTTCGAACCACTCGTCCAGAAAACCGGCGACATGAACCTGAGTCGGCGGAGTGGGAATGAAGAACCCCTTCCAGTCCACGAGATTCCCGTCCGGATCGAATAGATCGGCCCGATACGTTCCGGGCGTCTGGAAATACGCCGCAATGCCCGTATTGCTCACCAACGATTCCGGCCCTCCGTAGAGCACCGGAATGACGAACAGGCTTGCCAGTGGTCGGGCCGATATGGAAACCTGAGATGTAATTTCACCCGACTTGCGGACCACCAGGTTCGCGGCTACACCGAGTTCAGCTGATGCAGCGATGATCACAGCGCCGTTGCGAAGCTCTCCCCCGACCAGATCAATCGCCCTGGATGCCCCGGATTCAAGAACGAAACTTCTGGGGCTTAAGAGTTCGTCGTCAGAGCCGTGGATTTCCACCTCAACCGCCCCAACGCCCGGGCCGGGATGGACTACAACGATGTGGGTTTCGATCGCGATCGATCCGGACCCACCTCGGGCCACTTGCGGCAGGATGACCCGGAAATCATTCAGGCGAAGTTCCTCGGCGAAACCAAGACTCGTATGGAATATCCAGCAGCAGAAGCAAAGAAGACCCATCACGACGGGGATCACTCTCCGAGTATGCATGTCAACTCTCCTATCGAAGTGATACGAATTCTCGAATATAGAGATGGTGAGTGCCTGTCTCCCCACTAGAACCGTAGTACATTAAAACAGGAACCGCATTAGTACCCAGATCCCAACTATACGGGAAGTTCACCTGAATGAAGTGATCTCCGGAACCAGTCGTAATCAAGGGAGTCCCGTTGTCGGAATTAGACGCATAGAGAGTTACAGATTCGTCCGTGATTGTGACTGCAATCGACAGATTCTTCACGCCTCGCAGATCCAAGTAGTAGGGACTGTATGAGAGGTCCGTCAACGGTGTATCGTAGACAATAAATGGATATGAGCGGTCAGACGGTCCCTTTAGATCTATCCCTGCAAATACATAATCGCCGAAACTCATGCGCTTATAGGTCCCCAGTGTGCCACAAGTCTGATTCGTTATTCCAGCATTTTCCACCAAGCCCACGCTTATTCGGCCCATCTCATTCATAATGTCAGTGCCCTCGTTCCGAGATGTCACTCGAATGACCAGCGTTTGATCTTGGTTTTCCGGAGGAAATTCAGCCCAGTATCCTGCGATCGTCATGGCAGTAGAACCGGTAAATTCCGCATCGATGGCGACATCGTCCGTGTCGACACCGTTGCTGTCGTCAACTTTACGAAGGACGGGATCACAAAGCGCGTATCCGTTCTGTGGTACGGCCCAACGGCTCTTAGTTGGGTTACTTAGAAACAAGCGTTGAGACGCCGGGCTGTCATCAAAGCTATCTCCAAATGCCCAGGGAGCGAGGTTTGCATTCAACATACGCCCGGTGTGCGTCACGCCGACGAGTGAGCCCGTCGATACGGGCTGAGACGACAGGAGCAGATTCTCCTTAATCTGCCAATATGTAAGATCGGGATTCACGCTCTTCATCATACCAGCAACCCCCGAGACCAACGGGGCGGCCCAAGAGGTTCCACTATTGCGGCAAGTCGTTCCACAGTAGTTGACTGTGGCAGGATCGGCGCTGGCGCCCTCGGCGGTCCCGCCGCCATTTGTTGTACTATAGATCGCCACTCCGGGCGCAGCCAAGTGAACGCCTCGTCGGCCCAGGTTGGAGAAGCCCGCAAGGTTGCCAGCCTCATCTACAGCAGCAACACAAATGACATTCTTCAAATGATGTTTGCACGGAAAGACATCCCCGGCTTCCCAGTTCGTAGTATCAACATCGCGTCCATCGTTCCCTGCAGAGAATACAAAAAGTATATCATTGTCCTGCAAACTCTCGATGGCGGAAGCAATGTTGCTGTATTCATGGATCCCGTTCCAGCTATTGTTGATGATCTTTGCACCTTGGTCTTTCGCATAGCCATACGCCTGGATGAAGTCCGCTTCAGTGGGAACCCACTGTCCCTCAACCCAAATTGGAGACAAAAGTTTGAGCGGGAGGAGGTTCACGTCCCACATCACTCCTGTCGCGCCAATGCCATTATCACCAACTGCGCCAATTAGTCCGGCCGTGAAGGTCCCGTGATCGTCGTCGTCATCGACTGGAGCATCGCCATCCTCATTCTCGTCATCGCGAAAGTTCTTGGCGTTGTCCAAGTCAAGATTGTCCACCAAGTCCGGGTGGTCCACATCAACACCAGTATCCACGACAGCAATCGTGACGTTTCCAGACCCTGTCTCCCACCTCCACAATTCTGGAGCATCGATGGCATCCAGGTGCCATTGAGACGAGAAGCCAGGATCATTCGGGATTCTGACAGATGCTAGATCGGCCCAGACCACAGCGTTGCGCCTCGCCCGATGAACGACAGGAGAGTGCTCATAGGCTAGGATAGCGGCATCCAAGTTTGCTTGATCGGGTAACTCAATCTCAAAGAAGATGACCTCCTTTGTCTCCAGCAGCCTTCTTCGGACAGTGGCACTATTCGCAGCGTTCAGGGCATCGAGTTGGGACTTGGATGCTCCCGCATGGACCTGTAGGATCAGGCTGTTCGGGCGGAATTCTTCCCGTTGGCCAAATCCAATCAGTCCTATTGAGATGCACTCCAACACGACAAACATGAAGATCGGGAGAATGGGTTTCTTCACTGGTACTCTCATTGGAGTCTCCTTCTGTCATTTTGGTCTGGTTTGAGAATTGTGCGCGAAGTACGGTTCCGAGATAACAGCGACGATCGTTCAGCTGACGTACGCTGAAAGGAGGAGTCTTCAAGCTGTGCCCGCTGGCGAGGCATATCATCACACACTAGGTTGAAGACTCTGAGCGGTGGCTGATTCTCCATAACAAACGCCTTCGGGTGGGTCTTTCACTCTGTGGGAACTTACAACCCGGAGCGGACCTTATCCCAGCATCGGCCTCTCGCGGAAAACAATTCGGCACAGCCGAACACTTCAGGCCGGAAGTGTTCGGAATATCCGAACGTTTTCGCATCTTCGGCAATAGGGAATCGGTAGTTGACTTGGATTTCGATGGAGGTCCCTCGAAAGAACCAGTGGAGTCCTTCTGGGCCCTTGACTGATTCGGAACCGGGCGCTAACGTGTCTCCGAAATGGGTGGAAGGAAGCGACAAACATGAGTGAGAGAGAATCGGTGAACGACTTCATCCGGCAGCGGCTTCGTCGACTGCGTCTTTCCAAGAACGTGGGATTGAGGAAGCTTGCCGACCGAGCCGGAATCCCCTCGAGTTCGTATGCCTCGATGGAGGCCGGAGCGTATCGCCTGAACCTGGAGTCCTTGTTTCGAGTGCTCGGCGCGCTCGAGGCCGATATCACGGCGGTCTGGCCGTCGGAAGCTTCCAGAGCCCGCGCCGAGGACAGCGAACTCCTCTACCAGCGACAGCTCCAGGAATTTCGCTTGGGAGAAGTGATCCGACTGTCCCAGGCGGAGGGAGGCGCTTGTTCGAGGCCCGCGGCCGGTCCTGCCGGATCGTGATGTACCAGAACCTGAGTGACTTCCTGCTCGATCGATGCCTCGTTCGCCTGGAAAACGGAGATCCTCCGAACCAGGGCCTGTGGTGGCACCAGGATTTCCTCGACCCACCTACCATTTCTTCCTCAAGGCGGAAGGGTGCCCGAGTTTCGTGGAGAAGCTCGTTCAGCACTACCTGGTCAACTGGTGCGCGCTGTTTGCGGAGGAATCAGGCGACTAGCGCCCGGACCAGCCTGAGTTCCAGCGCGGAGAGCACGCGAATGTCGTTGAGACTGGCCGAGAGCTTGCTCTTCAAGGACATCACCCCGTAGGTGAGGTAGAAGGCGGCAACCAGCCCGTAGGATTTCAGTCCCAACTCCCGTGTCCGGATGAGTCCCAGGACGTCCGCCCGGAGCGAGCGGGAGTACTCCGCGAAGAGAAACTTTCCTTTGCCCGACTTTGACATCAGGTATTGCGTGTCGGGTGCTTCCAGACTCGACTGTGATGAGCCATTAACATTTGTCAACAGCCGCCTAATGGGGGGCACCGCGGTGCACAATCTCCCCGGGGCATTTGTGGCAATAGCGGGCGCCTCCGACTTCGCGTTGCGCCGTCTGGCCGGCTGTTGACATCAGATGCGGACAGTCCCCGACCGATTCAAAGTGCGAACGCCTGAAGCCACTGATCCTGATACACGGGTCGTAACCCAAGGCACCCCCGGACGAAATGGTCGTTGCCGTAGAACGGGACGATAATCCACTTGAAGCCAAGCTTTCGCAGTTTGTCGAGCGCCGCGGAAGGCGACAACTGCTGAAATTGTTCGTTCTTGTAGACAATCCAAGAGAACCCTTCGTTACCGAGCCTTGGGCTCGCCAGAACCGGCACAACACCGCCGTCCATTTCCAGCAGCTTGGGCACTATGGCAACCGGCTCACAAAAGGTGATTCGAATGAGACCGCTTTCCTCAGAGCCCAGCGGGAGAGGCGACAATTCCGTGGAAGTGGTTCTGGCTGCAACCTGCTTGTCCTGGAACCAAACGTTCATCGGCGATCTTGACGAGAACTACTTCACGCCCGGAGCCGCGTACCCGAGCAACACCAAGTGGTACCGTTGGGCGGGATCGAGAGGCCCATCATCTCCCGGAGGGAAATCCTCCAGGTCGGCGATTGACAAAATAGAGGGGCCGGTTCTCCGCCAGGAGCTGGCGCAGAGGCTCCTGGGCGCGGAAACTCAGTGCGTCAGTGCTGGCTCGGCTCACAATCGGTGCGCTGAGCATCTTCTTGTGGTGAATTGTCTGGTAGAACGCTGCATTGGGGCCACTGTGGAGGTCGATCACGGCTCCGTCGGTTTGGGTTTCGAGCCATGAATAAAAAGAGCTGACATTCGGTCGACTCATCTTAAGCGGCACCGCGAGGGATTCGGCGGCAAGCAAGACCCCAAGCGCCACTACCAATGCTGGCCCTCGGCGAAGCTTCGTTATGCGATCGATTGCTGCTCCGTATAAGAGCGCAAGGCCCAGGTATGTCAGCAGGTGGAACCGGGCAGCGCCTCTAAAAAGTCCAAAGCCCGGTACGTTCCGAACCAGGAAAACGGCATGGCTTCGCCGGTGATCTGCTGACCGCCCAGCTGGAGGACCGGCCCGAGTGACAGGACGAAGAACACGCCGATCCAAACGGCGGATCGGGTACTCCAGGGCCGCTTGAGCCCGAACCAAGCCCAAACCGCCAGACACAACAAACTCCAGGGAACAAACTCCCCGGATTCGGCCTCTCCGCGATCCACTTGGTGTTTAACTGATTGAACCAGCTGCCGTACGTCGAAGCGGGACCCGGAACGAAGAACGACTGAAGGTCGGCGGAATACATCCCGGCCAATTGCTCCGGGGAAATCCGCCTTCTCCATTTGAATCATTGGGATAATGAGTGGGCTCAACACAATGACCGCCGCGAGAACTACACTTGCGCTCCCTATCAGCTGTTTCCAGCGTGGTTGACACGCTTCCCGGAAAACAAGCGTGATAATGAAGAGTCCGCAGATTCCAAAAACGAAGTAGTACCAGTCACAAAGGCCCGTGGCCACCAACCAAAGCGCAGCCGCAGCAACCCGATGCGGGGTCCAACCTTGCCGGACCCCTCTCAGGCTCGACAGGAAGAAGAACGGAAGCCATTGGTAGTTGATGAGGTTGAAATGCCCGAGGCTCTGCGAAAAGTGATAGGGGGAGAAGGAGAAAGCACAGCCCGCGAGGAAAGCACCGAGAGAACCAACTCCCAGATAACGCGCCAATCGATACGCACCAAAGCCCGCCAACACGAAAGTGGTGAAGGCGAATACATTGGAAATCGTCAACAGGGATAGAGCCCCTTGAAGCGGTACCGACAAGATTGAAGGGAGGAGCGCCCGACTGTGCAAGTAGGTGCACTCTCCGTGTGGGAAGGCAATGTAATCAGTACAGAACGGACTCTGTCCCCGTAGGAGCGAGAATCTCAGCCACCACATGTTCCAGAGAAACAGCCACGCTTCACCGTCACCAAGTAGTCGATCCCGGAGTCTAAAGGCTAGAGGGTGGGTCAGAGCGACTGTCAACAATCCGTATCCGACTAACGCCAAAGGCCCGTAGTCCCGCGCCGCCAACAGACTGCGGACCTTCAGCTGCACCTTGACTCCTTGACTGTTCAATCGATATGTCCAACAAGGTACACTGCGTATCCTCAGAGCAAACGGCCGACATGTGTCGAGTCAGCAAAGAGGGGCTACCCACGTCTTCGGAATCCATCTTCCAAACACGCGCCTATGGTACCTCCAAAACAAGCCGAGAGCCATTCGAGTGGAACAATTATCGACTCTGACACAGGTACCCTACAGGTCAAGTCAGGAGACTGGGGGCCAGAGAAATTTGAATCCTCCGCCCCCACGTCGAACGTTACTGTACTGAAGTGCAGAGCGATGATCCACTGGTGTTCGGAGAAACCGTAACCGTTGCCCCAGACCGGATACCACGGGATCAAGCTTAATGAAACCCACAGAATCGTGCCAGACGCCCTTGTTGTCTGCGATAGTGTCATCCAGATCCCGAAAGAGGTCAATGACGGTCGATTGGTTAGGTGCGAGTGTCACTGGAGTGGACTCTGCCCAGTCCCATGCGTGCCCTTGCGTGCATGTCGACGAGTGGCCGTGAAGGCCTTTAGTTAAGGGATTCTGAACCCAGACGTCCGTTGTGGTGGCAGAGTAATTCTGAAGTTGTACTTTCGTCTGCCAGCCCTTCGGCCAGGAGCTCATGTTGTGCCAAAATGTAGCAAGTGGAATAACGATCCTCTGAATCCCCGAGTCCAAGTGGCCGGTACCGTCACCCCAACCTTGCCAAGCAGTCGCAAGCGCATAGCTGCACGAAGCCGTACTGATTACTTCGTCTCCGGTATTGAAAGAGTGCGGACTATAGCTGTAGAATTGCCCCCGGTAACCGACGCTACACACGCGCATCTTTCCCGACCACTCGTGGCCAGACCCCTCGGAACAACCAGGAAACGCTGCCCAAGCTTGCACACCGGCTCTCAGCCAACGTTGACCCTCGCTCCAGGCGTTGACAAGGTCCTCAGCTCCGTCGCCGTTATCGATTACGCATTCACCGATTGCCGTTCCGTCCATTTCTTTGTTCAAGCAATGGTTTGGAGCCTCATATACATAGTTCGCATCGTCAGTGCGTATTCCGGGCCAAGTTGACCACTGATTCCGATCGAAGTTGTCCAGGGATTCCGGGGGAAGTTGTCCGGTGATTCCGACGTGAAGTTGTCCACTTTCGGGGTGGGCAGCGGAACGGTGGAAACGAGGTCCGGAATGGTGGACAAGATCCCCGGAATGGGTGGACAACTTCGTCCGGAATGGCGGACACGTTCCCCGGAACGGTGGACACGATCGCGGAATCGGAGTGAAAGCGGCGCTGGATAATCGCCGGTAAGGTGGACCTCCTTGAGGAAAGGAGGTGCCGATGCCGGCCCGGAGGTTATCCATGCGAAAAATACGAGAAGTACTCAGACTGAAGTTCGAACTGGGATTGGAGAATCGGCAGATCGCCCGCAGCTGCCGGATCCCGCACAGCTCCGTGGGCAACTACCTGAAACGGGTCCGACGGGCCGGCTTGAGTTGGCCGCTGCCCGCGGATCTGGACGATGAAGCGCTGGAGCAGCGGCTGTTTCCGCCCGAGGAGCAACCGCCGGAGGCGTCGCGGCCGCTGCCCGACTTTGCCGCCATCCACGAAGAACTGCGCCGTCACAAGCACGTGACGCTGCAGCTGCTGTGGCAGGAGTACAAAGCAGGTCTATCCCGACGGCTACCAGTACAGCCGCTACTGCGAGCTCTATGCCCGCTGGAAACGAAAGCTCGATCTGGTCCTGCGCCAGGATCACCGCGGCGGCGACAAGCTGTTTGTCGATCATGCCGGACAAACCATTCCCGTCACGGATCCCCGGACCGGCGAGATCCGGGAAGCCTATCTGTTCGTGGCCACGCTCGGGGCCAGCAACTACACCTATGCCGAAGCCACCGAGCATCGCGACCTGCCCGCCTGGATCGGATCGCACGACCGGGCCCTGGCCTTCTTCGGCGGGGTGCCCACCGTGGTGGTGCCCGGACAACTGGAAGACCGGCGTCACCGACCCCTGCTTCTACGAACCCGAACTCAATCCGACTTACCGGCAGTGGGCCGAACACTACCGGACGGCGGTCATCCCGGCCCGGGTCCGAAGGCCACGGGATAAGGCGAAGGTCGAAAACAGTGTGCTCATTGCCGAACGCTGGATCCTGGCGGCGCTTCGCAAGCGCACCTTCTTCTCCATCGCGGAGGTCAATCAGGCCATACGGGAACGGCTCGTCGAGTTGAACCACCGCCGGTTCCGCAAGCTCGACACCAACCGGGCCCAACTCTTTGAAGCGGTGGACCGGCCGGCCTTGAAGCCGCTGCCCGAACGCCCCTATCCCTATCGGGAATCGAAGAAGGTTCGGGTCCATCCCGACTACCACGTCGAGATCGACCGCCATTACTACAGCGTTCCCTATCACTACGTCCACGAACAGCTGGAGGCCCGGATCGGCGAGAAGATGATCGAGATCTTCCGCTGCGGCCTGCGGGTGGCGGTGCACGTGCGAAGCTTCGCCGTCGGTCGCCATACCACCCTGGACGAGCATCGTCCCCCGCAGCACCAAAACCTCGAATGGACCTCCGATCGGATGATCGCCCGGGGCCGGGCGGTCGGTCCGGCGACGGCCGAGGTGCTCGAGCGGATCATGGCCTCCCGTCCTCATCCCGAACTCGGTTACCGCTCCTGCATGGGTGTCCTGCGACTGGGGCAACAGTATACGAACGAGCGGCTCGAAGCCGCCTGTCGGCGGGCCCTGTCGGTGAACACCTGCTCGTATCGCAGCATCCGCTCCATTCTCTCGACCGGACTCGACCGCCGGCCCGTCGAATCGCCCCCGGCTTCTCCCGCTCACGACACCGTGCATCCGAACGTGCGCGGCTCGTCCTATTACGGCTCGAAGGAGGTGCGGTCATGACGCGCGAGCAGACCTTCGACCAACTCTACAGCCTCAAACTGCACGGCCTGGCCGATGCGCTTCAGAAACAGCTGGACAATCCCGAGATGGACGGCCTCGGCTTCGAAGAGCGTCTGGCGCTGCTCGTCGACGCCCAGTATCTGTGGCGGGAGAACCGGGCTTATGCCACGCGCTTGCGTCAGGCCCGCCTGAAGACGGCCGCCTCGATCGAGGACATCAACTACCGACATGCGCGCAAGCTCGATCGTTCGCTCGTTCAGTCGCTGGCGACTTGCGAGTGGATCCGCCGCCGCCACAATCTGACGATCATCGGACCCTCCGGCGTCGGCAAGACCTACCTCTGCTGTGCCTTTCTGGAGAAGGCCTGCCGGGAGGGCTTTCGCGTCCACTATGCGTCGGCTTCGAAGTTCTTCCGCCAACTCGGCATGGCCTGGGCCGACGGCAGCTTCGATCGGCTCCTCGCCAAACTGGCCCGCACCGATCTGCTGGCCATCGACGATTTTGGATTGGTCCCCCTGACCGATCTCGAACGCCGTCACCTGCTCGAGGTCCTCGACGATCGGACCCAATCCCGCTCCACCCTGCTGGCCAGTCAGTTCCCGATCGAAAACTGGCACGAACTCGTCGGCAGCCCCACTCTGGCCGACGCCATCGTCGAGCGGATCCTGGCCAACAGTCACCGGATCGAACTCGAAGGCGAAACCCTGCGTCGGCTCGAGGCCGGAGGAGGTGACGCCATGACGCCGACGCTCAAGCATGAAAAGGGCTGGTTTGCCGCCGGCGTGGAAGTGCGAAAACGCCTTGAAGGTCCTCTACCGACGGCGCCTTCAAGCTCTTCATCCATCTGTGTCTGGCGGCGCCTCGCCAAACCGGGGTCGTCGAGACCAGTCAGAGCGAACTGGCCCGCACCCTTCACAAGGGCAATCTGACCATCCGTAAGTATCTGCAGGAACTGGAAGCGCAAGGGATCTGTCGACTGAGCGGCTTCGTGCCGGTCCCCTACTGTCGGGGCCGCATCGAGATCACCGACGATTACTGGCCTTATCAGCGCGGGACCACGCTCCGCCGACAACCCGTCGGACGGGACGCCTCGGTCGACCAGGTGCGCCAACTGCTTGAAGAGCGCAGCTGTGTGGCGGCTTCCTTCTCCACGGCCGATGAGATCCTGGCCCGCAAGTGGCTCGACAGGGCATCCCGCTCGAGCGCATCGAACAGGCCATCCTGCTCGGCTGTGCCCGCAAGTACGTCTCGTGGCGCAATCATCACGACACGACCCCGATCCGAGTCTGCACTACTTCCAGCGGGTCCTCGATGAGGTCGATCACCTCGAGGTCTCCCCCGACTACTGGTCGTACGTCCGCTCCCGCATGCGCCGGATGGAGGAACTCTGGGATCGGAATCGGCAACGAAACGCCTCGCCGGAGCCGGAAACTTGACCCCGCTTCGAGACCGAAAAACCCGGACCGGCGAACTTGGTTACAAAATTTGACCAAGTTCCGCCGGCCGAAATCCAAAGGAGATGATGTTGATGAACCCTCAAAACCACTTCCTGCTTGCCTCGATGTTGTCCACCTCAGGCAGCATGAACAAACCCCAGCGTCGCTTCGCTCCGGAGGTGGACAACTTCCCCGGACCGGGTGGACAACATCAGCGGAATACGCACCCAAGCCCCGGATCACGGTCCATCCTTTCTCACCGGGTGGTTGATCGGGTGGGGAGCCGTGTGTGAGTTGACGCCGCACGGTTCAGAGAGCGGCGGGCGGCAACTACAATACCTTCGACATATTGTGGCACTGCCCGGAAAGCGGGAGGAGGACTAAGAATACACACCTCAGCCTGCTACTTTTGGGCGAGCCCGTCTACTCGCCCACCGACCTAACGTCGCCTTGGTGATCATGACGGCTGTCCTCCAGGCACAACTCAAATTACTTGAAACTATACTCTTTCCAGTAAGGGGGGTATTCAAGCGATAGTTGCTCGAGAAACTCCCAGGCAGTATCGTTCAGAAACCTGGAGTTCCTGTAGTAATCGTGTCCGATCCCGAAAACGGATCTCATGCTCACCGAATAGCCCAGTTTTTGAAGCGATTCCTTCGTCTGTTCTGCTATAAGCGCGGCCGAGTCAAGACTGCCGGTGAGCAAGAGAATGGGAATATGCCGTTCTTGGGCATCCACCATTAAGTAGCCTTTCCCGAGTCGGAAGCCCTCCGCTTAACACCGTAACCGCAGCGAAGTATCCCGGCTCCAAGAGCCCCAAGACAAGTGCAAACGTGCCCCCTCCCGAGTGCCCGAATAAGTACACTCGCCGACCGTCGATCGGCAACGACTCTTTGATTTCTTCAATCAGATCATAGAAGAACGGTGGGCCGTCAGCAGAGAGTTCCCAACTGCGAGAAGCTGAAGGCTCTGGACTCACCACGACCATGGGTATCTTGTCGGCAATGCCGGTCCACTTTTCAACCATCAGCTTGGAATGGGCTCGACTACCGGCCAAGGTGACAAGGAGTGGAACTGCTGTGTCTCGACCTTGCACCCCTTCAGGCACGTAGGCGAAGTACGAGCGGGTTGCTTCATCTGGATCGTCGATTGAGAGTCTTGCCACCTTGCCTTCCGGGAAAGCTTCCCCGGCAAGGAGTGCGCTGCAACTCCAAGAGAAAACACAAATGAAAGCGAATATCTTCGTTCTGATCATTCTTCTCCCGAGAACCGACACGGTCGCCACTTCACCTGACGGAGGGCCTAGACGAACACCGGGAATCTACCAACTGCAGCATCCTTTCCAAGACAGGCTCACAGCCGTCAAGTCAGCGCCACCTGAAAGTCATACGGTTCCTGCGGGTCCCGTCGTCGGTTCCCCGACGTCCTGCTGTTGAATGTACCCAGAAGTGACTTCCTCGGCACCTCCAACAGTCGAAACAAAGTACCCTCGGGCCCAGAAACGCGGAACAACTAAATTCCGGGCAATCTGACTCGTGCTCTTCCCTTTTGATTTATCCGATGGCCCTCGCGCCAACGAACAGTTCGGCGGAATCGAGATCATATTACGCACATCATCCGGGCTCAGGCCTTCCTCGCCTGTCTCGCCTCCTTGTGCCGCACAAAGTGACAAGCTATCGGCCCCGGTTCTTCGCACAACTCCGGCCTGCTTTCGCAGAGGGTCTTCGTGATCAGACTCCCGCGAATGTCAAACTTCTGCTACCTCCTAGGATAAGCAGCGAGTTCGTCGTCTTTGTCTAGTATTGAATTTCACCGTTGAAAACCATCTCATCTATCTTGAAGGTAGTCCGCAAAGATTTGTCACCCACCGGGACTTCGACAGTAATCTTTCCGGGAGAGAACGAATCCAGCGAGCGTCCAGCGATTTCTCGAGGGAAGATAAGGAGAACCCAGCGAATATCCTCAAAGTTGGGGAACTTTCCCGTGAACACAGTTGAGAATGAAGGGGGCGCAGTGTCGGCAGGTACCCGCCTGTCATCGCCTACCGCACTCTGCTTCTTCAGGATCTCAACGTCAATAACCGCGCGGTTGACACCTCGACCCGACCGAGAGTAATTCATCCGATTGAAACCATACAGCATTGTCTTCGATCGGACGCCGGCACCAGTCTCGTTACGGAGAAAAGCTTCCTGGACAGGGGCGCCCCTGCCCGTTCGAATGACCTCCGGCAGATGCGGTGACGAGATAAGAACCCGAATTGAATCCCGATCATTGAGGGTTGCGCCAAGATTCTCGAAGTGCTGCTTGAGCTCACGGTGTGCAGGAATGAGCATCCGAAGGTCAGAGAAGTATTTCCCGAGATTCGTGAATTGCGTGAAGTCGATCTTTCTGTTGAGAATCACCTGAGCACGATCCAGCGCTTCAAGTACGGGCCTGGACAGCCAAAGGAAGTTGATATGAATCGGCTGGGATCGAACCTCCGCAGAGCGAAACGGTCGCCTCAACACGAGAATTCGCTGTAGTGATACCCACGGGGATTCCAGGAGAAGCCATCCTACTGAATGCCTGCTCCACTCATCCGGAGGACGAGCCTCCCACTGCTCACTTTGGCGCACGCCCCCAACGACGAGAATGCCCACGCAAGTTAAAACGCTCACCAACGCCAGAAAGCGTTGTCTATTGGATCGAAAACCGCTCATGGTCCGAAGGAAGGTTGCGTTTCTCACCAGACTACAACGTCCATGATAGATTTAGACAAAGCTAAGGACGTATGATTGATTATCGATGAACTCATACTTCATGTCAAGAACGCCATCACAGTCTGTCTGTGCCGTCGGCCCAGAAGAGCACATTTCCATATTCTATAGAATTATACGATCTGTACATCAGGACGTATCGAAGGTCCACCGATAGAGGAGACTTCCCAGGGAGCCTCCTCTGAAACTCAACTGAGCCCACATCTACGGACCTGCAACAGAGAGCGTAGCCGTTATGGAACTCTCCTTAGCACGGTCCTTGTACAGTTTAGCCTAGTCTTCATTAAAGCCGACTGAAGTTCATCACTCTCTTCAGTTTCACGTCATCTTATGGCAGCATATTATCTGGGGCCGGCTCAAAGGATCGCATTCAGGAGCAGACTCTTCACTGTGCCAAGAATACGTCATATGAGTTCTCGACCAGTCGGAATGATGTGTACTTTGCTGCGAAATCGGAAGAGGTTGCCGTATTGGTCTTGCTTCAAGCTCGCTTTGTACTGGAGTTCTATAGCGTCAATTCCGACTTCGGAGAGAAATAGCAACTCGTCAGGATCAGCGAGGCCATCATGGCTATAGTCCATCCAGATCTGCAAGAAATGAAACACCGAATCTTGAGCATCAATCAAACCATCAGCGTTGCCGCCATTTTCAGGAGAATCATAGAACGCTAGAGCAGCATAGCCGTTCTTGTTCTCGCCGAGGCACTCAGGCGACCGGTTGCCGAAGAGCTCAGTCCCATCGTTGATGGTCCCGTCTTGGTCACGGTCCATCACGAGGAAACCATCATTTGAATCACTCCTTGTCCAACTCAACTGCTCAGTCTCGCCGTCCGCGTTGAGATCGAACTGGACGCCCTCTTCTATGCTTGTCAATTTGAGAGATCCAGTTTCAAGGCTTATGATTATCGGGCAATCATGACACTCGCAGTCAGGCTCACCAAACCAAATTCCGCCGAACGCAATACAATCCACCTCTCCAGATCCTGGGCATACACAGTTGCTGTCGTTGTAATCATTGTCACAATCTGAATCAACGTAGTCATTACAGGTCTCAGTGGCCCCAGGATGGATATTAGGATTTGTATCATCGCAGTCGTCACAATTTATCATACAGTAGTCTGTGCCCTTTTCCCAATACAGGTCTCCATCTGAATCCGGCGGGCACGCCATTTTGGAGAGGGAGTTGGAGTCTGAAGCCAATATACCGCAGCTACAATCTCCGTTCTCGTCGACTGGCAGCCCTCGGCGCTCCATCCGAAGCTGAAGTAGCCCGAGTAGGTGTGGTCCCAATCAGGGAACGATGGCGCACACTGTTTCATTACGTTGTTGACGATCTTGCATTCTCCCTGACCCTGGAGAGTGCTCTGGTACGTCCCACCATTCGGCTTCTCCGGATCCCAAGGATACGTCGGAACGACCGTCCATAACATAGTCTTCTGAACACTGAAAGTCTGTTCCTGGCTACAGGACGGAGGACCGTCGCCAGTCATTTCGGGCTTCAATCGGGAGCGGTCCGCGCCAAAGCCCGGGGAAGTGCTGAAAACAAGGGCAGCAAGGATTCCGACGAGATACTCAGAGAATGTATTGATTTGAATCTCATTGCTTGTTTCTCCTTTTTGTAGTGTTGCCAGGTGATTCTGAATGTCTCGTTGGTGTGAATAAATTATTAACAAGTCCTGAAAGAACCCGACGATGACTCGCGGTCTAACTTGAGCGTTTCGAAACTCGGCTGAGCACCGTTCAAAGTCCAGAGCCGACTGGTCAAGCGCCCTCGGTGAATTGACGTCGGGATGGCTTCAGGCCTCTGGTGGCCACGATCGACAGTGGCGGGCGCGGAGGTGATGTTTTCGACCATGCTTCGTGGGAAGAACGGATTCCAGGGGATAATTCTTTGCGATCGATACCGGACGTAACACCGTTCATGGAGCTGAAAGAGTCGGGACGTAGAAGCATTATCGACAAACCATGAGAGCCGACCGGGTGGATGCGCGAACAGTCAGCAGGGCCGCAAAGAGGTGGAGCAGATCTTCGGTTGGCTGAACAAAGCCGTGTCGGTCCCTGAGGTTCGGACCCAGGGGCTGAAATGAGGTCAGTTCGACAATTCGGTTTCGGACGGGGGTCTGCAAGCCGAACTGAACGAATATTCCGGGGGCCATGGATGCTTGAGAGGGCCAGACCGCAAGATAGACAGTAGATTTGGGCAACGAATCGAACAGACGCCGACCTCGAGTTGTACCTTGTCCCGGTGATATTCTTCGTTACTCTCTGGGTGACGCAATCAAGATCGAGACGAGTTGGCGGCTCAACGGCAGCATTCTTGATCGGTCTGACGGAAGAGCGACGAGTGTTCAGTCCGGAGTGTCCTCTTCCAATCGCTCCTTCGCGGATCTCTCGAAGGTCGGGAGTCTTCAACCGGGCTTGTTTACCCGAGGCACGAAGCGTAAATGCTTCCGCCACTTTGGTGCCATCAAAGTGTCCTGTGACCTCGAATCTCCCGAGCTGGGAAACCGCAACCGCTCCGCCGTAGCGCTCCAGAATCTGGTCGGCAACCGACTGGGCCGGAAGGAGGGTGGTGAGAAGAAACAAGGCGGGAAGCACAAGGACTGGCTTCACTTTCATGGCAGGCTCTCCCGATGGAATGTTCCGGTTTGTGGAAACCCTTCGCTCAATCGGGATCTACCATGTTGTGGCTCTTGCCCGGTAAGATTTTCATAATGTCCGAACACTCCAAGCCCAATCTGTTCGGAATATCCGAACACCGTGCCGATATCGTCAATTTGCAGCCTGAACTTGCTGCGTGACTCGAGACAGAACCCTTTCAAAGACAAACGCCGGAGCGGTTTTCAAGGGCCTTGACAGTGTCGGAAAGCGGCGCTAACGTGGCGCGCAAACAGCTGAAGAGGAGAGAAGACCATGCTTTGCGGGCAATCGGTGAATGATTTCGTCAGGCAGCGGCTTCGACGACTGCGGCTTTCCAAGAATGTCGGCGTCAGAGAGATCGCTGAGCGCATCGGCATGCCGAGCAGTTCCTATGCGTCGATGGAAGCCGGTGCCTACCGACTGAACCTGGAGTCCTTGTTCCGGGTGCTGGCGGCACTCGAGGCTGATATCTCGGCGGTCTGGCCGACAGAAGCTTCCGGAGCCCGCGCTGAGGACAGCGAACTCCTCTACCAGCGACGGCTCCAGGAATTTCGGTTGGGTGAAGTGATCCGACTGTCCCAGGCTGAGGGAGGCGCGCTGTTCGAGGCCCGTGGTCGGTCCTGCCGGATCGTGATGTATCAGAACCTGAGCGATTTCCTGCTCGATCGATGCCTCGTTCGCCTGGAAAACGGAGATCCGCCCAACCAGGGCCTGTGGTGGCACCAGGATTTCCTCGGCACCACCTACCATTTCTTCCTCAAGGCGGAAGGGTGTCCGAGTTTCGTGGAGAAGCTGGTTCAGCACTACCTGGTCAACTGGTGCGCGCTGTTTGCGGAAGAATCAGGCGACTAGCGCCCGGACCAGCCTCAGCTCCAGTGCGGAGAGCACCCGGATGTCGTTGAGACTGGCCGAGAGCTTGCTCTTCCAGGACATCACCCAGTAGGTGAGGTAAAAGGCGGCAACCAGCCCATAGGATTTCAATCCCAGGTTCCGTGTCCGGATGAGTCCGAGGACGTCTGCCCGCAGCGAGCGGGAATACTCCGTGAAGAGAAACTTTCCTTTGCCCGATTTTGTCATCAGGTACTGCGTGTCGGGCGCATCCAGCATGATCAGGATCACTTCCAGGTTGAGGTTGGCCTCGCTGAGTTTCTCGCGGTCCGATTCCCGGATCTCGATCCGAGCCAGGTGGTAATAGGCCGCAACGACGGCCACGCAGGCGACCAGTCCCAGGAAGTAGATTTCAATGTAGTCATCGAATCTCATTGGCTGGATGGCCTCTCATAGAGAAGGTGCAGCATCAAACGGACACTCCGCTGCAATCCCAGGTTCAGCGTGCGCTGTTCCGCCGACGCACTTGCCGGCGCGTAGTTCCAGAGTCCCGCGGTAAAGATCACCAGGGCAACACCGTAGATCGCCGGGACTCCGAACTGGAAGACCTCAAATCCGATTCGGTCCTGGAAATAGCTCACGAAATTCAACGACTGGCAGCTGACCATCAGGGTCATCCCGCCCAGAATCGCCTTGAGATTCTTTCCCGGGTCGATGTCTCGCCGCTCCAGCAGGTAGACGTAAATCAGCAAAGTCAGGACCATCTGAAAAACAAGACTGATCGCCTCTACCCGATCATAGCCGTAGACCGGCAGGAACCCCAGGAAAACGAACACGGGTAGCCCGACCAGGATCGAAAGCACGGTGAGGACACTGGTCGCGTGGGGCGACTCGCCACCGACCCTGAAGTTCCGTCGGGCCAGATCAACGAGCACCCAGATCTGCAGTGCCGGTGTCAGAGTCGAGTAGGTGTAGTAGTGAACCCGGTACACCGACGACTCAATTCCAAAGTGCAAGATGATCCAATCCCCGATCCATACTGCAAGTGCCTCGAACACGAGATAACCGAAAAACACGCGGTAATGGGACATCAGTCGCTTCTTCATCAACCGAACGACCAGGACCACCAGTAGTGCCGAGTTGACATACATCGGAATCTCAGCTGGCGACATTCCTTGAAGTCTATTCGCGATCTTAAGCCTAGATCAAGAACTCCCGTCTCGTCACCCCTTTTCGGAATACCCGAACACTTGTGCCCGCAAGTGTTCGGCCCTTCTGAAAATTTTTGGTCCCAAGAGCATGCCGGATCTAGTCTGCGCGGGTCCGATGGACAGGAAGGGAGCAGGAGATGGTTGAATGGATTTTGGTTGCGACTTTGACGGCCCTATCGTTTGTAGCACTGACAGACACGCAGACCGGCTCTGGAACGGAGAGCCAGGACCCGATTGTACAGACCGAGGACTGCTGTCCGGGTCCTCCTCCGCCTCCCCCTCCGTGCCGCGACGGCAACTGCTGAACCCACCAGGGGCAATTCAGCCTGAGGTCAACACGGCGGGAGTAACCAGCACCAGGCAAGCAGGAGACTGGGCAAAAAGGGTCCAGAACAGCCAGCTCGTGATGATTGCCTAAGAACGGTGTGGGTCGTCTGAGGATCCAGATTCGGGAGGACCCACCAGAGACACGCAGCCTCCCCGCGAGGTCTGGGCGGTGCGCAATGGCTGCGCATCCCATTGTGGGACGACCTGGAGAATCTCGCCGGTCTCCTGCAGCGCCACTGCTGTTGGGATGCGGCAGTGTGCCGGCCGTTGTCATCAAAGGTTACGATCAGAAGATCCCTTTTCGCGATGTTCTCTTTCGAAGGCCAGCTCAAACGGCATCTTCTGCCCAAGAGACTCCGCATCGCTCGGCCTTATAGGGTTCCATGTGTTGGACTACTCTCTGAGCGGTTGTCCGGTGACAAATCCCAAAAATGGACATCTGTGTCAACTAGCCCCGCCCGGATTCGTGGACATCAGTGTCCATGCACCGGAACACATTTAACTCTCCAGGTGTTCCCTTGGGGCCATGACAGCCGTCTATGCAGCCAACGGGAAACGAGATTTTCATGAATTCGAGCGCATGTTCGATGGGCGGATCGAGCAGCTTCAACAGGCCACCTGGGAATTTGACGAAAACCGACGGCTGGTGCTTCGTTACATCGCCGAGTGTCGACACGGCATGGTGAAAAGCGGGGGTCGCAACCGGCGGGTGGCAAAATCGACCCTCTACCGGATTGTCGGGATCCTGGAACTCCTGAGCGAGTCCTGGATCAGGAAGCCTTTTCCCCAGTGCACGGCGGAGGATTGGCGCAATTTCTACATCCGCATGGAGGACGGAGAGATTCTGAGCCAGTCCGGCAAGCCGTTTCTGCAGAGTTCCCGGGCCAAGAACTACAAGACGGTCCAGAAGTTCCTCCGATGGATGGGTCAGGAAGAGTTCTGTGACAACTGGGATACCCGGGAGGAGTCCCGCACCAAACAGATCGTCACTCGGAAGGAAGTCGAGCAAATGGCCGAAGCCTCCACTCCCGCGATCCGTTGCTTCCTCTGGATCCTCTTCGACGGAGGCTTCCGCGCCGAGGAATTCGCCAATCTTCGCTGGATGGACCTGAAGAAGCACGAGGGAAAAGGATATTACCAGGCCCAAGTCCGCGCCGAGACCTCCAAAACGAAGAAAGGACGGGTCGTCAGTCTCTGGCTGGCCACCGACAGCATCGATCGCCTCCGCCGGGAATGTGAGCGCACTGGTGAATTCGAGCCATCCCAGTTCCTGTATACCGGCAAGTACCACTCCCTGTTGAAGACGGTCAAGCGGCTCGGCCGACGGGTCTTGAATCGGGAAATTTCGCCCCACGTGTTGCGGCACAGCAGCGCCAGCTACTATGCCAACATCATCAAGACCTACCAGAATTTCTGCTTCCGCTACGGCTGGTCGCTCAAAAGCGGAATCGCCCAGCGCTACTGGCATCCCACGACCGACGACGAGATCGCCGACCAGGCCCAGGAACATGAAATCGGGCGCTTCCGAAACGACTTCGAGCGCATGAAAATCGAACGAGGAGCCCTCTCCGAGGAAGTCGAGCGCCTCCGCCACGAACTCGAACAATTCAAGTCCGCCGTGTTCGACCACTTCATAAAGTCGGGCAAAGCCGATCGGCTACATGACCAAATCATGCAGCACAATGACGTTGGATTCAGACAACCTCAAGAACAGACGAGTGGAGAGACAGAGGTACCGACCGCATCGGTTCCGGATCAGACTGAAGCAGGATCCCTTCGTCGATTTTCTCGGAAATCTGACTGACCCGGCGCCGCTCTTCCGAGCATCACATGCTCATCTGGAAGTACGGGAATCCGGTCCCGAACTCGGAATGGGGCCTCTTCTCTGTTTCAGGTGAGCCCCGACCCGCGACTTCGCGGATCCTTCAGAGAGTGAAACTGCCCCTGGCGCCTTGGTTTCAGGGGGCCGTATCAAAATTCGAAATTGGCCTTCTACGGCGACCACAGCTTGGGCAGAGTCTTACTCAAGATACAAAATGTAGTATCAGTTTCGGACCTTAAGCGACTTTTGATGCGGCCCCTCTGTGGTCCCGGCAAGGCGATCGCGGCCTGTAAGGTCGCGCCGATTCTTCACGTCCGGAGAGCTGTGCCGCCCTTTCAGGGCTGGATTCTTGATGGGGGAACCGTAAACCCAGGCAAATGCCTGGGCTGGAAACAGGCCCCCTTCAGGGGCCAGCCCGGCGCCGATCCCGTGATCATCACTCATCCACGGCTGGCACGTGACCAGAGGAACCAGGATCCAGCCGATATTCGCGTCCCTGGCTCTCCACCGATCGCCTCAATCCCCATCCAAACGCGTCCAACTCATCCAGGATTTCCAGTTCATCCAAATTGAAGTTTCAGGTGAGACGATCCACCAGGGGCGCACGCCCGCGGGCGGGGGTCGTCAATTGACTTTAGGCCACTCCCTTTCGGGCTCCTTCACCTCGATCTTTGGCGTCTTCTCGAGTTCGTTCTCGGGCACGATCGTGATCCGCATCCCCCATCCGGCAAACACTGAAAGGACTTTTCCGAAGTCCCGCATGGTCAATTCGGTGTCGTCGATATAGACAATGGTCTCACCGAATTCATTGTCTGAGATCTCGCATCTCAGGACCTCGCCGCGGGCTATCCAATACCCTCCCTCATAGAACCACCGGAGCTGTGGCTTCCCCGGGGAATCTCAACGGCGACATGCTCATAACTGGCGACCATCTCGGCCTGGGTCTCCAGGATCTCATTGTGCAAACTCAGGATCTCTTCGTCCGTCATCTCCTGAACTTCCGGGCCAATCTGGAGGTTGACGCCACTCACACCGGGTTCGAGGTAGTCAATGACGGCGTATTCCCCATCACGTTTGATTGTTATCTGGTTCGAGTGTGGCGACATAGGGTTTCTTGAATCGCATCGGCTCTCCCGGCAATTTTCGGTCGCTGGTTTCGGCAAGCTTCCAATTCTAGATTGAATTCAACTTCCCGGCCGGCCCGGCGGTTACAGCAAGAGATATGAGGACGAGCCACCATCCGAGATGGAGAAAACGCAAGTTATTCAGCCAAATTGGGTTCTGAGACGCTCGCCTCTCCAACTTCGATCGACTTCTACAACCCGGGACAACTCCTTGAACCGACACAGGCCGTTGACGAGCTTCATCTGATCGATGGTTCGGCAGTTGACGTCGAGAAGCTTCGGATTAGCCACCAGGACCGCCACGCACTTGGCGCGCGAGACGGCCACGTTGAGCCGGTTACGGCTAACAGAAAGTCGATCGTCCGCGGGACCTCTTCCCCGGTCGACGTCGCCATGCTGAAAAAGACGATCGGCGCCTCCTGTCCCTGAAACTTGTCTACCGTGCCCGCCTGAACGTCCCCCAAACCTCTTCTGGACAGTTCAATTCCAAGCAGCCGAACCTGGGCATTGTACGGGGTGACCACTTTGATGTCGGCTTGGGATAAAGGTCGCGAAATCGCTCTCGACTCGATCCAGTTCCAGGTGGTCACTGAGCCGCCACTGAGCAGTCCTCAATCGAGTCGGCGATGAGGCGGACTTCTTCCGGGTGAAGACGAGAGTTCCCGTCATGATCGACGGGAATGAAACGCAGACCGGTTCCAGCGAGCGGACTGGACGGGTTGTCGATTCTTGACGCGCAAGTTCCGGCTCCGATTCGAGTCTGCCGTCGTAAACGACTTCGGAAATGAACCGGCAGACATCGGGATGGAGCCGCCGTGTCTTCTCGAGGAAGATGCCCTGTTCCGGCGGTACGGTCAAGGGCATCTCCCAGGAGATGCTCGAGAACCGAGACGCCGCATCCAGGCGGATGGGTTCCCTGGGAAACCTGAGCGAGCTGAAGCGGGTCTCCCAGCAGGATCACCGAATCCGCCGCGGTCGTGACCGCCAGAGCCGTGGCGAGTGCCATTTGGCCGGCTTCATCGATCACGAGGAAATCGACCTCCAGTGGATCGTTCTTGGGGCAGAAGCACCAGGGCGTCCCGCCAACCAAGCTCACCCCGGGATCGGTCAGATCCAGTCTCTTCCTCCCGGCATGTCAGCCGACTTCGAGTCGAAGATCAGGGTCTCGTCGAGTGGAGACACGTAGGGGTCACCGGTTCCCCGATTTCTTCAAACCCAGAAACTGAACTCCCGCCCGCTCTGCCTGTCGCTCGACTTCGTGCAGGAGGTTGTCGATTGCCTTGTGGCTGGTCGCACAGACGCCGACGCGCCGGCCGTCTTCAATCAGCCGGAGAATAATCTGCGCCCCCCTATAGGTCTTTCCGGAACCGGGGGGACCCTGGATGAACAGAGCGGAACGCTCGAGGCGCATCGATAGCTCGACGATCTCCTCGACGGTCAGATGCCCCTCCTGAATCCGAGCGCCCGGCTCCAGCCCGGAATACGAGGTCTCCGACGCAGAAGGATGTCGCGCCCGGCTTCATACTCGACCGATTCGAGGCCCTGATCGACGACCGCCTGCGCAAAGGTTCGAAGCACACTTCGAATCTGATGGGTGTTGAAGGGCCCGCCCGGTATCACAGCCCGGGGGGGCGGGTTACCCTCGAACTTTGGGCCCCGCTTCAGTTCGATGAGTCCTTCGTTGTCGTCGAGGGCTGCGACCGTCCCGCCATCCAGGATGCGCCCCTGGTCATCACGCAACTCCGGGTCCTTCACCTGTTGTCCGATCGAAAGCTTGTGCTCCTGAGGCGGGAAGCGGAACTGGGTTACGGTGGACCGCTTCTCTGGTCGTTCCACGCCCGTTGGTTCCAGCAGCCCAATGGCGTCCCGGTCCTCGACCAGTTCCTCCGGCGTCTTCGTCGCGCGATTAAGAGTTCCCACCAGGCCGGTTTCTCATCCCGGCGATGATAGTGAAGCAGGTGAGAGAGGATCCATCGGGCGTGTTCTTCACTCGAGCGTCTTCTGGTTCTTCAGGAAGTCCCGACAGCAGCGCGGCTGAGAGCGGGTCACCCTCGACTCTCTCCTGCTCGATTTCCTCGGTCGTCTTCTCCGGTTCCCGCGCCTCGAGCCACGGCAGTTCTCTTTACCCAGCTGACGTTCCAGCTCGGCCCGCAACCTCAACAGCCAACTTTGCAGCCCAATCAGGGAATCGCAGTCTTCCCGGTTATAGTCTTCGATCTCCTGGAGCTTGCTGGGATCCTGCGAGATGAGCCAGTCTTCGTAGGCAACGATCGCGCCTCCGGCATCGATCACCCCCTCGGACTCGCGATCCATGTAAAACGTCTCGACCTTCTTGAGCGAGTAACTCGGGTGGGAGATTCGGATCGACTGCCGGACCACGCTCAATAGATCGACAAAAGCCTCGGCACGAAGCAGATCATCCA
Source organism: uncultured Acidobacteriota bacterium (assembly GCA_963777605.1). Classification (GTDB taxonomy): domain Bacteria; phylum Acidobacteriota; class UBA6911; order RPQK01; family JAPXNP01; genus CAVZRV01. Next base: position 427,600 of record CAVZRV010000030.1, read on the forward strand.
CTCCTGCTCCCGGCTCCCGTACCTCCCCATCAACTGCTTGAGCGCCAGGACATCAGCTGGCCCGTAGTGGTAAATGTGGGCCTCCGGGCACTCCAGCCTGCGCTCGAGAATGAAATCGATGACCGCTTCGAACGCCCGCTGCTCCTGGTGTTCATCATGGGCCCACCAACTTCTATATTGAAGGTGATCCTTGGAATCTCTCGAAGAGATCCCGAACAGGTAGGTGAGCTCGATGAACGGATCGCTTTCGACATCAAAGAACAGATCTCCAACCGCCGCTTTGGGAAGGCGTTGGAAGCCCCGCCGATCCTCCGGCTCAAGGAACTCGTATCGATGGCGGCCGTCCCGTCGCTGCTCGAGTTGAAGCCGAGCCTGATTGGCCAACTTCTCAAATGTTGTGGGGGCGAGCTCCGGGATCCGGGATCTCGAGAGCGGACTGACCAAGCGAGGTCAATGTGGAAATGCCCGCCGCCTCGAGCCGCTTGACCTGGTCTCGCCGAATCCCCCCGACCAGGCAGAGGTCATCATCGGTAACCCAGCCGCGGTAGCAGTAAAGGTTCCACTCGCACAGCCCGCAGAACTCGACGGGGTATCCACGTGTCTTATCTCTCTGTTCCATCCCCGCGGCGAATCGTGCGCTGATGTGTCGAATGTAGGCCGCAAGGGCATCGCGGTGGATCGTCTGCCGGCTTCCATCTCCCAGAATCACGTGCATCCGCTCGGTGACCAGGCCTTGCAGATCATCGAGCAGCTCGCAGTACACTCCCAATTGCAGAATGACATGGGGATGGACCCTTCGGGCAAGCTTGGTGTCCACGATCTCGTAGCCCCAACTCCCAAAACGGGTTGGGCCGATCTCGGCCCGTTCCAGGATGTCGGCAAATCCGGCCCAGGTCTGGTCTCCCAGGAAGGCCTGAACGATGGCGTCGGCACCTTCCCGCATAGCCGCGGCCGAGAGCTCGCGGGCCTCCAAAAACGAGACTTGAGGGGGCCGGGGAATTTCGACAACGCGTTTCCCCTGATCAATCAGCAGCTGAACGTATTTTCGCTCGTGCTCGGTACCGCGCCTGACCAGGAGTTCCAGGTGAGCCGACGTTCGTTTGGGGACCTCGGTGAGTTCTCCGAGCGTGGCCTTGCGGCGAAGCGTCAGCGCGTGCTCGCAGCGCAGATAGGTCGCCAGGTCCGTCGGGGAAAAGGTCCAGGCTCCGTCATCAAAGCGCATACCAGGATTCTGGACGAATCGAGCCTCAATTTACAGGCTTGCGGAGTAGACTGATCTCCAGACAACGACAAAGGTCCCCGGTGTCAACTACATTTCCCTACCCCGGGGAAATGTCATCGTCGTCGAGCAGATTGCGGCTATTGCCGGTTCGAACCCCAATTGGTGCGTTCTTCCGTGCTAGCCGCAACCTCAGCGATGTCAACTACATGAGCTGCAGTTGTCGTCGAGTAGCAGCCAGGAGGGGCTTGATAGACACGGATCGAAGCGTTCATGAGAGTCGCGCCACGCAAAGTCGTCGCACAGTGCAAGCGGGGCTTAGGCAATCGTAGGATACTCTCGTTACAATTAGTTCCGTTGCGGAGGGATATGTCTACATTGCCGGTAGGGGAGATTTACCTCTTTGAAAAGTTCTGACCTCGTAAATCTTGTTGCATTTTTCTTTAACGACATCATCGGGATGCTCGTTCCTGGTCTGCTTCTGTTTCAGTGTCGCTTGGATGATGGCTGGATGTACGATCCCTGACGCGCCTACCGGAATTTGGCTCTGGGTTTCTGTGGCCCTGTCGTACTTAGTCGGACACCTGGTGCTGAGCTTTAACGAATCTGTAGTGAAGAAGTTCATTCTAAACAAGAGAGAACAAGCGAGGGTCGGACAGAACCCGGAACGATGCAGCATTCGAGCGGTTCGTTGATTTCACCACTACCCGGTGGTCTCTGCCGGGGATCCGTCGTTCGAAGAGTTCAGGAATTTGGCCATGTCGGTTTCATCCGAAGCGGCAGACTTGGCGCGTAGGTTCATGTTTACGGCACTCCTGTGTTTTGGATCAGCGATTGCCTCGATTGCCCTGGTTTCTCTCTTTACGCTTCTTTTTTGGACTTCTTCCCTCCCAGTCGGTGTCACTTGCCGCTCTTGGCTGCTGTGGTTGCTATTTGGTTTGGGCTCATCGGTGTTGCTCGATGCCTCCGCGGCTGGGAATTTGAGCGGCGAGCCCTTCTAAACCCCATTTTCAGTTGCTTTAGCTAAACATTCCGAAAGATTATACAGTCCCAGAGGATTGGGCACGTCGGTATATCTGGCGGGGAGGACTTTCGGGAAGAATGGGTGGGCAAGATAGAGGTGATCACCGCTCTTCCTGGTCTGCGGTTTCTTGATCCCAGGGTGCACAATCTTGCTGAACCAAAGGATTATACGGAGTGGGACCTCACTGCGATCGAGAATTGTGACTTCGTACTCGGGTACATGGAACAGTCGAATCCAGGCGGGTATAGCCTTGCGCTCGAGGTAGGCTATGCGGCTGCCCTTGGAAAGAAGGTCATTCTAGTCTTGGAACCCTCGCCGGAAGGTGGCCGAGATTACTACTTCGAGATGGTGCGGCAGGTTTCTGACCAGTGCTTCGACACCTTGACTCTTGGTATCGAGGGTCTGAAGCGGGCCGTCGAGGACGCATCGAGAACAATGTAGATCGACACGGAGCCATAGAATATCGTCTCGAACGAGAGACCACGGCCGGCAAATCTCTTGAAAGTGACTGCTAAATCCCATGGATATTGAACTAGTGCACAACCTCGACCCAAAGAAATTCGTCTGGCTCTGGATGAAGTACGTGCGGGGCACCAACCTCGCGCACCACTGCACGAACTCGCTCCGGGGCCCCTACAGCAAGATCCTCAGCAAGCACAATCCGGAACTCCCCGGACACCCCGGCTCGTCCTGAACGAGCAACCCTGGGGCAGCTTCGAAGCCCTCTACATCTGCGGCGTCGCTCAGGAGGGCTACCGGCAGAAAACGAACTACCCCCACAACCTCCACGCCGCCATCTTCCCTGCCCCGGGAATGCGGGATGTTCTGCGGTTTGAGAATTGGGAACTAAAGGTGGAACACGGCAAGTTCTTCCCTATCCCGGGTGAAGACTCACTCCCGCCGGAACTGGCGCGGCTGGATCCGGAATTCACCACCTGCAGGATCTTCCGCTTCGCGGTTGCGCTGGACCGGATGAAACGGACGGTTCACTGAAACTGATTCGGTTCGATCCACTGGGCACGGTCGTGCCGCAATCGGTCTAGGGCCTATCCCTCCGCAACTGTGCTCGTTCCAACTGCGGCGGCCTCAAAGGAAAGGACCTAACAACTCCGGCGAAGTTGATGGCCGCGGATTTCGAGTCCTTTTAACTCCAGGATCTGCTCCCAAAGGGCTTTGTCTGGACCGTAATCCTCGAACTCGAGCAGTCCCGCCTTCTTCTCGGCAGCGGTGAGCTTGGAAAAGAGCTTGTGTTTCGGGTGATCCGATGACAGGTAGGCGTCCTTCTCGTAGAGGAGCTGCACCCGCTCCTGTGTCGAGTAGTCAAAGACCTCTACCTCTTGGGTCCTCAGCAGGATCTTGATCCGGAGCCTCAGTTCCGGGTGGGCTTTCTTCCAGAAGTCGTCATAGAACATTAGAGAGAGCTTCCCCGTTCCCTTGTGGACCTTGATCAAGTCGGCCTCCTCAACCCCGCCGTAGAGGATCGATGCGCAGCCGACGTAAACGCGCAGCAGCGCCGGCAGTTGAGGCAAGTAGGAACTGTGGAACTGGAGGAACTCGGCGTCGTTCTTACCGAACAGCACTTCCGCGCAGGCCTCCTCGATCCGTTCCGGATTGGCCGCCTTCAGCAGAGTCTGGTAAGCCTCTTGCTCCAGATGGAGTAGTTCCCAAAAATCGCCTTGATGTCATATTGCAGCGACTCGGGAAGCATCGTGAACGGGATCCGTTTCTTGAAGTGGGCCATGCAGAAATAGACCAGTAGGTCTTCGGCCCGCCGATTCCGGGACTCCTCCAAAGCTTCCAGGTCGAACTTCTCGCCAAGGATTTGCAGCGCCTTCGGCAGGGAGCCAGCCGCTCGACGGATCTCGTCAAAATGTTCGAATTCGCTCTTTCGTGGGACCCGCCCAACTCAAGACAGGTTTGCCAGAAACTATCGAACAGTCCCTGATGCTTCTGATACCGGGTCAGCTTCGGGAACGAAAACGGCTTCTTTCCGTTCGCGGGCAGCTGAGCTCCTTCCAGTCGATCTTTCGCTGAACGGACCGTGCGATGAACTCGTGCTTGAGGCTGTCACTCTTGAAGACGTAGAAGATACCCAAACTGACGGAGATCGCCTCCTCACCGAGCGTGCTCTCCAAGTAACGCTGCAGCTCGTCCTGAGCAAAGTACTTCTGAAAGGTGTTCCTGGAGGTCAGGATGCCGTCCCCAAACGGCCGAAAATCACCGTTTCGGGCGGCGCTGTCGTGCATGACGCTGACGACCAAGAGCTCCTTTGCCAACTTCCACGCATCGCGCAAGGTTTGCGATCGCTCTTTCGGGTCCTCAATGATGTTGAGGACAAAACCGAGATTGACGATCTCCGCTTCCTGACGGGGTTCGTCCGGGGCGTAATAAGGATCCCAGCCGGAGGCCTCAAACCCTGCTTTCCTCAGAGCGCGGACATCGTCACCCTGACCGCATCCGTAGTCGAAAAGACGTTTCCCGTCCAAGAGCCCGTGCGACAGCAATGCCTTCACCGGCCGCGAGGGCTCATATCGAACAATCGCCGTCCGATGGCGTGCGACACCTGTACGCCCGGCATCACGACCCGGCTCGGCTCCATCGTCTTCAATAAGCTGATGCCCCTCAATCCGAAGCCGCATCCGCTTGAAAAGCCGCTCCCACTCCCGCCGAAATCCGATCTTGCTGGGGTACTCAAACAGCCCGGCCTCCTCCTCGGCTTGGGTCAATTTTCGAAACGTCTCATAGAGGGGATAGTCCGTCCCCACAAGCGTCTCTTTGCGATGGAGGATCGGCGGATTATGGGACTCTGAGAAATGAGTCAGCTCACTGCTGGCCCGTTTCCAAATCCACAAGAATCGAACGGACAAGCGGCGGATGTCTCGGTGTCGAAGGTAGGATAGTAGAGGTAAGAGATCCGATCGAGCGATCGAGGAATCTTGACAACGTTCGCGCCAGGAGTGTCCGGCCAGTTAGCGAGAACCGAGTCTCTGAGGGGAAGCGGGAGACTTTCGACGGTTCCGACGTGAAAGTAAATTGCGTCGCCAACCAGTTTCCCAATACCGATTTCAGAAAAGTTCACTGCTCTCTTCGGAGTCATCCTACCGACAATCAGAATAACCGGATTAGCTGGTCAATTCTGCAATGAGTCTGCCTCTGAGATCATGGCAATGGCCTGGGTGTGGGAGAGCCGGCAGAAACGCCCCCATGAGAACGGCGACGAGTATGTCGGTTCTATGGGGGAAGTTCTGAAGCCAACTTCAGGAATCTTCTCTTCGCGTTGGGCGGCAACCCCTGGAAACGTTCAAGAAGCCACTCCACCTCCAACGCTTGAAGTTGATTGGAAATGCTGTTTTTGACCTTCTCGAGGCGCGCGCGGTGCGGGTCGGTCAGCCACGCTGGGGGGCGCTGCGCCTTCTCATAAAGGCGATTGGCTTCCGCCACTTCGAGTTCTACGTCCTTCGCCGACTCGGCCTCAACCTGCTCAATCCAGGATTGGCTTTTGTCCTTACGGCTCCTTTCCTCCACCGCAGCAAACGTTGTCACCGTCTCGTCTGGTGCCCACGGCAGCTCGCCGTCAGCAAAATCCTCGACCGCAGCCTTCGCCAAGCGCTTTGAAAGCGATTCAAACTCAACCCAAGTCAGGCTCTCGCTTGCCAATTCCGCAGCAGCATGACTGAAACTATTGAGAGCACGCCGCATCAGGCGGAGATCCTCCAAATCGGATTCAGACCCCTCAAAAACTCGGATAAGGTCATCGATCTCATCGGATAGGGTCTGGATATCTTCTGGACTCTTAATGGATTGTTTCCAAAGCTTCTGGGCCCTCTTCAGCATCTCAGACTCCGTCGCTGACAGCTGAGACTGGAACTTGGATAATGCTTCGCGTGCTGTCACCACCTCCGGAAGATCTATTCGCCTGGCCATTCCCAAGACTTTGCCGGATAGGCTCTTGACCATTTCTCGGTAGCGCCTTATCTCCGTGATTCGAGTGATTCGGCTGACGGCTCCCTGCTGATCGAGCAACATCTGGACTTGTCTTAGGAGGTCGTGGGCGTCAGCCGCCGTTTGAGCGTTCTTGATCAAGAAATCAACACGCTTCTCCAGAAGTACCAGCTGGTCAGGAAGCTCCAAGGCTTTTAGGTTTCTACCGGTCCGATCGAGCATCTTGTGTTTGAACTCGCCAATTTGGTCAATTCCTTCTCCTTTCGGCCGTTGTCTGCTCAGCCACTCCGGAAAGGCCAAGATGATCGTTTGCCGCGCACGCAGAATCTGCGGCTCGAGTTTGTCGATCTGACCCTCGTCCCAACTTGAACCCTCATTGGCCATCCGGTTTCTGAGCTCAGCAAGTTGAGCCCCACCCCAAATTATCAGCCCGACATCTCCCCGCGTCTGCCCAGCTTCGATCTTCTCCAGGGCGGCACTGTGCTGAGCCTCGTTCTGCTCTAAGCGTTCACAAGCTTTCCTCGCGACCTGCTCGAGCGTCACGAGCCGATAGCCTAAGGAAGGCGGCACCGGTCGGCGGCGTTTCAACTGGTCGGCTTTGTTCAGGAATTGCTCCTGTTCCAAATATGTCTCCGTTTCCTCCCAAGCCTCAATCAGCTCTTCCCACTCGGAACTCCCCTCGCCCAGAAACACCAGCTCGTCTTGAGAGATGGCATCCAAATCGAGAAACTTTCCGCGGAACGGACTTGTCTGAAGCCACTCACTGACCGACAGCTGTCTGCCGCCCCTTGCCACCAACAACTTCTCCACCCGGGGTGCTACGTAGGAAGAGAGAAGTAGGCCTGCAGATGCGAGGTTCGCACCAAAGGGCGGGTTGCACACTTCTCTCAATGCACTAGAAATTCCGAGGCGTTGTTCGCCAGTCTTGAGGGCATGATCCCACAATTGATAAGCCGCGCGAGCTCGATCCAACACCGGTTTGTTCGCGACATTCCCGTCGCGGGTGAAAATCCCCCAGGCGTCCTTCAGGACTGAAACAGCGCGATTCTTTACCTTCACAGGCTTGGCCAGGACGACATCGTAGTCGAGCTTGCCCTGAAAAAGCTCGGTCGTTAGTTGTAAACAGGAATCTGCCGCATTACCACGGGCGGTCGCGAACCCATCAAATGGAAACGGGATGGGCTTCTTGTAGATCGCTTCGAACACGCTCGTCGCCATCTGGGCCAGCCGGCCGCCCCCTGCATCGTCGCCTAATGGAGAAATGTATTGACGTTTTCTCAACTGGCTGTCGACGTGGCTGACCAGTAGCTCTCGGTCTTTCATCTTTTGAGCGTCAACCAGATTTCCGAAACGCGCCTTTTGCTCTTCCGTCAACGAATCTCTGAGTACCTCAAGTTGGGCAAGAAGATCCCCAATCTTGCCGTCTTCATCGAAGATCATCACGATGAAGACCGGAAATCGTGTTCCGTTACGTCCACTGACAAGCGATTTTAGGCTCTTCCGAGCGGCTGCCGTCGCCGTCTCCGGGTTGCGACTCCGTTCAACTAAGCAGAAAATGGCCGTCCCTCGAGGCTCATCCACAGCAACTGCGTTCTTCCATCGGTCCAATGCGAACGCGAGGTTTGTCGCCAAGTTGTCCAGGGTTGTGGTGACCGCCTGATAGCGCCACTCGCGGGTGGTAACTTGGTACTTCTCGGAGAAGTCGCAATCAAGGTCTCGTAAAGATTCACAGTAGTCTTGCACCCGAAGGGCAAAAAGTCCCACCTTGCTCTGCTCGTCGAAGCTGCCGGCCACCCTCTGATTGAGGAACGCCAGAAACTGTGATCGCGGAACCGCGTCGCCTATGATTTCAAACTTTTTGAGGGCATGATCCCACTCCAGTACGTTGAACTCCTCTTCGAGGGTTTGGATTGCCTGTTGGGCCTCAGCCGTGCTCAATCCAGCAAACTCCCCAAGCGTCCGAACCACACCCTCCCTGTTTATTGCACGAAGGCCGAGTTTGGATGTGAGAACGACCGCCCGAAGAATTCGTCGGCCTTCGCGGGATAGCTGCGCCCCATGACGAGCTTCAACTGAGGAATAGGCATGCGCCACCGATCCTTCTTGACCGGTTTCCTCTGAGGAAAGCAACTCCTGTTTCAGGTCCTCTGACCAGAGATCGACCGGGACGAGACTCCAGTCTTCCTCTCCGTCAAGCTCCACGCCACTATAGTGCTCAAATACCGTCGAAAGCAGCGCCAGAGCCGAACGCTCCTGCAAGTGCTTCCCCCCCGTTGAAAGATGAAAAAGCAACCAGGTCGAATAACCAGATAGGGGCCAACATCCTTTGCGGACGACCTTGTGAAAACGCTCAGGGTCACTCCAAAGGGCATAATTCTCTGATTGCGGGAACGACAGGTGAAGATTCGCCAGGATACTCTTCGATTTTGCTTTTGCCTGTGGAGAATCGAATAGCCTCTCGAGCCGCTCGGGATCGCGCTTTTCGATCAGGTGGGCAATCAGAGTCTCAAGATTAATCGACAGATAAGAACGGCTCGAGGACTGAAACCGTGTCACATAGCGCAATATCTCGTTCCGGTATTCTGGGGCCACCCGCTGCACGTATGCGTTCAGCTCGAATTGGATAAATCCAACGAAAGTCACCGTTTCACTATGTGATTGGATCCCTTCAAATAAGTCCTGTAAGACACCACTGCCGGCAATCTGGCTACGATTCGTCGCGAACTCGGTGTAACGGCCAAATTCATCAAACAAGAACACGAGGCGACTGAATGGTTTCCCCTCTCCACAGTAGAGCCGAGCGACCGTCTCAATAATGTCTTTCAGGGACTCTCCTCCGAGAACCCTAATTGGCATCCCCCGGCGCTGGAAGAACTCATGCACCTCCTGGTAGGTTGTTTCGTCTTGGCGATCCAGAGCACCAAGCAGTTCTTCAATCGTGTCCGAGCTACACTCTTGAAGCAAGTCGCCGAGGACTTTGTCGTTACTCAGTCGAACCAGGTTCAGTGCCTGCATGAATCGAGGTCGGAGTTCATCGAGCGGCTTCGTGTCCAGGTCATTCGCCCTTAATTGAGCGTGAGTCTGGCGCGACACTTCGGCATTCAAGTCAAAGTTGCGCATCCCATTAAGTGCAACAACCAGACAGGGGCGCGACTCCGTAGCCAGGAGAGACCGGACTTCTCTGCCGATTGCCAGGTCAGCGGCATCGAGACTTTTCAGCGCGAATTCAGCAGGTTCCGAAAGAGGATCACTGAGCAGATGAGCCAAGGTCACCGCGAGATGAGACTTGCCGGTTCCATAGCCGGCGATCGCCAAAGTAAAGGGGGCATCTTCTAGCCCAAAACAGCGTCTCAGAATTGCGCGGGTGAAACTTGCCGTATCTTGAAGCCGATGCCCATGTGACTCACCGATATCCTCCTGAGAGACGCCGTGATATGAAGGACCGTGAAATACAAACGCCTCCGCCGCTTTCGCAGACTTGTCACGATTTTCAAGAAACCAATCAATATTCACGGCACCGTTGAAAAGGCGGTCGCCTCGAAACGTCACCACATCTGAGAGTCGAGTACCCATCATCCTATTCCTAAATCAGTTCGCTGTAGATCTGTGCCCAGGCTTTCTCAGTCGTAGTCAACGGACGCAGAATCCACGGTTTCATATGCCGGTCCACCTGAATCAACTGGTTCCGCTCCATCAACTGTAGGACATCTTGAGATTCGGAGATTCCCCATTTCGGGATAGTTCGCCAGCCTCCTCTTGAATCCAATTCGGTGACCGTGATTTGGTCTTGTCTCGGAAAATGCAGGTGTACAAGCTCAAGGAGCCAAGCTCCATAAGCTATGGCAAACTCCTCCCTGATTGGCGCAGCGTTCCGTACGATCTCGTCTCCGTCTGACGCCAAGGCACCGCATCCGAGGAGTGAGGCATCTTCTTCGTACGTTCTGACCAGCGGGCCGATAAGATTGCCCTGTTTGGTCCCGTATGCCATAGCAAGGAGGTCTTCCAGGTGCTGGCGTTTAAAGCGAGACCCCAGCTCCTGCGCGTGTGCGTGGAAAACCTGGTACCAAACATCGGCTCCCGATTGAACGCTGCACATGTTCAAATGGACGATCCATTGGGTCAGTGGCTCGCGAAGAAAGGGATCCTCTAGATAGACGATCCGGCCCAGATTCGTAAGTCGTGGGCGTTTCACGGACGATGGCTGCGAGTCGAGAAGGTACACGAGCCCCATTCCACGGCAGTAATCGAGTATTGCCGGAACCTTTCCGGTGAATTCACCAGTTGGGATACCAGTCTCCCTCGAAATCTTCAGATAATCCCCATCATTGTCTCCAGCCGCAAATGAGAGGAGAGCATGGATGTACTGGCGCTCGGGGACGAAAGACTTATGGAAGAACCTCGGCAACCGGTCGTAGCAAGTGTTCCCTTTAGGCATCGCCAAAACGCTCCCGTAAGGCGGTGATTTGGATCTTGAACGCCTTATCCTGCAGTTCGCCCGTACTTTCGTTTAGGCTTGGCCCAAGGGAATAACATTCCCCCTTCTTGAGGCTTGCGAGCCGCTGCTGCCACACATCGAGCTTATCTCCCGTGCTTGTAGCGGCGATCTCTGCATAGCCTCTCATCTCCGTGTCGGACGGGCGAAAGAAAAGCTTGTGTCCGGCTAGGAATAGACGGTCCCGCTCGTCCTTGTTCAGACTGCTCATGATCTGGGTTGCAAGGATCAGTGAAAAACCGAATTTGCGCCCTTCCCGCAACAACTGTGCGAGGGGGCTCTCGTCGCGATGATCGAGGTTCTGGACCTCATCTAGAACGACTACCTGGGGGGATGCCTGGGTTCCGATGCTTCGATAGAACCAGTAGAGATCAATCAGGGCAAATTCAGTGACCAGCCTTCCGGCTTCCCTCATAAAGCCCGCTAACTGGATTACATGGCAGTGATGAGTCTGATCTTTGAATAGTCTCTCCCACCCTTCAGGGTCTTCATTTCCAAAAGGGTTCTGATCGAGGAATGGGATCAACTTGCTGATGACCCCGCCCGCAAATTGCCGCTGAGCCCCCTTTTCCTCTGCGAGTCTCTGCAGCTCAGGGATGAGGTCTTCCATCGTCAGCCCAGAATCGCCCGATTCCTCCAGTCCATTCTTGATCGCCTGATATAATGCGGACTTCTGCTGATCCCCGAAGTTGTAGACTTCAGAAAAGACGCCGCTAACCCGCTGGGCCGTCGTAGATGGGTGCTCCGGAAGCGTCACCTCTCCAATCATCTCTGCGCGCTGTCGAAAAGGATTTATGGCCAGAGGTTCCCGCCGAACAATGTGCTGAACAGGAGAGAGGACATTCTTGAATTCGGCCTCAAGCTGATGGTCCATGAATCCGTTGGTGTAGTCCACTATCAACGAGTTCTGCCCGAAGCGACCCAGTTCAGAGAGTAGGCATTCAATTGTATAGGTCTTGCCCATCCCTGAAGAACCGAAGATTAGCATGTGGCGGTTGCTCAGGTCATGGTGGCCAAACTCCCAATACACCTTACGTGAGCCAGGGACCGACTGACCGAGCAGTATTCGGTCGGGGATTTCGAGGGATTTCGCCACCTCTTCCTTGGTGTCTTTCTTCCCCACAGCACCAGCCTGTGAGCCTCTTGGGTTGAGATGCGCCACAACAGACGGGTCACTGCCACCCAAGCCTTTCTCCACTCCAGCCGCCCCGTCACCATCTGGATCGGTCCCGCGGGCAACCTGGACAACGCCAGTTGCCCTAAATGATGCGCAGTTGTCGGTCCAAGGAATGGCATGAACCCCTCCCTTGCGGCAGAGCAATCGAACGAATTCAGTGCCGCTTGAGACCACGCCAATACCGAACGACTGACCTTCAATGGAATACCTCCAGACGCCAGCTCGCGAGATTACCGGCTCATCTTGGTCAGTCCAAAAGGTAACCGCCGTCGCACGCCACTCGATATCAAACTCACCCTCAGCAAGTCGTTCTAGCGCGGAAAGCACTTGGCTCTGCTCACGCCCGAGAATCACTGCCTTGCTTGCAATCAGCCGGTGAAGCTGGAGCCACCAGTACCTCTGGTCAGGTCGCTCATCTTCGACTTTGGCCTGATCGGAACGTGGCATGAAGACCGTGGCAAGGTGCCGCAGTCCACATTCAAGTTGTTCCCGCGCCTTGTCCAGATGGACATCAGACATTTGTGCCAGCTTGCATTCAATCAACCGCAGGTCCAGGTGGAGCCGACCAGACGGGCCAACCCGTGCCGTAAGCCACAGCAAGTCAGGTCTCGTATCCGTTTCCGCGGTGTCGAACCAATGACGGTAAGCATCCAACGAAACCAACTGATCGCAGAGTGCCTCCCCCTCTAGATTGAGGAGCTTACGCGTCAATGAATAAGCCATGAAATCTCGAATGTACTCGCCAATCCCGGTCGCCCGAACCAAAGAGAGCCCCGAAAGATTGCGTGACTCCGCCAGCACACTCTTCGCGACCTGCTCATATTCCTCTGGCATCCATCCGCTGTAGATTTCGCCGATTGCGGCAATGAGTTTGTGCAACACATCGGACAACCGAAACTGTTCGGTCGAAATGGTGTAGTTGGCCTCCCCGTGCGTGCCCACGCCCGACCCAAACCCTATGATCTCTCGCGATTCCTGCGTGTTTCCGGATTTCTCGGCAAGCAATCTTTCATCGACGTTGGGGTCAATGCAGACCACCCATCCGGCTCTTTGGTGGAACGCATCAACGACACACTGCCACGGACCATAGTCGCCGTAGCCTAGAACGACGTGGTGAGACCCTGGCTTGCCTTCGCGGCTCTTAAGGCGCGACATGACCTCCGCGTGACGCGTCGTGATTCGGAATTGGCGGTTACTTAGAACACGGGCGCGCAGCAAGCGGCGCCCAGGATCCCGCAAGGAACAGAAGGACTTTTCCAAAATCGGGAACTTCAGGGTGCGCGTCGTGACGTCATAGGGCGCCACAAGCTCGAAGTCGTTGCCCTCGGACCCGGCCCGGATGAATCCGTTGAGAATGGCAATATCAACATCCACGCTCTTGTCCACTAGATCAACGAATTGCCGATAATCGTTCTCTGGAGAGACAATACGGTGCGCAACGGAGAGACTTGCTTTCCTGTAATGCGCCAACGAACTCTGGGTTTCAGCCGCTTCCCACCGTTCCTTCCATTGGCCGATCCATCGGGCAACACTGCTATCGTCGCTCGACTCGGTGAAGACCGTCACAGAGATGGAATACGGCTTGAGACCATCAGCACGCCCCTGGCAAACTCCTGTTAAGAACTCGTCCACAGCGGCGATTACAGGTTGGATATCCTGGTTTTGATAAATCGCGATGCTGAGACCATCCATGGCGTGCGGGTGAAGTGCACAATATTCTTTAAGCACGCGGGTGATCAGCTGAGATTCGCGACTGGTTCGGAATAACTCCGCGTCTGTAACCTCCTGCTCGTCAAAAGCATCGTATCGAAGCAGTAGCCGTGTGGAGAGCGGAGCCTCGGTTTCACCAACCGTTCCGATGCGGTGGATCAGGCCGCTCCCTCGAACGTCTGTGTCAAGGATGCGATTGCGATCCTTAAGAATGCCAGCAAGCGGAGTCTGAATTGCGGCAAGATCGACGTAACCGTGCCAAAGGCTCTCGCGAAAGGACCGCGCTCCGGGTGAACGCAGTTCCCGGCCCGCAACTGTCGAAAATGCCGTGAAAAGGAAAACAATACGAGCATGGAGCATTTCGAGGAGCGCAGGGTGCAGAACCGTGACCGCACATGAAGGTTCGAATGGATCCCACACCCAACGGTCCAAGTCGAAGCTCGGACGCCTAGTGATCACTAGGAAGGATCTGTAAAGCATTGAGGCAAGGGGGCTGTTTGCGCACGCCGGATTACGAAGGTACACATCGGATGCCCCCTCGTAAGCCTTCCGCAGGTCGTCCCAGACACTCAATAGTGCTGAATGGAGGCCGTCGGAAGCTGCCGACTGCATAAAGCGGTCGTATTCGAACGCCAATCTCTGGATCGATTCGAGCAACGGATCGTGACTGTCCAGTTCCCTAGCACGCAGCAGATTGTTTATCCCGTCGATCTCATCGCGAACACACTGGAGGAGGACTCTCCTTGTCTCTTCGTCGTCTTTGGCCAAGACTAGTTCGTCATAGTACGGAACGTGAAAGACTGGGAGACAGTAGCCGTCGGCCTTCGAGACACCCTCGGCGGCCCATTGAATTAGCTCGTCCGCAACTCGAAAGGGGTGAATCTCAGGCAACCGCCACGCAAATTGACGAGAAACGGGCTTGTCCCACCCTTCGCCTTCAACAGCCACCCGGAATTGCAGCAAAGGCTCAGCCGCACGGGCAGGCTGGCAATCTAAGTCTGGATGAACTAGTTTCGAATGTACCGGCACACTGCGCCCATCGGAGCAAATGCGGGAAGTGTCAATCCACTCCTCAATATAGCTGTCTACTCCGCCAAGAAGCCTTGAGAGAGTCGTAAAACCGCGTTGCTTGCGTACAGCTGCGGATTCCCCGTCGCAGTCATGCTTGAAAAGGAGGGATTCAAAGTGAATGCCTTTTATGGCCTCGTGAGCAACAACACCTCTGATGTTCGACATCCGCTTGAAATCGCCAAGGACAGTCCACAGCGCACTCAGAACGACCTCGATTGGGTCGCCAGTCAGCTTCCGGATGGTTACTTTCCTTGGTTTGGGATCGATGCGCGCTTTGAAATTCAAAATGCGATCTCGAACCGTTACAAAATCGCAACTTAACAACTGGCCACGCGCTTTTGAATCAGCCGTATCGATGTAAGATCTCAGGGAGTCCACAAAGTCCCTGTCGGAGTCGAACGGTCGTCGTTCAGAGGAGTCGAAGAACTCTCCGAGCTCGTTCTTGTCGAGAAATAGATCAATGGTCTTGAGCGCTTTCTTCCGATTCCTTTCCTCCAAGAACGCGTCGTAAGCGAAAAAGCCGACGGCGTCATCCAAATATCCAGCAAATGCTTGAGGAGTCGAGAACTTGAAAGTTTCGAATCCCGGAAGGCCAAACCGGCCAAGACTCGCGAGCAAAATCTTCTCTGCATCCCGGCCATCTTGCGCCACAGAAAGATCAAGCGCTTCCAAAAGGGAACTGACCTGCAGCACATCGGCGAGCCCGCGTTCGACTAATGGCAAAAGTATCCGATCGAAGTGAAGGATTGTCTCCTCGTCATACCCGATTCCTGTGTCCAGGACCCCTTGGACCCACTTTCAAGCTGCCATTGAGTTCATGTTCCCAGACGGTTTGAAGATTGCAATGGTGAAAATCCGCTAAACTAGCCGCGTCCGTGACCCGATCCACCCCTATCAGCAGTAGGATGGCTCTCTTCTCGGCGCCTTCGGCGCGATTGCGATAGGCGGTAAGGTTTTCGTTCTCATCACACCATCCCCTTTCAGAAAGCTCTCGAGAAATCGCACAAATACTCGGGTCGGTCGATGCCAGCCACTCCCGGACCAAGGGCATGGCGACTCTTATGATCACGATTGTCGGATCAGGAGTTCCAAGAAAGTGAGCCGTTAATCGGTCCCCGACCTCTCTTACCACCGGGGCCGGAAGGCTGGGCATCACTAGCAACAACTTCCGGCCAACCCGCCCGTGTTCTATCTGCCGAAGGACGTACTCAAGGGCGCTTTGCGCAAAGAACTTCATCGGTTTAGGATTCCCCTCCCCCGTTGAACGAGTTCGTAACAAGCGAGCATGCGTCCGAAAGGCGAATCAGCACTCCCGAGGCGTCAAGCATGTCGATCAGCCAGGCGTCGGACTTGCCTCCCAGGGTCGTGAGGCGAGACGTGCCGGACCATTCACAGGACGAGGCGATTTGTTCGCCATCAACTGCCAGCCCGTGATGCGCTAGAAGTAGCCTCTTGAAGGTATCGTAAGTAACCCGCTCCCCCTGGCCGAAGAGTAGTTAGCACCAGGAAACGCAGCAGCTTTTCGTTTAGGACAAACCTTGCACCGGCACCACGTTTGGGGACCACCAGACCAATCCGCTTGGCCAAAGTCAAAAAGAGTTTATGACCATAGCGTCCGTCCGCCTCCTTGTACACCCTAGCCAATGCGTCCTCACTCAAATCCCCAATGGACGTCAGAATGTCGGAATGCCTAATTGCATCATGGATCTTTCTCTGAACGGCATTCAGGTTACGCCGCGAGATCTGTTTAACCACAACTTGACCGCCCTCGGGATCGGAAATCGACCAAATATACCCAAGCGGTCCCATACAATCTGCCCCACGCACCGGCGGAGAAACGTAACGTGCACTCTGGGCGCACAAGCTTCTCAGGACCTGCATTGCGCAGGCGATCTCCAGCAGCTCCAAACGCTCAATCGGATCGATCACGGCCTCGCATAGGCGCAAGACTTCAACAGCGAAGAGAAGCCCTTCCGGCCATGTTTCCTCGGGGCACCATCCACAGGACGAGAAACGTGGATCACCTCCCTGAAAGTCTGTCTGTCTGGCCGTCTCGGCTTCGACTCCGCTGTCCAGAAATTCAGCCAACTTCCCGACCGTCTCGGGGCACCCATCCAGCACGGCCGCCAGGGCCTGCTCCAGTGCGCAACGAAGCTCTTCAGGTTCGGTCTCTCTGGAAGAAAGACTCAACCCGACCTTCTTCGCCCACGTTCGGATGACCGATTGGTCTTGGCGTAACGCGTTGCAGACCTGGAGGTAGAGTAACTCTCCACCGCGGGCGAGAAACCGATGCCGTCCAAAAGAGAAGAAGTGGAGAAAGCGGACGACAACACTCGACCAGGTGCAAACCCCTTCACGTCGCGCAACCGTCTCGTTCCAAAGAGTCTCTCCAGCTAAGAGGCTCCGCGCCACGGGAAGAAATGCTTGAGCACACCAAGTGCGCTGTCCCCCGACGCTCTGGAATCCAAGAAAAAGGTTCTCGAGCGTCTTGAGAACTTCGTTCGCATCGGTCGGCCCGGCAAGAGATATTCGGTCGGAGGACCGCAGTTCCTGAATCAAATGCCTGTAATGTTGCCTATGGCTTTCGTGCCTCGTCTCTAGCTTAGAGGCTCCCAAGAATGAGAACAACTTCAGGTTGAGTCGCGCTTTGGGCGCATACTTTAACGCTTCCCCCGGGGGCCACGATCTCAACTGATCTACAGAAGGCAACAGTTCCCGATCACCCAGCTCCTGCCCGCCTATCCGCTTTGCGGACGAAGCCACCAAGAAGAATTCGATCAACAGTTCAGCTACCGTTTGATCTGCAAAGAAGCGCCGGCCAAAAAGACGAATTGCCGGGTTGTAGTCTTCGCCTTTAGGTTCCGTCTTCCGCTCTATGCTTGGAAAAGCGTTAGGCATCCGTCACCTCCAACCGCCCGTTTCGGACTGCGAATATCTGTCGGCGAAATGTGTGGTTGGTGCGCAGCCGTACCAGCATGATGTCGTCGGTTCTCCGTGCCGATGCATGGCGAATCAGTTGTCCTTTGAACTTCTCGAGCCGGTCAACGTACGACGCTTGGAGAGCTTGCCCAATCTCCCCACGATTCCTAAACATCACATAATCGAGGAAGGGCAATGAAAGAGGCAGGTCAAGATGGCCGCGACTTGAAGGACCCTCCAAAACCAGCTCGCGGCGAATTTCTCCGGATTGGGTCGTCCGCTTACGTAATCGAACCTGAAATTCATCTTCGGGATACCGCCCGAGTACCACCTGGGCGCTTTGTCTGACATCGTGAGACCGGCGACATAGGGTGACGAATAGGTGTCGGTCCGTTGAGACACCCTCCGGCAATCGCACACCCGTAAAGTGCTCCTGAAGCACGTGCAGAATCCGTTTGTGGAGTAGGCTGCGCTCCTGAAGGCTCAGAATTTCGCTATCCTGGCTTTGCCACCGAACAAAGTCCAAGAGCGTGCTGGACCGGAGAAAGGACCGCAGAAATCCGGCTCCATCCTCCCCCCCAAAGTCGTGCAGGAAGAACACGGCCCGCCGGACTTGATCTCTTGACTCATTGCCCGAAATTGTGTGGTCTGACCGCAGTCCAGCACCGTATTCTCGGAGAGTCTCGAAATCATCGGGACTTTCTGATGCTCTCAACTGGAAGGTTTGGCCGCGGCTCTTCATCCAAAAACGCCGTTCCCAATTGGCACAAAGCTGGGAGCCGAAACCTTGTTCGCGGACCGCACGAGCCCCTTCCAGCTGCATGGCCGGCAGATCGAGAGTCTTGCCGTTATCTCCAAAAAAGCGATTAAAGAACATGAACTCGCTCAAAAGGGGAGGCTTGGCCCTCTCTGACATCCTCACGATGTCGGGAAAGTCGAGTCCGGCGGTAATCATGTATGCCATGTGACCCGAGAGCTGCCGCAGCGTAAGCCTGGTGCCATACTCGTACATGCGACGGTACGCGAAAAAGAGCCGCTCGCGGACGACAGGCAAATTCGCCTGGATGAGAGAGACATTTCGGAAGATCGGGCACTTCTCTCGGCAGGAGGCTGAGTTGCAGGCAATCCAACGCTCTTTGGCAATCATCCGCTCGAAGATCTGCTGGGCTATCTCGAGATTGTCCATCATCGCAACATTGATGACGACGAAGCTCGTCTCGTGAAACTCCATCTCGGCGGGATCCTGAGAACTGATTCTTCCTAGAAGCTCGCTTTCGATCCGTACCCAATCTCCGCCTTTTCTCGTCTCATGCGCCTTGAATGCCTCCAAAAGTGTTCCGGTGTTGGATACAAGCAGGAACCGAGGACCATCGCTTTCGAGCATCTCGGCCAATAGTTTCGAGGACTCCAAGGAGGTCCACTCGCTGAGGTCTTTCACAAGGCTGATGCGTTCAAGGTTCTCCCTCGGATCTAAAAAACGGGGGAGAGGCCGATCCGGCTCCAGGCCACTGAGGCGCTTGTAGATCTCAATTGCGATAGTCGATTTGCCATCTCCAGCGTGGCCGGTAAGGACCACATGCTTTCTCTTTTCTCCTGTCAGAATACCCTCAATGATTTTGGAGAGAGGATGACTTACATGGATGTGGCCGAAGTTGGAATTTCGAGCCTGGAATTCCGCTAGAGCGTTCTCATTTGCCGCACTGCGACTGTGGATGGTGTTCAAATATGACACAAAAGGGTTGGGCTCGACCTTGCCCGGCAAGTCGCTGGTCAGGCTCCCTTCCTCATTCGCCTTCACCTTCTCAATTGAGGAGACTACATGAACTTTCGTCACCGGCTCAGGCAGTATCACTGACTCTGGTTCAGTTAGAGCTCCTTTCAGTGCATCCCTCATTTCCCCGGTTGAACCATAACGACTTGCAGCATCAGCTGAACATCCTTTCAAGAGCCATGAGACCAGACGCCCAGAGACACCTTGTTCCTCTTGTTTTGGGGTGCCCGGCCTGGCGCCGAGGAGCCACTCGTGTAGACTGACTGACAAAGCGAAAAGTTCGCCATCGACGCTGTACTTGCGGTCCTTACCAAGCCGAAGATCAGGAGCAACGTAACCCTCGGTACCTTCGTAAGTGCCCACCTGAGGATGAGACGCTGCTCCAAAGTCGATCAAGACAAAACGGCCGGCCTGGTCCAACAAGATATTTTCGGGCTTGATGTCGTTGTGAAGGATCGGCCCTGGGACGTCGTCGTCAAAACTGAGATGAAGGGACTCAACGGCGTCTAAAAGTTGCTCCGCCCCGCGAACGAAGCTTTCGAGATTAGGCCTCACACCACCGTCGATTTCGCTACGCAGACTCCGCTCGGAAACCCAATCGAAAGCTATGTAGTACCGCCCATCGCTCCACTGGTTATAGTTGTCCACACGGACTAGACTCGGGTGACGAGCGGTTGCAGCATAACGCTGTTCCTCCAGCACTCTTTGCAGAGGCACATCGAGATTAAACAGCTTGAGAGCGACTGTACGTCCCTTGGGTCCTGCAGCCCGATAGATCTGAGCTTCGGCGCCGAGACCCACGAATTCCTCGACACTGTAAAGTCCGGACTGTTCTCCCTCGTGAAGAACACGGTTAGGTTCAGTAGGCGTCTTCGGCGGGGCTTCCCCATAGGCTTCCAACATCTCCAAAACGCTGGCAGCGCTCCCAAGCCGATCCGACGGATTCAGGTAAATTAGGCTTGAAATGAGATCGATCACCCGGCCCGGGATTTTCCCCCGTTTTCGCAACCTCACGATCTGATCGTCCGAAAGGTACCCGGCCGATCGCTCCAAGTCAGTTGAGCATCCAAAGGGCGGTTGCCCGACAAGCATTTCGTAAAGGATCACGCCTAAGCTAAAAAGGTCGGCTGTTGCCTCGGGCACGGTACCAGTAACGTAGATTTCAGGGGCGATGTAGGGCGACCGCTTCAGTCTTGTCGCATCAGGGATTACAGTGACGCGATCCTCTTCAAGTTGGAACGACAAGTCAAAATTCATCAGTTTTGGCGTGTCGTTCACCATCAGAACATTTTCCGGAGACAGAGCCCGATGTACCACGTATTGGCCGTGAGCAGCCTCCAGTCCCCGGGCTAAACCAGTAGCGATTGCAACAGCTTTCTTCGGAGCCATTCTTTTCTTTGCTTGACGCAACGACTGGAGCAAGTCTCGCAGTGTCCCCGTTTCGGACCAGTCACTCCCTTCCACCAGATAGTTGTTTTCGTTGGGAATATCCCAGACCTTGAGGATGTTTGGGTGGTCCCCGATCTTCTCCACCGCATTCAGGGTTGCGGTCGCCCTCTCCCTTGCTTCGTGGTCGCCCAGAGTAAGGAAGAAAATGCGCAGCCGGCTCAACCTGCGGTGTCGGACGTCTGTTCGTCGTGCGACTACCTCGGCACGATCATCATATTGGTAGAGGCGTTCGACAATTTCATATCCCGGAAATATGAAGTCTTTCGGACGACCCGGGCTACGCAGTTTCTGAACGTAAGAAGCAAACGCCTTGCATTGGTTCTCTGAGAGTTCTAACGTCTTCAGCTTTCGCTGATTCTTAAGATACTGGAGGAAACGGTCGATGCTCTCAAATGTCGGATTTTGGCTTTCCGTCTTCGGTATAGCCCCGCCACTTACCTGGACTTCAGGGTTGGTAAATACCACAACCGATTCAAAATAGACCGAAGGAAAACTTGGAAATTTCCGCTCGTAAAGTCCCCTTAATAGTTTGGCTTTGAAGTTATTACCTCGGTGTGGGTCAACTTTGAAGAACGAGCTATTCTGTACCCAGGAGTTAGGACGTACTTCGATGTTCCCGCTCCAGTGTTTCAACTCGATTACATACACACCAAAGCGGGCAACCAGTACGAGGTCGGCTTCGAAATAGCGGTTCGACTGATGGTCGTACAGATCGAGATTGCTGAGAATCTCACCGAGCTTATGGGCTTCGACATACCGACCTATCGAGCCTATTGCCGTCTTTTCGTGAACAAACAGCGAGTAGGGCGCTAGATCCTCACTAACGCCATCGCTCTCGGCTCGGTCACCTGCACCTTCTGCCAAGAGTTCCTCCAATCTTTCCTTGATCATCTGGTTCATTACGGAGTCACGCATGAATTCTAGAACTGCCTCATCGAGCTCGGCATATGCAACAAGGCGCTTCAAGTCCCCAGGCGAACCAACAGTCCCTGCCGCTTGCAAGGCCTTTTCCTGATTGGGACTTGGGACAAGACGCCAGAAGCCGTGACGGGAGAGATGAAAGAACGGCGCCCACGGCCTGTCTCTGTCCCTTTCTCCAGCATGTTGCCGAAAAAGCCGAGAAAAGGTCTGCTGGAACGCCACGTCGTAATAAACATGCTGGTCCTGGATACTCCTCTCCCGCACCATCTTAAGAACGGAGAGAAGCAGGATGTGCTTGTGTGGCTTGAAGCCTCTCCCAGCCGGGCTCAGCTCACATAACCCTTCGAGAAACTCCTCAAACGTCATTTCCCACCCCCCGCAATCTTAGAGGGTGTCTTACCAGACAATTCCTCTCGCACAGAGTAAACGCACTCTGAAATACGCTTTACGGCCGTTTCAACTTCATCCCGTGTCGAGTACCTGCCAAGCGAAATACGGACCGCACATCGAGCAAGATCACGAGAGTATCCACAAGCCAACAAGACATGAGATGGGGATACAGTCCCGGAAGTACAAGCTGATCCACTGCTCATACAAAGATCCGGAGATCGGGCTAGAAGGACATCTGCTGGGACCCCGGGGAATATGACGCATGATGTCCCGGGCAGCCGCGGAGACCGGTCGCCGGCCACCAACACATTTGGTACCTTGTAACGCAATTCCTCTTCGAACCGGTCGCGAAGTGCGCTTACCCTATCTGCATCTTCCTTAATCAGCCTCTGCGCAAGCCTGCAAGCTTGCCCGAAACCCACGATCCCCGGAACGTTCAATGTGCCAGAACGCAACCCGAATTCCTGCCCCCCCCTTTAAGAATCGGTTCTAAGAGTTGTCGAGTTCTCCTTCCGCTGATGTAGCAAGCACCGACACCCTTCGGCCCATATACCTTATGCGCACTGACAGAAGCAAAATCCACTCTCAGTTCCTCGAGCGCCATTGGCACTTTGCCCAGTAGTTGACTTGCATCACAATGCACAAGTGCGCCCCGATTCTTGGCAATTTCAACAACACTCTCGAGAGGCTGAATCACTCCCGACTCATTATTAGCGCCCTGTAAAGACACTATCAGAGTGTCATTGGTTATAAGTCTCCTTGCCTCCTCCAAATCAACAATCCCAGATTCTTCGAGTGGCAGGTGACAAACATCAACCCCTTTCTCCAAGAGTAATTCGGACGGCTCCAGAACAGACTTGTGCTCACCTGCTCCAACGGCGACTCGAGATCTCGGACTGGACTTCCCTGCAATCAAACCCAGAAGAACTGAACAATTTGATTCCGTAGCCCCGCTCGTAAATATGAGATTCTCTGGAGACACTCCCAAAACTTCTCCAATATCAACTCGGGCTCTTTCGACGGCCTGTGCTGCGGAGCAACCTAGAATATGAGGGCTCGAGGGATTGGCAAAATTGCCACCGAAAAACGGAAGCATGGCGTCGACAACTTCTGACGCACATGGCGTAGTTGCATTGTAATCGAGGTAGATCGGAGTACGACTCATAAATGGCAGATCAAGCATCCCGACGTAGCATCCGAGTTCTCTTCACTGAAAACCTCACTCAACAAAAGCTCCGGCTTCCGACCTTCGATCCGTTTCCTTTTCTCTTCGAAATCTCGCTTTATCTGTGCGACACGTTCCGGTCTAGACAATTCCGCCAGGCTTTCTCCTTGAATCCAAGTGTATCGCTCTCCGGTCAGCGGGTCTTCTCGCTCGTACTTCATTGCCTCCTGAAAAAGATCTGGGTGTGTTTCAAGAAGTCCCACCCATTCGCGACGCTGCTGGAAGAAGCAGAAGAAGCACCCAGATCGCGATCGCCAATTGTAGTATCTTGGCAGACCCAGTGGATTTCCACCGACATAGGTATTATTCAAGATATCAATGACATCTTGACGCCTGATTCCATCTTCCACAAAGGGGTGCTTGGCGACTATATTGGGTTTGGTCGAAATATACTTTTTACGATGAAACTCGTCCGCTCGTATGCCGACATAGCTAATAACACTTTCATCTCCAATGTATTGTTCATAGGGTTTTATCTTCAAATATTCCGTGCACCACCGGATTTGAGGAGAGGGAAGAAATCCGCGGCGAATCTTTAGTAAGTCGTCGAACCCGAATCCTTCACTCCGAAGTCTGACTATCTTCTTATCGAGATAGACTTCAAGTCGATCCAGGTAATCGTAGGTTTCAGACAACTCTTTGTCCGTGTCACAAAAGACATATTCCATCTCAGGAACACGGCCCCTCATATAAATAGCGAGAGCGGCACTATCCTTGCCACCAGACAAAGCTAAAATATGGCGGGTCTCCCCTTTTGACTTGTTCACTCTTGGTCTGTCCTTCCCTGGCTGCAAGATCTTTCCCTAGTCGGTTAGCACGGAGTTCAAGGCAGCTTCAACAACCTGATTTGATTCCCCCACAGTATTCTCCGCCAAGTACTTCCTAAGCTTGTCGGCAATACGTTCAGCCCGACGTTGTTCTTCTGTGTCAAGGTTGGCGAACGCATTGACCTTCCCCGCAAGCCGTCTCACAGCGAGAAATCTACCGCCGAGAGCCTGGGCCGTAGCTGCGAAACGTTCGGCGTCGTCATCGGACCAATTGGTTGGTGGACGGCTCGCTATGAGGGCGCAAACCGATTCCACTGATGTCTTTCCTGGCTGAGTCTGAAGTACACGTCGCACTACTGCCAGTAATTCAGGCTCCGTGACAGACCCTTCCATAAGATGAGCCTTTCCACGAAATCGCTCCCAACCAAGTTCGCCGGGGGGAAACCGAAAAGCCGCCAAGAGATAGTCTCGAGCTCTGTTCAATGCAGACGCATAGAAGCCGGCCCATTCTTGAAGACTATGGTTGAGATCTGCAAAGAACCGGTCGATTTCGTCCAG
The DNA here is from genome assembly GCA_963777605.1 of uncultured Acidobacteriota bacterium. Lineage (GTDB taxonomy): Bacteria > Acidobacteriota > UBA6911 > RPQK01 > JAPXNP01 > CAVZRV01. The sequence continues at coordinate 452,235 of CAVZRV010000030.1, forward strand.
ATCAGCTTTCCCCTCTGAAAAGGGGGAAAGGCCAAGCGCTGCGGGGACTTGAGCAAAAAGGAAGCTCTCAGGTGAGCGGGCATTTTGGAAAGCGCCGCGGAGAGCCAAAGTCTCGGCGGAGAGCCGCCGTGTGTTCCATGCGAAATCAGGAAGGGACTTCACCCGCCGGAACAGAGACCGGACGATTGGAACTGTTGCAGCTTCAACCTGTAGCCCTCTTGCCAGGCGAGCCACGATGGCCGCCCGACTCCCTTCCACGCGACTTCCGGCAATTGCAAAGAGCTCCGGGCGCCTGAGAAGGACCTCAAAGTCGGCAATCCCCGGCTCCGGGATAAAAGTCCCTTCGCGGTATAGCGTCGTCTCGTTTGTGTGCACTCGCATAAAGGCGCAGAGCAGGACCGGTTGAACGCCGTCCGGGAGGCCATATGGCGGCGCTGCCAATGTCGCGAAGAGTTCGCCAATTGAGACAGGCTCAGGTCCTTGACCAAAGATCGTCTCCTCCAGAAAATCCCAGGATGGTCCTAGCCTATGGCTTCCGCCCAACTTCGGAGAGGTGAACTCCCAGATCGGCGGTGCTGTGGGACTCTCCCGGTGTATCCCCGTGTCACGGAGGACGGATTCGTACATGCTGCGCTCCGGTGGGTACCCTTCGATTCCGAGATTGGGCTGGTCCGCACGGGTCAGCATGGCCTCGATCAGGTTCCTTCTCGCTCCAGCGGCCGCCGAGGAGAGCGATCGCCGCATGATCAGTTCGTTGCGAATTCTGGGAGCCGCGGTGAAGATGCCGTCGCAGCAGTCGGAGAGCAGTTGGGAGACGTCCATAGGGGTTCTAACCCAGCACCTCTTTCCCTTGTGGAACCAAAGGCATTCACTGCCGTCCGGTTCCAGCCGGGGATCGAACAAGACCTTTCAGGCTTCTCCGGAGGAGCTGTTCGGCCTCTGTGATCCGTAGCGAGATCTCTCGGCGCGCGACGCGGTCGTCGCGCAGCTCCGGGGTGTTCTTCCATACCCAGCGCAGTGCACCCAGCTCCGTTACAGCACCCCGCAAGCCGCCGATCTCCTGGGGGATCGCGAAGAGGATTCTCGATTCCTTGCGGGCCTGCTTCGCACGCGCCTCGAATTCCCCTGCCAGGCTGGGAGACTCGGCCAAACAAACCAGGACGCTTCCTTCCGCTGCAGTTCGCGCTTCGATCGCAGATTCCAACCCGTCAAGCGCATCGACATACACGACTTCCAAGGCCCGAAGAGCACCGGTTTCAAAGCTGTGCCGGCGGGCAACCATGGGTCGGTTCGGCAGGTACTCGCGGACACTATCGCCGAGGCCGAGCAACGCTTGCGTCTTTCTCTGGCCCTCCGCAATGCGCTCCTCGATGTCGACGTCGCTTCCTTCCCAAATCTGGTAGCTGCGGTTGTACTTCCTGAAGGTCAAGATGGACTCGGCCCTCAGATCAGAGAACACCGATTCAAGAACCTTCTCGGGAGTTGCGCTATTGCGGAGGTCGGCCGAAATCATTGCGGGTGACGCCGTGAGATGTGAAAACTGCCCCAAGGCGTTCAGGATCCCAACCGACTTCACAACCTTCCGGTGAAACTCCCCAAGCCGATCCTTTCGCTCCAGCGCGTCGGCCGCCTCCAGCCAGCGCAGGGCCTGAGGTTGGCGATATAGGCCCAAGCCAAAGTTCTTGGTGAAGTAATCGAATAAGTCAGGAAGGCGCACAAATTCCGGGGCCTCCGTCACCAGAGGTCGGGTCCGGATGAACTCTTGGAACCCGAATGGCTCGAGGCTCGTCAGTCCCGAAAAGAGAGACCGCTCGTTCTGGGCAAAACGCCGGAACAAGTAGGGCAAAGCTACCAGCGCCAAGGGGTGGAGTGGATAGGAAGCCCATGCTGATTTGCGGAACTCCTGCTCGGACATCCCCGGCGGGACAGCACCAACATCAACCGCCGTCGAAATGGCCCGATCGATCCGCTCAGCAAGACGTGCATCAACACCCTCCCGGTTCCAGCCAATCGCCTGCGCAACGAGCCGAATCATCTCCTCGGAGGACTGAATGAATGCTACGTCTCCAAAACGGCCTTGGATCTTCGCCCATTCTCGGCGCGTCGCCATGTCCAAGTGATGACCATACTCTTCAAATGACTGGTGAAGGATGCCAAGGAAGATGGCCGGGAAATCCCCGCTGCGGGAATACGTGTTCAGCCACTTCCTGGAGCACATAAACGTCACCCTTCTGAGGCTGCCGCGCAGCGTACTCAAAGAGCTTTCCGAGTTCATCGACGACCAGGAGGAGTCCTTGATACCCGGCACGGCGGGCCGACTCGGAGGTAGCCTCCAAGGCCGAGACGACGCTGCGCGAATCCATCGGCTCGCCCTTTACCGCCCGCTTGAACGCGTTGTCTATTTGCTGTTGAACTGAGCCGAATCCGCCGTTCCGATCATATTTCAGTGCCGAGAGAAGCCCTTCGACGATGCAGTCCGGGGCCGGGGCGCGCCGCGCCGTCAACAGCACCGGAAGAAAGCCTCTCCACCGTTTTCGCACGGCTGGAAATGGCGAGACAGCTGAGAGTCAATCGACGCCAGATGTTGGCGAGCCCTTCGCCCCATCTCATCTCTTGAGCACAGGAGCCGAGACAAGAAAACCGCAAAAGCCGATTTGCCGCCGCCATAAGGGCCTGTGATCGTCCAGGCGCGGGAGGTGGACTTCGATTCGAGGCTTTCAGACACTCGAGTCAGGGCCTGCAAGACCGTGTCGGTCAGTATGTAGTCGCCGTTTTGAGTGGAGCCACTGAAGTCCTTTTCGACGTTAACGGATCGGCTGAAAGACTTGGCTACCTCCAGATGTTCGCTGATCATGCTCGCCGGTGCGCTCGTCACGATGCACTCCTCTGGTAGTAGTCGTTCAGGATGTCCATCCCGTCAAATCGGCGCTTTCGATAAATCTGCTTGAGGCCCGCCGTTTCGTCGAGCATCATCGCCTGCCCAGTCAGTTGCTCCAAGTCTTCCACGTACTCGATCAAGCTGTTCTCATCCAACTTGAAGGCTTGCCCGGGACTCCCCTCACCGTAAAGGCACTTCTGGATTCCCACCGTCTCGGTTCTTGAGGACTCCCGATCAAAGAACTGCCCCAAGGCAAAGGCAAATACCGGGGCCGGCAACGATGATTTCGGCCCGATCGCAAAACGGTAGAGTTCACCGTCGGGAGAAGGCTGTATGAGGTCCAGTTCCAGCAACGGGCAATCAAAAGACTCCTCGGGGCTTGCCGTTTTCTTCCCTTTCTCTCCCCCCGCGTAGGATCGGATCAGGCAATCTACGTCCCTCCCGAGAACGTTCTCACTGACCTTGATCGATTCCTTTTTCGCAAAGGATGAAATGAAATTGGTCAACTCCCGCCTCGTGAAATCGGGGCGGTCGAAACGAGAAAACAAGAGGTTCCAGGACGTGCCGAGTGTTAGGTTCGATACGAGCAACCAATGAATCAGCCAGAGTGAGGCATCGTCCTCGAGAAACGGGTCACAACCACCCTCAAGAAGGAGGCGCCTGCCGATCTCGGTCACGCGAAGATAGCGTCCGGTGTTGCGCGGAACATCAGGGTCAGGTTCCACCAACTGTGTCACCAGACACCAGTGCCGAATGCTCGACACCATGTTCTTGCCGACACCCAGCCGGACAAGGGCGTCGTCCTCCGAAAATAGCGTTGAGCACTCGCTGACCCCTCGAACACCCTTCTCAAGCCACCCATACCGAAAAGAGAAAGTCTGATGTCCCGAGAATTTGTACTTTTGAGTTATGCCCATCCCCCTACAATCCTAGTTCATCGTGATTTGGACGCAAGTCGTTAGCATTTGAAGTCTGCACCCAAAGATCCACTTGAGAGATTCTGAACTTCCACAAGCGGCCCACCTTGTGCGCCGGCATTTCCCTTTGCCGGATCCAACGGTGAATCGTATCCGTGCTAACTCCAACATGCTGAGCAATTTCTCCAAGCGAAACCCATGGTTCCTGCAATTGCATCTTACCCCCAGGAGATGCTGCACATTTCTGCGCACTGTTGCGGATTTAAGCCGACAAAATTGTAGAGCTCCGGTGTGACAGGACGGCGCCCACCCAGGCAACTTGAGCAAAAAGTCGAAGCACCGCTGACAACCGACAGTGCCGCCTGATTAAGAAAGCGCCGAAGCGGCGGGCAGAGCTTCCTCCGAGATAAGTCACTCCGTTCTCGAGGCTGATGCAGAAGCGTTCTGGTCGGTGCTCAGGAGCAGCCGGGATGGCTGACGCATTCCTAGCCTATAAATGCTTGAAAATGGAACTCTTGAAGGTTAGACTAGCTCCATGGACACGCGCTTGATTCGGTTTAAGGGCGGGTCAAACAGCCGCCGCAGCTATTTCGTAAATGAGTTCCTCGTTCGCTGTCTCGGGAAGAGCCGTAGGGAGCTTGAAATGGCGGTTAGGGAATGGACAGGCGAAATCGATTCGCCGAAGCACGGGCCGCTCACACTGGAAAGTCTCCTCAACATGTCGGGGCAAACCTCGATGATCTCTTGTCCTGGGCAACGGACGATTTCACTTTCTTTTCCTGGGATGACAGGGGGAGACTGACGTTGAAGCCCGAAAATCTCGAGCTCTGCATCCTTCTTGATCGGCTCCTACAGCAGGGCGCTGAAAATGGGGAAGAACGACGGCTCGGAAGCGGGGACGATCCTGTGGGCGTGGAAGAAACGATCGGGCTTAGAGGGCATGCGGGAGCTTGCCGAGAAATACCCTTGATTCCGGCGGTTGGTGAAGGCGCGGAGGTCGTGCAACACTCCAGCAGGCTCATGCATTTGAATCGATTTTAGCTAGAACGGAATTGGGTAGCTCTTGGTCTTGCTGGCTTGTCCGGGGACGCTGCCGGATGGACGCGATCACAGTTGAGAACGCCTCTACGTCGAGCTTGGTCGGAGTGGCGAATCGGAACGCTCCAGCGTTGAAAGAACACGTTGCGGATTGGATGGCCTGCGCAGACGATTCGAGACGTCGATTCCAGCAACTGCGATGAGATCAGGAAAACAGATCGAGAGTGAAATTCCAAATAGATATTCCAGTACACGCGAATTAGACGCTTTGCGGATGATTGTCAGCAGCACGCCCAGCGATGTCTGGATCACCTTTCACGGTTCCAGGCTGTGGTGGTGTCGGCTCGCTGAATCGATGATCGAGCAGGATGAGGTCTCGAGTATTCGCGTTCTGAAGGGGAACCTCAATCATACGGATATAAAGGGGCAATCTTCTGCTCATCGAGCAACTTCCGGTCGACTCGCAAGGGTAGGGGTTCCGTGGAACGGCCTGTGGAGTCCGGGAAGTCGAGGAACTTCGCCGTCTCCTCGACCGTCAACCGAGCGAGGTTCTCAAAGCGATTCAGAGCTCCGTGAAGATCTCGCCCAAAAGGTCGTTGAAGGGATCCGGCAGCT
>CAVZRV010000031.1:0-527769 GCA_963777605.1 uncultured Acidobacteriota bacterium
ACTTTATGCGGTGCACCGCATAACTTGTTTAATGCGGAGCGTACTGTAATGCGGTGTCAGTGACGGAAAGCTGGGGATGCTCCATGTGACCGGTGGTTTCACTTCCCGTCAAAGCGGTTGGTAACTCCGCATAAAGGTGACACCCTTCTTCTCCCCTACAACACAAGAGAAGGAGGTTCGTCATGCTTTCCCATTTCTTTGAATCACCTGCACGGATCCACGAGATTCGCAATGGTCCCTGCGGGGAGTTGTTCGAGGCTTTTGCCGGTTACCTGTTTCAAAACGGATACGCGAAGATTACAGCGCGCCGACACATCCGATCAGCGGAGCATATCGTTCAGTGGGCGGGCAGGCAGGCCCTGTCCGTGAGCGAGCTGGATGATGACGCTCTGAAACGCTTCGGCCATCACCTTACACACTGCAGCTGTGGCCGGTACTCCCGAGTAAATCAGCGAGATACCGTGACGGGAGCACGGCTGTTCTTGAACCGCTCTCAAGGCGTCGATGCTCCGCCGGTCAAGATGCGTGCCCCCGTGGATCCGTCCCCGGTGCTGTTGAACTCGTTCCGCCGCTGGATGCGCGAGCACCGAGGCACCTCCGAACTTACACTCTACAACTATGGCCTACCGATTCGAGAGCTGATCCGAAGTTTGGGTGAAGACCCGGGTAAGCTGGATGCACGCGGCTTGCGGAGTTTCGTACTCAGTCAAAGTCGTAACGCCGGATGGGCCAAGGCTAAGCTCTGCACGACGGCGCTGCGGATGTTTCTGCGCTTTTTGATCGCCGAGGGTCGGTGTCGCGCTGGTCTGCTCGGCGCCATTCCCATGCTGGCCCACTGGCGGCTGAGCTCTCTGCCACGATACCTGCCACCCGAAGATGTGGAACGCGTTATTGCGTCCTGTGGCGTGTCCTCTCCGGCAGGTCAGCGTGACCGAGCCATCCTCCTCTTGCTCGCCCGCCTCGGACTACGCGCAGGAGACATTGTGCAACTCCGCCTTCAAGACATCGACTGGAAGGGAGCCTGGATTCATGTGAGTGGCAAGAGTCGGCGCCAGACACGGTTGCCGCTCACCCAGGAGGTCGGTGATGCCATCGCCTCGTACCTGCAGGAAAGTCGAGCTCCGTCGCCCACCGACACTCTGTTTCTCCGCTCTCGCGCCCCCTATCGCGCACTGCGATCTCATGCGGCAGTCTCGGCGATTGTCGCCAGTGCCATGCGACGGGGCGGCATCAAACGCCCGGGCCGGGGTGCGGCGCACTTGTTGCGTCATTCCGTAGCCAGCTCGATGTTGCGACAAGGAGCATCCTTGCAGGAGCTTTCCGCGCTGCTTCGACATCGCTCGATCGACACGACCCAAATCTACGCCAAAATCGATGTGGCAGCCCTGAAACAGATCGCACAGCCCTGGCCGGAGGTGTCGCTATGTTAGCTGTTGCCGTCCAATCCTATCTATCCGTCCGTCAAGCCGCCGGCTACCGCCTCAAAGAGGTTGCCCTGCACCTGAGAAGCTTCGCCACATACTCCGATGCCAAAGCTCAACCCTACGTCAGCACCGAGATCGCGATTGAGTGGGCGCGGCAATCACCTTCGGTATTCCAACGTGCTCGGCGACTGGCAGACGTTCGACGCTTGTGCTCATATCTCCATGCAGAAGACGACCGTCATGAGATACCGCCCCAGGTCTTTGGCAGCGAGCGTCGACCACGACCCAGTCCTTACATCCTCTCCGCTGAGCAGATCTCCCGGATTATTGAGCTGGCCTCCCAATCGGGCTATCGCACACTGCGCCGCCAAACTTACAGCACCCTTTTCGCCCTGCTGGCCTGCACCGGCCTTCGCGTTTCCGAGGCGATCCGTCTCAGATATGGCGATATCACGCCGGATGGGCTGGTGATCCGCGACTACCAAGTTCCGGAAGAGTCGCCTGGTTCCCTTACACGAGACGGCCCGCGCCGGGCTTGAATGCTACTTGAAACAACGCCGTCCGTATGCCCCTTTCGACGACCACGTCTTCATCTCCCTGCGGCGAAAACCGCTCCGGCTCTCCGACGTTGAGCGGGCATTCGGAACGGTAGCCGAGAAGATGGGCTTGCCCCGAGGACAGGGAAGACGACGACCGACACCCCATTCTCTGAGGCACACTTTCGCCGTCCGAGCTCTACAAGACTGCCCGGACAGCCGGGATCACATCACCCAGCACATGTTGATGCTCTCGACGTATCTGGGACATAGCAAGGCAGAACTCACGTACTGGTACCTGGAAGCCGTTCCCGATCTCATGCGAAGCATCGCCGACCACTGCGAGGCCTACGTCACAGGAGGCAGGCCATGACCCCACTCGCTCCCCACGTGACCGCTTTCTTTCAAGAACGTCTCACCCTCGAAAGGCGAGCGAGCGCCAATACCTGTGACTCCTACGCCTACGCCTTCAAGCTGCTGCTGAACTATGCGAGCAAACGCTTGAAAGTTGCCCCCTCCCGGCTCGAGTTTGAACAGATCGATGCACGCTTGGTGATTGGCTTTCTCAATGATCTGGAGAGCCAACGCTCGAATGCGGCCAGCTCGCGCAATGTGCGTCTTGCAGCGATCCAGTCCTTCATGCAGTTCATGGAATACCGCCTGCCGTCCGGCCTTCGAGCAAATCCAGCGTGTACTCGCTATTCCGATGAAGAAGACCGATACGCGCCTGGTGCGCCACCTAACACAGAAGAAATCCAAGCGCTTCTGGATGCACCTAGACCCATTGACTGGTCCGGCATCCGCGATCGGGCGATGCTGCACCTGTGCTTCGCCGCCGGCTTGCGCGTCTCTGAACTGACCGGTCTTCGGATCGAGGACTTGTCGCTACATCCTCACGCCAGCATTCTCGTCCGCGGCAAAGGACGCAGTGAACGTTGTTTGCCGTTATGGAAGCAGACCGTCACGGCGTTGCGAGCATGGTTGGCCGTACGCGGAACCGCTTGCCGCCCCAGAGCTCTTCGTCAATGCCAGCGACGCGAACCTCTGACCCGTGCCGGGTTCGAGTACATCTTGGAGAAGCACGTCAAGACTGCGGGCCTGCGTTGTCCATCATTGGCGGCGAAACGCATATCTCCCCACGTCCTGCGCCACAGCTGCGCATTGACCATACTGGAAGCTACCAAGGATCTACGAAAGGTCTCTCTTGTGGCTCGGTCACGCCAATATGCAAACTACCGAGATGTACACGCGTGTCGACCCGTCCATCAAGCTGGAAATGCTCGAGGCGGCCACCGCACCCCAGCTGCGGTCGGGCCGCTTCCGTGCCAGCGACAAGCTGATTGCTTCTCTCACATCCCGCTCTTTTATGCGGAGAGAAGAGCCTTCAAGATAATGGCAATTCCGGGCTCTCATCGACGAGAGCCCGCATTACAATACGCTCCGCATTAAACACTTTATGCGGTGCACCGCATAAAGTGTTGGTCGTGATGATCAGTGAGAAGCGCTCGTAGGCGCGACTGACCAGCCGGAACGGCTTTGTCAAGTTGAGCCAAGGTCAGCGTGATCAGCAAGAATTGTTGAATGAGCGCCAGCTATAAAGGCCATCGTTTCCCTCCGGAAATCATCAGTCACGCTGTGTGGCTATTTGCGACACGAAGTCGTTTGATGAAGTTGTCCCCACGTAGTTTCGGGGACCACCCGTACCACCGGGTGAATCTAGGGGCATGAATCAAGAGCTGCCCTGACAATGTAACGAAGCGCGACAGTTGGTCGCGCGGGACGCAAATCGCGAGAGGCGTGCCCTCCCGGTAACCACAAACCGGGTGAGTGCTAGATAGCGGGCAAGGTGAAGCTATCTAAATCTGTGATAAAGATCGTGAACCGCAGCAAGTGTAAGTGGTTGAGACGCTTGACCAAACGGTATTGGAGGCGGGTAGAACGTTTAGGGCCTGCGTTCTCGTGGTCCACACGCCTCTCGGTCAATAGCAGACACCTAACCCGGTGCACTTCTCAATCGGAACGTGGAAACCCCTTATCGCTCCCGCCGCCGGACCACCCGAGACGCCGTCACCCTCCAACAATTTCAGGAGTTTCCGTCAAAACCGCATGGCGCAATGATTCGATCGCCACTCGCGTCATCTCGTGTACTGCAGGAAGCCGATCACCGACGACCTCCGCAAAATCCGGGAGGAAGCCGCGTCGACACAACCCGACCAGCCGATCCCTGTCATTGTTCGAAACCGCGTCGCGCTCTCTCGCAAGGAGCCAAAACCAGAGCAACCCGTACCAGACGAAATAGGCATCCATCATGGACTGGAGAGAAATCGACGCACCGGTCCAGGGCGATTCGACTTTCGAAGCACCTGACTTGCCCTCGGCGATAAGAGAGCCGCCGATCTCACTTACGTCGATCAGCGAGTGAATGGCCTCGTGCAGTAGAGCAGCAGTCAGGTCATAGTGGCCCGCGACGTCCGGATTGACCAAAACCGTGCGTCCCGGATACCAACTTGAGGAGAATGAGCCGTATCGGGATTCCAGGTTCGGGACCGATATGGGAACAACGACCTTGGTGAACCTTCTCGTGAATAGTGCCGCAGCGGGAGCACCTCGGTCGAGCAAGCCCATGGCGGCTTCCAACCCTTCTGGCAAGGTCGTCCGGCTCTCCGCCGCAGGTGCCCCGTATACCGGGAACCGCTTCACAACATCTCCCCGGTTGAAGGGACCTTCAAAATCAATCGCCAAGGTGTTCTCAAGGAGTGGGCCTTCGCTCAACGCCACGGCCAGCTCAGTCTCGAAAGCCTTACCCAAAAACATCGCCAAGCTCTCCGATTTGCCTCCTTCCGTGCGGCATAGTCTCAGCTGGAACTCTAACTCCGGCGCCTGCGCGATGCGCAAGACGGAATTCTCCGGAAGATCTTTGACCAGGGCGATCAGCTGTTCGCCGAGAACCGGCGCTCGTTCCTGGACGAGCCCCAATGAGGCGCTCAGCCGTTCTTCGGCCCGTCGATCGAATTCCTCAGCATACCCGGACCCGATAACATCAAGGTCCCACCGAAGAAACTGTTCCAGAGTCACGTGTCACTCTCAATCTCGAGTGTTTCCATCGCTTTCAGGTACGGCGCGATCGAGGCCCGGACAGCGTTAAAGTAGTACATCTGGTCGTGGCACAAGACGGACCGCTTGCGCGGGGAAAAGCCGTCGGCTGACGATCTACCAGCCAGGAAGCCACCTCCGCAAACGTCTTCGTTCGGACAGCCGCGGCACTCATCCGGGATTGACTCGCGCAACCGCAGCAAGCTCTGGAACATCGGATCGGCTGCACGGACCTCGTCGAGGCTGTGGGTGTGCACATTGTACGGAGTCCGTGAACCTCCGTCCTGGTGGGCCCGAAGGTAGTCAGGATACTCGACTCCCCCATCAGTATTGACCACGAACATGTCGACAAAATCGTTGCCGACACTGTCTGAATGCTGAAAGCCTCCCATTAGGCGACAGATCGTGTCGAGAAATTGTCGAAGTCGGATCTCCTCCACCCGGTGCTCCCACCATTCCGAAAACGCGGCAGACATCCACATCCCATAGCGCGGCAAGGCCGCATACTCGGATTCTTTCCCTGTCTCCCATGGGGGAGACGCCCAGGAGTATTCGATCGGCCACAGCAGGCTCACGTTCCGTACAGGGAGTTCCGCAACCCAGTCAAAGTATTCACGCGGTGTCATGGTCGGATTCATGACGCTCAAGACTCCGACGCGAGCCTGAGGAAACCCCCAATCAAATACCCGCGCCATCGACTGGATCACTCGATCGTAGGAGCCTTTTCCCTTGTGAGTAACTCGAAACCGATCGTTGATCTCCTTCGGGCCGTCCAAGCTGAAGCCAAGAGTAACGTCGTGCTCGCTGAGCAACGCGATCACCGCTTTTGGGGTAGCCAGTCCGTTGGTCTGCAACGAAACATTGACCGAGACACCGGCGGCACGGACCCGGGCAATTTCCTTGAACAGCTCTTCGAAGTGATCAAAAGGCCAAAGCAGCGGCTCACCACCGTGGAGGACGACGTTGACCGAACGACGCCCCTCATCCTGAACGTGCTCAACCAGCCGGCGAACCGCCTTGGTTGCGGTCACGAGGGAACACCGCCGGGGAACCCGGCCGTATGTAAGATCGGCCAGGTTGAACATGTAGCAATAGCTGCAGTTCAGATTACAGAACGCCGTCAGTTTGAGAATGACGGTCGAGAAGGGAGCGGCCTTCGCCACACGATCGCCCACGGAAGTTTCACTTCCCCGCCGGACTTGGCCGACTGAGCATTCGGACGCGAAATTAGAACCCGAATCCAGCAGGACCGCCCGGCAGTTCGGGAAGAACGGGCTGGTCGATCAGGTCTGGAATCCGTCGGCAGCTCAAATCGAACGCCAAATCAAACGACTGAACATCTCCCGCGTTCGCGATAACGTGCTGCTTGATCCCTTGGAGGATACGGAATCGAGCGGCATCCGCTTTCAATCGTTCGGCTGAGACGGCCTTACCCGAGGCGGTCGCACCTTCCTTCGTCCGAACATTGAAATCCATCTTCAACTCGCCGGGATCTCTCGTGATGCTCCGCATCGTCCGGTAGACCTCGTACATCGACTTCAATTCAGCCGCCTGCTTGTCTAAATCGGAAAGCGTCGCATTCTTGATGTGCATCTCCAAGGCATTGCGCTCATGAGCCATTCAGGCACCTCCAGGTTGGTTTCCACGAGTATTCAATAAGTCCCTCCATTTTGTCAATCAATGAAAATGACGACTTCCTCAATTCTTCAGATTACTGACAGAAACGGCAGGGTATTAGCGTCTGACGATGGGGCTGGCGTGGCCCGAGGTTTGCAGCTCGGGTCCTGTCTACCAGGGGATTCTGAGAGAAAGAGAATCATAAGAGTTCGGTATCGAGCAGCCGTAGAAACTGTGGAAACGGTGGAAAACGGTGAGCGGACGCGAACCGTTTTCCAACAGAATGAAGGCATAGACGCCTTCGGGGAGCTGCGTTCCCAATTTCCTATGGCACTGCTTCGCCAGCTCCTTCTCGCGGAGGATGATGACCTTGGCGATTCGGGCGTGAGGAGTTCATCGAGGTCAAGGGGATGCACATCCGGGAGGATGGCTTGCTCACGTTTACGATCGCGAGAATCCGGTTCCCGGAACCCGGCTGGTCGCCAGTCAACTTTGCGGCAGCGAATAGCCATCGCCTTTCATTTGGCGGATAAGATTGAATTCCCCGTCATTACGCTCTTGCCTGACGAAGGTTCCGAGGGACGCGTGGAAGGCGTCCTTCAGGTCGGGCTCGGACCGCAAGATGACGCCGGTCCGGCTGTTGCGGATGAACCTGTTCGTGCATCGCGACTTATGGGCCTGGCTGAACGAGCCGTTCGAGTCCCCGCCCGAGCTCCCTGAGGCCGCTCAGGCAGCCCTTCCATTCTCTTAACCTGGACAGCAGAATTGGAGGCCTGGACATGGAAAACGCGAAAATCGAGTCGGGAACCCGGTCAGGGCGCGGGAGTCATTCTCAAATCTCCGCTAATTTGGAGTGGTTTCCAATGGACCCATCAAATCACGATCGATATCAAGCAGGTCGACGCCATCTGCCGCGAAGCCAGTCCCCGGTGAGATCTGGAATTGAGCACTCCCAATCAACCCACCGTTGTCGTCGAGGGCTTCCAGTTCAACGCTGGCCTTGGCAGTACCGAGATTAACCAACTGGATCAAACTCGTGCCGTCGCAGCTGACGAAGAAATGAGGTGCCATCAACTCGTCATCGTCTGAAGGTTCCTGTGCGAACAATGAACTGTAAGATTCCTCTGTCAATTGATAGGAGAACGCGACGACTGGGGAATCCGATTCGATCATCAAGTAACCCTGGGAGATGTCCAGCGGCGTTCCAATCACCTCGTCCAGAGGACCTGAAAGGCTGACATGGGGAGCCAGCTGGGCCCGCTGCTCGGCAACAACGTTTCCGCTGGCGTCCTTTCTCCGTGGCAAATGCAAGCGGATTGAATACGAAAACGTAGGATGTGACCTCCGCCTACTGAGAGGGAGGATCGCTGGCCCTTTTCTCGCCCTCAGCGAGTTAAGTTGACAGTACCCCAAGCGATACTCGAATCGTCCGCACTGAGTTCGCCCCCGGGGACAACTTCGGGATTGACTTGAGGACTCCGTGGGGGGAAACTGAGAGGCAATTCACCAACGCGTTAAGAACCCCAGCAGTGAGGCTTGCAGGAATCTGAAGGCAGTTCTTGCGTCGATGTCTACCAGGCGAGTTTCGGGACCTCGTTTCTTGTCCGCGGCTTACGCCACCTGGGATTATTCGAGGCGGGAACGCTGCTGGCTCGAGGACAATATGCATGTCGGCCTCTTGATATCGCTGATCCGGGATTCTGCGAATCTGACCCAGGATGAAAAGGAGAGCATAATCGAGGCTCTTCAGCGGGCCGCTCGCCGCTCACAGCCTCGACCCGGCGCGACACGTCTCCGGGATCTGAAGCCGGGGCTTCAGTCTGTTTCCGAACTCGTTCGCTTCTGCCGTTCAGAGCCGGGCATTCGACGTTGGTACGTGGCTCGACTATTTCGGGGAACGGGAGAACCCGCTGAATCGATGACCTTTCTCGACCTCTATTTCGCCCCGGCCGCCAAGACACTACTTAAAAATCTGGAAACCCACCTGGGAGAAAGCTTTGACACCAAGAAGGCCGAGGCTTTCTTCCTTGGGCTCCGCAAGGACAATCTGGAATGGTGGGAGGAAGAGGACTTCGAACTGCCGGCTCATTTGACGCTCGGGGACTTCCGCGCGTTTCTCATCGACTTCAGCGGCTATCCGGGCGACCAGCCGGTTGAAGAGGGAATGGTGTTTATCGAAATCTCCGGACCCGGGCGCATCCGGTTCGTCCAGTTTTCTCTCCAAGCTCGGGAAGTTGGGAAGGCAGTGATGTCCCGGCTGATGTCTCAGCCCGGATCGGAAGGGGAAGCAGATGGCCGCTCTGAACCACGTTAGGCTCCACGTCGTCGATGTGGATCACGGCGACGCGATGATCCTCGAACTTCCTGATTATGGCGGCTTCGCGCACTTCGGCGTGATTGACACCGGACGTCCGGAACGAACCTACCGAAGCAGGCTGGCCGATTACCTGGAGGAACTGGTGCGGCTTCGAAACGTCGGCTCGACGTTCGCTGTGGAGTTCGTCTGCATCACGCATCCCCATGAGGACCACTACGGGGGGTTGGGCCACTTACTGGATCGTTTCGAAACCCGGATCCGCCAGTTCTGGGATTGCGGCTTCCGGACTTCGGCGGCGACGTACAACAAACTGCTCGACCGAATTGCCGGAATCGATTCGATTGCGTACCTCCGGCTTGCCTCCGGATTCGAGGTGGAATTTGGGCCCACCCGGATCGTTGCCCTCGCTCCGTCTCTCGACCTCCGAAATCGATTCGATACCTACGGAGTCGATCGCAACAACGCCTCGGTGATCATACAGGTTCGGTTCGGCAACTCAGTGGCGATTCTGGCCGGCGATGCGTTTTTCGACTCGTGGGGAAAGGTGGCTGAAGAGTTCCCGCGGCAAACCAAGATCACGTATTTCCGGGATGCGCAGGTGGACCGGTCGGAGGGTACGAATCAGCTCAACTGCCAGTTGCTCAAGGTCTCGCATCATGGAAGCAAACACGGGACGAGTCTCGAATACCTGGAAAAGTTGAACCCCTCTCATTTCATGATCACCTGTGCCGACCAGCAATGGTACCTAGCCTCGAAGCCCGGTTGGGGTACTGACTGGCCGCACCCGCTGACGCTCGAGACCATTGCGGTCCTCGATCCGTCGGCCGACGTTAAGACGTCCGCCCAGGACGGCAACGTTATCTACGAATTGACCGGGACTCGGACGATCCGTTGCCAGCCTCCATTCAAGATTCCGCCGGGCGACCCCCAGTTTGCCGGCGAACTGCAGGCGAGGATTTGATGGATCGAGAGAACGGCCCGATCCGGATCGCGCTCGCTCTTTCTGGCGGAGGATTCCGGGCGTCGATCTTCCATCTAGGGATGCTTCGCCGCGTGGCCGAAGCCGGATGGCTGGACCAGATCGACTTCTTGTCAACCGTCTCGGGCGGGAGCCTGGTCGGAGCCTTCTCGGCGCTTCGCTGGGAGGAAGTTCTGACAGCAGGCGGAACCGTCGACGCGCTGCAGAAAAACATCATCACACCCTTTCTCGATCTCATTCAATCCCGGAATTTCATCCGGGACTGGGTCCTCCGGTGGCCCTTGATTCCATTTCACAAGTTCGACAGGACCTACACCCGGACCAAGCTCGCCGCGCGCCTCCTGGACCGCCGGTTCTTCGACCGGAAACGCTGCTCCGAGCTCCCGGAACGGCCCCGCCTCGTGATCAACGCCACGGGACTCGTCTCCATCCGCTCGTGGCGATTTACCCGAAGCGGCCTGGGTGATTCAAGACAGGGGCATGCAGCTTGGGGCGACCATCCCTTGACCCTGGGCGAAGCCGCCGGAGCCAGTGCCGCGTTTCCCCCGGTCTTTCCCCCCACCCGAATCCGCCGGGGCGACTACCATTTCGGCCCGCCAATATACTCCGAAGCGCCCCTGCCCGAACGGGCGATTATCCCGCTGACCGACGGCGGCGTCTATGACAACATGGGGCTGGAGGTACTTACAAAGCCCACCCCGATCCCGGTTGACGAGACTCTGGATGTCAGCCAGATGTTGGTCTCAAGCGATGCCGGCTACCCGGCGCAGTTCCGGTTTCGGAACAGCGGCATCCCGCTCGTCTCGGAAGGGCTCCTGCTCTACCGCGCCGACGACATTGCCCGGGCTCAGGTCAATGCCCTGAGAACCCGAAACCTGATCAATGAATTTCGGGATCCGCAGAGCCCGGTCAATGGCATCCTTGTTTCGCTCGGTAGCAGCCTCGACCGTCTTCCCCCGAAAGCCTTCCAGGAATACACGGAGGCGGTTCCTTCGAACCTGCAGATCCCTTCGGAGTTCATCGGGCGCATTCAGTCAATCCGGACCCACCTCGACCGGTTTTCGTCGGTCGAATGCGAGGCCCTGATGTACCACGCCTACCTCCTCACAGACGCCTTCCTTTGGCATTACCGCGATACCCTCCCTGCAGCATACCGAGTGCCCAGGGAATCCAGCCCGGCGTGGCAAATCGATTTTGACAGCGCCAAGAATTCTGAGTGGAAGAAGGGTCTGGCCAACTCCCACAAGCGACGCATCCTCTGGCCCCGGTGAACTGAGAGCAGGTCGCGCGGGGCTTCGGATTAATGAAGGCCTCGAGCAACCAGCTGAGTCTCTCCAGCCAACTCCACAAAACGATAAGTGGCTCAAAGGAAGGAGTTTAATCGATCCGAAAGGATGCCCCGGTCGAGGGCAATGAAGGAGATGGCCGAGTGGAAAACCTCCCGGCGTACCAACCATACTAAGGGCATTGTCAACTTAAGGCGATAGCGGAAGGCAAGAGAAAGAAGACTCGAGGCGCGGAAAAGGATCCGACTCAGGGAGGCTTTGCGAGATCCGTGCCTCGATCGCACCTTACGCGCTGAAACTCGAAACCTCGGAACCCCGAAAATCTCGCGGAATCGGAAACCCGCCACCGGGGAGTTCCCGGCCGGTCCGGAGAACCTTCCAAGTACTGGATGCGTTCTCCTGCTGTGGCCTCTGCGCCAGATTCAGAGTGCCCGAGGAGTTCACATGCACTGCGACCGACACGCGATTCTGTTTCCAGCCTTCACGATGCTGCTGTCTTCCTTTCTGGGGGCGGCTCCGGTGATGGACAATTCCCCTGCCCGGAAAGTAGATGCCTTGTTTCAGACGATTGGCGCAACGGCACCGGGAGCCGCGATCCTGGTTACCGAAAACGGCCGGGTGCTGTACGAGCAGGGATACGGCCTGGCAGACGTCGAAAAAGAGGTGCCCCTGACCCCGACCACCCGGGTCTGTATCGCATCGGTGACCAAACAGTTCACCGCTGCCGCCGTCCTGATTTTGAGCGAGCGAGGTCGGATCAATCTCGATCAGCCGGTTCAGGCTTATCTGCCCGACTTCTCACACAGCGATATCACGGTCCGACAGCTGCTCACCCACACCTCCGGCTTGCCGGACTTTGTCAGTTATGATCAGGCGAACGCGATGCCTCTCGACGCGAGCCCGGGGGATCGGCTGAACTACAGCAACACGGGGTACATGGTGCTGGGCAAACTCATCGAGGAAGTCTCGGGCCTCTCTTATGCCGTGTTTCTGGATGAGAACATCTTCAAGCCCCTGATGATGGAAAACACGGGTCTCGACTCGGCGGCATCGGTCTCCTCGCGAGCCCAGGGCTACCTGAACGACGGCAATGGTCTTCGGGCGACGCCTCCCCATTCCGTGGAAGACGCCTATGCCGCAGGCGGTCTGCATTCTACGGTCGAGGATCTCTATCTGTGGGACCAGTCCTGGTATGACAATCGCCTGCTTCGTCCCGCCAGTATCGAGGCAGCATTGACGCCGGTACAGTTAAACGATGGCCGAAAGGCCCCCTATGGATTCGGCTGGATGATCACCGAGTTTCGCGGTGCGCGTGAAATCTCCCACGGAGGCGACATCACCGGGTTCAACTCGTTCATCGCTCGATATCCGGACCTGCACTTCAGTGTTGTGGTGCTGAGCAATATCGGGATGCGTCCGCCCGGGCCCCTGCCCAGCGCCGCCGATCTGGCCCACGCGATTGCAGCCATTTACCTGGATGAGAAGCTGGCTCCCGACCAGGTTCCAGTTCCCGTTGAGGTCGATGCGTCCGTTTTGCGCACCTACGTGGGGCGCTATCGCCTTGATGCCCCGGCACAGATCACCAGCGAGTCCGGCGAAATTTTCACCATCACCCTCGAAGACGGCCACCTCCTGGGAGAAAGCAAGAATGGGAAAGAGGAGCTGTTTGCGGACTCGGAGACGGTGTTTCATCCGGTTGGATTTCCGGTCAAGATTACGTTCCTCCGCAGCCCGGGTGGAACGGTCGATGAACTACTCTTCAGCCTGATGGGACTGCGCGAATTCGCGGCCCACCGTGTAGACTGAGGGGACCACAGCAACAGCCGAGGGGTTCTGGAAATCGGCCGGTCGAGGGATGGCACTGTCTACCATAGGATTCTGAGAGAAAGAGAATCATAAGAGTTCGGTATCCAGCAGCCGCAGAACGACACCCCGCTAATGGTCGCTTCGCCCTTCATCCCAACCTTCGCCATCGGCCATCGGATCATCGGCCTCATCCGCCATCGGTGTCATCAGCGCTTCCCCTTCTCGCACATCAACGAGAAGACGTTCCCCTCGGGGTCGCGGTAGAAGGCCATCCAGAGGTCGTGGTCGGGCATCGGGGCGACGAAGCGGGGTTCGTGCTCGACGGCGACGTCGTGTGCGACGAGCGCAGCGTGGGATGCGTCGATGTCGGGGGTCTTGTAGTAGATGATCGACGCCGGGTTGTCGAGCTCCGGCTTCTCGGCGGTTCCGAGCATCAGGCGGACTCCGCCGCAGTCGAAAAAGGCAAGATTGCCGCCCGGCTGGAAAAGAAATCTGAGACCGACGGCGTCGCGATAGAAGGCGACGGCACGACCGAGATCTTTGACGTTGACGTGGATCTGTCCGATGGAAGTGACTGCTGGGGTCTGGTTCATAGCGACTCTCCTATTTATTTAGCTAGGCTAACGAATTATAATCAGGGCATGAGTGGAAAGGCAACCGCTTCGAATCGCGCGGCCGACCGGGCCGCGGTCGCCGACCGTCTTCATTCTCTGGCGATCCATCTTCTGCGCCGGATCCGGAGGCACGACGACGCGACGGCCGTTCCGGCGCCGTCGCTCTCGGCGCTATCGGTCGTCGTTTTCGGCGGACCGATGACGCTCGGCGATCTCGCCCGCGCGGAGCAGGTCCGGCCGCCGTCGATGACGCGCGTGGTGCAGGACCTTGAGGCGCGCGGGCTCGTGGCGCGCGACCCGGACCGCGAGGACAAGCGCGTCACCCGAATCCGCGCGACGGCGAAGGGGCGGAGGCTGATGACCACCGGGCGCAGTCGGAGGATTCACGCAATCGTCGAGATGCTGGATGGAGCGGGGCGCGACGACCTTCGCGCGATCGAACACGCGATCGACCTGCTCGAACCGATCGTGAAGAGGTAGCTATGGCCCGGGACCGTATCAAAATATGTACCATGAGAATACTTTCAACTTCGGGGCGGGCTGACGGGGTTCCCGACGAGGACTGTTTTCCCGACCCTGAAGATTGGACTGCTTTTCCCCGTTCAGGACCTCGATCCGGCCGATCTGGACCCCCGATTCCGGGTTAGATCGGCTTCCCCTTCGGACTGGCCAACCGTATCAGATTCATAGCCGTCACCAGGTCGCCGACCTCCAGCGTCTCCTTCGCCCATCCCCACAGCCGGAACCGCGTAAAACCAAGATTCCGTTTCAACATTCCAAATCGGGTCTCCACCTCCCAGCCGCGTCGTTTCCTCAACGCCACTCCTTCCTCCGACGTCAGCCGTTTCCGAACCTTTGCCTGATGCGCCCCGAGTGACCCCCGTCATGCGGACTCTGACTCAGCGAATACCCCACAATGAACCCGTTCTCCGTCCCGATCTGCAGGTTGTAGACCGCCCGTAACTCCCCACTTTTCATGCGCATGAACGTCGCCCAGGATCCGTCTTCGAGTACGAGTTCCGTTCTCCTAACTCCGCCTCCTGCTCAAGCTTGCGCACCTGCCGACGTCGCTCCTGCCTCCCCTGTGGCTTCTGCTCAAGCAGAAGCATGAGACCAGTTATCCGAGAGCTGCCCTAATAAAGGCATTTCTAAACCGGAGTGGACCTTTCAAACACGAAAACCAGAAGGAGATGGCCATGAGTCTAGACAATATGATCGGGCGAATGTGGCACCGCGCCAAACTCTTGTCGGTCAACGTTCGCGCTCAGCTGACGTGCGGCGGTCGCGGGAGTGGACTCGTTGTCGGAAGGCGGCTACAGCTTTCTTGACGGTGTGTCTTGCGTAGTAGCGGGGTTATGCCGAGCTCGGCATAACCCCGCTTATGCCGAGTCCCGGATTATGCCGAGCGATTCGAGTGTTTCCAGGATGAATCGGGAAAGCACTGATATGTCCTCGGCATAACCTCCCGCCTCTTCTATAGTCCCCTCATCGCGGCACCTTCCCGCCTTGGTCAGACTGGGTTTCGAGGTGATTGAAGCCAGTCGAGGTGCCGGTCCACTTTTGTGAATGGCCGGGACAGCTCCGATCTGTGTCAGCTGACCTGACCGAGGAGGACACGATGACGGTGAGGCACTTCTTTCGTCGCCCAGAGACGCTTCGACGATTTCGTGAAGGCCCATTGGGACCTTACGTCGACGCATACGCCGAGCTACTGCATGCCGAGAACTACACTCGGTGGACCGCTC
This sequence comes from uncultured Acidobacteriota bacterium, assembly GCA_963777605.1. Lineage (GTDB taxonomy): Bacteria > Acidobacteriota > UBA6911 > RPQK01 > JAPXNP01 > CAVZRV01. The sequence continues at coordinate 15,418 of CAVZRV010000031.1, forward strand.
GCCAACAGATTCGATCCGTGGCCCAGTTCAGTCACTGGTTGAAGGATCGAGGCATTCGTTTCGAAGATGTGCGCCGTGAACACTTCGAGGACTATCCTCGAAGTCGCCTGCGCTGGGTTCGCCCGGCGCTGGAGCGGTTCATGCGGCTCGCCTTCCCTCGCAATCACTGTGCCGAGCAGCCGAAGCCCCGGGTCGATGGCACGATCGAGTCGGTGACGGAGGACTTCGCTCGGTTCCTCCTGCAGGAAAGGGGGCTGGCTTCCGGCACCTGCCGCTACTATGTCCGCTTCGCTGAGGGCTTCCTGAGACAGCAGTCCGGTACCGGCCCACTTGATCTGACACGCCTGTCTGCAGCCCAAATCGCAGGATTCGTTCAGGCGGAAGCCGTTTGCCTGTCGAAGGGTCGAGTGGGTCTGATCACAGCCGCCCTTCGGTCCTTTCTCCGCTTCGCTTATTACCGCGGTCACTTACCTCGAGACTTAGCAGGTTGCGTGCCGCCAGTGGCGCATTGGGCGCAGGCAAGTCTGCCGAAGTATCTCTCGCCTCATCAGGTCCAACGGGTCCTCTCCCACTGCGACCGCCTGACGGCACGAGGCAAACGGGACTACGCGATTTTGCTTTTGCTTGCCCGACTGGGCCTGCGGGCGGGAGAGGTCGCCGCTTTGAGACTGGAGGACATCGACTGGCACACGGGAGTCCTGACCGTACAGAGCAAGGGGGGACACCTTCGACAGTATCCCTTACTTCCCGACGTCGGGGCCGCTCTGGCCGACTATCTCCAAGACGGTCGCCCGAAGTGTGGACAGCGACTGCTCTTTCTTCGTGCGGTGGCTCCGGTCAAGGCGCTTCACGGTCAGGCGGCGATCAGCTCCATCGTGAAAGCTGTACTCCAGCGGGCCGGCGTACAGACCCCCCGGCAGGGCGCGCATGTCTTTCGCCACACTTTGGCGACCACGCTGTTGCGACAAGGAGCTTCATTGACGGAGGTCGGTACGGTCCTGGGGCATCAGAGCCCGACGACTACCGCGCTCTATGCCAAAGTCGACATGGATTCCTTACGGTCGATCGCGCCGAGTTGGCCGGGAGGTGAGCGATGATGGCGGCGGTGGGAGATTACCTGGCTTTGCGCCGTTCGCTCGGGTTTCGTCTCGAGGACTATGAACGTTATCTGGAGTCGTTTGTCCGGTTCATGGAAAGGAGACGAGCCCCCTATATCACTATCCCTCTGGCGTTGGAGTGGGCCCAGGACACGCCCTCAAGACGTCCGGCCGAATGGGCACGTCGATTGAGTCGCGTGCGTGGTTTTGCCGAATACTGGAGGGCCATCGATCCCCGTACCGAAGTCCCACCCTGGTTTCTCCTACCCTTCCGTTCGCGTCGTGCCCGCCCGTACCTCTACTCTCTCGAGGAGATTCAGCGACTGCTCAACGAGGCTTTGCACCTGCCGCCGGAAGGCGGGCTCCGAGCTCACACCTACTATACGTTGTTGGGGCTGTTGGCTTGTACAGGTTTGCGACTCGGGGAAGCGCTCAACCTCCGTGTGGAAGATGTTGATCTGAGGGAGCGTTTCCTGACCATTGAGCAGACCAAGTTCGGGAAGTCGAGACTGGTTCCTCTTCACGCTTCAACGATCGCCGCCCTGAAAGACTATGCCTCCCGTCGGGATCGCTTTCTGGGCGGACGGCCCGCCGTCCGATTTCTCGTATCCCAGCGGGCCAAGCGCCTCGTCGAATGCGTCGTTCATCAGACCTTCAATCAGTTGTCCCGGCAGACCGGTCTGCGCGGTCCCTCGGACAGCCACGGTCCCCGCCTGCACGATTTTCGTCACCGCTTCGCGATGGAAACACTGCGAACATGGTATCGATCCGGAGAGGACGTCGAGCGCCGCTTGCCGATCCTTTCCACCTACCTGGGCCATGTGAGAGTTGAAGACACGTACTGGTACTTGCAGGCGTGTCCGGAACTACTGGGGCTGGCCATTCAGCGCTTGGAGGATCGGTGGGAGGCTCCTCTATGAACTCGACTCAAAGCAATTTTGCCGGCTTGCTACAGACCTTCTTCAGCAAGCGGCTGATGAGCCAACGTCAGGTCAGCCGGCACACGATCGGAGTCTATCGCGACACGTTTCGTCTGCTGCTTGTATTCGCTCACAAGCGCCTGGGTAAGAGTCCCTCCCGGCTTTCCTTGAGTGATCTGAGCGCCCCCTTGATCGCCGCTTTCTTGGAGGACCTGGAGCAGACCCGCCGAAACAGTGTGCGTACGCGCAATCTGAGGCTCAGTGCCATCCGCTCTTTCTTTCACTTCGCGGCGTATGAATCGCCGGCACAAGCGGCCGACATTCAGCGGGTGCTGGCGATTCCCCGCAAGAGATACTCCCGCAAACTGGTCCACTTCCTGGAACCGAAGGAGATTGAGTCACTGCTGGCGGCGCCGAGCCAAAGCACTTGGTCCGGAAGGCGTGACCACGCACTTCTCTTGGTTGCCGTGCAAACCGGATTACGTGTCTCCGAGTTGACGGCGCTGAACAGACAGGACATAACGTTCGGGATTGGAGCCCACCTGTCTTGCCTCGGCAAAGGGCGTAAGCAACGCTGTGTGCCCTTGACCAAGCAGACAGCCCGTGTGCTGAAGAGGTGGATGGAGGACCCAGCCAATCGTGATCAGGAAGTCCTGTTCCCCAACGCCCGCGGTGGCAGGTTGAGCAACGATGGAGTCCAATACCTGTTGGCCAAGCACGCGCGAGCGGCCGCTCAGACCTGTCCCTCTATCCAGGGAAAGTCAATCAGTCCACACGTTCTGCGGCATACGACAGCGATGGAGCTCATGCAGGCGGGGGTTGACCGCTCGGTCATTGCTCTTTGGCTGGGACATGAATCCGTTGAGACTACTCAAGTCTACCTGGACGCCAACCTCGCTCTCAAAGAACAGATCCTCGCCAGGACCTCTTCCACCGAAGAGCGTCTGCAGCGTTACCGCCCTGAAGACAACCTTCTGGCTTTCCTCCGGAATCTGTAGAGGACAGAAAGCTATGTCGAGTGATTCCGATCTAGACTCTGCCGGAATCCGGGAGATTCCAACTCTTCTTCGGGGTCCTCCCTCCGGTACTCGGCATAATCCGGGACTCGGCATAAGCGGGGGTTGGTCTTGTCAGAACGAAACTCGGCCATGGCGGTGATGATCTTTTCCTCGGGGACTCCTCGGGCCAGGGCTCGCATGGCGTAGGCCCAATCTCTTTCTGATTGAGAGCGGTGGCCGTCGGGGAGTTGGCGTTCTCCGGAGATCGGGGAGAGCTGCTCTGGGGTGAAGCGAGGGAATTGGTCGGGGCGGTAGATTTCGTCGGAGAGTTTCTCGGCCGTGACCGGATGGGGCGGGTCGTACTTGTGGTTGAGGAAGCCGGGGATTCGGAGGACCCGGGAGGAGTCGGTTGCGGCGGGGTCGGCTCCGGTTTCCCGGACGAGGGCGCGCTGGATGCCTTCGGCCTGGTCTGGTTCGAAGCCTTCCGCCTTCCAGATGATCTGGTACTTTCCGGCCGAGCTCTGGACGACATAGTTGGGGGTCGGGATGTCGGGTCGTTCCAGCAGGCGATTCAGCGCTTCGGGGCCGCCGTTGTCGAAATCCAGATAGATGTGGCGGATGGTGCCGATGTCCTCCTTGGTGCGGCCGGTTGCCTGGGGCCGGAGGGCATTCATGGAGAGATAGACTTCGTAGCGGCGGGAGTTCATGAAGCGGAGCCACCGCTGGAAGTCTTCGGCGGCGATCCGCTCGGTCGAAGCAATCCGCTGAACGACCCCGCCATGTCTTCGGTTGACGAGGACGAGCGCGACTCGGTCTTTGGGTTCGAAGTTGTCGCGGATGTAAGCGGCAGCCGTTTTCGAGTCGGTTCTCTTGGTCTTTCAAAGTGTCGGTTTGTGAGGTCCGGTCACTCATGGTCTGCTCCATTTCGCCGGTACAAGACCTGCAGCTCATACCGGTCTCTGCCCGGATCGTAGTGTTGGATTTCGAGGACCTCCGCGACCTGACGCCTGCCTTTTCGTCGTTCGATGTGCAGGAGGAGATGAATCGAGTCGGCGATGCTGCTTCGGACCGCCATGTAGGGCAGCTCGACTCCGCTTTGAAGCACACAGCTCGTAAAGCGGGCGACGGCCTGTTCGGCTGAGTTGGCGTGGATCGTCGAAAGCGTTCCGGAGTGGCCAGTGTTGAGCGCCTGGAGAAGATCAAAGGCTTCCCCGCCCCGCACTTCGCCCAGGATGATCCGATCGGGCCGGTGGCGAAGGGCCGCCCGCAGGAGATCCCGGATCGTGACCGCCGGCAAGCCGGGATGATCGCGACGGGCTTCGAGGCGCACCAGGTTGGCCTTGTCGATCTGGATCTCGGCCCTGTCTTCGATGAGAATCAATCGACAGGAAGCGGGGACAAAGGCCGTCAGCGGGCATTGTCAACTTAAGGCGATAGTGGCGCAGATCAGGCTTTTCACCTTTCTCCCCGACGTCAACTACATTTCTCAAGGAAATGTAATTGTCGCTGAGCACCTTTCCTCCCCTTCCCTGATACAATCCTCCGAAGCAGGCCAACGTGGCTCAATCCAGACGGGTTGCATCTCCAACGCCCAGCCAAAAGAAGTTGTTAGAAGCCGCAGCCAGGAGCGGCGCTGTGGATACAACCCTAGTCGCTCTGGCGCACGGGAAAGAAAGCTGGGATTCCGGAGCTCCGGTGTACTTCGTGGGCGAGTTTGCCTGACCTGCTATTGGAAGGGGAGGGAGTAAAATGGCACCACAAATCGGGAAGAGCCCCGGGTTTGATTTGCAGTACCAACCGACGCAGGAGATACGCTATGCCGTCGTGATGTACGGCGGGGTTTCGCTGGCCATCTATATGAACGGAATCGCCCAGGAACTGCTCCGGATGGTCCGCTCCACAGCGCCTCTCGAGGCTCACGATCATTCGGCCGGATCCCAGGCGCCACTCCTTCCCCCCGCAGATCTCAAGCAGGAATCGACCTCCCAGGTCTATCGGAAGATCGGTCAGATCCTCTCCCAGGGAGAACGGGTCAAGAACCTCGACGAAGTCACGGACGACTCTCCAATCCTGACCCGGTTTGTAGTCGATATCCTTTCTGGAACGTCGGCGGGCGGGATCAATGCAATTTACCTCTCCAAGGCCCTCGCCAACAATCAGCCTCTGGGCCTTCTTGAAGACCTCTGGATGAAGGAAGCCGATATCGACAAACTCCTCAACGACGCAAAGTCCTTTCACAACAGCCTTCCGTCCCGCCGAACGACATCCTCCCTCCTCAACAGCCAGCGCATGTACCACAAGCTCTTCTCGGCATTCCAGCTCATGGATGAAGCCGGCGGCGCCAGGCAGCAGGGCTATTCATCCCCACTGGTGGACGAACTCGATCTCTTCGTCACCGCCACCGACCTTCAGGGAATCGAGGTGCCGATCTCGACGACCGACCTCGTCGTCAAAGAGAGGCTCCACAAAATAGACTTCAGTTTCAGCTGCCGGCATCGCAAGCCCCGTGTCAATCACTTCATGCACGGTTACAACGGAATGCTGGCCTTTGCGGCCCGCTGCACCTCTTCGTTTCCCGTGGCTTTCGAGCCGATGAAGCTGTCCGACGTCAAAAGAGTGCCTGAGCTTTCAGAGGCCGACTTTACGACGAAATACTGGAAGCCCTTTTTCCCGATCTATCTCAATGCTCAGGAATTCGATCGAAACTATGTCGAGCGTGAACTTGCCGACGGAGGGTACCTTCAGAACAAGCCTTTCCGATACGCCCTCGACTCGATCAAGTACCGGGACGCCTGGGGGCCCGTAGACCGCAAACTCCTGTTCCTCGAGCCGTTCCCGGAGGACACGAGTGCAACTCGGACCAATGTCCCGACGAACTTCATCTCGAATTTGATCAAGGCTGCCAGCACGCTCCCCAGTTACCAGGCAATCCTGCAGGACCTCAGCGCCCTGAATGCCCGGAATCGGCAGATTTATCGCATCCAGGCACTCCGGCAACGGCTCGACCTGGAAGGGCAGGAACCGACCTGGAAGCCCCACGACAGCGGGAGCTTTGCGTCCGAGACGCTCGACAGCCTGATCGAAGAGCGCGGGAATTGCTTTGCCACGTACCACCACTTGCGAGTCTTTCAGGTGACGGACGAACTGGCCAGGCTGGTCACGTCGCTTCTCGGTTTCAGCAAGGACTCGGATGAGTTTCGCGCCGTCAGGCACCTGGTCCGTGCCTGGCGCGAAGCGCGTTACGATCCGAATCCTCCAGACCAGGAAAAGGCCTCGGAGACGAAATTCCTTCTCGAATTCGATCTCGCCTATCGGATGCGCCGGCTCGACAACCTCCGGCTGAGGATCGACCGGCGCCTGGGAGAGGTTCGCGCCGAATTCTCCGCGGCTCAGGACTCCGACAGTTCCCGCCACACGAGTCCTCGGGTGGTGGAACTCAAAGTAATCCGGAGTAAAGTCCAGGAGGCGCTCCAGAATATAAAGGAGACCTGTGACGAACTCTGGGCTCGCGAGCTGGAGCCGTCTCCCCTGCGGGAGAAGCTGCGGGGCCACATTGCAGCATTCTCGATCAGCCTGGACGAGATTAACGAGATCCTCTCTCCCCCGAGCGAATCGGCATCCTACGCAAGAGCCGTCGACCTGCTCGGGCGCAAAGAGGCCGAGTTTAGGGAGCGTCAAGCCGGCCGGGTTGAACTCCCGCTGGATGCTCTCGCCCAAGAGCTTGCAAACGAGCTTGCGCAGACCTTTGCCCGATCTTACAGCAAGGTGCGCAGTGCGCTCGGCCTCACTCGCAAGAGCGGCCTGACTCAAACGCAGGTGGAACTCAAAGCCGCCTACAACGTTTTCGACTACTTCGACTCGCTGATCTTCCCGGTTCTCTCATCCATGGAAGTCGGTGAAGGGGACGAGGTCGAGACCTATCGAGTCAGCCCCTTCGATGCCGACTTCTCGAACCAGGCGCGGGACAGAGGCGGCAAGGAGAAGCTCGCCGGAAGTGCCCTGATGCATTTCGGGGCCTTTCTAAAGGAGGAATGGCGTGAGAATGACATCATGTGGGGCCGCCTCGATGGCGCCGAGAGAATCATCGATTCCCTTCTCCCTGGAGACCACCTTGCCGGGATTCGGGCGGAACTGACCCGGCAGGCCCACGAGATCATCATCAGTGAATGCTTCACTCCCCAGAGGCAGGCGGAGTTTTTCGAGATGCTGTCCACCTGTCTCCCCATGGCTGGAGAGAGCCGAAGCGAGGGTTTCGATCTCAAGAGCCTGATGCAGAGGGTTCGACTTGAAGTGGCGGAGGACCCGAACAGTGTCGTCGCCTTACTGCTCAGAAACGCTCTGGACGATCCGAAGCGGCACGATTTGTTCAGGAGAGCTTATCGCAAGCCTTCCCCTCCGACCCCTGAAAGAAATCTGGAACGTACCCGCAGGGCGATCAAGATTCTCGGGCAAATGATCAAAGGGCTCGACCGGGGAGACGGGCAAATGACGAAATGGGGTGCCCGTCTGGCCAGAGCCGGCGGTTTTCTCGGGTCGATCGTCGAGCTTTCCCTGCCGGAAAGTCGTCTCGGTCGATTGAGGAACCGGTTCTTTGGTTTCCTGGCATCCGCCTCCGGACTTCTCCTCATCGCAGGCTATCTCGGCAACGAAGCTGTGAAATACACGGGTTGGGCCTGGCTCGGAGTCACAGTCTTACTGTACCTGGTCACGCTGGCGATCCAGAGTTTTCTCGGTTTGTTTACCAAGCCGGGCCTCTTTCGGCACATCTTCTTTCTGATCCTCTTGGTCACGGCTGGAATTCTGTATCTGATCCCCCGCTTTGGGTATGGCGAGTATTCGGCGCGGGGGGCGCTTGCCCTGGCGGTTGTCGCCGTCGTCGGCTGGATCGTCTCGTGGTTCTTTCGAAAACCGGGTTACGGAGTGAGCGACTGAATGGGAACGCAAACCCACTGGCCCGTTCGCCCTGGCCGGAAGACAGCGGTCTATCCAGAATGATTGCAACCATCAGGAACTCCGGGATAGCCTGAAGAAACAGTTCCGGACACCGGAGGCAAGTCCATCCATCAGGGGGTAAACATGCCTGCAGTCAATGACACGCCGCCCGAATTCGTCGGACAGCACCTTGGTCGCCTCTGGCAACATCGGGACGCTCAGTTGCCTGTCTACAGCCAGCTCTTCGATCAGAGGATCTTCCTTGATGCCAAATATAGAGCTCACTGACAAGTTCGGTCTGGATGTCACACTTGAATTGGGTGACGGTTCCGCTTTGATAAGCAACTTCAAGAACCTAAGAGAATTGAAGTTCCCAGAGCTGGACGTTGCCAAGATCAGAGACCTCCCGATAGCGGAGCTGGGAGAAGAACTCAATCCGTTCGGTGTTCACGTATCGACCGATCCGCCGCTCAAAATAGGGCTGGGCGGTGCCGTAATGACTGCCAAAGCGGGCGCGGGAATGACGCTCCGAATACGAACCCCTGATCACCCTGTTGCCATCATGCATGACTATTATGGCGCGCCGATTGGCATCGAAGAGGGACAGTGCTGCGTTTCTTTGGAGCTGGTCGTGTCGTTTTCAGAAAAGGCATCCCAAGGCCCGTTCGGTTTTTCAGCAGGTAGTGAAATCAACATAGGACACCATCGCCTCTTTTCCGTGAATGACGAGAGAGGCTTCATTGAAATCCTCTCGGAATTCCTCAACGGGGTTTCTCTTCCCTCTGAAGTTGAAGACATCAAGACGATGCCGAAAGACTCTGTCACGACTTATGCGGGGCTGGGTGCTCTGAAACTCTCCGGGACGGTCAACTTGTTCTCGGCTGTCAATCCCCTGGCAACTGCCTCAAGTGTGCCAATCGGTGTCCTCAAGGTCTCCTCAGCTCAGTTGATCGGAGCTGGAGCCTCATTTACCTGCTCAGGTGCGTATCAGATTCGACTTCACAGACGCGACGATCGCTCGGTACAACTTGGGCTTTACCGAAAGCAGGGCACGCAGTTTGCCGTCTCTGCAGCAGTCTCAGCCGGCATCTCCACTCAATTTGGGGAAACCGACATGATCGAGAAACTCCTTCGTGCTGTAAGTACGGACCCGAACGCGGATGCAGAGCAACTGAAGCGGGCCGGCCTCGATGACGGGCGGGTCAAAGCAATCGGAGATGCAGTTGCGGCCGGTATTCAACGCAGTCTCGAGCTGGCACTGCACTTTGAGTTTGGCCTGCTTCGAACAGGTGAAGCTGCCTTTCAGTACCGAATTGACCCTGAAAAACTGGACGTAGCTGCTGGAGCGGCGATTACCGCTGCACTTCGAGGCGAGTGGGCCCAGTTGATCCAGGACGAGAATCCTCTCCCTCGGGGAATTGGCTTGGCCAAGAGCATCCTGATCGATTCTCGAGCCAGAAAACACACCCTCAAGGTCAATCTTCTGGGGATTTACAACTGCATCTCCGTCAGCGAACTGCTCCTTAAGGGAGTCGTGCTCTATGATGCTGACACCGGTGAACTGACGATTTCCGACACTGTCTCGGCCTCCCGCATCCGGTCGAGTGCCATCAACTTTGGCTCGAACTTCGAAAAGCTTCGCAGCATTCTGGCCGAGTCCTTCTTGATTACAGCCATCTACCGGGGGAGCCAGTTCATCGTCAGTCCCCCGGAGCTGAAGTCCGCCCACAGCTATTTCGAGATACATGCCCGAACCAACCGCCAGACCATGAAGGACAACCTGGATGTGGCTGAGGCCCTCGGTTTGCTTTCCCCAGGTGATGCAGAGGATTACTTGGGTAATCGCTTCGAGTTTGGCAGGAGCCTATTTCTGGCTGAGACGCGATACGACGACCAGACCGCACGAGCACTTTTCCTGGAGAAAGGCCGACCGCGACCTCAGAGAGATTTCGAAAGGGTGGGAAGAGAGGCTTTAGGGCTCCTGATTCGACAGGGTGATCCGAACGACTATCGTAGAGTCATTCTCCAGGACAGAGTATGGATGAAGATGAAGAAGGCCGGGCAAGCCAACTTTACGGCCATCCTGCCTGGCCTCACTCGGGAGCAGGTCCTCCTCGTCGTCGGTGACTATACGATCATCGTGTGGTGGGCCGAAACGATGGCCAAAGCCGCTGAGAGTCTGCACCAAATCGATCGGCTGCTTGCGAAATCTCGGGGTCCGGAGAGTCAAGCGTTCAAATCCGCCCGAAAAGAGTTAGCGAAAAGCCTTCATGATGTGGCAGGGCGGACAAAGGAGCGTTTCGGCGAACCCTGGGGCCTCATTACCATGGACCTGGCTGCTAACCGACGCTCTGCAGCCGAGGTTAGAGTTATCGCGGACCTTGTGACGCTGCACTCGAGTCGCCCTGAACTGCCCGCGTAGGCAAAGGAGAACCACGCCTCAAACTCTCCAAGAATCTCATTTCAAACCAGCGAATCGATATTTTCGCTGACGGCCTGCGAACCTCGAAGGGTGAACTTGACTGGCGCTTTGCTGTCTGCGATGGCCTGTTAAGTTGACAGTACCCCTTTGAATGCCTGACTGGGGCACTAACTGCAAAGTCCAATTCAACAGGGATCACGAATAATACAGTTGTCGGAGAACTTTACTTTAGTACCAAATTGGTCCCATTAGACGTTATTTGATGGTGCGGATTGGACTTTCGGTTTCCGTTTCAGAAATGAGTCAAGTTCGGACTCCCGGCGTTGTTGGAGGCATTTACAAGACCCGATCCGCCACGGGTTGAGCCCCGGCGCTGCGGATCCTCTCGTAAAAGACTGATTGTGAATCCTTTACCAGAAATATTGGAAAGTCTGAAGAGTTTGGCACTCCAATTGCCTTGCCTATTCCGTCTTTGCCTCTCAGGGGGGAGGTTGACATCGTTGTAGGCGATCGTTTCTGAGGCAATTCCGTCGTGAACAATTGGCTCAGTAGGCCCGCATGATCCGCCCGGATCGTGGGGGTGACGTGTAGGCATCAGGCTCGCCCGAGGACGGTCCTCGGTCCGGACAGCGTGTGTTCGGAAAATTTGAACTGCACTGCAAGTAGGAAGATGTGCGCCCGCTCAATCCGCCGCCATCGCGAACCAGAGAGGCGGAGAGTGGACCAACAGAAGGAGATCGAATGAGCGAAGCATTCAAAAAGGTTTTACCTGGGTTGTTCGTTGTTGTCTTCATGGTGGGCATGACGGTGCCGTCACATGCGGACACCATCACTGTCTATGCTGTCGCCGACGCCGAAATCACTGGCTATCTCACTGGAAGTTCCGCCAACACCAGTAATTGGGGAGGGCTTGGGTATCTGACGGGAAATGTTGGCAGAGCAGGTGGGCCTACTTCGGCTCAATTCCCCAATTACGGCGATTCGCGCGGCCTGTTCTTATTTGACCTGGCTTCGATTCCAGTAGGGTCTACCATCACGTCCGTCAATGTAACGCTATTTGAAAACTGGAAGTTCGGAACTAGTTCAAGTTCACTTAGCCTGTATCAAGTGACATCCAGTTGGAGTGAGACGGGCGTCACCTATGACTCAAGACCGACCTGGAATTTCGGCCAATCTTGGGGAATGGGCTATTCCTCTTCCGGGCATAGGTTTAGCACCGGCACAACTACTGGAACCCTCGCAACTCTGGTTCAGAAATGGGTTGACAATCCTGGCACCAATTTCGGTCTCATCACCTCGGATACCTACTCATCTACTAGCCTACTGCGCATTCTTGCCCATGAGGCGACGGGTACCAGCACGGACCCGAAACTTACCATAACGTATACTCCTCCGCCTCTGCCTGTACCGGAACCCGCCACTCTCTCGCTTTTGGGTTTGGGAATGGTCGGACTGATGGTCAGGAGAGGAAGAAGAGACTGAGACGACAGATGGTTTAGTTGCGGCCCGATTTGGACAGTTCTCGGGCCGCAGCAGCTCAGTGCGGGACGAGTTGCCTCCTTCATTGTTCAATTTGAGAATTCAGGCCCGACGGGCTGAGCCGCTCCCCTTCGAGCGATTGGGTTCTTCATGAGAATCGGTCGAAGAGGAGGACTCAGCCCGTGTTTCGATTTCGCAGCATCTTCAGCCGACTTCTGCAGCCTTAACCATGCCGCGAGTGCCAGAGACCGGCCCAGGAGACGATACCACGTCACACCCGGGGAGCTGCCAGCCTGACCCGGTTCGTCCTCACCTCAACCGGATCTTATCCCGATCTATGGCTGAATACTAAGGACACGCCTCAATCCGTCGTCGAGCCGGGAACGCTGGTCCTGTTCGGCGGCAACCTTCTTCGCAGGAGACGCTTCGTCTTCACGATTGCGACGTTGGTGGTGGTGTTCGTGGATGGTAACAACCCGGCCCCGAAAGGGGGCCACGATTCAAGCCGATGCATTTGCCTGGGTCAAGGGTCCGCCCCAACCAGTGAATGCGGCCCTTTGATGGCCGGCGATTGCTCCGTGGTGAAATTTCCCGCGACCTTTCGGGCCGCAATCATCCCACCCGCCCAGCACAGGAAGTCGTCTGTCGCCGACATAAAACAAGTGCTCGACATCTGCAGGAGGGCCCCGCAATCCACGCTATCCTTTGCTGGGATCGATTGGCACCTTACCTGCGACTATGCGGGCATCAGCGGGAAGCGCCCGTATCCAACAGTGACAGGAAACCAGCCTGTGACGCCATTGTCCAGTTTCTAACGTCTGACCTGCTGTCACGTCTGACCTGCTTGACTTTACCCAACTCGTGGTGGTAAGAACTTGCCAAACTCTCTCGGGGCCCCAATCCAACCTCCCCAGTGTCCCGAAAGACAAAATCTTGAAAAGGAGAACAGTGATGCTGAAGGGTTATCAGTCCCTGTTGGCGCTGTCCCTGCTTGTCCTCACGACACCCGTCTGCGCCGGGGAACGAATCGTTTACCCGCAAGCGGCCGTGGGCCCTATCGGGGATCAATGGTTTGAGATTCAGCTGAAGATCGGTAACCGGAGCCCGAACTTTCCCTGGGACGGAACGGTCCGGCTTCTCCAAAAGACTTCGCTCGGGGGAATGTCTTCGCTCGACATAAACGGCCCCGAGGGCGCGCTAAGCGCAACGGAGGGAGCATGGAACGTCACTCTCCCGGCGAGCGGGTCGGCCACCTTTACGATTTCCAGCCAGGATCTGCAAGTGGGGATTTTGACCATCGAGGGAGCGAGCGGAAGTCCACTCTCGAGGCTCACGCCGTCATTCTTTTACCGCCTTCGCAAACAGCAAGGTGGGACCGTGACGGATCTGATCGCCATTCAGCCCGTGAGAGAGCCCGGACTCTCGTTCGACACCATGATATCCAGGGACGCGACCCTCAATGTGGGATTGGCTCTCGTCTCCGATGAGGCCATCGACGCGGCCGGGGGCGAGGTACCGGAAACCGAAGTAACCGTTACGGTTGTCCTGGATAGTGGTGAGGAAATCCAAGGTCTGGTACAGCTCGGTGGCGCGGAAGACGCGCAGAAGGCGGTTTTCCCCAACGAGCTGCTGGACTCGCTGCCAGAATCGATTGATGCCGCCCGGCTTCGATTGGCGGCTTCCGACCCGATCTACGTGTCGCTGCTCGCCGTGGGCACTCCCCCGCTTTTCGACGACATCCAGATCGGTGCGGCGCCGGCCGAGGTCGCGACTTCCGGAAAATTCAGACTTCGAGACGGATGGGAATTCGTCCCGACGGGCGAAGATATCCTGACTGGCAACTCCTGGGCTTGTGCCGGGCCCTACTTGACGGAGTTCCCCGGCGGATTGATCAGCAGCGCCCCGAACGGGTTTCAGACCCGGACCAACCTCTGGGGCACCTCGTTCGAAGTGAGTGGCGACTTCGGCCTTTTCACGAGCCTTAGAACCGGAGAATCGGCTTACCTCGTCGCCTTTGGACATCTTTCGGACGGACCGGAGTGGTGGCGGGGCCTGCGCAGAATCGATTTCGGGATCCGCGACGGAAAGGTCGTCGCCGACGAGTACAACAACAGTCCCACCAAAGTTGTGCACACATTCTTTGACTCGGAGACTTTCCAGGGCGAGACCACCTTGGAACTGGCCCGGGTCGGAGGCACATTTTCGGTTTACGCCAACGATCGCTTCGGCGGTAGTTTCCCGGATTTCGGCCTGATCGACAACGGGCGTTTGTGGGTGGGGGCCAACGTCGAACCTCAGAGTTCACTCACAATGTTCTCCGCTGGAGCAGAACGCCGCCAGAGCAACCCTGAAGCCGTTACCGCCGTACCTCCGATTGCCCGGCAAGAGATTCCCCCACAAATTCCATCACTGCGTACAGAAGCGAGTGGGCACGGCGTGCTCGTGGGGGCAGCGGTGAGACTGAACCCGTTCGTCAGTGAGGATGTCTACCGTCAGACCTTGGCTGGAGTCTTTAACGAGTTGGTGGCGGAGAACGCCATGAAGTGGGATTCCATCCACCCGGAGAGGCACCGCTACAATTTCTGCGGCGGTGACAGCCTCGTGGCCTTTGCCGAAACCAACGGAATGTCGGTGAGAGGTCACACGCTGCTGTGGCACAACCAGCTTCCGCAGTGGCTAACCGGGGGAGCCTTCAGCCGCAACGAGTTGATAGGGATTCTACGGGACCATGTCTTCCGCGTAGCGGGCCATTACCGCGGAAAGATCAAAGAGTGGGATGTGCTCAATGAAGCATTCGAGACGGACGGTTCCCTCCGGCACACGCTCTTTCTGGATACCATTGGTCCGGAATACATTGACATGGTGTTTCGCTGGACACATGAGGCGGATCCGGAGGCACTGCTTGTTTACAATGACTACGGTGCGGAAGTAATCAACCCAAAGTCCACCGCGATTCTGGAATACATCAAGGGAATGCTCGAGCGGGGAGTACCCATCGACGGCATTGGTTTTCAGGGCCACATCGGACTTCTTACCAACGGGAGACCGTCGAAAGGGGAACTGCTGGAGAATTTCGCCCGCTTCCGAGACCTCGGGCTCAACATCAGTTTGACCGAAATTGACGTGATCCTCCCGGTCGAGAACGGTCAGGCGACCGCCGGGAATCTACAGTACCAGGCCGGCGTCTTTCGGGATCTGTTGGAGGCCTGCCTGGAGTCCGGTTCCTGTTCCTCGTTTGTCACTTGGGGTTTCACCGACAAGCATTCCTGGATCCCTGAGCTTTTCGACGGGTACGGTGCCGCCCTTCTCTTTGGAGAAGACTACAACCCCAAACCTGCCTACGAAGCCCTCCTCGATGTGCTGAGCAACTGACGGCATCGAGTCTATGCTCAAGGCGAGCCTTCAACCGGTCCTCCCGATACCCTGTCTACTCCTCTCTTTGACCTGACAGGGTTTGTTACGATTCAAAGTGAGTTTCCAGAATTCCAAATCCGATTGCGTTAAGACCCGTCTGGCCATCAGGAGTACATAGGCTCCGGCGCGGTTTGCCGGCGATCGTGCCTTTTCCGAAGTCTGCGGGCGTAATCAGATCCGACTTGAGGCACGAGTATCGAACGGATTCCCGGGAGACCGGAATGCCTCGCTCAGCCA
The DNA here is from genome assembly GCA_963777605.1 of uncultured Acidobacteriota bacterium. Lineage (GTDB taxonomy): Bacteria > Acidobacteriota > UBA6911 > RPQK01 > JAPXNP01 > CAVZRV01. The sequence goes on from CAVZRV010000031.1 coordinate 30,917, forward strand.
GAGGCCCTCGATGTCTCGAAAACTGAGGGCAAATCGGAATCCAGTACTTGCCGATCGGCGGAACTCGCGACCGAACCATGCAGCATGGGTCGCTCCACCCGCCGGACCACCCGAGACGCCGTCACCCTCCAACAATTTCAGGAGTTTCCGTCAAAACCGCATGGCGCAATGATTCGATCGCCACTCGCGTCATCTCGTGTACTGCAGGAAGCCGATCACCGACGACCCCCGCAAAATCCGGGAGGAAGCCGCGTCGACACAACCCGATCCGCCGATCCCCGTCATTGTTCGAAACTGCGTCGCGCTCTCTTGCAAGGAGCCAAAACCAGAGCAACCCGTACCAGACGAAATAGGCATCCATCATGGACTGGAGAGAAATCGACGCACCGGTCCAGGGCGATTCGACTTTCGAAGCACCTGACTTGCCATCGGCGATAAGAGAGCCGCCGATCTCACTTACGTCGATCAGCGAGTGAATGGCCTCGTGCAGTAGAGCAGCAGTCAGGTCATAGTGGCCCGCGACGTCCGGATTCACCAAAACCGTGCGTCCCGGATACCAACCCGAGGAGAAGGAGCCGTATCGGGATTCCAGGTTAGGGACCGATAAGGGAACAACGACCTAGGTGAATCGTTCGCGGAGGCAGACCGGGCAACCGATGCTCGCACCGCTCCGCATTAATGGCTATTGCAATCCGGCTGGAATTGTCATAACCTCTGAGTCAATACATCGCTCCAATTTTACATAATATGGACGAGTTCATTCGCGCCAGATCAATGCTTGCACCGGGGATTGCCGGGGCTACTACCACGTTGATTACGGGGACCCTGGTGACCCAGTTCGACTCCCTACCCGGTAATTGGACCGCGCTGATCATCAGCTTCCTGATCGGCCTCGTGATCCTGGGCGACCGCTCGGTTTCGGGCGGACAGCGGATCCTTCTCTACTTCATCAACTCCCTGATCATCTTCTCGGTGGCATCGGGCATCAACACCGCCGGGGTCGCAGCAACGCAAAGTCGGAAGCCGGCAACGCGGGTCCTTCAGCCGGCGGAAATGGGTCCCAAACCCTTCTTTCATGAATGGTTCTGAAGGACCTTTGTGTTACAGATCACCAGGCTCGGGCCGTCCAGCGTGTCGAGACCAGTTGGAGCAAACCAGGGTGGCCTTCTCGGCGCGCCGAGAGGTAAGGCCCCCCTTTTGAGCCGGACAGAGGGAGTCCTCCATGCGGACCGCAACACGTCTTTGCCTTCTGATGTCACTCGCGCTTCCGGTCGCCAACTGTTCCCTGGTTCAAGAGGCCGCCCGGCCGGTCGCCCCGGGTCAATTCCGACTGATTCGCCTGCCGGTACTCATTCTTGGGCAGGAGGCGCCCGGGCCGGCTGAGGCGAGGCTCACCCTGTCCATCGGGACCGATGATGAACTGCCTCAAGGCCCTCAGGGCTTTGAAGTCCTTCCTGACGAGAGCATTGTTGTCACCGACCCCCTGGCGCATCGCCTAGCGATTTTCGACGGCCAGGGAGATTTTTTGCGGGCCTTCGACATCGGCTTTGCCGCTGACAGCGTTCGCTTCGAAGACAGCCTGCTCCTGATCCGGCGCGCGTTCACGGGAGAGGAGTACTCACTCGATCTCACGGGAAATCTCCCGCCTCAGCTCCGTGGCCGTGCCCGCGACCTGGCGGGTGGTGACCGGGCACTGATGGTGGAGCCGGGAGTTGGAGAGATCACCCCCAGTTCAGCTCGCGGGCTGGAGCAAGCCTCTTTCCCGGTGCGGATGAATGGGGATGAGAATCCCCTGATCTCACTTCGTTATCTGGGCAGCGATAAAAACGGTTTTCATTATGTTGCCCTGGAGACCGCAGAGGTCGGAGACGCAGTTGAAGTCGCCAAGCGTCTGCGAAAATACGGGCCGAACGGCGAACTGATCGCCGAGGCTCCAGACATTCCCAACGACTACTTTGTGAGTCCGGTTGACGAGTTTCGCCTTCACGGCCAGTCAGTTTTCCACCTGGTCCCACTTCGCAACGAGGTGCGGATCGAAATCTGGGAGACCGGCGATGAGCGCTGAGGCCTCGGACGGACAGACCCGGCAGGATAAACGGTGAAACCTCGATGAAAGCCATCTCCCGAATCTCGATTATTGCGCTCGCATCCGGGATGCTTTTCACCCTCCGGGGCCAGCCGGTTCGTGAATTGCCTCCCCTGACACGTGACCAGATCATCAGCACTGCACGCCAGTTCGCGGAACACCGGTGGACCTGCAAAGAGAGAAACCGCCACGCTCCGTGCGTCCCCAGCGGTTACTCCAGTGACTGGAAGGCCCAAGAGACCGTAACCGGGGTTCCCTACGATTGGGGCGGCATGGACTCGCCCGAAGTCTTCGACAGAAAGCTGGCTTCGGGTCAGGCGGCCGGCTCTCATTCCAGGCACGGAATTACCGACTGCACTGCGGGCATCGATTGCTCGGGTTTCGTCTGCTTTTGCTGGGGCCAGCCGGCTGTACACGAGTTTTCGACCCAGACCATTCGGTCCATCTCGGGGCGGCCCCGATACAACTGGTACACGGACATGAAGCCCGGAGATGCCCTCAATAAGCCCGGCAGCCACGTGGTGTTGTTCGCCGGGTACCGGCCGGATGGGAATCCCATAGTCTTCGAGGCTTCCGGCAGTGCAGGCAGGGTAATTCTAAACGACTGGAGTACTTGGTCCCGATTCAAGGGCTACTACCCTCTCCAATACAGCAGGGTCGTGCAATGAGACTCCCTCCTGGAGGATTAAGATGAGAGCATCCTGGCCTACCATCATTCTTTGCCTCACTTGCCTGCTTGTCGGCTGTTCGGACACTACCGGCGTGCCAGATTCTTCGAGTCCTTCGGGCCGCCGGCAGGAGTTTGGGCAACCGCCAGCCGGCAGCGAAGTCGAGTACGCTGACCCGACCCGACCGGCAACCAAGTGGGCACTGCTAGTGGGGATTAACGAATATCGTTATCCTTCCCGGGTGTCTTCCCTGGCCGGCTGCGTCAACGACGTTGAGCTGATGAAGAGCGTGTTGATCGGGAAGTACGAGTACCCTGAAAGCCAAGTCCTGGTACTAACCAATGAGGCCGCTACCCACCAGGGGATTCTCCATGCATTCAGGGACCACCTGATTCGCAACGCCCAGCGCGATGACGTAGTCATTTTTCATTACAGCGGTCACGGTTCGCAAATGCGAGACACTTCCGGGGACGAACTGGACGGCTGGGACGAGACGCTGGTCCCCCATGACAGCCGGGATCCGGAAGGTAAGGTTTTCGATATCAGCGACGACGAACTCAACACGCTTTTCCTCGAGCTCCAGCAGCGCACGCGAAATATCACGTTCATACTCGACAGCTGCAACTCGGGTACGGCTCTTCGAGCCGCAGGAAACGTCCGGAGGATCGCCCCTGACGAACGCACGCCGCCGGCTGAGCCTGGCGATTCCGGAACGCGGGGCGTCAGTGAAGGGTCCAACGATTGGAGGCCGGACAATCTCAACTACACTCTGATTTCGGGATGCCTTGCCGGAGAAAGTTCCTTTGAGCACTGGGCTGACAACCGGGAGCACGGTGCCCTAACCTACTTCCTGGCCAGCCAGTTACGACAGGCAAGTCCCCAAAGTACCTACCGCGATGTCATGGATGCGGTCAGTGGAAAGGTCAACGCCCGCTATCCCGCTCAGCACCCTCAATTGGAGGGCGCGGGCTCGGACAAGGTCATTTTCGGGGACACTACCGTCCTGGCGAGACCCTTTGTCCTCTGCTCTCCACGGAGCCAGGGCACGGTTGAACTTCAGGCCGGCCAGGCATACGGAGCGACCATTGGCTCGGTTTTTGAGATCTTTGCCCCCGGCACGAAAGACTTCGGCAACACGGATAATCCCCTTGGCAGGTGCCAGGTGACACAGGTCGGGAATTTTAGTTCCGTCGCGAAACTGTCTACTCCGGTCACCATCCCGAACTTCTCCCGGGCGGTTGAATGGGATCACAGCTACCCGGAGTTTCGCCTGCGGGTCCATCTCCAGGGACTGGGGAACTCGCCGGCGCTGCGGGGAGTCCGGGAGGAACTGGAGCAGTATCACCACCTCGAGTTCCAGCTGCAGCCCCGTGACTACCACGTACTGTTGCGCCAGGCCGGTGCTGAAATTGTCATGGAAGGGGGAGACCAGACGGAAATTGCACCCCGTACTCCCATCGACGACGCCGATGCTGTGGGGCTCGTGGTCCGCCGAACCCTGGATTGGGCCAAGTGGTTCAATATTCTATCGATTGCAAACCCGTCTCCGGGTCTCGATGTTCGATTGTCGGTTTCGGAGGCGGAGGGGGACGGAGGACGGGGGACCCCACTCCGCCGGATCGGGGCTCCGACGCTCGTGCTGCAAGACGGTCAAGCGTTCGAGTGCAAGGTCGAAAACCGGTCGGACAAGGGCGTCTATCTTTCGATCCTGGATCTGTCCACGGACGGCAGCGTATCGATGGTGTATCCCCAATCGGGCACCGCCGACTTGCTGGTCCCAAACGGTGTCTGGCAGCGGCGCCTGAACACCTTTGTGCCAGATGGTCGGAGCTCCGTCAGGGATGTACTGAAAGTGTTCGCGACAACGAGCCCGGTGGACTTCCGATTCCTGCAACGGGACCCAGTGCGAGGGGGAGTCGCGCCGGAGGAGTTGAGCCGAAGCCTCGGGACGCCCTTGCGACAGCTGATTTCGTCGGTCGCCCTCGGCACGACCCGGAACGTGTCTTCCCCGGTTCCCTTGGGGGACTGGAGCACTTCCGAGCAGGTGATTGAAGTCAGGCGCGAGTAAGCTGATCCCGATGGTGGCCAGGTATGAGATTTTGACGCAGTCGAAAATCGACCCTCTGGGAGTCTATTTCAAGCGAAAGGCCAAGATGAATTCTGTCATTTCTGGCGTATCCGGGAATTCGCCGACTAAATCGAGGGAGGGCCCAGCATGTCGCTGATCCGACTCACAGCCGCATTCACTCTAGTCGCTCTACTGGTCAGCTGCCAGACCACCGACGTTCGGGATCGCGGAGTCGTGCTCAAGCCCGAACCACTTGAGATCAGCGATTTCGGCACCTTCCGCGCCCTAATCATCGGCATCAACGGTTACAAGCATTGGCCGGTCCTCCAGTTTGCGGAATCGGACGCGCGAGACATCCGGGAGATATTGATCTCCAGCTACGGTTTCCAGCCTGAGAACGTACTGTCTCTCATCGGGTCGGAGGCGACGGAGAGCCGCATCCTGAACTCACTGAAAAGCCTGCTGAACCAGGCCACCGGGCAGGACAACATCCTCGTGTATTACGCAGGACACGGTCAACTGGATCCGCTGACTGACACGGGCAACTGGATACCGGTCGACGGAGAGCTTTACGACGAGTCCTCCTGGATTCCATTTTCCGTCGTTCGAACTCTCGTCACGGCCGAAAAGGTGAAGGCGGGAAGGATCCTGATCATTACCGATTCCTGTTACGGTGGAGCGCTGGCTCGCTCCGGGCCGACTCCGGGAAAGCTCAATCCCGAGGACTCCGGTTATATCGAGTCATTGAAGAAAGTGCTTGGCAAGAAGAGCCGCCAGACCATAGCGTCCGGCGGGTTCGAGCAGGTTCCAGACCGAAGCCATTTTGCTGAGCTGCTGAAGGGCGCCCTCCGAATGAACCCGTATCCGGTGATTGACATGGAGTTCATCTTCTACACCGAAGTGTTTCCCCATCTCAGGCTCATCGGGACTCAGTACCCGACTATGGTTCGCATGGTGAACGGGCCGGAGGAGAACGGACAATTCATTCTCGTCAAGGACGGCGCGACCCTGGATGCGCTGAACAGCGAAGAGGGGGAAACGGACGACAGACCCGATCAGACCCCGAAAGAGCCGGACGCCAAGACCCAGGCGGACATGGAGTTCTGGAATGAGATCAAGGACTCTTCGGACCCTGAGTTTCTGCAGGAGTACCTCCGTCAGTTCCCGGACGGGATCTTTGCCCTGATTGCCCAGAAACGCCTGGACGACTTGATTTCACCCGATCAGCCGAGCTTGAGGGTTCCCAAGCTTGTGGGGATGAACGTCAAAAGCGCGCTGGACATCCTGGTTGGACTGGGGTTCAAAGAAGGCCGCATCACCACCGAGAACAGCGGAGCGAGCGACGGCACGGTACTTACGCAGGACCCGGCTCCCGAGTCCCCTGCTGCCGATGGCGCATTGATCAATCTGGTCGTGGCCAAAGCGTCGGAAAAACTCAGAATGCCCCAACTCATCGGCTCCAGCCGCGCCAAAGTGGCAGACGCACTCGCCAAGTACGGACTGCTCATTGGAAAAGTAGCGTACGTCAGTCCGAAGGAGGCCGGAGTAAAGGAAGCGGGCATCGTGGTGAAGCAGTCTCCTGAGCAGGGAATACCGGTCGAACCGAAGACGTCGGTCGACCTCGTTTTCACTCAGTGGGAGTTGACTGTGCCGGACCTGGCCGATATGCCTGAAGAGCGGGCGGTCGCGCTGATCCAGAAATCCGGCCTGACGGTCGGCGAGATCAAGCGGGTCCAGAAAGGCGAGGTCGGCAAAGTCATCGGCCAGTCACCCAGGGCCGGAACTCCGGTTGAGCCCGGCGCTGAAATCCTGCTCTATATAGCTTCGGCGTCCCCAGGCAAGTCTCTCGAAGCCATTGCGAAGTCGAGAAATATCGTCGCCCGGACTCTGAACCCCAGCTTGGCTGCCCCTGGCCTCAACAGCCCATCCAATGGGCAAGTGTTCGGTCACTATCCCCGCAAGACTGAATTGAGCTGGAACCCGGTTGGAGGGGCGGTGAGCTATGTTGTTGAAGCCGAGTTTCAATCGGGCTCGGTCTGGCAGCCTCTCTTCACACAGGACGGCGTCGGGTCTACTCGATACACCTTCAACTTCATCGGAGCCCAGCCAGGTCGATGGAGGGTTTGGGCGATCGACTCGCATGGAAAAGCAGGACAAAGATCCGGTTGGTGGAGTTTCCGATACACCCGTTAGCGGAGAGGAACCACAAGTGAGTCCCCCCAATTTCTAAGGAGATTCAATTCATGAAAAAGAAGCTATCAATGGCCGATCACAAGACCCTGTCACTGGTGTCAAGTGTCCTGCTGCTGTGGTCCTTTTCCCAGACCATGGCTGTCCCTCCGCTCTTCTTCCGGCCCGAGCTGGTCCAACCAGCGGCAACCGTTTGCCCGGGGCCCGCGGAGGGGTTTGAGCTGCTCGTTCAAGACGCAGACGCTGACCGAGGTTGCTGCCAGTGGAAAGACTCCAAGGGAAACAAGTGCTCCTATACGAACCGGGGTTACTGCCGCAAGAAGGCTGAAGAACTTCAGGTCCAGTTCGAGTTTCACAAAGACAAGACCTGCCAGACGGTTGGCGGCTGCCCGGCGGTGACACCCCCTTGAAGCTCGCTGAACCATCGCGTGAAGTTCTTGTGAGTGAAATTCACGAAATCACGGGACTCTTGGCTCTGCTGAGGATATAATCGCTCTCAAATATCCAATCCATTCCATCATCAAGTACGGGTTCCAGATAACTTGAAGCCTTCCTGAAGAAAACCCGGGCTGGTGTCCAGGTTAGATGGTCGGTTTCTGCTGGCCCGACGCACTGCACCATCACGGTGCGAAAGGGGGGACTATGGATTTGGCGAAACTGCTTTCCTGGATCCCAGGCTGGCTCGGATTCCTCCTGCTCATTCTGGTCGGCCTGGCCATGACGCTCAACGGTGCGGCCAATTCGAACCTCGATTCGGTGAATCGACTCGGCTTCCTCGTCTTCGGAATCTGCGCGATCTTGATCGGCGTGTTTTCCTGGATTGCCGGGGGCACTTCGAAGGTGAAGGGACGGGAGGGAACGGTCGGAGTCAAGGTTGCCGCCTCGGATATGCCCTGGTGGGCGTGGCTCGTTGATGTGGGAGTGCTGGTGATTTCCATCCTGATCTTTGTGATCGGACGATGATCCCACAGATTCCACTGGAGGAGTCATGAAAGAGTTGGTCGTTTTTCTCGTGGTCACGCTCGGCGTACTGATCCCATTCTCTTGCTTCGTTGCCCTTGGCTGGCCTGGATCTCCAGATCCGTGTGTGACTGATTCCTCTCCCGAACGATCCAACACCTGCTACTGCGAGGCGTTCAATCCCGACGAGATCGGCGAACCCGGAATTCGACAACCATTCAGCACCCTTTCAAACCTCTACTCGATCGTTACCGGGGGAATCCTTGCCGGATTTATCTTCTTCTACCGTTCGCGCGGGTTCCCCCCGGGCTCCAATCGCATGCGGAGCACTCATTTCTACCCCTTGCTGTACCTCGCTGTCGTGATTTTCCTGGGGCTGGGGAGCATGTGGTTTCACGCCTCACTCGTGCAGTGGGGAGGGGTTTTCGACAACCTGTCCATGTATGCGTTCGCCAATTTCCTGTGGTTCTACACCCTGGTCAGAATGACCGACAACGACCTGGTTTTCTACATCGGATACCCAACGAGTGTTGTTGCCTTTACGATTCTTAACGCCCTCGGAGTCCCCGGTTTCGTGATCGTCGCCGTGGTGGCTGCGGTCTACATTATCCTCGAACTCTGTATCGCGATCTGGATGCCAATGGTGAGAGCCTCGTGGGACACGGCCCTGGCGATATATCTTCCGGCCTGTCTGTCGTTCCTGACTGCCACGATCATTTGGCAGTTAGCTCAGACAGGGGGGCCACTCTGTCGGGAGAAATGGGTGTTCCAGTGGCACGGAGTCTGGCATTGGGGTGCAGGCGCGACAGCGATGTTGCTGTACTTCTACTGGCGGAAAGCTCCGCGATAGAAAGGCTGGAATGCTGGAGCGACTCCGCCGACCCTTCTTCATCGCCTCCCTCGTCTGCCTGGTTCTGACGCTCCTGGTGGAACTTGGTTCCTCTGCCCTGCTCGGCCAGGGTGGCTTCGCCGAGCAACTCGATCTGCCGACGCCCGGATATGGAGTCCCCTACCTGGCGTTACTTGACGGGCTCCTGCTTCTGACCGTTTCCCTGATCGCACTTGCCCTCTTGCTGCCCGAGCGGGTTCACGGCCGAACCCAGGGAATCGTGACTCTTGTTGCCTCTATTCTGATTCTATTCGGTGGGATCAAGGCTGCCATCTCGGCCTTAATCGGCCTGATCCTGATGGTGAGTCTGTTCCTGGCTCCGATCTTCGGAACCATCGCCTACATGGCCATGTATTCCCATTTTGACCGTTCGGGAGCGGCCATTGCGTTGAGCATGGCCATGTTCCTGAAGATCCTCTTCGCCATCCTCCTCGTACTCGGACACCAGCGGTTCCTGGAAAACAAGAGCTTGGTCCTGGTCACGTTGACATCACTCATCGCGACCTGGCTGACTGGTTTTCTTCACGCCTTCCCGCCAGGAATCCTCGTCAGCATCACCGACGCCCTCGCAGGGCTGATCGTTGCAATCCTCGCGATTATCTGGGCGATTCTCTATCTTCTGTTCTCGATCTTCTCGGTCATCCGCGTGCTTCGAGTGGATCGAGCGACGGGCTGACGAAAACAGTCCAGCGCCCTGCTCAGCAGCAGCGGCGCCATTCCACGCCGCTGTCTACTTGAATCGGATCCGACAGGGATTTGAACCGACACAGTCCAGCATCAGTTGCCCGCCGCCTGAAACCACAATGAAGGAACCGCAACGAGGATTGTCGAAAGGGCCCTGGCTCTCTCCCCGGGGCAGTTCCATTTTGCACTTGCCGTCCTCGCATCCGTCGTCCCGGGACATCATCTCCATCAATTGCTGGTCGCCCGTTCCCTGGACCGTGGCCTCATAGACCGCCTCGACCCGGGAATTCGACTCGAGGCAGAACTTCAGAATCCGCACGGAGCTCTTGCTCGGGGAACAATCTTCTCCCAGCCGGCGCCTGCAGAGAGGTCCAGGGGAGCAGCCTGCAGCTGGATCGATGGGCTCAGGGAACTGAACGCATCCCGGACACTGTAGGCCCATCCCGGAGGAGACACCTTCTCGCCCCTGCCTCCATCCATGAACAGAACGAGCACAAATAGCAGCCCAAGGAGAATCAGCACCAGGCAGACGAGCCGAAAAGAAGTCATTGCAGTGCCCTATTGATTTGGCGGCAGCGGGGTGATGTGTTGAAGCAGTTCATTATCTCGAACGAGGTTCCGGTGATTCTCAAGGATCGCGATATCAGCCCGGGAGAAGACCGCATTCCACCGACGGTCCCGTTTGTTGCACAGCCAAACGGCGACTTCGGAACCCTCCAGCACTCGAGAATCGGGGGCCGGATCCTGCTTTCCAACCTTTCCGACGAGGGCATTATCGGTCGTCGATACCTTGTCCACGCCGCCGAGCTTCAATCCCCTGCTCTGCAGCGCTGCCACAGCCTGCTCCAGACTCGACCGCGCCAGATCTGGCACGAGTTTCGCGTCCGCCTCGAGAACCAGCTCCACTCTCGACTGCTTTTCTACTTCAGTACCGGCCTGGGGCTCCATGCGAAGCACTGTTCCTGGAGCCGGAGGGAAGCTCTCCACTCCCTGGGGCAATTGGTCTGCCGAGGCCGTGAGCTCGCGTCCTGACTCAGATGGGCTCAGATCTACGTCCGTCAGTGCTTGCATAGCCTGGTCGACGGGCAGACCGACCACATTCGGGATCTCCACTGCGGAGCCGCTCAGAATGAGCCACAATGTTACTCCGCCTCCCACCAGGAGGATCGCCGCAGCGACAGCGATCAATGGCCACCACTTGAAGCCCTCGGGGGCGGGCGCCTTTGGAACTTGAAAGGCGATCATTTGCCCTTCGTCAAACTCATCGTTGGGCCGTTGAAAGGAGGCTACCACAGGTCGCAGGGTGTAGGTCCCTTCCACGGTACCGGAAGGAACCTGAATCTGAACGGTAAAGGAATGGGTCTCGTCAACCCCAAAGTCCTTTTCCGTTTCACCGATAACGGTCAGCCAGTCTTTATGGGTCTCCCCAAGAGCATTGAGCCAGACCTGCCCACGGATCGGGCGGCCACTCACGTTGGTTACGGTCAACGTGACCTCGCCGTGTCCGCCCAGCAGGACCCCCGGATCCTTGGCCGTAATACTGAAAAATCTTGCAGCCATGTGTCACTTCCTCTCGTTCAACTGGTGCCCTTGCTCCCGAGTTCCCGGCCGGGGCACTCAGTTCGATGTCGTAATGTTCGAAGTCTGGGCGATCCCAGACCCACTGCTCACTTGTTTCGCTCGTTCCGTCATGGACGCCGGCTTTCCAGGCGAACTGGACCGGGATCCTTAATCTTCGTCAACCCGGAATCCTCAAGCGAAGTTCAGATCGTAGGTAACATGAGCGGGCTTCTCCATCTCGATGATGCGCTGGATAAGCCTGCGATGAGTTTCAGCTTCAGCCGGGGCCTCGATCCGAACATGAAATGGAATGACCCATCCCTGCGCATCACAGATCGTTTCATCGATCCGGAAGCCCTTTATTCCGGTCGCAATCTCCAGGAATCGAACGATGCCGTCTCGAGTCCCCTGCTCACGGGCGAGGCTCGCCGACGCCGCCACGAGTTCCCTCAGTCGTCCGATCCCCGAAGAAATCGGTTCCGACGAATTCCCCCAGTCTGACCGGTCTTGAGACGCTTGATCCAGGACCCAACTGAGATCGACCCACTGAGCCAGGTATTCCACCATCCGGTCCGAGGTGGTCACAGGATTGAAGTGGGCCGCAAGATCGCTCAGAATCGCTTCCGAGGGAGCATGCAATGCCTCCATGATGTCCAACACTCCGGCGAGTGGGGATCCCTCTCGCAACGTCCGGCGAATGATCTCGGGCAGCAGGGCTGCAATCTCATTCCGGTTCATGTTCACTCACCGTCTCGATTTCGTGCTCTCCTGAGCAAAAGAGCCAGGTTTCGGGCAGCGTTACCGTTTCCAGAAACTCGCGCCTGGAGGAAGATTCGTAGCTGAGGCCTCCATTGTCAGATCGATGAACACCCTCGCTCGTACCGGTCATCAAGAACCGATGGTCAACATCGGAGGCCAGTGATCTGATCGAATGGTACTTCCCCACCTCACGCATCGGGAGACCGCAGCCGACTTTCGGCGGCTGCCACTTGGGCTCGTGAGAGGCCGGCTCGATCTTGAAGACTCCGGCCTGGTCCGTCGCCGCGAACAACACCTCGCCTTGAAAAGCCAGTGCCCAGCAGGTTCCTCCCTGCCATCCCTCACTGAAGAACTGCCCTTCCAACTGAATCTGGGAGCCCCGGAGCTCCCACCGGTAGCAGCCCTTTCCCTCCGCTTTCCCGGGAACTGCAATGCCGGCCCACAAATAGCGAAGGGGACCAACTTCCTGAACCTCGAGCACCCTGACATCTTCTCCTTCCAGGCCAATCCGCGTGAAACTGCCGGCCTTCGCTCCTTGAGTGGAGAGAAAGACACCAACAACGCCTCGCCCCGCGACCGCAACCGACACCTCCCCCTGGGCATCTGACGACGACGCCACTGCGTAGAATCCCAGATCCTGGTTGCCAGGCTCGACCAGAATCTGGAGGGGGACTGCCTCCGGCTTCATCGCAAGTTCATAAAGCCCGACGTCCGTGGCCAGGATCAGGATCGGCTCTCCTTCCCTATTGATCCAGTCCATGTCAAAGACGGTGAAACCCGTTTGAGCGGCCCTGCGCCACGTCTCACCACAGTCAGATGAGACGTGGACCCGTGAAGCCCCCGGCTCTGACTCCACTGCCGAGGTCACGGCCAGCAACCCGGGCCGGGACCGATGGACCTTAACCTGACGCAAATCCTCTCCGGGGAACCTGCCTGCCGTTTCCCACCCGTTACCGTCGTCCAGCGACCGGAATAGAACAGAGCCGGCAGCCGCATACCAGGCACCCCTCTGGAAGGTATCCGCGGCGATCGAGGTCACGTCCCTTTCGGGCACCTCGTCGACGAGAAGTCGAACCTGATCGGCGTAGCTCACGCCCGAGTCGGAAAGCAGGAGGTCATAAACGTGGGATGCCCGCAAGGGATAACCGAACCTCCAGCCAGCAGATCGCTCCGAGGGGAGTGGATTGATGGCCGAATGGAGCCGGTCCAGGACCCGGGTCCTCACCGCCTCAGGCGATTCCCCCATGTGAACAACAACCCGCGCTTTGATGCGAACCTGCTTGTAGCGAACCCAGTTCACCAGGCAGGTGGTTCCCAGGGGTCGCCTGCGATCCAACTCTCCCTGAATTCTCTCCCTTTCGGTTTCCGTCTGGTGCTCGGACAACGTATCCAGCGACACCCGTTCCCCGCTCCGGGCCGCCTCAAGAACATTCGGAACCAGCAAAACCTCCACAGTCCCCGGCGCCGCGTGGACCCAGAGAGCAGCCTTTGTAAACGCCTTGGCGCGGGCTACGGCCCCGGAAGCCCGCAGGGCAGCCAACTCATAGTCTCGACCGGTCACTGCCCGGCTGAGTGACCTCAACTCCTGGGGCCCTCTGATTAGGGCGTTCTCCAGGCTTTCTGTGTTCCTTCCGCCGGTGGCCGGAGTAGGATTGACCACACTGATACCGGGAAGGGGATCGCGAAGGACTGTGAGGAGCCCGGCGCTTACATTACCCTCGGCTCCGCCTCCATGACGATACCACAATCTGATTTCCCGTTCCGCCGGAGGAACCTCGGCCAGGAGACTCGACGAATCGGCCAGCATCTGACCGGAGGCGGACATCCGGGCAGATGGTGCGAAGACGATGCTTCCAGTGAAGCGGTCGGCCAAATAGACAAAGCGCTCCCGTTCAATGTCGGTAAAACTGCCGACCTCTCGCCAGATCCGGAAGGCCTTTCCCTGGAATTCGACGGCCCTGGCCCGGCCGTCCAAGGCTGTGCGATCCGTTTCGACGCCGACCATGAGGTCCAAATCATCTCCCGTTGGAGAGATCAACGGAGAATGGGAGGTGTACACCCTTTGGCCGGCCAGCCCAGTTCCTCGACCCGCGAGTTCTCCTTCGACCAGTTCGCAGTGACAGGCGAGGACATCTACTCCCGAGGCTTCGGGAGTAAGGGTTGCGGACGCGGTCGTCGCAAAGGAGACAATCTTCTGGGCACTGCCTCCCCTGGCCATGGTTACCCGGGTTCCCCGGGGGACCTCGAGGGATGCCGTCCCGGGGCGACTGCGACTGAATCGGAGCATAACCTGGGCGGCCGAAGGCGGCATCAATTGAACTCCCATCAAGCGCAGAAATTCGATGAATGCCTTCTCTGGAAGCCGGTTCAGGCGGTAGATCATCGCTTCAGTGAGATAGGCGAAGAGCTCGAGCAGGACCATGCCGGGATCGCTGGGAGAGAAGTCGGTCCATTCCGAGGTCTGTTGTGGAATCCGACTGCGTGCCTCCTCCAGGAGTTGCCGAAAATCACGATCATCGAGGTTTGGCGGAGTCAGAGACATCAGGAGGCCTCTCCGGACAGGTTGAAGGGAAATGAAAGTCGGGCCCTCTCCAGCGTTTTACGCACCCGGTACTCCAGAAGAATGTCGAGTCTGCCCGGGTCCGACTTGTTCGGTTCAGCATCCAGAAAGAGGATCTCGATCCGGGGTTCCCACCGGACCAGGCACTGTCGGACATAATGAATCGCAAGACCGGCAGTCGTTTGATCGTTAGGCGAAAACTGGAGCCGGGCCAGTTCGCACCCGTACTGGGGGCGCATCACCCGCTCACCGGGGCGCGTGGAGAGCAGGAGGAAAATGGCCTGTCGCACTGAGGCCTGATCCTCAACCATCCCGATTCCTCCCGTTGGGGAGATGCGAATACCTGCATCGCTTTCCGGAACATCGAGGTCAGGGAGATCGAATCGCCACGCCCGATATCTTGGAACCGTCATTCCGTCCCCTCCCCCACAAGGTCCTGTCCCGGGTTTCTCACTTTGTAATCAACCGTTCCCGGCGGAGTCCCGTCGGTCAGCCCGCGCACGCTCTCCAGGCAAACCTTGCGGCTGTCAATCCGAAGGAGATCCGAGTAGCCCACTCGGACCTTCAGGGTCACCTGGCATGGCTTGATTCCGATCCCGACGTTTGGACAGCCCTTGATCTCTTTCCTTTCGGGATCGGCTTCGACCAGCACTCTGCGGTCCTCGACCGTAACCAGGTCCTGCGTGGGCGGCACCTCAATGTTGCCCAATTCGTGCAGGCAGACGAGAATTGCGTCTTCGGTCAGCCAGTTCAATCATGCCCTCCGAAAATCAATGTTGCTCCCTCGAATCACAATCGGGTTTCCAGGTGCCCGGATCTCGAGACCGGTCATGGCGTGCAAAAGCACCTTCTCGGGGGTCAGTTCCACAAAGCTGCCCTGGCTATTCTCGAGGCGAATGCGGGACCCGGAGTCGTCCAGGGTAATCTTCTGACCAGCTGGCGTCTGCAAGGTATACCTGCGGACTCGGCCGTCCTCGAGGCCCCAGTCGGGAACGGACTTGACTCCGAACAGGCCTCCAAGGACAACCCCCTGGCTGAGATCCTCACGGGCAAACAGCACCAGCACCTGATCGTCCAGGTCGGGCAATGCCACCAGCCCTTTGCCAGCTCCGGCCCCGACTGTGACCACCCCCAGCCAGTTCGTCTCGATTCCCCCGAGCGATGGCAGGACCGCCTGGATCCGTCCCAGACCTTCGGGATCATCAACACTCGTCACAACCCCAACGGTTACGATGGGGCCTCGAGCGCGTTGCGAGAACGGTGCAACCGCGGTCGACAACTCCGACAGGTGACCTCGGGCGGCGTCAACTGTGTGGGTCACCTCGGTCACGACATAGTCTCCATCCAGAGAAGCGCCCAGCCCATCGACCTCGGCAACCACCCCGGGCTCCAGATCGGAATTGCCCGCAGCTATTCCCCAGAGCACAACTTCGTTGGCGATGCGGATGTCGAGTTCGGCCTGAGCCGTCGCATCGGCCAGGGCGTCATCGGTCCAGACATCGTTCAAAATCAGGCGCTCTCCGGTTCCCCCGAGCCGGCCAGGCGAGACTTCGCGCGAGATCCGGCGACCGTTACGACCCGCCTCCGCCTCGCCGCGACGTTCTTCAACCCGACCCAGATCCCAACCGAGTGATGCGACACTTCTGCATGAAGGATCACCGTTGATCTCTACTCGCGCTTCAAGGAGCGTGGTTCCGACCGAGAGCGGCACCCGCTGATCACGTCCGGCGAGACTGAAGAGCTGCACTGAAGGCCCATCGAGGAAGAAGAACAAACCGGCACGCTCACAGGATTCTCGCAACAACTCCAAATCCGTCTGTCCCCACTGCGCCAGGCGATTCCAGACCGGCCCGGTTTCCCCGGCCTCGATGGAAAGACCCAGGTCCCCGACCAGTTCGCGGGCCAGCCCCTCACAATTCAGCGAAGTGAAAACTCGGGTCGGCTGGCGCTTCTGGAGCCGATGGAGCAGGTCATAAGCTCGAATCGTCATCAGATGTCCGCCCGCACTTTCAAAAACGTGTTCAACCGCGGTGATCTCGCCTTCAAAAATGGAGCCGGAAAGACCTTCGGCCTCAACCCGCAATTTGGATCCTGGTTCCACCGGACTCGCCGGTTCTCCTCGATTGGGTGGATCCAGAAAGGTCAGTATGCAAAGTGCAGGCATCGAAAGGCGCTGCTGAACCCGGACCGCACCGAGATTGCCGTGCCGCACTGGATCGGTCGCAGTGCCATCGATTTCGACAATGATCGAGGGCACGGATGCCGAATGCGCCATTCGCTAGCTCCTTTCCCCGTGGATCGATGGGATTCTGAGCAGAGCGCCCGACGCGATTCGGAGCGGATCCTCCACGTTATTGGCCCACGCGATCAGCCTCCAGAACACCGGACTTCCATAGCGGCGAAACGCGATGTCCGACAGACTCTCGCTGGCTCTTCCTCCATCCGGATCCGTGCCCCCGATCACCTCGAAAACCCCGTCCGTGTCCTGCGGTTCGCCCGAAACGGACTCAGTTGATAAAGCAGCAGGCAGGCTTTCGGGAGCGTTCTGCGCCTCTTTGAACATCTCCGGAACGCGGACGAGTCTCATCCGCAGCCAGGATCTTCTGGGCGATCCGACCGAATCGAACTGCTCGAACCGCTCCGAGACTGCGGTAATAACGCCGGGAATGTTCCAGATTTTGCCCCAGACGAACCGAACGACTGGAGGCCTGGCTGAAGATCCGTCGGAGGCGCTGTTTTCGGCCAGCTGCCAAAGGGGGGCCGTCAGATTCCGAACGTTTTCGGTCTGAATGGATGAACCGGACAGCGTCGTGTCGAAGAGCAGGTCCAACGTCAACTCCGTGGTTCCTCCTCCGGTGAACACCAGGGGATCGTCGGATAGTCCTCCGCCGGACACCCGGCCATTCAGCGATTTTCGGGCCTGAACACCGGCCAGTCGCCGCACCACGAGCGAGTCCGGGTTGAGGAGACACCGGATGCGTTCCCCGGTTTCCTCGACGAGAAGGGCTACCCGTTCCATCGTCTACCTTCCTGTTCCCGACTGAGCCGCCTCTTTCGCTTTTCGTCCTGCTC
The DNA here is from genome assembly GCA_963777605.1 of uncultured Acidobacteriota bacterium. Classification (GTDB taxonomy): domain Bacteria; phylum Acidobacteriota; class UBA6911; order RPQK01; family JAPXNP01; genus CAVZRV01. The sequence continues at coordinate 48,413 of CAVZRV010000031.1, forward strand.
CCCCGATTGGATCTCAGCGTACCAGTCCCCGCCCGGGTCAAGGAGGGACGGCCACGGATCATCCGGTGGCAGTGGGAACTGACCCGGCCGGACATCCGCAATCGGCTGACTGAGGTTCAGCTGACTTGCTCCATCTGGTGAAAGCACAAACGCGGCAGTGCTCAGCGGCTCGAACGGCGCTGGAAACACGCCGGCTCCCGGTAAGGTTGCGACGGCCTGCTCCGTAACGTTCCGGCCGGGCACCGTCGCGCCCGGGTCCCGGCGGTCACCTCCCCCATGCGGAGGAAGAACCCTGGCGCGGTTCCCGTTGAGTCGGTTTTCCGCGATCGCTGCTTTCTGGTTCTGGGGGCAGGTAAAGGGTAGCTCCCGTGAAACTGGTTTGGCAATCGAATGGCGTACTCCTCCGGGACCCGCAACGGAAGCAGGTTCGGAAGCGGAACTCTCCTCAGACAATCGACCCTCGACCAGACGATTCCGGGTTACAGATACGCCTTCTTTTCTCCGCTGGAAAGCCGTTTCCTTCCGATCTGTCGACCCGTCCGAATCTGACGGTTCAACCGGAGGAACGAACGCTGAGCCGGAGTCCCGCGATTCAAGCGCCCGGTGGCTCACAACCGCGGGTTGGAAAACGGGCTGAGGTCGGCCTTCCCGATCAGTCCGAATCCCTTTGACGCGGCGAGACCTTACCCCAGGCTTTCTTCCCTGACCCCAGTGGACCCACTTCAGCTCCCCGGCCTTTATGGATTTGCCGGCACCGTACTCGGAACGTTCCCGGATGTGCTCCAGCCAGTGCGGCGGGGGCTCGGGATAGCTCGCCAGAAAAGCCCGTTCGAGCCAATCCGGCGCCACAGACGGGCGGTGAGGAGACATTGGCGGTCTGCGGTCGAACCCGAGTTTTCCTGCCAGCACGTTGCTCCAGGCGATGACTATGCGAAGCAATCTGAGAAAGAGTCTTCTTGCCAGATCGAGCAGCATCATCCGTTAGCCTCGATCCAGAGATTCGAATACCAACGTGATTGACTCAATGGCGGCTTCATTCGTCAAGGCATCCAGCGGAGCTCCACACCATTCGGCAGGCCAGGCATTAATCAAGTTCCAACGGAGCATCTCGGTCACCCCATCAGCATCGAGCATCACAATCGAGACATTCCGGCGTTCGACCCGACCCTGAACGGCGGTCAAAAACCACTCCCACAGGTCGGTTGATGTCGTCAGACCGTATCGCAGGGTGATGTCCCCATAATCAACCTGGCCCGGCAGCCTGCGGACCACCTGGCTGGTCCCACCCTCACGATAACGAATGGCATCGACACTGATACGCATACCGCTGCAGGCAGTGAAATGACCCTCGGTCACACCCTGGACTTCGAGTTTGAAATTGTAAGCGCGGAAGGGATCCACCCAACCACCTGTCTGAGCGCCTGTTTCTGTCTCCTGAGGCGGGGTTTCGGCAGGTTCCGGCATGGTTCATCTCCTTTATTCGGTTTCGATTTCGGCACCGGAGGCACTCTGGCCAATCCGGAAAACGATAAATTCAGCAGGTTTTACGGGGGCCATTCCGATCAGAATGACGACGCGGCCAGCGTCGATCGATTCCGGGGGATTGGTCTCTTCGTCGCATTTGACGAAAAATGCCTCTTCTGGAGTGCGCCCCATCAAGGCACCGTCCCTCCAGATATTGGTGAGAAAGGCGCTCACATCACGCCGGATCTTCTTCCACAGGGTCTGATCGTTCGGCTCGAAAACGATCCACCGGGTACTGTTCGCGATTGACTCCTCGACCATGCTGAACAGTCGGCGGACGTTTAGATACGTCCACTCGCTCCCCTGCTCGGCCAGAGTCCGGGCTCCCCAAACCAGGATCCCGTCACGGGGAAACAGGCGGATACAGTTGACTCCGTGCTGGTTCAGTTCTCCCTGTTCCTCTCGGGTCAACCGGTACGTCACGTTCAGGGCGCCACGAATTCTCTCGTTCGCGGGAGCCTTGTGAACGCCGCGAGTGGCGTCCGACCGAGCATAGATCCCGGCCAGGTGGCCCGATGGGGCTATATCCACAAAGTCATTCGGCGGCAGCGGATCCCTCACGGTAATTCTCGGAAAGTAGACCGCCCCCCAGGGGGATGCGGGAGGCCTCAGTCCACCAGCGGGCTCTCCCTCTGACTCATCCTCGCCTGGTTTCTTCTTCTTGGTCGAGACGACGGCAACCTGCGTCAGGAGGTCCAATCTGGGGATTGCTTCCGGGCAGTCAAGGATCGCAAAGCGGTCCTTCATCCCCTCGCAGTGATCGAGCAATGCGGCGTACGAGGCCGCGTCTGCATAACCTGGTGCCGCCACGATCGCGACCTCATCGATTTCCCTGAGAACGTCGAGCCCGGATCGTTTCGTTCCCCCTCCGGAAATATCTGTGCAGTTGACCACGAAGCACCGACGTCCGCCATTGGCAAAGAAGCCATAGACCGCCTGGGACAGAGGAGTGCTGGGGCTGCCGTTCGGCACGTACTCGCCCACGAACTGGGTCCAATTGTTGATCGCAATGGCCTGGTTCACGTGCGCGCCCGCATCCGGGGCTTTTCCTACGAACCCGGCTGTACTCGTGCCGGTTGGCTGGATCGGACGAGGTCCCATCGAAACTTCTTCAACATAGATGCCCGGTGCAAGGTAGGTCGGCATGTCAATCCTCCATCAATTGGAATCGAATCAAGAGTGGCCCTTCATCTTTCGTCCAGCCTGGTGACGGATCCACCCGGACCTCTCGCCCCCTGGCCTTGACCTCGATCATTGCCGGAGGAGGATCCGTTGGAACTTGGGCGAAATGAAATCTGCCCTGTGCGTCGGTCGTCGTGTATTGCCCGGTTCCCGGAATCTCGATCCGAGCCCCCATCACAGGGACATCTCCCGGGCCGAGAACTCTTCCAGCCAAAGGCCTGACCGGTGACTGCCTGACTACCAAAGGCTGCAGTACAGGTCTTGACTTCGGCTGACGGCGGACCTGCCTGCACGGCACTCCGAGTTTGAAACTCGGCCGGGGAGAGACCCCGAAGCCCGCCCAGACAGCAGGGGAAACCCGGTTCAGGTCAAGCTGGAACTCGGCCTGCTCCATGGCGGCAAACAGCAACTGTCCCAGCCACTTATGCGCCTCCTCCGGGTCAGTCGACCAGGTGGTGACCAGGTACTGAAGGGAAACCTGGAGAGGCGGCCGAAGGTTCGTGCGAAGAGGAGGGCTGTCCGACAGTTCGAGCAAGTAAAGACTGACACCCCTGAACTCGCTGCCGGAAGGCCCCGGCTCTGTCAGAATGACATCCACTCGATCTAAAACAGCCAGGATCCAGTCACGGACCCGCCGATCGATTTCATCGATCATGGGCAGACTTCCCTAGTGTTCGAGGTCTAATAATGTTCTAAAGAGATGAAAGAGTTGAGAAGTATACTACTGCGAAAGAAATCCGGAGGCAAACAGATTCGAGAAGAAGACACAACATTTGGCCGGTTCCAATGCGTGAAACGCCGGCAACTCTTTGCGGAAGGCGAAAGGTCAATGGCGGTCTCGCCACTGAAATATTGTGGCAATTCACAACCTCGATAATGCAGTGCTATTCGTGATCCAGTTCAGAATCTGTTCCGGGTCGGTCGCCACCACCTGAGAGCGGTTCATCAACGACTACTCCGCGACAGAGCTTTCTCCCATTGGAGAGAGGTGACCTGCGCCCGCTGAGCAGCACTCTGCCGGGGCGTTTTCTGTCTTCAATTCTCTTCGCCACCATTAACTTGACAGAGCCCTCTGGGGAGTTCTGGTGCCTTCTTGAAATCGGAGAACAGCGGCTTTGCATTTCTATATTCTTATTAACCTATTCGGTTAATGATTATTGACGGAGGACGGTTTTGCACGTATGCTTCAAGAGTAAGAAGCTGAAGAAGGAGTTTGCTGAAGGGGCGCAGCTCGACCGGGTGCATGGGGCCAGGCGGGCCAAGAAGATTCGCATGCGCATGGCTGAGTTTCGGGCCGCCCGGAGCCTGATGGACTTCTGGCCACCGAAGAGCGGCCCGGGCCGATGTCACGAGCTGACGCAAGGCAAGCGGAAGGGGCAACTCTCCGTGGACCTGGATCACCCTTATCGTCTGATTTTCACCCCGGCTCATGACCCGGTCCCTACGCGGGAGGATGGAGGGCTGGATTGGGCAGAAGTAACCGCAATCGAAATCCTGGGGATAGAGGATACGCATGAGTAACCTGCAATCAGACCGGTTTCTTCCCGACTATCTGGTCACGCCCGGTGAGATTCTCGAGGAGTACCTTGACGCACTCGGCATGACTCAGGCCGAACTCGCCGAGAGAACAGGGCTGGCTAGGAAGACCATCAACGAGATCATCAAAGCCAAGTCGCCGATTACGCCTGAGACAGCCTTGAAGTTCGAGCGGACTCTCGGTCGCCCGGCACATTTCTGGAGCAACCTGGAGCGACAGTACCAGGACGATCGGACGAGACTCGCCGAAAAGGACCGCATGGAGGCCTATCTTCAGTGGCTGGCCCGAGTGCCGGTTAAAGAAATGGCCAAGCGGGGTTGGATTCCCAAGCTCAAAGACAAGTTTCAACAGCTGGAGGTTGTGCTGCGCTACTTCGGAGTCGCCTCACCCGCGCAGTGGGAAACCGTTTGGGGCCAAGAACTTAAGGTCGCCTTCCGTCAAAGCATTCGAACAGAGAAGTGCGCCGAGGCGGTTTCCGCATGGTTGCGACAAGGGGAAATCGAGGCACATAAGATCAAGTGCGCGCAATACGATCGAAAGATCTTTCAAGCCGTCCTTGACGAGATTCGTGACCTCACCAGAGAAGTTCCGGAAGTCTTCGCTCCGAGGCTGACGGAGCTGTGCGCCTCGGCCGGGGTTGCGGTGGTGTTCGTTCCGGAGTTGCCCAAGATCGGCATTTACGGCGCAACGCGCTGGATGGGAGGTAAACCGGTCATGCAGCTCAGTCTCTACCGGAAGAGCAACGACCATCTCTGGTTCACCGTCTTTCATGAAGCCGGGCACATTCTGAAGCATGGTCGCAAGGAAGTGTTTATTGAAGGTAAAGGCCTGGCTGGTGAAAAGGAGGAGGAGGCTAACGCGTTCGCCCGCGATCGGCTCATACCCCCGGCGCAACTGCGTCGGTTCCTGAACGAGTGCAGACCCACACTGGCAAAAATCGAGCGTTTTGCCGATCAGGTCGGCATCGCCCCCGGAATCGTTGTAGGCAGACTGCAGTGGGACAAGGTGCTCCCGATGAATACGGGCAATAAACTCAAGGTCTTCTACCGGTGGACCGACCAAGACACGAACTAAGAGGGAGTGGCTTACTTTCTGGAAGACGGCAGAAACACTGAGTGTTCTATCCGATTGGTTTAAGCTGTATTTCCTGGGTGCCGAATCGAATTCAAGTAGGGCCCAAGACAACACCTACTACTTCAACCGGATTCCCAGCTCGGTCAAAGGCCATCCTTGGTCCACAGTAGTCAGCGAAGAGTTTCGCGTATCCGCCCTTATCTAAGAGTGAAATTATGACTGTTTCGCCTTCGTTTCCCTCGGCCAGGCCGGCACCGAAATCCACGCCTCCGCAGTCTGTCAAGATAAATCGATCATGCAGTTTCTCGCCGCCTGATTTCTGAGTCAATCGCTGAATTAGAAGTCGTGCGCCAGCTGGAATTTCTTGGCTCAAGTGAGCCTTACACTCCTGGGCAAAATGCGAATTTGACGGTGCACGTTCTATGTCGGCCGAGCAGAACAGGACAACTCTGCCCGGGACGGTGCGCACATTCTCACGGATGCAGCGCAGAAACTCGTCAATGGGGCGGCGCCAGTTCGGGCGGTGGGCACGGAAATAAGGGTCAACGAAGTAGATCAGCGTTGCGCTGGCAAGCAAACCCTGGACGGCCGCGGCCATATCCTCGGCTCGGCGACTCGGGAAAACGGTCCTCGCCAAGTTCCAGAGGGGACTGGATTCCAAAAGATCCGACACAATTACGCATGGATCCTTGCGGGGATTCGATCGTGCGACGATCGCATGAAATCCCGTCCGGTGATGCTCGGCTTCCATCCTCCGTCCTTCTTCGTATCTGACTACGGCGGCCGTCCCACCGACTGCAGCATTCGCTATCACTTCGCCCGCGTGTGCCAGAAGATCGGGTTACGCCCTCCTCAGAAGTTCCATAAACATGGACGAGGCCGGCACTGTCAAGTTGATGGGCTCGGTGAGAGAATACAGGAATGAACTCGCTCTACAAAGGTCATCGTTTTCCTGCTGAGATCATTGGTTATAGTGTCTGGCTCTAGCATCGATTCACACTCAGCTTTCGGGATGTCGAGGATCTGCTCGCCGAGCGCGGAATCATTGTCTCCTACGAGACAATCCGATTCTGGTGTCTCAAGTTCGGGCCAGAATTCGCCCGGAAGATTCGAATGAGACATGGGCGAGGCGGTGATATCTGGCACGTAGACGAAATCTTCGTGAAGATTCAGGGCCAACAGTTCTCTCTTTGGAGAGCAGTCGATCAGGATGGCGATGTTCTCGACATCCTGGTAACCAGGAGGCGAAACACGAAAGCAGCTAAGCGGTTCTTCCGTAAGGTGTTGAAAGGACAAGGGGAACCGCCGTGGAAACGGATCACCGACAAGCTTAGAAGCTACTCCGCCGCTCATCGAGAGATCTTTCCATCGGTTGCGCATCGAACGTCTCCAATACGAGAACAACCGGGCTGAGGTCTCACACCAACATACGCGGGAGAAGGAACGGCAGGTTCGTCGATTCAAATCGATTGCCCAGGCTCAACGATTGCTGGCTGTCCATGGTCAAGTTCAGAATCTGTTCCGGGTCGGTCGCCACCACCTGAGAGCGGTTCATCAACGACTACTCCGCGACAGAGCTTTCTCCCATTGGAGAGAGGTGACCTGCGCCCGCTGAGCAGCACTCTGCCGGGGCGTTTTCTGTCTTCAATTCTCATGGCCACCATTAACTTGACAGCGCCTGATGGCATTGGGGCCCCGGAACGGTCGCGACCGAGTTTTCGGATAGGACGGCGTTGTTGTTTCCCGTTGTGGGCTTTGCAATAATTCGGGAAACGAATTTCTTCGAAAGGATCCGTTGGATTGAACTACATTGATTCGCACATGCATGTCTGGACGGACGAAGAAGCCTACCCAATGGACCCCAACGTGATCCAGAATGGCCTGGAAATGCGCAAATTCCTTCCCAGTCAGGCCCTCGCCCACGCAAATCCCAGCGGCGTATCGAGAATCGTGCTCGTTCAAATGAGTTATTACGGCATTGATAACTCCTACCTACTCGACGTCATTGCGGAGGATCCGTCCACATTCAGGGGAATTGCAGTGATCGATCCTCTGTCTCCGAATCTGGCCTCGCAGATGCGCACTCTGAGAGCCGCGGGGATCAGAGGATTCCGTCTCGTGATAACCGATGAGTCCTCGGCGGCTTCCATGACAGGTGGTGCCTGGAATGAGATGTTCGAGTGTGCAGCCAGGGAAGGCATGGCGATTTGCCTGCTGATCAATCCAGAGTACCTCTCACTGCTGCCTGATGTGTGCGCAAGTTTTCCGGATACCGGGATCGTCATTGATCATCTTGCGCGGATCGGGATGTCCACCCCTGTTCGTGAAGAAGAAGTCAGGATGCTGTCTGCCCTGGCGAAATCCCCGGGAGTCGCAGTCAAGATTTCGGCTTTCTACGCCCTTGGCTCCAGGAGAGCGCCCCATCTCGATCTGGTCGAACTGATTCACCAGGTTCTCGATGCCTACGGAGCGGAACGACTGATGTGGGGCTCGGATTGCCCTTTTCAGATTATGGAAGAGCCTTATGAGTCGAGCCTGGCTCTGATCCGGGATCACCTCGAATTGCCGGGTGCAGACCGCGACATGATTTTGAGAGGAACGGCCGAACGGCTTTTCTTTTCACCAAACGAGTGACTCGTGCTCGAGCGGCATCTTTGCCTGCAAGGCTTTTAGCCTGGCGTGACCTGTTATCCCGGTTTCTTTTGCAAAATCCTTCTCAGGCTCCCGATGAATTGTTCGGCGTCGGTAAGATCGTTGTAGAGATGGACCGAGATTCGAACGCGGCCATCTCCGCCCCAAACATGGACGCGCTCCGCGGCGAGGCGACGCGCGATTTCTTCGCAGTTGGCATTCTCAAAGGAAATCAGGCCGGCCCGTCGTTCGGGCTGACGAGGAGTCATGAGCGAGACGGGAAGCCGGGAGAGTTCCTCAATCAGAAAATCGCAAACCGGCTCGAGGTCTCCAGCAATCTTCGCGACTCCAACTTCCTGGAGATAGGCGGCGGAGTCGTTCAAGCCATACAGCGTTAGAAAATTGGGCATCCCCAACTCAAACCGGGCCGAAGTCGGCTTGAAATCCACGGTTCGAAACCGCTCCTCACTGAACAGGTCGCGAACGGACCACCAACCCGCGGCCGCCGGTTGGAGCTTCGGCAGAAGGGTCGGGGAGCAATAGAGGACTCCTCCTCCGTGCGGGGCCAGGAGCCATTTGTAAGTGCTGGCAACCAGATAGTCGACCCCTTCCAGGGGGACGGGGATCCGGCCGAGCGACTGGGTGGCGTCCACGCAGAAGACCGCACCGCGAGAGTGAGCGATTTTCGCGATTTCGGCAATGTCGAGACGGGCGCCGCTGGAATAGCTGACGTGGCTGACCGACACCAGCCTTGTCCTTGAGCTGATAGCCGCCGAGAAGTCTTCGGGCGTAAGGAACCAGCTCCGGCTTTTCAGCACTTTGACCTCGACTCCCTTTCGCTTCAGGTTGAGCCACGGCAGGACATTGGAGGGGAACTCCAGGTCGTCGATGATGACCTCGTCGTGACCCGGCTTCCAGTCGATCGCGTTACAGAGCCGGTTGATGCACTCCGAAGCATTGCCAAGAAAGGCGATCGATTCAGCCGACGTGCTGAGGAGTTGACCGATTCTCTGCTTGCAGGCCGTCTCGAGCGCGTAGAGGTCAGGACGGCCTTCCGCCCCCCTGCTCTTGGCGGAAAGGTATTGCTCAAGAGCTGCGTGACACCTTTTCGGAGGGATCCCCTCGGCCCCGGTGTTGAGATAGGCCCGGTTTTCAAGGCCTGGAAAATCTGGTTTGTAAGGAGACCTTCGAGTATTCACTTCGATTCCTCTTCTCAGAAACTGACCATCATTAACCGGTAGAGTTCTGCTGCCTGCCTGACCTGCTCCAGGTTGACATATTCGACCGTGTTGTGAGCCTGATCGATGCTGCCCGGGCCAACGACGATACTCGGTATCCCGGCTCGACTCAGTTTGCTCGCATCGGTCCCAAACGGAACACCGACGATTTCACAATGTCCAAACACTTTCTCGAACGCTGCACTCGCCGTGGACACAATCCTTTCGTGCTCTCCCGTTTCAAGAGCCTGGTCTTCAAGCATCGGATCCTCCATCTCAACCTGAAGCGAAGGATCTTCACGCCTCAACCCAGCCAGAACCTCTTCGAACTCATTCCACACCGAATCCCGGTCTTCCCCCGGAAGAAGTCGCCGATCGATTTCAATTTCACAGTGATCCGGAACGTTGTTCACCTGAGTTCCACCCCTGATCAATCCGATGTTGAGCGTGGCACAGGAAAGAAGCGGATGCCGGTTCTGCTCCAGCTTTGGGATGATCCTGTTCTCGATGGCGACCGCAATCTTGGCCATCGCCGTTATCGCATTGACGCCAAGGTGGGTCTTCGAGCTGTGAGCGACCTTACCCCGGGTGTGAACCTTCCACCGGAGACAACCCTTGTGAGCAGTCACCAACTGGAGATCTGTGGGCTCTGCGACGACTGCCCCATCGGCGGTAAACCCCGCTTCAACAAGCGCGCGCACTCCCATAAAAGAATGCTCTTCGTCTACCGTAGCGGCCATCGTAATCGTGGCAGGCGGCGGCTGTCCCGATTCACTCACCAGCCTGAGGGCGTGAAGCATCGCAGCGAGACCTCCCTTGGTGTCGCAAGAACCGCGGCCATACAACAACCCCGCCTCGATCCGGGGATCGAAGGGCTCAATCTCCATCCCCTCTACGGAGGCCGTATCCATGTGAGCCTCAAACAGCAGGTGCCTCTTTCCCCGATCCCTCAATTCTTCCAATGACGTTCCAACGCCCGGACATCACTTCCTGTCTCTCGAAAGGAACTCCGATTCCGGACAGGTAGTCTCCGATGCGCCCGGCAATTTCGCCTTCGTTTGACGGGGGATCGTAGGCTGGATTAACGCTGTTAATGGCCACCAGTTCCTGAAGCAGCGTCACCAGCGGTTCAGAGGTCTGCCTACAGTTCAATTTCCCGATCCTCTTCCGAAGACTTGACAAGCGCAAGTGCAACACGCAGTGCTTCGACGGCTTCCCAGGGTCTAATCACTTCCGGCTGCCTGCTCTCCCTCACGCACTGGACAAAATAGGCAATCTCGTCCCTCAATGGACCTCTTATTTCTCCGTGGAACCAGGCGTCATAGGAAACATTCATGGTCTCCGACCCGCTCTCGTTCCAAAGAGTCAACCCTGAAGGAACCAGGGCAAGATTCGCGACCCCGTTGGTACCGATCACCTGCATCGAGTCCTCTGTCACGACACCGGCGCGATCCGGAAGCAGCCAGTGAGTTTCGAGACAGGCTACCCCGCCCCCCTTGAACTCGAGAAAACCCCAGTTGACATCCGGATAGGTCTTGCCCTGGATATTGCGCGTGACGCCCCGTACTCTTGCCACGGAATCTCCCGTATACCAGAGACAGAGGTCGATGTCGTGAATGGCGTTGACAAGCAGGCCGTGAACCCGGTCTCCGTAGGTCTGATAAAGCCGTTTTGCACGATTTCGCCTTGCATGAATGGAGACAATTCGACCGAAAGTCCCTTCGTTGCAGAGTCGCTTGACGGTCGCGTACCGGCTCTCGAAGCGGAGGATATGGCCCACCATCAGGTACACTCCTGCTTGAGTCACCGAATCGACGATTCGCCGGGCGTCGTCGAGCGTGGTCGCAATCGGCTTCTCGAGGAAGACATGTTTTCCACACCGCGCGGCCTGTTCAACCGGTCCCGCGTGATCGGACTCCGGCGTTGCCACAAACACAATCTCTATGTCGTCTCGCTCACAGAGCTGCCGGTAGTCCGTGCAGAGGACTTTGACACCATACTTCGCGCCAATTTCCTCAAGACGGCTCTGGTTCGAATCACAAACAGCGACGACTTCGACGTCGTTCAGGACCTTACACACCTGTAAATGCAGTTCCCCGAAAGATCCTGCCCCAACCAGCCCTACCCCAATCTTCGGCATCCTCAGCTTCCTTTCGATTGATCTGATATCTTTCACGCGCCGCCACAAAATCGCATCCCGATCGAGAGCGTTGAGGGAATCACTCAGTATGTAGCCCTGCCCCCGCTCACGTCGTAGACCTGTCCAGTTACAAAGCTCGATTCATCACTGGCGAGGAAATGAATCACGGCGGCGACTTCGGAAGGCTCACCAATCCGGCCGAGAGGTATCTTGGCCGTCATGTATTCGATTTGCTCGGCGGTCAACTGGTCGAGTATTGGAGTCCTGATGACAGCCGGCGTCACCGCATTGACCAGGATGTTGTACTTTGTGACTTCCTTCGCAAGCGCCTTTGTAAACCCAATGAGGCCTGCCTTTGACGTCGAATAGGGAACCATATTCGGGTTACCCTCCTTTCCTGCGATCGAGGCCACATTTACTATTCTGCCGCTCCGTTGCTGCATCATCGCCGGCAGGCACGCGCGACAGCAGAAGTAAGGTCCGTCCAGGTTCACTGCCAGAACCCTTCTCCACTCCTCTACCCTCTGCTCGCATAACGGAGATGCCGTCCCCGCAATTCCTGCATTGTTGACCAGGATGTCTATCCGACCAAAAGACTTCAGAACTTCCCGGATCATCTCTTCCACGGAACCCTCGTCGGAAACGTCTACGTTGCACGCCGTCGCAGAGCCACCTCCTTCTCTAATTCGGCTCTCGCCCTTTCGGGCAGCTTTCTCATCCCGGTCAGCGACCACAACTCTTGCACCTGCTTGACTTAGCCGCTCAGCGGTCGCAAGTCCGATGCCCACCCCTGCGCCGGTAACGATCGCTACTTTGTCATCAAGATTGAACATTACACGGTCTCCCTGGAAGCCGGATGGTCGGCCGGCTTCGAAATACTTGGTCCACTCCAGGCAACCGCCGGTTCCAAGCGTTCACGAGTGTTCAAACCGGACAGTGCCATTGCAAACGAATCACCTGTTCTCACACGTACTCCATTCTCACCGGAAACCAGGGACGAGGCCAGAACCCTGCCCTGCTGGTCACCGACCCCAAACGACGGTTGACGCCGTCTCCTGTCAGGAACTTGACCGCAAGAATACCAGAAAAAGATAGATTAGATGCAATCATTCTATTTGACATATCGTCGATTGTCCCGTATCAACACTACGCGGGAACACACATAAGTGGGCTGGCGAGCTCAGTCTGAGACTTCGATTCTGGTCGATTCCGAAATCTCGATACTGTGTAAACTGGGGATTCTATTGGGTTCGAGGAAAGCTAAGATTGCGCGCCAAACGGACACCCGGATGGTGGCGGATCGCTTTCCTCAAAGTCATGTGCGTGTTCATAAAGATGCGCTGGAGATCATTGACAAATCTCGGTCGGGTACAGGCGCTGTCCGGCCGGCGTCCAAATGCGTGGATTCCGTCATCCGCTTGTGAGGTCTTATGCAGATTGTCGACGTAAAGACGTACATCGTAAGCCTTGGGTTCCGGAATGCGATTTTTGTGGAAGTGGAAACAGATGAGGGGATTACCGGAGTTGCAGAGACGGTCATGAAGAGGAAAACTCGGACGATCGACCAATCGATCCGAGAGTTAAAGTCCTACTTGGTTGGCAAGGATCCCACCGACATCGAGATGCACTGGGAAAGCATGTACCGCGACTCGTTCTGGGTTGGAGGCCCGATGCACGCAACTCCGATAAGCGTTATCGACTGCGCTCTGTGGGATATCCTGGCGAAGAAATGTGGCCTGCCCGTGTACAAGATTTTGGGTGGCCCTACACGCAAATTGATTCCCAGTTACTGTCACTGTCCGGCAGGCTCGTCCCCCGAAGAGTTCGCGGCCGGCATCCGGGCATGTTCCAATCGCGGGTTCCGGGCCGCCAAGACAACTCTACCGCTGTACTACGGGGGCAAGGACACAAATTCCACGATCGAGAATGGGAGTTCATACTCCGGTTTTCCCGGACAGCGCAGAAAGTGCCGCGAGACCGAACTTTTTGACCCGCAGGTTTTCTCCAGGATTCGAGAGTTCTTCGTGGCAGCTCGGGAAGCCGGAGGGGGAGACTTCGGACTGGCTCTGGATTGCCACGGGAGGCTCAACGCCAAGTCAGCGATTCACCTATGCCGAGAACTCGAGGGATTAAACCTGCTCTTTGTCGAGGAACCGGTTCCACCGGAGAATCCGCAGGCCCTCAGGATCGTCAGGGAAAATACCACCATACCGATAGCGGCAGGAGAACGGTGGGCTACGATCCACGGTGTGCGCGAGTTCGTCGAGATGCAGGCTGTGGATATTCTGCAGTGTGACATTGTCAACTGTGGCGGCATCACGGGCATGAAGAAGATCGCAGCCCTCGCCGAAGCCCACTACATCAGCCTCGCGCCGCACAATCCAAATGGTCCAGTGGCCACAACCATCGCGGTACATTTCGCGGCGGCTATCCCGAATTTCCTGATTCTCGAAACGATCGGCTCCGTCGAGGACAAGACGCTCTTTGAAATTCTCACAAAACACCATGCAACCGCCGAAGAAGGTTACTTCGAGCTCCCTGAAGACCGCCCTGGTTTCGGAGTTGAGCTCATGAAAGCCTCATTCGCAGACTATCCTTATTTCCCCCACACCGGCCTGCGCTAGCCTGGTCCCCGCGATGTCAAGACTGACTGGAGGCACCCTATGAGGAAGAACCTGGAACGATTCAAAGGGATCTTTCCTGCTGCGCTCACAATGTTTGACAAGAACGAGGACTTGGACTTAGAACTCACCGCCCGTCACTGGGAGTGGCTGATTCGGCAGGGTGTGGATGGGCTGGTCATCGCCGGCACGAGCGGCGAGTTCATCGCGATGGAGAAATCCGAGCGCGTGCGCCTCTTCGGCCTCGCCAGATCGGTCGCGGGGAGCCGTTTGCCGGTCGTCGTCGGCGCCGGACACTACTCGACCAAGCTGACGATTGAAATGTGCCATTCAGCCGAAGAAGCAGGAGCCGATGCGGTCATTATCATTCTCCCGTACTATCAACGGCCCTTCAAGTCGGCGGTATTCGAACATTTTCGGATGGTTCGCAGGGAAACCGCCTTGCCGATCATGCTGTACAATAACCCGGCAAACTCGGCCTGCGTGGATTTCACTCCACTGGAAATCGCTGAACTCGCAGGAGAGGACGTTGTCCAGATGGTCAAGTCTACGTACGAATCGGTCGTTCCGATCCATGAACTGCGGTTTCTCCTCGACGACCGGCTCGCCATCTTTTACGGCTCCTTTCTCGCAGCATTCGAAGGCCTGGTAGCAGGAGCACACGGATGGATCAGCGGGATACTCAATGTCGTTCCACGTGCGGCAAGAATTCTCTACGAAAGCTGCCGAGAGAACAATGACGCCGACTTCGGTGCACGGGTCTGGAAGGAGATTCTGGAGATCGTCCACTTGTACACTCACCACCAGGTGGGTCCGGTGAGTGATCTCGCAATCTACAGGGGAATCCTCAAGCATTGGGGTCACGATGCCGGCTTCAGCAGGAATCCGACCGCAAATCTCTCTTCCGAGCAGGAGCAGACTCTGTTGAGTCGGCTCAGGGACAATGGATGGATTGACGCCGACCGGAAATTGGATCGAATGGTGGCTCGATGCGAGTAGGGATCTTCGGTTACGGTTACGTGGCGGCGGCGCACGCCCGGCAATTGGGCAGACTCACCGAAGTCGAATTGACCGCCGTTTACGGACCGAGTCTCGAAAAGGCCAGGCAATTCGCTTCCAGGTACTCGATCAGGACCGCATCCGACAACGTAGAGGAGGCTCTATCCTCCGTTGATGCGGCGATTGTCTGCTCTCCGTCTCATGCCCATTATGACCAGACGCGCATTTTACTCGACGCCGGCGTGCACACGCTCGTCGAATTGCCGCCCTGTAGCGATTCCCAGAGCGCACGGGAACTCCAGGAAACCGCCTCCCGACATGGCATCGTACTGCAATGCGCTCACACGAGCCGATTCCTCCGCGCCTATCAAATCGTCCGAAAGGCCGTTCAGGAAGGACTCCTCGGCGAAATCAGCCAGATCGTATATACGCGCCATCTGCTCCCCCCGCCGCGCAGCTGGAAGGACGACGCTCTGCACCACCACTCGATGCACGCCCTGGACCTCTTGCTGGACTGGTTCGGCGAGGTTGAACCTGTAAGTTGCATGACCTTCCAGGCGGAAGGCGTCGTGACGAGCGCCACTCTTCTCCTCAGCCTGCCAAACGGCGCAAGCGCCTCAGTCTCCATAAGCCACACGGCCAGGCTACCGAGAAATCTTCTGGTGGTCGTCGGCACCGGACACACCCTTGAAACGGACGGATTCACCCTCCTTCGATCAGATCTTGGCTCGCTTAAGTACGCGAACGACCACACGCGCTCGTACTTCGAAGCCATCCGGGCTCAGGACCTTGGTTTCGTCCAGCAATGCGGCGGTGAAGTGGGCGGCACGGACTGGTCCGAAACCGTCCGCCTGATGGCGAATCTTGATGCCACGAGGGCCTGCCAGGGACGTCAGTGAAGGGAACCGTCAGGAAAACCGTTCGTCGCGGGTGCGGTCGAGCCCTCGCAGAGCGATCATAGCGCCGCCTTTCTGGCTCGCTTCAGCGGACGGTTCCTCGCCCCAGGAGGGTTGCCGTTCGTGGAATCGCTCTTTGAGGGAGTCTCCGTCTTGGTCTCCTCCAGCACGTCGAAGAATCGGATCAGTTCGGAAAGAATCTTCGGCTGTGCAGCCGATTTCTGGAAAACCAGCCCTTGCGCGCGTTTCAGCTTGAAGTCGGATATCCTCAGCAGGTGCAACTCCTTGCGTTCGATCTCTTCCTGGACGGACCGCGCCGGCAGGATGCTGATTCCCAAGTCGATCTTGACAAGGGGCTTCATCGTCGCCACATTTTCGGCAGCCATCGAGATTTTCGGGACGATTCCGACATCGGAAAAGAAATCATCAAGAAGCTTCCGCGTATAGGTGCCCTCCTGAAAGAGAATCAAAGGATAATCCGCGAGTTCACGGGCGCGCAGCCTCTTTCTTTTCGCGAGAGTGGGGTGCTTTGGACTACTGACCACGACCATCTCTTCAGTGAAGAGAGGGATCACCTTCAGGTCAGGGAAATCTACGGGTAGGGTGAAAAGGCCGAGGTCGATTTCATTCTCCCGCAGCCGGTCGATCAATTGGGTCGTCGGCCCCGTGATGACCTCGATTTCCACGTCCGGATACTCTTCCTTGAACCGTTCAAGGATGGCTGGAAGAATGTAGATACAGGCGATCATACCCGCCCCGACTTTGAGCCGACCTCTCTGAAGCCTTCCCATTTCGGAGACTTCCATCGCGGCGTTTTCGAGGTCGCGAAAGATCCGCCGGGTATATCGCAGGAGGGTCTCGCCGGAAGGAGTCAAGTAGATTCGGCGATTCACCCGCTTAAACAGCAGAGTACCCAGTTCCTCCTCCAGCATCCCGATTTTCCTGCTGATGGCCGACTGAGCAACGCGCAGTTCCTGGCTGGCCTTGGTGAAACTGTTGTTTTCGGCTACGGCTCTGAACATCTCCAACTGTCGAAGGTCCATAGAGGAACACCATTTCGTTCAGGCAGCCCTGCAACTGCATGGGAAAGCAATTCCGCTCAACGCTTTACAGGGAGGCGAGAGCGCAATGGGTCTGGTCATAATGCATATAGATTCTAGATCATTTCGATCCAGTCATTCTACTGGACAGGATCGAAACAATTCTCTAAGCTTCCAACCAGCTGTTTACTAACGGTTTACATCACCGAAATCCAGACGAATCGGAGCTTAACTCGTTTCGGAGATTCCCGGTTGGCGTGTGTTCGCATTCGGTCTCGATCTCGGCATGGGTTCCTTGGCCGGCAAGACAGATTGCAAAACTGGCTACGAGAGGAGAGCAGTTCGGAACGTGAACGAACCAGCCCCGCCCTACAAAACTCCGACGAGGACGTGGTGGCTTTGCGGCTTCCTTTTCATGGCAACGGTCCTGAACTACCTCGATCGTCAGGTTCTGGCCTTGACCGCCGAACGGATCATCGGGGAGTTCCATATCAGCCAGGAAGGGTTCGGCGAGATCATCGCCGCATTCCGATATGCCTATGCGATTTTTCAAATTGGCGGAGGCTGGATGGTGGATCTTTGGGGCCCCAGAACGGTCTACCCTGTGGCCGTCGGAATCTGGTCGCTCGCCGGCATTTTGACCGGCCTCTCAGTGTCGGTCAGATCACTCGCGGGATTCAGGTTCATGCTTGGGTCCGGCGAGGCATTCAATTGGCCCTCCGCGCTCAAGATCACGAAACGGCTGATTCCCCCAAAGGACCGCGCGCTGGCTAACGGCATCTTCAACAGCGGCGCCGCAGCTGGGGCCATGGTCGCACCCGTAATCGTCACGCTGGTAACGCTCTACTTCGGATGGAGAGCGGCCTTCGTCGTTACCGGTCTTCTGGGTGCCATTTGGCTCATCGGATGGCTGAGATTCAGTCGGCCGGTATCCCATCAACTGGGCGGGTCTCCCCGTTCGGCTCTTGACATTCTGCGGGTGATGAGACGAATTCTGCTGCTGCGCGGGTTTTGGCTGCTTGCGGTCTCCGCGATCATCATCAACAGTGTGAATTACTTTCTGGCGGATTGGATCCCGCTCTACCTGAAAACCGAGCGCGGTTTCAGCTTTTCCGTCGGGAACGCTCTATCTATCGTCGTCTACGCCAGTCTCGAGGCGGGAAATATCCTCGTCGGTTTATTCATCAAGAGACTGGCCGAGCGCGGTTTTGGAATCGCGGCGGCCCGGAAATTCGCGCTGTTCGGCAGTTGCCTGATGATGTCCTCGGCTGCCTTTGTGGGAGTGACGCCCTATCGCTATCTTGCGGTCGCTCTGCTCATGCTGACCGCCTGCGGCGTCGCCAGTTTCCTCGTGATTTACCTGACGCTGGTACAGGACCTCGACCCGGTCAATGTCGGTGCCAGTGCCGGGTTGCTTGGGGGGTTAGGCAATCTCGCCTATGGTTATGCCAGTCCCTATATTGGAAGGCTCGCCGACCTGAATGAGTCGGCCTTGACCTTTGCCGCGATCGGGTTGCTTCCCTGGTTTGCCTTTGCCGCGATCTTTTGGGGGGTTGACCTCGAGGAGCGTTGAGGTTCCCGCGAAACAAGCGAAGCTTCAGCACAATCCGACATGAAGAATAAGGAGTTGAAAAAGATGAAAGGCCAGAACGAAAACAATCCGCTGTGCAACCTTCCAGACCGGCGTGAGTTCCTCGGTCGGACGTCCAAACTCACGGGAGCAGTGCTCTTCTCCGGAATCGGAATTGCTCCCCTTGCCGCGGCTGCACAGGAGAGCGGCTCGATGCCGATTCCCGAGCCTCACTTCCCTTCCCAGATGCACCTGTTCGTCTGGCGTAACTGGAGTTTGGCCAACCTTGATCGTATTGCAGATGTCTTGGGCACGACTCCGGATCGCGTCCTCGAAACCGGGCGCCGGTTGGGGCTTCCTCCCAAGCCGCAACTGACAACCGATCAACTCCGCCGCATCTACATCACCGTCATTCGGCAGAACTGGCACGTTCTGCCCGAAGTGCAGCTGATACAGCTGTTGGGCTGGGACCGGGAGCACTTCGAGTTCACGCTTCGAGAAGACGACTTTCTCTCCCACAAGCTGGGCCCCAAGCCCCACTGCGAAGCGGTGCGCTACAGCCCGGAAACTCCGGCGGTCGAAGAACGTCTCCGGGAAGTCCGAGAGACGCTCACCACGACCTTCGGTCCCGGCCTTTCGAGCCCCGGAGAACCACCCTTCCAGTTCGTCCAGGACCTCAGCAGCCGAGACTTCACTGACCTGCTCGACACGAATCGTGCGCTCCACGACAATGAGATTGATCTCACCGGCTGGACCCTTGAGCTTCCAGGCTCCTCCGAGCCCCAAAACAGGAAACTCCTGGAACAATTCCAGGATTACCTGCAGAAGACCTTCCGCTGTCGAGTTGCGACTTCTGCCCGGGCCTCCGGCCCCGCCGTCCGACTGCTGGCAAGCCCTGAACTCGCCAGGGAACGTGACAGCTTCGAAATTACCGTTGAACACGCCGCGGTTGTCGTTCGCGCCGTCGATTTTCTCGGCCTGCGGCAGGGGATTTCTCACCTCGAGAAGTTGATGGAAAGAAGAGGCGGTCCCTTTCTGCCAGTCGGTACAGTGCGGAAGGCACGCCGGATGACTCCGGCGTACCTTTACTCGTACTTTGCGCTCTACGGTGACCCCCTGATGGAAGCCGACATCGACCCCTTTCCTGACGGCTACCTCGAAAAACTCGGCCGGCTCGGCATCAACGGCGTTTGGCTGCAGGCGGTGCTGCGCAACCTTTCTCCGTCCCAAATCTTCCCGGACTTCGGCCAAGGGTGGCAGACTCGGCTGACTACCCTGAACCGGCTCGTCGAACGTGCCAAACGGCACGGGATCAACGTCTTCCTGTATCTCAACGAACCCCGCGCCATGCCCGCCGAGTTCTTCGAGAAATGGCCACAGTTGAAGGGAGTCCAGGACACCTCGGACTCCCGATACTTTGCCATGTGTACGAGCACCGTCCCTGTGCGTCAGTGGCTCGAGGAAAGCCTCTCCCATGTATTTAGGGAGGTCCCTGACCTGGGCGGAGTCTTCTCCATCACCATGTCGGAGAACCTGACCAACTGTTTCTCCAAGGGAAGGGCAAATCTCTGCCCTCGCTGTTCCAAGCGGGCCGGCGCCGAAGTCGTGGCTGAAGTACTCCAGGTCTTCAGGGACGGAGTCCGTCGCAGCAGTCAGGACGCCGAAGTCATCGCCTGGGACTGGGGATGGGGACTCGTCAAGAACGGGGCCGATCCCTTCGAAATCATTCGGCGCATGCCGACCGACGTCAAGCTGCAAAGCGTCAGCGAATGGAGCAAGGAGATTACCCGAGGCGGCTTTGACAGTCGGGTCGGAGAGTATTCGATCTCCGTCGTGGGACCGGGCCCCAGGGCACTGAACCACTGGACGGCTGCGCGTCGGCAACACGTTAAAGCATTGGCAAAGCTCCAGGTTAACAACACATGGGAAATTTCGGCAGTGCCCTATATCCCAGTCCTCAATCTCATCAGGCAACACCTGGAAAACATGACCAGGGAGGGAATCAACGGCCTCATGCTTTCGTGGACCGTCGGTGGGTATCCGTCCCCAAATCTGGAAGTAGCCGGAGAGTATTGCCATTGGCCCACCCCGGAAAAGGAGACTGTCCTCCGCGACATCTCTGTGCGCAGATACGGGAAGGAAGCCACCGACTCGGTGCTCAAAGCCTGGGAACTCTTCAGCGAGGCGTTTCAGGAGTTTCCCTACGGAATCGCCATTTACATAATTCCGACGCAGCATGGGCCGGCGAATCCGTTGCGCCTCGAAAAGTCGGGCCATCAGGCTCGGATGATCCTGTTCCCTTACGACGACTTCAAACGCTGGTGCGGCCCGTACCCCGTGGAAATCGTCCAGCAACAGTTCGCGGTCATGTCGGCAAAGTGGGAAGAGGGATTGCAGGAATTTCGCCGGGCCGAGAACCAGGCGCGACCGCAACACAGGGCCCAGGTCAGCTCCGAACTTGGAATCGCGGAAACCTGTTATCTCCACTTCCGGAGCGTGGCCAACCAGATCCGCTTTTACATGCTGCGCGACGAACTCGATGCCGGACAGGGAGTCCGTTCGGAGATAACGCTCGAAATGGAGCGGATTGCAGAGGACGAGATGAACCTCGCAAGGCAGCTCTTCGCGATCGCCCGGGACGACTCTCGCATCGGGTTTGAGGCTTCCAACCACTATTACTATCGACCGCTCGATCTGGCAGAGAAAGTACTCAACTGTGCTGACGTCATCCGAAGGCTCAAGCTGCTCCGCTGAGGGTCCCGGAACCAAACATTCAACCCAGGAGGCAAGGGAAGCAGATGGTTGCTGAAAACCTGACAGGTGGTTTGATCCTCGTTCTACTGGCTGGGCTCTGCCAGGGGAGTTTCATGCTCCCGATGAAATTCACGAAGGACTGGGCGTGGGAAAACGTCTGGCTGATCTTCGCCGCGACCGCATACCTGGTTTTGCCGTGGCTGATTGTGCTGTTGACCGTTCCGCAATTCCGGCAAGTCCTGTCTGATACCAGTGGAGCCACGATACTGCGGACCCTCGGTTTTGGTCTCGGCTGGGGACTCGGGGCGTTGACCTTCGGACTCGGAGTCGATTATCTCGGGCTGGCGCTCGGGTTCGCCGTTATCCTTGGGCTGACGTCAGCGATCGGCACGCTGGTCCCGCTCGCTGTCCTGTCGCCTGAAACCCTCTACTCCTGGAACGGCGCGGGCATTCTTCTCGGAATGCTGATCGTACTCGGAGGCCTTGCAGTCTGCGCAAGTGCCGGAAAACTCAAAGAGGAGTCGCTGTCCGGCGGCGGACGCTCGGTGACCGGGAAGCAGCCGCGTTCATTCTTCCTGGGCCTCGTATTCTGTATCGTCTCCGGTGTCCTCTCGCCGTTTGGCAACCTGGGCTTCGCCTTTGGCTCCGAGATCACCGAGGCAGCCCTTCGACACGGAACTCCCGAGAGCTATGCATCGAACCCGCTCTGGGCGATCATCACCATCCCTCTTTTCATATGTAACGTTGGCTACAGCATCTACCTGTTTACAAATCACGGGACCTTCTCGAATTACCGCACCGGGCCGGGAAGAAACTATCTCCTGGCTGTCGGTATGGGCGCCCTTTGGATTGCAGGGATGACACTTTACGGGTCGGGAGCGAACCGGCTTGGAGAACTTGGGTCCTCCGTGGGATGGGCCATTCTGGTCTCTTCGATGGTCATTGTCGCCAATATCCTGGGAGTGGTCACGGGTGAGTGGAAAGACAGCGGATCGAAGCCCCTCGGGAGGATGGGTGTCGGCCTCGTGCTGCTGATTCTGGCAATCTTTGTGATTGGCTTCAGCAAACCGTGACACCGATAAATTGTGCGAACCCGAAGAGTCGGGAGCGCGCCCAAACAGGACATCTATTATGAACCGCCGAGAATTTATCAAGAACAATGCACTGGTCGCCGCGACCCTCCCGGGGTTTCCCCGGAATTCCGGAGCGGCTGCGTCCTCCGCATCGCCGTTTCGAGCCGGCTTCGCCGAACGGGATATCACACCGGAAATTGGAATGGAGATGCCCGGCGGTTACGGCAAGGCGTATCTCAAAAGCTTCCACGATCCCTGCAAGATCAGGGCAGCCGTGTTCGATGACGGAACGTCTCGCGTTGCCCTGGTCGGAGTCGATGCCCTGATCGTGCCCCGGCAACTCGTGGTGGAAGCCAGGGCGGCCATTCAAAATCAGTGCGGCATCGCACCTGCGGCCATCCTGATCGGCGCTTCCCACTCCCACTCATCCGGGCCGGTCGGAATGGTGCAGCCCGGCGAATTTGATCATGCTTCAGACCTGGTGAAACAGCTCGCCTACGAAGAGAGTTCTTGTGCCAATGCAGCGTACCTCCAGAAGGTGCTGCGGGCGGTCGTGGCAGGAGTAGCGGAGGCCGACCGAGAACGGGTTGCGGCGAGGTGTGGCGTCGGATTCGGATTCGAAGACGGGGTTAGTTTCAATCGTCGTTTCAGGATGTCGAACGGGTTGACCTACACCCACCCTGGTCAAGGGAATCCCGACATCGTGGAACCCGCCGGCCCGATTGATCCTCAAGTCGGGGTCCTTGGAGCCTGGGACGCAAACGACTCCCTGATCGGATGCATTGTCAACTTCGCGTGTCATGCCACGACCAACCCGGGCGGTATCTCTGCGAACTGGATCTACTACATGGAGAAGACGCTCCAGGCCGTTTTCGGTACGGGTGTTCCAGTTGTGTTCCTCCAGGGTGCCTGCGCAGACGTGACCCAGGTAGACAACCTGAGCCCTTATAAACGTCGAACCGGACTCGAGGAGGCGAAACGTGTAGGCGGAAGGGTCGGAGCCGAAGCGGTCAAGGCATTACTGACCGTTGACAAGGGGGCCCTCACGCCGGTCGGCGCAGCGTCAACACTGCTCACTTTTCAGCGACGAATACCCCGCGAGGACCGGGTCAGAGACTGTCTTTCTGCAGTGCGAAGGAACCCGGATGAAATTGGAAAAACTGAATGGACTTTCGCGAAGGAGATCGTCCTGCTCCAGGCTCTGATCGATCAAATGCCGGAAGTGCAGGCCGAAGTACAGGCGGTGCAGGTTGGACCGGCCGTCTTCGTTTCCAACCCGGCAGAGTTGTTCTGTCAGCTCGGGCTCGATCTGAAGGCCAAGAGCCGATTCCCGTTCACATTTCCAGTGGAACTCGGTAATGGATCGGTTGGTTACGTCCCGACCCGAGAAGCGCTCGGGGAGCACGGGGGAGGTTACGAAACGCGCTTGACCAGCTACAGCAATCTGGAGGCCGGTGCAGGCGACCGGCTCGTTAAGGCTGGTCTTGAATTGACCGAACGATTTCAACCGGGGGACACTCCGAGGCGAGAAGCCGCCCCGCCGTTCGCAGGGCAACCAGGTGCGATCGGAGGTTCCGCCTGGTCCTACGGCAATGTGCCTCCGGAATTGGACTGATCAGCAGAGTCAATCGCGACTGCCACTCCATCGACCTCTGCGTCCTAGTGGGGTTGCGGGCGCCACGTTTGAGAGTCGAGCTTCACGACACCACCACGCTCGATTGACAGCCTTCCGGCTCGAGCACAGGCCACGGCACGTGCGCCATCGGCCGCATCCGCATTTTCCGGCACCCGGCCTTCTGACACCGCCTGGCAAAACTCTTCAAGCGCTTCCCCCCACCCCTTGTTCGGAGCATAGTTGATCTGGGGGGGTGGCGGGTCACCGAGCAGCGTTCGAAACCTGTCCCAGGCTGCCGTATCTGACGAATCCCGCAGGACACCGGCGTCTAACGCAGCGCGCTGATACCAGCGTCTCAATTCCAGGAGGGCAGTCCTGCCCCGTTCGGAGAAATCGTTGACGTGGCGATTGTCACACCCATCGTACGGCCGGCCTGAAAAGCGGGTCACTTCAGGCAATCCCCTGACTCCAAAGCTCCGCACTTCCACAAAGTCTTCCATTTCAACGGCCGCACGGTCTGTGATCGCTTCCAGGCGTTCCTTGGGCTGTTCCATGGTTCCCCATGAAGACGAAAGAATTGTGGCCTGGCTGCCATTCTCGAATCCCACAATAAGGCTTGCATCGTTGAACCGGGCCTCGCGCGCGTAGACCGATTCAGGTTCGGACCGAAAGAGGTATGCAAGATAGTCGAAAATGTGAACGATTTCTACCAATAGACGGCAACTCCGTTTCCAACTTTGTTCCGGAGGCCGGATTCGGTCATCGTCACTGATCCGGTAAGAGACCGACACCGGCGGACCTGCAGCGTCGAATGCCTGGCGGACCAGCCTCGTAGCTGGGGCGAAGCGCCGGTTAAACCCCACCGCGACCGGAATCCCTCGCCTTGCCGCCTCTCGCTGCACCGCAAGGCAATCTTCGACCGATTCAGCCAGAGGCTTCTCGACATACACCGGTTTTCCGTTCCGCAGTGCGGCCCGGGCCATCGACGCGTGCAAATGCGGCACGACACCGACTACGACTACGTCAACCTCCGGGTCCTCAACCAGATGCTGCCAGTCAACACTGGTGCGGACGGCCTCGTACCTCGCCGCCACCCGGCCCAGCCGCTCACTGTCACGGTCGGCGAGGTGCTGCAGACGTAGCCCAGGGCTTCGTCCGATTGTCTGGATATGCTGTCGACTCATGAACTGCCCGCAGCCGATGACACCAACTCGAATTACCTGATCCGTCATCCAGTCCTCTCCGTAGAAAGCTGAAGCAACCGCATGGTCTCCCGGGAGTGAATCATCCTAGCCCGGCTCCCTGAGTTCGTTTCCCGAGAACGAATTCCGGACCTCTTCACGCAAACTGTGGAAAAATTCCGGCGACCGCTCGTCGAGCCAGCGGTTGACGATTGGAAACGGTCCAAGAACGAAATCAACCCTCTCGGAAGGCTGAACTTTTCTGCTTCCCCTCAGGCGCATCTGAATCCATCGCGATCGAATCAGCAATGGGAGTGCTTCCCACTCAACGCCATCCAGTGGGACAAGAGTCTCGTACCCCCTCAGGAGGAGAACAGCCCGACGCAACTCCAGTTCGAAGGGCTGGGTGAGACTCCAGATTTCGTCAGGATTGAACGGAGACTGGTGCTTCGCAGCAAAAAACATGAGCCCGTCGGACAGGTCACGCACCCGGCTCTGTCGGCTGACGTAATCGAAATCATAGACGGCGGAGACCTTGGAATTGTGAAATCGGACATTCCCCGGGTGGACATCTCCGTGAATGATCGACTTGGGAAGGTGATCGTACAAGAAGGTGTCAAGTCGCTCACGGCTCCTTTCCAGCTCTTCCTCGAAAGCCGCAAGTCCCCGCCTCCTGGCCGGATCATCACAAAGTTCTCGAAGTGATGAAACGTAGGGCTGGAGAAGGTCCGGATGATCTTCTCTGAGCATGCCATTCTTGCCCGGCGGTGATACCGTGGACAGTACTCGGTGAAATCTCGCCAGAAACCTTCCCAGTTCGAAAACTGAGTCCGAGTCATTCGGATCGAAGGCTGAACCTGTCAACCAGCTCAGAGCTTCGTAAAGATGTTCGCCGTGGCACAACCAGGTCATCCCGTCCAACGCCGGACGCGGCAACGGAACCGGCAAGCCTGCCCCATGGCAAAGCCGAAGAATGGCATGGTCAAACGCGACAGCCAACTCTCCCGGCTCGTCAGCCGGCCGCATGCGCAGCACAAATCTTCCCTCAGGACCGTCCACCACCCACTTGGGGGAGGCGGTACCGCCAGCCTTCTCAAGGGACCGGTAGCGAGCCAAACCGAAACGGCCAAGAATGTTGAACAACTCCGCCGATGAAGGAATGTCCCGCGTCATCTTCCGGGCCAATCGAGAAAGCGATGAAGAAACTCGAAGGTCCCTACTCCATGGATCTCGTGAACTCCGTTGAAGAACTCGATGCGGGTCCGATCGCCGTGACCCAACTCATCATACAGCCTCCGCACTTTTGCATACTCGTGGGTCACCCATTCATCGAGTCCCACACCGTCCCGGTGGCCACGTTCGACCATAAACGGACGCGGGAACATCAGATAAGCCATTTCCGCATAGTTGTAGGTCATGCCGAGGTCGAACTCATACATCTCGTATTCCCGCGTATACATGTAACTATTCTGCCAGTCAACAGTCACGTTCTTCCAAATCCATTCGTTGAAATCGCCCGAACAGATGGACAAATTGTAATCCTCGAGAATTGCAGGTACGCGCATGGCCGTCTTGCCACCGTAACTCAGCCCGTAGAAGCCGATGTGATCCGGGTCGACATAAGGCAGGCTTTTCAGCCACCGAAGCAGCTGTTGATGCTGTCCGACAATGAACGAGAACAACGAGAGTTTGAGCGGATTGGCCATGAACTGGAGCTTGCGGAACTTCTCCTGTCCCCGATACGGATTGTGAGGAGCGAACACGATGAAACCTTCATCCGCAAGCCGCGCGGCAAATGCCTGGTAGGCTCCGAAGCTGTCGACTCCGTTTTCGATGACATCGCGGGGCAGGCCTTCGAGACCGTGCTGTGCGACCACAACCGGGCGCCTTTCGCCTGGTTTCAGGTCCTTGGGTAACAGCAACACTCCCCAGGAGAATACGTCGGGCCAAACATCGAGGACTACGTCGTATCCGGTCCAACCCGGTCGGTCATAGACCCTGCGACTCCTGGCGGCCGGGGGAAGGAGCGGATCATCCACCTTCCCAATGACCTCCTCCCAGAATTGCTGCCGATATTTCCTGGCGGCGTCCTCGAAATCGCGGGCCGAACTCATCGGCATCCTGTCCAGGAAGCGCTGATCTCGAACTCGGTGCGAAACCTTGAGCAGATGCTGAACGTGATCCTGGATTTGACTCACGAGCCGGCGCTGGCGTTCCCTCGGGTCGAAGCCGGCTCTGAGGTCTCGCAGGGACTGTGACTGGATCGAAATCTGAGGAGTCGCGCCGGGCACAAGCGCGCCAAGAAATGCCTGCAACGCATCTTCCGATCCGAATTCGCCCCGGTCCAAGGGGCCCTTCGCAGGAATCAACTGGATAGTACCCCGGGCGGTTTCCGGCAGTTTGGCTGAAAGAGTCCGGGCCCTTTCAAATTCGGAGAAAATCCGTTCGGCCGGTGGAGTCTCTATCCTGCCCGGGGCAGCGGCATTTCTTCTCCCTTCCTCCGCAGGCCGCGGTCCCTCGACTCGTGGCATCTGGCTGTTTTCGATCACGAGGCCTCTGGGAATGATCAAACCGGCAATCTCGGCATCCCCGAATTCCTGCAGGAGCGACCAGACGTTCCGGTAGATCGGCTCCTCCCAGACCGACTCTCTGGGTTGGAAGTACCCGCTCACAAGACATGCGCTGATCCTCTGATCGGCCGCGGCGGCGTAAAAGGCGATCAGACCTCCCTCTCCATAACCGACGAGACCGATCGGAGTCGACGGGTCCTGCTCCTTAAACCAGTCGACCGCAGCGAGTACCTTTTGAACTTCGTAACCGATCAAGTGGCGCCCCATCTCGTAAGCCATGCGGTACAACCACTCACGGTGAGGCATGTTCGTCATTCCCTGGGTCTCACCGAGTTCAGGGTTTCCGGAGAACTCACTCGAACGATCAATCAGTGTCGGCACCAGAACCAGGAATCCGTTCGCGGCTAACGTCCGGGCAAACTGCGAAGCGGGCTTGATGCCGGGCGCCAACCCCGACAACTGCTCCGGAGTCTGGTCGGCGTCCGGAATGGCGACAATCCTGGCCAAGGGTTTTCCCTTCGGCTGCAGGAGCAGTCCTTCACTCCAGACTCCTGCAACCGACTCCCACCGGACTTGAGAAATGGTGAAAACCCCGGCTTCCGCGACCGTAGAGACTCCGGGGTAATCTCCAAAAATCTCCAGGTTTGCCGAGACCCGCTTGTCGACAAGTCCGATGATCCTCCTGAAATCCTCCCGGTTGCCTTCAACTGACGCAGAGTACGCCTCGGCAGAAGCGAAGTCCCTTTGCCAGAACTTCTCACGCTTTCCGACCGACTCTGCGAGGGCACGGCTGAGATACCGGTCAATCCCCGCGACCATCATTTCAGAGAGGTCGCCCTGCCAGGTCAGAGGTTCAGTCCCGACAACTGTGCCGGCATCCTGAGCATGAGCGAACACCTGAATCAGCAAGCAGATAAAGCCGCAACAGAAACAGAATCGACGCTTATTCAAGGGAAATTTCCTTCCTCGAAACATGAATCAGATGATATGGACTATGAAGTTTCCATCTCAAATTGTCAATAATTCTAATTGCAGGAGTCAGGACGGGCAAGAGAGAACCGCCGGGGGTTTGATCGTCCTATCCAGAACACCAAAAACCACCAACGAGACGTGAAAAGCAGACTTCCGAAGCGAGGTTCAAACGTCTCCCGAAGATTCCGCCGCGGGGACGGGAGCGATCAACTTCCTCCATGCGTGAGTCGAAACCCGCTCCGCTAATGGTAGACCAGTCAACACATCCGTCGCGGCGTCAATACTGCCCGGGTGCGTTTCCGCCTCAAACTTCAGCGGAACCCGATTCGCCGGGATTAGCAGGTAAAATTCGGCTCCAATCGATGAGACATCCGTCGGCTTATTCATCGATTCATCGATCTCTCACGACGAACCGGACACCAGCCAATCACGGCTTCATCGATTCGCCTGGGCCCGGCCCGGGTCGGGCTCGGATCCTGACCCTGAGGATTTATCGCCTTCGCGATCGGAACTCTCTTTTTCCGGCAGGGTTTCCGGATAATTCATCGCCAGGCGATGAATTTCGAAGTTGAACTCGTGAAATCGGTGCTTCCAGAGCAGGGACTCCTCGGGAGTGTACTCGTAAAATCCTCGGCCGTTGGAAATCCCCCGCCCCCCCGAGTCGACCACCTCCCTGATCAACCGGGGCACCTCCGGACTGGAGCAGAGCTCGGGCAGGAGTTCACTCATCACCTTTTCATAGGCCTCCACTCCCATCAGATCCATGTAGCGAAGGGGCCCGGCGAAAGTGATCCAGTAACCAACGTCGTTTCGCAAAGACCGGTCGACATCCTCCACACTCGCGACCCCGGACTCCACCAGGTGCAATGCTTCCCGGAACATGGCATACGAAACCCGGTTGGTAATGAACCCCCGAATGTCCTGCTTGAGCACGGTCGGCTCTTTCCCCCAGAGCCTTGCCAGGGCGGTCACGGTTACAACATGTTTCTCCCGGGTCTCCTCCCCTTTGATGATCTCCATGAATCGCGTAACGTGCGCCGGTTCGGACCAGTGGATGCCAAGAACGCGTTCGGGGTGGGTCAGACCCCGCTGCAAAATGGTCGGGGGAATGGCCGACGTATTACTGCCGATAATTGCAGTCGGCTCAATCTCCTGTTCGACTCTTCTCAGGGTCTCTTTCTTCGATGCCAGGTCTTCGGTGACGCACTCGACCACCAGGTGACTGTCACCCAGTCCCCCGGGGTCCTCCACCAGGTGGAAGCGACTCATCAACTCCTGAAGATCGCCCACCAGGAACTCCTCGTCGAGGAGTTCCTGCAGTTGCCGCCTGACCTCGACCGGAGCCAGGAGTCGATGTTGCAGATCCTTCTCATAGCCTTTGACACGATGGCCTGAGGCCAGCAGGCAGGAAGCAATGCTGGTCCCCATGAGACCGACTCCAACGATTCCAACAGGAATCTCGGCAGGATTGAGCTCCGGCAATGCATTCCCGCTCATTGGATCTCCCCGTTCGTTCTGGCAACGGCGTCAATCTCGACCCGAATCCCTCCCCAGAGTTTTGCCTGGACGGTGGTTCTCGCAGGGGGGACATTCGGAAAGAACTCTCGATACGTGGCATTGAACCGGTCGAAATCTTCGATGTCACTGAGATAGCATGTGCACTTAACCACGTCTTCGAAGTCGCAACCGGCAGCCGCCAGGATCTTTCCGACGTGGGACAACGTCAGTCTTGTCTGCTCTTCGATGGTTCCAGGTACGACGTTCCCGGTTGAAAGATCGAGCGGTCCCTGACCGCTCACATACAGCCAGCCATCTAAGACCACTCCGTCTGAGTAAGCCCCGGTTACTACCTTCTTATCAGGATGTCTAATGGATTGTCGCGGCATTGCATTCTCCTCTCATCACACCGTCGGGCGATATGAGATCAGTTAATCAGCGGCGATCCCGATATGGGGTCCCGTTCAAGTCCTGCAATCAGGCCATTCGATCAAGAATCGAGGACAGATCTTCCTCGACGCGGACCGGCGTTCGCCCGTAAGGTGCCCGAAGCGCACGACCCGGAGTCAGACCGGTCGGGGAACCTCGTTCGAGAACGATCTTCCCGTTGACAACAACCCAATCAACTCCCCGGGCAAGGCTGATTGGATTTTCGTAGGTGGCCGTGTCGTTCAGTTGGTCGGGGGCGAATACAGTCAGGTCCGCAGAGAACCCGGGCCGAAGGATTCCCCGATCCAACGCTCCCACCCTTCTTGCCGCACCGGATGTGATCTTGCGGATTCCTTCCTCCCAGGTCAGAAGTCCCAAGTCACGCACGTAATGTCCCAAAAACCGCGCATGGGAGCCCCAGCCTCTGGGGTGGGGACGGGAACCGATTAGAATTGCGTCACTGCCCACCATGTGAGCCGGATGGCACATGATCTCCCGGACATTGCCTTCTTCCCCGATGTGCACGAGACAGGAGACCCGAAATCTGGATTGGATCACCAGGTCCAGAAACAGGTCGAACGGCGTCTTTCCGGACAGCGCAGCTGCCTTGAGGAGAGACTGTCCGGCAAGGCCGGGATCACCCTCTCCAAGAATGCTGCCAATCTGGATCATCTCCCAATCAACCGGCATTCCAAAGAACCCGTCGGATCCGGTTACCTCGACCTCATGACGAACCCGAGATCGAATTTCCGGAATTCGCAGCCGATCGAGAACTTCATTGGTTTCCCCTTTCTGGACCCAACTCGGCAACAGAGAGTGGAGGTATGTGTTCCCGGCCAGGTACGGATAGCTGTCCAGGGTGACTTCGACGCCATCTCGTCTCGCCTGATCAACGGCAGCCAGCAGTTCTCCGGCTCTCCCTCGGTTGGACGGGGTGCTGACGTGACAATGGGTCAGGTGAAGCGGCACGCGGGCTCGACGCGATGTTTCAATGCAGTCGTAGCAGGCCTGGAGCACTTCGATGCCATAGTTCCTGTGGTGAGGGCAGTAAAAGCCGTGGTAGGGCCGGAGAGCTTTGCAGAGATCAACGACTTCTGCATCATCGGCATACATTGCCGGGACGTAGGTAAGCCCGGTGGAGAGGCCAACCGCCCCTTCTTTCATTCCCAAATCAACGAGGCGTTTCATCCGTGTCAACTGGTCGGGCGTGGGCCTGCCGTCAGCCATCCCCATGACCGCCATCCGGACCGTCCCGTGCGGAACGAGCATCGCGACATTTACAGCAGTTGTCTCCTCGAAACGGTCGAGGTAAGTGGTGATGGAACTCCAATTCCAGTCGATGTCGGGTTCACCATTCCAACTCGCCAGCCGCTCACGGAGGACGGCGGCCGTGCGAGAGGTCACGGGAGCCAAACCAAGACCATCGTGTCCCAGAACTTCGGTCGTGATGCCCTGTCGCAGCTTGCATTCATGCAGCGGGTCGGCGAACAAATCCAGATCGGAATGGGTGTGCAGATCGAAAAAACCGGGACACACGATACAGCCGTCCGCATTGACCGTGTGGCGGGCTGAACGGCCTCGGAGTTGTCCGATTTCCGCGATCCGGCCTCCAAGGACGCCCACATCTCCCAAAAACCAGGGTGTGCCCGTGCCATCGATCACACGCCCACCCTGGATCAGCAGGTCAAACATTCCTCGTGTCTCCTCCGGCACAGTTCAATCCGGGCAACGACTGTCTCCACCGCCGCGTCGATCCCCGTGTGTGCCCAGGCCAGTCGGCCGGACGCTCCTGTAGATTCCCGCGGCCGCCTTTTCAAGCGGCAAGAACTTCCTCTGCCGCTTTGAGAGTTTCACTAACGTCCGCTTCCGTGTGGGACGCTGAGACGTACCAGATCCCTCGTTCCAACAGTCGGACCCCTTTCCTGAGCATCGCGACGACAAATTCCGCGTACCTCTGCTGGTCGCGACTCTGAACCAGTTCCCGATAGTCACGTACCGGTCCGCCTTCTCCAAAGGAGACGTGGAAAGCCATCGGAAGACCCTGAATACGCAAAGGAACACTCCACTTTCGGGCAATCTCCCCGAGGCCCTCCATCAGCGCGGTGCCGACTTCCTGCAGGCGCCGATAGACAATTCCGTCCTCGGCCTCCAACTGCCGGAGCGCCGCCGCAGTCGCGGCCATCGAGATCACGTTGCTGTTGAACGTTCCGGAATGGTTGACTCCACGACCGAACAATTCCATGTATTGCCGCTTTCCCACCAGGGCCGAGTTGGGAAAGCCCCCCGCCATCGCCTTGCCGAAAGTCGCAAGATCAGGAGTGACACCGTAATATCCCTGCGCTCCGCTGAGGCCCAGTCGGAAACCGGTGATGACTTCGTCCAGCACGAGGAGGGCCCCATACCTGTCACAGACGTCACGCAGCCCCGACAGAAAGCCTGAAACCGGTTCGATCGCTCCCGTATTGCACATCATCGGCTCGCTGATCACAGCCGCTATCTGTTCTCCACGCTTCTGGAACAGCTCTTCGACCAGTGGAAGGTCGTTCCATGGGAGCACCAGACACTCCCGGGCCGCACTCTCCGACTGCCCGGCTGTTGCGAGGACGGCGGCGGGAGAAGTTCGAGGGCCCGCCCGCTCCAGGTCGGGAGAAACACTGACCAGGACATTGTCAAACCAGCCGTGATAGTGGCCTTCAAAGCGCAGGATCAGCGGGCGCCCCGTCGCCGCCCTCGCCAGTCGAATCGCAGCCTGAACCGCCTCCGAACCACTCAAGCTGAAGCGGCAAAGCTCAGCGCAAGGGACCAGGCGAACCAGCGCTTCCGAAACATCGATCTCGAGTTGGTGCTGACCCGCAAAAAGCTGGCCGGACTTCATCGCCTTCTCAACAGCCTTGAGCACTTCCGGGTGTGAGTGCCCCAGCAACAACGGCCCCTGGCCAAGGACGAAATCGACGTAGCGATTCCCGTCGACATCATAGATCTTCGACCCCTCTGCCCTCTCGAAGAAAAGCGGCAGGGGTTTCGAACCGAGACGCACATTGCTGCTGACGCCTCCCGCAAGTGAACGACTGGAACGTTCCAACAGAAGTTTTGAATTGGCCCATTGATTCATAGTTGCGCACCATCTCGATTCAGATTACCCATGCGGGCTTGACCTCAGCTCTTCCTTAGAGTCAGTCATCTGTCCGGAGACGAAACACCAACGCCAGTGGCGGGGACGACGATCTATTTCCGCCTTCGGGGAGGAACAGTCGGGTTCCGTCTTCGGTACTTTCCCAGCGCAGCGCCTCAGGGTAGCCAAGGAGTTCGACTTTGGACCCGGGAACGGGCCGGAACCCGTCAATCGAGACATCGCCCGGCACGCGTTCACCCTCCTCAAAAAGGCGAATCGCGAAAAGTGTGTTGCCCTTACGCGTAAAGGCAATCGCCCCCTGCTTGTAAGGCGGAATGGGCCGCGTCCCGTAGATCGCGGCTCCGTTGACTTTCATCCACGCTCCGATCTCTCGCATCCGTTGAACGGCCTTCTCCGGCAAACGGCCATCCGGCTGAGGCCCGACGTTGAGCAAAAAGTTGCCCCCCTTGGCAACGATATCTACCAGCAGATGGACCAGTTCACGGGTGGACTTGTAATTGTCGCCCGGCTTGAAAGACCACTGGTCTCCCATGGTCATGCAGGTCTCCCAGACAAACGAAGGCGGCGTCTCGGGAACCTTCTGTTCCGGGGTGCGGTAGTTTTCGTGTCGGCCTCCGACGGTTCTGTCCACAACCAGAAGACGCGGCTGGTGGCTTCGCGCCATCGCCACCAGGTCATCCATTCGAATGTCCTGGCTGGGCGGACGAACCTGGCCGGCATCCAGCCACAGGATGTCAATCGGACCATAGCCTGTGACCAGTTCCTCAATCTGTCTGTGAACGAAATTCACAAATCGGCTCCACTTTTCGGGCTCGGCCGCCGTATCGTAATTTGGATTCCGGGTCGGAGCAGGCCGCGATGGATCCCAATAGTCCGGGTGGTGCCAGTCCGCTTTCGAATAGTAGGCGCCGATCGCAAACCCGGCTTCGCGAAAGGCGTTGAAAGCCTCAAGGGCGATGTTTGCCCGTGGATCCCTGCTGAACGGACAATCCCGATTCGTAACCCGGTAATCCGAGGCCCGGGTATCGAACATCGAGAAACCGTCATGGTGCTTGGTCGTGAACACGAAGTACTTCATCCCGGCATCACGAGCGATCTCAGCCCATTCTGTCGGATTGAAGCGTTGCGGATTGAAAGTCCGGTTCAAATTCCAGTAGTCGGTCCTGAAGCGATCCAGATTCCTGTCCCGCTCGATCCAGGCCTTCAGGCTGTCGGGCCGCGCCCACTTGTCCGCCTCGACCAGTGGCCACGACTCGATACAGCCCCACTGACTGTAAATTCCGAAATGGACGAAGAATCCGAACTTAAGATCCTGAAACCAGTCCAGCCTCGCGTTCAGGCTGGAGCCGTCGCCCAGTTTCTGGTCCTCCAGACCGGACTGATACCCAAATACACTACCAATTCCAAGCCAGACAAACAGCAGGCCCAGCCACATGAATTGCGGCGCGAATCTCCGACGTGGACACGGTCCGCTCCCAGGTGATCCGACCCTCCCGAAGTCATTAACCCCCGTAGTCTTCCTCAAGTCAGTTGTCCTTCCCGAAACGCAGTCTCCACCTGCTCCCGGGACAATCCCGGGCACTCGAGGTAGAGGCGTCCGGCTACCGGGAGGACGAGCCGACCCGCAGTGGTCTGGAAACCGACCGGTCGGACGGACGGTTCCTGCCAGAGTTTCGGGCGACTCCCGGGCAACTCCAGTTCAACCCGGCCGTCTCCGGATGTGTGCCAATAAACCACCCATGGCGTCTCGTGATAATCGAAAATGAACGCTCGCAGGTGGTCATCGCCTCTGCCGGCTCCTTCAATTTTCCAGTAAGGCTGCAAGTCGAATTCGCCGGCCGGGTTGATAAGTAAAACATGCTCCTGCGCCAGGTCTTTGAGCGCCTCCCGATGAGCCGGCGTCAACCAGCGTTGAACCCTGACCTCCTCCCATCTTCGGAGTACTTCCAGGTTGTCCGGCGTCCGGGGATGGTTTTCGAACGCCTCCAGCATCCCCCGAAATGAGATCGGACAGTTCCACGCCGCTGCTCGACTGGTCACGAACTCCAGCATATCCGGCTGGGTTCCGATAGTGTCCGGTCCCGGATCCCAGTACCCGATCCAGCCAAAGTTCAGGCCGGTAAAATCCTTCCCGATCCGGGGGGCTTCCTCCCCCGGATGCGCGCGCGTTGCCTCCTTCAGCACTTCAGGGCGAAAAATGTCGAATGCGTTGCCCCGAGTCAGGATATGCCAACTGAAATGCGACTTGCAGGCACCCTCGGAGAAAAGGGGGCGGGGATTCATCGCTTCCCAGGTGAGCCACTGCGCACGTGAAACAGTGAACCAGTATGGCGGCGGTACGTCCTCGGCACCGTCAAAATAGGCAAACTGGAATCCCGCATCGGCATAGAGCTTTCCGAGGCGCCGTGCGACCTCCTCCTGGATGCTGGTTTTCTGGTCGTACACGCCGATCACGCCTGAGACTTCACCCAGCAGCCCGAACTTCCGCCCCGACTCGTGAACTGCGGCCGTCGTGTTGAAGATTCCGCGCTTGCAGCCCAGAAACCGGTAGGGTCGCTCGGTCGTGTAAGAGCCGTACTCAATCAGTTCATCATCCAACTTGAGAAATTTCTCCGGCGAGTCGAGATCACACCCCCGCGGATCTTCTTCGATTTCAACCTCGGTCTCGTCAACGGCGACATTGCGAGCGAGGGTAAAGATACGTCGCAAGTTCAATCTCGGATCGGGCACCGGAGTAATGTACGGGTCCATTCCGAACGCCTTGTTGTAGTGGTGATGCAGACCGGGGATCAGGCCCGCATTCTTGATCTTGCGAACGACCTCCTGGAGATCCTCAAGGCCTCGCGGATAGCGGTCTTTCCGAAACAGATAATGCCCGGGTGCCTGTGCGAAGGCCGTGTAATAGATCATGAAGGTCCGGAAGCCTCCGCGTTTCGCGTAGACGAGGTGATTATCAATATTGTTCGGGCTGACGTCGCTCACCCAGTAATAGGAATACGGGTACTCCCTTCGTCGTCGACTCTCGACTCCATCCGGCAACCCAAAATCCTTTTCAACCGCTGCGACACCGTCGAGGACGCGGTCCCCAGCCGTCACAACAACGGCAGCCCCTACTCCCTCGAGTTTGACTTCCCGCACGGCGGCAGCCTGCATCAGGTGGAAACCTTCCCGAGCGTACGCATCGATCCTCGGGTACGGATTGGTCCCCATTACGCAGACAGCGACGGATTCATCCCACTGAACATTGAGCCACTCACCGAAATTCTTCCGGTCTCGGATCGGCAACTGAATCAGGCAAATTTCATCGAGTGGGGTCGGCCGCTTTTCCCGGAAACCCGGCTTGGCCGCAGCAACGATTTTCTCGACGGAAAAGCTGAAGTAGGAATCAGTTACGCCGGTCTTGATAGTTACTTCATGATCCACCAGTTCGAAGTCAACAATCAGGCGGTCTCCGGACCTCCGCACTGAGCGAGCCGGAAAGGTCCTGCTCTTGGCCGGGTAACGCAGCTGCAGCTCATTTTCATACGGCCGATACTGGGTGACAGAGAAGATCTTGACCCCGGGATTCGGAATCAGACATTCCTCTCCGGTCTTCTTGTGCAAAAGGCTGCGGGCCGATCCATCCGAGCCAATCACGAGGCGCGCTTCCCGATTCTCCAGAACAATGTCTCCCGGCTGAGGAACGAGAGGTTCCTCAGCTCCCTCGGCACTCCGATTCGCTGCCCCGGAGACGGCACCCGTCCTGGCAATTCCGGCGGCCCCTGCGAGTGTTCCGGTTTTCAGGAAATCGCGCCGGCTCGGTCCGCCTCCTGCCCGGCCCCTGCCTCCGGATCCCGGTCCTGACTTTTCCATGAAGATCTCCTCATCGCGCTTGCTGTTCAAAACGGATCACACCCCCGGCCCCTCTTCGAAATAAGAGGATGCTCCTCGCATGCGGGATCAGCCCTTGAACAACGGGTCCCGTTTTGAGATAAGTTGAATGAATTAGATCTCAATTTTATACGGGTTTAGTTTGCGTTCTGCAAGACCTAAAATGCGGATCCAGACGCGAAGCCGGGATTTTCCGCCCGACTGCCCGGGAAGTGAGGATCAGGCCATGAAGACGGTTTCGTTAATTTCCATTGTTCTTTTTTCGATGATTGCTCCGTTTGCCGCCAACTGGGCGGGGCAGTCAATCGCCGAGGCGAGTCCATCCGGGTTCCAGGATCTTGCGCCATTGGGTCTTCCAGACGTCTTCCTCTGGACCGATACCTGCAATGTTTATGTCGTTCGTCAGGGTGACCGGGCCATCCTTGTCGATCTCGGCGACGGAACCGTCCTCGAGCACCTTCAGGAAATCGGCATCCGCAAAGTGGACTGGGTTCTTTTCACTCATCACCACCGCGAACAAAACCAGGGCTACCCTTCCCTCAAGCGGTGGCAGCCTCGAATAGGTGGTCCCGAAGCGGAGAGAGCCCTTTTCGAGCAACCCCTTGAGTTTCGCAAGATGAATCCAAGCCTTCGGGATGCCTTCACGATACATGGTTCGAGCTATGTCCGGCCTCCACTGCAGCCCATCCGACTGGATCGCGCCTTCGCGAAGATGGATACATTTGACTGGCAAGGCCGCGAGTTTTGGTGCCTTGATACCCGCGGCAACAGCCCCGGAAGCATGTCCTATCTTCTTCATGACGACGGCGGACGCCTGGTCGCATTTTCGGGTGACGTGATGCTCGATGGGGCGCGAATGCACAACTGGTTTGACACCGAGTGGGACTACGGCTTCGCCGCCGGGATTTACGCGCTCCATGGATCGGCGGCGCTGCTGGCGGACCACGGACTATCCCTGTTGCTCCCTTCACATGGACCGGTCATTCAAGAACCGACAGCTCAATTGCGGATATTCCAGGAGAAACTTCGGGCGCTGGCCCAGACTCTGATCAGAGGCTATCCAGCCGGTACCTTCTCGAGCGCCGATCAGGACCGGGTCTCTCGCCCGACGAAGGTTCCCAATGTGTGGCAAGTCTCGGAACACGTCTTCAAGCTCAAAGGTCCGAACTACTCACCCAACTTTACGCTCATCCTCGCTGACAGCGGTCACGGGTTGATGGTCGACTGCGGACTCATCGACCCGGCTTTTCTGGATCGGACGATCGAATTGATGAAGCAGAGACTCGGCCTTAAACAGATTGACGCGGTCCTCTTCAGTCACATGCATGGAGACCACATGCTGCAGGCACCTCACCTGCGGGAGAAATGGGGCACGAAGATCTGGGTCCTGGATCGGATGGCGGCCCAGGTCGAACATCCGGAGTGGTTCGATTACGCAGCGCCCGTCGAAGCTTACGGCCAGGGAATCGACGGCATCAAACCGGATCGAATCCTGAGGTCCGGCGAGACTTTCGACTGGGAGGGATATCACCTCACGTCCGACTGGATGCCCGGGCAAACCGAGTTCGCGATGGGCCTGCACGGGTTGATCGACGGCAGAACGGTTGTGTTTACCGGCGACAACCTCTTTGCCAATCCCGAAGACCCCAGTCAGGACGGGCACGAAGCGGTGGTGGCCCACAACAGTTCGATCCTCGAGGAGGGCTACATTTACGGAGCCCAGTTCCTGGCTCGCATTCAGCCGGATCTTCTGATCGGCGGACATTCCTGGGTCATGGATAACCCCGCTCAACTCATCGGGAGGTACCAGGATTGGGCTTTCCGGATGCGCACGGCCTTTCAGGCTCTCGCCAACGACGAGGACTATCGTTACTGGTATGATCCGTTCTGGGTCCGTGCCGAACCGTACCGGGTCCGGTTGGCGCCTGCCAAAGGCCTCCAGGTCAGCCTGCACGTGAGGAATTTCAGGGATCGCCCTCAGCGCCATCACATTGAAATCCACACAGCCGGGGGGCTGTCGGTCGATCCACGAATCATCGAAGGTTCCGTTGCAGCAAAGTCCAGCATAATCCTCCCACTCCGGCTCCAGGCATCGCCCGGTGCTGAGGGCAAGACTATGGTCGCCTTCGACGTGACTCTGGACGGTCGCCGCTACGGAGAATGGTTCGACATGATCGTCGAGGTCCGGGGCGACTCGCCGGCCGTGCCGAAATGACCCGATATGCGCCCGACCCACTAGCGCTGTTTCGGAGCGCCGGGGCAGTCGAGCCCAACGATCACACCCCTGAAGAGCGCTGCCTGCTCAGTCGCTCGGTTTGGTGAGGGTCCGAAACGATATCGGGAAATGTGGCTCAATGGGTTTGCCTCCGAGGGGTGCCGGGCCGTAGGCGACGTAGTAGTCGCCCTGATCCTTCCATCCCCATTCGACGGAAACCTCAAAATGATAGAGCTTCCTCGGATTGAGACGAACCGGGACGATTCGGGCGTCAACCCAGCTACCCCCCGCTTCCGGTACGAGTGCCGCGTTGACCCGTGCGGTTCCAACGTCGGCAGTTTCCTCTTCGGACCCGTATCGAACGAGAACATCCCCAGGGTTGGCCGCTCTTGTGAGACGAAAGGAGATCCCCGAAAAGACCGGTGCAGACTCGGAAACATAAAACTCTCCCCGGATGATACTCGCTCCGCCGCTGTCGATCTGATCGGTAATTAAACCGGGTTGGGCCTTCTCTCCCGGCCCCCATCCCGCCTTCGAATCTGGCGTTCCGGGATACCTCGAAGAATCACGCCACGCCGCTTTCTCCGGATGCAGCCAACGGTTCAGAAAATCGAGTGCCCCGATGAAATAGATCTCGTGATTTCCCTGAAAGTAATCTCTGCCGATCCGGTCCTCCATTTCCCAGGCCCGAGCCAGATCCTGCAACCTCCTCCAGGCTCTCCGATGCCAGCCGGGCGGGGTAACAGCGTCGTGCTCCCCATACTCGATCAAGACGGCTCTAGGCCACATCGCCGCAATAAGCTCACGATGCGTGAAGCGATGGAGTACGTCCCAGTTCGAAAAGTCTTCATCGGGGTGCCGCAGATAACTGGTCGCAATCCTGTCGCTCGTGATTTTAGGTCTCCAGTCATTGAAGTGTCCGGAGATCACGCTCGCCGTTATACGAGGTTCCAGAGCGGTCATCCAGGTTACGGAATAACCGCCATAGGAAAGCCCGTAATAACCGATCTCTTTGCCGTTAACAAAAGGAAGCGTCTGAAGAAAGTCGATCACGCGGCGAAGCTTGGCCTGCTCGATGCTAGTCCGCATCATGCCCAGCGCTGCCGCCATCTGCACCTTGGAGTTGATCGCCCTATCAATCCCGAGATAGACCTCTTCTTGACGGTCCCGGGCCTCGGGATAAGGCCGGTTGCCCACCGCCACGAGTGGTGCAAACACCACGAAACCCTGCTCCGCAAGGTGAGCTGCAAACAAGTGGTAGGGTCCCGGATCCTCCTTGCCAACGCCCGTCAACATTCCGGGAAGACCTCCACCGCCATGCTGAGCGACGACAGCCGGAGCAAGCCCTTCGATCCCTCGAGGTATCAACAGATGCCCCCAGGCTTCTACCCCCGGAACGACATCCAGAAGAACATCATATGCAGCAAACCTGTCATTCGCCTCGATCAGGTGGGTGCGGGCGTTGAGCGGTACGCCCTCAGTAGAGACCTCTCCCATGAGCTTTTTCAGCTCACTGTGGAGCGCTTCCACCCGCTGGGGGCGATCTGCTTCGGACGCGGAGTCCAGTTGCCAGAATCTCTCTCTGATAGCGTCGCTCTCCTCACACTGCCGACGAAGGTAATGATAGAGAGAATGAAAATGCTCGTTTCTCGCATCTTCGACTTGATCTTGCGAGACTCGAAAGCTGAAGGCACCAGTGCCGGAATTCTGGGTGGAGCCTAAAAGCGAACTGAGTTGCCGGGCGCCTGAATTCAGGGGATCGGCACCCTGCGCGACCTGCAGATTTCCGGAAAGGCCGAGACCATCGTAAAAGCGATGAGCCCTTCCGGCTTCGTTCTCAACCGAGGAAACGGAGATCGGCCCGGAGGAGTGACTGAGAACGATCAAAGGTCGAGGGGCCACCAGGGCTGCCGCTTCCGCATCCCCAAATTCGTTAAGCTGACCGTACAGCATGCGGTCAACAGGTTCTTTCCAGCAGCTTTCGCGAGCCTGAAAATAATCGATCGCGGCGGCGGCGGCGAATCTCTCGTCTACTGCGGCTGCATAGAGCGCGGTCATGCCTCCCTGGCCGATCCCCATAACCCCAATTCGATCCGGGTCGATGTCCTTAAACAGCGAAAGCGCCCTCCCGAGCGCGACGACCTGCTGCACCTCGAGTCCGACCAGCGGCCTTCCGATAACAAACCCGACCCTGTGCAGAAGTTGGCGCCGGTTCATCTTGGCACGCCACGATAGGGAAGCGAGCTCATGGTCGAAACTTCGCTCCACCATCAGCGGAATCGCGACAACTGTCCCGCTACTGAGGAGTTGAGTGACCCACCCGGCGGGCGTCTGACCCTTGACGATCCCGGCGAACCCTTCCCGCGTTTCCTGTTCCGAAGGGACGGCGATGATTGCGGGCTTCCTCACGGAAGAGTTGGGCGAAAAGATCAAAGCTCGCGCCTCAAAACCGGAATCGATTGAGACTCGAACCTCCTCAACGCGCACGGACTCATCAGAGATTACCAGACGACCGGTCTCCAGCGTCTGGGGTAAATCCTCCATCAGTCCGAGCATCTCCCGAAGATTCGAGCGATGCTTTTGCAGCGATTCCCGGTAGGCTTCCTGGGACGAGAAAACCGGATCCCAGAGCCGGTCCCTGAGGGCCGGCGTCTGCTGAATCCGATTCAAGAAATAGTTGTCAATCTGCTCGTGCTGCCGAACGAGGATGTCTCCCGGAAGCTCGAAAGACCTGGTGTTGGCGAGGTAGAGAGGCCAGTCTTCCGTGCCCTCATTGTTCGCCGCGCCAGCCTCCAAGTGAAGAGAGACAGCTAACGCAAAACAGAAAGCCAATGCCAGCCCATTACGAAACGTCGTATTCATCGTAAGTTATCCCCCGAACCCGCTTGATCTCAAGTCAGCTCTGTTGACAACTGCGAGCGACCCATTATCTAATTGAATCAATTAAGATGAATCTATGCCTGAGTTGGATGGTAGCCCTTGGAGAGGCACCCGTCAATCGAATTGGGAGGCAGCTTTACAAATGAAGCGTCCTTGGTATCCGGTTCTCATCGTCGCCATTCTCTCTTCGCTCTTAGGCCCGGTTGCGAGGGCCCAGAATGACCATGAACTGCGGGCCGAGGAGCGGGAGGACTACTTCAGGAAGTGGGTCGATGAAGACGTCGTTTACATTATTCTTCCGGAAGAGCGGGAGATCTTCCAGAAGTTGACGACCGATGACGAAAAAGACAGATTCATCGAACAGTTCTGGCTGCGCCGTGACCCGGATCCGAGAACTGCGGTGAATGAATTCAAGGAGGAGCATTACCGCCGGATCGCTTACGCAAACGAGAACTTCAAGAGCGGGTTTGCCGGTTGGAAAACCGATCGTGGCCGAATCTACATCATCCACGGTCCAC
This sequence comes from uncultured Acidobacteriota bacterium, assembly GCA_963777605.1. Lineage (GTDB taxonomy): Bacteria > Acidobacteriota > UBA6911 > RPQK01 > JAPXNP01 > CAVZRV01. The sequence continues at coordinate 91,551 of CAVZRV010000031.1, forward strand.
CCGACGAAAAGGAGTCGTATCCCACGGGCGGCAACTACGAGCGGAGGGACTACGAAGGGGGTGGTTTCACCAACGTGTATCCCTTCGAGCGCTGGTGGTATCGCCACCTTCCGGGAGTTGGCTCCGACGTAGAGATGGAATTCGTCGATCCCCGGATGAGTAACGAGTATTACCTGGCCGTCAATCCTGAGGAAAAGGACGCTCTTCTGAACGTGCCGGGTGGCGGACCCACGATGGCTGAAGACATCGGTCTTCGGGCTAAGAAGGATCGGCCATATTTCGTGTCGAACTACGGCGACTGGTATCCCGGAATCAACTCCAGGGCCAGGGACGACCCGATGCGCCGATATGACAACTACTTCCAGGTCCAGAAGCCGCAACCGCTCAAATATCCAGACCTGAAGCGGATCGTCAACGTCGACATTTCTTACAGCGATCTCCCCTTCGATGTTCGCGAAGACTACTTCAAAGTTTCCGGAAATGAGGTGCTTGCTCCTATTACCATCCAATTCCAGAACAAGTTTCTGTCACCCAAAGAAAAGGATGGAAGATTCTCCATCGATCTGGCGGTATACGGGGCTGTCACCAGCCTGGCAAACAAGGTCGTCTTCGAATTTGAAGATGAGGTGAGCGCTACCTATCGTCCGGAGGAGCTTCAGCAGGGACTCCTGGAACGGTCGATGTATCAGAAGATCATCCCGATTCGCTCCAACCTTCGATATAAGGTTGACCTGGTTGTAAAGGACCTCAACGGCAACAAAGTCGGGGTTCGCCAGAAAGCGCTGATTCCGCCGCCATTCACAAGCGAATTGCTGCAGTCCAGCTCTCTGGTCCTTTCCGGGTTCATCCAAAGTGTCGACCAGGCAGCGGCCAATGACCCGGATCAGATGTTCGTACTCGGTGACGTCCGCATGCGTCCCAGCGTTGACAGGGATTTCCTGTCGATCGATCCCTTGGGTGTTTACCTTCAACTCTACAACGTCGGACTTGATCAAAGCCGAAATGTTCCTGATTTGCGAATCGAATACAAGGTCACTTCCGGGGAACAGGCCGTGAGGGAGGTCGTTGAGACGAAGGGTGAGTCGATTCACTTTGCTTCACCGGACCGCGTCGTTTTAATCAAAGGCGTTTCGCTTGCCGGCCTGCAGCCAGGTCGCTACTCACTCGAAGTGAGAGTGGACGATCTCGTTACTCATCAGCAAGTCTCGCGCTCAGCGGATTTTCAAATCGGTGAAGCAGCCCCGCCCGGGTCCTCCAGTCAGTAGACGGTTGTTCCGGCGACCCAACTTCAAGCTGGCCACGTCCCTGAAACTTCGGTTGAAACACCAAGGCGCCAAGGCCGCGCAGTTGACTCTTGTTTCGGATCTAACGAGCACCAAGAGTTGCCCCCGCCCCCCCCTCAACCCGATCCGGCTCTGACGGGCCATCAAATCTCCGGACGGATTCGCCTGCGAGCGACCTCGACCTCAGTCCCAGGGTACTGGGCTGCAACCAAAGGCGCTTGCAGCGCCATATCCCGTCTCCGGCTTCTCTTTCTGAATGTTACGGCGTGGATGGTCACGAGGATGGGACACCTCAGTTCTTGGAGGACCAGCCGCCCATTCATGGCATTTCCGGCAGAAGGAGCAATGTAGACGGGATTAGTCGAGTGACCGACTCGGTGAGGCGGGGCGGACTGGAGGGATAATCCGCCCCGGTGCGGAAGCGTTCTGATCTTGGGGGTGAAGACAAGCACATTCGGGGCCGACTGGTTAACCAGTCGGCCCCGAATCGGAGAAGCCGATCAGAACGTGTAGTACAAGGAGAGCTGGACCTGCCGAGCCGGCCGGGTACTGCCGATGCGGCCGTAGTTCGAACTGTTCAGAGCGGTCGTCGCGGTTCCCCACTGCGTGTGGTTGAAAATGTTGAACAGCTCACCCCGGAACTCGACCCTCTGGTCTTCGGTAATTGGAAAGAACTTCTTAAGCGTAATATTCCAATTGTTGATGCCTGGATCGTTGATCAGACCCTGCGCGGCAGTCCCCCAGCGTCCGAAATCAGGGACCGTGAAGCAGGCCGTGTTGAACCACTGGAAGCGGTCGCCCGTCCCAGCGCCGATGTCACAGCCGTTGACCCGATCGGCGTTCTGGCTGCCGACTCCGGTCCCGGTGTTATCCGTGTAACTGGCGGTCTTGGGTGCACCTGTGGAAAATTCCGTAATGCCGCTCATGACCCATCCCCCGGCTAAAACATTCGCCACACCACTTAAGTCAAACCTCCGTCCTTGCCCAAAGGGAAACTCGTACGACCAGGCACTGACGTTGCGGACGGTCGGAATGAACTCCGAACGGCCTCTCCAGATGTCGTAGTACTTGTAGTGCGGATTTCCCCGATCGCTGCCGATCAGGCTCTGACTGGTCGTGAGGTTCTTCGCCCAGGTGAAGTTCGACATGAACGAGAACCCCTTCCAGTCGCGGTTTCTGACTCCGGCGGTCATCGACTCGTACTTGGCGGACCCCCAAGGGACCCAACTGTCGATGTTTCCCCAGCCCACCAGTCTGCGTCGATCCTGGAGCGGAACATCTGCCAGATCGCCCTGCGGCAGGTCCCCGGGGTTCAACTGAACCCACTGTGAATTGTGAATCGTGTGAGATCCCATGTAGTCAAAACTCAACGCCCAACTCGCATTCAGGCGGTGCTGGACACTCAGGGACCACTGGTACACCGCCGGTGTCGGATACTCTCTCTGCCCCAAGATTCGCGCGGCTTGCGGGGGATCGTTATAGGCCTGCGGGATCTCCGTGGCTACCGGCGCCGGGTACATATCCTGCACCACCAGCGGTGGGAGTTGCTCGGCCCGGCTCGTCAACTGGCCGCCCTGAAGTGTGAAGGGAGGTCCCCCGGATTGGTTGTCCGACATCTGGTTGGTGTTGATATTCCCGGCGTAGAAGATTCCTCCTGCGGCCCGAACGACGGTCTCCGGGGTCAGGGTGTAAGCAAACCCGATCCGCGGTGCAAGATTCAGGTTGCTGGTCACATAGCCCTGCCTCGGCACGTCCGAATTGAGAGGAGCATTTCTGCCATATTCCTTTGACGGATCAAAGACATCAAAGGGATTCTCGAGTGCGTAAACCAGTTGACCATCACCACTGAAGTCGAACGTGGTAGCGCTGTTGCGCGGAAGCGTCCAGGGTCGCCAGTACTCGTAGCGAAGCCCCATGTTGAGGGTAAGCCTCCGGCTGACCTGCCAGGTATCCTGGAAATAGGTCCCGAAGTACTTTTGTTGTCCGTTCCAGTCGACGGCCCTCAATTGCAGGTCCACCAGGTTCGTCGCGCCCAGCATCATGTCGCCCAGGGCCAGACCTCCCAGATTCTGCCCCGGCGCCATCGCGCTTTCACAGACAGAGTTTCCAAGCGGGCAGGCGGCGGTGTAGGTGTTGAGAAACGCGAAGCGCCCCTTGTCGACCGACTGGATCAAATAATAGAGCCGTCGGTCGGTCATATGGGCCCCAAATTTGAAGGAGTGCGTTCCCCGGGTGAAGCTGATATCGTCCTTCGCCTGGTAGGTGTTTTGCGTTGGATCCCAGACGAACAGGCCCGAGTCTCCAACGGTGAAGTCCGTCACGCTGATGTTGGGAGACCCTCCGAGGCTGGACATATTCTTGAGTCCCATTTCGGCTGCAACGTCCGGAACGTCTGTGATCGGGCGTCCGATACCCCATTTCGGCCGGGAATACGAAACCGAGAGGGCATTGATCATGGTCGGGCTGATCACCTGATTCCAGTTCACAACGACGCTGTGCGAAGAGGCGGGCGTACTCTCCCCATCCAGGGGCGGAAGCAAACCCTGGTTCTGGGCCTTCCTCTCTCCGAAGGTATAGCGACCATAGATCAGCGTATTTTCACTCTTCTGCCAGTCGATCCGGCCCGTGTACTGCTTTTCATCCATCTCGGTTCGCGTCAGACCCGAGTATTGCGGGATCCCGTCAATAATTGTGTTGGGTAACTGGGTGTATTTCAACAGGCTGACCATCGCCGGGTCCAGCAGATCGGTTGGAATCTTGTTATTGGGAAACGGCCTGCGCAATCCCGTATCCGGATCGAAGTCATAAGGATTGTAAACCGTGGGCGGGTCTCCCAACTGACCCGGTGCAGTGAAAAGCTGAGTCTCCGAGAAGTCTCCATTGCGCTCCAGTTGCGTCGGGGTCCTGGTGTTTCCCTGGACGGCCTGGCGCAGGCGAGAGCCTTCATAATTAGCGAAAAACAGGAGCTTGTCCTTGATAATCGGGCCACCCACGGTGGCGCCAAACTTGTTGCGCTTGTATTCAGGAAGGGCATTCCCCGCCAGATTGGTGAAGAAGCCATTCGCATCCAGGGCGTCATTACGGTGTTCCCAAAACGCTTCTCCGTGAAACTGATTGGTTCCGCTCTTGGTAATGACATTGACCCCGTTCGATCCGTAGCCGAATTCTGCGTTTGCACTCGCGGTCTGCATCCGCAATTCCTTGATCACCGAGGACGAGATGATTGTGACCGTCTGATTGTAGTTGGCAATCTGAGAGTTCGCCCCGTCGATCGAAACGTTGGAAGCGGAGTCCCTGTTCCCGGCAGCGAACACTCCCGAGGATTCGTAACTTCCCGCTGCGTTGACCCGCCGCATGGAGTGCTGCCCGAAAGACATGTTGCCCACACTGAGATACTGTGGCGAGGTGTTCGGAGCGAGCGCCAGCAGGTCGAAGTAGTTGCGGGTTTCGTTGGGCAGGTTGTTGACCAGATTTTCATCGATCGTCGTCGAGATCTCGGCGGTTGTCTTGTTGAGCAGTTCCTCACCCGCAGCCGAGACCGTAACGCTGTCCTCGATCTGGCCCAACTGCATGACGATGTTCACCTGCGCCGGGATCGACACCATCGCCTCCCTGTCCCGAACCACTGCGGTTTTGAAACCGGGAAAAGAGGCGGAAACAGTATAGGTGCCCGGCTTGAGCGACTGAAAGGCATAGTAGCCCTGGTCATTCGTTATGGCACGGCGAACCGCACCCGTCTCCTGATCGGTAACCGTGACTTCCACCCCGGGCAGAACGGCGCCTGAGGTATCCCCGACCGTTCCAATGACAGCGGTCGTTGTCTGTACCTGCGCGACAGAGACTGAGCAAACTGCCAGACACAACAGACATGCGAGCACAAACCTTTGCGGCATAATTGAGTCCCTCCAAAAACCAAATATATGAGGTCCAGATCGTTGACAAGAATGGTAGGTTTCCTCCGATCGATCCGTCAAGTAGAATAAATGCATTAAATGGATGCCAAATTTAGATCGATTTAGCCATGAGCGCTGTTTGGGCGCCTCAACCGGTCTTCAGTATCAGGAAAGGTTCATCGCGAATGAAGACTTCCTGTTGCCTGCCAACCGGCGAGGCGACTATCGACTTCTCAAACTCGAAGGAGACTCAATGAATGCCTCCAGGTCCGACTCACCCGGCCACAACACCGGGATGTGCCCAAAACCCTTTCTCTGCCATTCCCCGTCGGCAGTGATCCTGGTCGCTCTGCTTTGTTTGAGCTGGACCACTTGCGGCCTGCTCGGACAATCGCGAGGGAAGCAACCCAACATCATCTTTCTGCTTGCGGACAATCTCGGCTACGGGGATCTGAGCAGCTACGGCAGCGAGGGGATTGCCACTCCGGTCATCGACAGACTTGCAGTGCAGGGAGTCAAGTTCAGGCAATTCTACGTGGCACATACGGTCTGCAGCCCCTCCCGGGCTGCCTTCCTGACTGGCCGCCAACCGTATCGGGTCGGCATCACCGATGTATTGAGGCCGGATGGGCCTCTCGGCTTGCCGGCGGATGAGGTCACACTTGCCGAGTTGCTCAGGCAGGCGGGTTACGCCACCGCGTGCATCGGCAAGTGGCACCTGGGCGACAAGACAGAGTTCCTGCCGACACAGCACGGATTTGATCACTACTTCGGGATTCCCTACAGCATGGACATGCTGCCCCACGTCCTGTACCGCAACGGAAAAATCATCGAGCACGATACAGACGTCACGGATATCACCAGAAGGTACACAGACGAGGCCATCCAATTTGTCGAGTTGAACCGCGAGAGACCCTTCTTTCTATATTTTGCAGAGACGATTCCGCATCCTCCATTGACCCTGCCGGAACAGGACAGGACCCCGGGGACTCCCATCTACGTCGATGCTGTCCAGCACCTGGACCAGCAGATCGGCCGCCTTCTCGATGTCGTCGATCGACTCGGCTTGAGCGATGAGACCCTGGTTATCTTTACAAGCGACAACGGTCCCATGGGGCGAGGCAGCTCCGGCGGTCTTAGAGGCGGCATCCGGGACTACTATGAAGGCGGGATACGCGTTCCATTTATCGCCCGGTTTCCAGCTGAAATCCCCGCGGGAACGGTGATCGAGACACCGGCCATCGCCTACGACCTGCTGCCGACTTTGACGCACTTCGCCGGAGGAACCGTGCCCGGGGACCGCGTTTACGACGGGCAGGACATCGGCAGGCTCCTGCGCGGTTCGGACACGCTCGAGCGACACAGACCCTTTATCTTTGTCTATGACGACCTGGCCTGTGCCATCAGGGATGGACGATGGAAACTGCATGTCGCCGAGCGGGGAAGAAAGCTCCCGTCTCCGATGCTTTATGACCTCGACCGCGATCCGGCAGAAGCCTATCCCGTCAACGACCAGTTTCCTGAAATCCTCGGCAGACTCGAGGCGGTCCTCAAGGAAACTCAAGCCGAAATCCCGAAAGTGTGGACCCTGAGCTATCCCGTGCGGGATCCTGAGAAAAGTCCGTCAGGAGTATTTCGGCTCCCGTGACTCTTCCCAGAGTATCCTCCTGGAAGCGAAAACTAATCTTTCAAACGCGACACCCATTGATGTAGCATAATTGCGATCGATATCCGATATGGGTTTTGAACTTCCCATACCCCCATTGAAAGAGACTGGAGATTCAGAAATGAAGACAATTACTCGCAGGGAAGTACTCGCTGGCCCCCTGGCTGTCGGCACGGCGGCCGCTTTGTCCCGCCGGTCGGTGCTGGGGGCGAATGACCGAATCATCGTGGGGATGATGGGCCTTGGGGGTCGAGGGACCCGGCTGGCGGAGCTTTTCGCTGCGCGGGGAGACATTGAAATCGCGTACCTTTGTGACTGCGACACCCGTCGTTTTGCCCGTGCCCGCCAAACGGTCCAGGAGTATCAAAAGCGGCGACCGGAACTGGTCCAGGACTTCCGAAGAGTTCTTGATGACGCCAAGGTGGATGTCCTGATCAATGCGACTCCCGACCACTGGCACGGACTCGGAACGATCCTGGCTTGCCAGGCCGGCAAGGATGTCTATGTCGAGAAGCCTCTCTGCCACAACATCTGGGAAGGGCGCAAAATGGTCGAGGCCGCGCGGAAATACGATCGCGTCGTTCAGGTCGGGATTCAGTCCCGCAGCGCGGCTTATGCTTCCAGGGCAAGAGAGTACATCCGGTCCGGGGCGATGGGAGATATCTACTTCGTTCGTGTCCTGAACATGATGAAGCACCCGATGCGGAAGAACAGCCCCGCTCAGCCCGTTCCCGAAGGTCTCGACTATGACATGTGGTGCGGCCCTGCGCCGAAGGTCCCCTACAACCAGGATCGCCGATGGCTGGACGAGTGGGAATTCAGCTGCGGGGCAATCGCCGGTGACGCCGTTCACCAGATCGACCTCGCCCGGTTCCTGATCGATGACCCTCCCTATCCTGAAACCGCCAGCAATTCCGGGGGCATCCTCGTCCTGAAGGACGGCCGAACAATGCCCGATACTCAACTGGCTACGTTCGAGTACGGACCTCTCACTTTCGTCCTTGATGCAGCCTTGTGGATGCCTTACATGAAGAAGACCCCGGCAACGATTCGCGATTCCGATCAGTTTCCCGAATGGTCGTTTAACAGCACCCGCGTCGAAGTCTTCGGGACTGAGGGTTTCATGTTCTTCGGAAGGCACGGGGGCGGGTGGCAGGCCTTCGATGTAGATGGTCAGCTCGTGAAATCGGATTATGGCCGCCAGGGAGACCAGGAACACCTGGACAATTTCATCGACTCAATCCGTCACAGAAAGAGGCCTCAAGGTGACGTCGAGATCGCGCATCATTCCACGCTTCTCTGCCATCTCGCCAACATCTCTTACCGGGTCGGCAACCGCAAGCTGGGGTTCGACCCGAAGACGGAGACCTTTCTCGACTGCGACGAGGCCGACCGGTGGATCCGGCGTGAATACAGGGCCCCGTGGATTGTTCCCGAACATGTCTAGATCTCGGTCAGAGCTTGTCCGGCGACTCATCGAGCACTTTGGCAGGGCTTATTGCCGGTTGATCCGGGTGCCTCTGAGACCGTCCCTGGCCTGCCTGATGTTCTCGTGTCTGCTGCTCTTTCAGCCGGTGCGGGCCGAATGGGCCCACCTCGATCACGTTTCCGTCAAGCAGGAGATCACGGAACTGGCCGGTCCATGCACCGTAATCACCTATGATGCGACGGACGAGACAATCAGCACGGCAACGCCAATCTATGTCTTTGTCCGCTACCGGCCCTCCCCCGACAGTGCCTGGTCTGGACTCTCCCCCGAGACCCTCACGGGGAACGGGATTGCTCTGGTGCAGACAGCCGGTGCAAAGAAGATCGTTTGGTGGGGCAGTCAGGAACTGGGCCTGGCTCGCTTTCAGGACGCGGAGTTTCGGGTCCGCGGGATTCGCCTCTGCCGCGTGCCGGGCGGCCGGTTCACCATGAAGACGATTCCGGGCCAGGGTCGAGACGAGTCGAACCCCAGGCAACCCGTCCTGGAGCTGCCGGGATTCCTGATCGCACGAGACGAAACGACCGTCGGGATGTTCGTGGACTTTCTCAACGAGACAGAGCCATCTGGAGCAGGTTGGAACGAACGGATGGCAGACCCGGATCGCTGCGGCATTGAACGCCGGGACAGCCGAACCTATCAGGTCATTCAGGGTCGCGAGAACTTTCCCGTGACGTATGTCTCCTGGTACGATGCCGGCGCGTTCGCGCGATGGTGCGGACTGAGATTGCCCACCGAGGCCGAGTTCGAGAAGTCAATCAGGGGCGGAATCTATCTCGACGGAGATTCCAGCAAGGGACGCTTAAATTCTCTTCCCGAGCGTCGATACCCGTGGGGGAATGAAAAACCCGGCACTGGGGGTCGGTACCGCTGCAACTACGACGGTACCGAAGACGGGTTTGAGTTCACCGCACCGGTCGGCAGCTATTCCGAACTTCCCAGCCCATATGGCATCGCCGACCTCGTTGGAAATGTTGCCGAGTGGACGAGCGACTGGTACTCAACCTCACATCACGCCGGTCTGGATGGATACAGAGTCGTGCGAGGAGGGTCCTGGATGGATCCGGAAGAGACCTGCGACGCGATCAGCGGAGCCACGCAATTTCCGCTCGATGAAAGTTCGATCATCGGTTTCAGGGTCGCTGTTACTGAGCCCGGAGATCGATGAGACCGACCGCCATTGGGTTCGACCGGACCGGGCTTACGCCTGCTGAAAGGCGGCCCCTGTAGATAGCAATTGCATCCAAGACGTTGGACAGAAAGATCCGACGATGCTCATTAGAATTGAAGTTCCCGTTCAATCTCACGAACTCCTGAAAGCGCTCGGTATAGTCGAGGAGAAACTGGACGTCGCTCCGAATCCGAATCGGGCGCGCCCCAACCTGGGCGAAAATGACTCCGGCGTGGCCGATCAGCGGCCAGTCCTGACGCCCGCCAAAAGTCTCGGCCGAGACCACTCCCCGGGTACGGGCGGAGATCCAGGAACTTCGCTCGATCCCGACCCTCCCATTGAATTCGATCGAGCGCCGGTCCTCTCCCGATGGGCCGCTCGCCGCAACCACCTTCCCGTTCACCAGGATCTCGAGGACTTCGAGAGGGTAGGCGCAGGCGGCACGGGCTTCAACCCGGGCATTCCGGCTTGATGACAACCGCAAGTTTCCACCTGCCTCCTGGCCTTCGACGCTGAGCCAGATCATCGGACCGTTCGATGAGAAACACTCGCCCTTTTCGAATCCCCTCAAACCAGCCGGCTGCGGTTAACGCACCCTCCATCCGGACGTAGGTTCGCTCCTGCCCAAAGGTCGGATACCAGGGGGCAAGCCAGATGCCAAAAGGAAAATCAGTGCCTCCCACACCCGCCAGACGAACCCCCGCTCCGAGCAGTCGATACCAGAACGGTTCGCCAAGGAACTTCGCGAACTGCACGACCTCGATGAAGTCGATCAGTCCAAGCGCTCCCTCGACCGAAACCGACTCCATGCCGCGGGGGGTCAGGTCATGTAGTGTCTTCGCGGTCACGCCGGCAAGTCCACCGTGCGCCCACCCGACAATCCCTCCCTGAGATTTCACTTCGCCACAGGCCACTCCGAAGGGAGGGAAACTCTCACCCAGACCGAGTTGAGGCCCGGTACTCACTGGTTCGATGACCTTCTCGATCCCGGCCATCGTCACGTGGCCGGACAGGTCATTGTCGCGAAATTCTTCGCCGGGAGCGATCACGTAATGACCGGACTGGTGGGTGCCCTCGTCTCCGTAGGCATACTGGTCATAGCGCAGAAAGGGTTCACCATGCCTCAACACCATAGTGTTGATCAGGTGCAGATCCTCCGCCCGCGCAAGGGCTTCCCATAGCGCGTTGTCCCGCGGGCTGCTGCGCGAGAAGTGCTGGTGAATGTCGCCGCAGAAATAGCCGTTTCCGGGCATGTCGATCCACCTCTCGAGCGGCCGTTCTACCTCGACAGTTGATCCCACCCGCACGTCCACGTCGAACTGAATGGGACGATACTCGAATCCTCTTGACACGTACAGCCGGCTCCGGCCGACCGGCAACTCGAGCTGAGCTTCTCCTCGGCTCAAGTGGGTCCAGTCGAGCGAACAGCGCGCCGGAGCCAGCATCTCCTTAAAGTCGCGGCCGACCAGCAGTCCGTCTCCAGGGCCGTCGGCGGCGTGACCGTGTCCCGGCACCTTTCCCACCGGCGTCCAGTGAGAGCCACCGGGCAGTTCCACATGCAGGCGCGCCGGGATCGCTTCTGCCGTGGACGCGTCGAAAATCCGGAGTAGCAGCCGACCTGTCCCTGGTTTGGTCGATCCCTGAGAGAGGGCCCGTTCGTGTGCAGCGGCGACGGCCACAGCCGAGCGGCTCAGTTTCGCCAGGAAGGACCTCCTGGTGCAGCCCCCCGAGTCCTTCAGAAAATGCCGGATCAGGTGATGGGCATTCTGGAACTGATGCTTCATTGATCGAGTCGGCTCCGGTATTCCGGGAGTTCCACTTCCACGAGGTGTTCTACCTGACGGATCTTCTTCTCGATACTGCCCGGAGAGTAGATTCCGGACCGGGAGACACCGGTGCTGGAAGAGGCCACGCTGTTCGAGTATCCCAGCCTTGAGTCGGAGGCAATCACCGGCAGGATCGCGCGGGCATTTTCCAGCTCTCGCCGGGCAATCGCAGCCATCTGGTCAAGCAGCGCCTCAGCCCGGCCTCGGTCCTTCTCTGCCTGGAGCCGCTCTCTCAACTGGTAGAACCGGCCCACGTTGACGGTGCTCCGGATGCAGGCCAGGAAGGCTTTGCCGACGCCCCCCTCTCGAACCGCGTTCCGTTTCAATTCAGGGTCCGCCGCAGCCTCTACGGCCTCCCACTTTACAACACCCGCCTGCCAGCCCATTTCGAGCTTCTCGAGTTCACCCAACGCGTCCTCGGCACCCCACGGTTCTGTCCAGCTGAGGTCGTTTTTGAACTGTCGCCCGGCATGATTCAGCGGTTCGTATTCCGGATCGAGAAACAGGGGATGAGCCGGACCTTTCTGGAAGGGCCCCATCGCCATCCTTCCTGAAAACGGATAGTGAGCAATCGCCTCACTCCAGTCTCTCCAGGCTCCGAGTGCGGGCTCAACAGCCGCCTCCCCGTACTCGCGGCGCGCGATCGATTTCAGGAGTTCTTCCGGGTCCTTGAATGGCTCCCAGGTCTCCTCCTTCATGATCTCGGCGGCAATGGAAGGCGTAAAACCGTAATGCATCCAGTTGGCAAAGACGCCGCTCGGCCAGTCGAATTCGCGCATTCGCCGATACCGATCCGCCCAGCGGAAGTAGACTGGAATGTACGGAGTCTGGATGGCCTCCAGGGCAATCGCATGTTCGTCTTTGATCCAGAACGGAATCTTGCGCTGCCTTGTCAGTTCGACCTGCCGGGTGAATCGTTCCGACGGTCCAAGGTAGCTGATGGGATAGTCATAGGCCGGGATCGTCGTCTTTCCGAACGTGATCAGCCCCTCCTTTCCGAACTCCGTCATAAACGTCACTCCCGGATCCAGGCGGTCAATTAGCCTGGATTGCGTCGGGTCTTCGCTGGACCAGAAATTCGTGGCACTGTACGGCCAAAGCACGACGTCGGCGTCAGAACGACTCGCCCGGGCACCTTGCTCTATTGTCTTGGCCAACTCCGCCACTACTTCCGGGGCGCTCCTTTTCGAACAGCGGGGGCAGTCCATTCGCCGCGTGTAGCAGTGAATGAAGCCTTCGCCGCCAACAATGAACACGACTCCCTTGACCAGCGGGGCCGCATCGAACAAATTCCCGGTAGCTTCCCGAATGTAGGTCCGGACTTCGTCGGTGCTGGTACACAGCACGTTGTCACCTCCGTATGCCTTGAACGGGGTGCCGCGATCACCGGGATGTGCCTCAAAAAACGAGGCCGGAAGCGGGTGGTACGCCAACACGACGTAAACATCCACACCGACGCGGCCTGCCTTCTCCGTCAGTTCCCTCAGTCGCTGCTGCCGCAGCGCCACCCCGTCATCCAACTCCGGAAAGACGTTGGACCGACCCAGGTCAAACAGGTCTCCCCAGATCCAGATCGCGTTGAACCCGGCGTGGGAAATGCGGGAAAGCAGCTCGGGCGTGTAGGCATTCTTGCCGTATTCCAACTCCACGGTCGCGTAGAACGGGGCTGCTGTTATTCGAGGAGAATACCTGGGCCTGCGCACGCCGCTGGCCTTTTTCAAAAACGGTCCCCTCTCCATCCGCATGCGGTCCTCCAACTCCTGAAGACCCCGCATGACCCCTCGATCGTCATATCCACAGACTTCGATTCGCCCATCCATGACTTCGATCCAAAACGACTCCGCTCCCTTCAGGTCCTTTCCTTCCACGCCCAACTGGTCACAGCGCGCCGCAACAATGGCATGATCGACACCGTCAGCCGTCCCGTTCCAGTTCGCGACCGGCGCCTCGGTGACAACGACTCCGAGTTCTCCCTCGAGGAAGCGCCGGAAATCAATGACCGCTGCGTGAACGAGATCGCCGGCGTCCTGCGAGTACTCGAGATTCCAGTCAGACGAGATTGCCACTTCGTCGGTATCAGAGGGAGAACTCCGCCGGCCTTTCATCAACTCTTGGTGAAGCGGAGTGAGCAACTCGTCTTCAATAAACGCGAACCGTTCCTCTCTTGAGCCTTCTGCTGCCTTCTCTCCGACCTGAAATGCAAAGTCGAGGTCCGCCAGGGTTTCTCCGTTTCCAACCAACGCGTGGCCCTGTTCATACTCCGGAGTCCGACTCCCGTAGTCCACGTTGAGGCTGTTCTCGAATCCGTCTGCCTCGCGTCCCCCTTCGCCCCACTCCGGAAGATACTTGTACTTCAGGCTCAGATTCTCCGCCGGATAGTCTTTGAGAGCCGTTCCGTAGACTTCGTAGTACCCCTCGCTCGTTGACTCGGCGACTTCCAGCTGAAGGTAGTACTCCCGTCCTGCTTCCAGTTCTCTTCCCCGCTCAAAATCAGCACCACACCAGCGCTCGAAGAAGCGGCTCACTTCATTGGGAGGAAGGTCCCCCGCCGCAATATCATCCTGTCCCCATTCCGTTCCGATCCGGTAGTGGAGCGGGGGAGCATCCCCGACGCGGAGCAGCTTCATCCGAAATGCCTCCAATGGGCCAGTCGTGGCGGGCGTGAACGACTGCCCTGCCGACTCGCCCGATCGAAGGCGCCAGCTCACTACCGCATCCGACACCGGATCATAATCATGTACCGCGAGCAGCGTTCCGCCCAATTCGCTCCGTGCGGCCTGCCCACCGGTCGAGTCTGACCTGCACCCTGCGATCGTCCCGATCAACAGCACCAAAAGTGCAGCCGACACCGAACGGGTTGTCCGAAGGACGGTTGGCACTCCACTTACCGACGACAATTTACAACCTCTCAATTTCATGCTGACTCCAATGCCCTCGATGGCCGGCCCCTGTCTGACTCCGGTTCCCGCGCAAGCGGCGCACCATCTCCACCCGATTCACTACCGGCAACATTTCCAGAAATTCCGGTCCGGCACCTTCAGAATTTCGACTCACTTGCAACGTGCGCACTCATCGTCCGCGGATCCTTTCCAGGGACAGGTCTCCACCTTCCTCGACGACGTAGTGCCGATCGGCGATCACGCCCGCAAACTCCTGGACAGCTCCGCCGGGCCAGGAAATCCGGATCAGGTCGGCGCGGGAGTGACGCCCGAGACCGAAGTGTGCACGAGGATCACTGGCCGAGAATATGCCGACCGTTCTCTTGATCTCCCAGGTCTGTTCTCCGCCGGCGGTCCGCAGTGTGATCCGGGCACCAATACCGTCCCGATTGCTGTCCCTTCCGACGACTTTCAACATGAGCCAGTGGTTGTGGTTCGCGAGGTCGTTCCGGAACAGGTGGGGCCGACCGTTCAGATTCGTAACGATGAAATCGATGTCGCCGTCGTTGTCATAGTCGGCGAACGCAACTCCGCGCCCCACGCTCCCCTTCCGGAGGTCCGGGCCTGCCTGCCGGCTGAAGTCAGCAAAGGTCCCGTCACCCCGATTCCGATAGAAGGAACCTGGCTCCTCGTACTTCTCGCTGAGACCCGCATCCCGGAGGAACGGATAGACGTGGCCGTTGGCATGGTAGATGTCCTTGAATCCGTCATTGTCGAGGTCAACGAAACGGGTCCCCCAACTGACCGAGAACCACTCAGGGGTCTGGACTCCGGCCTGGGCCGTCGCATCTATGAAGACCAGGCCTCCGATGTTTCGATACAACGTGGAGTAGTCGCTGGCGAAGTGAGTCACGTAGACATCCAGCCGCCCATCGTTGTCGTAGTCGGCCGCGTCAACCCCCATCCCGGCCTGGGCCATGCCGTCTCCGCTCAGGGCCAGGCCGCTCAGGTAGGCCGATTCGGAAAATGTCCCGTCTCCCTGATTGACGAAGAGCAGATTGGGGCCGAAATCATTTGCCACGTAGAGGTCCAGATCCCCATCGTCGTCCAGATCAGCCCAAACGACCCCCAGTCCGTAGCGGCTGTCCACATCGTTGGCACCTGACGAAACGGACACATCGGAGAAGGTGCCGTCCCCGTTGTTTCGGTAGAGGACATCCGACGCTCCAGGAAGGCCGCGCGGACCGCAGACAGTCAAGTGTCCCAGGTATCGGCAGTCCGGCGGAGGGAGATTGCCGAGGTCGATCTTGACGTAATTGCAGACGTACAGGTCCAGGTCCCCGTCCCGATCGTAGTCACCGAAGGCAGCCGACGAACTCCACCGGGTGTCACCCACACCGGCGCGGTCCGTTACGTCGGTAAAAGTGCCATCCCCATTGTTGCGGTACAGGATATTTGGACCGACACAGGTCTCGTAAATATCAGCAAACCCGTCGTTATCAAAATCGCCGAAGGTGACGCCGACTCCCCAGCCGCCCGTCAGGATTCCGGACTCACGGCTCACGTCCGAGAAGGTACCGTCTCCAAGATTCCGGAAGAGTGAGCTGTGGGGATTGTCCCCCGATCGCAATTGCGCGAGGGTAGAACCCTGAACCAGGAACAGGTCCATCCAGCCATCGTTGTCGTAATCCAGGAACCCGACTCCACCGCCCTTGGTCTCGAAGATGTACCGCTTATCGATCGGTTCACCACTGACGTGCTGAAAATCGATCCCCGCGGAGGAAGCAACCTCCTTGAACTCAACTCGAGGTCCATCGACTGCCGTCTCGCCGTACGGCCCGGCGAAAAACGGGAACAGAAGAAGCAACAACGAA
This sequence comes from uncultured Acidobacteriota bacterium, assembly GCA_963777605.1. Classification (GTDB taxonomy): domain Bacteria; phylum Acidobacteriota; class UBA6911; order RPQK01; family JAPXNP01; genus CAVZRV01. Next base: position 107,629 of record CAVZRV010000031.1, read on the forward strand.
ACGATCCGGGTCACTCCGGGTTCTCCTCCTGTCGGGTTCTCGTGATCTCCTGCTCCCGGCGCTGAGTCTCAGCAACCTGGAGTTCCCGAAGCGCCTCGTCCGGTCTGTCCAGCTGGCGCAGCGTCATGCCGAGTGAATAATGGGCCTCGGGGTAGATCGGTCGGATTCTCACAGCTTCACTGAATGCGCGCAACGCACCATGAAGGTTGCCCTTCTGCTTCAGGATCGTCCCCAACGTCAGCAGAGCTTCCGGATCTGATTTCAAATCAACAACCTTCCAAAGAGCGTCTTCGGCTGCGTCGGCGTTCCCTTTGACCCACCACGTCATTCCCATCTCGTGCCACGCATCCCCGAATTGAGGGTCCAGTTCTGTTGCCCTCCGAAAAGCGTCAAGGCACTCATCCAGTTTCCCCTGCTCTTTCATCGCCTTGCCCAGATTGAAGAGGACCACCGGATCGTCGGGCTCTGCTTCGAGGATGCTTCGAAAGAGAGACTTCCGCTTCAACGGCCTGTCCGGCCTGCATCAGCGCGACTCCTCGATTGTGCCGAACCTGAAGATCGTCGGGGTATTGGAGGCTGAGGTCACGGAACCACCTGACAGCAGATTCGACCTGCCCAGAATTCAACAGCGCCAGTCCAAGGTTGTTCTGCGCCCGCACAAACCCGGGTTCGAGCCGGATGGCTTCCTCAAAACAACGAACGGCATCTGCATGCCTCCCGGATTGCTCGTAAGCCTCGCCCAACTGGTTGTGGACCGGCGCAAGCCTCGAATTCAGTTTCAGAGCCGTCTCGTACTGGGCAATCGCCTCATCCAAACGCCCCTCCGCCGCCAGCACATTTCCGAGAAAGTAGTCAGCCTCGACCAGGTCCGGGTCAAGCTCCAGGGCCTTCCGAAGTTCTGCCTCCGCTTCGCCCAATTTTCGCGTCCAGAAGAAAGTCACGCCGAGGCTGTATCGTACTTTGGCCGAGTTCGGGGCCAACTCCAGAGCTTTACCCAATTCGTCGAACGCCTGTTCCCATTCTCCTTTTCTCCCATGCCCAAGAGCCTGGTCGAGGTACTTTTCAACCAGGGGACTTTCCGAAAGTGATCGAGTCGTGCCGGCCCAACAGGGAGAAATCATCAACCATAGAAGCAGCATGCATAACAGGTAAGGCAAGTCACTCCGGACTCCGCCAGTGCACGCTGGCGCATGGAGAGAGCAGTTCCTGACGTGTCTCGGAAAATAGCTCGGCCCGCACATCCCGTTTGACTTATCCTCCCACCGCAGAGGAACGAGGTGCAAGTTCGCTACCCGGGAAACTCGCAACTCCCTGCAGCCCGCTGCTCCCCATGGACGGAAATGATCGCCTGCAAAATCCTGATATCGTAATCTCCAATTTGATCTCGCAATTATATCGATTCAAGGCTAAGATTACGAAAAGTAATTCGACCGGGACTGCCCACTCTCTTGCGGTGCTTGTTACGCGCGCCGAGTGGGCCCGCTTCACGGAAAGGGAGGAAGAGTGACCTGCGATCTTGAGCTGAATCGAAGCTCCCGCCTGCTGCGACTTGAGCTCAGCATTGCGGTCTTTTCGATGCTGGCCGGATTCAGCTTTGCGGGACCACCGGACGGGGCCCTGACCGGGACCGCTCCGCTCACATTGAAAGGAGACCTGTCATTTCAGGTTCTTGACGGGGTCGATGCGCTGCTGCTGAAAAGAACCGAAGATTCCGTTACGAGCCGGGAGTCGATGTGGAGCCGGGATTACTCCTCGTTCGAGGCCTACACAAAATCTGTTTCAGCAAACCGGGAGCGCTTTCGCCTTTACTGCGGCGTCGTTGACGAACGCCTGCCTTTCACCGATCTTCAGCTCGTGGGCAGCCTGCACACACCAGCCCTGGTTGCGGAAACAAACGCAGTCAGAGTCTTCGCAGTCGAATGGCCGGTCTTCGCGAACGTCTCGGCTGAAGGGTTCCTGCTGGAGCCAAAGAATCAGGTGCGGGCACAGGTCGTGGCGGTACCGGACGCCGACTGGACTCCTGAAAAACTGGCTGGCATTGGTGCCGCCGTCCACGGGGAGCCGGGATTCGCGCTGAAACTGGCCGAAGCGGGTTGCCGCGTGCTTATCCCGACGATCATCGATCGAGCGGCCACCTGGTCAGGGAACCCTCGAGTCCGGATGACCAACCAGACTCATCGAGAGTTCATCTATCGACAGGCCTACTTCCTTGGTCGCCACATCATTGGATACGAAGTTCAGAAGATTCTGGCTGCGGTCGACTATTTCTCACTTCCTGCCAGCAACCCCAACGGGCCGCTACCGATAGGAGTGGCCGGATACGGGGAAGGTGGCCTGCTCGCCCTCTACAGTGCGGCGATCGACTCTCGCATTGGTGCCACTCTCGTCAGCGGGTACTTCCAGCAGCGTGAAGAACTCTGGAAGGAACCTGTATACCGGAATGTCTGGGGGCTCCTCCAGGAATTCGGAGATGCCGGGATCGCTTCCCTGATCGCTCCGAGATCTCTGGTCATCGAAGCCAGCGAAGGTCCGATCGTGGAGGGTCCTCCTCCCCGGATCGAAGGCCGTGACGATGCCGCTTCGGGAACTCTGGCATCACCGCCACTGGAGTCCGTGACGGCCGAGTTTTCAAAAGCGAGGGCGCACTTTCAGCGACTCGGCGTGGAAGATCGAATCCGCCTGATTGCCGATTCCACTGGAGCGGGGCCGCCATTTGGACCGTCAGCCGCGGCCGTTTTCACCGCCGATCTGCTAGGCGAAACCCCTCAATGGACGGAGACTCCGAAGTCTCTTGCCGATCGCCGGGAGGGCTTCGAGCCATCCGCGAGGATGAGACGCCAAGTCTCGCAGTTGGTGGACTTTACTCAGCATCTCATGCGCCAGAGCGTGCTGGACCGGAGGGAGTTCTGGAAGAAAGCCGATGATACATCCGTCCAGAGGTGGGAGCTCAGCACGCGGTTCTACCGGGACTACTTCTTCAGAGAAATGGTCGGGGTGCTGCCGGCCGTCACGGCCGACCCCAGCCCCCGGACCAGATTGCTGTACGAAACCGCAAAGTGGAAGGGCTACGAGGTGGTCCTTGACACCTGGCCGGGCGTCATCACCTACGGCATCCTTCTGGTCCCCAGAGACCTCCAGCCGAACGAGCGCCGTCCGGTTGTAGTTGCTCAGCACGGGCGGGCGGGACGACCACAAGACGTGTGCAATCCGAATGAAGATACCCCCGCCTACCATTCGTTCGGAGCCCGCCTTGCCGACCAGGGATTCGTTGTCTTCGCACCGCAAAACCTTTATCTCGGAGAGGAGCGCTACCGTGAACTGCAGAGGAAAGCGATGCCCCTGAAGCTCACGATCTTCGCCCCCATGATCCGTCAGCATGAACAGGTCCTGCGCTGGCTGTCCAGCCTGCCTTTTGTGGATGCCGGGCGAATCGGCTTCTATGGTCTTTCCTACGGAGGCAAGAGTGCCATGTTCATTCCGGCTGTCGTCAAAGGATACGCGCTGTCGATCTGCTCGGGTGACTTCAACGAAGAAGTCTGGAAGCACGTAACGGTTGATGTCGGATACAGCTTTCTGCTGACCAAGGAGCACGAACACACGGAATTCGGCTTCGGTCAGAAATTCAACTACGGCGAACTCGCCGGATTGATTGCACCCCGGCCGTTCATGGTGGAGCGCGGGCACTCTGACGGAGTCGGAGAAGATGAATGGGTGGCATTCGAATACGCCAAGGTCAGACGACTCTACGACAAGCTCGGCATCGGCGACCGAACCCGGATCGAGTACTTCAACGGCCCTCATGAGATCCACGGTGTCGGAACATTTGACTTTCTGCACAAATACCTGGTCTGGGCCAAACATTGAAGCCGGCTCTTCGACCGATCCTGGGGCCGGCTGGAGGAGAAAATGTCGAAGCAAATACCGAAGACACTGGTTCTTCCTATTTTTCTGGTCCTGGCAGGCCAGGTTCTTTCTCAGTCACCGCCCAGCGCCAGGGACTTCACGATCGCTGCCAATCAGTATTTGGCGATCGAGAAACCTTACGATTACCACAGAAGTCTCGCAGCGGATCCGGTTCACCGTCCCGCCCGAAATCGGGAGAGACCGATCGGCGCTCGGGAAATGGAGATCGCTGACCAGGGCTGGGCCATCGTCATTCCCTCCGCGGCCGGAACCGTCCTGAAAAATGCTGCTCGTGATTTTCAGGACTACCTGGCAACGTCAATGGCGGTTCAGGTGGAATTAACCGAGGCCGATTCGATTCACGACTGGCCCCAGAGAAACCGAAGTATCGTCGTCGGAACCGGCACCCAGCTTCCCGGCTGCGGGAGCGAGTTGGACAGCCCCAAGGACTATCGACTCCAGTCTTCGGCCGACAGAGTCGTCGTTTGTGGGTACGACGAACCTGGAGCAGCCTACGGCCTGTACAACCTGGAGGCTCGCATGAACCTGAGGGAGGGGCCGTTTCTCCCGGAGAGCCTGGATGCGGTAAGACAGAGCCTGTACCAGACAAGAATGACTCTGAGTTGGCTTGGCTGGATGGAGTGGCCGGACAACTATCTGTCCCATCTGGCTCACGACGGCTTCGACGCGATCTACGCTTCTGTCTATGCCAATCCAAACGGGGCGGATGGCCCTTCGCTTCGGGCCGAGGACCTCTACTCGATTCTGATGTTCGGAATGAAGGAACAATCTCCAGAAAAAGTTCATGACCTCGTCAAGCGTGCGGCTCGATTCGGAATCAGAGTGTATGTACCGATCATCTTCCGCTTTACGGGGGAACCGGAGAACGAAGCGAGCCTGAGAGCTCTGGTTCGCGAGATCGTGACGGAATTCCCGGACATCGCTGGGTATATCCTTCTGACCGAAGGCTTTTATTACAACAACTGGTTCGGCGCGGGGGGGCAGGGAGACCAGGACCTGCTCGACTGGGCAAAATCGTGGGTTAAAGGAGTTGCGGTTGTCACCGAAGAGTGTCACCGGATCAATCCCAGGATCGAAGTCCTGCCCTGGGAGTACAACATCGATTTCCGGCCAAACCGTGCCGAGTTGAAGCGCCAGGTCGTCAGCCTCCTGCCGACGGACTCAATCCCGCTTCTGACCTGGGAAAATGGAAAGAGCTTTGAGATCGACGGCCTTCGCGGGTATCTTCGCGACTACTCGCTGAACCAAGTCGGGCCTTCCGAAGTGACGGCCGCCCAGATCGCCGAAGCCAAAGCGCGGGGAATGAAAGTCTACAGCAAGGCGGACACGTTTGCCAGTTGGCAGTTTGGCACTGCTCCGTACATCCCCGCTCCCTACCAGTGGTACAAGCGATACCAGGCCCTCGAAGAGTTCGGAGTGGACGGAACTCACGAGAGCTGGAGTAATGGGTACAAACCCAATTTCATCGCAGAGATGCGGGCCTGGTACTGCTGGAGTGGAGCTCCTCCTCTGGAAGAGCTTTTGACCCGGATCGCGCGCCGTGATTTCGGGACTGGATCGGAGGCTCTGGTACTCGGGGCCTGGAAGGACTTCAGCCATGCGATCACGCTTGTCCCGGACACCGGGCCGTCGATGGGCACGAATTTCGCGATCGGAAACCCGCTCTTCTTTGAGGCGGGTCCGCCGCGGACCATGACGCTGGAGCACTCATGGCGGGATCCTGTGAAGTGGCGGGGGTACACCGGAGGTTCAATCAACCCTTACTGGCCTTACACCGCGAACTTTCTGACCTTCTTTCCCGACTTCACCAACCAGCAGAACCGGGCCGAGGCCTATGCGCGGTCGCACTCCGGAATCGGGGCTCTTGAAGAGAGTCGGGACGGAGCGTCTATAGAAGTGCTCCCCGTCTTCGAGAAGTACCTGCTCCTGGCCGCCGACGGTTTTGAGCAGGGTCTTGAGAAGTACCGGAAGGCCGCCCTCCAGGCTCCGCCGGAGAAAAGGAGAACTGCCATGCGGGAGGTCCTGGTTGCCGAGCAGATCCAGCGAATGCTGCGAAGTGATCAGGCCATTCTGGCATTTGAGAACGATCGCTTCAGGTTGGCAGAGAGTTCCGATCCTCTGGAGCAGGCACAACTCGTAAACGAGATGACGAAGCTGCTCGGAGAGGAGATTATTCGTACCGAAGCAGCTCTCGATGCAGCCCGTCGAGACTCTCGGCTGGGCTACGAGTTTGAGCAGGATTACGTCTATTCTCCCTACGTTCTGGAGGAAAAGCTAGAAGTCCTTCGCAAGACCCTGACCGAACAGATTCCAGCATATCGACGGAATCGCGGCTTCTGAATCAATCATCGAGTTAATTGGTTGGAAACGAGGAGAACCATGACCGCAAAATCCCTGATTATCCGGGTAACCTTCTTGTGCCTATCGGTCGGCGCCGGCCTGCCGAATGCACCGGCGGCCACTGAGGAGTTCGATCGGGTCGCGTTTGATGCCCTCCCGGCTGAGAAGCCCTACACTTACCACGAGCAGCTCAAAACCGGCCCGGTACACGCGTTGCGCAGAGATCCAGTCGGCAGACCTGAGGCCGACGAGATGACCATTCCCGACCAGGGATGGCAATTGAAGTTTCCCCTCGACGGAGGCCCTGTCCTGAGCCAGGCGGTTACTGATTTCCAAGACTACCTTGCGACCTCGATGAAGGTTGCAGTGACGTTGAGGCAGCCGTCGTCACTCGGGGACTGGGAGCGACAGGATCGATCCATCGTGGTGGGGACGCGGGAAAGTCTGCCGGGCTGCGGAGCGGAGTTGAGATCGGACAAGGACTATCGACTGGTGGTGTCGCCAGGCCGAATCGTCGTTTGCGGATACGATGAAAAGGGCGCTGCGTACGGATTGTATAACCTTGAGGCACGAATGAATCTCCGGGAAGGTCCCTATCTTCCGGAGAAACTGGATTCCGCCCGTCACAGCCTGTACCGGACCCGGATGGTACTGAATTGGCTGGGTTGGATGGAGTGGCCCGACAATTACCTGTCCCACCTGGCTCATGATGGCTTCGACGCGATTTATGCATCCGTTTACGCCAACCCCAATGGCGCCGAAGGAACCGCCCACTACGTGCTTGCCCGAAAGCAGGACCCTGCCGCCATGAAGGACCTGATCGAGAGGGCCAGTCGTTTTGGGATCAAGGTCTATACGCCCCTCCTCTATCGCTACACGGGTGAACCGGAAAATCAGGAGGGCCTGCGGCAACTCGTCCGCGACATCCTGACTGAACTCCCCGAGATCCAGGGCTTCATACTGCTCACCGAGGGTTTCTTCTACGACCGCTGGTTCGGAGCAGGCGGACAGGGTCAGCAGGACCTCCGGGAGTGGGCGCGCCAATGGACTCAGGCAGTCGAAGTCGTGGTGCAGGAAAGCCAGCGGATTAAACCCGGCTTCGAAGTCCTCCCCTGGGAGTACAACATCGACTTTCGGCCTCAGCAAGTGGATCTGAAGCGATATTTCATCAGCCAACTGCCGGAGGAAACCATTCCGTTTCTGACGTGGGAGAACGGCAAGGAGATCGAGGTTGATGGGCTCAGGGGCTTCATTCGGGATTACTCGATCAGCGTCGTCGGCCCCTCCGAGGTGACCCGCGCCCAGATTGCGGAAGCGAAACGCCGCGGGATGCGGGTCTACACCAAAGCGGATACCTTTGCCAGTTGGCAATTCGGCACAACGCCGTACATTCCCGCCCCGTACCAGTGGTATCGGCGCTACCAGGCGCTCGAGAAATACCAGGTCGATGGCACTCACGAGAGCTGGAGCTACGGGTACAAGCCGAATTTCATCCTCGAGATGCGCTCCTGGTACTGCTGGACAGAGGCTCCGTCGCTGGACACGCTACTGCGGCAAATCGCCCGGCGAGACTTCGGAGCAGGCGCTGAGGATCTGGTTCTCGATGCCTGGAAGGCTTTCAGCGACGCCATTCAGTTGCTCCCCGACACAGGGCCGTCGATGGGTACCAATTTCGCGGTCGGCAACCCGCTCTTCTTCAACCAGCCTGAGCCCAGGACGATGACTCTCGGGCACTCCTGGTGGGACCAGGAAAAGTGGAAGAGCCACCTCGCATCTCGGATCAATCCCTACTGGCCCTACACACGCAACAGTTTCACCTTCATGCCCGACTTCACCAATCAGGTCAACCAGGCCGAGCGCTACGCTTTCACCCGCTCAGGCATCTCAGGAATCGAGCAGGATCCCGAAAAGCTCAAGACAACACCGATACTGCAGGTATTCAATAAGGGTCTCCTGGAAACGGCGGATCGTCTGGAGGATGGACTCGTGTCTTATCGCGAAGCTGCCCTCAAGACGCCGCCGACCAAACGAGCCGAGGCCTTCAAACAGGTTTTACTGGTCGAGCAGATGCAGCGGATGCTCCGGAGTGAGGTCGCGATTCTCCAGTTCGAGGACTTCCGCTTCCGGTTGGTTCACTCCGAGGATCGAGAGTCTCGGCGGAACCTGTTGAGTCAAATGGAGACGATCCTTCGGAAGGAGATAGAGCGGACCCGGCTTTCTCTCGAGACGTCGATGCGAGACTCTCGCCTCGGATACGAGATGGAGATGGACTACGTCTACGCTCCTCACGTTCTGCGCGCCAAGCTGGAGGTCCTGGACCACGTCCTCAAGGAGGAGATTCCCGAATTTCGAAAGGAAGAGGGACTTTGATCGCGAAGCGCGAACCCGCCCATCAGGCTATCCGGGTGCCCGGCGGCAAACAACGAGGGAGATTCCAGTTGATGAGTCTGATGTTGCTTGCTGCGCTTTGTGTAAGCAGCGGCTGTGTTCCGTCCGGAGCAGGAGCAAGAGTGAGCGTTGTCGCTTTCGGGGCCGCCGGAGACGGGACGACCGACGATACCCTGGCGATCCAGAGGGCGCTTGCTGAGGCCGGGGCAATCTACTTTCCGCGCGGCACCTATCTGATCTCTCAGACCATCGACGTCCGTCTGGATACGCTCGGCCCAATCTCCATCTCGGGTGACGGGACCGCTCGGATTGTCATGGGCGGGGCCGGCCCGGCCTTCCGGATAACCGGCACCCATATAGGAACCGCCGCTCCGGCCACCGTGGCGCCCGAAGTGTGGAAAACGGAACGCACTCCAACGATCGACGGAATCGAAATTGTCGGCCGGCATCCTGATTCGGGCGGCATCGAGCTTTCCGGAACGATGCAGGCGACGCTTACCCGCCTCGTGATCCGATCCGTCGGAACCGGAATCTATCTGACCCGCCGGAACCGGAATGTGATCATCTCAGAGTGCCACCTCTACGACAACCGGGGAGCCGGAATCCTCCTGGAAAATGTCAATCTCCATCAGATCAACGTCGTCAACTGTCATATCAGCTACAACCGGGGCGGCGGCGTGGTCGTCCGGAAAAGCGAGGTCCGGAATCTCCAGATTGGGTCATGCGACATCGAGGGAAACATGGATGCCGATTCCGACCCCGAAACCGCCAACGTGCTGATCGACGCGCGAAGTTCGTCGATTCGGGAAGCCGCAATAGAGGGCTGCACCCTTCAGCACTCAGGCGACCTTCCGACTGGGGCGAACGTCCGCCTGATCGGGGAAAGCCGGGACGTTGGCCAAAAAGTCGGCCACTTCGTCATTGCCGACAACCTGATCTCGGACGTCGCCGTCAACATTCATCTCCAGTATGCCCGCGGCGTCAGCATCACCGGCAACAGCATCTGGCAGGGTTACCAGCACAACCTGCTGGTGGAGGGTTCATCCCAGATTGTCGTCGGGCCGAACCTGTTCGACCGGAATCCCGATTACCGTCCCTACAAGAGCACCAACTCGATTCGGTTCGTCGACTCCGAGGACTGCACCCTGACCGCCCTTCACGTCACCGGCGTTCTTTCGGCGCCGGCAGCGATTGCCTTCGAGCGCTGTCGCTGGATCAACTTGAGCGGCTGTTCCGTTCTCGACTCCGAGGGCGACGGGATTTCGTTTGACACCGTGGAGAACAGCCGAATATCCGACTGCTCCGTTCGGGCCAATTCGAAAGGGGAGACCTCTGGACGAGCGATTTCCGTGATCGGAGGGCAGAACAATCAGGTTGTGAACAACCTCTACTCCGGCCGACTTGCCATCGAGCCTGCCGCGGGAAAGGCCTCAGGCAACGTGAAGTCTCCACTGAATTGACTAAATGAACGAACCGGCAACACGCGAGTGTTCTGCCAGGAGGATCCATGAGCCAGGAAACGACCGTTTATCTGAATCCCGTTCAATTTGAGCGTCATCCTCAGAAACTGGTCTGCGCAGGGAAACTGGAAGCCTCCGTCTTCCGTTACGATTCGGGAGTTTCGGCGCTCCGGATGAAGAACGCAGCCGGCAGCATGACCACCCTGCCGTTTCAGGGTCAGCAGATTTGGGATCTGAACTTCCGGGGGCGCGACCTGACCATGAAGTCGATGTTCAGCGAGCCAAAGCCGACTCGGGTCTACCTGGAGAACTATGGTGGATTCCTGCTTCACTGCGGAGCGATCGCCATGGGGGTCCCTTCCGCTCAGGACACGCACCCGCTGCACGGTGAATTGCCAAACGCCCCATATCATGAAGCGCGCCTCATCACCGGAGAAGATGACAGGGGTCGGTTTCTCTGCTTGACAGGTTCTTATCAGCACACCGTAGCATTCACATCCAACTACCTCGCTAAGCCGTTGATCAAATTCTGGGAGAACCGGAGCGAGATCCAAGTCTCGATTTCAGTTCAGAACCTGATGAAATCCCCCATGGAACTGATGTATCTGGCCCACGTCAACTTCCGGCCGGTTGACAATGGACGACTCCTGTCCACTTCACTTTGCACTCCTGAGCATTGCCGGGTCAGAAGCAGTCTGCCTCCGCAGCTGAGCCCTCCTGAAGGGTACCGAGAGTTTCTCAGCGAACTGGAACTCCACCCCGAAAAGCATACGGTCCTCGAGCCCGATCTCAGCTTCGACCCAGAAGTCGTCCTGTTTCTGGACTGTCTCCCGGACGCGGACGGATGGGCCCACAGTCTCCAGATCCACCCGGACGGCAGTTCCGACTTCATCAGCCACCGCCCCGCTCAACTCGGACACGGTATCCGCTGGATTTCACGAACCGGAGACCAGGACGCCCTTGGCCTCCTGTTGCCTGCCACGGCGGAACCGGAAGGCTACCTCGCCGAGAAGGGCAAGGGAAATCTGAAGGCGTTGGGTCCGGGTGAGGAGTTCCGTGCCGAGATGTTGATGGGAACGCTCGATCCTGAACCCACCCGGACGATGGAAGCAAAGGTCAAGAGAATCATCAGTTGCTGAGGTTGCGATTCAGCCTCCTCCCGCTCAATCCGGATGGAGTAAGGATCGCTCGGAATGCGGGTCCCCCGCCGATCGCCGCGTAAATCTCGGTCACGGGACGGGAGGGCCATAGACGATCGGTGTCACGATTGCTCCGCAGTATTCAGAGTCGCAGTCAAATCGCAATTCATTTGCTCCGGTCCGAAGCGTAGGAACTCTTCCCAGGGGGCCCAGTTCCTCTTTCAGGTGTCCGTTTGCGTCGTATTGCCGGCAAAACCCGTTCTCGGAGAACTCCAGATACTCATCCTCATGGAGGCTCCCTGGAAACACGATCTTCTCACCATTGACCGTCAGGCTGGGATTGACGAGCTCGTTCTCGAGCATCTGAATGGCTTTGACCGGACCCAAGTGGACTTCCACGGTCTTGCCGGCAGGAACGTCGTTGATGAAAAGACTGAACCGATCGATGTTATCCCAGCGGATCGGGCGAAGAGCGAATTTCCAGACATAAGGCCACTCATAATCCAAAACTCGGCTCCCTTCGTATCTCGGGACGAGCACATACCTCCAACCCGCGAAATCCAGATCGACGTAGAAGTCTTTGGGACGTTTTCCTGGTGTCTCGACGTGGAAGTTGAGAAGGGCGCCACTGGCATCTCCGTAAACCCAGGTTCCGATCATCCTGTGCTGAAGAAGGTTGAGTGCCGTTTCAAAAAAGATCGTCTGTGAGGCCCAGGAACTCGAGCGGTTAGTCGAATTGACAGCTTTCAGTTTTATGGATGGTGATGGAATGCCCGGTGGCGTCCGATCACTTGGACCAATAGTGGAGGTGAACGCCCCTCGCCTTTCCCCGCGGACCTGGCCCAAATCGGAAGCCCCCAGGAGGATGACGTTTCTGGCGTCGGAATAGTCTGCAGGCTTGGCGAGAGCTCTCATGCGGACCGCCAGAGGCTGGTCGCGATACGGATTGCGATACACCCATTCACGGTCTGAAGATTGTTTCACGAACTGGCGCGGACCCGACCGAAGCCTTCTGAAGGTGACGGGGTCATCCCTCTGCAACTGAAAGTCCTGATATGGAGCCCTGAGTTCCTCCTTCACGGACTGAGGAACGCTGCCCGTTTGCCGAAGCTTTTCATAGCGGCGAAGGACGCTGAGGATCTCGTCGGTCCGGCCATGCTGCCTCAGTATTGCCGTGCTGACCTGGAGGCCCAGCGGTTCGCTATAGGCCAGTGCCTTGACACAACCGTATTCGATTTCCTCAGGCAGCGTTGAATCAGTGTTCGGACCGTTCAGAAACACGCCGTACCATCCGAAGTCACCCGGCATGAAGTTCTTCTGATAAAGCCTGATATTGTCCATCCGCAAGACTTCCAGGAACGATCGGACCCCAGCCACGGCAGCGTCATTGGATGCCATCCTGGAAAGGAAGTGCCAGGACATGTTGTCCGTCTTGCTTGCCTGGAGGATGATGTCGTGATTCAGCTTCCTGTACACCGCATCGAAGAACCGGTTCATGAAATAAAAGCGTGGGCCCTGCGCCTCGACAAATTCCGCGCCGTCAAAGTACAGGAGGTCAAAACCACATCGATTGACTGCGTTTGCGATACCCGTTGTCACTTCCTCGAGCATCGAGCTTTCCTGGTTGACGACAAAGTAATTCCAGCGCTCTCCAAGGTGGTAGATCGGGCTTCCCTTCTTGTGACTTGCGGAGCGAGTCCCGAACACGCCTCTCTTACAGTTTCTAAACCGATATGGTGCCTCGGAGGCGAAGTCACCATACTCGATGATTTCATCGTCAATCTGGAGATGAAGGCCCGGGTTTCCGCTGTTCAGTTCGTAGGTGTATCTGGTCCTCAGGCCCTTGTCTGCCGGGTTGGTCAGGGTGGGGATCTCTCCTGTTTCCGGATCGATGTCCATTGCGAGATCAAACGTGTTCTCCTTCACAAGGCGGCGGTCGGGGACCGGAGTCACATATCGGTCATCGTGGCTGACGCCGGCCGTCATGAGGTGAGTACCGGCCCTTAGTCCGGCAGCATGGATCTTGGCTACACTCCCGCAAAGGCCATCGAATCCGCTTGGAAACCTACTCCGATCCACGTCGAAATGGCCCGAGGTCGTCGCCGGGAAGGAGGAGAGGATACAGCCGAATCCCCCCTGGAGAGCATACTCGATCACTTCTTCCACGTTTGCTTCATCGTAATCAATGAAGATGTAGGGTTTCTCGACCTCAGGCGACTGCTTGCCCCAGACACCATCGATCATCGGATGCGGCAACCCCTGGTCGAGTTCGAGTCGCGCCAGAGTCTCCATCAGGCGGGTTCCGGGACAAGTAACCAGGGCAACCCGAGCGCCCGTGGTCTCGATCGAACGATAAAGAGTCGCGGTCAGAATACGGGAGTCTCCAGGAGTGCCCACCCGCTGCCTGGCCATCTCCATGAAATTGAATTCGTAGAGAGAGCGGCCCTGGCGGTCGCGAGGGAAGGACTCGACACCGAATGACAGGGCTTGGACTCCAACGGCCAGATCATCGTTGTAGACGGCATTGAGGATCTCACCGAAATGTTCACGAATGCTCAACCCCAGATTGACGATGCGGAACTTCTCAAAGTCACCGCTGACCTGAATCAATTCCAGGATAATCCACTCTTCTGATGGGACAAGTGTGAATTCCGCTTCAACGCCTGCAGAGCCGAATTTCACCTTCATGCGGTTTCCTTCCAAGCCGACCGATGTGCTGCCGTAAGTTCGGCCGTTCCGGGAGACATTCATAAAGTCGATCGGGTCACTGGAGTTGAGATAGTCCTCCCCCGTGGCCTTCGAAATGAAGGCCCTGTTTCGTCCGTTTCTGCTCACGATGAGTCTCGCATAGGCGGTTTCAACAACCACGACCTCCGCGTCCTGGTAAAGAGAAGGACCCACCGATCCACACGATCCGGTCCAGATCGAGAACCCAAGCAAAATTGCTGCGGCAGGAATGAGCCGGCTGGTCTCCGTTAAATCGGCACCGATACGCATTAGCTACCTCCAAATGACGGGGATCAGTCAGTCAACCGGGTCTCCACCTCGACGTTCTGGACCGTCGAGGCAGATCAACCGGTGGGATCTAAGGCGCAGCGGCCGTCAATGATCGCTGATCGCGTCGCCCATCGTGATGATCTCAACGCGTACCTGCTCCCGTGCCCCGGTGTATGAATCGCTTCGATATTCGACCCGATTGGCTCCCGACCGCAGGGTCGGAAGAGGGACGCCCACAACTTTCCGGGTCAACAGGTGCCCGTCCTGGTCGTAATGGTTGAACTCGCTTCCATCCCATAACTCAAGATACTGATTGGTTTCGAGCGTCACGGGCAGTTCGACTTCCTCGCCGTTCACCGAAAGTCGCGGGTTCGTTATCATGGTGCCCCTCTCCCGCAACGCCTCAACCCGGCCAATCAGGCAATTGACCCGCGTCCCAGGCGGGACGTCGGTCACAAACAGGCTCAATGAGACGACCGACGAATAATCAAAGCTTCTCAGACTCATCAACTCGTAGCCGGGAAACGGATACCGGAGAACATCTCCACCTGTCGGCTCAGGAAACTCACAATACTTCCATCCTTCAAAATCCAGGTGCAGAAGGTGATCTCTGGCAAATCGCCCGTCGTTCAGCCTGATGTCGAGCACGGCTCCGCTGCGGTCGCCGTAGACCCAGAGACCGATTGCCCGGTTCCGTTCTAAATCGAGGGGCACCGCTAAAGTCGTGGACTGAAACATCCACGAACTCGGGCTGGCGGAAGGGTTCTCGGTACGAAGCCGCCACAACGCCTCCCGGGAATCCACTGGTTTCGCCACCTCCTCGACCGAGAGAGCTACCCCCGGGACCATCGATTCGCCGGTCCACTGGTCGCTGCTGCCCCGTCCCAGCAAGACAATGTTCTCCTGGTCGCCATAGTCCGCGGGTGAAGGACGGGCCTTGACCCGCATCTTGAGGGCTTGAGGCGGGTACTCATTCTGGTAGGTCCACACGTTGTCGGCGCCGTCCTGCTGTCCCACACGCCTGGCCGGACCATACCGGACCGGATGCATTCCCCACCCGCCGGTAGAATCCTTCCGTAGCGTGAAGTCCTGGTTCGGCGTCCGAAGCCGCTGTCTCACTTTCTCAGAGAAATAGTGCTCCAATCTCAGTTGCTCGTACACCTTCGCAAGCGACAGGCACTCGTCGGTGCGCCCGTTCCCGTCCAGAACCCGCATCCTGGTCTCGAGAGACCAGGGGACATCCCATCCCACCGTCTTCGCCAGGACGTATTCGATCACGTCGGGCGTCGTAGACTCAGATGAATCGGTCTCCAGGAAGAACCCGTGCCAGCCCAGTTCCGCAGGAAGTAGACTGTTTATCGCGTTTGGCAACCGCTGGCTGCAATGATGATCCACCCATCGTTTCGGATCCAGAACCGCGAAGTCGATCGTGTAAAGCCGCGAGAAGTCGTGCCAATTGAAGTGGGCGAGATTGCTTCCCTGGACGAGAACCTCCCGTTCAAAGCGCTTTGTCGTTTCATGCACCATCTTTCCGACGTAGTAGAAGAAGGGTCCGTTGACCTCCACGCCATCGAGACCGTCAAAATAGATCATGTCGAAGCCGACTTCATTGATGATGTCCGCCACATTTGAAGCGACTTCTTCGAGCATGCTGCTGTTCCCATCCACCGCGAACCGATCCCAGCGCTGTGCCAGGTGGTAGACTGGCGCACCTTTCTCGTGGACCGCCGCCCTGGTCCCGTAAGCGCCCCTGACACAATTCGTCAGGGCAAATGGAGCGTCGGTCGCCAGACCGCCGTAGGCGATCACCTCGTCGTCGATGACTACGCTGACACCTCTTCCGAATCCGTGCTCCTCCTCTTCCGGCAGACCGCGGGGAGTCCGAGTCACCGGAATCGTCACTTCATTCTCGGAGATATCCCGGGCAAGGATTCGCATGTCGTCTTTGGCAAGTCGAGGATCGGGCACAGGGGTCAAATAAGCGTCGTTCCTGCTGATACAGCCCGAGAGGATGTGCGCGCCGCCTTTCAGTCCGGCCTGATGAATCTTGTCCATCGTGGACTTGAGGCCCGTGTAGCCGCCGGGAAAATTATCCCCGTTCACCTGGTACTTTCCATCGCTCGTCGCCCAAGTCCCTCCGTAGTTGAGAATGTACCCGAACCCTCCCTGCTGAGCCCTTCTGATCACGTGCTCGACATTCTCTTCGGTGTAGTCCACAAAGAGGTATGACTTTCTGACGTCCTGGGAAACCTTGCCCCACTCTCCGCCCAGCGTCGGATGCGGAAGTCCCTGTTCGGTCTCGAGAATTCCCAGGAAGTTCAGCAGTTGATCAGCCGGACC
Source organism: uncultured Acidobacteriota bacterium (assembly GCA_963777605.1). Taxonomy (GTDB): domain Bacteria; phylum Acidobacteriota; class UBA6911; order RPQK01; family JAPXNP01; genus CAVZRV01. The sequence continues at coordinate 124,217 of CAVZRV010000031.1, forward strand.
AGCCACGATCGCAATCTTCGCTCCGACAAGACCGAATCGTGGATAGCAGCTCGACCGAAATGCGGCGGGCTCATAACGAACCGTGCGACTGTCGGCGATCAGACTCAACGAGGGCAGGGCGACCCCAAAATCCTGATTGCGGCAGACATTGATCGTCTGACTATGCTCCCGGATTTCCTGGACTCGAGCCACCCGTTGGGAGATCGTCAGCGGCAAATCGACAATCACCAGTTCATCGATCATCGTCTGGTTGACTGAAATCACCTCAACCGTGATGTACTGCGGCATCACCGCAACTCGCACAACGGCTTCCAACCCGGAACCTCCGAATTTGACGCGGAGATACTCTCCCTCCCTGGTCAATTCCGTCGAAGGGTATTCGACGCGACCCCGCCTTGCGGTCATAAAGCTGGTTGGACTGGAATGATCCAGGTAATCCACGGCACTTCTGACATCAAAGAAGCCAAGAGTCTGCCCGTCACGTGACACGACGAGCCGGGCGTAGGCGGTATCGAGAATAATCTGGCGCCCCTCGTCCCGAATCGCTGGCCCCGGAGCGGCGCCGTGGAGTCCGGACAAAGACAATCCCGCTGAAACAAGGGCAACCGTCAGCGGAACACAACGGCCGAGAAACCGGGTCCGTAACATAAGCCACCTCCTTGCTGGTGAAAGCGTCGACCTTTCTTTTCTTGAATTAGAACGCTATCCAGATTTGCTTCCATTTTTCAGACAGGAAAAACAGTCAGTCCGCAGTGAACTGCCACGGTCACTTTGACTATGGCGAAGTCCCAACCGGCCGGACGTTCTCTCCGGCCCGACCGGTCGCTGCGTCACCTAAATCGCGTCGGGCATCGTCTACCAGTCCGAGCAGTCTTTCAACGACTTCCGGGTGCCGATCCGCCACGTCGACCGTCTCACCGACATCGTGATCCAGATCGTAAAGGAGGGGGCGGTGCAGGCCGTCCGCGCCCCACTCCGGCCGGTAAACGTGCAACTTCCAGGCCCCGCTTCGAACTGCCTGCAGGCGGTCATCCCGGTAATAGAAGAATGCCTTGTGGGGCGACACCGCCCCCGGTTCCCCAAAGATCAAACTTCGGATGTCCTTCCCATCCAGAATCCGGTTCTTCGGGAGTTCGGCCCCGACAATCGCAGCAATCGTGGGAAGAAGATCCATGGAAGTGACCAGCTCACCGGAAATCGATCCTTCGGGGATGCGGCCGGGCCACGACATAATGCAGGGCTCCCGCATGCCTCCATCCCAGGTCGTGTTCTTTTGACCTCGCAGGGGACCCGCAGAGCCGGGCCGGTGGCCCAGTTTCTCCCTGGGCAATATTACGGGGCCATTGTCCGACGTGAAGATGATCAGAGTCTTGTCTTCGATTCCCAGTTCCTGTAGCGTCGAGACAATCTTGCCTACGGACCAATCGAGTTCTTCGATCACGTCTCCGTAGAGTCCATACTCCGATCGGCCTTTGAATGGGGGCGACGCATCGATCGGCAGGTGGGGCATGCTGTGGGCGAGGTAGAGGAAGAATCGCGAACTTCTATTTTGCCTGATGAAGTTGACGCTTTCGTCGGTGTAGCGTCTCGTCAGTGACGCCTGGGCAGGGCTTTCCTCGACCTTCTTTTCATTGCGGAAGATCGGCAACGGAGGCGAAACGTAGTTTCGATCCCTGTAGTGAAAGTTCCCCATGTCGTTGGAGTAGGGGATCCCATAGAAATAGTCGAAACCCTGGCGAGTCGGGAGAAACTTGGGCAGGTGCCCGAGGTGCCATTTGCCGATGGCGGCCGTCGCATACCCCCGTTGCTTCAGGACTTCTGCAATCGTCACTTCGTCCGGGTTGAGCCCCGTCGTTGAATCGGGAAACAGAACCCGGTACGCCAGACCGACCCGTTTCGGATAGGACCCGGTCATCAACGCAGCACGGGAAGGGGTACACACCGGGGCGGCCACGTAGAAATCGTTGAATCGTATCCCGTGTCCGGCGAGCCGGTCGAGGTTCGGAGTCGAGAATCCGACGGCGCCGTAGATTCCGAGATCACCGTAGCCCTGATCGTCCGTGAAGATGATAATGATGTTCGGCAGGTCTCCTCCAGCCGGGACTTCCGATCCAGCGAACGTCACCCGCGCATCCTGAATTCCCCCGGGTCCGGCCTCTGCAGCAACAGCCGCCCATTTCAGCAGCACGGCAGCAAGCAGCACGGCGAGTATGGAACCCGGCGATCGTCCGATGCCCACCGTCGTCATCCGCATCCTGGAATCCTGTCCCGGTTGGGCGGGCTCAAGCCAATTCCTTCAGCAGAGAGGTGGCAACGTCGACCATTTTCTCGGCTCCCCCCGGGGCAATCCTGGAATTGACGATTTCGTAGCTGCCCTCGGAAAAGGCTTTTCGAGTGGGAACGTAGCCGGGAGCATCCCGACAAAGCTCTACCACGAGCGTATTTGAAAACGGGCTCGCTCGCTTGGCCGCCAATCCCAACTCCACAAAAACCTCACCGGGAAAACCCACCAGCGCCAGGTCTTCGCCCATCCGGAACACCTGCACCTCGAGGCGTATCGAATCCGCACCCCGCGCATGCAGGTCCAGAATCCTGTAGGCCTTCACCTGATCGAGGAAGGACAACTCGGACGTACCCACCTTCATGATGCTTGCTTGCGCCCAGGCAAGATCGTCAGGGCCGTAGCTCTGCAACGGCACGTCGATGCCGGAAGTCCTGACGGCAAGGGAGGGCGTCCCGACCGGCTTCAGCGTCGACTCGGCCGCCAGCACCGTTTCCGCCAGAGTCTCCCCAATGTAATCGGGCTTTGCCCGATCTTCCCGGGTGACGTCCAGGTGGTTGATGTCACCGCAGGTCCCTGTCCCGAAAAACAGGATGAATTCGTCACCATATTTTTCGCGCAGCGCCCTCTGCAGGAAGAATGGATAGTCCGCCGAGTACTCGGTTCCGCCTGTTGTGTCGAGGTGGAGTGCGAAGTTCACCAGGGCACCGGTTGGCTGAGGGTTCCCTTCATTGTTGAAGAACACCATTGTGACGTCCGGATCAACGGGACCGACGCAGCGGACGATGTCCGGGTTCTTGAACCCCGGGTTGAAGCGGACGCTTCCGTCCTTCATCAAGAAGCGGCGATTGAACGCGAGGCCTTCCTGGGTTGCCTTTCCGGTCCGCAACCGGACGGGCTGCAGCAGGGACTGAGCCTGGACGATCGACTCTGCAATTCCGGCGGACAACCGAGCCCGGTAATCGACCTTTTCATATGGGTCGGAGCCGCTTTCAGAAACCGCTAATCTGTGAAAATGATCCCGCAGAGCCCCGTAGTAAAGAGGGCCGGTGTGACTGTGAGTCGCACAGACCAGAATGTGCTCGGGCGGAATTCCCGTCCGGCTGTGGGCCTCCTCGCGTGCCCGATCGGTAACGTCGGCGGCGAGCCCGATCAGATCACAGAAGACCATTGCTGCTGACTCACTCCCTTGCCGAAGCACAATTGCCTTCGCAAAGAGTGGATCCGAGACTCCGGTGGAAAGGCGTTCACGAAAATAGCCGCTCATGCGATAGCCGAGCGGAGGCGTGATGTCGACCGAGGCCATGCCGGCCTCGAAAGGTGAGGAACGCCCCGTCGTCGAACAGCTCGCCAGTGATGCAGCGGCTCCGCCACAAGCAGCGGCCACCCGGGCTGAAGCAAGTTGGAACAGGAAATCCCTACGTTTCACAATTTTCTCCTTCCGAATGCGACGGCCGCCTGGCGGCTCTTTCGGCGGAATCGTTGGGTGTTACCTGACTTGAATTTCCTCGAGATTCCCCCATTGCTCGAATCGGTGAGCCTGAGGCAGGACAGGCTCCATTCCAGATTCTCCAGCAGTTCAAATCTGGTCCCAATCCAGTTTCGGGTCCATTTCTTCGTTGGAGGCCATCATCTCGTCCCAGGTAACTGGATCGCCCCCCCTGGCAGCCGCCATCCGGCCGAGAATTGCCGTTAATGTGGTTTGGGCCCCCTGCTCCGCTTCATTGAGGTACTTCCCGTCCACGATACTCTGGACGAAAGACTTCGCCTTCTCTCCATTTGCATCCGCGAGGTTGGCTGCGTCATCGGCCCCGAGTTTCCAGGCAGACTTGCCATGGATTTGCATCGGACCGGTGTAGTGCGACTCGGAAACTCCGTCGGTCCCGAATAGTCGCTGGCAAACATCGCTCCAGCCACTGTCGAACTGGGTCGAGCTGAAGGTCACATGAACATCGTTCGGATAGAAATAGGTCAGGTTGTAATGATCCCAGCAGTTGCCCTCATCCTGGCGCACTTTGCGACCGCCACCGCCGGAAGCTTTTAATGGCCGGGATCGCAGCGCCCAGTTGAAGATGTCGAGAACGTGAATCCCCTGGTCAACTAGAATTCCCCCTGTCAATTCGCGGTAGAAGTACCAGCGGCGCAGTTTTCTTTCGGCGGGCGATGCATTGGGCCATTCCGGTAGCTTGAGCCCGCTCGTGTAGTAATACCCTTGTCCGCAGACAATCGTTCCCAAGGCTCCTCGGTGAATCTGGTCGACCAACTTGACGAATGGGGTGGCTTTTCGGATCTGAAAGCCCACGGCCAGGCTCTGTCTGTCGCCCAAGCTACTGCCAATCGCGAGGTAACGCTTCGCTCCCGCCACGTCAACGCCAGTCGGTTTCTCCGAGTAAACATGCTTCCCCGCGGCAATCGTGGCCTCGAGGTGCATCGGGTGCAGGAAATCGGGGCTAGCGATGATGATGGCATCGAGTTCCGTTGAGACCGCCATCTGTTGATAAGCATCCCTCCCCTTGAAGAGCAGCTTGCCGTCGATCTTTGAATGCCCACGCGAAGACCCCAGTTCGTCGAAGTGACTCTTGGCCTCCGACAATCGATCTTCGAACATGTCTCCGAGCGCCACGATTCTCCCGTCCGGATGTTGCAGCATTGATTCTGCGTCAGTGGTTCCTCGGTGACCGCAGCCAAGCAACCCGATCCGAATGGCCGAGTTCGCAGCTGATCCTCTCACTTGCCCCGACTTCACGATCGACGCACTTGTAACGGTTGCACTCCCAATCTGGAGAAACCTCCGACGGGTGAGGTCACCCCCTGTCAATGAACACATAGAAAGCCTCCCATTCAGTCTGATTCGAATCAGGACATGGACCAGTTCTCTCACTCCAGTGACACGTCCGCCGCTTAAATCTAGTCAGGAATTCTGAATTCACCGTACGACCACCGAAGCCCATCTGTCAAATTGAAAGGAAGCATGCAATCCATCTAAATTTGAGATTTCATTCATGATCGGCACAGGCGGCACTGTAAAGTTGACTCGGCGAGGACGAGAGAAGGCCCAGAGCAGGCACTGTTAACTTAAGGGGGGGAAAGGCAACCGCTTCGAATCGCGCGGCCGACCGGGCCGCGGTCGCCGACCGTCTTCATTCTCTGGCGATCCATCTCCTGCGCCGGATCCGGAGGCACGACGACGCGACGGCCGTTCCGGCGCCGTCGCTCTCGGCGCTATCGGTCGTCGTTTTCGGCGGACCGATGACGCTCGGCGATCTCGCCCGCGCGGAGCAGGTCCGGCCGCCGTCGATGACGCGCGTGGTGCAGGACCTTGAGGCGCGCGGGCTCGTGGCGCGCGACCCGGACCGCGAGGACAAGCGCGTCACCCGAATCCGCGCGACGGCGAAGGGGCGGAGGCTGATGACCACCGGGCGCAGTCGGAGGATTCACGCAATCGTCGAGATGCTGGATGGAGCGGGGCACGACGACCTTCGCGCGATCGAACACGCGATCGACCTGCTCGAACCGATCGTGAAGAGGTAGCTATGGCCCGGGACCGTATCAAAATATGTACCATGAGAATACTTTCAACTTCGGGGCGGGCTGACGGGGTTCCCGACGAGGACTGTTTTCCCGACCCTGAAGATTGGACTGCTTTTCCCCGTTCAGGACCTCGATCCGGCCGATCTGGACCCCCGATTCCGGGTTAGATCGGCTTCCCCTTCGGACTGGCCAACCGTATCAGATTCATAGCCGTCACCAGGTCGCCGACCTCCAGCGTCTCCTTCGCCCATCCCCACAGCCGGAACCGCGTAAAACCAAGATTCCGTTTCAACATTCCAAATCGGGTCTCCACCTCCCAGCCGCGTCGTTTCCTCAACGCCACTCCTTCCTCCGACGTCAGCCGTTTCCGAACCTTTGCCTGATGCGCCCCGAGTGACCCCCGTCATGCGGACTCTGACTCAGCGAATACCCCACAATGAACCCGTTCTCCGTCCCGATCTGCAGGTTGTAGACCGCCCGTAACTCCCCACTTTTCATGCGCATGAACGTCGCCCAGGATCCGTCTTCGAGTACGAGTTCCGTTCTCCTAACTCCGCCTCCTGCTCAAGCTTGCGCACCTGCCGACGTCGCTCCTGCCTCCCCTGTGGCTTCTGCTCAAGCAGAAGCATGAGACCAGTTATCCGAGAGCTGCCCTAATAAAGGCATTTCTAAACCGGAGTGGACCTTTCAAACACGAAAACCAGAAGGAGATGGCCATGAGTCTAGACAATATGATCGGGCGAATGTGGCACCGCGCCAAACTCTTGTCGGTCAACGTTCGCGCTCAGCTGACGTGCGGCGGTCGCGGGAGTGGACTCGTTGTCGGAAGGCGGCTACAGCTTTCTTGACGGTGTGTCTTGCGTAGTAGCGGGGGTTGGTCTTGTCAGAACGAAACTCGGCCATGGCGGTGATGATCTTTTCCTCGGGGACTCCTCGGGCCAGGGCGCGCATGGCGTAGGCCCAATCTCTTTCTGATTGAGAGCGGTGGCCGTCGGGGGCTTGGCGTTCTCCGGAGATCGGGGAGAGCTGCTCGGGGGTGAAGCGAGGGAATTGGTCGGGGCGGTAGATTTCGTCGGAGAGTTTCTCGGCCGTGACCCGGTGGGGCGGGTCGTACTTGTGGTTGAGGAAGCCGGGGATTCGGAGGACCCGGGACGAGTCGGTTGCGGCGGGGTCGGCTCCGGTTTCCCGAACGAGAGCGCGCTGGATGCCTTCGGCCTGGTCTGGTTCGAAGCCGTCCGTCTTCCAGATGATCTGGTACTTTCCGACTGAGCTCTGGACGACATAGTTGGGGGTCGGGATGTCGGGTCGTTCCAGCAGGCGATTCAGCGCTTCGGGGCCGCCGTTGTCCAAGTCCAGATAGATGTGGCGGATGGTGCCGATGTCCTCCTTGGTGCGGCCGGTTGCCTGGGGCCGGAGGGCATTCATGGAGAGATAGACTTCGTAGCGGCGGGAGTTCATGAAGCGGAGCCACCGCTGGAAGTCATCGGCGGCGATCCGCTCGGTCGAAGCAATCCGCTGAACGACCCCGCCATGTCTTCGGTTGACGAGGACGAGCGCGACTCGGTCTTTGGGTTCGAAGTTGTCGCGGATGTAGGCGGCAGCCGTTTTCGAGTCGTTCTCTTGGTCTTTCAAAGTGTCGGTTTGTGAGGTCCGGTCACTCATGGTCTGCTCCATTTCGGCGGTACAGGACTTGGAGTTCATACCGGTCCCGTCCCGGATCGTAGTGTTGGATTTCGAGGACCTCCGCAACCTGGCGCCTACCCTTTCGTCGTTCGATGTGCAGGAGGAGATGGATCGAGTCGGCGATGCTGCTTCGGACGGCCGTGTAGGGCAGCTCGACTCCACTTTGAAGCACACAGCTTGTAAAGCGGGCGACGGCCTGTTCGGCTGAGTTGGCGTGGATCGTCGAGAGCGTTCCGGAGTGGCCAGTGTTGAGCGCCTGGAGAAGATCAAAGGCTTCCCCGCCCCGCACTTCGCCCAGGATGATCCGATCGGGCCGGTGGCGAAGGGCCGCCCGCAGGAGATCCCGAATCGTGACCGCCGGCAGTCCCGGATGATCGCGGCGGGCCTCGAGGCGGACCAGGTTGGCCTTATCGATCTGGATCTCTGCCGTATCTTCGATCAGGATCAATCGAGACGATGCGGGGACAAAGGCGGTCAGTGCGTTGAGCAGCGTCGTCTTACCGCTCGCCGTACCGCCACTGATCAGAATGTTCTTCTCCGATTCGATGGCCTGTTGCAGTGTTTGGAGAAGATCGGTGGTCAGTGTGCCGATGCGGATCAGCTCTTCGGCGGTAAAGCGCTTGTTGTGGAACTTCCGGATGGTCAAGGTGGTCCCACCGATCGAACAGGGAGGAAAGACCGCGGCGACTCGCGAACCGTCTGGAAGCCGCGAATCGAGGATCGGCTTTTCTTCGGAGATCTCGTCGTCAAGGGCCCGGGCGATGTTTCGGGCGGCAATCTGCAGGCTCTTCTCCGAGATCTCGACACCACGGACCGGCTCCACCAGGCCGTGTCGTTCGATGAAAACGCGGGAAGGGGCGTTGATCATGATCTCGCTGACTTCCGGGTCCCGGATCAGGTTTTCGATCGGTCGAAGAAAGGGCAGGATCACATCAAAGCTCATCCGATTTCTCCCCGGTCGAGCTGTTCGAAGTAGCTCGAGTTTCGGTCCCGAAAGTAGGGCTTCAGGTAGCAGTAAGACGGCGGATGGGGATTGAATCCGTCGTAGGCCAGGACAATCGACTGGGCGTTTCGAAGCTCGGCGAAGATCTTCGCTTCGAAGACGGCGTCCCGGACGACGCTGTAACTTTTGCTGGCGCTGACACTCGACTTGTGGGCCGTCGTGCGGCCGGTGAGCACACTGACCCGGGCATCCTGGCCGTGCTCGGAGAGGTTGTAGTGAAGCCGCAGCTGTTCTTCCTTCCCGCAGAGCTCGCTGGCCACCCGGGTACTGAAGTCGTCGGAAAGGGCGAGGAAGATCTTGGTGCGGAAGGTCTGAAGCAGCGTCCGCCAGGATTCCCCGGGCAGGGTGGATCGAAGCGAACTGATGCTCTGCGTGGCGACAATCGGAATGCAGCGGGCCTGCCGGGAAAGACTGAAGAACTTCTCGTCACCGGTCGGATCGCTCTCACCGACGGTGGCGAAGGAATGGTACTCGTCGCAGAGGAACAACACTTCCCGCCAGTGCCGCACGTCCTGGGATTCGATCCTGGGGATCCGGTCGAGCATGGCCCGCTGGAAGTCCTGTTTCAAAAATGTGCCGATTGCTCGGGCCAGGCCCGGATTGGCTGAGACGGGGAAGTTCAGGGCACAGACTTTCCCCTGTTCGATCAGATCGGAGAAGGGCGGCAGCGGCTTGCCGTATCGGCCGTCTCGGTTCTCTTCCGGGTCGTAGCATTCCTTTGGGGGACAAAACGTTCTCTTTACGGCCGGGTTGTCGTCGAAAAGCGAGAGGAAGACGGAGATTCCCTCGACGATGGAGGTTCGGAGCTTCGGCTCGATCCGCATCCAGTCGTGAAAGAACCATCGCTCGACGGCGGCGAACTGAGCCTGTTTGTCCTCCCTGTCCTCTTGGGACGCCCCTGCGGTCTCGGTCTGGATTTCATACTGGATGCCGCGGCGCTCGAGTTGATCGACAAGGTCTTCGGTCAAAGGCGCCTTGAGCCGGTTCGTCTCCGGATCCATCTCGAAGGGGAGATCTTCGAGATGCTCGTGATCGAGAAAGGCGTCCGGGTGGATCATCAGGGTGGTGGTCTCGCGAAAGCGGTGTCGGCCCTCTTCGATGCGCTTTTCGAGAAGATCGGGATTAATGGCGCATTCGTAGACGTCGAAGAGCGTGACGTAGTCGTAGACGACCTTGTGGAGCAGGATGATGAACTTGACGAGGTTCGTGTAAGCCTGTTGCCAGAAGGGCTCCTTCCCTTTCCCGAAGAGGTTGTTCAACAACGACGCGATCCCGTAAGCCAGGGCGTAGGCTTCGAGATCGTTGTGAAGCGGGTTGTAGCGATACTCGGAAGTGAGGCTCATTTCGACGTAGTCGTCGGCCCGGCCGTATCGAGTCAGGATCTCGTTCACCTTGTGGCAGAAGTCCCCTTTGACTTCGAGGACCAGGCCGCTCGGCCGCCGTTCGGGATCGCTTGCCCGGTAAGCCAGGATCTGCTCGGCAAAGGGAACCATGCAGCAGCTTGTCTTACCCGTCCCGGTCGCCCCGAAGATGGCCAGTCCGGTAAAGAGTCCCCGCCGGGGGATCATCAGCCAACGGGGACGCTCGGCCGGTACAGGCTTTTTGGGATGGTGGACTTCACCGAGGACGAGGTAGAGCTCGTTGCGTTCTGTGGGTTCGACATAGTGGGGCAGGCGTCCTTGGAGGGTGTCGCTGTTTCTTCGGACGAGGAAGATATAGGCCAGTGAAAGCGTGGCCGAGGTCACGATGAAGGGCGAAGTGAAGGAGAGCGCGACATAGATCAGTTTGAAGGCCAGAAAGAGTCGCGGGCGTTCCGCGCCGATGAGTTCAAGGACCGGGTTGTCCTTGGGAAAGGGGAGCCAGTACTGGACCAGGACCGTCGTTGCAGCGGCAACGAGGAAGCTCACGAATGGTTTGTTCTCGTAGAGTCGCTTCATCGTTCGGGCTGGATCTGGTTTGTTGGATGGCTGGTCTTTCCCCAGAGACTTCGAGAAGTGCGCTGAGAGGATTCGACCTTGGAGGCAAGCAGGGATGCTTGCCCTACGCTGTAGCGAGTCTTGGGGTGGGCGGGAGCGACCCTGGCCGAACCTTCGGGGGAGGAGTTAAGGTCTGGGCGCCTCAGGCGCCCAATGACCGGGGTCGCTCCCGCCCACCCCACGACCCCGCGAAGCGCCCAAACGGACGCGACGCGGTTTCGGAAGGTATTGATATCTCTTGGACTTGGCCTTATCGAGCGGGTGACAACTGCGGTGACATCTACGGGGACACCTTGATTCAGACAAGTCGTCACCCGTCCTGCCTCTGCAGGAAGTGATTTAACGCCTGGTAAAGGTGTCGAGAAAGTCATAATTGTGCTCCAGGAGAAAGGTCCGAAAGTCCACAGAAATCGGAAGCCGGAAGGCTCCGTGATTCCGGATTCTCTCGGAGACCGCTTGATCGCCAGCCGCCTTCCAGAGTCTGAACAGGGACTCCGTGTCGGGGCCGTTAAAGAGTCGGCGAGCTCTCTTCAGACGGATCAATCGGTCCCGGCTCAGGGACTGAAACTGTCTGGTTTCGTAAAGGTGCTCCAGGCGGAAGTACTCGAGGAGTCCGGCAGCGTAGGTCTCGTTTGCGGCCTCGGAGTTGAGCAATGCGACGAGGGATTTCACTCTGCGCCTTGCCGCCTGGAAATGTCGTTTAGTGTCTGCAATGAAGAAGAGCCGAAGCGTGCCCAACTGACTGAACAGTCGGCTGTACTGGTTGAGAAACGTGTCGAAGCCCGCCGGCGTTCGAGGCCCCGGGTCGACGTAACAGAAGGAGACGACAGGCGAAGAGTCTGCGTCGGCAGACGAGACAAAGAGGGGAAACTTCTCGATGAAGTAGCGGATGGTTTCGTCATCCGAGTGCTTCGATGAGTAGACTTTCCTCGGTAGAAGATCCGGCGAGATCTTCCCGTGATTGGCGAAGTAATCGACCTTCTCGCATTCGGTGGCCAGGTAGGTTCGCTCCGGATGGGCCAAGACGAAATCGAGTGCCATCAGTTTGGTCTTGACGGCCGAGGGAGATCGCTGGCGGCGATTGCGGTTGTTCGGATCGCCGAGCGCCTCGAAGAGCGGACGGGACGAGAGGTGAAAGACGCCGGTGTTGTTCGGAAAGACCGTGACGCGGCAGTGGCGGTTGGCCGCCATCCTCTCGACGAGTTGGACCACAGCCTTCCCTTGCCGGCAACCGACGAACCGTCTGTACTGGCGCCGCACGAAGTAACCGCCATGAAGGGCTGCGAGTGTGAGAAAGGCGGCCTCCCGCTCGTTGTACCCGAATTGCTGTAATGCTTCGATCGCGCTGCTGATGGGTCATCACCTGAGGATCTCCGCAGTGAGTTCTCGTTCGTCTTTGACGGTGGAACCGGACGAACGGGAGGTGCCGGCAAAGTAGATCTTGAAGCCGGCCAGCCGCTTTTGAGCGAGTTGACCGGGACGGTAGTGCTCGGTTGCCAGTTCCAGATCCCGATGGTCCAGTTCACCGTCCCGCCTCTCATATTCAATCCGTAGATCGGGGAAGGCGACCCGGCCTCGAACGATCGGCAGATCATGACGGCTGGAGACCTCCTTCTGCTTTTCTCGGAGTGCCGCGTCGTCTCCCCGGTGTCGCAGTTTCGAAAGCGGCCGAAAGACCTTCGCTTTGAGCTCGTAGTCCAGAACGAGGCGGCGGATCTTTCCTCCCTCGAGTCGGATCTTTTCGGCCTCGAGTTGATACATGCGGTAGATGGCGGCGTCATGGCGTGCTTCAGCCGGTTTGACGAAGCCGGAGTAAAGCTTCTGGTTTCCCAAGCGGGATCCCGGGTCTCGGGGTGACGGTTCAGGAAGCGTGCGCCTTGACGGGTCAGGACGACGACGTGGGTAGCGATTTCCGGTCGGCAAGACGAGGCGAATCCGGCGGGCAAGGCGCTGACGGATGAGGTTTCGAAGATCCTGTTCGGCCTGGGATCGGTCCCCCTCGTAGCGGAAATCGACCAGGTCCCGAACATCGATCATTCGGAACCGGCCGATTTCCGTCATTGTCTCGAGTTCGGATTCCCGCAGCTCGAAACTTCGATTCCTTGACCAACGGCGCTCGCGGGCGTTCGACCGCGGATCGTCTCGAACCGGCCGTTCAGTTGGGGGCGTGCGCGGAAGGTCTTTACTGTCGGCAGCGCCGCCCGCACGAGACGGGGACCGGCGGTTGGGCTCTTCGCGAAGATCCGGGTGAGGCTCGCGTTCCAGACGTCCCCTCATCGTTCCTCCCGTAGACGCTCGCTGAGTTCCTCGGAGATGCTCTGCCCAGATCTCAACTGTTTCTCCGGCTTTGTCAAGTTGAGCCGTGGTCAGCGTGATTAGCGACAATTGCTCCATGAAACCCAACTACAGGGGCCACCGCTTCCCTCCGGAAATCATCAGTCACGCTGTGTGGCTATACCATCGGTTCACGTTGAGTCTACGTGATGTGGAGGACCTGCTCGCCGAACGTGGAATCGCCGTCTCATACGAGGCGATTCGATACTGGTGTGCAAAGTTTGGGCCGACTTATGCTTGTTCCCTGCGACGGAAACAGGGGCGGCTCGGGGACATCTGGCACGTCGATGAACTGTTCATTACGATCAGGGGCGAACGCCACTACCTGTGGCGGGCGGTCGATCAGGACGCCGATGTCATCGATATTCTGGTCACGAAGCGCAGAGACCGTCGGGCCGCTCAACGCTTCTTTCGAAAGGCACTCAAGCACCAAGGCCGGGTGCCTTGGCAGCTCGTGACTGACAAACTTCGGAGCTATTCAGCCGCCCATCGTGAGGTCTTTCCGTCCGTAGTGCACCAAACGGGTCAATACCAGAACAATCGGGCCGAAGTCTCCCACCAGCCAACTCGTCAACAAGAACGCAAACTGCGTGGCTTCAAGTCTGTCGCTCAAACGCAACGCTTTCTTTCGGTGCACGGCGCCGTTCAGAACTGGTTCAGAGTAGGGCGTCATCTGCTCAAATCCAGGCACCACCGACTGCTTCGAGAGCAGGCCTTTACGTGCTGGAATGAGGCAACGTGCGTTTATTAGAAGGAAAGGTGAAAAGCCTGATCTGCGCCGCTATCGCCTTAAGTTGACAATGCCCGCCGGAGAGCTCCAAGTTGGTTCCTTTCCAGTCGGTGCCAATCAGTGACTTCTGCCAATCCAAAATCGATGAACCGTTACCGAGGCCTTGCTCAAGGCCGCTGCGGAGGCCCCTATTCTGCCTGGTGGCGTTTCTGGGGTATGGTAAGGCTGGATCTCAAGGAACGGACGTGCGGGAAAGCTGGGAAGTTGGGCGAGGGAAAGGAGAGTAAGAATGTGAACCGACTACGAGCGATCAGATTTCTTCTGATTATTGTCTTCTGTGCGGCCTGTACTCCAAATCAGAAGAATTCCCTGATTGAGCGAAACAAGGAACTCGTTCTCACCATGAATCATGAAGTGTGGAACGAAGGAAACCTGGCGGTGATCGAAGAGCTCTTTTCACCCGATTTTGTCCAGCACTTCCTGCCTGACGGTTCTGACTTAAAGGGCATCATTGCCTTGCGCGAGGAAATAACGAAGCACAGGGAGGCATTTCCAGATTGGAGCGAACATATCAACCATATTGTGGCAGAGGATGATCTTGTAGTTATACAGTTCGAGTCATCTGGGACCAATCTTGGAAGTTGGCTCGGCCACCCTCCAGCCGGCAAGAAAGTGCGGATAAACGAATTTTCCATACTGAGGGTCGACAACGGCAAAATCGTCGAGCAGTGGTTGATGCCCGACCTATTCAATCTGCGACAACAACTCGGCGTTGATAACCGATGAGAAGCGTGAACAGTTCGTCAGAAGTGACATGGCTGGCCGGGCTTGTCCGCGCTTCGGCTTCACGTTGAGCTGCGGGGCGGGCAACCTCCGGAACTCGCTGCTCCTCAGGGTTGTGCCCAAATCGTGCCCGCGAGGATCTCATCTAGTCTCACTCAATCCGACTCCAGCCAAAGGTCAGCGCAAAAGCCGACGCAGATTCTCTTTATTTTTCAATGGCTTACAGAATCAGGCGACAAGGTTTCTAATCCGTAGGCCGCGCGTTCGAATCGCGCCGGGCGCGCCACTTTCCCGCGGTTGGGTGCTTCTGGGTGCGCGTTCACTTTTCCTTGACCTCCGGAATTTCCGCATCGAGCCGATCCACTTTCCGGGCGTTCGACTCCTGAATCCAGTGGGTGTACGTATCCAGGGTCATCGTGTTCTTGCTGTGGCCGAGTTGCCTCGAGACGTAGAACACGTTCGCGCCGGACAGGAGCATATGGGTCGCGTAGGTGTGTCTCAGGTGATGAATCCCTCTCGGACGGACCTCCGCTTTCTTGAGGAGAAGGTCCCAGCACTTGTGTCGAAAATTGGCATACCTCGACGGAGCACAGAACATTACCCTGGTTGGCTCCCAAACGGCGGGGATAGACGGGAACACCACGCGGTTAGCGCTTGCCCGATGGTGGACAAATGGTCTTCACGGGGATGCGCGTTCTTTTCGGCGACCACCGGCAATTCGAAAGGATAGGGATCACGCCGGATGGCGAAGTCAAACCCACCATCGAAGGATTGCGTAATGGTGTCGATAAGGTGCTCGAAAAGGCAGCCCAAGTGCTGAAGGAGAACTCGGCGAGTCAAGGCAACTGAAATGAACCAGGGAGGAGACCTCAGTCGGAAGCCGGTGGCTCCTGGAGTTCCAGGATCCGCGAGTAGGCGAGATCGGCGACCTTGGCGAGGGCGAGGAGGTCGGCGCGGCTGAAGCTGCGCGAAAACTTCCACGAGTCGCCGTCCTTATAGAGGCGCTCGCAGGTGACCGATTGTCGGATACCTCCCGAATTTTTGTTCGTCCAGCAAGGCCCGTGCATTCGTCGAAACAACTCGGCTATCTTGCTCTGAATTCCTAAAGTGTATACAGTCTACAGATGAATGCGGCGACTACAACAGCCGTGCCCCTGAAGCAGGTGAATATCAGCGAGGCTGCGGCGGACGCTGTCCGCGAGATGATCATTGACGGCCGGCTTGCCCCGGGCGCGCGGGTCAATGAAGTGCGTCTTGCCGCGGCGCTAGGCGTGTCGAGGACGCCGCTGCGCGAGGGACTCCGACTTCTCGCCGCTGAAGGCGCACTCGACGCCGCGCCACGCCGCGGCTTTTTCGTCCGCTCCCTGACGGTGACAGAGCTTGAAGATCTGTACGCCATCCGGCCGTTGCTTGACCCCGAAGCATTGCGTCTGGCCGGCGTGCCGGCGCCGGCGCAAATCGCGCAGCTCGAAGAGCTCGATCGCACGCTTTCCTGCGGCGAAGGGCCCGAAAGCTGTGGACATCGACGATGAATGGCATCTTGCGCTTGTCGCCGGCTGTCCGAACCACGTCCTTTTCGACCTGATCAGGGGCATTATGGCGCGGACGCGCCGCTATGAACTTGCACTTGATGCGATCGAAGAAGGAACGTGCGGCGCGCCAGTGCGGATCATCAAGCCATCATCGCGCGCGCTGAAGGCGGGTGATCTTGAACGAGCGTGCGCAGCGCTAAAGTGCAACATGCGAAGCGGAAAGGCGCCGATTATCGAATGGCTTGAAGAACGTGAGCGCGAGGGAACACGATGAGAATTTATTGTTCGCTTATCGGTCTTGGGTTGCTCATCGCCTCGACCGTCGGCGCAACCAGCAGCAGCGGAAGACACCCTGATCGGACTTTGGGCGATGCGCGTTGAGTTCAGGCGGCAGGTGAGCGGCGATCTTGTCGTGCGCCGGACTCAAGGCGAATGGCGCGGCAGGGTCGGCGAGTTCGAAGCGCGGGCCGCACTTAACGGGGTGACGGTCCTCCTTGAATTCGCGGGCGGCTCCGGCGTCTTTCGGGGCAAGCTCACCGACGACGGAAGCGAGATTGACGGGTTTTGGCTCTCACAGCCTGGAGAGGCGAACGGTCTTCGTGATCCCGGCGGCACCGGCCAGCCATTTGTTTCGCCGCTCGTGCTGAATCGGGCGGACAAGAACCGCTGGAAAGGACGGATTCCTTCTTTCCCGGAGCAATTCTCTCTGTATCTCAAGGTATTCAAGAGGGATGATGGAGCGCTTCGGGCCGCTTTCCGCAATCCGGAAGCAAACTCGATCGGTGGCGTCTCGAGATTTCTCATCAGGCGAAAGGGCGATGAAGTCGCGTTCGGCCTGCCCGGAGAGAATGGCGATTTTGACCTGAAAGGCGAGGCGCGCCTCCTTCACGGACCCGATAGAATCAGACTGTTCTGGCCCGACCTGAACGGAGAGATCGAGCTCCACCGCGCCAATGACAAGGAAGCGACGGGTTTTTGTCCTCGCCCGTCAAGGGAAACCCGGTATCGATACCGAAAACCCGCTGACCTTGGCGACGGCTGGAAAACGGCCCGCGCGAAAGACGTCGGCCTTGATGAAAAGGCGCTCGGAAAGGCGGTGCAGGCGATCGTCGACGCTGATCCGGCTGCGCTGCGGCCTCCTCTCATTCACTCGCTCCTGATCGCGCGGCGCGGCAAACTTGTGCTCGACGAGTATTTCTTCGGATTTGACGCAAAGACGCCGCATGATCTGCGTTCGGCCAGCAAGACCTTTTCATCGGTCATGTTAGGTGCGACGATGCGTGAAGGTGTCTCGATCTCCCCGGAGACAAAACTCTATGATCTCGTGGCAGATATGGGACCGTTCGCGCATCCCGACGCCGGCAAGGCGAAGATCACGCTGGCTGATCTGATGACCCATACGTCCGGTCTCGCCTGCGATGATAATGACGAAGCTTCACCCGGCAATGAGGAAACGATGCAAAGCCAGGAAGAAGAGCCAAACTGGTGGAAATATGCGCTCGATTCTGCCGATGGCTCATGATCCCGGGGAGACCTATGCCTATTGTTCCGGCCGGCATGAACTTGATGGGGGCGGCCCTGAAGACAGCGACAGGAATCCCCGTTCCGACGCTCTTTGAACAGGCGATCGCTCGGCCGCTCAAATTCGGGCGATGGTACTGGAACCTGATGCCGAGCGGTGAGGGCTATCTCGGCGGCGGGGCCTATATACTGCCTCGCGATCTCCTGAAGCTTGGCCAGACCTATCTCGACGGTGGTGTCTGGAAAGGAACGCGCATCGTTAGCGCGAACTGGGTCAAGGAATCGACCACGCCGAAAATCGAAATTACGCCGGAGACGACAGGACTCTCGCCCGACGATTTTGCCAATGTCTATATCGGCGGTGCGGATGGCTTTGCCTGGCATCTAAATCCGGTGCATTCGCGCGAGCGAACCTACGCGGCCTATTCTGCGGCCGGGAACGGCGGCCAGCAATTGATCGTTGTTCCCGAGTTCGATCTTGTCGTTGTCTTCACCGGGGGGAACTACGGGCAAGGAAGCATTTGGCTGCGCTGGCGCGACGACATTGTCGGCGGCGAAATCATTCCGGCAATCAACAATTGATCAGGTTAGACGAATCCCTCGTGGCCCTCTCCAAAGGATCGCTCACTCAACCGGAGCTTCGGCGGCGGGACTCTTGAAGGAAATCCACAGCGGGCCAACCAGCCGACGCAGGCACTGTCAAGTTGATGGGCTCGTTGAGAAAATACAGGAATGAACTCGCTCTTCAAAGGTCATCGTTTTCCTGCTGAGATCATTGGTTATGAAGATTCAGGGCCAACAGTTCTATCTTTGGAGAGCAGTCGATCAGGATGGCGATGTTCTCGACATCCTGGTAACCAGGAGGCGAAACACGAAAGCAGTTAAGCGGTTCTTCCGTAAGGTGTTGAAAGGACAAGGGAAACCGCCGTGGAAACGGATCACCGACAAGCTTAGCAGGCTACTCCGCGACAGAGCTTTCTCCCATTGGAGAGAGGTGACCTGCGCCCGCTGAGCAGCACTCTGCCGGGGCGTTTTCTGTCTCCAAATCTCATGGCCACCATTAACTTGACAGCGCCACCCAGTCTTATTTCGGATTGGACAAAGCGATCGAATCCTCGATGCCCTGGCCTTCAACAACGCGATAGATGTGTCCTCGCTTCACATGCTCGAGCGTCTGGTTCACGCCACTCGGCCATTTGAGAAGAATCCTGTCCGCTGTGTCACATTGCCCGAGACCCACGTGCAGGCGCAGATCATTGGCGGCGAGATAGCTTGCGGCAGATTTAACCTCCAATACCTGCTCGTGCCCAGAACATTGCACCTCAACGCGCGTCCCGATCCCATCGCGGTTGCTCTTCGTTCCCTCCAGTTTCAGAAGGAAGGAGCCCTGCCGCTGCCCGACATCGTTCCGAAGAATGGATGGCGCGCTGTCGCTGTTGTTTATGACCACATCGACGTCCCCATCATTATCCAAATCACCGAACGCAGCCCCTCGGCCAACCGTACGCTGACTCAACGCCCCCCAGGTTCGTCGGTGACAAGATCGAAGCCGTCCCCGTCATTGTGGAACAACAAGGTCGGACCGTCGTGAGTACGGTCCGGTCGGTAACGTTCGATGTCGTCGAGGATGTGCCCGGTGACGCCGAGAATATCTAACCTCCCATCATTGTCATAATCAAAGAATTTAAGGCCGAATATCACATACTGAAAGGAAGGTTCCAGCACACCAACCAAGCCGGCCTGATCTTCAAAGAACTTGGCCTCGTAGCTTTCAAACACCGCAATGCCCTCATCGGAGAAATTTGAGACGATGAGGTCGAGCCAACCATCCTGGTTGAAGTCTCCGAAGTCGGTCCCCATCCCGGCCCGGCGCGTACCATCCATGCTGTAACTGACACCATAAATGGAACCCATCTCCTGGAACGTCCCATCTCCCTTGTTCTCAAACAGAAAGTCCTTGTGGCGATCATTCGCGACGAAGATATCGATCCATCCGTCGCGGTTGAAATCACCAATCGTGACGCCGAGGCCCTTTGCCTTCGCAGAACTCACGCCGGCGTCACTCGACACATCCGTGAAGGTACCGTCGCGATTATTACGATAAAGAAGATCAGGTATCGGAGGAAAGAGATCAGGGAGACAATAGCTTCGCCACCCGGCGCTCTCGTTGCCGCAGAAGGGACCCTTCGCGACTTCCCACTCGAGATAGCGGCATACGTACAGATCCAAGAAACCGTCGTTATCGTAGTCGAGAAAGGCCGCACTTGTGCTCCACTTCCCTCCCTTAACGCCTGCCTCTCCTGTAACATCACGGAATCTTCCGTTACCCAAATTCTGAAAGAGCTGATTCGGACCGAACTTCGTCACATAAATATCCACGTCGCCGTCGTTGTCGTAGTCGCCGACAGCAGCGCCGAAACAATACCCGGCCGATTCGAGTCCAGCTTCTTCAGTGACATCCACAAACCTGAAGTTCCCGTCATTTCTATAGAGGCGGTTGGCGTATTCAGGGCCTGCCTTGCGGAGTGAAGGAATCTCGGCTCCATTCAGAAAATAGAGATCCAAATCTCCGTCACCATCGTAATCGAACAGGGCACAACCGGACGCAAACGGCTCGATGAGCTCTTTTGTGCCCGCAGCCCCGGTATGGTGCCTGAATTGATAACCGTGCAAGGCTCCGGTCATGTCGGAGAAGATCGTTCTGTCGGCGGGAAAAACCTCCGGGAAATACAGGGCACTGAGGAACAGTAGAAGTGCAGAGAGTCTCCAGCGATAAGACATTCCTCAATCCCTTCGATCACTGTGCTTCAAGGTTGTGCCAGCTCTGTACGAGATTGCTCTGCTCCTCGGTGAAGGTCACGTTCACTCTCAGAACTCTTCTACGGTAAACCAAAGGTCAATCGAGTCATCGCTGGGCAATCACTGAGCTTGTGAGTTGCCTCGTAGCGATCTAATTTACCAAGGAAGTCCGCCCACATTCGATCTTCATCCACATCCGTGATCCAAGAGACCGTCTGACCGGTCTCGGACATCTGGAAAGACAGGTCATCCATCAGTTGTGGCCGAGGATGAGTGACCGAAGAGGCCATTCCCATAAGGTAGGCGAGGGTAATATTGTCCCAGATGATCCACGGGCGTGAAAAATCATCCTGGCGCAAGGGTTTGATGAAACGATAATACCACCCTTGAAACTCGGTCCACAGCCATTTGCCAATCGGGCCGCGATCCTTGAGCATGGCTCCCGCCTCTTTGAGGCTGAGAGCCAGATTCTGGCGGCAAACATCACCGGCCCCGACCACGAGGGGTACGGGAGAGGCCAAGATCAATTGCATTGCCGCAGGGTCGTTCTGAATATTAAATTCCTGTCCCTGCGGAGGCTTGTCCCAGCTGCTGAAACCCATGTCTACAATCCGGATGCGATGGACAATAGCGGGATCCTTCAGGATGGCCGACGCGATATCGGTCGCTGCCCCTATGGCCACCACCTGCAAGCGATTGGAAGCATCGAAGGGCTTGGACGCTTCGATCAAAAACTCCATCCCCGCGCTCTGCCTGGGAGTCTTTCGATCCTCGAGAGGAGAATCCGCACCGGCGAAGAGCGGAGGGTGTTCGGTCATGTTGAGTCGTTGCTCCACGATGTGACGCAGAATTCCATAGCTGGTCTGCCCGGCTGGTGAAGCTATGCTGGGGGCATGGGCGGAGATAATGCCCTTTACGTCGAACTCAGGGCTTAGCAGCAAATAGACAATCGCCCACTGATCGTCCACTTCATTGCCGACATCAGTCGAAAGGACGACCGGGATTCTTTCAGCACCCAGAACCTGTCCGGTGCTAATCCAGGCAAATAAGGCAAGAGCGAAGAACAGTGAGATAAGCTTGGTCGGCCGTGTTGAGGAATTGGGAGAAATGTTGGACATCATAATAACTCGCATTCTACCATCAGACGGGGCATTGACTTTCACGAAAAAGGTTCCCTGGGACAGAGTTTCCAGGATCGTATGATCGCACACGAAAAGGAGTACATGGCCAAGGCTCTGCGACGTAATGAAGGCGCTGCCATGGAAATGACTCTCTCGTTCAATCTTGCACTCATGTCTTTCGGATAACCATGTATCTCCGGCCACCTAGGCGCGTCGAGAAGAAAGAGAGAACTCGCTATTTCGTATAGAAATCGGCCAACTGTGCTCGTGTTGGCAGTGATGGCTGCGCGCCCAGGCGGGTCACCGAGAAGGCCGCGACCCGATTGGCAAACCTGATGGCCTCACTTATGACCAAACCCTCAGCAAGCCCGCAAGCCAAAGCTCCGTTGAACGCGTCTCCGGCTGCAGTGGTATCGACCGCCTTGATGCGGACCGATGGAATCTGTTCGCAGTCATCTTTCGTCACCAGAAAGCACCCTTCAGAACCCTTTGTGATGATGACTTGCCCGACGCCTCTACCGATCAGATAAGCGCCGGCATCTCTCGCCGTCCTGAGATCCGTGGGCTTGACACCAGTGAGGTTTTCAATCTCCGTTTCATTCGGTGTTATTACCGAAATGTCTCTGAGAAGCTCATCATCAAGATCTCGAGCGGGTGCGGGGTTGAGGATGACTCTAACCCCGGCCTCGCGGGCGAGTCTCGCAGCATGTTTTACGGTTTCCAGGGGGATCTCCAATTGCGTCAACAACACGGAGGCGGTGCTGATCGCGTGCTTCGCCCGGTCAACATCTGCAGGACTTAGGTGACTGTTTGCACCGGAAGCCACGGCAATGACATTCTCACCTTGGCGATCAACCAGAATCAAAGCAACTCCAGAAGGATGAGATTGGTCCTGAACTATGAAATCTGTACAGAGACCCTCGTCTCTGAAACCCTGAAGCCCCCGATCACCAAAAATGTCCGAACCGACCCGGGCCAGGAAAATTACTTCGGCTCCCAATCGTGAAGCAGCCACGGCTTGGTTGGCACCTTTCCCTCCCGCCACCATGACAAACTCCTCCCCTAAGAGGGTTTCCCCTGCGACAGGAAGTCTGGGAAGCTTGACCACCATGTCGGTATTGGAACTCCCGGCAACCACGATTTTCGGTCTCATGTTTCCTCCATTAAGAACACTGGATTACCATCCTCAGAGCCGCAAATGAGTTGCTCTCAATCGTGCTCGCAACATCACTTCGGCCCAGAGGCGGCGCCTCGGAACACAAGTTTCCAGTGATCGGATAAGGTCGGCTCCGTATCCGTTCCTTGCCGATCTAAATACTCCAGATGGCCGCGTGCGTCCTGAGTTCTTCCCATTCGGATCAGTGTTTTCCCCAACTGGTACTGCGTGGGCCCATCCTCAGGATTGAGTTCGACAGCCCTCTCAGCCGTCCTCAGAGCATCATCCGTTTGTCCCAGCGCAAGGAAAGCTTGGCTCAAATACCTACAGACCTCTGCTGAGCCATTCTCCACCGCTTCTGCAGCTTGAAACTCGGCCAATGCTTCCGTCCAATCTCGATGCAATGCATAAATCTTTCCCAGTTGGAAATGACAGTAGAAGTCCTCAGGCGAACGCTTCAAACCTTCCTGGTAGGCAACCTTGGCCTCGTCGAAATGGCCGTATGCGTGATGTGTCAAGCCCATGTAATACCATGACTGAACGTCGTCTGGGCTCAACTCCAGCGCCTTTGCGAAACATGCAATTGCACCGGCGCCATCGCGCTCATCCAACTTTATCAGTCCCAACATTCGATAGACCTCGGGCGTCTCCTCGTAATGTAAAACATTGGTCAGAACCTGAATTGCCTGAGCACGCTCACCTCTGCCGAGACAGAAACGGGCCAGATTGACAGCAAAAAGAGAATTCCCGGGCGACAACTCCAAAGACCTTGTGAGGTTCTTGAGCGCCTCTTGATCGTCGCCCTGCACGGCAAAGGTCAACCCGAGAAGGTGGTGGGCGGCAGCGTCTCGAGGTTCCTGTTGCAGGTACACTTGAAGCCGCCGCACGACCTCCTCGTAGTGTCCGTTTCGAAACTCGGACAGGGCATCGTGGATGACATCGGCATCCTGGCGTGCAAGCAACCCATCGAAGGCAATACCGACTATCACAATGAAGATGGAGACTATGCAACGGTGTACTGACAACACAATCCTGCCTAATGCTATGGTTCCGCAACGGACCGGTTCTTATCGGCGATGATATCCTGCTCTTCCTGCTGGTGCTTGGCTTTGAGCTTCTGAAACAACTGAAACTCGGAACGCGCGCGCTCGGTGCTACCAATCTGGCTGTAGATTTGAGACAGCATATCGTGCGGTTGCTCCCTTTCCGGGTCCAGGGTGGCTGCCCGATCCAGGCTCTCAATGGCGGAGTCAAGGTCCCCTCGTGCCCGAAAGACCGAAGCTAAATCAATATGAGCATCAACCAGATCCGGGCGGATCTCAAGAGCTCGCCTCAAATGGCGTTCCGCATCGTCAAACTTGCGCAACCCTAAATAGACTGCTCCGAGAAGATAGTTCGACATGGGATCATTGGGACTAAGCTCCAGCTCCGCCTGAAGGTGCTTTAGAGCGTCATCGAGCCGTTGGTTCTCCCAGTAGACTTCGGCAAGAGAATAGTGGAGTCCCGGTACTCCCGGATTATCGGCGATCGCCTTTAAATACTCTGCAATCGCCGGTTCGATGTGGCCCTGGCTTCGCAGGAGCTCCGCCTGAAGTTGCCGCAATCGGTAGGAGCGGGGAGAAATTCGCTTGAGTTCCTCGAAGGTTTGAATTGCGAGAAGCATCGAAGCTTGACCCTTGTAGTACAAGGCATCGACACTGCCGGGCTCCTTCTTGAGCCACTCAGCAAGAAAGGGAATGGCCTTCTCGAATTCACCCGTCTTCACCAGAGCCACGGCGAAGTGCTGAAGGAAGACAGGATCTCGATCCTCAAGGTCGGGCAGTCCTTGAAGAACCTCAACACACTTCTTAAACTGGCTCAGGTTGAAGAGCGTTAAGCCAACGAGTCCGCGGGCCGAGGTGAGTGAAGGATTGAGTTCAACCGCTTTGGAGAGGTGGTCAAGAGCCTGCTGATACTTCTGTTGCATATAAAGAGCCAGGCCAAGATTCGCGTGCACCTCAGCCACGTAAGGTCTCGCCGCAACAATCTTTTCAAGCGCAGCCTGGGCTTCTGCAAAGTCTTCGGACTGAAGCGCCCGCTGAGCCTCTTCCGATAGGAGTTGAAGTTCCGGATCGCTCTGAGCGCTGGCTGTTCCGACCCAAGGACTCGTCAGCAAGAGGATACAAATATATGACCCTATGGCCGTCCATCGAATCATTGCGAGTCCCTCACCGCAGGTACACTGACTGCCGGCTTCTTACAGCTCGGATCGGGTCTTCCCTCTGTGATCTCCACGAACTGATTGGCTTCGAGATTCCGAAACGTCTGCACCGCGCCTGAGAGCCACTTCACCTGGAGTTCATCGATCTTGTTATTTGTACCCAAACCGAAGTTGATTCGAGGGTCGTTGCTGGACAGGAATCCACCGGCCTGATAAGCCGGCTGGGTTTGGGTCAGTTCACCTGACCGCAGCTGAAGCAGCGCACCAAAGCCGTCACGATTCCCCTTGGTTCCTCTCAGCCGCACTGAGAGCCAGTTGCGTCCCGGTTGAGCTTTGCAGATTAGGAGACTCGGGAAATCGTCGAGGTTGTTAACCACGATATCGATATCCCCGTCATTGTCGAAGTCTCCGAACGCCGCCCCGCGACCCACCCTCTTGACGAGGAGATCACCGCCAATCTGCTCCGTCACGTCTCGAAACGTATGGCCCTGATCGTTGTGTAAAATCTGAGGATGCTGCTTATAGCCGGAATCCATTTGCCAACTTTCGATCCCGGGATAAACATGACCATTTACAATGAAAGCATCCTTCCATCCGTCCTGATCGACATCTAGGAACTTCAAGGCGAAACCAACCATCTGCCAACTCACTGACATCAGGCCCATATCGACTGTAACGTCTTTGAAGAAACCTCCCCCGACATTTTGGTAGAGGGTATTGCAGTCGTCTGAGAAGTTGGCCACGAACAAATCCAGGAGACCGTCGTGATTGAAATCATCAACGTCTGCTCCCATACCGGATTGCTCCCGACCATCTCCACTGTACCCACATCCTCTTATAGCTCCCTCCTCGTCGAAGGTGCCATCTCCAAGATTGTGGTAGAAAAGGTTCGGAGTGGCATCGTTGGCCACAAATACGTCTAGCCAACCATCATCATCGAAGTCGGCCCAAATCGGAGTGAATCCGTAGTACCGGCGTTGTTCAGTGCCAAACGCTTGCGTCGTTACGTCGGTAAAGGTGCCGTCCCCGTCATTGCGGTAAAGCCTGTCCGGCAGTGCATCCAGGCCACGGGGGCCGCATTGGACAGCTATACCACGGTACTGACAATAGCGGGTGCTACCCCGTGGAGGGACCTTGTCCTTCTTGAAATCGATATAGCGAGCCACATACAAATCAAGGTCGCCATCCTTGTCATAGTCCCCCCATGCCGAGCCTGTACTCCACCCGGGAACGTCGATGCCAGTTTGTTTTGTAACATCGGTGAAGGTTCCGTCGCCATTGTTTCTATAGAGGACGTCAGGTCCAAAGTTGGCCAGATACAGGTCGGCATCCCCATCGTTGTCATAGTCTGTGGATGACGCACCCATTCCCCATCCAGGATTACCCGTGCCGCTTCTCGCGGTAACATCTTCGAAAGTGCCGTCGTGCTTGTTTCGATAGAGCGCGTTTCTTGGCACCTGCACATTGTCAGCGATCTGCGCACCTTGAAGTTCAAACGTTGTACCGTTGACGAAGTAGATGTCCAGCCAGCCGTCACCGTCGAAATCAAGAACGGCAACACCGCCTCCTTTCGATTCCACAATGTAGTCCTTTTCAGGACCCCCACTCATATGCCTGAAGGTGATTCCTGCCTCGACTCTACGATCTGTGAAGGCGAATTGCGGGACAAGGTCATTCCCGGTTACTGCGGCAACGAAGAGTATCAACGTGATGGAAAGAAGAGTAAATGGACCGAGTTGCAGAGTGTCTTTCTTCATGGCTGGTCCTTGGGAAAGTCCTGAGCCTTCAGCTGTTTCATCCTTTCCCGGATTCTATCCTGAACCTGCTTAAACTGCTCGAGCATTGCACGGGCTTCTGCTGTGCGTCCCTTCTGCATAACCTGGCTCAGCAAGTAGTAAGAACTCTCGAAGTCCGGATTGGCTTCGATCGCATGTTCAAGCAGGCCTTGAGCTTCATCCAGCTTAGAGTCTCCGAAATAGATGCGGGCAAGCTCGAAAAGAGCGGGCGCGTGAGTTCCATCCAGGGCAAGAGAACGCTGCAATTCAATTGTGGCCTGATCTTTCCTTCCGAGTTGGCCGAGAACAAGTCCCAACTGGAAGTGGTACAAGGGGTTATCCGGATCCAGTCTCATTGCCTCTTCGTAGTAGGGCAGTGCTCTCTCCCGATCTCCTGAACTGGAGAACGAATGCGCCATCAGAAAGTGGGCCTGTGCCAACGACGGCTCCAGGCTCAGGACGCGAGCAAGGGTATCGCGCGTTTCCTCAAATTTGCCGAGATTGTAATAGCTCATGCTCAAAGTGAAAAGGTAGCGGGCCATCCCTGAGAATCTCGAGAGATGGCTCTCCAGGAGTTGGATCACCTCAGGATCTTCGCCGGGGACTGCAGAAAGTTCGAAAGTACAATGAAGGGCTGTTCATTGGCCTCCGGTCGTTGCGTCGCCGCTCTCGCCGTCTCCTCGGCCTTCTCCCAGGAATGGAGCGCCAGATAGCTTTGCATCAGGCCTTCCAGTTCCCCGAAGGACAGAAAATTGAGGGGTTGCGGCTCCAGTAGCGAAATCACGTCCGCGTAACGCTGCTCACTTACGCACAACTGGGCCAGCCTCGCCCTAGGGAAGGATCGTCGGGCCAGGATACTAGACCGGCCCTGAGCGCTCTGATAGCCGCCTCAGGTGGTCCGCCGGCAGCCCGGCAGGACTCGACGAGATCCAAGAAGAGCTTTCTGTCCGAAAGTTGTGGGCCGTATCCTCAAGAATCTTGAGCGCCTCCCTTGGCCGGCCCGTCTTCGTAAGCGAGGCTGCCATAAGCTGCGCGTCAATTTGATCCTCGATCGCGTGTCCTTCCAGAAGCGGAGGCACTTGTTCAAAGGCGCCGAGCCGGAACAAGCTGACAGCAAGCAAATGCTTGAGCTCTTCATTGCCAGGTTCCTGCGCAAGGCCTGTTTTCAGAACGCGCGCTGCTTCCTGGTAAAATCGTGATCCAAAAGCACCTTTCCGAGATCAACCCTGAGCGAAGGTGATATCTCAGGCATCCGTTCCAGGGCAGACACCAATTGCTTGGCTTCTGGCGCCCGACCTAGACTCAAAAGACCGTGGAGAAGGGGAATCGCGATCCCAACATCGTGAGGTTGTAAAGCGTGCGTTTTCTGCAAGCTCTGTACGGCTGCGCTCATATCTCCTTGGTGCATCTCAAGGATGCCGAGGTTGTAGAGCGCGCTGGGGATAGTCGGCTGGATCTGAATGACTCGCCGGTAACTCTCGATAGCCTGGGGTTCCATTCCAAGCTGAAAAGGCGGCCGCCAGCATCATCCAAGCCAAGACGGACTCAGGCTCAAGACGGACCGCCTCTTCCAGCAGAGGACGTGCGCCCCGAGGCTGGCCCTTCTCGAGCGAAGTCCGTGCCTGTCGCAGCAACTGCTGAAAGGAACCGTCGACTTGGAGAGCGAATGCGGTTGGAATGAGCACGCACAGCAAAGCAAAGCCGGAAAGCAGCGACTTGAATAAGCGAGAAGTTAAACGCAAGTCGATCGCAGAAAACGGCCGCGGGAGTAAACAGTGGAAGATCAAGTGCACAGACCTCCCCACGTCGGCACAGGACTGCGGACATGGACTACGGTAACGAACGCATTAAAGTATACCCCGGACCTAGGCACCAGCGTCATGATCAAGCACCCTTCTGATTCTTGAACCGTACCTAACACCAATTACGCCCTGTCAAATATAATAGAGCTCCACACCATCTCTAGCGGTCGTGAACACGATCAATGTGTCCCAATTCGTCCACTCGTCAGACGGTCGACAAAAAGATTAATGAAACGCTCCCAATTCAAGTCATACTGAACTCGGATCCTCTGCGCGCCTTCTGCTCCTGGCCACACCTCGGTTCCACCAACTGAAACACCGTAATTGACTCCTTGATTAATATCGACATCAACATATAATTCCTTGGTCATAACCAAAGACGGATCGATGAGACTGGCTACCGCAACCTGATCATACATTAGGTAATGAGAGGACATAGCTTCTTCCCGCTGGAATTGCGCCGTCATCGTCTCCCGCAGCAACTGAGTACTGGGATTAGAGACGCGCACAATCCTTTCGAAGTCCTCCTTAGAGAATCTAGTCTTTCGCGAGACATTCAACGGGGACAGTTCGATTGGAATGCCAGACCGTAGGACGATGCGAGCGGCCTCGGATCAACCCAGAAATTGAATTCGGCATTGGGCGTCACGTTGCCGGCACCATCCGGCAGTGAAGCGACTGCTCCTCCCATTATATATAGACTCTTTACAGCCATGGCGAAGTCAGGGTCTTGGCGAATCGCCATAGCAATATTGGTCAGAGGTCCGATGGCCACGATGGTGATCTCGTCCCGATTATCCAGTACCGTCCGGACGATGAAATCGACGGCAGTTCTCACTTCAGGTCTTGTTCTGGCGAATTCGCCAAGAGGGGGATCTGGGGGTCCGTCCTTCCACCACTCGCCATGTTGCTTGAAGGAGAACTCCGAAACTTCGTGGATAAGTGGCATGTTTGCACCGGGATAGACCGGCGTTTCTCAGCAACTCGACGCCCTCAAGGACCTTGAGGGCGTCGGCGGTGGCCTGCTCACGGCTCTTGTTTCCTGCCACGGTCGTGATCCCCAGAACCTCGATCTCCGGGGAGTTGAGCGCCAGGAGAAGGGCAAGTGCATCATCCTGCGGCGGAAGGGCGAAATCCGTATCGAAGATTACCCTATGAGGCTGGGCAAGCGTCACGGTCAGGAAGCCCTGAACAAGTAACAACGGGAGTGTCAGAAGAAGGCGATTCATGGTGCCTCCGAACGAAAAGTGGGACCGAGAGTCCGTGTTGGCCGAGTCTTGATCCACACAAGATAGTACCGCTTTTCATGGTTCGTGGGAACCTGCTCAACGCCAATTACATCCTCTTCCTGGTAGGGAAATGTAGTTGACGTCGGGGAGGAATCATCATCCGGGGCACTTCCTCTGGCCTTGTGCGGCACGAAAGGTGGTCTGTTCGTACAGGTCGGCCAAAACCTTCAGTCGTTTTCTCGACCGCAAGACTTGCCGATCCTTACACCCGCTGAAATCGCGATGTTACACAGATGCGTCATTCCTTGGGTCGCCAGCCTTGCGGCGGTTGCCAGGGTCAAGAACTAGCCCGTTCTTTCGGCTTTCGAGAGAGGTAGAGCCGGCGATGCTGGCGCGGCGTGATGCCGGTGAGGGCCCGAAAGCGGCGGTTGAAATAGCTTTGGTCCGTGAAACCGACTTCGTATGCGATCTCGGCACAGGACAGCCGGGATTCCTCCAGCAAACGCTGGGCCTCGCGGATTCGCATCTCGTGAACGTGCTGCAGGATCGTCCGGCCCGTCCGTTCCTTGACCAGGTGAGCGATCCAAAGGTGCTCAGTCGGACTTCGTCGGCCAGGTCCTGGAGCCGGACTTCTTCCTGGAAATGAGCGGCAATGTAGTCAAGCACCCGGGCAACACCCGGATGACCGCTCTCGAACCCCAACAGGTAGATGGTGTTCATAAAGTCGTCCAGGGCGTTCTTGACGACGTCGAGAGGTCCTCAAAATCCCGGGCGGCGATGATTCTCCGTCCAGCGGTGGCTGCTCTCGATCAAGAATCCCAGATGAGCGCTGTCCTGGCCCGCAGTCCGGACCAGGTAGCCCAGCATCTCGATCATGAGCGCACGCACCACGACCAGGTCGGGAGACTGGAGGAAGACCGCGCCGAGATATCTATTCAGCAGCTTCCGTGCCCGCTTGCGGTCTCCAGAGCGGATCAGTGAGAGCAGCACACGCTCCTCCCGGAAGGGGAATTCCCGTTCCCCCCTTTCCTTCCGGCAATGGATCTCATCGGCGATCTCCCTCTGCTGGAGCGCCCACTCCCGGTTTTCGTCGAGGAGCAGAGCGGACCAGCCGCTGTCCGCATAGAAGAGCGCACAGAGTCGATTCGCAGCCTCCTGCGTCCGGACCTGCGGCCAAGCGGGAAGCGCCTTGACGAACTGGAGAGCGGCGGCGCGGGATGCTCCGCAGGCGACCAGATGGTTAGTGGCCTCCAGGCGGTCCTGGGTTCGTCCTCCGCCACGACTTCTCCACCGATCAATCCGCCTCTCGGCCGGCGGCCTTCGACGAGCGCAACCATCCAGCTGACGATCCCCGGGGCCAGGAAGTAGGTGCAGGGTTCTCCCCAACGAATCGACTCCTGCAGGGCGTGGATTCGCGTCCTTCTCAGGAAGGGCAGATCGTCGATCGGTTCCGGCCGACCGGCAAGAATCTCTCCATCCGGCCCCATGAGCCTCGGATGGACGTCATACTCCCTCTCGTACGCCGAGAAGGTTTGCTCGACCGCATTCAGCATCTGTTCTGGCACTCCGGCCGATCTCCCGCGGCTGCCCACAGACTCAAAAGAGGAGCCAAGGCAGCAAAATCGTCTTAGTTCTAGCCATTCTGATCTATCCGCCGCGTCTGCACAACGGTAGAGTCTTGGCAGGGAGGCGAACCATGGCTCGGATTAGTGAGCTCTTCGACGCAGTCATCGCGGGGAACCGGAAGTCCACCGTTCAGATCGTCGATCAGAACCTGAGGGAAGATGGTGATCCCTCGGATCTGCTCGAACAGACCATGATTCCAGCCATGCGGGAAGTCGGCCGCCGATTCTCGCGGGGGGAGATCTATGTCCCGGAAATGCTGATCGCCGCCCGGGCCATGCAGGCCGGCCTCGACCTGCTCGAACCGGCGCTTGCAAGGAAAGGGACACGGATTCGGGCAAAGGTCGCCATCGGCACGGTGAAAGGCGATCTGCACGACATTGGGAAGAACCTCGTCGTCGTCATGCTCAAAGGCGCCGGCTTCGAGGTTGAAGACCTGGGGGTGGACTGTGCGGTTGAGAAGTTCTCCCAAGCCGTGGATCGGGGCTTCACAACGCTCTGTATCAGTGCGCTGCTCACTACGACGATGCCCTCCATGAAGACCGTCGTGGACCGATTTCGCGACCGGCCCGACGTCAGGATCGTCGTGGGCGGGGCCCCAGTCACCGGCGAGTTTGCCCGCGAGATCGGGGCAGACGGGTTTGGAGAGGATGCCAATGAAGCCGTTCAAGTCGTCGAACGGCTGCTCGAGCCCGCATCGTAGTGGTCCCGGGCGGCTGTCGGCGCGGAGGAGAAAATGACCGGACTTGCTATCGAACGTCTGGAGGACTTCATCTTCGGCAGCGCTCCGAAGCCGGTCCGTTGCGGAACCGGCCTGGTGATCGGCGGTGGACGAGTGGTCCCCGAAATCAACTTCACCCTTCCGTCGATCGACATCTGTGACGAGACCTGGGCCGAAGTGCGGCGGCAGTACGAAGAGATGATCCGGTCGGTACTGGAGAGGGCCGTGGAGCTCGAGACGCCGGAACTGCTGGTCGAGTTCGAAACGCTGCCGCCCATGACGGACCGGCCCGAGTGGGGATTGGAGATTTCCGGGCTGCTCTCGGAACGGATGGCGGAATTTCACCGAAGATACGGCCTGCGGACCGCCCTGCGGCTGACACCGAACGACACGCGGGAGTTCGAACGCCCTCCGCGAATGCGTTCGAACGCACACTGGGATCACATGCTCGAGCTCTTCAACAAAGCGGGAAGCTGGGGGGCCGACCTCCTCGCCGTGGAGTCCACCGGAGGGAAGGAGGTTTGCGACGACGCCCTGGTCGAGGCGGATCTGGCCAAGATCGTCTTCGCGCTCGGAGTTCTCGGAGCCCGCGATATGGAATTCCTCTGGCACCACCTCGTCGACGCGTGCCGGTCCCAGCACATCGTGCCTTCCGGAGATACGGCTTGCGGGTTTGCCAACACGGCGATGGTGCTGGCGGACCGGAGGATGATCCCCCGGGTTTTTGCGGCGATCGTCCGGGTCGCGTCGGTTCCAAGGAGCCTGGTGCCGTACCGCATCGGGGCCGCCGGGCCGAGCAAGGACTGTGCCTACGAGGGTCCCTATCTCAAGGCGATCGCGGGCATCCCGATCTCTATGGAGGGCCGGACCGCCGCTTGCGCGCATCTCAGCCCGCTGGGCAACGTCAGCCAGGCCGTCTGCGATTGCTGGTCGAACGAATCGGTTCAGAATGTTCAGATGCTGAGCGGGCGGGCTCCTCGGATGTGTTTGGAGCAGCTTGTCTACGACTGCCGCCTGATGAACACGGCGCTTTCCTCGTCACCTACTCAGGCCAGGCTGTTGAGGGACTGGCTGAGCGATTCCGATGCCCCGCTGGATCCCCAGGCCTGGCTGCTGAAACCGGACGTCGTCCTCCGAATATCCGAACAGATCGCCCGGCTCAGCGATCCCTACCTCCAGACGCTGGCCGCCGTCGGCGCCAGCCTGCAGGAATTGAAGACGGCTTTGGGTTCGGGGCGGCTGCGTCTGCCCGAGCGAGAGCGTCCCTGGCTGGATCGAATGTGCGACGAGTTCGCAAGACTTCCCGAAACCGAAGACCGAATCATCGAGAAGATGCTTGCCGACGCCTCCGTTGCAGGACGCATTCTGCCTGCCGAGTACGGGATCGGCTGAGGCGGTCTGGTTCGTTATTGTTCTTGTTCAATCACCTTGAGTACATTTTGTGCATTATCAAGGTGAGCCTCATCCTTACCGAGTGTCAGGTATTTCTGCAACAATTCACGTGCTCGGCTTCGATCTTTTGCATCGTAAAATAGGCCCATTCCCAATTCGTAGTAGCCTTCTGCGAATTGAGGATTCACCTCCAACACCTTCTCAAAGGCCTTGTGAGCCCCCTCCTGATTTCCTTTTCTCGTGAAGTCCTTTCCGAGCTCGTAAAAGCCCTGGTCCAGTCGTTTTGACTCCGACTCCAACTCCCACTCCTTTTGCAGGGCCTCAAAGCCGAGCGCATACTGCTTGAGCCCGAAATAGGCTCTTGATCTCTCTCCCCAGAAGGCGGATGAATTGGCGTCGACGATGACGTCGCGAGAGTCATTCAACATGTCTAAAGCCTTCTGATACTGGGACTTGTTGTTGAGCTCTTGAACCTCGGCCAAAGCCGATGCGGACTTCTTCGCTGCCATCTGACTCTGGAACTGAGCAATCTGTTCTCCAAGGGCCCTGTACGACTGGTTCTCTGGGTCCAATGCCAGTGCCCTTTCCAGAGCGGTCTTGGCCTCTCCGACGCGCCCGAGCTTGGCATAGGCAACGGCCATACTGAAATGCAGTTGGGCATTCGACGAGTCGATTTGAACTGCCTCCTTGAGTCCCTTCAGGGCGGCCTCGTAGTCTTCGGCCTGCATCGCCGCATTCGCTTCTGACACGGCCCGTCTGACCGGTAGCGAGTCGAGGAGCTGGCTGGCGGACTGGTACAGCCGCTCCAGCGAAGCGTTCTCGACGCTCTGCAGATCCTTGAATGCGTTGAGGATCTGCAGCTCTTTCCGAAGGCTCTCCTCGGACTCGTCCCAGCGGTTCAGACGTCCGTAGATTACGGCAAGGTTATGATAGACGAGCGGGTTGGACCGATTGATTTCGAGTGACCGCTCAAGCGCTTCCTTTGCCTCAGCAATCCGACCCTGGTTGAGAAACTCACTGCCTTGCTTTGCGTACTCTTCACTTTTCGCCAAGACCTCAGAGTCTTGGAAATAGAGCTTTTCGTCAGAGTCTCCCCGTTTCAGGTTGAGGGTTACTGTCTCTTGAGCTTGATCCTTCATGCGGAGAAACTCAAAGTAAGCGGGCGTGAAACCGTCTACCTGAGTCCAGACTCGATAGACGCCGGCATTCAGCTTATCGAACCGGGCAAGTCCTTCGCTGTTCGTCTTTGCGTCGTCAGCCTTACCATTATTCAAGCACTGCAGGTATACCTTTATACCCTTCAGTGCTCGACCATCCTGATCGATGCACTTGACTGAAATGAGCCCCGATCCTGCAAACAAAACCTGGCAAAAGGCAAAAAAGTAGGCTAGGCCAACAAGAGACCGCAAACACCTCTGTTTATGTCTCATTCTCTACTTCTCCTGGCTTAACATTGGGACAAGAATCTCTCTTGACATAGCAAACACCCATCCTGGTCTGCTTAAGGGGGTGTCCTTCGTCTTGATCGGGACACGGTGTCGACCAGGATTGCGTGAGCGTAAGATCAAATTGGGTTACCACTCTCACGTTCCAGGATGTCGTGAGTAGCCGCGTGTTGAAACCACCCCTTCGAGTTTACATCATCACCCGTCCGACGAGTAACTGCCGGGTTCGTGGGGCTCGTCGTCGCGGTTGCACTCCCTCGATCTGCGGGAGTGGCGTGCCCGCGGAATTCTCTCAACCCTGATGTGACGGATCGACGTTTCTGCGTTATCCTATGCAGGACCACTCACGAGGCGTTTGCTCATTAGGCCTGCGATCCGCCTCTCCTCGGAGCGGTCGGCAAGACCCGGAATTGGAGAAGGCTGATGGGTGCTGGAGTTGGCATCGAATCACGGGTTCTCAATGAGATCAAACGAGCCGCGGGGGGGATCCGTCGACGGGTGATGGAGCACACCATCCTCCACAACGGCGGTTACCTGAGCCAAGCCTGTTCCTCGGCTGAAATTCTCGCAAGCATCTACCTGAAGATCGCGCGTCTGGGCAGGAGCACCGCTCCGATGGTCCCTCCGCCCTTCCAAGGGGTTCCATCAGCCTCCCAAATCGGCTATAAAGCGGGCGGAGCCTACAACGGCGCCCGCGATCCGGAGTTCGATCGTT
Organism: uncultured Acidobacteriota bacterium; assembly: GCA_963777605.1. GTDB lineage: Bacteria > Acidobacteriota > UBA6911 > RPQK01 > JAPXNP01 > CAVZRV01. Next base: position 159,569 of record CAVZRV010000031.1, read on the forward strand.
TCTACTTGAGCCCGGCCCCTTACGCTCTGGTTCTCTACTCCACGCTCATCGAGGTTGGACGTGTGCCTCCGGCCAGCCTCGACCAGTTTAATCAGGACGGTAGCACAGTCGAAATGATCGGCGCGGAACATTCGCCCGGTTTCGAGATGATGGGGGGGCTCTCGCCCAGACCCTGAGTCAAGCTGCCGGTATTGCGCTGGCGCGCAAGTCAAAAGGACAACAGGGACGTATTTGGTATCCCGTCTGATGGGGAGTTCCAGGAGGGTCAGACCTGGGAGAGCCTGCAAACCCTGTCGCATTACCATCTCAACAATCTCGGTGTTTATGTCGACATCAACGGTCAGCAGTGCGATGGAAGGACAGAGAACGTCATGCAGATCGAACCTCTCATGAAGCGGATCGAGGCGTTCGGCGGCCGGGTGTTTGGGGTGGACGGACACGACATCAGAGCCCTTGTTGAGCCATCGCAGTTGGCGCCTGACGGTCGCCCGCTCGTGGTCCTTTGTTACACCAACCCCTGCAGAGGTGTTCCACTTCTTGAGAAGCGACGACAAAGCTCCACTATGTGCGCTTTGCCTCCTCGGAAGAACGAGAGGAATATCGCGATTTTTATGAGTCAGTGATGAAGAACCTGGAGACGGGAGAATAGGCGATGGAGATCGTTTCAAGAGTTCACGCCAAGAATCTCGTGGGCTGGGCGAAGGACAAGCCGGAAGTCGTCGTTCTCGGCCGATTTGACGGGTTCCACCGAGATCGATACGTTTAAGGATACCTATCCGGACCGATTCTTCTCGATGGGAGTCGCCGAGCAGAACATGGTCAGTCTGGCAGGCGGGCTCGCCCGCGAAGGGTACATCCCGTCCGTACACACCTTCGCCGTGTTCATCTACCGGCAGGCCTTGAACCAGATTGTGAGTTCGGTTGCCTATTTCGAATCTCCCCGTTAAATTTTTCCAAAACTCCCTTGGCCCGGAATCACGACCCCAGGCGGTGCGACTCATCAGGCAATCGAGGATGTTGCCGTCATGCGCACAATACCAAATATGACGGGTGTCCTGAGTACTTGGGGATGCAACGGAAGTAGAAACCGTGCTCGACGCGGTCTTCGCTCTACCCGGCCCGGTATACGTGCGAATGCTCCGCGGTGAGATGCCCAGGTTGTTCCCTGTCGAGGAACCACTCGTGGTGGAACCATCCGCGTATCTTGCATCAGGGCCAGGACGTAACCCTCATTACGGCCGGGATCTGCACCGAAGAGGCATTGCGCGCGATCGCCATTCTAGGTGGGAAGGGCGTCTCCATCCACCACTTGCACGTATCGACGCATAAGCCATTCACGAATCCGGTGATCCTCGAGGCGGTTTCCAAACCGCGCTACGGTGTCATAACATTGGAAAACCATTCAATCTGGGGTGGACTCGGAACGGAGGTGGCGGAGGTGATGGCGACGAACGGAGTCGGAAAACGCCTCGTTCGCGTTGGGCTCCGCGATTCGTTCGCCCACGGTGGAAGCCGGCCCTACCTGATGAGGAAATTGAAAATCGATGCCATGGCCCTTGTGCTCCATATCGAAGAGATGATTGGCATGAGGCTCGGAATTCGAGAGGAGGATCTCGAGCGGGTGCGAATCGAACCGTTCGACAACATCGCGCGAGTGGAGGCATTGTAGAGCACGCTATGAACGAAAGGTTGTTTGGCAGCGAGCGTTTCACGGTTTCCTATCTCCTCACGGGCGACAACCGGCTGGCGACCAAGAGAAAGGCCAAGGACATTTGCTACGAGAAAACGGTTGAGTTTCCGAGCGACCTCATTCCAGATGGATTCATAAAAGACCACGTGGTCGGCCGCGTGGAAGACTTTCAGCCAGCCGGTCAATCCAGATTCCGGGCCGTCATCAGCTATGCAGTTGAGACGGCGGCGGGCGACCTCGTTCAACTGCTAAATGTTATTTTCGGAAACATCAGTCTCGGGAAGGCAGGCATCAAAGTGGAACGGTTCAACTTGCCCGGCAGCCTGTTGGCCCGCTTTCGTGGGCCGCGCTACGGAGTACGTGGCCTGCGCAACCATCTCGGCATCGCCGACAGGCCCCGGGTCTGTGCTGTGCTGAAACCGATGGGCCTCTCGCCCATCGAGCTCGCGGAGCAAGCCAGTCAGTTTGCGCGGGGTGGGATCGACATTGTCAAGGATGATCACGGTCTCACCACCAAGTGTTCGCCCCATTTGAGGAGCGCGTTGCGCGCTGCGTCGAGGCTGTGGCGAAGGTCAATCAAGAACATGGAAGTCAATGCCGTCCTCGACGCACCGAATGTGACGGGGCCGAGCGATCAGGTTACGCTTCTCGCGCGTCGGGCCAAGGCCGCCGGCGCGGGCGCCCTGCTGATTTGTCCTGGGACTTGTGGGCATCGATGCTATGCGAGTCCTTGCGCAAGATGACTCGCTGGCTTTGCCCATAATGGCCCACCCTTCTTTCTGGGGGAAGCTTCGTCACAACACCTGAGAACGGATTGAGCCACTTCGCCCTATACGGCCAGATCATGCGCCTCGCGGGCGCGGACATGACGATCTTCCAAACTACGGCGGCCGCTTTTCGTTCGAGATTCTAAGAGGAATGCGCCGAGATTGTTGAGGGATGTAGGTGCGGGATGGGTGACGTTGCGACCATCTTTCCGGCACCGGCTGCGGGGGTACTACGACCGATCGGGCTGCCGATCTGGTGCGAGTCTATGAGAAGGACTTTGTCTTGATTGTCGGTCGAGGCGTGCAGCGGCGGAGTTTCGACCTCGTTGAGAATAGTCGCCATTTCCTCAGCATCCTGAATGGACTGTGAGATCCTCTATTTCGACCATTTCGGCAAACCCTGCGACTTCGGGTGTAACGCCTGGAGCCTTCGGCCTCCCGCAGCTTGCGGATGGTCGGTTCCGGACTATGTGGCTTTTTTGCCATTTCCGAGTCTCGCTGGCCCCTTTCTAAAGGCCGGTTGAACAACTCAACATACAACCTGGATCAGTTTCCGGGGAGCAGACTAGAAATGCATAGGCTCTCCCGGATCAAGGAGGATCTTGCTCGCTGACGTTCCCGGCATTCTTCTCCACGAATGACTGCCCGTGAGGCATAGGTGAAATCTGGAAAAGATGAGCCAGCGTTTGCGCCACATCATAGAAGCCTTTGCGAATTCCAAGATCCTTTGCCGGTAGGCCGGGGCCATAGAGCAGGATGGGAACGTATTCTCTGGTGTGATCGCAACCTTCGAATGTTGGATCATTTCCATGATCGGCGGTGATAATCAGGATGTCCGATCCTCTCATGGCGGCGATCAGCTGTCCAAAAAATAGATCGGCTTCTTCCAACGCCCGGGCGTAGCCGACTGGGTTCCTCCGGTGACCGAACAACATGTCAAAGTCGATGAGGTTAGCGAACACAAGTCCGTGGTCGAGCTGGTTCGCCAGTTCAAGTATCGCTGATTGGGCTTCACAGTTGTTGAGGACGTGTATCGACTGAGAAATGCCTCGACGCAGAAAATATCATCAATCTTGCCCACACTCACCACATGGATTCCATGTTCCTTCAGACGATCAAGAATCGTAGTCCTCGGCGGAGGAAACGGAAAGTCCCGTCGATTCTCCGTGCGTCTGAAGTTCCCCGGCCTCCCCAGGAAAGGCCGAGCAATGATACGCCCGACACGATACTCATCACAGAGTCTCCTCGCAGTGGAACACGCCTGATAAAGTTCCTCCAGAGGTATTACTCCCTCATGCGCAGCAATCTGGAAGACAGAATCGCCACTTGTGTAAACAATCCAGGAGCCTTCGCGCATTTGACGTTCGCCCAACTCCTCAATGATCGCCGTCCCACTCGCTGCACAGTTACCGATGATTCGCCGACCTGTCTCCGCCTCAAACATTGCAGTGAGTTGTTCCGGAAATGATGGAGACTCCTTTCGAAAGACCGTGAAACCCGGTCTGAGGAGTAGACCTGCTATTTCCCAATGCCCAGTAACGGTGTTTTTTCCTCGGGAGACCTCTTCCATCGCGCCGAAAGAGGCAAGAGGCTGAACGGATGCGGAAACTCCCTGAACCGCTAGGCACTCGGGGACGGCGGCGGCGGCCCTGCCAAGCCCAAGGGTCTCGAGCGTTGGTACGCGGAGCGAACCTGCCGCCTGGGCCGTATGTGCGAGGGTATTGGCTCCTTCGTCCCCATATTCCTCAGCGTCCGCAGCAGCACCAATCCCAACAGAATCGAGTACGACCAGAAACACCCTCACGATAGGTCACTCACACGCGTAAAGTGAACTCGGGACTCACGAATCTCTCCGAGAGAATAGTCATGAAAAAGGACAGCCGATGCGCTATTTGGCAACCGGCACCCTCTTACATCGCAGCGAGTACCAGTCTAGCATTAATAGTCTGCGGTAAGAACGTCTTTTCAACAAGATCTTGAAAAACCGAACGATGCCCTATGCTTGAGTATAGCGTGTTGGATCACTCGCGGTCAGACATGAAGCGTCTTCGTGCAATGAGGTGCACCAAGATTTGGCTCGCTTGATCATTAGGCTCACTACGATGTACTTTTTGCCTCCTCCTCTCTCTTGGTATTTTCTATCTGAAGTCCACTTCAGACACGCGATGAAAGACCGCCAGGAAGAGGCAGAGGACTACTACCGAAAATGGTTGACTCGAGATGTCGTCTACATCATATCTGACGAAGAGAAAGAGGTTTTCGCTAAGCTGACAACGGCGGAGGAGCAGGAACGCTTCATTGAGCAGTTCTGGTTTCGGCGCAACTCGGATCCCACGACCCGTGTGAATGAATACAAAGAAGAGCACTACCGTAGAATCGCCTACGTGAACGAGTACTTTCAGAGTGGGATCCCGGGCTGGGAAACCGACCGGGGCCGGATTTACATTATCCATGGACCCCCGGATGAAGTCGAGTCGCATCCATCAGGTGGCAGCTACAAAAGACCCTATCATGAAGGTGGGGGATACACTTCGACATTTCCTTTTGAGATATGGGAGTATCGACACATCGACGGAATTGGAGACGATATTGAACTCGAGTTTGTGGATAGTAGTCAGTCTGGGGAGTTTCGGCTGGCCCTTCTTCCCGAAGAGAAAGATGCGCTGCTCAATGTCCCTGGTGCGGGTCTCACTCTTGCTGAAAGCCTCGGCTGGGCTAAGAAGTCGGACCGCCCCTATTTCTCGCCTGGAACGAATTACCCTTACCAACACCCCAGAATCCAGGACGATCCGTTTATGCGATTCGAAAGATTATTCAGGAGTTCGGGCTCCCGCGAAGATTCGATACAAGGATCTGCAGCAGCTTGTCAAGACGAACGTTGCCTTCTCCAACCTTCCCTTCAACGTGCAGATTGATTATCTGCAGTTTGATACAGAGAAAGCTCTGGTGCCTGTCACCCTGGAATTTCAGAACCACACGCTTACATTTGCTGCAGCCGGAAACAATGTAACGGCGAAAGCCGCCGTGTACGGCGTGGTCACCTCCATCGGCAATAGAGTTGTCTACGAATTCGATGATGATTTTCAACTTTCGTACCCTTCAAGCATTTGGCCCAGGTCTTGAAGGGACGCTCCCTCTACCAGCGAATGATTCCTTTGGACACCGGAGGGCGCTATAAGCTCACATTGATTGTCAAGGATCTTAATACCGGGAATATTGGAGTCTATGAAGGTGCGATCGTTACGCCTCGATACCTTGCTGGCAAGCTTGCTCTAAGCTCCCTTATTTCGGCTGCGTCCTGCGTCGAGATCGATCAGGCTTCCGCTGAGCCGGGAATGTTCGTCTTAGGAGACTTCAGGGTTTACCCGAATACAGAGAGGCTCTTCTCCCAGAATCAGACAATAGGTCTCTATTTTCAGATCTACAATGCGACCTTGGATCAAGCCTCTCAAATCCCCTCACTCTCTGTTTCTTATCGAATTTCTCATGGGTCTGAGACAAGGTTCGAGATCTTGGACGACTCGGGAGAGTTCCTACGAATCTATCGGGGAGGTCGAGTAGCTGTGGTCAGATCCTTTGATGCATCGAGCCTTGGTTCTGGCGCCTATCGCATCGACATCAGCGTGCAGGACAAGATCTCAGGCGAGGAGAAGAGCATAGAACAGGCATTTCGGATTGGCTCTTAGCTCATATGTCTCGCTATTTCCCGTTGGGAACTCGCCATCGTCTCTGCTTCCTCCGCACGGACTCCGCGATATGAGGTGGTCCCACTTGGGACTTCATCTACATTTTTGCGCATTCGGCCACCGTCTAGGGCGAGGTCCCTTGGAGAACTCCGACCACTCGGCCCATGGGTCTATCCCCATGGCGGCTGGCTCGTCAGCTGAATCAGCGCTTCCAGCGTCGTTTCCTTCTGGCGTTCCGAAACGGTCAGGTGCCGATGTTTACCTGTTTCGTTTTCTTGAAAGCTGGTGCGTCCTTGCTGGTCGACACTGACTATTCCCGGTCTGGAGAATCCGAAGTAGCCGCGATTTGGACGGACGGCGAACTGCGTAACCGGCATAATCCCACGTTGGTCGGTCGTAGGGCATCGGGAGATTTGTAGGCCCGATAGGCGTCTGCGATGGGATGGTTCTTCACATAGCCGAAGTCTTCTTCGATGCTGACCGCTGGATAGGGGATCGCATGACCGATCTCAAAGCCGCTGAATACGATCTCTGTGGGCCACGTCGAGAACACCTTTTGCGGCCGAATCACGGTCGACGAAGACATTGAATTCTGGAACCTCTTCCAAGAAATTGCCGGCCATTGCGGACAGCATGCGGACCTTCAAGCGGACCGAGATACCGGCCCCGACAGCGGGCTGATCGCGTCGGGGCTCGTTTCCAGAAGAGCCGCGAGATTCGTGCTGAAACCCACCTGGACGATGACGACCGAGCCGTCCTCCGATCCGGCCAGAAGGCGCCGCAAAAGTGTCACGGCATCTTCCGCATCTTGGTTCTCGACGAGGTCGTGTGGATAGATATACTCACCGCCCGCATCCTTCGCCAATCCTGCCTGCAGGAGTACAGAGAACTCTTGGCGGCCCTTGCCATGGTGAACGACACCAATCGGGATGCCGCCACGTCCGTAAAAGGTATTGATGGCGTCGACAAAGGGAGCACCCATCGGGTGCTCTTTTGTCAGGAGGTCACTCCCAACAAGTGACATTCTCCGCGACTTTCAAGGGCGTGAATCACCCCAAGGGCCAAGGCATCGTCGATATCATTTCCCATGTCGGTGTCAAAGATAAGTTGGTACTGAGCCTCCGTACAGATGAGGGCTCGTGAAGGCCATTATCGAGAATGTCTGTCGCAGCCCCACTTCGGAATCGGGTCATAATTCACCTTCTGTCTTCGGCTCTGCGAGCCGGACTGTTGCGGAGCCGCATCCCCTATTGTGGAACTGAGTTCGAGAAGACGCGCCGACGCTTCTTCCCCGCGACATGCAGACTCGTCAATTTCATTTCAGATGCTTTCCGCCTTGGATGATGCGTACAGATCCCGATAGACTGAGGCCCATCTCATTCCTTCGCTCGGGCTAGGATCTGCGTATTAGAACGATTTCTCGATGCTTTGACCACTTCATATGGTAGGCAGGCCATCCGAAAAACCGCACTAATGGGCCCGGATTTTCCTGCCGCGCAGACTCCTAGGTTTGTCGCGAGACGATGATGAGACCAAGGCCCAATATGAAGAGGGCGAACATCAATACGATCAACCGGTTCGTGCCGCGGGGAGCCTCCCTGAATTCCTTCCACACGAACACGCCCCAGAGCGCGGCAACCATGGTTGCCCCCTGGCCCAATCCGTACGAGATGGCAAATCCCGCCTGCCCGGAGGCGATGATGCTGAACATCATGCCGATTCCCCAGATGATGCCACCTAAGACCCCGACGGCGTGGAGAGGCGCCGATCCTCCGAAGTAGTCGGCGAAAGAAACCAGGACGACCTACGAAAGGTCTCTTCATAATGATCGTATTGAAGAGCAGATTACTGCCGAAAAGTCCCAGCGAGAACATAAAGACGGCGGAGTACGGGGTCCAGCTTTCCTGGCTCAAGGTTATTGAAGTTCAGCGACATCGAAGCTGCTACAAAACGATAGAAGAAACCAGCCAGGATCCCGCACAAAACCGCCAACACAAGCCCCTTGGAGCCACTATCCGCAGTCTCTTTGGGCAGTCTCCGGTAGGCGATTGCATCTAAAACGATGGCCGCCGTCACCAAGGCAACCCCAAAAAACAGAACTAACGGAACCCCCAGAGGAGTGGCGAGATCAGGTGATGAGGACCCCAAGAACCAGAGCCAAACCGATTCCTACCGGGAAAGCCACCGCCATGCCGGCAATCGCAATCGAAGCCACCAGCAGGATATTGGCCGCATTGAAAATAACACCGCCGAGAGCAGCGGAGACGAGATTCAAAATATGCCCTGCGCCAAATCAACAAGAAACCCCCGCCCTCCAGCGCCGACACTTCCGAGTGTCAAAGCGAACAACGTCAAGACGCAAGGAGGACGCCGATTGCATAATCCCAGTAAAAGAGCTCGAAACGCCAGTCTCTGGCTGCCAGCTTCTGCGTATTCGCCCACGATCCCCAGCAGAGCATGGTGATCAAGCAGAACACCACAGCCCATAAGTAACTGTCCAACACAAACATGCGCGCTCCCTCGTCTCACTGCCATCGACCGAGCGGTGCAAGCCATCCGTCCGCTGTCGCTCGACCCCTACCGTGTTCTTTTGCCGTCTCCCGCCCGCATGTCTCTTGCGGGCGGGAGTCTGAGGAGGTGTACGCAGCCCTGTGTGTCCTCGAGAGTCTAGAAGTTGAGTTTAAGACCAAATTGGATATATCTCGGATTTCTCGCTGACGTAATCCGGCCGAAGTTCGGATCATTCGCCGTCATGCCCAAGCCCACAAACTGAGCATGGTTGAACGCGTTGAAGAACTCCGCGCGGAACTGTAACGACATCGCTTCCTTTAGGCTGAAATACCTCTGAAGGCTGAAATCCCAATTATTGACCCCAGGTCCGATGATCGTTCCCCTCCCACCATCGCCCAGTGTCTCCGCGGGTGGAATAACGAAGTCCGTAACATCGAAGAAGGGGAATAGCGTGGGCTGCTTTCGGATATCATCTTTCAGAGCGTCACTGTTACCAGGTCCAATCCGCGTAGCAGGCTGCATGCGGCGTCCGCCAATGCGAGCCAAGTCACCTCCGATATTCCGGCGTTTTCGCCTGGCCACCCATAAACGTGGCGATTCCACTGAATTGCCAACCATTTATAATACATTCACCGGTCCAGACATGTCCCCGCCTAGCTTCATCCCGGCCGAACAGAATCGTAAATGAAGCTCACTAACGCCGATGCCTCGAATCAAGGAAGCGGGACCTCGCAACTCCTTGATCGTCCCGGTAATATCTCGCTAAACGTATTCATCCGGGCTTCCATGTCAAGGGCCTTTCCAATGTGTAGGATGTGAATAACGCGAAACCGTTCCGAAGCGGTCTGTCAACCCAACGTTAAGACCATTGTAGTTAGACCACCCATTGTTCATCGAAGTCAGAATGTCTCCAAAACCCGAAAACGGCCGCCTGTCCTCCATAGGGACTCCCGGCTCGGGTGGTGGCATATTCATCATGCAAAGGCGATTCAACTTCACCCCCGTTGAACCAACATAACCCGCCTCAATGAAAACCGGCCACATTCCTCTGAACGTTTACATTGTACTGGGAAACATACGGAGTTCGATTCCAAGGTGACGTTGTGTTGGGAGATGTGCTCCGGGATAAATTCAGGTGAAGGATACATCCCGTTCACCTGATATGTTGGTGTCGGTCGAGTATTGTTCGAGGACGCAATCTGAGTGTTGGGTGGGTTAGAAACCCCCCAAAACTGAGTTTCATTGAGACCAATCAGGTCGTAAAAAATTCCATATCCTGCTCGGATGACTGTCTTCGAAGAGGGACTATCGCAAGACCATTCGTGGTGCGAAGTTGTTGCGATCAGGTTCGAATAGGGCGCCCTGCACATCAACGTATTTCAGCGTATTGAGGTCGAGATAGTTGAGTTTATTGTTCTCTTCCGACATCGGCTCAGATACTTGAATGTAAACCAAAATAGGCATTCAAATTCGAGGTTAGCTTCCAGTTATCTTGGCCATATAGTGAGAAATCTGTGTTCCGGAAGCTTCCGGAGCTGTCGCCGATAGACTGATTGGTGAAATCAACAGTCCCAACATGAACTCGGGCATGGAATCTCCCGTATAGTACCCCACGAAGCTAAGAGAGGGAGCGCTAGGAAAGTCGTTGTCTATGGCGAAGCGACGAGCCTAGATCCATGCCGAACTTAAGGCGAGGATCTCCCTTGACATAGGAGACGTTTTCGTTGACCTGGAACAGGTCGTCGACTGTCTCCTGAGTCTGGGCAGCCTTGCCCGATTCCCGAATAGGTGAGCGGCTTGAAACCGGGAAGTGCAAAGTGGCGGCTTTGGTGGTAGGGTTCTGCACACCGAACTTGTCCAAGATCTTCCCCGTATGCTGCCTCCGGAACACTGTAGTCCAGATTGCGATTGTAGCCGAGCCGGAACTCATTAACGAAACTGGGACCAAAGAAGTGAATTACTGGAGACTGAAAGACTGGTCTCCAAGAGGCCTATTCAAACCGTATCCCTCGAAAAGCGAAGGTGAGGTCAGGGGTTCTCCACCCAAGAATACTTAGCGAACATCCGGTCCGACTCTGTAAGGTCGATATCGACCTTGGCATGGATCTCGTCACGGTCGCTAGGCTGGAGTCCCTCGCGGCCATAATTTAGACTCGGATCAAACTCGCGATTCGGCGCCGGGTAGAACGGCGCGACATTTCCCATTACAGCGTCAAATCGGTCGACGGGTATCCGATTATCCGGGAAGGGTGCTCCGGTCGTAGGATCAATAATCTCATGGTCGAACTGGCCCGCCAGGTTTTCGGTGAGGGAACTCGCCCAGGTAGGTGTTTGCCAGTCGCGACCGATAGCCTTCATAGCTTCCGAAGAAGAAGACCTTGTCTCGAATCACCGGGCCCCCGACGGTCCCACCAAACTGATTTTGCTTATATCGTGGTTTCTCCGAACCGTCAAAGAAGTTCCTCGCGTTCAGCTTGTCATTCCGGAGGAACTCGAAGAGGGAACCGTGGAACTCGTTGGTCCCTGATTTGATGATCGTGTTCACAACCGTTGTTCCCCAACCCTGGTCGGCCGTGAAAACATTCCGTTGAACATTGAACTCCTGAATTGTGTCAATTGAGGGTCGAAATCCCGAACCACCCCAACGAGGGGAACGCGTCTCGATACCGTCCAGGAGATAGCTGGTGTCGGTCTCCCGCAGGCCAGCGACCACCACCGACATGTCGGATCGGCTTGTCCAAGAACTCACCGGTGAGATGGCAGAGTGAATTTGCATAACACCGGGAGACAGCTGGGCAAGCTGGATGAATTCCGTCCGTTGAGCGGCAACTCGACGATTTCTTTCGCTGTGAGAACACTGGTCATGGCAACGTCGTCCGACTGCACAACGTCGGCAGCCGCACTTACCTCAATCGCCGTGCTGACCTCGCCTATACTGAGTGGCACATTGACGGTACGCCTCGTTCCTACCAGAAGCGCAATATCGGATGCCACGAACGTCTTAAAACCTTGAAGTACGGCCGTCAGCTCATACGTTCCCGGGTCCATTCGCGGGAAAATATAGCGGCCCAAGTCATCACTTAATGCCGTGCGGGCCGCATTCGTCTCCACATTCCGCAACGTCAGTTCGACGCCCGGAATAAAACTCCCCTGTTGGTAGAACCGCCCCCAAGATGTCTCCGGTGGTCGACTGAGCAGTGGCGAACCGGGGCAGCAAACAAAGAACGGTGAGAGCAACAAGCAAAAACAGAAACTGCGGCCTTCTCATGAGAAATCCCCTCCCCTCGAACGAGACTGGCGCGAATTGTCTTATTTCACACTTATATTAGTTCGGGGTAACTGGCCAGTCAAGAACTTTTTGTGGTAACAGTACAGAAAAGTTTCCGTGGTGGTGGTGGTGCTATTCTTCCGATGGTATACTCGGCGGGATCATTGGATCCAGCTTCCGTCAATGCAGCCGGATTTTCCAGAACCGGGAGACAACGGCTGTTGGGACGGTGGCGGAACCGCACTAAGAGGGGGTTGAGATGGAGACTGGAAAGGATCGGATTCTCAAAGCCTTCACTCATGTTAACCATCGGTGGCCCCGACCAACATCGAGGGAATCTACAACCTCGAGGCGTTCTTGAAGCGATTCCAGGTTCGAAGTAAGGAGTCTGTCCGACTCCGCCTGGATGTGGACGTTTTCAGCGCTCGCCCGGTCTATTTTGGTCCAAACGCACGCATGCGTTTGGATGCCTTTGGTGCGCCTGTTGATGAAGTATATGGAACTGATGGAGTCGGCTACGGAGTGGGTAGAGACTACCCACTCCGTGAAGCTACGAGTCCCGCGGACGTGGAGAGATTTCCCTGGCCTAGTCCTGATCACTTCGACTACGAGGTTGCTTCCCGCTTACTGGCCCGCCTACCTGCCGACAAGGCCAAGCGGATTGACGGGAAGTACGGAGTCGCTAGACGGGGCAGGATCACGAGGCGGCCGCGGGAGGGGGGCCCTGGTTGCCCCTGATTTGCAATCTTTTCAATCTCTTTGGCATGGAAGATACGCTGATTAACATGGCTGTCCAGCCCAAGCTCATTGAAACGGCAATCCGCAGGACTCGAGGAGTTTACGGTTGAGTTCTTTGGAAGGCTCTGCGAGGCCACCCGAGGGCAGGCGGAAATCGCTTACTATGGGGACGATTTCGCGACCCAGAGGGGACTGATGATATCCCCGGAGCACTGGCGGCGATTCCTGAAGCCTACTTACCGGAAGGTCTTCGAACTGCTGAAGAGCTACGGACTGAAAGTGTGGTTCCACAGCTGTGGGCAATTCCGCCCCGTGATGAGCGACCTGATTGACATCGGCATGGACGTGTGGGAGACCGTGCAGACTCACCTCCCCGGAAATGAACCCGAGATCCTGAAACGAGAATACGGGGAGCATATCACTTTCTATGGAGGTATCAGCACGCAACGAACCTTGCCGTTTGGCACGGTTGACGACGTGCGCAGGGAAGTCCGTGAACGCATTCGAGTGCTGGGCCGGGGCGGCGGCTACATAGTGGGGCCGGATCACGGGATCATGCCGGACGTGCCGGTCGAAAACGTGCTGGCGATGTTCGACGAAGCGAGGAAGTTCAGTTTTGACTCTCCTGCAGAGTAGGTATGGGGCATCTTCCTGGCGCGGACATTGTCCAGTCTGCGAATTCCAGGGTCGCCGCTCACCACTAACCGTTATTCTTAATCAATTGGGGAGGGCGTGAAATGATCAAAGAGTCTTCGTATCGTGGAACCACTCGCTGGGCCCTGTTCAGCCTACTGAGCTTGTCTCTCGCCGGTTCTGTTCCTGTTTCGGCGCAGGGGAAGATTCCCGTCATCCTCTCGACCGACGTGGGTAACGAGATCGACGATCAGTGGGCGATTCTCTACACACTGTTCAGCGATGAGTTCGAGGTTCTTGGAGTCATCTCCGCCCACGCGCCATCTATTGCCCCCCCTGCGGGTCACACAGCCTATCGGATCCTCCGCGATATTGTCGAAGAGCGACTGGCTATGGATGTTCATCCCCCACTATTGGAAGGGGCGAGTTTCCCACTCGAGAGCAAGACCGCCCCTCAGCCCAGCGAAGGCGCAAGCTTCATCGTTCAGGCATCTCAGGGGTTCTCTGAGAACACTCGCCTTCGAGTATTGACAATTGGAGCGGGAACCGACGTCGCCTCGGCTCTCCTGATGGATCCGTCGCTTTCGGGCCGTATCCAAGTCTTGCTGATGGGCTTCGACGAGTGGCCCAAAGGAGGGGACGGATTCAACATATTGAATGATGTCAAGGCAGCCCAGGTCATTTTTGAGTCGAATGTACCCATCGTTGTGGGTTGTGCGACAGTCTGCACCGAGAATCTCGGGCTGAAGTGGAACCAAGCGAAGGAGATGGTGAGTGAGCGCGGTCCCGTCGGGCGGTGGCTCTGGGACGAGTACCAAGCCTTCTATTATAGATACGTCAAACCCATGAGGATGGACGACTTTTCGAAGCCGTGGATCATTTGGGACACCATCGTTGTGGCTCATCTTCTGGGCTTTACGCAACACGCAACCTATGACCGGCCTGTGCTGAATGACGACGTCAGCTTCAGCCCCGGAGATCGGAAGAAGCAAATCACCTGGATCACCGATGTCGACGAGGAAGGTATGTGGGCGGACTTCCTCGAGAAACTGGACCGCCACCAGAGGACCTATTCGGTCGGCCCTTATCGTTTTCGGACTCGATTGACTTTTCTAATGCCTTAGGACGGGTCACCCGACATCAGTTGGACTCTCTCTTGTCAGGTTTGAATCCTCAAAACCCAATCTGTCTTCGATCTTAAGGGGTCGCAGAACTGGAGGAAGAAATGATGCGAATGGGCGCCTTCCCACTTATCCTTGTCTCGGCAATGCTGGGAATGCTGAGCGGTCCACCGTCGGCTTCAGGCCAGCCAGCGGACCCTGAAACGAAGATTCCTGTCTTCCTCTCGACTGATGTTGGGAATGAGATGGACGACCAGTGGGCCGTTGTCTACACGCTTCTGAGCCCAGAATTCGATGTGCTCGGGGTCGCCTCAGCTTATGCCCCTCGATCCCGGCGCCTGCTGGCTTTGTGGGATATCAGCTTTTGCTGGATATCGTGGAAAACCGCCTGGATCTGAAAACGCACCCCCCTCTCGTAGAGGGCGCCAGCCAACCTCTGCCCGACTCGACAACTCCCAGGAGAAGCCAGGCTGCTCTTTCGATCATCGAGTCATCGCGGCCATTCTCACCGCGAAACCGGTTGAATGTCATGGCCATCGGTGCGCTGACGGACGTCGCTTCCGCAATCCTGCTCGATCCGTCCATTGTGGAGCGAATTCGGGTGATCGATATGGGGTTTAACAACTGGCCGGCAGGAGGGGACCTTTACAACATCATAAACGACATTCCCTCGGCTCAAGTCGTGTTCCATTCTAACGTGCCGGTCGTTGTCGGTTGCGCCGATGTCTGTCGTGAGAGTCTTTCAGTTGACTTTGCGGAGGCCAAGACACTGATCAGCAGCAGGGGGCCGATTGGGGACTGGCTCTGGGAAGAGTTTACCGCTCACTATTTTCGCTTCGTCAAGCCGCTCCGGGTCGACGACTTCTCCAACAAGAAGGTGATCTGGGACGTCATCGTGATCGCCTATCTGCTGAATATGACAGATCACGTAACCCATCCTCGCCCCGCGGTCGAGGACGATGCTTCGTTTGGGCCGCTCAGACCGGACAGTGAGGTGACCTGGATTACCGATCTCGACGAGAATCGGATGTGGGCCGACTTCCTCGCGAAGTTGGATCGTTTTCAAAAAACTCACAGAATTGGGTCCGCGGATCAAAGGGATTAGTCCGACAGAGCCGAGGTTGAGCCCAGTGATCCGGAGCCCCGAGGCCATACGGGAAAGCCGGTGCGTCCCCGACGTCAACTACACTTCCCTATCGCGCAGCAGGGCCTTTCGTCGAGTTTCGTCAATGTGACGGTTTGTGCCCTGCGCTTTCTCTACCGGGTGACGTTGAACTGCGACTGGAACATCAAGCGACCCGCCCCACGGACTGGTGGTTTCCGGGGCGCGGAAACGATCGGCCTGTTTCCTCGAACACGGTCCAGGGCGTGTGTCGCAAAGCCGCCCTGGCCTCGGGGCTAAGAAAGCGGGTCACCCCTCATTTCTTGCGCCATAGCTTCGCCACCCATCTCTTGGAGGGCGGAGCCGACCTTAGAAAGATCCAGCTTCTGCTCGGCCACCAGAGCCTTGCCTCAACCGTCCGCTATACCCACATGGCGCTGCAGCAAATTCCGCAGACTGCTCAGCGACAATAACATTTCCCTGGGAAATGTAGTTGACGTCGGGGAGCAGACGGCGAACCCGCTGGACTCACTCCCTGAACTCGAAGGCTAATGGGGCGTCCGACTCTGGAGTTGGAGGGACTCGCCGAGCCGCGAGGCTTCGTTCACATTCGCTACTATGGATTCCTGGCCAATCGCCATCGAGCAGAAAACCTCTTCGTTTACCGTCGTTTACTGGCGGAGCAACAGGTCGTCGCGGCAGGCTCAATGGCGGGGGAACCCGGCAGCGGTTTCGAGACGCCGGCCAGCCTCGATCTGTCGATGTGCCCTTTCTGTCAGCAAGGGAAACTGTTTCGCGTCGAAACCTTCTCGGCAGCGTAGCGGGCCAGACCAAGACACTTCAAGGGGATTCGAAGGAACCTCGCCGGTCACCTCCGGCCTGCCATCTCGGGGTACAGTTCCAGGATGCCTTCCTCAGATGCTCGGCAGATCCCGCGCTCCGTGATCAGCCCCGTCACCAGACGGGCCGGGGTCACGTCGAAGGCATAGTTGGCTGCGGGACTGGAGGCCGGGGTCACCAGCACAGATTCGACCTTGTCTCGGACAAGCCCGTCCACCCATTTCACTTCCGACTCACTCCGCTCTTCGATCGGGATTTCTTTCACTCCATCGCGCAAGACCCAGTCGAAAGACGAGGAGGGCAGGGCGACGTAGAAGGGGATGTTGTTGTCTGCGAGCGGCCAGCGCCTTCAGGTAGGTGCCTATCTTGTTGGCTACGTCGCCCGTATACAGGGTTCGATCCGTTCCCGTAATGACCATGTCCACCCGTCCATGCTGCATCAGGTGGCCGCCGGCATTGTCGACGATCACGGTGTGAGGGACGCCGTGTTGGCCCAGTTCCCAGGCCGTCAGGCCCGCTCCCTGATTCCGGGGTCGCGTCTCGTCGACCCAAACGTGAACCCGGATTCCGGCGTCATGCGCCTCGTAGATCGGGGCAGTGGCGGTTCCATAGTCAACAAAGGCGAGCCATCCCGCGTTGCAGTGAGTGAGGATGTTGACGCGCTCGCCCCCCTTCTTCGAGCGGATCTCCTCAATGATCCTGAGGCCGTGTTCTCCGATTCGCCGGCAGTACTCCGAATCCTCGTCTGCAATCCTGTCGGCTGTTTGCCGCAGAGCGTGGATCATCCCATCGATGCCCAGAACCCTGTTCAGCACTCCGACCTGCCGGTTCACGGCCCACTCCAGATTCACGGCGGTCGGCCGGCTCTCCTTGAGTCTGCGGGCACTGGAGTCCATCGCCTCCAGAAACGCATCGTCCGAACACCGTGGTGAAGTCAGCCCGCCCAGGTACATTCCGTAACCTGCGGCTGCTCCGATCAGCCCCGCCCCCCGAACATGCATCTCAGAGATTGCGACGACGACCTCATCTACGGTTCTCAGGTCTTCAATTACAAACCGATGCGGCAGGTGACGCTGATCGATGATTTGAACAACGCTCGGGTCGTCCTTCTTCCGCCAAATTGTTCGAAAGTGCTGCCCCTCGACCTTCAATCGTCCGTCCCCTTCCTTGGCGCTCCCTGTCGCATTAATTTCGTCTAGTGTCGCCTTGCTGAAGTAGATTACTTAATTTCCGAGCGTGAGCCATGCTGTGCGCATGCCAGGACGTGCCCCTGAAATCGTGCTGACCGCCGAAAAACCGTTTTCGAGAAACACGGTGAAGGCGTCGAGCCTCGCCTTAGCAGGACGTTCTGCGACGCTATCCGGGTCGGGAGCTGCACGTGATCGTCGACAATGGCTCGTTTCATCGCAGCTGGGAAACCAGCGACTAGGATCGCCAAAACAAGCGTCTGAATCTTCATTACAACCCGACCCATGCCAGTTGATTGAATCAGATCGAGATCTGGTTCGGGAATCTGACCCGCAAGATCGTCCACCGTGGCATCCTCTAGTCCAGAGAATAGTTGGTGGCCAAATTGATCGATTTAGTCCCGACCTACAATCCCGAGGCCCGTCCCTTTATGTGGACATGATCCGGTCTCAGGTATCCCTCTTCGAGCTCGCTTTCCTCGTGCCGCGCCAACTGACGAAACGCCGGAGTCCAGTTCCCCACGCAACGTTCCCGCAGATCACTTTCCGCCTGCACTTTGGAATGAACGCCCGTGATACTTACACTCCCACTTCGTGCGCTGTAGACTGCTGTAGTTCGTCATTGAAGTCCCTTTCGTGATGCTTTGGTCGGCTCACGAAGAGACTTCTCAAATCAGATTTCCGAAAATGTCAAACTTCGGCTGCCTCCCCGGCAGAACCGGAGGGACTCCCGATTTGGCCTAGATCGACTTCAACGCAGTCGCGTTCCAGATCTTCCCCTCACCTTCAATGGCGCGCTCTATGTCCCGAAGGGCCAAGGCGACGTAGAGTGCGTCCACAATTGTGCTTTGGGCGATCCTCGAGGCGATCGTTTCCGAGCGGGTTTCACTGGAGACACTCAACAATGTGACGTCCGCGTACTCCGTAATCGGGGACTGCGCATTCCCGGTGATGCATATTGTTTGACCCCCATTCCTTTTTGCTTCAGCCATCGTAAGGACCGGGTCACTGGAACTACCGGATTGGGAAATACCAACCACCACATCTCCCGGCCGGATGAGAGCGGCTTGCATAAGCTGCAGGTACGAATCGGTCTCGGCGCGGCAATTAAGCCCCAGACGAAACAAGAAATTGTACATCGACTGCACGATCAGCCCCGGAGTGCCCACTCCGACCAGCAGGATCAGACTCGACTTTGCTCCTTCAAGCATGTCGACTGCTTTCTCAAATCCCTCCAGGTCAAGAACCTCCATCGTGTCCTTAAGGGCCTGGATATTCGCCAGAAAGACCTTGCGGGCAACGGTAGGCGGGGTGTCGTCCGCGGCCAGATCATCGTGAATGACCTGTGTCGGAGATGCCATGTCCCGCTCAACGGCAGGCTTCGAATCGGTATACCCGTGAAAACCCACCGCTCGGCAAAATCGTAGCACGGTCGTGTCGCTGACACCGCATTCGCGGGCAACCTGCGCCATGGACAAGCGGACAATCTGCTGGCTGTTCTGAAGAACCCAGGAGGCAACGTCCGACTCCGCCCGAGCTAGACCGGGAAGGTGACTGCGAATTTGGGACAGAGCTTTCAAGCTCGAGACCGAAGGGGCCACTCCACCCGCCAATGTTGTTTCCTCTTCCATGGTTCTCACTCCGTCTTCAGGACCCGGACAATGGGACTGTCTTCCAAGGCAATCCTCAACCCACATTCCGGCCTCTGCCACACCCCAGACCTTTTCCCCGTCCAACTTTCGGGGAACCGCCCCCCCCAAAAAAATCTCAATGGCAAGCGTCAAGGTAGCAGTATACTGCCCAGATAATCAGGTGCATGTCGTGGTACCACTTTCACCCGTTCAAACTCCGAGGGCACAGCAGCCGCTCGCTCAAGCTGGGCAGCAGCGATCCGCCGTTGTCAATCGAACAGTTCCGGCAAGGACTGCGAATAGGGCGGCGTCACAATGCCTCTCTCCGTGACAATTGCGGTAACCAGTTCGTGAGGAGTGACGTCGAACGCAGGACTTTGGCTCGTGTGCCTTCCGGCGCCGTCTGGATTCCGCCGCATCGCGTCACTCCTCGGTCTTCCGCTCTTCGATCGGGATCTGTTTTCCGAAGGGGTATCCATGTCGATGGTCGGTGTCGGAGCCGCCACGTAGAAAGGGACCTTAAAGTAGTGGGCGAGGATCGCCAGGCTCAGCTTACCTACTTTGTTCGCCACGTCCCCGTTTGCCGCTACGCGATCCGTGTCCGTGATCACCGCGTCGACTTTCCCCTGAGAAAGCACCACTCCCGCCGCACTGTCGCAGATCAGTGTGACGTCAATCCCCGCCGACTGTAGCTCCAGAGTCGTAAGTCGGGCGCCCTGCAAATAGGGACGGGTCTCATCGGCGTAGACTCTCATGTTCCACCCTCTCTCCTTCGCCAGAAACATGGGAGCGGTTGCAGTTCCGTAGGCTGTCGCAAGGCTGCCCGCGTTGCAGTGAGTCAGCAGACTCACCCCGTCGCCGATCATGGTCAGGAGGTTCTGACCGAATTCCTTGCAGATCTCCGCATCCTCCTGAAAGATCCGGTTCGCCTCCGCCTCCAAGACTCTCCTCTTTTCGCAAACCGAGAGGGATTCGAGCCGGTTCACCTTCGTAAGCATTCGATCAAGGACCCAGGAGAGATTGGCTCCGGTGGGACAAGCTCAGGCGAGAAACTCGGCATGCCCTCTCAAGGTTCGCATGAATTTGGCATGACCGATCTCTCCCAGATCCCGGACGCCGAGGCAAAGGCCATACGCGGCTGCAATCCCGATCAGCGGCGCCCCGCGCAGTTCCATGTCCCGAATCGCCCGGAACACCTCTGCTACGGAGTTCCTGGGATTGTACTGACGTGTCCGGAAAGTCGAGTTCGTTCAAGACATAGAGTGTCCATCCCTCCACTCGATTTGTTTCAGCCCTCCTGACACATGCTCTCCATTTCTGAGTTCTCTCTCGAACTGGAGCACCCGGGACGGATTGATCAGGCAATCCTCCGCCCCGCAAATGCCGTCACATCCTCGATATCCGAGAATGAGTGCCGATTCATGACCAGATCTTCACCCAATTCGAGGATCAGCGTTTGGACCCTCTACGCCTTTCAAGGTCTGCGATCCATCGACATCGACATTGTGCGCGAGACCGCATGGCGGGATCATGACGATACCTGCATAGCCGATGGTGTCCACAAACAGGTTCCCATGAGGGTCTCGCGAAAGCCAACCGCCGTGGTCATGCTGTCGCGAGCGTCCTTCTCCCAATTCACTTTGAACTTCTGGTCGATTCCGGTAAGTCTCGTTGATCGTTCCCAACAAGTACTTCGATAGTCCCGATCTCTTCGGCCGGATTGTCCTTGCCGTTCCAGGAGACATAGTTGATGAGGAGATTACCGATCAGAAGCCCGGGATCGAACGCAATTGGCCCGAAGAAGGCAAACTCGGAATCGAAGGCCTTCGTCCGGGTCTCGTCTGCGAAGATCACCCAGAGTGCAGGTCACCGTCCCAGGAATCTCTGCAGCCGTGAGAGCTTGCATTAGAATTTCGAGGCCTCCAACCGCAAACAACTCTTCTTCCAAAACACTCTTTGAGTAGCGTCTCAAGCAGTACTCACGTTGTTGCGCGGGCAATCGTAGTAGGATCGGTAAAGATCAGGTCCTCTGTGATACAATACAGCACTGGGTTAGTCAACTCCTTTACCAGTCGCTTCTTTTCTTTTGGATCTCTATGCAGGTCGGAAGTTAGAGAGCACATTGGCCATGAACGTCGAGATTTGATCCGCAAAACGTGGATATTTCTTCATTCGGATCGTGCGGCCACGCAGCACTCCTAGGCCAGACAGATCTTCCATAACAATGAGAGCCATCTCTTCGTCGATTCGATGACCTTTGGAACAAGACCCGGAGCCAATTCGTCCTGGATTTGAAGTGCCTTCCCTTCGCGAACCGCGCGACTTAGGTCCAGGGGCCACTCCTCTCCAACACATCGGACATAGGGCAACGCCTGTTTGACGACTAGAGATTCTCCGCTCCCCGCCCTCCGGACACGGAAGACCAAGTGATGTTTCCGTCGCCGATTTCTTCAGCGGACCACGGAGCTCCCCCTGACGCAACGTCCAGGCGCTGCACGTAGTCAGCACAACTCTTTTCGTCGAGGGTTTGATAGCTCATCCGGAATTCTCCATAGCGTCTCAACAACTAGGTCGGTTCGGAGCAGCAGTACATCCCTGGAGCATCCTGTGAAGCAGCACCACAGCTAAAATAGTGCGCCAGGCACCGCCGTCAAGCCCCGACCACCCTCGACGCAGAGCCATTCCGAGGGTGGTGGAAGTGCGGCAGGCAGAAGTGTCCACCGCTGAGGGCAACGCTTTAAGCGGCTGGGCCTGATGACCCGAAATGTCTCACTTTCGAGCACAGCGGGGTTACGTCAGTATTGGCCCAAGACCCAAAACGGCTTAAATATCGTCTGGTAGTTCTCCGATGTGAGACGAGCGAAGAATTCGCCAGCATAGCGATCGGTCATTCCGGCGATGAAGTCGCAGATTACTCTGACTCTTTGACCGTCGGTGCTGGTCTGGCCAAGCTGTTCACGCAGTCAGCCGGAGCAACTGATAGCCATGCTCATCGGCAAGGAATCGAAGATCTCCCTGACTATCTTCCCTCCCCTGAAAGCGACGATCTTCAGCCGATTCGAGTTGATGAGAAGGACGTAAATCAAGGCTTGGGACCGGATCCGAAAGCGCTCCTCGGGCTCGACCTCGACTTTTGACGCCTTTGGACAACGATCATTGAAGATGAAACGCACCGCGCCATCTCCGACAAGGGGACTCGTCAATTGCGAACGAAAGAAGCCACTTCGCGCGCGTATTTCCGCCAGCCGATGCGCAGAGCCCAGCGCCCGAGGTCCGGCTGTCTTCCATTTTGAATCAAAGCCCAGGAAATCCTCATGAAATGCATCTAGAATGATCTGACTCACCTGGCTGGCGTCAGTTTTCCCAGTCCCTGGACGGCCCGAGTTCATCGGTGGTTCGGCGAGCGACCGCTTCCAACACCTCATCTCCGGGAAACAGTATTTCTAGGGGGAGCAACAGTTCCCCCTTTAGCGCGTCTTCCAGGTCATATGTTGAGTAGGGGATATCATCGGCAATATCCATATCTGGCATTCGAGCGTCTTCATCGCGCCTCTGCCCCACCCGACATCTTTTCGGATCCTTGACACAACAGCGGCCTCTGAAGGGTGTAACCCTTTTCCACTTTCGCTTCGCCAGCGTTTGGAGCCCCTTCATAACGAATCTCCCGATCGTACTTGAGGACCGCTGCGAGACTCCTCGCACACAGGTCAGCCCGCAAGCTGAGTGCTGTCCTTTACTGTCGTACCAGCGGGGCCTGTTCTTGCGGCGGCCACTTTGGAAAAGCTGTTTGGATGGATCGTCTAGTTTCTTTTCCAAGCGGCTCAGAAGCCGGAGTGTTTGCGCATTCCCCTCGAATCCTTCGGCTCCCCCCGTCCTCTCGATCATAATTCGGTTAAGGGCATCCTCTCCGGTATGCCCAAAGGGAGGATGTCCCAAGTCGTGAGCAAGGCCAGCAAATTCTACGAGATCCAAGTCCAGCGGACAGCCCAGCTCTTCGAGCATCTGGAAGTTCAGTTTGACCGCGATGCTTTTGGCGATCTGAGCGACTTCGAGAGAATGGGTCATGCGATTCCTGAAGAAGTCGGACTCGAGACCGGCAAACAGCTGGGTCTTTCCTTGAAGTCTTCTAAAGGCAGGAGCCTGGATGAGTCGAGCATAGTCTCGTCGGAATGGGGAGCGCCAACGACCTCTTGGAAGATCGCAAGCCTCATCCAGCAACGGTAGGACCCGCAGATAATCCCCACGAGAATAGAGCAGGCTATTAATTGTGTTCACGAGATGTGGCATCCGAGCAGGACTCTACCATTCGGCGAATGTTTCCAATCCTTCCGGCATCCGGAATTCTCGGCGCGACTTCAAATCGGATCGAAGGGACTCGTGGCACCGGCGGAAAGGAACTGTGCAATCTCCATCGATCCGGATTCTTTCCAGTCACTTTGAGGACTGTTTCGAAGTGATCGTACCATCAGCGTTCGAGCCGACGCGAGTACCAATTTGTTTCCCGGCAAGGAATCAGAAAGTTCCTGTTCGCGGGAGTCAGCAGGGCGCGATCCATCGGCACGAAGCAGCCAAGTTCTCACTCATAACGGCCGAACTCTTCGACCAGGGGATAGAGGGGTCTCCAGGTTCGTCGGAAGTGTGCCGGGGGGCCACTGAGCAGGCAGAGCTAAGGATGTACACTCCTCCAGGCATGGCGACGGAAAGCCGTCTCCGCACATCCTCTCGGATGAGGGTGTAAGGCACTGTCAAGTTGATGGGCTCGTTGAGAAAATACAGGAATGAACTCGCTCTACAAAGGTCATCATTTTCCTGCTGAGATGATTGGTTGTGAAGATTCAGGGCCAACGGTCCTCTCTTTGGAGAGCAGTCGATCAGGATGGCGATGTTCTCGACATCCTGGTAACCAGGAGGCGAAACACGAAAGCAGCTAAGCGGTTCTTTCGTCGCCTCTTGAAGGGGGCAAGGCTCTGTTTCCAACAGGGGCTCGTTACCGACAAACTGGGCAGCTGCCGTGCCCCTCATCGAGAGTTCCTCCCGTCAGTTCCCCTTTTCTCGCCCTCAGCGAGTTAAGTTGACAGTACCCGCTCCACTCTTCAATGAAGGCAATGGTACAGTGAGTCGTTTCACGGCGGTCTCCTGGGGGTAGCGAGTCAGATTGAAAAGGTCGATTAGGCGACGGGTTGGGCGAGTCATCGTGGACTCTCCTCGAGTCGCGTTGTTGATGAGCCATCGTCGCAACGAGGGGGTTTTTGGGGGCCTGCAGGATCCATGTTGGTTTCTTCGGGGGATCTGTGAAGAGCGTAAATCGTTGTTAGGAAAGCGTTTGCTTGGTACAGAAATCGCTCAATGGCTGCTACTGCGCTACGCTGCCGGGCAGCAAACAATCCAATTGCCTTCGTGGAGGGCATCCAAATGAATCATCGAACGGAATCCAAATGAACCATCGACGAACTCTCGCCTGGGGTTTAGCCCTGCTGTGCCTGCTTACCGCCTCCAACGCCGCTGCCGAAGACGAGCGACTGACGCTCGACTGGATATACAGCGACGAGGGCAAAACCGCGACGGCGATGCCGGAAGTCGTGTGGATCGACTCGGGCCAGGCCCTGCTCTACGATCAGCAACCCCCTAAAGCGGAACGAACGATCGAGTCCTTCGATCCTGGAGCGCGGATACGCGGGTGAAGCAGGTCGATCCGAAGAAAGCCCTCGCAAGCCTCACGGATCTGCTCGAGCCCGAAGAGCCGCTCGAGGAGCTCGGTTGGCCGGACGCCATCGACCCGAAGGGGCACTGGGGCGCCTACGTGAAGGAAGACGTCTCTTCCTACTCGATCTCGACAGCTCGGAGTTCGTCGCGGTCAGCGTCACCGACGCGGAGGAGAAGTCACCCCACTTTTCACCCGACGGCAGCCAGTTCGCCTTCGTGCGCGCCAACGATCTCTACCTCTACGACCTCGAAACCCGCAAGACCAAACGGCTGACCGAGGACGGCACCGACAGCCTCCTGAATGGCACCGTCTCGTGGGTCTACTGGGAGGAGATCTTCGGCCGGGCCGATCGGGGCTACGAGTGGGCCCCGGACTCGAAGTCGATCGCCTACCTACAGACGGATGAGTCTGCCGTCGGTCTCGCGAGTTTCGTCGATTTCGAGCCCAACCTTCCGAGAGTCATCCATCAGCGCTACCCGAAGACCGGTGAGGCCAATCCGCGCGTGCGCGCAGGCGTGCTCGATCTCGACAGTGGCAAGACGACCTGGGTTGACCTGGGGGTCTACCCCTACGAGTATCTGGTGCGCATGAACTGGCTCGCCGATAGCACGCGGCTCGCGGTTCAGACCCTCGACCGCCCCCAGACGACTCTCGACCTGTTCCTGGTCGATGCGGCGACGGGCAAGGTGAGTCACCTGCTCCGCGAGACCGATCCCGGCTGGGTTAATATCAACGACGACCTCCACTTCCTGGACGACGACAGCGGCTTCTTATGGGTCTCAGAACGGACCGGCTACTCCCATCTCTATCTCTATGACATGACCGGCAAGCTGGTGCGGCAGGTGACCCAGGGAGACTGGGCACTTCGTGCCTCCGCCGCCGTCTTCTGGGCCCGCAAGGCCGTCGCTCACGTGGAAGGGGATCAAGTCTTCTTCACCGCACTCGAGGCGTCGTCGATCGAGAAGCATCTGTACCGGATCGCGCTGGACGGCACCGGGATGAAGCGCCTCTCCGCCGAGAAGGGAACCCATCGGATCCTCTTCCGGCCCGACGGCAAGTACTACCTCGACGAGCACTCCGCGAACGAGCGGCTCCCAGAGCTGGTTCTGCGCCGTGCCGACGGTGTGGCCGTCCGGACGGTGTCGACATCGCAACAGGATCGGCTCGAGCCTTTCAATCTCCAGCCGCGCCAGTTGTTCGAGATCGAGGCCGCAGACGGCTTCCATATGCCGGCGATGATGCTCAGACCGCGCGGTTTCGACCCCACGAAGAAGTACCCGGTCGTCATCTATGTATACGGCGGCCCCTCGGCGCCGACCGTCTCAGATAGCTGGGCCGGAACGCCTCGAAACTATGTCGAGCAGATGCTAGCCGACCGCGGATATGTCGTGCTCTACGTCGACAATCGCAGCGCAACGGCAATCAGCAAGTCACTCGAGAACCGGATCCTCGGCGACGGCTACGGCTCGGTCGAGCTAGGGGATCTGCTGGACGCCGTCACGTGGCTCAAGGCACAGCCCTACGTCGACCCGGAACGCGTCGGCATCTGGGGCTGGAGCGGCGGCGGCTCGTACACCCTGCTCGCGATGACCAGCTCGCAGGAATTCCGCGCGGGAGTCGCTGTCGCGGCAGTCACCGATTGGCGCTACTACGACACGATCTGGGCCGAGGCCTACATGAAGCGGCCACAGGACAACCCTGAGGGCTACGAGAAAACCTCCCACGCCGAGCGGGCCAAGAATCTCCACGGCCGACTCCTGCTGGTTCACGGCACTTACGACGACAACGTGCACCCGCAAAACGCCTGGCGTTTCACCGACGAACTCATCAAGGCCGGGATTACATTCGACATGATGATCTACCCGATGCGCAAGCATCCGATCAAAGACGACGAGGCGCAAATACACCTGTACCGGACGATGCTCGAGTTCTGGGAGCGGAATCTGCACTGAGGACGATCTCAGCTTCGTCTGCTTCGAAAGGCTCAGGACCTTCTGGAATTGACGGTGCGGACTGGAACGTCGATGGCGGATCGGTAATCGTACACAGCAGCCGAAGAGCGGAGTCGGCCGTCCGTAGCGAATGTCATCCGAGAGCTGGCCACTGAACGTGCTGACGGCGATTTCAGAAAGCCCAAAGACGAACATCGCCTGGAAGCGCAGGTCCTGCGAGTGTTCCCTTTCTGGCCACCCCTAATCTGTTCGCCTTCAGGCCAAGATAACAATATCTTTCTCGAAATGGGTTGGGGCGCATTGTAAAGCGGCGGCTGTCAGGCAGTCGGGGTTGACTCTAACAGTGAGGGAGATTAGCGTGCAGTTCGGAGGCACGATTTTTATGGGGCAGACTCGATTTGCTGTCAAGGGGATGATCCTGGTCGCATGCATGCTTGTGGCTTGCGCGGCCCTCTTCACGGGTTTCATCGGCTTTTCCACCGGCCGACCCGTCATGCAAAAGCAGACCACACCAAATTTCGTGATCATTTTTCTTGATGATTCCGGATGGGCGGATTTCAGGCCGTTCGGGAATCCAAGATACCCGACCCCCAGTGTCGATCGGCTGGCGTCGGAAGGCTCTCTATTTCGCAACTTCTACGTCCCCCAAGCGATTTGTTCCGCCTCGCGAGCCGCACTGCTGACCGGGTGCTTTCCGGGCCGAACGAAAATGTTTGGCGCGCACGGCCCCAATGCGCGAGGGGTAGACCCGAAGTTTGCCACCATCGGAGAAGTCCTGCGGCGCGCAGGGTATGCCACTGCCGTCTTCGGGAAATGGCACATCGGAGATCAACCGGAGACGCGTCCACCGGCCCGCGGCTTCGATGAATCAAGTGGACTGATGTATTCCAACGACATGTGGAAATATCATCCCGAGGATCCGGAATACTGGGGGAAATATCCGCTGCGGTACTGGGAAAACGGAAAAGTCACCATTCCGGAGGTGACTCCGAAAGATCAGATGATGCTCACCACCTGGTACACGGAAAATGCGGTCGATTTCATCGAGCGGAACAATAACCGTCCGTTCTTCCTGTACGTGCCACACAACATGTCCCATGTTCCTCTGTTCGTGAGTAAAAAGTTCCGCGGCAAATCGGGTGTGGGCCTCTACGGGGACGTCATGATGGAGCTCGACTGGTCAGTAGGCCAAATCATGGAGGCGCTGAAAAGAAACGGCCTCGAGGGGAATACCATGGTCATCTTCTCGTCGGATAACGGGCCCTGGTCGGTGTACGGCGATCATGCCGGAACAACCCCGTTTCGGGAAGCGAAGGGCACCTCGTTTGATGGTGGTGTTCGATCAGCGACCATCATGAAATACCCGGGAGCGATTCCGGCAGGCATCGTATCTGAGTCCGCACTCTGCTCCATCGATATCCTGCCAACGATTGCGTACCTGGCTGGCGCCGATTTGCCGGAGAATCAGATCGATGGTTTAAACGTGTGGAAGCTGATCTCGAATCAGCCCAAGGCGCGGAACCCGCATGCCTATTACCCGCTGTCCACCGGGGAACACTTCGAAGGGATTATCTCGGGCGACGGAAAGTGGAAATTGCACCTTCCTCACTCGTACAGGCACGTGGTGCAGTACGGTGAGGACGGCTTCGCGGGTAAATACGCGCAACAAGAGCAAGAGTTGGCGCTCTATGACATGGAAGCCGATCCTTACGAACGGATGAATGTGATTGGGGATCATCCCGACATCGCCGAACAGCTCGAACGACTTGCCGAACAGCACCGGCAGGAGTTCTATGCCGGAGAATAGAGCCCGAAGAAGTCGTCCAAACGATAAAACGAAACCTGAAGGTTGAGTGGGTCGAAGCGCAACGCGAAGACGTGAAAGCCGGGATTTGCGCAGCAGTAAATGGCGTTCTCCGGGTGACACATGTCGGATCGCTTCCATAGGTTGAATGTTCTGAAAGCCCTGCGGTAGGGACACTGGCCTCTCACGGAGCCTGGATTTTACGAGCAACGTCCCTGGAACCACATGCCCAGCACCGAGGACAGAAAGATCACTTTTCAGCGTTTGAAGGAAATTTACGAAGTGAGCAGATATCCGAAAGGAAGATCGGTTGACGGGAAAGAATTTGTACCTCTCGAAAATCGTCGTCCTGACTTGAGTTTCATGATCGAGCGTGAAGAATCTTTAGAGCTGGAAAAATACCGGGAGAGGCTGGACGAGATGATTAGAGACTATGCGAAAGTAAATGACCTGGAGGATTTTGCAGGTCGGCAAAGTGAAATCGACTATGATGAATAGCTAATCGTCGTAGTTGTCGTTGGCGTGCCTCAAAGCTGGATCGCAGACCTTTCTGGCTTGCAGACTCCTAGCCCTTGCTGTACATGAGACTCTTAATACTGTCCAGCAACGTGACCGGGTGAAGGGAGGCTTGATGAAGAAAGGGCATGATCCCCTGAAGCTGTATGACGGGCTGTCCGGAGCGATGCCCTTTGTCTCCTCTTTTCTCGATGCCTCCGCCGTGATCCACCTCGCTGTTCTGAGCCCCGACGGCGGGATGCGGCTAGTAAACCGGACGCTTGCCGACTGCCTCAAGGCAAGTCCGGAGGAGTTGGCAGGCCAGAGTTTTCTGGATTTCTTGACCACCCCGGACGGAGAGACTTTGACCCGTCGGCTTGCGTCGCCGGACGCCTCGTGCGACGAAGAATTCCTCTTGAATGTAATCGACACCGACCAGATTCCGCATTCTCTTCGCTTCCGGATTGCGGCCATCGAGGGCGGCTTTCTCGTGCTGGGCGAGCCCCCGCAGCTGGAATCGTGCTGCGCAAGGACTTCCATATCTTCACCACCTCAGATGTCAGGGAGGCCCAAGACCTGTTTGCCTCAGAGACGCTCTTCTCTATGGTCATTTCCGATCAGCGGATGCCGGTGATGACCGGAGCGGAGCTTCTTGCCAGGGTGGCCGAAATCAGCCCCGATACCGCCCGCATCCTTCTCACCGGCTACGCCGATATCGAAGCCGTTATCGAGGCGGTCAACCAGGGGCAGATCATTCACTATATAACTAAACCCTGGGATGCGGACAGATTGCTTTCCCTGCTCAAACCCATCGCCGAAAGGCATGCCCTGCTGCAGGAAAACCGGAAACTTATCCGGCAGCTGGCCGAGATCAATGCACTCTCAAATGATTCTGCGGCACGGATTGAAGACTTGGAAAAGGTACGATCAACCGTCGAGTGTGAAAACCAGACCCTGAAGGCAGCCTACAAGCAGTTGGATACATCGTTCTGGCACCTGCGCAAGATCCAGGAGGTCCTCCCCATCTGCATGGGATGCCGCAAGGTCAAGACTGCCGATGCCTCCTGGGAGGATGTGGTCAGCTTTCTGAAAAATAACTCAATGTTTCTGAGCCATGGCTATTGTCCGGACTGTGAACAAAGATTACTGGAGTAGTGCCCAGGATACATCCACCGGTTGAAAAAGGAGGAGGACTCCATGCCAACAACACCTGTGAATCAGGCAAAAACCGCACCACCGAAAACTGCACCTGAAAAGGACACGGTCCTCGCAGACGCCCTGCGCCGGGAATATCTGCAGGAGATCCTGGCAGGCAGGCGTAAAACCGCCCTGGAACTTCATTTTGGAGATGAACTGGAAGAACTGGAGAAGTTGGGTGCGTCCAGTGTGAGATTGGGGCCTCGAAAGCGAATCCAGGGAAGGATTGCGCGCCGAAGGCGCAAACTCATTCTGAGCCCGGGGCAACCGCCCCGGGACTCGGTTGATTGGATCGCAAAGTAGCGCTGAAAGCGCGATTCAAATACCCCCAGAGGCGTAACTTCGCCTCTCGGATTCCTTTGGGCCCGTGAATCTCGCACGTGGCCGGAGCGGGACTGAATCGCACTTTCAGTGCTGCATTGCCGTCTCGGCTCCCATTCCCGGATAAACCGGGCATGGAGAGCCAGCAGCCGGCGCAACTGTTCCAAAGATTCGTCTTTCTGGGAAGCCACCGACTGGGCATTGTCGAGAAACGCCCCCGAACCATGTCGAGTACGTCTATCAAATTGGCCCACCGGCAACTCCGAATGACAAAAATCACTGACAACCCAGGGCTCTCCAGTCCATCATCCATTCCGGATTGGAGAAACTCTTCGGGCAATGAATCCTGCCCACACTCCAGATTTGTTGCGGGAGCCTCGTTCCCGCCTGAGCAACACTGAGCCAACGCTTCGGACGATGCCACTTCGGGAGTCAAGTGAAGAACACAGAATCCGGGTCGAATCGGCTGACCAGTAAACCCGCTGAGGTCTTGGCACGGGTGCGCCTGTTTCGGGGGCTGGGGGCCGAAGAATGTACAGAGGTCATCAGTCTTGCCCGTGTTGTCCCTATGGGAGCCAATCAGTACTTCTTCAGTCAAGGCCAGGCGGCGACCGTCCTGTTTGTGCTGCTCGCCGGAAAGGTAAAGGTTAGTCAAATCAATGCAGAAGGTCATCAGATCGTACTTCGCTATGTAGGCGCAGGCGAGACGTTCGGCTGCGTCCCCCTCTATGGAGGCACCGAGTATCCGGCCACCGCCGAAACCGTCACTCGATGTCGAGCGCTTGGATGGGACCGCCCTGTAATGGATCGTCTCATGAAGAACTATCCGATCATCACTCTCAACGCGCTGGAACTCCTGGGTGAGGAGTTGTCCGAGCTCCGCACCCGCTACATGGAGCTCTCCACTGAACGAGTGGAACGACGGGTTGCGCGAGCGCTGCTCCGATTGGTGAATCAAGCCGGTCGGAAGGTCGACGAAGGTGTGCTGATTGACTTCCCGCTTTCCCGTCAAGATCTTGGAGAGATCACAGGGACGACCCTCCACACGGTAAGCCGCATCGTCAGCCGCTGGGAAGAGGCGGGGATTGTCGCCACCGGCAGGCGACGATTCGTGATCCGCCGACCGCACGGACTCGTTTCGATCGCCGAAGACCTGGAACGAAGAGAATAACGCCCTTCTGTGACCCCAAATGCCCGGAAATCACCGATCGCTGAGAAGGATATTTGACCGGTCAGGAGCGACCGCATGAGAGCGCAGCCTGTTGTGATCCCAAAACCCCCAACTTCCCAAGATAAATTCCTGCAGTTTGACCGCGCGCAAAGAACCGCGACTCAAGTTCCTCTATCGTGGCAATTGAAGTGAAGGAAACGACGAGCGAAAACATTCCCACCTCTGCCTGGACGGTCTCCGACGTCATCGCCCGATGTCCGGAGTCGATCTCGGTCTTGAACGGTCTCCGAATGGCATGCGTGGGATGCGTCATGGGGCCGTTCGAAACTTTGGGCGAGGCGGCCGAAGCCCATGATCTCGACCCCGAAAGGCTCATGGAAAGAATTCTTGAAGCCCAGGAACTCAGGAAAATGAATCGTGCGACGCGGAAGATCAAGCGCTCGAGATAGACAGATTAGAGACACGGCCCTGGAGGACCGGCGCTCGGGAAATTCTCACTCAGGAAGGAAGGATAGACGATGGCTTTCGTTATCACTGAGCCCTGTATCGGAGTGAAGGACACGGCATGTGTGGATGCCTGCCCAGTGGACTGTATTCACCCTCGCGCCGACGAAGAGGAATTCCAGGCTGCAACCCAATTGTATATCGACCCCGAAGAATGTATCGACTGCGGGGCCTGCGTCCCGGAGTGTCCGGTAGAAGCCATCTTTCCCGAAGACGAAGTTCCGGAACGCTGGGCCCACTATGTGGAGATTAACCGCGACCAGTTCGCGAAGAGATGACTCGCAGGAGCAGTCCATGAACTGCTTCATCACGATAGCGGATGGTCCCCTTCAAGGCCTCTGGGCCTGGCGAAGTACCGACAGGAGAAATGGGAATGGACAGACGAGCGGCGTCTGGCGAAGTTTGGGCGATAGTTTTGGCAGGGGGAGAAGGACGCAGGATGTGTCCCTTTGTCGAGAAATGGCTGGGCCATGAACGGCCGAAGCAATATTGCTCCTTTTACGGATCGAAATCTCTTCTCGGTCACACGCTCGACAGGGCGTCGCGACTGGTGGGTGAAGATCGTGTAGTGACGGTCATCGGGAAAGGCCACGATGTCTTCCTGCGGGAAGAAATCGATCTTCCAGGGCGCGTCCTGCAACAACCGGACGGAAAAGGAACGGGTCCGGGCGTTCTGTTGCCCTTGACTTACATCCATGCCAGAGACCCAAACGCACAAGTCATCATTCTTCCGTCGGATCATTTCATCCATCCGGAAATGGTCTTCTTTAAAAGGATCATGGAAGCGACGGAACTCCTCGACTGCGACGAGAATCGTCTCGTCATTCTGGCAGCCGTGCCTCAGGGACCAGAACCGGAGTATGGCTGGATTGAGCCGGGCGGAGAACCGGACTGCACGCACCGTTCCATCTCCATTCCCGCTCAGCAGGTTAAGAGCTTCGTGGAGAAACCGACGTCTAGCCAGGCTCGTCAGTGCTTTGATTGCGGCCATTTTTGGAGCACCATGATCGTCGTATCCCGGGCTGGAACCCTCTGGTCGATCCTGGGCCAGTTGCAGCCAGAGGCGCTGAGACAATTTGAAAAGCTGCGCCAAGGCTTTCAGGCGATTCAGAACCGGCAATTTGCCCTCGGGGCCGAGGATATCCTGTTGAAAAAGGCATATTCGAATATGTTGAACTTCGATTTCTCGAGAGACGTCCTCATGCCGTCGGTCGACAAGTGCCTTTTCGTCCCCCTGGAAGGCGTGACATGGAGCGATCTCGGACGCCCGCAGAGAGTATTGGAGGTTCTGGAACAGACAGGAAACGAGCCCAATTTTCCCCGAGACCTTGTCCGTTTCCCGGAATTGCTGGCCTAAGCAGTCGGCCCCGACCAAATCTTCGGCGTGGGAAAGCGTGAGAAATTTCACACCTGGGCCATCAGCCTCACGTTAAAGGGGTCCGATCGTGTCCATCTAAGATTCCGAAAACGGAATTCAAGATCCCTGGATCGCGGCGCGCGAAACCCTACTGGCTGCCCAGCGTTTTGAGGTAGGCGACCAGTTCATTGAGTTCCTGCTCCGACATGCTCCACCGCGGCATCGCATCCTCCAGAGGGTTGCCGGCAGGATCGAGGCCCTGAGATTATGGCACGCTTCAGATAGAGCGTCGGTGTAGGGTGGATGATCGTCGTGGTGATGCTCACCGCCCTCTTCCCCGGAGTGGTGATGATTCTAATTCTTTGGTGATTCATCCGTGCAGTCACGTCCACGCACGATTCAGACCGGCCGATCGGGGCCAGCGGGGCAATGACCCTGATCCGTTGTTGATTCCGACGATGTGCTGAGCGCTCCCCGACCCTTCCTGAATGTTTCTGGGCGAATCTGAATGAGACATTCTCGTCAGCCGTTGCAATTTTGCCTCGGTGCCACGCCCCGAATCTGGTGAGCGAGCGACCGGAGAACCGCATGTTCTTTGAGCACGGCTCGATTCGCGCAAATGGAACAGTTCTTGCCCCTAGGAGACAGTTATGATCTGGATGGGCCTGTTGATGACCGCACCGCTCTGGGGGATCGGTCTGTTTTTCTGGTTCTCGACGGCTACGGCGGTCCTCCTCTACGCGACCCTTCTATGCGCCTCACTATTTCTGGACTGGTTGATGATGGGTGCCATGCATCTTCCGGTTCGCAGCGGAAAGAGGGGGATGCTCGGAGAATCGGCTCGGGTCCTTTCCTGGGAAGGTAACTCGGGAACGGTTCTGTGCGAGGGTGAAACTTGGAAAGCCCAATGTGTCGACAATCGACCTCTGCACGCTGACGACCCCGTCAAGGTCGAAAGAGTCTCCTCGATGAAATTGTTGGTCAGACCCTCCAAGAGATCACCGGACTGACACCAACAGGCTGCTACAAAAGATTCCCAGGCAACCCTCTTTTGTGCCTACTTCGACGGAAGTGTGATTCCCGGAAAATCGCACTTCTGGTGAGACCAACTCACTCCCGCCCGAAGGAACGGCGACCCCATATACTGTTTCACTTCCAACACGCCGGCTGCATGAGTTGCCACACCCGAAGCGAGTCGCAGGATCATCTCTTCCTTTGCGCAGGCCGGCTTCGGTGCTTCACGCAAGTCCCCGTGATGTTCGGAACGATTATTGCTGCCTCACGATATTGTGTTTCCGCTTCATGCGATCCGGTTGATGCTTGACTGACGAGAGGCTTCCCAGGAATGACCCATGCCGAGGAAGGCGTTATCCCCTCGATGGATCGTTAACGGCTTGCTTGTCGGACGGGAGATCGCGTTGGGTCACAGAGAGGAGTAACTTGTGATTAGGGATTGGATCAACGTCATATTGGGTTTCTGGATGGCCGTATCTCCATGGATCCTTGGGTTGGATAGGCTGCGCTATCCCCACGTCGTATCAAACTGCCTTTTCACAGGGATCTTGATTGGAATTCTATCCTTAATTGCCGCTTACCGCGAAGAACTGTGGCTCAGGCTGACCGTAATCGTCCTCGCGCTTTGGCTGCTGATTGCGCCGGCGACGCTTGCGTACACCGGCGCGGAATCGATGATCTGGAATAACGTAGTCACCTCCTTCTTCGTTACCGCGTTGTCGCTGTGGCGGTTGGAGGAACTCTGGCTTCGGGGTCACGTAAGACGCTGACAATACTCAGTCAAGTTGGCCGTTCAAATTGTCCACTCATCGTTAGTGGGGAGGCAGAAATGGATCGCGGCCTCTCGTTGCTACTGGTGGCACTGGTTGCATTCACACTGAACCTGACCTGGGAGGTACTTCACGCTCCCTTATATGCGGGGGTACGACCGATCCGAGAGCACCTGCCGCACCTGGTCATTGCGTCGGTTGGGGACGTCCTTCTCGTGATAATCCCCGTGATAGCGTTTGGTCTCTGGTATCGACGGATCTGGTGGTTCAAAAAGCTGACCCGCCCCCGCATCGCAGCCTTCGTGGCCGTGTCAGCGATCGTGAGCGCGACGAACGAGTCAATTAATCTGCTGCTCCTCCACCGCTGGGAATACACCGCCCAAATGCCCACTCTTCCCGTTATTCCGATCGGTGTTTCGCCCCTGTTGCAACTAACCGTGACGCCTCTTCTGTCATTGCTCATCGCAAACCTGATTCTCAGGAGTCGTCACTGAATGCGATCGGCGATGTGGACCGTTTTCTTCCGATCAGGAGTTCCCTTTACGTATTTCTGCGCAGGGTCGTAAAGCTCCCTGGGTCCCAGGTCTGCGGTCGGGATGTCGATCCAACTCGGTGGAATCGGGACATGAGGGCGCATAGACTGTCAGAAAGGAGTACTGAAATGGAAATCATTCTCGCTGCAACGCGCACTTGTCATCATCGCCCGATCCTTGAGAGCGAATTCAAGAAGAATGGAGTGTCCTATCAAGTCCGATACTTCGAGGATCACCCTGAGATGGTCGAGAGTCTGGGCTATAAGGAGTCGCCGGTTGTCATCGTTGACGGCGAGGTTCGTTTCCGGGGCATGCCTGAGATCACGGAACTTCATCGGTTTGTCGAGGAACTGAATGAGGATGAAGACAGAAGCAAACCAGTCCGATAACGACCCTTGAAGGTGCTTCGTGCTTCGAATGTCGTAATGGCTCTGACGGTTCGCTCGTTGAATCCTCGTCTACGAATCAGCGCGGAGTTCGAACGCCGCGAGTGGCCCGTCAGGCCTGTGCTGCATGAGTTTGACCAGACTGCCTTTCAAGCTGTCGACACGAACGATTCGCAGACCGGACCGCTCGACGTTTTTCACTGTCTGGCGATTGATGTTCGCCCCCGAAAAACCCACGACGAGCGGGTTGGCCAGGTCCATCAGTCGACTATCACAGGCCTGTCGATGCGGACGTGTTCCATCCCATGGTTTAACAGATGACTCTTTGGATCACCAATATCGCTGCGGCATCGGCAGTGGCTAAATAACTCCGAGATAGGCCTGCCAAATCGAACGGCCGCCAAGCGGAACCATTCCCTGGAGAGCTTGCCGTTGCTGAGGAAATCAGCCGCGGATGGAATCCCCTTCCCCAAACTCAACGCACACTGGTGCGAGGAAGTGCGCGACCGATTCCTGAGTTAGCGAGCCGTCCCGTAGATCAGCCAAATCGCAATTGCGACTAACAAGAGCGCGAAATACTTCTTCAGTTTCGATTGGTCGGCCTTGACGGCGAAGCGCGGACCGATCTGGGAGCCGACGAACACTCCGCCGCAAGGACTGCCGTGAGCAGCCAGTCAAAATGGCCGCGCAACACGTGACCTACGAACCCGGTTAGCGCCGTCACGCGGATCATGAGTGAGGAGCTGCCGATCGCAATAGTCATCGGCACTCCACACAGGACGACGACGGCCGGGACTTTGATTAGGCCGCCGCCGACTCCCAGCATCCCGGCCACGAATCCGGCCGCGAGCATCAGGGGAACCATAGCGAGGATGTTGATGATGTACGGCTGTGAAACCCCGGTTCGATGCCACAACCACCAGTGCTTCGCTCCGAAGTCTCTCTCTGCAACCCTCTGCGGCGGATCGAACAGGTACCAGGCGCCCACCAGAAGCACCGCAGCGAAGCAGCCTTTGGCAAAAGCAGGAGGAATGTAGAGGGACAGGTAGCCGCCCAGGAAAGCACCGATGTTGGTGGGGGGCTCAATCAAGAGAACGAGTTTCCAGTCCACTGTCCTGGCCTTGGCGAAGACCAGCATCGATGAAAAGGACACCACCATGATCAGAACCTGGCTGGTCGTCGCCGCGACGTAAATCGGCACGGAGAGTGCCAACAGCATCGGAACGTAGAAGGCCCCGCCACCCTGGCCGAACATGGAGAAGATGGCGGAGACGATCAAAAACATGAAGAACAGGAGAATCAGTGTTTCAACCGGCATTTCATCTGTCCTCTTGTTTTCCGGAAGGTCGGCCCAGCTGACTCAGGAATATGTCCGCCCGTGTCCCAAGATTCAGTCCGGGTAGCCAGAACAAGGAATGCAGACCAGTTGACCGTCTTCGGTAACGCGCAGCTTGTTCACGAAAGTCAGCTCGCCGCAGGCGGTACAGCGCTTCGCGGCGAAACTTGCCTTCCCCTTGTGGACCTCCACCTGATGCACGGTGCCGATGTCGAGGAAGTCGTCTTCGTCCAAGGTGAGAATTCGATCGACAAGCGGATCGGCAATCTCCGGCTCGATGCTCTGCGGTGGGATTCCCGCCTTGCGCTTCTGTACGAACGGTGAGGCAAGTGCCTTCTCAAAGAAATCCGGCTTCAGCGAGACGCGCACGGCCCGACCGCTCTGTTGATCGATCAACGTGAAGGCCATCTTGTTTACGTAGCGCTTCTCGATGTTCGATTTCCCATACGTGCATCCTGTTGCGGTCATGATTCCGTCGAGAAAGCAACCCGCCGCGTGCCCTTTTCCAGTTTCCGAGATGACGAACAGTTCCTTGTCCTGTGCCCGGGCTACCCCGAGGATCCTCATTGCCGCCAAACCGGCGCGCAGTCCCATCGGCATGGCCGGGCATTTGTGTCCGTGAAACGCCATGCCGAGTTCGAACAGTGCGTTAAGGTCATTCATAATGTGGACTCCTTCTTGTGGCATTCGAAAATCCTCTCCCCGTTCGATTCCGGGAATCATTTGTTTTCCAGGTTCCGGCGGATTCGGGTCAGCGTCCGAATCGCCGATTCAAGCTCGTCCGGCGGCAATCCCCGGTAGGCTTCTTCGAGAAGCTCCGGGCATGTTTTGAGAGTTGCCCAAAGTCTTCAGAGCTTCTTCGGTAGGCGAGACCACCTTTACGCGTCGGTCTCCGGAAACTGGACCTCTTGTCACCCAGCCGTCCCGCTCCATTCGATCGACCAGTCGTACTGTGGAAGAGGCCGTAATTCCGAGTTGAGACGCCAACTCCGACCGGGTCATGGGTCCCAGTCCGAGGAGATGAGCAAGTGCCACAGACTGCACGCGGCTGGCACCCGTGCCGTTCAGCTTTCACTCCAGTGCCAACGCGAAAGCTCGGAAAGTCACGGAGCACTGAAAGCCGATGCTGTCTCCGGGTTAAACGTCCTACTCAGATATGATATTGATGCGCATACTAACGAGTAAATTGCACGTCAACTGAGCCGCGCGGAGTGCCGTCAACTGCCAATCTGGCAGGGGAAAGGCTGCTCGGGGAACCAACCGAACGGATTTGGGGTTCCGCCAGTGCAAGACAGTCATCCGAAGGCTTGTGGCGATGGATCGCTCCATGGTAATATTGCCATCTGGAAATGAAAAAGTTGCCGCAACAGTACGAAGCAAGAGCCAAAATCGCCCGCGCCCTCGCTCACCCCACGCGCCTGCTGATCCTCGATGCATTGAGCGAACGAGATCTGTGCGTGGGCGAGATGACCGAACTCGTCGGATCGGATCAGTCGACGGTCTCGAAGCATTTGGCGATTCTCAAAGAGGCAGGCTTTCTCCGAATGGAGAAGCAGGGTGCCATGAACTACTACTCGATCCGGTGCCAGTGCCTGGACCAGTTCTTCGGCTGCATTGAATCGGTCCTGATCCAGAACCTTCGCGAGCAGCAGGAACTGGTTCAGTTGTGAAGCAGGCTTCTTTTTGTTTGGACAGAACATGGCGATATGGCCATGGGTCGATCTGAAAGCAAACATGAGAGAATTCAAGATCTTCAGCGCGTTCGCGGGAATCTTCCTGGTCGCCTACTTCCTGCCCCTGTCGAATCCCAACATCCAGGCCGCAATCCTGGAAGCTTTCCGGATGCTGCAGTGGTATGCCCGGAACCACACGCTGGCCTGCGTTGTGCCGGCACTCTTCATTGCAGGGGCGATCACGACCTTCTTGTCCAAAGAGGCTGTGCTCAAGCACTTGGGACCGAAGGCACGCAAGGTGGAGGCGTACTCGGTGGCCTCCATTTCCGGAACCATTCTGGCCGTCTGTTCCTGCAGCGTACTGCCGATGTTCACCGGCATCTACCGGGTCGGGGCCGGCCTGGGACCAGCCTCAGCTTTCCTCTACTCCGGGCCTGCACTGAATATCCTGGCAATCTTTCTCACGGCCCGGGTCCTCGGGTTCCAACTCGGGCTCTGGCGTGCCATCGGAGCGATCGTTTTTGGAATCCTGCTCGGCCTGATCATGGCCGCGCTGTTCCGCAAGGAGGAGAAGGAGCGGGAAGCAGCGACCATGCAACTCCCGGATCCGCCCCAGCCGCGACGAAAGCTCTGGCAGACAGCGCTCTACTTTGCGGCCATGATGGCGTTCCTGGTCTTTAGCGACTGGTACAACCCCGGAAACGTCACGGTTCAACTTAACGACGGAACCCAACTTCCGGGAGTGATGCTGCAGGAAACCCGCAACGATATCGTTCTCCAGCTCGAAGCAGCCGCGGCTTCCTACTCGGCCGGGGACAAGATTACGCTCCTGAAAGAAAACGTCCAGTCCGTTCAGGAACAGGACAACTGGGTCATGGACATCTATCACGCCAAGTGGCTCCTCGCCGGCTTGATGGGCCTGGCAGTCCTGGCGATGGTCTGGCGCTGGTTCAATCGCGACGAGATCAACGAGTGGATGGCGAACACCTGGGATTTCACCAAGCTGCTGGTCCCGCTCCTGTTCGGAGGAGTGTTCATTGTTGGATTTCTGGGCCAACTGCTCCCCGACCAGCAGGTCGCGGCATGGGTGGGAGACAACGGTATCCTCTCCGTATTGGCCGCTTCCGTTGTCGGTTGTCTTTTCTACTTTGCCACGCTGACCGAGATCCCGATTCTCCAGTCACTGATCGAGCACGGCATGGCTCAAGGTCCGGCGCTGGCCTTGCTCCTCGCCGGGCCGGCCCTGTCGCTGCCGAGCATCCTGGTGATCCGTTCGGTCCTGGGAATCAAGAAGACCGCAGTATTTACCGCGCTCGTGATCGTCATGGCGACGGCTGCCGGGTTGATCTACGGGCTCCTTACAGATGGGGGATTGATATGAAGATCGAAGTTCTGGGCCCGGGCTGCGCCAAATGCAAAACCCTGGCCGCTAATGCGGAGAATGCAGTCGCCGAACTCGGACTCGACTGTGAGATTGAGAAAGTGACGTCGATCGACGAGATCGTGAAACGCGGAGTCCTGTTGACCCCTGCGCTGTCCATCGACGGTAAGGTCCGGCTGGTGGGGAAGCCCTCATCGGTTGCCGAGATCAAGAACCTGCTGTCGGCCGAGGCATGAGGCCCCAGATGGAAACTCCGATAGCTTATCGGGGTTCGGAGGAAGCGATCGATGTCGAAGGAGATTGGGCTCAAGAAACAGATCCAATCGAGTTACGGGAAACGGGCTCTGGAAGTCATTAATCAGGAATCCAGCTCCTGCTGCTGCGGCGACTCGAGCTGCGATCCGATCACCTCGGATCTGTACGATGCTCCCGAACAAGGCCTTGTGCCCGAGAAGGCCTTCC
Source organism: uncultured Acidobacteriota bacterium (assembly GCA_963777605.1). GTDB lineage: Bacteria > Acidobacteriota > UBA6911 > RPQK01 > JAPXNP01 > CAVZRV01. Next base: position 200,803 of record CAVZRV010000031.1, read on the forward strand.
TGGCCTCGCTCGGATGCGGGAACCCCACGGCTCTTGCCGATCTCCAACCCGGAGAGACAGTTCTCGACCTGGGCAGTGGAGGCGGAATCGACGTCTTTCTGTCTGGGCGTCGGGTGGGACCCACCGGGAAGGCCTACGGCCTCGACATGACGGACGAGATGCTCGCATTGGCCCGGGACAACCAGAAGGCAGCCGGGGTTGACAACGTCGAGTTCCTGAAAGGCGAGATGGAAGACATTCCACTTCCGGACGGCTCCGTCGACGTGATCATCTCCAACTGCGTGATCAACCTGTCGGCCGACAAGGGCCGGGTGTTCCGGGAAGCCTTTCGCGTCCTGAGGCCCGGAGGACGAGTGACGGTCTCCGACGTCGTGGTTCGCGGCGCGATACCGGACGAGATTAGACGAAACGTCGAGCTCTGGATCGGTTGCGTAGCGGGTGCGCTGGAGGAAACCGAGTACCGGGAGAAGCTCGAAGCCGCCGGGTTCGAGCAATTCAGCCTGGAACCGACCCGGATTTACCGGGTGGACGATGCCCGTGAGTTCCTGGCAGAACAGGGCATCGACGTCGATCCAATCGCCGATCTGATCGACGGCAAGTTCATGAGTGCCGTGGTTCGCGCCAGAAAGCCTGCCGAAGCTTGAACGGGGAATAGAAGGGGTACGTTCGATCGTGAACGAACAAACAACGGAACAAATTCACCCGAAGTCTCAAGAAATGATGCCGCCCGACCACCCGAAACCGCGGGTAGTTCGCCATCTTTCTTTTCTGGACCGCTTTCTGACGCTTTGGATCTTTCTGGCCATGGCGGCCGGCGTTGCAATTGGCTACTTCGTCTCCGGCGTAGAGGGCTTCCTGGATCAATTTCGGGTCGGAACCACCAACCTTCCCATCGCCGCCGGCCTGATCCTGATGATGTATCCACCTCTGGCCAAGGTGCGCTATGAGGAACTGGGCGATGTCTTCCGCAATCGCAAGATCCTGGGCCTGTCTCTCATCCAGAACTGGCTGATCGGTCCAGTTCTGATGTTCGTTCTGGCGGTTGTCTTCTTGCGAGGTTACCCCGAGTACATGGTGGGACTGATCCTGATCGGCCTCGCGCGCTGCATCGCGATGGTGATCGTCTGGAATGAGCTTGCGAAGGGCGACACGGAGTACTGCGCAGGACTAGTCGCCTTCAACAGTCTGTTCCAGGTGCTGTTCTACAGCGTCTACGCCTGGTTCTTCATCACCTGGCTTCCTCCCCTGCTCGGTTTGAAAGGAGTGGTGGTCGACATCACGATGAGCCAGATTGCGGAGAGCGTTTTCATCTACCTCGGCATCCCCTTCCTGGCAGGCATCCTCACTCGCTTTCTGCTGGTAAGGGCACGCGGAAAAAACTGGTATCACGAGGTCTTTATTCCCAGAATCAGCCCTATCACCTTAATCGCGCTTCTGTTCACGATCGTGGTCATGTTCAGCCTCAAGGGCGGTCTGGTCGTGCAGATCCCGTTGGATGTCCTGCGCATCGCTGTTCCGCTGCTGATCTATTTCATCCTGATGTTCCTGGTGAGTTTCTGGCTGGGCAAGAAGGTGGGTGCAGACTACTCGAAGTCGGCAACGCTGTCGTTTACCGCCGCCAGCAACAATTTCGAACTGGCCATTGCGGTGGCTGTTTCGGTATTCGGAATCAACTCGGGGGCCGCTTTCGCAGCGGTCATCGGCCCGCTGGTTGAAGTCCCCGTCTTGATCGGCCTCGTCAGCGTCGCGTTCTGGCTGCAGCGCCGCTGGTATAGCAATGAACTGGTTGAGCCGGAGGGCGTGTGAGCAGACGAGAGCGGACCCCAGGAGGACATGAAAAATGCCGCAAACCAAGTGAGGAAAGTTAGCAGAGCGTATGCTGAGCAACAAGAGAATCAAGATCCTCTTCCTCTGTACAGGCAACTCCTGTCGCAGCCAGATGGCCGAAGGGTGGGCCCGGCATCTGAAAACGGACTCGATCGAGGCTTACTCCGCCGGGATCGAGACTCATGGCCTGAATCCGAACGCCGTCCGGGTGATGGCGGAAGCTGGAGTCGACATCAGCAGTCACCGATCACAGAAGGTCACTGAACTGCTCGATATTCCCTTTGACTGGGTGGTAACAGTCTGCGGCCACGCCCACGAGACCTGCCCGGTCTTTCCGGGGAAGGCGAGGATCATCCATGTCGGCTTCGACGATCCGCCAAAGCTGGCCAGGTCAGCCAAAACGGAGGAAGAGGCACTCGGCCACTATCGCCGGGTCCGGGACGAGATCCGGGCATTCGTGGAGCGACTTCCCGGCTATCTCGAACAACAATAGGATCCGGCAACCGGTTCAGCCGAAGTCGGCTGAAAAGGAAGAACCCTATCATGAAAAACGCCGTCCGTGTCCTCTTTGTCCTCTTACTGATGAGCTGGGTTGCCGCATCTCCACGTGGGGAGGTTGGAGGGAGGTCTGCCGACACGCCGGCAGGTCAGATCGTCGCTTACTACTTTCACACCACCGCCCGCTGCTCAACCTGTCTCAAGATCGAGGCGTTGGCAAAGGAAGCCATCGAGCAGACCTACGCAAGTGAACTCGAATCGGGCAGCCTGAAGTGGCAAGTGGTCAATGTCGAGACCCCGGAGAATCGCCATTACGTTCAGGATTTCAAGTTGATCACAAAGTCCCTCATCCTGGTCGATGAGGTGGATGGGAAGCCCCGGCGCTGGAAGAACCTTGACAAGATTTGGGAACTGGTCTGGAGTCCGGAAAGCTATCGAGAGTACGTTCGCTCGGAGCTGGCGCAGTTCATCAAGGGCCGCTGATGGAATCCCTCTGGATCGGTCTGTCGACGGCCCTCTGGCTAGGGATCCTAACTTCAATCAGCCCCTGCCCGTTGGCAACCAACATCGCCGCGCTCTCCTATATTTCGAAGGATGTGACGTCGATCGGGCGGGTTTTCGCCAACGGAGTTCTGTACACCGTTGGGCGGGCAGCGGCGTACACGATGATCAGCGTGGCGATCGTCACAAGCCTCACCTCGGTCTTCGAGACGGCCCAGTTTCTTCAGTCAGAGATGAACCGAGTTCTTGGTCCTTTGCTGATTCTGGCGGGCCTCGTTATTCTTCGCATCATCCCGATTCCACAGACGAGCGGGGAGTGGACCGGCAGGATTGGGCATCGTGTTGCCGACATCCCCGGCGTCGGCCCCGTGATGCTGGGGGCCCTGTTTGCCCTGGCCTTCTGCCCGGTCTCAGCCGGGCTCTTCTTTGGCAGCCTGATACCCTTGGCCGTGGGAGTCGGCTCGGCGCTTGTGTTGCCCAGTTGCTTCGGTCTCGGGACAGCGGTTCCCGTGCTGGCGATATCGGTCCTCCTGGCAAGCGGGGCCAAGTCCGTGGGTTCGGTGTTTGGCAAACTGAAGCAGCTTGAAGTCTGGGCTAGAAGGCTGACCGGTGCGATCTTTATGAGTGTCGGATTCTATCTCAGTTGGTTCTATCTTCTTTGAATGAGCCGCAAGGCTTCCCTGCAGACGGTCAATCGCGGGCGATCGAAGCACCGGTCTCCAGGTATTCTTAACTTTGCTGTCCAAGTCGACGTCTCCAATGCGGGCAGAAATCAAAAAGCCCGCATCTTCTCGGAATCAAACTGGTTCTTTTTGTGTCTTGACAGAGCTCACATGAAGGCACGAATTAGCCTGATCACACTGGGCGTTCTGGGGCGGCTATGCAGCCTACTTTCAAGATCCGGATGGCCATTTGCGGGAAGTCGCCTGGAATCCGCAATCGCCGATTCCAGACTGCCGCACACAGGGAGAGCTAGGGATAGGCGGCGTTTGGAGTCGGCGGAACGATAGAGTTGCCCTTCCTGTCTTGGCCGCCGGCGCCGTTTTCGCGTATTTTCATACAATGATGCAAAATCACTCATTTGACGTCACCAACCTGGCATTTTCCCGTCGCTCGCTTCTCAGAGGTATCTCGATGCTCACCGCTGCTTCGCTGGTGGAAGGAGTCAGCAGTGCAGAGCGGACCGCGCAGCGTTCACCGCTTATGGCCTATGTGGGAACCTTCAGTTCTCCGCTGCACGATGTGCTTCCAACCCAGGTGGATTTACCGCCGGGAAATGGACGGGGGATTCATCTTTTTCAGGTTGATCGCGCCACGGGAGCGCTAACGCCGGACGGAGCTTTCGAATTAGGAACAAGTCCAAGCTGCCTGGCCGTGAATGCCGCCGGGACTCGACTTTACTCAACGAATGAGACGGATCGTGTCGGCGAAGACAAGGAAGGCACGGTCAGCGCGTTCGCCATCAACCGGGGCGACGGACAGTTGACGATTCTGAACACCGTCCCAGCCGGCGGTGCCGGCCCCACCTATGCGAGCATTCATCCATCGGGAAGGTTTCTGCTGGTGGCCAACTACTTCGGGGGCTCTGTCGCCGTCTTTCCCATCCTGCCCGACGGCCGCCTCGCTGAGGCCTCGGACGTCAAAGTGGACTCGGGAACAATAGGGCCCCGAAGGGCCCCCCACGCTCCACCCGGAAGCTTTGCCTTCAGCGGGCACGACCGGACCCATGCGCACATGGTTGCAGCGGACCCAACGGGACGCTTCGTCTTGCACGTCGATCTGGGTCTGGATCAGATCTTTATTTGGAGATTCGACCAGGAGCGCGGCGTTTTGATCCCGAACGATCCCCACAGGATTTCACTTCCACCCGGGGATGGACCCCGGCATTTTGATTTTCACCCGAATGGGCGCTGGTTCTACTCGATCCAGGAAGAAGGGTCAACGATCGTCCTGTTTGACTATGATGCAACCAAGGGAAGCCTTTCACCGCGCCAGACGATATCCACACTGCCGCCCGGATTCGCCGGGAGCAACTTCTGCTCTGAGATCCTGGTTTCCGGGGATGGACGGTTTGTCTATGCGGGCAACCGTGTCCACGACAGCGTCGGCATCTTCTCGGTGGGTTCCGACGGAGAATTGACGTTCGTCGGAGAAGAATGGACCCGCGGCAACTACCCGCGGAGCTTCAACTTCGGTCCCGGCGGTGGGTTCTTCTACATCTGCAACCAGCGCGACGACAATGTCACGGTCTTCCGGGTGGATCGGAATAGCGGCCGATTGGCGTTCACCGGCCACTATGCGGCGGTCGGCAACCCCTCCGCGATCGTGTTTGTTGATCTTGCGTCGGCTTAGCAGTGGTCCAACAACGCCCTGGAGGTGCTCAATTGGACAGCAGTGTTTCACGACGATCAATCCTAACCATTGTCTTTGAACAAATCTTTCATTGTTTTTCCAACTGCGTCCATGTCGTGACTGAAGTTCGTTTTGAACTCCTGCCATTTACTCTCGCCCTCGTCTTTATATTCGTCCAACGCTCTCTTCAGGTCGCGATTCTTTTGCTCCAAATCTGCCACTTCTTTGTCGTATTTCGCGTTGGTATCGGCATTGGTTCCTTCTTCGTGGATCTTTGCTTTAAATGCTTCAATCCTTTCTTCATTGGACCTGATTTGTTCTTCAGAAACCGTCTTGAACTTTTGCCACTCTGAAACGTAATCTGCTCTTGCATTCTTCAAGTCTTGGCTGGCTGCCTCGACCTTCTGCTCTGGCGTTTGTCCACAGCTCACCAAAAACATTCCTGCAACAGCTCCCATGGCAGCGAAAATGAGTATTTTCTTTTTCATGGTTCTCCTTCCTTAAATGGAAACGAACGCGCCCACTACCGATGCCAACGGGAGTAGCCAAAGCCGCCGCCGGTCAATAACAATACCACTAATAGAACAATCAATAAGGTTGACATAACTACCTCACACTCGAAAGAGAAAGTCGGTGGAACAGCCTCCATGGATCTCCCGCCACTTTCCCATCTCCCTTCAGCTTAAACGTGGAGAAGTTCTTCGTCAGTTCATAAGTGCACTGAAGTCTGTTCACTTATGCACACCGGCAGCTGAAGATTCGCTCGACGAAGCAAAGGCCCCGTATAGCCCGGGATGATGACGCTGGTCGCCGTAGCCACCACCACCGCCTCTACAGCAGAGCAGTAGTCTTCGGCCTTACCTGCAAGATGTTCTTCTGAGAGTTGGCCCCCGTCATCGACATCATGCTCCGGATTCGAAGCATTGAGTGTGGACCAGAATTGATCATGGGCCACCTATGCCCCTACTGCGATGGAACTGGAACTTGCCGCACCTGCTCAGGCACTGGCAAAGACGCATCCGATCAAAGCGGAGCAGTGTACGTCTCCGGCGAAAGTGGGACAGTCGGGTCTCCGAATTAAGAGAGACTTTGTGTCTCAGCTGACCTGGCTAATTGTGCATTGACGGTTGGAGTCTCGCGAAAGGCCGATTATTGTGGCAATCTTGAGGTGAGATGAGAATGGCTGAGGCTGGAGCAGCGAAGTTGAGGACGCCCTGTTCCGGTCCTGTCTCAGCCTTCGGTCACCGGGTGTCTGCGGAAGCCGGTCTTTCAGCCGACGTAGTCTCTGTCACGGACAGGCTATCCGGGCAACCCCCGGGCGGTTTTCACCATCAGCAGCGGAAAGAGGGAAGCGTCTTATGAAACGTCGAGAGTTCCTGGAAGGCGGAGTGAGCGCAGCCTTGGTCGTGGGACAGGCAAGTACGGGAAGCAGCCTCGGCTCCAGGGGCACTGAAACGGATCCGGGCACCCTGGCCATCGCCTGTTTTCAAGGGCGGTGCGCTGAGGACTTCGATCAGAACTTGGCCCGAGTCCTGGAGGTCATGGACCAGTGCGGAAGGGACGGGTATGACTTCCTCTGCTTTCCCGAAGCCTATCTTTCCAACTACACCGCTGAACTGTCGGTCCCGCTGACAGATTCTCGAGTGCGTGCGATGACCGAGGCTTCGGCAAAACACGACATGGTATCCGTGGTCGGGGTCTCCGAACTCGAAGGGGACCGGGTCTTCAACACGGCCCTGGTCCTGTACCGGGGTGAGGTCCTGGGCAAGTACCGGAAAAGCATGCTGACGGGCAGCGACAAGAAGGTCTATGCCAGCGACTACTCCCTTCCGGTTTTTGAGGCGAAGGGGCTGACCTTCGGGGTGATCATCTGCCACGACTCTTCTTTCCTCGAACCGGCCCTGACAATGCGCTGCAAGGGGGCCCGGCTTCTGTTCAGCCCGCACTACAACCGCATTCCGGCCGACCGGATGGATGAACATCGAAGGAAAGTCCGAAATACCCACATCGGACTCGCCACGCACATGCAAATGGTCGTGGTCCGATCCAACGTGGTCGGCTGGTCGGAGGAGGGGCTGGGATACGGAGACAGCACGATCTTCTCCCCCCTCGGGGAACCGGTCGCCGTCGCCCCGCTGTTCCAGGAGACGGTCATCAGCGCGAGGTTTGAGCGTTCGGATTTCGAGCGGGAAGACTGGTCTTCCCGAAAGGAGATCCCTCGAGAGGTGACCGATCAGCTCATCAAGGCAATTACAAACGGAGTCTAGAATTGCCCAGGTTCCGCAATGTAGAGCTCTGCCATCTCACTCGCGAACTTCTCTGCCACTTGAGGCTAAATATCGAATGCTTTGACCTTCCTGATCTGGAATGTACTTAACAGAGCTTCAAGATTACTTCTGCCCTGAACCCGGCAGGCGACACGAGGGCTCTCGCAGCAGCAAACGTTGATCAACCTACGATGTACTGTCTAGAAGGGGATTGTCGGAGACTATGAACTCAAAGCCTCGACGTACGTTTCTTGGGAGCATTCTCGCACTGCCGCTTATTGGTGCTATCCGTGGCGGTGCCAGCGCGGAAGAGTCGGAGCGACGCGGGATCCGAGTGATGGCAGATCAAGATCGGCACGGGCATCGGCGGAAGGTGTTCGGTTCGTTGCCAGTCGATGTGAAGGTATCTGGAACGGATACGGACGGAGGTCTGCTGGTCATCGAGCAAATCGACGAGCGGAAAGGAGGGCCTCCACGTCACATCCACTATCTGCAGGACGAGTGGTCTTACGTCGTCCGCGGGCAATACGTAGTCGAGATAGGTGGAGAGCGCCACGAAGTTCGGAGTGGTGACTCGGTTCTCGCTCCACGTGCTATTCCGCATGTATGGGCCCACGTAGGCGAAGGCACTGGTCGGATGCTGATCGGATTCCAGCCGGCCGGACAGATGGAAGCCTTCTTCGCGGAGGCCACCAAGCTTGACGGGATTCCGGCGGGGCCGGAACTGGCTCGGTTGTTTCGCGAACATGGTAGGAGGTCCTCGGACCGCCATTGGAGCTGGTGTAGGGTTCTATGCTGCCTGACCAGTTACAGATCGATCAGGGTGGCGTCCAGACTCACCAAAGGGTTCCTGAATCGAGATGGCTTGCGTCGCTGACCGGAGCGCAACCGGACATTGCCCCGCTAAGAGTCGAAAGACCTCTTCTCCGGCCCTTGGTCCTGCCCGTTCCCGTTCCCGGTGCCACGGAGCTGAATCCGCAACATGCCTACAGACTCAAAGCAGAAGGGCCGGTGTCCGTTCAGAATGCATCGATCCACCGATCGCCCGTCGAAATGGAGTCGATTGTGATCCAGGAGCGCTACCCGCCGAGTTCCGAAATAGAACCCTATGCCCTCAACGGTGCACTCCAATCCGTCGGCAAAAATCGCCCCAATGACGGTGCCGCTCGCCGCAGAAAACTGGACTTTGAGGGGTATTCCCTCGGCGCCCAACGGATACATAATCCGAACTCCCCATTTGAAGAAGTGATGAATATTGCAGACAACTCCACCCCGACTTGCCCAATCAGTCAGTAAATTACCCGGAATTGTCCCCAATGACGGGCATGTTCGTGCCGCCATCCGTCAGAATCGTCGCTCTCCGGGCTATTCTTGCTCCCGGAGAAATTCCGTGTATGTTCAATACTGCACACGGATCTGTTTAGTTTTGTACAGTGGGGCAGGATCTCCCCGGGTTGAAGCGGACACGCGTTTCTTCCCGTGGGACGCCTTCCGGTCGAAAGAGAAACCTCTTCCTCGCTTTCGCGCTGATCTTGGTTATGACCGTATACTGACTCGAATCGAGCTTGTTGAAGAAACGGGTTGCAGCGGATGAGTTCCTGGTTCCTGGTTTCTCGTTCCTGGAGGGAGAGTAGTCCGGGCAGGCCCTGCCTGATATGGCGGCCGGGCAGCTTGCCCGGCGGCAGTGAACATTCTCAATCCAGGATTCTTGAATTCCGGTTCGTTCTGAAACCGTCCGCCGCCGGGACTGAATCGCACTTTCAGTGCTGCATTGCCGTCTTGGCTCCGATTCCCGGGGCGTTGCCGCCGGGCTGGAAATGACCCTGCGCCGTTGGCGCGCTCATCTGGCGATGCTTCACCAGTTTCACTCTCTGAATGGTCCGGCGCCGCCGGGGGCCCGACTGACTTGAAACTTCACTTTGAATGAACTGGAAATCCTGGATGATTTGGACGCGTCTGGAAGGGGATTCAGGCGATCGGTGGAACTCAGAAGCCGTGGCTCTCGGCTGAATCCTGGATACCCCGATTTCAGAACGCGAGCGAGTGTCAGCGAGCGCGACTCCGGACGATGGTAAGTCACCAGAAGTGCTGCCGGAGGCCGGAACCGCGGGATGGAATCAAGATCCGGGATGGGCACTGGATGAAAGTCTGGCGTCGTTAAAATGGCAAGATGAACATGACGCCCGGTTACCTTGACAGAACCTTCGCGAGAAGTGCCCGATCCAGCTCGACGAGTGCATTCGTAAGGAGCCTGGATTGAAGCAGGCCATCATTCGGGATCACTGGTCGAATCTCTTCGAAATCAAGTCGCCGAAATCAGGCAGCAAATCATACTTGTCCAACCACGTCGTGTACATAATGCCCAAACCCCCCGGCGTCGACTCGAGGGCTTCGAGCCATCCATCGACGTCCTTCAGGTCATCCGCATCTAAGAACAGTTTTGACTGGACAGTGGTGTAGCGGCTTCGCCTGATCAGGTACAGCACCAGGTTGCGAACCCGAACCCTTCGGTTTGGCGGCACCGGGATGAGCTGTTTTGGACAGAGCAGCGAGCAATATCGAACTGCAAATCCGCCTGACCTCCTTCCATGATGAGTTCAGGCCCGCTCAACAGGGTGAAGCCTGCCCAGAATACAAGTCAACCAACTCTGAGAATCCGGGAGAAGGAATCATGTCAAAGAAACAAGCGATGGTGGCCATCTACACCAGACATACCGAGGCCGAAAGCGCAATCAAGAAACTTCAAAGAGCCGACTTCGACATGAAGAAACTCTCCATTGTCGGAAAAGATTTCCACTCTGAAGAACATGTCACCGGTTACTACAACACCGGAGACAGGATGAAGTACTGGGGAAAACTGGGCGCTTTTTGGGGCGGGGTTTGGGGACTGTTGCTGGGAGCCGCCTTCTTTGCCATCCCTGGGGTCGGGCCGGTCCTGGTGGCGGGACCGTTGGTTACCTGGATCGTCGGAGCCCTGGAAGGCGCGATCGTCGTGGGTGGCGTGAGCGCTCTCGGCGCGGGACTGTACAGCATCGGCATCCCAAAAGACAGCGTGCTCAAATATGAAACCGCAATTAAGGGGGACAAGTTCCTTGTCCTCGCCCATGGCACTGCCGAGGAGGTCAGCCGTGCCCAGGACATCATTCGTACCACCCATCCTTCTGAGGTTGCCGCCCATGAGCTGAAAACCAGGGAGGAGCCGGAACCGGTCGCGAAGCCCTGAATGCTCCAGAAACTGGAAGCTGGTCAGAGGGCCCACCCTCTCTGCATGAATCAACTTGCACTTGTGTCCCGGAGAACCGCGGATAGTGACGAAAGTTCACCGAGAAGGGCTGCTGAAGATGGCGTTCCGCACCGTGGCATGTCAATGATCGAAGAATCAAGGTCGCACCGAAGTTTGAACGGAGGAACCGATGGGAAGCCAATTCCAACTAACCAGGCGAGGTAGCCTGCTGACGATTCTTATTGGCGCAGCCATCCTGGGCATCGTCATCCTTGGCAATTGTCTCCGGCTTGATCCAGAAGTGGCTGTGGATGGAACAACTCGACTACAGTTCAATCTTCTGGACACTCCTCTCCGTGAAGTGGCAGATGTTCTGCCTGGCATTTGTGGTTGTGTTCCCGTACCTGTGGATCAATCTCAATCTTGCGGCAAAGAAAGGCGCTCGCGTCCATGCGGGCAATTCGGAAGGCTCGTTCTACGTTGTCGGGAAAAACGGCGTCCGGATCTCCCCTGCGGGCCTGAAGCTGGCCATGGCAACTGCCAGTGCAGTCGTCGCCTGTTTGTTCGCCCTCATGTTCTATGCGCAGTGGGATACTTACCTTCGCTTTCGCTATGGCGGGTCCTTTGGACTGTCCGATCCTCTTTTCGGGGTCGACGTCGGGTTTTATCTGTTCCGCCTGCCCTTCTATGAGCTGCTGCAAAACAGCCTGACGGCGTTGTGCCTGAGCACATTCCTGGCTGTTCTGATCGTCTATGGGTACTTCGAAGTCTTGCAGTTCAGTCGCAACGGAGGGCTGAGGAAGGGGAACATCGGGATCCCGCACCTGTCCGCACTCCTCTTCTTCCTGATTGCGAACTGGGGCTGGGGGTTCTATTTGGATCACTTCCAGCTTCTCTACTCCAATCTGGGAGTCGTGCACGGAGCCGGCTATACGGCGGATCATGTGACCAGGATCGCCCTGTGGGTCATGGTGGGCGCCGCGGCGGCACTGTGTGCTTTGCTCGTGCTCAATTTCTTCCGGCCCGCATTCAGAGCCGTGGTGGTTGGATGCGGAAGCTTCATTGCTTTGTACCTCATCGGGATCCTGCTGGTGCCGGCCCTTTTCCAGCGGTTCATGGTAGAGCCGAACGAGCTGGCCCTTGAGAGCTCGTATCTCAAGAACAACATAGAATTCACTCGGCAGGCCTATAACTTGAGCGCCATCCAGGAAACATCCTATCCTGCCCTGGCGGACCTGACTCCGGAGACGATCGCCAGAAATCAGGAAACGATTCAGAATGTCCGTCTTTGGGACTGGCGACTGCTGCTTCAAACTTATCGCCAAACCCAGGAAATACGACTCTACTACCAGTTCTACAACGTCGACGTCGATCGTTACCACCTCGCGGACGGTTATCACCAGGTGATGCTGTCCGCCCGCGAACTCTCGCCAGAGCTGCCTCCGAAGGCTCGAACCTGGGTCAACCAATACCTGCAGTTTACGCACGGTTACGGCATGGTCATGAGCTTCGTGTCGGAGGTCGTCGGAGAAGGCTTTCCGCAGTACCTGATCGAGAATATTCCCCCGGAATCGGACCCCAGGCTGACGGCGAGCCAACCGGGCGTTTACTATGGCGAGGCGATGCCGGGGTATCGAATCGTCGGCACCGGAGTGAAGGAGCTCGATTACCCCAAGGGAGACCAGAATGTCTACACGAGCTACCAGGGAAAAGGAGGCGTCCCGCTGGACCGGTATTGGAAGCGTCTTCTCTTCTCCTGGACGCAGTCCGATGTCAATATTCTGCTCACCTCCTACCTCGAGCCGGAGAGTCGCATTCAGCTCTGGAGGCGGGTTCAGGATCGCGTGTCGCAGATCGCTCCCTTCTTGCAGCTCGACAAGGATCCCTATGCCGTAATGAGCGAGGGCAGGCAGTACTGGATCCAGGATGCCTACACAACCTCCGACCGCTTTCCCTATGCCAATCCGTACACGACCGGCTTCGCACAGAACCTGAACTATATTCGGAATTCCGTGAAGGTTGTCGTGGACATGTACGATGGAACGGTCCTCTTCTACGTCACGGATCCCGCCGATCCGGTCCTGGAGGTCTATCGGCATGCGTTTCCTGGAGTTTTTCAGGACCTCAGCCAACTCTCGGAAGATCTGAAGCAGCACCTGCGCTACCCCGAAGATCTATTCTCGATCCAGGCAGACTTGTACAGGACCTTTCACATGACACCTCCCCAGGTTTTCTACAACCAGGAGGACTTGTGGATGCTCCCCCAGCAGAAGTACGCCGGCACGGCGCTCCCTATGGAGCCTTATTACATCCTGATGAAACTTCCCGGAAGCGACCAGCTCCAGTACCTCCTCATGATGCCGTTTTCGCCTCAAAACCGGGACAACATGGTTGCCTGGATGGCCGCCAGGTGCGACTTCCCTCGGTACGGAGAGATCCTCGTTTACCAACTCCCGAAGGATAAGCTGGTTCTGGGCCCAATGCAGATCGAGGCAATGATCGATCAGAACACCACGATCTCCGGGCAGCTGTCTCTCTGGGACCAGAAGGGGTCGAAAGTCACTCGCGGGAACCTGATCGTTATCCCGATCGAGAACTCCTTTCTGTATGTGGAGCCAGTGTACCTCACGGCCGAAGGCACGAATATTCCGCAACTCAAGCGAGTCATCGTGGTTTCGGGCGACAACGTGGTGATGGAGCCAACCCTCAACGGGGCGCTCAACGCCCTCTTCGGAACGCAGCAACCCGGGGTGGGTGCGGCGCCGCAGTCCCCCGGCCCGCGGCCTGAGTTGGGGCGAGCGAGAACGCAGCTCGAGGAGGCTCAAAAGGCTCTCCAGGAGGGAGACTGGGAGAAATTCGGCAAGGCCATGGCGGTACTCGAACGCCTGCTGACCAAGCCTGAATAGAAATCGTCCCGACCGAATCATCCGTCGGCCGATTTCCAGAAAACGGCGATTTTGGCTTGTTGCCGCGGTGAGCAGTTTTGACCAGGGTCCTGTGCATTTCGGAACGGACAGCAGAATCCTCCCGGAGTACGGTGAGGCTCGGCTTGTCCTCGCAAGCTCAATGTGCGCGGCGGCGGCAAGCATCGAGAGAAGGAGGAAATGGTGTCGGAAAATAAGGGAGACAAGGCCCGCTATCATCGCGACCGCAAGAAAAGACATCTGATGCGGAAGCAGGTTCGAGAACTCCGCAACGCAAGTGAAGCTGCAAAGAAAGAGGGTCCAGCGCCCGAAACGGCAGCAGGAGAAGAGTCGCCTGTGGCAGGACAGGGCAAGTGATACGGGGCTTTGAGCCCCTCACCGCCGCCGAACCAACCGTGTCATCACTGAACACGAGCAGGCGGTTCCCGTCCGCTCATCGAATACAAAATTGATGCTTTGATTCGATCGATTCTTGTTTTTCATATCCGCCCGGCCCCACTGGGCTGCAAAGATCGTTCCCGGATTCAGTCTTTGCAGACGAGTTGCCTGGTGCGGAAGACTGATGTAACGCATCGGCTGAACAGGCCAACCGAGTACATTTCTCATTGATGGAGCGGAACGGAGGCATGTATAGTTCTTTGTAAATACACTAATTCTGAGGGAGAGACTTGCTTATGCTGAAGTCCTATTCATGGCTGTCTATGCACATAGGAGCCTATGCTCACACGTCCTATGAGACCGCGACAACGCAATCAGCATTCATCCAGAAGGAGATCAAACTTTAGCGCACTGGTGAAATGTGAATAAGTGAGGTCCGGAAGCGATCAGCCCCCGCATCCTTAACAAAGTCGCCACCGACCGGCCCTCGCCGAACATTCGGTGGCTCGAGACATTCGACGGACCGGGTACCCGGAGAAGGCTTCGGGAGCCGATCCAGGAAGGCAGCCTGCCATGCGGAGAACGCCTTAATGACGGCAAAGCGCACAAACAAAGCAAACGTTGCTGAAACACGGGACGGTGCCGAGACTCTCGAGGCGGCTAAGACTGCCCTTCCTCAACCACCGGGTTTCCCCATTGTCGGCATCGGCGCGTCGGCCGGCGGCCTGGCCGCCTTCGAAGACTTCTTTTCCGGGATGCCCTCCGATGCAGATCCGGGCATGGCTTTTGTGCTCGTGCAGCACCTGGCCCCGGACCACAAGAGCATTCTTACCGAGCTCGTCCAGCGCTACACCAGCATGCAGGTCTTTGAAGTCGTGGACGGGGTGACGGTACGGCCCAATTGTGCCTACATCATCCCTCCGAACCGCGACATAGCCCTTCTGAACGGAACCCTCAAACTGACAGAGCCCTCTGCTCCCCATGGCCACCGCCTGCCGATCGACTTCTTCTTTCGCTCGCTGGCCCTGGACCAGCGCGAGCGAGCGATCTGTATTGTGCTTTCGGGCACAGGAAGCGATGGCACGCTGGGTATGCGGGCCGTCAAAGGCGAGGGCGGCATGGCCATGGCGCAGACTCCCGCTTCGACCGAGTACGACGGCATGCCCCGCAGTTCCATCGCCACCGGCCTGGTGGATTATGTGCTCTCACCGGCCGAGATGCCGGCCGCCCTCATCGCCTATTCGGCTCTCGCTTTCAACGGCGGCGCGAGACCTCTCACTGTGGCCCCTTCCCAACCCGAAAATGAGCTGAATGGAATCTTCGTTTTGTTGCGTTCCCAGATAGGACACGACTTCTCCCAATACAAGCCAACCACGATCCAACGTCGAGTTGAAAGACGCATGGCCGTCCACCAGATCGGGACGATGGACAAATATCTCCAGTTCATGCGGCAGACGCCGGCCGAGACGGAGGCGTTGTTTCGCGACCTATTGATCGGCGTGACCAACTTTTTCCGCGACCCGAAGGCTTTCGAGGCGATCGAGAAACAGGTGATTCCCGAACTCTTTGCCAGTAAGCCCGCGGGTGGCGAGATCCGTGTCTGGACGCCAGGCTGCTCCACCGGAGAGGAAGCCTATTCCCTTGCCATTCTGCTCAGTGAACACAAGGAGTCGCTGAAGCAGAGCTTCAAGGTCCAATTCTTTGCGACCGATATTGACAGCGAGGCGATTTCCACGGCCCGTGCCGGGCTTTATCCGGACAGCATCGAAGCCGATGTTTCTCCGGAACGGCTGGCACGCTACTTCGTCCCTGAGCCCGGAAGCGACTCCTACCGAATCCGCAAATGCATCCGGGACATGATGGTCTTCTCCGAACAGGACGTGATCAAGGACCCTCCTTTTTCCAATCTCGACCTCATCAGCTGCCGCAATCTCCTGATCTATATGGACAGAGACTTGCACGAAAAGCTCATGCCCCTGTTCCACTACGCCCTGAGTTCCGGGCGGCTGTCTTTTTCTTGGCACGTCGGAGTCGATAGGAGAGTTTGAAGACCTTTTCACCACGCTCGACCGCAAGTCCAAGCTGTACCGGCGGAGAGAGGGACTGCTCAAGAGTCGGACCGCAGCCTTCCGTGGTCTTCCCCGGCGTGTGCAGTGGAAAGCCGGAGAGGTGTCCCAGGCCTCCGGCAGTGCTGCGGACGCGAGGAGGCCGCGCCTGCGAGAACTGACCGAACAGGCACTGCTTCAGCAGCTCGCCCCGGCCGCCGCACTCGTCAACGAAGGGGGAGATATCCACTATCTTTACGGCCGTACCGGCATGTATCTGGAGCCAAACCCGGGCGAGGCCGGCATTAACAACATCCTCAAGATGGCCCGCGAGGGATTACTGTGCAAACTGACGACGGCTCTGCACCGGTGCGCTTCCGAGCAGACCATCGTGCGCTGCCCGGGATTGCTGATCAAAACCAACGGCGGCTTCACCTCGGCCAACCTGACCGTCCTGCCGGTGGCCGCCGGTCCTGGCCCGGCGCCCGACTTCCAGCTCTACCTCGTCATCCTTGAGGACGCGCCGCCCTCCTCATCCGATCAGGCGCAGCGGGGGGCCGCCTCAAGACTCGAGGAAGGGGCAGACGATGAATTCGGAGATGCCGACTCCCGCATCGCCGCACTCAAGAGGGCATTGATAGCAAAAGAGGAATACCTCGAGAGCACAAACGAAGAACTGGAAAGTTCGAATGAGGCAACTCAGAGCCACCAACGAAGAACTGCAATCCACCAACGAAGAACTGCAATCCACCAACGAAGAACTGGAGACCTCCAAGGAGGAACTGCAGTCCATCAACGAGGAGTTGGCCACGGTCAATGCCGAGCTGAACAACAAGGTGGTCGATCTGGTGCAGACAAACAACGACATGAACAATTTACTGGCCGGCACCGGCATCGCCACTGTCTTCGTGGACCATCAACTGCGGATCCTTCGCTTCACACCCGCCGCTACCCAGATCATCAACCTGATTCTAAGCGACGTCGGGCGCCCTGTCGGCCACATCGTCTCCAACCTGACTGGCTACGACCTACTTTCTGTCGACACCCAGATTGTCATGGACACCCTGATTCCCAAAGAGGTCGAAGTGCAGACGGTGGCGGGCAAGTGGTTTACCTTGGGCATCCGACCTTATCGGACCCTGGAAAATGTGATCGAAGGCGCCGTGATCACTTTCGTTGACATTAACAAGATGAAAGCGACTCAGGAAGCTCTCAAGGAGAGCGAATTCCGCTTTCGACAGTTCGTGGAGTCCGTGCCGCAGCTCGTGTGGGCCTGCGATTGCGACGGCTTCTCCGACTACCTGAGTCCCCAGTGGATCGAATTCACGGGCACGCCGGAGAGTGAACAGCTGGGCTCCGGGTGGCTTGACCGGATCCACCCGGAGGATCGACCCAAATTGAAAGCGGTGTGGGAGACGGTGACGACCGGGAAGAAGCTCGATCCAATTGCATACCGCATCCGCCGCCACAACGGCGATTATCACTGGTTCGAAACGCGCGCAACTGCCTTGCCCGATGCAGATGGCCGGATCGTGAGGTGGTTCGGCGTTTGCGCGGAGACGACGGGCCGCCGGCCGCAAGACCCGTCAGAGCGGGAGCAATGAGTAAAGAACAACAAGAGGAGGGTCCCGCGATGGACCATGAGGTTGACCGAAACGAAGATCTCGATTCCTCGACAGACCAGAAAGGCGACCTGCGCAGGCGGGCCGAAGAGGTCGCCCTGGAGAGGAGCAGCGAGTCCCGGAACCGACTGGAGAACCTGTCGCCGGAAGCAGCCCGGAGAGCACTCCATGAGTTGTGGGTCCACCAGATCGAGTTGGAGATGCAGAACGAAGAGTTGCGCCGAACCCAGGAACTGCTGGATGCCTCTCGGGCACGCTACTTCGACCTCTATGACCTGGCCCCAATAGGTTATTGCACCGTCAATAGAGCAGGTGTAGTCGAGGAGGCCAACCTCACCGCCGCGAACCTGCTTGGGGTACCGAGAGGTGCGCTTGTCAATGTACCTCTGACCCGATTCATCCTCAACGAGGAACAGGACACCTACTATTTTCAATTCAAGAAGGCCTTCGAAACCGGTGATCCCCAGGAAAGCGAACTGCGCATGCGAAAAGCTGACCGCACCCCATTCTGGGCCCACCTGGCGACCTGTGCCACGACGAATCATGACGGCGAGCCCATGTGCCGCGTCGTGATCGGCGATATCAGCGCACGCAAGCATGCCGAGGAGGAGAAGACCAAAATCGAAAGGCAGCTTCAACAGGCCCGGAAGTTGGAATCGATCGGCCAACTGGCGGGCGGCGTCGCGCACGACTTTAACAATATGCTGGCAGTAATCCTCGGCTATGTGGAGATCGCGATCGAGCAGGTAGATGCCGACGAACCGCTGCGATCCGACCTTCTGGAGATTCGCAAGGCGGCTCTGCGATCCGCAGACGTCACACGGCAGCTTCTGGCGTTCGCGTGCAAACAGCCCGTCATCCCGAAGGTGTTGGACCTCAACGAAGTCGTGGCCGGGATGGTGGGAATGCTGCGGAAGCTCATCGGAGAAAATATCGAGATCGAATGGCGGCCGGGAGTGAGCGTGTGGCCGGTCGAGGCTGACCAGTCTCAAATCGAACAGGCTGTGGCAAATCTGTGTATCAATGTCCGCGATGCCGTCACGGACGTCGGCAAGATCCTACTTGAAACAGGAAACAGCGTCTTGGATGAAGCCTTCTGTGCCTCTCGAAAGTCCTGTGTCCCCGGAGAGTACGTGTGGCTCGCCGTCCGCGACAACGGCTGCGGAATGAACGCGGACACTCTGGCCCACCTTTTCGAGCCGTTCTTCACGACAAAGGAAATCGGTAAGGGTACCGGCTTGGGCCTGGCCACAGTCTACGGCGCAATCAAGCAGAACCACGGTTTCGTCGATGTCCGCAGCAAGCAGGGCGAGGGAACCACGTTCACGCTCTATCTACCTCGGTATGTGGGAGATGTGCAACTGGCGCCCCCGAAAGCCTCTCCTAAAGCGATCCGGCCCGGCGCGGAGACCATCTTGCTGGTGGAAGATGAGCCCAGCGTTCGGAGACTGGCCGCGAAAATGCTTGAGAGGCAGGGCTATACCGTGATGTTGGCAGCCACTCCCGACGAAGCGATCCGCCTCGTCCGGGAGCGCACCGGCGAGATCAACCTTCTCTTGACCGATGTGGCCATGGCTGGGATGAACGGCTGGGATCTGGCCCAGGCTCTGCGCCGCATTTGTCCGTCCATCAAGCGCCTGTTCATGTCGGGTTATACCGACGATGCCATCTCACAGCACGTCGCGACGGATGAGCAGCTGAATTTCATTCACAAGCCCTTCTCGTCACGAGAACTGATCGTCAAAGTCCGGCAGGCGTTGGACGGCCGATAGGAGATCGACCAGAAGGAACGAGCCGACCTGGCCAGGGCCACTGAACTGGCAGAGGCTCGGTTAGTGAATAAGCCGCAGTTCCGGCCTTGAATCACTTCGAGCGGAAATCGGCTGGATGGACTGCAATGATAAAGATCAGCTTGACGAAACGCACAAAGAGAATGTTGCTCATATCCGGCGTCCTATTGTGGCCATTCTTGTGTCCTGGATGCTCTCAATGAATGGGGGAAAGGACAGGCCGATCGGATCAACTACTCGGAACTGGTCAGCCTGTCGAAAGAAGCCAGGTTCAGGAGTACGGCTTCGACGCCCCTCATCCTCACGGACAGCGGGTTGAAGGGAAGATACGTCAAGAACGGTTCAGAGACTGAAAGAAGTTTCGAAGGGATCATTCCCGACGGCTCCCAGAAGAGCCTGGCTGACACGCTGGTTGCTCAAGGGCTCATCGTGAAGGTTCAGACCGGGACACAGCATTCGTGGAGTTCTCTGCTTCTCACTCTCGGATTGCCGATTCTTCTCATCGCAGGCGCTATCTACTTCACGGCAGTCCGATTGATAGGCAAAAACAGTGGCAACGACCTCAGCTCAATAGGAAAAAGCCGAGCCAAGCTGTGGATGACGTCTTCGAAAAAGGTGACATTTCGGGATGTGGCAGGAGCGGACGAAGCGAAGGAAGAATTGCAGGAAATCGTCGAATTCCTGCAGGATCCGGCCCGGTTTCAAACACTCGGAGGGAAAATCCCAAGAGGTGTCCTGATGACGGGCCCTCCGGGTACTGGAAAAACTCTGCTGGCGAGGGCCGTGGCGGGTGAGGCCAGTGTCCCCTTTTTCAGTATCAGCGGTTCAGAGTTCGTTGAAATGTTTGTCGGCGTGGGTGCGAGCCGGGTCAGGAACCTCTTTGAAGTGGGGAAACGGCATGCCCCGTGCCTGGTTTTCATTGATGAGATTGATGCCATCGGGCGGCGGCGTGGAGCGGGGCTGGGCAGCGGCCACGATGAGAGAGAACAGGCATTGAACCAGCTGCTCTCGGAGATGGACGGTTTCGAGCCCAGCGAAGGCGTCATCGTACTCGGCGCCACAAACCGCCCTGATATTTTGGATCCAGCCCTGCTTCGCCCCGGCCGCTTTGATCGACATGTGGAGGTTGGACTGCCGGACAGCAAGGGTCGTGAAGGCATCCTGAGAGTGCACCTGCGCAGTATCCCGATGTCCGACGATGTCGAGATTCCGCTTCTGGCACGCAGCACGCAAGGATTCTCCGGGGCTCAGTTGGAGAGCCTGGTCAATGAGGCCGCCTTGAGAGGCGCCCGCTTCAATCGGGATGCGGTGACCATGGACGACTTCCTCGAGGAGAAAGACAAGAGCATGATGGGCCGGGAGCGAAGATCCCTGGTAGTCAGTGCAAGAGAACGGACGTGCGCAGCCTATCGTGAGGCCGGGCATACCCTGGTTGCCTGGCTGCTCCCCGAGTCGGATCCAGTGCAGAAGGTCACCATCATCCCCCGGGCCAACGATATCGGCACAACGGTGCAAGTCCCCGAAGATGGCCGGTACCGACCGACAAAGCAGCATTTGGAGTCAGCGATCGCCATACTCATGGCACGAAGATGCGCCGAAGAACTCTTCCTGGGCAGCGCCACCTCAGCGGTAGCCAAGGACTTGAGCGAAGCCACCAGGTTGGCCCACAGGATGGTCTGCGAATGGGGCATGGCCGAGGAGTTGGGCCCGATCGCTCTGGGCGGACGGGATGAAAACGTCTTCCTGGGGACAGAAATCACTCGTCGGCGCAAATACGGTGAAGTGACCTCCACCAGTATTGATCAAGCCGTCAGGAGAGTGGTGCTGCAAGGGACTAGCAAAGCGAGAACTATCCTCGAGTCTGGGCGCAGTACTGTCGTGCGGCTGGCCGATGCGCTTCAAGAATGCGGGAGCCTCGACTCGCGCCAGCTCAAGAACCTCATCGGCGCAGAAGGAGACAGCTTTCGGCCATCGGAGGTGCAATCGGCGGGTCATTCTCATCCGTAGGAAGGGGAAGGGTTGAAGCAGCGGAAGGGGCGGCACAAAAAGATGTCTCCGCAGGCAGTCGATCATGGCGTTTCGACTTGGAGCCCGGTATGATTCGATCGATTCGAACAATTTCGATTTCCCATCGGATTGGAGGTAGACCCCACAATGCGAGGACACCTTCCTTGTAAACCAGGCGTATTCATGCTCTGTTTGGCAGGCTTCCTGCTTACGATGGTCTCCTGTACCGGACCGGATGCCTCCGTTCCAGCGGAGACGGCAGGAAATCTTGAGGGATTGAGATCCCTCTGGACCCCGGTCGGGCTCACCGGAGGGGGGGCCATGTACATGCCAGCAGTCTCACCGCATGACCCGAACCTCATTCTGATTACCTGCGACATGAGTGGAGCCTATCGCACCACTGACGGCGGCATGACGTGGGACATGATCCATTATTCCCAGCTGATGGGATCGACCCGATGCCGGTCGGTGTTTCACCCGCAAGATCCTGACGTCATCTTCGGCGCTCACGGCTATCGAGGTGGTCTCAGGGTCAGCCGGGACCGTGGTCTGACCTGGAGTCCGCTGGGAGAAGGTCTTCCCGCGGGGCTCCTGGAACTGGCCATCGACAGTGTCAACGGGGGCTTCATGCTGGCGGGCACCCGCGAGGCAATCTACTTTTCCACCGACGGCGGCCTGAGCTGGAAGCAGAGTGCCGGGTTCAGCGGCCGTCCGGTCGGCCTCCAAATCGCCCCGCCTGACGCCCAGGGGAAGCGGACCTGCTTTGCCGCCTCAACGGAGGCAGTCTTTGTATCCGCGAGTGACGGGGCGTCCTGGGAGAAGATCGGACAGGGACTGCCCGACAAGGTGCTGGTGGATTTCGCCGGGGGCTCCCGGGCCGGTCAAACCACCCTCTACTGCGTCACCGAGAGCGAGATCGCCGGCGGTAAGTACGTCGGCGGCGTCTACCGCTCGACGGACGGAGGACTAACCTGGAAACAGGCCATGGGGAAAGGGATTGACGTATCCGAAAGAGTGTTTACCAGAGGCGACACGCGCCGGGTGATGGTTCCCAGTTACACCTTCTTAGTGACCAACAATGTGCGACCCGAGACAGTCTACGTTGCCCAGTCCCGGCCCGGCCAGGTCTATCGCAGCGAGGACGCCGGCGAGAGCTGGGAGCCGACCTACTTCGCCAATCCCGACGAAGAGGGGTTCAACGTGGAACCGAGTTACTCCATGGCTGAAACCGGCCGGGGAGGCAGCACGGCATCCGGCCTGGGTATCGATCCGAATAACCCGGACCGAGTGGTGATGACCGACTGGTTCAAGTGCCAGATCACCAACGACGGAGGCAAGAGCTGGCAAACCCTCCACACGCGAAGCGCCGAACCGGAGCGCGGCCTGGCCAAGGGACAGCGGTGGATCAACAACGGCCTGGTGGTGACCACCACCTGGTTCTACTACATCGACCCCTTCGAACGGAATCGCCACTACATCGCCTATACCGACGTGAAATTTGCCCGAAGTGAAGACGCCGGCAAGACCTGGATCTCGGACTTCGCCGCCCCCCTGCGCAACACGACCTATGAACTGGCGTTCGATCCGGAAACCCCCGGGAAGATCTGGGGCGCCTTTGCCGACATGCACGACATTCCGAACGGAAACATCATTCTCGGACGGCACTACCGAGAACAGTCCGGTGGGGGAGTGGGAATCAGCGAGGACTTTGCCGTCAGCTGGAAAGACACGTCTGAAGGCCTCCCCCAGGAGCCAGTGACGTCCGTCGTACTCGATCCGAAGAGTCCGAAGAACGGACGGACTCTCTATGCGGCGCTTTTCGAAGCCGGCGTATACAAGTCAATTGACGACGGCAAGACGTGGACGAAAAAATCCGAAGGGCTGGGCGCCCCCGGAAAGAACCTCCGCGCCTGCCGGCTGATTCTGCATTCGGACGGGACGCTCTTCTGCCTGGTCACCGCCCTGCGCAAGGATGACCAGTTCCAACCCGAGGGCCCGGGGTTGTACGCCTCGAAGGACGGTGCAGAATCCTGGAATCTCCTGAATGGGTCTCAGCCCCTGTTGTGGCCGAAGGACTATGATGTGGATCCGCGCGACAGCAACGTCATATACCTGGGCGCTGCCGATGCCAATGAAAAGCAGGAGGGCGGGCTGTACAAGACCACTGACGGCGGCCTCACCTGGAACCGCATCGCCCGAGAGGGACCGGAGACCTTTGGGGCCACCGTGCACCCGAAGCGGCCCGACTGGGTCTACATGAGTCTCACGGAAAGCGCCCCGGGTTCCGGCCTCTGGCTGAGCAAAGATGCCGGAAGGACCTGGAAACCATTTGAGGGTATTCCGTTCCACAACATCCAGCGGATCTCTTTCGACGAGACCGACGAGTCAACAATCTATGTCAACACTTTTGGCGGGAGCATATGGAAAGGACCCGCCGAGGAACCCTGACAACGGTCCGGCAGAGAGACAGCCGTCTTGCGGCTTATCCAGCTCATGACTCTTATCTTCTTCAGGCAGGTGAGAGGCCGACCCGAAGATTTCTTATCGACCCTAGAAGACTCCAGCCTTCTTGAGGCCGGGCAAAATATCGTAAGTGAGGATCATGTCAAGGCGAAAACCGTTGGTGTCGCGAAACTCATTGGAGAATCCATTCTGGACGAAGACCTGAGTGCCGAAACCTTGAGGAAGTGAGATCTTCGTCACTGCGAAAACCCGGTTCCCTTTCTTGAATCGGTCGCCGTTCAACCCTCCATACGAGGTGTCGATGCTTGCGACTCCTCCCCCGAATGAGAACCGTCTGTGGAGCTTCTTATCGAACTGGAATGCGAACCCGTAAGCTTTCACTCCCTCCACCCGCTGGTAGTTCTCAAAGCGAATCGAGTCTGCCACCTTGAGTTGGGGAACCTCGAACTTAATCGCTTGTCGCAGCGTCGAAATCCCCCATTGCGACGTATAATCCCCTGAAATCACCGCTCGCTGACCGATCTTCTTACCGAGGAGAAAGTGGTAGTAGTTCACCTCGTCGATCCGATCGAATCGATTGAAGACGTTCGGGTCCTTGAGATCACCCAAGAACGCCATCGTTCCAGTGATTTCGTCAAAGAAGAGAGTGTCAGGATTCTTCATTGAGACCCTGGTTCCAACGAGAAAACCATCGTTGTCATAGGTGGTGATCTCGGTTGAGGCGCCTCTCACAGGGGAAATGCCTCCCCACTGAAATTCGAAACCATCAGTCGGCTTCAACCCGACGTAAAGCTGGCGGACATTGAAGTTCCAGCTTGCACTATTGTCCGATCCCGTCCCAACTCCCGGTAAAGCCGGTCCCGGATCCAAGGACGCTATTGACGGTGAATCTACCCTCGGAGTCGGCGCGGAACTGTAGATTGAACCACTCCTTGTGCTGTTGCTGATTACTGAGCGTGTCTCCCTGATCACTCTCCACGTACTGATAGCGTGTGTAGAGCGTCCCGGTCTGAAGATCGAACCAGCGGTGTCGAGGACCCTCGTCGTTTGTCCTGGTGGTGGTTGAAGCGCCGACAGGTGCCGACTCAGAATCGGCCTCGGCGTACAGGGGAAAAGTGCCGAATACAAACACGAGCAATAGAATCAAACTGGTGTGCCAGCGCTCTCTCATCTTCACCGTCCTCCAAGATTCCGACTGCCCAATTCTTGACGTTAGCGGAAAGGTAGGCTCGATTATCCTTCCTCATGTCTGAATCGACACGACGAAGACGCGACTGCATGACATTTGTTCCTATGTTCGCTGTAAGATTTTTCTGTAGGGTTGCCTCACGCTCCTGGATATCAGGGCTCTTGGTGATCTGAGGCGGTAGTATCCGGGACACACCTTGTCCGCCGGCATCCGGTTACGCTGCAGTTGACTCTCGGGGTTCCGGGAATCCTGGTCCCATTTCACCTCAGCAAAATGAAATTCCGAGGCCAACTCGTTAGTGAATCGTGAACTCCTTGCGAAAGGTCTTTCTCGAATCGCCTTTCTGAACGTCCACCCAGAGCACCCGGTCAGACCACGAAAAGCCGACCTTCTTTACGAACTGGCCGGTGGCCGGGTCGACGGGAACTTCTTCGCCACCGACTCGCACCGTCGTCCCCGGCTCGACAAAGCCGTACACCTTGGTGGTGGCCGGACCCGTGTCCAGGACCGTATTGGGAGATGGATCGGTTCCCAGCAGAACCAGCGGCTCCTCTCGGATCTTTGTCAGTTCGGCGGCCAGGAATCTCCTGACGGCGTAGAAGATCTCCGGATCTGTGGTGTAATCGGTCAGGCTCCCGACCAGCCGGCCGCAGATCTCGCGGCTGGCGGTTTTCGGAGAGAACTGATCCGGGCTGACGTTGAGCCGACTCATGATCTCTCGGGTCCTCTCCTCGAGCAGCCAGAGATACTCGTAGTCTTCCATTCCCTCCCGCAGCATCTCCCACCGCATCGAACTCATCGGTCCATTCTTGCCCGGGTAAATGATGTGCGAGTCGCCCGGAGGAAACCGGGGAGCAGGACCGAAAGGATCGTTCCAGCCGTAAGTGAGGCCCCAGTGCAGAAATCCTTCCGTGCCTGTGAAGTAGTTCATCCAGTGGAGAATCCGGGTCTTGCTCAGGTGATAGTCGAGGAAGCGGTTGGCATAGCGGCCCCAAGGGGCGCAGCAGGTATAGAACCAGAGCTCCGTACCGCGATCCTGAGCCGCCTTGAAATCGTCGAACCAGGTGTGAACATCCCGGGTGAGCGGAACCATGATATCGAGAGAGTCTTCGTAGCCAGTCGCTCCGATCGCATCAATCGTCTCGACACCCGGCATGTGTTCGCGAACGAATTTCGCGACGGCCTTCCACTGGCCCATGTTGTGAAAAGAGGGTTCGTCCGCCACGTGAACAATCGCGCGGTCGAGCCAGCCCCGTTCTCCGAGGTGCCTGTGGAGGTCACTGAGCAAGCCGGCCATCCCCTCATTTTCCGGGAGAGAAACCCGTTCTCCGCTCGCCCTGTCGACCGGCTTCACGTCATAAATGAGGATCTCGTTTCCTTGTAGTCCCTCCTCCCCATGATGGGCAACATGCTGGATTTCGATTCTCTCCGCTGTGCCTGCCTCAATGAAGGTCTCGACAAAACGATCGAAATCGGAGTAGTCGTACGTCAGCCTGCCGTCGGCTTCCCGGAAGATCTTGATCAGGCGCCACGGGGTATAGATCACATTCTGATGATGTTCCGCAAAGTCTCGAGCATAACGACTGAGTATTTCCCAATATTCGTCCGAGAGAAGTTCCACACCATGCGCTTGGGCGATGTGGTTGCCCTGAAACCAGTTCGTCAGGTAGAGGTGGCGTTCGTCCGGAAGCTCAAAGGGAAAGACGGTCAGTTCAATCGGAAGATCGACATTTCCCGACGAGGTCTGGACTCCGATGGTGCCCCGATACAAACCTGGCGGTGTCCCTTTGGGAACGCGAGCGGTGATCCAGACCGGCTGGGACGTGTCCGCAGGCACAGTGACCGACGTTTCCTCGAGAAGAGGGTCAGGACAGTCAAACGGAGCCAGCCTCAGGAGTTCTCCCGGAGGGATATCGAGATGCTCTCCGCACTCTGCCTCGGTGGTGTTTCGTTCGACCGGAACGTAGCCGACAAATCGCCACTCCAGATTGGCTGCCGCAATTCGAGCTTCTCCTGACGCGTGAGAGAGTTCCGACACTGTGACCGAGACATTTCGAAGTTCCCGGTCAGAGCGGATCACGAACTGACCCGATTCGAATTCATTTGCTGCACTTTCCAGCGTGAGTACCGGTTCCCCGTCAGAAATCAGCCTCGTGTCGTGGAAAATCTTATCGAGCGGGCTCACGACGGAAACCTGTATCTCGCTCTGCGCGAAAAGACTCGCACCACTTCCGAGGATCAAGCCCGTCACCAAGACTGTCTGCTTCACTAGTTGGTTGATCTCACACTTCATCTGTGTCCTCCCAGCCTGCCCTGCTTCCTCGCCCGGATCTGTCAATTGAGAAAACCCGGACCATTCTCGATCGTTCTTCTTGTATGGCAACCACGCCAGATATGCAAGGGGAGACTTGGCCGTCCGCGGACGAGAGCGGACGGCAAGTTTATCGAGAAGTCCGGCAGTTCTCCAGGCAGCTGAAGTGGACTCCGGGGCGTCTCGATCCGGTTCCTGCCGGTTTTCGATTCTCGCTTACACCGCTTCTGAGGCAGAATAGATGGACTATGTCGCGTTGGATTGGTTTCGTTTGCATTGTTGCTGTAGTGGCGGGTTGCGGCGGTGGGCGGGCGTGGGCGGCGGAGGGGCCGCAGAGCGTTCAGGAGCGGCTCGCCTGGTTCAAGCATGACAAGTTCGGAATGTTCATCCACTGGGGGCCGTATTCGGCCCTGGCGGGCGAGTGGAACGGCCGCCGCGTGGAGGTCGGCGACATCGCCGAATGGATCATGGAGCGTCTCCGGATTCCGGTCGCCGAGTATCGCGAGATGGCGCGGGACTTCAACCCGGTCGAGTTCGACGCTCAAAGCATCGTAAAACTCGCGAAAGAAACGGGAATGAAGTACCTGGTGTTCACCTCGAAGCACCACGACGGCTTCGCGATGTACCACTCCAGGGTCAGCGGATACAACATCGTGGACTGGACAAAGTTCGGCCGGGATCCTCTGCGGGAGCTGGCGGATGAGTGCCACCGGCAGGGTATCCGGTTCGGGATCTACTATTCCCATCGCGAAGACTGGAACGAGCCCTTCGCCTACGGCAACACCTGGGACTTCGACTTCGACCCGGAGCAGGACCTGGGAACGTTCGAAAAGAAATACCTCGAGGTGAAGGCCAAACCGCAACTGCGGGAGATTCTCAGCAACTACGGCGAGATTTCCCTGCTCTGGTTCGACCGCGGCATCTACACGCCGGAAGAGGCCAAGCAGTTCTCGGACATCGTCCACGAGCTCCAGCCGAAAGCGATCATCAACGGTCGGATCGGCAGCTACGGCCAGGAGCTGCTGGGCGACTACCAGAACACGGACGACAACGGGATGCCTCCGGGCGGCATCGAGGAGTACTGGGAGACGCCACAGACGCTCAACCACACCTGGGGCTACAGCAAGTTCGACACCGAGTGGAAAAGCCCCGCGGAAGTGGTGCGCCGGCTGGTCGACATCGTGAGCAAGGGCGGCAACTACCTGCTGAATATCGGCCCGGACGGGATGGGCCGCGTGCCGCAGGCGTCTGTCGATGTCCTCACGCGGGTTGGGAGATGGATGCGGGCCAACGGGGAGAGCGTCTACGGGACTACGGCGAGCCCGTTCGGCCAGATCCCCTGGGGCACCTGCACGGTGAAGGGGGAGCGGCTCTACCTGCATGTATTTGACTGGCCCGCCGACGGCAGGCTCACGCTCGAGGGGCTTCGCAGCGAGGTGCTTGGGGTCCGGCTGGCTCCGAAAGAGGGTGGAATGCTGCCGTTTGAGCAGAACGGGAGTACGGTTGTCGTTACGGTTCCGGATGAGGCTCCGGATGAGCTGGACAGTGTGGTGGAGATGGAAATCCGCGGGGTTCCCGAGGTCGATCCAGCCATGGTGACTCAGGGCAACGATGGTGCTTTCCGTCTCGACTACATGACGGCCGTGACGAGCGGACGCGCAGTGAAACGGTTCAACCGCGTCGGGAAGTTTCACATTTCGAAGTGGAAGGGCCCGGAGGACAAGATCACTTGGCACGTAGAGATTACGAATCCAGGGGAGTTCGAAGTGAAGATCACTTACGCCGCCATGAAGGAGCGGGCCGGAGCTCCGTATGTAATCAAATCGGGTAACGCTGAAGTGATTGGCACGGTGGAGACTACGGGAGACTGGTACGAATACAAAACTTTTTCGTTGGGAACCCTGGAATTGCCGAAGGCAGGCGCCCAGACGATCGAGATCCGCCCGCGGCACGAACTCCCTGAAGACATGATGTATTTCAAGGAAATCGAGCTGCGGCCAATGTAGTCCTAACGGGCAATCCTTCGCAGATCGGCAGTGAGTTCAAGCGAGCCCCGCCCTTCCACGTTGCCGGGATCATTCTCAAAATGAAACCGGTGAAGCATTGCCAGATAAGCGCGCCAACCGCGCAGAGTCATTTTCAGCCCGGCGGCAACGCCCCGGGAATGGGGCCGAGGCGGCATTGCAGAACTGAAAGTGCGCTTCAGTCCCAGTGGCTGACTGTTTCGGGTCAAACCGAAAATTGAAGATCCTGGATTGACCCCTTTTCGCTTCCGCCGGGCAAGCTGCCCGGGCGACATACCAGGCACGGCTGCCTAGATTACAGGGCTCCGGGAAGCGCTTGAAGGAGGTTCCTCAGCGGTGTTCTTTATCCCAGCCTACTCCAGTCGGCAGAAAACCTCGACCGTGGTTTCGACGATACCGAGACTGAACGGTTCCTTGTGGCATTGCCTCTATAGTATTGCGGGCGTTGGCATAACGCGGAGGAGGTCCTGTGCAGTCCAAAGGCATCACTCTGGCGAGTCTTTCTCGCGTTCTGGGATTTGCAGCTCTCCTTGTCCTCCCTTCGGGAACGCTTCGGTCCGAGGGGACGGATTGGAATCCTCAGCCTCGAGTTGAAGAAGGACTGGAACAGCGGGCCTCTTTATTGGGAATTCCGACGAGCCGGTTGGCTAAGGCCCGAGAAGCCCTGGTCCAGGCGACCCGTGTCCAACTCCCGGACCTGCTCGAGAATGAAATGTACGATCCCCAAGCCCTGCTTCGGGAGTGGGAGCGGCTGCATCCTCAGGCGATCAACTCGGTGATCAGTCTCAGGGGCGCGCAGTTGACCGACACCCGGGACTCCGAAACGGTTGCCAAAGAGCTGGTCCCTCTTTTCGCGGAAATGGTCGAGACCGATCCGATCCGGCTTCGTCAGCTGCTGACAGGCTCGATTCTTCAATCCCGTCGAACGAGACGCCCTGCTCAATCGGATCATCCAGCACAGGTTGAAGACGCGGGCGGTGGGAGGGTTCTGCAGACGCTGACCAGATCATCGATATGCTGGACGAAGTTCAACGGGAGTACCCCGAATTCCGGATGATCTTCGAGATGAGGGGGCTTCTGGTCAGACAACTCTGGCTCGAGAACCGGGTCGCCGAAGCCCGCCAAGTCGCTGGAAGACATCCCGCAAGATTTCAAGAGATGTGTCCCCATCACGCCCTGGTTAATCGAAGACTTCGGGCAGGGAATTCGCTGGATCGGGCGGTTGACTCCAGACGTCTTTTTGACGGGATTCGATCTATTAGACGAGGCGCTGAAGCATTCAGTCGAAGCGCAGAATCAATATGAACTGCTTGCGAAAGACGGCATCGGCTCCGTCTCCGTCAGTTGGGCTGACCAGGTACGGCTCAAGACTGTGCCGGGGCTTCGCCCGATCAGAACCGGCATGGGAGCAGCTCCTGGCCGGCCGACCCGAGTTGAGAGAACTGGTCGAGCGGGTCAATCTCAGAGGCCGCCAGCTCGTACTACCTCCGGTTCCCTTTGCTTTGCCCGAGATCAGGAGTCCCAGGACGCAGGGGAACAGCTGGTCTCCGAGCTGCTGGATCGCTCCTCCCGGGCCGTTCGCGGCTTTCGCGGTTCGTCCTACATGATGCAATCCTCGATGACCGGAACGACGCCGGGTTTTGGACCGGGGCTGCCCAACGAATTCGGCCGCGCAACGCCGGCGCCAAGCTGGCGTTCGACCCGGTCCCGCCTGGCACGAGAGTTGGGAACGCTGGAGAAATTCGATCTGCTCTTCCGCTACTCGAGTTCGAGAGCCCTCCCCGACAAGTGCCGGCGGGAGGCACTGAAAATCTCCTACAAACTCTTGGACGAAGCCACGGACCCGCTCCTGCGGGCTCGCCTTCTGACCGGGATCCTTCCGCTGGAGCGCCGGTTCGGGGAGAAAGACGTCGCGGCCGGCCATCTCGCGGAAGCCAGGAAACTGCTGGCCCAACTGCGAAAGTCTCCGACCGTCGAATGCCGGCGGAGCCGGTCCGGACGGAGTCCGAATGGCGATCGATACGTTCGAGCGGGTGGTCGTCGCCGAATGGGCGTGGGTCGATTATCCGGGCGCAGCGTCATACGCGGCGAAGCTCAGCGGTTTCAACCGGTTCGCTGCCTTTCTGGAGATCGCGCGTCTGCTCTCGCTGTCGCCGTATTATCGCAACTGGCCGTTCAGTCCTTAGTGCTTCAGGCTCGCCAGGGGCGGGTTCGATTCAGGTCTGACGCGAGCACCGTTTTGACCGTCTCGACATTCCTGGGCACGTGAAAGTCGAACATGCCGACACAGAGGAAGTCGGCGCCCCCTTCGAAGGCAAAACGGAAGGCCCGCTTCGGGTCCAGGGCTCCCGCCGCCAGCACTTTGAAGGCGACCCAGGGCACTTCGCTTTGGGCCATGACGTGTCGAGTTTCCTCCGGCTTGATGCACCAGATGTTGTCGTGATCGTGCCCGCTCCCGCTGTCTACGTTGAACTCGACCCTCTGGTCCCTCGGAGTAGCGGAGAAATAGTCGTCTGAGTGATAGGTCTTCATGAAGAAATCGGGACGAATCCCCGCCTTCAGCACCGCCTTGGTCGTCTCGATGGAGTGACTTCCAATCCCCGAAGGAAGACCAGATTCCTGCATAGCTTCCAGGACTTCCCCCAGTTCTTCGACGGCGCCGCGTGAAACGAACGAATCTCCGATCCCGCCCTGCACGTAGAGGGCATTGGGCTCGTTATCGAGAACTTCGTTCAGGTTGGCCTTCATGTCGGCGAGGGAGCATTCGCGGTAGGGCTTGGATGGATGAATCTCGGAGAGCCACTGGATCCTGCCGCCCCGTTCTTTGCGGTATTGCTTCATGAGGCGAACCGGCCTTTCAAACGGATCCGACAGGACAGTATTGACGCCCAGTTCTTCACACCGCTGCCAAGTGTCGAGGACCCGGTCGTCGGTTTGATAGGACCGCATCAGTTCGGGCAGGTAGCGCAGGTCCCTCCCGTGAGCGTAACCACTGACCTGGTTACAGCCGATAAAGAGCCGGCTGACCCGGAGATTCCCCAGACGCCCCAGCGGCATTCCCTTCTCGGAAGCCTCCGGCATCACCACCGCAGGAGACGCCTGGGCAACACTGCGGCTGACTTCGACCGCAGCTGCGGTTCCCAACGCGGAATGCTTAAGAAAGTCCCGACGATTCTGATGGTTCGTCATGGAATTGCCCTCCTGGGTCCTTAGGTTAGCAGCACGACATTCATTTGAACATCCTTTAAGAAGCAGCACTCATGGAATCGGCGTGTCTGCGATGCGCCACAGGTAGAGGGACGCAATTGAGCGATACGGCTTCCAGCGCTCACTCTGGTTCGAAATCGCCTCTCTGACTGGTGCACGGGAAAGACCGTAAACCCGCCGAAACCCCCGGTGTATTCCGACGTCACTCAGCGGCATGACGTTCATCCGGCCCAGGAAGAAGATCAGGAACATGTCCGTCGTCCATTCACCGATTCCCTTGAACTTGAGAAGACAGGCCCGGACCTCCTCGTCAGGCATCTCTCTGAGTTCACCGACGCCGGGCAGGGTTCCGTTGACAGCCTCCGCGGCGAGGGCCCTGATAGCCCGGGTCTTCGCGGAGGAAACGCCGGATACGTCTGAACTGGGACTCTGCGATCCCGAGGGACTCCTCCGGCGATATGACTTCCCCAGGATACAGAGTGACGACCCTGCGAAAGATCGTCGAGGCTGCCTTTCCCGACAACTGCTGGCCGATCACCGACCTGACCAGGCTCTGAAACGGCGTCATGACGCCACTCTTGGGAACCAACTCCAGGACGCCAATATGACGGATGTGCTGTCCAAGCCTGCTGTCCGAGTTGCACAAGTGCTCGAATGCCCGCCCGGCAAGCGAATCCGGGTATTCCGTGCCCCGGTCACTTTCGCGGAGAGGGGATCCGGGCGAAGGGTTCATCGAGAGAAAATACCGGGTTCCTCTGACTCGAAACTTCGGTTTGGATGAACTGGAAGGCCTGGGAGGATTTGAGGACGTCTGGCGGAAATCGAGGCCACGGACCGTCGAATCGTCAACGGCACCGGATTTTTCACATCTGCCGCGATCGTGCTTCGAGTTCTTCGTGGACACACTCCAGCCCACGCACTACACTTTGGGGATGAACTGGAAGCGGATCTTCATCACTTTCCTTCGGGTCGCAATCGGCTGGCACTTCCTCTACGAAGGGGTTTCCAAGCTGATAGCCGACGGCTGGACCGCCCACGGCTACCTGGTCAACTCCTCGGGATTCCTGTCGGGCTTTTACCACTGGCTGGCCTCCTCGCCCGGAGCGATGAGTGTGGTCGATCCGTTGAATATCTACGGATTGATTTTGATCGGCCTCGCCCTGTTCCTCGGCGTGTTTATCCGCCCGGCAGCCGTCGCCGGGGTCCTGTTGTTAGGGTTGTACTACTTCGCCTACCCTCCATTCAGCGGGTCATGGTTCGGATCGACAGAGGGGAACCTGTTCATTGTCAACAAGAGCTTCATTGAGGCTGCCGCCCTCATCCTCCTTCTCGCTATCGGGGAAAAGGGTTATGGTCTGCATGCCTTGAAGTCATTTATCTGGAAGCCCGGTGACGCAGGCCGGAACGAGGACGTCACCACCGGGTCCGCCAACTCGAGAAGAGAACTGATCAAAAATCTTGCCACCGTTCCGGCCCTCGGAATCGTCGGATGGGGCGCCTACCGCGAGCATCAGAAGTACGGAGTGGACACGCTTTCCGGAGCCACCATTCAGGTAGGCAGGGCCGATCTATCCGAGTTGAAGGGAGAATTGCAGAAGGGGAAGATCGGGGATCACGAAATCAGCAGGCTGGTCCTCGGGGGAAACCTCATCGGCGGCTGGGCACATGCCCGTGACCTTATCTACGTCTCTTCCCTCTTCCGTGCCTACAACACGGAGCGGAAGATCTTCGAGACCCTGATGACAGCTGAAGCCGCCGGGATCAACACCATTAACATCGGCTTTCCCTCGAACCCGGTGATCCAGAAGTACAAGAGAATTACCGGCAGCAAGATCAAGGTGATCTCCCAGGTCGCACCCGACCTGGAAAAAGGAGACTACTTCGTCAACATCGACCAGGCCATCGACTACGGAGTGGACATCGTCCAGATTCAGGGCAACCAGGTTGACTGGCTCGTGCGGGACAACCGAATTGACGTCGTCGCAAAGATGATGGACAGGATTCAAACCCAGGGATATACCGCCGGGCTGGCGTCCCACACGGTGGATGCGCTGATCGCGTGCGAAGATGCGGGCATCGTGCCCGATTACTACATGAAGACCATGCACCACGACCGCTACTGGTCGGCCCACCCGATCGAAAACCGGGTTCCTTTCGAAGTGGACGGCAAGCAGTACCTTGATCACAACCGTTTCCACAACAACATCTTCTGCCTCTTCCCCGAGCGCACGGTCGAGTTCGTCCAAAGGGCGACGGTTCCCGTTATGGGGTTCAAGGTGCTGGCCGCGGGAGCTATTGCACCAGAGGATGGTTTCCGCTGGGCATTCGAGAGCGGTGCCGATTTCATCTGCGTGGGAATGTTCGATTTTCAGATCGTCAACGACGTCAACATTGCCCTCGATGTCCTGAACGAACTGCCGAGACGCGAGCGCCAATGGTACAGCTGAGATAGGGTAGGACATGCTTCCAGCTTGTCGCCGTGATCGAAGCCACCTAACCGGAGACCGGGAGGAAATCGAGAAGCGAGCATCGAGAATGGTTCTCGAATGACGAAAATCGGGTGCTCCTGACACCATCGCGGCCTATCTCTGCAGGTGGGTTCATTCCCGATTGCTCCGCTTCTCGCTTCTCGCTTTGAACACAGTTTCAATCTTTGAATGATCCGCAAGCGCCCGGGGTCGGGCTGATCGGGAGAACAGGTATGCCAAAACAACTCACAGCCATCGTCATTGCGGGCTTCGCCGTCCTGGGATGGGCTTTCGCGCAGCAAGATTTCTCGTCGGTTCAGATCACATCCCAGCGGGTCGCTGGGAACGTTTACATGTTGCAGGGATCGGGCGGCAACATCGGCGTTTCGGTTGGCCCCGACGGCGTGTTGATCGTTGACGACCAGTTTGCGCCGCTTGCCGACAAGATCCGCGCGGCGTTGAAGGAACTCTCACCCGGCAAGCTGAAGTTCATTTTGAACACCCACTTCCACGGCGATCACACGGGCGGAAATGTCGAGTTCGGACCGGAGGCTCCGATCATCGCCCAGACCAATGTGCGCAAGCGCCTGATGGGCGGCCAGGGGCTATCGGGCTCATCCGATGCTGTACCGGCAGAAGGCTGGCCGGTGATCACCTTTGACGAGTCGCTCTCGGTCCACTTCAATGGCGAAGAAATCCAGGTCGTTCACCTTCCGCACGGGCACACCGACGGTGACGCTGTCATCCGGTTCACGAAGTCGAACGTCGTCCACACGGGAGACCTCTTCTTCAACGGAGGCTTCCCTTTCGTGGACCTCGAGCACGGGGGCGATGTTCCCGGTCTGATCCGTAACATCGCCCAGGTCCTGGAGACGCTCTCCGGCGACGTCCGCATCATTCCCGGTCACGGCAGCCTGGCGACCGTGGACGACCTGAAGATCTACTACGGGATGCTGGTCGAAACCACGGAAATCGTCCGCAAGCGGATGCAGTCCGGACAGGGCCTCGACGCGGTCAAGGCGGTCGGCCTGCCCGAAGAGTGGCAATCCTGGGGAACCGGGTTTATTTCAACGGATCGCTGGATCGAGACGATTTACCGTTCGCTTTTGAGGTAGCGACCCGTTCGGAGGGTCTAAAGACAGGCTTCCGCCGCTCACGCCTTGAAAGGAGGGTTCAGGATTTGGCTCGCAGAATCAGGATCGCCATTGCCCGGTCTGCTAGTCATGAGCCATTTCGATCTGTATTCGGATTGCTTCGGACCCGGTTCTGGGTGCGGGAGTCAAGATCCTGGACCGGGAACATCACAGCCGGGTCCTCGGAGAAACCCGCCACTACCGGATCTTCCTGCCTCCCGACTATGACTCGTCGCCGCAGAAGCGGTATCCGGTCATCTACTTCTTTCACGGCTGGGGCGAGCGCTACAACCGGGGGCCAAACGAGGGAGCCGGCGCCTATGATTCCGGAAACGATTACGGCGGCGACAACCTCGCGGCCTTCGTCGAGAAGAACCCCGTGATCGTGGTGAAGTGGGACGGCTACAACCCGCGCACTCCGGGCGAAGACTACGTGCGTCCGTACAATATCGGACCGGTCGAGACTTACCGACAGTTCCCGATTTACTTTCCCGAGTTCGTACAGTACATCGACGGCAATTACCGCACCATTGCGGACCGTGCCCACCGGGGGATTTCCGGTCTCTCGATGGGCGGCTTCATGGCTTTCTGGGTAGGAGGGAAGTATCCGGACCTGGTGGGAAGCGTCTCGAATTTCATGGGGTCTCCCGAGTTCGTCGTCGGGCCGCGGGACTTCCCCACCGAGTATCTCCACACCGACATGTACTGCAACTACGAAGGCGTGCGCACCCGTCTGGTGATGGGATCGAGAGACTTCATCCGCTGGTACCACGCCCGCATGAACCGGATCTGGGATGTCCTGCGCCCCAATTTCGAACACGAAATCTTCGACTGGGATCACGGCACTCCCGGCATGGACAAGCAGCTGCAGTTTCACCTGGACGCGTTCCAGGACCCCCTTCCCGAGCCGAGCCTGTGGCACCACATCGATGTCTATCCGACCTTCTCGGTCTGGGGATACTCGGTCTCGACCGATCGGCACCGCCCGGGATTCACGGTACTGGAGAATGTCACCCGGTCGGGTTTCCGCTGTTCGGTTCGGGAGTGGCTCCCCGACGGCCAGCGGATGCCCGACGTTCGCACTCAACATCGCGACCGCCCGGATCTACCGCCCATCCGTCGAGTACCAGATCGTCGACGTCAACCTCCACACCGGAACCATCCGCAGGGAGCGGCAACGTGCCGACCACGACGGACGGCTTCACATCCGGCTGGACGGCGATCTGCACGAGGTCGGCATCGTGGAGGAAGAGGGCCCGGTGCTCACCCTGGCCGATTTCAAGATCGCCGGTGCCGGCTGGGCCACTGCGGGAAGGCGGGTCAAGCTGGACCTTCACCTGCTCAACAAAGGGACGGTTCCGGCGAAACAGGTCACCCTCTCTTTGACGTCACCGAACGAGGGAGTCGCCATCTTCCCGGGAGAGACAGAGGTTGAACAACTGGTTCCGGGCCAGAGTCGGATCAGCCCGGATTTCAGTTTCGAAGTGAAAGACCGGATTCAGGCCGCTGCTGCGTTCGAGCTTCACTTGACAGACGCAACCGGGCGGAGCTGGCAGGTCCCGTTCGAGGTCATGCTCGTTCCTGAAGTCGAAGAACTCCGGGATGTGGAATTCGCTGACGGCCGGCGACTCAATGTCCAGGTTGGAGGCAACCAGGTCGAGGAGCGGATGCTGGGTATCGGCAACGGCGACGGCCGGGTCAATCCCGGGGAATCGATCGTCGCGGTCGTCCGAGACCAGGGTGTCTTTCACCTCCTGTCCCTCCGCTCGGCCGACCGCTGCGTAAATCCGGCCGGGCTGAACCTTCGCTTTTCCGACTACTGGGGAAACTACGATCACGTCGGGGCCTCGGCCAAGTACTCGATGCCGACCATTGCCGCAGACTGTCCAGCCGGTCACCGGATCGCCTTTTTCGCCGAATACCTCGTCCCGAACGCCCCGGAGCACACCCTGAATCAGGGCTTGGTAACCGTTCCGGTCACCGGAGCCGACACCACTCCCCCGGCAGTCCGCTCGGCGGAACTGCTGCCGGGCAACCTGCTCGAAACCCAGCTCATCGAGGGCGGAGCGGTCAAATCGGCCCGCGCCACAATCACCCGAGTCTCCAATCCCACCTTCGCGGTCGAAGTCGAGTTGAATGACAAGGGCCTGAACGGCGACAAGGCGGCCGGAGACACCTGGTTCAGCGCGGTCGTACCGGAACTCCCCGAAGCAGACTATCGCGTTACGCTGGAGATGACCGACGATTCGGGAAACCGGACGATCGAGATCCACGACCTGGTCAAGTCGGGGCCGTGACCATTTCAGGCCGGCAACACCCGGGGTATTTCGGCTCCAGCGCCGCCAAAGAGTAATCCAGGCTGCCGAGCCTGAGATGTACCCGCGGGCTTCCAGCCCGGCGGAACCGTCCTGCTTGCGGTTCGCCGGGCAAGGCTGCCCGGATTCCCTTGGATGCCGGGCAGGGCTGCCCGGCCGACATGCCAGGCAAGCTGCCTGGACTACTTGGGGGAAGTCGCGTTTTTGACAGCCCAGCAAGTGAAGTCTATCCCCTTTTCTTGCGATTTGAATCTTTCGCACTGGTCTTCTGGTGACCTGGGAGGTCCTCTGTCGGTCGAACTGAACGGCGAAATCGTCTCGGGCGAGACGGAGTTCACGATTCCCGGAGGATGCCGCCCGAACGGTTCTGTCTCAGGGCAGGCTCAAGCTGGGTATCGGAGCGCATCGAGCCCTCTTCCTGGACCAGTTTCAGTGGGCTCCCAGCATTGATTTCACCGCGTTTGAAGGAACCCTTCGGGCCCGGGCAGACGGCCGAACCGCCGCCACCGTCCTGCAGTCCCGACCGGACAATTCGCCACCATGCCCGTGTCCCCCAAGCCCGCCGGATTGATTGCGCGAATTAAGATCTGAGCCAACGGCGCCCCTGTCCACACGGGGGGAAATCGAAAGAGTGCGACAGGTTACGGCGCACTGCACGCCACCGCCGATTTAAAGGGAGAGTAGGAGGTCCATGTGGAAACTTCAGATCATCATGGATTGCCCATCCTGGATCTTGCCTCAATCCGAACGGTTCCGGCCTCCGGCATCAGTGCTAAGTACATCCGAACGTCCGGCGCGGCGCTCGAGTAGGAAATGCAGGCTCTTCACGATCGCACCGTGAACAGCAGCCTCAAAGTCTCTGAGATCGCCCCGAACTCGATCCAAGCGAGGCCAGTTCATCCAGTTCATCCAAGGATGAAGCCTCAAGGCAGTCGTTCACATTTTCCAGCTCAACAGCTCCCGGCCGTAGTCGAGCAGCGGCGGTTCTCCGAACCGATCTACGTAATCCTGGTTCACCCAACAGGTGACCGAAGTGATATTCCGGATTCCGACCTTCTTGAGGAATTCCAGGTCTTCGTGTAGCACCTCGGGATTCCATGGAGCCCGAACCCATCTCTCCTCCTTCGTCTTCCAGCCACTGGCCCGGTAAGAATCAAACCAGTACTCGAAAACCTGGGCGCCCTCTGAACCGAAGATCTCGAGATTGGCATAGAGCTGGTCCACCAGCCGGCCATGTTCGCCGTCCTTTGCACTGCGATCCGTATAGGGCCGATCGTGGGTTCGTGTGATCGGAGCCCACTCCAGGAAGACTCCCGGATCCGGCTTCACCTGGCGAGGCGGAGCCAGGGTGTGGAACGTATGCCGGATGGCTGACGGTTGCGGTTGGGTTCTCACGCCGCAACGCCTTGACGATCGAATTCTGGACCATCAGGGTCTGGTCACTGGGCGAGTAAATGCGGCATTTCGGGCAAAGAACACAGATTCTTGGCGTCATCCGAAATGTAGAGGTATCGCCCCGTGGTCGACCGGAGCAACTGCGACCACTTCAGCCGCATTTTCGGTGACAATCCCAAGGGCACGTATCGAACTGACGCAGAAGTTGGAATCCGGGGTCCGCTCCGTCCCGGTTCATCCGGAACATTGACGGGTCCTTCGTGAAAAGGTCCCGGGGCAGAAGCGTGGAATAGGAGTGGAGCGAGTGTTCCACGTCCAGGCCGAACCGGGCACAATCCGCCTGAAAAACCTTGCCCTTCTCAGTGCCGAGAAAAGCCAGAATCTCCGCCGGGTCGTGATGCGTAGCAATCGTGTTCAACCCGGCGGCATGTGCCTTCGCCGGCCAGTCCCATCTGGCTAAATCCGTCGCCCAAACGGTCACTCCTCGCCGTTCGAAGTAGGGTGAAGTGCCGTTGTCTTGGGGACTCCCCCTGACCGATCGAGGCAACCCGAATGCTGCCAAGCCGGTGACCGCCAGGGTCCAGCCACCCAGAAACGAACGCCGGGAAGTAAGCCGCCGGAAATCTTGCCCGCCAAGGTCCATCGCTCGAACCTCCCTTTCATCAGATCGTAACAACGCCGAGGCCCAGGAACAATGGTCAGATCAACCCAGGAGTGAATACGGCCACGAGAGAACTGAACATGGCGATCAGTTGGTGTTCAGAACCAAAACGAAGCGGTCAACACTCCCTTTGGCCAATGCCCAGCATCGCGGACTCCTTCGCGTGATCGGCAGGTGGGGGGCATCGCCGGCTCAGGGGTCTACGTTCCCACCACCGGCCCTGCCCCTTCTAAGGGGAAGTCCGCGTCCTGCACTGCGCAAGAGTCTGCTCCGAATTGTTGACCGCCGTCATCCTCTAGTATTCGGCGGTGGAGGCGGAGGCGGAGGACTCGGACAGCAGTCTTCCGTTTGAACCGTCGTATCTTGAGACTCCACTCCTGAGCCGGTTTGCGTATCCGTCGGAGCGACAGCCGACAATGCCATTAAGGTCACAACCAAAATCCACTCAACCATTTCTTACTCCCTTTCTTGTCCATCGGACCC
Source organism: uncultured Acidobacteriota bacterium (assembly GCA_963777605.1). Taxonomy (GTDB): domain Bacteria; phylum Acidobacteriota; class UBA6911; order RPQK01; family JAPXNP01; genus CAVZRV01. The sequence continues at coordinate 241,886 of CAVZRV010000031.1, forward strand.
ACGCAGCCTAGACCCGGCCCACGGTTGGGACCAAAAATTTTCAGCAGGACCGAACACTTTGGCGTTCGAGTGTTCGGAAATTCCGAAAAGTGGTGACGAAAACGGAGTCCTTGATCTAAGCTTGAGATCGCGAATAGACTTCAGGGGATGTCGCCGTCTGAAATCCCGACGTATGTCAACACGGCTACTATTGGTGGTACTGGTCGTCCGGATCGTGCGCAAGAGATTGGCTGCCCGCTACCGGGTGTTTGTGGGTTATCTGGTGTTCGAGACGGTTTCAGTCCTGATCTCGGATTGGATCATCTTGGACTTCGGATTGGAGTCGTCAGTGTACCGGGTTCACTACTACGCATACTCGACCCTGACCCCAGCATTGCAGATCTGGGTGCTCATCGACCTGGCCCGCCGGAACTTCAGGCTCGGCAGTGAGGCGCCCCACGCCACCAGTGTGCTCGCCGTGCTCTCGCTCCTGGTGGGGCTTCCGGTGTTCGTTTTCGTAGGGTTCTTACCAGTCTACGGCTATGACCGGGTTCAGGCGATCAGCCTGGTTTTTCAAATGGTTCTGACCCTGCTGATCTACCTCTACCTGCTGGAACGACGGGACATCGACCCGGGAAAGAACCTCAAGGCTATTCTGGGCGGGATGACCCTGATGGTCACCTGCCAGTCGTTGAATTTCCTGAGCTATTTCCAGGACCGAATCGGATTTGAGTTTTTCCAGTTCGGGGTTCCGGCTATCTACGGCGTGGCCCTGCTGATCTTCACAGCCGGCCTTTGGAACTACGCACCGGCAAGCGCGTCGGCGGAACAGCGCACGCTGAACCTGGGATTGCAGCGGAGCGTCCGTTTGATGCTGCACCTTCTCTACGAGAGGCCATCCAGCTAATGAGATTCGATGACTACATTGAGATCTACTTCCTGGGACTGGTCGTCTGCGTGGCCATCGTTGCGGCATACTACCACCTGGCCCGGATCGAGGTCCGGGAATCGGATCGCGAGAAGCTCAGCGAGGCCAACCTCAACCTGGAAGTGATCCTGATCATGCTGGAAGCGCCCGACACGCAGTACCTGATGTCAAGATCGGGCAAAGGAAAGTTCCTCTTCACGGAGTATTCCCGCTCGCTCAGGGCAGACGTCCTGGGGCTCATCCGGACACGGGAATTGGGTCTGAAGTCCTACGGGCTGATTGCCGCCTTTTACGTTGCCTACTGGGTCATGTCCTGGAAGAGCAAGCTCTCGGCCAGCCTCAACGACATTCGCGGTGCTCTCCGCGCTGGAACTCAGGCTGGTCCGCGCTCTAGTCGTTCTGAGTCCTCAGCAGAACAGCGCACACCAGTTGACGAGGTAGTGCTGAACCAGCTTCTCCACGAAACTCGGGCACCCTTCCGCCTTGAGGAAGAAATGGTAGGTGGTGTTGAGGAAATCCTGGTGCCACCACATCCCCTGGTTGGGCGGGTCTCCGTTTTCCAGGCGGACGAGGCATCGATCGAGCAGGAAGTCGCTCAGGTTCTGATACATCACGATCCGGCACGATCGGCCCCGGGCCTCGAACAACGCGCCTCCTTCAGCCTGGGACAGGCGAATGACCTCTCCCAGCCGAAACTCCTGGAGCCGCCTCAAGTAGAGGAGTTCGTTGTCCTCGGCGCGGGTACCCGACACCTCCAACGGCCAAACCGCCGTGATGTCGATCTCGAGCGCTGCCAGCACCCTGAACAGTGACTCCAGGTTCAAACGGTATGCACGGCTTCCATTGACCCATAAGAACTCGTATGAATGCCGGCTCGCTCCGCAATTTCTCTCACACCGACGTTCTTGGAGAGCCGCAGTCGTCGAAGCCGCTGTCTGACAAAATCGTTCACCGATAGCCCGGAAAGCATGATTTCCCCCCTTGTGACACTGTGCGGAGAAACGTTATCGGCGGCTTCGCTCGCTGTCAATACCCAGCAACGACACTTCGCCGATAATCCGGGTGACCATCCTCGATGGACCTCGGAAATGCTTCAAATTCGCTCGCCTGTTCGGACATTCCGAACACTGTAGGCCCGGCGTGTTCGGGTATGCCGAATTGTCATCCGGTTAAAGGCCATCCTCGGTTAGAGTTCCTTTGAGGCGAATGGTTTTCGAAAACATGGACGTTCAATTCGGCGAATTGCTGCTCATGGAGGAAAGCGCATGACACCTCCACGGCGAAAGACACTCTGGTTTATCTTCCTCTATGTCGGCGTGGCCGGAAGTTGGATCATCGTTTCCGATTACGGCCTGGAGTTCCTACTCGGAGTCTCCGAGGAATCCCTGACATGGCAAACGATCAAGGGTCTGGCCTACGTTGCGGTCACCTGCCTGGTGCTTGCCCTCTGGTTCCACCGCCACGTCAAGAATGAACATGATGCCTATCAGAAACTTGACGAAGACAAGAGAACACTTGAGGCACTGGTAGCAAAAGTCACCGCCCAGCAGAGAGACGAGAGCCTGCACCAACAGATGTTCGAACACTCCCCCGATCTGCTCTTTATCGCGGACTCTGACGGAAGACTGAGAGAGCTGAATCCGGCTTGGAGGCACGTCCTCGGCTGGCCCCTGGATGAGATTACCTCTCGCCCGTGGAGAGACTTGGTCCACCCTGAGGACCTCGCGGCCACGGTTGCAGCCGAGAAGCAGGTCGCCCAGGGTCAGCCGATAACCGGTTTGGAGAATCGATGCCGCTGTGTGGACGGTAGTTACCGAACACTGTTCTGGACCATGATCCTGCTCGACCAGGAAGGTTCTCTCTTTGGTTCCGGCCGGGATGTCACGGAACAAAAGCAGATGGAGCGGGAACTCATTCATGCACAAAAAATGGAAAGCCTCGGCCACCTGGCCGGTGGCCTTTCGCATGACTTCAAAAACCTTCTCACCGTGATCGTTGCTCACGCGGAACTGGTCAGAATGGACCTCCCCGAGGAGGAGTTCCCGGAAATTTCCGACGCCCTGGCACAGATCATCGAGGCCGGCAGCAAAGCGACCGAGTTGGCGGATCGTCTGCTGGTCTTCGCGCGGAAGAAGAAGGTTCAGATATCGGCCCAAATCAATCCCTTAATTGAAGACCTCAAGAAGCTTCTCGCACCGATGCTGGGTAAAAGGATTGCGATCGAACTGGATCTGGACCCAAGGCTGGGAAACATCCTCCTGGACGAGTCCCAGCTCGAGCAGGTACTGATGAATCTTTGTGTCAATGCCAAAGATGCCATGCCTGAAGGGGGTTGCCTCGTCATCCGGACACGAGCGATCACGTTGACCGAATCGGAGGTTCTCAACCTGGCCGGGGGGACGTTCGCCGAGATTACAGTGAAAGACACGGGCACCGGGATTCCTGAAGAGTTTCGCCCCCACATTTTTGAACCATTTTTCACAACCAAGTCGGATTTGGGTGGAACCGGCCTGGGGCTTTCCACTGTCTATGCGATCGTTACCGGAGCCGGGGGCCACGTGTCGTTCGACAGTCTCACCGGCGACGGGACTCGATTCCGCATCCTTCTGCCGTTAGATGGCGACAGCGAGGCCGAGCCAAGTCAACGAGCGGTTCCAACCGGCTCAGCTACCGTCCTTCTGGTCGATGATGACCCCGCCCTTCGAAAAACCCTCGAGCGATCTCTCAGTCGTTGGGGATATGAAGTCCTCACGGCCGCCAACGGCGGGGAGGCACTCCGAGTGGCAGCGCAGCACCCGAGGCGAATTGACCTCTTGCTCACCGACATCGCGATGCCCGGCATCAGCGGTCTGGATCTTGCGTACCAGCTCGGTCGTGATCGCCCGGAAGCCGCAGTGCTCTTTCTGTCGGGTTCCCCGGAAGTCAAGGATTCCGACCTTGCTCGAGACGCCCGATTCATCGAGAAACCGTTCCGAGCCGAAGAACTGGCTCGAAGAATCGAGGAGGCACTGGCCGACACCGGTATTCAGTAGCCAAAGGCGCAGCCGGCGCGCCTGGGGTCGCTCGCTCCGTGCCAGTTCCCTTCCCCATCGTTGAGGATGGCCTGGTAGCCCCCGAAAAACTGCTGTGTTCCCAGCGGGTTTGTGCGGTGTCCAAGGTGCTCGAGCTGGCGAATGACTCCCTGGGCCACGCCGACCTCGTATGCGACCGACCCGCCCTGTTCCATCCGCTCCCCCCAGGGCTGGCTGGAACCCATGTGACGGATTCGGGGGGCGTCCCCCGCTTCCTGGATGTCCATTCCGAAATCGATCATGTTGACCAGCACCTGGACGTGGCCTTGAGGCTGCATGTTGCCGCCCATCACCCCGAAGCTCAGCCAGGGCCGGCCGTTCCGGGTGACAAAGCTGGGGATGATGGTGTGGAAAGGGCGCTTGTGAGGCTCCAGCCCGTTGGGATGCTCCGGATCGAGGTTGAACATCGCACCCCGATTCTGCAGTACAAAACCGAGGTTGTTCGGCACCCATCCCGATCCGAACGCCCAGGAGTTGCTTTGAATCAGGCTCACCATGTTGCCGTCCTTGTCGGCAACCGCCATGAAAATGGTATCGCGCTCTTCCGGCATGTCGCCCGGCGAGTCGGTCATCAGGACGCGGTCGGGCCGGATCAGCTTTCGCCGCTCGGCGGCATACTCCTTGGAGAGCAGGCGATCGAGCGGGATCTTCGCAAATTCCGGGTCGGCATAGTAGCGGGCGCGGTCGGCGAAGGCCAGCTTTTTGGCCTCGATCAAGACATGCAGGTATTGGGCGCTGTTGAATCCCATGGAGGCAAGGTCGTACCCCTCGAGAATATTCAGCATCTGGAGCGCGGCGATTCCCTGCCCGTTGGGAGGAAGTTCCCAGACTTGATAGCCCCGGTAGTCAACCGAAACCGGATCGACCCACTGTCCGTGCTGATCGGCAAAATCTTTCATGCTGAGAAACCCGTTGTGCCGCTTTGAGAACTCCACGATGCGCTCGGCAATTTCACCTTTGTAGAAGGCATCGCGACCGCTGCGGGCGATCATTCGATAGGTGTCCGCCAGGGCCTGGTTTTTGAAGAAACTGCCGTTCTTCGGAAAGTGGCCGTCCGACATGTAGGTGTCGGCGAACCCGGGAATGTCGTAGTAGGCAGGCCCCGGATCGTCCCAACCCCTGATCGGAAAGCCGCTCTCGGCATATCCGATTGCAGGCTGCAGCAATTGCCCAAGATCCATGGTTCCAAAACGCTCCAGCAGCATCGACCAGCCATCAACGCACCCGGGCACCGTCCAAACCGCCGGCTCCTGAGCCGGAATCGCCGTGTAGCCCCGCGATTTCACGGCATCGACATCGATTGCGTAGGGCGAGCGTCCACTCGCATTGAGTCCGTAGAGCTTCTGTGATCGGGCATCCCAGTAAATCACGAACAAATCGCCCCCGATTCCGGAATTGGCGGGTTCCGCAAGTCCGATCATGGCGTTCGCGGCTACCGCTGCATCGATGGCGTTGCCCCCTCGCTTCAGGACGTCCAGACCAACCATGACGGCCAAAGGCTGGCTGGTCGCCACCATGCCATTCGGCGTGGAGACGATTTCCCGGGTCTTGCCCATCATGAATCGCCGCGTTCCTGCGTCCTGGGCAGACAGGGAAACCAGGACGAAAGAGGTTACAGCCAACGTCGCAATCAACCGTTTCCAGGACTCAAACCCGTGCATGGACACCTCTCTGATGATGGGGGTTGGCAAACAACAGCGTGCCCAAGATAGTCTGCCGGGCAACTGCATAGCAAGTCTGCGGGGATTCGCAGGGTAGCGGACACTCACCGAACGTGATTGAATCGGTTCCTGCATTGGACCCCACGAATTCCGTGCCCAGGGAGGCGCCATGAAGATCGTTCGATCATCGCTTGGAGTTTCAGCGATAAGTTCCCTCACTCAAGGTCTCTCCGTTCTCGTTCTCGCTCTCCTCACCCTTACGTCTGCGTGTGCAAAAACGGACCCGCTACCAGGTGGCTCGACCATGAGATCACCCGCAAATTTGGGAAACAAAGATCGCCTGGAGTGGTTTCGTGAAGCCCGATTCGGGATGTTCATTCACTGGGGTCTCTATGCTCTCCCGGCGGGGGAATGGAATGGGCGGACCAACCACGGGGAGTGGATTCAGTTCCAGGAAAGTATTCCCGGAGCCGAGTACGAGAAGCTTGCCGGCCAATTCAACCCGGTCGAATTCGACGCAAAGGAGTGGGTGTCGGTAGCGAAACAGGCCGGGATGAAATACATGGTGATCACGACCAAGCACCACGAAGGCTTCGTCATGTACGACTCCCAGTTGACCGACTATGACATTGTGGAGGCCACGCCCTTCGGCCGGGATCCGATGAAAGAGCTCGCCGAGAGTGCCGCCGACAGGGCATCACCCTGTGCTTCTACTATTCGGTACAGGACTGGCATCATCCGGACTATCCGACACTCTACACCCGGCGGGACAAGCGGCATCCCGAGGGCTTCCACGGTTTCGCCAATCCCGATGCCGACTTCCTGAAGTACATGGACTACCTCCAGGGCCAGGTCCGGGAACTGCTCACCAACTATGGCCCGGTCGGGATTATCTGGTTCGACTGGTACGGGGACGCCTTCCAGTCGCCAGCCGAACTGCAGCGGGCAAAGGACGTGGTCTCCATGATCCATGAACTGCAGCCGAACTGCCTCGTAAACAATCGCTTCGGTGGCGTCGGCGCGGACTACGGCACTCCGGAACAGCAGATCCCGGGGGGAAGTCAGGCAACCGCCTTCGAGGTCTGCATGACCATGAACGGTCACTGGGGCTACAACAGTCACGACGACAACTGGAAGGACGCCAGGACCATCGTTTTTAACCTTTGCGACATCGCGAGCAAGGGGGGCAATTACCTGCTCAATGTCGGGCCCACCGCCGAGGGACGGTTTCCCGACGAATCGGTGAGAATCCTGAAGGAGGTTGGCCGCTGGACAGCTGCCAACGGTGAGGCAATCTATGGAGTCGCAGCGGGGCCGGACATGAGATGGGAGGCCGATATCGACATGGTGACCCGGCGGCCTGACCGGGACTACCTCCACGTGTTCAGGTGGCCCAAGGACGGTAAGATCTTTTATCAATATCCCTTCTTCGAATTCGAACGCGGCCTCAAAAAGGTCTACCTCCTGCTCGATGAGTCCCGCACTCCCCTGCCGGTCGCGAAGTTTCGCCGCGCGATCCAGTTTGAGGTTCCCCAGGAGGCGCCCGACCCGATCAACAGTATTGTCGTCGTCGAATATGAGACGTCCAAAATCAAGCCAGGAGATCACTGATGAGCAAGAATGCCGGGATGCAGAGACAAGTCACTCGAAGGGAGTTGTTTGGAACGATGACGGCGGCAGCAGCCGCTGCTGCTGTGGTGCCGGGCTCTGGATTCGGAGCGCCGGTTCTGCAGTCCCGTCCGGGCAAATCCGACTCCAATTTCGGTGGGGTTTAAATCGGCGCCATCACGTACAGCTTCCGAAGCATGCCCAGCACGGCGGAGGACCTGCTCAAGTACCTCACCCAGTGGCTCGAATGCGGTTGCCGAGGTGGAGAAATGCGTTGACTTCTGCAGGATCGCCTCGGCCTGAGGAGCCGCCATTGACATGAAATAGCGATGAAAATAGACTAATTTCATGTCAAAAACCATGGTTCAGATCCGCAATGTACCGCCTGAACTCCATCGGCGCCTGAAGGCCCGGGCGGCCCTTGAAGGGATGTCGATGTCGGACTACGTGTTGCGTGAGTTGCGCAAGTCGTTGGAGCGCCCAATGCGCCATGAGGTACTGGAACGGCTCCGGACTCAAGCCGATCGGGTCTTCAAGTTGAGCCCGACCGAGGCGATTCGGATGGAGCGAGACGCAAGGTGATCGTCCTCGACGCCTCCGCTCTTCTGGAGTTGCTTCTGGGCACTGCTCGTGGAAAGTCCGTCAGCGTTCGGATCCAGGACCCGGCCCTCAGTCTCCACGTCCCGCATCTCGCCGACGTCGAAATCACCCAGGTGCTGCGCCGCTTCGTGAGGGAAGGTGAACTCGAACCCGCAGCGGCGTTGACGGTTCTCGAAGATCTGCGATCGCTCGACCTGGAACGGCACCCACATGAACCGCTTTTGGAACGGGTCTGGGGGTTACGGGAGAATCTGTCTGCTTATGATGCCGTCTATGTGGCTCTGGCCGAAGCGCTGGAAACGGTCCTCCTAACATGTGATGCCAAACTGGCCCGTGCACCAGGTGCTCACCTTCGAGTTGAACTGATCGAGTGAACGGCGTTCCAAACCTGCCCGGCGAACTCCAGGTGGCTATTACGCTAAAGGAGGTTTCCGTTGGCACCGGACTGGAGATCGTGCAGGAAGGCGTGCCCGATGTCATCCCTCCGGAAGCCTGCTACCTTGGCTGGCAGGAATCGCTAACGCTACTTGCCAAACTGGTCGAAGCCGAGATCCCAGGTTAGCCCCGCCCCCGCGCTTCGCGGAGACCGTTGAGAGAGTGAAACTTTTTTCGAATCGGGAATCGAGAAGCGGGAAGCGAGAATGAACCCACGCCTAAGCGAGATGGGCCGCGATGGCGTTAGAAACACCCGGTCTTCGTCATTCGACAACCATTCTCGATGCTCGCTTCTCGATTCCCGATTCCTCCCCCGGTCTTCTATCTTCTGTTCGCTAGTGCGATCCCGGAACACCCCCGAGGTCACGGCAGCGGATCCCGGGTAATCTCCCAATTCAAGGTACAATTCGGTTCGACGCGACGAGCTGCGGCTCCGTCGACGGACGGAATGCTCATAAATTCACAGGCAGGGCGATCGACCCTGGAGGTACTCACTGATGAAACGACGAGATTTCTTGACCCACTCGGGACTGGTCGGATTGGGAGCGGCTTTCTCTTCCAAATTTGGCTCCGCCCAGTCGATTCACCCTGAGCCACCGGTTCGTTCGGCTCGAAACATCATCTTCTACGTCTATGACGGATTCAGCTGGGAAGACCTCGCGGTCGCCCGCCACTTCATTCACCGCAGTAAGGGGAGGGCCCTGGCGCTGGAACGGCTCCTGACACTTGGAAGGTCAGGATCGATGTTTACCCACAGTCTTACGAGCATCATCACCGATTCTGCTGCTGCTTCAACCGCATTTGGAACCGGACGAAGGACAGGCAACGGCAACATCGGCGTCTTCCCGGACGGACAGAAGCTGACGACAATCCTGGAAGTGGCGAAGGGACAAGGAAAGTCAACCGGTCTCATCACAACGGCCCGGGTAACTCACGCAACCCCCGCCGGATGCTCGGTCCACGTCAAGGACCGGGACAACGAAGACGAGATTGCCGCCCAATACCTGGAACTGCAACCGGATGTGATCCTCGGAGGAGGTTCCAGACACTTCGGGTCCGCTAGCCGAGGTGACGGACGAGACCTTTATGGAGAGTTCGCAGCCAAGGGATATTCAGTTGTCAGGACGGCGGAAGAACTCGAGGCGCTCGCGGGATCAAAAGTACTCGGCACGTTCAGCAATTCGCACATGCCCTACGAAATCGATCGCCGCTATCAGGGAGTCGAAGGCCCAAGCCTGGCCGATATCACCAGGACGGGCCTCGACCTACTGTCGGCTTCGTCCCGAGGATTCGTCGTCCAGATCGAAGCTGGACGAATCGACCACGCCAATCACAACAACGATCCCGGGGCCATGCTTTGGGACGTGCTGGCAGCTGACGAGGCGCTGGAGATCGTCCTTGATTTCACTGACCGAAATCCGGGGACGCTGCTGATTCTGGGATCGGATCATGGGACCGGAGGCGGCGCCATCTATGGAATCGGAACCGAGTATCAAAGGTCCTCCACTTCCTTCGATCGGATCGGCTCGCGAAGAGGCATCCTACGAACACATCCTGGGTCAGCTCGGATCGTCGCCGCAGGCGTCCGAGATAGCGGAAGCGGCCAGAACTTACCTGGGCCTCTCTCTCAAACCGGAAAAGGCCGCCATCATTGCCGACGCCATCCAGGGGCATCCCCGGATCGCCAATATCGCCGCCTACCACGAACAACCGGCCAACTCGCTGGCCTCCGTGGTTGCCGCCGGCATGAATTTTGACAACCCTGACAACCTGAACATCCAGTATTCGGCCGGACAGCACACCGCGGGGCCGGTGCCGATCGCGGTCTACGGCGCGGGAACGACCACCGCTCAACTGGGCCTGGTCGACATCACTGAGATCTACCCCTGGATGACCAGCGCCCTCGGTGTACAGCACGACAACCCTGTGATGAGCGAAGCCGAGGCGATTTCCATTCTTGAAGGGACAGAGGGGGCCACCGGGACCGAAGGTTGAGGCGAGGAAGATCGACTGGAACCTACTCCTGGCCTCGTCTGGGCTTTCGCATTGATGTAGACCTCGGGCTTGTTCTGGCTCCGGGCATCACGAACGTTTTGTCGTCGAGGCGTCCTTCTGTGTATGCTCTCAGGACGCCAGGGACATCCCCACAGACCTCGTCAAGAACTTCGATGCCTTTCGATTCCAGGAGCAATTTGAGTGATCTCGAAATAGCGCCGCAGATCAAGACATCCACGCCCAGATCGGCAACCTGGGTTGCACGACGCGAAGGATCGTAGAGAACAATGCTCTTCTCGGAGCAAGCAATTTTGCCGGTGACCTCCAAGTCGAGCATGAGAAGATGATTCGCGGCATCAAAGACCGGAGAGACTCGTCCCCTCCAATAGGGTACTGCGACTTTCACGCCGGACTTCAACGCAAGTTACCTTCCAGAGACGGCGCACCGACTCTGCCAGCCCAAACCTCCGGTTCCTCCTTGCCAGGATTGATAGCGTGCCGGTTCAACCGACTACCCTGCCGCTTTGAGAGCTTCTGTTGAACGACTCAAAAGCCTGCACCGTGCAACGACAACCGTTCTCACAGAGGCATTTTGCAATGCCCCGGCCCGGCTTCTCCAAGGCCAGGCAGCTTCAACGTGCTCTCTGGCAACGGTCTCAAGGGAAGAAGAACACGGGTCACTTATGGAATGCGGTTTGCTTTCAGCAGATATGTGATCGTGGTGTGAACACGGTAATCAGCTGCTCTGCAACTCAAGCTGTCGCCACTTGATTGCGGCGACTCCTGAAGCCGTGAAATGGACGTTGGCGGGATGGAGGGTAGCCCTCATGACCGTACAAGCGCGGGAGCCGATTCTGAATCTCGAGCCGGACGAGTTTGAGAAGAAGATCCTCAGAGCATCAAGGGAACGAATCGTACTCCTCGAATTTTGGGCTGAGCGGTGCCACTCCGGTGGCGAAGTTGCCGACACGCTGACGCGGCACGCAGAACGATTCCACGGCCAGTGCGTACTTGCCCGTGTGGATGTCGAACGGTGGCCGGAATTCGCGGCGAAGTTCTGCATGCAAGGGATTCCCACTATTCTCGTGTTCTCCGATTGCAAGCTCGTCGGCAAGTTCGTGGGGCCACATCCCGATAAGCAGCTTCGAAATCTCCTTGACCAGTATGCTACCGGTGATGCGCATCCAGGGTGGGACTCTCACCAACCGCCCGAGAATGTCGAACGAAAGCACAGGAGGGCCCAACTCGGCCCTTCGATCGAGCTCAATGCAGAGCCGTTCCCGTCGTGGCCGCACGTGACCGATAGCGCTATGGAACCGGGCCGGGCCCGGAGGGACAACCAAGCCTGGAACCGAAGCCCCCGGAGGTCAACTATGAACAACAAGGGGAGCAACATCCAACAACGGTGGGGCGACTGGTACGTTGAACCCGACCGTCTCGAACTCGTACTGGATCGCTCGGGCTGTGTCGAGTACGTCGTCGACCTCGAGATGTGCACCAGCAGCGCTCGGGTCTTGAATCAACTCGTCGAACTTGCCGGGAAACCCTGGATCCAGCCGATGGATGTCTACGGACTCCTGAAAGCCTTGGACGACCTACTTCAGATTCAGGTAACGCTCTGTCCGGACGAATCGGAAAGCCGGCTCGACAAAACCACGCTCGGAGAACTGATCCGGAGCTCTGCTGGAACTGCAGTCAGATGTCGAACTTGATCTGTCCCTGTCGATCATCAGACGCGCGGCCGTCCAAGGAGCCGCTACATTTCCACTCCCCCGCAGCTTCTTCCAGCCCATTTTCAGAAGCCCGCAAGGTAGACTAACCCACCAACACCCAACCCGAATATCAGGTTCAGAGCCTTGATCAGGATTGAGTCTCTGACCGTGTAGGACAAGAGCGGCAGCATCCCATGCCCATCCTGGACTATGGAATTGGTCAACAATATCGAGAACGGAATGATTCCGCTGGCGAACAGAGTCACGAAGATCAGGTTTGGCCCGGATTCCGGAATGATCCCGAACAGCGCACTCAGAATAAGCACCATACCAAGGTGAGCTCTCACGATTGCCCCCAGGTCCCAGTAGTGTGTCCCGCTGCTGACAATCAGGAGCGCCAGGAAGGTCCAGATGAAGACCCTCCAGAGATGGCGCTTGACGATATGTCCCCAGACATGGTCTCTCAAGTAATGACCCACCGTCTCGTGGCCCGGGTGGTGCTCCTGCTTACCGCACTTCTCGCAAGGGATAATGCGGAGCAGGGCGGCCACGCGATCAGCAATCCAGCCAAACACGACCCCCAACACAAACAACATGCCGAAAAGCAGGAGGGCCTGTTTGGGAAACATGGCGAGCATCACAAAGGCCTCGTCCCCGGAAGTGGCAACCATACAGGCGACGATCGCCCCGAAAGTCACAACGCCGTGCACGTATAGGGTTACCGACATGAACGCCCCGAGGCAGCCCGGGGTTGCGCCGAGGAGAGACGTCAGGATGTACTGTCGCCACTGCCCTCCTCTCAGTAGCAACCGCAACCGCCCCTGAGTTCGCACATCGACCAGGTCCACCAGAATCATCATGACGAGGACCAGGAGCGTGATCTGGAGAGCTTGAAGCAGATTCTCGCCTAATTGCATGGCCTCGACGCAGAACTGACGGGTCCCTGCGGGGAACGGATTACTTCTACAGCACAAGGGGCTTCGGAGAGGACGGCCTGGGACACCGATCCTCGCACGATTCGGCCGATGACCCCATAGCCGTGACTTCCCAGCACCACAAGATCCGCAGCGATCCTTCGAACCTCCTTCAGGATCGACTTCTTGGGAGAACCCTCGATCGTCTCGACTTCTACAAAGTCGACCGTGAGATTCTGCCGAATTCGCTCCGCCGCATCTTCGACCCGCCTTTGTCCGGATTCCTGTTCTTCCTCCAGGGACTGCTCATGTGCGGCGTAAAGAGAGAAGAGCGGATCTGGAATTTGGGGCACGCGGGGGTGGACAACGTAGAGAATCACCACTGAACTCCCTTTGGGCCAGGGTCGAGCGGCAACCTCGGTAATCGCCGCGTCGCTGCAAAGCGATCCGTCGACGGCTAACAATATCTTCATTGGGCGACCTCCTTGGCTTGGCCTTTCGGCGTTGCTGACTCTTCAAGCTTCCGGACCATTTCCTTGATCCCATCCTCGTCCTGGAGTTCAAAAGGAACGCCTTCCAGCCATGCCCCGGCAATCGGGAGATCGTCGGGGATGGTCACGGTCGGATCAAGTCCCCGCCCTCGAAGCCGCTGGATCATTCGGATCTCTACTTCGGGATCACGGACTCTATTCAGAACGACGAAGAAACCCGCGATCTCGGCCAGTTCGAAGTTTTGATTTGCGATCGCAACCAGTTCAGCGGTCTGCAAGTGACTCGTGGCTGGACGGACTCCGCCTCTGATTTTCTGAACGGATTCGTACAGATCCATCGCCATCTGGATAGCGGCAGTCGTCGGGTCTACGACCGCAACGATCTGGTCGAGGCTCGCAATGACTCCCCGAGCGATATCTTCGAAGCCCGCCTTAAAGTCGATCACGGTGACATACGGTTCCGGGTTGTCAAGGATCCGGACATCCCGCACGATCTTTGAAACAGGCCCGTCGCAACCCGATCCCGGTCCCTGCCCACCAATCTTGCCCGCCACCAGATACAGGATTCCTTCCGGTGTAATGGAGTAGTAGGCTTGCGGCAACTCCGCCAGCACGATTCCGGCCCCGGCCAAGGGTGTAGGGTCATCCACCGGGCAACTGACTCGACCGCCTGTGAAGACCGCCCCACCGAAGTACTCAAGCAGGGAAGCCGGAGCCGATGGTATTCCGAGGACCTGGTCAAGGCCCAGATTTGTCGAATCGGCATCCAGAACACAGACCTCGTAGCCAAGTCTCCGGAGAGCCTTTGCCAAAAGAACGGTCACCGTGCTCTTTCCGGCTCCCCCTTTCCCCAGAACACCGACTCTGCAGCCAATCAAAGGGTGTCGAACCATCAATTTCCTCCTGTCACGCTGTTTAGGACGCCCAGCAATTCCAGACGGCCTGAAGACTCGCACAGTCGGAGCTGCGGGCCCACTCAGGGTATTCCTGTCTCATTCGGCTCAGAGACTTGTAGAGCCTCTCGGGACGTCCCCAGTCACTCCAGAAGACACCTTCGAGAGGCATCACCAGACTGCGAGTGGCGATCTGGGCCAGAAAATCCCGTGAAAAGTCTGCCTCCGGCAGCTTCTCGAACACTCCATTCCATCGATCTTCGGAAGATCGGCCCCAGGAACTGCGGAGATTTGCAGAATCGACACGTTCCAGAGTCTCGACCACTTCCGGCAAGACCTTTCGACCCAACTCCCAGAGTGTCTGAGCACGACCGATCGTAATCATCGTGTTCCACAGATATCCCGCTCTTTAGCCAACGGTTCGCCTGACCCAGCGACGGTTTCTCGTGGAAACTCGAGACTTTGTAGTACCGGGCCGACTGTTCTTGGGATGCCGAACCCCCAATGGGCGCGATCCAACCGTAATCGGTCTCCGGCGCATCCGGTAACACTCCCACGAGGACGGCATTGCGGGGATGGCCCTTAGCTAGCTTGCATGCGGCGTCCAACTCGATCGCAAGCCGGGTCCGCGGATAGAAGTAATGGTCCGATGGCAGGACGAGAACTATGGCTTCAGGGTTTTCGTCGAGTACGTGGGCTAGGGGCGCAAAAGACCGCAACCGCAGTGCCACGCATCTTGGGCTGCTCTAGAATCCGGCCGGGAATGCCGCCCGCCACGAAACCACGATGGCCGGTCCCGATCACCGTGATCAATGCTTGTGGCTCAACCAGGTCAAGGGCTCGATCGATGGTCTGCTCCAACATCGATTTAGCTCCGCAGAACCGACAATATTGCTTCGGACGTCCTTGTTCAAAACAACGGGCAACCAGGGGACACATCCGTGTGCCTTCCCCTCCGGCGAGAATGATCGACCAAAGCGACTGAGACGTCATAACGATTCTTCTCCTTGATTGCGAGGAGCGGAGAGCGGCGATCGAAGGAGTGTACGAGTTCATACAGCCACCCCAGCTCCACGGGCGAATGCTAGTGTCCTGTCGGGGGCCACAACCTCGGAGAATGTCAGAAGTGAACAGCCTGCCGTCACCGTGTGGTCCCTTGGGGCTTGTGAAAGCAGGTTTGATTACAACCCCAGGACGCGATCTTGAGATACCCGTCTTGACCGAGGCAACAGGCCAAATCACACCATCATTGGGGCTTGCTCAGAGACGAAACCGACGCTTTTTGCAACGATCACTGCTGGAGAAACTGCAGTCTGCATGGCCTCCCTGGATCCCGCTTCCAAACTGGACAAATCAGTATGTCTTGACCAGGTTTCACGAGAGGTCTCTCCTGGTTTGCGGTCTGCCGGGCCAGGTCCCGGTTCGCCTTCCCGGATCGGCGTATATACTAATGTTTGTGAGCGGATCCGGGTGGTTCAACCGAAGGAATCTGCCGATTGTGGAACCAAGACGATGACTTTAGTCAAACTGGGCAGTGGTGAAGGGGTTCAAGTTGCGTGTGAATTCTAGAGTGGAATTCAATCTTTGTGACGCCATGTTGGACTCTGTCTTCGATGGAGTCTTCGCGGTCGACGAAGACTGGCAGATTATTGCTTTCTACAGGTCGAAAATAAGACGTCGCCGAGTGCCCGCCAAGGAGGCGCTCGGCCGGCCCTGCTGCGAGGTGTTCCGGGCGAGCGTATGTGAATCCGAATGTGCTCTCCGCCAAACCATGGAAACCGGACGCCCGGTGATTGCGAAGCACATCTTCATTCTGGACGTGAATGGACGCCGGGTGCCGGTCTCGCTGTCCACGGCAATTCTGAAGAACCGAAAGGGAGAGACCATTGGCGGCATCGAGACCTTTCGGGACATGAGCCTCGTAGACGAACTTCGAAAACAAGTTCAGCAAACCTACACGTTTGCGGACATCATCGGGCGCAGTCAACCGATGCGCCGGCTGTTCGACATCTTGCCGGATGTAGCACTCAGTGACAGCACGATTCTGATCGAAGGGGCGAGCGGGACGGGCAAAGAGCTCTTTGCCCGGGCGATCCACAGCCTGTCGGGTCGGCGAAACAAGAGGTTCATGGCCATAAACTGTGGTGCTCTTCCCGATACATTGCTCGAATCCGAGTTGTTCGGGCACAAAGCCGGAGCCTATTTTTTTTTTTTTTTTTTTTTTTTTTTTTTTTTTTTTTTTTTTTTTTTTTTTTTTTTTTTTTTTTTTTTTTTTTTTTTTTTTTTTTTTTTTTTTTTTTTTTTTTTTTTTTTTTTTTTTTTTTTTTTTTTTTTTTTTTTTTTTTTTTTTTTTTTTTTTTTTTTTTTTTTTTTTTTTTTTTTTTTTTTTTTTTTTTTTTTTTTTTTTTTTTTTTTTTTTTTTTTTTTTTTTTTTTTTTTTTTTTTTTTTTTTTTTTTTTTTTTTTTTTTTTTTTTTTTTTTTTTTTTTTTTTTTTTTTTTTTTTTTTTTTTTTTTTTTTTTTTTTTTTTTTTTTTTTTTTTTTTTTTTTTTTTTTTTTTTTTTTTTTTTTTTTTTTTTTTTTTTTTTTTTTTTTTTTTTTTTTTTTTTTTTTTTTTTTTTTTTTTTTTTTTTTTTTTTTTTTTTTTTTTTTTTTTTTTTTTTTTTTTTTTTTTTTTTTTTTTTTTTTTTTTTTTTTTTTTTTTTTGGGGGGGGGGGAAAAAGGGCAATGGCTCTCAAGGACTGGGAGGCGGTTCATATCGTTGAAGCGGTCCGCCGTAATCATGGCAATCGTGCGGCCGCGGCCAGGGAACTGGGGATCAACCCAAGTACCCTGTTTCTCAAGGTCAAGGCACTTTGCGTGTAGCTTCTGGCTCGACGACGATCACCGCTACATGAAATCCTAAACACTCTTGCGTGCCATGAACTAAGCCTCTGCCCAGGTGAGGACTCGACCCGCCGTCCTCACCTCGGATTTGAGCAGGAATAGAGGTGGATCACTCGACACAGAAGCGAGGCTCGAATCTCCAGGTTCTCGCCGCACCTTACGGGGTGAACGAAGCGTACGTAGAGGTCCCCGGTCACCGCCTGAATTCTCCTGTGGAACAGGCAGTGGGTCATCCCTGCATCGAGCAGGGCCGCGATCACGCCACCGTGCAGCATGCCGTCGTATCCCTGGTAATAGGGTTGCGCCCTGAAGCCGGCCCGGACCCCTCCGTTTCCGTCGGATTCAAAGTGAAGGCCACGAAGCGACCTCGGGTTGCGGTCTCCGCAAAGCAAGCATCCCGAGTGAGTTGAGCTGGAATGTGTCGCCATTCAGTTCTACTGCAGTCCACAAGTCGCCCCGCAGACCCGTTCGACATCCCCGGCACAAGGAGTCGGCGTATCGACCATCGCCTGCTCCCTGGTCTTGGGCCTGGGTCACTTCCGGGTCATAACGGATACGTCCTGAAATCGTGGCTCCAAGTTGGCGAGTTTCTTCCTCTATCCGGTCTGCGAGTTCGGGGTTGATATCCCACTTGTTGACGTAAAACCGAGGTCGGGATTTCGAAGTGCCGGGTCAGGGAAAGCAACCTCTCGAATATCGTGCCGTCCCGACACCGTTGGCTCCGTGACCGCGAGAACCTGGGTGGCCCCGGTCAACGAAGCGATCACCGGACAGCCTATGCCCGGAGGACCGTCCGAGGATGACCAAGGGACGCCCCTAAAACCTGGCAATCCGGTGAGCCTCTCGACGAATCTCCGTGACCAATTTTCCCGAGTTATCTGCTGCCACTCCAAGTTGGGCGTGAACCATGGGTCCGCAGCGGGTATCCGAGATCATCCACTCGCCACAGTCCCGCTCCGGAAAGTCAATCGCCCCGGCAATACAGGAACGAACACAGACTCCACAGCCTTCACAGGCGGTCGCGTCGATCGAATATCGGACAGCGACAGGCGGTTTGCCGGTCACCTTCACGGCATCAAAACGGCAATTTGTGGCGCAGGCCCCACACGACCGAGACAGTCCTCCTGCCGAATCCACGCCTCGTGCCCGCTGATGAACCGATGCCGCTCTTTCACCTGGGGAGACAGGATCAACTGCAGGTCCGAGGCGTCCACGTCACAATCCGCGAGGACGGGCCGGCTGGCCAGCACTGCAAACGACGCGGTAAGGCTGGTCTTTCCGGTTCCTCCTTTTCCACTGATAACAACGAGTTCTTTCATGAATTCAACCTGCTCCCTTCATGCGCCCGACACTCGAACGATCAAGGTGGCAGGATCCCGATCCTTTCAACGAGTCTGTCACCCAATCCTGCGTATTTGCCCCATCCCCGTGTAACGTCGATCTTCCCGGCCGGGTGAACTTTCGGAGGAGAAACCTGTGTCCTCCGTAATCCACTTCCACGAGATCGCCACGCGCGACCAGGCGGTCCACCAGCGACCGGTCAACTCCCGCTTCAGCCAGGAAGATCTCGACAGCGTCAAGCCTCATCGGGTGGACAGCCGTGATACTCAACAGGTCGCTTTCCGCGTTTCCTGTGTCCGCGGCAAAGCCGTTTCCTTCGTAGCCGGTCAGGTACTCGAACTGCTCTCATCCGCCCCGCACAACCAAACTCAAGACAGTCAAGAACTCACCGAAAACAGGAACTCGCGATTCCGGCGTCTCAATCTGCAATATCTGCCTCTAGCCCGTACAGGTCTTCCATCCCACACAATTTAAAGACTCAGGAACTCCACTTCCAGGAGAACCTCTTCGGCCAGGCGTTCAAAGAGCGCGCGGTACTCCGGAAGGTGCTCGACGATTAAGGCTCCTTTCGACGAGAGTTCCGCGACCCTCCGGTCATCCGGAATCTTGGCCAGCACCCGGATTCCCTGTCCAGCCTCAAAAGTCGTGCACCCGGTCATCACCGATTCCGGCCCGGTTGATCACCACACCGAACTTGAGTCCCAGCTCCCGCGCCATTTCGACAGCCCACTTCAGCTGATGGAGGCCTACGGAGTCGACTCTGTGACCAGGAGAAGGTAATCCGCATCCCTTACCGTCGCTATGACCGGGCAGGTTGTCCCGGGCGGGGCGTCCAGGATGGCGGGTGAATCATCGGTTCGCTTAGCCCGGACCGCCCGGATCAGCGGCGGCGCCGTGGCCACGCCGACGTCAAGACGGCCCTGAATCAGGGTGACGTTGCCAGAGCGCAGTGTCGAGACGACGCCGATGCGCCTGTCGGCCTCCCAGATCGCCTCCCAGGGACAGACCATCGCACATCCGCCGCACCCGTGACAAAGTTCGGGAAAGACCAGGGGCCGGTTTCCCAGGCAAACGATGGCATGAAACTGGCAGAACCGGGAACACTCGCCACACAGCTGTCGCAGAGTGAGGTGTTAACCTGCAGGATAGGTATGGAGACTTCTTCTTCCCTGTCCAGGGAGGCAAGAGAGGAACAGGTGGTCGTTCGGTTCCTCGACGTCGCAATCCAGCAACTGGACCGGCGTCCCACACACCTTGGCTATATTCTATCGCTGACAGCTGTCTTTCCGGTGCCACCCTTCCCCGACGCAACCGCGAGGATCATGAGTCTCCTCCGCCACCGTAGTTTCGACGTCCCCGTACCCGGGCAGTACCCTCGTCAACGTCGTCCCGCCAGCCGTTTTGCAACGTTTTGACATGGTCGAATTTCTCTGTGTAAGGCTTGAGGTCGAGTACCGGAGTACCGTCCAGTATGTCCACTCCCTGCAGGTGGAGGACATTTCCCTCCACCCGCACCAACTGAACGATGCTCAATCCGATCGGGTTGGGTCGCAAAGGGTACTGGGTCGAAAATACTCCCCGGTCCACATCCTGGAGGAAAAGTTAACTCTGACCGTGAGCCTGGAAGGTGCTGCCCTGTGCAGGTGATAAATCAAATAGACATAGGAGAACCCGTCGAGGTCCCGAAGACCTTCAACGTACTCGGGAATACTCTTCCAATCGTACCTTGAATAGTCCGAAGCGTACGCCGGCTGAATCGGCGTCTTTTCAGCGATTCGATGTCTGCTGTGGACAATCCCGATCGGTGTGTAGGTGACCTTCCCCAAACTCATAACCAGTGCCCGTCCACGTCGGGCTCTTTTGCTTCGACTAACAGCCCGGCTCGATAGAGTTCGAGAGCGTTCGCTACCGTGGCAGCTTCGGAGTTGAAAACCTTGATTCCGGCGGCGCGCAGCACTCGAAATGCCTTCGGTCCACAGTGACCCGTAACGACGACATCCGCCCCGGCCCTCGCCACCCTTTCCGCCGCCTGGATTCCGGCACCCAGCCCCGATCCCGAACCTTCGCTGTTCGTCCATCGACTGAAACGAGACGTGATCCGAATCGAAGACGAGGAATGCTGGCGCTCTACCAAACCTGGGCTCGAGCGGCGCATCTTCCCCTGATCCCGAGGTAAGAAAAGACGATCCTCATGAAATTTTTTTTTTTTTTTTTTTTTTTTTTTTTTTTTTTTTTTTTTTTTTTTTTTTTTTTTTTTTTTTTTTTTTTTTTTTTTTTTTTTTTTTTTTTTTTTTTTTTTTTTTTTTTTTTTTTTTTTTTTTTTTTTTTTTTTTTTTTTTTTTTTTTTTTTTTTTTTTTTTTTTTTTTTTTTTTTTTTTTTTTTTTTTTTTTTTTTTTTTTTTTTTTTTTTTTTTTTTTTTTTTTTTTTTTTTTTTTTTTTTTTTTTTTTTTTTTTTTTTTTTTTTTTTTTTTTTTTTTTTTTTTTTTTTTTTTTTTTTTTTTTTTTTTTTTTTTTTTTTTTTTTTTTTTTTTTTTTTTTTTTTTTTTTTTTTTTTTTTTTTTTTTTTTTTTTTTTTTTTTTTTTTTTTTTTTTTTTTTTTTTTTTTTTTTTTTTTTTTTTTTTTTTTTTTTTTTTTTTTTTTTTTTTTTTTTTTTTTTTTTTTTTTTTTTTTTTTTTTTTTTTTTTTTTTTTTTTTTTTTTTTTTTTTTTTTTTTTTTTTTTTTTTTTTTTTTTTTTTTTTTTTTTTTTTTTTTTTTTTTTTTTTTTTTTTTTTTTTTTTTTTTTTTTTTTTTTTTTTTTTTTTTTTTTTTTTTTTTTTTTTTTTTTTTTTTTTTTTTTTTTTTTTTTTTTTTTTTTTTTTTTTTTTTTTTTTTTTTTTTTTTTTTTTTTTTTTTTTTTTTTTTTTTTTTTTTTTTTTTTTTTTTTTTTTTTTTTTTTTTTTTTTTTTTTTTTTTTTTTTTTTTTTTTTTTTTTTTTTTTTTTTTTTTTTTTTTTTTTTTTTTTTTTTTTTTTTTTTTTTTTTTTTTTTTTTTTAAAAAAAAAAATAATCAGTTCTTCGAGCGGACGAGAAATCGCCCCGCACACCAAGGTTTCTAAGCCCAGTTCGGCGAGCCGTAACACCTTCTGGATGGGCAACTCTTCCCAAATCACCTCCCGCTCTCGCCGGCCACGCGGCCGTCCACAAACTCGATCACACGGAGTTCGCGGGCGGTGTCAAAGACCGGAGCAACCCGGTTGGCCAAGTGAGAAAATGCCGTTTTACGTCGCTGTCCATCGGTCACGCTTCCCTGATTGAGCAAGAAGAGTGCCAGTCGACAACCGTTCTCAGAAAAAAGCTGGAAGTTCAGAAAACAGGGAAGTTAGGCAACGCAGACCAGGATCTCCGCCATTCCAGACAGTAGCGAATCCGCTACGCTTGCGGGCAATTGAAGGCTGCAAACAAGCTACGGTTCGAGAATCGGGTCCTTGCTACTCTCCCGATTCAAAGACGTGAACCCCAGTTTCTTCATGCGGCGGTAGAGGGTCGTCTTGTGAATCCCGAGCTCGCGGGCAGCCACCGTCCGGTTTTGATGATTTCGCTCCAGTGCCGCGGAAATCGCCTGAATGTCGAGGATGTCGTGGACCAACCTCAGGTCGCCGCTCGCTGAATCCAGTACCGCACTCCTCCCGGTCACCTCACGGGGCAGGTGCTGGATGTGGACCTGACTGTTCCGCACAGGATGAAGGCACGTTCGATAACGTTCTCGAGTTCGCGGATATTGCCCGGCCAGTCGTGGGCCATCAGCAGGGACAGCGCTTCCGGGCTGATGCCGGGTACGGTTCTTCCCTGCAGTCGATTGAAGCGGGCGATGAACTCCTCGATCAGGAGTGGAATGTCCTTACTCCGGCGCCGCAGGGGTGGGAGCTCGACCCGAACCACGTTGATGCGATCGTCGAGGTCCTCCCGAAACGAGCTCCCTTTACCTGTTCCGCCAAGTCCCGGTTGGTGGCGGCGACGACCCCGGATTTCGGCGACCTCCGAACGGGTTGCGCCCGAGCGGTTCGTATCTCCGCTCCTGGAGAACCCGAAGCAATCGGACCTGGAGCGCAGGGCTGATCTCGCCGATTTCGTCGAGGAGGATCGTCCCCCCCTTCGCCAGGGCGAAACGACCCGGCTTGTCCTTGATCGCACCGGTGAAGGCACCCGCCCGATACCCGAACAACTCCGATTCAAGGAGCGTGTCGGGCAGCGCTCCGCAGTTAACCGCCACGAACGGGCCGCGGTTGCGCGGGCTGAGAGAGTGAATCGTCCTCGCTACCAGTTCTTTTCCGGTCCCGGTTTCGCCCAGAAGCAGCACCGTGCTGGGACTGGCCGCAATGGCGGGCAGCACCTCGAAAACCCGCTGCATCAGCAGGCTTCTGCTGGTCAAATCGCCAACTCGCGCTCTGCCCTCGAGTTCCCGGCGCAGCGCTTCAACTTCGGAAAGGTCACGGAAAGTCTCAGCACCACCGATGACACGGCCCTCGGCATCCCTGAGTACAGCGGTCGAGACGCTGATCGGGATACGGCTTCCCTTAAAGTCGATGATGAAAGCAGACTTTTCCAATAATGGGTCGGCCTGCCTTGATAGTTTTGTCGAGAGCGCAACCACTTCCGCACATGCTGCACCGGAAGACGTCCGAACAAAGCCGGCCAATCGCTTCCCTGCGCGCTACCCCCGTAATTTCCTCGGCCGCCCGGTTGAACGACGTAACACGCCAGTTCATGTCCACCGTGAAGACCCCGTCCGATATGCTTTCGAGAATCGCCTCGGTAGGGTTCAGGAGCAAAATCGGGTTCCTTTTTCGTCCGCTCATCCCGATATCCGGCAGGTTACCCAGTCGCTTAAACGGCCGTCCGGGTTCGTTCCACAGGGGCGCTCCCCAATGCATCCGATAGGGATAGGGGAGCCAGCTTTACCCTCGACGAGAATACTCTATCATCCCATCACCTCCGGAAGGCTGTCGAAATGCGGCCGGCACTTCCGGGACACCGCAAACGGTCTGTCCCAGTCGAACGGGCAGGAGTGGCAATCGCAACCAAAATGACTCAGAAGTAACTCTTTTCTAAAATCTACATTGATCAATGTATAAATAAGCTGTAGACTTACGGCGTGCAAGCCATTCTTTTTGATTGGTTTGTCAATCAATCCTTCCCAGTTGATCCCTATCCACATGAATCGATCGGGGTTCCCCGACGCAGCTTTCACAGGAGGTCACGATGAGAATTCGAGTCACCTTTCTGACCCTGCTGCTTGCGTTTGTCGGTGCAGACCTGATGTTTGCCCAGGCGCAATTTGACACCAGCCTGCACAAGAGCAGGGCAGGGAAAGTTCACCGCCTACGCCAAAGAAAACGGTGGTATGGAGTTGATCACGGACATTCCAATGCAGGATTTGTCTTGCTGGAAATGCCACTCGGGCACGGGAAAGGATGCCGCCGGTAATGATATCGATCCGGCCGCCTACTCTCCAACCTGTTCCGACTGCCACGCCTCCGACCTTTCAGTCGAGGAGCAGAGCTGCCTGAACTGCCACAGCCGTCAGGTGTACGAGCGAGTCCGCTACGGCAATGCCGAAACCGATCCCAAGGTGGATGTCCACATGAACGCCGGCATGACCTGCTGGTCGTGTCACACCAGTGCTGAACTGCACGGCGATGACGGCGTTGAGTACGTCTCACTGAAAGAAGACGGCGCCATTAAGGCTTCGTGCGAGGGTTGCCACACGACGCTGGCCAAAAACGAGTCTCACGTCATCCACGCCGACACCGTTGACTGCGCCGCTTGTCACGCCGTTGGAAGCGTCGCCTGTGCCAGTTGCCACTTCGAAACGCTGATCGCCACCGGAAAGAACCGTGCAATCAACCAGATCTGGAACTTCAAGATGCTGGTCAAGAAAGACGGCAAGGTTAGCCTGGGTAACTTCATGACCCACACCTACGACGGCAAGACCAACGTCATCATCTCCTCATTTCATTCGCACACCATCAAGAAGAACGGTTCCGAATGCAAGGACTGTCACGCCAACTTCGGCGGGTCCAACTCCGCAATCCAGGAATACAACACGACAGGGTCCATCACGATGACCCGGTGGAACCCGGATACCAAGAAGATTGCGGGGCCGACGGGCGTGGTTCCGATTCCGGCGGACTGGCAAACCGCCTTGAAGTATGATTTTGCCCAGTTCGATGGAGACGTCAACAACCTTCAGGAAAACAGCGACTGGTCGTATCTCAAATCCGAGGTTGACAACCAGCACCTCTTTTACGCCGAACCACTCGACAAAGAGACCATGAGCAAGCTCGGATTCCAGGTGGCACACCTGGAACCTGAGTTCTCAGACGTCTTCTATTTTCCGCTGGTCGGCGACGGGCTGTCGGACGGGATCCAGTTGAAGAGCAGTCTTTTGCTCGCCAGTGTCGGGGAAGACCGGGATGCCGTGGTTGAGTTCTACGATCGGGCCGGGAATCCTCTGGCGGTCACATTGGGTGAGAGCGGCCCCGCGTCTGCATTTGACCTGACTTTTACGCGGGGACGGGTCTTCTCGGCGCAGACGCCGGGGACCGAAGATGGGCTCCAGGTCGGCTACGCCCTGGTCAAGGTGAAACGCTCCTCCGATCCCCAGGCCGACAACACCACGTCACCGATCACCGGTACCGTGGTATTCAGTCGTGCCGACAACGGAATCACGATGACCGAGGCAGGCGTTCCGGCCGCGCGCCCGATTCAAGACTTCACGGTCCTGCTCGACTCGACGGCAGCCAACGACACCGGGCTTGCTGTCGTCAATCCTGCGGGTGACACCACGAACCCGGGTACTCCGGCTACGTTGACGTTTAGAGTATCGGATCAGGCCTTCGAAACTCAACTGGGGCAGGTCCAGATGATCCTGCAACCCGGGCAAGCGATCGGAAAGTTCATCTGGGAGATCTTTCAGGAAGCCGGGGCAGCCCCAGAACTGGTCAACCAGTTGCGCGAAATGGAAGGAGTGGTCACTGTGGGCAGCGACGTCTCCGTAGCGGCACTGACCTTGCGACAGAATGGCGACGGGGCCGTACCGTATCCCAATGAGGTCCCAATTTTGACAGCGTTTCCAGTGATGGCAGGTCGCGCCGACGCAAATTAGCACCAGCCACGAAGGGGGGCACAACCGGATTCGTCGGTGCCCCTCACTCAAATTAATGTGTCAGGTCAGGCAACAGCTTCAATCAAACAATCGTCGTCACTCGGCATGGGGAAACTCAAGTCCCCTTTAGTTAGAATTCCACGGCCAAACTGACATAGAGAGTTCTGGGAAACCTCGGACCCCAAACGTACCCGGAGTCACGGTCCGGTCCCCGATCAAGATCGTCCTGGTAAAAGTCGGTCAAGTTCTTTCCTCCAATGGTCACCAGCACTCTGGCATCAGATCGCACCGGCAAGGACCTGGATATACTGGCGTCCAGCGTCCAGTATGATGGACTTCTTTCGAGTCTCTCCTCAGCAATCCAGCCGGCGTAGTGAGGTACGCTCATCTGTCCCGTAAATCATGTTCCCAGAAAGAGATCGACCAGTCGAGTATTCCGGTAAACCAGGGTCGCCAGGCCGTAGCGATTGGGGGTGCGAAAGAACTCGCTGCTTCCGAAATCGGGTTCGGCATGGTCGAAAAGCGCCCGCTGCTCCACGTACCCGAGCTGAATCTCCAGGGATGGATTGAACATGTACCCAAGATTGACTTCAGCGCCGTGGACCCTCGCTTTGCCAAAATTGACCCGAGTGAACTCCATCTCCTCGGTTTCAAGAAGGTCGTCCTCCACGACGTTGAAAAGGTCCTTCATCGAAGTATGGAACAGGTTGATTCCCACCAGGCCGACCCCGCCTCCCACCCTGGGCTTCCACTCGAACCCGGCCATCAGCGTGGTCGAACGTTCCTCCTTGAGATCGACAGCATTTCGGATGACCTGGGCTTCGCCTCCGGCTACCGTAATATGCAGGTCTTCGTCGAACACACGGGGAGCCAGGAAACCGGTCGCCATCGACGTTCGCACGCGCAAGTCGGGTGCCGCCGTCCACATCAGGGCCACTCTGGGCGAGAAAACCGGTTCGGCAATCGCGCTGTGTTTGTCGATCCGGCCTCCCCATACAAACTCCAGGCCGGGAAGAAAGAACCAGTCGTCCTGAATGAACGCGCCCATGTTCCGGTAGGTTTCGTCGTACGTGCGGTCGTAAGCCGGCTGAACATCCTCGACCCCGTCCGAGGAGACCTGGCCTCCCCACGACAGAACATGCGGGCCGAGAAAATGATTGAACTGGGAGTCAATGACCCACAGCGGATTCCGACTGGTCCCATAAGCGTTTGGGTCTTGTCCCGAGCCGTAATAGGTATCCCTCTTCATCCGGGCCACCGAAAATGCGAGGCGGTAGTCAAACGCAGCGCTCGGAGTGTGGTGCCAGCTCACACCGCCGGCTGAACGCGTGCTCTCTACCGCTTCGGCCAAGCTGGCCTGATCAGGCGACAGATCGAGGCGGTCTCCCCCGCGACGTTCCTCCTGAAACCGGTTGAAGTCAGCGGTCAACTCACCTTTCTGATCGAGGAAGTCATGCCTGATACGGGCTCCCAACGCCCCAAAATCCCTCTTGGAAACTTCGGTGAACCCGTCGCCGTCAATGTCCACGGGATGAACCTTGTCGCTCTGCCCAAAGATGGTCACAGCGCTGTCTCGATCTGAAGAGGCCCAGTCGGCGGAAGCACTGAAAGTCTGATCGGGAACCCCGTTCATCCAGCCGGTACGGCCGAGCAGGCGTCCGCCGGTCTGGGACGGAACGTGGGAGACGATGTTCACCACTCCTCCAACTGATCCGGGGCCGTAGATGGACGACCCACCTCCCTTGACCACTTCAATTCTTTCCACCATCCGGGAGGGGATCTGCTCGATCCCGTACACCTGCGCCAAAGAAGACATCGTCGGCTGACCATCAAAAAGTATCTGGGTATACGGTCCCTGCAGCCCGAGCATCCGAATCTGTGAGAAATTGCAGTTCTGACAATTGCTTTCGACCCGTATTCCGGGGCTGAACTCCACCGCGTCAGCGAGGTTCCGGGAGGCGGAAAGCTCGATCAACTCCGGCAGGACCACTTCGGTCCGAACCGGCACCTCATCGAGACTCTTGACGGTTCGGGTCGCCGCCATGACCGTGACCATCTCCTCGATAATTGCCGGAAAGAGGATCAGGTTCAGTTCCGTAACCGGCGGACTGGACACCCGCAATTCCGTCCTCTGTTCCTCGAATCCAGGAGCGTTCACCGAGACAGCGTTCGTCAGGGGATCGATTTCGGGAAAACAGAAGCTCCCATCCTCGTTGGTTGTGACGCTTCGGACGCCGGGCTCCAACACAACGATCGCCCCGGGGACCGCCGCGCCGGACGTGTCACGGACCACGCCGCAGACCACACATCCCGAGTCAACCTCGAACCTCCCGGCTCGCCAACCGGACCAGACCGGCGCTCCGCGCGAGTCACGCAGTTCGATGACCTCCGAACCAAGACCGAGCCGGGCGGCAATCAGCACTTCCTCCCCCTCGATCGTGACCAGGGACTCGTCACGCGTTGAGTGTGGACAGGATTGAATTCCCGGAAGCTATTGAACGGCGGGTTCCGAAAGCTTGACGGGGGGCACCGGGATTCCCCTTCGTCTGTATTCCGCGAGCCTCTTTTCTAGCTGAGTCGCCTTCAGATCACACTGCTGCAGGTGGGACAGGCTGTTGAGTTGGTCCCCGGTCATGCGATAGCCGATTGCCAGTAGTTGGTGAAGTCTGGTTTTCTGGTCCGGATTGAGGATCGCATCGCCGTACTCGAGGTACTTCTCCGCGAAGTCGTTCAACTCCACGAAATAGAGCCCCTCCAGCAACTCCGAACCGTAGCTGTCGATCTGACGGCTTATCGGAGCATAGAGCACCTGCGGTTCTCTCGGGTACTTGCCAGACTCGACGCCGCGCAAGAGGAACGCGTCGCGCGCCTTTTCCATGAGGAGGTGTCTGCTGCGCCACTGTCCGGGACTGCGCAGACTGCTCTCCCTCATCTTCTCGGCAAGTTCCACAAGAAGTTCGCCATATCGGACAAACGGCTTCCACAGGTGTGTCCGCTCCCCGGATGCACGGGAAAGATCCACGAGCAGTGCATGCAGACGTTCCAGGCGACCCCGAAGATCTGCGGTCGGAGGCAGGCGGAATCCTGGGTCAACCGCGAATGCGGGGAATTCGAGCCTCCACTCCTCCCGTCCACAGGGAACTTCCGAGGTGCTCCAGTCGGGCGGGTCCAATCTCAGGTAACTCGGGGCACTCGGCTCCAGGCGAAAATCGTCCTCCAACTGAACCAGGAACTGGTACAGCTTCGTGGTCGACGACAGATTCGAAAAGTCAAATCGGATCAATACATTGTACAGAAAGGCCAGGCGATTCCGGGCCTCGGGGAACTCCTGGTAGGCCTTGCACAATGCCGGTCCCAGCACCGTCCCGAACTGCTGGCCAAACAGCGTCGGGAAACGATCCGCGTTTTCCAGCGACAGATCAATGAACTGCTCCAGTTCTGAAAGTCCTGGTGCCGTTGCCTCCTCGGAGCCGCCTTCCTCGCTCTTCTGGTTGGCAAGTTGCTCGAAAACCAGCCGGTAATCCTCCAGCGCCGATTCGACCATCGAGATGCACTCCATGACGGGAAGATCCTCGTCAATCATGCAGAAGTGGATTCTCGAGGAGGCGTGTGCGAGGCGGTCCTGGAATTCGAGATCGGGTTCGGCAATCTGCTTTCTCGTCTCTTCGTAGAAGTCGAGGATGCGCCCCTGGAGGCAGTGGAAATCCGCCCGTTCCTCGGCGGGACCGGGAAAAAGGTGGTAGTCGTTAACGCAGGCGGCGATCTTTGAGGCGACCACAAGGTTATCCCGCAGGGAGCGCTGGTCCGGAGCCGACTTGGTGATCAGCAGCATCTCACGAAAGTGCTCGATCTGTCCGAACTGTTCCGGATCGACACAATCGAGCCTGCTCGACGGCCCGCTCGGCTTCGGCCTCCGTGCATTTTCCGCCGGGGGCTGCAGGGCGCTCCTGGGCGAGAACCATCGAGCCGGAAACGAGCAGCACTACAGCCACCAAAACGATATGGCGCCTCGAGCAAAGTATCTGCCTCATCCTTCTTCCAACTTCCTGACTGATCAATCCAAATCGCTCCAAACTAGCTCCGCCTACCGTTCAGAGAGTAAAACGTGCCACGAGTGTCTTAACTGACTAAGCCGCGAAGGCGCTAAGCAATCTCTTGTTTGCAACTGTAGAAGCCCTTGGCGATCTTCGCGACTTGGCGTTTCAGATTTCTGCGGTAGGCGACGGCTCCTTTCGGGAACGCGAAGATCGCCGTGGCAAGCTGCTCCGGTGCCGGACTAACCATGCCGGCCGCCTAGGATTGCACCGGAACACCCGGATCGCGCCAGGTTCTTCCGAGTTCCAGCTCAAACTCCTCCAAATCCTCCAGTGCATCCAAGATCGAAGTTTCAACTCAGCGGGATCCCCTGCCCTGTCAATGCCTTCTTCCAACCCTGCTCCTCGGCCCGCAGCACATTCGATGCGGTCCTCGACGTCATTCCAAAACCGGACCGCCTCGGCCAGAAAATCCATGTCCGGGATGAGCTCTTTCTGGGTCAGGTTCAATGACGTGATCTGACGATCGAGGTAGCCGGCTTCGTCGGACGTCCCGCACCCAGGCTCCTCGGTGTCGACCCGTCTCAGCCAATCGGTCTGTCGGACGACATTTTCCAGGGCACGGCGTCGCGCGTCGAGACTCAGGCCCTCTGCTGCCCCCTTCGCCCCGGGCAAGTCAAACACACGGGTGGGGACGACCGTGACGTTGGCAATCTGAAAGCAGCCTTCACCGTTCGTCCCGGAGCCTTCCGCCGCTGGAAAGGGAACGATTCTTGGCACCATCACCAACTGTAATTGCGCCAGATCTTCCAGGAACGTCCCCAATTCGCTCGCCTCGATCACTTTGACCACTTCCTCGATTCGAGCAGGCCCGCCAACCGGCAGCGCGAACCGGCGCGTTGCCTCCTGGTCCGCCCGCTCCACCCGCAGGCGCGAGATCCCGTAGAACTGAAACGACTTGTCCGCGGCGAACAGGCCCGCGGGTTGCTCCAGTCCTTCGGCCGACAGCGAACCGGCATCCACGTAGAGCCGCAACGTGAGATCGTTCCCGGCTTCGAGGGAACAGGGAGCGTTGCTTTCGGTGAACGACTCGTAGAAGCTCTTGAGCTTCTCGATCTTGCTCCACTCGGGAAGGGACGGCTGTCCGGGCACATCCTGGACCAGTCCCAGGTCCGCGGCAATCATCTCGGGAGACTTCGGGACCACAATGTCTTCGGTCTTGCACAGTTGCTGGGCCGACACTGGAACCAGGGTCGCTGCCCCCGCCAACACTATCAAGCCCATCAACAGAGAATTGATCTTCAATTTGGCCGCTGCCCTTCTGCGATATTCAACGTTCAATTCGGATCCTCATCGGCTGGGATTGGAAATCATCGCTGGCGACAATGCGGAGTTCCTGCGACTCACCCGGTCGCAGAATATCCTCGATTCGCCCGGTCACCTTGAGATGCCAGTCGCCGGTCAGGGGATCGCGACGCAACTCGTAGGGAACTCCTGCCGGCTGAAGATTGGAGAAGCGTGCCACCCGAACGTCCGGGCGCCCTCCGATGGGGTCGGTCGTCCCATCGGGATCAATGATGTGGCGACTGAGGTTGAAGTAGTAGTAGCCCTGGTCCCGCTCGAAGAAGTTCCACTCGTAGAAGATCCGAACGAAGTAGACGTCGCTTTCCCCGGGGCCCAGGTAAGTGGATCGCGGCGGCTCGTTCTTCAGCAGGCTGAAACCGACCGTGAAGTCCACCTGGACCTTGTTCGCATCGAAATAGTGACCGCGCTGTTCGTAGGTCTGCCCCGGAGCCAGCGAGCGAATCGGACGGAGCCGGCCCCGGTCAAAATCGGCTTCCAGGATGGCCCCATTCTTCCACTCCCCGCCCGCCGCTCCTTCCAGCACGCGAATCTGGCGGTACCGGTCCCATCCGCCCCACGCCCCACCTTCCTTCAGTCGTTCCGAGATCAACCGGGGGAGCGGAAACGGCCGGCCCTGGACCACGGGGATGTCTCCGAAGCGGAGTTCCTCCTGCCGCAGGAACTTGACGAGGCGACTGTACTCACCCTGCTCGCCACGGCGGTCCTGGAGTCGCCCTCTGCGGAAGAACTTGAAACCGAACCGGACGTTGTAGTCACCCGAAACCAGTCGCGTCTCGTCCCCTACGAGGTCCAGCAGGTTGAAGGTCACTCGATGCAGGACCGCCTTGTCTCCTCCGGTCAGCTGGTCCCAGCTCAGGTTGACACAGTACGGCAGGTCCGCCCGGCAGGGTTCCGAGGGAGCCAGCGTCGAAGCGAGGAGTTCCTCTCCCAGGTGGTTCTTCAGCGAGAGCACATAGACGACGAACGTGTCGTAGGGCTGACCGAGGGAGAGGGGCTTGAATTCGATCGAAATATAGGGATCGTCCGGGGTGACCACCTCGTCCGGCGCTGCGGTCTCTCCGGCTTCGATGCTCACCGGAATGTGGAAGACGTAGTAGTAGTCCTCGAAAAAGCTGACGCCCAACTGCGTATTGAGCGCATTCTGGTAGAGAAACACCAGGGCGATGACGATTTTCGCCACGTTCATCCAGAGATTGGCGAAGTCATAGCCGGCGGCCCGGTGGATTGCATTGTTCATATCAGCGAGGTCTCACGAAACGGTCAGCCATCCTGACGAATCGCCTTCAGTTCCGCCCTTCCGGCAAGCACTCTGAGCGCGGCGAATCCAGCAATTGAGAACACCATGACGAGCAGAAGCACCTTGGCCAGCGTATCGATCCAAGGCACGCTTCCCGCGATGATCGGCAGCAGCATCGCCGCCGCCCCACAGAACAGACCGCACGCCGAGACCACCGTTGCCGCGGTATAGAGCTTTGATGTCGTGAGGTTGGCATCGAAGGGCGGTCGGCTGAGCGACACGTTCGCTCGCTGAAACCACTCCCGAAGCGCCGTCGGGGCAGTGCGGCCAAAGGTCACCTCGACCCCGTCGTGACTTCGTTCGGTTATTCGGCACTCACACCGCCAAACCCCTGGCAGGAAGGGATTCTTGTTCCATTCAACCGTGAGGTCCTCGAGACCCGCCGGAGGCTCCTCCCACTCAATGAACATGCCGGCCGGACCAAGTCGAATCCGGCGGGGCACGAACGTGACCCGTTCCGAATCCGGTCCAGGATAGGTCACTTTGAGATCAAGTCCTGCCAGACCCAATTCGCACAGCTTCATTCCTTTTACACCCTCTCCGTGAGGCACCGTCTGCACGAGGCGCCACTGCCACCGGACGATCGACCGGCGATACTGCCGCTGGGACAAGTCACCGTCACGCAGGATGGGAACCGGTCGCACTACCGGTCGAATTTCCAGGATCGAATCGAAGCCCCCACCCGGCGGATTCCGTTATCTTACCCGCCAACGGCAGAAATTCAATAGACGGACG
The DNA here is from genome assembly GCA_963777605.1 of uncultured Acidobacteriota bacterium. Classification (GTDB taxonomy): domain Bacteria; phylum Acidobacteriota; class UBA6911; order RPQK01; family JAPXNP01; genus CAVZRV01. The sequence continues at coordinate 274,976 of CAVZRV010000031.1, forward strand.
GAAATCATCGGAGTCCAACCTGTGGCACACCGCCGTCCGGTTAGCTTCTGCGGCTGCCTCTCGGATTCATTTGGAATGCGTGAACCGACAGGTTTCGCTTTGGGACCGGGCAGGTCGGCCGGAAGCAAAAGCTTCCGCCGTGGGGGCAAGAGCTGAACCTCTCGATTCAGCACCAAATGAGCGTGGGTTTGGGCTTGGGGTGCTTCCGTAGTCTGAATCCCGGGCTGCCGATACCGGGCAATCGATGGTGGAACCTGGTACGGAACACGTTGGCCCTGGAATTGCGAACTATTCAACGGGTTGACCGGAACCTTCAAGCTCCGGGTAGTGCTTCACCAGGCAATCAGGGCAAACTCCGTGCGTGAATCCAGCGTCTGAATGCTGCGCCACATAGTTCTCAACCTGATCCCAGTACCCCTTATCATTTCGTATTTTCTTGCAGAATGAGCAGATGGGCAGGATACCCCTGAGAGTCTTTACTTCAGCCAGCGTCTTTTCCAGGCGTCCCACCGTCTTGAGCAGTCTTTCGATGATCGGATCGATGATCTTGACGAATACGCCCGCCCCAATCGTAATCACCAGGATTGCGATGAGCGCGCTCAGCAGAGCAGCCCTGACGAAGGGTGCCCTGATTTCCGAAAGATCAATCTTCGACACGATCCCAAGGTCCAGGACGGCTACCGGCTCATAGGCGGCAAGCACCCGTTCTCCCCGATAGTCGAGACCGACGATTGTCCCGGATTGCCCCTTCAATGCCAACCGCATGGGCTCGGCCAGATCAGAAATCCAGGGAATCGGTCGTGGATTGCTGAGATCGAAGTGACGATGATTCAAGAGAAAGACGATTTGGTCATTCTCCTTCGCCGACAGCGTCAGCTCGCCACTCTTGCCAAACCCGCCATAGTTGGCATGGGCTTCCCGTATTTGGTCGAGTGTCGCCTGCCTCGCCCCGAGTGGATAATCGCCGCTGTAGTTCTGGTCAAAGCGAGCGACCGCTTCAATCATTCGAGCCTGGCTCTTGGCGATCCCTTCAAGACGCAAACGTTCTTCTTCAAACGCAGTCTGGTATAGAAGGCCGATCGCAATCGACTCGACAACAAGAACTACCAACGACATAATGCCGATCAAAAGCGCGATTCTCTTACGGAAATTCATCCGGGGCCTCTCTTCGTTTCGGCTGGTGATTTCGCTGCCCCATCGAAGCCCGGTAACCGAGTCGGGTGAAGATCATCAGTCTGCAGTCAGGCGATTTCGTTCAATCTGTTCGCAACGCGATTCGGAAACTCCCAAAGTTGGGCATACTGTCTCCCGCGGCCTAAAAGGGACCGCGCCGATCCAACCGGAGATCGAAAATGAGGATGTCACCGTTGCCTGTCGCCGATTTTCGCTGGATCCCAGCCATCGAAATGAACCGGAGTCTCCTGCAACCAACGTTGGAAGAACGTCTGCCAGGCCGGATCGATGTTGGGTCCGTTGGCGTGGTGACCGTCCGCGGTGGACGCGAAAACCAGGCGCTCGCCGATCCCGAGTAGTTCGTAGACTTCTTTGGCCCGGTTGAAGTAACCCCAGCTCTCGAGATCGTCCGAGTCTCCGCCCTGGTCTTCCGACTGGCTCCCCCCGATGAGCAGGAAGGGGCGCGGTGCGGCCATCGCCAGCAGTTCGTGGTGGTTTCGCTCGAACCCGGGGCGGCCGGGGTCGGGGTTGAGAAGGCTCTGCACCGTCCCCCTGAGTTCTGGAATCGCGTAATCACCGGTTTCTATGTCAGGAAACCGGTGTTGCCAGTCCAGGTACCATTTGGAATAGTAGTTGGTCCCCCCGTTGATCGCGATGTGGGGGTCAACCGCGACAACTGCCGTGATTTCAGGAGCCAATGCCCCCACATAAACCGCGGTCTTGGCACTCAACGAGAAGCCGATGAAGCCGATCCGGCTGCTGTCCACCTCCGGGCGGGACTTCAGGTAGAACACCTCCCGCTGAACATCGTGAACCATCTTGGCCATCGGAAGCCACCGGCCAAACCGTCCATACAGCAACTCGGACGCTCCTGTTCCGTAGGTCGTCCCGTCACGGTAGTTGCGGATGAACGACCAACTCGTGAGTACAACAAATCCATGGGAGGCCAGATATTCGCCCCACCAGATTTCCGGCTGTTGATAGTCGGGTGTGGTAGAGGTCCAGGCAATCACCGCCGGGAAGGGACCCGGTCCCTGGCCTCGCGGCAGAAGGAGAAGGTGTTTTTGGTAGAAGTCGACCTCAATGGGGATTTCCAGGTCGATTCGGGTGTAGTGGTCACGTTCTTCGGTACTGTTGATCTGAACCTTCGTCACGTCTCCGAACCACTGCGCATCCTGTCGATCCGGCCCCAGCTTGCCCAGCACCTTGGTCCACAATGCAACCAGTTCGGGCCGGCGCCGGCCGTACCACTCCTCGGCGGTGGTGACCACGTTGCCGTTCTCCATCCGAAGCGGGGAAATCAGCGGAGTTTTCTCCTGTCCGGTTTCCGGGGCCGGAGTCCCACGGCTGTTTGCGACATGGTAGTTCCGCCGCTCCAACTCCCGTTGAGCCGGAACCGGAACCACGACGTCGGTCGGCTCCGTCTGGGCGAGCCCGGTCGGAAGACTACCGGCAAACACGGCCATGAAGAAGGTGAACAATCCCAGACGAGAGAGGTATCCGTTGTTCATGATGTCCCTTCGAATCAACCCACGAAAGATACCAGTAACTGCTGAAGCCGTATACCTGCACCTCAACACGGGAGAGAATTGAGATCGAACAACTCTTCGTCATCCATCTCTCTGGTCGGCTCCAGGAATCGACTCACCCGCTCCTTGAGATCGCCACACTGGAACGCCAGGTCGGGGTAAGCGCGGGCGACGTTCTCGAGCCCATCCCGAAGCCCCGTCAGAATCCCCAGCGTGGCATCGATGTCGTCAGCAGCCTGGGCCTCAACGGTATCGCGCAACTGACAGTACGTGTGCCGAAGGCCGCTGACCATCCCATCTCGCGCGCCAGCCGTCGCATTCTCTCCTGCGAAAGCTTCTTCGTCCAGCCTCTGCAGATCCACGATGAGTTCGCTCAACGGCATTCCAATCGCGAACAACCGGGCCGCGAGCGGCGCTTCGGAATAGTGGCGGGCCGAAAAGCTCATTTTCCAGACAAGGTCGGGGTCCACCCAGCCGTCGCCAGGGAACCGCACTCCAAGCCGCGTCTCTTCGGCATGTTGCTCCTCGAAACGTCTATTGAACTCCTCGTGCTGGTGTTGTTCCGCTTCCCATTCGTCGCGGGTCTCGTGCCAGAGCGAAAAGGCGAAGTCGTCATCCATGCCGCTGCCGTCGAGATGCCAGAAGACCGGCCCGGGCAACTCGGCCTGCATTTCGCAGAACGGGCAGTCGGGATCGACAATCGACTCCTCAGGGCTCATGGCTTCCGGGATCCGGACCCGTTCGTTGTGCATAATGCTTCGCGGAGTCCGGCCGTGAAACTCCGGATCCGGCGAATCGAACCACCATTCGCGCATTTCGGCCAGGCGCTCGATTTCCCCAGCGATGAAGTCCTCCCGGTTCAGGCCCTCCGGCTTCGAACTTTCGCAGTCAGCAACGTTATGGCGACAAGCCCACATCAACTCTCTCGCGAGCTCGTAATAGGAAACCAACTCGTGGGTACCGAATCCGGCCAGTCGATATGCTGCCGAATCGCGATTAAGCCCAGGCGGGCATTGCCCAGTTCGCGACCACTGCAACTCCCGGTCCTGCAGGTCGGCACAGATGAAATCCCGTTTGGCCAACATGGCTTGCCGGGGTGACTGGCCACGCAGATCGTGGCGCGACTCCATCATCCACCGGACGTGGATGTCGCGCACCAGGTCGTACTCCCGCTGATAGGCCGGATCCGCCCAATCCGCTTTGGCGGGCATCCCCTGACCGTGGAAAGCCTCAAGACACTCTCCCGCGATAAACCGAAGCAGCGGCTCGCCGTAAACCACCTTACGGACGTCGAGAGGCGGCTCCGCGGCACGCCTGAGCCGGCGTTCTGCAGCCTGCACCCGCCAATCGGTCGCATCGTCCGATAAAAGCCAATCGTCCGACAAATGGTATCCAACTCCAAGGTCCGTGGCACTGTTTCCGTCGTGGTATTCCACGACTCCTTCCGGATTGGCTGCGGAATAGGTTGAATCACAGACAACAAGCCGGGCCGCCAGATCAACAATCACCAGTCCCGCATCGTGGGGTCTCTCTCCGCCAGATGCCGAAAAGCCTCCAAAAAAGGTCCCTTTACCTCGTGCCATGAACCGTTCCAAGGCCGCATCCAGTTCCTCGATTGTCTCCGGTTCGGCGCTCAACGCCGCAATGACACGGTCGGCGAAACTGCCGTGTTGCTTTGCCTGAACCTCGCGGTGTGCGTCACAAATCACCAGTCGTACTTCACTCATCTCACCCCTCCTTGATCCTACAATTTCGAATCGCCTTTACTCCAGGCCGACTCGTTTGCAACCACTTGCTCCTTCTACGTCGCCGGGCCCCAGGCGGGATCTTCCGGCATCGACCTCGAATGGTCGGACGGTCTTCACCTACAAATAACGTTTGAGTCTCCAAATCTGCGGGAATAAGAGCGACAAAAGGGGAGGTGTAACGTTGACTCGAGAAACGCCGTGAATGAGAGTGTGGATCACGAGGCTGGCCTGACCCGCCGAGCGGCATCGCTGTCCGGTAGTCCCAGACAGGAAACAAAATGGAACCGTCAGCGCGGGAGAATGTCACACCGTTGCTGTTGAACTGGCGAAAGGGTGACAAGAGTGCCCTCGACCGCCTGATTCCGCTCGCACACGGCGAACTGGCCTTTGCAAAAGGTTGGTTGTATCGTGAGTTGACTCCCGGGAGCACCGATGAACGATGACAGAAGGACACGTCTCAAGGATCTCTTCTCACGGGCGATCGACCTCGCCCCCAGGGAGCGGGCGAGCTTTCTGGAGGGATCGTGTCCGGACGACCCCAGCCTCGGCACAGAAGTGGCGGAGTTGATTGCAGCCAGCGAAAGGGGCGACCACCTGTTCGGCCGGATCGTCGAGGATGAAGCCGAGTCTCTCGCTGACACCCGGAATACGGACGTGGTGTCAGACTCCAACGGCTCCGGCATCCCCCTGATCGAGTTGGTTGAAGGGGAGGCGCCACGGCAAACGTCCGACTACCAGCAGACTCTCCGCGACCGTCTCAAAGCCGCCGGCATCGTCCTCTCCGTGATCACCGGAGCTTCCTCGCTCCTGAGTCTGCGGCATCCGCCACCCATACCGATCTGGTCACTCCAGTTCGGCCAGTTCCTGGTGGTGTTCGCCATGACGATGATTCTGATCCGGCGAGGAGCGCGTTTGAGCTCGAGACTCCTGCGTACCCTCGAGTACACAATGGTTGCCTCGATGACGGTCTACTTCTCGGCGATCAGGTACTGGCTGCTGGCCGACATCGCCCGGGGAGAAAGACCAGGCGGACTTGCCGCCCAGATCGGATTGCTCACCGGTATCCCCTTTCTTTTGCTGATCTTCATCTACGCGTTGTTCATTCCCAATTCGTGGAAGAGAGCTGCCTGGATTATCGTCCCGGTGGCGCTGGCTCCGTCGGGAGTCCGGTGGATGGTCGAGCTGCAGTACCCGGACTCACCCCAGTGGCGGCAGCCGGAAGGTCTTCCGTTCCTGATCCTGACCAGCCTGGTGGCACTTTACGGTGTCCACGTCGTCAATTCGCTGAGAAGAGAAGTCTTCAAAGCCCGCCAGTTGGGCCAGTACCGGCTCACCGAGCAGATCGGCCGGGGCGGCATGGGTGAAGTCTGGAAAGCGGAACATCGAACGCTCTCGAGGCCTGCGGCAATCAAGCTCATCAGGCCCGAAACCCTCGGTGCCAAGAGCCCCGAAGACGCCCGGACGACTCTGCGCCGTTTCGAACGAGAGGCCGAGGCGATGGCCAACCTGACGTCGGTCCACACGATCACTGTCTTCGACTTCGGCTTGACCGAAACCGGCACCTTCTACTACGTCATGGAACTCCTCGACGGGATGGACTCGGAGACCCTCGTGAAACGCTACGGGCCGCTGCAGCCGGCCCGCGTCGCCTACCTGCTCATGCAGGCCTGCGAATCCCTCGAAGAGGCCCACCAGAACGGTTTCATTCACCGGGATATCAAGCCGGCGAACATTTTCGTTTGTCGGCGGGGATTGCGCCACGATTTCGTGAAAGTGCTGGACTTTGGACTGGTCACCCCATTCGGCGAGACCCGGGAGAGGAAGCAGAGACTGACCCAGGAAGGCGCGCTGACCGGAACCCCGGGATACATCTCCCCCGAACAGGCTCTCAATCGGCCGCTTGACGGCCGGGCCGACATCTACGCGCTCGGCTGTGTCGGATACTGGATGCTGACCGGGAAGCTGGTATTCGAATCGGAGAATTTTATCGAGGTCATGGCCAGCCATCTCAAAGCCACTCCGCCACCTCCGTCCGAACGAATCGGGAGAGATCTCCCACGCGACCTGGAACAGCTGATTCTCGCCTGTCTCGAAAAGGACCCCGCCCATCGGCCGGAGTCGGCGAGGAACCTCTCGAACCGATTGGCCGCCTGCCGGTTCGATCAACCCTGGGATAGCGATCAGGCTGAGCGCTGGTGGAACAGCCGACAAAGCGCCCCCGTCCCGGCCGTTCAGCTCATCGACCGGAACAGTCAAACGCTGTAGATCTCGTTCTGCCGGCGGCCGTTGCCAGCACCCTGCCCAGTTTCTCCGCTCACGTGAGCTGTCGAAAAACTGCAGAATGGGTTTCTGATCCAACACTTGTTCGGTTATGATAGGCGCTTCTTGAATTCTGCGCCGAACCACCTTGTGAGATCGACCGTTTGGAGTCAGGGAGACTGGCTGCTCGGGCGCTTACGAGCTGAAATTTACATTTCAAGTACAGAGGTTGGCAATTGTCCGAACAAATTCCAGAATCCAAGCCATTGCCATTGCCCGGTCAACGGCGTCGGTCCATAGTCTCCGAACTGAACTACAAAGAGGTCTTCGAGTGGTTCTGCAAGCGCAGCAACGGTGAGATCTTCCGCAGCGAAGTCGCCCTGCGTGCGTGCAGACTGTCCAGCCATGACTGGATCATCGCTTCCGTCCGGGACGCCGCCTCGATGACCGATCACCGGCGGACACTGGAAACCCTTCTTGCCAACGAAGAGCGCCTGCGGATGGCCGGAACTCACATGGACATTTCCGAACGGAAGACGGCCGAAGCGGAAAGGGAGAAACTCCAGGAGCAATTGCAGCAGGCGCTGAAGATGGAAGCAGTCGGAAGACTGGCAGGGGGCGTGGCGCATGACTTCAACAATCTGCTGACCACGATCAGTGGCAACGTTGAACTTTCCCTGACGGGACTTGATCCGTCGGACCCGCTTGCCCAGCAACTCGAAGAAATCCGGACAGCCGCGGCCAGCGCGGCATCGTTGACACGGCAACTGCTGGCATTTTCGCGACGGCAGAAGATCGAACCCGTCGTCTTCAACCTGAACGAGATGGTCGAGAGACTCCAGAAAATGCTGGCCCGACTGATCGGGGGAAACATCGAAATACAGATCAACCTGGCCAGGGATCTCGGTGCCGTCCGGGTTGATCCGGGTCAGTTCGAGCAGGTGCTCGTCAACCTGGGGGTAAACGCCCGCGATGCGATGCCTGGCGGCGGGAGGCTCCTCATCGAGACGTACAATCTTGAGGTCGAGCGAGAATCCCGTCTCAACAACTCCGCGTTGCAACCGGGAAGATACGTTACGCTAGTCGTTTCCGATACCGGAGAGGGCATGAAGCCCGAAGTCCGGAAGCACCTATTCGAGCCCTTTTATACGACCAAGGGAACCGGCCATGGGACGGGGTTGGGCCTGGCAACAGCATTCGGGACCGTGACTCAGGCAGGCGGTGCCATCGATGTCGAATCTGAAGTCGGGGAAGGGACGACGGTCCGGATCTTTCTCCCTCGAGTTGCAGAGAAGGCCCGGACGCTATCTTCGGAGAATGGAACCGATATGCACCCGGGCGGCCATGAAACCATACTGCTGGTTGAAGACGAAGACAGTGTCCGCAAGCTGGCGCAGAGAATTCTGAAGCGCCTCGGATACCAGGTACTTGAGGCCCCCAACGGGATTGAGGCCCTCAGGATCGCCGAGAAGCACGATTGCACCATCGACCTCCTGATGACCGATGTCGTGATGCCGGGGATGAATGGCCGGGAATTGGCCGAGAGGTTGGCCCGGCTCCAGCCGGGAATGAAGGTGCTGTTGACGTCGGGCTATGCCCAAGGCGTCATTGGAACCACGGTGAAAACGGAGGAGGACATGAACTTCATCGGGAAGCCGTACACGATGCAGGCCCTCGCCGAAAAGCTTCGGGAGATCCTTGCCCTCTGAATTCTCTCCAGTGCCGACATCGACACGCTGGCCGCACCGAACAATCAACGGGAGTCATCCAAAGTCAACTCCACCTTGAGCCACCAGCGGGGTTTGTCCACGATCTTGATCGGAATCCCGGCGAATTTGCCGGTCGCAGAGGTCCACACCGAGAAGTCATGCCCGCCGGATTCTCCTTTCCGGCCGGTTTCAAAGTCGATCTCGAAGACATCTCGGACGCTCTGATTGTGTTCCAATTCCACCTCGTCGTGATGCTTGACCCTCTTGATCTCGAGTGAGTAGTCCCGGGCATTGTAGACGTAGCTTCTCTCCTGGTCTTTCAGCTGATCCCAGCGTTTCTTGTCGACACCTGCCCTGATCACGTCCGAGAGGCAGGCAGCGACCGCCGTCAGGAACCCGAGCGGCTGCGAAGGCGGCGGTTGATGAGTCAGCGTTCTGACCTCATCCGGCGGATTGACCTTCAGCAGGTCCAGATACTGCCCCGCAATTCCAGCAGGATCCTCGAACGACGCCACCGCAGGGGCGACAAAGCGACGGATCTCAACAGACGCGTGATCCGGGAAAACGGAGCTTACGGTTCCTTCGAAGGCCGTTTCCTCGGATGCGGCGCCTTCGCCTTTCCTCACCTCTGAAAGCGAGTCTTCACTCGACTTCGTCATGAAACCTTCAAAGACGGTCTTTGCCAGTGCCGGTTTGGACGAAGCCGCTTCCGCCTCATCCCAAAACGCGAGTTCGCGGGCATAGCCCCACCGGTTGTGCCCACCCGGCACCGCCTCCGGCTTTGACCCGAAAAGCACTTCCCATCCATCAAACCAGGAGCCCGTCTGATCCCCGCTCGATCGAATCCTGCTGACCCATCCTCCGCCGACTCCACTCTTGCCAATCCAGAAGAACAGAAGACGGACACTTCCCCGCATGTCGTAGTGGAATCGCTCGATCACCACGGGCTGGTTTGAATCAGGAAGCGGGAAGCCCTCCCATTCCTGCTCCGAGCCGAACACGGAGGAAATGGAGAGGACCCCAATGACTAAAGGCCAGGCCAAGGCGGCCGCCCCCCTCGAACACTGAGGGCTTGCCGCTCGACTTCTGATTTTTTCAAGGCTGCTGAACATCGTGACCACCCAACAAGCCTAAACTACAGCGTGTTCCGAAGGGTAGGAAAGAAATGCATCATCAGAACTGCTTCAGCAGCATTGAGTGGTCTCTGGCTCTTCCCCTGGTAGTCGCCGCCTTGAGTCCACTCCCGGCGCCGGCGCCAAATGGCTCGGCAAATCCAATTCTGTCGGCGGGTTACGACTGCCGACAGTGGCATTTCAGGAGTTACCCACCCAGCCCATGTTCCGGGTCAGGTTCGCCCCCGGCGACTCCGGACGATTCAGAGAGTGAAACTGGGTCCGCGAACCCGGGGGCGCGGCTTCGCCTTACCCCCGGCTCTGTGTCCGTGCCATTCCACGTTTCAAATGGACCCAGGATCCAAGCTTCAGGTGACGTTTCAGGTCAGCCCCGCCGCCGCGCCCTCCGCGGATCATTCAAAGAGTGAAACTGGTGGAGCATCGCCAGATGAGCGCGCCAACGGCGCAGGGTCATTTCCAGCCCGGCGGCAACGCCCCGGGAATCGGAGCCAAGACGGCAATGCAGCACTGAAAGTGCGATTCAGTCCCGGCGGCGGACGGTTTCAGAAAAACCCGGAAATCAAGAATCCTGGATTGAGAAGGTTCACTTCCGCCGGGCAAGCTGCCCGGCCGCCATTTCAGGCAGGGATGCCTGGATTACTTTCCCTCCAGAAACGAGAAACCAGGAACCAGGAACTCATCTCGATTGAAGTTTCAGGTCAGCCGGGCCCCCGGCGCCGCCGGACCATTCAGAGAGTGAAACTGGGAGGATTGGCGCCTTGGCTTCAGCACCTCGATTGCGGCCTGTAAGGTCGCGCCCCGGATTCACTTCGTCCGAAGAGGTGTTCAGCCCCTTCAGGGCTGGATTCTTGATGGGTGGACCGTGAACCCAGGCAAATGCCTGGGCTGGAAACAGGCCCCCTTCAGGGGCCAGTCCGGCGCCGATCCTGTGATCATCACTCATCCAAGTCTGGCACCTGACCAGGATCCAGGATCCAGGATCCAGCCGAGAGCCACGGTTTTTGAGTTCCACCGATCGCCCGATTCTCCGTCCAGACGCATCCAATTCGTCCAGGTCTTTCAACTCATCCAAATTGAAGTTTCAGATCGGGCTGCCGATCCTCAAGTTGGATCTGCCCACATCCCTGAAATTGTAGTGCGAATTGACGGAGCACAGTCTCGCGAGGGCACCGTCGTCAGTGGCCTGTCCCAGAAAGCCGGGCGCTGCGAGCGCCCAGCAGGAACCTGAGCCATTCGCGAGCCACCAGACGATGGTAGGGCTCGGTCATGTGAATCTTGTCGAGGCAGAGGAAGCTGGCCCGGTCCGGCGCGGCGTTCAAGAGAGGCTCAACTTCGATCACTCTCAACCCCAACTCGCCGGCCTTTTCCCACAACGGCTCCGGCCCGGTCGCTTCCGACGGATCCTGGAGGTTGTCGAAGGTGCAGACCCGGGCGCCGGAGCCGGCCAGGCCGTTGCACATACTCGCGAAGTCAGTACGATCCTCCTCGCCACGCAAAGCCACCGCGAAAAGGACCAGGTCGGGCTTCCAATCCAGGACCTCGCTGTAAAAATTCCGATAAGCGCGGCTTGCCGTCAACCCTCCAGCGCCCCACTGCCGGTACTGGATCGCGGGATTGGTCATCGCGAGAACGGCGCCCACGACCGCCGCAAAGGAGCCGGGGGTAGCCCAGTGGCTCTGCATCGTGAAGGAGTGGCCGATGACGGCAATCCGTCGAGGTTCCAGTGCCTTCATTGACGGAATGAGAATTCGGATGTCCGGCTCTTCCAGTAATTCCCGCGCCATCACAAATTGGTCGCGGACATGAAGGTTCTTGAGTCCCCAATTCCAGATCTTGCGCCCGCAGATCTCCCAGGCGAAGGGCGTGCTCGGGCTGTCGGGAAAGGGCGCGTCACAGGTAATCTGAGCCAGTTTCCTGCCGACCGCCAGAAAATCCTCGTCCGTTCCGGGCAGGCCCAGTTGACCTGTGTAGGTGGGCAATCCAAGTGCCTGAATGAAATCCATCAGGTCCCAAAGCAGTGTCCCGTCCCGATCCACTTCCAGGCAGACCTGGTAAAGAGTGGCAATTGCACGGGCATTCACCCGATCCGCTCCGGTGGTCTCTATCAGGTAACTGCTGAACACGTTGACCGGGAGCTTCGGGTCGAGCCGGAGCGGGGCGTTCAGCATCGGCTCCAGATCTCTTGCGGGGTCGAACCGGGTCGGTTCCCGACGGGTCCACGCCAGGACCTGGATGAGGTCGTCGTGAAGCAGGGCCGCCTGGTGATCGACAAGCGACTGGAGTTCCGGCTCCGAAAGGCCGTTCGGGGAAAAGCAGATCAAGTCAGACCTGCCCGACTGCTTCGCCAGCAAAACCTGGTAGGCGTGGGTCGCAACGATATTCGCTTCGATCAACTGCTCCAGTCGGCTGGCAGGTTGTTCAGCGCCTCCCGGAACGGGATGACTCTCACCCCGAACAGAGACCAGGCATCCCATGCACAACACACCCAGAAGCGAAACATGCGCTCGACGATTCATCGTGAAACTCTCCCCGGACAGGTTTTGGCTCGTTGAAAGTCAACATAGTCAAGAAATCCGGAAAACTCAATGATTTGTTAGTTCTCGGTCCAGGGCTGAATCATCGGGTCGAACCGTTCAGTCGGGACAGCCCGCTGCCGGTGCCACCGAGCCAAGGTTCGTTCGGCCGGTTGGCGAAAACCCTACGCCCGAACCAATTCGTGCTTCTTAATGAAATCGGGAGAAATGTCTACTCCGAGACCGGGGCCGGTCGGGACCAGGATCTCCCCGTTTTCGACCTGCAACGGGGAGCTCTCACAGCTGAACTCGACTTCGGTGTGCAGTCCCTTGAACTCGTGGTGCTCCAGCGCATTGGGGAGCGCCGAAACGAAGTGCATCATGTAGAGGAACCCCAGGCCACCTCCCGACATGTGCGGCGTGCAGGTGCTTCCCGAAGGCCTGCGGCCATCCGGGCGACTTTCATGGATCGGATCATCCCTCCGAAGTAGTAATTGTCCGGCTGTACAACCTGGAGCCCGTCGTTGGCAACCAGCCATCGGAAGCCATGGAGGCTGTATTCCTGCTCACCTCCGGCAACCGGAAGGTCAAGGGCATCGGCAACCTGTCTGGTTTCTTCGTACCAGTCAAACAGGACCGGCTCCTCGAAGAAGCGGTAGCGGTATTCTTCGAGGAGCCTGCCGACCCGGATAGCTTCGTCCACGGAGTAGAAGCCGTTGGCGTCGGCGTAGAGGTTCATGTCGTCGCCAAAGGTCCTGCGGATGAGGGGGATCATCGTCTCGGTCCTTCCCGGAGGGCCGACCGCGTTGATATCGGCCGTCATGAACATGAGGCCGCCGACCTTGATCTTGAGCGCATGGGCATTGTATTCGGCAACGTCCCGCTGGATCAGTTCCAGGGACTCCTCGACCGGCTTTTCCCGGTACTCAGTCGCCTGGTAGACCGCAACCCTTGGGTGGTGGATCTCGCCGATCAGCTGTCCGATGGACTTCCCCGAGATCCGCCCCATCATGTCGAGAATGGCAAACTCAATCGTGGCGAGTGGTATCCCCAGGGCCATTCCACTCAACCGGAAATTGAGGTTGTAGACGTAAACCTTGTCGAGCAGCAGATCGAGGTCGCGGGCGTCCTTGCCGATGAAAAAGGGCTGCAATGCGTGGGTAAAGATCGGGTAGAGCGAGTTCAGCGTGCTGTGCCCCACCGAGAATCCCTCCGCCCCATCCGCCGACCGCACCCGACACAGGTAGCTGCTCCCGTTTCGAAGCAGTTCGAGCGACTCGATGACTACCGGATCGGCGAACAGCGCCCGCTTCAACACCGGCTCTCGGAGCACCGAGTCGAGCTGATCGTAGCGATCCTTGATCGGACTCGAATGATTCGCCTGAGGTGGCGGGCCTCCACATGAAGAAACTGTAGCGGCCAGGCTACCGGCCAGCGCGGAGTTCACGAATTGACGTCGACTTGGCTTTCCCATCCCGGCCCTGCCTTTCTTCATTACGCCCCCAGCGGTCCGACGACACCAGAACCGACAGCGAAGTCACATTTTTGCCGCTGAGAATCCGATCCGACGGGGACCCAGCATTTTCCAGTTCGCCGGACAAGTCAACCCCCAGACTCCCAGCGACTGAATCAGGCGCCCGCGGGGGCCGCTCCCTCCGCACAGGAGATCATTCAGAGAGTGAAACGGGACCTGGCGCTGAAGGTCCTTGGTTCAGCCCAGGGCTTGCCCGGTCTGTGGTCCTGCACTTCGACTGCGGCCTGTAAGGTCGCGCCCCGGATTCACCTCGTCCGACGAGGTATTCAGCCCTTTCAGGGCTGGATTCTTGATGGGTGGACCGTGCACCCAGGCAAATGCCTGGGCTGGAAACAGGCCCCCTTCAGGGGCCCGCCCGGCGCCGATCCTGTGATCCTCACTCATCCACGTCTGCCACCTGACCAGGAACCAGGATCCAGCCGATAATGGCGGCCTCATTGCTACTCCAGCGATCGCCTCAATCATCAGCCGGCCGCGTCCAAATCATCCAGGTTTTCCAACTCCTCCAAATTGAAGTTTAAAGTCAGGGTTGTTCCCGCAGGCGCTTGTAGGCTTTCGGATAGCGATTGGCCGGACCGTAGACCGGGTTCCAGGACGAGCGCTCACTGCGCAGGGCATCCAGGTCCAGATCTCCGACGAGTACCCCTTCCGACCGGTCGAGTTCATCCCGGGTGGAACCGAGAAAGTCGATGATCGAACTGGTGCCGCTGTTGCGTGGAGCCGCGAAGTTAACCCGCACCAGGAAAACCTGGTTCTCAAGCGCCCGCGTCTGAAAGAGGTGGACCAGCAAAGGCCGTGAGAAATCCGACGTGCAGTAGGGGATGAACACGACTTCAGCCCCACCCAGCGCGAGTTCCCGGGTCGATTCCGGATGCTGGATGTCGTAACAGATCTGGATTCCGATCCTGGTCCTGATTCCGTCAATCGTGACGTCCCAAACCGGAAACCCGTCTCCCCGGGTGACTCCCGAGGCGACCATCCAGTTCTGCAGATGCACCTTGCTGTACTTGCCGACGATCTCCCCCGCGGGATTCATCAACACTGCCGTGTTGAAAAGACGACCGCCGCGGTTCTCATCAATCCCAAAAACGATCCAGACACCCAATTCCCGTGCCAACCTGGCAAAGTGATCGGTCGCCGGCCCCGGAACCGGTTCCGCCGCTGCCAGAATCCGCGACCTCTCCTCGACCAGCCTGGGGTCGTCGCTCGACTGACCTTCGGAGAGGTGAACGCGCGGGTAACCCTGCACCGCCGATTCCGGTGTGCACACTATCCGGGCTCCCCGTGCCGCGGCGGCCCGGATCAGCCGGTCGGCCTGCTCCAGGTTGTAGCTCTTGTCGAGTGTCTTCCCATCCATCTGGATAAGCCCGACTCGCAGTCGCTCTCCTGCCCGGAGATCTGCGGCCGATACGAGAGCGACCACGAGGGCCAGAACGGCAATCCTGCTTCTCATCTGCGGGTCTCCTTGACTGCGGCGGCGCAGTACGTCGCGAGGACGGGCCGCAAGGCATGTTAACTCCGATCCGCATGGCCGAGCAATCGGAGGGTAAGGTTATTCTGGCCCGAGTTTGGCCCGTTGGAGGCGCTTTCAATCGGAATCAAGAGACTGTCCAGGTCAACGGGGTCAACACTGCCCCGCCCTGCCAGTGCCTGATCCGACTCCCGATCGCGATCTCTTGTGCTGTCAGAAACCGGACTTGAAGATAGATTCCCGGCCGGAACCAGGAAAACGAACTCCCCCTGGCCGCTCCGCCCTATCTGAGGGTTCTGGCGCGCGTTCCAGTTGGCGAGAGCGGTCTGGGAAACGTTGGGCTCGATGTAGGCGTAGAGTTCACTTGAGGTAACGATCCCGTCTCCGTTGGCGTCGGCCTGTCCCTTGAGCCCTTCCAGAAAGAAGTAAGTGAAGAGGCCGTGCCCGTTCCATTCGTATGCCTGCTGGTCGCTCCGTCCCGCGGCGAGTGCCAACCGGACATCTTTTGAAAGCGCCTGGGCCAGGTAATTCGCCAGGGTTCTCGGGAGTCCGGTTGCCCGGGTCGAAAGCGCCAGCCCCGAGTAACAGGCGTCGGCAACGAACATGGAGTGTTTGGCGGCCTGGGCCGAAAGCCACGCCTGGACCTCGCGCATCGAAATTCCGGTCGAGACCCGCCTCTCGTTGTCTCCGTCAACCGGCATCAAATAGCCCATCATTCCATCGCCACTGCCTACCGTCACGGCATGCCCGGCGAAGTAGATCAGGACACGGTCGTTCTTTTCCACCTCCCGGGGAAGACGATCACCGATCGCTTCGGCAATCCGGCCCCGGGTCGCCTCCGCGTCCAGCAGAAGCGTTACCTCAAAGCCGCGCTCGGACAACAGCTGTGCCACCGAGCGCGCATCGCGGGCCGCTCCCGGGAGCTCGGGCAGGCTCCGGTATTGGCTGATTCCAATGACGACGGCGTGAGAGCGGTCGTACAGGCGGACTTTCCCTTCCAGCCCGCTGTAGCCTTCCGGCGGAGCCTGGTATACCAGGGACTTCAAATCCTGCCGGGCCTGCGCCCCCATCCAGAAAGCGAAAATTGCGACGACCGCGGCAATCGAGCCGCGCCTCATCAGGTCAGCCTTCTCTGTTTCGGCTGGTGGATCATTGCTCCGAGTTTACCCGATTACAGAGTGTGGAAAAAGTGCTGCCGGATGAGTGAATACTCCTGTATTGGGGAAGCCGGACCAGGGATTTGACACTCCTTTCAAGTCTGGTGTTCCGCGAGGGTTGATCTCAATATCAAGCCACCCGGCCTGGTCGAACTGGAGGCCAAGTTCGAACTCAAAGACATGCTCGTCGACGTCGAGATCGAGCTCTGACTTCTTCCCGTTTGAGTTCTACTCGACCCGCATGAGGTGATCGACCACCATCCCCGAAGGGGCCGTCTTAAAGAGCGAAATCGTCACCACCGAAAACGGGGTGTCGGACACGATTCCGCCAAAGAAGAGGCCAACACTAGAATCACCGGAATTGTTAAAGAAGTCGTACTCGGGGCCACCCGTTCGCACTTCGAGTCCCTCCGCCGTCTTGACCGAAATGAAATCCGTCTCCCCCTGCTGGGCAAGCTCGGTATTGAAGAACAGCCCAAAGGCCCGGACCGGCTTGACGAACCGGATCCTCATCGATTCTCCGGGGATGAAGTAGTCCAGTTGGGGATCGTCCGAGCGGCTCAGCCCCAGGCACTCGTCGCCGATACTATTGTACTTGGCGTACGGGTTCCCCTGGCTGTCCTTCTCCCATGGCGTCACCAACCCCCGGGTTCCATTTGGATAATCCTGGGTCGGCCCCGGGAACTGCTCGTATCGAATGCCGTGCAACTCGGTTCCCGGATTGAGAATGGTTCCCCACTCGATGCCGCCATAACTCTCCGTAATCAGGTCCGGATCCGGGCCGAGCGCTGCGATGAAATCGAGGTAGTGCGTGTAGAGACCGGCTGTGGGCGCTGCAGGCAGGGACGTCACGACGCTTCGGCCCTCATCGTAGACTCCCGGCTCGGTCACCCGGCTGATGTAGCCGGTGGAGTTACGAATCTCGGCCAGGTAGAACCCGTCGATCGCCCCGGATTCACTGTCCTGCCGCAGCGGTGCGATGTCCCGGATCCCCGCTACAGTCAGCCAGGAAACCACACTTCCAGTCGACGGAACCACCAGGGATATTTCGTCGGAAGACTCCTCGACGACAAGCAGGTGGAAGGAATCGGGACAACTCAATCCGGAGCGCTGCAGCCCCAGAAGGTGCCCGGGCCCACCCAAACCGGAAACCACTTGCCGGCTGGATCCACTTGTACGGTCAACGGCGATAATCCGGCCATTCACGTGATCGGAAAGGTAGATCGTGCCGTCGCAGGGATCAACAGCGATCCCCGATCCTCCGGTTGAGGCCACCTTGACGAACGATCCTGGCTCGGTGCCTCGCACCGCCTCTGGCGCCATCCCGGACGAAAGGCCCTGGTTCAGCTGGACGGCTGGGATCAGCGTGACTTGGTTCTGCTCGGCTACCAGGAGCCCTCCGGTGATGGGGTCCACCACGGCGGCTGTCGGCGCTGTCAGCCCCGTCGCGATCTCAGCGACGGAAGAACTCGAAGCTACGTTCAATCGAAGCACGCGCCCACTGGTCTTGGCGACGAGGAGGAGCACTTCACTCCCGGACGGAGGTTGATAAGGAAGCAGCTTGACGATCTCATCACCAGAGAAACTCCGGACCGGTTGCTTGACCCCGTTGGTGACGTTGTCGAGTTCGGAAGAAATCGAAGCCTGTGGCACGAGGTCGGATGTCCCGGCCGTTCCTCCCGTAACCTCACAGGAATAGAGCCGCTTCAGTGAAGCCAGGTAGGCGACGGAGCGCACAATCCCGAGCCCGGTGATGAAGTCTTCTTTGCGCAGCAGGTCCACCGACGCGCCGACCACCTGGTCTCCCGCCGTCGCCGTCACCGTGACCGGGATCGAACTGGGGAGGTTCGCCGGCGCCTTGTATACCCCAGGCCTCAATCCGGCCGACCGCGGAATCTCCATCCGGTTCCCCGTTGACCGCCCAACTGACCAGGCCGGTGGCGCCCGAAGCTTTGAAACTCGTCTGGCTGCCCGGCTGAAGCACTGCCAGCTTGGGTGAAACTGTGAACTGGGTGCCGCCGTTTCCAGGTTGATACGAGACCGGTACCGGCTGAGGCGGGATATTGGCCAGGGCCAGGCTCTGGTAACTCCCGAAAAGCGAGATCGCATGAATCGGAATGTCGCTGCTGACCCAGATCAGGCCTCCCGTCTGATCGGCCGACTTCGGAATCAGCTCATCAATCCGCTTGCTCTGACGCTGTCCAGGTTGGAGGGTGGTCACGTAGGTTCCCAGCACCGTGCCGTCCGGCTTCTCGGCAACGACCTTGACATTCGCGGCCAGCGAGCCCGGATTGAGCAACGCGATTCCGGTGAAGAAGGGGAACCGGGTTGCCACGTGTGAAAAAAGAGCGCGCGTCTTCCCTTCGGCCGAAGCCGCCACCGACGCATAGGAGTTCACCGACGGCACCCGGTAGCCCGCGGTCCCCACGATCTCCGTCGAACTCGACACGACTTCGACCCACCCCTCGAGAAGATTCGAGCCGTGGAAGCCAAAGAGGGTCTCCACGTCGAGCCGCACGAGCTCATGAGGCCCCAGCGACTGGGTGACCGGGTTGTTGGCGACATCGGCGACGCCGTAGATCTTGCCGTCCGGCCGGTGTGCCTTGAAAGTGAGGATGGTGGACGTGTCGCCAGGATTGAGCAGAACCAACTCGGTCTTGAACGAGGACAACACGGCCATCTGAGGGAAATAAAGAAGCTTCGCTCCCGGCTGGACGGGCACTCCGTTCAACCCGAGCAAATCGCCGGGTCCTTTCACGAATTCGAATCCAGCGATCGGGTTGGACGATTCGACAGTCAGGTAGGCCGCCCCGCTAACGGATCCAAACACCGTTCCAACGTCGAAACGCGCCGTTCCCGAGGCTGAGAGTACGTAGTCCGCAAAACGGACGCCGCTCGAAGAGTGAAATTCGATGTGAAGGGCTGAAGGCGTCCCGGACGGGTTCACCAGGCTGACTTCGGTCGAGTAGTCGTCATCGGCAAGAACCTGCAGGAAGGCAAGGTTGGTGGAGGACTGCGGGAGATCGGCACCGTCGAGAAAGGAGATGGAGGGGTTCAGATAGAGGAAAAATCCGGTGAGGTTGTCTGAACCGCTGGTGGCCCTGATCCAGGCGGTGGGCGCTTCATCCGGGGCAAATGAGCCCCCGAAAATCAAGGACGTGATCTGTGCATACTGCTGGCCGGCGGGGATCTTGACCTGAACCGGGTTCTTGATTCCGGTGCCGCTGACCCTGGTCCCCTCGGAATCGATGGCAGTGAGCGTTACCGTGGCTTCAGCGGCGTTCGGGTTTACGATGGCAATCCCCGTGATGGTGTCGGCCTCAAATGAGAGTCGAGGAAAATTCAGTTGGCTGGAAGAAAAGACCGGAGAGAGGCAGGCAGCCAGAACCAGGGGAATCAGTGCGATGATCCTATTCACGGGAGACTCCTTTGAACCGAATAACCAAACTATAGCGGAGCCTCGCGGAGGTGGAAACCCCTCCGACCCGGACATTGTCGGCTCTCTTGCGAAAACGCCGGGAGTTCCACTGGTCCAGGGCACTCCGCACTCAAAAAAACAAAGATCGACCCATTAGGGAGCCGAATATCCGCCAAAGACCCGTCCCCAGTCGAAGTCCCTTCTGTATGAGGACTGGAGCATGGCCTCAAGGCTGGTGCTCGGGGTGCGTGCAGCCGGGAAACTCGCTCAAGTAGGTGTTCCCCTGGAACTCGAGCACATCTATCAGCCCCACTTCCGAGGTGTAGAAGCCTTCGACCGTCATCTCCTTGGTCAGACGATAGAATTCGAATCCCGGATGCCGCGCCTCGGGATCCCGTTCGGTGACGCTCATCTCGGTAAGGAGGGACTCCCGCTGAGAAGCTTCCAGGTCGCCGAACGTTTTCTGAAAACGCTCCCGGCTCAATCGATCCAGCAGCTCCAGGCCTTCGATCCAACTACGCTGAAGGGCCGGCTTGAATTCGGCGGCTGCATGGACGGTGAAGTCGATGAAGTCCGCCACGCGGGCCTCCCGGGCACCCGGTTTGTCGTCCGACGGGATAATGAGTTCGGTCAGAGCCTGAACGGTTCTAAACTCGTCCGGATTGAAGAAGAGAGGAGCGTACGGAGCAGCGGCGGCGGTGGCCTGGGGAGCCGCCATAAGATTTCCTCTCGCGGGCAACCATCCGGCCAGGAACTCCTGTCCGGCAGCAGTTGCTGCAATCAGCCCGAGGTACTTCAGGGCCTTGCGTCGTTCAATCATTGCATGCTTCATTTCAAAACCACTTCTCTCGATGAATTCCCCTTCTCGAGGGCAAAAATGAAAGGCTTCACCCGGCCGCACATCGGCTAAACATCCCCTCTCCGGAACCGTTCCGCCAGATGATCCGCAGCCCGGCAGGCAAGGGTCATGATGGTCAACGTCGTCTGCTTTTCGGGGTGGGTCACAAAGCTCGAAGCATCGACCACGTACAGGTTCGGTATGTCGTGAGTCCGACACCACTTGTCGAGTACCGAGGTCCTGGGATCGTCGCCCATACGGCATCCTCCGGCCTCGTGCGTAACGCTGCCGAGCGGATAGGGGTCCACCTTCTCGTAGGGGAAGATCTCGGCTCCAGAGGCCTTCAGAATCGCCTCGATCTCATCGTACATCGCATCGCGGATGGCAAATGCATGGTCGTACTTGGCGTTGGTGTGGAATCGGACCTGGGGGATCCCGTAGCGATCGGTGAGACCGTCCGGGTCGATTTCGACATAGTTGTGTTCGAACGCCAGTCCCTCCCCGTAGCCTCCCATGGAGAAACCGGCCGGATAGAGTTCCTTGATGCGTTTCTTGTATCCGCTGCCAAAACCCGCCAGCCGGGCGCCGGGTCCGGGCCCAATGCCGCACCCGGTAAAGAAATCGAGTCTCCACCCCCGAAGATACTTCTTCTTGCCCTCGTGTCCGTAGTTGTAGCGCGGAATGTAGAGACAGGAAGTTCCGGGCCCGTCGTCGTTCGTCGTCGGCCGGCCCGCCAACTCCGGAAAGAAACCCTCTATGCTGTTGAACGCCACGTGCTCGGTCAGATACTTTCCGAGAGTCCCGCTCGAGTTCGCGAGGCCTTGGGGGTGCTCCCGGTTGCGCGAGTTGAAGAGGATGCGGATCGACTCGATCATCGACGCTCCCAGGACCACCGCCTTGCCGTAGGCTTCGTACTCCTGACGGGTCCCGGTATCGAGGTAGGACACGCCCCGGACCTTGCCGGTGTTGCGGTCCGTAAGAACGGTGTGGACGACAGAGTTGGGGCGGAGTTTGAAATTGGCCTTCTGCTGCAGCTTGGGAATCAGAACGTCCAGACTGCTGTAGCGCGAGCGGGTCTGGCAGCCGTAGTTGCAGGAGCCGCAGAAATGACACGGCAGGCGGCCATCGTAGGGCTGGCTCAGGTTGGCGAGCGGAAGCGGAATCGCCTTGATTCCGAGCCTGGCGGCGCCCTTCTTGATCAGGAGTTCCCCGCAGCGCGGGTTGAAGGGCGGAAGGAGGTGCCTGCCCATCGGGGAGTTCGGAACACCTTCCGTACTTCCCGCTACCCCGATCAACTGCTCAACCCGATCGTAGTAAGGTTCGACATCGTCGTAGCTGATGGGCCAGTCTTCACCCCATCCGTCCTGCTGGCTCTTCGCCTTGAAATCGAGGGGACCGAATCGATCGGACCCGCGCCCCCAGAACAGGGTCCGCCCGCCGACGGCCCGCACCCGGGTCCAGGTGAACTTCGAACCCGGTGCCAACGCGTAAGGGTCTTCTTCGGGAATCGTGTAGATGTGGTCGGTCCACTCTTTGATCTTCCAACCCATGCCCTGCGGCAGTTTGCCGTACTGCCCCGGCTTCCCCTGCCCCCGGTAGGGCCAGTCGTAAGGCATTTTGTGGGGATGCAGGTCTTCGGCAGGATCGATCATCCTGCCGGCTTCGAGACACAGGACATCGAGGCCCTGCATCGCGAGCACATAGGCCGCCATCCCACCCGACGCGCCCGAACCGACGACTATCACGTCATGAACCGTTTTCGAAGGCATCCCACATTCCTTCCAGCCTGAGCGAACTCCGGACCCGACGCAGCGAACTAGCCCGGCGGGCGCTGGCCCGATTCGAACGGTTGAACCAGGCGTAACCATGAACAACGGAGACCCTGTTGAAGCGTTGAATTCGATTATAGGTATTCGGCTGCTCAAAAGCGAAAAGGGAAGGCATCAGCAGCAGGGTGAGCGGTCAGAGATTCTGGGAGTGTGTTGCCCAGACTCGGACGGAGAATTGTCTCTGCATCCCTCGCTCATACGGTCCTTTCGCTTCCTCTCCCTCCGAGCGGCGCCTTCTCCACTTTTCTCACCCGGTCTCCTCGCACTTTTTCCAACACGTTCGTAATTAGTAGATGGGGTTAGGGGTTTGGCCACCGCCGGAGGCTTTGCCCGGGGGTTTCGTGCGCCCGCCGACGGATTGGGCGCGGAAAGACGAGTCAGATTTGGCTCAGATTGCGATTCCGGAGCCCACCCCTGGAGTGCAGGGGCGGCCTCCCCGGGCGTTCGTCCGGCGAAAGCCCGGTTCGGCCGCGATACTGCTCTTGTTAAAAGCGCCTACTTGTTCCGGACGACACTGATCTCCTTGAAATGCACGGTTTGCGGCTCGTGGTGATTCTGCACGCCAACGTAACCTTCCCTGGGTCGAGGGCCGCGGATCGGCTCGTAATCATGCTCCCTCAGGGGAACTCTCGTCATGTCCAGGTAATCGTTGACCTTTTCGCCGTTCAAAACGATGATCGTCCGGTCATCATCCAGCGTGATCTCCATGGTATTCCACTCGCCCGCCGGTTTCTGGACCTGCTTCTCCGCCTTGCTGAGCGAGTAGATCGCCCCGGTCAGGTGCCAATCATCCCCCATCAGTTTCTGATGCTCTGAACGCTCGTGGGTATCCTCCGGCCAGCTTGCCTGGATCTGGACTTCGTAACCAGTGTTGACGGCCTGCCATGGATCTTTGGGAGGTTTCGGGATCCGGATGAATATCCCCGAGTTGTCGTTTACAGAGGTCGTCGTGTAGACAACTCGGAGGGTGCAATCCCCGAATTTTTCCCGCGTGTACCAGAGGAGGCCCATGCCGCCTTCGGTCTTCATGAGCCCGTCTTCGACGTAGACCCGGCCCGGCCCCACGTGTTCCCAGCCATCCAGGTCCGTGCCATTGAAAAGCTGCTGTCGCTCCCCAACCGGAGTTCTCTGCGCAGCTCCGGCATCGTCTTTGGCTGCTGCCGCTCCCTGTTGAGCACAGCCCGCCAGGCCGAGTACCAAGAGCAATCCCCCAACGCAAACAAGTTTCTTCATCGTAGCAATCCTTACCTCAATCGCCAGATTGAGAATCAATTGTGAACATTGAGCCCTGCCGGGCTCGAAAATGGCTACAGCTTCAGAAAGATTCTCCGCCGATAAAGCCAATAACACGCGTACCACATCACCGCAAGGACGGTGCACGATTGCGCGACCGGTGCCAGCGTTCCAATCCACTGGTAATCAAACGTGAACACCCCAACAGCCCGATCCAGCCAGCCGTAAAGAACCATGCTGATCGAGTAGATGAAGATCGAGTTGGCCCCCACGACGACCAGTGGGAATGTCCACCGGCGAAATCCCCAGACCTCAACTACCACGTAGAAACCGATCATCATCACCAGGACCCAGCCCAGGCTGTACAGGATGAACGACGGCGTGCAGAGCTGCTTGACCATCGGGATCCAGGGATTTAGGCCAAATCCCAGGACAAACGACAGGACCATTCCGCCCGCTGAGGTAGGCCAATTTCTTTCCATGAGAGGCCGAGGTCATGAGGAGGCGTCCACACCAGACTCCAGTCAGCGTCCAGACCGTGCTGGTCAGGAAGTTCAGGGTGGAGTAGGCCGGGTCGTAGTCATACCCGAAGATCCACCGATCGACCACCAGGCCGACATGATCGGTCCGCGAGAACGGCCCGTCCGGGCCGGGGAACGCGAACAGCAGTCCAGTCCAGAACACCATCAGCCCGATTGCGGCCACGAGCTGCCAACGCCATCGCAACTGCATCAGCAGGTAACTGAGGAAGTAGGTGAAAGCAATCTGCGCCAGGACGTTGATCAACTGGGGCTTGATCTGGTGGGCACCCACCCAGATCAACACCTCGCTCATGATGATCAACCGAACGGACCGGGCAACGACATGGTGGAAATTCTCCGCTCGGAGTAGCTCCCTGGGCCGTCCGTTTCGCAAAGGCAAAAGGCATCGCCACCCCCACCATGAACATGAAGGCTGGCTGGATCATGTCCCAGAAAACACCTCCCTGCCAGGGAACGTGGTGGAACCAGCCCGCGACCCGGCCCCACATCGGGTCGTTGCGCAGTTCGGAGAATCCGAAAGCCTCGGATGCCAGCATGAGCATGATAAACCCCGGTAAGCATCGAGGGCGAGATAACGTTTGAGACCTTCCGCCGGAGAAGCGGCCCGCGGCTCCGACGGTGACTGTGCCACCTGCGACCCGCCAGAATCGTGCATCGCCGAAGTCTACTGCCATTAAAACCTGGAGTCGAGACCCTGGCCTGCGGCAATTGCAACGGCTGGGGCGGCCGGCATCTCCGCCCGCCTTCCAGATACCGGAAAGACGAACCGGCTGGCGATTCTTCCTGCGTGGACCCGCACTCACGTTCGCTCTCCTTTCGTCCGATGCGTGCGAACACTGGATGCAGCGGTATCATGATGCTGTTGCTGCTTTCCGGAGGTTGCCGTGATCACTGTGAGATTGAATTTTCTGGCGCTGGTGTTATTGCTATGCGCATCTGCTCCACTGGCCGCGAAAGACTACTACGTAAGTCCTCGCGGCAATGACCTGGGCCCGGGCAGTCGCATCCACCCCTGGAGGACTCTGGAGCAGGTCGCCCGGGTGATTGCGGACTGGATCGACAGCCTGGTTCTGCCAAACCCGGACAAGGTCCGGAAACAGGGTGATTGAGGGACCGTCTCCCAGAGAGTGAAACTGGTCAAGTTTAAGCTCAATATCGCGATTCGCCCGCATTCAGAACGCGAGTAACGCGAGCGCGTCGCCAGACCTCCACCAACTGCCGCGCTTGGATCTTGCCTCCCCGCCTACGCTTTCGGCCTCCTGCCGGACTTCCGGCGGATGCAGCGCGTCAGCAGTGGCGCTCGCTCCTCTCGCGTACTGAAACCAGGGCAACCAGAATCCCTCCAACAATGGCGGCCCCCAATACTCCAACGATCGCCTCAATCAAGAGCCGGCCGGCTCCAAATCTCGCAGGTTTTCCAACTCATCCAAATCGCAGTTCCAGGCCCGCCCGCCTCACGCCAAAATGGCGACCGCCCGAAGCTGTTCGTAATGGGGACGGCACTCCTCGGCAAGGCGTTCGAGGTGGTCCTCCAGTTCGATGTGGTTTTCACGATAGGGATGGAACCCGGTTGACCGGTGGACGGAAGCGTACCAGTGTTTGGCCCACACACCGTCTTCCGGCCGTGCGCCTGCAGGCCACTGCAGCATCCCGGTTTCGAACGGGATTCCCAGGCGCTCGCACAATTTCGAGAGGACTCCCGCCGGGTTGAGCAGAACCTCTTTGGCGTCCAGGACCGGAGGATCGTAGCCTCGCTCACGTAAAGAGCGATACAACTCGGCCTGGGCGGCAAAACCGGTGTCCTTAAGCGAAGGGTGATGCACGTTGCGTGAGAACGAAAGGACCACTTCTCGTGGGTTTCTGGTCAGGAGTACGTTGTCCAGGCGTTCCAGAAACCCCCAGTCGAGACCGACCAGGTGGTGGGTCATGTTCTTGAAGAAGAGAACCGGCTTGTCGTGCTCTCCCAACAGCACGTCATGGACGACCTTTTCCCCATCGGTCTCCATCGACCGGACGATTTCGTCGGCCCCGGGGTGGTAGTACCTGGCGTCGTCCCGACTCAGGTAATGGCCGTAAAGCGGTTCGTCGAAGACCCTGGTATCGCCCCGCTGAGCGAAGGAATACATCAGGGCCGTCGAGATGTTGCGCGGTCCGGACCAGACCGATATGCGCCGCGTCGAGGTTCCGCTCAAGAGGACTGCTCCTCCCGGTTGCACCGGCCCACTTCTTCGCTGATTCGGCTTTCGTAGAGTCGGCCCAGCCGTCCAGTGTAACGACCGGGCCTCCCGCTGCCGATCACACGGCCGTCAACCTGGACGACCGGGGTCACGCCACCGAAGGTCCCGGTCAGGAAAGCCTCGTCCGCATCGTAAACACTCGTCAGCGTGAAGTTCCGCTGGTAGACGGGAATGCCGTTCGTTCGGCAGATTTCTATGATCAGCCCCCGGGTGACACCGTTGAGACAGTAGTCGCCGGTCGAGGTCCAGACCTCCCCTTTTCTTACGATGAAGAAGTTGGTCGAATTGCAGGTACTGACAAATCCGTGCAGATCCAGCATGAGCGCTTCATCACCCCCGGCCTGCAGGGCCTGGACCAGGGCGATCACCTCGTGCAGCTTGCTGTGACAATTGAGCTTCGGGTCGAGGTAATCGGGTGAGCCGCGCCGGATCGCCGAGGTCTGCAGCCTCAGGCCCGCCTCCGTCGTGGCCTGGTTGGCCAGCTTGTGTTCGGCGATGATGACGATCGTGGGACCGCCCAAAGTGAGCCGGGGATCCTGACTCGGGGTCTTCTTGATGCCGCGGGTCACCATGAGGCGAACGTGAACGCCCGTCTCCATTCGGTTCGCCCGGATTGTCCGGAGAAGCGCGTCCGCGACTCCCTTCCGGTCCATCCCGATGTCGAGACCGATGGCGGCAGCCCCCTGGAAGAGGCGATCCAGGTGCCGGTCCAGGAAGACCAGCACGCCGTCGTGAAGTCTCAAACCCTCCCAGACTCCGT
Organism: uncultured Acidobacteriota bacterium; assembly: GCA_963777605.1. GTDB lineage: Bacteria > Acidobacteriota > UBA6911 > RPQK01 > JAPXNP01 > CAVZRV01. The sequence continues at coordinate 302,059 of CAVZRV010000031.1, forward strand.
CTCCGACCAGAAAACCGCTGTCGAAAACGGAGATCTTCGCTTCAGAACGGGGGACGAGATCTCCATTGATGTAGATGAGGACGTCTTTGTTGCGCGCGTCGGCCAGCGCGTCGTGGGTGCTTCGGGACACCCCTTCGGAACCGCTCGGGTTGAGAGTCATGAGTACCCGAATTGCTACTCCAGCAGGCAGGCCCATGTCAAGTCGGCCGACAGCCATGGCGTCGGCTCAGGCTCCGTGGCATAATCATCCACAATCGTGTCCCGAACCGATTGATTCTTTTACTTTTGTGAAAGGAGTTTCACGATGCGATCAACTGCGGTTTCGACGTTGCTTCTGGTTCTTCTGACGGGTGCTCGACTGATGGCGCATTGCCAGATGCCCTGTGGAATCTACGACGATGAACTCCGGGCAAAAATGATCGCGGAGTACATCACGACGATCGAGAAGTCGATGAATCAGATCGTCGAGCTGAGCAAGCAGTCTCCGGTCAACTACAACCAGCTCGTCCGATGGGTCAACACCAAGGAAGAGCACGCCGGTGAGATCCAGGAAGTTGTCTCCGACTACTTCCTGACTCAGAGAATCAAGCCGGAAGACAAGGACTACGAGAAGAAATTGAAAGTCCTCCACTCGATGCTGGTCTCGGCCATGAAGTGCAAGCAAACGACCGACCTGGCCAACGTGGAGGCCCTGCGAACCCAGCTCAAGGAGTTCTCGGCCCTCTATTTCGATCACACCCATTGAACATTTTGGATTTGTGATTTTTGATGGGTTGGTGACGCGGGTGGCCGTTGAAATCGTAAATCGAAAACCGTAGATCGAAAATGTCAACTACGGCGCGATTCTTAGCCGGCGCAGCTCCTCTTCGAGGTTCGGCGTGAGGATCCCCCGGGCAACGTCTCCCCGAAGTTCCGATTCGGACCAGAAGCGGCCTTCTGAGATCTCGGTCCGGTTGATCGTGAAAGGACCCTCCGACTCAACCCGAAACGTCCGGATGTACTCCGTCTCGGTTCCGCTTCTCCAGAAATAGGTGTGGAGCGGTTCCAGTGCGGCGACCCCGCCAATATCGTCCAGCCGAATCCCCAGTTCCTCCTCCATTTCCCGCGCGGCGGCCTCCTCGTAACTCTCTCCCGGAACCACGTGGCCACCCACCGAGGTGTCCCACCGGCCGGGTTGGACGTCCTTGTTCGCAGCCCGCTTCTGGAGGAAGATCGCGCGGGCCCGGTTCCGAATGAACACGTGAACCGCACGATGGGCCATCGCAGCGTTTCCATGACACTGCGAGCGCGGAGCAACTCCAACCGTTTCGCCCTTGTCGTTAACCAGCTCGAACAGTTCTTCGTCTCTTGTCGTCATTGGCCTCCCCGTCCTTATCCTCCCACAGATTCCCTCAGACAACCGCACCCGGTCAACTTGCCAGATGTCCTCGAAGTTTCTACGATCAGTACTTGTGCGGGGTCCCTCCGCACTGCTCTTCGCAGGTGGGCCCCACGCGATTACTATCGAAGCAAGAGGAGAATTTATGCCCGTTCTTACTCAGACTCCAGAATGGGCCGCGCTGGACCAGCACTGGGAGACCAGTTCCCGGATTCACATGCGACGGCTCTTTGAAGAAGATCCCGAACGTTTCAAAAATTTTTCGACACAGTTTGAGGACATTCTCGTTGACTACTCGAAGAACCGGGTCACGCGCCAGACCATGAAGCTGCTGACCGCCCTGGCCCGGCGCCGCGACGTCGAAGGCTGGCGGGACCGGATGTTCCGGGGCGAAAAAATAAACGTCACCGAGAATCGTGCCGTCCTCCACGTCGCGCTGCGCAATCGATCGAACCACTCGATTCTGGTTGATGGTCAGGACGTCATGCCGCAGGTCAATGCCGTCCTCGACCACATGCGGGAATTCAGCGAATCGGTCCGGAACGGAAGCTGGAAAGGCTTCACCGGTCGCAAGATCCGGGACATCGTGAATATCGGCATCGGCGGGTCCGACCTTGGTCCGGTAATGGTGACCGAGGCCCTGAAGCCCTATGTCCACCCCGACCTGCGGCTTCACTTCGTGTCCAACGTAGACGGCACCCACATCTCCGAGACGCTGCGAGCAGGTAGACCCCGAAACCGTGCTCTTCATCGTTTCTTCGAAGTCCTTCACGACCCAGGAGACCCTGGCCAACGCGCGGACAGCACGCTCCTGGCTACTGGGGCGGGCTCCCGACGAATCCGCCATCGCACGCCACTTCGTCGCTGTTTCGACCAACACAGAAGACGTCACCAAATTCGGGATCGACCCCCGCAACATGTTCGAGTTCTGGGACTGGGTCGGCGGACGGTATTCCCTCTGGTCCGCCATTGGATTGTCGATCGCTCTCGGGATCGGGATGGACCGCTTCGAGGAGTTGCTCGAAGGCGGCCATGCCATGGACGAGCACTTCCGGACAGCGGCGCTGGAACAGAACATCCCGGTGATCCTGGGCGTGCTGGGCATCTGGTACAGCAACTTCTACGGCGCCGAAAGCTACGCGATCCTACCGTACGATCAGTACCTTCACCGATTCCCGGCCTACCTTCAGCAGGGAGACATGGAAAGCAACGGCAAGCACGTCACCCGGGACGGCGAGCCGGTGGACTACTCGACCGGCCCGATCATCTGGGGAGAGCCGGGAACCAACGGTCAGCACGCCTTCTACCAGTTGATTCACCAGGGTACTCGTTTGATCCCGGCGGATTTCCTGGCCCCGGCGGTAAGTCACAATCCGGTTGGAAATCACCACGCCCTCCTGCTCTCTAACTTCCTGGCTCAGACCGAGGCCCTGATGAAGGGCAAGACCGAAGACGAGGCCCGGGCGGAACTCGAGGCGTCCGGACTGAGTGGGGAGGAACTGGAACGGCTTCTTCCCCACAAGGTTTTCGAAGGCAACAGGCCGACCAACTCGATCTTTTTCCAGAAGCTCACGCCACGGACCCTGGGGTCGCTGATTGCAATGTACGAGCACAAGATCTTCGTTCAGGGCATCATCTGGGGCGTCAACTCCTTCGACCAGTGGGGCGTGGAACTGGGCAAGCAGCTTGCGAAAAAGATCCTCCCCGAACTGGCTCCCAGGGGGACCCCGGGGCCCCACGACGCTTCGACGTCGGGTCTGATTGCCCGGGTCCGGGAACTTGCCACCGGCCTGAACGACCCGATTCATCGGGGAATGCGCTAAAAATGGAATCGGCCCGGGAAAAGAAGGCCAAACCCGGGCCGATTCCAGTCGTCGGAACATCAGAAGGAGGAATTCGCTTTCCTCATCCTGATAATCGACTCTGCCAAAGTGCGGCATCAGGCTTTATGCCACCTGCAACTGGTTCAAAAGAACCGTCTGACGGGTCAGGCAGATCCGACTTCTCTGACTATTCCCTTCCCCCGGCCCCGACGCTTCACCACACCTCGCCCGCACTTGATTCACGGCAAAGTGATTCTGGTATACTCTTGATTCTTCCGGGTCGGGACGTAGCGCAGCCTGGTAGCGCACCTGAATGGGGTTCAGGGGGCCGGGAGTTCAAATCTCCCCGTCCCGACCAGCTTTCTCCCTTTTACGCCGGGTTGTCGAAGGATCATGGACTCTTCTCCGTTGCCTTCCATTCGGGCTTGCGTTCCGGTTGGGCCTGGGCAAGTGCGCGGCGCACGCCCTCGGCATCGTGGTCAGCCGTATAAACAGGAGTGCCGGGCTGTTGGCGCCAGGACTCATCCAATCCTCCCGCATCGATACCGTCGAATCCAAGTTCGTCGACAAGGCGAAGCACGACCGCCTTGGCCGCGGCGTCGTCCCCGGCGACCGGAAGTGCGATGCGGTCGGGACTTCCCGAGGGCTTGCCGAGATTCAGGAGGTGATCGGCGTAGATGTTGTTGAAGGCCTTGACGACGGGGCGACCGAGTTGCCGCTCGACCCAACGGCTCTCAGGTATCCCGGCTTCGATCCCATCGATTCTGCCGTCGCGCTGACGGGGGTAGTAGTTGCCCGTATCCACGACAACCACGTCGTCCGGGACGCCGTCGAAAAGGTCGTCCGGCAGATCAGGAACATGGCCTTCGGGAATCGTCACGACGACGACCTCTCCTAAACGCGCCGCGTCCCTCGCCGTCACTGCGGCTGCGCCAGTCTCAGATTCCAGGTCACTGAGGGTCTCGGGTCCCCTCGAATTAGCCACGGCAACGTCGTGCCCGAGCGCTGTGAACGCCGGGTAAGCGTCCCGCCAATGTTTCCGGCTCCAATGATTCCGATCTTCATGATTCTTCCTTCCTCTGATTGCTCGACTTTGCCGGTCGGAAGTCTCAAGAGGACCTCGGGCCGGCTGCCATGTTATTCGGTCGAAAGCCCCGGACAGGCCTAGAATCCGGCATTTCTCGCCAGGCAACAGTGTCGGGTCCCATCCGGGTCTGCCTCTGAGATTGACTATATCGCCCCGGCGATCCGATCTTCCACTTTCATGGTGTGGCCGACCACAAAAGGCTTCGTTTCATACTCTACTTTGAATCCGACCCCCGGCAGACCTGCACGACTCGCGCCAGATACTCTGCCCAAACGCTTTCGAAAAGATTCAGGGCTTGCAGATACAGAGCCTTTTCAAAAACCGTCAACATCTCACTCGGCCTTCCCTTGACGGGAACCATCAGCCCACAGGGCCGTCATCTCTCCTTCACCAGTTAAGGCGAGAAAGAGTGAGATTAAGTGGCATCCGGCGTCGATATTTTCGGGATTCCGGCGAGGTCGGCCGAGTAGAACTCCTGCCCCGTGGTCCGTCCAGGGCGGCGAGCCTCAGAAGACAATACAAATGAAAACTCTAGCCGTACCGCAAATCGAGAGCCAGGGCCGGCAGAGGGTGCCATCGCCGTCTTGATTGGTTACACAGTCACACGTATACTGTGCTGGTGAAGAACATTACCCTGAGTGTTGATGAGAAGGTCCTGGCCGACGCCAGGCGCTATGCTGCCAGCCGGGAATCCTCCGTGAACGCCTTGGTTCGCGACTTCCTCAAGAGCATCTCGGAGCGGGAAAACCGCGCCCAGATCGCGCGGGAACGACTCCTCGAACTCGGTCTCCGATCCAACGCGCGTATTGGGGTCAAGAACTGGGATCGAGACAGCCTCCATGAAGGTTGAGTGTTTTCTTGACACCAACATCCTGGTCTATGCCGCCGCCGGGCGTGGGCCTGAAGCAAGCAAGATGCGCCGAGCCCTCGACCTGATCTCCTCGGAGGACTTCGGCCTTTCCGCTCAGGTGCTCCAGGAGTTTTATGTGACGGTCACACGCAAGATCCAGGTCCCGATGACTCCGGTGGAAGCCGTCGATTGGATCGAAAACCTTGAGGTCTTCCCCTGCGTTACGATCGACTCGTCTTTGGTCAAACTGGCCGTCGAAGCGAGCGAACGATGGCGGTTGTCTTACTGGGACGGCGCCATTCTGGTTGCCGCGGAACTGCTCGGAGCCACCACCCTCTTCAGCGAGGACATGTCGCATGGACAGCGATACGGTTCGGTGCAGGTGATCGACCCGTTTCAAGATCGATAACAACAGGTCGATTAGGGCTACTTACTCACCTTACTCACCCTCACGGGGCTTCAGGCGACTGTACAGCCAAGCTTTTGCGAATTTCCAGTCGCGCATCACCGTTTCCTGGGACACGTCGAGCAATGCGGCGGTCTCCTCCACGGTAAGCCCGACAAAAGACAAATCTGTTCCAAGATCTTCCAGAAACGATGCCTAGCATCTGATGCGGATCGTGTTATCATCGCAACATCATGAGCCGAACAACGGTAGACATTGACGATCCAATTCTCCGAGAAGTCAAGGCTCTTCGGGACCGTCAAGGGACCTCCCTGGGGCGGGTGATATCCGACTTGCTGGCTAAGGCGCTCAGGGAAAAAGGGGAGAACCGCAAGAACGAGCCTTTCTCCTGGATTTCCCGGCCGATGGCGCCTCGAGTTGAGATTGCGGATAAGGAAGCGCTCTACAAACTTCTGGATCAGGACGCTCCGAGATGAGCTTTGCCGTTGACACGAACGTCCTGCTCTACGCGTCTGATCAAAAGAGCCGACATTGGAGAACAGCTACAACGCTACTGCAAAAATGGTCAACCAACGACCAACTCTTTTATCTCTGCTGGCCGGTGATCATGGGTTATCTGAGGATCTCGACCCATTCCACGGTGTTTGCATCCCCTCTGGAACCGAAGGAAGCGATGCATAACATAGAAATGCTGCTCGCTCTCCCTCAGACCCGCGTACTTTCAGAGGGACCCCGGTTTTGGAAAACATATCGGGAGATCACGGGCAAGCTTGCCGTCAGAGGTAATCTCGTTCCAGACGCTCATATCGCCGCATTGCTGCTGGAAAACGGTGTTCGGGAAATCGTTACTAACGATGCCGACTTTCGTAAGTTCGACTTTATCCGCGTCGTCAACCCATTTACCGCCTGATGGGCGTTTCCGCAAGATTCCTTAAGGCGAAGCCGGACCCGCGAACCCGGGGGGCGCATCCAGGGACGCCATGGGACGCTGCAGGCGTGGGTTCCTGATTGCATCACCGAAGGAGCCCGCATCAAGCAGAACAAGCAGGCCAAGAACGTCTGGCGTTGGGCTATGGAAGTTCAGGCGATGCAACTCTTCGACAATCTTGAGTTCTCGCAGCAGCTTGGACTGGTTCCCCGCTAGCACATTAGGTCAGAAACGCCACCCTTTGGTTTTGACTTCAGGGGTCTTCAAGTATTTCTCGAAGAACTCCAGGCGGGTCGGGTCGGTGACCGGCTTGGACTTGAAGGTGGTGCCCAGTTCCATGATCTCCGGTTTTTGCAGGTCGGTCGCGGGCCACTCGGGGAGGCCTTTTCCGTTGGGGTCACCGGTTTTAACGAAGTTGGCCCAGTACCACGACATAATCTTCGCGGTCCGTTGATCCTCTTCGGTGTACGGCCGGTCAGCCTTACCGAGATTGTCGAAGACGTAGGGGACCTCCGAGGAGTGAAACGCCCCGTAGTGCTCGGCATTGTGCCCGGGTTCGGCATGTCCCCAGATGTAGATAAAGGTGGGCCCTCGCCCGTCGGCAACCCTGCGGCGAGCCCAGTCGTAGGTCCCGACCCGGGTGCGATCCCGCGCGGCCTCTTTGGCAATCTCGCCGGCCATGGTGTCGTCGATGACAGGGTAGAGTTCCAGAAACTCGTCGGCCAGGTCCCCGTAGCGACGCCTCGCCTCTTTCTCGCATTCGTCAAGAGTGGTCTTCCCGTAGTTCGGTGACGAACTGCCTTCGTCGGTAGTGAACCCGGCAAGGATGGGGATGGGACGCCCCTGATCCACTTCGGGTGCCCCTGAGCCCGGCCACTGCTTCGGGAGAAACCAGCCGTCGAGGTCGGGGCCAAAACGGATCGGCGGAGTGTTCGTCCCGCTTTCCGAACCGGCCGATGAACTCTCCAGGTCGGCACCGACCGCAGGCAAGCCACGAAGTTCCGCGATCGATTGGGCTCCCTTCGATTTCATGTAGGCGATTCCATTCTCCTCGGCCTTCTGCAGGTTGGACAGGCCGTAAAGGGCCGCGCCCGGGCCGCTTTCGATGATGCACTGCTGGAACAACCCCCTGGCCAGCGGCGAGGCGAGCAGATGCTGAACGGCGCCGGCTCCTGCCGATTGACCGGCGATCGTCACCCGCTCCGGGTCTCCTCCCAACTCCGCGATATTCTCCCTCGTCCAGTGAAGGGCGGCCAGAAGATCGAGCAATCCATAATTCCCGGACGAGTGATGCTCGGACTCGGCCGTCAATTCCGGGTGAGCCAGAAACCCGAGCACTCCGACACGGTAATTGACGGTGATCACGATAATCCCCTGCCGGGCCAGCGGTTCCCCGTCGTAGATTGCCACCGAGCCCGATCCGCTATTGTAGCCCCCACCGTGAATCCAGAAGAGCACCGGGAGACGGGCGGCGGCGGACTCGGCCGGAGTCCAGACGTTCAGGTAGAGGCAGTCTTCGCTGACCGGGCCGGGAATGATGTATTCCGGGGTCCAGGGTCCGAAGCCACCGGTCTGGTCTCTCTGCATGCAACTGGGAGAGAAGTGGTCGGCGGTCCGGGTCCCGCTCCATGAAGAGGCACCCTGGGGCGGGCTCCAGCGCAGTTCACCCAACGGGGGCGCTGCAAACGGGATCCCCAAAAAGGCGGTGACCCCGCCCTTGTCCATTCCCTCAATCGCCCCCGCCTCAAGAAAAGCACGCCGGATGGCCGCACTCGAATAAACCACAACGCAGGACAAAATCACCGTCAAGAGAAGGAACTTCCGCAGCATTCGACACTCCTTGCCGCCGGACGCGACCATTCCATTCTCGGTCAAGCGGGATCCGGGGTCTACCCTGATTCCATCACACCACCGAAATCGTCACGGCCGGGGAGCGACTTGATAGAAGACCTCCCGTTCCTGGTGTGCCCAATCGATCAATGCTCCCGTCGCCGCTCCGGCTCCGAACCCCATGACAGCGGGTCCGAGGTAGACCGCCACGGCCTCGCCGTCCCAGAGAGGACCGCTTGCCGTCAAGTGTGCGTTGTAGGCGGCAGTTCCCAGAAAACCAGCGCCGAAGCCGATCAAACCTCCGGTCAACAGCCCGTTTCTTTGACTGTCCGGAACAGTGACCGCAGATTCAATCCGCTCGATGCTGCCCCGGGAAACGAGCACCGGTGTGCTTCCGGGACTCCTGGAGACAATCAACATCTCAGGTTCCGAACCCAGGAACGATGCAGCTTCCGTCCTCCCGTCCCTGAATGTCAGCAGGATTTCGGTTCCGACGCCGAGTTGCTCGACTTTCTCCCACCTTCCAGGCACGGTCGCGCCCATCGAAACAGAGGCAAGAAGCAGAATCCAACCAATCAGAATAATCACTTTCTTCATTCGTCTTCTCCCGGACACGACAAGACGCACGAAAGGCGCCAGCGGGCACTCCAGGGCCGACGGGCTTCGGAGCCCTCATTCGGAAGAGAAGACGCAAGGCATTCACTGCACCCGGTGCAATGATTCCGTGCAGTTCAAAACGGACGGCCTGGGCTGGAATAGGAGAGTCCAGCCCACTGGCAGTTCGGTCGTTGCCCCGGGCGGCGTGACCAGTGGATAGGTTCGGATAATTTGGAGGAGCTGGCAAGCCGGGGATGAGATTGCCCAGTATAAGATCGAGGCTTCGATTTCGGTTCCGCGCAAGCATCTGGGCGCCTTTGGCGTGTTGGTCTGGCGGTGCTTCCCGGCTGCGTTTTCTGAATGATCCCCCGCACCGCGGCGCGGGTGGGCAGGGGCCGGGGTCATTCACTTCGGACTCAGGGGTTCTCGCCGGGAGGTGGCTGCCGATTCTCGAAGCGCTGCATGCGCTCCTCGTGGCGGCGGCGCATCTCGGCCAGCGTCGCTTTCTGCTCCTCCGTGAGAACGGGAAGGAGCTTGTCCTGGGCTTTATCCAGGATGGAATCCACCTTGGGCCGGACCGATCTGTGCAGCTCTTCGAGCTGTTTCTGGGCCTCCAGAATCGCGCCGTCGAAGACTTCCTTCTGTTCCGGGGTCAGCTGCAATTCGCGGACGACGCCGGCCTCCATTCGGGCGAGGAATTGATCGGGTGAGGGGGACCGCCTTCGGCTCGAGAACTGGTCGAACGTGACTCCTGACAAAAAGCCGAGAATAAACAGAAGAATGACTCCTAGCAATGATTTCCAGCGCTTCACGGATTATCCTCCTCCCCCTCATGGGCAATGACGGCAGTCGTCACCTGGTCGCGAGTGAGATCCACGTTTTCGGAAGCGGCAAACGTGCTCCAGAAAATCTGATCTGCGGCGGTGAAGGTCGATGTCTGAAGCGGCTTCATAATCAGAAAGCCTGCCAGCAGGAGCGTGATCATGGCGAAAATCGGTGCGAACCGCCAGCACAGATCTCCAATCATGAGTGGACTCCAACTGACGATCTCAAGCTCGGCTGAAAGCTTGCTTCGGAAGCCGACCAGGAAGTCCGCGTCCGCCCTTCGCTCCGGGGAAACCGGGGTGCGGGACTGAAACAGCTCCTGTGCCAGTCGATCCAGTTGTTCAGAATTCAGCTTCTTCGCCATCTTGATTCCCTCTTTTCGAGTGGCCCTTTCCACTCCTCACTGATTCATCAATCTTTCCAGGGCCTTTCTCAGTGCTCTCTTGGCCCGGTGGGCCCGAACCCGAATGTTGACCTCGGAAGATCCCATAATCTCGGCAACTTCCGTTGAATTCATCCCTTCTCCGTAGAGCAAGTGCAATATCGCCTGGTCTTTGGGGGAAATCTGCGGCAGCACTTTCTCAAGAATCTCCCGGGCTTCCGTGCTGTCAGCAGTCCGGCCACCCTCATCGACCGATTCCCGCCCAAAAAAACGTTCCAGCCAGATTTCCTCATCTTCGCCGAGCTGCGAAATCGAGTGTTCAGGCCTGCGTTTCGAATGCCGGATCCGGTCCAGGGAAAGATTGATGGCAATCCGAACCACCCAGTTCTCGAAAGGCACTCCCGTACGCAGCTTCTCCAACTTCAAAAACGCCCTCACGAAGGTATCCTGGGCCACGTCCTCAGCATCTTCCAACCTGGGGAAGAAGCGCATCGCAACCCTCGTGACCCGGCCGCGATGGCGGAGAACCAGCTCTTCAAAGGCCCGATGCGATCCATTTCGAGCCAGTGCCACGAGACAGTCATCGTCCTGGCTGGAGAGATCCTGCGAGGTTTCCTTGCCGGCCGCCATCACCAGTAAGTTGGGAAGCCTCAACAGGCTGTTCAATCCACGCTCGACCGCAATCTCATTCAGCATTGGACCGCCACCGGTTTCATTCACGCTGTCTACGCCGACTCTCTACAAATCGTTACACACCCGCCCGGGGAATTCACCAGGACTCCGACGAGGGGAGAAGAATACCCACAGAACGCCTGACGTGCTGATTCCACTCCCCTTCTCCGGGAGGTCCCCGGTCTCAACAGTCAACCCGGTCGTCAACTGCGAATGTAACGGTTTGGCGAAATGCGGCGTTAGCGATGTGGTTGACGCGGCACCCGCTGACCAGGCGGTTTACGGAGGCCGCCGAATCCCACCACAAGGAGTCACTATGAGACGGAATCGCTACATCGCACTTGCAGGAGTTGGGGTCGTCATCGCCGCCGTGGTTTTGGTCTCGGCTTTCGTCTCTAGAGGATCCGATCAGACCACGGCAAATGAATTCCTGACCGCCCCCGTTGGTCAAGGAAATATCGAGCGGAAGGTCACCTCTACCGGCACGCTCGAAGCAGTTATCACCGTCCAGGTCGGCAGCCAGGTTTCCGGTCGTATCAAGGAACTGAATGCCGACTTCAACAGTATCGTCAAGAAGGGTCAGGTTCTGGCCATCATCGACCCGGCGAACTATGAAGCCCGCCTCGAGAAGGCGGAAGCCGCCCTGGCGACCAACCGTGCCGGGGTCGAGAACGCCCAGGCGAACGTGCACAACCGGGAGGCTGAACTGACCGCAGCCAAGGCCAACGTGGACGGTCGCGAAGCTTCAGGTCGAGCAGGCTCAACGGCTCCTGGACCGCTACCAGCGCCTCTGGAAAGAGAAACTCGTCACCGAGCAGGATCTGGAAGACACTCAGACCAAGCTCGAGTCGGCCCAGGGACAGGTCCAGCAACTGGAAGCGCAGATCACCCAGTCCGCCGCCGCAATTTCTTCATCCAAAGCTCAGCTCAACCAGTCTCGGGCCAACGTCCAGCAGGCAGAAGCGGACCTGAATATGGCAAAGATCGACCTGGCGTACACCAGTATCGCTTCCCCCATCGACGGGGTCGTCATCGAACGGAATGTGGACATCGGCCAGACCGTCGCCGCGACGCTGCAGGCTCCCACGCTCTTCCTGATCGCCAACGACCTGACCCGGATGCGGGTCGTGGCACAGGTTGACGAAGCCGACATCGGCTCGATCTCTGAAAACGCCGAAGCCACCTTTACGGTTGACTCGTTTCCCAACCAGGTCTTCAAGGGAAGGATCTCTGAGATCCGCCTGGGCAGCACGGCCAGCGAGGGCACGAGCAACTCCAACGTAGTCGTCTACAACGTCATTGTCGAAGTAGAAAACCCGAACCTTCAGCTGCGTCCGGGGATGACCGCAACGATCGATTTTACGGTTGCCAAGACGGACAACGCGCTCCTGGTACCCAATTCCGCCCTGCGCTTTGTTCCGCTCGGGATCCCCGCGAAAGAGAGACAGGAAAGCGGAGATGCGGCGCGGAAGCAGCGGCCTGAAGCCGAAGTCAATGAATCGAGCGGCACCCCGGTCTCGGTCTATACTTCGACCGAACAGTACGGGATCAAGCCCGGGCCCAAGATTCACTTTCCCAACCCGGAAGCCATCTCTTCCAACTGGGGATCGGTCTGGGTCCTCGGAGCGAACGGTCAACCCGAGCGGCGTGAGGTTTTGCTCGGCGTCACCGACGGCATCGAGACCGCCATCGTTGAGGGCAATCTGAAAAAGGACGATCCGGTTATCATCCGCCAATTCGAGAAGGCCAAGGATTCGAGCGGCACGACCCGCTCTCCGTTCGGTCCCGCGGGGCGCAGAGGGGGAGGATAAGTCGATGGCAACTGCTAACGCTCAAGTTCAACGGCTCGCGGAGGAAACCCGCCGGATGGCAGAGCCGGCAGGCTCTGATCCGGATTCGGGACCTTTGGAAGATCTACGACCTGGGTGAAGTCAAGGTACAGGCATTGCGGGGTGTTTCCCTCGACATCGAGGACGGGTCATTTGTCGCGATCATGGGCAGTTCCGGGTCCGGAAAGTCCACTTTGCTCAACATCCTGGGCTGCCTGGATCGTCCGACCAGGGGATTCTACCTCCTCGACGGCATCGATGTTTCGACCTATTCGGCAGCAATGCGGGCCGACATTAGGAACGAGAAGATCGGATTCGTGTTTCAGAACTTCAATCTCCTTCCCCGGTCCTCGGTCTGGGAGAACGTGGAAGCCCCGATGCTCTACGCCGGCGTCAACCGCGCGGAGCGGTCCCGGCGGGTCGAAGAGGCTCTGGAAATCGTGCGGATCCCCGAGAAAGCCAAGGCGTTTCCGAACCAGCTGTCAGGAGGGCAGCAGCAGCGTGTCGCAATCGCTCGAGCCATCATCAATCAACCGTCGATCCTGCTGGCCGATGAGCCGACCGGAAACCTGGACAGTGTCACCTCGAAAGAGCTCCTGATCTTCATGAGGGAACTCAATCAGATCAAGGGACTGACTCTCGTCATGGTGACCCACGACGACGAGGCCGCCACCTATGCCTCGCGGTTGATCGTGATGAGAGATGGGCAAATCGAAAGCGATAACAGCCAGGACTAGTTCACAGGTGGGGTGGAACCGGCGTGAAACCAAGAGAGCGCAATTTGATTTTGTTTTGAGTGGGTCGCCGAGCACGGAACGTACCCACGGAAACAGGTGAGTATCATGAGCTTCTGGACGATTCTAAAAATAGCCGTTAAGGCAATGACCCGAAATAAATTTCGGGCGTTTCTGACGATGCTCGGGATCATCATCGGGGTCGGTGCCGTCATCGCGATGATTGCACTCGGCCAGGGGGCCCAGGAGCAGGTCAAGGAGAGGATCTCGTCCATGGGAACCGACATCCTCTGGGTCCGAGCCGGAAGTCGGATGTCTCGCGGAATCAGCGGCGGAGCCGGTTCGGTCACCACGCTCACACCGGAAGATTTCGACGCCATCGCGCGGGAATGTCCCTCGGTAGCAGGCACCAGTCCGACAGCAAACGCCGCCGGCCAGGTCGTCTACGGAAACCGCAATTGGAACGTTCGGGTCGAAGGCTTCAACCAAGAGTTCACTCAACTCAGGGACTGGGATATCGCACAAGGCACATTCTTCGACGATCGTCACGTCCGTTCGGCCGCTCGAGTAGCGGTCCTCGGCCAGACCGTCGTCGACAAGCTCTTCCCGGACACGTCACCGATCGGCAAGACGATCCGGATTGCTCACCTTCCGTTTCGTGTGATCGGCGTTTTGGCGAAGAAAGGCTCGGGCATGCGCGGCGAAGACCAGGACGACACCATCATCGTCCCCTTCACGACCATCCAGAAGAAGTTTCAGTCCAGCGCCCTCTACGTCCAGTCGGGGATCATCAAGGCTGTCTCCGGACGATCGGCCTATGCCGAAGAGGAAATTCAGGCCCTTCTTCGCCAAAGGCACCAGATTGCATCAGGCCAGGATGACGACTTCAGCGTCATCAACTTGAGCGAAATGGCGGCCATGCTGGAGGAAACCCAGGGAGTCATGACCACGTTGCTGGCAGCGATCGCGGCCGTTTCACTGGTCGTGGGCGGCATTGGGATCATGAATATCATGCTGGTGTCCGTTTCTGAACGGACCCGTGAAATCGGTATCCACATGAGCATCGGGGCCCGTCCCAGCCACGTGCGCATCCAGTTCCTGTCCGAGTCGATCCTGCTCTGCATCATGGGTGGGCTCATCGGTCTGCTCTTCGGGATCGCCAGTTCGCTGGGAGTTTCAACCTTTTTGGGCTGGCCCGTCCATCTTACGCTTCAGTCGATCTGGGTTGCGCTCGTCTTCCCAACCGCTATCGGCGTCTTCTTCGGGTATTACCCGGCCCACAAGGCCGCCCTCCTGGATCCTATCGAAGCACTGCGCTACGAGTAGGTTGGAGGGACTGGAAGGTTGGGAGGGTTTGGAGATCCTGGAGAAGCCAACCTGAAACTTCATTTGGGATGAGTTGGAAATCCTGGATGAACCTGGAGTTTGCAGTCAGATGCCGGTGAACAGAGAAGTGATCAGACCGGCCAGCAACACTGCCAGGAAAGCGAAGACGACAACCCGTTTCAAGCCGATCCCTGAACCGGACATGGAATGGCCCATTGCTTCACGGTCCTGCTGGTACTTTCTGTGGAACCAGATCAGCCACCCGGCAACTCCCGCAAACACCAGGTTCATCCAGAAAGTGTAGTCAACCTTGAACTGAACCAGTTCGGCAGTCTTCCCGACGGCGTCGGGAGTCAGGGACATCGCTTCGAAGAGCACGTCGAGCAGGAGTGCGGTCGCCACGATGCTGACGAACATTACCCCGGCAATGTAAAGCGCCACCCGCCAGCCGTAGTATTTCGCGTTGATCCGGACCAGGGGCGGCACCATCAGGTCCGAGTAGATGAATCCCATGATCCCGGCGAAGAGCACGCCGTTGGCATGCAGGACGGTGGCAAGCGGAATGTTTCCCATCGACCCGATAAAGGTCGCCGCCGCAACGAACGGGGCAACCGCCGCATTTTCAACAACGACCAGCCAGTGCGGCAGGTCGAGGCCGGTCCCCTGAAGAAAGATCGCCTCCCAGACCGACGCCGGCACGAAGACCGCCATGAAGCCGGCCACCGTGAAGCCGATGAGGATGTCCTCCCAGACCATCTTCCACTCCATCACGAACTTGTGGCCGACCAGGTGCCATCCTTGCCGGCTCCGGATCCTTTTTCTCCAGTCGAAATCCCCTTCTTCGTCGTCCGCTTCGGCTTCGACCTTTTCCCGAGCCCGTTCCAGCCAGGCCTTGGGATAGGTGACCCGGATCAGAAGCGTGCTGATCACGATCAGCACTAATCCACCGACGATCTCGGCCGCGAGAAACGGCCAACCGAGGAAAATAACGATCAGAATGCCCAGTTCGATGACCAGGTTGGTCGAGGCAAACATGAACGCAACCGCCGCCGTGAAATGAGCGCCCTTCATTACAAGGGAGCGGGCCGTGGCCAGGGCGGCGAATGAACAAGAGGAGGAGGCAGCCCCAAACAGGGTGGACAGTGAAATGCTCTTTGGATCGGGCCGCCCCATGTAGGGAGTCAATCGTCCCTTGGGCACAAAAGCCTGGATGACACCGCTGACAAAATAGCCCAATATGAACGCCCATCCCGACTTCCAGAAGAATCCAACAGCCGTTATGGCGGCCTCACCGTAAAGTTGCAAGAACCCAGTACTCATCAAATCAGGAACCCTTCCCCTTCACCACTTTGCGATCTCCTTGAATTGTTCTCTACGACGGCAGCGGCTAGGATCTCAGACTCCTCATTCGTTCTTCGAATTCGTCCTTATCGATTTCGCCGCGGGCATACCGCTTTCTCAGGAGTTCCTCCGCCGACTCGGTGCGTTCGGACGGATTCCGCCTCCCGGCCTGTGTACCCCACCAGATTGCCCCGACGACCAGGGCCAACAGAAAAATCCAAATTAATCCCATTCCAGCCATACTTCCCATGCTCCCCATGTGTGACCATCCATATCCGTACATTGTATTTTCACTTTCTTTCTTAGACTCTTTAATTCCATGTTAACGAACCGCCTTCAATCTGCAAGCGGCTCACGATGTCACCATCCCTAAAAGCATTTTCCGTTCCACAATCAATTGCTGCATTTGAAACACCCTGGTGATTGAAACCAACCAGATAAGCTTCATCCAAAAAGGCTTTCACTGGACGATTCTTCTGGAACAGATCGTGCTTCTTCTAACAATGTCAGTTGACAGTAAGCGAATCGAAAACCTCAATAACCAATCTCTCAAAGAGAGTGGGAGGATTACTGAAATGAAACGCAACATACTTGGATTGGTCTTAATACTCGCGCTGGGACTCCTTCTTGGATTTTCCTATGCACAGAACAGTGGTAACAGCGGTTATCAGGGAATGTACGGGATGCACAACCAGCAGGGCATGATGGGACCCATGAGTCAGGGTCAAATGATGTCCCGATACCAGGGGATGCTCTCGCAAATGCAGGCGAGCGACCAGGAACTGGACTCCCTCGCCCAGAACCTGAAAGCGGCCAAGGACAACACCCAGAAAATCCAGATCATGCAGAAGATGCTCGAAAGAATGGTCGCGAATAGAGGCCAGATGCGGGAGCAAATGATGGCCATGCTGCCGCAAATGATGGAACACATGTCCGAACACATGCAGTCGAATCAGAACGGGGGTAATTCTTCAATGGGCTCCGGTCACATGATGAACCCTTAGAATCAGTAGATCTCATGATTCTCAGCGTAAAGGTGGAGCCGAGAGATCTCTCCGCTCCACCTAAGAACTGAAACAGCGGAGAGATCGGTGCAACACAATTGTGAGGCAAAAATGCGGCCCGTGACAATTCTGAGGTACCGACACCTGCGTGATTTCAAGCAACTACACTGACAGCAGCAAAAGCACAGGGAGGACAAAGAACCATGAATGCCATCGTGAAGAAGAGAACTCTCCACATTTCAGGATTCCATAGTGAAGAAGAGCGATCCCAAATCGAAGCTGCGATTCTCAGCTTGACTGGTGTCAGGGCTGTGGAACTGGCTGGCGATGGGACAGTCGTGATCGAGTATGACCTGATGGAAATCAACCTCGCGGAGATCGAGGAGGCGATCAAATCAGGGACTCATCACAGCCTGAAATCCGGCCTGGTCGGTCGACTGAGAAGGGCCTTTATCCACAACGCCGAGCAAAATGAAATGGACTACCTGACGGCGCCGAGCGCGCCCTGCTGCTCGAATCCGCGGTTCTGTTCCTACGACCGCAACCAGACAACGCAATCGCACTCTTGACGCAGGGCGCTGCCTGGTTTTGTCGGCCCCTCCGATGGGATCCTCGAAGCCGGCAGCGAGAGTGCACTCGGGTGAATCAGGGCAGGTCTCAAGGGCACAGAGGCCGTCAGACATCGTTTCCATCTGCAGGAGCCTTGTTTCGAATTCGGTAGAGTTCGTCGACCGGTTGGACGGCAATCACGCCGTCTCCGGCTGTACCGGTGTGGGCCTCTTCCATGATGGCGTTGACAATCTCCTCGGCGCGATCCTGGTGGATGAAGATCTCGAGGCGGACATGGCGAACCATCCAGTCCCGCCGGAAGAAGTTGGCGTACTCACCGAAACCCTTGACGTGGGTGACGGTCACTCCCCGCACTCCGATGTTACGCAGTTTTTCCTCTACACATTCCAGACGCTCGGTGTGAATGATGGCTGTAATCTTTTTCCAATTCATGGATGTCCTCGAAATCGTTGTGCAGCAATACCTGTTCCAATGGATCTTAGGCCAAGAGCCGTTGGTGGAACACAAATTGCTCCAGAAAGTAAGAGTTGAGGAAGGTAGAAAGACGAAGGCTAAGAATGAATATGCAAGCAACCCCAGAATCCGCAAGAGCTGTGAAGGACCCGGTCTGCGGCATGACGGTGGACCCGGAACAGACCGAATTCCGCTCCGAATTTGCCGGAGAACCGGTCTACTTCTGCAGTCAATCGTGCATGGTTAGATTCCGCGAAGACCCGGCAAAGTTCCTGGCAACCGACCAGGATCGGGATCAGGCCGGAAAGCAGCCCTCGAGCGGAGCAAATCTGGAGACGGGGTCCTACACCTGCCCCATGCACCCGGGAATCGAAGAAGAAAGCCCGGGTTCCTGCGTCGAATGCGGGATGGCCCTGGAGCCCAGGAATCCAACGAACTCAGTTTCCCGAGTTCAATACACCTGCCCGATGCACCCCGAGATCGTCCAGGACGGCCCCGGCACCTGTCCGAAATGCGGGATGGCCCTGGAACCGATGACCGTTGAGGCGGGGGAAGAAGACGACTCCGAACTGCGAGATATGATTCATCGTTTCAAGTTCGCCGTCGCACTCGCGATACCCGTCCTGTTTCTGGCCATGGGACCGATGATCGGCATTCCGGTGCATCGCTGGATTTCGGCAAGAATCTCCAACTGGCTTGAACTGGCGATTGCAACACCGGCGATCCTCTGGGCGGGTTGGCCTTTCTTCGTTCGAGGATACTTCTCGGTAAAGAGGATGAACCTGAACATGTTCACCCTCATCGCACTGGGCACGGGGGTCGCCTGGACCTACAGCGTGGTCGCCACGGTTGCACCGGGGATTTTTCCGGCCGCATTTCGTCACGAAGGTGGTTCGGTTCCCGTCTACTTCGAAGCCGCGGCCCTTATCGTCACCCTGGTCCTGCTCGGGCAGGTCCTCGAACTGCGGGCTCGCAAATCGACCAGCGGCGCCATCACGGCCCTATTGGGACTGGCCGCCAAGACTGCCCGTGTGGTTCACGATGATGGATCCGAAGAGGATATTCCTTTCGAATCGGTCAAGATCGGTAATCACCTGCGAGTGCGCCCCGGCGAGAAGGTGCCAGTTGACGGCAGAGTGGTTGAAGGAAGGACAACCGTCGATGAGTCCATGATCACCGGAGAGCCGATTCCCGTCGAAAAGAATCCGGGAGACGAAGTCGTCGGGGCAACCGTCAATCAGACCGGAAGCGTAGTCATAGTCGCGGAGAAAATCGGAAACGATACTGTCCTTGCCCGGATCGTCCAGATGGTCAGCGAGGCCCAGCGGAGCCGGGCGCCGATTCAGCGACTGGCCGATCTGGTCGCAGCCTACTTTGTCCCGATTGTTGTCTCAGCCTCGGTAATTACATTCATCGTGTGGTCGATCTGGGGCCCCCGTCCGGCCATGGCGTACGCCCTGGTCAATGCCGTTGCCGTCCTGATCATCGCTTGTCCCTGTGCGCTCGGACTGGCCACGCCCATGTCGGTCATGGTGGGCGTGGGCAAAGGCGCCCAGAACGGGGTTCTGATCAAGAACGCCGAGGCCCTCGAAGTGATGGAGCAGATCGACACCCTGGTCGTTGACAAGACCGGAACTCTCACCGAAGGGCGCCCAAAGCTGGTGACGGTTCAGAGTGCCGGTGGGAGATCGGAACAGGAACTGCTTCGCCTCGCCGCCAGCCTGGAGCGAAATAGTGAACATCCCCTGGCCGCCGCCATCGTCCATGGGGCCGAGGAACAGGGCCTCACCCTGGTCAAAGCGGAGGAATTTGACTCGATCACGGGTAAGGGTGTCAAGGGCAATGTCGATGGCCACGCGGTTGCCCTCGGTAACACGAAGATGCTGGAGGAAGTGAACGTCGATCCATCTTCCCTCCAGGAAGTTGCGGATCGGCTTCGCGCTGATGGGCAAACTGTCATGTTCGTCTCCGTCGATGGAAAGGCAGCCGGCCTGCTGGGCGTTGCCGACCCGATCAAGGAGTCGACTCCCGAAGCGGTCCAACATCTTCACGAGCTTGGCATTGAAATCATCATGCTCACTGGAGACAACCGGACGACCGCAGAAGCCGTAGCCCACAAGCTGGGAATCGATCGAGTCGAGGCCGAAGTGCTGCCCGATCAAAAAAACCAGGTGGTGCGGAAACTGCAGGCCGAAGGCCGAAAGGTGGGGATGGCGGGAGACGGCATCAACGATGCCCCGGCACTCGCCCAGGCCGATGTCGGGATCGCCATGGGGAGCGGGACCGACGTGGCGATGGAAAGCGCGGGAGTCACCTTAATGAAGGGAGACCTTCGAGGCATCTCCAAGGCGACGCAGCTGAGCCGGGCCACCATGCGAAACATTCGCCAGAATCTCTTTTTCGCGTTTATCTACAATTCCGTAGGTGTGCCGATCGCGGCCGGAGTCCTCTATCCCTTTTTCGGTATTTTGCTCAGCCCGATTATTGCGGCCGCGGCCATGAGCTTCAGTTCAGTATCAGTCGTGGGCAACGCACTCCGCCTCCGGAACCTGAGGCTCTGAGCCCAACGTCGCTCAACAATTGCCTGCAAAACCGTATCCGAAAACCGAAACGAATCAAACAGGGAGCTGAATTCAATCATGAGAACCATCAAATTGCTGATCTTCGTCAATCTTCCTATTTCCATCTGACCACCGCTGCATTCGCCCAGATGGGAGGAGGCATGGGACCCGGAGGAGAGCCCGGTTCTTTCTACGGATGGCAGGGACACGAGTTGCAGGACAACGTGATCCTGCCCCAGATCGCCGTGGGCGAATCGGTGAGCATGACCCTTATCTTCAGCAACATGGGCAGCCCCCAGCAAATGGGCTGGCTCGTCGATGAACAGGACTACACGGTTCACGCGACCCTGAGGTTCTTCGCCAGCAATGGTGGTCCGCTGACCGTCAAAGTGAACGGGGTGACGGATTCGGAGTTCCCCCTCACGTTGGGCCCCTCCGGAATCTCCTACATGGATGTTTCAGCCCCGGCCGGAAGTGACATCCAAAAGGGTTGGCTCCTCGTGGAGGCTGATGACTCGAACCAGAGTAATTGGGGATACATGGACGGGCAGGGCATGTTCCGCGGCCGGCGCATCATGGTTTCGGCCTACTACTCGATCTTCGGACCCTCGGGTGACCTCTTGAGTCAGGTCGCCGTCCGGCCGACCACTTTCGTCCATGGGACCTTCAGCAATTCAACCATGCCGGCACAGCTCAGACAGACCACGAGCGGGCTTGTCCGTACCGGGATCGCGATCGTCAACACGAGCGCTGACGATGCCGTTGTCAATCTGAGACTGATCGGGACTGACGGCCAGGAAGTCGCCACCACCGCGATCAGCATCCCGGCCGGAGGTCAGCTGGCCCGGTTCCTTGACGAATTGTTCGCATCGGTTCCAGCTGCTTTCCAGGGAGCCCTCGAATTATCAACCGATGGTGACGGGATTGTGACCATGGGACTCCTGCAGACTGGCCTGGTCACGACATCCCTCCCAGTTCATCACTACGGGAGCTGGACAGCCACCCAGTGAGGACCGCTGAAGAAATCGATCGCAGCGAAACCCGCGGGGGCGCGTCCTTTCGCATGGCCCGCCAGGGTCGCACATCGAAAAAGCCGACTCCGACGACCGTGAGAAGGATGGAGATCACGACAAGCCCGGAGAGGGAGACGAAAACCGCTTTTCGAAGCTGAGCTGCGGTATCCTGACGCCGCCGATGCTCCAGCCACCCGGCAAGGACCGCGGCACTGAACGCCACGATCCAGGCGATGCCGATTTCGGGCTGGTTCTTGCCCAGGAAGTACTCGTGAACCGTGGGCAGGGTGTTGCGGATGAAGATGTAAACGAGAATGTCCGTCACCCATCAAAAGGCGAGCAAATATCCTCCCAAGACCACGCCGTGTCGCAAAGGTCGCTTCGTATTGATCCACCTGAAATAAAGAAGGCGGGCGAACAGATTCACCCCGATGACGTCGAGGAGATTGATCACGCCATAGTAAACGAACAGGTCCGAGGTTTTGAGGTAAGTGAGGCCATTGACTTTCTGGACGGGAAAGACGAACCACAAATAGAATCCCGCAACCCCCAGGATTCCTGCAATCGCCAGGACCACCAGCGTCATCAAGCAGAGCTTCTTCCAGAGGGGATCGTCCTCCATTATCTGTTCTCCTCGCGTCAGTCGCGACTGCCATCCGAAGCGGCGGTCGACTCTCCGGCTGGACTCAATCGTTGGTGTGGCCGAGGGTCTCCTGGATCTGTCGCCACGTGACAAGCGTGATATTCTCCCGGCGCAGGAGTTCGCCGAACTCGACGCTGGTCAGGTAGTCCAGTTCCTGTTGTCTCCACGAAGCGCCATAATCGGAGTCACCCGCAATTCCCCTCAGTTCCTGATCGTCCGTGCCCAGGTGGACAATGAGTTGGGACACCCCCGGTCGCAGGCCCCCAATTGCACGCCTGTAGTAGGCAGGCCAGCCGCTCGCTGCTTCTTCGGGGGTTATCGACAGGACATCGTCGATCAGAACATCGCCGGGCTCGAGAAAGGACTCCCAGTCGGGAGCCGCAACGGCCACCCGCTGACGGATCATTGCGAAGATCTGTTTCGAAAGCAGGATCGGTACTCCCGTTTCCCGCCCGACCTTCAGGTAGGCCTGAAACAGACCCGATCGAAGGAATAGTAGAAACTGATGCGAGTCCAGGTGGGTGGGCTCGATGCCGATGGTCCGAGCCAGGCCGACTTGCGCCCTGAGCTCGGTTTCCGCTTCGTGCGGATCGATCTGGGCCAGCGCCTCGCGAATCGGGAGGAAATAGCCGAATGGGTTGATCAGGCTGGTGACATCAGTTTTTGAGGCCACAGGACCCCATTTGAAAGGATGCCATTCGCTGGTCAACGTCAGATGAAGGCCCACATCCGTCCCGGGATTGTCTCCGACGTAGTCTGCGACCTCCGGAAGCCAGGGACAGGGCACCATGACGCTTGCCGAAGTCACGCGGCCCGATTCCAGGGCGCGGAACGTTGCCGTGTTTACCGCGTGGGCAACCCCGACATCGTCGGCATGAACAATGAGAAGCTTGTCACTACGCGAATAGCCCAATCGTTCTGCCAGGCTCGATTCGCGCGCCTGAGCCAGGGACGGGCCCATCAGGCTTACCGCGACAACGAAAATGATGGCGTTGGGCGAGATTCTCTTCTTCACAGCGTCACCTCCCTGAACCGAATCACTCCTGTCTTTCGAAGACCAGTTCTTGCTGGTCTTCACCGGACATGGCGAGCAGCCGGCGGGTGATCGTGAGTTTCCGGCCGTCTTCCGACAGGGTCCAGCGATCCACTAACTCGGGATAGAAAGGATCCATCGCCAGGCTGCTCCTGACCACGAGTACGTCGCCGTCCCAGGCCAGCTTGCTGGTCAGAATGTACCCTTCGAGTTCATTGCGACACTCGGAGCCATCCGTGAGGTAGGTCAGATCCGCGCGGATCTCGCCCGAACCGCCCTGCTGGACCAACTCGATCTTGAGGACGGATCCGGCGTGATCGATGGTCTGGATCACTTCGTAAGGACCGAACAGCGTCCCCGATTCCTTCAGGAAGCCCAGGGCACTTTCCTGAGGGTTCATTCTCCATGTACCAGTGTAATTGGGTTCGGCAAGTGCGGCGACAGTCATCGTGTGGAGGGTTGTGAGGATAAGGAGGGCCTTGATTCTGGTGATCATCATTCTCGGCTCCAGTTCTTCGGTCTCAAGAAAGACTTCCAGGTCTCCCTCGAAGCTTTCCTACTCTCTAAACGTTCAGTTTGCCTATTCATTAACAACAAATAGATAAGTGAAATGACGAACAGGCCGCGCATGACTGATGGAATCAGGTGGCGTCTTGGGACAACGAGAACGAGGCTCTTGAAGAGCGATTCGGACGAAGGAACTATTCAATGGTCTTGATACAGCGGAAAATGAGTCTGGGCCTTCGGCGAGAGATTCCAACGGGCAGGTTACCGGGGGCAAGATCCCGAAGCCGTCACGCCATCCGGACGGCTGCAAACCATCCAATTCTCCCGATCCAAATTATCCAGGTTCTCCAGTTCAGCCAGGGTTTCCAAATTGGCGTTTCAGGTCAAACCAGGCCGGGGACGATCAGAAAAAACAGGACCACAACCAACCCAACTGCAACCGCAAATATCCCGGTGACACCCGTTCTCGCCGCCCTGCAGCGATCCATAGATAGAACCCGCTCAAGGCCCAGAAAATGAGTGCGGCGGAAAGCAGATCCATGGTGGCCGTCCACGCGCTGGTTACAATCCAGTCGCGCTCTCGGCCACCGTTCTCGAGATCAACCCCGTTGAAGGTGTGAAGCATGGAGACGAGTCCGAAACTATCCGTCGACGTTTCGTCGATCTCGACAAGTCCGGCGGCCTTATCAATCACGATCCGCGTAATGAAAGCCGGGCGGGCGACGGTGAGGCTATACCCGTCTGTGTTTGAGGACCAGGAGATCGACTCGAGTTCACCGGATATGCCCAACGCATTCATGAGCTCCACGGCGCGATCTTCGTCCTTTGCGGCCGTCAACTCCGGCAGGGGGACTCGGCGGTGGGTGGTTGTTCTCCTCCCCCAGAACTGGGATATCTGCCACTGGGGATGATTCAACATCAAGCCCGAGAACACAAAGATCCAAAGTTCCGCGAGCAGAAAGAGACCAACCAGGTAATGAAACCGCCTGGCCTGAACGAACAGTTTGCGAGAGCTCTTGATTGCCATGATCAAAGGTCATCCGAGCATCAGGACGAGGAGTACGTTCAGCGCCACTATTCCGAGAAACGCGAAGACGAGGCCGAGCCTCCTTTCACCAGGCAGACGAATCCAGAGGTAGATCCCGGTGAAAGACAGTAGGAAGACGCCGACCACCGAAAAATCGGTCACGTCCCGCCAGATTTTCAAAACCCACCAGTTGCCTCGAATTGACGCAACGTGGGGACCGGGCCGTTTGTGAAGGTATAGGATCCGGTCCAGTGCAGAGATTTTCCGTGTCAGGATTCGCGCCTTCCGATTCCTGGTGTCAACCCGAATCTCTATCCGCTGGGTCGGCTTCGACATCATCACCAGGACCTCTGCCTGCGCCGGACGCTTCTGGATCCAGTCCACCTCACCGTCGACTCCGGCCTGGGCCGCTACGGCCTGCGCCAATGGGAGACCGTCGAGGTCGGGCACGGTCAGGTTGGATACCGTTCTGACTCGAGGCTCATCAACCGTTTGCGACTCACCTGGATGGTTCAGGATGAGTGTGCTGAGGGCAAAAACAAGAAGAACAGGCGCCAGCACCAAACCCAAATGACGATGGACTCGAAGAGACCAGATTCGGACAAAACTGCGCACACCCGGTTGACTCAAATCGATTCCAGTATTGGATGCTCCGAAACTCGCCGACCCCGACGGACATTGCACGCAGTTAGCGCGTCGTGGATCCGCAACCCAGGGCTGAACAACTTACTTCGACGCGACCACTTCAGCTCCGAGAACCCTTGGGTTCTTGGAGCGAGCGTTTCGAAACGTCCTCAGCAGTCGAGCCTCGCGGAAGCCGGCTCGTTTGAACTCTTCGAGGAAGGCTCCGCCTTCCCTGGCACCGGCGATTCAGGAGAACCAGTTTTCCGGTGCTGCCTCCACGGGAGCGGATGCCCCGTCTATTGCGATCAACTCCGCCGCGAATACCTGTCCACCCGGCTTGACGACCCGGCCCAGTTCACGAAAGATACTGCTTCGATCCAGGTTCAGGTTGAAGATCCCGTTGACGAGAACCACGTCCACGGATTCGCTCGCGATCGGAAGAGATTCCGCGTCACCCGCCAGAAAATCCAGGTTCTGAATCCCAAGATCCTGCGCCGAAGCCCCTGCCTTGCGAACCATCGCCCTGCTGAAGTCGAGTCCAATTACGTGCCCCCCGGGACCAACCCTGCCAGCGGTCACGAAGGAATCCAGGCCCGCTCCGCATCCCAGATCCAGCACCGTCGAACATTCACTGATTTCAGCGACGATCGCGATATTGGAGACTCCTGTGAACGAAGCCTTTACCTGGTCAGGCAAGGCATCAAGAACCTCCTGCGGATACCCAACGCTCGCCGCAAACCATTCTCCGCAGGGAAACGGCTGCTTCTTCGAGGGCTCGTCCGCTACCTCGGAATAAACGTCTCTGACTTGTTGTCGAATGCTCATTCCCTTTGTCACGACTTTCGAAACACGCACACTCCCAGTGAGCTGAAATTCAGAACTGGATGATCGGTGAATTGGGACCACCGATTGGATCAGTTTAACAAACAGATCTAAATCACACGCTGCAGGAGACAGACCACGCCGTCTCGAAACTCCGGCCTGGGACAGAAAACATGACCTGCTGCGAAGTCAACCTGGCGGAGTCATCGTCAGAGCCCCTTCGCACCGCGCCGCAAAGAGATCATTCAGAGGGCGAAGCTGACTACCCTCCCGTTCGATTGCAAATGCCATTTCGCCCTCCGGGCTTTAGCCCCCAATCGTCCATCGTCGTCGTGGAACGCGGAAGCTTCTCCCTGAAACTCGAAGATCGGTACCACGCGGCTCCCGATACTGAACTCACCACTCCCCTAGAAGAAGGCAGGTGTTCAACCCCAGAATCCTCTAGGTTCTCCAGTTCATCCGAACCGAAGTTCCAGAGGGACCACGGAAGCACAACCCTGTTGGATTTGCTGGTGAACATTGCTGCATATCCAACAGTGCCTCCTTGACGGACAAGTGTCCAAAAGGACTCGCCGTCGAACCTTCAAAGACATAAGACATTCAAAATCAATTGTTTAATCGAAGGTACGAAGGAGAGGACGTATTTGGTACAGGCATTGCAACCTTTGATCCCGAGTATCGAACACGGCCCCGGGACGCTGCCTCAGTGAAAAACACGTTCCTCGGGCTCCGGTTCAAAACAGAATTCTCAGGAGAACACAGATGAAGCAAAGATCGGTGAAGCGAACCCTGATGGCATTAGCAGTTCTCGCGTCGGTCAGCCTGGCCTGGGCCGAACCTGCAGACAAGTCAGTGGACATGATCCTTGGTGACTACTTCAAGATTCAGTCGGCCCTGGCTCAAGACAATACGACCGGCATTGACGGTGCCGCCCAGGCGATTCAGAAGACCGCCGAATCGGTCGAGACAACAGATCCTGAGGTCAAGACCCTGGTGACGCAAATCCAGTCAGCCGCCGAGAAAATCCAGGGGCAAAACCTGGAGGCGGCTCGAGGAACCTTCTTCGAACTGACCCGACCGCTTCTCGCATACCTCAACAAGTTCCATTCGAGTAAAGACAGCTACTACCGCTTCTTCTGCCCAATGGCCAAGAAAGCGTGGATCCAGTCCGACAACGATACCCGCAACCCGTACTACGGCAGTTCCATGCTCAAGTGTGGCCAGCTGATCACGTAATCAACGCGATTCTTCGGCTCTGAGGGCCGGGCTGACTTAAAACTTCATTTTGGAGCTTGGACACTGGGTCGACTTGAAACGTGGAATGGCACGGACACAGAGCCGGGGGTAAGGCGAAGCCGCGCCCCCGGGTGCGCGGACCCAGTTTCACTCTCTGAATGATCCGCGCAGGGCGCGGGGGCGGGGCTGGCCTGAGGCTTCAATTTGATGAACTGGAAATCCTGGATGATTTGGACGCGTTTGGATGGAAATTGGGCGATCGGTGGAGAGCCAGGGACGCGGTTATCGGCTGGCTCCTGGATCCTGGCCCGGTGCCAGACGTGGATGAGTGATGATCACAGGATCGGCGCCGGGCTGGCCCCTGAAGGGGGCCTGTTTCCAGGCCCACCCATCAAGAATCCAGCCCTGAAGGGGGCCTGTTTCCGGCCCACCCATCAAGAATCCAGCCCTGAAGGGCTGACACTCGTCGGACGGGGTGAATCCGGGGCGCGACCTTACAGGCCGCAAACGAAGTGCGGGACCACAGACCCAGGGCAAGCCCTGGGCTGAAACCAAGGCGCCTTCAGCGCCCGACCCAGTTTCACTTTGCGAATGGTTTGGCGCCGCCCGGCCCAGTTTCACTCTCTGAATGGTTTCCGCGCGCGGAGGGGGCCGGGCTGAGACGGCAGCGCCCAAAACGTGAGGTGACAGCCCGCCGCTCCCGGAATTTGGTTATTGGTACTTCACGAATCCACGTTGGATACTTGAAGCAGTGAAAATGAAGAACTTGCAGACGATGATTAGCCTGCTCCGGTCTCTTGCCCTGATAGGTTCGATCTTTTCCCTCGGGATCGGATCACTTTGCGCTGCCGGTTCCGACGATCCGGTGACAAGCGACTACTTCGTGGACAACCCTCAGCTGGGGGAGTACATCGAGAGGTCGCTGACGCATCACCCCGGTCTGCAGGAAGTACTGGCCCGGTACCGCGCAGCACTTCAAAAGGCGCCTCAGGTCGATTCCCTTCCCGACCCGATGCTCAATTTCACCCAGTTCGTCCGCAGCGTGGAAACCCGGGTCGGCCCCCAGGTCAACATCGTCAACCTGAGCCAGAAGTTCCCCTGGTTCGGAAAGCTCGACCTTCAGGGACAAATCGCAATCAAGCAGGCCGTCGTTGACTACCAACAGTACCGGGCGCTCGAACGCGACCTGATCGCCCAGGTCAAAGCCGCCTATTACGAACTGCTCTACGTCGATCGCGCCCTGCGAATCACGGCGGAAGAGCAATCACTGCACGATCATTATGAGAAGCTGGCCCAGTCCCGTTACGCCAGCGGCGACGGCCTCCAGCAGGGCGTGATCAAGATCCAGACCGAGCTCACCAAGCTGGTCGACCGGACCAAGCTGCTGACGCTGCAGCGGGGGTCGGTCATCGCCCAGCTCAATACGCTGATGGATCGGCCACCGGAATCCGCGATTGCGGTCTCGGACACGTCCCAGCTTCCCAAGGTCAGCCTCAACCTGGAGGAGTTGTACCACCTCGGTGAGTTTCACCGACCGGAGTTGAAGGCGTCGATGGCCCGGATCGAGAAGAGCGAACGGGCCGTCGCACTGGAGAAAAAGAGCTACTGGCCCGACGTCACAGTGGGGGCCGGGTTCATCAATGTTCAGGGTCGCGAGGACGCGGCCGGCATTGCCCAGCCTCCGCCCGACAACGGCAAGAATGCCTTCAACTTTTCGGTCGGCATCAACATTCCGATCTGGCGCGACAAGTACCGGGCCGGGGTGGTGGAGGCGGCCGAGAACCTGATCGCCAGTAAAAAGAATTACGCCAACATCCGCAACAACATCAAACTGTCGATCCTCGACCAGGTTCTTCGCCTGCAGACACTCGAAGAACAGATCGGCCTCTATCGGGACGTACTGATTCCCCAGGCCGAGGAATCACTCAAATCGACCGAATCGGCCTATGAAACGGGCCAGGTCAAGGTCCTGGACTTACTCGACAGCGAGCGCCTGCTGTTGTCTTCGCGACTGATGCAGGAACGCTATCGCATAGACTACCTGAAAGCGCTCTCGGAACTGGAGCGGGCGGTGGGAACCCGGTTTCCCCGCTAACGAGGGATCGCACACCATGAAGAAAGGAATTCTGATCGGCTTGCTGTCGTTCCTGCTGGGAATCACGGCGGCTGTGGTCATATTACTGAACCCGATGGGCTGGTCCTGGGCCGGCAGTGCCCATCACTACGTGCTGGCCGCACTGCAAAAGGTGGAACCCGCCGGAGCCGAAGGAGAATCCGGACAACTCTACACCTGCGGCATGCACCCCCAGGTCATCCAGGACCATCCGGGGACCTGCCCCATCTGCGGAATGGACCTCATCCCCCTGAAGTCGTCGACCGGCGGCGCCGGGGCCGCAGCCGAGAAAACCGAGTCGTCCGGCGAGCGGAAGATCCTTTACTACCGCGCACCGATGGACCCGACCTACACCTCGGACAAACCGGGCAAGTCCCCTATGGGGATGGACCTGGTCCCGGTCTACGCCGATGAGCAAGGTGCTGAAGAGCCGAAGAACACAGTCCACATCGACCCCTCGTTCGTCCAGACGATCGGGGTCCAGACCGCGGTGGTCAAACGCCAGGACATCCCCTACACGGTCCGCACGGTCGGCAACATCACCTACAACGACGAGCAACTCCACTGGGTCACCACCAAGTACGAGGGCTGGATCGAGAAGGTCTACGTCAACTACGTAGGGCGAGCCGGTCGAAAAGGGACAGAGGCTCTTCGAGATCTACAGCCCGCAACTGGTGACGACCCAGAAGGAGTACCTGGATGCCCTGGAGTACGCCGAGCGCCTGAGCACCGGCGATTACGAGGACGTCAAGAGACGTGCACGGGCGCTCCTCGAGTCAACGCGGGAACGGCTTGCCTACTGGGATATCAGCGCCGAACAGATCGAAGACCTGGAGAAAACTCGCAAACTCCGGCGAACCCTGACGGTCTTCTCGCCGACCGGGGGCCTGGTGGTCGAGAAGATGAACCAGTCGCTCGAGGGGATGTTCGTCAAACCCGGCATGAACCTCTACAAGATCGTCGATCTGTCGACCATCTGGGTTGAAGCAGAGGTCTTCGAGAACCAGATTCCCTGGCTGAAGATCGGGCAGTCGGCCCTGCTCGAGTTTCCCTATCAACCGGGGCGCAAGTACCGGGCCCGGGTGCGCTTCATCTACCCCTACTTCAACGACAAGACGAGGACGATGAAGCTCTCCCTGTCGCTGCCCAATCCCGGATTCGAGTTTCGCAAGGACATGTACGTGGACGTGACGTTCAACGTTCCGAGCGCCCACAACGTCATTGCGGTTCCGGATGAGGCGGTGATCTTCTCCGGCACCCGCAACCTGGTCGTGACCAGCGTCGGAGAGGGCGAGTTTCAGGTCAAGGAAGTGACCCTGGGCCTGCACGGCGAGGGCCTGTACGAAGTCAAGGAGGGCCTCAAGGAAGGGGAGACCATCGTCACCTCATCCCAGTTCCTGATCGATTCGGAAAGCAGCCTGAAGGAGGCGATCCAGAAGCTGGTGGCAGTCCGGAAAACCGGACAGGCCGATTCAAAGGCCACCGGCCAGGAATCGCCTGAAACTTCCAAGGCTCCCATGAAGATGCCCATGCCGAAGGAAGAGCAGAAAACGCCGCAGCAGCGGTAATCGCCACGTCCGGGCGGTCAATCCGCCGGCACTCGCAATTAGAAGAGACTCATGCTCGAAAAAATCATTGACTGGTCGATACGGAACAAGTTCTTCGTCATCCTCGCGACCCTTTTCGCAGTGCTGGCGGGCATCTATTCGATCCAGAACACGCCCGCTCGACGCCATTCCGGATCTGTCCGACGTCCAGGTCATCATCTACACCGATTATCCCGGCCAGGCCCCCCAGGTCGTCGAAGACCAGATCACCTACCCGATCACGACCCAGATGCTGGCGGTGCCATTCGCGAAGGTGGTCCGCGGCTACTCCTTTTTCGGGTTCTCCTTCGTCTACATCATCTTCGAGGACGGAACCGACATGTACTGGGCGCGCAGCCGGGTCCTGGAATACCTGAACTACGTTTCAGGACGGCTGCCCAAAGGGATTACCCCGTCACTCGGACCCGATGCCACCGGGGTGGGCTGGGCCTACATGTACGCCCTGAAGTCGAAGACCCGCAACCTGGCCGAACTGCGCAGCATCCAGGACTGGTTTCTGAAGTACGAGTTGACCTCGGTTGACGGCGTCTCCGAGGTCGCCAGCATCGGCGGCTTCGTCAAGCAATACCAGATCACGGTCGATCCCAACAAACTGCGGGCCTACAACATTTCGATCTCCAAGATCCGCAACGCCGTCCAGCGGAGCAACAGCGACGTGGGCGGCCGGGTGCTGGAGATGGCCGAAACCGAGTTCATGATCCGGGGCCTGGGCTACATCGAAAACGCGGAGGACATCAAGGATATCGTCCTCGGCGTCGACCCCTCCGGGATCCCGATCCTGATGAGGGACGTCGCCATCGTCCAGATCGGCCCCGACATCCGCCGGGGCCTGGCCGAACTGGACGGTAAGGGGGAAACCGTTGGGGGGATCATCGTCGTTCGCTACGGCGCCAATGCGTACCAGGTCATCCAGGACGTCAAACAGAAGATCGAGGATCTGAAACAGGGGCTGCCGAAAGACGTCGAGATCGTCCCGGTCTATGACCGGACCAACCTGATCGAGCGATCGGTTAGCACGCTGAAGGAGAAGCTGATCGAGGAGGGCCTGGCGGTTGCCCTGATCTGCATCCTCTTCCTGCTCCACTTCCGCTCCTCCCTGGTCGCCATCATCACGCTCCCGATCGCCGTCCTGATGGCCTTCACCATCATGCACTACCAGGGCATCAACGCGAACATCATGTCGCTGGGGGGGATTGCCATCGCTGTGGGGGCCATGGTCGATGCCGCCATCATCATGATCGAGAATGCCCACAAGCACCTCGAACAGGACCAGGGGAAGAAGGATCACTGGCAGATCATTGCCGATTCCGCCAAGGAAGTGGGCCCGACGCTGTTCTTCGCCCTCCTGGTCATCACCGTGTCCTTCGCCCCCGTCTTCACCCTGGAAGCCCAGGAAGGCCGTCTCTTCAAGCCCCTGGCCTACACCAAGACTTACTCCATGGCGATGGCCTCGATTCTGGCGGTCACCATCGTGCCGGTGCTGATGGGCTACTGGATCCGGGGGAAGATCCGCTCGGAGGAACGGAACCCGATCAGCCGGTTGCTGATTTGGATCTACGATCCGTTGCTTCACTTCATGCTCCGCTGGAAGTGGGTCGTCCTCCTGGTGGCGCTGTTAATCGTGGT
Organism: uncultured Acidobacteriota bacterium; assembly: GCA_963777605.1. Lineage (GTDB taxonomy): Bacteria > Acidobacteriota > UBA6911 > RPQK01 > JAPXNP01 > CAVZRV01. The sequence continues at coordinate 334,906 of CAVZRV010000031.1, forward strand.
CTCGATCTACATTCCCTACACCCATATCGGCTCGGAGTTCATGCCGCCGCTCTGGGAAGGGGACCTGCTCTACATGCCGACCACACTGCCCGGCATTTCGATCACCAAGGCCCGAGAACTGCTCCAGCAGACCGACAAGATCATCGCGACGTTCCCCGAGGTGGAACGCGTCTTCGGCAAGGTCGGCCGGGCCGACACGGCGACCGATCCCGCGCCCTTGTCCATGATTGAAACCACCATCACGCTCAAGCCCGAGGAGGAGTGGCGGCCGGGGATGACTCCGAAGAAACTGATCGCCGAGATGAACCAGGCCATCCAGTTCCCGGGCGTCACCAACGCCTGGACGATGCCCATCAAGACGCGCATCGACATGCTGTCGACCGGAATCAAGACACCGGTCGGCATCAAGCTTTCAGGGCCGAATCTCCAGGTGTTGGAGGATGTCGGCAAGGAGGTTGAAGCCGTCGTCCGCAAGGTCCCCGGGACACTGTCGGTCTACGCGGAACGGGTCATGGGGGGCAACTTCCTCGACTTCGACATCGATCGGAAGGCGCTGGCCCGCTACGGTTTGACCGTGGGCGATGTCCAGGACGTGATCCAGTCGGCTATCGGTGGGATGAACCTGACCACGACCGTGGAAGGACTGGAACGCTATCCGGTCAATCTCCGCTACAGCCGGGAACTGCGCGACAACATCCAGGATCTGAAGGAGGTCCTGGTCGTCGACGCCCAACGGCGCCCAGGTGCCCCTCGGCTACCTGGCCAAAGTCGAGATCAAGAAGGGCGCTCCGTCGATCAAGACCGAAAACTCGCGGCCCAATGCCTGGATCTACGTGGACATCTCCGACGTCGACGTCGGCACCTACGTCACCATGGCCCGTCGGGCCGTCGCCGAGCAGGTCCAGATCCCGGCCGGCTACAACCTGGTCTGGAGCGGACAGTTCGAGTACATGCAGCGGGCCCAGAAGCGCCTCATGTACGTGATTCCGATGACGCTGATGATCATCTTCGTCATCATCTATCTCAACACACAATCGGTGTTCGAAACCCTGATCGTCTTTCTCGCGGTGCCCTTCTCGCTGGTCGGGTGCATTCTGGTTCATCTGGCTATTGGGCTACGACATGAGTATCGCCGTCTGGGTGGGAATCATCGCGCTCGCAGGCCTTGACGCGGAGACTGGCGTGGTCATGCTCCTCTACCTGGACGTGGCTCACGAGAAGATGGTCAAGGAAGGTCGCATGAACTGGTTGCGGGACCTGGTCGAGGCCATCTACCACGGCGCCGTGCACCGGGTGCGGCCCAAGATCATGACCGCCAGCGTCATCCTGGCCGGGCTGCTCCCCATCATGTGGAGCCACGGCACGGGGGCCGACGTCATGAAACGCATCGCCGCCCCCATGGTGGGGGGCGTCGTGACCTCGGTCATCATGGAACTGGGCGTCTACCCGGTCATTTACTACATCTGGAAAGGATGGAAGCTGAAAGATGCTCCCGACGAACCGGTTCAGGAAGAATCCGTTGTTGTATAGATTGTTTTGGGCGGTCGTCACCGTCGGGTTTCTGAGTGTCGGCGGCGCAGCAGCCGCCGGATCGATCCACGTCCGCCATGATCACGATCCGTGGGGTGGATGTGAAGGAGAACTCACCGTCGATGATTCCGGCATCCAGTACCACAGTGAAGAAAAGCCGGAACACGACCGGGACTGGACCTGGCTCGATATCCAGGCCGTGGATCGACGCTCCCCGGATCGCTTTATGATCCTGACTTACAAGGCTCAGAAATGGCTGCTGGGAAGAGACCGTCCCTGGGATTTCAACGTGCTGGATCCAGACTCCGCAGGACTCAGTGACGACCTGTTCCGCATCATCATGACCCGCCTGGAACGGCCCGTGGTCAACCGCGAGGCGCGACCGATCGACGTCCTCTACGAGGTGCCGGTCAAGCACCTGCACACCTTTGGCGGCTGCGAGGGCACGCTCCGGTTTGGAAAGGACTGGATCGTCTATGCCACCGATCACGCGGAGGATCAGCGATCCTGGCGCCGCAACGTGGAAATCGCCAACCTGTGGTCCACGGGGAGGTATGATTTAGAGATCGAGGTCTACGAAAAAGAAGGGGAAGACCTTCTGCGAACCCGCTCCTTTCGCTTCGAGTTGAAACGCCCTTTGGACGAGGACTTTTACGAGCAACTCAAGCGGGAGATGCTGCCTTCGAGGTAAACCATGTGGAAACAAATCCTTGCCGGCGTTGTGATCCTGGCCCTGGCCGGGGCCGCCGCCTACCGGTACTGGCCCGAGGAGATGCCGGTCTGCCAGATCTGCCGCCGTCCCATGCATGCATCGACCTCGTTTTTCGTGACCCTCCAGGACGGGCAGGAAGTGGAACTTTGCTGCCCCCGATGTGGGCTCCGTTTCCAGCAGGGACGCGACGATGTCCGTTCGATTGAAGTCACCGACTACCTGAGCCACCGCCGCCTCCAGGCTTCAGATGCGATCTATGTCTCAGGGAGCTCCGTTCATCCCTGCTGCTCTCCGGAGGAGATCCTCAAAGACCAGGCCGGGATCGAGTACGAAAGGACCTGGGATCGCTGCCTCCCCAGCGTCATTGCCTTCAGTTCGCGAAAAGACGCCGAGGACTTCCGACTCGAACACGGCGGCGAACTCAGGACCTACGCAGAACTCCAGGCAGAGGAATCCAACAACAGCGGGGTTTAGTCGGCGGTCAGACCGGTCCGACTCGACCGAAAGGTCGGACAGGTCAGGCCAGTTGTCAGCCCTGTCAGGCGAAGCTCCTGTTTCCATCCACACCCTGTCCTGCCGGCCAATCTAAAAATTACTCTTGCACTTTGCGCAAAAGCGTTGATAATAATATTAATAAGCCAATGTAGCGATCACTATTGTGTAATCATCGCCGCCCCGAGGCAACGCGATCTTCCCTCCCGGATCCCGAATTCTGCCGGTGGTCCATTGGCCGATCGTTTCCATGTGATCCCATTCTCCGGCGATTCAGGAGCACAGAATCCCGGAATCCGGCGTGATTGAGGTCCTTGCCTGCCGGGTGCAGCAGCAATCACAACCCGTCACCGGAGATCGCAGCCTTCGCTTTCAGCCGATTTCGGCCGGGCTTCGATTCTCTTGAGCGGCATTAAGCCGCGGAACGATGATACTTAGCAGGACTCCAGATTCGAGAGGAAAAACCATGATAGACATGGAACCATACCAACCGGGCAACCACCAATTCCCCATCCTTGCTGCGCAACTCCAGCCGGAGCAAACGCCGGCTCATCGGCAACTCAGAGGGGGCGAGTTCTGGAGACAGATTCCAGCCTACCGGGACATAGCCGAATCTCAATTCAACGACCATGCGTGGCAGTTGAAGCATTCGGTCACGAACACACGCGAGTTGTTCGAAACCGTACAAGGTATGGCGGACCCCGCCTTCCTTCAGGACGCGGCCGCAGGATTCCTCAATGCCCCCATGGCGATCCGGGTGACCCCGTACCTGATCGGGCTGATCGACTGGAACGATCCCTATCGCGATCCACTTCGGAAACAGTACATTCCCGTCTCGTCCGAGCAGAGGTTCGACCATCCGGAACTCGAGATGGATTCGCTGCACGAACAGGCCGGCTCTCCGGTTGCGGGCCTGACTCACCGATATCCGGACAAAGTCCTCCTGCTGGCACTGGATCACTGTCCGGTCTACTGTCGCTATTGCACCCGGAGCTACGCCGTCGGGGGAAGTACCGGTACCGTGGAAAAGCGGAAACTCGGCCGGGCGAAGGACCGGCTCGAATCAGCGTTTGCCTACATTGCATCCCGGCCGGAAATCGAGGATGTGGTCGTCAGCGGAGGCGACACTGCGATGCTCCGTCCGGAGAGGATCAGGTGGATAGGGGAAACTTTGCTCGGAATGGAAAACATCTGCCGGATCCGCTTCGCGACCAAGGCTCCCGCGATCCTTCCTCAGAAGATCCTGACCGATCTCGAGTGGTACCGTGCCATCGCGGACGTTCACCGGCTTGGCCGACAGCTTCATAAGGAAGTCTGCGTCCATACCCATTTCAGCCATCCAAACGAGGTCACTGAGATCTCCCAGAGGGCAATGAACCGGTTTATGGAAGACGGAATCACCGTCCGGAATCAGGCTGTTCTTCAGCGCAACGTCAATGACAGTGCCGAAACCATGATTCTCTTGATCCGCAGGTTGTCTTACCTGAACGTTCAGCCTTACTACGTGTACATGCACGACCTCGTCAAAGGCGTCGAAGACCTCCGCACTCCTCTTTCGGCGGGAATCAACATCGAGAAGCGCGTCCGTGGAACGACCGCCGGGTTCAACACTCCCTCCTTTGTTGTCGATCTCCCCGGGGGCGGAGGAAAGCGATCCGTTCACAGTTTCGAGCACTACAATCGGGAGACCGGGATCTCGGTGTTCATCTCGCCCAGCGTCAACGGTGAGAAGCTGTTCCTCTATTACGACCCGGTACATGCCCTTTCTCCCGCAATCCAGCGGGACTGGTTCGACTCGGATCGACGACGGGAAATGATCGCCGCAGCCCTGGAGGCATTTGAGTGTCTATAATGGGCGCACGAGCCTCTTAAACCACTTGGAGTGCTGCAATGACCAAAAAGAAGGTCGCCATGATCGGGGCCTACGCGGTCGGCAAGACCAGCCTCGTTCGTCAGTTCGTGCGCTCACTTTTCGATGAGAAGTACCACAGCACGATCGGAGTGAAAATCGACGAGAAGGAGGTCCGAATCGGAGAGACCGAGGTCAAGCTGATGATCTGGGATATCGCCGGCGCCGAGGACCGTTTTTCGGTCCCCCTTTCCTACGTTCGGGGAACCTCCGGAATCCTTCTGGTAATCGACGGAACGAGACCCGAGACCCTGGACCGGGCGTTGGATCTCGTCGAGGAGATTGAGTCCGACATGGATCGCGTCCCCATCGTCGTCGTGCTCAACAAGAGTGATTTGACCGGCGACTGGAAATTGGGACAGCAGGAACTGACCAGGCTCGACGTGCTCGACTGTCCACATTACCTGGGAAGCGCCAAGACGGGTGCTGGAGTTGAGGCTGCCTTCCGGGATTTGGCCCGGCAAATCATCGACTAGAGTTCGACGACTGTCTCGGCGCAGGCCAATTCAAGACGACAGCCGCCGTCCAGGTTGCGTTGCAGTGCCTCATCAATCCAGTTGCGTTCCGACCAATCCCGGTTCGGGTCATGGTGGCCAATGAGGGTCCGTTTCACGCGACAGCTTCGTGCCATCTCCTGAACGTCCTCGATGCAACTGTGCCCCCAGTCCTGCCTCGGGACTGCGGAGGAGCTGCTGACACCTTTGATCCCGTCGTATTCAGCGCGCAGGAATTGCCCATCGCGGTAGAGGAGATCGACGTCCATCGAGTTCCGGACGACTCGCTCTTCCGCTTCGAGGCTGGCCTTCTGCAAGGGGTCGTCGGAATCACCTCCCCGCCGGAGTTCATGATCCGTGCAAAACACGAAGACCTTTCCGCCGCGTTCGATTCGGTAGGCCAGACAGGGCGCCGGGTGAAAAACCTCGAAGGGGGCAATTCGGGTTTGACCCAACTGGATCGGGTCATGCAGGTGGTGGAAGCGCTGCGTGAGGCGGTCGCCCTTCCCGGGCGGCGTCTGTTCGAGATCACGAATCTCACAGGCTTCAAATTTCGTCGGCATCAGGCTGAAGAAGAGCGGGGTCTGAACCCCCTTCAAGGTCTCGTCGACATGTTTCGAGAAAATGCCCAGGTTGGTGTCCAACGATTTCAGAAACTGCCGGTTTCCGTGGATGTGCAGGGTGTTCCTCGGGTCAAAGCAAACGGCGGCCTGGTCAAATCCCTCGGTGTGGTCCAGGTGCGAATGGCTACCAAAGATGTACAGTTCCCGCCCTGGACGATCAGCCCACTTGGCCTGGAGGTCCTTGGCGCAGTTGCGAAATCCGCTCCCGCAATCGAGCACGATATCGTAGCCGTCAGCGGTTTCAATTCGGACGCAGGTTGTCCAGCCCCCGTAGCTCCGGATTACGCGTCGGTCGAACCGGTTCCGGTAGGCCCGCAGGTTCCGTCGATTCACCGGCCCTCCGAGAAGGTCCTCAATTCGGAAGCGGATTTCCCCGGAAGTGGGTTCGGTGAATCGACTGAGATCGTTGAATACGGTTTGCAGTAGCTCGGTCTCGAGAAGTTCGCGCTGTGCAGCCCTCTCCGCCTGGTCAGGAAAGACAGACCCGCTGCCCTGGGTTCCGTAGAATCGAATCCGTAAGTTCAAAATCGGCTCACTTACCATTGCTACCTCAATTTCCCGTTGAGTCCACTTCCCAAAGCACCCAGACTCGCAACGCCCGTCCGGGCAGAACGCCCTGGGACTTCCTCTGAAAAGGTCGAGTCAGCGACCCGACGATCAGAGTCCGCTTCCGGAACGCGACACGGTGACGCGGACCTCGTTGCCACAACCCAGATACTTCAGAGTTTTAAAGCTCAACATCCGCGCCATCGCGATGCCTCGGCCATGGGCATCGAACGCACGATCCGGATCAAACTGGAGGAACGGCTTCCAGTCGAACCCCTTTCCCTGGTCCTTGATCCGGATGGCGATTTCATCATCCGCACCCTGAAAGAACACTTCCACAAACTTGTCCCGGTTGGAAGGCATTTGGAGGCGGCGCTCCACCTCCGTATGCCAGCCGTCCCGCTGGAACAGGCACGTCTTCTCTGCGTAAGTGATTCCCAGGTTTCCATGTTCAACCGCGTTGACGAGCAGTTCGGAAAGGCCGGTCACGACGAACTCCGGAGCCGGGCAGGCGTTTGACAGAAAGACAGCAAGATTGTCGGCTTCATCCAAATTCTGGTAGCGAAAGTAGCCCTCCCGCATCAGACCGCAAACCCGGGCGCTCTTCTTCTGTTGATCGTGCAATTCCTGGTAGCGGCGATACTCGGTAACTGCCGACCTCACAATCGGGCACAACAAGCTGACGTCAAACGGCTTCACGAGGTAGTAATACGCCCCTGCCTCAAGGCCGGCCAGCACGTCCTCCCGCTCGCCGGCGGACGTAACCACAATGACCGGGATCGGAGCGAGCAACGGGTGGTCTTTGATGCGCGCCAGCAACTCCAGCCCATCCAGGTCAGGCATCGTGCGGTCGAGGATGATCGCCTGGAATCGACCCGGAGAGGCTTTAAGCTTTTCCCAGGCAGGCAGGCCTCGATCGACTGCCTCCAGTTGATAGTCCTCATCGATCAGGATTTCGGTGATGATTTCAACGCTGATGGGCTCGTCGTCAACGATCAAAACGCTCGGCTTCTTCATGACCAGCAAGGCACTCCCAGAACCTTGCGAAACGCCGGAACAGAGTCACTCCGCGACATAAATCTGGATCCGGTCGACCCGCAGGCAGATTGCCGAGATAATACCGTGTTTCGTTTCGAAAGGCCTCCTCCCGTGAAATTGTAGCAACGGCTAACGCTGTTGATCGATATCCGGTAGAATTCGGGTAATTGAAGATGAGCCTTTCCTCGGTTTGAGCATTTTGTGACCGTCGTTAAGGTGCAAACACAGTTTGACTCATACGTTCCCAGGTAAAAGCAAGGAGTGCGCATATGGCTAGAAAGCAAGAAGAAGCCAAAGCTGGAACTACTCCGTCAGATGCCGCTTCGATCGACGGGCCCAGTTTGACCGGATCGGGTGTGGAGCGGATCCGGGAAATCCTGTTCGGGGCCCAGATGGAGGACTATGATGCCCGCTTTTCGGGGCTCGAGAACAGCCTGAAGGACGCCGCAGCGGCGCTCCGCGGAGCAATATCCCAAGGGCTTTCAGCACTTCAAGAGGATGTCTCCGGAAAGAGTTCGAACCTGAACAGTCAGTTGGCGGAAACCGAGAGGGCCCTTCGTGAAGACGCCGGCAAACTATCGGAGCGGCAGAAGCAGGATTCGACACGGCTGGCGGAGACCATCGAGCAGGTACACACCACACTGGACAGCAAGATCGAGGCCGTCGTCGCGAGATTTGAGGAAGCCATCGCTACTCTGAGCAGTCAGATGGAGGCCCGGAATTCCGAAATGCTGAAGACCCTCGATACTCGCGTCAAGGAACTGAGTGCGGTGAAAGCAGACCGGGCAACGCTGGCTACGCTGCTCACCGACCTGGCCGGAAATCTGACCTCGGATTCCGAATCCCGGGATAAAGAATAGGTAGCACCTGCCGGTCTTCAAAGGACTGAGGCCGCTGCGGTACTCACGATGGGCAAGTCAAAGCCTCAACTTGAATGTGACAAGCAACCCGAACCGGGCTCCTCGAACGAGGGTCTCGAAGAGCTCCGGAGGATTCTGCTCGACCCGGATCGAGAAAGGCTTGCCCGGCTCGCGCGGCGGGTTGAGGGCCATGAAGACCGGGCCAGCGACGTTGGCGAAGTATTCGTCGAAGCCCTCGAACTCAGAGATGCGGCGGACCAGACGGTAACCGAGGCGCTGTCGCCTCGCATCGAGGACGCTCTTCGCCGGACGATCCGGCGCAATCCCAGAATCCTGGTCGATATTCTCTTCCCGATTATCGGCCCGATGATCCGCAAGGCGATTTCCGAGTCCTTTCGTCGGCTTCTGGAATCGTTCAACGAAGGCCTTGAACACAGTTTCACTCTCCGGGGATTGCGCTGGCGATGGGAAGCCTGGAGATCGGGACGTCCATTTTCCGAGGTCGTGCTGCTTCACACTCTGGAGTACCGGGTGGAGCAGGTCTTCCTTATACACAGTGAGAGTGGCCTCCTGATCGATCATGCAGCGATCGAGACGGTCATTGCTGAGAATCCTGATCTTGTTTCAGGAATGTTTACGGCACTCCGTGATTTCGTGAAAGATTCCTTTCGAGTAGACGAATCAGGATCAGTAGGAGAGCTCCAGGTGGGGGATCTCACAATCTGGGCGGAATCAGCGCCTTACACGACCTTGGCGGCAGTTATTCGCGGAACGGCCCCCAGCGAGTTAAGAGACTTGCTGCAAGACACCTCCGGGAGAATCCACCAGAGGTTGGGTACGGAACTGGCAAATTTCGACAGAGATCAATCGATCGGAAGCCAGGCCCATCCCTATTTGCAGGACTGCCTGCTGCAGAAGAGGGCTCCGAAGCAGAAGCCCGTGCTGGCCTGGGCACTTCTCAGCGCCATCGCCCTCGTTCTCCTGACCATTTTCGGATACTTCGCCGTCAGCCATTACCTTGACGGTCAAAAATTCGAGCAGTACCTCGAAACCCTGAGACGGGAACCCGGAATTGTGGTAACCCAGGCGGGCAGGGAGGGAGGAAAGTACCAGGTCGTCGGGCTGCGCGATCCGCTGGCCGTTGAGCCCGATACCGTTGCCCGGTCGGTCGGACTGACAGCGGACGAGCTTCAGACTTTCTGGAAGTCTTACGTTTCGACCGAAGATCTGCTTGTGGCGGCGCGCGTCCGGCAGGTCCTCCACGCACCCGATACGGTTCGTCTTGAGGTCTCCGAGGGAGTACTTCACATTTCTGGTTCCGCCGATCCGGACTGGCTCAGCCGGGCGGAGGATCTCATTCGACTCGTACCGGGAGTCGGTGTCGTCGACTTGACCGGTTTGAGCACATTGAACTCGCAGTGGTTTCGTGGGCTGAAAGATTCCATGGAGGGGACCCGGATCTTCTTCGAACCCGGGTCGCGGGAAATTTCTCCGGACGAGATTTCCAAATTGGAGTCTGCTGCCCAGGTGCTGACCCGGTTGCTGGCCGGTGCGATTCCACGGTCCGCCGTGCGGATCGAAGTCCTCGGGATGGCTGACAGCGAGGGTGAAACCGAGTTCAACCAGAAGTTGAGTGAAGAGAGGGCCGAAGCCGTGAGACGTCAACTCGTTACGCTCGGGCTGGATGGCGACAGCCTGATCGCCGTCGGACAAGGCGAGGGCGGGAGTGTAGTTTCGGCCCGGCGGGTCGGATTTCAGATCGTTGTGGCCTCCCCAGAACCTGCCGGTGAATGATCGATGCAAAAGACCGAACTGCCGGGCGGGGCAATCAATCCTGTGAACGGGCGCGAGGCTTCTGAGAACCAGTATGCCCACACCAACCTGCACAATACTAACGAATTTTCGTGGGCTTCTGAGGGCCGTATCGATGCAGGAAGGGTTCCGACTCAGGCGCTTTCAGCCCGGAGTCGGCATCTGCCTGGCTCCGGCATGAGGAGCGCCGCAGCGTTCATCGAATCGATCCAAACTTGAAGTAGGCCTCGCGCCATACTCCAATGAAGAAATGGATTTCGCTCAAATCTGGAACCAAGTGCCCGATCCCGAAGTGATCCTGATGCCGGTCGCAGCCATCCTGGCGGCGATCGTCCTCGGCCTTCTGACTTACTTCGTCCTCTTCAGAATTCTGAATCGGTTCGCTTCGCGCACCCGGACGTTGGCGGACGATGCTTTCGTCAAACATTGTTCCCGGTCGGCGAAGTTGTTTCTCCCGCTCCTCTTCGTCTGGTTGAGCCTACCCTTCTTCAAGTCCGACTCCTCGGCGTTTGCGTTCGTCAGCCATCTCCTGGAGATCCTGGTGGTCGTGACTCTGACCATGATGCTCATCGATCTGACGGGTGTTCTCCAGGACATTGTTCTGAGCCATGTCCGAATGGACGTTGAAGACAACCTGAGAGCCCGAAAAATCTGGACCCAGATCGACCTGTTGAGAAAGATCTCGGTCGTCGTGATCGTCATCCTCGGAGCAGCTGCGATTCTGATGAGTTACGACCGGCTCAGACAGTTGGGAACGGGACTGCTCGCATCTGCCGGAGTGGCGGGGTTGATTATCGGCTTCGCCGCGCAGAAGACAATCGCCAACATGTTGGCAGGCCTGCAGATCGCCATCACCCAGCCGATCCGCATCGACGACGTGGTGGTCGTGGAAGGCGAATGGGGCCGCATCGAAGAGATCACCCTGACTTACGTGGTCGTCTGCATCTGGGATCTGAGGCGGCTGGTCCTGCCGATCAGCTACTTCATCGAGAAACCCTTTCAAAACTGGACGCGGGTGTCTGCGGACATCCTCGGAACCGTGTTCCTCTACGTCGATTACTCCATGCCCATCGAGGAACTGCGGCAGGAACTCGGGCGAATAGTGGAGGGAAGCGACCACTGGAATCACGAGGTGTGGCGCCTGCACGTAACGAGCGCCACCGAGAAGACCGTTGAACTGCGGGCACTGATGAGTGCGGCTGACTCCCCGACGGCCTGGGAACTTCGTTGCGAAGTGCGTGAAAAGCTGATCACGTTCGTCCAGGAAAGATTCCCCGATTGCCTGCCCCGGTTTCGCGCCGAACTCGACCCGCGGGGAGGGAACCAATAAGATATGGGACAATCAGCCCTCAGGAGGACACGATCATGGCTATCTCTGATTCTCTGATTGCAGAACTGAAACACGAAGTGATCGCTACCCGCAAGGTTCTGGAGCGGGTACCCGACGACCGGCTCGAATGGAGGCCCCACGCGAAATCCTGGGATTTCATTCACCTTGCTTCCCACGTTGCCACCATTCTCGAGTGGGTCGAGCCGACGCTGGATCTGGAGGAGATGATCCTGCCCGAGAACTACAAACCTTGGCTGGGAACCTCGAGCGCGGAATTGGTCGCGAAATTCGACGAGAGCGTCGCCAAAGCGATCAAACATCTTTCCGGTTACCAGGACAGCGAACTGATGAAACCCTGGAGCCTGAGGGACGCTCAGCAGGTCTATTTCACGCTGCCCAGGGTTGCGGTCCTCCGGTCGTTCGTGATGAACCACCTCGTCCACCACCGCGGTCAACTGACAATCTACCTTCGACTGAATGACATCCCAATGCCCGCGATCTACGGCCCGTCCGCCGACGAGTCCTGAACCGGAGACTGCGTCAACTCAACGGGGGTGCAGCTCGGTCTTCGATTCCGCCCCGGCTTCAATCCTGTCCCGGGAATAGAGGAGCGGAAAGTACTCCCCGCCGGCCCAGGGCCGAGCCAGATCCCGGTAGTGGGGGCTGTCGGGGTCGCCCGACTGCCCCGGCGAGTTGGTCCCGACGCTTCGATCCCAGTCATCCAGGTCGACGATGACTCGGAAGGATGCCCCCGACACCTGAAGATCCTGGCTGTTGGTCATGTTCACGGTCGATGCGCTCCCTCCCCGGGAGAGCGGGCCGACATCCAGCGTGCCGCGTCTGGACTCGCGAACGGAGGAACTGAGCGCGTGCTCGAACTCGATGTGATGGAGCGCCGGGTCCCCCCAACGCCACGATTTGTGATCCGGCCCGAATCGCTTCGTCAGGTCAGCGACCGACGCCTGGAGGCATTCCAGCAGCAGGCGGTCACGCCCCTCCAGCGGTTTGCTGCCGAATGCTGCGTCCGGGGCGAGGAGCCAGTCGATCGCTTTTCGGAGCGACCTGGAATCGAACGACTCCCGGATTTCATCGGGCAGGTGGAGGTCCCAGACCCGCTCGCTCAGCGTTCTCTCCCAGACCATGTAGAGGGCTGCCGCGGCGGAGTCCGGTTTGAGCCGAAAATCCCAACCTTCCAGCAGGGTCTTCACCTCCTGAATTGCCGGATCCGGGCTCTCCAGGTTCCGAAGCAGCGGCACCAGCCAGCGGGCCGGGAGGCTGAGGTAGTCCTGCTGCAATGACATCATGTCAGCCATCGACAAGAGCCGGCCCGAACCCAGGACTTCCTGGATCCGGGCGTAGCGGAACGGCTCCGCCCACTGCACTCCCAGTGGGAACGGGTAACTGCGTGGAAGATTCTCCTGGTTGGCCGTGGCCAGAAACCCTTCTGGAGGATTGATTCGGTGGGGCAGTTCGCTGACCGGCAGAAAGCCGTTCCACTCGAAGCGCCCGTCTCCGGGGACCGGGAGCAGCCCGTTCCAGTTGGGTCGGAGCGGGGCGATGCCGGTTGCCTGCCAACCGATGTTTCCGTTCCGGTCGGCCCACACCATGTTCTCCGATGGCGCCAGAAAGAAGTCGCACGCTGCCTTAAACTCATCCCACGAGTGCGCCTGGTCGAATCTGAGACTGGCAAGGTAGGGCGCGGTGCCCGGTTCAAGCCAGGCCGCCCTCAACGCGTAGGCCCGGTGATTCTGCTCGTCCTGGTAAAGAACCGGGCCGTGGCGAGTGAATCGCAGCTTAACCCTGCGGGCTTCACTGCCCTTGACAGGAATTGTTTCCTCCAATTCCCGCATCTGCTCCCAACCATCCCGGTAACGATAGCGAAGAGGGTTCGCCGGGTCGGTTTCGTAGACGTAGAGGTCCTCCTGATCGATGGAAAAGATCGTGAGTCCCCACGCCCCGTTGTCGTTGTGCCCGATGGAGACTCCGGGCAGAGCCGGTTCGCCACCGCCGATCACGTTCCATTGATCCGAAACCAGGTGGACAAAGTAGCGAAGTGACGGCACCTGCTGGGAACGGTGAGGATCGTTGGCAAGAAATGCCGACCGGGTCAGCGTTCGGGACGGACTGATCGCCCAGTTGTTGCTGCCAAGGTTTAGCCCTTCGAGGCGATCGAACGGCCTCCGAATCAAGGCGGTCTCGCCTGCCTGCTGAGGATTTCTCCAATCCGGGTCCACGATGTCTCCGGGCTTTGGCGAGAATTCGGAACGGGATGCCCGGTAGAGGTCGAGGATGGAGTCATTGATCAGGCCGAGCTTCAGCCCGTCGGGAACCTCGATCCGGTGGCGGCCCGGTTCCAGGGTCAGCAAAGCGCTCATGCGGTCCGCTCCGATCTTCGAAGTCCATTGGGCCAGCTTCACTTCGACCGAAGCATTGCGAAACAGCCCGTTGTGCCGTGAGACCACCACCTCGGGAGTCCATTTGCCCGGTTTGATCCCGAGCAGCTGAAACTCGATCGGCAACTTTCCGGGCTGCTGGTCGAGGAGATCGATGTACGCATTGATTCCCCGAACGAAAGCTCCGACGATTCGTTCACCGCGGGGATGGTAATGCTTGAGTTCACTTGAAAGGTCACCGCGAAAACTCAACAACCGAGCCCCAATGTCTTGTTGGAGTGCCTTCTCTCCAAGGACCTCGGAGACCGTGCCGGTCGCCGCCCGCCTCCAGACCTCCAGCTGAAAGAGCCGGTCCCGGGCGGCATTGAACCCCTGGGCAAAAAAGAGATCATCTTCGGAGGAAGCGTAGATATGGGAAATCCCCCAGGGATCCCGGACGATTTCGACCGAATCCCCGATTCCATCGATTGAAATGTTCTCGAGGGCCGGGTCCCTGGAGAGGAACCCGGTCCCGGCTACCAGCGAAAACAGAAGGAGGGCGAGAGAAAAACGCTTCATTCCTCTTCTCTACCCAACCCGTTCCGGAAACGCAAGCACTCCGTCATCGGGACGGGGTGCAACTCAGACCGACTGGTTTTGGGTTTGGAGAGTTCGTCATATGCTCAGGGTCGGGGACGGACCCCGACGGGTGGTGAGACAGGAGACACCCTCTTGGAAGATTGTCCTACGGTGCCTGGTTGCCGACACGGAGAACGTAGGCCTGGCGGCTTCCCGTGAAGGTGGAGTTGAAACCGATTTGGCGGCCGCTGGAACTCCAGCGAGGATGGAGGTCGCATCGCCATTCGCCGCCGAACGGCTCCGGCTCGACGAACCGGCCCACCGGGAGGACCGCTTCAGACTCCATGTCCATCAGGAAGAGGTGCTGTTCCCGAAGCTTGTTGGGATAGGTGTCGGTCACCATCCACTTTCCGTCCGGCGAGAAGGTCCCGTGCCCGTCATAGTCCAGCAACCCACGTCCCAACCTGCGGTAGTTCTGACGGCCCACGGTGAACAGTACGTGGCTCCATATCTTGCCCTCGAACAGACTGGTGATCATCAGGTTCTCTCCGTCGAGCCAGTCGAAGTGCGAGCCGCTCCAGCCGTCCGGGAAACAACGCCGCAACCCGGTCCCATCGACGTTCACGGTCAAAGCCGTCGTGTTCCGCTCGGGGATGGCACGGGCAAGCCAGAAGACCTTGCTGCCGTCACGGCTGAAGAGAGTGTGGTTGAAGTATTCGAGGCCATCCTCCGGGACATCGGGCACGAGTTCCTTTACGTCCGCGATCGAGACGAGGAGTCGCCTCGTCCCGGTTTCCAGGTCCACCAGGAAGAGGCCATCGTCGCCGGGGAATATTTCGCCTTCACGCGGAGCCTGCCCCCGTCCGCCATAACCGTAGTCGGGCCGGGTCCTTCTCAGGCGCGCAAAGTTGATACTGACCGCCCGGGTTCCGTCCGGAGAAACCGCACTCACCGGCCAGGGGATCACCCGGAGCTCCTTGCGGGTGCGGATATCGAATATGACTGAAACGAACTTTCCATCACGGAGATCGTTGAAAATCAGTTGCGACTCCGGATCGGTTCCCAGCCAGTGCGCCATGCAACCCTGCTGGAAATTCCAGGCCCGGGTCTCGAGCAGTGGCAGGAATTGCTTCGTCTCCATGTCCACGAGTCCGAGAGTCGCAGGGTCCGCATCGCTCGGCAGCCGGTCCCGGATCGACGTCTCGAGGACGGTCGCATATCGTTCGGAACGATTCCACGAGTTGATCCCGTAGTAACTCGCGTAGAAATGCTCTTGTGGACCGTCCGTAACCGCTTCATACCCCGCGACCCGGGGAAATCGAACAATCGTCTCCGGCCTCTCCGGCTGGCTGATCCCGGCCGGCACAAACAACAACGCAAAGAATGAGAGGCATACGGAGATCGAGCCCACCTTCATAACGACTCCTCAGTTGGTTTCCCGGCCTGACCGATCAAACCTCCGTCGGCCAAAGACGAAAGTCCATCACCCGGTGCAATCATCCGGTCTCTAAGACTACCGCGTTGAGGAGTCGCCCGCACTCAAAGAAAACCGCAAACACCTACGGGATCGGTGTGACCGGCAGGGTCGTAAACTCGCCTGGCGCCGTCCCAAGTTCCAGGGCAGTGGCGACAATTAGGCCATTCAGGCTTCCCGTCGTCACGGTGATGGTCCCCTCGAAGTTAGTCAGGTCCGCGTTCGGGAACAGCTCGTCTATGAACTTGGCCAGGTGCTCTCCGGCAGCGAGGGCCAGGCTCCGAAGACCACCCTGAACCTGGAGTCCGTCAAGTCCCCGAAGCCTCAGCGTGACGCCAATTTGTTCCCCCAGGGGATTCGCGACAGCGATTCCCGTGTTGACCGCCTGCTTGCGGACCGGGGTAATGAAACCTCGCACGAGCTGACTCGAGCCAACGCCGGCGGTCCCGAACGGAGTGAGTCTGAATCGGATTACCCCACCCAAAGGGTTGTCGAACGCCACGGTTACCGACCCTGTGAGCAGTTCTCCCAGCCCGTCCGTGGCTATCCGAACAGCTCCGAGCGCGGCTACCGTAACGTCCAACTGGCTTACTTCAGACTGCTGCTCGGCGGTTCCCGGATCGCCTGTCACCGTCAGGTTCAATGGAAAAGGGCTCCCGTCGTCCCGGCGCAGGGTCACTGTTGCATGGGACGGAGATGCCTCGGACGAGTTGGTGAGAAGGATTTCCGAGACCACGTTGGAGGCGCCCGCCCCACCATTACCGAACTGGGCAAAGTAAAGTGTCCCGGCATCGGATATCTCGACGAGAAAGCCGTCCTCGCTTCCCTTGAGTTGCGGCTGCACCGCGTTCAAGACGGGGAGGGTGCCCGTTGACAGATTGCCGGCCGCGAAAACACGGGTCCCAAACGTTGCGACAACGATATCGGGGTCAGCTCCGCCGATCGGAGTCGAATAGACTAATTCCGAACCGTCCGGACTGAGTTTCGCCACGTAATTCTTGAGCCCGTCAAATGCACGGAAGGGGTCCCGGACCGGAAAATTGGCCGAGGCGTTGCCGGCCACGATCACCCTTCCCAGAGTGTCGAGAGCAATGTCGCCCGCGGTGTCTCCACCCGTTCCGCCCAGGTAAGTGGAAAATGAGAGGGTCTCACCTTGAGGCGCGATTTTGGCTACAAACGCGTCTCCAATTCCGGTCCCCCCACCGTAGGCAGCCTGGAACGGATTGACCGTCGGGAAATCCGAAGAAAGCGTATTCCCCGCAACATAGGCATTTCCGGCCGCATCAGCGAAGATTCCCTGCCCGCTATCGTCTGCGCTGCCCCCCAGGTAAGTCGAATGGATCAGCGCTCCCTGCCCGCTGAACTTGGCGACGTACGCATCATCCTCACCCTGCAGTCCCGACTGAACCGCCTTGAGTACGGGGAAATCGGCCGATGGAGTGCGGCCAACGACATAGATGTTTCCGGATGGATCGAGTGCGACATCCTGTCGTCCGGAGAGATTGTCGTCTCCGCTGCCCCCGAGGTAAGTCGAAAAGACCAGGCCCGAACCATCTGATAGTTGAGCTTCGACACAAAGCCGTCCCATCCGCCCGCACGAGTTCGGCTGAAATGCGCTTTTCACCGGGAAGTCCGAACTCGACGTTCGGCCCGTGATCACGGCACTGCCATCCGAATCGACCGCGACTGCGGCTCCGTAACCCCGGCCGACGAACGTGGAATAGACCAGCTGCGAGCCGTCCGAACCGAGTTTCACAACAAAGGGACACTGGCCGGAGCAGTCAGTCTGGTAGGAACCGTTTGTCGCCGGGAAGTCGGCCGAGAAATGTGGTACCGGTGACGAACGACTTCTCCGTCCGAGTCCACCGCGATATCGCGGGCGATGTCGGTTCCAGATCCTCCTATATAGGTCGAATAAATGATCGAGGACCCGCTCGGATCCAACTTAGTGACGAAGAGATCACCGTTGGGCGTTCCGCCACCTGCGAATTCCTCCTGGGCCGGGTTCCTCAGAGGGAAAGTCCGTGGAACCCGTGGAGCCGGCGACATAGAGATAACCATCCCGGTCCACCGCCACCGCAGCCGGCACATCCCCCGACGATCCGCCCCAATAGGTCGAGAACTCCAGCACCGG
Organism: uncultured Acidobacteriota bacterium; assembly: GCA_963777605.1. Classification (GTDB taxonomy): domain Bacteria; phylum Acidobacteriota; class UBA6911; order RPQK01; family JAPXNP01; genus CAVZRV01. Next base: position 352,811 of record CAVZRV010000031.1, read on the forward strand.
GTCAATGATCAATTCGCGACTCCGGTCATAGGATGGATCGACTTCAATCGAAACCCTGTCGTCGGGGCCAAGCTGAAACCGCCCTTCTACGCTTTGTTGGCGGCCGTCCACCAGTTGGTAGATGCGGGGGGAGTGCTGCCGAATCACTGAAGAGCCCAGGCTCAAAACGAGTTCTCCGTGCCGGCCGAGCTCCAGGGAATCGGCCCCGGTGAATCTCAGCTGGATTCGGGACGCATCGGCCAAGGGAGACACCACGAAATCGAATTCGAGCTGCTGCCGATCCCCGTGAAACCGCAGGTCGATGCCGGGATAGACATTCGGATAGCGGACACTTAGAACGTTGCGAGCCGTGCTGGGCTGAGTCCCGGCAGAGGGTCCGACGCCGATGTAGGTGGTGCGACCCACCAGTTCCCCTTCTCCCCGGGGAGCAACTCCCGGAGTACTGTCAACAAGCTCCATCCGAATCCGGGGTGAACCGGTACTCGATTGCGCAACCGTGTGGTTCGGGAACTCTGCAGGTGCCCTTTCGACCCAAACGATCTCATCCCGGCTCAACATCATCGTAAACCCGGGAAGACGAACCCGGAAGCCCGGGTTGAAAGAAGCCTGCCGAATGTCTTCCTCAAAAGCGAACGGCCGCACCAGATCACGGGTGCGGTAATGGGTTGTTGTCCCCGCACCAAGGACGGAGTCACTTGACGGCAGGCCCAGCAAAAGAAGGGTTGTCGCAATCCAGGCGGACAGGAAAACCGGTTTCAGAGAAGGCTTGTTGACTGGTCGCATGAAGCCTCTATTCCACGGTTGCGAGATGGAGTCAGGAAGACCGGCGCAGGGAGGTCCGGGAGCCGGAACCTCTTTTCCATCTCTGATTATAGGAAGTGTTTTATTTACTTTACCGGAACTTCCTTCAGTGGGTCCAGAGGTTTCTCGTGGATCGCTCTGTCTGGTCTGCCGTGCCCGCGTCCAGTATCCGCTTGTCAGACTCTTTCTTGGAATCTCAATCGACCGGAATTGGCCCGATCGTGAAAGCGCTGCATGGCATGGCGGAAAGGATTCCCGGATCAAGGCTCACCTGGATCTGGGGTTTGTATACCGAGGTCACGACGTGGTTCGTCTTCTTTGCAGTCGTCTCAGGTTCGGCTCTCTGGGTAACGCGAAGACGCAGGAGAAGGAACGGAGTGATCCTCGGGCTTGGTGCGTTGATCCTCCCTCTACCAGACGTAGTTACTCGGGCGCCTTCCTCGATTTGAGGAACGCGACGACTTGGTCCAGTTCCTTGGCGGACAATATCCCGCCGAAACCCGGCATGTTGTATCCACCGTTGAGCACGCGGATGATCATTTGCTGCTCGGTCAGGCGATCTCCGACCGTCGTCAGATCGGGTCCCCGCCGGCCACCGTATCCCGATACTCTGTGGCAGTAGAGGCACCCCCGAGTCGCAAACAGCCCCGCTCCCAGGTGAACTGGTCCTGCCGCGGCGCCGATCACCGAGTCCGGAAGGGGCTGGGCGCTGAAATCCGGCGACCAGTCCGCCTGGACTCCCGCCCGCCAAAGCACGGCGACCGAAACAACGATGGCCAGGACGCTGGCTACGGCCCAAGGTCGCTTTCGAGGACTCCGTTCCCCCGTTGGAAAGACGATCGGAAGAAGGAGCAGGACGAGGACCGCCAGGAGGGGCCCGAGAATAATCACGTAGTCTTCGGCTCCATGGGGAAGCAGTGCCAGCACCGCGAAATACCAGAGCAGGTACCAGTCCGGCCTCGGCTGAGCATCGATGATGGTGGGATCGGGCGGCCGGCCAATCACCGGAGGTCCGATCCACCAGGCGAGGAAGACGACTCCGAGCAGCACGACGACCCCGAAAATCACGTCTCTCCAAGCCGCACCGGGCCAGAACGGGATCCCTTTCGACTCCAACATCGAGGTGTACCAGACCCGGTAACTCCGCTGGTCGACCAGCCTTCCCGGGACCGGCGGTTCGGAGATCCCATTCCGAATCACCATATAAATGTGAAATCCAACCGTCGCGATGATGACCCCTGGGAGCACGAAAACGTGGATCACGAAGAACCGGCTCAGGGTAATGCTGCTGAGGGTTCCCCCTGCCAGGAGAAGACGTGCCAGCCAGTCACCGACCAACGGAGCACGACCGGCCTGTTCGGCCCCTACGACAATCGACCAGACAGCGTTCTGGTCCCAACGCAGCAACTGCCCGGTGAACCCCATGCCCACCGTCAGGAAGAGCAGACCGACGCCGCTGATCCAGCTCATCTCGCGAGGAAACTTGTAGGAGCCGGTCAAAAAGACCCGGATCATGTGGGCACCAATGAAGAGGATCATCGCCGATGCTCCCCAGTAGTGCATGCCTCGGACTATGGCTCCGAGTGTCGCGGTATCCGTAATGAATTTCAGACTCTGGTAGGCCTCTGACGAGGAGGGTACATACAAGGTTGCCAGGACCACGCCGGTTACCATCTGAATGACAAAGGAAATCAGTACTGCACTGCCGAAAACATAACTCCAGCCCGTGTTCGGAGGCACAGGGTGGCTGGCAAGTGGCGCCAGCATATCAACAAGACCGGTCCGGTCGTTCAGCCAATCCAGAACCGTCTTCAAGATCCCCATAAATACCGTTTCCCTTCCCCTCGAAACAGGATCGTCCTCAAGTGATCGGAATTGGACTCGACTGAACCTGGACCTTTCCGTTCCGCACTCTCACCGGATACTCTTGAAGCGGCTTCGGCGGCGGCCCGGCTGCCACATTGCCATCGATGTAGTAGACCCCTCCGTGGCATGGACACATGAAAAGCTTCGCACTCGACTCCCATCTAACCGGGCAGCCCAAATGAGTGCAATTTAGCGAATAAACGACGAAATCTTCTTCACCACGCCGGTACAGCCAGGCTCCGGTCTTGGCTGTCACGCCAGACCAGGGAACCGTCGAGACATCCTCAATGCTGATCTCAACGATTTTCCCAACTTCGAACTGCCCCATGCGCCCAACCTCTCGCCAGGCCCCGGGCAATTTCCTGAACAGCGGTGCAAACAGGAAACCGACGACCGGGACGGCCAAGACGGCTCCGCCGACTGCTCCGGCAACTGCGCTCAGGTAGGTGAAGAATCTCCTCCTCGACGCTGACTGCAGGGGTTTACTGTGATCGGCGTTAGTTGTCACTATTCAGTTCTCCAATCCAGTGATATAGGGAAATCGCAAATCCGATGAGCCCCACTACTGAAATGACCCAGGAAGTCAGAAAGCCGAACAACAGAACGACGGAGGTTAAAGCCGCAATGGCGGGCCAATAGGTTGGATCCGGCACCTCGGGAGACCGGGGTTCGGTCCAATCCTCTCGACTCTTGGTCTCTGCTACCCCACGAACTGCCCGGAGTCCATTTCGATCCTCAGTCACGCTCACAACTTCCTTTCCCGTCCTGTCTCTCCCGTTCTCTCATTCTCGTCCTCCATCGGGCACGCCGCCTCCCGACGACTGGAGTTCGGGAGTGCCGTACCATCGCCCGAGGACAATCATGAGTGCTGTCAGAAAAAAAATGCCTCCCAGGACCCACATGAGAACACCACCCAATTGCTGATCGTCGGCCGCATCAAGTCCCCAGGTGTTTCGAATCAGATTCAACGCGTGGTAGGGGTCCTCGGGGTTCAGATAGTAGGGATAGAACCCGGCAGGGGCAAAGGTCAACAGGACTCCAAGCAATGTGTTGGTCAGAGCTCCCAATCCGAGATAAGTCACTGCCGTTGCAGTCTGATATCGATACTCGTCGAGTGGAGTGAAAATCGGCCACCAAAAGATCGCGCCCGTTACGAGAAAGGTCAGATGCTCAAAAATGTGGATACGCTCGTCGACAAGCGTGGCGTTGTAGAGAAACGGAAGGTGCCAGATCCAAAGGGTTCCAATCCCCAGTAACCATGCAAGGCGAGGCTCCGAAAGTATGGCCTGTAACCGGCTGACCCAACCGTGCCGAAGGGCGGATCGGAGCTCCGCCTTCGGCAGACCCGAAATCATCAGGGGTGGAACCAACAGAACCAGCAGGAGGTGCTGCATCATGTGAGCGCTGAACAGGTAGGTGTCGCCCAGTTCATCCAAGGGCGACACCAGTGCAAGGAGAAGGAACAATACCCCCGACCCATAAAGCAGGACAGAACGGAGCGGCCGCCCCCGCGCGACAACCAGATGCCCCACAAAGAGCAGCGCACAGCCCACCAGGATTGATGGTTCGGGCTCCCAGGTCGACTCAAGCAGTTCCAGTGTCGTCATAGCATCATCCAAGAAAGGCCCACAGGTAGATGACGCCGAAGATGAAGACCCAGACCACGTCGACGAAATGCCAGTACATAGAGACGGCCTCAACTGCGACCAACTTTGGCTTCTCGAGTCCGCTCCGCGCTCCCATCCAGAAAACCACCGCGAGCATGATCAGCCCGACTGTCACGTGCAGCCCATGAAATCCAGTCACCGTGAAAAAAGTAGTCCCGAAAAGATCCCGGCTGATGGTGACATGCTGTCGAATGAGATCCGCATACTCCAGACCCTGGCCCACAAGGAATGTCAGCCCAAAGAGTATCGTCAGTGCCAGCCAGCCCAACGCCTTTCGCGAGCGATTCGCCTTCCGGACCTGTACGCCCGCTTGCCAGACCGTAAAACTGCTCGCAAACAGAAACAAGGAAAAGACTCCCGTCTTGTAGATATTTAAACTGCTGGCCGCGGTCGGGCCATTGCCGTGAGTCCGGTGGTAGGTCACGTAGGCGAGGATGAGGAGCAGGAAGAACACCGCCTCAGACAACAGAAAGAGGCTCATCGCCAGCTTGTTCTTTTCACTCATGGCAGGACCTCACGCTCCTCCCTCATGTTTCCAGTCGGGATCATCGGGATGCTCAAGGTCCCAGAGGGGTCGCCGGCTTCGAACCGGCGGGAGGCTCTCAAAATTCTCTACCGGTGGCGGAGAAGCGGTAGCCCATTCCAAGGTCCAACCCTGCCAGGGATTGGGCCCGGCGAGTTCACCTCGGAACGCGCTGTAGGCTAGGTTCACGCCGAAGATGAGCATCGAGATTGCCAGCAGGTAGGCGCTCAACGTCGAGATCTCGTTGAGGACACCGAGATAGGGCAGATCCGGGTACGTAAACACTCGCCGCGGCATCCCGAGCAGTCCCATAAAGTGCATGACGAAGAAGGTTCCGTTGAAGCCAATTACGATGAGCCAGAAATGGACCTTTCCCAGCCGCTCCGACAGCATCCGCCCGGTCATCTTCGGAAACCAGTAGTAAATGGCGGAGAAGAGCGTGAAGAGCGCGCCGCCGAAGAGGACATAGTGGAAGTGAGCCACCACGAAGTAGGTGTCGGTCAACTCCCAGTCGATCGGCACCGCTGCGAATGCCACCCCGCTGAGGCCACCGATCGTGAACTGGATGATGAACGCAGAGGCAAACAGCATCGGGGTTGAAAACCGGATCTTGCCACCCCACATCGTGGCAAGCCAGTTGAAGATCTTGATCCCGGTGGGCACGGCAATCAGCATGCTGGCGCCGGCAAACACGTAGTAAATCGGAAATCCGAGGCCGGTCGCAAACATGTGGTGGACCCAGACGCCGAAACTCAGGAAGGCGATGGCGACCGTTGACATTGCCATGAACCCATAGCCGTAGATGGTCTTGCGAGAGAACACCGGAATCACCTCGGAGACCATGCCGAAACCGGGGAGGATCATGATGTAGACTTCCGGGTGTCCGAAGAACCAGAAGTAGTTCTGCCACAACAGGGCCGACCCTCCCGCCTGGGGCTGAAAGAAGAGCGCGTTCAACTGGCGGTCGGCCAGTAGCATCACCAGGGCGGCATTCAGGGCGGGCATCGCAAGGATGATCAGGAAGCCGTTGACGAAGGTCATCCAGACGAACAGCGGAAGCCGGCGCATGGTCATTCCCGGAGCCCGGAGAGTAATCACGGTAACAACAATATTGATCGCCGACGCGACCGTGCCGACGCCAACTGCCAGAAGGGCAAGTGCCCAGTAGTCTTCACCAGGACTGAATGAGTAGGCCTTCTCGGTCAACGGAGCGTAGGCGAACCAGCCCGCAGCCGGGGCGCCCCCAGCGACAATACTGAAATAGAGGAGCAATCCTCCTGCGACCGTAATCCAGAATCCAAAAGCATTCAGCCTTGGAAAGGCCATGTCCCTCGCCCCAATCATCAGGGGAATGAAATACATCGCAAAACCCAACAGGGACGGTACGACCACCAGGAAGATCATCGTGGTGCCGTGCATGGTGAACACCTGGTTGTAAGTGTCTGGAGACAGCCAATTGTTCTCAGGCCTGATCAACTGGGTGCGCATGATCAGAGCTTCCGTCAGGCCAACCAGGAAAAAGAACCCGGCCGACAGGAGGTACATGATCCCAATCTGCTTGTGATCGACGGAACTCACCCAGCTCAACAGTCCTCGATACTCGGGGACATCCCAGATCGAACCTCCCTTTTCCAGATGACGCACGCTCTCGCTCATTGCAACTCCTCGAGATAGTTCGCGATTTCCTCGAATGCCTTCCGATCCAGGTTCAGCCGGGGCATGTGAGAGCCCGGTTTGTACTTCTGGGGATCGGTGATCCAGTTGAGGAGGTTTTCCCGGGTGTTGTAAAAGACTCCGGCTGCCAGGGTCTGGCGAGAGCCCACGTGCGTGAGATCGGGACCGACGGTTCCCTTGGCTTTGGTCCCCCGGATGGTGTGACAGCTCGAACAGGTCTCCTGCTCGAATAGCCGGGCCCCTTCGCGGGCATCGGCCCCCGTGGGTTCGTGCGCCGCAACCGACTGCTCTTCAATCCAGGTATTGAAGGCCGCTTCCGGTTCGGCGATGACCCGGATGCGCATCCAGGCGTGCCCCGCCCCACAGAATTCGGCACAACTTCCCAGGTAGGTGCCCGGTTCGAGGACGTCGTACCAGGCGTAGTTGGGGTGGTTGGGAATGGCATCGACCTTTTGGCCCAGCGCTGGCACCCAGAAGTCATGAACGACGTCCGCCGATCGCACCTGGAACAAGAGATCCCGGCCAACCGGAATATGAATCTCGTTGGCCGTAGTGACTCCGCCAGGAAGGTAGTGGACTTCCCACCACCATTGGTGAGCCACGATCTCGACATCGGGCGGCTTACCGGCCGGCTTCGGGTCTACCGCGTGCATCACCTTGACCGTGTAGATGAACAGTCCCGTCACGATGAGCAGAGGAACAATGGTCCAGATCCACTCCAGCGTCTCGTTGCCGAAGTCCTGGACCGGGACGAAATCAGGGGGTTGCCTCCGGTTGCGAACGATGATCGCAACAACCAGGCCGGCGACCACCAGGAGAATTGCCCCGGCAATGACCAGGTTGACGTAGAAAAGCCTCGCGATTTCCTCCGCCTGGGCAGAGGAAGGTAGCAGCGGGCTGACAACATCCATTTTCGTCAAACCAATCAGTTGAATCAGAGCCGCGATCTCAAGATCAGACTCAGTATCGCGACAAAAAGCGCAGACCCAATGATCGACCAGATGATCGGGAACGAATTCCCTCCAACCTGGACAGCCAGAACCCCTCCGAGACCAAGAATCCGGGCGAGCCAGCTCCCGATCAGAGCTCCGACGAAACCGAGGGCGATTGAGCCAAGACATCCCGTGTGGGAGTAGCCGACGAGGCTCTGGCCGAGGGTACCGCAGACGCCGGCAATCAGCAAGAGCAACAGGAACTCAACCAGTGTCACCAATCCTCCCCGGGATCATCTCGGACGCGGAAACCCATGCAACTCCTCATGTCCCAAACCGGACCATGAACCCCAATCCGAAGTTACGGAAGCCGGCGAAAAGCCGCAATCGGCTCAGGTCCGAGATTTATCTAGGGATTTTACTTAGCATGTGCGCAAAGAACTTTCGGGGCACGGAGAAACGTCGGTTCAGCAGCCGGGCTGGTCACCCCCTTCGACTTCGATTGCGTCAGGCACCGGAGCCAGACCCCCTGATCTTTGGTCTGCCAGGTTCGCAGATTTCGGCTCGATCGGAGCGCTAACGCTTTGAGTTGCGAGTGACGACTTTCGGGTTTCGAGTGTTTGATTCTCCTTGACGGGCGGTTTCCCGGGGTGTATTCAGGAAGACAACCACCCGCCTCCGGGGCCGACCATCCCGGACCTCGAGATGGCTGGTTCACTTCACTCTGGCTGGGGAAATGAAAGGAACATGCCACGGTTGGGCCGGAACAGCAGTCGCCGTCGGAATCCTTTTCCTCGAACCGGGCCTGTGCCAGGTCAAGCCCACCGGCTCACCTGACTCCCGGTCACCTACCGTGACTCACCACCGCCGGGATTTGTCCAGCAGTTCGGTCAACCTGATCGGGAAAGTGGTCACGGAGACCGGTGAGGCGCCCAGCCAGTTGGTCCAGGTTGACCTGGTCTGTAATGGAAGGATCAAGCTGCAGACCCTGACCCTGCCCGACGGCAGCTTCTCCATGGACCTCGGTGCTCCCCGCAATAATGACTGGCTGGACCCGAGCATGGGAGGCAGCTATGACGGTACGCTTCAGACGGTCGGCTCTCTCGCCAACCCGGGTGCCGGTCGAGTGCTGAATCGCGGGGAACCGAGTGCGCCGGACCGGGTCGAACTGGGAGGCTGCGAGCTGCACGTAGCACCGAAGGCCGGCTTCACCTCGGACTCGATACCCTTGCGATCGCGCGATCCCATGGAAAACCCGGATGTCGGGGTTCTGGTCCTGAGACGCATTTCCGGGACAGGTGCGACAACGGTGAGTCTCAACACCTTGTCGGCTCCAGGCAAATCCCAGGAGGGATTCCGAAAGGCGATCGAGGAGCTTGACCGCGACAAACCCGATCTGAAGAAGGCTTCCCAGCTTCTCGATGACGCGATCGACAAGTATCCCCGCTTCTCGGCAGCCTGGGAGTTGCTGGCGCGCATCCAGCTCGCTCAGGACAAAAACTCGGAAGCGCGAAGCTCCCTGTTGAAAGCAATCGAAGCTGAACCCGGTTTCCTTTCTCCCTACCTGGTGCTCGCCCAGATCTCGATTCAACACAGTGACTGGTCGGAAACTGTGGATTGGACCGGCAAGGTACTGTCCCTTGACGGCAGCCACCCAACCGCACTCTATTGGAACGGCCTTGCCCATTACTACCTGGGCCGATTGAACCGCGCGGAGCAACCGCTGTCCCGGCTTTACGCCGGGAGCAGCGAAATGGAACTCAAATATCCTTTCGGCCTTCTTCCCTTGGGAGTAATTCATGCCAACCAGGGCCGGATCCAGGAGGCTGGACGGGAACTGAATCGGTATCTGGAGGTCATGCCTCCGGAACGGATCTCGCCTGAACAACGAAGGCAGCTCACAACCCAAATCGCATCGTGGGAAAGCGCAGGTCTCCTGGAAACGGAGACGCCGGAAAGCACGGTCGCCCAGACTTCCCCGAAATAGTGCAGGATTGATCATTCAATCTTGGTCAATCGCAGGCTTCGGGCCGCCCATCCGGGCACCCTTAAACACCACCTCGGGGCCCATTCCCTCGGGCACCTCCCATAACGGATCCCCGGACTCCGTTTCGACGACTTCCTCGGCTCTCGTGCCGGTGACGCAGTCGAACCAGATCAGCTGGTAATTCCCCTTGGGGAGACCTTTCAAGCCGAGTCGGCCTCCAGCATTCGAGGAATAGGCTATGAATCGGCCGTCCGCGGCCGCCAGGACGTATTCAGTAGTACCAAGGGCGCGTTCATCCCGGGGTTCGAGCCCGGTAAGATCAACCGCTTCAAAAAAGCGGGCCAGGTTGCCGAGATCGAGCAGGGCTTCCGGCTCAGTGGTTTGGACATCCATACCCAACACCATGACGTAGGCCCCTCCCATCGCTGCCGCCCAGCTTCGCAGCCGTGCATTCTCCCGGTCTCCCGGCCGATAGTGTCCAGCCAGTTCCGACATGTTCAGGTTGAATTTGCCTCCGGCGGCATTCCAGGCTTCGACAACCTTCTCGTGGACTGCTTTTGGATCGAGGGCCGTCTTGCCGGTCTCTCCGAGCTGCATGGCGAACTGGTCAATCGACGGCTCTCCCGCAAACTCGCTGAAGTCGGTACCCGTGAGCTTGTGAACAGCGATCGGGTGTCCGAAGCGGTCGATCGACCGGATCAGCCGGGTCACCTGGACCACCTGGTCGGGTGTAAACCCCTCCTGGTACTCCTCCGCCACGCACCAGATCAGGTTGCGATGGTATTGGAAGCGATTTACCAGGGTTCGGATCAGGCCAAGTTCCTCCTCGGACAGCGGGGCCCGGGGGCCGGCGATCCGCGCATTGTCATCGAACAGAATGAAGAAGGTGGTCACCCCGCTCCGATCGAGGAGCGTGAACCACCGATCCCACTGATCGAGAACGGCCTGGTTGATTCCCTTCGAAGGGTCGTGATCGATGAAGGGATTCTGGGTTTCGTCGCCGTCACCGCCGTGAGACCGGACAGCCATCACGTATATGGAATTGGCTCCAGTCCCGGTCATCTTTGCGATCAGCTCCATCTGGTCCCCGGTGCGGGTCCCGTCCGGATTGAGTTCTCCCCGATAGAGAAAGCCCTCCGGATCACCGGGTCCGGCCATAAAGAAAGGACTCCCGTTTCGGCGAGTCAGCCAGGATGGCCGGGCCGGATCGGGAACGATCTCGTTATGCCCCGGCTCCGGGCCCGTCCCCTGCCATTCCTTCGGATCCACTGCCGCAAACAACTTTGCCAGGAAAGTCTGTTCCACCTCGTTCCACGTCCGATTGTCGGAACGAGCCGCCCGGAGCGCGATCAAGTTGAGTTCCGGAACGACAAATGCCCAGTTCAGCCCGGACCCGGCGATTCGGAACATGGTCGCCGGGTACCGGCCGAAGAACCCGTCCACGTTCGAGCGGAGATTCGGATAGCGGCTGGAGAGCCGGAACCGCTGGATCCACCCGTCCGGAACCAGTTGTTTCGCCGTCCCACTCGCCGTCATGAAGCAGGAAATAGGCGAACCGGGCGTAGTCCCTCGGAGTCATGCGCAGTCCGCCGGCGCTGAACCATTTCAGGTCGTCGCTGGGAGGGGCGTGAAAGTCGATGCCCGAGAAGCCGATCGGCTGGAGCAGCCGGTCCCACAGAAATTGGTGAGCCGGAATCCCGTAGACGTTGCTCAAGACCAGTCCGATGTGCCCAAATCCGACACTGGAGTAGCCACCCGAATACTCGCCCCAGACTTCCTTCCCGGCCCACCCCTCCGGATGTCCCGGAGTAAAGTAGATCTTTCCCGGTGGAAGGCCAGTGGGCATCATGTCCCACGATCCATTCCCGGTAGTCGGTCCACTCGTTGCGGCCCTGTTCAATGGCTTCGCCCGTGCCGGTCCGTTCGGGACAGAGCCCAGAGGTGTGCCGGAAGATCTCTTCGAAGGTAATCCCCGCTTTTTGCGGATCGGACAGGGGAAACCCTTCCGGCAGCCAGCGCTTGTCGTAAACCCGGTCTTCCGGATAGATCTTCAGATCGATCTTGCTGGTCTGGCTGTCGCGGACCATGATCCCGAAACAGCTCATCGCAAAGGATTTGCCGTTTGAAGAAATGTAGGTCTTGAAGTCGCGGGCCTCTGGGGTGTTGTACCACTCGCCGATGATCCAACCGTCCTTGATGACGATCGTCCCCTTGTAGTCGCTGTAGGGCTTCCAATTGCCGTTGGGGACGGACTGGCTGTAGCGTCCCAGTTCCTCCAGTCGTTCGGGATCGATACCGAGCGACCGGATGAAATCAGGATCGGTATTCTTCCTCCATCCCCCGTCATGCTCGGACGGGGGATAATACACCGCGTCCCCGCACGAGGTTCCCACGAAGAGCGCAACCAAGAACAACATCGTCAAGAACCGCAACCACACCATTCATTAACTCCCGGACACTAAAGATGGCACAAGCAGAATCACGGGAAACGCTCCCCATCAAAAAGCCATTTCCCGAACTTATCGAGCAGGACTCATCAAAAATACCGCAAAGAACGAACGGCGCAAGCAGGACACAGGCGAGCCCTATGTGCCGGAAGCGGAAGCTTCCGCTTTTGCCAGTCCGCAGCTACCACCGGACACGGGAAGGAAGCGAAGGCTTCCGTTGCCTCCCTAGGCTCGCACTTCGGTTTCGCCCTTCGACATTCGCCATTCGCGTTCGGAATTCCAAATTCCACACGACGGGGCCGAACGACTGGAAAGTTCGCTCGAAGGGGTCAGCGCGAGGGAAGCTCTCGCTTCCCCGGTAACGGGCCGGGGGCGGCAAAACGGAAGCTGTCGTTTCCGCACTTCTCCACATGGTGGGGGGACAGACCGCTGGAGGTTGCCGATGGGGAAGAACGGAGACTCTCGATGAAGTCCGCTTTCATCCAGTATATGTCACGACTGCCCCCTCCGGGCATGCTGCCGGCAGGGGGAATCCCCGGGGGTAGTTGCACGTTGGTGACCCGATTGCTGGTGAAGAAGAAGTAGCGGCCCTCAATGGTGATCGAAGGGTGACTTTCCTCGGCATCACTGTTGATCCGGGGACCAAGATTCACCGCAACTCCCCAACTGCCCGAGTCGTCGCGGAAGCTGATGTATAAGTCACCTTCGCCGCAGCCTCCCTCCCGGTCGGAGACAAAGATCAGGCAGCTCTCGTCGGGAGCGACGAATGGTGAATACTCCCGATACTCGCTGTTAACCGGTTCCGGCAGGCGGACTGCGGACTTGAATTCAGATTCGAGCCACCGAGCGACATAGAGGTCGCCATCAGACAGGTTCGAGGGGTCACTTCGGGCAAAGTAGAGGTCGCCTGATCGAGTCAGCGACGGGTTGCTTTCACTCTGTCGCGAGTTGACCGCCGAACCCAAAAGCGCCGGATCGCCCCACTCGCCGGATTCGAAGCGACTCTTCCAGATTTCCTCGCCGGCCCCATCCGGCTGCAATGATTTCGCAGTCAGATAGAACCACTCTCCGTCGGGAGCCAAGGCGAGATCCAGGATGATGGAGCCTGGTCCGAGAGGTTGAAGCGGGACTGGAGGCTGCCACCTTCCGTCCCGGTCTTCGAGCAACAAGACCTTACCGACCCCGTCCTGCACGGTCCGCCAAAGAAAAGTGCGGGCTCCCTGTACGAAGATCGAGCAACCCTCGTCGGCGCCCGTGGATATCTTGCCCGGCAGAAAAATGGAAGGGGCGTCTCCGGCAACCTGCCCCATATAGGGACCGCGGAGGGGGTGAAAGCGTTCCTGCCCTCGAGGTTCGGAACCTTGCGGCTCGCTGACCGCACTCTGAGCCACAACCAACGAACTCGATGCCGCGAGGATGGTTCCAAAGACAAAGCCGGAGACAAGCCGCATTCTTACCTCCCTCAACCATTCCACGAATCCGGGAAGCAATAGTTCCGATCACCGGCGTTTGCGACCCCGCGAAGCCGCTCCCCCCATATGGAGTGTCGGAAGCGACAGCTTCCGCTTTTTCCGCTCACGAAAAGTCAACAGACACAGCCAGGAAGCGATAGCTTCCGTTGCCACCCTTTGTCGTTCGCACTTCGCACTTCGGTTTCCCACTTCGCCTTCGTCCTTCGACTTCGCCGTTCACCATTCAAACTTCCCACGTTCCACACGGCGGGAGCACGGCATTACTGAAAGGGAAGCTCTCGCTTCCCCGGCAACGGGCCGGGGACGGCAAAGCGGAACCTCTCGGTTCCGCACCCCAAATGGTTCGGTGGCAAATCCCGGCTTGGGGACGGACCCCCACGGATGGGGACGGACCCCGGCGGCAGGAGAACGGTTCGCCCTAACTCTGCTTGGGATCGCCGAATGAACGCTGGAACATCTCTCGGAGCGCCTGGCGGCCATCCTCGCTCAGGTTCCGGGTCCCGGTTCCGGCAAACGTCTTGTCCCGGATGACCGGCTCTTCGGGCACCCACTGGTGATCTTGCCAGGCGTACCAGGCCTGAGATCCCTGATCATAGAGGTGCAGCGGACGGTTGAAGAGCTTGGCCAGTTCGACACCCCACCCGGTGCCGCCCTTGACCGTGTTGTCCGGCTGTTTCCAGCCCACGGCGATGACATGGTAGCCATTGTTGACCATATGAAAGATGGACTGGATCACCTTGCGAATCTTGTCCGCCCGGCTGTAGTTTCGTTTCATTCGAGTGGAGACAATAGCCATGCTCACGTCGCCCCGGTCCAGTTCTTCCGTGGTCAATTGCCGAATCCCGCGGGTGCGCTCCATCTGATGACCTTCAAAGGAGAAATTCACTTCGGCGATTCCCCACTCTTCGGCCAGCCTGCCGAATTCCGCCTCGGCCCCTTTGTGAGCTCCACTAAAAAGAGTGACTTCTGAACGATTTACCATGATTAATTCTCCAAATTCACAATTCCGGACGAGTATGCACACGTCCGGCTGTCTAACCTTTTTCTCTTCCTGGAACAGTATGAACCCCGGGCGCCTGCACGGGAACTGTTCGAAGGCACGGGACCTTTCCAATCCCGCTTTCGAAAACGGCGGCGCCAGATAAACGAACAGCGGCCGCGAGGAAAACAAGTATTATACGCCCATTGGTGATCCGATGCGACAAGTGGCACCTTCCATCGGGAACCGGGGCAGTCGACAACGCGGTAGGATCCGCCACCGTTATGGAGGCGGTGCGGATTCTCAAGGCCCCGGCATCCAGCCTCGCCGGGCCATCCGAATCGCGCTCTGGGGAGGAGAGGAACAGGGCTACTAAGGATTACAGATTGCGTGAAGGCACATTCCGTGAACCCGGGAGCGCTCGCGGAAGCCCTCCAGCAGGCCGCCGGGATCATCGCGGGTTCGTCTACCAGACCGCGATGCGGAACGAGATACTGCCCCGCGCATCTCTTCCCAAACCCGCGCCGAAGCCTCGATCGCCCACCGGGTCCCGGCACATCGTTGCCTCGATTGGCGTTTTTGCCGGGTAGGGTGGAGAATGGGGTCCAGGCAGGACCGTGACCTGCCCTCTGGGAGCGAATCACCGGGCGGCGATGAGACAATATCGGGCGAAGTACTACGATTGGTTCTCCCATTTCTATGATCGCTTCGTGGCACTCCACTCGCACGATCGGCAGGGAACGCTGCGAAAGGAGTTGGCTTCCGCAACGGGCCTGAGACCTGGCGAACTGGTTTTGGATTTGTGCACGGGAACGGGAGCGCAACTTCCGGAACTGCTCACCCAGGTCGCTGCTGACGGTCGGGTGATCGGACTCGATTTCTCGAGGGGAATGCTGGCTCGCGCGCAATCCAAGTCATGGAACCAACTCGCCGTCTGCCTTGTGCAGGCCGACGTGGCGGCTCTCCCTTTTGAACCTTGTGTTTTTGACGCCGTCACCTGCTCACATGCCTTCTACGAACTCTCGGGTGAGGCTTCGGCGCGCAGCTTGCGCGAGGTGAAGCGTGTCCTCAAGCCGGGCAAGCCGTTCTTGATGGCGGAACATGACATCCCGGCCGGACGAATCACCCGGATCCTCTTCTACATCCGGATCTATTCAATGGGCCGGCGGCGGTCGCTTGAAATCCTGCAAGATGAAGAGGGCTTCTTTCGGAAATACTTCGGTCGCGTGAAGAAGATCACCCCACCGGGGGGGAGGTCAAAGATCCTGATCTGCACTACGGCTCCAAGGAGTGAAGCAGCAGGAGTTCCCAGCACTGGGAACTCCACGTAGAATCGGTGCGGAGAACCGGCGGATAACGGGCAGGCACAGTACCAAGGGGCGTCGGCTACGGTCCGGCGGAACTGGGCAAGGGGCAACCGATCCATGAAAAACTTTGCAGTGCTCGCTTTCGTCTCGCTTTTCCTGTTGGCTTGTTCCGGTCGAAGCCCCAGTCCCAAGCCGAACATCGTCCTCATCCTGTCGGATGACCAGGGCTGGGGGGATTTGAGTGTCAGCGGGAACCGCAATCTCGAGACCCCCAATATCGATCGCCTCGCCCAATCCGGAGTCACTTTCGATCGGTTCTACGTCAGCCCGGTCTGCTCGCCGACTCGCGCAGAACTGTTGACGGGCCGATATCACGTGAGGGGGGGAGTCTACTCAACCTCCGCCGGCGGCGAGCGCCTGGACCTTGACGAGACAACCATCGCAGAAGTCTTCAAGAGTGCGGGCTACGCGACGGCGGCATACGGAAAATGGCATAACGGGATGCAGCCCCCTTATCACCCCAATGCACGCGGATTTGACGACTTCTACGGATTCTGCTCGGGCCACTGGGGCAACTACTTCGGCCCGATGCTCGAACACAACGGACAAATCGTGAGGGGGAGCGGATTCATTACCGACGATCTCTTCGATCACGGAATCCGGTTCATCGAAGAGCACCGGGGGGGACCCTTCCTGCTCTACCTGCCGCTGAACACACCGCACAGCCCGATGCAGGTTCCCGATCAGTGGTGGGAGAAGTTCGAATCCAGGGAACTCCAACAACGGCACCGCGATCCTGAGAAGGAAGATGTTCAGTTCACCCGAGCGGCCCTTGCCATGTGCGAAAACATAGACTGGAACGTCGGGCGGCTCTTGGCGAGGATCGACGAGCTGGGTATTTCGGAACAGACGATTGTCGTCTACTTTTCCGACAACGGGCCGAACAGCTGGCGCTGGAACGGGGGCATGAAAGGCAGAAAAGGCTCCACAGATGAAGGGGGCGTCCGATCTCCCCTGATCATCAGGTGGAACGGCCATTTGCAGCCAGGAAAGACAATCACGGAGATAGCAGCCGCAATGGACCTGCTGCCGACCCTGGTCGATATGGCCGGCCTTGATCTCACAACGCCAAAGCCGCTCGACGGAATCAGTTTGAAGCCCCTCTTATCGGGAAAGTCACCCAACTGGCCCGATCGTTTGATCGTGAGTCACTGGGGCAACCGGACCAGCGTCCGCAGCCGGCAATTCAGATTGGACGACCAGGATCGGCTCTTCGATATGCAGCGGGATCCAGGTCAGGGTTCCGACGTCTCATCCCGATTTCCGACTGTTGCGCAGCGCCTGATCCGGGGGAAAGCAGAATGGGAAAGCTCGGTACTCAGCGAACTCCCCGAACATGACGCCCGCCCGTTTCCGATCGGTCATCCCGATTTCACCTTCACCCAGTTACCCGCCCGCGATGGTGTCGCTCACGGAAACATCAAGCGATCGAACCAGTTTCCCAACTGCAGTTTCTTTACGAACTGGATCAGCACCGAAGACAGCATTGCGTGGGATGTCGAAGTTTTAGAGGAAGGTGACTTCGAGGTGGAACTCCACTACACCTGCCCTGCCCGGGATACTGGTGCAACGATCGAGTTCAGCCTGGGAACTGCCAAACTGGTCGGAACGGTAACGGACGCTCACGACCCCCCGCTGGAAGGGATGGAAAATGATCGAGTGCCGAGAGGGGAGTCCTACGTAAAGGATTTCAGGCCGCTGCGGTTGGGCACGATCCACCTCCCAAAAGGGACGGGCACTTTGTCTCTTCGGGCGTTGGAAATCCCCGGGACCCAAGCCATGGATTTCCGCTTGATCATGTTGCGACGGCTGTAGGCGGGGCCTGTTCCTGCGCGTCTCGACCGGGCAGGGTCCGGAAGGAGCGGAAGCCCCAAACTGTTGCCCAGATCGAGGGCAACGATGAATTACTTCCCCAAAATTCCCTTTCGGAAGGTACAATTCGGGAAACCGGGAGGACACCATGCATCTCTTGTACGGCGAGACACGTGCGTTCAGAGGAGAAAATCGCAGGCGAGAAAATCGCCGCGAATGGCTGCAGCGCGTCATTGCCGCCGGAATGGTCGCTCCTTTTGTGGCCCGCGTTCCGGCATTCGCCAGTTCGACATTCGGTGTTTCGCAACGTACCCGATGGTCGATGCCCGGCCTTTTCCCCGGCCGAGTCTCCTCGGTCTACCACCCCTTCTCGATCGTCGATCGACAATACCAGGGGGGACCGGTCCGGGAGATGATTCGCCGTTGCATGATGGACCTGACCGGAGCCCCCCACTGGGTAGACGCCTGGCGGATGTTCTTTGAGCCCGGTGAGGTGGTAGGGATCAAACTCAACCCCTCCAGCCGTCCCTATGTAATCTCGGCGCCCGAGGTTGTCCAGGAAATCATCTTCGGCCTGATCGAGGCAGGGATCAGGCGCCAGGACATCGTGGTCTACGACCGTTACAAGGACATGTTCTTCTCGGCGGGCTTCGACCGCTGGCTTCCGGACGGCGTTCGCATCGCCTGGGCGACAGACTACTCCGACCCGACCCAGCAGCGGCTCGACGGCTACGACCCCGACCACTGGATGGACATGCAGTTGACGCTTCCGGGGTTTTCCTTCGACAACGAACGGGCCCGGCGCTCCTACGTTGCCCGGTTCCTGACCAGGGACGTGGACAAACTGATCAATCTCTGTCTCCTCAAGCACCACCAATCGGCCGGAATCACCAACGCGCTCAAGAACCTCTCCCACGGCCTGGTCAACAACGTCAATCGCAGTCACTCCTCGCCGATCCTGAACGCTTGCGGAACATTCATCCCGACATCCGTGTCGATCCCCGTCATTCGCGACAAGACCGTTCTTCACCTATGCGACGCGATTCAAGCGTTGGCCCACGGTGGTCCCGTCATGAAGCCTGAGGCCACCCGGTTCATCTGGATGCACAAGCGGATCTACGCCTCCACCGACCCGGTGGCGATGGACAAGGTAGGCTGGGACGTACTGGACCAGCGACGGGTTGCCACCGGAATGCGTCCCCTGGCGGAGGCCTTGATGGACGAGTTCAGCGGGTACGTCAGGATGCAGCCGGAACACGTTGACATCGCCGGCGCCCTGGGCCTGGGGATTGCAGAAAGAGAACGAATCGACCTGCTCGAGCTCAACCTCTCCTGACCGACCCCGTAAGTCAGCCCAGTCGCGGGGAGACATCCATCCTCAGTGTCAGTGATTCGCCGGGCCGCGTCGAACTCCCCTGAATCCGGTGATACCGCCTTCCTTGATGGGAAGGCTGGTGGCTCCACTGATGGCATCGACTGCGGTCCCGGTGGAGCGCCACGAGCCTCCCCGGACCATTCGGATTCCGTCGAGTCCGGCGTGGTATTCCGTGGTATACCAATCGAGAGTCCATTCGGCGACGTTGCCGGCGAGGTCGCAGATTCCGTAAGGGGAATTGTATTGAGCGAAGCTGCAGACCGGGGCAGTGCCTGCGAATCCGTCCTCCGAGCCCCGTGCATTACAGCGAAACACTCCGCCCTCATCAGGCGTCCTCGTCTCCCCATGGATAGACACGTTCGGGAAGGGGGTTCGGCTGCTGGGTGGAGTCGTCTCCGTCGAGGAACCGCCCTCCGCGATACGCCTTTTCCCATTCAGCCTCGGTCGGCAGGCTTAGCCCGCACCAGGAAAGAAATGCGGATGCGTCGTACCAGGATACTTCGGTGATCGGGAGATTCTCGGTTCCCGGTTTCAGCGAATAGCGTGAGGGTCGGGCTCTGGCCGGTGCGCCCCAGTCCGGCCTTCTCCATGCGGGGATTCCAGCCGATCCCGGCTCCGCCGACCTCGTTCAGGTAGTCGACGTACATGGAATTGGTCGTCTCGCTGATCGCCATGTAGTAAGTGGGCAACTCCGATACCCGGTTCTTGACTCGCTCCCGATCGAAACCACCGCCAGGTACGCTCTTCATCACGAACTCGCCACCAGGGACTCGGGCCATCCGGATCGCACGAACCGCAAATTTGACGTCCTCCAGGCTCTCGAAGGTGGTCTCAGCAGTGCCCCACCACTCAATCTCTTTGGAGCCGGGGCTTTCGACCAGGCCCACTCCAGAGCCGATCAATTCCGATTCCGGCAGCATCCGCCAGGGATTCCCGGGACCCTTGCTCCAGCGAACAAAGACATATGCCGGCGTCGCCGGTGTGATCGTCGAATTCGACAGCCTGTAATCCAGCACGACCACCGGACCTCCTAACTTGGTTTCTTTCAGGGCGGCTTTCACCGGGCCGACTGAAAGCCACTGTCCCCAGAGGACAGCGTTCGAGAAGGCGATCGAGAACACGATCGAGAGAGCAAACCTGAGCACGAGTTCACCTCACATCAAGCTGACGGCGAATCAGACTTCTTCCGGCACGACCCAAGGAGCCCGATATTCACGGCGCAAGAAACGGTTCGCGTCCGCATCGGCCCGGAACTCCTGCTTCTGTGAATCGAACTGGAGCTTTCGGTTTCCGACGCGGTAGGAGACGTTGGCGAGGTGGCAGAAGATGGAGGACTTGTGCCCTTCTTCCACGTCGGCCGCCGGGCGCTGGCGCGACCGGATGCAGGAAACGAAGTTCTGCAAGTGCTGCTGGTCGCTCTGACGCCCCGGTTGCGACCTGACCAGCTCTCCTTTGGAATCGTAGGCTTGCCACCCGCCACCCTGCCGACCAAAGTTCATGAAGCCCTCCGTGCCGAAGACTTCGACCTTTGTGCAGGTGAAGGGCCAATCCGGGAACTCGTCCGAATCCCGGACAGAGTTGGGTATTTTCTTCATATAGGGCGCCCACAGTGCTCCTTCCAGGGTTAGAGTCAGTCCCGGATATTCGAACGCCGCGATTTGGGTATCGGGAATCTCGCGGCCATCCTTGTGTGCGTATACCCCTCCTGTATGGGAAACCGTCTCCGGATACCCCAGGCCGAGAAGCATCCGGGTCAAGTCGAGCTGGTGGACCGACTCGGCCGCGATGAACCCGCAGCCGAAGTCCCAGTAATTCTGGTACCAGGTGCCCGGCCGGTAGGAAACCAGCGGCGCCGGGCCGCACCAGAGGTCCCAGTCAAACCCGGAAGGCGGGCCGTCAACCGCAACATCCTGGTCGGCCGCGTAGTAAGTCTGGTTGTTCACCCGAACCAGGTGGACGTCACCCAGGTTGCCCTGGCGGATGTACTCGATTGCCAGCTGGACGTACTCGGCGCTGTGGGTCTGGGAGCCGACCTGCACGATGCGCTGGTACTTGCGGGCCGCCGCGATCATCTGATTCCCCTCCCAGATGTCGTGGCTCAAGGGCTTCTCGACGTAGACGTCTTTGCCCGCCTGGCAGGCCATGATGGTCGAGAGCGCGTGCCAGTGATCCGGAGTGGCGCTGACCAGTCCATCGACGTCCTTGTCGTCCAAAATGCGACGAAAATCCTTCACCAACTCGGGCGACCTCTCCTGAACCTGTTCGACACCCTCGAGGGCCCAATCAAACCGCCGTTCATTGACGTCACACAGGTAGGCAACCTCGACTCCCGGCAATGCGGCGAACCACTTTGCGAGGAGGGATCCCCGCCCGCCACACCCCATCACACCGAGTATGACCTTGTCGTTGGCTGCCACCAGGCGTTTCGATGGTGCCGCCGAGAGCGCGGCTGCCGCGCCCAGAGAAGTTCTCAAGAGTTCCCTCCGTGAATATCGGCCCATTTTCACGACCTCGCTTTCCTGAAGTGATGATCGGGATTTCTGGATCGGCCCAGAATCTGAGTCTAGTCCAAGCGACCAGGAATGAACACCGATTCTCGTCGGGCGAACTGAATTGAGCGAGCCTGTCCGACTCCCGCGGACGCAGGGCCGTTGAGGACCTGCGTCTGAGTGTTCGGCAGTCCCGGAGCGTTCACTCACACACAGAGGCGGCGGTAAGGCAAAGCCGCGCCACTGGGTCCGGGGGCCGAGTCTTTTCGGTCCTCAAGCTGCTGGTCCGACCCGGATCGATTCACTCGCGGGCCTTGTCGGCGCCGATCCAGTAGAATAGAAGTCACAGCGGTATGAGTGACAAGCATCGCGTCTGTCCCTGGTGGCTGGGCTACTTCCTCATGAGCCCGCTTCGCCGGCTCTACGAGGATCCCGGACGCATCCTCGCTCCCTACATCCGGGAGCGGATGACCGTCCTCGAACCGGGAAGCGGGATGGGATATTTCACGAAAGAGATCGCCCGCCTGGTCGGCCCTTCGGGTCGCGTGGTGGCGGTGGACATCCAACCGAAGATGCTGGCCGGACTCCGGCGGCGGATGAAGCGTGCCGGCTTGCTGGATCGGGTTGATGCGCGCCTGACTGGTCCCGATTCATTGGGAATTGACGACCTCGCCGGCAAGGTCGACCTGGCGGTTCTGTTCCACGTCGTTCACGAGATGCCCGATCAATCCAGACTGTTTCGCGAGCTCCTGGCGGTCCTGAAACCCGGCAGCGAACCTCCTCGTAGCGGAACCTCGAGGGCATGTTTCCGAGGAAGACTTCGCGGTCTCCCTGGACAAGGCGGAGAACGCCGGCTTCGAGCTCGTTGACCACCCCAGGATCGGCTCGAACCGAACCGCCCTGCTTCGAAGGGGGTTCCCGATCGGACTTCTAGGAGATCAAATCACCGGTCCAACGGTCTCGGTCCTTCCAGAAAGGGCACTGAGGGCAACTCTCCCCATCAGGGTAGTCTATCCCTTCTTCATGAGGGCACCCGATAATCCGGTCTGTCATCACCACGGAACGGACCTTGTTCGCCTTCATGAATTCGACGATCTCTGCACCGATCAACGGGTCGGTCCTCACGTCATGTCCGTCGGCGATCCATCTCCTCATGTCATCCGCATCAGCGCCTTCGCCAGGAACGATTCCGACTGCGACCTTGGAAGCCGTTCGATCAAATCGCCGGGCAGTAAGGGGCCGCGGTCCGGGCAATCGGGCAAGCCCTTGAACCTCTCGGTCGAGCTTTCCACTGGGGATTGCCTTCCCTACTCTTGTCAGAGCTCCTCCTGCAGTAGCGTTCCGCTCTTGCCCCGAAAAGTACGAACGGACGCGACAGCTTCCGATCTGCCGTGCCGGAGAACGAGACCCTCCTCAGGCGATCGACACAGGGAACCAGGAGGTCATTCAGAGTGCGTCGACGGTCGGGATTTCCGAGCAGATCGGGCAACTCGGTTGCCGCATTGAACAGGATCGGATAATAGGTTCCGCCCATCCTCTCCCCCTTCGGGACGACCGGGTAATTGTCGGCACCGGGGGCGTTTGGCGAATCGTCCTCGCGGTTCGAGACGACGCCGTCCGCGAACACATTGATCAAGGTCGCCCGACGAGGCCGGTCGGAGCGGTTCTCATAAGAGCCGTGCATCAGGCACGGATGATGAAAACTCGCCTCGCCCGCCTTCAACTCGATCGGAACCCGTCGCTCAAAGCACTCCAGTTGTTCCTCGGTGAGAACACTGCGCACCGCATCCATGTCACCGGCCAACCCCGTCTTCTCCAACAGTCCCCACGAGTGGCTTCCGGGCACGTAGTACATACAGCCGTTCTTCGTGTCCACGTCGTCAAGAGCGATCCATGCAGTGAGATGCGCCATGGGAGAAGTCCAGGTCCAGTACGAGAAGTCCTGGTGCCAGGCAACGACTCCGCCGTGTCGTGCCGGCTTGCTGAATAACTGATCGTGGAATAAGCGGTAGCTCTTTCCAAGAAGCTGGTAGGCAGGCATCCGGAAGCCGGGAGCCCACAGGACGTCGTGGAAGGCAGGTGTGACGCGCCAAGCGCCGAGAGCGTGAAAGAGAACCGTGCCGGGATCCTCCGACTCGTTGCTGTGGTACTCGTAGAAGAACTCATTTCCCGGATTGTTGCGATTCGTCACCTTTTCCAGGTCGCTTCGCAAAGTGTCAAGTTGTCTCTCATCGAGCACTTTGACGCCGCTGACAAAGCCATCCACCCTGAAATGCTCCAACTGATCTTCGCTCAGGGTGTAAGCCATCCATTCAGCCGGGCTCTTGGGCTGAGGAAACAGATTCGTGATGGGCTCACCGAACACACCTAGATCTTGTGACACTGACTTTCCTTTCCGATTTGCAGGCCGGCCGGAGAGGCTCCGACCAGCTTGTATCGATTCTAATCAATGTGTCCAGAATTGGCTCCAACAAAACGCCCTTGACGCAATTTCAGGCAACCCACCCTGAACCAACCCTTTATAATCATTGTTGGGAGGACGATGAGCAGACAAATCCCAATGGGCCGTCATAAACTCAGGGCCGCCGCTCTTCTGATTGTCACCATTCTCGTCTCGACAATGGCGCTGAACGCACAAGAAAAGGAACGGACGATCAAAATACTGGAAGTAAGAAAGATTTGGGACAAAGCGCCTCACAATGCGTTCACTGATCTTATTCGATTTGAGAATCAATGGTATTGCGCTTTTCGGGAAGGCCGCAGCCATCTTTCCGACGACGGTCGACTCCGGGTGATCCGGTCTGAAAACGGCGACGTGTGGACATCCGTCGCGCTCATGGAGTGGGACGGCGGCGATCTGCGAGACGCGAAACTTTCAATCTCCGCACAGGGTCAACTCATGCTGAACGGTGCGGTACGTTTCCTGAAACCGGCAGATCGGAATAGCCACCAGTCGGTCACGTGGCTGACTCGCGATGGCGAACACTGGAGTGGACCTTTCTCGTGCCCGACCGGTTTGGGGACTTGGCGCTGGAGCACCACGTGGCACAAGGGTACCGCTTACAGCTTCGGGTACGGCGGCAAGGATCAGCAGGGCTGCCTGTACCGTTCCGAAGACGGCAGCACTTGGGACATCGTGAAAGACGACGTCTTTCCCGATGCCCAGACATACGGCAATGAGACGTCACTCGTCTTTCTGAGGGACGACACGGCCTATTGTCTTCTGCGGCGAGACAAGGGAAGCTGCAGCGCGATGCTCGGCGTTTCTCAACCGCCCTATATCGACTGGAAGTGGAGCGACCTTGGAACACGCATAGGCGGGCCAAAGATGATTTCGTTTGGCAAGAACCGTTTTCTGGCGGCGGTTCGTCTTTACGATGGAACTCAGCGGACATCCCTCTGCTGGATTGATCCCCAGACAGCCACACTCACTGAGGCAGTCAAGCTCCCGTCCGGGGGTGATTCGAGCTACGCAGGCATTGTGCGCCAAGACGATGTGCTTTGGGTCAGTTATTACTCATCTCACGAAGGCAAAGCGGCGATCTACCTGGCAAAGCTCAAGATCGACTAGAAGATCCTCCATGACTCAAGAAATGAGTGTGAACGGGTGATGGAGCCACACTGCATGGCGGATGATCTCAGCGGGGAAACAATGCCCGCGATAGCTGGGTTTCATTCCCTGGTTCGTCACCGAACAACGCTCAACTTGACAGTACCCTGAGGACCTTGGGTGGCCGCCCGCAACCAGTGAAAGCGCCAGACATGCAGACCTGAAATTGGTTCTGGATGAATTTGAGAATCTGTATCTGGAGCGTTGGACGACGGCACTGTCGGCATCGGAACGACATGCATTCTGTGAATTCCCGGCGCAGCGTTGGTCAGCGCCCTGTCGCGGCGCGCCCCCCCAGTCGTGCGGCGGGAGATGCGCAATCACCCACGGTTCCGGAAGCCTCCCTCGGAACAACCTATGAACCCGACTCGGAGCCGGCATCTTACTGTCCCAGGAGACAGCGCAAGCAATCAACCAGAACCCGCTCATCGAAAACCGAGGTCGGTCTCACGAAGCGCCTTTGCTCGAGACCTCTGGGGCCTCAGAACGTTCCAGGATCCGGCGGCCACCGGAACGGGTTGGTGGAGACGGCGATATATTCCGCGGCGTCTCAACTCGTCAAGCCACTCAAGGACCAAGGCCCTTGGACCAATCACCACCCCCCGAGTCAACTCCTGCCGTTGCTCAAGGTAAGTCCCGGCTTGGAGTCCGCGTTCCAACTCGGCATTAACAACTTGCACCGGAATCGCCGCCTGACCCTCTTTGCTGGGGATCGCTCCGCGCCAGTAGAGTCTCCACCGGTACTCGTGGACACACTCGTCAACAGGCGTGTTGAGTAATATCTCAGCGAGAGGGACCAAGTATCCGTCCTTCCGCTCCAACCGAGCCCGAACAGAACCGACCTCCCAATCCTCAGGGCGCTTCACCAGCCCTGCACGGACCGGATTCAGATCGATATACAGCATGACGTCGATCACCGCCTTTGGGTCGGTGATCATTACGGACTTAAATCGTCCCGCAAACAGCGAACCCCGGCGGTGGAACCGCCGATTGAACCAGGTTGCGAAATCGCCGTTGACGTTTCGCATTAATTCACTGACGTCGAAGAGTCGGTGGTTGAACCGACGCCACTCGCGCCGAGTCTTTGGTCGGTCGGTTGTCCTCGGATAGAAGCGTTCGGCAATCGACTCCAACCGGCGTTGCGAAAGCCGACGATAGGCTTCGAATCGCAAGCCTGTGTGGGAATGGTCGCCCATGAGAGACCAGGCCCAGAGTCGGCAGAAATAGAGTTCAACGTATCGGAAGAGAATTCGGCGATATTCCCACTGTACCACCGGGTCGTGAAGCGGATACCAGTCTAAGGGTCCCACGATACGGGAACACACGTGGTAATCGGTTTGCCTATCAAGGGTCTTCAGCCTTGGAAGTCGCATTCTCAGTCCCCTGCTGCGCTAGAACGAAATTCGGGTCAACCGCGCCATTGAGAGCCCGTTTTCTGGCCCCTCATTGGAATAGAACGTTCCAGAAGCGAAAACTGCGAGCAACCGGAGAGAGTAAACTCATTCGTCAGCGAGGCTCAGACCGATTTCACGGAAGCATTTGACGCTGTGAGATCAGCCCAAGGTGGTCAGGGTCCGTCCCCACCAAGGTGGTCAGGGTCCGTCCCCACTACGCCAAGTGTCGGTGGCTTGAGCGATCAAATTGCGGGTTAACCGTGCGAACGGAATCAGGTCGGCCCGTGCGAGTGTCCAGGGAGGGTGAACTGGCTTTCTGCCCTTAGGCTCCATTGTTTCCCAGTGCAGTGCGGACCACTTCGGACAACTGGTCAGCGGTACACGGTTTCGGCATAAACCAGACTCCGTCCACGTTCTTCTGCGTCGAGGCCTCCCGCCAGTCTGAGAGGACGATGATCGGGATATCCGGTCGGGTTCCCCAAGTCCGGGCGGAAAGGACAATACCGCCAGACTGCTGGGCATCAAGGTCAATCAGGATCATGTCATACCTCCCTTGGTACAGGATCGAGAAAGCCTCTTCCACCTTGGTGACAACCTCGGTGAGATGGCCAAGCTCGTCCAGTAGTCGCCGTCCTTCTTCCAGGATGGAGGACTTTCCAAATATCAGAAGGGCTGACTTTTGATCGAAGCGCGGTAAACAATTTGCAGCACTCATTAGCGCTTCAAATCCTCATTTGAACACTCGTCGAAAAATTGCTGTCGGTCGCGATAACGCTTGACTTGCCATTCACCGTCCGGAACGTATCGAATATTCTGAGTGAAATTGGAAATGTCCACTAATTGAAATATCGTCAATGCTGCCTGTTTCTTTAGAGCCCCGTAGGAGTTTTCCTATCTGTTGGGCAATTGAATTCGTAGAGGTTGAGTGGGAGCATCTCCCCAAGACAGGAAGCTCAGCGGAGGGAAATCCTGCACCTTGAGGGTCAAAGTAGAGCCAGCCGAATCCCGAATGCAACAGAAATTCGGTTCGGGACACTACCGACAGGTTTCGGGAGGATTCAGTCGACCGACTGCAAGGCAGCCGGACCGTTCACGGATTCTCCACACGCCCGAAGAGCCATGACGGAAAATGCTGTTCCAGGATTGGAGACGTAGTGCTTCTCATCTTTTTCCATTGAAGGTGTGAACCACCTGCCACTGGCCCGCTGGTTCCCTTTCAGCCAATTGATCCCCTTTTGAATCCTCGGATCCTGGGCCGGAACCCCGGCCGCACGCAATACATAGATCACGAA
The DNA here is from genome assembly GCA_963777605.1 of uncultured Acidobacteriota bacterium. Lineage (GTDB taxonomy): Bacteria > Acidobacteriota > UBA6911 > RPQK01 > JAPXNP01 > CAVZRV01. The sequence goes on from CAVZRV010000031.1 coordinate 380,498, forward strand.
GCCGGTTCCATACCCGTCACTGGTCGCAAAATTCTGAGGCGATCCATCAGCTCGTTTCCAGTTCCGGCCAAGCGTCGCCAACCCCCATCCCCCGTCAGGCTGCTGAGAAGCAAAAAGCGCCTCGACGGTCTCGTCACGACTAGCCCTGTCCATAATCCCGCTGACATGGAGCGAAGCCAGCAACCGCATTGCACGGTTGTGCAGGTTCACTGGTGGGTTCTCCCGAAGATAGGATCGTATGCGCTGAAGGCCTTTCCGCGCCCGGGGTGTTTCGGCATACCCACCGGGGGCGAGGCCAACGCCGAGTGCAGCCATGGTTACGCCATAGTCGTCGTCAATCTCAGAAGGAGGCTTGTTGTTGTGAATCCAGTCCCATCCTCCGTCATCTCGTTGCGATTCCCACATACGAGCCAAAGCCAAGCGTGTTGACGAGTCGAGCACTCCTGAGGTGCGGGAATCGTACATGGCCAGAACCGAAGCTACCATCACTGCTTCCGCGGGCATAAACGTCGATTCTCTAGGATGGACGGCAAGGTTCCTTGCTGCTTCGAGCACCGCCTGTTCTGCAGGGCCAGCGGTCGAAACCATTGACCGTACCATCAGCAATGAATAGCTTGCGTGACAGGAGAGGCAAGTGTTCTCCCGTCCCCATCGCAGGGCCTCATCGTCCAGCGCTTCCAGCGCCGCCTCAAGCGAGAACGTCTCCCTGAGAGGTTCATCGGGACGGTTCTCGACTTCCTGGTCCGATGCTTCCGTGCGGGCGGAATGAAAAACCGACAACGGGGAGAAACTCAGAAAAGCCAGCCCAGCCAGTATCAAAAAAAACGACCGCCGCACAATCATGATGTCTGTACCAATACTAGCTCTAATCAAGTGCGGCGCATATCCCTGTCACACAAGGGTGAGCAGCGCAAGTCAATTGGTTTCAGGATGCCTCCAGGAGTGGGATCATAAGCGCGCCAAGACAGGGTCAGTGGATCTTTTCCAAGTGTTCGGCTGCCCTCTGAATTGACACCTCGGAGGTCTCAACTTCACTCAACACCTCTCCGCTACCAGAGGCCTCGTTCCGACCGATTTTGACGAGTCTTCGGAGGTCGGCTTCAACACCTTGCAGGACTCGCAAGACTCTTCCATCTATGGCTGGAGGAGCCGGTTTCTGGGCCTCGATCAACGTGGCGTCCGTCTTCCTGAACCACTCGGCTTGCCCGAAAAGTTCACCTCTAATTGACTCCCATTCTGAGCGGGCGCGACTCAGCTCGGGAATCCCGTAGCCAACGCCAAGCTCCTCGTCGACCCTGGCGGACCAGAGAAAGATCCGTTGGCCCAGTTGCTGCCGAACTGCATGTGGGTCAGTTGTTCGGATCTTTTCGGCGAGCAACCGAGCGGCACGTTCCAGCCTGGAAACGTCCTCGAGTCGGATTGGAAAGGATTGGTAAAGAACGCTTTCCACTCCTCCAATTTCAGTCCGATAGCTCTCGGCATGGAGTCTGGCCAGACCACCGATAGAGCTTTTATTGTTGAGACCCGGCAAGTCACCGACCTCGACGATGTCGTTCGCGAGACTGCCCACTTCACCTGACTGATCCAGTGGAACCCCGACATTGAAATACCAGAGCGCGGCAAGAATCAGAACAATAAGTAGTGCGACAGGCGCCATACGATGCAAGGACCGGTTTCCCGGGCCAGAGGATGATCGACTGCGCATGCAAAGCGCACATCCGGGCAATGACGGGTTGTAGTGCAGGCCGTGGAGTTCACAGTAGGCCGCCTGCAGTCCTGAATCCAAAAATCGCTCGTCTTTCCTTTCCATTCTTGTCCGCCGGTCAGTCAATCCGGAAGCAACTTGTTGAACAGGCCATGAACCTGCATCTAGCTTCTAATCGGCGAGAAGTCGGCAATGCTTGAGAAACAGGTCAGAAGTCCTTGTTGTTTTCTGAATTGGGATTTGCCGGAGAATCACTTCAACACACACTGCTGATCCTCATTTGCGCCACGATCAATCGCAAATCAAGCCGAAGACGGTCGGCAATCTGGTCAGATACTTTAATTACTGGCGGGGCCATCCGGAATAGAGAAAAGGAAGCCTGCGGTCCAGGATTGGATTTGAAATGCGCCATTATTCACTACTCTGGTTTGTCTTATGCTCGTTGGTCGCATCCGTGCCGGCTCAGGAGAAGGTTGACGTGCACCCTTCCCGGGGAGTTGCCGGAAACTTCGGTACCTGGCGCGTGATTTACACGGTCGGCCGGGAAGGTATGGACAAGGGAGGAGGTATTCGGGTTCAGCTTCCCGATTCATGGCACGCCGGACCAAGGAACTCCGCCAATGCCCTTCAGGCCACCAAACCATCAGAAGATCACTACGTGGCGGCCTATTCTTCGAATCCAAGCGTTTCCCTTAAGGTCGAGGTCGAGGGAGAGAGCGACGATATTCTCGTCAAGAGCGCGCGTCTGGGACTCGACAACCGGCTGGAACGCTATGTTTTCGTCGTCCGAGTTGAGGTCCAATCCGGTCAACTGGGAGAGGGAGACCAACTCGCAGTCGTCTACGGGGACACCACCGGTGGAAGCCGGGGGATGAGAGCTTCGGTGATTTCCACTGAGCCGGAGCCGATCCTGGTTGCAGTTGACCGGGCGGGGACCGATGATTGGGAATTGTTGTCGGACTTGCCGACGATTCAGTCGATCTCCGGACCGGCCCACGAACTGAAGATCGTTGGCCCCTCTCAGGTTGTGGTGGGACAAGATTCGCCCCTGAAAATTGCGATCGTCGACGAGAACGCCAACCCTGTCTCAGGATTTCACGGATCCATCGAACTGAAAGTCAGCCAGGGTTCTGCCGACATCCCAACAAAGACCGCGGTCGATTTCGCAAATGGCTGGGGGAAACTGCCCTTCACCGCCCGGAAAGAAGGAATCATCCGGATCTCGGCAACAGCGCTGGACGGCCTGCTGGAGGCCGACTCCAATCCGATTCAGGCACTCGAATCCATGCCTCGAGAGCGGATCCTATGGGGAGACCTCCATTCCCACAGCCATTACAGTTGGGATGGAGTGGGACATCAGCCGTTCGATTATGCCCGATACGTTTCGGGACTCGATTTCTACGCGCTGACCGATCACTCCCAGGCACCCAAGGACGGGCACAGTCGAGGCCTCGGATTGCCCGTGTGGGATGAGTACAATTCGCTGACCGAAAAGCATTATGCCCCAGGTGAGTTCGTTACCCTTCACGCCTACGAGGTTTCGTTTGGAGCCCCATACGGACACCACAATGTCTTCTTTCGGGGCAGCCCCGGAGAGCTCGTGCCAGTCGACGGCACTACGCTTCCACAGCTCTGGCAGGCCCTGGTCAAAGGCGAAGCACTGACGATTCCCCATCATACGGGGAAGTTTCCCAGCCCGGTTCGGTGGGACGTTCAAGATCCGGAACTTCGGCGCAACATTGAGATCTACTCCGCCCACGGTCTCAGTGAAGCGTACGATCCCTCTCATCCCCTGGCCTTTGAACAGAGTCACTTCACCTCGCCGGCTCGTTCTGTAAAACTACCCCAGTTTGCCCAGGACGCCTGGATTCGGGGCCTCGAACTGAGCGCCATCGCGTCATCGGATGACCACCGGTCGCAACCGGGGCAGTCTCACTGGGGCCTTGCCGCAGTTCAGGCTCGCGACTTGACCCGGGAGGCCGTCTTCGACGCCCTTTACCAGAGGAAGACCTACGCCACGACCGGCGTGCGGACGCTGTTGGACTTCACCGTCAACGGCACACCCATGGGGCAGCGGGCTCAGACCTCAGATTTGCCCCTGCTCCATTTCGAAGCGCACGGGGAAAGCCCAATCGAAACCGTCGAAATACTGCGGTACAGCCCGTCGGACGGGGCCTTCAAAGTCATTTTCCGGGTAGAACCCAACGCCCTGGATGTAGTGTGGACGGCGCGTGATCACGGTTTTCGGGAGAATTCCATCTACTACCTCCGGTTGAAGGAATCGAAATGGGTCAATGGCCGCCCAAGCATGGCCTGGTCAAGCCCGATTTGGGTTGATCAGGCACACAAGGAGTGACTGGCAGCTTCTATGCCTCAAGGCCGCGGCGTTCCTGCGCCTGTCTGAAGGTTTGACGGCCTCGAGTCCTGCGCGAAACGGTTGATGAACTGGATTGCATTCGAGACCCCGTCTTCTGTTTGGATCAACCGGCCAATGCGTTCCACTTTCTCACGAATCGAATCGTTGGTCGTCACTTCGCGAATCGCGGCAGCCAGGTTTCCGACAGTCAGCTTCTTTTGGGCAATTGGCGGAGTTCCGGCGCCGAGATCCTCAATTTTCTTTCCCCAGAACGGTTGATCGCCGAATAGAGGGCAAATGATCGCCGGACGACCCGCTCGCAGTCCTGCCGCGGTCGTTCCGCACCCCCCGTGGTGTACAACTGCGTCTACCTTGGGAAAAAGCCAGTCGTGAGGAGCGGATTCAATCACCAAAACGTCTTTGGATGACTGTGTTAATGCTGGGGCCAGCCCACCCCACCCGCGGGCAATGATCGCACGGACGCCGGCTTCTTCGACAGCGCGCAAGACGAGTCCGGTCAGTCGGGAGGGGTCACTTCCGAATATACTTCCAAACCCGAAGTAGACCGGAGGTTTTCCGCGGGACAGAAAATCTTGCAGTTCCGGTGAAGGATTCCATTCATCGGCAGGATCAAGAAACCAGTAACCCGTGACGGAGGCTGTCGAAGGCCAATCCGAGGGCTCCGGAATCACCCACTTGCTGAAAGCGTGCAACGCCGGGATCGGCTCACCGTTTGCCCTTTCCAGATACTTCCCGGCAGACCTTGCAGGAAGCCCGTTCGACAGTCTCCATTCGTTGGCGTATTTTCCGATACCCCACCAGGTTGCCTTCGAGACCACTCGATAACTGAATCGATTGAACCAGGGTCCCATATGCAGGTTGGGAATGCCCATCGCTGGGAATTCTCCAGTCGGAACATACAGTGGCAAGTAGAAAGCGAAAATGGAGCGCACATCGAGACGTTCCGCGAATTCCCTGGCAAAGAACGCCTTGGGATGGTACAGAATGAGGTCAGGCTTCGAGGCAGTTGTCGCTTCCCAAGAGTCCCGGATCTGGCGTCGCGCCATTGAACCCATCGAGGGCATCGTTCTGGCCGCGGCCCATAGCGTCTTTACCAGGTTGCCGGCCTTTTCCATTACCAGCTTTCCCGCTTCCGAATGCATGAACTCGATCAGGTCGTTGTTCAGGTACGCGTATTCGAGTCCATGCGCGGTGACGAAGGGTTTGAATTTGAGTGAGGTACAGAGAGTGACTCGATGCCCTGCAGCTGAGAGACCCTTCCCAAGGGCCACATAAGGCTGAACGTCTCCCCGAGTCCCGATTGTGAGAATTAGAATTTTCAGACGCTCATTCCTTTCGAAATCAGAAGGACGCCCCCGGTCAGCAAGACTATATGAAGGCAATCACGGGTCGTCAATCACCGGAAGGAGCGCGGGGGATCGATCCGATGATCCAAGATCGACGGTTTCGTCTCTAGAGTTGCAGCGGCGCAACTGAGATGGTTCGATAGGAGTGACAAGAAAGGATCCACGCACATGAAGTATCGCTATCTCGGCAACTCAGGACTACTCGTTTCCCGAATCTGCCTCGGCACGATGACTTACGGCATGGAGGGTTGGGGCTGCGACCGCACCGAGTCGATCGCCATAACTCACAAGTTTCTGGACAACGGTGGAAATTTCATCGATACGGCGGACATGTACAGTGCCGGAGTTTCGGAAGAGTACCTCGGTGAAGCGATCAAAGAGGTGAAGCGGGACGACCTGGTGCTGGCAACCAAGTGTTGGTTCAGGATGAACGACTCAGCGAATGCCAAGGGTCTGTCACGAAAACACATTTTGGAGGCTGCCGAAGCCAGCTTGCGACGCCTTGGAACTGACTATATCGACCTCTATCAGGTCCACGGGCCTGACCCGTTTACTCCCCTTGAGGAAACGCTTCGCGCCCTTGACGACCTGATTCGCAGCGGGAAGGTCCGCTACGTCGGTTGCAGCAATTACTTCGGATGGCAGATCGCAAGAGCCGCCGGCTTGGCCGAACACCTCGGGCTGACCCGATTCGTCAGCAGCCAGCACATGTACAACCTGCTTCGTCGGGACGTTGAGAGGGAGATCCTCCCGGCCTGCGCGAGTGAAGGTTTGGGAATGATTTGCTGGAGTCCGCTTGCCGGGGGAATGTTGACGGGCAAATATGTCGGCCAAGAGGAACCTCCTCCCGACTCCAGGGTCGGGTTGAGAGCCGAGATCGACCTCCCCAGGTACTGGAACGAAGAGAGCTTCCGAATCATCCGGGAAGTGATGGATATTGCGAAGTCGGAAGGACGGACTCCGGCTCAGGTTGCACTTTCCTGGCTCCTCCAGGATCGCCGGGTCACGTCGGTAATCGTGGGAGCGCGCACTGTCTCGCAACTCGCAGACAGCCTGGTCGCCGGAGATTGGGATCTCTCCAGCGACCAGTATGAGACGCTCTCAGAGGTCGTTCCGTTTTCGGCGGGTTACCCCCAGGACTGGATTGAACTCGCCTGGGGAAACATCGCCGGGCGGGAAGAGTTTCCGCCCTGGTCCGCAACTATTGGGCCGAAATCTCGCCCTCCGCGATGATGATCTCGACGCGGCGGTTCTTCTGGCGCCCCGAGGCGGTCGAATTATCGGCCACCGGACGTTCCATCCCATACCCTTCAGTCTGGATTCGGGATGCGTCCACGCCCTGAGTTGACAGAAGATTGGCGACAGACGATGCCCGTTCTCGAGAGAGCCTGAGGTTGAATTCAGCCGAACCGGTGGAATCGGTGTGCCCCTCCACCCGGACGTTCAAATCGGTCATCATGAGCAGGATGCCAGCCAACTTGGCGAGAACAATCTGGGCATCCGGCTTGAGGGTAGCCTTCCCGACGTCGAAGAGGATGTCGGGAAGGTTTACGATGTAACCTCTGGCGGAATCTCTAGTATCGGCAACCTTGGAAAGAGCGCCCTGGAGTCGACCCTGCAGAGTTTCCTTCTCGGTTTCCAGGTCCTTCATCGACGCCCGCATTTGCTGGATAGACGCCTGCATCTGCTGCATCGACTTGGCGGCTTCCTCCTGCTGACGCCGGAGGTTACCCAGTTCTCCTTCGAGTTGAGATCGCTGATCCTGAAGATTCTCAACCTGCGAGGTCGCATCTTTGAGACTGGCCATGGTCTCTTCCCGTTCCCGGGTTGTCTGAGCCAGCTGTTCCTCTGCCTCTTTGGCGCGGGATTCGAGCGACTCCATTTTCGCCTGTCGCTCAGCAATCTGCTTCTCCAATTCTTCAAACGCGATCTGGCGTTTGGTCACCCGAATCGCCTCGTTCGAAGATGCCACCGAACTCCGAGAGTAACGCTGTGCCCCGTCCTTACGGTTCCGTTCGTACATCTGTGTCGCCTGAATAAGGGCGATCTGGGCCTGCCGGTAAAGGGAAGCGGCATAGTGCTCGGCGTTCAGACCCTTGGCAAGATCAAACACCCGTTCCGCCTGAACCAGTTCGAGGGGTTTCTTGCCGTCATACTTGACGTCGCCAACCGATTCGATCCCATACTTGGGCGCCGGACCGAGGTCATTGAAAACCACCGCATCGGCCATAACTGGCGGGTCTGCCTTGGGAGCATTCGAGAAAACGACCAACTCGGAAGGTCCGTCAACCTGGTAATAGGATTCCGCTGTAACAAGCACAGCGAAATTCCGCAATCCGGTCGAGAACTCGAGAGTTTGACCGCCTCCACCCGAATCAACCGTCAACTCTCCCAGGTTCTGAGCTGCACCATCTCGATTAACTGCCCAGACGACGTAGCAGGTGACATCGCCTCCAAATAGGACAGCCGGTTTCAAGTTCTGGAACTTCAGTTCAATCCAGGACTGCCCGTTTTCGATTTTGACTTTGCCTTCCATCCGGGCACCGCCCACTCGTCGTGTGGGAAGCATGTCGAACTTGACGTCACGCTTCTCATCAAACCTGAGGGCCTGCAGCGTAATGGAATCCGCAGCGAACATGCTCGAGGCAACAGCAATCATCTGAAATACGAAGAATGCGATAAGGCTCTTCTTTAAATAAGTCACCATGGTAATTCCTCTCTAGTCGCCGGCTGAACACATCAGCCAAGCGCACCGATAGAATACGTGTCCAATGCGACTACGGATTCACACCGGAAGCAACTGGATTTCAGCTGTTGCCGCATAACCTGAAACTCATTTGGGATGAGTTCCTGTTTCCTGGTTTCTCGTTCCTGGAGGGAGAGTAATCCAGGCAGTCCTGCCTGGTATGGCGGCCGGGCAGCTTGCCCGGCGGAAGTGAACATTCTCAATCCAGGATTCTTGATTTCCGGTTTGTTCTGAAACGCCGCACCGGACTGAATCGCACTTTCAGTGCTGCATTGCCGTCTCGGCTCCCATTCCCGGGGCGTTGCCGCCGGGCTGAAAATGACCCTGCGCCGTTGGCGCGCTCATCTGGCGATGCTTCACCGGTTTCACTCTGCGGATGATCTCCACAGCGCCAAGGGGCGGAACTGACTTGCTTGCCGGGAAATCCGGGAGCAACCAATTGCCGGTTGCTCCCGCCAGTCTCAGGACGCAATCTCAACTGCCCAACGATTCGGATAGTTGAGAGACAACCTTGTTGAGCACATCCTCCTGGGCCCTCAGTTTTTCGCGAAAATCCATGAGGTCGGTTGCGGATATTTCCATCCGCAGATCGGACAGGTAACCGTTCAATACCTCTTTCAGGACCGCAGCGTCCTCGGGTGACAACTTGAGTTCGATCATGACTTCTCCTCTCCTGATTCTGCCTCCTCGCCAATTCGCATGGTGTAAAACGACCGATAGACGAACACCAAAGCAACGGCGAGAAAAGCGCATCCGAGCACCGTTTTCACGACTTGCGATTGCATTGTGACGGCAATTTCCGTCGCCAGCAACCCGAAAAGGGTCGTGAACTTGATCACGGGGTTCATGGATACCGACGAGGTGTCCTTGAAGGGATCGCCCACCGTGTCTCCGACCACCGTCGCTTCGTGCAGCGGCGTATTCTTCTCCTTGAGGTCCACTTCGACGATCTTCTTGGCATTATCCCAGGCACCACCGGCGTTGGCCATGAAGATGGCCTGAAAAAGGCCGAAAAAGGCGATTCCGATCAGGTACCCGATGAAGAAGTAGGGGTTAAAGAAGGAGAAAGCCAAGGCGAAGAAGAAGATGACGATGAAAATGTTGATCATTCCCCGCTGGGCATAAATGGTGCAGATCCGCACGACCTCCTTGCTATCCTGGATTGACGCTGCTTCGGAAGTTTTCAGGTTGATGTTCTGCTTGATAAAGACGACCGCTCGATAGGCACCTGTAACGACAGCCTGGGTGGAAGCCCCGGTGAACCAGTAAATGACGGCCCCTCCCGCAATCAGTCCCAACACGACCTCGGGCTGAACCAGGCTCAGCTTGGCCACCGCCCCGCCGAACATTCGCTCCAGCAGGATGATGATGCCGAAGACCATCGTTGTCGCCCCCACAACGGCCGTCCCGATCAGGACCGGCTTCGCCGTCGCCTTGAAGGTGTTCCCCGCCCCGTCGGCCAACTCCAGGTAGTCCTTGGCTCTGTCGAAATCGGGCTCAAATCCGAACTGCGAGCGGATCTCTGCAGAGACATTCGGGACCCTTTCGATCATGGACAGTTCGTAAATCGACTGGGCGTTGTCCGACACGGGCCCAAAACTGTCCACGGCGATCGTGACCGGTCCCATCCCGAGAAATCCGAAGGCAACCAGACCGAATGCAAACACCGGAGCGGCAAAGGCAAGCTCCGCGGGCATCAATGCCTGGATCGACGGATGGAGAGAAACCAGATAGGCCGTCAGCATGAGGAGCAGAATGACCATCCCTTCCCAGAAGGCCGAGAAGTTGCCGGCAACGAATCCGGACAGGATATCCAGCGACGCCCCGCCTTGACGCGCCGAGTAGGTCACTTCGCGAACATGCCGGGAATGAGTACTGGTGAAAACCTTGGTGAACTCCGGGATCACGGCCCCGGCAACAGTACCGCAACTGATGATAATGGACAGGGTCCACCAGAGCGCTTCGTATCGAGGGTCGGACAGGTGCGAGAGCAGGGTGTAACTGGCGGCGAAAGTCACCAGGATCGAAATGGCCGAGGTCAGCCAGACCAGACTGGTCAAGGGCAGTTCGAAATTGAACTCTGTCCGGTCTCCAAAAACCGACTCGGTCGCCCAGTGGTTGATGAAATAGGAGCAGAACGATGTCACGATCATGAGGATGCGCATCACGAAAATCCAGATGATCAGCGTTCCCGCCATTTCGGGACTCGTTGCCAGCGCCAGTGCGAGAAACGCGATCAGCGCCACCCCGGTTACTCCGTAGGTCTCGAAACCATCGGCCGTCGGTCCGACGCTGTCGCCCGCGTTGTCGCCGGTGCAGTCGGCAATCACCCCCGGGTTTCGAGGGTCATCCTCGGGCAGGTGAAAGACGATCTTCATCAGATCGGAGCCGATATCAGCGATTTTTGTGAAGATGCCGCCACAAATCCGCAATGCGCTGGCTCCCAGGGACTCCCCGATGGCGAAGCCGACAAAACAGGAACCAATCAACTCCTGGGGTATGAATACGAGGATGCAGATCATGAAGAACAGTTCGACGCTGACCAGGAGCAATCCGACACTCATTCCGGATCGGAGCGGGATGCTCACCACATCGAACGGCCGCCCGCGCAAGGAGGCGAAAGCAGTTCTCGAGTTGGCCCGGGTGTTGATCCGCATCCCAAACCAGGCGACTCCGTAGGAGCCCAGAATCCCCAGAATGGAACAGACGAGGATAATCACCACGCTGAGGAAAGGAGCCTCCTGCAGGCCGGCAAAGTAGTAGATCATGCAAACGGCGATCAAAACCCAGAGAATAACCAGGAACTTCCCCTGCTGAATCAGGTAGGACTTGCAGGTTTCCCAGATCAGGTTCGACACGTCCAGCATGGAGCGATGAGCCGGCAGGGCCGTCGTTTGCTGGTATTGGATGAGCCCGAACAGCAGTCCCAGCACGCACACCACCAGGCCGCCGTACATCAATCCGAGACCGCTGACCGGTGAACCCAGGATTCTGAACTGGACTTGAGTGAGATTGGGAAGGAGAATGTCGGCCTCTCCGGCGGAGACTCGAGGGGCGGCTGCCATCACGAGCAAGAGGAGACCACCAAACAGGACCAGGGACCACGCACGAACGTTTCGGATCGCTTTGAGCATCGCAGACCTCCTGTGGAGAAAACGTTACGCCACTCGAATCGGTCATTCGCGATGCTATGCCCGGGCAGATCAGGGGTCAAGGAGAGTCTCAGGGGGATGTCATTCTGCCCGATCATTCCGGAACCGGGTTCCGGGAGGAAGCCGTCGGGGTCCGTCCCCACCGTGCCACCGTTGTCGTCTCCGTCGTTCTCGGTTGACAGTTCGGATTTCAAACTTCGGTTCCGGGCTTCGAGCTCGTCGTTCGAATGCGGGTCAAAAGGCGGGGCTGTGAGCAAGGCGCTCACGGCGGTCCGAAGGCGTCACGCGGCCGGAGCAATGGGGGATCCGGACGATTCATATTGGGGTGGCCCCCAAAAAGGCCACCCCAATTTCAGATTGCCGTCGAGTGATCGTTACTCGGCGCGGGTGAACTGCACGGTGGTGAACTGGCCTGGTTGACCCTGCTGCACTCCCACACCAGTGAAGACAGCGGCTGGTCCCAAGCGCTTCCACCTTCAGCACGCCCGTAAACGGCGCGTCACCGAGGCTGAAAATCTCATCGACAAAGCGGGCCAGTTGGCCGTTGCCCGGAATCCAGTAGGGTGATCTGCCCATCCAGCGATTCCGTCGGAAGTATAAACGGACAACTCTACGTTCATGCCGTCCGGGTCGGGGTTGGTCAGAGCAACCGCGGTCCGAACTCCCGTCGGGTCGGTGTTGACCGGAATTACGCCGATGTGCAGGGCCGGAGACGGAGAAATGCCCGTGATCAGATCGCCGCAGACTGAAGACCACGCTGGCGCCGACATTCCGGTCGGAAGTCACGCGAGCCGTTCCGGCAACCGGAGTTTCACCGTCCGGGCTGCTGGAATAGGACCACGATCCATAACCGGGAACCTCCAGCGTCTCCGACGGCAGGAACTCAGCCCCATCCGGGTCGAAGAAGTCGATCACGGCAGAGGCGGTCGTGGCGGACGTGTTGAAGACCACGATGTCAGACGTCAGTCCGCCGCCGGCTCCGAACTGCGAGAAGAACAGCTCGTGAGACGGAGCCGGGATGTTGCCCCGAATCTCGCCTCCCGGGTAATCGGCCGTATGGACATTGACGTAAAGAGAGCCGGAACGCAGCAGGTTCAAGAACTCCTCGAAGTTCGCTCCGGTCACTCCCAAGCTATCGTCCTTCTGCTCCTGCAGGGTCGCTTCAGAGACAGTCAAAGTGAAGGTCGTCGCCGAGTTCGAGGAAGAAGACGATCGGACCGTTTGTACCAGGGACACCCTGGTGAATGTGCGCTGCAGTTGCCATGGCATCATGATCGCAACTGATCGTATACTCAGTTTCACTAGCGTTCAGATACGCGCTGCAGCTGCCGTTTGCAGCTGTGCTCACAGGAGGAACCACGTTGTCACCGGAGAGTTCAAAGTTCGCCGTCTGGGCACTAAGACCAACCACGAAAAAGCCAGCCAGCAAGAATGCAATAGCGACTGTTGAAATGCGTTTTCCCACTTTCCGAATCCTTTCTTAATTGCCTGTACAGAAATCAACCCTAAGCTGGAATAAACACGGCCATAAATTGCCGGTTCTTGATTCCCTGCTGCCACTCGATTCCCGTCAATCAAAAATCCCCTCTTAATGAACCAAAACCCCGCTGGGCATGATTCATGCCCAGCGGAGCGAATCCCAGCCACTCGGAGTGGAGTCGGAAGTCAACTGGGCAACTGATCATAACAGTTCCGTCTCGGCGGTTGCCAGAAAAATCACCACTACAAAGAACTTTATTCCCAAGTCAATGAAGTGTTTCACGAATTCCAGGCCCGACGTTCTCGGCCAGCCTGGATAGCGCAAGACTCGAAGCTTTCCTGGCAGCCCGCGATTCTCCCCATTGTCATTCGGGCCGATTTCTCTTAGTCTCCTTGGCACACAATTTAGAAAGGGAGTAATTCATTGTCAGGAAGGATCAGTTCAAGCCGTACCAATCGGGCCTTCGTCACCCTGTCACTGCTCTTCATCGTGCCGTCGCTGATGGCTCAGGAGAACCTGGGGAACGAGACTGTCCGGAGACTGCAGGAATACATTCAGGTTGACACGACCAACCCTCCCGGTAACGAGACCAGGGCCGTCGAATTCTTTGCCCGCCTCCTCGACCAGGAAGGGATTCCCTACCAGACCGCCAAGTCTGCCCCGGGCCGGGGGATTATCTGGTCCCGCCTCAAGGGTGGTGACAAACCGGCGCTGATTCTGCTCAATCACTCCGACGTCGTCCCGGCCGACAGGCAGTACTGGGACGTCGACCCCTTATCCGGCGAAATTCGTAACGGTTACCTCTACGGACGCGGAGCCCTGGACATGAAGGACATGGGGATGATGGAGTTTCAGTCCTTCGTGGCCCTTCACCGGGCGGGGAAGCCTCTCAACCGGGACGTCATTTTCCTGGCAACCGGTGACGAGGAAGCCGGAGGCCTCTACGGAGCGGGCTGGATGGCAAAAAACCACCCGGAGGTCTTCGAGAATGCCGGCTATCTCCTCAACGAAGGAGGGGGAGCCCAACGCTCGGGGAATCATCTAGTCATGGGAATCGAGGTAACCCAGAAAGTTCCTCTCTGGCTTCGGATCAAGAGTACCGGCGAACCGGGGCACGGATCCCGCCCCCTGCTTGAGTCGTCAGTGAACCGCCTGGTCAAGGCTCTGTACCGAATCCAGAACTATGGGTTCCAGCCCCGGATCGTCCCCACCGTGGACCAGTTCTTCAAGGGGATCTCAGTCACTCGCGAGGGCGTCCGGCGGGAGCAATTCGCCAACATTCGCCAAGCGATTCAGGACCCCGATTTCCTGCTCGAGTTGCAGATTGAAGACCCGACACTGAACTCCCTGACCCGGAACACCTGTTCCCTGACCCGGCTTCAGGGAAGCAGCAAGATCAATGTGGTTCCCCCTGAGGCCCAGGGAGAACTCGACTGTCGCCTGCTGCCGGACCAGGATCCCGATGAATTCATCACGCTTCTGACCACGATCATCAACGACCCCAAGGTCGAGATTGAAAAACTCATGAGTTTCAGCCCTGCCGTTTCGTCCACAGACACGGAACTGTTCAAGGACATCACGGCGGTTATGAAAGAGCGTCACCCGGACGCGATCGTGACGCCGTCCGTAACAACGGGCTTTACCGACAGTCACTTCTTCAGGGACCTGGGGATCTCCTGCTACGGTTTCAACCCGGCCATCATCCCCGATGAATTACAGGGGACGGTCCACGGCAACAACGAACGGGTGCCGGTTGAAAGCGTGAAGCAGGGAGTGTCGGATCTCCTGGAGATCGTCGAGCGGTTTGTATATTAGTGATGAGGGTGGGAAGCTCTGGGACTCAGGGGACCTGGGGGACTTATCGGACATGGCACCGGTTCTCCCGGGTTTTACGTCCCCTGTGTCCCATCCGGTCCTATTTGGTCCCACAGTCCCCATGGATGTCCCATGGCTCGTTCCCCAGCACCCACTCTCCAATTCACAAGGTCGATTAATTCGCCATGAGAAATTTGCACAAAACCAAAATCAGCCAGCTTGTCCTTATCCTCAGCCTTTTCATTGCCGGCGCCCAGGCTCAGGCTCCCCGACCGATGACCGCCCTCGACCTGCTCAACATTCCGAGCCTGAGCGACCCCCGGTTGTCTCCCGACGGCACCCATTTGCTCTGCACACTCTCTGAAGCCGACTGGGCGGAGAACCGGCGGATCGGCCACATCTGGCGGACGTCAGTGGATTCCGGTTCCTCCATCCAGATGACGAACGGTGTGAAGGGTGAAAGCTCGGCCCGATGGTCTCCCGACGGCAACTGGATCGCCTTCCTGGCCAACCGCCAGAGCAAAGAAGGAGAGGAGAGTGAAGGAACCCAGATTTTTCTCATCAGGGGCGAGGGTGGTGAAGCTCAGCAGTTGACGAACCATGACACGGCGATCTCCTCGATCGAGTGGGCGCCGGACGGCAAGTCGATCTACTTCCTCGCTCCCGAACCCAAAACGGCGGATGAGAAGAAAAAGGAAGAACTCAAGGATGACGTGATCACTTTTGATGAGGACTTCAAACAGACTCATCTCTGGAACATCACCCTCAAGGGCAAGACCGAAAGCCGGATCACCCAGGGCGACTTCTCGGTCATCGAATACAATCTCTCGCCTGACGGGACGCTCATCGCACATCATCGCGCCCCGTCTCCGCTATACGACGACACCGACGAGGGCGAAGTCTGG
The DNA here is from genome assembly GCA_963777605.1 of uncultured Acidobacteriota bacterium. Lineage (GTDB taxonomy): Bacteria > Acidobacteriota > UBA6911 > RPQK01 > JAPXNP01 > CAVZRV01. The sequence continues at coordinate 396,024 of CAVZRV010000031.1, forward strand.
GTCATGAACGCCGATGGCGGCAACGCCCGGCAACTGACTCACAACACGGTGGTCGAGAGGGGTGCCCGGCTCTCCCCCGACAACACGCGGGTCCTGTTCACGACGGATTCCAACGCGCAGTTCGAAACCTACTACAACGAGAACCTGTTCGTGATTCCGGCGGCAGGAGGACGGGCCCGGCTTTTGTTGCCCGAGATGCCCTACGAAGTCACCCGGGCAGTCTGGTCTGGAGACGGCGGCTCCATTTTCTTCACCGCGAACGCCGGTGTCAGGCGTGAACTCTTCCGGGTGGAACTACCCGACGAGAAGCTGCACCAACTGACCCGAGGCGATCACGCCGTAGGGAGCTACCAGTACCTTCCGAAGCTGAAGCGCCACGTCTTTACGGTCAACAAAGCCACCAGCCCGGGTGAGGTTTACGTCCTCAACGAAAACGGGGAGAACGGTCCCCGGGCGGTCACCCACATCTTTGACGATCTCACCAGGCGGTACCGAATTCCCCGCCAGGAGGCCGTACAGTGGAAAGGGGCGGACGGCGTAACCGTCGAAGGACTCCTCTACTATCCCCTCGACTACCAGGAAGGACACCATTATCCCCTGTGCGTCCAGACCCACGGCGGCCCCGCAGCCGCCGACTCGTTCGGCTTCGGCGGCTGGAGCAGCTACGTGCAGGTCCTGACCGGACGGGGCTGGGCCGTCTTCCGGCCGAACTACCGCGGCAGTACCGGCTACGGCGACGCCTACCTGCGCGACATGGTCGGACACTACTACCACCAGGCTCACCTCGATGTCATGACCGGCGTGGACTACCTCATCGAGCGGGGAATCGCCGACGGCGACCGGATGGTCAAGATGGGCTGGAGCGGCGGGGGACACATGACCAACAAGATCATCACCTTCACCGATCGCTTCAAGGCCGCCGCATCGGGAGCCGGGGCCGTCAACTGGATTTCCATGTACGCGCAAAGCGACGTTCGGATCTACCGAACGCCGTGGTTCGGAGGGACACCCTGGCAGGAGGACGCTCCGATCGCTGTTTACTGGGACAACTCGCCTCTGAAAGACATCTGGAAAGTGAAAACGCCGACCATCATCCTGGTCGGCAAGGAGGACGTCCGCGTCCCGGCTCCGCAGTCGATTGAACTATACCGGGCGCTGAAATCAAATGGAGTCCCGACACACCTCTACATTGCCCCGCGGGAACCCCACGGATGGCGGGAACTCCGTCACGAACTGTTCAAGATCAACGTTGAACTGGCCTGGTTCGAGAAATACGCGCTTGGCCGGGAATACCAGTGGGAAAAGGCTCCCGATGAGGAGTCGGAGACGGGCACGCCGGATTCCCGTTCCCCTCAATGACACGCGGGCGACCGACTATTTCTCGATCCGGTTTCTGGCGGTTTTGAGTTCATCGTTGAGGACGTCCGGCGAGCCCTGAATTCTTGGACCTCTGAAAAGTGGCGATCGCGCTAGGTCACTCCGCACTGAGTCATTGCCTGCAGGAGAGGAGTCCTGCGGCAGAAATTTCGGAAATAGGATTCGATCAGCGGGGCGGAGCCGGCACCACAGCTGATAATCGACCGGATCGCGTCTTCGACCCGGACGTCGATTGGAAAGACGTCGGATTCAGGGAGATGAACGATATACCCGGTCGTCGGATTGGGGCCGGTCGGAATGAAGGCAGTCTTCCAGCCGGACTCATGCTCGTCGGTGATAAAAGCCGTCATCAGCGCCTCCCGATCGTAGAGCCGAACGAGCGCCACCGAAGAAAACGGTGAGCGCTTGCGCCCCAGGAGTTGCATGACGGTTTCTTTGATAATCCGATACCCCGGTGCGATGGCCAGGATTCGATCTTCAAGATTCTGATGAATGAATCGTCCGACGCTGGTTCGGACCAACAATCCCCAGCGAAAAGCAGAGCGCGATGATGAGGCCGATTACCAGGCAATCGGCCAGGATTTCCGGCGCTTGCACCTGGGACACGACCACGTCGGTCAGAGGCTGGATCAGGTCGGTCGCCCAGAGAAAGAGCCACCGAAAAATCATGAACAAGCAGAAATCCCGGCAAAACCACGGTCAGTCCACCCAGAGTCATGTTCTGAAAGAAGGTCCGGAAACGTTTCATGGCGGTATCTCCGTCACCGGCAAGGTCGCGTTGGCATAGGCCAGGAAAAGGATCCAGATGCCTTTTTCCCGAATCTGTGCTCCACTGGTCAAGTGAATTCCTGCAAGTCGCAGGAAAATCGAGGAGGCCTCTAATGCAGCGACGCACGGCAATTGTCATTTCAGTCCTGGGACTTGTCTTCTCCAGCCGGTGCCCTGACGGTGGTTCGGACCGGCCCGGCGATGCCCCCGATCACGCATCCCGTCATGTGGGACACGCCTGAGGCGGACGCCATTCTGTCCGCACTGCAGGTCTTTCCCCCGAACAATCCCTGGAACCAGGATATCTCCGACCTTCCGTTGCATCCCGATTCGGCGAAAATGATCGCATCCATCGGTCCCGAGAAACACCTGGAATATAACCTGGACATGAATTTCGTCATTGTCCCGCCCGACTACCCCAGGATCCCGGTGAAAATCGTCGACTACCCGGATGAATCCGATCCGGGGCCCTATCCGATCCCCCCGGATTCTCCCATTGAGAATTGGCCGCTTGACCCGAAATGAGAACGACGCGGCCCTTCCCCGGCCGGGTCAGTCGCTCGACGACTTTCAACGAAACGCGAAAGGGGACCGTCACCTTATCGTCGTCGACCCGATCAACGGCAAGTTCTTCGAATTCTGGCAGGCGAGGAAAACCGACTCCGGTTGGGAAGCGAGCAACGAAGCCACCTTCGACCTCGGCACCGGCGCACTGCGCCCGGAAGGCTGGACCTCTTCGGACGCCGCCGGACTTCCGATCTTCCCTGCGATCGTCCGCTACGACGAGTGCGAGAGGGGCATGGTCAGGCACGCGATGCGGTTCACCGTGAGAAGGACTCGACGCGCCTACGTCCTCCCGGCTACCCACTGGGCCAGCCGGAGCTCCAATCCTGCCTACCCACGCATGGGCGAAAGATTTCGCCTGCGCAGCGATTTTGATGTCTCCTCATTCCCCCCCCATGTTCAAGCGATTCTCAAAGGACTCAAGACCTACGGGATGTTCGTTGCCGACAACGGAAGCGATTGGTACATGTCGATCGCGCCCGACCGTCGCCTGGAGGGCCTGGAGTCCCTGCGACGGGTGAAAGGCTCCGACTTCGAAGTCGTGGACACCGGAGCCCGTTCGGTCGAAGGGGCAGCTCCTTAGCAAGTGAATTCCCAATCATCCCCGCCCCTGCGCTGCGGAGACTATTCGCAGAACTGAAACCGGTGGAGCATCGCCAGACGAGCGCGCCAACTATAGGCGCAGGGTCATTTTCAGCCCGGCGGCCACGCCCCGGGAATCGGAGCCGAGGCGACAATGCAGCACTGAAAGTGCGATTCAGTCGCGGTTTCGGACTGTTTCAGGCCAAACCGGAAATCAAGAATCCTGGATTGAGAATGTTCGCTTCCGCCGGGCAAGCTGCCCGGCCGCCATATCAGGCAGGGCTTCCTGGATTACTCTCCCTCCAGGAACGAGGAACCAGGAACTCAACCAAATTGAAGTTTCAAGTCAAACTTGATGACGTTCCCTCTCTCGATCGTCAACGTACCGGCGAATTTCGAAAGACTCAATCGGCTTTCTTCTCGAGTTCGATTCGGATTACCGTGTCGAGATCGCTGGGAAGCGGGAAGGTCTGGTACGTCGGGGCCTTGACGTTGACAAAGAAGTTGCCGGCTCCCTCGTTTCCCCACCAGCGGGTCGAGGTCGGCACTTCCGAACCGTCCATCAGGAGAGTGACCATTCCGGTCCGACCGGCTGCGCCGGCGACGTTGATCGGTCCGATCCAGGGATACATCCAGTGGGCGTACAGGATCTTTCCGTTCTGGGTGTAACGGCCCCAATCCGGTTTGGAGAGTTCAGCAGCACCGCAACCTTGGATGCTCTCCCGGTGGGTGTTCATCCACTCGCCCACCCTGGTAAGGATTCGAATCGACGGGTCGGGGATTCTCCCCCGGGCATCCGGCCCTACGTTGAGAAGCAGGTTTCCGCTTTTGCTGACGCAATTCACCAGGGCCTGGACGACCGTCGCCGGGCTTTTCCAATCGTCGTCGGCCGCCGCGTATCCCCAGTTGTTGTTCAAGGTCAGACAGGTCTCCCACGGGATTGGGTTGCCGTACTTGTCTTTGAGAGGAGCTTCCGGGATCCCCTGCTCGGGCGTCTCAAAATCGCCGTAACCGGACAACTCCCGTCCCGCTGTGCTCACCCCCGGATTCACCGAAAGCCGGTTGTCCAGAATGATCTGGGGCTGATGACTCTTGACCATTTTCACCAACTCAGTGGCGCCCCATTTCTCTCCTGAATATTCGCCAAAGGAATAGTCGAACCACATGATGTCGAGGCGGCCATAGCGGGTCACCAGTTCCTCGACCTGATTGTGCATGTACTCCAGGTAATTGTCCCAGTCGTAGGACTTTTGGCTCCACTCCTTGTTGTCCCGCATGGGGTGATTCCCAACGTTCGGGTAATCGGGATGGTGCCAATCGATCAGCGAGTAATAGAGGCCGACTTTCAGTCCCTCGGCACGAAACGCGTCCAGAAACTCCTGAACCAGGTCCCGGCCCGGCATGATGGTTCCGATGTCATAGTCGGTATACTTGCTGTCGAACATGCAGAAACCGTCGTGGTGCTTGGCGGTCATCACGGCGTACTTCATGCCGGCGGCCTTGGCCAGTCGCGCCCAGGCCCGGGGATCGTAGTCCACCGGATTGAAGGCGTCAACGTACTTCTGGTACTCCTCGGTCGTCAGGCGCTCGTTGGATTTCACCCACTCGCCGCGGGCCGGCACAGCGTAGGCCCCAAAATGAATAAACATGCCGAAGCGCGCTTCGCGCCACCAGGCGGTTCTCTCCATCTTGTCGCGATACATGGCCATGTACTCTTCGGAGGGCTGCTCCTGGGCAAGGCCGGTGCTCATGGCGGTCAGAAACAGGGTAAGTCCGAGGGTGGCAAGAATGAAACGTCTCATGGTTGCACTTCCTTTTCGCCCACACGCCCGGGGCTGATCGGCTGCCCGGGTCTCCAAACATCCCATACTCGAGAGTACCGGCCCCATTCGCTGCAGGACAGTCAATTCAGGAATGTCCGGCTCCCCGATCCGGATTCTATTTGCCGCCATATTGAGAATCAACCCGGTTGTGGGCAGCTGGCCTACAGTTTGAGGAACTGGGGTGACTTGAACCTTGGATCTGGATGGGCTGGAGAATCTGGAAGAGCCGGATGTCTCTGGATAGAAGTCAGGGTGATCGTGAGAACTCAGAAGCCTTGGTTCTCGGCAGGATTCCGGACACCCGGATTTCTGAACGCGGGTTACTTCCTGCCAGCGTGCCGGAAGACTCCGACACGCTGGCTCCCTAAGGGGGCGCCTATGTGATTGTCAGCGAGCGCGGCTGCGGCCGTTCGCACGTCACCAGAAGTAATGCCGGAGGCCGGAGCCTTCGGGATGGAGACAAGATCCAGGACTGGCAATGGCTGAGCTTCCGCAGTCGCGCCCTTGACTCGGGGGCGCCCAATGGGTCCGTTCGCGTTCTGAATGCCCACCAATCGCGTTTTTGGTTCGAAGTCGCGGGCAGTTTTCCTCGCTGAATGATCCGCGGCGACCGCGGGGGCGGAGCTGACTTGATTCCGACAGAATGCCGCAATATAGTCAGCGATTGCGCCCCGCAATCAAGGAGAATCCGGCTCCCGCGCTCCCGCCGGACTTCGGCGGAGCCGACGGGTGCATTTTCCTACCGGTCAGGTTACCCGGAATACAGGATCTGGATCGCGAAATCGAACAGCGTTGGGAGTTCAGGGACAAGTTCATGGAATCTGAAATCGTCAATGTGCCTTCTGGTCGAGTCGTCTCCATCGATGCTCTTCGGGGCTTCGACATGTTTTGGATCATTGGTGGGGACGCCTTCTTCCGTGCTCTCTTCAAACTGATCGATACCTCCTGGTCTCGAACCCTTTTCGATCAACTGGAACACACGAAATGGAACGGTTTCACGTTTTATGACCTGATCTTTCCGCTGTTCCTGTTCATTGTCGGCGCGGCGATGCCGTTCGCCATCAGCAAGCGCCTCCAGAGAGGGGACAGCAGGCGAGAACTCTACATTCACATCATAAAGAGGGTCCTGACCCTTTTTGCCTTAGGCCTGGTCTACAACCACATCCTTGATCTCGACTTTGCCCATTTTCGATGGGCCGGGGTGCTGCAACGCATCGCGCTCTGCTATCTCTTTGCGGCCATGATCTTCATGTGGCTGAAAATCCGCGGCCAGGCGATTACCGTCGGGGTCATCCTGGTCTCATACTGGATCATCATGATGGTGGTGCCGGTGCCGGGAGTGGGCGCCGGAGTCTGGACTCCCGAGGGGAACCTGTCGGCTTACATCGACCGACTGATTCTCCCGGGCCGCTTCTGCTGTTACACCTTCGGCGACAACGAGGGTATCCTGAGCACCCTCCCGGCGATTGCGACCACCCTCCTTGGAGGCCTCGCCGGACACCTGCTCCGGAGCGCCCTCGAGCAACGAAAAAAAATCCTCGGCCTGGTCGCGGCGGGCGGTTCAAGCCTGGTTCTCGCCCTGATCTGGGGAACCCTGTTTCCGATCAACAAGCTGCTCTGGACCAGTTCCTACGTCCTCTTCGCGGCGGGTTGGAGCTTCCTGCTGCTGGCACTCTTCTACTGGCTGGTCGATGTCCGCGGACACCAGAAGTGGGTTTTCCCATTCATCATCATCGGCTTGAACCCGATCACGATCTACGTCTTGCAGAGTGTCTTTGATTTCGGGACCATCGCCAATATCTTCGTCCACGGGTTCATCGACGACATGGGCGCGTTCAAACCGGTCTTCTGGGTAGCGTGTATCCTGGCGGTCAAGTGGCTGTTCCTCTACTTCCTCTACCGCCAGAAGATCTTCCTGAAGGCCTGATCAACGGACCAGTGTCGTGGAGAACTTGACCCGGGTAAACCGTTCTGGAAGGTGGTTGTCGCGGTCTCCGATGCGTCCCCAGGACCACGCCGGGCTGGCGACTCCGCTCCCGACGGGTAGTTTCTCGAAGCGACCGAAGAAGATCCTCCACACATCTCCGTTGGAAGGCGGGAGAGAGCGCCCTCCCGCCAGGTGTTTCATGCCCGACCAGGGGAAAGCGATTTCAACGGTCCAGCCATGGTCGACGTCGGCGTTGATGTTGAGAGTCCCGTTGATCTGAACGGAGGTCTTCAGACCGGGAAAGTCCCAGGCCGGAAACGCCCACCGAACTCCGCGCGGGTGGGTTCCGCGCCAGAAAGTCTCCACTCCCCGATCGTGGTTCCCCCCAAAAGTGAAAGCGTCTTTTGAATAGACGTCGAATTCGGGGATGTCGAACCTCTCCAGATAGGCGTCCTTCCAGATGAAGAACACTTCGTAAAGCGTGTTGAGCGCGTTGATCTCGAACTCGTAGTAGGAGTCAATGCCGTCGATGAAGACCTCTACATCGTTCTCGCGGAAGATCGTCGCGTCGCGCTCGGTTACTTTCCCCGATACGAAGGGCTCGTCAACCCAGAAGGCAACGTAAAGGTTTTCGTCGTCCCAGACGGCGGCTGCCCGGGTGTCAAAGAATCCGGGCAAGCCGTTGATCATATCCACGAACCGGGGAGACTTTCGAACCTGCTGCCAGACCGGCTCATCCAACGTGCCATCGACGCTGATCGGCCTGTCGGTCCGGAGACAGGTATAGTGCTCGAGTTCACTCTCTGTCCAGTCGGGAACGGAACCCAAGTCCTGACCGTGGAGGGCTGAAGCGGCCCCTACCCCAATAACCACCAGGAGAAACATGCCTGCTGTATGTTTCCAGCCCATGCTCATGACCAACCCCCTCTCATCCGGTGCCGTGACATCAGAAATCGGAAAGCGTGAACCGCAGCGTGTCCTGCCCAAATTCGGATGGAGAACCGCCTCTCTGGATTGTCTCTGCGTCCTTGCTCCCATATCCTCATTTCGCTTCCCCTCCCTCCAAACGGCGCCTTTTCCACTTTCTTCACGCGGTCTCTTCGCACTTTTTTCCGCACGTTCGTTAATGTTAGATGGGGTTAGGGGTTTGGCCTCCGCCAGAGGCTTTGCCCGGGGGTTTCGTGCGCCCGCCGACAGATTCGGCGCGAAGAGACGAGTCAGATTTGGCTCCGATGGCGATATCGGCAACACACCCCGCCGGTCGAAAATCATTCTTTGATTTTCCTGAGCACCTCCATCAGTTCCCTGACCCGATCCGGCTCTTTCTGAGCGACGTTCCGGGTTTCTCCCGGGTCTTCGTCCAGATTGTAGAGTTGCACCTGGGAGTCATTTCCAAGTTCGGTATTGGTATTGCGGTTTATCTTTGGCCCGTTGTTCGGCTCGATCACCTTCCAGGTTCCGCTGCGGAGGGAGAGCGACCCGGCGTGCTCAACCAGCGTGGAGCGCCCCGTCCGGGATTCACCAAGAAGGGCCGGCAGGACGTTGAGGCTGTCGGGGGCAGCCCCCTTCGGAACCGACGAATCGACCAGGGCAGCCAGGGAAGCAGGAAAATCAACCTGGCCCACGAGAGCGTCGGAAACTCCCGGCTTGACCCGTTGCGGCCATCTCACGATCAGGGGGACTCTCGTGCCGCCTTCGAAATTGCTATACTTGCCGCCCCGGAATGGACCTGCCGACCGGTGGCCACCCAGCTTCTCGACGGACTCGTCCTTATACCCATCGTCGATCACCGGGCCATTGTCACTGGTGAAAATCACCAGGGTGTTGTCGGACAGGTCGAGGCGATCGAGCGTCCGAAGAATAACTCCCACGGCGTCGTCCAGCTCGGCTATGGCATCGCCGCGCGGACCCATCTTGCTGGCTCCCACAAAACGAGCGTTGGGAACCCTGGGGACGTGGATGTCATGCGTGGAGAAATAGAGGAAGAAAGGGTGATCTGCGTTCTCTTCGATGAAAACACGGGCATGTCTCGTGATCCGGTCGGCGATATTCTCGTCAACCCAACGCGCCGAGTTCCCGCCGCTCATGTACCCAATCCGGCTGATCCCATTGACAATCGTCATGTCGTGGCCGTGGCTGGGATGCATCTTGAGCATTTCGGGATGCTCGCGGCCGGTAGGGTCATTTCCGATCGGCCCTTCGAAGCTCACCTGAACCGGATCGCGCCGATCAAGTCCAACGATTCGGCGGTTCTCGATAAAGACGCAGGGCACCCGGTCACCGGTCGCGGGGATCAGAAAAGCGTAGTCGAACCCCAGCTCGAGGGGCCCGGGGCGGATATCGCCATTCCAGTCGATCGGCCCATCTCCGAGGCCCAGGTGCCACTTTCCCACGACCCCGGTCCGGTAACCCTGATCGTGAATCAACGATGCCAGGGTCGGTCGGTTCGGGTCAATGATGAGATTGGCATCGCCACGCGCGACACCGGTTCCTTCCTTCCGCCAAGCGTATCGTCCCGTCAGCATGGCGTAGCGGGACGGCGTGCAGGTCGCCGATCCTGAATGGGCATCGGTAAAGCGCAGGCCCTGTTCCGCCAGGCGGTCCAGGTTGGGCGTCTGAACCCGGGTCGCGCCGTAGCTGCCAAGGTCGCCGTAGCCAATGTCGTCGGCATAAATCAAAACGATGTTGGGTGCGCCTCCGGCCAGCGCCAAAGTCGCGCAACTGATAAAGGCTGCAACGAGCACAATCGAACGGATCATCGCCCCATGGTAGGGCAACCGTCCGCGATTGTCTCGTGGATTGGAGAACATTTCACGGGACGCTCAGCGTTAGTTGCTGTTCCTTAATCCGATTCTCCATCTCGCCCCGAGCACAGTAGAGTTGTTCGTAAAGCATGCGGGCGTCGTGTTCAGAGCCGAGCGAGGTGACGATGAAACGGGGATTGGAGCCTTTGGCCAGGTGCTCGGCTTTGCCGATCACGCGCCGGGAGCGACTCCAGCTGTTGCGGGTCTGATACTGGAAATCGGCAAAGTATCGGGCGGGCAGGCCGGAGTGAGTATGATCGTGAGCGGCTTGTTCCAGCAGGGGCGCCAACTCGTCCACCAACCGCTGGTTGCGGGCCAGTCCGAAGATGAAATCGACATCGTGCTGTTCCGACCAGGCCATCAACTCCTCGCGGGCAAACCCGCTGTCGGCACGGAGCACGATTCGGACCTCCGGCCAGGCGTGACGCAGTAAAGCCACGATCGCCTCCACTTCCTCGACGGTTCCCGACGAGGCATCCCGATTGGAAGTTCGCAACCGGGCGCAAAGGGGGAACCCATCGTCGGTGAAGATGTACAGCGGAAGATAGCAGTAGTTGTGGTAGTAGCCGTGAAAGAAGGCGCCTTCCTGACGGCCGTGTAGCGGATCGTCGGTCGCATCCAGATCGAGGATCAACTCCTGCGGCGCTTCGGGGTGAGTCGCCACATAGAGCTCAACCCAGAATCGGCGGACCGCCTCGGGATCCACGGCGATCTTCTTATAGAGGTCCTGCCCATCGGTGGTCAGTTCGAGCCGGTTCAGCGTGCTCTTGCCGGCCAGGGGGCGCTCGGGCTCACCCAGCAGCGCCGCCAGCAAAGGATCCTGCCGCAGTTCGTCGTGGTCGTTCAGATCCTCGTAACCCAGCGCCAGCCCAAAGACCCGCTGACGCAACAGACGGAGCAAGGGATGGCGGACATAGCGGGGATCCCGATGATCCATAAAACACTGGGCCCAACGCTCCATCAACCGGCTGCGGCGATCCGTCTCGGCCAGCAGGAGAACGCCCCCGTCTGAGACGATGCTTCCACCGTTGAACTGGGCAGTGATCTGGCGTCGATTCGGACCTTGTAAATGGACTCGGTTGGGATTACACTCTGAACTCATAAGGGCGGCTTCCTCTTCTGATCTAAATCCTTGTAGCAAAAAGACTTATATCAGAGAGGGCTGCCCTTTTTTGCGTCATTCTTGAGAAATGCGGGTTAGACGGGACGTTTCAGCAACTTGGGAGGGTTTGCGTCACGCCCTGCATGCGAGGCTGCCTCATGCGGCAAGCGAGGACCCCTACTCTTCCGGGGGCGTGGGGAACGAACTGGCAGCCTGCATCCCCTGGGCGACTTCCCGAATGATGCCCAGTTCAACGTAGATCGGGCGAACCAGGGTGCGCAGATGCGACAGTTGAGAGGCAAACCAGGCGGCTCCCGCCAGGCAGAAGACACCCGAAATGAGCAGGGTTTCGGGCGCGCCGATCTTGTCTGCAAGCATCCCCGAGATCAGGCTGCCGAAGGGGGCCATCCCGAGGAAGGCCACCGCGTAATAGCTCATGACCCGCCCACGCCGCTCATCCGGAATGATGGTCTGGAGGATGGTATTGCTGGAGGCCATCTGCATCATCATCCCAAAACCGGTTCCAAGCATCAGGATCAAGGACAGCCAGAGCATCCGGGACAACGCAAACCCGAGCAGCGCGAATCCGAAAACCGCTGCCGCAATCGGGATCATCTTCCCAAGGCCTCGCACCGACCTGCGCGCGGCCAGAGTAGCGGCCCCCACCAGGGCACCGACGCCGGAGCCCGCCATCAGAAAACCGAGAGTATGCGGCCCCCCGTGGAGCACTTCCACGGCAAATATCGGCATCAAAACGCTGTAGGGCATCCCGAACAGGCTCATCAGCGCCAACAGCAGGAGGATCGACCTGACCGGGGGAAAGCTGGAAACATACTGCCATCCTTCCTTCAATTCGGTGAACATCCTGGTCCGCTTGGGGACGGCCTGGGCCGGCAACCCGCTCATCGCAAGCAATGACCCGATCACGGCAACATAGCTCAAGCCATCCGCGAGGAAGCAGTACCCTTCCCCCACGGCGGCGATCAGAAATCCGGCGATCGAGGGTCCGATCAACCGGGCCAGGTTGACGATCGAAGAGTTGAGAGCAATGGCGTTTCCCAAGTCCTGCCTGTCTTTCACCATCTGGACGACAAACGCCTGCCGGGTCGGCATGTCGAACGAATTGATCAGCCCCTGGAAAACACTCAGGGCGATGATCTGAGGCACCGATATCACGTCGCTCAGGGCCAGTGCCGCGAGCGTCAGCGATTGCACCATGGCCAGGACCTGGGTGATGACCAGGAGCTTGTGCCGGTTCAGGCGATCGATCCAGACGCCGGCGAAGGGAGAGATCAGGAACGTGGGCACCTGACCGGCAAAACCGACCACCCCGAGGAGGAAGGCGGATCCGCTGAGACGATACACCAGCCATCCGGTGGCAACTCGGGTCATCCAGGTTCCGATCAGAGAGATGCTCTGCCCGCCGAAGAAGAGACGGTAGTTCCGATTCCTCAGCGCCCTGAGGGCAAAAATCAGCCCCCGCTGTCCATCACCGCTCCTCTGTTCAGCCTGCTGATCCATCGTTCATACAGGAGTTTATCGAAAGTGGCACGGATGGAGCGTCTGGCTACGTTGGGGAAGCTCTTTCAGGCTGTCTCCAGCCGGCCGACTCCCTGGACGCGGCGATCTTGCTACTGGCATTGGTGGAGGGACAGATTCCCCAATGCAAGCGAGGACGCTTGCCCTACCGTGGTGACCGTAGGACAATCCTTCCAGGTTGTCTCTTGAACCCGGCTCCGACTTCGATTGGCTGCCTGCCCGGGCGCGGGAAGGTTGCCACAGGGCCAGGTCGGTCAACTGGGGCACAAGGCAAGCGGGGACGCTGGTCCTGCGGCGGGAGGCTGCAATCATGGAAATCGGGTTTCATACCGACGCTTTCAACTCGAGCTACTGGAACTTCGAACAGTGCCTCCAGTGGGCCCAGAAAAACGACGTTCACTTCATCGAATGCGGAACGATCGACGGGGTCAGCTGGATTCACGGACTCGGATATCAACCCCATGTTGCACTGTGGGAGGACCCCCTGCTGCTACGCCGCAAGATGGACGGCTACGGCGTCGCGTTTTCCCAGCTGGATGCCGCTTTCCCCCTTTCCCTGCCCGAGGGGGCCACGATTGGAGTCGAATACATTCTGAACTCAATCCGTTGGTCCAGTCTCGTCGGCTGCCCCTGCATCGACACGACCGATGACCGAAATCGCCCCGCTGGGATGACCGATCGGGAGGCTCTCGACCACTTGCGGCGCTGCTACGGTCCGGTGATTCGTGCAGCCGAACGGTATGGACTCACCATCAACGTGGAGCCGCACGGGTTCTACACGACGAAGCCCGAGTTCATGGAAGAGATCCTGTCTTTCTACGATTCCCCCAATTTCAGGATGAACATGGACACGGGGAACACGTTCATCGCCGGACAGGACCCGGTTGCTTTTCTCGAGCGATTCAAGGATCGCCTCGGGCACGTGCACATGAAAGACGTCAGTGAAAGCCTGGCCGCATCAGCCCGGGGTGATCTGACCGGGATCGCGGTCAGTCACTGTGCCATTGGTGAAGGGGTCAACGCCGGGAACATCCGTCAATGCGTCTCGATTCTGAAACGAATCGACTACCCGGGAGTCATCAGCCTGGAGTGTGAGGGCCAGGGAGGCCCGATGCTGGAGAGGAGCCTGAACTGGGCTCGGGAGGTGCTGTCATGAAGTGGCTCGCAGGAATCGGACTTGCGCTGGCAATATCGATCGGGCCGGGATTCGGCCAGGCCGCAAAACGCGAACCGATTCGGGTCCTGATCGTCACCGGGGAGGCTGATCTCCCCTATCACGTCTGGCAGGAGACGACGGCTTCCATGCGGAGAATCCTGGACGCGTCGGGCCGTTTCGATGTCCGAACCAACGAGGAACCACGAGGGATCACCGCCGCAGCCCTCAAGGGGTATCAGGTCCTCGTCCTGAACTACAACGGGCCCCGCTGGCCGAAAGAGGCCGAAGACGCCGTGGAACGGTTCATCCACAACGGCGGGGGCTTCGTGGCCGTTCACCAGGCCAGCTACGGCGCCTTCTTTGGGCAGGAGATGCGGGACGGTCACTGGCAGGCCGGCCCTGAAGGATCAGGCTGGGCCGCGTTTCCTGAAATCATCGGAGCGCGTTGGGCCCCGGAAGACATCGGACACGCCCGGCGCACCGTCTTCCAGGTTGACTGGAAAGATTCCAATCAGGCGCTCTGCGCTGGCCTGCCGCCGTCTTTCATGGCCAACGACGAGCTCTATCACAAGATGCAACTCGGCCCCCGGGCACAGGTCCTCGCGGACGCAATGAGTCCAGCGGACCTGGGCGGAACCGGCAGGAGAGAGCCGCTGGTCTGGGCCAACCAGTTTGGAAAAGGGAGGGTCGTCTTTACGCCCCTTGGCCACGATGCTCTTGCCTGGTACGAACCCGGAATGGCCAACCTGCTCACCCGAAGTGTGGAATGGGCGGCAACAGGTACCGGAACGGTTTCGCCCGTCTCGCGGGAGCATCGAGCCGGTGACCCGTCTCCGATTCGACTTCTGGTAGTGACCGGAGGCCACACTTACCCGGTTGCGTTTTACGCGATGATCGAGAGCCTGCCCGGGGTCGTTTGGACGCACGCCACCAGCCAGCAGGAGGCCTTTGCGAGCTCGATCGAAGACCGCTTCGATGCCGTCCTCCTTCACGACATGTACGAGGTCACCACAGAGCAGACCCGGGAACACCTGAAATCCTTCATCGAGTCGGGAAAGGGCGTGCTGTCCCTCCATCACTCTATTGTCGACTACACCGACTGGCCCTGGTGGTACCAGGAGGTCACCGGCGGGAAGTACTTCGTCAACGCTGACGGACGACACACTGCAAGCAGCTATCGGGAAGGCCTCGATTTCCAGGTGACTCCGATCCCGGGCAAGGGAGACCACCCGGTCCTTCGCGGTGTCGGGCCCCTCTGGGTTAACGACGAACTTTACAAGGGGATGGAACACTCCGCCGCCATCGAAGTGTTGATGGAAACGACTCACCCGGATAATGATCGGCCGGTAGTTTATGTTGGTCCCTGTCAAACGGCCCGCGTCGTCTACGTCCAACTGGGCCACTCCGCGGACACGATGAACAATCCCGGATTTCGCCGGCTGATTTCCAATGCCGTCCACTGGATCGCCCGCAAACCGGTTTCCGAAGCTCAGTAGGAAGGAGCGCCAAATGATTGAATCGCTGGATAGAACTCAAGTGTCAAGAAGGAGTTTTCTAAAAGCTTCCTCGGGCGTGATGACATTGCCCTTCCTCCCGGGAGCTTACGCCGAGGGCAGCGACCTCGTCAGGATCGGGGTCATCGGCTGCGGCGGCAGAGGGATCGGAGCAGCGATGAATGCCATGACCGCCGACCCGGCGGTCCGAATCGTCGCACTGGCCGACTTGCTGCCGAACCGTGTCCAGGAGCAGCGGGCGGCCATCCGAGAAAGGTATCCGGAGCAGGTTGACGTCCCCGATGATCGCTGCTTTGCCGGCTTCGCCGGCTACAAGTCAGTCATCGAGTCTTCGGACGTGGTCATTATCGCCAACGCAGCCAAGTTCCATCCCATGCACCTGATGGCGGCGGTGCAGGCCGGCAGACACGTCTTCGTCGAGAAGCCCCACGCTGTTGACCCGGCCGGTGCCAAGGCCGCCCGCTCTGCCTGCGAACTGGCCAAAGAGAAAGGGCTCTCGGTGGTGTCGGGGCTGCAGAGCCGGTTTCACCCCGGCTACCGGGAGACCATGCAGAGAGTACATGACGGAGCCATCGGGGACATTGTCGCGATCCAGGAAACCTGGCTGCGTCCTCCCTACGTACTCCGGGAACGGGTCCCCGGAATGAGCGAGATCCTGCACCAGGGCTCCAACCAGTACCACTTCAACTGGCTTTCCGGTGACGACGTTCCCCAGACCCTGATCCACAACCTCGACCGCTCGAGTTGGGCTCTCCGCGACGGGTCTCCCATATCAGCCTACGGGATGGGAGGGCGCTCCACTCTCCACGGAGAGATCTACGGAAACGTCTTCGATCACCACTCGGTCGTCTACCGGTTCCCGGACGGCGTCCGGGTCTACGCGCTGTGCCGGACGATCGACAACTGCTACGAGGAAAACTCCAGCACGATTCTCGGAACCAAGGGCCAGTGCGACCTGCTGAAGCTACGCATCGAGGGGGAGACCAACTGGCAGCACCCCGGAGTGGGCGAAGACGGGAACCCCTATGTCCTGGAACATGTCGCCCTGATCAAGTCGATTCGGGAGAACCGGCCGATCAACAGTGGGAACCACATGGTTCGAAGTACCCTCATCGCCATGATGGGCCAGTTCAGCTGTTACACCGGCCAGCAAGTGACCTGGGACGCGATCAGCCGGTCGGACTTCTACTTTTCTCCCCGGCCGGACGAGTGCAATGAGGCCACGGATCCTCCCGTTGAACCCGGGCCCGACGGGACCTACCCCGTGCCGGTCCCCGGCAAAACGCGGTTGCTTTAACCTGGAACTTCACAATCAGAGAAAAAACATGGCCAGTACGCCTGTGACAGCTATGGCGAAGGTCGCTGGAACGACCCGTTTCTTGAGTGCCGTCCCGCCGAGGGCTACAACGAAGCCACACTTGACGAAGGTGTTCGCCAGCGAGGCCAGCGTGATTGCGTAGACAGCCGTGACCGGATCTCCCCCTGCCTTGGCGAACTTCGCCATCGATAACGTGATGGCATCGACATCGGTCAGCCCGGCCAGGATTGACACCAGGTAGAGTCCGCCGGAGGAGAATCTCTGTTCCACAACCTTGACGACAAGCAGGGTTATCGCGAACAGGAGACCGAACTTCGCCGCCTTGGAGAGACTGAAGGGGTTCTTCAACGGGACGTCGCGAGACGGCCCGGCGGACTGAGCGCGCGAGGATGCTCCCTGCCGGTAGAAGTAAGCGGCAGCCCCAAGTCCGATCACGCTCATAGCCGCAAATGGCACGGCAATCCTCGAGACCAGAGCAGGGTGCACGACTGCCACTTCCACGACCACGCGTACGAACATCACTCCCCACGCGATCATGATGCCGATAGCGAATACATCCCCGGCGTTCGGCTGGGCCGACTCTTTTCCGCCGCGCGCGAACGAAAGGGTCACCGCCGTCGATGACACCAGCCCGCCGGTCAGTCCGGTCAGGGCCGTTCCCCTGCCGGGACCGAGCCAGCGCGTGGCCAGGTAACCGACGAGGGAGAGCGATGAAATCAAAATCACCAACAGCCACAGCGAATAGGGGTTCAATGCGCCCCAGGGGTCCAGGGTGTGGTTCGGGAGCAGCGGCAGGACAATGAAGGTGGCAATCAACAGGCGGAGTCCGGCGTAAATGTCGTCCCGGCCAAGAGCGGAGACGACCCCATGCATCGGCTCTTTGTAGGCCAGCACGGCCGCCGTGAGGATCCCCAGCACCACGGCCAACTCCGGGTATCCGAGCATCGTCATGCCGCCGAGGAGGCAGACACAAAAGGCTCCCACCTCGGTCGTCAGTCCGATCGATTCCGGCCTGACCCGTGCATTCACGATGTATCCGGCGATCAGGGCCCCCGCCACGATGGGAAGGGTAGCGATGAAAAGCCAGGGAGTTCCGATTTTGGCTCCAAGCCACGCCGAAACGGCTCCGGCCATGGCCAGCAGAATGAAGGTCCTGAGCCCGCTGGCACCAACCCGGTCTTCCCCCCGCTTGTGTTTTTCCCGCTCAGCGCCCACCAGGGCGCCAATCAGCAACGCAATCGCAAAATCCCGGAGGGTACTCAACTCCATCGGTGACTCTCTTCCCGGCCCGGAACGCACTCTCGCCGGGCCGGGTCATCTTCCATCTCAGGAACAAGATGGCACAGCGGGATACAGGGCGCAATAGCGCCGACTGCAGGATGCTCAGTCAGGGAAGCCCGGCGGGCTGCTGCTGGGTCAGGCAATGGATTGCGCCCAAACCGTAAACCATATCGCCCGCCGGAATGCCGACAACTTCACGACCCGGAAAGAGCTCGCTCAAAACGGCGACGGCCTCCTGATCCCGTTCCTGGCTGAACGCCGGGACGAGCACGAGCCCATTCGCAATGTAGAAGTTGGCGTAACTGGCAGGCAGGCGTCCCCACTCCGCATCAAGTGGATCGGGCATCGGGAGTTCGACGACCCGAAATAGCCTCCCTCCATCAGAGAAGACGCCGGAGCGTCTCGAAGTTCAATTGGAGAATCGGGTGGTTCGGGTCACCCGGATCCGATTCGACGGCACAGACGATGGTCTCCCGGTCCACGAAGCGGGCGATGTCATCGATGTGGCCGTCGGTGTCATCGCCGATGATCCCCTCCTCGAGCCAGAGAATGCGATCCACTCCAAGGTGATCCCGCAACGCCGTTTTCAATCTGGTCCTGGGAAAGCTCGGGGTTGCGGTTGGGGTTCAGCAAACACTGCCGGGTAGTCAGGCAAAGGCCTGCACCGTTGACTTCGATCGAACCGCCTTCAAGGACCAGGCCCGGCTGGAACACGGGCAGGCCGAGCCGGCTCGCCAATTCGTCCGGGACCCGGTCATCCTGCGCGAGATCCTGGTACTTTCCACCCCAGGCGTTGAACCGCCAGTTGTTGTAGGCAACCGGCATGTCCGAGATGTGCCGATTGACCAGGAAGTTGGGGCCGTAGTCCCGAATCCATCCATCGACGGTAGCGACCACGTGAATTCGGACCGAGTCGATTGCAGCACCTGCCGCGATCAACCGGGTCCCCACCGCTTCACGGGATTTCTCGTCATTGACCAGCAGGTCAACCCTTTCCCCGCGGCTCAAAAGACGAATCATCTCCACGTAACTGTCCCGCACCCGCTCCAGCCGCTCGCCGGGCCAGGTAACCGCGTTGGTCGGCCAGGACAGCCAGGTTGACAAGTGATGCGCCCATTCGGGAGGCATGAAGTAGCCCAGGGCAGCCGGACAATCTCGGGTCATGGCGGTCTTTTCTATCACTTCGTGGCCGAACCGCTGGGTTCCAAGAAACGTCTGGAGATGCCCGAGTAAGCATCGATTCGCCGGTCGCGAAGAAACGGCCAATCGCGGCGAACCTCTTCTACTCTCCCCAAGTCGCATTCCACGACAAGAATCTCCTCTTCCTGGCGGGAAGCTCGGGCCACGACCTGGCCGAACGGATCGGAGACGAAGGACTGCCCCCAGAAGGTCAAGTGATCTTCCCTGCCGACCCGGTTAACGGCAGCGACGAAGACCCCGTTGGCCACAGCATGAGCTCGTTGGGAAACCTCCCAGGCCGAATGCTGAGCACTGTTGGTTTCGGGGGTCTGGCCGTCGAGCCACCCGATGGCAGTCGGATAAAAGAGCATGTTGGCGCCGCCGAGAGCAGTGATCCGGGCCGCTTCCGGAAACCACTGATCCCAGCAGACAAGCACGCCGAGCCTGCCGTGACGGGTTTCGTGGGAGAGGAACCCGAGGTCACCGGGGGTGAAGTAGAACTTCTCGTAGTAGTGAGGATCGTCGGGAATGTGCATTTTCCGGTACCGGCCAACGAGTTCGCCCTCCTCGTCGATCACCACCGCCGTAT
Organism: uncultured Acidobacteriota bacterium; assembly: GCA_963777605.1. GTDB lineage: Bacteria > Acidobacteriota > UBA6911 > RPQK01 > JAPXNP01 > CAVZRV01. Next base: position 415,547 of record CAVZRV010000031.1, read on the forward strand.
TGTGGTAGAGCCCCGGCGCACGCTTCTCGAACAGGGAGGCGACTACAACGACCCCGAGATCACGACAGTGCCTGCCCAACTGTTCGGTCGAAGGACCCGGAATCGTCTCAGCCAGGTCAAAGCGGTCGACTTCCTCTTCCTGGCAGAAATACTGACTGCGGAAAAGCTCCTGAAGACACACCACCTGCGCTCCCTGCCGCGCGGCATCTCGAATTCGGTCGAGCGCCTTCTCGAAGTTCACGGCCGGATCAGGAGAACAGGACATCTGAATCAGGCCGACATTGACACGAAGTTCTTGCATCTTGATCACACAGGTTTGAACCGGAGACTAAACATGATAACACGCAAAGCGGGCCGCCGACCGCCGCAGAACTCGGGTAGCCTGGCGTTTGGAAACCGGTCATAATGCCCGTACCCGGCAGTCCCAGAAAGGAAACTCAGCTCGATGTTCTCTGGAAATATACGCAGGCCTCCAATCAGGTCACGAATCGTTCCTGGGCCGGGCCAGCTCCGGCGTCAATTGCCCGGCCGGTGGGCGCAGGCAGCCCTTTTGCTCCTTTTAGGAGGAGCCTTCTTCGGGACAGCCCAAACCACCGCCCAGTCAGCCGAACGTTCCCCTCGGATCACGGAATCCAACATCCGTTTCGTCGAGTACCCCGACTTTCCGGATGCCCATTCAACCTGGGGCTCGATCGGCTACAGCCTGACCCACGACAAGGTGTTCATCGGAGTGACCAATCACAAGGACCGCGTCGGACTGTTCGAGTACGACGTGCCGTCGCGCAGCATGCGGCTGTGCGGATTTCTTCCGGAACTGGCCAACCTTCGCCCCTATCAGTGGCAGGGGAAGATCCACTCTCAAATCGTCGAAGGCCCAGGCGGGGTCATGTACTTCTCAACCGATGGCGGTGAGAGCCGCGAAGAGTACCTGATGAACCATCCTCACGGTTACTCAGGCGGTTTCATCATGGCGTGGGACCCTTCCCGGGAGCGCCTGACAAACCTGGGGATCGCGATGCAGTACGAGAGCATCAAGGACCTCCAGGTCAATCCAAAGACTGGGTTGATCTGCCTGGTCTCCTACCCTCAGGTCCATTTTCTGAGCTACGATCCGTCCCGGAATGTTCTGCGGGACCTGGGTCGACTCGGGAGTGACCACGTTCCCCGGGTGATGTTCAGCGACTGGTGGGGCAACGTCTATTATCCCGACTGGCGCCAGCGCCTGGTCAAGTTCGACGCCACATCGGAAATTCTCGAATTCTCACGCGAAAGCCTGCCCGCTTTTCCGGGCACGCCGGGAGAGGCGATCGTAACCGGAGTAACAGCCTATGCTGCCGACCAGGAGGCCCAGGTCCTTTACCTCGTGACATACGGGGCCAAACTCCTGGCCTTCCACCCTCAGCGTGAAGGAATTGGGATGGTGGAGGACCTGGGAGGAGTGTTCGATGATCCGGCAAGGCCACCCTGGGATTATTACTGCCCCAATCTTTCGCTGGCCCGGAATGGGCGACTTTATTACTTCATCGGGGGTCATGGACGATATGCCGGTCTGGAGGAGAAACTCCTGCTCGTGGAGTTCGATCCCAGGAGTCACCAAAAGAGGATCGTCTTGAACTTTCCGATCGCCCAAATCAGCGAAGTCACCGGATCGGACATTCGAGACCGGGAGGGCACGATCTACTTCGCGGGCCGTCGGGAGGACCGGACGGCCGAAGCGAGAGGAGAATCGGGGAGCAGTCGTCCATTCCTGATCATCTTCAATCCGGAAAGGGCCTTAAATGACTGAGAGGAAGTATCGCAGTCTGGTTCTCACCGTCACCGTCCTATTCCTGGCGGTCCTGGTTCCGATGGGATCGGTGTTGCTTGCGGAGTTTGTCTTCTTCAGCCCGCCGGGTGGATACGCCGTGGAAGTGTCTCTGGAGAATTCACCGCCACCCCACCTTCCAATGTACCGCAATGCCATTACCTCCCTCGAAATCGTCGGTGACCACGCGATTGGCGGGACTTCGGCCGACCCCGGCTCGAGTCCGTTCCTCTTCTCGGTGTCCCTTTCTTCGCGGCGGCTCGAATCCAGGCTCGACCTGGCGGACCTCGTGGCCGGCCAGCGGTCGGTCTGCAGCGGTTTCGGGCGCGGGCTGAGCGGCCCGCTCTGGGCCGGCACCCTTCCCGATCGGGATGGCGATTCGGGTCACCTCATCGAGGTGCGGGTCGAAGGTGCAATGCTCAACGCCTTCGACCGTGGGACTCCTGTCCCGGGCGAAGGCATATTCGCACTGGCAGCGTCTTTTGATGGTGAAGAACTCTACGGCATCGCTCATCCTTCGGGTCGGTTCTTCAACTACAACGTGAATTCCGGTGCCACTCGAGTTTTCGAAGAAACCGCTCTCTCCCCGGAAACTCTTCACTTCCTCGGCGCCTATGCCCTCACCCCCGAAGATGTGCTTTGTCGACGGCTGGCCGTTGATTCCCGGGGAAGGGTCTACGGCAGTCGCCCGGTATCAAAGCTTTTCCGATTCGACCCGAACGAGAAAGAGATCGAAGTCCTGCCCGACGAGATTCCGGCGGTTTGGGGCAGGCGCCCCCTCGGACGAGCGGACAGCTGGGCGGTTGGACCCGACGGGCTCCTTTACGGTGGCAACAGCGGTGACGGTCAACTCTTCTCCCTGAATCCCGAGGACGGTTCAGTGACCAATCTCGGCAAGCCAATTATGATGCCCGGGATGAAAGGCCTGGGATTTGGACGCGATGGCTTCCTTTACGGGATTGCGGGTGCCGCCCCCGGATATGCGCACCTGTTCCGGTATGATCCGCTCGGCAAGGGCTTCCTGGACCTGGGCAACCCCCGTTTCCTGCTCAAGGCGCCGGGCATCGAACAGGGCATCTGGTGGCGTGGTTTTCAGATAGGGACCCTTGCCGTCTCCGAAGACGGGCGCTGGATCGCGCTGGGAGAACAAGAGGCGCTCAGCCAGCTAATGGTCTTCCCGGTCAACTGAACCGGCCGGGAGAGAGTCTCGCGAGGCAGCGAATGCATCGCGGGCAAGCTTTTTAACGAGGTCGACGATTCCCATCAAACCCATACTCTTGCCCATGGACAATTCTCGTCCGAAGAATCGATAGATGATGTCCCGGGGAATTGCGGCGACCTGTTCAGGTGGCGCCCCGGAGCAGGTTTCGTCCAGGATCACCGCGGTCGCCATCGCCGAAATCCCCTGGGGATTCTCAACCGCGAAGTAGTATTTCAGGGTACCGTCATCCGACTGCAACGCCCACACAAAAGCCTCGGATTCGCATCCTGGAACCCGGTGCTCCTCAGCGTAGGGCTTCGGTGCGATCGATTCGGGAACCCGTTCAAACCGCTCGGAAAGAGAAATCAGGACTTCGACGCGCTCGGCCCGGTCAGTCACCGAGTCGAAGAGCTCGACCATTTCCGCAAGTTTCTCGGGAATTCCGTCCATCGTCCCCACCAGGTTTCACAGCGACAAGGCTGCGGCTACTTCTCGATTGGTACATTAACCAGATTTCCCCACTCGGTCCAGCTTCCGTCGTAATTCCGGACCTTCGGGTAACCCAGCAAATACCGAAGCACGAACCAGGTGTGACTGCTTCGCTCGCCGATCCGGCAGTAAACGATGACGTCGTCCCCGGGATCAATCCGGTTTTCTTCCCGGTAGATCCTGACCAGTTCCCCGGAAGGCTTGAAGGTTCCGTCGTTGGTATCCACCGCGCGAGCCCAGGGAATACTCGCAGCACCAGGAATGTGGCCGCCGCGCAGCGCACCTTCGTTGGGATAGTCTTCCATGTGCAGCCGTTCTCCCGAATACTCGGCCGGACTGCGAACATCGACCAGGGCCCCACCGGCGCCAAGATGCTCGAGCACCTGGTCCCGGAAGGCCCGAAACCTGGAGTCGTCCCGCGCCGGAGCCGCATAGTCGCTCCTCGTGCAGGATGGGACCTCTCTGGTCAGCGGGCGTTTTTCCTGGACCCATTTCAGACGGCCTCCGTCCATGACCCGTGCGTTCTCGTGGCCGAAGAGCTGGAACACCCAGAACGCGTAACAGGCCCACCAGTTGCTCTTGTCTCCGTAAAACACCACCTGTGTTTCGGGCGTCACCCCAATCCGGCTCATCAGTTCGCTGAAGGCCTGCTGATCCAGGTAGTCACGCCGCAGGGGATCGTTCAAGTCACGGGTCCAGTCAACCTCCACCGCCCCGGGGATATGGTTGGAGGCATAGAGAAGCGGGTCCTCGTCGGACTCGACGATTCGGACGTTCGGATCATTCAGGTGGGCTGCGACCCAATCGGTCGACACCAGAATCTCGGGGTGGGCATATCCTCTGTCTTCAATTCTGCTCATGGCATTCATCCTGGAAACTATCGCGCTCGGGATTTCCCGAGGAATTCTTGTTGAATAAGGTACCGGTGATTTGCGCCCATTATTTCATGGATTTGGAAGCGACGGAGGATGGGACGTATGGGACATGCGACTAATGGGACTCGTGGTGCCTTGGTCTCGTGTCCGATGGGTTCTATTGGTCCCATGCGTACCATCCCCTCTCGCCCCCTCACCCTCCCACCTCAAATTGACCTCATTCCGCTCGACTGCTATCATCGCGCGTTTAGTGGGCGGTGTCCCTTCCGACCGCTCTCCAATGCAGCTCAGGATGGGTTCTTTGTACAGAGGTGGATTTTGATCGGAATCTGGAAGCGGTTTACGCTTCGGACGAGAGAATGGGCGATGATCGGCCGAGGTCTCGTATCCAGGGACCATCCCATCCTCGCCCACCTGATCCCGATGCGGCGATGTAACCTTTCCTGCGCCTACTGCAACGAGTACGACGATCACTCGGAACCGGTGGCCACGACAACCATACTCTCCCGGGTCGATCGCCTTGCGGACCTGGGCACGGCCGTCATCACGATCAGCGGAGGAGAACCCCTTCTCCACCCCGAGCTCGAGCAGATAATCTCCGTGATCCGCAGACGCGGCATGATCGCGGGAATGATCACCAACGGCTACCTGCTGTCCCGAAAGAGGATCCAGTCGTTGAATCGGGCCGGACTGGATCACCTCCAGATCAGTATCGACAACGTGGTCCCCGACGACGTTTCCATGAAGAGCCTCAAGGTGCTCGACAAGAAGCTGAGATACCTTTCCGAAGAGGCGAACTTCAAGGTGAACATCAACACCGTCCTCGGCTCCGGGGTGCGCAACCCGGACGATGCACTGACCGTGGCCCGGCGGGCTGTCGAACTCGGATTCACCTGCACGGTCGGAATCATCCACGACGGAGATGGGCACCTAAAGGCCCTGGGCGAGAAGGAGAGAGAGGTCTTCGACCACGTGCGCCGGCTCGGCAAGCAGGGCTACGCACGCCTGACCAAGTATTACCAGGAGAACCTTTCGGCAGGTCGTCCCAACAACTGGCGATGTCGCGCAGGAGCCCGCTACCTGTATGTTTGCGAGGACGGCCTGGTCCACTACTGTTCCCAGCAGAAAGGTTACCCGGCCATCCCCCTCGAAAAGTACACGGTTGCAGATATCAAGCGGGAGTACCTGACCCCGAAAGGATGCGCCCCCTACTGCACGATTTCCTGCGTCCACCAGGCTTCCCTGGTAGATTTCTTCAGAGCTCCGCAGGATCTCCAGCCCGCACCCGATCTAGCCGGTCAACTCGGCGAAACGGCATCGGCCGACAACCTGGTGGAAATCAACTAGGGCCCTGGCTCAGGACTCTAGACTTCCAGTTTCCAGGGTGCCCGGTACTGCCGGTCCAGAAGACGCGTTGCATCGGGATCGCTCGCGACAGTCTCGGTCGAGGCATCCCAGTTCAACTTGTGCCCGGTTCTCAAACTCACGTTCGCCAGCAGGCAGGTGCTCGTCGAACGATGCCCGATCTCGATATCCGAAATCGGCTGTTTCCGGCTCCGGATGCAGTCCAGGAAGTTGGCGACATGATCGTGGTTGCTGTCGTTGACGTTCTCGAACTCCATCGAGTACATCCGGGAAACTGCCTTCTCGCCCTCGCGCCGCTTCTGGGGAGTGACCGTAAACCCGGATCGATCGAGGAACATGGTCCCTTCGGTCCCGTAGAATTCGATCCCGTAGCCGTGATCGTTGATCCCCTCGCCATTGCACTCCCGATTTTCGTAGGTGCAGATGAAGTTCTCGTACTCGTAAAGCGCGTTCAGCGTGTCCGGCGTGTCACGATTGTCGGTCAGGATGAATTTGCGGCCGTTGGCTGAGATCGTCTTGGGCGAGTCCTCCTTCATCGCCCACTGGACGATGTCGAGGAGGTGGACCCCCCAATCGGTCATCATCCCGCCGGCGTAGTCCCAAAACATCCTGAATGTAGACCAGCGGTCTGGAGCCACTCCAAACCGGTTCGCATTGAAGGCGACCTTGGGAGCAGGTCCGAGCCACATGTCCCAATCCAGATTCTCAGGCGGATCGGTATCCGGGGGAGAGCCGATGCCGTTGGGGCTCGAGTTCCCGAAGTTCCAGGTCCTGACCGAGGAGATCTTCCCCAGGTCTCCTCTCTGGACCAGCTTGACCGCCTCCTGAAAATGCTTTCCCGATCGCTGCATGGTCCCGACCTGCACGACACGGGAGTACTTTCGGGCCGCCTCGACCATCATGCGTCCTTCCCTGACGGCGACGGAGATCGGCTTTTCGACGTAGACATCCTTGCCGGCCTGGCACGCCATCACCGTCATCAACGGATGCCAGTGATCGGGGCTGGAGATCACTACCGCATCAATGTCCGGCCGTTCCAGCACCTTGCGGAAATCGCGGTATCCTTCCGCACCCGAGCCATCCATCGCCTTGGAGAGGTTGGGTTCGTAAACGTCGCAGACCGCCAGCACTCTGAAGTCCGGAAATTCCTGAAACTTCCTCATGTTGTAAAGGCCCTGCCGGCCAATTCCGATTACTCCCAGCCCGATCTGGTCGTTGGCCGCCACCGATGAGCCAGACGCCTTTCGGGTCGCCGAAGCAATTGCCATCCCGGCGGTTCCTGCCTTAATGAAATCTCGTCGTCGCAATGTGGTCACTGTCAAATCTCCTCCAATCCAGTCAAGATTCCAACCGAACTCCATGGTGTACCGACAGCGGCAATCTGGCAAGGCTCCCGGAGCGGAAATCGCACAGGTGGCCAGACGCGTTCAGACACTTTCGGCGGCTTCCCTGCCCCCGACTCCCTCGCGAGGACAGGCCTCGCGGAACGGGCATCGGCAGCAATCCGGCCGCCTTCGACAGGTGTTCTTGCCGTGTTGGACGATCAGGGCGTGATAGGCGCGGTACAGGGACACGTCCGGCTGGAGTTGTCTCTCGAAGGCGGCCTTGAGCTCTTCGTAGCCGATACCGGTGGCGATCAGGGCCATCCGCTCCAGGAACCGGCGGGTGTAGTTGTCCACGACGAACTCCGGCTCGCCAAACGCGTAGAGCAGGATCGAATCCGCAGTTTCCGGCCCAACACCCCGCACCGAAAGCAGGCTCTCGCGGCTGGGCAGCGGACCGTTCAGAGAAAGAAACAGGCGGGCCAATTGCCGAAGAGTCGCCGATTTCTGACGATAGAATCCGCTGGAACGGATCGCCTTCTGGATTGTCTCATCGGAAGACTCGACGATCGATGCCAAGTCAACCAGGCCAACGTCCCGAAGTTGACAGAGAGAAATCTCGACATTTTCCCAGCGCGTGTTCTGGGTCAGGACCGCCCCAATTACAATTTCCAACCACTCCGGGGAGAACCCTCCCCGCCGCGGCCAATCCCCTCCAGGCCAGGAAGGATCGAAGTGATAGTACTCCTGAAGAAGCCGGTACAATTCCCCGAAATCAACTCCCCAATCCGGCAAGCGGGAGCGCGGAACACGGCTACGTTTCAATCTTAACGACACGGCTGACATTGCCCATCAGCATGGCGATCTTGACTCGCTCACCCGGCTTGGGGTCGGGGTAGATGAGGTTGTCGCTGACACGCGCCCGGCGGATCGATTCGCGGGGATCATCGGGAAGAGAGAACCCGATCTCGACAAAGCGGGCCCCGTGAACCTGAAAGCTCCGCACCACCTTGATAACGGCCTCAACCTCACTCTGAAAGAAATTGGAAGCGCCCACGACTGGGAAAATACCACAGATCGAGGTCGCTAATGGGTTCGAAGCATCCCGATCGAAGCTGTGGCATCCCGGTTCAGGCGTATCGTGAGTTCGGTTTCAGTGGGAAGGGTCAGGTCGTTTCCCCGGGAGGTCAACACCCCGGCAACACCGGCCAAGGCTCCAATCGCGCCACCCACCTTGGCCCCACCACCCCCACCGGTCAGAACGCCGATCAGGGCACCGATTCCGGTAGACACGCCGACTTTCTTGGCGTCCTCGCCCTTCTGGCCGGGAGCCTCGAGCTTGCCCGAGTCGTCCGCGACCTCTTCCTTGCGACGGGGTTCGATTGAGATCACGCTGCCGTCAATGGGAATTCGGGATCCGTCGGCAAGTTCGATTTCCTGGAAGTGAAGCGTCATCTCGGCACGCCCCCGGACTCTTCCAGCCCGCTTCAGGTGAGTGATCTCGCCGTAGACCCGGGATCCGGCCGGGACCACAGTCAGGTTGTCAATCACAACGTCTTCAATCACTTCCGCCCGGAAATCGTCCCCGACCTCGTTCCGCTGAGTTGCCAGGGTCTGCTGGAGCCGGACGTCGATTGTACTGTCCTTCGAAATCGTTACCCGGCCTCCCACCGAGGCAGACTGATTCGCCCGGGTGGCAGCGGAGGAGGGCCTGTTCGTGATTCTGGGTTCGGGGCCTAAGCCGTAGCCTTCCTCGTAACCGTCTTCGAAGCCCCGCCGATAGGCAACCTGGTAGACGTCCCGGACGTGAAGCTGCGGATCGTATCCTCTCAGTCCTTCGTGATAGGCGGTGTTGTTCGCAAAATCGAAGGGCCTTCCCGCAGCCCGATCCTGGCTGCCGGCCACCTTGCCATCCGCAAAGCCGGCGTCATAGGCAATCCGGTAAGTGTCCTGACCCGCCATGGCGGGCAGGAGCCACCCAGCAAGAATCAACGCCAGGATAAGCGGAAGTCTGGTTCTCATAGTTCGCCCACTACTCAGTCGAGAGTGCCACTCGGTCTTTCAATTCTGACCATGGCGCGGTGAATGCATCCAGCAGCAACTGGCTGCCCTGGCCTCCGACCGACTCGAGCTCGCCGTTCGAGGCTTCGTACTGGAAATAGTACAGGATGTAACTGTCCCGGGCGTACAGGCCGCCGGTACGTTCATAACGGACCTTGCCGACAAACTGACCCAGTTCATCCCCCTCCTTGTTGAAGACCTTGAGCTTTGAGAGGGCACTTTCGGGAACCAGTCGTATCAACGAATTCGTCAACGGGAAATAGGCATCCTCGTTCTTTGTCGAAAAAAGCTGGCCGAAGGTGAAGGAACAGGTCTGTCCCTGCAACCTCAGGTCGATATCGTTTAACACCTTGTCGATGTCCTCCCACTTCAGCACTTTCGGCTTACCTCTAGTCTTCAATTTCTTGGGGAGCTTCATCTCCTTCAACACCGTCCGGCAATCCTGAGCGGCCATCGGGCTCACTAAATTTGCCGCCAACAGGAGAATCAATCCCATCCACTTCATTTCTCGCCTCTCTATTGGATGTAAGAACACCTCAAAAAGGTTGAATTCCACTTCGAACTGGCTAAAACCCGTTACAAAGCTTGATGTACCCACTCCACGACCGCATCGACATTGTCGAGAGGGGTCTGGGGCAAAAAGCCGTGCCCCAAATTGAAAATATGTCCTGCCCGGTCGCCGGCCTGTTCCAGCACGGAGAGGACTTTCTCCCTCAACACTTCGCGAGGGGCCATCATCGCCGTCGGGTCGAGGTTGCCCTGAACGGCCCGATCGAAACCGATTCGCTCCCACGCCTGTCCCAGGGGGATCCTCCAGTCGACACCGATCACCGTGCCTCCGGCTTCTCTCAGGAGATCCAGGTACCCGGACGTGCCCGTTCCGAAGTGTATAACCGGGACGCCCAAAGACTCCAACCCTCTGAGGACTTTGGCCGAGTGCGGCAAGACGTAGCGCCGGTAGTCGTCAGGATCCAGGATTCCAACCCAGCTGTCGAAAAGCTGAACGGCCTGCGCACCGGCCTGGATCTGGGCCGTGAGATATCGTAGCGTCGATTCGCTCACCACGCCCATCAGCCGGTTCCAGCTTTCCGGGCGGTCGTACATCATCGACTTCGTGTGGAGAAAATGACGCGAGTGCCCTCCTTCAATCATGTAGCTGGCGATCGTAAACGGAGCACCGGCAAATCCAATCAGGGCTATCCGGGGCGGGAGCTCCTTGCGGACGATCTTGAGTGCCTCGAGGACGTATCCGAGCGATTCTTGTGGTTCGACCACGCGAAGTTTCGCGACATCGTCTCCTGACCTGACCGGGCAGAAGATCTGCGGTCCCTCCCCCGCAACGAAGTCAAAGTCCACTCCCATCGGGGGCAAAGGCAACAGGATATCGGCAAATATGATTGCCGCATCGAGGTCAAAACGCTTGATCGGCTGCAGGGTCACTTCGGCGGCCAGCTCCGGCGACCGGCACAGCTCGAGCATGCCGTACTTCTCGCGGAGTTTTCGGTACTCGGCCATGTAGCGTCCGGCCTGGCGCATGAACCAGACCGGCTTTCGATCGGCCGGAAGACGTTGACAGGCCTGGAGGAACGGGTACTCAGATGATGACATCAATCACCTCATTTCTGCTTTCGTCGGTGTTCTTTTTCGAGCCCCTATTCTGTCATATCCACCCCGATCCGCAGATTTCTCCAGTCGAACGTTTCTAGTAGGTGAAGGAAAGGGAAGGTGATCCGTCATGCTCTGCAAAGTGAAAAGCGCTTCCGTTCTGGGGATATGCGCTCAATTGATTGATGTCGAAGTTGACCTTTCAGTCAGCCCCCAGCTGAATTACCACGTTGTCGGTCTCCCTGACACAGCGATCAAGGAGAGCGGGAAACGGGTCAAAGCGGCGATCAAGAACTGCGGTTTCGCTTTTCCCGGGTCGGGGAACCTGACCGTAAACCTGGCTCCCGCCGACTTCAAGAAGGAGGGAAGCTGCTTCGACCTCCCGATCGCCCTGGCGGTCCTGGGCATTATGGGACAGCTCGATCCGGCGAATCTACAGGGGCGGGTCATCTCGGGAGAGTTGTCCCTCGACGGGAGGGTCAGGCCCATTCGGGGAGCACTGCCGGTCGCACTGGGGGCCGTCTCGGAGGGCTACGAGCGTGCCATTCTTCCCGCCGACAATGTCTGTGAAGCCTCGGTTGTCCAGGGCATCGACGTCTACGCCGCCGAATCGCTGGGTCAGGTCCTGCAGCTTCTGATGGGGCAGATCGAGCAGCAAGCGATCAAGGCCGATCCCGAACGTCTGTTCGCCCACCAGTGGACCGGGCAGCCCGACTTCTTCGAGGTGAAAGGTCAGCAGTCCGCCAAGCGCGCACTCGAGGTCGCTACTGCCGGCGGGCACAACCTCCTCCTGATCGGCCCTCCGGGTGCGGGGAAGACCATGCTGGCGAAGCGGATCCCCTCGATCATCCCGCCGATGACCTTCGACGAAGCGCTTGAGACGACGGCGGTTCACAGTGTCTGCGGGCTTCTGAACGGGTCAAGCCAGTTCGTCTCCCAGCGCCCCTTCCGGGCTCCTCACCACACCATCAGCACGGCGGGACTGGTAGGCGGGAGTTCGATGCCCCGGCCCGGCGAGGTCAGCCTCGCCCACAACGGCGTCCTTTTCCTGGACGAACTCCCCGAGTTTCAACGCCACGTCCTGGAAGTTCTCCGCCAGCCCCTGGAAGAGGGTAGTGTCACGATCAGCCGTGCCGCGCGAACTCTCACCTTCCCGGCCGATTTCATCCTGGTGGCGGCCATGAACCCCTGCCCGTGCGGTTACTACAACAGCGTCCTGAAGCAATGTGTCTGCACCCCGCTGCAGGTGCACCGCTACCTGTCGAGGATCTCGGGTCCGCTCCTGGATCGCATCGACCTCCACGTCGATGTTCCGGAAGTCAAGTACAAGCAACTGACGAGCGCCCCCGACGGAGAACACTCCCGGGAAGTGGCAGAGAGAGTCGCAGAGGCACGCGTCCGCCAGATGAAGCGATTCGAAGAAACCGGAATCCTGTCGAACTCCCAGATGGGCCCCCGTCACATCCAGACCTGCTGCAGCCTGAACGACAGCGCCCGCCGGCACCTTGAAGACGCCATCGAAAACCTGGCTCTTTCAGCCCGGGCCTACGACCGAATACTGAAAGTGGCCCGAACCATCGCCGACCTGGCAGCCATGGACCAGATCCTTCCCGAGCACGTCTCCGAGGCAATCCAGTACCGCTCCCTCGACCGCAATTTCTGGGAGAGTGGCTGATGAATTCGGTGACACGCCCCAAATCGAACCGCAACTACCCGCCCAATCTGACTTTTTCCACAGGCCTGGCACTAATTACAGTGGCTTTTCGGCACCCCTGAAAGCGAGGTTAAAGCAATGCCAAGGAAACCGCGCATCATCCTCCCGGGATTCCCCCACCACGTCACCCATCGGGGAAACCGCCGGGCACCAATCTTCTGCGACGACAACGACCGGAGGTTCTACCTGAACAAGTTCAAGAGGTATGCGAAGAAGTACGAAGTACGAATCTACAGCTACTCCTTGATGCCCAACCATGTTCACCACATCTCTGTTCCGGGAACAGAGTCGGCGCTGTCGTGTTGTCTCCACGACCTCCACGGGGTCTATGCGGATTATTTCAACCTCAAGTATGGTCTGGTCGGGCACCTCTGGCAGGAGCGGTTCTTTGCCTGCGTCCTCGACGACTCCCACCTCTGGAACGCCGTCCGCTACGTGGAGACAAACGCAGTTCGGGCAGGGATCGTGGTCCGAGCCGAGGACTATCGTTGGTCGAGTGCACGGGACCACTGCGGACTTGCGAAGGATCCACTGCTCGATCCTCAGTTTCCACCCGACGGCTTGATTCCGGATTGGGCGGAATGGCTGGTCACGGGGCTCGAAGAAACCGAGATCACCAGAATCCGGAAAGCGACCCGGACTGGGGTTCCATACGCGACCGACTCGTTCATTCGGGAGTTGGAACGCATCTTCAGCGCACGGCTGCTTCCCCGCAAACGAGGCCGACGGCCACGTTCGCGGTGACGTGATCAAACCGTCTGGATGCGGACGAGCCCAAGTCGGGACGACCGGAATCACTCGACACGCGCTTTTAAGCCGTCAAGACTGCTTGCGCGTATACGAGAAGCCCCTCTTCAGACCAGCACCTCGGGTTAGGGATAGTAGCCCTCTCTGAAGTCTGCGTCCCTGATGAATACGCCGCCTGGTACCCGCTCGGATTCAACCTGAAATTCACTGTCAATCTGCGAGACCTCGACGCCGCCTCCAACAAGGCGGTTCCAAGCAATCGGCGCGTGCCAGACAGCAGGGAGACCTGAATCAGATGCCAAACGAATAAACATGAGGAAGTAACTGGACGAGGCCATCTTCAGATCGATAAAACAGAGTCTTGAAGCCTCGGTCCAACAAAACTTGCCCGATTTGATATTCCCCATCGTCTCGCTGGGAACTCTGGCCTCACAGACCTCCAGTCGCAGGCCTCTGCACCAAGGTGCGCTACCCGAAAGTTGCCGGTGTCGAGCGGCGCAAGATGGCTGAAACCACTTGCGGCCGAAACCAAGCATGTAGCTGAGCTGTCAGCAGAAAGGTAGCGAACCTCTCCAAAGTGTGCATGTCCGGCACCCAGAAGTCTGGGCGAGCTTAATGCAATTCGCTGACACGCCCCAAATCAAAACGCAAGAGCCCGTTCAATCTGACTTTTCCCACAGTTCGAGCACTAGTTACAGTGTCCTTTTGCCACGCCTGAAAGCAAGGCTAAAGCAATGCCTGGAAAACCGCGCATCGTTCTCCCGGGCTTTCCCCACCACGTTACCCATCGGGGAAACCGCCGGGCATAATCCGTTCAGCCAGCAAGCTCGAATTAGGTGCCAGACCTCAAAGAAAACTCTTTATTCGCGGACGTTACAGGCTGAAAAGGTGCGTGTCACCTATTTCTAAGCGTGGCCTGGAGGTGGATATCGACACCGGTCAGGGCTTTCGAAACCGGGCACCCCTGCTTGGCACGTTCGGCAAAGTCATTGAACGTTTTCTGATCGATGCCCTCAACCGTTCCGACTGTTTCCAAACGGATCCGGCTGATCCGAAAACCCGACTCCCCTTTCACCAGGTGAACAGCAGCCTTAGTCTCGATGCGAGTCGGCGTGTGACCCGACTGGGCCAGCTCGTGCGAAAGAGCCATGGAAAAGCAGCCGGCGTGAGCCGCCCCGATCAACTCCTCAGGGCTCGTACCCGGTTTCTCGTCAAACCGGGAGGCAGCTGAGAATTCTGCCTTCAGCACGCCACTTTCTCCCTCCATGCCACCTTTTCCACCGAAAAGATCGCCTTCCCAAAACGCCGAAGCCTTGTGGATAGCCATCTGTCCTTCCCTTCTAGCCAGGAACTGATCTGCGTGTCCTGACTGGATTACCTCTCTGGTCGAAGCCGGCATTACCCCTTGGCTAAAGGTTGAAATCAGCCGATTTCCCGCGCCGGTTCCAATCGAGAGACCTACTTATCAATCAGGTTTTTCAACTTTCTCGCCATTACGTCAAAGGCATCGTGGATGAGCGGTTCCAGCGAATCGGGAGCACCGTTTGACCCGTCGCCCTTCATGACCACGAGTTCGTGACCGGGCGGAACCGTCAGGTCGATGCGCACCCGGTACGGGTTCGAGGCATGCCCTTCCTTGTGCTGCCTTTCGACTGCGATCCTGCATCCTGAGATGTGATCGCAGAAGTGTTCCAGTTTTTCGACTTTCTTGGTAATAAGCAACCTTATCCGATCGTCCGGCTCAATGTGCCGAAAACTCAGTTCAAGTGGTTTCTGCATCTCAAATCCTCGTATCTGATGATTTCACTGTCCTGGCCCGTCCTCGACGTCGAATCGGGCAACGAGCGATTTCCCATAGGTTATCAGTTTCAACCCGCTCTCTTCACTTGAGACTGCACTTGATAATAGACGATTTCTCCTTGCTGGCTGATCAACTCCCGGCCACCGTCGATTCGCCACATCGAGAACTCAAAGTCCGGCTGCCGGCGCCCGTCGATGGCAATGCACTCAACCGTTACTTTTCGGCAGGACGCCGGAAGCAATTGAGATAGAATTGCACTCACCGGGGACCGATTCCGGACCCCACCACACCTGCGAGGTAACGTTATGGGACACTGGCATCAACTGGCGCGTCGGCACTCCAAACGGCTCATCCTGATTCTGGGCGGATTGTTAATCCTGATTCCAGCCGTCGTGAGGGGCCAGGACCTGAAGACGTCTCGCGGGCAGACGGTTTACATCCCGGTTTACTCTCACATTTATAGCGGCGATCGTGAACAGGCGTTCAATCTCGCTGTGACGGTCAGTATTCGCAACACCGACCCCGACAACAGCCTGACCCTGACCGCAGTCGAGTACTATGACTCAGGCGGCAAACTCCTGAAACAGTACCTGGAAGACCCGATCGACCTGCCTCGGCTGGCCTCGAAGCGGTATGTCATCGCCGAATCGGACATTCTCGGCGGCTCCGGAGCAAGTTTCCTGGTCAGATGGGAATCAACCCAGGCGCTGAGCCCTCCAATAATGGAGTCGATCATGATCGGAACCAAGAATCAGCAGGGAATTTCGTTCCTGACACGAGGTCAGGCCGTCAGGGAATAGCCCGCACCCACCCGCACGCACGATTCTTGCCGATCTGATTTCGGCGGGGGTTCCGGCCGGGGCCTCCACGTCGAACGACCCGACGCATCGGTTTCTTCGGAAACGGGTACGGATCTCTGCGCGTATAGGACGGCGCACGCGCCCTTGAATTCCGGGCAGAAGAGGCGGATGAAAGCGATGAGACTGTTCCGATTTGAACGAACCCAGATCCTTCCGGTAACGCTTGACGAAGCCTGGAGCTTCTTCTCCGACCCGAGGAACCTGGTCAAGATCACCCCTCCGAGCCTCAACCTTGCACCGAGCGGGACGCTACCCGAGGCAATGCATCCCGGGATGATTGTCACG
This sequence comes from uncultured Acidobacteriota bacterium, assembly GCA_963777605.1. GTDB lineage: Bacteria > Acidobacteriota > UBA6911 > RPQK01 > JAPXNP01 > CAVZRV01. The sequence continues at coordinate 431,676 of CAVZRV010000031.1, forward strand.
TACAAGGTAAAGGTTCTTCCCGGTCTCCCCATGACCTGGATCACCGAGATCACGCATGTCGAGGCTCCCCACTTCTTCGTTGACGAACAGCGCTTTGGACCTTACCGTTTCTGGCATCACCTGCATCGCTTCACCCCGTTCGATGGAGGCGTCACCGCGGAAGACCTCGTCCACTACGGACTCCACGGCGGACCGCTCGCGAGCGCCGTCAACAAGACCTTCGTCCTCCCGCAGTTGCGGGGAATTTTCGAATTCCGCCGCCAGTCTCTCGAAGAGCGTTTCGGCGTCGTGGCATAACTGCCGTCACCTTCCCCGCCACACCGGCAACAGGATCAATGATTGCGGGGGTTACGCCCGACATCGTCATAGACAACCTTCCGAGGGAGACCTTTGACGGAAAGGATGCCCAATTGGAGGCGGCAGTCCTGTACCTCCTCGACGACCTGAGTCGTCATCCCGTCACGATTCCGGAGGTCCCCTCGTACAAAACGAATCCCAACCCGGCGCCGCTGAAGCAGCGTTAACAGTCTGGTTGCCTCCGGTTTCCAGCCGGCTCCTGAGACAGTTTAACGAGCCACCCGGGGGCACTCCGGGCCAGCGGTAAACGCCGGGCTACTCTCTCAGAGAGTAACTGGTGTTCGGCCCGCCTCCATGGCGGCGAATCTTGCCTGAATCGAGCAATTCGTTCACTCTCAGGTTCCACACCGTCGGGCTCACCTTCGACTCGGCCAGGATCTCGGCTTTGGACCGGGGTGCCCCGCGGCCCTGCAGTGCCCGGACAATTCGGTCTCGCGCCTGGGCCGGGGAGATCCGGGCACGGGACGGCCGAGGCATCCCCGAGTTCCCACGGGAACCAGAAAACTCCAGGGAGAGGTGATTCTGCTTGCGATGTACTCGAACTCGCACGTCGATCCCTTCGAGCGAGGCAACGTACAGGATCGCGGCGCGCACCTTCCAGGGCTTCTCCCGCTTGTCCAGATCGTAGAAGACGTTATTTCCGTCGGACGCACTCCGGGCTTCCGTCAGCAGTTTCCTGTAAGCGCCGTACTCATCTCGGGTTACGGGCGGCTTGCTCTTTGGCTCGATTCTGAGTTTTCCCAACGCTATCCTCCCAGGGATCGTCGATTGCGATGGGTGATGTTACTCCTGGAGACCGGAGACATTCGGTGACGACTGCCACCAAGTGAAGAAAACAGAGTCTCAAGGCGAGGGCCGGACTGGCGGCAACCGGTCTTCACTGACCCTTCCTGTGCCGGAAGAGGCAAGCCGGCCGGGCGGGCCGTACTGCTCTGAAGCGTCATCTATAACCAGGGCCCAGTCGTCCCGACTGGGAGGCGTCAATTCAATTAAGGAGGAGGAGTCCCGGTTTCCTGCGTTGAGGGCCAACCCATTCCTGGGATCGAACCACCAGAGTTGAATCCGAGCAGCCGAGATTGCAGAAACATCGACTGTCACCGGTTCTCCGGAGGGCAGATAAACAAGTGCGAAGTCACCGGTTTCAGAAATCGCACTCTGGATTCTCCGATCGGCCGCCCGAGCCTCGCTGGAAGACTGCACCAGTCGGCCCTCGATGTCGGGCTCCAGCTTCTGCCAGGGTCGAGAACGGAAGAAGTCGCCCGCCAGACTCAAATAGTAGGATCCAGGCGAGTTCAAGGCCTTCTTCCAGTCCGTGCCGCAAAACCAGAGAGGACGGTTGCCGAAGAAATCCCCCGCCGCTCCGGCAAGCACTGCCTGGTAGGGAAACTTCCGGATATCGTCTGCTGTCTTGCGCCCGAAGTCGTCCTCGTAGTGAGTCTCGATCAGGATCACCGGCTTGGCCGGCAGATGACTGCGCACCCGACCCACCCGTTCCGCAACCGGACCGTAGGTATACGCGGTATAGAGATCGACCCAATCCTCACCGAACGGTGCCCAGGGGTCGATTTCCGGCGCCCAGTGCACCGTGTGCAGCATTTCCGGCGCCGCATCGGCGATCCCATCACGAACCGCTTTGACCTCCCGACGCGCCTCATCCGGGATTCGGTCACCGCCGTGGACCCAGATCAGGTTCTTGCGCTCCCGGTAACGGGCGCCGATCCATCGCCCGTATTGGCCGGCCCGGTCAACTCCGTTCTTCTGGAGAAGCCCCAGGTAACCATCGTCGCAGCACCCCAGATAGATTGGAAAGAAAAAGACGAGGAAACCCTCCTCCTCCGTCTTCTCGACTACCCGATCGACGTGTTCCCAATAACTCTCGTCAGGCCTGGTGAGGTCGTCGTCGAGAAATGGCTGATGTCCGTAGCGGTCGGGAGGATAGTCGTGCTGGCCGTCGGGGCCATAGGCATCCGGAGCCGAGACAATCAGGGAGTTGAAGCCGCGAGTCCGGCGGTCGTCCAGGTAGGCCACCGCTTCCTCAAAGGTCAGGTTGTGCGTCAGAGACCAGGGCGTGTCGCCATGCACGAAGAACGGAACTCCCTCCTGGTCCTCCAGGTAATGGCCATTGGAGCTGACAGCCAGAGGAAACACCGCTCTGCGAGGGGTTATCCCCCAGGCCTGCGCCGCTGCTGCGTCTTCCGCCCCTCCCGACGTCCCGGCAGGGGAGCAGGACACCAGCCAGAAAAACCCGAGTCCGAGGGCCACCCACGTCCACTTCGCCGCGTTCACGCTGCCTCCCGACAACTCTTTTCGACGGGAACCGAAAGGTGGAACGCTCCCCTACGCCGGCGCAAGCCACCCCACGGCTGCCTTGACTCAAGATTAAATCCGGATGAATAAAGCAATGACACTCACTCATACTGGACGCCGTCAGAGGAGTCAATCAATAATGTCGGCAGTATTCAAGAGGCCCGAATCCCGGTCAGGAAAGGAAAATGGCAGAATCTCCCTTTCAAAAAACTGTCTGGAGCGTTCCAGCGTTTCGAATTCTCTTCATCGTGGCAAGCCTGGCCGTTCTGATCGCCGCTTTGAGGGCGGCTGCGTCAATCGTAATTCCGCTCCTGATCGCGACCTTCCTCACCGTCATTTGCAACCCGGTCGTTCGCTGGTTGACTCACCACCGGGTTCCAGCTTCACTGGCGATCTTTCTCGTCGTCATTACCCTGATGGTTGCAATGATCGGCGCGGGTGCCATCGTGGGCACTTCGATAGCCGAACTGAGGTCGGCCATGCCGGCCTACCAGGCGAGACTTGACTCCATGTTCAAGAGCGTCGGTACCCGGCTTGGCTCGCACGGGATCAGTACAGAAATGCTGAGGCTCGACCAGATCCTGGACCCGGGTTCGCTGATGCGCTCGTTCGTGGGTGGCCTCTTGAGCGTGGCATCTTTCGCTTCGGACAGCCTGATCGTTCTATTCACCCTCATCCTGATGCTCTTCGAGGCCTCCTATTTCGACCGCAAGCTGCGGGCCATGATGAAGGAGGGTGGGGACGCCCGGTCCTTTGTCTACGACCAGGTTGCCGAGAAGGTGCAGAAGTACATGGCACTCAAGGCACTCGTGAGCCTTGCGACGGGTCTGCTGGTCACCCTGCTGCTCAAAATAGTGGGGGTCGATCTGGCCGTGCTCTGGGGCTTCGTCGCCTTCCTGCTGAACTTCATTCCCAATCTGGGATCGATTATCGCGGCTGTGCCGGCCGTCCTGCTCGCCCTCATCCAACTGGGACCAGGGGCAGCCATCGTGGTGGCGCTGGGCTACCTGGCCATTAACGTTCTAATGGGGAGCATTATCGAGTTGCGACTCATGGGACAAACGCTGGGATTGTCCACGCTGGTGGTCTTTCTCTCCCTCCTCTTCTGGGGCTGGCTTTGGGGGACCGTTGGGGCGCTCCTCTCAATTCCCCTGACCATGATCGTCAAGATCCTCCTCGAGAGCAGTCCCGCAACCCGCCGCATCGCCATCGTCCTTTCCGACAGCACTTCGGTAGAACGAATGCTGGCGGCCGACCAGGCTGAGGATTCGAGTGAAGCCGCCCTAAAAACACAGTGACGGAACTCACACAAGGAGAAGACTACCGGGCGATAAAGTGTCGCTGGCACTAAAAACAGGTTACTAACAGGACTGATCCTCACCAGGAGTGACAGCTGATGATAAAAAAGCAGAACCGAGCGAAATCGAATCAAGTAAAAGTGACCTTCGTAGTGGACGACTACGATGAAATGGGAAGGGTTTGTGTGGTGGGAGACTTCAACAACTGGACTCCTCAGCAGCACAACCTTGTGCGACGAAGCAACCGCACCCGAAGTGCCTCGGTCGATCTTCCGGCCGGGAAGCGATATGCCTTCCGGTACGTGGAAGACGGAGGCAATTGGTTCAACGACGAAGCAGCTGACGGCTGGGAACCCAACGGGTACGGCACCGACAACTGCGTCATTCTAACCTGACCCCTTTCCACGCCGCGGGGGGCACGATCACGGCATAGCTTTGGGACTCCCCCCAAACCTCCGCGCTCCCCGCGGCAAAATTCCGGCCTGAGGCTTCAGCCAAGCCCGCCCTTCCGCGTTGCGGAGATTATTCAGAGGGTGCAAATGGTCAAGTCCCAGACGAAAGTCGCGATTCTCCCGCATTTAGTACGCGAGTAAAGCGAGCGCGACTCCAGGCCTTCATCCGTTGTCCGTCTCGGATCTTGCCTCCATCCGAACGATTCCGGCCTGCGGCGTCACTTCCGCCGGGCAAGCTGCCCGGCCGCAATACCAGGCAGGGCTGCCTGGATTACTCTCCCTCCAGGACCGAGAGACCAGGAATTCAGCCCGATTGAAGTTTCAGGCTAACTCCGAGATCCGCGAACCGTCCGGACGAGGAACCAGGCGATCAGGACAAACACTGCAGCCGCGAGCAGTTGATCCCATTGGTCCAGCCAGGCCGGCCGAAATCCGGTGGGTCGAGCACCCACTATTCCCGCATAACCAGCCACGGCCACCCCCATCAATCCTTCACCCGCAATCAGTCCGGACCCCAGCAGGACACCCTTGTCGGTGTGATCGTCGGGATCTTTTCCGTCCTTGCGGATTCTCCACTCGGTGAAGCTGCGCAGGCAGCCGCCGATGAACACCGGCATCATGGAGGCCTCGGGCAGGTAAATCCCCACCGCAAACGGGAGTGCCGGGATCCCGAGGAGAGTGGCGACCAGCGACAGCGATGCGCCCACAAGGACCAGTCCCCAGGGGAGATTTGCCTGCAACACACCCTCAATGACAGTCTTCATCAGAGTGGCCTGCGGAGCGGGCAGGTCGATCGATCCGAAGACCAGGTTCTCCCCCAGAAGAAGGATCGAAGCAGCCACGGCGAACGCAGCCGAAATGGCCCCGATCAACTCTACCGCCTGTTGCCTTGCCGGCGTCGCCCCGATGATGTAACCGCATTTCAGGTCCTGGGAGATATCTCCGGCAATGGATGCCGCCACGCAGACGACGGTTCCGATGGTGAGAACGGTCGCCTTGCCGGCGTCATCGGTCCAGCCGAACAGGAAGAAGAGCAGGCTGGTTCCGAGCAGCGTCACGATCGCCATTCCTGAAGTGGGATTCGAAGTCACCCCCACCATCCCCACGATCCGGGACGAGACGGTGACGAACATGAACGCAGAAAAGGAGGATCATGACCGATCCGAAAACGCGAAACGGCACCGGCGCTCCAAGCCCGAGAACGAACGGACTCAGGGCAGCAACCAGAAGGACGACCAGCGACCCGCCCAGCACAATGCTCATGGGGAGATCCCGCTCGGTTCGGAGTTGGACACGATCCGTCGTACGCCGTTCCCTGGTGAACCCACGCAACCCGTCAACCAGACTGCTGTACATCGTGGGAAGCGAACGAATCACGGTGAGTATGCCGGCAAACGCGACGGCTCCGGCACCAATGTAGCGGATGTAGCGGGACCAGATTTCTCCGGGACTCATCTGGCTGATCAGGCGGGTGGTTTCCGGGAACATCGGCGCCTGCAGTGACTCTCCGAAATGAGCGATGATCGGGATCAAAGCCAGTGATGAAAGAAGTCCCCCGGCAACCATGATCGCCCCGATCCGATAGCCCAGAATGTAGCCAACTCCGAGCAGGGCGGGCATCGGCTCGAGCCCGACTTCCCCCTTGTTCAAAAGAGGGACCCGGACGTGGATTTCGCTGGCCCAAAGCTTGCCGAACTCCAGCAATGCCTTGTAGATCCCGCCCACACCAATGCCGATAAACACGTTTCGGGCCCGGGTTCCCCCGGAGTCGGCGGCGATCAGCACCTGCGCTGCCGCCGTCCCCTCCGGATAGGGCAGCGTATCGTGCTCCTTGACGATCAGATAGGACCGCAGCGGAATCATGAAGAGGATCCCCAGCACTCCACCCAACATGGCCAGAAATCCGACCTGGAGGAGGTCCGGCTGGAGTCCCCACATGAAGAGGGCCGGGATGGTGAAGATCAACCCTGAAGCGATGGACGAGGCGGCCGATCCGCCGGTCTGGCTGATGTTGCACTCCAGGATGTTGGATGGACGGAATACTCTGCCGACAACCTTGAAAAGCGCCACGCTCATCACCGCCAGCGGAATCGAAGTGCTGATCGTGAGGCCGACCTTGAGGCCGAGATAGGCGTTGGCCGAGCCGAAGATCGCCCCGAAGATGATCCCCGCGACGGCCGCTCTGACGGTCAGATCGGGCAGACGGGTAGCTGAGGCCACGTAGGGTTTGAACTCTTTCACGACACCTCCCTTGCTAGTTCAGATCGGTAAGCGCGCTTTGGAGAATCTCTTTCGTAGTGCGGTCTTCAACCCAGGAAACAACGGAGAGACCGGAACGGTTGATCTGGGTCGGCTTTGACCGGAACCCCCCGAAGCCCTGGTACCGTTCGGGTGGATTTTCTGAAAAGTCATCGAGGTACTTGAGGAGATCTTTCTCGAGCTGAACGAGATCGATCTGGTAATCGACTTTGGCCCTTCCCTCCTTGAGTTGGGCATTCGGAGCATCCGGGTCACTGAGATCGCGTACTACGTAGGCATGATGTCGGATTCCGTTGCCCCCTTCATAGTCAACCGACTTCTCTACCAGGGCGATCCGGATCGTACCGGAGACCGGAGAGGAGGCACCACTCCCATCGGCATCGACCGTTACCGAGACCCGGTCCTTTTCCCGGCGGGCCGCCAGTTCCAGGCGAACCGTGGGAGCAATCGACCAGCGTTTCTCAACCGCCTCCGAGTACTTCAGGAACATTGACTTCTTGAGAATCGGCGGCCCTCCGCCACCGATTCGGTCCGTTCCATCAAACCAAACCGTCGGCGTGCCCCCCGCGCCGTAGTACTGGTAACGGTTTACGGTACCGCTGGTCGTCAGCGGATCGGGACGGGGTATGTGAACGTGGTATTCGAGGATGGCGACGCTCCCACGCGGGTAGTAATGAGCGACGAGGTCCATTGCGAGATCGGCCGACTGGCAAGGATTGCACTCCGCGCCGGTAAATAACTCCACGAGCGGAACTCGATCCGTCTCGGAGAGGTTCCCGCTGTAGGTTCCCGGATCGAATGACTCCAGTCGAGCCTTTTCCGTGCCGACCAGTTGCTGGATCTCGACATCGGTGGCTCCAAGCGCGTTGAGTTCGGAAGAGATCAACTCGCTGTCGCCGACCAGGAGCGGTTGGAGGAGTGCTTGCCGGGCTTTCTCGGGCTGTTCCGAAAGCCGGTAAGCCTTCCCGACAGCGAACCAGAAAGCGAGGTCCCAGGGTGTCCGAGCAGCCTGCTGAGAGGCCAGCGTGTTGATCGCTGCGGAGTACCGTCCCTGTGCAATGTAGACCTGCGCCAGATTTACTTCCGCATCCGAGACTTCGTTCAGCTGAGCGGGCTTGAGCGCTTTCAGCTGATTGATCGCCGTGTGGGCAAGTGATTCGGCCCGCCCAAGGTCGATTCCCGCCAGCGCCAGGAGAAGAGCTGCCCGGGTCTTTCGCTCTGGAGTGTCACTCTCGCGAAGGAAATCCTCGATCAGCGGCGTCGTGACCTGCTCAGCCACTTCAGGGCCTTCCGACAGCGCCCAACGCGGAAGATGCTGGTATGCGTCTTCGTCATCTCCCAGAAGGATAGCCCGCGAACCATTCTCGAGAGCCTGCAGCGGCTTGCCGTCCTCGTACTGATACAGCGCCAGCCGGCCAATCAGGTCGCCACGCTTATCCTGCAGGCCGACCGCCTCATCCTGGTACTGCTCGGCTTCCTCCAGCTTTCGTTCCCGGTAGAGAACGAAGGCCAGTCCATCCAGGTAGCCGGCCAGGGCACTTCCATTTTCAGCCCGGGCGTGCTCAACGGCCTCACGCGCGAGACTCTCAGCGTAATCGAGGGCGATGCCGTGTTCCGCCAGGGAGCGCGCTACATAGATCCGAAGCGGATCCCGGCGCTTTTCGGCCACGCTATCCAGGTAAGCGCGGGCGGCCTCCTCGGCAACCGGTCCGTTGTTCGCCTCGACGGCACTCCGAAAAAAAAGCCGCACGACCTCGTTTTGGTCCTTGCTGTCGGGGAAACGGTCAAGGAACTCACGGGCCAACTGGACCTTTTCCTGGGGAGATTTGCTGTCTCGAATCAGCTGGAACTGCTCCTGCTCGCTGGCACTCTGGCAGGACGAGAATAAAAGGATACTCGAACACAGACAAAGAACGAGAATGATACGCGCTCGTTTGGACATCAGTTTTCCGAGAATACCCGCCCTTGCTACCCCGCATCAAGGTCCAGGGAAGCGATCCTCTCTCTTATCTGGAAGCGACCTCGGACCGAGTTGGACATTCGTGCACAATCGACCTGGCAACAGAACCCATCTTCAGGCTGGAAACCGGAGATGGAGAAGGATTCGGGAACACCTGATGAACGAATTGGCCGGATGGGGCAACCTAAGGGCAACGAAGAGCCAACTTACGGTGAGAAACTCACCAGGAAGCTGACTCGCTCATGGTCTGGTCACCCTGCCCATATCGGGTGCGGAACCGGGACCTTGTAAGGGCCTCCGTCGCGCCCTCCAGAAGCCGTTGGCACACCTCGCCGCTGCAGCGCGTTCCATCTTGCTTAGCACTTGCCCATAACGTACAATTCACAAGCGGTAACCTGCGCCTGTTTTACTCCACACCGGTTAATTGAGTTGCCAAGTTTGGAGATGGGGAAAGATGAGCATAAGCCAAATAGCACGTAGTATTTCGCAGTCTGCCACGCTCAAGTTGAACGAGACGGCAGCGGTTCTTCGCGCCAAGGGAGAACCCGTAATTCACCTCGGAGGCGGCGAGCCCAAAACAAAGGCTCCGCTGGACGCACTGACGACGGCCGCTTCGAAACTGATGACGGGAGAAATCCGGTACACCCCGGTTGACGGAATTCCGGAACTCAAGAAGGCTATCATCAGGTACACCGAAGAGTATTACGACCGTCACGTCGCTCCGGAGAACGTCATCGCTTCGGGAGGAGCCAAGCAGGCGATCATGGTTGCCCTCCAGGCAGTCCTGAATCCCCAGGACGAAGTGGTCTTCCCGGTTCCCTACTGGGTGAGCTACCCCGAGATGGTGAAACTTTGCGGAGCAGTTCCCGTTCCCGTGGAGTCGGAGGACGGCACCTTCTACCCGCGTATCGAAGACATCGAGCGCAAAGTCAGTTCCCGGACGAAGGCGATCATCATCAACAGCCCAAACAACCCGAGTGGCGCGATGTACTCGGCCGAGTTCATATCAGACATCGTCCAGTTTTGTGAGAAGCGGGACATCTACCTGATCATGGACGACATTTACCACCGGCTGATCTTCGACGACCGGAGACTCATCAACTGCTACGGGTTTCAGAAAAAGAAGGGCGAGAACTCAAAGCTCATCGTCGTCAACGGTGTTTCCAAGCAATATGCGATGACCGGCTTCAGGGTGGGTTGGGCCGTTGCGAACCGGAAACTGGTCGAAACGATGGCGAATATTCAGGGGCACCAGACCTCAGGTCCTTCCGCGGTGGTTCAGTGGGCAGCCGTCGGTGCGCTCAACGGACTCCAGTCAGGCGTGGAGAGTCTCCGCCTCAATCTGGAGAATGCGCGCAACGTCCTGATTTCCCGGATTCGCACGATCGACGGCGCAAAAATCACGCCGCCTGACGGGACCTTCTACTCGTTCGTTGACTTCCGCGCCTACGAGAAGAATTCCACGAAACTCGCCGAGTTGCTGCTCGAGAAAGTCATGGTGGTTACCGTTCCCGGAGTCGAGTTCGGCATGGACGGTCACCTGAGAATGAGCTTCTGCGGAACCATTAAGGACATCACCGAAGGCGTCGAGCGAATCAAATGGGTGGTCGATCCGAACGCCCCCAACGAACTCTTCATCGGCGACCGCAAGCTCGTGAGGGATTGGTCATGACATTTAAGATGGAAAGTCCCGCTTCACGGCAGGCGGGCGACCTGGCCAGCGTTTTCGGCCTTCAGAACCACGGCCTCACATACCTGAACCGGGTCTACTGGAACCTGCCTGCTGCAGCTCTGTACGAGGAGTCAATCCACCGCAGGGAAGGCGTCATGACTGCGGGTGGGCCGCTTCTCGTAAACACCAAGCCCCACACCGCCCGGGCGGCAGCGGACAAGTTCGTCGTCAAAGAGGAATCCACCGCCGACAAGATCTGGTGGGGGGAGCACAACCGCCCCTTCAGCACCGAGAAGTTCAACGCCCTGCGCAGCCGGCTTCAGGCCTTTCTCCAGGGCCGCGATCTGTTCGTGCAGGACTGTTTCGTCGGCGCCGATCCTGATTACCAGATGCCGATTCGGATCATCACCGAAAAGGCCTGGCACAGCCTGTTTGCGCGGAACATGTTCATCACCACGAATGATCCCGACAGGCTGAAATGCCACGTGCCCGAGTTCACCGTGATGAGCATACCCTCCTTCAAGGTGGATCCAAGGATTGACGGCACCCGGTCGGAAACCGCGATTCTGCTGAATTTCGCCCAGCGCCTGGGGCTCGTCTGCAATTCTCTTTACGGTGGCGAAATCAAGAAGTCGATCTTCACCGTGCTTAATTTCCTGCTTCCCCTGGAGGGCGTCATGGCGATGCACTGCTCCGCCAACGTCGGCGCGAAGGGAGATCCGGCGCTCTTCTTCGGGCTCTCCGGAACCGGCAAGACGACCCTTTCCGCCGACCCGAACCGCAGTCTTATCGGGGACGACGAGCACGGCTGGAGCAACCAGGGAGTGTTCAACTTCGAGGCAGGCTGTTATGCCAAGGTTATCCGCCTGTCCGAGGAGAACGAACCGGAGATCTACTCCTGCACAAAGCGGTTCGGCACGATTCTCGAGAATCTCGTATTCGACCCGACGACGAGGAACATCGATCTCGATGACGACCTGGTAACCGAGAACACGCGGGCATCCTACCCGCTCGATTTCATTCCCAATGCCGTTCCGGAACGGATGGCAAGAAGCCACCCCAAGAATGTAGTTTTCCTGACCTGTGACGCCTCCGGAGTTCTACCTCCGATATCCCGGCTTTCGCCGAGTCAAGCCATGTACCATTTCATCAGTGGCTACACCTCAAAGATTGCCGGAACGGAAATCGGACTTGGCGTCGAGCCGAAGATCACGTTCAGTGCATGCTTCGGTGCCCCTTTCATGGTCCATCATCCATTCGAGTACGCGCGCATCCTGAGTGGGAAGCTGGCCGCTCACAATGCCAACTGCTGGCTGGTCAACACGGGCTGGACCGGTGGCTCCTTTGGAATCGGGAAGCGGATCAGCATCCGACACACCCGCAACATTCTGAATGCCGCTCTCGAGGGCAAACTGGACAAGATCAAGTTCCGCAAGGACAAGCTTTTCGGCTTCGAAATTCCCACCAGCTGCCCGGACGTCCCCAACGAAATCCTCGATCCCTCTACGAGTTGGGGGAGCAAGGATGAGTACTGGAAAAAGTACGACGCGCTGGCCGCTCTCTACATCGAGAATTTCAAGCTCTTCAAGGCCGGCTGCCCTGACGAAGTGCTCAAGGCGGGCCCGAAAAGGCTGCAGTCCTGTGTGCCTGGGGCCACGGTCACCCATCAAGAATCAGCCCTGAAGTTGTGCTGTCGGACAGGGATCCGTGCACCTTAAGCCGCATGAAGTGCAGGCCACAGGTGGCGGGGCAAGTCGTACCGCAAGATGAACTCGGGCGGCTGACGGCCGGAGACATCATGCGCCGTGCAGGTCCAGATTCATCGTTCAGACAGGAGAGATTGCGTTTTCGACGGCTCCGAATAATGCGAGTTCAATCGAACGTTGGCATCGGAGGGACCGGCGTGCATCGACGTCCGACTTCGATGCGATAATTCTTTTTTTGCCTGAAGGGGAAGGAGTCAGGATGAACGTGGTGCATTACTTTCGCAGTCCGGGATTTTCCTCCGAACAACGCCGATCCCTGCTGAACCAGATCCGGCTCCAGATCTCAACGGCCATCGAAACTCTCGCGACCGAGTTCTGCTTCAACGTGCAGCTTTCGGCTCCCCTTGATTCCCGCGAAGAGGCTTTGCTGACCTGGCTTCTGTCCGAGACCTTCGAACCGGCCAGGTTTTCAAGGGAAAGCTTCCTCGGATCCTCTCCGGGCGTCGTGGAGGTTGGCCCTCGGCTGAGTTTCAACACCGCCTGGTGCACCAACGCGGTCTCCATCTTTCACGCCTGCGGGCTCGACAAGGTCCGTAAGATCGAGCGCTCTCGCCGCTACCGCCTCTCCGGTTCAGCGTCCCGCGATGAATCGATTCTCCAGGCGTTTGCCGCACTGGTTCACGACCGGATGACGGAGTGCGTTTACGCGGAACCGCTGGGAACTTTTGAAAGCGGCATGGAACCGGAACGGCCGATGGAAGTGCCGGTCATGGCGGAAGGAAGATCCGCCCTGGAAGAATTGAACCGGTCCGCCGGGCTGGCTTTTGACGACTGGGACCTGGACTACTACACGCAACTCTTCCGTGATGTCCTCAGGAGAAACCCGACGGATGTCGAGTGCTTCGACATCGCGCAGTCCAACAGCGAACACTCGCGCCACTGGTTTTTCAAGGGAAGGCTGATCATCGATGGGACCGAGGTGCCCGGGCACCTCCTCGGCCTGGTCAAGAAACCGCTGGACATCAATCCGAGCAACAGCACGATCGCGTTCCGGGACAACTCCAGTGCCATCAGGGGATATCGAGCTGCCACGATCCTTCCCGAAACGCCGGGCCATCCCTGCCGGTTCCTCGAGAGGGACGTCGATTACGACATCACTTTTTCGGCAGAGACCCACAATTTCCCCTCGGGTGTGGCCCCTTTCCCGGGAGCCGAGACGGGGACCGGCGGGCGAATTCGCGATGTCCACGCTACCGGCCGGGGTTCTCTCGTGGTTGCCGGCACGGCCGCCTACTGCGTCGGGAACCTCTACATTCCAGGCTATTCTCTGCCCTGGGAGGATCCCACCTTCCGCTACCCCTCAAACCTGGCATCCCCGCTTCGGATCGAAATTGAGGCCAGCAACGGCGCCTCCGACTACGGCAACAAGTTCGGAGAACCGGTGATCAACGGTTACACCCGATCGTTCGCCTTGCGCCTGCCCAGTGGTGAGCGTCGCGAGTGGATCAAGCCGATCATGTTCTCCGGCGGGATCGGCCAGATGAGCGCCCATCACCGCACCAAGGAGGATCCCGGGGTCGGGATGTGGGTCGTGAAGATCGGCGGACCGGCCTACCGCATCGGGATGGGTGGGGGAGCCGCCTCCAGCATGGTCCAGGGTGAGAACGTCGCCGAACTCGATTTCAATGCGGTTCAGCGAGGGGACGCGGAAATGGAGCAAAAGGTCAACCGCGTCATCCGGGCCTGCGTCGAACTGGGAGACCGCAACCCGATCGTCAGCATCCACGACCAGGGCGCCGGCGGCAACTGCAACGTTCTCAAGGAGATCGTCAACCCGGCCGGGGCCAGGGTTGAAATCCGCTCGATCCCCGTCGGGGACGAGACCCTTTCGGTTCTCGAAATCTGGGTGGCCGAATACCAGGAGCAGGACGCACTTTTGCTCCGGGACGAACATGCCGCCCTCTTTCGCCGCCTGTGTGAACGGGAGAAGGTGCCGGTCGCTTTCGTTGGGAGAATCACGGGAGACGGGCGAATCGTAGTCCACGACGAACGGGACGGATCCACGCCGGTCAACCTGGAACTGGACCGGGTCCTTGGAGACATGCCGAGAAAGGTTTTTCGGGACCAGCGCGTTGAGCCTCACCGCTCGGCCCTCGATCTTCCTGAAGACCTGTCCGTCGGCGAAGCCCTGGAACGAGTCCTTCGCCTCCTGTCGGTCGGCTCCAAACGATTTCTGACCAATAAGGTCGACCGCAGTGTCACCGGACTGGTTGCCCGCCAGCAGTGCGTGGGTCCACTTCAGTTGACCACCTCGAACTGTGCGGTTATTGCCCAAAGCCATTTCGGGACGACCGGAGCCGCCACGTCGATCGGGGAGAAGCCTGTCCTGAGTCTCCTCGATCCTTCCGCCATGGCCCGAATGTGCCTGGGTGAGATGCTCACCAACTTGGTCTGGGCCCGGATCAGTTCACTGGAGCATGTCAAGTGTTCCGGCAACTGGATGTGGGCAGCAAAACTGGCGGGTGAAGGGTCTGCCCTCTACGACGCAGCGCTGGCTCTCAGCGATGCCCTGATCGACCTCGGGATTGCCATCGACGGCGGCAAAGACAGCCTTTCGATGGCGGCACTGGCTCCCGCTCCAGGCGGCGAAGGAGATGAAACCGTGAAAGCGCCGGGAGCGCTGGTCCTTTCGGGGTACGCAACCTGCCCGGACGTCAACCAGGTCGTCACCCCGGACCTCAAGAAACCGGGAGAGAGTTGCCTCGTGCTGGTCGATCTCGGTAACGGTCGGAACCGGCTTGGTGGATCGTCACTGGCCCATGTCTTCGGCCAGGTCGGCGACATCCCTCCCGACCTCGATGACACCTCCCAGCTCAAGCGTGCATTCAGCGAGATCCAGTCGCTAATCTCAGAAGGCAGGCTTCTGGCCGGCCACGATCGCAGCGACGGGGGACTGATCACGACCTTGCTGGAAATGGCCTTCTCGGGCAATTGCGGGATCGACATCGCCCTCGAGGGGGCGGATTCGGTCGGGGACCTGGACGTGCTGTTCAGCGAAGAACTTGGGCTTGTCCTCGAAGTCGCCACCGAAAACCTCGAGTCCCTGCTCGCAAGATTCCGGCAGGCCGGACTCCCGTGCGAACTCATCGGTCAGACCCATGAAGATCCTGGAATTCGGGTGACCCGTAACGGAAAGGTGCTTTTGGACGACGACATGACCAGGCTCCGCGATATCTGGGAGGAGACCAGCTATCAACTCGAACTCCTGCAGGCCAACCCGGAATGCGTCCAGCAGGAGAGGGAAAGCCTCAGGGAACGCACCCCGCCTCCACTTCAGGTCACCTTCGAACCCCGGTCCTGCACGCCGGTTACGGGGTCCCGGAGGTCGGAATTCAAGGTGGCGGTTCTTCGCGAGGAAGGCAGTAACGGCGACCGGGAAATGACCTCAGCCTTTCACCTGGCCGGCTTCGAAACCTGGGATGTCACGATGACCGACCTGGTCGAGGAACGGATCAGCCTGGACGAATTCCGGGGCATCACTTTCGTCGGCGGGTTCAGCTACGCGGATGTCCTCGACTCGGCCAAAGGTTGGGCGGCCCTGATCCGTTTCAAGCAACAGCTCCAGGAACAGTTTGCATCCTTTTACCGGCGACCGGACACCTTCAGCCTGGGCGTCTGCAATGGCTGTCAGTTGGCGGCTCTGCTCGGATGGGTCCCCATGCCCGGCATCCCCGAAGTCAGGCGGCCGCGCTTTATACAGAATAGCAGCGGCCGGTTTGAGTCACGATTCAGCACCGTCCGGATCGAATCCAGCCCATCGATCATGCTCTCAAAGATGGTCGGTTCGGTGCTCCCGATCTGGGTCGCGCACGGCGAGGGCCGCGCCTACTTTCCAGACCCGGAGATCCGGGACGAAGTGCTGAGACTCGGCCTGGCACCGGTTCGTTTCGTTGACGACTCGGGGGAAGCGACCGAACGCTACCCGTTCAACCCCAATGGCTCGGCTCACGGGATTGCCGGGCTCTGTTCGACGGACGGGCGCCACCTTGCCCTGATGCCGCACCCGGAGCGGACCATCCTCAAGTGGCAGTGGGGCTGGATGCCCGAGGACTGGAAGCAGTCCCTCGAGGCATCCCCCTGGCTTCAGATGTTCCAGAGCGCCCTCGAATGGTGCCGGGCTACTCGGGCTTCTTGAACTCGGAGTGGCCCTCCTTTTTCAGGTCATTCAACTTCACCAGAAGTTCCCCGGCCTCGTCGGTCATGCCGGAGTCAATGGCCTTAGCCAGTTCGTCAACAGTCCCAAGAACCTGATCGATCTTGGACCGGAAACCCTTCAAAAAGGCTTCCCGGTCCGGCCCCGAGAGTTCGGCGGCTTTTTCGGGAACCAGCTTTCGGGCCTCTTCGAAGTTCTCCCGGACAGTCTGCACGATCGCCAGATTCTCGGCCTTCCTGGCGGCATCTCCAATCTGTCCACGCAGTTCGCGCAGGTGATCGTTGATGCTGTCCATGTGCTTGGCGAGGGGCGTATCTTCCTCGAAGACAGCGGAATTCGCAGGTGAGGCAACCAGGAGCGGCACGGTAACAGTAGATAAAATCAGAGCAAGCAAAAGCACTCGTTTCATGTAGTCGATCTCCTTACTATTTGGAACGGCCCAGGATCAAACCATCGGGCCAAGCTGCACCTTTCAGAATCCACTCCTTGATGGTGTCGGCCTCTTCAGGGGACAGTCGAGGGCGGTCGTCCGGGGGCATGGGATGAATCTCTTCCAGCGGCAACTCCTTCTCCGCCGTGACAAATTCGTACATCAGGCTTTCCGCGGGTTCGCCCGGTTTGACCGCAGCCTTGCCGTTAAAGAACGCAATGTCTCCACCTTTCAGCGCCGCGTCCCGGTAGTCCATCCGATAGCCGCTCTTCTGCTTCTCAGGTCCGTGGCACTCCAGGCAGTGGTCCTGGAGAATAACCGCTACCCGGGAGAACCCGGGCGCCGGAGCGTCATTCGCCGGGGCAGCGGGAGCAGTCCCCTGCTCCGGTTGTTCCCGGTGACTCTTCGCTGGACGGAACTCAAAGAGACCTTCGAGGTCGAGCGGTCCCCTGTCCATAAGGTCCACAAGAAAGTCGGCCAGCGTGTCCAGTTCCTCCTCCGGTATGACGTCCCGGTAGACCGGCATCTTAATGGCCTGCCGGTTGGTGAAGTACCGTCCCGGGTTGAACCCTGCAAAACCCTGCCCCCAGAAGAACTGGGAGTGCCCGTCCAGAATCCACTCGCGGATGTCCTGCCGGTTCCCGTTTCGCGTCAGGGCCCTGAAGTCGCTGCCGAAAAACCCGGGGACGTAACCCTTGAGCGACCCGGGGTTCTCGACACCTCCCTGGCCCAATTCACCGTGACAGGTGAAACAGGCATACTTGCGGGCAAGGCTCTCTCCCTCGGACCGCGAGCCGGTCTTCAAGGCTTCGGCGCGATACTGCCTCACCGCCACGAAACTGGCCAGGTCATTGATCTCCGGGTCGATGAGACGTTCCCCATAGGCAGGCATGTGGAGGATTCGACGTTCCCTTCCCTGCTGGTAGGCCGCAGACCGCGACTGCGCGTCGGACACCCCGTTGCGAATCCACTGCCTCAATTCGTCAGGAGAATGCCGCTCTGAGTAGAGCGCGGGAACAGACTCTGCCGCCCCTCCCGTCCGTATTGGATTGATTGAACTCGGCCCCCCCGAACCGTGGCAGGAGAAACAACCGGCTTCGATTGCAAGATCGTAACCCCGATGGGCAGGAGAGTACTCCGGGAAGAGTTCGTTGTGGAAGAGCACCAGGAGTAGCAGAATCACCGCTACCAGGGTCAAAACAATACCGAGGACCAGTGGGGTCTTGCGAATCGTACCGTTCATGCCGCTCCAAACAACGAGAGTGCCTTGGAAGCTTCTACGACAACTGCACTGCAACAGTTTCAGGGATTCTCAACCTATTGGTTCCGGATTCTAAAAGATGACGCCGACGTGGGATAGACTTACACCTCAATGTCCGATGATTTTCCCTGGCTGGCCGAACTGAATGACGAGCAGCGCCGTGCAGTCTGCCACGAGACCGGTCCGCTCCTCGTAGTGGCAGGAGCAGGCAGCGGAAAGACGCGAACTCTCGCCTGCCGGGTAGCCTATCTCATCGCCAGAGGAACCCGGCCTGAGCGGATCCTCCTGCTCACTTTCACGCGCCGGGCGGCTGAAGAGATGATCCGGCGGGCCATGTCGATCGTCGAGCGCCAGTCCGGCAAAACCGGTCGAGTCTGGGGCGGAACCTTTCACTCTATTGCCAGCCGCCTGCTGCGACTTCACGGGAAGCTCGCGGGGTTGTCACCCGATTTCACGGTCATGGACCAGGCGGATGCCGAGGACCTGATTGACGTCATCCGCCACGAACTTGACCTCCACCAGAAAGGAAAGCGGTTTCCTCGCAAGCAGACTTGTCTGGCTATCTACTCCAGGAGAGTCAACGGGGAGGAATCCCTCGAAGAGGTCGTCGATCGCTTCTTCCCCTGGTGTGCCGATTGGAAGGACCAGCTCAAGCTGCTGTTCCGCCGTTATGTGGAGCGGAAACAACAGCGCCAGGTCCTCGATTACGACGACCTGCTTCTCTACCTGGCGACACTTCTGGCCGACCCCAAAGCAGGCAGGCTGATCGGACAACGCTTCGATCACGTCCTGGTGGACGAATACCAGGACACCAACAAGCTGCAGGCTTCAATTCTGCGGGGACTCCAGATCCCAAACGACAACATCATGGTGGTGGGCGACGACGCCCAGAGCATCTATAGTTTTCGCGCCGCCTCCATCGACAATATGTTTCGTTTCCCCGACGACTTTCCCGGCACGACGATGGTGACGCTCGAGCAGAACTATCGGTCCGTGTCGCCCATCCTGGAAACCACCAACCGGTTGATCCGACAGGCCTCGAAGCGCTACACAAAGGACCTCAGATCGACCCGCGGAGAAGGCAGGCGACCGCTCCTCGTGACCTGCCTCGACGAGCGGGACCAGGATGAGTTCGTCGTCAAACACATCCTCGAGCATTACGAAGAGAACATCCCCCTGCGCCGCCAGGCGGTTCTCTTTCGGGCCGCGCACCTGTCGAATTCTCTGGAGGCCGAACTGACCCGGAGAAACATCCCTTACCACAAGTACGGCGGCCTCCGGTTTCTGGAAGCCGCCCACATTAAGGACCTGGTCGCGTATCTGAGGGTGGTCGAGAACCCGAGGGATGAAATCGCCTGGTTCCGGATCCTCAAGCTGGTGGAGGGCGTGGGCCCGGGAACAGCGGCAAGAGCGTTCGCCCACGTCGCCTCCAACAACTATGATCCAGGAACCCTGGCCACGTTCCGCGCACCCGCGGCCGCAACCGGCAGGCTGGCCCGTTACGCACGGCTTCTCGGGCAACTTCGCGGGGACCAGAAGACCGGGCCGGCGGAGCAGATCGAACTGATACGGAAACTGTACGACCCGATGCTCGAACAGCTTTACGAGAACCCGGCGGTTCGCCGACGGGACCTGGAGAACCTGCAGCAGATCGCGTCGCGGCACAGATCCCGGCGTGCGTTCCTGACCGACCTCCACCTGGACCCTCCGACGTCGACCTCAGACCTGGCGGGACCGCCGGACAAAGACGAGGACTGGCTGGTGCTCTCCACCATCCACTCTGCGAAAGGCGGTGAATGGGACTCGGTATTTGTGATTCACGCCGCCGACGGCTGCCTGCCGTCGGACATGTCCACCGGCTCGAAGCAGGAGATCGAAGAGGAACTCCGGTTGACCTACGTCGCCATGACACGGGCTCGGGACTTCCTTTACGTGGTCTGGCCGCTGCGTTACTACCACAGCCGGCATTCCTTTACCGATCGACACAGTTATGCCCAGCGCTGCCGTTTCATCACCGACGATGTCGAATCCTCCATGGAGCAGTACTCTTCGGCGCAAGCCCGGGAAGTCGATGAAGAACCGGCAACGGACGGAGAGGGGATGGATATTGCTGCAAGAATCCGATCAATGTGGGACTAGTGTCCTGTCACGCATCAAATGACCCTAATCGGTCGCGAATCGAACGGTCACATCCGAAGTCCCTCCGGCCCCGGCGTCGAAATGGAGTGTCTGCTCGCAGGTCTGTCCCGGGACCACCCCGGACAGGTCCACCGTGAAATAGATCTCCTGCTCTCCCCTCAAGTTCCCTTCGGTGGCGGTGGTCACGACCGGGCCTCCCGAACGGACCAAGGTCCAGGCGAGTGAATTGCCGCCTCCGACGTTGATGAGCTTTATCCTTCGCAACTGGCGGGCACGTTCCGGATTCAGGATTCCGAGGTCGATCTCACCGGGTTCGACGACCAACTGGGGATCGGGTTCGTTGACCAGGGCTCCGAGACGGTTCTGTTCTTCGAAGAGGCGGACACCGTTCTTGGAGGCCGACAGGGTGAGAATCAGCCAACCGCCTCCCTCCGTTACGGGAATCCTGAAATCAAAACGGCCCAGCATCTTTTCACCGTAGGGCACTTCGTACGTTTCAGTCCTGGATCCGAGCGGATTCAAAACACCGTCACGAGGGTGCAACACTCCGATTGACCAATTGACATCGACCGTCGTGCCGCCATTGAGTTCATCGTTGTACACCACGATCCTTCGGTCGATCCGCTCCCCGATCCGAAATACCGGGCGTCGAACACCGATCACACCAGTCCGGTCGTGCTCGAGGTCGAATACCGCAACCGGGGCACAGGAGTCTCTCCAGTATTCATAGCCGTCCCCGTGGATCACATCCGGAAAGGCCGGGTCGGACACATTCACGATCGGCCGATCCAGGACTTTCGGCTTGATACCATCGGCCGCAGGATCGTCCCAATTCGGCCGGATCGTCTCTTCGACCGGTTCGAAACAGTACCACCAGTCAGCGTAGAGCCGGGAATCGGAGAGTCCCGCAAAACGCATGGCACGGAGAAATCGGGCAACTCCGCGAACCCATTCCGCCTGAGAAATCCGATCCGGATTGTTCCACTCACCACGCTCGGTGCGATTGCCGCTCAGACTTCCGTCGGCCGCCTTAAGGGGCCACCCGTCTGCGAAGAGAGCTTCTCCTTCACCCATGGGCTTCGAAGAGTTGTTGGTGTAAATCCCGTAGAGATCAGTGGTGTTGAAAACCTCCATCGGATAGCCACCCGTGTAGTGGATCGATTCCACGTCTCCCTCGAAATCACCCGGGCGGATGCCCTCGTGAAAGACCGGCCGCGTGGAATCCACTTCGCGGGCTGCCTGGTAGGTGAATTCGGGGAGGCGAGAACCCCAGCACTCGTTCCCGATGATCCACATCACGATAGAAGGGTGGTTCCTCCGCTCGGTCACCCAGCGGCGCACCCAATCCATGTAATTGAAACGGGCCCGGTCGTCGGTCCGTTGAAAGGTCTCCCAGAATGGGGCCTCATCCATCACCATCATGCCGGACTCGTCACAGAGGTCATAGAGCAGGTCGATCCCGCTCGCCTTGTGTGGTCTCAGAACGTTCATGTTCAGCTGTCGGTACTCTTCCAGCAGGCGTCGCTGCATCGCCGGAACAAGTTCCCTGGTGGAAATCACCGGTGCCGTCGCCGGGCCGTGCCGGTACCCTTCGTGCCATGAGAACTCGAAGGCATCTCCTCGCAGCTTCACCGGAACTCCGTTGAGCTCGAAGTGGTTCCCTACCACCCTGAATTCTCGGAACCCAAATCGATACTCGGATCGGTCAAGGACCTCTCCGGCCCCGGCCAGCTCGACCTCGACCCGGTACAGGTGAGGATCGTACGGCCACCAGTAGGAAGCGTCCGTCCAGGGTACCGATTCCCAGGAAACCGTTTCGCGGGATCCCGGCGGGATTTCAAGCGTCCGGGAAAGGAAGTCCTTTCCTCGCCTGCCCGCCGTCGACACCGCCCGGCAACGCAAGGTGATCCAGGCTTCACTCGAGGTGTCGTTCTCCACAGTCATCCGAATCGTGATCTCGTCGTCTGCAGAACTCCGGTTCCCCTTCAGATCGGTGATGATCTGGGCATCTGAGACTCGGACCTTTGGGACGAACCGGAGTTTCACGTCGCCGTTGATACCCCGTCGGCCGTCGTAATGATCGACGCCATAGGGATAGAGCAGCTTCCCGTCGGCGAAGACATCGGCGGGAAAGTCCAGTTCTTCCAAATTCAGCTGATCCTCACCGTGAACCAGGCTCTGTCCGCCCCAGACCCGTACCTCGAGTTCGTTCTCCGAGTCGAACTTCACCAGCGGAGTGATGTCCAGGACGTAAGGAAGCTGCATCATCAGGTAGCCATCGGTGGTTTCTCCGCCCGCACGGTGACCGTTGACCAGAACCTGGGACAGGACGGAGATCCTGCGAAAATCGAGTAAAATCTCCCGGTCCGAAGCTCCATCGGGCAAGAGAAACCTGCGCCGGTAGACCCCATGGCGCAGATGCAGCCACTCCTGGGGGTACCCATAGTCCTGGGGTGCATCCCAGAACGACGGCACCTGGATGTCGAATCGCTGACTCCCTCCGGCGGGGTAGAAATCCCAGGTTCCGTTGAGCGACACCGACTGTCGAACCTGGTCAACCGCCGGACTGGAACAGGAGACAGCCGCCCCGAGCAGCAAGAACCCGGCAAACCCAACGACGAACAGATCGGCGAGGGGAAAGCTGCCGACATGAGGTTGTCCGCTTCCCTGCCTTCCACAAAGGCTCAGTGAGAACCTCCTTCGGAACCGGAAGGTTGCCAGGTTCCTTCCATCGGCCAGAAGGACACATCCATCACCGCCGCGCCGCCTTCCGAAAAGAGGTCGATTTGGGAAGTTTCAGCGGCCGGCATCACGACCCGGCTAGCGGCGACCTTACCGCCGTCCGCAAAGACTTCGAGGACGCTCTTGTCCAGAAAAGCACGCAGCTCAACCGCCGAACCGGCAGCGGGAAGTTCGGAACTCGCCACGCGAAGAGTGTCCCCGTCCCAACTCAACTCGGCTCCGTCATTGCCGGTAAATCGCACCCCCGCCCGGGACGCCCCGCCCAGTTCGATACGCACTTGAAGTTCCCCCGACCGGTTTGAAAAGTCTTTCACGAGCGTCGTCAGGCCCACCACCTTCACCCGGCTCCAGTCCTCCTCTTTTCCGCGCAGATCCGCGAGGCCCGGGACCGCTTCCTGGACGAGCTCCCCCTCGGAGTCGAGGGATAATTTCCGGGGAAGAGCCAGACAACCGTTCCAACCCCTCCCTTCCGGAAATCCTCTCACCCATCCCAGAAGCCAGCAGGTCCCATCGCCGTCAAACGCGATATTGCTGGCATAATAGTTGGCGCTCTCACCCTCGCCATAGTCCAGGATCCCTTGCCGCTCCGGCTCGAACCTGCCCTGCTCGGGGGAAAATGACCCGATCCAGTATTCCAGCCGGTCGTACGGAGAAATGATCAGGACCCACCTATCTCCGAGGGGGAAAAAGTTCGGGCATTCTGGAAACTCGATTTCCGACTTCGGCCAATCAAATAGGAACCCGCGAAAGATCCATTTCAGGAGGGAGTCATCGGTCGCCTCATAGAGCGGAATCACGGCCCGATCCTCCGTGTCGGCACCCAGGACCAGGAATGTTCGTCCCCCGGACTTGAAAAGAAACGGGTCTCTCCAGTCTCGTCCCAGCTTAGGACCACCCGCCTGATCCAGGAAGAGAACCGGGTTGCCCGAGAACTTCTGCCACTTCAGCCAGTCGGGTGTGCCCAAAGCCGCCCACTGCTCGTTCGGTCGCCCGCCGGAAGGAGCTACGCTGGTGTAAATCAGCAGGGGACGGCCGTCGGACAACCCAGCGGACCCGGAGAAACAGTGTTCCTCGCCGAGAGCTTTCGAGGGCCACAGCGCGATGGGCAATTGTTCCCAGTGAACCAGGTCCCGACTGCGGGCGTGTCCCCAGTGCATATTCCCCCACTTGTCCCCGTAGGGGTTGTGTTGATAGAAGAGCTGGAGGTAACCATCAGCAAAGATCGTTCCGTTGGGATCGTTCATCCAATAGGCCGGGGGCCGAAAGTGAAAAGAAGGCCGGGCAGGATCCGCGTCGGCCACCGCCTCAGCAGCGCGAACCGAAGTCATGGCCCGAGCGACTGCGGCACTCCCATCGTCATCCACAGCGGACTTCGTGCAGGCTGAAAATCCCAGGGCAAGCAGGGACAACAAACAGAGTCCCCAACCGCCCGTGCGCGTCAGTCCAAAATTCTTCCCGGAGCAACCGGTGAGGAGGTGTCTCATGAAACGAATCTAGCAGGGCCATCCTCATCGCTCAAGAGGCTGAAATGAGAGCTCCGTCGCCATCCCCGCCTCCTGTTCAACGCATACCTACCAGTCAAGGCCGACAGCTTCCGTGAGGAACTTCATGAATGAGGCCCCCTCCTGGCATGTCGCGGCAAACTCGTCGATGAACCCCGGAGACTGCACCTGCTCTTCACCGAGGTCGCGAAAAAGCACGTAGTCCTTCCACTTCAGGTCCTCGATCAGTGGATGTGCGGGGTCGAAGCCTTTCGGGGGACGTCGGAGGCGATCTCCGCCGAGCTTGAATCGTCTGGGATCCGAGCCATCCCGCAGCGCATCGCTCCAGTCCTCAGGACGCCGCACGATCGCCCTGCGGATTTTGAGAAGAGTCGGGCCATCGGGCCGCCAGATCCCGCAGCCTGCAAAGCATCCTCCCGGCTCAAGGTGGAGGTAGTAGCCGGGAGCGTGTACATCCTTGCCGGCTCGGTGGCGGAACTGAATGCCGGCCGCAACCTTGTAAGGGCTCTTGTCCTTCGAAAACCGGATATCGCGGTTGATCCGGAAAAGCGACCCTCCAGAGCGTCGGGGGTCCGCCACAAAGTTCGGACTAATAGCACGAAGCCGGAAGTCGAACTCCCGGATGAATTGCAGCAGTGGCTCCCGCACCACGCATTCGAATCGATCCTTGTTGGCGGCAAACCATTCGCGGTTGTTGTTCTCGCGGAGCTCGCGGAAAAAGGCAAACAACTCTCCAGTGACGTGGGATGAAGACTTCGTCAAGCGCTTTTCTCCTCAAAGCATTGTTTGACCCGGGAGCAAAAAAGGCAACGGCAGCGCCGTCTTGCGAGACAAGTGGCGCTGCCGTGCCCTTAAGGAGGAGTGGAGTATGCTTCCACTGAGTATGATGCAGACAGGCCCCAAGTGTTTCGCTGGAAGCGCTCAAAAATTTCCAAAGATTAAAAGACTGCCCGCCGGAGTTGAATCTCAGCCGCCGGACAGGAGAGCGATCTCGTAGACGACGATAGAAAGGTAGGTGAGGATCAGCGTCCCGATCAGCCAGACAACTCGAATCCTCCGTTTGGCGATCACGAAATTCCAGTGAAGCAGAAGCACGAAAACCGCAAACAATGTCAGGCCCAGCTTGATCGCGAGGAAGGCTCCGTCACTGTGTTGCAGCCCGAGATGAAGCAAGGGGTTCATCTCGTGGAAATTTCGATTGTCGAACAGGCGAAGGGAAAATACGGCGTCAAGGGTCGACAACAAGATCAGGCTCACGGCACACGCCCAGCCCGCGGCCGGAGGCCGATCGACGTAGCTGTTCGGTTCTCCGGGACCCGGCTTACGCCGCCGGCCGCGAAACAGGTAGCGGGAAATCGGCGGCGTCGGCCGTCTTCTTCGGTCTGGAAACGGAAGATTGCGAGACATACTCACAGCCAGCACAGAGTACCCGGCGAGTTACCGGAGAATTGTGACAATGATCACCGGGGAAATCAGTTTTGCGGTCCGGATGAATCCAGTGGCGCAGACCCGACATTGGCCGGCCCGCCCACGCTCCATCGTATGAGTCCGGACTGGTCAATGAAAAAATAGCGATCTCCCGTGACTCCCGGATTACTCGGGCTCGCGGTGCCCCACCATTGGGTCCTCGAGCCCGCCGGGTTGTCGAGGCTGAAATTGTAACCCATGCGGTCCGGATCGGGGTTGCCGATCAATCCCGCTGCCAGCAACTGCTCGTCGTCGTTCGCATAGCAGCTATGCAAATTGTAGTAAATCTCCTGGGCCGAGGACCAGGTGCGAATGTAGGCGATCGCTGCAACCTCGAAAGCGGCTTTTTTGGAACTGATCAGGCTGGGAACTGCCAACGCCGCGATTATTGCGATCACTGCGATGACGATCATCAGTTCAAGCAAAGAGAAACCGCGAGATCGATTAACGCCCTTGTCTCCAAAATCCTTCGCTCGATTCATCAGACCCTCCACTTTCCTGAAAAGGATACGAAGGACGAGCCCGGCGCCCGGTGACGGCCATCACAGATGAGCTCTTAATCAACTCCGTCTCCACTTCAGATTCGGGCCTGGTAGGTATAGAGCTGATAGTATCGTCCCTGCCGGGCCATCAATTCGTCGTGAGTGCCCCGCTCGACGATGCTTCCCCCTTCGATCACGAGGATCTGGTCGGCACGCCGGATCGTGCTTAGACGGTGCGCGATAACCAGCGTGGTCCGTCCCTTCATCAGTGTCTTGAGGCTTTCCTGGATGTAAAGCTCGCTCTCAGCATCGAGGTTCGAGGTCGCCTCGTCGAGGATCAGGATCCTTGGGTCGGCCAGCAAGGCACGCGCGATCGCCAGTCGCTGGCGCTGCCCTCCCGACAGTTTGACGCCGCGCTCTCCGATAACCGATTCCAGGCCCTTCTCGAGGCGTCCAACAAACTCGGTCACATGAGCAGCCTCGACTGCCCGCATGAGTTGGTCCTCATTCGCGTCCGGATTCCCGAACATCATGTTCTCCCGGATCGTCCCGTCGTACAGGAACTCGTCCTGCAGGACCACACCGAGGCAGCGGCGAAAGCTGTCCAGCGTAACAGTGGAGAGATCGATCCCGTCGACCAGCACTTCACCCGAACGGGGGTTCAGAAACGAGGCGGCGAGCCCTGCAATCGTGGTCTTGCCTGACCCTGAACTTCCGACCAGCGCAGTGACCGTTCCGGGGGGAGCGTCGAACGTGATGTCTTTCAGTACATCCACTCCTTCGTCGTAGGCAAAGTAGACGTCCCGAAATGACAGTTCACCCTTGAAGTCCTCGAGTTCCAGCGTCCTCCGAGGGTCATCGATCTCGCGAGCCAGGGAGAGTATCTCCTGGGTCCGGTCCAGGCCGGCAAAGGCTTCCGTCATCTGACTGCCGATATTGCTCATCTGGACGATGGGGGTGATCAGAAACCCCAGGTAGAGCGTGAATGCAAAAAAGTCCCCGATCGTCATTCTCCCGCCGATGATCTGCCAGCCTCCGATCCCGATGATCCCGACCGCCGTCAACCCAAGCAGGAGAGTGGCCAGGCTGGTGACCAGGCTGGTTGCCGTCATCGACTTCTTGACGTTGCGGAAGATTCGTTCGACTCCACTTTCGAACACCGAGATTTCCTGACGTTCAGCATTGAACCCTTTAATCACCCTGATGCCGCCCAGGGACTCGGTCAGCCTCCCGGTCACCTCTGCATTGATTTTCCCCCGTTCCCGAAATATCGGGCGGATGTACCCGAACGCCTTCAGTGAAACCAGGCCGAAAACGGCCAGCGGACCGAGGACGACAGCCGTCATCAGAGGATCGATCAGCAACAGGAGTACAAACGCAAAGATGGCGGTGAGCACCCCTCCGAAGAGCTGGACCAACCCGGTCCCGACAAGGTTTCGGACACCTTCCACGTCGCTCATGATCCGGGACACGAATTCGCCCGTCTTCGTGTTGTCGAACCGCCCCAGGGGCAGCCGGATGATATGTTCCTGGACTTGGGATCTGAGGCGCGAGATCAGGAACTGGGCTTCGATGCTCAGCAACTGGGTCAGATAGAAGGAACTCACCGCCTGGATCAGGATCGCCACGGCGATCCCCAGGAGAAGCCACTTGAGGAGTTGGAGATCCCCCTTGTTGATGGCGTTGTCGATCACGTACTTGCTCGAACCGGGGAGCACCAGGCCCGAAAGCCGATTGACAAGGATCAGGCCCAACCCGGTCAACACCAGTTTCCGGCGCGGCCAGATAATCGACCAGAATGCGAAGCGGAAGGTCTGCCAGGATGCCTTCCTTTCCGATGAACCTCTTTCCATAGCTTATTCTCTCGGTCGTCCCGCCCAAACAACGAGCCCACAACGATCCGCAACCCGCCCTGACGGAGTGCAGACTATTGTGCCACGGCTGTGAGGTTCAGGTTGTCGGCAAACGTCGCGATGGGCCTTGACGGGAAGACTGCCCTGCACTACAAGGAGAGATCAGCCAAGGAGAATGCCTTATGAACCGCGGGAAACTCTGGGGCTTCAACTGCCTCGCCCTTCCAATAGTCCTTTCAATCGTTGGCGTTCAACTCTCGTCGGGAGAATCGCAGAGAATCCCGGCCGAAGGGCTGGATCCTGCGGGAGAGGTCGGACAACGGCCCTACGAGATGGTCCTTGCCGACCGAAAACCGGTCCGGGAACCCCTGGTGAATTTCGATTCTCTCGAAGGCTGGGCCCTCGAGTGCGAGAACGGCGCCACGGGCAGATTAATCACATCCCGTAAACAGCAACTCTGGGACTCGCCTGTCGCCCAACTTGTTTACCGGGGTGACTCGGAGAAGAGTCGGGTAACCCTCCGTCCTCCAAAATCGATCCCGCTACCCAACCCGATTTCCGCGGTAACCGTCTGGATCTACGGCAACAACTGGGGTTGGGTGCCCGATCCGTCGACGCCCCAGGTGCCGGTCTCCCTGCTGATTCGGGACGCCGACGACGAACTCCACGAAGTGCCGCTGACACGGGTTCGCTGGCGGGAGTGGTGGCTGGTGCATCACGTCCTTCCGCAGGACCTGCTCTCTGCCTCGCCGCTCCGACTTGAGGGAATTCGGGTGGATGGCTGCAGCAACACCGAGGATCGCGAAATCTTCCTTGAAGACCTGGCCTTCTTCAAGGAAGAGCTTAAGCCATTGGCCTTTGCCCCCCGACCCCGGAGAGGGCTGGAACCCTTCCCCGGCCAGTCAACGGGAGCCAACGTCGGGCCGGGTCGACTTCCCTTCCCGACTCGGGACACCACTATTTTGCCTCAGAACGAAGTGGCCGATTTCGAGAACCGACTCTTTGCATCCGATCAGGACGGCCGGTACGAGTTCACCTACCAGGGTCCCGACGCGCGACTGGATTACGTGATCACCCCTGGAGACCGCTTCTGGGGCCCCGTCGAAGTCCGATTGAACGGAAGCACGATCGCCCAGGCTATGGTCGATGCCGGCCCGGCCTTCACCAGTGAACTGGAGAATCTCCGACTCGAACGGGCATGGCTTGACAACAACACGGTCCGAGGGCGTTGGACCGGCACGGTCGAAGGGGATTCAATCACCGTCGACTCTGCCCTGCGCATGCTCCAAAAGAGCCTCGTCGTCGACTTTATCTGCCGGGGCGGCAAGGCGGAACGGCTCTCATACGGCACGATCGGCGGAGTCGAGCAACCCTCCCTGATTGCCATTCCGTACCTCAACTACGAGGGGCATCACCTGAACGTCCTGATGACCGGGGGAGACTCCCCCTCCTTCTCCTCGGTCTGGATGGACTGGTACCGTTCCAATGCATCCGAACCCTACACAGTCGATGAAGTGCAGGGGAACTCCGTTGCCCTGAATGGAGGAACCCGTTACCTCCCGAAAACCGACGGGACACGGAACGACCTCTTCGAACGCTTCTTCGTAACCTTCTCGCCCCGGTTCGAGGAGGTCCTGCCCACGATTCCCAATCCTCCGGCCAAGGAGGGCAAGATCGCCGGGTCCCGTCTCTGGCAGGAAACGTGGGGCCCACAGGATTACGCAAAAGAGAAGGAACGGTCGAGGAAGCTGCGCGAATACGGGATCGAGATGCTCACCCAGTGCAACCACGAGATCGCCTGGCGCGACGGAGGTGAGAGCTTCACATTTCGAACTTTCGCAGCCCCTGAGAAAGGGGGCGACGCCGCCCTGAAAGACTTCGTCGCCGCCCAAAAGAGACTGGGATGGCGCTCCGGCCTCTACACCAACTACACCGACTACGCCCCGGTCAATTCCAACTGGGACATCGACATGGTGATGAGACGGCCGTCGGGTGACTTAATCACCGCCTGGCCTCGCTGTTACTCTCCGAAGGCGCTCTTCGCCGTGGAAATGGACCGGAAACTGGCACCGGTTATCCACCGCAAGTTCGGATCGAACGCGGCCTATACCGATGTCCACACCGCGGTCTCTCCCTGGTCCCGTACCGATTACGACGCCCGGGTACCGGGAGCAGGCACCTTCGCGGCCACGTTCTACGCCTACGGCGAACTTCTGCTTCACGATCAGGACGTCTACGACCACCATTGCTGGTCGGAAGGCAATCACCAGTGGCTCTACGCGGGGCTGACCACGGGTCACTATGGCCTGACCTACAGCGATCTGAAATACCGCGAGTATCCCTATCTGCCGCACTTTGACCTGCTCAAGATGCACCCGCTCAGCGTGGACATCGGGATGCCCTGGACCGCGCGCTTTTTTCGCGAAGACGAGGGATGGAGCTCGCCGGAACGCATCGAAGGGAGCATCGACCAGTTTCTGGCCGCGACGATCGCCTACGGCCACATGGCCTGGCTGGTGGAAGAGACTCACGGAATCCGACAGACCTGCCGGTCCTATTACATGATGCAGCAACTGCAGAGTCGCTACGTCATGGAGAAGCCCGAGGTCATCGACTACGGCGGAGACGGCGGTCTCGTGAGCGCTTCAGCGGCGCTTCGCAGCGGCCTGTGGAAGGAATCCCGGCTTCACGTCCGGTATCGGAACGGGCTCGAGATCTGGGTCAATGGAAACCGGGACAACGACTGGATCGTCAACACCGAAGGCGAGGAGTTCCGGCTGCCGCCCTACGGCTGGCTGGCCTCCCAGGGACCCGGCTTCTTCGAATCCTCCTCGACTGGTCAATGGTCACCGCGTCGACCGGATCGCTTCTCCAGCATACGTCTTCCTGGATGGTCGCGGCCAGGAGAGCACTTTCCAGGGGATCACCACGGGCGGAAGCGTCGCAGTTCGTCCGGCCGCGGCAGGTGACGGGCTTTCGATCACGGCAGTCGAGGGAGTCGAATCCCTTTCTTTGACAAGACCGAAAGGACAGTTCGCCTGGGACGACGTCCGGACCCAGATGGCGCGCGTCGCCGATGCGTCCAGCCTCTCGGTGACCGCCTACGGCCCCGGTAACAGCGAACTCGGCACCCAAGCGGCGGTCAAAAACGGCGGCGCCTGGGCCATCCAGGTGGTCCCCCAGGCAATCCGTTACGAGGTTGCGGTCAGCCGGTGAAAAGGGTCGGACCAGTCTGACCTGTCTGACTGGTCCGACTCAGAATTCACTGCGCTCGTTCGACCGGCCCATGGTAGACGCTTCCTCCGAAGGTCGTCAGGTAAACCATCGCAGGATCCTCCGGATCGGGGATCACCCGGTGGCCCCAGCCGAAGTTGTATCCTTCGAGGCGGTTCCACGATTGGCCCGAATCATTGCTGAAGTAAGCCGCCCCCTGGAAGGTATTCAGGTAGACACGTCCGGGAATCCGCGAATCCAGGCTAATCCCGTAGACGTAAGCCTGGGGGTCGAATACCGACTGCCAGGTTGCGCCTCCGTCGTCGGAACGCCAGGCCCCGCCGGCCACTTCCGCCATTGAGCCCTCAGGGCCGTCGGCGCCGTAGTCACCCCGGGTGATACGACCCCAGCAAGCCAGGTAAAGCTGTCTTGGGTTTCCGGAATCGACGGCCAGCGAATTGGGGTACCGGACACCAGGAGGCAACGCCAGCTTCTCCCAGCGCTCGGCCCCATCCGTGCTGCGGTAGATTTCACCCGGCTGCAGGTCGGGCATGACCTGTTTTCCATCGAATTGAGTGTTGTGCGCCACGATGAGGTACAGGGAGCCGCCGGACCCGCGGGTGAGTTCCCAGGCGTTCAGATTGGGCCCAACGCCTTGATTCTTCTGGGTCCAGTGCGCCCCTCCGTCCTCGGTTTTGTAAACTCCCTGGCCATAAATCGCAGCATAGAGCGTCCGACTCTGCTCTGGCGAATCCGGGTCCAGGACGAGGCTGGTCACCGGGGAGTTTGCCGGGAGCCCGTCGCTGGTCACGACCCAGCTCTTGCCCCCGTCCTCAGAAAGGCAGACACCTCCAACGGCGAGCTCCTTCCAGTCAGGCTGACGGATCATCTTGAGCCGGGGGATGTCGTGCCAGGAAGACCACGCGCTCCAGATCATGCCTTGCACGGCCGGATCGAACTGCATCCAGTAGCAGGTGTTGTCCCAGGCGGGGGGAACCCCTTGCACCGAACGCTGCCACGTTCGCCCCCGGTCAAAGGAGTGGAAATAACCGATATCGGTGTAACTGACCGCGATGTGGTCCGAGTTGAACGGATCGAAGTGAACGCCGTAACAGGTCGTCACGTCGAGTCCCCGGGATCGCACCGCCCCGGTTTCGAGCGTTTCGCTGTACAGTGCGTTCCAGTTCAATCCGCCGTCGGTGGTTTTCAACGCCCGGTACCAGTCGGTGAAGATCGCCGTCTGGGGGTTGCCCGGATCGACTGCGACGTCGAGCATGCGGATGTACTCACCGCCAAAGGCCTCACGGACCCAGGAGTCATGGACATTCGCCGCCCTGACGCCATCTCGAACAGTGTAGTCGGAATGACCCCCTCCGGCCTGGTAGACCCAGTTCCAGGAGGCACCTGCATCGGCCGTCTTGAGAACACCATACCAGTGCCCGGCACTGCCTGAGGAGTCTTCAGTCATCCACCGGTCACAGGTCGCGTAGGCAATCCGGGCGTCCGAACTGGAGCAGGCGATCCCGCTAATCGAGGCCCGGGCATCGCCGCCACTCAGGCCATTCACCGTCAGTTCGACCTTCTGCCAGGTCTTTCCAAGATCGGGACTCTGGAACAGGTCGCCTCCCTCCCCGATTGCGCCTCGTTCCTGGCGGCCGACCGCCCAGAGTTGAAAGCGGCCGCTTGACGGGTTGAGCCCGCCGTCAACCGAGGTGACTGACGACAGCCCCTCCGAAACCTGGCCAACCTCTTCGACCATCACGTCCCGGCTCTCGTCGAGGAGCAGCCGTCCCCGACGCCATAACACCACGACCTGGCGGCGATCTCCGGGGAGTTCGAGCATACGCAAAACCGGGCCGTCGAGCTTGGCAACGAGATTCCACTCTCCGCCCCCATCGCGGGAACTGTAAAGACCCGCCAGCCTTTGCCCGTCGCTGCGACCATTGACGCCCGCCAGGAGGTGGCTTGAGTCCTGCGAGTCAACCAGGATCGCGCTGACCGAGTTCCCCGGTCCCTGCGGGAAGTTGTCGGTCGTGACGAAGGAGGGCGAAGCGTGATCCCCTTCGTAGGAAATCTGGGTCACGCTTTCCGGAGCCGGAAAAATCTGCTGCCAGCTTGCGCCCCCATCGTGGGTTACATTGAGGCCGGCGCCACCCACGTACATGGTCTCCGGGTCGGACGGGTCGAATGCAAAGGCCCGGGCACCCCCAAGGAAATTGAACATCTCCCAGGAATTTCCGCCGTCCGGGCTGAAATAGGCACCGCCCATGTCACAGCGCAGCAGTATCCGGTTCGGATCCCGGGGATGAAACGTCGGGATAAAGGTCGATCCTCCGCCCCCAGGCCCAAGCCGGGTCATCGAGGGCGGCTGCGCCGTCCCGGTCTGAGGCTCCTCGCTTTTCGGGCCACAGCCCGCGGCCATTAATCCCAGCCCCAATAACACCAACAAAGCCGCTGAAAACTTCCCCGTCGCGCCTCGTGACATGGCAACACCCTCCTCTGGCAGACTCGATGCATGTGATGATTTCGTCGGCCGGACCTTGACCCTCGACCGGTTCTGTCATAGCTTCGCCCGGAGCAACTCTGTGTTCAAGTCTTTTCGCAATCGCCTCAAAAAACTTGGCCCTGCATTCGTGATCGCCGCCGTCGTTCTGGGCCCCGGCAGCATTACCTTGAGTACGATGGCCGGCAGCCTCTACGGCTACCGCCTGCTGTGGGTCTCCGTCCTCGCCACCGCGTTCATGATTGTCTTCACGACCATGGCTGCGAGAATCGGCCTGGTCACCCAGCGTACACTCCTTGAGCTTGCCGCGGAGCGGTTCGGCAGGGGCCTCGCAATGGTGGGCGGTTTGACGGGGTTTCTGGCAATCCTTGCTTTCCAGGCAGGGAACAGTGCCGCCGTTGGTTTTTCGGGAGATGCGATATTCGGCCACGGGCCGCGAATCTGGGCCTTCCTCCTCTTCCTGCCTGCGGCGCTGCTCCTGCAACTGCCCGAGCTCTACAAGAGGCTGGAACAATTCGTCAAGATTTCGGTTGGGTTGATGATCCTCAGTTTTATCGGCACCCTGGTCGTGGTTGGAATCGACGTTCGACAGATCCCGGGGGCGCTGGTACCAGGGTTCCCCGATTCCGCTTCGGCGTTTCTCGCCCTGGGCATGGCGGCAACCACCTTTTCCGTCGCTGGCGCCGCCTACCAGTGCTATCTGGTTAAAGAGAAACGGTGGACACGGGAGGACGGCCGGGAGCAAGGGCTGGACACGGTGCTCGGAATTGCCGCACTCGGACTGATTTCCTCCGTAATCCTGATGACCAGCGCCGGAGTGGCTGCCTCGGTCGGCGCAAAATCGTTCACCGCCCAAAGCATGGTTCTGCAGCTCGAGCCGCTGGCGGGAAGATTCGCATTCGCGCTCTTCATGGTCGGTTTTTTCGCCGCTTCCTTCTCGTCCCTCGTGGTCAACCCGCTGATCGGGGCCACCCTCCTCATCGACGGGTTCGGAGGTGATACCACGATGGCCGGCAGGCCTGTTCGCCTGTGGGCGTCGCTCATCATGGTGGCCGGAGCGGGGCTCGTCGTCCTCTACGGGGAAACTCCGATTGAACTGCTCCGGACAGCCCAGGCGTTGGCCGTCGTCGCCTTTCCCGTGCTTGGATTTCTGATCTGGTGGCTGGCGCGTGACCGTTCGGTCATGGGGGATCGAGTCAACCGCTGGTGGATGGACATCCTTGCCGCCCTCGGCTACTTCACGGTGGTGGCGGTCGTGCTCAATTACTTGAGGCAGCTTCTTGGGTGAATAGGCCCCTGCCGGTATACTGAATTCTGGATTCTTTGGTGTCTCTTTTCACTTCCGAGTCAACCGGTTGAGAGGAAAAGGCGATGGACTGGACTCGTAGAGGTTTTCTTGCAGGCTGTGTCGGGCTCCCGTTGCTGCGGATCTGCCCCGTTCTCGGGCGTCCCTACCCGGGCCTGATTTACCGTGACTATTCAGCCTGCCTGCCGGACTTCCTGACCGGAGTCGCGGAAGCGGCTTACCAGGGGCGGAACCGGCGACTGGATCAACTGACCACTGCGGAATCGATCACCCAGTACCAGGAATGGGCCCGCGACACGTTCTGGAACCTGACTGGAGGGAGGCTCGAACGGACCCCGCTGAATCAGCGCAGCCTCGGCTCCTTCGATCGGCCCGGTTACCGAGTCGAGAAGATCGTCTACGACAGCCGGCCCGACTTTCCCGTTCCCGCCAATCTCTACTTGCCCGCTTCCGGCAAACCTCCTTATCCGGGAGTGCTTTTCCAGATGGGTCATTCGCTCAACGGCAAGGCTGCCGCCACCTACCAGCGATGTTGCCAGGGCCTGGCCCAACTGGGCTTCGTGGTACTGGGATTTGATCCCATGGGGCAGGGGGAGCGCGCCTACTATCCCCGCGAAGACGGGTACATGACGAGACTCGACTCCGCCGACGAAGAGCACTCCCGGCCCGGTCGCCAGATGCTGCTCGTCGGAGACACTTCCACGCGACTCCAGTTGTGGGACGCCGTGCGCAGCCTCGACGTTCTCGCCGCTCATCCCCTGGTAGACCCCGATCGACTGGCGTCAACGGGCCAGTCAGGCGGGGCAACGCTGACCATGCTGCTGGCCGCGGTGGACGATCGCCTCAAGGTGGCGGCGGTCTCTTCGGGCAACACGGAAAACGTTGCCTGCGCCAACTTCAATCCCCCCGGGTCAACCGACGACGCGGAGCAGAACATCCTGAACAGCGGCCCGGAACGATTCGATCGCTGGGACCTGCTTTACCCCTTCGCCCCCAAGCCGCTTCTGGTGCTGGTCAGCGACAGGGACTGGTTCGGGACCTACTCCAGCCGGTACCTGAGCAGTGGCTGGGAGGAATACCAGAAGCTGGAGAAGATCTACCAGGTCATGGGTAAATCCGATCAACTGCAATGGGGAGACGGACCCTTTCCACACAACCTGGCTTACGACGTCCGCCTGGAGGTCTACCGCTGGATGCTGCGCTGGCTGAAGGGAGATCAACAAGCGGCCGCCCAGTTGAAAGAAGAGCCCCCCACCCGTCTCGAGGATGATCGCACCCTCTGGATTACGCGATCGGGAAATGTTCAGGAACTGGGATCCGAGACCCCGTTTAGCCTCAACCTCAAGAAAGCGGAAGCGATCAGACGGCCCGGGGGTATCGGCGACCTCCCCGCCCTCCTGGCCCTCGAGAAAGCCCCCGAACAGGCTCGCGAATTCGCACGCCTGGGATCACGGCCTTCCGGGCGCATCATGCTCGAGGCCGTCGAAGTTCCGAGCGCACCTTCGGTGTGGGTCCCGGCCTGGATGTTCCTGCCCGAACAGCGGGGTGAAAAGGTAGTGGTCATCGTGGAACCGGGAGGAAGAAGCAGTCGGTGGAAAGAGGGAGAACTCTACCAGTCCCTTGCGGACAGCGGAATCCCGGTCTGTGCACCCGATATCCGGTGGATCGGCGACCTTCGTCCCCGTTTCTCCGAAGGGGCGCGCAACCACGCCAGCTGGCACCAGGACGAAGAGGCTTGGTCCTGGGGCTCGCTGATCCTGGGACGCCCGCTTCTCGGACAGCGCGTAGATGACTTGCTTGCCGTCATTTCAGCCGTCGGCCGGCACCCCGAAACGCGGGGCCTGAAAGTCGTTCTGGCGGCACGGGGAGAATTGACAGTACCAGCCCTCTGTGCGGCAGCGCTCTCTCCCGAGGTGGAATCGGTACTGCTCGACTCCGGGCTGGGGTCATTCGAGAGCGTCGTGGAAACCGAAGATTACCACCAGCCGTTCGCCAATTTCGTTACCGGGTTCCTGACCCAGACCGATCTCCCCGAAATCGCCGGTTCGATCGCGCCTCGGCGCTTGACGCTGGCCGGCACGGTTGACGGAGCCGGGCGCCGGCTCAGTGCCGGAGAGGTCCGCGAACTCTACGGATCTGGTCCCGAACTGACGATCTCCGAAGACCCGGCGTGGACCCTCGAGGCAATCAAGGCCCTTTGAAGACCGCGACCCTGACCTACTGGCTCTTCTTCACCTGGTCATCGATCCAGCGTTTCTGCTGATCGATGAACTTGTCAATCCCGTTGGTGTTCCCGTGAACTGCGTTGTAGGCCTGCTCGAGGTACTGGCGGGCAGTGAACGAGTTGGCACCGTTCAGCGAAACTGCCCGGGCATATTCAATTTCCGCGTTCTCGAGGTCACCTTTGAGCTGGTACCCGAACCCGAGCCGAAACCGGCTCCGCTCGTCGCGAGGATCGAGTTCGGTCGCCTTCGTCAGATGATCGAGTGCCTCCGCCATCAACTTGGGGTCGTTGTCCGAGTTAAACGCCTTGAAAAGAAGGGCGGTTCCAACACCATAATGGGCATCGCCCATTATCAGTTTCCGCCGCTGGGGCCAGGTTTCCTCCATGTACTCGGGGGGCCGCTCCATGGTCGGAAGAATTTCGAGCACCCGGTTTCCTTTTTCGAGAGCCTGATCGGGCTTCATTTCGTCCGCATAGGCGGCCGAAAGGCTGGCCATGAGAGCCACAGAGTCTGTCAGCTGAGCAGTGGCCATTTCACCATGTGCGAAGAAAGCCTTGAGATCGTTCTTCTGTCGGGCATCGACAGCCAGGATCTCGTGCGCGTACGGAGCAAAACCGCCCGTGGGGTAAGCATCCAGATACTCCTGCGCCGCCCTGGCCTTGGCCTTGGGATCGAGAGAGTTAACGACAATCTGCCATGCCTGGTGCTCTTTCTCGGTACTTGCCTGGCCCAGCACCTGGCGCTGGTTCATGTCCATTTCCTTGAAAACGGCCCCAGGAGGCGTGGGGGCCTGCTGCCCGGACAGGAATCCGACACAAAGGACCACTACGGCACCACCCAAGGCGAACTTAGTAAGACCATGCTCTATCATCAGCTTTACTCCCTTGTGAGACGGTGATCACTGAAAAACTACCACAAAACCCGGGCTCCAGGACAGAGGCTCCATTTACTGAGAATCACCAACAACGGTCAAGTCGCATTGAAAAGGGAGGCAGGTCATTGACACATCAACGACTCCATGGGTATTTAGGGTGGATCAGTTGGGGCGCAAGCGGGAATTTGGCGCAATTCGCCTGGAGAATTTGGGTCCGGCCTTAAAAAGAGGCCATGACGGTTTCCGGATGACGCAATTCGAACGTTGAGGAATCGAAAGTCGACGCAGAAGGGATAGAACGACAATGATCGGCAAATCCAGATGGTTCATACTCGCGAGTTTCCTGATTCTAGGGGTCTCCGGCTGCGGAAATTCCGGGTTTGACGCGTGGCTTCAGGACTCGATGATCAAGATGTTTCCCGATTCGACTCCTCCAACCGGCCTGCAGGAAGCTCCCCGGATCTGGATTGCCAGGAATGGTCATGCCAGCGTTCAGCTTGCGGTTCGGCCCCGCGGCGATCTCGACGAGTTCGGAATTGAGATGCCAGGAGCGATTCTGAACGACGTTGTACTCGACAAGGTTCAGGTGAGGAGAGTGGGGTTCGTACCGGTAGAACGAAACACCGCCGACACTGCCGAGGACGAACTGGTCAGGATTGCACCTGCCGACTTCCCCGATCCGCTCGAGAACAAACTCCCTACGAAATTGATCTCCGAACGCACCGAGGTCTTCTGGTTGACCATGTACGCACCCCCAGACACCCCTCCGGGCGACTACCGGGGAGAAATCCGACTCTCCGTCGGCGGGAAGGTCGACACCGTGCTGGCCTACGACCTGAGGGTTGTCGATGCTGCCGTCCCCGGGGACCAGACCCTCAAAGTGACGAACTGGTTC
This sequence comes from uncultured Acidobacteriota bacterium, assembly GCA_963777605.1. Taxonomy (GTDB): domain Bacteria; phylum Acidobacteriota; class UBA6911; order RPQK01; family JAPXNP01; genus CAVZRV01. The sequence goes on from CAVZRV010000031.1 coordinate 470,792, forward strand.
AACACCGACCAGTCTCATCTCAACAACTTCTTCCCAATCCAGGATGACCGGGAAACCTACTGGAAAATCCTGGGCAATATCGGCCGCGTCATGGCCGAACACAAACAGAACGCAATGCTGACGCCGGTAAGCGACCTTGTGCAGGTCGTACTGGATAACGGCCGACTCAAGTTCGACTTCTCCGAGTTCGACCGCTGGGTGACCACCTTTCAGGAATGCGGGCTCATCGGCACCATCGAAGGCGGGCACCTGCTGGTCCGACCGAAAGGATATTTCAGTCCGATCATGGTTCCGGCCTGGGTGGAGGAAAACGGGGCGCTGGTTCGCAAGACGCTCGAACCCTACGATCCGAAGGCCGACGCCTACCTCTCCCTTTTCCTGCAAAATCTTCACGCTCACCTCGAGGAGAGAGGATGGAAGGAAAGCTATATCCAGCACCTTCACGACGAACCGCACGGGGATGAGATCCCGGTTTACGAACACTATGCCGACCTGGTCCGAAAGAATCTTCCCGGCATCCCCACGATCGATGCGGTAGACCTGGCCGAGGATACCGGATTCCTGGACCGCTACCTCGACATCTGGGTGCCGGTCCTGAGCAGCTTCGACGAGAAATTCGACCTTCTCGCTCGCCATCGGGCCGCAGGCGGCCAGACCTGGTTCTATACCTGCGTCGTTCCGAGAGGCCGCTACCTCAACCGGTTCATCGACTACAGCCTGCTCAAGGTCCGGTTGCTTCACTGGTTCAATTTCCGACACGGCCTCGGAGGCTACCTCCACTGGGGCGGGAACTACTGGTCTTCGGAGCCATTCCGCAACGTCGAACCGGTCATCAACGACGGGCAGACTCTCCTGCCACCCGGAGACAGTGCTATTGTGTATCCCGACATAGAGAACCTGTCCATCCTCAGTTCGATCCGCCTCGAGATGATGCGTGAGGGAATCGAGGACTACGAACTGCTCCACGAGCTTGCAACTCGGGACCCGGCTCGCGCTGAGGAATTGGCCCGGATGGCGATCCCTGAAGTGACGGACTACGTCCGCGATCCGGCCCGGTTCCGGGAGATTCAGACGATGCTTCTGGAGGCGATCAGTTCGCGGTGATGAGACTCTACAGGCGCTTCGTGGGCGGCCGGGGCCGGAGAAAGCAGCTGTTTGTCGGGCTTTTGTTTCCGGCTCTGGCCGGGCTGACCTCGATCGGGATCCGCGCCGAAAGCCCGGTCACGTTTACCGATATCACCCGGGTTGCCGGCATTACCTGGGTCCATGACAACGGTATGTCCAAGCCCCGCTATTTGCCGGAAACCATGGTCGGGGGAGCCGCGTTTCTCGATTTCAACAATGACGACCTCATCGATATCTACCTCGTAACGGCTTCAACGAGCGTTTTCTACAAGCCTGAGAATCCCCGCACCAATGCGCTCTACCGAAACAACGGCGACGGGACCTTCTCGGATGTGACCAGCCAGGCCGGGGTTCCCGGCCGTGGATTTGGGGTCGGCGTTTCCGTGGGGGACTATGACCGGGACGGTTGGGTTGACATGTTCGTCACCGGAGTTCGGGAAGGAATCCTCTACCACAACAACGGGGACGGCACGTTCACCGATGTCACCGAGCGCTCCGGGGCAAAGACGCCGGGGTGGGGAGCCAGTTCAGCCTGGTTCGACATGGACAACGACGGCTGGCTCGACCTCTGGGTCTGTGGGTACGTCATCTGGGAACCCAACCTGAATTTCAAGTGCGGAGGAGGAGACGTTCCGCGCTACTGCATCCCAACGCTGTTTGACGGTCAGCCGAGCTGGCTCTTCCGCAACCGGGGGGACGGCACTTTTGAAGACGTGAGCCAGACGGCCGGGATCTCCAATCCCCGCAGCAAGGGACTCGGTGTCGTCGCGGCAGACCTGAACAACGACGGCTGGATGGACATCTTCCAGTCCAACGACACGACTGAGAATTTCCTGTTCATGAACAAAGGGGACAACACTTTTCAGGAGATCGGGCTGATGGCCGGCGTCGCGTTCAGCTATGACGGGCGAACCCGGTCTGGAATGGGAGTTGATGCCCAGGACTACGACGACGACGGATGGATCGATCTGTTCGTGGCCAACATCGACCACGAAGACGTCTCAATCTATCGAAACCTGGGGGACGAGACGTTTGAGGACGCCGTTGTCGATCGGCCCGAATTGAGCCAGGCAACCCGGTTCATGAGTACCTTCGGAGCACGTTTCATCGACCTGGACAACAACTCTTACGAGGACCTCGTGGTCGTCAACGGCCACCCGGACGACCAGATTGACTACCACCGGGGCAACATCAATTACCTCGAGAAGCCGCTCCTTTTCCTGAACAACGGGACGGAGTTCCGCAACGCCAGCGCCGAGGCCGGGCCGGCGTTCCAGGCGACCTATGCCGGCAGGGGGCTGGCGACCGGGGACATCGATAACGACGGGGACTCCGATCTCCTCTTCCTCAATAACGGTCAGGCGCCCGTTCTGGCGCGCAACGATGGGGGAAACCGGAACCATTGGCTGGGTCTTGAACTGTCCGGCGTCAAGTCCAATCCTCACGGCGTCGGAACCAGGATTGAATACCAGGTAGCCGGAAAGAAGCGGATCCACTACGTCGCCGGGGGAAGCAGCTACCAGTCGGATCACGACAAGAGGGTACTCCTGGGATTCGGGATCCAGTCCGAGGCGGGAGAGATCCGCATCAATTGGCCCAGTGGAACCGTTGACGTGTTGAACAATCCTCAACTAAATCGCTACATGAAACTCGTTGAAGGTCAGTCACCGGCAGCCGACCAGTGACGCAACGACGGTGAACCGCCGCGGCTATCTTGACGGGGACTCTGGGGCGGACTCGCTCTTGAGCTGAGCGAGCGCGGCACGCACCTGGGGAATCAACTGGGCATACTGGGCACCCTTGGCCCGCTCGAGAAAGGCTTCCAGATTGCGGATCGCAGCCGGCGTATCTCCGGCCATTTGAGCCAGGATTCCGAGGTTCATGTACGGCTCAATCAGCTGTGGATCAAGCTCGACGGCTCTCTGAAAGCTTTCCCGGGCCAATTCCGGGCGCTGCCGCTGAATCGCGATCAGGCCACGCAGATTGTAGGCCGCGGCATGATCAGGGTTTTGAGTCAGGATTGCCTGCACTCCCAACTCGGCATCGTCAAGCTTGCCAGACTGAATATAGGCATTGACAAGGTTGCTGAGGTTGTCGAGGTTTCTGGGGTTGATGTCGGCAGACCTCTTTAGAGATTCAATGCCTGCTTCGAGGTGGCCGAGGCGAATCTGAACCTCTCCCATCTCCGAATAAGTCCGGTCGGTCTCGGCCCCATTCTTGACTGCCTGCTCATAAAGAGCGAGGGCTTGCTTGAAATTCCTGGTTTCCTGGAGGCAAACTCCAAGATTCTGGTAAACCAGCGGGTTCTGAGGATCCTGTGCGGTCAGCTTCTGCAAAACCGGGACCGCCTTGGAGTAATCACCAGCGTTCATCAGGTGGGTTGCGTGATCGAGTCCCTTCAGGACTGCTACGCGGTCCTTGGGATCGGGCCCCTCGAGATCGGCTACCAGTTTCCGGGCACTGCTCGAACTGACGTAGCCGAGCGACTGCAACTCGCGCATGGTCGCCTCGTCGAGGGAACGATAGGGGATCTCACGATCCTGCCCCGGTTCACCGCTCACCCTCCAGACTTCCTTCTGCAGCCGCTCCGCCTCATCGGCGTGCTGCCCGATGACATTGGTCGTTTCGCTGCTGTCGGTATCGAGATCGTAGAGTTCCGGCTTGGGAGCGAGGATGTACTTCCGATCCACAGTCCTCACGCCGTACAACTCGGACCACCGCATCTGGGTTTGCGGGTAAAACGTCTCCATGTACGAGTAATTGATGCGCACCGGCTGACCATCGCGCAGCAAGGGCATCAGGCTTTCGCCGTCAAGACCGGCCGGAGCCTGGACCCCCGCAAAATCGAGAGCGGTCGGCATCACATCGATGGAGCGGGCCAGCTGATCCGCCACCACATTCCGTCGGACGCCGGGCCCGGCGATCAGGAGCGGCACCCGAACCGTGGAATCGTACAGAAAGACCCCGTGCGTCTGCTCCCCGTGGTCCCCCAGGCTTTCACCATGATCGGCCAACGCCACGACAAGAGTCGAATCGGTCAGTCGCTCGGACTCGAGGGCTTCCAGAAGCGCCCCCACCTGGGCGTCAACGAAGGCGACTTCCCCGGCGTAGAGATCCTTTTCATAGCGAGTCCTGAACTCATGGGGCGGATCGTACGGGAAATGCGGATCGTAGTAGTGCACCCAGAGGAAGAACCCTTTGCTGCGGTCCCTTCCCCGAAGCCACTCTACAGCCCGTTCCGTGACGGTGTCACCCCGGACCTCGGCCACGACACCGGGAAGCTTCTCGACGTCGGGATCGCTGGTCATCTTGTCGTCATAGGTCTCAAACCCGCGATTGAGACCATAGCGGTGATGGAGGACCGAGGCAGCGACGAATGCCGCCGTCTGGAAACCATGCCGGCCCATGACTCCGGCCAGCGTCGGGATTTTCTCATCGAGGATAAATCCGCCCACGTCACGGATCTGGTGCTTCGGCGGGTACACTCCCGTCAGAATGGACGCATGGGACGGAGTCGTAAGCGGCACCTGGACAACAGCATGTTCGAACCGGACTCCCTCCGCCGCCAGCCCGTCCAGGTTCGGCGTTTCGATGTCCTTCTTGCCGTAGCAGCCGAGATAGTCGGCCCGCAGCGTATCCAGGGTGATCAGGAGAACGTTTTTGCCCGCCGTTGAAACGGTTTGCTCAGCCGGCGCAGGCGATTCCTTCGACGAACAGGCCGCCAGCAACAGAAGGGCAGCAGCAATGGGGAGAAGGGATCGTCGCGACACCACGGCTAGCTTAGCACAAGATCCCCTCAGACCCACCAGTCGTCGAAGCCGATCATTTTCCAGGCGAGTTTGTCCCGGTTTCCACCCCACCTGGGATGACTGTAAAAGCCCTGCATGGTGTGGGACCGGACCATCGAGAAGAAATCGCCCGCCGGAGGGGACGGCCAGAGGTCAGCGGGAAGGTCTCCCCGTTCCATGCGCTGGAGCAGCTGCAGTTGCTGGTCGAAGTTCAACTTCACGAACGAAGCCTGGAATAGTCTTTCGCTGCTCAAATCGGTCGCGGTCAGTCCCGCCTGGTAAACCGCGACCCATTCCGGGTGGGCTTCCCGCAGTACCCTCCCAATGAACGTTGCCACACCGAGTTCCCGGGCGCCGGGGAAATCGTCCGCAGGAACGATCTGTTCACAGACGTCTCCCAAAAGGGTCAACTGGTCCTCTGGGAGCCCCTTCACGGTCCCCTGCAAGGGGGGGACACCACCGGCCAACAGAAACCGGGGCGGCGCCGTCGCCATTGCCGCCAAAGAAAAAAGGAATTTCCGTCGATCTGCTCTCATCCCGCGATCACCTCCCGCTGCGACGTCAGACCTCGCGTGAGCCATCCCGCCAGGCCCCTTCATTCCACTGCTTGACCAGGTACTCGGCAGAGCGAAAGGCCAGCGCCTGGATGGTAAGGGCCGGGTTTCGGCCACCGGATGTCACGAACACGCTTCCATCCACGACGAAGAGGTTGTCCACTTCGTGGGACTGCCCGTAACCGTTCACAACCGAAGTCTTCGAATCGGAACCCATCCGGCAGGAGCCGAGCTGGTAGCCGATCCCGCCCTTTCCGACGTTGCTCGAAGTGATGTCGCGGGCGCCCGCCTCCTTGAGGAGTTCTACCATCTTGTCCCGGAAAAACTCCCAAACTCGAAAATCGTTGGGATGGAAGCTGTGAGTCATCCTTGCCACCGGAATTCCCCATCGGTCACGCAGGTCGGGCGACACTTCCACCCGGTTCTCAAACCGGGGCATATCTTCCGCCGGTGCAAACAGGCGGATGTACCGATGAAAGTTCTTGCGCTGGTACTCCTTGTGTTCATTGCCCCACCGAGCTGCACCGCGGGGCCGACGCGAGGTAAAAGCGATCGGCATCACCTCGGTTCGGGAGTAAATCACCGCTCCGCCCACGAAACCGGGGTTCCTGGCATGAAAATCGTCGACGGCTATACCTGGGCCGGGACCCGTACCCGAGTTGGTTTCCTCCTCCATTACTCCCCAGGCCCAGGGGCTGATGTGTCCCATCACGGCTCGTCCAACCCAGTCGTTACCGTTGGCCAGTCCTCTCGGAAACCATCGCGACTTGGAATTGAGCAGGAGTCGCGGTGTCTCGATTCCGGAACAGGCTACGATCACGACACGGGCTCGCTGTACTACCCGCTCGCCGGCGGAGTCAAAGTAGGCCAACCCGTTCGGCTTTCCCTTGTCATCCAGGGTCACCTCGCTGACGATGGAATCCGGGACAATCCGGCAGTTTCCAGTGGCCAGCGCAGCCGGGAAGAGCGCCGTCACGGGAGTCGATTTCGCTCCGACCTCGCACAGATAGGTGTTGCAGCAGGGATGACCGATGCATCCTGAGCGGCCGCGGTAGTTCTCGGTCGCAATCCCGAGCGGGACGATAAACGGGTGATAGCCTTTGCGAAGCGCGGCGGCCCGGACCATCTCGTCTCCAGGGTGAAGATCGATGGGAGGAAGGGGAAACGGTTTGCTGCGGTACCCCTCGTAGGGGTTCACGCCCCCTTCCCCCGACACTCCCATTTCCTCTTCGGCACGGGTGTAGTAAGGCTCGAGATCGTCGTAGGAGAGGGGCCAGTCTTCGAGTACTGCGCCCTCTACCGGTCCATACTCACTCCGCATTCGGAAATCGATCGGCGGACGACGCCACATCAGAGCCCCGTAAAGTAGCTGCCCTCCGCCGACGGCGGCAGCGCTCGACGAAAACTCCCAATCGGCGGTTGTCACCCTCCGGAAAGCCTCTTCGGCCGTGTAGCGAAACTGTCGCGGGCCAAATTTCTCCTCTCCGCAGATCGGGTTCCTGACCATTCCGGGAGTTTGGGCCGTCAGTTCATCGTGGAGGGCGTGATCTTCCGGGTTGATGTTCGGTCCCCGCTCGAGAACCACCACCTGCAACCCCGCCTCCGCCAGTTCCCTGGCGAGCACACCCCCAGAGGCCCCGGCCCCTGCGATTACCGCATCGACGACATGTTCCGGCATCCTGGCAAACCTTTCGCTAGTGAGTCCAGTTGGAACTGGAGCATGAAGGTTCCTGTGCATGCGACAGATTTCCGATCGAGGAAATCATCGTCCTGCGCCGCGTGCTTCCCTGTCCCCGACTCCTAAACCAAAAATCAAAACCCGTCAACCGAGAAAAGCGCAAATCAAAAATCTCTGTCAGGGAGTCACGATTCCAGAGCCCTCTTTGATAGTGACGGACTGGTCTGCCGGGATGTCGAGCAACTGCTCCGCCGATTCCGTCGATGGCCAGAGGATCTCGACTTTGTCAACTTTCGCCGCTTTGCCAAGTCCGAAGTGGAGCCGAAGGTCACTCTGGGACATCACGCTCCCTCCGCTCTCGAACCTCCTGGGTCTGGACAATGTCACCGGAGGTCACCCGGACCCGGGCCCCGATCGCCGCCCGGTTGCTGCGAGTCCCCACCAGCTTCAACTCGATCCAGTGATTGCCCGTCTGAGAATCACACCGCAGCAACGAAGGCCGGTCGTTCATGTTGAGGACGAGAACGTCGACGTCGCCGTCGTTGTCGTAGTCCCCGAATGCACAACCACGGCTGGCAAACCTCTCCGTGGCGCCGTCGCCCATTCGGGCCGAAATGTCCTCGAACCGACCGTCACCCAGATTCCGGTAGATCAACCGCGGAGTCTTCATCGGAACGTCGAGGCCGAAGTCCCTGGCATTGGGATAGACGTGGCCGGTGACATAGAAGATGTCAACCCACCCGTCGTTGTCGATGTCCACGAAACCGGCACCCCAGTTGACGTACTGGGTGTTCAGCCCGAGACCCGCCATCACCGCGACGTCACGGAAAGTGCCGTCTCCGTTGTTCTGATAGAGGTTGCAGGTGTCGTACTGGAAATTGGTCTTGAAGATATCGAGGGCGCCGTCGTGGTTGAAGTCCCCAACCCCGACGCCCATTCCGGCCTGCTCCAAACCGTTCTCGCTGAAGGCGCAGCCGGCCACCATGCCGACCTCTTCGAAGGTGCCGTCACCCAGGTTCCGGAACAACAGGCTGGCCCGGGAATCAACGGCGACGTAGATGTCAGGCCACCGGTCGTTGTCAAAATCGGCCGAGACTGCGGTGATCGAATAGGCCGGCCCTGCCGCGAGAATCCCGGACGACTCGGATACGTTCTTGAAGGTTCCGTCTCCCTGGTTCCGGTAGAGAATGTTCGAGCCGGCGGGCAATCCACGAGGTCCGCACATGACCGGGACGCCCTTCCAGACACAGTCCGGGCTCTCCCCCGGCTTGGGAACGGTATCGAGGTCGAGTTCAATGTAATTGGCGACAAAAAGATCGAGGTTCCCGTCCCGATCGTAATCGAGCCACGTGCAACCAGAGGCCCAGCGGTCACGTTCGCCGCGCACGCCGGCCTGGATCGACACATCCTCGAAAGTGCCGTCTCCACGATTCCGGTAGAGCCCGTTTCGTCCCCAGTCGGCGGTGAACAAGTCATCCCGGCCGTCGTTGTCGAAATCACCGACGCACACACCCGTCTGCCACCCGGTCCTGACCAGTCCGGCCTGACGCGTCACTTCTTCGAAGCTGCCCTCGTGGTTGTTCCGGTAGAGGTGAGACGTCGGCCGGTTTTCGTCGGTGTACTCCTCGTTCAGGCGAACGCCGTTCGTGAGGTAGATGTCGAGCCAACCATCGTGGTCGTAGTCCAGAAAGCCGAGACCGCTTCCCTTGGCCTCGATGATATAGGTCTTCTCTTCCACCCCCCCCAGACATTGGGAGCCGTCACCCCCGCCTGCTCTGCGACATCGGTGAACTGAACCGGAAATGGATCAACTGAACCTTCGCCGCCGGCAAAAAGCCGACTGCTCGCCCCCGTCCAGAGCGCCAAAACCGCGAGAATGAGGCCAAACTGTTTGAAAAGACCTTTGCACATCGGTAAAAACTCTCCACAGTCTAGCAGAAGAGAATTCCACAATTCTGCTAAACTGGCTCGAGTTGGTTTCAGTTTTGGTAACTAGTGTCCTGAGTGAGAAATTGGCAAAAGGCACGTGCGAGTTTCTGACTCAGAAAACTAGCAGCTTGGCCGGCGCGTTTGGCCTTTCGAGTGGGAAGCGAAGCCCCGAGTGATGAAACGACGGCTGGTTCGGAGCAGCGGTCGGTGCCTGTTGCTGATCCTGTTCGCATTTTCCGTGGCGAGTCTGGTTCCCCGGCCCGTGGAAGCCTACATCGGTCCAGGGGCCGGAATTGCCTTTGTTTCATCTTTTCTGGTCATTCTGGTTTCCTTTGCGCTGGCTATCGTCGCGATGCTTACCTGGCCGTTCCGGTGGCTCTACCAGACGGTCCGCTTCCGCAAAGCTCTGGGTCGAAGTCACGTTCGGCGCTGCATCGTCCTCGGGCTCGACGGACAAGACCCGGAACTGACCGACCGCTACATGGCCGAGGGGTTACTGCCCAACTTCGAGCGCCTGCAAAAGGCCGGCTGCTACAGGAGGCTTCGAACCACTCTTCCCGCCGAATCCCCGGTTGCCTGGTCCTCTTTTCAGACCGGGTGCAATCCGGGGCGGCATCGAGTTTTCGACTTCCTGGTACCGAACAGGAAGTCTTACCTTCCAGAACTTTGTTCGGCCAGGGTCGATCCGCCTCCGCGCCACTTCGAGATCGGCCGGTTTCGAATCCCAATCGGGAAGCCTCGAATCCGATTTGAACGCAAGAGCCAATCGTTCTGGAAAATCCTGGGTGATCACGGAATTTTCAGTACCATCCTTCGGGTCCCGGTCTCCTTTCCTCCCGAGCGATTCAAGGGACTCTTGTTGTCCGCCATGTCGGTTCCCGACCTGAGAGGCACCCAGGGCACATTCACCTACTTCAGCAGCGACCCCGAGGAGTGCCGCCGGGTCACGGGCGGCATGGTGGTTCCATTTCAACTCTCGAACGGATCCGCAACGGCTGTCCTGACCGGTCCGCCCAATCCCGTCCTGAAGTCCGAGGAAGCCCTGAGTCTACCGCTCGCCGTTAAACTCCCCTTGAACGGCCGACCGGCCTCGCTCGAAATCGAGGGGAAACGCTATGACCTGCCCCTGGGTGACTACACTCCGTGGATCGATCTCGACTTCAAAACCGGCCTCGGAGCCCGCGTCCGAGGAATTTCGCGGTTCCTGCTCAAGGAGGTGGAGCCCCACGTACGCCTCTACATGACCCCGATCAATATTTCGCCGAGCAAGCCCGTGCTCCCCGTTTCCCACCCCTGGAGCTACGCCCTCTACCTGGCCAAGACCCAGGGTGAATTCGCCACCCTCGGTCTCGCCGAGGATACCTGGGCCCTCAACGAGAGGGTTCTCGACGAAGGGGACTTCCTGCGCCAGGCTTACCTGATCCATGAAGAACGGGAGAAGATGTACTTCGACGCCATCTCCAAGACTGGCCAGGGCCTGGTCGTCTGCGTTTTCGATCTCACCGACCGGTTGCAGCACATGTTCTTCCGTTACCTCGACCGGAATCATCCGTCGAACCGGGGGAAGGACCAGGAAAAACACCGAGATGCCATCCGGGACCTTTATGTGCGGATGGACGAACTGGTCGGCCGTACCCTGGACAAGGTCGACGACGACACGGCGCTGATCGTGATGTCGGATCACGGCTTCAAACCATTTCGACGGGGCGTCAATTTGAACAGCTGGCTCTACCAGGAGGGGTACCTGGCCCTCAAGGGCGCACCCAGTGGTGCAGACTGGTTCGAAGGCGTTGACTGGGAGCACACTCGAGCCTACGCCGTGGGTCTGGGTGGCATCTACTGCAACCTGAAGGGGCGGGAAGCGAAAGGCATCGTGGAGCCGGCAACCGAATATGAGGCCCTCAAACAGGAGATTCGGAAAGGACTCGAGACGCTGGTCGACCCCCAGGACGGATCGCGCGCGGTGACGCGAGTCTATGACACCGCAGAAGAATACCGGGGACCCTACGCGGCGGAAGGCCCCGACTTGATCGCTGGATTCAAGCCCGGCTACCGGGCGTCCTGGTCAAACGCGACCGGAGGAGTGACGGCCTCGGTTTTCGAAGACAACCTCAAGAGTTGGAGCGGCGACCACTGCATGAACCCGGCCGAAGTGCCGGGGATCTTCTTCTCGAATCGGAACGTGAAGGGTGAAGAGGTGGACATCACGGACATCGGTCCTTCGATCCTTGATCTCTTCGGAGTTCCCGTTCCGGCCTACTGCGATGGGAGACCTCAGTTTCAGCCATGAGCATCCGGCGGACCCTCACAATTCTCTGCACGATTGCCCTGTTGCCTGCAGCAGCCTGTTCGAGCGATCAGGCGGGCGGACATCGGGTCATGGTTCTGGGCATTGACGGCATGGACCCCCGCCTCCTGAAGTCCTACCTGGACGAAGGAGTCATGCCCAATTTTCAGAGGGTAATCGAACGCGGGGCCTTCAAACCGCTCCAGACAACCATGCCGCCCCAAAGCCCGGTAGCCTGGTCGACATTTATCACCGGCACGCCACCCGCAAAGCACGGAATCTTCGACTTTCTTCACCGCGACCCCAAGACGATGGTGCCCGAGTTTTCCATGGCCAAGACGGAGGGCTCGGACTGGAACCTCGACCTCGGTTCCTGGATTATTCCGCTCAGAGGCGCCAAGATCGAACAACTGCGCAAGGGGCGTGCGTTCTGGGAAATCCTGGATGACCACGGAATTCCCAGTACGATCTTCCGCATGCCGGTGAACTTTCCGCCTGCGGCCGCCGGAAAGTCTCTTTCCGGAATGGGCACGCCGGACATTCTGGGCACGGCCGGGACTTTCTACTTTTTTACGGATGAGTGGTTTCCCGAGGACAATTCCCTTTCCGGAGGACGGATCTTCCCCGTCAACGTGACCGACTACGCGGTAGACGCCCAACTGGTCGGCCCCCCCAATCCATACCGTCGAGAGGCGGATGCTGAATCGCCCGATAGAGAGATCAATCCCGAGATGCTGGTCGATTTTCATGTTGACCTCGACCCGGAGAATGCGCTCGCCAAGATCTCGCTTCAGGACCAGGAGTTCATCCTGAAGCAGGGCGAGTGGAGCGACTGGGTGACCATCCATTTCGAGGCGGTTCCCCACCTGGTCGAGGTCGACGCGATCGCCCGCTTCTACCTGCAGGAAGCCGCGCCGGATTTTCGCCTTTACGTAACGCCGATGCAGATTGACCCGGCAAACCCGGCCATGCCCATCACCTACCCGGATGATTGGTCCCAGGAGCTCTACCAGGCCCTCGGCCGCTTCTACACCCAGGAACTCCCGGAAGACACCAAGGCATTCTCGGCCGGAATCTTCAACGGCCACGAGTTCTGGGATCAATCACAGTTTGTTTATCGCGAACAACGCAAGGCCCTCGACTACGCCCTGGACCACTTCCATGACGGACTGCTCTTCTTCTACATTTCGAGCATCGACCAGGGCTCCCACATGCTCTGGCGCTACAACGATCCGAAACACCCGGCATACGTCTACGACCCGATCCTGTCCCAGGCCCTGCGCACGCTCTACCGGGAAATGGACGAAGCCCTCGGCCGGGTTCTCCAGGCGATCGACGACGACACGACCCTCATCGTGATGTCCGACCACGGATTCTGCGCGTTCTACTGGGAAGTCAATCTCAACACCTGGCTCGCAGAGAAAGGTTACGTGAGCCTGGTTCCCAACGGGCAACGGCATGGGGGACCCATGTTTTCCGACGTGGACTGGACCAGGACCAGGGCTTACGCCCTCGGCCTGAACGGCGTCTACGTCAACTTGAAGGGACGGGAGGAGCACGGGATCGTATCTCCCGGAGCCGAGTTCAACAGCGTCCTGGAACAACTGGAATCCGACCTGCTCGACTTGAAGGACCCTCGCAACGGTCGCAATGCCGTGAGCTACGTTTTGAGGGCGGGCAGGGATTACCCGATCGACCCCGATGGAAAAGCCCCGGACATGGTCGTGGGCTATGCGCGGGGGTACCGGAGTTCCTGGCAGAGTCCACTGGGGGAGTTTCCCGACCAGGTCTTCCTCGACAACCTGGATCCCTGGAGCGGGGATCACAGCGTGGATTCCCGGGAAGTCCCTGGAATCCTGGTCACCAACCGGCAGATCTCCCTCGACGAGCCGGCTCTGTACGACCTGACAGTGACGATCCTCAACGAGTTCGGCATCTCCAAACCACCCGAGATGGTCGGAAAGGATTGTCTTCAGTAGCAGGAGGGATCGAAGCGACGATGTTCAAGCCCAAAGTCAAGATTGAAAAGGCCCTCTACGAGAAGGTGAAAAAGTATTCTCAGCTCGCCGGTTACTCCTCAGTCGACGAGTTCATCACCCATGCCCTTGAAAAGGAAGTTGGCCAAGCTCGAAGATGCCGATTCGGAAGAGGAGATCAGGAACCGCCTGAAAGGACTGGGCTACATCTCCTGAGATGGCTTCCCGGGTGCAACCCGTTGGGGCCCGATCGAGGGGACCGAAGCCCCTGAAGTGGGACCAAGCGGAGTTTGCGAGGATACGTGAACAACATCATCAACCTGGTCAACCGGTCACTTGAAGCCGCATTCGCGGTCCTGCTGGCACCCTTCAGCGGTGTCGGCCCTCTGATTCCGGTTCTGGTGATTTCGTTCCTGTCGGGACTCCTGATGTTGTGGGCCTTCGGCAAGTGGTCCGACCAGGAGAGAATTCGAGCGGCGAAGGACCGCATCCGGGGCCATCTCCTGGGAGTACGCCTTTACCAGCACGATGTCAGGGTCGTCCTTCGCCTTCAGGCGTCTATCCTCCGCCAGGTTGCTACCTATTTCCGACTCTCCCTTAGCCCGATCGTGGTCCTGATCGTGCCGCTTCTCCTGATACTTATCCAGCTCAACCTCTTCTTCTCGAACCGGCCCCTCCAGATCGGCCGTCCCACGGTACTGACCGTCAGGACCGACGACCGCTTCCGTCCCGGAACCGACATCGAGCTGCGCGCCTCCGATGGAATTACGGTCGAGACGGCGCCTGTCCACTCGAGCACGCGGCACGAGGTTTCCTGGCGGGTCCGAGCGGATCGTGCCGGCCGCTTTGCTGCCGTGATCGAAGCTGACGGCCGGTCACTTGAAAAATCGATCGTGGCCGGAAAACGATGGGCCGCAGTTTCTCCTACTCGAACCAGAAACTGGTTTGACCAGCTCTTTTTCTCGGGAGAACCGCCCCTGCCCGGTTCGACGGGGATCACCGCGATTGAGCTCGCCTACCCGGCCCAGTCGATCGACTTGTTTGGATGGAAGACCGACTGGCTGGTTCTTTTCCTGGTTGTCTCAATTGTGACGGCATTTGCCATGAAACGGTTCTTCGGAATCGAGATTTAGGATTGCTGTGTTGAGAAATTGGTTTGGTACCGTCCTGCGCTGGAACCGGGCACCAGTCGTGATTGTCTCAGGCCTGCCTCGATCGGGCACCTCTCTGGTCATGCAGATGCTGAAAGCGGGGGGACTGGAACCGTTCACCGACACCGTGCGGCAAGCCGATGAGGACAATCCCAAAGGTTACTTAGAGCACGAACGGGTCAAAGAACTCAAAAGTGGCGCCGACAAGGCCTGGGTCAAAGATGCCGGAGGCAAGGTGATCAAGGTCATCTCGCACCTGCTTCCCGAACTTCCGTCCGGTCTCCGTTACCAGGTGATTTTCCTGCGGAGAAATCTGGGCGAAATCATTGCATCGCAGAACAGGATGCTGGAACGTCGCGGCGAGCCGCTGGCGCAAGATGATGGGAGAACCAGGGAACTGTTCGAGACCCACCTGGCAAAGATATTCAACTGGCTGCATTGCCAGCCGAATTTCCAGGTTGTAGAAATAGACTATGCGGAAATCATCGCGTCTCCGAAAGGTGCCGCCGAACGGATTCGGGAATTTCTGGAACGGGACCTGGACCTGGATCGAATGGCCGACGCGGTGGATCCCGCTCTCTATCGAAACAGGAGGACCTAGTCGTTCACTGTCCCAGGCATCAGTCGGCTGGAACACTCCGGCCGACGCCGCTGGTGACGGAACGGTTCGAGGAGAATAGAGGGTTACTTTTTGCGGAGTGAAACACATGAATTACAGTAGCGTCTGGAAGGCAGCCGGAGCCCTGCTCGTCATCGGGTTCGGCCTTTCCTGCTCGAATCAACCCGAATCAAGAGCCTATGAAAACCGCTGGGTCCGGATCCAGACGTCACTGGCAGACGACCAGGAACTGGGCCGTGTGACCGGCCTCGTGGAGAGAGCAGCCGCCCACGGCGTCAACGGGATCGCCCTTTCCGCCGGGCTCGACACTCTGGACTTGAAGCCTCCGGAATACTTTGAAAGGCTCCGGGCACTTCGCGAGGTCTGCCAGGAAAAAGGTGTCGATATCGTGCCCTCCTTCTGGTCTGCCGGATACGGGGGCGGGATCCTGGCCCACAACAGGAATCTGGCCGCCGGCCTTCCGGTCAGGGATGCTCTCTTCGTCACCCGGGGAGGAGTCGCTCAACTGGTGCCCGACCCGGACGCCCGCATCGAGAACGGCGGCTTTGAACAAGTCGAGAACGGTCTGCTGGTCGGATTCACGCAGCCCGGCTCCCTTGGGGAGGTGATCTCCCAGGACCGGGACGTAGCCCACGAAGGCCAGGCCTCTCTTCGATTCGAACGATTCAGCGAGTTTCCCCGGGAAGCGGGGCGCATCCACCAGCGTGTGCAAGTCAAACCCTACCGCCATTACCGCGTTTCGGGATGGGTCCGGACCGAAGGTCTCGATGCAGATGATCCTTTCGGCTCGGGGAACTTCCAGCTCGAAGTGACCGGGGGAGATGAAGCCCGAAGGCTCCAGTTCGAGAACCCCCGCTATGCACAGGACGGCGAGTGGCACCAGTTCTCGGTGGCTTTCAACAGCTGGGGCTACGACTGGGTTGAGCTCTCCCCGGTGGTCACCGATACCAAAGTGGGGCGCCTCTGGCTGGATGGGCTGAAGATCGAAGAAATCGCTCTCGTCAACGTACTCCGGCGCCCGGGAACTCCTCTCACGGTAAAAGGGGAGCAGTCCGGGATAGCTTACGAGGAAGGCAGGGACTTCGAACCGGTCGAGGATCCCCAGTTCGACTTTCGAGTGGCCCACGACGGTCCGGGCATCCGGCTCACCCGGGACAGCCGAATTCATGACGGAGAGCGGCTGCTGGTCAGTTTCTATCATCCTGCACTCATTTATCGCAGCCAGACTCCCATCTGCATGTCGGAACCGGAGACCTACGCCATATGGGAAACCCAGGCCGGGCTCGTTCACAAGGCATTGGAGCCCCGCAAGTACTTCCTCAACATGGATGAAATCCGGGTGGGGGGCTCCTGCGAGGCCTGCCGGTCACGGGGAATGACGAATGCCAAGATCCTGGGAGACTGCATTACCCGCCAACACGATCTCCTCAAGACGGTCAACCCGGACGCGGAGATCTTCATCTGGTCGGACATGCTGGACCCGAACCACAACGCGCGGCCGGACCGAAAATTCTACTACCTTGCCGAACAGAACTTCGTCGATTCCTGGAAGTACGTCCCCAGGGACCTGGGAATCGTTTGCTGGTATTACGACATCCGGGAGCGGAGCCTGGCCCATTTTTCCAATCTGGGCTTTCGGACGATGGCGGGTGCCTACTATGATGCAGATAACCTGGACAATCCAAAGGGATGGTTGAACGCACTGGACAGGACACCGGGTGCCTGCGGGATTATGTACACCACCTGGCTCAACAAATATGACTTGATGGAAGAGTTCGGGGACCTGGTTTCCGGCAAAAGGAGCACGCAGTGAAATTCTCTCGCCAACGATTGATTCAGATATGCCTCGTTCTGTTAGTGGGCGCCACCAGCCAACTTGGGGCCCAGGTCAAAGTATGGGAAGAGGACCTGGCGATACCGACCTGGCTTATCGGACCTCCCGAGGTGGACCCCACCTTTTCCTGGAGCTCGTCACGCCAGGAGGTCTATCCCTACCCCTACAAGGAGACCCTGACCGATGAGCGGGCAGACAAGACCTATCGCGCGTGCTGGCTGGAGAATGATTTCATCAAGGTACTGGTCCTTCCGGAGATCGGTGGTCGCCTTCATGGGGCCGTTGACAAGACCAACAACTACAACTTCTTCTACTGGCAGCCGACCATTAAGCCAGCGCTCGTAGGGATGACGGGGGCCTGGATCTCCGGAGGAATCGAGTGGAACTTCCCCCATGGACACCGGCCAACCGGCTTCAGTACGGTGCAGTACCGGCTCGTGGAAAACCCGGACGGATCGAAGACGGTCTGGGTGGGAGAGCCCGAACTGGTTCAGCGGATGCGCTGGGTGATCGGGCTCACGGTCTACCCGGGCAAAAGTGTCATCGAGGCGAAGGTTCGGCTGATGAACCCGACCCCCCTCAGGCAGTCGTTCCAGATGTGGGCGACGACGGCAATGAACACCAACGACCAGTTCCAGGCGATCTTTCCGACCCGGCTCATGACCGGACATGGCAAGCACGAGTACTATCACTGGCCGATCAATGACGGCGTGGATATCAGCTGGTGGAAGAACGTCCCCAACGCCGCGAGTTTCTTTGCAGTGGAACCGGGCGCATTCTTTGGGGCCTGGGATCATGGGAAACATGCCGGCACTATCATTACCGGGGACCCTTACATCGTAATCGGCAAAAAGTTCTGGACCTGGGGAACCTCCCCGTCCGGCCGTATCTGGGACACCCTCCTTTCCGACGGCGAAGGCCCCTACCTGGAACCCCAGGCAGGCGCCTATTCGGACAATCAGCCCGACTACCACTGGATCGAACCGGGGGAAATCAAGTCCTACAGCCATTTCTTCTTCCCGGTAAGGGACATCGGCCCCTTCAAGATCGCCAACGTGGACGGCGCCCTCAACCTGGAACTCACTGGTGGCCAGGCCAAAGTCGGAGTCTACTCAACGTCGGTCCAGAAGTCGGCCCGCGTCCTGCTCACGGAACGGGGACGCCAGGTGCTCAACCGGGTTGTCGATCTCGACCCCGGCAAGACGTTCGTAGAGGAGATTTCTCTGGGTGCGGCGGCTGGCCCTGAGGAGGATTACCGCCTCTCTGTAACCAGTTCGGATGGCCGTGAACTGATCGCCTACGCACCCAGGAAACTTCCTCCGGTGGACCTGCCTGAGCCGCTGCCCCCCCTGCAGGAACCCGCAGAGATCGGCAGTGCCGACGAACTCTGGCACGCCGGGGACTGGCTCTACAAGTTCAGGGAACCGGAGCGAGCGGAGCAATACTTCGAGGAGGCAGTCCGGCGTGACCCGGGTGACTCCCGCTCGCGGATTTCACTTGCCGAACTCGCCATCAAGCGGATGGACTACGAGTCCGCCCTCAACCACCTCGCCTTCGCGGAGAAGCGCGATCCGGACAACGGCCGGCTCTTCTATCTGAAGGGAATGGCGCTCGAGGGGGCCAAACAAGACGATGACGCCTACAAGGCATACTACCGGGCGGTTCACTTCGAGGACTACCTGGACCGGGCCTATGAACGGCTGGCGACGATCAACATGCGGCGGGGCAATGCCGCAGAAGCCGCCCGGCAAATGGAACTGGCCTTGAACCAGAATGCCCTGAACCCACAGTACTGGGCGCTGCTCGCGACCGCGCAGCGGGTCAACGGTGACCACGTCGCGGCGCTCGATTCAGCCGAGGAGTGCCTGAAGATCGATCCTCTCAACGCCTGGGGTGCGAGTGAAAAGGGTAAGGCCCTGACTGCAGCCGGCAGATCGGATCAAGAGATGCGCGCCCTCGTCCGCCACCTGCTTCACGACGCGCAAACCTCGCTCGAGTTTGCCGTTGACTACTCCAATGCCGGACGGTACGAGGAAGCCCTCGAAATGCTCGACGGAGGAGAGGAGAATGCCCTCGTCCTCTACTACCGCGGATTCTTCGCTGACCGTGCTGGAGACGAGGACGCCGCCACCAAGCTTTTCGGACGGGCCCGCACGGCCAACGTCGACTATTCTTTTGCCTTCCGCCCGGAGGCCATCGACGTCTTCGAAACTGCCCTCGAATATGCCCCCAGCGACGGCAAGGCCCGTTACTTCGAGGGACTCGTCTACGCCAAGGTTGCCCGGATCGACCGTGCAATCGACGCATGGAAGGAATCGACGCGGCTCGACCCTCAGAACGCCCGCGCCTGGCGGGACCTGGGACTGGCTCTCTCACACGGTGACGACCTGAAACAGTCCGAGGAGTGCTACTACCGGGCACTCGAACTCGACCCCAAGGACTCGAGAATCCTCCTGGAACTCGACCGGGTGCGCGAGGATCTGGGAGACTCGGATGCCGATCGCCTGGCCTTTCTCGAGGAACACCTTGAAACCGTGAAGACCCGAGATGCCCTGGTCGGAACCCTGAGTGACCTGCTCGTCAAGTCGGGCCGGTATGCCGAAGCACTGCCCTACCTCCAGAACCACCACTTCCACAGCTGGGAGGGCGGCTACTCGATCCACAACGTCTACATGGAAGCCACCATGGGGATGGCTCGGCAGGCTTCCAGCCCCGAAAAGGCGCTGGAGTATTACAAGCTCGCGGACAAGTATCCCGCCAACCTGGAGGTTGCGCCCCGGGAACCCAACCTTCGAGGGATTTCTCTACTACCCGATGGCGCTGCTCTACAAGGAAACCGGCAATACCGCGGAGGCCGAGAAACTGCTCCGGATCACCGCCGGCGAAGCCAGCAACATTCCGACTCTGGGCACGTACTATCGTGCGATGGCGCTGCGTGAACTGGGCGAGAAGGAACAGGCCGGCGAACTTCTGGGCCGACTGGAATCGGAAGCGCACCTGCTGATTCAAGGAGAGTCAAAGAATTACCTCCGAATGGGCGAAAGGCGGCAGGAGGCCTTCGGCCACCTCTTCCTTTCCAAGGTCTACGAGGCGACCGGCAAGTCCGGCGAAGCGGAAAAGGAACTGGCCGCCGCCCGCGACCTCGTCCGGGACATCCAGCGGCAGGCTCTAATGAACGCCCAGATCGTCTTCGCCCAGGCAAGCCAGTAGACATTTGCGAACTACGAGCTACGAATTACGATTTCTTTGAGGTGCGGGAGCGAAAGATTCCGCTTTGGTCCACCTCCGAGCGCGCGTGGATTTGGGGTTCCGAGGTTCCGGGTTCCGGGGGTTGAGGTTCCGGGTTTCGAGGTTCCGGGGGTTGAGCCCCGCTTGACGCGGGACTCCGGTGCCGCTTCACGAATCCGCCTCACCTGGGTCCTCGGGCACCACTCCGAACCGAGTCCCGCCCGCGCCGAAGCGGAAGCGGAAATCGAGAAATACGAACCCGAACCTCAAAACCGAAATGCGAGCTGCAAAATCCGGCCACCACCAAGACCAGCCCCGTGCAGGGACGGCATTGGAGCCCAGAAACATGAAACCGAAATGCGTGTTGCGAAATCTGGCTCTCGCCACCGGACCAGCCCCGTCCAGGGGCGGCATCGAAGTAGCCCAGGATGAAGCGAAGCGGAATCCTGGGTCCTCGGCAAACCACCCCACCGAGTCCCGCCACGCGGGACGGCATGACCCGATGGCACCTGGGGTCCCCGGAATCAGTTCGGATCTCGATCTGCCGCCTCAGGTCCAGATTCAAGATGGACTGGCCAGGTCCTTATCTGGGGAGTTTCCTCCCTGAACGGAGAACCATTTCCGGGTCTCCGGCTACTTCATGCCGCCCTCAGGGCTGGGTTCCCTCTCCCATCCTCCGACTAAGCTTCTCGATGGCCTGGCCGGTGGTGATGCGGGCTCGCTCCCAGTCGGAGGGGTTGTTTTTCCAGATCTCGGTGTCGAGCATTGCCTTTTCGCCGAAGGGGTTCTTGTAGACAATGGAATCGACCAACTCGTTGGCCTTCTCCTTTGAACCAGCCAGTTCGCCAAGCAGGTGGAAATACTCGTAGTCCTGTAACCCCCTTCGCGTCGCTTTGAGCCGGATACTGGGGATCGGCTCGTCGTAATTCATCACCACGCCCCGGTAGATCAGTTGACCTGAGCCGTTGTAGTAGCGCCCGATCTCCTTGAAATTCTCGGCTTCGTACCAGGCCGCATAGGCGTTCCAGTCGAATTCCCACTCAACGTAGCCGGTCTGGTACTTCCAGCCAATCCAGCCGATGGCCCGGTTGATGTTCAGGTCGAGATCCAGGAAGGTGTTGGAGCCGCAACCGGAGTTGCGGCGCTGCTCATAGATCATGGGCCCGTAAAACCAGACCTTCATTCCGCGGTCCTGGAAGTGGCGAACGGTGGGAAGGTCGAAGGCGACGGTGTGGCAGACCCAGAGATCGACCTCGCGTGACAGTTGATCCATCGCATCCCTCGAGTAGCCCCCGTCAATGCGGTAGGAGAACCAGTCGCGTCCCATGCCCTCGTGCAGGAGCCGGCCGTAGTAGAGCATCTGCTCGTAGGCCTTTTCGAAATAAGACTCATCGAGGCCGTTCAGAAACGCAACCTTCATGATGCCCGACCACGCGGGGTGGGTCTCGAAGTGGGACCGGAACTGGCGTCCGACCTCTTTCCAAACCGCTTCGTATTCCGGCGTGCGCCCGCCCTGCGGCAGGGGCACCGGCCAGGCGCCTCCAGGGTGCTTCTCGCTCTCTACGTTGAACGGGAGCATGATGTGGTGAAGCGGAATCCCCTTTCCCGGGCCCCAGTAGCCGTAGCGCCCGGTGAAGGCCGACCCGTCAAGATACGGCCCCACATGCCGGTCGTAGTCGGTCCAGTCCATCGTCACCTTCGTCCCGTCCACACTGAGTTCAGGGCGATAGGCGTAAATCAGGGGGAGCATCCGATGGCGCCGGGCCATCTGGTAGTAAGCCATCTCCTCGGACGGGGGCATCTGCCGCATCGATCCGTTCCACCAGTCCCCGGGAAGATGGCTCTCGTCCGGGAGTGCGAAGTTCCAGACATCCAGGTGAACGGGAATCGTCTCGGACCCGCCCTTCCAGGAGACCGTCACCTCTCCTGAATAGCGTCCCGACGGTGCTTCCTGTTCCGCAGCCGGAACGTAAATATCGACCCAGACGGCGTGCGCCCGCTGGTTCGGGATGTTGTTGTGGATGTCGGGAATTGAGAACGGAAAGCCCGGAAAAAGTCCAGCCCGACGCTTCGGAAGGAGCGCATCCGCGTACCAGCCAGGTCCGAGAGAAGAAGCCTCGTAACCTTGCGACGGCCGGCGTACTTCGACGTACCACTCCTTGAACAACCGAACGCTGTTTCCGGAAAGTTTCACCCCCGAACCATGGGTCAGACCGCTCATGGAAACGTCCACGCCCTCGACCGGTTCGTCGGTCTCGATGATCACCTGGAAGGCGACGAACTCGTTGCGGGCTGAATGAAGCGTGACCGCACGGGACTTCCGGTCCCAGACGAGGTTGAGCTGCCGGTAGTCCTGAAGGGGATAGTCGGGATGAATATCGGTTCGATCCTGCACGAGAACCCTTCCCGAAACGGGGTCCACGCGAACGGTGTCCTCAACCGCCCAGACGCTGACGGCCGCTGCCGCCGATTCTGCGCCCAGGAACAGCAATAAGGGGAACAGACAGAATAAAGGGCCAGCTCCATGGCAGCAGATCCGACGCGACACAATGCACCTCCGATTGTCCGAGACTTGCTAAGCCCCAGGCAGCCCTTAAAATGAACCGGCCAGCCGGAGGCAACGGAAGCTTTCGCTTCCTCACTACGATCGCGGGGTGTCCATGTCCTGGAAAAAGCGGAACCTTTCGATTCCGCACTCCAAGACACAAATCACAAGACACAAGACACAAATCACAAATGCCACTCTATTGCCACTCTATCGTCCTCGTTTTACCCCGTAGGGTGAGGCTTCCGGGCTATTTCTCAGTTCCTGAAAACGGGCAAAGGCCTGTTTCGACTTGTCTTTCTCTCCGACCGCCTGGTAGTAGCGGCCCAGGAGGTAGAAGGCTTCGGTGTAGCCGGGGTCAAGCTTAACTGCCTGGAGGAGTTCTTCTTCCACTTCACCCGTCGGAGCTTCCTTCATCAGGGCAGTGGCGTACTTGTAGCGACTGTAGGGAAGATTCGGGTCGTTGCGAACCCCCTGGTAGAGCCATCCCAGACCCGCATCGTAGTCCCCCTCGGTGATCAGCAAGTCTCCCAGGTCCGAGAATGGCCAGCCGTAGTTCACCTTCTGCGACTGGATCACCTGGATCGATTTCCGGTAACTCTCTTTGGCGGCTTCCAGGTTACCCTGCGCCTGCTGGCACCACCCCAGGAAATAGAGGGCCTTGTAGTGAGTCGGATCAAGTTGCGTGGCCTTTTCCAGCGCGGCCAGCCCTTGGGTGAACTGCTGGTTCTCGTAGTACCAGCGCCCCAGATGGTAGTAGGCGTCAGCATTCGTCGGGTCATGTTCGAGGAGCGATTTCAGGTCGGCAATATAGCCATCATAGTTCTCCAGCATGAAGCGGGAAAAGGCCCGAATGCGGTAGGCCTCGGAACTGTCCGGGCTCGACTTGATGACCTCGTCGGCCAGTTTTTCCGACTCTTCGAACTGGGCCCGGTGAAACGCCACCGCTGCCGCTACCATCAGGACCTGGGAATCGTTAGGGAACTGCACGCGAGCGGTATCCGCTTGCTCGCCCGCCTCCTCACCACGTCCAAGCCGCATCAGGAGGTCCACCAGGACGAGGCGGGGATTCTTGAGTAACGGGTTCTTGTCGAGGACCTGCTTCAGCAGGTCGACCGCCACGCTCAGCTTGCCCGCATCGATTGCCGACTGGGCCTGAGCGAGCAGGTCAGGGTTCGAAGGGGACCCAAGGGATGGTGCTTCCTGAGCCCGCGAAACGGCGATGACAGATATCAAGGCGAGCACTGCGAAAATTGAGACGTGCTTAATACTCATCTCACTTACCCTGGCCGAATTGGGCCAGATTCCACAGCCCGGGTTGAGGCGAAGCGCCAGCCGGGGCTGTTCTTGAACGAAGCCGAAGGTCGGCGGCCTGCAGGGGAGCGACAAATCCATCGCAAAATAATCGCACACCCTGATGGATGCCGGACATTTTCGACCAACTGATCTATTCTACTCTCCCAGTCACTTGGCAAGTTCCTCGAGCCGGAGGGCCATTTTCTCTCGCGCCCGGTAGAGCTCTTCCCGATTTCTCGAGAACGCCGAGACATCCACGACCATGCCCTTGGCGATCTCTCCGGCGAAATCCCCTTCCCCATACTTCTCGAGCAACTTCAGGTATTCGTAGTCCTCGATTCCCTCCCGAAGCAGTTCGAAACGGATCGAAGAAACCGGCCCGTCGACGTCATCCTGGCCCGTGTAGCGGTGAACCCGGTCTCCGGGATAGAGCAGGGAACCTTCCCCGTTGAGGACCCAACCTTCGCTGCAGAGAAAGCCGCTCAGGTAGGTCACCGGGTCGATCCAGGGGTCCGGAGTCTGGGGCCAGTAGTTCACCGCCCAGTAGAGGATCCCGTTCATCCCGTAGCGATAGGTGATCCACGGCACCATGACCGGGTCCATGGCGGGTGCGTCGATGAAGTAGTTGGGCTGTGGATAGACCTGGTCGCAGGAAATGTACCAGGAGATTTCCGCACCTTCCTTCTGCTGCTGCCGGATCACATCCTTCAATTCGGGGCTGTTCAACTTGTTGCCGTGAATCGAAAACGCATTCGCATACCCGGTCAGCGTGCCCCACTCGGGGTCGTCCGGGATGGGGGATTCCGTCACCAGGAACCGGGCATCCGGATAGGCCTCGCGAACGAGTTCCGCCCACCGTCGAGTCTCCTCGTAGGCGGCACGCGTATTGGGTTCGTCGATCGGACTGTTGAAGATCAGCCGGTCCAGCCAACCGTGCGATCGAAAATAGGACGCGACCTGGGAGACGTACTGTTTCACACGCGACGCCGCCTCATCCGACCAGGGATCGTCCCGAATTCCTTTCATCAAGTTCCCGGGGACCGCTTCGAAGACCACCCGTTTTGTTTTCCAGACCACCATGTACTGCTGATACAGTTCATCGTCGAAATGGAGATCGATTCGCCCCGCCGGGCCGACTTCGATTTCCGGCTGAAGGAGTGGGTTGAACCAGGGTTCCATCCGGTTCTCGAACAGAATCCGATGGTACCGCTTCAATACTTCCCGCTCGTCCTCGCCCCGATGGATAACCTCGCAACCAGCCCTCGCCGACTCCCATGAACGTCAGCAGGTGGGTCTCCTCGGGCAGGGAAAAACCGTAGACCTTCAACAGGACAGTGATCCGGCCGGCGAGTTGGCCGTCGTGGAGCAGCCGGACTTCACCGCGGTAGTTACCGGGCGGCGTGTCGGCAGGAATCGAGAGGTCGACCCAGAGTGGGCGGTTTCTGACCGCCGAACGGAAAGGAGCGGTCATGTCGAAGGATCGGCTGAGGGGAACCAGGGCGTCCGGCCAGAACCCGGTCTTGCCCACGGGACTGGAGGCCGCGTAAACGAGGAGAGGATATTCGAGAAACACCTGTAGTCGATCGGTCGCGATTGCCCCGGCTGACCCTTCGAGAGCGGAAACCTCCACGTCGAAGCCGGATGCCACTTTCTGATAGCGGGGCTGAGCGTGGGGGTGGAACCGTGACCACCACCTGGAAGGGGACATGTTCTCCAGCCGCTCCCGCCAGCCGGACAGTCCGGTCGCTCGATGACCAGACCAGGTTCTCCGACTCTACCCGATCATCGGGAAGGACTTTCTGGAGGTCCGGGACGGCCCAGAACTGGATCTCGTCGAGAGACTGGGGGAAGAGCAGGCCGAAGCTCCCCCCCACCGCTATCAGAAGTGCCAACACACGCTTTCCGCCGACTCCGCCGGCCCGGCCCAACGTGGAAACAATACCCCTCATCACTGCCCCTTTCTGGTTCCAATTCCAAACGTCAAATCACAGGATTCGCTCACCCGGACCACCAGGATGACAGCACAGCCATTCCATACCCGATAACTCCTCAATCCTTTCCGGGTGGAGCCCCTGGAACCGACTTGAACATCAACCTGCGCTGATCCTGTTGCACCATTCCCGCGTAGAGCGAGCGCGCCTGTTTCAGAATGGCCATACCTTCGTCCCGCCGTCCTCCACGAATCAGCAACTGCCCCAAAGCCAGCGAGTACTTCGGCCGGCTCGCATCCAGTTCGATCGCTTGCCGATAGGCCTTTTCGGCCTCGCCGTTGCGGGCCAGCTTCTCCAGGCAACCGCCCTTCTCGTAGAAGGCATCGGAGTTGTTTGAGCCCGGCCCGGCGGCCTTCTCCAAATCGTTCAGGGCCCGGTCAAAATCTCCCAGCCCCTTGAGCGCCAGACCCCTGAAGTATCGCCCTTCCGGGCTGTCTTCCCGAGCGAGGTGCAAGTCCAGCGCTTCCAAAGCCTCCTCGTCGCGTCCCATAGTCTCGAGAACGATGCCACGATGCAATTCAACACCGGGATAGTCGGGCCGGATGCCCCGCACCCGATCGAAAACCTCCAGCGATTCACCCGACTGCTTCAGGTTGTAGAGAACTCTCCCGAGGTTCATCAGGGCATCACAGTTGGTCGGTTCGAGAGCAACAACACGCCTCAGATCCCGTTCGGCGCCCAGATTGTCACCCTCGTCGAGCCGACTCGTACCCCTCAGGAGAAGGGCTTGTGCCAGGTTCTCCCGGATTGCGGAATCTTCGGGCCAGCGATCGAACGCCGACTCAAAGACTTGGACCGCGGATTCGATATCGCCCTTCTTGGCAGCCAGGATTCCAGCCGTCAGGTAAAACCTGCGTTCGGCCGGGAACCGGTCAATCCCACGTTTTGCGACCCGGTAAAGATCGTCGTCCCGACCCAGCAACTGGTAGACGGCACAGAGGCGCAAGTACCAGTTCAGATCGGACGGGTGCGCAACGACACATTGTTCCAGGAGACCGGCAGCACCGGAAAGGTCACCGGTCGAGTAGGCTTCGGAGGCCGCTTTGCAGGGATCCGGCCCTCCCTGAGCGACCAACAGCATCAAGCACGCGCCAGCGATCGGGAGCATTGCCACCATTCTAAGCCTTCCCGACAAGCGGATAAAGACATCGGAGGCTCGACACGGCGCCCGACTCGGGGTACAAATGCACCATACAGGAGGCATTCCATGATTCGTGCGGTCCGATTTCTACTCTTTGTGACCTTTGTGCTGGTTTTGTCGGTTGTTGCCCTTGGGCAACGAATCTACCCGGAACAGCGGGTCGATCCGGAGACCTTCACGGTGATGTCCTGGGGACCTGTCATCGCGGAGCCCCAGCAACTGCAGTGGATGAAGGAGGCCGGCATCAATATTGTTGGGTTTGCCGGAGTCGACGACCTCCCGGCGATCGCCGAGGCGGGGCTCAAGGCATTCCTCTCCGACCGGCGCGTCAATGGATACGATTTCGACCAACCCCTGGACGAGGCGGAAGTCCGCCGCAATATCGCCTCCCTGAAAGAGGAAATCGGAGACAACCCGGCCGTGATCGGGTTCATGCTTCGCGACGAGCCGCACGCCCGCGCGATGCCAAGCCTCGGACTCGTCGCCCGGGTCCTGAGGGAGTACTTCCCCGGGAAATGGCCCTATGTCAACCTCTTTCCGGTCCGGGTCACTCCGGAACGGATGGGAACCGACACCTACGCGGAGTACGTTCAGATGCTCGTCGACGTGATCCGCCAGCCCTTCCTCAGCTACGACAATTACTCGCTGGTCGGCGGGGAAATGCTGGATTACTTCTTCACCAACCTCGAAGCCGTGAGGAAGGCTTCGACCGATACCGGTGTGCCTTTCTGGAACTGCGTGCTTTCCAACGCCCACTTCAACTACATGGTGAACACCGACGCCACCTACAGCCTGCAGGCCTACGCAACCATGGCCCACGGGGCGCGGGGAATCCAGTACTTCAGCTACTTCACCTGGGCAAATGGAAATTATCGCTTGGGGCCGATCGACCAGTTCGGGAACAAGACCCCTTCGTGGGACATGCTGCGGCGCGTCAACAACCAGATTCACGCGCTCGCACCGACCCTGGCACATTTGAAGTCAACCGGCGTCTATCACTATCCCGACGTGCCGGCCGGGTGCAGCCCCCTCAGCGCAAGCAGCCTCGTTCGAGAAGTCGAAATGACGCAGCGTTATGTGGTTCCGCCCATCCAGGGGCGTTTCCTGGTCGGCGAGTTCGTCGATGAACAAGGGAGGCCGTACCTGATGCTGGTCAACAAGGACCTGGATAACTCGTTCCGTTACCGGATCGAGTTGAAGGAACCGGGCGCTCAACTGGTCCACATCTCCCAGTATTCCGGCGAAGAAGAGGGCTTCGGGCGAGAGATGGACTGGGTCGCACCCGGTGCCGGGCATCTGTTCAGGATCCGACGAGCGGGAGAGTAGCAGTTCCACGTGTCCTGCCGGAAGCGACAGCTTCCCCATGTGGAGTGCTGGAAGCGAAAGCTTCCCCATGTGGAGTGCGGAAGCGAAAGCTTCCGCTTTTTTTGGTCTCGGCCCGCCTCCGGTCGGGATCAGGAAGCGAAAGCTTCCGTTGCCACCCATGAACATTTGTGATGTTTGATTTTTGATTTGTGATTGGGTGGTCGAGGGGCGATTGGCGGCTGTTTGGGGTTGCCGCGGGCGCGGGGGAAGCTTTCGCTTCCCTGGGTGGCGGGCCAGGATTGACAAAGCGGAAGCTTTCGCTTCCGCACTCCACATTGATTGTCCACGCTGAATCAGTCTTTCAACGAATCCAGACCGGGCGGAAGTCATCCTGTTCGTGGATTCGGTCGTACCGAAACGACTGGACCTTCCTGCGGACTGCCGAAGGCCACTCCGTTTCTACCAGTGCCGCCGAACAGTAAGGATAGTTTGATGCCACGGAGACCAGTCCGTGGTGAACCGGGTTGTTAATCACGTAGTTGAGGCGAGCGTAGTAGCTCCCCGGATAGGTCAGGCACTTGTCCCAGTACTGGTACCAGACCTGCCGGCCCGGCTCCCCCTGTTCCAGATTGAGGGAAAGCGCGAATTGGGAATGCATTCGCTGGATCAGTGAACTTCAAAGTCCATGATTCCTCTGCGGCTTGAGCGATAAAGTGATAGTGGTTTGAGAACACAGCCCAAGCGGTCCCGATCCAGCCACAGCCTGCAATCAGGTCGAGCAACTGCGATTCCAACATCCCGAGCAAGTCGCTCGTCGGATAGAACTGCCGGTGATCGACCGTCGCTGCCGTGACCATGTAGGTCAAGCCAGGGACGAATCGATGTTCGGGAGCGTGATGCCAGGTGGTTCGTTCCAGGTCATCCATGCAACCTCCTTCCAAAAAAGAAAACGAACCACCCAAAGAAACTGCGAAATTCATGTGAAGTCCCGGAAGCGAAAGCTTCCCCATGTGGAGTGCTGGAAGCGACAGCTTCCGCTTTTGCCGGTCCCGGCCCGCCTCCAGTCGGGATCAGGAAGCGAAAGCTTCCGTTGCCAACATCCATTCGCACTTCGCACTTCGGTCTCGCACTTCAGCTTCGACATTCGCCTTCGCCATTCGGAATTCCCCCGTCGCAGCCCGCAGGACCGAACAGTTGGAGGGCTTCCCCGCCCGGGGCCTGCACGAGGGAAGCTCTCGCTTCCCTGTCGGCGGGCCGGGCGTCCAAAGCGGAACCTTTCGGTTCCGCACTCCATATCCCCTGTCCAACGACAAGGCGGAACTTTTCGGTTCCGCGGTCCATAAAGGGGTTTGCGGTCAGGGGATCGCGGGCCCGGTGAGGGCCCGCCTCTGTGTGCCTGCCGGCCCGGCCTTACGGCAACCAACCGCGAGTGTCGGCACCCCACCGGCCCCACACAGAGGCAGGGGTAAGCAAAGCGCGCCCCTGCGTTCCCCGGCACTAAGACCAGAACCCCGGATAAACGCAAAACGGCCCGCGGTTTCCCGCGGGCCGTCTGTTGAGTCGTCAGACTCGGTTACGAGCGAACTTCAGATCAGAAGCTGATCCTCAAGCCGCCCTGGATGTTCCGCGGACCACCGGTCTTTCCATATACCTTTCCGAAGTTGCCGCTCGAGACGTTGGTGTTCGGGCCCGAGTAGCGCGTGCGGTTGAAGATATTCGTCATGTCGAACCGTATTTCCAGGTTCATCCCTTCCCGGAACGGGAGATCGGTCCGCTTGATCAGCGAGACGTCCTCATTGTACTGCGCGAAATCCCGCGTGCTGGGTAACCACCGTGGAGCGTCACCCAACCTCAGCGGAACCCCGTTGGCTGTCGCCGGCGGAGACGCAAAGGCATCCGGGTTCAGGTACTGGGTACCCAACTGCGGATCGAGTGCACCCATCGAGACCGTCTGGTTGTCACTCGAGTACGTCGGGCCGGAATGCCGGGTTGTACAGGGCATCTCCCACCAAGCCTCCGACACCGAGGTGCAGCGGATTGCCAGTCGCATATCGCTGAATCGCACTGAAGGTCCAGCCGCCCAGGACCCAAGCCCCGGGACCCGAGGTCACCCACTTGCCGCGGGGGCCAAAGGGGAGGTCGTAGATCCAGGTGATCCTCAGATCGTGCGGGACATGGTACTGGACGACCGAGTAGTCAGACTGCCGATTGTAGTAGTCCTGACCGTAGTCGTAGTAACCGCCCGGACCCGCCGTGTCCGACGTGCCCATGGCCCTGGACCAGGTGTAGGACGTCAGGAAGCTCAGCCCGAAGTCCGACCGCTTGGTGCGCCGTCACCTGGAGGGAGTGGTAATTCGACCATCCTCCGTTGAGCCGATGCGTCTGGACCCCATAGTACTGAGGGAAGGGCCGCAGCGCATCGGCGACCGTGCCGTCGAAACTCGCGTAGGGACGAGTGATCTCCGGGTGGTCATCGATACTTTCGATCAGCGTATCCCCCAGGGAAAGATTCGCGGAATCTACCTGGTTGAGCGCATAGAGGTACTGGGACTCGTTGAGCCGCCCGCCATGGTTCCCCACGTAGTTGGCCTCGATCCGAGTATCCCACCCGACCGCAAACTGGATTCCGATGTTCCAGTTCTGGACCATCGGGAACTTATTGGTTTCGGGCAGGTACCAGCCTATGTAATCGCCGTTGTTCTGCGCCGGGTCGGTGTTGGGCAGGGTAGCGGTGTAGGCAGGATAGGCATTATCCCAGTTGTAGACCGGGGCTTCGCGGAAGACTCCACTTCGGGCATTGATGTTATTCGAACCGTTGAAGCCGGCGGTGTAAGCCCAACTCCAGCCGTCGTTGATCGGCGGGCTGTAGTTGATTCCGTATCCGCCGCGGACCACCACGTCTTCCTTGACCTGCCAGGCAAAACCGACCCTTGGAGCAAACTGCCCGTAGTAGGTGCTGGCAGCGAATGTTTCCGAAGGCCATCGCGCCCGGATAGTTGTCGGCACCCGGATTGGCCAGCGTCGGGTCAAGCCCCGACATCCGGTCCGTGCGCTCGAATACCGGCGTGGGAATATCCCACCGAATACCGGCGTTCAGCGTGAAGCCCGGGCGCATCTTCCAGTCGTCCTGGGTGTAGAGCGCCACATACTTGGAGGCCAGTCCGGGTGTGAACCGCTGGATCCCCATGCCCGTGCTGTAGGCATCCCCCAGGAAGAACGAGGCGTACGAGAAGCCCGTCGAATCCCGGAATCCGGGCTGCGACGTGATTTCACTGTGGAAGGTGTAGGAGCCATTCCCCTGGCTTGACCGCTCGTTCTGGTAGTACTGGCGGTACTCGGCGCCGAACCGGAGGCTGTGGTTGTTGACCAGCCAGCTGAAGTCGTCGGCGATGATCACACTGCCATTGGGCGCGTAGCCGGTGGCACCGTCGCCCAGGTTCCGATAAGGATCGAGCGAAGTGTTTCCGGCCCCGGAGAGACCCGCTACCGGAAAGGTCACGCCGCCCTGGTCGTTCTGTAGCCCCAGTTCACCCTTCCAGTCCGTTCCCGCCAGGAATGAAGTGGCCTGGTTCTTGTTCAGGAACCGGTTGACGCCGACCGCCAGGTGGTTGAGGACCTGGGGGCTGATCGTCCAGTCCTCCGCGAATCGGAAGATCCAACCCGGGGTATCCTGGCGGCGGAAGCCGATCGAGCCGCACCCGGAAAAGACACGCCGGCCGGTTGCAATCCATTTCCGCCTGAGCGGTCCCTTCCCCGATCGTTTGAAACATAAGTTCCGGACAGCTTGTGGGACTCGGACATCACGTGATCGATTTTGAGACTGATGTTGTCGATCTGCATGAAGGGGCAGCAGCCCGAGAACCTCGGCTGATTGTTAATCAACTGGAACAACTGCGGACTGGGCAGGTCGAACTGCATGTACTTCCGGGTGACGTCACTCATCCGGTCGAGCGGAATCTGGTTGCCGGCGAAAGGATCTCTGATCCAGGTTCCATCGGCCAACTGCCGTGATGAGGCGGGATCATAAATCTGACCGAACAGCACGTCCCTGCCCAGGGCATCCTGGCCCATCACCGTGCCGGACTGATCGTTCAGCGTGAAGCTCGGGTCGAGCAGCAGGGAGAAATCGCCCTGCTTGAACGGGGCCACGGGAAGCGACTCGGTCCCGGAAACCGTCTGGTTGATGAAGCGGTCACCTTCATAGGAAAAGTAGAAATGGGTCTTGTCCTTGATGATCGGTCCGCCGACGGTGAATCCGAAGTTGTTGTCCAGGAAGGGCGCCTTCGGGTTGCCAAATCGGTTGTTGCCCCAACTGTTGGCATTCAGTGCCGCGTTGCGGTGGAGCCAGAAGACGGTGCCGTGGATTTCGTTCGTCCCCGACTTCATACCGAAGTTGGTCAGGGCCGTCTGGGTCGCCCCGTACTGGGACGACAGCGCGCCGGTCTGCAGCTTGAACTCACTGACCGCGTCCATGGTCGGGGTGAACTCGCTGTTGCTGCCGCCGTTGAGGTCCATTCGGCCGATGGAGATTCCATCGATCAGGATCTCGTGGCTGTATGACTGGCCGCCGTTGATCGAACCGGCGAAGCTTCCGCCCTGGGTTCCGGGCATGGCCCGGAAAATGAAGTCCTGTAACTGGCGGGTCCCGTCACCGACCAGGATCGGCCAGGTATGGACCTCTTTCAAGTTGGCGCCAATACCGATCTCCGCGGTCGAGGTTTCCAGCAGCGGCCCGGTGCTCGACACCGTGACCGACTCGCTGACTTCACCGACCTGGAGTATCAGGTCAATCGACACGGTCTGGGCCAGACCCACCGTGACGTTCTCCGCAACAGCGGTCTTGAACCCGGGCATCGCCGCGCTGATCTGATAGGTGCCCGGTGACAGGAAAGCCAGCCGAAAGAAACCGCTCTCGGTCGTCACCGCAGTGGTCCTGACTCCGGTTTCGGTCTCGGTGCCAATCACCTCCGCACCCGGAATCACTGCACCCGTGGGATCCTTGACGATCCCGTTAATTGTGCCGCGTCCGCTCTGCCCCAACAGGGGTACTGCCAAAAGAAATAACAGTACACAGGGCAGAAGGACCGACACGAGAAACTTGGAACGCTTACTCGTCATTCGATTCCTCCAACGTTTACTCCTCATTACTTCTCCTCCTAAGGGTAACGACACCTATTCGGGGCGGTATTGAGGCAGCGCTGGATCGTGAATTTGAAAACGAATTCTGCGTACAGGCCTCCGAGATGCAAAGAGGACCACTCCCCGCCAAGTTCTGGTTACTCCTTGTGAAGTGATTAGAATCCCGATTCCGAAAAGAGTCAATGAAGAATTTCGACAATTCTTGGAAAATCCTGGAAAATCTCGACAAATGCGTAGGAATTCAGTTCCATAAAGGGTTTCGGGGATTGCAGCATCGAGATCTTCCAGTTCATCCAAATGAAGTTTCAGGTCAGCCCCGCCCCCGGCGGCGCCGGACCATTCGCAAAGTGAAACTGGTGTCCGTGCACCCGGGGGAGCGGCTTCGCCTTACCCCCGGCTCTGTGTTTGGCGCCATTCCGGGTTTCAAGTGGACCCAGGGTCCAAGCTTCAGGTGAAGTTTCAGGTTAACTGGGCCCAACCGCCCTGCGGGGATCATTCAGCGTGTGAACCTGGTGGAGCATCGCCAGATGAGCGCGCCAACGGCGCAGGGTCATTTCCAGCCCGGGGCAACCCGGGAATCGGCCAAGACGGCAATGCAGCACTGAAAGTGCGATTCAGTCCCGGCGGCGGACTGTTTCAGAACAAACCGGAAATCAAGAATCCTGGATTGAGAAGGTTCACTTCCGCCGGGCAGGCTGCCCGGCCGCCATTCCAGGCAGGGCTGCCTGGATTACTTTCCCTCCAGAAACCAGGAACTCAGCCCGATTGAAGTTTCAGGTCGAACTAGCCGGTCTCCGGTCTCCGGTTCTGAGGACTAGCCGACCTGGAAATCCTGGGAGAGGTGGAGTTCGGAATCGGATATCTGGTCCTGAATCGAAACCCGCACCGTGTACTTCCCAGGCCCCAAATCGGCGATCGGGAAGCTCCTCAGCACGATAATGCGGGATTCCGAAGCATAGTAAACGGACTCGTTGCTTTTCTCCTCAATCACGCCCAGAGACTGATCACCACGGAACAACTCCCACCGAACCGCCAGCTTCGGGTTTCCGGATGCCTGATCAAACGCCGCGTTGTAGACCTGGAGGTAGATCGCCAGAGGATCCTGGACCTGAAAATGGCGGGCCAGATTGGGCCGGATCCAGAGATCACCCAGAACAAACATCTCGTCGGCTTTGGGAATCTCGGGGAGAGCCCGAACGGCGTCGGACAGAATGATCGAACTGGCTGTCAGCTTCGAATCGTCGAACTGCTCAGGAACAATGGCCCGGCGGATCACGGAGATCTTGTTGCTGTTGGTATCCTTGAAAACCAGGTTGACCTTGTAGCGACTGCGGGTTTGGAGTACCAGCGTCTTCTGGTAGACAGAACGCGCACCCGGACTAAAATCGACCTTCCCGGGGTCGGTCGAAACAACCAGGTCATCCTCGAATTCGTTCACGATCTGACCCGACAGGCTGGAGATCTGCCCGTAGATTTCCACATCCGCCGTCATTTGGCCGTCACGTTCGACCAGGGTGAGGTCCTTGTTTTCAATCTCGAACGTCAATGGAACGATCATTCGCCCTTCGCCGAGCCTGAACTGGTCGAACTGCACCCGGACCGGGAGTTCGTCGTAAGACATGTTGACCTGAATGGCCTGCTGCAGATCCTTGTATTGGATCTCGGGCGGCCGCTGCACCATAACGTATTGCCGATACCGGTCGAACGGGTTATTGCGCCGCAGGTAGTAGCGCATGTCTTCCGACGTCCCCCGGTCCTTCCGGGAAGCAAAGCCTGCCTTCTCGTCCAGCGTCTCCCCCAGCGTCGGCACGTTGTAAAACGCGTCCTTCTCGTCCGGGTTCCGGGCAATCCGGTATTCGCCGCTGTAAGAAGGATCAACGAACTCGATTAAAACGTCATCCCCCACACCATCGATGTGGTGGTACCGCCAAACTTCGTAAGGAAAGGTAACGGTCGTTCCCCCTCCCTCCCAGAGCGGCCGTTCGTAGGGGCCGCCCGTGGGATGCGGTTCGATCTGGTCCGGAGGGCCCTGGATGATGTAAATCCGCCCCCGGTCCGTCTTCCAGCCCGGCTCGCCACTTTCGTAGCGCTCGTTGGCATATGCGAGGCGCCGATAGTGCTCTTCTTTGAATTCGTTTGCCGCGGTGCTCGGGTCCGGGTCGCGACGGAACCAGAACTGCTCGATAAACTGTTCCCGCTCGTCGTCCGTGGAGAGTTTAAGGAAGGTCTCCTTCTCTTCGCGAGTGATGATGTAGACCACATCCTCCTCAAGCCACTTCTTGAAGTACTGTTGGGCCTCCTCGGACCTCAGTTGGCGGTCGTCCTCCTGGGCGAATGTGAAGTACGGACGACCGACGAAGAGACTGGTTGCCCCGGCAATCAAGAGAAACACCCACAGGCGAGATCGAACCATAGACGACTCACTCCGCAAAATGAACGATTAACCCGTTCTGCCTATTCTAACGATCAGCCGCGATTCAAATCCAGTCCGGATCTGCACGTCGGTCGTTTCGACAGGCTGTAGGATCGAGCCCATGAATTCCCCTCGAGCAATTTGACCACCGGACGGCCGACCTTCTATTTTGTGTCTCAGAGACTCCAACTTCTAACGAATGAACAGGAAAGGAAGAATATGTCTTCGCTCACGGATATTGTCCAGGAAATACTGGCCAAGAACAGCTGGAATGAGTGGCTGACCGGCCTCGTCACCTTCGGTCTCGCAGCCCTGATCCTGTATGTCCTGCGCAAAGTTCTGGTTGCCAAGTTCCAGTCCCTGGCCGCCAAGACGAACACCAAGATCGACGACATTTTTGCCGAAGCCCTTTCCCGGACCCGCCTGCTCTTTCTTCTGACAGTGGCGATCTGGCTGGCGGCCCAGGCCCTTGCATTGCCGGACGTTGTAACGAAGGTTCTCACCGGCATCGTGACGATCGCGACTTTCGTACAGATCGGGATCTGGGCCAACGCCATGCTCGGCCACGTCGTGGGCCACTTTGTCCGGCTCGAAATAGAGGAGGAGGCCTCCCAGGTCGCGACGACAACCGCCCTGACATTTGTGGGCCGCCTTCTCCTTTGGTCACTCGTGATGCTGTTGACCCTCGACAACCTGGGAGTCAACATCAACTCTCTCATCGCTTCCCTCGGCATCGGCGGCATCGCCGTCGCCCTGGCGGCACAGAATATCCTTGGGGACCTCTTCGCTTCCCTTTCGATCATGTTCGACAAACCGTTCGTCGTCGGCGACTTCATCATCGTGGATGAAGTCATGGGAAGCGTGGAGCGGATCGGCATGAAGACAACCCGAATCCGCAGCCTGTCAGGTGAGCAGTTGATCATGTCGAACAACGACCTGCTCAAGAGCCGGATCAAGAATTACAAACGGATGCAGGAGCGTCGCGTCGTTTTCAGCGTAGGCGTTACGTATCAGACACCGGCGGACAAGCTTCGCAAGATACCGACCATCATTCGCACCGCGATCGAAGAGCGGGAGAACACCCGCTTTGACCGGAGTCACTTCAAAGGCTTTGGGGATTCCGCGTTATTGTTCGAAACTGTTCTCTGGATAGAGAAGCCCGACTACAACATCATGATGGACCTCATGCAGGAGATCAATCTCAAGATATACGGAGAGTTTGAGAAGGAAGGGATCGAGTTTGCGTATCCGACCCAGACCATCCATCTCGAGACGGAAACGGCAGCGCAACCCATGGAACCGAAACAACCGGTCAAGAAGTCAAGGTAGAGGAATCAGACAATGGCAGACAAAGATCTGAAATGGGAACAGAACAAGAAGGGCAAGTATTACGTTGACCAGACCTGCATTGCTGCAAAGTACTGCCTCAGCGTGGCGCCGGAAAACTTCAAACTGGATGAGAGCGGGGGTCATGCGGTCCTGGTTCGCCAGCCGGAAGGGGCGGAAGAGGAGGAACGGGTGCGTGACGCCCTGAACGGGTGCCCCGTCGGCGCCATCGGCGACGACGGCGAGGAGGACTGATCGATCAGCCTCAGGGGTCGAGGTGGGCGGACTCGGAATCGCCCATCTCGACCCCCGCAGGGAAAATACTCCCTCCATCGAGTCGAGACCCGCGCGCTGATCTCCTCCGAGCAATGGAGTTCCCCGGGGAAATGAGGCTTCAGCCTGGCGTCGATCACGACCGGGAAGCGGTAGCTGATGTGATTGCGGACCACGGAAGACTGTGCCGCATGGATGTCCGCTGCCGGTTCGAAACGGGTGAACGTGGTCCAGAGGAAATTCATGCTGCTCCTGGCCGCCCGCTCCGGTTCATCGCTCAGAACAATCAGGGGCCAGTCACGAAATGCCGGAGAACCGGCAACTCGGTGGGGCAGATCCGGGTCGTCTCTGAATGA
Source organism: uncultured Acidobacteriota bacterium (assembly GCA_963777605.1). Classification (GTDB taxonomy): domain Bacteria; phylum Acidobacteriota; class UBA6911; order RPQK01; family JAPXNP01; genus CAVZRV01. The sequence goes on from CAVZRV010000031.1 coordinate 508,746, forward strand.
GTCACCCCCCACCACGAGGCATCCCGGACAAAAAACCTGGACCACGGTTGCGCCTCGAGGCAGATCGGCGGCAGAAAACTCCGCCGGCAGAGTTCGTACCGGGTCGCCCAGTCCCATCCAGACTCCTTTTGAACCCTCGTTGACCCTGGGACCGCTGTAGTCGAGCGTGTCCATGGAGAGGTTGGAAAAGACGTAAAGGTCGGTTTCCGGGTTGGTCCGTTCCAGGACGTGGCACAGAGTCGCCTTGAAGTCCCTCAGTTCGACCTGCCGATCGGTTACGAGGAGGAATTTCGTCAGCGAAAGCTGCCCCTCGCCCAGGATCCGGAACGCCGAGACCATGGCTTCTCGCCGGTAACGCTCCCTGACCCGGGCCGCGGACAGCGAATGGTATCCGGTCTCCCCGTAGGACCAGAGGTCCACCACTGATGGCATTACCAGGGGAAAGACGGGCGACAGGAGTTCCTGGAGGAGATCTCCAATGAAGAAGTCTTCCTGTCTCGGTTTCCCGACCACCGTCGCGGGGAAGATCGGTTCACGGCGGCGAATCACCCGGTCAATCTCGAAAACCGGGTAGTCGTGTTGAAGGCTATAGTAGCCGTAGTGATCCCCGAATGGACCCTCCGGCTTTCGGATGTGCGGCATTACCTTTCCGACCAGTGCAAACTCGGCCGTCGCGGGGACCGGATGGGGACCGAGTCCATCAACTCGCTTCAGACGATGTCCAAGAAGGAACGATGCCAGGAGCAGTTCCGGGACGTTTTCTGGAAGTGGAGCGATCGCCGAAAGCAGAAGTGCAGGCGGCCCGCCCAGGAACACGGTTACCGGCAGGGGCTGATTCCTGGCTTCCGCCGCGGCATAGTGGAATCCCCCGCCCTTTCCGATTTGCCAGTGCATCCCGGTGCTGTTTCGGCTCTGAACCTGCATCCGGTACATGCCGAGGTTGTGCCCAAGGCCGTCCGGATGTTCGGTGTACACCAGCGGCAGCGTTAAGAATGGCCCTCCATCCTCCGGCCAGCAAGTCAGAACCGGCAGGCGGTGCAGATCGGGCGCTTCCACGACCTCGCCCACAGGGCCCCGGCGGACTCGCCGGGTTCCGGTGCGGAGGAGCGCACCAACGACGTCGCGGGCTTCCCAGATCCGGCCAGCAGTGGGCGGAAGCAGGTGCTGGGCGGTCTCCACGATCCGGCGGACCAACTGGAGCGGCCGTTTCCCGAACGCCATCTCCGCACGTTTCCGGGTTCCGAAAAGGTTCGTGACCAGCGGCACCGCAGAGTTCCGGACGTTCGTGAAGAGGAGAGCCGGCCCGCCGGCCGCAATGACCCGTCGATGGATCTCGGCCACTTCAAGGTGAGCGTCAACTTCCGCTTCGACCGTGGCCAGGTCTCCATTCCGCTTCAGTTCCGCAAGGAACTGCCGCAGATCCGGAAACCCGTGATGATCTCGACTCATGCTTCTCCACTTCCTTCTTGCCCGCAGGGCCGCCGCCAACTTGACGGTTCGGGCAACCCACCCATAGAATCCGGTCGGTGGAGCACGAGACGCATCAAGCTCGACCTCGACATCTGCGGAACACCTTTCTTTACTAAAGGACTGAGCAACGTGGCGACACACTATCACGAAATAATGCTGATTTTATCGACGGCAATCCTTCTCGCCGCCTGCGGATCTCCGGCGCCGGCAAACAAGGCTGAACAGGGATCGGATGAGTTCCAGTACGAGACCGAACAATTCGCCGACATTCGAATTCTCAGATACCAGGTCCCGGGGTTTGATTCCCTGCCGCTGCAGGAGAAGAAGTTGCTCTACTACCTTTCTGAGTCCGGTCTCTCCGGCCGCGATATTATCTGGGACCAGAACTACCGACACAACCTCCTGATCCGCCACACCCTGGACAACATTGTCCGGACCTACCAGGGAACGCGCGAATCCCCCGACTGGGACGAGTTCATGGTCTACACCAAGCGGGTCTGGTTCTCGAATGGAATCCACCACCACTACTCCACCATCAAGCTGGTACCCGGGTTCACGGCCGACTACTTCGCCCAACTGGTTCACAACTCCGATGCAACCGGATTCCCCCTGAAGGTGGGCGAGACCGTCGACGACCTGATCGAAATGCTCCGCCCCATCCTCTTCGACCCGACCGTGGATGCCAAGAAAGTCAACCTGGCCGACGATGCCGACAAGGTTCTGGATTCCGCTACGAATTTCTACGGTCCCAACCTGACCGAGAAAGAGGTCGAGGACTTTTATGCCAAGCGGATCTCCAAGGACGAGCCTAACCCCATCTCGTACGGGCTCAATTCACAACTGGTCAAGGAGAACGGAAAGATCTTCGAGCGGACCTGGAAGGTCGGGGGAATGTACTCCCCTGCCCTCGAGCGCGTCGTCTACTGGCTGGAACAGGCAGCTTCGGTGGCGGAGACACCTCAACAGAAAAAGGTCATCGACGTCCTGGCAGACTTCTTCCGTACCGGGGACCTCCGCACCTTTGACGACTACAGTATCGACTGGGTCGAGGAGACTCAAACCAACGTCGATTTCATCAACGGGTTCATCGAGGTCTACGGCGATCCGCTCGGCTACCGCGGTTCGTTCGAGTCGATCGCCTACTTCACCGACCCCGAAGCGACCCGAAGGATCGATACGCTGAGCAGGAATGCCCAGTGGTTCGAAGACCACTCGCCGATTCTTCCCAACCACAAGAAGAAGGAAGTCAAGGGCATTTCGGCGAAGGTGATCACGGTTGCCGGAGAAGCTGGAGACTCTTCTCCATCCACTCCCATCGGAATCAATCTGCCCAATGCGAACTGGATCCGCAAGGAGTACGGCTCGAAATCGGTCAACCTGGGCAACATCGTTCATGCCTACTACGAGTCCTCGAAATCGGGCGGCGTACTCGAAGAATTTGCCTACAGCGAGCATGAAATCGAGCGAAGCCGGGAGTACGGGGGGCTTGCCGACAACCTGCATACCGACCTTCACGAAGTGATTGGACACGCCTCGGGCCAGATCGAGCCGGGAGTCGGAACGCCGAAGGAGACGCTCAAGAGTTACGCTTCTACCCTTGAAGAGGCGCGGGCCGACCTCGTCGCCCTTTACTACCTGATGGACCCAAAGCTGGTGGAACTCGGAGTGATGCCCTCTCTCGAAGTCGGCAAGGCGGCCTACGATGACTTCATTCGCAATGCGCTTCTCGTCCAATTGGCCAGAATCAAGCCGGGTGAGAACATTGAAGAAGCCCACATGCGGAACCGGCAACTCATCGCCGAATGGGCCTACCAAAAGGGGCGAGAGCGCAACATTATCGAGCGTAAGGAGCGGGACGGGAAGACCTACTTCGTGATCAACGACTACGAAGGGCTGCGGCAACTCTTCGGAGACCTCCTTCGCGAGATCCAGCGAATCACCTCTCAGGGGGACTACGAAGCCGGCAAGAAACTGGTCGAGGAATACGGCGTTCAGGTTGACCAGACTCTCCACGACCAGGTCCTCGAACGTTGGGCCAGTCTCAACCGGGCCCCTTATGCCGGTTTCATCAACCCGGTGCTGGAAGCCGTGATGGACGACTCGGGTGCGATCACCGACATCACTGTGCGCTACCCCACCGACTTTACGCGGCAGATGCTGGAATACGGCGAGCGCTACTCCCTGCTGCCGATCAACAACTAGGAGACAAGGAACAGGTATGTGCGGACGTTACACATTGACCCAGGCTGGGATGCTGCCGACACTGTTTGAAGTCAGCGATACCCGCATCTCTCCGCGTTTTAACATCGCTCCGTCGCAGTCGGCTCCGATTATCCGGGCGGCTGAGGCAGGGGGACGTGAGATGGTTAAATTGCGGTGGGGCCTCGTTCCCGGCTGGTTCAAGGAAGTACCGTCCGGCTCTCCCATGATCAATGCCCGTTCCGAGACGGCGAATGAAAAGGCTTCCTTCCGGAACGCGTTCCGGCGCCGGCGTTGCCTGGTGCCCGCGGACGGTTTCTTCGAATGGGAAAAGAGAGAGAAACGAAAGCAGCCGTTCCACTTCCGAATGTCGGACGGGTCGGTTTTCGCGTTCGCAGGCCTGTGGGAGCACTTCCAGCAGGAAGATACCGAGATCGAGTCTTTCACCATCCTGACTTGTTCGGCCAACGAGCTCGTCGGCCGAATTCACGAGCGAATGCCGGTCATCCTTCCCCCGGAACGGTACAATCTGTGGCTCGACAGTTCGGCCCCGACCGAGGCGCTGGATTCTCTCCTGGCTCCGTTCGATCCCGACGGGATGGTTTCCTATCCCGTCAGTCTGGCCGTGAACAGTCCCTCCAACGACAGCGAGGAGTGCGTGCGTCCACTGGCTTAAGACTGAAACTCACCTGGAGCTTCAGACAGGAAAGTTGTGAATAAGCGATACCAGAATTCGACATCACCGGAAGTGACGCTCTACTCAGACGGGGCCTGCAGTGGGAACCCCGGCCCCGGCGGATGGGCGTTAATCCTCCGCCACGAACCGACCGGAAAGGAATTGGAGAAGTCGGGCGCCGAAGCGATGACGACCAACAACCGGATGGAGTTGCAAGCCGTCATCGAAGGACTCAAGGCGCTCAAGCGCCCCACCCGTGTTCACGTGGTAACCGACAGTGCCTATGTCAAGAACGGGCTGGAAACCTGGCTCCCGGGTTGGAAGGCGCGCAACTGGAAGCGAAAGACCTCGGGAGGACTCAAGCCGGTCAAAAACGTGGAACTCTGGCAGGAACTGGACCTCCTGATTCAGAAACACGAGGCCACCTTTGAACAGGTTCGAGGCCACGCCGGGCATCCCGAGAACGAGCGTTGTGACGAGCTCGCCGTTCAGGCTTACAAGGCGCTCATGAAAGAGGACACGCCATCCAGATAGTCGGATCTTGAGATTGATTGGGCCTCAAATGAAAACCCCTTCAGGTAATTCTCATCTGTATTAGAGATGTTGCGAAACAGGTTAGCTGTAATCATTGCTCTTTTCACCCTGGGGACTGCGACCGTCCTCGCCGAAGACAAACCCGCGGCCCTGACTCCGGAACAGATCATCGCCAAGTTCACCGCCAAGGAGTCGGAGTTCCGCCAGGTCTGGGAACAGTACACTTACACCCAGCGGATTCTGTTCCAGGTGCTGGATCGGAACGACGAACCGGCCGAACAGCGGGAACTGATCGTGGAGGTATTCTTCAACTCCGACGGCACCCGGGACAGCCGGGTGGTCTCCGATCGCGGAAGTATTTCCAGTGTGCAGGTGACCGAGCAGGACCTCTCCGACGCGCTGAACATGCAACCTTTTGTGTTGACCTCGGATGAAATCTCCCACTACAAGGTCAAATACAAGGGTAAGGAACAGGTCGACGAGTTGAATACCTATGTCTTTGATGTCGACCCAAAGGACATGGAGCGGGGCAAGCGCTATTTCAAGGGACGCGTCTGGGTCGACGACGTCGATCTCCAGATCGTCATGTCCAAGGGCAAGATCGAGCCCGACCTGGGCAACAACAAGTTTCCCAAGTTCGAGACCGTACGAGAGCAGATCGACAGCCAGTACTGGTTCCCCACCTGGACTCTGGCCGATGACGTGCTCCACTTCGGCGGCGGTTTCAGCCGCGGTGGTTGGGGAGGCGGCTCCAACAGCGTGCACATCAAGGTGCTGATCACCTACAGCGACTTCCAGAAGTACGAGGTGGGCACGTCGATCAAGTACGGGACGCCGACCGAGGAGAAGCCGGAAAAACCATAAACATCTACGATTTACGATTTGTTATTTGTGATTGGGGGCCGAGGTCCCGGTATCCGGGTTTCCGATTTCTAGTTTCTGGTTTCGGGTGCAGATTAGCCCGCCGCCTTCGCGCGCGGAAACCATTCAGAGACTGAAACTGGACCTGGCGCTGGAGGGCCTTGGTTTCAGCCCAGGGCTTGCCCTGGGTCTGGGGTCCCGGCAAGGCGATCGCGGCCTGTAAGGTCGCGCCGATTCTTCACGTCCGGAGAGCTGTGCCGCCCTTTCAGGGCTGGATTCTTGATGGGTGGACCGTGAACCCAGGCAAATGCCTGGGCTGGAAACAGGCCCCCTTCAGGGGCCAGTCCGGCGCCGATCCTGTGATCATCACTCATCCACGTCCGGCACCGGACCAGGAACCAGGATCCAGCCGATAATCGCGTCCCTGGCTCTCCACCGATCGCCTCGAAGCTCCGTCCAGACGCATCCAATTCGTCCAGGTTTTTCAACTCATCCCAAATGAAGTTTCAGGTCGGCCCCGATTGCGGAGTGGAATGGAGCAGCCCAGAATGAAGCCAAAGGCGGTATCCTGGGTACCGCCCGGCCCACCACCAACCCCAAGTCCCGCCGCAGGCGGGACGACATGGCCAAGGCGGAGCACGGCAACACCAAATCCGGCGACTTCCCCACCGAGTCACCGGATCACCAATCACAATCCCAAAATGCGGAATCGTCCTGGATCGGATTCAATTCGAACGGGCTTTTTGCGTATGATGAAGGGCGATGAGCAAGACCAACAATCCGCAAGTTGACCTGATCTATCGGCCCCGCCGAAACCGTCGTACCCAGTCGATTCGCAACATGGTAAGGGAAACCGTGCTGCAGCCATCCGACTTCATCCTTCCGATGTTTGTCATCGACGGCAAAGGAGAGAAAGTCGAGATCGCATCCATGCCCGACTGCTACCGCCTCAGCCCGGACCTGCTCGTTCAGGAAGCGAAGAGAGCCTCCGACCTGGGAATCCCCGCAGTAGCACTCTTCCCTGCCCTGCCCGAAAGTAAGAAGGACCATATGGCCACCGAATCGACCAATCCGAACGGATTGCTGCAGAACACGGTTCGGCGCCTCAAAGATGAGGTTCCCGGGTTGACCGTCATCACCGATGTCGCCATGGATCCCTATTCCAGCGACGGTCACGACGGTGTCGTCGAGGATGGCCAAATCATCAACGATGCCACGCTCGAGGTCCTGGCGGCCATGTCGGTCAGCCAGGCCGCGGCGGGAGCGGACATGGTGGCCCCGTCCGACATGATGGACGGCCGCATCGGCTACATTCGCAGCGCCCTGGACGACAACGGCCACACCGACGTCGGCATCCTCGCCTACTCGGCCAAGTACGCCTCGGCCTTTTACGGGCCCTTCCGGGATGCTCTCGATTCGGCACCCAAGTTCGGCGACAAGAAAACCTACCAGATGGACCCGGCCAACCGTCGAGAGGCGGTCCGGGAAGTCCTGCTCGACGTCCAGGAAGGCGCCGACATGGTCATGGTGAAGCCTGCCCTGCCTTACCTGGATGTGATCTCATGGGTCAGGGACAGCGTCGATCTCCCCGTTGCCGCCTACAATGTCAGCGGCGAATACGCCATGATCAAGGCGGCGGCCCGCATGGGCTGGCTCGACGAAGAGAGGGTGATGCTGGAGATGCTGACCTCGATCAAGCGGGCCGGAGCCGACATCATCCTGACCTACTTCGCCACCGCAGCCGCGGAACATTTGTGATTTGTGATTGGGGCCCCAATCACAAATCACAACTCACAAATCCTAAATGTTAGTTGATTTGGCTTTCACCTGGTGCCGGCATGTCGCGCGGGACAACGTTCCGGTTGACATACTCGTCCAGGTTGATCACGTAAGTCTCCGGCGCATCCAGCAGGACCGGTGAGTGGGTCGCCGCGACGACCCGCATGTTCTTCTGGTCAACCAGTTCCTTGAGCATCATCAGGATACGTCGCTGGTTGGACTGGGAAAGGGCCATCTCGGGCTCATCCAAAAGGAGCATGGTGCCGTCGGGAAGGCTGGGAAAGGCTTCCTTGAACATGGTCAGCATGACTTGTCCATGGCTGGCAATCTGCAGGAATTCCTTCATTTGGGGATCATCGAAAAGTTCGAGCTGATTGCGGGGATTGTGCTGCTCGGCATCGAAAAGAAAAACCCCGGGAACCTTCAGATCTCCAAGGTGGAGGCGATAGCTGTAGTGGTTGACCTCTTCTCCCTGCACGGCGTAATAGATCGAGTGAAGCAGCGTCGACTTACCGCTGCCGTTTTCGCCGGTAAGCATGATCAGGGGATGGGACAGGTCCATGACCATGGGCATGTGGAAATTCAGGTTCATGAAAACAGGATGCATTAAAATCTTCAGGTAAGCCCTCATGTGCTCTCCACTGTTGAAAATCCGGCCTTTCCGACCGAAATCGAGGATTATCGAGAAAGTTTTTCATCTTAAATCATTCCGACGCCCTGTGTCATGTCGCCAGTCCGGTTCCGGATCCGTTTAGACAACCTGCCGTTGAGCATGCTAGATTCTGCACTCCAAAGGGTTTGAAGATGGCTAAAACAAACACCAGTCCGGTCAGCGGGACCCGGGATTTTCTACCCCGGGAAGTCCTGCGCCGAAAGTATGTAATCAACCTTATCGAAGAGGTCTACCAGGCCTACGGGTTTGAACCGGTCGAGACTCCCGTGATGGAACGACTCGAGACCCTCCTGGGCAAATATGGGGAGGAAGGCGACCAACTCATCTTCCGGGTCCTCAAGAGAGGCGAGAAGCTGGACCGTGTGGTCCGGGAAGACCCTTCGGAGAATAACCTGGCCGACGCCGGCCTGCGCTACGACCTGACAGTTCCCCTGGCCCGACTTGCCGCGGAGTACGAGACGCAACTCCCCCGTATCTTCAAGCGCTACCAGATCCAGTCGGTGTTCAGGGCAGATCGCCCGGCGAAAGGGCGATTTCGCGAGTTCGCCCAGTGCGATCTTGACGTCGTCGGCTCCGTCAGCATGGTGGTCGAAGCCGAAGTGATTTCCGCGGCTGCCGAAGTTCTGATGAAGTTGGGTTTCGCCCCGGGAAACGATTTCAGGATTAGGCTCAACCACCGCCTCATCCTGAGATCTTTGATCGCGGCGGCGGGTGTTCCTGAAAGCAGTGAAGAAACCGCCCTGGTTGCGATCGACAAGCTGGACAAGATCGGGCTGGACGGAGTCGGCCGGGAACTCGAGAGCCGGGGAATCGAACCGGAAGCCGCCCGGACCCTTCTGGCCTGGCTCGGCGAAACGCCCAGTGACAATGCGGAGATGCTCGACTGGCTGAAAGGAAAGATCGGTCACATGGAGGCGGGCCGGCGGGCGCTCGATGACATCACGTGGGTACTCGGTTACTCGAACTCGGGCCCAGCATCCGACTGTCTGTGCCTGGATCCTTTCCTGGCCCGAGGCCTGAGCTACTACACAGGCCCGATCTTCGAAGTGGAAGTCGAAGGTTTCTCGGGTTCGGCCGGAGGGGGCGGGCGCTACGACAACCTGATCGGCATGTTCAGCGGGAAGCAGGTTCCTGCCTGCGGCTTCAGCCTGGGATTGGAACGGATCCTCCTCATCATGGAGGAGCGCGGCCTTTTCCCCGATCGGCTCCAAGGGCAGGCAGAGGTGCTCGTCACCCAGTTCAGCGAGGAAACGGTTTCCCAGAGCCTTGCGACGGCTCGTTTGATGCGAGGCCAGGGACTCCGGGCGGACGTCTACCCCGAGACGGGCAAGTACGGCAAGCAGTTCAAGTACGCCGACCAACGGGGAATCCGGTTTGTCCTCCTGGTAAGCCCGAACGAAATCGAGCGCGGCGTGGTAGTAGTCAAAGACCTCCAGACCGGCACGCAACGGGAGTTCTCACCAGCAGACGCCGCGAACTGGCTCAAGGCGAATCTTCGCGGCTGACCGGTACATGCATGGCGGGCTAATCCTTCGTCAGTATCTCGTTGATCTCGGACTGGGCCACTTCGAGCCGGGACTCCTCGGGTTCCCCCTTGAGGATGTCGTAGACCGCCCGGCTGTAGATCGACGAAACCTGATTGTACCGGGCTCCAACCAGCGTTGAGGGACGGGCCACGAGGTTCCTGTAAACCGCCTCAAATCCCTCGAAGTAGGGATTGATCTTCAGGACTTCGGGATCGGCGTAGAGGCTCCCGATCGTAGGCAGGTAACTGCCCTCGATGGCCCGGATCTTCTGCTCTTCGGGGCTGGTCAGGAATTCGACCAGGGCTACCGCCTCCGCAGGATGCCGGGAGTACCGGGAAACCATCAACTGCCACCCGCCGAGCGTTGCGGCTCGACCTTCCGGACCTGCCGGCAACGCGGACACCGAAAAACTCTTGCCGATCGGACCCGATTTCTTGGTCAGGCTGTAGACATAGGACCAGTTCCGCATGAAGGCGACGTCACCCCTCTGCCAGATGAGCCGGGTTTCTTCTTCGTCGTAGTTGACGGTGTCAGGGGAACTGATTTTCCCGATCCATGACGCCCCCATGCCGATCCCACGGACGGCGCCTTCGTTGAGGAGGTTCGCCTTTCCCTCCGCATCGACGAATTCTCCGCCACCGTTCGAATACTGCCACTCGAGGGCGTTACAGGTCAGCCCCTCATAGGGACCGCCCTGGAAAGCATAGCCCCAGAAACCGAGGTTCCCGTCCTGGCGCTCTCCGGCCATGATTTTGGTTGACATCTCCTCCAACTCCGCCCAGGTTTCGGGCGGGTTCGAGTAGCCATACTTGGACAGGAGATCGGTCCGGTAGAACAGGCTGGGAGCATCGGCAAACCACGGCATTGCCACCAACTCGCCGGCCACCGTATTGTTGTCGACAATCGATGAGAAGTGCCGGCTGATCACGTCGTCGGCCACCATTCCGCGCAGATTCAAAGCGTGTTTTGCCAGAATCCCCGGCCAGACGACGTCGATCTCTGCGACATCAACTTCGTCCGAGCTCCGGGCGAAGAGGTCCTCGTAATAACGAAGTCGTTCCGAGGCAGTACGCGGCGTCGGAGTCACCAGAACCCGGACATTGGGATTCTGTTCCATGAAGCGCTGGGTTCCAGCGACCGTGAAGTCGAGGTCGGCGCCGACGGCTCCTCCGGAAATCGTGATTGTGACCTTCTCAGGCCGGCTCTGGCAGGCACTGAGAAGGAGGGCTGTTAATGCCAACGGGATAAAACGTCTGAGCACGAGACACCCCCCGAGATGGTTGTCCGTAATCACTCAATCGTTGAGCGGATATATCTTGAGGTTAACGGACTATCCCTGAGAGGGCAAGGAGGAAGATCGGTTTCGCGCTTTCTATTTTGCCCGGCCGGGCGCCGGCCTGATTCTGGCAGACTTGATTCTTTCGAGGGCGGAAGCCAGGTCGCTCATGTCCACCTGCTTCTTGCGGGAGCGCGCCACCCGCAGGGCGGCGTCGATAACCGCGTTCTTGATGTCTCGACCGCAGACCCCGTCCAACTCTGCCAGAGATTCCACCGACACGTCGGACGCAAGTGGGAGCTGTCGCGGGAGATGGCGAACCCAGATCTCGGTTCGAGCCTTGCGATCAGGCATCGGAAACTCGACGTGACGCATCCGGGTTTCGAAGGCGCGGTCGTAGTTTTCGACCAGGTTGGTCGAGAAGATCACCACCCCCTTGTAGCGCTCGAGGCAGATCAGGAGTTGGCTTCGCATCGAGTTGATGGCCTGTTCGGCACCCTGGGTCACGTCGGTCAGGCGCCGGGACAGGAGCGAATCGGCCTCGTCAACAAAGAGCACCGCCCCATCCCTCTCGGCGGCAAAGAACAGCGACTCCACATTCTTGGATCCGTCGCCGACGAACTTGCTCTCGACCTGGGCATAGCTGGCCATCAGGATCGGCTTGTTCAGGTAACTGGCGACCGAGTGGGCGGCCAGAGTTTTTCCGGTTCCGGGAGCGCCGTGGAAGTTGAGGGCGGCCCGGGGAAAGGGCTCAATGGAGCGCAGGTTCCAGTGATCGAACACGGTTTCCTCGAGCAACACCAGTTCAACCGAGGCGAGGAGACTCTCGCGAACCTCGTCGGGAACCACCAGGAAGTTGAAATCGAAGAGGGGCTGTCGGCTGGTGTACTGCCGGGCCCGCTCTTCGATCGTCATCTCATCTGCACCAGAACTGCCGCTGGACCTCGGCACCTCCCCATGGGGCCCCACCACGTCCTGCTCCTGATGACCGTTCTCAGTGCCGATGCGCAAGTCGACCTTCTTCATCCCGGAACAACGCATAAGGTCCTTGACGGCATCGAGGATCCGGGTCCTGCACTGGTCGGAGATTTCCTTCGGAATGTATTTGGGGATCCCGTTGATCTGGAGTTCCTTTTCCACCTGGTTCGCTCCTCGCTTCATTGTAGCTGCCCGCTCACTCTCCGCGGGAAGTGTCCGAGTATACCAGTCCCACACCCCGGCTTTCCAAAGCGCCTCCCCGGTAACCTGGTCGTCCTCCTGCCTTATACTGATAGCAACGCGATGGCGAAACGGAAGGGAGCTCTAGACAAGTTGCTACCACCGCGCATCGAGGTTGACGCGGATGAAGGAGCTGTTTTTCGGGAGGCCATGGAGGGGGTCAGGCGACTCGAGTCAAAGCCTACGGTCCCTCGGTCGAACGGTTCCCGGGGCGCGAACCTGGGGGGACCCAACTCGGACTCCGAAATCCGCCTCCTGCTGGATTTCCTCTCGGGTCGGGCGGATTTCGAGTGGTCATTCCACCCCGGCTACCAGGAGGGGGGGGCGGAATCCCGCAATCGCCCACTTCTGCGCAAGCTCCGCCGCGGAGCCTACGCCATCCAGGCGGAACTCGACCTGCACGGCATGACCCAGGTCGAGGCACTCGCCGCCCTGGAAAGTTTCATTGTCAGGTGTTCAAAGCGGAACCTTCGCTGCGTTCGGGTCGTTCACGGCAAAGGAAACAACTCCAGGAACAGCGAAGGAATTCTCAAGAAACGAGTCCCGCAATGGCTGGCAACCCGGCGGTTGGGCCGTTACGTCATCGCCTTCACTTCCGCTCCGCCAACGGACGGCGGCATCGGGGCATCCTACGTCCTGCTCCGCAAGTCAGGCGATTGAGCCGGCGGCAGCCAGTGTCCTGTCACTTGTAACCGGAACCTACGGTTCCGTCTTCAGAATCCTCAGGTCGGGGAACTCGGTCCGCAACCGCCTCCCCGGCGGGCACCACCACTCATAGCGAAGCTGGACAGAAGCCTCTCCGTTTCGGTATGCGCGCACTTTGGACAGCTCACTTCCGAGCGCTCCGAAAGCACGATCCGTTCGAATTCGTGACCACACTTCTTACATCTATATTCGTATATTGGCATACAGCAATCCAGATGCATCCTGGCAAACAGAAGTTTCCCAATCGAGCGTTTATTTTAGAGCCGGTCGATGAGAAACTCCAGAAAACGCTTCACGTCGATGTCCAGGGCGACATGGACGTTCGGCTCGAGCGGTTCAGTGCCCCGAAACTCGAGATGTCCTTCCACGGGAACTCTCCGGTTGTGCGCGTTTCGGCGATTTACAACGGTTTGCCCCCGGGTGAACTCGCCTCTCAGCTCAACATCGACCCGAAGCAACTCGGTCCTGATCAGGGAACGGTCGATCACAGCCGCCATGGCGGTCGCATCGTAGACCGGCGCCCCTTCAAAACCCCGGCTGCAACTCTGTTCAACGAGAAATGAGACTACTTCGGCAGCAAAACTGCGCTGAGGCCCAACCCCCGTCCGGAGCGCCTCCACGTGTTCGGGCTTGAGCAGTGCTTTCCGGCCAATCTCGAGCCCGACCATGGTCAGGGGCCAGCCTGCCTCGAATACCCGGCAGGCCGCTTCAGGGTCTACAAAGATGTTGAATTCTGCGACGGCGTCAACGTTTCCACCGCACACGGCCCCTCCCATCAGGACGACCTCACGGACGAGTCGGGCGATCGAAGGGTCCGTCGCCAGAGCAATCGCGACATTGGTCAAAGGACCGAGGGCCACCAGAGTGATCTCGCCGGGATGGCGATGTATCAACTCGACGATCAGGTCGGGACCGAAACGGGGGTCTCGAGCCATTGACGGCGCCGGAAGGCTGGTCTCCGCCAGACCCGTTTCGCCATGGCTGCCCGCAGTCACCAACTCCTGAACCAGAGGACCCTGGGCTCCCAGGGCCACAGGAATGTCGGTTCGCCCAGCCAGCGATAACAGCTTGAGAGCGTTCTCGCACGCCTGTTCCGCGACCACGTTTCCGGCAACGATGGTGATCCCATCGACTTCCAGCTCTGGAGAATTCAGCGCCAGAAGGATCGCGATGGCATCATCCGTTCCCGGATCCGTATCGATAATGATTCGTCGCGGCATCGGCTCGCCTAAAAGAACTTGTGATTACTCGGCATGGGTACCGGCGGGAACGGGCAGTCACCCATGGTCAGTTTTTGGGGCGTGTAGTCACGCTTGGACTGGAGCACCTCGTCCCAGGTCAATTCCTGGCCGCTGTAACACGATTCCCTTCCCATGATCGCGGTCAAGGAACTTTCGGCGACGGCTTTGGCCTCGTTGAGCGGCTTGCCCGCACGGATGCTGTTGATCAGGTCGATGTGTTCCACCTCGTAGGGATCGCGCACTTCTCCTTCGAACTTCCAGTCGGTCGCGCCCTCGATCCGGTTGCGACAATTGCTGGTCCCCTTTGTCCCCCGCACGAAGGCACCGTTCCGGTTGGTGCAGCCTTCGATCTGGCGATTCTGGCTGAACATGCGGGCGCCGCTCGGATACTCGTATTCGACGGCGAAGTGATCGTAAATGTGCCCGTATTCCTTGGAGGGCAAGGCGAGTCGCCCCCCCATGCCGTAGGCCTTGATCGGATGCTCTCCCAGTACCCAGTTGACCAGGTCGAGGGTGTGAATGTGCTGTTCGACGATGATGTCGCCTGAAAGCCAGGTGAAATAAGGCCAGTTGCGCAACTGCCACTCCATCTCCCCCCAGCCCTCTTCACGGGGAATCATCCAGATGTTGCCGATATTGAAATAGGCCCGCGCCTCGACGATCTCTCCGATCGCCCCGTCGAGAATGCGCTTGACCGTCTCGACTTCGTCCGCCGAGTGACGACCAACCGTGCCGGCGACAACTCCCAATCCTTTCCTCCTGGCGATTTCTCCCGACTCGATGACGGAGCGAATCCCGGGAGCATCCACGGCAGCCGGTTTTTCCATGAACACGTGCTTACCGGCTTCGACGGCGGCCCGCACTTCGCGAGGCCGAAACTGGGGCGGGCTGGCCAGGATGACATAGTTCACTTCGGGAACCTGCAGCAGCTCGTCACAGGCCTGGAATCCGACAAAACACCGATCGCTCCGGACCTCGTTTCCGACCTTCTTCAGCTGTTCCCGGCAATGTTCGAGGCGGTCCGAGAAGAGATCCGCGAGCGCAACCACTTCCACGTTGTCAACTGCTGCCTTGGCACCAGGGACGGCGTCCTCGGTGTGGTAGCCGTGACGGGGCGGAGGATAGAGCACCTCGGTCTTGGCCTGCAGGACATTCAGGGCGGCCCCCGTTCCGCGACCGCCGCATCCAACCACTCCGACACGGATCGGCTCGGGTGCGGCCAAGCCGTATCGTGTGTTCACGAAGGGAAACGGCAACGCAGCGACTGCTCCGGCCACCGTCGACTTCTGCAGGAAGCTTCGCCTCGGCATCTCGGACGAGCGAACCGATTCGGGTTTCTTATCGGACTCCATGGGCTGATCTCCTTTGTAATGACTAACTCAGGTCAAATGAGAAGTTTCATGGCCGTCAAGGCGCTCAAAGCCAGCAGGAATCAGGGTTCTAGCGGGCTGACCAGAGTGGCAAGTGACGGTCAGAACAGGCTGTACGTTACCGAATCCGCAACAAATCCGCAACAGTCTTGAAGGTGTGCTGACGGCAACGCTGAAAGGAGTACCAATGCGTAACTACGCGGTCATCACTGCGAACTACTGGACCGGAGAAACGGGCCAGAGGATTCAGGAAAAGGGCGGGATCGAAGCGGCCTGTCTCGGGGCTTACCTGATCTCAAACCGGCATTCCAACGCCATCGGGATCTACTACCTTCCCATCCCGTTGATCTGTTACGAACTGAGGGCGCTGCCCGAGGACAAGGCCCGGCAGGCGCTTCAGGTCCTGGCCCAGGAGCAGTTCTCGGCCTACGACGAGGCGCGGAGCATGGTCTACGTGCGGAACATGGCCCGCTTTCAGTTGGGCGAGTCCTTGAGCCGCAAGGACAAGCGGGTCCGCTACGTCGTGACTGAGCTCGAGCAGGCAGTCCAGTCGGGAGCCGTCCTGTTCGCACACGACTTTTTCAACCGCTTCCAAGGGGACTACCAGATGGAACTGACTCCGGCCCTGTCCCGTGCCTTTAGCGCCATCACGCCCATCGCGGACGTGGCGACGATGGCACCGGCCATGCTCGATCGCGCACCGCGAAGGACCGCGGAAAGACGGCGGGAATCCAAAGACGCCGCAACGGAGGGACCTTTCCACGAGGTCGCCATCCCGCTAAATGACGGCTCGGAATACCGGATTCCTGTGGCACATGTCGAGGAGTGGCGAAGGCTGTTCCCCGGCATCGACGTGGACCAGTCCCTGCGAGACATCCGAGCGTGGAACCTCGGTGAGCCGAAAAAGCGGAAGACGCTGAGCGGCGTCACCAAACACATCACCGGCTGGCTGTCCCGGGAACAAAACCGCGCTGGGGGCCGGAACGGCACCCAACCGAACCACTCACGCGGGCAACCGCAGCGGACGCAGCGAAACGTAGACGCGGCCCGGCAGTTTCTTGGCAGAGCAAGCGGAGAGTAGTGATGAACCAGAAGGACCGCAAGGAGTTCGCCGCTCTCATCGTGGGAACGGCGGAGGCACTGGGACGGGAAGTGTCGGCGGCCGCCATCGAGGTCATGTTCATGGCCTTGGCAGACCTGTCGATCGAACAGGTGAAGCGCGGCGTCATCGCTCACCTGAACGATCCGCAAGAAGGTAAGTATATGTTGACTCCCGCGCACGTACGCGCGCACCTACACGGCACAGTGAGCTTTCGTGCGCTCAACGCATGGACCAAGGCGGTGAGGGCCGTGGAAAGGCACGGGGCCTGGCTCTCCGTGGTCTTTGACGACCCGATCATCGCACAGGTGATCGAGGACATGGGCGGCTGGATCACCTTCTGCGTCGAGATGAGCGACGAGCCGTGGCAGCAGAAGGAGTTTCTGCAGCGATACGAGGGCTACGCGGCGACCGGGCTTCCGAATCACGCGCCGGTGAAGCTCTTCGGGCCGCGCTGAACTCCACAACGGGGCCAGAGAACTTTCCTGCCCGGTTCCGCAGTACCGGCTGGTCGGAAACGTGACGTGGCCAAGCGTCTACTCCAGGCGGAGGAGGAACAGAAGGCCCTCGCGAGTACCGCGGAATCCGCAAGGCAGTTCTTGGAGAAGGTGAAGGAGCACGCAGGGTGAGCTACGAATTGAATCGGAAAGCGGTGTGAGATGAGGGGATGGCGCAATCTCAGCCCCGACCAGCTGCGGGCCTTGAAGGTAAAGGCGCGGGACGTAAAGACCGAACCACGGGATGAACAAGTGGGAGGCGCTGTTCGCCCAGCGTCTGGAGATCGAGAAGCGGGAAAGGAAGGTGATCGAGTGGAAGTTTGAGGCAGTCAAACTGCGGCTGGCGGACCGGACGTTCTACACGCCAGATTTCATGGTCGTGCTGGCGGATCTGAGGCTGGCTTTTTACGAGGTGAAGGGTCATTTGCGGGACGACGCGGCGGTCAAGTTCAAGGTGGCCGCCGAGACATTCCCGCAGTTTACGTGGACGATGTTCCGCTACAAGGGCGGGACCTGGGAAGCAATCTACTCGTTTTGAGGGAGGTCGGATGACACGACAGCAAGTTGCGCAATTGGGTGAGGTTGAGGAAATCGCTCGGCGGCTGGGGGCTCAGGCTCGAAGTGGGCTGGTTCTGGACGGCTTTGGCAGGAAGGTATTGCCGCTCGCGTTAAGGCTCCAACGACTTCGACGTCAGGGTTTCACTGGGCAGGTGACGATCCTGTTCAGCGACGGCGAACCTCGTAGCGTCGTGGAATCGGCGAACTTGAAGATCTCGGACATCGAGCTACAGGACGGGATCGCGTCCTGAGAACCGCAAGGGCAGGGGAGAAAAGGCAATGTTTCAGAACGGCGAAATTGTGGAACGGGTCGGGCAGACGGTTTGGATCTCTGTGCAGATCGGCCCGGATTCGTTCGTCTACCACTTCTACCAGACCGACGCGCCGAAAGCCTATGACGGCTTCGGCACCATCACCGTCATGGAGTGGGGGTCTACGCGGATCGTGGGCATTCGGACGGCCCACTGCGAGTGGCAACTGATGCGCTACACAAGCGGGCTACACAAGGTCGAGACGCTTGAGGACCACTGGAGAAGTGACATCATCGACGCGCTCTGGAGGCGGTTCTCAGGGAAGGAGGGTGTCGAGTGACACAGGCGGAACTGGAACGGCGACTGGAGAGACTCGGCGAGCGCGCGGGCATTCCGCTCGCGGTCGAGTACCAGGGGCGTCGTCCCATGATCTATGCGGTGGACGGCCCCGGCCTGCGACAGATCTCGCCCCGGCTCACCATGGGGGAAATGCGGGAATGGCTCGGCGCTTTGGAACTGGGCATCGAACTCGCGACGGGAAAAGGGAAAGCTGCCTGACGACGCGCCACACAACCGGCGTTCGCGGGAGTCCCAAGACGGCTGACCGCGTCGCCTCGACTGGCGAATGCAACGCGGGCTTGCCGCTCAATGGATTCTGGAAATTCTGGAAGAGCTGGAGGCTTCGCGAGGATCCGAGGCATCCAGGAGCCAGAGCGCTCTCGCGGGGCTGCGGATGCTACCGGATCAATCGAACACTGGCACCCAACTCACCTTCGAGTCTCTGCCAGTCCCGGTCCGCAGTCACCACGGGAAGCCCGAGCCGCTGTGCCTGGCACTGGGACAGCGGCTCGGGCTTCCCGTGGTGACTGCGACCGGGACTGGCAGACTCGAAGGTGAGTTGGGTGCCAGTGTTCGATTGATCCGGTAGGATCCCGCAGCCCCGCGAGAGCGCTCTGGCTCCTGGATGCCTCGGATGTGTCGCGAAGCCTCAGCTCTTCCAGAATTTCCAGAATCCATTGAGCGGCAAGCCCGCGTTGCATTCGCCAGTCGAGGCGACGCGGTCAGCCGTCTTGGGGGACTCCCGCGAAGGG
>CAVZRV010000032.1:0-6382 GCA_963777605.1 uncultured Acidobacteriota bacterium
TTCCGGTGACCCTGGCGGGCGACAAGGAAGACCTTCAGGATTTCCTCCGCTTGTATCCCAAGCTGACTGAATCCGAGATCCAGCAGGTCGAGTCCGGTTCCGCCGTTGCCAAAATACTCGACACGCCGGAGAAGGAAGAGATCGTCATTTTCGGGGCGATTAAGTTGTCGATCCCGGTGAAGGCGTTCGTCGATCACATCCGCGACGTGGAAAAACTCGAAGACGGCGAAAACTACATCGTCGTCAAGAAGTTCAGCGATCCCCCGGTCATGGCCGATGTCCAGCGCCTGACGTTGGACGAAGCGGACATCGAGGACCTGCAGGACTGCAAGCCGGGCCACTTGTCACATCCAGCTTCCCGACTTCGAGATTCGCAGCAATTCGGCAAACAGATCGACTGGAACTCAAAGGAAGTCGTGGACCAGGTCAATCACATGGCTCAAGAGAAAGCACTCGAGGTCCTGAAGCGCTACCAGGCATCCGGAACCCGGGAACTCAGAGACTATCGCGACAAGAAGGAACCACTGAACATTCAGAAAACCTACGAAAATCTCCTCAACCGGACCGACGCCCTCCCGGTGCAACTGCCCGAATTCAGCAATTACCTGCTCAATTACCCGTCCGTCACCCTCCCGGGGGGAACTGAAGATTTCTTCTACTGGGAAAAGGTGAAATTTGGACTGAAGCCTACTATCGGGGGCATTCACGCGATCATCTATGAAGCCAAGGAAGGGGATCGCTCCGACTGGGTCATTGCCTTCAAGCAGCTTTACTCGACGCACTACTTCCTGGCCGCCCTCGACCTCTGGTTCTGCCTGGAGGACGCGGATTCGGGCGGTTTCTACCTGATCACAGTGAAAGGCTCCCGGCAGCACGGGCTGACCGGCTTCAAGGGAAGCATCGTGCGGAAAGTAGTGGTGGGAAGGACACGGGATTCAGTCGAACAGGCCCTCAATTACATGAAGACCAGTTTCGAACGCGTCCACTGAGCCATTGTCGCGACTTCCCGAACTGAAGGCACGACACTCACCGCAATGTCTCCGGTTGGAAGACCCGACACGACTGTTGTCATCGACCTCTCTTACTTTCCTCTCTTTTACTTTCTCGTACAAACAATTATAGTTATTTCAATTTCCTGCAAATCCCCACCACAATCCTCAGCCTGAGAGGGGGCCGAATGAGATTGAGAGTGCCGATTCTGACATTGTTTGCCATCGCTGCTTCCATCCATTTCTCTGCCTTAGGTGCAGTAACCAGGTGGACCCTTTCCGGGGTCACATTCTCGGACGGCGGAACCGCAGAGGGATACCTTGACCTCGACCCCTCCGGAGTAGGCGCAAACGGGACCGTCAAGAACTGGCAAATCATCGGTTTCGGGAGGAAACACAACTTCAGCTTTCCCGACTTCATCTATATCGTCCGCCAACTCAAACGCGCGGACAGCTTACGATTCCGGAGAGACGGCGCCGCGGCTCATAATCAGCGACAAGGCGTCCAATCGGGAGATACGGCTCCAGCCTTTGGACCTGCTGACCGACTCGGGCGGAACGGTCGGCCTGAATACTGATTCCGGGAGTCTCGAGTGTTACAACTGTTGCCCCGCCCGGCCCATGACTGCAGGTTCGCTGGTAGCCAGTACTCGACGGCACCAAACTTCACGCTCTTGTTCCCCCAATTTGGGAACGGCGGCGGGTTGGTTTCGGACCTGGTGTTGACCAACACGGCTGCCGTTGCCTCATCGGTACGCGTTGAATTTCGCGGCAACGACGGCGCCCCGCTGAACCTTGGAGTTGGGAGCGGTGCCTACCGGAGCCAATACTCCCGTCCGGGCCGGTATCCAGCGTGGATTTCACACTCGAACCGTACGGGACCGCAAGAGTCTCGACCGACGGTTTGGGGAACCAGGCTCTTGCGGGCAGCGCGGTGGTCTATCTCCGACCAGCGGGTCGGCGGAGTCGATCCGCTTCACCATTGCAGGGCATCGGAATCGCCGGAGTCGGCTCGTCGCAGCTCCGATGACGCAGTTCATTGTTCCCGTGCGGCGCAAGGCCGGGACGATCAACACCGGCCTGGCACTTCAGAACGCAGGAAGCCACTCCAGCCCGATCTCGAACTGAGGCTTCTCGTCAGGAGATGGGACGGCCGTACCCAACGGAGGCTGCCACGATTGGAGAACTTGCTCTGGGATCAGGCTCACCTCAGCAAATTCATTGACGAACTCTTCCCGGACGCGGCGACCGACAACTTCGAAGGTTCCGCTGAAGATCATCGTGGTCACGGGGTCGGTTGCGGCAACGGCACTCGAACTCGGCAGCCAGCCCGGGCAGTTCACGACGCTGCCGGTCATCAATTTGATTGACTCAGTAGTCACCCGGCCCGCCGTTGGGGGGAAGCGCATTCGCTCAACGTCGCAACCAGGTATCGGACACTCCCAGGTGCAGATCGAGAATTGAAAGGAATCTCAGATGAAAGTCTTGATCGTAGGGGCGTCCGGCACCATTGGACGGGCCATCGTCGAAGAACTCGGATCTCGCCACGAAGTCGTCACCGCAGGCAGAAGTTCCGGGAACGTCAACATCGACATCACCAGTCCACTCCTCGATACAAAAGGCGCTCGACACGGTCGGCAAACTCGACGCCATCGTCTCGGCGGCGGGAACGGTCAAGTTCGCCCCCCTCGAAGAAATGGCCGAGTCGGACTTCGAAATCGGCCTCAAAGACAAGCTGATGGGGCAGGTGAACCTCGTGTTGCTCGGGAGGCACTCGATCTCGGACGGCGGTTCGTTCACGCTCACCACCGGCGTGCTGGACCGGGACCCGATCCGATTTGGGTCCTCGGCGTCCATGGTGAACGGAGCGGTCAACGCATTTGTAAGAGCAGCAGCGATTGAACTTCCCAGAGGGCTCCGAATCAACTCGGTCAGCCCGGGAGTGATTCAGGAATCAATGGACTCCTTCGCCCCGTACTTTCGGGGATTTGAACCCGTGCCGGCAGCACGAGCCGCCCTGGCCTATTCAAAGAGCGTGGAAGGCCATCAAACCGGCCAGGTCTACTGCGTCCTCTGATTCGGTCTTGCGGCTTCTCGAGCCTCGACAACTCGGGTTCAGGGGTTGACCAGCTGGTACACCCAACGTAGTCAACCTCGAACCGGCCAGGAAATTCCGTTTGTGACGGGTCACCGCCTGCCTTTCCACCAATCGCCAGGTTGAGCAGCATGTACTGGGGTTGGTGGAACGGTTGGCCCCTTCTGCGTCACCGTTCACGGTTTCGGCGAGCTCGGTCGAGTTGAGCAGTTGGTCGTCCACGTAGAGCTTGATCGCGTTCTGGTCCCAATCCATCCGCCAGACGTGGAATTTGCTCGACCAGGCCGGGTCACCGAACTCTTCCAGCGGCTTTTAAGATCATCCCAACGGGTCTCCCCGGGTTTGGATCCGAGCCAGGCGACATTGGCCAGCAGCATGCCCCGGTAATACTCCATGATGTCGATCTCACCACTCCCGGGCCACCGGCGGGCCGTTCCCAGCATCCACCAGGCGGGCCACATCCCGGGTCGCGTGTCGATACGGCCGCGCATCTCGAATCGGCCATACAGCCACTGGTGAAGCCCTCGGGTAATCAGGCAGGCCGATGTGTAGTCGGCATACTTTCGGTTGCGCCGCCAGTCCCGGAGCCCTCTTCGTAAAGGGGATTCTCGACTTCTCCCTCCGGGCCTCGATGATCAGCATTCCACCCTCGCAACGCGCGTTTTCGGGCCGGTAGTACTGAGCTCTTCGTTGCGAACGAAACCCCGTTCGTAGGTCCAGTTTCAGGATCAGGGGCACCGTCCTGGTCGAACTCGTCCGCCCAGACCAGTGCGTATCCTTCCTGTCGGGGAGCTTTCACGCCGGTCGTATTCCGGGCTCGTAACGATGACTGAAAAGGTGGCGGCTTGAGAGCAGCCTCTTCAACAGGAACAGCCGGTAAACCGAGACCCAGCAAGCAGAGCAGCGCGATCGAGACAAATCCAAACATAGAATACCTCCTTAATCGGCGGCAACCCGAGTGGAATGCCGAGGAGCGCCTTCACGGGCACCGGCGAGCCTTCGAGGATGGCCGGCCGGAACACCCATTCCCGAAGCGCATCGAGCACGAAATCGTTCAGCCGCGGGTCTGGAGAGTCCTTGATTTCCAACTGTTCCATGCGCCCCTCGGTATTGATGATCGAATAAACAATCACGGTCTTTCCAAGACCGGTCGGACCAACTCGGCCGGGAATTCCGGTCGTTTCTTGGCGGCTGGGAAAGGCAACAAAAGACCCTCGCCGCCGGGTCTTCGTCCGCACCCTCGTGGCCTGGACAGTGGTCCCCCGAATTGCGGCGAATTCGATGGTCCAGGAAGGTACGGTATCCCTCTCATCGTCCCGCATATCCAGATAGACGGTGTAAACCTGTTGGCCGGTAAATAGCCCAAAGGAGGGCAGCCCCCCACCACCAGTCTCCGTTGACACGATAAAAACTCCGTACGAAGTCTTTACGGGCCGCGGGGCGGGTCCTATCTGGATCGTTCCTGAACTCGCACCTGTGCCCCCACCGCCCATAATCGTGATTCCGGCAAACGGCTTAGCCCCCGTCCCGATCCCGACCCGTTGCCGGATCCAAACGCGGGGATCGACACCACGCCAATACACCCGCGTCGGATCCCCTGCCGGAACCCAAACCCGTCCTGCTTCCCGTCCCCCCACCCCCATCTCTCCGCTACGATCCCGCTCCACCAGCCCCCCGTGGTACCGCCATCGCCTCCGCCGGAGTCGCCCGCCGCCGTCGATCCGAAAACTGGTATCCACGACGGGAATCGACTCCGCATCAGCCGGGTTGTGAGTGGAACCAGTGGGTTCTGGTGCTGGAACCCGCGTCGCCGGTTTCACTTGCAGTGGGCACACCCGGCTCCGTGGCAGTCGTATCCAGGTTCGGGTTTGGAGATATCGCGAAGTGTCCGCGCGCCTCCCCGATCGGAATGTCGAAAGGGCGATCCGGAGGGGCCGGAAGCGGGCTCAACGAAAGCAGGTTCCTAGGATCGGTTCCATCGAGAGGGAACAGGTCGGGATCCACCGGGTTGACTTCCTCGGCCGATTCGGCCGAAGCCGGCGGTTCGGTTTCCGGTGCCGTTCTATCGCGCGATGCGACATCCTCTTCGCCAGAGTTTATCGCCGGTTCCACCGGGCGGGAATCAGCGACCATTTCAGTCGGTGCTTCTGCCGCTGGTGTGGGGACCGCATCGACCTCCCCTTCCGGCGGAGGTGGTGGCTCGGGATTCTTCACAGCCCCCTGCTGAGCGACTCGAGCCGATGGCTCCGCCTGCGCAAGCTTGACCGGCGCCGGTTCAGGCTCCGGCTCCGGAGTCAACGGAATCGAAGAAGTGACCGACGGTTCCAGATCAGGCCGCGGCTCCTGCCGGGAGGGCAACGGTTCGGCTCGAACCTCTTCGACGACCTCCTCGGGTTCCGGGGGAGGCGGGTTCATAACCGGTTGAATCGCGGCCTGCGCCGCGTAGGGGTTGTCTACCAAAGGCCGCGCCGGAGGCAGCGGGTAGACGGGTTCCACCGCTGCGATTTCGGAGGGCTTCCCTCAGCCTCGGCACTCGGAACGAATCCGACTCAACGGACTGGGGACGGTCCACTTCGATCGGCTTCGGGGGAAGTGGAGGCGGGGGAGGCTCCGACGGCTCCATCAACACCATGTTCGGAAGCGCCAGGGGCGGCTTCAAGATCGGAAGGCTCTCCAGGTCGGGCTGGAGCAGAGTTTGAAAACGATTGGTCGGGTCAGGGGGCTCCGAGAGAATTTCCTGCGGCCCGGGATAAACGAGCCCCCGGGGTCGCGAAACTTCGCGCATCGAAGGTTCCCCCGGCGCAGCCTCACCCGGCGGGGATTCGGAACCGGGAGCGCGATGATGTCGTCCTCCGGCCACCGGAGGCAACCACATCACGTGGCGGTTCATCTCTTCTCGGGCTTCAGCCACGGCCCTTTCACGCTCGCGAAGACGGTCCTCAGGAGTCCTGAATCCCGAAAACGACAAGATCAGAAACAGACCGAATGCGTGAATGGTAAGCGAACCCGGAAGGCCTCGAACAGGAAAATATAAACGGCTCAGCTCGACACTGGAGAAAGCAAATCTCGGAGGCTCCTCCCAGAGCTCAAGCAAGTTCAGGGACGTGGGCACACTCACACTCCCTATATCGGATCGTTTCAACGCTTCAGTTAATTCCCCCTGCGATCGCTCCGAGTACTCCTAATCCTGCATCCAGACCAAGCCGGACTACCCGGGAGTTCCGCAGGGATAGCAAATCAATTGTCTTCTCGTAGAGGCGTCACGGCAAGCTGCAAGTGCGTCGGGTGACAAATTCGC
>CAVZRV010000033.1:0-9456 GCA_963777605.1 uncultured Acidobacteriota bacterium
GATCACCCTTCCCGTGTAGGTCGTCCTTCCCGCGCGGAAGGAAACCCGGTCGCCGAGGTCAGACCGGGCGATTTTGCCTCCACCGTAATCATTCCGGCCGTTTTCGAAACCGAAGTCCTTCGCGGGATCGTCGGCATTGCCCAAGTGGAATCGCCATCCGAAGTCGAGGAGCAGTCGCTCCCGCAAGCGCGAGTTTTCGCCATTCGATTCTCCCTGCGGCCCGGGCTCGGCTGCGGCCTCAGCCCCTGCAGCCATACCCGGCAAACCCATCCGGGCGGCAACTGGAAGAACCACGCTACTCTTCAGGCACATTCCGACGTAACCAGCGGGAGACCCTGATCATCGAACAGCTCGAGGCGGCCCGACACGCTCTCGATCCAGGAGGGATTCGACAGAACGAAATCGGAGCTGAGACCGCCCCCGTTGCCGAAATGGGGGATCTGGATCTGCCGGTCACCCTCCTCCAGGACAGCCACTCCCTCGAGAGTTGCAGCCAAGAGCGTTCCGGATCGTTGAGGATCTTCCGAAAAGGCGGGCGCCTCGATGCCATCGAGTCCGATCGACTCCACCAGGGACCCGCCGTTGACGGTCTTGAACACCCCATCACCGGTTCCAACGTACAGCGTCTGGGAATCGTCGGAGGCAATTGCGAGTGAGCGGTAGGACGTGCTGGTCAGCCCGGCCACGATCTTTTCAAACGTCGCGCCTCCGTCCATACTCTTGAAGACCCATCCACTGCCCGCATAGACGATGGAGGAATCGTACGGATCAACCGCGATGCAGGAAATAGACCCCTCGAGTCCGCCTCCGGTTACCGTCCAGGTGGTTCCGCCGTCCACGCTCTTGTAGAAATAGGGAGGACTGCCCGACCCCGGCATAGAGCGTGGTCGGGACTTGAGGATCCGCCTCGATCGCCCGAACGTCACGAATCGAATCCCCGGAACTGACCTTAGCCAGGTGGTTCCGCCGTTAGAGCTTCGATAGATCCCGTTGTCGAGATTCCCCCCGACCAGGATCGTGCTCGGAGTTCCCGGGTCGATCAGTACCGACTGAACGCCGTCCTTGTCAAAGACGCGAGTCCAGCCGGCGCCCCCGTTCGAACTCTTGAACAGCCCGGCGAACGTTCCCGCGTAGATTGTCTCAGGGCTCTGCGGATCAACCGCTAATGCAAAGACCTTTTGACTGAAGAGTCCGGATATTACCTGCTGCCAAGAGATAACCTGTCAGTCGATTTCAGAACGCCGAAACCCCAGGTGCCCGCATAGTAAACGGGTGGAGCGACTTGAGAAGTGGCAACAATACAGATAACGATGTATTCCGGCAGATTCGAGAATTTCCACCCTCGGTCCCGTCTCGCGACGACCGGCAATGCCGTGAACTGGCCCGCCACCGGCCCCAGTTCGAGGGCTGTCGCGGCAACTTCTCTCGAGTATCCACCTCTCCCGCGGCGGTTCCCTCAAACACTGGGGCGGTTACGGTGGGAAAGAGTTCATTGAAGAAGCGGGCAAGGTGTCCTCCAGCGGGAAGTTCGATTGAGTCGCCCGTGGCGACCTTCCGGCCCTCGCTGTCGGACAGGATCAGATTGAAATATACCGGCCACTCGAAAGGATTGGAAAACGCGATTCCGGAGTTAAGACCGTCGCTTCGCTTCCGGACGGGGACGACCAATGCCTGGGCGGGCACGCTCGTCCCGACTCCCGCGATCCCGATTTCCGGGATCCCAAAGCGGACGACCGCTCCCGGCAGAAGGTTGGCGTGGATCACTGCTGACCCAGTCGCAAGCTCCCCGCTGCTGTCGGTCTGAATTGTCACCGCACCCAGGGGTTGGATTGCGAAATCGACCGAGCTTCGAGGGCCCAGGCCAACGATTTCGAGCTCTTGCTCCAAGCCGTCGTCATCCCGAAACTCGACGAAACCCGTCAATAATTCAGAGGTCGAAGGATTGGTGAGAACGATGTCCGAGCTCAAGCCCTGGCCGGATCCCAGGTGGGGAAGGTAGGAAACCGGATCAGCGACGACTCGGTCTCCCCTGACCGCGGCCGTCTCAGGGCGCCGTTCGATTCCAGGTTCGGACAAGACGCTCACCGCCAAAACCAGAACCGACATGGTGAGCACGCCCAAGACCAGCTTCTTCATGGCCCCCTCCGTTCCCGCCTGGAATCGTTTCCCAGAACAGCAACCAAAATACCCCTAAACGGGAAGTGACATGTCAGGTGAACGGTTCCAGTCGAACCGCTGCTCCTCGTTGGACTTCGAGGCAACCCCCTGCTTACAATCAAGTCACCCTATAACGGTGAGATGGAATTCACCACCGAAGCGTTCAATCGTCGAGGTGATGCACGATTTCAGGCCGCTTCCAGACGTCACTGCTCCAGATCGACGTTCTGGATAGTGCAAACGACGTCCTGGAAATCATCGTTGGTCGAGTATTCCCATCCGATGAGGTAGGTCGAGTTCCGATTCGGTAGCGCGTAGATCATCGCTTTGTAAGGCTGCGGAGCCAGCCTGGTGTTGAATCGCGCAACCAGTGCGGGTTCCGAGAATACCCCGAAATCCGAACTGAAACTGTCGTTCAACACCCAGACACCGAAGGCCTGATCACCCGGATCGAATTCGACTCGGGACCCCGTTTTCAGCACGGGTTTCCGGACTGGGCGAGATCTGATTTCTTCAGGCGTGTTCCTGTCGGTGTAGACCCAGAGTTCTTCCTTCACCGGGGGGCTTGATTCTTCTGTTTGAGGTACCAGCCGCCATGGGTGGGATTCTCGGTGCCAAGCGCGATAACGGGCTCAAAAACAACCATGCCGGGGCCGGCTTTCTTGAACAGGCCCGGTGTCGCAACCTCCGGTGACTTGACCGGGTTGGCCAGGTCTTCATACATACCCAGGCCATAGACATCGCGCAGGACATCCCACCAGTTCGGCTCATCGGGACCCGGAGCAACCTTGGGCTGATGGGGAGTTTGAAGCATCGCAAGCGAGGACACTGCCAAAACGGCACAGAAGAGAAAACGGCCGATTCCCATGATCGCGAGTGTAGAGAAAGCTCGGACAACAATCCCTCCAGCCCCTTCAACCGCGTCTGTCCCTTTCTTGTTCCAGGATGGAACCTTGTCATTCCACCAGATTTCGGAGATGATCCATTTGATATGGACAAGCTCGCGATAATTGGTGGACCGAAAAGTGTGGTCAACGAACTGGTAGGCTGGCCCCAATTCAGCGAGGAGGCCATTAAGAGCGTCACCGAGGTGCTGCGTTCCGGGAAGGTCAATTACTGGACCGGGCCAAGGGGAATGGAGTTTGAAAGGAAGTTTGCGGACTGGCAGGGCAGCAAATATGCCGTTAGCGTGAATAGCGGCACCTCGGCGCTTCACGTTGCGCTGACGGCTCTCGGTATTGGCCCCGGAGACGAGGTCATTGTCCCCAGTTACACCTTCATCGCCAGTAGTTTCTCAATTCTTCAGGCCGGGGCAATCCCCCGTTTCGCCGACGTGAACCTCGAAGATCACTGCCTCAGCGTCGCTTCCGCCGAGCAACTCATCAACGAGCGCACCAAGGCAATCATGTGCGTGCATCTATACGGCAATGTTTGCGACATGAATCCCCTCATGGGGCTGGCGGCGAAACATGACCTGTTCGTGATCGAAGACAATGCTGAAGCACTCGGAGGGGTCTACAAGGGTCGAAAGACAGGAACCATCGGGCACATGGCGGCCTGCAGCTTCTGTCAGAACAAGACGTTCACGACCGGCGGCGAAGGCGGCATGGTCACCACCGACAGCGAGGAACTGGCCTGGCTGGCCCGCAGTCTCAGAGACCATGGTTACGATGTCGCCCAGCGGTTGAACTTGCTGGAACTGGAACAAAAGTTGCCCTATATCCATAACATGCTCGGCTGGAATTACCGGATGACTGAGATGCAGTCTGCCATTGGACTGGCCGAACTGAAGCGGATGGACAGCTGGAACCTTCCGAGTCGAAAACGCAATGCTCGTATCATCATCGATGCCGTCAAGGACCTGCCGCAGGTCAGATTTGTCCCTGTCGACACCCCGGAGCGTCAAAACGGCTGGTACGTGTGTGCCTTTTCGCTCGATATCGAGAACATGAATTGCGACATCGACGAATTCGTCAAGACGGCTGCGGCTGAAGGTGTCCCCTGCTGGAGGGTCTTCTGGCCTCAGTGCCACACAGAGGCAGCATATCGAAAACACAACGCATCGGAGGAAACGGTTTCCCTTCCAGTCGGCCCAATACACCACCCTTTCCAGCGTCGACTATAGCCTGGTCAGGTGCCCCATGCCGAATGGCACCAGAGCCATACCTTTACGTGCTTTGCCTTTCCGACATTTACCGGGGAAGACTGTCACCAGATCGGCATGGGCTGGTCAAGGTCATCAAGGCGTTTGCGAAGTGATCGGAACGGTGAAGAGTGGGCAGAAGCTGTTCCCAAATTTGGAGTTAGTCACATGTCAGAAGCCGTCAAATGGGAGTGATCTTCCGGTGGAATTGCCCGGCGCCGAACCATCCCAGAAGGAATTCTGCCAGCCGGTAACGCGGTCCTGGCCGCCGTATTCGGCACGAACTCGGCATCAAATCTCGAGGTCGCACGGCAATTCAGAGTTCGAGCGTGCGGGAGCCTCGAAGAGTTGCTCCTGTCGGACATCGATGCCGTCTACGTAGCGTCACCTGCGGATGTCATTACGACCACGTATTGGCAGCGGCGAGAGCCAGGAAGCATGTCCTCTGTGAAAAGCCGCTACTCTCGACCTGGAACAGTCCCGTCAAATGGTCGAGCTTTGTGAGCAGGACGGAATCACCCTCGGAACCGCCTTCATGATGAGGTTTCACGCCCAGCATCTGGCCGCGCTCGAAATGATTCGAGAGGGCCGGCTCGGCAGCCCGGTCTTCGCCCGCGCGCAACTGTCTTGTTGGTACCCTCCGATCGAAGGAGCTTGGAGACAGACGCCCGAGACCGGCGGAGGAGGTTCGCTCATGGACATGGGCGGACACTGCATCGACCTCCTCGAGATGTTCTTCGGCCCTGTGAAAAGAGTTCACTGCGCGATCAATAGCACCGTTCAAGACTACCCCTCCGAAGACTCCGCAGTTGCGACTCTGACGTTCGAGAATGGGGCACTGGGCTCCGTCGATACGTTCTTCTGCATCCCCGACGCCGGGAGCAAGAATGCGCCCGAACTTTACGGGTCCTTCGGTTCGATTTGGCCAGAGGAACGATCGGTCAAGGCGAAGCCGGTGAGATGACTGCCTATCTCGAATCGGGCGAAGGAGGATACGATGCCGAACAGGGACGACAGAGCTGTGTCGGACTCGAAGTCGCCCCTTCTCCGGTCAACACTTACCGGGCGGAAATCGAAGAGTTCAGCCAGGCAGTGATCGAAGGTCGCCAACCGTCGATCAACGCCCAACTCGGAGTCAGGAGCCAGCAAGTCCTGGCAGCCTGCTACGAGTCAGCCCGGAGAGGCGAGACCATCGACGTTACGGGTTAATCCAATCGGCAGCGTCGGCTCGTTGAGATGGTCAACTTGAAACTGATTCCTGCCAAAGCCGGGAACTCTCGGACTATCCAGCGCATGATCTCGGAAAATCTGTTGCCGGCACTTTTGGGTACAGCTGAACTTCTGCCTGAGGCGGCCTGCCACGGACCACCAGCTCGCGACCTGGCCCACACGTACCCCATAGCTTGAACTCTTGAACCTCCCAACTGTATCCGGGACACTGGAGCGCCCGATCACGATCGGACCCCGCGACAACGCCAGGTCCAGAGAAGAGCTCAACCCGGTCCAAGGCCTCTAAAGTTCATCCGAAGATCGCACGAGTTGTGCCGAGAGGTCCGGATCCTTCATAGCCCTGTCCAGCGGGAACATGGGCCGGTGAATTCTCTTGTAGGGCAGTCTTTCCAGGTCCTGGTCCACGCCGCCGGGTGTCAATGCCATGATCCAGTCCGCCTGCATGTCGTAGAGTTCCGGCTGCAGGTAGCCGATCTTCACGACTACGATATCCGACTTGCGCGGATTCAGTCCCAGTTCGGTGAAGTCCTTCTCGTAGTGGTAGGGCTTCCGCTTCTTCGTGACGATGACATGGATGGTTCGACGACCGACGCTTCCACCTCCGCATCTTTGTCACCCTTCTGGATAGATTCCACGGTTCCCACAATGTGCACCGGAGGCGCATACCGGGAATCCACTTCGGCACCGGCATAACCATCCACGTGCCCTCCGACTCCCGCCGCAAGCACCTTCTCGATGAGGTTCGGCCCGGGGATGGAAGCATATATCAGCGAAGGTCCGTCTGGGGACTTGAATTCGGGGCGTTTCAACAGTTCTGTCAGGGTCCAGGTAACATCGCCCGCCCCACCTGCTGTAGGATTGTCCCCCATGTCACTGATGAAAAACGGGTGCTTGTCACTCGCGAGAGCTTTTGCCAAAGCCTGTGCAAAAGGCTCGGTTGGCGCCACGAAATCAAACTTCTGCCGGGCGTCCCAGAGCCTGCGCGCCAACTGTTCAGCGGTCTGGACGACTTTCTCTTTGTCGTCACCGGTCACCATCACCGCGGCATGATTACGGGGTTCATCAGCCCACGCATACCCTATCCAGATGGACGCATTCACGATCCCGTCCTGAGCCGCCGCCGGGGCTACCGCCGCATAAACGCTTTTCCCGGGTTCGATCCGGGTGCTGGTCTTCTCTCCCGGCAACAGAATGGGAACCGCTATCAGGGCCTTGTAGGCAGGCTTCCCTTTTCCACTCTCGAGCCGCTCCAACAGCTTCTCAACCCCTCGTTCCCGGGTCTCGATCGCATCCTCATGGGGGCCCAGAATCCGGTAGCAGGTGATGAGATCGGTGTTCTCCGCCAGCCGAGGTGAAACATTCCCATGAAGGTCCATCGAAGTGGAAACCACAGGCTTCTTCCCGATGACCTGGCGGATTCGGACCAGGAAATCCCCTTCCGGGTCATCGAGTCCCACCACACCGATTGCACCGGTATCGCAAGACCAGCCCGTCATACGGGCCATTTTGCTTGAGCCCATCGAGGTCTGCTGAACCAGTGACTCGTACGCCTCACGAGTCACTGCGCCCCCTGGAAGCGCCTTTCCAAGTAGAATCGGCACCCACTCAGCTCTCTGACGGATCGGCGACCCGTCGGCGAAAAATGGATACCGGGTGAAAATGTCGGCTCCGTACTTGGCGTGAAACGCTGCCTCATCGGTCACAGCAGGAGAGAAGGTACTCGACTCAATACTGAGCCCGGCGTATGCGATCCGGGGAAGCGCTCTTGTCTTGGCGTTCGCCGAGCCTGCTTCAGCTTTAAGCGGGAGAATCATTCCACAGGAAAGGACCAGGGTGAACAGGACTGCTAGAACCGATTGATGTTTCACGGGCGACACCTCAAGAGCCATTCGAATTTCCGTTCGTTCGGGGCAACCAGCCGCTCGCGCCCGGAAAAGCCCTCCATTCGAAATCCGGACAGCCGGGTCCCACGGACAGTCTTCCAGGACACGAAACAGACCATCTCAAATTATAGGCCAAAACCGTCCCCAACGGCCGACACCGGAAGATCGCAGACGCGCTGCATTCCACTCGTTCCTTTCACTCAATCGTCGCTATTCACCATCGATGCCCCAAGCAATTTCGGACTCGAAGCGGGCTCTCTGACCAAGCCGGCGGGCGACTCCAGAAGGCCATCCGAGCGAAACTGACCGCGTCAGGACAACACCCTGATACCGATCCTCGTGTCAATTTTGGCGACCAGGCGAGTCCGCGCAGACAAAGTCACTTCGACGTCTCCTTTGAGTACCCGCAGCAACCGCCGCAAACGCTCGGGCTCACTCTGCTCGATCCGGAAGCTGACCAACCTGCCGGCGCGGGGCAAGGTCCTGGCCGGGTGGGCGGTTTCGCCCCAATCGATCAGGAACGGAACGGTACCATTCGAGGGCACGGAATAGGGGTCGGTCAAGCGCCACTTCAGGACCTCTCCATCCAGAGTCTCACGACTCCCGGGCTGTACCGCGCCAAGCACGAACCCGGCTGCTGCAGCCTCCGCAACGACGACATTGATCCGGTTCGTTCTGAAAGCCCACGCGGACAGTCTCGGGCTCTCAAGGTAACACTTCTGGAAAAGTCTCCCGCAGGCGGGTTCGGAGGTCTCAGGGTCGGGCGCGATCACCTCCAGATAGGTCGACTCACCGAGCGAAAGAAGTGCATTGTGCGTTCCCCAACTGGGATGACGACCGCCCGGCATGGGACGCATGCCAAGGATCGCCTCCACATGGTCCATTCCAGCTTCGAGACTTGCGGCCGTCACCACCAGATGATCGATTCCACTTCTGATCGGCAGCGGACCCTTTCCGGTCATTAACTCCTGCATCCAATAGCGCCTCTTCCCGGATGAGATTAGCAGAATCCGAGAGCAATAAGATCAAGGATTGGAACACGATCAAGGGGAAACCCGGGTTCTTTCGAAAATGGGGCCACTGACTGGACAGGACACGCGACATCCTGAAGCCAGATTGGATATTTGCATCTTCGGATGTAATAATTAAGTCAAATCAGTCCTCGAATGCTGGTGAGTTCAATCCTCTCTCATGCGATTGAACGGCCTGATCCAAGATTCGAAGGCAGGTCCAAAGTTGGGCTCAAATCGAACCCGGACTCCGTCTGCCACGGAGAGTATTCACGTCGGAAAATCTACCGCTCGGACCCCTCAGCGTCGAGGACTTCAAACACACAATAGAAAGGATTGGCAACCATGCTTTGGCACTATATTTCTTATTCTGTTTGATTCTTTGGTTTCTGGGTTTTGTATCCGCCTATACCATGGGAGGGTTCATTGACCTACTCCTCGTGCTCTGCGGTCGTCGTGCTGCTGATTCAATTGATCACTGGGCGACGCGTCGTCTAGATCCAATCTCAACTTCCTCTCCGTCCCAATCGGAGGAAGTGGAGCGGCAAATGCCGATCCTGGACACCCCGAAGATTGAGGAGCTACGCCAGCCGGGGTCGGGAACCGGCTGATTCGGTCAACTCCGGGGCCGGACTTCCCCTATCAGTTCAAGATCATCGACACTGAGGAAGTCAATGCATTTGCACTCCCGGGCGGATTCATGGACCTCAATCGGGGTTTGATCGAAGCCGCGGACAGCGAAGCCGAACTGGCGGGAGTGATGGCCCACGAGCTTTCACATGTGGCCCTTCGCCACGGAACCAATCAGGCGTCAAAAGCCTACCTGGCCCAGGCGGGTTTCGGAATCCTGGGCGGCCTCCTCGGTTCCGGCGGTACCCGACAGATCATCGAGGCAATCGGCGGATTCGGCCTCAATGCCTTGTTCCTGGAGTTCAGCCGCTCGGCCGAGACCCAGGCCGATGTCCTCGGAACACAGATCCTTGCAGGCGCCGGGCGCACTGACCCAATGGCCATGGTTTCCTTCTAACAGGGG
>CAVZRV010000034.1:0-14055 GCA_963777605.1 uncultured Acidobacteriota bacterium
GAACACCCTTCCGGTGTACGTCGTCCTTCCGGCCCGGAAGGAAACCCGGCCGCCGTCAAGCTTCGCGGCTTGCCCCGCTGTCTCGCGCCTGGCAACCATCACCTGGCGTCCGTTCTTGTACCCGCGGGCTTCAATCGTGCCGGGCGAGTACTTCACGTTCCAGGCGAGATGGGCGTTTCTGGGCACTTCTTTCGTCCCCAGGCTCCGCCCGTCGTGAATCAGTTCCACCGCCTCGAGGCTTGTGTGGACCCAGACCGCGATCTCCTCTCCTTCGAGCTTGGGCCAGTCCCAGTGCGGAAAGCGGTGCAGCACCGATTCCCCGGTCCACCAGGACCGGTAGTAGAAGAAGGTATCCTTGGGAAATCCGCAAGTGTCGAGCACCCATACTGCGAGTTGATGTTCGGCCAACCGCGGAGTGGAAAGCGGGTGATCAGCGAACCGCGGTTACCGGGAGGGTCGTGAATTCCCCGGGGTTCTTTCCCAGTTCCAGCGCGATTGCAGCGATTTGCCCCCCGCCGGCATCGATTGTGAGGGTGCCTTCCCGTCCGTCCAGGTCGAGATCCGGGAACAGTTCGTCGACGAAGCCTGCGAAGTGCCCCCGCGGCAGGATCTCGCTGGATGATGTTTCGCCAAGGATCTGCCCGCCCGCGGTCCGGAGGGTAATGGCCAGCACCACAGTGTCGTCCCCGGCGTTCTGGACGGCGAATCCCGTCGAAATTCCGTTCGCTGCGGTTCGGGACGGAAGAATCACCCGATCCGACGGCTGCGCCTCGCCGACCCCGGCAATCCCGATGCCGATAATTTCAAAAAGAGCACTCCCGCCGCAGGGGTTATCCGTCGTGACAAGCGCCGAACCGGCGGTCAGGTCACCCAGTCCGTCCGTTGAAAAGGTCACGGTGGAACGGGCCGGGATCGCAAACTGGGTTGAGCTGATCCGTCCCAGTCCTTCGATCCCGGTAACCAGCGGGAGACCCTGGTCGTCGAAGAACTCGAGGCGGCCCGAAACGCTCTCAATCCAGGAGGGATTCGAAAGAACGAAATCGGAGCTGAGCCCACCGCCGTTGCCAAAATGCGGGATCCGGAGCTGCCGGTCGCCTTCCCTGAGGATAGCCACTCCCTGGAGAGTTGCGGCGACGAAGGTGCCGGATCGTTGAGGGTCCTCCAAAATGCCGGGCACCTCGATGTCATCGAGTCCGATCGGCTCCCACAGGGACCCGCCGTTGACGGTCTTGAACACCCCGTCACCGGTTCCAACGTACAGAGTCTGGGAATCGTCGGAGGCTATAGCGAGTGAGCGGTAGGTTGTGCTCGTCAGACCAGCCACAATCTTTTTGAAGGTTGCGCCGCCGTCCAGGCTCTTGAAAACCCATCCACTGCCAGCATAGATGATGGAGGAGTTGTGCGGGTCGATCGCGATGCAGGCAATCGAGCCCTCGAGCCCATTTCCGGTCGCCGTCCAGGTCGTTCCGCCGTCCACGCTCTTGTAGAAATAAGGTGATTCACCAACTCCGGCATAGAGCGTCGTCGGAACCTGGGGGTCCGCTGCAAGCGCCCGAACGTCGTGAATGGACTCTCCGGAACCGACCTTCGCCCAAGTGTTCCCGCCGTTAAGGCTTCGATAGAGCCCCTCCTCGAGGATCCCCCCGACCTGGATCGTGCTCGGGGTTCCCGGGTTGATCAGGATGGACTGAGCGCCGCCTTTGTCAAAGACGAGGGTCCAACTGGCGCCCCCATTTGAACTCTTGAACAGTCCGCCCAACGTTCCTGCGTAGATTGTTTCGGGGTTGTTCGGGTCGGCCGCCAATGCACTAATCTTCTGAAGCCAAAGTCCCGCATTGACTTGGTGCCAACTCTCCCCCCCGTCAGTCGATTTCAGAACGCCAAAACCCCAGGTTCCCGCATAGTAGACGGGTGGGTCGGTCGAGGTCGCGACAATCGAGGTGAAGGAGTATGCCGGCGAGTTTGACAAACTCCACCCACGGTCCCGTCTCGCGACGACCGGCAGTGCCGTGAACTGGCCCGGCGCAGGCCCCAGTTCGAGCGCTGTCGCGGCAACTTCTCTCGAGTAGCGCACCTCTACCGCGGCTGTTCCCTCGAACTCTGTGGCAGTTACGGTGGAAAAGAGTTCATTGAAGAAGCGGGCAAGGTGTCCTCCAGCTGGAAGGACGAATGAGTCCCCCGTGGCGACCTTCCGGCCCTCGCTGTCGGACAGGATCAGATTGAGCGCTACGGGCCACTCGGAAGGATTGGAAAACGCGATTCCGGAGTTCAGACCGTCGTTTCGTTTCCGAACGGGGACGGCCAATGCCTGGGCGGGAACGCTCGTCCCGATTCCCGCGATCCCGATCTCCGGGATCCGAAAACGCACCACGGCTCCCGGTTCCATGCCGGCATGAATCACGGCTGAGCCGGTAACAAGCTCGCCCGTGCCATCCGTCCGGAAAGTCACCGAGCCGAGCGGCTGGATCGTGAAATCGACCGAACCTCGCGGGCCCAGGCCGACGATTTCGAATTCCTGCTCCAGCCCCTCGTCGTCCCGAAACTCGACAGACCCGGTCAGCACTTCGGATGCCGAAGGATTCGTGAGCACGATGTCCGAGGAGAGGCCCTGCCCGGCCCCAAGGTGAGGAAGGCAGGAAATCTGGTCAGCGAGAACCCGGTCCACAGCGAGTCCAGCCGCCTCAGCGCGGCGTTCAGTCCGAGGCCCGGCCGCACCGCTCAATGCAATGACCAGGGCAAGAATCGAGGGCACACCCCACAGCAAGTTCTTCATGGCTTCCTCATTCCGCCGGGCAAGCTGCCCGGCCGCCATCCCAGGCAGGGTTGCCTGGACTACTCTCAACAGTCTTCGGACTTCTCCCGGGTGGCTTCCGACATAAGCCCCCGGTGACCGCGCAGGCTCTCTCTCCTAATTGGGTGTGACCGGTAGAGTCGCCAGCTTCCCCGGGCGGGTTTGAATCACCGTGGCCGCAATCGGCGTCGCGGTTTCCGCCCTCAGCAGCCCCTCAAAATCGGCCAGATCGACTGCGTCGCTCCACGTGAACTCGTTGACGAAGCGGGCCTGGTGACCTCCAGCCGGCAGGGTCAAATCGCTTTCCACCAGTAGTTGCCCCTGAGAATCGAGCAACGAAAAGTGCACGGCGACTTCCTCATCTCCCGGGTTCATCACGGCGATTCCGGTGTTCGACTTCTCTCCGGAGCTGTTGAGCACAGGAGCCAGGAATCCTCCATTTACGGCCTGGCTGCTGCCGACACCGGCAACGCCGGATTGGCCTCCAAAAACCACCACTCCCGCGAGCGGATGGTCAGACGTGACGGTCACCGACCCGGACTGCACCGGCCCCGATGCGTCTGTCTCAAAGAACCTCAGGCCGCCCGCCGGGATCGTCGCAGCGATTTCTCCCTCCACGGGTTGGCCGTTGACACTGACAGCAAGAGGTTGACCGTCGTCGTCCCGCAGGTGCAGCGTCGCAGCTGCCGGCACATCACCGGGATTAACCAGGAGAACCTGACTCGAGAGCAGGTCCCCGCCGTTGCCAAATTGGGCGAACATCAGTTCGGAGGGCGGTTCGGTACCGTTTTGGGGGATGGCTCCAGACGACGAATGACCGTCTACGACCACTGCGGCTCCGGCCGGCCGCGGGACGACCGGCATGGTCGCCAGTTCACCAGGCCGGGTCTGGATGACCGTAGCCGCAATGTCCCGGTTCGACGACACCTTCAGGAGGCCTCGAAATTGGCCCAAATCGGTGTCCGGGCTCCAGTCAAACTCGTTGACAAACCGGGCCAGTCGGCCATAGCCCGGCAGCGTCAGCGACGTGGCGGCCAGGACATTCCCATCCTGATCACACAACTGCAACTGGAGCTCGACTTCCAGGTTTGAAAGATTCATCAGGGCAATGCCGGTACTGATCCCCGAAAGCGCACTGGTTTCCATGGGGGCGATAAACCCGTTGGACAACGAAACACTGTTACCCACTCCGGCCACTCCGACGCTTCCTTCCAGAAGGATCACCCCACCCATCGGACGATCGGAATAGGCACTGACCGACCCCGCAATCACCGGCCCGGCGCCATCCGTGCTCAGGATCTCCAGGCCTGCCGCCGGCACGGTCGTTCTCGTCATTCCTGGAACAACTTCCTCGTTCAGCTTGATCGGAAGGGGTTGCCCCTGGTCGTCCCGAATCCGCACCTGTGCGCGTGTCGGATCGGAGGAATCGAGGCCAAACAGCACCAACTGGCTGGAGAGTTGACCGCCCCCATTTCCCGCCTGCGCAAAGTAGAGGTCGCGTCCTTCGAAATCGATGGCGAAGACACTTCCGCCCTCCGCGCCGGCGTAGACCCGTGATGGATTCAACGGATCGACCGTCATGACAAAGGGCACCGGGGGAGTCAGGCCGTCGCTGATTGACGTCCACGATTCACCGGAATCCCTGCTCCTGAACGCCCCCACCCCAGTTACTCCGCCGTAAAGCGTCGAGGGAATCGCATGGTCGATCGCAAGGCCGAAGATATTCAGGTGCCCGTCCGGAAGTCCCGCGCCGGCCGGACTCCAGCTGTTCCCCTTGTCGGTGCTCCTGTACACGTCCCAATCGGTTCCCACGTAAACCGTTGATGGATTCACTGGATCCACCGCCAGGGAGTACGCGCCGCCAATGTCGGGCAACACCTGCCACGTCTCCCCTCCATCGTCGCTCCGAATGACCTGCTCATAAGTCCCGGCATAGATGGTGGCCGGGTCGAGCGGATCGATTGCCAGCAACAGAACATAGGGACTGCTATTGACCTGTAGCCAAGATTCTCCGCCGTCGGTACTTCGGAAGATCCCCTGGTTATAGGTACCCGCGAAGAGTTCCTCACTATCCTGGGGGTTGACGGCAACCTTAAAGATAAGATCCCGAGGGCTGTTTTCGGCAAGGCTCCATCGCTCACCTTCGTCGGCGCTCACGTAAATTCCGTTGTCGGTACCCGCAAACACGGACGAGGTGTTATTCGGGTCGATGGCCAGCGTATGGACAAACAGGTTGCCCAACCCTCCATTGACCACTTCCCAGGTCTCCGCCCTGTCCCGGCTGCGATAGACTCCTCCTCCGTTGGCTCCGGCATAGACCTTCGCGGAGTCGTTTGGACTGACCTCCACGGCCCAGATATCGAGAGCGTTCATTCCCTCACTGGAAGGAACCCATCCTTCTCCTCCATCCTGGCTCAGGAAAATCCCGCCGGATGAACCCGCAAAGACGGTCGAGGGATCAGATGGATTGATCGCGAAACTCTGGATTTGGTAGGGCGTCAGAATCACATCAGACCAGGTTTGACCGTTGTCGGCACTCCAGTACAAACCACCATAGATGCCCGCGTACAGTCTTCCGGAATCTCCCGGACCGGCACAGAGTGATTGAATCCACAATCCGTCCTTGCCAAGGGTAGTCGACGTCCATGAATCTCCACCGTCGACGCTGAGGTAGACTCCCTGGCCCGTTCCCGCAAAAAGGATCGAAGCAGTCCCGGACTTGATGGCCAGCGCCTGCACGTAAAGATTATCCAAACCCTCGTTAATCGCGGTCCAACTCTGTCCCGAATTGGTGCTCTTAAAGGCTCCTCCGCCCCATGTCCCGGCGAAGATCGTCGCCGGTGCGGAAGGGTCAACCACGACCGCTCGAACCTGTGGATTCTCCTCCAGGCCAAAGTCCAACAACTCCCAGTTCTCACCTCGGTCTTTGCTGCGCCAGACGCCGGACCAAGTGCCCGCATAAATGTTCGCAGGAGCTACCGGATCGATCGCCAGCGATGTGACGTTCCGGTCGTCGTAGGAAGATAGGTAGCCATTATTGACAGAGGTCCAGGTGACCCCGGAATCGGTGCTCCGGAAAACCCCGTTATAGGTCCCGATGTACAAGGTTGAAGGAGTCGCGGGGTCAATGGCCACCGCATTAACCGACAGGTCCATGGTCGGATTGGTGAGCCCGTTGTTGACGGCCGTCCAGTTCCGCCCTCCATCGACACTGCGAAACACCCCTCCTCCCCTGGTTCCGGCGAAAATCGTCTGCGGGTCGGAGGGGTGAATTGCAACGGTCCAAACAGAACCACCGGACGGTCCTTTCGACACCCACCTCTCCGCCCCGAATAGTCCGCCACCCAGGAATGAAAGGGCCACGACGGCCCCCAAGAGAATCAAAAACGAAGTCCTTGCCAGCACCCTTCGCTGAGTCATGCCGATCCCCCTCTCTCCCCTCGGGATCGCCTCCCCGGTTGAGAGTCGAGCAGGCACAGAAGGACGAGGATCAGTCCCCGGTCTCGTTCGCCCCCTGCCCCGCTCTCGGGTTCGAGACAACCCCTGCAAGTGAATGAGCCTATACCGATTAGATCGAATTGGCTACCGGAGGGTTCAAACACCGTTGAGGAAATTCACTGCACCAGTTGCACATTCCGGATGATGCAGACAACGTCCTGAAAGTCGTCGTTGGTCGAGTATTCCCATCCAATGAGGTAGGTCGCTTCCCGGTCCGGCAGAGCGTAAATCATCGCTTTGTAGGGCTGGGAAGCCAGCCTGGTGTTGAATCGCGCCACAAGGGAGGGTTCTGAGAACACCCCAAAGTCGTCACTGAAACTGTCGTTCGACACCCAGACACCGAAGGGCTGATTCCCGGGGTCGAATTCGACCCGGGAGCCGCTCTTGAGGGAGGGTTTCCGGATTCGGGGAGAACTGATCTCTTCGGGTGTGTTCTTGTCTGCGTAAACCCAAAGCTCCTGCTTTTCGGGACGTGTCCCTGCTTCCGACTTGAGATACCAGCCTCCATGGGTGGGGTTCTCGGTACCAAGCGCGATGACGGGCTCAAAAACAACGACTCCGGGTCCGGCTTTCCTGAAGAGCCCGGGTGTCTCGATCGCCGATAGATTGACTGGATTGGCCAAATCTCCAAACATATCCAAGCCATAAACATCGTCCAGGATGTCCCACCAGTTCGGCTCATTGGGACCCGGGGCAACCTCGGGCTGACGGTCTGTCTGAAGCATCGCAAGCGAGCACAACACCAAAACGGCACAGGAGAGAAAGCGGCCGATTCGCATATCCACGAGTTTAGAGAATGCCTCAATAAGACACAATCCCCGGATCGGCCAGTATCACCGATCGGAAGAGGTCTACCCAAGCCCCGACTCGAACGGTTTCGTTACCTCGCAAGCTGCTGCGAGGAGAGATGGACCATGTCCATCTCTGGCTTGGATTACAGACTGCAGCCTGCGGAAGACAACCTGCGAGAATGTGTGTATCCTTCAGGGGCCTGAACGAATCATCTTCAATTGGAGGTGCCGTTGTTGGAAACCACAACACAGCTTCTAAGACGTCGATTCCTGGGCCTTCTTACCACGGTTTTGGCCGCTACTCGTCTCAAGGCGAGCGGGGCCGTCAAAACCGCCGCAAAGACCCTGATCGGCGTCACCGGTAGCCTCGATTTTAAATCGGCCGGCACCATCCTCCCCCATGAACATGTCATGTCACTATTTGGGGCCCCTTTGACTGAAACACCGGAGTATGACAGGGCGAGCCTGCTTGCTGCAGTGATTCCATATCTCCAAAAACTGAGGCGCCTCGGATGCGGCACCGTCGCGGACTGCACAACCGCCTATTTCGGACGAGAACCGGAACTCCTCAAGGAAATCTCTTCCGCTTCCGGGATTCGGATATTGACCAACACCGGCTACTATGGTGCCGCCGACGACCGATACGTTCCGGCTCACGCTTATCGGGAGTCAGCCGAGCGGTTGGCTGCTCGCTGGATTCAGGAATTCAATGATGGGATCGGCAATTCCGGGATTCGGCCCGGGTTCCTCAAGACCGGGGTTGACAGTGGCCCTCTATCAGAGATCGACAGCAAATTGATACGGGCCGCTGCAATCACCCATCGGGAGACCGGACTCACCATTGCGGCCCACACTGGGAATAACCCCGTTTCGGTTCGTCAACAACTCGGGATTCTCAGAGAGGAAGGGGTCGCGCCCTCAGCATGGATCTGGGTTCATGCTCATGCGGTTGAGGACCCCGAAGCGCTCCTTCCTGCAGCCGACGCTGGCGCCTGGATCGAACTGGACGGGGTCAGTCCGGAGAATGCGGAACGCCACTTCAAGCTGGTGACTTTCTTAAGGACGCGGGGTTATTCAGACCAAGTCCTACTTTCGCACGACGGCAACTCTTTCCGCTACGGGGGCCGCCCTGCAAAGCCATTCGACGGGCTGTTCACTACCTTCATTCCGCTCCTCAGGTCGCGGGAGTTCGAAACCCAGGAAATTGCCGATCTGGTCTCGCGCAATCCCTTTCGAGCGTTGGCCCCGCAAAAACGGCTCGTCTGAACGGAGGCCATCGAAAGGCGGCGAACAGGCAAGATGCCTTTCACCCGGGTCTCGGTTTCAGAGACCGCGGTCAGAACCAGTCGGTCGACTTTCATTT
The DNA here is from genome assembly GCA_963777605.1 of uncultured Acidobacteriota bacterium. Lineage (GTDB taxonomy): Bacteria > Acidobacteriota > UBA6911 > RPQK01 > JAPXNP01 > CAVZRV01. Next base: position 8,444 of record CAVZRV010000034.1, read on the forward strand.
CCCTGTTTTCGCCTGCCGCCTGCCCAATTGGCATCCGAATTGTCACACTTGCCGACCAGCCCCTGGCGTCCCAGCGTGCATCATGGAACACTAAGCAGAATACCCATATCCCGGTCAAAGGATGAGCATGGTCGCAAGAGCACGTAACCTGGTGATGGCCCTTTTGGGTGCAGTTGGACTTCTCCTCAAGCAGAGCTACCACGGCCCATTCCAGGCAGTCGTCCATTCTCACGGCGGCAACTTCAGCGTTTCGTTTGCGCTCTATTTTGCGGCCGTGTCATCCACATCGCGGTACGGCCATGGACGATTCGTCGCAGCGGCCATCACGCTGCTTGTGGTCGAAGCATTTGAATTCACAGACGGCTTCGGGATTATGGACAATACTTACGACCCAGTCGATTACCTCGCTAACGCTCTTGGGGTCGGTGCTGCAGTCGCGATGGACCACCTCTCCGGACGAATCCTCCGCTACTTCGGGGCAGATATGGACCCCGAATACAGACGTTAGCAAGAACCGACGTGCAGTCCCCCGCTCACCGACCGCACGCTCGAACTCGCCGCCAGGCCAACGGTTTATCCCGGATGCCAACCCGCATTCCTCACCAGACTCTAATCGGGAAGCAGCCTCAAAACCTGTCCGACCAGACTACAAGTCATCCGACGATCTCACGAGCTTCGCTGAGAGATCCGGATCCTTCAGGTCCCTGTCCAACGGAAACATCGGTCGGCGGATTCTCTTATACGGCAAGCGCTCCAGATCCTGGTCCACGCCGCCCGGAGTCAGCGCCATGATCCAATCGGCCTGCATATCGTAGAGTTCCGGCTGCAGGTAGCCGATCTTCACGACCACGATATCGGTCTTGCGCGGATTCAGCCCAAGTTCGGTGAAGTCCTTCTCGTAGTGATAGGGCTTGCGCTTCTTCGTGACGATGACGTGAATGCTTCCGACTCGCACCGAGGCTTCCACTTCGGCGTCCTTGTCACCCTTCTGGATGGACTCCACGGTCCCCGCAATGTGCACCGGAGGGGCGTACCGGGAATCGACTTCGGCACCGGCATAACCATCCACCTGCCCACCGACTCCCGCCGCAAGGATCTTCTCAATGAGCTTCGGTCCGGGGATCGAAGCGTAGATGAGCGATGGTCCATCTGGAGACTTGAATTCGGGGCGCTTCAGCAACTGCGTCAGGGTCCAGGTCACGTCGCCAGCTCCGCCCGCGGTTGGGTTGTCTCCCATATCACTGATGAAAAACGGGTGCTTGTCACTCGCAAGTGCTTTTGCCAAGGCTGGTTCAAAAGGTTCGGTTGGTGCCACGAAGCCGAATTTCAGCCGAGCGTCCCAGAGCCCCTTGGCCAAACCTTCGGCAGTCTCGACAACCTTTTCCTTGTCATCGCCGGTAACCATGACTGCGGCATGGTTGCGCGGTTCATCAGCCCACGCGTATCCGATCCAGATCGACGCGTTGACGATTCCCTCCTGGGCCGCCGCCGGAGCAACCGCCGCGTAGACACTCTTGCCAGGTTCAATCCGGGTGCTGGTCTTTTCTCCAGGCAACAGGATGGGAACCGCGATCAAGGCCTTGTACGCAGGCTTCCCTTTCCCGCTCTCGAGCCTCTCCAACAGTTTCTCCACCCCCCGTTCCCGAGTCTCGATCGCGTCTTCGTGGGGAGCCATGCGGTAGCAGGTGATCAGATCGGTGTTTTCCGCGAGCCGAGGTGAAACATTCCCATGCAGGTCCATGGAAGTGGAAACGACGGGCCTCTTCCCGATGACCTTGCGGATTCGGACCAGGAGATCCCCTTCCGGGTCATCAAGTCCGACCACACTCATTGCACCGTGAATATCGTAGACCAGTCCGTCATAAGGACCGTTCTTCTTGAGTCGATCGAGGGTCTGCTGAACCAACGACTCGTATGCCTCTCGCGTGACCGCACCTCCTGGAAGAGCCTTCCCAAGTAGAATCGGGACCCATTCAGCCCTCTGACGAATCGGCGACCCTTCGGCGAAAAATGGATACTGGGTAAAAATCTCGGCCCCGTACTTAGCGTGAAACGCTGCCTCATCAGTTACAGCAGGAGAGAAAGTACTCGACTCAATACTGAGTCCAGTGTAAGCAATCCGGGGAAGCGCTCGGGGGCTGTTGTTTGCCGAGCGGGCTTCCGAAACTGAGATCGAACCAACGGTCAAAGAAACCAGCAAGGCGGACAATATCATCAGGACGAGCGAACGATTTTGGGAGGAAATTCCAGGTTGCATAGAGATTACCAGACCTTTTTTGAGTGAAACCCGATATTCAATGCTGACTTCCAGGCAGAATTCAGCAAAGGGAGGCCTAAACCGCAACGAAGGCTCCGTTTACGATTATAGGGGAAACCGGCTACCAGGACGCCGATATCTGGATCAAGCATGAGGAGTGATGGCGCCAGGTACGGAAATGGGGGTAAGGCGAAGCCGCGCACCGGGCCCGCGGGTCAAGAATGAGACTCCGGCAATCGGGACCTCGACTGGGATTAGACAAAGAGATTTCCCGGGTAAGGAATTCCCCTAGCTCATTTTCGGAAAGCATCCGGTTGGAACGGCCTCGGGATCCTCTCATGATGTTAACTGTTTTTGTTAACAACGTGCATGGAGAGGATGTGCACATCCATGTGGAACCCGCAAGAAAATCTCGAGGGTTCTCGAGGAACGGTCCAAATAGTGAGGATCTGCGTATCCTGCCGAAGAATGCGGGATGACCGGGGCCGATGGCGGGCAACTACGGTCCCGCATCTCGATGACTCAAGGATCGAGTACTCCCACGGCATCTGCGAAAAATGTGCCCGGGCGCTTTATCCCCAGTATTTCAACGGCCGTGACTAACCACGTCACGACAGCACTTTAGTCCCCGACTTCGTGGAGATTTCTGCGATCAACCGGCTTTGCGGGGAAGCAGTGACCTCAATGGCTGCGTCCAGGATTCGCAACAGGCGGCGCAGACGCTCCGGTTCAGCATGCTCAATTCGGAACCGCGCCAACTCACCCGCCCGGGGCAATGCCCTGGCTGGATGGGCAGTCGTGCCCCAATCGATCAGGAACGGAACGGCACCGTCTGGAGGCACTGAGTATGGGTCGGTCAAGCGCCACCTCAGGACCTGGCCATCCGGCGTCTCACGACTTCCGGGCAGCACTGGTCCAAGCAAAATCCCCACGTTTGACGCCGCCTCAACAACACCCTCGAGTTGAGCTGTTCTGAACACCCACGCGGACAGGGCGGGGCTCTCAAGGTAACGCTGCTGGAAGAGTCTTCCGCGACCAGGTTGCGGGGTCTCAGGGTCGGGGGCAATCACCTCCAGGTAGGTCGAGTCACCAAGCGAAAGAAGTGCATTACGAGTCCCCCATTCGAGGATGACGGCCGCCCGGCACGGGACGCATGCCCAGAATCGTCTCCACATAGTCCATTCCTGACTGGAGACTCGCTGGGGTCACGACCAGATGATCGATTCCACTTTCAATCGGCAGGGGATCACATTTTGTCCATGAATCCTGCATCCAACGGCCCTCCTCCCGGATGAGAGTAGCAGGATCCTTCTGAAACGGCCAAATTGGATGTTTGCTTCTTCGGATGTAACAATTGAGTTAAATAGTCCCCGAATGCTGGCGGGTTCAGTCCTCCCGCATCAAGATTGAGCGGCCCGGTCCAAAATTCAAAGGTAGCTCCGATCTCGGGCTCAACACGAACCCGGCCTTCGTTTTCCCCGGCAAGTATTCGCGTCGGAATCTCATCGGATTCATCCAAGTCAGCATCGAGGACTTCAACGGCGCAATAGAAAGGAAAAGCATCCATGCTTTGGACAATATTTCTTATTCTTCTCATTCTTTGGTTTTTGGGTTTTGTGTCTGCCTATACGCTGGGAGGGTTCATCCACCTTCTACTCGTGCTTGCGGTGGTTGTACTGCTGATTCAGTTGATCACCGGAAGACGACCGGTCTAGTACCCGCCCTTCCTCCCTCAAATGGAGGTAGAAGCAATTCGAATCAGGAGTATTGCAATGAAGCACAAAACCAAACTCAAGACGGAGTTCTCAGGACCGCTTGTCCTGATTGCTCTCCTTCTCCTCAGCCTGACCGGCACTGCCGTGGCCCAGACCAAGCTGGAACCCGGCTTCAACCTTTTCTCGCCCCAGCAAGATGTCGAGATCGGCCGGCAATCCGCGAAAGAAGTGGAACAGCAGATGCCGATCCTGGACGCCCCAAGGATTGAGGACTACGTTACCCGGGTGGGGAAGCGACTCGCCCAGCGCGACCCCGGGCCGAATTTCCCTATCAGTTCAAGATTGTGGACACCGAGGAAATCAATGCATTCGCCCTCCCCGGCGGTTTCATGTTTCTGAATCGCGGTCTGATCGAGGCCGCGGACAACGAAGCCGAGTTGGCCGGAGTGATGGCCCACGAGATGGCTCACGTAGCCCTTCGACACGGAACCAACCAGGCGTCGAAAGCCTACCTGGCCCAGGCGGGATTCGGGATTCTGGGAGGACTCCTCGGCAATGGCGGGACCGGTCAAATCATTGAAGCTATCGGCGGATTTGGACTGAATGCCCTGTTCCTTAAGTTCAGTCGCTCGGCGGAAACCCAGGCAGATGTCCTCGGCACCCAGATCCTGGCGCGTGCCGGCTACGATCCGATGGCGATGGTGACATTCTTCAACAAGCTTCGCAATGAATCAGGAGATCGCAGCGGAGTCGAACAATTTTTCAGCGACCACCCCTCTCCCGGGGACCGTGCTGAGCGGGTGCAGGAAGAGATCCGGCTGATCGGCGGAGTTGATCGACGGTCTCCTGTCGGGAATTTCCACCAGATCCAAGCCCGGCTCGATAGACTTCCACCGGCCCCGGATCGCAAGCTCGCAGAAAACCGGGGTCGGTACCCAACCGGCGGCAACTCGCCGGAAGTTCCGTCCCGGAGATTTGACGTCTTTGAAGCGAAAAGCGGTCTATTCCGGATCGCCTACCCTGATAACTGGGTGGCAAATCCGGATCCCCAGGGGTACGGAGTAACGATCGTCCCGAGAGGAGGCGTGGTCGCTACCGGCCAGGGTCGACAGGAGATCATCGAAGGCGTCATCATAAATCACTACGCACCTTTCGAGGACCGCCTCAGGAGCCGGTTTCAACGGCCTGAGGATAGTTCGACAATTCTCCGCGAAGCAACCGACGACCTGGTTCATCAAATACTCAGGTCTAATTCCTACCTCGAGGTTTCGGATGACTCCTGGAGGCGGGGCACCCTCGACGAAAGATCGTCTCTCTCAGTCCAACTCAGCGGAATCTCGCCGGTGACCGGTGAGCGTGAAGAGGTGAAGGTGTTTACCCGGCTGCTCCCAGACAATCACGTCATCTACACTATCTTTATCGCTCCTTCCAGGGAATTTTCCGAACTCGGGACAACCTTCGAAAGGATGCTGTCGAGTCTCGACGTGCGCGATGTTGGCGTCACACACGGGCGCTGACGATGAGCCTTCCTATGCCCAATTGACATCCGCGGTACGGCTGTCCGGATTACTTTCTTGCAGAAGCCAAGAGATCAGGAGAGGTTTCCCTCGCAATAATTGGCACCGGTCGTTCGACCGTGG
>CAVZRV010000035.1:0-332961 GCA_963777605.1 uncultured Acidobacteriota bacterium
CTGAATCGGTTTGAACTGGAGCAGGATCAACAGGCTGCTCCAGCCCTGGCGAGAATCGGTGACATCCTCAAGGCCAAGAGCCCCTATTCCCTCATCAAGGAAGCCGATGTCCTCATCGATCCAGTCGAAGACGTTAACTCCCGGCTGATCGCAGACGGAAGGGTCAAGACTGGTGCAGTTATTGACGGAAGGCAGAAGGCCGTCGAATCAGAGCTTGACAGCGTGGAAGCCGATGAAGGTTTGCGGGCGTCATGCCTGCTCCCTTCGAAGAGCTCCGGCTCCGGCTGAGCCGGGAAACGAGTCTGGCTCACATTGGCCAGCTGGAGCAGCGGGCTGAGCGCTCGGTGGAATCCGCATTTCGGAAGATCGAAGAGTTTCTCAAATCAAAGAAATCTGACGGAGAACAGCCCCCAAGCCCAAACCCAGGAAGGTGATTCAGCCCAAGAACCTGATGCTGAGTGAGTTTCTAAGACCTCTGAGGCCGTCGATGACTTTCTTGAACGATTGCGCAGCAAACTCCAAGAGGCGATAGAAAGTGGCGAGCGAATCCAGATCAAGTAAACCTATGAACACCTCCCAGCTCAAAGACTACGCGCCGAAAGCCCGACGTGACTTCATCGCTGCCGTCACCGAGCGGGCCGCTCTTTTTGGCCTGACCGAAAGACGATCGAACCCGCTGTTGTCCAGGGCGACGTGGCGCTCATCGGCGGGAAGGCCTTTCCCCCGAGATGTCGCCCAGAAGCGGAGAACGGCTGGAGGAGCGGATCCAGCGCGGAAGGCTTCGAGCAGGTCATGGAGGCCATCGCCTACACCTGGTTCAACCGCTTCGTGGCCATCCGCTACATGGAGCTGCATGGCTACCTCGACCATGGCTACCGGGTCCTGAGCCATCCCGAAGGCAAGGGCCGCCCCGAGATCCTGGACCACGCCGCCGATGTCGACCTGCCGGGCCTGGACCGGGACAAGGTCGTCGAGCTGAAGCTCGACGGGACCAAGGATGAGGAGCTCTACCGGCTGCTGCTGCTGGCCCAGTGCAATGCGCTGCACCAGGCCATGCCGTTTCTGTTCGAGAAGATCGGCGACGAGACCGAGCTGCTCCTGCCCGCCAACCTGCTGCACACCGACTCGCTGATCCGCCAGCTGGTCGAGAAGATCGACGAGAGCGACTGGCAAGAGATCGAGATCATCGGCTGGCTCTACCAGTTCTACATCTCGGAGAAGAAGGACCAGGTCATCGGCAAGGTGGTGAAGTCGGAAGACATTCCGGCGGCGACCCAGCTCTTCACGCCCAACTGGATCGTGAAGTACATGGTCCAGAACTCGCTGGGGGCGCAGTGGCTGGCGACCTATCCCCAGTCGCCGCTCAAAGGGCAGATGGAGTACTACATCGAGCCCGCCGAGCAGACCGACGAGGTCAAGGCGCAGCTCGCGGCCATCACGCCCAGCCAGCTCAACCCCGAGGAGCTGACCCTCATCGACCCGGCCTGTGGCTCCGGGCACATCCTGGTGGAGGCCTATGAGCTCTTCAAGGCCATCTACCTGGAGCGCGGCTACCGGCAACGAGATGTGCCGCAGCTGATCCTCGAGAAGAACCTCTTCGGCCTCGACATCGACGAGCGGGCGGCGCAGCTGACGGGCTTTGCGCTGATGATGAAGGGGCGGGCGGATGACCGGCGGCTGTTTGAGCGGGGGGTGAAGCTCAATGTGATGGCGCTGGTGGATAGCGCGGGGTTCGATGCGGAGGGGCTGGCGAAGGGGGTGGAGCTGGCGGACTACGGGCTGAAGCCGGGGGACCTCACGGAGCTGAAGCGGCTGTTCGAGCACGCGACGACCTTTGGGTCGTTGATTCAGGTGCCGGAGGGGCTGGCGGAGAAGCTGCCGGCGCTGAAGCAGCTGAGCGAGGCGACCAGCCAGGACCTCTTTGTGTCGGATGCGCTCAAGCGCTTGGGGCCGCTGGTGCAGCAGGCCGAGATGCTGGCGGCGCAGTACGACGCGGTGGTGGCGAATCCGCCGTATATGGGCAGCAAGGGCATGAACGCCCTGGTGAAGAAGTTCGCCAAGGACACTTTCCCGACGCCAAGAGTGATCTCTTCGCCTGCTTCATCGAGCGTGGCTACTCGCTTGGCGAAGCAGACCGGGCACAACGCGATGGTCACCATGCAGAGTTGGATGTTCCTCTCATCGTTCCAGAAGATGCGGAGCAGCTTATTGACGGAGAAGACCATCTGACAGCATGGTCACACATTGGCTACAACGGCTTTCCGAGCGCTGAACTCAGAAGTCGCGCAGGCACTGTATTCTGCGATTGCGAACTGCCACGATCGAGCTTGTCAGCTCGCACGTTTCGTTGACGACTTCGCAGCGCACGTCAACGCAGACAAGAGCGAAGCCATTCTAGCACAAGACTGCGAGTCGTTTGATGTCGCTCAAGACGAGTTCAGAAGATTCCCGGCAGTCCGGTAGCCTACTGGGTAAGTGACGGGTTCAGTCGAGTCTTCGAGGATGAACGTCATTCGGACATATGCCGACTGTCAAACAGGGATTCGGCACCGGCGACAACGAACGATTCCTTCGTTCTGGCACGAGGTTGATTGGCAGCGCATCGAGTTTCACGACTGTGACCGATGAGGTCGCACTGCGTCGAAGAAAGTGGTTTCCCTACAACAAAGGTGGCCCTATCGGAAAGTGGTACGGCAACATGAGCTATCGTGTTGAATTGGGAACAGATGGGCAAGAAATGTCACTTAACGGCGAAGGACTCAGTGTTCCGCAGTCCTAGACTACTACTTTTCAAGACCTGTTGAGCTGGTCAGATCATGAGCTCGGCGGCTTTGCGATCCGGTATTTTCCGACAGGTTTCATATTTGATGTAGCTGGGTCTGCTCGATTTTCGCACGATGCGAGTGACCGCATATTGACCCTTAGGCTTGCTCAATTCGCCAGTTGTGCTACGAGATAGTCAAGCATTCCTCAACCCGACATTGCAACTTTCAGGTTGGGAGATTTCGGCAGCTCCCTGTCGTGCAGAGATCAAGTTACCAAGATACGAGATGCATGACAGTCATAAGCGATCTGATCGATGCTGGCGAAGAGCGATTGGGACTGCCTACGAACGTTCCTGGGACTTCCAATCCCTCCCTCTCCTGACGGCCTCCTCCGAACCCACACCCACCCTCGAATCCAGCTACACCGCCTGGATCACCCAGAACCGCGACACCATCGCCGAGATGAAGCGCCTCGAAGAGGAGAACAACCGCCTCTTCATCGACGCCTACGGCCTGCAGGACGAACTCACCCCCGACGTCCCCATCGAGCAGATCACCCTCACGGTGAACCCCGCCTACCGCTACGGCGGCAAGCTCAGTGAAGAGGAGCAGTGGACCCGCTTCCGCCAGGACACCATGCAGGAGCTGGTCTCCTACGCCATCGGCTGCATGATGGGCCGCTACAGCCTGGACGAGCCGGGCCTCATCTACGCCCACAGCGGCAACGAGGGCTTCGACCCCAGCCGCTACACCACCTTCCCGGCCGACAACGACGGCATCGTCCCGATCACCGACATCGAGTGGTTCGAAGACGATGCGGCCAACCGTCTCATCGAGTTCATCTCGGTGGCCTGGGATGCGAACCACCTCGAAGAGAACCTCACCTTCCTGGCCGACAACCTCTCGCCCAAGAAAGAACGAGTCCAGCCGCGAGACCATGCGCCGCTACCTCTGCGACAGCTTCTTCAAGGACCACCTGCAGACCTACAAGAAGCGCCCCATCTACTGGCTCTTCTCCAGCGGCAAGCAGAAGGCCTTCCAGTGCCTGGTCTACCTGCACCGCTACAACGAAGGCACGCTCTCGCGGATGCGCAGCGAGTACGTCATCCCGCTGCAGGGCAAGATCGCGGCGCGCCTCGAACAGCTCCAGGGCGACATCCAGGCGGCGACCTCGACCGCCCAGAGCAAGCGGCTCGAGAAGGAGCGCGCCCAACTCGAAAAGCAGCAGGTGGAGCTGCTCGCCTTCGACGAGAAGCTGCGCCACTACGCCGACATGCGCATCACGCTCGATCTCGATGACGGCGTGAAGGTCAACTACGGCAAATTCGGGGATCTACTGGCTGAGGTGAAGGCGGTGACCGGGAGTAATCCAGACTGATGGATACGAAGCAGCTCAATGATGCCTTGAACCGGCTCTTTTTCGAGGAGGAAGAGCGGATCGTTTTCTGGCACGATCCACAGAGAGAATTCACAGACGTGGTTTCCGAACTGGAGATCGGGGATGTCGAACTCATTCGCTTGGATGAAGCCGGTGGTTTGGAAACGAAGATCCGGCTCGAAGACCAGCGGTCCCATGATCAAGTTCCTGCTTTATTCGCCCACTGAAGAACCCGATTTCGAAGAGGATTGGCTGCTGGACATTCGGCTCTACAGCCGGAGCTTTCGGGCTGATCGTGCTTCGATCATTCTCGAGCAACTCGGGTTGGAGAGCCAATATCTCCGGCAGCATATTGCCGTTCGCCTCAAGTTCTTCGATAACAAGGAACGGTTTGCCAAGCTGAAAGCACTTGTTGATCCGAACGATTCTCCAGAAGACCTTGATTTGAAAATGCTCGCCGTTCTGGCCAGGGCGGAGCAGCCCGAACTCCTGAACGTCCTGCGCGCTTTGTTTCACTCCATTACTGACCGTAACAACGATGACGGCCTGGATCTTGGGGATCCGCCGGATTGCTGGGATCAGATCGAGAAGTTCGATCTGGCCGCTTCCTTCTGGGCATTCATGGAACGGCACTTCAGCTATTCCGAAGAATCGCCGTCATTCAAGAACCTCTTGATTCGACTGATGGTGACCGACCTGGCGCACTATCTCCAAGGGGGCCTACCCAAGTCGCTCGATCACCTGCTCTTGCCTCCCGCCGGTCGTTCCAACGCGGTGGTTTGCCTGGCCCAGTGGAGAGACAGCTCGAGTAAGGGTTCGAGCTACGACGTCATCTCGGGAGAAGTCTCCCGGATTCTTCACCTGCAAGATGTACTCGGTCACTTGCCGTTCGAGGAGCTGATCACGGTCCCCACTTTCCTGGTCGTGGAACAACTCGTCGTGCAAGGCGTGCGAGACCGGATCCTTCATTCGGCAGAGACCATTGATCAAGAAGAGATTTGCCGATTTGTAACGCGTCGGCAGGATGGACACTGGGCTTCGCTCAATATTCCCGCCACGGAGGTGGCACCTAGAGAGACTTACCATTCCGCCTACGAAGCCGCTACGGCAGCAGCCGGCCTGTTTGCACTTCGCAACCAGCACCGGGATGGACTGGAATTCAGCTCACCCACGGAGTTCTACGAAGCCTACGAATCGGAGTTGTTCCATTTCGATCAGATTTACCGGCACTTCTGTGAACAGGCCGACGTCGTCGAGTCCTTTGGATGGGACCTCCTGAAGGAACTTCGGGAGCGGGTTGAAGCGGTTTACGTGAACTGGTTCCTGGTTCAGGAATCCTTGGCTTGGGGAAACGCATGTCGATCCGGCGGGTCGGACAGGGTTGCTGAAATACTGGAGGATCGAAGGGCGCAGCCGGCAGGATGAGTTTTACGAGCGGTTTGTCCGTCCCCAGCTGGACGAGTCGGAACGGCGGCGGGTCTTTGTCATTATCAGCGACGCACTGCGCTACGAAGCGGCAGAAGAGCTGACTCAAACCCTTAACGGGAAATACCGTTTCGAGGCCGAGCTGACTTCGCAGCTGGGAGTGCTCCCGTCTTATACCTCGCTGGGGATGGCGAGTTTGCTCCCTCACGAAGGCCTGAGCTTCAAAGCAAACGGGGAGATTCTTGTGGACAACCAGCCCGCAGCAAGTCTCGATCAGCGCAACCAGATCCTTGCTGCCCGGAAAGGCATGGCCTGCAGAGCCGGGGAACTCATTGCCCTGAAGAAAGAGGATGGCCGCAAGTTGATCGCTGATCAGAAGGTCGTCTACATCTTCCACAACACCATCGATAGTGTGGGTGAATCCAATGAGGCTCGAACCTTCCAGGCGGTCAGGCAGTCGATTGAGGAACTCTCAGCGGTTGTCAATTATGTCGTGAACTCACTCAATGGGAACTACGTTCTGGTCACGGCAGATCATGGGTTCCTGTTTTCGGAAACCTATCCGGATGAAACGGCGAAGAGCGCGCTTTCAGAGAAACCGGCAGGAACGGTCAAGGCCAAACGACGCTATCTGCTGGGACACAACCTCCCCGAGCACGAGATCGCCTGGCGGGGCCGCACGCTGACGACCGCGGGCGCCTCCGGGGAAATGGAGTTCCTGATTCCACGAGGCGTCAATCGCTTCAGCTTCATGGGAAGCCAGTTGTTCTTTCACGGGGGGGCGATGCTCCAGGAGATCGTCGTGCCGGTGATCACGGTGCGACATCTCAAGGGGAAGTCGGCCGAGCAGACGAAGACCAGCACGGTCTCGGTCCAGGTCCTGGGGACCCATCACAAGATCACCACGACCCAGCACCGGTTTGAACTGCTCCAGATGGAGCCGGTCAGTGAGCGGGTGAAGCCCATCACCCTGAAAGTGGCTGTTTTCGAGGGGGATCAACCGGTTACAGGCATCGAGACGGTGACGTTTGAGAGTACCTCTGGCAACATGGATGAGCGAAAGAGGACAGTCCGGGTGGTGCTCCAGAATCGAGCTTACGATAAGCGTACTGCTTACAGGCTGGTGCTCAGGGACGCGGAAACAGACGTGGAACAGTCGAGCGTGGACGTGGTCATAGACAGGGCATTTACCGATGACTTCTGAAGTGGAAAAGACGGGAGACGAACTTGACCTGCTGCTGAATCAGCATTTTTCAGGCCGGGTGGTACGCAAGGACCTCACCAAGCTGGTCAAGGAAGGCGCGAATGTGCCGGTGTATGTCCTGGAGTACCTGCTCGGGACCTACTGTGCTTCGGCTGATGAAGCGGTCATCCAGGACGGTCTCCGGGACGTAAAGCGCATTCTGGCGGACAACTATGTTCGGCCCGACGAAGCGGAGAAGGTGAAGTCGACGATCCGTGAGCGGGGCAGTTTCAAGATCATCGACAAGGTGACCGTTCGTCTGAATGAGAAGCGGGACTGTTACGAAGCCTGGATGTCGAATCTCGGAGCCAAAGCGGCTCAGATCAGCACCGACACCGTCAAGAAGTACGAGAAGCTCCTGGCAGGTGGAATCTGGGCCATCATCACGATGGACTACTTCTTTGAAGAGGGCCAGAAGGGCTCCCCGTTCATCGTGAGCCAGTTGAAGCCGATCCAGATGCCCGGAATGGATCTCGAGGAGATCTTCGAGGGCCGCAAGGCGTTCACCGAGGAACAGTGGATCGACGTGCTGCTGCGGTCAACCGGCCTGGAGCCGAGCCACTTCGAAGTTCGGACCAAGTGGCATCTGCTCTGCCGCATGGTGTCGCTGGTTGAGAACAACTACAACTCCTGCGAACTCGGTCCCAGAGGTACCGGGAAGAGCCATATCTATAAGGAAATCAGCCCGAACAGTATTTTGATCTCCGGCGGGCAGACTACGGTCGCCAACCTCTTCTACAACATTGCTCGCAATACGATGGGTCTCGTTGGCCTGTGGGATGTTGTGGCTTTTGACGAGGTGGCCGGGATCTCTTTCAAGGACAAGGACGGCGTCCAGATCATGAAGGACTACATGGCGTCAGGATCCTTCGCTCGCGGGAGAGAGCAGAAGGAAGGCCTGGCCTCGATGGTCTTTGTCGGGAATATCGACAACGTGGAAGTCCTGGTGAAGACCAGTCACCTGCTGGCGCCTTTCCCGGAAGCCATGATCGACTCGGCTTTCTTCGACCGATTCCATGCCTATATCCCCGGGTGGGAGATCCCGAAGATGCGGCCGGAGTTCTTGACCAACCACTACGGGTTCATCGTCGATTATCTGGCCGAGTGGATGCGCGAGATGCGCAAGTACACGTTCGGCGACGCCTGTTTCAAGCACTTCCGGCTCGGCCGCGACCTCAACCAGCGCGACACGATCGGAGTAAAGCACACGGTTTCCGGCCTGCTCAAATTGCTCTATCCGAATGAGGATTACGACAAGGAAGCGGTCCAGCGATGCTTGGAGTATGCCCTCGAGAGCCGACGTCGAGTCAAAGAGCAGCTGAAGAAGATCGGGGGCATGGAGTTCTACGACGTCCACTTCAGCTACATCGATCAGGAATCGATGGAGGAGCGGTTCGTCAGCGTACCCGAACAGGGCGGCGGCAAGCTCATTCCCGACGGCCCCCTGAACCCGGGAGTGCTGCACACCGTTTCGCATGGAAGCTCCGGCCACCTCGGCCTGTACCGTCTGGAGACCCAGGTGACCTCGGGAAGCGGGTCGCTGAAGATGTCCGGTCTGGGGACAAACAGCTCGGCAAAAGAGGCGGTTAAAGTCGGATTCGACTACTTCAAAGCGAATGCCCATCGCGTCAGTGCTTCGGCCAAGCCGGGAGAGCACGATTTCCATCTTCACGTCGTCGAACTCCAGAGCACAGGCCCGACGGCTTCGTTGCCGTTGACGACTTTTTTAGCGATGTGCTCTGGCGTCCTCGCAAAACCGCTCCAATCCCAGATGGTGGTTCTGGGCAGCATGAGCCTGGGCGGCAACATCATCCCGGTCCAAAACCTGGCCGAGAGTTTGCAGGTTGCATTCGACGCGGGCGCCAAGCGGATCCTCCTCCCCATGGCCAGCGTCGGTGACATCCCAACGATCCCCGGAGAGCTCTTCGCCAAGTTCCAAACCAGCTTCTACTCGGATCCCACCGATGCGGTGTTCAAGGCATTGGGGGTGGAGTAGCTGGTCAGTGTGTGATTGGCGACGATTAGAACTCGCCGTGGCATAAGCCTTTGACGTCAGACGTGGGGGAAAGATTTGTGGCCCGACTGATTCCAAGGATCGTCTCTTGAGGGCAAGCTTGCTACTTGACGAGCAACTCGAGAAATTCTACGACCATACTGTTCGCCTTCAGCTCAAGTGGGACAGATTGGTCGACCTGTCAGAACCGAACGCAGTAATTGATTCAAAGCAGGATCGGTAAGATTTTTCAACCCTGCTGCACCAGGCTGCCAAGCTCCTTCGGGATGGCAGTGTTCCGAACCGCGAACGTCTTTTGAATCGCCTCGGCCAGGATTTCGCCGGTGACATCGACTGAACTTGCGAAGAGATGGAGATCGTAGAAATCTTTCATCCGGCTGTTCGGTTCACCCAACCTCCGATGTTTCGACTCACGTGAGAAGCGCCTCGAGGTTGGGCGGATGATTTTCTTCACCCGGCAAATCGAGGCGTAGTCAATCAGGTCCTCCATCTTGACCGAACGTCGTTTTCGGTAAAGCCGAATGGCTTCGACGGCTGTGTCGAGCCCAATCCGGCAGGAAGACTTTGAAGCAGCCGAGAGGATTACGTCGGAATTTGAATCTGATTCAGAACCGGCGTGTAGAGGTCGGCGGTCAATTCGTCGGTTTCTATGCTGATTACTAAGCTATAGCGCGCACGGCGATCCCAGTGATCACGATTGAGTTTCCACCACCCACTCACTGGAAAGACAGCCACGGCGTCCTTCGAGGCGAGATCGGCCGCCGTTCCGGACCAGATGTCCGAGTGTACCGACCCGAGGGAACGAAGACCGGGTCCGAGGGTCCATTCAGCGGTGTCAGACGTAGTCGTGTCTTCCCCTTCCTCTCTTGCCGCTTTGTTCACCCGGCGAACAAACTCGTCGGTCGTCTCTGCCGCAGTCTTGACATCGAATCGCAGTCCAAAAGAAGGGTATTGGTATCTCCCCTTGAACCCCCGCTTACCTGGTTTCGGTTCGACGAAGTAGGATAGGGTGACCCGTAACTGAACAGGTGCTGCGCCAAGTTCAAGCAGGGCCTCGACTGGCCATGGCAGTGAGTGGAGATGCATTTCGTTGCTTCGTGCGCCATTGCCAGAGTCGTTCTCACGAAACGGTTGGATGGACTCCTCGATAACGAGCGTTAGCCGACGCCGGAGACTATGCAGCGCCGCTTCCTCGTCCGGAATTCCATATCCGTAGCATCGAAGTCGTTGACGAACGTCCTCCCGCCTTCCATCCCCAAACCGGGCAATCATCGTTGGAGTCCAGCGGGCGGAGTGGACCAAGAGAGCACGGACGGTCTCCGGCCACAAATCCGGGTATTCCGCAAGGATCAATGCCCCCATGCGGGCGACGGCGGAAGCAGCACCGCTTGTTTCGCCCGATCGGGTGAGGAATCTGAGGCCGTCGCGCCTTCGCGTCGTCAGGACAAGGAGGCTATCCGCCGCCTCGATCGTGCCGTTGGTGTCAATCGCAAGGTTGCCGCCTTCGAATACAAGGTCAGGCTTGATCACGGCGCTCGGCGGCCAACTCTGAGAAGTCGAATTGGATGGAGCGAAATCTCCTTCCGGAGCAACTGATCTCCAGTTTTGAAGGTCCGCTTCGAAGATCTCCGTCAAGTTGGTACAACTGCCGACCGTGAGGGCATTCCAGGCTTGGGCCGGACTCTGAATTGGAGTTTCCAGGTTTGACTCCGGGTAACTGTAAAGTCGGTCCCGCCAATAAACGTTCCCTGAACTGACTGTAAAGAGTCGTTTCGGCTCGCCAACTCCGCCGGCCCCTGCAGCGGACTGATCAACCGCCGCGGACCAGGATGACGGAACTCCACTCTCTGCGTAAGCTTCGGTAACAGCCATGGAGAAAACACGGCGCCGGCTGGGGTTCTGGATCTCCGCTTTTGCCACGGCGGACTCAGTGATCTCACCATAAAGATCGGGCTCGTTCGCCCCGCTAGGCGGTAAGATCTTGACGTTCTCCAAGATGTGTCGAAGTTCAACCGGATCCGGGGAGAGTAGATGTTGCTCGAGTTCCACTCCGAACAAGGCGAAACCTGCCATCTCCGTACCATGGCCGTCATGATCGACTCGTCCCCAGGCGTCGTTGTAGGCTTGGGCATCTTCTGGTGCATGTGCCGCCCTGAGAAGAGGATGCTCGTAGTCGATACCGGTATCGAGAATACAGACTGCGGGAGCATCATTGGCGGGAATCTGGAGTCTTTCCTGGAGCGACTCCACAGCTTCCCTTTCCTCGCGACTGTCCATCCCCAGAAACTCGAGAACCAAGCTTCGAGCCCGCCGCAACTCGGCAAGGCTGTCGAGGAGCTCCACGGAGTCTCTCATTCGTACGACGTTCGAATAGGCGAGGGTCACTGTCCGATCCGGAAAGCGAAGATACTTGTTGCCCGGGAGAATTCCGATGGCACGAGCGGTCGCGCGAAAATGCTCGATGAAAATCGCTCCCCGGATCCAGACTTCCCACCAGAACTCCCGCTCGGAATCCTCCGGAAGAGGCTCGGCATCAGTCCACAGGTCAGCGAGCACCGCACGGCGGACCTGCTCGATGCTGTTGATGAGAACTTCATTCCGCCTTCTGTTGGATTGGGTGATCTTTTCGTCACTCAGGTAGTCTCGGACTTTACTTTCGAAAACCCTCAACTGCCCATCGGGAACAAAGACACTCGCTGTGGCGGTTTCCGCTGTGATGACATTGAGAGTGAGTAACTGAATCCCCGCCCGATGATCCTCGAGGCTTTCGATCTTGAGATCGGGATTTAGAGCGAGATCGAAGGTGATGGTCATCCCGGAGCATTGCTCAAGCCCGGCGTTCTCTCTCGATCCCGCAATGTCGAGGGCCGTGGCTGTGACACGCTCCAGTTGCTCTTGAAGCCGCGTTCCGTGCTGCTGAATTCTCCTTTGGGGATATCGGGGGTTCTTGGGTCCTCCCCCGCCCGGGGGAGTGAAGTCTCGGGGTTGGGCTGTGTTGCCAAGGAAGATGTGACGGAGTCGATCATCCTGGCCATTCATCGTAAGAGCTTAGTCCTTCGGGCCTCTATGTGTTCGTCTCGCCTCGAAGGCCCTTTCGAGAGCCTCTGCGACTACCACACTCCGGTCCTCCAAAACCATTTCCTTAACGGCATCTTCACAGGCTCGGACAATTTCTCCTTGGCTTAGCCCCTTCGCGGCCTGCGCGAGAGTGTCCCAATCAAGGTTCTTTTGACCGAAGGCGGTGAGCCGGTCCCGGAGGAGTGAGCGCGCCAGCTCCACGCTGGGTAATCGGTACTGGATGAGATCGTCGAATCGGCGATACAAGGCGAGGTCAAGAACTTCCGCGTGGTTTGTCGCCGCCACGATGAGACTCTCGGATTCGTCCTCTTCAAGGAACTGGAGAAAGCTGTTGAGGACCCGCCGGATCTCGCCAATGTCGTTCGGGGTCGCACGCTGTGTCCCAATAGCATCGAACTCATCGAACAGATACAGGCCGCGTGTGTGCGTCATGGCATCGAAAATCAGGCGCAGCTTAGCGGCAGTTTCACCCATGAATTTCGTTATCAGCGCGTCAAAGCGAACCGCGAAAAGAGGCAGATGTAGCTCGCCGCCTAACACTCGGGCCGTCATGGATTTACCTGTCCCGGGAGGGCCAAGGAGGAGGAGCTTGCGCCGCGGGCGAAGGTTGTGCCGGGCCAGCTTGTCTGATTGGCGGTGCTCTTTGAGGAGCCGCTGAAGCGACAACTGGGTTTCTTTGGGAAGCACCATGTCGCTGAGGTGCAGGTCCGGAAACTGGACGCTGAGCAGCCCTTTTAGTTCGCCTCTCGGTTGAGAGATAGGGATCGGATCGCGGCGGACCTTGAGAGCACCCTGGCGAGCTCGAACCTCATCAATGAGCTCACGGAGTTCAGCTGCCACCTTATTATGACCGACCCGTGCCTCCTGGGCAGCCAACTGGAGAGCCACGCGGTAGAAACGCACATCGTCTCGCTCCGCATAGCTCTTAATCAGAGCCTTTAGCTGTTCACTCCGTGCCATCGTCCTCGCCTCAGAGCGAAGGTTACCACATGGTTCCGGCATGAATTGCTTTCAACCCAAGGCGCACGTTCGCGAGCCTGAACAGACTGAGGGAAACGGTTGGTGAGTTGTCATGGGCCTTGAGTGGCGCCAATTCGTGGCCAATCGGATTGGCAAAGAGTGCTTTCAACGAGGGGCTGCAAAATTCTTTTGAGGTTTCTCCTCCTCGGACGCTCTTGACTAGTAGAAGGGAAGAACCTCGGTTTCCTGGTTATTTTCGGTTGGTATAAGTGCGCGCAGGGCTGATTGGCCTTTGCGGCGGTGTTTCTGCCTGGATGGTTTTCGGCATTGCTTTGACGGGGTTCTCTGCCCTTTGGGGAGGTTTGCAGTGAGCCCTTTTGGAGCGATGTTTCGGAGCGACGGCCGGTCGGGTTTTCAGCCTGGGCCAGGCGTCATGTTTCGGTGCCCTCAGTTCAGCTCACCCCTCCTCTCCGTTCCAGTTGCTTCCTCTAATCCAGCTACAGGAGGGTTCGAATGGGATTTAGACGAGCGGCGTTTGCCTGCTTTGTTGTGGCTTTCGGTTGTGGGTTGAGTTCGATCTATGCCCAGGCTCCGACCGGCGACATTACCGGGGTTGTCGAAGATGAGTCGGGCGGGGTGGTTCAGCGGGCGAAGGTCACGGCCACGAATGCGGCGACCGGGATGGTCCGTTCCGCCGTTACCGATGAGACGGGGACCTATCGGATCAGCGTGTTGCCGCCCGGCGAGTACAGCGTGACTGCCGAAGCCCGAGGGCTTCAGAAGGTCTCGCGGACTGTCGTCGTTCAGGTCGGGAATACGGCCACATTGGACTTTGCCCTGCCGGTGCAGTTCCTGGAGCAAATCGTTGAGACCACGGACACTCCTCCGGAGATGAGTCACGAGAAGTATGGCGTCAGTGGAGTCGTCTCCCGGCTCGAGATCGAGAACCTGCCTCTGAACGGTCGCGAGTTCCTTCAGCTTTCCGTGCTCGAACCGGGAGTCACCGCCGCTCCTTCGGCCGGGTTCTTCAGCCGTCAGTTCGATGTCTCGATTCTCGGAAGCTCTCCGGACGGCACCCGGGTGACGATGGACGGCGGGCCGATCTACAACGCGTTGAACGGCGGCGTTCCCCAGAACTTCTCCCAGGAGGTCGTCCAGGAGTTCCAGCTCTCGAGTGCCAACTTCGACCTGTCGACCGGCCTGACCGATTCGGGAGCGATCAACGTCGTCACGCGTTCCGGAGGCAACCAGTATCACGGCAGCGGGTTCTTCTTCTTTCGCGATCACAACCTGGCGGCCTATCCGGGGCTCCGGCGCGACCCGTCGAATCCGGATCCCTTCTTTGCCCGCCGCCAGGTCGGCTTTTCCGTGGGAGGCCCGATCCGGCGGGATCGGCTGTTCTTCTTCGCGAGCATCGAGGACAACAACCAGGACGGGGTCGTCAGCGTCCAGCCGGCATCTTCGGCGTTCTCCGAACCTGGGCGGGATCTTTCCGAGCCCTTTCGACAGCACCCAGGCCAGCGTACGGATCGACTGGCTGGCAAGCGACCGCCACAGCCTCTTCTTTCGCTACTCGCACGATCAAAACGACGGATTCGCTCCTCCGACCGGAGCGGGGCGACTGCCCTCCAACTGGGCGGATACCAGCAACTGGTCCGACCAGGGCGTGGCCTCGCTGATCTCGAGTCTCACGAACAACCTGATCAACGAGTTCCGCTTCTCCTACTGGTACTGGCAGACGCGAAACCTGCCTCCCTCCTCCTCCAGTTGTCCGCCGCCCTGCCTGGGGCTGGGATTTCCCGAGATCGGAATCCTGGGAACCGACTTCACGATCGGAAACTACCAACTGGTGCCCGAAGGCGGAGACTTTCGCCGCTACCACACCTTCGACAGCGTGGCCTGGAACCACGGGAACCACCAGTTCAAGTTCGGAGTCGACTGGCAGTACGATCGCGGCAGCGGCTTCTCCTCCTTTCTCGAACCGGCCTCCATGCTGCTCTACTCTCCGGAGACCGTGGCGCTGTACAACTCCAATCCAGCGCTTCCCGCGGATCTGCGCATCCCGCTGCCGGCGACGTTCGAAACCGTGGAAGACATTCTGCAACTGCCCCTGGTCGGTTTCTCGACCGGCATCGGCGATCCGAGCCTTCCGTCGAGCTTTCGCTTTGACCAGGCCCGCAACAACCACATCTGGCGATTCTTCTTCCAGGACCGCTGGAGACTGCACCCCCGCGTGACGTTGAGCTACGGCCTGGCCTACTCCTTTCAAACCAACGGAGTGAATCACGATCTGAGCAAGCCCGAATTCCTGGAGCCGGTTCTCGGCAGCCAAGGGCTTGCACCCACGCGGCGGGACCTGAACAACTTCGCTCCGGCGCTGGGCCTGGCCTGGAGCGTCTCCGAGGACAACCGGACGGTCGTCCGAGCGGGTTTCGGCATCTACTACGCGCAGCCGCTGGCGATCGATCGCCTCCTGGAACGCTCGATGATCGGTCCCCGGGGAACCGGCCGGTTCATCACCACCGGCTCGCTCGTCCCCAATTTGATTCCCGGGATCCCCGGAGTCCCTCTCGGACGTCCGCTGAACTTCCCGAACGGCCCCACGCGCTTTACGGGAGCAGCCGCCGCCTATCTTCTTCCTCCGTTGCGGGAGTACCTGGATCAACTGCTGGGCGATCCGGACAACACCGACCTGTCGGTCCGGAATATCGACGTCTTCAAACAGGGGACCGGCCTGCTGGCCCAGGATTTCACCTCCGGGTATGCCGAACATCTCACGATCGGAATCCAGCGCCAGCTCTCTTCGTCGCTGGTCCTCTCCGCCGATTTCGTCCTGCGCCGATTCGTCCACCAGAACATGGGAGACATCGATCTCAATCGGTGGAACAGCGTGGCCGGACCGGTCATCCGGGCCTGCCTTCCCCAGGAGATCCCGGATCCGCAGGCGCAGTGCTCGACCGGGCCGATCGGCGTTCAGGTCAGCGGAGGACGGTCCCGCTACGTGGGGCTCCTGACCAAACTCACCCACCGCTGGTCCAACCGCTTCCAGTTCCAGGCCTCTTACGCCTGGTCGAGCAACCAGGGATTCAACGGGATCATCGACAACAACGACTGGTTTGCCAGCTACGGCCCCGATCCGCGGGATCGCCGCCACCTGCTGAACGTCTCCGGCATCGTCGATCTCCCGTGGGGGCTTCGGAGTTCCCTGATCTCGACCTTTGCCGGCAAGCCCCCGTTTCGAGCGCAGCTCTTCGGACTGGATCTGAACGGCGACGGGACCTCGGACGATCTGCTTCCGGGACTCGGCTGGAACGCGTTGAATCGAGGCCAGGATGCAAACGACCTGATTCAGCAAGTCAACAATTTCAACCAGAACCTCGCCGGCGGCACCACGCCTCAAGGGCAGCCGATCCCGCAGATCACTCTCCCGTCAAACTTCGAACTGGGAGATCGGTTCTTTTCGCTGGACTTGAGGCTCAGCAAGCGAATCAAGATCCGGGAGCGATGGGAACTCGCGCTGATTGGCGAGGTCTTCAACGCGCTCAACGTGGCCAACCGTTCCGGCTACGGCGTCAATCTGCTCCAGCCCGAGGCGTTCGGCCAGGCGTCCAGGCGGGTCACTCAGGTCTTCGGTTCGGGCGGGCCCCGGGCGTTTCAGTTGGGAGCCCGGGTCAGCTTCTGAAAGATGGACAAGCGGCGATCCCGGATTGAGCACCCCGGATGGTTAGAATGGACGGCAATTCAAGCCTTCCTATTCAAAAGCAAGAAAGCGAACAAGAGACCGAGCTTCACATGGGAGAAGCCAAGAAGACGCATCCGCCCCTGTGGATCAGCAAGACGGATGAGCGGGAGCAGCCGGTCGATCAACGGGTGATCGACGCGGCGCACCGGATCTGGAACCGCGTGCTGGGTTACGTCCGGGCCTCCGGCCAGGAAGTGACCGACGTCGCGGAGACCCTGGAAACGGTGGTCCACTCCGTCTCCCGCACGATCCGGAACAAGCGGGACGAAGACGGCATTCGAAACGTCGAATCCTATCTCTACTGGTCCTTCGTCCGGAAACACTCCGAGCGAAAAGGCAAAGAGAAGCGGATCCAATACCTGGGGAGCCTCGAGCCCCTGGAAGCGCTTCAACAGAACCGAGAGGACGGCGCATCCCGGCTCGACGACGAGATCCTGCTCGAGGAACTCACCAGCTACATGGATCCCAAGACGAGACGGCTCTTCGTCCTGAGGGTCCTCGGGTACTCCTGGGCCGAAATCGGCCGCAAGTTCGAGATCTCCGCCCACAACGCCGAGGTCCAGTTCAGCTACGGTCTCAAGAAAGCACGAAAGCGCCTCTTCAGCAAGCGGTCCGCAGCCGGGCAAAAGAGCGAAAACGGAAGGGAAGGCTAAAGGAAATGTCACACAAGTCGGTGTCCAACGAGACACTTTCCAGGGAACAGGAACAAAGGCTTCTAAAGGCCGGCGAAAAGCTGTTCCGGACCCACTTCCCGAATCCAGACCGAATCGGCTGCCCCGGTCCCAAGGTGCTGAAGTCAATGGCCTCCCGACAACCCGCATCGATTCCAGATGACTTCCTCGACCATCTCACCCATTGCTCGCCCTGCTTCGTCGAATACGGCCGGCACCTCACCCGGATCCGAAGGATGCGCCGAGCTCCGAGCCATAGCCGCCTGCGTCGGCCTCTTTGCGTTGATCGGAGTCGCCTTCTGGTTCGCCCCCGGCCTACTCAATTCCGTCGAGGAACCAGAACTTGCCGTAGAAGGACCATCACACCGGACGCAGACGGTCGCGGTCCTGGACCTCAGGAATGCCTCCCAAGCCAGAGGTGGAAACGCGCCTGAACAAGCAACACCTCGCTTGACCGTCCCTCACAATGCCAGAACCCTCCAGATATACCTCCCCATTGGCAGCGAAGAGGGCGAATATGAGGTTGGTCTCTTCCGATCGGCGGGAAGGCCCCTTGTCCAGACCCGGGGGAGGGCAGAGTTAATCAGCCAAAGCGTGATCCTGCGGATCAAGCTCGACCTGTCGCTCGTGAGTCAGGGCGAGTATCTCCTTGGGAATCCACCGCCCCGATTTCTCATGGCATTACCACGCGATCGACGTCGACGAATAATGGAGGCAGGCGTGTCTAGGTGTCCCACCACCAGCGGTCTCTACTCAACGCAATGGATCCTGCTTCACCCTTGGCCACATAGAACCTCCCTTGGCTTGTGGCTCACCTGCGGCGGCCAGCACCGATAGAAACTAATAAGCGCTAGGCCGCCGTCTGGTGCAGCCACTTGTTGTGCTGCTGTTTCAAATTGGATAACCTCGGAGGGTTTGCGGCCAAACAGGCTTGAAATCATAATAGCCCTCAGTTTCCCACGCCACGGTATTGACAACCCAGATGGCGTCGATTCGTTGAAGCTCTGAGAATTCGGCACTGGCTTGCTCTATCTCTTTCGCGATTTCGCTGTAACCGTGTGGTGGGCTGTCCGTTTCCAGCAGAAGCACTCGCCTTCCGGCGGACGCAGCAGCGAGTTTCGGAAGCTTTTTCACGAGTGCCGTGCGAATGACCGTGGGAAAGTCCTGCATGTTGGAACGTCCAACGAAAACCTTTCCGGGAAGGCCTGGGAGAGGCGTTTTCCACACCGAGATTTTCAAGTCTGGCTGAAGCGTGGAAATCAGGTGCTCGGACTGCCCTTCGGGTAACGCTTCTTTGTTGCTCCGGAGCCAAGCGTTCAGTTCGTTCGCCAGTTCCGCCCACTTGATTCCTTTCTGCACAGCTCCTACCGGCACAAGTACCGTGATATCGCATTCGTCGAGCTTGCACTCAGGATCAGCCTCCAAAGGAGCAAAAGCCTTCAACAAGGGCTGTGCATCTGCCTTATCCCCAAAGAATGGCTGGATCAACGTGTGTTCGAACGCAATGGAATCACCACTGCTATTCGTCGCGATTGCCTCAACTGCCTCTTCCGAACGGTTGTCCTGCTCAGGAAATGCAGTAATCCTATAGTCGGATCCGTCATTCGAATTCAGGTGGTCAATGAGGAGTTGAACCAGCTTGATGTCACGGTCTGGCATGTCGTCCCTTCGCGTGCGATTCCGACGGCAAAAGAACACTCAGCATCAGCAGCGGCGCGCGGCGCCGTCCGCTGCATGCCGTTGTTTGGACGCGCCGTGCAGGGACACGCCACCGATTCAGGCATCATGCCCGCCGTGCGCTGAGAGCGCGCGTTGAGCATCTACAAATCGCGTGCACAAGTCGTCGATGCGCTGGGTGAACTCCATTGTTCCCGTGGTCTTGCGGTCGGTCCAGTACTTCGCCGTGAGCGTCGTTGGCCGAAGGCTAGGCCCATGCGTTTCGATGATGATGGCTCCTTGGTGCATCTCGCTGATCCGCTCGTCGCGCAGGTGGACATTAGGTTCGTTGGTGTAAACTCCAATCACTTGGAAACCGTGGCCACTTGGCGAGGGCCGAACGTTGTCAGCGACGAACCACGACTCTGATTCGGAAGTCATCAAGTGCATCTGGAGCTTCGAAAGGGTCTGCTTAACGCCCATGTAGCAGACGATCATCGGTACGCGCTCGTTGGTTTCTGGGCGCACGTAACTCGACTGGAGATCGACACGCCACGTTCCGCGAAGATCGGGGCGCTTGACGAACCAACCGTGAAGCCAAGGTTGACGCCAGAGCACGAACTCGAGGAGCACGCCGACCCCGACCAAGCTGCTCACCACGATACTGAAGGGCTGGGCGTGCACCCAAGCGACCGGCGCGCCCTGGAAGAGGAGTACTGCCAACCAGACGGCCGCAGCAAGGAGGACAAAGGCGGTGATGTGGAGGCGCTCGAGCTTCATACGGGTTTCACCCCGACGTAGTCCCATGCCGCGTTAATGAAGGCGTGAGCTTGGTCGCGCGTCCACGGCTGCGAGCTATGGAATAGGTACTTGATCGCATCGACCTCGCACCACTCCGCGCAAAGGGACTGGTCCTTCGTGTTCTGCCAGAGGAAACGCAGCACGGACTGGACGCGATCCTCCCACGTGTCGTGCTCGAAGCACCAGTTTGGGGCGTTCCAGGCAAGACACTCAGCCAGGTAGCCAGGAACGCTGGCAGCGTGGGCGTTCCCTGCGTCCTCCAACTCGATACGCAGCTTCTTCAGGATGCGCACCATTCCCTTGAAGCGCCGCTGCGTCGAAGTATTCTTAGAGACGCCGTTTTCGTAGTGAAGGGGCGTATGCGGCCAGTAGTCAACGAGGCGTTCGGGGTAATTCTCGATGCGTCGGCTGCTGTTGTCGGGAATCAGGGCCACTCCGGCACGATAACTTCCATTCTCCCAATACTGCCGGAACTCGAAGAGTGGCACGACA
Source organism: uncultured Acidobacteriota bacterium (assembly GCA_963777605.1). Lineage (GTDB taxonomy): Bacteria > Acidobacteriota > UBA6911 > RPQK01 > JAPXNP01 > CAVZRV01. The sequence goes on from CAVZRV010000035.1 coordinate 20,226, forward strand.
TCGGCTTCAACCTGCGCCTGTGCTGCCTTGATGTCGAATGCCTTGTTGCCGCGCTTCACTGCTGCGCGACCGAAGTACGCGACGAGTGCTTCCTCGAGTTCATCCTTGAACTGCGAGAAAGAGTAGTTGGCATCGCTGTTGCCGAACTCGGCTTTAGCCTTTCCGCTTGGATACTGAGCTAGGAAGTATTCGTAGAGCATTGCGCCGACATCCACGTCGCTTTCCTGACGGACGTTGACGCGGTTGCGGAATGAGCCTTGCGCGAAGACCAGTGTCTTCTTCGCCTGCAGCTCGGGACTATTGCTGATGGCGGCGCGGATGGCTCGAATAACCCGCTCAGAGCGTTCCTGCTCCGAGTTGCTGGGCGGCTGTGCCCAGAAGGCAAAGGTGTTCTCCCAGTCTCGTGCCATCGTTCTTCTCTCAGGTCATCCTAACGATTGGCGTTCACCGAGCGCGAGCCGCGCTCGCGAGGGTCGCAGTCCGCTGAAACGGCGCGGTTAGGCTGACATTGTACTTCAGATCTGAACCCAGGACTGTATGGCAGTTCGATCTCGCACTCACGAGTCTTCATCGTTTTTGTAGCTCTCCCATAGCCGCATCGTCGAGGTCAAGACGTTTATTGGAAACTCCTCCTCATCGAAACCCTCGTCGCGATACCATTGGAAGATCCTCAGGAATGCACCCAGCAGGTCGGGATCAAGGTCTGTGGTACCCATCGCGTGATAGGCGAGTTTGTCTACCACCGGTATCGCGATGCCCATGTGTTCGTGCCTCTCATCGGTCGTTGTGTTAGACCCCCTAAAGAACTCCTCAGGCTCACCGCCGCGGTCCCATTTTGCGGTCAAGTGGATGTTAAACTGCTGAAGGTCGATCGCGCGTTTTTCGAAGGCGATCCATTTGCGAAGAACCGAGTACGCGTGAACTGCAAACTCATCGGTGCGCGCTTCCCTTTCATCGCATTCGAGAATGGGTGGGCTCATACCCGCGAAGATCGTCGTTGCGTCGAGCGAGGAATCAGTCTCATTGAAGTCGAGGACGATCTTCGAAACCTCTTTCGCGTGGAAGAGATGCTGACGGTATCTTGTCGAGGTGAAGAACCCAATTGTTCCCGCACGGGCATCCACTTGCCCGAAGAACAGAGGAACCTGAAGGTTGACAAACCAGTCAACTGCGTCCGATGAATACTCGACTGTTGGGATTGAGACAGACTTGAATTGGACGCCAAAGAGGTCTTCAGCGTGAAGTAGGAGACCTTCTGGACGAAGCAGAACGCAGTACGCATCGACCCCAACATCATCTTGGTGCCGAACATCGGCCACGGCTGAGAATGCTCGCACCACGCCGATTCCTAAGTCCTCGGCTAGGTGCCCTTTGCGTAGGTTTCGTCCAAGTCTGCTTGGCATAATCCCACCTATTCAAGAATCGACGCTAGATTCATGGAGTCCAATGGCTCACTCGGTTGGCCTCACCAGTGGGCGACCCGTGTTCGTTAGCAGGGAACGTGCCGAGGATCGCCCATCTGGGCATACCTTGGTTGGACCTTCTCATCTTGCCTCCGCCGTTGATTCACAGAGGATGTTCTGAGGCCAGTATTGCGCGATCTTGTGCAGGGTCATTCGATAGCTGGGCGACCAATGTTCAAGGGTCTGGCTGGCTTCATCGACAAAGTCAAACACGATCTTCCGCCATCGTTGAGTACTCGCATTGAGCCCCTCCTGGACAAGGAGAGTGAAGACCAGCAACGAGTTCGACATAACTATCAAGTCCTCGGGCATTATCAAAGGGACGCCCGACTGCCGTTGTCACCTCCACTCGGCCAGCAAGACCGCGCATAGCATCAAACAACCCGGATTCGTTGCACAGAGGTGGAACGATCCAGAGTGTTGGCCCGAATTGCGGTCGCGCGGCGAAGCAGCCAGTCAAATCCCACGACACGTAGCCTTCTGCGACTCTGGTTGTCCGCATCAAGGGCATCGCGCTGAGAAGGCGAGAGCTTGCCTTCACATCCGATCACAACCAAACACTCTGGATCACGGAACTCCGGGAAGTGACTCCTCATGCTATCTGGTCGGTCCATCATGTATTGTCGGTACTGAGTTGCCTGACTGATTGCTTGCGTGGCGGCCGCGCTGATTTGATTCCCCTCCGTGACAAGTTGCTTTGCCGGCGTTTCGATCTCCACTATCAGGTAGGTATTGTCAAACCTGCGCACAATGAAATCTGGCTCTTTGGCGCCACAGAGGTCAGGCCGCGACCATACTTGAAAACACATCGGATCCAACAACTGCGGTACAGTTTCCAGAAACGCTTGAAAACGTTGTTCATCGCCAGGGTGCTGAGTGATGAGAGACCCAAACTGATTGAGAATGGGCTCTCCTATCGCAAGCCACCGCGCCGCCAGTGCGGCAAACACGAGCTTTGCTGCATCGAGTCCGCCAACCGAAATATGGCCTAACCCTGAGGCTGCCGCCTCAGCGGCGTCCTCATCGCTTGGGATGGCGAGCAATAGATCCATCAGCCGATGTTTTGCGCGGTTGCGCACATCAGAGTTTCCCTGAGCCTCCTTGAGGATCCATTCCACGGTCTCTTTCGGAAGAAGGTGAGAGCCGAGCAGCCACGAACCCGATGCTGCGGCGCTCGCTAGTACGTCGATCGCGATCGATATGTTCTTCGAAGTTCGAGATCGTAGCGCGGCCTCGTAGAGGGCATCCACTCCCTGTTCGCCCCATCGAAGCAATGCCAAGCCCGCAGGAGCTTTCAGCTCGTAGTTGAACGTGAATCCACCGTAAGGATCCTCATACAGTAGTTGTACAGCCACGAGTGCTGATAGGCTTCCATCATTGATACAGTCCGCAATGAAGGCAAGAATCTCCTGGGGAGCACCACGGGCGATTAGTTCACGGGCAACTAATTGTCTGTCAGTATCCATCACTGCATAGTCAGCCAGCCAGTCTAGCGACGCCTCGATGCCGCGATTATCACCTGGCTCCTAAGCTTGGTCGGACATGGGCTTTCTCCTCGGCCTTAGCGCAAGGCTCCTAATCAGGGAGATCAGGACCGTTATTCTTCCACGGCCGCTAGATGATCGACAAGCTCCCTGCCCACTTTTCACCTGCTATAGGCGCAATTGGTCGGAGAATGTGCGGGCTTCAAACGAGGTTGCAGATGAGTCTCTTGCACGAACCCTGAATCTGTGGGGCCGGACGAAACCGGGGACGCGAGCCGGAGGCACTTGGCGCCACTCTGCTGTCGGCCTTCAGTCTTCGCCAAACAGGACGAAGCCTGCCCAGTAGATGGGGAAGGCCGAGTCGCCGAACTTCTCCATGAGATCCAGTTTGGCTTGGCGGAGGGCCATGGCCTTGTCCTGGCCGCTGACGAAGTCCTCGTAGAAGCGTTTCATCAGGGCGAGTCGTGAAGATGTCGTCGTCGGTCCAGAGACTGGCGAGGACGGATTTGGCGCCGGCCAGGAGGAAGGCTCGTTCGAGGCTGGCGATGCCTTCCTGGCCGAGGAGTCGGCCGTTGCCGGTATCACAGGAGGAGAGCGTAACCAGGTCAGCACGGAGGGGGAGATCCCGGATCTCGCGGACCTGGAGGAGGCCGTCTTCATCCGAGTCGGGGGAGGTTCCCAGGACAAGAGCAACTCGATCCGGGATTTGCTTGTCGGACACTCCGTGGACGGCCCGGTGGATGATTCGAAAATCGCCTGGTCGCTCAGCGTTGAATGCCGACTTGGTCAAGTCTGGCTTTCACAATCTCCACCGAGCTGGAGAGCAGTGCAAAGCAGAAATGAACCGTCGCGAACGTCTTTGTGGGATTGTTCGTTCCATCCCCTTCGCTCACACGCTCGAAGGGGAATGGCATAGGGATCATTTATCTCGCTGATCCCCAACGGTTTCACACGCAGGCCCCGTAAACGCCCAGTAGACCCCCGGAAGTGCCGGGTCCTGGGCGAGTAACTCGGGCTGCTCCGCACGGCCTTCTCGGATCTCCGCCCTATACAAGCGATCCTTGACCCGGTAGTAGACCACATCGTCCTCGATCAGCAGCACGGCGCTCTCAATATCTCCAGTAGGGATCGTGAGAGAACGTCCGCGTTTAACATCGAAAAGAAACAGTTCTTTCCGGGGATTCCAAAGCAGAAGACTCCCGTACTTGTAATCCTTCTCGCGCTTTTCAGTGCGCACCCGGTCGACCAGTTCCTGAGGAAAACCGTTTATCCTTGGTCCGACCGGAAGGCCGGCGAGCCAGTAACCAAACGGCTGAAGTCGGGTCAGGGCGTTGGGCTCGTGGCCCGGGACCGCAACATCGCTCCAGGTGTTCTTGGATTTGTCATAGACCCTGAGAATGAGTTCAGGGCGGTTCGCACTCTCTCCGCGGACCCAAACCAGGTCCAGCTTCGACGTCCCGATCCACCAGACCGCGAGCCCCATTGCCTGTCCCTGCTTCTCCAAGACAGGCCAACTCCCCGGCCTTTTGGTGAGAGCCCGCGAGGGATGACTCAGCGGGGGCCAACCCATATCAATGAGGCGCTTTCCGGAGTCATCCCACCAGGGAAGTTTGAGCGATCCACTCGGATCAATCATGAGATCCATTTGATATGAGTCCTCGAGATCCGGTCCCGGACTGCCAGGCAAGCGAGCGAATCTGAGGGCCTCGGCATCCAGCTCCCGTTCTTTGCCCGTGAGGAGACTAAACACGTGATGCTGTCGCTGCCGTGTTTGGAGTGAAACGCTCTCCAAGGCAAGGCACAGCCCGTCGTTAGGTGTATCGAGCACGTACGAGAAGATTGGCTGGAAGGACTCGTCGTACTCCAGAGTCAGCGTACGGAATTCGCAAGGCTGATCCATGTCTACGATTGAAATCTGTTTCGGCCGAAAATGAGGGGTTGCTACAATCAGTTTACGAAGATCCTGGTAGGCTCGCACGAAGGCCGATTGGGTAGTCGCGGGCGCCAGTTCAACGACATCGGCCAACGTTTGTTTCTCAGTAGATAGACGATAGACACGCGTCGGCACCTGGATGTCCGGATTGCCCGTCGGGTAACCGGAAACCAGGTAAAGACGGGTTTCCTGCTGTGCGCACAGGTCCTCGGTCAGACTAAGCGACGCCATCGCGGCTGCGACGACGACAAAAAGAAACCGCAATCGATACGAAACATCAATCCGCAAAATGCAAGTTCCCCGGTTCGTTTCTAACACGATGGATCGGTGTCTTGCACCCAGCGAGCTCGCACTTGCCGAAATTGGAGATCCAGAATTGAGGGGCTGAGCCGCTTCTCGTACGATCAAGGCGGTCGTGGAGACAACACCCAATGCACTGAAGACTCAGGTCTGGACAGCAGTGGCGAGCCATCGCGGCCTGAGATCCCCGTTTCCATCCCTGCGAATTTCCAAGCCCCTCAGGTCAATTCCGGACTGTTGCCGAACCGTCACCAACAAGCACGAACCCTGCCCAGTAGACTGGAAGGGCTGCGTCGCCGAACTTCTCGAGGAGATCGAGTTTGGCTTGGCGGAGGGCCTGGCCCTTGTCGAGCCCATGATCGACCAGGTGCTGGTAGAAGCGCTTCATGAGGGCGGTCGTGAAGACGTCGTCGGCGGTCCAGAGGCTGGCGAGGACGGATTTGGCGCCGGCCAGGAGGAAGGCTCGTTCGAGGCTGGCGATGCCTTCCTGGCCGAGGAGTCGGCCGTTTCCGGTGTCGCAGGAGGAGAGCGTGACCAGGTCGGCACGGAGGGGGAGGTCCCGGATCTCGCGGACCTGGAGGAGGCCGTCTTCATCCGAGTCGGGGGACGTTCCCAGGACGAGTGCTGCCCGATCCGGGAATTGCTTGTCGGCCACTCCGTGGACGGCCAGGTGGATGATTCGAAAATCGGCCAGTCGGCTCAGCCTTGAATGCAGATTCTGTTGCCGATTGGTCGAGTAGCAGTTGGCTGCCGTCCCGGACGATGTCGGCGATGCTGACGACTTCTTCTTCGCTTCCGGGCAGGTTCGGGAGGGATGCCAGGTTGACGAATCCGCCTTCGAGGTCGTCCATCTGTGATGCCTCGGGTTGAGCAATGTCTCGGAGTGTCACCGGAGTAGACGACATTGCCGACGCCGAGGAAGCTGCGGGTCGGCCGCTCCGGCGACCTGAAGGTTCTCAGCAGATGAAGGACCGTGGCCGAGGGGGCATAGGTGACGACATGCGACTCGAGGACGTACTTCCCTTCCTCGTCCCGCAAGGCGTCGAACGGCAGGAGGTTGAGCTTTCCGTCGGGGACCACGATCAGCCGAGCCTTGGAGTCTCCGTCCAGGACCGGTTGGAGCAGGATCGAGAAGAGAGTTCGCTCAGCCGGAATATCCGCTTTCCGTGACCGGACATCGTCGAGATACTCATCGACCAGCTCGTCGATCCGCTCGCGACCCGTTGGCAGCGTGATGATCGCAGCGCCGGTACGGGTGATCTTCAGGCAATAGGATTGTTCCTTCCCGAGAACGTACTCCAGCAGGATCTCGTCGGGACTGAGTGAATTCTCGATCGTTGCAAGTGGAACCGGCTTCGAGCGATCGCCCCCAGGAGACAGCGCCGAATCGGTCCGGCGGACCGGGGACAGGAGTTGCTCGGCGCGGAAGAGCTTGTCGAGCAACTGCGCCCGTTCGTCCCGGTCGGTCTCACGCAGCAGGGCACTTTGGATGCGGGTGATCTCCTTTCGCGCCTCTGCCGTCTGTCCACCGGCGGCCGTCAGAGTCTCTCTTTCGCCGCGCAGGGTGTCGGCGAGAACGCGGCCGCGGGCTCGTTCCACGATTTCGTAGGCCTTGGCCGGATCCGAAAAGGCGGTCGCCGCCAGTTCGAAGTGGCCGACGTAGGCGTCACTCAGCGTCTCGATCAGCGAGCTCTTCAACTGCCGCTGGTTGACCTTGACCAGGAGGCCTTCGATCACGTCGGTCGCTTCGCTGTAGAGCTCGTCGGCACGCTGGACGTCTCCTTTCCGGGCCTTCAGGTCCGCCAGCAGCGCCAGGTGCTGGGGCAGGTGGTACCGGTCTTCGAGTTCCCGCATGATCCGGTTGGATCGCGTGGCCAGTTGTTCGGCGGCGTCGAGGTTCCCGGAGTCCCGGTAAGCCGTGGCCAGTTCGAAGGTGCTCCAGGCGAAGACGTGGTGAAAGCCCTTCTTCTGGCTCAACTCAACCGCCTCGCTGAGGTGGCTCAGTCCCTTCGCCGGATCGTCTGGAGCGATTGCGGTACCGGCTACGATCAACAGCTGCGTCAGCGCGAAGAAGTTTCGGTCCTGACGGGCCCGGGCGATCGCTTGCTCCAGGAGTTCGGCCGCCTCGTCCTTTCGATTCAATGCGATCAGGGCACGGGCCTTGCCTTGATAGGCGAGAAAGGGGAAACCGGCTCCCCGGGTGACCGCAGCGACTCGCAGTGCGGCGTTGCAGTATCGGAGTCCCGTTTCGGGCCGCCCGGCCGACACGAATCCGTTTCCGACCATGGCGGTGTAGTAGATCGCCGCACCGAGATCGAGGCGAAGGTATTGAGAGGTGATCGCCTCCCGGAGCATGTCGGTGGCGGAACGGAGATCGCCCTCCATATAGAGAACCTGGCCGATCTCCGCCTCGGCCCGGTTTTCCCAGTCCTTGTCGTCCAGTTCCTTCGCGAGCTTGAGGATCCGCTCCCAGGAGTGCCGTGCAGTCAATTCATTGGAGTTCCGATCGAGTGCGGCCCGCGCGACGAGAGCTCGAAGCCGGAGCCTGGGATCCTCCTGCACTTGCGGATCGTTCAGGTAAGTATCGACCTCCCGGCTGAGATCCGGGCGTGACTCCCGAATCGGCTGTCGCCCAGATGTAGCCGAGCCGGGCCGCAACTGCGTCCTTCTTCTCAGCCAGACTCCCGAAGAAGCTTCTCCGCCTCGACGTATCGGCTTGAGGCTTCGGGCCAGTTGTAGAGCTTGGCCAGCCGGTCGGCGTCGGCCAGTATCCGAAAAGGGTTGGGATCAACCGAGTCGCCGCTGACCACGATCGAGAGCAACGGAAGTCCGAACAGGAGCAGCTTCTTCGTGAGCACGCGACGTCTCTCCGAAAGTCAGGTCTGGCTTCTCAACCCTGAACACCCATCCGCAGGATTTCCCGAAGTTTCGCCAGAGGACATTGAGACAGATCATGAAATCCTCACGTTGTTTCTCGATCCTTTCGATGAGAGCTCGGCGGACGCTGCACCTCCGAAGCAGGGTGCCGGGAGAACGATCTCAAGGGCCTGCTCCAGGCGTTGGATCGCCCGACGGTTGGCCGCGAGCAACCGTGCCGTCCTCAGCGGCGACCATCAGGGCGACCCGGAGCGCCTTCCGGCCGTCGAGACCACCCGCTTCATTCAGGGCGACGTTGAAGTCGGGCAGTTCCCGGCCGATGCTGTCGGAGACGACACGCAACACGGCTGCCGGGATGCCGGCACTCGCAGCGGCTTTGAGGATCGCGTAGCTCTCCATGTCCACAACGGACGCTCCGTGGTCTGCCAGGGCCCTTCGCTCAGTGCTGGTCGTCGCGATCCTCGATGAGGTGATCCCAACCGCACGCTCACAGCCGAGTTCGGACGACTCGAGTACCTCGAGGATGCCGTCCGAAATCGCCGAAGAACAGGGCAGCATCGGATCATCCACCTTGGTCGAGCGGCACTCGGTGTAGACCACAATGCGGCCTTCCTGAATTGACTCGCTCAATCCTCCGCAGAGTCCGATGACGAGTACGGCATCGGGCTTCTCCGCCGCAGGATTCCCCGGGGTGAGCCCCAAGGCAAGCTCCGCTTTCTCCTGGGCGTTCTTCGGTCCCATCCCGCTGATGGTGAGAAGCACCTGGTTGGGGCCGCAGCTGCCGGGTGATCCGGGTGCCGGAGGCACGGCCAGTTTCTCGACGGGCTTCCCCTCCATGGGCGAAGCGGCGAAGACACAAATGAGACTCATGGGTTCTCCAATCCGAGCTCAACGAGTGGGCGGGCACGCGCGGGCGTGCCCGAATGTTGCAGCTATTCTAAAGCAATCCCTCGTCGGCAAAGCTGAAGTGGCCGTTTCGACCGATGATGATGTGATCGAAGAGGCGGATCCCGATGATCTTTCCGGTCTCGACGAGCCGGGTCGTGATCGCTCGATCTTCCGGACTCGGGGAGAGACTGCCGGAGGGATGGTTGTGAACGCCGATGATGCCCGAGGCACCCGCCACGATGGCGGCGCGGAAGACTTCGCGGGGATGGACGGGCGAGCTGTTGACGGTGCCGATGCTGACGACGTTCAAGGCGGAGATCTTGAGCCGCCCGTTCAGGTGCAGCGCGATGAAGGTCTCCTGATCCATCTGAACCAGGTTGCGCAGCAGCCGGGCGACGACCTGGGAGGAATTGAACTGGACCCCGGCCAGCGCCTCGATTTCGACCGGCAGCGACGGGTTGTCCCGAACGATCAACTGGGCTTCCTTGAAGCGGTATTCCCGCACGTTCGGCTTGTCGTTGGGTCGGTTGGCTCGCTCGATCTTCATGTTTTTGTCCTCCAGTGAAAGGGGTTTTCGGTTTCTTCACCGAGGCCGAGAAACCAAAAGCCCGGATCTGGAGGACTGAAAGAGGACCCAGAGAGTCAGAGGTCGGAGCCCCTGGCATTTGGAGTGACAGGCCCCGCCCTGGCGCGAGAAATGCTGAGCGGAGAGCTCGGGCGAGAGGGTCACCAGGGAAGAAGATCGAGTGAGCGAACCGGCAGACAAGACGAGAACACCAATGCAGGAGTTAGGGCCCCCGGAGTGATGGTGGGTAAACCCTGTCTTGAACAGAGACGGGGCGCAGGAGAACGGTCAGGTCGTCGACCGTCCGTACTGCCCCTGCCGTGGGGCACCGGTCTTCTGTGCTTGGACATGTCACTCGGGTACTTCAAGCTTCGTCTGGACAAGGGACACTGCTGAGTGATTGACTTCTTCTGTGAGACTTCACTATGTCTTGTTCGTTTGCCTTGTCGCTCTGGCGTTAGACATTCATCTTCAGAGCGCGAGGCGGGTACCGGCTGAACGTTACTTCCTTGTCCAGGCCGGACCTGAGGCGGAAGCGAGAGGATCCGAAATGGCGGGGGCGGAGATCACAGACAGACCGCCCGCGGGAGAGTTGCTTTTCGCCACTGAGAAGATGGAGCGCTCCGGCAACACGGTCTACCGCGTTGATCTTCCTTCAGGAAAGCAGGGCTTTCTCTCAGCTCGCCACATCCAGCGCGAATTTCACGATAGTGATCCCGAGTGTCTCCGCATCGAGCTTGACGGGTGGATCTGTCTTCCGCCGGGAACCCAGGCCGCGCCTATCTTGAAAAGCCCCTCCACCCGGGCTCCGGTCATCACCGAGATCTGGCCGAGGGAGAGACTCCCGGTTCAGGGCCTCGTCCGCACGGGGGGGGCCACCTGGTATGAGGTTGCCGTCAGCACGGGTGGGCATTCGGAGAATGGCTGGATCCTCGACCTCACAGACTCGATCCGACTCCTCCGCGACTTTGAGAGTCCTCTCTGCCCCGACGGCATAGCCCTTTTTCACAAGGGCCATTCTTACCCTGTTTGGATTTTCGCCAACTCCGCCAACCTGACGGAACAGCCCGACCGTCAGAGCCCAGTTATCAAGACGGGCAGAGTGCCGGACCTTCTGATTGCGGGTTTGGGAGACAAATACGGTCTCGAAAAGATACCCGACGACCGATGGATATCGGTCAAGTGGCGATCGGAAGGAACATATGCCTCGGCCTGGATCCAGAGGAAGTTCCTGAGTGCCGATTACGATCCTGCGCGCCGAAAGGCCTATGTTGAAAAACACGATCTGTCGTCCGATTACCGCGCAGCCATCCTGGATGGACGAGTCCTTTACGGTATGACGAAAGCCATGGTGGAGGCGAGTTGGGGAAGCCAGTACTTCGCAGAACTCGACGGAACAACCGAAATCTGGACCATGAGCGACTTCGGCCCCGAACTATTCTTCGAATCCGGGGTGCTCACGGGTTGTGACGACTACGGCATTGGTGACCGGTGTCCGTGATAGCTCATTTCCGTTCTTCGGTCATTTTCCCGAGAACGAAATCGGCGGCCTTCTGAGCCTGCGCTGCGGCCACGACGATCAGCTTCGTGTCGTCGCCCAGGCGGTTCAGCCAGCCGGAGAGGTATGCGGCACTCTGATCGAGCGTTCCCGGGGAGATCCCGGCTTCGCCGCAGAGGAATGCGGAGGTGAGTTCCGCGACCAGCTCTTCCTGCGAGTAGGTGTCACTGCCGAACTGGACGTCATCCTCCAGGCCAAATCGAGAGAGTCGCGCCGGATGGCCTGTCGCATGACCCAGCTCATGATAAAGCGTTGCAAAGAGCGATTCGGGACCGGACGTGAATTGCTCCGGATGCGGCATTCCGATGCGGTCCTGAGCCGGAGAGTAGAATGCCGCGTTCTTGCCGTACTCGATGACCGGCGGGTTCGGCATCGAATCGACGATCCGGGCCGCCTTTTCAATCGGCGTGAACTCGGAGGAGTCAGCGGCAGCAGGCAGCTTGTCGGCGGGGATCCCGGAGGTCTGTTCCAGGTTGAACACCCACCAGCAGCGGGCAAATACGCGTCGGTGAGTCTCGACTTCGCCGGTTTCGTCATCTTCGCGATCTTTCGAGTAGACCTTCCAGAACAGCACCGGAGTCGACTTCTGGCCGCGCTGGACGTGACCGCCGAGCTTCTTGGCCTGGTTGAAGGTCATCCAGTAGGGGCTCGAGAACCCGGCCAGTGCCAGGGTCAGCACGTTGATGCCGCGATACTGCCATCCGGCGATGTTCTGAGGCCACAGGGTCTTCCAGGGCTTCCGCCAGGGCACGACACCCTGTTCCAGCTTCTCGAGGATCGCATCGGTGATTCGCTGATGGGCGGGTGGGTTGGTTCGCTCGATCTTCATTGTTTTGTCCTCCAGTGAAAGGGTTTTTCGGTTTCTTCACCCCGCCCTGAGAAACCAAAAACCTCGAACTGGAGGACCCAGAGAAGGACCTGAAAGGCGACCGTCGAAGCGCCGGGCATCCAGAGTGACAGGCCCCGCCCTGGCGCGAGGGATGCTGCGCGAAGACGTAGCCTGGAGGGTCCACGCAAACAAGATCGAGCAAGCGAGCCAACATCGCGACCAGAGCGAGAAAGAACATGAGACTGTCGGAAGCATGAGAATGCACGGCCGGAGATCCCGTGTTCCGGCTACCCGCTACCGCGGTCTGCCTGCAGGAACGAGGCAGCACTGGCAGGATCCAGCCGGATGTCTGATGTGAGCGCACCCGGCTCTTCATTGGCCGAGCCCTGACGGTCGTCAGCTCAGGCAGCGGCTTCGCACCATCGGCTCGACCTCAGTGAGTCGGACGAGCCGAGGTTGCACGTCGGTATACTTTTGCACTATAGTGCATGACCCAATGAATCCGATTCCGACTCGGGCACCATCTTGGACGACGACATCAGATCGGATCTACAGGGCCGCGATCTCGTTGTTTCGGCGGAGGGACTTCACTGAAGTGACGATCGAAGACATTACTTCTGCGGCCAAGACCTGTCGACGTACCTTCTTCAACCATTTCCCCACGAAGGAGCACGTTCTCGCCCGACTCCACCAGGAACTGACGGCAGACTGTCTGGCACGGGCGGAGAAGGCCACACAACACGACGGCTGGGAACGCATCGATGCCGCCTTTGATGCCTTTGCTGTCGCGGTCATGGCCGAACCCATCCTGGGCAGATCACTGCTTCGGTTGGTTTTCGTGAGTGATGTCCTGGCCAGCCAGGACCAGCAGGACGTTCTGATTCTCGGCGACTGGTTGAGACGCCAACTGCACGCCGCCATTGCCGCGGGCACGCTCGGGCACTGGATCGACCTCGAGACTGCTGGCTCACTGCTGATGGGGATTCTCAGTTCCGGCACGACGCAGTGGCTGACCTCGTTTCCGAACGCACCGGTGCCACTCGATCGGGATTTTCGGTCGAAGCTGCAATTGGTCCGCAAAGGAATGGAGACCTAAGTGAGATTACTGTACCGACTCAGTTCGGCCCTCGCGATAGTAGTTCTGGTTCTTGGATGGGTCCTATACCTGGCGCGCAACTCGGCCGTGGCCGTCGTCATGGACCTGCTGCCCGTAGCCCTGACGCTCTTCGGCTTCAGCGTGTTGCTTTCGCTCGTGATCGTCCTGAGCTCGGCCCGAATGCGTTGGCCAACCGTCGTCGTGGCCATCGCTGCGCTGGTTGGGCTGGGATTCTCGCTTTGGAGCCTCGTCACCAGAGTTCCCAGCGAGGACGTGGTCTTCACGAGCGGATCCGTCGAACTCAGGGGCACGGTCTATTCTGCCCAGACGGAGAGTCATCCTCCGGGGGTTGTCCTCGTCCATGGTTCGGGCCGGGAAACCCGGTCGGAGCACCGGTTTTACGCCCGTTTTCTGGCCCAGAGAGGAATCACCACGCTGGCTTTCGACAAACGCGGAGCCGGGGCATCCGGTGGTAGCACCTACGAAGCGGACTACCTTGACTATGCCGACGATGTCGTGGCGGCGGTCGAATGCCTTTCACGGATGCCTAATGTGGATCCAAACCGGATTGGGCTGGTCGGCTTCAGCGAAGCGGAGTGGGTTGCCCCGGTTGCGGAGAACCGCTCGGACTCGATCGCATTCATCGTGATCATTGGGGCATCAGGGTTGCGGCCTGTCGACCAAGTCGAGGAAGAAATCCGACTTCGACTCGACAGGAAGGGCTTTGCCGAAGCGGATGTGCAGAAGGCGGAAGCACTTTATCGCCTCTACGCAGACTATCTCCGCGGAAAGGCCGATGCCGCTCGAGTGCGGGCCGAGATTGAGAATGCCTCCCGAACCCCCTGGTTTGCGGCTGCAGAGGATCTCCCCGATCAGGTGTATCCACGGGGGGAGTACGCCTGGTGGCGTCGAGTGATGGATTTTGACCCGTCACCGTACTGGCGCCGGGTTGACGTGCCCGTCCTGCTACTCAAAGGAATGGAGGACGATCGCTCCGCGGCCGCGCCCTCCGCCAAACGCCTCGAGGCCATGATTTCCGCTCCGTGCGATGTGCGCCTTTTCCAGGGAGCCGATCATATGCTGCTTCAGTGGCCCATCGCTCCAAGGCTTCCCCCTCCCGTTTTTGCCGACGGGTATCCCCAGATCGTAGCCGACTGGATCCTCAAGACCGTTCAGGGCTCGGAGGAGAATACTGGGCCATAGCCCGCCTTGGCGCACAGGGTTCTTTCAAGGAGTCTTCCCGGACCAGATAGGAAGTGGAAGGAGGGCCGGCGGTGGCCGCCGGTCCGGAGGGAGGGCTCAAGGAAGACTCGGGCTGCTCCTGCAGCTCGAGGATCCGCGAGTAAGCGAGATCGGCGACCTTGGCGAGGACGAGCAGGTCGTCGCGGCTGAAGCTGCGGGTGGCCTTCCACGAGTCGCCATCCTTATAGAGGCGCTCGAAGGTGACCGAGTGTCGGATCCCTCCCGAGTTGTCGTTCGTCCAGATGGCGGCTTTGATGGAGCCGATTCGGACCGTCGCTGTGGGTTTTGTGTTTGCCATGATTCGTTTCTCCTTTTCTGTGTGATTTTTCTTTCGCCCCGAACTTGAAGAAAAATCCACAGAACTCGAAGGGAGAAACCCGCACCCGGTCGGCGAGGGGCGAAAAGTCCGGACAGGCAACAGGAATGACAGGCTCGTCCCTGGCGTGACCGTTGCCCGGACCGCCCAACGCCGATCGGACAAAGCCTGGGCATGGCCAACCACGAAACCCAGACGGGCCGATCGAGTCCTTGCGAAGCTGGACTACTGATTGAACTCAAGAACGGGGGTGCACCAATCTGCCACCTCGGGCCTCTACGAGCGGTTGTTCAAACGGAGAACCGTGATCCGGAAGACAACCGGCGGGCGCAAGAACGTTGCCGACGTCCAACTCGCTCCGGCGCGAGGCCGTCCAATCAGAATCCCGTTGACGGAGTGTCGACCGGGGACTATCGTCGATCTGTCCTGGATGAGCCGCCCATCAGGGAAGTTGAAGTGAGTTTTCCAAGGAGGTTTCGTTACACTGCGGCTTTCGTGATACTCCTGGTGCTGGCTGTCTGGCTCGCACTGGATGACGAAGGGACGAGCCCCAACCCGTTCCAACAACCCAAAACCAACAACGGGGTAGGGAAATGTCATCGTCGAGCAAGTGTCCGTCGAAACGACACAATGGAGTGCAGTATGCAGACTGATCCTTCGTTTCCGGATCCGCCTTGCGGCAGATGTAGGGCTCAATGTGGTGCCACTGCACGTAGCTGTAGAAAGCCTGGTTGAACTCGACTTCTCCGTAATGCTCGGCCAGAACGGCCAGTTTCATCTGATCGTAGACGATCTCCTGCGGGATTCCTCCGAAGTAGCGAAAGGCCGCTTCATGAAACGACAGCAGCATCTGGGTATCGATCGGTCGATCGAACCACTCGACGTACTTGTGCCGGCTCGACGACAGCACCATCGCCACAAAGAAAACACTGCGCCGACGATCCCCGATCCGCACGCCCCGCTTCTCGGCCAGGTCCACCATGGCTTGTCGGCCGGGCGGTGTCTCGAACCGCCGGTAGACTCGGTTTGGTCGGAAGACCGGACGCAGGCTCTCGATGAAACGCCGCACGCTGCGGGTCGATCCCTCGTAGCCCAACTTCTTCAACTCGTGATAGATCGCTTCCGCGTTGACGACACCGTCCTCGGCCATCCGCTTGACCCGGGTCTGGATCCAATCCTTGTAATCGTCCAGTTTCCGGCGGCGTTTCTGCGGAGCTTCCCGTTCGCCGGCGATCTCCTCCATCGTCTGGTCCCGGTACTTGCGGACCGTCTTGCGGTCGATCTTCAACTCGCGCGCCACTTCCGACACCGTCCTCCCAGCTGCCAACTTCACCTTGATCTCGTTCACTGTTCCCCAACCTTTCAATCCGATGTCCTCCCTTTCGGGCGAACATCCTACGTTCCGGTCTTGAAGGTGGGGAATTTTATTGGCCAAAAAGTGGGGAATTTTGTTGGCCGGTCACAGATGGGTTTCACTCAGAAATCATTGTAGTGCTTGTCCTCACATTCCGGGCAGATCCCATGTGAGAACTCCGCATCAGAATGATCCCGAACAAACTCTTCGACTTCGTTCCAGTAGCCCCCGTCGTCGCGGATCCTTTTGCAGTGCATGCAGATCGGGATCAGTCCTTCAAGGGTCCGCACCTGTTTGATCTTTTCCTGCAACTGGCCGATCAGGTCATCCCGCTCCAGTTGGATCTTTTTGAGGTCAGTTACGTCCGATCCGACGCCGATCAGGCAGCGGTCGCGAAACTGTGAATTCTGCCACAGGATCGAATGCCGATTTCCCGAGATATCTCGGACGGTCTCTTCGTAGAGCGCCTGCCCGTCACCACTGAGGGCAAAGCCTGAAATCCGCTCCTTACGCTCATTCGGGCAATCCTCATCCGTTGACGAAAGCTGGTACCACCCGTCTCCAAGGACTTCTTCCTGCTTGAATCCGAATGTGCGCTCCACCGAAGGGCTTGCATAGATGACTTCCCCGTCGGAGTCCGCCACAAGGATGATGTTTGAAACGGACGACAGGATCTGGTTTGCGAAGTCTGCCTCCGCGCTTGCTTTCCGATGGGCTTCGGTTTCAAGTTCAAGAGCTGAATATGCTTCTTCCAACGCGCGGAAGTGGGCCTCATCCCTTATCCGAGTCCGTTCTTTCTCAATTTCGTTCTTGACGACAACATGCCGCAAAATATAGGCGATCAGGAGAGCAATAACGATCGGGAGTATCAGGTAACCCGCACCCCTGACAGAGGGGATTTGTGAGACGACGGCCACCCACGTGACAAGAGTGAGGAGATGGAGTCCGATCAAGTGGTGAAGGGGCAACAGGATAAAACCGGCACCCATGAGTAGCAAAAGGACATTCACCGAGTACCGCAGATCCACTGATAGGAGGAGGACGGCCTGCACGTTGATCAGGATCAGGAATGCGGCACCCAGTGCGGTCCCCTTTGTTCGACTGTAGCGGGTATCGGGGTCGCGGATCAGAAGGTATCCACCGAAAAGCAGGAGCGCGGTGAGGAAGGCAAGCGCCGACAAGTACGTGGAAGCTGGGGCTTTGAATCGTGAGAAGTCCAACCCGATGGCGATAAGATAGATTCCTGCAAGGCTTGGAAGTGCAAGGCGGAGTGCCCGTCGTGTGACTTCAAGCAACACTTCATCGTGCAGGGGCTGATCAGTCATCTTTTCGGCTCCTTGGCGCTCCGGGCGAAACACCGATGGCTCAAACCATTGAGGCGGTCAATTATGCGGGATTCCCTATGCTGTATGAGAAGTGATGGCAGTGTTCAAAATGATCAGTTGGCGTTTATACCTCGCTCTTGGGCCGGTCAGGAAGCCTAGTATAGATATTTCGAGTAATTCAATGCCTCTCCGATACTTCCGGATCCAATCATTGAGGTGGATGGGGCGCTTTTGTTGACACCGGCGAGTTTGTCGTCCGGAATCGCCGGTTTGAGAGGGGACCAGGGGGATGACTGGACGCGGGGGGGCGATCGCCACCCGGTGACGCGGAGGTATCTGAGATGGAATCGGGGGTGGTGATCAAACCATGATTACCTGCCTGCGCCGTCGAGAGGAAGCCGAGGGGTGGAAGCCGGAGTGTGCCGGGTGTCCGGTTTGACGGAGCGGATGACCAGGTAGAGCTGGTTCTGAGCGCTGTTGACGTATCCCGAGACGCAGTAGCCGCGGTCGGCGGCGATGATCTGGGATTTGGAGAAGTCGTACAGGCGATAGACCCGCTGGGTATCGCGGTCCTTCATGCGGAAGACGACACAGGAACGACATTCCGTCCGGGAAAGCAGCACGAGGTGATTGGCGCTGAAGTTGAACATGGAGACGGCCGTTGGCGCAGAACCCGGGGGCGACCGCATGAAGCGAGCCGCCCCATCGGCAGCGCCGTTGAGGGGTTAGCCCGCCGGACTCCTCCGGTCAGGGTTATCATCACAGGGCGGCGCTTCTTCTGAACCGGCCTGGGGCTTGCGAGGCCGGGCCTTTTTCGCTTTGCGCAGCGACTCCCCTCCGAGCAGGAAGACTTCGGAGTTCTCCACCAACCGGTCGGCGATGGCGGTGGCGATGGTGGTGTTGTAGAGGATATTGCCCCAGTCGGAGAATGGAGTGTTCGTCGTGAGGACCGTGCTGCGGCGTTCGGCATGGCGGGTGGAGATGACCTGGTAGAAGAGGTTGGAGGTCTGCTGGTCGAGGGAGAGATAGCCCACTTCGTCACAAACGAGAAGCGCAGGAGCGGTGTAGACCTTGAGCTTGCGGACGAGCGAGTGGTCGAGCTGGGAGGCCAACAGCTGATTGAGCATGTCCATGGCCGAGGTGAACAGGACGCGATGGTTGGCCTGACAGGCCTTCCAGGCGATGATCTTGGCCAGGAAGGTCTTGCCGACCCCGGGGTTGCCGATGATCACCAGATTGGTGCCTTGGGCGATGAAGTCGAGATCGAGCAGTCGTAGAATGCGCGACTTCAGGCTCAGGCGGGACTTGTGATGCTGGAAATCGAAGTCCTCGATCCCGGAGCGGACTTGCAGGCGGGACTGGCGAAAGCGTCGTTCGACCGAACGGCCGCGCCGCTCTTCCAGTTCGAGATCGGCCAGCCATTCGAGTGAGGCGGCCAGGCTGAGGTTGCGACGGGAGGCTTCGGTGAGCACCGTCTCGAGTCGACTCTGCATGCCGACGAGGCGCAACTCGTCGAGTTTGGATTCCAGGGAAGTCATTCGTCGTCTCCTTCTTCGAAGATCAAGGCGTCATAATCCAGTAGGGACAGCGGATCGGTGGCGAGCTCGTTCAGGCGGGGATCCTTCAGGCGCAAAGGCGGTTCGGGGCGACGCAAGTGCTGTTCCTGGCTGAGGAGATTGGCGATGTAGTCGGCGCCGTAAGCGCCGGCCGCATGCGCTTTACCCAGCGCTTCGGAAACCGGTTCCGGCCCGTAGAGACGGACCAGCTCCAGCAACTCGGTGATCTGGCGGGAGAGCGAGCGGTCGGTCTCGGCCAGAGCCCGCAGGTAGGTCTCGACCGCCGGTCCGAGCAAAGCGATGAGGCGCGCCTGCGCCTGGGAGGTGCGGGCGGCCGGGCGGCTGTCGACGAGTTCCTCGCGGAAGCGGTCGGCCCCGATCACCTGACCGCGGCGCCACGAGCGGGCGTAGGAGGTGACCTCGCGGCGGCCATCGTAGAGGGTGACCGACTGGGCGTCGGCCTTGAGGGTCAGCAGACGGCCGACGTAACGAGGGGGAGTGCAGTAGCGGTTGCCGTCGAAGTGGACCCGCAGATCCTTGTAGACGCGGACCTGGGCCGTGTCGCGATAATCGGGATCGAGCGGCGGCAAGGGCCGCAGAGCCTGGGGCTGGAAACGCTCGCGGGGCGTCTGTCGCGTTTCCCGATGGCGGCGCTGGTGCGCCACCTCCTCCAGCCACTGGCGGACCTGACGATTGACGTCGACCAGATCGCGGAACGTCCGCAGCGGCCAGAAGCTCTGGCGCAGGTAGCGGATGCCGGCGCGCTCGACGGTCCCCTTTTCCCAGCCGGCGGCTGGATTGCAGGCCCGGGGATAGAAGCCGTACTCGCGCGCAAAAGTCAGGAAGCGCGGCTGGAAACGGACCAGGCGACCGTCCCGTTCCGCGACGGCAGTCAGCAGATTGTCATACCAAATCTCCCGACTGACACCCCCGAACGCCCGGAAGGCGTGGATATGACCGCGCACAAAAGTTTCGAAGCCCTGGCTGTGAGTGAACTCGACGTACAGGAGCCGGCTGTGGCAGTCGACTAGGACGAAGGCATAGAGCTTGCGGCGGTCTCCCTCGTATTCCAGTCCGCCGAAGTGGCCCCAGTCGACCTCGAAGCGCTCGCCGGGTTGCGGGTCCATGCGCAGAAAGGCTCGAGCCGGCCGACGGGGCCGCACCCGCGCCAGGTAGTCGCGCAGGATGCTGACCCCGCCCTGATAACCCAACCGGCGCAGGTGCTGAAGCAGGACCGAGCCTGGGGCCCGGGGGTCCCGTTCCAACAGATCGCGAAGGATCGGCTTGAAAGGGTCGAGCTTACTGGCTCGCGGCGGCATCGAAGCCCGGGCGACGGGGCCGTTGCGGTACTTGCGGACGGTCGTGCGGCTGACGCCGAGATGACCGGCGATCTTGCGGATCGACCAGTGTTCGCCGTGATGGAGTCGATAGATGGCATCAAGGATGGCCGGGTCCATAGCGAGGTCTCCTGAACTCAGGCTTCCTGATACCCCGTTCGAGGTCGATCCGACCAGAGCGATGTTGTTTACAAGATCACGCGGCCTCCTCTTGGTTTCCTTCAACCTTCTGGAAAATGAGGAGTTCGGAGAGAGCCACGTTGTTCTTTACAAGCTCGACCGCCTCACGTTGGATCAGCCAAACTTCTGAAGTCAAAGACTTTAGATCCAAAGCTACGTTGTTCTTTACAAGACGATCGAGCCGGCGACGCCGATCGCGGAGGCGCTGTTTTCGACGGTTCTCCTCGGTGTACCGGGCATGGCTTTCCCGGTACCGGCGCTGGTAGTCGGGGTTGTGGGCGCGCCACTTCTGCCGGCTGTCCCGGCAGGTCTGCTGGTACTCGGGATCGGACTCCAGTTTCTTGCGGTGATACTCCCGGCGGCGCCGACGTTGGCAATCGGGGTCCGAGCAGATGCGCTGTTGCGGGCAATAGGGGGACGGGAGGAACTCCCGATGACAATAAGGGCAACGGTGGCCGGCACTCCTTCCCATCCGCCGACTTTGCAACGAGTCCGTCTCGGAAGGAAAGCGCCTCGGCGCTCGCCCGAGTCTATACAACCTCTCTATAGAAATCTTCTATAGAGTTTCGTACCGCCTCCTGGCCGATGGGGCGGCCTTCTTTCTTATCGGTGAAAACGGCCTACTTCGTAGCCGGTGTCTACAGCTTTCCGCAGCATTGGATGATCTCCTGCTCAGTCTCGACCGCGGAGAGGCCGACATCGGCTTGCCTAAAGAATTCCAGCACGAACTTCTGGAACTTGCGTCAATGGACCCGGTGGGGACCGCCCTGTCAACGGTATGGGCAAACGCTTCGAGCTCCTGAAGTGTGGCCGGGCCCATGGCAGAGAATATCACCTTTGCTTCACCAGTGCGCGCCTTTCAAGCTTCGCCTCGTTGCGCACGGAGATCGAGTTCTGCCTGTAGGCGATCGTCTCCTATTTCCCCTGAACAAGCTTGTCTGTGATGAGCCTGTTGGGAAGTGCTCCCTGTCCCTTCAAGAGCATACGGAAGAAGCGCTTGGCGGCCTGCCGATCCCGTCTCTTCTGGAGGAGAATGTCGATGGTGTCCCCATCTTGGTCGACCGCCCTCCAGGTCCGATTGTTGAATGACCTGACCTGAACCCTAAAGAACCGTCAAGAGAGTTTCCCTGACCTGAACTTTATGCGTCAGGCCGATTCACTTTGGATAGGCATTACTATCTTCAGATCGCTTGAACCGGATTCGGTTGAAACGATCAGGGAAATTTTCCCTGATTCCATTGATGGTCATATTATCTGATTTCCGCAACCTGCCTTGAACATTGGATTTTGTGTTTTGGAATGAGAATTGCGCTCACTCATGGGTACATAAGGTGGAATCTTCCCGACATGCTCTCTCCTCGAATGAGAGCATTCAGAATATCAGGAGGTTTGAAATGAATCTTTCAATTATACGATACTGGTTAGTGGTCTTGATACTGGGACTGGTCGCCGAAACAGGCTGTTCGACAGGCAATGTGAATGCTGATAAGTCGATGGAAGTTGCAGGAGACGGTGGATCGAGTTTCATTGAATCCGTGGCTTCCGCTGTGTTTCCGGAAACGGAAGTGGTCCCGAAAGGCACTCCCATACGCGTACGTCTGACACAAACAGTCTCAACAGATCGCGATCGCGCTGGTGACGAGTTCAGTGCAGTCTTGGACGGGGCCATTTCGGTCGACGGGCAGATCCTTGCCCCCGCCGGAACGAAGGTGATCGGAAAACTCCCATCAGTCGAAGGCTCCAAGAAGGTGAAGGGCCGCGCGGAAATGCAGTTGACCTTGGACCAGCTAATCATCGACGGCACAAAATATGGCATCGATACTCATCCCCTGACAATCCGGGCGGAGGGCTCTGAGAAGAAGGATGCAGCTGTCATTGCAGGCAGTGCGGCGGCCGGTGCAATCCTTGGTGCGCTTACTGGAGGAGGAAAGGGTGCCGCCATCGGCGCCGGTGTTGGTGGGGGTGCCGGGACCGGGTTTGTCCTAGCAACGAAAGGTGAGGAAATCGAGTTCGGGCCTGAGACTCTCTTCGAATTCAAGCTCTCGCAGCCTTTGGAGTTGCCTGTCCCCAACGGGCAATAGATTCTTAGCGGGCAATCCCCGAAACCGTCCGTTATCGCGGGGGGAGCCATTATAGATAGAAGCGGCCGCGTCCAACTGATGCGTGACCTTTCTTGCGGCCGCACGCGGGGAGCTTCGGGACGGCGGAGCTTCCACCGCTGACTACAGAGGCTCATCGCAGATTCTGCGGAGGAAATACTACGGGTAAAGCACAACATTTCGGGTTACCGTTTTACCGTATTTCGTTCAGAGTATAGAGCAAGTCGATTTAGCATCAACAAGCGAATTCACGCAAGACCTAACAATCGATTTCCACCTGAGAGAGTGGAAGAGAGGATCTCATGCTTCACTGGGCATTCATATTCTTGGTGCTGGCACTGATTGCGGCCATCTTCGGATTTCGTGGCGCTGCTTCAGCGTTTGCCGGAGTTGCAAAACTTCTGGTGGTCCTATTCCTAGTGCTGTTTCTGGTGGCGATCCTATTGTAGAGGATAAGGAGATTTGAAATGCTTTACTGGGCCCTGGTTTTTTTATTGGTTGCATTCGTAGCAGCGTTGTTTGGGTTTGGCGGTGTTGCTTCTGCGGCGGCGGCGATTGCGAAGATACTGTTTTTCATCTTTGTAATCTTTTTTATCATCTTCTTGGTGAGTGGACTCCACCGACGAAGAATATGAACCGCCAGATCCAATCTTTAGTCAAACACTATTAATAAAGTAATAAGGGAATTGAATGATGAGGAATATAATAGCGTTTTTCACAGTATTCATGCTGGTCCTGTCGTGGACGTGGGCCAAAGATACAACAGACGAAAAGGAACGAGCCCGAGACTCGGCGGCAGTGCTCAAAGAGATGCTCAATGCTCCAGATGCCGAAATCCCGGCGGAGCTTCTGGAAAAGGCGCAGGCGATCGCGGTGATCCCGCATGTAATCAAAGGTGCCTTTGGAGTGGGAGGCAGTTATGGCAAAGGTCTGGTTTCTCAGCGCAAGGCCGATGGAAGCTGGTCTCCCCCCTCGTTCATTGAAGTTGGAGGGGCGAGTTTCGGACTTCAGATCGGTGCAGAAGCGACCGATTACCTGCTCATCTTCACGAACAGGGAAGGGATGGAGCCACTCCTGAAGGGTAAGGTCAAGCTCGGAGGCGAAGCCTCTGTGGCGGCCGGTCCGGTGGGGAGAACGGCCAACGCGGCGACCGACGTGACTCTGGATGCCGCGGTTTACTCGTATTCGAGGAGTAAAGGGGCATTCGCGGGAGTCTCTCTCGACGGAACGGTGCTCTCAATCGATGACAGTGCCAATGAAAGCACATACGGTAAGCGAGTCAGCGCGCAGGACATCCTGATCAACGGCAAGGTTTCCTCGAACGCCGTGGTTGGTCCCTTTCTCCAGGTGTTGCGGGCAAATGTGCCGCCTGCGTAATGGAATCTCTTGACGGTAAGCGAGTGGCAGGCTCAGGCCAATCGCAGAGCTTGCCACCCCGTCTGCCACCACTGGATTCGCTGGCAGAGAGACACTGTCGTCGTCAGTTTCCCGCTGTCGTAAGCCCGAGATTAGTTGGCCAAGGCTGGCAGTAGAAGAAGCCATCCAACTCCCAGTTGCAGCATCTCTCTTGCCCGCCCGACGAAGTTGAATTTCCCTCGGACGCTGCCGATTGCCAGAAAGACATCATGCCGAACGTTTACTGTCGGATCTGTCAAAAATGGATGGGCACCTGCCAGTCCAAACTGAGTATAACCTGTCGCGAGTGCACGATGGCCAATTGTGTCTGCGGGAGAGGAAGCGGAAGGGCAACCGGACTTCAACTGCAAGGGTAGTTGGTCAGAGGAAGGCCCACGGCGGGAAGATCCCAATGGTCCTCAATCGGCGGGCCCACCTCGCTTAAGTGACGAGCAGTTAAATCGCGTGGCTCGTGTCGTCGGGGCGACTGTCTGGGATTCAATCCACGCTTCAACTGGTCCGAGAGGATGTTGAGATCCTGCTGGCTGAAGGGGTTCTGGTTCCGTCCGATTGCATGTCTATCTCTCAAGTCTGCGACTTGATTCTTAGCGGACTGGATGAGATACAAACGGAACCGTCATTGCAGGGCTTGTTCCGGCTCGTCGCCGGCCGACTGCGGCGCGCTAGCTTGCTCCATTCGAAGTAGGTTTCCTTTGTTCTTCGTCGGACTGGAGACTACTTCCGATAAGGGAAGGGGTGCCATGTTGAAGTTAGCAGGAATCATCCTAATCATTCTCGGTACTGTCATATTGCTCTATCAGGGCATTACCTATACCACCAAGGAAGAGGTCGTCGATCTCGGTCCACTTCAGGTAAGTCAGGAACACACCCGGACGATTCCTTTGCCTCCGATCTTGGGTGGAATTAGTTTGGCTGCCGGGATTGTTCTGGTCTTTGCGGCTCGCCGACGTTGACCGCTTTTCCACGGATCAGCTTCATGCGGGCCAAGTAGATCCATTGTCCACCGTGATCAAGCGGTTTTCCGCGTCGTAAGCATCGGCGTGAGTGCCGTCGTTTGTGACATTGCCGGCGGCAGGGTATGTCCAGCCGCTCACCCGGTTTGTCGTCGTACTGGGCGTGGCGTTCTCGGCCGGCACGCCTCCCGATCCCGACTGGCTCAACCGGTTGCCGTAGCGGTCGTAGACCCAGGAGAGGCTCCAGACACTGGTCTCGGCCAAAGCAAGCCGGTAGAGCTCATCAGAAATAGCCGCAAACGCGAGCGAACATATTCAACCTCGACCGGACATATGTGTATCAGCCCTTTCATATAGACCGAAGGATAACCGCCCAGTCGGCATGGTTTTCGATCCATCGGTACATCGAGGATAAGCGGGTTTTTGTGCCCTTAGAGAGGAATGTGGCATACAGAGACCGGCTCCAGAAGTTTCTGATTCCCAAAAAGTGTTTCCCCGCGATTGCCAAGGAGTTGCGGATGCTTGGCATAAATCGGGCGATAATGTTTCCTGACTTATCCGGATTATGTGCAGACATTGAGGCTGAAGTACTGGAAAGCCGACGAGCCATCCGCACAATTTGAGGGTGCGTAAGGAGGCGGCTACGTCAATGTGCCCACGGCCTCTCGCACAGCTGCAATGAGCCGCTCCTCCAAAGGCGAGAATCGTCGCCACATCAGACTAAGGCGTTGCAGAATTGTCACGAGCTGTCGCGACACGGCCAAGGCTCAGCGTCAGCGGCGGCGCGCAGTGTCGTCCACTGCACGCTGTTGTTAGGCGCTAAGCTCTCATTTCCACCGAAAGAGTTCACGGTTTGATTCCCGTGACGATGTGCGCGGGGGCATTGAACACGACGTCACCATCTCCAGTAACGTATTCCGCAAGGGCAGTCTCGGCCTCTGCCAAGATACTCTGGATTTGGTCGTCTTTTAAGAAGACTTCCATGACCGGCAACCACCCCTTCAGGTCCGCTTCGACCATCGCCTTTATACTCGGGAAGCGGGCTGTGCCATTCTCCGTCTCGATGCCCACCGACTCCACTCCCGATCCCTCGAACAGGCTGATTAACTCATCTCTGTTTCCAAGCACAAAAGGGGCTCGCAATGCCTTGGCGGCAGCATCACCTGCCAGACGCTCGAGTATCTCCACCTCGATTGAATAGACGTCAGAATTTACCAAGCTATCCCAGACGGCCACGGCCATTCTTCCGCCCGGTTTCAGCACACGCATCATTTCCCTTAGCGCCCGCGAGCGATCGGAGAAGAACATTAGGCCGAACTGACTTACAACAGCATCGAATGACTCCTCGGGAAAGGGTAGTGCCTCGGCGGCACCCTCCCGCCACTCCACATTCGGGGCCAGTTCGCTTGCCACGGCCAGCATGCCTCGCCCCGGATCAACTCCGGCTACACGCCCGGCAGATCCGACGCGCCCGGCTGCTGCTCGAGCCAGAATGCCCGTGCCGCACGCGACGTCCAGGACCCTGTGCCCGGGCTCTACCCCAGCAGCATCAAGCACGCGATGACACCACGGCTTGAACAACGCCGGCACATGCAGGTCTTCATATGCCCGCGCTCCTACTATCTGATCCTCGAGGCGTGGTTCACTCACGATGAGCTTCTCCTCTGTCCGTGTTGAGAACAGGAGCGTAGATCATTATCCCCCTCACATCCTTGTGGCCGAACAGTCCCCGAACTTCCCGAGAAGATCGAGCTTGCCTTGGCGGAGGGCTTCGCCGTTGCCGAGCCCACTATCAGCCAGGTGCAGCCGGGAAGTCTTCGCGCTGCGGCCACACCGATCAGACACGATCGCACCAGGAAGAACTGAACGCGTCGTCATCGGGAAGTCTCGTGCGCGAGCTCTTGGGCGAGCCCGATGAGAATTCCTTCGGGGCCTCGGATGTAGCAGAGCCGATACGTGTCTTCGTACTGGACCACTTCGCCGACGAGCTCCGCGCCGCGTTTGCCGAGCCGGGCTACGGCGGCGTCGATGTCTTCGACCACGATGCCGACGTTGTCCATACGCTTGATTGTCATGATGTTTCCTTGGCGCCTCACGCTGGGGTTCAACTGCGGGCGGAAGGGGGCGAAGCCCCCGGGGCCCGTCGGGTGGAACGATGAGTTCGGCCCCGCTACGCGCGGTCAGGCGCCCTCGGGCACCTGAGACACATCCATGAAAAAGGCTTCCCAGATATGGCCGTCCAAGTCCTCAAAGCTTCGACCGTACATAAAGCCAAGATCCTGCTTCGGGTTGACAT
Organism: uncultured Acidobacteriota bacterium; assembly: GCA_963777605.1. Taxonomy (GTDB): domain Bacteria; phylum Acidobacteriota; class UBA6911; order RPQK01; family JAPXNP01; genus CAVZRV01. Next base: position 47,293 of record CAVZRV010000035.1, read on the forward strand.
CCGCCTTGCCTCCCCGACTACCTGCGGTGTCTGTCATTTTGTCGACGGCATTTCGTCCGTCGCAAGAAATTGCCAGCATGACCTCACTCTGGCTGCGGTCTGCGATGGGCTTCCTGGTGAAAGTGGCCCACTTCTCGTGCGTCAGCAACATCACGAAAATGCTCTCTGAAAAGACCATGCATGCGGCAGTTTCGTCGGAGAATTGCGGGTTGTTGGTGGCACCGATCGCGGTGTAGAAGGCCTTCGCCTTCGGCAGGTCGTGAACGGGAAGATTGATGAAGACTTGCATACTCATAGTGGTGTCTCCTAAATGTCGTGGTGTGTGCGGCTCAACGAAAAGCGTTGTATCCACAGCGACCTGCGCTGCCGATCACGAGGGTACCTGCTCCGAGTGGGCGTGGATACAGCGCTGTTGGACTGAGCCGCGTCCTATGGCTACGGGGATTGTATCAGGGCTCCAAGTTGACAGGCACCGCCAAACAGGGCGAAGAGACAGGCGAATGAGCTCGGTCTTTGTCCGGGCGCCAATATCGAGCGCGACGCGAGAGACGACGGCAACAGGATCCCTCACCTGGTGGTGCTACCTCAGGGAGTCAAACACGGGGCGGATTTCAACTCTCCCCACTCTTAAAGGAGGAATCCTGTCGATATTGAGAGCCGCCGTTCGACTCAGGATTAGAGAATGCCGAAACGGTGTTCGGCCACGCTCCTTGAGGAGTGGCCGCTGCAACAACAAGAAAGGAAAAGAAATGAATACAAAACCTACCCACGAACAGGCTCAACTCCAATTGCAGCTTTACGATCTGCGCCGGGAGGCGCGGCTCCGACAGGCTCGCGACTGGTTCGCCGCCCACTTCATTGCAGACACCTTCGAAGAGGCCATGCGTATTGCGGCGCCCGGCACCGAGACGTGGGTCTCTGCGGGGATGGTTTTCGGCTATTGGGAGCAGGCCTGCGCGCTGCTCAACTATGGGCTCCTTCATGAAGACCTCTTCTTCGAGACCAGCGGAGAGTTCTTCGGCGTGTGGGAGAAGGTCAAGCCGGTTCTTCCGGAATTCCGCGAAAAATCTGCAAACAAGCAAATGCTCGCCCACCTCGAGCGGGCAGCCCAGCGATATGAGGAATGGTCGGCCGAGCGCAACCCTGGCCACATCGCCGCGATGAGGCAGTTCATGAAGCAAATGCGATCTGAATCCGCTGCGACGGCAGAAGCCTGAACGGTCTGAAGTGTTTGTCTCAATGCGTCGTCCCGCGCATTTAATCGGGAGCTCCGTGCCCGGAGGCCGCGGCGAAGGATCGGCAAAAGCGTCAGATGGGCCGCGATGTCGCGTCCGCGGCCTTCGGGCGCCGAAATCCACAGTTGTCCGGAGAGTGTCTCTCTGGTCGTGACCGAACGGAGTATCGCCCGCGGATTCTGGAGCTCCTCGCGATCTGCTGTCTCGATTCTCCCGCGCAGGGGCAGAACCCGCGGGCTTTGACATGCCTGGAGGTTCACAGAGTCTAGAGACTCTATGCTCTTGACCATAGGTACCTTGCAGTCGGTCAAACCGAGTCTGCGAACTGCCTCAGTTTTCCTTCAGCCCTTTCGAGCGACCACCGGTTGCCGTCAGAATCTTCCGAGCGTGCAGCCTCGAAACGCCGAAGGAGAATTCGATCGAATTGTGCTCGACGAGGTTCGAGATCCGATCTATCTGCCTATGCTTCGTCGAAGGCCGTCTGGAGTATGTCCATCTCGAGTTTCGTCATGGGCATCATGGCCTTCATCATGTTCTCGATCTTCCTTGCGTCGTTGCTGCTCATAAGTTCGGTGAATCTCGAGGGCACGATCTGCCAGGAGATACCGAAGCGGTCGGTCAGCCAACCACACTGGCCCTCCGCGCCGCCATCGGACAGGTCATCCCAGAATCGATCGACCTCGGCTTGATCCTTGCAGATCACCATGTAGGAGACGGCAGGTGAGAAGGTAAAGCCGTGCTCGCCAGGTGCATCCATGGCGACAAACTCTTGGCCGTCCAGAACATAGCTGGAGAACTTCACCTTTCCCTGTTTGCCCGGCTCGCCCTCGGAGTACCGCTCGATGTGGACAATTCGCGAATCATCGAACTTCGAAAGGTAGAACTTGATCGCCTCCTCGGCCTTGCCGCTGAGATCGTCAGCGAAAAGCAGGGAGGGCACGATCTTCTTCTCGTTTTCGGCCAGGATCAACTGCCAAGTCAGTCCAAACCGGTCCCGGCACCAGCCGTAGCGCTCGGCCCACGGGTACTTGTCGATCGCTATGAGCACGGAACCGCCCTCGGAGAGCTTGTTCCAGAGTTCATCGATCTCACCGGAGGAGCTACATTTGACGAAGAAGGAGTTGGCTGGAGTGAATTTGAACTCCGGACCGCCGTTGAGTCCCAGGAAGTGATGGTCGGCGAGCCGAAAGGTGATGGTCAGCACGCTTCCTTCCGGTAATCCCGCGGCCTTGGCGACCGACTCGGTGACACGGGCAGTCGTGTAGATTTTCGAATCGGAAAAAACTGAGGTGTAGAATCTGCCAGCGTCTTCGGCATTGCCGTCGAACCAGAGACATGAAGTAATTCTCGGGATCATGACATCTTCCTTTTCGCGTATGGGTGTGCAGGTTTCTTCTCCTGATCGGCTCCCATCTTCCGAAAGCGATCAATCACGTCGGTCTGTTCGAAGTCGTCGAGTTCGAACAGCCTTCTATATGGTTAGTCGAACGAAACCCTGCGAATTCGACAGCCAGTGGCGTTGCCGGAATCATATCAGGGTCGAACCACGGGAGAATCACTCTCAGTCGACCGCCCGGATGGTGACCACATCGAGTCGGGCAACGAACGATAGGACAGACCAGCAAGGGAAACGTCGATTGATCAATCTCTCCGGTTCAGGTTTGAGACTGGACCTCTTGCAGGCGCCGTTCGAGATAGCGCCGTTCACTGTCGTTAGTCCCCAGTTGGAGGGCTCGTCGGTAGCTCTTTGCCGCTTCGCCGAATGACCTGAGGCGACGCAGCAAATCGGCTTTTGCGGCATGGAAGAGATGATATCTTTCGAGCTCTCCATCGGCGGCAATCTCGTCGATGATCCGGAGCCCGGCCCGGGGACCTTCGACCATGGCGACGGCCACCGCCCTATTCAACGAGACAATTGGAGAAGGCTGAGCTTCCAGCAGCAGATCGTAGAACCCCACGATCTGGGGCCAGTTCGTTTCCTCGGCCCGCGCGGCCCGGCAATGCAGCGATGCGATGGCACTTTGCAGAGCGTACGGCCCTGGCTCTCTCCGGAGGGTCTCCTCGACGAGAGGCGTCGCTTCAACGATCTGCGCTCGGTTCCATTTACCGCGGTCCTGCTCCTCGAGCACGATCAGATTCCCCGGGTCATCCTGTCTAGCTTCGCGCCGAGCATCGTGCAGAAGCATGAGTGCGAGGAGCGCTGTCGCCTCCGCGGGCGGGTCCGGAGACATGAGATCCCTCACAAGTCGGCTGAGACGGATGGCCTCAGAGCAGAGATCTTCGCGGATCAGGGGCTCACCTCGAGTCGCTGCATAGCCCTCGTTGAAGATTAGATAAATCACTGCCAGGACGGCGTCGAGTCGCGACTCCCCGACGTCAACTACATTTCCCTACCCCGTTGCCTCAAGCTGGAATCTTACCAGTGAGAAAGTTGAGTTTGCTCGAACTGGTTTGCTCTGATTTCAGCCTTTCGCATTGCCTGACCTGATGTTGTTGATTGAGGTGTTATGCCACCGAGGAGGCCCGGGCGGAACGGAGTCCGGAGCCGCCGGAGGCGGCGCAGGACGAAGTGCAGCCGGGCCTCCTCGGTGGGCGGCGAAGCACCCTTACTGTCACCTCCCAAGTCGGAACACCATCCGTCTGGGGTTCCGAGTCCAGGCGCTTTCCGCTCTCAGTCCCCGGTTGAGTCCCAGGGTGGCCCCGGAGCAGTGGGTTCTTTTCTGCCGTCGCCGACTACTCTGACCTCAGCGGCGTCCTGCTCCGGTGTGGGACCGTTCATGAAGGCATAGACGAGTTGCTTGGCCATCACCTGGCGCCATTCGCGAACACGGCGCTGGAGGGTCCTCAGTTGGCCATCTGTGAACCGACCGGGATACTTGTCCAGCAAACGTTCGAACAGTCCCTTAGCGGTTTCGTCAGGATCACGCTGCAACCACTGAAGCACATCGAGCCAGACCGATTCGAAGGGGTCCGTTCTGGTTCGCCAGTGACGAGAGGTGTCCTGTCTGGTTTCTCTGTGTGTTGGACGGACTTCACCCCCTTTCCAGTAAGTCGGCAACTCTGCGAGAAACTGCTCAAGCGTCTTCTTTCCTGGCCCTTCCGTGGGATCAGTTCTTGAGGCCAGGTGAGCCAGGGCGGCCTGACCCTCACGGATTGCGTGGAGCAGTTCCAGAGGGTCCAATCGGTCGCGCACCGAACGAAGTCTCTTTTTGATCGCTTCTTCGACGTCTGGCCGGCGCAACACCCGTTCACATGGAGTCGCCGGACGGTCGTAGTTGCGTTTGAAGGTCGACCCAGTTCGAGACTTGTCTCGTAGTTTGAAGGAGGGTTGGAAGTAGTTCACGTGGAGGCGAGCCGACTGATACAAGTGCGCCAGGGTCTGAGCAGCGATGATACCGGAGAACCGATCGTGCCCAACCAATCGCCGGACAATAGAGCCGTTCTTCTGTTCCACCCATGCCTGATCGTTCTTCTTGTAAGCGCGGCAACGAGTGAATTCAATCCCGTGCATCTCGCAGAAACCCAACAAGGTATCGTTGATAAACGCTCCATCGTTGTCGGAGTCAATGCCCCGAATCGGGAAAGGGATCTGGCGGAAGAGCGCCTCCAATCCTTCAACCACCAGCGATTGTTCTCGGACCAGAAGCGGGACGCATTCCGTCCAGCCTGAGCAGACGTCTGTCGCTACCAATGTGTGAAGAAATGAACCGGCCATGCTGCCGCCACAGTGCACAACAAAGTCGATTTCGAGATAGCCTGGAGGAGGCTCATCCCAGTCTCCAAAGGTGCGTACTGGAATCTTCTTGCTGATCTTCCGAACCGCTCTCCGTCTCCTGCGGGACTTCGACTGCTTGCGGATCGGAGCCAGAAGGCGGTCGATCGTTGCGGGGCTGACCTCCAGTAAACGTCTCTTTACTTCCGGGTCGAGGGCCAGGTGGCCGTGGTGCTCCAAAGCTCTGACCAACTGGGGGACGATGGCTTTCAGTCGTTTTCCACACATCCGGTCCCCGGCTTCCCAAAGCACGACCAACGCCTCCCTGACTGCTTCATCGTAGATCTGTCGGCCTTTAGTCCCTGCAGGTTTGAAGCCGTCTGCCACGTCACTCTCCCGAAATCGACTGGCACCCAGAAGCCGCGTTGCGTACTTTCGGTGGTAGCCGCTTACGGCCGAGAACTCGTTCAATATGCGCGTCTTCTGCGCCTTCCCAGAGCTGCGATAACGTTCCCTCAATGCTTCCAGTAACTCGGCTCTTGCCTCTTTGCTGATCTGACGGTCCATCGTTGCCTCCCTATCTCGGTAACATTTTCTTGAGGCAACGGCCCGCTTTCAGTGACAAAAGTCATGAGTCAATGCGCCAGGGAGATGTAATTGTCGCTGAGCACGCGACTCCATGTCGCGTGTGATCGGGACTTCATACGGGATCCCGGCATCACGGATCTTGTGCTTCGCCCGAACCAGCCGCTGTGCCATGGTGGATGTAGACACGAGGAATGCTCGCGCAATTTCGTCCGTCTCAAGACCGCAAAGGGTTCGGAGCGTCAAAGCCACCTGAGCCTCCAGTGCCAGGGCAGGGTGGCAGCAGGTGAAGATCAGACGCAGGCGGTCGTCGGGAATCGCCTCGACATCGTAATCCGGGGCGTCGACGATAGGGACAATTCCCTCGGCCGCAATGGAGTCCAATTTCTCGCTGAATCTAGTTCGGCGACGGATGCGGTCAATGGCCTTATGGCGGGCAGTCTGGATGAGCCAGGCACGTGGCGAGTGGGGTATGCCCGATTCGGGCCATTGGTTGGCGGCGGTCGAATGCCTTTCACGGATGCCTAATGTGGATTCAAACCGGATTGGGCTGGTCGGCTTCAGCGAAGCGGAGTGGGTCGCCCCGGTCGCCGAAAACCGCTCGGATCTGATCTCGTTCATCGTGATTGTCGGGGCGTCGGGGTTGAGGCCTGTCGACCAGGTCGAGGAAGAAATCCGACTTCGACTCGAAAGGAAGGGCTTTGCCGAAGCGGATGTGCGGAGGGCGACGGCACTTCATCGCCTCTACTCCGATTATCTGCGCGGAAAGGCCGATGCTCCGCGAGTCCGGTCCGAGATTGAGAAGGACTCCCGGGCTCCCTGGTTTGCGGCCGCGGAAGATCTTCCCGATCAGGTGTATCCGCGGGAAGAGTACGGATGGTGGCGCCGCGTGATGGATTTTGATCCGTCACCGTACTGGCGCCGGGTCGACGTGCCCGTCCTGCTACTCAAAGGAACGGAAGATGATCGCTCCGCGGCAGCGCCCTCCGCCCAACGCCTCGAGGCCATGATTTCCGCTCCGTGCGATGTGCGCCTGTTCCAGGGAGCCGATCACATGCTGCTTCAGTGGCCCATCGCTCCAAGGGTTCCCCCTCCCGTTTTTGCTGACGGATATCCCCAGATCGTAGCCGACTGGATCCTCAGGACCGTTCGGGGCCCGGAGGAGAATACTGGGCCATAGCCCTCCTCGGCGGGCAGGGTTTCTTCCAGGAGTCTTCCAGAAGCGGAGAGGAACGGAAGAAGGGCCGGCAGTGGCCACCGGCCCGGAGGGACGACTCAGTCGGAAGCCGGGGGCTCCTGGAGTTCCAGGATTCGCGAGTAGGCGAGATCGGCGACCTTGGCGAGGACGAGCAGGTCGTCGCGGCTGAAGCTGCGGGTCGCCTTCCACGAGTCGCCATCCTTATAGAGGCGCTCGAAGGTGACCGAGTGCCGGATCCCTCCCGAGTTGTCGTTCGCCCAGATGGCGGCCTTGATGGAACCGATTCGGACCGTCGCTGTGGGTTTTGTGTTTGCCATGATTCGTTTCTCCTTTCTGTGTGATTTTTCTTTCGCCCCGACCTTGAAGAAAAATCCACAGAACTCGAAGGGAGAAACCCGCACCCGGTCGGCGGTGGGCGAAAAGTCCGGACAGGCAACAGGAATGACAGGCTCGTCCCTGGCGTGACCGTTGCCCGGACCGCCCAACGTCGATCGGACAAAGCGCGGGCATGGCTGAAGCAACCAGCGGCGAAAGTCCGGAGAATTCCTTTGACAACCGCCAGCTGGACTCCAGGAGCCGGGAAGCCGACCTCGGTCTCCGGGCGCCCCGGGTGGCTGGGCGCGACTCAGTGGTCGAAACCCGCGCTAAAGAAGCGTGGCTAGGGTAGTCGATCGCTATCGAAGCCGCGGTGCTTGCGCACATTCAAGGCTTTCCACTGGAGCCCGGGATGGGACTCGATCTTGGCCTGAAGGGCCGCGTCCTCGGTGAGGAGTTCCGGATCAATTTGCCCTCGGTCGTTGAGGCGATCCAGGAACTCGATTTCGTTCACTGAGAATGGGAGCACCACGGAAAGAAGGCTCCGACAGTCTTCAATGAGCTGTCTGCTCCACTGGACAAGCTCTTTCCGATGCGGAACAACGGCCGGCCTCAACATTGGTACGAGTTGCCGATCCACGTCAACAGGGTCAATTTGGATGTCCTCAAGCGAGACAGTCCTCCAGTCTCGCCGGTTGAAGCCGCCATATACGACGAACGCGAGGCGGAGTCTCTCTCTGCCGATCGTGGCCGACCGGAGAAGCTCGCGGACGTCGAACAGGTCTCGACAAGCCGTTCGGCCGAACAGCGCCGCCAATTTCCCGGCGGCAAGCTCATGGAGGTCGAGCACCGGTACTAAGGTGGCAACGAAGGAGCCGATGGATCTCGAGTCCAGCAAGGACGGGGGCCAGAGGGGAGTCCGCAGCATGAAATTGACATCGAGCTCAAGCGTACCGCTTCCGCCCGCAACCCTATTGTAGGAAAGGCGCCACTTGCCCCCTGCGTGCTCGGTGGGAAGGCGTCTTATTTCGATTCTCGAACGTTCGCAGACAGCGCGAATCGCCTGCTCGACCCTGGGGCGTTCAGCCAGCATCGTTTCCCGATCGGCCGAGCCGATGTAATTCAGATCGATATCGATCGAAAGGCGAGGCAACTCAAACACGAACAGATTGAGGGCTGTACCACCTTTGAGGGCAATCCGCGTTTGTAGGTACGGATGACTGCGGAGCCCTTGCAGCAGTTCCGTCAGATGAAGGACCTTCTCGAGCGGTTCCGGTCGAAAACCTGTGCTCGCCGCTTCCCGCTGCAGATCGGCGTCACTAAACATCACTGACCTTCCTCCCAGTTACGGGTAAGGAGGAAGAAAGGCACGATGAGGTTCCACTGGCGTACCAGCTTTCCGGACTGCCTCTTGGTATCGAAGTACCTGGGCTGAGCGGGCCCGAGAGCCTGTAACGCATTCAGGTAGTGGTCCTCAACCATAAGATCCTCCCGATGTTGCTCCAGGAAGAAGCCAAGGCGTGCAGCCGTAAGGCCTGATCCGAGCTTGGTTGCGTAGCCGACAACCGCATCGAGATCGAAGAATTCGATCATCTCGAGAGAACGCCAGACTTCCTCCCAATCTCCACACCGATGCGGCGCATCGAGGACATCGACGAAAGTACGCTCGAGGCTCGTGACCCGCACTACACCTCCGGCGTGGCGTCTTTCCTGGACGCCGCCGCCGAAATCTGGAAGGGAGCGTACAACAGCGGGCGCCTGCACCCCGACGAACTCCATATCGCGAAAGGAGAATCGGCGCAAACGGCTGCGAGTCAGGAATTGGAAGCGATGCCAGTCGGAGTAGACCTTGCCGTGGAACTGCAGGGCCGCGTGGTAGGCCACGACCGCATCGACAGCCAACTTGGTCGCAAGCAAGTAGGGATCAACCGCGGTATCCGCGGGGTCCATCGATCTCGAGACAGTCGCATAAACACCGCGGCGAACATGAATCAGATTTCCCGCCGCGACGTGTTGTTTGAGGATTGTCGCACTGGTCTGCGGACTCCGATCTCCCGACGCGGTATGGGCCGCTACAAACTCTTCGGTCCGAAACACCGGATGTTGAGCGAAGAAATCAAGCGGCTTCATCACTTTCCCTCTTGCACTGTTATAGGTATAAATCATACCCATAACGAAGCGTTTTGGAAAGATGCTCCGCTGAAATGTGTCCAAACTGGTAGATCTTGTACCTGTGTCGATGCAATTCAACAAACTCGCACACAAACCGCTCTCAACCCGTAATGAACCGGGCGTTAGCGTAGGCCGACGACCGAAGCCGCCGGCCGGAAGGAGGCCTCAGTCGGAAGCCGGAGGCTCCTGGAGTTCCAGGATCCGCGTGTAGGTGAGATCGGCGACCTTGGCGAGGACGAGCAGGTCGTCGCGGCTGAAGCTCCGAGTCGACTTCCACCCGTTGTCGCCGTCCTTATACAGGCGCTCGAAGGTGACCGAGTGGCGGATACCTCCCGAGTTGCCGTTCGTCCAGATGGCGGCCTTGATGGAACCGATTCGGACCGTCACTGTGGGTTTTGTGTGGGTCCGGATTCCTCACCAGACTCCTGCGGCGGCGGCGGATAGCCGGGAACTCTAGCTTTCTGGAGGGTTGACCCGGGATAACCGCGCGCGACAGCCAGATGCACTGAGACGTAGCGTGTAGCCAGCCTTGAGAAACTCGCAAGACCTCAGCCGACCTTATGAGTAGTGGGACCAGGTGTCGGCACGTCTCCTGGATCCTCTTCCTGGAGGCCGGTTTTGGGAACAAATCGTGCCGCTCAGAAGAGATGTTGAGTATCGACTCGAGGTAAACCCTTTTTCCAAGCTCTCGACGAGAGCGGGAGGATCCAGCCCATTCGACGAACAATCGCTGTGCCATTCATACATCCGCCCCGAAACCGGAATGATGACAGCGCAAATCCGGAGGTGTGCGCTCAAACCGCCGCCTCCCCTCGCCCGCCGTTCCGAATCTTCACCACATCTTGAACCGATAAAATGAATATCTTCCCATCGCCCGGGTTGCCCGTGTGGGCCTTCTTTTGAATAATCCGGATGACTTCCTCGGCCAGGTGATCAGGAACGACAATCTCCAGCTTGGCCTTCTTCGAATAATCCACTTCCCCTTCGACAACCTTGTCGTCTGCATCGACAGCACGACTGCGTCCAAAACCCTTGACTTCGGATACGGTCACTCCGGGAAGCCCATCCATCTGTTTCAGGGCGTCGATCACATGGGAAAGCATAAAGGGCTGAATAATGGCTTTGATTTCCTTCATCTATCTCACCTCGGTTTCAAGACACGCCGCGACGCCGTTCTAAATCTCCACCTCTACCTTTCGTTGCTCGAACCAGCGGTAGATCGCCGGGAGGACCAACAGCGTCAGCAGTGTCGACGTCAGTAGACCTCCGATGACGACCGTCGCCAGAGGCCGCTGAACCTCGGCTCCGGCGCTGGTTGAGAGTGCCATCGGAACAAAGCCCAAACTTGCCACCAATGCGGTCATGAGAACTGGACGCAATCGGACCAACGCTCCCTGAAAGGCCGCTTCGGCAACCGAAGCGCCCTCTCGGCGCATATGACTGACATAGCTGATCATCACGACGCCATTAAGCACCGCAACACCGAACAGAGCGATGAAGCCCACTCCGGCCGAGATGCTGAACGGCATACCCCGAAGGAAGAGCGCGTAAATACCCCCGGTGGCGGCGATCGGGACGTTGATGTAGATCAGAGCCGCCAGCCGAGCTGAGCCGAAGGTCGTGTAGAGCAGAACGAAAATCAGGAAGAGTGCCATCGGGACAACGATCGCCAGACGAGACGAGGCGCGCTCGAGATTCTCGAACTGCCCCCCCCACTCTATCCAGTACCCTGGTGGAAGCTCGACACGGGTCCTGACTACTTCCTTGGCATCAGCCACAAAACCGGCCAGGTCTCGACCCCGAACATTGGACTCCACCGCCAGGCGCCGGTGAATATTCTCCCGGCTGATCTGGGCCGGTCCCTCTTCCGTCGTCAGAACGGCAAGCTGACTCACCGGAATCTGTCGTCCCCGGGAGTCTGTGACTTTGAGATTTGAAATGGTTTCAAGATCCTTCCGGTCCTGCTCCTGGAAGCGTACCTGGAAGAAGAAGCGCCGCTGACCTTCGAGGATCTGCCCGACGACTCGTCCCCCGATCGAACGAACGACGTCGAGTACCTGAGATGCGTTGATGCCGTATCGCGCGATGGCATTGCGGTCGATCATGATCCTTAAGTACGGAAGCCCAGCGACTTGTTCGGCTTTCACGTCGGCTGCGCCTGGAATCCGACCTATCGCCTGCACCACGTCATTACCCAACCACTCCAGTTTCTCCATATCCTCCCCGAAGATCTCGATGGCCACGTCGGATCGCACCCCGGCGATCAACTCCTGCACCCGGAGTTCGATCGGCTGCGAGTAACTGAAGATGTTCCCAGGGACGGACTCCTTGAGCGCCTCATCCATGGCTGCAATCAGATCCTCCTTGGTTTCCGCCGTTGTCCACTCCTCATGCGGTCTAAGAATGATGTAGATGTCGCTCAGTTCCACCCCCATCGGATCGGTGGCAATTTCGGCTCGACCGGACCGGGAAACGACCGTCTTGACCTCGGGGAACTTCATCAGCACCGACTCCACCATCGTGGTGGACTGGATCGATTCCTCCAGCGAGACACTGGGCAGTCGCCAGGCCTGCAGAGCGATCGTTCCTTCATCCAGCCGGGGGATGAACTCGGCACCCATGAACGGCACCAAGACCAGGCTTGAAGCGAAGACGGCAAGTGCTAGAGAAAGGGTCAGTTTCGGGAATCGGATCGTTCGCTTCAGCACCGGCACGTAGAGTCTCTTCACCTGGCGAATGATCCAGGTTTCCTGTTCTTCAGGCCGGTGTTTCAGAAATATTGACGCCAGGACGGGCATCAGGGTCAGGGCGAGGATCAGTGAACCGACCAAGGCCAAGACGACGGTCAACGCCATGGGACGAAACATCTTTCCTTCCACGCCGCGCAAGGTCAGGACCGGAAGATACACGATGATGATGATTCCCACCGCGAAGGTGATTGGCCGGGCGACCTCCGATGCCGCCTCCCGAACGATGGAAAGCTTGTCCTTGGTCCCCTCCGAGCGTTCCGAGAGGTGCCTGACAATGTTCTCGATCATTACTACGGAACCGTCGACAATCAGACCGAAATCGATGGCACCCAGGCTCATCAGGTTTCCGGAAAGGCCGAACTGGCGCATCCCGATAAATGCAAAGAGCATGGAGAGCGGGATGGCCGAGGCCACAAGCAAGCCGCCCCGCACACTGCCAAGAAGGAGCAAGAGGACGATGATCACCAACACGCCGCCCTCGCTGAGATTCTTGGTGACGGTTCGGATCGTGTTCCGAACCAACTCGGTGCGATCGTAATAAGTGTCGATCGTGACGCCCGGCGGAAGAGAATCTCTAATCTCCTCAATCTTCGCCTTGACTCGATCCACGACGACTCGAGGATTCTCACCAATCAGCATCATGACCACGCCCGTGACCGCCTCTCCCTTACCATCACGGGTGACGGCACCTTGGCGCACCATCGGAGCCAGCTTCACGTCGGCTATGTTCCGGACGTAAACGGGAGTGCCATCTTCAGCGGCCGACAAGACAATGTTCTCGATCTGTTCGATGTTATCGATGAGCCCTTCTCCACGAACCAGATACTGCTCCTGATTCTTGACGATGTAGGCGCCGCCGGCATTTGCATTGTTACTCTCAAGGGCATGGAACAGCCGCTCCATGGGAATGTCGAAGCTGATCAGTTTGTCCGAATCAACTTGAACTTCGTAGGTCTTGAGTTCCCCTCCATAGGAGTTGACTTCAACCACTCCGGGCACGGATCGAAGCTTGAATGCGATATCCCAGTCGAGGATGCTGCGAAGCTCCATTAGAGAGTAGCCTTCGCCTTTGACCTCAAACTGGTAAATCTCTCCCAATCCGGTACTGATGGGACCCATTTCGGGTGACCCCATCCCCTCGGGAATCGAATCCCGGGCCTCAGGCATCCGTTCCATCACCAGGCGGCGGACAAAGTAGATGTCCATTCCCTCCTCGAAGTAGACCGTGACCGCGGATAGTCCGAACCGGGAAACCGACCGGATCCGCGTGATGCCGGGAAGCCCGCTCATCGCGGTCTCCACTGGAAAGGTGATGAACTGTTCGACTTCGAGCGGACTCAGCCCCGGGGCATTGGTGAGGATCTGAACTTGATTCGGGGTCACATCCGGCACCGCATCAATGGGCAGGTCCAAGAGGGCGTAGATCCCACCGCCGACAAGGAGAAGAACCAGAACGAGAACCAGAAAACGATTGTTGAGTGCAAGGTCAATCACTTGGTTTTCCTCTAATCCTCGTCCACCTGGATTTCCGAGCGTTTCAGTGTCGATTTCAGATAGAAGCTCCCTTTGGAGACCACCGGAGTTCCCTCAGCCAAGCCCTCCACTTCGATCCAGCCGTCTGCCTTCAGTCCAGTCGTCACCGGAACGCTCCGGAACTGGCCCGGGCTCTCCATCACAAACACCACATCCTGTTCGTCCAGGTTCTGAAGTGCCCCTTCCGGGACAGCCACACCCGTCTTCTCGTCAGTAGTGGGTATCCGAACCGAAACGAACATCTCCAGTTTCAGGAGGTTTAAGGGGTTGAAGACGACACAACGCACCTGCGCCGTCCGCGTCTCCTTTTCCAGAACATCGCTGATGTAGGTCAGCCGTCCCTGAAAATTCCGGCCGGGATAGGATTCGCTGACGATTTGTACATCCTGCCCCTCGCGGATCCGTGCCAGGTCCTTTTCGTAGACATCGGCCAGGACCCAGACCGTACCGACGTCGGCAAGAGTCATGAGTTCTCGAGAAGGCTCAACCAGTTCTCCCTCGGCGATGTTGTAGCCGATGATGACGCCAGAAAACGGGGCTCGGAGCGTGCTGTGAGTGGCTGTCCGATGCCCTCCTGAACCGCGAGGATCCTCCAGTGCAACGATCTCTTTCTCAGTGAGACCAAAGCGGTGCAGTTTCTCTTCAGACCGGGCGATTTCGCTCCGCTGACTTTCAACCATGGCTTTGGCGTTCCTGTATTGAGCCTCGCGAAGCTCGACTTCCTTCTTTGCGATCGCCTGCGCCTCGAGCAGTTCGACCCCTCGCTCCCAGAACTTGCGGGCAACTTCCTGTTCAGAAATGTACATTTGCAGTCGAGCTTGCTGGCTCAGATACTCGCCGATCAACTCGCCGAGTTCGATGTTGTCGTACAGGATCAGTGGGTCTCCCTCCCGTACACGATCACCGCGACGAACAAACACTTTTTCGGCAACGCCGCGGGCCAGCGGTCGGATGTGGGCGACCCGCGCCTCATTGGGAGACACGGCCCCGGTGGCCGACAGATGCTCTTGGAGTCGGATCACCCTGCTGTCTTCAAGTTGAATCGCCCCCATTCGGATTTGATCCGGGCTCAGCTCCACAACATCCTCAGATGGTTCGTCGCGCGCCATCGCATCATGACCCGCCTCACTCCGGACGATACCGATTTCCGCGGATCCGCCGGGACCGCAAGCGACCAGACCCAGGCCGATGAACATCAACAGCAGACGTTGCACGGTGCAGAAGTTTCTTTGCTTTCCCATTTCTATAAGTCCTCGCCGATTGCCCGTTCGAGCCGAGCTCGACTGATTTCGAAATCGTACAGCGCCTGGTTGTAGAGCAGCATGGTTTCGCTGTAGGTCCGCTCCGCATCCAGAAACTCGATCAGGGAGGCTTCCCCAAGGCGGTATGAGGCCTCCGTGATGTCCCGGGCCTGCTCGGCCTTCTCGAGGTATTCGTTCTCCAGCGCCTGGATCCGCCGTCGGCCTCCCGCGAGCTGTTCGAGGGCGATGCTCACTTCCTTGAGAACCATGATCTGTCCAAACAGCAGCTGGTTCTCCTGGCGTCGCCTCTCAGCCTGCGCCCGGTGAATCGGCCCTTCGTTTTGGTTGAAAACGAACAGCGGCAGTTCAATCCCGGCAATCGGACCGTTCGAGTCGATTTGCCGCTGATATCCGGCAAAGGCGGTCGGATTTGGCTTCGATCTCGCCTGCTCCAGTTCGATCGCCAGGTCGGCCCGGGTGACTCGGGCACGCTCTGCCGCAAGGTCCGGCCGCTGTCTCAGCGCGATCTCTCTCAGTTCTCCCTCCGACGGCGGCGAGAAGGAAGGGTTGAAGCTGTCGGCAGCCTGGAACTGTTGAGTGAAGTCACTGGATCCGACAAGCGCCAACAGGTCGACCTTTGCACTGTCCAGGCGGACTTCCGCGTCGACGACGGCGGCCAAGAAGGGGTACTCTGCCGCCTCGGTGCGCCGAAGTTCACCTCCCGAGATTTCCCCGGACTCGAAGCGGGTCCGGTTCAGTTGAACGATTTCCTTGAAGCGCTGAAGAATCCTACGAGCCAGCTCAAGGTCGCGCTCAGCCAGGACCACCTGGTAGTAGACCTGTTTGAGATCGTAGTTGAGCAGCCGGAGCAGGTCTTCCACTTGAATCGACGCGATCTCCGTGTCGGCCATTTCAACGCGGGTTCTTTTGTCTCTCTTTCCCCCGGTCAGGAACTCCTGACGCAGAGTCAGTAAGGGCTGAAGGCGGTCCACGAAGCTGCCTCTTTCCGAGTCAAACACCAACCCTTCTGAACCGAACGAAAACGTTGGATTCGGGTATCGCTTCACATCCAGGACATCGCCCTTTTCGGCGTCGATCTCCTGCTTTTTCGCTTGAAGGGCAGGATTGCTGTCCAGAAGCGACCGAGCCTCCTTCAGGGTGAGTCGCTCAGGAATTCTGACATCTGTTTGGGCCTGCAGCAGGCTGCAGACTGTCATCGATATCGCCGCCAGAGCGGCCAGGGTTCTATTGAGGAACAACGCTTTTTCCCCTTGGTCTTGAGTAGTTGAGCATCTATCAACAGTTTCCCGGACAGACTAAGACCCGGGTTCCACTGATAAATCAGAGTTGGAGAAGGATTGCGATCAGGCTGCTAATGGCGGGTGAAAAAAGTCGGAAGGGAGAGAATCTCTGATCAATTCCACATTGAATTCGAGTTCGTCGTACTGCGGCTGAAAGCCAAGAACGGTCCCCTGCGTCAACGATACACTCGTGGCGTGAAGCAAGCAAAAGTGAATGTGGATTGGCTCTTCATTGGGGAATGGGGACGACCGCTCAAACCCGTCCTGGAGAACGCAGTTGTCCTCTGTATGAGGCACCGGTTTCGCTGTCACAGTGGTTTCAGGAGACGGACCACAAAAGCCACAAGCCAACTGGTCCAAGGTCGGAGCCAGGAGGAAAATCAGCAAACTGAGAATCGTTGAGGCGCGAAGCACGTCGGGGTAGTTTAGCAGGTGCTTCTTCCTCCGATCAAACAGGCGGGTGCTTCGGTTCTCACGATCTGGCCGATCTCCTTGGCAAACTGGCGTCCTTGCGACACGAGGTCTTTCAGCGGCAACATTCTTGGCCTGCTCTGGCCAATTTCTAGACAGAAGGATTCGCCCTTCTCCAGTCCACCCACTCTTCCTTTCGAACGGAGTTGATGAACCCGCAGCTCAGATGCAGCGTCTTCCTCCGCTGCCAGAGTGACCAGGTGTACTCCGGGAACTGGCTCTGGGCGATCTTAAACTTGAGCAGGCCGTCCTCCCAGATGTGCATCCCCTTCACCTCGATGGACTCCTGCCTTCCGCCCGGGTAGAGCACCTTGAAGTCGAGTGTACCAGGTCCGGTCTGCGGCGCTCGTCAGCCGGAACTTCTGGGCCTCGAAGCGCCAGCTGGCGATCTCGCCGGATTTGCGTTGCGCCTCCATCCGGTCGGCGAAGGCCCGCTCCGTCTTCGTCATCAGGGGAATGGTCGGTGTCGCGTTCGGCTCACTTCCCGGATCCAGGCGTGGCCGATCATCACAATGCGGCTGCACAAATTGACTGGGTCGGCGGCAAGAAGCTGAAAGAACTTGCTTTGCTGCACTTTCAGTGCGATATTCCGGGAAGTCTTATGCGGGCAGAAATCAAAAAGCCCGCATCTTCTCGGAATCAATCTGGTTCTGTTTGTGTCTTGGGAGACCTCACACGAAGGCAGGAATCAGCCTGATCACGCTTGGCGTTCTGGGGTGGCTCCGCAGTTTACTCTCAAGATTCGGATGGCCATTTGCGGGAAATCGCCTGGAATCCGCAATGGCCGATTCCAGACTGACGCATAACAAGTCATTCCAGCGAAAGGTCAGGAGCTGCGCTTCTTGTCATCCGCTGAGTTCCAACCTTAGGCGCGCTCGAGGTGCATGGGAGAGAAACAGGTATGAAGAGGAACGGATTGCAGGAGAGTGGGTCTCCTTCTCAGTTTATCGACGCGAGAATCGAGGAGCTTGGCGACTGGCGGGGCAAAATGCTCAGCCGGATCCGTACATTGATTAAAGAGGCATTGTCAACTTAAGGCGATAGCGGAAGGCAAGAGAAAGAAGACTCGAGGCGCGGAAAAGGACCCGACTCAGGGAGGCTTTGCGAGATCCGTGCCTCGATCGCACCTTACGCGCTGAAACTCGAAACCTCGGAACCCCGAAAATCTCGCGGAATCCGAAACCCGCCACCGGGGAGTTCCCGGCCGGTCCGGAGAACCTTCCGGGTACTGGATGCGTTCTCCTGCTGTGGCCTCTGCGCCAGATTCAGAGTGCCCGAGGAGTTCACATGCACTGCGACCGACACACAATTCTGTTTCCAGCCTTCACGATGCTGCTGTCCTCCTTCCTGGGGGCGGCTCTGGCGATGGACGATTGCCCTGCCCGGAAAGTAGATTCCTTGTTTCAGACGATCGGCACGGCAGCGCCGGGAGCTGCGGTTCTGGTCACCGAGAACGGCCGGGTGTTGTACGAGCACGGATACGGCCTGGCAGACGTCGAGAAAGGGGTGCCCATGACCCCGACCACCCGAGTCTGCATCGCATCGGTGACAAAGCAGTTCACCGCTGCCGCCGTCCTGATTTTGACCGAGCGAGGTCGGATCAATCTCGATCAGCCGGTTC
The DNA here is from genome assembly GCA_963777605.1 of uncultured Acidobacteriota bacterium. Lineage (GTDB taxonomy): Bacteria > Acidobacteriota > UBA6911 > RPQK01 > JAPXNP01 > CAVZRV01. The sequence goes on from CAVZRV010000035.1 coordinate 65,427, forward strand.
AGGCTTATCTGCCCGACTTCTCACACGGCGATATCACGGTCCGGCAGCTGCTCACCCACACCTCCGGCCTGCCAGACTTTGTCAATTATGATCAGGCGAATGCGATGCCTCTCGACGCGAGCCCGGGGGATCGCCTGAACTACAGCAATACGGGGTACATGGTGCTGGGCAAACTCATAGAGAAAGTCTCCGGTCTCTCCTATGCCGCGTTTCTGGATGAGAACATCTTCAAGCCCCTGATGCTGGAAAACACGGGTCTCGACTCGGCGGCGTCGGTCTCCTCGCGAGCCCAGGGCTACCTGAACGAGGGCAATGGTTTTCGGGCGACGCCTCCCCATTCCGTGGAAGACGCCTATGCCGCAGGCGGACTGTATTCTACGGTCGAGGATCTCTATCTGTGGGACCAGTCCTGGTATGACAATCGCCTACTTCGTCCCGCCAGTATCGAGGCCGCATTGACTCCGGTACAGTTAAACGATGGCCGAAAGGCTCCCTATGGATTCGGCTGGATGATCACCGAGTTTCGCGGCGCGCGTGAAATCTCCCACGGAGGCGACATCACCGGTTTCAACTCGTTCATCGCCCGCTATCCGGACCTGCACTTCAGTGTTGTGGTGTTGAGCAATATCGGGATGCGTCCGCCCGGGCCCCTGCCCAGCGCCGCCGACCTGGCCCACACGATTGCAGCCATTTACCTGGGTGAGAAGCTGGCTCCCGAACAGGTTCCAGTTCCCGCTGAGGTCGATGCGTCCGTTCTGCGCTCCTACGTGGGGCGCTATCGCCTTGACGCCCCGGCACAGATCACCAGCGAGTCCGGCGAAATCTTTACCATCACCCTCGAAGACGGCCACCTCCTGGGAGAAAGCAAGAATGGGAAAGGCGAGCTGTTTGCGGACTCGGAGACAATGTTTCATCCGGTTGGATTTCCGGTCAAGATTACGTTCCTCCGCAGCCCGGGTGGAACGGTCGATGAACTACTCTTCAGCCTGATGGGACTGCGCGAATTCGCGGCCCACCGTGTAGACTGAGGGGACCACAGCAACAGCCGAGGGGTTCTGGAAATCGGGCGGTTGAGTGCATTTCGCACTTTGCATTTCGGCTCACTCCTCGGCAATCTCTCTCTGGGGCGGGGCGTAGACCATCCTCCGTCCGCGGACATAGGATTCGTCGGCCAGAATGCCTGCAACCGCATGGGCGTGGCCAGCCTCCATGGGGGCGTTCGGCTCCTGGCGCGTCCTCAGACAGTCGAGCCAGTTCTTCATGTGGTGAACACTTTCAACCGTTGGCAGTCTCGAGCCGGATGTGATCCGGTCGAGCTCCCCCATCCCTTCGCAGCTGAGCGGCCATTCCCCGTTCGAGGACCAGTCGTTGCAATCGATGGAACCCCGAGTCCCGTAGACCATGTTGAAATGGAATCCCCCATTGCATTGGCTCGAGCAGTAGGAAAGCTTCCATCAGGGACCGGGCGTCCATTTTTCAACTTGAGCATCAAGGTGCGACTTCAGGAACTTGGAATGAACCACGGTGACTAATAAAGAGAAGGTGAGGTGCCCGTGAAATCCGGAAGACTTCGTCCGTTGGGCCCGCTATCCATTGGTTTAGTCGCCATCATAGGACTGACCACAAGCAACAACATGCTGTCCAGTAGCGCAGGACTTTATGATCGCCTGCATCCCGTTCTGGAGCAGGCAGTCGCAGACCTCAAGGCGCCCGGGATGGTAGTCGCAGTCATTCGCGGCGGGAGGATAGACTACCTGGAGGCCTTTGGCGTTCGGGACCTCGAAGAACCGAATGCACTGGTGACGCCTGAGACACTCTTCCAAATGGCCTCGGTCACCAAGACCTTTTCGGCGACCGGCGTGCTGCAACTGGTTGAGCAGGGGAAACTGGATCTGGATGCCCCGGTGGCCCACTACCTGAACTATTTCCGGATGGCAGATCCCTGGTACGCCCAGATTACGGCGAGGCAATTGCTGAGCCACAGCTCCGGAATGCCGAATGTGGAGAATCCCGAATTCGAAAATGCCCAATTTGACAGCGGTGCCCTGGAACGGTTCGTCCGAAGCCTTGGAGCGCGGTCCCTTATCGCTTCTCCCGGAACCGAATTCCACTACAGCAATATCGGTTACGCTGTGCTTGGAGACCTCGTTGCCAAGATCAGCGGCGAAGTATTCGAAGAGTACGTTCAGAAGCACATTCTGCAACCACTCGCTATGAACCAGAGCACACTGCTGCTCGAGCGGGCTCGCAACAACGAACTGGCTGGCCCCCATATTGTGAGTCTTGCCTACGAGATCACCTCAACTCGCTTGTTTCCGTATAACCGGGCGCTTTCTCCCGCTGCGACACTCTTCTCGAACGGCTCGGAAATGTGTCGTTGGGCATTAGCGAATCTCAATCGGGGTGCTTTGGACGGCGTGCGAATTCTGGCGGACTCCACCTACGAGCTCATGTGGCAGCCCACAGGTGAAGGGTTCTCGCATATGGGGTTGGGTTGGTTTCTTTGGACCTATCGAGGGCACAGAATGGTCGGGCATTCCGGCAGCGACCTGGGTTTCGTAACCGACCTGCAATTGATGCCAGAACAGGGAATTGCCGTCGTCGTGATGATGAACCGCGACCGCGGATCGATTCGTCCCGTCGTAAGTGCCGCACTGGACGCCGCTCTGGGACTATCCCCAGAACCCATTGTGGTCAAACCTTGGCTGGCCAAGCAAATCTATAGGATGATCAACAGCGAGGGTGTGGCATCGGCGATAAAAAGGTATCGGGAGCTCAAGAAGCAACCGTCCGAACAGCTCGACTTGAATGAATGGGTCCTGAACGACGTCGGCTACCACCTTTTGCGGCAGGGAAGAACGGATGAAGCAGTCCATGTCTTCGAGGTCAACGTGGAAGACTACCCGGCATCATCCAATGCGCATGACAGTCTTGCCGACGGATACTGGAATTTGGGGGACCGCGATCAGGCGGTGTATCACTATCGAAAGTCGCTCGAATTGAATCCGAACAACCGGAAGGCAGAAGAGCGCATCAAGGCGAAATCAGAGATGCCCTGACTGCGGCGACTGTACCCGCATTTGGGTTCGAAGTCGGACTGCACGAACCATGGTTCAAAGACTGACATTATCACTGGTAACGGTGCTGACCCTGGCAGTGGCTATCGCCCCGCTCAGAAGCCGGAGACTCGAAGGGGCGGAGTGCCAGCCGACCCTGATCATCTGGAATGCCCGGGTGTGGACCGGCAATCCGAATCAACCGCGAGCGGAGGCAGTTGCATTTGTAGGTCATCGCATCCTCCTCGTTGGTACGAACGAGGAGGTGCTGTCTTCTCGCCAGCCTTCGACAAAGCTGGTTGATGCTGGAGGAAATTCGGTATTACCCGGGTTCATCGATGCCCATTTTCATCTTCTTGATCTCAAGCCGCCCAAGGAATCGATCAATCTGCGCTGGGCGTCAAGCAAGCGGGAGTTCATCGAAACTGTCGCCGGATATACCCGATCGGTTCCGGAGGGAGAATGGATCCTGGGAGAGGGCTGGGACGAACGGAAGTGGGGCGGTGAGCTGCCCGAAAGGGGATGGATCGACTCCGTTACCGGACACAATCCGGTCTGGCTCGTAAGGAACCACGGAGGAGCCGGACTGGCCAATTCGCAGGCTCTGAAGGCAGCCGGAATAACTGTGAGTTCGAGCCGAAACCTTCAGGGAGTTGCCCTCGATCCGAATGGAATACCCACCGGGCTGATTCGCGGAGGGCCTATGTGGCTCATCGACGCCGCCCAGGTTGAAAGACACTTGGGGACTGCAGGTGATGAGGCCGAAGCCCTCATGCACCGTCTCGCTGCCCTTGGGGTCACCTCGGTACACCACACCGGGAACTGGCAGGAACTACTCGTCTTCCAGATGCTGGATCGAGAGCACAGGCTTCCCATTCGGATCTACGCCGGGGTCCCGTTTCTGGGCTGGGAGAGGCTGCGCGACTATATTGCTGCTAACGGCAGGGGGGATCGCCTTCTCCATTGGGGCGGTCTGAAGCTTTTCAGGGATATCCCCTGGATCGAGGGAGATACGTCAATTCCGACAAGGCTGGACCGCTGGGCAATTCTCCCGACTGAGGGCGAGGTAAGAGAATGGATTCTGGAGGCATCGAAGGCGCGACTGCAGATCATGGTCCACGCCGGCGGGCTGCGCTTTCTGAAGCTCTTCAATCAGGTCCACGAGGCTCTGGGTTCTCCGGATCTCAGATTCCGGATCGAACACGCCCACGACATTCCATCCGACTGGATTCCTTTATACGCGCGCGCCGGCGTGATCGCGAGTATCCAACCTCCTCTTCTGGCACACTTCGACATTAGAACGAAGCTGGGGCAGGCCAAGCCGATAAACCTCTTTCCGTGTCGAGCGTTGCTCGAGTCGGGAGTCACCATTGCATTTGGCACCGATGCAATCACGGCCAGTTCCCTGCTCTCGCCCTTTGAGGTGATAAGGATGGCTGTCGAACGCCCCGGTCCTGATGGACGGAGGTTAAGTCTTGAGCAGTGTCTGCAGGCTTATACCATCTCCGCGGCATATGCGGAGTTCGAAGAGAAGGAGAAAGGCACCATCGAACCGGGCAAATGGGCAGACACCATCCTGCTCGACCGTGACCTGTTCGCACAGCCAATCTCAGACCTCGGAGAGATTCGGGTCGTTCTCACTGTCATGGACGGAGAGATCGTCCATGGAGGTGCTTTGTATTCTGCGGGGGCCAACTAATCTCATATCACTCGTGACATAACCATCACTGGAATCTGATAGGCCCATTTCAGGGATCACTGCGGCTTGCAACTGATTGGAATTTGAACAACTCGGCGACGTCGACTCCAAAAGCATTCGACAGTCGATTCAAGGTCTTAAGCGACAAGTTCCGCTGGCCATATTCAATGCGCTGGTAGTACTTGTATTCGAACCCAGACCGGCACATATCCTTCTGCCGAGGTCCTCCCTGGAGGGGGAACTGGCGAACTCCGCTATCCACTCCTCCTTTGGGCTTGTAATTTCCTGTGCACTTTCTGCCAGAATTCATAAGGCCGGATCTGGTCTACCTCGCTTCCCTCATAAACAGCCCTGCTTCACCGACTCCGATTCTCCTGTGTGAGACCCTGTGTGAGAGAATCTGGCCAAAACGTGGAAAATCGTCCAAAATCGGCAAAACGGCGATTCCTCTAACTTCAGCAAGTTATTGAAAATGAGTAGGTTGTGAAGATCGTCAGGTTCTGCTTTGGGAGCAGGTCATCGCTGAACGCGCCCTTGCTTTCGCGGCCAGGCTCTGGGGTTGTATTTTTCTCGTTGTGCAGTCCAAGGATTTTTGCGCAAGTGAGGTGGGCCAGTTTGGGGAAGAGTGGAAGAGCGTCGCCCCAGCCGCGCGGCGGAGCTTCCGCTCGCCGCTATCCAGCCGAATCAACGGTCGCGCTCGATTGCTGCGGGCCCGGCGCGGGAGTGGGTTCGTTGTCGGAAGGCGGCTGCGGCTTTTTTGACGGTGTGTCTTGCGTAATACCGAGGATCGTCTTGTCGGAGCGGAATTCGGCCATGGCGGTGATGATCTTTTCCTCGGGGACTCCTCGGGCCAGGGCTCGCATGGCGTAGGCCCAGTCTTTTTCGGATTGGGAGCGGTGGCCGTCGGGGAGTTGGCGTTCTCCGGAGATTGGGGAGAGCTGTTCGGGGGTGAAGCGAGGGAACTGGTCGGGGCGGTAGATTTCGTCGGAGAGTTTCTCGGCGGTGACCGGATGGGGCGGGTCGTATTTGTGGTTGAGGAAGCCGGGGATTCGGAGGACCCGGGAGGAGTCGGTTGCGGCGGGGTCGGCGCCGGTTTCCCGGACGAGGGCTCGCTGGATTCCTTCGGCCTGGTCTTGCTCGAAGCCTTCCGCCTTCCAGATGATCTGGTACTTTCCGGCCGAGCTCTGGACGACATAGTTCGGGGTCGGAATGTCGGTTCGTTCGAGGAGACGATTCAGCGCTTCGGGGCCTCCGTGGTCGAGATCGAGATAGATGTGGCGGATGGTGCCGATGTCCTCCTTGGTCCGGCCGGTTGCCTGGGGTCGGAGGGCATTCATGGAGAGATAGACTTCGTAACGGCGGGAGTTCATGAAGCGAAGCCAGCGCTGGAAGTCTTCGGCGGCGATTCGCTCGGCCGAGGCGATCCGCTGAACCACGCCGCCATGTCTTCGGTTGACGAGGACGAGCGCGACTCGGTCTTTGGGTTCGAAGTTGTCGCGGATATAGGCGGCGGCCGTTTCCGAGTCGGTGCTCTGGTCTTTCAAGGTGTCGGTTCTTGATGCTGGGTCAATCATGGTCTGCTCCATTTCGGCGGTACAGGACTTGGAGTTCATACCGGTCCCGTCCCGGATCGTAGTGTTGGATTTCGAGGACCTCCGCGACCTGGCGCCTGCCCTTTCGTCGCTCGATGTGCAGAAGGAGATGGATCGAGTCGGCGATGCTGCTTCGCACGGCCGTGTAGGGCAGTTCGACACCGCTTTGAAGGACACAGCTCGTAAAGCGAGCAACGGCTTGCTCGGCCGAGTTGGCGTGGATCGTGGAGAGCGTTCCGGAATGGCCGGTATTGAGCGCCTGGAGGAGATCGAAGGCTTCCCCGCCCCGCACTTCGCCGAGGATGATCCGATCGGGCCGGTGGCGAAGGGCCGCCCGCAAGAGATCCCGGATCGTGACGGCCGGCAGTCCCGGATGATCGCGACGGGCCTCGAGGCGCACCAGGTTGGCCTTATCGATCTGGATCTCGGCCGTATCCTCGATCAGAATCAATCGACACGATGCGGGGACGAAGGCCGTCAGTGCGTTGAGCAGCGTCGTCTTGCCGCTGGCCGTACCGCCACTGATCAGGATGTTCTTCTCCGATTCGATGGCCTTCTGCAGCGTATTGACGAGATCGGTGGTCAGCGTGCCGATCCGGATCAGCTCTTCGGCGGTAAAGCGCTTGTTGTGGAACTTCCGGATGGTCAAGGTGGTTCCGCCGACAGAACACGGAGGAAAGACCGCGGCGACCCGCGAGCCGTCCGGAAGCCGCGAGTCGAGGATCGGCTTTTCCTCGGAGATCTCGTCGTCAAGTGCCCGGGCGATGTTTCGGGCGGCAATCTGCAGGCTCTTCTCCGAGATCTCGACCCCACGAACCGGCTCCACCAGGCCGTGTCGTTCGATGAAGACGCGGGAAGGGGCATTGATCATGATTTCGCTGACTTCCGGGTCCCGGATGAGGTTTTCGATCGGTCGAAGAAAGGGCAGGATCACGTCGAAGCTCATCCGATTTCTCCTTGATCGAGCTGTTCGAAGTAGCTCAAGTTTCGATCCCGAAAGTAGGGCTTCAGGTAGCAGTAAGACGGCGGATGGGGATTGAACCCGTCGTAGGCCAGGACGATCGACTGGGCGTTTCGGAGTTCGGCGAAGATCTTGGGTTCGAAGACGGCGTCCCGGACGACGCTGTAACTCTTACTGGCGCTGACACTCGACTTGTGGGCCGTGGTGCGGCCGGTGAGCACACTGACCCGGGCGTCCTGGCCGTGCTCGGAGAGGTTGTAGTGAAGCCGCAGCTGTTCTTCTTTTCCGCACAGTTCGCTGGCCACCCGAGTGCTGAAGTCGTCGGAAAGGGCCAGGAAGATCTTGGTGCGAAAGGTCTGAAGCAGCGTCCGCCAGGATTCCCCGGGCAGGGTGGATCGAAGCGAACTGATGCTCTGCGTGGCGACGATCGGAATGCAGCGGGCCTGCCGGGAGAGGCTGAAAAACTTCTCGTCGCCGGTCGGATCGCTCTCACCGACAGTGGCAAAGGAATGGTACTCGTCGCAGAGGAACAACACTTCCCGCCAGTACCGGTCATCCTGGGATTCGATCCTGGGGATCCGGTCCAACATGGCCCGCTGGAAGTCCTGTTTCAAGAAAGTGCCGATCGCTCGGGCCAGGCCCGGATTGGCCGAGACGGGGAAGTTCAGAGCGCAGACCTTGCCCTGTTCGATCAGCTCGGAGAAAGGAGGCAGCGGCTTGCCGTATCGGCCGTCGCGGTTCATCTCCGGGTCGTAGCATTCCTTCGGAGGGCAGAACGTGCGTCTTGACGGCCGGGTTGTCGTCGAAAAGCGAAAGAAAGACGGAGATTCCTTCGACGATCGAGGTTCGGAGCTTGGGCTCGATCCGCATCCAGTCGTGAAAGAACCATCGCTCGACGGCTTCGAACTGAGCCTGCTTATCCTCCCTGGCTGCTTCGGACGCCCCGGCGGTCTCGGTCTGGATTTCATACTGGATGCCGCGACGCTCGAGTTGATCGACGAGGTCTTCGGTCAAGACCGCCTTGAGCCGGTTCGTCTCCGGATCCATTTCGAAGGGGAGATCTTCCAGATGCTCGTGATCGAGAAACGCGTCCGGGTGGATCATCAGGGTGGTCGTCTCGCGAAAGCGGTGTCGTCCCTCTTCGATGCGCTTTTCGAGAAGATCGGGATTGATGGCGCATTCGTAGACGTCGAAGAGCGTGACGTAGTCGTAGACGACCTTGTGGAGCAGGATGATGAACTTGACGAGGTTCGTGTAGGCCTGCTGCCAGAAGGGCTCCTTGCCTTTGCCGAAGAGGTTGTTCAACAAGTGACGCGATCCCGTAAGCCAGGGCGTAGGCTTCGAGATCGTTGTGAAGCGGGTTGTAGCGATACTCGGAAGCGAGGCTCATTTCGACGTAGTCGTCGGCCCGGCCGTGTCGCGTCAGGATCTCGTTCACCTTGTGGCAGAAGTCCCCTTTGACTTCGAGTACCAGGCCGCTCGGCCGCCGATCGGGATCGCTTGCCCGGTAGGCCAGGATCTGCTCGGCGAAGGGAACCATGCAGCAGCTCGTCTTGCCCGTACCGGTCGCACCGAAAATGGCCAGGCCGGTAAAGAGTCCCCGACGGGGGATCGTCAGCCAACGGGGACGCTCGGCCGGTACGGGCTTTTTGGGATGGTGGACTTCGCCGAGGACGAGGTAGAGCTCGTCGCGTTCTGTGGGTTCGACATAGCGGGGCAGGCGTCCATGGAGGGTGCCGCTGTTTCTTCGGACGAGGAAGATGTAGGCCAGTGAAAGCGTGGCCGAGGTCACGATGTAGGGCGAAGTGAAGGAGAGCGCGACATAGATCAGTTTGAAGGCCAGAAAGAGTGCGCGGGCGTTCTGCGCCGATGAGTTCGAGGACCGGGTTGTCCTTGGGAAAGGGGAGCCAGTACTGGACCAGGACCGTCGTTGCGGCGGCAACGAGGAAGCTCACGAATGGTTTGTTTTCGTAGAGTCGTTTCATGGCCTGCAGAAGACACGTTCGAGGGTTGCCGGTTCATGAACTCGGTGTGAGTCGTGAACCTCAGGAGGCAAGCAGGGATGCTTGCCCTACGCTGTAGTGAGTTGTGGGGTGGGCGGGAGCGACCCTGGCCGAACCTTCGGGGGAGGAGTTAAGGTCTGGGCGCCTCAGGCGCCCAATGACCGGGGTCGCTCCCGCCCACCCCACGACCCCGCGAAGCGCCCAAAGGGACGCGACGCGGTTTCGCAATGTATTGATAATTCTTGGCTTTGGCCTTATCGAGCGGGTGAAGCTGCGGTGAAATCTACGGTCGAAACCCTGATGCAGACAAGTCGTCGATCGTCTTGGCGGCGCAAGAAGTGATTCAGCGCCTGTTAAAGCTGTCGAGAAAGTCATAGTTGTGCTCCAGGCGAGCAGGTTTGAAAGTCCACAGAAATCGGAAACGGTAAGCTCCGCGATCCTGGATCCTTTCGGTGACCGCACGATCGCCATCCTCTTTCCAGAGTCGAAGAGGGATTGGGTGTCCGGGCTGTTGAAGAGTCGGCGAGCTCTCTTCAGACGGATCAATCTGTCCCGGCTCAGGGATTGAAACTGTTTGGTTTCGTAGAGGTGCTCCAGACGGAAGTACTCGAGAAGGCCGGCAGCATAGGTCTCGTTTGCTCGCCTCGGAGTCGAGCAACGCGACAAGGGATTTCACTCTGCGTCTTGCCGCCTGAAAGTGTCGTTCCGTGTCCGCGATGTAGAAGAGCCGAAGCGTGCCCAACTGCTGAACAGTCGGCTGTACTGGTTGAGAAACGTGTCGAAGCCCGCCAGCGATCGAGCCCCCGAGTCGACGTAGCAGAAGGAGACCACAGGCGAAGAGTCTGCGTCGTCAGACGAGACAAAGAGGGGAAACTTATCGACGAAGTAGCGGATGGTTTCGTCATCCGATTGCTTCGAGGAGTAGAGCTTTCCTCGGTAGGAGATCCGGACGAGAGTTTCCTCGTGATTGGTGAAGTAATCGACCTTCTCGCGTTCGGTGGCCAGGTAGGTTCGCTCCGGATCAGTCAGCACAAAATCGAGGGCCATCAGTTTGGTCTTGATGGCGGAGGGAGCATCGCTGGCGGCGGTTGCGGTTGTTCGGATCGCCCAGAGCCTCGAAGAACGGACGGGACGAGAGGTGAAAGACCCCGGTGTTGTTCGGAAAGACCGTGGCGCGGCGAGTGGCGATTGGCCGCCGATCCTCCACGAGTTGGATCACGGTCGTACCGTTACGGCAACCCACGAACGGTCTGTACTGGCGGCGCACAAAGTAACCGCCATGAAGGGCTGCGAGTACGAGAAAGGCGGCTTCCCGTTCGTTGTACCCGAATTCCTGGAGTGCTTCGATCCGCTGTTGCTGGGTCATCACCTGAGGATCTCCGCAGTGAGTTCCCGTTCCTCTTTGACGGTGGAACCGGAAGACCGGGAGGTGCCGGCGAAGTAGATCTTGAATCCGGCCTGCCGCTTTTGAGCGAGTTGGCCGGGACGGTAGTGCTCGGTTGCCAGTTCCAGATCCCGATGGTCCAGTTCACCGTCCCGCGTCTCGTATTCGATCCGAAGATCCGGGAAGGCGACCCGGCCTCGAACGATCGGCAGATCGTGGCGGCTGGCGACCTCCTTCTGCTTTTCTCGGAGTGCCGCGTTCGTCTCCGCGTTGTCGCAGTTTCGAAAGCGGGCGAAAGACTTTCTCTTTAAGCTCGTAGTCCAAGACGACCCGGCGGATCTTTCCTCCCTCGAGTCGGATCTTTTCGGCCTCGAGCTGATACATGCGGTAGATGGCGGCGTCATGGCGCGCTTCAGCCGGTTTGACGAAGCCGGAGTAAAGCTTCTGATTTCCGAGGCGATCCCGGGTCTCGGGGTGACGGTTCAGGAAGCGTGCGCCTTGACGGGTCAGGACAACGACGTGGGTGCGATTTCCTGTCGGCAAGACAAGCCGAATCCGGCGGGCGAGCCGCTGACGGATGAGGTTTCGAAGATCCTGTTCGGCCCGGGATCGGTTTCCCTCGTAGCGAGAAGTCGACCAGGTCCCGGACGTCGATCATTCGAAACCGCCCGATTTCCGTCATCGTCTCGAGTTCGGATTCCCGCAACTCGAAGCTTCGATTCCGCGACCAGCGGCGCTCGCGAGCGTTTGTCCGCGGATCGTCTTGAACCGGTCGTTCAGTTGAGGGCGTGCGCGGAAGGTCTTTACTGTCGACTGAGCCGCCGGCACGCGACAGGGATCGGTGGTTGGGCTCGTCGCGAAGATCCGGGTGAGGCTCGCGCTCCAGTCGTCCCCTCATGGTTCCTCCCGCAGACGCTCGCTGAGTTCCTCGGAGATGCTCTGCCCAGATCTCAACTGTTTCTCGAGGTGAGCCAGCTTCTCTCCGGTGTTCTTCAGAAAGAGCCTTCGGCTGAGGACAAAGACTCCGGCGAGCAGGTTGAAAAAGAACCAGGCGGAGACACCCAGAATCGTCCATCCGTAGTCGGAGACTAAGAGGTGCCGGTAGGGGATCAGGAAGCGGAGTTCCTGCATCAGGTAGAAGAGTGCCGCCAGAAAGAGAATGCTCGTCACAAAGAAAGCGTTTTTGATCATCGCGTTACTGAAAGGCCTGGTCTTCCCGGAAGTAGGTGATGGTCAGACCCAGCGGATTGATCGGTACCAGGGTGTTGGGGACCTGGTCTTTGACGACGAAGACGAAGTGGGCGACCCAGAGGTCGCGCCGGATCTCGAGATGATCCTGGGCCGTGTAGTAGATCTTTTCGAAGTCGACCGATGCCTTGTAGGGCGGCGAGCGAAGGTCCTCGATCGAGACGTTACGGACGTTGATCTCGATCTCCTCACCGTTTCCCGCCAGAAACTCTTCGATCGTCTGGTTCTTCCGGTTGGCTTCGATCGTCGCATCGGCCAGGCGCCCGTCGAGAAAGTAGAGCGAGGAGGAGTAGTTCTCGCGAACCGTGGCCCTAACCCGCCCGTAGTGGCGGGTGACGAACTGGATCAGGAAGTACTTGATCTCGGGGGCCTGCGGTTTGTATCGGAGGGCATCGTATTTGACGGCCTCGGCCCGCCCCACGTCGTCGATGCGGATCACGAGCGGCTTGAGGTCGGCGAAGGCCCGATAGGTCTTGAAATTCAGGAGGATCAACCCGACCAGCACCACCGAGAGGCTCAGCAAGGCGATCTTCAAGTAGGTGTTCGTCACCAGAGCCGAGCCGAACTGCTCCATGTAGAGCCGCTTGGCCTGGCTGAACTCTTTCGGGGGCGGCGGTAACAGGGGTGTCTTATCCATAATCTTCGCTTAGCTGAACTGGCGCGGCAGAGCGGTTTCGCCCGCCCGGCCGGTAAAGATGCCGTTGACGAGACTCGGGACTTTCAGGAGGCCATAGATAAACGCCACAAGCAGAAAGAGAAACGGGACGAACAGGATGGCCAGTCGCGCTCCGTCAAAGGGTGGCGGATGGGCGTCGAGAAAGCGGATCAAGAGGTTTCCGAAGATGAAGACGAAGGCGTGCGCGATCACCTGGTAGAAGGCGTACTGAATGAAGGCCCGAAACCATCCCCAAAAGAGCCATTCGAAATGGGGAACGATGAAAAACGGAATGAAGATCGGACCCACCAGGACGATGACGCCCAGCGCCGCCCAGCCGAACGAGATGACTCCCAATACGGCCACCTGGGCGAGAATGACGGCCAGCATCACCACGACGTATCGGATGATCGAGAGGACGTCCAGAAAGTAGGGCCACTCCATCGTGTAGACGACTTCGTAAAGGCGCAGCTGCACTTCGCTTGCCGTCGCCAGCTCGATTCGATTGGACAGGAAGATCCCCTGCTGAATGATGACGTCCTTAAAGCTCAGGCCGAGTGCCGGCAGGGGCCGATCGTAATAGGTGATCATGGCCTGACAGAACGCGATCGTCAGAATCAGGCTGGCGAGTCTCGACATTCGGAAACCGCCCTCGTGATCCGAAGCGGAGAGAGCGGCGCGGATTCCAAACCACGAGATGAGGATGATCGCGAAACCGGTAAAGAGATTCCGACCCATGATCAGAAACAGGTTCGTGTGGCGGGTCAGCAAATCGATGATGGCTTGCTGAATCGCGGTGAAGTAGTTCAGGTCGGGCATTTCGCCAATCCCTCTCCTCAGGGCAATCGAAAGTTCTGAAGCACTTCGGTCGTCCCCCGGATCCCGGCCATTCCGATATCCAGGGCTTCCCGCTCGAAGGCGATATGGGTGTTGATGGCTGCGGCATCCGCATCTCGCCGCCGTTTCGAATCGGTGATCTCGTGCTCGAGGAGCGAGACGAGTAATTGGTTGGTGTCCTGCGTCGTTCGAAGTGCGATCGTTCCGGCGGCGTTGATCTGGTTCAGAACGGCAATCTGGGAGTTGTCGTCCTCATTGTCCGAAAGGGAGTCGTTTTCGAGAGACGAATGGCCCGTTCGACGGCGTCTGCATGGTCGCGGAGGCTGCCGACAAGTTCGATCCCGTGGAGATTGGCGGCATCGGCCAACTCCACGGTCCCGTAACGGGTCATCACCCGTCGAAGCTGAGCTTCGGGAATCTCGGCAATCGCCCGGCCGTAATCGGAGAGTTCCTCGATGGCCTGCCGGTAGCCTTCCAGAACGGATCGTCCCCGGTTGATGGCTTTACTCCAGGGACCGGTCGTTCCATACCGGTCGGCGGCCTCGGATCTCCGCCAGGGGGTCAAGGCAGCCCGGTAGCGTTCCTTATCGGCCATCTGTTGCGCCATAAACAGGAGATGGTCGTACTCCTGCTGCAATGCCCGGACGGTATAGACCACCTGCCAGAAGGTCTGAACCTGCCAGCTCCGCATCGACTGCATTTCGCCGTAACGAAGGACGGCGTTCGCATAGTTGGTCGGATCGTAGACGAGGGTCGGAAAGAAGAGCTGGGCATTGGCGGACGATGCCAGCACCGTAACGATCAGGATGAAAACCGCGATCTTCTGGAGCTTCATCAGTGCCCTCCCCGCCCGGCGAACATAAAGATGATCGCCAGCAGATAGAACACCGAGACAAAGACCAGGAATCCTCCGATGAGGATCCGGTACAAACAGGGTGAAAGCAGACGAAGTAAAAGCAATCGGAAAATCATGGTTCCTCCTCCCTCAAAAGTCCGCCGGCTCGGGATGGTCCGCATAGGCCGGAACCAGGAGGTCCCCGGCCAGAAGGATCTTGATTCGGTGACCTTCGCGGACCGTAAAGGTCGGCAGCACGTTCAGATATCGATTGAGGATCTGAAGCGACGAGGCGGATACGCTTCGTGAGACGCCTTGGCGGTAGGCATCACCGGCCGAGTAGTCATTTCCGTAACGGGTCCCGGCCTGGGCCAGACCGGCAATGGCGCCGATGGCCAACGACACTCCGAAGAGTCTCAGGTAGTGGCGATCCACCTTGTCCTTGAGACCGGTTTCTCCGATTTGATTGAGGCCCTGAAACTGGTCGAGATCGAGCGAGAATCCGTCCGGCATGATGATCCGATGAAAGACGACCGCGAGGCGTTCCTGGCCCAGTTGATCGACTTGTGCGGACCTCACCCAGGATCCGGCTTCCTTTGGGGATCAGCAGTCGCTGACGGTCGCGGGAGTAGACGTCCTCGGTGAGCATGCAGTTGACCGGCCCGGCAAAGGATCCGGTCAGACGGTTGGTCAGGACCGACTCCAGGACGGTGCCTTCGAAGAGGCGATACTGTTTCCTGTCGGCTTCGCTCGTATCCTTCAGGACAGGAGGCCGGCGCCGCTTCGTTGCGGTCGGCTCAGCATTCGGCTCGGCGATCGGCTCCTGCGCGGCCGCCACTTCTTCCGCAGGAGATGCCGGATTCGGTACTTGCGGTGAAGGCGGGACCGGGCCAGACGCCGGCACATAGAAGGGGAGAGGCGACTGGCGATAATCTGGCCCGGCGGTGGGAGGGATCAAAGCGGATAGGGAAGGCGGGTTCTGGGTCGCAAACAGCGTGTCCTTTTGTTCGGGTTTCGGTCGATAGCTTTGCGCGACATTCGAGGCGAAAAGCGCCTGGTAGGCTCGCTCCTCCTTGTCGCGCTCGACGGAGCTTCGTTCACGGCTGACGCGTTCCGGACGATACTGAGGCGGCGGGTAGGAGTTCGCCGGATCCGCGAGTGGTTCCGGCTGAGCGCCCAGGGACTGCTGCGCCTGCTCGAGGCGTGCTCGTTCGGCGGCAAGTCTTTGGGCCCGTTCTTCGATCCTTCGCCGATACTCCTGGATCCGGCTTTCGTTGGGATCGATGACCGACTTCACCTCGGCGGGCCCTTCGGCTGGAGGCGCCGTCCGCTGGGGAGTGTCGATGGCCAGTACGACGATCATCAGGAGCGCCACACCGAGGATCACCCAGGTCTGGATATTCTTCGGCAGGACCCCGGCGGGTTTTGTCACTCGATCGAGAACTGCCGGGGGCCGGGGGTTCTCCTGGTTGGTTTGCGGCTTTTCCGTCATGGGCTTAGTCCTCGTGACTGAATTTCAGCTTCTTCTTGCCGATGGCGAGATACCCTCGATCAAGCACCTTCGAAACAACATAGGTACCGTCGTGGTAATCGAACTGGATGAGGTTGGGCTTTCCGTCCTTGATCTCGTAAAGCGCCGGCACCTCTTGCGGATTTGCCCGAATGAAGGTGAACTTGCCGTCGTTATAGATCGAGGTGACGTTAAAGGGCTTCTTTGCGGCCTTGAAGCGATACCCGAATTGGAGCTTCAGCGGATAGGTGGACCGAAACTGTGTGGTCTCCTCTTCGATCCGGGCTTTGGCTTTCTCTCGGGTCTTTCGCGTCTCTTCTTTGGCGATCTCGACTTGGCGGCGAAAGTCATCGATCTGATAGGCGGGAACGAAGCGTGGATCGGACTTCATGGCCGAGAGCATTGCGGTGTCTTTGAGTTCGACGAAGAGCTTCAGATCGGGTTGGGCTCCGGCCTGTTTGGAGACTTCCGTGAGGACGAAGGAGTAGACGTTGCCGCTTGCCGTAATCAGATTGAGATTCGTCTCGGCGCCGAGCTTCGAGGGTTTGACGTAAGCGAAGTTCTCGACGCCTTCGACGACCCAGTATTCCTTGTCGCCGCAGACGAAATCGAGAATCCGTTCGTCTTCAGGCAAAACGATCAGGGTCGTATAGCGAAGCTTCGCCTGGACGTCGATGACGTCGCGACGGCCATAGTGAACCAGGCGTGAGGACTGCTGCCCGGGTTCCGGCAGCATCACCTCTGTATTCGGTGAGTCCAGTGCGACCAGACTTCTCCCCGAGGCAAAAAGCGATCCGCCGAGGAGGATCAGGCAGGACATGGCGGACGCAATCAGACAAATGGAGGGTCGTTTCATGGGTTGCTCCTTTGGGAAGGGCGGCGAGTGCCGCGAGCCAGTTCTTCGAGGCCCGGCCCGAAGCCCAACTGTTCGAAGATCTTGCTTCGGCGATGGTCGTCGTAGGGATCGCTCGTATAGAGCCAGTAGCCCTTCTCTTCGATATTGAGATTGACGACTTTCGAGAGATCCGGGCGTTTGATCAGGATCTGGCGCTTGGGGATCAGCTGCGCAATCCGATCCGCCTCGGTTTCGTTCAGGTGGAAGATGCGCCGGTAGGTCTCGCGATCCATGCCGGGATTGGCCAGAAACAGGGTGGTCGCGCAGCTTTCGAGCACGATCTGTAACATCTCGTTCTGATCCAGATCGGCACTCGACTGAGTCGACAGGATCATGGCCGCATTGCGCTTGCGCCAGGTCTTCAACGCCTCGGTGATGTAAAGGCGAATCGTGGGATCGCGCATGAATCGCCACGCTTCATCCATCACGAAGACCTTGAACGTGGTGGCCAGGCTCGGATCCTGAATCGAAGCCGAAGCCCGGTGGAGGATATAGAAGACGAGCGGCTCCAGGACCTGCGGATAGCGGTCCATACCCTCGAAATCGAAGCACTGAAAGCGCGAGAAGGACAGGTTGTCCTGGACGTTATCGAACAGCGCCGCATAGGGCCCGCCCCGGACCCAGCGATAGAGATGCTGGCGCAGGTCGCGTCGGAGGATATTGGAGAGGGTGAAGAGCCGTCGCTGTTCCGGTTCGACCTCGTAGAGGTTTTCGATCTGCTCGAAGAGGTCCCGCTCGTCGTTTTCGTCTAAGCGGTAGCCGCCCGACTGGATCAGCACCTTGATGAAGGAGAACAGGAACTGAAAGTTCTCCTTCGTCGGCGGCAGGCTGAACGGGTTGATGACAAACGACTGCCGTTCGAGTCCGACCGGCAGGTAGCTCCCCGAAAAAAGATGCGCCAGGTGGCGATAGCTTCCGCCCAGATCGAAGATGAACGTGTGAGGGTCATATTTCTGGAGGTGGGTGATCAGGAAGTTCAAGAGGAACGATTTGCCGGTTCCCGTCGCCCCGAGGACGAGCGTGTGAGCGACGTCCCGATAGTGGAGATTGAGGAAATAGGGCTGGTTGTGTTCGGTCTCGAGGACGGCGAGGTGCTCGGCACCGAGATGTGCGTTCCACATCTCTCCGGTCTCGAGCGTAAACAGGAACGACAGGTCGGCGTAGTTCGTGTTGAGCAGGTAGAGATGGCGAAGGTTATGGAGGGTGTTTCCGGGGATCGTCGCCAGAAACGCGTTCAGCAGGTTGTAGCGCTCCTCGATCGAGGACCGCATCGAAGGCCGAAAAGACCTTGAAGAACTCGGCGGCATCCTTCTCCAACTGGACCCGGTCCGCGTCCGTGAAGTACGACCGTCAAGGAGAAGCGGCCGAAATAACGGCCTTCGATCTCCATCTCGCTCAGGCAGTGTCCGAGATCGACGACCAGGCCGACTGCGGCATCGTCGGTCAGCATCTCGCCGGGCGCCGGCGGCGCTCCGTTCTGATTCTGCTGGAAGAGGTAGCTTGCGAGGCTGTGCTTGGCATTGTGAAAGTGCCGGCGCTTACGCCGGATCAGCCGCCGCATCCGGGAACTGTCTTCCCGTTTGAATTCGCTCGTGAGAATGAAGTTGGTGGGGATTTCCAGAAGCCCCCGCAGAAGATGCGTGATGGTGTGTGACGGCGGATCCTTGAGCGTCAGGACCTTCACGTACCGATCGCCCAGACGCAGGTGGTCGCGGTGACATTCGAGCGGTTCGTCCGAGACGAAGTAGTCGAGAAAGAGATCGTGTTTCAGTGAGACCGCATCCGCCTTGTCGGGCGTCAGGTTGACCAGATGCCGGAAGAACCGGAAACACTCGTCCTTGGGAAGAAGCGTGAAGTCGGCGACTTCGCGCAACTGAATCAGAAAGCTGTTCACGCGGTTCGTGAGCACTTCGCGATGCCGATCCAGTTCCGCCTCGAGAAGACCGACCTGCTGCTCTCCCGAAAGCATCTCCATAAATCCAAGCTTCGGATTGGAGAGGAGGCGCGAGAGCCGCTCCAGCCGGCTTCGACGATGTCGCCACCCTTCGTAGAGGACCGTGAAGTAGATTTCGAAGGAGTAGAGTTCGTTCGCCTTCGACTCCAGGTAGTCGACTCGTCCCTTGATGGCTTCATCGACGACCGGGTTTTCGAAGGTCTGCCTCGGAATCGGGGCGTGGCTTCGCTTGAGAAGGTGCTGGTAGATGCGGAACTTCTCGTCGAGGATCTTCAGGGAAGCCTCGAAACGGCGGGCGATCCGGTCGAGCTGGTCCGGATCGAGGCACTCGTAGTCGACTCCCCGAACCCGGATCACCACACCGAGATCCCCGCTTTTGGTCAGGAAGGTGTGCGGATCGACGAACCCGTAGAGGTTGATCAGCTCACTCAGGGCGCCGGTCTGTCGGTAGTCCTTAAGAATTCGGCTGAGCTTGACCACGAGGTCTCCTTTCGAGTTCGAAGCGGGGCAGCT
Organism: uncultured Acidobacteriota bacterium; assembly: GCA_963777605.1. Classification (GTDB taxonomy): domain Bacteria; phylum Acidobacteriota; class UBA6911; order RPQK01; family JAPXNP01; genus CAVZRV01. The sequence continues at coordinate 84,569 of CAVZRV010000035.1, forward strand.
TCGCCGGATCGTATTGAGCCCGAAACCGTGAAGATTCAGCAGGATGCGAAGCATCTGCGGATCGCTTGCCGTCATCCAGCGCGCCACCGCGTAGAGGACCGCGAACATGAGCAATCCGGTCACGAGGCTTCCGAAGAAATTGAACGCAGCCGCTCCCACGACCAGGGCGAGAAAGAACAGCCTTCGTTCGGCGCCGAGCACCGTCAAAGGCTTATTCACCGACTTGTAGACTGGATGGGTTGTAGACTGCTTCGACAACGGGCTTCCTCCCTTCTGCGTATCCCGGTTCTAGGGGAACAGCCAGGCCATGAAGTTGACGGCGCCGATCGCCATTCCGATGCCGAAGAGGATCCCGGCAAAGACCCGTTTGCTCTGCCCCTCTCCGTAGGCGAACATCAGCCCGCCGACGACGATGGCGACCAGACTCAGGCCTCGAGCGATGGGTCCGGTAAAGGCAATCTGCAGGACGTTGACGGCGTTCTCCCAAGGGGAAGCCTGGGCCAGTACGGGAGTCGTGAAGATCAAGGACAGGGCCCAGAAGACCCAGGCCCGGCTGAGTCGCCTCGCCTTCGGCTCCCTTTGTAGAGACTGCGATTTGAACCTATCGTGTTGCATCTTGGTTTCCTCCATTGAAGAGTTGGGGTTGTGGACTGGTATTGCTGAGTGATTCGCCGAGATCCCGGCAGTCTTCGAGTTCCAGAAACTCCTGCTCCGAGACCAGTTCAGGACACGTTCGGGCGATCTCGTCTTCGACGGCAGATCGGGCCAGGCGGGTCAACTCGTCCTCGCCTCGATCGCCCAGAAGTCGCCTGTAGGAGACTTTCCGGCTTTCGATGCGGGCCTCGAAATCGGCTTCGAGCCCCTCGTCCCGGATGTACTGCTGGATGCGGCAAGACTTAAAGGACTGAAAACGCGCGTGGCGTTCGGCGTCTCGTCTGCGATCCTCTTCGTCGCGGTCGTCCCAAAACAACGGCGCATGGCAGCCGAATGACGGCGGCACGGGCCGGTTTTCCTTGAGGAATGCGACGAGAAATCCGACCGGGTTCTCAAGAGCCCCCTGGGCTGCGACCGAGTCGATGTACTCCAGTTGATCGAAGACGGGCTGGTTGGGATCTAAAGACCTTGCAAGGCTTCGCGCATCCCGTTTGGAGAGTCCACGCTTCGAGAGCTCGGCGACGAGGCCTTCAAAGGGCTGCCGTGATTCGTGCTCCGGTTCCTCTTCGGGCTTCCCGCTTGTCGGCGGGGCGGCTGATGGCCCGACCTCACCCTGGCTGCGATCCTCGTCCCTGCGAAACTTCGGGCCATGATGCAGGACGAGCTTGAATCCCTGTCCATCGCTGGTCTTGGCGATCTTCCAGTCGGCGAGATAGCCGTGCTCCGTCAGTTCGTCAAGCGAAGGCCCCAGCTTTTCCCGAATCTTCGAGGCGTAGCGATACTCGGTCACGCTCAGAAGCCGAGCCAGCTCGTCATAGCGCTTCTCGAACGAGCCCTGGTTCTTCGTCGCGTAGAGCACGACCTGCAGCGGGAAGATCAGGGCTTTGGCGATCGGGTTCTTGAGCCGGTAGTAGGTCGGCCAGTCGATCGGCAGGGAGTGATTGCAGTTGAGGTTCCGCAGTTGCCAGTCGGAGAGGTAGACATAGTGTTTCTCGGCAATCGTTCCGTCTTCGAGTCGTTCTCCCCGCGAGGTGAAACGTTCGAAAACGTGAAATGCAGCGCTTCGCCATTCCTTGCGATCGGCCAGAAAGACCGCCTGATCGGAGAGGATCAGGGTCCCCGTAATCCGCTCGAGCCATTCCCGGATGTCGCGGTAGTTCTTGCCGGCATCGGTCTGCCCCAGGAGTTTGAGGATCTCGGAACTCGAGAAGGTGATCGGGTTCGTGACTCGTCCCTTTCTGAACTTGATCCCCTGGATGATCCACATCAGGGCCAGGTACTTGTCCTGATCGGCGGTTGTCGGCAGGCCATGAACGGCCGTCGGAATGATCGTGACCCGTTTCTCTTCGCGCTGACCGTTGACCAGCTTCGTGATCTTGACGGTCTTCTTCCGGGTGTTCCGGATCGTTCGAGACGAGGGCGTAAAGAACCCCAGTGAGGCCAGGTTCGCCTCCACGTTGACGAAATCGGGGATCTGGAGTTCCGCAGCATCGGCTCGCTCCGACTCCAGGATCTGCTGCAATTCGACGGCGGACAGGGCTTCGGGTTGCATTCAGACCTCTCCCCATCCGGTCGAAGTGAACAACAACAACTGTTTGTTGAAACAGTTTTGAAATTGTTTTGAAGATGTTTTGTATTCCGAAGAGGCAGTCAGGGTGCGGGTTTCCGGCCGGTTCTCTTCCCTTGAAGTACGGAGATTCTTCCCTTGAGGTACGGTATTCCTTCCCTCGAGGTACGGGAATCCTTCCCTCGAAGTACGGTTCTTCCCCCGGAGTACGGTCCGATTTCCCTCGAGGTACGGAGGGATTTCCCTTGAGGTACGGCAAGCGTGGGATGAATGGGGTGAGGAGAGGAATCCGGAATGCTGAATGCCGAGATCGCGAATGGCGATTGTCGGACGGAGAGGAGCCGCCCGGCGGCGTTCGACGGTCCGTAAAATGTGTCTGCGCAACCATGTGTCCTGTTTCTTTCCTGCGGTCCGTAACTGGAGCGCCGAATTCAACTTAGGACACAATCAGGAAAGACCCGGCTAGACTGGTTATTAGTGGTTAGTGACCCAAACGGACCACTTCGTAAAAGGTCGTCCCCGTTCTTCTAATCCGTAGGTCGCGCGTTCGAATCGCGCCGGGCGCGCCACCCCCAACCCGCGTCGGACGGGGCTTTCCGGCTATTTGGCTATCTCACCAAACACCCTCGATAAGGGGGATTGTGCCCGTGATTGTGCCCGCGCCGATCCAACTCCAACTCACTTGCTCAGCGACAATGACATTTCCCTGGGAAATGTAGTTGACGTCGGGGACTCACTGGAACCAAGAGAGAGCGCTATTCTGATCTACCGCAAGAACGCCCAGATGTTTCTGAGGGTCAAAATGGCGTCGCCGGGAAACGAGACTGGCCGATGGAAATTCCAACAGAAAGATCTTGGCTACCTGCGCCCACTACCTCAGCTTTTCAAAGGTCACACTTTGGACGACAAAACTGCAAACCTTCGCGTCGTCACCTCGCTTGAACCGATAATCTCCCAGCCAAGGGCCGACAAACGCATCCTGCTCCTTTGGTGTCAGCACCAACTCCATAAAGGGATGCCTGAGTTTGAGTTTCTTGTTGTCGACGACAATTGGGTAAACCATTCCCAGTTCCTCACTGTAATAGAGCCCTGCATAGGAGCGGAGTTCTTGATCGGAGGGTTCCCAAGCGGGTAAGCGCTGAAGTGTAGAATCCTCACCACCCCACCTAAACGTGACCAGCGGGGCCTTTCCTTCAATGGCACTCTCGAATACCACCTCGATATCGATGTCTTCGTTGACAAAAGTCGTATCAGAGACCGGCTGCAGAGGAAAGGAAGTCGGAAGGTTTGGATTCTCCACCTTTGCGCGCATATGCGAGCCTTCTACCTCGAAGGTCAGGACCAGAGGCTGCTCAACTCCTCCTCCATACCGGCCGGCGTAACTTGCCAGCAAGGCTGAATCCACCTCTTTGGTCCTGGGATCTCCTGGCGTTTCAGGTGTCTCCTGTTCGGTCATAGGAGGGCCGATGAACTCCTCGACGAGACCATCAATAACGGCTGGAAAGATCCGCGTGTTGAACAGCAAGATCAGCCCCCCGTTAATCTCCGGATAGTAAGCTATCTCCGCGTTGATGCCGCCATCATAGCCACTATGGCTATAGCGAAGAAGTCCACGGCGCCTCTCGATTTCGAGGCCAAAGGAATACCGGCTTCCACCCCTTTCATCGGACGGAGTCGACTCGGTTAATCGCGAGATGAGTTCTTTCCCCCCGAGGCGGGCATCATGGAAGTTGTCCAGCCAGCATCTGAGATCGTCCACCGTGGAATAGATGCTGCTGGCTCCGTACAAGGCTTGAGTGTCGTACTTCTCAACGAACTCGTTCCCCTGCCTGCGGTAGCCCTGAGCACTTCCCGGTATCACCTGCCCAGGAGTGATCTTGACCACTGTGTTGTCCATGCCAAGCGGATTGAAAACATTCGACTTCATCCAGTTCGAGAATGACGTGTGCGTGGCACGCTCGATGACTTCCGCAAGCAGGATGTAACCGGTGTTGCTGTATCGATACTCCAAACCCGGAGCATTTTGGAGCTCTCGCTGTCGCTGTGCCGACTCAATGAGTTCCTTCCTCTGCCAGGCCCCTCGAACTCCCTTCATTGGAAACGTCCTAAAAATGTCCCTGTATCCGCCGGTATGGTTCAAGAGGTGAAGAAGCGTGACCGGTGTCCCGTAGTCGCGAAGCTCCGGAATGTAACTCCGAACCTCGTCGTGGCAGGAAACTTTGCCCTGCTGTTCGAGCAGGGCAATGGCAAAGGCAGTAAACTGCTTGGAAATCGAGCCGATGTTTGCGGCGGTATGCGTCGTGAACGGGATCTCGTGCGTCAGATTGGCAAGACCAACGGACCTGGAATATTCAACACCGCCATCAACAACGACGATTAACGCCCCGCCAGGCTCCTTCGCTCGGTAGTACGCCTTCAACAGCTGGTCGGCTCGCTCTTGGGGAGTCGTTCCCAGTTGCTCGCGCGACATTATTTGCAGCGTATATCTACCGCCACTGCCTCGGGCGATCGACACCCTGATCCGGTAGGCTCCTGCAACTGCAGACGAGAAGTGGAAGCGCTCCAAAAGGCCGTAGTTGTCGTAACGCCCTATCCGGTTCCCTGCGGGGCCGAAAATCGTGATGGCGGAATCGACTTCGTCCGAATTCAGTTCACCGTAGATGAACTGGTTGGCGGGCAACTCAAGACCGTAGACTTGTGGCGCTTCTGCGTCGATGCTCCCTTCAACCTGGCCTAGCCCGAGTCGTACGGGTTGCTCCTCCTGAATCGCGGTTGCACTGCCGAAAGACAGAAGGAAGAGGGTGGCGATTCGCACGATCATCTGAACCTCCCTCAAGGCCTTGTTAAGGGCCTCGTTGTTGGAGATTGAATTGTGAGCAGTAGTAGAAGCTCAGGGCACCACCGCCTGACTGATCGGATTTTCCGCGGAACGCAGCTCCGAAATCAGGAAGACCTTCCGTTTCGAGTACGGGCTGGGAATGATTCTCGACATTGGACCGGTTTGGATTGAGGTTGACCAACACGACCCGCCTCTCCGTGGCCTGACAGCGGTCCTTTCCAGAGTCTAACTCACCCCGGGAGACCCCACAAGCGCCCCCAAGGTTCTTCTAATCCAAATGAGTCACGGCGGGCGCGCCACCTCAAACCCGCGTCGGACGGGGCTTTCCGGCAGGTTGGCTTTCTCTCCAAACACCCTCGAAAGGGGGGGGGTGCTCGAGATTGTGCCACCGGCAATCCAACTCCTACTCACTCAAACCAAGATGAAGATGAGTTTTCCCTCACGCGGACGAAGAAGTTTGCTCGTCGGAGAATTATCAAGGCACAATTCGCCAAAGTCAGGTATGACATGAAGCGTCTCTTAAATCCGAGGCCTGACCGACTCAATCTCGCTGAAGACCCACAACTTGAACTACTTATGGGTTTGAAAATTCCCGGGGTTGGACGTCTTCACCTGCAAACCGCTGGTCGGGTCAACCAGGATCACCGCTGACTACTGACCGGGAGCAATTATCGAGATTCTGTGAGGTCAGGCTTCTCAATACCGGGAGGAAGCACACCTCTTCTGTTCTACAAGCCAAGAATAATTGAAGCACCAAGTCCGAGCAAATCACTAGCAGACCTTAGTCTTCGCACTAGCAGCTCCCAACTCACCGATCTTAGGAAGTTGGGGTCCATAATCTTCTCAGCAATGAAGTTTAACAATTGCGTCGCCTCCGAAGTACTTATACGGCCGAACTCGATAACTATTTTTCGATTCCCTTTTATCCAACTCTCAGGGTGTACATCAGTGATTAACATGGAAGGATTTGCCGCTGGAGAGAGAAAATCTTTCAATCAAGTCAATCCTGCTCTCCTCACTTAAAGGAACCGCGATCACAGCCTTGTTGCCTCCACGCACAGCGATGTCCCTCATTGAATTAAAGATCAGTTCTTCGATAGGCATACGACTTACTGCTCCAAGAACAACTGTCAAATAGAGGTCGACACCTGGCGAGATCTCACACGTATATCTCACTAATTCTCCCATCTACTAATTCCTTCCGAGAGAAGTTCCACTTCGACTGGAACTGCCTTTACAATTCCAGCTGTCAAATTATATTCTGGATACTTGCAGGATAGATAAAGGTGCATTCCATCATTGCAGTGCTGAAGGACATCTATCTCAATGTAGTCTCCTGCAATCTTCTTCATCGTCGTCGTATAATCGCTTGGCCAACTCACTATTCTGTAATCTTCAGCTATCTTTCGATGAAAATCACGCCAAACCTCATTATAAAGCCGAGGGTATTCTCAGTTCAGATGAAATTCATCTCCCAACCGAAGCTTTTTACAGAGAATTTGCTCCGTTTTCACACTACAGAGGTTTTTGACAAAATCGACAAATTTCCCCGCCACGCTACTTGTGACACAACTGTTTACAAGAATCCATTCGAATTCACGTTCGCTATCGAAAAAGAGATTGTAAAGTTCAACAAGCGCCCTAGACATTAGCAGGTTGGCTTCATCCATACTGTCTGTTATTTGTCTCAAACCTGACTCGAAAGAATCAACTAAGAGAGCTCGACATTGCTGTCCTCGAATCGAAGCATCCGTGAGGAAATACGTGAGAACACCCACCGGAATTCTCATACCAAAAGAAGTTATTCCTTCCAGAAATAGGTAGCCTGATGCCTCGTCCGCTAAAATTGCAATAGAAGATCGCTTCTCAGACCCATAGGGCCCAAAGTTGCATGACAAAAGTGTACGATTGTCAAGGAGGTTCCTTCCTAGGCACAGAGATTCGGTTCGAACCTCAAGCTTTTTGATTCCATAGGCCTGCATTGCGAGGAGCCGGACGAGTCCAGGATATGATCTGAGAGTCGCCTTCTCGTCTTCAACGTGTGCCTGTACCAGCTTGTCGACAAAGCGAGAAACCACTTTGCAGCTGTGACATCCGAGCAACGCCTCAAAGAACCTGTCCCATGATTTTGTATCGTCCGAAGTGAAGCCTATAGAATTCGCAATCTCGGACCAAATTCTAAGGTCTTCAGCTTCAAGGTCGGCTTTCGGCATATCTTCATCTCTTGCCACCATTTGCCTCCACCCTGGCTTGGCCATTTCGCGTTGGAAGGACTCCTTCTTGCGCGCTACGACCTCTCTCACTCGGCGAAGTGCCGTTTCGGCGTTACCGTTGTTGGAACTGGCAAATTCGGAAGACGCAAGGCATATGTCAAAAGTCGTCTTGGAACCATGAGCCTTTACGGAGTTCGCACGGTCCATCAGTCGACTCATGCAGGGCAGAGTCACGAGACTTGGAGGATCCCACATACCGAACGAGGCAAAGGGCATCAACCTCGACTGGATCGTGCACTTCGGAACCCCAAACGCCATCAGCCTCAAGACCTCTTTGATCTGGGCTCTTTCGTCTCCTGCGTAAGTGGGGGTTGGGAAGAGCCGATCTCGCCCGGCGTTCTCCCACAGAAGGCCTCTGGATGGAAATCGCCGCTATGAGTTGGGCTCTACTGTCAAATTTCTCGGGCTTCCAGGCTACGAAAAGATCCGCAACGATCAGGCTCATCACCATTGCCTGTAGGTACCCTTCCAATACATCTTGGGAAGAGAATCGTTCTTGAATGAGGTCCATCTTCCTCGGATCGAGCAGGTTGGACACATACTCCCGGTCTTCCGCCACCATGATCATCGAATCCGGCCAGATTCGCCGAGAGACTGGATGCAGATGGTGGCTCCATCCAAGCGCAAGCCGCCGGGCAGAGTCGGTGAATGTCCTCGAAAGTGACCTAGCCGAGTCGGCGCGAGACCTGAGGCCAGTCCCTTGCGTCACGATGGGGTACATCCGCTTGCAGCTGGGCCGGGTTGGACTGGTACGCGGGAAGTAGCCAGCCGCACAGCGGGGGTGGTGCCGGCTCCCCGAGATGATGGAAGGAATCCGTCTCGCTGGAGTCTCCCCTGTTGGGCTTCCCTATGATACCTCGGGAAGTGTACCTGAATGTGTTATTACGATATTGATTGACGGAAATGCAAAGTTGGAGCAGACTACCTTCTACACGGAACACCCAATCCAGCGAGGGAGATCGGACATGTCTTCACGGATTCGACTCGTACTTCTAATTTTAATTCTGGTTGTTTTCTTGAGTCCGGCATGGGGGCAGGGTCAGGCTCCTTTCGTGCCGGGGGAGGTTGCGGTTTACGCCACTCCCGACGAACTGCCCGGTCAGACCGTCGCGAAGTTCCTCCCTGCCGGTCGGATCACGGTCTTGAAGACGCAACCGGGACGGGAGTTCGGGCTGGCTCAACGCCTGCGAGAGAGCGGGTTCGTGGCCGGAGTCAATCTCCGAGCACAGGCGTTTCAGACAGCAGGTGCCGTTAACGACCCTCTCTATTCTCCTTACCAGTGGCATCTGGCTCACGTTCAGAGTGAGCAGGTCTGGCCGACAGCAATAGGTTCGGGCGCTAAGGTCGCGGTCTTGGATACCGGGTTGGCAACCAACGGTTCGAGAGATGGTATCGGCTGCGTTGTTGCGGGGTACGATTTCGTCAACGGCGATAATGATCCGGTGGATGGCGACGGTCACGGAACCCATGTTTCGGGAACGATTGCTCAAGCGACCAACAACCATACGGGTGTGGCCGGGCTGGCCTACGGTTCTTGTATCATGCCGGTCAAAGTCCTCGACGATTCCGGATCCGGGTCGTTCTCCGACATCGCAGCTGGGATCTACTGGGCGGTTGACGCCGGTGCCAACGTCATCAACATGAGCCTCGGGATCAATGCCCGATTTGGCATCACCAGCGATCCCATCATGAACCCGGCTCTGGACTATGCATACGCGCATGATGTCACCGTGGTCTGCGCCTCAGGTAATGACGGAAGCCGCAAGAACGTGAGCTATCCTGCTAGTTACAATACGACGATCGCGGTGGGAGCCACGGACTATGCCAATCAGGTGACCCGTTATTCCAACAAGGGTACTGGACTCGATCTGGTTGCTCCCGGAGGAGACAGTGCCGACCTAAACGGTGACGGTTACATGGATGGAGTCCTTCAGGAGACTTTCGGGACCGGAGGTTGGGGGTACTACTTCTTCACTGGAACTTCGATGGCGTCTCCCCATGTCGCAGCGGCGGCGGCGATTCTAATCGGTGCAGGAAGTGCAACCACTCCGGACGAGGTCTACTCGGCCCTGACCGGCAGTGCTCTCGACCTCGGTGTTCCCGGTTACGATTCCACTTCCGGCTACGGACTCTTGCAGGTTTTCGACGCTCTTGGAGGAGTCGGTCCAATCGACGCAGATGGCGACGGCTTCATCCCGCCTGACGACTGCAATGAGGGCGATCCATCCATCAATCCCGGTGCGTCGGAGATCTGTGGCGATTTCGTGGACAATAACTGCGACGGGGTGATCGACGAAGGCTGCGCTGTCGGGGGCTGTACCGATCAGGACGGAGACGGCTGGTGTGTCGAGGATGGAGACTGCAATGACGCCGACCCACAAGTCTATCCCGGTCATCAGGACTCGAAGGGGCGCTGGGGCAGAGACGGCGTTGACAACGACTGCAACGGAATCATCGACGGATAGCGATGGGCTGGGCGTCTTCGAAGGTAAAGCCGGCTGTAGTTAGCGGCAGTGCCTTCCAGTAAAAGGGTTCCGAGTTAGTTCCGTTCGAGATGGTAAGAAGTGGTAAATTCTGGTAATCCGACCTGTCCGCGGTTTCCCGATAAATCATTGTTTTGTTGAGCTTTGTTAAGTTTTGGTAACCCTCCGAGCTTGAACTTACAAACCGGAGGTCGCGAGTTCGAGTCTCGTCGGCCCCGCCAACGGCGGTAGAGTTCAGTTTGTCTGGGGAAGCAGCAAAAACCGAATACATCCGGATCTACAGACAGCAAGTTCTACAGGTTCAAACTGAATTCCGTCAACTGGACACTGCTTTTATCAAGATACATTCTCGTGTAAGCCCTCTTGATCACCAACTTTGCCTGCACAATTCCTTTCGCCCTCATTCCTCCGACAACCTTCTTCTCCGGTAGGAGAGCCTCGATTGACTTCTTACCCGCATCACAGCACAGGGTAACGACGGTTTGGAAGTCGCGGCACTTGTCCCTGATTCTTTGCCGATTGCGCTCATCCAGAATGCACAAGTTCACCATTGGGTACTTGCCGACCCATGAGTCTGCGGTGATCTCCTTCTCGCGAAGCAGGCTCTTCAACCGCTCAATTTCTTCACCCATCGCAACGGCCCTGAAACCCGTCGGAGCCAGCTTGAGTGCAGGCGCACCCTGAGGTGATTTCTGAAGATGAAGACTCATGTTCGCACAGACCGGACAGCCGAGCAGGAAGACATGGCTTTCTCCTCGAAGGTCATTGAGGACGTCTGAGTCGGAGCGTGATTCACAATAGATCATATGGCCCTCTTTCGCGGTGACCGCCTTATACAGTTAGGAACACGATCCCGTGCCGAACCACACCGCCTTTATCCGGGCGGGAGGTGATTCATCGCGTCACGCGGTGGCCGGGGGCTTCCCGACGAGCGAGTAGCCGTAGCCGGTCACGAACCCGACGTGCAGAGCGTAAATCAGTGCGAGCATTACGGTGAACGGAATCCCGTACACGAGATTCAGAGCCAACTTGTACAGGATCAACAGGATGTAGAGAGTCACCAAGGAAACAACCACGGCCCTTCTGGCCTCAGATTCCTCGGCATTTCTGACCAAGAGTGTGAGCAGGGCTTTGAATAGGACGAATATGCCCAAAGCCCGGGCGATCAAGAAGGAATCGCCGGCTGACTCAAAACCGATCAGTGAACTGCAGAGATTCGGGAAGAATACAAAGCCAGCCCCAAACAAGAACGCATACACAGAGTTGACGGTAAAGACTGTCTTCAACCGCATCTGGACACCTCCTCGACGGCCGGAACGAACAGTCTGATCAATAACCTGCGGCTACCTGCCGTCGTGGTCTTCAACCGATCTGGCGGGAGGTGCCGCCGGCACCCAACCTTAGCGCAGCCCTTGATCTAATTACCATGCTATGCCGTCCCATCGGGAGTGGCAACCCGGAGCCCTCTTGCAGGAACTCCCGATATACGCGAGCGCTGCGCTCGAACTTGTTGCTGTTCGGGTCCGCATCCATCGCGAAGTGCGGCCGGAGCTCCTCGCGAGTGAAGGGGAGGTAGTTCGGGTCGATCATGGCAGGAAGCCTAATTGGGAGGCTGCACTCATCCAATGATGCAATTGTGGCTCATACAGCCTCCGCCGGGTGATCCGGGCTGTGGGTTCGAAGGGTCCGAAGGTGTTCCCCCGTATCCGAGTTCGGTAACCCGTCACCCGTTTGTCACCCACTCTGATTCCGAGGTGTCCCTAATCTTCCGGTTTCTCGGTCGGTGGTCATCGAGAACTGATAAAGCAGTTCCCTTCCCTCGTGTGTGAATCTGTGTGTGAAAAAATATCCAAAATCTGCCAAAACGTGGAAAATCGACCAAAATCGGCAAAACGGCAACCCGCTTGATTTCAGCAACTTATTGAAAATGAGGAGGTTGTGAAACACGAGGGTTCCTGTCTTCTAATCCGTAGGCCGCGCGTTCGAATCGCGCCGGGCGCGCCATTTTCTCCTTTCTTTTCAATATTTTCCAGCATTCCCATGAGCCCTCTCGTACAGGGAAACTGACAACTGTGTGAGAAAACTCCTTTCAAGACGTCTAAAATAATTCTTCGGATCGAACCAAAAGAACTTGTCGGACATGACAACGGTTACGTTGATGATTTTCGGCAGATCAACCAGACGGCGTGGCGGTTCATGAAGGTTAAGAGCTGTGAAGGTTTTTTGAATCGCCTCTGCCAGAATTTCGCCGGTGAGATTGACTGAACTTGCGAAGAGATGGAGATCGTAGAAATCTTTCATCCGGCTGTTCAGTTCACCCAACTTCACCGTTTCGGCTCAAGTGAAGAGCGCTTCGAGTATCTGGTTCGCGGGCAGTTCATCGAAGTCTGGCTCGACGAGAGCGCTTCCGGGACGGAACCTACACTGTTTCAGTGAAGACGGCTATGCTGAACACCAACCGCCCCATTGCATTGACGGGGGCAGAGCCTTCGGGAGAGACTGAATCGAGGCCGTATGCTATGCGATATATCCAGCTAATGGTTTTGTTGCTGCTTCCCTCCACTGCACTCAGTGCCGAAATCAGTATCTGTGTCTCCTATCCGGATGGTGAGCCTGCCCAGCGAATCAAGGTTCAGGAGGTGGGCCTGGAAAGAGCTAATATTCACAGTGACCTTCTTGGAACTACTGACAACCGGGGGAGGATCGAAACTTCTATTAGAATAAAGCCACGAACCATCCCTGACGATTTGAGAGGCAATTACGTGTACGCCTATAGATATGTCGTGATGCCAGATGAATTTCAATGGGAAGTGTCAGATATCTATTGGACCGTCTTCCCGGATCAAGACGCTGAATCGTTTGGAAAACACTTTTCAAACAGGGAGAATTGGTCGATCGGGAAAAAGGTAAAGATCTCACAAAGTACTCGAATAGAGTGGAATGTTATCCTAAAGAAGAGCGCCGACACTGAAGTTGGCTTTAGAGATCAATCCAATAACCCAATAAAGAATTTGAGGGTATCGGTTGAGCTCGATTTGCAGGCTCAAAGTCATACCGGGTTCGGAGGGAGCATCACGGTAGCTGATACCTATACAGACGACAACGGAAATATTACTCTCCATAATCCAGGAGACTTCTTCTACAGCTTTTCACTACCATATCAACGTCAATACATGACGCCTGATCTTGATTATTGGTCAGATACCATAACCAAGAGGCTCACAGATGGAGACAATTTAATCACATTCCATAGATGCGTTGAGAAGCCACTCAGAGTTGTTGTATGGGACACAGTCACGGGAGAGCCTGTTTCTGGAGCAAGCATCATGGCAACGATGAAATTCGCAGGCGCGGTACAAGGAGGCCCGCTGGGGGCTGGTATTGTCACGGATGCAAACGGGATTTACATGTCGAATGACTTTTGTACAGAGCACCTGGTTGAGTTTGGGGTAGCCAAGAAGGGTTACAGGCCTTCCTTGATAAGCATTGACAACTATATACCCGGCAATTTCTATAGGTTTCGATTAGAACCGGAAAGCAAATAGAACACCCGTCCAGTAGCGACCGTGTCCCGAGGAGATGTTTTCGTGGTCCCCGACAGGTGGATTCTGACTCCAGCTCCATTTCCACACCAGGGAAATGTCATCCTCGAGCAGGTGGACGACCGTTGGATGTTCAGTCTCCATGGCGGTTTCCCGAGACCGGCGCTATACTCGTTGAGACGTTAGGCATGTCTTGAGGGCAGAGCAATGAACCAGGACGAGGTCATCGCCAGACTGAAACAACATCGCGATCGGTTGCGCCCGTACTCCGTCCAGGCGCTCTACCTCTTCGGCTCGGTCGCTCGGAACGAAGCTTCCGCAGCCAGCGATGTCGACCTGCTGGTCGAGTTTGAAGCGGGTGCTCACATCGGACTGTTCGACTTTGTCCGACTGCGCCGCCTTCTGGCAGAGATTCTCGGATGCGAAGTCGACCTGGTGACCCGCGATGCTCTCCATCCGGCGATGAAAGACAGCATTCTCGAGGAGGCCATCCGTGCCGCGTAGGTCCTGGCGCTTGTGGGCCGAGGACATCCTTCAGGCGCTCGAGACGATTCACGACTATACCCGGGACATGGATCGCGACGACTTCATCCGCGACCGCAGAACGATCGATGCCGTGTTGAGAAACCTGATCGTCGTCGGGGAAGCCTCTCGAAAGATGCCGGCTGAAGTACAACAAGCCAATCCTCAGATTCCCTGGCAGGAGATGTCGGACATGCGCAACGTGGTCGTCCATGAGTACTTCGGCGTCAGTGTTCCGATCATCTGGGACACCATCGAACGGGATCTGCCTCCTCTCATTCCTGCGTTTCGCCGCCTCCTGGACGAGTCCGAGTGATTGGCAACCTTGCACAGGCGCCCATGACTCTCATAAGTCCTTGGCCTACCCCCGTTCTTTGTACCAGGGCCTATGAGAGTCTGTGGTTCATGGTGACGGATTCCGGGGTTTCTGGCCCTATCCTGTCGTTCCCCCTTCGCCTCTCAACAGAAACGCCGAATCTGTCTCATTGATGGAGCAGCGCCGAAGCCGAATGCAACTGCCGACCTTGCCTGCCTGACCGATTGACCGGACGGGTGAGAGCCTGTACATTCGCTCATTCCCCCAGGGATCAACATGACCGGATTTGGCGCACGCAGATGGGGTCCAATCATAATAGCGGCATTTCTCAGCTTCGCTGCACCACATGCCGCTGATACCCTCCATCGCAGCGCGGCCCCCCAAAAGGTACAAAAACCTCCTGTAATCGACGGGCGCCTGGATGATGATGCCTGGAAAGAGGCCCCTGTACTCAGTGACTTCATCCAGTTTGAGCCGGACAAGGGAGCACCGGCCACTGTCCGGACTGAGGTGCGCGTTCTTTATGACGACACCCATATCTATTTCGGATTCAAATGCTGGGATCCGGATCCCGACAAGATCGTACTGGGCACCGCGCGTGACGGTCTGAGAATGGGCACGGACAGTGTGGATGTCCTGGTGGACACATTCCACGACATGCGTACTGGTTACTACTTCCGCACGAATCCTCTCGGTGTCCAGCATGACGGACTCGTTTCGGACAACGGCCGGGTAGCGGACACGACCTGGGACGGAGTCTGGCAGTCGGAAGGCGCCTGGATACCGGAAGGATGGAGTGCGGAAATGGCGATTCCCCTGTCAACGGTCAAGTACCGGGAAGGCGAAGATCAGACCTGGGGCTTCCAGACCAGCCGCTACCTGCCTCGCAACCTTGAGAAGAGTTTCTGGACAGGGCCGCTTGAAGACTATAGAAAGATGGATGGAAACGGGACCTTGACGGATCTCGATCTGTTGGCTCCTTCCCGGAGGCTGGAGCTGATCCCCCACCTACTCACCCAATTTGAGAAGGAAGGTAAAACACAGGTCGAAACAGGTCTGGACGCCCGCTATGATTTCACTCCCTCACTTTCGGGTCACCTAACCGTCAACCCGGACTTTGCCACGGTGGAAGCCGACGACGAACAGGTGAACCTGACCCGTTTCGAGTTGGGCCTGCCGGAAAAGCGTCAATTCTTTATGGAGGGCAGTGCCGCATTCTCCCAGCGTATCCAGCTTTTCTATTCTCGGCGCATTTCGGATATCTTCGGCGGAGCCAAGCTATACGGCAAACTCGGGAACAACGAGATTTCCACGATAATCGTCCAGAGCAAGGAGGATGACTACGGCCTGGATTCAGCCAATTACAGCGTCTTTCGGATCAAGCGCGACGTGTTGAGCAGCTCTTCGATCGGATTCTTGACAGCCAACCGCGTGGTCAATGGACGCGCACAGGGAACGGCGGGGCTGGACGCCGCACTCTTCTTCTCGGAAACTTTCAATCTGACCGGGCAATTCGCCGTCGGGTATGGAGAGGCCGGTAAGACGGACACCGCCTTCTTTATCCGACCCAGTCATGACACCTCGACTTTCCACATCCATCTCAGATTCACTCACCTGGGCGAGTACTTTGGCGACAACGTCAACGCGGTGGGATACATCCAGGACGATAACCGAAACGAGCTCGACTCCGCGATATCCAAGACATTCTGGACCAACGGCTCTTTCCTCGACAAGATCGACTACACGTCGAACTACAATGTTTACTGGGGCATGGACAAGGCACTTCGCTCCTGGGATGCGTGGAATGCCCTGACACTCGACCTCAGGAACAGATTCAGCTTCGATGTTCGCCATGAAGAGGAATTCAAACTGTTCGAAAAGGAATTCCGCAATCGTCAGACAACCTTCGGATCCGGATACAACACCCGCGAGTGGCAGTCCGCCGCAGTAAGCTGGACATTCGGGCGCAATTTCGATTCGGACTTCACCTTGATCGGCGCTGAACTGCGACGCAAACTGTCGGAGAATCTTTCCCTCGAGTACGGCCTCTCAAGGTTGACTCTCGACCCTGATCCCGAACTCGACAGTACGTGGATTCACTCGTTTCGTGCCACCCAGTATTTCCAAAAAGATCTTTACTTCAAGTTCTTTTACCAGACCAACTCCGCAATCGACAAACGGAATCTCCAGGCTGTATTCGCCTGGCGTTTTCAGCCTCCTTTCGGCCTGCTTCAACTGGCCTATCAAAAGGGATCCTCCAGATTTGGAGAGCGTGGTGACCAGGGCGATATCCTCTTCATCAAGCTGGCTCTTGTGTTATGAGGAGCTGCATCCGGGACCTCGTTCCAGAACCGTTAAATGCAGTGTCCCCGCACAGACGGTTTGCCAAAACATATACCCGGCTTGATCGAAATCCGGGCCCACAGATCTCCGCCTTTCATCTGCGAGCTTCGTCAGCGAAGAACAGCAGACAACCGTGGAACTGGGGCAGCAAATCAAGAAGTGAAGCTGAGCTCCGGTTGCTACTTTGCATCGTCCGTGAAATACGAGAAATTAACCAAGAACTGCTGCAGTACTGGCAGGGTGAAAGAGACTGAGTCAACATGCTCACTTATCAAATTCGGCCCCGTGTCTTTTCTACTCATGGAGATGATTCGCTACGCTTTCCTGCAGAGGGTGAAGTAAAGTTCCGGTTCTCCCCTCTTCAGCCGTTCGGTATGGAGGCCGGGAATGGCCATACGGCGGTGCGTTCGGTTCCAGAGACGGCCCTGTTCGATGCCAACACCGGTGCTCACACGATTAATAGTGGAACGGCTCCAGGAACACGCCATGCGTTACAAGACAAACTTGGACCCATTTGCACGTAGAGAGGAAGGCTCCGAGACGAGGCAGAACAACGGAGGCGGAGAGCGGTCTTTCTTTATTTCTCGCTTGCTCACACTGCAGTACCTGGCCGCTGTCACGCTTTGCCTGGACGTGATCAGTCCAGACCAGATTTCGATCATTCCGAAGCTACTCATGGTGGGAATGCTGGTCGGTCTCGCCACGATTCTCCTCCTCTTGATGATCAAACCGGTCTTGCAAGTCGGGCCCCGGGGATTCAAATATCTCTGGCTCGAACCGTTTGAATGGGGTGACATTGAGGAGATTGTCTACTTCAACGTCAGAGGTCTCGCCTCCATGAAAGTCACTCTCGATCGCGCGGTATTGAGCCGGACTCCATCCAGAATTGTCAGGATGATCTTCAAGGCCGGTGGGCGACACCTGTGGTTCAGAGGATGGCGGGGTATCGATCTGGAACAACTCACCGACGCGATTGGCGGATTTTCGAGATCAAAGAGGTCTTTTAGGGTGGAGTCCTTGCTTGGAGTATCGATGGTCGTAGGGATCGGGTTCACCCCCTTGGAAAAAGGCCTCATGTTTCTGTACGTGTCCGTTTTTCTCGTTTGGGCTGTGTCCGAATATCGCAAGCGATGGAAGAGACTGGCTCGGCGACGGCGCAAGCTCGAAAAGCTTCGAACTGACCAGCGTAACTAATGTTGCGCCTTCGGGAGGTAGAGTAGACAATGAACCTAAGAATCGGATTGGGTAACACCGCCTCGGTTAGTCGACACTGATCGGGTGAACAAAGGAGGCGCTCAACCATGAATAGGGCCACCTGCCCGCTTTTGTACTTGCTACTCTTCTCAGGCCTCGCTTTGGGCGGTCAGGAGTACACAATAATTACCTGCAAAATGGAGGAATTCCACCCGGGATTTTTTCGGATCACGGAAGACGGAATCAGTCGAACTCCACACTGTCGATGCGACTCGACTGACTTTCGTGCAGGTAAGCGAGATGGATTTCACATCCGAGTCGAACACTGGTCCAGTTCTGCACATCAACTCGTCTTCTATTTAGACGTGCCCGAGCCAGTTCGTATCCATCGGTTCGAAGTAAACTCTTCCTGGTCAAACTTCCGACACCTTGGGATGCACTCTTCGTTGCCGGTCCAAGTCGATGCCCAGAGAACATTTCGCTTGACCCCGACCAACTCTTGGGACTTCACCGCCGGAAATAGTTTCAACGTCCAGATTGAAGTCTCCCTACTTTCTGAAGCACCGGAGCGCCGCCACCTCATCGAGTTGTCCGGCGTTCTCGAGGAACGAAACGGATCGAAACCATTTAAGACGATTGAACTTAAGCCCGAGAAGACCGACAGACAGGTAGCCCCGGAAGAGTTTTCACGTGCGATTCGTGGAGGCCCATGTTCTGGCGTGCTCTTCTATGTCGCGAGCCGCGTACTGGATCGGGAGACCCTTATCCTTCGCCTGGAGGTAGGTCCTCCGATCGAGATCCGTGGCATCAAGGTTCTGGGACCTTACAGCAACCCTGACGGGTTTCGCTCGCTTGTTTCCGTGTTTGGAACGAGAGTGGAGGAGGCGCTCCCGGCAAAGACCGATCGACTCAACGATGTCTACTACCGTCTGAATCCCGAACATCGAATGCAGTCCTCAGGATCACTGGAGAACCTGGAGATCGAATTCGAAATTGAGATCGGCGGATGCCCATCGACGCACGGAGAGGTGAACGAGGGAACCGAAACTCTTCGGTATCGAGCCCGCCCGATGAAATAGAGCAATCCATTCAGCAAAGGCGATGCCTCAGTCCGGATCTCTCTATTGCTCCTTGTCTCTAGCGACAAGTCGCATAATTCCCTCCACGATCAGACTGTGCTCAACTTGCGACTCACCACAGCGGAATGTAATCGCAAAATCGAACATGGCGCCAACCTTGAATTCGGAGGAGAGGGAAAAGTACATCTGTTCGCTCTTCTGAACGTGGTGTGGATACGCTGGACCGAAGACCCCTTCCCCGTCGACAGTGGCGAAAGCCGGACTTGGGCGATACCTCTGCGGTAGACGGACACCGCTGATCTCAGCTGGGTGCTCCGTATCGAAGCGGAGATTGATCTGGCCCTCTTTGGCGGGCAGTCCGGACAGGGAAACTCGGCCGCAGGCGCCGACCGTCATCGTGGCAGTCTTTCCGTCGTCGGAAATTTTCGTCCTGACTCCAGAGATCGAAGCATTGCCGAACTCTGGTTCAATCGACCTGATGACATGGAAATCCTCGTTGGGAACCCCCTGATTCGGCTGACCCAAAACCGGAGCCAGAAGTCCCACAAAAGCCAAAGCAAGGACCAGAACGAACGTGACCATCGGCCGCACCCCAGCTCCTACCACCTTGCTTCAGTTACTTCGGATGTTCTAAGCGGTTAGTCCAAGGCGGTGTGAACACATAATCGCAATCGCTTTCGAGAGCCCCTTGGAAACGCTCCAGGCTCTGATACAGGGCCCAACGGACACCCCTCCAGGTCGAGGCTGTCTGAACGTAGTCGTCGTGTGAGAAGAACGTGGCCATACTCGAATTGAAGGCAAGCGGCATATAACGCTCAACACTCGGATCACGCTTGAGAATGACTTTGTCCCAATACTCGACGAAATACTTCACCTCGTACCAATAGGGCTCATTGTTTTTCGGCGTGACATTTGGCGAGACCTCCCGAGTCCTGCTCGTAATCGAAATAGTAAGCTGCGGCAGCCACATCTCTCCTGCCGAGTCCGGATCGGATTCGACGACCGGCACCCCTAACTCGGCAAGCCTCTCGAGGCAGTAGTCTCGGGCGACCTCGGAACTGATCTGAGTCTCCAGCAGGTCAATTCTCACTTCGAGACGGATTCATTGATCATCTCTAAACAGCTCGGAAAGTGCGCCCTGGCCGAAAGCGGAAGATAGAAGAGCAGAGCAAGGAACGAGTCCAAGACAGACCAGCACAATTTGACGGACTGTCATCGCAATTTTAGATGTTACGCTAGGGACGATTGAGCGGCAACCATCTTTCGGAGCCGTTGGCGCCACAAGAGCGCGAGCTGTAATGACATCCCGTACAGATCTGATTGAGCCCTTGGTGCCGTGCCTCCATCCGTTCTCCAGAATCTCGCGGCAACATCTGGTAACTTCTGGTAGGCACCGATCTGTCTTTGCTGGATCGTAACTGTTGATTTGGTTAGGGTTTGGTAGGAATTGGGAGAGCGTTTCCGCCTAGCTGCAAAACCTTTATTCAGCGGTTCGAATCCGCTCGCCGCCTCCAACTTCTTGTCCACGGCAGCTATTGGGCGTCATTCATCATCTGGGGAAATGAGTTGCCCTCCCTGGGAATTCACAACGAGGGAAAACACCCCGCCCAGTCAACGATTCGTCACGCGACTTGCAGTGGCTTGATGCGTTCGACATCTTTCTCGATGGACTGCCCCGCGTCCCAGAGATCGACCGACCGCTGCGCGTTGAGCCAGAATTCGGGTGTATTGCCGAACAATCGGGCCAGGCGAAGCGCCATTTCCGGGCTCAAGGCCCGCCGCTCCCTCAGCAGCTCATTGACCGTCTGACGGGACACACCGATCGCCCGTGCAAGCGCGGATGCCGTCAGGTCGAAATCGGGGAGAAAGTCTTCCCTCAACATCTCGCCCGGATGGGTCGGTCGAACGGTCCTCTTTCCTGTGTTGTTAAAGCTCATATCGAACCGGCTCCTAGTGGTAGTCCGTGATCTCGACATCGTAGGCATCGCCATCGACGAATCGAAAACAAATTCTCCACTGGTCGTTGACTGCAATCGCATACTGGCCGCGCCGTTCACGCTCAAGGGCATGCAAACGATTGCCCGGCGGGACTCTCAGATCGTCCAAACAGGTCGCAAGGTCCACATACTCCAGCTTTCGGACAGCCCTCCTGCTTACGTCGGGCGGAATACGCCTCGATTTGCCAGTGACATACAGTGCCTGCGTTTGTCGATCGGCAAACGTCTTGATCACCGGCCAAACTGTAACGCGTCACGTGACGCAAGTCAACCGCAATCCTTGCAGCCAGCACACTACCGTTGTGTTCTTCCACCGGCATTGATTAATCGAGCACCTTCCAAAACTCCTCGATGGTGCAAGATTCACGATTCTGGCCGAAGAGGCTAGCTGGCCCAACCCAAAAGGGCCAAAGCGAAACCGAGACAAGGACCCAAATCGCACGAGTGGCTGCTTCCAACCTTCAATGGCGTCTCATCGCAGCTTCAAATTCTGAGTCACATCAGACGAATAGACAACCAAATCCAAAAGGCCAAGAAATCATTGACCGGGAAACCGTCCAGTTCGGCCTCGATTTGTGCGGCCTGATGATATCTGGAAGACAGTCGGGTAGGGGGGATACAATTCGACTCTGCTGGTGGCACAAATCGCGTGAGTATCAGAATACTGGCTTTGGCATTGTTTCTGGCGGGCATTGGAGTACCTGCAAGAGCCTCCTCCTGTGTAACCGTCGGTGAGGCTGAGATCCAGCGCCTGTGTAATGGTCCCCTTCTGAACCGATCGATCCCTTGCGAACGTCCCTCAGGACTCAGAGCCGACCTCGACGGTGACGGGAGCTGGAGACGGTCATTGCATCGGCCAGCAATGACCTGGAAACCGGCTTCCTGACGGTTGTCTCGGAATCGGATACCGTGGTCTTCCAGCTTCCCTTCGGCGGTGCGAGTTATGGGTCTGACCCGTACAACCTTCGGTGCGTGAACCGTGGCAAGTCGATGCCACTCGGAATCGTGGCCCCGTTTGGCGTGCTCGGGAGTACCTTTGCAGGGACCTACAACGTCCTGCTGAGCTGGTCCAGGAGGATATTATGTCTACACAAGGATTTTCACGCCGGGTGGCGACGTCACGACAGAAGACCTAAATGGCGACGGTATCGACGAGATCCTGGTCCAGAGTTACGTGAACGACTATCCACCGATGACCGTGTTCTGGTGGGACGTATACGAATGGACGGATTCAGCGCCTCAACTCGCAAATGCTGCCTTCCCGGAGTTTTTCAAGAGAAAGATCGAAGAGTATTACCAACCCAACGTCGACAAGGCACAGTCTGTCCAGCCAGAATCCAAACTAGACAAACGCTTATGGAAGGAGTTCCTGGACGTCAATCGCAAGATGATTTCCCAGGCACAAGGGATCATCGAAGAAGCGGAGCAATAATCCAACGCAAAAAGGCCACCTTGAATCTGCCTCCCTCCGGCTCACCGCCACTCTCACGGGTGAAGAATTGGTCATGAATGGTAGGTGCCGATCTGTCTCGGCTGGATCGTAACTGGCGATTTGGTTAAGGTTTGGCAGGAATTGGGAGAGCGTTTCCGTCTAGCTGCAAAACCTTTATTCAGCGGTTCGAATCCGCTCGCCGCCGCCGGCCACGTGATCCAACTTCGAAGCCTGAAGACCCACGAGTCGATCCGGAATTGGGCAGGCAAATGACGCGATCCCGAGAGTCGACAGGCCCGTTGTTTCATCTGCCGGTTCCGGGGGCCAGATTCCGGACCTCCAAACCACTCGTCTTGGGGGGCTCGGTGCACGCAGCGAGTGTTGAGGGATTCTTCGCAATTTCCGGAAACCGTCGCAGCGGAGACAACAACGTAAAGGAATGGCTGAGCCGTGGTAGAGAAGACCGAGTTGGGCGCTGCAATCCCAACTCGTCCATTTAGCAGGCTCCCTCATCTAGATGCCGGGAGACGAAAAATCCAAGATTTGTTTTGAGGTTTTCCACCTTTGGACGCTCTTGACTAGTAGAAGGGAAGAACCTCGGTTTCCTGGTTATTTTCGGTTGGTATGTGCCGTCAGGGCTTTTTGGCCTCTGTGGCAGTAGTTTGCCTGCTGGTTTCAGGCATTGCTTTGACGGGATTCTCTGCCCTTTGGGGGGCACTGTCAAGTCGATGGGCTCGTTGAGAAAATACAGGAATGAACTCGCTCTTCAAAGGTCATCGTTTTCCTGCTGAGATCATTGGTTATGAAGATTCAGGGCCAACAGTTCTATCTTTGGAGAGCAGTCGATCAGGATGGCGATGTTCTCGACATCCTGGCAACCAAGAGGCGAAACACGAAAGCAGCTAAGCGGTTCTTCCGTAAGGTGTTGAAAGGACAAGGGGAACCGCCGTGGAAACTGATCACCGACAAGCTTAGCAGGCTACTCCGCGACAGAGCTTTCTCCCATTGGAGAGAGGTGACCTGCGCCCGCTGAGCAGCACTCTGCCTGGGCGTTTTCTGTCTTCAAATCTCATGGCCACCATTAACTTGACAGCGCCCGACCTCAGTGAGTGATGAGCCGGCGTTGCACTTTGGTATACTTTTGCACTATAGTGCATACCCAATGAACCCGATTCCGACTCGGGCACCATCTTGGACGACGACATCAGATCGGATCTACAGGGCCGCGATCTCGTTGTTTCGGCGGAGGGACTTCACTGAAGTGACGATCGAAGACATCACTTCTGCGGCCAAGACCTGTCGACGTACCTTCTTCAACCATTTCCCCACGAAGGAGCACGTTCTGGCCCGCCTCCACCAGGAACTGACGGCAGACTGTCTGGCACGGGCGGAGAAGGCCACACCGCACGACGGCTGGGAACGCATCGATGCCGCCTTTGATGCCTTTGCTGTCGCGGTCATGGCCGAACCCATCCTGGGCAGATCACTGCTTCGGTTGGTCTTCGTGAGTGATGTCCTGGCCAGCCAGGACCAGCAGGACGTTCTGATTCTCGGCGACTGGTTGAGACGCCAACTGCACGCCGCCATTGCCGCGGGCACGCTCGGGCACTGGATCGACCTCGAGACTGCTGGCTCACTGCTGATGGGGATTCTCAGTTCCGGCACGACGCAGTGGCTGACCTCGTTTCCGAACGCATCGGTGCCACTCGATCGGGATTTTCGGTCGAAGCTGCAATTGGTCCGCAAAGGAATGGAGACCTAAGTGAGATTACTGTACCGACTCAGTTCGGCCCTCGCGATAGTAGTTCTGGTTCTCGGATGGGTCCTATACCTGGCGCGCAACTCGGCCGTGGCCGTCGTCATGGACCTGCTGCCCGTAGCCCTGACGCTCTTCGGCTTCAGCGTGTTGCTTTCGCTCGTGATCGTCCTGAGCTCGGCTCGAATGCGTTGGCCAACCGTCGTCGTGGCCATCGCTGCGCTGGTTGGGCTGGGATTCTCGCTTTGGAGCCTCGTCACCAGAGTTCCCAGCGAGGACGTGGTCTTCACGAGCGGATCCGTCGAACTCAGGGGCACGGTCTATTCTGCCCAGACGGAGAGTCACCCTCCGGGGGTTGTCCTCGTCCATGGTTCGGGGCGGGAAACCCGGTCGGAGCACCGGTTTTACGCCCGTTTTCTGGCCCAGAGAGGAATCACCACGCTGGCTTTCGACAAACGCGGAGCCGGGGCATCCGGTGGTAGCACGTACGAAGCGGACTACCTTGACTATGCCGACGATGTCGTGGCGGCGGTCGAATGCCTTTCACGGATGCCTAATGTGGATCCAAACCGGATTGGGCTGGTCGGCTTCAGCGAAGCGGAGTGGGTTGCCCCGGTTGCGGAGAACCGCTCGGACTCGATCGCATTCATCGTGATCATTGGGGCGTCGGGGTTGCGGCCTGTCGACCAGGTCGAGGAAGAAATTCGACTTCGACTCGAAAGGAAGGGCTTTGCCGAAGCTGATGTGCAGAAGGCGGAAGCACTTTATCGCCTCTACTCAGACTATCTCCGCGGAAAGGCCGATGCCCCTCGAGTGCGGGCCGAGATTGAGAATGCCTCCCGAACCCCCTGGTTTGCGGCTGCAGAGGATCTCCCCGATCAGGTGTATCCACGCGGGGAGTACGCCTGGTGGCGTCGAGTGATGGATTTTGACCCGTCACCGTACTGGCGCCGGGTTGACGTGCCCGTCCTGCTACTCAAAGGAACGGAGGACGATCGCTCCGCGGCAGCGCCCTCCGCCCAACGCCTCGAGGCCATGATTTCCGCTCCGTGCGATGTGCGCCTTTTCCAGGGAGCCGATCACATGCTGCTTCAGTGGCCCATCGCTCCAAGGGTTCCCCCTCCCGTTTTTGCTGACGGATATCCCCAGATCGTAGCCGACTGGATCCTCAGGACCGTTCGGGGCCCGGAGGAGAATACTGGGCCATAGCCCTCCTCGGCGCGCAGGGTTTCTTCCAGGAGTCTTCCAGAAGCGGAGAGGAACGGAAGAAGGGCCGGCAGTGGCCACCGGCCCGGAGGGACGACTCAGTCGGAAGCCGGGGGCTCCTGGAGTTCCAGGATTCGCGAGTAGGCGAGATCGGCGACCTTGGCGAGGACGAGCAGGTCATCGCGGCTGAAGCTGCGGGTGGTCTTCCACGAGTCGCCGTCCTTATAGAGGCGCTCGAAGGTGACCGAGTGTCGGATCCCTCCCGAGTTGTCGTTCGCCCAGATGGCGGCTTTGATGGAACCGATTCGGACCGTCGCTGTGGGTTTTGTGTTTGCCATGATTTGTTTCTCCTTTTCTGTGTGATTTTTCTTTCGCCCCGAACTTGAAGAAAAATCCACAGAACTCGAAGGGAGAAACCCGCACCCGGTCGGCGAGGGGCGAAAAGTCCGGACAGGCAACAGGAATGACAGGCTCGCCCCTGGCGTGACCGTTGCCCGGACCGCCCAACGTCGATCGGATAAAGAGCGGGCATGGCGGATCGGAAACCCAGACGACGTCCAGAGAAGTTCGAGGCGGGACAGACTGGGCTCATAACTCGAAGGGGGCGCCTACCGGTCCAGCGAAAGCGTCGATGAAACGGCGATAAAGGTGGACGAGCACGCTGTGTGGCTATTTGCGACACGAAGTCGTTTGATGAAGTTGTCCCCACGTAGTGTCGGGGGCCACCCGTACCAACGGGTGAATCTAGGGGCATGAATCAAGAGCTGCCCTGACAATGTAACGAAGCGCGACAGTTGGTCGCGCGGGACGCAAATCGCGAGAGGCGTGCCCTCCCGGCACCCACAAACCGGGTGAGTGCTAGATAGCGGGCCAAGGTGAAGATATCTAAATCTGTGATAAAGATCGTGAACCGCAGCAAGCGTAAGTGGTTGAGACGCTTGACCAAACGGTATTGGAGGCGGGTAGAACGTTTAGAGCCTGCGTTCTCGTGGTCCACACGCCTCTCGGTCAATAGCAGACACCTAACCCCGCGCACTTCTCAATCGGAACGTGGAAACCCGTATCGCTCCCTGACTAGCCGGGACAGCGGGCCGCGAAGTTCGCCTAGGCGGTGCGCGTTTGGGATGTCGGAAAAAGCGAAGGCCGCGACGTAATGTTGCGGATACAGGTTTCAACGTCACCCGGCACGAAAGTGACCCTACGTCCGACGGGTCTTTCGTCGCCAGAGAGTTTGGAGAACCGCCATCATGAGGAAAGGCAAATGACAGCCGTCCCATGAAGGTAAACTCCTTCAGCCGATCGCGCTGACCGTCAGACGGCGGTATATTCAGAGACACTGAAACCAGAAAGCTATCCGGGTTGGGCCGAAGGAGCAGCTCCGTACTCCGGATATTCGTCCAACAGGGGGAAAACATGCCTGCAGTCAATGACACGCCACCCGAGTTCGTCGAACAAGACCTCAATCGTCTCCGGCAACATCTCGACGCTCAGCTGCCGGTCAAAGGAACGAACGAGAACGTTCTTCTCGCTACCTGGAATATCAGGGCGTTTGGCGATTTAACGAAGAAGTGGAGCAGCAGCCCGAACGACAGCCCCAAGAGGAATTTTCACGCTGTCGTCTGCATTGCCGAGATCATCTCTCGCTTTGACGTTGTCGCGGTCCAGGAGGTCAAAGGGAACATCCGAGCGTTGCGCTATCTGCTCAGGAAACTCGGCCCCCGGTGGGGATTCCTCATGACCGACGTCACTCGCGGTGACCCGGGTAATGATGAGCGGATGGCGTTTCTTTTCGACACGGGGAGGGTCAAACCGTCCGGCCTGGCTTGCGAACTCGTCGTTCCAGAACGAGTCCAAGGTGCCGTTCCTGACCCTGCTAGTGCTTTTCAACGCCAGTTCGTCCGAACCCCTTATGCCTGCAGTTTCCTGTCGGCGGGTAAAACCTTCATCCTCATTACACTACATGTCCTTTACGGCGAAACGCCCCGGGACCGAATTCCCGAACTCGAGGCAATCGCCAAATGGCTCCATGACTGGGCCCGCGATTCCAACAGCTTCGATCACAGTCTGATCGCCCTTGGCGACTTCAATATTGATCGCGTGGGCGATCCGCTCTATCGGGCGTTCACATCCACCGGTTTGACGACACCCGCCGACCTGAATGCCGTCCCAAGGACGATCTTTGCCAAACCCGGCAAACCCCAACTGGACAAGCATTACGATCAGATTGCCTGGTTTGAAAACCGCCAGGGGATTGATCAGCTCTCGCTCACCTATCACCGCGGCGGATTCGTGGACTTCCGCGGCCTCGTCATGTCCGACATCTCCGACCAATCGCTTTCGTGGCGCATCTCCGATCACTTTCCGCTCTGGGCCGAGTTCACGGTCTGATGGAACGTGTTGAAGGGAGCCGAATCCTGTTTCCACCTTTGCACCCGCCCAATACTGGCGCGGGACCTCAAACTCTCCAAGAATCTCATTTGAAACCAGATAATCGATATTATCCTTGAAGGTCTGCGAACCTCGAAGGGTGAACTTGACGGGCGCTTTGCTGTCTGAAATGGCTTTTGTATTCCTGTCTTGATACGATCTCAATAATTCAGAAAACGGCAGCCGACTCTGACATGGCGAAGATGAAGTTGGTGGACAGCACGGTGCCGTGCCGGGGCCAAGAGCGCGTCGAAGTTCAGTAAGGAGCCTGTCGAATGCCCTTTCCTCTCGCCACGGTTCAGAGCGCACTGCAGGATCAATGGAATGTAGCCGTGATTGGTTCCGGCTACGGTGGTTCGATCATGGCGGCCCGGCTGGCCCAGGCGGGAGTCCCGCAGATCTGCGTGCTGGAACGGGGAAAGGAATGGCTGCCCGGCGACTTCCCGGACTCTCTTGGAGAGCTGGCAGACAACCTGCGATTGAGCAACCTGCCAGCCAACAGATTGGGACTTTTCGACTACATGCTGAACAGCGAGATCGATGTGCTCCGGGGGAACGGCCTGGGTGGAACCTCCCTGATCAATGCCAATGTGGCGATTCGACCGGACGACGAGTTCTTTGAAAAGGCCCACTGGCCCACCGAGATTCGGGAGCTTTTCAGCAGCGGCGAACTCTGGAACTACTACTCCCGGGCCGAGGTTGCCCTTGGTGTGATGCAACATCCCCGGGGAATGCAGCTTCGCAAGGTCCTGGCGATGAAGAGGAGAGCAGATCAGCTTCCTGGCAGTGACTTTCGACTTCTCAATCTGGCCGTAAACCATGACATCGATGGAGTGAACGATGAGGAGATCGAACAAAAGCCTTGCATCGATTGCGGCGACTGTTTTTCAGGCTGCAATGTCGGTGCCAAGAATACCCTGAACTTCAACTATCTTCCGATGGCCCGAAATGCCGGGGCGAGCATTTTCACCCGAATTGAGGTCTCTCACATCGAGGCGCGGGCAGATGGCAAGTATGTTGTCCATTACAACGCGAACGAAAACCATGGCCAGGGTCCGGAGCGCTTGCTGGTTGCCAATCATGTCATAGTCAGCGCCGGGGCTCTCGGCTCAACCGAGATTCTACTGCGATCAAAACAGAATGGCCTCGAGATTACCGGCCAGTTGGGTGCTCACTTTTCGGGCAACGCCGATTTCGTCGCGATCGCATACAACAACAACGAACGCACGGATGTACTGGGGTATGGAAACCAGCCGGGAAGCATGCGCTCCGCAGTCAAGCCCGGACCCTCGATCGTGAGCGGGCTCAGCTATAACCGGAGCCTCGACTTTTCCCGCCGCTACATTGTGGAAGACTTTAGCTTTCCCCTCGCTCTGGTCGATGCCGCCCGACGCGCCTTTCCTTTCATTGTGGGACGCGACACGGACTCGGGAATCGCAGACAAGTTCCTGGAACTCCAACGCATGGGGATGGACCTGGTTTCCTGGAACCCGCTGGGAGCGCTGAATCGGACGATGGTCTACCTGGCGATGGGAGCCGATGACTCAGTCGGCAAGATCAGCCTCGATCCTTTGGGAAAGCTACGAATCGATTGGCCCGGGGTACCGGATCAGGCCATTTTTCGCGAAATGAACGCAGAGATTGAAAGGCATGCAGAGACACTCGGCGGGACCTTCATCGAGAACTTCCGATGGACTTTCCTGGGTGGCCGCAACCTGATCACGGTACATCCTCTGGGTGGTTGTCGGATGGCAAGAGATGCCGATCAGGGCGTGGTGGATGCCCGTGGAAGAGTCTACAACGGCGAAGGAGGAGTGCACGCCGGGCTGTTCGTCGTCGACGGTTCGATGGTTCCGTCAGCTGCTGGGGTCAATCCTTTTCTAACGATTTCGGCTTTGTCCGAGAGAATCGCCGAGCAGTTGGCAGCCGAACTGACTTCGTGATGGGGGAGAGAACAATCCGTGACAGGACCTGATGACTAGCGAACTGAGAAATCAACGGGTAGTCATGCCTACTATCGATGAACCACCACCCGCCTTTGTTGAAGAAGACCTCGAGCAGTTTCGATCACAGCCTGATCGCACTCGGCGACTTCAACAACGACCGGATAGGGGATCCGCTCTATCAGGCCCTAACCTCCACCGGCCTGTCAACGCCGGCCGACCTGAATGCCGTCCCGAGAACGATCTTCGCTCAACCCAACCAGCCTGAACTCGACAAGCACTACGATCAGAACGCTGGGTTGAAAGCCATCAAGGAATCGACCAACTGTCCCTCCGATACCGGCGCGGTGTCCTCGTCGACTTTCGCGACCTGGTCATGCAGTCACTGTCAAACCAGTCCCTTTCCTGGCGCATCTCAGATCATTTTCCTCTATGGGCCGAGTTCACCGTCTGAATCAGTTCTCAGTAAGTTTCAGAGGAGAATTCAAAACCGGCAGGCTGCGTTCTTCTGGCGTTAAGTCAAGAGACCGGCGGATCTGTTTTGGGGACCAGGTCCTCGAAGCCTGCGTTCCCGCTGTCATTCCGGATGCCTCATTGACAGCGCGGCATCCCGGGCGTATACAGGAATCAACAGCTTTTTGCCTCTACTGCCCCACGGAACTTAGTCAGCGATTCCGGGACAGAAGTCAGACCCCCGTAGGTGGAGGTGAGCCATGGACTGGAGCGACCTGCGCGGTACTTGCACCGTCTTCCTTACGGTCACTACCTGGATTTCACTGTTTGTCTTCGGCGTGACGGTTAATTCCGATGCCTACCTGACCGCCATTTCCAGTAGCGGCACCGTCATGGGGGCAATCCCAAACCTGGCTGGTTACGTTCTTTCCGGGACCTGGACCAACGTCCTTTGCCTCTGCGTGATGGCCAGTCTCGCTGGCGAGTTCAGCCCGGATGCGATCGTAAGATCAAGATTGAAACCCGTGGTCCGTGCGGCCGTTGCGCTGGGTTTCCTGGTCTTTCTCGGGATCGCAACGGGGCAGTCGATCATCATGGGGAACATCTCCCTCCCCGAATCGGTTGCCGCGGCTGACGACGGGGGTGTCCCCACGGTCAGTCCCGGGCAGTACTTTCGGGTGGCTACTTTCGGTTCCCTTTTCAGTTTTCTGCTGGGCCTTCGACCGAGAGTCGTCGCCGGCCTGGTTGCGAAGATTCTAAGTCGGACTCCAGGCGAGGAGCAGGGTTCGAAGGCCGACCAGCAGTGGGTCATGGTTCGGAAGAGCCGGAATTTGTGGGAGGCTCCGACTTCCCCGGCCAGCCTGTGAGCAGAAAATGCCCAGCCCACTCCGCGAGAAAGCCCGTCGGGCTGGTGAAGAGATTTGAAGCGCTGGTCCGAACGGGATCGTGTCGGGAACGGTCGGCCGAAACAACAGGAGGAAACGGATGGAACGAGACGGGAAGCTCCGCTTAAAGCTAACGGATGTATATGGCGAAACGCTTAAGGAAAAGGTGGGGATTGGCCTACGCAATCAGACCCTCGGAGACCGGAGGAGAGTCAAAGCTGTCAGTGCCTCACGACGATTCACCATCACCGAACTTCTTGGCGCTCCCCAAGGCCTATACCAGGTGAAGGTCGATCCCCCCTCGTACCTTCCAATTCGGCATTTCGTCAACCTCAGGGCGAGCGGGATCACCGACCATGAAATGACCTTCGCCATCGATCCCGGAAAGATCAAAAGCGTCAGATTTCCGCCCTACGAAGAGCTTGCAGCGGGCTCAAAGGACCTGTTGGATCGAAGCAGCAGCGTACTGTCCTTCGAGGGCCGGAGCGGCAAGACGCTCTACGAAGATCTTGACGATGTTCGGAGAGCCGGATTTCTGAACATCGCAACCAAGTGCAGCGCAACGCCTCTCGGAAACGAGCGGGCCGTGCTGCCTTACGTGGAGGAACTGCGGGAAATCCGGGGAGACCGCTTCTTCGTGCGGGTCCCCAAGGAGTTACGGGAAGAAGTCAAGAACAGCGTGGCGTTGGGTTTGTTTCGCTCGGTTGACGGTTCCCTGCACCACCCGCCGGCCGGGTTCACGGATGCAGGGAGTTTCAAAACTGAGGATTCGTATGGCAATTTGCAGTTGACCTTCTTCATGAAAGAAAACGGGGAATGTGTGGCGGATATCGACATCGATGATGCCGCAGGGATCGGCCACGTCTTTCAAGTCCTCAAGAACACCCTCACCGGGCGGCCGACCCATCCCTACGATATCCACGAAATTCTGGTCTTTCACCAGAAGCTCGACCCGGGATACCGATTTGTGGTCTGACCGCACCTGTCATCGCACCCCGACTCTTCTCTGCGGGAGAACGGGAAAGGAGAGCAAACCAATGAAAATCCTCCGTCACAGACTCGTCTTCGATGATGGCGAGCCTGGTTCGGGCGGGAGTTCCCCGACACGGAAGTCATCCAGGCGACCCACAAGCACGAGAGCGAACCGGCCGGCTGGCACGTCTTTACCGAAGCTCAGATCGATGCGGCCCTGAAAGCATCGCTTCTCCTGATCGAAAAGTACGGCCTCAAAGATGTCCTCGGTCATGAAGACGTTTCTCCCGGCCGGAAACAGGACCCGGGACCGGCCTTCCCCATGTCCAGCTTCAAGGCCCGGCTGCTGGGTCGCCAGGAAGAGGGGTCCATGTCGTTGAAGACCACAACGAATCTGAACATCCGCACCGGCCCCGGGACCCAGTTCCCGACGATCGAAGGTGGCCCGCTGCCTCCAGGTACTTTGGTCGTCGTCCTCCGCCAGGATGGGAGCTGGCGGTTTGTCGACGTGCTCTCCACAATCAACGGGGTGATGGATCTCCAGGGGTGGGTTCATGGGCGGTTTTTGGGACCGGCTTGAAACGAAGACCCGCTCGGAGGGTTAAAGGAAGAAAGGGAGCGAGGCCATCCCTGAGCTTGATCTCCCGCGCCGGATCTGCTCGGAGAGAGGCAAGTTGCGGGGACCCAACTCCACCGAGTCGACCGATCCGCGGTTCACAGCTGTCGGCCAATGCGTGAGATCATCCGGTATGGCCTGAACCGGGCCGAAAAAGGAGCGATCCGGCATGCGAAGTCTCACAGCAAGGGCGCTTGCTCTTTCCGTTGTTCTCGTCACCCTTCTGACCGTCTTCGGCTTTCCGGCATATGGGCAGGCTGGGTTCGGGGACGATCGGGTCATGCTGCAGGGTTTCTACTGGGAATCGCACCGCCACGGCCATTCCGGATCGCTTCCCCCAGTATGGTGATAAGAGCTGGTATGAGATCGTGTCCGAGCAGGCGGAAACGATCCGGGACGGTCGATTCGATCTGATCTGGCTCCCCCCACCGTCATTCGCCGGGGAAATCAGCGCCGGCTACAATCCCAAGGAATATTTCAACCTCAACAACAGCTACGGCCCTTTCGAGACACATCGTTCGATGCTGGAAACCCTGCTGGAACATGGAATCGAGCCGGTCGCCGACATCGTCGTCAACCATCGGGACGGATCCACGGGCTGGGCCGGATTTACAGACCCCGCCTGGGGCACATGGGCGATCACCCGATTCGACGAGGCCTTCACGAATCCCGCCTCGGAAGTGTTCGACACTCCCCTGGCGGAAAGGGGAGCCGAAGAAGAGAGCCCGGTCGAGTATGCCGGGCACGTTGGCACAACCTACCAATACCCTTCGTTCCGGGACCTGGATCACACCAATCCAACGGTTCGGCGAGACCTGATTCGGTATCTATTGCAGCTCAGATCGATGGGCTACCGGGGCTGGCGCTATGACATGGTCCACGGCTACCACGCCAGATGGGTGGCAGTCTACAACCGGGCGACGCGGCCGACCTTTTCCGTGGGCGAATACGACTGGGACAAACACGCGGCGCAACGGGGATGGAGCTGGTACACGGCTACAACCGCAGGGGATCTCACGACGGCGAGCGATGTCTTCGATTTCACCACCTTTGCGACGCTGAAAAACAACAAGGGGAACTACCTGGCTCTTTACGGATATGGGAACGGCATCGGAATGGTGGGAGACACGACCAACGGGCAGGCCTGGAAAAACCGGGCGGTGACGTTTCTCGAGAATCACGACACGGGATACCGAACCAATGAAGATGGCTCAGCGGAGCTTCACCACGAGTTCGACAGCTTCATGAATGACTGGCAGGTCGAGCAGGGCTACGCCCACATCCTGACCCACCCCGGAGTCCCCTGCGTCTACTGGAAGCACTACTTCGACTGGGGGACCGACCTCCAGGCGAAGATCCGCGCCCTCATCAACGCGCGGAAAGTCGCCGGCATTCACTCGGGCAGCACGGTCTACACCCAGCAAAACGCACAGGCGCGCGGCGTCTATGCCGCCGCCGTTACCGGTTACTTCGGCGTCCTCTATGTGCGCATCGGAGGGAGCGACGCCGATTGGCAGCCCTCCTACTCAGACTATCGGGACTATCGGGAATACGCCCGGGGGTCAGGGTGGACCGTCTGGGTCGGCCTTCCCGGTAATCCCGATTTCCAACAGGCTCCCCTCAAGACGGCCCTGCCGGTTCCCGAGTATCGAGGACCCGAGGAGATCGCAGTTCCCGACGAGTGGCTGAACTGATCCTCATCCACAAACGCAATCAGGGGCATCTCTAAAGCTGAGTGGGTCGAGTGCACACGATGCGACGGGATTGCCCGTTTATCACCGAAGTCAGCAGTCTTCAGATGCCGGGGTTATTTGCTTGCGACTTATCACTCAGTCCGATAAAATTCCATGCAACTCACAACGCAATTACCGACTCTCGGTTACACACTGCGTCCAGTAGCGGCTTCCAATTGGATTATCGAGACGGAATCACGCCGAATCGTTTGGAGCTGCTGGAAAGGAGGTCAGTCATGCGTAGGTCGCCCCGGGTAATACCGGAAGCCAGACTGCAGTCCGTCCCTCCGTGATCGACATGGCTTCGATTCATCAGGCAAGAGTACGCACACCATAAACTGGCTGCGCAACCATAAGGCGCGAGCCCTTGGCGCTTGGAGGAGACCCCGAGGCACTCCAATCGAGAACCTCCGATCATGTTCAACCCTTCAGACAATGTCTCAACAGAGGTCGCAGCGTGAGTGAAACAGAGAGAATTCGTGAAATCAAGGCGAGAGCCGAATCCGACTTGCTCAAGATCCCGGGTGTGACCGGAATTGATATCGGTTACAAAAAGGTCGGAGGCCGGAAGACGGCGATTCTCGCGATCCGAGTCTATGTCGAGAAAAAGGGAGATGTCGCCGAGAACCAGTCTATACCTTCAGAAATTGAAGGCGTCCCGACCGATGTGATCGAGCGGAAGTTTGTCCTGCACGCCGATCAGCAGTGACCGGTACCAGCGCTGCGCCTGGGCCGTTGGAGGGTGGGGCCGAAGCGTCGCTAAATCCGCGCGGAAGAGGACCAGAGAGGAGTCCATTAATGAAGACACTGAGCGAGATTCGAAGGGTGAAGAAGTCCCTTGAGGAAGAGATCATGGGCCGCCCAGGAGTCACTGGGTGCGATGTCGGACCGAAGATCGTCAAGGGGAAGAAGACAGGCGACTTGTCCATTCGAGTTTACGTGGAGAAGAAGGAAGATGTGCCGAAGAAGGACCAGATACCGAAAGCTTTCCTGGGGGTGAAAAGCGACGTCATCGAACGGAAATTTGTGCTGCACCAGATGAAGGCGAAGCTCGAGGATTTGAAGCCGAGAGCCGACACCGGGACCTATGATCCCCTTGTCGGCGGCATCAGCCTTGGTCCCTGCCGGGTGATCGGGGGGTACGTCTACACCGGGACTTTGGGCGCTATCGTCCGGGACAATGCTTCCAATGCCCCGATGCTATTGAGCAACTTTCACGTCATGTGTGTGGACGATGCCTGGGGTGTGGGCGATACCATGGCCCAGCCGAGCCGAGTGGATACAGGGTCCTGTCCCGCTGACGTTGTGGGCACACTTCAGCGTTCATCGCTCGGGGGTCAGGTCGACTGCGCTGTGGCAGATATCACCGCACGAAGCAATGCCTGTGAGATCGTGGATATCGGCGCCGTCAATGGCACCGGGACGGCCACTGTTGAGATGGCCGTCAGGAAGAGAGGGCGTACGACAGGCCTTACTTATGGAATCGTCGACACGGTCGACCTGACCGTCAGCATCGACTACGGGGACGGGCTCGGTTCGGTCACCTTGACCGATCAGATCGGCATCGACGTTGATCCCGCCCAGAGCGTGCAGTTCGGCAACTCGGGCGATTCGGGTTCTGTCGTCGTCGATGACGACCGCAATATTGTTGGGCTCTACTTCGCCGGAACCGACGACGGATCGTACGGCGTCGCCAACCCGATTCAGTCGGTCCTGGCTGCGCTGAATATCAGCGTGTGCGTTCCCAAGATCAAGGAGATCAAGGAGTTCAAGGAACCCAAAGAATTCAAGGAGTTCAAAGAGCTCAAGGAATTCAAGGAGCCGAAGGAGTTCAAGGAGTTCAAGGAGTTCCGAAAGGAATTCAAGGAGCCCAAGGAGTTCAAGGAGTCGAAGGAGAGATTCAAGGAGTTCAAGGAGAAGGATAAGGATATCTACGAAGATTTCCCAGGCGGTCCCTTCGATCCGGGTCCGTTCGATCCCGGGCCTTGGGGCCAGCGATCCCTGGAAGAGCGCTTGGCTCGTCTCGAGACGGTTGCCAACCAGTTGGTGCACTTCATCAATCCGGAGATGCGTCCCGAGCTTGCGCGCTCAGCGTTGGCCCAAGAACCAGATTTGAGGAAAACTCAGGAAAAGCTCCAGAAAGAGGCCTCGGACGCTAAACAGGCCAAGGACAGTAAGGACGTTGAAAAGCCTCGCGAGCAGTAAGGAATTGGCGTGGGACGGTGACCGAGCCTCTCGTCCGGGTCTCGCATGTGGATAGTTTTGGGGAGTTTCAACGACGTCGGAGCGCTCTGGGCCTACGAGGGACTGAAGGCGAGGGGACTTGAGCCGCTTGAGTTTGTCTCAAGTGAGTCCCTCGCCTACAGTCTCTTCTGGGAACATCGTGTCGGGCGAAGTGGCTCGACCTACACGGCATTTCGGCTGGCTGATGGCCGTTGCTTCACGAGCAAGGAAATCCGGGGGGTATTGAACCGCCTGGTCCATCTGCCGACGGACCATTTCGCCGTCGCGCAGCCTGGAGAGCGGGCCTACGCCGGCCAGGAATTGACGGCGTTCGTTCTGAGTTGGCTGACTTCCCTGGGGCCAAATGTGCTCAACCTGCCCTCACCCCAAGGGCTGTTTGGCCGCTGGCGAAGGCCGCTGGAATGGCTGCAACTGGCGTCACGGGCGGGTCTTTCAACCCGAGATTACCCGGATATCGCCTCTGAAATTTCCGGTGAGGAACCGGACCGTTTCTTGCGAGGCAGCCGATCAAACCGGATGGCCTTGGTGTTGGATGACACCGTCTACGGACCTGATCTTCCCGCCAGGGTGCGGTCTGGAGCAATCCGACTGGGCCGGCTTTCCGAAACGAGACTCCTGGGCGTTTCCTTCCATCCGGGATCGGAAAAGGATTGGGTTTTCGAAAGCGCGACACCTCTTCCTGACCTGCGGCCGGGCGGAAACATCTTTCTCGATGGACTCATGGAGGCTCTGACTCAAGAACGATGATTCTCTTGTGCGGCATTCCCACTGAAGGTCCCCTTGCGCTGCTTCGGGCGGAGGTGGAGAAGCTCGGCTATCCCTACGTCCTGTTCAATCAGCGGCACTTTGCCGACTCCGGGATCGACCTTCGCCTCTCATCCGGGAAGGTCGCTGGGACCATTTCTACGGCGGGACGAACCTATCGGCTCGAGGATATCTCAGGAATCTTTGTGCGCCTGATGGACGAAAGGGAGTTACCTGAGATCCTGGAGGAACCAGAGGACTCTCCACTGAAACGGCACTGCCGTAAGCTTCACGAGTCGCTTGTCGAGTGGTGTGAAATCAGTCCCGGTCGGGTCGTAAATCGAGTGGCTCCGATGGGCTCCAACTTCTCGAAGCCGTACCAGGCACAGCTGATTTGTCGGCAGGGATTCTTGACTCCAGAGACGCTCATCACAAATGACCCGCTCCTCGCGCGAGAGTTCTACCAGACCCGAAGGAAAGTCATCTACAAATCGATCAGTGGGGTCCGCTCGATCGTTCAGCTGATGAAACCGGAGGATCTGGATCGGCTGGATTCTTTACGCTGGTGCCCGACCCAGTTCCAGGAATTCGTCGAGGGCGAGAACGTGAGGGTCCACACGATTGGGCAGACGAACGTCTTTGCCACCCGGATTGTTGCAGAAGCGACCGACTACCGCTACAGTCGCGCGGGCCAGGACCGGGATACGGAACTCCAACCGTGGTCCATTCCCGACGAACTTGCCGAGCGTTGTTTGAGACTCGCCCAGTCGCTGGGATTGGCCTTTGCCGGAATCGACTTGAAAATCACTCGCGAAGACGAGGTCTTTTGTTTCGAGGTTAATCCCTGCCCCGCATTCAGCTACTACGAATCCTACACGGGCCAGCCGATTGCCCGGGCCCTGGCGGAATACCTGGTCGGGCAGTAACCCCAGCCGGCGCGGGCCGCCGGACTCTTTGCGGGCATTTTAGAAATCTCTTTCCGACTGAAGGGATCTCATGTTCCATTGAAAGAGAAACGTGTCGAAGCGAAGACGACCGTGCCCTGAATCGCCAGGGAGCAGGAGGCGATTTCCGGCGAGTTGTTGGGTGTGGAAGACCGCCTCGAAGGTGGAACTGTGCTCTGTCCTGAACCAGCCTCGCGGTTTCACTGGAAGCAGCCACGAGGGGGCTTTGTCAAGTTGAGCCAAGGTCAGCGTGATCAGCCAGAATTGTTGAATGAGCACCAGCTATAAAGGCGTGTGTTTCCCTCCCGAGATCATCAGTCATGCGGTCTGGCTCTACCATCGTTTCGCCCTCAGCTTTCGGGATGTCGAGGATCTGCTGGCTGAGCGTGGAATCATTGTTTCGCACGAAGCCATCCGTTTCTGGTGTCTGAAGTTCGGACCGGAATACGCTCGAAGGCTCCGAAAGAAACAAGGTCGATTGGGGGGACATCTGGCATGTCGATGAAGTCTTCGTCAAAGTCCAGGGACAGCAGAGGTATCTGTGGCGCGCCGTCGATCAAGACGGCGATGTTCTCGACATTTTGGTGACGAAGAGACAAAATAAACAAGCTGCCACGCGGTTCTTTCGCAAGCTGTTGAAGGGACAGGGTTCGTCGCCCTGGAAACTGGTCACCGATAAACTCCGGAGCTATTCTGCCGCTCATGGCGATGTCTTTCCCTCGATCGAGCATCGAACAGGTTAGCCCAAGTTCGACAGTTGAGCCTGTCCGGGAGGGATTTTTCGGCTTATTCTGCTGATAACTTCTCTGTTTTCAATGGCCATTTTCCGGCGAGTGCGTGTAGTGGAGACAACCCCGTTGCGGACGGGGGGTTGAGGGCCCGATACTGGGGTCATGTTCCTTCGACCCAATCGCCGGCGTCGCAAAGGGGAAACCTACGAGTACTGGACGCTGGTGGAATCGGTGCGCACGGCGCGGGGGCCGCGGCAGCGGATCGTGGCAACGCTGGGAAAGCTGCCCGGGTTGGACGAGGAAGAGCGGGCCGGCTGGGAGGAGATTGCGCGGTTGCTGGACGGGGAACCACGCTCGGCGGCCCAGCGAAAGCTGTTTGAGGCCGATCCGGAAGACCCGCCGCAGTGGGCTCAGGTCAACCTGCGTGGAGTCCGGGTGGAACGGGTCCGCGAGTTCGGCAAGGTGTGGTTGGGGTTGGCGTTGTGGCGCCGGTTGGGGCTGCACCAGTTCTTTGCCGACCACAGCCACCAGGGACGTGAGCAGGTGGACTGGGCGACGGTGGCCTGCATTCTGACGCTGGGACGATTCTGTGCCCAGGCCTCGGAGTTGGCCTTGGGCGAGCGGTGGTATGCGACGACGGCGTTGGAGGATCTGGTCGGGGTGTCGGCCGACGCGGTGTACGACAACCGCCTCTATCGGGGCCTGGATCAGATGCTGCCGCTGCGCGACACCCTGTTCAGCCACCTGCGGGAACGCTACCGGAGCCTGTACGGAAGCCGCTTCGAGTTTCTGCTCTACGATGTCACCAGTACCTATTTCGAAGGCCAGTGCGGGAGCAATCCGCTGGCCCAGCGGGGCTACAGCCGGGACAGTCGTCCGGACTGCAAACAGGTCTGCATTGGACTGGTGGTGACTCCGGAAGGGTTGCCCCTGGCCTACGAGGTGTTTGCGGGAAACCGTGCGGACGTGACCACGGTCGAGGACATTGTGGAGTTGATGGAACGCAAGTACGGGCGCGCGCAACGGATCTGGGCGATGGACCGGGGCATGGTCAGTGAAGACAATCTGGACCATCTGCGTCGGCGCAACGCCTGGTACATCGTGGGGACACCGAAAGCGAAACTGAAACAGTTCGGCCGGGAACTCGAGGAGAAGACCGAGTGGCAGGAGGTCCAGCCCGGGCTGGAGGTGAAGCTGATCGAGCATCCGGACGGGCGGGGCCAGGAGCGGTTCGTGCTGTGCCGCAGCCAGGCCCGGCAAGCCAAAGAAGCGGCCATGCTGGAGCGGCAGCGGGAGCGGTTGCGGGCACACCTGGCGGCGATTGACGCGTCGCTGAGAAAGCGGCCGCAGGATCCGGAGTCGGTGGGCCGGCGGATCGGCCGATGGCTGGGGCGCCACACGGCGGCGGAGAAACTGTTTCGGGTGGAGGTGATCGTCGAAAAGAGTCGTGCCGTCCGTTTGCAGATCGAGGAGGACGAAGGTCGACGGGACTGGGCGCAGGCCGCCCAGGGAGCCTATCTGTTGCGAACCAACTGCACGGAGACGGATCCGGTCCAGCTCTGGAAGTGGTACATGCATCTGACCGAGGTCGAGGATGCCTTCCGGATCAGCAAGTCGGATCTGGGATTGAGACCGGTGTTTCATCAGCGGCAGGACCGGGTCGAGGCCCATTTGCTGATCTGCTTTCTGGCGTTGGCTCTGTGGCGAAGCCTCGAACAGTGGTTGAGCGCCAAAGGGTTGGGAGACTGTGCACGGCGAGTGCTGGAACAGATGTCGACGATCCGATCAATGGACGTGGTGCTGCCCATCAAAGACCGGGCAGAAGTCCGCCTGCGACTGGTGGGCAAACCCGAACAGCCCACGGCGGAGTTGATGACCCGCATGCGCCTGGGCCTGCCCACCCGACCGAAAGTGATTCAAAATGTAGTGGAGAAAACGTAAGACCGCGGACTGCATCTAAACGACTTACCGCGATTTATACCCCTTAACTGTCGAACTTGGGCTAACATCCATCAGCTTCTGAATGGGGGGAGGACTCTCTTCTCCGGTCATCGGTTTCCACGCCAGATTCACTCTGCCGGGCCGCGAGGTTGGGCGCAGGCCCGTTTCGGCTTGGGTTCTTCAACAGCCATTCGCGCCTTTCCGCCTTCCAAATAGGAGTCAGTACCAACCCTGCAAAAGCAGCCCAGAAAGAGAATCCGCAAATGAGGATTATCAACGCCCTCAGGAGTTCACGTTGGCTCGATACATTCAACGCCAGCAGCGCACAACTCAAAAGGAAGAGAACTGCCCCAATGAACCGCAGCCGTTTCAGAAAGCGGATGATGCGGTCATACCCCTCCAAGGATCGTTGGGGTTCTTGGTGCCTGGCCATTACATTCCCGGACTCAGTTTACTCGCAATCTTCGGAGCCCGGCATCCGACTGCCGGCGACACTTGGCCTTTGCACGTTGTTCAGCCCTCTCACTGTTGACTTTGCACTGCCCATGGCGGGATTCACGACTACTCCAACTCGAAATAGCTGCACCCATCCAGACCAGTTGGCCTGGCCACAAGATTGAGACGCTGCTTATTCCCGGAATCCGGGTTGATACGGATCTTGACGCTTCCAGAACAGAAACCTTCAATGCCTCATGCAGCGCCGTGACGGAGGTCCTCCACAACAAGTCGTTTTCTGGATCGCTCATCGACTTTCGGCGTCTCAATTCAAGTGTTCTTTGGCACAGCATTTCTGAGCCCGGCCTTACCGGGCTTGTGAGGTAACCGATCTGCCCAGCGGGAGGCTGGAAGAGACGATGCCTCGGATCGTGCGAAGGCTGGTCGCGACGATCAGTTGATCGGAGACGATTTCGATGGTTCCTTCCGTGTCCTGTTCCGCCAGATCGGGAAGCAACTCGTCCAGAAACCAGGCTCTCTGCTCGCCAGGTTCCAGGGTTCGCTCCACCTCCTGGAGAGGACTCGGCCGAGGAAAATAGAAACGGATCGACACCGTTGCGGTTTCGTCCCGAGAGATTGGCCAGCGCCAAACCGGTATTGGTCTCTTCCGCGACTTCCTTTTGGAAGACTCCGAAGAAGCGGTAACCCGGAGTCGCTGCCTCGATCCCGGCTTCGGACACCGGATGGTTGTCTGGACCAGGATCCTGTAGAC
The DNA here is from genome assembly GCA_963777605.1 of uncultured Acidobacteriota bacterium. Lineage (GTDB taxonomy): Bacteria > Acidobacteriota > UBA6911 > RPQK01 > JAPXNP01 > CAVZRV01. Next base: position 126,611 of record CAVZRV010000035.1, read on the forward strand.
TGAGGCGAATTCAATCGGGTACCTGGAGGTCAGGCAAGCATACCCGTGATCCAGACCGGAGCCCGAATCCACCGTGCGAATGATCTTGGGTCTCAAGCCGACGAGCTCGAATTCGGCAGGATTGCCCAGTCCTCCGTCAAGTCCGATCGCCGACAATTCCCCGGAAGGGTCCAGGAACTCAAGTCGAAGAGGGGCATTGAATACCGTAGTCGGTAGGGCTGGTCAGGCTCAACTGGGTCTGCAATTTCAGATCGGTTCCCGCAATCGGGCCGTGGGCGACCTGAGTGACGCACCTCTGAAAGACCGGCTGTTCGACGAAGACCACCCAGATCATGAAACACTGTTTCGGGAACGGCCGGGTTGTCGTACTCGATCTCGACGCGTCGGATCCTGCCCTCCTCGTTCTCCACTGGGTACAGTAAAGTCCATCAGTAGTCATCCGAGAGGTCGTGTACTTGTTTCTCACCCAATTGGACCCATCCACATCGAGATAGCGGATTGTCGCCTCGGTACTCACTGCGGCACCAAGTTCAGCGCAAGACTTCGGACCGGAGTGTCAAAGGAAATCACGAGGGCCCCGGCGTCCGTGCCGGACGGTGCCGTTTTGAATCACCGTTCGTCGACCTGCGATTCATATTCCTCTGGTGGAGAACAGCTAGAGTTCGACTGACAGGGCGCTTCCCGGAATGACTGGTCAACTGGATTCCCCACTGCGAGAAGAGCTCGCCGGCGTCCGAGCCTTCGGGTTGCGGCGGAGGGACGAGTTCCACCCGGTCTTCGGAGTAGAAAATGCCCTCGTCTTGTGCCAACGCCACCATCGTTCTCATCAGGATCCCAACCCACAGTAGTCCCCACAGCAACACTCGACTCGACGCGATCCTCCTCCGGTCCATTGAGCTTCTCCAATTCCCCCCCAGTCCGTTTCAGTTCACTTTCACTCGTAACAGGCTCGCGTCCTATATCCTGCCACTGGGACCCCGGGAGAGGAAGCAAAAAAGGCCGCTGTCTCCGCTCGTCCGGTTCCGCATGTTGCCGGAGGAGCGGCGCGGATTCCGGGTAATGAAATTGTGCGAAGAACGTGCCCTGGTGGAAGCCGTAGCGGGAGAAGATCCGATCATTGGGGTGTACACAGCCCTTCTCAGCTAAACGGGACTCCGGAAACAGTCAGGGCGGCGGCTTCGCTGGAGACAAGTCGATCTAAGCCGGCGGTTGGTTCGAGCAGAACAGACCAAGAGCAAACGCTCGTGGCCCGCACAGAGAGAAGAAAGTCCAAATTGCGAGGTGCGAAAGACGACAGTGTCAAGTCCTGATTAAAAGTTGACAGTTTGTTTTGAGGTTTTGAGTTCGTCGTCGGGCCTGTGGGAAAGTGGGAAACGCCTGAACCATTGGGCGGTGCGAGGATGCTGAGCCGCGTTTTCCACTTTTCCATCAGGCCGAGTTCTTTTCTTTCTTTTTTGGCTCTTTTTTCTTTCTTTGCCATCCACACCGGTTTTCCACATCGTGTGGATCAGGCCGCCTGCCGATGCACTTCTTCCGGGGTTCGATAGCCCAGACTCTGATGCGGCCTTCGGTGGTTGTACAGCCCGATCCCTTGCCGGATCGCTTCCCGCGCTTGCGCCTTCGTCCGGAAACAACCCCCGATCCCGTACTCCTGCTTGAGGATCCCGTTCAGTCGTTCCGCCTGCGCATTCTCATAACAGTGATTCTCCTCCGTCATGCTCACCTCCAGACCCCGCTTCTCCAGGATCCCGATGTAGTCCCGACAGCAGTACTGAATCCCCCGATCCGAGTGATGCAGCGGCCGTTTCCCTTTCGGCAATTGCCGCACCGCCTGGCGCAAGGCCCGGCAACTCCCCTCCGCACGCAGACTCTCACTGACTTCCCAGCCCACGATCTTGCGGCTTACCTGGTCACTGATCAACGACAAATACAGAAACCCTTTGTCCGTCCGCACGTACGTCAGATCACTCACCCACGCCTCGTGCGGCCCTTCGATCCGACGTTCCTTCAACCGGTTGCGGTACACTCGAAATCCATGCCGGCTGGCCGTCGTCCGCACCGTTCGGCGCCGTCTCTCAACCAGCAGTCCATGGCGGCGCAAGAGATCAAAAAACCGGTCCCGACCCAGTGCCACCCCCGCTTGTACCAGTTCCTTCTCCAGCAGGTGCAGCAGCTTGCGTCCTCCCAGTTGCGGCTGTTGCCGCCGCTCCCGCTGCACCAGTTCCACCACCAGCGCTTCGTTGACCTGCTCGCGCTGCCGCTGCCGCTTCTCCCGGTAGTAGTTCTGCCGGCTCATCCCTACTCGCCGGCACAACCCTGTCACCGTCACCCCCGTCGCGTTCCCCCCTGCATGTCCTTTTCGAACAGCCGCCGATCGGCGTTTTTTTTAAACTCTTCCACGTCCGTGATCCCAAACTCCTCACAGGCCAGTTCGAAGTACGCTTTACTCAACACCTTGTCCAGGTTCGCCTCCGTCAACGCCTTCTCCAGCTGCCTTACCCGTTTCTCCAATGCTTCGATTCGATCGCGTTCTCCCATGCGTTCCACCCTAACAACTTTCGGCAGCAGGTGTTCCCGTCCGTACTTCTTCAACCATTTCGGAACCGTATCGCCCCCCTTGATCCCGTACTTGCGCCTCACCTCCTGGATCGATCCATACCGCCCCGATTCCAGTTCCTCCACCACCTGCCGCTTGAACGCTTCGCTGTACCGGATGACTCGCTGCTCCATGTCCTGTCCTTTCGTTTTCGTGTCAACCTATTTCAGGACAAGACAAAGACGACAGACATCGCACTTCACACTTCGAATTTCGCACTTTGGCCAACTGCCTGGGACGGATCCTCAGCACTCGTTGCCTACACGCCCTAATGGGGGTCCTGAAGCCCCTGAAGAAGGGCCTGAAGAAGGAGGAGGACATCGTCAAAGGCGGGCGCTGGCCGTCCCTTTCGCATCCCCAGTGCAAGCGCAAAATCGGACTTGGCGTCGATCTGGCCGGAGAGGACCCTTACAAGATCGCTCACCGTTGCCGCGGAAGCAACGGCAGAAATGTCACGACCGAGAAGGCGCGCCCCGACCCGCTCATAGTCAAAATCATCTTCACTCGCCAGGTCCGGGTGCTGATCCCAGAGCCGCTCGGCGTTACCGGCATCAAGGTAGTTGCGGAGAATCAGGAATAGATCAATGGCATCTCGGTCCCGACCGGTCTCACGATCGCTCCAGGCCGAGAGCTTCAGGATGGCAAGTCCGACCAATGACGCCACAAAGATATCAATGGCTGGGTCATCCCTGATCCGGACCAGATGGCAACAGGCGAAGGCATCCTCAAATCCCGTCACATCCATCCGAACCGCTTGATCAGGGGGCCAGGCGATTACGTCTTCAGGTTGGGCGATCTCACCAAAGGGCACCAAATCGACGGGGAGGGTGTCCCTGAACCGGAGGCACTGCATCTGGCGAGTCTCCTGAAACTCTCCAAGTGCGAGTAGACCTCGGCGAAGATCTTCATACTCCGCCCAACTGGACACCTGGACTCCAAAATCGATGTCGACCGTGGCTCGGTGACTCTTGATGCCATGGGCGAAAGTGAGTATGAGATCCCGAGCGTAGGCGCCGACCAGGAAGAAGGGGACATTCTGCTCCGACGCGACGTGGTGGAGCGCTGCCACGAGATCGACGGTCTCCCGGTCAATCTGTCCCGAGAGGTTCAGCAATTTCCTGTTCATAGAGAAGTTTCGCGATTTCGATATTTCTGGGGTCTCCAGTTGCCATTAGATCGGCGTAGGCCAAGATCGGCGGAACGAGTTCCTCGTCGTTGTAGTCTAGAGCCCCGTCCCAAAAGACCCGGAGGAGTTCCGTCTCACCATTCGGGTCCTTACGAAGCCGGTTCTTCAATTGGATTTCCTGGAAAGCCTCCCTGCAGTAGACCGTCACCAACTCGGGGCGCAGGTGCCGGGTGAGTCGGGCAGCCGCAATCTCCCCTCCCCAATAGGTCTTACCTCGGTCCAGGGGCGTAGCGGTTTTCCACCAGTCGGGGTTCGCGGCGCGAAACCGCCCGAAAACGAGCTTCGGACGCAGTTGCTCGGGGTAGGCGGCAATCCAGCGGTCCAGCAGTTGCCTTCGATTGCGGAGTCTGCGCCTCCCCTTTTGAACTTCGACCACGAAACCGAGCGTTTTAAGATCCCGGATCACCCAGTTAATGGTTCCGAGGGCAACATCGGCAAGTTCAGCAATTTCGCGATAGGGCGCCGCGGCAAGGGTTGGTCGACAGAGAAAGGCAAACACCACCTTGAGGCCCGTTGTCTGAAACGCTCGGGCGTGTGTTGGAGTCTGCAGATCGCGCGGTGGCCGGTTCCCTTTGACATAGACATAGACCGGCGGGGCGTTGAGATAGGCATTTCCCACCGTGTCAATGAAAGCGATATTGAGCGTTCGGAAACGCTCGGCCATCTGCGGATTGACGTAGGTGGTCACCAGGCAGGCCGGTTTCTCCAGATGAGCAAATCGGTTCTTGATCGTCCCGAGCATGGCGGTGTTGATCCGGGCTTTGACCTCCACCAGGAACCCGCCCTCTAAATCTTGATCTGGAAGGACCAGAGCGGCATCGACTTGGAGGGGAGGCGGGCCCAGCCGTTGATTCCTGCCCAGCTCTAGACGCAATCCGGTGGTGTCGTGGAAAGCCTCCAGGGCCCTCTCCAGCAGTCCTGCCTCGTCGGCAACTCGGTTCGTGTCCATTGTTGTTCATTTCCTGGCATCGTTCACGATCAGTGAACGCATGAGGAGAGTGAACACGCCTTTCTCGCAAGAACTCAAAATCGCGTGTTCACTATATTAGCTCGTTCATGAATAATGAACAATGATAAATTGTGCACATTCAAACACAGACCGCTGAGTTCCGTGGGAAACAGATGGGAGACAGTCTCCAGTTGGACCTGTAAGCGGTGAGCGAGAGATTGGCGTAAGACGTTGATTCTAAATGCCCGGAACGGGAAAGTGTCGAAGCCTCGCCCGACGGCATATCTCATGATTCTCCAGAAGCCATTGCACCAGGCAATCCACCGAACCAGTGAGCCGAAGGCGAACATTTGGGCGGTAGCTCCATCCGGCTGGATGCTCCAGCCAAATCTGCGGGCGAGTGCACGGGCCACCTGGTCCATCTCTGGAGACAGTCGCCGCTCCAAGAGCGCGCTCTCGCGAGGGTAGTCGTAAACCCCGCGCATCACCCTCCGAATCCGGCCCAGCTGCTCCAGGCGGTGGAGACTGAGGCGGGCCGCCTCACGGCTCCCGAAATGGGTGAAATCGATTCCGGAAAAAGCCCACCCCCTGCCCATCCCGCATATCTTTCTAAGCACCCTATTTATAACGGCTTCCACAATTTCCAACCGATGATCCTGTAACGAAAAGATTAGGTTTTTCGTTACAGGGAACCTCGCTTGCACCTAGGCTATCGCACGAAGGCCAGCCGGCAGGTCGCTCCAAACGTCGGCCAGATCGTCCGCCAGATCGCCAACCATGAACTCAAGGCTTTCGGATCGGTTCGAATGCATTCCACCGTTCCGGCACCCACCGACCGCCATCGATCGATCGAACCATCTCGAGAAGCGACGCTCCGCGCTCAGGCGACGCCAGACACCGCGTAGACCAGGCTTCGATTTCAAGCAACCTTCGCGTTCTTCGGCTCATCCAGGCTTCTCTTATTTCTCTGAATGGGAGGAAGATTCTCTTCCCCTGACGTCGGTTTCCATGCCGAATTCATTCTGCCGGACCGCGAGGGTGGACGCACGTCCATTTTCTCTTGAGTTCTCACCCTGGCTTTCCATGAAGCGGATGCGGACCGTTTGATCGGTGGCTCGATTAACTGAGATCTCCTGGATAAAGTCCGACAAAGGTCTGGTTTTTGGGAGTCGCGATTGCTATATTGAGCCCGCGACGGATTTGGGGGGAGATCGCAAGAGGAGGGTTTCTGCCATGCGTGCCCCGCGAATCTTTGTACTGCCTGCGCTCCTGTGGATCCTGGTCCCGGGATCCGTCCTCCACGCCCAACTAGAGTTCATTGAAAGGAACAGGAAATTGACCAGTCGAACCTTCGGGCTCTTGATCTGCATTCTGGTTTTCTTTGCCCACTCCGCGCAGGGCCAGATAACCAAGTTCAGTTGCGACAACATTACCAATCGCGTGATTCACGTACCTCACATGGTGGTGGGACGGGCCGCCGGTGTTGACTACAGCACAACCGTCACTATCTCCAACGCCGGGACGGAATCGGCCGACATTAAGGTGTCGCACGCATGGGACATTCGCGGCACGGAACCCGTCGAGGATAATGAACTCGCGCCGGGAGCGACCCGGGTGATCGAGTTCCAGCCGGACGGGGAGGAACCGGTGGAGGGCGGCTGGCTGAGGGTCAAGACGGATGGAACCCTGTCCGTCGTGGCGCACATACAGGGGGAGGCTGCCGACGGATCGATCGTGAGCGAGGTCTCCGTACCGGGAGTCGAACCGGGCTCAAAATTCTCGTTTCCGGTTTTCCGCAACGACTTCCTGGCCGACAATACGGGCGTCGCGATCAGCAGCCCGGCCGGTGGACTCATCCTGGCGGAACTTCGCGACCTCGACGGTAACCTGATTGCGACCCGCGAGTTGGCGGCTCAATCGGAGAGTTGTGAGCCGAATCGGGAACCGCCCCTTCCTCCGATCTGCTATCAGAGCCCCGACTTCTGGAGTCGCTACGCAGTCCTGTTACAGGAACTGTTCAACGACCTTCCGGAAGGATTCCAGCGAGGGTTTCTGACCCTGGAGCATACGTCCTACCTGGGAAGCGACGACATGAGGGTCGGTCCGCAGTTCCCCTTTGGCATGGCAGTCGTCGCGCTTTACACCAACGGGCTGGACCTGCGGGCCGCGCCGGCGACCCCGATAGACATCCCGGTTCGCTTCGAAGTGGCGATCCGTGCCCAGGCCGATGCCGCGGATCTGCTCTCATCTTATGGGCTTTCCATCGAGCGCCAGATAGAGTTTTCGTCGGTCACCCGCGCGTTCGTGGACAGCACCGTCGCAACAGCGAGGGTTCTGGCGGTAAATCCGCAGGTGAACTCGGTCTGCTTCGACCCTCTGGAACTGGATGAGGTGACGCCTTGAAATCTGATCGGTGCCTTGGATTCAGGATTCAGGCGGCAAGAAGACCTTGTGGAATTGAATCTTTCGCGCTTTTGCAGGGCGAACACTGGGTCAGATTGGCGGGGCGGATTGTCCCGGCGGTGTGTCACTTGTAGGCCTTTGGAGTTGGAACGAATCGCAAGCATGGCTCCTTCTCAAGAAGCCCTGACAGAAATCAAGAGGTTGTATTTACAGGAATGGGTGTTTCGAAGCTCGCCCAAGTTGCTTTGGAATGCGATGTACATAGAACGTAAGCTGGCGTTGGCACGGTCAGTCCGAAACGTTCCACTCGGGGCGCTGGAATCTTCTCTCGATGGCACGGATTGACCGCTTGCCGCCTGGGGCTTGGCGCCGGACAAAGGGAGGAGAATTTCACAATGAAGCGATGGGGCAGATCTTTCACTTACGCATTTTTGGTTTTGGTATTGACCTTGCTCGGAGCGGTTCCAGCGATCGCCCAGCCCTATGATTGGGGACCGTTTGACTTCGGTGAGGACTGGGTTGCATTGGTACCTCCGCCCCTGCCTGCGGGCCTGAGTGCCAGGCATGTCTTTGAGGACTGGGGCGTGACGATTTCAAGCGAATCGGTCCAGGGCCCTCGGATGGGCACGCTCTCCGAGATCCCAGAGGTTAACTACGAAGGTTGGATTGTGGCTCCAGTGATTCTCAACGGCTCGGAGTCAGAAGTCGGTGCGGGAAGCATGACCATCAATTTTGATGAACCCGTGCGACGAGTTTCTTTGAATATGGGAGCCGAGTCTGAAACCAACATAGTCGCACGGTTCTTCGATCGGAGTGGCGCTCTCCTCGGCGAGGTGACTCGTCCGCTATACGGCATCTATCCGGGAGAGTTCGCCCTGGAGGACGCCGACGGATCCGGGATCGTTCGAGTTGAAGTGGAGAACGAGCAACCGGATGTCCCCGAGGCGCTCAATCTCATTCTCGCCGAATATGTCGAACCGCGTCCGTTCCAGCGATGTGTCTCTCAGGTGGCGCAGGGTGCGCTGCCGTTCGGAGACCGAACCCTCCAAACACTGCTGACGATCACAGGGTCGTGGAACAGCACGTTTTTCAGGATCCCGGATGGACAGGCTCAGATCTACTCTCTTGAATTCCGAGATCCTGAGGGTGCTCCGTTAATAGTCAACCTCGATGGGACTGTGAACAGCGAGTTCGAGTTACTTTCTAGCGGTTATATGCATCGTTTCTTGGAATCACTCATTCTTCGGACTTTGGACTCCGGCAAACCACTGGACCAGGGGTATGTCTGCGCCACTTCCAAATATCCCTTCGAACTGGCGACGGTTTACCGGATTCTCGATTCAACCAGGGCTCCTCTCGCAGAAGCGGGAATCGACAGCTCCATTCCCGGCCAAAGTTTTACCGGCGTTTTCGAAAAGACGATTGCCGAGGATACGAATACGGCGCTGGCGCTGGCAAATGTCTCGGACAGCGAGGCGACGGCAAGTGTCACGTTCTTCATGAGTCCCAACACGACAATGGAAGCGGACGTGGTCCTCGGTCCGGGAGAGCAGGGCGCCTGGTTTGCGGACGAACTGGCGGAAGCGTTGTCCGGCCGCGATACCGAAGGGACGGTCGAGATCGTCTCGGATCAGCCGGTCGCGGCGACGATCCTCCGGACCATTCAGGGCGTCGTCTCGGCCAGTCTTCCGCTACGAAGGGTCCCCGCTGGACCGGCGAAATGATTACGGGAGATGGAAGCAGCAAGGAGGTGTGTATGGCACGCGGTATTTTCTGTTCACTGATGTTGATCTGCTTTTCTGGAGTTCCTCCGGCTCTGGCGCAAGAGACTGAGGAGTCGCCGATCGAGCTGATCTTTCCGATCGTCCACAGCCGGTTCGTTGAGGGTGCGGTCAACCTGCAGACGACATTCACCTTTCTCAACTTGTCTGACAGCACGGCTCAAGGAACGTTTCGAGCCTACGAGAGTAATGGGACTCCCAAACGTATCCTTGATATCTGTTCTCCAGACCCTTGGATAGACCCTGACCTCGACGATGTGGACAAGGAGATCGAAATTCGGCCAGCCGGAAGCATCACCTTGAGACAATCGCGTTCAGTTCCGGCAAACTCCCGGAATTCTCCGGCTGGGCTCGGCTCATTCTGGACAAGTCCGTTCCGGTTCAAGGGACGGGCCAAGTGATCCTGCGCGATACCCCGAATGGTTGCCTGGTCCTCTCCGGATCTGCAGTTGACCTCTCTGTCTCTCAACTTGCCGACGGTGAAACCATTCTCTATCGAGAAGCCGTGGAAGTGCCCGCACTGGTGCCGGGGAAGCGGTTCAAGGCGGCGGTGACCAGCCGCGCGCGTGGGGAAAGCTCGTTCTCGATTGTGAATCCGTCTGAAACGGAAACTGCTCGTGTCACGATGAGGTTTACAAATGGAGGCGGCGAGGAAACGGGGACGAGGGCACTGACGATACCCCCTCTCAACAGTACGGCGGGATACATCGGCGAGCTTGGGGACGGTCCCGAAATTCCCATTTATGGCGTGGGAACGGTCACGTTTGAAAGTGAGATCCCGATTGCCGTCGGCGGGATCCTGAGTCTTCCCCTGGACGGGCTGTGGGTTGGAACGACGATCGCCCCCCTGCCGGCGGAGTAACGCTCATCAGGATGGCAAGTCGGCTTAGATTGACTCGCCTTCCGAGTTCGGGAGAACAGAAAGCCTGCGCCGTGAAGAAGCTGTCGTCGAAAGAGAGTTCGGAGCACTCATGAAGATTCACAAGGTTTTCTTTCTGGTGGGCAGTGTCTTTGCCCTGCTCTCAGCCGTTGCGCTAAGTCCCGTTCATGCCGAGGTCCGGACAACGACGCCCGATGCCTTCGGTCAAGACTCTGTCAGCCTGGATTTCTCAAATGCCACGCTCCTGAACTTCGTCCAAGGGGGCGGGGAAGGTCCCGAGGCCACTGATCTCCTGGCGGACTGGGGGATTCGGCTGGCCGGATCTCAGGGGGTGAATCCAAGGGTGACCTGGTGGACTCCCAAGCCGCCACCGAACGTCCTGCCTCGCTATGATTTCGTTGCCGAGTTGGCGGCCGACAATGCTGAGGAGGATCCGGTTCTGGTCATCGAATCGGTCCACCCTTTGGTCCGGATCGGGTTGAATTTGGCGAACGACTCGGAGGGGGAATCCGGAGGCCTGCTCCCGGTCACTTTCACGGTTCAGGACGCCGCAGGAGCGGAACTGGGCAGGATTGAGACGACCATTCCGCGAGGCTCCTCGTCTGTCGTTCTGGAAGACAGCAACCAGGTGCCTTTCTCCAGGGTGACGGTCGACTACGGAGACGGCGAGCCGGAGAAACTCCTCGGAGTCCAACTGGACTTTGTCGACCGGCCTGTTTTCAAGACCTATCTGGCCCATATCGGCGACGGCAAGCTCCCGAGTGGGGAGAGCCTGAAAAGCTCGATCGTCATCACCAATCTCAGCACCTCTACCGCCGAGGGATCCATCGAATTCTTCGACGACGAGGGGGAACCGCTCGACATGGAGACACCTTGGGGAACCTGGCGGAACCGGATTGATTTTTCCATTTCAGAACGATCCTCGGCGTACTGGATAACGGCAGGCATGACCTATTCGATCCGGGCCGGCTCGGCTCACATCACGACCAATGTGCCGGTTTCGGCCGCGATCCGCTTTTCGAGCTTCCATCCCAACCAGGAGGTGATCGCCGAGGCCGGTATCGCGTCGAGTCGGGCGGAACAGGCTTTGCTCGCTCCGGTCTCCAAGCATTCCTTCTCAGGGTTCGTGGGAGGAGGCCTCCCACCTCCGAAGCCCTACTCCACCGCGATCGCGATCGCCAATCTTGCGGATGAAACGGTTGAGATTCGGCTCTGGGGCCCCTTGGGCGGCTCGGACGTCGAGAGAGAACTCCCTCCCCGTGGTCATCTCGCCGAGTTTGTGGAGGAGCTGTTTCCCGCCATGGAGGATGCCGATCTGGACGGTGTCGTTCAGATCTGGGCCTCTCAACCGATCGCGGTCACCGTGCTTCACACTCGAGACGGCTATGCACACGCAAGTCTACCCGCTACGGGGAGGATCAGATGAACAGGATACTGACTACCGCGCTTTTGACCACACTCCTGACCGGTGCCGCGCTGTTGGGACAGAATCTCGGTGACCAGGCGACCGCGGGTTTTAACGACTCGCGCACCTACCTCAATTCGGACGCCGGGGACTTCAAGCCTCCGCTCGAACTGAACCGGACCTTGAGCCTTCCGGAAGGGACGACGGCTCAAACCCTGTCGGTCTTCGAGGACTACGTGCTGATCGGCCAGGGGGGAGAGGCGGCGCACTACTCCTTGCTCGACAGCGAGACGGGCGCGGAGGTCTGGAGATTCGATCTTCCAACCAATACCCCCGACACCCTCGATTACGTCCCGGCCATCAACGGAGACATCGTACTGCTGGGCGGGTCCACGAGCACGTCGGTGACGGCGGTTGAGGTCTCGACTGGAAACCTCCTCTGGCAGGACAACCGGGTTGGATCTTCGGACGGGCGCGGCACCGCTGCTCCTGGATGACTTGGCCCTGTATTCCGGTGAATGGGGCGTGGTTGCCGCCCGCCCCTGTGACGGGGCGGTCGTCTGGCAGTATCCGCCGAGTGCTGAAGTGGGAAGCATCCATCTGGCCAAGGCTCCCCTATCGAGAATTGGGAGCCGGGTCTATCTACTCACAGACGAGGGAAGCCTCACCGCACTCGATCTCCTGACGGGTGTACCGATCTGGTCGGCCCCTGAAATCGGCTCGGACGGCTCGAACATCATCGCCACCCGCAAGTTCGTCTACGTCAGCAATCAGTCCGAGGGGCGAGTAAACGCGATCCGAACCAGCGATGGGTCGGTTGCATGGAGCGTCGAATTCGCTATCCCGTTCGCCGGTCACTCGACCTTCGGCAATCCAGGAATCGCGTTGGCCTACGATCAACTCTTTGTCTTCTATAGCACCCCGTTGTTCAGCAGCACCCTGGAGAATCGAGTGGCAGCACTCGCTCCCGAGACGGGAGACCTGCTCTGGGAGAGGATTGATTACAGATACGTGCAGCTAGATCTCGGCCCCCCTCCTCTCCCCCATCCTCCCCAGTTTGGTCAAATCGCAAATAGGGCTGTGTACTTCTACAATTACTGGGCAGAAGACGGCGTTCGCACCCTGGATGCCTTCACCGGAAACGTGCACTGGAACTCGTCGCAGAGCGGCGCCGTGCAGAGTCTGGCGGTCGTGAAGGATACCCTCTACGTCCTTTTTGAGAACGAGCTGAATATCTATCGTCCTGCGAACACGATCTACCTCCCGCAATTTGCCGACGGCATGGGGGCCTCGACGCTGATTACCCTTGCCAACCTGACCAACGACCAGGCGACAGGGACTGTCGAGTTCTTGGACGATGACGGAAATCCTGCCGCTGTCGAGGTGGAAGGTTCCGTGGGAGCGGTATCCAGCCTGGACTTTGTACTCGAACGGTACGGGAGCCTGGCAATTCAGACGGCAGGAGCAGCGAACCCTCTTGTCACAGGTTGGGCTCGCGTGACCGCATCCCGGCCGATTCGGGGAACGGCCGTCTACCAGGTCCGTGAGTCCGACGACATCCTCTTCGAGGCCGGAGTCGGGGACGCGCAGCCGACGGGGTTGGCGAACGTCTTCGTCTCGACTCGTTCCTCAGCTGCCGGAGACAGGATTAGCACTGGAATTGCGATCGCGAATCCACTGAATGAGCGGGCGACCGTTGACCTGATATTTCCGGCCGGACCGATGGTGCACCTCGACGCTTCCATTACACTGGAACCCGGTCAGCATGTGGCCAAATTCATCGACGAGCTGTTTCCGGATCTGGCCAACACTGACGTTACCGGGACGCTGATCATCTCCTCTGAAGTACCGGTGGTCGTCACGGCATTGCGAACTCAAAACGGCTACCCCATGTCGAGTTATCCGGTCGGAATCCCATGATCCTCGATACTGCCTTTCACGATGGTGGCTCCGCTCCCGTCTCTGGGCGGCCCTACTGGTAATGGCCCAACGATCGATGATCAGCTGGTTGATGCAGAAAAGAGACTCTCTCCGGGGAGCCAAGGGACAATTGGTAGCGAGCGCTGATCTGGGAGATTGAGCCAGGAGAAAAGAGAAATGACTAATCACTGCCGAAGGACTTCTCGACGCCCGACTCGGAAGCGGGCACCCGCATGTCAGTACACTTTGCGGAGTCACCCTGTCAGAGCGCCCTTGCCGATTTTGGTTCTGTTCGTCACGCTGTTCTGTGTGGCCCTGTTATCCGGCCAAGATCGGCTCAACGATTTTGACAGGGTCCTGCCTCAGGTCGCCAAAGGCGGAAGCGACCCGAGCATCGAGACGACTCTCCAGGTAATTAACCCGAACGAAGAAGCCGTTTCAATTGACGTAACCAGTACAGACGAGGAATTGCTCCCCTCTACCTCCTTCGAATTGGGACCTCTCGCAACCAAGACCATCATTCTCAGTGGTGGCGAACTGCGAAAGGGCTCAATCCGGATCCACTGTACCAAGGCCCTTTCCGTCTCCGCTCTCATGGTTACCAGGCAGGAAGGCGAGATCCTCTCCCAGCTCAGCCTGCCGGCGGAGCCTCTCGAAGCGGGCGCCGTCATCCCGGTGCTCTACCGCTCAGACCAGGTCGAAAACACCGGGCTGGCAGTCTTTTTCAATACGGGTGGACAATATCGCCTCAGGCTTTACGACGAGGACGGAACCCGACTGGCGGAACGAACGATCCTTCTGAGAAGCCCGTCCGATCCCCGCCATCTGGCCCAGTTCGCGGACGAGTTGTTCGACATCAATGTCCTTCCCGGCGGATTTCAGGGCTGGATCCACATGATCGCTTACGATTGGCAAGCCCGTGGCTTCTCGGCTACGGCGGTCTATACCAAAGGAACACAGTTCTGGCGGGCGCAAGTCTCGCGTACGAATCGCCCGGGGACCTATCGGCTGACTACGACAACCGGCTCCGAGGCGTTGTTCGAGGAACTACGCGACGAGTACGGGTTCAATTCCGTAATCGAAGCCCTTGATTACTGGACGATCAGTTGCCCGGACTCGGTGGCAGAAGCACTCGAACGCGACCCGCGCGTGGCCCAGGTCGAGCCCTCCTCGAATCCACTCAACGTGTCCGCCGGAGAGGACGGCGGGCCAGTTCAAGTAGAAGGAATGGCAATAGCGAAGGGCCGGGCTGGATTCGTCCCAGTCTAATTCCGGTCCAGATCCCACCTGGTCGCGTCGGTTGGGAAGCGGAGAACCCCTTCTCTGCTTCTTACTCGGTCACACCGGTTCGGTGTCGCGCTAGCCCGCATTTCTCAAGAATGACGCAAAAAAGGGCAGCCCTCTCTGATATAAGTCTTTTTGCTACAAGGATTTAGATCAGAAGAGGAAGCCGCCCTTATGAGTTCAGAGTGTAATCCCAACCGAGTCCATTTACAAGGTCCGAATCGACGCCAGATCACTGCCCAGTTCAACGGTGGAAGCATCGTCTCAGACGGGGGCGTTCTCCTGCTGGCCGAGACGGATCGCCGCAGCCTGGAGTAATGACTTGGTGACGGCTTCATCGAGGTAAGCCTCCCCGCAGTTATCACAAACCTCGGCTGGAACACCTCTGAACACGATCACCGTCTCGTCCCGCTCGAGAGTCACCGTCGTCTTTCCGGCAGCCCTATTCCCTCGTTTGCAGATTACGCACTTCATCGTCGTCTCCCAAGAGTATCTCCTGGCAGTCTACGAAAGGCGAGTTCCGCAAGGTTAGGGTGTGCCGGTAGGTGTGCCAGTTTTTGTTGCGGGGTTGTGTCGTCGCATGTCACCCCCTGTCGGTCTTGGTCGTTAGTAAGTTGTTGTGATTACTTCGTTTGCCCAGCTTTTTCGGACTCTTGCAGCTTGCCTGTCACGCCGGAGGTCGCGAGTTCGAGTCTCGTCGACCCCGCCATTTCTTTTCAGGTCCCTAACCTCAATGCCAGTTTTCTCCCTTTTCAGACGCGAAACAGGTTCGCCGGTTTCCCGGGAGCAGGGCACCCGCATACTTCGAGCTCAACTCATTCGAGAACTCGTCCATGCCTGCGGGTACTGCAGTGTGCGTCGCGAGGACTTTGCTGCAGGCACTCAGTTCCGTGGCCTCTGCAGTTGATAGTCCGGAATCCTGAAGAACAACAGGGCAAGAGTGTCAAGTTGCGAGCTCCGTTTGATCTGGCAATGTCGATACATTAAAATCCAGCCAGTTGTGCTCCGCGGATCCCTGCGGGGAGGGTCGGTACAGTGATTCGCCTTTCCGGCCTGTACGGCAGAACATATAGATCAGGGCGGCATCACGAGAATCTGGGTCCAACCCATTGGAGTAGCGGTGGGTGAGACCCTCCGATTCAGTTCCACTTGCCAATTCACATTACGAATTCGGAGGTAGCGTCGGTTTGAGCTTTCGTAGGTACGATCCCGGTGAGTTTTACGATGAACTCTTCGAATCGGTCGGTCGCCCCCGGCCAGGGGCGCGCATCCTGATCGATAAGTTCGAGAGACTGACTCAAGACGAACTCCGACTGAAACAGCAGGCCGCCGAGTTGGCTTTGCTGAACATGGGGATCACGTTCAACGTTTACGGGGATGCGGCCGGAGTCGAGAAGATATTTCCTTTCGACATCGTTCCGCGGATCCTGGAGAGGCCGGACTGGGAATTCATCGAGACCGGGCTCCGACAACGTATTACCGCCCTCAATCTGTTTCTGGACGACCTCTACCACGACCAGAAAATCATCAAAGACGGCGTCATCCCCAGGTTTGTCGTAGAGTCCTCGAAGGGACTGCTCGAAGCGTGCGCAGGCCTCAACCCTCCAGATGGCATCTGGTGCCACATCGCGGGAATAGACCTGGTCCGCGACGAGAGCGGCCAATTCCTCGTTCTGGAAGACAATCTTCGCTGTCCAAGCGGCGTTTCCTACGTTCTCGAGAACCGCCAGGTCCTCAAGCGGACGTTCCCGACGGTGTTCCATGAGTCCAAAGTGCGGCCCGTTGATGAATATCCCGCACGTTTGCTCGACTGCCTGATGTCGATCGCACCGGAGCGACCCCAGAGGCCGACGGTAGTCGTATTGACTCCCGGAATCTACAATGCGGCCTACTTCGAGCACTCCTTTTTGGCGCAGCAGATGGGTGTCGAACTCGTCGAGGGCCGTGACCTGGTCGTGGATAACGGGCAGGTCTGGATGAGAACGACCCGAGGCCTGCAGCGCGTTGACGTCATCTACCGGCGAATCGATGACGAATTTCTCGATCCGACCACGTTTCGGTCTGATTCGATGCTGGGCGTCCCCAACTTGATGGAAGTCTACCGGAACGGGAGAGTGGCCATCGCCAATGCACCCGGCACCGGAGTGGCCGACGACAAGGTGGTCTATGCCTACGTGCCCGAAATCGTGAAGTACTACGTTGATGAGGACATCATTCTCCCAAACGTCCCGACCTTCCTCTGCTGGGAGGATTCACAACGGAAGCACGTCCTCCAAAACCTGGAGAAACTCGTTGTCAAAGCGGCCAACGAGTCCGGAGGGTATGGGATGCTGATCGGACCCCACTCGACCCGGGAACAGAGGGACGAGTTCAAGGGCAGGATTGAGGCCAATCCCCGCAACTACATCGCGCAGCCCACGATCGGCCTGTCAAGGGCACCCGTCCTGGTAGGGGAGCACTTCGAAGGCAGGCATGTCGATCTCAGACCCTACGTTCTCTTCGGAAAAGAGGTCTACATACTGCCAGGAGGTCTGACTCGGGTCGCCCTGAAGAAAGGTTCCCTTGTGGTCAATTCCTCGCAGGGTGGCGGGAGCAAGGACACTTGGGTTTTGAGGGACTGAAAGTGTCGCCGACGGACCAGCGGCCGGCAGTCCCGAATCAACCTGAGGGTCGGGCCGCGGATTCGATCACTGATTGAAGGAGTTATGCTAAGTCGAGCAGCGGATGCGATTTACTGGATGAATCGGTATGTGGAACGGGCGGAGAATGCCGCTCGCTTCATGGAAGTCAACCATCACCTTATGCTGGATCTTGCTGCTGTCGGCGAGGAACAGTGGGAACCGCTGGTGACGGCCGTGGGCGCCCGCGAACTGTTCTTCCGCAGTTTCGAGTCTGCAAGCCAGGAAAACGTGATCCAGTTTCTAACCTTCGACGACCGCAACCCCAACTCAATCGCCTCTTGCCTGTACAAAGCCCGGGAGAATGCACGTTCCATTCGCGAGATCATCTCCTCGGAGATGTGGGAGCAGGTCAATCGCTTCTATCACATCGTCAGAGAAGGATCTCTCCCGAAAGTGCTCGAGTCGCCTCATCCTTTCTTCACCAGAATCAAGGTGAACTCGCACCTGCTTTACGGCATCACCGACGCGACCATGTCTCACAACGAGGCGTGGCAGTTCGGCCGCTTGGGTCGCTGCCTGGAGCGTGCTGATCAGACGTCTCGAATTCTGGATGTCAAGTATTTCATCCTCCTCCCGAATGTCGCCGATGTGGGAACGCATTTCGACAAGATTCAGTGGTCGGCCCTTCTGAAATCTGCCAGTGCCCTGGAAATGTATCGAAAGCGCTATGGTCAGATCTCTCCCGAACAAGTGGCTGAATTCCTGATTCTCGATCGCGCGTTCCCGCGGTCAATCCATTTCTCACTGATTGAGGCCGATAAATGCCTCCGCAACATAGGCGGGTCGAACGAGGGCACTTTCACGAATGCTGCTGAGAAGGAGCTGGGCAGACTCCGGGCGGATCTCGGCTATCGTCAGATCGAGGACATCATGGCTTCGGGACTTCACCAGTTCCTTGACTCGCTTCAGGTCCGCCTGATCGCGGTGGGGGGCGCCATTGCATCAACCTTTCTTAATCTGCATACTGTCTCCGACAGATCCTGAGGACTTTGGGACATGAGCTTTTGTCTGGGGATGAAGGTAGCGGACGGACTGGTAGCGATCGCCGACACTCGGGTGACGACCGGGACTGAGCGCATTACCGCGCGAAAAGTGACGATCCATCAACATCGCCAGCACTCAATGTTCTTGATGACGTCCGGCCTTCGGTCGGTAAGGGACAAGGCATTGACCTATTTTGAAGAGGTCATCGATCAGAGCGATGAATCTTTCGATCGGTTGTACAAGGCGGTCAACGCCTTCTCGTCCCAGATCCGGAGGGTCGCAAAGGAAGACAAGCGAGCCATTGAGGAGGGCGGACTGAGATTCAACCTGCATGCCCTGGTTGGAGGACAACTGGAGAATGACGCGGAGCACAAGCTCTATCTCATTTACCCTCAGGCCAACTGGGTCGAAGTCGGGCAGGGCAGCCCTTACGTGATCATCGGCGAGACCGGCTACGGGAAACCCCTGCTGGACCGTGTGCTTCGATACGATACTCAGCTTGAAACCGCGCTCAAGGTCGGATATCTCGCGTTTGACGCCACCCGGACCAGTGCTACCGATGTCGATTTCCCCCTCGATATCGTTCTCTATCGGGCAGGGACATTCATTATGGCTGAGCAGCGTTACACGGCCGAGGAATTGATGCCGACGTCTGACTGGTGGCAGAAAAACATGCAGAAGATCGTGGCCGAAGCTCCGGCAGAGTGGATGCAGAAAGCGCTTGACCGCCTCGAAAAGGGACAGGCCATGTCCGCCGTTGCATCTGTTCGATGAACATTATTGTTGAGCACGTTCTCGAATATCGGTACAGCGAACCGGTTTGGCTCGATCCCACGGTGGTGCGGCTATGCCCACTGTCCAACTCCTTGCAACAGGTCGAGGCTTATCAACTCGACGTCATCCCCGAGCCGGTGGACTCATCTTTCTTCGTCGATGCGGCGGGCAATAACGCCCAGAGACTCTGGTTTTCCGGGCTGCACACGAACCTGAAGTTGACGGCCCGGATCAGCGCCAGGACCAGTCTCGGGAACCCTTTCGGGTTTCTCCTGGAACCCGGAGCCGATTCGATTCCCTTCGCATATTCCGAGGGCGAAGATCGCCTGCTCCAACCCTACACTATGTCTACTACAGCCTCAGCGGTGAGGCGACTAGCCCAGCGAGCGGTCGACGAATCCAGTGGTCAAACAGTGCCGTTCCTGGTTCGTCTGTGTGAAATCATCCACCAGGAAGTCCGCCTCCGCCGGCGCCCTCGAGGCGACCCTCGCCGCCCCGAGCAAACTCTCCTGCAGAAGGACGGTGCCTGTCGCGATCTCGCTGTCCTTTTTGCCCACGCGTGCAGGTCGGTCGGAATTGCCGCCCGATTTGTGAGTGGATACGCTTTCCAGCCGGAACTTTCGGTCCCTGAGTTGCACGCCTGGTGCGAAGTCTACCTGCCTGGGGCCGGCTGGAGGGGATTTGACCCGTCCAGCGGTCTCGCCATCGATTCAACATATCTCGCGCTGGCCACAGGTCCGACCCACGACGAAGCCCGTCCTGCTTGCGGAAGCTTTCGAGGTAGCCGCGGTATCGAGGCTCAAGACCCAGCTTCGCATTGACGTGACTTAAGACTTAGGTCGAGCCAGGGCGAGCGCCTGCTCCCAGACCCGGTCCTCCACATTCTCCAGAAAGAGCTGCAGATGGGGGTAGGGAATCTCAATGCCGGCCTCATCGAGTGCCAATTTGCTGGCCTCAATCACGCGAAAGTAAACCGGCTGCTCCCGAGACGCATCCTTGATCCAGACACGCACGTCCAGATTGACACTGGAAGAATCCAGTTCGGTGACCACGACGTCCGGCTCTGGCTTCTGCAGGACATCCTGAAGGTCCCTGACCGACCGGAGGATCACTTCCCGGGCCTGAGCGACCTTCTCCTTGTATGCGATTCCGACGGGCACGTCGATCCTGGTCACCCCTTCCTTGGAGTGGTTCACCAAAACGGAGTCGATGATCGTCCGGTTGGGAATTACCACGTAGGTGTTCCGGTTTGTCCGGATTCTGGTTGATCGCATGGTGATGTGGTTCACCTCCCCGTATCGGTCAGCGACGGTCACCCACTCGCCGACCTGGAACGGCTTGTCAATGAAGATCAGGAATCCCGCAATGATGTTTGCCAGCGAATCCTGGGCGGCGAATCCGATTGCGATTCCAGCCACGCCGATCCCGGCCAGAGCCGCCCCGACATTGATCCCGATCTGATCGGCGGCCATCACAAGACCAAAGATGAAAACAGTCAGGCGGTAGACATTGTCCACCAGCATGCCGACGACCGTTTTGTGTAAACCGGCACGCTCGAGAACCGCCTGAAGTGGGACCCGCGTCACGCGGTAGACGGCCCAGAAGAGTGCCAGAATGAACAAAGCAGCGATCAAGTCTGGAATGAACCCCACGGCTCGGGTGACAAGCACTCCAATGTCCAGCTTTTCGAACAAGTCATTCATCAATGCCTCCTGAATCATTCCGGCTCGTTGGCAGGGTCGGGTATTTGCGTGCCTCAACGGAAATCATGGGACTGGTCTCGTCTGAGATTGAGACTCGAAGGGAGCGATTCCCTGACCGTCCGCGGGTTTCCCAAACCAGTGCCTGGCGCGGGCGCAACTCTGATCTGTGCCAATGCCCCGTTCCCACATGCCCCATGCACTCGGGGCGTGCACGTGCCGAATATCATAACCTATAAGATGGGACCACAGAGAACTCAGATGCACGGGCCGGAGCGGCGACTCTGGGAAGCAGACGTCGGGCTGGTGGCAAGAAAACAGGAGAGGAGATCAAGGCGATGCTTCAGCTAAAGAAGGGGGTCAACATTCTTTTCGAACTCGGGGGGATCAAGAGCCACCGCAGAGTTCACGAACTTTTCGAGGATCGCTTGGATGCGGAGAATCTTCGCAAACTGAAGTACATCGAAAACGACATCGCCTTGATGAAGATTGCCAACGCAATCGCCATGACGGAACCGGAGCACATCTTCATCAATACTGGTTCCCCGGAGGATCTGGAAACGATCCGCCGCTTCAGTTTGAAGAACGGCGAAGAGGAAGCTCTTGGGATAAAAGGCCATACTGTACATTTCGACCTTCCCGAAGAACAGGCACGCATCGTTGATCGGACTTACTACATTATCAACGAGGGTTCCGACGTCAGCATCATGGCCCAGAAGATAGTCAGGGAAGAGGCACTCGAGTACATCAGAGAGCATATGACGGGAATCGCCCGGGGGAAGACTCTCTTTGTCGGGTTCTACAGCCGAGGACCGATTGGAGCCCAGGCGGCCCTTCCGGCTTTGGAGATGAGTACCTCAGCCTACGTCATGCACTCGGCAAATATCCTGTACCGAAACGTCTACGAGCAGTTCGACGACGAGGTAGTCCGAGCCGGATATGTGATCACCAATCTCCACTCCGAGGGACTGAACCGGCCGGAAGATCTGGCCAAAGCTCGGGTCTTCATGGACCGGAGTTGGCTGGTGACCTACTCGATGTACTGCACCTATGCCGGCAATACGCTACTGCTCAAGAAGGGCAACCATCGTTTCGCCGTGGACCTGGCAACCTACTACAAGAAGGGATCCGAACTCTCCGAACACATGTTCATTACAGGCCTGACTGGCCCCGGAGGAAGAAAAACCTATTTCGCAGGTGCGGCCCCCTCCGGCTGCGGAAAAACGACGACGGCAATGGTCGGCAGTGATTTCATCGGCGACGATTTGGCCCAACTTGTGGATCAATTCCACGGGGAGTCTGCGTGCCATCAACCCGGAATGCGGGATCTTCGGCATCGTCCGGGACGTCAACAGGGAAGGCGATCCCAATCTCATAAAAGCTTTACGTGAGGAGGGAGCCGAGGTCATCTTCTCCAACATCCTGGTCAATGAGAACCGCGTGCCCCGTTGGGAAGGGGACGGCGATCCGCCTGCCAGTCGCGGCACCAATTTCCAGGGAGAATGGTGGGCAGGAAAGCAAGATGAGAGCGGGAATCCCGTCCCGATTTCTCATCCCAACGCCCGCTGCACAGTTTCCTGCCAGGCAATCGGTAACTTCAACAGGGAGGCTGCCGAGGATCCGGAGGGGGTTGAAATCAAGATCGTAACCTATAGCGGGCGTGACAGCGATACGATGCCTCCCATCGTCGTCGCCGAAAGCCCGGATCACGGCGTGGTTATCGGGGCCTCCATTCTTTCACAGGCCACGGCAACGGAAGTCGGGGTTTCTGGAATCCGACGGCAACCCTGGGCGAACGAACCTTTCATTCCTGGTTCTCTGGCGGAGTACATGGACGCCCAGTTCATGTTTTTCCACTCCTACAAGTTGAGACACAAACCGATCATAGCCGGCCTGAACTTCTTCCTGACCCGCGGCGCCCGCGGTGGGGAAGGAT
The DNA here is from genome assembly GCA_963777605.1 of uncultured Acidobacteriota bacterium. Taxonomy (GTDB): domain Bacteria; phylum Acidobacteriota; class UBA6911; order RPQK01; family JAPXNP01; genus CAVZRV01. The sequence continues at coordinate 149,090 of CAVZRV010000035.1, forward strand.
CGGGGTTGCTCGGTGAAAAGCGTGACGTCAGGGCATGGATGAACTGGCTCGAGCGGAGAGCTCACGGCGAAGTTGAAACGATTCGAACTCCCATCGGCCTGATTCCCAGATACGAGGACCTCAAGCCTCTCTTCGCAGAGATCGGCAAGGAGTATCCGGAAGAACTCTACGACAAGCAGTTCGCCCTCTACATTGACAATATTCTGGCCAAGATATCCCTGCAAAAGAAGGCGTGGGGTCAGGAAAGGGAAATCTCCTGGAGACTGTTCGAGATTTACGATGAACAGCGGATCGAACTGGAGGCCCTGAGGAAGCAATCCGGCCCGATCGTTTCGGCGGCTCAACTGCGGGGAGAAACGCACCGGGAGAACTGACCAGAGGAAAGCAACGGGACGTTGCGAGACTCCAATAGCCGCAATCGAATCGCTTCGGGGGCTGGTTGTCCACAAGGTGTCCCAAGTAACATCCGAAAACAGCACCCTCACAGCTTGAGACTCTGGAAGAACGACCAGATCGATTCCAACGACCCGCTCGGTGAGCGGCTTCCCGAGCAATCCGGCATGGGCCACAACCGGGAACCCAATCTTGTCGGGGCTCTCCAGATACCTATCTCGATCTGTGCCGTCTGACCTTCAGCCATGGAGTTGCTTGATGAATACGGACAGTGACCACGACACAGACCCGACAAAAGGTGGCGCGCCTCATAGCGGAGAGGACATCAATCGAGATCTCGGCCTCGGCAGCCGGGTGACTCAAGAGAGTCGACAGCGGTTCCTCAACCCCGACGGCAGTTTCAATGTCCAGCGCGAAGGGCTCTCATTCTTCCGATCCCTCAATCTGTACCACTGGCTCCTCAGAATCGGATGGGCGGTCTTCTTCACTTTGATTGGTCTCTCCTACCTGATTGCCAACGTCTTCTTTGCCGTTGCGTATCTCCTCTGCGGGAACGGGTCCCTTCAGAATCTCAGTGATCCCCCGATGGGTAGTCGGTTTCTTGAGGCCTTTTTCTTCAGCGTTGAAACGATTTCGACCATCGGATACGGGACCCTGACCCCACACGGGCTGGCGGCGCATCTCCTCGTGACTCTCGAAGCGCTGGTCGGCCTGCTCGGTTTCGCACTGGCAACAGGACTGCTCTTCGCCAGATTCTCCAGGCCGAATGCCAAGATTCTGTACAGCAAGAAGGCAATCATCGCCCCCTACCAGGGCATCACGGCATTGGAGGTCCGGATTGCAAACGCCCGCACAAGCCAGCTGGTCAACGTGAGAGCCACAGTCTCACTGAGTCGATTCGAGCTCACCGGGGACAGAGTGCGGCGGAAGTTCTATGACTTGGCTCTGGAGCGAAGGGAGGTCGTTTTCTTTCCGCTCCACTGGGTGATCGTGCATCCTATCGATGAATCGAGCCCCCTCTTCGGTGTCACGAAGGAGGAATTCGACAACTCTGATCCCGAAATCCTGATCCTGATCACAGCGATTGACGAGACCTTCTCGCAGACCGTCCACGCCCGCACGTCCTACAAACACACCGAAATCCTCTGGGGAGTCCGGTTCGCCGATATCTTTCTCCCGACCCATGACGGTCGTATCGCAGTCGATGTGCGAAGAATCAGCCAAGTCGAAGAAATCTGAGGGAGCCATCGGGCACCTTTGCCGGCAGCCTGGAACTCGTCGTCAACGGTCAGGTCGTGGCACGTACCGCGGGGCGCGATATGAGGGAGTTGCATTTGAGCCATTCGCTCCAGGTCGATCGAAGTTCCTGGGTGGCGCTTCGGACTTTTGAAAAGTACGCACTGGACAATGTCTTCGCTCACACCTCAAGAGTGGACGGCCCGATCCATTTTCGAACCTTTACTGGATTGAGTTGCTGAAAGTCGATCCGCAACAGGTCTCGACACACCCGATCTCAATCGGTGACTACCGGATTCGACTTCGGGTCAGTTCTGTGGCGCCTGCCCAGTAGATGGTGAACTCTCGGCGGATGACAAGGACCGTGTTTCGACGGCCTGAGTCGAGCGAATTCAGATTGGCCGGATGATTCCCATGGCCTTGATCTTCGAAGACAAGGTGGTCGGCTTCATCCCGAGTAAGGCGGCAGCGCCTTCAGTTCCGCTGATTTTCCATGAACATGCTCTCAGTCCCGCCACGATATTGTCCCGCTCAAACTGCCTTATCTCCCCGGCCGTAAGGATCTTCTCAGACCCGGAGAGCGGCCTGGAATCTGGACGTCTTTTAACTGTTTTGGAGGATGGATTCGTCGAGGCCAGTTCGAAGGACAACCGGGCTCCCCGCTGAGAAATCAGCGCTCGCTCGATGACGTTCTCCAACTCGCGTACGTTTCCCGGCCAATCATACGCTTCGAGCTCGTGAACGTGCCTTTTCTTCAGGCGAGGCTGAGCGACAGACAGGCGCGATGCGATGTGTTGAACGAAGTAGGCGGTGAGCAGGCCGATATCTTCTCGGTGTTCCCGAAGGGGCGGGGTTTCGATGGGAAAGACGCTCAGGCGATAGTAGAGATCTGCCCGGAATCGTCCCCTTGTCACTTCGGCGTGCAGGTCCCGGTTGGTCGCAGCGATGATCCGGACGTCTACTGATCGGGACCTCTCCTCACCGACCGGTTCGAACTCGCCTTCCTGAAGCGCGCGGAGCAGCTTCGCCTGCAGGCTCAACGGAATCTCTCCGACTTCATCGAGGAACAGCGTGCCTCCGTCGGCGATTTGAAACCGCCCGACGCGATCTCGCACGGCGCCGGTGAACGACCCTTTCACATGCCCGAAGAATTCACTCTCGAAGAGCTCTTTGGGAATCGTCGCGCAGTTGACGCGCACCAGCGGTCGATTCCTGCGAGTGCTTTTCCGGTGGATTTCCCGGGCGACCAGTTCTTTGCCCGTTCCGGTCTCTCCATGAATGAGCACCGTTGAGTTCGTGGGCGCAACGAGGTCGATCTGCTGGAGAACCTTCTGGATCGCCGAACTATGTCCAATGATCTTCTCTGAAGACAGCGCCGCTTCCGCCTCCTCTCGCAGGTACTCATTCTCGGCTTCGAGTCGGCTTCGCAGCCGCTCTACCTCTTCGAAGGCTCGTGCATTGGCGATCGCGGCGGCGGCGTTGTCGGCGAACGTCCGGAGCATGGCGAGTTCGGACTTCGTGATGCGCGAGCGGCTGAAGATCGCCAAGACTCCCAGCACCTCGCCGCGAAAGATGAGGGGCTGGCCGGCGAAGCAGCGGACTCCCTCGCTTCGGACCCAGTCGGGATCCCTGGCCCATCGGAGTTCCGAATCCAGATTGCTGAGCAGCATCGATTCCCCTGTCGCTCCGACTCGTCCAACTTTCCGGACTCCGAGTGGGAATCGGCGGAATTGGCCGTCCAGTCGAGTCGGCCGGGGTGTCGCGGCCTGCAGCGGCCGTCCATCCGATGCGACGAGGTGAAGGCAGCTGGTTCGATCCGGGCACTCCTGTCGGGCCGGACACTGCTCGCAGATATCTCCAGGTCCAACCAGCCAGATGCGAGCCAGCACCGTTTCCCCACTTTCGGCAAGCCCGCGGACAATCCGCTTCAGGATATCCCCGACCGACCGCTCATTGGCGACCGATAGGGCCACCGCCTGCAAGAATTCGACGTTCATCCGGTAAGTTTAGACGAAATCTCGTTTAACTCAAACGACATTTCGTTATTCAACGAAATGTCGTCACTGAAAGCGTGTTCCTCCTCCAGATTCAAGTCTTTAAGATTGAATTGCATAGCGGTTCTCCGATCGATTGGAACGCCTGTTGCGTTCTCCAGGGTCAACAGGTCACCTCCCGGGAAAGTAGCAACCCCTGGTCGAGGTGGCCGCCGGCGCTCAGAGATCAGCGCGCCAACCGCAAACACTCACGCAACGCAAAGGAGGATCACAATGAATACGCAACAGAAACCCGGTCGTCCCACAGACTTCTCTCCCGTTCTGGTTTTGGGTTCCACAGGAAAAACCGGTCGGCGAATTGTCCGGCGTCTCCTGGAGACAGGGCACCCTGTACGCCAGGGCTCGCGCCGATCTGATCCGCCGTTCGACTGGAAGGATGCGGGCACCTGGGCCACGGTGCTTGACGGCGTCGGTTCGGTGTACATCAGCTACGCTCCCGATCTCGCTATCCCGGGGGCCACAGATGCCGTTCGTGCCTTCGTCGACTGTGCGAAGCGGCACGGGGTTCGCCGCCTGGTTCTGCTTTCGGGTCGCGGAGAAGAGGAGGCGCAACGGTGCGAGCGGATCGTCCAGCGTGCCGACGTCGAATGGACTATTGTTCGTTGCAGCTGGTTCAGTCAAAACTTCTCCGAAGGCGCCTTCCTCGACATGGTGCTTGCGGGCGAGCTGGCGCTCCCCGTCGGGAGAGTCCGAGAGCCGTTCGTTGATGCGGACGATATCGCTGATGTCGCTGTCGCTGCTTTGACCGAAGACGGTCATGCCGGGCAGGTATACGAACTCACCGGTCCGCGCCTGCTCACGTTCGCCGAAGCAGCGGGCGAAATTTCCAGCGCTGCCGGTCGCGAGCTCCGATATTTGAAAATCCCACAGGAGGCTTTCACGGCCGGTATCGCTGAGGCGGGCCTGCCCGAGGACCTTACGTGGCTCCTGAGCTACCTGTTTACCACCGTCCTGGACGGTCGAAACGCCTCGGTCGCCGATGGCGTTCAGAAGGCGCTCGGCCGTGAGCCGCGTGACTTTGCCGACTTCACCCGCGCCGCCGCCGCATCGGGCGTGTGGAATGTCCCCGCGTGAAGTCGATTGGTGGCGGGACCGGGCTGGCGGAGTAGCGGTTCTCGGGACGACGGCCGAACCCTCGAGAGCTGTACTGACTTAAAACTTCAATTAGGATGAACTGGAAATCCTGGATGATTTGGGCGCGTCTGGACGGAGATTGAGGCGATCGGTGGAGAGCCAGGGCGCGATTATCGGCTGGATCCTGGTTCCTGGTCCGGTGCCAGACGTGGATGAGTGAGGATCACGGGATCGGCGCCGGGCTGGCCCCTGAAGGGGGCCTGTTTCCAGCCCAGGCATTTGCCTGGGTTCACGGCCCACCCATCAAGAATCCAGCCCTGAAAGGGCGGCACAGCTCTCCGGACGTGAAGAATCGGCGCGACCTTACAGGCCGCAATCGAAGTGCAGGACCACGGAGGGGCTGTTGCAAAAGTCGTTTGGACCGCAAAACATACCCCATATCTTGGGTTCAGTAGGACGGCCTCCCTATATGTGGTACCTAAATTGGGCCTTTTTGGAGTTTTGCAACAGCCCCCTGAAACCAAGGCGCCTTGTCCAGTTTCACTCTTTGAATGATCCGGCGGCCCTCGGCATGGGATTTCGGGCCGACGAGGTCCGGAGCCAGGTGATCCAATACACCAGCTTCCGGTGGAACTCCCGCCTGGTGATTCAAATCCGCCGACCAGTCAAAGAGGATCCTCATGGCTCCGAAATCAGACTTAGTAGGCCGGAATTGTCCGGATTCTTCTGCTATTCTTGAACAAGCGATTCAACGTTGCTTGTCGCGCTCCGACAACGCGGATGATGTGAACAATCCTGAGAGGACGTGCTCCCCATGAAAACGATGGCCCTTTTCCTGCTCGGTCTGGCGGTCATATCGATCGCGGCGGCCGGGACTCCGAAGTCCTTTTCCTTCGACGTCGGCTCACCGTTTCCCGCAGTTGTGCTGCCCTCGATGGACGGCGGCAGCCCCCTGTCCGTCGAGGACTTCCGCGGAAGGAAGCTAGTCTTGCACATCTGGGCCTCGTGGTGAGCGGGCTGCCGAAAGCACGTGCCCGGGTGGCACGCCAAAACCGAATCGCTTCAGAACGAAGGACGCATCCAGATGCTCGGGATCGTCGAAGAGCAGCACCCCGACCGTACACGCCTCTTCATGCAATGGAAGCAGATGTCCTGGCCGGTGATGGTCGACTCCCTGAATCTGCTCGGAGTATCTGGTGTTCCGACGACCTTCCTGATCGACGAGGCCGGAATCATCAGGGCGGTGCAGCCGGATGACTCGCAGTTCCAGAAATTTCTCAACCGGCCTGCTCCAGGCGACTATGCCGCAGGTCTGCACCGGGAGACACAAATCCCGAATCTCGAAGAACTCGAGAAGGCTGCATCCGCCGGCAACGAAGGAGCGGAGGTCGCACTGGCCGATGCTCTCTTCCTCTGGCGCAACGGGAAGGAATCGCTCGATCGAGCGATCGAACTCTACTCAAGAGCGCTGGTGCAAGCTCCCGACGACGGGGCGATCCACTTCCGAAGAGGCGTCACCTACCGAAAACGGTCGGAGTTGAGCGGGAATGCCGGTGATTTCAAGTTGGCGATCGAAGAATGGAGCCACGCGCTGGGGATCAATCCCAACCAGTACATCTGGCGGCGCCGCATCCAGCAGTATGGTCCCCGGCTCGACAAGCCCTACTCTTTCTACGACTGGATCCACCAGGCCAGAAAGGAGATTGCAGACCGAGGCGAGACGCCGGAGGCTCTGTCGGTTGAACCGGGCGGAGCCGAGTTCGCCTACCCGGCGAAAAACGGTGACGGGGGCGGCGGCGAACCGGTGAAAAACCCCGATCCTCGGGGTCGCGTCTATCGCGACAGCGAAGGACTCATCCGCATCCAACAGATCCCCGTCCCCGACACCTCCCGGGGTAACCGGGTGGTGCGAATCCATCTCGAGTTAGAACCGAACCAGGCCATCAAGGCCCACTGGAACAACGAGGCGGGAGACATGCAGATCTGGGTCGATCCCCCGAAGGGGTGGACGACCGATACTCAACTCCTTCGCTACGAGGTCCCGCCCGAACCGGTCTCAGTGGAGCGCCGGTCGGTCGAGTTTGAATTGCACGGTCCCGAAGACGTCACGGGGCCGGCTTCGGGAAGTGCGTACGCGCTCTACTACGTATGCGAAGACGTCAACGGCACCTGCCTCTACCGCAGGCAGGACGTGCCGATCCATCTGGAGGTCGAATAGCAGTTGGGACAACTGGAGAAAATCGAAGGTAAAGCAGTCGCCTTCCGTTGCGCCAACCCCGACTGCAAGGTCCGCCCCCAGACCGGCTCGCCTAGAGCGTCCAGGCAAGCCACTTCTTGAATACTTTCTTGACGAATGGAGTCAGCCGGGTCCGGTTGTAGGCGTCCGCGGCCTTCCGGATCGCTTCGGCCTGGGTCGGGTATGGGTGGATGACCCCGGACAGCTTGCCCAGCCCGGCACCGAGGCTCATCGCCAGCGTCAGTTCGCTGATCATCTCGCCGGCATGCCGAGCCACGATCGTCCCTCCGAGAATCTGGTCGGTCCCCGCTTTCACGTGGATCTTGACGAACCCGTCCTCTTCTCCATCCGTGATCGCCCGGTCCACCGAATCGAACGGTTGGACATAGGTCTGCACCTCGATTCCCTGCTTCCGGGCGTCGGCTTCGTACATGCCGACATGGGCAATTTCCGGATCGGTATAAGTGCACCAGGGGATAATCAGGCTTCCGGTCCTTTTCCTGCCCAGGAACAGTGCATTCTGGATAACAATCCGAGCCATCGCGTCGGCGGTGTGAGTAAACTTGTAGGGAAAGCAAACATCACCGGCCGCAAAGATCGACGGGTTGGTGGTCTGCAGCTTCTCGTTGACCCGGACCCCGGCCCGGGCCTCATAATCGACTCCGACCATCTCGAGGTTGAGATCGTCGACATTGGGGATCCGGCCCGCGCCAACCAGAATTTCGTCGACGTGCAGGTCGGCGCAGCCGTCTTCGAAGACAACAATCTTCTCCCCGTCGACCGACCGGACCTCCCGGATCCGACACCCCAGGACCAGATTGATTCCGTCGCGCTTCATGGCATTTTGGACGATGAGGGCCGCATCGGGATCCTCGCGAGTGAGAATCTGTTGCTGCGCTTCCAGCACCGAGACCAGGGATCCGAAGCGCTGGAAGGCCTGAGCGAGTTCGCAACCGATCGGGCCGGCCCCAATCACCGCCAAACGCTCGGGCAACCGGGTCAGGGAAAAGACGGTTTCGTTGGTCAGGTACCCGGCCTCGGCGAGCCCCGGTATCGGAGGGTGAGCCGCGCGGGCACCGGTCGCAATGACCGCCTTTTTGAAGTGGATCTTCCGGTCGCCGACTTCGATCGAGTCTTCGCTGTTGAAGCGGCCCTCGCCCAGGAAGACATCCACCCCGAGGTCGTGGAATCGCTTGACCGAGTCCTGCTTGCTGATCCCCGACCGAAGCCGCCGCATTCGTTCCATGACGGCTGGAAAATCGACTTCCACCGGTCCTCCGACGAGCACGCCGAAAGCCTTCCCGTCGCGCGCGTCAAAGGCCGCCCGCGCCGACCGGATCAGCGCTTTGGAAGGGACGCATCCCACGTTCAGGCAGTCGCCACCCATCAAGTGCCTTTCGATTAGCGCTACCCTGGCGCCAAGGCCGGCGGCACCGGCAGCGGTGACCAAACCCGCAGTGCCGGCGCCGACCACCACGAGGTTGTAGGCAGGGGCCGGCCGGGGGTTGACCCAATCGGGAGGATGGACGTTGGAGACCAGGGCCTGGTTGTATCGATCCTGCGGTTCGACGGTGACAGTTTGCATATCGTACTCTTTACTTTCTCCCTGCATTCCATTGACTGATTCGGACCGCCCGGCACTTACACCCTACGGCACTGAAGGCCTCTCAGATGCTCCTGAAGGTCCAACTGCCTCCCGAACCAGAACGAGGCGACCCGGGCGAGCAGCACCATAAGCGCTCGCGCAAGCGGCTTCACGCTCTTCCGGTTAACGCTGCTTGCCATGACTGAAACTCCCTTGTCCGATCGTTCCCGGATCTGCCCCGGGAACGCGTGTCTTTTCCGTGCGCGGTATGTTCTCGGCAAGTGAGTGCTCAAAGGTTTCCAGATTTTACAGGTTTCCGGGGTTAGCTATAATGGCTCCCGCGCCGGCACCCAGATTTCTGTGAGCAAAGGCGAAGCCCGGCCTTGCCCGGGACGAACTGAGCGGATCGACTTCGCGACCTCGAACGGCATCGATTGGCACATTGAGTCTCAGAGTTCCCGAAAAGATGACGTGGAAAGGTGGAAAGCATGCAGGAAGAGACCTTCGAGGAAAGCTTTGAGGAATTCAAGGACTCATTCTCTTACGGTTCCCGGACTAATTTGAACTTCAAGTTCCTCAAACATCTCAATCCTCAGGCAGCGGCCGGATTCTTTCAGGAACTCCTGGAGAAACTGGGAACGTCAATGGACGACGGCCGTTTGGATCGCCTGGTCGATCACGTGACCGAATGGCAGGCTCGAGCCTATTCCGACGACCTCAAGTTTGATTACCCCGACGGCCCGTTTACGCGCCCGCGAAAGCCCGTGGCCCAGTCGCGGCTGGCGCTTTTGACTTCGAGCGGCCACTTTGTCGAAGGTGAGGATCCCGAGCCGTTCGGAGTCAAGGGAATGACGCAGGAGGAGGCAATCTCCCGGATCCGAGATTTCTTCAAGGTGGAGCCGGGGCTGTCCCGCATCCCGGCAGAGACCTCTCCAGGGAAGCTGAGAGTACGCCACGGCGGATACGACATCAGCGGGGCAACGGCCGACCCGAACGTGGTCTTCCCCCTGGAACGCCTGGTCGAGTTGCAGCGGGACGCAGTCATCGGAGAATTGGCTCGTCACGCCTATTCCTTCGTCGGAGCCGCCGCGCAGACCAGAATCCTCAAGGAAGCCGGACCCAAATGGGTCGTTCAACTCAAAAAGGAAAGCGTCGATTATGCGTTGCTCGTACCCGCCTGACCAGTCTGTCACGTGTCGGTCGGACACATTGCAAGGCTTCTTGAGGAGAGTGGGATCGCCACGGTGATCATCGCAGTCAAGGCATTCCGGCGCGTGCTCGACTCGATGGTCGTCCCCCGCGCCGTGTTAACGCCCTATCCGTTGGGGCGTCCGCTGGGCGCCCCGGGCGAAGTCGGCAGGCAACGTGCCGCAATCCTGGCCGCACTCGAACAGTTGGAGCGGGCGGAGCATCCCGGCACGATCGTTGACCTCCCCACGCACTGACCGCCGTGGAATCGAACTGAAGGAGACGTTCGGCGGGTGAGCTGAGTTCGCGTTCGCTGACCCTTCTCACTCTCTCACGGGCCATGGCCCGCTCGACCCGGCAGGACTCGTCTGACGCCCTTCCTTGAGGCCCATTTCTGGTTGGCTTTTTCCGGACCATTTGTTAGGCTGAATTTAACACTGCCTGGGTCGGGAACCTCCCGGCCGCCATCGAAATCTCCGTTAACTGCTGAGAGGAGTCGTGATGAGCAAGCCTATTGCGGCGATTGCCGCCTCCACAGTTTTTGCGTGCTTCCGGTCTTGGCATTCGCCGCGGGATTCGAATCGAGCGAACCGGCAATGCGCAAACATCAGCTCAGAAGGCTGTGGAGAGCCTCCCGCTGAATGGAAGAGACCCGTTGAAGCTGGCTCTCCTGGTCCCTTCCTCGAGCGGAAACGAGCTCGTCCTGGCCGGGCCGGGTGGCGCACAGCCCAAGACCGTGATCGAAGCAGGCTCGAACTACTCCTTGGCGGGCGGATACGGAATCGGAGGAGATGTATTCCAGGTGGGATTGGTCCAAGGCACGAGTCCCGTCGTTATTGACATCAATGCGGCTACGCAACAAGTCGAGGGCATCGTTCCCTTGACCGGGGAAACCGACTACTACAGTGTAGACCTCACGCGGGGTGCCGACGGAAACCGCTATGGGCTTGCCTACAATGCGGCATCGTTCAGTTTTGACGTCTTCGATCTCAATGGGCAGGCTCCCGAACTCGTCGAAATCGATCTGGGCGCGGTAAGCTACATCGACCCGATTTTCGGAGGATCCCGGGCCCGCCTTCTGGCCGACAGCGACCGGAACAGCCTGGGCTTCTTCGCCGAGAACAACGGAGGCCAGGTCTTTGCCCACCGGATTGATCTGGACACCCTGGCCGTCCAGAAACAACTCCTGACCAACGTGCAATTCCCAACCGGCTTTGACATTGCGCTGGCAACGGAAAGCCGCGCCATGCTGCTCGGCGACTTTTACATCTACATCCATGAAGACCAGGGCCAGGTGATCACATCCGCCTGGAATCCTGACACCAATCAGGTTATCAACGACCGCGTTGGAAGCGTCGGCACAACCGGGCTCCATCCGTTTGCTGCGGCGCCGCTCGGCGGACATCGATTCGCTCTCGGCTGGGAGCAGAACCTGGTCGGACTGGAGCTCGCGCGGAGGCGGGGAACCACCGACTTCCAACTCCAGCGATTCGGAACGCTCGGGCACGACTTCAAGGGTCCGGTTGCATTTTCGCCCAGCGAAGGGTGGATCGCCGGAAACCGGGGAGACGACTTTGCAGTTGCCCCCCTGAATCTCAACCATCTCGTCTATGCTCCCCAGACACCTGCCGGAGCCTCTCAGTTCCTGGTTACGAACCAGGATAGCTCCCCGCTCTCGGTAGATTTCTCAATCCGGAGTCCTTCCGGGGACGAACTGGATTCAGGCCGGCTCGAGCTCGACGCACATGAAACCGTCAATTTCGAAGCCCTTCCAGGGGCCAGCCTGGCGCCTGCGGCAACCTACTTCAGCGGCCCTGGTCGTTTCGCAGTGACGGGCGCATGGAGAATCGGCCCGACCGAGACCGGAATAACGGGTTCGCTGGCAGCGCGAAACTGGGGCTTGACCGCCAGACAGGACGAGAATATCCGCACCGCGATGGCCTATGCCAATCCGTCCCCGAATCCCAACTCCTGCGAGATCAGCTTTTTCGGCCAGGACGGAGGATTGGGAGGTGAGGCTCAAAAGACAATGGACGGCTGGCAGCAGGAAGCGCTGTTCGCGGACGAATTACTGGCAGAAGCCGGAATTGTCAGGGACGAGAACGGCTTTCTGGTGTTTGAATGCGAGCGCCCGATCGCCTTCACGGGAGTCTGGCAGGACCAGCGAAACAGCGCTCTGGTCAATCTCAGCGCCCTTGCCTCCTATAAGGATTCCTGGGACTGGGAATTGGCCACCTGCGGCGATTTCTAACAGGGTTGCAGCCCTGCAGCGGGCCGGCCTTCCTTTCCGACAATCTCATCTGCGGCCGTTCAATTTCAAAAGAGCAGAGATCGACCGGTGAGGAAGGACTCCTGGTTGGACGGCAGGCGGGATCTCTTCGACTCCGCATTGGTAAGATATGAAAACCGAAATCTCGACACCCCGAACATTGACCGTTTAGCCCAAACAGGAGTCACCTTCGACCGGTTCTTTGTCAGCCCGGTCTGCTCGCCGACACGCGCCGAGTTGCTGACCGGGCGGTACCACGTGCGAGACGGTGTCTATTCCACTTCCTCGGGTGGCGAACGGCTCTTTCTTTACTTGCCGCTCAATACCCCCCACAGCCCGATGCAGGTTCCCGACAGGTGGTGGAAGAAATTCGAAACCAGGGAACTGCTGCAGCTGCATCGGGAACCCGAAAAAGACGACCAGCCGTTTACACGAGCCGCTCTGGCCATGTGCGAGAACATCGATTGGAATGTCGGGCGCTTGCTGGAGAAGATCGACGAGTTGGGGATTGCGGAAGAAACCATCGTCATCTACCTGTCCGACAACGGTCCCAACAGCTGGCGCTGGAACGGGGGAATGAAAGGAAGAAAAGGCTCCACCGACGAAGGCGGCGTGCGTTCACCGATGTTCGTAAGGTGGGAGGGTTATCTCGAAGGCGGAAAGGTGATCGAGGAGATCGCAGGTGCGATCGACGTAATGCCAACGCTGATCGACCTGGCGGGTGTCGATCTTCGGCCCGACAAACCGCTGGACGGGATCAGCTTGACGCCCCTGCTCCTGGAGAAAGATCCCGTCTGGCCGGATCGGCTGATCATGAGTCACTGGGGAAACCAGACCAGCGTCCGGAGCCGGCGATTCAGGCTCGACCACGAAAACCGGCTTTTCGACATGCAGAACGATCCCCGTCAGGCAACCGATATCTCGGCTCGGATGCCGGCCATCGCGCGGCAACTGATTCAAGCGAAAGAGACCTGGAAACGTCAAGTACTCAGCGAGCTTCCCGAGAGGGATCTCCGGCCCTTCCCCGTTGGCCATCCCGATTATGGATTGACCCAGTTGCCGGCACGCGACGGCATCGGCCATGGAAACATCACCCGTTCCAACCGGTTTCCCAACTGTTCCTTTTTCACAAATTGGATCAGCCTCGAGGACAGCATTACCTGGGATATCGAAGTGCTGGCGGATGGTGATTACCAGGTCGAGCTTTACTACACCTGCCCCGCCGAGGACGTCGGGTCAACCCTCGAGCTCAGTTTTGGTCAGGCCAAGCTCACCGGGGCAATTCTTGAATCTCACGACCCGCCTTTGCAGGGGATGGAAAACGACCGGGTCCTGCGTGGGGAATCGTATGTCAAAGATTTCAGGCCTTTTACGCTGGGTACGATTCACCTGACCAAAAGCACCGGGGTTCTGACTTTGAGAGCACCCAGGATGCCCGGATCGCAGGTGATGGATTTCCGGTTGATGATGTTGAAGAGGATGTGAGGAGGCAATAATGAAAAAGTCTCTCGAGCCCGAGTCCTCTCGTCGTGACTTTCTGAAAAGTTCGGCCATGGTAGCGGCCGCCGAATATTTCAAGGACCTGCACTAGGGAGAGAGCTGCCGATGAACCCTGACCAAGCCGAGAAACTTCGCGACCTCCTGGAAGCACAGCGCATCGCATCGCGTTGATCTTGGCGAGAGCGTCGCGTTCGCGAAACGGCGCGAATGCCTCGCTCCGAAGTTTCTCTCGCCCTTCGTACAACTGCTTCCGAGCGGCGCCTGGGCGGGGCGGCGCCATGAGAAGGACAAGGCCGCTCGGGTAGTGTGCCGATCTCTTCGCCAGCTTGTGAATCAAGTTCACTCTCGTCCTCGGCCGCTGAACTGTTTGGCCCTTCAAAGTCTTCGATAACAAGGCTCAATCGAAAACAATTGGTGACAAACACGTTCTGCAGCCGCTATATTGAGTGGCCGTTGCCGTTTCCGGGCATCGAGGAAGAGATGCCCTGAAGAGGAACTTTCCTCGGCTCACTGCCGAGTTCTTCCGGATGGTATCCAGCCCGAGTGGCAAAAGTGGGAATCTGAAAATGGACGACTTTGAACGTCTTGAACGTGAGAACGAACGCCTGAGATCCCGCCTTGCCGAACTCGAAGAGAGGGAGCAACGCTTCAGCGCCACTCTCTATGGGATTGGGGACGGCATGATCGCCACCGACGCCCTGGGGCGCATCACCCAACTGAATCAGGTCGCCGCTCAGTTGACCGGCTGGGAAGAAACCGAGGCAGAGCGAAATCCGATTCTCCTCCCTGTATGAGGCGATGTCGGAGGGGGTCTGCGTCCACGAACTCGTTTACGACGACTCGCAGCGGGCCACCGATTACCGCATCCTTGACGTCAACCCTGAATACGAGGCCATCCTTGGTCTCGCGAAAGCCGACGTGGTGGGTCGCCTCGCATCTGAAGCCCGGATCCACCCGGAGATCAAAGTGATCTACATGTCCGGGTATGCCGACGACGTGATCGCGGGCCGGGGCATAATGGACCAGTCTGCACACTTCGTCAACAAGCCTTTCGCAGTTGAAACCCTCCTGGAGAAGGTTCGTACAGCTCTGAAACCGCAGATGGGCAAATGATCCCTGACGCCAAAATTGAAGGAACTCATCTGCCGCGCCTCATGGCTGACAGAGATGGAAAGACCCTTCGCCCGAGTTACGCGAAAACGCTAAGCTAGCTGGATCCCCAACTTCCTGGCAGCCGCCTGGACCTCGGGATCCTGAGTCCCGAGCTCCCTCGGGACCCCGATCAGCCGGATCGTGTCGGTTACGCGCTCGGCGAAGAGTGTCGCGTTGGTCCATTGCGACTCGAGGACTGACCACCAGAGAAGTCCCGCCGCGCCTTCACCGAACAGTGCGGCCGCAAGGTCCTGGGTAATCCTCCGTTCGAGGGTGGCAACCCGAGACGGGCGAAGAGATCTTCGGTGCAGTTCGGACGGATCGTCAAGGTCACAGAAGACGGAGGAGCCGGCCACCTCCAAAGCCGCGAGTGCCAATCGCCGGTTGTGGCCGCGTACGAAGTCTCCGTCATCGAGGGATTGGTTCCGAAACGGCTGAAGCGCCTCGGCCACCGCCGAAACCTGATCCAGTGCGCAGTAGAAAGCGCCATACAGTTCGGGATTGTCATGACGTCCGCTGCCCTGGTGAGCCCTGGGCACAAATAGCGGTCCCCCGACTCCTGCACCCTTCGAACGGCCGTCCCAGCCGAATACTCTGAACACCTTCATGACCTGGCCAACCTGGTTGAACTCGGGCAGTAAAGCCCAGGACCCCGCTGACGTTTACCCAAAATGCCTCCGGGCTTGTCAGGCGTAGGCCCCGGCTTCAAACTGCTCCAGCGCAGCGATGACCTCGGCGACACGGCCGTCACGAATCAGGTCGATCGGGCGCCGGTTGGCGAGATGAGCGTTGACTCCCAGCAGCCACTTTTCAGCGGTTGCTGAAGGCAGTGACGACTGGAGCCTGGAGAACACAAACTCGAGTGCCTCGAGCTTATGTCGGTTTGCCGCGTCCGGTGCCTCGGTTCGCAGCCATCGAGAGACCCGCGAGCGATCTACAGCGAGCAGTGCCGCGAGTCGGCTCTGGCTTCGAAACTGGCCGCTTAAATAGCTCACCTTGTCCCGAAATACGTCTTCCCATTGAACCGCGGCTTCGCCCATGTCGTCCTCTTCTTCCAGCTTAGCCTGTAGCGATCGTTAACGCAACGATATCTGTTGCGCATAACGATCGCTACGGCCTGATATTCTGATTTAGATGGAAGACGTTTTCAGGGTCGTACCGTCGCTTGATTTTGCGGAGTCGATCGAAATTGGCACCGTAAGCGGCCCGTACCCGGTCCCCTTCTTCCTCAGTCATGAAATTCACATAGGAACCGCTGGAAGCGAACGGCTTTGAAGCCTCAAAGAAGGCACGCGCCCAGGAGACGCCTCGCTCGTCGTCCGTCTGATCACTCCAGCGTCCGTGCACGTTGAGCACGAATTTGGCGTCCCGATGGGTATAGGCCGTTGCGCTGGACGGAACGTGGTTGGCCGCGCCGCCCAGAAACGCGATGAAGATCTCACAGTGAGGCGACGGCAACCGGGAACCGTAGTCGATCACGCAATCGAACAGCCTGTCGCCCAATTCAGTGAGGTTGTGCGATTTCCAGTAATTTCTGGCACCCGGGGTAAGCAACGGATCGAAGGCCTTCTGCCATTCAGTGTAGGGCATCTCACCGACATGCTCGCCGTGGGGATCTCCGAAACTACGGATCGACTTGACGAGGTCTTCCCCTGCGGAAGCCTCGCCCGAATAGAAGATTGCCAGGACCAGCACCTCCCTGCCATGAATCTCCTCGGGCAGGAACGGCAGGGGCGGCGCCTTTCTCATGACAACCCAAACGTTCAGCTCCGTCCGGGGCCGACTCAATGAAGTCGCGGTAGCGTCTCAGCACCTGCCCGGCCTGCTCAAACGGGAAGACAATCAGGCCGGCCAGCACGTTGGGGCCGACCGAATGAAGCCCGAACTCGAACTGGGTCACAACGCCAAAGTTTCCTCCTCCGCCCCGGATTGCCCAGAAGAGATCGGGATGCTCCGCCGCACAGGCCCGGACCGGCTTGCCGTCCGCCGTGACCATCTCAGCTGAGACCAGGTTGTCGATGGTCAGCCCATACTTTCGGGTCAGCCAACCGAAGCCTCCCCCCAGAGTGAGCCCGGCAATTCCAGTCGTCGAGTTGATCCCTACCGGCGTTGCCAATCCAAACGGCTGTGTCGCGGCATCGAAATCTGCGAGGGTGGCGCCGGGCTCGACCCAGGCGAGCCGTTTCTTGGGGTCAACGCGCGCCGAGGTCATCCTGGAGAAATCGATGGCGAGGCCGTCATCACAAAGAGCATTCCCGGCGATGTTGTGTCCCGCTCCCCGAATGGAAATCTCGAGTTCGTTCTCGCGAGCAAACGTAATTGCCCGCGGAACGTCGGAGGCACTCGCGCACTGAACAATGACTTCCGGTTTCCGGTCAATCATCGCGTTCCAGAGCGCACGAACTTCGTCATAGTCCGGGTCGGCTGCAACGACGGCGCGGCCGTGGATTTGGCTTCGGAGTTTTTCGACGGCTTGCTTTGACAGGTGTGGCATGGATTCGTCCCTTCATGAAAGGAACCGAAGGACTGATCGATCAGGTACGAAGACTGACGTACTCATTGCCTTCACTCGGTTTCCGGCGGTTGCCCGCCGCGTTATTCACCGCGCTTGCTGCCCAACCGGGGTCCTGAAATTTGGAAAGCAGGAAAGGGCGGTTTCTGGAAAGACTTGAGAGCCTATATGACTCAGACGAGTCAACTGATTCAGGATTGCGGAGGATAATTTTCAATTACCCGATTCGACGCCCCCATAAAGTCAGACCTGTCTTGGTCCTCAACCGGGCTTCACCCCCTCAACGTTGCGTCTCTGTGTGGACCCGGGTAGAGTACGGAGGTGGTCACAAGTCGGAGACAGAGTACGGAATGAGCGACCGGACTGAAGGGCACGAAGGGGCGGAGTTCCGGGGAAGTGGCGAGCGCACCCGGACGATTCGGGTGCGCAGCGTTGATTCCAATTTCGAGAGGGAACCGCTCATCCGTCCGTTCGGTTTCAAAGGGGGGCACATGTCGGAGATCTGGCAGTCCGCGGCCCTCTTGGAAAGTGACAGCGGTGCTCGCCGGATCGGACTCTGCTCGCAGAGCGTTCTCTGGTCCGACGACAGGGTCTTTGCTTCGCACTCAGAAAGCGGGGGCAACGCGGTGATGTACGCCCTCACCGAGCGCGCCCTCCACATCGTCCGGGGGATGACTTTCACAACGCCGATCGAATTGCTGGACGAGATCTACGACGAAGTCTACCGGCAGGGCCAGCTCATCTCGGGTAATCCCGAGCTGCGCAAGACGTTCGCTCTCAACGCCCTGGTCGGAGTGGACAACGCCGCATGGCTCCTCTACGCACAAGAAAACGATATCCGAACTTTCGACGAAATGATCCCGCCCCCGTACCGGGACGCCCTGGCGAACCATCACAGCGAACTCGCCGCGATCCCGCTGATGTCCTATGCGGTTCCAATCGAGGAAATCCGAGAGGCGGTCAACGAAGGCCAGTTCTTCCTGAAGATCAAAATTGGCCAGCCCGGTACCCAGGAAGAGATGCTGGAGAAGGACAAGGCCCGAATCACCGCCATTCACAAGGCGATCGGCCACACCGAAACGCGTCACACCCGGTCAGGCAAACTCCCCTACTACTTCGACGCGAACGGGAGGTACCAGCAAAAAGAGACCTTGATGCGCTTGATCGACCATACGAAGGAGATCGGCGCCTTCGAGCAGATCGCCATCATAGAAGAGCCCTTTCCGGAAGAGTACGAGGCCTCAGTCGATGACCTGGGCGTCCGCATCGCGGCCGATGAGAGCGCCCACACCGACCGGGAAGCGGCCAGGCGAATCGAGATGGGGTACGGGGCGATCGCGCTCAAGGCAATCGCCAAGACCCTTAGCATGACTCTGAAGATCGCGAAACTGGCCCGCGAGAAGCAGGTGCCCTGTTTCTGTGCCGATCTCACGGTCAATCCAATCCTCGTGGAATGGAACAAGAACGTGGCGGCCCGGCTGGACCCGTTTCCGGAACTGGGGCTGGGGCTCCTGGAAACCAATGGACATCAGAACTACCGGAACTGGGAAGAAATGGTGAAGCGTCATCCTTTTCCCGGAGCCGCCTGGCGCGAGGCCAAGGACGGGATCTTCCGGCTCGACGGCGACTACTACGGCCGAAGTGGCGGCATCTTCGACCCGTCCCCCCACTACGAGCGCCTCTTCCAAAATCGGTGATAATTGCACGCGGTCACTCCTCGCGCAGCCAGGACTTGAGATGCGCTTGCTGCTCCTCACTGGCGCCAGGAAGGACCTCCAGAGTCCAGGACGTCCGTGAAACCGCCATCAACTCCATTTCGAGCTTCTTCAACAGGTCCCTGCGGGCAACCAGTAACGTCAGCTTGTCCCCTGCCTTGTAGGAGTCGAGCCGGACCGGCCACTGGTCGGCACGCACGCGATACTGGTTGACGGCCAGGATCTCGTCACCCACGTTCACTCCGGCCTTCTCTCCGGGACTGCCTCGTCGCACCTCGGACACCACCAGGCGTCCGTCGTCGGCCTGGGTTTTCAGCCCGGTCTCGATCGGGGGAGGCTCATCCTTGCCGGCGTCCTGCTTCTCCTTGAACCGCAGCCCGAACCAGTCGAGAGCTTCCGTGTAGTCGAGTTCTTCGGTGGTCTCCAGGACCTTGTGGAACCACCCGTCGAGATCCTGCCCGGCAACCTCCGAAGCGAGCTGTCGGAACTGTTCCGGTGTGTAGCCGTGAGGACCGGAATAGCGTTCGTAAGCCAGTCTCATTACGTCGTCCAGGTTCTTCCGATCCCGAGTGGCTTTCCGGATGCGGGCGTCGAGGAGGAACGCGATCACGTCTCCCTTGGTGTAGTAACTGATCGCCGTATTCGACGAGTTCTCATTGGGCCGATAGAGCTTGATCCAGGCGTCGAAGGACGCCAACTGCACCGGCTGTACCAGGCGTCCCGGCGTTTCCTGCAAGTGGCTGGATCGTCTCTGAGAGAGACCGCAGAAAGGATTCGCGAGACTTCAAGCCGGCTCGCCGCAGAGCGAGGGGTCCGTAGTACGAGGTGATGCCCTCGGCGATCCAGAGGCTCCGCGTGTAGACCTCGTTCTCGTAGTCGAAAGGCCCGAGTTCCACCGGACGGAGCCGCTTGACATTCCAGACGTGAAAGTACTCATGACTGACCAGGCCGTGCCAATTTGCCCGGCTCGGCCGCCGGTTCCGGGGCGCCGACGGATCGGCCGATTCCGGAGCGGGTTCTTCCGTATTGCCGTAGGCCCAGCGGCTGGTGTTGAGCCAAGTAGAATTCTTGTGCTCGAGACCCCCGCCAGTTTCGGTCATCAGGTTGAAGAAGACGTAGCGATTGTAGGGCAGTAATCCCCACATACGCAGGTACTCCTCGACGATCTTCTGGACGTCCCGTGCCGAGGCCGGGCCGTCCCAGACGTCGCTTTCCCCTTCGTTGACCAGGTAATGTTGCTTGCCTCCAACCTCGAACTGGTAAATCGGGGCATTCCCCGCATAAATCGGGCAGTCCACGAGTTCGTCGAAGTTCGTTGCCCGGTAATGGTGAGGCTCCCCTCCGGGGCCCAGGGAGAGTCCGCTGATGCTCTCCTTCCACGAAGGTGGCAAAACGAGCTGAACCTCGTGGGGCCGCGGACCGTCGTCAACCAGGGTCATGAAATTCGGGGCACCGTTGAGCATGGCGAAATCAGCGTCCACCCAGTTGCCCTGGACGTTGGGTTCCCGTGCATAGATCCGGTAGGAGATTTCGAACCGGGCGTTGTCGCCGGTGTCAATGCGCCACCGGTTCTTGCGGGTCTTCTCGAACGAGAGCAGATGCCCGTCCGGGGTCTGAGCCCGAAAGTCCTCCACGTTGCGGGAGTATTCGCGCACCAGGTAGGAGCCCGGGGTCCAAACGGCCATCATGACCTCAGTTTGACGCCCTTTTGCCGGCAGGGACGCCGTCACTTCCAGGTAGTGGGTCTCGGGAGCGGAAAATCGGACCGCGTAGCGGATCGGGTCGCCGTCCTGCCCCAGTCCGATGGCGGTGCTGACCAGGATAGCCAGCAGGAAAACCTTTCCAAGAGAAAGTGTCAGGTTGTGATAGCGCATTCGTCTCTGTCCCCGTTCTCAACGACAATGAATGGAGTACCTGCCCTCAAGCCTCGCTGGTTTCGCAATGTCTCGGGAATAACCACCTGACCCTTCGAGGACATCTTCGTCGTGGCTACTTCTCTGGGCTTCTTCCTCGTTACCCGTAAGATCCTAGCATGGAGCGAATCCGCCGTTCCGGTTGAGTCTGAGAGTCGCAAACCTGCGAGTGTTGCTCGCCCCCTTTCTCCTGAGAACTTGGCACGCCTCAGTGGCACCTTGATTTGAAGTCCTCCGCCTGGGTTGGGGGGTAGGGAAGCTCTCGCTTCTTCAGACCCTGGGCGCAATCGCTGCTGGACAGAGTAGTAGGATGGTGGTCGCCCGCCATATCGTCCCGCAGGGGCGGGACTGGGTCTGGCGTCGTGCCGGTGAACCCAGGACTCCGCTTCGCTGCGTTCTGGGCAACTCCATTCCTCACCGCAGTGCGGGGCTGGATTAATTCGGCACGGCTTTGCGGCGGCCCCCTCTGGGATGCTGCTTGTCAAGCGGGGCAAACAGGGATTTCACCGGGATGTATTCAGGATCAGTGAACTCCTGGGTCAATGTCGGTCCGGCTGGTGGGAGAGTGCGGCAATCATGTCGAGCAGGAGCGGGAGGCGGGCCTCAGTGCCGGCGGCATCCACCTCGGAAAGGGCCACATCGAGATTGACGAATGCCTGCTCAATCAGCAGGGCGTGCTCCAGGTCTTTGGCAGCTTCCGCTGTCTTACCCGGCGCAGGCTGGGACGTTCGGGCCTGATCCAGGAGGCGCCGGGCTGCTTCGAGTCTTGCCGCGTCGGCCTTTCCCAGGGCAACCCGTCGAACGGGCAGCAATTTTGCGGTCATCTCCATCTGATCTGAAATGCCGGGAGCCTTCTCGATGAGTTGTTCGGCGATTGTGATCGCTTCGCTCCAGATTTCCGGCAGAGCTGCAAAGCGGCCCAAGTAGAGTAGATCGTCAAACCCATCAACGTTGTTGAAGCGGCTCCAAAGTCTTTCTTTCAATTTCCCAACTTCTTTTTCACGCTGGAGTCTCCAGAGACCGCTCCACCCATAGCCAGGGCCTAGACTCCTTGGACTTGCCAGCACTGGAGGGCCGCCAATGGAAATTGAGGATGAAAGATTCTGAGTTGAGATCGGGAAGGGCCATGGACTCGCGGCCGGATCGCCCACCCCACCACTCCAGGAGGGCGGCTTCACTCGATATTCAGAGGCCATTTCTACAGAGGCAGCTTCACGTTCTCGTGTGAGTTGTCGGGAGTCTTCTATTTCAGTGACGAGGGCCTGAATCCGGGGACGGCCTTCAACAGCTTGTTGGGTGAGATCGTGCCGGCCCCGGACATAGGATAGCGCCTCCAGAAGTTGGGAATCCCGGCCCGTAACGGCCAACCCCTTTCCGGCGACGCAGGTCGGCAGTGTCGTCTCCGGGGAAAGAGATCCGACTTTCTCTGCCAGCAACTGAAAGCCCTCGACAAAGAGCGGGCTTTGCAGTCGCGCCACGAAGTAGAGGGCTCGCCTGAAATTCACAATCGCGGCGGGAGACGCCGGTGCGGTGCGGAACTCGGCGAAGCAGTTCTGAATTTCGCCGGTCACGTCCGGTTGCAGGTTCTGTCGCACCAACTCGCGGGCGATCAAAATCTGGATCTCGAAGGTCGTTTCGAGTTTCGGAAAGAGCTGCCGCAGTGCCCGAAACTCCTGTCGTGCCCGACCGGCATCCCGAAGCGCGATGCCCCGCAGGTAACCATCGACCGCCTGGTCCACCAGGTCGCCGTGCTCCAGCGCCGGAGTCCCGTCGGGAGCCGGCGGCCAGTGGGCAAGCTTGTCATAAAGCCACTCTGCGTCCAGCGCGGGGAACTGACTGAAGAGCCGAAAGGCAAAGAGGGTCGCGCTCGCGTATTGACTTCCCGTCGAGGCACCCGCAACCTGGCGGCGGAACTGCTCTACGAGAAATCGGGCAACGGCTTCCTTGTTTTCAGGATCCAGCCTTGCCCAGTTCAGGCCGATCGCAAGAAACTCCTGTGAGGAAAACTGGTCTGCAGGAATCGCTGCAATCGTCTCGGTGGCCTTCCGCAGGACCTGCCGGGCCGAACGCAGCTCCCCGGGTGTGATACCCAGACGATCCGCCTGTTTGGCCAAGTCCCGATCGACACCCGACGGCAGTTGGAGATCGGTTGCGGGGGAGCCGAGCAGCGAAGCGCACGCAAGCAGGGACACGAACCCGAGCAACTTCTTTGTTGGAGACATATTCTGTCGCTCCTCCGGATATCCTAGCAGATGCAAAATCTGCACGAAAGGTTCAGCGCCCTGCCTCCACGCCAGCGCGGCGCTTCCGCGAATGGAGACCACTCCCAGGGTGAAACCGGGCCTGGCCAACCCGGGGGCGCGGCTTCGCCTTACCCCCGGCTCTGTGTCTGGCGCCAACCGGAGGTTTCAAGTCGACGCCCCCCGCGCCCTGCGCGGATCATTCAGAGGGTGAAACTGGTGGAGCATCTCCAGATGAGCGCGCCGACGCAGGGTCATTTTCAGCCCGGCGGAAACGCCCCGGGAATGGGATCCGGGGCGTCAATGCCGCACTGAAAGTGCGATTCAGTCCCGGTGGCGGACTGTTTCAGAACCAACCCGAAATCAAGAATCCTGGATTGAGAATGTTCACTTCCGCCGGGCAAGCT
Source organism: uncultured Acidobacteriota bacterium (assembly GCA_963777605.1). Classification (GTDB taxonomy): domain Bacteria; phylum Acidobacteriota; class UBA6911; order RPQK01; family JAPXNP01; genus CAVZRV01. The sequence continues at coordinate 172,564 of CAVZRV010000035.1, forward strand.
GCCCGGCCGCCATACCAGGCAGGGCCTGCCTGGATTACTCTCCCTCCAGGAACGAGGAACCAGGAACCCATCCCAAAGGTGGTTTCAGGTCAGCCGGGCCCCCGGCGGCGCCGGACCATTCAAAGAGTGAAACTTGCCAAGTCCCAGCCGACCATCGCGATTCCCCCGCATTCAGTACGCGGGAGAGCGCGTGTCCGGAGGTTGATCCAATCCATCGAAGGATGCAGTTTGAAGCTAGCGGCGACGGAAGCTTTCGCTTCCTGAACTTGGCTGAGACGTTCCGGGTTGGGCAAAAGCGGAAGCTGCCGCTTCGCGCACTCCACATTGGGGGAGGCGCCCAAATTCAGGCTGGTGGGTGAGGAGAAGGCCGGAAGGGGATGCGAACCTCAGTGTCGAACGGCTGGTCCGGGATGCGATCTGCTCGTTGCCCTCGGCGACGGTCCGTACACTTCCCTCTCTCATTTCGAAAATTCCGTGGGTGCTTGAGACCATGCAGGTTCCACTCCGAAGTGATCCTTCGAAGTCTGTGCCACGCTGAACCATGAACGCAAGAATTTTCTCCCGAGTTCGCCAGTACTGCAGAATTGATATGGAGTGCGCGAAGCGACAGCTTCCGCTTTAAACCCCGGCAGGTCGGGGGCAATGCCGGCGAGTCCGGTTCCGCAGCCCAAGCAACGCGATGGTCAGCGTTGCCCGTGCGGCGCCGGAATACTCACAGAGTGAGGCTTAGCCTTGTCGGGTTGAACCGACGCAAAGGCGCTAAAGAATCTCTTGCTTTCAACAATAACGCCCTTGGCTTCCTTGGCGTCTTCGCGGTGAAATTCAACGTCTCCCAATTTGAAGTTTCGGGTCAGCGAGCCTCCCCCTCGACCACGGCTTCCGGGAACCGTCCCTCGACGCCACGGCGGAGACGATCGAGCAGGAGCAGCATCTCGAGCAGGTCGGTGGTCGCCAGTGACAAGCTGTCGTGGATGGTTACCCAGCCGTCGATGGAACGCTGAATTGCTTGCAGGGCCATCCCGGCTGAGCGCGCTGCGTCCTCCTTTGCGAAGGGTTCATCGGCTTCCTCAGCCCTCCCCCTGGACGAGACTGCCCGTGAAAGCTTTCCGAAGATCAGGTAGCGATAATGCAGAATCGATTCGAGGGCTTCGGTGCAGCCCTCGATGGTCTCTTTGCCTATGCCCTTCTCAGGAGCAATGCCCAGTTCGACCTTCTTCATGACCCCGGCTGCAGCGGCCGCGAGAGCGTCCTGCACGAGGTTGATCGGATGGCAGCAATCGCTAACGTATTTTCGAGCCTGCTGGACCAGATCGTCATTCAAGAGCTCCGGGACGGCGCACTCGCTCCCGGAATCGTCTTCGCAGATTTCTTCCCGATCCAACCCTTGCGCCCTCATGGCCTCCGCAAGCAGATCAGCGGTCGTGTCGAGACAACCGGAGATCGAAGCGAAGGGATCTTCGTCCGAAAACTCCATTTCCTGGTCGATCGCGAACTGGAGACAGTTCTCCTGGTGCGGGCAACGTGCACACCGCCGGTCGCAGTAGTTGTAGATCCCCGGGATGTGCCCGGGAGTCGCCGCCAGTTCAAGTAGTCGCTTCGCATCCATCGTCTGTATTCCTTCCGTTTCGCTGCGGATTCAGCCTGGGGACCGCTCACCCCGATGCCCGACAAGTCGTGAATCCATTGGTTTGTTCCGTTCACAAACCAATAACGTTCGACCCGCGGAAAATGACGGCAAAATAATCCAGGCTGCCAGCCTGACAGGTCGAACGGGCCGCCGGCCCGTTCGGGGAGGTGCTGTGCTTGCGGGCGCCGGGCAGGGCTGCCCGACGGACAGTCCTGGCAGGGCTGCCAGGACTACTCTGCAGAGATCCACACATTTCCTGACCCCAGCCGCCATGGCGGGCTCGTGAACTCACAGACCCACGGTGGGGCGGAGGGTCAGGGTGCCGTCCGATTCCGTCTTCTGATGGCAGGCCCAGGTCACGGGATGGCGAACGCCTTTGACTTCCAATTCGCCTTTGAGTCTCAGTCCCTTCCAGGCTGTCCCTTTCGGCAACAGGAACATGGCCTGCCGGACTCCGCGGATGTGGGGATACCCCGGGTCCAGGTAGCCGCCGGCCAGTTCGCTGCCGCTGGACCCCAGGATCGACACCCTGAGCGTGCCCGGAACACTGGCAATGCCGTCGTTGACGAAACCGACAACCAGGCCGGGATAGCCTTCCTTCTCGAATGACCAGATCCACGATGGCCTGACCCGATATCCGATGGACCGGGCAATTCGGTCAATGGGAGCAGGAAACTGCTCGTAGTAGCTCAGGATGTTGCGGGCCCCAATATTGTGCCAGTTCCACAGCGACCAGTAATTGGCTCCCAGGTCGATCACGTGGGCGATGATGTTCTCGGTGTAGGTGACCCCCGCGTCAATTCGCAGTCTCGCAGGATCGCCGGTGGTCATGCCAACTTCGCTGACCGCCGCGGTCCACGGAGGACGGTTGGCAAGCGACTCGATCTGGGAATTTTCGATGAAGATCGTGTCGGTCCTGAGCCACTCATTTCCCCGCACGGTCCGATCGACCAGCTCCGAGTTCCCCACCCGGCTGAAATCGGGCTGGGTGTTGGTCACGAGCGGGGTTCGCCGCATGTACTCGCGCTGTACGTCGAACATCCTGACGAAGGTCTCCTCGGCGATTCGGTCGTCGGGAAAAGGGTGTCCATCAAAAGGCCAGGTGTGACCTTCGCCCCAGAAACCGTACATGAACGTGTCCATGTATTCGACCAGGTCGTTGCCGTCCAGTTCGTCGGCCAGGAGTTCGTTCAGTTCCCGAAAGGCCGCCTGGTAGGCCGGGTCGTCGTATCGCGGCAGACGGTGTTCCTTGCGGTATCGGACTCGACTGGAATCGCCGGTCCAACTGCCCTGAAGCTTGACGTAGGGGATGCGGTCCGCCAGAAAGTCCGGGACTCCCAACTCGGGGATGTCCGGGTTCTCCAGCATGATCCTGAAACCAACTCGTTTTCCGTACCGACGAGCCAGGTCAAAGGTGATCTTCCAGTATTCCGGGAAATCGAGCCTGCCCGCGCGGCTTTGAATTTCTCTCCAGTTCGGACGGAGGTAAATCTTCTGGGCGAACGGCAGCTTGACGAGATCCTCGATCGACTTCTCCAGCGACTCGCCCTCGATTCGGGGAGGCCCGATGTCGCCCGACACGTAGACGACCAATCCCATGCCGAAATTGGGAACGATCTCGGACGACGGGGTCGTCGCCATCACGACTTCACTTCCGGGAAGAAACTCCTCAGGTGCATACTGCGGGAACGGTCCCTGGTACAGGCGAGGTTCCTTCACAGGCCCGTTCCCGAAGTTGTAGCCATCCCAGTTGTGGGCCGGGATTCGCGCTTGCGCCGTTCTCACGCTCACCGCTCCGGGAAGAGCAGCAGCACCCAGAGATCCCAAAAACGCCCGCCGTTTCATTGCGTCACCCTCTTGTGTCAGTTGCCGGGAACCGGCGCTCTACTAGAACCGGCCGGGAACAACTCCGGAATTGGATCGGAGTCGATCACAGTTGCCGGAAACTTCAGCGTCCCTTTCCATCAGAGTATGACGGCTCCTCCGGGAGAAGTCACCCGATCCCGGTGCTATAGTGATGCCGTGAATCGCTCCCATCGACTGAGGACCGGGCGTGATTCGCAGGGGGATGCAGTGGAATGGCCTTCACGGGAAATCGTGTCGTCATTGTGACCGGAGCCGGCAACGGTATCGGTTTTCACCTCACCCGGGCTCTCCTGGACCGGCCCTTCCTGGTCGCCGGACTGGACCGAGCCACCCACCGCCTTCACGAACTCGCCGCAACCTGCACGGATAACCTCGAGGTGTGCGAGTGCGACGTCACGGACGAGTCCCAGGTGGAAGCGGCCGTCGAAGCGGTGATCGAGCGGTGGAGCCGGATCGACGTCCTGGTCAACAACGCCTGCCTCGCGGTTTTCGAGCCTTTCGATCGTGAGGACCGAATGGGCAGTATCCGTCGGGAATTCGAGGTCAACTTCTTCGGCTACCTGAACCTGATCCGCGCGGTTCTTCCCCGGATGAAGTCTCAAGAAGGAGGAGTTATCCACAACGTCAGTTCCGGGGTGGGCATGACCGGATTCCCCGGCCTCTCCGGCTACACCTCCACAAAGGGAGCCGTCGAGGCATTGACCCGAACGTTGGCTTTCGAGCTCGAAGCCTTTGGAATCACCGTCAACCTGATTCACCCGCCCTTGACGGACACGGCTTCTGCCTCGCCGCTGGGGATCCCGAAGCAGATGATGAGCGATCCGGCCCGGGTGGGACGGGATCTGGCAGCAAAGATTGGAACCCGCGATCCCATCATCACTCCGGACTGGAAGACAGGTTTCGGGCTCTTTATCAACCGGCATTTCCCGGGATTGGTCGGCAACCTGATGGTGCGGCAGACGAGACGGGTGCAGTCATCGTCCCGTCCCACCGCAGGAAAGAAGGAGGGCTGAGGAAATGGACGCGCGACGGCAAGGGGCTGAGGGAGCCAATTGCAAGGGGAAGATGCTCGATCGGAGAAGGCTCTGTCAGGTTGCCTGTGGCGGTACGGTGTTCGCGTGGGGAGGGGCCTCCCTTTTGGGCCAGGAGGGCAAGTCGTGGTTGACTGCGGAGGACCGGGTTGCAGTTGCACGAATGCACTTTCGGATGGGGTTTCACTGTGCCCAATCGATCCTCGCAGCCTACGCCGAAGACTTCGGAATCGATCCGGACACGGCCCTCAAACTATCTGCGGGACTCGCGGGAGGATCGACCGCCGGAGGGGAGTGCGGGACAGTCGGTGCCGCTTACCTGATCCTCGGGTTGCGCCACGGTCGAACGTTACCCGCCTTTGGAGACGTGGAAAAAGAGGCGGAACTGTTCGACCGGATCAAGGATTTTCTCAAGGAATTCGCTGCCCGACACGGGGCAATCACCTGCCGGGACCTGCTGGGCATCGATGTTTTTACCCGGGAAGGGAGAGAAGAAGGACTGCGCCGTAACCTGTTCGCGGAACGCTGCCCCCGCTTCATTCAGTCTTCCGTTGAAATTCTGGAGGAATTGGCCTGACCTCGAACGGCTGGGAGATCAGATTTCGAGGGCTTTGAGGAACTCTTTAGCGACCTTGTTTTGCTCGTACTCCTCTACTCTCTGCAAGGCCCCGGCAGAAAAGAAGCGCCGAAGTTCCGCATCACCCAACATCCGGGCAAGCAAGCGGCTCAACTCTCCAGGGTCACCGGGCCGGAACAACAGTCCGACTTGATTCTCTTTCACGACTTCCGGAGTTGCGCCCGCCCGGGCTGCCACGATCGGCAGGCCCGCCGCCATCGCCTCGAGGAAGACGATTCCAAAGCCTTCCTGCAGGCTCGGCAAGCAGAACAAATCGGCTTCAAAATAGTGACGCATCAACTGGATACGATCTCGGACCGCCCCGAGAAATCTCAGGTTGGGCCCCAGGCCGAGGTCATCCGCCAGTCTCCGGAGGCTGTCCAGCCGGGGGCCGATTCCCACGATTCGAACCTGCACATCGGGGATCCGTTGCCGCAAAAGGAAGAGGGCCTTAAGCAGTGTAACGGTGTCCTTGCGACGATACTGGTGGGCAACGCTGAGTATCGTCGGCCGGGGATCTGATCGCAAGAGAACCTGACATCTCATCTCCCTCCAGACGGACAGGTCAATACACTCCGGGACGATCGCCAGCTGCTCCCGCTTCAAGCCGTAAGCCCGTTCCGCGGTCCCGGCACAGTACCGGCTGGTTACCAGCGCGCGCCGGGCATTGCGGGCATTGGTCATTTCCAGGCTCGCCTGGAACCTCAGCTTCAGCCTTTTCGCCGGCGCTTCAAAACGGGCCTCGTCTGCGGAGACTCCCTTCAGTGCCAGGAAATAGCTCCCGGTTCCTGCCCGGGAAAGAGCGCACCCGTCGATGTCGAAGCCAAGAAGGGCGTCGAACTGGGATCTCCGCAACCGGGGAACGGTTCGGAGGTTAGCGCAGAGGCGATCGACAAGCCTGGCACTCGCTCCACTCCGGCTTGTGAACGGAAACACCCGGTGCCCCAGAGACTCGAGCCCGAGCTGCAATTGCTGAATGGCTACAGCCGTGCCGGATCCCCGGACCGGGTCCGTGGTCCAGGTGTTAACGAACGCAATCTTCATGGAACCACCCATGCGGATCACTCAAAGAGGGAAAATTGCCACGGCTCTATTGAACCGCGCCAAGGCGCGAAGCCTTTCTTTGTTTTGGACCAAGAGAGCCCTGGTGATCTTTGCGGTGAAAATCGAAGCCTCCAGATTGAAGGTTCAGGTGAGCCGCTCCCTCCGCGCGCGGAGACCATGCAGCGAGTGAAACTGAGCCGGGCGCCTTGGTTTCAGCCCAGGGCTTGCCTTGGGTCTGTGGTCCTGCACTTCGATTGCGGCCTGTAAGGTCGCGCCCCGGATTCACCTCGTCCGAAGAGGTGTTCAGCCCCTTCAGGGCTGGATTCTTGATGGGTGGACCGTAAACCCAGGCAAATGCCTGGCCTGGAAACAGGCCCCCTTCAGGGGCCAGCCCGGCGGCGATCCTGTGATCATCACTCATCCACGTCTGGCTCCTGACCAGGAACCAGGATCCAGCCGATAATCACGGCCTTGGCTCTCCACCGATCGCCTTTATCTCCATCCAGACGTGTCCAAATCGTCCCGGCTTTCCAACTCATCCAGATTGGCCCATTAGGTGAGCTGGTCGACTTTGGCGGCCAGGATGAAGTCATTCTCGCTGAGCCCGTCGATGGCATGAGTCCAGAGCTTTATTCCCACCTTGCCCCAGGACAGGAAGAGATCCGGGTGGTGCTGCTCCTCTTCTGCAACCTCGCCAATCTTGTTGACGAAGTCCAGTGCCTGCTTGAAGTCGTCAAATTTGAACTCCCGTTCGAGGTGATGCCCATCGGTCACCTTCCAGTCCGGGTCGATTTCATCCTTGAACGCAGTCAGTTTCTCACCTCGGAGCGGCGGAGTGTCTCCGCTGCATGGCTTGCATTTTCTTGTTTCCAGGTTATTTGACATGAAGTCTCCTTTCGGGTCGGCAGTCCTGGTTTGTTGTTACAGAATACAGGGGCTACCATCACGGAGTTCCAACCGTCGGTCCAGTTCTCAGACGGCATTCACCGGCAAGTAGCGTTCTATCCATTAAACCGCGAGTCGAACATCAGTTCCAACCGGCCGGTCGGACCCTCTTCACCAGTATTTCTCCCACGGTCAAACCACAACGTCGGCAGTCTTCTTCGCAGTTGATTGCGAAGAGGATTAGAATCTTTCCTTCGCCGATCGGGAACGATCGGAGTTCCGCTTCTGGAACTTGAATGACCAGGTAGGTGACGTGCGCGATGAACTGGACAATTTCGCCCGCCGGAAAGCGGGCGCTGCTCATGCTGCTGCTCAATTGCTTTCTTTGCACGCTATCTTGGGGTGACGATCGTGAAGCCGAGCAAAGGTCTCGACCACTTCCACAACGGAAGAGCACCGCCCCTGGAAGGTGGGCTTCAACGATCGCCTTCTGCTGGAGACTCCCGTCCCGCCGGTGAAACTCGAGTTCGGTGCATTCTTGCAAACAGATTTCGCCGCCTTTTCGGGTGGAAATGGGTTCGAAACAGCCCAGGGAAGCCTGGAGAACAGTGCCGAGTGGCGAAAAGCGATGTTCTCCGTTGACGGAGATCTGAGCAGCAACGTGGGGTTCAAGTTCCAATACGACTTCGCAACCAAGTCGCCTCCTCAGCTCAAGGATGCTTACCTGGATTTTCCGATTTTCACCTGCCTTTCGAGTTCCGGGTCGGGCCGACTGCAAACGCCGATTGGACTGGAGGGCTACACGAGCGGACGGGACTCGACATTCCTCGAGCGGGGGCTGGCGAACGCGTTTCTGCCGTCCCGTAACACCGGCGTTGTCCTGTACGGGAGCTTCCCCGAGAGAACGGTTCGGTGGGTGTTCGCGTTAATCCAGAAGGAGGCCGACTTCCGGATTCCCAACTTCAACCGGTTCGGATTCTCGGGGAGGGTGGCACGACGCTTCACGCTGGGGGACGAGTCCTTCCTTCACCTGGGTTTCGACCTCGAACATCGCAAAGTTGATGACTACATCCGGTTCCTCGAACGTCCCGAGTCACACCTCGCGCCGCAGTTCGTCGATACCGGCAACATTCCCGCCAATTCTGCCGACAACTGGATCCTGGAAAGCGCATTCGTGCGCGGTTCGATGACGGTGGAAGCCGAACTGGCGACGTCAGAAGTGAACGGGAGAGGACAGGTCGGCCAACCCGACGTGCGATTTCCCGGGTACTCCGTATCGACGAGTTACCTGCTGACCGGGGAGCAGCGCCCCTACTCCGAGTCGGAGGCGCGTTTCACCCGGCTCCGCCCCCGGCACAAGGTCGGCGACGAGGGCGGCATCGGTGCGTGGGAGGTCGGCATCCGCTACTCCCATCTCGACCTGACGGACCTCAACGTCAACGGAGGCGTGCTGACCGACGTGACCGGGGCCGTGAACTGGTACCTCAACGACTACTCCCGGATCATGTTCAACGTCGTCCGGGCCGAGCGCCTTGACATAGCCACCGTCTGGATCTACCAGACCCGCTTCCAGCTTGCATTTTGACCGGGCGGATGACGTTCGCCGGCCTTCCTCACCTGGTAACGGGAGATCAGGGGCCCAATCGATTCGAAGATCACCGCTGTCGCCACAACCGGTGTGAGGAAGAAGTCTCCGAACGAAGGGAACTGTTGCTGCGCTATCAGAGCCAGTCCCATGGCGATGCTCGCCTGGGGGAAGAGACACCACCCGGCTCGCCTGCGAACCTGTGGAGGCGCTCCTGCGGCAAGCGGCTCCGAGGTAAGCACCCAGGAGTTTTCCACCTCCCCGGAACACCATGTAGACGACTCCGACCAGACCGATGGACCCGAGCGTGACAAACTGGAACCGAAATCCGGCCAGCAGGAAAAAGACTGCCAGGAAGGGCTCGGCCACACTTTCCAGCGCCCGAAACGACCGCAACGGATCGTCCGAGATCCTCGTCAGCGTAATTCCGAGAAACATTGCCGCAAGCAGGTAGGAAACTCCCATGACGGTGGCAATGCCGGTAACGAGCAGGACGAAGCCGCCGGTCAGGACCAACGCCGGATCACTGCGCTTCACCCGATGGGCAACCCAGGACATCGGGAAAGCCATGACCACACCGAGAACCGCCCCGCCCAGAGTTCTCCACAAGCCACCACCGATTTCGTAGAGTGGGTGCCCGGTTCCGAGGTAGCTCTGAACCATTGAAACGGCGACACTGAACAGGAGTATTCCCCAGGCGTCGTCCAGTACCACCGACCCCAGGACAGTGTCACTGAGCGGCCCGCGTGCGCCCGATTGGCGCATCGTCTCGAACACTGCCGTCGGGGCAGAAACCGGGGCGATCCCCGCAAGGATGATCGCTACCGGCAATTCGGCCCCGCACAAAACGAGCGCCAGGAAAACCATCAACGCGGCGGCTGTCGCCTCTCCAATGGATACCGACAGGACTACCCGGCCTCGTTTCAGGAGATTCTCACCCGTGAAACGCGCACCGAGCAGAAAGCCCACCATGGCTAGCGAAACATGGCCAGTGAGCGGAAACCAGTCAGAGACTCCTTCCGGGATGAGTCCCAGAAAGTCAGGACCGCACGCCGCTCCGATGACGATCAGAAAGGTCACCCTGGGCAGGCCGATCCGGGGAGCCACGGCGTAGCCCGAGTAGCCCACCAGGAGAAAAGCTCCCAGCACGACGAGGTTCCAACCCGTATTCGAATCCATGCATTCCTCAGCGAACGGCTACCAGGACATCGGCCGGAAGCCGTCCCAGGGCGTCCGCCACACTGAGGTGCAGGCCGCTTTCGCCGCGGTCCGCACGCACTTCCCTGCCGGTCATCCACGATCGCCATCGCGCCACCCCAGAAGGCGCACGGAGTGGAATCCGGGTGTCTCCCCATTTGGACTTCAGCGATGCAGGGGGAGGCGAATCACACGGTCCCGCCGCAAACCGGGAGGCAATAACGAGAACGGTTTCCTCGTCATCCGAACGGGTGAAAGCGAGAACAGCCCCGGCAAGTCGCCCTTCGATGGAGAGACCAGTGTAGCTCCCCGAGTCAAATACCGCGGCATATCGCCGGCGCAAATGGAGTAGTTTCCAGACGGTGAAAACCTTGATCCTCGGGTCTTCCGGCGTGCGAATTAGCTCGTCGACAAATTCCGCCTCCGACTGCTCGGATCGTTCGATGACCTCATCGAGAAGCCGACGGCGAAGCTCGTAGTCCACCGGTCGGCGATTGTCCGGGTCCACCAGAACGAAATTCCACAACTCGTCTCCCTGGTAGATGTCCGGTCCTCCCGGACTGGTGAACTGCAGGACGATCTTGGACAACGCGTTCCAGAATCCACCGGGAGCCATTTCGGAGACCAGGCCAGTTACTCCCTTCAGAAAGGCAGCACTCTTCTCCCGGTCCAGGGCGGCACGAACAAATCTGATCAGGGCGTCCTCATAGGCTCCGTTGGGATGAACCCAGCTGGTCCGGCGCTTGGATTCCCTGACCGCCTTGATCATGTACTCCTCGACTCTCTCGACCAACGTGCCGGACTGTTCGATTTCGGTCGCGGCATCCGCCGGCCAGAGGGCGACGAGAATCTGGTAAAAGAGGTACTCCGCCACGGGATCAGGCGCCAGGCGCCCTCCGACCTTGGTCAGCAGTCGCCGGTTCCGGCGATGCCAGCTCCGGACCATCTCCAGCCAGCGATCGGGGATCTGGGAGAGGACGTCGAGCCGGGACCGGACGTCGCTGCTCCGCTTCGTATCGTGTGTCGTCGCAGCCAGGAGGGCACGCGGGAGGCGCTCTTGGCGATCCTGGTTCTCCTGGTGAAAGAGGCTTGCCGAATCGGTCGCGACCATTTCGACCGTCCCGCCCACCTCGTTCAGGGAGACCAGCGGAACGTAGAGATAAAGCGCAGTGTCCTCAATGCCCTTGGCAGCAGCAGGGCCGGTCAACTGCTGGAAACGGGCAACGAAATTCGCCGCCTCTCCGGAGTGGACACCCTCCAACTCCGAATTCAGAAGAACCATCAGGAGCAGCTGGAGGGCCCTAGCGTCCACGCGTCTCGAGGCACCAGCCTGGGAGGCTGCCTTCCGAATGACCTGCTCATCCCAGGCTTCGCGAGATTCCCCGTCCAGGTAGGTTCGGTAAACCGGGAGTGCCACGGCAAACTCGCGTACAGCGGTGTTGAGTCGAACCTGGTCGAGGTCGGAATACTCCGGGAGCTGGCGGGCAATACGCATCAGGATTGCACCCAGCCTGCCCACTAGTGCCGAGAGGTCCAGGCGTAAAGCGCGCCTCTTTCCCCAGATCTCCAGTTCGGCGAGCGACTCCGAATGGCGAACCAGCTGCCGGTACCCATGCTCGATCTTCCTGAGTCCTTCCGGGCAAACGAAGAGTTGCTCCGCCCGGTTCAGAAACTCGTAGCCCGTCGTTCCGTCAACGGGCCAGGGTTCCGGCAGCGGCTCTCCCGATGCAAGGATCTTCTCAATGAACAGCAGCATCCGTTCGCCGCCCAGTTGCCTGAGGCTCCGGAGGTATTCGAGCGGATTGCGCAGGCCGTCAATGTGATCGACCCGAACCCCGTCAATGAGGCCGTCCGCAAGCCACTGGGCCACCAGTTGATGGGTCTCGGAGAACACCTCCGGATCTTCCTGGCGAACGGCTATCAGATCGTTGATGTCAAAGAACCGGCGATAATTGAGGATCCTCGCTCCCTGCCGCCAGTACGCCAGCCGGTAGGGCTGCCGGTCGAGGAGTGCCTTCATCCGGTAACTCGCACCCTCCCCCTCGCAGTACCGACTGGCCGCATCCTCAACCCAGGCGCGCCGGCGTGGCGAACTCTCGACAATCTGCGCAAGCCGGGCAAGCCTGTCCTCGACTTGCTGTCGGGGCAGGACGACGTGCCGTCGGACCCGGCTGGCGATCTGCGGGAGGGAGTGGAGGAAGCTGAAGATCTCCTCGATTTCGCTACGTAGTTCCCCAAGTTCCGGAGCGTCCAGCACAGGCTCGAGGATGAGATGAACGGTCGAGGGATCGATCGGGAATCGATGCTCGTAGTAGTTGAGGCAGAACCGCCCATCGCACCAACTCAGGCGGAGTTCTCCCTCTTCCACGACAGGGCCGATCGGGCTTCCGAGGATAGGAATAACCACCCGCCCCCAAAACTCCGGGTCCGGCAATCGCCAGTCAATATCGAACCATCTCGAATACGGAGAGCCGGGCCCGTAAGTCAACACGTCCATCCAGTAGGGGTTCTCGCTGCACGCCGCCATGTGATTGGGAACAATGTCCACGATCAGCCCGATCCCGTAGGAGCGCAAAGTCGAAATGAGGCTGAGAAAGGCGCTGTGGCCTCCGAGTTCGGGATTGACGGACCGGGGATCCACTACATCGTAGCCATGGGTGCTGCCCGAACGGGCGCGCAATACCGGGGAGCTGTAGAGGTGAGTGACCCCCAGCCGGCTCAGGTAAGGAACCAGTTGTTGTGCGTCATCGAAAGTGAACTCGGCGCTGAACTGGACACGATAGGTACTCAGGGGGGCGCTCACAGCTGCCTCCTACGGGACGTTGACAGAGAGTTGACCGGCGATCCGGGAGAGGGTCCGATTCCAGGCCCCGCCTTGGTCATCGTCGAGAACTCCCCGGCCGGATCATTGCGAACACCACGTTCTGGGCCAGGGAAAGATCAACCTCGAAGGGAAGCATCAATGCCACTTCCACGACATTCTGAAGCCGTGCCAGGCACTCCTCGTCCCGAGGAGACTCGTGAACGAGGTTCACTTTGTCCCAAAGCCGCTGTTTCACCGCATAGCTCAAACCCTCCCGGTCGAGTTCGATGTGCCAGCGATCGGCAGTCTGGAGCCACGACCGGATCGACGCCAGGTTCAGCTCCTCTTCACCCATAGCGTCTCGAAGATCTGCCGAAAGGACCACTTTGGCAGCAGTCTGGAATGCCTCCGGGATAGGCGTCCCAAGTTCGGCGAGAAAGTTCATCAACGGCCCGTGACGGTCGATCAGGTGACGGTAGGAGGCTTCTGCCTCCTCCAGAGTCGCGTCCAGGATCAGGTCGAGGATCTTCCTCTGTTCGTCCCTAAAGAGGGTGTTCAGGGAATACCGTTGCTGGACAAAATTGGAGTCGAGTTTGCGAAGCGTTGCCGCAACGTCGGCCCGGGAGAACGCCTGTTCGAGGTCGTTGTCCATCTTCAGGTATCCGCCCTGTCCCTGAAACGCCCGCACTCCCCCGAACAGGTTGTGATCGCCCAGGTGAACACAGGCAAAACTCAGCGCCGCCGACTCCAGGGTGATCTTTGACGAGAACGTTCCCCAGCCGGTCACGAGACGGAATCGGCCTGACTCGCGGACGTGATAGCTCTCCAGGTTCACTGTGAAGGCGTAAATCTCAGTCTGCTTCTCGTAATCCTCGAAAAGGGAACTGGCCGCGAAATGAGCCGCGACCTTGGGAAGCCCTACCCGAGACGGCCGCACCCACTTCTCGTAGACCTTCCGTCCATCCCTGTGTTCGGGCAGGTTGCTCTTGGCCAGCTCCAATTTCTCGAGAAACGTTCCCTCGATTCCGCTCGACTCAGTCAATTCATGAGCCAACTGGACGGCTCTGCCGGCATATTGGATCACCTGTACAGTCTCGATTCCCGAAAGTTCGTCGAAGAACCACCCACAACTCGTGTACATGAGCATAGCGTGTCGCTGAAGCTCGAGCCACTTCAGGGTCCGGACGCGCTCCGGCGATTCGAGCTCCTGCTTCTGGTGGGTCGAGAAAAACTCGTCAACGTTTTCCCGGGAACCGGAATAAACCAGACCGATGTAGTCGTCTCGAGCCTGCCAGGGATCGGAAAGTGTCCGCGCCGCTTCTTCTTCATAGACCGGGGCGAGCTCGTCGCGGAGCCAGTCCAGAGCGGCCCGCAAGGGACCACGCCAGGCCTGGTTCCAACCCTGCCGTCCGCTGTTGCAGCCACAGTCGGACCGCCATCGTTCGATTCCGTGGACGCAACTCCAGGACGAGTTCTCGATGATTCGGACCTCCGGGAGTTCCTCGAAGTTGTCGAGGAACTCGGCATAGTTAGTCAACTCGACTCCATCCTGGTCCTCGATGGTCTGAAGGGCGTAGGCCAAACTCATTTCCCCGTGACGGTGATGGTGCCCGAAGGTTTCGCCATCGGTTGCGACGTGAGCCAGTTCCGGAACTCCGGGTGACTTCGAAAGCAGCCCCAGGAGACGCTTGGCCAAGTCCTCACCCCTGGACAACAGGCCCTCAAAGGCGATCGCCTGGGACACCGGCCCGTCATAGAAGAAGAGGGCAATCTCGCGTCCCGAAGGCAACTTCTGACGGTAGGGTACCTTTGGATTGATGCGGGCCCCGGCCACCTCCCGCCATTCCCGGTCGCCGATTTCCCTTACTGAATCGGCCTGGTGCGGAGACAGCACGGTGAAGCGGATCCCGGCGTCAGCGAGCAGGTCGAGAGTTTCCAGGTCAACTGCCGCCTCTGACAGCCACATTCCTTCCGGATCTCGTCCGTACCGCTGCCTGAAATCCTCAACTCCCCATCGGATCTGGGTGACCTTATCGCGGCGGTTGGCCAGAGGCATGATGATGTGATTGAAGACCTGGGCCATCGCCGAACCGTGCCCCGAAAACCGTTCGCGGCTCGTGCGGTCGGCCTCAAGAACTGCCTGGTACACGTCCCCGGCATATTTCTCCATCCAACCCAGCAGCGTTGGTCCGAAATTGAAGCTGATACGCGAGTAGTTGTTCAGGATCGACGCAATTCTGGCCTGCCCGTCCAGGATGCGTGCAGTCGAGTTGGGCCGGTAACACTCCGCGGTGATCCGGTCGTTCCAGTCGTGATAGGGATAGGCCGAGTCCTGCAGTTCGATTGCCTCGAGCCAGGGATTCTCTCGGGGAGGTTGATAGAAATGCCCGTGAATGCATACGAAACGTTTCAAAGTCAGGAAACCCGTTCCTTTCTGAGGACGGTTACCGAGCGGGGCGGCAATTGCCACCCGGTGCCCTCCTCCATTGGACCATCGCCATTCCGAAGATGACGTCCGCCTGAATCCTTCTGCGTGGAGGAGTCCAGGATTACCTGCCAGTTCTCACCTCGCAACGGGTTCGGGATGGCCACCATTTCCGGCAGGATGTTGAAGACCGCGAGGAGTGTTTCCGTGTCAACCCAGATCCGGAAACTCATCACCGCATCTTCCAGCAAGACTCGGGTTTCGGTCTGCTCACGGGTTGCAAAGCGATAGGCGGGACTGGTTCTCCGGATCCTGATCAGTTCGCGGTAGAACTCCCGCAGGTCCCGATGCCGCGGTTCGTCGCGAAGGTGATGATTCAGCTTTGCCCTTTCGAAAGTCTCTTCCGACTGCGGGTCGGGAATTTCTCCCTCCCACTGAAAATGGGCAAATTCGTTCTTCCTGCCCTCGCGCACGGCCGCCACCAGGTCGGGGTCGCCATGGCTCACAAAATACTGAAATGGAGACGTTTCCCCGTATTCCTCGCCCATAAAAAGGAGCGGTTGGTAAGGAGATAGGAGGACCAGGGCGGCAGCGAGCCTGGGGACGGCGGGGTCATCCAGTAACCCGGTCAGGCGTTCACCCAACATCCGGTTACCCACCTGGTCATGATTCTGACTGCACACCACGATTCGCCGAGGGTCCAGGTGACGCGCCGAATTTCCGTGCCGGCGGCGGCGAAAGCGTGAGTACTGTCCCTCGTAGACAAATCCGTGCCGGTAGGCTTTGACCAGATCGGAAAAGCCTTCGAAGTCCTGGTAATAGCCATCCTTCTCTCCGGTCAGGGTGCGGTGAATCGCGTGGTGGAGGTCGTCGCACCACTGGGCGTCGATGCCCCATCCACCCGAATCAGCGGATTGGAGGATCCTGGAGTCGTTGAGACTGCTCTCGGCAATCGTGTACGCGGATCTGCCGAGGCGTTCCCCTTCGATTGAAACCGCAGTCGCCAGTTCCTGGAAAAACGGCTTTGCCGAGAAGTCGTAGACTGCATGGACGGCATCGAGTCGGAGAGCGTCGATGTGGAACTCGCGGATCCAGTAGACAGCGTTCTCGACAAACAGGCGCCTGACTTCGTCACTGTCTGGGCCGTCGAAGTTGACCGCTTCTCCCCAAGGCGTCCGGTATCGGTCGGTAAAGTACGGACCGAAATTGGCCAGGTAGTTTCCTTCCGGCCCGAGATGGTTGTAGACCACGTCCAGAATGACCGCCAGACCCTTCCGGTGACACGCATCGACCAGTTTTCTGAGCCCGGCGGGTCCACCATAACTGTTCTGGACTGCAAAGGGATGGACCCCGTCGTAGCCCCAGTTTCGGGAGCCGGGGAATTGCGCGACCGGCATCAGTTCGAGGGCCGTGACTCCGAGATCGTTGAAATCGTCCAGGAACGGAATGATCCCTTCGAAGGTGCCTTCCCTCGAAAAAGTCCCCACGTGAATTTCACAGGTGAGATAGTCTGCCAGCGCGATTCCCGCCCACGAGGAGTCGGTCCACGGAAACGACGGATCGACAACCGCGGAGGCCCGGTGGACACCGTCCGGCTGATAGCGTGAAGCCGGGTCGGGGAACTCATTCTCTCCGTCCAGTCGGTAGAAATAGCGGGTTCCCGGCTCGATTCCTCCCACCTGCGCCTCGAAGTAGCCTCTCCCGTGCGGAACCAGCGGAACCAGGCGATCCCGGGGAGACACGACGTGCACCTCAACCCGGTTCGCCCGCGGGGACCAGACCTCGAATCGACATTCTCCGGAACCCAGATATTGAGCGCCCAGGCTCAGTCCCCGGGTCGGATGGGCGACCGGCTCATTCGGCCGTTGCGCCTTTAATTGCATTGCACCTGCTTTCGTCACTTCTGCCGTCGCCGCGGCCCGTTCGCTGCCGCCGAACCAGCCGGCGACGCCGTTCAATGAAATCCGTTCTGCTTTCTAAAGTTATATCAGATCGGAGTTTGCGGACCGGGATTGCCAAAACCAGTATGCAGGAAGTCCGGTCAGGATGACGGCAATTCCCAAGATGACCCGGATGAAATCGTTGAATACGCTGTTGGCCACCAGGGCGGCGGCAGCGACGGCGAAGATGAGAGGAACAACCGGATACCCCCAGGCTCGGTAAGGCCGGTCGAGTTCAGGTCGGCGAATTCGCAGGACGATCACTCCCGCGGCCCCGAGTCCGTAGAAGACCCAACTGACGAAAATGACGTAGTTGAAGAGCTGTTCGAAAGTGCCGATGAGCGTCAGCAGAGATGCCATTACGCCGGTGAGAACAATTGCCACGCTGGGCACTTGAAAGCGGGGGTGGACGAAGGTCACCGCTCGAAAGAACAGTCCCTGCCTTGCCATGGCATACGGCACCCGGGGTCCGGCCAGGATGTTGCTGTTCATCGCCCCGGATATCGAGAGGAGGATCGCTCCGGCCACAAGACTCCCCCCGATCGGTCCCAGCGCCTTCTCCATGGCGTCCCCGGCAACGCTGGCCGAAGAGGCAATCTCCTGGAGCGTCAGAACCCTGAAGTAGGCGACGTTGACGACAAGGTAGAGTCCGATGACCACAAGCGTTCCGCCCAGCAGGCCACGCGTCAGGTTGCGCCGGGGTTCGTGGACTTCTCCCGCAGCGAAGGTCACAAGGTGCCAACCGTCATAGGACCAGAGCACCGCAATCATGGCCAATCCGATGGCGCTGAGCGAAGGAAAGGTGAACGAAGCGGTCTCCGGGGCCGGCATCGAGGTACCACCTCCCGGCATGAAGAAGAGCACGGAAGCGATGGCCAACAGCGAGCCTATCTTCGCGCAGGTCAACAGGTTCTGAACCACCGCACCGAAGTGGATTCCACGGTAATTGAAGGTCACAAGGAGCGCAATCAAAGCGATTGCCACCGCCTTGCTCAGTCCCGGAGGCCAGTGGGCAAGGTAGCTCAGGTAGATGGCAAAGGCGTTGGCCAGCGTGGCAATGGCACCCGGTATGATGACCAGGAATGCGCACCACCCGTAGAGAAAAGCGGGGAGTCGTCCGTAGGCCTCATCGAGAAATACATAAATTCCGCCCGCCTCGGGAAACGCCGAGCCCAGTTCGGCAAAGGAAACCGCACCGCAGAAGGTCAGGACTCCCCCGGCAATCCAGACCAGGAAGACGGCACGTACATCGCCCAGCACTTGAGCGATCGATCCGGGCGTCAGGAAAATCCCCGAGCCGATTATGGCTCCTATAACCAGAAGGGCACAGTCCAGCCCTCCCAGGGCCCGCTTGAGCGGTTTTCCAGTCCGCCGGTTAGAACGCGCCACTGTTCTTCCTCAAAATCCGGCCGGGCTTCATCCCGGTGTGTTCAGCATGCTCCAGGACCGGGACTCCGTTGACGATAACGGCTTCAATCCCCGTCGGATACTGGTGGGGATCCGTAAAGGTCGCATTGTCGATAACCCGTTCGGGGTCGAAAAGCGTGAGATCGGCCTTTTTCCCCTCCGCCAGCACACCTCGTTCCGTCATGCCCAGTTTCTCGGCATTCAGCGCGGTCATCTTCCGAACCGCCTGTTCGAGCGTGAGCACTTTCTCTTCGCGGACATACTTGCCCAGAATTCGGGGGAAAGTCCCATACCAGCGCGGATGCGGCTTACCCTCGCCCAGCGGCCCATCGGGCCGGACCGCGGCACCGTCGGAGCCAACGGAGACCCATGGTTGCTGCATCGCATAACGGACGTCGTCCTCGCTCATCAGGAAGTAGACGGCCGGCACCGAACCGTCTTCCGACGCCAGCAGATCAAACACCACGTCGGTCGGACTCTTGCCCCGGTCGGCGGCAATCTGGGCGACCGACTTGCCCTCACAGGGCTTGTTTTCTTCACTGTCAACCGATGCCACTACGCAGCCTTCCCACTCGCCTGCGGCAAGGTAGTGATCGAACCAGCCGGGGACTCCTTCCAGAATGTCCTGGGACATCCTGGCCCGAAGCTTCCGGTCTTTGAGGCGCTTCATCATCTCCGCGTGCCCCCCCTCCATGGCCCAGGGCGGTATCAGGGCGTCCAGGTTGTTCTGTCCGGCCACATAGGGATACTGGTTGGCCGTGATCTGCACGCCGCTCTCCCGGGCTTTCTCAATCTGCCCGCAGATCTCCGGCATGGAGCCCCAGAGACGGTGATCGGCAACTTTGAGATGCAGCACGTCAACCGGCACGCCGGCGCGGCGCCCCACTTCGATGGCCTCTTCGATAGCCTCGTCGATCCCCTCACCCTCGGTCCGGATGTGAATTGAGAAAAGGCCGCCGAAAGAACGGGTTTCTGCAGCCATTTGGGCTAGCTGCTCGGTCGTGTGGTAGGTATTCGGAGGAACCAGGAGAGCACAGGACAGTCCGAGTGCCCCCTCGGACATGGCCTCCCTGACCAGGCGTCGCATCTCAACCATTTCGGTCGGTGTTGGCTCGCGGCTTTCCTCTCCCAGCACACAGAGGCGAACCTGCGTTGCCCCAACGAACGAAGCTACGTTGAGCGAGACGCCCTGGCGCTGCAGCCGGTCGAAGTACTCGCCCAGGGTGCTCCAATCCACCTGGAGTCCGTAGGGTGCCGTCCGCGGCGCCCTACCCGCGATCGGTCCGGCCGAAAGCGACTCTCCCAGCACTTCAGTAGTGACTCCCTGTCGAACCTTGCTCTGTGCCGTCCCGTCGACCAGGAGGGAGTAGTCGGAATGCGTGTGCACGTCTATGAAGCCGGGGCTGACGATCAGGCCCGCCGCGTCGATCCGGCGGCCGGCAGCGGCTTTCTCCTCGGGCGAAATCGAGCCGATTCGGGCAATCGTATCGCCGACCACACCGACATCGGCCTGGAAGCGTTCCGCTCCCGTCCCGTCGACAACTTGCCCGTTCTCAATGACGATGTCAAACTTCTGGGCCCCGGGTGGGCTCCCGCACCCATAAAGGAACAAACTCGCCAAGACAATCCCGATCAGATTTCGCATCATGCCACCTCCCCTCCAGACGATTATTCACAATCTCATGAACCACGAGAAATATCTATGATCGACGATTTTGGGATTTGTGATTTCCCGAGAACTACGTCTGGTGGTTTCTGAATGGGGTTCAGGGGGTAAGATTCTTCTTGATCGCCGGTCCCGAGTGCGACACCATTCCTTCTGATGAAAAGAACACCGCGGTTTCGCTTGTCGCGCCTGTCCATTACCTGCATCCTGGCCGGAATCACCTGTAGCGTGGTGGCCGGTTTTGGACCGCTCTCGGTGAGTCAAAGTCCCGCTGTCGAACCGGGGTTCACCGCGATCTTTGATGGCAAGACTCTGAGCGGATGGGAGGGTGACCCGAACTACTTTCGGGTCGAGGACGGCGCCATCGTGGCCGGTTCGCTCGAGCGCGCGACACCGGAGAATCAATTCATCAGTTCGACTGGATCCTACGGTGACTTCGAGCTTCGTCTCTCCTTCAAGCTGCTGGGCGACCCCGCCCACGCTAACGCGGGAATCCAGTTTCGAAGCAGCCGGGTTCCCGACAGCAATGAAATGAGCGGCTACCAGGCCGACATCGGACAAACCTACTGGGGATGCCTGTACGACGAGTCACGCCGCAACCGGACCCTGGTCCAGGCCGACCAGGACGCGGTCAACCCGGTCTTGCGCCGGGACGGCTGGAATGATTATGTCATCCGCTGCCAGGGCCGGCACATCCAGCTCTGGCTGAACGGGGTGCAGACAGTGGATTACACCGAGCAGGATAGCGGAATTGCCGAAAGCGGCATGATCGGCCTCCAGGTCCACCAGGGCCCCCCGTCAAAAGTCTTCTACCGCAACATCCGCATCCGAAAGCTGTAGGGCTCAGGAATCGAGTCCGATGAGGGAGATGATTTTCTGCTTGTCGGCTTCCAGTTTGACCGGCTTGTTGGAGAAACTCGACTCGAGCTTGCCCGATTTCTTGACCAGGATGGTCTCGTAAGCTGCCTTTTCGTAGAGGTTGTCCAGGTGATAGTTGACGGTGTAATCCGGGTCTTTCAACTGGTGTCCGGTAAGGACCGCCACAATATCCTCGTCTTTGTCGATGGTGATGTCCGCGTCGCCCGATTCGGCCATCTCCATCAACTTCTTAAGACCCGCCACCGTGGTAGCTGATGCCGGCTCGCAGCCGATCCCATCCCGGCCCAGCACCGCCTTGGCGTCGGCAATCTCCTGTTCGGTGACGACGTCACACCAACCGTCGGTAAACTGGAGCGCGCGGACGGCTTTCTTCCAGCTGATCGGCCGACCGATCTTGATGGCACTGGCCAGGGTAAAGGCACCTTCAACGGGAACCAGTTCCTGCGAACTCGAAACCAGGGTCCGGTAGAGGGGGCTGGCCCCGGCAGCCTGGATGATGGTCACCCGAGGAACCTTGTCGATCAGGCCAAGGCTCTTCAGCTCCATCAGTGCCTTTCCATAAGACGAACTGTTGCCCAGGTTGCCGCCGGGAACCACGATACGGTCGGGAATCTGCCAGTCCAGCTGTTCAAAAAGGCCCAGCATGACGGTCTTCTGCCCCTCGAGACGGAACGGGTTCAGGGAGTTCATCAGGTAAAGGTCGGTCTCGTTCGAAATCTCCTGAACCAGCTTCATCGCCACGTCGAAGTCGCCCTTCAACTGGATTGTCAGGGCGCCGTAATCGAGCGTCTGGGAGAGCTTCCCGTAGGCGATCTGCCCTTCCGGAATGAAGACGACCGGCTTGAGCGGCGTTCGCGCGCAGTACGCGGCCATCGACGCCGACGTGTTGCCCGTCGATGCACAAGCAACCACCTTCGAGCCCAGCTTCTGCGCCTGGCAAATGGCGGTCGTCATCCCGTAGTCCTTGAAGGAGCCTGAAGGGTTCCAGCCGAGGTGCTTGACCCGCAGGCGGCTGAACCCGGAGTAGGCCGCTGACCGCGGCGCCTCGAGCAAAGGGGTGTTTCCTTCTCCGAGCGTAACCACGTGACCATAATCGGCTTCATCAAAGGGGAGCAACTCTCGGTAACGCCAGACTCCGCTGAAATCGAGCGGGTGGTTGCTGGATCGCCGGGACCAGAAGAGGTCGCGCAGGAACTCCGGGTCGATTTCGGCGGGAAATTCCAGGACGATGTCCAACAGATCGCTGCATACCGGGCACCGGTAGAGCTTCTCTTCGCAGGAGAAGCTCTTTCCGCACAAGGCGTTGATGCAGCGGAACGTGTAGCGCGATTCTATTCGCTTAAGAGACGTCGAAGATTCTCGATGACTTCCGGTGTGTCCCACGGCCGAGCTCCCTGATGAAAGTGAACCAGTCTGCGGTGGCTGTCAAGTAACAGGGTCATCGGTATCGACCAGATCCGCAGCCGGTCCGCAAGAATTCCTTTTTCGTCGATCAGGATGGTGAAGTCGTAAGGGGCATGGGCCAAGTAGGCACGAACCGTCGCAGGATCTTCATCCGTAATCGCCAGTATTCGAAAGCTCTCGCGTGAAAGTGCATCCTCGAGGGCTTCCATCGAGGGCATTTCGACTCGGCACGGGCCGCACCAAGTCGCCCAGAAGTTGACTAGCAGAACCCGCTCGTCAAAATCACTGATCTTCACGGGCTTGCCGTCAACCGTAAGCAGGTCGGCAGAAAGGTCAACCTCGACCCGCTGCTCCGGTCTTAGCCAGGTCTGCCCGAAAACCGGGGCAATGCAAGAGACGAGGACGAGCGCAAACCCAACAACTACCGGAACCCAGCACTGGGAAACGACCAGATCACGCTTGAGTCTCATCGAAGCCGCGTCATCTTACCACAGGGTTTGAGGGTTTGGGGGTTTCGTTGGAAGCGCCAGCGTTCGCTTCCGTGCGACCTGCCGGGTTTCACAGCGAAACCTGTCGCTTCGCGCACTTCAAAGAAACCCTCGGAAACGCACGCGCAAGTTCACCGGACAGCGGAACGAGGAACGCTGAACGTGGACACCCTCCGGACATCAAGCCCCCAGACACCCAAATCCCAAATCCAAACCGCGACTCCCATTCGACATTCTTCCTCGAGCGAGCCTATGATACTGGCTGGCGCATGAAGGTAGCTCTTTTTGTCACTTGTTTGGTGGATCAGCTTTACCCGAAGGTTGGGCTCGCGACAGTTGAATTGCTGCGGAGTCTGGGCGCGGAAGTCGTCTTCGACCGGCGCCAGACCTGTTGCGGGCAACCCGCTTTCAACAGCGGTTACGCGGAAGAGGCGGCGAGGGTTGCCCGGTGCTTCCTCGAAACCTTCCGCGACGCCGAGATCATCGTGACTCCTTCGGGTTCCTGCGCCACGATGGTCAAGAAGTTCATCCCGGAACTGATGGAGCCCGATTCCGGTGATTTCGCCGTTGCCCGGGCCGTCGCCGACCGGACCTGGGAGCTCTCGGATTTTCTCGTCAACGTGTTGCAGGTCTCCGACGTCGGGGCCCGCTTCCCGCACACGGTCACTTTTCACGATTCCTGCCACCAGCTCAGAGAACTGGGGATCTTCGAGCAGCCCCGACAGCTGATCAGGGCCATAGGTGGCGTCCGTTTCGTGGAGATGACCGACTCGACCCGCTGCTGCGGTTTCGGCGGCACCTTCGCAGTGAAGTTTGATGAACTCTCATCGGCCATAGGTGAGGACAAAGTGAACCGGATTCAGGAATCGGGGGCCGAGGTGGTGGTTGCCAATGACGTCAGCTGCCTGATGCACATCGACGGGTTGCTGCGCCGCCAGAAGGTCCCGGTCCGGACAATGCACCTGGCGGAACTGTTGACGCAAAAGTCATGATTCGAATCAAACCGAACATCCCGGCAGTACTGGGGAATCCGAAGCTTCAGGCAAACCTAAGGAAGACCCTCTCGAACGCCGGTCCGGCTCGTCTGGCGTCAATCGCCGACGTGGAGAACTGGGAAGAGCTCCGCAACTACGCCCGAGCCGTCAAACTCCACACTTTGGGTCAGCTCGATCGGTACCTCCTTCAGCTCGAAGAGAAGATCACTTCGCGGGGAGGTAAAGTCTTTTGGGCCGATTCGGCCCAGGAGGCGACCGACTATGTCGTGGGCCTGGCTCGAAAGAGCGGGGTCCGCTCGGTCGTCAAGAGTAAGACCATGTTGGGCGAGGAGATTCACCTCAACGAGGCTCTGGAGGCAGCCCAAGTCCAGGTGGTCGAGACAGACCTCGGAGAGTACATTCAGCAACTCTCGGGAGAACCCCCTTTTCACATCGTGACTCCCGCGTTTCACAAGTCCAAGGAGGAGGTCTCGCAACTCTTCTCGGAGCTCCTCGGCGCCCCTCCCACTGACGATGTCAGGGAAATGACCCTGACGGCCCGACGGACGCTGCGTGAACGCTTCCTGGAAGCCGACATGGGAATTTCAGGGGTCAATTTCGGAATCGCCGAAACGGGAACCCTGGTGGTCGTCGAGAACGAAGGGAACGCCCGACTGTCCACCTCGCTGCCCCGAATCCACGTTGCCCTGATGGGGATTGAAAAGGTCATTCCGAGAGCCCGCGACCTGGCGGTCTTTCTGAAGCTGCTGACGCGCAGCGCAACGGGACAGAAGATCACAAGCTACCTCAACCTGATTTCCGGCCCTCGACGGGAGGGAGAGATGGACGGGCCGGAGGAGTTTCACCTCGTCATCGTGGACAATGGCCGCAGTTCGATCCTCCAGGATGAGTTTCTCGGCCAGACCCTGGCCTGCATCCGCTGCGGCGCCTGCCTGAACAGCTGCCCCGTCTACCAGCGGATTGGCGGTCATGCTTACTCCTCCGTCTACCAGGGCCCCATCGGGGCAATCCTGATGCCTCAACTGCTCTCACCCGAGGAGGCACCCGAGCATCCCTTTGCTTCCTCCCTGTGCGGGGCCTGCCAGGAAGTCTGCCCGGTCAAGATCGAGATACCCCACATCCTCCTCCGCCTGCGTCAGAAGGTGAAGCAGCAGCAAGGTTCAGGACTGGAGCGCCTCGGCATGCGGACCTGGAGATGGTTCATGACCTCACCGTCCCGCTACCGCTTCGCGACGAAGATCCTCGAGACCGTTTACCCGATGTTCTGGAGGAAGGGCCAGATTCGCCCGGCTCTGCCACCCATCTCGCTGTGGCAAAAGAAACGGGACCTGCCGGAGGTGCCCCGTCGCAGTTTCAGGGACCTCTTCGACAGTTCGAACAAGGGATAACCGTCCATGTCGCGTCAACACATACTGGAGAAAATCCGACGAAGTCGAAAGAGACAGGTAGAGCTGCCACTTGAGCTTCCTTCCTTCCCGCGGTACGACAATCCGGTTTCGAACTTCACACTCGAAGCAGAGCGGGTGGGAACACGCGTGCTCGATGGAGATGACCTGGAAGCAGCGCTGACGACGGTCCTCGCGGAAACCGGGGCCCGGCGACTCTATTGGCAAGGCGAATCGGCGCTCGAGCAACTGGGTGGCAACGTGGAACCTCTCCCGGATGAGCCGGACCCGGGATCCCGGCGTCTGGCCTATTCCGACCATCCCGACCAGGTCTGCCGTTTCCCGCTTCGACTGGAATCGGAACCCTATGACCGGGCCAGACTGGCTCTGGCCGAAGTGTCCGTAGGAAAGGCTGACTGGGGTATTGCGGAAACCGGCACTGCCACTGAAAGCACCCAGCGGGCGGGCGGCCGGGTTCTCCCCATCCTGGCCCCCAACCATGTACAGATCCTCTCCCGCTCCCAGATCCAGATGAACGTGGCCGAGTTTCTGAGCACAATCACACTCAGCGTCGAGGAGAGCGCCCGCATCCTGATGACCGGGCCGAGCCGTACGGCCGACATCGAAAAGATCCTCATACTGGGCGTTCACGGACCGCGGCAGCTCTACGTGATTCTCGTCCCCTAATGTCCTGTCACTAGCAACCTGCAGTAAACTGTTGCACGGATTTCATGTACCGGATTACGAAACGATTTCACTTTTGCTACGGCCACCGGCTGCTCAATTACGCTGGCCCCTGTGCGCATCCCCACGGCCACAACGGGTTGGTTGAGGTCGATCTGGAGAGCCCCGACCTGGATGACCAGGGCATGGTCTGGGACTTCGGGAAAATCTCCTCCCGCCTCAAGGACTTCATCAACGATTGCCTCGATCACCAGATGATTCTCCGCTCGGACGATCCCCTTGCCGCCGTCCTGAAAGAGATGGGAGAGCCGGTCTACCTGCTCGATTCCAATCCGACTGCCGAAAACCTGGCCCGGTTGATCTTCGAAGAAGGCCTCCGCAGAGGAATCCCGGTTAAGGCGGTCCGCCTTTGGGAGACTCCCCGCAATTGCGCCGAATACCGGGGAGCGTGAGAGCCGGGTTTCGGGTAACAAGTCTCCCGGTTCAACGTTCCGGGGGCCGGCGTGCGGTTGGAACCACCTGGGTTGCGGCTGATTTTCGGGAAGTCCGTAAACGCTCTGCGCTGTCGTTCCCTGAAACCTTGAACGCTGAACCCCTTATAGCAGCGCCTCGACCGCTTCCCGCAAGCGGCTGTTGAAGGCATCGACCGACTCTCCCGAATTCGGCTTCAGGGGCTTCCCGTAATGAATCCGGATCGGGAGAAAGCTGATCTTGTTGGACCCTCTCCTCCAGACTTCAAAGGATCCGCGGATCCCCACGGGGACCACCGGCACGCCGATCTGAGTAGCCAGGATAGCCGGCCCCTTCCGGAAAGGCTTCAAGGTTCCATCAATGGAACGCTCCCCCTCCGGAAAGACCATTAAAACGAGATCGTTCCGCAACCCTTCAGCCGCAAGCCGCAGGGTCTGTTTGAGGTCCCGGTCCGGATTGACGGGGAGAGTCCGCACGATTCCGCCGAGGAAACCGGTCAGGCCCCCGGAGAAGTAGTCCGAATACCCCAGCGAATAGAACCGCCGGACGATGCGGTTGGGCAAAAGGCAGATGACAATGAAGGCATCCAGGAAGCTGAGGTGGTTGGGACAAAGCATGAAAGGATACTCTTCGGGAAGGTTCTCCAGCCCTTCTCCCTTCAGCTTGAAACAGAGCTTGCTGATCAGCCGGATCGTGATTGCCACCAGAATGACCAAAGGTTCTACAAACGGACGTCTCTTCAGCAGGCGCAGATATTCTTTCGGAGTATCCTCTCCGAGCGGTTCGTCCAAAAAGTCCGACCAGCTTCGCTTCTCACCCTCCCCGTCACCCGGCTCGTCGAGCCGGTTTTTGACCCGGTCAAAGACATCCCGGAGCGTAAAAAGCTGAGCAGCCTCCTCGTCAGGGATCGAAATCTGGTAAGCCTCGTGAACCGAGGAGAGAAACTCCACTCTCTCCAGTGAATCGAGACCAATGTCCAGTTCGAGGTTCATTTCCGGATTAAGGCCGGTGGCCGCTTTGACCTCCTGCAAAAGAGCCGTTACTCGAGTTTCCACCTCGTCTTCGGGGCTCCAGGCTTCGACCGCTGCAGTGCCCTCCGGGGCACCGCTTCGCAGGCGCTGCTCGACGTCGAAGCGCTTGATCTTACGTGTCGGCGTCCTCGGAAGCGGCTCCTGCCAGATCTCGAAGGTGCGCATCCTCTTGTAGGGGGGAAGCTGCTGGGAAAGTGTCTCGGTCAGGTAGCGGATCATGTGATAGGCATTGACGACCTGCTGGCGCTTCATTTCGTCGAAATCGGGCACGATCACGGCATGGAGTCGTTCCCCTTCATGACCCGTATCGTCCTGCACCCCGATGACGCACATTTCCTTGATCAGCGGGCAGTTGGACTGGTAGAAGTGCTCGATTTCTTCAGGATAGATGTTCTTTCCCGAACTGAGCACGATCACCTCTTTGGCGCGGCCGGTGATGTACAAGAACCCGTCCGTGTCGAAATAGCCCAGGTCGCCGGTGCGAAGCCAGCCCTCGTCGTCGAAGGCCTCCCGGGTTGCTTCCGGGTTCCGGAAGTACTCCGGAGTGACACTCTCCCCCCGAATCAGAACGTGGCCGACGCCGTGTTCATCGGGTTGATCGATCTTGACCTCGGTGTGCGGCAGAGGCCGTCCGACCGAGCCGATCCCTTCCAGAGTGACCGGGGTGACCGTAGTGAGCGCGGCGGTTTCCGTCATCCCGTAGGCCTGGAGGACGTCGAAACCCAGATCGGTCAGCGACCAGGCCACCGCCGGATCGAAACGTGCCCCCCCGACTCCGAAGTAGCGCAAGTGTTCTCCGAACTGGGTGTGCAGTTTCCGGAAGAAGACCTTGCCCGGGTTGAATCCCAGGCGGACCCGGCTGAAGTGGGAAACCCGAAGCAGCAGGTTGAAAACCATCCGCTGCAGGGAGCCAAGGTGTTCAATCTCGGACATGATCCGGCGATGCAGGAGGTAGAAGAACTGGGGCACGCAAACGAAAATCGTGATCCCCTCTTCGCGAAACACGCGCAGGATCCGCTGGGCATCGATCACATCGAGAAACGTCGTCCGGGCCCCGCAGTGGAGCGGAACGATGAAATTCACGATCAGAGCGAGCACGTGGTAGAGCGGAAGAACGCCCAGGAAGTGGTCCCTCTCGGTCACGTGAATCAGCTTGAGCGTATCGATGACATTTCGATAGAGGTTTCGCCCAGTGAGCACGACCCCCTTTGGCTCACCCGTCGTCCCACTGGTGTAGAGGATCACATGAGGTTCGTCGATGTCCCGCGCCACGAGCGGAAGCGGGATCTCGGAGGCCTGTCCGGCAACGACCACCTGGTTCCACTCCGGGTAACGCCCCTCCGCGGACCCAACAACCAGGACAGGCAGCGGTGCCGGAAGAAGTTCCTGGATCTGGTCCAGCACGGGGAGCAGCTTCTCCGAGGCAAAAAGAAAGCTGCACCGCGCGTGGGCGATCAGCTTGGCAAGGGTTTCGGGCGTATGGAGGACATCCAGGGGCACCACCACAGCTCCGGCACTCTGGGTCGCCAGGAATGCAATCCCCCAGCGTGGGTGGTTCTCGATGACCAGTCCCACTGAAGACGCCGGACCAACGCCCTGGTCCTGGAGGTGCCGGCTGACCTGGCGGACTTCCTCCCCCACCTGCTGGAAAGTGATGGTCTCGGCTCCGCTCCGCGTGATGTTCTTGAACGCCACCTGCTCCGGAACGCGGTCGAGAACCAATCTAAACTGCTCAAAAAAATCGTAATCAAATTTGGAATAATTCAAATCACTCGACCTTCGGGAAATTGAGGTAGGCGCTATTATAGCGACTCAGTTCCCGAATCACCCGGATGATAAGATCATTTTGATGCAGGGACTGTGGCTGCAGGAGCAGAAGCTTACCTACCGGGACGATTTGCCCGTACCGACACCTCCCCCCGGTGAGGCCCTCGTTCGAGTGGAACTCGCCGGGATTTGCCGGACCGATATCGAGCTGATCCGGGGCTACTATCCCTACAGTGGCATCCCCGGCCACGAATTCGTGGGAACGGTGACGCAAGCTCCCGGTGCCCCGCACCTGAAAGGGCAACGAGTGGTCGGCGAGATCAACGCCGTTTGCGGAAGGTGCCCCGAGTGTCGAAGGGGAGAATCGCACCACTGTCGCCGCCGCACCGTTCTGGGGATCGTCAACCGTGGAGGCGCGTTTGCCGAGTTCCTCGCTCTACCCGCCGACAACCTTCACGTCGTTCCCGACGGCGTGACAAACCGCCAGGCCGTTTTCACGGAACCTCTGGCTGCCGCCTTGAGAATCCGGGAGCAGGTATTGATTGGCCCCGGGGAACTCGTTCTCCTGATCGGGGCCGGAAAACTGGGACAACTGGTGGCCCGGTCACTCGCGGCAACGACTTCCAGACTCCACGTCGTCGGCCGCTACCCGAGACAGCGTGAGCTGCTGGCTTCTCTGAACGCTACGATCTGGGACGCGATTCCCGCCGACACGGAGCGCTTCGGCCTGGTCGTAGAGGCGACCGGCTCCCCCGAAGGCCTGCAACTTGCGCTCGACAAGGTCCGCCCGGGTGGGACCATCGTCGTGAAGAGCACCTACGCGGGCCAGGCAGGTCTCGATTTCTCAAAGCTCGTTGTTGATGAAATCTGTCTCGTCGGTTCTCGGTGCGGTCCGTTTGAACCGGCACTCGCAATGATGGAACAAGGGCACTTCGAATCCGAACCGCTGATCGAGGAGGAGTTCCCAATGAGCTCGGCTCTGGAAGCCTTCGATTGCGCCCAGGCGACCTCGGCAATGAAGGTGCTCCTCCGGGGACCGGGCAGCCCACCCCAATAGATCGCGAACCTTTGGTATCGTTGCCCTGATGGCGGAACCTGTCCCCAAACACATTTACGGAATTCTCTTCGATTTCGATGGAACGCTCATTGATGCTTCCGAAGTGATCTGTCACTCATACAACCGCGCGCTCCAATCGGCCGGCCTACCTTCCCGTTCGGAAGACGACCTCAAGTCGAGGATCGGAATTCCTCTCCGGGACGTGTTCGCCGAGATCGCCCCGTCATTTCCAAACGCCGAACTGGTGGCCGCCTACCGGGAGGAGTTCTGGAAGCACTCCAGAACCGGCACCCGGCTGCTGCCGGGAGTCGGGCAGTTGATTCCCCAACTGGCCGCCCGCTACCAGCTGGCCGTCGTGACGTCACGAAGCTCCCGGGGCGCTTGGGACATCCTCGAGTACTTCTCCCTCGACTCCCTTTTCAAAACGGTCGTGGGAGTGGACGAGGTGACCAGGCCAAAGCCGGATCCCGAACCGGTGATCTCCGCGCTCTCCCTGATTGGTGTCGATCCTAAGAATGCTCTCTTCGTCGGGGACACCGTCCAGGACATGCAGGCCGCGGCGGCGGCCGGAGTTGCCGCCGTGGGCGTCGGAACCGGGAGCCATCGGCCCGAGGATCTGCTGGCGGCCGGGGCCGTCACCGTCTTGGGCGATTTTGCTCAACTCGCAGACCTCTTGCCGGCGGAAGACGATCGGATTGCCTGAGCACGGTTCAACGAGTCGGACTCCAAAAACTCACTTGTACAGGTGGACTTCAAAATCCAGGCTGTCCAGAACGTCGTAGACGCGTTCCAGTACCGGTGGGTAGTAGGGGTCTTTCCGTGATGGTTTTCTGCGCTTTACCGCCTTCCGGACCAGATCTGAGTTGGTGGAGAGGCGACGGTTCTCCAAATTGAGTTCGATCCAATGGTCGGCCTTGCGTGGAGGCGCTTCGGAACTGACCTGGATTGCCAGGCCCAATTGCTTCAGGATCGCAATTCTTGGATCCTCAGCCCGATAAATGTCATCTAGGAACTGGAGCAAGTCGGCCACCATCCATCCCCGGTCGGGCAAGATCAGGGAATAAAATTGATTCTGATACTGGATGCTGATCGATCCGGTAACGGCCTCCATGCCCCTATCCTAACCGATTCAAAGAAAGGGCAAAGAACAGATTATGCTAGGATTAGCGCCAGTCCACATGCGGAAGGGATCATGAGAAGTTCGATCATCGACATCGCTTCGGTTCGCGAAGAGGCGGAGGCTCGCGCGACCTGGCTCCAGCTGATCAATTCGTTTGTCGAACTGACCAAACCCCGGGTCACCTCCATGGTCCTGCTGACGACAGCGGCGGGATTCTACCTTGCCTCCCACACGCCCTACAACCTGGTGTTGCTGTTCAACGTCCTGGTCGGCACCGGCCTCCTGGCAACCGGAACAGCTGTTCTCAACCAGTACATGGAGCGGGAAGCCGACCGGCGCATGCACCGGACCTCGGCCCGTCCCCTTCCTTCCGGCCGGATCACGCCAAGGCAGGCACTCAATTTCGGCATGCTGCTGGTATCTGCCGGAACGGTCTACCTGCTGGGAACCACCAACACCCTGACTGCACTGTTGGGATGGCTGACATCGGTCATCTACCTGCTCGTCTATACTCCGCTGAAGACCCGGAGCACCTGGTGCACCCTGATTGGCGCAATCCCCGGGGCGCTCCCACCCGTAATGGGCTGGACTGCCCAGCGCGGCTCGCTCGGGATCGAGGCGGTGATTCTCTTTGGGATTCTTTTCTGCTGGCAGTTCCCCCATTTTCTGGCCATTTCCTGGCTCTACCGTGACGACTACGAGAGGGGCGGCTTCCACATGCTCCCGCAAGGAAAAGAAGCCGGGCCATGGGCGGGACGACGAATCCTGGGATTTGCGATTTTGCTCCTGCCGGTTTCGATGGCTCCCTACTGGACCGGGTTGACCGGACTCCTCTACCTTGCCGGCGCCGTCATCATGGGACTCTTCTTTCTCTGGTCCAGTTACGAGACGGCTCGACTCGCCACCAAGCCGGCCGCACGGCTTCTGCTCAGAAACTCGGTCATTTATCTTCCTATTCTGCTTCTCTTCCTTGCGATCGGTAAAGTGTGATGGATCTCGCCATAAGCCTGCGCGATGTGGTGTTCTCCTATGGGGAACGCAAAGCTTTGAACGGTGTCTCTTTTTCGGTGGAAGCCGGCAAGATCGCCGGACTGCTGGGTCCGAATGGGGGCGGCAAAACGACCACGTTCCGGATCCTCAGCACTCTTCTGCGGCCAGAGGCGGGGACGGCCACGGTCTTCCAGCGAGACGTTGTTGGTGACCCCTATGGAGTCCGACGCCTGATCGGGGTGGTCTTTCAGAATCGCAGCCTCGACCTCGAACTCACTGTCCGGGAAAACCTGGTCCACCAGGGCCACCTCTACGGGTTGCACGGGCGGACGCTGGCTCAAAGGATCGTACAACTCGCCGAACGGTTTGGGATTGTGGACCGGCTTTCGGAGCGGGCGAAGAGCCTCTCCGGAGGCCTGCAACGCAGAGTCGATCTCGCCAAGGCGCTTCTCAGTCAGCCCCGACTACTGCTTCTGGACGAACCCACCAACGGGCTCGATCCCAAAGTCAGCCGTGATTTCTGGAACCTGCTTCAGGACCTCAACCGGACCGAGGGCATGTCGATCCTCCTCACCACCCACTCCATGGAAGAGGCGGAGCGTTGCAATGAACTGATCATCCTGGCGGATGGGGCCGTCGTGACCGAAGGAACTCCGTCAGCGCTCAAACAGAAAGTTGGGCCTGAGATCGTGACGCTGCGTTCCCCGGTAGCCGAAGAGTTGTGCGAGCGGATCCGGAACGAGTTATCCCTTGAGCCGACGCTCGTCGAAGGAGTCATTCGAATCGAACACGACAACGGCCACGAACTCATGTCCACGTTGGCTCAACGGTTCGAGGACTCGATCGAGTCTGTCACCGTCAGCCGGGCTACCCTGGAAGACGTCTTCATCCGGGAAACCGGCCGAACGCTGGCCGGATAGGCGGGTTTCTGGTTCCTGCTTGGTGGTTCCTGGAGAGTGTCCGCGAATGCACCCCGCCTGCGGGACTCCACCCAATCAAAAATCACAAATCTAAAATCTGAGATGCCTACAGGTCTGTTCTTGGGGCGGTGATGTGCTCGGGGACGAAACCCTTGATGAGGCGATTGTACCGGCCGCGCAGGTAGAGTAGGGGGCCACGGTCGGCAGCGTGAGGACCCCGGTGGACCCCCGTGACCTCTGCGAGCAAAATGGCATGGTCGCCCGCGGGATGGATCGTCTGGAGGCGACAGTAGATCCAACCGAGGCAGTTGGGCAGAAAGGGGATCCCTTGTTCAGTGCGATCGTAAAGACCGCAGCCCCAGGACCGGTCAGTACTGTGCGTTGCAAAGAAATTGGAGATGGTCTCCTGGTCTTCGGTCAGGATGTTGACGACAAACGGACGGCCCAGGTCGAACTGCTCCAGCCCGCCGAGTTGTCGGTCGAGGCAGACGAGGATCAGCGGAGGATCGAGGGAAACCGAGGTAAACGAGCTGACGGTGACGCCATAGGCGTTCTCCGCGGCGCCAACGGTCGTCACAACAGTGACGCCGGTAGCAAACAGTCCCATCGTATCCTTGAATGATCTCGGGTCCAAAGTCACGCTGACCTCATTTGATGCCGGATGCACGCAAATTATGGTATCAAAAGGGGACTGCGGCCACAGTACCGGGGCGAGGACGGGTTCACAGAGAGAAGGAAAATCCGGAATATGCAGATCAGAGGAGAAGTGGCAATCGTAACCGGCGCGGCTTCCGGGCTCGGGGCTGCGACGGCCGAGTTACTGGTTTCGGAAGGGGCACGGGTGTCCCTCTGGGACCTCCGCGAGCGAGAGGGCACCGCGCTGGCTGAAAAGCTTGGAGAAGCTGCCCGGTTCCTCAAGACCGACGTCACCTCAGCCGAATCGGTCAGCCGCTCGCTGCACCAGACCGTGGCCGAAGTGGGCAGCCCGAAGATCAACGTGAACTGCGCCGGAATCCTGATCGGAGAAAAGATCCTCGGAAAGAACGGCGTTCACGATCTCGATCGCTTCCGGAAAGTTGTCGAGGTCAACCTGGTTGGCACTTTCAATGTCCTTCGGCTGGTAGCCGAAACGATGTCCGGAAACGTCCCTGCCTCCGAGGGCGAGCGGGGTGTGATCATCAATACTTCGTCCATCGCCGCGTTCGAAGGCCAGTTGGGGCAGTCGGCCTATTCGGCCTCCAAAGCCGGCATCGCCGGCCTGACCCTTCCCGCGGCCCGGGAACTCGCCCGGAACGGTATCCGCGTCTGCGCCATTTCGCCCGGCGTGTTCGACACCGCCATGGTTGCCGGTATGACCGAGACTGTCCGCGAATCCCTCGAAGCACAGATCCCCTTTCCTTCCCGTTTGGGTCGGCCCCGGGAATTTGCCTCCCTGGTAAGGGCCATCGTTGAGAACCCGATGATCAACGGAACCGTCATCAGGCTGGATGGTGCGATGCGGATGTCCGCCCGCTAACACAGGAAGAACCCATGTACGAAATCTACCGGCGCAGCCAGCGCAAGCGCATCCAGAGCGAAAGTTACACGAGCCACTCCTATCTCGTGATGCCTTCCGACGGCGAGTTTCAGCCATTCGGCTCACTGGTCCACTGCCTCGAGACGGTTCAGCGACCCGGCACCCGCATCCAGCGGGGGCCCTTTCGGGAAACCTTGATTGTCACGATTCCTCTGTACGGTTCAGTCAGAGTGGCAACCGACTCCCAGGAGTCGATCCAGGTTGCGCGTGGTGAGCTTTCCCGGACAGTACCCGAGTATGGCGAGCACGTTACCTATGAAGCCGTTGGCGACGAGGACGTTCGCTTCCTGGAACTGGGTTATCGAGTGTT
The DNA here is from genome assembly GCA_963777605.1 of uncultured Acidobacteriota bacterium. Classification (GTDB taxonomy): domain Bacteria; phylum Acidobacteriota; class UBA6911; order RPQK01; family JAPXNP01; genus CAVZRV01. Next base: position 207,733 of record CAVZRV010000035.1, read on the forward strand.
GGGAGAACCGGAGCCTGGCAGCAACTCTTGCGCGACCTTCGACACCAGGGGCCCCCGGCCGTTGCTCGTGCCGGTAGCATCGGGTCAGGAGTCCACTGACCTGATGACACTTCCCTTCGACTGCGATATCTACATGGCTTTCCTGAGAGCGGGCGAAAACCTCATCTTCGAGACCGCCCTGGAGCGAGCGCTTATCTTGCTCGTCCTCGAAGGCACCATCCGGGTCGAGGAGCACCGGTTGCTTGATCGGGATTCGGCGCACATTCTGAGAGTCAATCATCTCGCGATTGCGGCCCCGGAGCGTTCCCAGCTCTTACTCGTAGACATGCCCTGAGTCTGCTACAGTTGCATTTCTCATGAGCGTACGTGTTCGATTTGCTCCCAGCCCGACCGGATTCCTTCACGTCGGCGGTGCCCGCACCGCCCTCTTCAACTGGCTCTTCGCTCGTCAAACAGACGGAACTTTTATCCTCCGGATTGAAGACACCGACGAGAAGCGCTCCAGCGAGGAAATGGTCGACGGCATCATGAACGGGATGAGCTGGCTCGGCCTCGACTGGGATGAAGGGCCCTTTTTCCAGTCCCGCCGGCTCGAACTGTACCAGGCCACAGCCAGGCGGTTGCTGGCCGATGGCCATGCCTACCGTGATTTCAGTGCTGCTGACGCGCAGCCGGATGGCTATCGCGCGTTTCGCGATCTGCCGATGGCGGAGTCCGACCGCCGCGCTGATTCCAGCGAGGCATTTGCGGTCCGGTTCAAGACGCCCGCGGGAAAGACGATCTCGTTTCTCGACCTCGTTTTTGGACCGATTGAAGTTTCTTCGGACAACCTCGAGGACTTCGTGATACTCCGCTCCGACGGCTTCCCAACCTACCACCTCAGCGTCGTCGCGGACGATTCCGACATGAAGATCAGCCATGTGATTCGCGGGGCCGATCACCTCACCAACACGAGCAAACACGTTCTACTCTTTGAGGCCCTGGGTTTCTCGGTTCCGACCTATGTCCATCTTCCCTTAATTCTCGGACCTGACAAGAAACGCCTCAGCAAGCGGCACGGTGCCACCTCAGTGACCGAGTACAGCCAGAAGGGGATGCTGCCCGAGGCGGTCCGGAATTACCTTGCGCTCCTCGGCTGGTCTCCTGGAGATGATTCCGAGATCCTCAGCCAGGATGAACTCATCCACCGTTTCGATCTTTCGCGAATCAACCGGGCCAATGCCGTCTTCGACGTCAGCAAGCTGGAGTGGATGAACAAGCGCTACCTCTCCGCCGCTGAACCCGAAGTCCTCGAGCCCTACGTCCGCCGGGAACTGGAAAGCCACGACCTTTGGGGCGACCGTTGGGCCGGTGAAGATCGGGACCGGTTTCTGTCCATCCTCAACCTGCTCAGGACCCGGGTGGAGAGCCTGCACGATTTTCCCGTTTACGGACGAGCCTTCTTCACGGATGATTTTCTCTATGAAGAGGATGCCGCGAGGCGATACCTGGAGTTCTCCGACACGGCTGAACGCGACCTGCTCCTGGATTCAATTCGACAGTTGCGGGCGGAATATTCCGAACTACCCGTTTTTGACATAGGCTCGACCGAAGAGGTCCTCCGCAGAATTGCCGGCGAGCGGGGGCTCAAGGTCGGACAATTTATCGGCGCCGTGCGAGTTGCAACGACGGGACGCGGTCAGGCTCCCGGGATCTTCGATGTCCTGATCACGCTTGGGCGTGCGGAGACCCTCGCGAGGCTGGATCGCCTGATCCTGTATCTGGCAGATGGCTAAACTGGACATCTCAGTCGTTGTTCCAGCGTTCAATGAAGAGAATCGTCTCGAAGGGACGCTTCGCGCAATCCTGGACTACCTGAACCGACGGAACGGGGAATTCGAAATCCTGGTGGTCGACGACGGATCAACCGACCGGACTTCTCAGGTGGCAGAGTCAGTCGCGGGCTGGCCCGACGCCGGCAGCCGCATCCGGCTGCTTCGGGAACCCGTCAACCGGGGCAAGGGATATGGCGTTCGGGCAGGGATGCTGGCAGCCCATGGGCGGCTGGCCCTGATGACCGATGCCGATCTCAGCACTCCCATTGGCGAACTCGGAAAATTACAGAGCGTTCTGGAGGAGTTCCAAGCCGACCTGGTTTTCGGCTCAAGGGACATCACCGGGTCCCGCATCGAAATCCGCCAGCCGAAAAGCCGGGAGATTCTCGGCAAGTCATTCAATCGCTTCATCCGCTTGCTGACCCGGATTCCGTACCGGGATACCCAGTGCGGTTTTAAGCTGTTTCGCATGTCGGCTTGCAGAGAGATCTTCGAACGGCAGCGTCTCGATGGTTTCGCCTTCGACGTGGAACTTCTTTTTATCGCCCGAAAATGGGATTTGAAACTTCATGAGGTACCGGTCACCTGGAGCCATTGCGACGGAAGCAAGGTGAGCTTTGTCCACCACGCCCCTTCGATCCTGATTGACCTTGCCCGGCTCCAGCTGAATAATGCCTCAGGGGCTTACAATCGCACGCCGGCAACCCGCTGAGGGAAGGAGGCTGACATGACCAGGCTTGGGGTCAATATCGATCATGTTGCGACAATTCGGCAGGCTCGGAAGGCTCTCGAGCCCGATCCGATTGCGGCCGCGGTCCTCGCGGAACAGGCCGGGGCCCACGGAATCACCGTTCACCTCAGGGGAGATCGCCGTCACATCACTGACCGTGATGTCCAACTCCTGCAGGCCGTGATCAAAACCCGGCTCAACGTCGAGATGGCGGTGACGGAGGAAATGATTGCGGTTGTTGCCACGGAGTTGAGGCCGGACACAGTAACACTTGTCCCGGAGAGCCCCGAAGAGGTGACCACCGAGGGAGGACTCGATGTCGTCAATCACCACCAGGAGATCGCCCGGGCCGTGCGCAGGCTGCGGGAAGCGGGAATCGAGGTGTCGCTTTTCATCGACCCTGAAACGGAGCAGATCGAAGCATCCGAAAGCGTCGGCGTGACCATGGTGGAGTTCAACACGGCGGCATATTCTGAGGCGGTACCCCGCGGAATCAAGAACTGGGACCCGGCCTTCGAAGACGAGTTGGAGAAGATGATCGTGGCGTCTGAGGAGGCGTCCGCTCGTGCGCTTCGGGTGCTGGCCGGACACGGTTTGACCTATCGAAACGTGGGAGCGATCGCCGCCATTCCGGCAGTCGAAGAACTCAATATCGGGCACAACATCATTGCCCGAGCCGTCATGGTGGGGATGGAACGAGCAGTCAAGGACATGCTCCGGGCGATGCTCGACGATATTGTCGAGGAGTGACCCTCCCCCATGTCCGGCACGCTTTACGTTGTTTCCACGCCTATCGGAAATCTAAGTGACCTCAGCCCCCGTGCGATCGAGATTCTCGGTTCAGTCGAGTTGATCGCCTGCGAGGACACCCGTCACACGCGTAAGCTTCTAAATCACTTTGGCATTCAGACCCCGACGACGAGCTATCACGAACACAACGAATCCGCACGCGCCCCCGGCCTTGTCGATGGGATTGCGGAAGGTAAGGTAGTCGCCCTGGTTTCGGACGCGGGCACGCCACTTCTCTCCGATCCCGGCTACCGGCTGGTCAGACTTTGCCGGGAACGGGGGATTGCGGTGATCCCGATTCCGGGACCGTTCGCCGCATCCATTGCGGTTTCGGTGTCGGGCCTGGCAACCGACCGGGTCCTCTTCGGGGGCTTCCTGGCATCGGCTGCATCCGCAATCAGAAAGCAGCTGGAGGACATTGCATCCCTGCGGGCCACCCTGGTTTTTTACGTCTCTCCCCATCGTCTTATCAAAACATTGACGGTAATGCGCGAGGTCTTGGGCTCCCGTCACGCGTTCCTGATTCGCGAGATGACGAAGCTCCACGAAGAGGCGTTCAGTGGAAACCTGGACGAGCTCATCGAAAAGCTGACGCACCACGAACCCCGCGGCGAGTACACCATCGTCGTCGAAGGGTCGACCGAAGACGAACCGCCGCCCCGGATCGACACCGCCGCATACGTGGCTGGCCTGATCTCCGAGCGAGGCCTCTCTCGCAGAGACGCCATCCGGAAGGCCAGCAGGGAACTGGGATTGTCGAAGCAGGAAATCTATATAATTTGCGAATGAAGATTTTCGTTTGACGGTTTTTCCGAATTGTGGGCGGGCCCGTCGCCTAACCGCCAATCGAACTGCCTCCGAAAAATCGGAAATCGCCATCCGCAATCAAAAATCTTTTTCCTGAATCTTTTGTTGCTTTGGCAACGTCATTATGTATAATTATGCACATCATGCATTGGACCGGACACAGACCTGACCGACCCGGCCTTTTGAGGCGTCCCTTCTACAGGCGCTAGCACCCCGCGCTTTCCAGGCGCGAACCATAACGTCAATCTCCAACGGAAGTTGTATTTCCATGCATATTCAAAGCGTTTCAAACCAGTATTCAATGCCTTCGACATCCAAAGCGGCAGGAGGGATTGTCCCGGATTTGGTGAGTTCCTGTGCAGGGACGCTGGACCTGGCATTTCCACTGAAAACGGCCGAGATCGCCAACCCGGGAGCGGGTGATGTCGTGCTTGCCAGGGTGGAAGAAGTCAACCCGGCCTACCCGGCCATGGAACTTCCCGATGGAACCGACATCATTCTCGAACCGGGGATGAAGATTGTCGGAGCGCTGGGTACGCGCAAGGCCCTTCACGGGTTTTCCGGTCGAATCCCCCACCCCCTTTTCATCGGGCAACACATCCAGTTGCTCAACAAGGGTGGAGTGATCGGCGAATGCACGGCCTTTCATCGGAACCTGGAATGGCCGACGCTGCTGACCTACCTCGGCACCGTCGTCGAGGGAGATCGTCCCGTCAACCTGCGTGACAGTGCGCTCCCCTTCGTTGACCGGGAATTGCCCAAGATCCCGTTGGTATTCGTTCTCGGGACCTGCATGAACTCGGGAAAGACAACCGTCTGCAAAACCATCATTGACGGTTTCAGCAAGCGCGGCTACCACATCAACTCGGGCAAAGTGGCGGGTGTTGCATGTCGGCGTGATCTGAACGTGATGAAGCAATCGGGATCGAAGCGGGTGCTGAGTTTCCACGACTTCGGACTCCCCTCCAGCGCCGACGTTCCTTCGTTGGTGCCGGTCGCACGATCGATTGTCCACCATCTGGCCGAGCCAGAGCCCGATTTCATCGTCCTGGAGATGGGCGACGGAATCCTCGGCGGATACAACGTAGCGTCTTTGTTCGACGACAAGGAGTTCCTGAGCCGCCGGGCAGCCACGGTGATCTGTGCGAACGATCTCATGGGTACCTGGGGTGCGTTGGAATGGCTTCGGCAACACGACGTAGACACGGCCCACGAACCGATCCTGGTCTCGGGTCCGGTGACTGACAGCTGCGAAGGCGTCAAGTACATCGAAGACAACTGGGACGTCCAGGCCGCGAATCCATTCGACAGTTCCGGTAAGCTCTGCAGCTTCGTCCTGAAGAGCCTCCGGCCATGTTGAAAGTTGGAATTGCAGGCGGCTCAGGTTACGGTGGGCTGGAACTGATCAGCGTCCTGTTGCGGCACCCCGAGGTGGAGATTGTCTCAATCTCGTCTGAGCGGCACTCCGGGAAAGAGGTCTGCCAACTCTATCCCCACCTGCGGGGAATCGTTTCGCTGACGTTCTGTCCCCTGGAGGAAACAGTGGCGGCGGAGACCGACGTACTCTTCCTTGCCCTTCCTCACGGCGAGGCGATGAAGATCGCCCCAAAGGTCCCGGCTGGGAGAGCGCTGATCGATCTCAGTGGGGATTTTCGGATCAGCGACCCCGAAACCTTCGCAAAGTACTACGGCTTTCCGATGACCAGCGTCGCCGAGCAGTCCAAATTCGTTTACGGTCTCCCGGAAATCAACCGCGAGTCGATTCGCGGCAAGCGGCGCGTCGCCAACCCAGGCTGCTTCGCAACCGCCACCCTGCTGGCCCTGTTTCCCCTCTACCAGGAAGGCTGGGTTGAAGGTTCGGTCTACGTTGATTCAAAGACGGGCTCGTCCGGATCGGGTCGAACACCAAGCGACAAGACCCACCATCCCCGGCGTAGCCACGCCTTTTTTCCCTACAAGCCGTTCATCCACCAGCACGTCCCCGAGATGCGGCAGATCCTCGACAACCCCGGCAACCCGCTGATCTTCCAGGCTCACTCGACTCCGCTCGTCCGTGGTATCTTCGCCAGCCACTACATGCAGCTCAAACAACCGAAGACCGCAGCCCAAGTGGAGGACCTCTTCAGCGGCTACTACGGAGCCGAGCCGTTCATCCGCTGGGAACCAGGCAATCCCGATATCTGTAACGTCGAACACTCCAACTACGTGGATATTGCCGCAGCAACCGATGGGGAACACCTGATCGTCTGGTCGGCTCTGGACAACCTCCAAAAGGGAGCGGCCGGACAGGCCGTTCAAAACATGAACATCATCTGCGGATTCGAGGAGACTACCGCCCTCGAGCAGGCTCCGCTCTTCCCATAACTATGGACAACACTCAATACATTTCCATTAAGCAACTTGAAGACCGCTACCAGGTCAACACCTATGCCAAGCTCCCCATCTTGATCGATCGGGGGGAGGGCTGTTTCGTTTTCGACCAGGACGGAAAACGCTACCTGGACCTCTATGCCGGGCATGCAGTAACTGCGACCGGGCACTGCCACCCGTCCGTGGTTGCCGCCATCCAGCGGCAAGCCTCCCAGTTGATCTTCTACTCCAACGCCACCTACAGCTCAACACGAAGCCTGGCCCTCGAGAAACTGATCGAATTGTCCCGCCCCTACCACCAGGCATTCCTGGTGAACTCCGGCGCCGAGGCCAACGAGAACGCCATCAAGCTCGCCCGCGCGTTGACCCGTCGACGGGAAGTCATTTCAACCGTCAACGCCTTTCACGGCCGGACCTACGGCAGCCTCTCCGCAACCGGCATCGAGAAATATCGCAATTTCCTGAACACCCCCGTTCCCGGCCACCGCATCTTGCCCTTCGAAAAGGTTGCAGGGTCGGTTTCCGAGAAGACCGCCGCAGTATTGATCGAGCCAATTCAGAGCATGGGCGGGGTCGTCACGATCCCGATCTCCACGATCCAGGAGATCGCCCGCTCCTGCCAGGCGGCCGGGGCGCTGTTGATTTTCGACGAGATCCAGACTGGCGTCGGACGCACAGGCGGAACCTTCCTCTATTCCCAGAAACTCGACGTCGTTCCGGACCTGACCTCCCTGGCCAAGGGAATCGCTTCCGGCTATCCGGCCGGGGCCGTTCTCATGACCGAGGAGATAGCGGGCCGGGTCAACCCGGGGGACCTGGGCACTACGTTCGGAGGGAATCCGCTGGCTTGCGCTGCCATCCTTTCTACACTTCAGGTGATTCAGGAGGAAGGCCTTCTCGCCCAGGTTGATGACGTTTCCGGCTACCTCCGGGATTCTCTCGCGGAACTTCCGGTCATAGAGGAACTGCGGGGCGACGGTCTCCTGTTGGGGATCCGGTTCAAAGGGTTGACGGCCAAGGAGGCACAGAAGCGTCTCCTGGAGGCCTTCATTCTTACCGGGACCTCCTACGATCCGTCCGTACTTCGCCTGATGCCTCCTCTGACCCTTGGCCGGGACGAGGCCGACATCTTCATTGAGGCGGTGAGATCGCTATGAAGCTCATCCTGAAGCTGAGTGGGAAGGTACTGGAGGAGGCCGGCCTGCGCCGGTCGCTTGGACAACAGATCGCCCAGCTCAATCGGGCCGGGCATCAACTGCTCCTGGTGCACGGAGGCGGAAAGCAGCTGTCGGACTTCTGCCGGGACACTGGGTTACCGGTTGTCCAGGTCCAGGGCCGGCGGGTAACCGACGAGCGCACTCTGGAAGCAGCCAAGAAGGTCTTTGGTGCGGTCAATGCGGACCTCACAGTGAGTCTGCTGGCCGAAGGAGTCCCCGCTGTCGGGATCTCCGCTTTCGACGGGTTCCTGACCCGGAGCAGACGGCGGCCACCGCTGGCTCTGCAAGTAGATGATCGAGTCGAGACGGTCGATTTCGGCCTCGTTGGAGAACTTCAGTCGGTGGATCGGAGCCTGGTGGATGCGCTTTGGGCGGCCGGCTATGTGCCGGTGGTCAGCTGCCTCTGCAGTTCTCCCAACGGGCAGATTCTCAATATCAATGCCGACACACTCTCTACCGAACTGTCGGTGGCGCTCGCCGCAGACCGACTGGTTGCGGTTTCCGACGTCGGTGGAATCTACCTGGACCCGGCGCGCGCCGAAACCCGCATCGAACACCTCGGCCTGGTAGAGGCGCGAAAGCTGTTGCGGGAAGGCGTCTTCCTGGATGGGATGATCCCCAAGGTCGAAAACGCCATCCGCCTGATCGAGCAGGGCGTCGATAATTTCCAGGTGCTGAGCGGACTCCAGGAAGGGGCGTTGGCCAACTGCCTGGATGGGCAAACCGGGACGCTCCTGTCACGGGAGTAACGCCTGGTCGGCCTCCTGGCTGTAATTGTCGGGCAGATCGGCCGGGCAGACTGGTTAGACCCGCCGGACATGTCGGACCTTTCTCCCCCCATCTCCCACCCCGCTTGCTTGGGAAGGCCGGGTGTTGGATAATCTCATATCCCTTTGGGGGGTAGTCTACCTTCTACGCAGCCGGCGCTGCAGGGGACAGGAAAACACCGATGAATTTGCGTTCTCTTTTCAGTATATTCTCGAACGATCTCGCCATCGATCTCGGCACTGCCAACACCCTCGTATACGCCCGGGGGCGTGGGATCGTGGTCAACGAACCGTCGATCGTTGCCATCAACAAGGTGACCAACAAGGTCGAAGCGGTCGGGCACGAAGCAAAGGAAATGCTGGGACGGACTCCCGGGTCCATCGTGGCCATCAAGCCCATGAAAGACGGTGTTATCGCCGACTTCGACGTCACCGAGGAAATGCTCAAGTACTTCATCAAGAAGGCTCACAATCGGAACTACCTGATCAGTCCCCGGATTGTGATCTGTATCCCTTCCGAGATCACCCAGGTCGAAAAACGGGCCGTTCGCGAATCGGCCCTGCGTGCGAATGCGAGCGAGGTCTACCTGGTGGAGGAAGCCATGGCGGCGGCCATCGGGGCGGGCCTTCCGATCACCGAACCCAGCGGCAACATGATCGTCGACATCGGCGGCGGAACGACTGATATCGCCGTCATCAGTCTATCCGGAATTGTCTACAGCCGTTCGGTGCGTGTCGCCGGAAACGAAATGGACGAGGCGATCATTCAGTACGTCAAGCGCAAGCACAACCTCCTGATCGGAGAGCGGACGGCGGAACAGATCAAGATCCAGGTCGGATCGGCCGCCCCTCTCGAGGAGATCGAGGAGATGGAAATCAAGGGTCGCAACCTGATCGAGGGCATTCCCAAAACCGTCAGCATCAATGACGAGGAGATTCGCGAAGCGCTGGCGGACTCGATTTCCACCATCGTCAACGGGGTTCGCGTGGCCCTGGAGCGGACTCCTCCCGAACTGTCGGCCGACATCGTGGACAAGGGAATCGTGCTGACCGGGGGCGGAGCGCTGCTCAAACATCTGGACAAGAAACTGAACAATGAAACCGGCCTACCGGTCTTCCTCGCCGAAGATCCGCTTTCTTCGGTCGTATTGGGGGTCGGCAAGATGCTGGACGACATTGCGCTGCTCAGGCGCATCAGCCTGCAATGACACGCCCCGTAGTCCGAAATCCGTTTCTCGGACTTCTTGCAATTATCGTCCTCAACCTGACCCTGCTCTCAGTCCAGATTCGCAGCGAAGACGGGCGCCTGCTTCTGCGATCCTGGGGCCTGAGCGTGTTCACTCCCTTCGTGTTTGCAATACACTCCGTCAAGGACGCCGCTGCCGATGTTCTGGACCGCTACCAGCTAATGTCCACGGTGCAGGACCGGAACCGCTACCTTGAAGCCGAGAATTGGCGTTTGAAGTCGGAACTGAACCGCCTCGAAGCACTCCGGCGCCAGGTTGAAGTGGATTCGGGCTTTGCCCTGCTGCGGGAGCGTTTCGAATTCCAGTCGGTGAGGTCCGCTGTAATCTGGCGCAATCCCCCGCAGTTCTTTGAGAAGATCCTGATCAACGCGGGCTCCCGCGAGAACGTCACCAGAGACTCGGCAGTTCTCACCCCTGACGGTATCGTCGGACGGGTACGGGCGGTGAGTCCGTTCACCTCCGAAGTTGAACTGATCACGGATGTCAATGCCGCCGCCGGTGCCCAGATGGGCGCATCAGGCCTCGAAGGAGTTGTCACCGGGACCGGAGTCGGGGAACTTCAGATGAACTTCATTCTGTCCACGGCAGCGGTATCACCGGGGGATATCGTAGTAACATCCGGAACCGACGACATCTACCCCAAGGGTATCCCCGTGGGAACCGTCGTTCGCTGCAACAAGAGTGCCGGAATCTACATGGATATCCGGCTGGTTCCGTTCGTCGATTTTCGGCGACTCCAGGAAGTCGCCGTAGTTGTTGGAGAGCCTTGAAATTCACTCCGGCCGAAGATCATGAACGTCGCATACCGGGATCGGAGATCTTTGCGTTCCTGCTTGTCGGCCTGTTGATCGAGTTGATCCAGGGCACTGTCGTGCCCGGCTTCCTGCATGCCGACATTCTGCTGGTCCTCGTCATCTACGTTGCCGCCCACAGCGACCCGCTGAAGGGTGCTCTGGTGGGAACCCTGTTCGGGATGGTCCAGGATTACCTGGTGGGCGTTCCTGTGGGCCTCAATGGCCTCACCAAGGCGATCATCGCATTTGGGGCCAGCTACCTCCACCGCTGGACATCGACCGACCTCGGCAGCCTGCGGATTGTGTTCATCGCTTTGCTGGCACTCATCGACCGGGCTCTCATCCTGTCGACCCTCTTCCTGCTCGGCCTTCACGTCGCTCCGCTGCGGCCCATTGAAGCAGTTTCCAGTGCCGTCCTGACCGGCATTGTCGGAGAAGTCTTCTTCCGACTCTATGATAAGATCAGGTTTCCGCCCAAGGATTTTCGGCGGCTGGATTAGCGTCCGCCTGCTTTAACGGTGGTGATGAGAAGCCATGCCGATTTCCCAAGATAACCGCATCATCATTCGCCGGCTGACGGTCGCGAGAATCCTGGTTATTCTTGTCTTCCTGGCCCTCGGGCTCAAACTCTGGCACATCACGGTCGTTCGGTATGATCACTTCCGCAAACTGGCCGAGCACAACCAGGTCCGCACTATTCCGTTGCTGGCCCCACGGGGAACGATTTTCGATCGCGATGGCCGTCCACTCGTTGAGAACATCAGTTCGTTCAACCTTTTCGTTTACCGGGATGAAATCGGCCAACTGGAGAACCTCAAGCGCTTTCTCCAGGAGTCGGTCGAAGTTCCCGGCGAGCAGGTAGACGAGCGGCTTACGGCGGCGGCCCACTATGCGCCCTTTCAGCCGGTGCTGCTCAAACCCAATCTCGGCCTCGACCAAGTCGCCAAAATTCTCGCCCACCAGGCTGAATTTCCGGGAATCCGAATCATCGAGCAGCCGCGACGGCTCTACCGCTACGATGAACTGGCCGCCCACAGTCTGGGTTTCGTCGGAGAGGTTTCCCAGGCAGAACTCGACTCGCCTGAGTTCGATCAGTTCTCACCGGGCGACACCGTGGGCAAGTCGGGTATTGAGCGCGTCTACAACTCTGAACTGATGGGCGAAAACGGCTATTCCCGGATCCTGGTAAACAGCACCGGAAAAGCCCTTCAGGAACTGGGCAGGGTAGAACCTCGACCGGGGAATGAGCTTCGGCTGTCCCTCGACCTGGACCTTCAGAGGGTTGCCGAGAGCGAGTTAGGTGAACACCCGGGAGCGATCCTGGCCTTCGACCCGCGCAACGGAGAGGTGCTGGTCCTGGCCAGTCGTCCCGCTTTTGATCCCAACTGGTTCGCGACGCGAATTACTCGAAGCCAGTGGGACCAGTTGATGAACAATCCCGACAACCCGTTGCAAAACCGGGTGATCCAGAGCACCTTTTCACCCGGCTCGATTTTCAAGGTGGTGATGGCTCTGGCCGGTCTCGAACTCGGCCTGGTTACCCCGGAGACGTCGGTCTACTGCAACGGAGCGGTCACCATTTACGGGCATCCCTTCCACTGCTGGAAGGCCGGCGGGCACGGAAGAGTCCGCCTGGTTGATGCAATCCAGCACTCCTGCAACGTCTACTTTTACCTTCTGGGGCAGAAGATGGGGATTGACCAGATCGCAGAATTCAGCCGCCGCATCGGGCTGGGCCAGCCAACTGGTATCGATCTGAACGGGGAAGCGGTCGGGTTGGTGCCCTCGCCGGAGTGGAAGAAACGAGTTCAGGGCCAACCATGGTTCGCCGGCGAAACGATCTCAGTCGCCATCGGCCAGGGCCCGTTGAATGTCACACCGGCCCAGCTGGCCCGTGCGATCGGTGCGGTTGCGACGGGTAGGATCCCTCGCCTCACGTTGATCAAGGATTCCGTCGCCAGGACAACCCCGCTCACCGGTTTTTCTCCCAAGAACCTGGAGATCGTGCGGAATGCGATGTGGAAAGTGGTCAACGAGTCGGGAACCGGGCGCTCGGCCAAGGTCGCCGGCTTCAACGTCTGCGGAAAGACTGGAAGTGCCCAGACGATCAGTCGGCGAGTGCGGGAAACGCTTTCTGAGGAAGAACAAGAGAAATACGAGGCGAATGCCTGGTTCGTTGGTTTTGCGCCCCAGGAAGAACCTGAAATCGTGATCGCCGTGATCGTCCAGAGGGGCGGTTCGGGAGGTGCCGAAGCTGCGCCGATTGCCGGGCACATCCTGGACGAGTACTACCGAAAATACAACGCTCCCCCAACGGAAACGATCCAGATGGCGGCAGGAGGATAAACGGGTGGCGATCGTATCGCGCCGATTCTGGGGGCAATTCGACCTGCTCCTCTTTATTCTGTCCCTGGCCCTGGCCCTGCTGGGCGTCCTCGGGGTTTACAGTGCCAGCCTGGCCGGAGACGGCAACCTCTACTGGGGCCAGTTGACGCGGATGGGCGTGGGTCTCGCCATCTGCCTGCTCGTCATGCTGATCGACTACCGGCAACTCGTTGACGCTTCCATTCTGCTCTACGGGCTGGCCATCGGGGTTCTCGTTTTCGTCTTGCTTTTCGGCACCGAAATCAATGGCAGTAAGAGCTGGATCAGTTTTCCCGGCTTCAACTTCCAGCCTTCGGAGCTCACCAAGATCGTTGTGATACTCCTCCTCGTGAAACTCCTGTCGGACAACAACGAGGACTACCTGACGCGGCGCCAACTCGTATTCGTCGGCGTCGTCTGCGTCATACCGATCCTCCTGATCATCCTCCAGCACGACCTGGGAACCGCAGTGATGTTTATCCCGATCGTGGCCGGAATGGTGCTCGTATCCGGAGTCCACAAAAAGCTGATCATCGGTGCCCTGCTGCTCACACTGGTCGCGGCGCCGGCCGTCTGGTTCGGGCTCAAGGACTACCAGAAACAGCGCGTGCTCGTCACCCTGGATCCCGAACTGGACCCCCTGGGGGTCGGTTACCAGACCCGCCAGGCCCAGATCGCGATCGGCTCTGGAGGGCTTTTTGGGAGGGGTATCGGTCAGGGACTGCAGAGCCAGCTGGGATTCGTGCCGGAGAGCCACACCGACTTCATCTTCGCCCTGCTCGCCGAAGACACGGGCTTCCTGGGCGCATCGCTCATCCTGCTCCTCTACGGTCTGCTCCTCTCACGCCTGATTTCGGTCGGGCAGCAGGCCAGGGACCGGGCGGGAATGCTGGTCATCGCGGGAGTAGTTGCGTTCGTCTTCTCGCACGTCCTCGTCAACGTCGGAATGGCTCTGGGAATTGTTCCCCCGATCGGGATACCGCTGCCACTCCTGAGCTACGGAGGGTCCTCGACGCTCTCGACATTCGTCGCCCTTGGCCTGGCACTCAGCGTCGGGTTGCGCCGATACATGTACGCCTGAGGGAAACCGGGTCAGACAAGTCCGACCCGTCTGACGAGATTCAGTCTGCTCAAACCGCCAGGCTTGGAAAATCGAGCTTGAGCTCGCTCTCCAGGGCGTGAGCTACTCTGAGCAGCTTTCCTTCCGAGAAGTGGGGACCCAGAAACTGCAAGCCGACGGGCAGCTTTTCCGGCGTAAAGCCGCACGGCATGGAAAGCCCGGGAATCCCGGCCAGGTTGGCCGTCACGGTGTAGATATCGGACAGGTACATGGAGAGCGGGTCGGATGTTTTCTCTCCCAGACGGAAAGGGGGCGTGGGCGTCGTCGGCCCAACCAGCAGATCTACCTTCTCAAAAGCGTCCAGGTAGTCCTTCTGAATCAGGGTTCTCACCTTGCTCCCCTTGACGTAGTACGCATCGTAGTACCCGGCGCTCAACACGTAGGTGCCGATCATGATACGGCGTTTCACCTCATTGCCGAATCCCTCCGACCGCGTACACGCGTACATCGAGTGCAGATCTTCGGTGCGGGGGCTCCGGTACCCGTACTTGACCCCGTCGTAGCGGGCCAGGTTCGAGCTCGCCTCGGCAGGCGCGAGGATGTAGTACGTGGCGATCGCCTGCTCCGTATGAGGGAGGCTCACTTCCTCGACCGAACAACCGAGGGCTTCCAGTCGGTCGAGCGCCCTGCGTACCGGTTCCTCGATCGAAGCCTCCAGACCGGAGCCGAACCACTCTCGCGGCACGCCCACCCGGAGTTCGTGGACATCTTTTCCGATCTCCTCGACGTAACCACCAACCGCCTCGTCCGCCGTTGTCGAGTCTCTCTTGTCCTGTCCGGCAATCACACGCAGCACGTAGGCCGCATCCCGGGCCGACCCTGCAATCGGGCCGATCTGGTCAAACGAAGAACCAAACGCTACCAGGCCATAACGGGAGACTCTTCCGTAGGTCGGCTTCAATCCCACGACACCACAAAAAGCGGCTGGCTGTCGAATTGATCCGCCGGTGTCACTGCCCAGCGCGGTTGGAACCTGGCGGGCAGCAACCGCTGCCGCCGAACCCCCGCTCGACCCCCCGGGGACCCGCTCCAGATCCCACGGGTTCCGGGTCGGCTCAAAAGCCGAGTTCTCGGTGCTCGACCCCATGGCGAACTCGTCCAGGTTGGTTTTCCCGATGAGGAGGGCACCATCCCGCTTCAGCCTGGCCACCACGGTCGCGTCATAGGGCGGCACGTAGTCACCCAGAATGCGCGACCCACAAGTGGTCCGCACCCCCCGCGTCACCATGTTGTCTTTGACCGCGACTGGAATACCGGTGAGAAATCCCAATTTCAGAGAACGGTCTGCGATCTTGCGGTCCAGTTCGTCGGCCTCCGCCAGCACCTGCTCCGGGTTCACGGTGAGAAAGGCATGGACGCGGTCATCGGTCTCTTCGATCCGCTCCAGGCACCCCTCGGCAAGCTCCCGGACCGTGACGTCCCTCCGCTTGATGGCATCCCGCATCTGCTTGATCGACCAGCCCGTCGTCTCTCTCATTCGATCACCTTGGGAACCCGAAAATGACCGTCTTTTGAATCCGGAGCCTCTGCAAGAACTTCGTCAACCGGCAACGATTTCTCACACTGGTCGGGCCGCATTGGAGTCTTCAGTTCCGGCGTCAGGAGCGCGTGATAAGTGGGCTGAACTTCCCCCGTGTCCACGGTCCCGAGCTGCTCGAAATAGTGCAGTATCTGTTCAAACCCGGGGACAAACCGATCCAGTTCCGATTCATCAAACTCCAGGCGGGCCAGTTCGGCAATCCGTCTAACTTCTTCCCTGGTCAAGAGTTTCCTTTCCTTCCGAAAGCAGGCGGGCAGTCTTCCCGCTGTATTTTTCGACCCAAAGAATATCTTTCCTGATCCGTTGAATCAAAGCGTCGGCAGTGTCGAAGCGGCGCTCGGGCCGAATTCTAAAGCAGAACTGCAGCTTCATCGACTGGCCGTAGAGGTCACCCGAAAAACCGGGAAGATGAGTCTCGATCGTCGGTTCAGGCTCGCGAAAACCCTGGATCGTGGGTCTGAACCCGATATTGGTTGCACCGACAAACTCCGTTCCATTGACGAACGCCCGGGTCACGTACACACCAGTCGCCGGGGAGAGCTCGTTGTCGGTTTTCAGATTCGCCGTCGGGAAGCCCAGTTCTATACCGCGCCTGGCTCCCTTCACGATGCTCCCACGAATTTCGTACGGGCGGCCAAGCAGGCGCTTCGCCAACGCCACCCGACCCTCTCTCACGAGCGCCCTCAGGGCTGTACTGCTCACCCGGGAACCCCGAAACTGAACAATCGCGGTTTCCACCACCGAGAACCCAAATTCCTTCCCCAGACCCCTGAGCGTCTCGAAGTCGCCCTTGCGGCGGTGACCAAAACGGAAATTGGCCCCAACATGCACCTCGCGCGCTCCCGTTCTGAGAAGCAGGTCCCGGACGAACTCCAGCGGGGAGAGAAGGGACAGCCTCCGTGTGAACGGCAGCCTCAAGAAAATGTCGATACCGAGCCGGTCCAGCATTTCGGCCTGCTGGTCAAACGTCTGCAGAAGCGGGGGAGCGGTCCCCGACGCAATCACTTTCTGGGGATGGGGGAAGAAGGAGAGCAGGAACGCCGTTCCCGAGCGATCGCGGGCCCGACGGAACACCTCCCGGATGATCTCCTGGTGTCCGATGTGAACGCCGTCAAACACACCCAGGGCCACGACGGGATGGTCCAGTCGCGACGGCAGTTCGTGAATGCTTTCAATCACCTTCATTTCACATCAACCTGCAGCCCGTCGTAGGCCAGCTCAATCCCGTCGGGCAGGGCGGCATTTCCTTCTTCATGATCGACATCGTGAGACATGTGGATCAAAAGCGTCCGATTCGCCCCGATCCTCCGGGCAGCCTCCACCGCCTGCCCGATGCTGAAGTGAGTCGGATGCGGACGATAGCGAAGTCCGTCCAGAACCAGAAACTGGAGGGCATCGAGCCTGGCGAAGCTTTCCTCAGGGATGTGGCTCACGTCGGTCAGATAGGCAAACCCGCCCACCCGGAATCCGAGAATCGGCATCTTCCCGTGGAACAGCCGGATCGGCTCAAATTGCAGAGAACCGAGAGAGAACGGGCCCATGATCTCGTTCGGTTCGATCCGGGCCACTCCCCCATAGCCGGAGTTGTTGAACATGTGCCTGAAGGTTATCTTCAACTCGCCCATTGTCTGGGGATCCGCATACACCGGCAGCGCCTTTGAGGTGCGCGCCGTAAGCGGGAACAGGTCGTCCATTCCGAGCACGTGATCGG
Source organism: uncultured Acidobacteriota bacterium (assembly GCA_963777605.1). Lineage (GTDB taxonomy): Bacteria > Acidobacteriota > UBA6911 > RPQK01 > JAPXNP01 > CAVZRV01. The sequence continues at coordinate 225,003 of CAVZRV010000035.1, forward strand.
CATGGTGATGAGTGTAGACCACGGCGTCGAGCCGCTTCACCTGGTGGGCCAGCATTTGCTGACGGAAATCGCTCGACGTGTCGATCAGAACCGTGACGTCAGCCTCGAGGAGGGCCGAACATCGAAGCCGCCGGTTCCGGACATTATCGGACCGGCAGACCCGGCATTCGCAACCAATGACCGGAATCCCGCGCGAGGTCCCGGTTCCCAGAAAGGTCACGCGCATAAATGAGTCCGCATTAGAGCCTGATCACGTTCCGCTTGGTCAGGTACTTCATCCTCAGCTCGTAGAGAAGGTGTTCCAACAACTGTTCCTCATCCGTCTCCAGATTGCCCTTCGTCTTGGTCTGCAACAGGGTGAGGATGTCGATCATCTGTTGGGCCCCGTCCAGGTTTTCCATCCGCTCTCCCGTAGCCGGATCGGGCATTTCGCCCAGATAGGCCATCCCCGAAGCGGCCAGCGACATGATGAACGAAGCGAAATCGATCGCCGGCTCCTTCTGTCGTTCGGTCTTGCGCTCCTGGGTCGGCTCCGATGGGCCCTGCCTGGGTTCCGGTTCGGACTTCGACTCCGTCCCGGTCTTCGAAAGGAGTTCCCCCTCCGAAGAAAACTTCCGTCGATCGTCAACTTTGAACGGTGACGACTTTTCTTCTTCTCTTTCGTTATCTGTCATGACTGCTCACCTCGTTTGATGCGATGTAGATCCAGTTCTGAGATAAATTACCCGTCTCGGTCCTCGGCGCCTTCCGCCTCGGCGATTTCCTCCAGTTTAACCGCCTGCCACGCCGACTCCATCTCATCCAGGTCTGCTTCGGCCAGGTCCCTCCCCGCTTTCTTAAGTCGACGCTCCAACCCCCTGAACCGCTTCACGAACTTGGCATTTGCCCGCTTCAGTGCCGACTCGGGATCGACCTCAAGGTATCGTGCGACATTCATGGCGACGAAGACAAGGTCTCCAACTTCCTCTCGAACCCGCGCCTCATCGCCCTGCCCAATTGCTTCTTCAAGTTCCTCGAACTCTTCGTTGAACTTCTCGCGAAGCCCCGACAGTTCCGGCCAGTCGAAACCGACGCGCGCCGCCTTGGACGTCATCTGATAGGTCCGGTACATGGTTGGAAGGTTGTCGGGGATGCCGTCCAGGAGAGACTCCTTGACGACTTCCTTCCCCGCCGCCCGTTTCTCGGCCTGTTTCAGATCCTCCCACCTTCGTAGCAGCTCTTCCGAAGTTTCGATCGAAGCATCCCCAAAGACGTGCGGGTGGCGATTCACCATTTTCAGGAAGACCCGCCGGCACACGTCGCGGGCGTTGAATTCACCCCGCTCCTGGGCAATCCGGCTGTGGAAGATCACCTGGAAGAGAAGATCTCCCAGTTCTTCACAGAGGTCTGCGGGGTCGTCACTGTCGAGGGCCTCGATGACTTCGTGGGCCTCCTCAATCAGCATCGGCTTGAGGGTTTCACGGGTTTGCTCCCGATCCCAGGGGCATCCCTGGTCGCTTCTCAGGATGTCCATCAGTTCGACAAGATTGTCGAATTCGTGCTCGCTGTTGGGTGGTTTCACAGAAGGAAGCTTAACAAAGGGGTCTTGGTCTTCGCATCTCGCGCCCGGATGTTTTATTATGACGTCAACTTTCAAGCAGATGTAGATCGATGTGTGAGAGTGAGAGGGATGAGCGAGGCGTCGCCCTTTCCCGACGATGCAATCAGGAGAGGATAATGGAACCATCGCGAGAGATGGCCTGGCAGTTGCTGAATGAGTACACCGGCAACCCCAACCTGGTGAAGCATGCACTCGCCGTAGAAGCGGCGATGCGGGCGTACGCCGTAAAATTCGACGAAGCCCCCGACCGCTGGGGTATCGTCGGACTGATCCACGACTTTGATTACGATCGCTTCCCCGATGAGCATCCCGAAAAGGGCGCGGCACTTCTGTCCGAGAAAGGCTACCCAGCGGACATGATCCACGCCGTCCGCGCCCACGCCGAGTTCACCGGCGTACCCCGCACAAGTCGAATGGACCACGCCCTGTTTGCAGTCGATGAACTGTGCGGGTTTATCACTGCTGCGGCCTTGATCCGCCCCGACAAGGATATTCGGGGGCTCCCCGTCAAATCGGTCAAAAAGCGGATGAAAGACAAGGCCTTCGCCCGAGCAGTCAGCCGGGACGACCTCGTCCGGGGAGCGGAGGAGTTGGGCATCGGTCTTGATGAGCACATCGGGTTTGTAATCTCGGCCATGGCTCAGATCGCCGGCGAACTGGGCCTGGATGGAAATCACTGAGGAGGTTGAATGGAAGAGCAAGGCGGCAGTTTTCAATCATTGTTGAAAGAGGAGCGGCGTTTCGCTCCGTCCGAGGAATTCAAGGCCCAGGCAAATTGGAACGATCCTTCCATCTATCGGACTGCCGCTCAGGACCTTGAGGGATTCTGGGCTGAACGCGCCCAGGATATCGACTGGTTCAAACCCTGGGACAAGGTTCTCGAATGGGATGCTCCCAATGTGAAGTGGTTCTCCGGAGCCACGACCAACGTCTGCTACAACTGCGTTGATCGTCACCTCAAGACCTGGCGAAAGAACAAGGCGGCCATCATCTGGGAAGGTGAACCGGTCCATGACCGACGCGTTTTGACCTACCAGGACCTCTACCGGGAGGTCAACCGCTGCGCCATCGCCCTGAAAAGGGTCGGCGTGGAGAAGGGCGATCGAGTGGCAATTTACATGGGAATGATCCCTGAGTTGCCGATCGCCATGCTGGCCTGCGCCCGAATCGGTGCGCCTCACACAGTGATCTTTGGTGGCTTCAGCCCCGATGCAATCCGCGACCGGATCAACGACTGCGGTGCGAAGGTCCTGATCACCGCCGACGGTTCCTGGCGCCGGGGCAACCGTGTTCCCCTCAAGGAAAACGCCGACATTGCACTCCAGGAATGCCCTACCATCGAGAAAGTCTTCGTGGTCAACCACGCCATGAATGCCCGGGACGTCAACCTGGAAGGCTACCGCGATGTCTGGTGGCACCGGGAGATGGACCGCAGCGGGAGCGAGACGATTCCCCCCGAGGAACTGGACTCCGAACATCCCCTTTACATCCTCTACACCTCGGGCACGACCGGCAAACCCAAGGGATTGCTTCACACCACCGGGGGGTACCTGGTCGGCACGCAAACCACAACCAAGTACGTCTTCGACCTCAAAGACAATGACACCTACTGGTGCGCCGCCGATATCGGCTGGGTCACGGGCCACAGCTACATCGTCTACGGACCGCTGGCCAACGGTGCCACCATGGTGATGTACGAGGGTGCTCCCAACCATCCGCACCGCGGGCGAATGTGGCAGATCATCGAACGTTACCAGGTCAACATTCTCTACACGGCCCCCACCGCCATCCGGTCGTTCATGGCATGGGGAGAGCAGCACCCGAACCAGTATGACCTCTCCTCTCTCCGGCTCCTCGGAACGGTGGGTGAACCGATCAACCCCGAAGCATGGATCTGGTACCGGAAGTACATCGGACAGGACAAGACTCCGATTGTCGACACCTGGTGGCAGACGGAGACCGGCATGACCATGATCACCCCGCTTCCCGGGATCACCGAAACCAAGCCGGGGTCGGCAACTATTCCGTTTCCTGGAGTCGAAGCCGACGTCGTGGACGAAGCCGGCGACTCGGTTGCCCCCGGCGGCGGCGGGTTTCTCGTCCTGAAAAAGCCTTGGCCGGCAATGGCCCGGGCGATCTGGGGTGATCCCGAACGCTGGCAAGAGACCTACTGGAACCGTTTCCCCGGGATCTACTTCACTGGAGACAGTGCCCGTCGCGACGAAGACGGCTACTTTTGGGTGTTGGGCCGGGTCGACGACGTCCTCAATGTCTCGGGACACCGCATCGGAACCATGGAGGTGGAGAGCGCGCTGGTGAGCCACTCCGCAGTGGCGGAAGCGGCAGTTATCGGCATCTCGCATGCGATCAAGGGACAGGCGATTGCCGCGTTCGCGGTCCTCGTCGACGACGTCGAGGGCGACCGGAAATTGATCGAGGAGTTGCGCAATCACGTCGCGGATAAGATCGGTCCCATCGCGCGGCCCGAAAAGATCTACCTGACGAGCGAACTTCCCAAGACCCGAAGCGGCAAGATCATGCGGCGGTTGCTCCGCGATATCGCCGAAGGGCGAGTTCTCAGCGACACTACGACGCTGGCGGACGCGGGGGTCATCGACCAGATCAAAGAACAGTACGAAGAAAACAGCTAGTGTCCCCGGACACTAGTGAAAGAGATAGTAGATCCGAGTAACCCACTTGGCTGAATCGGGTTCTTCGGCCGGCCCAACGAGGTACTCCTCGACAGCGGGGGGTACCTGGGTCAACTGGTACTTCTGCATGTAGGCGTCAATGGCCTGGTGTGCTCCGACCGAATTTTCATACGGCCCGGTGTGAGTGACCAGCAAAGCCTTAGAGTGGGGGACCTCGACGACCTCGGTCCCTCCTCCCAGGTCCACCGGAGAAGCAACCGGTACAGCCGCCGCCATCAGGCTAACCTGATCGTCCTCGTCCCATTGGAAGAACAGCCCGGTGGGCGGTCCGGTCGTCGCAATCTTCTTCGCGTTCAGCGCTTCCTGCAGCCTGTTCAGCCGGGTTGAAAGGAAGTTCTCGGTATCGGAAAATTTCACCTTGTCCCGGAAAGCAACGTAGACACGGGCCGGAAATTCGACCTCCGTCACCTGGTACCCGTTGAATCGGTGGCGTGCGTCGTTTTCGCAGACCTTCTTCAGGTTCTCCAGACCCCGTTTAAAGTCGGAACCGACGGCATCCTCGAAATCCATAAAAATGCCGATGATGTTGATCGGGAAATTGAGCTTCCCCCGGTACTGCCAGGTGACCTTGGTCTGATCTCCTTCGGGATCGAGTTCGAAGTCAGTCTCGACCTCGCTTTCAAAAGGCTGGATGAACTGAATCGTGGACTCGACCCGACGATTTTCGTCGGCAGCAGTTATTACTTCTTCGCCCGCCCCAACCTGGTTATTTCCTTCCCAGATCGCGACCGCCCCAACGTGGCCTTCCTCACCCTTGAACTCGAGCGAAATGTCCGGGTCGGCCAGGTACCACGGATACCAGGTCAGCCTCTTCTTGAACTGAACGATAAAGGGGTAAATCACTTCCGGCGGCGCGTCGATCACTATGCTCCGGTCAATCGACACTTCTCCGGGGGCGACGAACGCAAGTGCAACAACAATCAGGACCAGCGTGATGACGGCAATCAGTATCAGCGTGAGTCTTTTCAAGACATTCCCTCTTCAAGTTGCCAATGGAAATGGCGCGGGTCCCTGCCGGGTCGAGCACGCAGATCCATCCACTGACTGCATTCTATGGGCCCCTGCCAAACGGCCGCAACCTCCCGCTCAGGTGGAACAGGTGTTCTCCCGTGTCTCGCACCAGGGTTCTCCGGGAGAGGATCAGTCCTCAGTCGACACTAACAGGTAGAATACTCCGATCGGAGACAGTCGGAACCCGCAATGCCACAAACTGAAATCACAAATCACAAATCACAAATCACAAATGCCTCTGTCCGCGTGCTCCTCTTCGATCTCGGAGGCGTCCTGGTCGAGTGGGTCGGGCGTGACCAACTCCTCAACTTGACCGAAGGTCGTCTTTCTCCGGAGGAGGCACGCCGGTTCTGGTTGTATTCCAGGTGGGTTCAACTCTTCGAACGAGGCCGCTGTAGACCGGACGAGTTCGCCGCCGGTGCCGTGAACGAACTTGGGCTGGATATGGCGCCGGCCGAGTTTCTGGACCGCTTCGTGGCGTGGGACCGGGGACCGTTTCCCGGCGCGATCGAACTGCTGGAGAAGCTTGCGCCCCACTTTCAGTTGGCCTGCCTGAGCAACAACAACGAAATCCACTGGCCAAGGATTCGGGATCAATTCGGCCTGGGACGGTTCTTCCACCCGCAGTTCGTCTCCCATGAACTGGATCTCATCAAGCCCGAGCCGGAGATCTTCCGGCACGTCGCCTCCGTTCTGGACCTACCGCCGCAGCAGGTTCTCTTTTTCGATGACAACCCGGAGTGCGTCGAAGCCGCTCGCAGCGAAGGCTTCCAGGCCGAAGTAGCGCGAGGACCCGAGGAAATATCTGAGATTTGTGATTTGAGATTTGGGATTAGCCCCGGCCAATTCCACTCAATCACAAATCACAAATCTTAGATTTTAGATGTTTTCTGGTCTCAGGTATTCCAGAACCGAGTCCACCAGTCGCCGGGCGACTTCCGGTGACTTCCCTTCGGCTACTACCCGGACGATCGGTTCCGTGTTGGAGGCGCGGACGTGCAGCCAGCGATCGGGCCAGTCCACCTTGATGCCGTCCGTGAGGTCGAGTTCCTCCCCGCGGAACACATGTTTCATGAGGCGGATGAAGGCAGCGGCCTGGCGGGGGCGGCAGGCAACCTTCTCCTTGATGATGTGGTAATCGGGGAGACGCTGCCGCAACTGGCTGACGGTCTGTCGTTCCCGGGCCATCGACTCGAGAATCAGGGCCATTGCCACGAAACTGTCCCGGCATGGGTTGAGCGCGCGGACGATCACGCCTCCGTTGCCTTCTCCCCCGATCCAGGAACCGACCCGTTTCATGGTTTCGAGCACGTTGATCTCTCCAACCGGGCTTCGGTACAGCACCTGGCCGGCAGCAGCAACGACGTCGTCCAACATTCGGCTCGTCGAGAGATTGGCCACTACCGGGCCTGGATAGCGCGTCAAGAGATGGCGCACTACCAACGCCAGGGTCGCATCCTCGCCCAGCGGAGTCCCGGTCTCGTCTACCAGGGCCAGGCGGTCCGCGTCGGCATCCTGGGCGAAACCGACATCGGCCTTCTCCCGCTCGACGGCGGCGCACAGGTCCCCGATGTTCTCCCGCAATGGCTCGGGGTCCCGCGGGAAGAGCTGGTCCGGGTTGGTGTGCAACTCAATGACCTCGCAGCCGAGCCGGCGCAGAAACTCGGGGCTCACCAGCGAAGCCGCCCCGTTGCAGCAGTCTACGGCGACGCGAAAAGCCCGTTCCCGGATCATCCCGACATCAACCTCGCCCATGACAGCGGCCATGTGTCCTGCAAAAGCGCCGTCGTCCTGCCGGACTTCAGGAATCTGGTCGGCCGCTACCCTCGGATAGACCCCCTGATGGTAGAGGTCCAGCACCTCGGCGAACTGACTCGGTCGCAGCGTGATTCCGTCTGAGTCACAGAACTTCAGCGCATTCCACTCCACCGGGTTGTGGCTGGCAGTGATGCAGATGCCTCCGGCCGCCCCGGCCTTCCTAAGGTGAAACTGGAGAGTCGGCACCGGGACGATGCCCAGGTTGACGGGGGTACAGCCTACGCTCAGGAGTCCCGCCACTGCGGCAGGCACCACCATCTGGCGAGAAGGTCGCGTATCCGACCCGATTACCACCGGACGCGGACCGCAGTAGGTTCCGAATGCAGCCGCAAACGATGCCACGATCTGGGGAGTGAGCGAGACGCCCGCGATCCCGCGGACGCCGGAAACACCGATCTTGAGGGAAGGGATCTGCGCCGCCATCACTTACCTCCTCCAGTGTACCGGCGAGCGGATCCGACGCACCGGTTGAAAAGAGCATCCACCCGTTCCTGCTCCCCTCCCTCAACGATGATTCGCAGAAGGGGCTCGGTCTTGGAGACTCGAATGTGTACCCACAAATCGTCCCAGTCGACCCGGACTCCGTCGAGGGTATTGGGATCGTCCTGTTCAAATTCCTCCCGAAATCGCTCCAGTGCCCGGTAGGCCTGGGGAGCCGGGCAGCGGATCTCCCCTTTCGAATCACCGGCTGGGGAATTCGGCCCGCGATCTCCGACAATGGTTTGCTTTCCGACGCCATCAGCTCAAGAATCTGCCCCATAGAGAGCAACGCATCGAACGCTACCGACGACGGGAGCACGGCGACTCCGCCCGGACCCTTCCCCGGCCAGAACAGCGGCTTCCTCCAACCCGCGGTCGATGACATGACTCTCACCGACCGCCGTTCGAATGACGGACTGGCCGAACTCGCGGGCGACATGATCGACCCGGCTCGAGGTCGACAAATTGGTGACAATCGTGCCGGGGCGCCGGGTCAGTCGATTTCGCGCCACCAGTGGCAGGGTCATCTCTTCTGAAAGGGCCTGCCCGGTTTCGACGGCAACTCCGAGTCGGTCTCCATCTACGTTCAGCGCGAAACCGGCGGAGCATCCCTCGCGACAAACCGCATCCGCGAGCTCTCCCATGGTTTTCGACGTCGGCTCCGGGCGATCGCGGAGGTCCTGGGGAGACTCGTGAATGAGCACGAGTTCGACGGAAAGCCGTGCCGCCAGGCCCCGGACAAGCGGGCCAAGAGCACCCCCTCTCAAGTCGACAGCAATACGAAAATCGCCGGAACGGATCAAGTCACAGTCCAGAACCGAGCAGAGGTAAGTTTCATACGAGTCCCAGGATCCCGACGGGAGCGGGCTCCGGGCTGCGGGGATGAGATGTCGGTGCGCGGAACGCCGAAGCATGGTAGACGTCAAGCAGTTCCTCGCTCTTGAGTGGATTGAGGAGAGCCCCGTCGGGACCGACGAACTTCAGAGCATTCCAGCGGGTGTCGTTGTGGCTTCCCGTGATCGAGATTCCGCCGCTGCAGCCCAGGTCCCGAACCGCGAATGATACCAGGGGAGTTGAAGTCGTCCCCAGTTCGATCACCTCGCAGTCCGAAGCCAGCAGGCCGGCTACCACGGCGGCATGAACCATAGGGGCGGATCGTCGTGTGTCTCGTCCCACCGCGACGGGGCCCCCGCCGGCCCAGGAACCAAAGGCACGGGCAAAGCTGATGATCAGTTCGGGGTTCAGGGCCTCCCCGACGATCCCTCTAATCCACGACGTCCCGATCTTCAGCTCACGCACTGCCGCTCCCCCGTTTTGCCGAATGCCGACGGATCAACTCGCGCAGATCCCGATCCCGGGCCCGGAGTCGTTCGAACAGCGTCAACTGGCTCAGTCCCCGAACCTTGTTCAGGTCGGGCGGATCGGTCTGACCCAGAATGAAGTAGGAGTCCCCCCGGATGTAGTCGGTGAGGAATCGAAGGCCGAGTTCGAGGGAAATGATCTGAACGGCGTCAACCATCAGTTCGATCTCCCGCGGTTGCACACTCCGCGCAGTGGCCAGAAATCCCTGGGCGATCGCCTCAAAAACCTCCTCATCAACCTGCACCTTGTCCCGGTCTCGTTCCTTTTCACCAGCAACATTGGCCAGCGAGCGGACCATGTCCCCCCAGTCAGCCAACCAGGTGTGAGGCATGATCGTGTCGAGATCGATGAGCGCCTTGACTTTTCCGGTCTGATTGCTGAACAGGAAGTTGTCGAGCTTGGTATCACCGTGAATGGCGACTCGCCGGATTCTGCCCTCGTCCATGGCATCGAGCAGCGAAGTGGCAAAACTCTCATGCTCGAGAACCAGGTCGACAGCACCCTGCACTTCGGGAAGTTGGCGGCGCCGCTGATATTCGTGCTCGGGGAGGTGAACCAGAAAGTGAATCTCCGTGCTTTCCCGAAGGCGTCGGTCCTCCGGGAGGAAGGCAACCGCCTCCTCGAACGTCTGGTTACCGGCCATCACCGAGTGAAACTGCCGGTAGTAGAGTCGGGTCTCCCGGTATCCGGGCAGGGGATTTTCGAGTCCGGCCACCTTCACTCCTGCCGTCAAGTCAGCGTAGAGTGCAAGGCCCCGGCCGGCTTCCGTGGCTACCTCGAGTTGGCGCGCCCGCGAACCAACCTCGGCCAGGCTCTTGAACGTCCGGCAGTCGGAGATCTTTTTCATCAGGCGCCAATAGGAGACCCCCCTTCGATTCTCAAACTCCAGAAAGGGTACTCCGGTCCAAGTCGGAACCAGTTCTACCGTTTCCCAACCCCCGGACTCAGTGGTTGACCTCCTCGCCAGGCTCTCCCGCTGGGCTTCGATGCAGGCGATCATGGCGGCCATCACATTCCGCGGGCGCCGGAAAACCTGCTGGTTGATCTGCTGGAGCAGAAACTCGCGACTGTTGGCGCCGGTTCCGGAGGAAATCAGGTAAGTGTGCTGGTTGATGTTCCCCTTGTCGGGGAAATCGTAGACCTCGACCGGAGACTCCAGGGCAAACTTGGATACGATCCGGGCCGCCAGGGCGGTGGGATACTCGTCGAATGTTCCAGGTTTTAGGGCAATCGTTTCATCCCTTTCCAAGTCGCATTCCTCCCGCGCCGAGTCCCCTCCCCAGAATCGCTGAGGGCGCCGCAATCGCACGTTCCGGCGCTATTCTCTCAAATGCCCGGTTCCGGATCGAGCTTTTGGTACCAGGGCAACCGGCCCAGCGGAGCCTCGACCGTCAAAGTTCGAGGTCCGGTAACCAGTTCACCGTCGTCACCCTTCCAATGGCCTGGAGGAAACACGATCTCGCGGAAGCGGGCGCCCTTTTCGAGGACCGGAGCCACAAGGACCTCTTTACCGAGCAGGAACTGGTCGGTGATTTCAACATAGCCCCGGTTAGGAAATTCGTACTCGAGACTGCGGACAATCGGCTCGCCGGTTCGGGCCGCCTCATCCGCCAGTTCCAGGAGCTTTTCTCCCATGGAGGTGTGAAGGTGAGACATCGTAATGCAGTGTTCCAGGTTTTCCTTGTCCAGAACCCGCCAGGGAGCAACCGAGAACTGCATCATGGGCATCAGGGCGTGACATTGGGCAGCCCGAACGATCAGTTCCTGGTCCACCTGTGCCAGGTCGATAAAGGAAAGGTACTCACCCCCACCGATCATGTCGGGACAGGTGAAGGGATAGCCCATCAAGCCCTCGTTGATGATTCCAGGGATCAGTTTGCGCAGGTCCTCCCAGCTGTGTTCCTTGTCGCGCAACCGCTGGGCGAGAGGCTGCCCCCCCATCTTCCAGCAGGCACGAAATTCATTCAGAGGGAAATCGAGGCCGAGGCGGGCGAATTCCTCGCAGTGACCGTTTGCCGTGATATCCGGGCGATGCGACCTGAAGGGCGTGAGCATGTTACGGGAGGAGTAATGCTCGGCATCTCCACCGTCGAACTTGAACCCGTCGATCCTGTATTCCTGGACAAGACGGTCGAGTTGTCCCTTGAGGAACTCTCTTCCCGACGGGTTGGTCAGGTCAACCACCGCGCTGAACCCGTCCCACCACTGCATGATGGCCGGGTACGGTTCCCTGTCGGGGTTGGAGATCCAGACCTTCCTGCCGTCTCGAGTGACCTTTTGCTGCAGGGCCGCGAAGTAGGGCCCATCCGGAGAGATGTAGGGGCAGACCCAGACCATCACTTTGAAGCCAAGGTCGTGAAGGGTTCGAATCATGGCCTTCGGATCTTCGAAACGGGCCCGGTCAAAATCCCAATCGCCGTAGTTCTTGAACCACCCCTCGTCGATCATCAGAACTCCCGGTTCGAAGCCCGCCGCCACCGCTTTCTCAGCGTATTCGAGCACGTCCTTCTGATTCTGGTTGTAAGTCAGCTCGATCCAGGTGTTGAACTGGGGTCGCGTGAACAGTAAAGGATCGGGGATCCGGCCACTTGGAGGAAAGAAGTTCCGGCTCGCATATTGAAACGCCTCCCGCAGGGAGTGTCCCTCCTTGCCCGAAGCAATCGCGGAACGCCTCGACGCCGCAGTGAGCAGCCGGCCGTCGAACCGGAACGAAAAGGGATCCTCGCACCAGAGGTACCGGCCCGAACTCGAAATCAGCAGAGGTTGTCCCTGATTCCCGCCAGTGTTGTCGGTGAAGTCGAATGCGTAGTCCTGGCCGCGCCCAATCGGCATCAGGTGCGACTGGCTGATGACACCGGCCCACCACCGTTCACCGTCCTTTATTTCCAGTTTCAGTTCCCGTCTCCCCTGCGACATGGCGGAGAAACCGATCCCAAAGGCAGCCAGAAGACCGGCCAGAGTGGCGATCCAGATGAGAGGTAAGCGATTCGGGAAACGGCTTCTGGGAATCATCCTTCGGTCTCCTTTGGCTCGCGAGTGGTCAGAATACAGGAGGGAGAAGAAAGAAGACAGGACACCCGCACCTCGGAACCTCGGAACCTCGGAACCAGTCAACCACGGTCCTATGGGTCCCATCTCAAGGTTCTATGGGTCCCCTCCACCAAGATTCGAGAGGCAGCGGGGGAGGCTTATCCTGCCCCTGATTGAACCGCGAAACGTTGAACGTGAAACGCCGCACCCGATGGCGCCCGGGGTGCTGAAACCCTTGTGTTAGAATCGCTTCTGATGGCGACGGAATCGGCGCCGGAGATAGAGCGAGTCGAAGAAGAGAAGGAAACGGTTGATTGGACGAAGGATGGCTCGAAATCAGACGGGCCGGACGAAGAGTCACATGAGCTGATTCCGCGTGGTGAGACCAGGATCTCCAAACTCTCACCCCTTCAACGTTATCTCCTGGAGATCCGGCAGTTCAAAACACTCTCCTCGGAAGAAGAGCATGCCCTCGCGGTTCAGTATCGTGAGGAGGGAGACCAGTCTGCCGCCTATCGCCTGGTGACCGCCAATCTGTCTCTGGTGGTCAAGATTGCCCGGATCTACTCGCGTGTCTATCACAACGTCATCGACCTGGTCCAGGAAGGGAATATCGGCCTGATCGAAGCCGTCAAGCGCTTCGATCCCCACAAGGGGAACCGGCTTCCGACCTACGCTTCCTGGTGGATCAAGGCCTACATCATCAAGTTCATTCTGGACAACTTCCGGATCGTGCGGGTCGGCACCACCAACGAACGGCGACGTCTCCTCTTCAACCTCCGCCAGGAGAAGGAGAAACTCCGCATGAAGGGGATAGAACCAACCCACTCTCTGCTTGCCGAACGGCTCTGTGTCTCCGAAGAAGATGTCCGGGCGGTCGAGGCAAACATCGAGTCGGGCGAGTTGCAGCTCGACTCCTACATCGGCGACGACCAGAAGACACGCTACATCGACACGCTCCGGACTGCCGAAGAGCAGGTGGACGAACGCCTGGCGCGGGGAGAACTTCAGGAACTGTTCAACCGTAAACTCGCGGCCCTTTCGCGCGACCTTAACGAACGGGAACGGACAATCCTGAACGAACGTCTGATCGCCTCGGAACCCAAAACCCTTCAGGAACTGGCGGATCGCTTCGGTGTCACACGGGAGGCTATCCGGCTGAATGAGAAGTCGCTCGTCGAGAAGATCAAGACTTACATGAGAGTCGCTCTTCGCGACGTCACTGAAGTCGAAATCGGCCTTTTGACGTCTTAGAACCGGCCCTCGAACGTCCTGCCCTGGAATTTCATAGACTCGCTGAAACTTTCCGAGCTCGCCCGGCATCTATCTCCCTGTTAAAGTATTTTTGAGTTTGGCCGAATTTTGGCTTGACAAGCCGAGTTCCGGCGGTATTATTTAGCGTTTTCAGGCCGTGCCCGCGCTTGGGTCGGGCACGGCTTTTTTGTATCCGGCTGGCCACAGACCACGAATTTAACTTTTGAAATCAGGAGGAACTGCATCATGGCTGAAAAATTGAGCAAGACCGCGAGGGCTAGTCTCTTACGCAAGGGCGCCGCAGGCGCGGGCCGCAACTGTCCCCAGTGTGGAACCCCGATGGTGGCGACCAAGGTCGTCCGGTCGGCATTCGCTCCCGGTGGGATGTACTGGGTTTGCCAGAAAGACGACTACCGCGTAAAGACCAACTAGTCTGCGCTCCACGAATTGCCGCGTGCCCGTCACAAGGCACGCGGCCCCCCTCTCCTCCTGTCTCCTGTCTCCTGTCTCCTGTCTCCTGTCTCCCTGATCTCCCGTCTCCATGATAAATTTTTGGTCTTTCTGGTATTACAGATCTCATGATGAGGTGAGAAGTGGCTACGGAAGATCGGAAGAACCGGCTCGCAATACTTGCTTTTGGTGGTAACGCCATCATCCGGCGGGGCCAATCCGGCGACATTCACACTCAGTTTGCCAACACGCGTCAGGTACTCCAGGGAGTTGTCGACCTGGTCGCTGAAGGAAGCGGCCTGGTCATTGTCCACGGCAACGGCCCGCAGGTCGGACACGAGTTGGTTCGCTCTCAACTGGCCTCCCGAGAGGTCCCCGAGCTTCCGCTCGGCGTCCTGGTGGCCGATACCGAGGGTGGCATGGGCTACATGATCCAGCAGTGTCTTCAGAACGTGCTCTGGAAGAACCGGATCAAGAAGCCAGTCGTAACCATCCTCACCCAGGTCGTCTGCGAGAGGGATGATCCCCGCCTCAAGAATCCGACCAAGCCGGTGGGACGCTTCTTCAACCAGGAAGAAGCGCGGGTGCTGATGGCGGAAAAGGGCTGGGTAATGAAAGAGGACGCCGGGAGAGGATGGCGCCTGGTCGTTCCGTCGCCTCGTCCCACCCGGATAGTGGAACGCCGAACGTTACGAATGCTGGTCGAATCGGGAATCCTCGTGATCGCAGGTGGCGGAGGTGGAATTCCCATATTTGTAGAAGAGAACGGAGATTTCGAAGGCCTTGATGTCGTCATCGACAAAGACCTGACAGCCAGCCTGATCGGCAAGAGCGTTGGGGCGGACACCTTGATTATCGCAACCGACATTCGCAAAGTCGCCCTCAACTTCAATCAGCCCAACCAGCAAGACCTCGATCAGATGACTCTGACCGACGCCCGGAAATACCTTTCGGAAGGCCACTTTCTGGCCGGATCCATGGGGCCCAAGATCGAGGCCTCGGTGGATTTTCTTGAGGGAGGCGGCGATCGCGTTATCATTGCAGCACCGGGCCAGATCAAAGAATCCCTCGCTGGACGTGCAGGGACCACTATCATCCACGACTGAAAGGGGAGGAGCAGCACCGCCAACGTGACTCTGACGATCCGTGAGCTGGAGACAACAACCGACCTGACGAGCTGTGTCTCAATTCAGGAGGTGGTATGGGGACCGGATGACGAACTGGTGGATGCGGGCGGGTTGAGCCGGGCACTCGACGACGGAGGGATCCTCCTGGGAGGCTTCGGCCAGGGAAATCAGTTGGTGGGCTTTGTCTTCAGCTTTCGAATCAGAGGGTTGGAACTCGAGGCTCAGCATTCTCACATGCTTGCGGTCCTTCCCGAATTTCGTGACAGTGGCATCGGTCTCCAACTCAAGGAGGCTCAGTTCCGCGTTGCCCGGAAACGGGGAACCCAGTGGGTCGTCTGGACATTTGATCCTCTCGAGTCCAGGAACTCGCATCTCAACCTGAACAAGCTTGGAGCGCGGGCAAGCACCTACTTCGTCGATTTCTACCCTGGAAGTCGCAGCCTTCTCCATGCCGGGCTGGAGACCGACCGCTTGGTTGCCGAACGCGATCTCCAGGTTGGGGCAAATCGATCCTCAACAATTCCTGCCGGCGAAACTCCCCCGCATAAAGCCGTGGAGTCGGTCCGCTCCGACCGGGGATTTCCGATTCCGGGACCTCCACGACTGGAAAACTCATCGGAAGTGGTTCTCATTGAGATCCCGTGCGACATCCAGAACCTCAAGCAGTCCAATTCAACCCTGGCGAAGGAGTGGAGAGAGGCCACTCGTGAAGCCTTTCGCTACTACCTCGATCGCAGATATGTTGTTGAGGGTTTCCTGAGAAGGAACGAGACACGGCCGAGCCGGGCGTTCCACCTGCTTCGCTATGCCCCGCTCGTCGAAAGACTGGGGCCACGGCTCGACTTTTCGAGACGTCCCTTCCAGGCCGCGCCCCACGCATGAAGTCGATCCGTATTCAGCAGGCGAGTGAAGCGAGCGCGATGCCAGATACCCCGCAGTCACCTCACCTGAAACTTCACCTGAAGCTTGGACCCTGGGTCCATTTGAAACGTGGAATGGCACGGACACAGAGCCGGGGGTAAGGCGAAGCCGCGCCCCCGGGTTCGCGGACCCAGTTTCACTCTTTGAATGGTCCGGCGCCGCCGGGGGCCCGGCTCACCTGAAACTTCATTTGGATGAACTGGAAATCCTGGATGAGTTGGACGCGTCTGGACGGAGATTCGGGCGATCGGTGGAACTCAGAAGCCGTGGCTCTCGGCTGGATCCTGGTTCCTGGTCCGGTGCCAGACGCGGATGAGTGATGATCACGGGATCGGCGCCGGGCCGGCCCCTGAAGGGGGCCTGTTTTCAGCCCAGGCATTTGCCTGGGTTCACGGTCCACCCATCAAGAATCCAGCCCTGAAAGGGCGGCACAGCTCTCCGGACGTGAAGAATCGGCGCGACCTTACAGGCCGCAATCGAAATGCAGGACCACAGACCCAGGGTAAACCCTGGGCTGAAACCAGGGCCTCAGCGCCCGGCTCAGTTTCACTCTCTGGTTGGCCTGCCCTACAAACAGAAAGCCGCCGATCCCGGGTTGCCACTACGTGTAGCAGCAGGCCGGAACCGGCGGCTCATTATCCAGCCAATCTGAAGCGTGAGCTTACAGCTTGTCGACGTCTACGTCGGTCACCCAGTGCTGGTCGGAGGCCAGGAGTTCACCCCAGCTGATTTCGCGCCCTTCGTAAGCAGCCTGACGAGCGAGAATCGCGGTCAGCGTGCTCTCCGCGCCGTGCTTTAACTGGTTGTGATAGTTGCCGCTCGTGATGCTGTTCACGAACTCTTTGATCTTGTTCGGAGTGGCATCACCCAACGGGTCGATTTCGGGTGCCTTTTCCCCAGAGGAGGTCTTGGCCGCGGCTTCCCAGGGATTGTCGCCCTTGATCACGACTCCACCACTGTAGAAGGCCTCGGAGAAACCTTTCGGCCCGAAACAGCGCCAGCCGACCGGTCCCCAAACGGGGAGGAACTGGGTCGAGGAGAACGCGGCCCGGATGTCGTTCGGATAGAACAGAGTGACAATGTACTCATCCGAAACATCACCGATGTCGGTTCGGACCTTGCGCGCGGCCGTCGCCTGGGCCCGCAGCGGGTGAGCGTTCAGAATCCAGTTGTAGGTGTCGAGGATGTGGATGTTCTGCTCGACAATGATGTCACCGCTCAGAACCCGATCGAAGACCCAGTTCCGCAGCTTGCTCTCCATCGGCGACATGTTCGGTTCCTTGTGACGCGGAAGATCGCCAGCGAAGTAGAAACCGTTGACACACGCGATGTCGCCAAGGGCACCGTCATGAATGCGCTTGGTCTGCTCCGCGTAGACGCTTCCGTAGCGGATCTGGAAACCGACCTCGACCGAAAGCTTCCCTTCAACACGGGCCGCCTGGGACGCCACGTCCATGCATCCGCGGACATCAGTGGCCACCGGCTTCTCGCAGTAGGTGTGCTTGTTCCCGGCCAACGACGCCTTCAGGTGGAGAGGATGGAAGTACGGAGGCGTCGCAATGATCAGCACATCGACATCACTCTGCGTGATCTCTTTGTAGGCATCCGGCCCCAGGAACTTCTTCTCGACCTTGCCCCGTCCCTTGCTCGCGTTGAGCTTGTTGAAACGCTCTTCGGCCGCGGTCAGCCGGTCCTGGAATAGATCGGCCACCGCGTAAATCTGCGAATTGGTGTTGTTTACGAAATCGCTTGCATCCGAGGTGCCGCGTCCGCCGCAGCCCAGCAAACCGACCTTGAGGGTTGAATTGGCGGCGCTTCCGAATGCAGTCTCGGGCTTCACAGCCAGCAGGGTACCGGTTGCAGCAACGGAAGATTTCATGAAATCACGCCGCCCCAGAGACTTGATCATTTTCGACATGCCTTTCTCCTTTATTCGTTTAAGTAATCCATTATGACCTGAAGGCCAATAATATCAGGGCACTGCTTCATTTTGGAGTCCCGTTCCTTCTACGGGAACCGTTACGGTGGAAAGAGACCCCGCCAGCATTCCGTAAAGCTCCCACTGACTTGCCAGGCTCAGCACCCGAAGCACGATTCGACCGACGATCAGGACCTGTGCCAAAAGGGCTCCCCAGATCAGCATTCCGATTCCCCCTGAGTTGGCCCCCGGGGCCACAACCGCGTATATCAGCGTCAGCGCCGAGAACACGCTCAGGATTGCACCGCCCAGCAGAATGACCGGTCCCCGGTTGCAACAGACGAAGCGAAGCGCCCGAATGACGGCAAGAAAGGAACTCCGCCGATGCTCCGCGACCAGCACGACCTTGGTGTAATCCATCCAGAGCCGCACAGCGAAGAGAAGCACGAGGAAGATCGCGTACTTTGCCAGCGCGGCAACAAACGCAATCCGTTCATCTACGACCTGGCGGGTCAACTCTGAGAGAAGCCAATCCAGTTTCCCAACCCCCTGGTAAACCAGGTAAAAGAGCACCACTCCGATCAGTCCCAGCCGGAAGAACCGGCCCAGGTACCGTCCGGCTCCCGCGGCGAAATCGCCGAAATCCCCCGAGGATCCCCGCTGGAATGACGTCATGAAGCCCGCCGACAGGAAAACCCACACGAGAAGGTAGGCTGCCCCGAAACCGCGAATCGCCAGGGGCGCCCGAAACAGCCCGCCACGGAGCAGGTCATCGAGGGAGTTGAGCACTGCTCCCGGACCACTCATCGTCGGGTCCAGCGTCCCGGCCAGACCTTGGGCCTGACCAGCAAACTCCCGGTACCAGTCCTGGCTATACCCCTGGGTCAGTGTTTCTGCCACCTGGCTCTTTCCCACGGAGTCGCGAATCTCTCCCATCATCAGAACGAAGGGAATCAAAACCAGGACGACGTTCAGCAGCCAGGCCAACGCCACGAAGCGCTTGTGCCGCCCAACCAGTTCCATACCTTTTTGAAATGCCAGCAGGAAGTTCATCGTTCATCCAAAAAAAGCAAAGAATTCCAGCACGTTCTGAAGCCAGTACGTCCACTTCAGGCTCCACTTGGCTGCGGCTCGCTGCGTCGGAGCACTACGCACCCAACTGTTGTTGGTGCGGTTGACGTCAAGAGCAAGAATCCCGTCGGGATCAACCACCACAGATGCGATCTTCTCGGGCCTCCGGTAGCGATAACGGACCCAGCGGTCGCGCCCGTCCCAGTACTGATCGACGCTCTCGCCACCTTCGAAGGTCACCCGGATGTGCATCGGGAAGATGGCCTCGCCCCATCGCCGCACGACCACCCGCTGCTCGTCCAGGACGGTATCGACCGAGTCCACGGCGTAATCGAAGATGTCCGAACTGTGATACGTCTGGTCCCAGAACCAGTCCAGGTTCCGGCCAGTCACTTCGTTGGCCACCTGAAAGAAGTCCTCGGGTTTCGGGTGCTTCCGCCGGTACCGCTCAAAATAGGTTGACAGGACTTTTTGAAAGGTCTCCCAGCCGAGATACTTCTCGAGCGTTTCGAGCATCAGCGCCGGCTTGGTGTAAGCGTTCAAGCCATATGAACCCTGGCGCGGAACCGGCCCACTGCGGTCTCCGGATTCCAGGCTCGCCGAGGGACCGTAGGCCCAGGCCGGACGATCCATGATGTCCAGCTTCAACGGAGAGTAATACCCGGCCAGCCCGGATACCGAACGGGAACCCTGGGGAAGATCCCGGAACAGTACCGGGATGAATCCGTCGAGGTAGCGGTGAATCGTAAACGTGTCCGGGAACGCGGTCTGCATCACTCGACCCGTCGAGTAGGTGTTAAAGCCCTCGTCCAACCAGGCATCCTCAAACTCGTTGTTGCCAATGATGGCGTACCAGAACTGATGGCCGCACTCGTGCACGGTCACGCCCTCGGGTGAGCCCGAGTTGTCGGGATTCAGCCAGCGCGTTCCGCCGGTGAAAAGAGTCGGGTACTCCATCCCACCGCTGCGCGACTGCCAGGCCGGGTCGATTACAGTGACCTGGGGATAGTCATAGGCGCCGAACCACTCCCCGTAATAACGAAGCGCTGCTTCGGTGGCCGCGAAATAGCGATCCTCCTGCCCGAGGTGGTCGGGCATCATGAGAAGACGGATATTCACTTCGGGCAAGCCGGGGAACTCGAACTTCTTCTCGAACTCGCGAAAATGGGGACTGGTCGTCCAGGCAAACTCGTGGACCCGGTCCTGGTGGTAGACGTGGGTGGCCGATCCGTTGCCGTCCTCAGTTAGCTGAACGCGGGTTCCGGTTGCACCGACTACCCATCCAGAGGGAACGGTCAGCGAAACTTCGTAGTCACCATAATCGGAGAAGAACTCGGTCTGAATGAACTGGTGACAATTCCAGGTCCCGTTCTGCTCCAGGACCCCAAGCTTGGGAAACCAGTGGGCCAGGAAGAAGTAATCGTCCCGAAAGCCGACCCGGGAAAAGGGACGAGGAACCTTGGTTACGAAGTCCATCGTGATTCGGACAGTGTCTCCCGGGGCGACCGGACGGGGGAGAGGAATCCGCATCACGGTACGATCGTTCGGATTGGCGTCATCGGGCTGGATGTACTCGATGGCGTCCGTGAGGTTAGCCTCGGAGGTCACCTTTCCGTCGGTGTCCAGCCAGCGTACGCCGATCTGACCCAGTTCGTTTCCGCCCCAGTCCCCTTCTCTCCAGTCGGAGAAGCCCCCATCGCGAGGCCGGGCCGAGTTGAGGTAAGAACTTTCCTTGTTCCGCCAGGCATTGAAGTAGAGGTGAAAACGGAGATCGGAGACCCCGGAGTCACTGTTATTCGCCCAAGTGATCTCAGAAGTCCCGGTAATCGTTCTCTTCCCCACGTCCAGGGCCGCTTCAATCCGGTAATCAACGGCAAGCCCGCTGCCGACGATCGCCATCAGCACCAGGGCGACGCTAAGTAGTCTGAGTTGGGATGTGTTGTTCATGGGTTAGGGTTCGTTAGAGTGGGATTCTGGTTTCGGAATGGAAAACGGGAGTGGGAAAGCGTTTCGGGTTTTGAGATCGGAGAAAGCGGGAGTTCCGGTCCGGCTTCGCTTTCGGGTAACCACGGATACGGCCACGAACAGCACCCGGAACCAGGAACCAGGAACCCGAAACGCGCGAAGCGCAGCCCACTACTGTTCATTCCCCCACAACTTGGCACCGTTCCCCTTGTTCTTTCGCCATTCGTGCCGCCACCGATGGATGTCAACCACGCCGATGAAGGGCTTGGGAGATCGTTCCTCCTTGGACGCCAGGGGCGGGAAGGATTTGTGGGGTTCCGTTTGATACCAGTAGGCCACCGACGCCAGGTCCAGGGTCAGGTTGTTGTTGTGGCCATGCTCGATCGTGAACCGGAGCGACTTGTCGAAATAGATCGGGTCGGCGATGTGGAACCGGTAGACGTGGGTCCTTCCGAGCCAGCCGATGTCGTTGTTTACCCTCCCGTAACCGTAGAACGGGTGGCTGAACAGGCTGTTGGGAGACCAGGAAGTGTTGAAGTAATCCTCCGTTCCGGTACCGTGCAGAGAGGGAGGCCAACCTTCACCGTCGATGAACACCATGTCGTCCCCCTCTCCGTACCACATCGGGCTCGGAGACTGGACATAGTAGTTGACGCCAACGAAATGGCCCTTGCCCACGGCATCAACAAACAGGTAGTTGTCCGCTCCCGTGGTGTTCTTGCCCTGGGGGCCGAGAAGGCTCCACTCGTTTTCACCTTCCGGCAATGCCTCGGTCAACTCATGGTTGTACCAGGCGTGGAAGCGTCCGTACTCAGCAGGAAGGGAGTCCAGTTCGAGGTAGTCAACGTAGTAATAGAAGGCATCGATCTTCCGGCCGGACTGATTCTCCACCTCGATTCGGGCTCCGTCGGCGAAGGGCATGGCAAAGTAGGTCACGAGGGCACGCCCTTCCCTGGGGCCCGCCGCAATCGGCAGGGATGAGAAATCGTAGGACTCGTCCCAACCCTGGCCGAAGAGGGGCCCGATGGGACTCTCGACACAGGGATCGTTCGACCCGTCCCAGTACATCCGGATAATGATGTCGTTGCGGCTCAGCGCCGGGGGCGGCGGAGCAATGGTGATCCAGATGTGGTTGATTATGCCCGCTCCCTTGACCTCGAATAGGGTTCGCCGCTCGCCGTCCGGGATGTTTTCAAATCGGTCGTTGTTGCCTCCCGTCCGGTCGTAACTGCTGATTCGCTTGCTGCGAGCGCCTCCATCCACCTTGGCCAGTTCCAGGAGGTCGGTTGCAACCCCCTGGGCCCACCCGGTAGCTAACAGACACAAAAAAACGATTGCTCCAGGAATGCACGTCCTTCTCATCACGACCCTCCCCTAACGAGTCTTTCTTGCGCTGGATGCCATTTCAAGAGGCTACGGGTTCCGAGTTTCGGTTCGGGGACAATATCTGTCAAGTCCCTAGCGTGCTAGACTTCGGCCGACGTGGTTACCTCGAACGACGATACATCGAATGAACTAACTACAGGGATCCGGGCGGTCTTCTTCGATCTGGATGGCACCTTGCTGGACTCGGAAGTCGTCTACGTCGAGGCGATCCAGATTGCGCTGGCCCGGATGGGAGAGTACCTGTCGCACCAAAAATCCCTCGACATTGTCTATGGACGGGGGTGGAAGGACATCTACGCCGACATCCGAGCGCAGTTTCCGGGTGCCTACCCGGACATCGTCGAGATGGAAGAGGTAGTCCGCGAGATCTTCCTGGAACTGCAGGAGAGTCGCGACATCCGAATCAGCGGATCGGTTGAGTTGCTTCGAAGGCTTGCTGTCGATTTTCCGGTTGCCATCGTATCGGGCTCTCCCCGGAACGATGTTGCCCGGGGAATCGAATCGCTTGAGGTCGGCGCTGACCTGCAATTCTTTCTGGGCGCCGAAGACTACTACCCGGGGAAGCCCCATCCCACCTGCTACATGACTGCGGCTGCCCGACTCGGAGTGCTCCCCGCTACCTGCCTTGTGTTCGAGGACTCCGCCGCCGGTGTCGTGTCGGCCAAGGCGGCTGGAATGTACTGCGTCGCGCTCCAGCGTGAAGGCAAGCCCCTCCAGGACGTCGCCCTCGCCGACCTGGTTCTCAGCGATCTCGGCTCCTTCAAACTCGATGAGTTCCGGGCCCTCGTCTCCTCCCGCCAGGGAGGGTAGGGTTTCCGATTTCTGGGTTCTTGTGGAAACCTCGGAACCTTGGACTGTCAGCCCTCCGTGACACAGTTCAAGTCTCACCATGTCTTGGCTTTGGATCGTAGTGGCGAGCTGGGGGGCACTACTACTCATCCTGGCACTCGCAATGTGTCGAGTTGCTTCACGGAGTGAGCGCTCCCGGGGTGTGCAATCCTGCCCTCCTCGGTCGCGGATCGAGCTGTTTCCACGCCGCACTGCAAGGTCGGACCATTCCTCGAGGGGATTCGCTGGCGCAAGGCTCGATCGCGAACCCAAAGAAGATCCCGGTTTATTTCTCGTCTCCGGCTCCTCCACGCGACAGTAACCCAGCAAGACGTGAATTTGCCACCGTTTCAGCGACTCCCCACCAAACCAGCCCCGCCAGGGGCGGCATTCGAGCAGAGCAGAAACCGGAAATGCGGTGTCGCGAAACCCGGGCTCACACCACCAGGACCAGCCCCGGACAGGGGCGGCATTGGAGCCCAGAAACACGAAACCGAAATGCGTGTCGCGAAATCCGGCTCTCGCCACCGGACCAGCCCCGTCCAGGGGCGGCATCGAAGTAGCCCAGGATGAAGCGAAGCGGAATCCTGGGTCCTCGGCAAACCACCGCACCGAGTCCCGCCACGCGGGACGGCATGGCCCGATGGCACCTGGGGTCCCCGGAATCAATTCCGATGTCGATCCGGCGCCGTCTCTTAATCGGGGAACCAATCATTCGGGAATCGCATATCGTGGACATCGAACAGGGCTCGAATTTCGGCTTCGAAGGTGCGCCTCAAATGGTGTTCCTTCTGACCGTCGATATACCTCCGGACCCGGTCCCGCTGAGAGCGACTGACCGTGAATCCTCCATACCCTTCTTGCCAGGCAAACGGCCTCAAACCCTTTTCCTGAGCCAACCATCGCGACGTATTGCTTTTGATCACTTGCACTCCCTTCGACACGGATAGCGAGGCGTGCAGGGACGCCAGGATATGGAGATGGTCCGCCGTTCCGTTTGCCGCAATCAGCTTGCTATTGTGGTTTTCCAGTATCCCCCGCGTAAAACGGCGGACCTCGGGAATCCACCCTACAGGGACCAACGGAAGACGTCCTTCGGTTGCAAAAACAAAGTGGTAAAGGAGACAAGTATAGGAATGAGACATTGTGTACCTCCACCAAATAGAACGTACACACCTGGCAAAGCGACGACATCACGGCACACCAGTCCCAAACAGGGACGGTTCGGAGGTAGCCGGGAATGCAGTGTCCCCCGGGCCACACCACCAGGACCAGCCCCGGCCAGGGGCGCCATTGGAGCCCAGAAACACGAAACCGAAATACGTGTTGCAAAATCCGGCCACCACCAGCACCAGCCCCAAACAGCGGCGGTATGGAGGTAGCCCGGGAATGCGGTGTCCCCCGGGCCACACCACCGGACCAGCCCCGGCCAGGGGCGCCATTGGAGCCCAGAAACACGAAACCGAAATACGAGCTGCAAAATCCGGCGACCACCAGGACCAGCCCCGTCCAGGGGCGGCATTGAAGTAGCCCAGGATGAAGCGAAGCGGAATCCTGGGTCCTCGGCAAACCACCCTACCGAGTCCCGCCACGCGGGACGGCATGGCCCGATGGCACCTGGGGTCCCCGGAATCAATTCGGATGTCGATCTGGCGCCGTCTCCGGACGGTTCGGGTTGTCATCACCCGGACGACCGATTCACGGGATGCCGTCCCGCAAGCGGGACTCCGACCGGGGCTGGCGGTGTACCCAGGACTCCGCTTCGCTGCGTCCTGGGCTACTGCGATTCCGTCCCGCTTAACGCGGGACTCCGGTGCCGACCGAGTCGAATCCGCCTCACCTGGGTCCTCCGGCACCACTCCGAACCGAGTCCCGCCCGCGCCGAATCGGAAGCGGAAATCGAGAAATACGAATCCGAACCTCGAAACCGAAATACGTGTTGCGAAATCTGGCCACCACGGACCAGCCCCGTAGGGACGGTTGGAGGTAGCCGAAATGCGGTGTCCCCGGCTCTCACCACCGGACCAGCCCCGTCCAGGGGCGGCATCGAAGTAGCCCAGGATGAAGCGAAGCGGAATCCTGGGTCCTCGGCAAACCACCCCACCGAGTCCCGCCACGCGGGACGGCATGACCCGATGGCACCTGGGGTCCCCGGAATCAATTCGGATGTCGATCCGGCGCCGTCTCCGGACGGTTCGGGTTGTCATCACCCGGACGACCGATTCACGGGATGCCGTCCCGCAAGCGGGACTCCGACCGGGGCTGGCGGTGTACCCAGGACTCCGCTTCGCTGCGTCCTGGGCTACTGCGATTCCGTCCCGCTTGACGCGGGACTCCGGTCTTCAGTCTCCGAAATTGGGTAGCTCTGTTCACAAAAGCGGTCCCGCTCTTCATACCCGGCAAATGCTCAATGAGCTGTCTTCCCCGTATTCACTGGGTCTGAGGTTCAAATTCCCTTTGGTATACTTGTTGCTGTTTCTGTAAGCCCGTCGGAGAATGATTCATCTGGGAATTGTTCCCGGAAGCAGGTAATCACGTTTGGTTCGACTCGATTGTGCAGACCTCACGGACCCGGAAATCGTGAGGCGCAGATGCTTGTTAGAAACCGGGCTGGAGGTTCGATAATGTCGAGGACTATTCTTCTTCTTTGCCTTTCCTGTCTCCTCCTGATCTCAGCCGCTCCTGCCCTCGCCCAGGAACCGGCGGATGAAGTTCCCCTCTATGTCATTGAGCCCAACGATATTCTCGAGATTTTTGTGTGGAAGGAACCCGATCTCTCCCGTAAAGTTCTGGTTCGCCCCGACGGCCGGATCTCGTTTCCGCTGGTGCAGGACCTGCAAGCGGCAGGCTTGACGCCGGCCGAACTCAAAGGGAAGGTGGAGGAACTTCTCAAGGAGTACCTCGCCGCTCCCAACGTGACGGTCATTGTCGATGCGATTCAGCATTACCGCATCTATGTCACAGGAAAAGTGAATGGCCCCTCCAGTTTTATGGTGGAAAAGCCGATAACAGTCCTGCAGGCGCTGAGCCTGGCCGGCGGTTTTGCGGAATTTGCCGACGAAGGAGGCATCAAGATCGTTCGTTCGTACGGCGACAAATATGTTTATTTGGACTTTAACTACAAGGATGTGATCAAGGGCAAGAACACCGAGCAGAACATTGTTCTGCGCTCAGGCGACGTCGTGGTGGTTCCCTGATAGAAGAGAGGCATGCCCGAATGAAGATCAATTTCAGAGCATCACTGGTAGTAGTCCTAATGCTTTGGGCACCCGTCTGGGCCGAGCGGGAGAATTCCGTCAGTGCTTCCCTCGACGCAGTCACCGCAGCAGACAACAATCCCCAGGTTTCGGGCCTGAGCTTCAACCAGCTGAACCAGGGCTACCTGTTTACCTGGGGTCTCTATCCGAACATCTCCCTCAACTCCAGGGGAGCCCGTTCCGAGTTCGACCTGTCTTACGGCTTCGGGCTGTACCGGGTGGAAAACACCAGCCTCAACCTGGACTCCGAGTCCCACTCGGCGGCCCTGGGTTGGAAGTTGAACACGGAAAGACTCACGGCAACATTCCGAGAAAGCTTTAAGAAGTCCCCCGATTTCGCCTCTTTCAACCTGTTCCAGGGAATCGTGTTCACCCCGGAAGGGATCTTCTTCGACTACAACCTGGTCTCCCTCAAGCGCGACAGCTACTGGAACACGGCAAACCTCAACCTGGACTACCGGTTCGGGGCACGTTCCCACCTGGTCCTGGGGGGCGGGCACACGCTGCGTCGATTCGTGGACAACCCGCTGTTCCAGCGGCGCATTCCCAACCAGCAGCAGGCGACGGCAAATGCCGGGTACGCACGTGACCTGAGCGCCCAGACTTCGTTGACCACCGATTATCGGTTTTCCTATTTCAACTACGATTCGGACGTCTACCGTGACGGGACCAATCAGGACGTCGCCCTGGGTTTCACCCACAGGTTCTCGCCGACCGTGCGGATGGCGGTGTCAGGCGGTCCTTCTTATGCGCAACTGGTCGGCGGCGGCGGCTTCAACTACTGGGGCTACAACGCCTCGGCCAACGTCTCCAAGTCGTTTGAGCGCGAGTCAATCAATTTCTACTATCGCCGGGACAACAGCGCCAGCACCGGAATCGGCGGGATCTCCAAGACTCACCGCCTGGGGTTCGGGTTCAGCCAGCAGTTCAACCGGGTGATTTCGGCCAGCCTGGGACTGTCGGCCTACACCACCAAGCGGGTGTTCGACAACGTGATCGATCTGAGAGGCCTCACCGGATCGCTGGCCTTCAACTTCATGCTGCAGCGCCACATTTTTCTGAACGTGGGAGCCAATTACAACAGCCAGAAGGAGACAGAGCAACCTTCCCGAACTCGGACTGAACGGCCACTACAACCTCGACCGCAACCGCGTCTTCGTTTCGCTGCGGTTTGATTTACCCGATTTTGCGAGGTTTTGAGTGAAGAAATTAGTCATAAAAGAGCCCCTCGACGTTTTGGTGATGCTGAACCGGCGGCGCTGGTGGATTATGCTCACTTTCCTGCCGCTGGCCTTCATCGCTGCGCTGGTTGCCATCATGCTGCCCAGCCTCTACGTGTCGGAAACGCTGATCCTGGTGTCGCCCAAAGAGGTCCCGGACGCCGTCGTGACCGACTTCATCACGCTGGACACGGCGGATCGTCTGATGGCGATCCAGGAAACGGCCCTCAGCCGCACCAATCTTCAGAAGATTCTCAACGACTACCCCGAGGAGTTCCGGGAAGTCCGGAAAATGAGCCCCGAGAAGCAGGCTGCCGTACTGCGCAAGCGGATCAACATCGAGTTCACCACCAGCCGCCAGAGCCGCGGGTCGGTGATTCCCTATTTCCGAATCTCCTACGAGGATCGAGACCCGAGGCTGGCCCAGAAGGTCACCGAAAAGCTGTCCACCTTCTTTATCGAACGGGACGCGAAGACGCGGGAGGACCAGGTCTTCGGGACCGCCGAATTCCTCAAGCGGGAATTGAAGAAAGTCTCCGACCAACTCTCGATCGAGGAACAGGCGCTGGCACAGCTCAAAGAGCGATACCAGTATGAGCTCCCCGAACAACTCGAGACCAACCTGCGGACCCTGGACCGTCTCCAGGAGGAGTTCAAGGCCAACAACGAGTCGCGTGACCGATACCTGTCTCTGAAGCTCGACCTGGAGCGGCGGGTCTCCGAGACTTCCCCGGTCATCTCCCGCGAACAGAGACGGCAGCAGATGGCGGGGGGAGCCCGCACTGTCTCCCCTCTGGTTCAGCGCTACCGTCAAACCGAGATGGCACTTGCCGATGCCAAGGCACGCTACACTGAAAAACACCCTGACGTGCTCCGGCTCGAGGAAGAGTTGGAGAACCTGCGCGCTCAGATCCCCCCGGAAGACCTTCAGGACGTGGGCCCCGCACCTGGAGAGACTTCGTCCAGAGCCGAGGTGATCAACGATCCCAACCCGGCATACCAGCAGCTCACGTCTCAACTGGCCCAGGTCAACACCGAACTGCGCATCCTGGAAGACCGGCGGGGGCAGATCGACTCGGAAATCCGACGCTACACGACGCGCATCGAGAATACGCCGAAACGGGAGCAGGAAATCGCCGGTCACCGGCGGCAGGTGGATGCGTTGCAGGCCAAGTACAACGACCTGGAAGGCAAGCTCTCCCAGGCCAACCTGGCCAGCAGCCTGGAGAGCAGCCAAAAGGGAGAGCAGTTCCAGGTCATCGACCCGGCGAGCTACCCGCTGGAACCCTCCAAGCCCAACCGCCTGCTGGTTCTCCTGATCGGCCTGGGAGCAGCCCTGGGAATCGGGATCGTGGTCGGCAGTGGGAGTCGACTTTCTCGACCAGCGGGTCTGGAGTGCCAACGAAGTCATCGAACTGCTCAATCTTCCGGTCGTCGGCGAGATTCCCGAGATCATGTCGGAGGGGGACGCGCGGCGGCTCCGCAGGCACGCCATTCTCGGTTTTGCGGCCTACTCCGCTGTCTCCATCATGGCGGTTGCCGCAGTCTACGCCATCTATTCCACTCCGCCGGTCCGGGCGCTGGGCACCGAGACACTGGCACGACTGCTCGGTTGGTGATGTGATGAAACTCTCGAAGACACCATTCCTGGAGATTGTCGGTAAGCTGGAGGGGCGTAAGGCCTCCGGAATCCTGGAGTTCCAGCAGCCTGAAACCCAGGAAAAGATCTACCTCTTCTTTTACGACGGCCAGGTCGAAGCGGCCTCCTCCAGCCGGCAGGAAACCTGCCTGGGCCAGTACCTGGTCCGGGAAAACCTCTTGAATCCGGACGACCTCGGGGGAATCTTGAAGCGGGCCGAGAAGGTTCACAAGCCACTGGGCGAAATTCTGGTCCAGGAAGACTGGATCGACCCCGCGGTGCTCGGTCAGATGGTGACCCGACAACTGGTCGATCTCTCTCTGCTGGCGATCAAGGGGAACTTCCTGCCCGGCACGTTCACGGGTTCGACCAAGGGGGCCATGAGACATCGAATTTACATGACCTCCTTCAACCTGACCCTGGCGATCATCCGCCGGCGTTCGGTTCAACTCAGCCTGAATCCGGGACAGCGCGTCCTCCTGGTCGCCGACGCCATGCCTTCGGCCACATGGCTTCCCGATGAAGTATCGGTCATCAGCCACCTTCGCTACCCGATCACGGTTGAGGATCTGGCCGAAAAGACGACGCTGGAAACCGGTCGTGTGAAGACGATCCTCCAGATGCTCGACGACCTGGAGTTGATCTCGCTCCTGGAAGGCAACCTGAGCGGGGAAACTGCTCTGGCGCGGCGGGAACGACTGCCGCTCGAGATTCTGGTTCCCGAGATCCGGAACTCGACACTCACTGAAAAGGTGGACCTCGTCAACCAGAACCACTCACCGGTGAGCGAACAGTTCCGGTCCCTCAAGGTCCGCCTCTCCAACCAGGTCGATCCGCCCGTGAAGATCCTGAGCGTCACCAGTCCGCGGGCCCAGGACGGGAAATCGCTCATCAGTATCAACCTGGCCATGAGTTTTGCCAAGGAACCGGGGCGCCGCGTCCTCCTGATTGACAGCGACCTCAGGGGCGCTTCGACCCACGAAAAGATGGGAATCTCCATGGAGCCGGGCCTCTATCACTACCTGCTGGAAGGTCTGGAGCCGCAGTGTTACATCCGCCGGGTCGGCCAGCTCTACGTGATGACGGCCGGAAATTACGCCTCCAATGCCGTCGAACTGCTGTCCCTGAGCCGAATGCAGGATCTTATGGAATTCGCCCAGCGCGAATTCGACACGGTAGTGGTGGATGCGCCGCCCATGCTTCCGGTGGCCGATGCGCGGATCATCACGCGGCTGACCGATGCCTCCGTAATGGTCATCTACCAGGGAAAGACCCCCTATCGCATGATCCGCAAAGCCCTGGACATCATCGACCGTCGGAAACTGCTGGGCATCGTGTTGAATGGCGTCAAGGCGACCGGTCTCGAGGGCTACTACTCGTACGGGTACTACACCTCCGACCCATATCAATCCAGCAGTGACGTGATCGAGTTGAAGGCCAAGGCCCGCCGAAGAGGCCGCCGCAAGTCAACGCGAACCATATTTGGGTAGGGCGCGTTTTGGGAAATGGGTTTGGTAGACCGAGAGACGGGAAACGGGCAGAGGGTTCCTGGTTCCTGGTTCCTGGTTTCGGGTCGGTCCGACGAGCCCCGCCTCGCGGGGCGGAATGGAGTAGCCCAGGACAGAGCGCAGCGGAGTCCTGGGTCCCCGGCATCGCGCGCATCTGAGTCCCGCCCTTGCGGGACGACATGGCCTGTCGACACCGTGGAGAGGATTTGGAGTTGTGCACTGTCAGGTAGCGTCTTGGGCGGGAGACTGAGTTTGAAACTGCGGCATTCCAGAACCGCAAATTCGGTAATTGACCAGGAGAATCCTTATCCAGGAAACCGGGGGGCGCATATCTTAAACTCGGTTCCTTCTGACGAACCCAGACGCATGATTCCAACCCTCCCAGCAACCTCACACCATTAGTGCTCCGCTCCTGAAACCCGCTTACTGTTTCCCGAATCCCGAATTACACCAGGAACCAGAAATCAGAAACCAGAAACTCACACTTCTCCTCGTCCTGACCTTGCTCTGGGCCTTCTCCGGAATCGCAATTGCCGCCGGAAGTGCGAGGGTGATGGTCGTCGTCAACCAGGCCAGCCCTGATTCCCTGTTGGTCGGGGGCCTCTACACCGAAAAGAGACAACTGGCCCCGGAACAGGTCTGCCATATCAATACGGATCCATCGCTGGCGGTGACCCGGCGAACTTACGAGAAGGAGATCCGGGATCCCATCGCCGACTGCCTGCTCTCGCGGGAGTTGCAGGACCGGGTTCTTTACCTGGTTACAACAGCCGGAGTTCCACTCTGGATCAAGGGCGACCCCGGCCCGGTTGGAGATCTGTCATCGGTCGACTCCGAGCTGACTCTGCTCTACCGCCACCTGGTCGGACAGCGCACCCCGGTAATGAGCCGGGTGGTCAACCCGTACTTTCAAATGGATATTGAGCGGAGACAGGTGGAACCGTTCAACCGGAAAGACTGGGACCTCTACCTGGTAACCCGGCTCGACTGCAGCGGCTCGAGCGAGTGCGCCCAACTCATCGAACGCGGTGAAGTTGAGTCATCGTCGGGAGCTTTCGGATTCGACCTCCCCTCCCAGCAGCAGAGCCAGATCGGCTTGTGGTTCGAAGAAACCGCGGGACGGCTCCGGCGACAGAAGCAGGAAGTGGTGCTGGAAGATACCTCCGCGCCGCTGACTCTTGAACAACCGGCACTCGGCTACTGCGCTCTCGAGCAACAGAATGAAACCGCCTCGATTCCCGTAATCAGGTGGGCCCCGGGCGGGCTTGGCGTCCTTCTCGGGGATACCTGGAGCGCGCTGGTGTGCCGTTCGAGGGAATCCGACACGGAGAAAGGGTCCTGTCCTCCGAACCTGGTCGAGGAACTGGTCGCCTCCGGGTCAACCGGAGCCATCTTCAATGTCTCCGATCCCACAACCGACGGATTCGTTCGTCCCCAGATTCTTTTCCCGGCCTACCTGGCCGGCTACAACCTGGCCGAGAGTGCCTATCGGGCGACCCGCTACCTGAGCTGGCACCAGGTCGTAGTGGGCGATCCGCTGGCCCGCATTGCGAAGGCTCCCGCGAAATCGGACTGGGTGGACGCGGTCGATGAGACGACCGGGTTGCCCCGCGATTACTCCCAGCGGCGGTTCGAATTCCTGCGGCGTCGCTACGCGACCAGTGAAGAAGCCCTGAGATTCTTGCTTCGGGCCGAAGCCGCGGCGAATCGCCTCGGCCTGCAACGCCAGGTCGCGGACGCAATCGACAAGGGCTCGGACAGCCCAGGAGATGTCACCAACGGCGCGGCGTCCGCCACAGCCAGCACCGGAAATTTGGTGCCAAACAACCCGGATTCGAGCGAACTTGATTCGATTCTCACATTGGTCGACGACTGCCTGACGAGGGACCCATCCATCACCGAGGCGGTCGAAATGAGGGCCGGAATTCTTCTGTTACGGGAGCAGTGGGAAGAGGCGTTCAAAGCGCTTGAAGAAGTTATCCGGCTCCACGGGGGAGATGAGGCCGACCTTCATCTCCGCCTCGCCCAACTGGCTCTTGATCACCTCCAGGATTGGGAACGCGCGGCGCCCCACGCCGAGTGGCTGTTCTCCAGGTTCGGATACAGTGACCCCCAGGTTGTCCAGTTGTGGGCACGTGTCCAGGCGCTGAGCGGGAAACCGGACCAGGCCGAGGCGGCATACCTGAGAGTGGTCAAAGGAGGGACTCCAGCACCGGCCTACGCCCTTGAGGGATTGGGTGACGTCTATGCGGCCAAGGGCGACGCGAAGCTGGCAGAACAGTATTACCGTCGCGCCGAAGAACAGGGCAATGCCTTGACGGTTGCCCGGATTGAGAGCAAGGTCGGGAAACTTCAACCCCCCGGGCACCAGGTTATCGAAGCCCGGGAGGATACGAACACCGATGCTGGACAAGCACCCGCTTCAATTCAGGCAATCGACGCCGGTGCGGAATCGGTCGAGCCGGTGAAGGAGTCGCCGGCGAAACCTGCGGAGGAGAACATTTCGAGTCTGAACCGACCGGCCCGGGTGGTCGCACGAACCCCCATCGAGTTCCCCCGTAAGGCCGAAAAGGAGTGGCGCTCGGGCCGCATCGTTTTGCGCCTGATGATCGACGAGCGAGGCCAGTTGGTGAACGTCGAGCCCGTCATGGGGGACGACAAGGTTCTCCTGCGAGCGGCCGAACAGGGAGTGCACCGATGGCGCTTTGAACCGAAGCTCGTTAACGGCCGCCCCGAGGTTGACTCCATCAACGTCGTAATCGACTTCGAACTGACGGAGAAATGAGAGACAGGAGACAGGAGACAGAACAGGAAGGGATTGTTGACTGTTTCTGGATTCAGGATTCAGGATTCAGGATTCGGTTCCAGGATTCGGAATTCTGAATTCGGGATTCTGAATTCTCGTTATTAGGAGCTTGGATGGTTGGACGGGATCGAGAAAGCGGACGGAGGCCCCTGAAGGGGGCCATGGTTTCAGCCCACGCTTTAGCCTGGGAAAAGCTTGGGCCTACCCACCGCCCCGGCCCTGAAGGGGTCGACCGATCAACAGTATCGCGGTACCCTCATGGGGCTCCTCAGCGCGCATTCAGAGGTACTCCGACTAGCCTGACACCCCATCCCGCGTAAAATGGGAGAAGAATTATGATTCGACACTATAGTTTCTTAGTGCTTCTGATGTTGGCGGTCCTGGCGGGCTGCTCCTCTGACCCGATTGCACAGCGGGACGAGTACTTCAAGAGCGGCCAGGCATACCTTGAGAAAGGTCAGTACGAAGAGGCGACCATCCAGTTCCTGAACGCCCTCAAAGCCGACGGCTCCTACGCGCCGGCTCGGATGGCCCTGATTGAGACCTACGAGAAGTCGGGCAACCTCCGCAACGCCATCGTCGAACTCCGGAAGGTGATTGAAGCCGACCCGGCGAACGTGGACGCCAAGCTCAAGCTGGGACGGTACTACCTGGCGGCCGGGACCCAGGACTCTCAGTACTTCGAAGAGGCCCAAAGACTCGCGGAGGAAGTCCTCAAGACCGACCCGAACAATGTCCAGGGGCACATCCTGCTGGGCAACGCCTATGCCGGCATGCAGGACTTCGACCGATCCATTGAGGCGCTGCAGGAGGCCCTCAAGAGCCGACCCGGGCAACATCGACGCCTATCTCAACATGGGTGCCGCGCGTTTCGGCCAGAAGGACTCGGCCGCTGCCGAAGCCGCCTTTAAGGAGGCGGTCAGAGCAGAACCCCAACTCGGCGAAGGCCTACCTGGGTCTGGGAAACTTCTACCTCTTCTCGGGCCGCATCGACGAAGGAGAGCAGGCGTTCAGAAAGGCGTTTGAACTGGAGCCAGGCAGCCCTGCGCCGCTGCTCGCCCTGGTTCGCCTCTACATGGCAAAGGGGAGTCCCGACAAAGCGGCCCAGGTTTTCGAAGACGCCGCCAAGGCCGCTTCAGATCCGACTCCTATTCGACTGATGCAGGCCAACTTCCTGGTCTCGCAGCGACAGTTCGACCGGGCCGCCGAGTTGCTCCAGGGTCTGCAGGAGAAGGACCCGGGAAATCGGGATGTCACCCTGCAACTGGCCGAACTTCGCCTCATCCAGAACAAGCCAGAGGAAGCCGCTCCCCTGGTCGATTCCGTACTCGAGAAGAATGACCGGGACGCCAACGCCCACTACCTCAAGGCGCGCATCCTGCTGACGAAACAGGACTTCGCTCCGGCTCTGACGGAAGTCAGCCGGGCCATCGAACTCGATCCTACCCTGGTTGCCCCCCACCTCCTCCAGGCCGACCTGCTCCAGCAGAAAGGGCAACTGGCGGACGCGGAAAAGGCGGCCCGGGCCGCCCTCGAACTGAACCGGAACAACCCCGACGCGCGGGCTCGGGTGGCCAAAATGCTGGCCCTTCAAAAGAAATCCCAGGCCGACCTGGAGATGGCGCTCAGCGAAGCGAATGACGTGCTGTCCCAGTTCCCCAACAACATCGACGCACTCTCGGCAGGGCCGAAGCACTGCTCGCACTCGGTCGACTGCCGGAGGCGCGCCGCGACTTCGAGGCCCTCGACAAGGCCCGGCCCGACAACCCCTTCTACATCCACCGGCTGGGTATTTTGGCAGCACTCGAAGGCAAACCCGAAGAGGCCCTCTCCTATTTTCGGCGCGCCCTTGCCAATATCCCGAACGTTACCGATGCACTGAACGACATGGTGGCCGTTCTGGTTCAGGAGAAACGCTACGACGAAGCGATTCGGGAGCTGGACCAGCTTTCCAGCCAAGTCGGACAAGAAGCAGATCTATCTCGTGCTGAAGGGCCGCGTCTACATGGCCAAGGGGGATTACGCCCAGGCGGAGAAAGAACTTCGGGAGGCGGTCGCCGTCAGTCCCGACGACTATCAACCCTACCTGTTGCTGGGCGAACTGATGATGGCCCAGAAGAAGCTTCCTGAAGCGATCAAGGAAGTGGACGAACTGATCGCCAAGAACAACCAGTTCGCGCCGGCCTATCTCCTCAAGGCTTACTACCTGGATGCCTCGGGCAAACGGTGCCGAGGCCGTTCAGTTCTATCGCAAGAGCCTGGAGTTCTTTCCCGAAGACAGCCCGGGTTACGGGGCGGCCGCCAATAACCTGGCCTGGCTGCTTGCGAGCCGGGGCGAGAGACCTGACCGAGGCCTTGAGCCTGGCCCAGCGGGCCCGACAAGATCGACGGCCAGAACGCGCACTATGCCGACACGCTCGGCTACATCTACTACAAGATGGGCAATTACACGCTCGCCGTGGACCAGTACGAGTTCTCCGTCAACCAGGGTGAGCCTCAGGCCCAGCACTACTACCGGCTCGGCATGGCCTATTTCAAGAAGGGCGACAGCATCCACGCCAAGCAGACCCTCCGCAAGGCGCTCGAGATGTCGCAGAACTTCGACGGCGTCGCCGAAGCAAAGACCACCCTGGCGGAAATAGGGTAGGAGCGACCAGGAACCAGCCCCCTAAACGCCGACAAGCAGCCGGCATAACCACGCCAGGGAGAGATCGCGGAAGGCGCTCGAGCTTTCGGCTGATTTCGACGGCGCTGCCGAGGCACGGAGTACGCTGGCGGAAAATGGATGATTCAAGGGTTTCGAGGTTCCGGGGTTTCAGGTTTCCGGTGCCTGGGGCTTGGTTTTTGGGTATTGGGGATCGGCTTCTTCGAGGGGGTCGTGCAGCCCGACACCGGCTTCGGGCTGAGCACCGCTTCTGGCGAGGCGTTATGAAGTAGCCCAGGACGCAGCCGAAGGCGTAGTCCTGGGTCAACTCAGTGAACGGCCCCGAGCCCGACCCGGTCGGGCGGCATGTCAGCTCCGACACAGGCCGATCCTCCTGACCGCCCCGCCGACGCCGGCCTGAGGAGAACGACCGTTTTCCGCGTCTCACTGCTCGTGCTGAGGAATCTTTCGTTGGAACGCACCAATTGGGAGTGTGTGAACAGGAACCCGGAACGTTGAACCAGGAACCCGCCGGCAAACCTCGGGACCTATCATTACTTCTGGCTTTCAAGCCCTGTAATCTTTTCCGACACTTTCCCTCCATTTACAGAGAATCGCCAAATTCCATAGTACCCACTTCATTGCCGTAACCTGCAGATTCTAATTCTCTTGTGGCTCTGTGTAATGCACATTCAGAACTCTGGCATGGATCATGCTGCAAGTTAAAGGAGAAAACGGAGTTTGTCTTCTTATGAATAGAAAATCCTCTCTCGCCTTAATTGCCCTGTTGTTTCTTTGCCTGACGCCAGCAATGGCGGATCCGGTGTTCTATTTCAACTCATCCAGTCTTGACGGAAACACAACACTCGATGGATCCCAGTTCAAGTTGACGATCTCAAGTGAGGCAGGAGGGACACAGATCGGTTTCTTGTTCTCCAATCTTGGACCTGTGGCTTCCAACCTTACAGAGATTTACTGGCATGACTCTCTGAGATTACTGAATGGCTACGTGACCCCACTCCAAACTGGTTGGAGCGACTCTGCCAGTCCAGGACATCTGCCGGGTGGCAACCCGTCTGATGCTTACTGGAGCCCTGAAGCGGATGTGGGCAGCGACGCTTCGGCAGGTCTCTCGCCAGGAGAGTCGGCGAAGTTCTTCTTTTACTTGGCTGGAAACCATACTCCTGCGGATGTAGCTGGAGCGATCGCAAGCGGAGCGATGCCGATTGGAATCCATGTTCGCAGTATTGACGGTGGTTATGTGGTGAAGAGTGACAGTGATGCTTTTCTTCTTCGCGTCCCGGAGCCGGGCACTCTGTTTCTCTTGGGTTTTGGACTGCTGGGCCTTGGCCTGAAACGCCGAATCTAGTCGCAGTCGCCTCTCTGCACTATCAGAACTGCTGATGATCACGGCCGGTTGCTCTCCAGGGTAGCCGGCCGTTTCCTTTGAGAATTCGCGAGGCTTCAAGGCTCTCGGAGTGTCGAGTCCTGGCTCTAACGGTTACAGATAGGCAGGGCCGTCCGATCGGCGGGAAGTATTCAGCGGGGAAACTGTTGCGCGAAGCGTGGAAAGGACGGACCGAGGCCGGAAGTTTCGGTACGCGAATGCAATGAGCGCGACGCCTGATCGACTCAACCGCCAGACCTGGATCTGGCTTCGAACCCTGATGGATTCGGCTTTCGGCAGCACTGGTATTGGTTATTGAGCTTCCGGAGAAGCGCTCATTACCACTCGCGTACTTGTTCGCGGAGGTTCCTGCCGCGCAGACTCCTAGCTGGCCCCCGAGCAGAAAGGAAAACCAAACCCGGGAAATCTCTTTGACTCGGATTCAGAATAGATCGTAATCAAGGTGGGGAATTTTATTGGCCAAATTCTGGGGAAAAGTCATTGGCCAGTCGGACCCGCTCAAGGGCCGGGCGGGCAACGCGCCTTTCAGACCTCACCCGGGAATCGGGCAGACAAGAGCACTGCAATCTGTGGTTGTCCAGCCCGAACGATACGTGGACGCGAGTAAACCCCTGTGTCAGAATTCTCGACAATCGGCAACGGAGATACGATCCGGAGGGGCCGGCCGGGTTACGACCGGGATTGGATCTGCTGGAGGACCTGCCCAACTCTTTGGCGAACGAGCGGGCGTAGGGTTCTTTGAGGAGGGCCCGGGTGGAACCCGGGATTTCGATGACCTGGATTCGGCCGGTGACGATTTCACTCCAGCCGAGGTCGGGGGCGAAGGAGCAGAGCAGAGGCTGGCGCTTCGTTCGGAAAACCACCAAATCTCCAGGGTAGCTGCCCGGCGGCAAATACCCGGCAAGGGCATCGCGGTGGGCCCGGGCAACTCGTGACTGCCGCATTTCGTGGGTGGTCGGGACTCCCCCGCTGTCGAGACGGGCCAGGTCATGTTCGTCGATGACCTGGCGTGCCTTGGCCTTGAGTTTCAACTTGGCAGACTGGAGGAGGGTCACCGGCCGCAGGCTGCGAGCCATCCGCGACACCAGGACCTCTCGACGGAGGAGCTCGTGAAACCGGAAAACGGACTTGGCGTAGCCCAGCCGCGCCAGCTCGGCGATCCA
This sequence comes from uncultured Acidobacteriota bacterium, assembly GCA_963777605.1. GTDB lineage: Bacteria > Acidobacteriota > UBA6911 > RPQK01 > JAPXNP01 > CAVZRV01. Next base: position 263,580 of record CAVZRV010000035.1, read on the forward strand.
ATAAGGAAGGTTACGGAGAAGACGGAGAGGGAAACGGGGACTCCAGTGGATCGAGTGGTAGCTCGATCCCGGAGCCGCGCAGTTGATGACCGCCGTCAACGCGACCTCCTCACCTGCGACCCGCAGTTGGCGAGCCATCTTGAACGCAGTCACCGAACCCGGACCATATCCACCCAGATAGTAGGGGCCGGTCGGCTGGATTCCCTGGATCGCTTCGATGTACTCGGCCGCCATATCCTCGATTCGATCGCTGGGACTTCCAATCCCATCCAGGCCTCGGGCTCTCAGTCCATAGAACGGCTGTTCATCATCCAGGTACTTCGTCCAGATCCCGAATCCCACCACGTCGCCGCAGAACGGATGAATACAAAAGAAGGGCGGTCTCCATCCGGACGGCCGGATTGAAACCAGGGCTGGCCAGCGGGCCAGTCCCTTCTGGCGTTCGATAGCCTGGGCCACCCCTTCAACGGTCGGATTCTGGAAGAACAGTGCCAGCGGGAGATTCACCCCCAATTCCGACTCAACCCTGTACAGGAACCGGACCGCGAGCAGCGAATGGCCTCCGCAGTCAAAAAAGTTCTCTCCGGTCCCCGACGAGCCGGCTCCGAGAAGTTCCTGCCAGATCCGCAAGACTTTCTTCTCGAGATCGGAATGGGCTTCCGATCCGGATCGTTCGCTTCTGGACTGTCTCACCCGCTCCTCTGCAAGGGCGGCCCGGTCGATCTTTCCCCGCGGAGTAAGCGGGATTCGTTTCGAGGAAGGTGAATGCAGACGGAACCAGGGCGCGGGGAAGAAATCGTCCGACGTGCCGGCGAAGCTCGCGGTGTCCAGGCTCCGGCCCGGTTCAACGACTACATATGCCACCAGGATCGGCTGCCCGTCGCTGCCTGGCTCCCCGAGGACGACACTCGAGCGCACGTCGCGATGGCGGGCAATGACCGCAGAAATCTCGGCCGGCTCAACCCCCGGATTCCACGGATCTTGAGCTGATCGTCATTCCGCCCGAGGAAAAGCGCCTACCGTCGGGCAGGTACCGACCCAGGTCTCCCGTCCGGTAGACGGGGTCAGCGTCCCGGTCTCGAAGCGGGTTCGTTATAAAGGCGGCTTCGCGGTCGAGAGGACTTCCAATGTAGCCCCCGGCGATGTGGGGGCTCCTGACCAGGATCTCCCCCAGCTCACCCATCCCGGCGAGCGCTCCACACGGGTTCAGAACCAGGAGCTGAACATCGGGTATGCCGCGCCCAACTCGGCAGGACCTCGCTCTCCTGGTAGAGGCCCTGTCCCGGGGGAATCTCGAAGATGCCAACCGCTCTCTGGGTCTCAGTAGAGCCATAGGAATTGACGAAAGTGGCAGAGGAGGCGAACTGCCGCATGCGATTCACGAGATCGCCGGTCAGGCGGTCCCCGACGAAATAGACATAGCGGAGGCCGTCCAGGCTGCGCGACTCGTCAATCCCCTCAATCAGGATCTGGCTCATCGCCGGGGTGAGGTGGGCAAAAGTGATCCCATCGCGGATCAGCCAGTCAGCCAGCCGCCCGATTCCGTCAAGCAGGTCCGGACCGGGAATACAGATCCGGGCGCCCACCCAGAGCGGAGTGAATATCTCCCGCTGAAGGGGGTCAAAAGCGAGTCCCGAAAGCATGCTGAAACGATCTTCCGCCCGCAAACCAAACGATTCCGTCATCCAGGGGAGGAAGTGGGAGAGAGAACCGTGAAGCCCTCGTACCCCTTTGGGCCGGCCTGTGGACCCAGACGTGAAGGTCACATATGCAAGGTCACCGGCCGTCAGCACGACTTCCGGGAGAGTATCCGGCTGGCTATCCAGGGCTTCTCCGATACCCAGTGCCGATCCTGTACCGGTCGGGATCGTGTCCACCCAGGGAACAAGGCTACTCACCTCACCCGGAAGTTCGGCGTCGGAAATCGAGAGCAGTCCTTTCGGTCGAGCCTGGCGCACGTACTCGGCCAGGCGCTCGGGAGGATAGGCCGGATCGAGGATCAGGAACGCCGCTCCCGCTTTCAGGATCCCGAGGACGGCCCAGACCAGCGCTGCACTTCGCGATGCCCATATGCTGATCACCTCACCCCTGGCCACTCCACGATTAAGCAGGTAGCGCGCCAGCCGGTTGGAGGCGACTTCCAGTTCCCGGCAAGTCCAGTCCTTCTTCGGGTCGGAGACGATGATCCGGGCCGGCTCCTCGGCGGCCCACCGGCTCAAGGGGCTGAAGACCGGGCCCTTCCAGTCGTCCTCCAACTCGGCCTGGGGGTCGGGCAGGAGCGATCGGAAGGTTGGTGTAACCAGTGAATAGTCCCCCACGTCGTGACCCGGGTCCCGTTCGATATCCTCCAGCAGGTGGCAGTACTGGCCCAGTAACTCCTCCATCCGCTCCCGGGAGAACAGGTCGGCGTTGAAAACAACGGAAATCTCGATCTCAGGCCCGGCGTCGGCAACGTAGAACGTGAAGTCAAAATTGGCGTTAGCATGCTCCAGGGGCAGTCTCCACCTCCAACTCACCAAGCCGCGGCTGATAGTCGGGAAGGGCCAGCATGTTGAAGGCAACCTGGAACAGGGGAGTCCGTCTCAGATCCCGTTCCGGGTGGAGTTCCGCCAGGACTTTCTCGAACGGCAGTTCCTGGTTGGCCAGGGCCCGAAGAGTGGCGGTGCGGACCCGCTCCAACAACTGGAGGAACGTCGGTCGCCCGGTCAGATCGGCTCTCACGACCAGGTTATTCACAAAAAAGCCGACGAGGTTCTCGATCTCTTCCCGATTCCGGTTGGCCACCGGCACCCCAACCCCAAAATCTTCCTGGCCGCTTACCCGGCTGAGAAGAACTTCAGCGCAGCCATCATCGTCATAAACAGGGTCGCGCCCTGGTCCCGGCTCAATTCCTTCAGCCGTCCCGTTAAATCCTCAGCAATCCGCATCCGCTATCGCACCCCGGCGACCCTGAACCGCAGGGCGAGGCGTCCACGGGAGCTGGAGAACGAGCAAATTCGGACAATTCTTCCCGCCAAAGACAAGGTGGGGTTCCACTCCTCGCCCTGGAGCCAGTCCCGCTGCCAGAAAGCAAAATCACTGTACTGATCGGGGGCGGCGCCAGAACATCACGTCGGTCCACCCGACTCCAGCGCAGCGTAAATTTCGGAGACTTCCCGCCAAAAGACACTCAGCGACCAGCCGTCCCAAGAGATGTGATGCATTACCAGAAGAAGCACGTATTCCTCGGCCGCGAACTTGAGCAGCCGGCCGCGAAAAGTCGGTTCCGCCTCGAGGTCGAATGGCCGAACGCTCTTCCGCCGCCCAGGTGCGGACCGTTCTTTCTGCTCTTCGGGAGAGAGGCCTTCGAGATCGACTCGAGGCAATTCGAATGCCCATTCGGAGAGGACCTCCTGGGACGGATTCCCCTCGTGGGAGAAGTAACGGGTCCGAAGGACCTGGTGTCGCCGGACGACTTCCTCGAGGCTCCTGAGAGAAGCCCCTCGTCCAGCCGGCCTCGAATGGGACCAACTCAACAATGTGAAAGTGCCCGTGCAGGCCAAATTGCTCCAGGAACCACATCCGTTCCTGGAGAAGGAGAGCGGCAGGGGGCCCGAACCACCGCGGGGGCTGATCGAGCTTCGCGCAGACAGTCCCTCCTTCGAGGCCAGTGCCTCAAACAACTGCCACTGCTCGCAGCCGGCGGACGCGACTTCACCGCGGCTCCTTTCCAGAATTCAGTTGTCTCAGCTGCTCGGCTGCCTCGTCTTCTGAAAGCGCGGCAACCCGCGCGTACAACGCAGCGACCTCGGCCGCGTGCCCCGGGCGAGGTTCCTCACGGACCAGGGCCTCCGCAAGGTCGGCCACCGTCGGATTCTCAAAAAGCCGGCGGAGCGGGATTTCAAAACCCAACACCCACGAACACGGGCAATCAGCTTCAACGCCAAGAGCGAATGCCCCCCCAGCGCGAAGAAATCGTCTTCAACCCCAAGTGCTCAAGCCCCAGGTCTCCGCCCAAATGTCCACCATCAGGCGTTCCAGGTCACTTCGGGGCTCCACGCGCCGCCGGCTCCCCACGGATTGCTCCGCAACTCACGTGTCCGGCCGTGGTCCGCGGTTCGAGCGCCGGCCTGGAGAAAGCACCATTGCATCCCCAGGTTTGAGACGCTCTCCGCTTCCGGGAAGCCCTCCCGACAACAACGCCTCACCCAGGCCCGTCAGGACGATCCGGCAGAGCGGCATCTCGGGGGCCGTCACAGCCTCTCTCACCAACCTCACATAGTGTCCCGCCATCCCCTTCACCGTCTCTTCTTCAAACAGGTCCCGGTTGTACAGAATCTCTCCCCGGATCCCCTCGGCTCCTTCCCAAACATGAATCTCCACGTCAAACCGGACCCGTTTCCCCTCTCCTTCCAGCCGCGCCCCTTCCAGTCCCGACAGCCCCCACTCCCCTCGTTCCTGCTGCGCAAACACCACCTGGAACAACGGATTCCGGCTCAGGTCCCGCTCCGGCTTCAGTACCTCCACCACCTTCTCGAACGGCACCTCTTCATGCTCCTGCGCCGCCAGCACCTTCTCCTTCACCGCGCCCACCAACTCCCGAAAACTTTCCTCTCCTCCCAGCTTTGTCCGCACCACCAACGTGTTCACAAAAAACCCGATCAGCCCTTCCACTTCCGGCCGCTCCCGGTTCGCCACCGGCATCCCCACCCCAAACCCCTCCTGTCTCGTGTACCGGTACAACAGCGTCACAAACCCCGCCAGGAGCGTCATGTACGCCGTCGCCCCTTCCTCCCGGCTCAACTCCCTCACTCCGCTCGCCACTTCCGCTCCCAGCTCAAACTCACATCGCCCGCCCCGGTAGCTCTGCACCGCAGGCCTGCGCCGGTCCGTCGCCAACTCCAGCAGCGGCACCCCAGCCAGCTCCCCCTTCCAGTACTCCAGCTGCCCGTCCAGTTCCGATTCCGTCAGCCGCTCCCGCTGCCAGATCGCGTAATCTCCATACTGCACCTCCGGCTCTTCGAGTTCCGAATCCCGGCCCTCGCAGTACGCCCCGTACAGCGCGCTCAGCTCCTCCCACCAAACCCCCAACGACCAGCCGTCCGTCGCAATGTGATGCAGGCTCACCCACATCGCCCATTCCGCCTTGCCGAACCGCAACAGCCACACCCGCAACATCGGGTCCCGTTCCAGGTCGTAGCCTCGCGTCTCCGCTTCCACGCCTCGCTCCCGCACCCGCCCTGCCCGCTCTTCCCGGCTCCGCTCCCTCAGGTCCTCCCGGCTCAGTTCGTACTTCGACCCTTCCCGGACTTCCTGCACCACCCGCTCCCCGTCCCACCGGTAGACCGTCCGCAGCACCTCGTGCCGGCGCACCATCTCCCCCAGTGCCCGCTCCAGCGCCTCCTCCTTCAATTCCCCCCTCAAAGCGCACCCCGCTCACCACGTTGTACGTCCCCGCCTCCACCCCCAGCTCCTCCAGAAACCAGAGTCGTTCCTGGCCAAAGGAAAGGGGAAGGGCACCTTGAGTCGACCGTTGACGGATCCCCTGATCAACCGACGGCAGGGTGACGGCTTCGGGCTCGGCCAGAGCGGCCGCCAGGGCGAAAACTGTCTGGGACTCAAATAACTTTCGGACCGGTACTGAAACGCCCGTCGCCTCGGAGAGGCGAGTCGCCAACTGTACCGCCTTCAGGGAGTGGCCCCCCAAATCGAAGAAGTTGTCGTAGAGGCCGACCCGCTCGAGGCCCAGGACTTCTTCCCAGGTCCTGGCAACGGTGCGCTCGAAGAACAGCTCCGTGGCTCAGCGTAGCGGGTTGCCAGCTGCGGGCGCTCAAACCCCGGGTCGGGTAAGGCCGATCGATCCAGTTTCCCGTTGACGGTGAGGGGGAGGGCCTGCAATTCCACAAACGCCGCTGGAATCATGTAATCGGGAAGACGCGTCGAGAGAAAAGTTCGCATGCCATCTGGGGTGACAGCCTGGCCCGCACGGGTGACCAGGTATGCGACCATTCTCGACTCACCCGTCTCCACCTCGACGCGATCGATCACGGCAACGTCAACCACGGACGGGTGGAGCCGGATTGCCGCCTCGACCTCGGCCGGCTCGATCCGGAATCCCCGGACCTTGATCTGGCTGTCGATCCGCCCACCGAATTCAAGAGTGCCATCTCGGCGCCACCGGGCCTGGTATCCGCTCCGATAGAGACGTTTCAGCGGTTCACTCTCGAATGAACTGGAAACGAAGCGGAATCCGGTCAGGTCGGGTCGCCCCAGGTAGCCCCTGGCCAACCCCAAGCCACCAACGTAAATCTCCCCGAAGACTCCAATGGGAACGGGCTCCTGATGGGAATCGAGCAGGCAGACAGCCCATCCTGGAAGAGGCCGACCGATCAGGCTCATTCCCAGGTCAAGTTCCTCCGGCGAGACCTCGTGGTGCGTGACGTGAACGGTCGTCTCGGTGATTCCGTACATGTTCACCAGAGTCGGATTCCCGAGGGGATGGGGTCGTGTCCACTCCCCGAGCAGGGCGAAGTCGCGATCTCGTTGCCTCTCCAGACGGCTGATCGGAGTTTCAGGTACTCTGCTCCCGCGCGGACCGGGCGGAGTCCTCTCGGATTAACTGCCGAAAAGCCGACGGAGTCTGGTTCAGGACCGTCACATTCTCGTCAATCAGCAGGCTGTAGAAATCGCGAGGCGACAACACCGTCTCCGGCGGGACAACGACCAGTCGGTCGCCGTGCAGGAGCGCTCCCCAAAATTCCCAGACCGAAGAGTCGAAGGCCGGGCTGTGAAACAGCGTCCAGACTTCCTGCTGATTTCCTGTCGCCTTCCGGAAGCCGAACAGCGGATCGGTCGCCGTGAGCAGCCGAATCACGTTTTGGTCGGGCACGAGGACCCCTTTGGGCTGCCCGGGGACCCGAGGTGTAGATCACGTAAGCCAGCCGGTCCGACCCGCCCTCGCCCGCGGGCAACACCGGATTTGTTGTCACCTCCATTTCGTCCGCCGGCGACAACTCGTCGATCATGATCACCTCGAAACCCCCGGCTTCAACCAGGTGCTTCGATGCCTCGTCCGCCAGGACGATGCGCGAATCCTGGCGTCCGAGTGCATCAGTCATCATCCATTGGATACGCTCGCGGGGATTTCTCAGATTGAGGGGCAGATAAGCACCCCCTGCTTTCACGACTCCCAGCAACGCTTCGACGAGTTCGAGTGAACGTTCGAGACAGACTCCGACCAGGACGCCTCGACCCACTCCGCGCGCTCGCAAACGATGGGCCAGCCGGTTCGCCCGGGCGTTCAGCTCGCGGTAGGTCAGTTGGACGATCCCGGAAAACAACGGCAACAGCTTCCGGGGTTCGTTCCACCTGCTGCTCGAAGCCTTGCTTGATACAGATCTCCTCGGAAACGAGCTGGGAGTTCTGGGCTCCACTCGGCCAGCAACTGGTGTCGTTCCGATGGGCCCATCAGGGGAATCCGGGGGAGAGGGGAGTCCCGGGGGCCTTCACCGCCTCTTCCACCAGCCTTCCGTAGTGTCCCGCCATCCCCTTTACCGTCTCTTCCTCAAACAGGTCCCGGTTGTACAGAATCTCTCCCCGGATCCCCGCCTCTCCTTCCCAGACACGAGACTCCACCCCACGGCGGACCCGTTCCCCCTCTCCTTCCAGCCGCTCCCCTTCCAGTCCTGACAGCCCCCTATACCGTGCTCCTGCTGGGCAAAGACCACCTGGAAGAGTGGATTCTGACTCAGGTCTCGCTCCGGGTTCAACACCTCCACAAGCTTCTCGAACGGAACTTCTTGGTGTTCTTGTGCCGCAAGTATCTTCTCCTTCACGCGCCCAGGAAATCCCGAAAACTCACATCTCCTCCCAGCTTTGTCCCCACCACCAGCGTGTTCACGAAAAACCCGATCAGTCCCTCCAGTTCCGGCCGGTCTCGGTTCGCCACCGGCATCCCCACTCCAAATCCTCCTGGCCCGTGTATCGAAACAACAGCGTCACAAACCCCGCAGGAGCGTCATGTACGCCGTTGCCCCCTCGTCCCTGCTCAACCCCTTCAGCCGGTCGCCACTTCCGCCCCAGCTCGAACTCCCGACGCCCGCCCCGGTAGCTCTGCACCGCAGGCCTGCGCCGGTCCGTCGCCAACTCCAGCAGCGGCACCCCAGCCATCTCCCCCTTCCAGTACTCCAGCTGCCCGTCCAGTTCCGATTCCGTCAGCTGCTCCCGCTGCCAGATCGCGAAATCTCCATACTGCACCTCCGGCTCTTCGAGTTCCGAATCCCGGCCCTCGCAGTACGCCCCGTAGAGTGCGCTCAGCTCCTCCCACCAAACCTCCAACGACCAGCCGTCCGTCGCAATGTGATGCAGGCTCACCCACATCGCCCATTCCGCCTTGCCCAACCGCAACAGCCACACCCGCAACATCGGGTCCCGTTCCAGGTCGTAGCCTCGCGTCTCCGCTTCCACGCCTCGCTCCCGCACCCGCTCTGCCCGCTCTTCCCGGCTCCGCTCCCTCAGGTCCTCCCGGCTCAGTTCGACTTCGACCCTTCCCGGACTTCCTGCACCACCCGCTCCCCGTCCCACCGGTAGACCGTCCGCAGCACCTCGTGCCGGCGCACCATCTCCCCCAGTGCCCGCTCCAGCGCCTCCTCCTTCAATTCCCCCCTCAGGCGTACCCCGCTCACCACGTTGTACGTCCCCGCCTCCACCCCCAGCTCCTCCAGAAACCAGAGCTGTTCCTGGCCGAAGGAACCGGCACCTGCCGGCTCCCGAAGGCCGAAGCAGCCGGGTCCGCGGCCGGGCATGAGGAAGGTTCTTCTCGATCAATGGGCCTGGGCCGCCAGGGCCGGATTCTCGAAGACCATCCGGAGCGGCAAATCCACGCCAAAAGCGTCAGCAATCCGGGCGATCAGCCGGACGGCCAGCAAGGAGTGCCCCCCCAACTCGAGAAAGTTGTCGCTCGGGCTGACCCGGGAGGACGAAGCAGCGCTTCCAGATGTCCCCGAGCGCGGCAGCAATGTCCGACAGAGGGGCGGCTACGCCGGGCGTCGGAGGCGCCGCGGAAATCGGCTGGCGAGCCAGCAGGTTCCGGTCTACTTTGCCGGTCGCGGTCAGCGGAAGAGATTCCAACGACGGATCATCGTCGGGACCATATACGCCGGCAGTGCGCCTCCAAGAAACTTCGGATTTCGGCGGTACTGCCATCGGGCTCAGTGTTCCCGACGACGTATGCGACCAAGCTCTTTTCCTGTTCGGGTCCATTGTCACGGGCAGCCACGACGGCGTCTATGACTCCGTCGAGAGAGCGCAGGGCAGCCTCGATCTCTCCAGTTCGACCCGGTAGCCCCGGATCTTGACCTGGTGGTCACGCCTTCCCAGGAACTCGATGACCCCGTCGTCGCGGCGGCGAGCCAGGTCGCCCGTACGGTACAGGTACCCGTTCCCGCTGAAGGGATCCGGCACAAAACGATCCGCCGTCAGGGCCGGCCGGTCCCAGTAGCCCCGGGCCAGCCCGTCACCGCCGGCATAGAGTTCGCCGATAACCCCGGCCGGCACCGGTTGGCCTCGCCGTCGAGGAGGTAGACCGACGTATTCGAAATCGGCTGCCCAATGGGAACCGCCCCCTCCCCAAGATCCTCAACCGACTTCATCGGGTGGCAGCAGGTGAACGTCGTGTTCTCCGTCGGCCCATAACCGTTAATGACCGTCACTCCCGGGCACTTCCTTAGCACCATTCTGACGTGAGTGGGAAACAAGACGTCCCCCCCGGCCAACAACTGGCGGACACCGGCGAGACTCTCCAACTCCTCCTCGACCATCAGGTGAAACAAGCTCGCCGTCAGCCAGAGAGTGGTGACGCCCGCGGCCCGGATTGCCTCACCCAGTTCTCTCAGTGTCGGCTGCCCCGGCTTCATGACCACCAGGCGTCCTCCGTTCAGAAGGCAGCCCCAGATCTCCAGCGTGGAGGCGTCAAATCCGGCCGGCGCCAGCTGCAGGAAGACGTCGTCGGTCTCGAAACTGGCGTAGTTTGGGCCCTTCACGAGTCGCACTACCCCTCGGTGGACGACACTCACGCCCTTGGGCTCCCCGGTTGACCCCGAGGTGTACATCACATAAGCCAGGTCGGTAGCCTGATTGACCGGCTCGGGATTGCCGGTATCTTTCGAGAACGACTCCAAGTCATCGATCAGCACCAACTCGGCCCCCAGGCCGGCAACTGTTCCCCCCTCAGACTGTCGAGTCAGGATCCACTTCAAACCTCCGTCCCGGACCATCCACTCGAGCCGCTGCCCCGGGTATTCGGGGTCGAGAGGGAGGTAAGCCCCTCCCGCCTTTACAACTCCCAGCAACCCAACGATCAGATCCAGCGAACGTTCCAGGCAAACCCCGACAAGCAGGTCGCGCCCAACCCCCAGCCGCCTCAGGTGGTGAGCTACCCGGTTCGACCGGTCATTCAGTTCCCGGTAGGTAAGGCGACAGTTCTCAAAAACCACGGCAACGGCGTCGGGAGTTCGCCCTGCCTGTTCTTCGAACAGGGCGCCGAGACAATCGTCCCTTGGGTACTCAGTAGTCATCCGATTAAACATTCCCCCCCGTCGCCGGAATCAAAGGAGTGAAGCAGCAATCAATCTCCACGGGACCGCTGTCGACACACACCCGGATGGTGCTGCTTCCGCAAATGGAACGCTCCACCGACAGGAGTGCCGGAGATCGATCCCAATCAATGCCTCTGGGGGCCGTAAATCACCGCTCCATGCGCAAGCCCGGGGATAATTCCGAGCAGGCCGTAGCCAATGGTCTTGGCGGCGCTTCCCGGGACGAAGATGACGTCGTCCGGTCGAACCGGGTAGTCCGGGGATTTCCCTTTGAGGATCGCGGCGAAGTCGAGCTTGAGTTCCTGGCGGCTGCCGGACTCGCCTTCCCGCACCAGGATCCCGTCACTCATCTTTGCCGTCCGGGTAGGCCCTCCGGCGGACGAGAGGGCCTGGGTGGCCAGCAGTTGCTCTCCCTGGGGAATCTCGTAGGCGCCGGGATGCCCGACATCGCCAACCACGTAGAAGAAATTCCGCTTTCGCTCGGGCACATAGAACACGTCGCCACCCTTGAGCGAAACGTTAAGCGCGATCTGGCTCCCCTCCCGAAGGGCGTCGATATCAACCGGGATCACCTGGTAGTCGGGGGACTCTTGAACGGAGTCTCCGCCGGCCATTTTCGGCGTCTCCTCTGTCGTCACTTCACCCTTTGCAGACAATGCTGACGCCCCCCGACGGTAGAGGTAGGCGGTTGAACTGGCCACCTCGTTAGCGCCGCCGGCCATCGTGAGCAGGTCCATCAGGTGCATCTGCTTGTCCATGATGATGAACTGACCGGGCATCATCACTTCCCCGAGGCAGTAAACAGGCTGCCCTCGATACTCCGTCACAAAGACGTGTACCTTTGGATCGCGAATCAACTGCTTCTCCTCGAGCCGGCGTGCAATCCCGGTCTCCAGCTCCGCAGCACTGAGGCCGCCGACGGAAAGTAATCCGAGGTACGGCACGTGGATCTTGCCCGAGTTGCTGATGCGAGTTTCCTGGTTCAGGTCGTCCAGGCCGAACACCTGGATCGAGAGAAGATCACCCGGTCCCAACCGGTAATCGGGAGAGGTATCCTGTGCGACCGGTTTCTTCGTGTCCTTGGGCCCGTCCCCTGCCTGAGCCTGCGGCACGCCCCACAAAGCCGACAGGACGGCCAGAATTAAGACGAATGATTTCCAGTGTATTTTCATGGCGAAGTCGCTCCGCTTCATCGAATCGGCCCGTAGATAATTGCGCTCTGAACGATTCCCGGAACAATGTTCAGCAGCCCGAACCCCACCGTCTTGGCGTTACTGCCAGGAATGAAGATAACGTCGTTGGCCTGGACCAGAATGTCGGGCTGATCGCCCCTCAAAATCGCGCCGAAGTCCACCGCCATCTCCTTCCGGGAACCCGTCTTGTCGTAACGGACCAGCAGGCCGTCGCCCAGCTTCGCGGTCTTGGTCGGTCCTCCGGCCTGGGAAATGGCCTGGGATACCTTGAGCTCGTTTTCCGGAGGCACTTCGAAAGCCCCGGCGCTGTGCACGTCGCCGACCACAAAAAAGGTTTCAATCTTCCGTTCTGGGATGAAGAAAGTGTCCCCCCGGCGCATCGCGGGATTGGGAGAAATCACGCCGCCTTCTTTGGCCGGCTGCAGGTCGATCCGGGTAACGGCAGTCTGTGGAGATCCAATAGAACCGTCGCCGCTGATCACGGCAGGAGCGACGTTGTCGGAATTGTCGGACTCCGTGATCAGGCGATGGAGATAGCCATAACGGCCCGCTGTGAAATCGAGCCCGCCCGCAAGCAGGATCGCGTCCATCAGGGTCAGTTGCTGAGACATGATGTACTGGCCCGGACGATCGACCTGCCCCAGGATGTAAATCGGCTTGGCACGGTACTCGCTAATGTACACGAGCACCTCCGGGTTCTTGATCAGGTTCTCCTCGGCAAGCCGCGTCGAGATCTCGTCTTCCAGTTGGACGGCCGTCTTTTCAGAAACCTCGAGCGTCCCCAGGTACGGAAGGGAGACACTGCCCGAATTGCTCACCTTCAACGTTTGTGACAGGTCTTTGAGCCCCACGATGTGGATCTCCAACACATCTCCAGGACCGATTTTGTAGTCCTCCGACGTGCCCGGGAGGCGAAGGAACTGGAGTTGACGATCATCGGCGACTCGCCCCTTCATGCTGTCGTAGTTGTAGGGATAGCCCATGTAGTCACTGCCCTGTGAGCGAACCAGGACATTTGAGACGAGAAAGGTCCCGCACAGGACCAGAAAATGAAGGACCATTTTGCGGTTATTCACTGGAGTACTCCCTGCATTCGTTGTTGAAAACCCCGCCGGGGATGTCCATTGCGCACTGCCGACCCGAATGGCATTCAGCGGCGGTAGTTGAAAATCACCTTGGTGCCGTCTCGTTCGAGGCGGAATGGCATCTCTGGAAGAGCGTGAAGCGCCGACCGGACGTCATCCTGTCGATTGCGGGGACAGTAGAGAAGAAGAAAACCACCACCACCTGCTCCGGCAATCTTACCACCGAGCGCCCCGGCGCTCCGGGCCGCTTCGTACATGCTGTCGATCTCGCCGTTGGAAACACGGCTCGCCAGTTGTTTCTTGATCTTCCAACTGGTGTCCAGGAGACGCCCGAACTCGTCCACCTCGCCCGCGAGGAGAGTCTCGCGAGCGACGCCGGCCAAGCGTTTCAGTTCACGCAGCAGCGGAAGCTGGCCGTTCATCCGGCTCACCTGCTCATAGAGGACCGTCTCGGAGCGACGGGTCGTGTTGGTGAAGAAGAGCATCAGGTTCTCGTTGAGCCGGCGTCGGATGGCATCATCCAGGATGACTGTTGAGACCCCGACGTCGCCGCTGCGCCCAAACTCTATGAATCGCTGTCCCCCAAAAGCCGCTATGTACTGATCCTGCTCTCCGATCGGCTTCTTGAGGATGTCGATCTCGATTTCGCAGGCTTCCCTGGCCAAGGTCGCCGAGTCTTTGGCAACTCCCTGATGGACGTACATCGCGTTCAGTAGCCCGACCGTGACGGTGCTGGAGGAACCCATTCCCGACCCGGCGGACGGTATGTCCCCCATTGTAGAAACTTCGATCCGCTTCCTTATCCCGGTCTTGCGAAGGCATTCCCGGACAAGTTCGTGCTCGAGCTCGTCGATGTCGTCCACCATTTCAGTCTTGGTGTATCCAACGCGGATCTTGTCGTCGAACCGCTCCTTGACAATTACGAAGATGTACCGGTCGATTGCACTCGACAGTACACAGCCTACCTCCTGGCGAAAGAACCCTCTAAAGTCGGTCCCTCCCCCAAAAAAACTGACCCGTAACGGCGTCTGAGTAATGATCATGATCTTGTCCTCCGGCAGGTCTTTCGCCGGCTGCCCTGTATCTTGAGGCCGGAACTGGGGATATCCCCCACCTCGATCCGGCTGTGCTGTTGGTCACTCTCTCGTCAAAAACGGTGTGCTACTATCGTGGCTGATCTCACCAGAGGGGCAACTCTTAGGTAAAGCCCAATGAATAAACAGTTTTTTCATTTGTTCCTGATTGTTCTCTGCTTCTCGGCAACCATATCGCGAGGCGCTACCTACTACATGTCGCCGAACGGGCGGGACTCCGATCCCGGAACTCGCTCTCAACCCTGGGGAAGTTTCAACCGCGCATGGCAATCGCTCTACGCGGGAGACGTTCTCGTGCTCCTGGACGGCGTCTATCGACAATCCCTCAACCCCAAGCGCCGCAACGGGCGCGCCGGCAACCCGATAACGATCCGAGCCGAAAACGACGGTGCCGTCCTCATCGACGGTGACCTCAATGGAGACGGAACCGGGGATATTCTCCCGGTCAAAATCGGCGACACCTGGGAAGGTGAGCAGGGTGAAAACCCGGTCGGCGACTACTACGTCGTCGAGGGAATCGTCGCCGCCAACAGCAACGATTGGGTCTGGCAGATCTCTGGGAATCACAACGTTTTCCGACGGATTTCCGGCTACAACGCCAACACCAATGGAAACAGTCACGTGATCGGCATCATCGGCAATTACAACCTGGTCGAAGACGCCGTCGCCTCCGGAAGCGGCCGAAAGATGTTCGAGATCTTCCACGGCCACGACAACACTTACCGGCGCTGCTTTGCATTCTGGCGGAGGTGGGACGGGAGAAATTGGCACGACCACTGGCCATGGGGAGACGGAGTCGAGGTATACAACGGCTCCTTCAACAGCTTTGAGAACGTGATCTCGGTCGGTCATTTCGATTCGATCGGACTCCTGAGTCAGAACACCCTGGTCGAAGGGAACCAGATCCTGGGGTCGATTTCGATCAGCGGCGGGACCGATCAACTGGGGAACCTCTTCAACTGGGGATCGATCCGCCCCCAGCCATCCAGTGCCGCCCCGGCGAGTTTTGTGTCCAATCCGGGGTGGTCTTCAAGAAACGGATTCACGATACGGGCCAGCGGTGAATTCAGGGACAACCTGCTCCAGGACGTTTTAGCCACCCGCAATGCCGGGCTGGGAGTGGAAGTCAATATTCGCTCAGCAGACTTCGGCGAAACCGCCACCAACAACCGGATTAACCGGGCGACTTTCGCCGACAACGGCCACGCCTATAACGGAGCCGACGCCCGGCCGGCCGACCTGGCCCAACTGGATTCGGTGACGGCAAGCCACATCGAGGTGATCAAGGATCAGTGGGACCGTTCCAGCCCTTCCTTGACGGGCGAAGGGGCCCGCCTGAGGCACCGATACGTTGAAGGCGTTCTCAAGGACGGCTCGGACGGCTCGGACGCCCAGTCGCTGTGGCCGTGGCCGATGGAAGACCGCATTCGAGCTGAGATCGGCGTTTCGGTGACCAACCTCATCGCGGGCATTATCCCCGAGCAGGTGGCGCCAATCACTCCACCGAATAAGGGTTCCCTTGCCGTTTCTCCCGTCTACCTGCCGTTTGGCGTCGTTGAAGGCACCGCGCCCGCAACCCGGGAAGTGGTCCTGAAGAACATTGGAAATGCCTCCATTACGGTTACCGGAGACTCCTTTGCTTCGGGTAGCGGATCTGCATTCTCGGTAGCGACGGGGACCTGTCCGGGTTTTCCGTTTTCCCTCGGCGCATCCCAGAGCTGTACGGTCCGCGTCTCGTTTGCTCCTGGTGCCGGCACGCCCCAAACCGGCGACCTGGCATTCAAGAGCGTTGGAGCCCCACCTTTCCCGTTCCCTCCGACAGTCTACCTGTCCGGGATATCGCGGATCGTTCCCGACAGAATCCCGCTCCCCGGCAGGCTGGAGGTCGAACAGTATTCCGGCTCCGCGGGAAGTTTTCAGGTCACCGTGACCGGAGACAATGGCGGAGGACTGAAGATCGGAGGGATCACTCCCGGCGCCGAAGCACGTTTTGTGATCGACGCCCAGACCGCCGGCACGTACGATATTACGGCAAGAGTCGCTTCGCTCGACAACACCAGCTCCAAGAAGGTAACCGTCATGATCGACGGGAAGTCGACAGCCACCTTGAGTCCGGTCTTTACGGGAGGCTGGGAGCAGTTCACCGACATTACGGTCGAAGGAGTCTCGCTTTCGAAGGGTCAACATGATTTGACGTTGAAGTTCGAGATCGGCGGCTACGACATTAACTACCTCGACTTCGAGTTGAGCGACGGCGCGGCTCCGGCGAGCCCGCGCAACCTTCGTGTGACTGAGGAAAACTGAGCCCAGGATGACGTCGCCGAGGGCGCCCGGTTTTGACCCGCACCGGGTTGCGGTGGAGAAAGAACGATGAAACAGGGAAGTTCGACGCACCACATCCCGACGGGTTCTCCCGGGAGGAATCGGACCTCTGGAATCGTCCTGACAGCATTCCTGCTTTGCCTTTCCCTTGCCCAGGGAGCTCCGGAAATCACTTCGATCAGTCACCCGACCAGCGTATCGAAGTTTGGGCGATTCGAAGCCACCTTTCAGGTCGGCTCCACCGTAGCCGACAATCTCCAGTGGCCCTACGACTCGGCCCCTCCCAACGGCCTTCCCTCTGCATCGGGGATCTCGGTCGACGGCCTCTTCAGCCCGGACAACTGGGCGACCATCTACGTCCAGCCTTCCTTCCTGTCCGAATCCTTTGTAGACGAAGTCCGCGACGGGAAGCCCTGGTACTACCCGACCGGTCAGTACAGCTGGAAAGTCCGCTTTGCGCCCAACCGCCCGGGAACCTGGGCGTTTCGATTGAGAGCCCACGACGCGGGGGGCACCGTCGAGTCCGCACCACGAACATTTGAGGTTGCGGAGGCTTCGTCCCCGGGCTTCATCCGAGTGAGCCCGACCGATCCCCGCTATTTCGAATTCGACGATGGGACTCCCTTCCTCGGCCTCGGTTACCAGGCCGCCGCCGACCTGACCGAAGCAGACTTTCAGAAAATGGCCGCCAACGGGATCCAGTTCCTGCGCATGTGGTGGACGCCCGAATCGATTTTCGGATCGCAGTGGAACCCCTATTACGAAATCCGGAATCAGTACCTGGGCTACGTTCCACGCCCCGGTGTCCTTCCTTTTGAGGATGAAGTCGAGGGGAAAACCTCGATCAAGATGCGCCTCGATTACAAAGCGGACGGCAACACCAGCTGGTTCGATGCCTGCCGGGTGATCGGCTATTGGGGAACTCCAACGGAGGTCAAGCCGAACACCACCTACCGGGTGGAGGTCCGCTACCGGGGATTTGGGGTCTCCGGGCCGAGAGACACGGGGCACCAAAACTATGGTCTGGTCGTCAAGACCGACGTCGCCTGGCAGAACTACTCCCGGGCATTCGACGCCGGAACCGGTTCCGCCGTCACCGGCTATGGCGGGAATACCCCCTCCTCTTGGGGGACAATCACCGGAGAATGGTTTTCGGGAACGAACAACTTTCTCCCCAAGTTCTTTCTGACCCTGGAAAACGTCCTCGCGGGCCAGGTCTACATCGACACCATTTCCATCCGCGAAAACCTGGGAGGCGGGCATTTTGGGCCTGAAATCCTCCACAAGCCGTCGATGGAGCATCAGAACTACTTTCAGCAGCACAACTCTCATCACCTCGACCGCCTGGTTGAGATGGCCGAACGCAACGGGGTCTACCTGAAGGTGGTCATCCTCGAAAAGAGCGAGGTCATCTCCAAGAAGATCGATTTCGACGGGAACTTCGCCCAGGACAACGACGCCTTCTTCTTCGGGCGCGGACGGGAGGTCGGCAAGGTACGCTGGCTTCAACAGGCATGGTGGCGCTACCTTCAGGCCCGTTGGGGGTACTCGACTTCGATCCACTCCTGGGAACTGCTCAATGAAGGGGACCCCTACAGCGATCAGCATTACATTCTGGCGGATGAATTCGGCAAGTACATGCATTGCCGGGTCTTTGGTCGAGCGGTTGGAACCGGCGACAGCGCGAAGTGCACTTATGACCACCCCAACGGTCACCTGGTGACCACCTCTTTCTGGCACTCCCTGCCCGCCCAGCAGGTCTGGGAGAATCCGCGCTATCCCAACATCGATTACGTGGACGTTCATGCTTACGTCAGTACCGGGTGGATTCGGGACGCCGCCCTGGAGTCCGATGCAGCCGGCTACCACCTGGCCTACAGCAGTGCGTCGCGCATTCTGGTCGATTCGGCCGCTTCATCTGCCCACCTCGCGGGCAAACCGATTGTCCGTGGTGAAGCAGGACTCGATTTGCTCTCGGAGCAGAAGGAAAACCCCGCCCTGTCACAAGACCGGCAGGGTATCTGGCTTCACAACTTCCTCTGGTCATCGCTCGACCCGGGAGCCCTCTACGAGTTGTACTGGTGGTCGGAGAATCGGGAGAACCAGCCTGGTCCCGACGGGGTCAAGGGTTTGCACGAGATTTACCGCGGCGTCGCCGCCTTCCTCTCCGGCCTTCATCTCAACAACGGTCGCTACCAGGACCTTTCCGCCACCACGAACAACCCGGGGTTCCGGGTTGTCGGCCAGAAGGCTCCCGGCGATGGACTGGCTCATCTCTGGGTTCAAAATCGGTCGCACACCTGGAAGAACGTCGTTTCCGGGGCTCCCATCCCGGCAGCGTCAGGAACGGTCTCCATCGGTGGATTTGCCGCCGGATCGTCCTTCAAACTGGAACGGTGGGACCCGTACAGCATCGCCAACCCGGCCGTTCCCATTTCAGAGACCGTTGTCACGAGCGATGGAGAAGGCCGGCTTTCCATTCAAATACAGAACCTGACAACTGATGCGGCGTTCAAACTCGTGCCCACTGAGAACTCGGGCGGTCCTTCCGAACCGGAGCGCCCCCGCAACCTCCGCGTCGTCCAGGACAACTGATCAGCCAGCCTTCCTCCCAGACGCGAGTTCGTCAATCACTTCCCGGAATTTCCGCCTCGATTCCTCGGCATCGAACTGCTCACAGGCAATCGACCGCATTCGCGCCTGCTGCCGGTTCTTCTCTTCCTCGGAGGCAGCGGCGTAGGCCCTCAGCCTGGCTTTGAGTTCATCGCCGGTCAGGTAGATGCAGTCGCCGGGTACCATTTCCTCGGCCCCATTCCAACCGTGGACGAGAGTGTAGCACCCCGTGGCCATTGCCTCTATCGGGGCCACCTGGAGCCCTTCCGAATAGCTGTGGGAAATGAACACGTCGATCTTCTCAAGCCAGGAGGGGGTGTCCTCAACATTGCCATAGAAAGTAACCCGGTCCTGAATGCCCAGGCGCTCTACGATCCTGCGCAGCGCCAGCGAGTAATCCCCGTGAGCAGGATGATCCGCTCCCCCGATGTGGAGATGGAACCGGTCCCCGTCCTTCAGCATCTCGGCAAGCACCAGGATCAGGTCGTAGACACGCTTTCTCGGAATCAGCTGGCATAGCACTCCCAGGTTGCCCCGGTAGGTTCGTTCGGCCTGCCGGAAGCGGTCTAATGACACGGAACTGATAATCACCCGGGTCTTGGAAGCGTATTCGGGAAATCGTGCTGTGAACTCGCGCCTCATGGCCTCACTGACCAGAATTACCCGGTCAACCCTGTTCCAGTTGATCCGTTCGACCCACTCGTACATTTCATACCGATGCAACCGGGTCACGATTCGCGCCTTCTGCGAAAGCTGGGTCGCCGCAGACAGCAACCCGCTCGCCCACTCGAAGAAGACGACGTCGTTGCGGGCAAGGAATCGGTCCATATCCCGATTCAACCGATACCGATTGATTCTCGTGTTGAAGATCGCCAACTGGAATGTCTTGCGTTCGAACTGGGTGACCTCATAGTGACGTTGGAAATCCTCAAAGAGATCCCGGAAGAAACTCCATGTTTCTTCGATCGCCACACCCAGCCGGATTCCAGAGTCGCTCACTCGGCGGCTTCTCCCGGAGCAGGCCGTGGGGATTCCCCAAGCGATTCAAGCGGGGTCGAATCACCGGCAGGTACCCGAAACCGGCAAATCGCCTCAACGACCTCCGCCAGGTCCTTTTCAGTCAGGTCGTTGTAAAAGGGAATTCTGACCAGCCGATCACTCACTGACTCGGTCACCGGGCAGTCTCCCGGACGGCCTCCAAACTTGATTCCCATTTCCGAAAGGTGCAGCGGCAAATAGTGAAACACGCTCAAGATGCCGCGCTCTCGCAGATGTTCAATCAATCCCTGCCGCGCTTCGAGCGACGGAAGCAACAGGTAGAACATGTGGTAGGACTGTTCGCAGTACCCAGGAACGACCGGCATGCGGACCTGGTTCTCATCCGCCCAATCGCACAGGTGATCCTGGTAGTACTCCCAGATCCACCTGCGCCGGCTTTGGATTTCTTCCCGTGCTTCCAGTTGGGCGTAGAGAAAGGCGGCCAGGATGTCGGAGGGAAGAAAACTCGACCCGATATCGACCCAGCTGTACTTGTCCACTTCTCCCCGAAAGAAACGGCTCCGATTGGTGCCTTTCTCTCGCACGATTTCGGCCCGCTCCAGGTAGCCGGGGTCGTTGATGAGGATGGCGCCGCCTTCTCCACAGATGAAATTCTTGGTTTCGTGAAAACTCTGGGCCGCAAACGTGCCGAACGTTCCGAGAAAGCGCCCCCGGTACTTGCCGAACAGGCCATGGGCGTTGTCTTCGACAACGGGGATTCCGTTTCGGGAGGCCACCTTGCCGATGACGTCCATCTCGCAGCCGACGCCGGCATAGTGAACCGGGACGATCGCCTTCGTGCGGGGCGTGATCGCAGCTTCCAGGAGCGATTCGTCGAGGTTCAGGGTGTCTTTCCGAACATCAATAAAGACGGGGCGGGCCCCTCGCAGGACGAAGGCATTGACAGTCGATACGAAGGTGAAGGAGGGGACGATGACTTCGTCTCCCGGTTCGATCTGCAGCAAGAGTGCAGCCATCTCCAGGGCGTCAGTGCAGGAGGTAGTCAGCAGGACCCCGGGAACGCCCAGGGCCTCCTCCAGCAGGGTATGGCAGCGCCGGGTAAATCCCGCGTCACCGGCGGACCGGCCGCTGAGAATAACCTGTGAAATATAGAAGAGCTCGCGACCGATCAGGGTCGGCTTGTTGAAGGGAATCTTGATCGCTTCGTTCATTTTCAGTCGGATCTCCTCCCGTAAGCCTAAACGCCGCCCCGGAAATGTCGTTCCACCCAGGCGCCGGCCCCCCTGCTTCTTGCAAGTCTGATCACGTGATTCGGATCATAGGGTCGTTCGATCGGGAGGCACTCCCCGGTTCCGGTGTCCATCAGAACAGCGCACGCCACGTTAGGCTTGTGCCGGGACTGGCCGACCGAACCCGGGTTGATCAGGCGAGGGCGTGCCCCGTCCCTGAGGTACGGACCGCGTCTGCCCGAACGCGATGACGTCGTAGTCGAAGCAATCCAGTTGTTCCAGCTTCGGGCTGTCCGGGTAGAGATAGTGGTGCAGGGGACTCCATGGACTCCCGTGGACCAGGTTGAAAAACTGCGAGCCAATCTTCCGCTCCAGGCAACCGGCAGGCCCGAGAGCCAGGCGCGGTGATCCGCATCGATCACCGCATCAGCGAACTCGATTCCGAACCGGACGCTGTCGTTTGCCTCCCCTGGGACTCCGTTGACGAGGAACCAGTCGTGGTTCCCCAGGATGCAGTGCGCGTTCCATGCCCGAAGAGTGCTGACCACCTCATTTACCTGGCAGTAATAACCGATGATGTCTCCGAGACAAACGACTCGATCAACTCCGACGAGGTCTTCCTGGAGCGCATTCAAGGCTTCGAAGTTGGCATGAATGTCACTGATCAGGGCTATCCGCATCGCCGGCCTGCACTCCACAGAATCGAATCACCCAGTGAGTGGCGAGGGTCGTAACCCAAGTCACGGCGGGCCCGTTCAATCGAGACAGTCCAATCCAGCTCGTCATCCGGATCCGCTGCGCCGGAAAAGCAAATCCGGGAAGACGATCCCAGGATCGTAATGACTTCTTCTGCGAGCTCGCGGTTCGAGACGCTTTGTCCCCTGCCGATGTTGTAAATCCCGGAACAATCACTTTCAAGAACCGTACTCACGGCAGAGGCAATGTCCCTCAAATCAACGTAGTCCTGTCTCCTGGTGCCAAGCCCGCTCAATTCCAAAGGCTCTCCAGCCAGTGCCCGCTTGATGAATACCGGAAAGATTCGACTTGATGGCAAGCCCGGGCCAACCGGGGACGTCAGCCTCAGGATCGGCTTCCTGGAAATTCCATCGTCCACAAGGCGGCACAGTTGCTCGCCGTAGAGTTTCGAAGCATGATAGGCCGACTCTGGCACCGTGGGATGGTCCTCGGTGATCGGCAGATGCCTGGGAATTCCAATTACAGGCATGCTGGACAGGTAGACAAAGCAGCCCGCCTTCCACTTCGAGGCAACCTGCAGCAGATGCTGCGTCCCGATGCAATTGACAGTCGTCAATTCTTGAGACAATGCTCCTCCGTGCAGTATCGCGGCACCATGAATCACTGCGTCACACTTATCCAAACTCAGAACCTCTTCGAGGCTCTCAGGCGTCCCGAGGTCGGCGATTACTTCCGCCGCAACTTCGCCGTGCCCACCAGGCTCTCGGCTGACGCCGTAAACGCGGTGTCCCGCCATCGCCAGCGTCCGGCAAACCACACGTCCGATCAACCCGGTGTGCCCCGATACCAGTACCTCCACTTGCTCATCCCGAAGTCTTCCACTTGTCCCGCCCGGGAGGGCGTGGGATCGAAGACCCCGTTTTCGTCCAGTTCGGCGACAGATTCAGGGGAGATGTAGATCTCGTTCCAGTACCTCAGGCAGACTCCACGCGTCAACTTTGGAAGATCTGCGGCCGGCTCACCCATGATGTAGTGGCGGACAGCCGCCTCCACGTCGTTGAATCCGAAATGTGCCCGCAACGGAGCGGTGCCTGAGAAACGCAGGTTGACCTCGAAGCAGGCGGAACGCCCCTCAGTCAGTCGGGATTGAACGTTACACGGACCGGCGGGACGCAACGCAGCAGCGATTTTCGTGGCTTGATTCGCGACTTCAGGAAATTCACCGAGCCGGGCGCGATAAGTGGTTCCGTATTGTAGTTCGCGCCGCATCGTAATCACACCTCGAACCACCCCATCCCGGTCCGAAAACGTCCCCGTCGTGTATTCTTCCCTAGCATCGCCGACTTGTTCCTGTATCAAGTAAGCGTTCTGCCGAATAACCGCCTCGAGCGCTTCCCGAGTACCCACATCTGCAATTCCGTGGGATCCCTTCCCTGACCGAGGCTTGGCGATGAGTGGGAACCCGCACTGTTCCACGAGCCGGTTCACCGCGTCCACATCGTTCGCGTCGGCGTAGCGAGGCGTGTTCAGGCCGAGGCTCTCGAGCCACCGGCACATAGCCAGCTTGTCCTGACCGACGGCAAGTTTCTCGGGAGGGCTGACAAGGCATACCGCTCCGGACTCGTGTCGAATCAGATCCGCGTTCTCAGACAGAACCTTCAACACCGGCTCAACCCCAGAAAGTACCCCATCGACCCGTTCCTTGCGGCAGGTCGCAATCAGCCAGTCCAGGAACTGCCGATCGGCCGCCGGGGGAGAAAGGTAGCCTCGATCCACGGTGTAAAGTCCTGCCGAAAGAGGTGAAATGCAGCCGCCGATGACACGTGCACGCAACTTCGAATGGGCCAGGGCCTTGAGAATCCCTTGTCCCACGTTTCCACCGACACCCAATACAAGGAGACAAACGTCTGGCTGCATGCTGATCGTCGTTTACCTTCCGGCGTCGATGCCTCTTCGAAACGTGCCTGGAATGTCCCTGACCGGTGCCAGCAACATGGAGTAAAACCCCCGATTACCAAGGAACCGTCGATCGTGAAACACCGCCGCAACGCGATTCTAAGGCACTTGAACTTGCGTTTCTCGGATCGTGCCGCGATCGCCCGGTTGAATTGGTAGCGTCCCAGGACCCTTGGATCGAAGCCGGGAAGGACTTTGTTGAGTTGTGGGGCCAGATCGCGCAGAGGGGCTTCGGCTGACCCGTCGCCGTGCGCCAAATCATGACACCGGAGTTGATGGACCAAATCGGCGAGGATGACCTCACCGGGTTCATAGCCAGGAGGGAGGGCCGGTGGACAGTCGCCATTCATTCCATTCCACAGAGCATTCCTGCAAAACGTCGCCAGCAGAATGTGCGCGTTCATCTCCTCCACGGCTCGGGTATCCGGTCGCAGTTGCGGGGGCAACTCCTTGACAATCCCCAGAAACGGTCCCGTGCCGTCCATGGGTGCTGAAACCAACCCTTTCCGGAAAATCAGTTCGACGATTTGCGGGGGCGACCCCTTGGAGAGCGCCGGAATTTCCTTCAAGGCACGGGCCAGCAATCTTCGGCCGGTCTCCAGGTCACCCTGGGCGTAGGCGGTGTACACCCACACCATGTACGTTTCGCTGAAGGCCGACTCCTCCAGTTGGCGTACCGTCCCGGGACAGCGGGCGTCCTCGAGAATGAGCCTCTGGCAACGCAATTCGGCCTCACATCTCCCTGCAAGGTCCCTCTGTATCCGGCCTTTGTGATAGCGCCGATAATTGAGGACTCTGCCGACATTGCCTATGTGGCAGCCGGCGAGGGCCATTCGCCCCCAGATCACCGTCTCCCCACCATTGAAGATCACCTGGTCGCCACGTCGGAGTGCGAAGCTATCGTCCCAAACCTCATCTCGAATCGCCCATTCTCTCCTGACGACGGCATCGCTGGGTGAAATCGGGAAACCCAATACGAGGTCGGACAATCCCACGACTCCTGGCGGGTCCCAGACCCCAAAGACTTTTCCCGACCACGACTCAACGTTAAAGCGCGCGTTGCAACTGCTTCCGACCTCAGGGTGAGCCTCCATGAACCGGACGTGGCAGGCAAGCTTATCGGGGTGGAATGCGTCATCCTGATCCAGAAAGGCGATCAACTTCCCTCTGGCCCGACCCATTGCCGTCTTCCTCGCCGTGAATGCTCCTTGATTCTCGGCATTTCGAAGATAACGGATGCGGGGATCGACCATGCTTCGGACCACTTCAGCGGTGTTGTCCGGCGAGCAGTCGTCCACGACGATGATTTCGAAATCCTGCCAGGTCTGTTTCAGGACGCTCTCAATCGCAGCGGGCAGAACCGCCGCACCGCCATAGGCGGGAATGATCACGCTGACTAGTGGATCGCCAGGAAGTGGAGGAGAATCAGATGATATCGGCAAAACGGAACTCGACACGTTTGAAGATCCAGTACCCTGCGATAAAGACCAGCACTGAAACGGCCGCCGCTACCGCCAGGTGGGTACCCGGCACCTGCCCGTGAAGGAGGGCCTCCCGGTAGGCCTCGAGAATTCCCGCCATCGGGTTCAGGTAGTAGTAGGAACGATAGGCGTCGGGGATCATGGTGACCGGGTAAAGAATCGGAGAAGCATAGAACCAGAGCTGGACTCCCAACGCCAGAACCGATCGCACGTCACGAACGAAGACGTTGGCGGCGCTGAGGAGAAGCCCCAACCCAACGACCAACATCAACTGGACGATCAGAATCACCGGGATACAGAGCAGAGCCGGCAGGGAAATCTCCACACGGTAGGCCACCATCAGGATCACCACGATCGAGGAAGCCACCGCAAAATCCATCAGCCGGGCCAACATGGCGGCGATGGGCAGGATCTCCCTAGGAAAGTAGATCTTGGTGACCAGGCTCATGTTTTCCACGACAGCGTTTGACATGTCGGTCAGAGACATGGCGAGAAAGGTCCAGGGGACGATGGCCACGTAAGAGAAGATCACATACGGAGTATCCCCGGTGTCCACCCGGACCACGTAGGTGAATACCACCGTGAAGATAGCCACCTGCCCCGCCGGCTGCAACAGCGCCCAGAGCCAACCCAGGACGGACTGCTGATAGCGGGCCCGCACGTTGCGACGGGTCCATTCCCAAAGAAGGTCACGAGAAGCAAGAAGGGAAGCGATCATCATTGTTCCTCGGAACCTACGTCGCCTGAAACCAGGAAGTAATCGGTTCGTAAACTCCGCTGTCGTCTTCATAACTGCGGGCCAGCCCTTTGACATGAAACCACTCCGAGCGGGCCGGGCCCGGCGTCAGGGGCAGCGAGTCGGCTTCGTTGAGGAAGAACGCCTCTACGAAATAGGTCCCCGTGATCAACTGGAGCGGCTGGAGGCGGACCGTAATGCGGCCCCGGCCCCGACCGACCTCGAGACAGCAATCAGCATGGCGGCTGCGTACCATGCAGCAACTCATCCCGTCCGAGCGAATAATAAAGAGTGACATCTGCACGCGGCCCAGGTCTCGTTCGGCCAGGTAGTCGATTGCTATCTCCGCCGCTTCCGAGTTGAGCAGTCTCCCATCCGCACCGCCCTTTCCAGTCACCTGGACTGCAGTGATCTCGACACCACCTGCCGATCGGCCCTTTGAGACACCCCGATCCCGGTCGAACTTCCGGGCCCGATCGGCGTGCAGATCCGATTCGTAGGCCTCGAGTATCTGCTCCGTCTTCCCCGCCAGTTGGATCGAACCGTTGCGCAGGTAGATCGCCTTCCGGCAAACCGCATGGACCATGTAAAGGTTGTGGGAGACGAAGATGATGCTGGTCCCCCGGTCAAGGAGCTCCTGGATCCGACCCAGGCATTTCTGTCTGAATGCAGCATCACCGACTGCCAGGACCTCATCAACCAGCAGAATTTCAGGATCGATGCAGGCTGCAACAGCAAATCCCAGCCGGACGGTCATTCCGGACGAATACCGTTTCACGGGCGTATCGATGAACCGGCTCAGTTCCGAGAATTCGACGATTTCATCGAAGCGCTTTTCGATTTCCGATCGCTGCAACCCGAGGATGGTTCCATTCAGGAAGATATTCTCCCGTCCGGTCAACTCCGGGTGGAATCCGGCCCCCAGTTCGATCAGGGCCGACAACCTGCCGTTGACTTGAATCTCACCGGTACTCGGCTTGGTGATGTTGGCCAGGAGTTTCAGAATCGTCGTTTTGCCGGCGCCGTTGGGGCCAACCAGAGCAAGTGATTCACCGGGCTCGAGGTCGAAGCTCACGTTCTTCAATGCCCAGAGGTAGCCTCGGTCACCGTTTCCGCCGGCGACTCGACCGATCGGGCTCCGCCGGAACCATGACGCAACGAGGCGGGGAAGGCTGGTTCGGGTGAGGCCCAGCCGGTACCCCTTCGAGACCTCCTCGAACCGGACCAGTTTGCGGGCCGGAATAGGCGAACTTTGCACGGGGACTTCCCTCTCCGGTTCGATTGCCGGTTCAGTTTGCGGGTTGAGCATTCACGGCTCCACAACGTTCCACAAGGTCCATGAAGTTCTGTCCTAGCGTTGTCCAATCATATCGTTCCCGGACCAGCTTCCGGGCATTTGTCGAGATCATCGATCGAAGCACGGGCTCCCGTAGAAGCCTCACGCAGGCCGCCTGAAATTCAGCTGGCCGATCAGCAATCAGGATCTGTTCACCGGAAACTGCATCCAGCCCCTCGGCGCCCTTTGATGTGGCCGCGACGGGGACTCCCAGGGCCATACTTTCGAGGATTTTCAGACGGGTCCCGCCGCCTTCCCTGATGGGAACTACCATGATCGTCGCGCTTGCGATCCGGGACCGGATGTCGGGCAGGAATCCCAGGTGCTCCACCCCCGGGCCGCACTCGAACGGCAGGTCTCCGCGGTCCCCCGTGATGACCAGGCGGGCGCCCGCGACTTGCCGGCGGATCCCGGGCAGGATCTCCGTTGTGAACCACTGCATCGCGTGGTAGTTCGGGAAGTAGGTGAATGCCCCGGGAAAGATCATTTCGTTGGTGGAGGGATGAACTTCGACCCTTCGATACTCCTCGAGATTGACACCATTGGGGATCACCTCAACCGGGCCCGGCGCACCGACCTCCGTGGTCAGGAGAACTCTCTCCCGGTCGGAAACAACCGTGGTCAGGTCGAAACCCCGAAGCAGTCGGGCGAGGTATCGCCGGTGCTTTTCCCAGGTCAGCCGCGAACGAAATCGCTGGGCCGGCGAGCCGGCCTGCGCCCACTGATCGTATAAAACTCCAACCTCGGCTTCCTCGAACAGGGCCGGGGTCGAGTCAAGGAATGGACGATAGGACGCCATCCGGGTTTCCGAGGCGATCACCCGATCATACCGTCGCCCGGCGATCTGCTCCCGAATCGCCCGCGCCATCTCTTCTGAAAACATCTCCTTCAACGAACGGGGAACCGAACTCAGGAAGCCAAACCTGGCTCTCCACCCATTGGGGTTGAATCCGCGATCCGGGATCAGCCGGACTTCCCGACAAACCATCCGGGCAGCCGCCAGGTCGAGTTCCTCCCGGGGCCGATCGGCGAAACTGATCAGGTCAACTTCGTGCCGCTCGGAGAGGATTCGCAGCAGATTTGAAATCCTCAGCTTGGACCCATGGACAGGCGGGAAGGGGAACCAGGCCGACAGGAAGAGAATCTTCATATCGATCCTTTAAGCCGCCCCCTCTGCCGCCTTGCGCGGGCCAAGCCGGCGGAGAAAAGCCTCGACTTCCGCAACCATCCGAGCCAGTGAAAAACGTTCCCTGACCTCGGCGCTGGCCGTCTTCACCAGCCTGCGCCGGAGCTCCGGTTCCGTCGCCAGCCGCTCCAACTGCCGGGCAAGCGCCTCGGCATCTCCGGGAGGGAATGACAGGCCATTTACCTCTTCCTTCAGGATCTCAGCCGCTCCCCCGGTTCGGGTACCGACCACACAAAGTCCCGCCGCCATCCCTTCGGTGAGGACACGTCCGAAGGGCTCATCCCACTCCGATGCGAATACCAGCACATCGTATCGACTGAGAAGCTCTGGGATCTCGGCCCTGGCGACCGGCTCGTGCATTCGGACCCGCCCCCCAATAGAGTGCATCTTGATCTTTCGTTCGAGGGCGGAACAGTAACCCGCCTCTCCTCGTCCATAGATGTCAAGGGTCACTTCGGGTGACTTCCCGTTCAGGATCGCCAGAGCATCCACGACCGTGTGCACTCCCTTGTCCGGGTGGAGTCTCCCGAGAAAGAGTGCTTTCAGCGGCCCTGATTCGGGGAACTCGCGTGCGCCCGCAGCCTGGAACTCGCCTGGATCGGTCCCGCCATAGATCACGGGCCCGTGCGCCACCGGGATCCCCGCTGCAACCAGAGAGTCTCGCACGGACTGCGTCACGCAAATTGGGTTCTCGAAGCGGAGCATCCTGGGCCGAGCTTCCCCAATCCACACTTTCGCTGCCGCGGCAGCCAGCCGCTTCGGCAGTCCCAGCAGGGCTCGACGGGACGGCGCCTCCAGTTGCTGGAGCTCCGCAGAGGGCAGCGTCGGCCAGTAATCGGAGATGTAGTAGGCCATGCGGCCGGGATATTGCGCCTCGAGCCAGAGGGGAACCGCCCGGGGTACGTTCCACAGTCCCCAGGCCAAAACAACATCCGGCGAAAACTGCTCCGCGAGCTCCTCGAGGACTCCCTGGTTCTCCGCTTCAAGACGACGGCGGGCAACCACCCGCCAGAGGGTACTCTTCAGGCCACCGATAACTTCCAAGTTAAGCCTTCTCAGCACGCTGACCGGGCCGTCCGGACAAGTTTCAGCAAGCGCTCGCGACCGCGAGGTCAGGACCCAAACCTGGTGCCCGCGTTCGACCATCCGCTGCGCCACTTCCTGGCACCAGAGCTCGTATCCACCGAAGCTCTCCGGGGGATAGTAGTTGGACACGAAAAGAATCCTCATGGCGTCGTAAGGCTCCGAGACACGGGGAGCGTTCAGCAGGCCTTCTCCCGGGAAGACTCCGCTACCCGGCCCAGGAAGGCTTCCATTTCGTCAATCATCCGCCGAAACAGGAAACGCTCGGCGATCAACTGTCGCCCGCTCTCGGCCAGTCGCCGGCACAGGCCTCGATCGTCCAGGACCGTTCCAATATGGGCGGCCAGGCCGTCGGCATCGCCCGGTGCAAAAGTCAGAGAGTTGATCCCGTCCTCGAACATTTCCACCTGCCGCTCCGCCCGGCTGCCGATTACCAGCAGGCCTGCTGCCATGGCCTCCATGACGCTTCGCGCCAACGGTTCGGGCCAGATCGAAGTGAACAGGTAGACATCGTGCCGGCCCAGCAGCGCTGGCACCTGGTCGCGGGGAACCTGTCTCGTGAAGGTCAGATGCGATTCGACAGCTCCAAGTTCTCACCAGGCCCCGAAGCTCCTGTTCGTAGTCCGGGATGCCCGTCGCCGATGACGGTGAGTTTCAGCCGTCGTCGCGTCCCTGGCCCGCCAGGCGGCCGAGGGCCTCGATGGCAGTGTGCACGCCCTTGTCCGGAACCAGGCGCCCGCAATAGACGAGCCGAAGGACTCCGTTCTCACCGGGCGACTTGTCCGGCTCGCAGCCAGCTCTCCTCAATTGCGTTGTAGATCACCTTGGCCAACGGGGAGAGTCTGCCTTCCTGACAAGAACCTGGCGGACATACCGGCTGCAGCACGGCGGCGGTTTCGGGG
The DNA here is from genome assembly GCA_963777605.1 of uncultured Acidobacteriota bacterium. Classification (GTDB taxonomy): domain Bacteria; phylum Acidobacteriota; class UBA6911; order RPQK01; family JAPXNP01; genus CAVZRV01. The sequence goes on from CAVZRV010000035.1 coordinate 294,065, forward strand.
TGCAGTTCCGGAGGGTACGACTCCCCGCCAGCAGACCGAGAGCCAGCCGTCTCAACACCGATTTCAGCGGCCCCATGACCGCGTGGCGGGCCGGCAGCTTCCAGTACCGCACGTGCGGATCTTCATCGATCGGCCAGTAGGAGCAACATAGTAGGCCACTCGTCCAGGCAGGCAACACTCAGCGAACCGCGGCAGGGCCTGCGAGAGGTTCCACATCCCCCAAACCAGCATCACATCGGGTTTGAACTCCGTGATCAGGCGTTCCAGGCTTGCCAGGTTCTCCCGCTCCCGACTTCGTCGAGACAGGAAAAAATCAACCGGCCGGTAGTAGTGAATGTCACTCAGTTCCCAGAGGGAGCGCCGGATTCCGATTCCGGCCTGATCCTCATCCCCCGCCTTCCCACGGTTGGAGGCAAGTACCTGGACCTGGTGACCCCGGTACGACCAACGCCCGTGCCATCTCCTGGCAGAGCTGCTCGTATCCGCCCAGCTCATAGGGCGGGTAGTAGTTGGAAAGAAAGAGGAAACGCATCAGGGAAAGTGCGAAATAAGTCGAAGTGCGAAGTGCTACCGCTTCAGGAATGACTTTAGAAACAGGCTTCCGGCCGGTGAGGAGAGGATCAGTTTTGGGCTCCACCGACAGGCTTGCGCGAGGTGTGCTCTCGCCCGGGCCGTGTGTCCCGCTCCGTAGCAGAGCTTTCCCAGAGCCAGGTGCAGTTTCGCCCAGGCCTTTCGGCCGAGTTCCGCGCTGCCCGGCAACCCTTCCAACACCACCCCGCCGAGGATACGAACCAGCGCTCGTTCGGCACGACCGGGCTCGAACGAGCCAAAGTCCCCCGCAAATCCCCGCGGCTGGGTCCCGCAGGCCAATTCGTAATAAGTGGGTTCCTCCGCCAGCAGCGTCGGGTCGGTCGTGGGCCATTTGAACGGCCGCTTCGACGGCTTTTTCGGTCTCCTGCTGTTGAAGGTAATCGATGGCGGCCCTGAGGAAGGCCTGGGCGCGGGCCCGGTTTCCAACCCGGGACGCAGCCACGCCATTGAGGTGCTTGCCAAGAACGGCCAGGCGTGACTCCAACATCCGACGCGGATCGGTAGACATGCTGCCGGTCACCACGCGATACCTGACCAGCTTGCTCGCTGTGCCCACAACGGGAAATCTCTCCGCAATCCGCAGCCACATGTCCCAGTCTTCGCAGGACCGTAATTCCGTGTCGAACGGCCCGACTTCCTCATAGCACGATCTTCGGACAGCCATGCAGGACGGAACAATGAAATTGCCGTTGAGCGAGTGCGCCCTGAACTCCCTGGCCGGCACAACCTTCGAGCCGCCAAAGGGGAGAGGGTGTCCGGCCTCGTCGATACAAGTGAACCCACAGTACGCGCCTCCGGCGTCTTCCTGGAGCAATCCCCGCATTTCCCTCAGGAAACCGGGTTCATATCCATCATCGGCGTCCAGCAGCGTGACGACCTGGCCGCGAGCTTCACAAATCCCGCTATTCCGTGCCGCCGACAACCCCTGATTTTCCTGGCGCACGTAGCGCAGCCGGAGATCCTCCCGGGGGACCACCTGAGGAGTCTCATCGGTGGAACCGTCGTCAATGACCAGCACTTCGAAGTCGGGATCGGTCTGGGTCAGGACGCTCGCAACCGCTTCGGGGAGAAAGCGGGCGTGGTTGTACGTCGGAATCACCACTGAAAAGTACGGAGACGACATATCAGCAGGTCGGTTCACAACCGAAAATCGTGGCCCCTGAAGGGGGCCTGTTTCCAGCCCAGACATTTGCCTGGGTTCACGGCCCACCCATCAAGAATCCAGCCCTGAAAGGGCGGCACAGCTCTCCGGACGTGAAGAATCGGGAAGCGACCTTACAGGCCGCAAACGAAATGCAGGACCAAGACCCAGGGGAGCCCTGGGCTGAAACCAAGGCGCCAGGGCCAGTTTCACTCGTTGAATGATCGAAGTTGAATGCATTGCTGAAGGCGCGATTCAATCGCTGGCTCCACGTTTCCCCTTGCCTTCCCGGCTTGAAGCCAGGACCTTCTCGAAGATTCCCTCGAGTCGGACGGCCGTGTTCTTCCAGCTGTGCTGCTTTTCGGCGTCGATCCTTGCCTGACGCCCCAAACGCTTCCGAAGACCCTCGTCAGAGGCCAGAAGCTCAATGGCGTCCGCCAGCGCAGCGGCGTCGCACGGCGGGACAATCCACCCTGTTCGCCCATGTTCCACGACTGCAGGCTCGCCTCCCTCGCCTGAAACGATGACAGCCAAGCCGGCGCACTTGTAATCGATCAACTTGAGCCCCGAGTACTCCACCCGGCCGCAGTACGGGGCGACGCCGAGATCGGCATCGGCCAGCAATGCCGCCAGTCGCGGCATATCCAGAGTCCCCGTGAAGGTTACCCGCCCCGAAAGTGGGGGCTGGGCAGCGAGCCGGCGCAACTCTTCAGCCTGGCTGCCGCCTCCCGCCAGCACCAGTTCGACATCGAGTCCGCGGGAGAGCACCAGGGAAAGGGCCTCCAGGAGGACCTTCAGTCCGTTCCAGGGTTCGAACGCCCCGAGGTAGGCAACGCGACACCGGGCCGGACGGCCCGTCCCGTCTTGAAAGGACCTCAACCGGTCGCGCGCCAGAAGGTCGATCAACTCGCTACCGTTTTCAACCACCGACACCGACTCCCGGCCGATGCCCCAGCGCTCAACGTGACGACGACTCCAGCCGGCTCCGGCTGCAACCGCGTGCTTTGCACCCCGGGCGGCATAGCCGGTCAATCGCAGGGAAATCAGCCGCTGGAGACCCCTTGGGGCGACTCCGAGCATCTCCATCTCGGAGAGGTGGTCGCCATTGACTTCGACGACGAGCGGAATCCCCATCGCCCGGGAGGCCAGCGCCCCACCATAGCCCATCCAGCCAAACCGCTCATAGAGCAGGTCGCAACCCTCGAGTTGTCGAACGACGGCCCGCGAGAACCGAAGGCTGTCGAACAATGCAAAAAACGGCAATGACAGGCTGCCCTGGATCCGCCGGACGAATCGTTCGAACAACCTGAGGGCGCCCCGATCCAGGTAGTCGACTTGAACCGGGATGAATTCCTCCAGATCGTCCGATCTCCAGATCCGGCCGTCCAGCACGGCGAGAAGGCGGACCTGGTGGCCGAGGGCAGACAGTTCACGAACCACGTGAACAACGTGCTTTCCCGGGCCGGAAGATACCGGCGGGCGAACCTCAGGTACCCCCGCCTGAAGGAGATAGCCGATCTGCATCCCGGTCTACCGAAAAGACGAAACCGTTCGGTCGAGGCCTTCTTCGAGGGAGATTTCCACCTTCCAGGCCAGTTCCCGGTTTGCCTTCTCGGCGTTGAGGAAAATCCGGCTCACTTCCCCCTTTTTGGCGGGCCCATGAACCGCTTCCTGGTCGAACCTGGTCAGGCGGGCCAAACCGTCGAAGATCTGGTTGACCGAGGTGCCGACGCCGCTGCCGATGTTGAAAATCCCGCCTCCGCCACGTTCCAAAGCGAGGACGTTGGCCCGGGCGACATCGCGGACGAAGACAAAGTCCCGCTCCTGCTTCCCGGAACCGTTGATAACCGGCTGAACTCCCGCCAGCATCTGGCCAGTGAAAATGGCTACGACACCGGCTTCACCGTGGGGATCCTGCCGGGGCCCGTAAACGTTCGGATAACGGAGCACCGTGTAGTCGAGGTCGTAGTTGAGTCCGTAAAGTTCGAGATAGTGTTCCACGTGGTGCTTGCTGGCCCCGTAGGGGTCGAGGGGGTGGACCGGATGGTCCTCCGAGACCGGCACCATCTGTGGTTCTCCGTAGACCGCGCCCCCGGTCGAGGCGTAGATGACCTTCCGCACCCCGTGCTTGCGGCAACACTCGAGCAGGTTGACCGAACCGACCACGTTGACGTCGGCGTAGAGGACCGGCTTTTCCAGTGACTCCCGAACGTTCGCCCGGGCCGCCTGGTGGCTGACCACTTCGGGGTGTTCGAGATGAAAGACTTCCTCCAGGGCAGCATCCCGGATGTCCACCTGGTGGAAACTGACTCCGCCAGGAATGTGGTGCCGCTTTCCCGAGGAAAGGTCGTCCACGACGGCCACCTGGTGGCCTTCTGCGAGCATTGCTTCAACAATGTGAGAGCCGATGAATCCCGCTCCCCCGGTTACCAGAATCTTCATTTGTGCTCCGTCGTTTTAGTACTTAGTAAGCTCCGCGGCCGCGCACGACTGCGGGTATGGTCTGGATGAAAAGGATCTGGAGGTCGAGCCAGACACTGTAGTTGCGAATGTAGTACATGTCGAGTTTGACGCGTTCCTGGTAAGAAAGGTCGGAACGTCCCGAAACCTGCCAGAGTCCGGTGATCCCGGGCTTGACCGTGAGCAGGTTGAGTTTCTGCCGCCCGTACTTGCCCGACTCTTCAGGGCTGATCATGCGGGGACCCACCAGCCCCATCTGACCCAGCAGCACGTTGAAGAGCTGGGGCATTTCGTCGAGGCTGTACTTCCTCAGCCACTGCCCGACCCGGGTGATCCGGGGATCGTCCCTCAGCTTGTGCTCCCGGTGCAGCTCTTCGACCAGTTCCGGTCGCTGTTTGAGGATTTCGTCGCCGTTGACGTGCATGGTGCGAAACTTGAAAGCATCGAAGCTCCGTCCCGAGACGCCCAGAACGTGACGGCGGTGAAGAACCGGACCTTTTGAGTCGAGCTTGATCAAAATCGCGATGGCGACGAACAGCGGTGAGAGGAAGATCAGCGCAAGAGCCGTGATGGCGTATTCGACTGCCGTCTTGAGGTAGACCTCCTCCGGATCGAGGCGAATCTTCTTCAGGTTGACCAGCGGGACCGATCCCAGCGTGAGGACTTGAACCTTGGTGGTCAACAGTTCGTAGAGCCCGGTCGAAAGCCGCAGGTGGACGTTGGGGAGTTCGTTGACCTCTTCGCAGAGGCGGAGAAGCTCCCGGCGGTTGAGTGCAGTGATTGAAACGACCAGGTCTTCGATCCCGTAACGGGCGATCACTTTACGGATCTCGTTGACCATCCCCAAAACCGGCTGCCCTCCAAGGACAGAGCGGTCGAATCCCTTGTCAGTAGCCACGAAGCCGGCGATTCGAAGCCCGGACTGGCGCCAGTCCGCCAGATCTTCGGCCAGGGTCAGGGCCTCCCGGTTGGTCCCCACGATCACCGAGGGCACCAGCAGGTAGCCCCTGGCCCGCAACCAGTAGACCGCTCTCCGGAGAACGAAACGGTTCAGGCTGAGGAGGAGGAAGGAGACGATCCATGCCATGAGCACGAAGAACCGGGACACCACGAAGGGAGGCACGAAGAAGGTCGCCAGCACGACGACCATGGTCCCGATGGTGCAGGCATTGAGAATTCGTTTGTATTCCGATACCCCACCGAGAATCCGGTGCAGGTCGTAGAGGTTGAAGACGACCAGTACGAGGATGAAGAGGGGCACCAGGACCGCCGCCAGGCTGGGGTAGAACAAGGGATCGGGGACGATCTCGGGCGACAGCGACCAGTTCAGGTCGAATCGGAACCAGAATGCGATTCGAAATGCCAGGCCGAGCGCCACCGCGTCGGTGACCAGCAGGACCAGCCTGAGAATGCGCCGCTGTATCGGCAGAGCCATGGCGACCTTTTGAGGGAGAGATCGCATTCTCGCAAAGGGAAGACTATCGATTCGGACGTTCACAGGACATCCCTTTCGTAAAAGCACCCACCTTGGCGGTGGGACGGTTGATTTCAGACAGGTTCAGCCGGGGCCCGAGCAGTTCATAGGCCCGGGACATGGCGACCGCAGCGAACAGAATGGTCAGTGCATCGACCGGGACCCGGTATCGAACCAGGGCCCAGGTCCCCAGGTGGAGAAGGGTGTAGGCACCCGCCAGACCGAGAAGCAGCACCGTTCCCTCCCGGGAACGTCCTTCATGATCTGCCAGGCTTGAGGAACCCTTCCTGTTGCCGGTGGCGGAGCAGCCATTCACGCCCCCACCCGGCAGCGCGCCGACAGGCCGGAACCTTGCCAGGCTCAGTACCAGGCCCGCGAGCATGAACGGCAGGCAGACTCCGAACGAGCCGACCCGGGAGAGGTTGCTCACCAGTCCCGAATCGGGTGTCGGCCAGAATTTGAAGTACTCCACGGCACGGCTGGCCGACAGCACCAGGTAACGCACCGGGTCGGCGAGGACGAACCCGATCCCCCTCTGCATCAGCGCCTGGTCAAGCGCCGCCTCGCTCAGGTGACGCAGATCGTCGGGGATGAGGTCGCCGTAGCCCGGCGTTCCCGAACCCGACTCAGCACCCGGCAGGATGGGGATGAAGAAGTAGCCGTGAATCGGGTGGTTCCCCCAGAAGAAGGCAAAGCCGGCGTTCGTGTTGAGCAGAACCAGGCGATCAAAAGCCCGGTAGTTGCGGACCGTCCAGGGAACGATCATGAACCCGATCACCAGCAGCGAAACCGCGCCTCCCCGGGCAAACCGCTTCAACCCGCCGGAGGAGATCCCGGGCTTCCAGGCAAGCTGCCACCCCAGGTAGAGCAGGACCAGGGGCACCATGAAGAGGAATACCTGTCGCAGGAGCACCGTGCACCCGAGCGCCAGGCCCAGGTGCACCCAGGAACCGACGCGGATCGAGCCGGCCGGCTTCGCCGCCATCGTGGTGGCGCGGTCGAGTGCCCAGAGAATTGCCACGAGGTAGAAGGTCTCCGTGATCAGGGAACCCGCGTAGTAAACAAAGTAGGCATACACAGCGGCGATCCCGGCCCCGATCAGCCCCACCCTTTCACCGAAAAAGCGACTCCCGAGCCGCCAGGTGAGCCAGGGCTGCAGCAGTCCGGCCAGCACCGCCTGGAGCAATCGCGCGACCAGGGGGTGAATTCCGACTGCGGCATAGACCGCTGCCAGGTACAGCACGTAGAGGAAACTCCAGTGCGCGGTCGGCTCTCCGGCCCGGGTCGCCGGCCACCAGCCGGTCCCGAAACTGAATCCGTGCCCCTCCAGAACCCGAACGGCCAGCTCGTGATAAGACACCTGGTCGTAGGTCCCCGGCAGGGGAACGACCGAGTCTCCCTGGTAGACAGCCGAAGCTACCCGGAGACAGACCGCCACGATCAGGATCACCCGCATAACTCGATTCACGAGGCACTCCTGAACTGGCGAATAGACACAATCCTCTCCCGGGCCTCGTCGTAAACCCTTTCCAGGGTGCGCGCAGAATTTTGCCAGTCGTGACAGCGTTCGACGTAGCGCCTGCCCGAGGTCCCCAGGTCGGCCCCCCGGGCCGGGTGTTCGAAGATGGAGCCCAGGGCAGCGGCGTACTCGTCGGGGTTGTCGGCGACCAGGCAGTCGGTCCCGACCCGGGCCTCCAGTGCCGCGACGGCCCGGCGCGCCGCCACCACGGGAGTCCCGCAACTCATCGCCTCCAGTACCTTGTTCTGGACTCCGGCCCCGTACTTGATCGGTGCCACCGCGGCGGCGGCCTGCCAGAGATACGGCCGGATGTCCTCCACCCTTCCGGTCACGGTGATTCCGCCAGGGCATGGTTCCGAGGAACTGGTCATATCGTTCGGGGCCGTCGCGAGACGCCGCACCTCCGACGGCGGATCCTGTCCCACCACCACGAAATGGAGGTCGGGAAACCGGCGCCGGACCCGAGGGAGAACGTCCCGGGCAAATTCCCGGACAGCAGTGACGTTGGCGTGGTAGCTCATCTTCCCGGTGAACACGACGGTCCGCGGCTGTCGCTCCGTTTCGCCGGGATGGAAGTAGCCCAGGTCCACGCCGTTACTCACCACGGTGACCCGGGCAGACCCGCCGTTTCGCTTCCGCGAACCGGGGCCAGGGTTACATGCGAGCTCCAATAGCGCCTCCCGGTCCTGTTCGGAAGTGACCACGGTGCTGGAAAACTGGCGCAGGAGCCGGGCTTCGTAGCGCCGGGTCCTGCCGGCCTCGAGCCGGGCGACCAGCCGGGCCCGACGGGTTGAGCTCAGCCGGCAGGCCTGGTCGAAGAGGTAACTGATGCAGTCAACGCTGTCCCAGACCACGGGGATGCTGAGCCGTTCCCGAACGATCTGCCTGCGGATTTCGACCCCGAAACAGGATCCCCGGAGGTGCTCGACGTGAACCACGTCAGGACGCCTCTCTCGGATCACGGCACCGATCTTCTCTGCCAGGGCCGGACTCCAGCTGAACCGGGACTGCAGGGGACGCCCTCGCCTGGCCGCTCCCAGGCAGTTCCAGAGGCTTCGCAACCGGGGAACCCGGTCCATGACGACCCTCCCTTTGCCTGCCAGAGTTTCCAACTCCGCGAGTTGATCCGCTCCCTCTCCAATCGTGGCCAGGGTGATTTCGTGGCCGAGATCGCGAAGTGCCCGGACCAGGTGATAGGGGCGGGTCCGGACCCGGCTCGGTGCGTAGGGAACCACGAAGAGAATATTCATTGGTAAACCTGTGCCCAGAGTCGGTAGACCTTGTGCCAGTCGTAATACTCGGCGATCGTCTCGCCGCCCTCCCCGGATCAACCGGTCGGCCAATTCGGGATTCCTGGCCACCTCGACGACGGCTCCCGCAAGCGCCTCGTCCGTGTCTCCCAGCAGAAGATTCTCGCCTGCCCGGACCCGGAGGCCTTCCGCCCCGAGCGTGGTCGAAACCACCGGAACCCCCCAGCACCAGGCGTCCAGGATCTTCACCCGCATGCCGGCCCCCGACCGAAGCGGCACGACAAAAACCGATGTTTCGGCCAGGTACTGCTCCAGGCTGGGGGCGAACCCGACGACGTCGCAGGACCCGCCGAGCCGCTCGAGCGAGGCCGGTGGCCGCTTGCCGATCACGGTCAGCCGGGCGTCGGGGAGTTCACGGATCACTCGGGGCCAGACTTCGTCGGCGAACCAGCTGATCCCGTCCGCGTTGGGGGGCCAGTGCATCCCCCCGACGAACGTCACCCGGAAAGGCCGGCTGGTCCGTTCAATGGGGCGATGCTCAGCGGGGTCAGTCGCGATCGGGATGACCAGGTCGGAAGGGCGCGACGAGGTCCCGTTCCCATTTCCGCGAACCGCCCGGCAGTCCTCTCCCGAGACCCAGACAACCCGCTCGAAATCGTTGCAGACCGTCTGCTCGAAGCGGCGCAGCTTGCGGGCTTCCAGGCGGGCCAGGGCACGCGTTACCGGGTCACGACGGACGTCGGCCCAGCGCCGAGCCACCTGGAAGACGGCGTTGTGCTGGTCGAGTACCTTCAACGGCCCGTCGCCCAGACCGGCGACAAAGGGCGCCATCCAGAGTTGATCGGCATGGACCGCATCAAAGGATTGCTCCCGAGTCAGATCTGCGACGCGGCGGACCATGGCGTCAACATGGTCCCGGACGATCAGGAAAGGACGGTTGGCGACAAGGCTGGTCAACCCGTCGCGCAGGTCCCTGGCCAGGGAACGCTTCAACGGAACCGTCTCAACGTTCTCACAGATCTCCCGCAGGGCCGCAGCCACCTCGGGCGAGTCGCTCTCCCGGGCAAAGCTCAGCAGAGTCACACGGTGACCGGCTTCGGCAAGGTAGCGGAGGACGTAGTAGGCCCTCAGCTTGGGCCCGGCGTCCAGTGGAAGCGGCAGCAACTGGCTCAAAAAGAGAATTCGCAAGGACATCTCAAAGAGTAGGGAGGTGCCGCAACAGGGCACCGTAGTTGAACACGATTTCGCGAAGCGCGTTTCTGCGGCCCGGGGAGAGGGGAATCAGCAGGGACGGCAATACCAGCCGCGGAAGTGCCGTTGCCGCCAGAATCAGCTTGTAAACCAGGGCCCCGGACAGCCCGTAGTGTTTCCGAAAATACCGCAGCTTGTTGCGGTAAAGCTCGAGAAACATCTTTCTCGCCACCAGCCGGGTGCTCTGCCCTCCCAGGTGAAGAACCCGCGCCTGGGGAACCCACTCGATCCCCCAGCCCGAGTCGGCAGCGCGGCGGCAAAAGTCGATCTCCTCCGAGTAGACGAAGAATCCCTCGTCGAAAGGACCGATCTCGTCGAGCAAGGTCCGGCGCACCATTATGCAGGCACCCTGGACCGTGTCCACCCGCCGCGCCCGGTCGGTCGGCCAGGACGAGACGGGGTAGCTCGACCATCGCCGCAGCCGGTCCAGGTGGAGCAGTCTCCAGAATTCGCGCCCGAGCGTCGGAAAGGGCGCGCAGGAAGCCTGGGTTTCCCCGTCCGGACCGACCAGACGGGGTCCCACCAGGCCCGTTTCCGGATGTCCGTCCAGGAAGCCGGCCAGTCCCTCCACGCTCCCGTCCAGCATCTCGGTATCGGGATTGAGAAAGAGCACGTAGTCTCCGGTCGAGCGTTCCGACCCGATGTTGCACGCCCGGGCAAAGCCTTCGTTGGCGGCGTTCTCGACCAGGATGACCCGGTCTCCAAATGCCTGCCTGAGCAACCCAACGCTGCCGTCGGAGGACGCATTGTCCACCACGATCACTTCCACCGAACCTGAGTCGAGCTTGGCGACCTGCTGGAAGACAGACGCCACACACCCGCGCAGCAGGCCGCCAGTGTTCCAGTTAACGATGACGACGGAGATGTTCATACGGGAATCGGGAATCGGGAATCGGGAATCGGGAATCGGGATTCGGGAATCGGGATTCGGGAATCGGATCGGGAATCGGGAATCGGGAATCGATAGGGAGCTTACCCTTTCTCAAACTCGCGGCAAGGTCTTTTCACGGCCAATCACAAATCGTAAATCGTAGATCGTAGATGTTTCTTAGCCCGGAGGGCGGCATGGAGTAGCCCAGGATGCAGCGAAGCGGAGTCCTGGGTCCCCCGGCCCGACATCAATCCCGAGTCCGCCTCGGCGGACGACATGATCGTAATTTCAACAATCCCTTGGATCCCCCAGCACAAGCACTGCGATCGCGGCCTGTAGGGTCGCGCCGGAATCCTCCCGTCCGTGAGCGGTAAATGCCTGTGCATAGGCGGCCCGGCGCATCACGACGGGAGCTGTCGCTTCGTGCAGTCCGGGTTCGGAGCTGCGCCGCACCCAGGCAAATGCCTGGGCTGTTCAAACGGATTCAAAGGCTCCGGCCCCCTCCCGGGGCCGGCCCGGCGCCGAATCACGACCGGAACCTCGGAACCAACTTCTCTCGCTTCCCGCTTCCCGCAATTCGGTAGAGCGCCAGGAGCCCTCCGAGAAAAATCCAGAACAGCACGCTCGAGCGGAATCCCTTGAGGCCGATGTTGTAGGCGAAGGGGATAATCCAGTCTCCCAGCATTCCGGCCGACAGAGAGCCCAGCAGCCCGCCGAGGACGCCGACGGCGTAGGCTTCAACGAAGGTTCCCCGGCCGCTCCGCCGCAGCTCCAGGCTCTTCATTCCCATCTCGGTGCTGAACCAGAGGAAGGTCAGAAGCCCGGCCAGCCCGACCTGGGCCACGATATCGAAGTAGTTGTTGTGGGAGTTGAAGTTGACGTACCAGCCCAGAATCGGGAACTGGGGAGTGTAAAAGTAGTAGTTGGCGGGACCGACTCCCAGGACCGGGTTCTTGCTCAGGATCTCGGAGACGATCCCCCAGGCCTGGAGGCGGGTCACCCAGCTGTACTGCTCGTTGATCATGAGGGCTTCCCAGATCCTGCCCAGCACCAGCAGGCCGGCCGGGAGGGCCAGCAGGCCGGCGCCGATGGAGAAGCGGGGAAAGCGAATCAGGACGATCAGGCCCACCGCCACCAGGCCCGGCAGCCACCCCGAGGCCCAGCTCAAGCGCGTCGCCAGGCCGATGCCGATGGGGGCCACCGCCAGCATGAGACACGCCGTCCGGGCAACCCGGCTCAACTGCCGGTTGAACAGGGCCTGGCCAAGGCTCAGTGCGACGACCCAGGTCCAAAAGAGGCTTCCAATCGTAATCGGTATCGAGGACGACGGCCACCCAATCCCGAACCACCGGGACGGTTACCAGGGCGATGACCGCAGCCGAGACCGACAAAAAGAACCAGACCAGGCGCTCCAGCTGCCGGCGGCTCCGGACCAGGTGGGCAAAGAGGAGGAGGATGCCCCCTGACAGCAGGAAGATCGCGAGGCCGCCGAGCTGGGCCCGCATCGGGGCGCCCGCAATCGGGTACCAGGGGAACTGGCCGGCCAGGAAAGCCAACACGCAGACTCCCATGAATGCCAGCAGCGCGATCTCCGGTCGCGTGAAGTCGAGTTCGAGCTGCTTCTCGAGGACCACCTGGCGAACGACCCAAAGCCCGATCAGCCCGGCCGCCAGCAGGTGGACGACGTAGACCTGTCCCGCCAGATCGACCGGTACTGCGACACAGGCCAGCAGGAGCAGGTAGAGTCCCTTTTCCTGCCGCCGCAAAGCAATCGGCAGGGAGGCAACTCCCACCAGCGCTGCGAGCACCGCCGCCAAAGCCAATAAGTAGAGTTCGGGGGTGGTCATTGCAGGCAATTGGCGCCGTTCGTAGTTTGCATTTCGCTCTCGGCGTTCGGCTTATTCATATCGGGATTCGGGATTCGGGATTCGGGATTCGGGATTCGGGATTCGGGATTCGGGATTCGGTAGGGAGCTTACCCTTTCTCAAACTCGCGGCAAGGTCTTTTCACGGCCAATCACAAATCGTAAATCGTAGATCGTAGATGTTTCTTAGCCCGGAGGGCGGCATGGAGTAGCCCAGGATGCAGCGAAGCGGAGTCCTGGGTCCCCCGGCCCGACATCAATCCCGAGTCCGCCTCGGCGGACGACATGATCGTAATTTCAACAATCCCTTGGATCCCCCAGCACAAGCACTGCGATCGCGGCCTGTAGGGTCGCGCCGGAATCCTCTCGTCCGGAGCGGTGTGCAGCCCCTTCAGGGCTGGATTCTTGATGGGTGGACCGCGCACCCAGGCAAATGCCTGGGCTGAAACAGGCCCCCTTCAGGGGCCGGCCCAGCGGCATTACGACGGGAGCTTTCGCTTCCGTGCGGTTTGCCGGGGTTCAAAGGGGGCTGTTGCAAAACTCCAAAAAGGCCCAATTCAGGTGCCACCTATAGGGAGGCCGTCCTACTGAACCCAAGATATGGGGTATGTTTTGCGGTCCAAACGACTTTTGCAACAGCCCCGGTTCAAAGCGGAAGCTCTCGCTTCCGCACTCCACATGGATCTCGACGACGCGAACAACCTAACCATTCTGTCGTTCGACGAATTCAAGGAGCCACAGTCTCCGGTCTCGGGTCTCCCGCCTCCAACTCCCGCTATCCGAATCCCGGTTCCCACCCGAAACCAGGCACCCCGGAACCCGGAACCCGGAATCGGCCGCTTCGCGCCCTACCTCCCCAACGCCCATCCGAGATGCTCGACCCCAACCCGGACGGCCCGCTTGAAGGTGTGCAGGTCCGAGGCCAGCATCTTGAGGTAGGTCACCGCAGGGCCGGGACGGAAGGCCCACTCCCGGAACGCCCGCCGCTGCCAGTAGGTCAGGTCCTCGGCCGACAGGTTGTCGTACTGCAGGACGGTTTCCTTGTCCATATCGACCTGCTCCCACCGGGTCCCTTCCCGGAACCAGCCGTTTTTCACGACCTCGAAGAAGAAGGGGGTCCCCGGGTAGGGGGCGGCCACGTGGAAAAGGGCCAACTCGAGGGGCAGCGTCTTCGACAGCGCGATGGTTTCCTGGATGGTCTCCACGGTCTCTCCGGGCAGCCCGATGATGAAATAACCCCAGTTCTTGATTCCCGCCTGGCGCGCCCACAGGAGAGCTTCCCGGGCCTTTTTCGGGTTGGCTCCCTTGGCCGCCTTCCTGAGGATCAACTCGTTGCCGCTCTCGATGCCCCACGAGATCATCCAGCAGCCCGCCTTCCCCATCATCCGCAGCATCTCCTCGTCCACGAAATCGACCCGGCTGTTGCAGGTCCAGCGCAGCTTCAACCCTTCTTTCAGGATACCTTCACAGATCCCGATCACCTGGTCCCGGTTGACCGTAAACAAGTCGGCATACATGTGGATGTTGCGGATGCCAAGGCCGTAAAGGATTTTCAGTTCCTCGACAACCCGTTCCGGGGTCAGCAGCCGCACCGACCACTGGTAGGAGACGTGCTTGATGCAGTACTTGCAGCCGGCCGGGCAACCGCGGCTGGTAAGAACAAAGCAGAAGGGCCCCTTCATCAGGGGCATCCGGTACTGGTCGAGCGGCAGCAGATCGTAGCGGGGGACGGGAAGGTCGTTGAGGTCGCGCACGAAACTCCGGTCCAGGTTGCGCCGGACCTCGCCGCGGTCTCGCCAGACCAGTCCCTTGACCCGGGAGAGGTCACCGGTTCCCGGCGTATCGGTCGAGTCCGGGACAGGCTCCCAGCCGGGGTCCGCCGCTTTGAAGAGCGCTTCCACCCACTCCGGGCGGTCGTTCTGGCGCCCTTCCAGGACGTCGATCAGCTCCCTCAGGGTCAACTCAGGCTCTCCGCGGAGGACGAAGTCGAGGGCGGGGAAGTCCCGCATCGTCTCGTTGGGCATCGGCGTAACGTGGGTTCCGAAGGCCATCGTCCGGGCCCCGATCGAGCGGGCCAGCATGACCCCGTACATGTCGTTGGTCAGGGTCGGGGCCGTCGCCTGGGTCAGGTAGTAGCGGGGGGCCTTTTCCCTCAGGATCTCCTCGAACCGGGCCCAGGACATGCGCTCGGCAATCGCGTCCACGACGGCGACCGAGTAGTCGGGTTCCAGCATGGCGGCCAGTTGTGCCAGGGAACACTGCGGCCAGACCATCTCCTCGCGGCTGCGCCGGCCGACCCGGTGCTGGGTGCGAATCCAGATTCCGCCGTCGGGCGAGGGAGGGTTCACCAGGAGGACATCGACTGTCCCTGGCGGCCGTGTTTTCCGGGAGTCTTCCACAACGGCCCCCGCGTCGGGGAACTGGGCCTCCTTGAGCGGCCGGACCCCCCGGGTTCCCAGGTTGTGCCGGAGATGATCCGGGATTTCGTTGCGTGCTCTTTTATTCTTGTCGTTGGTATCGGTCAAGACTTACTCCAGACTTCGGATTTATCGGGAATCGGGATTCAGGGATCTCGGGATTCCGGGATTCGGGATTCGGAACGCTTCGGGTCAGGCTTACCCTTTCTCAAATTCGCGGCAAGGTCTTTTCACGGCCAATCACAAATCGCAAATCGTAAATCGTAGATGTTTCTTAGCCCGGAGGGCGGCACGGAGTAGCCCAGGATGTAGCGAAGCGGAGTCCTGGGTCCCCCGGCCCGACATCAATCCCGAGTCCGCCTCGGCGGACGACATGATCGTAATTTCAACAATCCCTTGGATCCCCCAGCACAAGCACTGCGATCGCGGCCTGTAGGGTAGCGCCGGAATCCTCTCGTCCGGAGCGGTGTTCAGCCCCTTCAGGGCTGGATCCTTGATAGGTGGACCGCGCACCCAGGCATATGCCTGGGCTGAAACAGGCCCCCTTCAGGGGCCGGCCCGGCGGCATTACGACGGGAGCTTTCGCTTCCGCACTCCACATAAAATTCCGCCACGCTTGAGAGTCTGGCAAAACGGGATCGCCCCCTCGTTCAACGGATCCAG
The DNA here is from genome assembly GCA_963777605.1 of uncultured Acidobacteriota bacterium. GTDB lineage: Bacteria > Acidobacteriota > UBA6911 > RPQK01 > JAPXNP01 > CAVZRV01. The sequence goes on from CAVZRV010000035.1 coordinate 309,567, forward strand.
AGGTCCCCACCAGGAACCCGGAACCAGGAACCAGGAACCAGGAACCAGGAACCATCAAACCACTCCCGAACAGTTGAAATCGGCTTCAATGCGGCCTTCCCGCTCGTGGAGGGTTTCCAGGATCCGCATCAGCAACCAGGAGAGAACCAGCTGAACGCCGACCAGGACGAAAAGGGCGCTGCCTACCAGCCAGAGCCAGAGCCTCGGGATCTCCCACCCGTTCAAACCCAGGGCCAGGCCGGTGATTCCCAGGGCGCCGCCAATCAGGGCGACCAGCAGCCCGACCCAGCCGAAGTGGCGCTCCAGCGCAGGACCAAAAATCCGGGAGCCGAAGTTCTCCTGGCGGATCGGACGGTGATGGAAAAGGGCCACCAGGTAGTTGAAGGAGTAGCCCAGCGAAAGGACGCTGACACCGGTAATCCCCAGCACCAGGCTGGCATAGACTGCGAAAACTCCCAACGAATCCAGCCGGGTAATTCCCTGCAACCGCATCATCACGATGAGCCCGCCGAAAAGAACGGCGGCCGCCATGCTTCCCAAACCGACCAGTTCCAGCACCCGGGCCGGGTTGTACTCCAGGGCCGTCCAGATGATCGTTTTCAGAAAGCGGGTGCCGTCGCGGACTACGCTCAGCTTCGAACGCCCCGAGCGTTCGTGGTAGGCAATCGGGATCTCGGCGACCTGCAGCCCCTCGTGCACCGACCGGGTACTCATCACCGGGGTGAAGTTGAGCCCGTCCGGCAGAGGGTAGAGGCTGGAGAGTGCTTCGCGGCGAACCACCCGCATTCCGCTGGCAGGGTCCTGGACCCTGGTGTTGCCCAGGGTTGAAAGGAGCGTGGACCAGATCAGGTTGCCGAGGCGGCGCACTGCAGGCATCTCGCTTCGGGCGCCCGAACGGCGCGACCCGACGGCGACGTCCGCTCCGTCATCCAGGATTGCGCTGCAGAGCTCGGCAAAGTGCTCGGGGGGGTAGGTGCTGTCGGCGTCGAGGAATGCCACCAGGTCTCCTCGCGACTGCGCGAATCCCGTCTTGATGGCGGCCCCGTAGCCCCGGTTGCGGTCGTGGCGGATCAGCCGGGCTTCCGGCATCGCCTCCACGATTCGGCCGGTGGCGTCGCTGGAACCGTCGTCAACCACGATGATCTCGAGGTCGTCGACGCCTGCGCCTCGAAGGGTGGGCGCGACGGAGGCCACTCGCCGGACGATGTCCGCGATCCCGTCCTCTTCATTCAGAGCGGGGATCACCACTGAAAGGCAGTGAGCCTGGCTCATCGGTTTAAGCACCGGTTCAGACGCTGAAGCAGAAATAGGGTTCAAGCTCATAATGATTCACTCCTCGGGAGAGGGGTTTCGGGAATCGGGAATCGGGAAAGGAGTGCCCTGGTTCCTCGTTCAATGTTCAATGTTTCGGGTCAGGCGACACTTCAATTTGGAGTGCTGGAAGCGACAGCTTCCGCTTTTGCCCAACGCGGAACGGTTCGGACGGGGTCAGGAAGCGAAAGCTTCCGTTGCCTTCCATACGCGGGGACTGCCCAGACGCCTTCATCTCAAGGACGTGGCTGGCTCGCATTCAGTACGCGAGTAGAGCGAGCGCGACGCCGGATGAACTGCAACCGGCTACCGTGGATCTTGCCTCCCCGATCGAAGTCCTCCTCCGGCAACAACCACACGTCTTGTCGCGTCCCCAGCGTCCCCGGCTTCCGGAATTGCTTCCGGTGGCTGCTGAACATCTGGAGAAGCGCTCGCCCTTGACGCGGGGGCACCTAATGGGTCCACTCGCGTACTGAAATGCCTCTCGCCACTGGGGCATGACCAAAATCGCACAGCAGGTTGCCCTGGAGAAATGGCCTTCCGGAAGTAACGTGAGGTTGCTGGGGACGGAGTCGGTGGCGTCGTGACGATGCCGCCGCCGTACGCCACGACGGAAGCTTTCGCTTCCGTTCGACCTGCCAGGGTTTAAAGCGGAACCTCTCGGTTCCGCACTCCACATAAATCCCAGCGAAACGCGCAAGTTGACCACGATTGTCCAGGCTCTTGCTCAACGGTCTCCGGTCTCCGGTCTCCGGTCTCCGGGTTTTCGCCTGCGCGCTCGCGCGGGTTTCCCCGACCCGGCGGATGAGCCTGGCCGGAACGCCCCCGACGACGGTGTGGGGCGCGACGTCTCCGGTCACCACGGCCCCGGCGGCAACGACCGCCCCCGTCCCGACGGTCACCCCGTCGGTCAGGACCGCTCCCGAGCCGATCCAGACGTCGTCCTTTACCGTGATCCCCCGGGCGGTAATGCCCTGGTCCACGAAGGGACGGTCGGGATCGTCAAAGACATGGTTGACGGCCAGGATCTGCACGAAGGGAGAGGTGTAAACCCGGTCTCCGATGTGCACTCCACCTTGCCCGCGAATGACGTTGTACTCGCCGATCAGGCTCCGGCTCCCGATCCGGATCCCTGCGTGGGGAAGGTCCCGGAAGTTGTAGACGTGGAGTACCGAGCCGTGCATCACCAGCGTTTCCTCGCCGACGGAGATTCCTCCCGGGCAGGCGTGCAGGTAGGTCCCCTGGTCGAGGTAGCATCCCCTGCCAAGCCGTACCAGGCTGGCGAACCGGATGCGGACCCCTTTTTCAATCGCCGCCACCCCGTCCATCTTGAGGATGAGTCGATAGAGCAAACCACGTAACGCAATTCCCGGAAGGCTCGGAATCCACCCCAACCCTTCGGTCACCAACTGCTCGAGGCAATACCGCGGCAAACTCGTCGCCTGCCGGGAGATGTAGAGCGCGAGCGAGTTAGGCATTGTGGGATTCGGGAATCGGGAATCGGGATTCGGGAATCGGGATCGGAATCGGGAATCGGGAATCGGGAATCGGGTAAGGAGTGTCCTGGTTCCTCGTTCAATGTTCAATGTTTCGGGTCAGGCGACACTTCAATTTGGAGTGCTGGAAGCGACAGCTTCCGCTTTTGCCCACCGCGGAACGGTTCGGATCGGGGTCAGGAAGCGAAAGCTTCCGTTGCCTTCAAAGGATTCACTGTCTCCGGTCTCGGGTCTCCCGTTTCCACCAGGAACCAGGAACCAGAAACCCGAACCAGGCGACGAAGGCGACGCATCCCCTACGACTTCGCCTCTCCCCGCCCGGCGCCGTAATAGCTGTCATCCCGATAATACCTGTAGTAATGGGAATCGCCCTGCGTCGGGTTGGCCCCGTTGAGGATCATCCCGATGACGTTGGCACCCGAATGCTGCAGGCTGACACGGGCCCGCTGGACCAGCTTGCGGGGGGTCGTTCCGGCCCGCACCACCAGCACCGACCCGTCCACTCTCGTGCCGAGCACCCGCGCGTCGGCGACGGTCAGCAGGGGCGGGCTGTCGATCAGGATGAAGCGGAACGCCTCTCCGAGTTCCTTGAGGAGAAACTGGAGCCGTTCCGACTGGAGCAGGGCAAGCGGGTTGGGCGCCCGCGGACCTGCGGCGATCAGGTGGAGGTTGGGGATGTCGGTCGCGTGGATCTGGGGCAGCGGATTGAGGTGGCCCGAGAGAAAGAGGCTCAGGCCGTTGTCCTGGCTGATCCCGAAGCCGTCGGCCAGCAGCGGCTTGCGCAGGTCCAGTTCCAGCAGAACCGTCCGCGACCCGCTCTCGGCCAGGGTCCGCCCCAACTGGGCCACCATGCTGGTCTTCCCCTCACCCGGGATCGCCGAGGTGACCAGGATCGAGCGGGGCGCCTGGTCCGAACAGGAGAGCAGGATCGAGGCGCAGATCCCCCGGAACGATTCCCGGACTTCCGAAGGAAGCGTCCCGGCCCCGTTGGTGGAGACCGCCTTCCTCACCATCGGAAGGATCGTGTGGGGATGATTCCCGTTGGTGCCCTTGAGAAGCTTCCGGTTGGACGGTTCCCTGCCCCGCTCCAGTTCCTTGACCTCGGGGACGGCTCCCAGTGACGGAAGGGCGAGCAGTCGCTCCCCCTCCTCCAGCGAAGTGATGGAGGTGTCCCAGGCGTCGGCGATGAAAGCGATGCAGACGCCGATCCCGAGGCCCAGCAGCGCGGCCAGGGAAAGGTTCCACACCGGCTTGGGGCTGTAAATCTTCGAGCTCTCCTGTCCTGGCTCGACGATGTGAACGTTGCCGAATTCCAGCCCCGCCGTGACGCTGGTCTGCTTGAGTCGCTCGAGCAGGCCCTTGTAGAGTTCCTCGTTGGTCTCCACGTCTCGCCGCAGGATGTTGTACTGGATCGAAGCCTCGTTGAGCTGGTTGACGAGCTGCTCCTGGCGGTTGTAGGAGTCGGAGAGCATGCGGTAGCGGCTTTGCACCGTCTTCAGGTCGACTTGGGCTTCCTGGCGCGCCGCCGCGATCGCCGCCGCCTTCTGCTGCACCAGTTGCTTCCTGGCCAGTTCGAGTTCCTGTCGCTTCTGCACTACCGCCGGCCAGTTCTCGCCAAACCGCTGCAGGAGACCGGTCAGGTCGTGCTCGAGCTGGAGCTGCCTCGAAGATAGATCGGTGATGACCGGGGAAATCAGCCTCTCGGGAAAGTCCTCGGGCGTCGCTCCGTCGAAGCTCGACAGCTTGGAGCGAGCCGTGATCAACTCGGCCTCGATCTTCGAGACCTCCTGTCCCAAAAAGGCCAGCTTGTCCTCCACGATTCCCGACTTCTCCTGGTTCAGGCTCATCATGCTGTTGTCCCGGGCGTACGTCACCATCTGCTTCTCGGAGGCCTGCACCCTCTGCCGCAGCTCGGCGAGCTCGCGCTCGAGGAAACTGCGGGCCTTCTCCCGGGTCTCCTGGCGGGCCTGGAAGTGGAGCTTGATGTACTCCTCGGCGAACAGGTTGACGACCTGCGCCGCCAGCTCCGGTCGGGGCGCCAGGCAGCTGAGCTGAAACAGCTTGGTGTTCTCGACCCGCTGCACGTCCAGGGTCTCCACCACGGGCAGGGCCTCTTCGATCTGGGCCGGGGAAAGCTCGCCGCGCAACCGCTGCTCGACCCGGGCCGTCAGGGTCGGCCCCTGGAGCACCTGGTCCTCGGTCTTCATGTAGAGCTCGTAGTTGGCTTCGCCGTCGATCAACTCGGTGACGTCCCGGTAGGGAAGCACCCGGGCCGGCTCGGCGTCGATCTCCAGAATGACGGTCGACCGGTACTGCGGCGTGGCCATAAAGGTAAACAAGGCAGCCGGGATGATGACCAGGACGGTCACCAGCAGGATGAGGATACTTGCGGCGCAACAGCGTGGCCAGGATCTGGGCCGCTTCCCGCGGTTCTTCGATCCCGCCCGGAGCTGGTTCAATGGCCAGGTCCCGAACCGGGCCCTGGATCTCAGTCGGTGTTCGCTTTTCGAAGGTCGCTCACGGGGTTACTCCGCGGACGGGACGTGCCCGTCCAGTATAGGGGTCAGGTTAAAACACCGGAAATTCAGCTAATTAGCGGAACTGAGCAAGAGGATTCGAGTTCGAAATTGAACTGAAGATGCGTCCGAAAGAGTGATGATATTTGCTCAATCAGGGTAGGCTCCGCCCCTGTCACTTACAGAAAAGTGGGACCGGCTAACCGTGGTTAATGCACTTTCAGTGCCAACATAACGGCCGGAAAGACAGGAGGGTGAGAAGGCCCTGACCGGCACAGGCTTTCCGCCCCATCGCCCGCGGAAACCCGCATCAGGACTGGGTAACCCGCTTCCACACCAATTGTGAAGTTGACCACCCTGTGTCATAACGTTTGGTTATTTTACAAAAGCGTTCTTTACCAGAGCGCAAAGAGTTGTCAGGATTATTTACATCAAGCCGGGCGTGGGACGAGCGTCCCCGAGGGTGTCTCAAAAAACAGGTTCACGGCGGGTAATTTCCGCCCGGTGTGGGCTTGAATCCATTCCAGCGGCGGAAGAATCGGATGTGAAGTGCGCTCGACTTCGCGGAATGGCCACCGCCGACCGCGGCTCGGCGATCGAGTACGACCGTTCTGCTCCCTTTAGCCGGTGGCCAACTGGAACTTCCCCGCTTGCCACAGCCGGAGCAACTTCTTGAGATTGTGGGTCACGCACAGCATGGCCCACTGGGACTGGACCCCGTCCAGTCCCCACATCGTCCACCGCCGGAATCCCATGTTGTGTTTGAGCTGCGCGAAAACCGGCTCCACGATCACCTTCCGCCGGCTCAGCTTTTCCTTGGCATCGTCCTGACTCTGGCGCCGCCGCTGCTCATCCACCGCTTTCCGATACGGACTGATGAGGACCTGTCGACCCCGTTCTCCAGAACTACACTCGGCCGCTGCCGGACAGTGCCGAAACTTCACACACTGATACCGTCGATCCTTCCATTCACGCCGGCTGCTGGCACGCTCCTTCCAGCCGCCGCGGACTGCGCAGGTGGTTCAGGTACCCATACAGCCACGCCTTCAGCAGCAACTCCGCACCGTAATGCGGTCGGCCCTGGCCCGCGTTCCCAATCCGCTTTCGCTCTGCCCGCAGTCCCAGTTCTTCCAGGTCCAGTTCGTCCACCACCCCGCGAATAAACCGGGCCGGATGATCCGCTCCGACCCAGTCTTCCAACACCGGGGGAAACAGGTAGGTCTCACTATAGTCCGCTCTGATTTGTCGGGTCACAGCGCTATTTAAAAAGTTGAGTCTGCGATTCTTCTCTTTTTGAGACACCCTCGTCCCCGCTTGTCTCCGTGGCACGGGCAACCATCCTGAACTGGTATGTCGCCAAGAAACCCGAGCAGAGGACCCACGACCAGATTCATTAGACACGGTTTGTTCTGCCATCAGATGAAGAACTCCCAAATACTCCTTGTGTTTGTCGGGTCGAACTTCTAGGCTGATTCAGGTTCTAGCGAAGCTGGAACAGCCGAATAACTGCCAACTGAGAAGACTCTAGAAATGAAAAGGCCGCCTAACGGCGGCCTAGTTAGAAGTCGAGAAGAATTGACCTTAATCGCCTATGCCTTGAATCGTCTTGCGGCTTCCGCAACCACACACCCCAGGCTGAGTAGCAACAACGACACGGGTTCAGGCGTCGGTACGGCACTCGCAGCCTGCTGCTCAAGGCCCGACCTCGTTGGTAAGTTGGCTGAGATCGAGGCGTAACTCCAGCCCGAACCACTCCAAGAAACCCGCAGTGCCTCAAGGAGTGAGTCTCCCCAGAAAGCGAAGAAGTTGAACACCAGCGAAGTCGATTTAGAACCCTCGAAAACGATGTCGAAGTCGAGGCTTGTCAAAGCTACCCCGGAAGCAAGCGCCAAAGACGGTGTATCATACGTCAGCGCCCAGCTAGCAACGCTGAAATTGCGCATAGCCGGCGTCTCGAACGGTCCATTCTGGACCAGTTGCAGGGCAACAAAATCGAAGCTGCCAACCCCACTTTCATTAAACCGTTGCCCCCAGCTATTGGTCACGTAAGGACTCCCAACAGCTACGACATCCCCGAATGTGGGTGACACGAATACCACCATCAAAACCGTTAGAAGAGAAATTAGAATCAGAATCCGTCTCATCGAACCTCCTTTTCCCTGTGCCTCGCCAATCCGTTGGCTAACTTGTAACGTGTAAGTTCAGATGCAAGCTTCGGGCCAAACTAGACAAACGCTCATTGCCCAAAATGGCAAGCCACTGGAAAACCAACATTTACGCCACAAGAAACATCACCGACGATTGGTATGGCTGCGTTCAGATTCGAGAAGGTCACTGAAACAGCGTCAAGGATTCTGACACCGCCGAGGCGGGAGAGCCTACCAGTGATTTGGTGAAACGATAGCTCTCAGGCGAGCCTCAAGAACGCCCTGCGAGTCGCTATCGGTGGGAGTGTCACTGTGACAGCATCCTCGTACGGAGAGGCGGTCCCCCCGGCATCGAAAATAGCCTTCCAGATTCCCCTTAACGCATCAACGTCCAAAACGCAGAACAGGAGGAGAAGGCCGGAGCTCTGGCTTGGGTTCCCGGAAAATGGTACTTGAAGGCAATATCGCTCAGGTTCTCAGGTCCCTCGACAACTACTTCCGTGGGAGACAGCGGGTTGTTCACACCGTCAAACAACGTCGCCCGCTCCGGGCTCAAGACTCCCGGTTTCGAACTGGACGAGACGGCTGGACTGAACTATCTGGTCAGCGGAATTCAGGGAAATGACTCAAGGCGGTCGGCACAGCGACCGCGAGGATTCACTAAGCGCTCTTCCTCTCTAGAAGCGGCCTCTTGGGCTGGGCCTAGCCCGCCGCCGAAAATCCCATGGTGGGCCGAATAGAACAACACGTTCGCCACGAAAGCGACCTGCTGTCCAGGCTAGCGGCAAGATCCCCAGAACAAGCCAGGAGCCCAATAACTCGAACCAGAATCCGTGCCGTCTCTCCTACTATTCCTCCTTCGCCTTGCATCTTATCAATCCATTAATGGGTAACTTCCGAGCATCCAATCTCGTGTGATCCAAGCCAATTCCCTGGCGGCAGAATCATCTATCGGACAACTTATCAATCCGCGGAAGATTACTGATTTAGCCAGTCTTTCGGGAGATGAAAGACCCGAGTTCAACAAGCCGTTTCGTCGCACGTAGTGTCAGGGTTTCCGACATTTCTCAGAATCCTGGCGGAGGGCATCAGACTCCTTGCGATATTCCAAGCATCCGATTGGCAGTGATTTCCGATGCTGGGATTCCCCTCTATATTTGGGCGTCGGCAAGTGTGCCGACAGTCGAGCCACGCGGCATGCGAGTTCTCCGAATCCGAACCTAGAGCAGGGACTCGCAACTTCACGGCCTTATTCACTTTAGAACCGACTCAAGTACCTGAAAATATGGGGATGAACCTCTGTCCCGTTGACGAACACCGCTCGCCGACTGTAAAGAAGGCCGACAAAAGACCCGTTCGCGATACCGTATTGGATCTTCGCCTCTTCGTATAACTGACTGCAATTCTAGAACTTGCGGGCCAAACTTGCAGACTGGATCGAGTCTTGCATGTGTATTCGGACTGTGAATACAAGCTTCGTAGGGCTAACGAACTAATTGGAAATTTTGTAAGGAGGAGAAATGAAGAAACTAGTACTTGCGTCTTTCTTATGTCTGGCGATCTCATTCTTTATCGCCAGCCCAGCCATGGCTGACAATGTCACGGTTCAGTACACCGGTGTCTACGGCACCACTGTTTCGATCGGGGAACATGGCACACTGGGCCTGTCTTAGCCGGAATCTACAAGATCAAAGTGGACGGCGTTCCGGTGGATTCCTTCTGTATCGATCTCTCGGACAGTTCAACAACTTCCGCTGTGCCTTATAAGGAAGTCAATCTCGAAGACGCAGCAGATCCCACCTTCGGCCCGATGGGTATCGCAAAGGCCACATGGGTAAAGAAGCTTTGGGACATGGCATATTCATCGGGCATGTCCCAGAATGATGCGGCCGCTCTTCAGGTTGCTATCTGGGAAGTGGTCGCCGACGATACCTGGGACCTGACTGCTGGCAATTTCACCGTCGGCACTGATGCAATTCGTAGCTTGGCCGGGACGCTCCTGACCAACGTGCTGAGTCATGATGGCCAGGCCAATCTTGGTGCGGTCAGCAACCCGGTGGTTGACGGAACCCAGCCTCAATATCAGGACTACGTAGTCCAGACGCCTGAACCGGCTACTTTGCTTTTCCTCGGCGCAGGGTTGCTTGGTCTCGGAATCCTCCGCCGCAGAGCGTAACCCGTCCATTAATTCTGGAGCTAGCGGTAACGAAAGGCGGCCACGTGGCCGCCTTTCGTCGTTCTTGACTTTCCAGATCTCTCGACAGCATCGAAAGATCTGGAAGGAAACAGCATTTTCAGGAACACCTCCTCGTGCCACATTAGCTGCCGGGCAGCCAGCGCATCCACTTAGCGCAAGATGACATAGGCCGTGGATGCAGCCAACCGAAGCCCAGTTGTTCAAGCATTCCGCCACCGATCGCAACTAACCTGCATCCAGCAGAACGGACCCGAAATGCCGACCCGCGCCATTTCTGAGATCGATATTCAGGCCGTACCACCCAGTAGATTGGAAATTCTTCCATACGGAACCAATATCTCAGCCTCAATTGATTTGTCCGCGCATTCTGAAGCAGGTATCGGCTGGAATTCTTGAACTGAAAAGCAGAATCCCTTTTCGGAGTTCCCAACTCTGCTCTGGCTGCACCTTTTGACCTCTTGAGAAGGGGCCTTCCGGGCAAGTGATATGTCTGACACAAACACCCTCGCCTCAAGACTCGAAGTCAGCATCTAGTGTCCTGCAAGGCATCATATGACGCTTTCAGAGTCCCTGCTGGGCTCCTCGGCATGGGCCGGCATCAGCAGGAAGCAATCCTGACGGCAGGGCGCCAGTCAATTCCTGACGACTGGTGACGGGGGATCACGATTCTGCCTGGGGTCCGACCGGGCGGACCTCGGGCTGCGTGAGTTTGTTGGAGGCGGGAAACAAGGCCTCGCGGGCGATGGCCCTTTTACAGGTGGGAATGAAGTTAATGCCGCTTTGCGCCAACCTCGGCGCCTTGGCGCCTCAGTGGTGAGCAGCCCAGGGGCGCTACCATGAATTGCAAAGAGCGGGAGCGCCCCGCAAGCGGAGAGAGATCAGGTCTTGACAGTGTCCACAGTGCCATGCAACCCGGGGGCGCGTTCCTTACCCCCGGCTCTGTGTCCGGCACCGAACCGCGCTACCGCCGGAACCTCGGAACTTCGGAACCAGGAACCAGGAACCAGGAAGAAATACTACCCCCGCACGATCCCCAGCTTGTCGATCATCTCGTAGAGCGTGGGGCGGCTGATGCCGAGTTCTTCGGCGGCGCGGGACATGTTTCCGTCGCAGCGGGCCAGGGCGGATTCGACCATTTCCTTTTCCAGGGCTTCCCGGGCTTCCCGCAGGTTCATGGCGGCGTACTTCGAATAGCCGGAGTCGAACCCGAGGTCGTCGAGCGAGACTCGCTGTCCTTCGGCCATGATGACCGCGCGCCGGACCCGGTTTTCCAGCTCCCGGACGTTTCCGGGCCAGCGGTATTCGCGGATCGCCTTGAGGGCATCGCCGTTGAAGCCGGTCACCTTGCGGCCGCTCTCCTCGGCGTAGCGCTGCAGGAAAGCGCTGGCCAGCAGGGCGACGTCCTCTGCCCGATCCCGCAAAGGGGGTACGTCGATCACGATCACGGCGAGGCGGTAGTAGAGGTCCTCGCGGAAGCTCCCCGCCTTGAGCGCCTCCTCCATGTTGATGTTGGTGGCCGCCACCACCCGCGCGTCAACGTCCATCAGCTGGCGTCCTCCGACTCGCTGGATCTGCCCGTCCTGGAGGAAGCGCAGCATCTTGACCTGGAGACTCAGCGGAAGCTCCCCGATCTCGTCGAGGAACAGGGTCCCGCCCCGGGCGCTTTCCAGCTGCCCCGGGCGCTGGGTGTGCGCGCCGGTGAAGGCTCCCTTTTCGTGACCGAAGAGTTCGCTCTCGAGGAGGTTTTCGGGAATCGCCCCGCAGTTGATGGGAACGAACGGTTCCCTGCGAACGCCTCGAGCGCTGGTGGATGGCCCGGGCCGCCAGTTCCTTGCCGGTTCCGCTCTCGCCGACAACCAGGACGGGGGCGTCGCTGCGGGCGACCTTACGGACCATGGTGAAGACCTGGTCGATGGCGCGGCTCGTCCCCAGCATCCCCTCGAACGTGTCGGGACTCCAGGCCCGCCGGAGCCGCTGGTGGTCCTTTTCCAGGTCGTAGACGTAGCAGGCGCGCTCAAGGACCACCTTGAGCACCTCGATGTCGATCGGCTTGGAGAAGAAATCGTAAGCCCCCTGACCCACGGCCTTCAGGGCAAACTCCCGTTCTCCCTGGCCGGTGATCACCACCACCTTGACGTCCGGGTCGAGGGTCAGCAGTTCGTCGAGGGTCTTGAAGCCCTCGATGACGTCGGCGGGATGGGGAGGCAGGCCGAGATCGAGGCAGACCACGGCGCTGCCGTTCTTCTTCAGTTGTTCGACGGCTGTTTCCCGGTCCCCGGCCTCGACGACCTCGTAATCGTCATTCAGGGCCCACTTCATCTGGGACCGGATGTCTTCGTCGTCGTCAACAATCAGCAGATGAGGTTTCTTTCTTGATCCCATGGTTTTCCCTTCATTATCGGCCGTTCGGCCCGTCCCGGTAGGGGGGCGCTGCGCGCCGTTCCTGGTTTCTGGTTCCTGGTTCCATGCCGAAACTTCCCCATTCAACGTAGGATCAAGCGTCCCCGCTTGTCGTGTAGTGAATCGGGAATCGGGAATCGGGAATCGGGAATCGGGAATCGGGATCCGGAATCGGGAATCGGGAATCGGATTCAGAGAATTGCCCGGTTCACGGTTCCGCGTTCAACGCTTCGCGACCAATCACAAATCAAAAATCGTAGATCACAAATGTTCCAGCTTTTCCCCAACAAATCGAAAGTCGTAAGTCGCAAATCGAGAATGTTCCCCAGCCCAAAACCCGAAACCCAAAACCCGAAACCCAAAACCCGAAACCCGAAACCAGAAACCAGAAACCAGAAACCAGAAACGGCGCGCAGCGCCTATCACTCCTCAACTACTCACATTACTTACCCAACTTCCCACCTCGAACCCGTCCACAACCGTCAAAACCCTTATTCCATCGACACTTTACACTGATGGCATCTCTTGGCATGCCGATTGCTACTAGTGCCCCGTCGATTACACACATGGATAGTGACTCGAGAAACATGGAGGTACATACGAAGATGAAGATGAGAAAGCTCTTTTTCCTGATCAGCATTGTGCTACTGCTCTGCGGCAGCTCCGCCATGGCGGACCAGATCAAGGTCTCCTGGATCGGAGTGGGCGACGGCAGCGTGAACATCACTCTCAACAACGGCGGCAGCTGGGAAGCAGTTGCGGCCGGCAAGATCAAAATCACCGTCAACAACAGCCAGGTCATTTACGGCTACTGCGTCGACCTGGCCCACACCATCGACTGGAACGTCAACTACGACGCCACCTTCAAGCCGACTCCGACGACCCTGGCCAAAGCCGCCTGGTTGATCAACACGTACGGTGCGGGAGTCGGCAACGACAGCACCCAGGCCGCGGCGTTGCAGCTGGCGATCTGGAACACCCTGATCGAAAGCGACGCGAGCATCACGGGCGGGACCTTCCGCGCCACCGGGATCTCTACGGCCGTCGGAACCACCGCCAACAACATGCTCGCCGCCCTCTACCAGGGCAACTGGCAGAGCGCCTCGGCAACCCTGATCGACACGGACAATGTCAGAACCGGCTACACCCAGGATTTCATTACCACTCCGGAACCGACAAGCCTGGTCCTGCTCGGTTCGGGCCTGCTGCTCTTCGGTCTCTACCGGAAACGCAGCGCAGTCTAGCAATCGCATTCGTTTCTCGAGTCATTCCCCGGGCGGCGCCCAGCGCCGTTCCGGGGTTTTACTCACGGTCGGGGAGGGTTCGAAGTTCCTGGTTCCGGGTTCCAAGGTTCCAAGGTTCCAAGGTTCCGGGTTCCAAGGTTCCGGGTTCCAAGGTTCCGGGTTCGAAGGTTCCGGGGTTCGAAGGTTCCGGGGTTCAAGGTTCCGGGGTTCCGGCGGGTAGCGCGGTTTGGTGCCGGACACAGAGCCGGGGGTAAGGCGAAGCCGCGGCCCCGGGTTCCCGGCCCGATACCCATTGCGGGAATCGAGGAATCGGGAATCGGGAATCGGGAATCGGGAATCGGGAATCGGGAATCGGGAATCGGGAATCGGGAATCGGGAATCGGGTAGGAAGTGTCCCCGTTCCACGTTCATTGTTCAAGGGGAAAACCGCACAAATGGCGAAAACCCCCGCGCCGCCCCCGCAAAAACCTTCTGCCAGTGCGACAAGGGGCTCAAGGTTCCCACGTTCCATGTTCAAGCGGGACACCGCACAAAACCCGACCAACCCCCGCGCCGAACGCAAACCCATTTCCTGCCCCGGCCCAAACCGGAGTCGGCGCAGGCTCATTTCCAGCCCTGGGCAACGCCCAGGGAAACCCCCGGCCCCCCCAAAAAAATCCCAGCGTTGAAAGCGCGATTCAATCCCGCAAGCACCACTCTTCGAACGCAACCCGGTGCCGCCGAAGAAGCTTCCGCAACTCATCCTGGAACGTCTCCCGGCGACAATGCTTTTCCTGGCGTTCGATATACCTGACCGCCGGTCCAGCCCACTCGGGCTCGCTGAAAATGACGTGCAGGACGACCTGACTCAGGGATTGCGGCATGGTGGCGGTTTCTCTGATTGAATCGCGCTTTCAGCGCTGTATCTCTACTCGATCTCCAGCTACTGCCCACCCTGGATCTTGCCTCCAGCCCCAGCGCCCCCGGCCTCCGGCAGCACTTCCGGAGACTCGCCATCGTCCGGAGCCGCGCTTGCAAGAGACCGGAGACGGGAGACGGGAGAATTTTCTAACCTGGGAAAGTTGGAACGTTCTCACCTTGAACGTGAACCCCGCTCCGCAATGGTTGAAGGTTCTGGCCACGGTGTCAGGCGGGGACCTGTCCCACCCCGAAACGGCGCGAAGCGGAGCTACCCCTCCACCCTCGGGATCCGTACCCGGAACAGGGTGCCGACGCCGGGGGTCGATTCCACCTCGATGCGGCCGCCGTGGGCTTCCACGATCATCCGGGACTGGAACAACCCGATCCCCATCCCCTGCTTCTTGGTGGTCTGAAAGGGCTGAAAGAGCCGCTCGTCGATGAACTCCCGCTCCATCCCGCAGCCGTTGTCTTCAACCTCGAGCACCGCCCAACGGTCGTCGCGAAGGGTGCGGACGGTGATAAGGGGCTTCGGAAGGGAAGCGGGAAGCGGGAAGCGGGAAGCGGGAGAACCCGACGACTGTTCTTTGCCCCCGGCAACTACCTGCGGCGGTTCGCCCTCAAAACCCTCCCCCGCCCCTCCTTCGGAATTCTGAATTCTGAATTCTGAATTCCCAATCCCTTCTCCGCCTTCCTCCCGAATCCCGTTTCCCGAATCCCGTTTCCCGTTTCCCGAATCCTCATTCGCACTTCCCACTTCGCACTTCGCACTTTCCTCGAACGATTCCCACGCATTGAGCACCAGGTTGACCACGACTTTGCGAAACTGGCGCTCGTCGAGGCGGACCCTGCCGACGGGCCGGCGTTCGAGAACAAGGGCCTCCTCGACCTGGGGACGGAGTTCCTCGCAGATCCCGGCCACGGATTCACCAAAGTTCCGGACCTCCAGGACGAGCTCGAGCTTCTCCCGCAGCAGGGACAGCCGCGAGCACATCCCCTTGATCTTGTCGACGCTCTGTTCGATGGTCCGGAAGGCCTGCTCCCGGAACTCGGCCTTTTCGTAGTGGCGGGGAAGGTTCTGGACGGTCAGCGAAAGGCGGTTGGCCAGGTTCTTCAGGTCGTGCACGAAGAAGGCCGACATATTGCGGAAGGCCTCCAGTTCCGAGGTCTCGCGCAGGCGGCGGGCCAGCCGGATGTTCATCAGGAACGAGGCGACCTGGTCGGCCAGGACCTCGAGCAACTCCCGGTCCTCGTACCCAATCGCCTTCCCCCGCACCCGGTCGCCGACGGTCAGAACGCCCAGGATCTCGCCCTTCACTTTTAACGGGATCCAGTAGTCGATGCGGGCGGACTCGAACGCGGCGCTTCGCGCCGTTCCTGGTTCCTGGTTTCTGGTTCCTGGTTCCTGGTTTCTGGTTCCTGGTTTCGAGTTTCGGGTTTCGAGTTTCGGGGGGGAAGCGGGAATGCCCGGAGGCTGCGGTTCGCCTGTGGCACCCGACTTCGGGCCTTCGCCCTCCTGTCGCCGCGATGTTCCTTCTGAATTCTGAATTCTGAATTCTGAATTCTGGTCTCCCTCCCGTTTCCCGTTTCCCGTTTCCCGTTTCCCGTTCCTCCCCCCGAAACCTCCCCCGCCACCACTCCGTCTTGCGAAGTCGCCCGCTCCAGCAACCCGGACAGATCGAGCCCGGCGGCGTCCTCCCGGGTGAGCCCCGTCGAGGCGGCCAGGCGGAGACCGCGGCCGGCGGCATCCAGGGTCCAGACCGAAACGGTCAGGCTGTCGAGGGCCTGGGCGGTGATCCGGGCCGCCGTCCGGGCCACTTCTTGCTCGTCGAAACGGTCGGTGATCCCCTGGTTGAAGCGGGTCCAGATCCGCCGGTAGTCGTGGGTGGGACGTTGAAAATGGCGCCGGGTGGCCAGGCGCAGGTCCTGGCGGACCCGGTCGGAAAGGAGAAAGGCCCCGGCCCCGAGCAGGGCCACGAACACCACCACCGTCGGCATCTCGACCGGCCAGTCGAGCAGGCGCAGCACCTGGACCACGACTCCGACTCCCACCAGGTAGGCGCCGACGGCCACTATGGTGATCGAGCCCTGGAGCACCGACTGCGACAGGTAGATGTCGAACTGGAGGGTCCGGCCGCGGCGCAGCGCGATTGCCAACAGCGGAAGGACGCAGAGGAGCGCCCAGGCCTGGATGACGTGGGCCGAGGAGGACCAGGTCCGAAAGAGGATGGCGTCACTCGACGTGTAGATCACGGCGACCGCATAACCGCCGATCCCCAGGACGGCGAACTTGATCTGCCAGCGGACCCGCCCGAAGGAGTTGCGCAGGGTCTTTTCGAGGTTGGCCACGACCAATGTGTAAGCCACGATCGTGACCACGAAGAAGAGGTAGCCGCGCAGCCCGAGAGGCCAGTACCAGGGTCCCAGGGTCCCGGGCTCGAACAGGGCGGCGGTCACCACCCCGTCCCCCGTGGTCTCCCCCCGCAGCGGCAGGCTCGCGAAGAACTGGTCCACCGGTAAGAAGATCAGCAGGAGGGGGACAACAACCGTCCCAATCAGGACGCTCTTCCAGCGCACCAGGAAGTGCCGCGCGTCGGCCCGGCCGTAGGTCAGGCTGAAGGCCAGCCAGGCCGCCAACAAGAGCCCGCTGACCACCAGCCACGGCAGCTGGATCCCCAGGGTCAGGGGGCGCTCGACCAGGAACGCCGAAAGGAGCTTCTGCAACCCCTGCAGCATCAATGCCGCAGCCAGTATCGGCCGCACCAGCTGGCCCCGCTCCTGGAACCAGACAAATGCCGCCAGCGCCAGGCAGCCCAGTGCAACCGTGAGGTGGAGGGTGAAGATCATTGTCGTTGGTGAATCGGGAATCGGGAATCGGGAATCGGGGCCGCTGCGCGCCGTTTCTGGTTCAAAGTTCCTCGTTCCATGTTCGTGGTTTCGGGCCCGGCGTGGCACAGGCGTCCCGCCTGTGACCATGCCGAAACCTGTGTCGTTGCGGTGCGATGTTCCATCTTCAACGTTTCACGTTCCTGGTTCCGGGTTTCGGGGGGTGCTTCGCGCCGTTCCGGGTTCCGGGTTCCAATCGAACTTCGCACTTCGGTTTCCCTGTTCGCCGTCGTCATTCGATGTTCGCCCTTCCACGTTCCGGGTTCCGAGGTTTCGGGTTCCGGGTTCAACATTCCGGGTCCATCGTTCAGCGTTCTATATTCCACGTAAGATGGACAAGGTTTCAAGCCCCAAGTTCGTGGTCAGCCCCGCTTGCGGGGCGGAATGGAGTAGCCCAGGATGGAGCCGAAGGCAAAATCCTGGGTGACCCGGTATGCTTCCATCCCAAGTCCCGCCCCGGCGGGACGACATGGTTTGGACCGGGAGACCGGAGAATGTCCCGATTCCCGCACACCGCGCTGGGTACCGTGCCGGGAACCCGGGGCCGCGGCTTCGCCTTACCCCCGGCTCTGTGTCCGGCACCAAACCGCGCCACCGCCGAAACTTCGAAACCCGAAACCCGAAACCTCGGAACCTCGGAACTCGGACCTCGAAACGGCGCGCTGCACCAGCCACGATCGTGCCATGGTCACAGGCGGGACGCCTGTGCCACGCCACGCACCTCGAAACCAGAAACCAGAAACCAGAAACCAGAAACCAGAAACCAGGAAAAACCAGGAACCAGGAACCAGGAACCAGGAACCACCTACCCGAAGTGCCGGTACAGCACGCTCCCGGCAAGCCGCAACAGCGGGAGCGGGCATCGCGACACGATCCGGCGGAGGGCGGGACTTCCCACCAGCCCCGGACCCCCGTCCGTCACGCAGCGATCCCGAAAGTAGACCAGTTCCCGCGGGCGTCCTCCCAGGCGCTCCTTGAACGTGGCCAGCCCCCGGTTGTCGAGGTCGCAGCGCCCCAGGTCGAAAACCCGCATCCCCTGCTCGCAGGCCGCCTCGATCGCCCGCCAGAAGAGGAGCGGCGTTCCGCCCAGCGCATTGAAGCGCTCGTCCGAGGCCCCGTACTTGTAGACCAGCCGGTCCCGGAAGGCCAGGGTGACGATCCCCGCCACCGGCCGCGAGCCGTGGTAAGCCACCCGGAACCGCACCGACTCGGGAAGGCACTCCGCCAGATTTCGAAACCAGGCGAAGGGCTGAGGAGGCACCCCCTGCCGCCGCCGGGTGAGTTGGTGCAGCCAGTAATAATCATTAATAAGGGCGGCGTCTTTCGCGCCTTCGCGGTAAACGACCCCCTCCCGCTCCGCCCGCCGAACCTTCCTCCGGATGCAGTCCCGGTGCAACCCGTCCCAAACCGCCCCTGCTCCCACGCCGAGGTCGATCTCGTGGTAGAGAAACCGCGAGCACACCCGAAACCCAGACTCCGCCGGCCACGACGCCTCGTCGAACGAAAGCGGCCGGAGCTCGGTGTAACGGTAACCCGCTCCCGGAAAAGATGAAGCCAGCGCCCGCAACAGTGCCGCCAACTCCTCCCCGGAACCGACCAGCGGATCGGCATGATCGGAAAACGGCAACCCCACCAACCGGCGTCCGGTCAGCCGGCTGGAGCAGCGGCAAAACACAATACCGCCCGAAATCGGCTCTTCCGAATCGGACGATGTAACCCCCACCGGTTCGAACCCATAGGTCCGAGACAGGGCCTCGAGCCATCCCCGGGAGTGAAACACGGTTCCCAGCGGATGGCTGTCGCCCTGTTCGCGCCAGGATGGATCGGTCAAGGGGTTGAATGTCCGCACCGAAAGGATTGCGGCATTCGGCACCCCCGTGGACGGCACCTCCTCGGTCCGGCCCTTCATCGCCAGGCTCCAGTGTCGTCCATCCTTACACTTCTATTGCAGGTACTGGTTAGTCCACGACCCGTTGTGACAGTACGCCCAAACTGGAGCAACCGGGGAGTCTCCTGGTCAGGTATTCCAACGGAATCCTTAACACACGGTCCCCACGGCTGCGTCTTCGAAAACTTCAGCCCCAATGGGCCACCAAACCGCAAACCCCTTATTGACAACAACTTGAAAATAGACGAGCAGTCCGTTGCGGCTCTGGCGCCATTATTGCCTACATTTATGTTGTGACTGATTTCTGGAAGTTTGAATTGAAATTGCATTCTATAGAACTAGCGAATCGAGAGGGTTAAATGAGGAAATTCTTATTCTTAGCTTTAGCACTTGTATCGGTATTCGGTTTGGTTGGAAGTAAAGCCGTAGCTAATCCCGTGAACTCTGGGGATATCATTAAGGTATACGACGTCTCTCCTGGGACACTTGCAGGGGTCTATAAGATAGTCGACCTCACGAATGGTAACGTCCCTTACACATTTTGTTTGGAGCATAACGAGTATTTTGCAACAGGCGCTCAATTGAAGGTGGACGATGTAAGCGGTGACGTCATCCAACGTGGAGGACTGGGTACGATTGCCCTCCCGACACCGTTGCCTGGCTTTTTGTTCAGTGGAGCCAGGGCACACTGACGGGCTACACCGGCGACAATCTTTCGCGCGGATGGCTTGCAGTCGGCAATCTGGAACCTGATGGGTTATGGAGCGATCGGGGGCGGCACGGTGAGCCAAAGCCCAGGACTTTCTTAATCTTGCCGCCGCTGCGTCGGCTGCGGACCTTGCGGCTGCACAGGCTAAAGTCAGTGTCATCAACCCGGTCTGGGACGCCGGCCGCGCTGATCCCTATGCCGACGGGACCCGGGCGCAAAGTTTTCTGCAGGTGGTTCCGGAACCTACCTCGCTGCTCCTGCTGGGCAGTGGGCTCCTGGGACTGGGATTCTTCGGACGGAAGCGGCGGTCCTGACCCCGCGCTGAGTCGTTCACATTCGAATATCACGGAAAGGGCCGCCCATGCGGCCCTTTTTCTTGCACTCTGACTCCATCAGGAACTGCGATCATAAGCTGTGATTCCAGGCTCTCACCGGTCGATCGAGCCCCTTGCTGAACGCCGGGAATACCCTTCCGCTTTATCCATTCACCCATTCCAGGAGCTTGCGAAAGGGAGCGCGACTCAGCAGCGAGGCTCCGCCCGACTTCATGAATGCCCCCCAGCGCAGGACCGTACAGGCACCGTGGGCCGGAAGAGGAAGCAAGTGTTCCGCCGAAGCCGAGCTTGAAAAACCCGATTCCGTCAAGAGTGGGCGTGACGACTCCGCCTTCCCGGATGGCCCTGGCCGCCGCCTCGGGCAGCCAGACAAAATCAAGCACGCTCAGCCCGCTTCTCCTGCCCCAGTTGATTACCTCCCACCAGAGCCGTTCCTTGGGATACAACTCCGGGAACCGGCCGTTCCAGCCGATCTTCCAACAGCGCAGGAGGCCTCCGAAGGCAAAGCTGAACATCGCAGCCACCGGCTCTCCACCGCGTTCGAGAAGGAAGAGCCCCGCCCAACCTCGGTGCCCCATCTGCAGCCACACCCTCTTGAAGAAATCGGGTTGGGGCGGAGTCGGACTAGAGTTGCGGCGGCGGCAGATCTCGAGCATCAGACGACGGAAGGTCTCCACATCTTCTTTGCCTCCCTCCCTGAATGTGAAGTCATTTCGCAGCGAACGCCGGATGTGCTTTCGCGTCGAAGACCGCATCGATGCGAGGATCTCCTCGGGACTCGGGCGCAGGTCCAGGAGCAGCGTGTTCTCGACCAGGCCCGTCGGCGGAACGCCCGGTATCGGCGGACTGAAGCCGAGGCTGTCCAGGTCCCCCGAAAGGTCCGGGCCAGGCAGAGGAGGCTGCACAACGAGGTAAGCCAGCCGATGCTCGCGAAAGAACTCCCGAATTCCGGCGGCCCCCGAAATAAGGGTCCGAGGGTGATCATCCCGGAGCACAGGCCCAAAAGGAGAGAGCCGACGCTGAAACCAACCCGGTGGCGGCGGACCAGCACCTGTCCTCCGGCCACAGCCATCCCGTCTCCACCAACCACCCAGCGCTCGGCCGACCATCCGTAAGCCTGCTTCACCTTTGCCCAGGCCACGGTCTGCTCGTGATGGGGGGTCTGCGAGTTCTCGACGAAGTGGCCCCAGTCACCGTCAGAGACCGATCGCAAGCGAATCGAATTCAAGGTTGGGTGGACTCCCTAATCAACGGAGTCACTTCGACCTGCGCCTGGCCTCGCCCGTTCCAATACTCTCCGGCCGCGAAGAAGACGAAAGTGGGGATCTTCTCCGAGAATTCTCAAAACCGTCTTCAGGTAAGCGATTCTTTCGAGAGCTGTGACCTCGGCCTCAATGCGCCGGTCGCGGTCCCGGCAAAGGCTGCCGCGCAGCAGGCGCAGGCGCCATTTCGCGAGATTGAAGCGACAGTGTAACCGTTGCGGCAACCGGATGCCTTCGGCATCGCGCGGCCTGGGGACTTGAACTTCGAAACGGCCGCAACCTCACTTCCGCCAACTCGGAACCCAGAATCCGGGCCCGCCGTCGAACAACTCCGGCATCGAGTAACTCGGGTTGAACCCGGTGGCCGGCCACTGCGTCCGGAACCCAAAGTCCGCGCCGGCCGGCTTCGATCTGGTCGAGAAGAAAAGCCGGCTCGGTCAACCAGATGGGAGCGAACCTCTCCCCTCCGTCTACAGCAGCGGCCCGGAACCAGAAGTGGTTGCCACTGAAAAGGTTGTTCGGGGTCATCGGCCACTCCGCCGGCCCAGAGTCACTGACCGAGTAGACCCAGCCTCGTAGACGGCGGCTGCGCGCCCACCCGGGACAGGGCCGGTCCGGCCAGATCACGTGGGAGCGACCGGAGAAAAGATCGTGGCCGGGATTTCGGCCCGAAGCCCGAAGAACACCCTTGACCCAGCCCGAATCGGGGCTCATGTCGTCGTCCAGAACAGCAATCAACTCACCTCCGGGTCGCCATCCAAAGCGCGGTTCAGGGCGTGGGCCTTTCCGTAGCCCTCGCGATTCGGCTCAGAGAGCAGCCTGAGCGGGAACCTCGCCCGAAAGGAACCGACCATTTCCGCGGTACCGTCACGGCTGCCGTTGTCGACAACCATCACCTCGAACGCCCCAGGGGTCGGCGTCCTGCTGGTTGAGCAACCCCAGGGTTTCGGCCAGCGAGGCGGCCCGGTTGAACGTGGGAATCACTATGGTCAGCGGGATCATGGATCGCTTCCTGGCAGAGGCGGAGTTCGTAAATGATCCGGAGCAACGGCGAGTCCACACCTACGACCCTGCGGATCAACCAAACATCCGGTTGACAGAAAGTTTCTGCTTAGCAGTCGGCTCCCCGAGTACCCGGCAAACAGGAGACCTAGCATCGAGGATGGGAAATAGAGGTATGGAGTTGGAAGCCGCTGCGGGCTTCCTCCAAAGCCAAGGTGGGAAGAAATCTCTCGACTCCCGCAGGCTCCGCGAATTCGGCCCCTTCCTGGAGTGCCTTCGCGACAGGTGGTGTCATTCCCGCGAAATCACAGTACTCAAAATCCTCCCGCGCCGATCGGGTCAGGACGTCCCAGCGGAGGAGATGGTTCGGACACTTTTCCGAGAATTGCCCGGACCAGCCCACCTTCCAGACGGTCACGGTCTTTCCGAACTTGAAACTCAACTGACCGGCGAGTCTCCTCCCCCTCCCAAACGGCAAAGGTCAACTCCAGTTGCCCCCGTGGACCGAATCCATCCCACATCGCCTGGAGCGCTTCCACCGAACCAGGGTTCGGGCTGACCTGCTGGCGGCGGCAGGTTTCCTGCATGAGGTTGAAGAACTCGGGAAGATCATCCCGCCTGCCGAACTCGATCGTGACTCCTTCCCGCATCGCCCGGGGGATTGACGCCGTACCGGGGTCGATTTCCTGAGGCTTGCCTTGAGCGGCTCGGAATCCGCCGGCAGTTCGTTGACGAGAGTGTTCTCGATTACCCCCAGAAGGCCACTTGCCTTGTGGAACCCGTCCTCCTCAAGGTTTCGGGAAGCAAGGATTCCACGATCCGGGGCCTGCACGACGATTGCAGGAATAGCCTGCCTGCGCGTCAGAGCCTTCAAGGCTCCGACTACCGCGTCCTGGAGGCTCGGGTCCGAGATCACAGGGCCCTTACTCACGTATCCTATCTGCAGTAGTCCCTTCCATGGTCTTGTTAGCAGTTGGAAGCCACCGACAACGTCTTCGCCACGTGCAAAGACCACCCGGTAAGGACGCCATCCTCGGATCGACTTGACCCGGCTCCAGGCACTGGTCTGCTGGAACTGCCCCTCCGGGACGGAGGACAAAAATGT
>CAVZRV010000036.1:0-3475 GCA_963777605.1 uncultured Acidobacteriota bacterium
CCAGAATAGAAAACAGGAAGCCTGCGATCCAGGATTGGATTTGAAATGCGCCATTACTCACTACTCTGGTTTGTCTTATGCTCGCTCGTCGCATCCGTGCCGGCTCAGGAGAAGGTTGACGTGCACCCTTCCCGGGGAGTTGCCGGAAACTTCGGTACCTGGCGCGTGATTTACACGGTCGGCCGGGAAGGTATGGACAAGGGAGGAGGTATCCGGGTTCAGCTTCCCGATTCATGGCACGCCGGACCAAGGAACTCCGCCAATGCCCTTCAGGCCACCAAACCATCAGATGATCACTACGTTGCGGCCTATTCTTCGAATCCAAACGTTTCCCTTAAGGTCGAGGTCGAGGGAGAGAGCAACGATATTCTCGTCAAGAGCGCGCGTCTGGGACTCGACAACCGGCTGGAACGCTATGTTTTCGTCGTCCGGGTTGAGGTCCAATCCGGTCAACTGGGAGAGGGAGACCAACTCGCAGTCGTCTACGGGGACACCACCAGCGGTAGCCGGGGGATGAGAGCTTCGGTGATCTCCACTGAGCCCGAAACGATCCTGGTTGCAGTTGACCGAGCGGGTACTAATGATTGGGAATTGCTGTCGGACTTGCCGACAATTCAGTCGATCTCCGGACCGGCCCACGAACTGAAGATCGTCGGACCCTCTCAGGTTGAGGTGGGACAAGATTCCCCTCTAAAGATTGCGATTGTCGACGAGAACGGCAACCCTGTCTCAGGATTTCACGGATCCATCGAACTGAACGTCGGCCAGGGTTCCGCCGATATCCCAACAAGGACCGCGGTCGATTACGCAAATGGCTGGGGGAATCTGCCCTTCACCGCCCGGGAAGAAGGAATCATCCGGATCTCGGCAACAACGCTGGACGGCCTGCTGGAGGCCGACTCCAATCCGATTCAGGCACTCGAATCCATGCCTCGAGAGCGGATCCTATGGGGAGATCTCCATTCCCACAGCCATTACAGTTGGGATGGAGTGGGGCATCAGCCGTTCGATTATGCCCGGTACGTTTCGGGACTCGATTTCTACGCGCTGACCGATCACTCCCAGGGACCCAAGGACGGGCACAATCGAGGCCTCGGATTGCCCGTGTGGGATGAGTACAATTCGCTAACCGACAAACATTATGCCCCAGGTGAGTTCGTTACCCTTCACGCCTACGAGGTTTCGTTTGGAGCCCCATACGGACACCACAATGTCTTTTTTCGGGGCAGCCCCGGCCAGCTCGTGCCCGTCGACGGTACGACGCTTCCACAGCTTTGGAGGGCCCTGGTCAAAGGCGAAGCATTGACGATTCCCCATCATACGGGGAAGTTTCCCAGCCCGGTTCGGTGGGATGTTCAAGATCCGGAACTTCGGCGCAACATCAGATCTACTCCGCCCACGGTCTCAGCGAAGCGTACGATCCCTCTCATCCCCTGGCCTTTGAACAGAGTCACTTCACCTCTCCGGCGCGTTCTGTAAAACTACCCCAGTTTGCCCAGGACGCCTGGATTCGGGGCCTCGAACTGAGCGCCATCGCGTCATCGGATGACCACCGGTCGCAACCGGGGCAGTCGCACTGGGGCCTTGCCGCAGTTCAGGCTCGCGACCTGACCCGGGCGGCCGTATTCGACGCCCTGTATCAGAGAAGAACCTATGCCACGACCGGCGTGCGGACGCTGTTGGACTTCACCGTCAACGGCACACCCATGGGGCAGCGGGCTCAGACCTCAGATTTGCCCCTGCTCCATTTCGAAGCGCACGGGGAAAGCCCAATCGAAACCGTCGAAATACTGCGGTACAGCCCGGCGGATGGGGCCTTCAAAGTGATTTTCCGGGTAGAACCCAACGCCCTGGATGTAGTGTGGACGGCGCGTGATCACGGTTTTCGGGAGGATTCCATCTACTACCTCCGGTTGAAGGAATCGAAATGGATCCATGGTCGCCCAAGCATGGCCTGGTCAAGCCCGATTTGGATTGATCCGGCACACAAGGAGTGACTGGCAGCTTCTATGCCTCAAGGCCGCGGCGTTCCTGCGCCTGTCTGAAGGTTTGACGGCCTCGAGTCCTGCGCGAAACGGTTGATGAACTGGATTGCATTCGAGACCCCGTCTTCTGTTTGGATCAACCGGCCAATGCGTTCCACTTTCTCACGAATCGAATCGTTGGTCGTCACTTCGCGAATCGCGGCAGCCAGGTTTCCGACAGTCAGCTTCTTTTGGGCAATTGGCGGAGTTCCGGCGCCGAGTTCCTCAACTTTCTTTCCCAGAACGGTTGATCGCCGAATAGAGGGCAAATGATCGCCGGACGACCCGCTCGCAGTCCCGCCGCGGTCGTTCCGCACCCCCCGTGGTGTACAACTGCGTCTACCTTGGGAAAAAGCCAGTCGTGAGGAGCGGATTCAATCACCAAAACGTCTTTGGATGACTGTGTTAATGCTGGGGCCAGCCCACCCCACCCGCGGGCAATGATCGCACGGACGCCGGCTTCTTCGACAGCGCGCAAGACGAGTCCGGTCATCGGGAGGGGTCACTTCCGAATATACTTCCAAACCCGAAGTAGACCGGAGGTTTTCCGCGGGACAGAAAATCTTCCAGTTCCGGTGAAGGATTCCATTCATCGGCAGGATCAAGAAACCAGTAACCCGTGACGGAGGCTGTCGAAGGCCAATCCGAGGGCTCCGGAATCACCCACTTGCTGAAAGCGTGCAACGCCGGGATCGGCTCACCGTTTGCCCTTTCCAGATACTTCCCGGCAGACCTTGCAGGAAGCCCGTTCGACAGTCTCCATTCGTTGGCGTATTTTCCGATACCCCACCAGGTTGCCTTCGAGACCACTCGATAACTGAATCGATTGAACCAGGGTCCCATATGCAGGTTGGGAATGCCCATCGCTGGGAATTCTCCAGTCGGAACATACAGTGGCAAGTAGAAAGCGAAAATGGAGCGCACATCGAGACGTTCCGCGAATTCCCTGGCAAAGAACGCCTTGGGATGGTACAGAATGAGGTCAGGCTTCGAGGCAGTTGTCGCTTCCCAAGAGTCCCGGATCTGGCGTCGCGCCATTGAACCCATCGAGGGCATCGTTCTGGCCGCGGCCCATAGCGTCTTTACCAGGTTGCCGGCCTTTTCCATTACCAGCTTTCCCGCTTCCGAATGCATGAACTCGATCAGGTCGTTGTTCAGGTACGCGTATTCGAGTCCATGCGCGGTGACGAAGGGTTTGAATTTGAGTGAGGTACAGAGAGTGACTCGATGCCCTGCAGCTGAGAGACCCTTCCCAAGGGCCACATAAGGCTGAACGTCTCCCCGAGTCCCGATTGTGAGAATTAGAATTTTCAGACGCTCATTCCTTTCGAAATCAGAAGGACGCCCCCGGTCAGCAAGACTATATGAAGGCAATCACGGGTCGTCAATCACCGGAAGGAGCGCGGGGGATCGATCCGATGATCCAAGATCGACGGTTTCGTCTCTAGAGT
>CAVZRV010000037.1:0-7602 GCA_963777605.1 uncultured Acidobacteriota bacterium
CCACTCTAGAATTTGCCTGCACGTCCCTGGGTCACCGGAGTCTGGACATCCCTGGATCAGCGCCGGAGGCACAGCGGAATGATGGATTAGCACCGGAGGCACTGCCAAAATTGGTGGAATTAGCACCGGAGGTGCGCCCGAAAATAGCCCAGGGTTTCAACCCTGGGTCCGGGGGCAGCAATCGAGGAGAAAGTCCCGGAGGGACGACCGAACCGTCATGTTTGCTACCCCTCCCTCGGACCAACCCCTCATGGACCAACCCCTCATGGACCTGCTCCTCGTGGAACCGGGAATCGAAAGGGACGACGTAACGCGTACCTCGGCCGTCCCTCCGGGACTGGGGACGGGGTAATCGGCCGACGATGACCCAGGGTTGAAACTTGGGCTATTTTCGATGCGTCACTCCGGGACTCCGGAACAACATACGCTCTCGCGGACGCCGGATCAACGCATGAACTCCGGATCAAGGGATGCCAATTGGGTTGTGATTTCGTATGCTTCCTTCGTAATTTCCTGGGAGAGATCAACGATGACGCAGTTAGGACTTTTTGATCGTGACAGGGTTTTGCGAGAGGAGATTCGGGCGGCATTGGTGGGGTCGGATTTTCGAAATAGTGAGGAGCTCTGTCGGCAGTACGAGGGCATTCAGGGAGCGGCTCCCCTGGACTGGGAGTTGGACGTGCAGCACTTCTTCAAGCGGCACGCGCGGAGCCGGCTCGGTTTGGAGGCTGGAGAGAGGCTCTGGGAGGAGTTTCAGTCGTCTCTCTTCTTCCGCCGGATTCCCTCGGTCTATGCGTCGAATCTCGAAAAGAGCTACTTCTCCCGGTTGCTGGCCGCAAACCGGACACTGTTCGATTCGACCAACTCCCCGGAGCGGGCCCTACTGGCACCGCTTTACATGAGAGCCGGCCAGGCGAAGAACGCCCGGCGCTTGTTCCAGAAGGAAATCGAAGAGAACGGTGAAAACTGGGAACTTCGTCTCCTCCTGGGCAATTGCTTTCTGAGTCTGGGAGAGCCGGTTGCGGCGCGGGTTAACTACACCTGGGCGGCATTGTGCGGACTGCCCGAGACGGCGATCGGCGAAGTCGAGGATCCGGACTTCGCGAGGCTCCTCCGGTCAGGGGCCGCACCGGGATGGGGATTCGCCGAAGCCGCGGCTGAAGGCGTTGTCCGAGTTCCTCAATTCAAGTCTCGGGATGACTTCGAATCCTTTGTTTCCGAATTCGTCGATCGGATCGAGGGAAACCCGGACGGTATTTCACCGCCCTGCCGGTTCGCGGTCTGGCTCACCCTCAGCGAGAATCGCCGATTCTGCACCGACGGCCAGTTGCAGTTGGCCCGCCGCCAGCTCAAGGAACTCAACCCAAGACTGCACGCCGTCCACATGAACCGGCTCAATGCCGAAGGGCGATAGGCCGTACGAATTGGCCCGAAAAGGTCGGCCGTTGCGATCGGTTGCGAGGCGCCATTTAAATTCAGGAATTGACGCCGCCGAGGTCGAATGATTGCCGCCCGGGTGCAAGCGCAGCACGACCCTGTACATAAACGGCAGGGCCTCATTTGGAGTGCGGAATCGAAAGGTTCCGCTTTTACCCAACCCAATTTCGGCACCACCCGGGCCGGAAGCGACAGCTTCCCAAGCCTCCCAGTCCGAGGCCTCCTTCAGGTTATCCAGAACGACACCTACAGCATCAACCCAGGTTAACTCTCCCTGAACCCGCCTTCAGCAATACGCCGTCTCGAAACCTCTGGCGGAGTCCGCGAAAAATCCAATAGAACTCTATCTGATAAACACTTAACGACCACCTTCAACGACTGGCACTCCTCGTGCAATTCCACCTCAAGCGGCACGAACAAACAACAACCGAGGAGAGAGCCATGACCTTCAATTGGAAACACTACTGGGGACCCTTCACCGTTTTGATCCTTACGGGCCTGTGCGCCCCTTTTCTGGCCGTTGCCCCGGCGCAAGCCGCCGAGATGAGCTTCAAGAAACTCGAATTGCGGACCAACCTCGGATCCGGCGAGCAGGGGAAAAAGGGAAGGCTCGTGGTCAGCGGCGACTCGATCCGTTTCGTGAGCAACAACGGCCGGACCGAGTACTTCCGGATTCCGTCTGATGCTGTAACTGATCTTTTCTACAGCCGGGTCTCCGGCCGCCGGATCAAGACTGCCGTCTTCATCAGCCCTCTGCTGCTCTTCAGTAAAGGAAAGAAGCACTACATGACCGTCTCCTTCGACGACGGCAAGGACCTGGTCGGGGCAGTCGAGTTCCGCCTCGACAAGAGCAACTACCGAGGGGTCCTGCATGCCGTGGAGTCGGTCTCCGGAGTCCCCCTTGAATTTGACCAGGAGGGCATCAAGGACGAGAAGGAAACCCTCGCCGCCGGAGGCACGGCCAATGCTGCCTCCTCCACGATGGCCACGGTCGAAATAACCTCGGAACCGGCTGGAGCCGAAGTCGAAATCGACGACTCCTACGCCGGATCCACGCCCCGGACCAAACCCCTGAAACCCGGCACCTACAAGATCAAGGTCGAGCAGAAGGGCTACAAAGACTGGGAACGACAGATCACCGTAACCGCCGGAGAACAAGTCCCCATCCACGCCACGATGGAGAAGGATTAGCTCCGCGCCCCTCCGCGCTAACTCTGCGCCTCAGCGACTCTGCGGTTCCACACCTCACCGCCAAGCCGCAAAGAGCGCAAAGCAGCGCAGAGAATTCTCTTTGAACTCAATAACTTGAACTGGAGTCCAACAATCATGAAGAGCCACCTTACCCTGACAATTGCGATCGCCCTTTCCCTGGCCGCCTCGACGATGGCCGAAGACCGCTGCCGGACCGGCCGGGAACCCGGCTGTCCCGGCCGCTACCTGGGGCAGCTCAGCTCCAACCCCTACGCGCCCGACTCGACCGCCAACAAGTACGGCCGCTACGGCAGCCCCTATTCGGCGGAGAGCATCCGCAACCCCTACAGCCAGGCGGGCCAAGCCGCCCGCAACCCCTTCGGCGGCAACTCCCCGATCATCGTCGGCGAGGATGGAAATTACCTCGGCAAGCTCAACAACAACCGCTTCGACGCCGACTCGGTCGCGAACCCCTTCGGCCGCTACGGGTCCCGGTACTCCCCCGAGAGCATCAACAACCCCTACGGCAAGTACGGGAACCCCTACAGCACCAACAGCACCACCAACCCCTACGCCACCCAGGCCCCCAAGCTCTACCTCCCCCAACCCGGCTCCACCCTGACTCCCGACCTCGACGCCAACCCGCTCATCCCCCGAAAACCGAAACAGCGCGATCCCTGGGACTGGTAGGCGGGCGGGGCAGCGAACCCAAAATGGTGATCCAAATCACAATGTCAGAAGCCAGAATGTAAAGTGTTTGACCTGCGAAAAATTGCCGATCGAATCAAGTCGGGTACGACCCGGAAGGATTCGGTCGGCCTTCAACATCAGTGAATATGGAGGACCCAAATGCCCCGTTCAGACCGAGAACCAGAGGTCGTTGCTGCCAACGCTGGACAAGTGACCGAAGCCGACCGGCACATCACGCCATCCGAAGCCGAACGGGGCATCTACATCGATCCTCTTCACCGCCCACTCCGTTCGGCAGATGTCTCGGCCGGAGAGGATGATCAACTCGTCCGAGGTGAAGCGGGTCATCGCGGAGGGAGAAGTCATCGAAGACTATCCGTCTGATCCGCGCGGTCACAGTTGCCTCCTGCTGGGCAGAGGGGAGAGGGATCGAGCGGTGCATGTTGTATGCTCGCCGAAGGAAGACTATCTGGCCGTGATTACGGCTTATCTTCCGAATCCCGAAGAGTGGGAGCCCGGGTTTCGGAATCGGAGGAAGAAATGAAATGCATTCATTGCGGAGGAGAAATGCGCCGCGGACGGGCACCGTTCCAGATCGACCGGGAAGGGTACGTCCTGACACTTCAGGCGGTGCCGGCCTGGATCTGTGGTCAATGTGGAGAGGCATATTTTGAGGATCGCGAAGTCGATGTCATCCAGGAGGTGATCCGGTCGATGGATACAAAAGCCCGGAATCTGGCGGCATCCGCTTAGCAGCCTTTGCGGTTGAGACCTGAAACCCGTTATGCAACTAGATACACTCGACAAGAAACTCAACGACATCTACGCCGGCCGAGTGGTCCGCAAGGACCTCCTCCACCGGGTTAAAAAGGGCACTAACGTTCCGTCTTTCGTACTGGAGTTCCTGCTGGCCCGCTACTGCGCCAGCGACGATCGCGACGAGATCTTCGTAACTCAGACTCCGTTGTGAGCGGACCCGACTGGCAATTCGTTCGACAGCCTCGAAATCGGGTGCGTCCTTGAAGTATTGCTCGCGCAAGCTCGGAGCGAGTTCAAGACATTTGTCTAGATAGTTGCTCACCTCGCTAGTCCTCCGTGTCCGATATGGACCCCGAATCCCCAGTTCGATTCTTAGCGGGCGAACCAAAACAGTCAACTGAACATTTCGCTTGGAGTGGAAACGAGGATCAGTCGGATGTGGTAGCGGACCTTGTGGAGCCGGTACGAGCTCCCAACTCCCGATCCACAAATCCGGCGAACCTTGTCGCCGCGATGAGGACCGCGGCGATGTCGGCTGAGGCGAGGCGGAAGGTGGAGGGGTGGGCGAAGGAGTTGCCGCAGGTTTGGAGGAGCTTCAGGTAGGAGAACATCCAGGGGAGGGAATCGATGATCGGACCCTGGAGGCTTTGATCCGTTCGTAAAAGGCGAATGGCGCAGGAGTCTCGGGGAAGATCCGGGCGAAGAGGCGATCGCAGCAGATCTCGGCTAGGATGCGGCCCTGGATGGCGACGCTCTTGGGGGACAGGGTTGCCGACGTGGAGAGGTCTTTCAACTCGAGGAGTGCGTGCGGATGGCGGAGTCCCGGATCGAGTCGATCTGAGTGGCGAGTTCCCCGAAGCGGCCTGGATCAGGCCGTCGGCGACCGGCCCGGGCTCGGGGTAGGAAGGAAGCGGTCGATGGCCCGATTCAGGACGGCGACCTTTTCAGATCGTAGGCGAAAACCCGTACATGCTTCAGCCCGGGTGCAGTATCCGCCCAGCGACGGATCAGGTTGAGAGTTTCGTCGGCGGCATCTTCCGGCGGGATGCCCTGGTCTCCGGTGCCCAAAAGGGGCAGGGAGACGGATTCGACTCCCGGTTCCACGAAGTCGGCTGAATGGCGAATGAGCAGCGATAGCTTGTCACGGAGTTCCGTTCGGGTCAGAGTCTGCCGGCTGAAGAGGTCTCGCAGGTCGAGGATCCAGAGTCGGCGGAACGAATCTGTCGGTGGGACCGGGACCCGGTGGAGGCTCTCCGAGTAAGTTTGGGTTCCCTCAGGGAGCCCTTCGGCAAGGCTGATCCGAAAGCGTTCATGGAGTGCCCCGAGAAGGCCTCCGGGAATGGGTGAGTACTCGCGGGAAAACGAAGAGATGACGAGAGCGTCCGAACGGATGCTGAGGATGTCTCCGGCGTAGAACTCCGTATAGAGGGATCCGCCTCCCGCACGGGGAAACTCGCTGAGGTTGAAGAGATGGGCGCCATCCGGTTTCCGCATCCGACGATTATCGCCCCGGACCGGCGGGAGGACAACGTCGAGCTTGCCTTAACCGGACTTCTCGCGCCTTAACCCCGGTTAATGATCGCGAATCACGGCCAGGCTTCGGTTGATCCTGTAACAGCCTGAAATGCAATGCCTTGCAGGTTTCTTTTCGTGGCTTCAGCAATTGGCACCGCAAGTGCAATGAGGGAGAGTGCCGGTGGCGCGGAGCGTTTGCCGGTGCCGGCGGGGCGGGCCTGGGAGGCCGGGTGCCCTGGAGTTGTGGACCTGCTGGGAGACGGGCTCCGGCGGATGGGGAAAAGGAGGAGACGACGATGAAGATTGCGGCAAGAGTGGATTTCGCAAAGATACCGACCGGCCAGGATTTCACGCTACGGGTGCTGCTCAAGGTTCAGGGGGAAGCCTCGGAAGCCTGCGAGCGTTCCCCGCTCAACCTCGCCCTGGTGCTGGACAGATCGGGGTCGATGGAGGGACGGAAACTCGAGAACGTCAAGCGGGCGGCGGCAAGTCTCGTTACGGCGATGGCCGACGACGACATCGTGTCGCTGACGGTCTTCGACAGCCAGGTCACCCCGCTGCTGGGTCCGGGTCGGATCGGGGAGACCAGGGGAGCGTTCCTCAGCCGCCTGCGATCGCTGCGGGCCGGGACCTGCACCAACCTGAGCGGAGGATTCGAGCAAGGTTGCGCCGCGGCGATGGAGTACCGTTCGACGGAACGGATGACCCGGGTGCTGCTTCTCACCGACGGCCTGGCCAACGAGGGCATTACCGACCGGTACCAGTTGTCGCGTTTGGTCTCTCGGATGCAGGCGGAGGGAATCTCGACGACCACGATCGGGGTCGGCGAAGGCTTCAACGAGGAGTTGCTGGCCTCGATGGCGGAATGCGGCGGAGGGGCCACCTACTTCATCGAAGGGCCGGCGGAAGCCGAAACGGTCTTTCAGGAGGAACTCCGCGACCTGTGTGAAGTGGCAGCTCGGGAGTGCCGCGTGAAGTTCTCGAGCCTCGAGGCGGGGATGTCCGTGGTGGTATTGAACCGCTACCGGCAGACCCCGGACGGTGCGTTCCTGATCGGAGACGTCTACACCCGACAGGCCCGCAGCATCCTGCTGGAATGCACCGTACCGAGCCGGGACGAGGAGGGGCCGCTGTTGATTGGGAACTTCGAAGTGAAGTTTCAGGTTCGCAGCGGAGAGTCGTTCGTGGCACAAGCCGTCTCCGTGCCGGTGAGCATCGAAGCCGTGTCGCCGGAGGAGTTTGAGGGAGAGGAACCCGACCGGGAGGTCAGTGTCGAAGCGGCGCTTCAGATCATGGCGGGGATTCGGAGCCGGGCGCTCGAGCATGCCGACCAGGGGCGCTGGGAAGATGCCGCGGTCCTGCTCGACCAGTGCGTCGAGGTGATCCGGGGCTTTGGAATCGATGATCCCAGGGTCGATGCCGAGATCGAGGAGCTGGAGGAGATGGCCCGAAACCTGCGTTTCCAGGGCGAGGCGTACTACTCGCCCGTGGTCCGCAAGCGCGCCTTTTATGCCTCGGAGCTGGCCTCGAAGGGACGCTTCGACCAGGTGGCTTCGATGAGGATCCGGCGCATCGAAGAGGACGAGCCTTCCCCTGGACCCCGGAGAGGGCGGCGCGGCTGAAAAGGTGAAGATGACCGCCGGGCCAGTTGACTGCTGGCGGTCTCCCGGCCCGAGTTTCGGTCACTGCATGAATGGGATTCCTTGATGAGAGAGCGAGGAGGGATTGCGCATGGCAAAGATGAACTGGTCCGGAGTGAATCAAGAGTCTCGGGACTGGACGCACCGCGTAGCAGCGGAGCAGGCGGACAGGGACTGGAAGATGATGCTCCGGCGGGCACGAGTCTACGGATCCGACCCGAAGCAGAGGCTCAAGGACGAGCGCTACCTTGCCGAAAAAGAGGCAATCAGTCGTGCCTTCGATGCCATGTTGGCGGGGAAGAGACCTGGCCGGAGGAAGCGGCGACGGAACAGGATATCAAAGCGGAAGATCCCCGCTGGACAGGGACAG
>CAVZRV010000038.1:0-4371 GCA_963777605.1 uncultured Acidobacteriota bacterium
CCGCTTCTACCCAACCCGGAACCGACACCATCCGGGCCGGAAAGCGCCAGCTTCCCAAACCTCCGACCGTGAATACTGGAAAACTTGTCCGGGCGGAAATTTCAGCATCAAACGAACTCAATCGGTTGGTCAAAGGATGCCAATTGGGTTGTGATTTCGTATGCTTCCTTCGTAATTTTCTGGGAGAAAGCAACGATGACGCAGTTGGACCTCTTTGATCGACACAGGGTCATGCGGGAGGAGATTCGGTCGGCTTTGGTGGGGCTGGATTTTCGCCGTGCCGGGGATCTTTGCCGGCAGTACGCGGAAATTCCTGGAGCCGCTTCCCTGCAATGGGAACTGGACGTGTTGCACTTCGTCAAGCGGCATGCCCGGAGGCGATTGAGCCTGGGATGCCGGCGTGAGGCTTTGGGAGGACTTTGAGTTGTCCCTTTCTTCGGCAGGATTCCCTCCGTTTATGCCCTGGATCTTGAGAGGAGTTATTTCTCCCGGCTGCTGGCCGCAAACCGGACACTGTTCGATTCGACCAACTCCCCGGAGCGGGCCCTACTGGCACCGCTTTACATAGGAGCTGGCCAAGGCGAAGAACGCTCGGCGCCTGATCCAGAAGGAGATCGAAGAGAACGGTGAAAACTGGGAACTTCGTCTCCTCCTGGGCAATTGCTTTCTGAGTCTGGGAGAGCCGGTTGCGGCGCGGGTTAACTACACCTGGGCGGCATTGTGCGGACTGCCCGAGACGGCGATCGGCGAAGTTGAGGATCCAGACTTCGTGAAGCTCCTCCGGTCAGGGGTCGCACCAGGATGGGGTTTCGCCGAAGCCGCGGCTGAAGGCATTGTCCGAGTTCCTCGATTCAAGTCTCGGGATGACTTCGAATCTTTTGTTTCCGAATTCGTCGATCGGATCGAGAGAAACCCGGACAGTATTTCACCGCCCTGCCGGTTCGCGGTCTGGCTCACCCTCAGCGAAAATCGCCGATTCTGCACCGACGGCCAGTTGCAGGCGGCCCGTCGCCGGCTCAAGGAACTCAACCCAAGACTGCACGCCGTCCACATGAACCGGCTCAATGCCGAAGGGGGATAGGCCGTACGAATTGGCCCGAAAAGGCCGGCCGTCGCGATCGGTTGCGAGGCGCCATTTGAATTCAGGATTTGACACCCGCAGAGGTCGGATGATTGCCGCCCGGGGCAAGCGCAGCACGACCCTGCACATAAACGGCAGGGCCCCATCTGGAGTGCGGACAGCGAAAGCTTCCGCTTTTGAACGAACGACAAAGGCCCATGAGTGAACTGAAAGAAGAGATCAGGAAATCGGCGGCTAGGCGGATCCTCTTCACCGCCCACTCCGTTCGGCAGATGTCTCGGCCGGAGAGGATGATCAACTCGTCCGAGGTGAAGCGGGTCATCGCGGAGGGAGAAGTCATCGAAGACTATCCGTCCGATCCGCCCGGTCACAGTTGCCTCCTGCAGGGCAGAGGGAAGAGGGATCGAGCGGTGCATGTTGTATGCTCGCCGAAGGAAGACTATCTGGCCGTGATTACGGCTTATCTTCCGAATCCCGAAGAGTGGGAGCCCGGGTTTCGGAATCGGAGGAAGAAATGGAATGCATTCATTGCGGCGGAGAAGTGCGCCGCGGACGGGCACCGTTCCAGATCGACCGGGAAGGGTACGTCCTGACACTTCAGGCGGTGCCGGCCTGGATCTGTGGTCAATGTGGAGAGGCATATTTTGAGGATCGCGAAGTCGATTTCATCCAGGAGGTGATCCGGTCGATGGATACAAAAGCCCGGAATCTGGCGGCATCCGCTTAGCAGCCTTTGCGGTTGAGACCTGAAACCCGTTATGCAACTAGATACACTCGACAAGAAACTCAACGACATCTACGCCGGCCGAGTGGTCCGCAAGGACCTCCTCCACCGGGTTAAAAAGGGCACTAACATTCCGTCTTTCGTACTGGAGTTCCTGCTGGCCCTAGATTGCGCGAGCGACGATCCGGACGAGATCCAGGCAGGGATCGATGCCGTCTTCGAGATGCTGCAGAAGCACTACGTCCGTCCGGACGAGTCGAACAAGGCCCAGTCCCACGTCCAGCAGAAGGGGAAGCACAAGTACATCGACAAGCTCCAGGTCCGCTGCGTGGAGCGGGAGAAACGCCACTGGGCCGAGATGGAGAACTTCGACTCCGCAGTTGGAGGGCGACAAATCACCTTACGCCGAAGGTCATCGTCAGGCTTTCCGCACCAAAGGCCCTTCAAAGCGCGCGAAGGAACTGATTCGTCGGGTCAAAGCAGCAAAAGCGAAGAAATACGGAGCCGGCGACCGCACTCGGCAGCTGGTACTAGGACTTGGCCGGCTTGAAATTCTCCGGGATTGTGCCGAGCAACCCGAGAAGGTTTTCAAGTGTTCTTGCCATCCATTCGTTCAGTTCGGGCCAGGTTTCAAGCCTGAAGATCTGGGATGGTCGTCTCAGGCTGAGGAGGCTTCCTTTGCTGTCTTTGGGGAGCCAGACGACTTCACCGAGCGGAGAGAGTTGCTCTTTGAGCTGACTGCGAAGCCGATCGTCGATCCGGTCGAACCAGGATTCAGCGCCTGGCCCGTCAGGCGCACCCAGATTCCGGAGGTGCCGCTGAGCACGTTCCAGAGCACCAGCCGAATCGGACCCGGACCGGGGATCTCCTTTCCAAGGCTTCGATTAGAGGGTTTGCCGAGCTTGATAGAAGGGTCCCGGTTGGCCATGTACTCGTGGAACTGCGTCCAGAACCGCTCATGGAGGGCCGCGGCGTTGACCCGCGGTCGGGCCCGAGCCATCTCCCCAGAACGACGAATGAGTGAGGCGGCATGTGGATTCGTGGGATGTAGACTCTATTGCCACCCGGGCGCGTCCATGGCATGCGCGCGGCGATAGCAGGAAGATCGTAGACCATGCCGGTGTCACGGTTGACCACTTGGTATTCGGGGTTCAATTGCAGTCAGAGTTTCAACCGGTCTCAGCCATGTGTTACTTCCCGGCGGCCGCCTTCCCGTTGAAGCGAGTCATCATCCATTGAAGGGTCGATGCGACTGTCCCCTGAATGTTAAGGCGTGACATCCAATTCTGGTCGATGATGCCAAAACGCGCAATGGACTCCGCATTGATCCACAAGAGTCAGAGCACCGTCGCGAAGACCGAGTTGGGGACCTGCCGGTTACCCGGTTCGACTACACTCCGGGTATCCGGCAGGTGATCGAGTTGAAGATTCTCCATTATTCGGCATCAGGCCGCACCCTCCCCCGTGTCTTTTCTCTTGGCTCGGGAACATGCAACTCGATCCCAAAGTGGACGGTGGACCAGACCGGGCCGCAGGCCATGCCTCCGGTTGTCAGTGAGAGGCAGAAACGCAGGGATTACGGGCCGTTCCAGCTCAGACCAGAGGAGTGCGGGGAGAAGGCATGAACCTGGGTTAATGCGGTCCAAACCCAGTTTGAGGATGTGAAAGAAGCGGCGCCGGCTCGAGGGACTCAACCCGAGACTGCACGCCGTCCACCCTAACTTGGCTCTTGCTATGGATTTTAACTCCCGATCCACGAATCCGGCGAACCTTGTCGCCGCGATGAGGACCGCGGCGATGTCGGCTGAGGCGAGGCGGGAGGTGGAGGGGTGGGCGAAGGAGTTGCCGCAGGTTTGGAGGAGCTTCAGGTGGGAGAACATCCAGGGGCGGGAATCGATCTGGAGATCGTAGGCGAAAACCCGTACATGCTTCAGCCCGGGTGCAGTATCCACCCAGCGGCGGATCAGGTTGAGAGTTTCGTCGGCGGCATCTTCCGGCGGGATGCCCTGGTCTCCGGTGCCCAAAAGGGGCAGGGAGACGGACTCGACTCCGGGAGGGCAGTGTCGAAGCAGAGATTCAGATCATGGTGGGGATTCGGGGCCGGGCGCTCGAGCATGCCGACCAGGGGCGCTGGGAAGATGCCGCGGTCCTGCTCGGCCAGTGCGTCGAGGTGATCCGGGGCTTCGGAATTGACGATCCCAGGATCCAGTCGGAGATCGAAGAACTCGAGGAGATGGCCCGAAACCTGCGTTTCCGGGGAGAGGAGTACTACTCGCCGGTGGTCCGCAAGCGTGCCTTTTATGCCTCGGAGCTGGCCTCGAAGGGACGCTTCGACCAGGTGGTCTTTGATGAGGATCCGGCGTTCCGAGGACTACCTGGATCCGGATAGAATCCGAAGAAACCGGCGAAGATGATTCAGTTCAGAGACTGAAGGGCGAGTGATACTTTGCCGACAAAGAGGGAGGAGTCGAGTGGATACCGTCCGCCTGGAGGCAAAAGGACTGTTCGGCAGAAGTACGGACGATTCCGGAGATCGAAGGGGGAGTCCTTGGCAGAACGAAGACAG
>CAVZRV010000039.1:0-4471 GCA_963777605.1 uncultured Acidobacteriota bacterium
TAAGCCCAATACTGTTCACTTAATAATGTCAGTGGCATCGTGCACTCTTTCTGTTATAAGGAGGAGAACCGATGCCGCGAACCTTAGCCGAGCTCCCGAAGGGAGCACGCCTGACTGATTTCATCAGCCTGGGGTTGATTGCCCGGAAGTATCCGCGTTCGAAGATCGACGAGATCCTGCAGCAGACGGGACGCGGCAGCATTCGAGAGCGGCTGTTGCCGGCTCACGTGCTGGTCTACTACGTGATCGCGCTGGGACTCTACCTGGGCGTGTCCTACGGGGAGGTCCTGCGCTGTCTACTGGAAGGACTGGAGTGGATTGGATGGGACATCCGACGTCTGCGCAGGACCGCCAAGTCGGCGATTTCCCAGGCCCGCAGTCGACTGGGCTGGGAACCCCTCAAGCAGCTCTACGAAGAGGTGGTGACGCCGATCGCCAAGCGGAGCACTCCGGGGGCCTGGTATCGGGGTTGGCGCCTGGTGGCTCTGGACGGCACGACGCTGGAGATGGGAGACACCGCAGAGAACGAGCGGGAGTTCGGACGCCCCGGAGCCTCGCGAGGGAAAAGCGGCTACCCCCAGCTGCGACTGGTGTTTCTGTCGGAGACAGGAACCCACGTCTTGTTCGGTGCGGCCCTGGGGGGATATTCCAGTGCCGAGACCAAGTTGGCCCATGAGGTTCTGCCCCGGCTCCGACCGGACATGCTCTGCCTGGCCGATCGGAACTACTTCGGCTACAAACTGTGGGAGGCGGCGGACGAAACCGGAGCCGCCCTGCTCTGGAGAATCAAGAAGAATTTGAATCTGCCTTGCCTCGAACGACTCTCGGACGGATCTTATCTGAGCAAGATTTATCCCTCGGACAAAGACCGTCGCCATGACCGAAACGGGATTCTGGTGCGGGTGATCGAGTATCGGTTGGAGGGCGTGGAAGAGGCCGAGCCTCTGTACCGGCTGGTGACGAATGTGCTCGAGGTGGAGCGGGCCCCGGCCGAAGAGCTGGCACTGCTGTATCCGGAGCGCTGGGAAATCGAGGGGGCGTTCGACGAACTGAAGACGCATTTGCGGGGGCGGGTGGTGCTGCGCAGTAAGAAACCGGCATTGGTCCGACAAGAAGTTTACGGCCTCCTGCTGGCCCATTTCGCTGTGCGAGGCCTCATGCACGAAGCCGCACTGGAGGGTCGGGTGGATCCCGACAAGCTCTCGTTTACCCATGCGGTTCGAGTCGTCCGGCGGAAGCTGCCACAGATTGTGGCTTTTCCCCCCTCAGCAGAAGACGGGTCTGCATAAGGAGCTTCTGGACGAAATCCTCGAGGAACGCGTCGTCTCGAGCCGTGGCCAGGTAAACCCTCGCGTCGTCAAGAAGAAGATGAGCAAATTCAAGGTACGCAGCCGGACCCAGCGGATCCCTCGCCGTCGCGACATCAAGGTGGTGCTCTTAAAGTGAACAGTATTGGGGCTAAGCCTTCTGCTTACCAAGAAGCATCCTGCGACTTGCCATGGCAGCCAGTCGATGGTGAGAGACAATATCGGCAGCCCGGTCCAGATCCCCAGCCGCCAAGGCGTGATGGATTGCCCCGTCGATAGAGCCCTCGGATTCGAACCAGGAACATGCACTCTCATGGAGTGCGGTAATTCCGCCGAGCTCCATCGCCTGTTCCAATTGCCGATTCAGGAATTCCCGGAACACGTGGTGATAACGAAACCAGGCGCCTCCCATATCAAGAGTGACGGCGAAATAACCTTCCCTCTGCAGAAGGTCAACAAAGTCTCTTCCGCTGAGGGTTGCAGGTGCCGATGTGGGATGTGACTCGAAGATCTTCGCGAGGAGCGGCGCGCAGAAACACTTCAGAATGGACGACTCGAGCAACGCTCTGCGGACCTCGCTCGGCAAAGCCGACAGAACTTCCTGAACCAGGTATTCATTGAGGTACGCAATGCCCCCGCTGAAGTTCTCGATGAAGGCAGCCGGATCTTCAACCTGGCGCAACTCCTCAACGATAGGAGCCGCAGTCCAAGAACCCATCCCTCCAGCTGGTTGTCCAGATTTTCCAGCGCCTTCCCTTCCAAGCAGATTCCCGCCACCGTCTTCATGTACTCGGCGGTTTTGTCCCGTGTGAATCTCAGTTCCCGCAGTCGGATATGCGACGAGCGATGATCTCCCCACAGCAAACTTGCCGGCAGCGGCGGATCGTGCCGAGTGAGTATAAGGCTGGCCTCGATGTCCCAATGTGAGAATCGCCAAGTAGAGGGACTCGAACAATCAACGGCAGCCGGCCGCGCTCCGCCCCATCCGGGAACATGGAGAGTTATTGGGCAAGGGTCCGTCTGGACCAATCACTCCGGATTACCTCGCGGAGGTGATCCGGGATCACCTCCGTTGCACTGTCCAAGTCTCTCATTTCGAGAATTGAATTCACCGGGAGGCTGCAGTGAAGATCAAGAAATACTGGTACGGCAAGAACGTGAATTCCTGATGGAGTTCGAGACCGGCCTATCCATCTGAGAACTGAATTTCTCCAGCCGGATTTTCATGCGTTCATCTGTCGTGAAACTTCCAGAAATATCTTGATGACTGAACTATTCCGATATCCCACGATCTTCCCTATAATGGCGTGCAACCCTTTTATAACTGCAGTGTTGGATTTTGGAGCAGGGACATTCAACAGAACATTCGCGGTCCTCATCGCTGTTTCCGTTGCATGCTTTTCCGCAACCTCCATCTTAAGTGAAGACATTGTCCGGGACTACAACCGGAGCTTCGACTTCTCTGCGCTCAAGACCTATCGCTGGATGGACGCAGAAAAGAGGCTGATTGCCCGGGCAAATCCTCAAACGGCCTCCCTGATGAGTGACGAAGAACTTGACGAGATCATTCGCGCGGCGGTCGATGAAGAATTGAAAAAGCGCGGGTTCACGCTGGCAACGGAGGGCTTCAGCGGATTTTCTGACCACCTATTTCGCGGTCGGCCAACTCGATCTTTCCGGTTCCTTCTACGACGCGGCCCCGTCCGGCAACCTGCCGTACAATCGCTGGCGCCCCTTCTATCAACCTGCGACACACGCCCGACTCAACACCAAGGGCGAAATGACCATCGATATCGTCAACCCGGAGAATAATCAGCTGATCTGGCGGGGTCAGGCCAGCGATCGATCAAGAAAACCAAGGACGTTGCCAAGACGATCAGAAGGTAGCCAAGAAGATTCTGTCGAAGTTTCCGCCCAAATCCTGACCCTCATCGGGAAGACGGCCCTGAATCGCGCGCTGCTCCTCCGAATACACTCGGCTGGTTAATGCGTCGGAATGGGGAGCACGCGGTGCTGATCGAGGGCTTCCAGCATCAGCACGTGGTGTTGCCTTTCATCCTGTTGATCTTCCTCTACGCCCTGTTCGTGCCCGGCCTGGTGGAAGCGCGCCGCCACCGTACCATCGGGGCGATGGCCCCTATCAGTCATGAGAGATAAGATAGCCCTGGCTATGAGTTAGCCCGAACTGCGGGATGCGTTGAACGTCGAACAGGCCACCCAGGCGGGCGCGTTGCTGATTCTCGGTGCGGTGAGCAGCAATCATCGGCAGCAACTGAACATGATCCGTCTCGTATCCGTGCTGCTCACCCCCTCGGCCACGATCATCCCATGCTGCGCGTCAGACCGTCTATTGCGTTTGTACGCCAGCCGCTTTGCACTTGCTGCCAGAGCTGACTCCAGCCGCCAGCGAACTGGGCAGGTGGTTCAGGTCTACCCGTACCAGCCACGCTCTTCAGCAGCAACTCCGCGCCGTTTAATGCGGTCGCCCTCGTCCCTGGCTTCGCTTCGGCTCCCCGTACTGTCGCAGTCCCGGTTCTTCCGGCTAATTCGTTCCCGCCACCCCGCGAATCAAGCGGGCCGGATCATGCGTCCGACCCGGTTCGTTCGCCGAGGAAACAGGTAGGTCTAGCTGTAGTCCGCTCTGGTTTAGCGGGTCACGGCGGCTTGGTTAAAAGTTGAGTCTGCGATTCTTCTCTTTTGAGACAGCCTCTCGGGACGGTTGTCCTACTGTATGGAGACGAAGAAGATGCGCAATGACAGAACAACTGGGATTGAGCCCTGACTTTGGGTGTGGAGACATTTCGAGAAAGCGGGTGGCTCCTCACTCCGTTGCGAGCACTGCCAATGTCCGGTTTGTGGGAGTGAGCCGAAAACAGTCGGAACTGGCATCCGACTTCACGGAGCAGAGCTCGGCGCGGAGAAATCTTACGCAGACTGGCAAGAACTGCTATCGGATCCGGCCATCCAGGCCGTGTACATCGCCACACCGGTTCCGCCTACCGCCAACCGGTATAGGTATCGCGTCCGGCGGCCGAATCAGAACGTCACGTCCTTTGCAAACCGATGGCTCTCAATACCAGACGATGCAATAGCATGATCCGGGCGGCCTCGGCGGCCGGCGTTCACCTCGGGATCGCCTACTACCGGCGGTTCTACCCCGTCCT
>CAVZRV010000040.1:0-6917 GCA_963777605.1 uncultured Acidobacteriota bacterium
TGGCTACAACATGCCGGGATTCGCCGGCATTCTGAGTGCGCAGGAGTTGGACGAGATCGTCGCGTTCCTGAAATCGAGGAAGGCTGTCGAGTAGGCAGTTCCCATCCCCTATCGGACCTGGTTCGAGAAGAGCTGGAGGGCTGGGGAAACCGGCGGTTCGCAGATGTCCCCGACCCAGTTGCACTCGGTGTTGTCGCAGGGTCGGTAGCTCAATCCCTCGGTGTCGCTGTAGAGGTAGATCTGACCTTCGAGGACGTCACAGGTCTGGACCACGGTGAAGTCGGCGTTCTTCAGCACCAGGCCGAAGCGGTTGCCGTGAGCCCGGTTGTTGAGGAACAGATTCCCCGATCCGTTCCAGACTCCCATTCCCCACGACTGGAAAAGGGTGTTCTGTCGGCTCAGGTTGTTCTTGACGACATTTCGGTCACCCTCGAGGTGGATCCCCTTGGCGTTTCGCTCCACGACGTTGTGTCGCAGAACGTTATCGTGTCCGGTGATCTGAATTCCCCAGAAGGTGTCCTGAACCGTGTTGAACTCGACCAGGCCGTAGGCGCCATTGAGCCGGATCCCCGCACTGTCTCCCCCGTCCTGGATCTTTGCAGAGGCCGTCAGGACACAGTTCCTAACCGTCGTGTAGTCGCCCGACGAGTAGACCACCGCCGTCGACTCGAGAGCGGGATTCCTCAGGGAGTGTCCCTGACAATCGAGCGTTATGTGATTGGCGGTAATGTGCATGCACTCCGGGGTAACCGCGTCGCCGGAGAGGTCCTTTTGAAGAAGGTAAGTTGCGTAAGGAGTGTTTAGGCCGCTGCAGCTGGACAACTCGATCGTGACACCGCGTTGCCCGGACTGGGCCGGATTAGAAGCTTCTTCGGTGTACAATTGCGGAACCTTGAACAGGGAGAGGTCTCCCGCACTACCGGATAATTCGGCGGAGACGATCGAATCGGGTACGCCGAAGGGATTCCCTGCGGGAAGGAAACTGAGGCTCCGGATGTTGGTTTCCTCCTCCCAGGTGATTTGCTGGCCGCTGGAGGGGACCAAAGAACTCAGCCGAGCGTTCTCCTCGGAAACCAGCAACTGGAATGCATCCGGACAGCTGACTCCCGAGCGATAGAGCCCGAGGATCGGACCGGGCCGGTTGAGTCCGTCCGCAACGGTCCTCGAGTACCCGGTCAGGGGTGACAGTTCCACGACCGTGCCTTCCTCGGGGAACGACAAGTATAGAGATTCGGAGCACTCACTGTAGCTCATGCCCGCAGGGCCGGAAGTCAGCGGGAGGTCCTCGAGGAGGTACAGACGCCGATCGGTTCTACCCGTGGAAAGGGCCATAGCGGAAGGTCCGAGTTGCCAGGCCGGGATTCGGCTCACCCGGTTGGCTTCGGCCACCAGGAGGTCGCCCGATCCGGATTCGAGGACCATCGCCGCCGGGCGATCCAGTCCTGACGTGACGGTTACCGTCTGAACGTTCGCCGGATCAAAGCGGAAGATCGTCCCGGTCGTCCGCCCTGCGATCAAAAGGTACCGGTCCTGGAACGGGATGATTTGAGAGACTTCTTCTCCGGGAAACGATTTCACCGGCCTCCGTGCGCCGGGTTCGATCTCGTAGAGAACACTCTCCGTTCCGGCCGCAGGGACGGGACCGTCGCCGACCGCGG
Source organism: uncultured Acidobacteriota bacterium (assembly GCA_963777605.1). Classification (GTDB taxonomy): domain Bacteria; phylum Acidobacteriota; class UBA6911; order RPQK01; family JAPXNP01; genus CAVZRV01. The sequence goes on from CAVZRV010000040.1 coordinate 1,659, forward strand.
GTGCGCCGGTCAGTTCGGCGGTGTACAGCCGTTTCAACGAGGCGAGGTAGGTGACCGACTGGATGACTCCAAGACCCGAGAGCAGGAGGTTCTTTTCAATGACATCGATCGAGGCGCCGGCCATCTTGCCGGCCGTGCCGGCCGTGACGGTGAGCGGCAGGGTTTGGGGAACCGTCGATGGGGCGTGGTAGCTCCCACTCGAATCGACTTTCCCGACGGTCTCCGCGTCGTCGCCCTGAAGTCCGTTGACCTTCCATGCGGGGGTGCCGGAGAACCCGGACGCCTGGAAACTGATTTGGCCTCCAGGCGGAAGCACGGCCAGCGGAGGTTTAACCTGGAGCGAAGGTTGTCCGGTTGTCAGGCCGGGATCCAGCGGTATCGGCTGGGCTTCTACATTCGCGAGGATTCCGTTGGCGATGCTCCCAAAGATGGATACCGAGTAGACTGGAACATCGCTCGAAAGCCAGATAAATCCCCCGGCCATGTGGTCGCTCCTGGGGATCAACTCCGTGATCAACTTGCTGATCCGCTCACCCGGACGCAGGGTTGAGGAGTATGTGCCCACGACCGATCCCTCGGGGTGAAAGGCGACGACCCGGATGTTGGCTGAGATCGATCCCGGGTTGAGAATGGCAAGGCCAGTGAAGAACCCGAGGTCGGTCGCGACGTGCGAAAAGAGAGCCTCCTTGAGTCCCGAGGGGAGTGCTGAGACCGCCGCGAGTGAGCCCAACTCCGGCAGTTCGTAAACCAGGGTGCCCTGCACCGTGGCCGCCGTGGACTCAACCTTCAGCCAGCCGTCGAGCAGGGCGTCACCGGAAAATCCGAACAGGGTGGCCACGTCGAGAAAGTCGGACTTTGCGGCATCGAGGGACTTCGTTACCGGGTTCTGGGTGAGTGCGGGGGCGGTGAATCGCTGGCCGTCGGGTCGGTATGCCGTAATTGTGAGAATGACCGGTTCAGCGCCTTCGTTGGTCAGGTTGAGGGTGGAGCGAAAAGGTCCGAGCACAGCGAACTGTGGGAGAACAAGGGTCTTGAGAGCAGGGGCCTGGGGCCGTGCACCCAAGGCAAAAAGGTCCTTTCCTTTTCGGACAAGCGCCAGGCCGCCGATCTCCTGGTCACTCTCCACCAGTACCGTGCCGACAGCGGCTGCGTCCGGCGAATCGCCCAGTTCGAAATACGTGCCGACATCGGCGCGCAGGACCCCATGAGCAGGGATCTGGGTCTCTTTGAGATAAGGCGTCCCTGAAATCCGAAGTTGAATCGAGACCGAAGCCGCCTCGCTGTTGGGGTTGACGAGGTTCAGTTCCGTCTCCGCCGTCCGGCCCGCCTGGATCCCGGATATCACTAGATTTCGGGACAGTTCCGGGGGGACCGTCCCGTCGAGATAGTCAATGGTCGAATTGAGGACGAGAAAAAAGCCGGTCAGGTTGTCCAGGTTGGAAACCGCCTGAAACCAGGCCGGTGTCTCCGGGGAGAATGCCGTGCCGAACATCGCCAGTGTTGTGTTGGCGAACTGGCACCCGGCCGGGACGGTGACAGTTACCGGGTTCGTGAAATGGCTGGCGTGAAGGATCTCTCCGGACGCACCGTAAGCGGTAAGCGTCACCTTGGCATCCTGGTCGTTCGGATTGACCAGGGCAACGCCGGTTATAGTGTTTGGGTCAAAAAGGAGCCTGGGAAAGTTGATTCGGCTGGAACCCCAGATTACTGTTGAACTCAGGAACGCCGTGGTCGAAACCACCCACGTGAGAAGAAGACAAAGAATCACTTGCCTCATCTGGCTCTCGTACCTCCATCCGATCCCCCGGAAGCGCTCGTTACATTGCCGGTCAACTCTAGACTCTCGAATGTTGGCTGACAAGCAAATGTTGAGACTTGGGTTCGCAATCGATATCGGCACCCTCAGGAGAATTGCTACCTTACGGTGGTCTTGTCACCACCATTGACGAGCGGTTCGGAGGACGAAAATTGCGGAGGTCAGCACCACCAGGAACAGAAGGCCGCAGAAAGCGATGGTTCGGAAATCCCTCGAGGGTAATCCCTCCGACCCCGGGGAGATTCTGCTCAATGGCAGGGTGACGTCGATTGCTGCCTCCGGGCCGTCGAGAATGAAACTCTCCGGCTTTCCCCCAACCACTCTGCATAGAATCGTAACCTGTTCGCCGAGTGGGCCTTGAAGCGAAGACGCCGCTGTGAGTTTCCACATCCCAGGGACTCGGGTGTACCGGTCAACAAATTCAAGAAATCCGCCGGGCTCGCGATGGAACTCGCTTGAACTGCTCAGACTGAGAGACTGTTCGCCAGTCAGCCTCAAATGCTCCCTGATGATCAACAGCAATTCATCTTTTGATTCATCAAGGTTCTCCGGGTTCCAGTCTCGACCTTCAGTTCCATCCAGTTCCATCAGGTGGATCAGCAGATGATCCGGGAGAAGCACCCGGCTGGTGATCTCGTCGCCGTTGATCTCGATGAGCCAGAATCCGTTGTCCCCGGGATGGGCAGTCACTGTCGAGCAGATCCAGCCGAGCATCAGGACGCCAAACCAGCTCCATTTCAACTGAGGTTTCATTGGTCCGTGAACTCGCTTCGCAGCTTGGTGAGCGTTCCCCGGACTTGCTGCACCCGTTCGAGCACGCGGTCCCGAAAACGCGACATCTGGTTGTCGAGGGCGTCTCCCGGGTTATGTAGTTCTTCTTCGATCTCATCCAGGTAGCGTTCGGAGAGTTCGAGGCGTTCGAGGGCCGTTTCGGGGTTGTGAAAACCTCCTCCGTTCACCTCAACATATACGGGTGTCGTGTGGGCCACTTGGCCGGGACCGGCCTGGCAGCGAGCAGCGATCCAGACTCCGTGGTCCAGAGGAAACTCCAACTCTACGGACAGTCGTTCCTTCTTGGACTCTTCACTTGCGCTTGCCGATGCCGCCACCGCGCCGTGCACGACGACCTCGAGTCGATCCAGCGGAATCTGTGACGCGTTCCCCAATGCGACGGCGGAGATACTCAGGACGTCGCCCCGGCTCAGGTTGAGGGTGTCGCCAGGCCCGGCCTCGTTTACGGACAGCTCGAGCATCGGTCCGCTGGTGACGAACGTATGGCCGGATCGAAGGCCGTTCGCCCAACTGTCGAAGGTGAAATCGCCATCTACCCGGGTGTAAAACCGTGCGTCTCCGATCTGACTGCAGCCCTTAGCAAGTCCGAAAGCAGGTCCCCGCCCGCACCACGGAAAATCCGAACCGGCGGTTGCGGTCAGCGGGAAACCCAGGTCGAGAAAGTGGTAATAATGATCCAGGTGAAGAGGGCCCCCCGCGACGCAGAACTGAAGGAGCTCCAGAAAGTCGATCTTGTGAGTCAGGAATGTCCAGGGTCATTCCTCGATGGCCGTTGAAAGACATTCCCTGGTGAGCATAGCCGGAGAGACCACCGAGGTCATGGATACGATCGAATACCCGGTCATAGCGATAGTAGTCGTTCTGGTAGCGTACGAAGTCGTTTGCGATCAATGAAATCGTGTGGCCGATTTCAGGCGTCCGAGGTTCTTCCTGGCCGGAACTCAGGACGTAGGCGCCTTCCTGGTATCGCCCTTCTTCACCCCATCCGTACTGCGAGTAGAAGGTGGCCCAAAAATCGCCCATCTGGAGCAGGTGGCCGACGTGAACATCTTCGGCGGCAATCCACTTGAGGATCAGGGGATCTTCCCTCGGGGACCGGCGAAGATGAATATGATCGTCTGCCGAGTACCATCCTCTCTCCGGCATGTTGATCCATCGCTTGAGAGGGTAGGTTCTGGATACGATCCCCTCCTGGCCGATTTTCAGCTCGTCGTAGATCTTGAAATACTCGTAACCCTTGCTGATCTCCAGGGTGTAGATTCCCTGAGGTAGATCCAGGTCAAACTGCCCATCCACATAGAAAGAACCGTCCGGTTGGAGTGAGAATCCTTCCGCCCGGTCCTGGCGACCGTACATTACAGCTACTGCCGTCGCAGGAATGCCGAGAGCCTCAGCAGGTGCTTTGAGAGCATTCTCGGGAGATGGTAGCGCTTTCCCGTCCTGGTCCAGAACTCGCACACGGACCGGGGTGGGGCGTTCCTGTTCGTCCACGATTCGAATTTCAAGCGCAGGTCCTTCCATCCCGCACCCGGCCAGACAGGCGATCCAGGTGAGTATGAAGACAGATCGATTCCAAACTTCATTCACAGGATGGTCCTCCCCTTGTTGGGGTCATTCTAGCAGGCCGTCCAAGCGGTCTATTCCCGCTTTTCTTCCGAGGAACCCAAGATTCAGAATTCAAATCAAGTGGGAGGCGTTTTGGAACGGAGCCGCCCATCGCGAGCCAATAAAGAAAACTCTGGACCGGTCGAATCGATTTCCGTTAGAGTAAATAAACACATCTTTATAGCCTGTAAATGGAAATAATGAGATGGAAATGAGGTTCCGGTTCTTGGATTCTCTCTGCTGCCAGTAATCCTGATTCCATCTCCACAACCTTGGAGTCGAGATTCTATGCTACGAAACAACGAGCATTACCCTACTCCGCGTCTTGTTACGATATGGATGGTGCCGTTGCTGCTGTCACTTGGATGGAGTGTCAGCGTTCCAATTCTTGCGGAGAAGGCGCCGGCGTCTTACCGGATGCGGCATCTTGGGCGCCCGCTCATCTTCGAAGAATGCCTGGGGCAGGCAAATTCCGGATCGGGGTATCTGGCACGTGTGTCCGGGTTTGTGATGCTGTTGACCCGTGACGGGATCGTTTGGGTTGAAGGGGCGCCTTCGGGCGCGGACGCGACACCAGGCGGACCGGAAACTTCAAATCCAAGGCGCGTTCGAATGGAACTCGTTGGTCCTTCCCACGTCGTTGCTCCAACGGGGGAAGGACTCGTTTCAGCCCGAACCCACTATATTGGTGTCGGGAGAGACTCGTTGACGGCGCGGAATTACCGAAGCGTCCGGTACCGGGAGGTCTACCCCGGAATTGATCTGCGGTTTCACGGCGAACGCGGGCGACCCGAATTCGATTTTGAGGTGGCTCCGGCAGTTGATGCCACCCGGATCCAGCTCAAGTTTACCGGCACAGATTCAATCGGTCTTGGGCCGAACGGCGAACTTGTGTTGCAGGCCGGGTCTTCGGTAATCCGGCAACACTCTCCGCACATTTATCAGCAGGTTGACGGAACTCGACGAACCGTGGCGGGTCGATTTCGCCTGGATGCCGAAGACACTGTAACGATTGAAGTCGATCCGGCTTATGACCGGAGTCGTGA
>CAVZRV010000041.1:0-5708 GCA_963777605.1 uncultured Acidobacteriota bacterium
AGTAGTGTCCGGGGAAAATAAAAGGGGCTAGACGGCTTGAAGAGCCTCCTGTAGTTATTGGCTTGTCCAAACCCAACAAATAAGGAGGGTTCAAGCCGTGGCTCATGAGAATACCATCTTCAGCCAACTTTTCCACTTCATTCCTCGACATGTTTTTGCGCAGGCCGTCGACCGCTTTCGGGCGGACCGATATAGCAAACGCTTTTCAGCCTGGCAGCAGTTGCTCGTGCTGCTCTACGCACAGATCTCGGGCAAGGACTCGTTGCGGCCAATTGTCAGTGGCTTGGGAGCCCACGGACCCCGCCTCTATCACCTGGGGCTGTCGAGTGTCTCCCGTTCCACACTGGCCGACGCCCTCAGCCGCCGTCCGGCCGCGTTGTTCGAACACCTGTTTTATGCCGTTCTCGCCCGGGCCCAGCATCTGGCGCCGCCCCACAAGTTTCGCTTCAGAAATCCCCTGTATTCGCTGGACTCGACCACCATCGACCTCTGCCTGAGCGTCTTTGACTGGGCTCGCTTTCGCCGACGAAAGGGTGCCATCAAGCTCCATTTCCAGTTGGACCACCGCGGGCATCTGCCGGTCTTTCTGGTTCTGACCGAAGGCAATGTCCATGACATGACCGTCGCTCGGAATCACTTTCCTCCCCAACCCGACAGCATCTACTGCTTCGATCGGGCCTATCGGGCCCTCGACTGGTGGAACCAATTCCAGCGCTGTGGCGCTTTCTTCGTGACCCGGGCCCTGGCCAATCAAAGTTTCCGGGTTATCGGACAGCACGCCTCGCCGACTGCTCCTTCGATCCTCGCCGACGAGTTGATCGAGCTCGAAGGACAGGTCTCCCATCGGAAATACCCCCATCCCCTGCGCCTGATCACCTTCCAGGATCCCGTCACCGGCCGCACCTACCGCTTCCTCACCAACCACTTCCGTCTCGCCGCCACCACCATCGCCGAGATCTATCACCAGCGCTGGCAAATCGAGACCTTCTTCCGTTGGGTCAAGCAGAATCTCAAAATCAAAACCTTCCTCGGCACTTCCCGCAACGCCGTCCTGGCTCAGATCTGGGTGGCCATGATCTACTTCCTGCTGCTGGCCTACTTCCGTTTCCTCAGCCGCTCCCCCTTCTCCCTGACCGCACTCACCCAGCGCATCGCCGACACCCTCATGCACCGGGTCAACTTGCTCGAAGTCGTCGCTCTCGCCCGAATTCCGCCTCCTCCGGATCGACCTTCTCCTCAGCTCTCCCTGTTCCCTGCTTGAGGTTTACCGGACAGCACTGAGGACTCATCAAAAATACCGCAAAGAACGAACGGCGCAAGCAGGACACAGGCGAGCCCTATGTGCCGGAAGCGGAAGCTTCCGCTTTTGCCAGTCCGCAGCTACCACCGGACACGGGAAGGAAGCGAAGGCTTCCGTTGCCTCCCTAGGCTCGCACTTCGGTTTCGCCCTTCGACATTCGCCATTCGCGTTCGGAATTCCAAATTCCACACGACGGGGCCGAACGACTGGAAAGTTCGCTCGAAGGGGTCAGCGCGAGGGAAGCTCTCGCTTCCCCGGTAACGGGCCGGGGGCGGCAAAACGGAAGCTGTCGTTTCCGCACTTCTCCACATGGTGGGGGGACAGACCGCTGGAGGTTGCCGATGGGGAAGAACGGAGACTCTCGATGAAGTCCGCTTTCATCCAGTATATGTCACGACTGCCCCCTCCGGGCATGCTGCCGGCAGGGGGAATCCCCGGGGGTAGTTGCACGTTGGTGACCCGATTGCTGGTGAAGAAGAAGTAGCGGCCCTCAATGGTGATCGAAGGGTGACTTTCCTCGGCATCACTGTTGATCCGGGGACCAAGATTCACCGCAACTCCCCAACTGCCCGAGTCGTCGCGGAAGCTGATGTATAAGTCACCTTCGCCGCAGCCTCCCTCCCGGTCGGAGACAAAGATCAGGCAGCTCTCGTCGGGAGCGACGAATGGTGAATACTCCCGATACTCGCTGTTAACCGGTTCCGGCAGGCGGACTGCGGACTTGAATTCAGATTCGAGCCACCGAGCGACATAGAGGTCGCCATCAGACAGGTTCGAGGGGTCACTTCGGGCAAAGTAGAGGTCGCCTGATCGAGTCAGCGACGGGTTGCTTTCACTCTGTCGCGAGTTGACCGCCGAACCCAAAAGCGCCGGATCGCCCCACTCGCCGGATTCGAAGCGACTCTTCCAGATTTCCTCGCCGGCCCCATCCGGCTGCAATGATTTCGCAGTCAGATAGAACCACTCTCCGTCGGGAGCCAAGGCGAGATCCAGGATGATGGAGCCTGGTCCGAGAGGTTGAAGCGGGACTGGAGGCTGCCACCTTCCGTCCCGGTCTTCGAGCAACAAGACCTTACCGACCCCGTCCTGCACGGTCCGCCAAAGAAAAGTGCGGGCTCCCTGTACGAAGATCGAGCAACCCTCGTCGGCGCCCGTGGATATCTTGCCCGGCAGAAAAATGGAAGGGGCGTCTCCGGCAACCTGCCCCATATAGGGACCGCGGAGGGGGTGAAAGCGTTCCTGCCCTCGAGGTTCGGAACCTTGCGGCTCGCTGACCGCACTCTGAGCCACAACCAACGAACTCGATGCCGCGAGGATGGTTCCAAAGACAAAGCCGGAGACAAGCCGCATTCTTACCTCCCTCAACCATTCCACGAATCCGGGAAGCAATAGTTCCGATCACCGGCGTTTGCGACCCCGCGAAGCCGCTCCCCCCATATGGAGTGTCGGAAGCGACAGCTTCCGCTTTTTCCGCTCACGAAAAGTCAACAGACACAGCCAGGAAGCGATAGCTTCCGTTGCCACCCTTTGTGTCAAGTCCTGATTAAAAGTTGACAGTTTGTCTTGAGGTTTTGAGTTCGTCGTCGGGCCTGTGGGAAAGTGGGAAACGCCTGAACCATTGGGCGGTGCGAGGATGCTGAGCCGCGTTTTCCACTTTCCCATCAGGCCGAGTTCTTTTCTTTCTTTTTTGGCTCTTTTTTCTTTCTTTGCCATCCACACCGGTTTTCCACATCGTGTGGATCAGGCCGCCTGCCGATGCACTTCTTCCGGGGTTCGATAGCCCAGACTCTGATGCGGCCTTCGGTGGTTGTACAGCCCGATCCCTTGCCGGATCGCTTCCCGCGCTTGCGCCTTCGTCCGGAAACAACCCCCGATCCCGTACTCCTGCTTGAGGATCCCGTTCAGTCGTTCCGCCTGCGCATTCTCATAACAGTGATTCTCCTCCGTCATGCTCACCTCCAGACCCCGCTTCTCCAGGATCCCGATGTAGTCCCGACAGCAGTACTGAATCCCCCGATCCGAGTGATGCAGCGGCCGTTTCCCTTTCGGCAATTGCCGCACCGCCTGGCGCAAGGCCCGGCAACTCCCCTCCGCACGCAGACTCTCACTGACTTCCCAGCCCACGATCTTGCGGCTTACCTGGTCACTGATCAACGACAAATACAGAAACCCTTTGTCCGTCCGCACGTACGTCAGATCACTCACCCACGCCTCGTGCGGCCCTTCGATCCGACGTTCCTTCAACCGGTTGCGGTACACTCGAAATCCATGCCGGCTGGCCGTCGTCCGCACCGTTCGGCGCCGTCTCTCAACCAGCAGTCCATGGCGGCGCAAGAGATCAAAAAACCGGTCCCGACCCAGTGCCACCCCCGCTTGTACCAGTTCCTTCTCCAGCAGGTGCAGCAGCTTGCGTCCTCCCAGTTGCGGCTGTTGCCGCCGCTCCCGCTGCACCAGTTCCACCACCAGCGCTTCGTTGACCTGCTCGCGCTGCCGCTGCCGCTTCTCCCGGTAGTAGTTCTGCCGGCTCATCCCTACTCGCCGGCACAACCCTGTCACCGTCACCCCCGTCGCGTTCCCCCCTGCATGTCCTTTTCGAACAGCCGCCGATCGGCGTTTTTTTTAAACTCTTCCACGTCCGTGATCCCAAACTCCTCACAGGCCAGTTCGAAGTACGCTTTACTCAACACCTTGTCCAGGTTCGCCTCCGTCAACGCCTTCTCCAGCTGCCTTACCCGTTTCTCCAATGCTTCGATTCGATCGCGTTCTCCCATGCGTTCCACCCTAACAACTTTCGGCAGCAGGTGTTCCCGTCCGTACTTCTTCAACCATTTCGGAACCGTATCGCCCCCCTTGATCCCGTACTTGCGCCTCACCTCCTGGATCGATCCATACCGCCCCGATTCCAGTTCCTCCACCACCTGCCGCTTGAACGCTTCGCTGTACCGGATGACTCGCTGCTCCATGTCCTGTCCTTTCGTTTTCGTGTCAACCTATTTCAGGACAAGACATGTCGTTCGCACTTCGCACTTCGGTTTTCCACTTCGAGTTCGTCCTTCGACTGCGCCGTTCACCATTCAAACTTCCCACGTTCCACACGGCGGGAGCACGGCATTACTGAAAGGGAAGCTCTCGCTTCCCCGGCAACGGGCCGGGGACGGCAAAGCGGAACCTCTCGGTTCCGCACCCCAAATGGTTCGGTGGCAAATCCCGGCTTGGGGACGGACCCCCACGGATGGGGACGGACCCCGGCGGCAGGAGAACGGCTTGCCCTAACTCTGCTTGGGATCGCCGAATGAACGCTGGAACATCTCTCGGAGCGCCTGGCGGCCATCCTCGCTCAGGTTCCGGGTCCCGGTTCCGGCAAACGTCTTGTCCCGGATGACCGGCTCTTCGGGCACCCATTGGTGATCTTGCCAGGCGTACCAGGCCTGAGATCCCTGATCATAGAGGTGCAGCGGACGGTTGAAGAGCTTGGCCAGTTCGACACCCCACCCGGTGCCGCCCTTGACCGTGTTGTCCGGCTGTTTCCAGCCCACCGCGATGACATGGTAGCCATTGTTGACCATATGAAAGATGGACTGGATCACCTTGCGAATCTTGTCCGCCCGGCTGTAGTTTCGTTTCATTCGAGTGGAGACAATAGCCATGCTCACGTCTCCCCGGTCCAGTTCTTCCGTGGTCAATTGCCGAATTCCACGGGTGCGTTCCATCTGGTGACCTTCAAAGGAGAAATTGACCTCGGCAATTCCCCACTCTTCGGCAAGCTTGCCGAATTCTGCTTCAGCGCCTTTGTGACCCCCGCTGTAAAGCGTGACTTCTGAACGATCTATCATTTCCTATTTCTCCAAACTAACAGGTCCGGACACGCGCGCGCACGTCCGGCCGTCTCAATTTCTGCACGTCCTGGAACAGTAGGCCCCCGGGCACCTGCGCGGGGACTGTTCAGAGAAACGGGACCGCTCCGATCCCGTTTTCAATGTGGCGGCGCCGAGCGAATGACTGACAACCGCCAGGGAAGCAAGCATTATACGCCGTTTGGTGGTCCAGTGCGACAATCGAAGCGCCTCTCCGCTGGAGTCCGGAAAGCCGGAATGCGCTCGGGCTTCATGGGCATCCTCCAGCGCAACCCTAAGGAGTATCGATTGCCAGTTAGGATCAGTCCACGAACGTACGGGCTTTCCGATCAAGGAAGTTACTGGCCGATGTTCTATCCGGTGCCCAACTGGAATGGAATGAAAACTTCCTTTTGACAAGGTTTACCCGGTGCCAGCAAAGCGGAGAGGCATAACAGTGCCGGGGCCGGACGGTCCATTTCGACCTCGATTGGTGTTTTCGTCGCACAGGGTGGAAAATTGGAGCCAGGCAGGATAGTGATTCGCACCCTTCTGGGCGAGGCACAACCCATGGC
>CAVZRV010000042.1:0-5386 GCA_963777605.1 uncultured Acidobacteriota bacterium
AAAAATACCGCAAAGAACGAACGGCGCAAGCAGGACACAGGCGAGCCCTATGTGCCGGAAGCGGAAGCTTCCGCTTTTGCCAGTCCGCAGCTACCACCGGACACGGGAAGGAAGCGAAGGCTTCCGTTGCCTCCCTAGGCTCGCACTTCGGTTTCGCCCTTCGACATTCGCCATTCGCGTTCGGAATTCCAAATTCCACACGACGGGGCCGAACGACTGGAAAGTTCGCTCGAAGGGGTCGACACGAGGGAAACTCTCGCTTCCCCGGCAACGGGCCGGCGCAGGCAAAGCGCAACCTCTCGGTTCCGCAGCCACATGGCTGGGTGACGGACCGCGGGAGCTTTCCGGAGGGGAAGTCCGGAGGTTCTCGATGAAGTCCGCTTTCATCCAGTAGATGTCACGACTGCCCCCTCCCGGCATGCTGCCGGCAGGAGGAATACCCGGGGGCAGATGCACGTTGGTGACCCGATTGCTGGTGAAGAAGAAGTAGCGGCCGTCAAGGGTGATCGAAGGGTGACCTTCCTCGGCATCACTGTTGATCCGGGGACCAAGATTCACCGCCCTCCCCAACCGCCGGACTGGTCGCGGAAGCTGATGTACAAGTCACCTTTGCCGTAGCTTCCCGGCCGGTCGGAGACAAAGATCAGGTAGCTCCCGTCAGGAGCGACGAACGGGGAATCCTCCCGATAATCGCTGTTAACCGGACCAGGCAGGCGGACGGAGGGCCTAAATTCAGATTCGAGCCGCCGGGCAACATAAAGATCGCCATCAGAGAGGTTCGACGGGTCGCTTCGGGCAAAGTAGAGGTCGCCCGTTCGAGTCAGCGACGGGCGGCGCTCATTCAGCCGCGAGTTCACCGCCGAACCCAGCAGCGCAGGGTCACTCCACTCACCGGATTCAAGGCGACTCTTCCAGATTTCCTCACCGGCCTCGTCCAAATGCGATGATCTTGCAGTCAGGTAGATCCAATCTCCGCCGGGAGCCAGGGAGAAATCCAGGATAGTCCAGGCAGTCCGAGGGGTGGAAGCGGGACTGGAGGCTGCCACCTTCCGTCCCGGTCTTCGAGCAACAAGACCTTACCGACCCCGTCCTGCACGGCTTGCCAAAGAAAAGAGCGGGCTCCCCGTACGAAGATCGAGCAACCCTCGTCGGCGCCCGTGGATATCTTGCCCGGCAGAAAAATCGAAGGGACGTCTCCCGCCGTCTGCCCCATATAGGGACCACGGAGGGGATGAAAGCGTTCCTGCCCTCGAACTTCGGACCGCTCCGCCTCCCTGGCCGCACTCTGGGCCAAACCCAACCAACTCAAAGCTGCGAGGATAATGCCAATGGCCAAGCCGGAGACAAGCCGCATTCTTACCTCCCTCAACCATTCCACGAATCCGAAAAGCAATAGTTCCGATCACCGGCGGCTACAACCTCGCGAAGCCGCCCCCCCCATATGGAATGCGGAAGCGACAGCTTCCGCTTTTGCCGTTCATGAAAAGCCACAAGCCCCAGCCAGGAAGCGAAAGCTTCCGTTGCCACCCTTTGCCGTTCGCCCTTCGCACTTCGGTTTCGCACTTCGCCTTCGTCCTTCGAGTTCGCCGTTCACCAAACTCCCGGGTTCCGCACGGCGGGAGCCGGAATACAAGGGAAGCTCCCGCTTCCCCGGCAACGGGCCGGGGACGGAAAGCGAAACCTCTCGGTTCCGCACCCCAAATGGTTCGGTGGCAAATCCCGGCTTGGGGACGGACCCCGACGGAAGGGGACGGACCCCGACGGGAGGAGAAACTTCGGCCAGCTCTGCTTGGGATCGCCGAACGAGCGTTGGAACATCTCTCGGAGCGCCCGACGGCCATCCTCGCTCAGGTTTCGGGTCCCCGTTCCGGCAAACGTCTTGTCCCGGATGACCGGCTCTTCGGGAACCCACTGGTGATCTTGCCAGGCGTACCAGGCCTGCGATCCCTGGTCAAAGAGGTGCAAGGGACGGTTGAAGAGCTTGGCCAGTTCGACACCCCACCCGGTGCCGCCCTTGACCGTGTTGTCCGGCTGCTTCCAGCCCACGGCGATGACGTGGTAGCCATTGTTGACCATGTGAAAGATGGACTGGATCACCTTGCGAATCTTGTCCGCCCGGCTGTAGTTTCGTTTCATTCGAGTGGAGACGATAGCCATGCTCACGTCGCCCTGGTCCAATTCTTGCGCGGTCAACTGCCGAATCCCGCGCGTGCGCTCCATCTGATGACCTTCGAAGGAGAAATTCACTTCGGCGATTCCCCACTCTTCGGCCAGCCTGCCAAATTCCGCCTCAGCACCTTTGTGAGCTCCACTGAAAAGAGTGACTTCTGAACGATCTACCATGATTGACTCTCCAAATTCATAACTGCAGACCAGTACGCATAGGTCCGGCAGTTTAACCTTCTTCTCTTCCTGGAACAGTACGAACCCCGGGCGCCTGCACGGGAACTGTTCGAAGGCGCGGGACCTTTCCAATCCCGCTCTTCGACAACAGCGGCGCAAAATAAACGACGGCGGCCGCGAGGAAAGCGCGTATTATACGCCCTTTGTTGATCCGATGCGACAGCGGGGACTTCCCATAAGGAAGGAGTCCAGAGGGGACATCTGAGTGTAAGACTGAATGGAAAGGATGATGTGATGAGGTGAGAAGGTAAGTGATATGTGGTTTGGAAGGACCAAGATTAGCGTTTTCATCGGGCAGGGTGGAGAATGGGGTCGAGGCAGGATCGCGGCTCGGCCTTGGTGATCGAGGCACTACACGGAGATGAAACGGTATCGGGCAAAGTACTACGACTGGTTCTCCCATTTCTACGATCGCTTCGTGGCACTCCACTCCCACGATCGGCAGGGAACGCTGCGAAAGGAGATGGCTTCGGCGACAGGCCTGCTGCCTGGCGAAATGGGGCTGGACCTGTGCACGGGAACAGGAGCGCAACTGCCGGAACTTCTCGCTCGAGTCACGCCTGACGGTCGAGTCATCGGGGTCGATTTCTCGAGGGGAATGCTTACACAGTCGAATTTCAAGTTGGGAAACCGGCCTGGAGCCTTGCTCGTGCAGGCCGACGTGGCTTTTCTCCCATTCAAAGGAGGCGCTTTTGACGCCGTCACCTGCTCGCATGCCTTCTACGAACTGTCGGGTGAGGCTTCCGCGCGCTGCTTGCAGGAGGTGAGCCGTGCCCTCAAGCCGGGCAAGCCGTTTCTCATGATGGAACATGACGTCCCGGCAGGACGCATCACCCGGATCCTCTTCTACATCCGGATCTATTCAATGGGCCGGCGGCGATCGCTTGAGATCCTGCAAGATGAAGAAGGCTTCTTTCGGAAATACTTTGGTCGCGTGAAGAAGGTCACCACACCGGGGGGGAGGTCAAAGATCCTGATCTGCACTACGGCTTCAAGGAGTGAAGCGGCAAAAGGTCCCAGTACTGGGGACTCCACGTAGAATCGGTGCTTAGAGCCGTCGGAAAGCGGGCCGGCACGGTAGCAGAGGGGCGCCGGCGACGGTTTAGGAACTGGGCAAGGGGCAACCAACCAATGAAAGACTTTGCAGTGCTCGCTTTCGTCTCGCTCTTCCTGTTGTCTTGTTCAGGTCGAAGACCCCCGCCCCAAGCCGAACATCGTTTTGATCCTGTCGGACGACCAGGGATGGGGGGATTTGAGCGTCAGCGGGAACCACAATTCCTTGAGACCCCCAATATCGATCGCCTCGCCCGATCCGGAGTCACTTTCGACCGGTTCTTTGTCAGCCCCGTCTGCTCGCCTACTCGTGCCGAACTGCTGACGGGTCGATACCATGTGAGAGGCGGCGTTTATTCAACTTCAGCGGGTGGCGAGCGCCTGGACCTGGACGAGACCACCATCGCAGAAATCTTCAAGAGTGCGGGCTACGCCACAGCGGCATACGGAAAGTGGCATAACGGGATGCAACCCCCTTACCACCCGAATGCACGCGGATTTGACGACTTCTACGGATTCTGCTCGGGGCACGGGGGAAACTACTTCAGCCCGATGCTCGAACACAACGGACAAATCGTGAGGGGGAACGGGTTCATCACCGACGATCTTTTCGATCACGGAATCCGGTTCATCGAAGAACACCGGGAGGGGCCCTTCCTGCTCTACCTGCCACTGAACACACCACACAGCCCGATGGAGGTTCCCGATCAGTGGTGGGAGAAACTCGAGTCCAGGGAAACCCCAACAGCGGCACCGCGATCCTGAGAAGGAAGATGTCCAGTTCACGCGGGCGGCCCTCGCCATGTGTGAAAACATCGACTGGAACGTCGGGCGCCTCTTGGCGAGGATCGACGAACTCGGTATTTCGGAAGAGACGATTGTCGTCTACTTCTCCGACAACGGGCCGAACAGCTGGCGTTGGAACGGGGGCATGAAAGGGAGAAAAAGGGGCCCTGCACGGACGAAGGGGGCGTCCGATCCCCGCTGTTCATCCGTTGGAGCGGCCATTTGCAGCCCGGGGAGGACGATCACGGAGATCGCAGCCGCGATGGACCTGCTGCCGACCCTGGCCGATCTGGCCGGTGTCGATCCCAAAACGCAAAAGCCGCTCGACGGAATCAGTTTGAAGCCCCTGCTATCGGGAGAGTCACCCAACTGGCCCGATCGGCTCATCGTGAATCACTGGGGCAGACGGACCAGCGTCCGCAGCCGGCAATTCAGATTGGACGACCAGGATCGACTCTTCGATATGCGACAGGATCCAGGTCAGAGTTCCGACGTCTCAGCTCGATTTCCAGATGTTGCTCAGCGCCTGATTCGGGAGAAGGTTGAGTGGGAAAGCTCGGCACTCAGCGAACTTCCCGAGCACGACGCCCGCCCGTTTCCGATCGGTCATCCCGGCTTCACCTTCACCCAGTTACCCGCCCGCGATGGTGTCGCTCACGGAAACATCAAGCGATCGAACCAGTTTCCCAACTGCAGTTTCTTTACGAACTGGATCAGCACCGAAGACAGCGTTACATGGGATGTCGAAGTCCTGCGGGAAGGCGATTTTGAAGTCGAACTCGACTACACCTGCCCCGACCGGGATGTGGGAGCAACCATTGAACTCGGCATGGGGAATGCCAAACTGGTGGGAAAGATTACGGATGCGCACGCCCCCCCGCTGGAGGGAATGGAAAATGATCGCGTGCCAAGGGGGGAGTCCTACGTCAAGGATTTCAGGCCGCTGCGATTGGGCACGCTCCACCTCCCAAAAGGGACCGGCACTTTGTCTCTTCGGGCCGTGGAAATCCCAGGAACCCAAGCCATGGATTTCCGCCTGATCATGTTGCGACGGCGGTAGGCGGTGGCTCTTCCTGTACCTCTCAACCGGGGTACGCTCCAGAAGGAGCGGACGCCCCCAACCGTTGCCCGGATCGAGGGAAAC
>CAVZRV010000043.1:0-3680 GCA_963777605.1 uncultured Acidobacteriota bacterium
ACGATTTCCTTTTCATTTCGGGTCACGGAGGAAGACCGTCGTCGAATCGCGGGAATACGAACAGGGCCTCGCCCTGCCCGCTTTGAACCGGATTGAGGAACTGTTCGAAATTGATCCTGGTGCCGCTTTTCTTAGCTGCAGGAAGGCCGCTCCGGTCAGTGCCTTCCAGGAGATTGAGTTCGCCGAGTGAACCGTCGAGGCTCCCGACGGCCACGACGATCTTCTCTAAACTTGTGGTCCGCGTTCTCGGTTGCCGGCACATACACTGTGCCGAGACCGCTTCTTCCAAGCTGAGTAATCGGGTAAACTCGGGGGCAATGATCCACCAGCCGAAACAGAGAAGGCTGACCTGATGGGGCGCGGCTCGATTGCCGCGGTCGTCGCAATTTTCGCTTTCTGGATGGGGGCGCAGGCCCGGCAGGATTTGAAGTCCCTGGTATACCAGGCTCCGCCGGAAGGCTACAGCGGGCTGGAAGGAAAGTCCGCCTGTACGACCGCTCTCACGCCGTCGTCATTGGAATCAGCCAATACCGGAGCCTGCCCGAGCTCCCGGGAGCGGCCCGCGATGCGCGCTCGGTGGCACAGTTGTTGTCCGAGCGCGGCTTTGAGGTGACGCTTCTGCTGGACGGGGAGGCGACCCGGGGCCGGATTGCCGAGGCGATCGGTGATCGTCTTCCCCGGGAGGTGGAAAAGAACGATCGTGTCCTGATCTACTTCGCCGGGCATGCCGTGACGGTAGGCAGTGGCGATGGAATGATGGGCTATTTGATGCCGGTTGACGGAGACAACGAGAGGCGGGTCTCGACCGGAATTTCGATGCGCGAGGTCCAGGCGTGGCTTTCGGCCCAGGCCGCCAAACACTCCATGTTCGTTGCCGACGCCTGTTACTCGGGGCTGGCGCTGTCGACCCGGGCAACCGGACTCCCGAGAACTTTGGCGAATTACCTGGCCCAGGCGCTTTCAAAAGATGTCCGGTTGGCACTCGCCGCGGGACGGAGCGACCAGCAGGCATACGAATGGAACGGGCACGGCCTCTTCACTTACTTCTTTCTGGAAGGGCTCAAGGGACAGGCCGACGCCAACGGAGACGGGATCGTTACCTCCAGTGAACTCTACGCCTACATCGAGCCCAACGTTTCCCAGACCGCTCTCGCCAACTGGAACGCGCGCCAGAACCCTCAGATAGGGCGGAGCGGCCAGGGGGAGTTCGTTTTCCTGGTTCCGGCCGGGAATCTATCTTCAAGTCCGGTTTCTGACAGCACAACAGATCGCGATCGGGAGTCGGATCCGGCACTGGCAGGGCGGGGCAGTGTTGACCCCGTTGACCTGGACACTCTCTTGATTCCGATCGCCCGCCACGAGGACGGAATGGCGGCGACCTACGACGCCTCCTCCGGGCAGGAACGCTCGCGCTTCAAGTGGACGTCGGACGTCGGAAGGGACGCATCGGGGCGGACCGTCGTGTCCCTGACTGAAGAGGGAAGCGGGGCAGTCGCACCCTTTCCGCAGTCGGTGTCCTGGAAACTGGAATCGACCTGGATGCTTGAAGACCGGTTTGCCCCGCTCCGGGTGGAGCGGACCTACTCTGATTCGGCGGGGAGTCCTATTCTGGTTCTCCGTCACGAGTTTGACTGGGGCACTGGGAAGGCGCGGTTCACCAGGATTGACCAGTCGGGTAAGCGATCGACCAAGACGCTGAAAGTACCGGCGGACACGATCACTGGAGACGGACTGGCACTGTGGCTTCGGGCCCTACCGTTCGAGTCGCCGAGGCCGGCGGGTTTTCACCTTCTGTCCGATGAACCGAACCTCTACCAGTTCAAGGCGACCATCGGAGAACGTCAGAAAACGCAGACCGCAGCAGGGGTATTCGACAGCTACCGCGTCCAACTCGATGTCGATCTCGGTTTGTTCAATGTCGCCAAGCTCCTCTTGCCGAAGACCTTCCTCTGGTTCTCGACAGAGCCGCCCCACATCTGGCTTCGAAGCGAGAGCCTGGAGAACGGCCTCGGCACGCCCAAGATCTACCGGGAACTGCTTTCGCGTAACGTACGGAATTGACAGATGTTGAGCGGAGTCAGCCAAGGATCCAGGGCACAGGATGATCCGGTTCGCCCGGCCTAACAAAGCCAAATTGTCAGGTAGCCCCTCTCCCGCGCCTTCCGCGGATCATTAAAAGGGTTGAAACTGTTTTCGAAGCGGGAAGCGGGAATAGACTCACATTTCAGCGAGATAGGCGGCGATGGAGTGAGAATCACCCGATTCTCTCCATTCTCGATACTCGCTTCTCGATTCCCGATTCTTCCACCGGTCTCCAGTCTTCAGTCTCCAGTTACGAGGCTTCGGTCACGGAGACAAGCAAGGATGGCTACCCTCTGTTCCAGCAGCAGCAATCGCCGGGCAAGCTGCCCAGCCGACATGCCTGGCAAGGCTGCCTGGATTACATTGCACCCAACCGCGCCTGTTCATCCAGTTCATCCAACCCGAACCCTGAGGGCTGTGATCATCTCTGCAGGGGCGATCCTGCGAACGCGTGCTGCGCTCAGGTTCGCGGGGATGGGCTGGGTTTCTGCCGTTCTGATTTGTACGAGGCTGTTTCGGGGGAGTTGGGCGAGTTTTTCCGAGAGCCAGTCTTCCCAGTTTTGAGAGTCCGGGAGCGTGATCCGGACCATGGGCCGGGCGGGAAGTTCGTGGATCTCTACGTTGGCCAGTTGGAATGCCTGCCCGTTTCCGCCCAAGATCTCGAGTGTGAAGTATCCCTTCGATTCGTCCTTTTCGGCAAACGAGGTCCGTTCGATCGATCCTGGGTAGAGCACGGAGCCTTTAGAGGCCGGCCGGAGAGGTCGCGGAGCAGGATCTGGGCCCGGTGGATGTGGCCCGAGAGTACTGCCAGGAAACCCTCGGGAATCAGTCTGCCCGGCACGATGTCGGCTCCCCTGCGGAACACGTAACCGGAGGGGCCGACGGTGGCGCCTTCGACAGCTTGGTGAAAGCAGAGGATTCGGGCGTCGGAGCTGATCGAATTCCACCCGGTTTCTGCGACCAGCTGCGCAAAGTCTCGCTGGATCGAGTCGCGGACGTTGGGAAATCCGGCAATCGCCAGACGGATTCCTCCGGACTCCAGGTGAAAGGTCCTTGGGCGGGAGAAGCAGTGAATATTGGGATGCGCGGCGAGTAGTGGAAACGGAATAGCGGAACGCTCGTGGTTGCCGGGCACCACGAAGATCGGCAGCCCCCGGTCTGCCAGCTCCCGGAGCGGTTCCAGGGCGAGGAAAACCAGCTGCTGGGGCACCTTGCTGCGGAAGAGCAGGTCTCCACCGTGGACGACCGCATCGACCGTTCCCTCGAAGGCCGGCGCCAGAGCAAGGTGGTAGTTCTCCAGGAAGTCGGATCCTCGCCTGGGCCGATCGATCCTGGACCGCATGGGGAGGTCCAGCCCGAGGTGAGTGTCTGCGAAAAAGAGAATGCGAAAGGCCACGACCCCAAGCATAACCTTCCTCCCCGATTGTGGATGGTCCGGGACGGGTTAAG
This sequence comes from uncultured Acidobacteriota bacterium, assembly GCA_963777605.1. Lineage (GTDB taxonomy): Bacteria > Acidobacteriota > UBA6911 > RPQK01 > JAPXNP01 > CAVZRV01. The sequence continues at coordinate 3,532 of CAVZRV010000043.1, forward strand.
ATGCGGTATTGTCAGCAAACATGGCACGTGGTGACGCGGCTTTCAGGGAGACCTACGGATGAGAGTTTTCATCAGCGTCCTGACCCTTTTCATCACTTTTGGGCCCTTCTCAAATCTCGAGGCAGCGGAAAAGCTTCGGGTGGGGCTCA
>CAVZRV010000044.1:0-30348 GCA_963777605.1 uncultured Acidobacteriota bacterium
CATTCGCGGTTGACCCAGGATTCCGCCTGCCTCCGACCGCAGATCTTCGGGGTCGCCTGGAACGTCTGCATGCACTGCTCGTGGATCTTTCCCGTGCATCCGGGGAGCGGACACACCTGTGGAAGCCGTTTGTCCGATATGGCGAACTTCTTGTGGAACTTGCCGAGAAGATGAGGGAGAGCAGTCTGCGCAGTCCCGGACAGTGGCGCAGCAGACACCTCCTCATGGAAAAGGCGCGAGACGCGTTCCTCTTGCGCGGCGTCGAGTCTGGCAAGTACCCGAGGGACCCGCAGGTGTCTGTATGCTCCGATAAGCCGTCAGATCGACAGCTACGGTTCGGAGTTGCTGGAGGGGCTCTATTTCGTGGAGTTGAACGACTTCGCGGAGAAGTACCTCGAGTACGGCGATGCGATCCTCAATCCGGACCAGAAAACCAGACTTCACCAACTACTGGCAATCGGCTATCGCATGACCGGGGACCAACTCAACAGCCTGTCCCACCTGCAGCAGTGTGATCTGAAGGCGACTCGGCTAAAGAGGGCTCGCGGAATACAGACGAAGGGGAATCCCGGTGCCCCCCGTCAAGCTTTCGGAACCCGCCGTTCAATAGCTTCCGGGAATTCAATCCTGTCCACACTCAACGCGTGACGAGTCCCTCGTCAGGATAGGGGGGGAGGAAGTGCGTGTTTGCACCAGCTCGTCTATGGTTCGGAGTCATAGGAATCCAGTGCTCGCGCGGAGCGCTGGTAAGTGCAAACTGGCGGAGCGGCGAGTTAGAGGTTGACTAGGGATATTGTGGTGCGGCTGGGTCGCTGACGCGCTTCCGGCGGGGCGGTCCCCGGGGCGATCGCTTTGTGTTGGAGCCCGGCATCCGGAAAATCATCACGACCGACGAGGATGCGGGAGCTTCTGTTTTCCCGAAATCGATCCCCTGACGAACGCTGTCTCGGTGAACGCTCCTGGATTCGAGGAACAGAGGACGGAATTGCGGGTGTCCAGTCCGCCGGTTACGGAACTGAACCTGATCCTCTTTCCGGCAATTATCGAGGAGATGGTCACGGTCATGGCGGCGACCCGAACCGTCAAGAGTCTCGATGAGGTGCCGGTTCGAGACCGAAGTGGTCCTGCCGGAGTTGATCGAGCTTTCCGCCTCCCGGAACCTCGCTGACGCGGTGGAGCATATCAGCCCCGGAATACGGGTCGAAAAGCAATTGTCAGAACTGCAATTTCTCACAGATTCGGATGCTCGGGCTGCAGGGACCGTATACCCAGATACTTTTTGATCAGTGAAGCCGACGATGTCTTCTTTGGCGCAGGTGTACGGGATCGAGCAGATCCCCTCCCGGATGGTGGAAAGAATTGAAGTGGTCAAGGGAGGTGGGTCGTCCATCTACGGCCCCGGATCAGTTGGAGGAGTGGTGAACATCGTCTCCCACGTTCCGTCCCAGACCGGCGGACGCCTGCTCGGCCGTACCGGCTGGATGAACGGGGTTCCCGATCAGACTTTCAGTGCTTCCGCCGACTGGGCCTCTTCAGATCGAGACAGCGCTGTGACCATCTTTGGGCAGAGCGACAAGGTTCATCCCGTGGACATTGACGGCGACGGGTTCACCGAAGTTTCCAAGAGGGATTTTGGGGCGTTGGGAGCCCGTATCAGGCATGACTTCCTCGATCAGAAAGGTGAGTTGACCGCTGACTTCAACCGGTTTCAGGAGGAACGTCGCGGGGGAGACCGCCTCGATCTGCTCGCCTGATCAGGCCAGCTTGGCCGAAGCGGTAGAGAGCACGCGTTCAGCCGGCGGTGTGAGCTGGCACCACACTCCGAGCGCTGCGTTTGACTACCGCCTCGCTCGTGGGTGGCCCGGATGAAGAGGGATACCTATTACGGCTCGGGACAAGACCCAAACGCTTATGGGACCAGTCGGAATCCGCTGTGGGTCATTGACTCCCAGTTCAATCATTTGTTCGGCCCGCATGTTCTGTCGTGGGGAGGCCAGGTCTCCTCGGACGGGGTCGAGGATGTTCGAGCCGGCTTACGACCGCACGTACGACGAAACCTACCGGAACATGGGCGCGTTCATTCAGGACGACTGGTTCTTTCTTCCCCGGCCTGGAGTTTGTATGGGGAGGCCGGATCGACAAACACAGCGCGATTGCCGAACCGGTTTTCTCGCCCAGAGTGGCCCTGATGTGGACGGCGGCACCCGACTTGCGCGTGCGAACGTCGATGGCGACCGGTTTCCTGGCTCCCCGTGTGTTCGACGAAGACCTGCATATTACGGTAGCCGGAGGCGAAGCCCAGGTCATCCGAAATGCTGTCAATCTCAAGGAGGAACGTTCGACCACGCTGATGGCCGGGTTCGAGTGGAGGGACTTCCAGGTGGGAGGCGGGGTCGGCCTGGTGGGAATCAACCTGTTCCATACTTCGATGAAGGACCTTTTCAACGTCGTGGAGGACGACCTTCTTGAAACCGAGGAGATGGAGTTCACTCGGGTCAATTTTGGCAAAGCGAGGGTCCACGGCGCTGAAGTCAATCTTGGGTACATGTTCAATCCATCCCTGGAGATTCAGCTCGGGTACGTGGAGCAGCGGGCGCTTTTCGACCATGCCGAACCCGATTTCGGAAGCAGCGAGTTCTTTCGCACCCCCAATCGCTACGGCCTGGCGACCCTGGTTTACCGGAATACTCGACTGGTCAATCTCTTTCTGGGAACATGATTTACGGGACAGATGAGCGTACCTCACTACGCCGGCTGGATTGCTGAGGAGAGACTCGAAAGAAGTCCATCATACTGGACGCTGGACGCCAGTATATCCAGGTCCTTGCCGGTGCGATCTGATGCCAGAGTGCTGGTGACCATTGGAGGAAAGAACTTGACCGACTACCCGGACGATCTTGATCGGGGACCGGACCGTGACTCCGGGTACGTTTGGGGTCCGAGGTTTCCCAGAACTCTCTATGTCAGTTTGGCCGTGGAATTCTAACGAAAGGGGACTTGAGTTTCCCCATGCCGAGTGACGACGATTGTTTGATTGAAGCTGTTGCCTGACCTGACACATTAATTTGAGCGAGAGGGGCACCGACGAATCCGGTTGTGCCCCCCTTCGTGGCTGGTGCTAATTTGCGTCGGCGCGACCTGCCATCACTGGAAACGCTGTCAAAATTGGGACCTCATTGGGATACGGTACGGCCCCGTCGCCATTCTGTCGCAAGGTCAGTGCCGCTACGGAGACGTCGCTGCCCACAGTGACCACTCCTTCCATTTCGCGCAACTGGTTGACCAGTTCTGGGGCTGCCCCGGCTTCCTGAAAGATCTCCCAGATGAACTTTCCGATCGCTTGCCCGGGTTGCAGGATCATCTGGACCTGCCCCAGTTGAGTTTCGAAGGCCTGATCCCATACTCTAAACGTCAACGTAGCCGGAGTACCCGGGTTCGTGGTGTCACCCGCAGGATTGACGACAGCAAGCCCGGTGTCGTTGGCTGCCGTCGAGTCGAGCAGGACCGTGAAGTCTTGAATCGGGCGCGCGGCCGGAACGCCTGCCTCGGTCATCGTGATTCCGTTGTCGGCACGACTGAATACCACGGTACCGGTGATCGGTGACGTGGTGTTGTCGGCCTGGGGATCGGAGGAGCGTTTCACCTTGACCAGGGCGTAGCCGACCTGGAGCCCATCTTCGGTCCCCGGCGTCTGCGCCGAGAAGACCCGTCCCCGCGTAAAAGTCAGGTCAAATGCAGACGCGGGGCCGCTCTCACCCAATGTGACCGCCAGAGGATTCCCGGCCCGATCGTAGAACTCAACCACGGCATCCCGGTCTTCCCCGACACTGGCGAGCAAAAGACTGCTCTTCAACTGGATCCCGTCCGACAGCCCGTCGCCGACCAGCGGAAAATAGAAGACGTCTGAGAACTCAGGTTCCAGGTGTGCCACCTGGAATCCGAGCTTGCTCATGGTCTCTTTGTCGAGTGGTTCGGCGTAAAAGAGGTGCTGGTTGTCAACCTCGGATTTGAGATAAGACCAGTCGCTGTTTTCCTGAAGGTTGTTGACGTCTCCATCGAACTGGGCAAAATCATACTTCAAGGCGGTTTGCCAGTCCGCCGGAATCGGAACCACGCCCGTCGGCCCCGCAATCTTCTTGGTATCCGGGTTCCACCGGGTCATCGTGATGGACCCTGTCGTGTTGTATTCCTGGATTGCGGAGTTGGACCCGCCGAAGTTGGCGTGACAGTCCTTGCATTCGGAACCGTTCTTCTTGATGGTGTGCGAATGAAATGAGGAGATGATGACGTTGGTCTTGCCGTCGTAGGTGTGGGTCATGAAGTTACCCAGGCTACCTTGCCGTCTTTCTTGACCAGCATCTTGAAGTTCCAGATCTGGTTGATTGCACGGTTCTTTCCGGTGGCGATCAGCGTTTCGAAGTGGCAACTGGCACAGGCGACGCTTCCAACGGCGTGACAAGCGGCGCAGTCAACGGTGTCGGCGTGGATGACGTGAGACTCGTTTTCGGCCAGCGTCGTGTGGCAACCCTCGCACGAAGCCTTAGTGGCGCCGTCTTCTTTCAGTGAGACGTACTCAACGCCGTCATCGCCGTGCAGTTCAGCACTGGTGTGACACGACCAGCAGGTCATGCCGGCGTTCATGTGGACATCCACCTTGGGATCGGTTTCGGCATTGCCGTAGCGGACTCGCTCGTACACCTGACGGCTGTGGCAGTTCAGGCAGCTCTGCTCCTCGACTGAAAGGTCGGAGGCGTGGCAGTCGGAACAGGTTGGAGAGTAGGCGGCGGATCGATATCATTACCGGCGGCATCCTTTCCCGTGCCCGAGTGGCATTTCCAGCAAGACAAATCCTGCATTGGAATGTCCGTGATCAACTCCATACCACCGTTTTCTTTGGCGTAGGCGGTGAACTTTCCCTGCCTGGTCTTGTGCAGGCTGGTGTCAAATTGCGCCTGGGCAAACATCAGGTCTGCACCGACAAACGCAAGCAGCAGGGTCAGAAAGGTGACTCGAATTCTCATCGTGACCTCCTGTGAAAGCTGCGTCGGGGAACCCCGATCGATTCATGTGGATAGGGATCAACTGGGAAGGATTGATTGACAAACCAATCAAAAAGAATGGCTTCACGCCGTAAGTCTACAGCTTATTTATACATTGATCAATGTAGATTTTAGAAAAGAGTTACTTCTGAGTCATTTTGGTTGCGATTGCCACTCCTGCCCGTTCGACTGGGACAGACCGTTTGCGGTGTCCCGGAAGTGCCGGCCGCATTTCGACAGCCTTCCGGAGGTGATGGGATGATAGAGTATTCTCGTCGAGGGTAAGCTGGCTCCCCTATCCCTATCGGATGCATTGGGGAGCGCCCCTGTGGAACGAACCCGGACGGCCGTTTAAGCGACTGGGTAACCTGCCGGATATCGGGATGAGCGGACGAAAAAGGAACCCGATTTTGCTCCTGAACCCTACCGAGGCGATTCTCGAAAGCATATCGGACGGGGTCTTCACGGTGGACATGAACTGGCGTGTTACGTCGTTCAACCGGGCGGCCGAGGAAATTACGGGGGTAGCGCGCAGGGAAGCGATTGGCCGGCTTCGTTTGGACGTCTTCCGGTGCAGCATGTGCGGAAGTGGTTGCGCTCTCGACAAAACTATCAGGACAGGCCGACCCATTATTGGAAAGTCTGCTTTCATCATCGACTCTAAGGGAAGCCGTATCCCGATCAGCGTCTCGACCGCTGTACTCAGGGATGCCGAGGGCCGTGTCATCGGTGGTGCTGAGATTTCCGTGACCTTTCCGAAGTTGAGGCGCTGCGCCGGGAACTCGAGGGCAGAGCGCGAGTTGGCGATTTGACCAGCAGCAGCCTGCTGATGCAGCGGGTTTTCGAGGTGTTGCCCGCCATTGCGGCCAGTCCCAGCACGGTGCTGCTTCTCGGCGAAACCGGGACCGGAAAAGAACTGATAGCGAAAACGATTCACACTCTAAGTCCGCGCAACCGGAAGGTCCGTTTATGGCGGTTAACTGCGGAGCGCTGCCCGACACGCTCCTTGAATCGGAGTTATTCGGGTATCGGGCGGGTGCCTTACACCGGTGCAAATCAAGGACAAGCCGGGTCGTTTCGCCCTGGCGAAGGGGGGGACAATCCTCCTCGACGAAATCGGCGAAATCAGCCCTGCGCTCCAGGTCCGATTGCTTCGGGTTCTCCAGGAGCGGAGATACGAACCGCTGGGCGCAACCCGTTCGGAGGTCGCCGAAGTCCGGGTCATCGCCGCCACCAACCGGGACCTGGCGGAACAGGTAAAGGGGGGCTCGTTTCGGGAGGACCTCTACTATCGCATCAACGTGGTTCGGGTCGAGCTCCCACCCCTGCGGCGCCGGAAGGAGGACATTCCACTCCTGATCGCGGAGTTCATCGCCCGCTTCAATCGACTGCAGGGAAGAACCGTACCCGGCATCAGCCCGGAAGCGCTGTCCCTGCTGATGGCCCACGACTGGCCGGGCAATATCCGCGAACTCGAGAACGTTATCGAACGTGCCTTCATCCTGTGCGGAAACAATGAGGTCCACATCCAGCACCTGCCCCGTGAGGTGACCGGGAGGAGTGCGGTACTGGATTCAGCGAGCGGCGACCTGAGGTCGGTCCACGACATCCTCGACATTCAGGCGATTTCCGCGGCACTGGAGCGAAATCATCAAAACCGGACGGTGGCTGCCCGCGAGCTCGGGATTCACAAGACGACCCTCTACCGCCGCATGAAGAAACTGGGGTTCACGTCTTTGAATCGGGAGAGTAGCAAGGACCCGATTCTCGAACCGTAGCTTGTTTGCAGCCTTCAATTGCCCGCAAGCGTAGCGGATTCGCTACTGTCTGGAATGGCGGAGATCCTGGTCTGCGTTGCCTAACTTCCCTGTTTTCTGAACTTCCAGCTTTTTTCTGAGAACGGTTGTCGACTGGCACTCTTCTTGCTCAATCAGGGAAGCGTGACCGATGGACAGCGACGTAAAACGGCATTTTCTCACTTGGCCAACCGGGTTGCTCCGGTCTTTGACACCCCCGCGAACTCCGTGTGATCGAGTTTGTGGACGGCCGCGTGGCCGGCGAGAGCGGGGAGGTGATTTGGGAAGAGTTGCCCATCCAGAAGGTGTTACGGCTCGCCGAACTGGGCTTAGAAACCTTGGTGTGCGGGGCGATTTCTCGTTTCCGCTCGAAGAACTGATTGCCGCATATGGGATTGAGGTCGTCCCGTTTATCACGGGTGACTTGAAGGAGGTCGTCGAGGCCTGGCGGACCGGTGGGTTCAGTCGAAGGGCATTCGCGATGCCCGGATGCGGACGCCGTGGGGTCAGGCGGGGCCGTGACAGCATTCGAAAGGAGAAACCGATGAATGGCAGAGGACGTGGATCGGGCGGTCCGGGCCGTGGCCAGGGCGTCCGGGGAGGCGGTCGGATGGGCGGCCCGTTAAGGGCCGGCCCGACCGGAAACTGTACCTGTCCCAAATGCGGGCATGTCGAACCTCACGAGCGGGGGACTCCATGTGTGGAACGGACGTGCCCTCAATGCGGGACGACGATGACGAGGCAGTCTTGAGGACTGTGCCAGGGAGGTTATTGGAATGCCAGGAGGAGATCGAACTGGACCCCGTGGATGGGGTGCCATGACAGGTCGTGCGGCCGGGTTTTGCGCGGGTAACGAGGCTCCTGGATACTCAAAACAGGGACCGGGTCGAGGCTTGAGGATGGGTCGTTGCTTTCGGGGCGGAAACCGGGGCCTGCTCGCCCGGGGTTCGACCGCCGTCTCCCGAGGCGGTCGACGGGGAGGGGGTGGTGTAGAGCCGTATAGCGGTCGAACCTATACGCTCGAACCCGAACCCACGATCGAACGGAGGGCGCTCAGGCAGCAGGCGAAGGCCCTGCAGGCCGAACTCGATGCCGTCAAGAAACGGCTGGAGGAACTCAAGCAGCCCGAAACAAGAAGAGACTGAGGAGTGATTGTTTAACCAGGGTGCAGGTCCGCAGGAAGGGCATTATCCTCTTCAGGAGAGGCCTGCGGACTTCGCCGGGAAAGGGGAACGCTTCATGAGGATCGTCTTTACTACCTCGGGATCAGGGGAAGATGCGCCGCTCGAGCCCCGGTTTGGTCGACGCCCGCATTCCTCGTCTACGATTCGGATCACGTCTCGTTTCAGTCAATCGACAACAGCGAAGGTTCGGGATCGGGGCTGGGTGCCGGAATCCAGGCGGCGGAAAGGGTGGCGAGGGCCGGGGCGGATGTCGTCGTTACGGGTCACTGTGGACCGAAGGCATTTCGAGTGCTGCGCGCCGCCGGAATCAAGGTTTTCAACTCCGAAGCTGCCACGGTAGCGAACGCTCTCGAACTCTATCGAGCCGGCTGTTAGTCGAAGCAAAAGAGCCCGACGTGGACGGGCACTGGTTATGAGTACGGGGAAGGTCACCTACACACCGATCGGGATTGTCCACAGCAGACATCGAATCGCTGAAAAGACGCCGATTCAGCCGGCGTACGCTTCTGATTGCGAGGGACAAGATGAGGTGTTTCCGAGTACGTTGAAGTGTTCGGGACCTCGACGGGTTCTCCCATGTCTATTTAATTTATCACCTCACAGGGCAGCACCTTCCAGGCTCACGGTGAGACCGTTCCTTCAGGATGTGGACAGGGGAGTATTTTCGACCAGGTCCCCCCTGCGACCCAACCCGATCGGATTGAGCATCGTTCAGTTGGTGCGGGTGGAGGAAATGTCCTCCACCTGCAGGGAGTGGACATACTGGACGGTAATCCGGTCCTCGACCTCAAGCCGTGGACCGAGAAATTCGACGATGTCAAAACGTTGCAAAACGGCTGGCAGGACGACGTGACGAGGGTACTGCCGGGTACGGGGACGTCGAAACTACGGTGGCGGAGGAGACTCATGATCCTCGCGGTTGCGTCGGGGAAGGGCTGCACCGGAAAGACGACTGTGGCGGTCAATCTTGCCAAGGTGTGTGGGACGCCGGTCGAGTTGCTGGATTGCGACGTCGAGAACCGAACGATCACCTGTTCCTCTCTTGCCTCCTGGACAAGGGAAGAGAAGTCTCCATACCTATCCCGCAGGTTGACACCTCACTCTGCGACAGCTGTGGCGAGTGTTCCCGGTTCTGCCAGTTTCATGCCATCGTTTGCCTGGGAAAGCGGCCCCTGGTCTTTCCCGAACTTTGTCACGGGTGCCGCGGATGTGCGATGGTCTGTCCCGGGAGGCGATCTGGGAGGCCGACAGGCGCATCGGCGTCGTCTCGACACTGCGCTCTGGTAACGTCACCCTGATTCAGGGCCGTCTTGACGTCGGCGTGGCCACGGCGCGCCGCTGATCCGGCGGTCCGGGTAAGCGACCGTGATTCACCCGCGATCCTGACGCCCCGCCCGGGACAACCTGCCCGGTCATAGCGACGGAAGGATGCGGATTACCTTCTCCTGGTCACAGAGCCAATCCGTTCGGCCTCCATGACCTGAAGCTGGCTGTCGAAATGGCGCGGAAGCTGGGATTAGAATTCGGTGTGGTGATCAACCGGGCCGGAATCGGTGATGACCGGGTGCACGACTTTTGTGCTGGACAGGGAATCCGGGTGCTGGCCGAGATTCCGGATGACCGGAGGGTCGCGGAACTCTCGTCGAAAGGAGCCTCAATCGTCGAGCACCTTCCGGGATACCGCGCGCTCTTTGAACGCCTGGCCGAAGAGGTTCTCCTGGAAGTGAATCCTGGGATTTAGATTGTGTGGGATGGGAGACCTGTACGGGTTAGAGGCGGTCCGGCGGATTGAGACGCCGGAATCGCGAGTCCTGTTTCCGGTGAGTTCTTGACTGTCTTGAATTCAGTAGGCGAGTCGAGCGAGTCGAGTACCTGACCGGCTACGAAGGAAACGGCTTTGCAGCAACAGGAAACGCGGAAAGCGACCTGTTGAGTATCACGGGGGTCGACCCGATGAGCTGACGCTGTCGAGATCTTCCTGGCTGAAGCGGGAGTTGACCGGTCGCTGGTGGACCGCCTGGTGGCGCGTGGCGATCTGTGGAAGTGGATTACGGAGGACACAGGTTTCTCCTCCGAAAGTTCACCCGGCAGGGGAGATCGACGTCTACACGGGGATGGGGCCAATCCGAGTTGGGTGACAGACTCGTTGAAAGGATCGGGATCCTGCCGCCTTGATCGTTCGAGTGTCGGGCGCATGAGGAGCAGGTTGAATTCATGAAAGAACTGTTGTTATCAGTGGAAAAGGAGGAACCGGAAAGACCAGCCTTACCGCGTCGTTTGCAGTGCTGGCCAGCCGGCCCGTCCTCGCGGATTGTGACGTGGACGCCTCGGACCTGCAGTTATCCTGTCTCCCCAGGTGAAAGAGCGGCATCGGTTCATCAGCGGGCACGAGGCGTCGATTCGGCAGGAGGACTGTCTTGGCGTGGGGCCTGCGCACAAATTGCCGTTTTGATACCGTGAAGGTGACCGGCAAACCGCCTGTCGCTGTCCGATATTCGATCGACGCGACCGCCTGTGAAGGCTGTGGAGTCTGTGTTCGTTCCTGTATTGCCGGGGCGATTGACTTTCCGGAGCGGGACTGTGGCGAGTGGATGATCTCGGATACCCGCTGCGGACCCATGGTTCACGCCCAACTTGGAGTGGCAGCAGATAACTCGGGAAAATTGGTCACGGAGATTCGTCGAGAGGCTCACCGGATTGCCAGGGAGGAGGGGCGTCCCCTGGTCATCCTGGACGGTCCTCCGGGCATAGGCTGTCCGGTGATCGCTTCGTTGACCGGGGCCACCCAGGTTCTCGCGGTCACGGAGCCAACGGTGTCGGGACGGCACAATCTCGAGAGGTTGCTTTCCCTGACCCGGCACTTCGAAATCCCGACCTCGGTTTGCGTCAACAAGTGGGATATCAACCCCGAACTCGCAGACCGGATAGAGGAAGAAACTCGCCAACTTGGAGCCACGATTTTAGGACGTATCCGTTATGACCCGGAAGTGACCCAGGCCCAGACCAGGGAGCAGGCGATCGTCGAGACGCCGGCTCCCTCTGCCGGGGATGTCGAACGGGTCTGGGGGCAACTTGGACTGCAGTAGAACTGAATGGCGACACATTCCAGCTCAACTCACTCGGGATGCTTGCTTTGCGGAGACCGCAACCCGAGGTCGCTTGGCCTTCACTTTGAATCCGACGGAAACGGAGGGGTCCGGGCCGGCTTCAGGGCGCAACCCTATTACCAGGGATACGACGGCATGCTGCACGGTGGCGTGATCGCGGCCCTGCTCGATGCAGGGATGACCCACTGCCTGTTCCACAGGAGAATTCAGGCGGTGACCGGGGACCTCTACGTACGCTTCGTTCACCCCGTAAGGTGCGGCGAGAACCTGGAGATTCGAGCCTGGCTTCTGTCGAGTGATCCACCTCTATTCCTGCTCAAATCCGAGGTGAGGACGGCGGGTCGAGTCCTCGCCTGGGCAGAGGCTAAGTTCATGGCACGCAAGAGTGTTAGGTTTAGGTAGCGGTGATCGTCGCGGCCGGGAAGCTTCACACCAAGTGCCTTGACCTTGCGAAACAGGGTACTTGGGTTGATCCCCAGTTCCCTGGCCGCGGCCGCACGATTGCCATGATTGCGGCGGACCGCTTCAACGATATGAACCGCCTCCCAGTCCTTGAGAGCCATTGCCTCTCTCCTTGCCGGTGTTTCCGTGCTGAATCCTGCGCTGAGATCCAAAGGAAAATGATCCGGCCTGATAAACGACTCACGGCAGAGGATGAAGGCATGTTCAATGATGTTCTCGAGTTCACGAACGTTTCCCGGGTAGTCGTGGTTCAGGAGGATTTTCAGTGCGTCTTCTGAAACCCCGGTCAGGGTCTTTCCCTGCAGTCGATTGAACTTGGAGATGAAGTGCTCGATGAGGATCGGGATATCTTCCCGGCGATCCTTTCATAGAGGAATCGTCAGCGCGAAAACATTGATTCGGTAGTAAAGGTCGTTCCGAAACTCGCCCCTGCTGACCAACTCCTTGAGGTCCCGATTGGTTGCGGCAATGACTCGAACGTTGATCTTGATCGGTCTGACCGACCCCAGCGGTTCGATGACCTTCTCCTGGAGTACCCTGAGCAGTCTACTGCATGGCGGGGGACACATCACCGATCTCGTCGAGCAGGATCGTCCACCCTCCGCGGCCAGAACTTACCCGGCTTGTCATTTCGGGCATCCGTAAAGGCTCCGGCTTTGTGCCCGAACAACTCGGATTCGAGCAATGTATCGGGAAGAGCACCACAGTTTATGGCCATGAACCTCTTGTTTCGCCGACCCGACAGGCTGTGGATCGCCCGGGCAAAGAGCTCTTTGCCCGTCCCGCTCGCCCCTTCGATCAGAATCGTGCTGTCACTGAGTGCTACATCCGGCAAGATGTCGAACAGCCGGCGCATCGGTTGACTGCGCCCGATGATGTCCGCAAACGTGTAGGTTTGCTGAACTTGTTTTCGAAGTTCGTCTACGAGGCTCATGTCCCGAAAGGTCTCGATGCCGCCAATGGTCTCTCCCTTTCGGTTCTTCAGAATTGCCGTGGACAGCGAGACCGGCACCCGGCGTCCATTCACGTCCAGAATGAAGATGTGCTTCGCAATCACCGGGCGTCCGGTTTCCATGGTTTGGCGGAGAGCACATTCGGATTCACATACGCTCGCCCGGAACACCTCGCAGCAGGGCCGGCCGAGCGCCTCCTTGGCGGGCACTCCGGTAATTGTTGTTGCCGCCTTGTTGAAAGCAATAAACTGCCAGTCTTCGTCGACCGCGAAGACTCCATCGGAGACAGAGTCCAACATGGCGTCACAAAGATTGAATTCCACTCTAGAATTCACTCGCAAACCGAACCCCTTCACCACTGCCCAGTTTGACTAAAGTCATCGTCTTGGTTCCACAATCGGCAGATTCCTTCGGTTGAACCACCCGGATCCGCTCACAAACATTAGTATTTACGCCGATCCGGGAAGGCGAACCGGGACCTGGCCCGGCAGACCGCAAACCAGGAGAGACCTCTCGTGAAACCTGGTCAAGACATACTGATTTGTCCAGTTTGGAAGCGGGATCCAGGGAGCCATGCAGACTGCAGTTTCTCCAGCAGTGATCGTTGCAAAAAGCGTCGGTTTCGTCTCTGAGCAAGCCCCAATGATGGTGTGATTTGGCCTGTTGCCTCGGTCAAGACGGGTATCTCAAATCGCGTCCTGGGGTTGGAATCAAACCTGCTTTCACAAGCCCCAAGGGACCACACGGTGACGGCAGGCTGTTCACTTCTGACATTCTCCGAGGTCGTGGCCCCCGACGGACACTAGCATTCGCCCGTGGAGCTGGGGTGGCTGTATGAACTCGTACACTCCTTCGATCGCCGCTCTCCGCTCCTCGCAATGAAGGAGAAAAATCGTTATGACGTCTCAGTCGCTTTGGTCGATCATTCTCGCCGGAGGGGAAGGCACACGGATGTGTCCCCTGGTTGCCCGTTGTTTTGAACAAGGACGTCCGAAGCAATATTGTCGGTTCTGCGGAGCTAAATCGATGTTGGAGCAGACCATCGATCGAGCCCTTGACCTGGTTGAGCCACAGCATTTGATCACGGTGATCGGGACCGGCCATCGTGGTTTCGTGGCGGGCGGCATTCCCGGCCGGATTCTAGAGCAGCCCAAGATGCGTGGCACTGCGGTTGGGGTCTTTTGGCCCCTAGCCCACGTACTCGACGAAAACCCTGAAGCCATAGTTCTCGTCCTGCCATCGGACCATTACTTCTATCCGCGGACCCGGCTTGCGATCGAGTTGGACGCCGCATGCAAGCTAGCTAAGGGCCATCCCCGCAATGCCGTCCTCGTGGGAGTGTTACCGGATGCGCCGGAGACCGATTACGGTTGGATCGCGCCCATTGGGGGTTCGGTCCCAAGAACAGTCGGCCCGGTACTAAGAGTCTCGACTTTCCACGAAACCGTCGCTGGGTCAGCGAACCGTTGGCTAAGAGCGGGATTCTGTGGAACACGATGATTACGATCGGTCGTGCTCAGACACTCTGGGAGTTGGGTCGAAAGGTTTTGCCGGAAGTGGTCGAGACTCTGGAACGTGTCGATTCTGCAAATCTCCGCAGTTCCTGGGGCCGATCTTCGAAGATCGATGGAATGGAGTGTTCGAGAAGCTGCCGGAGGCAGACTTTTCGCGGAATTTTCTGCCCCAGATCGCCACTCGCGGTCTGGTGAGGCCTCTCGAAGAGGTCTTCTGGAGTGACTGGGGACGTCCCGAGGCTCGACAAGTCTCTGAGCCGAATGAGACAGGATACCCTGGTAAGCCCGCAGCTCCGACTGTGCGAGTCTTCAGGCCGTCTGGAATTGCTGGGCGTCCTAAACAGCTGACAGGAGGAAATTGATGGTTCATACCTTTTGATTGGCTGCAGAGTCGGTGTTCTGGGGGAAGGGGGAGCCGGAAAGGCACGGTGACCGTTCTTTTGGCAAAGGCTCTCCGGAGACTTGGCTACCAGGCTCTGGTGTTCTGCATGTGCCGATTCCAGAATCCTGGGCCTCGACCAGGTCCTCGGAAGACCGATCGGCTCCGGCTTCCCTGCTTGAGCACCGCGGGGGGGCGGTCCTCTCAGGTGGTTGAGTCAGTGGTGCGGGGTGGATGACCCTAGACCCTTGGCCTGGGGGCCCGGGAATCGTGCTGGTGGAGTTCTCGCTGGAGCCTACTGGTCCACTGCGATGGGAAGGAGTCCCTGGATCCGGCGGCGGTGAAGATTGGTGGGCAGGGACCGGGATCGGGTTGTGATCGGCGAGTTTCTAAGACGGGCGGGGACGTCCGAACGAGTGACAACCGGCTTTGCATGTCACCGTGATTGACTTTAAGGCGGGCTTCGAAGACACCGCTCGGGGAGTCATGCGCCCCTGGACCAGATCGTTGCTTTGGGAGACCCGACGACTGCCGCTATCCAGATGGCGATGGATCTGGACGAATCTGTTCAGAAAATCAGAGCAGCGGAGTCCGTCCAGCCAACGAGTCACTTGAAGATCCGCTCAACTGGTTGCGATTGCACTTTGTAAAACTTTGAACTGGCCGAGATTGCGGGTTTCTTCGTCGTTCTGAAAGAGAGTCCGTGATCCCAAAGTCCAGATCCGAATGATTGTAGTGGCTTCGAGGGCGGGAACTTGATACGACGATGAACGCCATACACATCTATCTCCCGATTGCCGGGGCATGGCCTGAAAGGCGTTCCTTTTGAACTCCAGGATGGAGGATGGGATCAAGGAGATGGTTGGGAAGCTTGAGAAGTCAACAACAACGCCGAGCGGCCAAGCCAAGGAGGTCGCCCAATGAAGATATTGTTAGCCGTTGACGGATCGCTTTGCAGAGCGACGCGGCGATTACCGAAGGAACCGCCGTTCGCCCCCCGCCCGAAGGGAAGTCCAAGTGGCGTGTCTCTTCGTCGTCCACCCCCGCGCGCCCCAAATTCACGCGATCTCGCTTTTCTCTCTTCACGCCTAACTACACCCCCTGGGAGGGAGAAGAGGAGGAACCGGAGGAAGGCGGCTTGAGAAGACGCGGCGCGGCCACCCGGGAGAACCCACGGTTCGTCTTTGAAGAAGTCGAGACGATCGCCCCTCCGAGAAGTCGATAATGAAGGAGGTTCGAAGGATCGCTGCGGATCTTGTGGTGCTGGGAACGGATGGCTATGGGGTCGGAGCGGCCTAATCTGGTGAGGATCGGTGCCCCAGGCCCGTCCTCTTTGAAGCCCCTTGTGGTTGTAGAAGAGAAACCGTTCCCTCGGAGGCACCTGTCAGAGTCTGCGCCTAGGCGACGGACCGAGGCGAGCCGCGAAGCACTTAAAGCTCTCCAACATCAATATGCTGGGGCTCGCGACGACGATTCTGGTGGACCCTGGCCGACGTGCGCAAACTCAGGGGTGGTTGCGGTTGCGACCGCAAGGAGGGGAGCGGCGACAGCACATCCTGAACGTCTCTCCTCGGCGCAACCCCGGGCTGCCTCGGGGCGTTCATGTCGGTAACCCAAGACGTGCACGGCGTTGTGACTTTCGGGGCTGATCGTCGCCGGGACGGTTTGCCCACTTCCGGGGACGAGGCCTTTGTGATGCTCGCCATGTTTCCCAAACAGGCCCTCCTGCTTTTACAGTCTGTCGTTTGTGTTGGGGTTGGGGTTTGGCTGGACTGCTTATTGTGGAGGCCGCCCTGCTCCGCATTATCCCTTGCGAGAAGTGTGGTAAGCAGGAGCACCACCCGGGCGCCACGAGACGGTGGGTCATTACTTGATAGACGATGTCTGGGGAGGGATTGTCAAGCGCCATCTCTGGAGGGTCTTCATCTGGACCTCTCTGGTGTTTCTCATTGTCAGAAGCGGGGAATACACACGGGACCGGGGGGGACTGGTGTATAGTTTACCTTGGTATGGTGCTTATTCTGAGTGCGCTGTTATGCATTATTCCTGAGTTTGGGTGAAACCTGATATTTGTGTACTCTGTTCGCCGGGAGCCGGTATGATTTTGTTCTGGATATTGCTTTACCGATTCAAGAGCCCAGGATGGGTATGGGGCTTACCTTGCCGGCCTGCCCAAGTATGGTCAGAGATGGAATCCTGATCAAGGCTCTGAACCTGATATTCGGGTTGGGTGTTGGTGGGTTAGTCTACCTTGCGGGCTTCTGAAAATGGGCTGGAAGAAGCTGCGGGGGAGTGGAAAATGCGGAGCCGTTCTTTGGACGGCCGCGCGTCTGATGATTGACAGGGACAGATCAAAGTTCGACATCTGATGGCAGTTCCAGCAGAGCTCCGAATCAAGTTCTCCGAGCGTGGTTTTGTCGAGCCGGCTTTCCGATTCGTCCGGACAGAGCGTTACCTGAATCTGAAGTAGGTCGTCCAAGGCTTTCAGGAGTCCGTAGACATCCATCGGCTGGATCCAGGGTTTCCCGGCAAGTTCGACGAGTTGATTCAAGACCCGAGCGCTGCTGGTGCACATCTCGAGGTCGACGACGTACTCGACACAGCCCGAGCGATCCAGTACGAGTTCGAGACGGTCGGGTTCAACGTACCAGTCGCCCCACCGTTGTTGGATGTTGCTCCCCTTGTTGTTCATAGTTGACCTCCGGGGGCTTCGGTTCCAGGCTTGGTTGTCCCTCCGGGCCCGGCCCGGTTCCATAGCGCTATCGGTCACGTGCGGCCACGACGGGAACGGCTCTGCATTGAGCTCGATCGAAGGGCCGAGTTGGGCCCTCCTGTGCTTTCGTTCGACATTCTCGGGCGGTTGGTGAGAGTCCCACCCTGGATGCGCATCACCGGTAGCATACTGGTCAAGGAGATTTCGAAGCTGCTTATCGGGATGTGGCCCCACGAACTTGCCGACGAGCTTGCAATCGGAGAACACGAGAATAGTGGGAATCCCTTGCATGCAGAACTTCGCCGCGAATTCCGGCCACCGTTCGACATCCACACGGGCAAGTACGCACTGGCCGTGGAATCGTTCTGCGTGCCGCGTCAGCGTGTCGGCAACTTCGCCACCGGAGTGGCACCGCTCAGCCCAAAATTCGAGGAGTACGATTCGTTCCCTTGATGCTCTGAGGATCTTCTTCTCAAACTCGTCCGGCTCGAGATTCAGAATCGGCTCCCGCGCTTGTACGGTCATGAGGGCTACCCTCCATCCCGCCAACGTCCATTTCACGGCTTCAGGAGTCGCCGCAATCAAGTGGCGACAGCTTGAGTTGCAGAGCAGCTGATTACCGTGTTCACACCACGATCACATATCTGCTGAAAGCAAACCGCATTCCATAAGTGACCCGTGTTCTTCTTCCCTTGAGACCGTTGCCAGAGAGCACGTTGAAGCTGCCTGGCCTTGGAGAAGCCGGGCCGGGGCATTGCAAAATGCCTCTGTGAGAACGGTTGTCGTTGCACGGTGCAGGCTTTTGAGTCGTTCAACAGAAGCTCTCAAAGCGGCAGGGTAGTCGGTTGAACCGGCACGCTATCAATCCTGGCAAGGAGGAACCGGAGGTTTGGGCTGGCAGAGTCGGTGCGCCGTCTCTGGAAGGTAACTTGCGTTGAAGTCCGGCGTGAAAGTCGCAGTACCCTATTGGAGGGGACGAGTCTCTCCGGTCTTTGATGCCGCGAATCATCTTCTCATGCTCGACTTGGAGGTCACCGGCAAAATTGCTTGCTCCGAGAAGAGCATTGTTCTCTACGATCCTTCGCGTCGTGCAACCCAGGTTGCCGATCTGGGCGTGGATGTCTTGATCTGCGGCGCTATTTCGAGATCACTCAAATTGCTCCTGGAATCGAAAGGCATCGAAGTTCTTGACGAGGTCTGTGGGGATGTCCCTGGCGTCCTGAGAGCATACACAGAAGGACGCCTCGACGACAAAACGTTCGTGATGCCCGGAGCCAGAACAAGCCCGAGGTCTACATCAATGCGAAAGCCCAGACGAGGCCAGGAGTAGGTTCCAGTCGATCTTCCTCGCCTCAACCTTCCGTTCCGGCGGCCGGCCCCCAGCCCCTTCAAGGATGGAAAGTGCTTCGGATTCGCTGATCACGGGGTTTTCGTGGTCTACGCCAAGGGCGCTGGTCATCCAGGGGTAGATCTGGGTGATGCTCACCAGGCCGAGTTGAGCGGTGGCTGTTTCCTGCGCCGTAGACCGCGATCTGCACCGGCCCCTCGGCGTGCTGTCCGGCCGAATACTGGATGTTCAGGTTGTCAGGGTCGGCCAAAATTCATGCCGGCGGCAACCACGGAGGCCAGCGAGTTGGCCGGTTGTTCGTGGTAGGCGGCGATATTGGCGATCCGGGGATGCCCCTGGATGGCGTCGGCAATGATGGCGGCCTTTTCCGGTTGGAGAGTGAGTCCCAGGTAGGTTCGTGCCGCCTCGGCGATGTCGGAGGCCCGCGGCGACGATCCCAGTTGACCCCGAGGATGTGTTCGTAGGATGCTCTTCCGAACTCATCCGATCAAAGGAGGTGGAGGACCGCTGGTACTCGGTCCCGATTCCATAGATGGCGCCGCCACCGGTCCCATGATCGGATCCCAGAATCAGCAGCGTCCCCGGATTCCGGTCAGTGAAATCAAGGATGTCTCCAGCGCCTCGTCGGCGGCCAGCACGTCCCACAGCATGGCTCCGGGATCGTTGTTCTGTGGTTGGCGTGGTCGATTCGTCCAGCTTCGACCTGGACGACGAATCCTCCGGACGAAGCCGACAGCAGGTCGAGGCCCGTCCGGGTGATATCGGCCAGGCTCGGGCCTTCGACTCCCTGATAGCGGCGATCGATTTCCTAGGGCATGCGCGAATTGCTGAACGTGCCGAGCACTCTTGATCCCGCGAGTGCCTCAAGTTCTTCCGCCGTCCTGACAACCGAATATCCCTTGGCGGCGAACTCTCCATAAAGGTCTCTTGTCCGTCACCTCGGGTAGCGGACCCGAAGTGTCTGGAACCTCCTCCGAGGATCACGTCCGGTTGCAGTTCCAGGTATTGGGCGGCAATCTCGTCTTCGTTGTCCCGGTCCTTGACGTGGACCGAGCATCCGGCGGGGGTCGCGTGAGTTACCCGGGCCGTTGTGATCAGACCGGTTGAATCTCCTTGTCCCTTCGCCACTTCCAGGATTGTCGTCAGCTTCTGTCCGTCCGGGAAAACGCCAATGTTGCCATTGCCTGTCCTTCGTCCGGTTCCAAATGCGGTTGAAGCAGCAGCAGAATCGGTGATGATACTCGTAAGGCTGTGGGTAAACATCGATCCTGCCCTTCCAAGGTCAAGAGCCGTTCCAGCGCCAGGACCCTTCCCTGACTGGGGTGAACGAATGGCGGGCGACCGCGAGGTCTCCCAGCTGATCCGTCATAAACGTACAAGATGATGGTTCGAGCCGAACCAACCGGAGGCTGAGGGTGAATCGACTGCGCGGAGCCAAATTTGGAAGAGAAGGCCGCTCCCAACTCAACCAGTCCCGAGTGGGTCAAGAAATCTCGTCGTTCCATCAGTGATTACCTCCAGGGTCGATCGCCCTGCCTGTGAATTTATAAACATTCCGTCCGTCAACGGAGCCGCAGCTCGTCGCGTCGAACCCAATTGTACCTTGAATTGGAAGATACCCGGGATCCGCTGCCGTGACCTCGGGGGTGTTCCGGGATCGCACTAGCGAACAGAAGATAGAAGACCGGGGGAGGAATCAGGAATCGAGAAGCGAGCATCGAGAATGGTTGTCGAATGACGAAGACCGGGTGCTTCTAACGCCATCGCGGCCCATCTCGCTTAGGCGTGAGTTCATTCTCGCTTCCCGCTTCTCGATTCCCGATTCGAAAAAAGTTTCACTCTCTCGACGGTCTCCGCCAAGCGCGGGGGCGGGGCTAACCTGGGATCTCGGCTTCGACCAGTTTGGCAAGTAGCGTTAGCGATTCCTGCCAGCCAAGGTAGCAGGCTTCCGGAGGGATGACATCGGGCACGCCTTCCTGCACGATCTCCAGTCCGGTGCCAACGGAAACCTCCTTTAGCGTCATCGTCACCTGGAGTTCGCCGGGCAGGTTTGGAACGCCGTTCACTCGATCAATTCAACTCGAAGGTGAGCACCTGGTGCACGGGCCAGTTTGGCATCACATGTTAGGAGGACCGTTTCCAGCGCTTCGGCCAGAGCCACATAGACGGCATCATAAGCAGACAGATTCTCCCGTAACCCCCAAACCCGTTCCAAAAGCGGTTCATGTGGGTGCCGTTCCAGGTCGAGCGATCGCAGATCTTCGAGAACCGTCAACGCCGCTGCGGGTTCGAGTTCACCTTCCCTCACGAAGCGGCGCAGCACCTGGGTGATTTCGACGTCGGCGAGATGCGGGACGTGGAGACTGAGGGTCGGGTCCTGGATCCGAACGCTGACGGACTTTCCACGAGCAGTGCCCAGAAGCAACTCCAGAAGAGCGGAGGCGTCGAGGACGATCACCTTGCGTCTCGCTCCATCCGAATCGCCTCGGTCGGGCTCAACTTGAAGACCCGATCGGCTTGAGTCCGGAGCCGTTCCAGCACCTCATGGCGCATTGGGCGCTCCAACGACTTGCGCAACTCACGCAACACGTAGTCCGACATCGACATCCCTTCAAGGGCCGCCCGGGCCTTCAGCCGCCGATGGAGTTCAGGCGGAACATTGCGGATCTGAACCATGGTTTTTGACATGAAATTAGTCTATTTTCATCGCTATTTCATGTCAATGGCGGCTCCTCAAGCCGAGGCGATCCTGCAGAAGTCAACGCATTTCTTCACCTCGGCAACCGCATTCGAGCCACTGGGTGAGGTACTTGAGCAGGTCCTCCGCCGTGCTGGGCATGCTTCGGAAGCTGTAGGTGATGGCGCCGATTTAAACCCCACCGAAATCGGGGTCGGGTTTGCCCGGAGGGGACTGCAGAACCGGCGTTCCGAATCCAGAGCCCGGCACCACAGCAGCAGCGGCGGCTGCCGCCGTCATCGTTCCAAACAACTCCCTTCGAGTGACTTGTCTCTGCATTCCGGCATTCTTGCTCATCAGTGATCTCCTGGCTTGATTTTGGACGTCTCATATTCGACGACGACAATACTGTTGATCGGATCTGGCGCCTCCTGGGGAACCTCAAACTGGATCGCGCGGCGAAACTCCGCGACCGGCAGGGGAGTGCGGGACTCATCGAGCAGGAGGTAGACCTTTTTGAGGCCGCGTTCGAATTCGAAGAAGGGATATTGATAAAAGATCTTACCGTCCTTGGGCCACCTGAACACGTGGAGGTAGTCCCGGTCAGGCCGCCGGGTCACCATGTCGATATCGGCCTCCCATCTCATGTCCGGCCCCGCTGCGACTCCATAGATTGCCTCACCGTTGGCAGCTGTCCAGCGGCCAACCTCCTTCAGGATTCTCACCGATTCGTCGGGAAACCGTCCCTCGGCGGTGGGCCCGACATTGAGCAGGTAATTGCCCCCCTTGCTCGCGATGTCGCAAAGGTTAAAAACGATGGTCCTGGCGTCCTTCCAGTTGTCGTCGTGACGGTTGTAGCCCCAGTGACCGTTCATGGTCATGCAGACCTCGAAGGCGGTTGCCTGACCTCCCCCCGGGATCTGCTGTTCCGGAGTGCCGTAGTCCGCGCCGACGCCACCGAAGCGATTGTTTACGAGGCAGTTCGGCTGCAGTTCATGGATCATGGAGACCACGTCCTTTGCCCGCTGCAGTTCGGCTGGCGACTGGAAGGCGTCCCCGTACCAGTCGAACCAGATAATCCCGACCGGGCCATAGTTGGTGAGCAGTTCCCGGACCTGGCCCTGGAGGTAGTCCATGTACTTCAGGAAGTCGGCATCGGGATTGGCGAAACCGTGGAAGCCCTCGGGATGCCGCTTGTCCCGCCGGGTGTAGAGTGTCGGATAGTCCGGATGATGCCAGTCCTGTACCGAATAGTAGAAGCACAGGGTGATGCCCTGTCGGCGGCACTCCTCGGCGAGCTCTTTCATCGGATCCCGGCCGAAGGGCGTGGCCTCCACAATGTCATAGTCGGTCAACTGGGAGTCGTACATGACGAAGCCTTCGTGGTGCTTGGTCGTGATCACCATGTATTTCATCCCGGCCTGTTTCGCTACCGACACCCACTCCTTTGCGTCGAAGTCGACCGGGTTGAATTGGCCGGCAAGCTTCTCGTACTCGGCGCCGGGAATACTTTCCTGGAACTGAATCCACTCCCCGTGGTTGGTCCGCCCATTCCATTCCCCGGCGGGCAGGGCATAGAGACCCCAGTGAATGAACATCCCGAATCGGGCTTCACGAAACCACTCCAGGCGATCTTTGTTTCCCAAATTTGCGGGTGATTTCATGGTCGAGCCACCTGGTAGCGGGTCCGTTTTTGCACACGCAGAAGTAAGGGTGAGGAGGGCGAGAACGAGAACGGAGAGACCTTGAGTGAGGGAACTTATCGCTGAAACTCCAAGCGATGATCGAACAATCTTCATGGCGCCTCCCTGGACAAGGAATTCGTGGGGTCCAATGCAGGAACCGATTCAATCACGTTCGGTGAGTGTCCGCTACCCTGCGAATCCCCGCAGACTTGCTATGCAGTTGTTCGGCAGACTATCTTGGGCACGCTGTTGTTTGCCAACCCCCATCATCAGAGAGGTGTCCATGCACGGGTTTGAGTCCTGGAAACGGTTGATTGCGACGTTGGCTGTAACCTCTTTCGTCCTGGTTTCCCTGTCTGCCCAGGACGGAGGAACGCGGCGATTCATGATGGGCAAGACCCGGGAAATCGTCTCCACGCCGAATGGCATGGTGGCGACCAGCCAGCCTTTGGCCGTCATGGTTGGTCTGGACGTCCTGAAGCGAGGGGGCAACGCCATCGATGCAGCAGTAGCCGCGAACGCCATGATCGGGCTTGCGGAACCCGCCAATTCCGGGATCGGGGGCGATTTGTTCGTGATTTACTGGGATGCCCGATCACAGAAGCTCTACGGACTCAATGCGAGTGGACGCTCGCCCTACGCAATCGATGTCGATGCCGTGAAATCGCGGGGCTACACGGCGATTCCGGCTCAGGAGCCGGCGGTTTGGACGGTGCCCGGGTGCGTCGATGGCTGGTCGATGCTGCTGGAGCGTTTTGGAACCATGGATCTTGGGCAATTGCTGCAGCCTCAATCGGATATGCCGAGAGCGGCTTTCCGATCAGGGGTTGGGACGATCCGGGCCTGCCGACTACGACATTCCCGGGTTCGCCGACACCTACATGTCGGACGGCCACTTTCCGAAGAACGGCAGTTTCTTCAAAAACCAGGCCCTGGCGGACACCTATCGAATGATCGCCCGCGGCGGTCGCGATGCCTTCTACAAAGGTGAAATTGCCGAGCGCATCGTGGAGTTCTCAAAGCGGCACAACGGGTTTCTCAGCATGAAAGATTTTGCCGATCAGCACGGACAGTGGGTCGATCCGGTTTCGGTTGACTACCGGGGCTATCAGGTCTGGGAACTTCCTCCCAACGGGCAGGGAATCGCCGCGCTCCAGATGCTGAATATTCTCGAGGGGTACGACCTTGCCTCCATGGGATTCAACAGCGCCCAATACCTGCATGTTTTGATCGAGGCCAAAAAGCTGGCCTTCGCCGACCGCGCCCGCTACTATGCCGACCCGGAATTTGCGAAGATCCCGCTCGATCGCCTGCTCTCCAAGGAGTACGCTGCCGAGCGGCGAAAGCTGATCCGGCCCGACCGGGTCCTGATGACCGACCCGCCGGGCGACATGCCGGAAGAGCACGATACCATCTTCATGGCGGTTGCCGACAAGGACGGCAACATGGTGAGCCTGATTCAAAGCAATTCCTGGGCGTTCGGGTCGGGATGGGTGCCGAACAACCTCGGTTTCGTACTGCAGAATCGGGGTGCGATGTTCAACCTCGATCCGGAGCATCCCAACGGGCTCGAGCCGCACAAGCGCCCTTTCCACACCATCATCCCCAGCTTTGTCACCCGGAACGGCCGGCCCTGGCTGAGCTTCGGGGTGATGGGCGGCAACATGCAGCCTCAAGGCCACGTCCAGGTGCTGGTCAACATGATCGATTTCGGAATGGACATCCAGGAAGCGGGGGACGCCCCCCGAATCCGTCACATGGGTTCCAGCCAGCCCTGGGGGGAGCGGATGGAACAGGGCGGGTCGGTCGCTACGAGGTCGGCGTGGCCCAGGGAGTCATTCGTCAGCTCGAGCACCGGGACACCGCACAAACCCGCTGGGAACGCAGCAGTTTTTTGGGGGCTACCAGGCCATCCTCAACGATGGGGAAGGGAACTGGCACGGAGCGAGCGACCCCAGGCGCGCCGGCTGCGCATTTGGCTACTGAATACCGGTGCCGGCCAGCGCCTCCTCGATTTTTCGAGCCAGTACTTCGGCTCGGAATGGTTTTTCCAGGAAACGGGTATCTTTAGCAAGGGCGGAATCCTTGACTTCCGGGGAACCCGACAGAAAGAGCACTGAAGTTTCCGGGCGGTCCCGACGGAGTTGGACGAAGATCCAAGCCGCTGATTCCGGGCATCGCGATGTCGGTAAGCAGGAGGTCAATTCGCCCCGGGTATTGCGCGGCTAACCGGAGGGCCTCGCCGCCATTGGCGGCGGCAAGGACTTCATATCCCCAACGGCCGAGAGACCGTTCGAGGGCCTTTCGAAGGGCGGGGTCATCATCGACCAGCAAGACGGTAGCCGAACCGGCCGGACAGATTGTTGACCTGGTTCCGCCTATTGTCGCCGTCCAGTGGAAGGAGGATGCGAAATCGAGTCCCGTCGCCGGAAGGCTGTCGAACGAAACGTGACCCCCGGCTCCTGTAACGATCGCATAGACAGTGGAAAGCCCCAGTCCGGTGCCGCCCATTTCCGACTTGGTGGTGAAGAATGGTTCAAAAATGTGGGGGCGATACTCTTCGGGTATCCCGCTGCCGGTGTCTTTGACTGTGATCTCGGCGAACCTTCCTTCGGCCAGGTTGAGAACCTCGGATTCGGCAGCGAGACCGCTCTGGTCCGGATCGTGAGGCGCCCCCCTTGGGGCATCGCATCTTTGGCATTGACACAAAGATTCATCAAAACCTGCTCGAGTTGGGATTCGTCCAAAAGGATGTTTCCCAACTTTGGATCCAGGTCCAGTTCAATCGCGATGCTCTTACCCACCATGGGGGCAAGGAGTTTGTGCAGGTCTTTGATTAACGGGTTGACCCGGGCCAGAGCTGGACCTTCTTCTTCCGCGCAAACACCAACAACCGGTCCGCCAGTTCGGTGGCCTTGCTGCCGGCCTCGATGATCTGTGGGAGGGCTTCGGAAATTTCCGGAAACTCCTCTTCGGGGAGGTCAATTCGGACGAGTTCAGTGTGGGCGACGATCACGGTGAGAAGGTTCTTGAAGTCATGGGAAAGGCCGCCGGCGAGGTGACCGAGGCTTTCCATTTTCTGGGCGTGAATCAGTTCCTGCTGATTGCTTCTCTTCCGTGACATCCCGTCCGGAACCGAAAATGGAACCGTCCGGGGCGAGCCGGATCAGCGTCCAGACCAGGGTCCGGTAACTGCCGTCCAGGCAGCGGTATCGGTTCTCCAGACCGGTCACCGGCTGGCCTTGGGCGACCTGTTCCTCGGCCCCAGCCGTGGCGGGGAGATCGTCGGGGTGGACCAGCTCTCTCCACGGACGGAAGGCAATTTCATCCAGCGGCCAACCGAGCACGTGCCTCCAGGCTGCATTTAGCTCTCTCAGGGTCCCATCGGATTCCGCGATAAAGAGCAGGTCAGGGGAGTGTTCGAACAGCTGTTCGTGCAGGCTCTCGGATCTCCTTTGTTCGGAGACCTTCGTTACCAATTCCTCAAGCATTCTCTTGTCCTCGTTCAGTTGATGGTATGCATCATGTGCGTTCTTGATATGGCGGTGGAACCACAGGGCAAGAACCAGGCAGGTGACCGCGACGTAAACCAGGCCCTTGGTTGTCTGCCAGGCCAAGGATTCTTCTGAGACTCCAAAAAGGAATTTCAGACCGTAATCGGAGAGATGATCCAACTCCCGACCAGGCCGACATAGAGCAGCACAAACCAGAGTGTCTTTCGCCCGGGAGTTGTCATCCCCGGATCTCCCGGAGCATGTCGCTAAATTGAACGTCCATCTTTTCGAAAAACCCTCTGCCTCAATGGCACTTTAACCGAGGAGGCCCCTGAAACGGATGACAATTCGGTATATCCAAACACGCCGGGCCAGGGGTGTTCGGAATATCCGAACAGGCGGCTGAATTTTCAGCTTTCAAGAGGTTTGGCGATGGGATACACGGATTCTTCCCGTAGTGTGGTTGCCGGGTATTGACAGCGAGCAAACCCGCCGATAACGTTTTTCCTCACAGTGGCACAAGGGGGGAATCATGCTTTCCGGTCAATCGGTGAACGATTTCGCTAGACAGCGGCTTCGCGGGTTCCGGCTCTCCAAGAACGTTGGAGTTCGAGAAATGGCGGAGCGCGCGGGCTTACCCACGAGTTCCTATGCGTCGATGGAAGCCGGCGCCTACCGACTGAACCTGGAGTTTTTGTTTCGGGTGCTGGCTGCTCTCGAGGCCGACATCACTGCGGTCTGGCCTTCGGAGGCGGCAGGAACCCGTGCCGAAGACAGCGAACTACTCTATCAGAGACGACTCCAGGAATTCCGGCTGGGAGAAGTGATCCGACTGTCCCAGGCCGAGGGCGGTGCGTTGTTCGAGGCCCGCGGCCGGTCCTGCCGGATCGTGATGTACCAGAACCTGAGCGATTTCCTGCTCGATCGATGTCTGGTTCGCCTGGAAAACGGGGACCCGCCCAACCAGGGCCTGTGGTGGCACCAGGATTTCCTCGACACCACCTACCACTTCTTCCTCAAGGCGGAAGGGTGCCCGAGCTCCGTGGAGAAGCTGGTGCAGCACTACCTGGTCAACTGGTGCGCGCTGTTTGCGGATGAATCAGGCGACTAGCGCGCGGACGAACCTGAGTTTCAGTGCGGAGAGCACCCGGATGTCGTTGAGGCTGGCCGAGAGCTTGCTTTTCAAGGACATCACCGAGTGGTGACGTAGAAGGCGACAATCAGCCGGTAGGACCTCAATCCCAACTCCCGTGTCCGGATGAGCCCCGGACGTCGGCCCTGAGCGAGCGGGAGTATGTGAAGAGGAACTTTCCTCTGCCCGATTTTGACATCAGGTACTGCGTCTGGGCGCTTCCAGCATGATCAGGACCACTTCCAGGTTCAGGTTTGCCTCGCTGAGCTTCTCGCGGTCCGACTCCCGGACCTCGATCCGAGCCAGATGGTAGTAGGCCGCAACCACGGCGACACAGGCGACCAAACCCAGAAGTAGATCTCAATGTAGTCATCGAATCTCGTCGCCCGGATGGCCTCTCGTAGAGAAGGTGCAGCATCAAACGGAAAATCCGCTGCAATCCCAGGTCCAGCGTGCGCTGTCCGCGGACGCGCTCGCCGGGGCGTAGTTCCAAAGGCCGGCTGTGAAGATCAGCAGGGCCAGGCCGTAGATAGCCGGGACTGCGAACTGGAAGACCTCGAATCCGATCGGTCCTGGAAATAGCGAACAAAATTCAACGACTGGCAGGTGACCATCAGCGTCATCCCGCCAGTATGGCCTTGAGGTCTTTCCCGGGTCGATGTCCCGTCGTCCAGCAGGTAGAGGTAGATCAGCAGGGTCAGGACCATTTCAAAAACCAGGCTGACCGCCTGAACCCGGTCTAGCCGAAGACTGTAGGAAACCGATGAAAACGAACACGGGAAGCCCGACCAGGATCGAGAGCGCCGCGCGCACATTGGTTACGTGGGGCGCCTGCTGCCGGGTCCGGAAATTGCGGCGGGCCAGGTCGATCAGTACCCAAATCTGTAACGCCGGAGCCAGGGTCGAGTAGGTGTAGTAGTGAATCGGTACGCCGTCGAAATCAACCCAATTGGAGGATGATCCACTCGGACACCAGGGTCGCGATAGTCTCAAAGACCAGATAGCCGAAAAAGACCCGGTAATCCGAAATCAATCCTTTGCTCACCATCCGAAGAACCAAAACCAGCAACAGTAGCGTGTTGAACAACATGGGGATTTCAGACAACGTCATCCCCTGAAGTCTATTCGCGATCTCAAGGGTAGATCAAGAAATCCCTTTTCGTCACCTCTTTTCGGACATTCCGAACACCTGGGAAGCCAAAAGTGTTCGGACCTTCTGAAAATTTTTGGTCCCAAGCGTGGGCCGGGTCTAGTCTGCGCGGGTCCGATGGACAGAAAGGGAGTGTGGAGATGGTTGAATGGATTTTGATTGCGACTTTGACGGCCATGTCGTTTGTAGCACTGACAGACACGCAGACCGGTTCTGGAACAGAGGGCCAGGACCCAACCGTTCAGACCGAGGACTGCTGTCCGACGCCGCCTCCGCCTCCCCCTCCACCGCCGAATACTAGAGGATGACGGCGGTCAACAATTCGGAGCAGACTGTTGCGCAGTGCAGGACGCGGACTTCCCCTTAGAAGGGGCAGGGCCGGTGGTGGGAACGTAGACCCCTGAGCCGGCGATGCCCCCCACCTGCCGATCACGCGAAGGAGTCCGCGATGCTGGGCATTGGCCAAAGGGAGTGTTGACCGCTCCGTTTTGGTTCTGAACACCAACTGATCGCCGTGTTCAGTTCACTCGTCGCCGTCTCACTCCTGGGTTGAATCTCACATTCTACCTCAGCCTCGGCATTCTTAGATCTGGTGGAAGGATATTCGAGCGATACGACCTTGGCACAGTTCAAACGGCTTACTTGCCCAGCGTTCGTTTCTGGGGCGTTCGCCCTGGCGGTCCGCAGGCTTGGCAGCACTCCGATTGCCTCGATCGGTCAGAGGAGTCCCCAAGAGCAACAGCACCTTCACCCTCTTTCGGACGGCGGAAATTCATCATTCAGGCGACGGATTTGGCCAGATGGGACTTGCCCCAGCGAAGGCGCGTGCCGACAGGTCGAACACGATTGCTACGCATCGCGACCCAGCGGAGAGTCTGGCTTCTCTCGGCACTGAGAAGGGCAAGGTTTCAGGCGGATTGTGCCCGGTTCGGCCTGGACGTCGACACTCGCTCCACTCCTATTCCACGCTTCTGCCCCGGGACCGTTTCACGAAGGACCCGTGAATGTTCCGGATGGACCAGGAGCGGAGCGGGCCCCGGATTCCAACTTTATCGTTAGTTCGATTCGTGCCCTTCGGATTGTCAGCGAAAATGCGGTGAAGTCGTCGCAGGTGCTCCGCGGGTCGACCACGGCGGGTTTCCTCTACATTTCAGGAGTCACGCCGAGGATCTGTTCTTGACCGAGAATGCCGCGTTTATCGCCCAGTGACCAGACCCTGATGGTCCGGAAACCGATGGTCAAGGCGTTTCAGCGTGAGAACCCAACCGCAACCGTCAGCCATCCGGCATACGTTCACACCCTGGCTCCGCCTCGCCAGGTGAAGCCGGATCCGGGAGTCTTCCTGGAGTGGGCTCCGATCACACGAACCCACGATCGGCCCTATACGGATCGCAGTGCAAAGGACGGCGAACATGGCCGGCTGGTGGACCAGCTTCATGCCAATCTTGGAGTTCTTCGGTTCAGAGGGCGCCCAGGTTTTCGAGTACTGGTTTGATTCTTACCGGGCCAGTGGCTGGAAGACGAAGGAGGAGAGATGGGTTCGGGCTCCATGGAATCCCGAGGTGCTACACGAAGACCTGGAATTCCTCAAGAAGGTCGGAATCCGGAATATCACTTCGGTCACCTGTTGGGTGAACCAGGATTACATCGATCGGTTCGGAGAACCGCCACTGTCCGACTACGGCCGGGAGCTGTTGAGCTGGAAAATGTGAACG
>CAVZRV010000045.1:0-34248 GCA_963777605.1 uncultured Acidobacteriota bacterium
CGTTTTCGGTTGCCCCGGGGTTCCGGCTGCCCCCGACCTCCGACCTGCGGCCTCGGCTGGAACATTTGCATTCGCTCCTGGTCGAGCTCTCCCGCGCATCTGGAGAGCGGACCCACTTGTGGAAGCCCTTTGTCCGGTACGGAGAGCTGCTGATGGGCCTGGCTGAAAGGATGAGACAGAGCAGCCTGCGGAGTCTCGCTCAATGGGACAGTAGGCACCTCCTCATGGAACAGGCCCGCGACGCCTTCCTGCTACGGGGAGTCGAGTCCGCAAAGTACCCGAGAGAGCCGCAGGTGCTCTATGGCCCGATCAGCCGCCAGATCGACAGCTACGGCACCGAGTTGCTGAACGGGCTCTATTTCTTGGAACTGAACGACTTCGCAGAGAAGTACCTCGAGTACGGTGGCGGAATTCTCAATCCGTCCCAGAAAACCAAACTGCACGAACTGCTGGCTGTTGGCTACCGGATGACCGGGGACCAGCTCAACAGCCTGTCCCACCTGCAACAGTGTGATCTGAAGTCTCCCCAGCTCGAAAAGAGGCTTGCGGAATACCGAAGGAAAGGAATCCCGGTCCCACCCGTCGAAGCTGCTGAATCGAACGCACCATAGTTGGAAGCAGGGTCCGTTCTTTGTTAGCCGGAAGGCAACGACCCGGCCCGGATAGAAGCCCACCTTACCGACGACAGCCTGCAGCCCATCTTCGATCAAATTCAGACCGATCCCGAGGTTCGGTCTGCTGTGGAGAGCCGCTGTCAACCCGTCATTACATCGCTCCTGAAGGAACCGCTCTCGAAACTGAGTGGAAAATAGCCGAGGCCGGTGAATCGCTCTTGTTTAATCCTTGTGGAATATTGAATATTCAGCAAGTGATCACTAATATGAACCTGGAAGTGTCAGGAACCGAAAGGATGGCGTTCTAACCCAATCCAGTTAACCGGCGGATTTGCGGGTCGGGCAGGATGGTTTCAGCGATACGTCACTTTGTGCATGGGACTTTGCGGCGCCTCTCCCGGCGGCTGGTGAAGGTTCTCTCCATCCTTCTGGTTATCGTTTCAGCGGCTGTTCTACTCTCGGTTTCGTTTGCTGCAGCAGGCGATCTTCACCCAGGTGGGTTCGACAAGAACTGCAACCTCTGCCTTTTCAACAGGGCTCCGCTGATTCATGCCAGCCCCCCTGTGTTCATTCCCCCCAGCGAACTCGTCTCATGGGAAGTCCGGGTGGTTCCCGTCCTGTTCCGCCGGCAACAGGTCGTCTTCTCCGGACTTTGCCGCGCCCCTCCCGCCCCTCTCTCCTGAGAAGTTTCGGAGTCCGAGAACTTCGCGGATGACCTGTTGAATAACCCAAACAGGTTCTGAGGAGGGTGTGACGTGCGTATGAATCGAACCCAACGGGTTCTCCTTGGACGATTTTGCTTGCTGTGCTGTATCCAGCTGAATGTGCGAATGCCTCCCGGTGGGAACCGAAGAACCACACGGCTGGCGCCGGAACACGCGATCGGTCGATTACGACCCGCTGAATGAGATGTTGATGGAGGGAACTGTTGTAGCTGTTGAGATGGCAATTTCTGCCCGGCGCCAGCCCACTCGGTTCAACTGCTGCTTGAAACGGATGGGGGATTGATCCGGGTCCACCTGGGGCCGTTGAGTTTCCTTCAGGCTTGGGGAAGGAGATCGAAACGGTGACCGGGTTTCCGTGAAAGGATCCCTGGTCACCGTCGGAAAGGAGGATGTGCTGATAGCTGCCCGCCTCAGTTATAGTTCGAAGTCCATCGAACTCCGCGACGCGCGCGGGGTGCCGGTCTGGGCCGGCTGGCGAGCCAGCGGGGCCGAAGAGGGCTTGGGATGTGCCATCTTCGGGGCGGTCTGCGACACGTCTGGAGCGGGAGTCCCGGGGGCGGTCGTGGTGTTGGAGCCCAGTGCTCAAAGCGTCACAACCAACGAGGATGGAAGCTTCTGTTTTCCTCATCTCGATCCCCTGACGGCGGCTGTATCGGTGAGCGCTCTCGGCTTTGAAGAGCAGTGGACCGATTTGCGGGTGTCCAACCAGCCGGGAATGGAACTCAACCTGATCTTGTTTCCGGCCGTCATCGAGGAAACGGTGACGGTCACGGCGGCGACGCGTACCGTGAAGAGCCTCGAGGAGGTACCGGTTCGAACCGAAGTTGTTTTGCCGGAATTGATGGAGCTATCCGCCTCCCGGAACCTGGCCGATGCGGTGGAGTTCAGTCCCGGGATACGAGTCGAAAGCAACTGTCAGAACTGCAATTTCTCACAGATCCGGATGCTCGGGCTGCAGGGGCCTTACACCCAGATCCTGTTCGACGGTCAGCCGACGATGTCATCGCTGGCGCAGGTCTACGGAATCGAGCAGATCCCCTCCCGTATGGTGGAGAGGATTGAAGTCGTCAAGGGAGGGGGGTCGTCGATTTATGGACCAGGATCAGTTGGGGGCGTGGTGAACATCGTCTCTCACGTGCCGTTTCGAACCACAGGATACCTGCTCGCCCGCACTGGTTGGATGAACGGTGTCCCCAACCAGACCTTCAGTGCTTCGGCGGATTGGGCATCCTCGAATCGGGATAGTGCCGCAACGATTTTCGGACAGGGTGACAAGGTAAATCCGGTGGACGTTGACAGTGACGGGTTCACCGAGGTTTCAAAGCGGGATTTCAGGGCAATGGGCGGTCGATTCCGACAAAACTTCCTCGATCAGAAAGGTGAATTGACGATTGACTTCAACCGGTTTCGGGAGGAACGCCGGGGGGGAGATAGACTGGACCTGCCGCCCGATCGAGCCTGCGTCGCAGAAGCGGTCGAGAGCACCCGTTCAGCCGGTGGTGTGAGCTGGCACCACACTCCGAGCGCCGCTTTTGACTACCGGTTGGCTTTTTCGGTTGCCCGAATGGATAGGGAAACGTATTACGGATCGGGGCAAGACCCGAATGCCTACGGGACCAGCCGGAATCCCCTGTGGGTTGTTGACTCCCAGTTCAATCATTTCCTCGGCTCGCACATTTTGTCGTGGGGAGGCCAAGTCACTTCAGACGGAGTCGAGGATGTTCAACCGGCGTACGAACGCTCTTATGATGAGACCTATCGGAATTTCGGTGGGTTCATCCAGGATGACTGGTTCCTCCTTCCGGGCCTGGAGTTGGTCTGGGGCGGCCGGATTGACAAGCACAGCGCGATCAAGGAACCGGTGTTCTCGCCTCGGTTGGCCCTGATGTGGACTGCAGCTTCCGATCTGCGCGTTCGGACGTCGGTTGCGACCGGCTTTCTGGCGCCCCGCGTGTTCGACGAAGACCTCCACATCACGGTTTCCGGAGGCGAAGCCCAGGTCATCCGCAACGCCGCCGATCTCAAGGAAGAGAGTTCGAAGACCCTGATGGCAGGTGTCGAGTGGAAGCCCCGTTCAGGAAGTGCAGGCGGCCTGGTGGAAGTTAACCTCTTCCAGACGACGCTGAAGAACCTCTTCAATGTCGTGGAGGACGACCTTCCCGAGACCGGGGAGGTGGAGTTCACTCGAATCAACTTTGGCAGGGCGAGAGTCTACGGTGCCGAGGTCAACCTGGGGTACGTGTTGAACCCTTCCATCGAAATTCAGATTGGATACGTCGAACAGCGTTCGCGCTTTGAGAACCCGGAACCGGATTTCGGCAGCAAGGACTTCTTTCGCACCCCGAACCGCTATGGGCTGGCGACGCTGGTCTATCGCAACCCCCGCCTGGTCGACGTCTTTCTGGGGATGCGCTACACCGGTGAGATGAGCTTGCCCCACTATGCCGGCTGGATTGCCGAAGACCGTCTGGAAACCAGCCCTTCGAACTGGTCGCTGGACGCGAGCGTGTCCCGGTCATTTTCGATCGGTTCCGAAGCCGGCCTCACACTAACCCTCGGCGGCAAGAACCTGACAAATGCTTATCAGGACGACCTTGACCGTGGTCCTCAGCGCGATTCTGGCTATGTCTGGGGTCCAAGGTTTCCCATGACGCTCTATGTCGGCACGGCCGTGGAATTTTGATGCGTGACGAGTCCGCGCCTGAAGCGAGAATGTTGCTTAATTGAGGTCATTTCGTTCACCATTAGGCAAATCAAATGAAGAATTTGTTGATGTCAATTGCGGCTGTGCTGATATCGATGAGTTTGCTTGCGGCGCAAGAGCCGGATTCGGAGCATGCTCGGAAAACCCTCGAGATATACAGGCACATTGTGGAGATTGAATCCTCCAAGGGGCTTGGCCGGGTGCCCGAGGTGGCGAACTACCTGGCCGACGAACTCGTTGCTGCGGGCTTTCCCAGGGAGGATGTGGAAGTGGTCCCGCTCGGCGAGACCGCAGCCCTGATCGCCCGCTATCGCGGAGACGGGTCCTCGGGGAAAAAGCCGATCCTCCTATTGGGCCACATGGACGTTGTGGAGGCTCGCGCGGAGGACTGGGAGCGACCGCCGTTTCAACTGACCCGGGACGACAAGTACTTCTATGCCCGCGGGAGCATTGACTGCAAGTTTGGTGTTTCGCAGGTGACTTCCACTCTTATCCGTTTGAAGAAAGATGGGTTTGTTCCGACGCGGGATTTGATCATTGCATTCTCGGGCGATGAAGAGAGCGGAATGAAGACGACTCGGTTGCTCGCCCATGACAGGCCTGAGTTGGCCGACGCCGATTTCGCACTGAATTCGGATGCCGGCGGCGGCGACCTCACTGCGGACGGAAAGCCGGTGGCTTACCTCGTGCAAGCTGCGGAAAAGACCTATGTCACCTGGGAGATCACGATCCGCAACCCGGGTGGACACAGTTCTCGCCCCAGGCCCGACAACGCCATTTACGACCTGGCGGATGCCGTCAAGAAGATCCATGACTACCGATTCCCGGTTCGATCGAGCGAGATGACCCGCACTTTCTTCCGGGAGACGGGGAAGCAGTTGGGCGGGGAACTGGGGGAAGCCATGATCCGGTTCGCCGACAACCCCCAGGACCAGAAGGCCGCGGACCGGTTGGCCGTGGAATCGTCCTACGTCGGGACCACACGGACGACCTGCGTCCCAACCATGCTGCGTGCCGGACATGCCGAAAATGCGTTGCCGCAATCTGCGACGGTCACCGTCAACTGCCGCGTCTTTCCCGGCGTGCCGGTTTCCGAGGTTGAGGACACGCTCAAGCGGGTAGTCGGCAACAGCCAGGCTGAATTTATGCAACTCGGCGAGGTGACGGAGAGCCCAATATCGGAATTGCGGCCGGACGTTCTTGCCGCGGTCAGCAAAGCGGTGCACACCCGCTACCCCGACGTGAAAGTGATCCCATACATGGAGTCGGGAGGCACCGACGGGACCCACTTTCGAAATGCTGGAATCCCGACCTGGGGAGTCAGCAGCATCTTCATGAATCCGGACGAAGTGTTTGCGCACGGACTCAACGAAAGGGTTCCCATCAAGGCGTTCTACGATGCGCTCGACCACTGGAGCATCATTCTCAAGGACCTTGCCGGAGACTGAGTCGCGGTCTCAGCCTGCGCGAAGGATGGGCTCCCTCTGAGTAACTCGGGGATTGAGACTGTTTCGGGCGTAGCGGACCCGTTCGGCAGCCTCCTCGACGGTACTCCCCAAGGCCGTGATGTGGCCCATCTTGCGCCCGCTCCTTGCCGACTCCTTGCCGTAAAGGTGGAGATAGAGTCCCGGCACTTCGAGAATCTGCTCGAACGCAGGCGGAGACTCTTCCCAGAGGTCGCCCAACAGATTGGCCATTGCCGCTGCTTGACGCAGATCGACTCGACCGAGCGGCAACCCGCAGATGGCCCGAAGTTGCTGCTCAAACTGGTTCGTCAAGTGGGCTTCGAGCGTGAGGTGTCCCGAATTGTGAGGACGAGGAGCCAGTTCATTCACGAGTAGTCTGCCCTGGGTCGTGACAAAGAACTCCACGCAAATCAACCCCCAGAGATCGAGTTGATCCGCGATCGCCTCGGCCAATTCTCCGGCCTGCCTGGAGATGGATTCCGGAATGCCGGCGGGAGCCACGGTGAGATCCAGAATGTGGTTTCGGTGAGTATTCAGAAACGGCGGATAGGTAACCTGCTGCCCGTGTCCGTTGCGGGCGGTGATAACCGAAATCTCGCAGGCCAGATCCACCAACTGCTCAACGACCACTGGAAACCTGTTTATTTTTGGAACTTGGCGGTCGGACTTGCTGCTGAAGCGCCACTGGCCGTGGCCGTCATAGCCGTTGCTGACGGTCTTGACGACAGCCGGCAAGCCGATCTGATCCAGAGCTTGATCCAGTTGGTCAGCAGACGTGGCGGCGGCATACGGGACGACCGGGAAGCCGTGACCGCTGAGAAAGTCTTTCTCGCGGAGCCGGTTCTGGGCGATCCCAAGAACTTTCGCTCCCGGGCGGACTGGAACCCGGGCTGAAAGGTGACGCACAGCCGCTTCGGGCACATTCTCGAATTCCAGCGTCACAACATCGACGCGGTCCGCAAAGCGGGCCAGGGCGAGAGTGTCGTCGAACGGGGCCAGCGTTTCTGAATCCGCCACCCTGGAGGCCGGAGAACCGGGTGAGGGCGTGAAAACATGAAATGAGTAGCCCATTTTTCGGGCTTCTCGACCGAGCATGGCTCCAAGTTGACCGCCGCCAAGGCAACCGATGCTCCCACCGGGTGAAACTATCCGTGACATAAGAGTGCCTCCTCCGAGATCTTTCGTTCCTGATTGGCCCGGAATTCCTGGAGCCGCTTTCGCAGTTCCGGAAACTCCGGTGCGAGAATGGAAGCCGCAAGCAGTGCCGCATTCCGGGCGCCTGATTCGCCGATGGCGAGCGTTGCGACCGGGACGCCTCCCGGCATCTGGACAATCGACAGCAGCGAATCCAATCCGCTCAAGGCTCTCGATCGCACCGGGACACCCAGAACAGGCAACGTTGTGAGTGATGCGACCATGCCGGGCAGGTGGGCCGCTCCTCCCGCCCCGGCAATGATCAGGCGAAGGCCCCGGCCTTCGGCCGACTCCGCGAAGTTCACCATGGCCCGGGGGGTTCGGTGTGCAGAAACCACCCGGCATTCATGAGGAATCCCGAACTCCTCGAGGAGGGTGTGGGCTTCTTTCATGGTGTCCCAATCCGAGCGGCTTCCCATGATGACCGCAACCAGGGGGTGAGACTTCCCCCGGTCTGTTGGCGTGCCAGTGTCTGTGTCTGTTTCTTGGGTGGCTTTAGCCATGACTGCAGTCCCTAAATAAGATTTCCATTACATGAATTAAAAACCCTGAAAAAGAATTCATGAGAGACTATGCACCAAAATGGCGGTAGGATTCATACAATGTCGAGGAAATCGCCGGAATTTTCGGAACAAGAGGTTGGGGCGGGATGGACCTATCTCACCAACCACGCCCACGTGCTCATTTACCTGGCCGGCCACCCTGGGGTTACCCTTCGTGAAGCCGCCGGCGCGGTTGGTATCACGGAACGGGCGGTCCTGAGAATCGTCGCAGAGTTGGAAGAGGATGGGGTTCTGAGGAGAGTCAAGCAAGGGCGCAGGAACGAATACGAGATCGATCTCGACCGTCGCCTGCGCCATCCCGTCGAGAATCACTGCAAGGTCGGAGAACTTCTCGATTTGGTCGTGGGTACGTCGTCGGGTTGAAATGCCATCCTTGGAAGAACTGGAAGAACTGGAAGAACTGGAAGAACTGGATGATTTGGAGGAACTCGATGAACCGGCGCGGCCGGGGGCAGTGTAATCCAGGCAGCCGTGCCTGGTATGGTGTCCGGGCAGCTTGCCCGGCGATTTCCGGTTCCCAAAGGAGCTGCCGCCTACCGCGAAATTGAAACGCCAAGACGCGAAGATCGCAAAGGGCTTTATTGTCGAAAACAAGAGATT
Source organism: uncultured Acidobacteriota bacterium (assembly GCA_963777605.1). Lineage (GTDB taxonomy): Bacteria > Acidobacteriota > UBA6911 > RPQK01 > JAPXNP01 > CAVZRV01. Next base: position 7,867 of record CAVZRV010000045.1, read on the forward strand.
TCTTAGCGTCTTCCCTTCTTTGCGGTTCAAAACACTCGTGGCAAGTTTCGCTGCCTGAATGATCCGCGGAAGGCGCGGGGGTGGGGCTGAGCTGGAACTTCCGTGGCCTGCCGCGGGGACACCGGCGGATCTGTTTCGGTGCCCCCGCGGATGATGGGACTACTGCCCGGAGTCAGCGCGCCCGGCTATGACCGGAAACGCCGTCAGGATCGGAACTTCGTTTGGATAGGGCACCGCCCCGTCGTCGTTTTGTCGCAGCGTCAGCGCCGCTACGGCAACGTCGCTACCCACGGTGACGACGCCCTCCATCTCCTGTAACTGGCTGACGATGTCAATCGAGGCTCCGCCCTCCTGGAAGATTTCCCAGATGAACTTTCCAATGGCCTGTCCCGGCTGCAGCGTCAACTGGACCTCACCGAGCTGATCTTGGAAGTCCTGGTCCCACACTCGGACCGTCAGGGTCGCGAGAGTTCCCGGGGTCGTGCTGTCACCGGCAGGATTGACGATCGCAAGTCCGGTGTCCTTGCCCGCCGTCGAGTCGAGCAGCACCGTGAAGTCCTGAATCGGGTGGGCCGCCGGCACGCCGGCCTCGGTCATGGTGATCCCGTTGTCGGCGCGACTGAACACCACGGTACCGGTGATCGGCGAGGTCGTGTTATCGGCCTCGGGATCGGAGGAGCTTTTCACTTTGACCAGGGCATAGCCGACCTGGAGACCCTCTTCGGTGCCCGGAGTCTGCGCCGAGAAGACCCGCCCCCGGGTAAAGGTCAGGTCAAACGTAGAAGCGGGGCCGTTCTCACCCAACGTGACCGCCAGGGGATTGCCGGCACGGTCGTAGAACTCGACCACGGCATCCCGATCTTCTCCGACGCTGGCGAGCAGGAGGCTGCTCTTCAACTGGATTCCGGTCGACAGCCCGTCACCAAACAAGGGAAAGTAGAAGACATCGCTGAATTCGGGCTGTAGGTGCGCAACGTTGAACCCAAGCTTTGCCATGGTCTCCCGATCCAATGGTTCGGCATAGAACAGGTGCTGGTTGTCAACCGTGGACTTGAGGTAGGACCAGTCGGTGTTCTCCTGGAGGTTGTTCACGTCACCGTTGAACTGAGCGAAATCATAGCTGAGCGCGGTATCCCAGTCCTCCGGAATTGGAACTACGCCAGTCGGCCCGACGATTTTCTTGGTGTCCGGGTTCCATTTGGTCATGGTAATCGAACCGGTCGTGTTGTACTCCTGGATTGCCGCGTTCGTCCCGCCGAAGTTGTTGTGGCAATCCCCGCAGGTCGAGGCATTCTTCTGGATCGTGTGGGAGTGAAAAGAGGAGATGATGACGTTCGTCTTGCCATCGTAAGTGTGGGTCATGAAGTCGCCCAGTTTAACCTTGCCGTTCTTCTTCACCAGCATCTTGAAGTTCCAAAGCTGGTTGATGGCTCGGTTCTTTCCCGTGGCGATCAGAGTCTCGAAGTGACAACTCGCGCAGGCGACGCTTCCGACGGCGTGGCAGGCCGCGCAGTCTACCGTGTCGGCATGAATCACGTGGGATTCATTCTGGGACAGGTCGATGTGGCAGCCTTCACACGACGCCTTGACCGCGCCGGGTTCCTTAAGAGCGGCGTAGTCAACACCATCGTCACCGTGCAGTTCAGCCGCGGTGTGACAGGTCCAGCAGGTCATGCCAGCGTTCAGGTGCACATCCGCCATGGGATTGGTATCCGGGTTCCCGTAGCGGGCCCGTTCGTACACTTGCCGGCTGTGGCAGTTCAGACAGCTCTGCTCGACGACACTGAGATCGGCGGCATGGCAGTCCGAGCAGTTGGGCGTGTAGGTGGCGGGATCGATATCATTTCCGGCCGCGTCCTTGCCGGTTCCCGAGTGGCATTTCCAGCAGGATAGATCCTGCATGGGAATGAATGTTCGTGATCAACTCCATACCGCCATTCTCTGCGGCGTAGGCAGTGAACTTGCCCTGCCTGGTCTTGTGCAGGCTGGTGTCAAAGTGCGCCTGGGCAAACATCAGTTCTGCACCGAACAGCGCAAGCAGCAGGGTCAGAAAGGTGACTCGAATCTTCATCGTTACCTCCTGTGAAAGCTGCGTCGGGGACTCCCGAACAATTGATGTGGATACAAATCAACTGGGAAGGAATGTTCGACAAACCGATCAAATAGAAAGGCTTGCACCCGCTGAGTCTATCGCTCATTTATACATCGATCAATGTAGATTTTAAAAATAGTTGCATTTGGCGCCCACTTGGGTGTCAAGCTCTTTCGCGAACCGCGGTCGATGCGGATCATGCGCGATTTGCCGTGTCGAACAGCTGATTTTTCAAAAGCTCTGTGGGTGTGCCGGGATGATAGAGTATCTTCATCGCGGGTTTCCCGGCCGGCCGGGTATGGCCATCGGGAGGCTCAGGGAGTGGGTGCCGGACGTCGAGTCGGGCACTCGGTAGACCTGCCGGAGAGCGGGATGAGTGGACGGAAGAAAAGCCCGATGGTGCTCCTGAACCCGACCGAAGCGATTCTTGAGAGCATCTCGGACGGAGTCTTTACGGTCGGCCTGGATTGGTGTGTCACGTCGTTCAACCGGGCGGCTGAAGAAATCACGGGAGTACCGCGCGGCGAAGCGCTCGGCCGTCGCTGTTCCGAGGTTTTTCGATGCAGCATGTGCGGTACCGGGTGCGCGCTGGATCAGACGGTCAGGACGGGACGCCCGATCATTGGAAAGTCTGCCTTCATCATTGACTCGAAAGGAAACCGCATCCCGATCAGCGTCTCAACCGCGGTGTTGAGGGACGCCGCCGGCCGCGTTATCGGCGGTGCGGAGACGTTTCGCGACCTTTCGGAAGTCGAGGCGTTGCGTCGGGAACTGGAAGGGCGGTCGCGAGTCGGTGATTTGACCAGCAACAGCTTGTTGATGAAGCGAGTCTTCGAAGTACTCCCGGCTATCGCTGCCAGTCCCAGCACGGTGCTGCTTCTGGGTGAAACAGGAACGGGAAAGGAACTGGTCGCGAGAACGATTCACTCCCTGAGTCCTCGCAATCGCGGTCCATTCGTGGCGTTGAACTGCGGAGCACTGCCCGATACCCTCCTGGAATCGGAGTTGTTCGGATATCGGGCGGGTGCCTTTACCGGAGCAACGAAGGACAAGCCAGGCCGCTTCGCCCTGGCGAAGGGGGGGACAATCCTTCTCGATGAGATCGGCGAGATCAGCCCCGCACTCCAGGTCCGACTGCTTCGGGTTCTCCAGGAGCGGAAATACGAACCTCTCGGGGCGACCCGATCGGAGGTGGCCGACGTGCGGGTGATCGCCGCGACCAACCGGGACCTGGCGGAACAGGTCAGGTTAGGAGCTTTTCGGGAGGACCTCTACTACCGCATCAACGTGGTCCGCATCGAGCTCCCGCCCCTGCGACGCCGCAAGGAGGACATTCCTCTGCTAATTGAAGAGTTCGTCGCACGCTTTAATCGACTGCAGGGGAGGGCGGTCCCCGGCATCAGCCCCGAAGCATTGTCCCTGCTGATGGCTCACGACTGGCCGGGCAATATCCGCGAACTCGAAAACGTGATCGAACGTGCCTTCATACTCTGCGGAGACGATGAAATCCACATCCAGCACCTTCCCCTTGAGGTGACCGGGCGGGATGCCGCCGCGGGTTCCGCGGACGGTGACCTCAAGTCCGTCCACGACATCCTCGATGCACAAGCGATTACCGCCGCTCTGGAGCGCAACCAACAGAACCGGACGGCGGCCGCGCGCGAACTCGGAATCCACAAGACCACCCTCTACCGCCGCATGAAGAAACTGGGGCTGACCTGAAACTAGGTAGGATAGGCTTCCAGCTTGTCTCCGTAATCGATGCCACCTAACCCGGAGACCGACACAGAGCCTGGGTTAAGGCGCAGCCCCGGGTTCGTCCGGGAAGCTTTCCCGGCGCATTCTGCTTCTGGAACTGGAGGAATTTTCACGGGTCTCTTAGATGACGGTCATGTCGTCCCGCAGAGCGGGACTCAAGTTTGGTGGGGTGACGCACATCCCAGGACTGTGCGTCCTGGTCTACTCCATGACGCCCTCCGGGCTGGCTCACGCACGCGATCGATGACTCCGCTGGTGCGTTACGTCTCAGCATTGCCAGACGTGAATCGGCTGTCCGCCTAGGCAGGCGTCTTCAGTTTTTCAACCGTAGCATTAATGCACCCGTTAGAATTGCCTGACCGTAGCGTTTGCGCTACGGTCAGAAGTGTGGACTGTTCCGGAACTGATCGGTTAACCCCTTTCTTTTCTGCCCATTCAGATGGAGCGGGCGGTCTGCTGTCCATTGGCCCCATCCTTGCTTATTCAAGATGCCGTGAGCAATGGAAGACGATCCCGGACGGCATTTTCCCACTTGGACAGCCGGATTGCGCCAGTTTTTGATACCGCCTCCGAGCTCCGAGTCTGCGAGTTCGCAGATGGCCAGTTGGTCAATGAGACGCGGGAGACGATTTTAGAGGACTTGCCGATCCAGAAGGTGTTGCGGCTTGCCGAGTTGGGGGTGGAGACCCTTGTGTGCGGGGCGATTTCTCGACCGCTCGAGGGGCTGATTACCGCTTACGGGATCAAGGTCGTTCCGTTTCTGGCGGGTGAGTTGCAGGAAGTTGTTGACGCGTGGCAGTCCCCAATGTTCAGCCGAAGGGCGTTCATGATGCCCGGGTTGTGGACGCCGCGGCATCGGGCGCCGCGGCGACGGCATGCGAAAGGAGAGACCGATGAATGGTAGAGGACGTGGATCGGGAGGCTCGGGTCGTGGCCAGGGCGGCGGCCGAGGCGGGCGGATGGGCGGTCCGCTGCGAGCCGGCCCGACCGGAAACTGTGTCTGTCCCAAGTGCGGGCATGTGGAATCCCACGAGCGGGGGATTCCCTGCGTCGAGCGGACCTGCCCGCAGTGCGGGACGACCATGACGAGACAGTCTTGAAGACTGGGCAAGGAGGAAATTGAAATGCCAAGAGGAGATCGAACTGGACCCCGTGGATGGGGTGCGATGACAGGTCGGGCAGCCGGCTTCTGCTCGGGTTACGAGGTTCCGGGCTATGCCAACCAGGGGGCGGGCCGAGGATTGAGAATGGGACGTGGATTCCGAGGTGGAAATCGGGGTTCGCTCGCCCGGGGGTTGTCCGCCGTTTCACCCGGCGGTCGCTGGGGACGGGCTGGCGTGGACCCTAACGGCGGCCCAGCCTACGCGGCGGATGCGGAACCCAGAGTTGAGCGGCGGGTGCTCAGGCAGCAGGCCAAGGCGCTGCAAGCGGAACTCGATGCCGTCAACAAACGGCTGGAGGAACTCAAGCAGCCCGACGGGACCAAATCGGCCGGAGATTGATTGTCAAAAGAGCCGGTAGCCCGCAGGACATCGACTTTTTTCAGAGGGAGGACTTGTGGGCTCCGGCGGAAAGGGAGAACACTCCATGAAGATCATCTTCACAACCTCGGGATGGGGAGAAGAGGCCCCTCTCGACCCGCGCTTTGGGCGGGCGGCGGGATTTCTCCTCTACGATTCAGACGACCGCTCATTTCAGCCGATTGACAACATCGAGGGGGCCGATTCAGGGCTGGGTGCCGGGATTCAGGCGGCAGAAAGGGTGGCGAAAGCAGGGGCGGACGTTGTGGTGACGGGACACTGTGGACCGAAGGCGTTTCGGGTGCTGCATGCTGCCGGTGTCAAGGTGTTCAATACCGAAGCGGCCACTGTAGCAGACGCGCTCGACCTTTTTCGGGCCGGGCGATTGGTAGAGGCAACGGAACCGGACGTGGATGGGCACTGGTCATGATGGTGGAGCCGGTCTCTTACACTCCGATCGGGTTCCTCCACAGCAGCCATCAAGCTGCTGAAGAAACGCCGATTCAACCGGCGTATGCCCCAGACTGTGAAGGGCGACTCGTGGTCTTTCCCGAGTATGTCGAAGGTCTCCGGGACCTCGACGGATTCTCCCACATGTACCTGATCTACCACTTCCACAGGGCGCAACCGGTCAAGTTGATTGTGAAACCGTTCCTGCAAAACGTGGAACACGGAGTATTTTCGACCCGGGCCCCTGTCAGGCCCAACCCGATCGGGTTGAGCATCGTTCGGTTGGTGCGAATCGAGGGCAACATCTTGCACTTGCGGGGTGTCGACATCCTTGACGGTACCCCCGTTCTCGACATCAAGCCCTACACCGACAAGTTCGACCACGTCAAGACGTTGCAAAACGGCTGGCAGGATGACGTGGACGGAGCGACGGCCCAGGTGAGGGGGCGGAGGAAGTTTCGAGGTGGAGGAACCTCATGATCCTGGCGGTTGCATCGGGAAAAGGAGGAACCGGGAAGACCACGGTGTCGGTCAATCTTGCTCGGGTTTGGGGATCACCGGTCCAGTTGCTCGATTGTGACGTCGAGGAACCGAACGATCACTTGTTCCTTCCCGGCTTGCCGCAGAGTGAGGAAGAAGTCTCCATTCCCTTTCCGCGGGTGGATACTTCGCTCTGCGACGGCTGTGGAGAGTGTTCCCGTTTCTGCCGGTTCAACGCGATCATTTGCCTGGGGAACCGCCCCTTGGTCTTTCCTGAGCTATGCCACGGGTGCGGCGGATGCGCGATGGTCTGTCCCCGGGAGGCAATCGACGAGGTCGCCCGGCGCATCGGGGTCGTCTCGACAAAGCGAGCAGGCGACATCACTCTCATCCAGGGCCTTCTCGACGTCGGCGTAGCGATGGCCCCGCCACTGATTCGGGCGGTGCGGGCACGACGAAACAAGTTCTCATCCGCCATTTTGGATGCTCCACCCGGCACAACCTGTCCCGTGATCGCCGCGGTGCGGGATGCGGATTACCTCTTGTTGGTCACAGAGCCGACCCCGTTTGGGCTGCATGACCTGGAGTTGGCTGTCGAAATGGTCCGGGTTCTGGGACTCCGGTTTGGGGTCGTGATCAACCGGGTCGGAATCAGTGACGATCGGATTCGCGAATTTTGTTTTACACAGGGAATCCGGATACTCGCAGAGATTCCGGATGACCGGAGGGTCGCGGAAATCTCATCGAAAGGAGCGCTGATCGTCGATCACTTGCCGGAGTACCGCGCACTCTTTCAGCGCCTGGCTGAAGAGGTTCTCCTGGAGGAGAAGGGTTCTCCCAGCTCTGTCCGGAGGATCCGGACTGCAATGCAAAGGCAATGACTGCGCCAGGGCTCCTTGGGGGTAAAACGATGGAACCAACCGATATTCGAGTTACCTTTGGACCCGTTCCGTCGCGGAGGCTGGGTCGCAGTGTCGGGATCAACAACATCCCGGCGAAGCTCTGCTCCTATTCGTGTGTGTACTGCCAGGTGGGCCGGACCAGCCGGCTGCAGAGTGACCGCGCGCCTTTCTATCGGCCGGAAGCCCTCCTGAGCGATGTTCAGTCCCGGATAGTAGAAGCCGGTTCGGCCAAGATGCCGATTGACTACCTGACATTTGTTCCTGACGGTGAGCCGACACTGGATGTCAACCTGGGAGAGGCGATCCGGCTGGTTCGGGAAGTCGGGATCCCGGTCGCCGTGATCACCAATGGATCCATGATGGCGAGGAGGGATGTTCGAGAGGATCTTGCCGAGGCCGACTGGGTGTCGCTGAAAATCGACACCGTCCGGGAAGACGAGTGGAGAAGGATCAATCGGCCTCACCGCTCTCTCAGCCTCTCCGCAATCCTCGAGGGCATGCTGGAATTCTCTGAATCCCACACCGGGACCCTGGCGACGGAAACCATGATCGTCGACGGGATCAATGACGGCCCGCAGAGTGTTGCTGAAGTTGCCGACTTTCTCTGGAAGTTGGTCCCCGATGAGGCGTACTTGACTGTTCCCACTCGACCTCCCGCCGAATCGTGGGTTCGGGGTCCGGATGAGAGCACTCTTGTGAGGGTTTACCAGCAGTTTTCCGCGTGTGTCGAGCGAGTAGAGCATCTCACCGGGTACGAAGGGAACACCTTTGCTGCGACAGGCGATCCCGAAAGCGATTTGTTGGGTATCACGGCTGTCCACCCGATAAGATCCGAGGCCGCCGAAATCTTCCTGGCGGAGGCCGGAGCCGATTGGTCGCTGGTGGACCGCCTCGTGGCACGGGGAGATCTCGTGGAAGCGGAATACGGGGGGCACAGGTTTCTCCTCCGAACCTTCATCAGGCAGGGGAGAACTTCGCCGTGACGAGGAGGAGAGTCACGCTGCTTCGCGTGGGAGTGAGTGGGCGGCTTGTCGAGAGGACTGAGAGCCCGTCACCTGGATCGTCTGAATTCCAGGTTCCGGGAGAGAGCAGGTTGAAGTCATGAGAGAACTCGTTGTCATCAGTGGGAAGGGTGGAACGGGAAAGACCAGCCTCACCGCTTCCTTCGCAGTGCTGGGCGGCCGGCCTGTCCTCGCCGATTGTGACGTGGATGCCTCGGACCTGCACTTGCTCCTCTCTCCCCGGGTGATGGAACGCCATCGATTCATCAGCGGGCACGAGGCGTCGATCCGGCAGAAGGACTGTCTTGGTTGCGGCGTCTGTGCCACCAATTGTCGTTTTAATGCCGTGAAAGTGAGTGGTAGGCCCCCCGGGACTGTCCGATACTCGATCGATCCGACCGCCTGTGAAGGGTGTGGAGTCTGTGTGCGTTTCTGTATTGCCGATGCGATCGATTTTCCCGAGCGGGACTGTGGAGAGTGGATGATCTCGGACACGCGCTGCGGGCCAATGGTTCACGCGCAACTTGGCGTCGCGGCAGAGAACTCGGGGAAGTTGGTCACGGGGATTCGCCGAGAGGCACACCGGATCGCCCGGGAGGAGGGACGCTCTTTGGTGATCGTGGACGGTCCTCCCGGAATCGGCTGTCCGGTCATCGCTTCGCTGACCGGCGCCACCCAGGTACTTGCGGTCACGGAGCCGACGGTGTCGGGGCGGCACGATCTTGAGAGGTTGCTCTCGCTCACGCGGTACTTTGAGATTCCGACTTCCGTGTGCGTCAATAAGTGGGATATCAACCCCGAACTCGCAGACCAGATCGAAGAGGAAGCCCGTCGGCGGGGGGCCTCGGTCTCAGGACGCGTTCGTTATGACCCGGAAGTGACGCGGGCGCAAACCCGGGAGCAGGCGATCGTCGAGACGGCGGCCCCTTCTGCCGCGGATGTCGAGCGGGTCTGGCGGCAGCTTGGATTGCAGGAGAACTGAATGAGGACAGATTCCAACACCTCTCACTCGGGATGCCTGCTTTGCGGGGACCACAACCCACGCTCTCTCGGGCTTCATTTTGAATCGGACGGAAATGGAGGGGTCAGGGCGGGTTTCAAGGCGGAGCGAAATCTGCAGGGGTACGAGGGCATCCTCCACGGGGGAGTGATTGCAGCCCTCCTTGATGCCGGGATGACCCACTGCCTCTTTCAGCATCGAGTCGAAGCGCTCACGGGGGACCTTCATGTTCGATTTCTTCACCAGGTAAACTGCGGCGAAGCGTTGCAGATCCGAGCCTGGATCCTCTCCGGCAACCCTCCTCTGTTCCTTCTCAAATCGGAGTTGACGGCGGGGGATCGGGTGCTGGCCTGGGCTGAAGCCAAGTTCGTGGCTCGCCGAAGCGTCTAGTCTTTGCGATCCTCCCGGCCGGGGAGTTCGATGCCGAGTGTCTTGATCTTGCGAAACAGAGTGCTCGGGTTGATCCCCAATTCCCTGGCTGCGGCCGCACGATTTCCATGGTTTCGGCGTACCGCTTCAATGATATGAACGATTTCCCAGTCCTTGAGTGCCAGCGCCCTTTCGTTTGCCGGAAATGCCCCTCCGACTTTCGGGGCGAGGTCCAAGGGAAGATGATCCGGGCCGATAAAGCCCTCCCGGCAGAGAATGAACGCATGCTCAATGATGTTCTCGAGTTCACGAACGTTTCCCGGGTAGTCGTGGTTCAGGAGGATTTTCAGAGCGTCTTCTGAAACCCCGGTCAGGGTTTTTCCCTGCAGTCGATTGAACTTGGAGATGAAGTGCTCGATGAGGATCGGGATATCTTGCCGGCGATCTTTTAACAGAGGAATAGTCAGCGCGAAAACATTAATGCGGTAGTAAAGGTCGTTCCGAAATTCGCCCCTGGCGACCAATTCCTTCAGGTTCCGGTTGGTTGCGGCAATGACTCGAACGTTGATCTTGATCGGTCTGACCGACCCCAGCGGTTCGATGACCTTCTCCTGGAGCACCCTGAGCAGTCGTGACTGCATGGCGGGGGACACGTCACCGATCTCGTCGAGCAGGATCGTTCCTCCCTCCGCGGCCAGAAACTTACCCGGCTTGTCATTTCGGGCATCCGTGAAGGCGCCTGCTTTGTGCCCGAACAACTCGGATTCGAGCAACGTATCGGGAAGAGCGCCACAGTTTATGGCCAGGAACCTCTTGTTTCGCCGGTCCGACAAGCTGTGGATCGCCCGGGCAAAGAGCTCTTTGCCCGTCCCGCTTGCCCCTTCGATCAGAATGGTGCTGTCACTGCGTGCCACATCGGGCAGTATGTCGAACAACCGGCGCATCGGTTGACTGCGCCCGATGATGTCCGCAAAGGTGTAATTTTGCTGAACCTGTTTTCGAAGTTCCTCAACAAGGCTCATGTCCCGAAAGGTCTCGATGCCTCCGATTGTCTCGCCCTTTCGGTTCTTCAAAATTGCCGTGGACAAGGATACGGGCACCCGGCGTCCATGCACGTCCAGAATGAAGATGTGCTTCGCAATCACCGGGCGTCCGGTTTTCATGGTTTGGCGGAGAGCGCATTCGGATTCACATACGCTCGCCCGGAACACCTCGCAGCAGGGCCGACCAAGCGCCTCCTCGGCAGGAACCCCTGTGATTGTCGTAGCTGCCTTGTTGAAGGCAATGATTCGCCATTCCTGGTCAACCGCAAAAACCCCGTCTGAGACCGAGTTCAGCATGGCGTCACAGAGATTGAGATCCGTTGGACGATTCATGCTCAGCAAAGTCCTTTTCCGGGGATGCTCGGCGTGCAGGCAATCCCGGTGGAGATGCGGGTTCGGTCCCCCAGCGGTAGATCCTTGCGAAAGAACCGGGTGGCCGGATCCGCTCAGGACACTAGTATATACGCCGATCCTCGACAGTAGCCCGAGACATCTGATCGCAAGTCGGAGAATTGTTGACTTTGCCAGTCGAGCCGGAGATGCGCGCAGATTGCGGCATCGGGCTCGGTGATCATTGCAAAATGCGTCGGTCTGCGTTTGGATCGGGCCTTGGTGCGGGTGTGATCCGGCTGAGCGAATCAGTGGGGATGAGTCTTTCGGTGTTCCAACCAGGCGTTGGAAACAAACATGCTTCCAAAAGCCAGCGAGGGTATTCCCGGTCGGGTTTGAATGCTCAGCTTTGACTTTCTCACCGTTACGGGTCCCGGAAGACGAACAATTCGAGCATGGGGTTAGGCAATGGTCCGAGTTCCCGTTCAATATCGATTGCCGACCACCTGCTCCACATCAATCAGGAGAACGGTTGCTATGAATGTTCCTCATTCTCTTTGGTCGATTATTCTCGCTGGAGGCCAGGGTGAGCGGATGTGCCCCCTGGTTTCCCGATGTTTCGAGCAAGGACGTCCGAAGCAGTACTGCCGCTTTTGCGGTCCGAAATCGATGTTGGAGCAGACTATTGAGAGAGCCCTGGACCTGGTTGAGCCTGACCGCCTGATCACTGTCATTGGGTCGGGACATCGTGGTTTTCTTGGGAGCAGGGTTCCCGGTCGGGTTCTTGAGCAACCGGAAATGCGTGGCACCGCCGTCGGAGTCTTTTGGCCCCTGGTGCGCGTCCTCAACGCCGATCCTGATGCGACAGTCCTGGTCCTTCCATCCGACCACTACTTCTACCCGCGGGCAGCGCTTCTTTCCCAATTGGAAGCCGCTTGCCAGTTAGCGAACGAGCATTCCCAAAAGGCCATTCTTGTGGGAGCCATTCCGGATGCTCCGGAAACCGATTACGGTTGGATCGAACCCGTTGCGCGTTCGGCTTCGCACGATCATGCAGTGAGGTACTTCGAAGTCTCAAGTTTTCACGAGAAACCGTCCCAGACGCTGGCCAAACGTTGGTTCGAAGACGGCTACCTGTGGAACACGATGATCACGATCGGCCGGGCTGAGACTCTTTGGAAGATGGGCCGGGAGGTGTTGCCCGATGTAGTCAGAACACTGGAGGAGGTTGGTTTCGGGAAAGGCCCCAGAGCAGGGATCCTCTCTTGTGAAGATCCCTGGAGGAGAGTGTACGAGAAACTCCCGAACCGGGATTTTTCACGTGATTTTCTGGCGCAGGTTGCCCCCCGAAGCCTGGTGATGCCTCTTGATGGAGTCTTCTGGAGTGATTGGGGGCGTCCGGAGCGACTCTACCAGTCACTGAACCGAATGAGAGAGGCCTACCCTGAGTGGATCGACAGCCCGGATTGCGCCAGCTTGGAACAGGTTTGGAACCGTTGGGCTTCCTAACTGGCGCCCCGGGTCACAAAAGGAGATGCGTGCGAATTTACGGCCCAGGGCCCCTGGGCCGACAGGAGATCGTCGATGGACCAACACATTTTGGCCGGAACGAGGGTTGGCGTACTTGGAAAAGGGGGAGCCGGGAAGAGTACCCTGACGGTGCTCCTGGCTAAGTCTCTCCGGAGGCTCGGTTACGAGGTCTGTGTTCTCGATGCTGACTCAACGAATTTGGGCCTCGATCGGGTTCTCGGCCTTCCTTCCCCACCGGCTCCGCTGATTGAGTATTTTGGCGGGACGGTCTTCATTGGCGGACGAGTCAGTTGTCCCGTTGATGACCCATCACCTCTGCCGGGTGCCCGAGTCTCAGTCGAAGAGTTGCCCAAGAATTACTATTCCGTTACGTCCGAGGGGATCCTCTATCTTGTGGCAGGGAAGATCGGTGAGTACGGCCCAGGATCGGGTTGCGACGGGCCTGTTTCAAAGATCGTGCGGGATGTGCGGATCGTCGGCAATCGAGAACCGTATGTCACCCTGATCGACTTCAAGGCGGGCTTCGAAGAGATCGCACGGGGTGTAGTTGCGAGTCTCGACCATATCGTGGTCGTTGTCGACCCGACGACTGCCGCGATACAGATGGCGTCGGATCTTTATGAATCCGTTCGCAAAATCAGAGGCGGAGTCCGTCCGGCCACGAAGCACTTGCAGAGGGCTGAACTGGTTGCGATCGCAAATCTGAATTTCGAACTGGCGGAGATCACGGGTTTCTTCGTCGTTCTGAATCGAGTCCGCGACCCCGAAGGAGAGATTCGAATGATTCAGCGACTTCGAGGGCGGGGACTTGATCCAACCCTGACCATACCCGACGATCTCTCGATTGCCGGCGCCTGGTTGGAAGAGGTTCCTTTCGAACTGCAGGATGAGGGCGGGATCAACGAAATGATCCGACAGCTTGAAGAGTCAGCAACGCCGAAAGGCCAAGCCACGGAGGTCGCCCAATGAAGATACTGTTAGCCGTAGACGGATCGCTTTGCAGTGATGCCGCAATTACCGAGGTTGCCACTCGACCCTGGCCCATCGGGAGTTCAGTGGTGATTCTCTACGTTGTCCACGCCCGCGTGCCACAGATCCCAGATCCGTTCTTCTCGCTTTACGCCGCCCATGAGCAGTTCCTGGAGGAAGAGCAGGAATCCGGGCAAAGGCGGGTCGTAAATGCGGCGGAGCGAATCAGGAAGAATCCCACGATCGACTTTGTAGACGTCGAGACGATTGAAGGATCTCCCAAAAAGTCGATCCTCAAGGAGGCTGGGAGGATTGCCGCAGACCTGGTGGTGCTTGGAAGTCACGGCTATGGCGCCATCGGCCGAATCGTGCGAGGATCGGTCTCCCAGGCCGTTCTCTCTGAAGCCCACTGTACTGTAGAAGTAATCCGTTCACCGCAGGGACCCGTCCTTTCCGCGTCGAGGCCATGCAATTAGGCGAGAATCTGCTTCAAGCTCTCCAGATCACGCTCCTGGTCCTTGTGATGATGATTCTGGTGGATCTGGTGGATGTGCGAACCCAGGGCCGTTTGCGATCTCTACTCAGGGGAGGACAGTGGCGCCAGTACACCCTCACCTCTCTCCTCGGCGCAACACCCGGCTGCCTTGGGGCGTTCATGTCGGTGACCCTGTACGTGCATGGTGTCGTAACTTTCGGGGCGATCGTCGCCTGTATGATCGCCACTTCCGGGGATGAAGCATTTGTAATGCTCGCCATGTTTCCCAAGCAGGCATTGCTCCTGTTCGGCCTGCTGTTCGTTTTGGGGGTCGTCTTCGGCTGGATCGCTGATCGCGTTGCCGCCCTGCTCCGCATTATTCCCTGTGAGAAATGCGTCAAGCAGGAACACCATCCGGGCCACGAGACGGCGGGTCATTACTTGCGGGATCATGTCTGGGGACATATTGTGAGGCGCCACATCTGGAGGGTCTTTGCGTGGACGTTCCTGGCGCTCTTGATTGTCAGCAGCGGGACTCAATATTGGGATTTGGGGTCAATCGTCAAATCTCACCTGGGCATGGTGCTCATATTGAGCGCATTGTTTGGGATCATTCCGGAATCGGGCCCAAATCTGATCTTTGTGACTCTCTTCGCCAGTGGCATGATTCCGTTTTCGGTCTTGCTGACCAACTCCATCGTCCAGGATGGGCACGGGATGCTGCCGCTCCTGTCTCATACTGTCAGAGACTCAATTCTCATCAAGATTCTGAACCTGATATTCGGATTGGGCGTTGGGGGATTAGTTTACCTTGCGGGTTTCTGAGAACGGCCTGAAGGCAGGTGCGGTGAGTACAATCGGAGCCGAACCATCGCCGGTCGTGCGTCCCGTCACCGGGTGGGACCGGTCAAGCTCGAGATCTGGCAACGGTCCCGGCGGGTCTGCTTATCAACTCTCCAAGCGTGGCTTTGTCGAGGCGGCTTTCAGAATCGTCTGGGCAGAGTGTTATCTGAATCCGGAGCAGGTCGTCCAGGGCATTCAGGAGCCCATGTACGTCCATTGCCTGGATCCAGGGTTTTCCGGCAATTTCGACGAGCTGATTCAAAACCCGCGCGGCGCTCGTGCACATCTCAAGGTCGACGACATATTCGACACAGCCCGCCCGATCCAGAACGAGTTCCAGGCGGTCTGGTTCAAAGTACCAGTCCCCCCACCGCTGTTGAAAATTCTCTCCTCCGTGGTTCATGGCTGATCTCCCGAAGCTTCGATTCAAGGATTGGCTGTCCTTCCCGACGTGGCCTGGTTGCAGAGCGCTCTGGGTCACATGAGGCCAGGGCGGCACTGGCTCTGCACTGAAGTCGGTTGACGTGCGGAGCGTGGCCATCCCATGATTTGATTCCATATCCCGGGAGAGTTGGTAAGAGTTCCACTCCGGACGTGCGTCACCGGCCGAATACTGGTCGAGGAGTTTTCGAAGCTGCCTGTCCGGATGCGGCCCGACGAATTTGCCGACCAACCTGCAATCGTAGAACACAAGAATGGTGGGGATTCCTTGGATGCAGAACTTCGCCGCAAATTCCGGCCACTGTTCAACATCAACACGGGCAAGCACACACCGGCCTTCGAATTCTTCTGCATTCCGTTCCAGCGTGTCGGCAACTTCGCTGCAGGCACAGCTTCGCTCAGCCCAAAACTCGAGAAGTACGATTCGTTCTCGTGACGCCCCGAGGATCTTCTCTTCAAACTCGTCCGGCGAGAGCTTCAGAATCAGGCCCGGCACTTTTTCGGACATGAGGGCTTCCCTTCAAGCCGCCAGTCTTCATTTCACGACACGGGTTGCCGCAAGCAGGTGGCGGCCCCTTGAATTGCAGGTTGGCTGGTTGGTTGCCGTGTCCGCAACATGATCACACTTTCGTTTCAAGCAAGCCGCATTCCATAAGGGACACTCGCTCTATTGGCTTAAATCCTTTGCCGGAGAGGACTTGGAAGATGCTGGACTTGGAGGAGCCTGACGGGGCCATTGCAAAATGCCTGTGCAGGAACGCTTGTCGTTGCACGGTGCGGCTATTTTG
This sequence comes from uncultured Acidobacteriota bacterium, assembly GCA_963777605.1. Taxonomy (GTDB): domain Bacteria; phylum Acidobacteriota; class UBA6911; order RPQK01; family JAPXNP01; genus CAVZRV01. The sequence continues at coordinate 23,858 of CAVZRV010000045.1, forward strand.
GGACGTTCTAAACGAGTTTTCGATGCGGCACGTTAGTTGGTTGAACCGCGCTCCATCAATCACGGCAAGGAAAGACTGGTGAATTTGAAAAGGCGGTACCAGCACGCCATTTCTGGAAGATAACTTGCAACGAAGCCCGGCGTGAAAGTCGCAGTACCCTACTGGAGGGGGCGAGTCTCTCCGGTCTTCGATGTGGCGAGCGATCTTCTTGTGCTCGACTTGGGGATGACCGGACAAGTCGCTGGTTCCGAGAAGAGTATCGTTCTAGACGATCTCGCACGCCGCGCAAGCCAGGTTGCCGAACTAGGCGTAGACCTTCTGATCTGTGGCGCCATTTCGAGACCGCTCAGGATACTCCTGGAATCGAAGGGCATCCAGGTTTTGGATGGTGTGTGCGGCGACGTCCCTGGAGTCGTAAGAGCTTACGCAGATGGGCGGCTGGATGACCAAACATTTGCGATGCCCGGGGCCAAAACGCGTCAAAGGTTTGCGGGAACCCGAAAACCCTGGCGAAACCAGGAGTAGGTTCCCCCGCTCTATTTCACCTCATCCTTCAGTTCCAGTGGCTGCCTCGGTTCCCTCAAGGATGGAAAGTGCCTCGGCTTCGCTCATCACGGGGTTTTCGTGGTCTACACCGAGGGCGCCGGTCATCCAGGGGTAGATCTGGGTGATGTCGACCAGGCCGAGTTGGGCCGCCGTGGTTCCTGCCCCGTAGACCGCGACCGGGACTGGGCCCGCGGTGTGCTGTCCGGCCGAATACTGGATGTTCAAGTTGTCCGGGTCGTCGAAATTCATGCCGCCGGCAACCACCGAGGCCAGCGAGTTGGCCGGTTGCTCGTGGTAGGCGGCGATGTTCGCGATGCGGGGATGCCCCTGGATGGCGTCTGCGATGATCGAGGCCTTTTCCGGTTTCAGGTTGAGCCCCAGGTACGTTCCCGCCGCCTCGGCGATGTCGGAAGCCTGTGGAGACGATCCGAGTTGACCCAGGATGTGTTCGTAGGATGCCTTTCTCGAGCCGATCCGATCAAAGGAGGTGGAGGACCGCTGGTACTCGCTTCCGATTCCGTATATGGCGCCGCCGCCGGTCCCGTGATCGGCTCCGAGAATCAGGAGCGTTCCCGGGTTCCGGTCGGTGAAATCAAGGATGCTCTCAAGTGCTTCGTCGGCAGCCAGCACGTCCCACAGCATGGCTCCGGGATCGTTGTTGTGGTTGGCGTGGTCGATTCGTCCAGCTTCGACCTGGACGACGAATCCTCCGGACGAAGCCGACAGCAGGTCGAGGCCCTTGCGGGTCATGTCGGCCAGGCTTGGCCCTTCGACTCCCTGATAGCGGCGGTCGATTTCGTAGGGCATGTGCGAGTTGCTGAACGTGCCGAGTACTCGAGATCCTTTAAACGCCCCCATTTCGTCAACCGTCTTCAGTACCGAGTAGCCCTTGGCAGCAAATGCCCCGTAGAGATCTCGACCGTCTCCTCGGGTAGCGGAGCCGAAGTGCCGCGCGCCCCCTCCCAGAATCACGTCGGGCTGCAACTCCAGGTACTGGGTGGCGATCTCGTCTTCGTCGTCCCGGTTTTCGACGTGGACGGAGCATCCGGCCGGCGTTGCGTGGGTAACCCGGGCGGTCGTAATGAGGCCGGTTGCTTTGCCCTGTCCCTTCGCCACTTCCAGGATCGTCGTCAGCTTCCGTCCATCCGGAAAGACACCAATGTTGCCGTTTGCCGTCTTTCGTCCCGTCCCAAACGCTGTTGACGCAGCGGCAGAATCGGTGATGATGCTGGTCAGGCTGTGGGTGAACATCGAGCCTGCCCTGCCCAGGGTCAGGAGGCGCTCCAGGGCCAGGGCCTTCCCCTGGCTGCGGTGCATGAAGTGGCGGGCAACCGCCAGGTCTTCCCAGCTGAATCCGTCATAGACATAGAAGATGATGTTTCGCGCCGAACCAACCGGCGGCTGGGGGTGAATCGACTGGGCGGCGCCAAATCTGGAAGTCAAGGCCGCTCCCATCCCAACCAGTCCCGAGTGGGTCAAGAAATCCCGTCGTTTCATCAGTGCGTACCTCCAGGGACGATCGCCCTGCCTGTGAATTTATGAGCATTCCAATCCGTCGACGGAGCCGAAGCTCGTCGCGTCGAACCGAATTGTACCTTGAATTAGCCGATTACCCAGGTTGTGCTGCAGGCGCGGGACGACTTGAAAGTCAGGGTAGGATAATCATCACTGATTGTCTCCGCGGCCGAAGCCACTAACCTGGAATCTCGGCTTCGACCAGTTTCGCAAGTAGCGTTAGCGATTCCTGCCAGCCAAGGTAGCAGGCTTCCGGAGGGATAACATCGGGTACGCCTTCCTGCACGATCTCCAGTCCGGTGCCAACGGAAACCTCCTTTAGCGTCATCGTCACCTGGCGTTCGCCGGGCAGGTTCGGGCCGTCGTCTCACTCGATCAGTTCGGCTCGAAGGTGGACACCTGGTGCACGGGCCAGCTTGGCATCACACGTTAGCAGGACCGTTTCCAGCGCTTCGGCCAGAGCGACATAGACGGCATCATAAGCAGACAGATTCTCCCGTAACTCCCAGACTCGCTCCAGAAGCGGTTCGTGTGCGTGCCGTTCCAGGTCGAGCGAGCGGAGATCTTCGAGAACCGTCAACGCCGGTGCCGGTTCGAGTTCACCTTCCCTCACGAAGCGGCGCAGCACCTGGGTGATTTCGACGTCGGCGAGATGCGGAACGTGGAGACTGAGGGCCGGGTCCTGGATCCGAACGCTGACAGACTTTCCACGAGCGGTGCCCAGAAGCAACTCCAGAAGAGCGGAGGCGTCGAGGACGATCACCTTGCGTCTCGCTCCATCCGAATCGCCTCGGTCGGGCTCAACTTGAAGACCCGATCGGCTTGAGTCCGGAGCCGTTCCAGGACCTCATGGCGCATTGGGCGCTCCAACGACTTGCGCAACTCGCGCAACACGTAGTCCGACATCGACATCCCTTCAAGAGCCGCCCGGGCCTTCAGCCGCCGATGGAGTTCAGGCGGCACATTGCGGATCTGAACCATGGTCTTTGACATGAAATTAGTCTATTTTCATCGCTATTTCATGTCAATAGCGGCTCCTCAAGCCTAGGCGATCTTGCAGAATCCCACACACTTCTTCACTTCGGCGGCATTGGCCAAAGGTTCTGCGGCCGCGGCATCGACTGGAGGATGGGTCTCCGTGCAGGCCGCAGGAAAGCAGAGCAGGGCCAGGACGAGTGCGCAGAGGCTGCGGGTCGGGCCCTTGTTCTCCGAGACGGCAAAAGGTGATCGCAATGACTTCATGGCACCTCTCCGAATTCGACTTCAGCGGAGTCCGCTGTCAAGCCGATTCAACCACGTTCAACTCGCCTCCGCTACCCCGCAAAGCAGTCCACGCTGCCCTGCCTGGCACGGTGCCCGCGCGGCTTGCCCGACGACGGTGGAGTAATCCAGCGAGCCGTGCCTGGAATGTCATCCGGGCAGCCTGCCCGGAACCCTTGACATAGCCGCGGGCTTCAGGTAATCGAGTAGACGCAAGGATCCTGAGCTCGAGTAGATGGTGCCTCACAGCCTATGAACGTCGCCGATCAAAGTGCACATTGGAACAGTGTTTCCAGTTCCTGGTCATTTCTGGGACCTCCGCTGAAACCGTCCCCGGAGGACATTCAGGTCATCCTCGAGGTTGTCGCTCGGCACCGCCTCGAGCGGGGCGGGGGACGGTACCGGGTGGTGCTCTGGGGCGTCACGCCCGAACTGGCTTTGATGGAATGGCCCGCTGAAACCGACCTTTTGGCCATCGATCACGCTCCCCAGATGCTTGAATCGGTATGGCCGGGAGATGTCCCCGGGTTCAGAAAGGCAACCTGTGGAGAATGGGCGGATACGCTCCGGCTTGCGGGTGGGGGGGGCCTCGACTTGATAATCGGTGATGGCAGCCTGAGCTGCGTCGGCTACCCCGGGCAATACCGCGAACTGGCAAGTGTGGCAGCTGAGAGTCTGCGCGCCCGGGGACTGGGCATCCTGCGCCTTCACGCAGCCGTCGAGGTTCGCGAGAAGCCGGAGCAGGTAGTCGAGGATCTGCTGAATCTTCAGATCGGCAACTTCCACGTTTTCAAATTCAGACTTGCCATGGCGCTGCAGGAGAGCCCGGAAGACGGGGTTGAACTCGCAGAGGTCTGGAGCTACTGGAAGACTCTCGAGATTGACGAAGAAAGCCTCTCCAGGCGGACGGGTTGGGACCCCCGGGTAATACGGACCATCCATCTCTATCGTGGGAAAAGAGATCGGTACTCGTTCCCAACGGTGAGCGAGCAACTCAGGGCCCTGGAGCCTCAGCTCGAAGTCGTGGAGGTTCGGATCCCGCAGTATGAGATGGGAGAACGCCGCCCGATTGTCGTTCTTTCGAAGCGAGAGCGGGCTTGCGGTGCCGAAGGAGACACGGCAGATGCCGGTCGTGAATCGGACTGAAGCAGTCTGGATTTTGGCGGCGAAAGGCTTCTTAACCCGGGAAGCGTTGCGCCGGTTTCAGTCCCGTCAACTGGTTTCGCTGGTCCGTTACGCAGGTGCAAGTGTCCCTTACTATCGGCGCCTCTTTAAGAAACACGGCTTCGACCCGAGAGCGTTTCGGGGGATCCAGGATCTTGGGGATATCCCCATCAGCTCCAAGGATGACCTGATCTCCGCCATCCCGGAAGACCTGGTCAGTTCCCGGGTGAAGAACCGGAGACTTCTCGCCCGCACCACCTCGGGATCGACGGGGCGACCGTTCACGGTTCGCTGCACCCGCTTTGAAGACCGCTATTTGAGTGCACTCCGCTTCAGGGTGTACATGAAGATGGGAATGAGAATCAGGGACTCGGTCGCCGGGATCCGGTTCGTTGGTGGAGATTCCCGAAGAGAGCCGTGGGTCGGCTTTCTCAACCGCCTGGGAATGTTCCGGGTCAGCCGTCTCAATTCGTCGTTGAGTCCGCGCGAAATAGCCCATCGGCTGGACGGGATTGGCGCCGACGTCGTCAGGGGATACGCCAACCTGACGTCCCTGGTTGCCGACGCCGTTCAGGAGGCAAACCTTGAGGTGCGCCCCCGGATGGTGATTGTTGGAGGAGACACATTGACGCCGGGCATGAAACAACGGATTGGCGACGCCTTCCAGGCGCCCGTCCGGGAAGTCTATGGCAGTCATGAGTTCAACATGATTGCCTGGGAGTGCAAGGCGACTGGGAGTCTGCACGTTTGCGAGGAAGGAGTCGTTCTCGAGGTCATTCGGGAGGGGCGACCCGCCGCGGCGGGCAAGAGAGGAGAAGTCGTTGCAACGGCACTGCATTCCTTTGCGCAGCCCTTTATACGGTTCCGCCTTGGTGACGTTGCCACCCAGGGTGGGGGACCTTGCAGGTGTGGGGCGCCCTACAAGACGATCGATTCAATCGAGGGAAGGATCTATGACCGGATTATCCTTCCGGACGGCCGCGCCGCTTCCCCGGGCGACGTCCTCTCCCGCCTGGAGCAGGGCTTCGATTGGGTCAAGCAGTACCAGATGGTCCAGGAGCGCAGTGACCTGGTTGTGCTTCGCCTGGTGCCCAAGACGGCACCGCCTTCAGGCGATGTCGAGGCGATCGACGGGATGATGGAGGGATTCTTGGGTCCTGGGATCAGGCACCGCGTCGATCTCCTGGAGGCCATACCCCTGGCCCCTGGAGAGAAGTTCAGGGCCTCAATTTCGAAGGTCTTTTCCAACTACTGAGCCATCAATGGTGAGCCCCGCCCCCGCGCGGCCGGACCATTCCGAGAGTGAAACTTGCCACGAGTGTTTTGAACCGCAAAGACGCGAAGGCGCGAAGAAATCTCTTGTTTTCAACAATATCGCCCCTGGCGTCTTGGCGTTTCAATTTCGCGATAGGCGACGGCTCCTTTGGGAACGGCAATTGCCGGGCAAGCTGCCCGGGCGACATACCAGGTACGGCTGCCTGGATCACCCTGCCCCGACCTTGCCGGTTAATCCAGGTCCTCCAAATCATCCAAGCCTTCCAGTGCATCCAAGATGAAGTCAGCCCCGCCCCCCGCGGCCAGCGCGGATCATTCAGAGAGTGAAACTGGACCTGGCGCTGGCGCCTTGGTTTCAGCCCAGGGCTTGCCCTGGGTCTGTGGTCCCGGCAAGGCGATCGCGGCCTGTAAGGTCGCGCCGATTCTTCACGTCCGGAGAGCTGTGCCGCCCTTTCAGGGCTGGATTCTTGATGGGGGAACCGTAAAGGGGCTGTATCAAAAAGGTGTCCAGCCTTCGCTTGTTTCCCGCTGACCCGGCCTTTTTCGCGGCCGGGTCAGCCGGCTTCGGCAACCAATCTAATCCAGTCGTATCCGTTCGTTCTTTCGGCCTATTCGAGCTCTTATTTCCGGTTCAGATCGGCTGTGCTGCCGGACTGGCCAGGCGCATCAGATTCATCGCGATCACCAGATAGCCCAACTCGACGGTCGCCTTCCCGAATCCCCGCAACCGAAACCGGGTAAACCCCAGATTCCGTTTCATCATCGCAAACCGCGTCTCCGTCTCCCATCCCCGCCGCTGACGCAGCTTGACTCCCTCCTCCGACGTCAGCCTTTGCCGCACCCGCGACTGATGGCTTAGTTTCGGCAGCCGTTTCAGGGTCGGTTGCCTTCCCCCTGTGTGCAGTTCGACTTCCACCGACAACCCGGCAATCCGCACACGCGTAGACGATCGCCTCGGTGACATAGCCCGATCGCCGTTCCACCCATCATCCCCCGTCCTCACCAACCGACGCCCCTCGGGGCAGATATACTCGTCTCGATCTGCGTCGTATCCAAACGCCGCCTTCTCAAATCGCTTCAGCTTCCCCGTCACCTCCCGGTGCCAGCCCGGGTACTTCACATATCCTTCGATCCCCCGTCCTCAAGCGCCTCGTAGTTCTCCTCGGTTCCGTAGCCCGCATCCGCGATCACGCGCTCCGGCTTCCCGTCCAACCCCTGCCGGTCCCGCGCTTCCAGATGCCCGGCCAACGCACTGGCATCATTCGGACTCTGGCTCACCGAGTACCCCATGATGAACCCGTTTTCCGTCCCCACCTGCACGTTGTAGCCCGCCCGCAATTCCCCGTTCTTCATCCGCATGAACGTCGCCCCGGCGTCCGTCTTCGAGTACGAGTTCCGCTCCCCCAGTTCCGCCTGTTGAGCCTCATACTTCTGCAGCTTCTCCGCCTCCTGCTCCAGACGCCGCACCGCCCGCTGCTTCGGATCCTTTTTCGCTTCCCCTCGCTCTTTCCGGGCCTGCTTTTCCTCCAACTCCCGTCCCAGCCGTTTCGCCGCCTCCCGGATCGCCTCCGCCGTCAACTGCGTCCCTTCCCCCGTCTCTTCCAGATCCCGATCCCCATATTCCTCGTCTTCTTCCCGGTTGATCCGCTCCACCTCGGCCAGAATCTCTTTCGCCCGCTGCCGGACTCGTGCCGCATATCGCTCTGCGTTCTTGCGCCAGACCGCCGTGTACTTCCCCGCATCCGCCTCCACCAGCGTCCCGTCCACGAAATAGTCCCGTCCCTTCACGTACCCCTGCTCCAGCAGCAGTTCCATCAACTGCCCAAAGACCTCTTCCAGGCATTCCGCCAGGTGGACCGACCGAAATCGGTTCACCGTGTTGAAGTCCGGCCGCTCCAAAGCCGACAACCACAGAAAGTTCAGGTTCTGCCGGCACGCCTTCGCAATCCCTCGACACGAGTACACCCGTTGGCTATAGGCGTACAAAAGTATCTTCAGCATCACCCGCGGCGAATACGCAGGACGTCCCCGCCGCTTCCACCGCCGACCTTCGATCATCCGCCTCGGCAGGGTCTCCACAAATTCGTCCACCACCCGCACCAGATCCTTCTCCGGGACCATCGATTCCAGGTCGGGCGGCAGGAGCAGCAACTGCTTTTGATGGTTGGGACGAAAGGGCACGAAAACACCTCCAAAATCTTCGTTACCCTATCATTTTATTATACTTAGGTGACAATTCTGACCTTGCTTGACGCTTTGAGGAGGGGGACTTTTGATACAGCCCCCTGGAAACAGGCCCCCTTCAGGGGCCAGTCCGGCGCCGATCCCGTGATCATCACTCATCCACGTCTGGCACCAGACCAGGAACCAGGATCCAGCCGATAATCACGTCCCTGGCTCTCCACCGATCGCCTCAATCCCCGTCCAGACGCATCCAATTCGTCCAGGTTTTTCAACTCATCCCAAATGAAGTTTCAGGTCAGCTTGCCCAGTGACCACCAGGAGACTCCGCCGCCCAGACTTGCCATGGAAGCTCCCTCCGGACTATCTTGGGCACGCTGTTTATTGCCAATCCCACTCCACGAGAGAGGTCTGCATGCGCGGTTTTGAGTCTTGGAAGCGGTTGATTCCGGTGTTGGTTGTCGGTACGTTTGCCCTCGTGAACCTTTCTGCCCAGGACGGAGGAACCCGGCGGTTTATGATGGGAAAGACCCGGGCAATCGTTTCGACTCCGAACGGCATGGTGGCAACGAGCCAGCCACTGGCCGTCATGGTTGGTCTGGACGTCCTCAAGAAAGGGGGCAACGCCATCGATGCAGCGGTAGCCGCGAACGCCATGATCGGAATTGCGGAGCCCGCCAATTCCGGAATCGGGGGCGATTTGTTCGTGATTTACTGGGATGCCCGATCACAGAAACTCTACGGACTCAATGCCAGTGGACGCTCGCCTTACGCAATCGATATCGATGCCGTGAAATCGCGGGGCTACACGGCGATTCCGGCTCAGGAGCCGGCGGTTTGGACGGTGCCCGGGTGCGTTGATGGCTGGTCGATGCTGCTGGAGCGTTTCGGAACCATGGGTCTTGGGCAATTGCTGCAGCCTGCAATCGAATATGCCGAGAGCGGCTTTCCGATCAGGGGTTGGGACGATCCGGGGCCTGACTACTACGAGATTCCCGGGTTCGCCGACACCTACATGCCGGATGGCCACTTTCCGAAGAACGGAAGTTTCTTCAAAAACCAGGCCCTGGCGGACACCTATCGAATGATCGCCCGCAGCGGTCGCGATGCCTTCTACAAAGGTGAAATTGCCGAGCGCATCGTGAAGTTTTCAAAGCGGCACAACGGGTTCCTCAGCATGAAGGATTTTGCCGATCAGCACGGACAGTGGGTCGATCCGGTTTCGGTTGACTACCGGGGCTATCAAGTCTGGGAACTTCCTCCCAACGGGCAGGGAATCGCCGCGCTCCAGATGCTGAATATTCTCGAGGGGTATGACCTTGCCTCCATGGGATTCAACAGCGCCCAATATCTGCATGTCTTGATCGAGGCCAAAAAGCTGGCCTTCGCCGACCGCGCCCGCTACTATGCGGACCCGGAATTTGCGAAGATCCCGCTCGATCGCCTGCTCTCCAAGGAGTATGCCGCCGAGCGGCGAAAGCTGATCCGGCCCGACCGCGTCCTGATGACCGACTCGCCGGGCGACATGCCGGAAGAGCACGACACCATCTTCATGGCGGTTGCCGACAAGGACGGCAACATGGTGAGCCTGATCCAAAGCAACTCCTGGGCGTTCGGATCGGGATGGGTGCCGAACCACCTCGGTTTCGTCCTGCAGAATCGGGGTGCGATGTTCAATCTCGATCCGGAGCATCCCAACCGGCTGGAGCCTCACAAGCGCCCTTTCCACACCATCATCCCCAGCTTTGTCACCCGGAACGGCCGGCCCTGGCTGAGCTTCGGGGTGATGGGCGGCAACATGCAGCCTCAAGGCCACGTCCAGGTGCTGGTCAACATGATCGATTTCGGAATGGACATCCAGGAAGCGGGGGACGCCCCCCGAATCCGTCACATGGGTTCCAGCCAGCCCTGGGGGGAGCGGATGGAACAGGGCGGGTCGGTCGCATACGAGGTCGGCGTGGCCCAGGGAGTCATTCGCCAGCTCGAGCACCTTGGACACCGCACAAACCCGCTGGGATCACAGCAGTTTTTCGGGGGCTACCAGGCCATCCTCAATGATGGGGAAGGGAACTGGCACGGAGCGAGCGACCCCAGGCGCGCCGGCTGCGCCTTTGGCTACTGAACAGTAGCGCTGTCGAAGGCCAGGAGTGGGGGGAGGGAGCCGGGATTCAACGATGGGAAATGAATGAAAGTTTGGCGTCGCGTTCACTCCGTTCGCGTTCTGAACAGCGAGCCCAATGACAGGATTATCCGTGGCAGGTTTCACTCTTTAAGGGATCCGGCCATTGTTCCTGGAACTCGGCGTTGTTACGATCCGTTGGAAGGGAGGTTCGAGCGATGGACCTTGGCGGGCAAGATTCCCGTGGGTGAATCAGGATTACGTAGATCGGTTCGGAAAACCCCCGCTACTCGACTACGGCCGGGAGTTGTTGAACTGGACAATGTGATCG
>CAVZRV010000046.1:0-13157 GCA_963777605.1 uncultured Acidobacteriota bacterium
CGGACATATGCCGAGCTCGGCGGAAGCATGCTCCAGCGGGTTATCCGCAGGGCGGGCGGAAGTGCAGAAGACGGTGCGTTTGCAGCGGTTCCCGGTGTAGATCTTGACCGATCCCGAGCCCTCTATCAGGCGTTCTCGGGGGCCATAGACCGGCAGCTCATCCTTTCAGCTCACGATCTGTCGGATGGGGGCCTCGGCGTAGCCGTTGCCGAGTGCGCCATAGGAGGACGGCTCGGGGCAGAGGTGGATCTTTCGCGGGTTCCTGCTGATTCTCGTTCCCTGGATGCGGCCGCTCTCCTCTTCTCTGAGAGCGCGTCGCGTTTTGTTGTTGAGGTAGCGGCGGACGCCGTGGGTTCATTCGAAGCGGCATTCGAAGGGTTGCCGGTCGCGCGAGTCGGGGTGGTTACCGCGCGTCCGACGGTGAAGTTCACCAGCGGTCCCGAGGGCGAACTGGTCCTATCACTCCCCATCGATGAGCTCGTGGCAGCGTGGAAAATGGAGATGTAACGTCGATGGTCAACGTATGCATTCTGACCGGCTACGGTATCAATGCCGACGAGGAGCTCGCCGAGGCGTTTCGGCGCACCGGTGCATGGGTCCGGGAGATTCATCTCAACGATATGAGCGCAAACCCGGTGCAACTTGGGAACTACGGAATTCTCGGGATTCCCGGAGGATTCTCCTTCGGTGACCATCTCGGCTCCGGGAAGGTCTTCGCCTTTCTGATCCGTCGACACCTTCGTGAGCATATTCGGAGTTTCATTTCCGGTGGAGGTCTGGTTATCGGCATCTGCAACGGTTTCCAGGTTCTCGTAAAGAGTGGAATTCTCCCTGACTTGTCGCAGGACTGGACGCCGTCGGTTTCGCTGGTTCACAACGACGGCGGTACCTTCGTTGACAAATGGGTGAGAATCCGGGTGAATCCACAGAATCCTTCGCCATGGCTTCGCGGTCTGGAAACGCTTTCGGTTCCCATTCGCCATGGCGAAGGACGTTTCGTTACGGCAAATGCAGGGGTGAGCCGGGCTCTTCAGCAGAACAATCTCGTAGCGTTCACCTACGAGGGTACGAACCCGAACGGCTCGGAGAACGCCATTGCCGGGATTACCGACAGAAGCGGACAGATCCTCGGTTTGATGCCTCATCCGGAGGCGTTCCTGGTGCAGCAGAACCATCCGAGGTGGACCCGGGAATCGGTTTCAAATGAAGCGGCCATGACCCTGTTTCGCAACGGGGTTGAATTGTCCAGCATAGGGTTTACCAGTAACTTATACGCCGAAGAATCAGACCCCGCCGACCCTTTCCTGTACCTGGTTTGAAAAAGTCGGAGAGTTGGCGTAGTATTGGTGAATAGAGGAACGCTATGTTGGTGGAAGCTGAAATCTGGACGGTCGCACGCACGGACAAGGGCAACGCTGTCCTGGTGAAGCCGTTGGAATCCGAACGTGCAGTTCCTATTTTCATTGGTCAACTCGAAGCACAGTCTATCCTCATCGGTCTTGGGAAGGTTCCCATGCCGAGGCCACTTACCCACGATCTGTTTCTGAGCGTCCTCGAACAGCTTGCAACGAAGATTGAGCGCGTTGAAATAACCGACTTGAAAGACGGAACTTTCTATGCGCAGATCAAGATGGTGCATGACGGAAACGAACTCTCGGTGGATTCCCGGCCCTCAGACGCCCTCGGCCTTGCTGCGCGCCTCCACTGTCCGGTTCTCATTTCCGACACGGTGGTCGAAGAGGCAGGCATTGAGATAAACCTCATTACCGAAGACGAGACCCAGGTCATTACCGAACCCGCAGAAGAGAGTGAACGCAACAAGCTCGAAGATGCCCTCGCAAAAGCGGTCGAAGAGGAAGACTACGAGGAAGCCGCGCGTATCCGGGACCGGCTGAACCAGCTTCAGTAAGACGCAAGAACACGGTCAACCGTCCGACGAAGGACGTGCAAACGCTCTGTACCTATGGTCTGCTGCGAGTAGATGGCCTCATTGCAAATTCCCACAATCTGTTCGAACCCCTCCTCCAGCTCCGGATATCGATCCTGCAGGCGCGCAGCGTATTCGGCTGCTGTCAGATTGCTGAAATAGGCGTCTCCGTGTGTCTCTCCCCATTCAATGACTCGAATCAGCTCACGGCGCACGAGGTCGGTTTCTCTCCGCTTTTTCCGGTCCGGACGAAAAACGGTGCGTACGCCGGCGCGCCTCGAATCCCGCAACGCCTCAGACCCGGCGGCAGCGCGGCCCGAGAAGACCCGAAGGATCAGGTTTCCGACCGCCTCGATCTGTCTTCGAAGCGATCGAAAAAACCGGGCAACCCGTGAGCGCACGACCTTCAAAGGGTGCAACCGCTTCAGGAAGGCGGCAAAATCGCGGGAGACGAGTGGTCCGAAAAGAAAAAGGAGAACCAGTCCGGCGGCGGCGACAATTCCGAGCACCCGAACCACCTCCCAGAGGGTCTTCAGCCACGCCGGAGGGGGTCCTTGCGGTTTCTGTCTGAGGTAGCGGGAGAGGAGCTGCATTGAGTTTTGATCGGCGTGCGGCGGAGTAACGGCGATCGGCCGTGCGGTGACATGCTGAAACAGCGATGCGATCCACGCAAAGAATCTGAGCAGCAGGGAAAACGGGAGAATTGAGCGGTCAGCGGCAATGAGCAGGGCGATCAGGGCCGCGATGCCGCCGAGCGCCGCCGCCACGCCGATCCGGTGGCGGATCCGGTCAAGGGAGAGCGTCAGACCGTCCGCCGCGAAGTCCATCTCATCAATGAAGATGTTGATGGACGCCCGGGTTGCAACGTAGCCGAGGCAGAAGACACAGTACCACAGATATGCGCCGCCTCCGGGAGGCAGTCCGACGAGCCACAGAGCAATAAGAACGACTGCAATCAACCCGAGGTAGAGGTTTGCCGATCTCCGGATTGAAAGAAGCCCCTCCCTTGCCTCACCTACTACGTGCGTGGACTGCCTTATTGCATGGTGCAGCGCCTCGCCGCGGTGGTCCCCACGGATGAGGTGGAAAGTCTCCAGCACGCGCAGTCGCGAATGGATCCCGGCACTCAGCAGCCACCCGACCGCAAAGAGTGACACCCGTGCAATGGTGCGTGGATCCGGAACCAGACGCCGGAGGAGGGGACCACCGCGAAAGAACGCGAGGAGGAGATAAACTGCGGCCAGAATGAGCACAAACTCGCGTATCCGGGCAAATGCGCCGGCACGCTCGCGGTGCACGAGATACGAGCCGACCGACTCTTCGATCTGCATGAACAGGAGCAGGAGAAAGGTTATGGGGGGGAATACCTGCACCGACGCCCCGGAGCTCACACCGATGATGGAGTTTACCGCTTCGTTGACAATGACTCCAAGTGAGAGAAGAAAGAGAAAAGGAAGGGCAACGCTCATTGCAGGATGAATGACCGTTCGCCTGAATTGTGATGCGTGTGTATCAATCAACGATTTTTTCCCCGGCGGGAGTCACCCAGCGCACCGTAAGAACTCCATCGAGCATCGAATCGGATGCCCGGATTCCCTCGTCAACGTAGAAGAGCCGCGTTCGTGCCGGCGTGAACCGAGCGCACGAGCAATTCACGCGAAGCCGAATCGAGCGCCGGACCCACATAAAAAAGCCGCGCGCCCGTCGGAAGCCTGCTGCCGCCCCCGAAGAACTGAGCTATCGGCCCTTCCTCCTGCGGAAGCACTGTCGTGGCAATTCGGGCAAGAAGCTCGAGCGCCGCCACAGAATGCGGAACCCCCGCGCTCACGGAAAGCGCCGTAGAGCGTATTCCGGTCTCGTCCTCCGAGCTACCGGGTATATTTCCGGTTATATGAAGGCCTACGGGCTGACCCAGGTTTGTAGCACTCTGCACGAGCGACGCTGCAGCTTCTATTGCCCGTTCGGTATGCTGGTACCGGTTGCGCACCGCCCAGTGGCTCAAGTTCAGATCGAGCAGAATGAGCACCGGAAAACTGATGGCCGGCAGGTACTGCATGGTCTGGAGGGATCCGATCCGTGCCGAGACCTTCCAGTTAATGCGTCTCGGATCGTCGCCGGGAACGTACTCCCGCAGCGAGCGATAGTTTGTCACGTCCTCGTAGATCGGGTTCCATACCCGCATGTTACCGGACGGATTCCCGTCTTTGGAATGAATTGACAGCGGGTAGACCGAAGGATAGACCACCATGCTTCCGGTAGCGGGAAGGACAGTACGCCACGGAAAGAATCCGAGCGGATCCGCGGTGGCGATCTGAACGGGACCGAGCGGATAGATCCCGCGATTGTAGCCCTTGAGCTCGTAGCGAAAGGTAATTCTCTGCCGCGGTCGCAACGAAAGTGCCGCCCGATTCTGGTCTCTCGGAGCAAGATTTCCCGCATCGTCAATGAGGGAAAGATAGGAGATCGGAAGAAAACTTCGGTTCACTACCGAGAGCTCGATGAGGGCTTCCTGGAACTTGAAGACCTTGACCGTTCCCTCGACCCGGGAGACCGAGAGCGAATGCCGTATGTTGACCGAGTAGAGTTTGGACAGCAATGTAACGGTAATGAAGAAGATTGCCACCCATTGAACCGGCGCTATGGGAATGAACAGGAGGAGGAAGATCGATGCTGCAAGCCCGATCGCCGCCCCGCCGTTCATGAACCGCTCTGCAGAACCGGCACTGGAACCGAGTCGAGCACCCGGTCGACAATTCCCGAAACGGTCGTTCCTCGGATCTGGGCATCTGCGCTGAGAATTATCCGCTTATCGAAGACGCCGTGCGTGAGCTCCTTGACGTCATCCGGAACGACGTAGTCCCTTCCGCGAACTGCAGCGAGAGCCTGCGCTCCTTTGTAGAGTGCAAGCGTTCCCCGCGGAGAGACACCAATCCGGACGCCCGCAGCGCCTCGGGTCGCTTCGACGAGGTTGACCATATAGTCAAACACCGCCTCGTCGACATACACCGAGAGGACCATCTCCTGCATTGCCCGGATTGTTTCAGGATTCGTAACCGGCTGCAAATCCACAACCGGGTGAGTCATCCGTCGCTGGTTTTCCACTATCTGTTTTTCGATATCCCGTTCCGGATACCCGACGCTCAGGGAGAGAAAAAATCGGTCCTTCTGCGCCTCGGGAAGCGGAAATGTGCCTTCGAACTCGACTGGATTCTGGGTGGCCATGACGAAGAATGGTTCCGGCAGCGGGAGGTTCTTTCCTTCGACGCTCACCTGATTCTCAGCCATTGCTTCCAGAAGCGCGGATTGGGTTCGCGGCGTTGCGCGGTTTATTTCGTCCACAAGAACCACATTCGCATGAACCGGTCCGCGGTGAAAATGGAACTCCGAGTCCTGCGGATTATAGATCGATACGCCGAGGATATCGGCGGGCAGGAGGTCGGGGGTACACTGGATTCGGGAAAAAACACCGCCGATAGATGTCGCGAGGGAACGGGCGACTATCGTCTTTCCGAGGCCGGGTACGTCCTCTATCAGCACGTGGCCACGGCAGAGGATTGCAACAAGAAGCCGTTCTATGACGAGACGTTTCCCGAGAAACACCTTCTCGACCTCGGCAACAACCTGCTCCGCCCATTGCTGTATTGTGATCACCGACCAGCCTCCGTATTCAGTATAATGCTGATGGCTCAGGGAGTGTTGGAGACGACGGGAGGAATTGCTGCATCTGAGTAGGGGAGCAGTGTATTTCCGGATTGAATGGGCAACCATGTAGTAGTGCCCGGATGCATTCCAGAGAACGTAGCCGCCTACCTTTCCCTTTGCTGCACCCGTGAGCTGGTTTGTCAGGTACTTCCAGTAGGTGGGTTTATCGAACTTGAGCTCTCCACCAATCAGAAACGCCTGGACCCATGGACGGATGACCGCGGTGCCATGAACTATGTCTTCAGCCCGGCGGGATCCTTCCTGGTAGATGAACTCCGCACGGTCCAGATAGCTCATCTTCGGATAGAAATCCCTGCTGAAGTGTGACGGATAGAACATTGGGCACACAACGTCTACATACCGGGAGAGCTCTTCGATATCCTGTCCGAGATACACCGTTCGATACCATGAATTGAACCCGTACACATCGATACTGATAGGGACATCCAGGGATTCGCGCGCCTTCTTCAGAAAGCCCGAAAGTGCCCCGACACGGTCCATTCCGGGGTCCTTGTAGTGAGAAACGATGTGGCTCACGTATCCGTCGGACGGAAACCGGATATAGTCGAACTGTACCTCGTCGACGCCGAGTTTCTGCAGTTCCTTCGCAATCGCAATATTGTAATTCCAGACAAACTGGGAATAGGGATCTACCCACCATTCCACCTGAACGGTCTTTTCCTCCGTCTTCTTCTGATCAGTCGACGTCGCACCGTTTCCGCTCTGCCCGGTCGCGTCTTTCTTTGACTGCTCCACCGGAACCGTCTCTTTCCGGTAGACCCCCCACGGCTTGTTCGTGGTCGAATCCCAGAGAGCATATTTGCCGTGCTCGTAGTAGTACAGCTCACGATCCTTGAATACGACCATTCGCGCAATTACGTAGATGCCGTTTGCGTGAGCCTGCTCGATGAGGTAACGCGCGTTGAAGAGCGGATGAACTGCCCCTGCATCGAGCGCCACTTTCACTTCGCTCTTGTAACGGAGAAGACCAAAGTCGTCCTTGAAGTCGACGACAATGCTGTTGAGTCCCTCCTTCTTTGCCAGTGCGAGGTAAGCGGGCAGGCGGTCCGGCTTCGCATTTACGGGCGACACGTAGATGCCGACACGATTACTGGCCTTCGCCATGCGTTCCTTCGCAGCCCGGAGAAACGGTCGTGAGCGGCGGAGAAGGGACACTCGTTTCAAGTGAAGCAGGTGCAATTTCGTTCCCGGTATCGAGGCGGGTAATCTTCCCGCTTTTCCGATTCCACTCGTATGTGCCGTAGCCGTACCCGAGGGTGAATATGACCGATTCGGGATCGGAGGGCACGTAGTCAACCGAAGTGACTTCTTCCCAGAATCCGGCACCACGGTAGAAGAACTTCAACGAAGGAGTGTCGCACACCTGCTTCCACGTTTTTCCCATGTCCGTTGTTTCGTAAAAGCCGTCAAAGGACGTGCCGACGAGCATCGTGTTCCGGTCGAAGGGAGAGAGGTCAACTGCGGTGAGTTTTACATTGCGGTTAATCTGATCCTTGATCGGGACATCTTTCCAGCTCGATCCGGAGTCTTCCGAAAGATAGAGCCGGTCGGCGGCGGCGACTGCCACGCGATTCGGCGCAGCCGAATCCCACCCGTACGCAAGGAGATGGGAGCTCGACGGAGAGGCTTCAGCGGTTGTCGCAGTTGGCGAAACGGTGGCGGTCCAGCTTTTCCCCCCATCAGTGGAGACTTCGAGCGCATCGGACGTCGTGAATCGGTATTCCGGGGCCTGGAGAATTGGCGCCTTCGTGTCTACCGGGGCCGATTGCTCGGAGGGGGCATGTTGTCCGGTACCGGTCGGTGTACCACCGGACTGTGCGGAAGAGACAGTAAGGCGGGGAACCACCAGGAGCACAGCAGTGAGAATAAGGATCGTGGGTACCGCCGTGCCGACAATTCTTCGCGTTGTTTTCCGTTGGATAGCGTCCCTCCTGCGTGTTTGCGGCATTCTACAACAATGGTCTCCGATTTGCTATAGTAACCATATGCATGAAGTCAAGATGGCTCGGGAAGAACTGGTTCATCTTCTGAGTCGTTTCCTCATGCTTGGCTCTCAATGACGACCCGGACAACGGTTGTTCCCGGACAATCGTGAACGTCCGCCCCATCTTCGGGCTCGAGAGGTTTTGTGCCATGAAGTTCCCCGACCTTGATCATTCCTATACTGGTGTACTCGTTCCGGTTTCCGCACTCAAGTCGGAAACGAATTGCGGGGTCGGTGAGTTCGCCGACCTTCCCCTGCTTGGAAGATGGTGCCGCTCCGTCGGGCTCGAGATCATCCAGGTGCTCCCGGTGAACGATTCCGGCGCTCAGAGTTCTCCCTACAGTGCCATGAGTGCTTTCGCCCTCCACCCCATCTATATTCGGCTTCAGGATCTGCCTGAACTCGCATACTGCTCCGAAGAGGTGTCTCTCCATGTTCAGGCGCTCCGGGAACAATACGATTCGTTCGAACGGGTGCGGTTCAACGAAGTGCTTGACGGGAAGCGTGCAGTGCTGCGCGAAGTGTTCAGCCAGTGTGCGGCTTCGATCCGGGAAGGAGCTGAGCTCACGGAGTGGATGGCGAAAAACGAATGGGTCCGCTCGTATTCCGCGTTTCGTTTCCTGAAGGATCAGAACGAACAGCGCCCGTGGAGCACATGGACCGAGCTCCGGGATCCTGATCCGGCGGCTATCCGGAGGATGTGGGACAACGAGAGTGTCGCTTCCGAGCTTCACTTCTACGCCTGGGTTCAGATGCGCCTCGAGCAGCAGCTATCCCGTGCTTCCGGTGAGCTTTCGGCAATGGGTATCCTGCTCAAAGGCGATCTTCCAATTCTGATGGACGCCGACAGCGCGGATGTGTGGGCAAACCGCGGATTCTTCAACCTGTCTTTGCGCGCCGGCGCCCCGCCGGACATGTTCTTCGGATCTTGGCCAGAACTGGGGCTTTCCGGTGTACAACTGGGATGCGCTGGCCTCCGACGACTATTCGTGGTGGAAGAATCGGCTGCGCCAGGCCGACAAGTTCTACCACGCCTATCGGATAGACCACGTCCTCGGCTTTTTCCGCATCTGGGCAATCCCGTCACGACAGGAAAGTGGTACCATGGGGCATTTCCATCCCTCGGCGGAGATCACTTCCGAGCAACTTCTCAATGCAGGATTCGCAGCGGGTCGGATACGCTGGCTTTCAGAGCCACATATTGAGCGCGAGACTGTCGATCGGCTGCTCGAGGGGCATAAGGAACTGATGGACCGATGTTTCCTCCGCATTGGCAGCGAGGATCTCTTTCTCTTCTCAAGCACCATTCAGGGCGAACGCGACATTACCGAGCTTCCGGTCAGTCCGGATGTGCGGGAGGAGTTGCTCAGCATCTTTCGTGATCGAGCCCTCTTAAGGACTGGTCCCGATACATTCGCCCCCTCGTGGAAGTTCAGGGAGTGCAGCAGGTACGACGGTCTGTTCGACGAGGAGAAGGAACAATTCGAGTCCATTGTGGCGGAGAACGGATCCCGTTCTGAGGTCATATGGGAACAGCAGGGACGTCGGTTGCTCTCATTCATGAATACCACGGTACCCATGCTTACCTGCGCCGAAGATCTCGGAGTCATTCCAGAGAGCGTGCCTCGGGTACTGGAGGATCTTGGCATTCTCGGGCTCAGGATTCCGCGCTGGGCACGCAGGTGGAGCGAAGAGGGCCAGCCCTATATAAAACCCATGGACTACCCCTTTCTCACTGTCTGCGCACTTTCGGTCCACGACACGGCGACCATGCGAGAGTGGTGGAAAGCCGATCCAAGCCGGAAACTGTTCTGGAAGTCCATTGGCCTGAAGGGAGCATGCCCGGACACCTACGATGTGGCGACCGCGCGGGTTGTGACCCGTGGCGTGCTGGATGCCGGTTCGGCAATCTGCATATTCCAGATTCAGGACCTCCTGGCCGCAAGCGAGAAACTTCGGGTTCCGAAAGCTGAAGACGAACGGGTGAATGTGCCCGGAACCTACAACGACCTAAACTGGACCTATCGTATTCCTGTCCGGCTCGAAGAGCTGGAGCAGTTCGGCGATTGGTGCGATTTCGTACGGGAGACTGTTTCCCGGCGGCGGGAAAGGAGCGTATCATGGAAAGAAGAGCGGAACAAATGAACAGCAACAGCAGGAAGGACTCGGGCGATCGCACCAAGCGTACTCAGCGGCCGCGGGAGTTCAATCTTTCCCGCGCAGCACGGGAAACCTACGGGTTCAATGACGCGCTGTTCAGTTCTACCGGCAATCAGATTTCATCCCGCATACAATCCATTCGCGATCTCGTGCACTCCATGAACCGGCACCGAGATGTTACCGTCAATCCCGAACGGGTTGTTCACGTGTCATCTGTCAATGCGCTTGGACTGATGGACCAGCTTTTTCATCATCTTCTGCTGCGCTACCGGGAAGACCATGAAACCGGACTGTTCGAGCACCTCCTCGACGAGTTGTACGCCGCCGTCGGCAAGAAAGAGGTCAATGCGGTGCTGCACAGCTTCACCGATGAGTTTCCGCCGGTGGATGTATACAGAGAGCTTCTGACGACGGATGCGTATCTCGATTCGCTCGAGTCCGGCGAATCCGGCCGCGTGCTTGCACTGGAAGAGCTGTTTCTGATCTGGATCGAAAACCAGAATCCGGCCTTTCTCGGATTCAGCGAGCTTCTTTCTGTGGATTCCACCAGGAGTCTGCCCGGCTATAATCGGGTCATGGCTGCAATGGAACGCCTGGTCACTTCCCTCGCCCCCGCTGATTCTGCTCCGCTTCTGGATCTGTTGCTGGAGCCTGTCCGCCACGAGCCTGACTCTCTCGAAGGCCAGCTGCGATATATTCGGCAGAACTGGGGAACTTACCTTGGAGACCTGGTACTGAAGGTTATGCGGGGACTCGATCTGTTCAAAGAGGACCAGAAGGGATTCTTTGCCGGACCGGGGCCCGGTGAGACGAAGGTCTATCAGTTCGGAGGACAGGAGGCCGAGCTCGAACGGTTCAGCCAGGATCGGGAGTGGATGCCGCGGGTTGTGATGATAGCCAAGAACATCCTGGTCTGGCTCTATCAGCTCTCTCGGGAGTACGGCAGGGAAATACGGACGCTCGACCAGATTCCGGATCGAGATCTCGATCGGCTTGCATCGTGGGGCTTTACGGCTCTGTGGCTCATCGGCATCTGGGAGCGAAGCCCCGCATCCCGGCGCATAAAGCGGAAGATGGGAAACGGTGAGGCCGAAGGTTCCGCATATTCGCTTCTTGGCTACGAGATTGCCGCCGAGCTCGGCGGATGGGATGCGCTCGAGACATCTGAAGACCCGTTGTGCGGCGCGCGGTATCCGACTTGCAAGCGACATGGTGCCCAACCACACCGGAATTGACAGCACCTGGGTCGAGCAGCACCCCGAGCGGTTCATTCAGGCCTCGGAACCGCCCTTTCCCGGCTATACCTTCAGCGGTGAGAACCTTTCACGGAGCCCGGATATCGGTGTTTATCTCGAAGATCACTACTTCGACCGGACCGACGCCGCCGTCGTATTCAAGCGGGTGGATCAAGCATCCGGCGAGACGCGCTACATCTATCACGGCAACGACGGAACCAGCATGCCGTGGAACGACACCGCGCAGCTGGACTATCTCAATCCTGAAGTCCGCGAGGCGGTCATCCAAACCATTCTTCATGTGGCGCGCCTGTTCCCAGTCATCCGCTTCGATGCGGCCATGACGCTTGCCAAGCGACATATCCATCGGCTCTGGTTCCCCGAACCCGGGCACCGGCGGCGCAATCCCGTCGCGTGCTGAACACGGCATGACCAGCAGGAGTTCGACCGCGCAATGCCGCATGAGTTCTGGCGGGAAGTGGTCGACCGCGTGGCCGCCGAAGCTCCCGGACACCCTGCTTCTGGCCGAGGCGTTCTGGATGATGGAAGGCTATTTCGTCCGTACTCTGGGAATGCACCGCGTTTACAACAGCGCATTCATGAACATGTTGAAGGATCGAGGAAAACGCCAAGTACCGTTAGACCATCAAGAACACACTGGAGTTCGATCCAGACATCCTCAAGCGTTTCGTGAACTTCATGAACAATCCCGACGAAGAGACGGCGGTTGCACAGTTCGGCACGGAGGACAAGTACTTCGGCGTCTGCACCATGCTCGTTACAATGCCGGGCCTGCCCATGTTCGGCCACGGTCAGATCGAAGGGTTCGCCGAGAAATACGGCATGGAGTATCGCCGCGCCTACCTGGCGGAGGAACCCGACAGCGTGGTGGTGACGCGTCATGAACGTGAGATTTTTCCCCTCATCAAGAAGCGTTATCTGTTTGCCGAAGTGGAGAACTTCTCGCTGTTTGATCTTTATGCGAACGATGGAACGGTGAACGAAAATGTCTTTGCCTACGCCAACCGGCACGGTCACGAGTCGGCGCTCATTCTGTACAATAATGCCTATGAGAGTGCGTGGGGCTGGATTCGCGTCTGTGCCGCATTTGCACAGAAGAACGAAGCGGGAGAGCGAGTTCTTGCGCAGCAGGATCTGGCCGAAACCCTCGGCCTCCATCGGGATGCCAGCCACTATTGTCTGCTGTTTGAAAATAGAACGGGGCTCTGGTTCATTCGTAACAGCGCGGAGCTGGCCGAAAAAGGGCTTCATGTGGGACTATCCGGATATCAGTGCCAGGTCTTTACCGAAATTCGTGAAGAGGAAGACACCGAAGCCGGACTCTACGGTGCCCTGGAACGGCAGGCTGCCGGAAATGGCGTTCCCGACATAGACGCAGCGTTGAGGGACATTCACTACCGGCCGCTGTACGCGCCGCTTGCACCCGCGCTTGCGCGCGACTGCATCGAGTCGATCTTCAGCTCTCTTGAACACGGCGTGGATCCGAAGCGAATTGAGCCCTTCTTCACGGAGTACGGCAATTTTCTCCTGCGTGCCGTCGAGTTCGGGGACTTTGGTGGACGAACGGAGGATGCTCTTTCCTATGCGCGGTCCTGCACTGCGTCGTCAGCGACACTTCTTGCGGACGGTCTTCCGGAAAACTCTCAACTGCTTGCCGCAATTGTCGGCTGGATCCTGCTCTCACCGCTTGCCCACCTCTCTGCGGATTCCGCATCGACTCTTGATGACTGGGAAATACCATCGCGGATATCGGCGGCGGTTACCCCGGTAATGGCAGAGAACTACCGTCAGGCACTCAACCGTCCGCGTTATGAATCGTTGCTGCGCATTCTGCTCAGACACGAGTCCTGGTTCGATTCGGCGAAGGGAGATTCGGCGGCGTCCGGCAATATCCGCGAAGCTGCCCGACACATTCTCCGGAATCTGTGCGAAGACGCAGAGGTTACCACGTTTCTCGGTTTTAACACCTTCGAAGGTGCCCTCTGGTTTCAGAAGGAGTCCTTCGAGGTCCTGAGCTGGGCGCTCGCCATGGTCGGGATGATCCGTGTTCTTGCACAATCGTCAGACCCCGGCACCAGCGGCCGCCGGGCAGTCCCCCGAAATGAAA
>CAVZRV010000047.1:0-6286 GCA_963777605.1 uncultured Acidobacteriota bacterium
AGCGGGGATTCGAAGGAAAGCCTCCCGGAGAGCTGGGCTGCCGCGAAGCTGGGTCAACTCGGAAAGTGGTCTGGAGGGGGGACCCGCTCAAAACGGATCAAGGGGTGCTGGTCCTCGGGAAAGATTCCTTGGGTGTCTCCCAAGGACATGAAGCTACCAATCATCCAAGATACGGAAGATCACATTACGGAGGTCGCACTCTCCAACTCAGCAGCTAATCTTGTCCCGGAAGGATCTGTCCTTTTCGTCACACCCGGAGTGGCATTCTCAGGCGGCTTCTGCCGGTTGCAGTCGCGGCCAAACCTGTAACGGTGAACCAAGATCTGAAAGTCCTGACTCCGGCCAACGGAATCGAATCGGCGTTATCTTCCATCAGGTTGCCGCTGAAAACCGCCGGATGTTGGACACCTGTTCGAAAGACGGGACGACCGTCCAGAGCATTGAATTCTCGGCCTTGAAGCGATTCCCTCTCGCGGATCGCGCCCCTCAACGAGCAGCGCCGGATCGTGGCGAAGATCGAAGAGCTGTTCACCAAGCTGGATGCGGGCGTGGAGGCCCTTGAGCGGGCCCAGAAGCTTCTGAAACGCTACCGGCAGTCGGTCCTCAAGGCGGCGGTCGAAGGCAAGCTGACCGAGCAGTGGCGGGCAGAACACAAGGACGAGATTGAACCCGCCTCGGAACTGTTGAAGCGCATTTTGGCCGAGCGGAGAAAGAAGTGGGAAGAGGCCGAACTGGCCAAGTACGAGGCCAAGGGGAAGAAGCCGCCGAAGGGGTGGAGGAGAGGTATCAGGAGCCAGAAGCACCCGAGAGACCAGACTACCAAGATTGCCTGAAGGCTGGGTGTGGGCATCGCTGGAGCAACTCTCAGATCACAGAACCCTATTCGATGCACCAACGGCCATTCGGCTCGAATCTCAAGACTTCCCATTACACTGATACAGGGCCGCGGGTCGTACGCCTGCAAAATGTCGGTGACTGGAGAGTTTGTAGACGAGAAAGCCCATGTCAGCGAAGAACACTTCAACAGGCTCGAAGCATTCTGTTGCAAAGGGGATGTCGTCATTGTCGAGGTCTGGGGAACGAGCTTCCAAGAGCGGCGATTGTGCCTGATTGGTTGGGCCGGGCAATAGTCAAAGCCGACTGTATCCGCTTCTCTCCACACCCGAAGATCGTTCTTTCCCCATACGTCAACTTCGCACTGAACTCCCACCCGATCAGATTGCGCACAAAACGAGCAATTCACGGTGTTGGTAGGCCAAGGTTGAACCTCTCAAACGTACGAAGTTTGGCGATTCCGCTTCCTCCGCCACTCGAACAATCTGAAGATTATCCGTATCCTCGAAGCCCAGTTTGGTGTCTTGGGCGAATTGGGGCAAGCTCACGGTACTTATGCTGAGATTGCAGCGCCTGCGTCAGTCCATCCTCAAGAAGGCATTTGAAGGGCGGCTGGTGCCTCAAGATCCCAATGATGAACCCGCATCGGTCCTGCTCGAGCGAATCAAACGAGAGAGATCCCATGGCAAATGAAGCCTCGACCATCGTCCAGCGCCTGTGGAATTACTGTCACGTCCTCCGGGATGACGGCGTCAGCTACGGCGATTACCTGCAGCAACTGACCTACCTGCTCTTCCTCAAGATGGATCAGGAGCGGGTGGACTATGAGGACAAGCCCTCCGGGATCCCGATGGAGTACCGCTGGGAGAAGCTCAGTAAGCTCGACGGCGATGAACTCGAGATCCACTACCGGCACACCCTCGAGGAGCTGGCCAAGGAGCCGGGGGTCATCGGCGTCATCTTCCTGAAGAGCCAGAACAAGATTCAGGACCCGGCCAAGCTCAAGCGCCTCGTCGCCATGATCGATGAGGAGACATGGATCGGCCTCGATATGGATGTGAAGGGGGAGATCTACGAAGGCCTCCTCCAGAAGAACGCCGAAGACATCAAAAGCGGCGCGGGTCAGTACTTCACGCCGCGACAGCTCATCAAGGCCATGGTGGAGGGCGTAGCGCCAAAGCCCGGGCAGACCATCTGCGATCCGGCCTGTGGAACCGGCGGGTTCTTTCTGGCGGCCTATGAGTACCTCAAGGAGCAGGGCCCACTCGACCGGGATCAGCAGCAGGTCCTGCGGGATGACACCTTCCGCGGCTGGGAGATTGTCCCGGAGGCGGCCCGGCTTTGCACCATGAACCTCTACCTCCATGGAATCGGCATGGAGAATCCGCTCGTGGAGGTCAATGACGCCCTCGCCTTTCTCGGCAGCCAGCGCTTCGACTTCATGCTGACCAATCCGCCCTTCGGCAAGAAGAGCAGTGTGACGGTGATCGGTGAGGAGGGGAAGGCCACCCGCCAGTCCATCAGCTACACCCGGGATGATTTCTGGGCGACGACCTCGAACAAGCAGCTCAACTTCGTCCAGCACGTCAAGAGCCTGCTGAAGATCGGAGGGACCGCGGCCATGGTCGTTCCCGACAATGTCCTCTTCGAAGGGGGCGCCGGGGAGACCGTCCGCAAGCAACTCCTCAAGCAGTACGACGTCCACACCCTTCTGCGCCTTCCTACGGGCATTTTCTACGCCCAAGGGGTCAAGGCCAACGTCATCTTCTTCGACCGCAGAGCGGCCAGTGAGAAGCCGTGGACGGAGAAGCTCTGGATCTATGATCTGAGGACCAACAAGCACTTCACCCTGAAGACGAACCAGCTCCGATACGCCGACCTCGAGGACTTCGTGCAGTGCTACAACCCGAAGAACCGGCACGAGCGGGAAGAGACCGAGCGATTCAAGCCGTTCACCTACGAGGAGCTGATCGCCCGGGACAAGACCAACCTCGACATCTTCTGGCTCAAGGATGAAAGCCTCGAGGATTCCGAGAACCTGCCCGAACCCGAGGTCCTCGCCGCGGAGATCGTGGAGAACCTCGAAGCCGCGCTGGAACAGTTCCGGGGTATCTATGAGGAACTGGCGGAGGAGGAAGTGGTGAGAGGAGTTAGATGGAGATTCCGAGATGGTTATAATTCCGCAACCTCCTGAGCGGCCGCACTGGAGTTAGTTCTTGGCACTGGAGAGAAGATCTCCGCCGGATCAGTCGGTTCGTTGAATTCTCGGGACACAACTTTGAGACTTACTCCATCGAGTTCATGCGGTTGCTGCTTGCAGCCGGATCAGAGGTCGATGTCGTGCCAAAGGCTCGATTTGTCAGCGACTTGACGGCCTTTCGGACAACAACGTCTCCTACAAGTCCACTGCTTCTCGGGAAGTTTCCTCACCTTTTCGAGTTTGAGGCAAGAATGCCCCGGTTCGGGCTGGCCACTTCACCCTTCGGCAAACTGGAGGTCGCCAAAGATTTCGCCGATTTACGTCTACCGCTGTTGACAGCGTGCCCGTCGGAGACTACGTCAAGCTTGCTGGAATCAAAGTTCAGGACCATGAATACGGGCAAGCGATACGGTATCTACGTTTGGCTCTGGACCGAACTGAGTTGATGCACAGAAACGGGAACTGCAGCGGCAGATCAAGACTTTCGAGGAGAAGGCAGTGCAACTGCCCGAACCGCAAGGAGAATGACGACTCTCGTCAACTAAGCTCCCTCAGAAAGAATCGAGGTCTCCCACTCCCCCGGCAGTTCGGGAGATGAGTCGGCCGGGTGCTGACGACGTGAGCCCCTGCAGGCCAACAGCGGATTTGAGTTTCAACTCCAGATCCCGTAGGAAGGAGCCTATGCCTACGATCTTCCATATCAGTCCAGACGGAAACATCCGACCAATGACCGAAGGGCCCTACGAGAGTGAGGCCCTGCTTCAGAGCCTTCTCGAGCGCTTCCCGGAGGTCCTTGCGAGTACCAATAGTGGCCGTTGGCTTCATATCTCCCGGGAGCTTGGCGTGCCCGACAGCGAAGATTCCGGCGGCCGGTGGTTCTTGGATCACCTGTTCGTGGACCAGTTCGGCGTTCCGACGCTGGTGGAAGTGAAGCGGAGCAGCGATACCAGAGTCCGTCGGGAAGTGGTCGCTCAGATGCTCGACTATGCGGCCAATGCGGTGGTCCATTGGCCGATAGAGACCATTCGAACCCGGTTTGAGGAGGGGTTGAGTGAGGACCCGGACAGTGCCATTGCAGACTTCATTGGACAGGAGCCGGGGAATGCAGATGGAGTCGATGCATTCTGGGAGTCGGTCGAAGCTAACTTGAGTGCTGGGCGGATCCGCATGGTCTTTGTCGCTGACAAGATTCCGCCGGAGCTGCGCCGGATCGTCGAGTTCCTGAATGGCCAGATGAACCCGGCCGAGGTGATCGCGGTTGAGGTCCGTCAGTATGAGGGAGGAGGAGGACGCACGCTGGTTCCCCGGGTCATCGGGCAGACCGCTGCTTCCGAGGCAGCGAAAGGACGTCGGCCACGAGAACAGTGGAATGAGGAGAGCTTCTTTGCGGCGATGGATGAGGAGCAGCGCCCGGTGGCAAGAGATCTCTATGACTGGATCAAGGAGAGGGTAGATCGGATTTGGTGGGGGGAAGGGTCACTGAAGGGATCGTGCGTTCCAATCTGTCAGGTGGGCAAGAACAAAGTCCACGTGTTCGCCTTGTGGACGGACGGTTCCGTGGAGATCTACTTCCAGTATCTGGCCAACAAGCCGCCCTTCGACCAACCCGAGATGCGGGAGGAATTGCGCCGTCGGCTGAACCAAATCGAGGGCGTCTCCCTGCCGGAGGATTCCATCTCACGGCGACCGTGGTTCAAGGTCAGCCTCTTGGCGTCTCAGGAGGCGCGCAGGCAATTCAAGGAGACGGTCGAGTGGGCTTTTCAAGCCGCTCGGGATGCAAGCCAATAAGACCGCGCAGAACATGAGGCGAGTTAGGGTGGTCGACGATGTCCGATACAGAAGTTGCGCTCTTGAGGTTACCGGGCTCTCTGGCTATCTGGACCGCCTTGGCTATAAGTCTCGGCTACTTGGCCGGAACGATATTGCGACGCAGCAACCTTTCACCACTGTGGCTTTGGTTCTGCGCTTCTGGCGTTTCCCTCGTGTGGCCACTACTTCTGATTGGGATCATGTGGCACGGTGCAGTCACATACATTCCTCGGAGTCCGTCCGATCCCGGGGATGCTCCTGTTTATGCATTCATTGGAGCGTTTCTTGCGGCTCCCTTCTTCTGGGCCTTCCCTCTGCCGTTTACCTATTTGGGGATCCACTTGGCGCACGAACGGCGGAAGAAGCGGGAGTCCAGTGAGCCGTAATCGTCGTTGACCCTTCCTCCGGCATCTCCATGACAACGAGGAGGTTGGATTATGACGAAGAGTCGGCAGGCCGGGTTTTCCGCCTTCGCGCCAGTTGTCGTCGTGGTCATTCTGGGACTGCTGGCAAAGGTGATCCTCCTCTGCTCGATTGGCTCGGTGGATCGGTTCTGAGGCGACAAACAATTGCGTCGCTCGAAGTCTGTTGGGAACCAGATTCAAGAAACAGGCTAATTGAAACCCCCAAAGAGGCCGATGGCTATTGACGGGCACCGATTCGCAGGAATGGCTTCGAGACCCCGGGGCGAGTTCCGCCCAAACAACAATTCAAGTCCAGCAAGGGAAAATGTCTGATGAAGAAGGCCGTGTGTCTGATTTTACTTCCCATGTTTCTGAGCTTGGTTATCGCCGATGGAGCGTTGCCCACGTTCAAGAAAACCAAGCTGATGGAACAGCAGGGCGACAAGCTGAAAGAACTGGATTGTGACCTGATTTTCACCGACGATGCATTCCGGGTCACCGACAACAAACAGCGGGCCGACTACGTGAGGATCCCGTATTCCGATGTCGAGGAAATCGTTTACGAGAAGTCCTCGCACCCACGGTGGAAGACTGCGGTTTTCCTGACAATCTTTGCCTTGTTGTCCAAGGGCAAGAAGCACTGGCTGACAGTTACCTACAAGGACGCAGACGAGGCCAAGTTTACTATCCTCAAGCTAGACAAGAACGATTACCGCCAGATCATTGCGCTTTCGGAGACGAAAACCGGGAAGAAGGTCCAGTGGGTTGTTGAGGACTGATTCAACCCGGTTGGCGATCAGCCCGGCAAGTCAATGCCCGGCAATCGACACTGTAGGACCCAGCGCGACCGGCCCACGTCTTGAGCGAACCATGTGGTAACGATCCTCGCTGACTCTGAGCTGGACGCATCCGCCAAAGTGACCTATTTCAGCGAGCGCGGACTCCTCCGCACTCCCATCAACCTGCGTGGATCCCTGAGTCCCCGGACAAAATGTCCTTGCAGTGTGAACTACCTAACTGCATTCTACGTCGAGGTTTG
>CAVZRV010000048.1:0-3869 GCA_963777605.1 uncultured Acidobacteriota bacterium
AGAAGGGAGCGACCAGCGGAATCGCCGTGATCGTCCGTGCCTTTCGTGCTCCTGCTGCCTGTTCACTCACGCCATGTCTCCGGACCTATTCAACGCAAAAAACCTCCCATCCGTTTCACGCAGGTGATCAAGGGTCCCATTTGCTCCCTCGGACCTATTTTAGGTTACCAGAGTGGGCCAGTGAACCCACCAAACAATCCATTCATTGGGGCAAAAGGCACATCCTTGCAGATGGGCTACGTTTGCCAATTGGCAGAATCACAGTGAATTCGTATGTTGCTATATCGGCATGCAAATTGCTCTTCATATCTATAGTAATTGCTGTAGATACTGAAAGGAGTGCGTATGCGTAGTTTCTGCCGGAGAAGTATTTTCCCCGGCCTGATCGCGGTGCTCGCGGCCTCCGGGTTGAGCCTCCAAGCTGAAACCCCGCAAGGGGCTGAGTATGTTGGCTCTCAGGTCTGCTCGAGTTGCCACGAGGAGGTAGCGAATCAGTTCATCCGGTCCGTTCACGCTCGGCTCGATTCGTTCGAACTGAGCGGGTCGGTCACGGGTTGCGAGAGTTGTCACGGGCCGGGAAGCGTGCACGTTGAGTCGCTCGACAAGGAAGATATCTTCACATTCGAAAATGCGACGGTTTCTGCTGTCGAGGATAACTGCCTGTCCTGTCACTCGTCGCGAGTCGGCATGTACTGGCCCTTCGGGGAACACAGCCTGGCGGGCGTCACCTGCCTCAATTGTCACAAGATCCATCAGTCCCGCCCCTCGCTGCCGCAGGCACCCGGGTTCATAGAGCGGGCATCTCTGACACGGCCGGATCAAATTGCTCCACCGATCCGCAACAGCCTCAAGGCGCCTGAGTCAGTCCTGTGCATGGAATGCCACAAAGACGTTGGCGCCCGCATGATGCTGCCTTCTCACCACCCGGTGCGCGAGGGCAAGATGGGGTGCAGTTCCTGCCACCAGGTTCACGGCAGTGAAACCGGCATGCTTAAGACGGTTGAGAACCGCTCGGCACTTTGTACCAACTGCCACACCGAGAAACAAGGGCCCTTCCTTTTCGATCACGAACCCGTGACCGAGGGCTGCGACACCTGTCACTCCCCGCATGGGACGGTGGCCGACAACCTGCTGAAACAGAACGAGCCCTTTATCTGTCTCCAGTGTCACGAAGCCCACTTCCACGCTGGTCGAGAGGGGATTTCCACCCCGGTTGATCGGCCGACCGGTTCGGTCACGAACCAGTTCGGGGAGGCGGGCTGGCGAATCGCGTTTGGAACCAAGTGCACGCAGTGTCACCAAGCCGTCCATGGTTCCGACCTTCCCAGCCAGAGTGTCACCAGCCAAGGCAAATCGTTAACCCGCTAGCAGAAACAGGAAATTCACCATGAATAGAAAATTCAGGTTTTTAACTGCTGTTTGGCTGCTGGCGCTGCTAACGAGTGCAGCGGCACTGGCAGGCACTGAAAAGAAGGATCCCAAGGAAGAAGAGCAGCAGGCCGACTCTTCCAAATCGGACCTGGTCGGCCTTCCGGTTCCGGCCCACTCCGGGGGATACATCTCCATTGGGGCCGAGTTTGAAAACCTCAGCGGCTCAATGGACCGGGTTGGTGAGTACGAAGCCGTACGGCAAGGAACCCGTCCCACCGGAAGACTGGGCACCTGGGGTTACTCGGACGGGATCGCCTGGGACGTCGAAGGACACTTTGGCGTTGATGCAACCGACCAGGACTACCGTGGCACATTTGACTTCAAACGCTACTGGAAGAGTGAGTTTGAGCTGAAGAAGCTGCCGCACCGCCTGATCAAGGATCCCCTGACCAATTTGGATGCCGCCAAGGGTGGCCCCATGGTCCAGCACACCAACGAGGATCTGGGCATCAAGTACTGTCTGGAATACCAGGACGCCAACTGGCGCAACCGGGTCACGATCCCGGGAATGCCACTCCTTTCTCTGCATTTCGACTACCGGAGCATCCTCCGCAAGGGGACCTATCAAGCCCGGGCGGTCAACCACTGCTCCACCTGTCACGTTGTGTCCAAGGTGCGCGATATGGATCGGGAGACGGAGGAGTTCCGAACCGGTTTTGAGTATGGAAACAACACTGCCAAAATCGAGTACGAATTCCTGAACCGCGATTTCCAGGAAAGAGCACAAACACCGACCCAGATCTACGACGAAGTCCAGCACCCCGTGAATCTGAGCCGGGTATTCACTAACCGGGCCCAGTTCGAGGGTGGCCCCCTTCCCTTTAATTACGTCCCCCGTTTCAAAAGGAACCGGCACCTGGTTCGCGCCCGGATTAACGGCGAAGAGGCCGGAGAGTTCGTGGCGACCTACGTGAACGACCGGTCCGACAACAGCAGCCTCGGCTACCAGGTGAAGACTCATGTGGCCGGCGGCTCCTACTCGACGAAGGCCGGCAACCGGTTCCGGTTCAATGCCAGCCTGCGCAGCCAGAACATGCAGTCGGACGAGATTCTCGTGGACGTCAACGAGCGGGCGGCCGACTTCGGCCCACAACTGGGAAAGACCTACTCCGAGATCTACACGGACTTCGGCCCAGCCGACTTCCTGCAGCACTCCAATCTGGTGCAGGACATTACCCGGGCGAAGCTGGACTCCCGGATTCTCACATCACGTCATTCCCTGATCCGCCTGGGTTACGAGTTCGAACAACTGTCCCGCCCATACGGGGAGGTCGAGAAAACCCGGACGAACCGCTTTACAGCCGCTTTCAACAGCCGGCCGTCGAAGGCGATCAAGGCACGGGCCCGGTACCGCTTCTCCGCGGCCGACACACCATTCGTTCACACCCACGCCGCCCTGACTCCGGCACTGCAGCCGGAACCGTCTCCGGGGGACTCACCCCTGACCGGGCTACAGTACTTCACCATCTACGACCAGCGGCAAGTCAACCTGACCAACTTCTTCAAGCATGCTCATGAATTGACGGCGGCAACGACGTGGGCCCCGAACGAGCGGATGGCCATCACCGTGGACCTCCGCGTCAAGGATTACTCGAACGACGAGGTCAACAACCTCTACACCTGGAGCGACACGACCGTGGCCCCGTCAGCCGAAATCTGGGTAGCTCCGACCGAACGGTTCGATTTCATGGCGAGCTACACCCTTCATCATCGAATAACGGACGCACTCTACACGATCGCTGTCTATGACGGCTGAGCGGGCGGAGTTACGGTGGGCCAGTTTGGCTCCCTTTACGACGCTTATCAGAACCAGAACAACGATCACAACGGCTGGATCTCAGCCAACTACCGGCTGTCCGACACAACGACGCTGCACGGCCAGTTCATCCTCACCGAAGCCTCTTCGAGCTTTTCGGGGCTGAACCTAAATACAAGCACACTGGTGGGGACCCCTCCTGGTTTCAACTATAGTGCCCTCAACGAGTTGCAGGACTACTCCCACCTTCGCATGCGTTGGTATTACCTCGAAGGTGGCCTCAAACAGCTGATGGCCCAGCGCTACGCCCTTGAGGCTGCGCTGACGTACCAGGACTACAACGACTACCAGCCCTATCTGGTAGACACTACTGGAAGCCGGTTCGGCGTGCTGACCCGAATCAACTTCCTGTTCTAGCCATCTGGCCGGGAGGAGACTCTCCTCCGGCCTCCCCGCCCACCTGAGTCGCCCGACGTAGGTGGGGAATTTCACCATCCGGCAAAGCGATTTGGGTCTTGTACCCCGGACCGGATCAGGATAAATCACGGAAACTCAGCGTTTATGCGGGTCGCTGGGTGGCATACGACTTGCGTGCAATATCTACAGCAAATCACATAGATTTATTCACCCTCCCTTGTCGGAGAGGGGCACTCGTTGCCCCTCTCCCCGCCTGTCTCTCCCG
>CAVZRV010000049.1:0-4537 GCA_963777605.1 uncultured Acidobacteriota bacterium
GTGCGGGCACCAAGCATCGACGCTGATCAGCCTACCTTCGATTCGCGTTCGAAGTTCGTCGCCGAATAGCGAACCGGGCTTCGGCCGGAATTTCCGGAACAGTACGGACGGCCTGAACTACGTCTGTTTCGGCTGACTCCGGATGGACGGTGAAGTAGAGGCACCGTTTGGGTGGACATTTCTCGTTTGGCCGATGCCTACCTTAGATGCATCATCGGGAATAATCGGTTGGCTCTCGAGGAACCCAGTCCCTTCCCAATCGAGCGAGTGCTCATCGGGATTCGTCGAAAAGCACGGCGGATTTATTGAGGTAGCGGCCCCTGCTATTGTTATTGCGCCTGACTCACAGGTGCGCCAATATTGAGCAATCACGTGCCGGTTTCGCCGGCAGCGACTTTGCTGTCAGGTGGCGGAAGTGTCGCGTCAGGGAGTCAATTGGTTCCTGATTTCGCTGGGAGTGCACCGTATGAGTGTCAATTGGCCAAAATCGATGGGGGATAATTGCTTGGACCGACGTGAGTTTCTCGGACGCTGCGTTTTCGGCGGGGTGTCGCTCTGTTCCCTTTCGGGACGCGCCCGGGCCGGCATCTCAGTACCCGAGAAGAGGCCATTAGTTGCGTTCAATACGGCGAACCTGGTTGGTCGGGTCACAGGCTACCGGTACCGGTTGCAGAATTGGATGAGATCAGCATTGCGAAGACGGTCGCGGCGACGGACGTCGAGGCTTGGCACTCAATTTGTGATGAGATAGCGGGAGAGGGGTTCAGGGCGGTGGAGATATGGGAAGCGCATGCCTCCCCCGAAACCCTCGACCGGGCCAAGGCGTTGGAATGGAAGAAGATCTTGACCGAGGCCGGTCTGAAACCGATCGCCTACGCTGGGAGGTTTAGTCCCGAGACGGCCCGGATCTGCGAATGGCTCGAGATTCCCCATGTCGATGGTGGACTGGGAGTATTGAATCCGGACGATGCAACTTCTCTTTGTCGGGAGACGGGCATCCGTTTCAATATCGAGAACCATCCGGAGAAGAGCCCCGAAGAGATCCTCTCAAAGGTGGGAGGTGGAAACGAATGGCTTGGTGTCTGCATCGACACGGGCTGGTTGGGGACGCAGGGCGTATCCGGTCCGGAGGTGATCCGGGCGTGCGGGTCGCTGGTTCGGCACACCCACATCAAGGACGTGAGGCGATCGGGTGCTCACGAAACCTGCCTGCTGGGAGAGGGAGTGGCCGATGTCGAAGGATGCCTGAAGGCGCTCCGCGAGGTGGAATACCAGGGCGTCTATTCCTGGGAGGACGAACCGGAAGACCGCAATCCGGTCGATTCGGCAAAACGCAACCTTGATTGGATCGAGCAGCGGATCTGAGAAGGTCCTCTAAGCCTGATGCTTGGGCCGGTTCGAGCCGCTTTTCACAGGCGGACTGTCACCCTGTTTTGGTGGCACCTTCAGTCACTCGGTCTCTTTCGTGCTGTTCCGGTGCTCGATTGCGATTAGTTTGGGGGTAGATGGCACGGCAGGTGCGAGACATCGGCTCAATCCGGGTCCAAGGGCCGTTACCTTCTCCTGTCGCGGAGCGATGGCCATCTCGAGCCCGATCTTCATCGGCGCAGTCGGACCATATTCCTGGCCTCAGGGTATTGTACGGAATTGAAGTACAATTGAGCTTTGCTTGCATTAACCCGGGGTTTGTGGCAAGCAATGATTGTGGGCACGCGTGAATTGGGGATCACGTGGCCGAATGAAACATGGTGAACTGACCATGGGGATACCCAATTCTGGTCTGACCCGCGAGGTTTGATCCCTCCGTGGATGGGCCACCTGATGCGCCCCGCGTCCTCGCAGTAGACGACCACCCTGATTCAGTGGAGCTTCTGCAAATCCGTCTCACGGCCTGGGGGGATGACGTGCTTTGGCTTTTCCGACGGGCAGGAGGCGCTGGACTGGCTGCGAGAGAATCCGGTGGACGTCGCGATCCTCGACGTCATGATGCCGAAAATGGACGGTTATGAACTGTGCCGTCGTATCAAAGCCGACCCGGCGACCAGTGACATTCCCGTGATCTTCCTGACGGCGAAACTTGAGTCCTCGGAAAAGGTGAGGGGGCTGGAACTGGGCGGCCATGACTATCTGACCAAGCCGGTTCATCAACAGGAGTTGCTGGCCCGTACCCGGGCGGCTTTGCGGGTGAAACACCTCCAGGATCAGCTCAAGGGGAAACTGCGCGCTCCAGGAGCAGGTGTACTCCCTGCACAGCGGCATGTTGAATGAGCATTGGCTGAAGACCCTTGGCCAACTTGCAACCAGCATTGCACACGAGATCAACAATCCCCTGGCGGCTGCCCTTGGCTATGTCGAACTGATTCGAGCTCAATCTCAACTCGAGGATGACGTGAAGGATTCGCTCCAGGTTGTCGACCAAAGCCTCCAGAGGGTCGGGAGCAAGCTGCGGAGTCTGCTGCTGATCGCAGACGTCGGACAGGATCCGCGGGAAGTTGAACTGGACAAGCTGATCCTCGATCTCGTAACGGTCGTTAATGTCCAGGCGATGATGAGCAAGGTGGTTATCACGACAGCTCTTGATCCGGTTGCCGCCTTCAATGTGTTCGGGGAGAGGTCGCTCGGGCCTTGCTCTACGTGTTGAACAATGCGATCGAAGCGGCTCATGACGAAGCGCATCCCAGGGTCTGGATTTCCCTCGAGAAAAGGGCTAGGGGAACAGCAGCTCGATTTCCGACAATGGCTGTGGCGTAAGGCCGGAAATCAGAAACCGTCTTTTCGAGCCATTCTTCAGCACGAAACCGGCCCGTCATGGCCTGGGTCTTCATCTGGCTCGGGAAGTCATTCAGGCTGTGGGTGGTACGATCGAGGTCATCTCACCGGCCGGGGAAAAAGGAACGACCGCCAACATCACGCTCCCAGTGGAAGCGAGATGACCGCCGTCTCCAATCTCCGGGGGTTGGCCCGGCTCGGCTTCGGACTCACTGAGTTCGTGAAAGAGCCGATATCGGTTGGTACCGCAAAACGGCGGATTGCCCGGCAACTCCAACTCCGGCAGGAGACGTTCCTCCAGATTCTCGATCAGGCAGTCTTCAGGAACGCACAAAGCCCTTATCTGAAGCTGTTCCGGCTTGCGGGTTGCGAGTTTGGCGATGTGCGATCCATGGTTATCCGCGACGGCCCCGAGGGTGCGCTCGAACAGTTTCTGAAGGCCGGGATCTACGTCAGTTTTGAAGAGTTCAAGGGGTTTTCCCCTGCGGTCAGGGGAAGCCAGACTTTCGAGTTTGGCGAGTCCGATTTCGACAACCCGCTGATTACCCGGCATTTTCAAAGCAGTTCCGGGGGTACTCGGGGCAGACCGACTCGCGTCGTCGTTGACTTGGAACACATCCGGCAATCAGTTCCTCATTGGGCGGTCTGGTTTGCCGAGCACGGATTGATGGATGCTCCCCTGGTGTATTACACGCCCACACATCCGGGGATCTGTAACGGGTTGCTGCGCTGTGCTGGATTCGGAAAAGGTCTCAGCAAGTGGTTTGCGATCGCAAAATGGCGACTCTTCGGGACCGGTTCGTCGCGGGTGCTGTTCACTTCCTGGTTCGGCGCGCCCTGGGAATCGAGCGTCCCGCGACGGTACCGGTTGAAGAAAGCTGGAGGGTCGGAGAGTATCTGGCCGACCTGTTTGGCCCGGGGACAGCGGCCTTGTCTCAACACCTACCCCAGTACCTCCGTTCGAATCTGCCACGCCATGGAGGAGCGCGGTATCTCCCTGGAAGGCAGCACCTTTCTGCTGCGTGGAGAGGCCCTCACCGCCCAAATGCGTTCGGCGATCGAATCCGCAGGGGCAAGAGCCGTGCAGAGCTACGGGTTTTCAGAGGGAGGAACAGTCGGCGCCCAGTGCAGCCATCCCTCGTGTCCCGATGACGTCCACCTCTTCGAGGACGCATTCGCGGTGGTCCAGCGGGAGCGCCATTCGGCGGAGGGGACGCCGGCCGGATCGCTCCTCCTTACGGCGCTGCGTCGCGCCTGCCCGAAGATCCTGCTGAATACGGAAATCGGCGATCACGCTATCCTGGAAAACCGCTCCTGCGACTGCCTGTTTGGGGCCTTGGGGTACCGGAAGCACTTACACACGATTCGCGGATTCGACAAGGTGACCGGCGACGGAATGACCTTCTTCGGCCCCGACATAGTGCGAATCCTGCAGGAGAGGCTTCCCCAAACGTTTGGTGGAGCGATGACCGACTATCAATTGATCGAGGAGGAGGACGCGAGGGGAGTCTCCCAATACGCCTTGCTGGTCAACCCGACTCTTGGGCCCCTCGA
Organism: uncultured Acidobacteriota bacterium; assembly: GCA_963777605.1. GTDB lineage: Bacteria > Acidobacteriota > UBA6911 > RPQK01 > JAPXNP01 > CAVZRV01. Next base: position 4,324 of record CAVZRV010000049.1, read on the forward strand.
CGAGCAGACAGTCGCCGCTGCCTTTCTCGAGAACCTGGCGGGCCTGCGACGCTACTATCGTTTCAAGACCAACCTTTGGGCCCAAGTCGGAACGCTTCGGGTAAGGAGGCAGTGCCCAGTGCTGACCAAGCGGGGAAAGTTTCTCCCTTTGCGCTCTTTTCGACGGTGAGGGATGCGGTTTTGGAAGGTTGGATCCCTCGCCTGACCGAAATTC
>CAVZRV010000050.1:0-46855 GCA_963777605.1 uncultured Acidobacteriota bacterium
CGTGGAAGAGTAAGGACGAGGCTCTGATCGAGATCTACCGGAAACAGCGGCCGGGTGATCCGCCCACCATTGAAACGGCGACCGCACTTTTCAGTGGAATGTTCTTTGACCCGAGAAAGTACGATTTCTCCCGGGTCGGACGGCTGAAGTTCAATATCAAGCTCGGCTTGACCACGTCCCTGGAGGAGCGGACTCTGTCTCCGCAGGATTTCCTCGAGGTGATCTCCTATCTCCTCAAGTTGCAGAACGGTATTGGCTCGGTGGACGACATCGACCACCTGGGCAACCGGCGTGTCCGTGCAGTTGGCGAGTTGCTGGAGAACCAGTTCCGGATCGGGTTGGTTCGAATGGAACGGGCCATCAAGGAGAAGATGTCTGTACACCAGGAGATGGCCACGGCCATGCCCCACGATCTGGTCAACGCCAAGCCGGTCATGGCATCCATTCGGGAGTTTTTCGGAAGCAGCCAGCTTTCCCAGTTCATGGACCAGACCAACCCGCTGTCCGAGATCACTCACAAGCGACGCCTGTCGGCCCTTGGACCGGGCGGCCTCAGCCGGGAACGAGCCGGGTTTGAAGTTCGCGACGTTCACCCGTCTCACTACGGCAGGATCTGCCCGATCGAGACGCCTGAAGGTCCGAACATTGGCCTGATTTCTTCCCTGAGTTGTTATGCCCGGATCGACGAGTTCGGTTTCATCGAGTCGCCGTTCCGCAAGGTTGTCGACGGCCGGATCGTAGATTACTGCCGGGTGCTCCAGCCCGGGGAGACCGTTCTCAAGCGAGACGAGATCTATCCCCATGAAGAGATCATCAAGGAGAACTCCAGCCTCAAGGCCAAGCAGAAGGCTGCCAGCTACGAGCCGCATGCCTTCTATCTGACCGCCTGGGAGGCCGACAAGCACTTTATCGCCCAGGCCAACGTGGAACTGGACGACAAGCAGCGCATCGTCCGGGACCGGGTGAGCGCCCGCTATGAGGGCAACACCGCTTTCGTCGAGACCGAGAAGATCGAGTTCGTTGACGTGAGTCCGAAACAGTTGGTCAGCGTCGCGGCGAGCCTGATTCCGTTCCTGGAGCACGACGATGCCAACCGAGCTCTGATGGGTTCCAACATGCAGCGCCAGGCGGTTCCTCTGGTTCGAGCGGAAGCTCCCCTGGTGGGCACTGGAATGGAATTCATTGCCGCCCGTGATTCCGGGGCCGTAATTCTGTGTCGTCGGAACGGGGTTGTCGAGTCGGTGGACGGCGAGCGGATCATCGTCCGGGCTTCGGCGGCCGAAGGTGACGTGACTCGGGACGCCGGTGTCGATATCTACAAGCTGACCAAGTTCGAGCGCTCCAACCAGAACACGTCGATGACCCAGAAACCTCTGGCTCGAAGAGGCGACCAGGTCGTTAAGGGTCAGGTATTGGCCGATGGCCCATGCACCGAGATGGGCGAACTGGCCCTGGGACGGAACGTGCTGGTGGCCTTCATGCCCTGGCGGGGGTACAACTTCGAAGACGCGATTCTGATCAGCGAACGCATGGTCAAGGACGACCTCTACACTTCGATCCACATCGAGGAGCTTGAGATCGAAGCCCGCGACACCAAGCTGGGCCCGGAAGAGATCACCCGTGACATCCCCAATGTCAGCGAGTCGATCCTGGCCGACCTGGATGACAGCGGAATCATTCGAATTGGAGCCAAGATCGGCCCCGGCGACATCATCGTCGGTAAGGTTACCCCCAAGGGTGAGACTCAGCTCACCCCGGAAGAGAAGCTGCTGCGGGCGATCTTTGGAGAGAAGGCTGGCGAGGTCAAGGATGCCTCCCTTTACGCCTCTCCGGGAATCGAGGGAACGGTCGTTAACGTCAAGGTCTTCACCCGGCGGGGTGTGGACAAGGACAACCGAACCATGCAGATCGAAGCCGATGAGATTGCCCGGCTCGAGAAGGATCTCAATGACGAGGTCCGAATCATTACAGAAGAGAGCCGGGAAGAAGTGATTGGCCTCCTCACGGGTCAGGAAGCCAGCGACAAGGTGGCCGACTCAAAGGGAAAGGCCGTCGCCAAGAAAGGCGACACGCTGACCCGGGCTCAGCTGGAGGGCCTGACTTTCGCGGGCCTGATGTCGGTACGCGTTGCCGACGACAAGGTCCTTGCCCAGGTGCGGGCCACCTTCGATCGAACCGACAAGCGCCTCGAAACTCTTAACAAGAACTACGAGGAGCGTGTTGAGCGCATTGAAAAAGGGGACGAGTTGCCGCCCGGCGTCATCAAGATGGTCAAGGTCTTCGTCGCTATGAAGCGGAAGATCTCCGTCGGTGACAAGATGGCGGGACGTCATGGAAACAAGGGTGTTATCTCCCGGATTCTCCCGGAAGAGGACATGCCCAGCCTGCCCGATGGAACCCCGGTGGAGATCGTTTTGAACCCGCTCGGGGTACCATCTCGGATGAATGTCGGACAGGTTCTGGAAACCCACCTCGGGTGGGCTGCGAAAGTGCTGGGTCTGCACTATGCAACCCCGGTTTTCGACGGTGCCGCTGAAGAAGAAGTGGCGGCGGAACTGGAGAAAGCGAAGCTTCCTCTCAATGGCAAGGCGGTGCTGTACGATGGAATGACCGGCGAGGCCTTCGACCAGGAGATCACCGTCGGCTACATCTACATGAATAAGTTGAGCCATATGGTCGACGACAAGATTCACGCCCGATCGATCGGACCGTACAGCCTGATTACCCAGCAGCCGCTGGGAGGAAAGGCCCAGTTCGGAGGTCAGCGTTTCGGAGAAATGGAAGTCTGGGCACTCGAGGCATATGGTGCCGCCCATGTTCTCCAGGAACTGCTGACTGCCAAGTCGGACGACGTGCAGGGTCGAGCCAAGATCTACGAGGCGATCGTTAAGGGCGAGTCGACTTACAGCCCCGGCATCCCCGAGTCGTTCAACGTTCTGATCCGTGAACTCCAGTCGCTGGCACTGGACGTGGAGTTGATCGAGCGGCCAAAGAAGAAGCTGCGCCGGCGATCAGAAATGGACAAGGCGGAAGCCGCGCTCAGTAGTGCTCTTGCTGAACCTGAGGGTGCGGACAGCGTCGATCAGGTTTCAGAATAAAGAATTCCCGACCGGGAGCAAGGAGTCTAGGGAATGTTTCGTGAGCAAGTAGAAAGAAGTCAACTGCTGAAGAACTTCGAGGCCATTCGGATCGGTCTGGCGTCGCCGGAAAAAATTCGTTCGTGGTCGAGCGGCGAGGTGACGAAGCCCGAGACGATCAACTATCGGACATTCAAGCCCGAACGTGATGGTCTCTTTTGTGCGCGGATATTTGGACCCGTAACCGATTGGGAGTGCCTGTGCGGCAAGTACAAGCGGATGAAGCATCGCGGAGTCATCTGCGACAAGTGCGGAGTCGAGGTTACTTTGTCGAAGGTCCGCCGCGAGCGGCTTGGTCACATCGAGCTGGCCAGCCCCTGTTCGCATGTGTGGTTTTTCAAGGGCCTTCCAAGCCGCATCGGTCAGTTACTGGACCTTTCACTGCGTGACCTGGAACGGATTCTCTATTTCGAATCGTACGTGGTGCTTGATCCCGGCGAGGCTCCGATCAAGGAGCGGGACCTCCTCACGGAGGAGCGTTTCCGGGCCCTGCAGGCCGAGTATCCCGGGCAGTTTGATGCGGGAATGGGTGCCGAGTCGATCAAGGAACTGCTCCGTCGCGCCGATGTTGAGGCGCTGGCGATTGACCTCCGCTTCAGGATGAAAAACGAGACCTCGCAGCTGAAGCGGCTCAAGTTTGCCAAGCGACTGCGGGTTGTTGACGCTTTTCGCAAGTCGGGCAACCGCCCCGAGTGGATGATTCTCGACGTGATCCCGGTCATTCCCCCTGAATTGCGGCCGCTGGTCCCGCTCGACGGAGGCCGGTTTGCAACGTCGGACCTGAACGATCTTTACCGGCGCGTAATCAACCGGAACAACCGCCTGAAAAAACTGGTGGAGTTGCACGCTCCCGAAGTCATCATCCGCAACGAAAAGCGGATGCTACAGGAGGCGGTGGACGCCCTCTTCGATAACGGTCGTCGAGGTCGTGTCCTTCGGGGAGTCAAGAATCGCCCGCTGAAGTCTCTCTCCGACGCCCTCAAGGGCAAGCAGGGACGCTTCCGTCAGAACCTGCTCGGGAAGAGGGTCGATTATTCGGGCCGTTCGGTTATCGTGGTCGGGCCGGACCTGAAGCTGCACCAGTGCGGATTGCCCAAGATCATGGCATTGGAGCTGTTCAAGCCCTTCATCTATCATCGCCTTGAACGGGATGGGCACGCCACGACGATCAAGGGCGCCAAGGAACTGGTCGAAAACCAGGAGCCGGTGGTTTGGGACATCCTCGAAGAGGTTATTCAGCAGCATCCTGTGATGCTCAACCGGGCACCGACACTTCACCGGCTGGGTATCCAGGCCTTTGAACCGGTGCTGGTTGAAGGGAAGGCAATCAAGATCCACCCGCTCGTCTGCACGGCCTACAACGCCGACTTCGATGGTGACCAGATGGCGGTTCACGTACCCCTTTCCCAGGAGGCCCAGATCGAGGCGTCGGTCCTGATGCTGGCGGCCAACAATGTGTTGTCGCCGGCCAACGGACAGCCCCTTGCGGTTCCCTCTCAGGACATCGTTCTCGGCAATTACTACGTCACCACATCTCGCAAGGGAGCCAAGGGTGAGGGGAAGGTGTTCGCCAGCATGCGCGAGATCTACCATGCACTCCAGGCTGGAGACGTGGAGTTGCTCTCTCCGATCCTGTTCCGCTACACGGGCGAATTCATCGACCTGACGAAGCAGTACGACAACCAGGACGTGACTCATGCCGAGCTTCAGACCGTTGACCACCGATACATCGAGACGTCGGTCGGCCGGACCATCTTCAACGACCGTCTGCCCGACTGCATGCCCTACGTCAACGGACTGCTGAAGAAGAAGGGCCTTCAGCAACTGGTTAACTACTGCTACCTGCGATTTGGTCACGAAACGACGGTGGCCATGCTCGACGAACTGAAGAGCATCGGGTTTTCGTACGCCACCCAGGCCGGATTTACCATCGGAATCGACGACCTTCTGATTCCTGAGAACAAGGAGAAGCTGGTCGAGCAGGCCCGCGAGGCCGTGATCGAGGTCGAACAGCAGTACCTGGATGGTGCCATTACCAACGGAGAACGTTATAACAAGGTCGTCGCCATCTGGTCGGACGTTACCGAGAAGGTCGCCGACGAGATGTTCCAGGGGATGTCCACCTTCGTGGCGGGCGGAACCGAGATGAACTCGATCTTCACTATGGCGGACTCCGGAGCCCGAGGCAGCAAGCAGCAACTGCGTCAACTGGCCGGAATGCGTGGTCTGATGGCGAAACCGTCCGGCGAGATTATGGAAACGCCGATCACGGCGAACTTCCGGGAAGGGCTCACCGTGCTGCAGTACTTCATCTCTACTCACGGCGCCCGAAAGGGCCTGGCCGACACGGCGTTGAAGACGGCCGACTCCGGCTACCTGACTCGTCGTCTCGTGGACGTGGCTCAGGACGTCATTATCTCTGAGGAAGACTGTGAGACGCTGGACGGCCTCGAAATGACTGCCCTCGTGGAAGGCGGAGAGATCATCGAAAACCTCCGCGACCGGATAGTCGGGCGGGTAGCCCTCGAGCGGATCATCGATCCGTTCACTGGTGACACCCTGGTCGACATCAATCAGGAGATCGACGAGGAAAGCTCTGCCCTTATCCAGGCAGCGGGTATCGAGAAAGCGCTTATTCGGTCGGTGTTGATATGCAAATCGAAGCGCGGAATCTGCCGCCGCTGCTACGGACGCAACCTCGCAACTGGTGAGATGGTGGAAATGGGCGAGGCAACCGGAGTTCTGGCGGCCCAGTCGATCGGTGAACCGGGCACCCAGTTGACCATGCGGACGTTCCACATCGGTGGGACCGCCAGTAAAATCGACGAAGAATCCACTGTCGAATCGAAGAATGCGGGTACGGTCCACTTTAACAACATCCAGACGGTCAAGAACAAGCAGGGCGTGCTGGTTGTCATGAACCGGACCGGAAGCCTTCTGCTCCACGATGATCGGGGTCGGGAAAAGGAGCGCTACTCTGTTATCTATGGTGCCCGTCTGATGGTCGAGGACGGAACCCGGATCGAGCCGGGCCGGAAGCTGTTCGAGTGGGATCCGTTCACGAATGCGATCCTGACTGAACTGGGTGGACGAATTGCTTTCAAGGACATCGTCGAAGGCATCACGATGAGGGAGGAAGTGGACGAAGTGACCGGGCTGTCCCGCAAGGTCATCACCGATTCACCCGATGAGAAGCGCCAGCCCCTGATCCAGATCCGGGGAGCCGACGGGAAAGAGATCAAGTCCTACCTGATCCCGTCCCGCGCCCACCTGATGGTCGAACAGGGCGACGAAGTCTTCCCCGGCGCCACCCTGGCCAAGATTCCACGAGAGACGACCAAGACCAAGGACATCACGGGTGGTTTACCCAGGGTTGTCGAACTGTTCGAGGCGCGCAAGCCGAAGGAAACGGCGGTCATCACCGAGATCGACGGTATCGTTCATTTTGGCGGGCTCAGCCGCGGGCAACGTAAGGTCATCGTTCAGGGAGCGGATGCCGAGATTCGCGCCGAGTACCTGTTGCCGCGTGGCGTCCACGTCAACGTTCAGGAGGGAGAATTCATCAAGGCGGGTGACGCTCTGATGGATGGACCCCGGAATCCGCACGACATCCTTCGGGTCCTCGGTGAAAAGGAATTGCAGCGCTACCTTGTAAACGAAATCCAGGAGGTCTACCGGCTCCAGGGCGTCAACATCAACGACAAACACATCGAGGTCATCGTTCGTCAGATGATGCGCTGGGTGAAGGTCGAGGACGTAGGCGATACCGAGTTCCTGCTGGACGAGCAGGTCGACCGCTTCCGCTTCCAGGAGGAAAACGAGCGCGTCGAGAAGGAAGGCGGCCGGCCGGCAACCGGACGTCCGTTGCTGCTGGGAATCACCAAGGCCTCGCTGAGTACCGATTCGTTCATCTCGGCAGCCTCCTTCCAGGAGACCACCCGAGTGCTTACCGAGGCGGCGATCAGCGGCAAGATCGATTACCTGCGCGGACTCAAGGAGAACGTCATTATGGGGCGGCTCATTCCTGCCGGGACCGGCATGGACTACTACCGGAACATCGACGTCCCCAACCCGTACATCCCGCCCACGGAAGAGGAGTTGGAGGAAGAACAGCGTGCGGGCGAGGCTTTCTCGTTCGCCGACCTGCTGGGCAGGGAAGCGGCGCAGGCCGATTGATAACCCTGGTCGCGAACCATTGAATCACTTAAGAGGGGGCCTTGAGGCCCCCTCTTCTCGTTTTGGGGGTTTTCGCCTGTCGTCGGAAGACAAAAAAAGGGGCCTTGAGGCCCCTTTTTTTGATGAGAATCGTGTTGTCTGGACTAGGCCGCCGGCGTGCCGCCAAGCGGAGTGCTCCCGACTCCGGCAGCTGCTCCTGGGGCGAACCGAATCACGCAGCTATGATCCACGAAGAACCACCTCATCTGGGCGGCGTTCGGGCTGGTCGGCGTGGCGTTGATCGAGAAGCTCGTGGCATCGTTAGCCATGACGAAGTTGTAGCCGTCCTTGGAACCGGCAGCGAGCGCCTCGTCGATCAGACCGGCGGTCCTCAACTGCGCCAGCGTACCGAATTGACCGTTCCCGGTGGTCGCCGAGTAGGTGATCTGAGCCGTTGCCAGCGTCCTCAGGGTGGAGATGGCCGACGCCTCCTGAGCCGCATCCCTGGACCGGATCAGGTTGGGCACCGCGATCGCGGCGATGATGCCGATGACCGCGACGACGATCAAAAGTTCAATGAGTGAGAAACCTTGTTGCTTTTTCATTCTGGACCCCTTTCCTTTATTGAAAACTTCTGGAACTCAAAATCAATTTCATTGTCAATTTCATGCTGTCCAGTGAACTATAAGAAAACTCGCCCGTGACGCTGGTGATTGCCGTCACACGATCCGTCCTATTTCTCAAGTCTTGATTCTGTAACGGGTTTGCCATGGTTATCAGGTGTTCCCTAGGATCCCGACAGGTGGCGGATCAGGCTGAAAATGGGCATGTACATGGAGATGACGATGCCGCCGATGACCACCCCGAGGAAGACGATCATGACTGGTTCGATCAGGGTCATGAGGTTGGCAATCGCGGCGTCCGATTCCTCCTCGTAGTAGGCCGCCAGCTTTTCGAGCATCTGGTCCAATTCACCGGTTTGTTCACCGACGTTGACGATCTGGGTCACCATAGCTGGAAAGACCTTGGCCTTTCTGAGCGGTTCCACGATGGTCTTGCCCTCGGCAACCTCTTTCCTGACCTGGAGGAGGATCTTCTCCAACAGGCTGTTGCCGGCCGTGTTGGCGGTGATCTCCAGTGCATCGAGCAGGGGGATGCCGCTGGTGAGGAGCGTGGAGAGAGTCAGTGAGAAGCGGGCGATAGCCAGCTTCTTCAGAACAATCCCCAGGATTGGCAACCGCAGGATCAGGGAGTCTACAAGCAGTTTGCCTTGAGGTGTTGCGTAGTAGTACCTGAATCCCACCCCCGAAAGGATGGACAGGATAATAATCGGAATTGAGAAAGTCACGGTGTAGCTGCTGACCGCCATGACGAACCGGGTCGGGGCGGGCAACGGTGCGTTGAGTCCCTCGAACAGGGACGCAAATACCGGCACGACCCAGACCATGATGATGAACACGATGACGGTTGCGACGAAGAAGACGATGGTGGGGTAGACCGCCGCCGAGATGACGGAGCGCTTGAGCCTGACTTCTTTCTCGATGAAGGTGCAAAGTCGTTGCAAGATGACGTCGAGAACGCCGCCGGCCTCTCCTGCACTGATCATGTTGACGAAAAGGTTGCTGAACGCCTTGGGGTGCCGCTTCATGGCGTCCGACAACGTCATACCCGCCTCGACGTCCTCGCGAACCTGGTGGAGGATCTTTTTGAATGCAAGGCTTTCCTGCTGGTCGGCGAGGAGTTCAATGCACTGGATCAGCGGGAGGCCGGCGTCGAGCATGACCGAAAACTGCTTGGTAAAGAGCGCCAGGTCCTTGGACTTTACCCGACCAACGCGCTTGGTTTTAAGGGCCTCGCGCTTTTGGTCGATCTGGACGGGGAGAACATTCTCGTTCCTGAGGATCGCAGCCAGCGCTTGCCGCGAGGCCGCAACCCTCTCCCCTGAGATCACCGCGCCGCCTTCGTATTGTCGCCCGGTAAACTGAAATAGAGGCATTGCTCAAACTCCTTCTAGTAGGCGCGGGTCGCCCCCGGCATTCCGGAGCGACCCAGCATTTTCTGAAGCTCTTCCACGTTCGACGAGGTCGCCAAGGCGATCTCGTAGGTCACCTTCTTCTCCTGGTACAGGCGGGCGAGACTCTGGTTCATGGTGTGCATTCCGAACTTGTCCTGTCCGGCCTGCATCGTCGAGTAGATCTGGTGGACCTTGTTTTCTCGGATCAGGTTTCGAATAGCCGGATTTGGCAGCAGGATCTCGGTCGCCGCCACCCGCCCGTTTCCGTCGGCCCGGGGAAGGAGGCTCTGGCAGACGATGCCCTCGAGAACGAGGGAAAGCTGGGCCCGGATCTGCTGCTGCTGGTGAGGTGGAAAAGAATCGACCACGCGGTTGATCGTCGCGTAGGCCGAGTTGGTGTGCAGGGTTGCAAAGGTCAAGTGCCCGGTCTCCGCGATTCGGAGGGCGGCCTCGATGGTCTCGAGGTCCCGCATTTCACCGATCAGGACGACGTCGGGGTCTTCGCGGAGGACCATGCGCAGCGCCGAAGTGAAGGAACCGGTGTCGGACTTCACCTCCCTCTGGTTGATCAGGGCAGTTTTGTGCTTGTGGAGGAACTCGATCGGATCCTCGATCGTCAGGATGTGATGGTTGCGCTCCCGATTGATCTTGTCGATCATGGCAGCCAGGGTGGTCGATTTCCCACTCCCGGTCGGCCCGGTAACCAGGACGAGCCCGCGGGGCTTCTCCGTCAGGGCCTCCAGGATCGCAGGGAGTCGGAGTTCCTGGATCGATTTGATCTCAATCGGGATCAGGCGGAATACTCCGGCCGCCGAACTGCGTTGAGTGAAGATGTTGGCCCTGAACCGGGCCATGTCTTTGATCCCGAAACTGAAGTCCAGTTCGAGGCTCTCCTCGAACCGGTGCTTCTGCTGGTCGGTCATGACGCTGTAGACGAGCTTTTTGGTCTCGTCGTGAGAAAGTGGCGGGTAGCTCATCGGCAGCAGGTCGCCGTGAAGGCGGATCCTCGGCGGGGATCCCGCCGTCACGTGTAGATCGCTGCCGCCCAGTTCGACGACCTTCCGCAACAAGTCGGTGATAGAGTACGGTAGTTCGCTCATGTCTTGTTTATCGTAGAGGTTGGGCGTTTGCTTTATCGGTTATCCCTGTCACAAAACCCCTGCTTCCCTCGCCCTTCAATAAATAAAACGTTCGAAAGTCAGAAATTGCGAGCTGGTGGGGTGTCGGGTGTGGACAGGGCCCGGTCTTCCGGACGGATAAGCACTTCCGAATCTCTGCACGGGGCGCCGACCGGTCGCCCGATTACTGGAGGAGAGCGGTTTCGCGCATCACCTCGTCGACCGTGGTGATGCCTTTGGCGATCTTTGTCAGGCCGACTTCGCGGAGCGTGAGCATCCCATGAAGGCGGGCGGCCCGGCGCAGTTCGTTGGGCGTAGCCTGGGACAAAATCAGGTCCTGGATCTTGCTGGTGATTTCCATGACCTCGAAGAGCCCGGTCCGCCCCTTGTAACCGGTCCCGTTGCAGGTGGGGCAGCCGGCTCCGCGGTAGGTGCGAACCCGGTGAAGTTCTGACTCGGGCACTCCCAGGCTGAGCAATGCCTCGGTCTGGCTGTCGATCTCCTCGCGACATTTTGTGCAGATCATGCGAACCAGTCGCTGGGCGCAGATGAGGCTCACAGCGCTGGCGGCGAGGAACGGTTCGATCCCCATGTTGAGCATTCGGCTGACGGTGGAAGGAGCATCGTTGGTATGCAGCGTGCTCAGCACGAGGTGTCCGGTGAGCGCGGCCTTGACGGCGATTTCGGCGGTCTCGAGGTCGCGGATCTCGCCGACCATGATGATATTGGGATCCTGGCGAAGGAAGGCACGAAGGCTCCCGGCAAAGGTCCGGCCGACGGTCTCATTGATGTGAACCTGGTTGATTCCCGGAAAGTTGAACTCGACCGGGTCTTCAGCCGTCATGATATTCACTTCTTCGGTGTTGAGCCGGTTCAGGCAGGTGTAAAGGGTGCTGGTTTTGCCGCTACCGGTCGGCCCGGTGACCAGGACCATACCGTAGGGACGGAGGATCGCCCGCCGAAGCTGTTCCAGCGACTCTCCCTCGAAGCCGAGCTTGCTCATGTCACGGGGAAGATTATCCGGGTCGAGGAGTCGGAGAACGACCTTCTCGCCGAAGAGGGTCGGAAGCGTAGAAACGCGGAAGTCGATCTTCTTCTTGTGGTCTCCCTTGGCGATCGCAATCTTGATCCGACCGTCCTGGGGAAGCCGGCGCTCGCTGATGTCGAGATTCGCCATGATCTTGAGCCGCGAGACGACCGCGTCACGAAGCCGGAGCGGAGGACGCATGTTGGTGTAGAGAACCCCGTCGATGCGGAAGCGGATTCGGAACTCTCCCTCGTACGGCTCGAGGTGGATGTCGCTGACGCCCTTTCGAATCGCGTCCGCGAGAATGATGTTGACCAGCTTAATGATCGGCGCCTCTGAGCTGGTCTTCTCCAGTTCGGCAATGTCGACCTTCTGCTTGTCGGACAGGTCGAGTTCGTATTCCTCTCCGCCGGCGACGATTTCGTCGTAGACCTTCTGCAACTCGATAGAATGGAAGTCGCCGAAAAGGCGTTCTATAGCACTCTTTACGGCCGATTCAGGCGCGACGACCGGGTCGACGCGGAACCCCGTCATGAACTTGATTTCGTCGAGGATCATGACGTCGGTCGGATCGGCGACGGCGACAGTGAGCGTGTTGCCCACCTTCTTCAGGGGCAGAACCTGGTACCGGATGGCAGTTTCCATCGGGATCAGATTTAGACACTGCTGGTCGATCTCGATCTCGCCGAGGTTGACGGGCGGAAGTCCGTAATGTTCGCTGAGAGCGTTGGCGATGACGGTGTCGGAGACGAATCCCAGGCCGATCAGGACGGTCCCCAGGCGTCCCCCCTTATCCTGCTGAACCTTGAGGGCGTTTTGCAGCTGATCTCCGGTAATGAATCCCTTCTTGATCAGGATCTCGCCCAGGCGGCTAGACATAAATCGAGTCCCACAAAAGCGAACAGAATTATACTAATGGCGCCGTTGATTCCGAAAAAGGCCGCGTCGACCCTGCTTAAATCGCCCGGCTTGACCAGGAGATGCTCGTAGACCAGGGCAATTACCACGAGCGCCAGCCCCACCCAACTCAGAACCCCGAGCGATGCGTCGATAAACACCCAGGCCAGCAGCACGAGCATGACCAGGTGGAAAAGCGCCGAGATCACCAGTGCCCACCCGATTCCAAGGCGTGCGGGAATGGAATGCAGGGCCTGGGTAAGATCGAAATTGACATCCTGGCAGGCGTAGATGATGTCAAAACCCGCCACCCAAAACAGGACGGCTCCGGCAAGAACGAACGGCTCCACCGAGATTCGGCCGGTGACCGCGATCCAACCCCCCACCGGGGCAATTCCGAGGGAAAGTCCAAGGAAGACATGTGACAAGGATGTAAACCGTTTCGTGTAGCTGTAAAGCAGGACGATCCCGAGCGCAACCGGTGAGAGCGCAAAAGCCAGGGGATTAAGCTGGTAGGCGGCAAACAGGAAGATCGCTCCACTCAAAAGGGTAAACGCCGCTACGAAGTTGCCGGAAACGAGTCCCCTGGGGAGCGCTCGTTGCCGGGTTCGGGGGTTTTGGGCGTCAAACTGCCAGTCTGCCAGTCGGTTAAAAGCCATTGCCGCACTCCGGGCACCTATCATCGCAACCAGGATCCAAAGGGTTGCCCACCAACCAGGAAAACCCCGCGTAGCCAGGAACGCACCTAAATAGGCAAAGGGAAGCGCAAAAACCGTATGTTCAAACTTGATCATCTCAAGGACGATCAAGAGTCTACCTGTCACCGTTGCTCCGGGCATTTGAGCCTGCCGATTATAGCACGCTCGTTTTCCCTTTCCCCCTCTGTGCCTTCCTCCCTTACTCTATCGGCGAATCCCGCGATAATGTTACGCCACGCTCACCGAAACGTTCCAGTCCATTGCCGGGGAGGACCCCGCCCAGGTGAGTTGGCACGCCAAGCGGGCAGTCCCGGCCTCCTGCCCCTGCTTACTCGCTGAAAAACAGGGGCTTCTGGTATTCTAAACGCTATGTCGCAAGTTCATCCGATCGAACTCGAGATTTACCGAAATCTTTTTGCCTCTATCGCCGAGGAAATGGGCACGGTCCTGAACCGTACCGCCTATTCACCCAACATCAAGGAAAGACGTGATTACTCCTGCGCCGTCTTCGACGGAAACGGAGACGTCCTCGCGATGGGGGACCACATGCCGGTCCACCTGGGGTCGATGCCGCTGTCCGTCCGGACGGTCCTGGAGCGATTCAGCCCGTTTCCGGGCGACGTTGTGATTCTGAACGATCCTTTTGCAGGTGGAACGCACCTGCCGGATATCACGCTGGTCGCTCCTGTCTTCGTCCCCAGTGCCGATTCCGACCGGCCCATGTTCTACGTTGCGGCGCGGGCCCATCATTCCGATGTCGGGGGAATGTCCCCCGGTTCGATGCCGCTCAGCCAGGAGATCTACCAGGAAGGTGTCCGGATACCGCCGCTGAAGCTCTACTCCCGGGGCAAGCTGGATCGGAGCCTTCTCCAGTTGCTGCTCTTCAACGTTCGGACCCCGCTCGAAAGGGAGGGCGACCTCGCGGCCCAGGTTGGATCTCTCAGGGTGGGGGAACGGAGACTTCTGGAACTTGTCGAGCGAAACGGCGCCCAGGAAGTCGATGCCTGCATGCGTGGCCTGCACGAATATGCCGAGGCGATCATGCGGAAGGTCATCTCGGCCATCCCGGACGGGACCTACCGTGCCGACGACTACCTCGATGATGACGGATTCGAAACTTCGGCCCGTGGCGGGTCGGTACGGATTCGGGTGGGCCTGGAAGTGAACGGCGACACGATGAAGGTCGACTTTACCGGATCTGATCCTCAGGTTCGGGGTTGTCTTAACGCGGTGTACGCGATCACGGTATCGGCCGTCTGCTACGTGCTGCGCTGCCTCGCTCCCGGGGAGGTGCCGATCAGTGCCGGGCTCGAAAAAGTGGTTCAACTCGTTGTGCCCGAGGGGACGGTGATCAATGCCCGATTTCCGGCCGCCACCGCCGGGGGCAATGTGGAAACATCGCAGCGCATCGTGGACGTGCTCCTGAAGGCCCTGTCCCAGGCTCTTCCCGACCGGATTCCGGCGGCCAGCAGCGGCACGATGAACAATATCTCGATTGGTGGCGTCAATCCCCGGACCGGTCAGCCTTTCTCCTACTACGAAACGATCGGCGGCGGGATGGGGGCGGGCCCTGACGGACCCGGCGACAATGGCATCCACACCCACATGACCAACTCGCTGAACACTCCGATCGAGGCGCTGGAGCGGTACTACCCGATCCGGGTGCGCGAATATCGGATCCGCCGGCGATCGGGCGGTCGTGGTCGGAACCGGGGCGGTGACGGGATCTGGCGAACCCTGGAAGCACTGGCCGACTGCCAGTTCACGATTCTCTCCGAGCGGAGGAAGTATGCCCCTTACGGCCTTGCGGGAGGCGGCAGTGGGAAGAAGGGGGTCAACACGATCCACCTGAATGAAGGGCCGAACAAGCGTCTGCGGGGAAAGGACACCCTGACCCTGGTTCCCGGGGACGTCGTGACCATCGAAACACCTGGTGGCGGAGGTTGGGGCAGAGGACGGTGACGGGAAGCCGGTCGGGGTTCAGCGGATGAGCATGGCAACGCCCTCCTGTCCGAGAATCGAGGCCGTCATTCTCAGGGAGATCCAGCTCCCGTTCGTAGACTTTTTCGAGACCAGCTTCGGCAGGGTTTACGACAAGGAAGTGGCTCTCGTCGAGGTGCGCGCAGGCGGGATCAGCGGTTGGGGTGAGTGCGCCGCGGCAGAGGCGCCCTTCTTCAGCTACGAGGACCACGTCACTGCGTGGCACTTGCTCTCCAATTTCCTGGTGCCGTTGCTGCTGGAAATGGACCCGGTCTCGCCTGAACTGCTGCGGCGGAAGACTCGCAGAATTCGTGGGCATCCCATGGCAAAGGCGGCACTGGAGTCCGCGCTCTGGGACCTGGCCGCTCGGTTGGCGGGCATTCCTCTCTGGCGGATGATTGGGGGCGTGCGGAGTGAAATCCCTTGCGGCGTGTCCATTGGAATCCAGGATTCGCATGAGCAGCTAGTCGAGAAGATTGCTCGCGAGATCCAAGCCGGATACCGTCGAATCAAGATCAAGGTCCGGCCGGGTTGGGACATCGATGTCCTGGATCGAGTCCGGTCGGAGTTTTCCTCGGTTCCGCTCATGGTGGATGCCAACGCCGCCTATGAACTCTCCGACGCGGACCACCTTGCCGAGTTTGATCGGTATGGCCTCATGATGATCGAGCAGCCGCTGGCTCACGACGACATCCTCGAACATGGCCGCCTGGCGGGGCGTCTGGCCACTCCGATCTGTCTCGACGAGTCGATCGGGCAGGCGCGGGATGCCGCACTGGCGCTGGAACTCAAGGCGTGCTCAATTGTGAACATCAAGCAGGGCCGAGTCGGCGGGCTCCTCGAAGCGATCGCCGTTCACGACCTGTGTTCCGAGCGGGAAATTCCGGTCTGGTGTGGTGGAATGCTGGAAACCGGCATCGGAAGAGCCCACAACGTTGCGCTTTCAACGCTGCCGGGGTTCGTACTGCCGGGTGACGTGTCGGCGAGTTCCCGCTACTTTGGACGGGATGTTATCGAGCCTTCGGTCGAAGTCATCGACGGCCTGATTACAGCACCCGAGTCCCCCGGAATCGGGTACAGTCCCAACGTCCCCTGGATTGAAGAGATTACGGTGAGGAAAGAGGTCTTTTCCCGCGGAGAGGCCAGGTGAACCCATGAACGCTGCTGAAGTGTTGAAAGCATGCCGGGATGAACGAGTGCGGTTTCTGCGGCTCCAGTTCATCGACATTCACGGAGTGACAAAGAATGTAGAGGTTCCCGAGGGACAGTTCGAGCACGCGATCAAGGGAAGCATCATGTTTGACGGCTCGGCGATCGAGGGCTTTTCCCGGATCGAGGAGTCGGACATGTTGTTGGCCCCTGATCCGAGCACGTTTCGGATCTTTCCCTTTGAGCAGATGGATCGGGGCAAAGTTGCGCGCTTGATCTGCGACGTCAAAAGGCCGGATGGCGCCGATTTCGAGGGGTGTTCCCGGACCCGGCTGAAGCGCATCCTGGAGGAGGCGGCGAAGTTTGGTTTCCGGTTCTTTGCCGGGATGGAGGCGGAGTTCTTTCTGTTCCTCAAAGATCGGGACGGGAAGCCGACTGCAACTACCCATGATGCCGGGGGGTACTTTGATCTGACTCCGGTCGATCGAGGCGAGGAGGCGCGCCGGGACATGGTCAACGTCCTTGAAGCACTGGGCCTCGAAGTCGAAGGCGCCCATCACGAGGTCGCCCCCGGTCAACACGAGATCGATTTCAAGTTCGCCGAAGCCCTCGCCAGCGCCGACAACATGACCACGTTCAAGCTGGTTGTCCGGAATATCGGCGATCGGCACGGTTTGCACGCCACCTTTATGCCCAAGCCGATTTTCGGCATCAACGGCTCGGGGATGCACACTCATCAGTTTCTCACCCGCGACGGCAGAAACGCTTTCTTCGATGGATCCGGCGAGAACCAGTTGAGCCTCACTGCCAGGCAGTACATTGCCGGGCTGCTGAACCACGCACCGGGCTTCTGCGCAATCACCAATCCTCTGATCAACTCCTACAAGCGGCTGGTGCCCGGGTTCGAGGCCCCAACCAGCGTGGCGTGGTCGGAACAGAATCGCAGCCCGCTGATCCGGATCCCGGTCGAGCGGCATCAGTCAACCCGCTGTGAGTTACGGATGCCCGATCCGAGCTGTAATCCCTACCTGGCCCTGGCTGTGATGTTGAAAGCGGGACTCGACGGGATCCGCAGGAAGCTTGAGCCGCCCCCGCCGGTCAGCAAGAACATCTACACTATGAGCGTGAGGGAACGCCGCCGGCATAAGATCGCGGAATTGCCCTCGAGCCTTAACCAGGCACTGAACCAGTTGCGCAAGGACAAGGTCATTCAGGAGGCGCTGGGCTCCCACATTTACAAGCAGTTCATGATTGCAAAGCGCCAGGAGTGGGATTCCTACATTCAGCAGATTCACCCTTGGGAGATTGAGACCTACCTGGGCCGGTACTGACTTGACCTTGGAACTCGTGGGGCTGCTACGATTCCCAACGGAAGGCGCCAAGGGCGCCAAAGGCTATCGGGGTTCCAAACAAAGAGTAGCTTTGCGTTCTTGGCGCCTTAGCGTTGAAATTAGAACCCGGGATGCGTCGCCGAGCGCGGCAAAGCACTGTTAATAGATTTGTCAGTCGGTGTAATCGGTGTAAAATGTCTGCTCAGTGGGTACGCTCCGAAATCGACTTCTGATTTTTATTCTCCCTCTGTGCCTGTTGCCGTTGATCGGCATTTCGGTTTTCTCCTATTTTGTCGCCAAGGAGCGGATTACCCAGGACCGGATCGTGCTGTACCTGCAGCAGATTGCGGCGGAAGTTGCTGACGCTATCCAGTTGACCCTGCTCGAAAAGAAAGAAGAAACCGTTTCGATGACTCTCTACGGGGAGTTTCGGGACTATCTCACCGGACGCACGAACGAACCGCCGTCCCTGCTGCTCGATAAGCTCGTGCTGGTCCACGAGGTTTACGACGTCATCATCCTCTTCGACATCGACGGGAACCTGGTGCTGACCAATTCGATCGATCGCAACAGCAACCAGGATGTGATCGAGTATCTGAATGCTACCGAACTGGAAAGCCTCAAGGGGCAGAGCCTGCTGCGCTACACTCCTGACTCGGAGTGGCTCCAGCAGGTTCGCAGCAGCCGGTTCGGCTACATCGACTGGCACATGTCTCCCCTGGTGCACAAGCTCTATCGTTACCTCGACAACGACATCGCCAAACAGTACTCGATTGGTTTCGCGGCCCCGATCCTTGACGACCGCAACGTGGTGGTCGGCGGCATCCTCGCCCTGATGAACTGGGAGTTCATCCAGGAGATGCTGGATAAGGTGGAGGAGGACCTCCAGGCCCGTTCCCTCGGCTCGGGCTACGCGTTTCTGTTCGGCAGGGACCAGAACACCATCATCGGACACAAGTACCGGCGCAACCGGAAGTACCCCTCGCTCACGGCCCGTGAATATGCCGCGGCTGTCGACAATTACGGGACCCGGCTGGTGGAGGACCACAATCTGACCGGGCTCCGGGAGGCGATTCAGAACGGACTTCCCTACTTCGAGTACGAGTACCCGCCGGGCACTTTCAAGATCAGCGGACTCTCAAGCCTGAACAACGAGTACTTCACCTGGGTGGTCGGAGTCGGGATCAACAACGAGGACATTTTCGCCCCGGTTCGGGAATTGCGGACCATCCTGATATCGGCGGCGTCGGCGACGATCTTGCTGGTTATCTTCCTAACCTATCGCGTTGCACGGCGGATTACGATCCCTCTGAACGAACTGAACCAGGGGGCCAAGTTGCTGGCGTCGGGAGATTTCTCTCGGAGAATCGCAGTCCGTGGAAAGGATGAGACCGCCCAGCTGGCGCGGTCATTCAATGAAATGGCCGGCTCCCTGGAGCTGCGGAGCCGGGAGTTGATCGAGTTGAACCGGATGCTGGAGGAGAAGGTCAAGGATCGCACCCGGGAGCTGGAGTCGGCCAACCAGGAAATGGAGAGGGCCTACCACGAGTTGAAAGAGACCCAGTTCCAGCTCGTGCAATCGGAAAAGCTGGCCTCGCTCGGGCAACTGGTGGCCGGGATCGCCCACGAGATCAAGAACCCCTTGAACTTCATTTATGGAAACACCGACTTTCTGCGCCGTTACGTGGAGCAGTTGGACGGCCTTGTGAAGCTCTACGAAGAGCGCCCGAACATGGCTCAGGCCGACTCCGAGCGGATCGACCAATACAAGGAGGACATTAACTATGGCTTCCTCCGTGAGGACCTGGCGAGCCTGATCGACAATTTCGAGGAGGGGGCCAAGCGTATTCACTCGATCATCAGTGACCTGCGGACCTTCTCGCGGATGGAGAGCGGTGATCTGCGCCCCGCCGACGTCCATGAATCACTCGACCTGGCCTTGAGCCTGCTCCAGAACGAGTACCGCGACCGCATCGAAATCAGCAAGGATTACGGAGACTTGCCCAAGATCGAGTGCCATCCCGGGCGCTTGAACCAGGTTTTCATGAATCTGCTCTTGAATGCCTGCCAGGCCGTGAGGGGGCCGGGAACAATCCGGATCGAAACCCGGCAGGATGGTGATTTCGTGGTGCTCAAGGTGCGCGATTCAGGCGAAGGAATCGATCCCGAGAACCTCGACCGGATCTTCGAGCCCTTCTTCACGACCAAGCCCGTGGGGACGGGGACCGGCCTCGGTCTCAGCGTCAGCTACGCCATCATCCGGGATCACAAGGGAACCATCACAGTAGAGAGCGAGAAGGGTAAGGGGACCGAGTTCAGCATTCGTCTGCCGATCGCCAAATGAGCAAGAAATACGAAATCCTGATTGTCGACGACGAACAGGCCAACCTTCAAAAGTTGAAGCGCACATTCATCCGGGACTATGACGTCCTCGAGGCCTCTGGAGGCGAGGCGGCACTGGAATTGCTCAAGGAGCACCAGGTTGCGGGCATTATCACCGATCAGCGGATGCCCGGCATGACCGGCGTCGAGTTGCTCCGCCGTTCCCTGGAATACGTCCCTGAGTCGATCCGGATCATCCTGACGGGCTACACCGAGGTAGACGACTTGATGGACGCCATCAACGAGGGGCACGTGCATCGTTATGTCACCAAGCCGTGGGACCCCTTCTCACTCAAGGAGATGCTGCGCAGCGAGTTGGAAAGTTGGGAGTTGCGGCGAGAGAATCGCCGGCTGTCCCGGCAACTGCAGGAGGCCAACGAACGTCTGTCCCGCGAGAACGTCAAACTCAAGAGCGAAATGCAGGCGCTTCGTGATGAAAAGCCCTCCCTTATATACTCCAGCAAGGCGATGGCCGAACTGCTCGCTCTCCTCTCCCGGGTGGTTCAGACCGATTCGACCGTCTTGATCCAGGGCGAAACAGGAACCGGCAAGGAACTCGTGGCCCGCTACCTCCATGAGCGCAGCACACGGGCTGACGGGGCATTCGTTCCGGTCAACTGCGGGGCGATCCCGTCGGAGTTAGTGGAGAGCAGCTTTTTTGGGCATCGAAAGGGAGCCTTCACCGGTGCCGCCGAGGATCGCAAAGGCTTCTTTCGTCTTGCCGACGGTGGGACGATCTTTCTCGACGAGATCGGAGAGGCTCCCCTGGAACTTCAGGTCAAGCTGCTTCGAGTGCTTCAGGAAGGGGAAATCATCCCGGTCGGGGCGGAGCGAGCCGAAAAAGTGAATGTTCGGGTGGTTGCCTCCACCAACCGGAACCTGGCGGCTTTTGTTGACCAGGGTCGGTTCCGGCAGGATCTCTTTTTTCGTCTGAATGTCTTTTCGGTTCACGTTCCCCCGTTGCGTGCCCGCAGGGAGGATGTGCCGACCCTGGCACGCCATTTCCTGGAACGGGCCGCCCGGCGGCTGAACAAGCAGGTGGTAGGGCTCACCGAGGAAACCCTGAACGTTCTCCAGGAGTACGATTGGCCGGGCAATGTCCGGGAGTTGGAGAATGAAGTGGAGCGCATGGTCATCCTCTGCGATTCGGGACGTGCGATTGGCCCGGAGTTGCTCAACGATCGTATCCGGCTCGCCCGGCCGGAACAGAATTCGGACGGAACGCTCAAGGAACAGTTGGCCTACCTCGAGCGGGAGTTGATCCTGAACGCCCTCAAAGCACACGATCACAACAAGAGCCGGGCAGCAGAAGCACTGGGAATCACTCGCCAGACCATCATCGCCAAGTTGAAGCAATATCGCCGTAAATCTCGTGAACGGCAGATGTGAATTGTTTTAACAGTCAGTTAAAGTTCTGATTTCAAGCGACTTGACGTACTCTTTGCAGCGCTTCCAGTGGACGTAAGGTGTTAACAAAGTTAACGCAGGGGCATTTCCTGATCCCGGAAAGCCTTATTCTACGGGTCTCCCCGGTCTGGCACGAAGAATGCTTACTTTATTGGCGAGGGCTGATGATATGGCAACTTACGCGGCAGATTTCTCATTCTTGGAACCGAATTTCGTAGAAAAGCTTCAGACGTCCGACGAAGGGGCGTTCCAGGAGCTGTTTCGCCGATTTGGGCAGCGGATCTACCGGACGGCACTGCGGATCCTCAAAGAGGAAGAGTCCGCCAAGGATGCCCTGCAGGAGACACTCATCAACATTCATCGCGCCGCCGGCACCTTTCGTGGAGAGGCCAAGCTCGGGACCTGGATCAACCGGATCACGGTGAATGTCTGCCTGGAGATGATTCGGAAAAATCGAAAACATGGCAATCGCCTCGACGACGACATCAGCGAGAATGTCACCCTGCAGGATGTCAGTGCCCGTGACCCGTTTCGCGAGACCCAACGGGCGGAAGTCCGGAGCCGGGTGTGGAAGGGGCTGGCCCGTTTGAGCCGGAAGCACCGGGACGTCGTGAGGATGCATGATCTGGAAGGCTATACGATTCGTGAGATCGCCGAACACACCAGCGTTGCCGAGGGCACAATCAAATCCCGGCTCTTCTACGGCCGGGAAGAACTCAAACGGCAGTTGGCTGCCTGACCTGGAGAATTCAACTGCGACGGCGGAGGAGCAGCGCTTCGCCGGTCGCAACTTCGAGTTCGTCCCTCCTGAAAAAACCACCACACACAGTGTTGGGGCGATAAAGCCCCGGAATCCGGAAGTCGGATTCCGGGGCCGATACCTCCAGTCTCGAGACCATGGTGGTCCTTGCTCGATGTGCCGGATGCTATAATCCCTCCGTCTTTAACCGGGAGGACTAATGCAGGCCACTGAGCGCCTCAAGCATTTCAAGCGAATAGGCATAGGGGGGACGCTGGAGTGCCCCTTTGTACTCTTTGACGTTCGGGTTGACTATCACGATGTCCGGTCCGGGCAGTCCGGTTCGGAAACGGGGCTTTTCTCAGCGACGATCCTCGAGGACGAAGATCTGGATTGGACTCCCGACATGGTCCGGCGCGTTTCTTTCGATGAACTCGAAGAAACGGTTTCCCCGTACCCCGTAGATTGGCCCGAGTCTGCCCAGAATCAGATCACCCGGTACATGTTGAAGCACTTTCACAGGACCGCGTGGAAGAACGTCGGCCTGGCCCTGTACTCCGGCCCGGGAGAATCGATCGAAGATTTCAACCAACGATGCCTGGAAGAACTTGTCGAGGATCGTCGTATCGCCGTGACCCAGATTCGAGACGTTTTCCTCCACCGGTTCATCGAGAACGAGCAGCGCGTGATGAGCCGTATGCGCGAGGAGGGATGGGACGAGCGAAGCCTGGAGGCGAGGCTTTCCGAAATCAAGGATGCTTTCTCCGAGGTTCGGGACCGGTTCAGCCGCTGCTTTCTGAACGAAAGCTGGGAGCCGTTGTCAGCGGAAGACTTGGTGTGGACGCGGCTGGCCGATGTAGAGGCCCAGGAACGTCTGGCGGCCCTTCGAGACGAGTTGATATCCCAGCACAATATGGCGATCGCTCAGGTCAAGCGCCGGCTGACCGAGATCGAACCCTATGAACTTGCACTTAACCACGCGGACATTGGCGTGACCCCGATCGGTTTCCTGTGGGAACAACAATCCGTGTCGCATCCCGAGTCCGATTCCTGACCTGTTTATAATTCTCAGTATCGTGGAGCGGATTTTACTTGCACTCAGCGGAGGTGTGGACAGTTCGACGGCCGCACTCCTCCTCCGGGACCAGGGCTACGGCCTGATCGGATGTACCATGCAGCTCTGGGACGTCCGGCGGAACCCGGCCGGACCAGAGGGACTGAAGATCGGCAGGTGTTGCTCCCTCGACGACACTTACGACGCCCGGAGGGTGGCCGAAAGGCTCGGTTTTCCGTTTTACGTTGTGAACCTGGAGCGGGAATTCGAACGGCACGTCGTGGCTCCCTTCATCAGCAGCTACCTCTCGGGAAGGACGCCGATTCCGTGCACGGCCTGCAATACTTTCCTGAAATTCGACCGCCTGCTGCAATTCGCCGAGAGTGTCGGCATCGACCGCGTGGCCACCGGGCACTACGCCCGTATCATCGACGGGGACGATGGGGCGCACTGGTTACTCAAGGGCAGAGATGCCGGGAAGGACCAGTCCTATTTTCTGTTCGAACTCAGCCAGGACCAGCTGGCTCGAATTCTCTTTCCGGTTGGAAGCTATGAAAAGAGCGAGATTCGCCGCAAGGCGCGAGGGGCAGGGCTGACCACGGCCGGGAAGCCCGACTCACAGGAAATCTGCTTCATCCCGGATGGAGATCACGCGGGTTTCATCCGTCGCAATGCCGGGGATGTCGATCAGGGCAATCTTCGGCTGCTGGACCAACGCGACCGCAAAGGCCCGGTTCTCTTCAAGGACGGGACACGGTTGGGAACCCACGACGGCATCTTTCGATTTACTGTCGGGCAGCGCAAAGGCCTCGGAATCGCGCATTCGGAACCGCTCTACGTGATCCGGCTCGACCTGGCGCAGAACGCCGTCATTGTCGGGCACCGCGACGACGTTTTCCGGGACTTCCTGGAAGCCCGCAGGGTCAACTGGATCATGGCTGAACCGCCTGGGTTGCCGCTAAAGGCGAACGTGCGGATTCGATCCAACCACGAAGAGGCGCCGGCCGAGTTGAGTTACGTCGATCCATCGGACCCAACCCGGGTACGTGTCCGTTTCAGCCGCCCGCAATTGGCCGTGACTCCCGGCCAGGCTGCCGTCTTCTACCAGGGGGATCGGGTTCTCGGGGGCGGGTGGATCCATATAGACGAACCCGCAGGGAACCACTGAGCTATCCGTTTTCCGGGTCCGCACTGTGAAGTGGTTCGGGCTTTTTCTCTGTCTTTCGGGCCTCGTCCGCCCAGTCCGGGAACACCTGTTCGACGAGCCCGGCGATGCTGCCGCCGACGATGCTCTCCTCGTCTACGATGTAGTTGGCTCCGGCGTTGAGCAGTTCCCCGGAATGGTGGTGATAGCGGCATCGGGCGATGACGCAAACCGCTGGGGCGATGCGCCTGGTCTGCCGGATGATCTGCCGACTGGTCCCGGGATCGGGGATCGTGATCACGAGGGCTCTGGCTGTTTCGATGCCGAGGTGTCCCAGGACCTCTTCCCTCGTCGCGTCTCCGAAATGAATCGGAAGGTCCTGCTGGTGATGAACCACAGTCTTTGGATTGAGTTCAACTATGACGCAGTTGTGGCCGGCCTCGCGGAGGGCCTCGAAAGAAGCCTGGCCGGATGGCCCAAATCCGACCACTATCACGCGACCCGCCGGGACGACTCGGCTGAGACTCTCCTCAGCTTTGTAACCGAGGCGGCGATCGACCGTCTGGCGTACGATCGGGAGCCAGGCTGATCAGGTATGGGGTGACGGCCAGCGTGATCACCGAGGAAGAGATCAGCATCTGCAGCGTGGATTCGCGGATGAGCCCGGCCCGGAACCCGAGTTCCATCAGCACGAAGGAGAACTCCCCGATTTGAGCCAGGGAGAGCCCCGCCGCCAGGCCGGTACCGAGGCTGCGCCCCGTAAGCCTCAGCGCGGCTGCAACGATCGCGATTTTCCCGGCCACGATTAGTGCGGCAAACAGGAGCGCCTGGGGAAGGACGCTCAGAGAGATGGCGGCCAGTGTGCCCACCGAGGTGAAGAAGAGAGTCACGAATCCCGCCTGCAAAGGTGA
This sequence comes from uncultured Acidobacteriota bacterium, assembly GCA_963777605.1. Lineage (GTDB taxonomy): Bacteria > Acidobacteriota > UBA6911 > RPQK01 > JAPXNP01 > CAVZRV01. The sequence continues at coordinate 25,144 of CAVZRV010000050.1, forward strand.
AATGTCAATTCGGATCTGTTCTGCGAATGGTGTTTCGGCCAGCAGCATTCCTGAAACGAAAGCGCCCAGGATTGGAGAGAGGCCGAGTTCGTGAGACAGCCAGGTACTGCCCAGGCAAAACGTCATTGCGATCAGAACCGGAAGGTCACGGTTGCGATAAACCGAAGCAATCTGCAGGAGGCGGGGCAGCAGGTACTTGCCGACCAGGAGCAGGGCCGCCGCCGCCACAGCTCCCTGGGCGATGCTTCCCAGGAACTCGGCGACATTCGGAAGGGTGGTTTCCCCACGGCCGAGAATTGAGACCAGCAGGATCAGCGGAACCACCGCCAAATCCTGGACCAGCAGAATCCCCAGGGCACTGCGTCCGTGAAGGCTCTCGAGTTCACTTCGATCCGCCAGAACGCGGAGAACGATCGCCGTGCTGCTGAGACTGACTGCCGCCCCCAAGACGGCCGATTCGAACAGCTCGTAGCCCAGCCAGTAGGTGAGCAGGCCGGCGAACAGGGCCGTCAGGACGATCTGACTGGTCCCTTCGGCGAGGGCTCGTGCACCAAATTCACGAAGGCGGCGCCAGGAGAACTCCAGGCCGATTGTGAAGAGCAGCAGCGCGACTCCGAGTTCGGCGAGGTAGCGGAGCACCTGGATGTTCTGGACCACCCCGAAGAGGGATGGTCCCAAAACAATTCCGGTGAGCAGGTAGCCGATGATCGCCCGTTGGCCAAATCGCTCGAGAATTGTTCCGGTCAGGGTCGCCAAACCCAGTAGAAGAACAATCTCGAGTAGGATCGTCCAGAATTCCACGTCAGCAGGTCAGTGGTTGCTCTGGTCGTAGCCGCCGAGGCGACGGACCCAGATATTGCGAAACTTGACGGGATTTCCGTGGTCCTGCAGCATGATCGGTCCTTCCGGGAGCATGGGGTTCGTAGGTGGCCACCTGGCGATAAGCGACGTGCCCGATGAAGGCGCGGTGATTCTGGACCACGACACCGTTGAAGATGACGGTCACGTAGGCCGGCTTCTTCACCTGTTCACCCTCGAAGACCGGAGCTTCAAAGATGATGTCGTAGCTCTGCCACTCTCCGGGCTTGCGCGCCGGGTTGACCATCGGCGGGTACTGTCCGTACATGGCCGAAGCCTGCCCGTCGGCGTAGGTGAGGTTGTCATAGGAGTCGAGGACCTGGATCTCGTAATTTCCCATGATCAGAACTCCGCTGTTGCCACGACCCTGGCTTTCACCTTTCACCTCGGTGGGACTCGTCCACTCGACGTGGATCTGGCAGTCCCCGAACTTCTCCTTGCTCTGGATGCTGCCGGTGCCGCCGGCGACCTCCATGTAGCCTCCCTGAACTTTCCACCGGGCAGGCCCAACGCTGCCGTCCTGACTGACGACTTCCCACTTGGACAGGTCCTTTCCATCAAACAGGACTACGGCGTCCGAAGGGGCCTTTCCAGGCTGGTTCTGGGTGCTGCAGGTGCCGGGCTGGATGATCGGCGGGTGAGGCCTTCCCGAGTCGTGAACGTGCCATTTTCCCCCCGGCAGGTAGGGGGTATCGGTAAATCCGGGATGATTGGGGTCTTCCTGGGAAAACAGGCTCAGAACCGATACCAATATCACGACCAGGGAAGCCATGGTCGCAATCCAGAGTCCCGAGCGGCGGTTGAGTTTCTTCATTATCTGGTGTCTCCTTTCTCACCCTGCGTTTCTCGACGGGGTCTACCTGATGGATTCTACTCCCAACTGCAGCGATTTCCAGCGCAAGCGACTCTTTTCCTGGGAGCAGGCGCCAAAGGGGGGTTCTCCGGATAGAATAGGACAGTGCGACCCGACCGCCGGGTTGAGGACTCTTCCCGAAGGTTGAGACCGACGGCCGGGCCGTGTGTTAGGGTCGTGCAATATATCGTCTGAATTTTGGCGAACCTTTAGCAGGCAAACTGCGACAGATATCACTCACTCCGCAGCCGAATCAGTGTTAGGGTGACGGGTAGGCAAAATAATATGCGAAATCCCCTCAGGGCGGGATGGTCCGGGTTGGGAATTGACCTGGGCACAGCCAACACCTTGATCTGTGACCAGAATGCACGCGTTCTCCTGAACGAGCCGTCGGTCGTAACGATCAATCTAAACACGTTGGAAATCGAAGCGGTCGGGCACGAAGCCCGACGTATGCTTGGCCGGACTCCGCGCGATCTGGAGGTCATCTTCCCGCTTCGGGACGGGGTGATCAACAGCTTCGACCTGACTCGGGACATGTTGCTGCGTTTTCTCCAAAAGATCGACTCGGTTCCCCGCTTCATGGGCACCCGCCTGGTGATCTGCGTTCCAACCGAAACCACCCAGATCGAACGCCGCGCAGTTCTCCAGATCGGTGCTGCTCTGAAAGCGTCGGAAACGTTCGTGGTCGAGGAGCCGATTGCCGGCGCCTATGGGGCGGGATTCCCGGTGGACCAGCCTCGGGGGAGCATGATCGTCGATGTCGGGGGCGGGACCACCGAAATTGCTGTCATCAGCCTGGGAAGCATTGTCTGCAGCGGATCGGTACGGGTTGGCGGAACGCACATGGACGAGGCGATCGCCATGCATGTCCGTCGCAAGCACCACATGCTGATCGGTTCTGCCACTGCCGAACGGCTCAAAGTGGAGCTGGGATCTGCCGAGAGTCCGGGAAAGGGAACCTCCACTCTCCAGGTCAAGGGACACGACTTGATCAGCCGGCTTCCGAAGATCATGTCTCTGAGCTCTTACGACGTTTATGAAGCGATCGAGAACTTCGTCAGGCAAATCATGAGTGCGATTCGCCGGACTTTGGAGCGAACCCCGCCTGAGCTGGCAGCGGACATTGCGGCAAACGGGATCGCCCTCACCGGCGGTGGAACTCTGCTGCCGGGCCTGGCGGAGCGAATCGAGAAAGAGGTCCGCGTTCCGGTGACCCGGGTCGCAGATCCTCTGCTCTGCGTTGCTATCGGTGCCGCCCGGCTTCTGAGCCGGAGCGAGCTGCTCAGCCGTGTCCAGCTGCGAAACCTGTAAGTTGAAAAAGCTGCTCCTGGTCCAACCGCCGATTGAGGACTTCTACGACACCGAGGTGCGGCTCCAGCCGATCGGCCTCGCCAGTCTCAAGGCAGCCGTTCGCCGCTTTCTGCCCGAAGTAAACGTGCGGATTGTTGACTTTCACCAGGGATGGGGCCGGAGAACGGTCCCCATCCCGCGGGAGTTGAAGGACTTGCGGCGCTTCTACCCGGCTCCCGACCGCAGCCCGGTGAGGACTTTCCACGAGTTCTATCGTTTCGGTGCCACGGCGTCGGCAATGGAGGAGATGTTCGCCCGCGAGGCGCCTGATTATGTGGGTATCTCCTCGCTCTTTTCCGCCTACTACCGGGAGGCGCTCGAAACAGCGCAGATTGCCCGCAGGAGCACGGCGGCGGTGACGATCCTGGGTGGCTCCCACGTGACGACCGACCCCCTGGGAACGCTTCGTTCGCCCGCGGTGGATTTCGTCGTCACAGGGGAGGGGGAGAAGGCTCTGGTGCGTCTTCTTCAGGGGCTGATCCATGGCCGGCCGGTGGATGCGAACACCTGGGCTTCAATCCCCGGAATCGGGTTTAAGGTCAACGGGAATCCAACGCTTTCTCCCGGGACGGACCAGTTCCCCATCGACGAGCTTCCCGTGCCCGACCTCTCCGACTTTTCCCCGGGGCGGTATACCCATCGAGGCCGGCCCGTCGCCCAGGTGGTGAGTTCGCGGGGATGCCCTCACCACTGCTCTTTCTGCAGCGTCCATGCCACGTTTGGAAATGGCTACCGGGCGCGGTCGGTAGAGTCGGTTTTTCACGAGATTCGGAGTCGGTTCGCCTCCGGCTACCGGGTGATCGATTTCGAGGATGACAACCTCACCTGTCGGATGGACCGCATGAAAGAGCTTTGCCGCAGGCTGATCGGGCGGTTCCAGGGCGAGGGGCCTGAACTGGTGGCAATGAACGGAATCTCATACCTGAGTCTCGACACGGAGCTCCTGGAGTTGATGCGGCGGGCGGGGTTTTCCCAGTTGAACCTCTCCCTGGTGAGCTCGGACCGCTCGGTTCTGTTGACGTCCCGGAGGCCGCATTCCATGGAACGACTGGCGGAGGTCGTCTCCGAGAGTCTTCGGCTTGGCTTCGGGATGACCTGCTACCAGATCCTCGGGCTCCCCTTTGAACCGCTCGAGAGCATGACCGCCACGCTCGCTTTACTGGCCCGGCTTCCGGTACGCATCGGGGCCTCTCCATTCTACCTGGCTCCCGGTTCGCCGATCGCCGGTTCCCGGGACTTCGACCATGCCTCCCTGGTGCGCTGCCGTTTGACCGCGATGGGAATCGACACACCGCATGTCGATCGTACTCAGATATTTCACGCTCTTCGTGATCTGCCGAGTGATCAATTTCCTGAAATCGCTGGCGATCCCTGCCGCGACCGCCGTTCACCTGAACGAACTGCTGAACCAGGAATCCGTCGCAGTCGGTTCGGACCGGCAAAGAGAGGGTTTTCGGGTGCTGCGGCGACTATTGGACGACGGCCGCTACATTGCACTGACCAGACACTCGGAACAGGTCGTGGACGTTTTCTCAACCGACCTGTTCCGAACGACCTGGGCGGCCATCCCTGAGGTCGCCACTCTCCAGAATGCCCGAGTCCTGGTCTCCTGATCTCCGCGCAACCTCAGCGCCGCAGCGCCTCTGCGGTTAGCCTGGGATAAGACCGCCCCTTCGACGTCACCGTGATCGCTTCACCACCAGCCCACAGCCGGATCCAGCTCTCGATTTTCAGAATTCATCGGTTGCATTAGAATGACCCTGAACCATCCAGGCGAGAGTGGCGGAACTGGCAGACGCGCCAGACTTAGGATCTGGTGGGGAAACCCGTGGGGGTTCGAGTCCCCCCTCTCGCACTGCATTGCAGCAGCACCAAATCTCAACGGGCCCAAATCCAAATATTTCTGGACAATAAACGACATGAATAAAGCCCCGGGAAGCACCATAAAAGCGTTGTAAGGCTCAAACAGGTGGAATCCCGTTCATAGAAGCCCGCACTATTCCAGGTAGATTTCCCGTGGGTTAGCTCCTGCCTTCGAAAAACCAGGCCGCGCCACAGGAATTCTTCTCCAAAACAAAAAAAACAAAAAATAACCCACCGTTTAAGCCTCGCGTTATTATCAAAACCGATCTTTCTTCCCCTCTAAAACCCTTGATGGGTTTTATTCGAAAGCGGCTAAACAGGGCTTCCAGCGTCCACGGATGCCCTTCCTTGCGATAGGCTGCAATCGCGCCGAAGAAAAAAATCATGTGAGGGAAATCGGGGGAGAGAGAACAGGAGGAATTAACGGATGGAGGAACGCCCCTTGCAGCCAGCCCGGAATAACTACTCGCTGCAATAAGACGAATAATAAACATCCTCCGCCGAAGATCAAAATTGAAATCCGTAATGAAATCGGGTAGATCTTTTGGCCAGCCATGTAACCTATTTCCCTTCACATATACCTTGGGTCTGTTTAATGTTCTCGTATACTGCAATTGTTCGTCTTCGGCGAAAGTGGGACAGTCGGGTCTCCGATTTAAGAGAGACTTTGTATCTCAGTTGACCTGGCTAATTGTGCATTGACGGTTCTCCGTCGGGCAAGCGTTTTTCCTTTGAGCTGGCGAAGCAGGTTCTTTTCGAGTGGATTTAGAGCGACGGCTTCACCTCATTTACGCCAAGGTAGACGGATTGTAGCGGTGGTCACGTTGCCCAGCGCGTCGTGGTAGTAGCAAAGCGACTAATTTTCATGTCGCTACCGTGAGTGCGTCCCGTTGCTCGTATTTTTCTGCAAGTTGACGAGCGACTTCGCCATCATTCTCGCTTGCTGTGAACCGCCGGCGATCAATCGCCTGCGTCGATTGTCAATTCGAGACCGGCGATCCCGGTCTCCTGCAGTATCCCCGGTAGACAGCGTAGTAGGATCATCCATACGAAGTCTTTGGAACGTTGTCCCTGATGGCTCTATGGACATTGTCGAATGCCCGACGCAAGTCCGCTGGTCCAGCCAACGAGCGGGACTCGAGAAGTCCGGCTCTTCCAACACGACCCCCCGCCGGGTTTGAGGGCAGCCATCATGGCGGCCAGAGCCTCCTTCCATTGGGGCGTATGAATCAGCAGGAATCGCGCATGGGCCAGATCGATCGATTCGGGCTCAATAGACAAGGTTCTGATATCCGCGTCGTGAATTTCGAGGTTTGGGCTGGATCTTTCGGGAGAAAACGAGTGTTGACATCGACCGAAGGACTCGTCCTTCCTGTCCAACGATCCCGCTCAACCAGGTTGCGATCGAACCCGCTCCAGCGCCGACTTCAAGGCATCGCCAGCCCGAATTCAGGCCAGTAGTAAGTAGCCGGCGACGAGTCGCCGGATCAAAGATCTCTTCGATGCTTCGCAAACGCTCGAGTTCCGAGTCGTGTTCTGTATCGTCGAAGACATAGGGTCGATCACTCATCGTAGATTCCGAATCCGCAAGGCGGCGGGAATTTCGATAAGATTGTCCGCCACCTGGTATCGCAGGTACAATTCAGTTCTATTGTGCTGCCGCACGTGATGTACGGGGAGCAACAAACTGTCACTCAATGCGGTGTCCGTCATCATTGACGCACTGCTGAAGCAAGGCTACCAGTTCAAGACGGTATCCAAACTCAAGCTATAGAAGAGCATCCTTGGGATCTGAACAAACGGAGAGAAGCCATGAAGCGATTGTTTCGTGATTACACCCTGACGTGGAGGGAAATTGGTTTACTCAAACTGACCTTGTTTATCGCCGGCCTGTTAGTGGGACGTATTCGCGGAGTTCCTTAAGGCTTACTACTTGGTCTTATTGGTGGCACTCGTTCTGACGATGATTTACTGGATATGGTGGTCGGCAAAAAACCTTTAGGAAACCCCGAGGTGCAATTAGCAGGGAAGTAAAGCAGCATTGCGGGTGTAGAATTTCGCTAGGCAGTCCGAGAAGGGGCGAACTGCTCCGAAGGCAGGGTTTAATTCCCAACCCGCCGGAATTGCCATTTTCACCTTGGATGGCGAGCCCCAGAAACTCACGATCGGCAGATCGTTGTGCCCACAAGGAGGGCGAAATCATGCAGCAGCATAAGACCCGAGTCAATCCTTCGGAAGAGACCATCATATTGGGCCGCTCGGGATACGGTTCCTTTTGACGGGCGACGACTCCAACGGTAGCGTCGTCCGTGTTCGAGGTACGCGTTCCGGCCAGACAGAAGCTTGCAGGCACCGGCCCACAAGAACGACGCCTACGAGGAGGTCCTCTACGGCATCGAAGGGCGTGCTGACCTGGACGGTCGACGGCACGCCCATCGAGGTGGGTCCCGGACAGGCGCTGTGCATCCCCCGGGGCGCGGTGCACCGGTTCGACAATTTCGGCAGCGAGGATGTGAAACAACTCGCCTCATTAGCCCGGCGATCATGGGTCCGGCGTATTTCCGCGAAGCGGCTGAAGTCATCGGAGCGGCCGCCGGCGGTCCGCCCGACCCTGCGAAGATGGCGGAGATCATGCGGCGTCATGGCATGACGGTGGCCCCGCCCCCAGGTAGCCCGGGCGACTCCACGGAGAGCGTAAAGGTTCCTGAGTCACAGGCAGCGAGCGGGCCGATTCCGATCAATGTGGAGCAAGGTGGGATGCCATCTCTTTCAAGCGACCTAACTTGACAGCACCAATCCGGGTGGACGCTCCGAGTGAGCTGTCTTCCTCGCTTCCCTGCCTTTCGAAAATATAATTGACGAGCGCAGCCCGTACTCTATGTTTGGTGGGGTGCCGGGGACGCCGGCTCAGGAGCGATCATGAAAACGATGTCGATGCGAGACAGGGTCCTGGCTGTTTTAGAGGGGAGGAAGCCCGATCGGCATCCTTTTATCGATCGGCTGGAGTTGTGGTACTCGACCCATGAACGGGCTGGGGGGCTTCCGGCCCCGTACACCGGGTTATCCTTGACCGAAGTCCATCGGGCCGTGGGAATTGGCCAGCAGCGGTTCGTGTTCCCCTACGCTCTGAGACTTCGCGGCTCCGAAGTTGAGGCGCCCATTCGAGGGAGAGCTGATCTTCCGTGAAAGCGACCCAGTGATCAAGAGTTTTCCGGGAATGTGGGGTCTTGTGCCGCAGGACAAAGCCGGCACAACGGTGATTCGGGTGTCCACCCCGGTCGGTTCGGTTCAAGTCACATTCGAACAACTCCCCTCGAGTATCGAGGTTGGGGCCGAGCCCTATCCGGTGGAACACCTGATTAAACAGGACGAGGACTTCGAGACGACCGAGTGGATTCTGGATCGGGCCGAGTTCGTCCCGATGTACGAACTCTTCGATGAGGAAAACTTGATCGGAGATGCCGGTTATGTCGTTCCACTAATCCACCGGCTGCCCTTTTCAGCAGATTCTTCTGGAGTATCTGGGAGAGCAGGTTTCTATTTTTGCCTTCCACGATGAGTCGGTTCATGTTGAGAGGTTGCTCCAGAGGCTCGACGAACAAATGATGGAGATTCTTGAGAATCTCCGAAACTTCCAGACGCTTTACGTGGAATTCCCGGATAATCTGCACGGACCGATCACTAGCCCAAGGCTTTTTTCGAAGTACTGCCTGCCCGGTCTCCAGCGCTATTGCGATATTCTGCACGGACAGGGCGAGAAGGAAGCGTCGGAAGCCACACTGATGGTGAATTGAAGCCTTTGATCGGACTCCTTGCGGAATCCGGTCTCGACGTTTGCGAATCGGTTACGCCGGCGCCCGTGACGCAGTGTACCTTCAAAGAATTGTGCGAGTCATGGAAGCATGGGCCGGTCATTTGGGGCGGAATTCCTCCGGTTCTCCTCGAATCCCGAACTCCTGAAGGGATCTTCAGAGATTACGTCAACAAGGTCATACGACTCGTGGGTAATGGGCCGATTATTGTTGGTGTCGGGGACATGGTCATGGGCAACAACTCCATCGATCGGGATCCGAATACATTGCCCGAAACCAGTCGAGGCCGAATCCCTCTAGCCTTAGTGTCGCGAGTGTGCCAGCGGGTCGCGAAGGATCCCCTGATTCGTCTATAATAATCTGATTACTGTCGTCGAGCTTGTATATTGCGGCTGACGCTTGAAGCGCGTGGTGGAATCGGATCCGGAAGGGCTTCGAGGATGAGGTTGGGTTATGACCTGGATGAGTCAGGTCCTTCTTTTCGTGATTCTGCTTTTCGGTCTTGCGCGTCCTTCCCTGGCCAGGATCAGAGTTCCCAGAAAGCCCTGCGTCACGAAGAACAAACCGACTATTACGAAAAGTGGCTCAAAGAGGACGAGGTTTATTTGATCACGGATGAAGAGCGGCCAGTTTTTGAGAGCCTGAACGACCGATCAAGAAAAGGAACAGTTCATCGAGCAGTTCTGGTTCCGACGAGATCCCAATCCGACCACGGCGGAGCAACGAGTTCGAGACGGAACACTATCGACGAATCGCGTTCGCAAATGAACGGTTTGCCAGTGGTTTGCCGGGGTGGATGACCGATCAGGGGACGCGATTTATTTCTTTTTCCAGGGCCCACCGGCAGAAATTGAGCGTCACCCGACCGGAGAGAGGAACTACGACCGGCCCTCCATCAAAGGCGGAGGCGGCACAGTACCTATGATCTTCGAAATCTGGCGATATCGGAATATATCCGGAGTCGGTGATAATATTGAACTCGAGTTCGTCGACACGACGATGACCGGCGAGTATCGTTTCGCGCTCGCCCGAACAAAAAGGATGCCTTCTTCATGTGCCGGGAGCCGGACAGACCCTTGCAGAGGAATTGGGCCTTGCAAAGAAAGGGGATCGACCCTTCTATTCGCCTGCGAGGCGAGAGCTTATCCTCTGATGTTTCAGCGGGCTAAAGACAGCCCCTTCAGTCGCTATGAGACCTTCGTCAAGTTCAGCGCCCAGTCGAGATCAAGAACAAGGATCTTCAGGAGATCGTCAAGATCAACATCGGCTATTCGGTCACTTCCGATGGAGCTCCGCCGGGATTACTTCCGTCTGAACAAGAGCCAGGTACTGGTCCCCATAACGGTTCAGATCAGAGACAAGGACCTGACCTTCAAGGAAGAAGGGAATGCCCAGACCGCCCATTTGGCTGTTTATGGGCGTAGTAACGAGCCTCACCAATCGTGTGATTGCGGAGTTTGAGGATGACCTGGTCCGAGCTCACTCCCTCCAAAAGTGAACAAGGGGCTCTTGGGAAGATCGGTCTACCAGAAGACCGTCGTGCTGGACAGAAACATGCGCTACAAGTTAAACTGGTGGTGAAGGACCTCAACAGTCAGCAGGTCGGAACCTTCAGACGGCTCTTCTACCTCCGGGTCAAGGAGGAACGCTCGCTGCCAGTTCGCTGATACTGGCGGACGACCTTAAGTGGCTTCGCCGGGCTCCCGAGCGGGAGGAGATGTTCGTCTTGGAGATGTAAAGTGCATCCGAACGTCAGCCTCCGGTTCACCGACGCGATGCCTCTGGGGATCTATTTCCAGCTCTACAACGCCGCACTGGATCAGTCCACTTCCCAGCCGGCCCTTGAGCTGGCTATCGTCTTATTGGTGATGGAAAGCTCGTCAACGAATTGACGGAGAAGAGCGGAGAGTCGATTCAGTACTTTCAGAACAGCGGGTGGTCATGGTCAAGTCCGTCGATCTCGGGGCCTCGAACCCGGCCACTACCAGTTGAAGATTGATGTCAGGGATCGGCTCGATGGTCAGAGCTCGGACCTTGCCGAGGATTTCGAGATCTTCAAACCTGGGCAGGCTTGCGGAAATAGGATTTCAATGCCCGATCAGCGTCATTCCGGAGACGATTTCGATTCACCTGTCGGCGAAATTGCCGGTTCGCTGGGTCCGCATCCGAAATCCTCGATGCGGCGTGAATTCAGTCGGAAACGGTCGGCGGACTTTACGCATTTTGGCGGTCAGCGGACTGGTCAATCTGGCCACCTGGGTTCTCCTCCTCTTCCCAATCTACTGCAGCAGCGCCAGCTGGTCGGCACAGGAAATCGGCTGGGCGGTGGGCGCCTACTTCCTGGTCAACCTCGTAGCCCTGATTTTCACCGGGCCAGGTTTCCGACCAGATCGGGGGTATCAGACGGCTCTGTTCGGGGTTATTGTTGGGGGTTGTCGCCGGCGTATTTGTACCTGCTGAGTTCGGGCTGGATCTGGCTGATTTACCCGGCGCGAATATTCCATGGCGGGGCGGCCGGAATGATCGGGACGGGAGCGCTGATCCAGTTGACCCATTCGGTTCCAACTCCCCGAAAGGGACAGGTGATCGGATATTTGGGCTGCCGGGTTTTGTCATGATCGGAGTCGGTCCCCTTCTAGGCCGAATGGTTGATCGACCGATGGGATTTCGCGGGCGCTTTTTCGTGGTTCTGGTGTTCTTCGTCGTCACCGGGGGTTTGCTCCTCAGAATTCCTCGTTCGCTGGTGACACGTCTCGAAGACGAGTGCCGTTCTTCGTGATCCTCAAAGCTTCATTTCCCCGACTCAAGACGATCCTGATATTTTCCGCCCTGTTCGGCCTCTGTTTTTCGTCCTGGAACGGATTCCTGGCTCCCACGTTAAGCAGATCGGTGAGAGGCGCGGTCTCAGGTTTCGGTTGGGCTATGCCGTCGGGGCCGTAATCAGCCGGCTTGGCTTTAGCCGCAGTCTCGGAAAGCCATTTCCGCCGGCTACTCGCCATTTCTTTCCTGTTGCCCTATGGACTGTCCATCATGCTCATCCCTTCGCCGACGCGGCTGGCACTTGCTGTTCTTGGGACCGTTTGTGGAGCCGGGCATGGGATTTTTTACCCCAGCCTCAGTTCCCTGGCCGGCGGAGAGACTCCATCCTCTTTATCCGGGGCAGGGGATGAGCATTTATATTTCTGCGTCGGTCTTGGGATTGTTTCTCGGCCCTCCTTTGTGGGGCCTGCTCGCCGACAGTTCGGTTTCACTCTGATCTTCTGTTGGCGCAGGAGCTGGTTCTTTTCTTGGGGACAATTTTTCTTCATCGCTCTCGGAACAGCGTGACCCGGATCCGGGACGCCGTCAATTTCAGTTGCGCTGAAAGCGGCTGAACGAGCTTCACCGAAGGAACCTGGTTATTCTGGATTGCTCACCCCAAACGGATTCCTGGTGTTCCAGAATCTCCTTCGGCGAAAACCAGAATCGTTTGAGTCGTCGTCTCACTGTGAAGCCGGGCCTGATCGTTGAAGTGCGGTGATTCGGGATCCTGGGATTGTCCGTATGGCAGCAGACTCCAGACCGTCTTCTCCGGACCTTCGACAACGACCAGGACATGTCCCCAGCCATCGTCGCAATGAATCTCCCCTCTATCGGTTTCCGGGCCATAATCGGGGTGCAGATTGTCGAACAGGTGGCTTCCCCCCAGCGGGAACCGACGCCCTCGAACGACCACGTTGATTTTTCCCCAGGGCACTCTGGTCGTACCAAACTGCTGCTCCATTCGATCGAGGGCTTCGGTCAGGATTTCGAGGGCGAGGGTCTGCTCATCGGAGGAATCGAGATCGATCCGACCGCGGCCATGGAACTGAACCGACGGAACTGCCGGGTTCACGCTCTTGGTAGACCGTGCCCCAGTAGTGCAGCACGGAATAGGCTTCCGAGTCTTTTCCGGATCGGTAGTCCCAGGCGGACAGGGTCTCGATTGCTTCAGCCACCCTGTCGTCTGAAATCGCCAGGTGGTTCTTCTTGAAGGCTTTCGAAAGCAACGGGACGATGACTTCGGCGGGCAGAATATAGGTGTCCCAAGCCAAATCTTTCATCTGTTCAAGGGACAGCGTTTCATTTTGCTCCATGACTTGGAAAATACGCTCCGCCCGCAGATTGAGGATTGTCTTCTCCGGAATCGGCGGGCGGTGCGTAGCGCAGGTAGTACGGAGCCGGATCGAGCGGATTCAGGCCGGAGTTCCTGGTCGATAGCCAGGGCTGTGTATTGCAGTTTTGCAGGAATCCTGCCGGAGGATTGAGAATCTGGGGATGCGCTTCCATCGGCAAGTAGGAATCCCACTCCGTCTTACTGGTCCATCCGGGCACCGGTTTCCGCCAGTCGTAGCCGTCCGGCCGCCGCGGAACGACGCCATTGTGGATCCAGAAGATCGTGTCGGAGTCGCTGTAGAGGAGATTCCAACGTGGCATCAGGAGATCGGCGAGGACGGCTCTAAACTCGTCGAGGTCCTGAGACTTCATGATCCGATAAAGGTTGGAGGAGTAGTTGACTCCGTCGAAGTTGGGCAACTTCACAGAGAACGCCCGATTGGCCGGTGATCGACCTGCACGATCGGGCCGTGATGGGTGTAGTAAAGGGGCAGTTCAACGGTGGCCAGACCGCGCTCCGACGGACCTTGAATGTTGCCAACGCCGTCTGAACAGACCGCCAGGCGCCGTCATAGAGGTACTGCAGCGGGTTTTCCGGATTCAGCTTTTCCTCGTAGACATCGGCGATGTTGGGCGCGTTGTAGGTCGCCGACCAGGTGATCTTGTCGTTGAACCCATCGAGAAAGAAGGGACTGCCGAACCAGCTGATTCCGGCCGCATTGAGTCGGCCGGGTGTGACCAGGTGGGCTTCGTAGTTCTGGAACCGGTTGTTCCAGGGCATGTGAGTGTGCTCTACGTGGATAATTCGGCCGTCCGCTCGATTTCGTCTTCGCGATCGCAAACTGGTTCGAGCCAAAGCGACGGAAACACGTAGGGCAGATCGGTCAGCTTCGAAAGGGCGTCGTGCACACTGTAGAAGCGAAGGTACTGGGATCGCTCCAGGGCTTCGACATCTACTGCGCTGATGGGCTCGATCCAGTCCGCGCAATTCGTTCGGTGCTCAGCGATGTAGTAGTTGATCCCCCTGGCAAATCCGTCCAACACGGCTGAATGTCTCCGGATCGATTTCATTCCTTCTTTCGACCACCGTCTGCTTGGTTCTGAGCAGACGCTGAAGGTAGTCGCCATCCCACCGATAATCGTAAGGAATGAACCGCAGAAACCCTTCCCCCAGAGCCTGAATCCCCAGAACTTCAGCACGGCGACCTTGGGCATCCAGGTACTGAATCATCATCTCTTCAAGGTGGTCCTGGGCCTGGGCATACCCGTATCCGAAAAAGGTCGCAGGTTCGTGTCCCCAAAATATGGGGAACGCCAAATTCGTCTCGATAGATCGTCACCTGGTTTGCAAATGGATCGAGGATGGGTTTCGAAGTACAGGCTGCGAGTAGAGTCGAAATGATCAGAATCCAGCATGAGCGGTAATCCTGAGACCAGCAGCGTACAAGCATCGGGTTCCTCCAGCAGCGACTCACCTGGTCACTCGCCCGGCAGCGCAACCTGAAAATGGACGACAATTTCGGCGGTTCCAATCGATCCCGGGACCTCCACCCATTCGGTGTCGCTGTCAAAGTCGAGCCAATTCTCCGAATTGACAGTTACCAATCACATCCGACTCCCATTTGGGGCTCGAAACCGGATCCTGATCCGATCTGGAATTTGGCGGCTTGGAACGTGGACTGTGGCCCGGATCGTTCCCGATTTCAGATTTGAAATCATGGAATAGGAAAGCGGGCCGAACTCCGTTTGAAGTCGATCGACCTTGACGGTCTCGCCGTCCGCCATCCAGTTCCGCGGGGTGGCTTGCATCAGCCAGAGTTCGTTGTCGACCGTTCGCGCCAGCATATCGGTGAAGTTGCGCAGCCAGTAGCCGGCTGCCCATCCCGTCAGCTCAAAGACGCGGTCCTTACCCCAACTACGGTGCTCGTAGGTGGTCAGCGTCTCACGGGCGAGCGTAGTTGTGGACTGGCTGTAAAGGGTGTAGAGGAAATTTTCGACCATATCTCTCGCCAGGTATTCAGTCGCATGGCAGGCCCAGAACGGTTCGTCGGGAAGGCCCGGATTCATTGGCGAGTAGCTGTCCTCGAAGAAATTGACCAGCCACCAGTTCTCTGGAGAGCCCGATGGAAAGACCCGGGTGTCGAGCATACCGCCCTGCCAGGGACCATATCGACCACGGCTGCGTACCATCGCGTGGTCTCCATTTGCCCGGAAGGCTTTTCGAGGTATGCGGGAAGGTAAGGCACCCAGGTATCGTCGTTAAGGCGTACCAGGGAGCGCTCAGCCGCCGCGCGCCGCTGGCTATCCTGGAGGCAACCTCGGTAGTCATCGGATTCCGCTCTAAATTCTCCAGCTCTTGGGTGACCGATCTTCTCGAGAACCTGGGTCATGAAGTCCATTCCTCGCCAGATGTTGGAGTCACTGAATATGCTGGTGCCGTGACTTCCGTCTGTCACCCGGCCGGGGGGAAACCATCCATAGTTCAGGGGCCGGGTGCCGTCGGGATTCAGCTTCCTGGTTTCCTTGCGGGTGTCCCGAACCCACTCCATGCTTTTGATCAGTGCCGGCAGTCTGCGGTCGAGCCAGTCCCGGTCACCGGAGAGTTGGAAGTACCGCGCCGAGGCCCACTGGATCATGCCCTGATACATCAGCCAGACCAAGGGACACTGCTCCCGAGGAGCCCCGAAGAAGCCGTCCCAGTTGGTGATTGCCGGAGAGTCAGGGGCCGGAATGCCTTGCCAGTCAAAATAAGGTCCAGATACCTTCTTGCCAGTTCGAATTGACCCAGCGGGAAAGGTAATCGGCTACGCCATAGGACGTGACGTGATGCCACACCAGGTTGTAGACAATGGGGCCGGTCTGGCAGGACGGAGCGGCCCTCGAGATCGAGGTCCGAGTTGATCGTCAAACGCGGAAGGAACGTGCGATAGAGGTTGTTGAACAAGGGGTCAGGCACCTCGATAGCTGCCCCGCGTTTCTCCAGTTCATCCCAGAATCGAACGGTGCGGTCGTACGCGGTCCGGTAGCCCAGTCTCTCAATTGAATTCCGAAGGGCCGGGGAACCCGGTCGATACAGTCCGGCGAAATGAAATCGTCCGGTCTCCAGCGCTCCCAGGTTGATGAGCACACAAATCGCTTTCTTCCCTGAGTCGTTGGGATTTCTTCAAATTTCAGACTTGGGTCACTAACCAGGACCAGTTCTCCCAGGAGGTAGAATCCTCCTTCACGCCAGGTCAGCGCCTCGATATCAGGGAGCGGCATTCTGGCCGTTTTTCTGCCATGAAAGAAGAAGTCTTCATTGGTGAATTCAATCCCGAGATAGGTCGAGACTTCGCGATCCTTTGAATTCTCGAGTTGGAGCTCTGTCCAGGCCAGCAAGGGCTCAACTCCCGTCTTGATCGTCTCTCCTTGAAGTGGGTAGGCAAAGTTCGTCTGGTGAACAGAAAGTCCGATTTCCTCCCAGTCCGTGGCAACAACCAGTTGAAAACCGTCGAGCAGGCTCTGAGTAATTGAGGAATCCCCATACTCTCTGAATCGGGGTGCATCCCCCACCCCGAATTGAAAGGTAAATCCACGGGCACGGGGCTGCCAGGGGACATCGGGGAATTCCTCAGGGTCCCCCCCGACAGATCTCGACGAGACGCCGATCTTCCCATTGTTCCAGAGAATGAACTCATCGTTGTGGTCGGGCCAGCCGAGGTAGATACGCGAGTACTTCAGGTCCGGGAAGCGATTGAAGAAGTACTTGGAATCGACTTCGGGCATCTTTGCAATGTGCTCGATGGAGCGGGCGTCGATGGGCCAACTCTGCTTTTCTTCAACGAAGTCCCAAATCTTCTGGTCCAGCCGGGGTTCATGTTCGACCAGCCGGTCCACTGAAAGTACTTTTCTGAACATGAAACGAAGGGCCTTTTCAGGCATCCCTGGATGGCCTGAGCATTCGACTTCCTGAGGTCCGCGGTTTCGTTCCAGTTTCCCCGGAGACTGATGTAAATCCCCAGATCCCGAACCCAGACGTAGGGATTCTGCTCGAGCATCAGGTCCGAAACCAGAAAGCCGTAACCGTCGGCAAGGCGGACCTGTATCCACCCGGTCTCTTCACCCTTCTTGGTGAGTTCGACCTGCATCCCATGGGGATGCTCGGAGCCGGTTCGATCGAAAGGCGTTGTTCGAACCTGAATATTGTCGCTGTAGGCCAGGGACCTCCACATGAGAAAGCCAGGGCAGCTCGGCTGTCGAGTCCTGCCACTGTATCGTTGCGAAAGCAGCTGCCGCATAACTGGAAAACGGGACGGCAATCAACAGCAAGAAAGCACAGGTCCGAGCCTGCATGGTGTGGCCTCCTTTTCCGGTAAGCCCGTCGGCTTAAATAGGGCGGTGCAGCCGCCCTTGGCTACGTGGGGTGAATTATTCAATATCTAGAGAATCTTCCAATAGGTTAGCGACGCCTTCCCCCGGTGCGGATCATTCCGAGGGTAAATCTGGGCGTCCGCTGGCCATCAACCGGTGAATCCTCCTAAGCGGTCGATGCCGATGCTATACTTCCGAGGTGCAGGCCATTCGCCTACTCCTGGTCACTCCTGTTGTCGGTCTTCCTACTGCTGTCGACCAATCCGTCTTTTGGGGCGGGAAAGGTCGAATTCGGGGTGCGTTTCAACGAGGTCTCAGACCGGGCCGGAGTTCATTTCCGCCACCTGAGCGGAGGGCCGGAGAAGGACTACATCGTCGAGTCGAAGGGAGGTGGAGTGGCCGTTTTTGACTATGACTCGGATGGGTGGCTCGACATATACCTGGTGAGTGGGTCCCGTTCGACCTCCAGAAGCAGGGCATCAGAGTTCGGCCGGACGTTCCGCGCAATCGTCTCTATCGCAACAACGGAGATGCAACCTTCTCCGATGTGACCGATGTAGTGGTACCGGTGATCCAGGTCGGGGGATGGGCGCGTCGTCGGCGGACTACGACAATGACGGTGACGCGGATCTCTACGTCACCAACTACGGGAATGACGTTTTTTTCCAAAACAACGGAGACGGAACCTTCAGTGACGTGACTCAAGCGGCGGGATTGGTTGTTCCGGCTGGAGCACGGGTGCGGCCTGGGGAGACTATGATCGGGACGGCGACCTTGACCTCTATGTGGCACGCTACATTGACTTCGGTGGTGGAAGATTCCGCCGAAGGGAGCAACAGCGCCTGCCAGTATCGTGGAATTGCCGTTCAGTGCGGTCCGATGGGACTGCCGGCTCTTGGCGATCTCCTGTTCCGAAATGAGGGGAACGGCGTTTTCGTGGACGTGACGAAGCAGGCACTTGGTGCGGATCAGCCGCGCAACTATAGTTTTACGCCGATCTGGGCCGATTTTGACGAGGACGGTTGGCCAGATCTTTTCGTTGCCTGTGACTCCACTCCCAACCTCTACTATCGGAATCGAGGAGACGGTACCTTTGAAGAGTTGGGGGCGTTGAGTGGCTGTGCCTATAGTCGAGACGCAATGGAGCAGTCCGGAATGGGCGCCGATATCGCGGATTTCGACCACGACGGGCTGCTCGATCTCTGGTTAAATTTCTCGGAGGACTACAATACGCTCTATCGGAACCTGGGTGATTCCTTCTTCGATGATGTCACGATTGATGCCCACATCGTGAGAGTAAGTTGGTCGATGGTGAGTTTTGCGCTGAAGTTCGCCGATTTCGACCTGGATGGTTGGAAAGACGCTTTCATCGTCAATGGGCATGTCTATCCGGGAATCGAGGAACAGACCGGGGCCGAGTATCGACAGCACCCGAAGGTTCTCTGGAATCAGCGCGATTCCACGTTTGTCGACGCCACCGAGATGGTCGGCGGGGACTTGCTGGAGAAGGCAGTCGGCCGGGGCGGTGCCTTCGGAGATCTCGACAACGACGGGGATGTCGATGCGGTCATCAACAACCTGGACGATCGGTGCAGCATCCTCCTCTGCGATTCTCCGCCCGGGCGGCACCGGTCATGATAAAACTCCGCGGTTCGAAAAGCAACCGAGATGGAATTGGCGCCATGATTCGGCTGAAGGCCGGCAAGGTGGAACAAGTTCAGCCCGTCTACCAATGGGGTGGATTTCTTTCCAGCAACGACTTGCGATCGTTTTTCGGGCTAGGCGCACCACCATGTTGACCGGGTCGAATCCGGTGGCCTTCCGGATTGGAGCAGACTTTTACGGAGCTTCCGGTCGATCGTTTGATCACAATCGTGGAGGGGAATGCTCAATATGAAGTGGGAAAACTTAACCTCCCGTGAGGTCGGTGAGCTCGCGCGTCAGACGGCGCTCGTATTTCCTATCGGTGCTGTTGAGCAACATGGTGCCCATCTGCCTCTGGCGACCGATAGCATCATCGCTGCCTCTTTGGCGGCGCGCCTCGATCAGGACTGCGGGGACCGCCTGCTTGTTCTCCCGGTTCAGAAGGTCGGATTCAGTTGGCACCATATGGCGTTTCCCGGCACCCTTTCTAGAAATCGATGAAGCGCTCTTGAGCGTAATGATGGACGTGGTGCTGGAATCACCAGGCTTCCGCCGATCCTGGTCTTGAATGGACATGGGGGGAATCAGGCGATCAGCGAGGTGCTCGCTCAAAAGGCGATGTTGGACTGGCCTGAAATGGAAGTCGTCGTGACTTCCTGGTGGCGAGTTGCATCGGAATCGCTGAAGGAACTTGTCGAAGAGGAGTATCCCGCGGTCGGACATGCCTGTGAGTTTGAGACCAGCCTGATGCTCTATTTCAGGCCTGAGCTCGTCCACATGGAGCTTTCAGTAGACGACGGGATCCCCCCCGAGGCGCCCCAACTCCGTTCGGATCTGTTTACTCGGACAGCATCTGCAAGTCTCTCCTATCCTTTTGACAAGTTGACTCGGAATGGGGTATTTGGCCGGCCTTCGCTCGCCTCGGCTCGGAAGGGCGAGGAAATTGTCGAACGCGTGGTAGTGGCTCTGATGGAGTTGGTCAAGAGTTGCTGGCCGGACCTCGCCGCAGAGTTCTAGCCTATTGAAAAGACTCCCGATATGGTAAAATTTCCCCTAAGTTGTCGCCGTACTTGTCGAAACGGCAGCAATGGGCTTGGCGAGCCCAGGGTCACATCATCCCTGTGCTCAGGTTTGATTGCCGAGAGAGACAAAGCCAATTATGGGTCGTGCCTGCTCTGCCGATTCGGACGCTGAGTCAAACTGGAGGGGTTTGGCTGCGGCGGGTTCGCAGCGGTTGTTTCTGATTCTGCTTTCAAGTAGAAATCCCGGCTGTGCGGATCTCATGGGCTGCCGAGTGTCTCGAGTGTGATGTGACCTGCTTGCCTTTGAGTAGCGTTGAGGTGGCTGGGGAGTTGATATCGTTGGTGGCACGTTGCGTTGAAGTATGCTGAGAAAGGGCCGATTAAGTGACCGGTCGAACCTACAGAGCGCCTTCTGTCGTGCGAGCCTTTAAGATTATTGAAACTCTTTCGGAATCGCCATCTGGAAAACGAATCTCGGAATTGAGTCAGCTGCTCGATGTGCCGATCAGTTCGACCAGCATCATTCTCAATACTCTTCACTCATTGGGCTACCTCATCAAGGAAAACTCGAGCTTCCGCCTGAGTACGCGACTGCTTGAAATTGGCAATAGAGTCCTTGAAAGCAAGGAACTGTCCTGGGCTCTGAAGGAGCCGTTGCACCAACTCGTTGAGGAAGTCCGGATCACGGCGCACGCCGCTGTACTCGAGGGTCACCACGCGGTGATTATCGAAAAAGTGAGCCCGACTACTCCTTCGTATATCACGATCAACACCTACGTCGGCCGCAGGTCCAGGCTGAACTGCACTGCGCTCGGGAAACTCCTGGTCCTACCAGGAGCCCGAAGTTCGAAAGGAAATCATCAAGGAGATCGATTTCAAGCCACTAACGGCAAATACGATATCGGATCCAACGACATTCGAGCGTGAACTCGAGAAAGCCAGTTGAACGCTATGCCGTCGATGATGAAGAGGAAGAACTCGGGATCCGGTGTGTTGGGGCTCCGGTTCTGGGAAGAGACGGAAAGCTGGTAGGTGCGATCAGTCTTTGCGGACAACGGCCCAATTACGGGTATCGAATTGGGCTTCATTAATCTTTGGGTGCAGACGGCAGCTCATCGAATCTCGGCGGAGTTGGGGTATGACTGCGGACCTTTCTGAACCGGGGGGTTTCCGGCCCAGGCCGAATGAGAACTGGCGTTCCGTTAGTGACGCTGTTCAACCGGTTGGTGTCAAATTCCACTTCGGGAATATTTTCTTCCCTGATTTAGAAAACCTCGAAAACTCAGCAAGTTCGAGAGCAACCGAGAATCCTCATCCCTTGCCCTTGAAGCGCGAATCCGAACTGTAATTCATAATTTTGTTTCTCTTTTCAGCCCATTGACTGTTAGAATTGGCTCAATCTTCGGGACTGATGCTTCGCACACGGGGGGGCACGTGAAGCGACTCCGGAGTTTGAGTTGCCGTGAGGAGTCACGGCGGCTCGGGTGGGTGAATCGATCCGGGGGCCGTTTGTGCGGGCATAGACATCACGTTCCAGGAAGGTTGGATATCGATGAGTTCAAGTTGGACGTTCAAGCCTGAACTTAGTGAGGAGCACGATTTTTTTGAGTCGAGCCGAAAGCAGCTCTATTCCGCAGTAATTAGTGATGTTCTCGACGAACTTGGAATCCGTGATCGAGTGATGGGACCGGAGATCAGGCCTATGTCCGCGGATCTGGTTCTCGTTGGCCGGGCCAAGACGATTCTCTGGGTTGACGTCTATGAAGTCGGTCCTGATCCTTACAGTAAAGAGATTGAGTCCACCGACAGTATCCGACCCGGCG
>CAVZRV010000051.1:0-67449 GCA_963777605.1 uncultured Acidobacteriota bacterium
GATGCGCTTCAGCACCGGGTAGAATCGGCGGTAGTAGGCGATGCCGAGGTGAACTCCCGCATCTGCCGCCGCCTCGATCATCCGATCACATTCGCCCAGGGTGAGGGCCATCGGCTTCTCGCATAAGACGTGGCGTCCGGCTTCGGCTGCCGCGACGGTGATCGGCTCGTGGAGATGAACCGGCGTCGCGACATAGACCGCCTCGATGGCCGGATCCGCTAGCATCTCCGTCCAGTCCGGGTAGGATTTTTCCGCGTCGAACTCGGCTGCAAAGTCGGCTGCCAGGTCCGGCTGCTTTCGGCTTACTCCCACAAATCTGACATTGGCAAGGTCGCGGAGTGCCGGTGCAACCCGCTTTTTCGAAATGTCTCCGCACCCCACAAGACCCCATCCCAGTTGCTCAGTCATCGGTCGCGTTCTCCTTCATTTCATAGTAGGATAACCGCCCTCGGTTGTCACCGCGGGCGGGGCTGCGCACGGACAACGGTCGCGGGTCCCGTTCTAGGTTGGGTGGTCGTCGGGGACGGGGTCCGGAGGCTTCGGTCCCGGTGACAAGCTGGAAGCCTATCCTACTGTATGGAGCAGAAGAAGAGCTTTTTGAGACAGTTATTGTCCGTCGGGGATCCCACAGAACGGGCGGCGGTGGTGGTGAGGTTGAGCATTCTGTCGTGGCCGGTGGTGTGCCGCCTCGCGGGAATCTATCGGCGGACCGTGCTTCGCAGGACCTGCGTGGTGGCAGTCGTGGGTTCCTACGGGAAGACCACGACCACTCGGGCGATCCGGTGCGCGCTGGGGATTTCGCCGGACGACCAGTATCCGGGAAACAGTTCCAGCTACCTGGCATTCAACCTGTTCCGGCTTCGCCGGCGTGATCGGTTTCTGGTGATTGAAACCGGAGTCAACCGCCCCGGCCTGATGCGCCAGTATGCCTGGATGCTCCGGCCTGATGTTGCTGTGATCACTGCCATCGGGACCGAGCATCACCTTTCCTTTGGAACGTTGGAGGCCACTCGCCAAGAAAAGGCGGAGATGGTCAGGGCACTTTCACCGCAAAGGAATGGCCATTCTGAATGCGGATGATCCCAACGTCATGTGGATGGCCGGTGAGACTTCGGCACGTGTCATCCACCTGCGGGACCTCCGAGAGATCCCAACTCAGAGCCGGACGTTTCGGCCTGGATTGGCCCGACGGTAGTCAATTCGAAACCCGGGTTGCGGGGACACGCCCGGAAGGTGCGAAGTCGTCTGATTGGCGAGCACCAGGTTTTTTCAATTCTGTCTGCGATTGCCGTGGCCGAGGAGGCTGGGATCGAGGTGGAGGAGTACCTCAATCGTCTGTCTGAGCTCGTCTCCCACCAAAGGACGCCTCTCTCGGGTTGAACTGCCCGGTGGTGCGATCGTGGTGAGAGATGAATACAAGTCATCTTATGAGACGATTCAGACCTCATTTCGGGTCCTCACCCAGATACCGGCCCGACGCAGGATTCTGGTTTTGGGAGACGTCTCGGAGTCGCCTGGTCCGCAGGGACCGATTTATCGATCGCTGGGTAGACAGTTTGCCCGTTTTGCCGACAGGGTCTTCCTCTTCTCGCATGGAGCCGGAAGTATTCTTCCGGAGCGAGTTCCGTCGGCTTCGACTCCAGTCACCTTCACCGGATGAAGTACGACTGGAAGGCTACGGCCGAAGCGCTGCGATCACTCCTGACGGAAGGCGACGTAGTTCTGGTCAAGGGACGGGACACGGAGAAGATGGACCGGATCGCGCTGGCCCTTCTGGGCAAAGATGTCCGGTGCCGCCGCAAGTTCTGCAACTTCTCCTGGAGATGTGAACAGTGTTCCCATCTCGAATCGCCATAGCGCGGACGCATGTCCCAGCTCCGCCCAGAACCTATTTCTCCTCGTCATGCATTGTGTCAACGTAATCAGGATAGTGTTCCGCCAGGCACTTGGGACACAGCCCATGACTGAACTGCGCTCCGGAATGGCGCGAAACGTAGGCTTCCATCTGTTCCCAGGCTCCGGCATCGTTGAGGATGCTCTTGCAGTAGGAGCAGATCGGCAGGATTCCCTGAAGGGTCTTGACTTCTTCAAGGGCATGCACGAGTTCGTCGTTGACCCGTCGGATCTCACTGAACTGGTCCGGCGAGGACCTCGGTAACACCTTTGAAGTTCTCGATCAGATGCTCGGTCTCGCGGATGTTGCTGTGAGGCCAGTGCATTTGCTGACCCGAGTCGATCCTGCTTGGGGATGTCCCCAGTAGCCATTCCCAGCAGGCGAAGCGATCGGGAAACCCTGCGGCTCAGCCACTCCGCCAGTGGCAGGGTCGCCGCCAGGATGGCCAGAGCGATCGCCAGCATTGCCGAGTATTCTCTGAAGAGAGCCGCCTGGAACGGTTCCACGCGCTGTTCCAGAATCAGGCTCCACTCGGACATCGGCCCGATGGCGGTTTCGGAGATGTAAACAGAACGTTTCCAGCGGTCGGAGATCGAGATGTTTCTACGGCGCCGGAGGGATCCACTCCGTAATTCCGCTCGCCGAAGTCCCGATACGTCACCGTTTTCCCGGGTCAGGTCGTGTCCATGAGCTTGAGGTCGGGCCGGTTGGTGACGATGACCCTGCCGTTCCGGTCGACCAGCGTGTAGAGCAGACCCTCCAGGGGCTGGCCGAGCGCGTTAAGCGACACGAGGGAGTTGAGTCCCGTCCAGGCTGAGAACCCCGGCGACGTACCCTGCATACTTGCCATCCTTGACGATCGGGGCCAGGGCCGTGACCATGGGGGCTGGGACACCCGACCCTGCCCATGACGACCTCCGAGAACATGGGCTGCAAGCGTTCTTTGCAAAATCGGGATGTAGGGACGGTCGGCGTAAGTCTTGCCCAGGTTCGAACTGCCGAGTTCGTCGACCAGGGGAGAAAATGCCACAGTCCTGGCTTTACCGTCGATCACGCCGATGCGTAGAAAGTCTTCATCCACCAGTCATCGTTTCGTCGATGTCGCTCTGCACGTCGGGAAGGGGCCGGGTGGCGGCGATTTTGGCCAAGCCGTTCAACTTCGGCGGCCTGGTGATCGAGCCAGTTCTCAAGGTTGGCGGAGACCCGTTGGGTAGAGAATCCGAGTGACTGCACGAATCGCCCGGTCTGTGTCCGCAAAATCGGACCGGCTCTTGAAGCCCCAGGAGTACGAGGGAAGGGGCAAGAACAAAGAGCGCCAGAAGGTTGAAGACAAACTCGCGCATCGTCGGGAGTTGACGTTGGACCCGGGGCCAGGTCGCCAGGAAGAGAAGCCGCGCAATCAACGCATTGGATATGCCGTTGAGAGCCTGCTTGAGCATGGTGATGCTGGCGTTGCTCTCCGTGAGGCCCATCACCACGTGATAAAAAAAGAACACCAGCGGCATGCCCATAACGAGCCAGTAAATTGCGTCTGCCAGGACCAGTTCGATCTTTCTGCCTCGTAGGAGGAGTCCCACAAACAGGACTTCGCAGGTCATGATGAGGATGGCGTAAGGATGATTCCATAGAATGTAGGTGACGGAACTGACGAGCGCGGCAACCAGGACTCCCCTGGCCAGACCCAGTGCCTGCAGGGCGAGCAGGGAGAAGACGCTGCCGAAGAGAAAATCGATGCTGAAGAAGATCGGCAGGCGAAGGAAATTACCGGCGATTCCGGCCAGGGTGAGACCGACACAGAAGCACAGCGAATGTCCGTGGTTTCGTTCCGAACCCGGTTCGAGAGTCGTATCCATTCTCCTTACAACCTTCGGCTTCCAGCTATTCCGGCTTGACGACCTCGCCCCCCGTTCGGAAGTCAAACCCGAAACTATCCTAGGATTCGACTTCAAACGTTGCAACTAGAATTCAGGAAATCGGTGTCATGGAGCATCCATGCTTAGAAGTGCCTTGTCTTGTTTTACTTTGCAACGCTATGAAGAGCGCTGCGGGTACAGGATCGTTTGACGCTTCTTTTCGTAGCCATGAGGATCCTGGGCTCGGACCTGCATCTCGGGTCGCTCTGCTCCATTTTCACTGGCTCATATGAGAAAATCACTGGCAGCAAGCCGGAGCAATTCGTTGTTCTCAGCCTTTTTTCATCGGTGTGCAGGGCCGTGAAAGGAGGCCAAGGCATTGGAGACGGTCCTTGAGCACCGATTCGAATTTCCCGATTTTGCGCCTCCTCGCAGCATCAGCAAGGGTACGGGACTGACTCACGAGAGTGGGAGGTTCGTTCATGGAAGAGAGGAGAAGAAGGGCAGAACGGGAAGCGATTCCGGCTTTCTTGTTCTACGGTCTGGCCATCGTGGTTGGCATTGTCGCCGGTCTGGGTGCGGCGGCCTTTCGTGCCCTGATTGCCTTTTTCCACAACCTGTTGTTCCTGGGGAAGCTCTCCCTGCAGTATGATGCAACCGTGCACACCGCGCCAAGTCCCTGGGGCGCGATGGTCATTCTCGTCCCGGTAATCGGCGCAGTCGCTGTCGTCTACCTGGTGAAGAATTTCGCGCCTGAAGCCAAAGGGCATGGTGTGCCGGAGGTCATGGATGCGATTTACTACAACAAGGGCAAAATCCGGCCGACTGTTGCCCTCATCAAATCGCTGGCGTCGGCGATATCGATCGGAACCGGAGGGGCCGTCGGCCGTGAGGGCCCGATCATTCAGATCGGCGCATCTTTCGGTTCTACGCTGGGCCAGATTATTTCGATGCCCGCGTGGCGGCGCATCACCCTTGTCGCCGCTGGTGCCGGAGGCGGAATTGCGGCGACGTTCAACACACCGGTCGGAGGAGTGCTTTTCGCCGCCGAGATCGTCCTTCACGAGGTGAGTGCCAGAACCATCGTTCCGGTCGCGATCTCTACGGCAACCGCCACCTACGTCGGTCGCGTGATCTTCGGCTCCAAACCCTCCTTTGTGATTCCCCAACTGGAGCAGGCTTACTTTCGAGTAACCGACCCTGTGGTTCTTTTTTCGTATGCAGGCCTGGGATTACTGCTTGGGCTGGTCTCCACACTGTTTATTAAGTCCATTTATCGATTCGAAGACTTTTTTCAACAGCGAATCAAGGGTGGTTACTACGTGCAACACGCGTCCGGGATGCTGGTGGTGGGCTGTGTCATCTATTTGCTGATGGTTTCAACCGGCCACTACTACGTCCAGGGAGTTGGATATGCCACCATTCAGGACATATTGAGCGGTGCTTTGACCAGTCTCCCGCTGCTGCTGCTCCTGTTCGCATTGAAACTCTTCTGCACTTCGGTCACGCTCGGTTCGGGTGCTTCGGGTGGGATCTTCTCACCTGCGCTCTTCCTTGGGGCAACCCTCGGCGGCGCTTACGGCGTTGTTCTGGGGTTGATTTTCCCGGATTTGTCGGTTAGCCCGCCCGCATTTGCAGTGGCGGGAATGGCATCAATCGTCGGAGGCACAACCGGCGCCGCCATGGCGGCGATCGTCATGATTTTCGAAATGACGTTGGACTACAACGTCATTATCCCCATGACTGTTACCGTTGCACTGGCTTACGGTATTCGAAGGACCCTTTGCAAGGAGAGCATCTATACCTTGAAGCTGGCGCGTCGCGGCCACTCCATCCCGGAAGCGTTCCAGGCGAATTCTTATCAACTGATTCGGGCTGGCGAGATCATGAAGACGGAAATCGCATTTGTGTCGGCAACCGACAGATTGGAGCAGTTGGTGGGGAACGGGTCGGAGATCTCGGATGGGACCTGGCTACTGGTCCAGCAGGGCGAAACGGTGGTTGGATTGCTCTCCCGGCAAACAGCCACGGACATGCTGAAGGGAAGGGGGAGGGAGAAGGAAGTTGGCCAGATAGCTCGGAAAGACTTCGTTACAGTGTATGAGCAGGACACCGCCATAGACGTCATTGCCGAGATGAACGCGGCTGGCGCTGCGCTGGCGCTGGTCGAAGCTCAGGCAGGATCTACAGCCGATTCCAGAATCAAGGGGGTGATCGAACGGGAAAAACTGGCAGATTTGATTCTGATAGGACTCGAATTGTTCTCCAACAAGTGAACGAGTGAATCAGGATTGGGATCGAATCCGTTCGATAGTCCGCAGCGTCATCGCGAGGGGGAGATCACTTGTTATTGTCCTCGCCGGTCGTCTTTTCCGTTAGGCCTGCAACGATAGAACTGACCAGGATGGTATTGCCACAGTTGTCGCATGTCACCGGAACGACCGGAACAACCGGAACAACGTGTATGTCACCGATGCCCAAGCCAGTGTCGTCAACCTCTCTCAGTTCACACAACTTATCGGAGACGTCCCAATTGCCTCCAGTACAAAGCGGGCATCTTCTTCCTTCCCACTTATTTTCGAGATGTTGAATCAGCTTTTCCAAATCAATGTTTGCCATTCGCCTGTAACCCTTGCCAAATTTGACCCACGCAGGCCAAAACGGGAGTCCCCCCGGCTCTGCCGGAAGGCAGTCGCAGTCTGACATTTGCGGGAGCCTGATTGAGAACCCCCTTCGTGAGCAGGCCAAAGCCGCACGGAAGGCAGTTCAATGACGAACACCAGCAGTTTACAGCACACGAAG
The DNA here is from genome assembly GCA_963777605.1 of uncultured Acidobacteriota bacterium. Classification (GTDB taxonomy): domain Bacteria; phylum Acidobacteriota; class UBA6911; order RPQK01; family JAPXNP01; genus CAVZRV01. The sequence goes on from CAVZRV010000051.1 coordinate 6,550, forward strand.
TGGGAGTGTAAGCATCATCTGGTCGATCTGCTCCTGGGATGTGAGTTCCTTGTCGTGTGGAAGAGTCCTCTCCTATGTTGCTTCGTGTGCTAACTCCATTCGCCCACGAAGTGCCAGAATCTCAGGGTTTCTGGCTGTCAAAACGGGAGGACGAGTTTCGAGACTGCCTTGAATTCCTTAATGGAGCAAAATAGAAAAAGACAGTCGAAAGAAAAACCACCGTAAACTATTGAAAAGAAATGGAGCGGGAGACGGGAATCGAACCCGCGACGTCCAGCTTGGGAAGCTGGCATTCTACCGCTGAATTACTCCCGCTCTAAATGACTGCCTGCCGATGATCGGATCGTCGAGAAGGTTCACCAACGGCCGACAAGCCCGAAAGAGGATCATAGCTGTTTACTGGGTGCAGGGTCAAGGTGAACGGAGCTTCACCAGTCCGCGAAAGTCACAGCTCGTGCCCTCTGAATTGTCCCCGCAGCGCGCTGAGCCGGCGCTGACCCGGAGTTTCAGGCCCGCGGGGTGATCACGGCAGCGAAGAGGAGGAACCATCCCGCAAGGAAGGCGACGCCACCGATCGGTGTGATTGCTCCGAGCCAGTGGGTTCCGGTCAGGGTTAGGACATACAGGGAGCCGGAGAAAATCAGGATCCCTGCGAGGAAGGACCACCCTGAAAGAGAAAGCCACATAGAGGGCATCCGGTCGTCGAGAATCCCCACGGCGATCAGCGCCAGTGCGTGATACATCTGGTACCGGGCCGCGGTCTCAAATATCGCCAGGGTTTCAGGATCGAGCCTTGATTTCAAGGCATGGGCCCCAAAAGCTCCAGCGGCGACCGCGATGAACCCGAACAGCGTTCCACATGACAGGAAAAAGCGAGACATGCCGGTATTCTAACCCGACTTGTTCATCGATTCAGGCTGAGATCGACTACCAGGTCGTTGGCAATCATCTCCAACTCCGCCTTGAGATCTTCAAAGCGGACGCCCGGAGGCAGTTCCAGGGCGGCGCGGGCAGTGAAGATTGGATGACCGGCCATGGGGGCGCTGGTGTATTCCGTATCGAGTTCGACGATGTTGATTCCACGCTCCGCGATGGCCTGCGAAATACGGTTGACTATTCCGGGCCGATCGTTTCCGATCACAGAGATCTCGACGCTGTCGCCCTCATCTGCCGCTGGGGACGAAGTTGAGGGTTGCACCAGGACCTGGAGGTTCGCGTCGCCGAGGCTCTGCAGCGCGCTGGTCAGTTCCTGAACAGAACCGGCCGGAACCGTGAGATGGACAATTCCGCCGAAGAATCCGCCGGCGGCGGAAAGATGGCTTTCCAGCCAGTTGCCCCTATGGCGGGCCACCAGGGCGGAAATTCGCTCGACGAGTCCGGGCTGATCCGGACCGAGAACTGCGATCACGAGAGAGTTGAGGACGGTCGTCATAGGTGTCTAACGTTGAATTGATCAACGTTCAAAGTCAAGTCTCCTAGGACGGTATCCCGACCGGGGCGGATCCGGGGAGAGTCGAAAATGGCAGGCAAAGCCTGACCTGAAACTTCATTTGGGATGAGTTGAAGAACCTGGACGAATTGGATGCGTCTGGACGGAGATTGAGGCGATCGGTGGAGAGCCAGGGCCGTGATTATCGGCTGGATCCTGGTTCCTGGTGAGGTTGCCAGACGTGGTTGAGTGATGATCACAGGATCGGCGCCGGGCGGGCCCCTGAAGGGGGCCTGTTTCCAGCCCAGGCATTTGCCTGGGTTCACGGTTCCCCCATCAAGAATCCAGCCCTGAAAGGGCGGCACAGCTCTCCGGTCGTGAAGAATCCGCGCGACCTTACAGGCCGCGATCGCCTTGCCGGGACCACAGACCCAGGGTAAACCCTGGTCTGAAACCAAGGCCTTCAGCGGCAGGGGCAGTTTCACTCTCTGAATGATCCGGCGCCGCCGGGGGCCCGGCTGACTTGAAGCTGCAATCGAGATGAGTTCCTGGTTTCTCGTTTCTGGATGGAGAGTAATCCAGGCAGCCCTGCCTGATATGGCGGCCGGGCAGTTTGCCCGGCGGAAGGTAATATGCTCAATCCAGGATTCTTGATTTCCGGTTTGCTCTGAAACCGTCCGCCACCCGGACTGAATCGCACTTTCAGTGCTGCATTGCTGTCCCGGCTCTGATTCCCGGGGCGTTGCCGCCGGGCTGGAAATGACCCTGCGCCGTTGGCGCACTCATCTGGCGATGCTTCACCGGTTTCACTTTGCGGATGATCTCCGTTGCTTGGAGAGGCTGGACCGAGTTGAAGCTACTTATTCTCTGGGCCCCCGTTGTCGGGAGGCATCTCCTGCGGCGGTTCAGGGGCCCGCGGTGGACCGGGAGGCGGGTAGGGGCCCGGCATCGGAGCCGGAGTGTAGGTCCGATTCTTCTTGAACAGCGCAATTCCGATGATCGCCCCGATGGTTGCAAAGATCACCGAAACCAAGAGATTTACGAAGACGCCGAAAATCACGAACCCCAGGGTTCCGGCGCCGCCCTGGAGAGCGTTGATCAGAAAGTCGCGGAGGGCCGGAGGAATATTCGGATCACTGAGGGCTTCGTGAAGTTGGGATAGGTCGCCCAACCCGGTCCCGAGCCGCAGTTTGAGGAACGAAAGCGGAAGATCCACGATCGCCCAGACGAAACCCCCGATGACCCCTGTCAAGATTCCCAGAACCGCCCCGTCGCCATAGGTGATGTCGGGCAGTTGAGGAGGGTAGTCCCTCAGGTACAGAAACGACGCCAGGATTCCGCCGCCGATGACCAGGGCGCAACAGGCGCAATTGACCAGGTTCACCAGCGGAAGGGCCGACGTGATACCAAGAGCGACTCCGCCGATCAAAGCCGGGGTGACGATACTGGGTTTTGTATTCATTGCGAACTCCTCGAGAGTTGCGACGCGGCAAGTTGCTCAACCGCAAGATAGACAAACAGGGCCACCGGGTACGCGGCCACCGCCCCTGTCAAGAGGCGACTCCAGTGCGTGTTCTCCCAAAATAGAAGGTCACAGGCCATCGGTACGGTGAACAGGATCATCAGGCGCGGCCGTTCCTCGAGGAGGTTCGACAGCCGGTTGCTGAGAGGTAGCGTCGTTGCCCCGGCCAGGAACCCGAGGTAGAGTCCCAAGCAGCGGGCACAGACGCCAACCGGGGATCCCAGCAGTGAAAAGCTGCGCTCCGGAAGCTGGTGGCAGATGCTCCGAAACATTGACCTGACGGCAAACTCGGCATTCGGCAACCCTGCCTGATGCAGCAAAGGGGGAAGAAACACCATCACGATCCATATTGCAACAGTGCTCAACAGGAGCCAATATGGTCGGCCTCGCCATCGGTTCATTCAGATCCGGATACTAATTGATTGGAGCGGCACGGGCAAGACGATTGTGGAAAACTCGGGAGGCGCACGCGAGGATCATGTGGCATCATGCATGGGACGTTTCGGTCGCTGATGCGATTGTCGGGATTCCAGAGAGGGAGGTGGATCGGTTTGGCTTCATCACTTTTTCGCGTTAAGACACTCGAACAGCTACTCGCCCAGGCTGAACAGTCGGAGGGGCATCTCAAACGGACGCTGGGTTGGCTCAGCCTGACTGCCCTGGGGATCGGGGCAATCATCGGAACCGGGATTTTCGTGTTGACCGGTACCGCTGCGGCAGGGGAGGAGGTACTTACACCGTCGCTGCTCAAGGCCCCACTCCTGGACGTCATCCTGCATGGTAGCGACGCCGCCGGGGCCATTGGGAGGCCGGGCGCAGGCCCCGCGATTGCGGTTTCCTTTTTCCTTGTGGCCGTCGTCTGCGGGTTCGCCGGTCTTTGCTATGCTGAACTCTCGTCGATGATTCCCATTGCCGGGAGCGCCTACACGTTTTCGTACGCAACCTTGGGAGAGTTGATCGCCTGGATCATCGGCTGGGACCTGATTCTGGAATATGCGGTGTCCAACATGGCGGTGGCGGTCGGCTTCTCGGCCTACATCTCGAGCCTGCTGGAAAGCTTTGGGATCCACCTTCCACCGGAACTTGCCACGCCGGCGTACGGCCCGTCACAGGGTTGGGCTTTTCACTTCAATCTCCCTGGCTTCATCATCGTCCTTTTGCTCACCGGCCTGCTCCTGATCGGGATTCGAGAATCGGCCGGCGCGAACAGCATTTTTGTTGCCGTGAAACTCTTGGCCATTCTGGTCTTCATCGGCTTCGCCTCGAGTTACGTGCAGCCGGAAAACTGGACCCCGTTCATGCCCAACGGCTGGCAGGGAGTGCTGACGGGAGGGGCGATCGTTTTCTTCAGCTACATTGGATTCGACTCTGTTTCGACGGCTGCCGAAGAATGTAAGAACCCGGAGAGGGACCTTCCTCTCGGAATCCTCCTCTCATTGCTCGTCTGCGCGGTCTTCTACGTCGTGGTGGCCGTTGTCTTAACGGGAATTCAGCCCTACACGATCTTCAAGGGGGATGCAGCCCCGGTGGCCACGGCGCTCAAGAACATCGGTCTTGACGGCATTCAACGATGGGTGACGATGGGCGCGCTGATGGGGATGATTTCGTCTCTCCTCGTTTTTCAGTTGGGCCAGGCCCGAATCTGGTTCGCGATGTCCCGGGACGGGCTGCTCCCCAAGTCGTTTTCCAAGGTCCATCCCCGGTTCCGGACTCCTTACGTCGCAACGATCGTTGCCGGAATCGTGGTTGCGATTCCGGCCGGGATCTTCGATATTGGAACTTTGGCCGACCTTTCCAATATCGGGACGCTGTTTGCGTTTATGGTGGTTTCTCTGGCGGTCCTGATTCTCCGCCGGACCAAGCCGGAACAGCGACGGGCGTTCCGGGTTCCCTTCGTACCGGTTCTGCCTATCCTTTCCGTGCTGTCCTGCCTTGTACTCATGGCAAGCCTCACCGTCGAAAACTGGATCAGGTTCTTCGTCTGGCTGGCCATTGGCCTGGTGATCTATTTCAGCTACAGCCGGAAGCGGAGCGTCCTGTCGCACCTGACCGGAAGCACCGAACCGTGAGGTCAATCCTGAAACATAGGGAGGACATGCATCCCTTCTTGTCTCGCGGTTGAAGCCACCGAACAGGAGACAGGAGACATCGGTGACAAGAGGACGGCGGGGTTGACTTGAAACGTGGCACGAAGCCGGACACAGAGCCGGGGGTAAGGCGAAGCCGCTCCCCCGGGTTCGCGGACCCAGTTTCACTCTCTGAATGGTCCGCGCCGCCGGGGGCGGGGCTGACCTGAAACTTCAATCTTGGAAATTCCGCTAACTCTTGTATTCTGTGAGAGATGCTGCTGCCGCTGAGAACAGCGAGTGGCGAGAAAAAAGTCGTCTATCGAGCCGTTTGAGCGTGATGGGGACACCACGCCCAATCTCCGCGAATCCGCATGAGCAGGCTTTTCAAAAGGGGCATGAACGGTGGCCCGGGGTGGCTGTCTGAATGGTCTATTCTGACCTTGAGGAGTGCTCCAAGAGCCTCACTAATGAATGATCGCACAGCCCGGGACCAAGCTGACTTTGGGGCAAAAATGCGCCAGTGCCTCGAGGGTCTTAACTGCCACTGCTCATGCCGCGCAGTGGATTTTAATCGATTGATGCGGCCGCGGCAAGTTTCACTCTCTGAATGGTCCGGCGCCGCCGGGGGCCCGACTGACTTGAAACTTCATTTGGGATGAGTTGAAGAACCTGGACGAATTGGATGCGTCTGGACGGGGATTGAGGCGATCGGTGGAGAGCCAGGGACGTGATTATCGGCTGGATCCTGGTTCCTGGTCCGGTGCCAGACGTGGATGAGTGATGATCACGGGATCGGCGCCGGGCAGCTGGCCCCTGAAGTGGGCCTGTTTCCAACCCAGGCATTTGCCTGGGTATACGGTTCTCCCATGAGAATCCAGCCCTGAAAGGGCGGCACGGCTCTCCGGACGTGAAGAATCGGCGCGACCTTACAGGCCGCAATCGCAGCTGCGGGACCACAAACCCAGGGCGAGCCCTGGGCTGAAACTGAGTGCGCCTTCCAGCGCCAGGTCCAGTTTCACTCTCTGAATGGTCCGGCGCCGCCGGGGCGGGGCTAACCTGAAACTGCATCCCTGGTGGGTTGGAAGGCCTGGGAAATTGGGTACTGTTTGGATCGATCTTGGGAGAATAGCAGGAGCTTTGCGTCCGCTGTCTTCGGTGCAAGCGTGGAGACTCTGCATTCAGTATGCGAGAGGCGAGCGCGACGCCGAACGTTCGCGGGTCGCCAGAAGTGATGCCGAAGGCCGGAACCGTTCGGATGGAGGCAAGATCTAGAATTGAAAATCGATGAAGATCCGGAGACGCGCTCCCTTTCTGGTGACTTGCCAGCGTCCAAAGCCGCGCTCGCCGACACTCGCGTTCAGAAATCGGGGTTTCCAGGATTTATCCGAGAGCCACGGCGTCTAAGTTCCCACGATCGCCCTAATCTCGATGCAGTCACATCCCAGTCGACAAGAATTTCCAGTTGACCACCAGGGAGTTTTGGGTTGAGGAATCGGCATGCCGGGCCGGAATCCAAGATTGGCCGGTCTGGCATGCCGATGTCTGCCTCAGTTGTAAGGGAAGGTCTTCGGGGGCAGAATCCCGAGGTTTGAATCGAGCGATCTCAGTCCCTCGGAAGGGGACTTTGAGATCGCCCATCATCGGCTCGGCTTAGTCGTCATCTCCATCGTAGTGGCCATCGTCATCGTTGAGGCCACAGATCTTGCCGGAATAGCGGAAGATGAAATAGGTATTGCCGGGGACCGGAGGGTTCGAGTGCAAGCAGGAATTGAAACCAATCCCTTCGAGGACGATAGTTCCCGGTTGCACCTGTGTAGATCGCCGGTGCTCTGGTCGGGTAAGACCGTAAGGGTCAGGGTGTCCTGGACGTTGAACGTGCCCGGATTGGAGTAACATACTGCGCATACCTTTGGTGGCCAGCGAATCGCCAGCATCCGTAACGAAGACGTTGACAGTGTCGGCAAGGGATTGTTTCGTTGGGCGCGGGGGATTGGCGGGGAAACAGATGTATAGGCGGTTTCGAGCCCCGTTCAAGAGTTCCAGTTGTGATTCCGACCACCCGGCCCACCAGGTCGTTGGGAGCCCGAGCGGGTCGATCTGGGTTTCTACCAGTCGCCGCGGACCTTCTTGCAGTCGGATCTGCGCCTGCCGGCAAACGCTACGGAGACAAGGCGGTGAAGCAAACCAGTAACCAGGATGCTAGCACTTCGAATGCCAGTTTTCATAATGGATCTCCCGGCCAGGTCGGCTGGCCTTTCATCTTGTGGACGGGTCAGTAGCAACCGTCCTTGGTTGCACCGGCTGGGTCATTACTTAGCCGGGATGCGCTGAATGTTGAAATGCAGGGTGCCCAGGCAATGAGGGCCCCGAGGATTGGACGAAGGCGTGCAGCCTTCGGGGAGCGGATCCGCCGGGTTGGGGTCCGGGAAGGGGGCATCCGCTTTGAGGTGCACCCGACCAATCGTTCCGTCATCTTCGGTGTAGGAGTAGAGGAACGGCTGGATGTAGCCTCGCATGAAATCGGGGTCGTCCTTGTCAAAGAAGGTGACGAACCGCGGTCGAATGGATCCGTTGAATTGGTTTCCCGCTTCGTTGGCGGCAAACCAGACAAAGGTCGCCTGGTATTTTTCAAGTGACTTTCCATCAACCACGACGCGTCCAGCATACTCCCACTTGCCCATAGCGCTGGTGTGGTGGTCGAAGAGTTCTCCGAAATCATCTGCCAGAACCGTGCCGTCTGCCAGCAGGGTCGGGATCATCGTGACCTGAAGGAGTGGAAATTGATTCGGCGCGCAAGCCTCACCATTGCAGGCCAGGTCGCAAATCGCCTCATCCGGCTGGAAATCCTGAACCGGCAGACCGTCTTCACCCAGGGGATACTGGGTCGCACCCGGATCAGGAGGCGTACAGGGCCGGGCGATTCCAAACCATGCTCCAATCGGGTTGGGCTGTGCAAACCCGGGAGGGGAGGGGACCTGGCCTTTTTTCGGCTGCCCAAATCCTGCAACGGATAGGGTCAGGGCCAAGGCAATCAGGAGCACGGCGTATTGTGAGTTCAATGTGGGGAAGGAATGTCGAAGTCTCATAATCCACTCCTTACGGGAAACGGATCCCGTCAAGCAAAGGATGGGAGGGGGCCCGCACCAGCGCGGTTCCCAAAATTGTTAATAAGAGTACTTTAATTAACAGGGAAGCGCAATAGTGATCTGCGGCGGAATGAGGGATATCGTTCTTGCCTCTCCGTCCTGAATTGGTGAGGTCACGTTGCGAAGGATCGGATCGGGGTAAGTAGTCCGCCCTTCAAATTGGGGGCCGCCTCGACCAGTTTTCCAGGCGGCCCCCAATCCGAACGTCGGCTCAAACGGCGGTGATCAGCCGGTACATGCAGCGTTCGGGGATGTGGTGGACCGGAACCGGATGAAATCGTTCCGCCATCAGCCCGGCAAGCAGCTTCATTCCGTGTTCTTCGGCCACCGGGTGATTCACGACCGCGACCGGGAAACCCGCGTCGATCGCGAAGGCGCCGTCTCGCCAGTAAGTGAAATCATCATCGACACAAATCGCCATGTCGGCACCAAGCTTCTCGATGAAATGGAACATCGGAGTGATGGCGCCGGTGCCGAGGACAACCCGCTTTACCGGCGTGTCATCCGGACCGATCATCTGGACTCCGGGCTGGCCTATCCCGGCGGTCCGCTCGGCGATCTGCCGCGCGATCGCTCCCGACGACCTGCCGGCCCCGTCGTAGACGTAGTAATAACCCGATCCTTCGATCGGCTCTCCGAGCCCGAGCAGTTTTCCCCAGCCGGTGGGTATCCCAATTTCGGGATACTGGTCCCAGACGTCGTGACATCGAATGATGGCGAGCCCGCTTTGCTCGATGAACTCTCTCTTGGCGCGTGCTGCGGGAAACCTGAAGATCTCCGGATCGTTGTCCCGATGGTTGAAGTAGGTCGGCTCGTGGGTAACAAAGACGTTGCAGCCGAGCTCGAGAGCCGTTTTCAGAGCGTGGGTATACGACATCCAGGCGACCGCAATTCCCGTGACTTCGGTTCCCGGCGATCCGGCCTTGAACGTGTCCACGGTCTTGCTCCAATCGACCCATCCTCCGTCCAGGGATTTCAGGTAGTCGTGGACGTCGCCGGCAGTCAACGCTTCCTGGACGGAACTGTGCGTCGCTGCGGGTGCAGCGGCGGCGAGAGCAACTCCCGCAGCCGGAACCCCTGAGATGAAACGACGACGGCTGATTACGCTCGCGGACTCTGCTTTGTTCATGATCAGGCTCCTTGCGAGGAAGACCACCGGTTCGGCTCCTGCCCGTGCCCTTCCGGGATGGCCGGCTGGGTTATGGGAATCGACAAGTCGGGTCTCCGTTGGCCTCAGATTGTGACCGCCGGGGCCCGCTCGGTCAATGGGAAACCGGGCAAGTGAAGGGTATTGGCTCCAAACCAGTGGCAATTTGGCTTTCGTGCTGGCAGACTGGCGTTGCCGACAGAGGCAGCGCAGGTTCTTCTGCTCGTTTCTGGACCGGAAAGGAGAGGCACAATGAAGGGAAGGCTCCTCGTTTCTGTTGTCTTTATCGTGTTGGGAGTGGTCTCGTGTGGTGGGACCAAATCCGAACAGCCTTCCTCGGCGGGCGCTCCGGAGGAGGTTGCCCCGCTGATTATGGGAAAGACGCCCGCGGTTTCCAACCGAAATCTCTCAGCGGTCAGCGAAGCCGATCGCAGCGGCGTGCGCTTTGACGAGGCCGAGGGAGATGGCTTGGCCTATCTGCCCGATGTGGAATTCTCCAATGGCACGATCGAGTTCGATGTGCGGGGGCGCAATGTTGCTCAGCGCAGCTTTGTCGGGATAGCCTTTCATGGAGCCGATTCGGAGACCTTTGACGCGAGTCTACTTTCGTCCGTTCAATTTCCACGCTGAGGAACCGGAGCGAAGGGGCCACTCGGTGCAGTACATTTCTCAGCCGGAGTACACCTGGAGCAAGTTGCGGGAGGAGCACCCGGGTGTTTACGAGAGTTCGCTGTCCGACCCGCCGGATCCGGACGGTTGGTTTCACGTACGTGTTTTGGTTGACTCTCCCCGCGTCAGTGTCTTTCTGGGTGATGCGACTGAACCGGTTTTGTTAGTCGACCAGTTGAGCAATCGAGGTCGTGGCTGGGTCGGCTTCTGGGTCGGCAACGGGTCCAACGGAGACTTTGCCAACCTCAAGTTAAGTCCAGATGACTCGAGCAACCTGAAACTTCATCCGGAGGATTAGACGCGTTTGGGTCGGGATTGCCGTGCTCGGTTCGAACTTCATCAGGTTCACTCTTTGAACGATCCGGCGCGGCCGGGGGGCTCCTACTGACTTGAGCTTGCGACTGGAGGAATTGAATGGGCTGGAAACGAGTGGCTTTGATTGCTTTTGCCTCCCTTCTCGGCTACCCACTGGCTGGAGGCAAAGCTGAGGAAACACTGCCCTATCGGGATGCAGCCCGACCTGTCGAAGAGAGAGTGCATGATCTCCTGTCCCGGATGACCCTGGAAGAAAAGGTCGCTCAGCTTCACGAACAGCCCAAGAACGAGCTGAAAATCGAGGCGGGTCGGGTGACGGAGGCTTCTCTGGAGCAGGTTTTCGGTGGACTCAGCTACGGGACCATTTCGGGACCTTTCGGGGCCCCGGCCGAAACGATTGCGCTGATCAACCGAGACGCCCAGAGCTATGCCCGCAGCAGCACCCGGTTGGGGATACCGTTTCTGACCGTCAATGAGACGCTGCACGGCGGTCTTTCCATCGGCACTACCATTTATCCCCAGACCATTGCCCAGGGCGCCACCTGGAATCCAAACCTGGTCCGGGAGATGGCGGCGGCGATAGCTGCTGAGGTTCGGGCCTACGGTGTCGTTCAGGCCCTGGCCCCGATGCTCGACCTGGCCCGGGACCCGCGGTGGGGAAGGGTCGAGGAGTGCTTCGGGGAGTGTCCCTACCTGGTCTCCCGCTTCACGGTCGCCTACATCCAGGGGATGCAGGGGGCCGAGTTCGGCGACCGGTTAGGTTTCGACAAACTGCTCTGCATGTCCAAAGTGATGGCCGGCTACTGCGTGCCACGGTCGGGCCTGAACATCGCCTCGGCGTCCCTCGGTGAACGTGAACTGCGGTCCATCTTCCTGGTTCCCCACGAAGCCGCTGTCAAAGAGGCCCATGTCGCGGCGGTGATGCCCTCTTACAACGCCATCGACGGGATGCCGGCCCACGCCAACCGCTGGCTCCTGACCGATCTGCTTCGCGGAGAGTGGGGTTTTGATGGGTATATCTACTCGGATTGGGGTGGCGTCGAATTCAACTCCACACTCCATGGCGTTGCAGCGAACCTCGAGGATGCCGCCCGGATCGCCCTGCTTGCGGGCGTGGACCTGGAGGCCCCGGGACCGGAGTGTTACCGGTACCTCCCGGAGTTGGTCAAGTCCGGGCAGATTGACGTGAAGGTGATCGACCAGGCCGTCAGCCGAGTCCTCCGGGCGAAGTTCAGGGCCGGACTCTTCGACCGGACCGGGGGGCAACCGGCGGTCGAGGAACTGGCTCAGCACCTTCACACTCCGTCCATGGTCTCGCTGGCCCGCCGGGTCGCGGAAGAGTCGGTGATTCTGCTCAAGAATGAAGGCGACCTGCTTCCGGTGGATCCAGCCATACTGAAATCGGTTGCCGTCATCGGGCCCAACGCCGACCAGGTCCAGTTCGGGGATTACTCCGCGACCAAGGACAACTCGAAGGGAGTCACGGTTCTCGAGGCGGTTCGGGAATGGTCGCAGGAGGCCGGGTTCCAGGTGCGGTTTTCGCGAGGATGTGACTGGGTCGGTTCCGATCAGACCGGGTTCGGTGAGGCGGTGGCCCAAGCTAAAGCCAGCGACCTGGCGATTGTGGTGGTCGGGGACACGAGCATGAATATCGGCGGAGGCATGCCCGGAGGAAACACCGACCGCTCCATCGGCAGGCTGGCAACCGTCGGCGAGGGGTACGATCGAACCAAGCTGACGTTGCCGGGGGTCCAGGAAGAACTGGTGAAGGCCGTCCAGGCCGCCGGCAAACCGACGGTTGTCATCCTGGTCCATGGTCGTCCCTTTGCCGTTGGCTGGATTAAGGAGCACATTCCAGCCATTCTCGATGCCTACTACCCCGGAGAGGAGGGCGGCCATGCCATTGCCGACATCCTCTTCGGCCGCGTCAACCCCTCGGGGCGGTTGCCGGTTTCGGTGCCGCAGAGCGCCGGGCACATTCCCACAACCTATGATTACGAACCTGCCGACCGGGGCTACTACCACGTTCGTGGAACTCCGGAAAAGCCCGGCAGGGACTACGTCTTCTCCTCGCCGGATCCTCTGTGGGCGTTCGGACACGGGCTCTCCTACACCCGTTTCGTCTATTCCGATCTGGAGGTCGAGACTCCCGTTGTCGCACCCGATGGCGAGGTTCGGTTGAGCTTCACGGTCTCCAACGCTGGGGACCGGGAGGGAAAAGAGGTTGCCCAGGTCTACTTCCGTGACGTGTTCAGTTCGGTTATTACGCCCAACCGGCGCCTGATCCGGTTTCTCAAGGTTCAGTTGGCCCCCGGCGAGCGCCGCCGGCTTTCTTTCAGCATACCGGCACGGGAGTTCGCGCTTTGGAATCGAGAGATGGTCCGGGTCGTGGAACCGGGCCGATTCAACCTGCTCATCGGCGCCTCCGCGGAAGACATCAAGATGGAGGGTTCGTTTCAGGTTGCCGAGCCGGTGAGCGTGGCCGGGACAGAGTCGAAACGTCCGGTCCGAAGACGGTGAGGTACGTCCTGCCCTCGCGCCTATAGGGGCGCGGCTTCGCCTTACTCCCGGCTCTGGGTGGAGCGCCGTCCGTTTGAGTTCACCCCTCCCCCGGGACTGGGCGGAACGCCCGAACCCGGTTCATCCAGATCCTCCAATTCATCCAGATCCCCAACCGGTCAAGTTTCCAGAAGCTCCGCGCTCTTCCCGTTGACCTTTACGGTCTCGATGTCGATCGTGCCCCTCTTGACTTCAACGAAGGGCCGGCCTTTTCGGAGTCCGACGATGCCGAAACCGCCGTCCACGGCAAGAAAAGCTCGGAAATCGTCACCGATCCTCGAATCGATCAATAGCGTCCGGGACACGGCGTCGTAGCGGATCCCCGTCAAGCCTTGGATCAGCCCGTAGCTGGCCTGCGCCCGGGCGTACCAGTGGCCGCACTCGTACTCGTTGAACGGGTTGCGGATGGTCCCGTCGTAACGACTGCGGCAGGTCCTGACGATCTCGAGCCCCTCCTCGACGTGCCCTTCCAGCATCAGGTGTGAGGCGACCTGGTATTCGATCCCGGTCCAGACCTCGTTGCTGTAGACGAAGGGCAGGGAAAGGGCTCCTCCCTTGGGCCAGGTGCAGAGCAGCAGTCCGCCTTCGTGCCCGAGAGCATAGGACGGGCGTTGAGGGTTGACGTGTTCGCTCAGGTTGCTTTTCAGGTTATAGCGATGGATCGACCGCAGAGTCGATTTGACCTTGTCGGCGTCGATCAGTTCATCGAGGCCGCACATGCGGGCGATCCAGAAGCCGAGCACGGCATCGGAGAGGCAGCCGTTCCCATACTGGTACTTGGGGCCCTCCCGGTTGAGCAGGTCCACCGCTTCCGGCGAGTAGTCCGAAGACCAGCTTCCTTGCGACGCCATAACCGGATCCTGGGCCTGGAGGTCCTTCCAGCGAATCTCCTGGTGGAAGTACTCACCGTTGAAAAGGTGGTCCTCCATGTACCGGCGGCCCCGCTCGAGGAGGCCCTGAAATCGGGAAACGTCCTCTCCGAGCGCCGAACCCATCGCGACGGCGGCGGCCAGGGCGCCCAGGTAGAAGCTGGTACACATGCCGTCGGGCCCCCAGAACTCGATGTCGTATGTGTTGTGGTGCGGTTCTTCAAGAACGCCTTTTCCAGTGGGGTCCCAGGTCAGGATGCAGTAGTCGAGGCTTTGCCGGGTCTGAGGCCAGATCTTCCGGAGCCACTCCAGGTCACCCGAGATGCGCCACTCCCGGTGGACCTTCATGATGCCACCCAGTTGACCGTCCGCCGCGGCGTGGAAATCGTGCTTGACCTGGCGAATCGGCAGAGCCGACCGGAAAGTCTGGTGCCCCTGTTCGTTTTGACTTTCATGAAACTCGGTCTCCCGAAGACTGCGTTCGAGGTCGGGGAAGAGGTGGGGAATCGCCTGGGCATAATTCCAGACGTGAGTGCACGATCCGTGGCAGCACCCCCAGGTGTCCCCGCAGCCCTCGAAGCACCAGAGACGACCGTCGCATTGGCGCCGGACCGTGGGCGACTTCAGGATGGTCAGGTTGGCGGCAACCGCCTCCACCACTTCCTCCGGCAGGGTGGTGTCATAAAAGGTGTCTCGGAATGTCACGCTCTCCCTTCGGAGTCCGTCGTAGTGGTCTCTCCAGTAGCCGGCGAGTTCCTCCACGCTCGCAAAGCGTCCCGCGTACCAGGGCACGTGAAACTCCCGGTCCGGGCAGCAGGCGTCGCCGTCGCACTGGCCGGGAGCAGGTGTTCCGTCGGGGTCCTCCCCGTAGCGGAGGTTGGTCTTGGGAACATACCAGGCAAACAGGAGTCGAACCACGCGTCGGGAGCCGGGTTCGAGGTCGAGCGGCACGGCGAGGGTCGCACCGGGTGCGGGGCCTTCGACCGGAGGGCGGGCGACAACGCTGTTTTCGTCGATATTCTTCCAGGCCATCGTCAGGGAATCCCACCAGCCTCCCCGAAACCAGCAGTGATCCACCACCGCCTCTTCGTCGAGGACAAAGGCCGCGAATTCCCCGTAGCCGGAAGGCTTTTCTTCGGTCCCTTCCTGTGAGAGTACGAATCCCCTTTCGATCGGGCGGATCGAGTTGCCCTTGTCTCCTGCTGCCATGAAATTGCGGGCGTTGTAGGAGAAGGTGCCGGCAAGGCGGGCGGAGGACGAGTTGCGGATTTCGTACTCGATCCCGCAGACGGGCAGGCTCGAATTGTCGGAGTCACCGGGGACGAACGGACTCCAGGCTGAAACTCTCACCTCAACGGGCAGTTCGTTGTCCTTGAGGGTCAGATGCGCAAATGGAAACCGCGCCTCGAACTCAACCGCTTCAAAACGGGGAAACCCGTAACTGGTTCCCCCAGCCCCGTTTCCGGTCCCCTGGAGTCCGAAGACTTTCCAGTTGGGAACGGGGCCCTCGAGAACTCGCGTGCCCCGTTTTGCGCCGTCCAGGTGAAGCGCTGCAAAGGTGCAGGGCTCGTTGAAGATTTCCGGCTGATTGCGTAGGGAAAAGTGGGAAAAGGCGCCCGTGCCTTCGATGCAGATCATGCCGGCCCCAATCCCTCCCAACGGAAATGCAACCCGGCTCAAGTGAAAGCCTTGATAGGGTGCATTGAATTCTCGTTTGGGTAAATCTTTTGGATTCTGGGCGCCGGCGTTGGCCATCGATGCCGCCCCGGCCATGCCGATTCCGGATATCTTGAGAAAGTTCCTGCGCTCGACCCTCATCGCGGACCTCCTGTTTTCCATGACTCTGCCACGGGCCGGGTTTGGACTCAACCCCCGCAAGGTAGTACAGGCAGCCCTGCCTGTTTTGTCCGCCGGGCAGCCCTGTCCGGCGCAAGCCGGGAACAAGGTCACTCCCGACCAGACGATCATGTCGTCCGCCTCAGCGGACTCAGGTTTGATGGGGTACCGAACATCCCAGGACTGTGCGTCCTGGGCTACTCCATGCCGCCCTCCGGGCTAGCGCGAGTTTGCGGGGTATTCCGCTCGGAAAACCCCGTAGACCTGGGTTAGACTCTTTGCCGGGGGCGGAGTTATGCCCTCAGATGCGGAAACCAGGAGGAGATAATGTCGATCAGCTTGCGCCTTCTCAACATCGTTTTTCTTGTTCTTCCCGTCGTCTGTCTCGCCTGCGAATCAGGAAGGCCTGCGCTCCACCTCAGCTATCCTGAGGCCCAGCGGGGCGACCAGGTGGATGACTACTTCGGGACAAAGGTACCGGATCCCTACCGATGGATGGAATATATCGATACTCCTGCCGTCGAGAGGTGGGTTGACGCGGAGAACGCGATTTCGGCTCCTTTTCTGGAAGAGCTCGCAGGTCGCGAGCCGGCCAAGAAGAGACTCACCGAACTCTGGAACTACGAGCGCTTCGGAGTTCCTTTTAAGGAAGGGAATGCCTACTTTTTCTCGCGCAATGACGGACTTCAGAACCAGGACGTAATTTACGTCGCCGACAGCCTCAACGATGAACCGCGAGTCCTGATCGACCCCAATGCGTTCAGCGAAACTGCGACCGTCGCCCTGTCGGGCTTAAGCATCAGCCCTGACGGGCGGTACGCGGCATACGCGACTTCCGATGGCGGAACCGATTGGGATACCTGGCACATTCGTTCAGTGGCGACCGGCGACGACCTTCCCGAGGCGATCGGCTTCACGAAGTTCACCTCGGCCTCCTGGCTTCCCGACGGTTCGGCCTTCTACTACTCCCGCTACCCGGCGGGACCGGACGGCCGTGGGGACGACCAGGCGGCGGTCATGATCTACCTTCACCTTGTTGACACCCCCCAGGAGCAGGACGAACTGGTCTATGCCGTGGAGGATTCCAAGACCTGGAACCCGTATGGCGCCGTCACCGAGGACGGCCGCTATCTCATCATCGAGGTGTCCGAGGGGTACAACGAGAACGCCGTCTATTACAAGGAACTCGGCCGTTCCACCGGCAAAGTCGTTCACCTGCTGGATGAGTGGGATGCACTCTACACGTTCATCGGAAACGACGGGCCCATCTTCTTCTTCCATACCAATAACGAAGCGCCCCGAAATCGCGTCGTGGCGATCGACATTCGAAAGCCGGCCCGCGGCAACTGGCTGGAACTCATCCCGCAGGCTGAGGAGACCCTGGAGTCGGCCTCGTTTGTCGGGGGACATTTCATCGGCCAGTACCTGAAGGATGCCCACGCGCTGGTTCGGGTATTTGACCGGAACGGAAAACCGGTGCGGGATGTCGAGTTGCCGGGGATTGGTTCGGCCTCCGGCTTTTCGGGAAAGGCCGATGACCCTGAGACGTTCTACCGGTTTGAGAGCTATACGGTTGCTCCGACGGTTTATCGGTACGACGTCTCGAATGGTGAATCAACGATTTTTCGCACTGCCCAGGTCGATTTCAAGTCCGAGGATTACGAGACGATCCAGGTGTTCTGCACCAGCCGGGACGGGACGCGAGTGCCCATGTTCCTGACTTATCGCAAGGGCCTGCAGAAGAACGGACTCAATCCGACTCTTCTGTATGGCTATGGCGGATTCAACATTTCCGAGACCCCTTACTTTTCCGTTTCCAGGCTGGTCTGGCTCGAGAGAGGCGGAGTCTTCGCGCACGCCAACCTCCGCGGAGGGGGAGAGTATGGGCAGGAGTGGCATCTGGCCGGAACCAAGACCCGCAAGCAGAATGTCTTTGACGACTTCATTGCCGCCGCCGAGTACCTCATCCAGGAGAAATACACGTCCACTCCGAAGCTGGGCATCCAGGGAGGAAGCAACGGAGGATTGCTGATCGGAGCGGTGATCACCCAGCGTCCCGAACTGTTCGGGGCGGCGCTTCCGGCCGTGGGCGTTCTGGACATGCTGCGCTACCATACCGCCAGCCTGAACGCCCGCCAATGGTCGTCCGATTTCGGTCTCAGCGAGAACCAAGAGGAGTTCAAGGCGCTCTACAAGTACTCCCCGTACCACAACGTGAAGCAGGGCACCTGCTATCCGCCGACCCTGATTACGACGGCGGACCACGACGACCGGGTGGTGCCCTGGCACAGTTTTAAGTTCGGCGCGGCCCTCCAGTGGGCCCAGGGCTGCGACAACCCGATCCTGGTTCGCATCGAGACCCGGGCAGGTCACGGCGCCGGCAAGCCCACCTGGATGCGCATCGAGGAGGTCTCCGACCAGATCGCCTTTCTCGAGTGGTCCCTGAATCGGTGACACGCTCCGGGCCGGCTCGAGACTTCAATTCATCAGTCGATAATCGCTTCCGCAATTTCGCCGAAGTGGTGATCGTTGATGACGACGTCAGCCGTAATGATTCTGCGTTTGCCGAGATTGTCAATCCGCCTTAACCGAAACGGAAGGGCGACGGCCACCTTCGGCGGGATTGTAACCGTACGTGTGGCTGTTTCGGCCGTCACATCCTCAGGCAGTTGTAAAACCACCTCCGCGCGGGCCTCTCTGGAGAGGTGATTGCGGATCACCACTTCGATTTCGAACTCGGAGTCATCGGTTGGAAAGGAACGGTAGGGGTACAGGTGACACCACCGGTAGTCCATCCCAAAGTTGGGATCGGGCTGATCGATAAAATTGGTCATCGTGTCCCGGACTCTCATGCCCCATGCGAGAAACTCCTCCAGGTCTTCACGGGTCGGCGAGTACTCCTCCGTGTGAGCGGGGCAGACGATATCTGGTTGGTAATCCAGCATTTTCTGGGCACAGGTAATGAATCCTCCGTCGAGGAAGTACTCGTTCTGGGGGACCAGCGGACCGTTCCGGACCCGGGCGGGATCGATCTTCTTCCAGGTGTTGTCTCCGGTGAAGAGCACCCGCTGCCCGTCGATGATGGCGAAGAGACCCTGGTGAAACTCGGTTTGTCCGGGCAGGTGAAAGAATTGCAGTTCGTACTCCTGCCAGCGGATTCTCTCTCCATCGTGCAGTACCCGATCCGCCCTGATCGGGAACGGGACCAGGCAGGGAAGACGATATCGGGTCGGATTCTCAATAACGTCGAGCATCTTCTCGAACACCCAGAACTTCGTATTGCCGTCACGAAGAAGTTCCTGGGAGCGAATCAGGTGGTCATCATGGTAGTGACTGAATGTGACCACGTCGATTTCCGTGACCCCAAACTGATTCTTGAAAGCTTCGAGATCGTTCAGATCCACGTAGCCGTAGTCGTAAAGAAGTGCCTTTCCGCTGTCGGACAGGATCGCGTATGTGGTGAGGTCACCCTTCGACCGCCCCTCGGTCGTCCCGAGGTGGACCAGGTGTGGCGTAATGCTGCGCGATCGGTCCGATGGTCCGATGCAGTTCGTTCGGAGGGAGCAGGTCACGGAGGGTTTCATGGACCCTTCGGTTTGCGCCAATTGCCGTATCCGGATCGCGAATTGGATTCCCATGCGAAGGAAGCAGCCAATCCGGATCAGTCTTCAGCACGGTATCAAAGGATGCTTCGCTGGCGTCGATACCCTGGGTGAAGCCGTAATAGTCCCAGTGGAGGTCGAACCAGTCGATGACCTTTCCCTCGCCCGCGATCAAATCCCCCGTGAAAACGACTCGGTGACCATCGATCACCGCGCCGTACGAAACCGAGTGCTCGGTGTGTGCGGGTGTTTCCAGGACGTTGAATTGAATGGCCCCCCAGTTGAACCGGTCTCCGTCGTTTACCTTCCTGTCTACGCGAATGCTGCGGCGCACCGTGTTGAAGTGGGAGCGGAGGTCATAGTTCAGATAGAGTGGCGCATTCGCCCAGAACTGCCCGGCCCGGTCGAGGTAAGCGGACTCCTTCTCGGGAGCAACCACCTGGAAGCTCGGTTCCTTCGCTACCTCGACGAGGCCCTGAACCTGATCGCGGTGGTGATGGGTGATGAGGATCTGGCTGACTCGTTCTGCGCCGATTTCTCCAAGAATTCCAAGTGCCGCTCCTGATCCGAAATCGACGAGGAGAGCATCGGACCCCTGTTTGATGATGTAGACGTTGCAGGTGTCCCGAAAGAGGTAGAGGTTTTCACTGAGTTGACTCCAGTTTCCGGTCGGCTCAAAGTCGTGGTCGTGCTGCCGGGTCGGGTCGGATGCCAAGTCGCCGACGAAGCGAATCCCAGGTGGGGACTCCATCTGCTGACAGCCGGCCGTCAGAAGGAGAGCCGTCAGGCAGGCACCAAGTGCTATTCGCATGCAACCGGACCGAGTATTCATTCAGTACCTCAGCTGTTGTCACCGGACTTTCTGGAAGATGATCGGCTTTCGAATGGTAACCAGTTTTCCCTCCGGAAAGAAAGGAGCCTTGAATTCCTGAAAGCCCACCTCCGTCGGTGACCCATGCGGATTACGTCTAAATTCCGGGTGACCTCGTAAGAGTTATGATTTTTTGTGACAGGGCAACGGCCCGATCTCCGTCTAACTCCTGAATTTTCAAGGCCCCGCACGAACTCGTGGAATGTGGAACGAAAACTGCTTTATGAGGAGTTCAAATCCACAATCCTCTTCAGTATTTGAAAGGGCTTATCATGAAACGCCTTCTTTCTCTTGTCTTGGTGGTTGTCTGCCTGGGGGAAACCGGGTTGCCGATCGAAGCCGCGACCGAATCCTTAATTGCAAAGAACCGGGTGACATTCAGTGCCCTTCCTCAGCGATCGGTTGCCGAAAGGAACAACTCCTTTGGCGATTCTCTGCTTCAATTTTCGGAAGTCATTCGGGGCCGAAATGTCTCCGCAATCGGCCGATGGTTTCATCGCCAGGTTCGCTTTTCAGACTGGCCGCAACTGGACGTGCAGAATGCTTCTGGTGACCTCGTCGTTCACTCCCGCGGGTTCGGATCGAACGAGCGAACCCTCAATGCTAGTCGTGCAACGGTTCTAAAGAGCTGGGAGTCATTCTTGAGCCAATTTCGGCGAATTGAAGCGGTTCGTTTTGCGGTGATTGAACCCGTTTTCGTGGGCGAGAATCCGGTTTGCGTCGAAGCCGCCGAACTCCGGTTCGTACTGGTTGGAACCGATCAGAAGGGTTGTCGCTTCTGGTTGTCGGGAGCCGGACGTGTCGATGCTGATTTGACCCCGGATGCCGGCTGGCGATTCAGCGGATTCCAGGTCGATCGGGTGGATGAGTACCGTTGTCCCCCCGACCTGCTGGCCGAGAAGAGTGAAAATGCTGACGCCGGTCGTGTCCACGCTCTGTCACTATCCTCATAACGAGTCGGTTTCCTTCTCATCCATCCTTCCGGAATCTCCTTGAAGGCTGGATTTTCG
Organism: uncultured Acidobacteriota bacterium; assembly: GCA_963777605.1. GTDB lineage: Bacteria > Acidobacteriota > UBA6911 > RPQK01 > JAPXNP01 > CAVZRV01. The sequence goes on from CAVZRV010000051.1 coordinate 27,594, forward strand.
GGGACGGCTGATGGTTAGATGCACATCAGGGAATGGAGCGAGTCTTCCGGCCAGGCGGTACTTGGGGGTAAGGGGATGAACTTCGTGTTGGGAAGGAAACGCTCGATCTGGTTGGTCGTCGGCTTCATTGCAGCGACCCTGGTTGTTCCGATTCTCCAGGCTCAGGAGAGAGGCCCGAACATCATTCTCCTGGTCGCGGACGATCAGCGCTGGGACACCCTGGGGATCACTGGCAATCCGGTAATCCAGACTCCCCAACTCGACCGGTTGGGACGCGAGGGCGTGGTTTTCGACCACATGTTCGTCACTACCTCTATCTGCGCGACGAGCCGGGCTTCGATCTTCACGGGCCAGTACGCCCGTCGACATGGCGTTTGGGACTTCAGCACGGAACTCTCGGTCAGCCAGTTGAACGAGACTTACCTGGGCGTTCTCAAGCAGGCGGGATATCGGATCGGTTTTGTTGGGAAATGGGGCGTTGGCAATCCTCCTGCGGGAATTCTCGACTTCGACCGGGCATTCCCGGGCCAGGGGAACTACTGGTTCCAGGACGGTCCCCGGCGGCGCCACCTGACCGAGTGGATGGGCGACCAGGCGGTGCAGTTTCTGGTCGGTGCGTCGGAGGATTCGCGGCCCTTTTGCCTTTCGGTCAGCTTCAAGGCCCCCCACGTCCAGGACTCGTATGACCTCAGCCAGAACCCGTTTCCCTACGGGCCTGAAACGGCTGCACTCTATCGGGACGACAGCATCGAGGCGCCGCGGACCGCCGCTCCCGATTTCTTTGAGCGACTTCCGACGATCATCCAGGATTCTGAGAACCGGATGCGCTGGGCGGTGCGCTTTTGGGGGCCAAGCCGATACCAGGAATCGGTGAAAGGCTACTACCGGCTGATCAGCGGGATTGACAACGTTGTCGGGCGGATTCGGGAGTCGTTGCAGCAGTTGGATCTGGACCGGAACACCGTGATTCTGTTCACGGGGGACAATGGCTTCTTCCTCGGAGAGTCCGGGCTGGCCGGAAAGTGGCTTCCGCATGAGCCCTCGATTCGAGTGCCCCTGTTGGTCTATGACCCGCGTGCGGGTACTGGTGCATCCGGGCGTCGGATCGACGAACTCGTGTTGAATATCGATCTTGCTCCAACCATCGTCCAACTGGCGGGACAGGCCATTCCGAAGAGGATGCAGGGCAAGAGCCTTCTTGCCCTGATTCAGGGCGAAGCTGGGGGCTGGAGGAACGAGTTCTTTTACGAACACCTCTTCGAGCACCCGAGGATCCCGCGCAGCGAGGGGGTAAGGACCCAACGCTGGAAATACTTCCGCTACATCGATACCGATCCCCTCATCGAGGAGCTTTACGATCTCAAAACAGATCCTTTCGAAGAGCACAACCTCGCTGGAGACCCCGATTTCGCCGATGACCTCCACGAAATGCGGGCAGCCTGGAAGCGGCTCAGGTCAACGGTAATGGAACCCGCTGATTGACCTGAAACTTCATTTGGGATGAGTTCCTGGTTTCTCGTTCCTCGAGGGAGAGTAATCCAGGCAGCCCTGCCTGGGATGGCGGCCGGGCAGCCTGCCCGGCGGAAGTGAGCATTCTCAATCCAGGATTCTTGATTTCCGGTTTGTTCTGAAACAGCCCGCCACCGGGACTGAATCGCACTTTCAGTGCTGCATTGCCGTCCCGGCTCCCATTCCCGGGACGTTGCCGCGACTCGCAAAGTTCGTACACTCCTGTGAGAAATTGGGTTACCGGACGCGATCGCCCCTGGCGCCTGCGCTTGTGACGATGTCCGCTTTGGGCGCGATCATCAATCGACCGGTTGCCCGATCATACATCGGGCGCCAAAATCCCACCAGCATCGCTCGTTCTCGTCAGGCGTAGAACGTAACGCATGCTGGCCGCGGGATTCGTGATTGGTGTCGGATTGTTATTGACAAAAGTGCCTATAGGGAGTCTCCTGTTACCAACTATTGCCAACCTGATCCGCTCCCAGTGGATCCAAAGCACAGGTAAAGGAGATGACAAATGTTCTCCAGGAGATGGCTTTTTGCCGGAGTTCTCGCAGTGTCGTGTGCAGCCGCCCCGTTACTTGCTCAATCATTCGGACTTCCCCAGGTCGTCGCCGGAAGGTTCGACAAAGACACTCTGAGCACGACGGTGACGATCAGTAACAATGCTCAGGTCGCCTGCGGATTCCTGATGCAATACCTGCTGGGGCCCGCAAAGGATCCCACCACGACGTTGCTTACAAACGGGGTGTCTGAAGGCAACAACTTCGTGGATACGGTCCCGCCGGGAGGGACGCGGGCATTTACGGTCACAGTGCCGGAATCCGCGGATCCATTCCTGGGAGGAGCGGCGATCTCACCCTTTGCGGTCGGTTGTCGCAGCTCACTTCAGGTTGACGTTTCCTATCAGATCCAGGGGGAGAGCGGAGACGTGTCCGAAGTCTTTTCCTACGCCTCCCCGGACGTGGTGCCCTTCGGCCAGTGTGCCGAGGCTCCCATCAACTATGTTCCCGGACAGGAAGAGCCTGGAGTGGCGATGCTGGCCGTGTCGGTTCCCGCAGGGGCATCCACCGAAATGAGCCTGCTCGATTCGGACGGGAACCCGGTGGAACAGCGCGGAGCGGAGGCTTGGGACGGTGGGCACAATGCCAAACTCCTGACGGAGTTCTTCGATCTCCCCGATGCCTTCTCGGGAAAGTGGAGGGTCTGCTTCAATGAGAGCCCACAGGAGCGGCCAACTCCTCTTCGGAGACGAAGCGAGCGCGCTTGTTTATCGACGTCTTTCACGTCAGGGTCATCCGCAGCTCTCGACCCGGACGAGTCAGGTGGTCAATCCCGGCTGCCAGGACAACGGAACCGCGCTCTGCCTCAACGACAACCGGTTCAGAGTGTCTGTGAACTGGAAGGAAGGGCAGTCCTCGAATCCTGCGACGCCGGACCGAAACGACGCGGATTCGGGCTACTTCTGGTTTCAGGTGCCGGGCGATTTTGACGTGATGGCCCAGGTCCTGGATTCCTGCTCGGTCAATGACCACTACTGGGTCTTCGCCGGATCGACCACGAATGTCGAATACACTCTCGAGGTCACCGATACCGAGACGGGCCAGAGCAGGGAATACACTCATCCTGCAGGGTCGGCGGCAACTCCGATCTTCGACACCGAAGCGTTCGCGACCTGCCCGTGAGCGGGGAAGTCAATAGTCCCATTTCTTTTGACCGACCGTTTCGAGCAACAGTTGGCGCCCTTCGAGGACATCCTGACCGAGGGCCCAGATCATGACGCCCCGGAGGCGGTTGACCCGCGCAAAGTCGCACTTGATCCCGATCGACTGAGGCGTGTCGAAGGTGATGACCTGACCGGGTTGCACACGAGTCAGGAAGGGAACCAGTGCCGAGCCGTCCCAGTGGTACTCCCAGCCGCCGGCCGCCCAGTTCATCACGATCTCGCTGTAGTTGATGTAGTGGCCCCCGCGCGAGGGTCCCTTGACCTGTTCAGCGTCGAGGACGAAACCGTAGAAGGGAAGGCCGAGGAGCAGCTTCTCGGGCGGAATCCCCATTTGGCGCATCATGAAGTCGACGGCAGTTGCTGCACCCTCGGGGATCCCCTTGGATCCCGGGATGTCTGAGTACACGGGGGAATTGAAGCCGGCCACACGGCTCCAGAGTCCGTGGAAGTCGTAGGTCATGATGTTGAACCAGTCGAGTTGGTCCTTGAGAATCGAGTGATCGAACGTTTCGTCCGAACGAAGCCGGCCGGATGCGGCCATCGTGATGAGGAGCGGTTTCCCCATCCGGTCGATGGCCGATCTCAACTCGGTGACCAGGATCGCATGGTTGGCGCGCTCTTCCGGGCCGCGCGGGTATTCCCAGTCAAAGTCGATGCCGTCGTACCCGTTTTCGTCACAAAAGCGGATCAGGTTGGCAATGAAATGAGCTCGCAGTTCGGGATCGGCGGCGACCGGGGGAAACCCCTCGACGGCTTTTCCTCCCCCTCCTCCGCCGACGGAAACCAGGATCTTCGCGGCCCGCTGCGTGGGCTGCCTGCACGAGTTCCGGATAAAGGAAACGATCGCTGTAATCGAGAGTCCCGTCCGTTTTCGGGCGGATAAACGCGTGGCAGAGGTGGGTAAGCGTTTTGAAGTCGACCTGCTCCGCGGGAAGTCGGTCCCTCATCCCGGCGGGATAGTAGCCGAGCACGAAAGACTCGGCCGCTTTTCCGACCGGCGACAAGAACATGAAGAGCAGCACCGCAATCGGTCCATGCTTCAATGAAATCTTCCAGAGCATCTCCAAACCTCCCGGAATTTTCGTGTTGATTTCTCATTTGAGAATGCTTGGACAGCCTGAAAAAGGCAAGATGAGATCGCAGCATGATGCCGGGGGGACGAGGGTTGTTTAACACGGGCGGCCGGTCCCGATGGGAACTGAATTTCGTTGAAATCACCTCCGAGGAAGCGGAGAACTTTCGCAACTACCTGAACCGGGGAGGGTTTGCCGTCTTCGACGATTTCGACGGTCCTCGTGACTGGACCGTGTTCGAGTCGGCGATGAGCGTGGTCTTTCCCGGACGCCGGATGACACGACTCGAGGTGGACGATCCCATCTTCCACTGTTTCTTCGACATCGAAACGCTGGACATGCTGCCCCCCTATAACGTCCGAGGCGTCCCGGAGTTCTGGGCGTTGCGGGACGACTCGGGACGGATCCAGGCGGTGGCCAATTTCAACAACGATATCGGTGACTACTGGGAGTGGTCCGACGAATCCTTCTACCCGATCGATCTCTCCAACGAAGCCTACAAACTCGGCGTCAACTACGCCGTATACGCCCTCTCACACTAGAGTGGGACATGCGTCCCCGCTTGTCTTCGTGGTCGCAGCCTCCTCGCCTAGTCAGTTGGGGACGCCACTGTGAATCTGCAGTTGAACTTCTTCCCGGGCAGGCGGACTCTCAGCTTGTCCCGGCGGCGTTCCGGAGCCAGGTTCGAGCGGTAGCCCAGAACGTATTCGTCTCAGGTCGCTCCCAGATTGTGTACCAGTCGCAGACAGCCGCATTGAAGCGATCCAACCAAGGCTGTGGGTGATATGAGGGTTGGGGAAATCGGTGCCAGACTTGGGCAGGAAGTCTTTGCCTATGGGAGGTTGCGAGGGCAATAGGTGCGTGTCACCGAATTGCGTCCTACGTTGTTGACCATCGTGTGAAGCTTTTTCGTTGCTCGAAATGACAATCTGGGTTAGGGTTTGGGCGGCAAGTTGAGCGTTGAAGCGACGCCTGTTCCGCGGCCTCAGTTGGGCGGTCGGCAGGCGGGTTCCTGTTGAAGTTGGAGGCAGTTACGATGCGTCGATCTGGGGTCGTCCGGTTTCTTGCCCTCGTCCTGGTGGTTGGTTTTTCAACTCTTCTTTCATCCCAAGCTCTGGGTCAGACCTGCTCCGCGTTCAGCGAGACCTTCGGGTCCCCGGCCACCCACGACTGGGGTGGCGCCCACGGTTCGTGGAGTTTCTCGAACGGCAGGCTCACCGTAAGCAATATCGAGACCGGCTCCTTGGCTTATGCCACGACCTCCTTCTCCGCTTCCGACTCCTTCCGGATGGACGTGGATGTCGACTTGAACGCTCCCTCCGGAAATGGAGCCGTCGGCATCTATCCATTCACCAGCTGGAGACCTGTTACTCGGAGTTGGGGACTGGACCCTGGATGGAGTGGCCGCCACGGCTTTTGCCAGTGGCAATGCCTATCTCCTCGGCTGGGATCCAAACAAAGGAGACTGGTTCCAAAGCGATCCGTTCAAAGTCTCCGGGACGGTAAGTTCCATCGGGCTTCGATACTCGTCCAACGAAATTGTCCTCCGCATCAATGGTGCGGACACTCCGCTCAAGGTGACGGGCCAGTTCGACCTGGTGCCGTCCCTGCTCGACACCCTCTGGCTGACGGCCCAGGGGGCATCGACGACGACCGCCTCGTTCGACAACGTCTGCGTGGGACCGGTCGAGCAGTCGAACCCGGCTCCGACCGGGGACTTCTCCTCCCGGTTCATCTTCCCCTACTACCAGGCACTGGGCGGAAGCTTTACCGGGTTCGCCATCTCCAATTACTCGAAGCAATTCAGCGCAGCTGAACTTCCGGGCCTATGATTCGTCCGGAAACCTCTTGCCGTTCCCGGGAAACCCGCGCAACTTGACCCTGGATGCCGGTAAGCAGGCGGCCCTGCTGGGGAACGAGATCTTCCAGGTACAGGGTTCCACGGTCCAGCAGGGATGGGTCGAACTGACCAGTGATGCCCGGGAATTGGGCAGCTTCTTCCAGGTTGGAGAGTCGGAGCGGTTGGACGGGTCCGTCTCGCTGACGGAACTTTCCCGGCAACTCTATTTCACCCGGATCTACGAAGGAACCGGGGCCTTCCGAGGGCAGAACGCCGCGACCTTTATCAGTCTGGTTAATCCCAACAGCATTTCGGCAACCGTGCAACTGGGGTTGAAGGGTACGGGAGTCGATCGGACGATCACTCGAACCCTGGCGGCAAACGGATGTTTGTATGGAACGTTGAGCCAGATTTTCGGGACTTCGCTGACCATCAAACAGGGGTTTCCTCGCGGTGAACGTGACCAGCGGGGGCGGCCTGGCGGGGTATGGACTGCTGCAGGTGCCCCAGGCCCGGACCTGGATCGGGCTCAACGCCGCGCGCGCCCAACTCTACAAGCCAGCTTTACTCTGCGCAGTTGGCCTCAGTTCCCGGTCTCTTTACGAGCGTCAAGCTGGTCAACACGGGCAGCGAGTCCCGGCAGGTGACTCTCAATGCCGTCAGTGAAACAGGAACCAACCTGGCCTCCCCGGTTTCGATCACCCTGGCGGCGGGACAGGCTTACGAGCGGGACGCCGCCCAGATCTTTGGGTGGTCGGCCGGCGTGTCAAAGATCGGTTCGCTGAAGGTTGAGGCGGACGGACCTGATGTGGTGGGGGATGTCATTTTCGGTGATTCGGCCGGCCTGAGCCTGGCGGCGGCATTGCCGCTGCAGACCCGGCTGTTCACGGAGGGGATCTTCAGCCAGGTCGCCAATGCCCTGGGACTGTACACGGGGTTGGCTTTCTACAACCCTGGAGACTCGTCGGCCCAGATTACGATCGAGGTCTTTCGAGAAGACGGCGTCCGATCCGGAATCAAGACGATCAGTCTCGCCGCCGGCCGGCGCATCTCTCAACTCCTGACCGAATACCTTCCCGCCACGACCGGGCAGATCAAGGGCTATGTCAAGGTGCAGTCATCCCAGCCCCTGGTTGCCCAGCAGCTTTTCGGTGCAGCCAACCTGCTGTCCGCGGTTCCTCCGACCATGGTGTTGCCGACCCTCTCGGGACCGGGAGGTATCTTCGTCCAGATCGCCGATCAAAGTGACCAGCGGGACGCACCAGTCAGCCTCCAGGCCGACTCGATGAGCAACGTGACGGAATCGGGTGAGGTGGCGGTCTCGGGGGCTGTCCGGATCTCGGTCGGTAACCTGGAACCCCTCCAGGGGGCAGGCTTTTTCAAGATCTCCATTCCGATCACGGCCACCGGCTTCGACCCGGCCCAGCTGACCGGAAAAGTGCGCCTGTCAACCGGCGTGGTCCTGCCCGTTTCGGGAACCTACAATGCGGCTCGTAAATCCTACGAGATACAGGTGCCGTCCCTGGTTGACGGGTGGGTCGTTGGAGTCGTCGAAAGCAGCTCAATCGCGCTGGTTCCCGTCGATGGTGGTGGGATTTCTCCCATGGGGTCGGTGACTCCGGAAGGCTGGCTGACCCCGGTGGACTGGGAAACCTGCCAGTTCCACCCCATTCGCCACACCAATGCCGTGACCGACGCCAGCGATCCGGTCCGACTATCTTCCGACCATGGAGCAGGCGTGTTCAAAGCTTTCCTGGGCCGGCTTTCGTTCCCCGAAGCTCTGGATCGCGTCGGGTTGGAACGACGAGGAACCTCGATCCGCCCGGCCGAATTGTCCACTATCACCGAGGGAACGCGGTCGCTTTTTCAAGGGAATTGGGATGAGGAGGAGGCCGACTTTCACGGAGGTGGATCGAACCGAAGAGGAGATGATCGCCCTGGGCCAGATGTACATGGACATCGACCCAGCTGGCTTCCCTGAAACAGAGCTACGGGATCGAGTTCGGAAACATCTTCGCCCACGAACTCTTTCACGCGGTCCAGTTCGGTTACGACTTCCGGAGGGGGGCTGTGAAGTCTGGAGACAAGTGGCAGACTTCCTACAAGGGATACACCGAGGGAACGGCTGCAGCGTTGGGGCAGACGTTCCAGCAGGGGAACGGATCGATCACTGGGCCGGGTATCTGGGTCCGCGAACTCGGCGACGGTGAATCCACCCCTCTCGACGAGCCGATCGACAACAATCTTGCCAACTACTACCGCAAGCAGGACTTCTGGGTCTGGGTCGCCAAACGCTATGGCAACAGCAGTTGGGCCTACACCAACCAGTTGTTCGAACAGATGGGCATGGCCACTTACGGCCAGTTCAACAAAACGTTGAACCAGTACCTGTCGATGTACCGACAGGGAGCCGACAAGACCTTCAAGAGCCAGTTCGGAAAGGGATTCTCCGAAATCTACAGCGAGTTCGCTCTGGATCGGGCCTATGAGCACTCGTCATTCTTCATTGCTCCGGCAGAGCGAGACGAATACCTGGAAGAAGAACAAGCTGGCGACGAGTCTGTTCCGGGCCTCGGGTCTGAAGACGATCCATCCGACCAGCGACAAGGCGGAGGAACGCCAGGCGGTCTTTCCCAAAGTCCAGGCGCTTTCGACTTACGCGGCCCGCGTTGAAGTCCCCCAGACGGATCGTGATGCCGGTGCGACCGTACTGAACTTTGTCGTCTCAGGAGGCGAGGTCAAGACCGGAGGGCTTGAGATCTACCTGTTTGGAGAGGATGCCGACTCGGTCATGCAGCCCTCCGGAAGGCACCGGGTCACGAAGGTGGACGAACCGGTCGAAGTTCCGGTAAACGACGACACGCGGTTCATCACGGTCCTGATCGTGAATACGGATCTCCAGACCCGGTCGGCCTCGGTGACGGTCGGCAATTCCAAGAAATACGAGTTGAGGTTTTACCAGAGCGACGCCGAAGACAGCTACGAGAACTACGGAGATACATTCGAGGCGACCGCGGCTCCCTGCATCAATGCCCACTTCACGGTCTACGATGCCGACAAGGACATGCCTGAGGAGGCGTACATTTTGTTCAGGTATCCGAGCGGGGAACTCATGCTCGAACACGATTACGAGTATCCATTCCTGACGGAAGACGGCAACTTCCTGGACGGCGGGAAGACCTGGGAACTCTTCTATGGAATCTGCTACGGATTCTCGGAGACCGGGTCCTGGGTCGACCAACCGAGAGGCACCTACACGGTCGACGTAGAGGATCAGAATCACGGTTTGCTTATCTCCGGGAAGTTCCTGGTCTATTAGGCGGCCGAGTTTGGAGTGCGCGAACCGAAAGGTTCCGCTTTGAAACCTGGCAGGTCGCAGGGAAGCGAAAGCTTCCGCCGTTGTGGACGACGGAAACGCCGTCACTGAAGCCGCCTGGGTTTGGCAGCATGCCCCGCGTCCGGGAAGCTGATTTCCGAGTGTGAATTCGAATCGCGGGGTCCAAGGCCGAAACCGAAGGTCGATTCCCGAATTAATGACGCACTTCGCACTTCGCACTTTGAAGAGTCCGCCCGCCCGCAGCAACACCGCGCGAAACGGATTCTGTGCTATAAACATCCCAAGATCGTCGAGACCCCGTCTTTCAACACTGATCGCTCGGGAATCCGTCTGTTCCGACATCTATGAGGAGTTTCCATGGAGTTGATGTTTCCCAATGAGGAGAACCGTGTCGAAGTTGAGCTGACCGCCAAGGCGAAAGTTCTGGAGACCCTTGAACCTCTGGTCGAGGAGTTGATGGGGCAGCACCTCGAAAAGCGGAACCTCTGGTATTCGAGCGACTTCCTGCCGGCCGACGAACGGGAGAGTGATGAAACCGTCCGTGCCCTTACCCGGCTTCGCGACGGTGCCAGGGGGTTGCCGGATGCGGTTCGAGTGGCGGTTGCACTCAATTTGCTGACCGAAGAAGGGCTCCCTCACTTTCACCGGATTCTCTCAACCTATTTGGGCAGTAATAATGCCTGGAGCAAGTGGAACTTCCTGTGGACAGCCGAAGAAGATCGACACGGAGCGGCATTGCGGGATCATGCCCGGGATGCCCGCCTGTTCCGCTTCCGTGAAATCGAAATGCTTCAGCACGCTTACAATGCCGAAGGCTTCACTCCGGACTGGGACAAGGATCCCTATCGAGTCTTTGTTTACACGACGCTTGCAAGAACGGGCGACTCAGTTCTCTCATCGCAATACCGGCCGGTTGGCGGGAGAATACGAGCCGGTCCTGAAGGCGATGCTCGAGCGGGTCGCGTCGGATGAAGCCAGGCACTTCAACTTCTACCGGCGAATCTTCAAGGGCATCCTCGAGATCGATCCGAACCGTGCCCTCGAATCCCTCCTTTCGGTCGTTCCAAAGTTGCAGATGCCCGGCGTGACGATTCCTCACTTCAAGGAGATGGCGGACGTCGTCCGACGATCCGGGATCTATGGCCCCTGGGACTACAAGGAGATTGTCGAGCGTGCTCTCGAGTTCTGGAAGATTGGTGTTCTCACCGGCTTGAGTGAGAAGGGACGTCAGCGCCCAGGAACAGATCATGCGGATTCCAGAACGCCTCCAGAAGTTCGCAGAATTGATCGAGAGGAGGAGTACGACCAAGTCCTTCTCATTCGGGTTCCTTTACGATCGCATCTTCAGCATGGAGTAAGGAAGAACGTCCCCACTCATGTCTTGACCGAAGCCACCGACCCGGGGGGCACCAAAAATGCGGCGATTGGCGAAGTATCGACGCCCGCCGCGGAGCCCGGGCTTCTGAAGGTGCCTCCTGTGGCCACCTGTCACCACGCTTAGTATCTGGAGCGGCGGGCGGAACCGAGCTCACTTCCACTGGGGGGCCGGCGGTGCGCACTTCCTCAGCCCGAAAGGCTGCTGCTTTCGCGTCATCACTCTCCAAGAGTCTTTTGCCGGCGAGTGGACACTGTTGGTACTTCAGTCGAATATAGACAAATAGTGCCAGACCTCGCAGAAAGACTTTATCAGGAAGGGGTTTGCAGCCAGATTTGGGGCGTGTCACCGATTTTCCTGGGCGATTGAGGACGTCGCGAGGGGGCCCTATAATCGTCGGAGAACTAGTCAGGAGAAAAATGCCCATGTCCAAGTTGTTGACTCGAACTGAATATCAGCAGATTGCCGATGGCCTCGATCTTCCTTCTCATGCCTATATCGCAGGTCAGTTTGTCCCGTCTTGCTCGGGCGAGACCATTGGGACGCACAACCCTGCCACAGGCGAGCTGCTTAACCGGGTTGCTTCATGTGACCGCACCGATGTGGATCGAGCTGTCGGTGAAGCCCAGAAGACCTTTGACGGTGGAGTCTGGTCCCGTATGCATCCCGGCGACCGCAAGCGGATTCTAAAGCAGTGGGTGTCGCTCATCGGAGCGCACTGGGATGAACTGGCGGTGATGGAGAGCCTGGACAGCGGCAAGCCGATCCGGGATTGCGTCACGATTGACGTGCCCGAGACGATGCATTGCCTGACCTGGTATGCCGAAGCTATCGACAAGCTTTATGGCTCAGTGTCGCCATCCGGTGATCAGGCGATGGGAGTGATTTCCCGGGAACCGATGGGTGTGGTCGCCTGTGTTCTGCCCTGGAACTTTCCGCTCATGATGCTGGCCTGGAAGGCCGGCCCTGCCCTGGCAGCCGGCAATTCTCTAATCGTGAAACCCGCCGAACAGACCAGCATGACCGCACTCCGGGTCGCAGAACTGGCCGTCGAGGCCGGCATACCCCCCGGCGTTCTCAACGTGATTCCGGGCCTTGGGGAAAAGGCGGGTCAGGCGATCGGCCTCCACCCTCGGATTCAGGCGGTCTCCTTCACCGGTTCGACCGAGGTCGGCCGACTTTTTCTGGAGTACTCGGCCCGCAGCAACCTCAAGAAGATTGTGCTCGAGTGCGGCGGCAAGAGTCCTGCCGTCGTTCTGGAAGACGCCGAAAACCTCGATGCGGTGGCGCAGCACGTGGCCTTTGCCGTTCTCTGGAGCATGGGAGAGAATTGCACTGCGAATGGCAGACTGATTGTTCATCGCGCTCTCAAGGAAGATCTCTTGAGTCGGGTTCTGGAGCAGATGAGGCAGTGGAAGACCGGAGACCCACTGGAACCCGAGAACAGCCTGGGCGCCATCATCTCTCGGGAGCAGTTCGACAAGATTATGGGTTACATCGAAGAAGGAAAACGCGCCGGAGCCAAACTTCTTCTGGGAGGTCATTCGTTGGAAATGGGTGGCGGCCTTTTTGTTGCCCCGACCGTTTTCGATGAGGTTACGCCCGACATGGTGATCGCGCGGGAGGAAATTTTCGGTCCGGTGCTCTCCGTGCTGACAGTGGAGAGCGACGAACAGGCCATCGAATGGGCCAACGATACGGAGTATGGCCTGCAGGCGTCACTGTTCGCCGGGAACGTCAAGAAGGCAGTTCGCAATGCCCGCCGGTTGCAGGCGGGCACCGTCACTGTGAACTGCTACGGAGAGGGAGACATTACGACCCCCTTCGGAGGATTCAAACTGTCCGGGTTCGGCGGGCGAGACAACTCGCTCCAGGCCTTCGATCAATACATGGAAACAAAGACAATCTGGTTTGACCTGAGTTAGTGCAGGCTTAAGTCCGCTCGCCAGCTAGTCCTTTCTTTACAGCAGTTTGCGAATGATTCCTAGCCTTATTTGCGCCGACGTTCGACGCCGCTTGTTGCGGGTTTGTTGCGGAATTCACCTTTTCTTCACCTTTTTCTGTTGCGGATTTGTCGAGCCGTCGGACCCGTGGGTCGGCGTCTTCCGAGGGGATCCAGCGGGAATAGACGCTGAGGGTCGTGTTTGGGGTCGAGTGCCCTAGCTGGCGGCTCACGTACAGGATCGGCTCTCCCATCGAGAGCAGGATGGATGCAAACGTGTGCCGCAAGTTGTGGAGATTCCGGTATCGGAGTTCCGCCTTGGCGAGCATCTTCTCCCATACGCGCTGGAAGTTCGGTGGGGAAAGCAGGTGACCGCCCCGCGTTGAAAAGATCCAGCCGCTTTTCCTGCGCTTTTCCTCGAGACGGGCAACGAGCTCAGGCGAGAGGTCGACGTTTCTGGTTGAGGATTCTGTTTTCGGCTGCTTCACACGCAGCGTTCCGATCTGCCGGCTCCGTGACACCCGCACCTGCCGCCGCTCCCAGTCGATGTCCTCCCACCGGAGGGCTGTGGCCTCGCCCCATCTCATGCCGGTGCGGGCCAGGACCATCACGAGCAGCGCCCACCGTGAGAAGTGGGCCGTGGCAACAGCCTCAAGATGGTGCAGTTCTTGGAGCGTAAAGGGAACCATCTCCTTCTCTTCCCGGCGCGTCTTGCCGCCGTAGTGGCGGCTTAACGTGCGCGTCTGCACCGGGTTCGCCGGGATAATGTCCTCGTTGACGGCCTCGGAAAGCATGGCCGAGAGCGTGGCGAAGATGGTCCGTATACTGTCTTTCCGCAGACCTGACTTTGACTTGGCGATTGCCAGCCGCTTCATGTCGGCGTAGCGCAGCTCGTCGAGGGGGATGGGCCCGAGAATGGGAAGAATGTGCAGTCGGAGCGTGGCCGCGTAGGAGACATACGTCTTTTCGGCCAAGTGGGGCTTGCGCTCCTCCAGCCACCGGGCGGCAAACTCTCTGAGCGACGGCGTGGTTTCCGCTTCAGCGGCTAGCTTGGCGAGTGTGCCGTCTTTTTCCAAGAGCATCAATGCCGTCATCTGCTCCGCGTAGTGATGGGCTTCGGCTTGTGTCGAAAAGGCTTTGCTGCGCCGCTGGCCCTTCCAGTTGATGTTCACGTACCACTTTCCCGGAAACCTCTCCTTGATTACGATGCCCACGCCTTGCCTCCTGCTTTGTTCCCCTGACCCGGATCGCATGAAATGACCGGGGATCATCAAGGTCCGAGCCGACGACCCACTCGGTGCCGTCAATGACGGTGCGCTCGTAGAGCCACCGGCTCGTCCCGTTGATCCGTTTCTTCAGCCGCTCGATGCGTACGCTAGAACGGGATGTCATCGTCGGTGATCCCGCCCGGCGTGTACGGGCCGCCGTCACCGTAGTCGAAGCTTTCGGTTGCGCCTTTCTGCTGGCGGCCGTTTGGCGGACGGTTGCCGCCGCTGCCGTTTTGCTGGCGGCCGTTTTGGTGACGGGCCGCCTGCTGCTGTGGGCGGTTGCCGCCCCCGTTGGCGTTTGCGCCACCCATCATGCGCAGTTGTTCGGCTACGATCTCGAACGCCTTACGGGGATTGCCGTCCCGGTCCTCGTATTCGCGGACCTGGATGCGTCCTTCGACGTAGACCAGCTGCCCTCGCTTGACGTAGTCCGCACAGATCTCGGCCAGCTTCGCCCAGGCCACGACGTTGTGCCACGTGGTCTCTTCGTTGCCGTTGTACTTTCGCGTCGTCGCCAGGGAGAAGGTCGAAACGGAGGTTCCGTTGTTCGTGGTCCGGTGCTCCGGGTCTCTGCCGACGTGTCCGATGAGGATTGCCTTGTTGATCATCGCGATGCCCCTTTCCTGCTGCCGTTCAGAAGTTCGTTGAAATCCGCCAGTACGGCGGGGCTGACTGTCCGCCCCGCCACGACGACCCGCTGGAATCGCTGGCGTACGAAATCCAGCAGTTCCCGTTGGATGACGTAAAAGGGGCCGCGTACCGAGAGCCGGTAAAACGGCAGCCCCTCCGCTCGCAACTGGCGCAGCCGGCGGACCGGGATGCCGTTCAGCTTGGCTGCGTCCGATAACTTGAGAAGTCGATCCTGTTCGCCGCTCATGACTACTTAATCCGCAGGTGCTCGCCGACGTTGACGACGATGCCCAGGTCGAAGAACTCGTATTCGCCGGGTTCGGCGGGAAGCCGGTCGGTGGCCTTCAGGTGCTCCAACGCCTTGTCGGCGTCGAATTCGACCGTGGCCGGGACCAGACGCCGGAACGCCTCGGGCGGGTCCGTGGTCAGGGACCGGACCGAGGCCCGGCTGTTTTTCACGCGGCTCACCGTATACAGGTTCGTCTGGACTTTCTTCTCCTTGAGGCGGCGGAACTGGTCGAGCAGGTAGAGCTTCAGATTCGCCACGCCCTTTTCGCGGGGCTTGACGATCTCGTCCTGGATTCGTGCGATCTCCTTTTTGGCCAGGTCCACCATCTGCTCCATGCGCCGGACGACGTGGCAGGTCTGCTCGACCTTCTCCGGCAGCACCATCTCCAGGTGCTCCAGCTGCGCCTCGATCTCCGGCGTCAGTTCGCCGTAGTTTTCGATCAGGGCCGTTTGCACGTCCAAGAGCCCGTCGACGATTTCATACAGGTGCTCCTGGACCGAAGCCTTGGATTCTCGTTTCGTTGCCATCTTCACCGCTGTTGCCGTCATGCCACTTCTCCCAATCTCCCGAGGCCCTGCCAGTCGGTCTGGCTGACCCGCGTGGTTTTCGTCAATTTCACCGGACGGCACTCGATCGTGACCAGGAGGTACTGCCGTCCGAACTCACCGTTGGTTTCGCACCATCTTCGTAACGCCGTCTTCGCCCGTTCCCTTCGGTCCCGCTGGATCATCTCCACCGGAGTCAGGTGCGCGTCTTCCACCAGGCAAACCCACTCTCCCAACATCTAGGCGGCCCTCCCTCTCTGCTCCCGCTCCAGTGCGGCCTCGGCGCGCTGGATGATGACCTCGGCGTCCTCCTCGGTCAGGTTCGTAAACGCGGAATGGTTCATGAGAAACGCGGCCATGGTCTGGTCTTCGGTCTTGGAGGCCAGCGCCCGCATCCGATCCCGCTGAATCGGCGTGGCCTTCGGCTTGCCGTCGGACTTGTTCTTAAGCGGTGGTTCCGCAGCGGGCCGAGTCCCGGTGCCGGCCGGTGCGTCCAGGTCCTCCAGATCCTCGCCGCAGTAGATCGCCAGGCCAAGGCCGAAGGTGGCGATGTTTTTGGCAAGACAGCGCATGATCGAGCGGTTGACGTCGAAGGCGTTCGGTTCCGCGATCACCTTGTTCCGGTTGTCCATGACCGGAAGCCACATCTTGTGGACGCGCACCTGTAGGGTGCCGTCTTCCATCGTTACCGGCACGTCCACCTTCGTCCATACGAACGTGCCGCCGGGCGTACGCTGGTAGGGGACGAGGGCACCGTCGGCCTCGGTAAACATCAGCACGTCATAGGTCGCTGCGGGAGCGTGGCGCATCAACTGGTCCAAGGCGTGCGCCCAGGACAGGTACGTGAGGCTGCCCTTTTGCTCGACGAGCCCGACGACGTTGACGTCCCGAAGGACGTGAAATAGATCCAGTGTTTGGTTTTGTGTCTCTTCTGCCATGGTCTTGGTTCTCCTTTTCTTGCCGTTGCCATGATTGCCCCGCCGCAGGATTCCGCCTGCGGGTTTACGGGCGGGCCACCCGGGCCGTTTGTCTCACCAGAGACTTCGCAGCCGGAATCGAACCGGCCTCCCTTCGCACCAGCCCTCGGCCAGCGAGCCGGAATCGAACCGGCCCTTCTCCGTGGGCCGCTCAGTGGGCCTCGCAGTACCAGAGGTCCACGACCTGCCGCCCCAGTCCGCACTGATGCTGATACACCGCTCGGGTGCAGCCACACGGGTCCTGGATCTCCTCGATGAACTCCGGGCTACAGACTTCGTTAAAGCCGGTCTGCAGACAGCCGGACGCCGCATCACAGATCGCGGGCCAGCCGGGACGAAGGATTTCAAGCGAAACCCGCCGACCCTCCAGTTCCCATTCCCGGCTGCCGCGCCAATCGGTGACCGAGAGTTTCCGCTTCGGCTGCCCCTCAAAAGAGGCGAAGTAGGTGTCTCGAGTGCTGCCGAAGCATCCTCGATCACGAGATTGATCGGTTCGCCCTGGTCGAAGTGGATCCGAACCAGAGATCCGAGCGGTAAGTGACCTGTAAACCTTTTGTGCAGTTGAATTGCCGTTGCCATTGCCGTCCTCTCCTTTTCGCTAAACTTAACGCAAAAGTCTAGCAAGACTGGCCGATAATAGACCGATGCGTTAATTTGGTCAAGGCTGACTTTTAACGCTATCGAGAAAAAATCAGGACTCTGGCTTAATCTGAGGGTTCAGTGGTACAATCCTCGTCCGGAGGGAGTTGGCAAACCGATGAAAAGGACAGAGTTACCGTCGAGCCGGACGCTGGCGATCCTGGTCGGCCGGGTGGAGGAAGCGGCCGGGAAGGGGATTGAGAAGCAGGCGATGGCGCGGGCCATTGGGGTTCATCCGGCCGCGTTCTCGGCGCTTCTGGCCGGGCGGCGGGCCTGGAAGCTCGACTACCTGGACCGGTTGGCCGAGTTTTTGGGGCTGACGGTTGCGGATCTGTTCCACGAAGCGCCCGCCGGTCCGCTCAAGCTGCGGCGGATGCTCTGCCGGATTTATTCGGAGAGCACGGACACGCAGGCGCAGCGAGCCGTTGCTCTAACGATCGAGACGGCTTACCGGCTGCTGTTTGGCGCTGAAGAAGCGTCCGAGCAGCCAAAATGACCGACTGACAGACGAACTCGGACAGATCGTCCTCGCCGGAGGACAAGATCTCCCGAATCACCTCAAGGCACCAAGACTCCTCACTCGCGTCTTCTGTCACCCTTGCCACCTGCACATGAAAAGAGCCGTGGATCGGATTGTCTTTGCCACGGCCCAAGCCTGTTCACGATTAATCAGAGTGTCAAGTCAGACGCCCGCTGAGTTGGCACTGAGCGTATAGTATCGAAACCGCTGGCGGGCGTGCAAGGGTCGGTTTTGAGAGCATTCGGGCGGGCGGCGAAGACCCGGATTGGGCGTGCTTCAGGCTTAGGGTCTGAACCAGGAGAGGAGCCAGCCGAGCAGTGTCGCCAGTGCCGCAGAGATGGCGACCAGGACCCGCCGTTCGGTCTTTGAGGCCGTGACGTGGTCTTCCAGGGCTTTAAGCCGCTGCTCGAGCTCCGTGTGAAGGAGGGCGCAGCGGTCGCGCATCTCGCGCTGGCGAAAGTCCTGTTCGTCGAGGCGACTGAGGAAGTGCTTGCCGTTTTCCACCCGGTTACGGATTGCCGCAACGTCTTCTCGGGTCTCCTTGACCGAACTGAAGAGCGTGACCACGCGTTCTTCGAGCCTCGTGGCCATCTCGGTCGAGCGGTTCACCTGGGCCGTAAAGAGCGACAGGTTGCGGTTGAGGTTTTCGACTTCGGCCTGAAGCGAGGCCAGTTCCTTAACCGGGTCCGACATCGTCAAAAGCTCCAGCCGATGCCCAGTGCCGGTCCGAAATGGGCGGTCTGCGCGGTGAAATCGTACAAGACGGCTACGGGGCAGATCGTGACGCGTGGCATCCACGGGCTTCGGCGTCGCGCCTTCAGGAGCCGGTCTGTGGCCTCCAGTTGACGGGAGAGGGAGTCGGCGAGGGCCCGTGCCGAAGCCAGTTCCTTCGCGGATAGCTCCGCCTTTTCGGTGGCCAGTGCGGAACCGGCCAGCGCCGCGTCAAGGCGCTGCTCGGCGTTATCCCGCTCTGCCTTGAGACTGACGACGAGGCCTTCGAGCGAAGCCGACCGGTCGGCGGCTGAGTTTCGCACGCCAGGCCGCCTCGAAACAGGCCGCAATCGCGCCTCTATCCGCCGTGAAACCGCTTTCGCCGTCGGCTGCGATCGAGACACTCGACCCAGCCGTCGAGAGAATCGTGAGCCGTTTCACGGGCCAGCGTCAGGTTGTCTGGCGGTGGCTCGGGCACTGGGACCGCACGGGCCTTGTCGACCGCCCGCTCGGACTGTTTCCGCCTGGCCGCAAGCTTGCGACTTCTCCTCCGTCAGCCGCTGGACCTGGTCGTTGAGCCGGTTAATCTCGACGGCCATCTCTTGCCGGCGGGCGTCAAACGTGTGTCTCAGGCGCAGGTCGTCTGCCTTGGCCTGTTCCACCGCCTGTTTTGCGTCCTTTCTGGCCTCGTCCAGCGCGGATTCCTGCTGTGCGGTGCGTCCCTTGCAGTACGCGGCCCCGTAGAGAAGGGCCAATGCGAGAAACCCGTAGGCCGCAAGCCGCAGCATGGGCTTTACTTCCTCGATCCGGTTCATTTGCGAACCTCCCCGAAGCTGCCGACGGCAAGCTTCGTCAGTTTTTCGGCAAGAAACGGCGCGATCAGCTCAGACAGCGCCCCGAGAGTAAACAGCACGGACGGATGCGTGGGAATTGCGGCCTGCGGGCTTTCGCCAAACGCAAACTCGCCTGCAACCCAACTGCCAAGCATCCACACGCAGCCGATGGTCGTGGCCCAGGACAGGGCGTTTTCCGCCGTGGGGCAGAACAGCCAGTCCCACAGAAACGGCTTGAAGGGCAACTGCGACTTCGCGTTCAAGTAGGCGTCCCGCCCGAACTTGAGGACGAGGGCAAGGATCGCCCCGGTGAAATAGGCTCCCATCACTAGACCTCCCGCAAGAAGACGTGTTTGCCGACTACGAGCGTTTGGACCATCTGTGCCGCCCACGCCGGGGGCGTCTTCGTGACGGCGGGTGCGAAGTAGTGCGTCGCCCCGGCGGTCGGATCTCGTGTGGCCCCGAGCATGGCGAGATCTGCCGCCTCAAGACAACGCCGCCAGACATCGACCGGCTTTGGCCCCAGGATGGCCGCGCGGTTCCGGTCGTCGCGATTCCAGCAGGAGAACTGAAACGGCTTCAGGCACACCGTTGTCCAGTCCTTCCCCCACCACGAGGGACGGCGGACGCGGTTGGCGATGACAAAGGCTACGGCGAGCTTTCCCAGATCGGACTCCCCGCGGGCCTCCCCGTAGACGGTCGCTGCGACCACCAGCCTCGGCTTCCAAGTCTCGGGCGGCACATTCGGATCCGGGAGTTCAAATCCGGAAAGCGAAGTGAAGTCATCGCCGTTAGTGGTACCGGCGGAGAGCGGTTTTCCGCTCGACGCAGTATTTACTAATTGTTCTTGTTCCTGTTCCTGTTCCTGTTCTTGGCTTCGAGGGGCCTTCGAAGGGGGATCGAAGGGCCTTCGAAGGACCTTCCAAAAGCCGCTTGTCATGCGGGTCTCCATTTTTGGTGTTTTGGGGCCTTACTGAAGGGGTCATGAAAAGAGCCGAAAATCGTGAAATTGGTGAAAAATGCCTTCACATACCCTCTACGGGGCCTTCAGGTGGCCTTCCGAGGGGCATCGAAGGGGCTTCCAAGGGCCTTCTGAAATCTGCGTGGTTTCTGGATTTATCCCCCTTCGAAGGGGCATCGAAGGGCCTTTGAAGGCGCATCGAAGGAGGTGAGCCGAGAGGTGCGCCTCAGATCGCCTATTTTCGGAACCGGATGATCACGGCACTGGCCCGATTCGAGTTCAACATCAGGACGTTTGAAGGGTCGCTTTCTCCGGCCCAGTTTGAAGCCGTCACGTAGAACCAGTGCTTTCCGGAATCGATCAGGATTCCGGTCTGGTGGCTCAGTTGGGTCACCGGAATCTCGGCAACCGCCGTAAAGGAGCCGGTGGCTGGGGTCGCTACCGGTACTGGATTCGTAAAGCGTGAAATGGTCGACGCCGTCCTCTGCCGCCCCGGGTGCGTCCCATTCGAGCGTAATCGGCTTAGTCGACGGCTGGGCTGCCAGATGCGCAACGAGCAAGGCAAGGAGAAGGGAAGCGAGTGCAACGAGTGGTTTCGGTTTCATGGGGTTCCTTTCCGAAGGATCGGCCGGAGATCATGCCTGGTTCCGGCACGTAGTAATGAGCGCGGCAATTGGATTGCTTCCGGCCGCTGTCTCCATAAAAAAAGCCGGGGCCTTGCGGCTCCCGGCCGGGGTTCCAAACTTTCGGAGATGGGTCTAGCTTACGGGTGTCGGCTTGTCGTCGGTGCCCACGCCCTCGATAAACAGACGGTAGAGGCGAACGGCCCCTCTCGGAAACTTCTTTTCCTGGACCTTATCGCGCAAACACTTCGAAATCAGGTCCACCTCCTTGGAGTCAAACGAGAAGGGCCGCATCGTCTGCGGCAACAGGCCCGGTTCAAAGTCCACACCGCCGTTCGGCCAGACGATCACCGCGCCCGTCTTCATGAACTCTTCCCGTTCCTCGCGCCCGATCCGGATCCGCGTGGAAATGTCCTCGGCAATGACGGCCTCGATCCAGTCGCCTTGCGCAGGGAGCAGGTTTTCAAGCACGATCCGGTCGCGGGCGTTCAGGGTGAAAAGCGGCCCGTGGTAGGCTCCGTCTTGGTTTCTGGAATGGCGTTTTTCTGCATAGGGTCCTCTCGGGTTGGCTTCGGTCGGGCGCACCTCTAGCGGCAGGCCCATCATACTTGCGTGATCTGATAATTGTGAAGTGGAAAAATGCACGCAGACATTAAGGGTTGAGCGCCAGGTTTCGCGTCTGCGCCCAGTATTCGACGGCCTTTTCGGCCAGTGCGGCGATCTGTGTCGTGATGACTGCGGGCAACTGATCGCCGTCCAGGACCATGGCGTCTCGCAGTTCGGATTCCTGAAATTCGCCGCCGGCGACGGTTCCGGCCACGATGTCGAACCGAAGCTGGTGCACCGTGAAGTCCGTTGTTACCGGGTCGAATTCGAGGGCGACTCGGATGCCCCGGCAGGCAACGGAATCGACAGTGGTTCGCACGATCGGGTTTTGAAGCGTTTTCATCGGGTTTTCCTTTGGTTAAGCGGCCAGTGCCAGCACTTGGTCTTCGTTGAGGCCGAAGCGGCAGGCGAGGCCATTGATGATCCGAAACAGGGCTTGGATCGACAGCGCGTTGTACGAGGTGGCGTTAATTGGGCTGAAGGACTTTCCGCCCGCGTAGTGGTCGTCGGGGTCCATCATCAGGTGCGGGGCTTCTTCGGCCAGCGCCCACAAGAACCGCGTGTGGTTAAAGGCGCCGTCCGCGTACCGCCCCCAGTGGTACTGCGTGTCGAGGACCGTCTTCAGGACCTCGGCGCGGTTCGGATTCTCGGGTTCCAGCAGCTTGTTCAGGCTGCCGTCCTTGCGGTACAGGAACGAGGTTTGCGTGCCGACTACGACCCCGGAAGAAACACTGCTGCCGGGGTCGCTCGTCTAGATGCGCAGTTGGTCGGAATTGTCGGCCCAGACGTAGTTTGTGGCCCCGTCAGCGGATACGAAGCACAGGGTTCCAGCCATCGTCGAAGAGGTCGATTTTCGCTGAAGCGTGAGGCCGCCGCGGTAGCCGCTCGGGTTTCCGAGGATCAGGCCCGCCGAATAGGTCGTGCTGTTGTTGGCGTACACCTGCACGGCCTCTTCCGTCCCCATGACCTTGATGACGAACGAACTGTCGGCGTGGTAGAAGTCCGTCCCGTTGTCCATGTAGAAGTTTTGGTACGTTTTCACGCCGGTCGCGTCGATGTCGAACGCGAGAGTTCCGGGCGTCCCCGTCGCTGAAAGGTAAAACGAGAACCGGCTCCACGTCGCGAGGAGGGTATCGCCTCCGTAAACTGCCTTGATGTAGTTGTTCACGTCTCCGATGTACAGGTAGGCCGTTTCGTTGTTCGCGTCGAATCCGCTCGGCCCCTGGACCAGCGCATCGCCCCAAACCTGAAGCCCGTAGCAGTTGAAGCCGAAGCCGCTGGTGCAGGTCAGCCCGTCGAGCGTATAGACAAGGCGACCGGCGTAGGTTCCGTGAATGAACTCGATATAGGGGCCGGAAGATCCCGTGGTCCCGACGTGAAGCCTGTCCGAATACTGCTGAAAGAACAGATCCCGAAGTTCGTCGCCGGTCGAGTAGTAAATGTCGTTGAAGAAGCCCACGTCGAACGGGTTCATGTCGGTCCCGAGGTTGATCGTCCCGGTGGCCGGTAGAATGTCCCTTGAAACGTAAATCCCGGCCTGCCGCCATCGCATGATCTCGGTCAAGCTGTTCGTCCCGCTTCCGTTTCCGACCTGAAGGGCGACCGAGTAGCCGGTAGAAGCGTCCCATCCGAAAGCCCACGTATCGCCGCTACCCGCCCCGCGCCCTCCGATCCCGTCGAGGGAGGCGGAGGAACCGCCGTCGGAGATATGCCCGACTGCGATCATTGAGGCGGTCGAATCCGGGTCTACCGTCCCTGTCCAAACGACATCAAGGTGGCCGCTCAGTTTCTCGTTCCCGGATACGGTCAGTGCGTATCCGCTAGCAGGTGTTGTCCCAATCCCCACGTCGCCCGAGAAATGCCCACCGCCGTTCACGTCCAGCAGGTAGCCGGGGCTGTTCGTCCCGATGCCCACGCGGCCCGTGGACCCGTCAATGCGCATCCGTTCATAGGCCAGCGTGTTGCCGCCAGCGACAAACACCATCTTCCCGTCTCATTTGTGCTGTGCCAGCACCAGATAATCGGTATAGGTGTCCGTGTGCAAGAGATGGCAGCGTTTAGCAGCGTCGTCGTGTACGCCCCGGTAAACGTCGCCGCATCGGTTCCAGTGACTTGGAGGCGCACCCACGGCTCGCCATGCGCCCCGGCCTGATTCCCGACAACGACATAGGCGATCTTCGTCGTGAGCTGAGATCGCACACGGAGAAATGGAACGTTATCGGTCGATTGAATGTCTAACCCGCACGCCCCGCTCGGGGCTTTCAGCATCATGTTCCCAAATACTTCGAGCGGATACGAGCCGGTCGGAGTTCCGCCAATGCCCACGTTTCCGAGCGCGTCAATTTCGATGTCGCCGGTGGCTTCCCAGTCTGACCCGTTGTGGCGCAGCGTCTGGTTCGCTGTCCCAGTGGGCAGGCTGCCGCCTGAAACCGTGGTCCACGAAAGCCCTCCCGCGCCGTCGGTTGTGAGTACCGTACCGGCTGCGGCTGCGGTCGCGGGCCACGTGTAGGTCTTGCCGTTGAAGGTGGTGTTCGTGGCGTCAAGCGTCGTGCAGTAAACGCCTGCCCAGCGGGTCAACGTCTGCCAATATCCAGTGCCGCCCCTGCGGGAAGGAAATCCACAAAGGATAGCGTCAGCGCGGACTGCGTAAGGCTCAGGTAAGTGGTCGGAAGCACCGTCCCGAAGGTGAACGAGAAGCCGCTTGGCGCAACGTCCAAATAGGCGTCCCCGCTCCGCAGGTACGAGTGAGCGGTCGACCAGATGCGGATCGTGTTCCACTTGCGTTCCGGGCTGGTGGAAGCTGTTCCAATTTCAAGGTAGCCCGTGCCGTCGGTAATCGGCAGGAAGTACATTCCCGGGTTCGTGGCCCGGCTGAAGATCTCCGAGTACGGCGTCCAGTCCACGCCCACGGCTCCGGTGCCGAACACGATGGCCGAATAATCGGAATCGTGTGAGTGCATATGGATGTCGGCCCCGGCGTTGAGGTGCAGGTAGCTGTTCGTCTCGATCTCTGCGGCGCTGACCTTGCCGAGAATGGCGTTGAGCGCGGCCAGGTCCTTCGTGATGACCTGCTCGGCAATGATGATGTCCTTGCCTTCGGCCGTGAACGCCTTGAAGCGGATGAAGCCGGTGGCGTCGTTGGGAACCCGGATCACGCCCACGCAGACCTTCGTATTCCCGCGCGCGTCGCTCGTGTTCGTGCTGGCGTACAGGTTGACGTTGCCGACGTTCTTGTAGACCCAATACGTTGCGCCGTGCGTCAGGTCGGTGAAGGTCTTTTGATTGAAGCTCTCCGAGGAGTTGTCCCGGTACTCCACCGTGCCCGCGCCGAGCGTGATGTCGTTGTCCGTCACGGCACTCGGCTCCAGCCCGGTGACGACCGCACCTGATCGCCCTTTTCGAGATTTACGGCACTCAGCAGGTCCACATCGGCGACTTCACGGCCTTCGGGCTAAACGAGCCAGGCTGAATCAGGCCGGGAGTGAACAGCACGGCAGCGGATGTGAGAGAGTTCCCGCTCACGGTCCCGTCGTAGTGGATCCAAGGCCCATATCCCCACGCATCGCCGGGCCGGGCCGAGGCGTACACGGGCGTCCCGTGGAGATCAGGTCTTCGATGACGCGCCACCGGAAGGCCCGAAGCCGATGTGCGGGAACTGGAACACTTGGAACCCGTCATTGCGAATTTGGCCCAACTGCGGAAGATGAAGTACCGGCGGTTGAGTGTGGTGGAGGCGTCGTTTTCGGCGTACGGGAAGCGGTTGAACTTGGCCCCTGTCTCCATCTGCACCGAATGCTGCGAAACCGCCTTGATCGCGTTCGCCATCGGGAAATTGATCTTCCCGTCCGCCGGCCCCGTCGGGCATCGAGATGTAGACGTACAGCACGTCACCGGCCTGTACGCCTGCCGCCAAGAAGTCAGTGGCCGCGTCCGTTAGCGTGTCCGATCCCACGTCCACGGTGATGGCCCGGTCCGTGACCAGTACGGTGCTCCCGCGCACGCCGCAGGCTTCATAGAGCGTCGGGGTCAGAACCTTGTTCTTGTCCGATGTGACGCGAACGTGCCAGCCCCACATCGTGTCGCGATCTGGCCGACTTCCCCGTGGCACAGGATGGCCTGCCCGAGCAGGTTGGGCGGGTTGAAGCACGTGAAACGGTACAGGAAGCTGAACGATTTAGACAGTGGGCTGGTCGTGGCCGTGCGCTCGTCTGGCGTAGACCAGTCGGACCACTGGTTCGCCGGGTCCGCGTTCGGGTTATGGATGCGAGCGGCAAACTTATAGGCCACGTATCCGTCGGATTCCGGCACCGTGACCGTCTGGATGAAAGCCGGTCGCTGGTCCAGAACGGCGTTGTACGGGGCCGTGTCGGGGTCGAACCCGGCGGACGGACCCCATGCGATCTCGGTCTTGGTGATGGAGCCTTTCGAGGTTTCCGCCGCGTTCCAGTCCACGCCCACCGTGAACATCAGTTCGGCCTGCGTCTTCCCGATGAAACCGGCCAGCACCTGCGGGGCCAGTGGCTTCAGGCCAGACGGCAGCGACGGGTCTTTGTACGCCTGCGCGTTCGCCTCGTTCGAGAGCGCCGAGTAGACGCCGGAAGTGTCCAGCGCGGCTACTCGCGCATACCAGACTGTCTCCGGATCGGCGGCAAGCAGGCGGAACGGCTCGGAAGACAGCTTTTCCTCGAGCATCCCCTCGGGCCGGTTCGGGTCTTCCGGGTCATTCGGGTCGAAGTCGGGGATGGCGGCCGTGTGCCGGAACATCACGAAGGCGTCCAGGCGCTTGAACTCCTCGGCGTCAAGGTTCGAGACCCACGTGTACTGGATGGCTTCGTGGATGCCGGTGGCTACAAGGTCGGACGGGGCGGAAAGGCCCGTGGTCACGCCCTCCAACGTCTTCAGCCCCATCTCGACCGAGCAGCGGATCCACTGGAGCGTTTTCCCGGCCACGTGCGCGGCCTTGGCCGTGTCGTGCAGCCCCCGCACCACCGTCAACCGCTGGTGGTTGATGTCGGGCGTGTTGTCCTGTATCCCGGTGATGCGGACAATCTCGTTCTCAAGCTGCGCATACTCGCCCTCTTGAAAGTAGCCCGCCGCAGGCTTGTTGATGTCGATGGTCTGCGTCGTGTCGTCGATCCCGGCCGAAAGCGTGGCTTTCGTCGTGAGGTTCAACCACCGGATGGCCTCGACGCTTCCGTCCTCGTACTCGGGCTGCAGGAGCAGGTTCACGGCTTCGCTGGCGGGAAGGTGCGGGATGCCCAAGATCCGGCCCGTGTTCTGCACTCCGGGCAGAACTCCGTCCGTGTCGTTTACGTAGTCGCACTCCGCCTCGCCGTGCTTGCGCCGCTTACTGAGCGACTCGGTTTCGTACTTCCAGAACTCGTGCCGTTTAACGACCTTCAAGCGAATCGCCATTGTCACCTCGGCAATGTCACGACGTAATCCAGTATCTCCACGATTGCGCCGTCGTTCGTCTGTTGAACGCTTTCCGTGATCGACTCCAGTTTGAACCGCGTGGGACGCCCGTCCGAATCCACGATCTCTCCGAAATCCCGCTCGGGATGCAGGTCCGCCGCATCCTCGGAATGGTCCGTGTGGCTGTAGACCGAGAAGGTGACGATGGCCGTGGCCTTGTTTCGGCTCTCCTCGATCTTTTCCACGCGCCCGTACTGGACCCACGACGGGAACCCGTCCAAGTCAATCGGGTACACGTGTTCAATCGGGATCATCGTCATGGTCAGGTGGGCGGGCATCTCCACCTGAAACTCCACGTTCGGCTTCCCATCCGATCGCACGCCCTCGGTGCGGAACTTCACCTGCGCGAGGCGCGCCACCTGCTCGACGCTCACCAGCAAGGGCAGGAACACGCCTGACTTCTTGGTGTCCTTCGTGTTCTCGTTGAACCGGGTCTTCGGGTCCAGTTGTGCGCTGCGGTCGCGGATCACCAGCGTGTCGATTTCGTAGTCGCGCTGGATATTGGGGAAGCGGAACCGCATCTCGTTCGGGCCACGGACCATTTTCGTGATCTTGGCGCTGCTGACGCCGTTATTGACCAGCACGTTCCTGCCGTCGCCCTTGTCCGTGATCGTCATGCGGGCATTGACCACGGCAAGGTCCTCCTGCTTGCGGATCGCGCAGTAGATCTTCCCGAGGTACTCAAACGCCTCGCCGTTGCAGCAGCCAAGGATCTCGTCGATGGCCTCGCCGAACTTCTTCTCCTCGACGTTCAGTACGCCACCGGCCATGTAGCGCGGTTCGGTGGACGTGACGGTTCGGATGACCTCGTACTGCGCGTTCTTGGCCGGGACATAGCCGGTCTGCCACGTCTGGTCCACGAACAGGTAAGCACCGGTCGTCACGTACTCGCCGCCCGTGTTATCGCTCGACTCGCCGCCCCCGATGGATGGGTCAAGGTCCGTGGAGTCCCCGCTCTTCTCGCGGACTGCCAGCGTGTCCACGATCTTGCGGGTCAGCCACGTGCCTCCGGCGAAGACACGCAGGGTTCCGCCGACGTACTGTGCCGGCGTGTTGCTTGTGGTGACGAAGACCCACGACAGGCCGTTGGCGCGGGACGGAGCCGGGCCGTCCAGTGGCCCGAAGGCAATCGTGCCGGAGAGGGCCGTAAACGTCGTCTGCCGCAGCGTCTGTTCGTAGGCGCAGTAGTTGGACGCGGCGGCCCACGAATCGGCGTCCATGCGGGCTGGGTCTGTGCCCTTGCCCCAGCCCTTTCGGACGAAGGCGTTGTACGCCACTTCCACCACGTTCGGCCCGGGCGTCCAGCCCGCCATGCCGACCCGCTCCATCATGGTCCCCACGCCCCGAACGGTCAGCCGGGCCTGCTCCGGGTCAAGGTCCTTCGTCTGAATGCGGATGCGCACGATAGACCGCCGCGCCCACGAGATGCCGTTGCCAAGGCTGTCGTTAAAGACCAGCGGATTGTGCTGGTACGTGTCCAGCGCCTCGTTCCACGACCACGCCAAGGACTCCCTCGCGCCGACGCAGGCTTTCTGCTGCTCCTCGGTCAATTCGCCCGACGTGACGGCGGCAGAGTCGTTCCCCTTGGCTCCGTTAAAGGCATAGAGGTTCTCGAAGCCGTAGAGGATCAACGGGTCATCCACGGCGCCGATGGGGGCGTGCGGGTCGTAGTTGTCCATGGGGCGTCCCGAGACTCGAAGGGAACTTGTGGCGTGAAGCTGCGAGCAGCGCCCCTCTCCGATCGGGAAGATGAAGTGGTAGAACTGGCCGTTGTCATTGTCATCCCGACCGGCCCGAAGCCACGCGATCGGTTCTACTTCCCTGAGCAGAAACTCGCCGACGGGAATCGGAATGGGCTTTCCGATCACAGACAGGTTCGGGGTCGGAAACGAGGTTTCATCGCCCCGTTTGAACGTGCCGACCAGTCGGCTTCGGATGCGCTCTTTGACCTCCCCGCGCGGGCGGGCCCAGCCTGAGAAGAACCGGCGCTGCACCGTGTTGAACGTGTTCGCATCCGCGAACAATCCCCGAACCGAGCAGCCGTTGACCGTGTAGTCGCAGTCCGAGAAGTTCGGGCCTGCCTCGTAGACCCAGCCAGCACCCGGCGTCCCATTCCGCCAGGAATCCACGGTCAGCGAGCCGACGTTCAACGACTGGATAATTCCGGCTGTGTACGTCGCCCCCGACTTGGCGATCACGGTGTGGCCTGCTAGAAGGCCCGCTGAGGCAAAGTCGTATCCGGTCCGCAGGAGGTGAGTCGCGTCGCCGCCGGTTGCGGTTCCGCTATCCACCGTGTTGAGGCTCCCGGTGCCGTTTAGCGGGTCGTAGGGACAGCCGAAGCCGTCTGCGAAGGTTTCCCCGCAGTTCGGCTCCCAAACGCATCCGAAACGGCTTTCCAGATCGACCCAGCCGTATTGCAGATCGACCGTGACCCAGTCCCGCGTGTAGCTGCTGACGGTCTTGATCCGGGCGTGCCAGTACGGGGCTTCCCAGGTGCCCACGGCCTGGACCGCTGGAGCGAGGTCCGGAAAAATCCGAACGACACTGACCTTGCCGTTTTCCAGTGTCACGCCGCTTTCGTAAAGGGCCTTCACGAGCCCGTCGTGGTTGGCAATGCTCATCGAAACCTTGGCGTTGGTCTTGCCGCGTGGCAGCTTCTCCAGGGAGTTGCGACTGATGCGGGCTTCATAGTTCTGGCCGTCGAAGGTGACGGTTGAGGGAACCTTCTTATCCGACCAGTAGTAGACATACGGCACGCCGGAGAACGTGCCGAGGTCCACCTTGAACAACTCAATGTAGCGGAGCCGCTTCTTGGCGATCTCGGCTTCAATCTGCGCGGTCAATGTGATGGGCATGGCGGCTCCTTACGCAAAGAACTCGTAGAAGGTCAGGCTGAACCGTGCGGTCCGCTTGTACAGGACCGAGTACGGGATCTTCCCCTTGAAGACCACGAGATAGCGGCCCGGGATGCTGGTGCCGTTCCAGTTGGCCGTGTTCGGCTCCTCGTGCGCGTTGTAGAAGTAGAAGGCTTCGTTTGCCGCCTTCCGCGCCTGAAGGAACCGCAGGATGCTGATGAACTGCTGGTCCCCGGCATAGTTCGCCCGGTTCACTTTCGGCTTGAACACGAACCGGCCCACGCGGGCCGTCACCTGCCCGGTCCCGTCCGCGAGCGTATGCGCCACGTCGCGGGACACTACGATCTCATGACCCGGCCCGAGGTCCAGTTCGGTTTCCTCGAACTCCTGCTCCACGTCGAGCGGATAGTCGTATTCCCAAGTCCATACAGGCGTTGCCATTGGCTTACCTCACTCTCGGGTCGTCAAAGATGTGGTCGGAAAGCCGCCCAATTTCCCCGCCGTTCTCCATGAGCGGCACAATCCCGCCATGTTCCTCCACTCCCAGCACCACCACGTTCCCCGGAGAGGTGGCTGAGAGGCGCGAGAAATGTCCGTTCAACTGCGTCACCGCCTCCACCAGTGCGCCGTCGGACTGGTACGGGGACGCCTGCGTGGTGATGGGCCGCTGGCCGGTGACATCCATCGTGTACTCTCCCGGCCTGCTGAGAGGCGATTCCTGCGTGTAGATGGGATTGTAGGCACTCCCCGGTGCGCCACCAGCGCCCACTGCGCCAGCGACCGCACCGACGCCGCTGCCCGCGGCTCCGGCCACGGCTCCCACGGTCGTCAACACGCCCCCGGTCGCAATCAGCTTCGTGCCGTGCGTGATCAGGTCGGCACGCGGGCCGAAAGGCGGTGGAGCCATTCCAAGCGCAACCTCCGCCGTTCCTTGTCCGATCAAGTGACCGCCGATCTTCGTAAGGATCTGCGCCGCCACCTGCGCCATGGCCGCAGCTGCAGCCGCGCCGCCGGAGCGGATTCCGTTGGCAATCAAGGTGAAGGAACTGGAGAAGAGGCTGCCCATCTCCTGCACCGTGGAAGCGGTGCGCTGGATCTCGGCAACCATCACGTTGGAGACGTTCGCCATTTCCCACTCCACCTCTTCGGGCGTGGGGATGCCGAGCCAGTCACGCCAGATCGGGCCGGTTTCTGTCACAAGGTCATGTTTTGCCGTCAGCGCCATGTCGCGGATCAGAGAACCGGCGTCCGAGGCAACCACATCGAAGGCGTCAATGGCCGCTTGCGTTCCCTGCTCGATCTCGTCTGGCGTGGGAATGCCCATCCAGTCACGCCAGATGTCTCCTTGCCCCGACAACTTCTCTTGGATGACGCCGGAGAGGTCAGGGAACTGAAGGCCCTCGAAGTATTCGTAGATGGGAATGGCTTTCATGGCGGCTTCAAAGCCTTCGTTAAACGCCTCGCCGCCCTGCTGCACCCGCCTTGCGCCCACCTTCTGCAGCGGCAGGAGCCAGTTTCCCGGCCTGAAAATCCGCGAAGGTCTTCTCGAAGTTCTCGGCGGATTTGCCAAGGGCCTCAGCCAGCGTATCCAAGCCCTTGGAGGCCTCCACCGCCATTTCCCCGGTCTGCTTGAGAACGTCCGAGTGGGTGAAGACGCCTTGAAGCTCCGCGTACAGCCCCGCGTAGTAGAGCAGCCCGGAGCCGAACTTGCCGACGGCCCAGCCCGCCGTAGACAGCGCCTGTGCCGAGAGGATCGCCAGGCCGACCCCGGCGTGGACCGCATCGTTGAACTGCTTTTGCGCGTCTTCGGAGCCGGTGAACTCCGTGACCAGTGAATCCAGGACCGGAATCAACTGGTTCCCGAGTTGGAACTTGGCCCCTTCCACGGCGTGGTTCAGGATGGTCAACTGGTCGTTGAAGTGCTCCGCCTTGGCCGCAGTATCGGCGTCGAACACGATGCCCAAGGCGTGGGCCTTGTCCGCCATCTCCTGCAGCCCGTCCCGGCCACTGTTCAGGAGCGGGATCAGTTCCGCCCCGGAGCGGCCAAAGATGTCCATGGCGAGGGCAGTCTTCTTGCCGCCGTTCTCCATTGCGGCGAACCGTTCAGCCACTTCGTACAGGAGCGTCTTCTGGTCCTTGACCTCCCCGCTGGCGTCCCGACGGAGACACCGAGTTCGCGGAAGGCGTCCTTTGCGGTCCCCGTGCCGCGGCTGCCTCCTGGGCGTTTCGGGCCAGTATCCGCAGCCCGGTCCCCACGCCGTCAATCGACGTGCCGGAAAGTTCGGCGGACAGGCGCAGTTCACTGAGAAGCTGCGTGGGCACGCCCAAGGAGCGGGACAGCTTGGCGATCTCGTCCTGCGTCTTGGCGGTGCCGAAGATGGACTCCTCGACGAAGTCCTTGAAAGCCCACGGCAAGGCGCTTCACGCCGTCGATCAGGACGCTGATGCCCCGCATGAGCAGGTCGGCGGCGATCATGCCCTTGAACATATCCCCGGCCATGCCGCCGAACGTGCCGCTGCTGTTCTGCTTGAGGTGCTTCACCTCGCTGTTGACCTGCTCGAAGCTCTCATCGAGGTTCTGGACCCCGCGTACAGCGCCCTTCTCGTCAAGGTCAACCTCAATCCTTACTTTCGCGGACATCGCTGTTCTCCTGACTTCTCATGAAGGCGGCTCGTTCTCGCCGGAGCAGCAGCACTCCGGCTTTCTCCAGCCTGCGACAGGTGCCGGTACTGGACGCCAAATGCCGTGATCTCTTCATCCAACCGAAAGATGTGGTTCACGAACTCGTACAGGGCCGGGGTCATGTGGATCCCGGCGTGTTTCTCAAGGTCGTTGAACGCCTGCCGGAGACTGAACGGGCAGTCCGGGCAGGTTCCGTAGTAGAGGCGCGGCTCCTTGCAGCGCGTGCAGGTCTCGCTCGGCTTCTTGCGTCCGGTGCTTGGCGTCGTGCCGGATGATTACTCGGAAGACGACGCCGACACGGGCAAAGGGCCGGTGATTGCCGCCACCTTCGGCCCGATCTCGTTGATGGCGCTCTGAATCGCCAGCACCGCATGATTCCGAAAGACGGCGTTCTCGAGGAAGGCGGTCTTCTGCGCCTCCGTCAACGTGCTGCTCAGGGTCATAGCCGTCGTAGCCGACCAGCCGCACCTTGACCTCCGGGCTGCGCCAGAGCTTGAGCAGGGCCGCGTCGTTCTGCACGAACTTGCCCTCGGCGTTGACCGTGATGGAGTTGCCCCGGAATTCCTCGATGGCGTCCGTCAGCCCGTCCACGGACCCGAAATCGAAGTGGTGCTGCAACTTGACCCGCTGCACCTTGCCGTTCTCGTTCGACGGAACGACCAGTATGGACACGCACTCGGTGACTGCATTTTCTGGCTTGAACATGGAGCCTCACTGTTCACGATTTCCGGCTGTGTCACTCCGCGTGAACGCAGCCTTCCGGTGAACGCTCGAAAAAGGCCCGCCCCGGCAAAGGAGCGGGCCAATCGTTTCGGATTACGCCGTCTGCAAGTAGGCAGCAGCGATGTCGTTGAGGACCGTGATGATGTACGCCGAGGCGTCGGCGCTCACGTAGTGGAACCGCAGGGGCAGCGTCAGTACCGGCACGATGCCGTTCTCGATGGACACCAGATCCCCGGAGTCCTTCGGGATCTCCACGCTGTTCGCCTGAATCTGAAGGGACCGGCTGGCCGAGAGCGCAGCCGTGAAGTCGAGTTTCAGCGCGGTCCGGTTCTTCCAGTAGTTCCAGACCGTGTCGCCCTTCCGCCCCTCGAGTACCAGCGAGCACTCCACCTTCGGCGCGTCTGCGCCGTAGAAGATGGTCCCGACCTTCGTTCCCCGCGAAGCCCGCGGCTCTTCCTGAATGTCGGCGCTGAACTTGAGCGAGAACTTGCGGAACACGCCCGACAGGTCCTCGGTGCCGAGCGGCCCGAGCTTGCACGTGACGTGCTCGAACCGGAGCCGGTCGCCCTTGAGCGAGGTGCCGATGGCCGGTGGCACTTCCGCAGGAACTCGCCGTTTCCGAGCCGTCCCCGAGCAGGTCAAGGTTCATCATGAACTTGCCGCCCTGCTCCACCGTCAACTCCATCGACGTGACCGTGACGCCGTCGTACTTGAAGAACGAGGACGACTGCGCCCGGTCCTGTCCCTCGACGACCGAGAAGGACCACGGGCGGGCCTCGTCGTAGGTGGGCTGCTTGAAGACGTGCGAGTACGGGTCCTCGGCTCCCGAGAAGCTGTCATTTGCCAGAATGGACGCCAGCGCGTGGCCGATCATCTGCAGGTTCCCGGCGATGGAGACCTTGCCCGTGGCCTTTTCCCGGGTCACGTCGGCTCCACCGGCGCTGATGCCCATGTAGCCCTTGATCTCCTGCTCGTCGGTTTCCTCTTCGCCGCCGCTCTGCATCAGAATCGGGTTGTCGATCCGGTACCACTTGTCCATCCCCGTGGTTCCCGCGCCGTAGGTCAGTTCCCGAAGGCCGTGGCCGATCTTCCACCAGTAGGCTTGCTTCTTTGCCATTCCCGCTGCTCCTTCTCTGCCGCTCCAGCGGCATTAAACTGCGTCTTCTGCCGGTTCTTTGCCGGCTGGTTCAACAGAAAAGCCGAGAGATGCCGCTCGAACGGCAAGTTTCTCGGGAACCTCCCGC
This sequence comes from uncultured Acidobacteriota bacterium, assembly GCA_963777605.1. Taxonomy (GTDB): domain Bacteria; phylum Acidobacteriota; class UBA6911; order RPQK01; family JAPXNP01; genus CAVZRV01. The sequence goes on from CAVZRV010000051.1 coordinate 61,978, forward strand.
CACTCGGTTTCCTTGGGCTTCATCCGCAGGACGTCATCGCCCATGGAAATGACGACCAGCGTCTTGGGACTCGATTTCACTCTCCGAACGGTGAAGTGCGTCATTGCTGGATCTCCTGAATTTCGGTGTCCTCGCGGTACGTGTAGACGACCGTGATGGTGGCAAGGGCCAGCCCGTGCTGCCCGTCCACCTGAGTGCCACCGCTCGGAACCCGGTCGATTTCAAAGTCGTCGATCAGCTTCTCGCCGGTCACACTGTTCGTGCCGGAGCCGGCCAGTACGTATTGCTGTAAGGCGTAGGTGCGGGCGATGATGGCCTGCCGCACCAGTTCCAAAAGGGCCGTGACCCCGGCGGCGTCCGCCACCTTGCCGATGACCTGAATTTGCGTCTGCGCCGGTAGCTGCAGCTGTTCCGTGCTGCTCGATCTCGTGAGAGGAGTCGGGGAGCAGGTTGACCCATGCGCTCGGCAGCTTCAGGTTCTCCGTCAGTACGGCGGGTCCGGTGAAGACGTTCTGGATCTGCCCGTCGCGGATCAGCCCCTGAAGGATCAGCACCAGCCCTTCGGTCAACAGTTCACTTGCTGTCATGTCACTTCCCTCGGATCACGCGGGTAAAGACCGCCTCGGTTGCGCTGGCGACGTTTCGCTCCATGTAGGCCACGGCGTCAGGCATCTTCGTGTCGATCGCGGGCATGATGAAGGGCCGGGGCTTCAGTTCCGGTATCTCGTGGCCCTTGGAGAACGCGAACTCGTTGCGCCCGACCTTGAAGCGCAGGGCCTTGGCGTTTACTGGCCGCACGAACCACGCGGGTCTGCCGGTGAACTCGAAGACCTCAGCGTACACGTCCGCCGGGTCATGGACCCCGACGATGATGGCGACGCCGTTCATGTTCGGGTTGACCTCCACGAAGATGCAGTTGGCGAGGGTCCCCGTACGCCTGCGGAGAACGCGGTTCGACACGTTCGCCACGGCCTCGGCATGGAACAGTTGTGCGGCGTACCGTGCGCCCCGAAGGACGGCCGATCGGATCACCTCGTCGGGCTTCATACGCGGGTCAGTCTCGTGGCCGGGGAACCGCTCCGAGATGCTGGATCAGGAGCAGGATCTCCAGCGTGAAAGGCCAGTTCGAACTCGGGGCGGGTGGTGGTTCGCCCTGTACGCCGCCCGCATCCGACTGCCCGCCCATCTGCGGGCTGAGCAGCCGTTCGGCCAGTTCACAGGTGGCTTCCTTGAGTTCCGCCGGGATGGTCGTCTCATCGACCCACGCGCCGCGGCGGTCCACGCAGCCCGTACGCGGCCATTGGAGTGCCTGTGTCGACGTCGTACGGCTGCCCTTTGTCCACATCAGCAGGCGGTCCAAGAGTTGCGTGGCCCGCATCGAGGGCCTGCTCCTTCTTCGTGCCGTCCGACGACAGCCAGACCTGCGGAGGGATGCAGCATGGCGAAGTAGACGTCGGCGTCTGCGACGGTCACGTACGAGTTAGCCGAGGCTCCGCCCACGGTGGCATCGAGCATCACTTACCGCTTTCGGTTCGACTTCGGCTTTTCGGGGCCGGTGAGCCTCAGACTCAGCCGAGCGCGACTTCCGGCTCGAGTGGCTCCGGGAACAGCCGGTGCTTCTTCGGGTCGAAGGCGGAGGCGTTCTGATAAATAGCTGCCTCGTTGTACGGGTCGAGGAGGCGGACGGTCGGAATCATGGTATCTTCCAACGGCTGGGGGCGGGAGAGGGACTCGAACCCTCGACCACCGGCTTATGAGGCCGGGAAGCTGCCGCTGCTCCATCTCGCCCAAGAGACGAAAGGGCCAGCCGCCGGTCAAAGGCTGCACTGGCCCACTCGTTAGCGTGACGCTTCAGCCATCAACTGGCGGGCTTAGCTACGCAGCCGGACGGCCAGGTTCGGGTCGAGGCACTTAAAGCCGTAGAGGACATCCAGTGCCACATAGATGGCCGACTGGTTGCCCTCGTAAAAGACCCGGGAGCGAAGCGCGATGTTGGTCTTCGGATCGGGGATCGTCTCGACCTTGACGCCGAGTTGTCGAAGCGGAGCGTCGATCAGCGGTGCCGTAGCCAGGGCGAACGCGTTCCGGTGAAACATGAGGTTTGCGACGTGGCTATCGAGGACGGCTGTAACAACGCGTATCCTGTGCCGTCAGCCGTTTCGAGCGCCGGGAACAGTCTGGACGCCCGAAAAGGCGTTTCCGGCCGCCGTGACCGTGTTCTGGGACGGTGTATTTCTGGGTGTGGCCCGCGATCTCCAGGACGTCGCCCGGAACCAGTGTCCCGGTCACCGTCGCGTCGACCGCCGCAAGGCTGATCGAGGTCGCCCCCTTGGCCGCCGGATTGTCGGTAATCTTAAGCGCCGGGTCGTCGCAGGTCCCTTTCACGTGGGAGGGCGTGTTCTGGTTCGCAAAGATATTGATCCCGAACTTCCGCCCAAGCGAACCCGTCTGCTGTGCAGCGACGCCTTCAAGGCCCGCGCCCTGGAACTGCGAAAAGGCGGTCAGGGTCAGGAATCCGGCTTCGAGTGCCCCGTCGATCATGAAGTGAAGCATCGTCGGGTCCATCGGCACGCCGTTATCGAACAGGATCTGGCGCGGCAAGGTCACGTCCTTGAGATCGGCATTGGCCTGGGCATCGACGTACCAGGGGACCATCCGGTAGAGGTCCGCCAGATCCATGTCGATCTGGTTGGCGATCGCGTAGGCGGCGGGCCGAATATGCTCCTCGATGATGTCTTCGCCGGTGGCGTTGATCTCCTTGTCGGTGAGCGTGAACTTCACCTCTTTCCACTTGTTGAGGACGATGGAGAGCTTCGGCGCGTCGATGTCCTGCGCGTTGGACGGAGCATCCTGGGCCGTGAACGTGGACGGCTTGCGGATCTCGATCGTGGAGCCCTTTTGCTGCGGGTCCTTGCTGTAGCCGCGGTGGACGCGGCCGGCCAGGCCGAGGGCTTTTTCGAGCAGAATCAGGGCCTCTTGTGCGTAAAACAGGGGATCAAAGGCATTAAACGTGTTTCCCATGGAAGCGAACCTCCGAACAATCGGAACCGTTGACGTTTTCCAACGCCGAACCGTCCCGGTTCGGAAAGCCCGCTCCGTTTCGTCCCGAAGCGGCGGGTGCCGTTGGCGGCAAGAACTCAGAACCAGACACAGCCTTCCCAGCGAAAGCTATCGTAAATGAGAGGGGTGACGAGATGCGGTCAACTGGTCGAGTTTAGTTGTCGCGCTCGGATGGTGAGGCACTCTTAAGTGTGGGCGACGGCGAGGGGGGCGTTTCTCAACGCCCCGGAACCTCGGGGCAGACTTCTCAGGGAGCCAGACTGCGAAGGCCGATGACCGATGCTGTGAGGCAATGACGCGTGCAGTTCAGCGGGCATTGTCAACTTAACGATGAAAGGGCGAGACAGGTCCCTAAGTTTCGCTTCTTTAGTAGATGGACGTCACCTGTTGCCAACACTCGAAAGCACGGTCCCGGAGGAGTCGATGGTGGCACGAGCGAAAAAGGTGTCGCCCCACTCGAAACAGGTTCTGGACGGCTGCGTGGATGCTCAGGAATCGCTGGGCTTGTCCTACGGACTTGAATCGTCGCATCTGGCGTTCTCGCTGTCGAGTGGGCTGGTGTCATCCCTCGGCCCGGTTGTTATCGTATTGCCCGGTTGCGTGGGGAATCGTTGGAATCAGTCCTCGATGAGCGGCACGGTAGCTTCTCAGCTTGTCGGTGACAAGCTTGGTGGGAGCAGATCCCTGGGCTTTCAAGAGCTTACGAAAGAACCGCTTGGCGGCCTGCCGATCTCGTCTCTTCTGCAGCAGAATGTCGATCGCGTCTCCGTCTTGGTCGACGGCTCGCCAGAGGTAGTCTCGAATCCCACGGATCGTGACGAAGAGTTCATCGAGATGCCAAATATACCCAAGTCGACCCTCTTTTTTCCTCAGTCTTCGTGCGTAGACCGTCCCGAACTTGCGACACCAGTACCGACACGGACTCGTACGACACGGTAATTCCGCGCTCGGCCAGGGGATCCTGACGTCGCGGAAACTGAGTGTGAACCGGTGGTAGAGCCACACGACATGGCGGATGATCTCCGCAGGGAAACGACGCCCTCGATAGCTGGGTTCCATTCCCTGATTGTCGCCGAACCACGCCTCAACTTGACAGTACTCCCAGAAGAGTAGGCCAACCAACTTACGGTTGAAATTTTGGGGCGCCGCAGGGAAACCAAGTGGAAGACAGAGAAGTTAATCGCGGCCCCAGCCCCTGCAAGAAGCCCTTCTACTCGCACAGTACCACGATCGGAGACGGCGCGCTGTCTCCGATCGTGAGCCACTCTTCGAGTGCCAACTGGTCCGCTTCCCGGGGCCGCCTCGTTCACTTGTCGCCGGTCGGGGAGCGGCCGGGGAGGCTTGAGGAGACGAGTCCGCGAATCGTGCGGAGGACGGTCCCCACGATTTCCCCATCTTCCACGATCTCGATGCTGCCGTCAAAATCCCGATCCGCCAGTTCCGGGACCAGCTCATCGACAAACGCCGCCCTCTGCTCTCCGGGCACCAGCACCTATTCCACCTCGTGGCGTTCGAACTGCGGAAGAAGAAACCGGATGGAGATCGTTGCCTCTTCGGCCGACAGGTTGGCCAGCGCCAGTGCCGTGTTCGTCTCTTCCTGGCGGTCTTTTTGCACGATCCCGAAGAATCGATAACCGGGAACGGTCCCCTGGATCCCCGCCTCTGAAACCGGCCTTCCGTCCGCATCGAGGATTCGGTAGATGGCGGCCAACTCCAGCGGGTAGTTCGACGTGGCACAGGCATAACCCTGATCCAACTCCGTGACCGGGTTCGTGGTCCGGACGATCTTCGACTCGACATCCTGAAGCGTAAAGTCCAGTCGGCTCGTCGGCTCTCCGTCCACAATTGCCGGCCAGAGAGACCGGCGGAATCTCGGAACTCGATCGAGACACGGCCTTGGCGTGAAATGCGTCGAGGAGGTCCGGGACAGCCGAATTGGTCACGGAGAGCTGGGTCTCGAGCGTCCGCTCCTGGTCGGGAAGCAGGCCGTGGGCCACCTGGGTCACGCAGGAGCGAAAACTTGGAGGCGTAACGAAGTCGGCGTCAATCAGAAAGAGCGTTTCCGGCTCAGCCGGATTGTCATACTCGACCTCGATCCGGCCGATGGACTGTCCCTCCTCAGCCTCAACGACAAACGGGCACGGCCGGAAAATACTCAGGCAGAAGGGTCTTTGACAGCTCCCCCATCAATACTCCTTCGGGGTCGAAGTATCGTACCGTAGCAACCAACACCGGTTCCGCTCCCAAGGACAGGTAAAACCCGATGAACGGGGGCGATGCAGTGGATGATCAGGCCCCGGTATCCTCCCCGTTTGGACCGGAGCCCAGGATGACCGGGACCCGGAGCCGGGGAGATCCGAAATTGGGCCGCCCCCCATAATCTGATCAGGTAGTATGAGAGTCTTATCTGGC
>CAVZRV010000052.1:0-12089 GCA_963777605.1 uncultured Acidobacteriota bacterium
AGCCGGTCCTCGACCTCGAGCTTGGCAAAGATGGAAGTCAGGTGATGGCGGACCGTGGCCTCGCTGATGAAAAGACGTGCCCCGATCTCCTTGTTGCGTAGTCCCTGGGCGACCAGCGGAATAATTTCGAGTTCGCGGCTGGTGAAGGAGCGGATCCGCTCGGCGTCCGGATCGGGTTTGGATCCGGAGCGGCTGCGGATCGTCTGAAGCACCCGGGCGGTCAACCCCGGACTGAGCCAGGCTTCTCCCCGGCGGACGGTGTCAATGGCCTGGAGGAGGTCTTCGGTGGCTCGGTCCTTCAGGACCACCCCCAGGGCGCCCCGGCAGACCGCTTCCTCGTGAACCGCCGGATCGCGGAGGCCGGTTAGCACGAGAATCCGAATTCCGGGAACAGAGCGAAGGAGTTCCGGCAGCAGGTCGATCCCCGAATCCCGGCCCAGATCGAGATCGAGGAGCACCAGATCGGGCTTGCTCTCCTGAACCCGGGCGAGGCCGCCTCGGGCGTCGCCTTCCTCACCGACCACTTCGAGGCCCGGGCGGGTCTCGATCAGCATCCGCAAGCCGGCCCGCACGATCGGGTGATCGTCGATGATCACGATTCGGGTTGGCGTCTCTTCACGGTCCATGGTCCCCCCCCCGGCTTGCATTGGGCTGATCAGGTCGGGATCGTGGCTCGAACCACGGTCCGGCCTTCTTGATATGGGATCACTTCGAGGGTTCCCCCCAGGGCATCGATCCGCTCCTTCAGCGTCAGTGGAACAAAGGGTGAAACCGTTTCGTTGCACCGGTTTTCGACGCTGATTGTAACGCGGCCCGCTTCCGCTGTGATCGCGACCCTGGCTTCCCGGGCCTCGGTGTGGCGGCGAACGTTGCTCAGGCCCTCGGTCACGATCTGGAAGATCTCGAAAGCAGGGCGGCCCTCGAGTTCATTTCCCGATGAGGCCGAGAAATCCACCCGGATCCCGGTCGCCAGCGTGAAGCGGTCGATATAGCGGCGCAGCGACTGGATCGTGGATGCCGCCTGGTCGTCGGGCTGGCGCAGCCCCCCGACATAATCGCGCAGGCTGGAAACGGCTGAATCGGTCAGGTTGAGGAGGCGCCTCACGTCTTGTTCCGGCGATCCTCCTCCTTCCTCCAGGTTCTTGAGCACTGCCGCAAGCCCCAGCTTCAGGCCCAGGTAAGGTTGGATCACCCCGTCGTGAAGATCCCGTGCGATCCGTTTCCGTTCCTCCTCTGCCGCGGAGGTGGTCAGGCGGTCGATCAGGAGGATATTGTCCAGGGTCGGCGCAACCTGCCGAACTACCTGGTCCAAAAAGACAACGTCGGAAGCGGTGAAGCGTCCCGCCGGGCCGCAGACGAAGAGTTGGGCCGACGCCGCCCGGATGCCGAAGGGGACACTTACGAATCCTTCATGCCCGATCCAGTCCCCGAGTTCCCGCAGTTGAGGATCGGTCAGGTTGCGGCTGCGCAGTCGTCTCAACTCGAGTGTGAGCGACCGGCGGGGGAAGGGAATGCTCCAGAACCGGCGCCCTTCGACGAGCAGCCCGGTGCCCTCGGGAAGGGACATCAACCGGGCACCCATCTCCGCCGAAACCGGCAGTCGTTCGGAACGCGACCCCTCAGCCGAGCCCGCCCGGAACATGCTGAAGGAGCCGTCGTCGGAAGCGAGCAGGAGGAAGGTCGACTCGGCCGAGAAGAATTCCCTGAGGCGGCCCAGCAGCGCGAAGATCGTGTGATCGACGCCGAAGCGGGGGTTCGAGGTGGCCCCGATCTCCCGCAGCAGTCGAATCTGGGCTCGTCCCCGCAGGTCGGTCTCCCCCCAGTAGGCGATCAGGAATCCGAGGATCAGGAGCCAGCTCGTCCGTAGCAGGAACCGGTTGACCTCGATCGCCTCCAGATTGGTGCTCGACAGGATGCTGATCGCGATAAATAGCCCGGTCCCGGTCAGGGTGACGAAGAGCCCCCGGACGAAACCTTCCCGAAAGGAGGTCTCCAGAACAACGAAAAAGAGGCCGTTGAAGAAGACGCTGTTCGATCCGCCGCTGAGCGCGATCAGGGAGAGAAAGAAGAGAAAGTCGATCCAGTGCGCCCGGCGCTCGAGTCGTCCGACCGCTTCGATCTGGACCACTACGCCGAGCAGCAGAAACCCGGCAAAGGCTAGATAGATCAACAGGGTGAGATAGGTCAGTTCGACGAAACGGGCCGGCTCCGAGGGATCGATCCGCGTAATGACCAGCATCGCCGCCGCCAGCACCAGCCGGATCGACGGCACCGTTACCGGGTTCGGAATGCTCTCGTCAAAAGAAACGCGTTTCATCACGCGATGACTTCTTCGCGCACGATGTGAAGTCGAATCACCGACGGCCGTTCCGACTCCTCGAAGTGACACTTCACCGCATCCCGAACCTGTTCCGGGAGGTCTTCGAGGCGATCGGCTTCCGGAAAAGATAGACGCACCCAAAGCTCTCGCCACATAACCACCTTCCGGAGCTTCCTCCACCAGAAAGATGATTTCTTTCATCGCAACCATAATAGACCATTCCTCAACTGCTTCGGACCCTTCAATCGGCTCAGTTCGCCGAGGGGAGCCGGGGGAGGGCTCCCCTCGGGCGGGAACCTTGTATCGACGGTTGCCATCCCGGGAACGCCCCGGGATGACTCCGGAAGAGCATAGCCTTCACCCCGACCCGCGCGCATCGGAGGACCCTCCCATTTTGTATGGGAGGATCCGCCCATACAAAATGGGCGCTTTGTCCGATGCGCGAATCGAGGATGGTTCCGTACGATGATCCCGTGTGATCCGACCGTGGGCCCGGGACCAGAGGTGGCGCCTCCGCGGGAGGGGGCGGAAACCTCAGTTGACCCCGGTTCATGAGTCTGATTCGGAGGGCTCCTATGCGAAGACGATTCATCGAACCTGTACTGCTGCTTTTGGTTGTCGCAACCGCCATGATCCCCTCGGCTTCCGGGCAGGCCTCGGAGGCCGTAGCCATCCTGCAGGCGGCGGCGGAGGCTCACGGAGGAATCCAGAATATCGCCAAGATCCGCGACGCCCGCTTCTCCGGAGTCGCGACGACGCGTCGGGATGATCGGGTGGACGAATATCCGTTCATCACCCTGACGCGCGGCTTCAACCAGGTTCGCACCGAAGTCACCGCGCCCGGCTTCGAGCAGACGTCGATCAGCGACGGGGAGTATGGCTGGATCGTCCGAAACGGCGAAAAGCAGCCGCTGTTCACCCATCAAACGGCCAACCGGTTGGTCGAAGTCAATCCGGTCCTGGGCTTGCTCGCTGCCTTTGCCGCATCGCGACTGGAGTTGACCTACGACGGGCTGGTCCCTGACCCCTCGGGACCCGTTCACCAGGTTACCGCTACCCTTCGCGATACGGGTGCGGAGCGGATTAGTTCGGGGCATCCGCTGGACAGCCGATTCGAGATCCGCATCGATCCTCAAAGCCATCTCGTTTCCGTTCTGCGGTTCTCCCGAATGGAGCCGGATGCGGACTCTCAAGCATCCGTCGACGAGTACGTGTACTCGGATTACCGCGTCGCCGAAGGCCTGCGGATCCCCTTCCACATCGAACACTGGCGCGCGGGCCGCCTCATCAAGGAGCTGCAGTTGAAGGATTTCTACTTGATGCAGCACGGTGCGATTTTCGTCGAGCCCTGACCCGAGCGGAGGACAATCCCATGAAACAGATTCGCCTTCTGTCGATCGCTTTGTTTGCCTTGATGACGTCGGTTGCGGCCCAGACCCGCTATGTCGATTCCAGAAACTCGACCGGAACGACACCCTTCGGCTCCTACGAGGGAACTATGGAGAACGTCGACCTCCGCAATCAGAACCTGAATATCGTAATTCCTCTCTTCACGCTGAAGGGGAGGAACGGGCTCGATTACTCGGTCGTGACCCATTACAACTCGACCTACCACACCTGGAAGCCGATCCCGGACGATTTCACGCCGCCCACCTATGAACTGGTTTGGGTGGGCGGTCCAGACGCCTATTTTCAACTGAAGCCGAGCGCTACTCTCAGCTACCAGGACGAGATCTACTTGGACGGCGGCACTGAACTGCACACCAACCGCTACATATTGACCGATATCGACGGCACCCGGCACGAGTTCGGCGTGCAACCGTCGGCGGGTGATGTCTACGGAGGGACCTGCAACAACCTGGAGACCTTCCGCACTACCGACTCGAGTCATATGAAGCTCCAGGAAATCGTCGACAAGATGCACGTCGTGATCTATCAGAAGGACGGCACCCAGTTGGATTTCTCCACGACGACGCTCGGCTGGAACTACAAGCTGAACTGGATCCGGGACACCAACGGCAACAAGATCACGTTTCAGTACAACGTCCCGAAAGTCGGGTACACGTGCGGCTACCTGGTGACGGATACGCTCGGCCGGGAGGTCTGCTTCCGGTACTCCACGGGAAACGAGGAGGTCCTGGTCAAAGAGTACGATGGAAACGAGAGCATCTACCGCATCACGAATCGCACGTCGTCCACCAGTCAGATCCAGTTACCGGGTGGAGACACCAACAGCGCCTTGCGTTACGCCCTCCAGTATCAGACCACGAACCAGTTGTGCGATCCGGACAACTACTGCACGACCGCTTATGGCCCCGAGTACAAGCTGGATGTCATTACCTATCCCACCGGAGGCACGACGAACTACGACTGGGAATTGGGGACGTCTATCGGCGAGAGCCCGCAGCGGATTTACCAGAAGCTGGTCAATGCTCAGGACGGACAGGGAAATGGGACATGGAAGTACGAAAGGGGCGCGAGCACCAAAGTGACTCGGCCCGACAATACTTACAGTCTGCATTACTTCTCGCCGCTGCCGGGCTTCGGCACGGCCGAGAAGGAGGACAAGGTCGAATACTACGAAAGCGGAGGCATCAAGAAGCGCACCATCGAGAAGACCTGGGATCAGCGCTTCGGAGACCCCCGGGTAACCGAGACCAAGATCACGCTCGAAAACAACTACCAGTCGAAGACGGTCCAGGTCTACGACCAGCAAGGGTACTCGTCCGCGCTTGGAAACCTCACCAACGGCAACATCCTCGAAACCTGGGAGTACGGCTGGGGTTCGGGCGCCCCGGGAGCACTGGTGCGAAAAGCCATTCGAACCTTCCTCAATACGACCAGCTACAACGTTTCGAATCTGCACATTCTGGACCGCATTACCGACGAGAGCGTCTACGACTCCGCCTCGGTGAAAAAGGCCCAGACGACGTACACCTACGACAACTACACCTCGCCTCGAACGCTGCTATCCGCATCGGGCGTCGTCCAGCACGATACGGCTTCGTTCGGGACCGGCTACACCACACGAGGGAACCTCTACCGGATCGGGCGCTGGCTGAACTCCCCTTCGTCGACCCTGTATACCTACTTCCGTTACGACATCTGCGGCAACGTCCGGGAGGAGACCGACCCTCGCGGATACACGTCGATGATCAACTACAACAGCACTTACCAGTTTGCCTACCCCTACTGGCTGGAAGACGCCGCCGGATTCGACACCTACCGGGAGTACTTCTTCGACAACACGAACAAGCGCGGCTTCGGTTACCTGAAGCGGGACACCGACATCAACAACAACCAGACCGACTACACCTACGACCTCTCGGGCCGCATCAAGACGATCAGTTACCCGGATGGCGGATTGGTCACGAACTACTATTCCGACCGGGAACCGTCCTCGTTCAAGAGTTCCTCCTCCACGCCGCCGAAGATGAAAAGTCAAATCCGGATCGACACCGGGCTGGACCGCGTCGAGGTGACGGGCTTTGACGGGTTGGGGCGGATCCAGTCCCGCGGCGTCAGCAACGGGAGCCAGCAGGACTGGGTCTGGACGAAGTTCGACACCACGGGACGTCCCTGGCAGACGAGTAATCCCCGAACGCTTCTGCTCGGCAGTTCCGCCGACCTGCCCGTCGTTGGTGATTTCAACAAGTGGACGACGAACGACTACGACGCCCTCGATCGAGTCAAGAAGATCACGACGCAAGACGGGCAGTTTGTCACGATCAACTACTCCGGCTATCAGAAGACGGTCATCGACCAGGCCTCGATGCAACGGCGCGTCAACTACGACGCCCTCGGGCGGATCTCAACCGCTCTCGAACCCAATCCTGATTCGGCTAATCCGGACGATTTTGGGACAGGTTGTCTTGGGACAGGTTGTACAACATCCTACAGCTATGACGTCCTCGACAACTTGATTGGGGTGAGCCAGGGCACGCAGACCCGCAGCTTCGTCTACGACAGCCTGAGCCGGCTGACTTCGGAGACGAATCCGGAATCGGGCACAACCACGTACACGTACGACTCGAACTCGAACCTGACCCGCAAAACCGATGCCCGAAGCGTGCAGACGAACTACAATAGCTACGACGTGATCAATCGTCCGGCCTCGATCAGTTATTCCGACAGGACCCCGACCGTGACCTTCACCTATGACTCGACTCTGGTGACGAACGGCAAGGGAAGACGGACCGGGATGTAGGATACGGCGCTCGGGGACCAAGACCTTCCACTACGATTCGATGGGCCACACCTCGAAAATCGTCTGAGCAGACGGCGGACTTCGAGTAGACGGGCGATTTCGTCTTCAACAAGCTCGGCGGGCTGACCCAGTCGAAGTGGCCCGGCATCTACGACTACGGCGCCAATCCGCTCGGGATCTACTGGAGCTACGACAACGCCGGACGCCAACAGACCGCCAAATGGAGCAACAACGGAGGAAACCCGGGTGGAACGGCCTACCAGGAACTGGTCGACAATTACACTTTCACCTACGCTTCGACCAACCCGTACGCCACCGAAACCGTCACGTATGACGGGTCGACCAACGGCACCATCGAAACGATTACATACAACGACCGTTTGCAGCCCAAAGGTCGGGCGGTCAAGTTCGGAGCTCAATTCCTGGTTAACCTAGACTACAGCTACGTTCATCCGACCAACTCCGGGAACAACGGCGATGTCTTCGGCATTGACAACCTCCTGAACACGTCCGAAAACTTCGACTACACTTATGACTGGCTGAATCGGATCAAGACGGCCACGATGGGCGGCTCGGTGTTGACCTACTACTACGACCGATACGGAAACCGGCTCAAGCAGTGCGGGACTTCCACCTTCAACCCGTACAGCGCCTGGTTGACGATCAGTTCGTCCACGAACCGGATCACGGCGGCTCGCCTGGGCACCAACGCCTGCAATACGACCCCGACCCAAAGCTACACGCACGATTCGGCGGGCGATCTGACAAACACGGGCGCGGCGACCTATGAGTACGACGGAGCCAGCCGGATCAAGACGGTCAACGGCGGCACAACCGCGACCTACACCTACGACGGCGACGGGCGAAGGGCGAAGAAGGTGGCCGGTGGAGCAACGCGGTACTACTTCTACGATCCCGAGGGAAACCCGGTTTGGGAATACCAGGCGGGGGTCGGCTGGGATGTCTTCAATCTCTTCTTCAATGGGCGAAACCTAGCAGCGAACACGATCTCGGGTCTATTCTGGCGCCACCTCGACCACCTGGGAACACCCAAGGACGAGACCAACAACACGGGCCAACTCGTTCGCCACTATGTCCCTCTTCCCTTCGGTGAGAGCATGACCACTCTCCCGGTTTCCGACAAATACTTCTTCACGAGCAAGGAAAGAGACGCGGAGACCGGGCTCGACTACTTCGGGGCCCGCTACCATGGGAGCCCGATCGGGCGTTTCACTTCTCCGGATGAGAGTCTTATTGATCAATTCCCCGAAGATCCGCAGAGCTGGAATCTATTCTCGTATGTTCGAAACAATCCCTTGACATCGGTAGACCCGACCGGGCGAGAATGCGTCAAGCTCGACGACGGCAGTACCGGGGACGACGGTCAGGGGGAGGTCTGTGCCTCAGCTGGTCTGGATCAAGAAGTTGCCGCCAGTGCGACCGTAGTTGAATACGGTCCAATGCCGCTTAACACATCCGCTCAGTTCGTTTTCGACCAGGTTTATCGGACGGCAGGATTCGCAACGAAACTGAGTTTCTGGGCGGAGTACGGCGGAGCGGCTCTGGTTGGCGGAACTATCGTAGCCGGCGGGATGGCCGTGTTGGGAGGTAACACCCTCACCTCGCTCGGCATTGGTGGTCTTTCTGCTGCAGCTCACCCACGGTTTCAGTTGCTGGTTGGGCAGGCTCTGACACGGGTTCGACCGATGACCACCGGGAGGCTTGCTGGGTACTTGCGCGGCAATTCCGAGTTGTCTGGAGGACTGCAGCGCGCACGAGAGGTCTTTCAACAGTTAACTGGACGAGCACCGAACGGAATCTACGACCGTGCAGTAAAGGGCACGGCCGAAGTCGTCTTTAGGGAGACGGGAGCATCGGGGCACGCAAAGATCGACTATGTTAACCACATCCAGAAAACTTTTGAGCATATTACTTTCAAATGAGCAAACACGACAAGTGTCTACGAGTGGAGACTGTTCAAGACATCCTGCAGCAATGGCAGACTGGCCGGTTGGATGAACACGATGTTTACGAATTGGCCGAGAAAATGTGGGATAGCAGCGAGTGGCCGAATTATCCCGAGCAAGATGCTCGATCGATTTCAATTGAGGTCTTGGCTCAATTGTCGGTTCTCTATTACCAGCTGGTAACGAAGGAGGATATCCCTGCGATGCTCGAATTCTTGCGCGTAAGCCCGGGAGAGGAAGTGAAAGGTTGGGCACGATGGCGCGCGTATTGGTCCCAAGTTGACTTTGCAGCCCGTAAGGAGGCTTTGAAGGGAAACCCCTACTACGTGACTGATGGCGGGCCGGAATGCGCCGATCATTGATCAGTCGATTCTCTCAAAGGACTCCCTCCGCAGCATCCGCCAATCATCGTGTAAACGATCGTATTGCGGATCATCTCTTGCGAGTTAGCAGACTAAAATCTGAGGCTCGTCAAGGAGCAGCACAACAGGCTGCGGCCAGCCTCGTGAATCGCCCTGAGCAGGTGGCCCGCCTGAGTGCTGCCGCCGCGCGCCCAACAGTGAAGGCTGTTGCAGCCCAGATTCTCCAACGCGTATTGAAGCCTAAGAAGAGCGGTCTCGATGACAAGGAACCGAGACCATGAGAGACGAAATCACCCATCGGGATGGCGGCATTCTACTCACGGCTCGGATGCCTTGGCCGTACCGCATATTCCTGCCGATTGGCTACCTGATGATAAGCGCTCTATGTCCCCTCATCTGGAGATCTGCTCAGAATCTCGGATGGCTGTTCTTCGGATACTGCGCCGTTTACGTCCTGGCAGGAATCGGGGTCTTGGAGGTTTTGTTCAAGAGGACAGATTTCACAGATGTCGGTGTCCTGCAGAGGTCCAGTTTTGGGAGAGTGCACTTTATTCCGTACAGTAGAATAGCTCGGCTGAGAAGAGAAGAAGAAAGGGTGGTAATCGAAACGAGCCACGCGAAAAAAGTCAAGATCTACTTGACATCGGTAGACCCGACCGGGAAAGAGTGCGTCCAACTGGATGACGGAAGCATGGGTGACGACGGCCAGGGAGAAGTGTGTGCCGCAGCCGGTCTGGATGAGGAGCCTGAAGCCAGTGCGGCCGTCATAGAGTACCTCCCTGTGCCGTTGAACCCATTTGCTCAGGCTGTCTGTTCCGAGGTGTACCGGCTCGGCGGGCCGACGGGTAAACACTTTGGCAAACGTCACCACCACGTTCTTAGTGATGGCCATTCCCGAAGCAATCGTCGGATCGTATTTTGCTGGACCTACTTTGAGCCTCGGGATCAAGTCGAAGTATGGTTCTCTGTCGACTGGCCGGACGGCACCAGCAACCTGCAGGAACAACTGGCAATGCAACAGGTTCGCTCGGCCCCTGAGGCAGGTGTCACTCTGCCGATTACGATGAAAGACCCGCGTTGGCCAGCTGGACAAGGATGGGTGAAGATGAGGCAGAATGTGAACGGTGTTGAGGTTCACTACGTTAGAAATGTGCGCACAGGCGAGGTTGCCGACTTCAAATTCAAATGAGACAGCCCGCAGAGCCACCAATTCAGCACAATGTCTCTCCGAGTATCGGGTTCTCGACGATCGCGC
The DNA here is from genome assembly GCA_963777605.1 of uncultured Acidobacteriota bacterium. Taxonomy (GTDB): domain Bacteria; phylum Acidobacteriota; class UBA6911; order RPQK01; family JAPXNP01; genus CAVZRV01. The sequence continues at coordinate 10,112 of CAVZRV010000052.1, forward strand.
GAGTCGGCCCAGACAACGTCGGCGAGACTGCGAATACTCATGTGATTAAACTGGCGAATTCTCAGTTAGTGAGTGCAAAATGAAAACCGGCAAAATTCGGCTTCAGCGTTTCCCGTACGAAGAGCCGTATCATCTTAATTTGGTCATCTCTGCGACAAACGGGGACTTTTCTGGCCGTCTGGAGTTCTATTGCGGAGTCGATGAACTGGCCGAATTCGGAGTGGGACTCCAGTCCTTTCCCAAGAGAATACCCGATGAGCATCGATACGAATCCGGGACGCCCGGGGCCGAGAATAAGAGTGCATTCTACCTAGATCTACGTGTCTCTACGATAGACAAGACGGGCCATTGCGCCCTGCAAATTGCCATGGACAAAAACCAGAGGAGTCCCAAGGATGGCGCCTGCCGTTTTTCAATTGAGGTCGAGCCGTACGCGATCAATCGCCTCGGAAGACTCCTCGTCGAATTCTCCAAGCTGAAGCACAACGTGCTTGAGTGGTCAGTAACAGGCGAAGACGACGCGCTCTCCTGAGGCGTAAGGTCGAATATTCAGAGCAGAGCGCCTAAGGCGCAGAACCGGCATGAGCGACGGAGTTGGCAGTTCAACGTTCCACTACGATTCCATGGGACGAACGACCAAAATCGTCCGGGCTGTGACCGGCGGACCGAGTATGACTGGGGATTTTGTCTACAACAAGCTCGGCGGGCTGACCAAGTCCAAATGGCCTGGCATCTACGACTACGGGGCCAATCCGCTCGGGATCTACTGGAGCTACGACAACGCCGGCCGCCAGCAGACCGCCAAATGGAGCAACAACGGGGGAAGCCCGGGGGGGACGGCCTACCAGGAACTGGTCGACAATTACACGTTCACCTACGCTTCGACCGATCCTTATGCCACCGAAACGCTGACCTACGACGGCGCGACCAACGGCACCATCGAGACGATCACCTACAACGAACGTCTCCAGCCGAAGCAGCGGACCGTCAAATACGGCGCCCAGTTCCGGCTCAACCAACTCGTCCATTTTGAAAAGCCAATCACCGACGAGAACAACGGCAATGTCTGGGAGATTGACGACCAGCTCTATACGACCGGTGACCAGTCTTACCTGTACGACTGGTGGAATCGAATCACCACCTACAAGATCGCCGGGACGACCAACCAGACTTTCACCTACGACCGTTGGGGCAACCGGAGCGCCTCGACCCTGGCGCTGACGTTCAACGCTGCGACGAACCGGATCACGACGACCGGCTACAACAGCTACGATGTGGCGGGAAACCAGTTGGGACTGCCCGGATTTACCCTGCAGTACGATGGCGCGAGTCGGATCAAGACGGTCAACAGCGGCTCGACGGCGACCTACACCTATGACGGGGACGGCCGCCGCGTGAAGAAGGTCGCGGGCGGGGTGACGACCTACTACTTTTACGATCCCGAAGGGAACGCGACCTGGGAATACAAGGTCGGCACCGGCTGGGAGACCTTCAACCTCTTCTTCAACGGGAAGCACGCGGCCATCAACAACACCACCGAGGGTCTCCGCTGGCGGCATCTCGATCATCTCGGGCAATTTGGTGCTGAAGACGAACAACGCAGGCGTCGACGTCTGCCGCTACTACTACAAACCGTACGGCGAGCTGAGTTCGCGTACCTGCACCGAAGCCGACGACTACTGGTTCACCGGCAAGGAGCGGGACGCCGAAACCGGGCTCGACTACTTCGGCGCCCGCTACCACGGCAGCGCCATCGGACGGTTCACGTCGGTGGATCCCTCGCGAGAGAGCGCCGATCCCGCGAATCCGCAAAGTTGGAATAGATAGCGTACACACTGAATAACCCGTTGCGGCACATTGACCCGGACGGGGAGAGCCCAATAGACGTGATCCAGGGCTTCGCAAACGGACTCACCAGTTCGGTAGCCTTGAATCTGGGTAGAGTTGATGCCCGAAACCGAAACCGCGACTTTCAGGT
>CAVZRV010000053.1:0-12573 GCA_963777605.1 uncultured Acidobacteriota bacterium
GCGCCTTCCAGAGGTGCGATAACGTTCCCTTAATGCTTCCAGTAACTCGGCTCTCGCCTCTTTGCTGATCTGACGGTCCATCGTTGCCTCCCAATCTCGGTAACATTATCTTGAGGCAACGGCCCGCTTTCAACAACAAAAATTATGAGTCAATGCGGTAGGGAAATGTAGTTGACGTCGGGGAAACGAGTGTAAAATCCACATCGATGCTAGGTACAGAGAAGGCTAGAAGATACAGACAACTGCCCTGAAGTTCAAGGTTCTGGTTACTAGCATGATCAACACACACACTCGGCGAGTATACGGATTCCCGCAAGGTCTGAGGCCGAGGCTTATCTTCTCTGCTTCTCGTCTGGTTTCCCTGCAGCGCCTCAAGACGTCAACCGAAGTTGGTTGTCGCCTACTCCTCTCTGAGCCATACCTGCACAACTCGTGCACCGGGCTCCCCCAAACACGTTTTACCGGTTGGTCCCGGTAAACACACTCCTGGGCTTGGATAGGCGCAAGGAAGGCGGGTTGTGGAAGATGTAGTCAGATTTGTAGCTGTTCAAGGCTTCACAGACCCACAAGGAGCAACCAGCAACAACCGAGTGGCCGTAACTGCCTGAAAACAAACGCCACGCAAATGGGGTGTTTCCGGCCAATTGTGGGATCTGCTTTGCACGCAGGGGGTCGTCGGTTCGAGCCGACATACCACCACGAGAATTCCCCGTGGGTTCCGAGCCATCTCTCCGGACATCCGCGATACCTCGCTGCAGTCGATAGTGAGAGTGGTCAATACCGCATACTCTGCGATGCGGCAATTGGTATGAGGGACTTCCAGGCTTGTGGCCCCGACCGGTCGTGTGCAACCCACCCGGAGACCGCGCTTGGGATTTCAGCCGAACTGGGCTTGAATGATCTGAAAGGCCAAAACTCGTTTTGGGTTAGGTGGCATCTGCGTCGGGGGTCAAGGCCACCGAACATGCGATGGAGTTGATGACGATCAGGAGGCAGAGGGCCAAGAGGGAGAGCCAAATTGTCTGTGCGGCAATCATGACGCCTTCGACCAAGACGGCAAAGCCGATCGCCTTTGCGGTGTTCAACAAGATGCGTTGACCCCATTGGATGACCGTGAGGCTGGAGAAGAGGGTGCCGCCAGCGATAAGGGGCCAGTCCCATGGTTGTATTGCCTCGAGGTGGGTTAGGCACCACACCGCCAAGGGCACGAATCCTCCGAACGGAAGGGCGACGAGAAACGCGAGTGGATGGCCGGTGAAGGCGGTCCGCAGTTGAGCCAATACCGACGAACCGGAATAGTCCCGGCCGGACGGTCTTGATCGAGATTGTCGGTAGCGTCCTTCGAGGAAGGGAAGCGCCGGTACGGTTGACTGGGAGGGGCTCTCTCTTTGCTGAGTTTCCGGTGACGTAGCCGAGTCGCCCTGCTTCCGAGTCGATCTTCTCCGACTTCCGGAAACGCTCCGTCTAAGGTGAAGTCGACCATCTTGCCCCCGGGTATGGATGACGACTGGGATCTCCTCGGTGCGCTCCAGTTCCTGGCGAACCGTGCGGACGGTCCGTTCGGTTATGCCCAAATTGGACGCCAGAGAACGGTTGCTCAGTTGCGGATCGTTTCGGAGTCGGTCCTGGATGAGTTCTCTTGCGACTGCCATGTATACCTCGTCTCTTGGGCTGTGGTCGATCCCCTGGACGGGTTGTCAGAAGCCGACGACACAGGATCGCGAGTTGAACATGATCGTGCCCCTCACCCGCCGAGGCCGTGTGTGACTTTGTGTGTGAAAATGCCTCCAAAATCGGCAAAAACAGGGAAAATCGACCAAAATTGATAATTTCACAACTTGCTTATTTCTAGTAACTTACGAAAATTGAGGAGGTTGTGAAGATCGGCTGTTCCCCACTTTTAATCAGAGGGCCGTTGGTTCGAATCCAACACGACCCACCAATCAAATCAACGGTTTACAGACGGAAATTCCGATCGTGAGATAAGAAAGACGGCCTTGGGGTAACGCAGGGGGTAACTAAATTGGAGATGCTGCGTGGGAGCGAAGGCAAAGCAACACATCATTCCGGCCTGTTATCTCAGGCCTTGGTGTGATCCTGGAACCCCTATCGGATACGAGCCCTATATTTGGCTGATATCGCGTGACGGAACGCAGAAATCCAGACGGGCGCCGTCGAACAGTTTCACGGAAAACAACTTCTACACAGTCCGGCTTCAGGACGGCGAGCGCAACTCTCTCGATCGAGGATAGTCTCGGCGCGATCGAAGATGGGTATGCTCGAGCGATTGACAGGAAAGTCGTTCTGAGGGAGCACCTCTCCGACATGGATCGTGCTTATCTATGCAGTTTCGTGGCTGCAATGTCGGCGAGAACGAAGCGTCAGGAAAACAATCTTGGCGGGTTCATTAAGCAAATCAGGAGGCTTGTTGAAAGTAACGAAAGACAATTCGGTGTTGTGTCTGCCATTGGTGAAGTACTTGAGGGGCCTTCATAGTGCTGAGCATGAATTTCTCTTGGCGACGGTTATGGAGATCCAGCCTCCCATTTTGTTTGGAATGGATTTGGCGGTTCTTGTCTGCAATGATCCGTTGGGATTCATTACGTCAGACGAGCCTTGTGTATGGTTTAACCCCGAACTGTACAGCCTGACCCATTCTACCGGAGCCCCGGTCTTGGTCAGCGTGCCATAGAAGTCACTTTACCCGTCACTCCAACGATGATGCTTCTTTTCAACCGGAAGGGACTTCGTGGCTACAAGGTCATTCGATCTGATGTCGTGGATGAATTGAACCGGCGGACGCGCGCTCATTGCTTGGATCGCTTTGTCAGTTGGAAGGGCGAAACGAAATCGGTCTGGTTTCAAATGGGGGTTCCTTCAGCCGACGCATGGGAAAACCGACGCCCCGATCAGAAGTGACGTAATTGGAGCGGATTCGGCCCGTCCAACCCATCAATGAGGAGAGAGCTGTCGACTCGGCGCGCCCAAGAACACGGAAGGTTACCTCCTTCTCGCGGCCCTCATGCGGTCCCGAGCCTGCTCTCAGGGCTCAGGTCATCGTGGCCACCTCAGCGACCCGTAGAGCCTCTAATATTCCCGCCATGAATTATGGAGTGCAAAATGGGGGGCGTAATCACATCACAGTCCAGAGGCGACTCCAGTTGGCAAGCTCGCGAGTCGCCCTTGCTCCATTAGGTTCAGCATTGCCTTTTTTTCGATACCGCCCTGATTGGCTTACCCAACTTTTTGAAGGGATCGAAACACTGCCAAGGGATGTTATTCCAAATTCATCCGTGCCACGACCAAGAAATTCCTGGATTTGATCCGCCATAGTGGCGAACACCAGAGTTGGTTCATTCAGTGACGGGTAGTCGCAGTCTGGAGGGTCCAGGCACTGCATCGATAAGTGCCAGAAGTGCGCCATACTCCCTGTAGAAAGGCTCCGTGCCCAAGCGCCAAAGCCGCTGACGGCATTGCGGATCCAATCAGGTCGGGATTGTCCCCCACAGTTGTGCATCCTCAAACCGGCAACGGATCTGAAGGCCCACAGGTATGATTTTGTAGAGCGCCTGAACAAAGCTCTTGATATTATCTGCTCGACCTGCTTCCGACCTTGCTTCTTTTGTGTCCGAGTGTCCGTCTCGCCGACTAGCGCGTCAGTCGGGAAAGTCTCCATAAACTCGTGTAGGTTGGAAGCATCGAAAACCGAAATTGTCACAGGAAGAAGAACGGTACAGCCAACTTCTGCCGCTACCAGGTCTTTTCGCACCCATCCTTGTTGCTGGAGCATCACAATCGTGTCGATGATCCGTACATCATGGGGCTTAGCTCTTCTCCGCCCTGGATTCTCCAGACGAACTGGCTCCTTCATAATTGCCGGAAACAGATGTCAACGGAACCCTTAAGCGTTTTTGAGGTTGTCTTGTCTGACTCGAACGTATCCGATAGCCCGGTCAGGAGCGCACCAAAGAGTTGCGCTGAAAGTGACGCAATTCTTAATTCGTCGACGTATAGGAAGTCATACAATTTCGCCGGAGGTTCGTCTTGAGCCACGTTTCATGCGCTCCTTCAGTTCAGACTGTTCTTTCTCAATCTCTGCGGCATGTTGATTCAAACTTTCTAGAATTGCCTGCACGGCAGCCGATAGCTCTCGACCTCCATTCCGAATTGCGTCTGATGCTTCGGACGATGTCTCGAGAATAATCCTTGTAAACTCGTCCATACTCTGCTTCATCGCTTGATCATCCTAACACTTCTGAGAATCCAATCAACTCGTGTCTGATGGATCGTGATCCGTGGTGAGCCGCAGAACGGCGCCCTCCCGCCCTAGTTCCTGCTAGACTTCTCTATGACCCTTCTCCAAGTTTCGCGGAAGCTCGCGGTAGCTTAGCATGTACTCCTCCGCCGCCTGCTGCTGCTCGGGAGAGTCCCAAGAGTCGCCCAAATAGGTCACTCCGACAAACTTGCTGTGTAACTCGTGATCGGTCCATTGCTGCTTCTGAGTCTTCTTTCTGTCACGCATCGTTTTCTCCTTTCGGGAACGCCAGCTCTTTGATGAGCAGGCGAAACTCCCGCATGTTGCCGGTTTCGATCTTCGCCGCCGGGTGCGCCTTTCCGTCCAGGATTAAGCCGTCGCGCTCGATCAACTTTCGGGTCGAGAGCACCCGATCAAGCGCTCGCGCAGCCAGGTCCAGGATTTCCGCCTCGTGCTCGTCCAGATCCCAGCGTTTCAGCATCTGTGCCGCCAGGATTCGGCCTCTTCATGGATTCCGAGGTCTTTCCCCGGTTTACCGGCCGTGATGCAGCCTTCTCCCTGGGTTTGGCCCCGTTTTTAACTCGCCGGCGCTCGTTTCTGGCCTTCCAGCCGCATTGCTGGGAGCAATACCGCCTGGGCGAGCCGTGCCGCCCTGGCTGAATTTCAATTCCGCATACCTCACAGTTCATCACGCCAAAACTCCTCGACACGACTATCTACAAGCATCGTTGGCCACAAAACGGTTTCGTGTTCTCACCCGGGTAAGATGAAGACCACGCCCCGGGGGTGTTCCGGGAGGGGGGCCAGCCCAGTGAGTAACCGGCCCCAACTCCCTCTTGCTCCTGCACGAGTGGAAACCAGCCTCGGCAGGCGCTGCGTGACCATCCCGGGGGGAAAGGCATTCCCCGGGCTGGTCAAGGATTAGAGCGGGCTCGCGCCGCTGAAGCTTCCCGTTACGAAGCCAGACGCACTGTAAATCGCCAACCCGACGCGACTTTCGCACAAAATGGTCGCGACGTTTTCGACGAAATTGTCACCGTGCTCGAAGGAGATCATTACGCGAGTCGGCGTCCGGTCCAGGATCTCCGCACGATCCCGGCAGCCGACCAGAAACGTTCCGGCCGTAACTCCCGTGGTTCGCACAGTTTGAAGCCAGAAGTCTCCGCCGTCCCGCGTGGAGATCGGCATAAGATAACCGCCGGCGTTGTCGGCCTGGTCTTTCAGGCCGCGAATCTGCCAGAAGTCTTGAGGATTCAGCGCGATAAACGTAGGCCGTTCGTCGATTTCCTCCAACTGTGAACAGGCGTGACGCAGATAGTCGAGGCGCGTGTCGCCAGACTGGATCCTGCCCGTGTCGAACGAAGTAGCCGCAGTCACCAGCCCTTCCAAATGAACGCCGGTCCCGCTTCCCGTCAACATTTCGGCCTGTTCCTTCGCTGCTACCGCGAGGAGGAGATCTACGTCGAGAATCCGACGGAAGTAGGGGATGTCTTCCAGAGCTTGGCGCGTCACGGAGAGATACACGGCCACCGTCGCGATCGCACTCGCCACCGCTGTCCAGGTCGAGGTTGTTTCGAATTTCCCGGATCCTTCAACCTGCGGTGAGGCGGCCGCTTTGGCGGTCTGCTTCATGAAATGGAATTGCCCTGATTCGACAGGCCGACTCGGCAGGACCAGGCGTAACACGTTCCAGGGCCACGCCATCGGTCCGAGGAAACCGCCCTGCTGTGCCGGCATGATTCCGGGTGAACCGTAGCCCAGGCCGTCGCTCGTGATCGTCGAAAGTGACGAAGACGGCCTGAAGAGCTGCCCCTGCACTTCGAAGATCGACTTGCCGTGGTTCGCGAGAAGCTCGAGTCCTTCGTAATTGCTTGTGATCTGGGCGCCGATCGTGTCCCTCGCCCCGTAGCTGTCGATCGACTCGCCCGGTTCATAGCTCTTGTTCCAAGCCTCGTTGCTCACCTTCGCGGCCGCTTCAGCGGTTGATTTTGCCTGGGCCGCTTCCTCTTTTACGACGGCCAGCTCGCTTTTCATTCGCCCAAGTTCCGGTCGCGGATCATAAAAAGATTGTGTACTCATTTTTAACTCATTCTTTCCCGCCACTTTTTGGCGAAATCGTAGCCGTTTGCTTTCGGCTTTTCAGTTTCGTTTTCTCTTTGCGGGGGTCGCTGCACGGTGCTGATAGCCTCGCTGATTTCTTCCTGGCTGAACCCTCGATCGACGAGGAAAAGTGCTTGCAGCTTTGGATTCAGTCCCGCGTATCGGCCTGCACAAAGCTCCTTGCAACTCTGCACGTTAAATGCGCTTTCGCTGGTTCTCATTCGAACCTCCTCTAGACATAGTTCTGTTACTTGGGAATTGAAGGCCGGAGGGGAGGCAAGGCCAAGAGCCAAAGCTGTCGGCGATTGCGTCTTTAATGGCGTTCCATACTATTATACGAAATTTGAGTGACATCTGTTTCACTATTTCTAATTGAGCCCTTGCATCATGTCTTTGCCCCGGAAGGAGGATTCAGACCGAGTGTTTTCGCGATGAGGTGGAGAATTTCGTCCTGATTGTTCTCCCGATTAACCTGGACGTCCGCCCGACGTTCCAGCACCGCGATCCGGCTTTCGAGTGCCATCATGGTCGCTCCGCAGGCCCGGAGGACATCGTTTTGTTTCTTGAGTGTTTCTGACATTTCGTTCATGAGTTCAATGCTTGTTTTCGATTCGTTCTTCTCGCTCATCTGTCGCTCCTCCAGTTCGTCCTCGTTGATTCTCTTCGATGCGTTGCTCGTTCGTGTCTTCTTTGCACTCTTCGTGTGATTTCTTCATCTAGCCATTCAAGTAGACTTGCCGGGTTGATACCTTCTTCAACCGCTCGCCCGGTGATCTCCTCCAGTCGCCTTTTGAACAGCGTTCGTTGATACTGTTCCAAGTTCATCACCCATCGTCGCAGAATCCCGAGGATGGCCCCTCCGGATTCCGGGCCGAATGTTAGTATTCCGTCATCAAGTACAAGTCGATGTACTTGGCCGAATTCGAGAATGATCTCTCGTTCGAACACAGCCAATACAGACGGGCAACCCGTCACCGACAATTCAACTTGGAGGTGGTCGGAATCGGCAAGTACTGCCTCGAGGCCGAGTCGTTCCAGGGCGTGGATGATGTTATCCATTAATTGCTTCATGACTTGCCCACCTCGGTCAGCATCGCCTCCGCAACCTGTTGAGCCAGGTCAGGACTGAGGCACAAGCCCTTTTTGGTCGGCTTCCATTGGCCCTCGTCGGTTTCAAAATAGACGCGGGCATCCAGGTACTTCCGGCCCCGGTACTCGGTCAGCCCGATGCGGATCACTTCGCCGGCACCTTTTTCCAGTTCGATGCAGGTGTTTCTGTCGGCGCTCATTTCAGCATCGATGGATTCTTTGAGATTGCAGTTTGCGTTTGTTCATCGCGGTTCGCCTTCATCTAGTCCTACCTCCGTGATAGAATTCCTATCGGTGTAGTAGGAAAAACCTTTTTGCAGTAGAGCGGGCCGGGACCGTTCATCCTGGCGCGCCGTCGTCCTGCTTCCTCCCAGTGGGGGTCATCCCGGGAGAAACTCTGAATCCAAAGATCGCTTTTGCGGTTTCAAGTCGTTCGCGTAAGTCCGTACCAGCGCAAGCTTTTTCATAGCAGATGTTGGTTAGTTGGTTTCTTGGTTGCCTGGTAACCTGGTTTGTCGGTGAATTGGTCATCCCGCCAACCTCTTCAAGACTGTCTCCACCAGGGAATAGGCGGGCTCGGTCTTCGACGTGACTACCTTGCAGCGGTACATCTTCCCGGTGAACATCGACGGTCGGATCATGTGGACCGGGATTCTGTGGTTTGCAACTGCGGCCATCTTTGCCAACTTTGACCGCAATGGGGCTTTCTTCCATCCGTACCGGACAAAGCAGGGAAGCACGATGCCTTCGAGGTTCCCAGGATCGTATATTCGGAACTTCAGGACCAGGCGTTGGGCCTTCTTCTCCCCAAACTGCGGGCAATGGATCTTCGTCACCGAGATGCACATCGCATCGACCATTTTCACGTCGAGCCGGGAGGAACATCCTCGGACACGCAAAGGACTTCCTCGGGGCCCTCCTGGAGCTTTCGATCCGGGTCTGCGCTCACCTACTGCCCCGCCTCAACCGTCGGCCGAGCTTCGAGCCACCGCTCCACTTCGTTGGAAAGCCACCCGACCAGGCCGGGGGCGATCTGCCGGCGAGCGGGTATGATTCCTTCCTTTTCGTAGCGGTAAAGCGAGGTTCGCGAACGGACGCCGACTGATCCTGCACATCTCGTTCGGGCGGATTACATGGGGTGTTTTCGGTTCAGCGTTTTCCATTTGCGCAGCATAGCACCATATGGTGAAAACGCTTTATTTGCAGATGTTTACAGACTTTTATGAGGCTTTTATACTGCGGTAGAATGCGGGTTTTCGGCGATTTTCGGGACCGGTCGAGAGGGCTTATATACCTTGTTGAGCATCACGCGCCAGTTTCTCATGGCGTTCCGGATGATCTTCTCCACCTCCGGGGCGATCCGTTCCGGGTCGTTGGGATCCGCTGGCAGATAGCGTTTTAGTTCTCGAATCAGTCTCCCGCGGGTGTCGGCGCCCCAGCCTGAGAGCTTGAGCCGGCCATGCATCGGCAATTAGAACGTCCACCAGGTATCGCCTGTACTTTCCGGCGGTTTTCGCCTCGATGAACCCGGTCGCCTCGTTGAACCGGAGGCCCTGCTCTTGGAGGCGGTCCAGGATCGCTTGGCCGAGTTGGTAAATTTCGATGAGCCGCTGGTATGTCCGCTGCATCCGAAATTCCAGATCCCCGTGGCCCATGGTGTCGTCGAAGTCGTAACGGTGGAGGATCCCACTCACCGTTCCCAATGACTCCCTCAGCCGCTCAATGTCGGCGCCCAGGCGATGCGGTGGGAACTGGCGGAGGAACACTTGCGGGTACAGCGGGTGGTCCTCCCGGAACTGAAACACCAGCCCGTGAGGGCTCTCGGGGAACAGGTCGCGGAGCGCAGCGCCAGGGGCGTCCATGTCCGCCTTCATTCGCTCCAATATTTCGCGGTCTTCATCGCTCATCCGAACGCCACCACCTTTCCGCCTTCGCCCGTCAGGATCTGATTCAGTTTTGCAGACCATCGCTCAGCCGCTCGGCGTTTCTCGGAAAGCCGCTCCGACCTGTCATAAATTGCCGTTACACTCGCGTCCTGGCTCTTGTGATTCAGTAGCGCCCCGATGATGTAGCGCGAGACTCCGAGGTCGCCCATATGGGTTGCACAGGTACGTCTGAGCATATGCGGACCGAAACGGAACAGCGGTTCCGTTTTCGCCTTCTTTGCCCGTTCACGTTCCGTTGCGTTGATGCGTTTTGTCATGCTCTGTAGATACTTAACGTGCTTTCCTTCATCCAGCGCAAAAACCCACTCATGCGCCCCGGTAATCCGTTCGAGATTGTCCAGGATGTCGATCGCGATGGGTGAGAGCGGGCAAGCATGCTCCCGTCCGTTTTTCGTGATCCACTCGGGCAGTTTCCATACTCGCTCTTTGCGGTCGATGTCCTGCCATCGCATCTTGCAGACTTCTCCTGGCCTCTGGCCGGTCACCAGGATCATTTTGAAAACCGATGCGGTCGGCTGCTCCCGGTTGTCGAGTTCGGCCCACAGCGCCTTAATCTGCTCGGCGTTGAGGTAATCTTTCTTTGGCTGTTCCTTGATGACTCGCTTCGTCCCTGCGACCGGGTTGTTCTCGACAATCTCGGCCTCGAATCCGATGTTGAACATCTTGGAGAGTAGACTCCTCACCCGGTTCGACTGGATCGGCCCGTTCTTGTCCGCGATGGTGTCGAGCAGGTCCACGACATCGCGCCTACGGATGTTCCTGGCTTTGATGTTCTGCCACGGCGGATAGACATATTTGTCGAGGATCCTCTGATCCTCCGCGATGCTGGCCGGCTTCTTATGTCTCTTGGCGTGTCGCCTCATGTAGTACTCGCCCAACTCCTTGACCGTCTTTGCCCGCCGGTGCTCCGTCTTCTGCTTCTGCGGGTCTTTCCCTTCAGCGGCCTTCTGGACGGCATCTCGGGCCGCGGTCGCGCCTTCTTGAGCTTCATAGCGGGATAGGTGCCGAGGGTCATTCTCCGGAGTCGATGTCGCCGGCCACCCGGTAGACACCACGAATGACTTGTGACCGGATCGAGTCACGCGGAGGCCAAATGAGCGACCCTGGAATGATTCCTCCACACTTCCAGGCGGTCGCCTTCGGCCCTCTGATTTTTGATCAGAACGTCGGTCAACAGGGTAACTTTTGCCATCTCAAACCTCCTCACTCGGCCCTCTGACTTTTTCGGGGTAACATCGGGGTAACAAAATCCTCGATGTTAGAATTAGAACACGATGGTACGACAAGGCACAATGCAATGTTGAAAACACAGGGGTAAGCGTCCATATTCAGCGGGTGCAGTGAACAGGCTGGAACAGCATGAAACGGGGTTTTGGAGACTTTTAATCAGAGGGCCGTTGGTTCGAATCCAACACGACCCACCATCCCCATCGATCTGCCCTTGATTTGTCGACACGCCCCGGCGGCCTATGACACGGAAAGCGCTGGGTTCGGCCGGAGACTCAGGGTATAATTGACTTCGTAACAAGCATCAGGAAGCCCCGCTTGGGCGGGGCGCCAACCGGGGAGGGAGATCCCACGGTGGTGGGTTCCGAGGATTCGGAACCGATGCGCGAAGGACGCACCTTCGAATGAAGTCTCCCGGGAGCGCCTTGAAGAGAGGCCTCCGGAAAACTTCCTGCCGAGTATCTCCCGCCGTCGCCGGTGCGACGGCTTTTGTTTGTCCGGTTCCCCTGATGCGTTTTCGAAAGAAGGAGACGCAGCATGGAAAACAGTGAACTGGCGGTCCGGATCGACCCGTCGAACCCCAATCACCACCTCTGGAACAACCACGGCACCTGGTGGATCCACTACACGGTCTACCCCAATCTCTGGTCGGCCGAGCGCATCCGCCGATCGCTCAAAACCCGCTCTCTGGAGGAGGCCCGCCGCCTCCGTGATCGGCACTTCACCACACTGTCAAAACTCGGAAACATTTCATAGGGGGCCGTCATGCAGCAACAGATCAGCCTGTGTCGAGTCTGGTCGAACGTCCGGGAGAACCGGGCTGCCTTGATTGAACGGGCCGTTGTGCTCGAAACCGATGTCCGAGTCTTCTGGGAAGACCCGCAGGGTTCGCAGAGCCTCCACCAGTTGGAGGGATTCACCGGGGATCTGGCCCGCGTCACGGAGACGTTTCAGCGACATGGGTTCACCCGGTGGATCTACGAAAGCCGCCTTCGCCGGATCGTCTTCCTGTCGGTTCCGGAACAGGAAAATGCGGGGTTCAAGCTTCTGGCCGAACTCACGGGCATTGCCGAAATCGGCTTCAAGCTCGAGTCCAGAAGTGTCCGGGAGGAACGCCTCAATCCGTTGGCTCGCGAAATCTACCTGCACGAGGCCGAACGGCCTCCCGAATCGGACGGCGACACCGAACCGGTCGAGGGTTGGGGATTCCTCGTCCCCTGGTCGCCGGAGCGCCGCGAAGCGGTCCTGGTCGGCCGGGAAGAACTGATCGAAAGCCTGAAACGGCTGACCGGGATCTGGGAACAGAAAACCGGTCGCCGGGCGACACCGGAGGAGTGGAGCGTACATCACCGCTTCCTTGCGGCGACCGGCTTTCCACAGGTTGTCTTCGAGTTACCAGCCGGTGCCGAGCTGGAACAATGCTGGCAGTTTCGCGGCGAGGGCGAACCGGACCTGGTCGTCTCGCTCTATCGGGTCAAGGCCCCCGCGGTTCCCCCGCTCCGCCTCCTCCACGCAGCCCTGGGGATCGAAGTAGAACAAGTGCCCGCACTCGTCTCGTAACCGAAGCAAGCAACCCCGGTCCGCCCGGTGGGCAACCAACTTCGGTCTGCCGCCTGACACAGAGGCGGGGGTAAGGAACGCGCCCCCGCGTTCCCGGACCGGCAACCAGCATCGAGACCGGTACCGAACCACGCACGCAGGCCCGGTGAGGGCCTGCCTCTGTGTGCTCGACAGCCGCCCGGTCTGGCACCCAAACACAGAGCCGGGGGCAAGGAACGCGCCCCGGGGTTGGATCTTGGCACGTGTTCATGTCCTCGGTATCCAGGTTGTTTTTCGCATGTCGGCGCTGACAGAATTCGTTCGGGTGAGTGAGTGTCCTGTTTCATCTTCTGCAATGCCACTGCGAAGCGAAAGATCCTGCACGATGTGAATGAGATCGGTCAGCCCGAGTCGGAG